>NZ_CP150354.1:5605000-10342500 GCF_051521455.1 Sorangium sp. So ce887 | reverse complement strand
GCGTCGCAAAGGCGCCGATCACCGTGGCGAGCGCGATGCCTGCGAGCGCTGCGCTCATGGCGCCCTTGCCGCCAGTTCCAGCCCTCACCTCGAGGACCTGGATCGCCACCACCATGGCGAGCGGCACCGTGTGCGCCGCAAGCGCAAGCACGACAGGCAGCGTCAGCTGACCCACCCGGGAGAGCGACGCCACCGCCGCACCCTCGCCGAACTGGTGCGCAAGCACGGCAGCATATCCCATCGCAAGCGCGGTCGTCGGCGTCCGGTGAGCACCAGCCTCCCCGATCACGAGCCGCTCCAGCACCGCCGGCGCCAGGAAGCCCGCCACCGCCGCGATCAGCGCAAGCCAGCCGATCTCGCCGAGCGCCTCCGGCAGCAGATGGAGCAGCGCAATCGACGCCGCCCCGACGAGGGCGAACGTCCGTAGGGCAGACATCGCGCGCTCGCTCCGATGACGGAACAGCGCCGCCATGCCGCCCAGCATGACGGCCAGCGCGAGGAGCAAGACGCCGAACGCCAGCGACACAGGCGCCCTCCTAGCACGGATCGGTTGCGAACCGGCACTGAGCCGAATGTCGTGTGTGGCGCACTACGAATGGGGGAGGTTGTGCCGGCCCGCGCGGAGGATCAGGTCGCCCACGAGGGCGGTCCAGCCAGTCTGGTGCGAGGCGCCGAGCCCGGCGCCGGTGTCGCCGTGGAAGTACTCGAAGAAGAACAGGCGATCCTGGAAGCGAGGATCACGCTGGAAGAGCGGGTGGTCGCCGTATACCGGGCGGCGCCCCTCGCGATCGCGCTCGAAGATCGCGATCAGCCGGCGCGCGAGCTCGTGCGCGCCATCGCGGAGCGTGCGAGGACCGTGGCCGCCGAGCGGGGGGATCGTGAGCACGTCGCCGAAGCCGTGATCGAGCCGGAGCAGCGAGCGGTAGAGAAGATAGCCGAGCGGGAACCAGATCGGGCCGCGCCAGTTGGAGTTGCCGCCCTTCATGCGCGTGATCGACTCGCCCGGCTCGTAGCCGACCGTGTACTGCGCATCGCAGGGCTCCTCCAGCCCGAGCGAGACGGGCGCGGCCGCGTGCTCCTTCGAGAGCGAGCGCGGGCCGAAGGGCGAGAGGAACTTGTCCTCGTCGAACAGGTGCGCGAGCACCCGCTCGAGTCGCCCAGGCGTCACCGCAGAGAGCACCTGCCGCCCGTCCGGACGCACCGTGATCGCCTCGGCCAGCGCGGGGTTCTTGCGCAGGAACCACTCGGTGCGGCGCCGGAAGTTCGCGAGCTTGCCGTAGATCTCCGGCGTGATCACGTGCACGGCGCAGAGCGGGATGAGGCCCACGGCCGACCGGATCTTCACGTGCCGCGGCCTCCCGCCGGCGGTGAGGATGTCAAAGTAGAAGCCGTCCTCCTCGGACCAGAGCGGCAGCCGGTCGCCTTCCGCATGGTGGAGCGCGTGCGCGATCCGGAGGAAGTGCTCGAAGAACTTGCTGGCAAGATCCTCGTACGCGGAGTTCTCCAGCGCGAGCTCCAGCGCGATGCGCATGAGGTCGAGGCAGTACATCGCCATCCACGCGGTGGCGTCCGCCTGCTCAAGGCGCATCCCGGGCGCGAGCCGCTCGCTGCGATCGAAGAGGGAGATGTTGTCGAGGCCGAGGAACCCGCCCTCGAACACGTTGTGCCCCTCGGCGTCGCGCTTGTTGACCCACCAGGCGAAGTTGATGAGGAGCTTGTGGAACACCCGCTCGAGGAACACTCGATCGCCCCGGCCCCGCTGCTTCCGCTCGATCTTGTAGAGCTGGTAGGTCGCCCAGGCGTGCACCGGAGGGTTCAGATCCGAGAACTCCCACTCGTAGGCAGGCAGCTGCCCGTTCGGATGCTGGTACCACTCCTTGACCATCATCTTCAGCTGGGCCTTCGCGAGATCGATGTCGAGCGAGGCCAGCGCGAGCGCATGGAAGGCGAGATCCCAGGCCGCGAACCAGGGGTACTCCCACTTGTCCGGCATGGAGATGACGTCGGCGACGGCGACGTGCCGCCACTGGCTGTTGCGGCCCCAGCGCCGGTCGGGCGGCGGCGCCTCCACGTCGCCGCGGAGCCAGGTGTCGACGTCGAAGTGATAGAACTGCATCGTCCAGAACAACCCCGCCGCCGCCTGCCGCTGGATGGCCCGGCGATCCTCGGACAGACCAGGGCCCTGGACGGCGAGATAGTACTCGTCCGCCTCCTTGCGACGCGCCTCCAGGAGCTCGTCCGCGCCCTCGAAGGGCCTCTCCACCGGATCCGGGACAAGCCGGAGCAGGATGCGCCTGCGCTCGCCGGCCGGCACCTCGAGGCGGTGCCAGCTCGCGGCCTTGGTGCCGCGCAGCTCGGCGTTCACGCGCGCCTCATCGGCGTCGATGACCCGGTGATGGAACGCGTCCTTGACGTACGGCGTTCGCGAGGGGGTGCCGTGAAGCCGCTCGTGGTTCGTCTCGTTGTTGGTGAAGAGCAGCTCCGGACTGCCCTCGATGTAGAGGTGATGCGCGTCGTGCTCGGGGTGCGCCGCTCGCAGCATCACGTGGCCAGGGCCCGTCTTCATGGCCCGGATCTCCGGGACCGGGCCGGGAGGCTCGCTCCAGGACCACGTGTTGCGGAACCAGAGGTGCGGCAGCACGTGAATCGGCGCGGCCTCCGGGCCGCGGTTCACCACCGTGATGACCATGAGGATGTCGTTCGGGCTCCGCTTCGCGTACTCGACGATCACGTCGAAGTAACGATCGCCGTCGAAGGCGCCGAGCTCGGGGAGATCGACCTCGCTCTCCGACAGGCCGCGCCCGCGCGCGGCGGCGCCGAGCGCGTCGTAAGGGAACTGCCGCTGCGGGTACCGGTAGAGGTAGCGCAGGTAGCTGGAGGTCGGCGTCGCGTCCTCGTAGTAGTAGATCTCCTTGACGTCCTCGCCGTGGTTGCCTTCCGGCCCGGTCAGACCGAAGGCCCGCTCCTTCAAGATCGGATCCTTCTCGTTCCAGACGGCGACGGCGAGACACAAGATCTGGTGTCGATCGCAGATGCCGCCGAGCCCGTCCTCGTTCCAGCGGTAGGCGCGGCTCCGGGCGTGGTCGTGAGGGAAATGCGCCCAGGCGTCCCCGTTCGCGCTGTAGTCCTCGCGCACCGTCCCCCAGGCGCGCTCCGACAGGTACGGGCCCCAGTGCTTCCAGCGCAGGAGGCGCTCGCGCTCCTCTTCGAGGCGGCGGTGCTCGGCGGTCAGCGCAGCGCGGACGGTCCTCGTCATGGAGGCCACGCTAGGCGACTCCGACGGAGCCGTCGAGCCCGCGGCCGGCGCTACTCGGTGCGCTTGATGATGTGGAATCCGAACGGGGTCTCGACGACCTCGCTCACCTCGCCGACCCTCAAGGCAAAGGCGACGTCGGAGAAGCCCTTGACCATCATGCCGCGCTCGAACACCCCGAGGTCCCCGCTGCGCTCCTTGGCGCCAGGCTCGTCGCTGTACCCCGCGACCGCGTCCTCGAAGCTCGCCCCGCCGCGGATCTTGAGGAGCGCCTCCTGGGCGCGCGCGCGCGCCTCCTCGCGCGTACGACGGATGCCCTCGGGCTTGCTCTTCGAGCCGTCGTGCATGACGAGGAGGTGCCGCGCGCCGATCTGTTTCGGCTGACTCGCCACGAGCGCCTGCTCCCGCTCGATCGCCGCGTCCTCCTCGGCCGCCCGGATCGGGGCGGAGACCGCGAGCCCGCCGCCGACCCAGGACGGCGAGGTGGCCAGCGTCCCGCAGGCGGTCGCGCAGAGGAGCGCGAGGGGAGAGCACGCCGTGAGCGCGCGGACCAGCATGGCGCGGAGAGCAAGGCTACGCATCGGCGCGGAGACTGCCGCGGGAGGGAAGCGCCCGCAACCCTTCCCGTCCGCTCCTTTGTCCGTCAGCGGAGCACCATCACCGGGACGAAAGCCCATCCGCCGGCGGCCACGCTCACCCGGGCGCGCCTCACCTCGCCCCGGGCGCTCACGACCACGTCGTGCGTGCCCGCGCGGACGCGGGTGCGCGCGATCGCGACGCGCGCAGGGAGCGTCGACCAGCCTCGCGTGTCCGGCGTGTCGAGCGCGGTCAGCGTCGCGCTCGTGAGCAGGCCGACGAGCAGGCCCAGCGGGCCGGAGTCCTCCGCAGCAGCCTCGGTGGCGCCCTGCGCGGCCTCGCCCGCGGCGATACGGGCGACGGTCCTCGTGATGGCCGACAGGATGATCGTCCCCTCGCTCTTCTTCCAGGCCGAGCGCACCTGTGCCTCGACGTCGAGGGCCTCCTCCATCGGCTGGGAGCGCCCATCCAGCTTCAAGGCCGGAATCGAATGGCCGCCCTTGCTTCGGGCGAGCGTCGGGTAGTTGACCCACGTCACGAGCCCCTTCGCCGCGAGCTCGCTGGCCCGCGCGCGATCGGTCGGGCTGATGTCGTCGGCCACGAGCGTGAGCGCGAGCCCGATCGGCAGGCGCTGCGGCACCTTCTGCGGCACGCGCCCGAACCCGACCACGACGACGAGCTCCGCCTCGTCGGCCTCGGCGAGCGGCGGCGACGGCTCGGCGCCCTCGATCAGGGCGGCGATGCGGGGCGACCTCGGCTCGCCGCGCGTGAGCGCGCGGAGCGGGTCGCGGAGCGATGGATAGGGCCCGTGGCGGAGCGCGTCGTCGTAGTAGAGGAGCGCCTCGTCGGGCTGGCCGCTCTTCTCGAACGCGAGGCCGGCAAGGTAGCTCCCGAGGCCGACGAGCGCCGTCCCGCCCTCGTGATCGCGCAGGTACTTCTGCATCACCGCGAGGCGGCGGGCCTCGACCCTGGCCCCGCTGAGGTCGCGCTGGGCCAGGTAGTTCATCATGTTGATGGTGTTGATGAGCAGCTTCTCGTACGCAGGCGCCCTGTACGGGCCCGCGTCGTCCGAGAAGAGGTATTTCCCGAGCTCGTCGGCGGCCCCGCGGGACATGTCGAGCAGGTCGATCGACTTGTCCGCCATCCCGAGATCGCGCGCGGACAGCTTGTAGCGGTCCATGCTGAGGAGGATGTTGCCGCGGTCGAGCAGGAGGAGCGCGTTGTCGCCCTGGAGCGACGGAAGCTCGGCCGCGGTCTCGACCTCCATCTGCTCGTTTAGCGCAGCCACCGCCGCCGCGGGGGCGCCGCGGTCGAGCGCGGCGAGCGCGGTGCGCACGCGATCCTCGTGGCCGGCGCAGGCCGCCTGTCCGAGGCCGAGGAGCAGCGCGAGAGGCGCGAGACGCGCGAGACGCAGAAGAACCGCGCGCCCGCGCCCCCGGAGGCTCGCGTGCCGCCCGCGCATCACTCCTGGATGAGCGCCTTGGTGAAGGCGGCCCGGTTCTGCCAGGCCACCGCGCTCGTGGCGACCTCGATGAGCTGCATGAACATGAAGTACTGGACGCGGCGCTCGTCCTCGGTGCGCTCGTCGGAGGTGAAGACCTTGCCGGTGATGTAGTACTTCGCGCCGAGCTGGCGGTTGTACTCGGCGATGTGGTTCGGATCGAACCCGCCGCCGTGCTGCTTCTCGATCTCCGCGATCATCTGCTGCTGGCGCTCGACGCTCACCACGGTGACGAGAGTCGTCTTGACCATGTACGTCTCGACATCCGACAGGAGCGCCTGCAGCTGGCTGTCGATGTGCTCGCTCGTCTGGTTCGACAGCGGGTAGATGGCGAGCATGGGCCGCGAGCCGTCATGCGCCCACGCCTTCGCCACGGGCGAGGCCATCAGCGACGTCAGGTTCTCGTGGAGGAGCTGCTCGATGTCGCGCTTGTCGATTCCCGTGCTCATCGCCGCGTCGTCGAGCCCCTCGACCTGATTGCCGCGCACGTAGGTCGGTCCGCAGCCGAGGGACGTCGTGGCGAGCGCGAGCGCCGCGAGCAGCGCGGCCGGACGGATGATGGGCGAACTGGGCATGGACACTCCGCAGGGGCAGGACGGCCGCATCCTAGCAGGCGAGGTGTGCAACGGAGCGGCGATCAGGCGGAAATCGTGCTCCGCCGTGCGGCGCGCGGGCGCGCCGGCAGCGCGGTCACCCCGGCGCGTCTCAGCGCGAAGAGCGCGAGGAGCGCGAGGGGCGCGAGGAGCGCGCGCGGGGAGGCGGGCCCGCCAGCGTCGCCGACGATGATGGGACCCTGCGCGCACGTGAGCCAGCGCTCGTCGAGCGGCCGATGGGACGGCAACCGCTCCGTCGCGCCGGGCGCCGTGACCCACCAGGGCGCTTCGTAGTCGCCACCCTCGGCGGCGCGCGTCGCCTCGGCGACGAGCCAGTCGCGATGGGCGATCAGCCCTCCGTAGATGGGGTCGGAGCAGCCGGCCGGCCCGCGCGAGGTCACGCCGATGATCCGACCGGCGACGTCGAGCGCGGGTCCGCCCGAGTCGCCGCTGCAGATGCCGCTCTCGCCGCGCCACTCGCTCCCCGTGACGCGCTCCTGCGTTCCACACCCGTACCCCACGCACTCGACGCGGAGCCCGTCGCGGCGCCGTCGCGCGCCGCCGTCGCGCGCTTTGCCCTCCGTGTCGCCGAAGCCCACCGCGGAGTAGACCTCGCTCTCCTCGGGCGGCCGCTCGAGGCGTGGCGCGAGCGGCGTGACGTCGCTGCTACGGATCGGCGAAGACAGGACGACGAGCGCGAGGTCGCGCCCGCACACGGCGTTGCCGTCGGGCGGGCTGAGCACCGCGCGCGCGGCGAGCCACGGCGCCTCCGCAGCCCACATGGCGCGGCCGAGGGTGGCGTAGACCTGCGAGGCGTCGACCGGCTCACCGAACGTCGCCGTCTTGCACGAGATGAGCTTCGGCGTCTCCGCGATGCAGTGCTGCGCCGTGAGCACCAGGTTCGGCGCGATCAGGGCGCTCGAGCAGGTCCGCGCGACCCGCCCTCTCCGATCCGTGATGATCAGCCCGGCGACCGCGCGATCTCCCGCGTCGGGATAACCTCCTTTGATCTCCAGCGCCGCCTCGTCCGCGTCCTCCCCGTGCAGGCCTGGCTCGTCCACGTCTCCCGCGCAGCCGGCCAGCGCGGCAGCGGCGAGGAGGCATCCAGCTCGGGTACACCACGCGGTGCTGTTCCGGCACACGGCCAGCCGCCGTTGCACGGCACCTGCCAGCCTGGGCTGTGCATCGCCGCTGTCCTCGAGGAAGGAGAGGATTGCTTCCGAGGAAGCTCACGCGCGCCCGGAGCAACACCGCTGCGCTGTGGTGGGAGCTGCGGCCGGCGCGCCGATCGGGCTCTTGTGCACCCGAGCACCCGACCCCGGCGCCGCCGGGGGCGCGCCTCTTCGCGGTCGATCCCCCCAGGGAGGGGCGACGTGCGGGCGCAGCGCATCGTGATCCCGGAAAAGCGACCCCGCGCCGCCTGTTCCGAGCGTCCGTTCGCGACGTCGCTTCGCCGCAAGCGCTCGTTCTTTCCGGGCGGCGCCGGAGCGTCAGCCGACCACGATGTTCACGATCTTCCCTGCAACGTAGATGAACTTCTTCACCTGCTTGCCGGTGGAGAGCGCGGCCACGCTCTCCAGGTTGAACGCGGCGGAGCGGGCCTCCTCCTCCGATGCCGCCTTCGCCAGCATCACCCGGCCGCGGACCTTGCCGTTCACCTGCACCGGGATCTCGAGGACGTCATCGATGCAGAGCGCCTCGTCGTACGTGGGCCAGGGCTCGTAGCTGAGCGAGCGCTCGTGGCCCGTGAGCCGCCACAGCTCCTCCGCGAGGTGCGGCGCGAAGGGCGCCACGAGGAGAACCAGCCGGAGGACCGCCTCGCGCGGCGGCGACGGCAGCGAGCTCAGGTGGTTCACGAACACCATCATCGCGGAGATCGCGGTGTTGAACGCCATCGCCTCGATGTCGCCGGTCACCTTCTTGATCGTCCTGTGGAGCTGCCGGCTCGTCGCGTCGTCCATCGCGTCCGAGAGCGGCCGCGTGCACGTCGAGAACACGCGGTCCCGGAAGCGGACCACCCCCTGGATCTGCCCTGACTGCCAGGGCTTCACCGCCTCGAGCGGGCCCATGAACATCTCGTAGAGACGCAGGACGTCGGCGCCGTAGGCCCGCACGATGTCGTCGGGGTTGATCACGTTGCCCCGCGACTTCGACATCTTCTCGTTGTCCTCGCCGAGGATCATCCCCTGATGGACGAGCTTCACGAAGGGCTCGGGGTGCTTCACGCGGCCGAGGTCGTAGAGCACCTTGTGCCAGAAGCGCGCGTAGAGGAGGTGCAGCACGGCGTGCTCCGCGCCGCCGACATAGAGGTCGACGGGCATCCACGCGTCGTACGCGGCCTCCGAGAACGGCTCCGCGTCGTTCTGCGGATCGAGGAAGCGCAGGTAGTACCAGCACGAGCCCGCCCACTGCGGCATCGTGTTCGTCTCGCGCGCATACCACCTGCCGTCCTGCTGAAAGAAGCGCCAGTCCACCGCGCGCGCCAGCGGGCCCGCCGGATCGTCGCCAGGGCGGAAGTCGGCGAGCGGCGGCAGCTCGAGCGGGAGGCTTCCGTCGTCCACCGCGATCGGCTGGTCGTAGCGGATCGTGTGCGCGTCGCCCTTCCGGGGATCACCGCCCGGATCGGCGAGGTCGACGGGGAAGTAGATGGGGATCGGCTCGCCCCAGTAGCGCTGGCGCGAGAAGACCCAGTCGCGCAGCTTGTAGTTCACCTCGCGCTTGCCGCGGCCGAGCGCCTCGAGGCGGGCGATGACGGCGCGCTTGCACTCCTCCGTCTTGAGCCCGTCGAACTCGCCGCTCCGGACCGAGACGCCCGGCTCGACATAGGCAGCCTCGAGCTGGTCGTGCAGGGCGCCGTCGGGGCTCACCACCTCGACGATGGGCAGCCGGTAGGTGCGGGCAAAGGAGAAGTCGCGCTCGTCGTGCCCGGGGACCGCCATCACGGCCCCGGTGCCGTAGCCGCCGAGCACGTAGTCGGCGACCCAGATCGGCACCTCTGCGCCCGTGATCGGGTGGACGGCGACGAGGCCCGTGTCGACGCCGCTCTTCTCCTTCGCGGCCGCGGTGAGCCGCTCGCGATCGCTCTTGCCCGAAGCGGCCGCGACGTACGCGCGCACCGCCTCGCGGCGCGCCTCGGACGCGCCGCCCTCGGCGCTCGTGAGCCAGGCCGTCAGCGGGTGCTCGGGCGCGAGCACGACGTAGGTGACGCCCATCAGCGTGTCGGGGCGGGTCGTGAACACGCTCAAGGAGCCCTTGGGCCACCCCTTGACCTCGAACGTGATGAGCGCCCCCTCCGAGCGGCCGATCCAGGAGCGCTGCATCGCGAGCGTCCCTTCGGGCCAGTCGACCAGGCGGAGATCCTCCACCAGGCGGTCGGCGTAGGCGGTGATGCGCAGCATCCACTGCCGGAGCGGCGTCCGGTGGACCGGGTGTCCGCCGCGCTCGCTCTTGCCGTCGCTCACCTCCTCGTTCGCGAGGACGGTGCCGAGCGCCGGGCACCAGTTGACGCTCACCTCGTCCTGGTACGCGAGGCCCTTCTTGAAGAGCTGGAGGAAGATCCACTGCGTCCAGCGCACGTAGCGCGGATCGGTCGTGGAGAGCTCTCGCGACCAGTCGTAGCCGAAGCCCAGCATCTTGAGCTGGCGCTTGAAGGTCGCAATATTCCGCGCCGTCGTGTCGGCCGGGTGCGTGCCGGTCTCGATGGCGTGCTGCTCCGCCGGCAGGCCGAAGGCGTCCCAGCCCATCACGTGCAGCACGTCGATCCCGCGCATGCGGTAGTAGCGGGACACGATGTCGGTCGCCGTGTACCCCTCGGGGTGACCGACGTGCAGCCCCGACCCCGAGGGGTAGGGGAACATGTCGAGCACGTAGCGCTTCTCGCGCGCGGCGCCTGCGCTGCGGACGGCGCGGAAGGTCTCGCCCTCCTCCCATGCGCGCTGCCAGTGCGGCTCGACCGCGGCGTGGTCGTAGCGCGCGGGCTCGCGCGGCTCGTTGGGAGAAGGTTCGGTGGAGGTGCGGGAGCCCATCGTCTCGGCGGCCATATCGCGACGTGCCATAGCACTGTGCTGCCGCGGTCGACAGCCGCCCCGCGGCGGCAGAAGCTCGCGTCCTCCGCGGGAGCGCTGTCGCCCGTCCGCGGCGCGCGCCCCGGCCATGTCGAGAGTTCCCGGCAAGCGTGGACAGCCCCTCGGTGCGAGCTCTGCCGTCGGATGCGCCCGCGCTCGTGAAGGCTGACGGCGGCGCGCGTCGCCCCGCGCTCGGGATGGAGGCGCGCTGCGCGCCGGGGGCGTCGACGACGCTTCCGCCGCGCTGACGGCGGCGCGAGCGAGCGCTCCGCCGCCTGCGCAACTCGGTTGGGGAGGCGAGCTCGCTCTTCGACCGGCCGAGCCCCGGGGCGCGCGCCTCGCTGCTCCTTCGTCCGCAACGGGCGGCGTGAGCGCGGGGCCGCGCTGCGCATTCCCGGCGCAGCAGCGCCTCGCGGGACGGGGCGACGCGTCAGAAGGATGGCCGGACGCCGAGACTTGGGGGTAGATTGAAAGCGCTGTTCCGCTTCAGTGTGAGGCGGAGGGGCCGCGTGGGCGGTTCCTCCGGGGCGCGCGGATGACCGACAAACACGTTCGATGGGGAGCCCCCGAGAGTGAGATGACGGCGCAGCCAGGCCGACCGCTCCCCTCTGCGCATGGATCAGGGATCCCTTTCCGGCCCCTGCCCGTGCCGCCGCTGATGGCGCCCGGGGCCCTCCGCCCGCTCTCCGCGCAGTACGCGCTCAGCCCTCAGCTCCAGCCGCACAGCCCGCCCGGCTTCGGCGGTCCAGCGCCGTCAGCCGCAGGCTTCGGCGGTCCAGCTCCGTCGGCGCCCAGCTTCGCCGGGCCCGCCGCCTCCGGGGCAGCGTATCCCGGACCGGTGCCGCCCGCGTTCCCGGCATCCGCGCCCTCAGCGCCCGCATTCCCGGCGCCCGCGCCATCGCTGCCCGCGTTCTCGGGGCCGGCGCCGTCGGCGCCCGGCTTCGCTGGGCCAGCGTCGTCAACGCCGGTAACCGCGGCGCCGGCTTCCCCTCCGGCAGCGATGTCCGGGTACACCCAGCCGCCTGCGGCGAACGTCTCGGCGCGCGGAGGGACCCTTCCGCCCGGGCTCGTCTCGCAGCAGGACGTGCTGTCGGCCAGCGGCGTCTTTTCTCCGAGCGCCCTCCCGTTCGTCTCGGCGCCGCCGCCGTCGGACCCGATGCCCCTGAGCCAGATGTCGTTCCATCCGGCGCCGACCACGGAACGGATGGGCGCGAACGCGGCGCAGCCGCCCCCTCCGGCGGCGCCGCCCGGGTTCGCGAGCCCCGGGTTCGGTGCCGCCGGGCCCCCTGTCCAGGAGGCCGCGCGCACGCCGATGCCCTCGCTGCACGCCGGCGTTCCGGCGCCGGCCGGGCCGCCCTCGGCCGCTGCGCCCGCTCCGGCGATGGGCGCAGCTCCCGGTGCGGCGGTGCCCGGCGCGCCCCCCGCGGGCGGCGCGTGGGACGGCGCGGCGATGCCGACCGCCGAGAGCCCGTGGGCCACCACGTCGGCGCGGCTCGAGATGCCGGCGCTCCCGTCGAACTTCGTGCAAGAGCGCGCGGAGCCGCAGAAGCCACCTGCCGCGCCGGCCCCGCGGCGCGAGGGCGGCAGGACGCTCATCGTCGTGCTCAGCGTGCTCCTGGCGATCGCCCTGCTGGCGCTCGTCGGGATCACGCTGTGGCAGAGCATGGGCGGCGGAGGGCCCATCGCGATCGACTACACCGAGCCGCCTCCGACGACCGCCGAGACGTCGCCCGCGCCCACCCTGAGCGCGACCGCAGCCCCCAGCGCGCCCGCTGCGCCCCGGCCCGCCGCGCGGCCGCGGCCGAAGAGCGACGACATCTACGAAGAGGTCGAGAAGGAAAAGACCGGGCGCTGAGGCGGCTCGACGCGGCGCGAGGGCAGCGCGCCGCAGGCGATTCGTTGGCCCTGCGCCCCGTTCCATGCTGGTGATCGCCCGCGATGGCGACGCCGATCCCGCAGAACCTTGCCCAGTTCACCCTCGACGAGCTGGCGCGCGCGACCGGCGGGCGCGTGCTGAGGACCGGGCCGGACGTGCGGGGCATCTCGACCGACAGCCGCACGATCGCGTCCGGCGCGGCGTTCGTCGCGCTCGCTGGCGAGGCCTTCGACGGCCATCGGTTCATCGACGCCGCGGCGCAGCGCGGGGCGGTCGCGTTCGTCGTCTCCCGGGAGGTGGCCCTGCCGCCCGAAGGCGGCGTGGTGCTCGTGGAGGACGGGCTCGCGGCGCTCGGGGCGCTGGCCAGAGCGCACCGCGAGCGATGGCGCAGGGGCGCGCACCCGGACGGGCCGCGAGCGGTCGTCGCGATCGGCGGCTCCGCCGGCAAGACGACGACGACGCGGACCCTCGCGGCGCTGCTCGCCGGCGCGGGCCGAGGCGACGTGCACGCGACCGCGGGCAACCTGAACAATGCCATCGGGCTGCCGATGACGTTGCTCGGGCTCGAGGACCGCCATCGCTTCGCCGTCGTCGAGATCGGCACGAACCAGCGCGGCGAGGTCGCGGCCCTCGCGCGGATCGCGGGACCGGATCTCGCCGTGCTGACCTCCATCGGCATCGAGCACACCGAGGGGCTCGGCACGCTGGAGGACGTCGCCGCCGAGGAAGGGGATCTGCTCGCCGCCTTGCCGGCCGACGGGGTGGCCCTCGGCAACGGCGACGACGCGAAGGTGGTCGAGCAGCTCGAGCGCGCCGGCGCCGCGCGGCGGGTCTCCTACGGCTTCGGCGAGCGCGCGCAGATCCGGATCGCGGGGCGGCGGCCGGTCGGGGTGCGCGGCAGCTCGGTGCGGATCGAGCGCGGAGGCGAGGCGCTGGAGATCGTCGTCCCGCTGCTCGGCGAGGCGGGGGCGCTGGCCGCGGCGGCGGCCGTCGCCGTGGTGGAGGCGGCGCTCGGCGAGCGGCTCTCGACCGAGCGGGCGGCCCGCGCGGCCGCGGGGCTCGCGCCGCCGGGGGACGGGCGCCTGTCGGTCCGCGAGCTGCCGGACGGCACCGTGGTCATCGACGACAGCTACAACGCGAACCCCCTGTCGATGCGGTCGTCGCTCAAGACGGCCGTCGAGTTGGCCGGGGCGCTCGGGAAGCGGCTGGTCCTGCTGCTCGGCGAGATGCGTGAGCTCGGCGCGCTCGCGGCGGCGGAGCATGACGCGCTCGGCGAAGCGGTCGGGGCCGTTCGTCCGGCCGCGCTGATCGCCGTCGGCGGCGAGGCGGCGCGGATCGCGCGCGCCGCCGAGATGGCCGGCGTGCGGGCGTGGTTCGCCGGCGACGCGAGCGCCGCCGCGGCCCGGGCGCTGGAGATCGTCGAGCGCGGCGATCTGGTGCTCGTGAAGGGCTCCCGCGGGATCAGGATGGAGCGGATCGTGGAGCGGATCGTGGAGGAACTCGCCGGGCGCGGCGCCGGCGCATCGCCTTCGCCGTGAGCGCGCGCCCGTCGTCGCGCTGCGCCGCGGTCACGCGCCGAGCGCGGCCCGCGCCTCGGCGACGGACTGGCTGAGCAGGAGCTTCGCCTCCTCGTTGCTGCAGAAGGAGCGCGTGATCATGCGATCGACGTACAGCGCGCCGCGGAGGTGATCGACCTCGTGCTGGAGGATCCGGGCGGGCCACCCGGTCGCCTCCCAGCGGATCTCCTTGCCGTCCGCGTCCACGCCGCTCACCTCGACCGACAGATCTCGCTCGACCAGCGCCATGTAGCCCGGGACGCTCAGGCAGCCCTCGAAGAACGTCGCCCGCCCCGCGCCCGTCGCGCCCTGGGGCGACGGCGCGAGGACCCTCAGCGTCGGGTTGACGATCGCCTTGAGCGGGAAGGGCACGCGGCCGCGCTCGGCGCGCTGCCCCGGCGTGAGGCGGGACATCAGCTCCTCGCTGTCCTCGAGCACGATCACCTGCTGGCTGACGCCGATCTGCGGCGCCGCGAGCCCCACGCCGGGTGCCTTGCGCATGACGGCGATCATCGTCGAGATGAGGTGCTTGAGCTGCTTCGTCCCGATCTCCTCGGGCGGGACGGGCGCGGCGGGCTTTCGCAGGACGGCTCGGCCTGCGAGGACGATCGGGGGGAGATCCATGCTGCGGGGATGAATCGGCGCGCTCGGGGGCGCAAGCGCCGCCGGCGAAGGAGCGCGGCGCGCGTGGATGTCCTCGCGGCGAGGCGGGGGTGAGGGTAGAGGAGCGGCGCCGGCCCGCGCCCGGCCCCCGCCATGGCAGCGCCCCCTCCGCCTTCGCCGGCCCGCGCGGACGCCCCGCGCCGGCCGCTCCGCCTCGTCGTCGCGCTCGTCCTCGCGGCGCTGACGCTCGCCGCCTTCGCCGCCGTGACGCTGCGGCTAGAGCTCGAGCCGAACGTCGCCTCGCTCCTGCCCGAGCGCGGGGACGCCGCGGCGCTGCGCCGGTACGTGCGCGGGTTCGGCGGCGGCGATCTCGGCGTCGTGATGGTCAAGGGGGACGACCCCGACGAGAACGCCGCCGTGGCCGCCGAGATCGCGCGGGCCCTCGCGGCGCGCCCGACCGTGCAGCGCGCCGCCGACCGGATCGACGTCTCGCGCGCGCTCGATCCGTGGCTCGCCTTCCGGCACGCGGACGCGCGCGTGCGGGAGCGGCTCGCCGTCGCGCTCTCGCCCGCGGGGATGCGAGAGCGCCTCGCCGAGACGCGCGCCATGCTGCTCGCGCCGGGCGGCGGCGCCGCGGCCGAGACGATCGCGGCCGACCCGCTGCGCCTCGCGCAGCTCGTCTTCGAGTCCGCGGACATCGGATCCGGGGTGCGCACGCAGGCCGACGGCGCGTTCGCCACGGACGACGGCAAGGTGCACCTCGTCCTGGTGCAGCCGGCCGGACAGGCGCTCCGCGGCGCCGACGCGCGGGTCTTCGTCGCCGACGCGAACGCCGTCCTCGGCCCGATCCGCGCGGCGCACCCGGGGCTCACGCTCGGGCTTACCGGCGGGCACGCCATCGCCGCGGCCACCGAGGAGATGCTCACGCGCGACCTCGCCGTCTCGGGGTCGCTCTCGATGCTGCTCGCCTCCGCCGTCTTCGCGCTGCTCTTCCGCCGCATGCGCGCGCTCGCCGCGGTGATGCCGCCGCTCGTGCTCGGGACCGTCTGGACCGCGGGGCTCGCCACGGCCCTCCCGGGCGGGCTCAGCGCGATCGCGGTCGCCTTCATGTCGGTCGTCGTGGGCGTCGGCGTCGACACCGGCGTCCACGTCTATGCCGCGCTGCTCGAGGCGCGGCGCGAGGGGCTCGATCCGGAGGCGGCCGGGCGCGCCGCGAGAGCGCGGACCTTCCGCGCGGTGCTCGTCGCCGCCGTCACCGCGGCGGCGGCGTTCGGGGCCCTCGCGCTGTCGGACATCAACGCGCTCCGGCAGCTCGGCCTCCTGTGCGCCGCCGGCGAGGTGCTCACGGCGATCGCGATCGTGCTCGTGACGCCGACCGTCGGCGCCTGGCTCGAGCGGGGGCCCCCGCCGCCCGAGGCGCCGGCGCGCTGGCCCGACGGCCTCTACCGGCTCACCCGGACCCGGGGCCGCGCGCTCGCGCTCGCGGCGGTCGCGGCGCTCCCCATCGCGGCGGTCGCCCTCGGCGCCGCGCCGCCGCTCGCCGAGGCCATCGTCGCGATCCGGCCCGCCGAGCTCGAGCCGCTGAAGGTGCAGCAGGCGATCTTCGACGCGTTCGGCGGGCGGCGCGGGCAGTGGGTGGTGCTCCTCGCGGACGGCGAGCAGGAGCGCGCCCGCGCCCGGGCCGACCGGATCGCCGAGCGCCTCGCCTCGATGAAGGCCGACGTGGAGGCCGTCGACGCGCTCACCGCGCTCGCGCCCGCCGCCTCGACGCAGGCCGAGCGGTTCGCCGCGCGCGACGCGCTCGACCTGCCCGGAAGGGCCGACGAGCTCGAGCGGGCGCTCCGCGACACGGGCTTCGCGCCCGAGCGCTTCTCGGCCGTGCTGGCCGGGATGCGCGCGCCGCCGAGGCAAGAGGTGGCGCTCTCCGATCTCGAGCGGGGCCCCGCGTCCATCCTGCTCTCGCGCTATCTCGGGGCGGACGGGGGCGAGGCGCTCGTCGCGCTCTACGTGCGGCCCCGCGAGGCCGGCTCGGTCGAGCGGATCGAGCAGGCGATCCGCGAGGAAGACCCGAAGGCCATGCTCACCGGCTACACCCGGCTCGAGGCGTCGCTCCGCGAGACGCTCGCGCACGACATGCCGCGCATCGCGATCGTCGCCGGGGCGCTCGTGCTGCTGGCGCTCGCGGCCTCCCTCCGCAGCGCGCGCGACATCGCGCTGGCCGCGCTCGTCGTCGCTTCCGAGATCTGCCTCGTCCTCCTCCTGATCCGGGTGCTCGGCATCCCGCTGCACGTGTACGACGCGCTCGTCATCCCGGTGCTGCTCGGGATCACCGTGGACGAGGGCATGTTCCTGCTCCATCGCGCCCGCGACATCGAGGCGGCGGGCGGCGGCGACGCGGTGATCCGCGAGACGCTGCGCCACGAGGGGCCGGCGATCGCCGCCACCGCGCTGACCACGGCCGCGGGCTTCTCCGCGCTCGCGTTCTGCCGCTTCGACGGCCTCCGCGACCTGGGCCGGGTCGGCGCCCTCGGCAGCGCGGTCGGCCTCGTCGTGGCGCTCATCGTGGTGCCGGCGGGGCTGCGGCTCTGGCCCCGACCCCACCGACGTGCGTAACATCTCGGCGTTGTCGCCCCGGGGCCTCCTCCTCCTCGCTCTCCTCGCGCTCGCGCGTCCCGCCGCGGCGCAGCCGTCGCCTTCGTCCGCAGCGCCGCCGCGCCCCGCAGCGCCGGCGCTCGCGCCGAGCCCGCCGCGCTCGGCCGTCGCCCGCGCGGTGGACGCGCTCGCGCGCTCGCTCGACCCCGTGACCGGTCGCGTGCTCGTGGCCGCCGGGCCGCTGGTCTCCGACGCGCCGGCGCCGCGCGGCGCCCAGCTCGCGGCCACGCTCGCTGCCCACCTCGCCGGCAAGCTCGGCCCCGGCGCGCGGGCGCAGAAGGATCCGATCCCGCTGCCGCTCGCGCGCGAGGCCGCGCGCGACGACGCGGCGCTCGTTCACCTCGCCGTCGAGATCGCGGCGGGGCGGCTGCGCGTCACCGCCGACGTGTATCCGGTGCCGCGCACCGTCTGGGCGCGCATCCGCGATCCGGAGCCGGGTCCCGTCGCCCACGCCTACGCCGAGGCGCCCCTCGACGCCGAGGTCCGCAGCTTCCTCGCGCCGGTCCCGCTCGTCGCCGCCAGGGTCGACCGCGCGAAGAACTTCGAGGGCGACGTGGTCGCGCTCGCGTGCGGCGATCTCGACGCCGACGGCGCGCTCGAGATCCTCAGCGTGAGCCGGCGGCGCGTGACGACGCTCCGCCTCCGCGGCGGCCGGGTCGTGCCGCTCGCGTCGCGCTCGTGGCCGGACGTGATCGCGGTGCACCCGTCGCCGCTCCGCGAGCCGCTCGCGTTCGCCACGCTCGTCGAGCGCGAGCGGGACGGCGAGCTCCTGCCGCCTTTCGCCGACGTGGGGCTCACCGATCGCGCGCGCAGCGTCCGCTTCGACGGCAAGCTGAAGGCGCTCGCCGAGCTCCCCGGGCTCGCGGTCCCGGACGCCGGCGGCTCGGCCTGCACGAAGACGTGGGGGGCGCTCCTCACCGGCCCGCTCGGGCCGTGCGCCCCGGCCGATCCGCCGCCGGCGACGTCGGCGCTCACCGGCCGGTACGACGCGCTCGCGTCGGCGCAGCTCCTGTCGGCGCGGGGCGAGCCGTTCACGGTCTGGGCGGCGCGCGAGCGCGGCGCGGTCGAGCTCCGGGACAGCGCGGGCCGCCGTAACGTCGTGGGCAGCGCCGGGGCGCAGCTCGCGATCGGCGATCTCGATCAGGACGGAGAGCCCGAGCTGCTCGCCAGCCTCGACGTGCTGGATCCGCTCGAGGATGCCGTCGTGGTCTGGTCGTGGCAGCGCCGCGACGGCGGCCCTTCGCGCGCGGCGCCCCAGGAGCTCCTGCGCCTGCCGGCGCCGGCGGGGGTGCGCGCGCTTGCCGTCTGCCCGCCCGACGGGCCCGGGCGCGCCCCCTTCGCGGTCGCGACGGCCGACGAGATCTGGGTGGTGCGGTGAGCCGCTCGTTCCCGCGTCGCGCCTTCCTCGGCGGCGCCGGCGCGCTGCTCGGCGCGGCCGCCCTCCCGGAGCGCGCCCGCGCCATGGGGCGCACCCCGCTTGGCGGCCGCATCTCGATGCACCTCCCGTGGCCGACGGGCGCGCTCGACCCGCACGACCTGAGCGATCCGGCCGCTGCCCTGTTCGCGTCGGCGATCGCCGACAGCCTCTTCGGGCTCGACGCGTCCGGCAACCCGTACCCGACGCTCTCGTCCGCGCTGCCGTCGCGCGAGGGGGACGCCGCGGTCGTGCGCCTGCGCGAGGGGCTGCGCACCGCGCGCCTGCTCAAGCTCGACGGTCGCGACATCGTGAGCTCGGTCGAGCGCGCCCGCGCCCGCGGCGCCGGCGCGGCGCTCGCCGAGGTCCCGAGGCCCGAGCGGCACCCGAAGGATCCGCTCGCCGCCGTGTTCCCGCGCGCGGATCCCGCCCGCGTCGCCCGCGCGCTCGCGTCGCCGATGGTGGCGCTGCTGCCGCGCAGCTTCGACCCCGCGGCGCCGGACGGCACCGGCGCCTTCCTGGCCGACCTCGGCCCGCAGCGGATCCTGCTGACGCGCAACGACGTCGCCGCGCGCGGCGCTGCCTTCCTCGACGCGATCGAGGTGATCCGCTCCGAGGACCTGACGACCTCCCTGCGCGCGTTCGAGACCGAGCGCGACGACCTCGGCTGGCTCGGCGCCGGGCTGCACACGAACCGCCGCGGCGCTGTCCGCTTCGATCTCGGCGTCGCCGGGTGGATCGTGCTGACCACGGGCCCGGAGGCCGGGCCCTTCGGTCAGCCCGGCGTTGCGCAGCGGCTGGTCGACGCGCTGCCGCCCGAGCGCCTCGCGCATCTCGGCCTGGTCGGTCTCCCGAGGGCGCACGGCGATCCCGCGTGGGGCGGTCCTCCGGCGGAGCTGCTCGTGGATGACTCTGCCGCGCATCTCGTCGAGGTCGCCGAGGCCGTCGCGCCGATCCTCTCGCGGCCCGGGCACGAGGTCACGGCAGAGCCCGTCTCGCGCGCGGAGCTCGGACGCCGCCGGGCCCGCGGCAAGGCGGCGCTCGCGATCGAGCTGGTGCGCCCGCTCGGTCCGGGGCCTCTCAACGCCCTGCTCGCGCTCGCGACCGCCGCCGACCGCGGCCGAGCCCTCGATCTTGCCCGTCATCCGCCGCGGCTCGCGCCCACTGCAGCGCCGCGCTCGCTCACCGCCACGCTCCGCCTCGGCGTGATCGCCGAGGTCCGGATCGCGGGCGGCGTGCTGCCGGACATCGCGCTCGCGCGCGCCGGAAGCGGCGAGGGCTGGGATCTTGGCGCCACGTTCCGTCGTTCTGCCAGGCGCTGACGCGCTCCGACGTGGAACCCGACGCCCGCCGACGGGTGGTGCTGTCATTTGCCCAGAGAGGTTTCACATGAAGTCGGTAAGTCATGAAAATCATTATGGTTTTCTTCCAGCCTTCCCTCCTTCATGTTCAGATGGCTGCACCGCCCGCCGGCGCCCGCCGGCGCCCGCCGGGCAGCCGACGCGACCGCGCTTCAGTTGTTCAGGACGTCCGGGCGAGCGGCGCGCCGGTGCGCCGACGGGGAGGGGGGGTGCTTCGAGCGCTTGCGCCGAGGGGACATTTGGTTACTATCGGCTGGTCACGAACGTCACTGGCACTCGACACGACGCTTCTCTTCTCGGGGATCGCGGATTGATCGCGGACTGGACGACGCAACGTGTGGCGCATCGGGGGCTCCTCCCCAGCGCCGCCCTCCCTCGATCCCCCACGGCTCCATCGGGGCGGCAGGGCATGTTCGGCACCGAAGCTGACGCATCTCGCAGAGCCGTGAAGTGAATCAGTGTCATGGGTACTCGCCTCTACGTTGGTAATCTCCCCTTCTCCGCCACCAAGGCCTCCGTGCAGGCTGCGTTCGCCCAGAGCGGCGAGGTGACGGATGTGCACATCGTGACCGACCGCGAGAGTGGGCAGTCGCGAGGTTTCGGGTTCGTCACGATGGGCACGCCTGAGCAGGCCCAGCAGGCAATCGAGCAGATGAATGGCGCCATGATGGACGGCCGTCCGCTTCGCGTGAACGAGGCGGAGGAGCGGGTCCAGCGCAGCGGTGGCGGCGGCGGCGGCGGTTACGGCGGCGGCGGCGGCGGCTACGGCGGCGGCGGCAGCAGCGGCGGCGGTGGTGGTCGCGGCGGCGGCGGCGGCGGTTACGGCGGCGGCGGCGGCGGCGGTGGTCGCGGCGGCGGCGGTGGTGGTGGTCGCGGCGGCCGTGGCGGTCGCGGCGGCGGCGATCGGTACTGAGTCGAGCTAGGTCGACGTTCACGCGGCGGCGCCTCTCCCGGGAGGCGCCGCCGTTTTCGTTCGCGGGCGGGGGAGCTTGCTCCTCTGCCCCGCGAGCGTCAGAGACCGGCACGCTGAACGCCCTCTCGCTCTGGGCGCGGCGGCTGACCGCCGATGCCACCGTCCTTTCCTTTGTCGCTCAAGCCGTCACCGCGGGCGATCTCGCTTTACTATTTCGGCATCTTCGCCGTCCTCGGTGTGTACCTGCCGCTGTTCCCGAGCTGGCTGGAGGGGCGGGGGGTCCGGGGCCTCGCGATGGGGGCGATCGCGGCGACGCTGCCCGCGATGGGCCTCGTCGCGCCGCCGGTGTTCGGCTTCATCGCCGACTCGCTCGGCGTGCGGGTGTGGCTGATCCGGGCGGCCTGCGCCGGCGCCCTCGTCGCGTTCGCGCTGCTCGCGCTGTCGTCGGCGCTCGGCGTCTCGCTCGGCTTCGGCGGGCTCTTCGTCGCGGCGCTCGCGTTCGCGTTCTTCCGAGCGCCGATGTTCACGATGGCCGACGTCGTCGCGATCGAGACGTCGCTGAGCTCCGGGATCGCCTACGGCCGGCTCAGGCTCTGGGGATCGATCAGCTTCGCGCTGATGGCGATCGTCAGCGGGGCCCTCGTCGATCCGGCGCGGCCGGCGGCGTTCCCCGTCACGATCGCCGCCGCGCTGCTGGCCGCGTTCACCATCTCGTGGACCCTACCAGCGCGCGCCGAGGCGCCCCTTCTGCGGCTCGGCCACCGAGTCGGCGCGGGAGGCGATGCGGGCGCGCCGCGCTCGCCGGCCGCCGGCGGCTCCGTGCGAGAGCGCGCCCGTGCTCTCCTCCAGAGCCGCGACTTCCGCCTGTTCCTCGCGGCGTCGTTCCTGGCCCAGAGCGCGAACTCTTCCTACGACCTCTGCTACACGCTGCACCTGCGCGACGTCGGCTTCCCCGAGTCGCTCGTGGGCGTCGCGTGGGCCGTCGGCGTCGCCGGCGAGATCGCGCTCATGGCGTTCTCCGGCCCTCTGCTCAAGCGCTTCGCGCCGCCCGCGGTGCTCGCCTTCGCCTTCGCGGGCGCCGCGCTCCGCTGGGCGCTGCTCTCGAACGTGCGCTGGTGGCCCGCGCTGCTCGCGATCCAGCCGCTCCATGCGGTCTCCTTCGCCATGATGTGGGTCGCCTCGCTCGCGTACACGCGGGATCGCGCCCCGCCGCAGATCCTCGCCACGGCGCAGGGGCTCTTCTCCGCAAGCGCCGGCGCCGGGTCCGTCATCGGCATGCTCACATGGGGCGAACTCTACAAGCGCGGGGGCGGCACCCTCACGTTCGGCATCGCCTCGATCACGGCGTTGTTCGCATTCGTCCTGGCTGTGACCTTCGCGCGATCGGCGCGGCGTTCACTGTCAGGGAGCTCAATTTTTTCTGCCAGCTCCCAGGGCCAGGAGTAACGTTACGTTTTCCGCAGCACGCGTAGGCGCGCGCGGGCACTACCTGAACGAGGCGAGCATGTGCGGGATCGTCGGATACGTTGGGTCAAAGAAGGCGGCGCCGATCATCGTCGAAGGGCTGCGCAAGCTGGAGTATCGGGGCTACGACTCGGCCGGCATTGCCATTCATGACGGCAAGGGCATCGAGATCGTCCGGACGCTCGGCAAGCTGGTCAAGCTCAGCGAGGCGCTCGAGAAGCGGACCCTCGACGGCACCACGGGCATCGGCCACACGCGGTGGGCGACGCACGGCCGCCCGAGCGAGGTGAACGCCCACCCGCACTCCGCGGGCCCGGTGGCCGTCGTTCACAACGGCATCATCGAGAACCACGTGGCCATCCGGCAGCAGCTGGAGAGCCAGGGGGTCAAGTTCCTCTCCGACACGGACACCGAGATCGTCGCTCACCTCGTCCACCGCGAGCTCCAGAAGGGCGCGAAGTCGCTCCTCGAGGCCGTGCGCGGATCGCTCCGGCAGGTCCACGGCGCCTACGCGATCGCGGTCGTCTCGCGCGAGCAGCCCGACGTCATCGTCGCCGCCCGGTATGGCTCGCCGCTCGTCGTCGGCGTCGGCGAGAGCGAGATGCTGTGCGGCAGCGACATCCCCGCGCTGCTCGCGCACACCCGCGACATGATCTTCCTCGAGGACGGCGACATCGTCGAGCTGCGCGCGGACGGCGTCCGCATCGAGACCGTGGCCGGGAGCGACAAGGTCGAGCGGCGCGTGAAGCGCATCGACTGGAGCCCCGTCCAGGCGGAGCGCGGCGGCTACAAGCACTTCATGCTGAAGGAGATCCACGAGCAGCCGGACGTCGTCGAGGCGACGCTGCGCGGCAGGATCGATCTCGCCGCCGGCGACGTGCACTCGACCGAGATGGGCGTCACGCCCGAGTTCGCGAGGGAGCTGCGCCGGGTCTACATCGTCGCCTGCGGCACGAGCCACCACGCCGGCATCGCCGGCCGCTACTGGATCGAGCAGGTCGCCAGGGTCCCCACGGTGGTCGAGCTCGCGAGCGAGGTCCGCTACCGCGAGCCGATCTTCTTCCCCGACGATCTCGTGATCGCGATCAGCCAGTCGGGCGAGACCGCCGACACGATCGCGGCCCTCAAGGCGGCCAAGGCGCAGGGCGCCAAGGTGCTGGCGCTCTGCAACGTGCTCGACAGCGCGATCCCGCGCCTCTCGGACGGCGCGCTCTACACGCACGCGGGCCCCGAGATCGGCGTCGCCTCGACCAAGGCCTTCACCACGCAGCTCGCCGCGCTGCTCCTGCTCGCGGTCTACCTCGGCCGCCGCCGCGAGTCGCTCTCCGCGGAGCGCGGGCGCGAGGTCCTCCAGGCCCTCTGGGAGATCCCGAGCCACATGCGCGAGGTGCTCGGCGACGCCGACTACGTGCACGCGATCGCGAAGCGCCTCGTCCACGCGAAGGACGTCCTCTTCCTCGGGCGCGGCCTCGGCTTCCCCATCGCGCTCGAGGGCGCGCTCAAGCTCAAGGAGATCTCGTACGCCCACGCGGAGGGCTACGCGGCCGGCGAGATGAAGCACGGGCCGATCGCCCTCATCGACGAGGCTCTCCCCGTCATCGTCGTCTGCCCGCGCGACGCGCACTACGACAAGACCTTCTCCAACCTGCAGGAGGTCCGGGCGCGCGAGGGGCAGGTCATCGCCATCGCCACCAAGGGCGACGAGTCGATCCTCGAGATCGCGCAGCACCACGTCTGGATCCCCAAGGTGCTGGACGAGGTGGGGCCGCTCCTCACGGTGCTCCCGCTCCAGCTCATCGCCTATTACGTCGCCAACCTGAAGGGCAACGACGTCGACCAGCCGCGCAACCTCGCGAAGACGGTCACGGTCGAGTAGCGGCTCCCTCGCGGCGGGCTCGCTCCGGCGTCGCGGGCGGCGCTCCTGAGCGGCGCGGGCGCCTCGCGCCCCGCATGCGCGCCGGCTCGGGGCCGCGGCTATGCTGCGCGCATGCGCATCCCCGGTAGAACGGAGCGGCGGGTCGTCGCGGCGATCCTCGTGACCGCGCTCATCCCGCTCGTCGCCAGCATCGTGGTCGCCAGGACGGTGATCGCGCGGGTGTCGGCGACGGCGTTCCAGCCCGAGTTCGGCGTCCACCTGGACAGGGCGCTCGGCCTGTACGCCGAGCTGGCCGCCGCCATCAAGCAGGGCATGCGCTCCGAGGCCGAGGTGATCGCCGCGGCGGACCCGCTGCGCCGGAGCGCCTTCGCCGGAGACGCGGAGCTCCTCTCGGACGAGCTCGCGCGCATCGTCGCGGCCCACGCCACGCTGGTCTCCCTCCGCGTCGAGCGCTGCGACGGCGAGCTCGTCAGC
Source organism: Sorangium sp. So ce887 (assembly GCF_051521455.1). Taxonomy (NCBI): domain Bacteria; kingdom Pseudomonadati; phylum Myxococcota; order Polyangiales; family Polyangiaceae; genus Sorangium; species Sorangium sp. So ce887. The sequence continues at coordinate 10,318,324 of NZ_CP150354.1, read as the reverse complement.
GCGCGAGAGCGCGGCCGACCGGTGGACCCGGCGCACGAGAAGACGCTCACGGTCCGGAAGGCGATCGAGCGCGCCTCCGGCCGCCCCGGCTTGCCCGCCGAGCCCGCGCCCGAGGACGGCGAGTGCGACGGCGACGCGAGGACCCTCGTCGCGACGTTCGCCGCGCCGAGCGCCCGCTTCGACGAGCTCGAGTCCGCGCAGGCGTTCGCGCAGGCGTACCGCGCCCTCGAGCGTGAGCACCGGAAGAAGTACCTCGACGAGAGCTACGGCGATGCCTTCGCCGCGCTCCTCGGCGCGACGATCGTCCTCGCCGTCCTCGCCGGCGTGCTCGTGGCGCGCCCCGTGGCCGACCGCATCGCGCGGCTCGCCGCGGCGACCCGGCCCGTCGCCGAGGGCGATCTCTCGGTGCGCGTGGCGCTCCAGGGCAACGACGAGGTCGCCGACCTCGGCCGCGCCTTCAACCGCATGCTCGAGGAGCTCGAGGGCAGCCGCGCGAGGATCGAGTTCCTCAAGCGCATGGGCGAGTGGCAAAAGATGGCGCGGCACCTCGCGCACGAGATCAAGAACCCGCTGACGCCCATCCAGCTCGCCGTCGAGGAGTGCCACCGCCGCTATGCGGGCAGCGACCCGGCCTACCAGCGCCTGCTCCAGACCACGCTCGAGGTCGTCGAGGAGGAGGTCGGCACGCTGCGCCGGCTCGTCGGCGAGTTCTCCAATTTCGCGCGGCTCCCGCAGGCCGAGCTCGAGCCGTCGGATCTCGCGGAGTTCCTGCGGGAGCAGGGTGAGCGCTTCGCGGCGGTCGAGGAGGCGGGGCGCGAGCACGCCTCGGACGAGGCGCTGCTCGGGCGCATCGATCTCGAGTTTGACGTGCCGGACGCCCCGATGCCGGCCGCGCTCGATCGGGAGATGCTCCGGCGCGCCCTCGGCAACATCGTGCGCAACGCGGCGCAGGCGCTGCGCGACGCGCAGCGAGCGGCGCCGGGCGGAGGCGCTGCAGTGCGCCCCGGCGTCCTGTGGGGCAGGGTCCGTGTCTCGGCGCGGAGCGAGGGGCAGAGCCACCTGATCGCGATCGACGACGACGGCCCGGGCATCGATCCCGCCGTGCGCGACTCGGTCTTCGATCCCTACGTCACGACGCGGTACGACGGCACCGGGCTCGGCCTGAGCATCGTGAAGAAGATCGTCGTCGACCACGGCGGCACCATCGACGTGCTCGAGTCCCCGTTCGGGGGCGCGCGCTTCGTCATCCGGCTCCCGCGCGCAGGCACACCCGCGGCGCGCGCCGCACAGACGGTCGAGGGCGAGGGCGGACCGCGGTCGACCTCACGCGCGGCGGGCGGACCCGGGAGCCCGGCGGCGCTCGGGCGCGACGTCTTCTCCGAGGGCGATCGCGAGGTGGCCGCAGGGAGCGCCGGCCCGGCCCGACCCGCCGCTGGCGATGGCGGCGGCGCCTAGCGGGGCGGGGTCGAGCGCCCTCCGCGAGAGCCATCTGCACGAGGTTGATCATCACGGAGGAGGCGCCGAGCTATCCGCACCCAGGAGCTCGGGCCGGGCTGCTGGCGGGAGGCCCCGGCAGCGAAAGCGCGCCTCCGGACCGGCCGGTGGTCAGGAGATGCTTGACCAGCCGGCCCCGCTTTGACATGTTCGCCCGCGGAGAGGTGACCGAGAGGCCGAAGGTGCCTGATTCGAAATCAGGTGTACCCGCAAGGGTACCGCGGGTTCGAATCCCGCTCTCTCCGCTACGCTTGGCTGCTTGCCCCCGTTGAACCAGGTGGGCTCTGACCGCTCGCTCACGCGCGGGCGGCGCCGGTCCGGCAGAAGCGGGGCGCATCGAGGAAGTATCGGGAGAGGTGACCGAGTGGTCGAAGGTGCACGACTGGAAATCGTGTGTACGGAAACGTACCGCGGGTTCGAATCCCGCCCTCTCCGCCGAGCTGAACAGTCCGTCGACTCCTGATGGTGAGCTCCTCCGAACCGAGCCCGCAGGAAATCCTTAAGAGCGCGAGCCGGCGCGAGCGCTCGTGCGACCAGAACGTCGCCAGAACGTCGCCAGAACGTCGATCGACGCGCTTGACCGACCCACGCCGGACGATGACGATGACGACGAGGGGCCCACGATAGGACCCGAGACGCTTGACAGGCGGAGGGCCGCCTTGTAGAAGTTGCGCCCGTTTTTGGCAGGCGCCCTTCCGGAGTTTTTCGCCCAATGAATCCTCAGCCCAAGTCCTTTTCCGCCAAGCCTGCGGAGGCCCGCAACGAGCGTACGTGGTGGGTGATCGACGCGGAAGGCAAGCCCCTCGGCCGCCTTGCTAGCCGCATCGCCACGGTGCTTCGCGGCAAGAACAAGCCCACGTTCACCCCGCACGTCGACACCGGCGACTTCGTGATCGTCGTCAACGCCAAGAAGGTCCTTCTGACGGGTCGCAAACTCCAGCAGAAGAACTACGTTCGGCACAGCGGCGCGCCGGGCGGCTTCCGCTCCGAGGCGTACGGTCATCTGCTCGAGCGCAAGCCGGAGCTCCCCATCCAGAAGGCCGTGAAGGGCATGCTCCCGAAGAACGTGCTCGGACGTGAGCTCATCACCAAGCTCAAGGTCTACGCCGGTCCCGATCACCCCCACGCGGCGCAGAAACCGCAGCCCCTTAGCTACAGCTGAGCAAAGCCATGACGGAAACGAGAACGTACGCCACTGGGAAGCGTAAGACCGCGGTCGCGCGCATCTTCCTCACGCCGGGCACCGGTACCATCAAGGTCAACAAGAGGCCCGCCGACGAGTACTTCGTCCGCGAGACCTCGCGGATGGTGATGCGGCAGTCGCTGGAGCTGCTCGAGGTGCTCGAGCAGTTCGACGTGAACGCGACCGTCGTCGGCGGCGGCCACAGCGCCCAAGCCGAGGCGATGCGGCACGGCATCGCGCGCGCCCTCTGCGAGCTCGATCCGGAGCGCAGGCCCTCGCTCAAGCGCGCGGGCTTCCTCACGCGCGACGCGCGCAAGAAGGAGCGCAAGAAGTACGGCCAGCCCGGCGCCCGCAAGCGCTTCCAGTACTCGAAGCGATAGCAGGCCCAGGTTGCCGCCCCTCAGGGCGGACGCCATGGCGAAGACGTCGAGGACGCGAGGGCTCATCCCTCGGCGTCCTCTATGTTTTTGTCTGTCGGCCACCCGAGGACGTCGAGGACGCGAGGGCTCGTCCCCGGCGTCCTCGTACTTCTGTTCTCTCCGAGCGGACCTCTCGGCCCGCCCGGTGTCACATCGTCTCCGGCGGGCTCTTGAGATCGGGGCCTTCGATGAGCTCGCCCTCGTCGTCTCCGGCGCCTTCGGGCGGCTTCGCTTCGGGCTCGGTCGGTCCGCTCGGCCCGACCTCGGGCGCCGCGGAGACGGTGGCCTCGCTGCCGGCGGCCGCGGGCGGCGGAGGGGTCGGCTCCGCGGCCTCCGGCTTCACCGGCTCGGGCGGCGGCTCGGGCAGCGGGATGGCGTCGAGCCGCTTGTCGAGCGCCTCCTTCGCCGCGGCGAACGCCTCGCGATCGACGCCGGGCATCACGCGCTCGCCGTCGAGCTGGAGCGTCTCGGCGTCGAAGTACTTGCCGTCCTTCTTCGCGCTGAAGTGAAGGTGCGGGCCCGTCGAGCGGCCCGTCGAGCCCACGTACCCGACGAGCTGGTGGGTGCCCACCTTCATGCCGGCCTTGATGCCGGGGGCATACCTCGACAGGTGGGCGTAACCGGTGCTGATGCCGTTCGGATGCAGGACGGTGACGAGGTTGCCGCTCGGACCCGCGGGGCCGACCCACTCGACGACGCCGCGGTACGCCGAGTACACCGGCGTTCCCGTCGGCGCGCCGAAGTCGGTCCCGTTGTGAGGCATGGGCCTCTTCAGCACCGGGTGCATCCGCTTCGGGTTGAACTTCGACGTCACGGGCGCGCCCGGGACCGGCGCGCGCCAGCCACCCGCGAACGGCTGCCGGCCGCGCTCATCGAAGTAGCCGCGGGCTTCCTGCCCCTTGAAATCGTAGATGCGCAGCGGCTTCTCGGCGGGGTCCGCTGGCCGGTACTCGAGCGCGATCATCTTCTTGTACCGGGAGAACATCCCGAGCGCCGTCTCTTCCATGGCGATCAGCCGGACGGTGCTCCCTTCCTCGAAGCCCTCCGTCGATATGCGCCCGCTCAGCGCCTCGTCGATCTCGTCGAGCACGCCCGGCTCCAGGCCGCCCGCCTGGTACGCGCTCGTGAGATCCTTCCCCACGTAGAAGGCGGCGATGACCTCCTCCTCGGCGATCTTCATGTCGAGCGTGGCGCCCGAGAGCAGCCCGGCCGCGTCCTCTCTCGCCTGGTAGATCTCGCTCGCCGAGACCTCGTACTCGAAGGCGCGGACGCGGCGCGTGGAGCGGTCCATCGCGGCCGTGAACCGGTCCTTGCGGCCGCACTTGTCGAACTTCCGCAGGCCGTCGAAGGCCTTCATGACCCGATAGATCTGCGCCTTCGGCACGCCCTTCTCGCCGAGGGCCGTGATGAACGACCGGCGATCCATCACGTCGCTCGCCAGGATCACGGACGGATCCTTCGCGAGCTCGGAGAGCCGCCACGGGCCAGGCAGCGGCGTGCGCTTCTTGGCCTTCACCTCGGGCGCGGCGGAGAGCCTGTCGGCCTCTTCCGTGCCTGCGGCCGAGCCCGCCGGGCTCCCTGCGACCAGCGCGCGCTCGTCGCGCACCGGGACGCTCTGGATCAACAGCGCGATGAGCGAGGTGAGCGTCGCGAGGCCGAAGATGCCGCCGAAGACCGCGGTCATGCGCGGCGAGAGGTGCGGCCCCGGGGGCGGCCGGCTGAGGCCGGCGGGCAGGCGTGGGCCGTCGGCCATGCCGGGTCCCGCGTAGGGGCCGCCGTCCACGAGCGACGGCCGCGAGGGATGCGGTCGCGGATCGCTGCCGCGCGGCCATTGCGCTGCTCCGCGCCCGCGAGAAGAAGGAGGAGGAAGCTGCCCCCACGTCGGCGCCGCGCGCGCGCGCAGATCGCCGCCGCGCGACCAGGGCGCGGCCGGAGCGCTCTCGCCCCGGCGATGGCTCGGCAGCGGCGGCGTCGCAGGCCTGCTGGATGCGTCCAGCGCGTCGTCCGTTACGTCCTCGGCCGCGCTGCTGCGCGCGAGGTCCGCGCGCGGCGCGTCCAGCGGGGCGGCGGCGCCGGGCCCCGCCGCGCTGCCGGCGGCGCCGGGCTCTGCGCGCGGCGCGTCCAGCGGGGCGGCGGCGCCGGGCCCCGCCGCGCTGCCGGCGGCTCCGTTCCGCTCCTCGGAGCGGTCCGCGGCCTCCGGCGCTCCGGAGGCCTCCAGCGGGTTCTGGGGTACTGCACTCGGCACGCCGACGTGCGTACCAAGGCATCGACGGGGTTGCAACCGCGCGACCACCCGGATAGCGCAAGGGTTGCGCGGAAGACCCGACCGCACCGTACGCCGGTCGCGTAAGCTGGCGGGCCTCATGGACGACCGGCTGAAGCAGCTTCTGGTTCTCGGCAGGGAGCACTACGAGCGGCGCGAGTACGATCTCGCCGAGCACGCCCTGCGTCAGATCCTCGAGAAGACCGACCGCTTCGCTGACGTCTTCAACATGCTCGGCGTCATCCTCCACGAGCGCGGGGATTTCCTTGCTGCCGAGGCCCACTTCGAGCGCGCGGTGCAGCTGAACGAGCACTACACCGAGGCGCTGCTGAACCTCGCTGTCACATACAACGACCTCGGCAAATACGAAGCGGCGCGACAGGTCTACTCTCGTATCCGGCGCGGCGAGGGGGACGGCGGCGTCCTCGACCCGTTCGCGCGCGGCAAGATCGCCAACATGCACGCCGATCTCGCGCAGGCCTACGCCGACGCGGGCTGCGCGCAGGAAGCGATCGCCGAGCTGAAGCGGGCCGTGGCCCTGTGCCCGACGTTCGTCGATCTCCAGCTGCGCCTCGGGACGATGTACCGCGACGCCGGCGATCTGCCGCTCGCCCGCGAGCACTACGCCGCGGCGTGCGACGCGAACCCGAAGTACGCGCCTGCGCGCGTGCTGCTCGGGGTCGCGCTGCACTCCCTCGGTGCGTCCGAGCACGCGATCGCCGAGTGGCGCCAGGCGCTCGTGATCGAGCCCGACAACAAGACGGCGAGGATGTACCTTCGCATGGTGGAGGCGCAGCGGAGCGGGAGCACCGGCGACGCCGTGTCGCGCGACTCGTCGCCGACCATCACGAGGGGCGGCTCCTGGGATGCGCTCGACGAGGCGACCCCCACGGAGGTGAGCGACCTCCTGTCCACGATGACGGCCGATGCAGCGGAGGAGACGGATCACCCTGCACCGGAAGGCAAACCCTGAGCGTTGGCGAAATACTCTCTGCTCCGCGAGGAGGCGCGCCGCGCGTGGCGTGAGCTCCGTGGCAGCGAGCTGTCAGCCGGCCGGACGGCCGTGGCGGTGGCGATCGGCCTGTTCATCGGATCGCAGCCGATCTTCGGCTGCCACACGCCGCTCGTCCTCCTCCTCTGCCTGTGGTTCCGTCTGGATGCAGCGATTGCCTGGGTCGCTGCGAACATCTCCAACCCCTTGTTCGCGCCAGCGCTGCTCACGGCCGAGGTCCAGGTCGGGGCGTACCTCCGCACCGGTCGCTGGCTGCGCTTTCATGAGAAGATGAGCTGGGCGCAAGCACTGTCCGAGTTCCCCGAGCACATGTTCCTCGGCGCCCCCGTGGTCGGGCTCGCGCTCGCCGCGCTCGGCGGCGGCCTGGTCTTCGCGCTCGTCGCGCTGAAGCGGCGCCGCGCGCCGTCGCTGCAGCGCAGCAGGATGGAGCCGTATCGGCTCCCCGGCGACGCGCCGCCGTGGGTTCACGCGATCGAGCGCGTCGCAGCGCGGTACAGCCCGCCGGAGGGCGCCACGCCGGCGCAGCGCACCCGGTTTCACTATGTCCGCTTCAAGCTGCTCGGCGATCCTGTCGCGCGGCTGATTGCCGACATCGCCGGCGACCGCCCGGTCGCGCTGGGAGAGGTCCTCGATATCGGGACCGGGGCTGGCCAGCTGCCGATTCTCCTGCTCGAGCTGGGCAGGGCCGCGCGCGCGCGTGGGTTCGACTGGGACCGAGCCAAGATAGAGGACGCCCGCCGCGCGGCCGGCGGGAATCCGGGTGCGCCTCTGTCGCGATCGTCCGAGCCGCCCGGTTCGTCCGGCGAGCCGCGCTCTCTCCACGCCGCCCCCCCGCTGGCCGCTGAGTTCTGGTGTGCGGACGCGCGCGAGGCCGAGCTGGGAGAGGCAGACACCGTGCTGCTCATCGACCTGCTCCACTACTTCCGCGTGGAGGAGCAGGACGCGATCCTGAGACGGGCGGCGACCGCAGTTCGCCCGGGAGGGCGCCTGCTCGTCCGCGAGGCGGACACCGAGCGCGGCCTGAGGAGCTCGATCACGCTCCTCGAGGAGCGCATCTTCACTGCGCTTCGGTTCAACCGCGGCGAGCGTGTGCGCTTCCGCCCTGCCCGCGAGATCGTGGCGCTCCTCGAGCAGCTCGGCTTCTCGTGCGAGACGAGGCCCGCCTGGGGGAAAACGCCGTTCTCGAATGTCCTCATCGTCGGGACCCGGGCCGAGCGCTGAGCTCAAGTCGCGCCTCGCGCCGAGATCTCTTCATGCGCCTCCGGCGCGTCGCCCTCAGCGGTGTCACCGGAACGCTCGATCCAGCGTGCAGGCTCGGCCAGGTGGATTGCCTGTCGATCGAGCACCACGGAGGGTGAGACGAGCACCGCCGATGATCAGACGAGCACGCGGATGGTCAGAACCTGTCCAGCGCGGTGACGGTTTGCTTTCTCCGGTTCTCTCGGCTCATGAGCCGCCGTATCCGCGGAATGATTCCCCGGTGGCACAGACCATGCTTGATCCGAGGGGGCCTGGCGGTACCCCCCGGTTGTCCGCGTTCCTTCGTGATCAACAGGGGTCGATAGCGCCCAAGGATCCCTCCTTGCTGGACGCAGGGCTCGCCCACGTTGCAAGTTCGCAATATCCGCCTGGGGCGTCCTGCTCAGATGTCTGTGAAAGTGCGTTGGACGCCAGCCCGTTTCGGGACGCGGTGTTGCCTCGAACGCTCAACCGTCGGTCCGCGCCGGGACACCGGGTGGATGCAGAGCGGGCCAGGCGCTCACAGCGGCAACGCTCGCGCGCTGCGCCGATCGTGCTCTGCCAGCTTGGCAATCCTGACCACCCCACAGCTCCTGGCGGCTAGATGTGGTGGTCCCTCGATGTCACCCCACGACATGTTGGGGTCTTCGGGTGACGTGACGCTGCCCGCCTTCCCGTGTCCACGACAGGAGCACGGGCATGGCGGCTCGGCGGTAACCCGGCGTCCTGGGCGCCGGAGCGAGCCTGGGCGCACAGCGGCTGTCGGGAGCAGCCCTCCGAGTCGTGTCGCCGGGCGGATCCGTTCAGCAGCGGTCGGGCGGGAGCTGACAGCCCGCGCGCGCGGATTTCTCCACCGCGCGTGCGGGATTCTCCACGGTGTTACGCGGAGAGGCCATTGGTGGGGGAGCTTTCCTGGGGGAGTTCCAGAGGCGTGTACGGCTGCGGAGCTTGCTCCGCCCCGATGTACGACGTCTCCGCGGCTGCCTGGACAGCTCCTGGCTTGCCACGATTTCCCCTGCTGGGCTTGGGGGAAGGCTGGACGTCGACCTCGGTTGGCTTGGCCGGACTCGCCCGGAGCGCGTTGCGGCCAGCTTTAGCGGGAAAAGTACTTCGTCGCCCGCTTCTCTCCCTTCGACGTGATCTTCTTCTCGACGAGCAGCTTCCGAATCGGAAGGGTCAGCTCCTTCGTGGTGGTGCCCAGATCCTTCGCGATCTGCTCCACGCCCTGGCCGCTGTTGGCCCGGATGTGCTCCAGGACCTTCTGCGTCATGGCGGCGAGCTCTTCCTTCGAGCGCTTCTCGCCCTTCTTGCGGGTGGGCTTCGCGGCGCGAGCGGGGCGCCCCGCCGCCTTCTTGACCTCCGCAGGCGCCGGAGGAGCGGCCTTGGCCCGACCTGCTTTGCGCGGCGCGGCGGCGGCAGCGGCCGGCTGGCCCTCCCCTCGCAAGGCGTCGGCGACAGCCTCGAGAGCCGCTTTGCGGACAAGTCCGCTCAGCTGAGAGACGAATGCATCAACGTGGCTTTTGATCTCGGTTTCGACGTTGCTCATTGGATCTCGCGTCCCATGAATAGCTAGAGTTGTCAACTGCTGAACAGCACCGTGCTTGAAAATAATTCGAGAGGTGTCCCCTCAACGTGCGTCGGGAACCCGCGCTCGCGAGCTCCCCGTCCGGTCATGGGATGCTGGGACGACCGGTCGAGCCGGACTCCAGCCACCACGTCTCCCTGGTGGCTTCGCTCCGCGAAGCCAAGCCTGGTGGCTTCGCGGAGCGGGGCGAAGCCCGGTGGCACCGCTCCACGAAGCCAGGCTCTGCCCAAACCCAGGAGGGGTGCGATGGACAGCGCCGTGCTCCTCTCTGCGCCGCGCTGCGGCCTCTCTTGCTGCCGCGCGACGCGCGCCGCGGGCAGCCCCCGAGCCGCGTGGAGCCAGCGACATTCCCACGAAGATTGGCTTTCCTGTGCTCCGGACACAAGCGACCCACCGCGCAGCAGGCGAAGCGGGCGCCTGACCGAGGGAGCGCGGAGGAGCCTGACCCCCCCGGGTGAGCCGTCCTCGATGAGGAAACGTGTCATGGACGAGGCCGCCGTTCCGGCCCACCCCTGTGCGCTGGACCGGAGGTCTTTCATTTCTGCATTCCGCTCGGCCCCGGCGGCGTGTCTGTATGCCCGAGCTCTCGTCTCCGGGCCGAGCTGCTCTCCGGGATCGACCGCAACGTGTCGGCCACCGATCCGCCCTCCGGGGCTGTCGACGTCATGAGGGCTACCCCACCCACCTGCCAGGACATCCCCCTGGCCGATCGGCGCGACGGCCCGAGGCGTATGCGCCCACCCATGTTGCTGGCCGAACGCCACCTCGCCTTGGGCCTGGCTGCGTCTTTTTGCGGCTGTGCTGGAGCTGCCCAGCCTCCGGCCGTGTCCTCCAAACCGCTCGCCGCGCCCGCGCCCCGGTCGCCGCCCCGGCAAGCCGGAAGTCTGCCCGCGGGAGGTCACGAGGCCGCCGCTCCTGCTCAGCCGCTCATCCTGATTCAGGCGGTGACACTCGTGCTGGGCACCAGGGTGACGCTCGCCCGCGGCTCGCCCCCGCGAGCGGAGGCAGAGCGCGGCACCGCCGCCGCCGAGGGCGACATCGATCCCCCGAGCGGGGCGGCGGTGATGGACGCTGGTGGACAGTTCGTCACTCCTCGGCTGTTCGATGCACTCCCACCTCGGGGTCCACCCGACACCAGGCGCAGCGGCGCACCTGGACGGCAGCGAACGGGAACCAGAGGTGGGGCCGATGGCGCCGCAGGCTCAGTCCGCCGATGCCTTCTGGCGACAGGACCCGGGAATCGAACGGGCAGTCGCTGGTGGTGTTACGACCATACAAGTCCTTTCGGGTTCAGGCAACCTGATTAGATGGTGCGCGGTAACGATGGAGCTCCGGCCGGGCATCGGCCCCTCCCAGATGCTCCCCAGATGGTCCCCAGACGCGCGTCACCGTGGCGCCCGGCGGGCTGAAAGTGGCTTGCGGGGAGAACCCGAAGCGCAGCTACGGCGAGGACAAGCGGGCACCGTGGGCCGGCCTGGGCAACCTCGCTCTCCAGCGGGCGGCCTTTCTCAAGGCCAAGAAGCTCCAGACGGACTGGGCGCGATGGCGCGACGAGGAGTCGCGCCGGATTGCGACCGAGGCGAAGACGCCGTCGCCCGCGAGGGCACGAAGCACGAACGCGCGACACCGCAGACCTCCTCCTGCGAAGATCTTGCCGCTCGGTCCACTGGCCGATCGACGGCGTGTCTCGCGTCGAGCCGGGCGCGGTGAGGCATCACCGCTGTCGTCTCCGCCGCCCGCCATACGGGCGATGGCGAGACAGCCGAGGGCGGCGCCACCGTGATCAGGAAGGCGTCGCCGCCGGCGCGGGCAGCGCACCACGCCACCGGGCGCCGCGAGCGTGCCCCAGACGAAGCCGCGCATTCGCCGCGCCGCGCCTGTCGCCGCGCTCACGCGAGTCGAGCGCGACGAGCTCGGCGGCGTGACTGTCGCGCAGGCCACCGCGCATCCACCGTTCGCGCCGTTCGCCGTTCGAGCGGCCGGCGTGAGATCTCGACCTGGGCGTTCCGCCTCTTCCGCCGCGGCGAGCGATGCCGCGCTGCATGACGGCGTTTCCGAGATGTAAAGGAGAACCGGCGCGGGACGCGTCGCCCCCCTGTGACGGAAGGGTCGTGATCGGAGCGCTTGCTGCCGGCGCGCGCGACTTCTAGATCGTTCCGGCCGTGGTCAACCCGAGCGCCAAGCAGGATCCCGAAGCCCTCCTCGCAGCCAAGCTCGCCTCGCTCCCGACGAAGCCTGGCTGCTATCTGTTCATCGACAAGACGGGCGCCGTCGTCTACGTCGGCAAGGCGAAGAGCCTGCGCTCGCGCGTCCGCAGCTACTTTCAGGAGAGCGGGAGCGACGCCCGGTACTTCATCCCGATACTCCGGAAGATCGTGGCCGATCTGGAGACGGTGGTGACCGCCACCGAGAAGGAGGCGGCCGTACTGGAGAACGAGCTCGTCAAGCAGCACAAGCCGCGGTTCAACGTCAAGCTGCGTGACGACAAGGACTTCCTCTGCCTCAAGCTCGACACGCAGAAGGAGTGGCCGATGCTCGAGACGGTCCGCCGTCCCGCCCCGGACAAGGCCCGCTATTTCGGCCCGTACCACTCGGCGACGAGCGCGCGGCGGACGCTCCACCTGGTCAACAAGCACTTCCAGCTCCGCACCTGCTCCGATGCCGAGATGGCGTCGCGCCGGCGCCCCTGCCTGCAGTACCAGATCAAGCGTTGCCTCGCGCCGTGCGTGATGGATGTGGACCGGGAGCTCTATACGGAGATGGTCCGCTCGGTCGCGCTCTTCCTCGAGGGGCGCCATGACGAGCTCACGGGCGAGCTCACCGCGCGAATGCGGGACGCGTCGCGGGAGCTCGAGTTCGAGCGCGCCGCCATCTACCGCGATCAGCTCCGGGCGGTCGAGACGGTGCGGGAAGCGCAGCGCGTCGTCTACGTGAACGACGTCGATCAAGACGTGGTGGGCCTCTACCGCGAGGGGACGCTCGTGGAGGTCGAAGTGATCATGGTGCGCCAGGGTCGCGTGACAGACACGCTGTCCTTCTCGCTCCGCAACATGGAGCTGCCGGACGACGAGGTGCTCGGCGGCTTCCTGAACGAGTACTATGGCGTCGCGTCCACCATGATCCCCGATGAGGTCCTCGTGCCGGTGTTGCCCGACGGCGCGGAGGGCGTCGCGGAGTGGCTCGGCGATCGGCGCGGCCGCAAGGTGACGCTCTTCGTGCCTCAGCGCGGGCCCCGCGCCGATCTGCTCAAGATGGCGAGCGAGAACGCAGCTCACGCGTTCCGCGAAAAGCAGAGGAGCTCCGACGATCTCGAGGCCCGGCTCGAGGAGCTCAGGGAGCGCCTCCGTCTCCCGACGCTCCCGCGTCGCATCGAGTGCTGCGACATCTCGCATCTCGGCGGCGGCGACACCGTGGGATCGATCGTGGCGCTCCTCGACGGTCAGCCCGACAAGAAGCGCTACCGCACCTTCAACGTGAAGAGCGTGGCCGACGGCGATGACTACGCCGCGATGTACGAGGTGCTCGCGCGACGTTTCCGCCGCGGCAAGGCCGCTCGGCCGGCGAGCCCGTCGGCCCGCGCGGACGCCGTGGCCGGAGACTCCGATGTCGACGCGCTCGGCGCCTCCGAGGCGGCCGTGAGCGACGTGTTCGAGGGCGACGTGACGGAGGACGTGACCGAGAACGAAGCGCCCGAGGGCGATGTGACCGAGAACGAAGCGCCCGAGGGCGATGAAACCGACGGCGACGCGCCCGAAGAGACGAGCGGCCCGGTGAGCGCGGGCGACGCTCCGCCGGAGACAGAACCTGCGCAGGTGTTCACGGAGCGGCAGGCGGCCGGCTCGGGCAGCGAGGCGCCGAAGAGCGCGCAGCCCGGCGGAGCCGAGTGGGATTTGCCGGACCTGCTCGTCGTCGACGGCGGGCGCGGCCAGCTCCAGGTCGCGCTGTCGGCGGCGCGCGATCTCGGCCTGCACGACCTACCGATCGTCGGTCTCGCGAAGGAGCGCGAGACGCAGGCCGGCGAGAAGCTCGTCGACCGCGTCTATCTGCCTGGCCAGAAGAACGGTATCCCGCTCCGCTCCACGAGCTCGGCCCTCTTCTTCCTGGCGCGGGCGCGCGACGAGGCGCACCGCTTCGCAAACCACGCACGCAAGCGGCTCGGCAAAGCGCGGCGCCTCCGCTCCGAGATCGAGGACATCCCAGGGCTCGGCAGCCCGGTGAGGACGGCGCTCCTCCGGGAGCTCGGTTCCCTGGAGGGCGTGCGCCGCGCGACCGACGCTCAGATCCTGGCGGTCACCGGCGTCACCAAGCGCCACCTTTCCGCGCTGCGCAAGGTCATCCCGTCTCCCGAGGCCCCGCCGCCCGCCGCGCCGGCGCCGGTCGAGGACGGCGGCGATCCCGACAAGGATCCGGGGCTCACCCGGTGAGCGCGAGCGGGCCCGCTCTGCGATGCACCGTGTAAAGATCACGCTGTGACCGAACAGCGTTCCGGGTTGAGCGCCAAGGCGTTCTCTGCGACGATCCGGACAACAGGCGCCCGGCTTCGCTCCGGGCGCACGCTGTCGATCCTCGATCAAGAACACCACCTGGCACACCGAGCGCTTCTCGCGGACCCGACCTCAGGGAGGCCGCGCTCGGCGGGCTCCATTCCCGGCGGGGACTGCCTCGTTCCGGGGTTACGCGGCACGTGAGCACCATGGGAGAAGTACGCGCTGGCCACACGCTCGGTCGCTATGAGCTCCTCGTTCCTATTGCGCTCGGGGGCATGGCCTCGGTGTGGGCCGCTCGGACGAGCGGTCAGCTCCCGAGGATCGTCGCCGTCAAGCTGCTGCGCGCCGAGCTGAGCGACGACCCCGACTTCGAGGCGATGTTCCTGGACGAGGCCACGCTGGTCTCGCAGATCCACCACCCGAACGTCGCAGAGACCATCGATATGGGCGAGGAGGACGGCGTCCTCTATCAGGTGATGGAGCTCATCGACGGCGAGCCGCTCAACCTGGTTCTCCGCGAGAACAAGGCGCGCGGCGGCGTCCCGCTCCCCGTCGCGCTCCGCATCGTGGGCGAGGCGGCCCTCGGCCTGCACGCGGCGCACGAGCTGCGCGGCCGCGACGGCAAGCTCGTCGGCCTCGTTCACCGCGACGTCTCGCCGCAAAACATCCTGGTCGGCTACGACGGGTCGGTGAAGATCCTCGACTTCGGCGTCGCCAAGGCCGCCTCGAACCTGCAGCGAACCAAGGTCGGCCAGGTGAAGGGCAAGTACGCGTACATGTCGCCGGAGCAGGCCGGCAGCGAGCCCATCGATCGGCGCACCGACGTCTTCACGCTCGGGATCGTCTTCTATCAGCTCGTGACGGGCAAGCACCCCTTCCTCGCCGAGAACGAGCCTGCGACGGTGCGCCGCATCTGCGACAAGACCGCGGTCGAGCCGCCGCGCACCCTCGTCCCTTCGCTCCCGGAGGACGTCGGGCGCATCATCATGAAGGCGCTCGCGAAGCCGCGGGACGAGCGCTTCGCCACGATGGCCGAGCTGCGCCGCGCCATCGAGCAGGTGTCGCTCGCGATGCCCCTCGCCACGTCGGACGAGCTCGCCGCGCTGATGCAGCAGCAGCTCGGCCCGCGCGGCGAGCGCCGGCGCGCCGCGATCCAGGAGGCCATGCAGATCGCGCGCGAGCGCTCGATCGACCCCGACGATCCGCCCCCACAGCCGAGCTCGCCAGAGGCCGTCGACCCTCCCGGGCGCGCGATCGTGGAGCGCGGCGCGCTCGGGCCGCGGAGCTCTCCGCCGCCCGACGGGCGCGCTCGGCGCTGGCTCATCCCCGTGGCCTCCGTCGCCCTCGCGGTCCTCGTGGCGCTCGCGGGCGCGTACCTCCTGCGGTCCTCGCCGGGCCCCCGCCCGTCGCACGGGCGGGGCGGTCTGATCGTGCCCACGGCGGGCTCCATCCAGGCGCCGGTCCTCAGGGCCGCCCGCGCCGCGTCGAAGGCGCTGCGCGGTCGCGCCCACGGGGAGCGCGCCGCCCCGTAGCGGCCCGCCGGCGGCGGCGTTTCCTTGACGGTTCGGGGATGGCTTTCCAAGATGGCCGCCCTCCCATGGATCTTCGCCGCTCGCCGGAGCTCTGGCGGTTCGCCGCGCTGGTGGCGATCTTCGTCACGAGCGGCCTGGTCATCACCTACCTCGTGCTGCCGCCGCCGCTGGACGACGGCCCCAAGCCTCCGCCGGTCCTCCGCGTGGCGCAGGTGCCGGTGCCGGCGGGCGGCGACGTCGTGGCCAACGCGCTCGATCTCGTGCGCCGCTACGCCACCGGGGAGATCCGGATCGTGCTCCCCGACGGCTCCGCGCGCGCGCTCCGCCGCAACGACCTCGGCGTCGAGATCAACCGGGTCCGCCTCGCCGAGTTCGTCCGCGAGGCGCTCCGCCCGGCGAGCGCGCTCCGCCGCGCGCACGAGCGCGAGGACGAGGACGCGCCGCTCGACATCCCGATCCCGCTCCTCCTCGACTCCGAGCGGGCGATCAGCAAGCTGCTCGATCTGAAGGTCGAGCTCGATGCGCCGGCGGTCGACGCCTATGTCGACCTGGAGGCGAAGCAGCTCAGGCCCGAGAAGATCGGGTATCGGCTGGACGTCTACGGCACGCTCGCGCGGATCGACGCCGCCCTCCGGGCGGGCGAGGACACGGCGCAGGCCAGCGTCGAGACGATCGCGCCGAAGCTCGTCGCGGAGCAGCTCGGCAACGTCAAATTCGACCAGGTGCTCGGCTACTTCGAGACGCGCTACGCGACCGGGGCGAGGTCCAAGGAGAGGACGTATAACCTCAGGCTCGCCGCCTCGAAGCTCGATGGGGTGGTCGTCCTGCCGGGGGAGATCTTCGACTTCAACGAGACGGTCGGCCCGCGCGACGAGGCGCACGGCTACCGCGTCGCTCCGGTCATCGCCCAGGGCGAGCTCGTCGACGGGCTCGGCGGCGGGACCTGCCAGATCTCGGGCACGCTCCACGGCGCCGCGTTCTTCGCCGGGCTCGAGATCGTCGAGCGCTATCCGCACTCCCGTCCGAGCTACTACATCAAGCTCGGCCTCGACGCGACCGTCGTCTATCCGACGATCAACTATCGCTTCAGGAACCCGTTCGACTTCCCGGTCGTGCTCCACGAGACGGTCGCCGGCGGCGTCGTGCGCGCCGAGATCCTCGGCCCCTCGCGCAAGCTCACGGTCACGTACTTTCGCCGCGTCGACGCGGTCGTCCCGTTCGAGGAGCTGGAGCGCCCGGCGCCGAAGCTGCCTGAGGGGACACGGGTGCTCGCCCAGCGCGGCATCCCCGGCTTCAGGACGACGAGCTCGCGGGTCGTCCGCGACGGCGCGTATGGGGTGCGAGAGAAGTGGAGCGACAGCTACCCGCCGACCACGCAGATCGTCCATGTCGGGAGCGGCCCGCGCGACCCGGAGGTCAAGGCGGCCGACGACAATCACCCCGAGTACGTGGCGGACGAGTACCTCGTCGTCACGCAGGGTCCGGACGTCCGCACGCCCGGCGTGACCGGCCCCGAGCCGGGCGGCGGCACCGTCGAGAGCCGCGAGCCGGGGCTCACCGGCGAGCGCGGCTGGACCGAGCGCGCGGGGATCGGCACCTTCCGCGCGAAGGGGGATGAGCGCGAAGGCGGCCGCGCGCGGGGTGAAGACGCCCCGCCCGCCGAGGGCACCGCCATCATGCAGGCCACGAGCGAGCCCGCGTCCGAGAGCAAAGCGGCGAGAGAAGCCCGAGGCCAGAAGGACCCGGCGGGCGACGAGGCGAAGAGCGGCAAGAGCAAGAAGCGGCAGAAGAAGAAGGGCGACGACGGCTGAGCGACCGGCGCCTTCCTGGCGCCGGCAGCCGCGGTCGGCGCCTGCCTGGCGCCGGCGGCGGCCTTCAGCGCGCGCCGACCGCCCGGCGTGTCTCCTGGAGGGTCGCGCTCGCGATCTGCCGCGCGCGCACCGCGCCCTCCGCGAGCAGGGCGTCGACGCCCGCCGGGTCGGCCATGAACTCGGCGTAGCGCCGCCGCGGCTCCTCCAGCGCGCGGTTCAGCACCTCGAACACGGCCTCTTTCGCCTCGCCCCAGCCGATGCCGCTCCGGTAGCGGCCCCGGAGCGCCTCCGTCTCTTCCGGCGTCGCGAACTCCCGGTAGAGGTGAAACAGCGGCGACGAGTCCGGATCCTTCGGCTCGCTCGGGGGCGACGAGTCCGTCTTGTACTTGAAGATCGTCTTGCGCAGCTTCTCCGGCGGCAGGAAGAGCGAGATGGCGTTGTCGTAGCTCTTGCTCATCTTGCGGCCGTCGAGGCCCGGGATCACGGCGGTGTCGACGTTGATGCGCGCCGCGGGCAGGATCAGGGTCGGGCCGTAGATCGCGTTGAACCGCTGCGCGATGTCGCGGGCGATCTCGATGTGCTGGACCTGGTCCTTGCCCACGGGCACGACATTCGTCTTGAACAGGAGGATGTCGGCCGCCATCAGCACCGGATAGCTATAGAGGCCCATGTTGATCCCGGCGTCGAGGTCGTCCGTGTCCTCCACGTTCGCGGCGCTCGACGCTCCGGCGCGGGACTCCATGTTCCTGGCGACAGCGGCCTTGTAGGCGTGCGCGCGGTTCATGAGCCCCTTCGCCGTGAAGCAGGAGAGGATCCAGGTGAGCTCGAAGATCTCCGGGATGTCGGATTGCCGGTAAAAGATGACCTTCTCGGGGTCGAGGCCGAGCGCGAGCCATGTCGCGGCGACCTCGTGGACCAGGCCGCGGAGCTTCTGCGCGTCGTGGATGACGTTGAGCGCGTGGTAGTCCGCGACGAAGTAGAGCGCGTTCGATGCGGTCCCTGCGAGCGCGAGCGCCGGCTTGATCGCCCCCACGAAGTTGCCGAGGTGCGGCGTTCCGGTGGGTTTGATGCCGGTGAGGACGGTGCTTGCCATCGTTGTCGTGTTCCTCTGAGGGAGTCCATTACGAGCTCTCGGCGGGTGATGATAGTGCTGCGTACCAGAAATCCCGCCATGGATTTCTGGGCGTCGCGTCATCGTGGCTTTCGCGCGGCACCTGGGCGCCGCGTCGCGGACGCCGCCCGGCACACTAGCCCTTCGAGCGCCGCGCCGCCCCGCCGCGCGGGGCGCGGTAGGGGTTTCCGCGCTTCGGCGCAGCTGCCTCCGGGGCCCAGTAGGCGTGGCATTTGCGGCAGTGCCACCGCTTCTTCAGGACGAGGAGCGGCAACCCGAGCAGCGCGATGAGGGCGAGGATCTGACCCGGGGCCCACTCGCGGTAAGCGTAGCGCGCTCCGCACGCCGGGCATTTCGGCCCATCGAGCTCGGCCGTCTCGTCGTCCTCGTCGAGCTCGCGATCGTCGTCGACGGGCGGCGGCGGCTTCAGGATCTCGGCTGCCCGCTTCAGCTCCGCGCGCGGCACCTGGAGCCGGATGCCGAGGGACCTGCCGATATAATGAGGGGTCAGCGTCGCCACGTGCTCATCGGCGAGGAAGGCGCGGATGCCATGAGCGGACAGGGCCGAGCGTCCCATTTGCGCCTCGACGGACTCGCTGTACGTCGCCACCGTGACGAGCTGCTCGGAGCCCGCCGGGGCGCGACTGCGCGGCCGATCGAAGGAGCGCACCCGGCGAGGGTAGCATCCGCCCGAGGCGCAGCGTGTACGGCTGCCGGTTTTCGTGCCACGGTGGGCGGACGCGGATCGCGAAGCGGATCCCCGGCCGATGTTTGCCGGGACCGCGAAGCGGATCCCCCACGCTGGCACCTGCGTCATGTCCGGCCGAACGCCGTCATCTCCTGCGCCTCACCCCGACACCCCCGCTCCGCCGGTCGCCGTCCATGCCTCCGCCGGCGGGCGACCGACCGTCGCGCTCGCGGTCTCCGGCAGCATCGCCGCCTACAAGGCCGCCGAGGTCGCCCGGCTCCTGATCCAGGGTGGCGCGCGCGTGCTCCCGATCATGACCCGCGCGGCGCAGCAGTTCCTCGGGCCCATGACGCTGAGCGGGCTCTGCGGCGAGCCGGTGCGCGACACGATGTGGGATCCGGGCTTCGCGGGCGAGCTGCACGTCGCGCTCGCCGCCGAGGCCGACCTCGTGCTCCTCGTGCCCGCGACCGCCGACCTGCTCGCCCGCCTCGCCGCCGGGCGCGCCGACGATCTCGTGACGGCGCTCGCCCTGTGCGCGAAGGGCCCGGTGCTCGCCGCGCCGGCGATGCACCCCCGCATGTGGGCGCACCCCGCGACGGCGCGGAACGTCGCCTCGCTCGAGGCCGACGGGCGCGTGCAGCTCGTCGGCCCGGTCTTCGGCGAGGTCGCCTCGGGCGAGCGCGGCCTCGGGCGCATGGCCGAGCCCGCGGCGATCGCGGCCGCGGCGTTCTCGCGGCTCGCCCCGCGCGATCTCGCGGGGCTCCGCGTCGTCGTCACCGCGGGGCCCACGCTCGAGGACCTCGATCCCGTGCGGTTCCTCGGCAACCGGTCGACCGGCAAGATGGGCTTCGCCGTGGCCGAGCGGGCCGCGCTCCGTGGAGCGCAGGTCACGCTCATCGCCGGTCCCGTGTCGCTCGCCACGCCGCCCGGCGCGCGGCGCGTCGACGTGCGCGGCGCGCTCGCGATGCGCACCGCGCTCTGGCAGGCGCTCGGCGAGGACCTGCGCGGCGCCGACGCGCTGATCATGACGGCCGCGGTGTCCGACTACCGCCCGGCCGAGCAGCACGCGACAAAGCTGAAGCGGACGCCCGATCTCGCCTCGCTGCCGCTCGTCCCGAACCCCGACCTGCTCGCCGAGGTCGGCCTCGCGCGCGCCGGCGACGCCAGCGCCGCGCGCGCCGGCAGAGCGCGGCCGCCGGTGCTCGTCGGGTTCGCCGTCGAGACCGCCACGGACGACGGCGTGATCGCCTACGCCCGGCACAAGCTCGCGACCAAGCGCGTCGACATGATCGTCGCCAACCACGCGGCGGACTCGTTCGGCCGGGACGACAACCGCGCCACGATCGTGACCCGCGACGCCGCCGATTCGCTCGGCGTGTTGCCCAAGCCCGTGCTCGCCGACCGCATCCTCGACCGGGTCGTGCAGCTGTGCGCGCGATGATCCCGGGCGACGCTGCGCCTCCCGCGTCCCCGCCGGCCGCGCCCCCTGCTGCGGCCGCGCCCCCGCCGGCTGCCCCGGGCTCGCCCCTCCCGGCCCGGCCGCGCGATCCGGGGGCGACCGATCCGCGCGAGCCGCCGCGGGCCTCGCGCCGCGAGGCCGCGCTCATCGCCGCGTCCGTCACCGCCGGCGTCGCGCTCGCGGTCTCGTACGCGTTCCACCCCGATCGCGCGGGCGCGCCCGGCATGCTCGCGGCGCTCGGCGCGCTCTACGCCGTCCTCGCGGCGGTGACCGTGTTGTGGCTCCGCCGGCGCGGCGAGCTCCGCGTCGCGCTCCGCCCCCTCTCGGGCGATCTCGCGCGCGGCGCCTTCGTCGCGGCGGTGCTCTACGGCCTGGCCATGGCGGTGCAGCTGGCGCTCGCCCCGCGGGGCTCGCCGCGCGAGGCGTGGCTCTTTCGCCTGTACCTCCAGCTCGGCGACCCCTCGGCCGACGCGCGCGTGTTCGTCGGCGCGGTCGTCTTCGTCGTGGCCGCGCTCGAGGAGGTCGTCTGGCGTGGGCTCGTCATGCGCGCGCTCGAGGGGCCGTTCGGTCCGGTGACCGCCTGGCTGCTGTCGAGCGCGCTGTTCGCCGCCGCGCACGTCCCCACGCTCTTTCTGCTCGGCGATCCGCTCGCCGGGCCGAACCCGCTGCTCGTCGCGGCGGGCCTCGGCTGCTCGATCGTGTGGGGTCGCGTTGTGCACCGGACCGGCCGTCTGCCGCCGGCGATCTTCGCCCACGCGTTCTTCTCGTGGGCGATCGTGAGCTTCCCGATCTGGCGCCCGTGACGTCCGGGCGCCCTCGCCGGGATCACCCCTCGAGCTTCGCGAGCTCCTCTTCGGGGACGTCGAAGTCGGCGTAGACGTTCTGCACGTCGTCGTGGTCGTCGAGCGAGTCGACGAGGTTGAGGCAGACCTCGGCGTCGCGGCCCGCGACCTCTTTCTTTGTCTTGGGGACGTAGCCTGCGCCGCTCGACTTCACCGGGATCTTCGCGTCCTCGAGCGCCTTCACGACGGGCTCGATCATCTCGACGCTGGAGAGCACCTGCCACTCCTCGCCCTGGTCGCTGTAGTCGTCGGCGCCCGCGCCGACGGCGATGTCCATGAGCTGATCTTCGGTCGCCGCGTCCTTCGCGATGAGGAGGATCCCCTTCCGGTCGAAGGCCCACTGCGCGGAGCCGCCTGCGCCGAGCTGCCCGTTGTTCTTCTCGAAGATCTTCCGGATCTCGGCGACGGTGCGGTTCCGGTTGTCGGTCATCGCCTCGCAGAGGAACAGGGTCCCGCCGGGGCCGGTGCCTTCGTAGAGGATCTCCTCGTAGTTCGCGCCCTCGATCTCGCCGGTGCCGCGCTGGATGGCGCGCTTGATCGTGTCGGCGGGCATCGCCTGGCCCTTGGCGTCGTTGACCGCCTTACGGAGGCGCGGGTTGCCGTTCGGGTCTCCGCCGCCCATGCGCGAGGCGACGGTGATCTCCTTGATGAGCTTCGTGAAGAGCTTGCCGCGCTTTGCGTCGAGGGCGCCCTTCTTCCGCTTGATGGTGGCCCACTTGGAATGGCCGCTCATGCCTGTCTGCTCCGTGATGACGGGGCGCTCGCTCGCGGAGCGCGCCCAGGGGAAAGGTTCGGCGCAAGCTGGAGCACCGATGGGTTCGAGGGGAGGGATCGCCGAGGCGCCGGGACCGTCAAGAGATGGTCGACCTCTCTTGGCGGTCCCGGCGCCCCCGCGTTTCGAACCGTCTGTCGCTCTAGCGGTGCGCCCGTGTGGAGGCAACCACGACGGCATCTCGGCCGCCCGCACCCCTCCTGACCAGGAGAACGAGCGCGGCCGAGGCCCTTGACGACCTGGGTTCTGCGGGGGTGCCCGCCGTGTGACTACAGCGCGTAGCCGGTCTCGCCGTGCTCGGTGGCGTCGAGGCCCTCGCGCTCGTCGCTCTCGGCCACGCGCAGGCCGACCAGCTTGTCGACGAGCTTGAGGAGCAGGAAGGTCATGATCGCGGCGTACAGCCCCACGGCCACGATGCCGGCGAGCTGCGGGACCATCTGACCGGGGTTGCCGGCGATCACGCCGTCGCGGCCGGCCTCGTTCAGGGCCTTCTCCGCGAAGACGCCGGTGAGGAGCGCGCCGAGGAGGCCGCCCACGCCGTGCACGCCGAACGCGTCGAGCGAGTCGTCGTAGCGGAGGCGCTCCTTCGAGACGACCGCGAAATAGCAGACCGCGCCCGCGAGCAGGCCGATCACGACCGCGGCCCAGGGCGCGACGAAGCCGGCCGCCGGCGTGATGCCGACGAGCCCGGCCACGATGCCGGACGCGACGCCGAGCGCTGTCGGCTTGCCCCGCTGCGCCCACTCGACGAAGAGCCACGCCGCGCCGCCGGCCGCCGCCGCGAGGTGCGTGTCGAGCAGCGCCAGCGCCGCGAGCCCGCCCGAGGTGAGCGCGCTGCCGGCGTTGAACCCGAACCAGCCGAACCAGAGGATGCCCGTGCCCGTCAGGGTCATCGTCAGGTTGTGCGGCACGTGCCGCTCGTGCGGGTACCCCGTGCGCTTGCCCAGCACGAGCGAGCAGATCAGCGCCGAGACGCCCGCGGCGAGGTGAACCACGGTGCCGCCCGCGAAGTCGAGCGCCCCCATCTCGAAGAGCCAGCCCTTCTCCGCCCACACCCAGTGGGCGACGGGATCATAGACAAGCGTGGACCAGAGCAGGATGAAGACCAGGTACGCCGGGAACCGCATGCGCTCGGCGAACGCCCCCGCGATGAGCGCGGGCGTGATCACCGCGAACATCATCTGGAACGCCGCGAAGGCGAGGTGCGGCACGGTTCCCCGCTCCACCCCTGCAAGTCCGCGCATGCCGATATAGTCGAGCCCGCCGATGAGCCCGCCCTGCGACGTGCCGAACGCGAGCGAGTACCCGATCGCCACCCACTGCACGGAGATCACCGCGAGCGCCGCGAACGAGTGCATGAGCGTCGCGAGCACGTTCTTGCGGCGCACCATGCCGCCGTAGAACAGGGCGAGGCCCGGCGTCATGAAAAGGACGAGGGCTGTCGATGCCAGGAGCCAGGCCGTATCCCCAGTGTCGATCTTCATGGCACGGGCGTAACGTGCCCGATGTTTCAACGAGGTTTCGGCGCCGCGGCTGGATGCATTTGACAGGGGGTCAGGAAATTTCTAACGCCCGATCCGGCGGCACCGGATACCGGATGCGATGGTTTCGTGATGCCACGTACGTCAGGCCCGAAGCGGCAACCCGCGCGGAAGTCACAGGTGGATCGCGGGGGGCGCGTGCCCCCGCCGTGTCAATCCTGCGGGCCGCGGACGGTCAGCACCGGGGCCTTCGCCGCGCGCACCACCCGCTGGGCCACGCTGCCGAGCAGCGCCCGCGCGATCGCGCCGCGCCGGTGCGTCCCGATCACGATCATGTCGGCGCCGATCTCCTCCGCGAGCCGGCAGATCTCCTCGTCGGGGACGCCGGCGCGCAGCACGCCCGAGAGCTCGACGTCGGCCACGCCGCGCCGGCGCTCGAGCACCTGATCGAGGCTCCGCTGCGCCGCCTCGGCGAGGCGCGCGGCGTCCTCCGCCGAGGGGATCAGCGACGAGCCTTCCGGGAAGGTGTAGACGGGCAGGCTGTACACGTGCGCAACGACGATCTTCGCGGAGAGCTTTCGGGCGAGCTCGATCGCCGTGTCGAGGGCGAGCTCGGAGGTCTCATCGAAGTCATGGGCCAGGAGGAGGGTCTTCATCTTGCTCCGCGGTGCTGGGGGGCTCGGGCGGCGCGCCGCCGTCTTTCTTGTCCGGCTTTCGTAGCTCCGGACGCGGGTCGCCGGTAGGGGGCTCGTAGAGCTCGTCCGGCACCGGCGGCGGCTGCTTCGACGCCGGCTTCACCCGCTGGAACAGCGCCATCTTCTTCAGCCGGCCGAGCTCCTTGAGCTCGCCGCGCTTCACCGCCGCGTTGTGGCGGTCCAGGTCCTTGCCCTTGAGCTCCCCCTCGTCGAGGAGCACGTACTGGACGATCGCGGCGCGGTCCCCCGGGTAGAAATAGGCTTCCTTCCGGTTCGACACGTGCGGCCCCATCTTGCTCGTCGCGCCGACGATCGCGCCGGGCGGGATCGCCGCGACCTGCTGCCTCACCCACGCGTAGGTCAGCTCCTGATCGGGCGTAAGATTGCGCGCCACGCGGTGAAAGCCGCCCCTGAACGAGGCGTTCTCGACGAGGCCGCCGAACTTCCACGACACGAGCGCGCTCGCCACGAGCGTCGCCGCGAGCAGCGCGCGCGAGAGGCGCCGCCCGTCGAGCCCGAAGTACGCGGCCGGCGCGGAGTCCTCGGCCCGCTTGAGCGCGATCGGCATCAGCACGAACGCGATGGGGAAGAGGATCGACGAGTACTGGAAGTGGATCGAGAAGACAGCGTCGCGCGAGGCGAGCAGGCAGAACAGGAGCCCGTAGGCGAGCATCCATCGCCCGGGCTTGGCGAGGAAGGGCAGGAAGCAGAGCGGGACGAAGAGCTGGAGCAGGAACAGGATCTTCGGCTCCTCGAGCATGACCTTGAGGGCGAAGACCGGGTTCGTGAGGACCGAGATGACGAGGCCGCCGAGCCCGCTCCGGTTCGGCATGAGCTCCTCGTAGTAGTAGGCGAACGAGTACGCGTCCTTGCCCGACATGATGATGCCGGCCGACGTCATGAAGAACGCCTTCACGACGACGAGGTAGACGAGGCTCGTCGCGATGGTCACCCAGCCGAGGCGCGTCCGGCCCGCGCGCCGGTCGAGGATGGCGTAGAGCCCGATGAAGCACATCAGGAGGGAGACGTCCTCGCGGCAGAGCAGGAGCGCGGCGAGGGTGACCCAGTACAGCCTGTCCTTGCCGGTCTCGTAGAAGTAGAGGAGCCAGACGACGAGCGGCGAGATCAGCGCGAGCGAGTGGAACTCGTACATGTTCGCGCCGTGCAGGGCCGGGTAGAGGGCCCACACGACGGCGAGCAGGAGCGCCTTGCCGCGGTGCTCGAGCTTGTCGCGCGCGAGCAGGTACACGGGGATGACGCCGGCGCCGAGCCACACGGACTGGAGCACGAGGAGGAACTCGGCCCTCGGGTAGAGGAGGTAGAGCGGCGAGAGCAGGACGAGGATGGGATCGAAGTGCGCGGAGCCGTGGTAGCCGGCCCTGAGCCAGGAGCAGCCGAGCGGCCGCCCGTGGATCGACTGGTAGAAGATGTTGTCGTAGTACCCGAGGTCCGGCGTCCGCGTGTGCAGGGCGTGGTGGTTGGTGATCGCGAGCCGGGAGAAGAAGAGGGCGTAGCCGGCCCACAGCGCGCCGACGGCGAGCGGCGCGAGCCACCGGCCGGCCTTCGCGAGCGGGCCGCCGCGTGCGGGCGCGTCGTCGAGCCCGGGCGGGTCGCCGAGCGCGGGCGAGAGCCGCGCGCCGCGGCCCCAGGCGTAGACGCCCGCGCCCACCGTCGCGGCGGCGAGGGCGGCGAAGAAGATCGCGGTCTTCGGGCTGTCCTTCTCGATGTTCGGCAGCTTGAGCGCGGCGACGAACGGGAGCGCGAGCAGGGGGAGCAGGGCGCGGTTGAGGCGGCCTGCCGTGCCCACCACGTCCCATGAGCGGGTCAGGACCCGCCGCGCCAGCATCGCGAGGAAGTAGGCGAGCCCGACCCCCACGATGGCGGCGACGGCGCCGCCGGCCATCCAGCGGCGCTCCAGCTCGTTCAGCTTGTTCGTCGCGAGCGGGGCGAGGCGGCTCGGGTGGGTGAAGACCCAGGCCGTCACGGCGATGCACATGCCGAAGAGGATCGGCCACGGCGCCAGGGTCAAGGCGGCGCGCGCGAGCCGCTCGATGGCGCCGTCGAGCTTTGCGAGCGCGCTGTTCAGCCTGGTACGGTGGTTCTCTAGCATGGGAGAGGCGGGTCCTCGGCTACTTGACCCTACCCCCCGCTGTCAAGGAACGGTGCGGGGGGCGCGGGAAGGGCAGGGCGCCGCCCGTGGACCGCGGTAGAATGGGCCCATGTCGCACTACCGGGATCATCTCGATGCGGCCCGCGCCCGCATCGAAACCCTCGAAGCCAAGCTGAAGGAGCGGGAGGCGGCGCTGGCCGCCCGGGATGCGGAGCTCGCCGAGATCCGAGCCGAGGTCGAGCGGCTGCGCGGCGGATCTGGCGACGACGGCCCGCCCGACGGGCCTCACGGCCGGGGCGGAGGGCAGCGCGCCCTGCTGATGGCGCTCGCGGTGTGCGGCTTCGCCACCGCGACGGGCTACGCGATGGTGCGCCCGGCGCACTGCCCGCAGCGGGGCGCTCCGTACCCTGCCTCGGCCGAGATGCTGCCGCGCTCCCATGATGGGCACGATCACGGGTCGAACCGGGTCGACGCGGCGCGCCTGCGCGTGGGCAGGGCCGCGGGCGCCGCGCTCGAGCACGGCCGGGTCCGCGCGCAGCGCTGCTGGCAGCCGGACGGTCCGAGCGGCGAGGGGAGCGTCACCGTGACCTTCGCACCGAGCGGCGGGGCCCAGGTGGAGCTCGACGGCCCGCCCTACGCCGGGACGGACGTCGGCGAGTGCGTGATCGACGCCTTCCGCGCCGCCGCCACGCGGGTCCCGTCCTTCGACTGGGACCCCATCGCCCTCACGACGCGCTTCTCCCTGTGAGGCGGCGCGGGGAGGGGGGCGCTGTCAGGGAGGAGCAGGGGCCGGGGGGGCCGGGGCAGTGGGCGGAGGGGACAGCTGCCAGCTCACGAAACCCAGGGCGACGACGTTGAGATAGATGACGGCGAAGACGAGGAGGCCGAAGCTCACGCCGTGCTCGGCGGTGAGGCCGAGCGTGGGGAATACGAGGGAAAAGAAGAACTCTCGGACACCGACGCCGGCGATCGAGATGGGTAAGAGGCCGAGGAGGTTCGCGATGGCAAGCAGGCACGTGACGTCGAAGAACGAGAGCGAGATGCCCAGCGCGCGCGCGATCAGGTAGCCCTGCACGAAGTTGACGCCGAACGTCGCCACCGTGACCGGAAGCGTGAAGAGCAGACCGCGACCGACGTGGGCCCGCAACGCGACGAGGAAGCGGCTCGCGGCGCCAGGCTCGGCGCTGTCCGCGGGCTCCTTCGCGATCTTGCGCGAGAAGGCGAGGAGCACGCGCTCGGCGAGGCCAGGGATGAGCAGCACGAGCGGGGCGAGGACCGTGAGCGCAATGCCGCCCCAGGTCAGCCAGGCCAGCTGACCGGCAATGACCGCGCTGTAGCGGGCCACGCCGACGGCGACGAACGCGGCGAGCACGTAGAGATCGCAGAGCCGGTCCATCACGACCGTGGCCAGCCCCTCCGCGTAGGGAACACCCAGGTCGTGGCGCAGGTAGCGGATCCGCAGGAGGTCGCCGACCCGACCCGGGGTCAACATGCCGACGTACAGCGACGTGAGGTACGCGCTCCACGCTCGACGAAGAGGGTAAAGGATGCCACGGGCACGGAGCAGCGCGTCCCAGCGGACCACCTTGAGGTGGATGTTGAAGACATTCAGCACCGCCGCGAGCACGAGCGGGGCGGCCGAGGCCGAGGCGACGGTGTCGAACACCGCGTCACGATCGTCCATGCGCACGACCACGAGGACGAGCAGGAGCGGGCCGATCAGGCGAACGAGGGCGCGCAGGACGGTGCGGCGCATGAAAGCGAGGGCCGCGGCGCGCTCAGCGCGGCGCCGCGAAGCAGGGGAGCCGGAGCGGGGAGACGGCCCCGAGCGCAGGGAGCCCGGTCCGAGCGGCGACGGGGGCGGAGATCACTCGATCTCCTCGCGGATGGGCAGCTCCTCCGCCTGGTGCTGGTGCCGCTGCTGCATCTGGAAGGTGAGGAACTCGCCGATGAAACCCATCGAGAAGAACTGGATGCCAAGGAGGATCATCAGCACGCCGAGCAGGAGCAGCGGGCGATCGCCGATCTTGTAACCGAGGAACCAGAGCAACGTCAGGTAGGCGTTGATCATCACCCCGACCGCCGCGAACACGAGGCCGATGAGGCCGAAGAGGTGCATCGGCTTCTTCGAGTAGCGCGTCAGGAACATGACGCTGAGGAGGTCGAAGAAGCCGCGCAGGATGCGCTCCAGGCCGTAGCGGGAGCTGCCGTACTTGCGGGCGTGATGGCGCACGGGGATCTCGGCGACACGGAAGCCCTGCCACGCGGCGAGCGCCGGGATGAACCGGAAGAGATCGCCGTAGATCGGGATGGTGCGCAGCACCTCGCTCCGGTACGCCTTGAAGCCGCAGTTCATGTCGTGGAGCTTCACGCCCGTGACCGAGCGGACCGTCCCGTTGAAGATGCGGGACAGGACAAGGCGGTTCTTGGGGTCGAGCCGGTTGACCTTCCAGCCGACCACGACATCGAGCCCCTCCTCGACCTTGGCGATGAAGCTCGGCAGATCGGCCGGGTCGTCCTGGAGATCGGCATCCATCGTGACAACCACCGTGCCCCTCGCCTTGCGGAAGCCGGCCGTCAGCGCCGTCGCCTTGCCGAAGTTCTTCCGCAGCCGGATGCCCTTCACCACCGGGTTCTCCGCGCGGATCCTGGAGATGACGGCCCAGGTGTCGTCCGTGCTGCCGTCATCCACGAAGATGAGCTCGTAGGTGAAGCGCCCCCTCAGCGCCTGATCGATGCGCTGCGCGAGCTCGGCCAGGCTCTCGCCCTCGTTCAGCCCCGGGACGACCACCGAGACGTGCGGCGGCGCCGATGCGGCCGGCGCAACGGAGGGCGCCATCAGGCTCGGACGAGGATCGAAGGCGGAGAGCCCGAACGTGACTCGGTCCTCCGGAGCCTCCGTAGGGGCAGGTGTGGGGGGTTGGTCCACAATCACGGCGGCGGAGGATAGCAGATCGCCACAGGAACGTGCGGTTCCGTCCTCGGGAAGCGCCGCCGGATGCCGATCGCGCGAAGGCAAGGTGCTGCCGGTCACCGGCAGGGGTTCGGAGAAGGGGTGCGGACACCCGTGCGGACACCCGGCAGGGGTTCGGAGAAGGGCTGCGGAGGCCCGGCAGGGGTTCGGAGAAGGGCTGCGGAGGCCCGGCAGGACGGCATGAGCCGCCGGCCGGTCGCGCTCCGGCCGGCGGCGCCGCCGGCGCAACCTCGGCGGCGGCGCCGCCGGCGCAACCTCGGCCGGTGTGGCCGCAACCTCGGTCGGGTCAGCCGGCGGCGCCGCCGGCGTGGCCGCAACCTCGGTCGGGCCGGCGGCCGCAACCTCGGTCGGGCCGGCCGCAACCCCGGTCGGGCCGGCCGCAACCCCGGTCGGGCCGGCCGCAACCCCGGTCGGGCCGGCGGCCGCAACCCCGGTCGGGCCGGCCGCAACCCCGGTCGCGAACGAGCACGGCGGGCCGGACAACGTGACGTGCGTGCTGGCGCGCCTCGGAGGCGGGTGACGCGATGGACGGCAACAGCGGCGCGACGCACGGCGATCGGATTGAGAATCGGATTGAGAAAAAGACGATGCCGATCGCAATGGCGTCCGCGACGCAAATTGCGCGAGCCATGGCCGAAGAGCGATCGACACGCACCGAGATCGAGCGCTATGGTTCTGCCGCCGCGGCGACGCGGGTCGGTGGGCTGTCAGGCGTTTGCAACATCGCCACAACCATGCGTGTGTGACGTGCGAAGGCGCCGGCGGAGAAGCCGATGATCTGCTGAATAGACCCGATCCGTACCGGACCTAAAGTCTGGATGTTATCCAAAGGTCGCAGACGGCAGCCCAGCGCAGCAGATCCTCCTTTTCTGCGTCTGCAACGCAACGCTCGTGGGAGCGGCGGTGCACGCCGTCGCTCTCATCCCCCCATCGGGACTCCCCGGCCCATGAGGGCGCCGGGCCCCGCTACCGGGTGAGCCCGAGCCTCCTCGACTGCCAGGCCACCTGCGCGGCGAGCCCCTCGCGCAGGGGCACCCGGGGCACATACCCGAGCGCCGACCGCGCCGCCGCCGTGTCGGCCCAGGTGTGCCGGACGTCGCCGGCCTGCGGCTCGCCCCGCTCCACGCGCACCGGCCCGGCGAGCTCCCCGAGCAGCCCGAGCGCCTCGTTCAGGCTCACCCGCGAGCCGCCGCCGATGTTGAACACGCCGACCGCCCCGCCCTCCATCGCCTCGACGTTGGCCTGCACCACGTCGCTCACGTACGTGAAATCGCGCGTCTGCTCGCCGTCACCGTGCACGCGGACCACCTCGCCCTTCAACACGGCGGCGATGAACCGGTGAAACGCCATGTCGGGCCGCTGCCCGGGGCCGTACACCGTGAAGTACCGGAGCGAGATCGTCGGCAGGCCGAAGTTGCGCCGGTACAGCTCGCAGAGGTGCTCGGCCGCGAGCTTCGTCACCCCGTAGGGCGAGTGAGGCGCGGTCCGGCTGGACTCGTGCATGGGGACGTCCTCCGCATCGCCGTACACGGAGGACGACGAGGCATAGACGAGCTTGCGCACCCGGCCGTGCGCCCTCGCCGCCTCCAGCAGCCGCTGCGTCGCGAGCACGTTGTCGCGCAGGTAGCCCTCGAAGCTCTGCCCCCAGCTCGGGCGCACGCCCGCCTGCGCCGCCTGGTGGAAGACCACCTCGCACGCCGAGAGCAGCGGGCGCAGGTCGTCCGTCGCGAGATCGGCCGTCGAGAGAGAGAAGCGCGGCTCACCGAGCAGCCGGGCCAGGTTCCCTTCCTTGAGCTCGCGGGCGTAGTAGTCGGTGAAGCGATCCACCCCGAGCACCTCATGCCCGAGCTCGACCAGCCGCTCCGCCAGGTGGGCGCCGATGAATCCGGCCACCCCAGTCACCAGACAACGCATCCGCCTCCCGTCCTGGTCCCGCCGCGCCGCGCGGCCCGCCGCCCTCGTCCTGCCGCCCTGCGGCCTCCCGTCCCGGTCCTGCCGCGTCGCGGCGCGACGATGCTAGCACTTCAGCCCGTCCATTGGACCGGCTGCCGCCCGCTGCGCGACGCGCGCGCCCGCCGCCGAGCGAGCTCCAGCAGCGGAGGCCGGAGCGCAAGCGACGCGCTTTTTGCAAATACACCCACCTTTCCGATGTATATTTCTGAATCTGGTTGCGCCTCCCCGTCCGGCGGGCGACGCTGGACCGCGCTCGGGCGCCCTGGTTTTTTTCTGTTCGAGGCGCGCGCGAGACGGGGCAGAAGGCTAGCTGTCGCTTATGGGAATTGTTGTCGAGCAGCTCACGAAGCGGTTCGGTCCGAACAAGGTGGTCGACGACGTCTCGTTCGAGATCGAGGGCGGCGCCCTGGTCGCGCTGCTGGGGCCGAGCGGAGGGGGCAAGAGCACCGTCCTGCGCATCATCGCCGGGCTGGAGAGCCCCGACTCGGGCGAGGTGATCCTGAACGGCAAGAACGCGACGCACACCCGGGTGCAGGACCGGAACATCGGCTTCGTGTTCCAGAGCTACGCGCTGTTCAGGCACATGAACGTGCGCGACAACATCGCCTTCGGCCTCGCGATCCGGAAGCGGCCCCGCAAGGAGATCGTGGCCACCGTCGACGAGCTCCTCGGCCTCGTGCAGCTCGAGGGGCTCGGCGGCCGGTTCCCGCACGAGCTGTCCGGCGGCCAGCGGCAGCGGGTCGCGCTGGCGCGCGCGCTCGCGCCAGGCTCGTCGCTGCTCCTGCTCGACGAGCCGTTCGGGGCGCTCGACGCCAAGGTGCGCCTCGAGCTGCGCGAGTGGATCCGCAGGCTCCACAAGGAGCGAGGGATCACGAGCGTCTTCGTGACCCACGACCAGGAAGAGGCGATGGACCTCGCCGACCGGGTCATCGTGCTGCACAAGGGGCGGGTCGAGCAGATCGGCACGCCCGAGGAGATCTACGACCGGCCGGCGACCGAGTTCGTGGCGAGCTTCGTCGGGTCGATCAACGTGCTCAAGGGCGAGGTCCGCGACGGCCAGGCCGCGCTCGGGACCCTCGCGGTACACGCCCCCCCCGGGACGGGCAACGGCGCGAGCGTGCACGCCTTCGTGCGGCCGCACGACATCGAGCTCCACGCCCGGCCCGACTCGTCGCGCGCGGGCGGCGCCGACGACGCCAGCATGGCGCGCGTCGAGCGGCTGTCGCGGGTCGGATGGATGGTCAAGGCGGAGCTCCGCCTCTCCGATGGCCAGCCGCTCTCCGTCGAG
The DNA here is from genome assembly GCF_051521455.1 of Sorangium sp. So ce887. Taxonomy (NCBI): domain Bacteria; kingdom Pseudomonadati; phylum Myxococcota; order Polyangiales; family Polyangiaceae; genus Sorangium; species Sorangium sp. So ce887. The sequence goes on along the minus strand of NZ_CP150354.1, from coordinate 10,285,926 downwards.
CTGACCAAGGACCGCGTCGCCGAGCTCGCCCTGTCCGAGGGAGACAGGGTGCTTGTAAATCTCCGTGATGCGAAGATCTTCGTGCAAGACTACTCCATCTAGCCACCCGGCCGGCGGTTCCGCCTGGCCCGGGGGCGATCACGGAGGCGCCACGTGGGTTCAATCTTCGACAACATCGCGGCGACGATCGGGCGCACCCCCCTCGTTCGCCTGAGCTCTGCGGGCAAGGGGCTGCGCGCCGAGCTGATCGGCAAGATCGAGAGCCGGAACCCCGGCGGCAGCGTCAAGGATCGCATCGGCCTCGCGATGATCGAGGACGCCGAGCGGCAGGGCCGGCTGACCCGGGGGAGCGTCCTCGTCGAGCCGACGAGCGGCAACACGGGGCTCGCGCTGGCGATGATCGCCGCGGCCAAGGGCTACCGGCTGATCCTCACGATGCCCGAGACGATGAGCCCGGAGCGGATCGCGCTGCTCCGGGCGTTCGGGGTCGAGGTGCTGCTGACGCCCGGGTCGCTGATGGTGCAGGCCGTCGCGCGGGCGCGTCAGATCGTGGAGGAGACGCCGGGCGCGGTGATGCTCCAGCAGTTCGAGAACCCGGCGAACCCCGCCGCGCACCGGGTGACGACCGCGCGCGAGATCTGGGACGACACGGACGGGGAGGTCGACGTCGTGGTCGCCGGCGTGGGCACGGGCGGGACGATCACCGGCGTGGGCGAGGTGCTCAAGCAGAAGAAGCCGGGCGTGAAGATGATCGCGGTCGAGCCGAAGAACGCCGCTGTGCTGAGCGGCGGCCGCCCGGGGGCGCACCTCATCCAGGGCATCGGCGCGGGCTTCGTCCCGAAGATCCTCCGGCGCGAGCTCATCGACGAGGTGGTGCCCGTGTCCGAGGACGAGTCGTTCGAGGCCGCGCGCCGGCTCGCCAAGACCGAGGGGATCCTCGTCGGCATCTCCGGCGGCGCGGCGATGGCAGCGGCGCTGTCGATCGCGGCGCGCGACGAGATGCAGGGCAAGAAGATCGTGGTGATCCTGCCCGACGGCGGGGAGCGGTACGTCACCTCGCCGCTCTTCAAGGAGCTCGTCGGCTGCGCGCGCATGGCCGTGTCCCGCTGAGGGCCCAGGGAAGGCAGCCGCACATCGGCGCGATCACTCGACGCGGATGGCGACGATGACCCTCATCCACACGCCCTCGGGCGGGATCGTCCTCGTCAGATCGACCTCGCCGTGCCAGTCGACGTGCACGGTGTAACCGTCATTCTCGGCGTCCTCATAGAAGAATTTCCGGATGTCGCCGTGATAGGCGCGATCCAGCGGGACGATGCGCTCGCCGGCAGGCATCGGCGCCTTCTTGGCGACCACGGTCGCGACGCCGTCGACGACGGCCTCGGCCGTGATGCTCTTGATGAACGTCAGGTCGGGCACGTTGTTGTCGCGCGCTTCGAGCCGGATGAACCTGAGCTCGGCGCCGTCGACGGAATTCGGGTCCTGCGTGATGGAGACCTCGCTCCATCCGGAGAAGGTCGACTGCGAGGTCGGCTTGACGAGGAATTTGGCCTCTACCTCATGCTCGCCCGCCACCGTGGCGCAGGCGCTCGCGCCGAGCGCCAGAGCCGCGGTGAGGGCCGCGCCGGTGCGCGCGGTGAGGAAGAGCGAGGCAACGGCACGGCGACCGATCCGGATAAGCATGCTCATTCATGAAACATAGCATGGTGGCGTCCGCGGCCGAGGAGATCGACGGAGGGTTTGCCGTGTGTCCGCGGCGCCTCCGGAGGCGGCTCCGTTGCTCCCGTTCTCCCGTTCTCCCGGCGCGCGGCCCGCGCGGCCCCATCGATCTCGTCTCGCTCGTCTCGACACGAGATGTCGAGTCTTCTCGGCGGCATGGCGGCGCCGGCGCGGCGCCTCGCCGCTCCTCGTCGTCCTCGTCGCGCGCCTCGGCCCCGATCGACGCCCGGCGCGGGGCCGGCTATGGTCGTCGCCCGAGGACGACCAGATGGCGGCGGAATCAGGCGCAGGTATTGACGGAGAGCAGGGCGCGGCCCCGGCTTCCTTCGAGGCGAGGCTCGAGCTCGCGCAGCGGACGAGCGCGCGGCTGCGCGAGGCGATCGGGCAGGCCATCGTCGGCCAGGGCGACGTCATCGAGCAGACGCTCTGGGGGATCATCGCGGGAGGGCACGTCCTGCTGGAAGGGGCGCCCGGGCTGGGCAAGACGCTCCTCGTCAGGACCATCGCCGGCTGCCTCGATCTCAGGTTCTCCCGCATCCAGTTCACCCCGGATCTCATGCCGAGCGACGTGACCGGAACGAACGTGCTCGTCTCGGCCGCGGACGGCTCGCGCCACTTCTCGCTGCACAAGGGGCCGATCTTCGGGCAGGTGATCCTGGCCGACGAGATCAACCGGGCGACGCCGAAGACGCAGAGCGCGCTGCTCGAGGCCATGCAGGAGCACGCGTGCACCATCGCGGGCACGCGGTACGCGATGGAAGAGCCGTTCTTCGTGCTGGCCACCGAGAACCCGATCGAGATGGAGGGGACGTACCCGCTGCCGGAGGCGCAGCTCGATCGGTTCCTGCTCAAGGTGCTCGTGCCGAGCCCGACCGAGGACGAGCTGACCGAGATCCTCGCCCGGACCACGGGCCACGATCGCGGCCCGCCGCCGCGGGTGCTCACCCGCGACGATGTGCTCTCGCTCCGCTCGCTCTGCCGCGACGTCGCGGTCGCCGAGCCCGTGATGCGGTACGCGTCGCGGCTGACGCGGGCGAGCGATCCGGCCGTCGAGGGGGCGCCCGAGATCGTGCGGAGGGCGCTCCGGTTCGGCGCCGGCGTGCGCGGGGCGCAGTCGCTGGTGCTGGCCGCGAAGGCCGTGGCGTTGCTCCAGGGCAGGGCGCACGTCGCCTTCGCCGACGTGCAGCGGGTCGCGAGGCCGGCGCTCCGCCACCGCATGATCCGGTCCTTCGAGGGCGAGGCGGAGGGGATCACGACGGATCAGGTGGTCGCCGCGCTCCTCTCCGCGGTCGAGCCGCGCCCCGAGCCCGTGGCGCAGGCGATCCGCCGATGAGGCCCGGCGACGAGGCGCGGGGGCGGTCGCTCCGGATCGCGTCGCCGCCGAAGGGCGCGAAGGGCGCGGCCGGCGCGGCGTGGCTCGCGGCGCTCCTCGCCGCGGGGTCCGCGTCCGGGCAGGCGCCGCCGCCCCGCGCGCCGGAGCTCGCCGTCGACGCGGCGCCGGTGTTCGGGACGAGCGGCGCTGTCCCCTGGGGGTGGAACCAGATCATCGTGCGCATCCAGAACAACGGCGGCAGGACGGCGAGAGGCGAGGTCGAGGTCGAGTCGAGGCGCACCTCCGAGCAGCGCGTCTTCGTCGCGTCGGCGCCGTACACCGTCGGGGCGGGCGCGTCGGTCAACGTGCGCGTGCCAGTGCAGGTGTCGCCCTTCGGCGACGTGCAGGTGCGCGCGCTCGACGAGGGCGGCGCGGCGGTGTCGTCGCACGTGCTCTCGTCGACCTCGCAGCGCGCGGTGGTGCTCTTCGACGTCAGCGAGACGTCGCTCCTCCGGGGGGGCCTCCACGAGGCGCCGGTCGCGCCGCTGTACATGCCGACCGGCCGCGGGCCCGGGTTGTCGCCGGACGCCGTCCTGTGGGTCGGGCAGCCGCGCTACGACGGCGCGACGGGCGATCCGCTGCTGCCCGACCGGGCGGCGCTGTACAGCGCGGCGGACGCGGTGCTCATGCGGACCGACACGCTCTCGAGGTTGAACGGCGCCGAGCTCGACGCGCTCGCCGGCTACGTGCTCTCCGGCGGCACGCTGGCGCTGTCGGTCGCGCGCCCCGAGGATCTGCGGCACCCGACGCTCGCGGCGCTCGTCGGCGGCGAGGTCTCGAGGGCCGGCATCGCGCCGCCCACCCTCGAGGAGATCGTGCCGCCGGGCGTGCCCAGCGGCCTCGGCAAGCAGGGCAACGTGCTGCTGCCCGCGCCGAGCGCGAGCCCCGCGGTGGCCGAGGCGCTCTCCGGCTGGTCGGGCGGAAACCTGCGGGCGAGCCCGTATGGCAGCTCGGCGTTCTACGGCCTCGGCGAGGTGCACCTGCTCGCGTTCGACCCCACGCGCCTGCCCGCGGCCGGCGACCCGTGGGTGAAGATCCGGGTGGCCGATCTCGCGCGCCGCGCCCACGATCGCCGCTCCACGGTCGCCTTCCGCCCGGGCGAGGAGGCGATGGGCCTCGACCTGGATCCGGTGCGGCGGGAGCTCGATCCGAACGAGGGCGCGCGCTGGGCCATCGGGGTCTCCGCGCTGCTGCTCTGCATCTACGCGGTGCTCGCCGGCCCGATCAACTTCGCGCGCGCCGCGCGGCAGGGGAGGCCGCTCCGCGCGCTCCGGCACCTGCCCGTGTACGCGGCGGTCGCGTTCGCGGCGATCGTCGGCGTGGGCCTGCTCGCGAAGGGGGTGCGAGGCAGGGCGCGGCACCTCACGCTGATCGAGGCGGGGGCCGGCATGACGAAGGGGGCGGTGCGCCGGTTCCGCGGCTTCTTCGTCTCGAGCGCGGAGGAGCTCACCGTCCGCACGACCGACGCGAGCAGCGTCATCAGCACGGCGGTGGTCGCCGAGCTCTCGGGGCGGCGCGACCGGCTCGTCGTCGACCGCGACGGGGCCCGGCTGACGAAGGTCGCGGCGCTCCCCTGGCAGACGGTGATCGTGCGCGAGGACGGCGCCGCGCCGCTCGGCGACGGCATCGCGATCGTCGCCGAGCCGAGCGGCGAGGTCGTCGTGAGCAACCGGAGCGGCCGCGATCTCCGGGGCGGCGTCCTGTGGCTTCCGGAGGGCGCGGCCCGCTACTTCGCCCGCATCCAGAACGGGGAGAAGGTCTCGTCGCGCGCGGGGGTCGATCTCGCGGCGCGGGCCGAGGGGCAGCGCTGGCTCGCGCACGCGGGCTTCGGGCGGCGGGTCGGCGGCATCGACATCCACGATCTCGGCGGGAGCCTGCTGGTCCCCTTGCTCGAGCCCGACGCGCCGGGGCTCGGCGCCGCGTGGCTCGCCATCGAGGAGGCGGCCGGCACCGCGGTCGACTGGTTCCCCGCCGGCGTGCCCGTCCTGTTCGGTCAGCTCGACGGCGGCGAGGGCCGCGCGAGCGACTCCGGGCTGCGGATCGAGAGCGACCGCGTGCTCGTGCGGATCGTCGGCCTCGGAGGCCGGCCGTGAGCGCCGCGTCCGGCGGCGCCCCGCCCCCCGCGGCGCAGATCGAGCGGCCTGCGCCGACGATCCGCGTCCGCCACCTCTCGCACCGCTTCGGCTCGCTCGACGTGCTCCGGGACGTCACCTTCGACGTCGGCCCCGGCGAGATCTTCGGCTTCATCGGGCCGAACGGCGCGGGCAAGACGACGACGATCCGGGTCATGGCGACCTTGCTCGAGCCGATGGCGGGGCGGGTCGAGATCGACGGGGTCGACGTCACGATCGACCCGGCGGCGGTCCGCCGCAGCATCGGGTACATGCCGGATCACGCCGGCGTCTACGACCGGATCACGGTGCGCGAGTACCTCGAGTTCTTCGCGGATGCGTTCCGCGTGCCGTCGCTCGACGTTGTCGACGCGGTCCTGGAGCTGACCGATCTCGGCAAGATCCAGGACCGGATCGTCGCCACGATGTCGAAGGGCATGAAGCAGCGCCTCCAGCTCGGGAGGATCCTGCTGCACGATCCCAAGGTCCTCATCCTGGACGAGCCGGCGAGCGATCTCGATCCGCGCGCGCGCATCGAGATCCGCGACCTCTTGCTCGAGCTCCGGAGCCTGGGGAAGACGATCTTCCTCTCCTCGCACATCCTCACGGAGCTCTCCGACGTGTGCACCTCGATCGGCATCCTCGAGAAGGGCCGCCTCGTCGTCGCCGGGCCGATCGGCGAGATCGCGGCGCGCCTCGAGGCGCTGCGCGGCGCGCAGGCGCTCGGGCACGCGCCGCCGCGGTACGCCGCCGCGCCGGGCGCGTACCCGGCGCAGGCGCATCACGCGCCGCCGTATGGGCCCGAGGCGCCCGCGCCTCCCGGGGCGCCGGGGGATCCGGCCGCCGTCGATCCCCTGCAGGCCGCCGGTCCGCCGCCCGGATACGACCCGCACGCGCGTCACGCCGCCGGTCCCGCGGGCCCTGCGGGCCCCGCGGCGGGCTATCCCGGGATGTCGCAGCTCTCCCGGCGCAAGGTCAAGGTGCGGGTCCTCGGCGATCCCGAGGGCGCGGCCTTCCTGCTCCGGGGCGGCCCGGGGATCACCGACATCGAGATCGTCGCGGGCGCCGTGCACGTCGGCTACATGGGCAACGACGTGAAGATCGCCGAGATCGTGCAGCACCTCGTGCAGCGCGGGATCGGCGTGATCGGGGTCGAGCCGGAGCGCAACGAGCTCGAGCGGATCTTCCTGGAGGTCACGCAAGGAGAGGTGCAGTGAGCGTGCAGACTGGCTCATCGCCGCCCGGCGGCCCGGCGTCTCAGCGGCTCGTCGATCGGGCGCGGCGCCGCGTGGGTCGCCTCCTCGGCGAGCCGAACCCGATCTGGATCCGCGAGCTCAAGCAGGCCGCGCGCCTCGCCCGCACGCCGATCATCCTCCTGGTGCTCGCCGTGCTGATGACGCTGCTCGTGGCGTCGATCGGCGGCATCGTGGCGAGGGACATCGCGCCCGCGAAGACGGGCGTGATCCTGTTCCAGGTCTTCTTCTCGCTCGCGTACTTCGTGGTGGCGCTGGTCGGTCCGGCGGTCGCCGCGAACAGCATCGCCTCGGAGCGCGAGGGCCGCACCTGGGAGGCGGTGCTCCTGACGGGCATCGCGCCCGGCGAGATCGCGCGCGGCAAGTTCCTCGCCGCCTACACGGCGATCTCGATGTACGTGGTGATGCTCGCGCCGGTCGGGGCGCTGCCGTTCCTGTTCGGCGGGATCACCGCGATGGAGGTGGTGATCGCCTTCCTGTTCCTCTTCCTGATCGCGCTGCTCAGCGTCGCCTTCGGCCTCGCGATCAGCTCGAAGATGGCGAGCCTCCGCGGGGCGATCCTCGTCACGCTGCTGCTCGCGTTCCCCCTGTCGATCTGCCTGTTCTCGGCGGGGGGCACGGGGCTCTCGTACGCGGCCCACCTGGCGTGGCCGGAGGTGCCCGAGGGCCCCCCCATCTGGCTCCCGGTCGCGTACCAGCGCGCGCCGCTCGGCCTCGATTACGTGCTCTTCCTGATCCTCCTGCCGATCGCCGCGGTCGTCGTCCCCGCGTGGTTCCTGTACCAGGTGACCGTCGCGAACCTCACGAGCGAGAGCGACGATCGCTCCTCCGGCCTGAAGACGTGGTTCGCTGCCTGCACGCCGGTGGTCGCCGCCGCCGTCGCGGTGCCGGCGTTCGCGGTGGACCCGTCCGAGCGCCTGGCCGCGATCCTCGCGGGCATGTGCGCGATGTTCTCGTTCCTGATCTTCTGCGTGTGCCTCTTCGCCGGCGATCCGATCGGGCCGTCGCGCCGCGTCGAGGTGACCTGGGCCCGGGGCCGCGCCAGCCGCTTGCGTCGCTTCTTCGGCCCCGGCGTGACCCGCTCGGCGTACCTTCTCCTCGCGGCGGGGGTCCCCGCCATCGCCGCGCTCTGGGCCGCCGGGCACCGGTTGATCCTCGCCGCGCCCGGCTGGACGCCGGAGATCCAGGCGCAGCAGCTCCAGTACTTCGCCGTCTACGCGCTCGCCTTCTACGTGTTCCTCGTCGGGCTCGGTGCCTTTCTTCGCGCGCGGATCGCCGCGCCCCTGGTGGCGCGGGTGCTGCTCCTGACGCTCCTCTTCTCGATCGCGGTCGGCCCGTGGATCGTCGCGGCCATCGCCGGCCTGGTCACGGAGCTCAGCGTCAGCGAGAGCGCCCTCCTCATCGCGGCCCCCTCGCCGTTCTACGCCTTCGTGATGCTCGACAGGGCCACGCAGAGCGATCCGGGGTCCGTCGTCGTCGCCGGGCACACGGCCGCCGTCGTCTGGGTCGCCGTCGGGCTCGGCCTGCTCGCCGCGGCGCGCTCGCGCTGCGCCGCCCTCATCGCGCAGCGCGAGGCAGCGCTCGCCGCGACGGACGCGCTCCTCGCCCAGGAAGACGAGGCGGCGCTCGCGGCCGAACAGGCGGCTCCGGCGCATCCAGCCGCTCCGGAGCATGCCGAGCCAGGGAGCGCCGCAGGCACCCTCGCGTGAGCGCGTCACCGCGACGTGCTCTGAAATCGTACGCACCGGGTTCATTGTTTGGAAATTTGGATCGACATGCGGGAATGCTTCACGATGCGCCTGCGCGCGGATCTGTCGAAATCTTGAGCGCTTCCTGAGGGCGTGTGAAAAGTGCGCCCGCGCTCGAGGTCCGGGAGCGAGAGGGGATCTCGATTCTCGCGTCGCGTGACGACAGCGGCACCACCTCGACCCGCGGGGGATGGCCTTGTCTTCGCACGACGACCGCCGGTGCTCGACGCTCGAGCTGAGCGATACCCTGCTGTACGGAACGCCGTACCGGCCCGTGCGTCGGCTGGGGCGGGGCGGGATGGGCGAGGTGATCGAGGCCGCGCACGTGGGCCTCGACAAGCCCGTGGTGGTGAAGCTGCTGCACCGCGATCTGAACCGCGAGCCGCGGCTCGTGGAGCGGATGCGCGTCGAGGCGCAGTCGCTGGCGCGGCTCGCCCATCCCAACCTGGTGACGGTGACCGACTTCGGGCGGACGGCCGAGGGGCGGACGTTCCTCGTGATGGAGCGGCTCTACGGCTGGACGATGCGCGAGGAGCTCGCGGCGCGCGGCGCGCTGCCGCCGCTGGAGGCGCTCGACCTCGTGACGCAGACGCTCGCCGGCCTCGCCGCGGCGCACGGCGCGGGCATCGTCCATCGCGACGTGAAGCTCGAGAATCTCTTCGTGTGCGACGCGGACGCGCAGGGGCGGCGCGTGGTGAAGGTGCTCGATTTCGGCATCGCCAAGGTGATCGCTCCGCGCGGCGACGGCCGCGCGCCGGCGCCGTCGCTCTACCAGACCGAGGAGGGGGTGCTCGTCGGCACGCCGCGCTATCTCTCGCCCGAGCAGGCGTGCGGGCTCGCCGTCGACGCCCGCACCGACGTGTATGCCGCCGGCGTGGTGCTCTACGCGCTGCTCGCCGGTCGCGATCCGTTCGAGCACATGAAGCGCGTGCACGAGCTCGTGCGCGCCCACGCGAGCGAGGTGCCCGCGCCGCCGTCCTGTCACGCGCCGCGGCCGGTGCCGCCGGAGCTCGACCGCGCCGTCATGAGGGCGCTCGAGAAGCGCCCGGAGCTCCGCTTCCCGGATGCCGCGGCGTTCGCGGACGAGCTGTCGCGCATCGGCGCCGCGCTCTCGCGAGAGGCGACGCCGGCGCCGACCTTGCCGGCGGGGTCGTGCTGGCAGAGCACGGCGCCGCTGACGGTGCCGCCGGTCCGCGCGCTGGTCGCACCGACGTTGAGCGCGACCGTGGAGGCGTTCGGCCTGACGGCGCCCGGCGGGGCGGCGCAGCCCAGCTCGGGACCTGCGCTGCCGCGCGGGCCGGAGGCGCGGCGGGCCGGGGGGAGGCGCGCGCGACGGCGGGCGGCGCGCGCGGAGTCCAGCCTGGCGGCCATGGCGATGCTGGTGGTGAGCGTGGTGCTGTTCGGCTTCGCCGTGGCGCTGCTGGTGAGCGTCGTGGGCTGACGGGCGGCCGCGACGTCGCCGCAGTTGCAAGGAACCTCACCCGGCGCAGCGAAACCGCTACCCTGCGGGGGTGGGATGGACGGGCAGCGCTGGCGCTGGGGGGGCGGCTCAACCTGGGTGGGGGCGGCTCAACCTGGGTGGGGGCGGCTCAACCTGGGGGCGGCTCAACCTGGGTGGGGGAGGCGGCTCAACCTGGGTGGGGGCGGCTCAACCTGGGGGCGGCTCAACCTGGGTGGGGGACAGGTGCAGGACGGGTGTAATAAATCGAGGCTGCGGCATCGAGGAAGACACGACAGCGTAGCCATGGACAACACCCACGGGGTCCAGGGAGGCGGCAGGATGGTGGCCAGGGTCAACTTCGCGCTCGGTCGGCCCGCTGGGCCGCGCCTCGCCCGAGGTCGCGGTCCGGGGCCTCGGCGCGCGCGGCCACCGAGCGGCGCCGTCACGCCCGTGACGGCGGTGGCTCCCGATCCTGGTGCATCCCTGGACGCCGTCGTTGTATCGCTGCGGAGGGGTCGTGATGCTTGGGTGCGTGGTGGCGACGGCTGGGTGGGGTATCTTCGGGGCTATGCCGTGGCCCTACCCCCGAGCGAGCGCCGACGTATCGCGCGCCGGCCAGCGCACGTTCGACGCTGGCCCGCGGCGCACCCGCGCTGGCCGGAGCGCTGCCGCGGCGCCCGCCGCGCCGTCTACAGAGCAGCGGTCGAGGCAGATCGCCTCGGGAGCACGTCCATGACGACGCGGAGCTTTGGACCGGATGCTCGATGCGCTGCTGCCCACGCGGGGCAGCGGCGCGCCTTTTGCGCGTGGCGAGAGGGGCTGGCATGACCAACAGGAACGCGAACAAGAGCTCGCCAGGGCAGCCGGCGGGTCAGGGCGCTGCGGGCGACGCCGCGTCGCAGCCGCCGACGCAGCCGCAGCAGCCGCCGCGCGGCTACGACGCGCCGAGCTTCGCACCGCAGGAGCACCCCTCGCTGGCGCACCCGCGGGCGCATGCGCAGGAACCGCGCCGCAGGCCGGACGAGGCAGCGCCGGCCCCCGCAGCGCCGCCCGCCGAGCGCATGATGCAGTGGGGCGAGCCCAGGCCGCGGCGCCGTCAGGACCGCGAGGCGGGGCCGAGCGAAAAGCAGGTGTATGTTCCCCCGGTCACCCTGCCCCCGAACCGGGAGCACCAGGCGATGGACCTGCAGAAGATCCAGGTCGCCCCGTCGCTGCTGAAGGGCGTCGACGAGCGGAACCGGCCGACGATGCGCCGGATCCCGGTGCACGGCATGCCGAGCCCCCCGCCGGGAGTCCCCGAGGGGCCGGGCGGCGCGCGCCCCGGCGGCGTGCGCACGGCCCGCGTCGGCGTGGGCAGCGGCGTCTGGCCGCCGCCCGAAGAGCCGACCCGCAAGCAGCGGCCGGCCGCGTCGGCCGCTCCCCAGCCCGCCGCAGCCGTCTCTCGAGCGGACCTGCCGCCGGCCGCAGCGCCCCCCGATGCCGCCGTCGCCGCCGCTGCTTCCGCGGCAGCGCTCGCGGCGCGCCGCCGCGCGGTGCCGCTCGGCCTGTTCGCGCTGCTCGTGTTTCTCGGCAGCGCCACGGTCGCGGGCTTCTGGGTGCTGTGGCGCGCCGCCAACCCCTCGGGCCCGCGCGACGCCTCGGTCGCCGAGGACGCCCGCGTCCCGGCCCCCGAGCCCGGCATCGCGACGCCCACCCCGAACGCGCTGCCCGAGCCGCCGCCGCCGCCTCCGGTGGCGGCCAGCGAGCAGCCGCTTCCCACCGCGGAGCAGCCGGTCCCCACCGCGCCGGACGTACCGCCCGCGTCGCCTGCCGCGGAGCGGACCTCGCCGCCCGCACACTCCGGGGCGGTGGCCGCTGCCCGCCCGCCGTCGGTGCGCCCTGGGGGGCAGGTGAAGCGTCCCCCCAAGCCGCCTGCCCCGCCGGAAGACTTCTACGAATCGTCCGTGAGCCCTCCGATCCCACCACCGGTCCTGCCGTCTGCGACCCCTGCGTTGCCCACGACGCCGCCGGGGACGACCGCGCCCCCGCGCCCATTCCCCTGAGGCGTCGCCTCTCCGGATTGCAATCCTCCGGCAGCCCCCATGCGAAAGCCATTCTTGAAATACGCGCCTCTGTTCCTCCTGTGCTCGACGGTCGCTCTGGCGCCGGGCGTCGCGAGCGCGACCGGCAAAGCTCGGCTCATGCCCACCTCTCCGGCCGACGCGCCGGCCGCGAACTCGAGCGCGGGCGAGCGCGCCGCGCAGCTCTACCGGGAGGGGAACAGGTTCTACGATGAGGCGCGGTTCGTCGAGGCCGAGGCGCGCTATCAGGCGGCGTGGGACCTCCAGCAGAGCTTCGACGTCGCGGGCAATCTCGGGAACGTCGAGCTGGAGGTGAGCCAGCCCCGCGAGGCGGCCGAGCACCTCCTGTACGCGCTCAACACGTTTCCTCTCGGCGACACGGAGGAGAAGAAGCTCTTTTTGCAGCAGCGGCTCGCCGCGGCCAAATCGCAGGTCGGCGCGCTCATCATCAACGTGAACGTCGATGATGCCGAGGTGCTGATCGACGGCAAGGTCATCGGCCGGTCGCCCATCGAGGCCCAGGTGTTCGTCGATCCTGGCAAGCGCACGATCGAGGCGCGCCGCTCCGGCGTCCGGACGTCGACGTCGCTGCTCGTGGCGAGGGGCTCGGACCAGAGCATCGCCCTGAGCCTCGACGCCGGCTCGAACCTCCCGCTGGTGGTCGCGGGCGGAGCGGTCGGGCTGCTCGGGGTCGCATCGGGCGTGACCTTCGCGATCCTCTCCACCGCGAAGGGCAAGTCCGCCGCGGCGGAGCCTTCCGGCAGCGCGCGGCGCATCGACCTGCGCGACACCCAGACCACGCTCGCCAACCTCTCCTTCTGGAGCTTCGTCGGCGGCGGCGTGGTGCTCGCCGGGACGGCCGCGTACGCGCTCCGCACGTCGGGCCGCACGCCGCCGGCGCCGCGGGCCGCGCTCACCCGCTTCCACGCCGCGCCCCTCGTCACCGCCGACGCGAAGGGCCTGCTGGTCGGCGCGAGCTTCTGAGCCCGCCGCCAGGAGCCCGATCCGGGCTCACCGTGGTTGAAAGTAGCGACCGACCTGCTCGCGGTACTCTTCCGGGACGTCGCTGCGCTCGACGCCGCCGATCTCCTGGGGACCCACGACGCCGAGCGCGCCCTCGCCTTGCACGTTGGCGGTGTCTCCGGCGCGTCCCGCTGTCCGGCCCATCGCGATCCCGGGCATCGGCCTGCCCGGATTGAGCCTCGCGCCGGCGCGTGAGCGCAGCTCACCCCCCGCGATCGCGCCGGTCTGCCCCTCGTGGCTGCCCGGCCCGCCTCCCTCGGAATGACCTGGCTGCCCGGGCCCTTGCCCTTGCTTGCCTGCGCCGCCCGCCTGCGAGCCCTGGCCGCGCTCTCCGCTGCCGGATCCCGGGCTGCCCGAGCCACCGGCGACCGGCGTCGGGACGGGCGTCCCCCCGAGCTGCCCCTCGGCCTCGCCGGCCCCGCGCTGCGCGTCGTCGAGCGCGCCCTGGCGCTCCGCCTCCTCGCTGCTCGGGCCGCCCTCCTGGGCCATCCGGCGCAGCTGCTCCTCGAGCTGCCGCTGGCCCTCGGGCGTCGCCAGCTGCCGCGCGAGCTCGCGCATCTGCTCCTCGGACGCAGGCTCCCCGGGCGCGCCCTCGGGCGACCGCGCCACCCGCTGCTTCAGGCGCTCGGCGAGCTGCTTGCGCTCCTCGGGGCTCAGCTTCTCGAGCGCCTTCTCGAGGCTGTCGGCGAGCCGCCGCGCGTCCTTTCCGCTCCCGGTCCGGCCGAGCTCGCCGAGCGCCTCGCGCCCTTCGTCGCCGAGCGCCTCGCCGAGCGCTTCGGCCAGCTCCCGCAGCTTGTCGGCCTGCTTGCCGCGCTGATCCAGCAGCTCGCGCTGCTCCTCGAGCGCCTTCGCCACGCCGGGGGCGCCGGCCCTCTTCGCTGCCTCGGCGGCCTCCTCGAGCGTCTTCCTGGCCCGCTCGCGGTCGGTCTTTTCGACCCGGTTCGCGAGCCGCTCCATCTCCTCGTCGAACGCCACGAGATCGCGGTCGCCGAGCGCCTTCGCCGCCCGTTTCAGCTGAGGGTCCTCCCCGAGCTTGCCGAGCGCCGACTCCATCCCGTGACGCTGCTCGCCCTCGCCGAGCGACAGGCGCTCGGCCGTGATCGCGTCGCGGAGCCTGCCGATCTCGGCCTGCGCTTCGCGGCGCTCGACGCCGCTCCTCAGCTTTTCGCGGAGCCGCTTCGCGTCGTCCGCGAGCTGCTTCAGCCGATCGCGCTGCGCGGTGTCCCGGGCGTCGACCTCGGCCAGCTGGATCACCCGCTCCAGCCCGGCGATCTCGGCCAGGCGCACCTGCTCGGCCCCGGGCGGGGGCGCTGCTGCCGCAGGGGCAGGCGGCAGCGGGAGCCAGCTGAGATAGCCGATGGCCGCCGCGGCGAGCGGCGCGCCCGCGTGCCAGGGTCGCCACAGCGGCGCGCGGACCTGCGGGGCGGTCGCCCGGTCGAGGGCCGCCGCGGCGTGCGCGAACACCACCTCGTGGGCCGCCGCTGCGCCGGTCCGGGCCGCGCCGTCGCCCGCGCGCTCGGCGGCCGCGAGCTCCACGGCCGTGGAGACCGACTCGGAGGCGCCGAGCTTGCCGTCGAGGAACAGCGCGACGTTCGGATCCGACCACCGCCGCCGCCGCGCCACCGCAGCGCCGGTCACCGCGCCGAGCAAGCCGCCGCCCGCCATCCAGGGGCGCAGCGCGCCGTACCGCGTCTGCCAGGCGGCCGCGGCGCCCGCCGCCCCGAGCACCAGCCCCGCGGCGGCGCCGGTGAGGATCAGCTCCAGCGCGAGCCGCCGCCGGACGCGGCGAGACCAGCGAGCGAACGCGGCGTTGAACCGTCGCCGGGGGGACGCATCCACCATCCTTCGATGTTTACCCGCGGGCAGACGCGCCGGCCAGCGCTGCCTCGGACACACCATCGTGACGCATCGGACGCATCGCGACGCATCGCGACGCATCGCGGGCGCGCCGGCTCAGGGGACGGAGCACCATTTCAAGTGAAATGAGGCGAGATCGAGGCGCGCCGGGATAACGTCCTGGTCACCGCCGAACACGTTCAAGTCGCACTTGGCAAAAGAGAACTTGCATTCGTGCGGCCCCTGTTGAGACGTCCGGAGCGTGGCCGGACAGGAGCCATGAAAAAGCTCGTCGTCAACGTACATTCGCATGTTCACGACAGCGGCGTCGCCGCCCTCGCGCTTGCTGCCGAGCAGGTGGAGATCGAGGTAGTAGAAGCCCCTCCTGCCCTTCGAGTGATCCACCAGCTCCAGATTGGTTTCGCCATTGAGGAGGGAGCAGTCAACGTCCCAGCTGTTGTCGAATCGGGGGACAGGCAATTGGCCGTCATCGCCCGTGTCAAGCACCAGCTCCTCCCCGTTCACGGTCATGATCGCCTTGCCGTAGGCTTCAGGAATTTCCGGGCTAGCCGAGCACCCGAACGGCGCGAGCGACAGCACGAGGCCTTGGGCGAGGAGGGGTCGGTGCATGGGAGCTCTCCAGCAACATGGCGGGCGAGAGTATCGCACGAGGTCGACAACCATGAACGCGCTCAATTTGGTTGATCCATGCGTCGTGGCGGATGTCAACTGGAAACGGAGGGCTCGGCGTGAGGACCTTGTTGGGACTGACCCACGTTGCCTTGGAGGCCTGGAGATCCGACCCACGTTGTCCACGGATCGGTCACGGGCACCGGCGCCGGCCCCGCGCCGTCGTCGCAGATGCCACGTATCTCGTCACCCGACGCGCATGGCGGCAATGCCTCCGATTCCGATTCCGATTCCGATTCCGAATGGACGCCGCGATTGCCCGGTCGAGCATCGCCAAGCAGCATTGGCCTGAGAGGCCGCCATTGCGATCTCGCTCCCGCCCGAGCTGGTGGAGGAGGACACGGCAATCACCTGCGCCCGGGTGCACGAGCGCGTGCCTCGGCCTCGGTCGTATTGGTAGATTCGCCGTTCGCCGATGAACAACGGATTGCCTCGGTCGGGTCGAGGCACGGTACGGCGCCTCGGTCGCGCCAGGCCTTCAGGGCTCGAACACGACCTTCACGCAGCCTTCCTTCTTGCCATTGAAGAGCTCATGCCCCCGTCTCTCCGCCCTGCATGCCAGCCCAGTCGACGACGGTGTAGCCGGTCGGGAGGATGAGGCGCGCCGCCCCGCGGATCACGCGGTCGCACGGCGTGGCAGGCGGGCTCGCTCAGGGGAACAGGGGCGTGCAGAGCGGATAGAAGGAGGAGAAGTCAGGCCGCTGCAGAAACACCGTGACGACCTCGTCGTAATGGGTCGTCCTGGGCTTGTCCGCCAGGTTGCTCGCTGCGGCCTGGCAGCGCTCGTACCCGTCGAGGGAGGCGTCCTTGCACACGCTGCCCTTCAAGTCCGACAGGTCGCGGCACGGGCCAAGGAAGTCGAGGCTGCAGTCGTTCTTCGACGCGCACGTCCGCCCCGGCACGAAGGCGGTCTCGTTGCCGGCGCACGACAGCTGGAGCAAGGCGCCGCCGCACGAATACATCCGCGAGCCGATGTCGCCGAGCTCGTCGCGCCTGCCGAGCGGCTGGAATGCGTTGCCGAAGAAGGAGATCTCCTCCTGCTGGTAGATCCGCCGCTCCGCGCTGTCCGTGGCCAGCGCTGGATGGCGGCCGCGCAGCGAGATGGCGACCTCGACGCCGTACCCGTTCACGTGCGCCAGCAGGCACGCCGTGACCCAGCGCTGCGACTTCTCGGGGAGCGGGGAGCGCAACCAGCCGGGCGCGAGGCCGATCCGCCCATCGAACCTGTACGTCGTCGCTCCGACCTCGCCGACGAGCGACTGCCCCTCCGGGAGCGCACACGCGATCGTGTAGCGGAGGAGCTCACGACCGTCCTCGTCGAGCAGCAGATCCGTGGTGGTCAGCGCGCGGCCGTCCGCGGTGAGGCGGCTCATCGAGAGGCTGTTCATCGAGAGGCGATTCATCGAGAGGCGATTCATCGAGAGGCGGTTGGTCGATATCAACGCCTCTTCCGACGTGCCCACGGCCTCCTCGGAGCCCGGCTCGGCGCTGGATGCGCAGCCGAACAACGCGAGACATGGAATCGCAACGACCGTCCGTAGCGCGGTGAGCCTCATGGGGTGCCTCTCTTTTCGAGTGCGGTGGGGTTTCCTTAAATCCTTGCAATCGTCGGGCCATGCCTGACCGCTTCCACCCCCGTCGCACCGAGGCGGAGCGCCGCGAGGTCGAGCTCCGCACGCCGAGCACCCGGGTTGAGCTCCGCAGCAACCCCTCCATCGGCGTCGTGCCGCGAGCTGAGGCGAAATGCCTCAGCTCGAGGGATCGATCCAGCGCACGCCGCATTGCGTGATTCCCACCCGGATTCTCGCCCGCGGGGGGCACCATCGAAGCACCGGCGCCGCGACACCCTCTCGCCACGCTGAGGCGATTTGCACCGGGGTTCCGGGCGCACTCGGACGCAGCTTTCGTCATTCGCTGCGCGCCAGCGCGCCCGGGTGCGATCCGCCCTCGGACGGCTCGGCAGGCGCCGGCAGCAGCGCCGTCACCGCCTCGAAGCGAGGCTGCCACATGCGGCAGCCGGCGAGCACGGGCCGCGCCCTGTCGAGCACCGCCGACGCCTCCGGGTGACGCCCGGCGGAGGCGGCCGCGCGCGCGCGGAAGTAGAGCACCTCGAGCAGCTCCTCCACCGGCAAGGTCCGCTCCGCGAGATCGGTGAGCGCCTCCCAGCTGTCCTCCGGCTCCTCCGCGCCCGCGGGGATCTCGAGCCCCTCGGCCGCGAGCACCAGCTTCAGCGTCCGGAACAGCGCGAACAGCGCCGGCGCCGAGGCGTCGGGGCGGCACCGCTCGGCGACCCACGCGACGAGGCGCGCCGCCTCCCTGACATCACCGCGCGCCGCCTGGATGCGGGCGATGAGCAGCGCGTCGTCCGGGGCAGCGCGCTCGCCGAAGCGCTCGTCGAGCACGCGCGAGCGGCGCGCCAGCGCGAGCGCCTCGTCCTCGCGCCCGCACCAGTGCAAGAGCTCGGCGAGGTTGTGCGTCGCGACATGCTCGGGCCCAGGGTTGCCGATCTCGCGCGCGAGCTCGACCGCGCGGCTCAGGTCCTGGAGCCCGCGCTCGGGCGCGCTCAGGGCAGCCCACAGGTACGCGCGGTTGGCGTACGCCGAGCAGAGGTGCAGCCGATCCTTCATCTCCCTGGAGAGCGCGATCACCTCGCAGAAGCGCGCCTCGGCGTCGCCGAGCCGGCCCGCGATCACGAGCGCCATCGACAGGAGCAGCAGCGCGATGACCCGCGTCTCCTGGTCGCCCTCCGCCGCGGCGCCGGCCGACGCGCGATCCAGGAGCTCGATCGCCTCCGCCACCCGCTGCTGACGCCAGCACGAGCGGCCGAGCGCCATCCGCAGGCGGTTGTCCAGCCTGCGATCCCCGAGGCGCTCGACGAGGGCGCGCGCCTCGGACGCGCGCTGCGCCGACGCCGCGTAGTCGGTCGCGTGATCCAGCGCCGTCGCCTCCTCGAACAGGAGCTCCGCGGCGAGCCGGTCGTCGCCGAGCCCCCGCGCGAGCTCCCGCGCGAGCGCGAGATCCGCGAGCGCCTCGGGGATCCGGTGCAGGCAGTACCGCGCCTTGCCGCGGCCGGCGAGCGCGTGGGCGCGCCGCCGCGCGTCGCCCTCTTCCAGCAGCGCGAGCGCGGCCGTGTAGCGCTGGTCGGCCTCGACGCTGTCGTGGCTCGCCGTCGCCCGGTCGCCGAGCGCGAGGTGGGCCGCCGCCGCCGTCGCGCGCTCGCCGCACGCGGCCGCGTGCTGCGCCAGGTGCCCGAGCCCCCGCCGGTCCGGGGCGCCGGGATCCACGCGCGCTCGCCAGAACGCGAGCGCGTGCGCGTGGATCGTCTGGCGCTGCAGAGGCGCGAGCGCGTCGTAGACCGCATCCCGGAACGTCGCGCTCTCGAACGCGTGGATCCCCCGCTCGCCGCGCACGAGCAGGGACAGCGAGCACAGCGCGCCCAGGCCGACCCCGGCGTCGATCGGCGTGCTCGCTCCGCCCGCCTGCTCGACCGCGTCCTGGATCGCCTCCACCTCCTCCCGGGTGAAATCGGGGCCGAGCGCGGAGCAGAGCCGCACGCAGGCCGCGAGCTCGGGCGAGAGCGTGTCGAGCCGGCGCGCGGCCAGCCACTGCCGTACGGGCAGCGGCGGGAGCTTTTCGAGCGCCGCGGTCGCCACGAAGAAGGCCCCCGTCGGGCGCCGCTGGACCGCGCCCGTGCGCTTCAGCGCGCGGACGAGCTCCGTCAGGCAGGACGGGTTGTACCCGGACCAGCTCGCGAGCTGCCGGAGCGCGGCCTCGGGCGGGTACTCCGCCGGCAGGAGGAGCTCGGCCGCGAGCCGCATCGCGTCCTGCTCCGAGAGCCGCCCGAGCACCGCGCGATCGTGCCGCTCTGCGCGCGCGCCCCAGCTCCGGCGCATGTCCTCGAACCTCGGGTGCGCCGCCACGAGCACCCAGAGCGAGCAGCCCGGCGCGTCGAGCGTCGCGAGCTCGAGCGCGTCGAGCGCCGCGTCGTCGGCCCAGTGCGCGTCATCGAGGAGCACCGCGACCGGCGCCTCGCGCGCGCGGCGCCGGAGCCCCTCGGCGATCGCGCGCATCGTGCTCTGCCGCAGGGACCACGGCGACACGCCCGCCTGCTCCGGCGGCATCCATCCGAGCGCCGCGGCCACCGCCGTCCACGCCTCCTCGGCGAGCGCCTCGCCGAGGCGCTCCGCGCAGAGCGCCCGCACGTCGTCGGGCGGCGCGGCGGCGTCCACGTCGAGCACGCGGGCGAGGAGCTGGCTCGACGCGCGCTCGCCCGCGAGCGGCTGCGCCGCGCGCAGGGCGATGAGCTGCGCCCCCTCCTGCATGCGCCGGACGAGCGCGACCGCCTCGTCCGTCAGGCGCGACTTGCCGAGGCCCCCCTCGCCGATCAGCGTGAACAGGCCAGGGCACCCGCCGGGCAGGCTCGCCTCCATGCTCACCGCGAGCGCGCCGACGATCTCGTCGCGGCCGACGAGCGGCACGGCGCTCGCGGAGCCCGGCGGGGGGCGCGAGCGCGCGGCGAGCCGGTAGAACGCCGCGCCGGGCGTGGGCGAGAGCGCGGGGTCGCGCGAGAGCCCGCGGAGCTCGCCCTCGGGCAAGGCGCGCACGAGGTCCGCGGTGAGCGCGACGCCGCGAAAGTCGCCGCGGGGCATCCAGGCGTCGGGCTGCTCGACCGGGGCGCCGTAGGCCGCGGGCGGCCCCTGCTCCTTGCGGCGCACGATCAGCCCGGCGATGTGCACGGCCGCGCGCCCCGCGTACCGCTCCTCGACCTCGCGGGCGACCGCGATCGCGGCGCTCACCGGATCGTCCGCGTCGAGGCCCGAGAACACGCACACGAGCCGGCCCCCGCGCTGCCTCGCCACGAACCCCTTGCGCGCGGCCACGGCGCTCATCACGGCGGCGGACGCGCCCTTCGCCTCGGCCACGAGCACGACCGCGGGCTGCCGGCCCTCGGTGAGCAGCGCGCCGCGCGCGGGTTGCGCGTTCGGCGCGGGCTGTGCGCCGCCCGGGCAGGCCTGCGCGAGCGCGCGCCTCAGCGCGGCGACGTCGGGCGGGCGGCGCTCGGGCTCCTTCGCGAGGCAGGCGAGGACGAGCCTCTCCAGCTCGTCGGGCACCGCGGCGAACTCGTGGGGGCGGTGCGGGCGGAGCGCGAGGTGCCCGTGCTCGATCTCGCCCCGATCGCCGGTGAACGGGAGCCGCAGCGTCAGGAGCTCGTAGAGGATCACGCCGAACGCGTAGATGTCCGTGCGCTCGTCCTGGATCGGGTCGCCGCGGATCTGCTCCGGGGCCATGTACTCCGGGGTGCCGGCGACCGCGCCGCGGGGCGTGATGCCGTCGTCCGCCTCCAGCGCGCGCGCATGCTTGGCCAGGCCGAAGTCGAGGAGCGCGAGGCGCTGCCCCCCCTCGGCCAGGAGGAGGTTCTCCGGCTTCAGATCGCGGTGGATCACGCCCTTCGCGTGCGCCGCCGCGAGCGACTCGAGGAGGGCCGCGCCCATCGCCACGACGTCGGCGGCGCCCGGCGGGCCCTCGAGATCCGCGAGCACGTCGGCGAGCGTCCGGCCGCGGAGGAGCTCCATCGCGATGAAGGGCCGCCCGTCGCGGAGCGCGCCGCTCTCGATCCACCGGGGCACGTGCGGCGGGCCCACCTGCTCGAGCGCCTCCGCGTCGCGCCGGAACCGCTCCACCATGAGCGGGCTCGTCCACCGTCCCACCTTGAGCGCGACGGGCTCGCCGCCCTCCGCCCGCGCCGCCTCCCACACCGTGGCGAAGCCGCCCGCGCCGATGCGCCGCAGCGGCGTCAGCCCGGGGAGCGACGGGGCGGGCTCCTGCGGCTCGTCGAGGGGGCGGCTCGGCGGCGGGAGCCATGCGTCGCGCGGGCAGGGCTTCGTGCCGGAAATGCGGCGATGGCAGACCTGACAGCGGGGCAAGCTGCCTCCTTGGGCAAGAGCTTAGCCCGTTCGAGGCCCTGGACGAGGGCCTCATCCACCCCGATCACCCCGATGGCACGTGGTGTGCTTCTTCCCCGAGGGTGTGGCAAGAGACCGTTCGCTCGTTGGTCCTGACCCAGGACGATGCGGTGCAGAGAGCCGTGTCGGACAGGAAGGCCGCGCTCGACACGGCGTGCGGCGGCGACGCCGGCGGGGCGCTCCTGTACGTGGAAACCTGCGGAGCGCCTGCGTCGTCGGGGCGACCGCAGACGCTCCCCGCGGGCAGCCGGGTGGGCGACTACCTCGTCGAGGAGAGCATCGCTCACGGCAGCTTCGGCGTCGTCTACCGCGCCGTGCACGCGGAGAGCGGCAAGCGCGCTGCGGTCAAGGTGCTCCACCCGGAGCTCGCGTTCACCCGCGAGGCGGTCGTGCGGTTCGAGCGCGAGATCCAGACGATCCGGCGGATCGACCATCCCAACGTGATCCGCATCCTAGATTGCGGCGAGATCGCCGGAGGCCGGCCGTTCTTCGCGATGGAGCTCCTCCGCGGGGTCGATCTCCAGTCGTACCTCCTCTCGCGCGGGCGGCTCTCCGCGGAGGAGGCGCTCGAGATCCTGGAGCCTGTCTGCGAGGCGCTGTCGGCGGTCCACCGGAGCGCGATCGTCCACCGCGATCTCAAGGCCTCCAACGTGTTCATCGCCGACGAGGGCCGTCCTGCGCGCGTGGTCCTCCTCGACTTCGGCGTCGCCAAGATCCTCGACGACGCGGGGCCGGGCATCACGACGGAGGCCCACCTGCTCGGCACGCCGGCGTGCATGGCGCCCGAGCAGATCCGGGGGCAGGCGGCGGACGCGAGGACGGACGTCTACGCCCTCGGCGCGCTCGCGTACTACATGCTGACAGGCAAGCTCCCGTTCCTCGACTCGATGCTCGCGACGCTCCTGCACATGCACCTCTGGGTGCACCCGCCGAGCCCGAGCCGCGAGGCGCCCGTGAGCCCCGAGCTCGACGGCGTGGTGCTCCGCGCGATGGCCAAGGATCCCGCCGCGCGGCACCAGACGGCGGGGGAGTTCATCGAGGGGTTCCGGGCGGCCGTGGCCGCGGCGCGGAAGAGCGTCGCGCCGCTGCGCGGGGGCCCGGAGGAGCGCCGGGTGGGCGCGATTCACGTCGAGGTGTACGCGGAATGCGGCGCCACGGACGAGCCCGACGACGCGCTGCTCGCCGATCTGGACGAGGTGCTGCCGCTCGTGTCGCGCTTCCTCGCGGCGAGGGGCCTCGACGCGGCGATGGAGACGGGCAATACGCTGCTGTTCTTCAGGGAGCTCGCCGCCCCGGAGCCGTCGGACCGGGCGGCGCGACGGGAGATCGTGGAGACCGCGCTGCTGCTCGAGCGCGCGCTCGTCGAGCGCGGGGGGCGCGACGCGAGGGTGCACGTGAACCTGTGCCTGCACGCGGGCCGGGTGCTGATGCGCTCGTCGGAGGTCGTCGGCGGAGAGCTCATGGAGCTCGATGCGTGGGCGCCGGAGGTCCAGCTGCCCGGCGTCCTCGCGACGGCGGCGATGCTCGACGGCCTCGAGCTCGACGCGGAGCCGCTGGAGCACGCGCCGGAGCTCCGGCGCGTGGCGGGCCGGACGACGGCGTCGAGCCCGCGCTAGCTCGGTACGTCAGGCATCCTGCCGACGGGACCAGGCGGCGCTGCGGCCCTGGCGGCGCGGGAGGTCGGGGCGCGCCGCTACTGCGGCAGGTAGAGATCGGGATCCGCGACCCTGCCGATCACGATATCGCGCGCCTGCTTCGCGTAGTACGTCGAGCCAGGTTGCGTGCTCCAGGCGTGTCCCGCGATCGCGCCGGTGGTGCTGCTCGCATAGAGGCGCATGACGCCCCGCCCGACGCCCGGGTGCCAGGAGCCGTCCGCGTTGTGCCGGGTGTCCGTCGTCCCGTGGCCCGTGGTGCTCGCGTCGAGGACGGCGAGCGCGTACTGGCTCGTCCCCGCGACGAGCGGATAGGTCGCCGAGCGCAGCACCGCGGGCCCTGCCGCGATGGCGACGTGCCCGGAGGCCGTGCTCCCCCACGGATACTCGATCGCGATGATGTCGCCCTCCTCGATCTGGCTCACCGTCAGGACCTGCTCGAAGCCGACCTCATCGATGATCCTGTCGTGGTAGAGGACGGCGTTGGGGCTTGTGCTGCCGAACCACAGGGTCATGTCGTAGCTCGACAGACCATAGGCCCGCTTGAGGACGTGGGTGACGAACGACGCGCACAGGCTGCGGCTCCGGTACGCCGTCGCTCCTTCGATGCCGGCCCATTGAACATAGCTCGTGCCGCTGCCGTATTCGTTGTTCTCCGGGGCGATGTGGGTCACGAGGGTGTCGGCCCATCGGAAATGGCTGGGCTCCTCGGCCGACTGGGCCTCTGCCGGGAGCGGCGCGAGCAGGCTCAATCCCGAAAGGACGACGGCCGGAAGCGCGCGAACAGCGGATCGTGAGCTCATGCAATTCATTGCATTCATGCTTTCCTCCCGTGTGGAATCGATGGTCCCGCGTGGGCTGGGTACACCAGCACCGGCGGCTCCACCGGCGTCGCGGTGGAGTGCCGGCCAAGCGAAGTGGGGGCACGAAGCTGCTCAACATACGCCGCTCGGTCGGCCGCTACAATCACCGTCGCGACAGCGAGCCACGGGCGTCGCTCGGGTCGACGCGTCGGTTCGACGCTCGGGTCGACGTGGGATTCCACACTCGGTTCCACGCGAGATTTCATTCGAACAGTGTTCCCTCCATTTCCACAGCCTGTCTCCTCCGGACGACACCCGTGCACGTCAGCTCCGGGCGCTCGCGAGGACGCTCCAGGAGAAGATCGCTCCCTCGGGGAGGCCCAGCGGCGCCGGCCGCCTCGCCGGCCCCTATCTCTGCCGTTTTGTTGACAGATCCGCGCAGTTGGATTGGATGGCCGCGTGCCCCCCGCGAAGCGCGCATCGACCGACCCCCACCCCGTCCTGACGCTCGGCGACGCGCTGGAGCACTACGCCTCCTGGCCGAGGCCCACGGTGATCGTCTCCGACGGCGCTTATGGCGTCTCCGGCTTTCCCGGCGACCCGCCGACGCACAAGGAGCTCGGCGCGTGGTACGCGCCCCACGTCGCCGCCTGGTCGGAGCGCGCCTTGCCGTCCGCCACCCTGTGGTTCTGGGGGACCGAGATCGGCTGGGCGACCGTGCACCCGCTGCTCGACCAGCACGGCTGGGAGTACCGGAGCTGCCATGTGTGGGACAAGGGGATCGCCCACATCGCGGGCAACGCGAACACCCGGACGCTGCGCAAGTTCCCGGTCGTGAGCGAGGTGTGCGTGCAGTACGTGCGCAAGGTCCTCCTGGAGAGCGGCGGCGTGGGGCTGCCCCTCAAGGCCTGGCTACGGCACGAATGGGAGCGCTCGGGACTCCCGCTGCGCCACACGAACGAGGCGTGCGGCGTGAAGAACGCCGCCACGAGGAAGTATTTCACGCGCTGCCACCTCTGGTATTATCCTCCGGCCGAGGCGTTCGAGCGGATCGTCGCGTTCGCGAACGCGCACGGCCGCCCCGAGGGGCGGCCCTACTTCTCGGTCGACGGCAAGCGGCCGCTGACGGGCCCTGAATGGGCCAGCCTGCGAGCGAAGTTCCATTGCGAGGTCGGGGTGACCAACGTCTGGCGCGAGCCCGCGGTCCGCGGCGCCGAGCGCTTCAAGGAGGAGACCCGCTCCGTCCACGGCAACCAGAAGCCCCTCAAGCTGCTCGATCGCATCATCCGGGCCTCTTCCGATCCGGGCGATGTCGTCTGGGAGCCGTTCGGCGGGCTCTGCTCGGTCGCGGTGGCGGCCTTCGCCGCGGGGAGGCGCTGCTACAGCGCCGAGATCGCGCCCGCATACCACGCCGTCGCGTCTAGCCGCCTCGCGAAGTGCATGCCGCGGCCGCGTGTCGAGATCTCGGCGGCGTGACGGCCGGTGTCGGCCTCGCTCCTCCGCATGGTACCCTGCTCCCCCATGGCGACGCCGAGGATCGTGACGGTGGGAGGAGGAACGGGCCATTATACGCTCCTCACGGGCCTGCGCGACCTGAGCGCTCGCATCACCGCGATCGTGACCATGATGGACTCGGGCGGGAGCTCCGGCAGGCTCCGGGACGAGTACGGCCTCCTGCCCCCCGGCGACTTCACACGTTGCCTCGTCGCCCTGTCCGAGCACCCGGCGGCGCTGAAGGAGCTGCTCGGCCATCGCTTCCGGTCGGGGAGCCTCGGCGGGCACACCCTGCGCAATCTGATATTCACCGCGGTGCAGGAGATCACCGGCTCGCTCCCCCTCACGGTCGAGCGCCTGCACGAGATCTTCTCCGTCAAGAACCGCGTCCTCCCCGTCACGATGGATCAGGTCGATCTCGTGATGCATCTCGAGAACGACCGGACCATCCGCGGGGAGGCGTCGATTGACAACCTCTCCGACATGCTCGATGCGCCCGTGCTCTCGGTCTATCTGGATCCCGAGGCCAGGGCCTATCCAGCGGCGCTCGAGGCGATCGCGGACGCGGATCTCATCATCCTCGGGCCGGGCGACCTCTACACGAGCCTCGTCCCGAACCTCCTCGTCAAGGGGGTGCGCGAGGCCATCGCGGCGAGCCGCGCCCGCGCGCTGTTCGTGTGCAATCTCATGACGAAGCCCAACGAGACGCCCGGTTACACGGTCGAGGACTTCGTGGGGACCATCGCGATGTACCTCGGGGAGGCCCGGCTCGATGCGGTGCTGTTCAACGACGTGTGGCCCTCGGCCAGCCTCCCGGAGTACGCCTCCGCCGGCTCCGAGCCGGTCGTGACCTCGCCGGACAGGCGGCTCGCCTCCGACCTCCTCGTCCCCGCCGACCTGCTGTTCGGCGGCAAGCTG
Source organism: Sorangium sp. So ce887 (assembly GCF_051521455.1). Classification (NCBI taxonomy): domain Bacteria; kingdom Pseudomonadati; phylum Myxococcota; order Polyangiales; family Polyangiaceae; genus Sorangium; species Sorangium sp. So ce887. The sequence continues at coordinate 10,259,843 of NZ_CP150354.1, read as the reverse complement.
ATCCGCCACGACCCACACAAGCTCTCGTCCGCGATCGTGTCGCTCGCCCGGGAGCGCGCGTGGTGGTGAGCCCCTGAGGACGTCCGGCGCCCACATGGAGTGCACCGATCGCGCGGGAGCGCTCGGCGCGGGATCATTTGCCACGCCTCACCAGGTTGCCCCATCGCTGCCGGGCGCCCGCGCACGCGACTCGCCCCGGCGGCCGCGGCAAGTGGCTCGGCTCATCGTCGCTGCGGCGTCCGTTGCGCCGTCGTCCAGATTGGTATGTGCTTCGCATAGAGCCGGGCTATCGCCATCTCAGAGGCTGATCATTTCAGGACGAGGTAGAGCGCTATGACCACCATCGGTAATGACCAGTACACTTCGACCGGGTACAAGAACGGAATCTACGAGGGCGGCGCGCAGGAGGGCGGCTCGCAGGAGTCGAGCTCGCAGCAGGCGCAGGGCGGCGAGGGCGGGGTGAGCCTCGACATGCTGCTCAAGTTCGCCAAGGACATCCAGGGCAAGGTCAAGGACGTCCCGTACATCGTTCCGCTCGCGATCGGCGGGGCGGCGTTTGCGCTCGGCGTGCTCGCGAGCTCGAAGATCCTGCGCCAGCTCACCCTCGTCGCCGGCGGCTACGTGGTCAAGTACGCGATCCAGAACGCCCCCAGGGATCAGATCGTCGACTTCGCCAAGAAGGTCGTGTCCGATTCGTTCAAGGCCTCGTCGCGGGTCTGAGCGCCCGCGCGTCGAGCCGCCGGGCCGCCGCGCCCGCGGCCCAGGAGGCCGCTCCGCAGGCCGCCATGACGGCCGCCATCGGTCGCGCGGAGCCGTCGTTCAGGAGACCGACCAGCGACGAGGCGCCGGCCGCGATCGCGAACTGAGTCGAGCCGAGCGCCGCGGAGGCGAGCCCGGCGCGGGCGCCCTGCCCGTCCATCGCCAGCGCCGTCGCGTTGGAGCCGATGAAGCCGAGGCTCGCCACGAATGCGAAGAGCGAGCCGACCATGGCGGCGAGCCCGCCCCAGCGGCTGACCGCGACGGCGAGGAGGACCGCGCCGACCGCGGTGATCGCGGCCGTCGCCCGCGCGAGCAGCCAGGTCGGCGAGCGACGCCCGAGCAGCCGGTGGTTCACCTGGGCGCCGGCGATGAGGCCGAACGCGTTCGCGCCGAAGAGCCAGCCGTAGTGCTGGGGCGAGACGTGAAATAGCTCGATGAGCACGAACGGCGAGCCCGAGATGTACGCGAACATGCCGGCCTGCGCGAAGGCGCCCGTCAGCGTGTACGCGACGAAGGCGCGATCGCGCCCGACCTCGCGCAGGTGCGCGCCGATCGCCCGGAGGTCGAGCCGCTCGGTCCGCGCGACCGCCGTCTCGGGGAGCGCCGCGGCCATCAGCGCCAGGCATCCGAGGCCGAGCGCGGCGAGCAGCGCGAAGATGACCCGCCAGCCGGCGACGAGGAGCAACCAGCCGCCGAGGGTCGGCGCGAGGATGGGCGCGGCCCCCATGACGAGCATGAGCAGCGAGAGCAGCCGCGCGGCGGCGGCCCCGGCGTAGAGGTCGCGGACCACGGCCCGCGTCACGACCTGCCCCGCAGCGCCGCCGACGGCCTGGAGGAAGCGCAGCGCGATGAGCGACTGCACGTTCGGGGCGAGCGCGCACCCGATCGAGGCGAGCACGTAGAGCGCAAGACCGGCGTACAGGGGGCGCTTGCGGCCGAACCGATCGGTCAACGGTCCGTAGGCGAGCTGGCCCAGCCCGAGCCCCGCGAAGTACGCCGCGAGCGTGAGCTGCACCGCGGACGCGGTGGTGCCGAGGTCGCGCTGCAGCGTCGGCAGGCTCGGCAGGTACATGTCGATCGAGAGCGGACCCAGCGCGGTGAGCGCACCGAGGATGAGGGCGAGGAAAACGGGGCTCCTTCGCGGGACGGGCGAGCTCAGCATCTTGGGCGGACGAGCTATGTAGGACTCGCGGCGCCCCTCGGCCAGGGACGCCCGGCGCCCGCGGCGGATGCGAGCTCCGGCTTCCTGCGCCGGCAGCGCGGCGTCGCTCCATCGAGCACGTCCATCGCGTCCTGCCCGGCCCGTCTACCTGCGCAGGAGGCGGCCCTGCCGGGTCTTGCCCGTCAGCACGCCGTCCTGCGCCACCACCTCGCCGGTGATCAGGACGGCCCGGATCCCCGACGGCGGTGCGTCAGCTCGCCGCGGCGTCGTGTTGTCCGCCACCGTGGCCGGATCGAAGACGACGAGATCCGCCCAGTGCCCGGGCACGATGCGTCCCACGTCGCGGAGCCCGATCCGCTCGGCGGGCAGCGACGTCATCCGGCGCACGGCCTCCTCGAGCCGGAACAGGCCGAGGTCGCGGCTGTAATGGCCGAGCACCCGCGGGAACGTGCCGAACGACGCCGGGTTGTGTCGGCCGCGCCGGGTGAGGATCGCGTCGGTCTCGAACGCGCAGAGCGGGTGCGAGAGCACGGCCCGGAGCGGCTCGTCCTGCGCGTCGACGCCGGAGTACGTGTTCACGAGGACGCGCGCCCTGCCGTCGCTCACGCGGGCGACGTGCACGTAGGCGTCGAACTCGCGCTTGCCGAGGCGCCCCGCGATCTCCTCGAAATCGAGCCCCTCGAGCCCGGCGAGCTCCGGGACGGCGCCCCAGAGCAGCCGGATGTCCGCGTACTCCAGCCCGAGGAGCAGCCGGAACATCGCGAACTCCCGCCGGAGCCGGCGGAGGACGGCCGGGTCGTCGATGCGGGCGCGGAAGTCGTCGAGCACCCAGGCGGGGAAGAGGGCGTTCACCGTGGTGTTGCCGACCGTGTAGGGGAAGGCGTCGAAGGCCGCGTCGACCCCTCGGTCCACGGCCCGCTCGATCGCGCGGAGCACCCACCGCGTCGTGGGCCACGTTCGCCGGCCGATGAAGATCTGGTGCGAGAGCTGGATCTTCGCGCGGCTCTCCTCGGCCAGGCCGAGCAGCTCGCGGACCGAGCGGAGGTTGTGCGGCGGGCCGAGGAGCAGCGGCCTGTAGAACGGCGAGACCCACGTGTAGGCCCGGCCATGGACCGTGAACACGCCGCCCTCGCCGGCCACCGTCCGGAGCAGCGTCAGGAGCTCCTCCTTGCGCGCGAAGACCCCGGGCGTGTAGGCCAGGCCCGCCGAGAGCCCGAACGCGCCCTCGCGGAGCGCCGCGCGCGCGAGCGAGCAGAGCGCCTCCATCTGCTCCGCGCTCGGGGGAGCGGCGCTGTTGCCCATGACTGCCTGACGGAGCGTGCCGTGCCCGACCAGGAGCGCCGTATTGACGAGCAGCCCGCCATCCTCGAGGGCGCTCAGGAACTCGCCCATCGATCGCCATCGGTAGGCGAGATCTCCGTCCTTCAGGATCTCCGCGGAGTGCTCCACCAGCGGAACGGACGCATCGGTGACCGGGGCAGGGGAGTGCCCGCAATTGCCCGCCACCACGGTCGTGATGCCCTGGGCGACCATCGGCGCGAGGACGTCCTCGTGATCTGGTAGCGGCAGGAGCCAGTCGATGTGTGAGTGGATATCGATGAAGCCGGGCGCGACGGCGAGCCCGCTGGCGTCGAGTGTCCGCCCTCCCGCGAGCGCGCCCGGCCCGGCGATCGCGGCGATCTTGCCTTTCTGGATCCCCAGGTCCGCCAGGTAACGAGGCTGGCCGCTGCCATCGAGGATCGTTCCCCGCGAAATGACGAGATCGAACTCCATCCGCCGCCTCCTTGGGAACGTCTGTCACGAACCATGCGACCCTGAGGAATTCAAGCGAAGCGGGGACATGGGGGTTCCCCCGCGGGCATCACGCGCGATAGCCTCGAGCCCGCCTTTTTGCCTCAGGGAGATGCTCGCGTGATGGAGATCGCTTCGCATTCGCTGCTCGCGGAGTTTTTCGCCAGCTGTCCTGAACTGCTCTTCGTCGCGTCGGCCGCCGGAGGACTGCTCCACGAGAACGATGCTCTGCGAGAGGTCATCGGCCCCGCGAGCGAGGAGGGCACGATGCTCGCAGAGCTCGCTCACCCGGAGGATCGAGCCGCGCTCCTGGAGGCGTGGGTGAAGCTCGAGCAGACGGGCGAGCCCGCCTCGTTCCGCGTCCGCCTTCGCGACGCGCGCGGGGCGTATCGGCCGCTGTCGTGCAAGGCGAGGCGATCGCCCGATCGCAGCGCGATCTTCGGGTCGCTCCGGGCAACGCCCGAGATCGCCGAGGAGGAGCTGACGACCCTCCGCAACAAGGCGCGCGTCCTGGACAGCATGGTCAAGCACGTCGACAGCATATCGTTCTGGGCGCTCGACCCCGGTGGGGTCTGTTTCTATCACGATGGCAAGGGGCTCGAGAGCGTCGGGCTCAAGTCCGGGCAGCTCGCCGGGGTCAACTGGATCGAGTTCTATGGGAAGCAGCCAGACGCAGCCGGCGTCGACATGCCCGAGCCCGAGATGCGCGACATGCGCACGTGGTTCGACGGGAAGGTGCGCCGCTTTCGCACGGAATCACTCGGTATCCACTGGGACAACTGGGTCACCCCGCTTCACGACCAGCGCGGCGAGCCCGGGGGCGGCGTGCTCGGGTTGTCGTTCGACATCTCGGCGTCCAAGCGCACAGAGAACGAGCTGCGCGCTCAGCTGCACCAGATCGAGGCGCAGCAGCAGGTCATCCGCGATCTCTCCACGCCGATCATCGAGGTCTGGGACGGCGTGCTCACGCTCCCCATGGTGGGGACGGTCGACAGCGTGCGCACCGCCGACGTCATGGACAGCCTGCTCTCGAAGATCGTCGAGAAGCAAGCGCGCTACGCCATCCTCGACCTCACCGGCGTCGAGGTCGTCGACACCAAGGTCGCGAGCCACCTGATCGAGCTCGTCACCGCGATCCGGCTGCTCGGGGCCGACGGGATCGTCGCCGGCATCAAGCCGAACGTCGCGCAGACCATGGTCTCGCTCGGGCTCGATCTCTCCCAGCTCAACACGCAGCGAAACCTGCGCGCCGCGCTCAATTACGCGATCCGGAGCATGACCCGCGCGGAGTCGCCCGCGCGCTCCGGCAATCCGCCCGCCGGCAAGGCGCCGGCGAGCTGACGGCCCTGCGCCAGCGCTGTCTGGCGCGCGCGCGGCGAGCGCGCTAGTCGGTGCTCGTGCGCACGCGGATCGAGCACCTCATCGAAGGCGGCTGGTTCGCCCTCCTCGATCCGTGGCTGCCGCGCGTAGAGGCCGACGCGCTCTTCGAGGCGCTGCGCGCCGGGGTCGCGTGGCGGCAGGACAAGATCAAGCTCTTCGGCAGCGAGTTCCTCCAGCCGCGGCTGTCGGCTTGGTACGGCGACCCCGACGCGGCCTACACCTACTCGGGGCTGACGCTGGCGCCCGAGCCATGGTCGCCGCCGCTCGCCGAGCTCAAGGCGCGCGTGGAGTCGGCGTGCGCCGAGCTCCCCGTGGCCGAGCCTCCGCGCGCGTCGCGCCCGGCGTTCAACAGCGTCCTCTTGAATTATTACCGCAGCGGCGCCGACTCCATGGGCTTCCACGCCGACGCGGAGAAAGAGCTCGGGCCGGATCCGCTGATCGCCTCCGTGTCGCTCGGCGCGCCGCGCCGCTTCGTCATCAAGCCCGCCCGGAAATGGAAGGACGCTCCCGCCGTCGAGCTGGAGCTCGGCGGGGGAAGCCTGCTGGTGATGGGCGGGACCACCCAGCACCACCACCGCCACGGCGTGCCCAGGCAGCGCGGCGCGGGGCCGCGCATCAACCTGACCTTCAGGCGCATCCTTGCGCAGGGCCCGCGCGCCGGGGCGGGAACGTAGCGCGGCAGCGCCGCCGTCGTGACGGCGCGCTGCGAGGCCGGCCCTCGCGCTGCGCCCCGTCAGGCGAGGTCGCCGCCGCCGAGGAGCAGCGCAGCGAGCTCCGCGGCGCGCTCCGGCGTCGCCACCCCCTGGGCGGCGACCGTAATTGCACGAATTTTCTCGTTTTCCCAGCCGTCGCCGCCACGCTCGCGCCCCGGGCCGGTCGCGACGATCCGGACGCGCAGGAGCTCCCCGGACGCCACGACGGCGAGCTCCACGCCCCCGCCGCCCGACCCGTCCTCGTCGCGAGAGATGGGCACCACGACGGCGCCGCGCGCCTCGAGCGCCCGCGCGAGCCGCGCACCCGGCGCCTCGGCCGGGCCGAGCGGCGGCGCCCCGCCGAGCGGGTGGAGCGCCGTGGCGAGCTCCACGGACGCGACCGCCTCGGCGGCGCGCGTGCCGGCGCTGCGCACGGCGCGCTGCAGCCGCTCCGCGCGCTCGCCGTCGCGGTCGAGCGCGGCGCGGTCCGCCGGGTCGAGCCGCACCACGCAGCGGACCAGCGGGACCCCGCCGCTGCCCGGGACCTGCGCTGCCTCGAGCCGCGCGCGGCGGAGCATCGCCGCGCCCCGCGCGTCGCCCGAGGCGTCGAGCAGCGCCGCCGCCCCGCCGAGGACCGCGTCGGGGTGCGGCCGCTCCGGCGCCGCCGGGAGCGCGGCCTCCCGGTAGACCCGGTTCCACCCGCGCCCGGCGCCGGGCAGGCGCAGGAGCAGCGTCAGATCGGCGAGCTCCGTCTCCGGGGTGCGCACCGCGCTCGCGAACGCCTCCTTCACCGCCGCGAGGCGGGCCGCGTCCGCCGTGAGCGCCGCGAACGCGGGCGCGTCGACGGCGAGCGAGAGGCGCGACGCGCTCACCTCGCGCGACCCCATCGTCCACCGCTGGGGCGGCCCGGCGACCGCGAGCTCGGCGCCGACGACGAGGGCGGAGAGCCCGCGCTCGCCGCGCGCCTCGAGCAGCGCCGCGACGGCGGCCTTCAGCGCGGTCAGCGCCGGGATCACGCCCCGCCCATGCGCCCGCGCCTCGCCGTCCGCTGCTCCTCGAGCGCGGCGTCCGCCTCGAGCGCCGCCTCGGCCTCGCGCTGCGCCTCGGCGTCGACCGCGCGGTGCCCCTCGTGGACGCGCTGGGGCTTCGACTCGGTGACGGCCGCCTCCGCCATGGCCACCGCCGTGTGCCGCAGGTCGTCGTACGGCTTCGCCAGGTCGAAGATGACCTTGGTGTTGCCCTGGCTGAGGTTCGCGAGCGCCTCGAAGCGCCGGAGCTCCATCGCCCCGGGCGAGCGCGCGAGGATGCTCGCCGCCTCGGCGAAGTTCTTCGCGCTCTCCACGTCGGCCTCGCTCTTGATGACCACGTAGCGCCGATCGCGCTCGGCGATGGCCCCCTTCGCGAGCACCTCCTGCATCTGCGGCGGCAGCGCGATGTCCTGGAGGCCGATCATGTCCACGTGCAGCCCCCACGCCTCCGCGACCGCCTCGACCTGCGCGCGCACCTTGGCGGCGACCTCCTCGCGGTGCGCGAGCAGCTCGTCGAGCCGCGTCTCGCCCACCACGTCGCGCAGCACGACCTTCGCGCGGTCCTTCATCGCCGTCTCGTAGTTCTCGACGGCGAGCGTGGCCCGCTCCGGATCGACGACGCGGTAGTAGACGACCGCATCGACCATCGTGGTCACGTTGTCGCGGGTGATCACCATCTGCTGGAGGAGATCGCGGTTCTTCATCCGCGTGTCGATGCGCCGGAGCTCCTGGATCCCCGGGAGGTACAGGGTGATCCCGGGGGTCACGCGGCCGGTCAGCTTGCCGAGCGTGAAGCGCAGCGCCACTTCCCACTGGTTGATCTGCCGCAGCCCCGACAGCAGGTAGAAGACCGCGAACGCCGCGAGCAGGGTGAGGATCAGGGACATCGCCTGCGACTCTAGCAGAGCGCTCCGCGATGGCCGCGCGGGCGGACGCCCGCGACGCGCGGCCACCGCGGGCGTCCCGACGCGGCTTCGCGCTGGTGTCGCTGCGCGGGCGGTGTACCCTCGCTCCCGCGATGGGTGACGAGCCGAGCCAGCCGTTGCGCGACGGGCGCTACGTGGTCACGCGCGCCCTGGGCGAAGGGGCTCAGGGGCACACGCTCGAGGCGGTCGACAAGCGGCTCGGCAAGCTCGTCGCGATCAAGCGGTTCCACATCCGCGGCGCCTCGAGCTGGAAGGGCGTGGAGCTCGCCGAGCGCGAGGCGCGCGTCCTCGCCTCGCTCTCGCATCCGAGCCTGCCGGCCTACCTCGATCATTTCGAGGAGGACGGAGCGCTCTTCCTCGTGATGGAGAAGATCGACGGCGAGAGCCTGGGCGCGATGCGCCGCCGCCGCGCCGTGCTCGGGCGGGACGAGGTCGTCCGGTTTTTGCGGGACGCTTCGGGCGTGCTCGACTACCTGCACGGCCGCGCGCCGCCGGTCATCCACCGCGACATCAAGCCGAACAACGTGATCCGCCGGCCCGACGGCTCCTTCGCGATCGTCGACTTCGGCGCGGTCCGCGATCGCCTGCGCCCCGAGGGCGGGAGCACCGTGGTCGGCACCTTCGGGTACATGGCGCCGGAGCAGTTCCAGGGGCGCGCGCTGCCGGCGTCGGACGTCTACGCCGTCGGCGCGACCGCGCTCTGCCTGCTCACCGGCGAGGAGCCGGAGAACCTGCCGCACCGCGGGCTCGCGATCGACGTGCCCGCGGCCCTCGGCGGCCGCGCGGATCCGCGCCTCGTCCGGGCCCTCTCCGCGATGCTGGAGCCCGATCCGGAGCGCCGCGCCGCGCGCCTCGCGCCGCTGCTCGCGGAGCTCGACGCGGGCGGCGCGTCCTCCGAGCGGCCGCGCGCCGGGCGCCCCTCGGAGCGCGACGCGCGCAAGGCGTACAGCGACGCCCGCAAGGCGGAGCGCGACGCGCGCAAGGCGTACCGCGACGCCCGCAAGGCGGCGCGGCGCGCGCACGAGGACGAGCGGCGGCCGCGCGGGCCCGCGGGGGCCGTGGCGCCGCGGCGCGGCCTCGACGGCCTGCCGCTCGTGGGCGCGATGTTCGGCCTCACCGTCGCGCGCATCGCGGTCGGCCTCGCGCTCGGGGTGGTCGTCCCGACGGTGCTGACGCTGCTGTCGCTGGTGTTCGGCCGGGTGCTGCGCGAGCAGGCCGCGCCGAGCGTGCGCCGGGCCGGCCGCGTCGCCGAGCTCGCGCTGCTCCGCGCCACCCGCGTCGTTCGCGGGCGCCCCGCGCCGGCCGGCGCCGCCCAGCGCGATCAGGGCGCGGCGGCGCGCGTGCGCGTCGAGGACCAGGAGCCCCCCGGGCGATCGCGCATCCACGACGTCGATCTCGACGAGGCGCAGGACGAGGAGCTCGGCGACCTCGAGGCCGACGAGCGGGCCAGGTCGAGCGCCGCGTCGAGGCCGTCGCGGACGGGCAGGCGCTGAGCGCCGGTCGCGCGCGCGCTCCGGCCGGGCGCGGCGGTCAGATGCGCCCGCGCGCGGCGTCGAGCTTCAGGCGGAAGACCTCGACGATCGCCTCGGCGAAGATCCTCCGGCTCATCTTCGAGTGGCCGGCGCGGCGGTCGACGAACACGATCGGCACCTCGACCACGCGGAGCCCTTTGCGGAGCGCGCGGTAGGTCGTCTCGATCTGGAACGCGTAGCCGTTCGAGCGCACGCTGCCGAGATCGAGCGAGAGGAGCGCGCGCCGCGTGAACGCCTTGTAGCCGGTCGTGAGGTCGCGGACGCCGACGCCCAGGAGGGTCCGCGCGTAGAGCGAGCCGCCCTTCGAGAGCGCGTGCCGCCCGAGGCCCCAGCCCTCGACGCCGCCCCCCGGCACGTTGCGCGAGCCGAGGACCACGTCCGCGCCCCGGGCGATCGCGTCGAGGAAGACCGGCAGGTGGCCCGGGTCGTGCGAGAGGTCCGCGTCCATCTCGAAGGCGACGTCGTAGCCGTCGTCCAGCGCGCGCCGGAACCCCTCCAGGTAGGCGGTGCCGAGCCCGAGCTTGGCCGGGCGGTGGAGCACCTGGACGCGCCCGTCGCGCGCGGCGAGCTCATCGCCGAGGGCGCCTGTCCCGTCCGGCGACGCGTCGTCGACGACGAGCACGTGCGCGTCCGGGACCGTCGCGAGGACGGAGCTCACGAACTCGGCGAGGTTGTCTCGCTCGTTGTACGTCGGCGTGATGATGAGGATTCGGGGGGCCATCCTGGCTCGGCGCGGCGCGAGCGGACGCTCGCGCGCGGATCGTGCGGCGCCCCGCGCCGCGTTCGCGCGCGTCCGCCTGCGCTCAGGCCTCCGCTTCGTCGGCCGGCACCGGAACCGGCTCGATCGACAGCACCGCGGGCGTCGTCGCCGTGGCTCCCGTGGCCGCCGCGGGAGCGCCGCGGCCCCGCGGGCGCCCGAGGTGCTTCGGGGTGATCTCGTCCGACGACATCCGGGCCGAGCGATCTACCAAAACGGCGGCGCGAGCGGAAGGATCTGCCGGGGTGCGCGCCCGGGCCTTGCCGGTTGGCGGTTGCCGGAAACGTGCGCGCCAGTTAATTTCCATTCCCGACAGGGCGTCCGCTCTGCATCGGGCCGACCGGCTGGAACAGCCTCGGTCAACTCGCGGGGTCGCACCCTGCGCACAGGGGTGCGGCCCTGAACCTGAACAGCGCGGCACCGACGGAGACAAACATGGCGAGCCAGAACGTCCACACCCTCACCGACCAGAATTTCGAGTCTGAAGTCCTGAAATCCCCCGTCCCCGTTCTCGTGGATTTCACGGCCACCTGGTGCGGGCCCTGCAAGGCGCTCGCCCCGATCGTCGACAAGATCGCTGACGATTTCCAGGGCAAGGTGAAGGTCGCCAAGCTCGACATCGACGGTGCTCCGGAGACCACCCGCAAGTACGGCGTGCGGAGCGTTCCGACGGTGATGGTGTTCCAGGGCGGCGAGAAGAAGGGGGTGCAGGTCGGCCTCACGAGCCGCGACAACCTCCTCCGGCTCCTCGGCGTCTGAGCGAGAGCTCCTCCGCTTCGAGGCCTGCGCGACGAAGCCCCGCGGCGCCGACCGAACGCCTCGCCCGCTCGAACGCCGGCCAAGCGCCGGCCAAATGCCGGCCAGACGCCGACCGAACGCCCCGCCCGACCCACCGGCCCCGTCGCGCTCGCGCCACGACGCCCCGGCGAGAGGCCGCTCCGTCGCGTGCGCCGCGCGCGCTGAGGCTTTGCTTGACCGTCGCGCGCGAGGTGACTACGTATCGCGCCGGCCACTTTCCCAGGAGTTCGTGATGGCGACGAAGATCGCAATTAACGGTTTTGGGCGCATCGGACGTTGCATTGTCCGCGCGCTCGTCGAGCGCGGCGTGAAGGATATCGAGCTGGTCGCCATCAACGACCTGACGGATCCGAAGACCCTCGCCCACCTCTTCCAGTACGACTCGGTCCACCGCGAGTTCAAGGCGGCGAAGGTCGGCGCTGGTGACAAGCACATCAGCATCGGCGACCAGAAGATCGAGATCCTCGCGCTGAAGGACCCGGCCGAGCTGCCGTGGAAGAGCCTCGGCGTCGACATCGTCCTCGAGTGCACGGGCCTCTTCACCGACAAGGCCAAGGCCGCCGCTCACCTGAACGCCGGCGCCAAGCGCGTGATCATCAGCGCGCCGGCCAAGGGCCACGACCTCACGGTCGTGATGGGCGTGAACGACGAGCTCTACGACGCGCAGAAGCACACGATCATCTCGTGCGGCTCCTGCACGACGAACTGCCTCGCCCCCGTCGCCAAGGTGATGCTCGACAACTTCGGCATCGTCCGCGGCCTGATGACGACGGTGCACTCGTACACGAACGACCAGCACCTGCTCGACGTCCCGCACAGGAAGGGCGACCTGCGCCGCGCGCGCGCCGCCGCGGTCAACATGATCCCCTCGAGCACCGGCGCCGCCAAGGCGCTCTCCGAGGTCATCCCGGCGCTCAAGGGCAAGTTCGACGGGCTCGCGATCCGCGTCCCCACGGTCGACGTCTCGCTCGTGGACCTCACCCTCGAGACCGAGAAGCCGGTCACGAAGGAGAGCATCCACGCCGCGATGAAGCAGGCCGCCGACCAGGGTCCGATGAAGGACATCCTCGACTACACGGAGCGGGAGCTCGTCTCGGGCGACTTCATCGGCACGCCCGCGTCCAGCACGTTCGACGCCACCATGACGTCGGTCCTCGGCGACCGCTTCGCGAAGATCTTCTCGTGGTACGACAACGAGTGGGGCTTCTCGAACCGCATGATCGACCTCGCGCGGCTCGTGGCGAAGAAGGGCGTGTAGCGCCGTGAAGCTCACCGGAATCCGCTCCGTCGAGGACCTTGCCGCGGCCGGCGACGCCGGCGGCCTCAGCGGCAAGCGCGTCTTCATCCGCGTCGACTTCAACGTCCCGCTCGACAAGAAGACGGGCAAGATCACGGACGACTCGCGCATCCGCGAGGCGATCCCGACGATCAAGCTCGTCATGGAAGCGGGCGCGAAGGTGATCCTCGCGTCGCACCTCGGCCGCCCGAAGCCGGGCAAGACCGAGGGGCTCTCGCTGGAGCCGTGCGGGGGGCGGCTCAGTGAGCTCACCGGTTACGAGGTCCACCTGCCCGACGACTGCGTCGGCGACTCGCCCAAGAAGGTCATCTACGACCTGCGCGCGGGCCAGGTCTGTCTCCTGGAGAACCTCCGCTTCCACCCGGAGGAGGAGAAGGACGACGAGGCCTTCGCGCGCCAGCTCGCCGAGCTCTGCGACGTCTACGTCGACGACGCCTTCGGCGCCGTGCACCGCGCCCACGCGTCGGTGCACGCGCTGCCGCGCCTCGTGCGCGAGCGCGCCGCCGGCCTGCTCCTCCTGAAGGAGCTCAAGGCGCTGACCCGGCTCACCGATCGCCCGGAGAAGCCGTACGTCGCCGTCCTCGGCGGCGCCAAGGTCTCCGACAAGATCGACGTCGTCGACGCGCTCCTCAACGTGGTCGACACCCTGTGCATCGGCGGCGCGATGGCGAACACCTTCCTCGCCGCGCAGGGCAAGAACGTCCAGAAGAGCCGGATCGAGGAGGACAAGCTCCCGCTCGCGCGCACGATCATGAGCAAGGCGCGCGACCGGGGCATCCAGCTCCTGCTGCCCGTCGACGCCGTCGTCGCCTCGAGCATCGACGCGACGGAGGGCGAGCCCGCGTCGGTCGACGCGATCCCCGAGGGCACGATGGCGCTCGACATCGGCCCCCGCTCGATCGAGCTGTTCGGCAAGGCGATCGAGAAGGCGAAGACGGTGTTCTGGAACGGCCCCATGGGCCTCTTCGAGACGCCCGCCTTCTCCAGGGGCACGTTCGACGTCGCGCGCATCATGAGCGGCGCGTCCGGCTTCACGGTGGTCGGCGGCGGCGACAGCGCGGCGGCGGTCAAGCAGGCCGGCGAGCAGATCGCCCAGGGCTTCGACCACATCTCGACCGGCGGCGGCGCTTCGCTCGAGCTCATCGAGGGCAAGCGGCTCCCCGGCGTCGAGGCGCTCCGGTCGGCCGAGGTGAACGAGTGAAGCCCGTGAACGACGGGGGCACGCCCGAAGCCACGGGCGTCGCCCCGCGGGCGGCCTCGCGTCGTCCGCTCATCGCCGGCAACTGGAAGATGAACGCCGGGGGGCAGGACGCCTGCCCGCTGGCGGCGGCCGTCGCCAAGGCGACCCGCGAGCTCAACCGGGCCGAGGTGGTGATCGCGCCGCCGTTCACCGCGATCGCCGCCGTGGCCCACGAGCTCGCGGAGGCGAGGAGCGAGATCGGCATCGCCGCGCAGAACATGAGCGCCGAGGTCTCCGGGGCGTTCACCGGCGAGATCGCCTCGGGCATGCTCAAGGACGCGGGCGCGACCTGGGTCATCCTCGGCCACAGCGAGCGGCGGCAGCTGTTCGCCGAGACCGACGAGTCGGTCGCCCGGAAGGTCGCCTCGGCGATCGCGGCCGAGCTGCGCCCCATCGTCTGCGTCGGCGAGACGCTCGAGCAGCGCGAGGCGGGCGAGACGCTCGCCGTGGTCGAGCGCCAGGTCCGCGCCTTCCTCGACGAGCTCGCCAAGCAGCCCGGCTTCGGCGTCATCGCCTACGAGCCGGTCTGGGCGATCGGGACGGGCAAGGTCGCCCGCGCCGAGGACGCCCAGGAGGTGCACGCGTTCATCCGCGGCCTGCTCGCGAAGGCCTCGGAGGACCTCGCTTTCGTCACGCGCATCCTCTACGGCGGCAGCGTCAAGGCCGACAACGCCGATGCGCTGCTCGCCCAGGACGATATCGACGGCGCGCTGGTCGGCGGGGCCTCGCTCGACGCCGCCGGCTTCGCCAAGATCGTCGACGCCGCGCACCGACTGGCGGAGCGCGCCGAACAGGGGTAGATCGCGGGCCGCTCCCGTCTCGCGACGGGAGCGCCGGCCTGCCCTCTCGCCCCCTTGCCCCCTGGGCCCGTCGCGCGGGCCAGATCACCCAGCCGAAAGACGCCGATGCTTCACACGTTCCTCAACATCGTGCACGTGTTCGTCTGTCTGTTCCTGATCCTCGTCGTGCTCCTCCAGCAGGGCCGCGGGGGCGGGATGGGCTCGGCCATGGGCGGCGCGACGGCCCAGGTGTTCGGCGGCCGCGGCGCCGGCAACTTCATGACCCGCCTCACGGCCGCCTGCGCCGCCGTCTTCATGGCGACGAGCGTGTCGCTCGCCTACCTCTCGTCGGCGGGCGACCGCGCGCTGCGCGAGTTCGAGCAATCCCAGGAGAAGTAGGCCCGCGTGCTACGGCCCGCTCCCGCGTCGGGGAGGGAAGCGGGCAGGGCGCTCGACGCGGGGTCGTCCGCGGGAGGGGCCGTGGCCTCCGCCGCCCCTTTCGCGCGCGACCTTGCCCTCGTCGCCCTCGCCAAGGCTGCAGTTTCCGCGCTGGTCCTCGCGCTCGGCTTCCGGGCCGTGAGCGACGACGACTTCGCGCGCGTGGTCCTCGCGCAGGCGTGGGCCCACGCGCCCCGGCTCGACCCGACCGGGACGAGCTGGCTCCCCGCCCCTTTCTGGCTCAACGGCGCGCTCTTCCGCGCTCTTGGGCCCGTCCTCGCGCCGACCCTCGAGGTCGCCCGTGGCGTCGCCTTCGCGCTCGGCGTCGCGTCGGCCGCGCTCGTCTACATCTCCGCCCGCTGGATCACGGGCGACCGCCGCGCCGCGCTCGCCGGTGCGCTGCTCGCGGGCGCGTTTCCGTGGAGCGCCTGCCTCGGCGTGGCGACGGTCCCCGAGCTGCCGACCGCGGCCCTCTCGCTCGTCGCGGTGGCGTCGCTCGTCACGCCGCCGGCCGGGCCTGCGCCGCCGGCCGGGCGCGCCCTCCTCGGCGCGCTCGCGCTCGTGCTCGCGACGCTCTCCCGTTACGAGCCCTGGCCTGTCGCCGCCGCCTTCGCGGCGATGGCGCTGCTCGCGGCCGCCCGCCTCGGTCAGAGCCGCGCCGCGCAGGCGAAGCTCGCGCTCGCGGCGCTCGCGGCGCTCGCCGGGCCCGCCGCGTGGATCGCATGGAACCGCGTCGCCCACGGGGAGGCGCTGCACTTCCTGGCCCGCGTCGCCTCCTACCGCAGCGCGCTCGGCCCGGGCGATGACGGCACCCTGCTGCGGCTCTTCGCGTACCCCGCCGCGATGGTCCGCGAGGAGCCGGAGCTCTTTCTGAGCTCCATCGCCCTCGCCCTCATCGCCTGGCGCGCCCGCCGCGGCGCCGCATCGGGGAGCGCCCGCCCGTTCCCGCCGCTCCTCCGCGCGGCCCGTCCGTACGCGCTCCCCGGCGCGGTCGCCGCCTTCCAGATCGCGGCGCTCTCGCTCGCCCTCGTGCGCGACGGCGCTCCCACGCATCACCCCGAGCGCGCGACCCTCCTCGCGTTGCTCCTGCTCGCCCTCGCCGTGGGGGATCTCTCGGCGCGCGCCTTCCGCGGCGCCTCGGCCGGGGCGCGCAGGGCGCTCGGCGGCGCTCTCCTGGCGGTGCTCTGCGTCGGCGTCTTCTTCCGGCCCCACCTGCGCCGCGAGCACTTCAACCCGCGGACGGACGAGGTCGCCATCGGCCGCGCCGCCGCGGAGCTCACGCCTCCCTCGGCGCCCGTCCTCGTCGAGGTCGCCGACTATGGCCACCTCGCGGCGCTCGCCGCCCTCGCCCGTCCCGGGGGCGCGCACCCGGATCGCTCGATCGATCCGCGCGATCCCCCGGTCCGGTCGAGCTTCGACGACCCCGCGTCGCTCGCGCGCCGCGTCGCCGGCCTGGGCGCGGCCTACCTCATCGGGCGCGTCAGGCCGCCCGCGATCGCCTTCGCCGGCCCGCCGCTCGCGACGCGCGGCGCCTGGGGGCTCTGGGCCGCGCCCTCGGCGGCGGGCGCCTTGCGGGCCGCCCCGGAGGACGGTTCCCGGCGCCCGGCGCCTCCCGCCGGCCCTTCGCCGGAGGAGGCGCCGTGAGCCAGCCCGCGAGGCCGTTCTTCGCGCACGCGTCGGCGTGCATCGACGAGCCCTGCGACATCGGCGAGGGGACGAGGATATGGCACTTCTGCCATGTCTCCGCGGGCGCGCGGCTCGGCCGCGCCTGCGTCCTCGGCCAGAACGTCTTCGTCGCGGGCAGCGCCGTCATCGGCGATGGCGTCCGGATCCAGAACAACGTGTCTGTCTATGACGGCACCCTGGTCGAGGACGACGTGTTCCTCGGCCCCTCCGCCGTCCTCACCAACGTCATCAACCCGCGCGCGCAGATCGACCGTCGCGCCTTCCTCGACCGGACGCGCATTCGCCGCGGCGCCACCGTGGGCGCCAATGCCACCGTCGTCTGCGGCGTCACGATCGGTCGCCACGCGTTCATCGGCGCCGGCGCCGTGGTCACCCGCGATGTCCCCGACTATGCGCTCGTCACCGGCGTGCCGGCCCGGCGCGCCGGCTGGATGAGCCGCCATGGTCACAAGCTCGTCGCCTCCCGCGACGGCCTGATGCGCTGCCCCGAAAGCGGCTATCGCTACGAGCGACGCGGTGACGTCGTCCGTTGCCTCGATCTCGACGAGGACGCGCCGCTGCCGGCGCCCCGCGCCGCGGCCGGCCGCCATTATCGCGATCTCCCCGCAGCGGAGGACATCGAGAGTTGACGCCGCCTGTCCCCTTCTTCGACCGTGCTCGCGGCGATCTCGTCATGCAGGACGAGCTCACCGCCGTGTTCCAGTCGGTCGTCCAGAGCGGCCGCTACATCCTCGGTCCGGAGGTCGATGCCTTCGAGTCGGAGTGCGCCGCGTACCTCGGCGTCCGGCACGCGATCGGCGTCTCGTCCGGCACGGACGCGCTGCTCGCCGCGCTGATGGCGCTCGGCGTCGGCGCCGGCGACGAGGTGGTGTGCCCCGCGTACACGTTCTTCGCGACCGCGGGCGCCATCCATCGCACCGGCGCGCGGCCGGTCTTCGCGGACGTGCTCCCCGGCTCCTTCAACCTGGATCCCGCCTCCCTGGCGCGCGCCCTGACCGCGCGCACCCGGGCGGTCATCGCCGTCCACCTCTTCGGTGGCTGCGCTCCCATGGACGAACTCTTCGCTGTCGCGGGGAGCCGCGGCGTGCCGGTCATCGAGGACGCGGCCCAGGCCTTCGGCGCCGAGCGCGCGGGCCGCCGCGCTGGCGCGATCGGGCTCATGGGGTGCTTCTCGTTCTTCCCGACCAAGAACCTCGGCGGCTTCGGCGACGGCGGGCTCGTGACCACCGACGACGGCGAGCTCGCCGCTCGCGTCCGGTCGCTGCGGGCGCACGGCGCTCGCAGGAAGCACCACCACACGCGGGTCGGCGGCAACTTCCGGCTCGACGCCCTCCAGGCGGCGCTCCTCCGGCGCAAGCTCCCGCGGCTCGGCGCGCTCCTCGACAGGCGGCGCGAGCACGCCGCGCAGTATGCCGCGCTGCTCGGCGGGGCGGGCCTGCCCCTGTCGTTGCCTGACACCGGCGCCGCCGGGCACAGCGTCAATCAATACGTCATTCGTCTCGACGACGCGTCGCTGCGCGACCCATTGCGCAGCTCCCTGGCCGAGCGGGGTATCGGCACCGAGGTCTACTATCCAGCGCCGCTCCACCTCCAGCCCTGCTTTGCGTCGCTCGGCCCGCCGGCCGGCTCTCTTCCCGTCGCGGAGTCTGCCGCGCGCGAGACGCTCGCGCTCCCCATCTTCCCTGAGCTCACGAGCGAGGAGGTCGCCCGCGTCGTGCGCGCCATCACTGCCTTCTTCGTCTGACCGGCGTCGCGGCGGTGCTCCGTCGTGGCTGCTGCCTCCTCCGATACTCCCGCTGCGAGGGCGAGGGGTGTTTGCGCGTCGCGCGCGAGCGGCCCGCTTGGCGTTCCCTGCGCGCGCGCGCTGGGCTAGCCTCCCGCGCATGGCATCGATCGTCCTCCCCGCACAGCCCTCGCTCGAACGGATCGTCCAGGCGCAGCTGGCGGCATGGCCGGAGCACGAGGATTTCCTGCGGAAGCGCTTTGCTGCGACCGAGCTCGGCTTTGCGGAGCGCGTCGCGTCGCTCGCGCTGCGGCTCGCCGGTGACGACCTCCCGCGCATCTGCGCGGACTACAAGTGGATGTGCGAACGCATTCTCGAGGAGGAGCTCTACTTCCGGCGCACCGGCCGGTACCGCCTCTCGACGCTCGCCGAGGCCCGGCGTGAGGTCTACGACGACCACGCTTACATGACGCAGTACATGCACGGAGTGCTCCTCTCCCATATCTTCTGGGCGAACCACACGGCGGTCATGGAGTACTACGTCGACACCTTCCTCGCGTCGAACCCACCGGGGTACCGCCACCTCGAGATCGGCCCTGGCCACGGCCTCTTGCTCTACTTTGCCGCCGAGGATGCGCGCTCGGGCGTGGTCTCCGCGTGGGACCTCAGCGCGGCGAGCCTGGACGCGACCGGGCACGCCATGCAGGCGCTCGGGGTGCGGCGCGCGCCGCGCCTCGTGAGGCGCGATTTCGCCGATGCCGTGGACGACGGCGAGCGCTTCGACAGCATCGTGATCAGCGAGGTCTGCGAGCACCTCGAGGATCCCCGAGCCGCGCTCCAGAGCCTGCGGCGCTCCCTCGCGCCGGGCGGACGTCTCTTCGTCAACGTGCCCGTCAACAGCCCCGCGCCCGATCACCTGTACCTGCTCCGAACGCCGGAGGAAGCGGTCGATCTGGTCGCGAGCAGCGGCTACGCCATCGCTGAGACGCGCTTCTTCCCCATCACCGGCTACTCGCTCGAGCGCGCGCGCAAGACCGATAGCACGATCTCGTGCGTCGTCGTCGCTGGCCATCCGGCGTAATCGCGTCTCCACGACCTGGCCTCCCTGCGGCGCTCCTCCGCTGAGCGGGCTCGGCCGCTGAATGGATCGGGACCCCCACGCATCCAACGTGATCCGGGGCAGCAGCCGTTCGGCTGTGCGTCCCGGACAGCCCGGCAGGAGCGCTTGTTCCACCCCTGAGGCGCGTGTATTTTTGCGCCGCCACGGGTGCGTACGGCGTTCAACATCACAGGGAGCCGTGTCCCATGTCGACGTTCGCGGAGCTGAAACGTAACCTCAAAAAGGATTTCTCGCAGCTCAAGGTGGTCCGCCTCGCCGTGCTTGCGGACTCCGCGACCCAGCTGTTGGTCCAGGCGCTGCGTGGCTCGGGTTACGAGAGCGGTCTGAACATCGAGATCTACGAGGCCGACTACGATCAGATAGAGCGTCAGATCCTCGATACGTCCTCGGAGCTCCACCGCTTCAAGCCGCAGTTCGTGCTCGTGTTCTACGCCGCCGAGAAGCTGCTCGCCAGGTTCCAGGAGCTCCCGCTGGACGCAAGA
Organism: Sorangium sp. So ce887; assembly: GCF_051521455.1. Classification (NCBI taxonomy): domain Bacteria; kingdom Pseudomonadati; phylum Myxococcota; order Polyangiales; family Polyangiaceae; genus Sorangium; species Sorangium sp. So ce887. The sequence goes on along the minus strand of NZ_CP150354.1, from coordinate 10,240,253 downwards.
GCCGGCTTCGCGGAGGGCCACATCGACACCCTCAGGCAGCTCGTCGGCGTCCTGGGCCAGCACCTCTCGGCGACCGTGATCTGCACGAACTACCCCGAGATCGACGATGGGGTCTTCGGGAGCTTCGCCAACAAGGTCTCCTCGTCCTGGGTCTATCAGATTCGCAAGGCCAATTTCCAGCTGATGGATCTTGCCCAGTCTGTCCCCAATCTCCTCGTCAGCGATCTCAGCCTCCTCTGCAGCCAGCTCGGCCGCGACGCGATGACGGATCGCAAGATCGCGATCACCACGGACCTGCTCTTCAGCATCGACTTCCTGCCGGTCGCCGCGCGGAGCGTTGTCGACATCGTCGCGGCGGCGTCGGGGCGCTTCAAGAAGTGCCTCGTGCTCGACCTGGACAACACGCTGTGGGGCGGCGTCATCGGAGATGACGGCGTCGAGGCCATCGAGATCGGCGGCCTCGGCGTGGGCGCCGCCTACTCGCAGCTCCAGCGGTGGGCCAAGGAGCTCAAGAACCGGGGAGTCCTGCTCGCGGTCAGCAGCAAGAACGACCCGCGCGTCGCGGCCGAGCCGTTCCAGGTGCACCCCGACATGGTGCTCCGCCTGGACGACTTCGCCGTCTTCTGCGCGAGCTGGGAGAACAAGGTCGACAACATTCGACATATCCAGTCCATCCTCGAGATCGGGTTCGACTCCATGGTCTTCGTCGACGACAACCCGGCCGAGCGGGAGATCGTCCGGAGGAACCTGCCCGACGTGTGCGTCCCCGAGCTGCCTGACGATCCGGCCCTGTACCTGCCCTATCTGCAGCGGCTGAACCTCTTCGAGACGACCTCGTCCACGGCGGAGGACGGGGCGCGCACGCGGCAGTATCGAGAGGAGGGCCGGCGACGGGAGCTGAAGGAGACGTTCGCCACGGAAGAAGAGTTCCTGCGGAGCCTCGAGATGACCGTCGAGGTCGAGCCGCTCACCGCGTTCAATGTCCCGCGGGTGGCCCAGCTCATCCAGCGCTCCAACCAGTTCAATCTCCGGACGATCCGGTACTCCGAGGACGACGTGCACCGCATCGCGCAGTCGCCGCGCCACCTGCCGTTCGCGGTGAGCCTAACGGACAGGCTCGGCAGCTACGGGCTGGTGAGCGTCGTCTTCCTCGAGCGGGAAGGCGACGCGCTGTTCATCGACACGTGGCTCATGAGCTGCCGGGTCCTGAGGAGGGGGCTCGAGAGCTTCGTGCTCAACACCCTCGTGGACCGGGCTCGGCGCGAGGGCTACGCGACGATCGTCGGGGAGTATGTCCCCACCAAGAAGAACGAGCTCGTGAAGGACCATTACATGACTCTGGGCTTCTACCCGCGCGACGGGCGGTGGCACCTCGACGTCCGCGACTACGCACAACGTGCAACCTTCATCCATTCAAATGTTTTGCCCCATGGCGAATGAAATCCTGAGCCAGATCAGCGACATCATCAGGAAGGTGCTCGATCACGTTGACATCGTGGTTCAGGAGACCACCACGGCGAAGGAGGTGCCCGACTGGGATTCCCTCTCTCACGTTCAGATCGTGGCTGCCATCGAGAAGCACTTCAAGATCACCTTCACCTCGAGGGAGATCCATTCTTTCAAGAACGTCGGGGAGATGTGCGCCGCGGTCGCCGCGAAGCGCGCGAAGTAGAGCTCGTCGGGCAGGCCGACGTGAACGCCCGCCTCTCGCGCCGGTGCGACGCCCGCCTGACGGCGGAGGTCGCCGCGGCGGCGGCCTCCCCCGGCGGGGCGGAGCACGCTCACGGTGCAGGTCGAACCTTGAACCCCGCCACACATGTCGTTTAGCTCGCTTCAGTTCCTTCTCTTCTTCCCTGTCGTCGCGGCGATCTATTATCTCCTTCCGCACCGGCTGCGCTGGGTTCATCTCCTCATCGCCAGCTGCGTCTTTTACACGGCCTTCATCCCGGCCTACCTCGTCCTCGTCCTCGCGATGGCGGCCGTCGACTACTCGGTCGCGCTCGCGATGGCGAGGGCGGACGACGCCCGCCGGAAGCTCTACCTTGCCCTGAGTCTCGCGATGAACCTCGGGACGCTGGCGTTCTTCAAGTACTACAACTTCGCCGTCGAGAACGTGAACGCAGTCCTGTCGCTCGCGCACGTGGGCGGGTCGGCTCCGGCGCTGGACATCCTCCTGCCGCTCGGCCTCTCGTTCCACACGTTCCAGGCGATGAGCTACACCATCGACGTCTACCGCGGTGATCAGGAGCCTGAGAGGCACTTCGGCATCTATGCCCTCTACATGCTCTTCTTCCCGCGCCTCTCCGCCGGGCCCATCGAGCGCGCGCAGCACCTGCTCCCGCAGCTCCGCGCCGAGCACCCCTTCGACTACGGGCGGGTCACCGACGGGCTCAGGCAGATGGCCTGGGGCTTCTTCAAGAAGACGGTCGTCGCGGATCGCCTCGCCCTCGGCGTGGACACCATCTACCGCGAGCCTCGCCAGTACGGCGGCGTCGAGCTGACCCTGGCCTCCGTCTTCTTCGCGCTCCAGCTCTACGCTGATTTCTCCGGATACTCGGACATCGCCGTCGGCGCGGCCAAGGTGTTCGGCATCGACGTGACGAACAACTTCAGGCGTCCCTACTTTGCCACGAACCTGTCCGAGTTCTGGCGGCGCTGGCACATCTCTCTCTACAGCTGGTTCAACGATTACGTCTTCTCCCCGCTCGCGATCGCGATGCGCCATCGAGGCCAGCTCGGCGTGGTCCTCGCCGTCATCCTGACGTTCACCTTGAGCGGGCTATGGCACGGCGCCGCGTGGGGGTTCCTCGCGTGGGGGTTGCTCCAGGGGCTCGCCATGGCCTTCGAGACGCTCACGCGCAAGAAGCGCGCGAAGCTCATCAAGCTGCCGCCGCGCCTCGCGAGCGCGCTCGGCGTCGCGCTGACGTTCTCGTTCGTGTGCTTCACGTTGATCTTCGTCCGCGCGAGCACCCTGAGCGACGCCGTCTACATCGTCACGCACCTCGGCTCGGGGCTCGGGGACTTCGCCGGGAACGCCCTTCGCCCCGGGCACCTCGCCCTGACGGTGGGCTCGCTGGGCTACTACAAGGAAGATTTCGTCATCGTGATGCTCGCCACGCTCGTCATGCTGGTCGTCGAGCTCGTCCACGAGCGCCTCGATCTGCGGTCGTTCTTCGCGGCGAAGCCCGCCGCCCTTCGCTGGGCGACCTACTACGCCCTCGGCGCGTCCATCCTGCTGTACGGCGCGCACAATGCGACTCAGACCTTCATCTACGTGCAATTCTAACGATGAAGCGATTCATCCTGAAGGCCTCGCTCCTCCTGCTGCCGTTCGCGCTCTACGCCCTCGGCATCGTGGTCATCGACCCCTTCGAGCGGTTCGGCGTGGGCCGCTTCATGCCTGTCCACGACAAAAGCAAGGTCGCGATCGCGATCAACAACCCCTTGTGGAAGGTCATCGAGTTCAACCGGGCGCCGCACCCGAACATCACCCTCGGCGCGTCCAAGATGTACCTCTTGACCCCGGACCTCCTGAAGGAGGCCTCCGCTGTCGACTACCACAACCTCAGCCTGGGAGGCGGGTCGGCGACCGAGTTCATCCACCTGTTCTGGTTCGCGGCGAGCAGGGCGAAGCTCGAGCGGGTCGTCTTCGGGATCGGGATCGAGAACTTCAACGAATACATCGATCGTGACAGTGTGAAGGGCGCCGAGGCCACGGCGAGCAACCCGCTCCTCTATGTGATCAACCGCGATGTGGCAGCGGCGGCGAAGCACCTCGTGCTCATGAAATACTTCGGCGCAGCGCCCCCCTCGACCGTTCCGCCGATGAGCAAGGACGAGTTCTGGAAAGTCCAGCTCGGCGAGGCGACCACCAGGATGTTCGCGAAGTACCGCTTCAACGAGGGCGCCTACGGCAAGCTCGCGGAGATCGCCGCGTACTGCCGGGAGCGAGGGATCGAGCTGACGTTCGTGATCCTGCCCAGCCACGCCGACGTGCACGAGCGGCTTCGGCAGCTCGGCGTCGAGGAGGAGTGGAAGAGCCTGCCTCTGCGGCTCGGCCAGCTCGGCAAGACCCACGACTTCGACGTCGACGACGAGCTCACGGCGAGCAGGGACAACTTCACCGACCCGTTCCACTTCGGTCCCGACGCCGCGCGTCGCCTCGCCGGCGCGATCTGGTCCGACCGCGCCGGTCGCCCCCGCTGAGCGACGGCGGCGCGGGCCTGCCGGGGCTCCCCTCAGGGCGGAGCTCCCACGGCGCCGGGCCGCGCGACCCTGCCTGTGCTAGACGTGCGCGCCATGAGCGTCGAGGTCGGCATCGTCGGACTGCCCAACGTGGGCAAGAGCACCCTGTTCAACGCACTGACGGCCGCGAAGGCCGAGGCGCAGAACTACCCGTTCTGCACGATCGAGCCCAACGTCGGCGCCGTGCCTGTCCCTGACGACCGGCTCACGACGCTCGCGAAGTACATCAAGAGCGAGAAGATCATCCCCGCCATGGTGCAGGTGGTCGACATCGCCGGCCTCGTGCGCGGCGCGAGCACGGGCGAGGGGCTCGGGAACAAATTCCTGAGTCATATCCGTGAGGTAGACGCGATCCTCCACGTGGTCCGCTGCTTCACGGTCGCGGACGTCGTGCACGTCGACGGCGGCGTCGACCCGCTCCGCGACATCGACACGATCGAGACGGAGCTCATGCTGGCCGACCTCGGCTCGCTCGAGGGGATGGTGGAGCGCACGCGGAAGCAGGCGAAGGGCGACAAGGAGCTCCTCCCGAAGATCGCGCTCATGGAGCGGTGTCTCGAGGCGCTCCAGGCGGGCAAGCCGGTCCGCGGGCTCTCCTTCGACGACGAGCAGCGGAAGGTCGTGAAGACCTTCGGCATGATCACCGCGAAGAAGGTCCTCTACGTGGCGAACGTCGACGAGTCCGACGTCTCCGGTACGGGCCCGCTCGCGGCGAAGGTGCGCGAGCGCGCTGCCTCCGAGGGCAGCGGCGTCGTGCCGGTCTGCAGCAAGCTCGAGGCGGAGCTGAACGATCTCGCGCCAGACGAGCGCACCGAGATGCTCGAGAGCCTCGGCATGAAGGAGCCGGCGCTCTCGACGCTCGCGCGCGAGGCCTACCGGCTCCTCGGCCTCCAGAGCTACTACACGGCCGGTCCCAAGGAGATCCGCGCCTGGACCATCCCGGTCGGGTGCACCGCGCCGCAGGCCGCAGGGGTCATCCACACCGATTTCGAGAAGGGCTTCATCCGGGCGGAGGTCTACAACGTGGGGGACCTCGTCGAGCACCGGACCGAGGCCGCCATCCGCGCCGCCGGCAAGCTGCGCGTCGAGGGCAAGACGTACGTCTTCCAGGACGGCGACGTCACGCACTTTCTCTTCAACGTCTGACTGTCCATTCCTCGGGCGCGCCCGCTCGCCGCCGCGGGCCCTCCCGAGCGCGCTCGCCGCGCCCCTGCATCGCGTTGCCCTGGTTCGCGCCGCACCCCTGCTTCGGGGGCGGCGCGGCACCGCCGTTGCTCCTCCGTTGTGCGCGCAGGCGCGGTGTGCCGGCCGCGACCGCCGGCGTTCCGTCGACCTTGCGCCTCGTGGACGGAGGCAGGACGGTGCCCAGGGCGACGAGCGGCGGCGCGTGGTGTGTGCTGGTTCTCCTCACCTCGTCGGGGAGCGCCGCGGCGGGCTGCGTCGCGGCCGCGGCCGACGCCCCGCCCGAGGAGGTGGGCGCCCCGGACCCGGGGGGCGACGCGGCGCCGGCGCCCCGTCCGCCCGCGCCGTGCGCGCTGCCGCGCGGGTTCCTGGTGGGCGCGCCGCCCCGCTTCCCCGCGACGCCCGCGCCGCCGCTCGGCCACAGGCCCTCGGCGGCTCCAGGCGGCGATGCCTTCGGTCGCTTCCTGCGGTCCACCGTCGTGTTCTGCGGGCCCGACGAGCGGCCGTACTTCCTCCGTTACCGCTTCTACCTCACCGGCCCGCTCTCGGGCCGCTGGCTGCGTCCGCCGCTGGTCCAGCCGCTCTGAGCGCGCCGCCCTGCCGCGCGGCCGGCCTCCTCACCGCGCGTTGGCCCATGGCGGCAGCGCGGCGTCCGGTTTTTTGACCCCCTGGATCCGCTCGGCTACCTCCTTCGCCCTCACGGGACGAAAGGACGATCATTTGGGCGCACTCAAAGGATCCATCTCATTCTCGAAGTTCTATGTCCGCGGCGAGCTCCCCGACGGGTTCCGCGACAGGTTCGCCGAGCGCATCCAGCTCCGCGCGTTCCGGCCGCTCACGGTCGAGGAGGACGCAGAGCAGCGCGCCGGGTGGTGCTCCATCGAGAACCCGCTCGATTGCGAGCTCGATCACGGCAAGATCTTCTTCAACTCGTACCTCAACCTCGGCCTCAGGACCGATCGGTGGCAGGTGCCCGCGGCGCTCTTCAAGGCGCACTTCGCCGAGGCGGAGCGGGAGCACCTCGCCAAGCGCGGGCGCGAGAAGCTCGGGCGGCGCGAGAAGGAGGAGCTCCGGGCGGTCGTGTCGAGGAAGCTCCGCGCGCAGCTCATGCCGGTGATGAAGGTCGTGGACCTCTCCTGGAACCTGGAGGCCGGCGTCGTGCGGTTCTGGAACCAGTCGCCGCGCGCGCACGAGGGGCTCGCGGAGCTCTTCGAGGACACCTTCGAGCTCGATCTCGTGCCCGAGAGCCCCTACACGGCCGCCCGCGAGCTCGGCTTGACGAGCGAGCAGCTGGCCGCGTTCGAGGTGCTCAAACCCACCGTCTTCCACGCCGAATCGCCCCTTGGAGGTGCCCGGTGAGCCTCGCCGAGCTGATCGAGCAGCGCCGATTCGTCGGCCGGGAGTTCCTTGTCTGGCTCTGGTTCGAGAGCGAGCTCTTCGAGGGCCGCTTCTCCCTGGACGCCCTCGGCGTCTGCGAGCTCTGGCTCGAGGGGCAGATCACGCTCGTCCAGGAGAAGGAGCAGAGCCGGCTCAAGGGCGCGGCGCCGAGCAGTGCGCCGGAGGCCCACGAGGCGCTGCGCCAGGGCAAGCTCCCCTCGCAGGCGCGCGTCCGCGTCACCCGCGGAGAGCTCGAGTACGCCTTCCTCTTCAACGCCGACGCGTTCGCGCTGGCGGGCGTCAAGATCCCGAGCGTCGTCAAGGACGCCGCGGACGAGCAGTTCTACGAGCGCATGTACCTCATCGAGGAGCTCGAGACGCTCTTCACCGCGCTCTACAGCGAGTTCCTCGCCCTGCGGCTCAGCGCTGCGTGGGAGACCGGCGTGGCGCCGTTCGTCCGCGCCTGGGTCCGGGGCGAGCCGGTCGACGTGGCCGCCTATCAGAAGCTCCGGGGCAAGCTCGCGCCTGTCCGCGGCGCGGCGAGGTCGAGGACGACCCCGCCGCCCGCGCAGGCGCCCGAGCGCGCGGTGCGCGTGGTCGCCTGAGCCGGCCCTCGGCCGAGCGCCGGCCGCGCCGCGCGTGGCCGGCGCGCTCGCGCCGCTACTTCCCCTTCACCTTGCCGTGGATCTGCTTCGCCTGCGCGAGGTGCTCGCGCAGCTGCGGCAGCGTCGCGGCGGCGAAGGCCTTCAGCTCGGCGTCCTTCGCCTCTTTCGAGGCTTTCTCGAACTTCTCGACGTCGTCCTCGTGGTCGTCGACCATCGCGCTCATGTAGGCCCGGTCGAACTCGGCTCCCGTCTTCTTCGACAGCTTGTCGACCTCCTCGCGGTGCTCCTGAGCGAGCTCTTGCGGCACGAGGACGCCCTTCTGCTGCGCGAGCTGCGCGAGCCGCTTGTTCGTCGCCGAGTGGTCGTCGATCATCCGCTGCCCGAAGCGCTTCACCTCCGGGCTCGCGGCGCGCTGCTGCGCGAGCTGCCCGAGCCGCACCTCGAGGAGCCCCCCCTGGCCAGCCTTCTCGATGAACTCCCGATCGGACTTGCTGAGCTTGGTGTCGCCGGCCTGGGCCTGCTGCCCTGTCGCGCCCTGCCCCTGCGCAGCCGTCGAGGCCGGCAAGATCGCCGCCCCCAGCATGATGGTGAATAGAACAGGCTTGAGCATCTCAGTCCCCTCCTTGTCCGGCTCTCGCCGGGCGGCCATGCCGAGCGCTCCATGGAACCGGCACGGCCGGACTCCGCTGCTCGGCGCCTCCGGGTCGAGCCACCCCTCGTTTGTCGTGAGACCTCGTCGCTCTGGCAAGGGGCAGCGAGCATGGGGCGGTCCGCCCGCGGCCGCGCGGCAGGTGGGCGAGCGCGTGGCGGCCGCGAGCGCCGAGCGAGCGTTTCATCGAACGAGCGCTGAGGAAGGGGGCGCCTGGTTGAAGGGCAAACGGCCCCCGAGAACTGGGCCCCGGCCGCTCGCTCCATCTACCCTCGGCGCCTGTGGTCGGCGATTTCTTCAAGCGCCTCACGAACGGCATCGTGTTCCTCCTCGCCGCCCTGACCTTCTTCCTCGTCCCGGTCGGCAGGAAGACGGCCGCGCAGCACCTCGTCGCCATCGTCTCGACGCCGCCCGCCAGGGAGGCCGCCTCGGCCTTCGCCCACATCGCTCGCCGCGTCACCGCGGAGGCGCGCTCCGAGCTCGACAAGCTCCGCAACCCGCCGCCCGCGCCGCGCGAGCCGAAGCCGCCGGCGAAGGCGAGGCCGCCGTCGTAGCCCCGGCCCTGGCCGGCCCGCGCTGATCGGGCGCGCGAAGGGCTCAGCCCTTGCGCGGATCCTTCGCGTTCGGGTGCTCGTTGTAGAACGCGTCGAGGCTCTCCCGGGAGATCTCCGCCTCGATCTCGCCGTCTCTCAGGATCTTCGCCTGACAGCCGAGGCGGCTGCTCGACCGCACGTCGAACGCCTTGTCGAGGATGTCCTCCTCGTCCTCCTCGGCCTCGCTGAGGAGCTCGCGCCCCTTCGCGACGTACACGTGGCAGGTGGAGCACGCGCAGACGCCGCCGCACGCGTCGCCCTCGGGGGCGCCCACGGCCTTCGATGCCTGGAGGACGGTCGAGCCCACCGGGACCTCGGTCTCCCATGCGCGACCGTGCGCCAGAAAGCGGACCTTGACCATCAGCTCCTCCTCGCTTCGATGCTCGTCGATGCCGCGCTCGGGCCGCCCGTCTCGGTCGACGCGCGGCTCGCGTCGTCCCCTCGGTGCTCGGCCAGGTGCGCGTCCACGCCCCTCGCCGCCGCGACCTTCGCCTCGACGTCCTCGACCTGCTTGCCCGCGATCGCCTTGGCCACGGCGCGGTCCATCCGCCGCCCCGCCCACGCGCGCGTCGCCTCGTCGAGCGCGTCCGTCCGCGCCTGGATCAGCCCCGGCCTGTCCCCGCGGATCGCCGCGTCGATGGCGCTCAGCGCCCCCTCGATCTCCTCGCGCTCGCCTGGCCCGAGCAGATCGGCGTCCGCGGCGAGCGCCTTGCGCGTCGCCATCGCCACGCGCTCGCCCTCGACCCGCGCCTCGACCAGCCGCCGCTTGAGCAGGTCCTCCTCCCCGTGGTCCAGCGCCGCGAGGAGCATGTTCTCCACCTCCTCGTCGGTCAGCCCGTAGCTCGGCTTCACCTCGACCTTCTGCTCGACCCCTGTCGTCAGCTCGCGCGCGGTCACGCCGAGCAGCCCGTCGGCGTCGACGCGGAACGTCACCTCGAGCCGCGCCATGCCCGCGGGCATCGGCGGGATCCCCTTCAGCACGAAGCGCGCGAGCGACCGGCAGTCGGCGGCGAGCTCCCGCTCGCCCTGCACGATGTGCAGATCGAACCCGGTCTGGTTGTCCGCGTAGGTCGTGAAGACCTGCCGCGCCCCTGCCGGGATCGTCGTGTTCCTCGGCAGGATCTTCTCGGCCACGCCGCCCATCGTCTCGATGCCGAGCGACAGCGGCAGCACGTCGAGCAGCAGCACCTCGTCGGCGCGATCCATCGAGCCGGCCAGGATGTCGGCCTGGATGGCCGCGCCGAGCGCCACGACCTCCTCCGGATCGATGTCCTTGAGCGGCGCCTTGCCGAAGAGCTTCGCCACGTAGTCGCGCACGTAGGGCACGCGCGTCGCGCCGCCCACGAGGATCACGCCGTCGACGTCCGCCGCCTGGACGCCCGCGTCGCGCAGCGCGCGGCGGCAGGCGACGCCCGTGCGCTCCAGGAGCGGCGCGATGAGCGCGTTCAGCTCGTCGCGGGTCACGGTGACCAGCTTCGACCCAGGCCGGCCGGAGCTCGCCTCGCCCGCCTGCACGGGCAGCTCGATCTCGACCCGCTCCGCGTCGGTCAGCGCGTGCTTGATGCTGCGGGCGGTGTCGAGCGCGAGCCGCACCACCTCGGGGGTGCGCCGCGTCGCGCCCATCTCCTGGAGCAGCCGCTCGGCGAGCGCCCGGTCCATGTCGTCGCCGCCGAGCGCGCTGTCGCCCCCGGTCGACTTCACCTGGAAGACCCCGTTGTCGAGCAGGAGGACGGTGATGTCGAACGTCCCGCCGCCGAGATCGTAGACGGCGAACAGGCCGTTTTGCTGCTTGTCGAGCCCGTACGCGAGCGCCGCGGCCGTCGGCTCGTTGAGCAGGCGCAGCACCTCCAGCCCGGCCAGCCGGCCGGCGTCCTTGGTCGCCTGCCGCTGGGCGTCGTCGAAGTAGGCCGGCACCGTGATCACCGCGCCGCCGACGGACCGGAGCTCGCGCTCGGCCGAGGTGCGGAGCTCCTTCAGGATCTCCGCCGACACCTCGACGGGCGTCACGACCCTGTCGCGCACCTTGAAGCGCACGCTCTTCGCGTCCTCGGGGCCCCTCGGCTCCACGAACTCGTACGGCCCGAGCCGCCGCGTCTCCGGGTCGTTCGCGCCGCGGCCCATGAAGCGCTTCACGCTGACGATCGTCTCGCGCGGGTGGCCCTGCGCCAGCCGTCGCGCGCTGTGGCCCACGATCGCGTTGCCGCGGTCGTCGTAGTGCACGACCGACGGCACGAGCCGCTCGCCGTTGCAGTCGTCGATGACCACCGGCCGGCCGTCGCGCACGCGGGCGACGATCGAGTTCGTCGTCCCGAGATCGATGCCGATCGGACTGGGCCTTGCCTTGGGGTCGAAAATTTCGAGGAGGGTCATGTCTGATCCGCGAGTTCTTCTTCGATTGCGCTCACTTCGTCGAGGAAGCGCCGGATGTAGCGGAGCTCGCTCAGCAGGGCGAGCACGCCCTTCAGCTGTTCCGGGTCGTTCCCTGCGGCGGCGAAGGCCGCCTGGATCGCGGCGAGGGTCGCCTGCTCGCGCGCTCGCATCGCGCCGCCGAGGCGCGCGATCCGCGCGGGATCGCCCCGCTTCGCCGCCTCGGAGAGCTCCTCGCGCGACTCCATCATCTCCATCAGCAGGGCAGGGGAGGCCTTCTGCTCGCCCTCCTCCCCCCGCGCGAGCCCGGCGCGCTGGAGCAGCGCATCGGCCCGGCGGATCGGATCCCTGAGGACGCGCAGCGCGTCGTTCGTCTCGATCGCGCGCCCCAGCGCGAGCCTTCGCTCGGCCGCGGGGGCGCCCGCGTAGCGATCGGGGTGGAGCGCGCGCGAGAGATCGCGGTGGCGCTGCTCCAGCGCGCGCAGGTCGAGGTCGAACCGAGGCTCGACGCCCAGGATATCGAAGGGATCGGTCATCAGGTGCTCTGGGGAGGGGCGCCTCGGCGGCGAGGGCGGGCGCTCCGTCCGGCGGCTCAGGCCACCGTGAACGAGTGCCCGCAGCCGCAGCGAGTCGCCTCTTGCGGGTTCTTGAACTTGAAGCCCTGGTACATGAGCGTCTTCTCCCAGTCGAGCACCGAGCCGCCCAGGTAGAGGATGCTCTTCTTGTCGCAGAAGACGCGCACCGTGGCCTTGTCCGGCTCGGCGAACTCCAGGACGAGATCGCCGGAGCGGGGCGGCTTGTCATCGAACTCGATGACGTAGGAGAACCCGGAGCAGCCGCCGCCGCGGATCCCGACCCGGATGGCGCCCTCGGGCGTGCCGCGCTTGGCGAGCTGGGCCCGGACCGCCTGGACCGCCGCGTCGCTCACCGCGAGCGTCCGCTTCGGCTTGGCCTCTGCCTCTACCGCGGCCCCGTTGCTCTGCGCGGGCGCGGCGTGCGCCGTCGTGGCGGGCGCGGGGTAGGCCCCGGCGTCCGCCGGCCTGGTCGTGGTCGTCTCCTCGCTGCTCTGCATGGCGCTGCTCCCTCTGCGGTGCTCCGGGCCGCCTCCGCCCCGAAGCCGGTGCTGTTACTCCGCGCTCGCCGACGCGGTGCTCTTGGCGGCGCCTGAAGGCGCCGCGCCGGTGAGCTCCCTCTTCGCCTGCTGCTTGGCCCGGAAGTCGGCGATCGCGCTCTTGATCGCGTCCTCGGCGAGGACCGAGCAATGGATCTTCACCGGCGGCAGGTGGAGCTCCTCGGCGATCATGCTGTTCTTGATCGTCTCCGCCTCGTCGATCGTCTTGCCCTTCAGCCACTCGGTCGCGAGCGACGACGACGCGATGGCCGAACCGCAGCCGAACGTCTTGAACTTCGCGTCCTCGATGACGCCGCCCTCGCCGACCTTGATCTGCAAGCGCATGACGTCGCCGCAGGCCGGAGCGCCGACGAGCCCGGTGCCGACCTGCTCATCATTCTTGTCGAGCGTGCCGACGTTCAGGGGGTTCTCGTAGTGCTCGATGACCTTATCGCTATATGCCATGGCTCTCTCCTCGACCGTTTCCTTTCGTCTCGAAACCTTGCTCTGACGGGTCGGCGCTGTCCGCGCCGCGCCTCAGTGGGCCGCCCATTGCACGCTGTTGAGGTCGATCCCCTCTTTGTGCATCTCGTAGAGCGGCGACATGTCGCGCAGCTTGTTCACCTTGCGGATCACGAGGTCAGCGACGAAATCGACCTCCTCCTCGGTGGTGAAGCGCCCGAGCCCGAAGCGAATGGATGAGTGGGCGAGGTCGTCGCCGATGCCCATCGCGTGCAGGACGTAGGAGGGCTCCAGGCTGGCGCTCGTGCACGCCGAGCCGCTGGAGACGGCCACGTCCTTGATCGCCATCATCATGGCCTCGCCCTCGACGAAGCTGAACGACACGTTGAGGTTGCCCGGCAGCCGCCGATCGGGCGAGCCGTTCAGCTGGATGGCGTCGAGCTCCTTCCAGAGCCGGGTCCGGAGCCGCTCGCGCAAGGACACGATGCGCGCCGACTCCGCCTCACCCTCCCCGATGAGGAGCTCGGCGGCCCTGGCGAACCCGACGATGCCGGGCACGTTGAGCGTGCCGGACCGCATGCCGAACTCGTGGCCGCCGCCATCCATCTGCGACGTGATGCGGACGCGCGGCTTCGACCTGCGCACATACAGGCAGCCGATGCCCTTCGGCCCGTAGATCTTGTGGGCCGTCACCGACGCGAGGTCGACCCCCATCTGCTCGACGTTGAAGGGGATTTTACCGACCCCCTGCACCGCGTCGCTGTGGAAGAGGATGCCCTTCGACTTCGTGATCTTGCCGATCTCGGCGATGGGCTGGACCGTGCCTACCTCGTTGTTGGCGAGCATGATCGAGACGAGGATCGTCTTGTCGGTGATCGCCCTGGCGACGTCGTCCGGGTCGACCATTCCGTACTTGTCGACCTTGAGGTAGGTGACCTCGTAGCCCTGCTTCTCGAGCCGCTTGCAGGTGTCGAGCACCGCCTTGTGCTCGATCACGCTCGTGATGATGTGGTTGCCCTTGTCCTTGTAGAACTCGGCGACCCCCTTGATGGCGATGTTGTCGCTCTCGGTCGCCCCGGAGGTGAAGACGATCTCCTTGGGGTTCGAGGCGCCGATGAACCTGGCGAGCGTCTCGCGAGCGTGGCCGACGGCCTCCTCGGCGGTCCAGCCGAAGACGTGGCTCCGGCTCGCGGCGTTGCCGAACTTGCTGTTGAAGTACGGCAGCATGGCGTCGAGGACACGCGGATCGACAGGCGTCGTCGCGTGGTAGTCCATGTAGATCGGAAGTTGGATGGCCATGGTGTTCTCGCTCAGCGGTGATTCGAGCCCTGGCGGCAATGCCCATTGCCGCCGCGGATCCCGGCGACGAGCTCGGGCTCAGCCTTGCTCTTGTCGTGAAGATTACAGTTCGTGCAGGCGGCGACGAGCTCTGCCGGGTCGCACGTCTCGCACGTGTCGAGGTAGGCGAGGCTCGCGACGAGCTCGTGCTCGAGGTTCTCGAGGTGCGCGATCTGCTCCCGCACCTCTTCGAGCTTCTGCTGGTAAACGTCCCGGATCCGCGACATCGCGCCGGGGGCCGACGAGGACGCCTCCCAGGTCGAGACGATCTGCTGGATCTGGCTCAGCGACAGGCCGAGGTCGTGGAGCTTGCCGATCCACCGGACCCGGCTGAGGGCGGCGTGGTCGTAGAGCCGGTAGCGCCCCTTGGAGCGGGCGTGCGGCGTGAGCAGCCCCACCTCCTCGTAGTGGTGGATGGCCCGCACCGTCTTCCCGGTCGCCTTGGCGATGTCGCCCACCTGGAGGAGGCGATCGTCCTCCTCGGCCTCAGCGCAACCCCCGGGCGCATCCGTTCTGGACGTACCGGACAGGATGGACCCGCCGGTGCCATGCTCGTACGCGACAGGAAGGTGGTGCCGTGTCGTCATAGGTACGCTGCGCCAGGTTGAAACCCTGACCCTTACGTATGCGTGAGGGTTGCGGACCTTCTAGGGCGCTGGACGGAGGCTGTCAACCGGCTTGTACGGGTGCCGACGTAGCGGCGTATCGCGCTGGTGGAGCGCGATACGCCGAGCGCGACGGTGGGCCGGCGGGCGCTACAGCTCGACGCTCGTGTTGTCCTGACGCGCTCGCTCGATCGCGAAGGTCGCGCGCGTGGTCGCCTCGATGCTGTTCCAGGGGATCGGGCTCGGCGCTCCGGCGTTGCACGCCCGCACGAACGCCTCGATCTGCGCCGCGTGGCCCTTGTCGGCCTTCAGCGCGCGCGTCGTGCGGGTCTTGCCGCGCTCGGTCAGCGAGAGGGCGCGCCAGTCGTGGAGCTGCGCGACCTTGCCCTCGCAGAGCACCTCGTAGCTCTCCTTGGGAACGCTGGGATCTCCCATCGACGTGTAGATCAGCGTCCCCACGCTGCCGTCGCCGAAGGTCAGGGTGACGATGACGTTGTCGTCGCGGTGGTACGCCCCCTCGGCGCCGATGGCGTGCGCGCTCACCCGGACCGGCTCGGCGTTCGCCCAGTACGAGAAGAGGTCGACGAAGTGGCAGCCCTCGCCGACGATGCGCCCTCCGCTCTCGGCCGTGTCCGCGATCCAGCTCGTGCCGGGGACGCGGCCCGCGTTGATGCGCGCGATCATGACGAGCCCCGCGCGCCTCTGGGCGAACGCCTCCCGCACCGTGATGGCGAAGGGGGCGAAGCGGCGGTTGTACCCCACCTGCAGGCGGCCCTTCGCGCCCGCGACGGCCTGCGCGAGCTCGGCGAGCTGGTCCTCGCTGATCGCCGCGGGCTTCTCCACGAACACGTCCCGGCCCGAGGCGAGCGCCTTCGCGGCCTGCGCCGCGTGGCCCGCGTGCCGCGTGGCGATCATCACGGCGTCGACGTCGGGCAGCGCCAGCGCGGCGTCGAGATCCGCCAGCACGTGCGCGGCGCCGAAGCGGTCCGCCGCGTGCCGCGCGGAGAGCCCGCGGCCCGATACGGTCGCCACGAGCTTCGCGCCGGCGGTCTTCGCGAGGGCTGGCAGCAGCACGCTCGACGCGAACGCGCCGGTGCCCACCATCGCCACCCCGAGCGTCGACCGGTCGCGCCGCGCGTGCGTCGTCGCCGTCGCCACCTCTGCGGGCTGCTCCGCGCGGCCGGCCGGGTAGGTCAGCAGCACGCCCAGGTGAGGCTCCAGCCGCTCGCCCGTCACCACCGCGTACGCGTCGAGCGCGTCCTCGAAGGCGAAGCGGTGCGTCACGAGGCTCTGCACGTCGAGCCGCTTGGTCTCGATCGCGCGCAGCACCGCCTCGAAGTTGCGGCGCTCGGTCCAGCGCACGTAGCCGATCGGGTAGTCGCGGCCGCGCTCCTCGTACTCGGGGTCGTAGCGGCCGGGGCCGTAGCTGCGCGAGACGACGAGCTCGAGCTCCTTGTCGAAGTAGGTCTTGCGCGGCACGTCGATCGGCATCAGCCCGACCATCACGATGCGCGCGCGATCGCGGGCGAGCTCGCCCGCGGTGACGAGCGGCTCGTTCGTCGGCGACGAGGCGGTGATCACCACCGCGTCGGCGCCGCGCCCCTGGGTGAACGCGCGGACGACCTCGATCGGGTCCTCGCGCGAGGGCACCGCGCCGGCCACCGCGCCGCGCGCCTTGGCGCGCTCGACCTTGGCCGGATCGATGTCGATGCCGATCACGTCGCAGCCGTGCGCCGCGAGCAGCTGCACCGCGATCTGCCCGAGCAGCCCGAGGCCGATCACCGCCACGCTCGCGCCCAGCGTGGGCCGGGCGAGCCGCACGCCGTGCAGCGCGATCGCGCCCACGGTCACGAACGAGGCCTCCTCGTCCGTGACGCCGTCCGGCACCGGCACCACGAGGTTCAGCGGGACCGCGTTGACCTCGGCGTGGTTGGCGATGCCCGCGCCCGCGCACGCGACGCGGTCGCCGCGCGCGAAGCCCGCCGTCCCGGCGCCCACGGCCGCCACGCGGCCTGCGAGCGAGTAGCCGAGCGGGATGGGGTTGTCGAGCTTTGTGCGCACGGCGTCGAAGGCGGCCAGCACGCCCTCGCGCTTCGCCTTGTCGATGACCTTCGCGACAAGGTCCGGCCGCTCCTTGGCCTTGGCGATCAGGTTCTTGCGGGCCATGTCGACGATGGCGCGCTCCGTACCGGCCGAGATCAGCGAGACCGTCGTGTCCACCAGGACGCCGCCCGCGGGCGCGCGGGGCGCCGCGGTGTCCACCACCGCGAGCTTCCCCGTCCGATAACTCTGAGATACCTGACGCATGCCGACTCTCCTCGTACCTACCTGTCCAGTGCCCATCGACGCACGCTGGCGCGATGGAGCTCGCTCCTATACACCGCCCCGGGGCGCGCTGCTGGCGTTGATCGGCGAGCCGCTGCGGCACGCGCGCTCCATGCCCTGCGGGGGCGCGGCGCAGCATGGATCGCGCGTCGCGCCGGGACTCCCCCTCATGGGTTGAGCCATGATGTGGGATCTTCGCAACCGAAGAGACACCCCAGGAAGAGCCGTTCCTGGGGTGCGGCAAGGATGTCTATGCCGGGCTGGTGCTGCTGAGCTCGGCATAGGCATCCTCCGGGCCAACGGCGCCGTGGAGGGAGCGCCTAGAACACGGCCGTCGCGGGCAGCTCGTCGCTGCGCATCGCACCTGTGACGAAGGGTGAGGCGCTTTGTACTCGAACCACAGACCGCCGGAGACCGGAGATCGAGCGATCCGCACGTCTGAGTGCGAATCGGCTGCCGACGAGCCGCGCGACAACACGGTAATCGGTGGGCGCCAGGACCGCATTTTTCCGCTCAACAGGCCACCGAAAACGCCCTTGGGTGTGGATAATTGCAGTGAAAGTGTAAAATGTGCGATCTCTCACCATGGCGGAAGGTTGGCTTACTAGGGGTTTTACTTACTCGCGTCTCACACTTCTGTCCGTACCTTGCCCGACGGTTGTCTCAGGCGCTTGCATGCGGTAGTAGGGGCACATCGACGAAGGCTTTTTCTGGCATTTTATGATGACGAGCTATGAATATCGCGCTCCGCGCTGCACCAAAGGGGGGCGTAACTCCCAAAGGGAAGGAGAGCGATGGTAAGTACGCTCACTGCGGTCATCCTTGCGCTGGTGCTCTCCTGGGCGACGACGCCGCTCGTGCGCCGTTTGGCGCTCACTGTGGGGGCGGTGGATGAGCCGACCGCGCGCCGCGTGCACACCCGATGCATCCCGCGTCTGGGCGGGCTCGCCATCGTGGCAGGCTTCATACTGCCCCTTTTCATCCTCGTGGCGCTGCAAACGCAGATCGCGCTTCAGTGGTTCACGCAGCACTCGCTGGTGGTCGGCCTGCTGGCTGGCGGGCTGACGATCGCGGCGGCGGGCGCCTGGGATGACATCAAGGGAATGCGCGCACGGCACAAGCTGCTCGCGCAGATCCTCGCAGCCTCGCTCGCGTGGGCTTTCGGGCTCCGCCTCGAGTGTGTGACGCTGCCATACTTCGGCCACGTGTCCTTCTGGCCGCTGTCCTTCTTCGTGACCATCCCTTGGTTCGTCGCGATCATCAATGCCGTCAACCTGATCGACGGGCTCGACGGGCTCGCTGCGGGGGTGGGCTTCTTCGCGTGCGTCGCCAACTTCATCACCGCATACCTGGGCGGCTACCCGGGCAACCTGGTGATTTGCCTGCTCGCGGCGACGCTCGCCGGCGCGATCGTCGGATTCCTGTTCCACAACTTCCACCCGGCGACGATCTTCATGGGCGACACCGGGAGCATGTTCCTCGGGTTCATGCTCGCGGCGATCCCGCTCTTCGGCGTGGGCACGCACAAGGGCGGCACCGCGCTCGCGGTCCTCGTGCCGCTGCTCGCGCTGGGCCTGCCGATCTTCGACATGATCTCGGCGATGGTGCGGCGCTTCATCGCGCGCAGGCCGATCTTCTCGGCGGACCGGTCGCATATCCATCACAAGCTGCTCGACAAAGGCCACTCGCACCGCGGCGCGGTGCTGATCCTCTACGGGCTGAGCCTGCTCTTCACCGTGGTCGCGCTGGTGGCGTACGTCGGCCGCTCGCACGAGATCGGCTTCGCGCTGCTGGCCTGCAGCGCGGCGCTGTTCATCGTGGTGCGCGCGGCGGGCTCGTTCGCGCTCTTCGGGGCGCGCCCGGCCGCCGCCAAGCGCCCGCGCGAGATGGTCGTGGAGGCGCTGCGCCGCGCGGTGCCGCGGGCGCTGCTCGAGATCGAGACCGCGAGCGGTCCCGAGCGGCTGCGCGTGGTGCTCGAGCGCTTCGCGGCAGAGGCGCGGCTCTTGGCCATGGAAGTGAGCTCCAAGGGGGCGAACGGCAACGCGCGTGTGAAGCCCTGGACCTGGACGCGGGACACGGCGACGCCGCTGCGGCTCCGTGAGGCGGTCGTCGCGGTCTTCACGATCGATCTCGCCGGCGAGACCGTCGAGCTGCGGTTCCGCTGGGACAGCGAGGAGAGCGCGGTCAGCCCGCAGGCGGATATGCTGCTGCAGCTCGTGGCGGATTCGGCGGAGCGGCTGCTGCTGCGCCGGCCGTCCTCGCGCACGCTCGAGCCGCTTCCCCAGGGGCACCTGTCGGTGGTTTGAGCCCTTCCTCCAGCGGCTGGCGGGCTCGCGCCGCCAGGCCAGATGGACGAACGACCTAGGAGAGACAGTGGAGATCATCCGTAAAGCCGTCGACTTCAATACAAAGACGAACGCGCTTTATTACAAATTCACGGATCGCCAGCATTACTGGAAGGCCTACCAGGGGCTCGTGGACGAGGCGGTCCTCCCAGCGAAGGACGTGATCCACCTCGGCTGCGGGCCGCTGTGGTTCGGCAAGGTGGCGACCGTGCCGCTCGACGGAAAGACCATCTACGCCGTCGATCCGGACGAGCAGGCGCTCGCGCGCAACCCGGCGCCACAGCACATCTGCGCGTTCGGCGAGTCGATCCCGCTGCCGGACGGCTGCGCCGATGCGATCGCGGCGGACCACCTGCTCGAGCACCTCGAGAGGCCGGAGGCGGTGCTGCGCGAGGCGCACCGGCTCCTGCGTCCGGGCGGGCGTTTCGTGTTCACGGCGCCCAATCTCCTGTCGTATTCGGGGCTCGCGACGCACCTGACGCCGCAGTGGTTCCACGATTTCTACGTGGGCATGCTGCGCGCGTCGCGGGGCAGCAATAACCCCAAGCCGTACCAGACCTACTTCCGCATGAACACCGTGTGGGCCGTACGCCGCATCGCGAAGGCGACAGGCTTCCGCGTGGACAAGCTCTATACAGGGGTCGATCACCCGGCTTATACGGTGTTCTTCCCCGGCTTCCACCAGGCAGCGCTGGCGCTGCACCTGCTGCTCGACAAGGTCGAGGCGCTCGCGCCGTTCCGCATCACGCTCACGGGCAGCCTCGTGCGCGAGTGAGGCGCAGCCCTCGCGCGGGGACGCGAGGTCGTCGCAGCTCCCGGCGCTCTCGGCGAGCAGCGGTCACCACCGGATGCGAAATCCGCCGCGCCAGCCACCCTGCACCTGGCCGCTCCCCGAGAAGACCACCGCCGCCCGCGGCTGCCGGAAGCAGGGGAACCAGACGCCCGAGCTCCGGTCCGGCGTGAGCGCTCTGCCCTCGATCGCGATCGACTGGCTCCGCCAGGCGGCTTCGTCGAGCCTGAGCCGGGAGCACGCGCTCGTCCGGCCGCCGAGGATCTCGTCGTGGATCGTGAGCTCGCGCTCGGAGAGCTCGAGCGCCCGTCGATGCACGGGGGCCCCGGGGAGGAACCGGTATCCGTTGTGCTCGGCCTCCACGGCGACATGCGCGCGGGCCTGCTCGACCCGGCGCACCTCGGCGCGCGCCCGGCGGCCGACGCGGAAAGCGCTCCACACCTCGCTCGAGTCGGCGCCGCCGAGCTCTATCGTGTTGTGCGCGCGCGTGGCCCGGGTCTCCTCCCGGTCGCGATCCGGCTTGTAGCTGGAGACGCCGTAGTCGACGACGGCGCGCTCGCCCCCGAGCCACAGCTCGAACGTGAGCGCGTCGGCGTGCACGTGGCCGGGCTGATACGAGGCCCCGTCCGCCCCCGCGTCGAACGCGAGCCAGGCCCGAGCGCCGGACCGCAGGATCACCCAGCCGGTCGCGGTGAGATGCTGGAGCGAGGGCCCGTCGTCCAGCGCTGCGCCGGGCGCTCGGGCCGGCGCGAAGAGGCCGAGCTCCGCGCCGAGGCCGAGGACGCGATCGAGCTCGGGCGCGGCGTCGAGCGCGGCGTCGTTGAACAGGGGGTAGGTGCCGTCCGGAGCGCGGACAGCGGCGGCCCATGACAGCGCCCTCTGCGCCGTCGTCCGCCAGAGCTCGGGCACCTCGCGCCCCGATGCCTGCGTGAGCTCGATCGCCTCGAGCAGCCCGGCCGTCAGCGCGAGGTGGTACGAGACGGAGAGCTCGAAGTGCCCGCCGTCGTCCAGGAACTGCTCCGGAAGCTGCCAGGCGAGGAGCGCCGAGCCGAGCGTCCACCACGCCTCCGCCTCGATCCCGTGGGTGACCGCGCCTCCGCACACGAGCCCGAGGGCATTCTCCAGCAGGTGGTTGGCGAGCAGGTGCAGCTCGAGGCCGAGCGCGACGGCCCGACAAGCGCGCGCCAGCTCGGCCGAGAGCCCAGGACGCCCGAGGCGCGCGGCGACCGCAAGCCTGCGGGCGCGCACCGAGGCGGGGAAGGGATGCGACGCGATGGGGGCGTCCCACGTGCCCGGGGCCTGGAGCGTCGGGTCGGCCCCGAGCTCATAACCGTAGGCGCGCTCGTACGCATGCAGCAGCGAACCCTCGGGAATCGCGGCCAGGCGCGCGCCGCCGCGCGCCCTCTCGGCGTCCGCGAAGGCCGCGAAGCGCGCGCTCGGCGGGGCGAAGCCGGGGCGGAGGCGCGGAGGCCGCGCCGCGGTGGGGACCTTGCCGAGCGCGCGCTGACCGAGCGCGATCGGACGGGCGAGCACCTGAACCGGGTGGAGCTGCGCCACGGTGCGGGCGACCCGCGGGAGGTTCATGGCCTGTTCCTCCGCTGATCTCCGCGAGATCCCGAACGAAGGACCACGCGCTCCAGCACCTCGATGTAGTCGCGCGCGAGGGCGTCGCGATCGAACGAACGGATGACGTAGGACCGCCCCGCTTCCCCCATGCGCCTTCGCCTGTCGGCATCGGACGCGAGCTCGACGATGGCCCGGGTCATGGCCGGCACGTCCTCGGGCGGAGCAAAGATGCCGGCGCGCGACTCCTCGACGATCGCCCGTGCCTCGCCGTCGACCGAGATCACGACCGGGCGCGCCATGGCGAGGATCTCGAAGATCTTGGAGGGGATCACGGTCTCGAAGAGCTCGGTCTTGCGCAGGGGAACGAGGCAGATATCGGCGGTGGCGTACACCTCGGTGATCGCGTCGCGCGGGAGCGCGCCGAGGAACGTCACGTTGGTGAGCCCGAGCTCACGTGCGCGCGCCTCCAGGCTCGCCCGCTCCGCCCCTTCTCCGACGAAGAGGAAGCGAATGTCGTCGCGCGCGAGCAGGCCTCTCGCCACGTCGAGCACCGCGGAGAGGCCGTGCGCCATCCCGTGCGTGCCGACGTACGCCACGACGAGGCGGTCCCCGAGGTCGAGCTTCGCCCGGAGCGGCGTGTCGCGCGGCGACGGCGTGAAGCGACCGAGATCCACGCCGTTGCGGACGACGTCGATCTTGTCGGCGGGCACGCCCCGGGCGACGAGGCGCTCGCGGAAGCTCTGCGTGACGACGACGATCTCGTCGGCCGCCCGGTAGAGCTGCTCTTCGACGATGGTGAGCCCCTGCACGACCGGATGCCCTGCCGGGAGGGCGCCCACGGCCACGATGGACTCGGGCCAGAGGTCGCGCACCTCGAACACGAACGGCAGCCGGCGGAGCCTGGCGAGCCCGTAGCCGGCCACGGCCGTGAGAAAGTGGGGGCTCGTCGCGATGAGCACGTCGCTCGGGGGCAACGCGAGCTGCGCGAGCGTGAGCGCGGAGGCGGCGAACGAGCCGTACGCCAGCGAGCGACGCACCTTGCCCCGGTTGGCGGCGGCGTAGATCCACGTGCGGAGGACCCGCACTCCATGGAAGTCCTCCTCGATGCGGACCCGACCTCGATACTCGGGCGGGACGACCCCGGTCGGGTGGTTCGGAAGGCCTGTGAGGACGGTGACTTCGTGCCCAGTGCGGCGCCAGGCTCGGGCGAGCTCCGAAACGCGCGCCGCGGGGGCGCCCGGCTCGGGCGGGAAGTAAGGGGAGACGTAAAGGATGCGCATGGTCCGCGTGGCGCTTCAGGCCACGTTCTCGTTGGGGGTTCGTTCAGCCGTTCTCTTGGTGGAGCCGTTCGCGCCCGCGGCCGCCGCCGCGTCGGAGCGAGGCGAGGCCGTCGGTCGGTCGCCGGACGGCAGCGCGGGGACCCTACTGGCTCGACGACGGCCGGCCGAGGCGTGTGTGGTGCAGGGGCCGCTCGGGTCCATGGCGCACTGTACCCATTGCAGAGAGCTTGTGCCGCACGTGCTTGACGACCGAGGCCACCAGGACCGCCACGAGCATCGCGGCCCCCAGCGTGAGCGTGATCTTGAGCAGGGAGCTGAGCTCGCCCCGGAACTGGTAGTACGCGAACGAGGCGAGGCACGCGGCGGTCGCACGGCCGAACAGCGGCGTCTCGCGCGCGGCTGCCATGACGAGCGGCAGCATGAAGAAGACGGCGCTCATCACCGCGATCTGGATGAACGTACCGAGGAGACCGAGGTTCAGGTATCCCTCGGTGGCAGCGCTCATGGCGAAGCCGCCGCCGTGGCGCGCAAAGTCAGGATCCATCCACATGACATAGCGCTCCGATAGCGCGAGCGGCCGTTCGTGCCAGAGCGGCTTGGGCACCAGGATGAGGACGGCGTTGATCCAGCTCTCGCCCGGGTAGTCTACGAGGGGAGGCCTCTCGTTCACGATGTTGACGAGGTTATCGTAGACGCGCTGGAGCTCGCTGATCTCCAGCACGTTCTCTGTCTGATCGAGGCGCAGCACCGCCGACTCGATCTGCGCGGCGAGCCCGCTGCCCTGCTTGAACCGGGCGCCGTCCATCGCGATGCCGTAGAAGAGGACGCCCACCATGCCGATGGCCAGCCACAGGCGCCGGATCTGGACACCGAAAGCATGCAACCCGAGCCCGACGGAGAGGATAGCAAAGATGAGAGGGCCTCGCCGCCCCGTCGCCGTGTTGAGCAGGAAGGTCATGAGGAGCAGCATCCCGGCGACGTACACCATCATCGGGACCCGCAGGCGGGCCTTGCGGAGCGACGCGATCCGGAGAAAAAAGTAGACGGCCGCGATCTGGATCAGGTACCAGCCCGAGATCAACAGGCCCTTGCCGTGCCCTTCCAGGTGGGTGGCCCCGTAGCTCAGCGTGAAGAACCTCCCCAGGCCGATCGAGGCGATCCACGCGAATACGAGCCCGATCCCGAGCGCTCCGAGCGCCATTGTCCCCCAGTCCTGGTCCAGGATCGCCTTCGGGTTGTGCATCGGCACCAGGCGATCGAGGTTCGGCGCCTCGGGGGCCCGGCTCAGGGCGGTGCACACGATCGCGCATCCGGCTGCGCCGACGTAGGCTACCTCCATGGCCGCCTCGTCACGGCTCGACAGATGGAGTCCAGTGGACATGAGCAGGCGCAGGACGGGAGTGTAAGCGACGCTGAGGAAGTACGTGGCCGGCACGTACGTCTCCGGATCCAGCGGATGGAAGCGGGGACCGCCGGCGCGGGCGAGCGACGGGGCGAGCATCAGGACCAGCAGGCCGACGGTCCACCCGATCCCGTTGCCGAGCGTCCCCTCGAGGACGGGGCCGAGCGTCGCCAGGGCGGCGACGAGCATCGTCACCCAGAGCCGGACGCGGCGCGTCCTCGCCCCGGCGGGGGCTGCCTTGGCGGCGCGCCGAGCGCCGTGTGCGCGGGGGATGCCCCGTGCGCCGGGGAGCCTCAAGGAGAGCAAGGGCCGGCGCTCCTCAATTCGGCAGGGGAGGCGGAGGCGGGCCCGCTGGGTCGGAGGGCGCCGGCTCGGCAGGCGTCTGGTAAGGGTCGTCGCTCTTGTAGCCGTAGTAGTGATAGGCGCCGTACTCTTGCCGGTTCAGGTTCACGGCGTTCAGCACGACCCCCACCGTCTTGCCCCCGACGTCGTAGAGCGCCCGGATCCCATGACGCGCGAAGTCGCGCGTCGTGACGGATGCTCGTACGACGAGCACGGTGCCGTCGACCAGCGTGGACAGCACGGTGCCGTCGGTCACCGCGAGCAGGGGAGGGCTGTCGATGAGCACGCGGTCGAAGCGGCCCTGGAGCTTGCGGAGCAGCGCCTTGAAGCGATCGCTGTGCAGGAGCTCCGCCGGGTTCGGCGGGATGGGGCCCGCGGGGATGACATAGAGATTCTCCACCTCCGTCCTGAGCGCGCTCTCGTCGTCGACCACCGAGTCGTCGAGCAGCGCGCTCGTGACGCCGATCTCCATGCCTTTCCCGAAGATGTGATGGAGGCGCGGCTTGCGGAGGTCGCAATCGATGAGGACGACCTTCTGTCCTGCCTGCGCCATGGCGACGGCGATGCAGCAGCACGCCGTCGTCTTTCCCTCCGCGGGCCCGGCGCTCGCGACGAGCAGCGTCTTGTAGGGGTGGTCGGGCGACATGAAGAGCAGGTTGGTCCGGATCGCGCGGGCCGCCTCCGCGATCCCGCTCTTCGGCTGATCATGGACGACGAGCTCGCGCCGGCCCGGCTGGGCAGCGCGCCTGCCGCGGCGGTTCGCCTTGCGGAGCTCAGCCTCCTGCTTGCCCCGTTTGTCGAACTCCGGCAGGAGGCCCAGGAGGGGTAGACCGAGCTCCCGCTCCACCTCATCCGGCGTCTTCAGCGTGCGATCGAGCAACGCCCGCCCCAGCGCCGCCCCGATCCCGAGGAGCAGCCCGGCGAAGATGCCGACCGCGATGTTGGTCCCGACGCGGGGACGCAGCGGGGTGAGCGCGAGGCTCGGCCTGTCGAGGACGCGGATGTTGTTCACCCGCATCATCCGCTGCAGATCGCTCTCCTTCGTGCGCTCGAGGACGAGCTGGTAGAGCTTCTCCGTGTTGTCCTTCGTCCTGCGGAGGCGGTCGTACTCGATCTTCAGAGAATTCAGCCCGAAGGCCTGCTTTCTCGAGTCATCGAGCAGCGCCGCGAGGCCCGTCTCCTGGCGCTTCACGATGGCGAGATCGCGGCTCACCGCGCCCTGAACATTCTTGACCTCGGCGATGAGCGCGCTCCGGTTGGCGGTAATCCGCTCGTTGGCGGCGCGGACGTCCGGGTGGTTATCGCCCTTGCCAGAGCCGAGGAGCGCGTCGCGCTCGCGGACGCACTCCTCCTGGCGCGCGCGCAGCATCTGGAGGACCGGGCTCTGGATGAGCTCCGAGGCGGGGAGGTCGGTCGGGTTGTTCGGGTCGACCTTCGACAGCTCGTGGTTCCTCGCGGAGAACTCCTCCCGCCGCGTGCGCACCGACGTGAGGGCGTCGTTGATCTGCTTCATCTCCTCACGAAGCATGTTGGTCTTGTCCTCGAAATCCACGTCGAGGATGTCATTGCTGAGCTTGTATTCGTGGAGCGAGGTCTCGCTCGCCTCCAGGTCGTTCTTCAGCTTGTCGAGCTGTATCCTCAGCCAGTCGACCGCCGAGTTCGTCGAGGCGAGCGCGTCATCGAGGTTCTGCTCGATGTAAACATCCATCAGCGTCGAGAGCACGCGCTGAGCCCGTTCGCGATCCGCATCGTTGTAACGCACGACCGCGAGGCGGCTGTCCTTCACCGGCTCGATCAAGAGCCGTTCGAGCAGGAGCTCCGCGGCCTCCTCAGCGGTCACGGTCTTCGGCGCGGGAGCCGCCGCCTCCCTCGGGAGGTCTTGCAGGAAGTAAGCGTCGCTCTGCAGGCTGAGCCGGGCGACGACCGCGAGCGCCACCCGCATCGACCGGATGACCTTGTACTGGGTCTCGAAATACTCTCGGTTGTTCCAGTACGACCCAGCGCCCATGTCGACCACGGTGTCGACTCCGCGGCCGAGCGGCCTCGGAGGATTCGGATCGAACTGTACTGTCGTCGTCGACTGATAAATTTTCTTCTGCCCGAGCGTGTAGAACGTCACGCTGAGGGCGACGAAGAGCAGCGTCGAGAGCGCGGTGGCCCAGTGCTTGCTAACGATGCGCAAGGCCGCTACGAGATCGAACGAGCGCTCGGTGGAAGCGTCGTTTGGGGACAGGGACGTCGAGGGGGCTCTGAGTTCGTCAGCCATAAGTCGTGCGATTGAGGCGCGTTTCCCAGGGTAGGGGTCCGCGCGGAGGGCTAAGGTGCGCCCCAGGTCCCCAAAATTCAAGCCGGCGTTCCGAATTGGGAGCGGATGTAGTATAACATGCGCATCTCGGGCTGTCTACGGCCCGAATGCCCGGTCGCGGGCGCGGCAGAGGTGCCAGCCGGGAGGACTTTTGCTCGCTGCTGCCGCCCCGCCGGGATGGACTACACTTCGGCCGCGTGCTCCGCGCTCCGCTCGCTCGCTCGCTGAGGACAAGCAGAATGACACGGTCATCGATGGTCATGCGTGCAGGCGCGATGGCAGCGTGCTCCGCGCTCCTCTTCGCCGGGAATGACGCGTTCGCAGACTGGCCTTCTGCCCGTCACGACCCGCAGCGCACGGGCGCCACGCCGTCCACGAGCAATATCGTCAAGCCGGCGCCCTACTGGCGCTCGTACCTGGGCGGAGCGCTCTCGTCCAGAAGCGTGTTCACAGGCGACGTGAACCAGGATGGCGAGCTCGACGTGCTCTTCGCCTCCGGAGGGCGCGTGACGCTCTCCGATCCGCAGGGCTTCACCCGCTGGAGGACCCCTTCGCTGGGCTTCCGGACGCTGCAGGCCGTCGAGGATCTCGACGGAGACGGCCTGCTCGAGGTGATCGTCTTGACCGGCGCGGGGGCGGCCGTGCTCGATGGGGCGAGCGGGGTCATCCTCTGGATGGAGGACGCTTCGGAGCTCGGCGTGCTCGGCGCGGCGCGCCTCGCAGACTTCAATGATGACGGCCACCTCGATCTGTTCCTCGACGAGTGCGGCTGCTGCTCGGTGCGGACCGACAGCCCGGGCGTCATCTACAGCTTCGCGAGGGGGTTCAGCGCCGTGGAGAGGCTGCCCTCCCCGCCGAAACGCGCGCGCTGCAACGCCTCGATCGACACCGTGGGCGACTGGGACGGGAACGGAACAGCCGATCTTCTCGTGTCTTCTCAAGACAGACTGTTATTTGTCTCCGGGGCTGGGGACGTCTTCGCGGAGTCCGCGATCGTCGGAGCGCACCTCGGCGGCGCGTCGTGCGAGGCCGTGACCTTGGGCGACCCCTCGAGCCCCCAGCGAGCGCTCTGCTTTCAGAATCGGGTGTTCGGCGTAGAGGGGGCGCGCGAGGTCTCCCTGCTCGCGTACAGGCCGGGCGAGAGCCCATCGCTGGCCGTCGTCTGGCGAAAGACGCTCAGCCCCAACGACGGCGGCGACGCCCGGGCCCCGACGCGCCTCGCCTGGGATCTCGACGGCGACGGCGCGCTCGAGGTGCTGGCGAGCGGCAAGACGGGCGAGGCGTGGACGTCGCTCGTGCTCGACGCGGCCACGGGCGCCGAGCTCGCCGTCCTCCCCGAGGAGATCGCGCAGGGCGCGATCCCCGGGGAGGACGGCGTCGGGCAGTGGATCATCACCTCGCGCGAGGACCGCGTGTCGGCGTTCCGGTTCAACCGCGCAGCCGGACAGCGCGTCGAGCGGCTCTGGTCGCTCGATGGGGAGCTCGTCCGCACGCGGCTCGACTGGGGGCGAGCGCAGCAGACGGGGCTCAGCCAGGCGCTGGTCACGCCGGATCTCGACGGCGACGGGCGCGGTGAGCTCGTGCTCGAAGCCACCTCGGCGCCGGTGGCGCTCACCGCCTACGAGACGCGCGCGGCCGGGGCCTCGCCTGCCGCGGTTTACCGGGTCGACCTCGGCGTCGGCGTCGCGGCGCTCGACGTGCCGGCGTCGACGTCTCCGGCGGCGCCGCGGCTCATGGTCTCCCGCGAAGACGGGTTCGTCGCGCTGCTCGACGCCTCGCTCGCGCCGACGAACCTCATGCACGAGGGGCGCGAGGTCGTGCCGGGCCTGCGCGTTGGCAGTTACAGCACAGGCCCCGGCGCGTACGTGGACTTCGGCCGCGCTCCGATCGCGGCGAAGCTGTCGCCGGGAGACGCGGCCGCCAGCGTGGTCGTCGTCGACAGCCGGGGTGATCTCCTCCGGATCGCGTCCGAGGACGCGAGCAATGTCGCGCCGGCCAAGGCGGCCTGGCGCGTCATCGACGCGTTCGGCGCCTCCCTCTGGCCCGCCGACGACCGCTCGCCGGCGACCCTCGCGTGCTTCAGGCGGCGGCACCCGCTCGTCGATCCGCCGAGGTACGCTGTCGTGGCGCTCGACGCGAACGGCAGACAGACGAGCGAGACCGCGGTGCAGAAGCCGCCCGCGTGGGACGTGCTGCACGGAGACCTCGACGGCGACGGCGCGCCCGAGCTCGTGGCGCTCACGGTCGATCCCACCTATCGCACCGAGATCCTCGCGCTCGATCGGAGCGGCGGGATGCGATGGAAGCATGACATCAACGCCTCGGTCGGGACCCAGGCCGTCGCGATCGCCGACTGGAACGGAGACGGGGCGGAGGACGTCGCCGTGGCGATCAACTCCGCCCGCGTGCTGTCGGGCCGAGACGGCAGCGCCCTCCGCGAGGGCACGGAGCGGTTGCCCTATTTCATGCCGATCCTCGCCGACGTGTCGGGAGACGAGCGGCTCGAGATGACGCTGCAAGGGGGGTATCACCCCGAGAGGACGCTGCCGCACGATCTGAGCGCCGCGCTCTGGAAGGGCCCCGTGGGCAGCCGCCCGTTCCCGCACGGCGCGATCGCCAGGTGCGACGGGAGGCCCCTCCTCGTCGAGGGCTCGTTCGTGCACCCGGCGCGCCTCTCGTTCACCAAGCTCGACGGCCCCGGCGCTGGCCGGTCGAGCTTCGTCGTGCTCGCCGGCGACGCCTCGTTCGCCGACGAGCAAGCGGCGGAGCAGGCGGGCGCGATCATGGGCCAGCTCGGCGACGCCGCGATCTCGCAGAACCTCACCGGGCTCGCGGCCGCAGGCCCCACCGTCGTGGTCGGCTCCACGAACGGCTTTCTCTACGCGGTCGACGCGTGCTCGGAGCGCCTCCTGTGGTCCTATGCCTTCGGCGAGCCCGTCGGCGCGCCGATCCTCGCGGACACCGACGGCGACGGCCATGACGACATTGTCGTGAGCGTCGCGGACGGCTACCTCTACAACCTGCGGCACGAGAACCTGCCCGCCCCCGATTTCGTCTGGGAGATCGACCCGAGCACGAGCGGCTCCAGCGAGGACGTCGACGAGATCGAGACCCGGGACACGCTGTACGTGGCGTGGTCGAAGGTCCCGACGGCCACGTCCTACCAGGTGGCGGTCGTGGGCGGCGAGGGGAACTACGTGAGCTCGCCGGCGTGGCGGGAAGTCGGCGACGTCACCGAGGCCTCTATCAGCAGGCTGCCGCTCCTCGACGGGGCGAAGTACTACGTCGGCGTCCGCGCGGTCTCCGCCGCCGGGCTCTCCCCGGATCGCAGCTCGGACGGGGTGATCGTGCGCATGCCGCAGGGCGAAGGCGGCGCCGGTGGAGACGGGGCCGGTGGGGTCGGCATCGGCGGGGCCGGTGGGGCCGGGGTCGGTGGGGTCGGCGCTGGCGGGGCCGGGGCCGGGGCCGGGGCCGGTGGGGTCGGCGGTGGCGGGGTCGGCGTGGGCGGCGTTGACCTGGCGCTGCCGGGGGACACGCTTCTCTACGGCCGGGGCTGCGTCTGCTCCGAGGCGCCCGGGCAACCCGGCGCCTCGTGGACGGCCGGCCTCGGCGGCATCGCGCTCGCGCTCCTCGCCCTCGGCAGGGCCCGGGCCACGGCGGCCGCTCCGGCGAGCCACCGCGCGGCGCGCCGCGGAAGCACCGCGCGAGCCTAGCCTCGACGTGGATAGCTGCCTGACACGGGCCAGCGGTGCCCAGCGAGTTACCGGAGGCTCACGCCCGGCCCGAGCGCCAGCGCGACGGCGAACGCGGCGATGAGCAGGACCATCGCTCCGAGCGCGTACCGTCGCATGGGCGCGTCGAGCACGAAGGCGAGGCGCGCCACGCCGACCAGCACCGACGGGCCAAACACGCCGAAATGCCGGACCAGGGGCTCCGGCGCCAGGAGAAGGCACCCGGCCACACAGGCGCTGCTCAGCACGCTGCCGATGGGGAGCGCGCGGCGCGAACGCGGGCCGGAGAAGTAGACGCACAGGGCGTCGGTGATGAGCGGACCCATCGCGGAGACCAGCATCGTCGCGGTCATGGCGTCACGCGCAGCCCCCGTATGAGGGAGCCAGGGGATCGGGATCGCAAAGAGCGCGTAGATGAGCGCACCGGCGGCCGAGAGCGCGACCGCCGGCGGCAGCCACGCGCGCAGGGCGCGCGTGTGCCAGGTCGCCTCGTCTCCCGATCCGCTCGCGCCCGCGACGGCGCGCGCGGCGAACGCCTGGGAGGCGTTCGTGAGGGCCAGGGCAAAGGACCAGTAGAGCACCTGCTGCCCGACCCGATGCTCGCCGATGTACTTCAGATTCACGCTGAGCGAGATGGGATAGACGACCACCGTCGAGAAGTTCGCGATGGAGTGCGGGGCAGCGCGCCGGATGATGAGCATCGCATAACGGGCAGCGCGCCGGAGCCGGGTCGGACGCAGCAGGAGCAGCGCGGGCGAGGCGCCGGCGAGCCCGATGGCCGTCGCGACGGCCCAGGGGCGGCCGCTCAGCGCGGCCAGCATGGACGCGCCAGGCGAGAAGACGAGGAGCACCGCGAGCGCCTGAAGGTATCGGCCCTCGCGCTGGAAGAGCGGCCAGATGCTGGGCGAGGCGGCGGCGAGCAGCGTGCACGCGCTGAAGAACGCGGTGACGAGCCCCGCCGTGCCGCCCAGCCCGAAGGCGAGCTCGTGGGCGAGCGTGCTGCTGAAGGCGATCGCGGCGATCATCGCGAGCGCGCCGCCGGCGAGCGCGCGGCCCGCCCTCGTCGAGAGCGCGCGCGTCCGGCGCGCCAGGAGGGGCGCGAGGCCGGCGGCGACCAGCGAGACGACGACCATCCCTCGCGACGTGTAGTTGGCGAGCGCGGCGAGCGCCGCGGGCTGGGCCGAGAGCGCGAGCACCCACTGGGCAGCGAGCGAGACGGCGCGCGGCAGGAGGACGGCGAACGCGACCCCTGTGCCCCCGTGCATCAGGGCGCGCGGCAACGACGACAGCTTCACAAGGCGCTTCGCTGGAGGCGGACAGAGGCGCGCATGGCCACAGGGGGCGCGCAGTCTACCTACGGCGCGAGCGAAGGCGCCAGGGCCTTGGCCCGCTCGTCGAGGATCCTCTTGCGCAGCTCGGCGTCGTGGCCGCCGCGGCGCTGCAGCAGGCGCTCCAGCGCGGCCGCCGCCTCGACGTGCGCGCCCGCCCCGCCCGCGGCGTCGGCGAGCTTGAGGAGGCGCTCCTCCGTCGGCTCGTCCTGCGCCGCCCGCGCGTAGTAGGTCACGGCAGACGAGTAGTCCTTGCGCGCGACGAGCAGGTCGCCGACCCAGGTCGCCGCCGACGCGCACGCCGTGTGGGAGCTGCACGACGCCAGCATCAGGTCGCGGATCGCAGGGAGGAGCCGCTCGGAAGAGCCCAGCTGCGCCGCCGCGACGACCCGCAGGCGGAGACAGCCGAGCCGGTTGTCGAGCCGCTCGCAGCTCCCCGCGA
Organism: Sorangium sp. So ce887; assembly: GCF_051521455.1. Lineage (NCBI taxonomy): Bacteria > Pseudomonadati > Myxococcota > Polyangiales > Polyangiaceae > Sorangium > Sorangium sp. So ce887. Next base: position 10,207,863 of record NZ_CP150354.1, on the reverse strand, counting down.
GCAGCAGCTCCGCCTCCGCGCTCTTCTTGCGCAGCAGGAGGAGCCGCGCCCGCAGCTGGACCGCGTAGAACGAGTCGCCCTTCGACTCTTGAATCGCCGCCGCGTGCGCCTCGATCTGCCGCTCGCAGACGCCCCGCTGCGCTTCGTCGCCTCCCGCGCCGCCGCAGCGGGCGGAGCTCGGATCCTCCAGCATCGCGAGCAGCGCGTTGCCCGCGGCCCAGCGCGCGCCGACGCGCGTCGGAGCGCGCGCGATCGCTTCCTCCGCGCAGCGCAGGCGCAGATCCAGCTCTTCCCGGCGGTCCCCCGCGGCCGCCATCCGCTCGAGCATCTCGACCCCGGCCTTTCCCTCCGGCACGGCCCGCAGCAGCTCGTCCCAGCGCTGGGTCCATTGCCGCGCGAGGCTCGCGGCCGCGCCGACCACGTCGGGATCGTCCTCCACCGCGAGCCGGAGGCTCAGGAGCGCCTGCTCCTTGGCGCCGCGCGACGCGAGCACCTCCGCGAGCAGGAGGTGGGCGCGCCCGTGGCGGCGCGAGCGCTCGAGCGTGCGCTGGAGCCACGGGATCGGGGTCTCGCTCCGGCCCTGCAGCACGGTGACCGCGCCGAGCAACGGGAAGTACGGCTCCGCGGGGTGACGGAGCATCGCCGCGCGGAGCTCCTCGCGGAAACGCGGCCAGCCGGCGCCGCTCGCCGCGCCGGCGTCGCTCAGAGCGCGCAACGCCCGGCGGTCGTGGTCGACGTCGCGCCAGCCGAAGCGCACCATCAGCGCGACGAGCGTGAGCCCGGCGGCCGCGGCGCACGCCGCCGCCTGCCACGGTCGCCACCGTCCGGCGACGGGCTCGTCTGCCGGAGCATCGCGCCGCGGGCGCTCGCGATGGGCCCCACCCCAGAGCGAGCCCAGGGTCGCCGCGAGCGCGATGGTGACACCGGGCACCTCGAGCCCGAGATCGAACAGGTTCTGGAGGAGGAGCACCATGCAGCCGACCCACGCGGCCAGCGCCGCCGTGCTCCCGCGCAACGCGAGCTTGCCAGGGCGAAACGCGAATCCGAGCGCGACGAGCGCGGCCGCCGCGGCCGGAATGCCCCACTCCGCCGCCCACTGGAGCACGAAGTTTTCCGCGTGCGTGAACACGATGTTCCCCGGTGACTGCCGGTAAGCAGGGAACCCCGTCTCGAAGGCGCCGCGCCCGATGCCGAGGAGCCAGTGATCCGCGAGCAGCGGGAGCGTCGAGTAGAAGAACGACAGCTTGTCGAGGTTATCGTCCGCGATCTCCGTGAGGGTGCGGTTCGTGGCGGCGAGCGCGGCCAGCACCGCGCCGCCGGCGATGGCTACGCTCAGCAGCCAGGTCGCCGGGCCCCGCGCGCGGGCGCCCGAGCGCCGCCTGCCGCGCCTCTGCCGCGAGAGCAGCGCGAAGAGGGCGAGGCCGAGCGGCAGCACGAGCAGCCCTCCGCGGGACGACGCGATGATACCGACCCCCACGATCGCGGTGAGCCCGACCCCGGCAACCCAGGCCGGCAGGAGCGGCCTGCTCGTGAGCAGCAGCCCGACCCCGGAGAGGATTCCGAGGTTCAGATAACCGGCGAGGTTGTTCGGGTTGAGCAGCGGCCCGATGTGCCACGACGCGACCGAGAAGCGCGGCTGATACAGGCCAAAGACCTTCGTCGCGCCGAGCAGCCCGTGGGCGATCGTCGTGAGCGCGGCGAGGAACGCGCTGCCGAAGACGAGGGTGATTCCAAGCTTCGCGCCGTGCCTGACGCCGACGAACGCCGCGGTGATGAAGATGCCAGCATACGTGAGCCATTTCACGGCCTCGACCAGCGTCGCCCCTGGATCGAGCGAGATGCTGGCGTACCGCGGCGCCGCCTCGCCGAGCGGCATCAGGGCGCGCGACCAGACGTCGGCGCTCGCCGGCGAGAGCCTCTCGAGCCATGCGAGCGGCAGGGGCGCGGTCTGCAGCAGCGTATAAGCGGTCAAGCCGAGCAGCGTGAGCACCGGCAGCGTTTTCACAGAAGACGGCCCGTCGGTGAGGGCGCCGGCGCGGAGAGAGAGCGCGGCAGCGATCGCTGTGACCGAGGATACCCATGCCAGCGTGGGCGTATGGACCGCGCCGATGGCGAGCACGGACCCGGCGACGGCGGCCCCGAGCAGCCATGGGATCACGCGCTCGGCGAGCGGCGCCGCGGCGCCTCCTGGTCGGCCCCACGCCGCGGCGCCCACCGAGCGCCGGCGCTCCATGGGCGACCTCGGCTTCGAGCGTGTGTAGTCCGGATCCACGGCCCGCCAGGGTAGTCGATCTTCGTCGCGAGCGGACGAGATTGACCACGGCATTCAAGGGCTCGATCTGCGCGCGCTGCCGGGATTGACGATCTGGAGGGGTGGGTCAAGGCACTCATCGAGTTCGCGCCCAGCTACGCCTCTGGCGAGGAGCTCGCCGATATCGACGCTCGCGCGTCTGCCGCGGATGCCGCTCGCGCGGCCGCGCCGCTGGTGTAGAGTGCGCCGCGTGCTCACGATCTCGGCACATCCTCTGCTCGAAGCCGCCGCCTTCGTCACGACGTTCCCCGCGCCGCTCGGCGAGCTGCCGGTGAGCGACGCGCTCCGCGGCCTCCTGTCCGACAAGGCCTCGGCCCCGTTCCGCTCGGACGACGCCGTGCGGTCGGCGGTCCGCGATCTGCTCCGGCACGGCGGCTACAAGCCGACCGGCCGGGGCAAGCCGGCCTCCGAGTACCTCATCCGCGCCGCCGAGGCGGGCTCGCTGGCGACCATCAACGCGGCCGTGGACGCGTGCAACGCCGTGTCGCTGCACACCGGGCTGCCCATCAGCGTGATCGATCTCGACCGCGCAAGGCCCCCGCTCCGCATCGACGTCGCGCCCGCCGGCGCCCGCTACGTGTTCAACGCCTCGGGGCAGGAGATCGACGTCGAGGGGCTCCTCTGCGTCTTCGATGCAGAAGGCCCGTGCGCCAACGCCGTGAAGGACTCGCAGCGAACGAAGACGCACGCCGGGACGACGCGCACGCTCTCGGTCCTCTGGGGCAGCCGCGCGCTGCCGGGCCGCGCGGCGGAAGCGGCCGCCTGGTACAGGGAGCTGCTCGCCGGCGTCGGCGCCGCGACCTCGGACGCGCCGGTCGCGGCCTGAGCCGCCCGGAACGCGCGGGCTGCTCAGCCAGCGCGCACGCCGTCGCGCTCGGCGAGCGGCGCGCCGCCGGCGCGAGGCGCCCTACGGCGCCGGCGCAGGCCGATCGACGGGCGTCGTGACCACGGTCTCGTCCTTCTCGGTGAGCCACACCCAGTTGTCGACGAGCCCGGTCGAATCGAGCTCGTGATCGCCGGCGTCGTACGCTCCCCACCGGATCTTGATCTCCTGGTTCGGCTCCACGGGCGCCGAGGTGACGAGCCAGCCCGTCCCAGCGCGGCTCTCGAACCCCGTCCCGAGCAGCTGGCTCGTCCCGCTCGTGCACGCGTACACCCGGACGTCGAGATCGCAGGGCGGGCCGCCCTCGCAGGCACAGACGTCGATCAGGGTGTTGTTGATGCTCATCGCGTTCTTCTTGTCGTCGAAGAGGATGTGCCCATCGATGAGGTTGGCTGGCCGCGGCGTGAGGAGGGCGACGAAGTAATCGTTGAAATCGTTGCAGGCACGCGGCCAGTCGTAGGTGAGATAATAGCTGTTGAACGCGAAGCCGCGGACGTTCGACGGGACCCGGATCGTGATCTCGATGGCGGTCGGGTCGGACGGCTTCGCGGGCACGAGACCCTCGCAGCCATGCGGGTCCTTCGGGAAGCCCTGGGGGAACTCGCCCTCGTACTTCTTGTTGAACCCCACCGGGCTCTCGAAGCCCTCGTCGTCCTGCTGCCGCGCCGTGCCGCTCGAGAGGGCGAGCAGCCGCGCGCCTGCCTTCGGCGGGACGTTGCGCCCGAACCCGGGCAGGATACCGTGCCCGAGGTGGAAGTTGGCGCGCTGCTCCTCCCCTTCCGGGGGCGGCGCGCCGTCGACCATGACCCAGGCGGCCGAGACCACCCCCCAGTCGCCGGGCCCGGACGACATCTTGCACAGCTCGGCCGCCCTTGCGGCGTTGAGCGGATCCTCGTCGTCGATCGCGATCCCGTCGTCGCACGGCGCGGGCACGTTGTCGGCGAAGCCGTCGCAGTCGTCGTCGACAGGCTCCGGCGCGGCGCCCCCTTCGCCGCCGACCGTCGCGAGCTCCAGCGCCGCCGGGTTGACCAGCGCGTTGCAGTCGTCGCAGTCGCCGAGGCTCTCCGTGAAGCCGTCGTCGTCCGCGTCGTCGTCCGGCGAGCCGCCGCAGTCCGCGCCCCCGGCTGCCCCCGCGCCCTCAGGCCCCGTGGTGGTGGTCACCGCGTCGGTCGTCGCGGGCGGCGGTATCACGTCGGCGCCCGAGGTGCTCCCGGCGCCGCCCTCCCCGCCAGCGGCGAGGCCGCCCACCGGTCCGATGTTCCCGGTGCAGGCCACGCCCATGCATCCCGCCGCGGTCATGAAGCTCAAGAAATTCAACCAACGTGTCATCGGTGCTCCTCGAGGTCGCATGGAACCAGGGCGGTTCAGGGCGAGCCGGCGATACGGGAGTCGACGATGATTTTATCAGCAGAAGCCGCAGCAACAGTCAGCCCATCCCGGCGAAGCGCGGTGCTTTTTTGTGAGTCGGATTCGCACATCGTGGCAGCGGCTCCCGGGACAGGCGCCAGCGTCCAGCGCGTTTCAGGGGAGGCGAGCCGCAGCGACAGATCGTCGACAAAGCAGAGAGCGCCGGCGCTTTTACAGCGCCGGCGCTCTCTGTCCCCGCGAGGGACGTGGGCCGCCAGAACTTGCTGCCCCGCGCCACCTGCGCCGGGCGGGACGTTCTGGACGATCAGGCCTGGGCGCCCACTTCCTTCTTGCTCTTGCGCTTCGACTCCTTCTTGCCGGAGCCGTTCACGGTCACGGGCACCGCGGAGAGCGTCGGGCGCAGCAGATCCTCGGCCATCTTGGCGGCGCGGGTCGTCTTCTCCCAGCTGAACTCGTCGCGCCCGAAGTGACCGTACGCCGCCGTCTTGCGGTAGATGGGCTTCAGCAGGTCGAGCTGCTCGATGATCGCCTTCGGCCGCATGTCGAAGTTCTGCATGATGTACTTCTCGAGCACCTCGTCACCTACGCGGCCGGTGCCGAAGGTGTTGATGTGCACGCCGACCGGCTGCGCGACGCCGATGGCGTAGGCGATCTGCACCTCGCAGCGCGAGGCGAGCTTGGACGCGACGACGTTCTTCGCGACATAGCGCGCGTAGTAGCAGGCGGAGCGATCGACCTTCGTCGGGTCCTTGCCGCTGAAGGCGCCGCCGCCGTGCCGGCCCATGCCGCCGTAGGTGTCGACGATGATCTTGCGGCCGGTGAGGCCGGCGTCGCCGAACGGGCCGCCGACCACGAAGCGGCCGGTCGGGTTCACGTACACCTTCGTGTTCCGATCCATCAGCTTCGCCGGGATGCTCTTCTCGATGATCATGCTCCGCACGGCGTCGACGATCGTCTTGTGCTTGACCTCGGGGCTGTGCTGCGTCGACACGACGACGGCGCTCACGCGGATGGGCGTGTACTCCTCGTACTCGATCGTGACCTGGGTCTTGCCGTCGGGGCGCAGCCAATCGAGCTTCTTCGACTTGCGGAGATCGGCGAGCTTCCGGGCGAGGCGGTGGGCATAGGTGATCGGGGCGGGCATCAGCTCCGGCGTCTCGTCCGTCGCGAAGCCGAACATGAGCCCCTGATCGCCGGCGCCCTGCTCCTTGAAGAGGCCCTCGCCCTCGGTGACCCCGCGGGAGATATCGGGCGACTGCTTCTCGATCGCCGTGAGCACCGCGCAAGTCTCGTAGTCGAAGCCCATCGAGGCGTCGGTGTAGCCGATGTCCTTGATTGTGCTGCGCACGACGACCGGCATATCGACCCACGCCGAGGTCGTGATCTCGCCGGCCACGACGGCCATGCCCGTCTTCACCAGGGTCTCGCAGGCGACGCGGGCCGTCGGATCCTTCTCGATGATGCCATCGAGAATCGCGTCGGAGATCTGGTCGCACACCTTGTCGGGGTGACCTTCGGTGACGGACTCGGAAGTGAACTGGTAACGGCGCATGAATCGCTCCTTCGGCGGGCTCGAAAACGGATCTCTCGCATAGTTCGAGCGCGGGGAACCGTCAACGCGGGCCGCGGCCGGTCGGGGACAAAAGCGCCGGCCGGACGCGCTGCCGGCTGGGCCGGCCCGCGCGGCCCGAGCGCGATGTCGGCGCGCGCTGCTGCCTGGGCAGCACGTGGCCTGCCGGCGCGCCTCCGTGGCCGGCGCCAGACGAAGGAGCTGCGCCGCCGACGGGGATCTCGCCGGGCGGCCCGCGAGATCGGGCGATCGCGGCGCGTCCGCCTCCCGCTTCCCGTCCTGCGCACTCCCGGAGGCGCGTCTCCAGCGGCTATGATGCCACGCATGACGTTCGACGAGATCAAGACCTGCCTCGAGCGTGAAGGCTGGGCTGTGGAGGTCGTGTCCACCGACACGCTGCGCAGCGACTTCCAGGGGGCCGAGCGGTCCTTCCCTCTGTTCGTGCGGCTCTCACCTCCCTTCGTCGTCTTCGCGGTGATCCCGTTCGTGCGGCTCCCGATGGATCTCGAGGAGGGCGACGCGATCGTGCGGCGCCTCCTCCAGCTGAACCGCGAGATCAACATGGCCAAGCTCTCGGCCGACGAGGAGGGCGACGTGATCCTCAGTGTCGAGTATCGCCTCCAGGACCTCGATCCGAGCGAGGTGCGCGACGCCGTCGACGTGCTCTCCTTCTATGCGAACAAGCACTATGCCGAGCTCTTGGAGCTCGCCGCGCCATGAGGCGCCCGCCGGCGCGTCATGGCACGATCTGCTCTTCTCTCGGCTTGAGCCCCTCGTGCGCCTTCAGCTCGCTGCGCACGACCCGGACGCGCCGCACGTCGCCCCCGCGCACGACCGTGATCTCGACGGCGCTCCCGACGGCGCCGCGGAGCCGATCGCGCAGCTGGGCCGACGAGAGATCCCGGACGTAGACGCCATCGATCATCACGAGCTCGTCGCCCGGGAGCAGCCCGGCCCGCTCGGCGGCGAGCCCTCGCGGCACGTCGCGCACGTAGAGCGCCTGCGACTCGTTGTCTCTCCCCAGGACGGCCCCGATGGATCCCACGCTGGCGGTGCAACCGGCGGCCATGAGGAGGAGCGCCGCGCTCCAGGATCTGCTTGCCACGGCGACACCATAGCGCCCCCGGGGCCTCCCGTACGCCCCTCGACCAGCGCAGATCAGATAAAGCAGCTGATCCGGGAGGAGACATCGCCGCTCACGCGCTTCAGCGTCGCGCTCTGGGCGATAAGGATGCTCCCGTGAACGAATCGCGGGTCCTTGACGAGCTCGACCTTCCGCGACCTGGGCGCGTCCCGGCCGATGCGCCCGCCGCGGCCGGCGGCGAGCAGGAGCGCCCTCATCGGCGCGCTTCGGCCGCGAACCGGGCGGCGAGCTCCGGCGGCGTCTCCGCGACGCGGCCGATGCCCTTCACGGCGCCGCCCTCGACGAGGGCGAGGACCATGACCGGGCCCGGCTGCACGAGCGCGGCCCGCAGCGACGCGTCGAGCGACTCGACGGAGTCGGCGCGGTGCGTGGCGCGGTAACCGACGGCGCTGGCGACGGACTCGAGCTTCACGTCGCCCGAGATCGTCCGCTGCCCGCCCGTCGAGGCGTGGGGGCGGTTGGCGAGGACGACGTGCAGGAGGTTCGCTGGCCGCTCGCTCCCGACGCTGGCGAGGGCGTTCATGCCCATGAGGACGTTGCTGTCGCCGTCGAGCACGAAGACCCGCTTGCGCGGCTGCGCGAGCGCGAGGCCGAGGCCGATCGACAGGCCGAGCTCCATCGACCCGATCATGTAGAAATTCGAGGGCCGGTCCCGCGTCGCGTAGAGCTCGCGGCCGATCATGCCGTTGCAGCAGACCACGAGGTCGTCCTCCCCGACCGCCGCCGTGAACACCGCGAGCGCTTCGAGCTTGTTCATTCGAGCACCCCCGCCGGGACGATGAGCGCCGCCGGCCGCCTCGTGGAGAGCATGACGTCCTTCGCCCACCGCACCTGCGGCCCCATCGGCTCGCTGGCGCAGAGCACGCGGTGGGGGATCTTCATGAGATCGAGCAGGGGAAGCATGATCTCGCCCATCATGACGTGCTCCGGTTCGTCGTTGCCGCCCTCGCCGCGCCAGGAGATGACGAGGAGCGTGGGCACCTCGTACATCGTGCTCAGCGAGGCCAGCGCGTTCACCGAGACGCCGAGCCCGGAGCTCTGCATCAGGACCATCGGCAGCCGGCCGCCGAGCCAGGCGCCGACGGCCATCCCGATCGCGCTGTCCTCGCGGGTCGCCGAGATGTAGCGGGCGCCCTTGTCGCCGTCGAGCAGCGAGGCGAGGCCCTTCAGGAGCGAGCAGGGCACGCCCGCGAAGAAGTCGAACCCCGCCTCCTTGAGCGCGGCGACGAGCTCGGGCGCGTACGATCTGCCTGAACCGTGAGACATCAGCTCACTCCTTGATGAGCGCCCAGGCGCGACGGTAGTCCTCGAACGAGTCGACCTCGAGCCACCCCTGGGTGACGTCGATCCCCTGCACGTCCGCGCCGCGGTCGAGCTCCTGGAGCAGGTCGGTGAAGCTCCGTTGACGGCGCTGCCGTGGCTGTTGCTGCCTTAACACCGTTGGCCAGCCCCGCCAATGCCGGGGCAGCTTCAGCCGTCGCCGTCGATCACGCCGCGCAACCGGACCAGCCCCGGGCCGGCGCGGAGCACCGCCTGGCAGGCGAGGCGGAGGCGCGGCGGGGCGCCGAGGCGCTCGAGCCGATCGCGCTCGCCGCGCGTGGGCGGCTCGAGGTGCTGCTCCCCCTCGACGACCTCGACGCGGCAGGTGGCGCAGCGCGCGTCGCGGCACGAGAACACGACCGGAGCGCGCGCGTCGTCGCAGACATCGATGAGCCTGCCCGCCCCCGCCTCCGCGGAGACGGCGGGACCGAGCGCGCTGGCCTCGAACACGACCGTGGGCATCGCCGCTTCCTCCTGCACCGTGACCGCGGGGCCACCGCCCGAGCGGCGGGGGCGCGTCGGCTCCCGGCGCTGGCGCCGAGAGCGCATTTTCGCGGGCGTCTCCACGCACTATACGACGGGCGCATGACGGATCGCTGGGACGCAATCATCCTCGGCGGCGGGCCGGGTGGGTCGACGCTCGCCGCGTCGCTGGCCAGGCTCGGCCGCCGGGCCCTCGTGCTCGAGCGGGAGAGGTTTCCTCGCTTTCACATCGGCGAGTCGTTGCTGCCGCGCTCGCGCGAGATCTTCGAGCGGCTCGGGCTGGACGAGAAGCTGGACGCGCTCTTCCTCCGCAAATACGGCGCCCGGTTCCTGTGCTCGTCGACGGGGCGGATGCGGACGTACAGCTTCGCCGACGCGTTCGAGCCGAAGTTCGAGTTCGCCTACCAGGTGCAGCGCGACGCGTTCGACCAGCTGCTGCTGCGGCACGCGGCGGAGCTCGGGGCGGAGGTGCGCGAGTCGTGGGAGGCCGTCGAGGTGCTGTTCGACGGCTCCCGCGCGGTCGGGGTGCGCGCGCGGCCTCGCGCTCGGTCCGGCGACGCCGCGCTCGCCGACTCGAGCGACGCCGTCGAGCTCCGCGCGCCGGTGATCGTGGACGCGACGGGGCGGGATACGCTCCTCGCCTCGAGGATGCGGCGCAAGGCGCAGGTGGCCGAGCTCGACAAGACGGCGCTCTTCGCCCACTACGAGGGCGTGGTCCGCGAGGAAGGGATCCACCAGGGCAACATCCAGGTGGTCATCTTCGAGCACGGGTGGTTCTGGTTCATCCCGTTCCGCGGCGAGGTGACGAGCGTCGGCGCGGTCGTGTCGTCGAGCTGGCTCCGGAGCCGGAGGAAGGGGGAGAGCCTGGACGAGCTCTTCGATCGCGCCGTCGCCGAGAGCGTCTGGGCGCGGGAGTTCCTCGCGAACGCGCGGCGCACCAGGCCGGTGGGAGCGCTCGCCGACTTCTCGTACCGGATCGATCAGCTCGCCGGAGACGGCTGGCTCTTCGTGGGCGACGCCGGCGGTTTCCTCGACCCGCTCTTCTCGACGGGCGCGCACCTCGCCATCAAGGGCGCCGATCTGGCGGCCACGGCGATCCACCGCGCGCTCGAGGCCGGGGACACCTCGCGCGCCGCGTTCGCGGGCTACGAGGCGGAGGTCCGTTACGCCGTCGATCTCTTCCTGGGCGTCGTGCAGGGCTTCTACAAGGGCCACTTCCGGGAGACCCTGTTCGAGGAGAACCAGCGGCCCACGATGCGCAAGCTCATCACCAGCATGCTCGCGGGCGACGTGTTCCACGCCGAGCGGCGCCCGCAGTGGGCGTCGTTCCTCCAGCAGTACTATCCGCCGGAGGTGCCCACCTTCACGTGACGCGCGGCGAGCGGCCCCGCGCGCCGTTCAGCGCGTGGCCGCGCGCTCGGTCAGCGGTCGCAGGCGGCGCGGCCCCGGACCTCGTCGCTCATCTGCTTGCAGGCGGCCGACAGCGCGCCGCGCGCCTCCGCCCTCGCGTCGCCCTTCAGCGCCTCGTCGTCGGCCTCCGCCTTCGCCTCGAGCACGTCGCGCGCGATCCGGATCGCGGCCTCGTGGCCCTTCCTCGTCTCCGCGGGCAGCTTGCTGGCGCAGGCGGTCATCGTGGCCAGGTAGCCGTCGCACGCGTCGACCCCCGTGCTGTCGAGATCGGTTTTCCCGGCCTCGCCGCCGGCCGTGCCGCAGCCGAGGACGGAGGTGCCACACAGGAGGAGAAGTCCGAGGAGTGCTCTTGCCATCGTCGCGCGCCCGGGGCGTCGCCGGCGGCCGGTGCCGGCCGCGTCACGCCCTGCTCGAGGCCGGGGCACCCTGCCATGGGCCCGCGCCGCGGGGCAATTTTCGGCGGATCAGGCGCGGATCAGCAGGATGGCGTGCTCGTGGCGCGGGCGTCGCTGGAAGGCGCGCGCCGTGGGGCGGTGGAAGTGGGGGCGCGGCTGCGAGGCGACCGCGCGGACCGCGAAGCGCGCCCCGGACGCCGCGGCCCGGACCACGTCGACCGCGTAGACCGGCGCGCCGGCCACCACGCTGTCGGCGAGCAGCAGCACGAGCGGCGCCCCGCTCCGCAGGACGCGCGCGAGCGCGACGAGCACGCCGCCGAGCTCCTCGCGCCAGCGCACGCGGCCGGCGTCGGGGCCGAGCGGATCGAGGTGCCGGCGGGCGCCGATCTCGTCTTGCTCGAAGCGGGCGCTCCGGAGCCGGAGCCAGCGCAGCCTCGCCTCGTGGTGGGCGAGGTAGTCGTAGACGCCCGGGTAGGGCGGCGACGTGACCGCGAGGTGGACCGAGCCGGGCTCGACGCCGCGCAGCACGCGCGCGTCGCCCTCCTCGATGAACGCGGGCGGGCTCGCGGACAGCGGCGCGGCGACATCGGCGAGGCGCTGGGCGAGCTCTTCGGCCTTGCGGATGAACAGCCGCGCCGGATAGCCGGCGGCGATCCGCCGCGGCAGCTCGTGCTCCGACGTGTCGGACGTGCGGCGGCTGAGCTTCGTGAGGATGGCCGAGAGGACGAGCTCGAGATCCGCGCGCAGCGCGTCGGCGCCGTGGCCCGCGAGGCGGTCGAGGCCGACGCGGAGCCCGTCGAGCTCGAGCAGCACGTGCGGCTCGAACAGGGCGACGTCCTCGGGGCCGTACCGGTGGCTCGGGCCGGCGCGCGCCTTGCGGCGCTCATCGGCGGCGGACGCGACCTCGCGGGCCGCGGCGACGAGCCGCTCGCGCTCGCCCGGGGTGCTGTCCTGCACCTTCAGGCGGGCCAGGCGCACGGCGAGGGGGTTCGCGTCGACGCCGATCGCTGCCCGGCGCGCGAGCCGGGCCTCGACGAGGACGGTGCCGCTGCCGCAGAACGGGTCGAGCACCCGCTCGCCCGGCCTGGAGAGCGCCTCGATGAGCCGCCGGGCCGTGTCCGGATGCATCCGCGCCGGGTAGCTGTGGAACCCGTGGACGTGGGCGCGGGCCGCCTCCTCCGCCGTGCTCGAGCTGGCGACGTCGAGCGCGTGGGCGAGCATCGCCGCGTCGGCCGGGTCGCCCTCGAGCCGCGTCGCGCCGCCGACGTGGGTCAGGGCGCGGCGCGCCTGCGGCGCAGGCCCGATCGCGCGGGTCTTCTGCCGCGGGGCGTCCGGCTTCGGCTTGGGATCAGCGCTTCGCGGGCTCGACATGGGCGGTCCGTTGCGTCAGGGGCTCGGCGGTGAGCGCTTCGTCCTCGGCGGCGAGGGCGTGCGCCGCGCTCTCGGCCCCGGCCTCGCCGGCCCCGAGCTCGCCCGCCGGCGAGGCGCCGACGCGGAGCTTCGGCGCGTAGCCGAACTCGCCCGCGGGGCTCACCGCGCCGCGCACGACGTCGTTGACCTCGAGCAGCGCGAGCAGCTCCTCGGCCTGGGGCTCGGCGATCCGGAGGGTCGAGGCGAGCCCGCCGGCGGTGAGCGGGCGCTCGGTCTGGCGGGCGACGTCGGACGCGACGGAGACCCACGCGGCGTCGAGCGCGGGCGCGATGTCCCGGCTCCGCGACTTGGCCCGCCGGAACGACAAGAGGGCGAAGGCGGCGACGGGCGCCATCGTCAGGAGGCCGGCGGCGAAGAGCCCGACGCTCGCGTCGAGGACGAGCAGCAGCACGGCGAAGAGGAACACCTCGAAGCCGAAGAGCGCGCTGGCCGCGATGCCCGCGGCCCGCCAGACCGAGCGCGCCGAGGCCGCGGCGCGCGCCTTCTGGAGCAGCGGCAGCTCGCGGCCGGATCGCTTGACGCGGGCGTCGGTCACCGGGACGCGCGGGCCGCCGCAGACATCGCACCGGAAGCGCAGCTCGGGGTGCGCGGAGACGCCGGCCACGCCGCTGCAGTGCGGGCACGCCTCGGCGCGCTGGTCCGCGCCGCACTGGGGGCAGCGATCGCTCCCGGGTGTGAGCGCCGCGGCGCACACACGGCAGCGGGCGTCGCCGGCCGACGCCTGGCTCACGGCGCGCTCGCGGCGGATACCGAGCGGGCGCCGTTCACGTGGTGCAGCACGGCGTCGAACAGGGCGCGCCCGTCCGCGCAGCCCTGGAAGGGCACGCTCATCCGTTCGGGGTGGGGCATCAGCCCGAGCACGTTGCGCCGGGGCCCGCCGTAGATGCCGGCGATGTCCATCGCCGATCCGTTGGGGTTCGCGTCCCCGCCGACCAGCCCCTCCCGGTTGCAGTACTGGAGCGCGATGGCGCGATCCTCGACGAGCTTGCGGAGCGTCTCCGGATCCGCCTGATACCGCCCCTCGGCGTGGGCGATCGGCAGGCGGAGCACCCGAGGCAGGCCGCTCGTGAACGGCCCTTCCGCGCGCGGCGTCACGAAGATGTCGCGGCACTCGAAGCGGAGGTGCGCGTTGCGGGTGAGGGCTCCCGGGAGCAGCCCCGCCTCGGTGAGGATCTGGAACCCGTTGCAGACGCCGAGCACCAGGCCGCCGCGCTCCACGTGCCGCCGGATGGCGGGGACGATCTGGCTCGTGCGCGCGATGGCGCCGCAGCGCAGGTAGTCTCCGTAGGAGAACCCGCCGGGGATCGCGACGAGGTCGGTGCCAGCGGGGAGCTCGGCGTCGCGGTGCCAGGCGGTCGACGTGCGGACCTGGAGCACGTCGCGGAGCGTATGGATCATTTCGGCATCGGCGTTGGAGCCCGGGAAGATGACCACGGTCGCGTGCATGGCCGTCGACGTAGTCCGGTTGCAGCCGCTCGGCCAGGGGTCGTGAGGGTGCGCGCCGCTTCACCGGCTTCTGGCGGCGTGCCATGATGGGACATGCCTTCGCGATGGGCGCGGACCGGCCGGACCGACGCGACGATGCGCGCGGCTTCCGGCTACCTCGTCCTCGCGGCGCTGGCGATCGCGCTGGCCCTTGTGCTGCGGGATGGACTGCCGTGGATCCACCCGAGCCCGTGGCTGTCGTTGCCGCCGCTGGCCGCGTCGCTGATGAGCGCGGCGCTCGGTCTCACGCTGGCGGCCGGGGTCGTCGTGATGACGCGCATCGCCGTGGCCCGGTTCGACTGGGCGCGGCGGCTGCACAGCGAGCTCCGCCCTGTCGCGCTGGACCTCTCGCTCGGCCAGGTCCTGCTCCTCGCGGGGCTCTCGAGCCTCGGGGAGGAGCTGCTCTTCCGCGGGCTCCTGACGCCGCTCCTCGGCGTGCTGCTGAGCGCGCTCGTCTTCGGCCTGGCGCACCAGATACGCGGGCCGAGCCGCTGGGTCTGGGTGGGGTGGGCCATGGTGGTCGGCGCGGGGCTCGGCGCCATCTTCGCCGCGACGGGGTCGCTCGTCGGGCCGTTCCTTGCGCACGCCGTCGTGAACGCTGTGAACCTGAGCTACCTGCGCGACCACGATCCGGGCGAGGCGGAGCGGCAGGCGACGCTCTAGTCGGTTGGGGCCTGGCGCCTTCGCGGAGCCCGATCGGCTCGCGGTCGACCCCCGTCCGGGGTGGCCGAGGGGGAGGGGGGTCGACTCCCCGCTCTCAACGTTTCTTCGCGTCGGGGCGGGGGGGCCTGGCGGGCACCGGTCGCTGGGGGACCGGGCTCGTGCGCGGCGGACCTTCGTCGCTCACCGGCTGGCTTGTCGAAGGAGCGAGGGTCCCGCGGGAGAGGTCGTCCGTCTCCACGGCGCCTTGCCCCTCGCCCACGCGGGCCGGCGAAGGCGGCGACTCGGTCGAGCGGCGGGCCGGCGGTCGTGACGGGGAGGGCCAGCTCTTGCCGCGCGGGAGCGTGGGAGGCTCGCTCTCCACCGCGCCGCGCCGGCTCGACGGCGGCTTCGCGGCCATGCGGGCGAGCGAGCGCAGCGTCGGAGGCGCCCCCGGGGACGCAGCCTCGAGCTCGAAGCTCAGCTCGAGCGACGGCGGCACATCGGAGAGGGTCAGGACGCCGTCGGCCGCCTTCCGCGGCGTGACGCCGGGCCCGCGGCGCAGGCGCTCCTCGAGCGGCGCGCGCGACGACGGCGGCGCGACGTCGTCCAGGAGGGACGACGGCCCGCCGAGCGCCGTCGTCGCGATCCGGGGCTCCGGGCGGCGCCGCGACGGCGAGAGCTGCAGCTCGACACGGGTGCTCTCGTCCTCGAGCCGGGTGGCCTCGAGCAGGTAGGCGGCGATGGATTTTCGCTCCGACGGCACGGGACGGCTGCCCGGAATGAACGCGAACCGTCCGACCTTCCAGGCCAGCATGGTGCGGAGCGCGGCGAGCGCCGAGACGCGCGTGCCGCCCACGGTCCCGTGGACGATGCACCCCTCGGCGATGTCGAGCTGCGCGCGCCGCTTCTTGCTGCTCACCTCGAACACGCCCGACCGCCGCTCCATCTCGAGGACCGTGAGGACCGTCGCGATGGACATCTGGCTGAGGTCGCCCTCGATCGCGGTCTGGTCGACGGAGGCAGGGATGGACATGAGGCTGTCCCGCCGCTGGCGGAGGCGGGACGCCATCTGCACGAGGGCTCCGATCTGCGCGACGACCTCGCCGACCCGGAACGGCTTGGTCATGTAGACGTCGGCGCCGACGTGGAACCCCTCGAGGCGGGACTGCTGGTCGTCGAGGGCGGAGAGGAAAAGGAAGGGGGTGACGGACACCCGCGACGGTTGGGTGCGGACGTTGCGGGCGACCCAGTAGCCGTCGTGGTCGGGCAGGCCGACGTCGCAGACGATGCACTCGGGCTCCAGGGTGCAGGCGGTCGAGAGCCCGGCCTCCGCGGTGGCGCAGTAGATGACCTCGTAACCCGCCTCGCGGATCGCGGTGGCGAGCAGGTCCGCGACATACTCCTCGTCCTCGATCACGAGCACGACCCCGCTCGGCATCTGGCAGACGGTACACGCGCGTCGCTCGCGTGGCCAAGGGTGAATGGCGGCGAGCCGGTCTGATCCTCCGGCTGCGCGCTGTTGCCCCGCGCGTGTTCGCCCGTGGCGCCCGACCGCGGCGAGCGATTCACGCTATAAGAACGGAAATGGCAACTCCTGTCCGAGAGGCCGACGGTACGGCGCAGCCCGGTGAGCGGCCCTCCCCGGGGGCTCGCGTCTTCATCGCGATGAGCGGCGGCGTCGACTCCGCGGTCGCCGCGGCGCGCCTCTGCGACGCTGGCTACGAGGTCGTCGGCGTGACGCTGCACCTCTGGGACTACCCCGACGACGGCAGCGTCAAGAGCCGCTGCTGCGCGCCCGAGGATCAGCACGACGCCCGCCGGGTCGCCGACCACCTCGGGATCCCGCACTACACCTTCGACCGCCGCGCCCTGTTCCGCGAGCACGTCGTCGATCCGTTCGTCGACGCCTACCTCGCGGGCGAGACGCCGAGCCCGTGCGTGGCCTGCAACCGCTCGGTCAAGCTCCGGGAGCTGTTCCCGCTGGCGGAGCGGCTGGGCGTCTCGTGGGTGGCGACGGGCCATTACGCGCGGGTCGTCGTGGAGGAGGGCGGGGCCCGGCTCTACCGCGGCCGCGATCGACACAAGGATCAGAGCTATTTCCTGCACATGCTCCGGTCGGACGAGCTGTCGCGGCTCCTCTTCCCGCTCGGCGACTCGACCAAGGAGGAGGTGCGCGCCGAGGCGATCGCCCGCGGGCTCCCGGGCGCCGAGAAGGGCGAGAGCCAGGAGCTCTGCTTCATCCCCTCCGGCCGCTACGCGCCCTTCGTGGCCGAGCGCGCGGCGGACAGGCTCCGGCCCGGCCCCATCGTCGATCGGGACGGCCGCGTGGTCGGGTCGCACGGCGGGGTGCACGGGTTCACGGTGGGCCAGCGCAAGGGCATCGGCGTCGCGCTCGGCCGCCCCGCGTTCGTCGTGGGCCTCGACGCGGGGTCCGGCGCGGTGCACCTCGGCGACGAGGGCGACCTCTACGCCGCGGGCGCCGAGATCACCGACGCCGTGTGGTGCGACGACGCGGTCTTCCCCCTGGAGGCCGAGGTGCGGGTCCGCGCGCGGCACGAGGGGGCGCCCGGCGTCATCGAGCGGCGGCGCGACCCTGCGACGGGCGCGGAGAGCTTCGTGGCGCGGTTCGCCAGCCCGGTGCGCGCCGTCTCTCCCGGTCAGATGGCCGTGATTTACCGGGGCGACCGCGTCCTCGGCGGCGGCCGCATCCAGGCCGCCCTTCGCGCGGGGGCGGCGTCGTGATGGCTCGCCTGCTCGTGCCCGTTGCCTGCGCTCTCTCGCTGGGGTGCTCGCTCGGGCAGGGGGACGGCGAGGTCTACAGCTCGCGGTTGCGGGCGGCGGGCTGCTGGGACGACAGCTATGACATGCGCCCCGACTTCTTCGCCGCGGTCCCCTACCGCTCCACGCTGCTGATCCGGGTGCAGCGGGGCAGCGATCTCCAGGAGGTCTCGGACGGCCTCGCGGTCCTGATCGACGACGTCGGCCTCATCCGCGGGGACGAGCAGGTGAACAAGCTCGACGTCGACCTGAGCGTCGGGCTCCCGCCCGGCGTCGAGCTGCCGGGCTCGCCTCCGCCGACGCCGAAGCCGGAGGGGCTCGCCCCGCTCGTCCACATGGCGCTTTACCTCCAGCGGTCGTGCCACAACCAGAACATCGTGCTCTACGCCGTCGATGGGACCATCAAGTTCCATGCGCTGTTCAGCGGCGATCCCAACGAGACGGCCGCGGTCGACAAGTACACGGACGCGACGTTCGACATCTGGGTCGGTGATCCTCGCGACGCCGGGCTCGGCCATCCAGCGGACGCCATCCCGCAGGAGCTCCTCTCGCGGGTCACCGGGAGTTTCCGGTTCTACTTCGAGCGAGGTCAACCTGGGCAACCGTTCCCCTGAGCCCGTCGCCACTCCGTCCTGGGTCTCTGGTGGCGTCCCACCTGTCGGGACAGGAACCTTCAGCACCCAGGTGGATTGAAGCTGACCATCTGCCAGGTCTCCCGGCCGAGACGACATGGCAAAGCGCCGCGAACTCGCGGTAAAGTAGTGACCGCTCATGCCCCAACCCCCGCCGCGACCCGCATCACGAATGGGCGGACCTCACAGCCCCGGGTCGACCCATTCATCGCCAGAAGCGCGCGCGAAGGAGTCCGAGAAGCAGCAGGGGACCTACTTCCTGGGTCGTTACCGCGTGGTCGACGAGATCGGGGTGGGCGGAATGGCGAGCGTTCACCTGGCCCGCATGGATGGTCCGGGCGGCTTCCAGAAATGGGTCGCGATCAAGCGGATCCACCCTCATCTGGTCGAGGACGATCAGTTCGTCGACATGTTCCTGGACGAGGCGCGCATCGCGGCTGGCATCAACCACGCCAATGTCGCGCAGGTCTTCGACCTCGGGAAGGACGACAACACCTACTGGATCGCCATGGAGTATCTCCACGGCGAGCCGCTCCGGGAGGTGATGCGCCGCGCAGAGGAGCGCCGGCTGCGCCTCTCGCCTGAGCTCGCTGCGCGCATCTGCTCGGATGCGGCAGAGGGGCTTCACGCCGCCCACGAGCTGCGTGGAAAGAACGGCCAGCTGCTCGGCCTGGTGCACCGCGACGTGACGCCGCACAACCTGTTCCTCACCTACGACGGCTACACCAAGGTGGTGGATTTCGGGATCGCCAAGGTCGCCGATCGGCTGTCGTCCACCCGCGCGGGGACGCTGAAAGGCAAGTTGGCGTACATGTCTCCCGAGCAGGTGCGGGGCATCGAGGTCGATCGCACGACCGATGTGTTCGCGCTCGGGGTCGTCCTCTGGGAGCTCACGACGAACCAGCGTCTCTTCCGGATGGACACGGATCTCGACACCCTCGAGAAGGTGCAGGCCTGCGTGGTCCCGCCGCCGTCCACGATCGTGCCCGACTACCCCATCGAGCTGGAGAGCGTCGTCATGAAGGCGCTCGCCAAGCACAAGCAGGACCGCTTCCAGACGGCGCGCGAATTTTCACGGGCCTTGCAAAATTTCCTGATGAGGAGCGGGATCTTCGTCGGCTCCGAAGAGGTCGCGCACTTCGTGCAGCAGGTGTTTGTCGACCGCATCCAGAAGCGCGAGGCGCACCTCGCATGGGCCGCGGAGGTGACGTCCACGATCAACGTCGAGCAGGTGCGCGGGCGAAGCTCGACCACGGCCACGGACAGCGTCGGGCTTCGCGGCCGCGGCCGGGAGCCTGAGCCGCACGAGCGGCTCACGCCGCCGCAGGTCTTGCGACAGAACGCCGCGCCGGCGAGCGGGATCGCGCCGGTCGGGAGCACGCCGCAGCGGGACGCGGCCGGCCGGCAGATGGTGGCCACGTCGCTGATGGACGACGACGAAGATGTCCCGACGACGGTCGCGACGCGCGAGCACGCCGAGCCGGTGCGGTCGCTTCCGCACGGCGAGCGCCCGATGCTGCGCCCGGCGGCCGGCATGGTGCCGGAGCGGGCGCCAGCGCCGCCTTCTCAGCGCGGCGTCCGGTCCGCTCTTCCCACGGTGCGTCCCGGCGCGCCGCCCGGGTACGCGAGCCCACCGCGCACGCCCGGCGGCCATCCCATGGCTCCGCCTCCGCCGATCCCGGCGAATCCAACTCCTCCGCTCGACCTCGACACGGACGATCGGATCACTCTCCCCAAGGGGGACCTCCTGGACAGCGATCTGGACGATTCGCTCGCGTCCACGATCGCGCTCCCGCAGCAGGCTCCGCCCCGGACCCCAGCTCAGGTCCCCCATGGCCCGAGCGATGCTTTGCGTTACCGGCAGGTGAGCAGGACCCCTGCCTTCGACGCGCCGCCGCAGGGGCATGCTGCCGTCCCGTACGCGCTGCCGTTCAACGGCCAGGGCTATGCCCAGGTTCCTCCGCCTCTCGCCGGCCCGCCCGCACCGGCGTTCCCGCCGCCGGTATCGACGACCTCGGGGCAGGCCCAGCTGTTCGCGCCCACCGCGCCGGCGCAGCCTCCCCAGTCGCAGATCGAGACAGCGCTCTCCCTGCCGCGCCCCGATCCGGCGGCCATCTGGGCCGCCACGCAGGACGCGGTGTCCAAGGGAAACGGCAGGAACACGCTCGTGCTCGTCGCCGTCATCGCCCTCACCGCGCTGTGCGTCATCGGCATCGGAGCGCTGATCTACATGAAGACGATGACCGTGCAGCCCTCGCCCTCCAGGGGCGTCGATGCTGCGCCGCCCGCCTCGACCGGCGCGACCACCACCGGCCAGCCGCGTTCCGGTGCGTACGTGGGGTCCGCAGGGGACCGGCGCGAGCGCGAGCTCGCCCTCGTCGGCGAAGCTTCTCTCGTCCACCGCGACCCGACGGGCCTGCGGCGCGTTACGATGAAGGGATGAAGACTGTTCAGCGCCGCTCGAGCGGTGCCAGGGCGCGGCCCCGCGCCGGCGAGCGAGCTCAGCTGCGCATCGATGCGCTCGCCGCAGGCGGCGCGGGGGTCGGTCGGCTCGCGGGCGAGGTCGTCTTCGTCCCCGCGACGGCGCCGGGGGACCTCGTGGAGGTCGAGCTCGATCGGAGCGCGCGCCCGGCGAGGGGCAGGCTGCTCCGCGTGGTCGAGCCGAGCGCCGACCGCATCGCTCCGCCCTGCCGCTTCGCGGACGCCTGCGGCGGCTGCGACTGGATGCACGTCCGCGTCGAGGCGCAGCAGGCCGCGCACGAGCAGATCCTCCGGCAAGCGATCGCGCGGGCGACCTCGCTCACCGACGCCGATCTGCCGCCGATCCGTGTGCATCCCGCGCCCCAGCCGCTCGGCTACCGATCGCGCGCGCGGCTCTTCGCGCGCGCGGAGCGCGGCGAGGTGCGCGTGGGCTACCGCGCGCCGAGGACGCACGCCGTCGTGGCGATCGACCGCTGCCTTGTGCTGGTCGACGCGATCGCGCCGCTCGCGGGCGAGCTGCCCGGCGTCCTCCGCGGGGCCGTGGGGGAGGGCGATGTCCTCATCTCGCAGGGCGCCTCGGGCCGCCCGGTGGTCGAGATCCTGTGGCGCGGCCAGCTCCCGCCGGCCGCGTGGCAGCTGCTCGACGAGCGCACGGCCCGCGGCGCGTGGGCCGGCGCCCGCGTCACGCTGGACGGCGCGCGCGAGGCCGCGTCGTTCGGTGATCCGCGGCCGGCGATCCTGGGCGCCGACGGCCTGCCGTTGCTCCTCGCGCCGGGCGGCTTCGGGCAGCCGTCCGAGGAGGGCGGCGCCGTGCTCGCCCGCCGCGTCGCCGAGCTCGCTCACCTCGACTCGACCCGGCCGCCGCACGTCCTGGAGCTGTTCGCCGGCAGCGGGACGCTCTCGGCGCTCCTCGCGCGCGGCGCGCCGCGACCTTCCCCGGTCGCCGCGCCTGCCGACGCCTCCGCCCCGGGGGCTCCAGGGCTCGCGTCGTTCACGGCGGTGGAGCTCTCGCCCGACGCGGTCGCTTGCCTGCGTCAGAATCTCGCCGCCCGCGGCCTCGCTGGCAAGGCGATCGAGGCGGACGCCGATCAGGTCCCGATCCCGGCGCGCTCCGACGTCGTGGTGCTGGATCCTCCGCGCGGCGGGGCGCCCGGCGCGGCGCGCGCGATCGCGGCCTCGGGCGCGCGCGTGGTCGTCTACGTCTCGTGCGATCCGGCCACCCTGGCGCGCGACCTCGGCGTCATTCTCCGCGGCGGCTTCGAGATCACGGACATCGAGGCGGTCGAGCTCTTCCCTCAGACGAGCCACATCGAATCGATCGTCCGCCTCACCCGCGCCCGCCGGTCGGCTCGCTGAGCTGCGCGGTCTCACGGGGCAGCTCGCCGCGCTGCGCGGTCCCACCGGTCAGCCCGTCGCGCTGCAGGCAGCGCCGCCGAGCCCGGACCGAGGGCCGCTGGGCGGCCGCACGGCGCCTCCGCCCAGCGGCTTGCGCTACGCTGCGGGGATGATTCACCACCTCGACGAGCGCCTCCGCGACGAGGCGCGGCGCTATCGTCTCGTGTTCGCCTGCCCCGATTGCGCCTCGTTCGATCCGGCGGAGACCGAGCGCGACGAGGGCGTCGCCGCGCCTCCTGAGCGCGCGCCGCGCTGCTCGCTCGGTTACCCGGTCGCGCCGCACGTGAGCCCGTCGCTCGACGACCGCGACGAGATCATCTTCTGCAAGGCGTTCGAGCTGCGATGAGCCCGTCCCCCGGACCGGCCCCGCCGCCCAGGCGGGGCCGGTCGCACCCCCCGTCGCTGATCCGCCTCGCCGAGCGGCTGATCCGGGACGAGCGGCTGCTCGCTCGCGGCGACGTGGTCCTCTGCGCCTGCTCTGGAGGCCCCGACTCGACGGCGCTGCTGCACGTCCTGGCGCTGCTCCGGCGGCGGATCGGCCACGAGGTCGTCGCGCACGGCGTCGACCACGGCCTGCGCGCGGCGGCCGCGGCCGAGCTCGCGATCGCGCGCGACCTGGCCGAGCGGCTCGGCGTCCCCTATGCCAGCACCCGTGTGGACGTGGCGCCCGGCGCGAATCTCCAGGCCAGGGCGCGAGCCGCCCGGTTCGCCGCGCTTGCGGCTGCCTCGGCGGCGCACGGCGCCCGCGCGATCGCGACCGGTCACACCGCGGACGACCGGGCCGAGACGGTGCTGTTGCGCCTGCTGCGAGGCGCGGGGCCGCGTGGGTTGGCCGTGCTGCCGCCGCGCGCTCCGCTCTGGCCTGAGGCCGCCGGCGCGGCGTGCAGCGGTGTGGAGCCGGGCTCGGCAGCCGGCGTCGAGCTCATCCGCCCGTTGCTCCTCGCCCGCCGCGCCGACGTGCTGGCCCACCTCGGCCGACATCATCTGGCCTTCGCGGAGGATCCCAGCAACGGCGACCCCCGCTTCACCCGCGTTCGCGTTCGTCGCGAGCTCCTCCCGCTCCTCGAGGACCTGTCGCCGGCGATCGTCGAGCACCTCTGCGCGCTCTCGGACATGCTCGTTGCCGGCCAAGATCGGCCTTCCGGCGGAGAGCCGGCCGTCCTCAGCGGCAGCGAGCCGCTCTCGGTGCCGCTCGGCCGGGCGCAGCGGCTCGCGATCGAGCGGGCTCGCAAGCTCGGGCGGCCGCTGCGCGTCCGGGTTCGCGGCGGCGGAGAGATTGCCGTGGGCTTTCCAGAGGAGTCCAGCGTGCTTATCGAGGACAGGTCTGTACGTCGCGGGGCCTGACCGCATGCACCCTACCCGCGCCCCCTGTCGAGTTCCCTTTTTCGCCGTGTCACCGCGGGGAAGACCCGCGGTCGACGACCGAGCTGACGGGTGGCATGCTGACTGGAACACGCGTACAATTTCGGTACACGCCGGCTCGCCGCGCGAGCTTAGAGGGTCCTCGTGAAGCAATCGCACAAGACGCTGCTGCTCTGGGTTCTGCTGATCATGATGTTCTTGGCGATCTGGCAGTTCTTGAGCCCGGATTCCCGGCCCGCCACGCAGGTCGCGTTCAGCGAGTTCATGGCCCAGGTCCAGGTCGAGGCCAAGGACCAGGAACCGCACGTCGAGTCGGTCACCATCAAGGACCGCGAGTACACCTTCTGGGTCAAGGACCCGAAGAGCGGGGCGAAGACGAAGAAGGTCACGATCGGCCCTGACAACGCCGACCAGATCACGAAGACGATCGTCGACAACAAGGTCGCGGTGTTCTTCGAGAAGGAGGACGCCTCTCCGTTCTGGCCGGGGGCCATCATGTACCTCCTGCCGACGATCTTCCTGCTCGTGATGTTCTACCTGTTCATGCGCCAGCTCCAGGCCGGCGGCGGCAAGGCGATGAGCTTCGGCAAGTCGCGCGCCCGGCTGCTCAGCGAGGCGCAGAACAAGGTGACGTTCGCCGACGTCGCGGGCATCGACGAGGCGAAGGACGAGCTCGAGGAGATCATCGCGTTCCTCAAGGACCCGAAGAAGTTCCAGAAGCTCGGCGGCCGGATCCCGAAGGGCGTCCTGATGATGGGCCCCCCCGGGACGGGCAAGACGCTCCTCGCGCGCGCGATCGCCGGCGAGGCGGGGGTGCCGTTCTTCTCGATCTCCGGCTCGGATTTCGTCGAGATGTTCGTCGGCGTCGGCGCGAGCCGGGTGCGCGACCTGTTCGAGCAGGGCAAGAAGCACGCGCCGTGCATCATCTTCATCGATGAGATCGACGCGGTCGGCCGCCACCGCGGCGCGGGCCTCGGCGGCGGTCACGACGAGCGCGAGCAGACGCTGAACCAGCTGCTCGTCGAGATGGACGGCTTCGAGTCGAACGAGGGCGTGATCATCGTCGCCGCGACGAACCGCCCCGACGTCCTCGACCCTGCGATCCTGCGGCCTGGCCGCTTCGATCGGCGCATCGTCGTGAACCGCCCCGACGTGCGTGGCCGCGAGGGCATCCTCCGGGTCCACACGAAGAAGGTCCCGCTCGGGCCGGACGTCGACATGGAGATCCTGGCGCGCGGGACGCCCGGCTTCGTCGGCGCCGACATCGAGAACCTGGTCAACGAGGCGGCCCTCCTCGCGGCGCGTCAGGACAAGGACGTCGTCACGATGAGCGACTTCGAGATGGCCAAGGACAAGGTGATGATGGGCGCCGAGCGCCGCAGCATGGTCATCAGCGACGAGGAGAAGCGGACCACGGCCTACCACGAGGCCGGGCACGCGCTGGTCGCGACGCTCCTGGAGAAGTTCTCGGATCCGGTCCACAAGGTGACGATCATCCCGCGCGGCCCGGCGCTCGGCCTCACGCAGCAGCTGCCGAAGGAGGACCGGCTCAGCATGTCGCGGGACTTCGCCAAGGCGCGGCTCTCGGTGCTGATGGGCGGCCGCGTCGCGGAGGAGATCATCTTCGGCCAGTTCACGACCGGCGCGGGCAACGACATCAAGCAGGCGTCGAACCTCGCGCGGCGCATGGTGACCGAGTTCGGTATGAGCGACGTCATCGGGCCGATCTCGTACGGCTCGGACGAGGAGAGCGTGTTCCTCGGGCGCGATTTCACGAGCCGGCGCCGCGACTACTCGGAGACGATCGCCAACCAGATCGACGATGAGGTGCGGCGGTTCATCCTCGACGCCCACGCCGAGGCGCGGCAACTCCTCACCGACAACCGCGAGATCCTCGAGCGGCTCGCCACGGCGCTCCTCGAGCGCGAGACGCTGGACGCCGAGGAGGTCGACGCCATCGTCTCCGGCCGCGAGCTGCCGCAGCGCCAGCGCGTCGTGATCCCGAGCTACAGCGATCGCGATCGCGCAGCCAAGGAGAAGCGCCGCGCGGCCAGCATCTTCGGCACCCCGAAGCCTGCCCCGAGCACCTGATCGCGAAGCGCGCGGGGGCCGCGCCCGGCCAACAGGGCGAGCCCCCCGCACCGCCGCGGTGCCACACGGCACGGCGCGGCACTCGAGACGCCTCGAATCCCCCTCACCTCCGAACGGCGGCGTACGCGGCACACTGACGCGCGCGACCCAGCGTAGCCCTGGCTCGTCTCAGGGGGCGCTCAGCACGGCGGTGCGCGCGGCCCAGCGCAGCGCTGGCTCGTCTCAGGGGGCGCTCAGGGTTGTCTGCAAGAACGCCCACTGCTGCAGGTCTACCGGGCGGCCGTCGTCGTGCGCGCGGTTCGCCTTCCCGACGATCGCCTGGGCGCCGTCGCCGAAGATGAACAGGCCGTAGCCGAGCGCGAAGCGCAGCGGCTCCCACGGCTGGAAGGCGAGCGAGATGTCGATCTCGTGGCCCAGCGTCCGGCTCTCGTTGTCAGCGGCGGCGCCGACTGGAAGGAGGCGCGCGGTCACCCACCTGCCCCCGGACGAGGCGAGGCCGACGAACGTATACCCGGCGGCGACCGTCATCGCGTCGAGGGGGGAGGCGCGGACGCCTCCGCCCGCCTCGATCATGTTGGACCACGCGTAGAGCCCCATGGGGCCGTGGTTGTCCTGCGCGTCGGGCAGGATCGGATCGAAGCGGCGCTGCGTCTCGCCCTCCTCGAGCGCGCCGTCGTCGCCCGTCGCGTAGGCGCCGCGGGCGCTGAAGGTGAGGCGGGCGGGGAGGGAGGTCTCGAGCGCTGCCCGCGCGGCGGCCGCGAACGCGCCGAGCGGGCGGTCGGCCCCGAAGGTGGCGACGCGGCCGAGCTCGTAGGCCCCCTCGAGCGCATAGCGGAAGCCCCGACGTTCGCCGGAGACGCGCGCGTCGAGGACCACGGTATCTCCGGGCGTGAGCCAGCTCGGCCGAGGCTCGCGGGCGATACGCGCGAGCGCCGTGGCCTCGAGGTGGAGCAGGGGAGCGACGCGCCAGATCGCGTTCAGGCCATAGAGCTGCGTCCCCGTCCCGGCGGAGATGGGCTTGCGCGTCCCGGCCACCTCGGGCGGAGCGCCGCCAGGCGCCGCGAGGAGCACGGCCATCGCCTCGAGGTCGACGTTGCCGAGCTGCACCCCTGCGCGCACGCCATCGAGCGAGCGCGCGGTGAGCGTCTCGTCGTCCGCCCCGATCAGGCGACCGTCGCCCCACGCGATCCGTTGCCGGCCCAGCCGGACGAAGGCGCGGCGCCCCGAGCGCGTGTGCAGGTCGATGTAAGCCTCGTAGGGCGCCGTCTCCGGGAGGGACGGCTCGCCCGCCCCGACGAAGATCGCGTCGTCGCTCCCCCACACCCGCGCGTCCTGCAGCGTGAGGACGCCCGTGACGGGCCCGTGATCGACGGCCAGACCGAGGCGCGCGCGCTGGGCGAAGAACCACTGGGTCTTGACGACGTTGCCGGTGTCGAGGAGCGGCGGCAGCGCGCCCCCGAAGCCCTCGGCGAGCACAGCGTTCGAGCTGTAGACGTCGCCGCCCGTGTCCACGGGGTACCGGCGGAACTCGCCGCGGAGCCGGAGCTCCACCGACGGGCGGAACGTGAACCCGCCGAGGGGCACGCCCTCCGACTGCGGCGGCGCCTGAGCCGCCGCAGTCCGGGGCGCGAGCGCGATCGCCAGGAGCGCCGATCCCAGAGCGATGGAGGCGAACGGCAGGGATCGGATCATCAGCGAGGAGGGCCGGAGCGCGGGGTCGTCGAACGGCAGATACGCGGCCCGGCGCGCGGCGTTCAGGCGGGCCGCGCTCCTGGATCGCTCGCGGAGGATAGGCGTCCCGACGCTCGTCGGACAAGTGGGGAAGCAGCGCCGCTCCTGTTCGGCGGTGCCGGCGTCGGGCAAGGCGAGGCGTCGGGCAAGGCGAGCCGCCGCGCCGGCGGCGTCAGGGATCGAAATCGTCCTCGCCGTGCGGCGGCGGCTTCGGCGGCTTCGGCGCGGCCCCTGCGCCGCTCCCGCGCTGCGGCGGCGCCTTGGCGCTGCCGGCAGGCTGACTCGACAGGGGTCGCCTCGCCGAGCCTCGCCGCGCCGGTGCGCCGCTCGCGCTGCCCGCATCGACCGCGAGCACCAGATCGAGCGCGAGCTTCGACGCCCTGCCGGCGTGCCGCTCGGCGGATGCGCCCGCCTCGGCGAGCACGCGCTCGGCCGCCGCGAGCTCGCGTTTCACATCGCGGCGCTGCGGATCGCCCGCCATGACCTCGGCCGACTCGGCTGCCAGCGACGCCCGCTTCTTCTCGAGCTCCGCGGCGCGCCTCGACAGCTCGTCGAGCTGCTTCGCCGCCGCGAGGGAGCTCTTCAAGGACGCCTCGAACGCCTCGATGACGCCCCTGTCGTCCGCGTCGGGCGAGCGCCCGCCCCGGGCGTTCACGAGCCGCGCTTCTGGCACGAGCTCGACGTGGAGCCGCACGCCCGACGCGCGGAGCTTCGCCGCGCGCGCGCGCGCCGCGTCGAGCATCGCATCGTCGGCCGATCTCCGATCGACCCCCAGCGCGCGCGCGAGCTCGGTCTGCGCCGCGTCCGCGAGCTCCTCGGCCTTCAGCGACTCCTCGCGGAGCGCGCGCGCGGCCTCGAAGAACTCGTCGTAGGGCTGCTTGCCCGTGCGCAGGGCCCGACCCTGCTCGATCTGCGATATCTGCGCGGCGCACGCGATCATTGGCGCGTGCGGCGCGACGAGCAGCAGCGCCAGCGCCGCCGCCCGGAGCCGGCTCGCGCCGTCCGAGGTCCTCGTCATCCACATTGGAGGATGACCCCCCAGAGCTCGTAGCTCGCGGCGGGCTTCGAGAGGAACACCACGCCCACGTAGCCCGATCGCGGCGAGACGCCGAGCACGCCCTGGCCGAAGTTCCCGGCGGGGGGCGAGAGCGCGATCGGATCTCCAATCGGGGAGAAATTGGGCGCCAAGGTCTGCGCGCGCATGGCGCGGCTCCCTGGAGGGCCTTCGGTCCACACGAGGAGCCAGCGGCCATCGCTGAGCCCCGCGATGTCCGGCGCGAACGCGTCGCCGCCGGGGCCGCCGGAAGGGAGCGGGATCACCTGGGTCGACGCGGGGATATCGCCCGACGCGGCTTGCCCGGCGCGGATCTCCCATCGCCCGTCCATCGGCCGATCGGCGAAGACGACGGCGAGCGCGCGCTCGTTCCATCCGAGCGACGGCTTGCCGATCGCGCCTCCGGAGCCCGTCACGCGGGTGAGCTCGCCGGCGGGCCTGCGCTCGGCGTCGAGCCAGCCTGTCCACACGGTCTTCTCGCGGCGGAACGCGACGGCGTAACCGCGGGCCCCGGCCGCGAGCGCGCGCGGCGACTCGAGCGGCTCGTCGCCTTGCACCGGCCAGAGCCGGGAAGGCGTGGCGCCGGGGTTGTCGGCCGCCACCACGGCGCCGTCCGCCAGACCGACGACGAATGGCCGTGGCCCCGGGACGTTGACCGGGGAGCGGATGGCCTGCTGCGCTGACGTGAGAACGGTGAAGGCGTCCTCGACCGGCGAGATGCTCACGATGTCGGCGGCCTCTCGGTTCGAGAACCGCTCGCTCCGCTCCCCGGTCGCGGGATCGACCTCGAGGCCGACGGCCTCCAGGGCGCTCTTGGCGTAGCCCACCAGGAGCTTGCCGCCCTTCGTCGCCGTGACCTCGAAGGGGATGCTCTTCGCAACGAGCGGCGCCCACTGCTGCGGCTGGCGTGCCACCCAGCAGGGCTTCAGCGGGACGGGGATGGCCGAGCGCGCGACGTCCTGCGCGGCGCCGAGCGCGGGGCGCGCCGTCGCGACCGGCGGCCGCCGTGGGGTTGCGACGGAGTGGCGCCCCGCGAAGAAGGTGGCGACGCTCATGAGCACCGCTGCCCCGCAGATGCCGATGAGCGACGAGACCGGCACGGACACCGCCGTGGACAAGCGCTTGCCATCGCCCCGCGCCAGCGTGCTCGACGAGCCCGCGAGGGGCGGCTGAGCGCGTCGCGCCGCGAGCGCGCGCGGATCGAGCGCGGGCGGGTCGCCGCTCGATCCCGGAACGGAGCCGCGATCGGAGCGCTGGCCCGGCGAAAGCGGCGCGTCGGCGGCTGCCGGACCGCGCTGCGAGCTCTGCAGCCCGGGCAGCAAGCCTGGCCATGAGCGCGCGGCCGGGCTCCCCTGCGGCGAGCCTGCGCCGACGCCGGCCGAAGGGATCGTCGCGTACTCGCGGCGCCCCGTCGACGGATCGCCGGGCAGGGGGGAGCGCTTCGTCTCGCTGGGCACGGGCGCAGCGGAGTGCTCCTTGGCCTCGCGGTGCGGTACCGTCGTGGTGGAGGGCTCGGGGGCCTCGCTGCCGGCGCGGCTCGCCGAGGGATCCCGGCCGTCGTCGACCGACGTGCTCTCGGCGCTGCGGGACAGGAGAGCGTCGCCGGACATCGCGGGGGTCGCAAGGCGAGGTCCACTGGCATCGAGCGCCGCGGTGGCGACGGCGCTCGAGATGGGCGCTGCGTCGGCCGGGGGGCTCGGGGCAACCGGGGGCAACGGGAGCGCTATCGCCGGCTGCACGGGCAGCGGCGGAGGCGCCACTGGCGTCGCGTGGGGAGCCTCCGCGGGAGGGCGCGGCGGCGGCGCGGGGAGCGAGCCGAGGCGCACGAGGGCCTTCGCGCCTGCCGCCGTCCGAGCCTGCGCTTCGGGCGCCTGCGCGCCCGAAGGCCTCCTCGCCGGAACCGCGGGGAACCGGACCGGCACGGGCGGCGGCGGCACGGTGCGTCCCACCGCTGGCGCGGGCCGTTTCGTGCCGCGGCTGGAGCTCGACGGCGCGGGCGGCGTTGCCGAGAGAGGCTTGACCGCGCCCGGATCCGCGCTGCTGCGCCCATCGTTCTGCGGCGCAGCGCCGGCGGGCGCTGCGTCGCGGCCGACAGGGAGAGGCGGGGGCCGGGGCGGTCTCGCAGCGCGCGGCGACGAGCCCGCGGCTCTCGGCGCTGCGCCCGGCCTGCTGGGTGCTGCCGCGCCCGGCGCGCGCTTCGGCGCCGGGGGCTCGTCGCCGTCCCTCGTCGCGCCGGCGCCGCCCGCGGCCACGTCTGTGTCGCCGGCCGGACGCTGACCGGACGACGTGTCCTCGTGCTCCTCCGACGCTGAGGGGAGCTTCGGCGCGCGCGGGATAGCGGGCGCTCCCTCGTCGCCCGTCGAGGAACCGTCGTAGCGGGGCAGCTGCGTGATCGCGCGAGCGACCCCCGCGTCGAACGTTCCGCCCGCCGCTGGCACGACGATCGGAGCGCTCTGTCCGCTGGCTGGCGCGCTCGCCGGAACATCGACCCCCGTGAGCGTCCTCATGGACTCGCGCTTCCGCGGCGGCGGGGGCGGCGGCTGCGGGCGCGCTGTGGCACGGCTCGGTTGCGCCGCCGGTCTCCGCTCGTTCGCGGACCTGTCCGGGGACGCTGGGCCGGTGCGCTGACCGGGGTGGGCGGGCGCCGGGTCCAGCTCCTCGACGAGCTCGAGCTCCAGCGTCGCGCTGCTGTCGCGAGCCGACTCCCCGGCGCGCGGCTCCTCGAGCGCAGCGGCGCTCGCCTCCGGCGTGCGCCGGAGCTGCGCGGCGTCGGCGAGCTCCGGCAGCCTGGAAGCCGGCGCCCACACCTCCATACCCTGGCGCCACACGAGCGTGGAGCCCGGGATGACCCCGGTGGCCAGCGCGCTGCGCAGCTCGGCGGTGCTCACGAGCCGCTGGACGCCGCGCTCATCCGTCCATCGCCACGCGTTCAACGGCGGCCCCTCCTCCCCCTGCGAGAGCGCCTGAATTTCAGGACGTGATCCACGGCTCCGCGATCGTACCGCGCGTTCTTTGCAAAGAGATCTTCTTTCGTCCGCTCGCGCAACCGCGCGCCCGCTCCTGACGACGATGGGGCTGGCAGCCCATGAGCCCCTCCCACGCCCTCGTCGCCGCCGTCCGTTTCCTGGCCGCCGCCGCTGCGCGTGCGCTCAGCCCGCCGTCCTGCGCTGGCTGTGACGCGCTCATCGCAGATGCCGCGGTGTTTTGCTCTGACTGCGCGCGGACCGCCGTGCCCTACGCGGAGCGCCCGGCGCGAGAGGCGGTGGGCTCCAGCGCCGCCGCGGGTGCCGCTCTCGTCGCGTTCGCCCCGTTTGGCGGGTCGCTCGCGGAGGGGATCCGGCGCTTCAAGTACGGAGATCGCCCGGATCTCGCGCGTCCGCTCGGCCGGTTGCTGCTCGGCGCGGCGCGTGAGGCGGGGATGAGCGTCGACCTTGTGGTCCCGGTGCCGCTGCATCCGCGCCGTCTCGCCGAGCGGGGGTACAACCAGGCGGCCCTGCTGGCCGCGCACGTCGCTGATGGACTTCCGGCGTCGCTGGCCCCGCGGGCCCTCTGCCGTGTCCGGTCCACCGCGCAGCAGGCGCAGCTCTCGCGCGATCTCCGCCTGCAGAACGTGGCGGGGGCATTCCGGGTCCGCGCGCCGGAGCGCGTCCAGCGCCGGAGGGTCGCGCTCGTGGATGACGTGGCCACGACCGGCGCCACGCTCGCGGCGTGCCGGGAAGCGCTCCTCGGCGCGGGGGCTGCTTCGGTCACCTATCTCGTCCTCGCCACCGCCGAGAGCGGCGCGGACGAGCTCAGAAGCTCGCCTCCGTCAGCGCCCCGCACTTGATGCGGACGCTCCTGCCCTCGGTGAGCCATCGCGTGCCGTCGGGCGTCGGTTCCCCGATCCGCACGAAGCGGCGCCCGCAGCGCACCTCGATGGGCTGATTGCTGGGCCCCACCGCCACGCCCAGCACGTACACGATCGCGTTCTGGGAGGAGTTGAGCTTGAGGAAGCCGTAGCCGGGGCGTGGGATCGGCGGAGCGCTCGCTCCGGTCTCGACGGCCGGCTGCTGTGGAGGCGCAGGCGGCTCGGCGCTCGGCGGTGCTGCAGGCGCAGGCGGCTCGGCGCTCGGTGGTGGTGGAGGCGCCGGCGGCTCGGCGCCCGACGGCGGTGGTGCGGCCTGTGCCGCAGCTTCGGTCGTGCTCGCCGGGGGCGGGGCTGCCAGCTGCTCGGGGGCGGCCGCTTGCTTCGATGCTGCGGCGATGGCGCGCGCAGGGCCGCCGACCGCCGTCTTTGCCGGCAGAGCCTCTCGGCTGCGCGTCTCCAGCCCGGTCAGGCTCGTCTCGACCGCGTAAATCCCCAGCGCAAACACGACGGCTGCCGTCGTGAGCGCAACTCCGATGGTGCCGAGCGGCGAGATCGGCTTCGACGGATGGTTCCCAGCCGACCCAGGTTGGGGCACGTCCCCATCCGACCCAGGTTGGGGCACGTCCCCATCCGACCCAGGTTGGGGCACGTCCCCAGCCGACCCAGGTTGGGGCGCGTCCCCAGCCGACCCAGGTTGGGGCGAGTCCCCAGCCGACCCAGGTTGGGGGGCGTCCCCAGCCGACCCAGGTTGGGACGCCTTCTCGGCCGAATCAGGTTGGGGCGCGTCCGTCGAGAACATCGGCCGTCAGTCTAGCCGCATCGTCCGCTGCCGAACCGAACTCTCCCGCTCGGCGGCCCACCAGACGGCGCACAGGAGCGTTTCCTTCGGAGCCGCTCCGGAAAGCAAGCACCGACGCTGTTTGTGTGCTGGAATACATTCGTGTACGTCGCCGCACATCCACTGACGTGGATTCGCAGGGGGATGCCGCGCGGTCGTCGCGCGCTGGCCGCCGGGGTGCTCGACACCCTCGGGCTCCTGGATCGCTTCCTGTGGCTGCGCGCGAAGCTCCGGCTGCCCGTGCTCTCCGTGTTCACCTACCACCGCATCGCGGAGCTCTCCGACGTGGACGAGCTCGATCCGGGGGTCGCCGAGGTGAGCGCGCGCGAGTTCGAGGAGCAGCTCGCGGTCATCAAGGCGCACTGCACGGTGGTGTCGCTCCGGGACGTGCGGCTCTTCGCCAAGGGCCGGAAGCTCCCGCCGAACCCCGTCATGGTCGCGTTCGATGACGGTTACCGCGACAACCACGACGTCGCCTTGCCCCTCCTCCAGCGCGCCGGCGTCGCGGCCACGTTCTTCATCGCCACCGAGTACCCTGACAGGGGGCGCCTCTTCTGGTGGGACCGCGTCGCGCTCCTCATGCACCGGTGCCGGAGAGCGCGCGTCGAGATCGCCTACCCCACGACGCTCGTGCTCGAGCCGCTCCGCGACCCGATCGCCGCGGCGACGCGCGTCTGCCAGACCTTCAAGCGCACGTCCGGCGTCGACATCGGGCGCCTGTGGGACGAGATCGAGCGCGCCACGGGGGTGTCGATCGATCTCTGCGAGGAGCGCGCGCTCGCGGCCAGGACGATCATGGACTGGAACCAGATCGCGGCGCTGCGGCGGGCGGGCATGGACGTGCAGTCGCACTCCCACAGCCACCGGGTCCTTCAGACCCTGTCGCCCGACGAGGCCACGCGCGACCTCGCGCGCTCCCGCCGCGTCCTCTCCGAGGCCCTGAACGAGGCGGTGCACGCGGTCGCGTACCCCGTCGGATACAGCCTGTGCGGCGCGTTCCATCGCGCCGTGAAGGAGGCCGGCTTCGAGATCGGCTTCACCAACAACTCCGGCCTTTGCATGCTCTCGTCCTTCGACCCCCTGAACTTCCCGCGCATCGCCATGGACCGCGGGCAGATCGGCGCCCTCTTCAAGCTCAAGCTGCTCATCGGCCAGCGGCCCGGCTCTCGGGCCGGCCGCTGATCGAGCAAAGCCCCCCGCCGCTCCGCCGCGGCGCTCCCCGCGTCCGCCGCGGCGCTTCCCGCGTCCGCCGCGGCGCTCGCCGCGTCCGCCGCGGCGCTCCCGGAGCGCTCCCGCTCGCTCGCGGCCGCGTCGACCGGCGCGCGCGTGGCCTGGGCTGTGCACGTGCACCGTCGCTGGGCCGGTTCTGCACGCGCATGGCCTCGATGGCCAGGAAAGCTGCTTCGCAGCCTGTCCGACGAAGGAGGCTCTCGTGAAAGGCACAATCCGTGGTCGCAGCTCCCGCGTCGCCTTCTCCATGCTCGGCGCGGCCTCGCTGATCTCTGCAGCCCTCGCCTCGGGATGCGGTGGCTCACCGCCGCCTGCGGCTTCCGCGAAGGCGCCCGCGCGGCCCGCGCCCGAGGCGCGCGACGGCCGGGGGGAGCGGAAGGCGACCGTCGAGCAGCGCCAGCAGCGCGAGGCGCAGCGCGCGTGGTGCGTGTACCTCGAGGAGCTCTACGAGCGGGCCACCGAGCAGGCGAAGGGCTGGCCGAAGTTCGAGCAATGCACCCAGATGACGACGATGGCCTCGCCGGCGATGCTCCGCGCCACCTCGGAGTGCTCGCTGGCAGCGCTGCGGCGGTTCGAGGGCGATCCCTTCACCGCCGCCTACGCGCAGGAGGTGAGCCGCTGCGGCTCCGAGGCGATGACGGCCACCACGCTCCCGCGCTCCGATCTCGCCCCGTTCATGGCCGTCCTCTGCGGCCGCCTCGCGGGGTGCGGAGACCTCGACTACGACACTTGCCGGCAGAGCCTGGAGGAGGGGCTCGGCCCGCAGCTCGAGCGGGCGATCGGAGCGATGAACAGCCGCGGCCGTCAGGAGGTCCGCGCCTGCTTCGGCAAGCTCGCGTGCGGCGGCGAGTTCGGCCCGCAGATCTCCGCGTGCCTCGAGCCCATCATGGACGACCTGCTCTGGCTGCCGGGGTGAGCGCCCGGCGCCGCGCTCGGGGCGGGCAGCGCGGCGCGGCGATCAGCCGGAGTCGCCCGGCAGGCGGCAGCGCGCGATCAGCGGGACATGATCGGAGAGCCCGGCGAACGCGCCCTTGTGCCCGAACGGGTGCGTGCCCGCGAAGTCGATCCACTCGAGGCGCTCGGACGAGTACACGTGGTCGAGGTGCATGCGCAGGTTCATGAAGCCGGCCGTCGGGAAGGCGCGCGCCTCGCGCTCGGAGAGGCAGCGGACCCTGGCGAACGCGTCCACGAAGCCGATCTCCTCGCGCAGGAAGCGATCGACCGGCGAGCCTGGCAGCGAGTTGAAGTCGCCGACCACGACGAAGTTGTCGGTCCGCTGCTCGCGGCGGACGAAGTCGGCGAGCACCCGCGCCTCCTCGAGCTGGTTCGGTCCGAACCCCATCCGCGCCTCGCCCGTCCAGAACTCCCTCGAGAACACGCTCGGCAGGCTGAGGTGGGTGTTGAACACATCGAAGCTCTGCCCGCTCTCGTGCTCGAACGATACGTGCGCGCAGATGCGCGTCTGCTTCAGGCTCTTGACCCTCCGCCGGTGGGTGATGTCGTGGGGGCGCTCTGCGTTGTGGTGTCCGATGCGGAACGTGTCGCGCGCGATCACCGCGAGCCCGGTCGTGTAGATGTTCGTCCGCGAGGTGAGCCTGTAGGTGTGCGCGGGGAAGTAGTAGGCGACGTAGCGCTCGGGCCGCTCTGCATGCGCCAGCGCCGCGTGCAGCTCGCTCATCAGGCGCTCGATCTGCGTCTCCTCCGGGTGCCACCGCGGGTTCATCGTCGAGGAGCGCAGCGACTGCGTCTCCACCTCCTGGAGGCACACGAGATCGGGCAACGGGGACAGCCCCGCCAGCGTCGTCGCGATCCGGGTGATCGCGGCGCTGGTCGAGGCGATGCCCCGCGTGCCGTGCCCGAAATAGCGGACGTTATAGGTGATGATCCTGAGCGGCGTGCCGCCGTCCACCGGCGCCTCGGCGCCGCGGCGAGCGCCGTGCACCGCAGCGCTCGCGGAGCGGCCGCCCGGCGCCGAGCCCTCGGGGATTGTGCCGTTCGAACCAGGTGGGAGGCGCCGCTCGGTCATGTATCCTCTCGCCCATGGGCAAGAACATCATCGTTTCCGAGGATACCATTCGTGACCTGCTGGAAGCGCATGCCTCCCTCTCCGCCTGGTACTATGAGCTTTGGTCGGCGCTGCGGGTCGCGAAGGCGTCGGCGACCGCCCCCGATGATGCGGCCCGTGCAGCGTTTGTCGAGCGGATGGCCACGAGCTTCCCCGAGGTCGCGTCGATCGCCCGTTCCATCCGGGTGCCGAGGATGTTCGTCCCACCTCCGCCCGCCGTGAGCATACCCCCTGTCGCGACAGGGGAGGGCGAGGGGACCGAGGAGGCCCCGACGGCGGTCGAGCCCGCGCCCGCCCGGCTCCGCGAGCTCCACGGCCAACCACCCAAGAGCCAGCCGGGCTCGGGAGACACCGATGAGTCCGCTCCGGCGCCGTCGCAGCCCGCAATCGCTCCTCCACCGCTGGTGGTCCCGTCGACGGTGAAATACGACCGCTGACGTCGCTGACGTCGCTGACGTCGAGATTCCCTCGGCCTGACTCGCGCGCTCGACCACGGCGCACCTCGCGTGTTCAGCCACATCGAGCCCGTCAGCGGGCCGAGCCGCCGAGGGGCTTGCGCCGCGCAAGGAGCTGCTCGGCCTCGGCGGCCCCTGTGCTGTCGAACGCCGGGTTCAGATCGAGCGCAGCCCGCACGAGCTGCTCGCCTTGCTTCAGGTCGCCCAGGGCGATCCGGATCGCCCCCGCGTGGTAGAGCAGGCGCGCGTCCCTGGTGCCGAGCGCCAGCGCTCTGTCGCTCGCCGCGCGCGCTTCGGGCAGCTTGCCGGCGCGGTACAGCGCCCAGGCGAGGGTGTCCTCGGTGTAGACATCCCCGCGGAGGGCGCGCTCCGCGGTCGCGAGCCGCAGGGCCTCGTCGGGCTCGAGACCCTTTGTCGCGTAGTACAGCGCGAGCGTCCGGCGGTCCGACCTACGCCCCGCGTCGACCGCGCTGGCGTAAGCCTGCGCCGCGCCGGTGTGGTCGCCGGCTGCCGTCCTGGCGTCGCCGAGCAGCCACGCGATCTCCGCCTCCGGGCTCCGCCGGTGGGCCCGCTCGAGCAGCTCGACGGCGCGCCCAAAGGCGCCGCGGGCCAGCGCGACGCGCGCTCTGCCGGCGAGCGCCGGTGGATACGCGTCCTGCGCGGCGAGCGCCCGCTCGAAGCCACGGTCCGCGGCCTCGTGGTCGCCCTCGTGCCAGAACATCGCGGCCGCCTGCGCCAGGGTCCACGCGAGCGCCTCGGGCTCGCGCGGATCGCCGGCGTCGATCGCGAGGCGCAGGATCCGCTTCGCGCTCGCCACGTCGCCCTGGAGCCAGCGCAGGTGCGCGGCCCGCGCGTAGGACGGCAGGCCGGGCCGCTGGTCGACCATCCGCTGCGCCGCCGCGGCCGCCGCTTCGAAGTGGCCGAGCTCGAGCGCCGCGTCGCTGAGCGTCCCGAGCGCGAGCGCGTCGCCCTCATCGCGCGAGAGGATCCGCTCGGCGGCGTCGCGCGCCTCGGCGAACCGGCGATCGTGGAGCAGCACGAGGCCGAGCAGGTTGAGCGACGCGCGATCGCCGTCCGCCAGCGCGAGCGCGACCTCCGCGCACGCGTGAGCGCGGAGGTAGAGCGACGGATCGCCCGACGCGCGCGCCTTCCTGATCCACGCGTAGCCCAGCGCGCTCCAGAGATCCGCGCCCCCCGGCGCCTTCGTGAGCCGCCGCGACAGCGTCTCGAGCTCGCGATCGACGGCGCTCGCGCCCGCCGGGGCCGCGAGGGCGAGCCCGCGCGCCGCGTCGAGGCTCGAGGGCGCCGGCGCCGCGGCGGGGCGCTCGAGCGACGCCGGCGCGGCCGGGACGGCCTCGGCGCGCGATCGCTCGGTGCAACCGGGGCTTCCGCTCAGGGCAGCGCAGGCGAAGAGGAGACCCGTTCGTCGCAGCATCGGAGCGCTGACCTCCTGGCGCGCTGGAGCTCCGCCCGGGGCGAGCCGCGCCTCTCGCCGGGGCGTCGCGACCTCGATCCGGTCGTGAAAGAGCTTGCCTCGCCGGTCTGCGCCGGCAAGCTCGCCGCTCCAGCGCATCGCTCGATCGACCAGCAGCGCGCGGCGCGGAGGAGATCGCATTGCCTGTCTCGACGGATGGCGACCGCCTGCGACGGCGCTGCGCCGCGGCGCTGCTCCTGCAGCTCGTCGCCGCCTGCGCGCGCGCGCAGCGCAGCTCGCCGGACGCGGGTGCGACCGCCGCGCCCTCGCCGGACGCGGGTGTGACCGCCGCGCCCTCGTCGGACGCCGGCTCCGCGACGACGGCGCCGGCCGACACCCTGGCCGGCGACGAGATCGCCCCCGTCTATCCGAAGGCCGAGGGCGAGCCGGATCCGCTCACGGCGCGGCTGTGCGAGGCGCTGCACGCGCTCCCCGCGCGGCGCAAGGCGGCGTGCTGCGGCGGCGGCGCGGGCTTCCACGCGGGCGCGGAGTGCGCGCGCGCGCTGAGCTTCGCGGCGCGCGCGAAGGCGGTGACGCTTTCGGCCGACGAGGTCAGCCGCTGCGTCGAGGCGATGGAGCGATCGCTCGAGGGGTGCGACTGGGTCTCTCCGCTCGCCGCCCCGGTCCCACCTGCTTGCGAGGGGATCGTGCGGGGGGCGCTCGGCGAGGGGGTGCGGTGCCGGTCGTCGCTCGAGTGCGCGGACGGGCTGCGCTGCGACGGCGCCGGGCCCACCGACGCGGGCATCTGCCGCGCCCCGCGCGCCGCGGGCCCCTGCGGCCTCTCCGTCGACGCGCTCGCCGCGGTCACCCGCCAGACGCGCTCCGCCGAGTCGCACCCCGAGTGCCGCGGCCACTGCGCCGGGCGCGCGTGCGCGGACGACGTCCCGCCCGGCGGCCGCTGCGAGGCGCACGCCGACTGCGGGCGGGGCCGCCGCTGCGTCGATGCGCGCTGCAGCGCGGCGCCGCTCCCTCCCGCCGGCGCCGCCTGCCTCGGCGGGCTCTGCGCGCCCGGCGCGCGCTGCGTGGACGGGCGCTGCGCCGCGCCCAGGGCCGAGGGCGCGGCCTGCGCGCGCGACAGCGAGTGCCGCGCCGCGTGCGTTCGACCGGGCGGGCGCGCAGGCGGCGTGTGCGGGATGCGGTGCGCGGCGCCGTGACAGGCGAGCGGCGTGCCGCGCTGTGCCGCGCCGGGCGGCTCAGGGCCGGAAATGCCCCTGGGTCGCGCCTTCCCAGGCCGTCGCGAGGTAGGGGAAGGCCGGCAGGAACCGCGCGTCGTTCGCCGCGACCCCGTCGCCCGCCGTCGCCCCGGGAGCGCCGGTCAGGAGGAGCGTGAACAGGGCGTCGGTGACGTCGGTCTGCTCGTGGTCCGCGCCGGGGACCAGCGCGCGGCCGTTCGGAAAGCCCGACGGCATGCCCAGATCGATCCGGAGCACGTCGCCGACGGTCTCCAGACTGTGTCCCCCGAGGCTCGATGGCTTCAGGTTGAACCTGTCGATGAGATCGGTCCGGTTCTGCTTGAGCGCCTCCGGATCGAAGGCCGCGAGCGGCTGGCCGGCCCGGTAGAGGCCCGCGAACTCGGCGTCACGCACCAGGATCGGGTTCAGGAAGTACGCCCCGAAGTGGGCGAGGTCGTCGCGCGGGTGCGCGCGGTTGTACTTGTCCTTGTCCTGCAGGCCGATGATCCACGTGTTGATGAGCGGCAGGCCGACGCGCGACACCTGCACCCAGGGACCCAGGCCGTCCTCCTTGCCGTTCGCGCGCAGGATCCGCACCTTGCGTCGGCTCGCGGAGGCCCAGATGCCGAGCGTCTGCCGGTCGCTCGGCCCCCGCGTCGGCTCCGCTCCGCCGTTGACCATCGCCAGCGGGATCTCGAGCGCGAGCGTGTGCACGTTGAAGCCGGCGAGGTTGTCGCGCGCGGTGCACGACGGGTTCGGCGCCGAGAGGAGCGGGCACAGCCCCGCGAGGTCGAACGCCCGGCCGAGATCCGCGTAGAAGCCGTCGTCGCGCGGCCCGGCCCAGGCGCGCCCCTCGCCGCCGGCCATCCGCTTGAGGAACTTCGAGGACGTCGCGAAGGCAGGGTAGCCGCCGCCGGTGATCTGATAGGCGAGCTCGTTCGTCCGCCTCCCGATGTTCGGCGGCGTGACCGGGGCGTCGGCGAGGATGACCATCGACGCCCCGCCCTCGATCTTCGTGATGGTGTACGTCTGCTCCG
The DNA here is from genome assembly GCF_051521455.1 of Sorangium sp. So ce887. Lineage (NCBI taxonomy): Bacteria > Pseudomonadati > Myxococcota > Polyangiales > Polyangiaceae > Sorangium > Sorangium sp. So ce887. The sequence goes on along the minus strand of NZ_CP150354.1, from coordinate 10,167,779 downwards.
CGCCGGCGAGCTGCGCGAAGAACTCGTTGCCGCCGCTCGGCGCCGGCGTGAGCCCCGCCGGATCCTGCGCGCGGTACGGCGTGGTCGAGAAACGGAACTGGTAGGTCAGCGCGTCCTCGAGGCTCGACGGCCCGCGGGCGACGTGCACCTCGTAGAGCACGTCGTCCGAGAAGCCGTGGAAATTCGGCCCGCCGGCGGGCTCCTCGAGCGGGATGTAGCTCGCGAGGATCACGAGGTTTCCGCCCTCCACCCACGCGTACAGATCGGTGTTGTCGGCGGCCGGATCCCCCGCGATCGCCGGCGCCTCGCGGTGGCTCGACGCTGCAGCAAGGCCGGGTGCGCTGAGCGCGACGCACGCCGCGAAGACGGCGGCGGCGCGCGATGGTCTTTGGATCATGCGTGCGGGTCCTCCCATCGCTCCTCTGCGGCTCATTGCCTGAGCAGGAACACCGAGCCCTGCTCCTGGGCCCTGTGATCGACGAACGCGAAGACGTCGGCGCCCTTCGCCCGGTGCAGCCCGCCGGGCTCGTCGTGGCTCGGGGCGCCGGTGGCCGTCGCCGAGCGGGCCCCGGACGCCACCTCGATCCGCACGACCTCGTCGGCGCCTCGGGCCACGTTGCGCGTGAGCACGAGCAGCGCCGCGTCGTCGCGCGTCAGCGCGAGGCCGCACGGATAGCCGACGTGGAGCCCGGTCGCGAACACGCTCACGAAGCCGTCCTCGATCCTGAAGAGGGTCGCCGTCCTGTCGGGGCTCGCGAGGGTGTCGCAGACGAAGATGTCGCCCCCGCTGGCGACGGCGACGCCGCTGGGATCGACGAGCGGGCTCCCCTTCGCGATCGCGGAGGCCTCGCCGCCGCCGGACGGCAGGGCGAACACGCCGGGCTGGCCCCCCTCGCGATCGCGCCCCGAGAAGACGATCCGCTCCTCGCTGTCCGCGCCGCGGACGACCTCCAGGCCGCGCGCACGCATCCCCTCGCCGCCGCGGACCGGCGCGACGGCGCCGCCGGGCAGGTCGATCGCGAACAGGGCGCCCGCGTCGTCGAGCGCCGCGCTGCTCGCGCCCGGATCGGCCACGAAGAGCCGGCCGCCGTCCGCGCTCGCCGCGATCCCGAGCGGCGCGACGAAGGGCGGTCCAGCCGCGATCTCGGTGGAGCCTGCGCCGCCGTGCGCGCTGGTCCTGAAGACGCCGGCCCTGCCGCCCGCGTCGATGCCCGTGAAGTACACGTACGCCGCGCCGGCGTCCGGCGTCGCGTCGAACGCCGTCGCCGGGGCAAGGGTCGAGATCGCATAGGGAGCATCGCCTCCTGCGCCGCCCCCGCCGCCCGTACCGCTCGTCGTGGCCGCGCCCCCCGTCCCCGCGGCGGAGGGCGCGATGGTCCGTCCAGGCGCGTCCTCCGCGCGGCTGCAACCCGGGTTGCCCGTGGCGACCGCAAGCGACGCGACAGCGCACAGCACACCGGCGCTCCGCCGGAAGTCCCCCCTGGCTTCCGTCATGCCTGCTCCTCCCCGGCAGCGTCGCTCGTGCGCCCGGCTCGCGCGAGCCGCACGGCGATCGCGCGGCGCCGAACGCGCCCGTTCTGCCACGGCCCTCCCGGATCGAGTAGGCCGCGGCCGCGCCACGCGCGACAAAGCCCCGCGCACCCTGCCTCTCGTGTCCGGGGTCGCCCGCCGGCGCTCAGGCCGGTGAGCAGCGCCGCGCGGGACGGCCGTACGGCGTTCCCCCGTCGACCCGCTGACAGCCCCGTTTTATAACGACAGCCATGTTCGATGTCGCTCGGTCATTGTACGCACAGGCGTTGGAGGACATCCGTGCGGCGGGCCTCTACAAGGAAGAGCGGATCCTCGCGACGCCGCAGGGGCCGGCGATCCGGACCGAGGGGGGCGTCGAGGTCCTCAATTTCTGCGCGAACAACTACCTTGGCCTGTCGTCGCACCCGGCGGTCATCGGCGCGGCGAAGCAGGCGATCGACTCGCACGGCTTCGGCCTCTCCAGCGTCCGTTTCATCTGCGGCACGCAGGACCTGCACCGGCGGCTGGAGTCCAGGATTGCCCGCTTCTTCGGCACCGAGGACGCGATCCTCTATTCGTCCTGCTTCGACGCGAACGGCGGCCTGTTCGAGACGCTCCTCGGCGACGAGGACGCCGTCATCTCGGACGCGCTGAACCACGCCTCGATCATCGACGGTATCCGCCTCTGCAAGGCCGAGCGGCACCGTTACCCGAACGGGGACATGGCCGCTCTCGAGGACATCCTCCGCAGGACCGCCGGCAAGCGGCTCCGGCTCATCGCCACCGACGGCGTGTTCTCGATGGATGGATATCTGGCGAAGCTCGATACCATCTGCGATCTCGCCGACAAGTACCGCGCGATGGTGATGGTCGACGACTCGCATGCGACCGGGTTCATCGGGCCGACGGGGCGCGGGACCGCGGAGCTCTGCGGGGTCCTGCACCGCATCGACGTGATCACCTCCACCCTGGGCAAGGCGCTCGGCGGCGCGAGCGGCGGCTTCACGACCGGCCGGCAGGAGATCGTCGACCTGCTGCGGCAGCGCTCGCGTCCCTACCTGTTCTCCAACACGCTCGCCCCCGCGATCGCCGGCGCCTCGATCGCCGTGTTCGACCTCATCGACGCCGAGCCCTCGCTGCGCCAGCAAGCGATGGAGAACGCGCGCCGGTTCCGGCAGGGGATGGCGCAGGCCGGGTTCTCCATCAGGCCGGGCATCCACCCGATCGTGCCCATCTTGCTGGGCGAGGCGCGCCTCGCGAACGAGATGGCAAAGGCGCTCCTCGCCGAGGGCATCTACGTCATCGGCTTCTCGTACCCCGTCGTGCCGAAGGGCGAGGCCCGCATCCGGGTGCAGCTCTCCGCCGCGCACGAGCCCGCGCACGTCGACCGGGCGATCGAGGCCTTCCGGAAGGTCGGCCGGCAGCTCGGCGTCGTCGGCTGACCGGCTCAGTACCGGAGGATCACCTTCGGGTGGCTCGAGATCGCCTCCTGGAAGGCCGCCGCGTCGTAGTCCTGGAAGTCGAACACCGTCCCCTGGCCCCGGTTCAGGATGACCTCCCAGATGAGGTCGTGGATGTTCGGATCGCGCGACTCGAGCAGGTGGCGCGTGATGTGCCACGTCTCGAAGATGCGGCGGCCGATCACGCTGTGGAGGCTGATGCCGTCCACGATGAGGCGGTCGAAGTTCTCGATCACCGCGTCGCCGCTCTTCAGGCCGAAGAGGATGACGTCGCCGCCGCGCCTCGCCGCGTGGATCGCGTTGTTCACGCTGCTGTTCACGCCGCTCATCTCGAGCACGACGTCGACGCCGACCCCGTCCGTCAGCTTGCGCACCTGCTCCGTCAGCTCGGGATCGCTCGCGTGGGGCCGGTCGGGGCTCGCCCGGTGCGGGCGCAGGACCGCGTCGGCGCCCAGGCGGCCGGCCATCTCGGCGTTCCGCTCCGCAGGCTCCACGCCGATGATGTAGATGGCCCCCATCGCGCGCGCGATCGCGACCGCGAAGAGGCCGATGGTGCCGCAGCCGAAGATCGCCACGCGCTTGCCGCGGAGGTTCACCTTGGTGCAAGCGTGCACGGCGTTGCCGAACGGCTCCTGCACCGCGGCGACCTCGGGCCGGATCCTGGCGATGTCGGTGCGCCACAGGTTCTTCGCCGGCAGCTTGACGAGCTCGGCGAAGCAGCCATCCTCGCTGATCCCGATGATCTTGTCGTCGGCGCACACGTGGGTGTCGCCGACGCGGCACTGGTAGCAGGCGCCGCAGGCGATGTGGCTCTCGGTCGAGACGATGTCGCCGACCTCCAGCCCGAACGTCCGGCGCGCGTCGGTCCCGAGGTCAACGACGCGGCCGAGCAGCTCGTGGCCGATCGTGCGCGCCGCCTTCCGGTCGCGATCGAGCGACTTGAAGATCATGTCCTTGAAGGCGCTGCGGAACCAGATGCCGCGATCCGAGCCGCAGAAGCCCGTCATGATCGGCTTCACGAGGACGCTCGCGCGGTCGTGGTAGTCCTTGGCCTCGTCGATCGCCGGGCGCTCGACCTCGTCCTTCGACAGCCCGACGGTGGATTCCCACGGCTGTCTCTCGCGGTTGTACGTCAGCGCCCACATCGCGTCGCTCATGCACCTGGCTCCTGTCTCACGGCTCCGAGGCGCGCAGCTGGCGCTCGGGCGCCTCAGGCGTGTGTAGCGTGGCGCGTGGACAAGCGAGCGCCCATCAGAAAATTGCGCTCGGGCTGCTCACTTCTTCAGCAGCTCTACCGATCTCTTCAGCTCGATCTTGCGCCGACCCGTGCCGGCGTCCGCCGCGCCCGCGTCGGGGGTCGTGGCGGTGCCGGCCGCACCTGCATCGCCGGTCGCCCCGGCGTCGGGGGTCGTGCCGGCGCCGGTCGCACCTGCGTCGCTGCCGGTCGTGCCCGCGTCGCTGCCGGTGGCCCCGCCGGTGGGGGCGCCCGCATCGGCCGTCTTGGGCGCAGGGGTCGCCGTCGCCTGGTGGACGTCGGCGTCCGTCGCGGTCGTCGCGCGGCTGTCGTTCGTCTTGAGCTCGATCCATCCGAGCGTGGGCTGGCCCCCGCTCTGGAAGGCGACGAGCATCCAGTCCTTGTAGCTCGCCTTGAGGTCGACGAGCGCGCCGCTGTCGAGCCGCGCGAGCTCCTTCGACTGGGCGTCCGCCGACGGGTGCACGGCGAACTGCTGCAGCAGGCGCCGGCGCCCGGGCTGGGGCTCCATGGTCGGGTAGGTGGCCACGTACCCGACGAGGTCCGTCGCGGCGGGCGCCGCCGGGGGCGCCGGGGGCGCCGGGGGCGCCGGGGGTTCCGCCGAGGTCGCTGCGCTCGTCGTCGAGGCTTCCTCCCTGTTGCACCCTGCTCCAGCGAGCAAGCTGCCCGCGAGCACAAGGCTCCACATCTCGACCGCACGTGCCATCGTCTCCTCCGTCGCCTCGGGCCGGGGGACTCGCTGCGTTGGCCTGAGGCCGGGGCACCGTACACGAGCCCCGCGGGGAGCGCAGCTCCCCCCGCGCGCTCGTCCTGGCGGCCTCAGCGCTTGGATGGCACGCGCGCGGGCGCCGGCGGCGGGGTCGTCTCGGAGACGGGAGGCCGCTCGCGCAGGCACTTGTCGAGGCCTTCTTGCAGGGTCGCCTCGTGGGCACCGGGGAGCTTCGGGCGGCCCATCACGTTCACGAAGAGGCGATCCTGCGCGATGCCGCCGCCCGGACCGAAGCTCATCCACACGAACATCGCGCGCCCCTTGATGTTCTCGAAGGGCACGCCCGCGCCGAGCCCGCCGCGCCAGCTGCGCGAGTCGTGGCTGTTGTTGCGGTTGTCGCCCATCACCCACGCCTCGTCGGCGGCCACCTTGAAGGGGCCCTGGAGCATGCCGCAGACGCCGCCCCGGCACGTGGAGCCCGGCGTGCAGTCGTCGTTCGCCACGCACATCGTCTCGTCCGGGTTCATGTCGTAGAGCGTGAAGTACGACTTCTCCCCGAGGAACTCGACGAACAGCTCCGCCTGCCGGCCCTCGTAGCGGTACGGGCCGACGTGGCAGTGGGGGACGAGCCAGCCGTTGAGGATGGGACGGCCGTTGATCGCCTCCAGCGTGTCGCCCGAGACGGCGATCGTCCGCTTGATGAAATCCTGCTCCTTGTTCTCGGGGAACTTGAACACCATCACGTCGCCGCGCGTCGGCGGCAGGCGAGGGAAGAGGCGCTGGTCGGTCCAGGGGATGAGCGGGCCGTAGGTGAACTTGTTGACGAAGATGTGGTCGCCGACCATGAGGGTCGGGATCATCGAGCCGCTCGGGATCTTGAACGCCTCGACGACGAAGGCGCGCAGGAGGAGCGCCACGGCGACGGCGATGCCGATCGACTCGGCGTACTCGCGCATCTCGCCCTTGCGCCAGCGGCCGAGGTGCTCGCCGACCGCGCGATCGGCGCGGCTGTGGGCGGCGTCGAACTCGTCGGCGTCGAACGTCTCGGAGCTCATCGTGCGCTCGAGGGCGGCGATCGCCTGCATCACCTGCTCGCGCTCGCCGCTCGTCAGCTCGCGCTCGACGTCGCGCTTGCGGCTGCGCAGGATCCGGTGGGCCTCCTCGAGGAGCGCCGCGGCGTCCTCGAAGCGGGCGCGCGCCTTCGGCGGGATGTCCCTGCGGCCGCCGACGCCGATCGCCGACGCGAACGGCAGCTCGTGGCGGAACCGCCAGAAGATCATCGCGAAGATCGTGAAGAGCACGATGCCGGCCGGGATCTGCTGCTCGCCGACGAAGACGCGGAGCGGCTGGGTGCTCCCGCTCTCGGACGACGGGGTGAGCAGCCAGACGTTCACGACCGCGAGCGCGAACGGCACGAGGCAGATCCACACGAGGTGGAACAGGAAGCGCAGCACCCGGCCGTCCCTGCCTCCCGGCGGAGGAGCGCTGCCGGGCCCGCGCGGGTCCGCGCCTCCGGTCGCCTTGGCCGCGCTGACGCGGGGCTCCGAGCTAGCGTTTCCCCTCATCGAGGGTCTGAACTCCGAGCTAGCGGGCCGATTGGCCGCGACCGACGGTACGCTCTGGGGTTGTTCATCGGGGCGCGGCGGCATTCATCGGGGCGCGGCGGCAAGAGAGAGCTTATGTATACGCCGCTCCTCGCCGCGGCAAGTGCGCAGGCGCGGCAGGCGACGAGCGGTCCGTCGTTGTCACCCTCGTCGTCAGCCTCGTCGTCACCCTCGTCAGGGCGCGTCCCCGATCTCGACGGCGTAGCTCACCAGGGCGGCCCGGTCGTCGCGGGCGTATGTCGTCGGCTGCGTCCGCCCAGCGGCGTTCGTGTTGTCGATGATCAGGTAGTACTGCCCCTCGGGCAGCGGCACCGTCCGCCGCCAGGGGGCGCCGGAGTACACCGGCTCGTCGAGCAGGGGCGCCGCGGAGAGCGGCGGCGGCGCGGGCTGCGTCAGGTACGCCTGGAGCCACTGCTCCCCGGTGCCCCGGGGCACGAGGATCACGTCCACGCCCGGCGCGCCGTCGACGGCGATCGTGAGCGTCATGGCCTCGCCGCTGTCCGTGATCTCCAGCGGCCCGATGTAATCGCGCTGGCCCTGGTGCACCTCGGTGCGCTCGTTCGCCAGGAGCAGCCTGCCGTTCTCGCGCCGCGCGTAGGGAGCGTGGGGCCGCTGCCCCTTCTCGATGATGCCGAGGCCGAACTGCACCGCGCCGTCGTCGTCGCGGATGACCGTGAATCCCCGGGCGATCTCGGTCTTCACGAGCTGGGCGCCGAGCGCGTTGGCGTACGCGCTGCCCTGGGCCAGCGACACGCCGCCGAGCGAGATCGCGGCGGGCTGCTCGACGAGCTTGGTCGTGAAGCTCGCCGCCGTGGTCGATCGCTGACGGAAGTACACGTACATCGTGTCGTCATCCATCAGGAAGTCGTGATCGTACTCGACGGCGGCGCTCGCATCGAAGCTCATGCGCTTCGTCAGGTTCGTCCAGACCACGCCGCTGCCCCCGAACTGGAGGAAGAGGTGGCCGTTCGCGAGCTCCTGGGCGACGCACGAGCCCGGGTAGAACCGGCCGGTCACCGGATCCTCGTCGCGGAGGCGCAGCGGCACGCTCCGCTTCCGCATCTCGCTGCAGAGCTGGCTCGTCGCGAAGGACAGGATCGCCCTGCGCAGCGACAGGTTCCCCGGATCGTTCACGATGCCCGGCATGACGCCGAGCGCGCCCTGGCCGCACGCGCCGCACACCGTCCCGAGCAGGGAGAGGCAGAGCGCGAGGCCGAGCGCGCGCAGCGCGGCGGTGCGGAAGAGCATGGGCGCAGCATAGTCGAAACACCGGCGGATCGAGCGGCGCGCGTACACAGCGCGCGGGCGGGGCACGTCGCTTTCGGCGGGGCGCGCGGGTGATGGTAGGGTCGCCTCCATGGCGAACGTCGCAGTGATCGGGGCCGGCGCCTGGGGGACGGCGCTGGCGAAGTTGCTGGCGGACAAGGGCAACCCCACCGCGCTCTGGGCGCACCAGGGGGAGCTCGCCGAGCGCATCGGCCGTGAGCGCGAGAACCCCCGGTACCTGCCGGGCGTGGCGCTGCCCGCGAGCCTGCGCGCGACGAGCGATCTCGAGGGCGCGCTCCGCGGCGCGGAGCTCGTCGTCGTGGTCGTGCCGTCGCACGCGCTGCGCGAGGTGGTCCGCGAGGCCGAGCCCCACATCCCGCGGGACGCGCTCGTCTGCAGCGCGACGAAGGGCATCGAGAACGACTCGCTGATGCTGATGAGCGAGGTGCTCGTCGACGAGCTCGGGCGCGAGGCCGAGCCACGGCTCTCGTACCTGTCGGGCCCGAGCTTCGCGCGGGAGGTCGCGGCCGGCCAGCCGACCACCGTGGTGGTCGCGGGCAGGAGCCCGCAGGAGACGCATGCGGTGCAGCGCATGCTCGCGACCGATCGGTTCCGGGTCTACTCGTCCGATGACGTCGTGGGCGTCGAGGTGGGCGGCGCACTCAAGAACGTCGTCGCCATCGCGGCCGGCATCTGCGACGGCCTCGGCCTTGGCCACAACGCGCGCGCCGGGCTCATCACGCGCGGCCTCGCGGAGATCGGCCGCATGGCGGCGGCGAAGGGGGCGAACCCGCTCACCCTGGCGGGGCTCTCCGGGATGGGCGACCTGGTGCTCACGTGCACGGGCGAGCTGTCGCGCAACCGCACCGTCGGGCTCGAGATGGGCAGGGGACGGAAGCTCGAGCAGATCCTCGAGGGGCTCGGCCACGTCGCCGAGGGGGTGAAGACGGCGAAGAGCGCGTATGACCTCGCGGACAAGCTGGGCGTGAGCGCGCCGATCACGGTCGAGGTGTACAGGGTGCTCTACGAGGGAAAGCCGCCGCCGCAGGCCGTGGTCGACCTCATGACGCGCGCCCTCACGAAAGAGTGAGGCGCGGGGCTGGCTCGCCGGAAGGCGCTTTCTCGCGCGGCCCGCGCGCCTCGCCTTGCGAGCGTGTAAAGTGGCGGCGCGATGCACACGCGACCTCTCGTGAGTCTCCTCTCCGCGCTCCTCGTGTCGAGCGTCAGCTGGACGGCCGCTGCCCAGTACGGCGCGCCGCCCTACGGTGGCCAGCAGGGCGGCTCGTACGGGGGCCAGTACGGCGCTCCGTACGGCGGCTACGCCTATGCGCCGCCGCAGAAGAAGAGCCTGCCCAAGTCGACGCCGCTCGAGGTCGGCTATCTCTACGCCACGTCCGTGGCTTACGGCATGGGGACCGGCATCTGGTTCGACGCGCTCGTCGGCATCGACGACCCCGGCGTGCAGTTCATCGCGCCCGCGCTCCTCGGCGTCGCGGCGCCGGTCGGGGTCTATTTCCTCGACTCGCCGCCGATGCCGCGCGGCATGCCCTCGGCGATCGCCACGGGCATGGTGATCGGCGCGGGCGAGGGGCTCGGCATCGCCTCCTACCAGCACGTCAGCGCGCGGAAGGGCAAGGAGTGGGGGTTCCTCGGGCTCGCCACCTCCGAGGTGATCGGCTCCACCGTCGGCGGCGCTGCGGGCTGGGGTTTCTACCATCTGCTCCGGCCCAAGCCGCAGACCAACATGCTCATCGCCTCGGGCGCGGTGTGGGGCTCCCTCATCGGCAGCGAGTTCGGGGCCGCCGCCAGCAACGGCGGATGGAGCGAGTCGAACGACAGCATCTCGCTCGGTGGCCTGATCGGGTTCAACGTCGCGACCGCGGGCGCCGTCGGCCTGTCCATCGCCTGGACGCCGTCGTGGAACCAGCTCGCGTGGATGTGGGGCGGCCTCGGCATCGGCACGGTGGTGTCGTTGCCCATCTACTTCGCGTACATCGGCAGCGATCACGACCCTCGCCGCGGCCTCATCGCCCAGGGCGCGGCGGGCACCCTCGGCATCGTGGCGGGCGCCTTGTTCCTCGGCAGGCCGGACCCGAGCGGCGACGTCGCCCTGGACGAGCAGGAGGAGCGCGGCGATCCCCCGTTCGCGCGCGTGCTCGGCGGCGGCATGGTGCCTTACCCAGGCGGCATGGGCGCGGTCGTCATCGGAGAGCTCTGGTAAGCCGCGGTGTGCAGGCCAACACGGCTGCATGAGGCCGCGGCACGCCTGCTATGCTGCTCTCGATGCCGACCCTGAAGTATTTCGCCTCCGAGGGCGCGCCACGCCTGTACAGCGTCCACAAGCCGGTCACGACGCTCGGCAAGGCGCTCGGAAACGACGTCGCGGTCGCGGGGGCGGGGGTGCTGGATCATCACGCGCAGATCGTGTTCGACGGGCGTGATTTCGTGCTCGAGGAGTGCGAGCGCGACGGTGAGATCGCGATCAACGGCAAGAAGAAGCGGCGCGCCCGGCTGGTGCACGGCGACCGGCTCCAGCTCGGCACGGTGGAGGTCGGGTTCTCGATGTTCGCCGATGCGCCCACCGTCCAGGAGCGGCTCCCGGCGTGCGACGGCGAGGCGGAGCGGCCCGCGCCGCCGCAGGGCTCGTCGGAGCTCGCGGGCGTCCGCAAGCTGTTCGCGTTCAGCGAGAAGCTCATCAACCGGCGCAGCGTCGACGAGCTCCTCGAGGCGATGCTCGACGACGTCATCGAGCTGACCCACGCCGACAAGGGCTTCCTGTTGCTCCTCGAGGGCGCGGAGGCGGCGGCCGACTCGGCGGTCCGCGGCGGCGCTCCGGCCGCGACGTCCGCGGGCGGCGACCGCAAGCTCGCGGTGCGCGCGTCGCGCAACATCCGCAAGGAGGCGATCACCGACGCGGCCGGGGGGATCTCGGACAGCATCGTGCGGCAGGTCATCGCCTCGGGCCGCCCCGTGATCGTCTCCGACGCGCTCGCCGACACCCAGTTTGGTCGGAGCGACAGCGTCATCGCGATGAAGCTCTCCAGCGTGATGTGCGCGCCGCTCCTGTCGCAGGGCCAGGTCCTCGGCGCGCTCTACGTCGGCAACGACAAGATCAAGCACCTCTTCGATCGCGCCCAGCTCGATCTGCTCAGCATCTTCGCGTCCCAGGCGTCGCTCATCCTCCAGAACGCGATGCTCCTGAACGCCCTCAGGGCCGACAAGGCCAAGCTCGTCGCCGAGCTGCACGACAAGAAGTTCGGCGAGATCATCGGCGTCTGCCCATCGATGCTCGAGGTGTTCCGCAAGCTGCAGAAGGTCGCGGCGACCGACATCAGCGTGCTCATCACGGGGGAGACGGGGACCGGGAAGGAGCTCATCGCGAAGGAGCTGCACCGGCGCAGCCCGCGCGAGGGCGGCCCCTTCGTCACCATCAACTGCGGCGCGATCCCCGAGAACCTCATCGAGAGCGAGCTCTTCGGCCACGTGAGGGGCGCCTTCACCGGCGCCATCGCCAGCCGCCCGGGCAAGTTCCAGGTCGCCGACAAGGGCACGCTGTTCCTCGACGAGATCGGCGAGCTCCCGCTGAACCTCCAGGTGAAGCTCCTCCGCGCCCTCCAGGAGCGGGTCGTCTTCCGCGTCGGCGACTCGAAGCCCGAGAAGGTCGACATCCGCATCGTCGCCGCCACAAACCGGAACCTCGAGGAGGAGATCCGCACCGGCAACTTCCGGGAGGATCTCTACTACCGGCTCAACGTCGTGAACCTGTGGCTCCCGCCGCTCCGCGAGCGCGGCGACGACGTGCTGATCATCGCCAAGGTCCTGCTCTCGAAGTACGCGGACGAGCTCGGCAGCGCCGTGCGCGGCTTCAGCCCCGCCGCGCTCGCCGCGATCAAGAAGTACTCCTGGCCGGGCAACATCCGGCAGCTCGAGAACCGCATCAAGAAGGCGCTGGTCCTCTGCGATCAGGCGCTCCTCGCCGTGGAGGACCTCGATCTCGGCCCCGGCGCCGAGGCGTCCGTCATGCCGCTGGAGAAGGCCAAGGAGGAGTTCCAGCGGCGGTACGTGCTGGAGGCGCTCGAGCGGAACAACGGCAACCGCACGCAGACGGCGCGCGACCTCGGCGTCGACCCGCGCACCATCTTCCGCTACCTCGAGAAGGAGCAGAACCCGATGCCGAGCGGGGCCGGCGGCGTGGCCCGCGATCCGACCGAAGCGTGATGGAATACAACCCCGAAGGGCCCTTCGCAGATCCCTGTCCGACCAAGACCCGCGCCGACCTGGAGTGGGACCGCATCCTCGAGGCGCTCGCGGAGCGCTGCGCGTCGCGCGCCGGCAAACGGCTCGCCCGGGCGCTGCCGTTCGCGTCGACGCGCGCCGAGGCGCTCACCACGCTCGCGGAGGTGCGCGAGGCGGTCGAGCTCGCCCGGGCCGGGGAGCCGGTCCCGGCGCGCGACGTCGCGGAGCTCGAGGACGCGCTCGATCGCGCGCGCATCGGCGCGTCGCTCGCGAACGAGGAGCTCCGCGCCGTGCTCGGCCTGCTCGACGCCGCGCGCACCGCGAGGCAGTACCTGCAGAGCCGGCGTCCGATCGCGCCCGCGCTCTACGCGGCGTGCGCGACCAACCCGGAGCTCGACGCCGTCGCGCGCGATCTCGCGGCGGCCTTCGATCCGGACGGCACGCTCTCGGATCGCGCCTCGCCCCGCCTGGAGGCGCTGCGCGCGGAGCGGCGCGCGGTGCGCGATCGGCTCGTCCGCCGCCTCGAGGACCTCATCCAGAAGCACGAGGACATCCTCCAGGACCGCTACTGGACCGAGCGCGACGGGCGCTACGTGCTCCCGGTGCGGTCCGACGCGCACGAGCGCTTCCCTGGCATCGTCCACGCGACCAGCGCGAGCGGCGCCACCGTGTTCGTCGAGCCCCGGGTGCTCGTCGAGACGGGCAACCGGATGAAGATGGTCGACGCCGAGGTCGCGCGCGAGGAGCAGGCGATCTACGCGGCGCTCACCGCTCGCGTGGCCGAGGACATCGAGAGCGTCGCGGCCGCCGCCCGCGCGCTGGCCCACGCCGACGTGAGGTCCGCCGCCGCGCGGCTCGCGCGCGACCTCGACCTCACCTTCCCCGAGGTCCCCGAGGGCGCGTTCGCCGTGGATCGCGGCGCCTCCGAGGCCGCGGCGCGGCCGAGCTCGATCGCCCTCAACGGTGGCCGCCATCCGCTCCTCGCGCTCGACGGCGTGAAGGTGGTCCCGAGCGATCTCTCGATGAGCACGGGCCGCGCGATGATCGTCTCCGGGCCGAACGCCGGCGGCAAGACCGTGGCCCTGAAGATGCTCGGGCTCGCGGCGCTGATGGTCCGCGCGGGCCTTCCGGTCGCGGCGAGGGACGGCTCCCGCGTCGCGCTCTTCGACGTCGTGCTGACCGACGTCGGCGACGACCAGAACCTCCACAAGAACCTGTCGACCTTCAGCGCCCACGTGAAGAACCTCGGGCGGATCCTCGGCGAGACGCGCCCCGGCGCCCTCGTCCTGCTCGACGAGCTCGCCGGCGGCACCGATCCGCGCGAGGGCGAGGCGCTCGCCGCGGCCGTGCTCGACTCGCTCTGCGCGCGCGGCGGCACCGTCGCCTGCACCACGCACTACGAGGGCCTCAAGGCGCTCGCGCTGGGCGATCAGCGCTTCGAGAACGCCTCAGTCGGCTTCGATCTCGCCACGATGAGCCCGACCTTCCGGCTCGTCGTCGGCGTGCCCGGCGCCTCGAGCGCGCTCGCCGTCGCGCGGCAGTTCGGGATCCCGGGCACCGTGCTCGAGCGGGCCGAGCGCTTCCTCACAAAGGAGGCGGTCACCTTCGAGCAGATGGTCGAGAAGCTCGCCGCCGAGCGCCGCGCGCTCGAGCTCGCGCGCGAGGACGCCGAGCGGGAAGCGGGCGCCTCCCGCGCGAAGCGGCGGGAGCTGGAGGGGGAGATCGAGCGGCTCCGGGAGAAGGAGCGCGGCGTGATCACGCGCGAGGGAGAGGCGCTGCTCGCCAGCCTGCGGCGCGCGCGCGAGGACCTCAAGGCGGCGCAGTCGCGGCTGCGCGGCAAGCCCACCGAGGACGACGTGCGGGCGGCCGCGCGCGCCATGGATGCGGTCGGACAGAAGACGTCGATCGGCGGCGAGCTCGAGCTCCGCCCGAGGGACGAGCCCCCGGCGCGGCCGGCGATCGATCCGGCGGCCGTCCGCGTCGGCACCCGCGTCTACGTGCCTCGCCTGCGGGCCGAGGCCGAGGTGGTCGAGGTCCTCTCGGGCGGCCAGCTGCGGGTCGCCGCCGGCGCGCTCAAGCTCACGACCTCGATCGCCGAGCTGCGCGGCGCTGCTGCGGCGCCGCCGGCGGCCGCGGCGCCGCAGCAGCGCCGCGTCGACCTGGACGCGGCGGCGGACGCCGACGTCCCGATCCAGACGGCGGACAACACCGTGGATCTCCGCGGCCTGCGCGCGCACGAGGCGGTCGCGATGGCCGAGCAGTTCCTCGACCGCTCGCTCGGCGCGGGCCGCCGGGTCACGTTCTTCGTCCACGGGCACGGCACGGGCGCCCTGCGCGACGCCGTCCGCGAGGCGCTGCGCGGGAGCCCCTACGTGGCGCGCCTCCGCCCGGGCGGCCCCAGCGAGGGCGGCGACGGCGTGACGGTCGCGTGGCTGAAGTGGTGAGCCGCGCGCGCCGCGGCGCTCAGCGATCCCGGTCGACGCGGCCGAGGTTCTCGGCGACCCGGTCGAGCACGCCGTTCACGAAGGCGCCGCTCTCCTCGCTGCCGTAGCGCTTGGCGAGCTCGACCGCCTCGTCGAGGATGACCGCGCGCGGCACCTCCGGGTGGTTCATGAGCTCCCACGCGCCGAGCCGGAGCACGTTCCGATCGACCCGCGCCATCCGCTCGAGGCGCCAGTTCGTGCTCGCCTTGCGGATCGCCTCGTCCACGGCCGCGAGGTCCTTGGCGACGCCGATCGCCACCTCGTCCGCATAGGCGCGCCCCTCCGGGTCCCCGGGCGTCTCGCGCCAGAAGGTCGCGACGACGCGGGGCGCCGGGTTTCCACCGGCCTCCAACGCAAACAACATCTGCAAGGCCGCCTCGCGGCCGGTAGAACGGGCACCCATCTCTCAGAACCTTCGTCTAGAGGCCAGCTGCGTCCAGCGCCGCGCCGAGCGCGAGCATCTCGATCGCGCTGACGGCGGCCTCCCACCCCTTATTGCCATGCTTTGTGCCCGCCCGCTCGATCGCTTGTTCGATCGAGTCGGTCGTGAGGACCCCGAACGTGACCGGCACCCCCGTCTGGAGCGAAACGGTCGCGATCCCCTTCGTGACCTCGGCCGCCACGTAGTCGAAATGTGGGGTCGAGCCCCGGATCACGGCGCCCAGGGTGACGATCGCGTCGACGCTCTTCTTGTGCGCGAGCCTCCCCACGATGGTGGGCATCTCCCACGCGCCCGGGACGCGCACGATGGAGGTCCGCTCGAGGGAGCCGCCGTGCCGCGCGATGGCGTCGAGCGCGCCCTCGACCAGGCGGTCGACGATGAAGTGGTTGAAGCGGCTCGCCACGAGGGCGAAGCGCGCCCCCGGCGGGACCACCAGGTTCCCTTCGATCACCCTCGCCTGTGCCTGCCCGACCGCTTGCTCTGCCATCCGCCGTTCCTCTCTCCTGCCGCGCGGGGTGCGCGGTCGCTGCGCTCGCGATCCAGATCCGAGCGCCCCTTCTACCTGCGCGACCCGAGCGCGTCAGCGCGCGTCAGGCGTCGCCCTTCATCGAGACGAGCGGCACCCGCTCGGTCACGGTGAGCCCGAAGCCGGTGATCCCGACGATCTTCGGCTGGCTGTTCGTGAGGAGCCGGATCTGGTGCACCCCGAGGTCCGCCAGGACCTGCGCGCCGAGGCCGAACTCCCGCAGCGTCGACGGCTGCTGCGTCCTCACCACGGGGGCGCTCTCGTCGGGGCCCGGGCCCTTCAGCTGCTCCAGCTCGCGGCTCAGGTCCCCTCGCGACGGGATGTAGACGACCACCCCGACGCCGGCGCCCTCGATCGCGAGGAGCGCCTCGCGCAGGTTCGAGCCGCCGTCGAAGGGCGTCGAGCTGAAGAGGTCCGCGACGGTCGAGCCGGAGTGCACGCGGCAGAGGATGGGCTCCGTCGTCGCGACCACACCCTTGGTCAGCGCGAGGAACTGCCGCTGCTCGTTGATGACCTCGTAGACGTACGCGGTCCACTCCGTGCCCGTGAGGTCGAGCCGGAGCGTCCGGTCGCTCACGCGGCGGACCAGCCGTTCGGTCTGGAGCCGGTACTGGATGAGGTCCGCCACTGTCACGATCAGCAGGCCGTGCTTCGCGGCGAAGACCTCGAGGTCCCGCATGCGGGCCATGCTGCCGTCGTCGTTCATGATCTCGCAGATCACGCCCGCCGGCCGCAGCTCGGCGAGCCGCGCGAGGTCCACGGACCCCTCGGTCTGCCCCGTCCGCACGAGCACTCCCCCGCGGCGCGCCTTCAGCGGGAAGACGTGCCCCGGCGTGACGAGATCCTCCGGCGTGGCGTCGCGCGCGATCGCGACCCGGATCGTGTGCGCCCGATCGGCGGCGCTGATCCCCGTCGTCACCCCGGAGCGCGCCTCGATGCTCACGGTGAAGGCGGTGCCGAGCGGCGGCCCGCTCCGCCCCGGCGCCGACATCATCGGCAGCTCGAGGCGCGCGACCTGCTCCTCGTCGAGGGCGAGGCAGATGAGGCCGCGCCCGTGCATCGCCATGAAGTTGATGGCCTCGGGGGTCACCGCCTCCGCCGCCATGCAGAGGTCCCCCTCGTTCTCGCGATCCTCGTCGTCGACCAGGATGACCATCTTGCCCGCGCGGATGTGATCCAGCGCGGTGTTCACGCGGTCGAGGACCGCCTTGTCGATGGTCAGCCGGTGAGGCATCGGACCCCCGGACGTCATGTCGTGGCCGAGCTTGCCGCTCGAGGCGGACAGCGCCTCACCAGAATCCCCCCGCGCGCAGCTTTGCGAGGAGTCGTTCGTCGTGATCCGCATGCTCTCCCGTATTTCCACGCTCTTCGCCGCGCTCGGCAGAGGCATCGCCGTCGCGCGCGTCCCTGCTCGAGAAGCTCTGCAGGCCGGCGAGCGACGCGACCTGGAGCGTCCGCGCCACGTAGCGCGCGAGCACGTCAACTTCAAGGTTGACGGTTGCGCCGGGGCGGAGCTCACCGAGGAGAGTCCGGCCGATGGTGTGCGGCACCAGCATCACGTCGAACCAGGTCTCCGCGGAGCCTGGCGTGGACACGTCGTTGAGCGTGAGGCTCGCGCCGTCGATGGCGATCGAGCCCTTGGGAGCGAGGAAACGAGCGAGCTCGTCCGGGGCGCTCACCCTCAGGCGGACCGCGTCGCCGGCCCGCGACTGCTCGACGACGCGGCCGAGCCCGTCGACGTGGCCGAGCACCACGTGCCCGCCCATGCGCGCGCCGAGCGGCGTCGCCCGCTCGAGGTGGACCCGCGCGCCGATCTGCAGCGCGCCGAGCGTCGTGCGGCTGAGGGTCTCGGAGGACATGTCGCACTCGAACCCGCCGGGCGCGATGCGATCGACGGTGAGGCAGGCGCCGTTCACGCTCACGGACTCGCCGAGCGTCAGCGGCCCGAGGCTCGTCTCGACGAGCGCGCGGGCCACGGCGCCGCCGCTCCGGCGGCGGAGGATCCCGATCGTCTCGACAAGCCCGGTGAACATCGCCGACGCCCCTCTGCCTATTCCTTCGAGGTGCGGTGTCCCTGGCTGGTCAGGAGCTTGTCGATGAGCCCCTGCGAGTAGCTCGACAGCTCGGTGAAGACGACGCCCATCCCCTGCGGATCGTCGTGCACGCGCACGACCTCGCCGACGCCCTCGATCGTCTCGATGTCGTCCATGATCACGGTGAACCGGAGGTTCACCTGCGTCCCGACGGCGAGCGGCGTCTTCGATCGGACGAACACGCCGGTGCGCGAGATGTTCGTCACGTACTCGTTGATGAACGCGTCATAGGACTCGAACTCCTTGTTGATGGTGACGCGCTCTTCCTTGCGTCCCGTCTTCGCGTCGATGCTCTCCGGAGAACCCTGATCGTCCGCCATGGCGCCTTACTTACCTTGCAGATCGAACTGCTCGAGGTGGTACTCCTTCCGGGGTACGAGATCGATCCGGCGCTGGAACAGCCGCTCCGCCTCTTGTACGGCGATGCGCTCGTCGTTCTTCAGGAGGTCGATCACGGCCGGATGCGCGTTGACCACGACCGAGTAGCCGGGCAGGTTCATCCGTTCTCGCCGTATCTGCCTCAGGATCTCGTAGGCGACGGTCTGCTTGGATTGCAGCTGGCCCGTCCCGTCGCAGTAGAAGCACGGCTCGAGGATCGTCCGCCCGAGGCTCTCGCGCGTCCGCTTCCGGGTCATCTCGATGAGGCCCAGATCGGAGATCCGGTTCAGCGTGGTCTTCGCCTTGTCCTTGGAGAGCAGGTCCTCGAGGCGGCGCCGCACCTTCTCCCGGTTCTGGGTGCGCTCCATGTCGATGAGGTCGAGGATGATCAGCCCGCCGATGTTGCGGAACCGGAGCTGATAGGCGATCTCCTCGACCGCCTCCATGTTCGTGGTCAGGATCGTCTCCTCGAGATCCTTCGATCCCTTGCCGACGAACCGCCCCGTGTTCACGTCGATCGCGGTGAGCGCCTCGGCCTGATCGATGATCAGGTGCCCCCCCGACGGGAGCGGGACCTTCCGCGACAGCGCGCGCTGGATCTCGTCCTCGATCCCGTACGCGTCGAAGATCGGCTCGGTGCCCTCGTAGAGCTCCACCGCGTCGGCGCGCTCGGGCATGAACATCTCGACGAAGCGCCGCAGGCGGATGTACTCATCGCGGTCGTCGATCACGATCTTCTCGATGTCGTCGGTGAAGAGGTCGCGTGCGGTCTTCAGCACGAGGTCGAGCTCGGTGTAGAGCACCGCCGGCGCCCTCACGTCGCTCTCGCGCTTCTTCGCCACCTCGCCCCAGAGGCGCACGAGGTAGCCCACGTCGGCCTTGAGCTGCTTCTTCGTGAGGCCCTCGGCGAGCGTGCGCACGATGAGCCCGCCCTGCGGCGGCTTCATCGCCTCGATGGCGTCGCGCAGCCGGGAGCGCTCCTTCTCCGAGCCGATCCGCTTCGAGATCCCGATGTGATCGACCGTCGGCAGGTACACGACATAGCGGCCGGGGAGCGAGATGTGGCTCGTGACCCGGGCGCCCTTCGTCCCGATGGGCTCCTTCGAGATCTGGACGATGACCTCCTGCCCCTCGCGGACGACCTCGCGGATCGGGGTCGATTTCGAGATGCGCGGCGGCTCGTTCTGCCAGTTGCGCGCGTTCTGCTGGCCGCGCGCGGCGCCCTTGCCCTTGCCGTCCCGCGGCGGCTCGCGCCCGCGTTCTCGCGTCCGCTGCTCGCGCCCGCGCCCTTCGCGTCCGCCCTGCTGCCCTTTCCCGCCCCGGTCACGTCCTTCGCGCGGCGCCTCGCGCGGCGCCTCGCGCCCTTCGCGCGGCGCCTCGCGCCCTTCGCGCGGCGCCTCGCGCCCTTCGCGCGGCGCCTCGCGCCCTTCGCGCGGCGCCTCGCGCCCTTCGCGCGGCGCCTCGCGCCCTTCGCGTCCTTGGCGTCCCTCACGCCCTTCGCGAGGCGCCTCGCGCGCTTCCGTGGCGACCACTCCCTCGGGCGCGCCGCTGGCGCCCTCCAGGTTGGCGCGCCGGTCGCGCGTCCGTCCCGACCGGCGCACGCGCGCCTCCCGCCGTCCGCGTGTGCGCCCGTTGCCGTTGCGCGCACGCGCTGCCGGCGGCACCTCATCGCCCGGCGCGGTTGCCGTGACGGCGCCCTCGGTGGCCGGCGACGCGCTCGCCTCCTGCCTGGCCGGCCACTCGCCGGCGGCATGCGCGACGGGCTCGTCCGATGCGCTCGCTGCCGCCGGTTCTGTCTCCCCGCTGTCCGCGGCGTCGCTGCGCGCCTCCGGGCGCTCCACGTCCGCGCTCCACACGTCGGCGGCATCCTCCGGCGGTGGGGAGGCGGGCTCGACGTCGTAGGCGGGCGTGTCGAGCTCGTCGTCGTCCTCCGCCTCCGCTTCGCCGGGGCCCGACTCCTCCGGGCCGCCCTCGTCGACGTCGTCGCCGCCGCCTGGCGCGACCAGCTCTTCGTCGTCGTCGTCGTCCGCGCCGCCGTGCACGTGTCCGCCGTCGATCTCCGGCGCCCGCTCGTCGTCGGCCTCGTCGAGGGTCACCATCGAGCCCACGCCGGTGAACACCTGTCCGGAGGCGCTTCCGAGCACGTCGAGCGCGGTGGGCAGCTCGATCGGCACGTCGCTCGTCTCGTCGAGCGGGCTGTCCGCCGCGAGCGGGTCTTCGGCCTCGAACCCTTCTTCGGCCCCGAAATTCGCCCCCTCCTGGGGCTCGTGGCGTTCGGCTGCCGCGTCGGTGCCCTCGGGCGCGGCCTCTGCGCCGGTTAGCTCGTGCGCCTCGCTTTCTGCATGCCCGGGCGCCTCGCTGGCGCGCGCGGCGCGGCCGCGGGAGGAGGCGCGCTCCTCCTCGGCGGGACGGCGGTGACCAGCCAGGTATGCCTCGAAATCGTCGGGCCGGATGAGGTCCTCGACGTGCAGGAAGGCGGCTCGCTCGAGCCCCACGTCGATGAACGCGGCCTGCATTCCGGGCAAAACGCGGCTGACCTTGCCGAGGTAGATGTTTCCGAGCGTCCCCTTGGAGCTCTCCCGCTCGAGATGCAGCTCGGCGATGATCCCATTTTCGATCAGCGCGACGCGTGTCTCGCGGATGTCCACATTGATGACGAGAAGGTTCTTTCCCATGTCGGATGCCGCACATCGGCGGCGCCGCCAAGCGTTACCACGGGTTGCCCGGGCCATGAAGGCGCAACCCGGAGCGCGCTGCGCGATTGAGGGCGTGGGGACGGAGATCGCCGAGGCAGGCCGGTCGCCAGTACGTGAGCTACCTCGCGTATTCGCCGCTCCGCCCCGAGGAACGGCGGCGCCTGCTGCCGGCCCCGAGCGACGGCGGCGTCTGGCACTGGACCCACCCTGGCCGGGGGCGCTGGACCGCGTGCCGGCGCCGGCCAAGGCGCCCGCCACCGGGGAGCAAGCGCCCAACCCGGGACGGTGGACGGTGCCCAACCCGGGACGGTGCCCAACCCGGGACGGTGCTCAACCCGGGACGGTGCCCAACCCGGGACGGTGCCCAACCCGGGACGGTGCTCAACCCGGGACGGTGCTCAACCCGGGACGGTGCCCCAACCCGGGACGGCGTTCTCCCGGCGGCGAGCAGCCGGCCCTCGCTCGGCGTCCGGCCGCACCCGTCCCAGCGGCCTCGCCGGCACGCTGCCGCCGTGTCGTGCCCCGCGCAGCCGCCGGTGCCCGCCCTCCTGCGCCTGATCTCGGCCAGCGCTGGCGAGCCGCTCGCCGAGCGCGCGTGCTTCGTGAATGCAGTTACAGCAGATTCCGCGGGGGCTGCGGAGCCCTGACGACGGCGGTCGTGCCGGGGAGCGTACAAAGGGCCGAAGGGGGCGGCCATCGGACGCCCCCTTCGGAGAATGACCTGCTGTTCTTCAGCGCCTCACATCGCGCACAGCGGCTCTTCGGATGCACCGCAGTTTTTGGCGCACTGCTCACAGACAGTGCACTTGGTGATGGCGTCGTAGGCCTCCACCCCGGCCTCGTTCGCCGTGCGGCACTCGTCGACGCACGCGGCCGGATCTTCCGCGTCGGAGCAGGGATCGATGCATTGCACCAGGTCAAGACAGCCTGTATCCGTCCTATCCGCCACGCAGGCGTCGATGATCTCCTTGCATGCGTCATCGGCAGCGCACTGGTAGCAGCCCGTATTGTTGTCGCGGCCGCAAGCGTCCGTCGTGTCATCACAGGTCGGGATCCCCGTCGAGGAAGAGCTCGTGGTGCTCGCGCCTGCTTCGCCGCCCGAACCGCCGTTGCCTCCGGAGCCGCCGTTGCCTCCGGAGCCGCCGCTGGCGCCGGAGCCGCCGCTGCCGCTGCCGCTGGCGCCGGAGCCGCCGCTGCCGCTGGTCGGCGGGGCGGTGTTGTCGTCACCGCACGCCACGAGGGCGCAACCGGAAATCAAAAACGCAGCGAATACCCAAGATTTCATGCTCAATACCTCCACAGAACCCAACCGACCCCTCATTCGTATACTCGGCGACCCCCCAACGCTCGGTATGCCCGCCAAACCACCCGTCTTCATGCAACCGGCCCCCGGGTGCGCTTGTGCAGATCGTTGGTCAGAGAGAAGCATCGCGCGGAGAGCAAAGAAAAACAGCCACGCAAGTTGTTTTTACACGCTTGGGATCGGCCGCGCAACGGCGTCGCTCGATCCGGCTCCCTCCTTCCCA
Source organism: Sorangium sp. So ce887 (assembly GCF_051521455.1). Taxonomy (NCBI): domain Bacteria; kingdom Pseudomonadati; phylum Myxococcota; order Polyangiales; family Polyangiaceae; genus Sorangium; species Sorangium sp. So ce887. The sequence goes on along the minus strand of NZ_CP150354.1, from coordinate 10,145,599 downwards.
GGCATTCTAAGCGGTTTTGCGGGCTGAACTCTCGCTGAGCGGGGCTCTCGTGGGCCCGAGCTGCCCGAAAATTCTACTAAAGTGGGATGTTTCCGTGCTTCTTCGATGGGTTCTTGTCGCGCTTGCCGCGCAGGAGGTCGAGGGCTCGGGCCAGTCGAATGCGGAGCATGCGAGGGTAGATCACCTCGTCTATGAAGCCGAGCTCGGCCGCCTTGTACGGGGTGGCGAATTTCGTCTTGTAGTCCTCGACGAAGCGTGCGCGGGCGGCGGCCGGGTCCGTCGCCTGCTCGATCTCCCTGCCGTAGACGATGCTCACCGCGCCTTCCGGGCCCATGAGCGCGATCTCGGCCGTCGGGAAGGCGAGGTTGTAATCGGCCCGGATGTGCTTGGACGCCATGACGTCGTAGGCGCCGCCGTAAGCCTTGCGGGTGATCACCGTGATCTTGGGCACCGTGGCCTCGGCGAACGCATAGAGCAGCTTCGCTCCGTGAGCGATGATCCCGCCATATTCCTGGTCGAGCCCCGGGAGGAAGCCGGGGACGTCCACGAGCGTGACGAGCGGGACATTGAAGCAGTCGCACAACCGGACGAAGCGCGCCGCCTTGATGCTGGCCTTGATGTCCAGGCAGCCGGCGAGCACCTGGGGCTGGTTCGCGATTACCCCGATGGGCGCGCCGCCGATCCGGGCGAACCCGACCACGATGTTCTGCGCGTAGCGCGCGTGGATCTCGAGGAAGCAACCGTCGTCGACCACGGCGCGGACGAGCCGCTTGACGTCGTACGGCCCGGACGGCTCGATGGGGAGCATCGTGTCGAGCTCCAGCACCTCCCGGTCGACCGGATCGACCGCGCTGCGGCGCGGCGGAGCCTCGGTGTTGTTGGAGGGCAGGAACGAGAGCAGCTCGCGGACCTGCGCGAGCACCGCCCGGTCGTCGGGGGCGGTGAGGTGGCATATGCCGCTCCTGGCGGCGTGGGTAGCGGCGCCGCCTAGCTCTTCCTTGGTGACGTCCTCGTGGGTCACCGTCCTGATGACCTCGGGGCCGTTGACGAACATGTAGCTCGTCCGCTCGGTCATCAGGATGACGTCGGTGATGGCGGGCGAGAAGACGGCGCCGCCCGCGCACGGCCCGAGGATCGCGCTGACCTGGGGGACGACCCCGCTCGCGAGCGTGTTGCGGAGGAAGATGTCGGCGTAACCGGCGAGCGACTCCACCCCCTCCTGGATCCGCGCGCCGCCCGAGTCGTTCAGCCCGACGACGGGGGCGCCCACCCTCATCGCGAGGTCCATCACCTTGCAGATCTTCGAGGCGTACGCGCCGGAGAGCGAGCCGTCGATCACGGTGAAGTCCTGCGCGAACACCACGACCTTGCGCCCGTCGATGAGACCCCAGCCGGTCACGACACCGTCGCCGAGGACCTTCTGCTGGTCCATGCCGAAGTCGGCGCACCGGTGGACCACGAACCGGTCGATCTCGACGAACGACCCCGGATCGAGGAGCAGGTCGATGCGTTCCCGCGCGGAGAGCTTGCCGGCCTCGTGCTGCCTGGCGATGCGATCTTTCCCGCCCCCGTCGAGCGCGCGGCGGTTCATCTCGTCGAGGCGAGCGAGCGCCGGAGGCCTCAGGGCCGTCGGATCAGCCATGCCGCGCCCTACCTACCATGGACCCCCACGGGGATCGAAAACCCCGTCGTATGCGACGGAGGGGCCGGCGCGGCAGGCCGGCGCGACAGCGGGCCCCTGTGCCGGCACGACGGGGCGACGGGCCCACCCGCGGGCACACAACAACGACGACACCTGACGAGGGCGGCGGAAACGTGCGGGACGCACGAAACGTGAGACGCGCGGGTACATGCGACGAAAAATGACCGGGCACCGGAGGACCGCCCCCTACTTTCTTGCACAGGCGAGGGGACACCACGTAACCTGGGCAGCGCTCATTTGTCGCTGGGAAATGCAGGAATTTCCGACACGTAGAGTCTCTGGGGACCGGGGCGCAGGGGCTGCCATCGCCGCCCTGGCCCTGCCGCGTCGCGACTTCCAACGGGGCAGCTCGGGCCGATGCGGTAGCAGCGCGGTCGCCTGCCACGGCAGCTGACGTGCGGCGCCTCGTCGGATGCGCACGGAACCGCGGCACCGGCACCCCTGGCTCGGCCGCGGGAGCGCTACACCCTCGCAGCTTGCGCCGCCTTGCGCTCAGCGGTTCCAGCGTGGCCTTCCGCCTCGCGTCGCAGGGTGAGATCGTTTCGGACGAGAGGTCGCTCGAGTGAAGCTCGCTCAGACTCGCGAGGCTCGTGCCCTGGCAGTCGCCGCCGTGGCGCGAGGGCTCATCGAGCCCAACGCCCTTTGGGACATGGCCTGCCGATGGACCCTCGGCGGCGCCTCGACGCCCCAGGAGCTCTTCGAGGGGATCCTCACGCCGGAGCAGCTGGCGGCGCTGCCGGAGCTGCTCGCGCAGGAGGGGCGCAGCCCGCCCGTCGCGCACGCCCTCGGGCCGCAGATCGAGGATCCGGACGCGCTGCGCTTCGACACGCAGCGGGAGATCGACCTGCCGGGAGAGGAGGTCGTGGCCGATTTCCCGACGCTCGCGACCTCCGCCACGCGCGCCGTGAACACCGGCGGCAGCCGCTACGAGGTCGGCGAGGCGCTTGGGGCGGGGGGCGCCGGGAAGGTGGTCAAGGCGCGTGACCGGGAGATCGGGCGCGTGGTGGCGCTGAAGACGCTGAAGCCCGGGGCCGAGGCGGACTCCGCTGTCGGCAACCGCTTCCGGACCGAGGCGCGCATCACGGCCCAGCTCGAGCACCCGAACATCATCCCGGTCTACGACCTGGGCACGCTGCCGAACGGCCAGCCCTACTACTCCATGCGGGTCGTCAAGCGGCAGAGCCTGCAGAACGTGCTGACGAACCCCGAGCTCCGCAGGCAGTGGCCGCTCGTCCGGCTCATCGGCGCGTTCGTGCAGATCTCGCGGGCGCTGGCGTACGCGCACCGGCGAGGCGTCGCCCACCGCGACATCAAGCCGGAGAACGTGCTGCTCGGCGACTACGGCGAGGTGTACCTGGGCGACTGGGGCAACGCGAAGCTGCTCTCGAGGACGGAGGTGAGCGAGCCGATCGCCATCGACCCGGGTGGGCAGGACTTCGGCCGGAAGCGGCACGAGGCGGTCGCGAGCGCGCTCTCGGGCACGCCCGGGTACATCGCGCCGGAGCAGATCCGGGGGGACCACAAGCGGATCGATCACCGCGCGGACATCTTCGCGCTCGGCGTGGTGCTCTACGAGATCCTCACCGGCGAGCACCCGTTCGACGCGCAGACCGTGCTCGCCGTGATCCTCGCGACACAGACGCGCGACCCCAGACCGCCGCGCTCGATCTCGCCGAGCTGCCCGCTGCTGCTCGAGGACCTCTGCCTGGCGATGCTCGCGAAGGATCCCGATCAGCGACCGCCGACCGCCGACCGCGTCGCGGCGGAGGCCGAGGCGTTCCTCGAGGGCGCCAAGGAGCGGATGCGCCGCCGAGAGGAGGCGATCAAGCTCTGCGAGCTCGCCAAGGCCCCGCTCGAGCGCGACCGGCGGCTCTACAGCGAGCGCGAGCGGCTCGTCGAGGAGGCGCGGCGGCTGCTCAAGGACGTGAAGGAGTACGAGCCGATCGAGCGCAAGCGGGCCGGCTGGCACCTCGAGGACAGCGCGGCCGGGGTCGAGCGCGAGCAGGCGCGCGCGGCGGCGGAGGCGATCGACCTCTACACGAAGGCGCTGGCGTACGATCCGGATCTGGTCGAGGCGCGCGCCGGGCTCGCGGACCTGTACTGGTCGCGAGCGGTGCGGGCGGACCAGGAGCACCAGCACGCGGCGCGCATCTACCACGAGGCGCTCGTGGCGGAGTTCGACGTGGGGCGCTACACCGCGCTGCTCACCGCCGACGCGGTCCTCTCGGTCGACTCGTCGCCGCCTGGCGCCAGCGTCGTCGCGTACCGTTACGTCGAGAAGGATCGCATCCTGATGGCGGGCGACGAGCGCACCCTCGGCCGCACGCCGCTCCGCGAGGTGCACCTCAAGCCGGGCAGCTACCTCTTCATCCTGAAGCGCGCCGGTTACCGCGACGTGCGTTACCCGCTGCTGCTCAAGCGGGGCACCCACCACCGCGTCGAGGTGAACCTCTACACCGACGCCGAGATCGGCGAGGGCTTCGTCTACATCCCCGGGGGGACCTTCATCGCCGGCGGCGACGCGCAGGCCTACGATCCGCTCCGTCGCGCCGAGCTCCACGTACCCGACGTCGCGATCGCGAAGTTTCCCGTCACCTTCCGCGAGTACTGCGAGTTCTTGAACGAGCTCGAGACGCGCGATCTCGACCTCGCGCTCAAGCGCGCGCCGCACGGGACGCGCGGCTCCGAGGGCTACGTCGCGCGGCCGGCCAGCGGCGGCGGCTGGGAGCCGTTGCCCACCGTGGTCGAAGGCGACGCGCAGAAGCGGTTCCCGGCGGAGGAGGGGCACCTCTGGAACCTGCCCGTCATCCTCATCGACTGGTTCGACGCCGTGGCCTACTGCCGTTTCCGGAGCGAGCGCGACGGGATCGAGGTCCGGCTCCCGACCGAGCTGGAGTGGGAGAAGGCGGCGCGCGGGACCGACGGCCGGTTCTACCCGTGGGGGGACCATTTCGATCCGACGTTCTGTTTGATGCGCTCGTCGCGACCTTTCTTGTCGCAGCTGGAGCCGGTCGGGACCTTCCCCATCGACACGTCGCCCTGCGGCGTGCGCGACATGGCGGGCGGCGTGCGCGAGTGGGTCGCCGACGTGAACGGCGAGAGCTCGTGGGCGGAGACGTCGCGCGAGATCGAGTCGGCCGCCGACGCCGGCGGGGACGCGCCGCCGTGGCGCATCGCCCGCTCCGGGAGCTGGGCCACGGACTCGCAGCAGTGCAGGAGCGCGTCGCGCACCCGCTTCTTCGGCATCGCGCGGGCCCTGAACCTGTCGTTCCGGGTCGCGAAGCCGCTCTCGCGCGGCCCGGGCCGCTGAGCGGGCGGCTCAGCCGCCGGGCTGCGGCGGGGGGTCGACGTACTCGACCTCGACGCCGCGGTGTGTGCGGAGCACGGTGCGCCCGGGCCGGCGGTCGACGACGTAGTCGGGGCCGACGGGCACCTTGCCCATCCCTCCGGGCGTATCGACGATCAGCTTCGGCAGCGCGATGCCGGTGAGCCGGCCCTGGAGCTGCTCCATGAGCGAGATGCCGGTGGCGAGCGGCGTGCGCAGGTGCGCGGTGCCGCGCACGGGGTCCATCTGGAGCAGGTAATAGGGGCGCACGCGCCAGCGCACGAGACCCCGGAAGAGCGCGGCCAGCGTCGTCGCGTCGTCGTTGATGCCGCGCAGCAGCACGGTCTGGTTCATGACGGGGAAGCCGTTGTCGACGAGCCGTTTGCAGGCGCGCTCGGCGGCGGGCGTGAGCTCCTTCGGGTGGTTGAAGTGCGTCATCACCCAGAGCGGATGGTGCGGCCGAAGCGCACGCACGAGCTCTGCGGTGATGCGCTGCGGTAGCGTGACCGGCACGCGCGTGGCGATGCGGATCGTCTCGACGCTCGGGATCTGTCGCAGCCGGGCGATCAGCCGCACGACGCGGTCCGTCGAGACGGCGAGGGGATCGCCGCCGCTCACGATGACGTCGCGCACCTCCGGGTGCGCCTCGAGGTAGGCCATGGCCGGCGCGAGGCGCTCGAGCGCGACGGCGCCGCCGCCGTCGCCGACCATGCGCGAGCGGGTGCAGAAGCGGCAGTACACGGCGCAGCGATCGGTCGCGAGGAGCAGCGCGCGATCCGGGTACCGTTGCACGAGGTGGGGCGCGACCTCGTGCGCGACCTCGCCGAGGGGGTCGACGAGGTCGCCGGGCACCTCGGCGGCCTCGTCGGCGAGCGGCACGCACTGCCGGCGGATCGGGCACGCCGGATCGCTCTTGTCGCAGAGGCTCAGGTAGTACGGGGTGACGCGGATGGGCAGCCCGGCCTTCTCGGCGCGCCTCGCGCCCGCGAGCTCCTCCGGCGTGAGCGACAGCGTCCGGTGGAGATCGTCGGCGCTCGAGAGCGCATGGCGCAGCTGCCAGGTCCAGTCGCTCGTCCGCGCCTTCGCGCGGGCCGGACGCGCTGCCTGCTGGTCGCCCGCGGCGGGCGCCACGGGGGGCTCCGGCAGCACAACCGCGCGGGCGTTCGCGCCGTCCTCGCTGGGTCGCCGGGCGAGCTGCGTGGCGGCGACGAGCAAGCTACCTGCCCGCATCGCTCGATGGGGGCGCGGCGCCGCCGGCCGGCTGCGGCGCGCTGGGCTTCGCGGGATCGGGCTGCGGCGCGCCCCCGGGCAGCGTGAGCTGCTGTGGCAGCTTCACCGAGGAGAGCGCTGCGTCGTTGATCTCGACGGGGAACTTCTTCCGCAGCTCGTCCTCGATGGCGCGCTCCTGCTCCTGCATCTTCTGCTGAAGGAGCGCGACGCGGATCGAGCGTTCGGCCGCCGCGAGCTCGCGCCGGTGCCCGCCCGTGAGCCCGCTCAGGCGGACGATGTAGAACCGGCCGTCGGCCTCGACGAGCTCGTCGCTCACCGCCCCCACGCTGCCGATCCGGAAGACGGCCGCGCGGACCGGCTCCGGGACCTGCGGGTGGGCGCCGCGCGGATCGCCGGGCGGGCTGACGATGCCAAGCTCGCCCGCGAGGTCAAGCGGCGGCGCCGCGCTCTTGTCCTTCGGCGCGGTGAGCGAGTGCTTGAGCACGAGCTCTCCCCATGCGCTGCCGCTCCCGGTCTTCTGCGCCTCCTTGAGGACCTTCTCCCCGAGCGCCTTGTCGCCGACCACGATGGCGGCGGCGCGCCTTCGCTCGGGCTCGCTGAACTTGTCGGCGTTCGCCTCGTAGTACGCGCGCACCTCGGAGGCCGGGATGTCGGCCGGCGCGGGCAGGCCCTTCCGCGCCTGGGCGATCATCGCCTCGCGGAGGATCTGCCGGATCGCGTCCTCGACCGCGGCGTCCTTCTCGAGGCCGCGGCGCCTGGCTTCCAAGGCGAGCAGCTCCGCGTCGATGATCTCGCTGAGCAGCTCGCGGCGTCGCTCCTTCGTCTGGTAGCGGAGCCGATCGAACTGATCCATCCGCTCCAGCGTCCTGCCGAAGTCGCCCAGGGTGATCGCCCTGTCGCCGACCTTCGCGAGCACGCGCGTCGACTGCTCCGCGGTGAGCCCGAGGACCGGCTCCCCCGCGTCCGGCGGGGCCTGGAGAGCGGGCTCATCGCAGCTCGCGACGAGCGAGGCGAGCGAGGCGAGCGAGATAGCGAGCAGGGATCGGCGCACCGGAGCTCGGATCATTGCTGGCTCGGGGTCTAGCACGGTTTCCTCGTGGCTCGCGGGGGCGCCGGCCGGGTTCACGTCGGCGCGCTGGCGGGTGCCTCGACTCGTCGCCCGCGCGGGGCGCTGCGGGGCGCTCGGGCGCGCGCGCTCAGTCGACGATCGTGCCGATCTCCTCGCCCCTGCACACCCGGAGGATGTTGCCGCGGGTCATGAGCTTGAACACCCGGATGGGCATCTTGTTCTCGCGGCAGAGCGTGACCGCCGTCGAGTCCATGACCCCGATCCTGTCCGCGAGGAAGCGGTCGTAGCTCAGGTGCGCGAACATCTGCGCGCCTACGTGGCGCACGGGATCGCGGTCGTAGATGCCCTCGACCTTGGTCGCCTTGAACAGCGCCTGCGCCTGGATCTCCATGGCCCGCAGCGCTGCCGCGGTGTCGGTTGAGAAGAACGGGTTGCCCGTGCCCGCGGCGAAGATGACGATGCTGCCCTTCTCCAGGTGACGCATCGCCCTGCGGCGGATGTACGGCTCGGCGACCTGCCGGATCTCGATCGCCGTCATCACGCGCGTCGGCACGTCCGTCTTCTCGAGCGCGTCCTGCAGGGCGAGCGCGTTGATGACGGTGGCGAGCATGCCCATGTAGTCGCTCTGGGAGCGGTCCATGCCCGCGCTCGCGCCCTTCAGCCCGCGGAAGATGTTGCCGCCGCCCACGACGACCCCGATCTGCACCCCCATCCGCTGGAGCTCGGCGATCTCGCTGGCCACGTGATGGAGCGTCTCGGGGCGTATGCCGAATCCGCCTTCTTCGCCGCAGAGCGCCTCACCGCTCAGCTTGAGCACGATGCGGCGGTATTTCAGCCCGGGGGCCGGGCGAGGGGGAGGGGGAAGGAGGGAATCCTGCTCAGCGGCCACGGTCGCACCTCGTAGTCGGGACCTGCGTCGAGGGCAACGAGCAACGTGCACCCTCGATCGGCGACGTGGCAGCGCGCCGCTGGATGCAGAGCCACCGAGCGGCATGTGCCTTGCGCTTGACGGGGCAGGGCGCTACTCTCGGCCCCCCTATGGCGCGTGTAACTGTGGAAGATTGCCTCGAACGCGAGGAAAACCGTTTCGCCCTCGTCGTGCTTGCGGCCATCCGGACGCGGCAGATCATGAAGGGCTCGGACGCCCTCGTGAAGACGAAGAACAAGCCTGCCGTGACCAGCCTTCGAGAGATCGCGGCGGGCAAGGTGCACTTCCACCGGAGCTCCCACGAGGTCGTGTCCGAGTGGCTCCAGCAGCAGATCGCCAACGGCCAGCAACGCTGACGGCCAGCGCTGAGGGCGCACCGGGCGAGCGTGCATCTGGTGATGCACGCTTCCATCGGGGCCCTGTTCCTCAGCGCGTTCCCGTCGTTGTGCCAGCGCTACGCTTGATCTGTTGCTTCGCATGAAAGCTGCGGCCACGACGCGCGCGAGGCGGTCTTCGAGCTCCGGCCAGCGTCGCGATCCGGAGCTCGAGGCGGGGACGTCGGCCCACTACGAGGATCCGGCGTATTACTCGAAGACGTACGCTCGCCGGCAGGATGACGTCCGCTACTACGTCGACCTCGCCGTGGCGTCCGGCGGGCCGGTGCTCGAATACGGCTGCGGCAACGGGCGGATCACGCTGCCTGTCGCGAGGGCGGGGGTCCGGATCACGGGCGTGGATCTGTCGGCGCCGATGCTCGGCGATCTGCGCGCGCAGCTCGGGCGCGAGCCGCGCGGCGTCTCCTCCCGCGTGAGTCTGCGGCGGGGCGACATGCGGGCGTTGCGGTTAGGGCGCCGCTTTCCGCTCGTGGTCTGCCCCTTCAACGCGTTCTTGCATCTGTATACGCGAGCCGACGTGGAGCGTTTCCTCGCGCGAGCGCGCGAACATCTGACGCCGACGGGCGAGCTCGTCTTCGATGTGTCCATGCCCGAACCGGCCGAGCTCGCGCGCGATCCGGATCGCGCCTATGCCACGCCGCGCTTCCGGTATCCCGCAAAGGACGGTCCAGGCGAGGTCGTCCGGTACACCGAGCGGTTCGACTACGACAAGGTCCGGCAAATCCTGTTCGTTTCGATGGAGTTCACGGCCGTGAACGGCGGTGAGCGATGGATGACGCCGCTCGCCCATCGTCAGTTCTATCCGCAGGAACTCGAAGCCTTGCTCCACTACAACGGCTTCGAGCTCACGGAGCTCCGCAGCGACTTTTCCGCAGCGCCGCCTGACAACCAGACGAGCATGCTGCTCTATCACTGCCGGCCTCGCCGCACCGTTCGAGCCGGCCGCTCCTGAACCCCGGGAGCGGCACGCGAAGCGTGCGCGTCGCCAGAGGAAGACCCGGGACCGCAGGGCGAGAGCCAGCCCGCGCGGTCCCGCCCCGCGGCGGCACCGGGTCGCCCTTGCATCATCACGCGCCGGACGACTGAACGCGCGCGCCTGCCGTGCGAGCGCCGTGCGCCGGTCGCCTCAGACGCCGATGTAGAGCCGGTGGGCGAAGTTGCGCTCGAGCTTGGCGCGCAGCACCTTCTCCGCCGCCGTCTCGATGTCGTACTCGACGCGCTTGAACTCGAAGCGCTTCGTGTCGCTGTCGTAGATCGTGTAGCTCGCGCGGTTATCGTAGTCCCGCGGCTGTCCCACCGACCCGACGCTCACGATGTATTTGCGCCCCTGCTCGAGCTGAAAGTCCACCGCTGGGAGCTCCTCGACGCTGTTCGGCGTGAGCGCGAACACCTTGCAGAGGTGTGAATGGCCGATCAGCGTGATGTGACCGAGCTCGTTCCACATCGGCAGGCACTCGCGCGCCTGCTCAGGGGCGAAGATGTACTCGAACTCCTCGAGCCGGACGGGCGAGCCGTGGCAGAGGTCGACGTTGATGTCCGTCAACTTCTCCTGATACGTCAGGCTCCGGAGCCAGGCTGCGTTCTCGGAGGAGAGCATCGCAGCGTGCGTGTCGAGCGCCTGCCGGGCAGCCTCGTAATAGTACGAGTAGTCCATCCGACCTGCGACGGCCGCATCGTGGTTGCCCAGGATCGTCTTCTTGGCCACCTTCCGGACGAGGTCGGCACACTCGTTCGGCGAGCCGCCGTAGCCGACCGTATCCCCGAGGCAGTAATAAACGTCGATGCGTTCGTGGCGATAGGACTCGAGCACAGCGCTGAGCGCCTCGTAGTTGGCGTGCGTATCGCTGAAAATCCCGAGTCTCATTTCGACGCGAGGGCGGAGCTTAGCACGAAGGCCTCGACTTCCGTTAGGAATTCAAACCCGAGTCCATGGCCGGACTGGTCGGGCCGGGGTTGAGGGGTGCCGGCTTCTCGGAGCAGCTCCGGCGACCCATGCTTCCGCTGCGCCCGGAACCTCCTGGAGGAGGTTGGAGGGCCGGCCGCGTTCCATCCCGAAGATCCCGAAACTTCCGAAATCGCCTGGACTGCTGCGACCACCGAGCCTGCGGAGGCGCTCCCAGCACGACCACGTTGACTAGCGGCCACCCGCACCGGAGAAGGATAGCGTGGAGCCCATGAATACCAAACAGAACGGTGCAGGTGCCTCTCCGATTTCTGCGGAGCGGTCAGCCGAGTCTGGTCTGTCCGCTGCAGCTGTTGTCGCGTCGCCCGCGCCGCCCGCGCCGCCTCCGCCACCCGCCGTGGAGGACCTCGCCGAGGGGTGCGTGCGGTTTGTGGAGCGCGCTCTCGGTGTACGGCTTGACTATCGGCCGGAGACCTTGCCCGTGCTCGACCACTACCTCGAGCAGGCGCGTGGGGCGACGTCGGAGAGGGTCGAGGCGTTGCCGGTGGTCGCGCACATGGCGGGCGTCTACTTCGGCGAGGTCATCCGGCGCCGGCACGCGTCGTGGTGGCGCATGGACGGAGAGGACCCGACCTACTGGCAGCTGGAGTTCGAGTCGGTTTACCTCGCGTTCAGCCCGGTGATCTTCGTCCGCGAGGCGCTCTCGCGCGATCCAGGGGCGGAGGTCGCGCGGGATCTGGCCGAGGATTCGCTGAGCGGCGATCCGGCGGCGCTCGATCTGGAGGAGGACGACCGCGAGGTGGTCGCGGCCAGGCTCGCGGAGCTGCCGCAGGTCTCGGAGAAGGAGTACTACGCCCCGTCGACGCGGCTCGAGGTGATCGACATCGCCCTGGACGCGGTCCGTTCGCGCCGGCTCGCTGCGGGCGAGGAGACCGACGCCGCGCTCGATCCGGGCGACTACGAGCGCGGCGACGACTGATCCTGGGGTCGCCGCGCGCGAGCTGCTCGCGCTGGCGCGGCGGCACCACGCGGCGCGCCGCCGATCGCTGCGCGGCGCGTGGGACGTGCTGCGGACGCGGCGACCGGTGGTATCGTCTCTGGCGTGTTGTGGGTCCTCTTCGGGCTGTTGCTCCTCATCTCGTGGGCGGCGTACTTCACGTTCGGCCTGTCCACGGCGATCCCGATCGCGGCGAGCGTCGTCATCGCGCTCGCCGCGATCGCGCTCTTCGTGTACCGCCGCGTCAAGGCGGGGCGCGCCGCGTCCGCCCTGGAGCGCGCGATCGTCCAGCAGGGGGCGCAGCAGGCGCTCAACGCGCGGCCCGAGCGGCGCGCCGAGATCCAGGAGCTCCAGCGGCAGGTCCAGGGCGGCATCAGCGCGCTGAAGACCTCGAAGCTCGGCAAGGGCAAGAAGCACGGCAGCGCCGCGCTCTACTCGCTGCCCTGGTACGTCATCATCGGCCCGCCCGGGGCGGGCAAGACGACGGCGCTCAAGCACTCCGGCCTGGTCTTCCCCTACGCGCACCCGAGCAACGGCGGCGGCGTACGCGGCGTCGGCGGGACGCGGAACTGCGACTGGTGGTTCACCAACGAGGCGATCCTCCTCGACACCGCGGGGCGCTACACGACGGAGCAGGACGACCATGAGGAGTGGATCGCGTTCCTGCAGATGCTCCTCAAGCACCGCGCCCGCCGCCCGCTCAACGGCATCCTCGTTGCGGTGAGCGTGGCGGATCTCATCGACGCGAACGAGCAGCACATCGAGCAGATGGGGAAGAAGCTCCGGGCGCGCATCGACGAGGTCATGACGCAGCTCCACATGGTGCTGCCCGTCTACCTCCTGTTCACGAAGTGCGATCTCATCGCGGGCTTCTCGGAGTTCTTCGGCGACATGCGCAAGAGCGACCGCGCCCAGGCGTGGGGGGCGACGCTCAAGCTGAGCGCGGACAAGACCGACCCGGGAAGGCTCTTCGACGCCGAGTTCGACGCCATGGCGAAGCAGGTCCACGGTCGCTCGCTGAAGCGGCTCGTCATGGAGCGCAGCCGGGAGGGGCGCGAGCGCGTCTACCAGTTCCCGCTCGAGTTCTCGGGCATCCGCCGGAACCTCTCCGATCTGGTCTCGACCGTCTTCATGGTCAACGCGTTCCAGGGCACGCCCATCTTCCGCGGCTTTTACTTCACGAGCGGCACGCAAGAGGGCAGGCCGCTCGACCGGGTGCTCCAGCGCATGGGCCAGGCGATGGGGATCCGCACGCACGAGGCCGTGGCTCAGCAGATCGTGGAGTCGAAGAGCTACTTCCTCCACGACGTGTTCATGAACGTCGTCTTTCCGGACGGGGACATCGCCGCGAGGAGCGCGAGCGAGATCCGGCGCCAGCGCGTCGTGCGCGGCGCGATCAGCGCGGCGGCGGCGACCCTCGGGGTCATCCTGGCGATCCCGAGCCTGGTGTCGTTCGCCAACAACCGCGAGTTCCTGCGCGAGGTCGAGGCAGACGCGCGCGCCGTCAGCGCGCTCCGGTGGGAGGACACGCGACCGCTCTCGGACAAGCTCACCGCGCTGCGGCCCGCGCTGGGTCGGCTGCAAGAGATCGACAGGGCGCGCGAGGAGGGACCGCCGGACGGGATGGGCTGGACGATGTTCCAGGGAGAGACGGTCTATCCCCCGCTGTTGCACGTCTACATCGCGAGCCTCCAGAACGGCTTCGTGATCCCGTGCAAGCAGCGGCTCGAGGACCGCCTCAAGCTCGCGAAGGGAGAGCACTACCTGCGCGAGCGCAACAACCTCAAGCTGTACCTGATGCTGAGCGACGTCGAGCACCTCGACGTCGACTGGGCCAAGGACAGGTTCACCTCGCTCTGGGCCGAGGTGCTCCGGCCGACGTCGAACCTCAACGAGACCGAGCTGAAGAAGCAGCTCGAGCGGCACGTCACGTACTACCTGTCGCTGATCAAGCAGAAGAGGGTCACGCCCATCGCGCACAAGGCGGAGCTGGTCGCGAGCGTGCGCGCGATGCTTCAGGCCGTGCCGGTGCGGAAGCGCTACTACGACTTCTTCGTCAACTCGATCATCGAGGAGAAGTACGACGAGACGGGCGACAACAGCCGCGCGAACCGCAAGTACCCCCCGCTCACGCTGGGCGACATGTTCGCCGACCGCCACGACGTGCTGAAGGTCATCGGCAGCAAGCAGTACTCCAAGGAGAAGCGCTGGAAAGAGGTCGACGGTCCGTACACCGAGAAGGGGCACTTCGAGGTGCTCGAGAAGGTCCGCCGAGGCGCCGATCTCTTGAGGGAAGAAGAGTGGGTCGTTCCGCTCGCGCCCGGAGAGAACGCCGCGATCGACAAAGATCTGGACGGCCTCGCTGCCGACTACGACGCCCGGTACATCGCGCAGTGGACCGACTGGATGGCGGACCTCACCGTGCGGATGCCGGCCAACCTGAAGGAGGCGAAGGAGCTCTACATGGAGCTCGCCAAGCCGGACTACCCGTACCTCCGCATCATCCGCGCGCTCGAGGACAACACGCAATGGAAGCGGGATCGCAGCGCGCTCGAGGACACGGGCTTGTTCAAGCGCGGGAAAGCGCACGTCGAGAAGAAGATCGAGCAGAAGACGAGGTTCAAGGTCCCCCTCGACGTGAAGCTCATACGAAACCGTACGAGCTCGGTCCCGGACGAGTTCAAGCGGACCGTCGAGTTCGGCGTTCCCACCGCGCCGAGCGGCTCGGCGCCGATCACGGACACGCCCCTGGCGAGGTACATCTCGCTTATCAGCTCCCTCCGCGACGAGATCCAGCGGCTCGAGGACGTGAACCCCAACGTCGACGCGCGCCTCATGGCCGACCGGCTGGTCGAGGTGATGCGGCAGGCGGACGCGCTCCTCCAGCCCTTCGATGAGCGGGCCAAGACGCTGCTCCGGCCGCTCTTGCTGACCCCGCTCCAGGTGGTGGCCGCGCGGCTGCCGCCGCTCGCGGCGGTCTCCCGCTTCCCCGCAGCATCGGCAGCTGCCCCGCGCTGAGCGGCGCGGCGCCGGTCAGACCTCGATGCGGATCTCGTCGCGGCCTGGCTGCACCGCGCCGGTCGCCGGATCGAGCGAGAGCACCATCTCGACCGCGTCCTCGTCGTTGTCGCTGTAGTACCGAGGACGCACACCCATCGCCGTGAAGCCGAGCTTCCGGTAGAGCCGGATCGCAGCCCGGTTCGAGCGGCGCACCTCGAGCAGGACCAGCCGCACTTGCTGCTGCTGCGCGTACTCGAGCGAGCGGCTCATCAGCGCCGTCGCGAGCCCGCGTCGCCGCGCGGTCGGGCACGTGGCGACGTTGAGCACGTGCAGCTCGTCGACCACGTGCCACGCGATGAGGAAGGCGAGCGCGCGTCGCTCCTCGCGCGCGACCCAGCAGCGCGTCCATGGGCGGCGCAGCTCTTCTCGCGCCGAGAACTGCGGCCCGTCGAAGGCCGCGGCCGCGACCGCGTCGATCTCGTCGAGCGCAGCGTCGTCCGCGGACTCGGCCGTCAGCTGGATCAGCGTGGCCGAGCCCTTCGTCGCGTCGCGCTTCACCTCGCCACCTCCGTGGGACAGCCGGAGACGATCTGGACCTGCCCCACCCGCCCGCTCTTGAGCTTCTGGCACACATCCCCGAGGAGCTCTACGACAGCGGGGGACCTCCAGCGCCAGCCGTTCTCCAGGTCGTACGGGACCACCTCCTCATCCAGGTAGACGTTGGTCTGCCCGTCCTCGGGCGGCGGATCGACGAGGTCGAACTCGCAGGAGACGACGATGCTGGCGATCCTTGAGAGGACGTTGCCCAGCGTGTCGAGGTCTTCCACCTTGAAGTAGAAGGGGCTCACGAACTGCGCCGTGCCGCCGGCGAGCGCCATCTGGTCGAGGACATCGCCGTAGAACTCGCTCCCCGGGATGCCGACCACATAGACCTCGATCCCGCTCGTCGCGAGCCGCGCGATCGCGGCGACCGTATCGTCGTGATCGAGGCACCCTCCTGGTCCCGAGAGGCCCGAGGGCGCGCAGCAGTTCTCCTCGGGGCATTGCTGCTCGATGTTGGCGATGCAGTCCTCGGCGCTGCACGTCGCGGAGCTGTTGCAGTTCGGGCCGCCGTCCGTCGCGAGCACGACGATGGTCTTGCCCGGGAGCCCCACGAGCTTCGGCGTGAGCGCCGCGAGCGTCGCTGCGGTCGGCGTCCCGCCGAGAGGCTCGATGCGCGTCGCCGAGCGGAACCTCGAGGTGGTCGTGGCGCCCTCCTGCGAGGCCGCGAAGGGATCTCCCGGGGTGACGGGGAAGACTTCGCCGCCCGGCCTGCACGGCGCCTCGGCGGTCGCGTCCAGCGGGAAAACGGCGGCGCCGACGTTGATCAGTGGACCCAGGTTGCGCACGAGGTCGACCGCGGCCTCGCGAACCCGGTCGTAGCGGGTCGCGCGCGATGAGGCGGGGCTGAGCATGCTGCCCGACGCATCGAGGACGAAGTAGAGGTTCGGCGCTTCGGAGATCTCCACCTGGTGAATCTGATTGCCGCAGAGCCCACCCGCGTCCACGGGGGGTGGTCCGCTCGATCCTCCGGGCCCCGGGTCGAACTCGTCTTCCGGCTCCTCTGCTCCCTGGCCGCTGCCGCTGCGTGGAGGCTGCTTCGGGCCGTGGTCCTCGCAAGCGGACATCGCCGCGCCGCCGAGCGCGAGCGCGGCCCCGAGGCGGCAGAGCATGCCGCGGACGCCGGCCCGCTGCTTCACGGCCGTCTTCATGGAGAGCAGCGTATCACGCCCGTTCGCACCGGCGCCGGCGCGGGCGGCGAGCGCCGACGCGTGCGAGCTCAGGGTTCTCGGTAGAACCTGGGCACCCGGCGCGAGATGCTCGTCAGCACCTCCCAGGCGATCGTCCCCGTCAGCGCGGCGATCTCTTCCACGCTGATCGTCGCGCGCCCGAGCGGGCCGTCCTGTGTCCCGAGGAACACGACCTCGTCGCCCACGCGTGTTCCCGGCACGTCCGTCACATCGAGCATCGTGAGGTCCATCGACACGGCACCCGCGATCGGCGCGCGCTGACCGCGCACGAGGGCGGCCCCGCGGTTCGACAGCTGGCGGCTCAGGCCGTCGGCGTACCCCATCGGCACGGTGGCCACGACGCTCTCCCGCGAAGCCTGCCACGTGTGGCCGTAGCCGATCCTGTCGCCCTTCGCGATCGTGCGGAGCGCGACGACCTCGCTGCGCACCCGGATGACCGGCTTGAGGTCGGGCGCGAGCCCTGCGCACGGCGAGATGCCGAACAGCGCGACCCCGGGTCGAACGATGTCGAGCCACGCTGCGGGGAGGCGCAGCATGGCCGCGCTGTTCGAGGCGTGTCGAACCCGCGGCGTGAGCCCGAAGCTCTTCGCCCGCTGCTCGATTTCCTCGAAGCGCCTCATCTGCTCGATCGTCACGCCGAGATCGTCGGCGTCCGCGCAGGCGAGGTGGGTCATGAGCCCGTCGAGCCTCACCTCCGGGTGCTTGGCGAGCATCGCGAACACCGCCTCGAGCTCCGAGCTCGCGGCGCCGAGCCGTCCCATGCCGGTGTCGACCTTGAGATGGACGCCGACGCGATCGCGCTGCTCGAGCCGCACCACGTTCGCGAGGCGCTCGATCTGGCCGGCGTCGTAGATGACGGGCACGAGATCGCGCGCCATGATTTCCTCGAACCCTTCGCGGCGCGGGCCGTAGTAGCCGCCCATCACGAGGATGGGCAGCCGGATGCCGGCGTCTCGCAGCTCGATGGCCTCCTCCAGAAGTGCGACGCCCAAGCCGGGGATGCCGGCGCGCTCGAGCGTCCGCGCGACTGCCGGCGCGCCGTGTCCGTAGGCATCGGCCTTGAGCACGCCCCAGATCTGCGGCCGCTTCGCGCCGTTCAGCGCTCGCTCGAGGACCCGGAGGTTGTGCCGTAGGTGCGCGAGGTTCACCTCCGCGCGGGTCGGCCGCACTGCGTCCGCCGGCGCCGCCCGCCGCGGCCGCAGCACCCGCACGGGGCCAGCGCTCGATCCGAGCGCTTCGAGCGGCGACGCCGTGCCGTTGCGATCAGGAGTCGTGCTGCTGAGCTCTGTGGGCGCGTGCGAGGCGGACATCGTGTACGCGGATAGCCCTACGCTCGATCGCGGGTCAAGATTCCAGGCCATCTTGGTGCGACAAGGTGCGGCATGGTTCGCCGAGCGCTGCGCGGCCGGTCAGAAGCAGCCGCGCATGCACCGCGTGTACTTGCCGGAGCATCCCTTCTCGCAACCGGCGGACTTGCAGTTCCGCTGGCACCCCTTCCAGCTCGCCTCGCATGCCGCGCTGCACTCCGCCCCCGGCGGCGCAGCGTCCTCGGCGGCGCTCGGCGCAGTCTCGGGGGCGCCAGCGTCCGCCTCGTCCGCGGGCGCGACCACGTCGGCGGTCAGGAGCCTGGGCGGCGGGGCGAGCGCGCTCGTCGGCTCCGGCACGGCGGGAGCCCGGCTGCTGGGCGGGCTCCACTCGCCTTCGTCGAAGTCGCTGGCGTGGCTCAGCTGCCTCGCCCGGAGCGTGGCGTACTCGACGCGATCGCGCGTCTGACCGAACGTATAGAACTGGAGCCACTCGTCCCAGCACGCGCGCCGCAGCGTCGGCTTGACGTCGGCCAGCGAGTCGAGCGCCATGCAGTGCTCGAAGCGTACGTCCCCCTCGTAGACCGCGTTGATGCTTGCGCCGCACGCGGTCACCGAGGCGGCTAGGCATAGGAGGGTCCTGAACCGCACGGGGTACGAACACCGATAGCAGAAAAGCTTCGCCCCGGTGTCACACCTGGCCTGCCCTCGCGAGGACCTGGCGGGTCGCCTGGTCGAGGTGCTCTCCGGTTGAACTTTGCCCTGCGATGCCGTACGTTGCCGCCCCTTCGCACCGGCGGCGGCGGCACAACGCCTCCGCGCCGGGCGCCTCAACGGAGCCTGTCCATGTTCCTCATGCTGTCGAAAGGTCCTCGGAAGACCACGCGCTCCAAGTCGAAGCGCCATCGGTCCAAGCTGAAGGCGAAGAACCGCAACCGGCGGAACCGCATCTACCAGCGCACCTGATGGTTGCAGCGCGCGCGAGCGGGCCTTCTGCCTCGCTCGCCGCGCTGTGCTTCGATCTCGGGGCTGCCCCTTAGACTAGGGGCCGCCCTTTTTCAGCTCGGTCAGGACCAGCTTGGCGACCGCCTTGAGCGTGTCGAACACCCCGACGCCGGTCCGCGCAACCCCCTCGAAGTCGGGGACGTTGGTCGGGTTGAGCAGCGACCGGAGCTCTTCGACCGTGCCGATCTCCGGTAGATCCCGCTTGTTGTACTGGATGACGTACGGGATCTTGTCGAGCGAGTAGCCCTGCTCGCCCAGGTTCGTGCGGAGATTCTCCACCGACTCCTGGTTCGCCTCGATGCGGCCGAGCTGTGAGTCCGCCACGAAGACCACGCCGTCGACGCCCTTCAGGATGAGCTTGCGGCTCGCGTCGTAGAAGACCTGCCCCGGCACCGTGTACAGGTGGAACCGCGTCTTGAAGCCGCGGATCTCGCCCAGCGCGAGCGGGAGGAAGTCGAAGAAGAGTGTCCGGTCGGTTTCCGTGGCGAGGGAGATCATCTTCCCCTTCGCGTCCGGGTTGGTGCGCTCATAGATGTACTGCAGGTTCGTCGTCTTGCCGCAGAGACCCGGCCCGTAATAGACGATCTTGCAGTTGATCTCGCGCGCCATGTAATTGATGAAGCTCATCGACCGCGCTCCTAGTCGTTGAAGAGGTTGTCGATGTCCTCGTCGGTGATCTCGGCGAACGGCGAGTCGGCGCCCGGCTCCTGCACCTTCTTGAGCAGCGCCTCGAAGATGTGGTTGAGCTCCTCGCTCGCCTTTCGCACCCGGAGCCTCACCAACCCGAGGCTCGACTTTGAGTCGAAGATCACCACGAGGATGACGCGGTTCCCGACCAGCTGGATGTGGATGTTCGCCTTCTCACCCTCGTGGAACTGCGTGGCGAACTCGTTCTCCTTGAGGAGCTTCGCCATCCCGCCCGTTGCGGCGATATTCCCCGCCGTCAGCGAGGCGAGCGACGTGGTGTCGAGGTTGTCCACGTCTCCGCTCGCGGCGATCAGTTGCCCGTTCTTGTCAACGATGAAGACGACCTTCGCATTGGCGTCCTTGACGAGGCGATCCACCACGCTCTGGATCTGATTGAATTCCTCCTCGTACATCACCATCTGAGGGTTGACCATCGTTCCTCCGCCAGCGCTCTCGCGATGGGGCCCTGGGCATTGCGGGCTCTGTAGCCCTTGTCATCACCGGGCGCCGCACGAGCGGTCCCCGACCATCGTCATCCAACTGGCTTCCCGCTGTGCGGGCCTGCCTTACCACCGGTACCACGTTCGCGGCGCCACGCTCGCTGCCTGGGACTTGCATGGCCGGCTCGCTGCGCGCAATGCGGCTGCTCCTCGACCGTGCGCCCGTACATCTTGGGACGTTTCTATCCGAAGCAGGTGCGGCGGAGCAAGGCGGCCCTTTCTGGAAGTTGGAGGATCCCGCGGCGGAGCCCCTCCCAGCGGTGCTCGAGCTCGACGGAGCTCGCTCCCACCCCCGACTCCATCCGCCTCGGTTCCGGTGCTCTCCTGGCGCCCTTCGGCGGTTGTGGACCGGGTGAGCCGATCTTTAAGTAGCTGAATTTATTATATTTTATCGAACAGGCCGCGTTCGGGTTGGCGTTCGGACCGCCGCTTCGGCCTCGTCCGGGCGCGCTGCTCGTGGACGCGCCTCGCACCGCCCCTGTGTATCGGGCAGAAGGTTCGAAAAATTCCTGGGATTCAGCGCGGGCGGCGCGGCGGGCTCATGAACGATCTCCTCGACGTGCGAGATCCCGGGATCGCCCTGCGGGGCGCTTCGCTGGGCCGAGCGCGTCAGCACTTGACGTGGGCCGCTGCGGCGCTCACGCGGGCGAGGCTTGCGCTTGACCGATGGCTTCGGCCACGGGATAGCGCCGTGGATGCGTGACGCGCTCAGCCGGACCGAGCCCCGTGAGATCGAGCTCAACCTGGGGACGAGGAGGAAACGCCTCTCCGGCGCGCTCGCTACGGGGGTGGCGGCCCTGGTGTGCGCCACGTCGATCGGCTTCGAGGCTCGCGCGGAGCTCGGCGCGGTTCACCCCGAGGTGCTCGCCGCGCACACGGCTGTCCGCGCGGCGAGGGCGCCGGAGGTTTACGGCGCGCTGCGCGAGCTCTGGCGCACGTGGGACCGCGCAGATCCGACGCAGGTCGAGGAGGCGATCGCATCGATCGCGGAGAGCGGCGCGACCAGCGCGCCTGCCCGCGTCTACGCGGAGCTCCTTTCGGCGTACGCGCGCAGGCGGCGGGGCGATCTCGACGGCGCGGTCACGAAGATCCAAAAGCTCGGGTTCATCGGTCGCTGGGCGACGATCGGCCCGTTCGACAACGAGAACAAGGCGGGCTTCGATCGCGCGTTCGGGCCCGAGGAAGAGCTCGATCAGGCGCTCGCGACGGGCAGGACGTACGACGGCAAGGCGCGGGCGGTCCGCTGGCGCGTGCCGCCCGAGGCGCCGCAATACGGATGGTTCGATTTCGGCGACTTCATCCGTCCGGTCGAGGGCGTCTGCGGCTACGCGACGACCTCCGTCCGCGCGAAGGCGGGGACGCGCGCGCCTCGGCCGATCTCGGTCTGGGTCGGCTCGGATGGCGCGTTCAAGCTGTTCTGGAACGGCGAGAAGGTCCTTGCCGATCCGGGGTATCGCGAGCTCGACATCGATCGGTTCGCCGCGCTGGTGTCGCTCAAGCCCGGCTACAACCGCCTGACGATCAAGGTCTGCGGGGGCGCGTCGGCGCCCAAGTTCGCGCTGCGCATCGGAAACGAGAAGGGAGCTCCGGATCTCGATCTGGAGGTGACCTCCGACATCGGGACGCAGGTGACGGCGCCGCAGGGACAAGCGGGCGGCGCCAGGCGCCCGGGCGACGCGCGGGCGCAGGCCGAAGGACCGACCTCGGGCGTGAAGCTCGCCGCGCGTGCGCCTGCCGTCGAGGGGCCCATGCAGGCGTTCGAGCGCGCCGCGGGCGCCGCCCGGCCTTCGCCTGCCCTGCTGGAGGCGTTCGCGCGCTACCTCATGCTCACCGGCGGCGATGCCGAGGGCGAGCACAGAGCGCGCGATCTCGCGCGCCGCTCCGCCGAGGCCGAGCCGAGCGTGCGCCGCTACCTGCTCGCGGGCCAGCTCTCGGAGGATAGGAACCAGCAGCGCGCGTGGATCGAGCGCGCCGCTGCGCTCGCGGGTCGTGGTCGTGAGGACGTCGATGTCCTGCTCTCCCAGGCGCGGCTCGCGCAGACGAGCCCGAATTGGCGGGAAGCGGCCCCGATCTACGAGCGCATTCTGGCCGCCGATCCCGATCACGTGACCGCCACCCTCGGGCTCGTCGACCTCTACGTGGAGGCGGGGCTGAAGCGCACCGCCCTCGCCACGCTGGAGCGAGCGCTGTCGCGCCAGCCGAGCAGCGTCTCGTTGCTCCGCGCATCGGCGGCGCAGCTCCGCGCCCTCGGCCGCGACACGGAGGCCGTCGAGATGGAGGCGCGGTACGCGGCGCTGCGCTTCGACGACTCGAGCTTCCTGCACCAGCAGGTCGACCTCGCGGTGGCGCGCCGCGATCCTGCCGGCGCGGAGCGCTGGCTCGAGCGCTTCCTCCGCAGCGAGCCTGACTCCGTCTGGGCCCGCTCGGTCGCGGCGCGCACGTACCGGGCGCTCGGCCAGGGCGATCGCGCCCTCGCTGCCCACCAGCGCGCGCTCGCCATGGCGCCGGAGGACATCGGCACGCTGCGGGCGCTCTCGGATCTCTACGGCGAGGAGGGCAACCGGGAGGCGCAGCTGGAGATGCTGCAGCAGATCCTGGCGATCAGCCCTCAGGCGAAGGACGTGCGCGAGTACATCGAGCACATCGAACCGCCGAAGCCGCGCGCTGACGAGGCCTACGCCTGGGCGCCCGACCGCTTCCTGCCGATGCGGCGCAGCGCTGACCGGCAGTATCCCAAGCGCACGCTCCGCAGCCTGACGGTCACCACCGTCTTCCCGAACGGCCTCGCCAGCCGCTTCCGGCAGGTCGTCTTCCAGCCGCTCACGGACGAGGCTGCGGCGAGCGCCCGGCAGTACGCCTTCGAGTACCAGGCCGATCGCCAGACCGTGAGCCTCCGGGCCGCGAAGGTCTACCGGGCCGACGGCAAGGTCGACGGGGCGATCGAGAGCGGGGAGGCGGGCGCGAACAACCCGGCGCTCGCGATGTACACCTCGGCGCGCACGTTCTACGTCAGCTTCCCGCGGCTCAACGCCGGCGACGTCGTCGAGCTGCGGTACCGCATCGACGACGTCAGCCCTCGCAACGAGATCGCCGATCACTTCGGCGAGATCGAGTACCTCCAGGGAGACGAGCCGATCGCCAGCAGCGAGTACGTGCTGATCACGCCGAAGACGAAGCCGTTCCACATCTTCGCGTCCCCCCTGCCAGGCCTCGTGCGCGAGACCAAGGAAGACGCCGACCGACGCATCTTCCGCTTCTCTGCCGCCTCCGTCCCGGCGGTCGCCCCCGAGCCGGCGATGCCCGCGTGGTCGGAGATCCTCGCGCACGTTCACGTCTCGACGTTCAAGAGCTGGGACGAGGTCGGCTCCTGGTACTGGGGCCTCGCGCGGGAGCAGTTCGATGTGGACGATGAGGTGCGCAAGCGGGTGCGCGAGATCACGAAGAACCTCAACGACGATCTGAGCAAGGTCCGCGCGATCTACAAATACGCGACCGAGACGCGCTACGTGGCGCTCGAGTTCGGCATCGACGGCATCCGCCCGAGGAGGTGCGCCCAGACGCTCGCTCGCGGCTGGGGTGACTGCAAGGACAAGGCGACGCTGATCGTCACGATGCTCCGCGAGATCGGCATCCCGGCGACGATCGTCCTCGTGCGCACCCGCATGCGAGGCGGCATCGAGCCGGAGCCCGCGAGCCTCGCTCCGTTCGACCACGCGATCGCGCATGTGCCTTCGCTCGACCTCTACCTCGACGGAACGGCAGAGCACTCCGGCTCGACCGAGCTGCCGATCATGGATCGCGGAGCGATGGCGCTTCAGATCAACGAGGGCAAGCCGAAGCTCGTTCGCCTCCCGGAGCCCGCGCCGGAGGCTTCCGTCGTGCACCGGACCGTCGACATCGCGCTCGGCGCCGACGGGTCAGCTCAGCTCGGGGTCGACATCCAGGTGGCCGGCGCGTTCGCGCCGGATTGGCGGACCCGCTACATGGCGGAGGGCACGCGCCGCGATCGGGCAGGTCGGGACCTCGCCGCGGACTTCGGAACGGTCGAGCTGGCTCCTGGCAAGGCGGGCGTCGAGGTGAACGACCTCGAGGACATCGAGCTGCCGGTGAGGCTGCGGGCGAGAGGAAAAGCTGTCGCGCTCGCTCGCATGGAGGGCGACAGCCTGTCGGTCCCAGCTGTCCCCGCCCAGCGCCTCGCCACCGACTTTGCCTCCCTCTCGGTGCGCACCCGCGACGTGATCATCCCTGCGCTCACCACGCGCCGGGACGAATGGTCGATCCGCCTCCCTGCAGGGTGGCGCGTCACCAGGGCGCCGCTGCCCCAGGAGGTGGACACCCCTTTCGGCAAGTTCTCCATCTCGGTCGAGCAGTCCGCGGGGAAGGTCGTCGTCCGCAGCCAGATCTCCCTCACGAAGTCCCGGATCAAGCCGTCCGAGTACATGGCCTTCAGGAGGTTCTGCGAGACGGCGGACCGCGCGTTCGGTCAGCGGGTCGTGCTCGGCAAGTGAACGACGGCCTGCGCCTACGGCCCCAGGAGCTCGTCGACCGGCACCTGCCCCCGCCTGGACCTTGACAACCTCGCAGCAGGTCGCCATAAAGCGCCCCCTCTACGCATCTCTGCGGCACGGAACAGCCTCTCCGGTGGTTCGGAGGGTGGCCGCTGGGAGCGGTAGGCACTCGGATCGAGGGCGTCATGCCGAAGATGAAGACGAACCGCGCCGCGGCAAAGCGGTTCAAGGTGACCGGCTCCGGCCGGATTCGCCGCAGCAAGTGCGGGCTCAACCACTGCATGCAGGAAAAAAGCAAGAAGCGCCTGCGTCGTCTCCGCAAGAACGACATGGTCGATTCGGCGATGGAGAAGCGCGTCAAGCTGCTTCTTCCCTACGGCTGACCCTGGATCAGTGAGGTAAAACTCCGATGCCGCGCGTAAAAAGAGGGTTCAAGGCCCGTCGTCGTCGCAACCGCGTCCTCAATCAAACCGAGGGCTACTTCCTCGGCCGGAAGAATCGCTTCCGCCAGGCGGTCGAGGTCCTGCGTCATGCCTGGGAGTACGGCTACATCAGCCGCAAGCTCAAGAAGCGTGATTTCCGCCGTCTCTGGATCACCCGGATCAACGCAGCCGCGCGCCTGAATGGCACGACCTACTCTCGCCTCGTCAACGGGCTCAAGAAGGCAGGCATCGCGCTCGACCGGAAGGTCCTTTCGGAGATCGCGATCCACGATCCGGCGTCGTTCGGTGCCGTGGCAAAACTTGCCGCGCCTGCCGCAGCGAAGTGACGGCTCCGGGCAACCTTCCTGCTCGTTCAGCCGAGCTTCCGTCAGGTGGTCGAGTCTGCTAGACCGCCCGTCCAGACGCCAACGCTACAATCTGTAACATTTCTTACGCCGAGCTGGCCTCATTCAGAGGCCGCTCAGGCCATGCGCCGTAGGCATACAGAGCCGAGGGCGTCATCGTTGTGAGGGCAAGTTGTTACGTCCATGACGTAAACAGCGTTGCTCTTTCCCACGGTGAGGCGAATGGGTGCCGAACAAATGCACAGTGTGCACATCCTGCACGCCAGCTACGCATCTTTGATGGCACCCTATGACCCTGCTGCCAGGGTAAGCTCGGACCCACCTTCAGGATCTCTGAGCGCTCCGCCGGGTAGCCACCGCCTTCGACGTGGGCCTCACACGTTCAGGGCCTGACGTCTCCCTCAGGCCATTCCCGTCCGTCATCCCCGGCCTGGGGGTGTACTTCGCTGCGAACTCCGCTGAGCCCGGTCCGATGCCTGGAAATACTAACTTTCCAGGCGATCTGTCGTGAAAAATAACCTTCTCCGCCTTCGGCCGTCGGGTGAGGGCTCGACATTGCCATCGGGAGGCCCAGGTTCAGGAAACATCGAAGCTCACTGAGAGAACGGCCTCAGCGATCGGCTTCGGCCCATCCTACACGCTGGAAAGGACAGCGCATTCCCTTGCCTGTGCTGCGAGGGCGGCCCCACCAAACCGTGGGAGGCCGGCGAGCTCGATGTGCCCCCAAGGAGACAGGTTGCCGATGTTGTTGCGTCCCCACAAGCGTACCCAGCCATGCAGTTCGGCTCGGTCGCAGCGAAATGTTTCGCTCGACACGACACGGACGGCACCTTCCACTCTACATACCGCACCCAGGTCAAGCTCTCAAACGGGAGAACGCGGAACGCACGCCAAAAAAGGCACTGTTCTTGCTTCTGGAGTTAGGCTGCCATCGGGAGCTGGCTCGGGGGCATCACTCTGCAAGAGCAGGCCTGCCCCAGGCGCGAAGAGTTCGACCGGAATCAAAAGAAAGCACCAGCGGTTGCCAGTTTCAACAGGGGCTCCTTCGGTCAGCTCCTGCTCCCTGTTTGCCACGAAATCGTCTCGCCTGCCGTTGAAAGGTGGCGAGGCATTTCAATCTCGCAAGGTCAGCCGTTTAGAAGTGAACGCCGACACAAAGACCAAGATGAGCACGTCGACCGCCCGCCGTCCAGAAACTGCGCGGAGAAACGCCAAGTCCTCTGCTGTAGGTACCTCTGCGCGGCTCGCGGCATCCAAGAGCTCGCAGGGGGCCGAGACCGCATCGGCTCCCCGGCGGGCGGCATCGCAGACCACCGATCCGGGGGTCTCCGAGGTCGATGGATTCGGGGACAGCCAGTCGCCGCGCTCGCACTTTCAAGGAGCTACCACCGTGGAGGGAGCCGCCATGAGGTCGACCAAGAGCAACGCCACTGTAGTGAAGGGCGACCCGCTCGCTCAGGGTGGGACAGCCACGCCAGAGATCGCAGCCCTCAACCTTCTGGAAGACGACCAGGCGGAGGAGACCGCCGTCCGACCCCGCCCGGCGGAGATCCTGGATGAGGATCGGGCGGCCGACTTCATCGACCTGGACATCGGGCCGATCGAGCGGCTGCCTCAGCCCGAGCGGACGAGGAACCAGGATCGGGAGATGAAGGATGTCGAGGACGGCGGCGGCGACTCGATGCTCGCCCGCTACTTCCGCGACATGGCGCTGCATCCTGTCATGGGGCCGGACGAGGAGCTCGACACCGCGCGCGCGGTCGAGCGCACGGAGGTGGACCACTGGGTGGCTCTCCTCTCGTACCTGCCTGCGGCCGAATACATCCTCACCGCGCTCGAGGAGGATGTCGTGAAAGCCGGCGAGGACGAGGTGAAGGCTCCGCAGATCGCGGAGCTGCACAAGCTCGTTCGCCTGGCGAAGAAGCAGAAGGGGAAGCTCCTGCCCGAGCAGGAGAAGCCGTGGACCCAGTTCTCCGAGGAGCTCGCTGCCGCCGTCCGGCTGCCCGACTCGGATCGCCTCTGGATGGCGCGTGCCTTCAACATCGCGCGCGATCTCGTACGCGAGCCCGACTTCGAGGACGACGTGAGCGATCCCGAGGAGACGCGTCCCACACGGCCGAGGCTCCCGTTGTCCAGCTCGTATCGCCGGTATCTCGATCGGGTCGAGCGATCCTTCCAGGCGCAGCACGACGCGAAGAACCGCTTCGTGAAGGCCAACCTCCGGCTCGTCGTGTCGATCGCACGCCGATACAACCGCGGGCGTCTGCCGCTCATCGACCTGATCCAGGAGGGCAACATCGGGCTGATGAAGGCGGTCGAGCGCTTCGATCACAGCCGCGGCTACCGCTTCTCGACCTATGCGTCCTGGTGGATCAGGCATGCGATCAGCCGAGCTCTGGCCGACAAGGGCCGCGCTGTCCGCATCCCGGTCCACATGCTCGACACGTACAACCGCGTAGCGCGGGCGACGCAGGCGATCATCGCGCGCACCGGGCACGAGCCGACGATCGAGGAGCTCGAGAAGGAGACGGGGGTTCCGCGCGAGAAGCTCGACAAGGTGAAGGACTTCTACGCGGAGACGCCGTTCTCTCTCGACCGCCCGGTCGGTGACGAGGACGGGCGGAAGTTCATCGACTTCCTCCAGGAGGAGAACGCGCTGTCGCCGTTCGACCATCTGGCGAACAGGAAGTGGAGCGACGAGGTCCGGCGGCTTCTGACGACGCTCACGCCGATCGAGTCGCGGATCATCCGCTGGCGCTTCGGTCTCGACGATGAGGATGAGCTCACGCTCAAGGAGATCGGCGACAAGTACAACCTGTCGCGCGAGCGCATCCGTCAGCTCCAGGAGCAGGCGCTCGGCAAGATCCGCAAGCAGATGCGCGACTACTGAGCGACGAGCTCAGCGGGTGCGATGATGCGGCCGCGCAGCGCAACGCTCGCGCGGCCGCACTGCTCGAGCCGCCTGATCCCGCTCGTGCGTGAGCACGCGCAGCGGCGAGCGGGGATCGGGAGCTCGTCGCGGCTGCAGCACGTGGCCGTGGACGCCCGCGCCTTCACGGCGTGCGCGCACCCTTCCAGAGCTCGTCGGCGAGCGCACCGACGAAGTCGTCGATGGCCCTTCGTACCGGCTCGATCTTCCCCGGGACGTCCGCGGCCAGGACGGCGAAGGCGATCGGGGATCGGCCGGGCGGCGGGAGGACGTAGCCGGAGAGGGCCACCACCGAGGCGAGCGTCCCCGTCTTGGCGCGGATGGCGCGCTCCTTCGACCACCCGCGGAAGCGGCCGCGCAAGGTCCCATCCACGCCGCCGATCGCGAGCTGCGCGGTGAAGTCGGCGCCGAGCGCCGGATCGAGGAGCGCGGTGCGGAGCAGCCGGACGATGGACTCTGGCGACGCACGAGCCGCGTCGAACAAGCCGGAGCCGTTCCGCAGGACGACGCCCTCTCCGAAGGCGTCGAGCTCGCCCAGGATCTCGCCGACCAGCTCCGCCGCAGCCTCAGCTGTGCCGGGGCGTCCGCGCTTCTCGGCGGCGAGCGTCTTGAAGATCGTCTCTGCGTAGAAGTTGTCGCTGTCCTTCCCGAGGGCGGCGAGGAGCTCGCCGAGGGGCGCCGAGCGGTGAGCCACAAGGAGCCGCTTCTGATGCTCGCCGCCGAGCCGCACCTCACCGGAGACCTCGACGCCCACCTCCTGCAGCATCTCCTTGAGCGCGTACGCCACGACCATGCGCGGATCATCGACGCGCCTCGCGAGGCTCACGGCGCGGCCGCCCTCCGGAACGTGCCCGCTGAGGTGCGCGACGACGCGCTGACCGCTCGGCTCGAGTCGGAGGACGATCTTCTCAGGCGTGCCGCGCTTCGCGGTGGTCACGGTGCCACGGAGCACCGTGAAGCCTGGAGGATCGATCGCGACCGAAGCGGCCTGACCCGCTCTCGACGGGCGCACCGTGAAGCGCAGGGCATTCGCGTTCAGCGAGGCCGCAGCGACCGGGGCGCGGAAAGCCGCCCACTCATCCGGCTGCTGCTCGAAGGCCGGAGGCACAAAGCGCGCGTCGAAGTACCCCTGGTCGATCGCGATCGCCGTGACCTTGCGGATGCCGGCCGCGCGCAGCTCGCGTGCCATCTCCCAGACATCGCGCGTCCTGAGCGACGGATCTCCCGCACCTCGGAGCACGAGCTCGGCGACGCTCCCGTTCGATGCCTCCCCGTAGAGGCCGGTCAGGTAGCGATAGCCCGGGCCGAGCAGGCGCAGCGCAGCGGCTGCGGTGAAGAGCTTCGCGTTGGATGCGGGGTTGTACAGGCCGCGCTCATCGGAGGCGGCGAGGGTCGCTCCGCTCGCGATGTCGAGCGCGAGCACGCCGACCCGCCCCCCCGAGCGGCGCACGCCGGTGGTGAGCTTCTCGAGCTGCTCTCGAGCGCGGCCTGGGTCGAATTTTCGAGGTCCATGCGCTCCGAGGGGCGACCGGGGTGCGCTCGGGGCACCGGGTACGCCGTGCGTGGGCTCCTCCTTGCGGGTCGAGCGCTCCGCGGGACTCGTGCCGCCGTCGAGCGGCTGCGAGCCGCCCGGGCGGGCGAGGATCGACGAGAGCACGAGCGCGACCACGGATACGGCGCGGCGGGGATGTCGAGGCATGACGGCTCTCCGGCTCTACAATGTCTCCACCGCGGGCGCTTCCTACGGTCGACCGCTCGGCGCAGCCCGGCGATGCTCCTCGGTGCGCGCTCGGGGTTGTCCTTGTAAAGGAGAGCTTGCTAGGGTGCGGGCAGGCACTCCTTCACGTTCTGTTCGAAGGGAGGACATCGTGTCCCAGCAGCATTCGACCCGCGCGCTCTTGCCGCTCATCATCCTCGCGGCGGCGGCATGCTCCGGCGCCAAGCCCAAGCAGGCAGGGGAAGACTACAACTTCGACCAGGCAACCTCCGACCAGGCCGCACCGGCGGAGGCGGACAGCTCCGACGCCGCCGAGACGAGCGCGTCACCGGACAGCGGCGGCGGGCTCAACGTCGACCAGAAGAAGCAGATGGAGATCGCGCTGCGGCGCGGGGGCGACAAGGCGGCGAACTGCGCCGAGGTCGTGCCCAGCGCGCCGACGGGCGAGGGCGAGGTCAAGGTCGTGTTCGACGGCCAGAAGGGGCGCGTGACCGACGTGCTGGTCGGACCGCCCTTCGCCGGAACGCCTGCCGAATCTTGCGTCAAGCGTGCCTTCGTCGGAGAGATCGTGCTGCCGTTCGATGGCGAGCCGCTCGAGGTCCCGTACACCGTGAAGCTGCCGTCGAAGAAGTCCGGCTCCGCGCCCTCCAGCACGAAGACTCCATGAAGAGCTCCGCCGTCGCCGTCGCCGCCGTGCTCGCGTTGACCGCTGCTTCCGCCGACGCGGAGGAGCCAGCGGCACCTCCGCGGTATCCGCCGTCGTCAGCGCGCGCGAAGGTCATCGTCGGCGGGGTGGCGGTGACGGCCCTCGCCTATGGCGCGGCGTTCCTGGCCGCGTCCTCTTGGCCCGAGGTGCCCGGGTCGAGCGAGCTGAAGATCCCGATCGCGGGCCCCTGGCTCGCGCTCGCCAAGAACGACTGCGCCGCGGACGATCCGGACTGCGGAGCGAAGCTGTATCTGCGCGGGGCGCTCACCGTCGTCGGCGGGCTCGCGCAGCTCGCTGGCCTCGGCCTCGTCGCCGAGGGCGTCTTCATGACCACCGAGGCACGCTCGGCGCAGCCGGTGGAGCCTGCGGCGCTGACGGTGCGTCCGGCCCCGGTGATCACCGCGACCGGCGTGGGCCTCGGCGTCGTCGGTACGTTCTGACAGCCGAGGGCCACGCGCGGCGCTGCACCGGCGCCGCTCACCCGCGGCGCCATGGCAACGGAGCGGGACCGCGGATCGGCTTGCCGGCCAGTCGTCCGATGCGCTCGATCATCAGCTCCACGCTGGCGCCGTACGGCACGTGCCGGCCGGCGCTCCCGCCGAAGACCCGGCCTGCTCCGACCACGTCGCCTGCGCGCAGCTCGATGTGGTTGCTGATGTACGCGACCGATTCGGTCAGCGAGAAGGCCCACTCGCCGACGCGAGAGCAGGGGCGCGTCTCGGCGCCGACGCGGACCTGGGTCCGCAGCACCGCGACCGGGCCGAGCTCGTCGGGCGTGACGAGCACCGGACCGAGCTGCGTTGCGAAATCCTTCGCTTCTGAAGGCGGCAACCCGCGCGCAAACGATCGCGCCTCCACGCCGCGCGCGGTCCAGTCGTTCAGCACGGTGTAGCCGGCGATCGCGCGCTCCACTTCCTCCGGCGTGGCGCGCCGAAGATCCTCGCAGAGCAGCGCCGCCAGGTTCAGCTCGTAGTCGGGCTCGTCCTCGAGCGCGGGGAAGGGGATCGCTGCATCCTGTCCAAGCAGCGCGCGGCTGTTGCCGAACCGATACCAGGGGCGCTCTGCGCCGTGCGCGTAAGGGCCGAGCTGGATGTACGCCGCGCGGTCGGTGGCGCAGGGAGGCAGCCACAGGACGGTGGCCGGTTGCAGCTGCGTCGACGAGGGGCGATCTCCGCTGAGGAGCCGGTCGTCCAGCGCGTGGAGACCGGCACAACGGAGCGCTACAACGCGGGTGTGAAAGTCCGAGACGCCGCGGATGTCAGCGAGCTTCGTCCCGAAGTGGCGCTCGAGCTCCGCGACGTCGTAGAGCGCACCGTCTCGTTCCAGCGCGACGACCGGGGTGGACGTCGCGAGCTGGAGCACGTGGGCGATTCTCATGGCGTGGCCAGCCGCGGAGAGCCGGCGGAGCGTACCATCCCGGTCCGCCGAAGCCTCGGGCCGCTGGGGCCCCCGCACCAGCGGCCGCGGTTGGGCCTGATCCGAGGTGCCCCAGACCTTCTTGGGAGATCGGATTGCCCTTTGCATTGACGCGCTGGGAGAGCGGCCTAGAATGCCGGCGGATTCAGAGCGGCATCACGTCGCGCAGGCTTGCCTCGGGCCCGTCCGGTTGCAGACGGGCTCGCACGGCAGGTCAGGTTCTGTTGCCGGTGCGGGATTCTCCCTCGCGGGGTTTCCTCCGGCTTCGGTCCTGTTGACGGGGCCGTGCGGCTTGTAAGCCGGGCAAGGTATTTGCCGTGGACAGCCGAACCTCGTCGTCGCTCACCTTTGAGCGCCGATCGAGGAACTGGTTACAGGCGCGCACACGGCGCAGCGGAGCGATGGGTCATGAGCAAGCGGACCAAATTCGTCTTCGTCACAGGCGGAGTCGTATCGTCGATCGGCAAGGGACTGGCTGCGGCGTCGATCGGGGCGCTGATGGAGTCCCGTGGGTTGAAGGTTACCCACCTCAAGCTGGACCCGTACATCAATGTCGATCCCGGCACGATGTCGCCCTACCAGCACGGCGAGGTCTTCGTCACGGACGACGGCGCGGAGACCGATCTGGATCTGGGGCACTACGAGCGCTTCACGCTCGCCCGGATGACGAGGCAGAACAACTTCACCACGGGCCGCGTCTACGAGGCGGTCATCTCGAAAGAGCGCCGCGGTGAGTATCTCGGGGCGACGGTGCAGGTGATCCCGCACGTCACGGACGAGATCAAGCTGCGCATCCGCTCCGCCGCGGACGGGGCCGACGTGGCGATCGTGGAGGTCGGCGGCACCGTGGGCGACATCGAGTCGCTCCCGTTCATCGAGGCGATCCGCCAGCTCAAGGTGGAGTCGGGCGCGCAGAACGCCATCTCGGTGCACGTCACGCTCGTGCCGTTCATCGCGACAGCGGGCGAGCTGAAGACGAAGCCCACCCAGCACTCGGTGAAGGAGATGCGCGAGATCGGCATCCAGCCGGACATCCTCCTCTGTCGCTGCGATCGGCCGCTCCCGCGCAGCATGAAGGAGAAGATCTCCCTCTTCTCGAACGTTGCGGTCGATTGCGTGATCGCGGCCGTCGACGTGGACTGCATCTACGAGCTCCCGCTGGTCCTCCACGCCGAGGGGATCGACGAGAAGATCACGGAGCTGCTCAACATCTGGGCGAGGCAGCCGGATCTTTCATCCTGGCAGCGCATCGTCGAGCGGTTCAAGAAGCCGTCCCGCGGCATCGTGAAGATCGGCGTCGTCGGCAAGTACGTGCACCTGCGCGACTCCTACAAGTCGCTCCACGAGGCGCTCGTCCACGGTGGGCTCCACAACGACGTGCGGGTCGAGCTCGAGTACATCGACTCCGAGCAGATCGAGGCGCGCGGTGCGCCCGAGCTGCTCTCGAACCTCGACGCGATCCTCGTGCCCGGCGGCTTCGGCGATCGCGGGACCGAGGGAAAGATCGAGGCCATCCGTTACGCGCGCGAGGAGAAGATCCCGTTCTTCGGGATCTGCCTCGGCATGCAGCTCGCGGTCGTCGAGTTCGCGCGGCACGTCTGCGGCATGGCGGGAGCGAACTCCGTGGAGTTCGATCGCAACGCCGCCTACCCGGTGATCGATCTGATGCCCGACCAGAAGGGGGTCGTCGAGAAGGGCGGGACGATGCGTCTCGGCGCGTACCCGTGCGTGCTCGACAAGGGCTCGGTCGCTGCGGAAGCGTACGGGCAGACGAACATCAGCGAACGGCACCGGCACCGGTACGAGGTGGCCAACAAGTACCGCGAAGCGATGGCGCAGAAGGGGCTCGTGCTCTCCGGGACGTCGCCCGACCAGCGGCTCGTCGAGATGGTCGAGCTGCGCGAGCACCCGTACTTCGTGGGCTGTCAGTTCCACCCCGAGTTCAAGAGCCGCCCCCAAAGCGCGCACCCGCTCTTCGCTCGGTTCGTCCGCGCCGGTCTGGAGCGACAGCGCGAGCGCAACAAGGCCGAGAAGCCGAAGCCCGGCGATTCTGCCACCGCTCATAGCCAGCAAGCTGCTTCGTCCGTGAATTAGCGTCCCCACCGGAGAGCCCTGACGGATCTCTGGCCGCCACTTCGGCGGCGGGATGCGTGGGCTGGCTCAGGTATCGAACGGGCTGCCGCAAGCGCTGACGGACGAAGGCTGACCTGCAGCCTTCGTCCGTCAGCGGTTCGATGTCGAATGGGACGGGCGGTCAGACGTCGCCGAGGCTCGGCCGGCCCAGAGGCGGGGCGTCGAGCGGCTCGACCGGCGCGGCGTGAGGGGCGAGAAGCGGCGAGCGCTCGCCGACCTCCTTGATCAGGTTCCGCTGGAGCACGTGCGCCGGCGCCGTCCTGAGGTCCCAGATCAGGCCGAGCTTCTCCATCCCGCGCAGGATGTAGAAGCTGACGTCGATCTCCCACCAGAAGAAGCCCTGGTTCGCGCTGCTCATGTAGTGATGGTGGTTGTTGTGCCAGCCCTCGCCGAGCGTGATCAGCGCGAGCCAGAAATTGTTGCGGCTCGTGTCGGTCGTCGCGTAACGCCGCGAGCCAAATACGTGCGCGAGGGAGTTGATCGTGAACGTGCCGTGCATGAGCGCGCACGTCGACACGACGTAGCCCCACAGGAACGCATCGTAGCCGCCCACCGCGAAGAGCAGCGCCATCATGCCGAGCGGCCCGACCACGTGGTAGCGGTCCAGCCAGCGGAGCTCAGGGAAGCCCGCGAAATCAGGGATCCGCTTCAGGTCGAGATCCTCGTGCTCGCGGCCGAGCCACCAGCCGAGGTGCGCGTACCAGAACCCCCTGCGGAGCGGGCTGTGAACGTCGCGCTCGGTGTCCGAGTACTTGTGATGGACGCGGTGCGTTCCCCCCCACCACAGCGGGCCCTTCTGGGTCGCGGTGGTCCCGAGCAGCGCGAGCAGGAACTGGAGGCCACGGCTCGTCTTGTAGCTCCGGTGCGAGAAGTACCGGTGGTAGACCCCCGTGATCGCGAACATCCGGATGAAGTACGTGGCCGCAGCGAGCGCCGCGAGCTTCCATGTGGCGCCTCGCATGATGGCGACCGCGGTGCCCACGTGGATCGCGACGATCCCGAGCACGTTGAAGAGCTGGCCGAGGCCCGGGCCAGACTTCGGTACGACGACTCGTGTAGGGCTCGATGCAGGGGCGTGCGTCATGGTTTCCAAGGTGCATGGAGCATCGAGCACGCCCGTCACTGGGGTTCACGACACTGGTCATGATTCCGTCACGCGACGCAGCGCTCGGTACCCGACGGATCCTAGCGCGCGTCGCCGACGAGCGCGCGGCCTCAGGGGCGCAGGGTCAGGACGTCGATGGATGGCCCGGCGGAGATCCGGATCTCGCTCGCCCGGAGGGGATCTCCGTCGAGGATATAGGGGCCGTCGCCGGGCGACGTCGCGCCGGGCGCGGCGTCGAACCGGACCGTGAAATCGCGGACTAGATCGTCGAAGTGATCCCTGCCGCCGATCCGCCGGCCCGCAAGGACGAGCGGGGCGCGCGGGCCCAGCTCTCGGGGGGGCAGCGCGCTGGCGACGAGGTGCGGGCGCTCGAGATCCTCACCGGCCCGGTAGGTGACCCGCATGTGGATGCCGAGATCGCGCACCGCGGACGAGCAGATCAGCGACCAGGCGCGCGGGGCGAGCTGCCGTCCCTCCACGTCGATCGTGCAGGGCAACGGGTCGAGCACGCGCCGCGCATAGGAGCCGCCGTAGAAGGACTCGATGAACACCCGCGCCACGATGCGCGCAGCGGCGCCGTAGCCGTCCCCTCCGCGCTCGTAGTAGACATCGAAGAAGCTGGCCACGAGCCCGGTGCCGAAGATGAAGCCGATGCGCTCCTCGACCCCGCCGCGCGTCGTCGCTCGCGCGCGCAAGGTGGGCCGACGGACGGTTCCACGGAGGGCGGCGCCGTCGCGGCGGCCGCGAGCTTTGTGGATGATCCGCTCGAGGAGCGCAGCCGGATCGCCCGTCATGCCCCAGTTCCGCGCGACGGTCGCCACCGTTCCGCCTGGCAGCAGGACGAGGGGCGGCAAGGAGCTCTCGCCGAAGGCGCGAGCGAGCGCAGTGACCCCCGC
Source organism: Sorangium sp. So ce887 (assembly GCF_051521455.1). Lineage (NCBI taxonomy): Bacteria > Pseudomonadati > Myxococcota > Polyangiales > Polyangiaceae > Sorangium > Sorangium sp. So ce887. The sequence continues at coordinate 10,109,567 of NZ_CP150354.1, read as the reverse complement.
CATGAAGCTGCCGTCACCGCCGGAGAGCGCGACGAGATCCGTGCCCCGCTGCGCGACCCGATCGCAGACCTCCTCGAGCTCCGCGACGTTCGAGGTCAGATGGAGCTTCGCCGCTTCAGCGCAGGCGGCCGACATGCGGTCGATGAGCGAAGGCCTCGCCCGGTACCGGCGCGCTGTGGTGTTGACGATGACGTCGATACGCATGGTGCCGGGACGTGAGCGCCGTATAGAACGGATTCCCCGGCTGGTCGAGCCGAAGGGGCTTCGAGCGCGCACTTCGGCGCGGTAAGAGGCGCCTCATGCACCGCGTGCTCTCCGGGTCGATCCTCGCCGGCCTCCTCTCGCTCGCCGCGGTCATCGGCTGCGTGAGCTCGGCCTCGATACGCGCGGCCGAGGCGGGCAGGTTCGACGAGCTGCGCCGCGCGCTGAACGACGAGCTGCGCCGCGGCGCGCTGGACAGCGACGACGCACGCGCGATCGCCCGTGCGGTCGCCGAGGGGGAGATCGCGCGCGCGACGCCGCCGTCCGGGGTCGACCTTTTGCGCGAGATCCGGACCTGTGCGCGCCCCTTGGAGGACGCGCTCGCCGAGCGCGCTGCGGGCTCGGACGCGGTCACGACAGCCGCAGCGATGATCCTCCTCGAGGCAGGGATCACCGATCCAGAGCGCGTGAAGCTGTACGCAAACGACGCGGCGGCGGGAAGGTCCCCTGGCAAGAACGCGGCGCTCCGCGCGCTGGAGACGCGGGCCCTCGTCGCAGCCGCGGACGGCGCGGTGCGCCGCTCGCGGATGCTCGACGGAGATCAGGAGGTGCGCGTCTCGGCGCTTCGCGCCGCGATCGCAGCGGCGGACCCGAGCGACCGGGGCGCGCTGCTCGAAGCGGCGCGGCTCGACCCGTACCCGCTCGCGCGGACGCTCGCGATCCGCGCCGCCGGCGCGCTCGGCGGTCGGGAGGTCGTGCTGGCGTTACGGGATATCTGGACCCTCTCGGATGAACCTGGGCGTGAAGCGATCGCCGAGGCGTGGGCGGCGCCGCGCGCCCTCGGCGACGGCGGCCGCGCGCAGCTCCTCTGGGCGATCTCCACCGAGCGCGGCGCCCCGGCGATCGCCGCGGCGCGCGCGCTGGTGCGCGTGGGCGGCGATGGCGCCGGGGAAGCGGTCTCCGTGCTCATCGGCGCCATCCGCGCCAGTCAGAGCAGGGATCGCGTCTACGCCATCCTCTCCGCGCCGCTCGAGGACCGCGCCGTGCGATCCGCGCTCCTCGAAGCGAAGGACGATCCGGACCACGCCGTGGCCTTCGCCGTCCACGCCCGCTACGTCGATGCTCCGCCGCACACCGTCGCAGCGCGCGAGCGCTCCGCCGCGGTCGCGTGGCTGATGAAGCTCGCCTCGGGCACGTCGACGCGCGCGGTGCTCGCGCGGGGAGCTCTCGCCCGTGCAGGCGTGCGCGCGGCCGTGCCGCTCCTGGAGCGCGATCTCCGATCCCGCGAGATCCCGGTGCGGGAGGCGGCGGCGACCGGCCTGGTCGAGCTCGGCGAGAGCCCTCGTGCTGCCTTGCTCCTCGCCGACGCCGTGCCTCAGGTCAGGATCTCGGTGGCCTGCGCCATCCTCGGCGCGTCCTGAGCGCCGCCGGCCCCGGCCCGACAAGCGCCCGGTCGCTCAGAACCGCGAGACGAGCTCGAGCCGCGCACCCTCGAACGGCGGGAAGGTCCGGCACACACCGGAGACGCAGCGCAGGCCTCCGCGCCGCTGGCCGACGAAGAGCTGCGCCGTATCGACGATCTGAGCGAGCGTCGTCCTCCTTGAGCCGGACTTCCATTGCAACCCCCCGCTGAAGAGGTGACAGAGCTCGCCGTCCTTGCCGGGCTCGCAACCGGGTACGGATGTGTATTCGTGACCGAAGATTGCAGCCAGGTGGGGCGACCACTGGAGCGCGAGGTAGTTGTCCCCTTCGATCCAGGACGATTCGAAATTCTCTGGCCTGTAGCGGCGGCGGCTGTTGCCCTGCGCCTGGATGGAAAATGCTCCGGCGAGGTGCTTCACGATGTCGTAGCGGACGTAGCCCTCGCTGTAGAAGGCGCGCTCCGAATCGGCCTCGTCGGATTGCCGAGCTCCGGCCCACGCGCGCGCGTGCGAGCGGCTGTCGTCGAAGTGGAGCTCGGTGCCTGCCGCTACGTCCCACGTGTCGGTGCGGTTTGCGTCATCCGTGATGCATTCCTCGTTCGCCTTCTCCGTGAAGCTCACGTAATGACCGACCCAGGCGTACAGGGACACGCTCCGGTTGAAGCGGTAGTCGACGCGCCCGCGCCCGCCCGTCGCGCAGACGTTCGGCGCTCCGATCGGCTCGACATAGACGGGCTCTGCCGTGGGAGGTTGGTTGTACGCGAGGCCCTTGTACTCGGGCGCGCTGAAGCCGGGGTTCAGCACGTCGACATCGATGCTGGCCGAGAGCGGTAAGAAGCGGCGATAGTGCTTCCCTTCGAGCGACACGGCGAGCGGCCCGCTGCGGGCGTTCGCCGCCGCATAGATCGCATAGCCTGACCGGATGCGCCGGCCCTCTTCCGTTCGGCCCGGCTGGCCGGCCACCTCGACGTACACGTCCCCGTGCTCCGCGATCGAGGGAACACCGATCGAGCCGCTGAACGTACCGATCTCGCCGCGGAGGAGCGCTCCGTTCGCGGCGAGTTGCACGCCCTTCACCCCCACCTCCAGGCTTCCACCGAGCACGGTGTCCTCGACGTAGCTCGGCCGCGCCTCCGCGACGTTCCTGACGGGGCGCGGATTCCCCTGCGCGTCCAACGTCGACTCGTCCGTGATCAGGTTGCCCGCGCTCTCCGCGTCGGGGAACCCGAAGAAGAGGGGCGACCCGGCGCCGTGCAGCCTCCTGCCGCTCGCGCTGTCGATGCGCAGCGGGTTCAACTGCCCGGCGAAGGCCACGGCCTTGAGCCGGAGGAGCGTGAAATCGTGATCGAGCGCGAGCCTGCCACCTCGGACCGTCGTGTCGATGGCCAGCTCGTCCATCTTGCGCACGCTGAAGACCAGGCCGCGCCCGAGCTGGGCGTAAAAATCGCCAGCCGTGGCCTCGATGCCTGGCTGCGTGTAGGTCACCCAGAGCTTCGCCGGATAGACCGTGTTCCGGTACCGCGAGTGGAGCTCCCGCCTGGCGTCGTTGATCTCGAACAAGACCTCATCGTTCAGGATCTTCTGCTGCAGGTCGGCGCTGGTCGCCGATGGCGTGCCGACATAGAGGGCGGCATCGATCCGGGCGCCGAGCTGAAGACGCCACCAGCTGAGCTGCGCGTCCAGCCGGTCGAGGATCTCGCCGTAGTGGTCGTCGAGGTAGCGCGACGCGTAGCGGGGATCGTCGTTCCGGTTTTCGAAGTGGTACACCGCGGCCGCGGTGTTCACGACGTCCACCGCCATCGGTTTGCCGCCGACGTTCGGGACATCGATCGCCGCCGCGGGGCCGGCGGCGAGGAGGAGGGACGCTGCGGGCAGACAGGCAAGGGCGGCTTGGAGAAGGGAGCGCACCTCGCGTTCCTACCATGGACCTATCGCCCGTGGAGCGTCGTCGCGGCGCGGTGCCGAGCGCGAGTCCCTCCGTTCCTACGGTTGGCCGAGCGCCTTCTCGACCTGCTCGGTGAGCATCGCCTCGTCGCCGGGCTGGTACCCGCCGCGCTTGTGAAGAATCGAGCCGTCTCGGCCGATGAGCACGGAGAACGGGAGCTCGCGCTTCGGATTGTACTTGGCGGCCACGGTCGTCTCCTCGTCGAGGAGCACGGGGAAGATCATCTCCCTATCGTGCGCCGTGCTGCTCACCTGCGCGCGGGACTCCGGTCCATCGAGGGACACGGCGAGCACGACGAACCCCTTGTCCCTGTGCTTCTTGTAGAGCTCGACGATGTGGGGCATCTCCGCCAGGCACGGATCGCATGTGGTCGACCAGAAGTCGATCAATACGACGCTCTTGCCGGAGTAGTCCGAGAGCCTGACTGTCTTGCCGTCGAGGGCGGGGAGCGAGAAGTCCGGTGCAGGGCTCGCCGCCGGGCCGCCGGAGGCTGCTCCGCACGAGGTGGTCGCGAGGCCAAGGACAGTGAACACCAGCGAGAGCGCGCAGCGGGTAGTTCGGTTCATCGAGGGTTTCCGTCGCGAATGGTCCGGCCTGAGCGGCCGACCCGGCATGAGGGCTTAACGTCGCGGACGCCACGAGCGGCGCCCTGGCAGATTCTCCCGCGCGGGCGTGCCGACGCGGGCGTGCCGACCACGGTGGCTCGGCGATGCGCCCGCGCGGCGGCTCGTTCAGATCTCACCGTTCATGATCCTCTCGAAGGTTCGCCAGAAACGGCTGTCCTCCGCGGGCACGCCGGAGACGACCTCGACGATGGTCATGTCCTTCGTCTTGACCAGCATGTTCGCCGGGAACGCATCGGCCTGGAAGAGCGCGCCGAGCTTGTATGACGGGTCGATCGCGGACGGGTATTGCACGTCGTACTGGGTCGTCCAGCGGTACAGGTCGCGCGGCACGGCCGGCTCGCCCGGGTTCCTCCCGTCAGCGAGCTGGACCAGGAACTCGCCGCCCAGCGGTTGATACTGCTCGTAAAGCCGGGGCAGGACGGACTCCGCCTCGATTTTGCAGGGGCCGCACCACACGGACGAGACGTCGATCAGCAGCACCTTCGGCTTCGGCTCGCCAGCGCCGTAAGGCGAGCCCTCGGGAAAGACCTCCTCCCCGGACGGGTTGTAGAAATCGGCGAGCTGAATCGGCTGCATCGTGTCTTTGTGATCGGCGGCGTTGGCGTATCCGACGAACTGATAGTTTGCGATCACCCGGCCGGGGCTGATCCCATACGGCCCAACCGGATATTGAGCAGCGTTGGCCGCAGGTTGACCCGTCCCGTCAGGAAAAGGAGGAGCCGGAATGGGATCCTCTCCTGCGCAGCCGACGAGCCCCAGGGTTGTCACGACGCCAAGGCCCATCCAAACGAGAACTGCGTCCATTCGCATGATGCCACCGCCTGAAGTATGGTGTAGGAGTGCTCATTCTTCTGGGCGGCACGGGGGGCGTCAAGGGCAACCTTGTCGCCGCCGCCGCTTCGCTCGGGGGCTCGTTTCCGCAATCTCCGGCCAGGCCCGCGGTGCCTGCCCCGATCCGCGGGTGTTTCCCGCGCTGAGGTCCTATGCAGCAGGTTGTCGCCTCTCACAGCGCCCGTCTCCGTCGTCTCCACGCGTTCCTGGTGCTGGGCTGCCTGGCGAGCGCGGCGGCCCTCGCGAGCGGCGCCTGCTCGTCGTCGGACGCGCCGCGGGACGAATGTTTCGGGGGGGTGATCATCAACGGCGTCTGCGAAGGCAAGTGCGAGCCGGAACTCTGCCTCCCGGGCAACACCTGCGTCGGCAACCGCTGCGTGCTCAAGTGCAGCAGCCACCTTGAATGCACCCCGGGTCTCCAGGACTGTATGCCCGCCGAGGAGGACGACACGAAAGTCGAAATTTCCGTTTGTAAGCCAAACGGAAAAATCGTGGGTTTCGGTGCGTCATGTCCGTTCGGTGTCGAGTGCGGCCAGTTCGGTCACTGCCCCGATGATACGCCGTGCAACCCGGTGCAGTGCGACGGTAAACCCGACGAGTGCCAGCGCGACACCGCGGTGTGCGGCGACGATCGCGCCTGCTCCGCCGGCAAGTGCAGCGACGGCAGCCACTGCTTCGTCCCGACCTGCTCCCCCGACGAGTGCACCTCGCTCGGCCTGGAGTGCCTCGGCAAGGGAGAGGGCGACGCCGAGGCGTACTGCTCGCAGCCGCATTGCGCGAGCGACGCAGACTGCCCCGGCGGCTTCGAGTGCGCCGTGACCCGCGACCCTCACGCGATCTGCGGCACGGAGAAGGGGAATAGCAGCTTCTGCGGCGAGACCGACGAAGGATGCGTCGACCCCTCCATGTTCGGCGACGGCAAAACCTTTGTCGAGGGCTCGCTGTGCCTGCTGCGCAACACCTGCGTCAAGCGCACGCAGTGCGCGCTGTGCAGCTCCGATCTCGACTGCTCGCTCGTTTCAGGGCAGCGCTGCGTCACGATCGGCGGCGAGAGGCGGTGCGCCAGGTCCTGCAGCAAGCACGCCGACTGCGACCTCGACTACATGTGCGAGGACGGCGCGTGCACACCGCGGTTCGGCGCCTGCGTGGGGCAGGGCAAATTCTGTGAACCGTGCCGCAACGACATCGACTGCGGCGACGAAGACTCCACGATGGAGTGCACCACCACGCTGCGCGGCCAGCGGGTGTGCGTCGACGCGGCGCTCCCCATCCGGTGCACCGCGGAGGACGCGGCCGACGTCTGCCCGAAGTCGCCCAGCGGGCTCCCCGGCGCGTGCGTGTGCGTCGAGGTGAACTCGAGCGGGGCGTGCGTGGACTCGCGGTGCTATCTGCCGTCGCGCCAGCTCGACCCAGGCGACCAGGCTTCCGTGGTCACCTCCTGCTGGTGAGCGAAGCGGCCGGACGCCGGCACGGCCGGTGCGCCGCGCGAGGCGAGGCGGGGCGAAATCGAGCGGTCGCGAGCGTGTCGCGCTCGCCGGTTGACGGGAATCCCGAGCGGTCCTAACTCCTCCGCCCCATGCCCATCACGAAGGATGCCGCCCTCGCCGCGCTGGCAAAGGTCATCGCGCCGGATCTCCAGCGCCCTCTCACAGACCTCGGGCGCGTCCGGGAGCTCTCGGTCGAGGGCGAGGCGGTCTCGCTCACCGTCGAGCTGACCAGCTACTTCAAGCAGCGGCTCGCTGCGGACATCGAGGCGGCGCTGAAGGGCGCCGGCGCGAAGGACGTCCGGATCGCGTGGGACATCGCCGTCCCGACGCGCACCATCCTCCAGGACGACCCGTCTCCGGGCGTGCGCAACATCGTCCTCGTGATGAGCGGCAAGGGCGGCGTCGGCAAGAGCACGGTCGCCGCCAACCTGGCGCTGGCGCTGAGCCGCGAGGGGGCCAAGGTCGGCCTCCTCGACGCGGACATGTACGGGCCGAGCGTCCCGACCATGCTCGGCGTGATGGGCCGCCCGACCTCCGCCGATGGCCAGAAGTTCCTGCCGCTCGAGCGCTTCGGTGTGAAGCTCATGTCGATCGGCTTCCTGCTGGAGGATCCGAGGTCGGCCGTCGTCTGGCGCGGACCGATGCTCCAGAACGCCCTGATCCAGTTCATGCGCGACGTGGAGTGGGGTGAGCTCGACTACCTCGTGCTGGACCTGCCGCCCGGGACCGGTGACATCGTGCTGACGATCTCCCAGAAGATGAGGACCACGGGCGCGATCGTCGTGACGACGCCGCAGGAGGTGGCCCTCCAGGACGTGTACAAATCGGTCTCGATGGCCCAGAAGGTCGGGATCGCCCTGCTCGGCGTGGTCGAGAACGAGAGCTACTTCGTGTGCGACGGGTGCAGCAAGCGGCACGAGCTCTTCGGCGCCGGCGGCGGGCAGAAGATCGCCGAGTTTGCCGAGGCGCCGCTGCTCGGTCAGCTCCCGATGGATCCGGCCGTCCGGGAGTGGGGCGACGCCGGCACGCCGGTCGTTCAGGCTGCCCCGGGCAGCCCGATCGCGCGCGCGTTCGTGGATGTGGCCGAGCGGCTGGCCGGCCAGATCAGCGCCCACAACCTCGCGAGCGGGGGCAGCCTGCGCATCGATCGGAGCGGGGGAACGAACAAGCACCTGCCCATCATGCGGTAGGCCCTCGCGTAAACGTCCCGGGTACGTTATGGTTCCGGCCCCTTCCCCCCCATTGAACCGAGGGGGCCGCTGGAGAGAACGCGAACACGTTTCGCCCCCATCGGCATGCGTTGTCGCGCGAGGCGCGGATGAATACCCACGAAAATACCACCACGCCGGCGGACGCGCCGGCAGCCCCGGCCGACCAGGGCGGCCCGCTCGAGTCGTCAAATGCTGCGCCCGAGCAAGCAGCGAACGCTGCGCCCGAGCAAGCAGCGAACGCTGCGCCCGAGCAAGCAGCGAACGCTGCGCCCGAGCAAGCAGCCCAGGCGCATGAAGGGGAGCTCACCCTCCCCTCCGAGGCGAGCGATGCGTCGGGCGGAGAAACCTCGCCGCAGGCGAGCTCGACCCAGATCGAGGCAGCACCGGCCGCAGCGGTACCCGCCGCCGCACCGGTGAGCGCCGACGACGACGACGACTGGGAAGAGCAGCCCGGCGACAACATCGGCAACCGCGTCCCCGGCCTGCCGCGGGATGATATCGGAAACCGTAAGCCCGGGTCCCCCCCGGGCAGGCGGAACCCTCCGGCGGCCGCGAAGCCCGCGCAAGCCGCGAAGCCCGCGCAAGCCGCGAAGCCCGCGCAAGTCGCGAAGCCCGCGCAAGTCGCGAAGCCCGCGCTGGCGGGCGAAGCCGGCGCGGCTGCGCAGGCGGAGGGGGGCGCAGGAAAGAAGCGCCGCCGTCGCCGCCGACGCAAGGGCGCGGAGGAGGCCGGTCAGCCGGGCGCCGAGGCAGCAGAGGCAGCAGAGGCGGCCGACGCCGCGACCGACGCCGGGGACGCAGACCCGTCCGACGCTGCATCCGATGCTGCAGACGATGAGGGCGAGGAGGAGCAGGCGGCCGACGAGGCGGGGGGGCAGCCCCAGCCCGGAGGCGAGAAGCGCAAGCGGCGCAAGGGGCAGGGGGCGCCGCCGCCGCGCGATCGCCCGGCCTTCAGCATCGGCGAGGAGGTGTTTGGCAAGGTCAGTAAGATCACTGACCACGCCATCTGGATCGACATCGCCGGGAAGGCCACGGGTCTGTTCGACCGTCGCGAAATCCTCGATGAAGAGCCTCCCGTCGAGGGCGATCAGTTCATCGCGACGGTGGCGAGCACCGGCGTGCGCGGCGGCATGCTCCTCCTGTCGAGGGCGTCGGTGCAGCTCGACCAGGCGCGCGCGCGCGCCGAGGCGGCGCTCCAGAGCGGCGAGCCGATCGAAGGGTTCGTGACCGGGGCGGTGAAGGGCGGGCTCGAGGTCGACCTCAGCGGCCTCCGCGCCTTCGCGCCGGCGTCGCACGTCGATCTGCGCCACGGCGCCGACCTCAACTACCTCGTGGGCCAGCGGCTCGACTTCATCGTGACGCAGTTCGCGAAGAAGGGGCGCGACATCGTCGTGTCCCGCCGCAAGATGCTCGAGGAGGAGAGCCGGAGGGCGCGCACCGAGGCGCTCACGTCGATCGAACCGGGCTCGCTGCACAAGGGCGTGGTGCGCAAGGTCGTCGCGTGGGGCGTGTTCGTCGCGCTCCCCGACGCCGGCGGCGTCGAGGGGTTGGTCCACATGAGCGAGGCGAGCCACGACCGTGGCGCCAAGCTGATGGACCTGTTCAAGCCGGGCGCGGAGATCGACGTGAAGGTCATGCGCGTCGACGACAAGGGCAAGCTCTGGCTGAGCCGCAAGGCCGCCACGGTCGACCCGTGGGACGCGGTGAAGGACAAGTACGCGGTCGGCACGCGCCACAAGGGCAAGATCGCCCGCCTGCAGCCGTTCGGCGCGTTCATCGAGCTCGAGCCGGGCATCGATGGGCTCGTTCATACGGCCGACCTCTCGATGAAGCCGATCCAGCACCCGGACGAGGTGGTGAAGGTTGGCGACGAGGTCGACGTGGTCGTCGCGAGCTGCGACGCCGCGGGTCGACGGATCGGGCTCCACCCCGCCCCGCCCGAGGGCGAGGAGACCGAGCCGCGCCAGCGCGTGCAGCAGGGCAAGGCGGTGAAGGTGGCCGTCACGCAGGTGACCGAAGGGGGGCTCGTCGTCCGGGTGCTCGGCGCGACGGGGCGAGCGGCCCGCGGCTTCATCCCGGCCGGCCACACCGGAACGCAGCGCGGCACCGACCTGCGCAAGGAGTTCCCCATCGGGGCCCAGTTCGATGCGAAGATCATCGAGGTGGATCCGCGCCGGGGAGAGGCCAAGCTGTCGATCCGCGCCCTCAAGGAAGACGCCGAGAAGCAGGCGTACCATCAGTACCGCGCAGGCGTCGCGCGCGAGGCCAAGTTCGGCACGTTCGCCGACCTCATGAAGAAGAGCTGATCCCGGGAGGCGCGCGCGCCGCCTCGCGGCCGCGCCTCCTCCTCCCTCCGGCCGCCGCGGGCCGGAGGGGATCGCGCTACTCGCGCCCGAGCGCGTTCACCGGATCCATGCGCGCGGCCCGTCGCGCGGGGAAGAACCCGAAGACGATCCCGATCGCCGTGCTCACCCCGAGCGCGACGCCGAGCGCCGCCGGCTCGAGCTTCATCGGCCAGCCGAGGGCGCTGGAGAACCCGAGGATGACGCCGTAACCGAGCGCGCTGCCGACGATGCCGCCCAGCGTGGCGAGCACGAGCGCCTCGAGCAGGAACTGCAGCAGGATGTCGATCTCGCGGGCGCCGATGGCCATCCGGATGCCGATCTCCCGGGTGCGCTCGGTGACCGACACCAGCATGATGTTCATGACGCCGATGCCGCCGACGACGAGCGACACCGCCGCGATGCTGACGAGCAGCGCCGAGAGCGCCGCGAAGATCGCGTCCTGCATGGCCTGGAACTCCGCCTGGCTCCGGACGGCGAAGTCGTCCTCCTCGTTCTCGCCGATGCGGTGCCGCTGGCGGAGGATCGCCTCGGCCTGCAGCTTGGCGCGCTCGGACGTCTCCGCGGACGTCGAGCTCAGCAGGATCGCGTGCACTTCCCCGGGCCGCGTGGCGACGACGTGCGATCGCATCGTGGTGATCGGCATCAGCACGATGTCGTCCTGGCTCTGCCCGAAGGGCGACGCCCCCTTCTCCTCGAGGACCCCGAGCACACGGTAGACCTGGCGGCCGATCCGTACCATCCGGCCGACCGGATCGAGCGCTCCGAACAGATCGCGCGCGGTCTGGGCGCCGATGACGACGACCTTCTCCGAGAGGTTCTCCGAGGCGGGGCTCCACGGCTCTCCCTGCGCCACCCTCCAGCTCCGGATCTCGAAGTAGTTGAGGCGCGTGCCGATGAGCGTCGGGCTCGCGTTCTGGCCCTCGTAGATGACCTGAGCGCTCGATCGGAGGAACGGCGCCACGATCCGGATGCTCGTCGATTCGCGCACCAGCGCCTGGCCGTCGAGCTCCGAGAGCCGGGCGCCGGTGGTGCTGCGGACGCCCGAGGCGCGCGCGGAGCGCGCGAAGACGATGAGCGAGTTGGAGCCGAGGTTCGAGATCTGCGCGTTGACGTTGGCGCGCGCGCCGCTCGCCAGCGCGGTGACGGTGACCACGGCCGCGACGCCGATCGTGATCCCGAGGATCGTGAGCCCCGCGCGGAGCTTGTTCCGGCGGACGGCGCGCAGCGCGATCACGATCGCCGACAGGACGCGGGTGAGCGTCGCGCTCATTCGTGCCTCAGGGCGGTGATGGGATCCTGGTGCGCGGCGCGGCGCGCCGGGAAGAACCCGAAGACGACCCCGATCGTCGCGCTCGTCCCCACCGCGATGACGACCGCGCTGACCGGCAACGTCATGTTCCAGCCGAGCGCCGCGGCGAGGACCTTGATCACGACGAGCCCCGCGCCGAGCCCCATGACGCCGCCGATGAGCGACAGGGTGATGGCCTCGACCAGGAACTGGACCAGGATGTCGCCCTCGGAGGCGCCGATCGCCATGCGGATGCCGATCTCACGCGTCCGCTCGGTGACGCTGACCAGCATGATGTTCATGACGCCGATCCCGCCGACGAGGAGCGAGACCGCGGCGATCGACGACAGGAGCATCGTCAAGGTGTCCAGGATCCGCTCCTGGGACGCCCGGAACTCCGCCTGCGTGCGGATCACGAAATCGGGCTCGGCGTCCGGCGCGATCTCGTGGCGCTGCCGGAGGATCCTGTCGATCTGCTCCACCGCGCGATCGACGGTCCGCTCGCTGGTCGCGGCGGCGACGAGCATCTGCACCTTGCCCGGCGCGCTCGGTACGACGCGCGACCGGAAGCTGCCGATCGGCATGAGCAGCCGGTCGTCCTGGTCCTCGCCGAACGGGGATTGCCCCTTCTTCTCGAGCACCCCGATCACCCGGAACGGGTGCTTGCCGATCCGGATGTACTGCCCCACGGCCTCGCTCGAGCCGAACAGGTCCTCCCGGACGGTCTCGCCGATCACGCAGACCTTCGTCTTGAGCTGCTCGTCCACCTCGGTCCAGCCGTCGCCCTTGGCGACGCGGTACGAGAGGATCGAGAGGTAGCTCCGTGTCACGCCCATGACCTGGGTCGCGACGTTGGCCTCTCCGGCCACGATCTGCATCGAGGTCGAGCTGAACGGGCTCAGCGCGGCCACGCTGGTCGACTCCTTCAGGATCGCGAGCCCGTCGGCCTCCGACATCCGCACGCTCTCGCGGCGCTTCAGCCCGGAGGCCTGCGTCGACTGCGGGAAGATGTAGATCGAGCTCGCACCCAGGCCAGAGATCTCGCCCAGGATGCGGTTGCGTACGCCCGTCCCGAGCGCCACCACGATCACGACGGCCGCGACCCCGATCAGGATGCCGAGCACCGTCAGGGCGGTGCGGAGCTTCGAGCGGACGATGGCGCGCAGCGCGATCCGGACGGCGGCGAGGTAGCCCCTCACGGTGCCTGCTCATCGCTCTCCGCCCCGGAGGGCGGCAGCGCGGCCAGGGCCAACGCCGCGTCGACGGGGCGCTCGTTCCTGAGATCGCTGCGGACCTCGCCGTCGCGCATCGTGATCACGCGACTCGCGCAGGCGGCGATGTCCGGTTCGTGCGTCACGAGGACGATGGTGATCCCGCCCCGGTTGAGCCGCTGCAGGAGCCCGAGCACCTCGTAGCTCGTGCGGGTATCGAGGTTGCCGGTGGGCTCGTCGGCGAGGAGCAGCGGCGGGGAGGTGACGAGCGCCCGCGCGATGGCGACGCGCTGCTGCTGGCCGCCCGAGAGCTGGTTCGGCGTGTGGTGCAGACGATCGGCCAGCCCCACCGCGCCGAGCGCCTCGAGCGCGCGCCTGCGCCGCTCCGCCACGCCGACGCCCCGGTAGACGAGCGGCAGCTCCACGTTCTCGAGCGCCGTGGTGCGCGGCAGCAGGTTGAAGCCCTGGAAGACGAACCCGATGAGGCGGTTCCTCACGATCGCGCGCGCGTCGTTGCTGCGTCGGGTGACGTCGAGCCCGTCCAGCCGGTATGTGCCCCGGGTCGGCCGATCCAGGCACCCGACGATGTTCATCAGGGTGCTCTTCCCCGAGCCGCTCTGTCCGACGATCGCGACGAAATCGCCGTGCTGGATGGTCAGATCCACATGGCGAAGCGCCCTCACGACGACGGCCTCGGTCGTGTAGTCCTTGCCGACGCTCGCGAGCTCGATGAGCGGCTCGTCTCGGAGCACCGCGGCGACGCCCTGGCTCTGCGGCAGCATCACGCCTCAGAACAGCCGGGGGCCGCGCCCCCTGCCGCCCGATGACGGACTGTCGTTCTCGTCGGTGACGACCTTGACCGGACCGAGATCGGTCGTGAGCGCGGTGAAGATGCCGTCGGTGATCCCGATGTCGACGACGCGCGGCTCGATCTTCTCGGCGCCCGGCGCGGCGTCGGTCAGCACGTAGACGCGGCCCTTCTTCGGCGGGAGCGGCTCGAGGGGTGGCGCCTTGATCTCCTTGCCGTCCTTGTCCCGCTCCGGGGCCGGCTTGAACCGGAGCGCCGCGTTCGGCAGCCGCCGCACCCCCCTGGCCTCGGCGGACCGGATGCTCACCGTGGCCGTCATCCCCGGCCGCAGCTTGACGTCGGGGTTGTCGACCTCGACCACCGCCGCGTACGTCACGACGCCGGACTGGTTGAGCGGGCTGTAGCGCACCTGGCTCACCGTCCCCCGGAACGTCTCGCCCGGGAACGCGTCGACGCTGACGTCCGCCTCCATGCCCTCGCGGAGCCGACCGACGTCCGCCTCGTCGATGTCGGCGAGCACGCGCATCTTGCGCAGATCCTGGGCGATCACGAAGAGCGTGGGCGCCTGGAAGCTCGCCGCCACGGTCTGCCCAGGATCGATCGCGCGGCTGATGACGACCCCGTCGATGGGCGAGAAGATGCGCGTGTACTGGAGGTTCGTCGTGGAGGAGCGGAGCACCGCCCTGAGCTGCGCCACCTGCGCCTTCGCGGCCGCGAGGTCTGCGAGCGCGACGTCGTAGGCGCCCTGCGCCGTGTCCAGATCGGCCTGCGAGCCGACCCCCTCCGCGACCATGTTCTTCGCGCGGTCGAGCCGCTGCTTGGCGGTCCCCAGCGAGGCCTCGGAGCGCACGACGCTCGCGCTGGCCGCCTCGACCTGCGCCTGGTTCGAGTCGATCTGCGCCCCGAAGAGCGTCGGATCGATCTCGGCCAGCACGTCGCCGGCCTTCACGATGCTGTTGAAATCCACGTAAACCTTGGTGATTCTCCCCGAGACCTGCGCGCCGACCTGCACCTCGGTGAGCGGCTTGACCTGCCCCGTCGACTGCACCTCCTCGATCACGTCGCCCGTGGTGATGTCGCCCGTGACGTAGCGTGGCGGCGGCGGCGGCGTCGTCCGGATCCTCCACACGACGATCGCCGCGATGAGCGCGGCGATCGTCGCGAGGACGCCGAGCCGCCCGAGCCAGCGCTTCGTGCCCACCCGGGAGAGCTCCTGCTCCAGGCTCTCCCTCCCGCGCCCGGGAGGCGGTCCACCTGCGCGCGGGCCCCGGTCCACTGCGGCGCCGTGCGGCGGAGACGCTGCCGAGGCCGGTCGTGTCCCGCCCGGCGGCGGCTCACCGGGGCGGACGCGCTCCGCTTCCGGGCTGGCCTGCGCAGCAGGGGCCGACGCGTCGAGAGGGTCGCGACCGGTCGCCCGAGCTATGGAATCGGCCATCGGACCTCCTCATAGCACGCCGCTATGCACGCGCGGCTCGCTTGAAACCGCGGAACCGCCATGGCAGACCAACCGCCGCCTATGGAGTCGCTGCACATCGCAACGGACACGGTCGTCACGCTGTCCTACGTCCTCTTCAACCAAAACGGCGAGGCGGTGGACCAGGCGTCGACCGCGGAGCCGCTCGTCTACGTGCACGGATACGCCCAGATCGTGCCCGGCCTGGAGCGCGCCCTGGAGGGGCTGCGCGCCGGCGAGCAGCGCGAGATCACCGTCGAGCCGGCCGATGCGTTCGGCGAGCGCGAGGACTCCGGCGTGTTCGAGGTCGACAAGGCCGACTTCCCCGAGGCGGCCGAGGTCGAGGTCGGCGACGAGTTCGTCGCCGAGGGGCCGGACGGCGAGCCGGTCGCGCTCCGGGTTGTCGACATCCTCCCCGACGGCTTCCGGGTCGACACGAACCACCCCCTGGCCGGCCAGAAGGTGCGCTTTCAGGTCCAGGTCAGCGACGTGCGCGCCGCCAGCGAGGAAGAGATCGCAGAGGCCCAAGCCGAGCTGGAGGAGCGCATCGAGGAGTCCGAGAGCGGGGGGGGGTGCTGCGGTCACGATCACGACCATGACCATGAGCACGGCCACCCTCACGAGCACGGGGATGCAGACGTGCTCGTGACGCTCTCGAAGAAGTCGTCATAAGCCCACCGCGAACGGGTGGGTTGTTCGAGGAGATCACATCATGACCGTAGGTGAGAAGGGCAAGCTGACGGAGCTGCAGCTTGATCGTCGGGTGCGCGAGCGCCTCCTGGCGAGCGGGACGCTCAGCGCCGCGACCGTTGAGGCGCACCTCGCGAGCTTGCCGGATCAAGAGGAGCAAACCGAGTCGATCATCGTCGATCAGCCGGCGCTCGGCGCGTCAGCGCACGGGTCGCGGGTCGAGCCTGAGCTCGACGACGAAGGGTCAGAGTGAGCGACGCGCACGATCAAGAGGAGCCCCCTCCGCTCGGGAGCTCCGCGGAGCTGCCGACGCTCGACTTCTCGACGTTCGTGCTGTCGATCATCGGCTCCGCGTACGTGCACCTCGGCGACGCGCCCAGCCCTGACGGCAGGGAAGAGCAGAACCTGGTCCTGGCGCATCAGGACATCGACCTGCTCTCCCTGCTCCAGGAGAAGACCAAGGGGAACCTCACGGGTGACGAGGAGCGTCTGATCGAGCAGGCGCTCTACGATCTGCGGATGCGCTACCTCGAGGTCTCGAAACGCTCGTGATCGCCGGCGCCAGGGCTCTTTCCTGGGTCCTCCTCGCCTGCCTGATCGCCGCGTGCAACAAGGCCTCCCCCGGCCACTCCTCCGGCGCGAGCAGCTCCGCCGTCCCCTCGGGCGCCGTGCCGGTGGCGACCCTCCCGCCGCCTCCCCCCGCGCCGCCCCCACCTTCCATCGTCCGCTCCGAGGGCATGCCCGGCTCCTTCGCGCCGCTCGCGCGCAGGGCCGATCCGGCGGTCGCCACGGTCAAGGCCCGGGTCGAGCGACAGCAGCACCCGGGCGGCCGTCGCCGCACGGTCGCCGAGGGGCTCGGGACGGCCTTCGTCTACGATCCCGAGGGCTTTCTGCTGACGAACAACCACGTCATCGAGGGCGCGACCGACATCCTCGTGAGCTTCGTCGACGGCCGCGACATCAAGGCGACCGTCGTCGGCCGCGACAAGCACACGGACGTCGCCGTGCTGAAGGTCGAGGATCAGGGGCTCCCGTCGCTCCCGCTGGGCGACTCGGACACCATGGAGGTCGGCGACTGGGTGGTCGCGATCGGCAACCCCTTCGGCCTCTCCCACACGGTCTCGGCGGGCATCCTCTCGGCCAAGGGTCGCACCCGGGACGACGTGAAGGGGCTCGATCCGAGCGGCTACTTCAATTTCCTCCAGACGGACGCGAGCATCAACCCGGGCAACTCCGGCGGCCCGCTCCTGAACCTCAAGGGCGAGGTGGTCGGCATCAACGCGGCCGTGCGCGCCAACGCGAACAACATCGGGTTCGCGATCCCGATCAACATGGTGCGGCAGCTCCTGCCGATGCTGCTGCGCGACGGGAAGATCCGGCGGAGCCAGGTCGGGGTGATCGTCGACGTGCTCAACTCGATCGAGGCGGGGCGGCTCAAGCGGCCCGATCGAAAGGGGGCGTGGGTGAAGACCGTGGTGCCCGGGGGGCCCGCGGACCGGGCTGGCATTGCGCCGGATGACGTGATCGTCGGCTTCGAGGGACAGCCGATTTCCGACCCGAACGAGCTGCGGTGGATGGCGAGCATCGCCGGCGTGAACAAGGTTGTTACGCTCCGCGTTGCCCGGCTCGAGCGGGTCTTCGATGTGCGCCTCACGCTTGGCGAGCTCCCCGAGCTCAACGAAGAGCCCGATGAGCCGTGAGCCGGGTGACCCCTGCCCTCTGCCCGGCACGCCCGCCGGCCGCGTGCCCGGCCAGGCCGTCTGCCGCGCGACGTTCCTTGTCCCCCAGCCTCCTCAGGTAAGCTGACCCCGTGGCCTCTGTACCTTCCTCCCCGGACGACCTCGAGCCGGCCGCACCTCCCGGCCCCCCCGGCGATGCGCCGGGCGACATGGAAGGTGATCTCCCGTCCGCGGGGGGCGCCCACCGCAGAGCGGAGCAGCTCCACGCGCGCCTGAATAGCGCTTCCGCCCGTGCGTCCAATCGCGAGGCACGACGGCGGGAAGCGGAGGAAGATCGTGAGCTCATCGAGCGGGCGCAGAAGGGGGACCAGGCGGCGTTCCGCTCGCTCGTGGAACGGCACCAGCGCAGAGCTTTCGCGATCGCGATGGGGCTCGTCCGCGACGAGAACGACGCGCGCGAGCTGGTGCAGGACGCCTTTCTCCGCGTCTACAAGGGGCTCGGCTCCTTTCAGGGCGGCTCCTCGTTTTTTACCTGGCTCTACCGGATCGTCACGAACCTGGCGATCGACCTCATGCGGAAGCCAGGGCGCCGCGACGTCGAGCTTCAGGAAAACCAGGCAGCCGACGAGCAGTCCGACTTTCCGCTTGTCGCTCGGATCGACGGCGCCGACCCCCTCAACGTCGTCCGGCGCCGGGAAATCGCCGGGCGCATCCAGGCCGCGCTCGACGCGCTGCCCCCTTACCACCGAGGCGTGATCCTGATGCGGGAGGTCGAGGGGATGTCCTACGAGGAGATGGCGCAGGCGATGGGGGTCTCGAAAGGGACGATCATGAGCCGCCTGTTCCACGCCCGTCAGAAGCTTCAGCGCGCCCTTGCTGACTGCTACGCGGAGGAAGAGGGCAAGGCCGCCGCAGAGGACCCGGAGGAGATCGCGTGAGTACCGCCAACAGCAGCAAGGCGAATCACGGGGACGCGAGCACCCCGCCGACGGATCTGGAGCTGATGCTCTATGTCGACGGTGAGCTCGATGAGGCTCGCCACCGGCAGGTGGAGGACTACCTGCTCCATGACCCGCGCTGCCGAGCGAAGGTCGCAGGGCTCGTCACCGCAGCCGACATGATCCGGGACAGCGCGCTCGCCTCCAGCGCGGCCGACGGCATCACCGACGCGGTCATGGCGAAGATCCTCGAAGGGCAGGGGAGCGCTGCGAAGGCCAGCGGAGGCGCTGTCGTGCAGCCGCTCGCGGCGCCGCCGTCGGGCGATGCGCCCCGCGCGCGGACGCGACTTCAGGGGTCGCCGGCCAACGACAACGCGCGCGGGATCTTCGCGCTGACGGCGCTCGCCGTGGCGGCGGCCGCCGCGATGATGGTCTGGGGCCGGACGGGCGCGGAGGCGCCCAGCGCGGAGCTGACGGCGCCGGCGCCCTCCGCGGTGCTCGCCCCCCCGGCAGCGGCGCCGGCGCACGAGCCCGCCGCCGTGCCGAGCGCCGAGGGCGAGATCGAGCCCGGCGTCGAGGTCGCCGCGGTCGACTTCGGGGCGCGCATGGGCACCATCTTCTACGTTCCGCGGGAGGCCGCGGCCTCAGGCCCGACGACCACGGTGGTTTGGCTCTCCGATGACGGTCCGGGAGGACAGTGATGAGATTTCTTGCGAGTGCGATCACCGCGATGATGGTCCTGGCGCTCGGCGCGAGCCCTTCCCCCGCCGTCGCGCAAGAGAAGGCGCCGGCCCCTGCTCCGGCGGCGCCCGCCGACGCCGCGATCACGTCCGAGGTCGTGGTCCTCCATGCGACGAACGACGGGACCGGCATCGATCCGAAGATCGGCAAGATGCCCGAGCTCGGGAAGCCGCCGTTCTCGGCGTACAACAGCTACAAGCTGCTCGATCGGCTGAAAATCAGCCTGCGGAAGGGCAAGCCGACCACCACGAAGCTGCCGAACGGCAGCGTCCTCATGGTGTCGCTGAAGGACGTGGTGGCCGCGAAGAAGCAGGACGAGCCGAAGCGCTTCGTCGTCAGCGCGAGCATCCAGAAGCCAGGCGGCAACACGTTCCTGCCCCTGCTCGAGGTGAACGCGAAGGCCGGCGAGAACTTCTTCGTGGCGGGTCAGCAGCACATGGGCGGCGTGCTCGTGCTCGGCATCAAGGTCGCGCCCTGAGCCGAGAGCGCTCGGCGCCCGCTCAGCGGCGCGCCGAGGACGGCAGCGCGACGGGCAGGTCGAGATAGAAGACCGTCCCGCGCGGGGCGCACGCTTCCGCGCGGATGCTGCCGCCGTGCGAGGCGATGATGTTCCTGACGATGCTCAGGCCGAGCCCGGTGCCGGTCCCGTCGGTCTTGGTCGTGAAGAACGGGTCGAAGATCCTCGGCAGGTGCTCGGTGTCGATCCCGTGCCCGTCGTCCCGGATGGTCACCGTGATGTAGCCGTCCTCCGGGGACATCGCGGTGGCGATGCCGAGGCAGCCGCCGTGCTCGTGCATCGCGTGCGCGGCGTTCGTGAACAGGTTCACGAACACCTGCGTCAGCGGATCGATGACGCCCCGCACGGGAGGTATCTCGCTGAAGCACCGGTCGACGGTGACGCTCGTCTGGTCGAGGAGGTGCTCGCAGAAGACGAGCGCGCGCTCGATGATGTCGTGGAGGGAGACGGCGCCCGGCTTCTCCGTGGACGGCCGCGCGTAGGCGATCAGATCGCGCGAGAAGCGGCGGATGCGATCCGCCGCCTCGTTGATCCGCGCGAGCCGCTCGAGGTCCGAGGGGTCGAAGCCGCTGCGCTCGCCCTTGCGGCGCAGGTACTCGGAGTAGGCGAGGATCGAGGTGAGCGGGTTGTTGAGCTCGTGCACCACGCCGGCGGCCATCTTGCCGAGGGAGGCCAGCTTCTCGGCCTGGATGACCTGCGCGCGCAGCGACTCGTGCGCACGCGCCTCGCGGAGCGACGCGCCCAGCGTGAGCACGAGCCGGTCGACAAGCGCCTGGATCGGCGCGCTGTCGAGGTACCCGGCGTCGTCGGCTGCGATGTGCATCGTCGAGCGACCTTCGGGCTCGATGGATACGACGCGCTCGAAGGCGAACTCCGGGAGGAGCCGCGCCGGATCGCGGCTGTCGTCGCGGCGGGCGCGCGGCGACACCCGGACGGCGACCTGCGCGCCCGTCGCTCCCGGGATGTACACGCCGAGCCCGCAGCCCGGGAGCACCTTCGCGGCTGCGCCGAGCAGCGCCGAGGCGCGCTGCTCGATGGAGGCCGATGGATCCAGCTCGCTCGACGCGATCAGCAGGCTGTCTATCCACTCGAGCGGGATGTCCCGGGTGAGGGGCTTCCGGAGCGTGACGGGAGCGTCGGACAACGGCTGCTTCCCCCGGCGCTCCGCGCTCCTTCCGCTCACCCGATCACCCTGTTCGGGTCGTCGCCGCTCGACCGGTCGAGATCGATGATCTTCGCGGCACCGACATAGGATTTCGTTTCGTAGCGGGTGATCTTGCCGATCTTGCGGACGATCTCCGCCATCCGCTCGGCCTCGCTGCGGATCGTCGCCGCGGCGCCCATGATGGGGGACGCGTCGTCGATCCGGCGGCAGATCAGCTCGGCGTAGCCGAGCACGCTGGTGAGCGGCTGGTTCAGCTCGTGCGCGGCCGCGCCCGCGAGCTCGGCGATGATGGCCTGCTTCTCGCGAGCGCGGAGCTCCTCCTGCGCCTCGGTGAGGCGGGCCTCCATCCGCATCCGCTCGCGCAGGTCGGTGAAGATGCCGACGGAGCCGACCGGGACGCCGTTCTCGAAGATCAACGCCGCGGAGAGGTGCACCGGGACGCGCGACCCGTCCTTGGCCAGGACCTCGGTCCGATAGCCCTCGAGCCGGCCGGGTCCGCCGTGATCCTTCGCGTGGATGAGCCTCATGATCTGCTCGGCGTTGTGGTCGGGGTAGAGCGCGCGGACGTTCATCGCGCCGACGACCTCCTTCGCGTCATAGCCGTAGATCCGCTCGGCGGCGCGGTTGAAGAGCAGGACGATGCCCTCCATGTTGGCCGAGACGATCGCGTCGACGGAGCTCTCGATGACGCGCTCCAGGAACTCCTTGGTCTTGGTGAGCTCCGCCTCGGTGGCGCGCTCCGTGGTGACGTCGCGGAAGCTGACCAGGACGGCGCCGCTCTCTTCCCGGAGGACGCTGCTGAAGCTGAAGCTCAGGATGAGCTTCTCGTGCTCGCCCCGCCTCACGGTGAAGTCCACCATGTGCGGGAACGATCCCTTGGCGAAGCCAGCCCGGATCTCCTCGAGGAGCGGGTGCTCGCGAGGATCGACGACGTCGGCCAGGTTTGCCCTCTCGAGGTCCTCCGCCGTGCGCCCGGTGATCGCCTGGGCGCGCGGGTTGGAGAAGAGGATGTGGCCGTCGGGATCGGCGACGATGATGCCGTCCGCCGTCGAGTGGAAGAAGTCGGCGTAGCGCTGGAGCGCCTTCAGCCGGCGCTCCGCCTCGAACCGGGCGAAGGTGCTCTTCTGTGTCTGATCGCGGAGCGACTGCAGGATGCGCGCGTTGCGCAGGGCGATCGCGGTGGCGCTCGCGACCGTGCGGGCCAGCGAGAGCTCGTGCGCATCGGGGGCCACCGGCTGCCGCCCGCGCAGGAAGAGCACGCCCAGCGGCTTGTCCTCGAACAGGATGGGCAGGAGGGCGAGCGAGCGGAACGCGTTCTCCGGGAGCTCCGCGCGCACGATGTCGAACAGCGGGTGTGCCTTCGCGTCGTCGATCACGAGCACGTCGCCCGTGCGCATGACGCGCTGGATCTCCGGGTACTTCCCGAGATCGATCGGCAGGTCGCGGAGCTCCTTGTCGTCGCTCGCGGCGACCACGTAGCCGACGTTGCCCGAGTCGCGCACGAGCACGATGCTGCAACGGTCGACGCGGGCCACCTCGGCGATGCGGCGCACGACCGTGAAGAGGATGTTCCGGAAGTCGAGCGTCGAGGACAGCGCCTGCGTCAGCTCGAGGACCACCTTCGCGTCGTGCTCCCTGCGCGCGAGCGCGTCGACGTAGTCGCGGATCCGGAGCTGCCCGCGGATGCGGGCGATGAGCTCCGCCGGGCGAAACGGCTTGCGGATGAAGTCGTCCGCGCCGAGCTCGAAGGCGCGGGCGACGTCCTCGTCCGCGTCGAGCGCCGTCAACACGACGACCGGGACGTCCTGCGTGCGGCGATCGTCCCGTACGGCGCTGAGGACGACGTAGCCGTCCGGAGGCGGCATCACGAGGTCGAGCAGCACGAGCGCGGGTACGCTCTCCTTCAGCCAGGCGAGCGCCTCCGCGCCCGAGGTGACGGCGATGGTCTCGATGCCCGCGTCGGCCAGCGCGTGCAGCAGCATCTGCCGGCTGACGGCGTCGTCATCCACGACGAGCACAGGATCACGGCGCGACACACCGCAAGCTTATCGATTCCACGCTGGAGCGATGAGAGATTTCCGGGTCACGGCGCAATCCCGGAGCGCGATCACGAAACATCGCGGGCGGCGCGTGGCGGCGCGGCGCACCGGGGCGCCACGCGGCGTGGGTCAAGAGAAGAGATCCCCCTGCTTCGCCGCCGGATCCGCGAGGCCCAGGTGCTCGTACGCGCGGCGGGTCGCGACCCTGCCCCGCGGCGTGCGGCCGAGGAAGCCCTGCTGCAGCAGGAACGGTTCGTACACGTCCTCGATCGTGTCGCGCGGCTCACTGAGCGCCGCGGCCAGGGTGTCGACGCCCACGGGGCCGCCGTCGTAGTGATCGATGATGACGCGCAGCAGCCTGCGATCCATCTCGTCGAGGCCGGCCGCGTCGATCTCGAGCCGCTCCGCGGTCTTCCGCGTGATCGCCATGGTGATCGCGCCGTCGCCGAGCACCTCGGCGAAGTCGCGGACCCGGCGCAGGAGGCGGTTGGCGACGCGCGGGGTGCCCCGCGCGCGCGCCGCGATCTCGCGCGCTCCCCCGGCGTCGATCGGCACGTTGATCAGGCCGGCGCTGCGCTGCACGATGCGCTCGAGCTCCTCGACGGGGTAGAAATCGAGGCGGACGACGTGGCCGAAGCGCGACAGCAACGGCGCGGTGAGCAGCCCGGTGCGGGTCGTCGCGCCGACCAGCGTGAACGGCTTCAGCGCGAGCTGGATCGTCGTCGCATACGGGCCGTCGCCCGTCATGATGTCGATCTGGAACGACTCGATCGCGGGATAGAGGCTCTCCTCGACCGCCGGCGTGAGCCGGTGGATCTCGTCGATGAAGAGCACGTCGTTGCGCTCCAGCTTGGTCAGCAGCCCGGCCAGCGCGCCCTTGTGCTCGATCGCCGGCCCGCTCGTGACGTGGAGGGTGACGCCCATCTCGCGGGCGAGGATGTGGGCGAGCGTGGTCTTGCCGAGCCCGGGCGGACCGCAGAAGAGCATGTGGTCCAGCGGCTCGCGCCGCCGGCGCGCGGCCTCGACGAAGACCTTCAGGTTCTCCGTGTGCTTGGTCTGGCCGACGTACTCCGCGAGCGAGGCAGGCCGGAAGAGGCGGTCGAAGCGATCGTCGTCGCCTGTCTCGGCAGGAGAGAGCGCCCGTTCAGGCATGCCCCGGGAGTACCGCGGGCAGAGGGCGAAGGGAAGCGATCCTGCGCGCCGGTGACCCGTGATCCGCGCGGCTGCGGGCGAGGTCAGCCGAGCGCGGGGACCGATGAGAGGCGGGGGCGACGCGGGGGCGGGACGCGCGGCAGCCGAGCGCGGCAGAGCGGGCGGCCGTCCGGGGCGCCGTCCACCTCGAGCGAGCCGCCGTGGAGCTCGATCACCGAGCGCGCATGGCTGAGGCCGAGGGTCAGACCGCGGCCGCGCGCCGTGGTCTGCCGGCTGAACAACGCCTCCAGCTCGTCGGGCGGCACGTCGCGGCTGCCGTACTCGATGTCGATGCGGACCTCGCTGTTGAACTCGCCGGCCATCGTCGCGGTGAGGCGCACGAGGCGCGCGGACGGGTCGGCCGCGCCGGTCCTGAGCGCGTGCGCCACGATGACGGCGATCGCGCGCGTCACGTACGCTTGATCGACCGGGATCAGCGGCAGCGTGTCGCCGACCTCCACGACGACCTCCCCGTCGGCGTCGCTCGCGAGCTCGCGCGCCTTGCGGAGAGCGCCGGCGATGAGCGCGCCGACCGACGTCGGCTGGGGCTCGAGCGTGAGCTGCCCGGCCTCGACGCGCGCGGCGTCGAGGATCGACTCGATCAGGCCGAGGAGCTCCCGGCCGCGCGTCGAGATGAGCTCCAGGCTCTCGCGCTGCGCGGCGGTCAGGTCCTCCTGGCCCACGAGCTCGGCGAACCCGAGGATCGCGTTCAGCGGGCTCTTGAGATCGTGGCTCACGCTCGCGAACAGGAGGCCGCGCATGCGCTGCGCCGCCTCGCGGGCCTCGAGCGCGCGCTCCTGCGCCGCGGCGAAGACGCGGAAGCGCTCGGCGAGATCCTCGATGGCGTGCCCGAGCCGAGCGACGACGGCGAACCGGGCGGGGCGCGCGATCTGCGTGCCGCCGCGGAGCACGCTGTCCGTGCCGAGCAGGCGCACCTGCTTCGTGGCGTGCACAAGATCGGCCGCGAGGACGCGGCCGAACAGGTTGCCGAGCGCCCCGGCGACCAGCACCGCGAGCAGCGCGACGAGCGCGCCCCAGATCGCGGCGGAGGGCTCGAGATCCGCCGAGAACCGGATGTTGACGCAGCCGCCGTCGAGCGGCGTGATCACGGCGATCTGCCCGTCGGCCTCGCGGCCGAAGGAGGGCTCCGCGCCCACGCAGTTGGGCTCCACGCGCGCGAGGAACCCGAACTCCGCCGCGGAGGCCACGACGTCGTTGCGATGGGCCTCGGCGATGGCCCCGAGCGACGGGTCGAGCGCCGTGCGCGCGATGAGCCCCGCGGTCGTGCGCCGGCTCCGCTCGATGAACGTCTGGAGGTGCGCGTTCGCGATGAGCACCGCCCCGACGCCGACGAGCAGCACCGGCGCGGCGACGGCCAGGAGCAGCTTGTAGGTGACCCGCCGGCGCGGCGTCTGGTAAAGCTCGGCCGTCTCGAGCAAGGCGCCGATCGCCTCGGCTGGGCTGATCTCGAAGAGGCTGAACGTGGTGGCGCGCGTCAGCACGTAGTGCGGGATCGCGGACGCGCTGAGGATCGTGATCGCGAGGATGAGCAGGCTGACCGCGCGGCCGTCGTCGAGCTTCTCCGGCCTGATCCCCGGGATCATCGTGAGGCTCGAGATCGTCGAGCTCGCCAGCACGAAGCGCAGCGCCAGCGACGGCGGCAGCTCGGCGAACCGCTCGAGCTCCTCGTGATCGATGTCGCGCGAGCCGATCATGAGCGAGCGCAGCAGGTCCCGGTGCGTGCGCAGCCGGAGCAGCGTCAGCAGCGTGGTCGCGAAGATCGCGGCGAGGGCGATCTTCGCGCCGACCGAGAGCACGCTCGCGGCGACGTCCTGCTCCAGGATGAGCAGCTTCGGCGCGAGCGCCGCGATCGCCCCGAACGCGGCGACGCCGACCAGCGCCTGGCGGACGAGCACGCGCCGCGCGAAGTGGATCGCGTCGTCCCTCATGCGCTCTTCGTTCATGCGATCCTCCCTCCTCCTGCTGGGCGGCCGCCGCCTGGCTCGCTCACGGGCGGCGCCGCCGCGTCGGGCGCGGGCTGGACCGGAGCGGGCGCGGGGGGCGGGACCACCCAGATCGGCAGGGTGATCGTGAAGGTCGAGCCCCGCCCGAGCTCGCTGTCCAGCTGGATCGTCCCGCCGTGCATCAGGACGAGGCGCCGCGCGATCGAGAGCCCGAGCCCCGTCCCGGCCCGGCGAGAGCGCACGTCGCCGGTCTGCCGGTACTCCTCGAAGACCGCCGACGTCTCCTCCGGCGGGATTCCGGGGCCGGTGTCCTGGACGACGATCGCGGCGTAGCGGCCGCGCGCGGCGATGTGCACGCTCACCGAGCCGCGCGCCGTGAACTTGACGGCGTTCGAGACGAGGTTCGTCAGGATCTGCCGCACCCTCCGCGGATCGGCGTGCGCGAGGAGGCCGTGGTCCCCGGTGACGCGCAGCTGGATGGGCTTGTCGCGCGCCGCCGCGGACGCCTCCCGCATCACCTGATCGACGAGGACGCGGAGGTTGACGGCGCGGCGGGAGAGCTGGAGCTTGCCCGTCTCGAGCGCCGACAGATCGAGGATGTCGTCGATGAGCGTGCGCAGGTGCTCGCCGCTCTGCCGGATGACGGACAGCGCCTCGCGCGCGTCCTGACTGAGCGGCCCGTCGACCTCGCTCTCGAGGACGTGCGCGAACCCGAGGATGGCGTTGAGCGGCGTGCGCAGCTCGTGGCTGAGCCCCGCGAGGAACGCCGAGCGCTCGCGGTCCATCGCGGAGGCCTGCTGGAGGTCCGCCCGGTAGGTGCGCTCCGCCGCGGCGAAGCGGGTGATCAGCAGGTTGAAGGCCGCCGTCAGGAGCCCCACCTGGTCCAGCGATCGGATCGGCACCGGCTCGATCTGGATCAGATCCGTGCTCGACGCGCTCTGGCCCTGGCCGCGCGCCATCGCCGTGATGCGCTCGCGCAGGTAGTCGACGTCGTCGCGCGCCGCCTTGGTGAACGAGAGCGCGACCGCGACCGCCACGCCGAGCAGCAGCGTCGTGAGCGCCGCGACGGCGTTGCCGAGGGCGATCGAGTCGGGCGGCGGGCTCGGCGCGGAGACGAAGGTGATCACCGAGAGGTGGGACAGCGGCGGGCGGAGCGGGCGCGCCGAGAACCGGACGCGGCCGAGCGAGGTCACCGCCTCGCCCTTGCCCTGCGTGAGCATCTGGAAGATGTCGGCCTTGGCCGGCGCGCCGAAGCTCTCGTTGACCAGCACGTGGCCGCTGTGCTCGACGAGCAGGATCTCCGACCCGGCCCGCCGCGCCGCCTGCCCGAGGAGCTCGGTCCGCTCCGCGTCGGCGGTCCCCGGGAGCCGCGCCGACAGCGTCGCGGCCAGCACCTCCGCGCGCAGGCTCGCGGCCTGATCGCTCATCTTGGCGAGCTGGCGGATACCGATCAGCGCGATCGCCACGGCCGTGGCGATCGCTACGACGATCACGATCGCGGGCGCGAGCGGCACGAGCGGCATCGTGCCGCGAGGCCAGCGGATGAGGCGACGACGGCGAGCCACGGCGAAGGCAGGATGCTAGCGCGCTTCGGGCGGCGTACGGGCCGCCTCGGGCGCCAGAGCGCTGGGGACGGCGCGCCTCACCTGGGATCGGTCGCCAGGAGCGCGAAGACGGAGTGGTCGAGCCAGCGGCCGTCGCACCACTCGGCCTGGCGGGCGATGCCCTCGAAGCGGAAGCCGAGCCGGCCGATGACCGCGAGGGAGGCGTGGTTGTCCGTCGCGGCCGCGACCCGCACCCGGTGCGCGCCCATGTGGCCGAACGCGAACCCGAGCGCGGCCTGCGCGGCCTCGGTCATGAGGCCGCGTCCGGTCGCCTCCTTGCGCAGCCAGTACCCGAGCTCGCAGGAGCGGTGCAGGTGCACGCACGACTCGAGCCCGACCACCCCGGCGAGCGAGCGGTGCGCGCGCTCGCGGATGACGAAGCGCAGCGCCCTGCCGTGATCCCAGTCGGCGGCGCACGCCTCGGCGAAGCGCACGCTCGCGGCCGGATCCGTGTGGAACTGCACCCAGGGCAGCCAGCGCTGGAGGGTTGCGCGCGAGCCGCTGACCGCGAGCCAGAGCTCGGGGCCGTCGGACGGGTCGATCGGCACGAGGATCAGCCGCTCGGTCTCGATGGGACGGGCGCGGACCTCGCTTCGAGGTGGGAGGATGAGCATGGGGTCACCGGCACTGGATGCGAGCGGCGTAGGGCTCGAGATGACCCGCCTCGTAGTCAAGCCAGGCGACATACCACTCTCCAGGCCTCGCGCCGGGGCTGATCGAAGGCGCCGGCTGATCGCCGCTGACGCGGGCGAACCTCGTGGGCGTGCCGATGCCGTCGCGGTTGATCGATGCGGTCAGCATGCGGCCCTGCTCGAACCAGACGAGCTGGGCCTGACCGCTCGGCGCGATCGCGACCGCCGGGCGCGCGCCGGCCTTCGAGAACCGCTTGCGCCAGAGCGGCTGGCCCTTGGCCGGATCGATGTAGGCGGCCGAGGCGCCCCCGATCGGCGCCTCGCCGTGCCAGACGACGAAGCAGCCGCCCGTGCCGCAGGCGAGCGAGGGGTTGTCGCTCCGGGCGCGATCGCTGTTCACGAGCGAAAGATCGCCGAGCGCGCGGTCGGCGCGCTTGCCGGGGGCGGCCGGCGGGAGCCCCTTGTCGGCGCTCGCGAGCGGGAGGCGCATGTACTGGATGACCCGCATCGGCTCGCGATCGAAGCGGAAGGCGAGGTGCATCACGTCGTCGGTCACCGCGATCGAGGGGAAGCGGACGCGCGGCTTCGAGGGGCCCGTCGGGGTGACGTCCGTCAGCCGGATGATCTCGCCGACCGGATCGAGGTTCGGAGAGAGGCGGCGCATGAAGAGGTCCTCGGACGCGCTGTCGCCGTCGTCCGACCACGCGATCGAGAACCCCTCGGAGGCGCGCGCGAGCGAGGGCCAGGAGTTCCCTCCCCGAGGGAAGCGGGCGACCATCATCGCGGGCCCGTCGATCCGGCCGCTGGCGTCGAGCCAGCGCACGTGCACGCCGGCCTCCGGCCCCTTGCCGTCCCAGTACGTGAGCACCAGCCGATCGCCGGCGGTGGTCAGCTCGGGGCGCCCGATGGCGCGGCCCTCGGGCGTCACGTCGAGCGCCGGCGACGACGGCCGCATCGCGCTGTCGAGCACCGCCGTGTAGGCGTGCTCGCTGCCCTCGTGCGAGTCCGTCCAGGTGACCACCGCGCCGCGCGGCCCGAGCGTGATCGAGGGCCGGCTGGCGCCGATGGCGCGGCCGCCCTCGCGCACGAGATCGTGCGTGCGCGGCCGCGCGAGCCCGGTGAGCTGGCAGGGGGCCTTGCCGCTCGCGTCCTTCATGGCGACCTGCACGTGCTCGATCAGGGTCCGAGGCACGGGGTGGTTGCCCTTCTCCTGAGCGTCCCTCAGCTGCCGGAGCGCGGCCTTGAGATCGCCCGCGGCGAGCGACTCCTGCGCCTGCGCGACGAGCGGCGGCCACGGCAGGCCGGGCGGCTCGGCCTGGGCGTCGGCGCGCGCCGGCACGGCGGTCGGCGCGGACGACGACGGCGCGCTGATGGCCGGCGGCGGCGGCGCGCTGCTCGACGAGACGGGCGGCAGGGCCGTTGGCTTGAGGAACTGGAGGTAGCCCGCGTACGCGGCGCCCGCGGCGAGCACGAGCACGCCGAAGACGACGAGCGCGCGACCGGCGCCGCCGCGCCTCGGCGGCGAGCGCTGCGCGAGCGGATCGGGGACCGAGGCGTCGCCCGGGCCTCCGGAGAACGAGATCTGCTGCCCCGCGCCCTGGCTCACGCGCCCGGCCAGCGCGCCGCCGTGCGGGCCCGAGAGGTCGAGCCCGCCGAACGGGTCGCCCCCGCGCTCCGCCGGGCCCGAGGGGACGGTGCGCCGCGCTTCGTTGGGGGTCACACGGACGACCCCCGGCGGATCGAACGTCACGTCGGCCGGCGGAGCGCCGCCCGTCGGGAGGAGCCCTGCCTGTGACGGCTCCGCGCCGCGCGGGGGCGTCGGCTGCGCGACGCCGAGCGCGACCGAGAGCTCGTCGGCGAACTCCCTCGCGGTCTGGAAGCGGCGATCGATCGAGCGATCGAGCGCCTTCTCGAACCACACGGTGAAGCTCGGCGGCAGGTCCGGGCGGAGCGCCGCGGGCTGCGGCAGCGGCGCGTTCGCGATCTGCGCGAACGTCATCGCGACGCCCTGCTCGGTCTGCCAGACGGTGCGGCCGGTGAGGCACTCGTAGGTGATGCAACCGAGCGCCCAGAGGTCGGCGCGGTGGTCGACCGCCCCCTGGCCTCGCACCTGCTCCGGGCTCATGTACGCCGGCGTTCCGAACACCGCGCCCTCGCGGGTGAGGCGCGCCTGCGCGTCGCCGCCGTCGACGGGCGCGTAGAACTTCGCGAGCCCGAAATCGAGGATCTTCGCGCAGAGCCGGCCCTCCTCGTCCTTCGTGAGGAAGATGTTCTCCGGCTTGAGGTCGCGGTGGACGATCGAGGAGGCGTGCGCCTTGGTGAGCCCTCGACACACCTGGGACACCACCGTGACGGTGGTCTCGGGGTCGAGGTACCTGACGACCGTCATGCGCTCGTACAGCGACTCGCCTTCCAGGAGCTCGAGCACCAGGAAGGGCCGCCCGTCGTCGAGCTTGCCGGAGTCGTAGACGTCGCAGATGAACGGGCTGCGGATCGACGCGGCGGCACGGGCTTCACGGAGGAAGCGCTCGACCACGACGGCCGAGGTCGTCAGCTCCTGTGCGAGCACCTTGATCGCGACGCGCTTGCCGATGTCGATGTGCTCGGCCTCGTACACGGCGGCCATGCCACCGCGTCCGATCTCGCGTGTGATGCGGTATTTTCCGGCGAGGACCGTGCCTACCGGGATCTTCGCTTTGTTCGGCAAAGCCATCAGGCAGGGCGGTCCCGCGACTGGATTCGCCAGCGGAGACTATTCGAGCCGCGTCGCAAGAACAAGGCGAGCGCGGCATGACCCGTCAGGAGGCGGGATCCACCCCTCGGGGGCGCCGTGGAGGCGAGCTCAGCCGTCCCCGGACGGAGCCGGGAGGCGGATCCACGTCGGCCGGCCATGGAGGAGGCGTGCCCCACCCCCCCCGGCGCCGCCGCGATGGGAGCGGGCGCGCTCTCCTCCCAGGAGCTCCCGGGAGGGATTGAAAAACGTAAGCGGGATCCGATTTTCTGATGCCGGAACCACTTTTCTCACGCACGCATGATGCGCGAAACATTCCGGAAACATGAGCTTGGGTACACCAGCCTGGACCTCCGGTCGCTGCGCCGGCGCCCGGGGTAGAGGGTCGTCCATCCAGCTCTGCTGGATGGGGGCCTGAGTCTGTTGACAAGCGTCGGGGCAATGCTCGGGAGGCCGAGAGGACCCCGTCACGGATCGGAGGCCGGGCGGCGCCCGGCACATCGACGGGAGGCCGCCGGCGGAAGCGACCCCCCTTTACCGGCTCTGCTCCGGCGGGGCTTTTCGGGTGAGCGCCCGGGTTTTTAACCTGGCGGGCATCCGGTCACCACAGGCGTGCGCAATGAAAAAGGTCGAGGCGATCATCAAGCCGTTCAAGCTCGACGAGGTCAAGGACGCCCTCGCCGAGGTCGGGATTCAGGGCATGACGGTGACCGAGGTAAAGGGCTTCGGTCGGACCGGTGGCAAGAAGGAGGTCTATCGAGGGTCGGCGTATGTCGTCGACTTCGTCCCGAAGGTGAAGGTCGACATCGTCGTGCCGGACAGCATGGTCAGCGACGTGATCGACGCCATCGAGAAGAGCGCCAAGACGGGTCGGATCGGCGACGGCAAGATCTTCGTCGTCCCCGTCGAGGAAGCCGTGCGGATCCGCACGGGAGAGCGCGGCGAGGACGCCATCTAGGCGAGCCGCGGGCAGAGCGTCACAGGGCAATCGCGGCGGGTCGCAGGCTCGACACCCCAGGCAGCTAGCAGCGAGCACGAGCCCGCGCGCCGTAGAGTCACATACAGCGAGAGCAGCGAGTCAGCGAGGTAAGAGAAGATCATGAAGGCGAAAGATGTCGTCGCGTTTGCGAAGGAAAACGACGTAAAGTTTGTCGATCTCAAGTTCATCGATCTGCCCGGCATCTGGCAGCACACGACCGTCCCGGTGTCCCGTCTGAACGAGGACATCTTCGAGGAGGGGATCGGCTTCGACGGCTCCTCCGTGCGCGGATGGCAGCCGATCAACGCGAGCGACATGCTGATGACGCCCGATGCGTCGACGGCGAAGCTCGACCCGTTCCACGCCCAGAAGACGCTCAGCATGATCTGCAAGATCAGCGATCCCGTGACCGGCCAGCCCTACGGGCGCGACCCGCGTTACATCGCCCAGAAGGCGGAGAACCACCTCCGCGCGAGCGGCATCGCTGACACGACCTACTTCGGGCCCGAGGCCGAGTTCTTCGTCTTCGACTCGGTTCGCTACGAGAGCTCGCAGCGCGGCGCGTTCTACGAGATCGACAGCGAGGAGGCAGTCTGGAACACCGGCAAGGCCGGCCTCGGCCACAAGATCCGGTCGAAGGAGGGCTACTTCCCCGTTCCGCCGACCGACACGCTCTCGGATCTGCGCGCGGACATGATGTCCACGCTCATCGAGACCGGCATCGGAGTCGAGGTCGGCCACCACGAGGTGGCGTCGGCCGGGCAGTGCGAGATCGGCATCAAGTTCTCGACGCTGACCGCGATGGCCGACAACCTCATGTGGTTCAAGTACGTCATCAAGAACGTCGGCCGCAAGCACGGCAAGTCGGTGACGTTCATGCCGAAGCCCGTCTTCGGCGACAACGGCAGCGGCATGCACTGCCACCAGTCGCTCTGGAAGGAGGGCAAGCCGCTCTTCGCCGGCGACGGCTATGCCGGGCTGTCCGACATGGGCCTCTGGTACATCGGCGGCATCCTGAAGCACGCGAAGGCGATCGCCGCGCTCACCAACCCGACGACGAACAGCTATCGCCGGCTCGTCCCGGGCTACGAGGCGCCCGTGAACCTCGCGTACTCGAGCCGCAACCGCTCGGCGTCGATCCGCATCCCGCTGCCGCCCGGCAACAGCCCGAAGGGCCGCCGCATCGAGGTCCGCTTCCCGGACGCGAGCTGCAATCCGTACCTCGCCTTCGCGGCCATGATGATGGCCGGCCTCGACGGCGTCCAGAACCGGATCGACCCGGGCGACCCGCTCGACAAGGACATCTACGCGCTCTCGCCCGAGGAGCTCAAGGAAGTGCCGCACATGCCGGGCTCGCTCGACGAGGCGCTCTCCTGCCTCGAGCGCGATCACGAGTTCCTGCTCCGCGGCGATGTCTTCACCCGCGACATCCTCAAGACCTGGATCGACTACAAGCGCGAGCGCGAGGTCGACGCGATCCGGCTCCGCCCGGTCCCGCACGAGTTCTTCCTCTACTACGACGTCTGATCCTCCCCACCCCCGAGGCAGCGCAGGGCCCGGCGCACGGGAAAATTGCGCTGTGACCCTCGCTGCCCGCTCTCTTCCTCGCTCGCTGTCCTGTTGGTCGAGCGCCGCTGACGCCGAGACGAGGCGTCGCGGCGCCTCGAAATCCAGGGTTTCTCCGCCCTGCGCTGCGGCCCTCGGGGCGCAAAGTGGGCTGTCATTCCCTCGCCTCGCGAACTTTGGGTCCCCGCTGGACCTGGCGGCGCCGCGGTACCGCTCGTCCATGCGCCGGGGTATCCTCCGACCCGTCTCTGATGTGGGTCCGGGGGTAAGACACCCTCGTCCCCGGGACACCTCGGCGCAGCAGTGAACCCCGGCGATCTCATCCAGTCTCGCTACCGGCTCGTGAAGATCCTGGGCCGAGGCGCCAGCGGGTCGGTGTGGGCCGCGAAGAACGAGCTCATCGACCGTGACGTGGCGCTCAAGGTGATGCGCCCCGAGGTGGCCGAGGACGCCGTCGCGCTCCAGCGCTTCTTCAACGAGGCGAAGGCGAGCGGGCGCGTGCGGAGCCCCAGCATCGTCGAGATCCTCGATCTCGGTCAGGCGGAGGACGGCTCGCCGTTCCTCGTGCTCGAGCTGCTCGTCGGCGAGGGGCTCGACGAGTGGCTGCGGCGCGAGCACACGATCGAGCCGGAGACGCTGGTCGAGATCTTCATCGGCCTCGCGCGGGCGCTCGACATGGCCCATCAGCAGGGGATCATCCACCGCGACCTGAAGCCCGCGAACCTCTACGTGCACCGCAACCACCTGGGTGAGCTCGTGGGGAAGATCCTCGATTTCGGGATCAGCAAGGTGCTGGAGAAGGAGCACAACTTCGCGCTGACCCATACGGGCTGCGTCGTCGGCTCGCCGGCCTACATGTCGCCCGAGCAGGCCGCGGGGCGCGAGGACCTGGACGGCCGCGCCGACCTCTGGTCGCTGGGCGTCGTCCTGCACGAGGCGTTGACCGGGACGCTCCCGCACGAGGCGCCGAACTACAACGCGCTCATGGTCCGCATCCTGAGCAAGGACTGCGATCCGATCGCCTCGCGCAAGCCGGGGCTCCCGCCGCGCCTCTGCCGCATCGTCGACGCCTGCCTGCAGCGCGAGCGCGACGATCGGATCGCCTCGGCGGGCGTGCTCGCGAAGGAGCTCGATGCCGTGCTCCGCGAGCTGCGCGCCGCGCGCTTCCGGGGACAGAAGGGGCGGCGCGCCTCGGACTTCGTGCTGGGCGACAAGCTCAGCCTCGCACCGGAGAGCGCCGCGATGCGCGGCGGCGGCGCGGCGGGGACGCTGGGGCGGCTCGTGCAGCACGGAAGGCGGCTGCCGCCGGCCATGCTCGTCGCGGCGGGGCTCGGGGTCGTGGTCTGGGCGATGGTGCTCGTGCTCCTCGGCAGGTACTGGAGCCGCTGAGCGACGAGGCTCGGCGGCGCGCTCGTCCCACCCCAGCGGCTCGCCTCTGCGCTCCTCGAACGCGGCCCGCAAGACCACGGAGGACGGCTGCTTGCGGCGGTGGGCATCGGTGCCCCATGTTGTTTCTCCTGGGGCTGCCATGCGCGCTCGCGGCGGGCATTTCCCGGAAAGGACGCAACTCGATGGACAATCACCGTACCCACGAAGCGCACGCTCATGTTCACGGGCAGGGATGTGGACATCAGGCGCTGAGGCACGAGGGCCAC
Organism: Sorangium sp. So ce887; assembly: GCF_051521455.1. Lineage (NCBI taxonomy): Bacteria > Pseudomonadati > Myxococcota > Polyangiales > Polyangiaceae > Sorangium > Sorangium sp. So ce887. The sequence goes on along the minus strand of NZ_CP150354.1, from coordinate 10,074,652 downwards.
GTCGATTACCTGCACGACGGGCACCTGCATCACCCGCACGGCGATCACTTCGACGAGCACGTGCTCCCGGTCGGCAACGACAACCCCGACGCGTGCACGCCGAGCCACGCCTGCGCGGATCACGCGAAGGCGCACACGCACGGGGAAGGCTGCGGCCACCAGGCCGTGCCCCACGGCGATCATTTCGATTACCTCGTCGGCGGGCACCTCCACCACCCGCACGGCGATCACTGCGATCATCACGGCGCGGTCCAGCTCGGATGATCGCCGCGCCGCGCCGGATGCGCGGCGCGTGAGGGCGGCGCGCGAGGGCCGGCCGCGACCGGCGAGCGGTGTCTCGTGGAACGAGCGGGGCGGAGCGCTCCGCGTCAGGCGCGCGGCGCGCTGGTGCCGGTGGGGGGCGCGTGCGCGCCGTGACCGCCCAGGGCGTCGTGTGCAGCGCAGCGATGCGCGTGCGCATCCCGCGCGTACGGCTCCGCCGGGCTGGGCGCAGGGGCGCCGCCGGTGCCGAGCATGTGGCCGAACCACGCGCGCGGTCCGAGCCTCGTGAAGCTCCAGAGCAGGAGCGCGCCGAGCGCTGCCGCGCAGACCCACTCGACGGGGGCGTGCTCGTCGGATGCGAGGTCGTGGAGGTCCGGGACCACGGCGCCGGGGACGAGCGCGTTCGCGACGAGGCCGACCACGACGGCGAAGGCGACGCTGAAGAGCGCGAAGGCGGCGGCGGCGCGCGCGCCGAGCGACCGCTTCAGCATGGCGAGCACTGCGACGCTGGTCGCGGGCCCCACCAGGAGGAATGCGACCGCCGCGCCGACCGAGAACCCCTTGTGGATCATCACGGCGGCGAGCGGCGCCGCGCCTTGCGCGCACATGTAGACCGGCGCCGCGATGAGGGCGCTCACCACGATGTCGGCCGGCGCGCCGAGCGCGCGCGCCGCGGCCGGCTCGATCGTCGCCTCGAGGACGGCGGCGAGCACGAGGCCGACGAGGTACCACGCGGCCACGCGATCGAGCGCAGGACCGGCGGCCTCGACGGCGGCCGCACGGAGCCGCGCGCCCGGCGAAGCGGCAACGCCCGAGGCGGGCGGCGCGCTGCGGCGCGGCGCCGTGCCGGGCGACCCGGCTACCCTGGCGACGAGGAGCGCGACCAGCATGGCGAGGAGCGCGCTGCCGGCGACGCGCACCGCGGTGAGCGGCAGGCCGAGCAGCCGCAGCGAGAGCAGCGCGGCGCCGCCGTGCGCCTGTCCGATCGCGTGACGCGGGAAGAACGCGTGCATGAGCCCCGCCGCAGCGAGCCCCGCGAGCACGGCGGGCGCCGTCTCGACGAACAGCGGGCCCAGCGACTCGGCCATCGACAGCTCGGACGCGTGGGCATGCGTGAAGAAGCTCTCCGGGCTGGGGAGCGCGAGCGCGACGCACAGGCCCGAGACGAAGGCGACGGCGCTCGCGGTCCGCGCCGTCCGGCTCCGGGGCGGCGCCTCGTGCGTGTGGACGACGAGCCGCAGCAGGACGCCGAGGCCGAACGCGACGAACACCTCGAACGATTCGTGGGGGAGGCTCTCCATGAGGCGCTGGCCGAGGAGGGCGCCGAGCAGCGTGAGCAGCCCGAGGAGACCGAGGCGCAGGGCGAGCTGCCGCCAGCCCCAGGCGGGCAGGAAGCGCGCGGCGAGGGATAGGCCCTCGGGGAGCCGGTGCACGAGGACGGCGCTCGCGAAGAGCACCCCGTCCGCGCCGCCGTCGGCCGCGGACGCGGCCAGCGCGAGCCCGGCGCCGTCGAGCAGCCCGTGCACGGCGAGCGCCGAGAACGCGATCTCCCGCCCCAGGACCTTGCCGGTGTCGCGCCGCCGGTGCTCGGTGAGCGAGAGCGCCACGTACCCGAGCGCCGTCCAGAGGACCGCCTGCGCCCCGATCTCCTCGACCGCGTGCGGGAGGTGGCGCGCGAGGACCAGGGCGGGGACGAGGCCGAGCGTCAGCCCGTCGAGCGCTGACGTCGGCAGCGCCCGGCGCCGGCCGAGCGCCACGAGGAGCGGCCCCGTGGCGAGGCCGGCGATCGACAAGGCGACGACGAGCGCGAGCATGGGCCGGTGGGCTATGCCCGAGCCACGGACCCTAATCAACATCAAATTGGTGTTGCAATCGAGGTGCGAACAACGACCGCGTTCCCGCGGGGCGACGCGTCTTCGCGCGGCTCAGAGGGACCTGCGGTTCGGGGGGCCCGCGGCACAGGCCGGTCCGCGGCACAGGCGGCTCGCGGCTCCGGTGGCCCAGCGGCTCAGGGCTGCCGCGCTGCGCCGGTGGCCCAGCGGCTCAGGGCTGCCGCGCTGCGCCGGTGGCCCCGCGGCTCAGGGCTGAACGCACCGGTCGCAGCGACCCTTGATCTGGATCTGGAGGCCCTTGCGGCGCAGCGCACGGGGGGCGCCGCGCGCCGCCTTGATCTCGATGCTCTCGTCGGGGAGGCAGAGCACGTCCCCGCACGTGTCGCACATGAAGTGCGGGTGCTCGTTCGTCGCGTGGTCGCCGGTGCCCTCGCGCAGCTCGAACCGCCAGAGGTGGTCGCCCATGTCGGTGCGGCTCACGAGCCCCGCGTTCGTGAGATCGATCAGGTTCCGGTAGATGGTGGCGCGATCCCACCCCTTGGGGGCGAGCTCGGCCGCGAGCTCGGCGTGGCTGACGGGCGTCCGCGTGCGGCCGAGGCTCTGCAGCACGGCGATGCGCGGCGAGGTGGCTCGCAGGCCGGTCGCCCGGATCTGCTCGCGGAGCTGCTCCGCGGACTGACCTGCTTTCGAACGCGCCATGCGAGACATCTACCGTCGCCAGGACAGTACTGCAATCAGGATGCACGGAGCTCGCCGGCCGCGCACCCCGGGACGGCCGCGGGGGTAAGTGAGATCGCTCGACCGCCGCCGCCTCCTCGCCGCGCCGGCCGTCGCGCGGCGAGGCCGCCGCCGAGCGCCCTCCGGGCCGGTAGGAGCTCGCCGCTCTCCCGCCCGGACCACGGGCACGCGTGCGCCGCGCGGCCCGGAGCGCGCCGGCGCAGCGAGCGCGGCCGTCGGGCTACGCTGAGTAATGTGGCAGATGGCGAGTTGGACAACCCTCGTGCGCCTCGATTCGAGCGTGGCTCAAACTGCACAGGCCAGGCGGATGAACGTCGATACGGCGTTCCTCAGAGGGCTTCTCGAAACCTGGATGAGCCCCTCGAGCCTGCTTCTGAATACGCAGAGGACATGGAAAACGGGCGGAACGGCCAGCGTCCTGGTCGTTATCTGGTCTCGAGTCGAGGGCCGCTCGGCCAGCGTCGATCTCGCCGTGTGCTCCATAATGGAGCGATCGCTCCATGTTGGAGCAGCCGGCGTGTCGGCTCCGCGCACGCCGTTGCGCCGCGTCATCGCGGCGCGCGCCCCGAGGCACCGGCTGGCGTTCGACGAGATGACGCAAGACGACCAAGACGTGGAATCTAACCTTGTCGTCTTGAGTGGAATCAGCCCTTTTGGAATTGAACTGATTGTCAACGTGGATATATATTCCTGCTTCCTTTGCGGGGCCTGAACCAAGGAGAATGTCTATGCGAGCTCGGACGTGTGCGGAGGTACTTGCCTTAGTCTTGATCGCTGCCTTGAGTGCCGCCGCGTGCAACGGCGACCCGTCGACCCCGGCGGAGGAGGAAGAACCGGTCGTCGCCGACGTCGATCCCGAGCAGGTGGAGGCGGCCCCGGCTCCGCTGCGGCGCAGCTGCGCGACCGTCGAGCTGAGCGAGGTTGAACGGGACACCGTCGACCGGTTCGTTCGCAGCAGGGCGGCGGTCGGGTTCACCGCGCAGACGGACGTCGAGATCCCCGTGCACGTCCACGTCATCAACAAGGGAACGAGCACCTCGAACGGCAACGTGCCCCAGGCCAGGATCGAGGAGCAGATCGACGTGCTCAACGACGCTTACGCGACCACCCGCTTCCGCTTCGTTCTGGCCTCGGTGGACCGGACGACGAACGCGACCTGGTACACCATGAAGCTCGGCTCCGCGGCCGAGCGGCAAGCCAAGTCGGCGCTTCGCATCGGTGGTCCCGACCACCTCAACCTCTACACGGCCAACCCGAGCGGCGGTCTACTCGGCTGGGCGACGTTCCCCTCGAGCTACACGGCCAACCCGGGCGACGACGGCGTCGTCCTGCTCCACTCCTCGTTGCCCGGCGGCGCCGCGGCGCCGTACAACGAGGGAGATACGGGGACGCATGAGGTCGGTCACTGGCTCGGCCTCTACCACACCTTCCAGGGCGGCTGCAGCAAGACCGGTGACGGGGTCGACGACACGTCGGCTGAGCGCAGCGCCGCGTACGGTTGCCCGATGAGCCGGGACACCTGCAGGGGCGACGGGTTCGACCCGATTCAGAACTTCATGGATTATACCGACGACGCCTGCATGGATTCGTTCACTGCGGGGCAGGTCGATCGCATGTCGGCGTTCTGGGATACATATCGTTGATCGGGAGATGATGTGGGGGCGCAGCCGGCGAGCGGCGGGCAACTCCGCCGCTCGCCAGCCGGCGAGACGCGTCCGTCAGACGACGATCACATCGACTTGACCTGCGCCCGGCGCTCGAAGCTCCGGCTCTCGGCGAGGATGCGAGGCGCGGGCTCGGCCTGCGGCGGGGCCGCGCTCGAGTCCCCGTCGCCCTGCGCGAGGCGCTGCTGACGACGGGTGCCGGCCTGGACGCCGAAGTACACGCCGAGGAACGTCACGAGGCCCCAGCCGAGCAGGGCGACGGCGACGAGGCCGGTCTGGCGAGCGGCGTCGCTCCCGAGCTGGCTCATCTCCTCCATCGGCGCCGACAGCTTGCTCACCTCCTGCATCGGCTCGCGCAGCGTCGCGACCTGCTCCATCGGCTGCTTCAGCCCGGCGACGTCGCGCATCGGAGCGTTCAGCGCGGCGACGTCGCGCATCGGAGCGTTCAGCGCCGCGACGTCCTCGAGCGGGCCGCGGATGCCCGCGAGGCTCTCGTTCATTGCGGCGATCGTGGCCTTCATCTCGCTCAGCCGGTCCATCGACTGCTCGAGGCTCGCGGTCTCGCGCAGGCTCCGCTGCATCGCGTCCATCGACCCCTTGAGCTCGGCCAGCCGCTCCATCGCCTCCTGCATCTCGGCGACCTTCTCCATCGGCTGGCGCAGGTCGGCCAGCCGATCGAGGCTCTCCTGCGACTCGCGCAGCGCCTGATTCGAATCCTCGATCGTCGACCGCGTGCGCCTCATCTCCTCGGTGGTCGCCTGGATGGAGCGCGTGTTCGTGTCGACCATCGTCGCCATGCCGCAGCCCGTCGACGCGAGAACGAGCAACGTCACCGGCGCAATCCGACGGATCCTTTCCCAATGCATATGCGATCGTTGATTCCTCGAAGGCATTGCGTCAACGTGCATTTGACGCGGTGCGCTGAAATATGACATAGCCGTGTCCGGGGGGTGAGGCGCTGTGGGATGCAGCGCGTGTCACGCCCGCGCTGCGCGGCGCGTCCTCGCACGGCGCTGTGAAATGCCGGTGTCGATCCGGCGGACGTTGGCGCGCCGACTGCCGGAGGCTGGAAGGGCGAAACCGAGTGCGCGGCGGGGAGAGGAGCGCAACGCCCCCAGCGCCGCTGTCCGGAGCTTCAACGCAGGCGAGGGGCATCTCATGCCGGCACGGCGGCGCGTCAGGGAGCGCCCCGCGGCGGCCGCGCGCGGGCGAGGGCGCTCACCGCGCCGGTCGGCCAGGACGGGACGCGCCGGCGCGGAGGACGAGCGCGGCGAGGGCCGCGAGCGCGGCGGCGGCGAGCCAGGCTGGCGGGCCGAAGGCCCGGGTCCCGGCGGCGAGGGCGCCGTCGACCCACGTGACGTCGAGCAGGGAGCCGCGCAGGCCCGCGCCCGCGAACGCGATGAAGCTCGCGTGGGCGGCGATGGGCGCGAGCGCGCCGCGGCCGCGCAGGAAGAGCGCCGCAGCGAGCGCGCCGAGCGCGGACGCGAGGGCGAAGCTCGACGCGGTCGCGCCCGGCGCGAGCCCGAGGGCGGCGCCGTGCGCGAGGACGGAGAAGGCGAACGCGTGGCGGCTCGAGACGCCGGCGCGCGCCGCGGCGGCGAACGGAATGCCCGTGAGCAGGAGCTCGTCGCGGACGGCGAGGGCGATGGCGCGCGCCACGGCGAAACCGAAGCTCGCCGAGGGCTCCCCGGCGTCGACGGTCGCCCAGCCGACGACCACGGAGACGCCGAGCGTCAGCAGCACGGCGAGCGCGCCCAGCGCCGCGCCGAGCCCGACGCGGCGGGCGATGCGCGCGCGGTGGCCCGGACCCTCCGGCTCCAGCGGGTCGGTCCACGGAACGCCCGCCCGCGACGCGACAAGGTCGGCGACGACGGCGCCGGCGAGCGCCGCCGCGAGCGGGCTCGACGACAGGAGCACGGAGACGATCTGCAGGGCCGCGGCGAGGCCGATGAGCCAGGCCGCGCCGAGCGCGAGCTCGAGCAGCCGGCGCTGCGGCCCCGGGCGATCAGGCCGGGGACGGCCTCCCTCCGCGGCGTTCAGTGGAGCGTGTGCCACTGGCCGTTGTGCTCCACCTTCGGGACGTCCGTGTCGCCGTCCGCCTCGCTGCGATGACGGGCGCCCAGGGTGGCCACGAGCTGGGCCGTGGATGGGCGCGCGGTCCGCTGGCGCATCTCCGCCGCCTCGTGCGCGGCGCGGAGCCGCCGGCGCGGCGCGGGAGGCGGCGGCGACCTCCGGGCGCGGAACCGACGCACGGCCAGCCTGCCCGCCACGAGCAGCCCGATCACCAGCAGCGAGCCCGCCAGCACCGGGACGAAGCCGTAGCGGCGCGCGACGTCGGCACGCCACGCGAGCTCGATCTCGCGGCCGGTCGAGGCGTACGCGGCCTCGAGCGCGCCCGCGAGCGGGGAGCCGGCGCGCACCTGATCCAGGGCGCGCGCGAAGAGCGGACGGCGCTCGCCCTCGACGAGGAAGCGGACGACGTCGGCCGACTGCGCGTGCGCCAGGGATCCGGCCGTGCCGCCGGCGCCCGGCAGGTTCGCCTCGAGCTCGTCGAGCGGGAGGAGGCCCCCCCTCAGCGTGGCGACGGAGAGCCTCTGCGCGCGGCGAGCGACGCCGTCGCCGGCCGCGTGAGCGGCGAACCCCTCGTGAAACCAGCGCGGGATCAGGGCGCCGGCCGTCGCCTCGTCGAGGGCGAGGTGCGCGAGCGCGTGACAGAAGGCGCTCTCGAGATCGGGCGCCGCGACGCCGAGCCGCGGAGCGTCGCTCAGGACGGCGAGCCGGAGCGCGCCGAAGGAGACAGCGGTCGCGGGGCCCGCGATGCCCCCGGGGATGAGGCCGTCGAGCTCGGCAAGGGAGGCCGCGATCCGGACCTTCACCGGAGCGACAAGCGCCTCGCGGCCGAGCAGGGCGCTGAGCTCGGCGCGGACGGCGTCGGCACGGGCGATCAAGGGGCGGACGCGATCGCGGGTCGACGGGTGATAGGCAAACTCGATCCAGTCGAGATCCTGGGTGTGGTACTCCGGCGGGGGCGGCGGGACGGGGGCAGCGGCCCCGCCGTCGCCCGTCGCGGCGGGCGCGTCGTAGACGCGGGGCGCGGCGCCGGCGACGCGCCCGGGCGCGGCGACGAGCGCGAGGCACAGGAGCGCGGCGAGCCGCAGCCCCAACGCCGCCGAGCTGCGCCGGCAGGAGCGCGTCATGGAGCGATCCGACCCCGGAGGTGCACGGTCTCGCCGTCGCCCTCGCCCGTCTGGGCGAGCACGAGCACCACGATCCCGGTCGCGACGACGCCCGCGAGCGGACCCCAGAACCAGGGAGAGCTCCACATCGAGCGCCGCTCCGGCGAGCCCCGGTCAGCCCCAGGCGCCGTCAGGTCGACGCCCGCGCGAGGGCCCACCGGGCCGCGTTGCGACGGTGCGTGGGCGGGCGCGAGCGGCGCCGCGGCGCGACCGGTCGCGCCTGCCGGGCGCTCCTCCCCGGCGAGCAGCGCGCGGAGGGCCGCGCCCGCGCCCGGCCAGTCGAACGCCGCCCCGGCGGGGGCGGCCGCGCCCTCCGCGGCGCGCTGGACCGTCGCGCCGAGCTCGAGCGGCGCGTAGCTCGCGCCCGCGACCCGGAGCACGCGGGCCACGGGGTGGCCGTGCGCCGTCGTCACCGCCACGACGAGCGCCGCGCCCGCGCCCGCGCCGAGCGACGCGAGCAGGCCGCGCGCGACCGGCTCGGACTCGGCACGCCCGGCGGAGCGGCGCACCTCCGCGAGCTCCCTCACGGAAGCCGGCGCGTCGGGCCGCGGCGGATCGCCGGCGAGCACCTGCGCGGCCGCCTCGTCGATCGGCGGGCGTAGCGCGGGGTCGCGGTAGAGCGCGCGCGCGAGCGCTCGAGCGGCCTCGGCGCTCGCGTCGTCCACCGCCACCACGACGGCGCCGCGCAGGGCCGACCGGGGCGCGGCGGCGCTCGGCGGAGCGTCCGCCGCCGCCGCGCCGCGCTCGAGCGGATCGCGCGGAGCCTGCGCCGCGGCGGCGTCGCCGGGAGGCGGCTCCGCGGCCTGCACCGGCGCGGCCGCCAGCCCGAGCGCCAGCGCGACGAGGCCCGGGGCAGCCGGCGGACAGCGGGACATGCGTTTACGGTACGAAGGCCGCGGGCGAGCGTCAAACGGCGCGCGGCGCGGCGTCACGTCACAGCCAGCCGTGCTCGCGGTACCAGGCGACCGCCCGGCGCGTCCCCTCGGCCCAGCCCACCTGGGGCTCCCAGCCGAGCTCCCTGCGGGCGTCGCCCGAGTCGCAGACCCAGTGCGACGCGGCGAGCTCGTTCAGCTTGTCGCGCGTCAGCATCACGGGCTTGCCGGTGAGGCGGCCGATCCCCTCGCTCGCGAGCGCGGCGCCGCGCACGAGCGAGAACGGCATGCCGACGCGGACGAGCGCCCGCGCGCCGAGCGCCGCCTCGACGTGCGTCAGCATGTCGCGCCACACGTACACGCGGCCGTCGTCGATGAAGTAGGCCCGGCCGCTCGGCACGTCGGCCTCGAGCGCCCGGATGCACGCGGCGGCCGCGTCCGAGGCGTAGATGACGCTGAGCGTGTTCCTGCCGTCGCCGAGCATCGGGAGGAAGCGGCGCGCGACGCTCTGGAAGAACGCGAACGACTCCTGGTCGCGCGGGCCGTAGATCATCGGGGGGCGCACGACGACCACGGGCAGCGCGTCCTTCTCGGCGAGGACCAGCCGCTCGGCCTCGAGCTTCGAGCGCCCGTAGCGCGTCACCGGGGCCGGGCGCGCGTCGGCGGCGACGGGGCGCCCGTCGAGGCTCGGGCCGACGGCGGCGAGGCTCGAGACGAACACGAAGCGCTTCATGGACGACGCCGCCTTCGCCGCGTCGAGCAGGTTCCGCGTGCCGCCGACGTTGACCCGGAAGAACTCCGCCTCGTCGCGCGCCTTGACCAGCCCGGCCGAGTGCACGATCGCGTCGACGCCAGGCGAGTCGACGACTGCGCGACGGACGCTCTCCGCGTCCTCGATGGCGCCGTACGCGAGCTCGACCCCGCGCAGCGACGACAGGAACCTCGTGTTGGACGAGCGCCGCACGAGGGCCACGACGCCGTGCCCCTTCTGCACGAGCTGCTCGGCGACGTGCGAGCCGAGGAACCCGCTCGCGCCCGTGACCAGCACCTTCATCGATCCGCTCCTTCGGCCCCGGCGCCCCTGTCGATCAGAGCGCCCGCTCGTAGAGCCGGTACCTCTTGTAGAGCCGGCCGCCCATCAGCCGGATGCCCGCGTTGATGGCGGCGTTGTCCTCGAGCGTCCACCCGAGCTCGCCGCCCTTCATGCCGAGCAGGTGCGCCGCCCGGTTCATCTCGGCGTAGAGGAATGCGCTGAGCCCGGCGTAGCGCCGCACGTGGCGCCACTTCTTGCGGATGCCGAGCACGACGAGGCGCCCGCTCTTCGGCCCGCGCACGCGCAGCCGCCACAGCAGCTTGAAGATCCCAGCCGGCAGGAGCTCGCCGTGGAAGTCCCGGATCAGCTCGTTCAGGTCGGGCAGCCCGAGCGACACGGCGGCCGGCTCGCCGTCGATGAACGTGATCTTCGTGAGCTCGGGCATCAGGATGAGCCGCACGTCCTTCGCCCACTTGACGAGCTCCTTCTCGGTCATCGGCACGAAGCCCCAGTTGTCGCTCCAGGAGTCGTTGAAGACGTCCAGGACGATCCGGATGTCGTGGAGCAGGTTCTTCAGGTCGCCGCAGCGCGTGTGCACCTCCGGCATCGCCAGCACCTCGGCGTGGGCCCTCTGCGCGCGGGGCGGGACATCGCCGACCTCGTAGCGCCACCCGTAGAGATCCTTCACCTTCTCGAGCCCCGCCTGCTCGATGAGCCGGCCCTGGTGCGGCCGGTGGTAGGCCATCATCAGCACCGGCGGGTGGTCGAACCCCTCGACGAGGCAGCCGGCTTCCTCGTTGATCGAGAGCGAGTATGGGCCCCGCATGCGCTTCATCCCGCGCGCGCGCAGCCAGGCCGCCGCTTCGGCGAGCAGCGCCTGCGCCGTCTCCGCGTCGTCGATCGTATCGAAGAAGCCGAACGCGCCCGTCTCGTCGCGGTGGATCCGGAGGTGCTCGTGATCGACCTGCGCGGTGATCCGGCCGGCCGGCCGGCCGTCCTTGTACGCCACCCACGCCGTCCCCTCGGCGTGCTCGAAGAAGGGGTTCTTCTTCTTGTCGAGCCGATCGGCGATGTCCAAGTCGAGCGGGCGGATATAGTTGGGCTCACCCTCGTAGACGGTGTCGACCACGTTCAGGAAGTCCTTGAGGACCTTCTTGTCGCCCTTCCGGAGCTCGCGGATCTCGATGGCCATACGGCGCAAGCCCGTACCTTCCGGGACGCGGCGCCGCAAGGGGCTCGCGCGGGCTCTGGCCGGCGCTGATCGCTGCGCGCCGCGCGCGCGGAGCCGGTAAGCTCTCTCGGAGGGCGGCTGTCCGGCCCCCCGGCAACTCAGGTGGACGCTGCATGATGACCCCGAAGGAGTTCCAGAGGCAGTTCAAGCGGCTGTTGATGAGCCGCGTTGAGGGCATGGACTGGGAGGACAAGCTGGCCCGGGTCCGTCAGTACCTGCGGCAGCTCGAGGCGCGCCAGAGCCCGGAGGAGGAGTCGGCCGAGCTCTCGCCGTCGCTGGAGCTCATCCCGTTCGAGCCCGGCAAGCGACCTGTGGACGAGGCGCTTTATCCCGGGCACGGGTGCAGCGAGCGCGCCGGCTGCATCAACACCGCGGGCGACCCGTCGGAGCTCGGCGACGAGGTGTGGCTGCTCTACCGGCTGCGCGACATTTACGCGTTCGTCGCCCCCTTCGAGCGGCCGTTCGAGGTGACCCTGTCGGCGTGGTTCCTCCCGGCGACCCCCGGCGAAGGCGAGCCGTGCCCCGTGCCCGGCATCATGGACCTGCCGCTCAGCCCGCAGATCGTCTCGACGTCGTCCTACCCCGTCCCGATGCTCGAGCCCGCCCCGTGGAACTCGTTCCATCAGACGGTCTACGTCGCCACGATCGTGCCGGCGCGGCAGCTCATGCCGCACCCCCCCGGCGAGGAGACCGGCGGCGGCTATCACTGGGTCGACCTGCCCGAGTCGTTCCGGCGGCGCATCCCGGACGGCGCCGATCCGTTCACGCTCGCGAGCCTGTTCCGGCAGCAGCTCCGGGTCGAGATCCGGCTCAGCGAGGCGGGCAGGACGGTCTCCTCCGAGACGACGGACGTCGAGATCTTCGACACCGGCCGCTTCGGCTCGCTCTACACGCGCCTGCTCGACCGGCTCGTCAAGACGGACACGGAGATCCAGCAGCAGGCGCTCGGGATCGACGAGCTGCACGTCGGCTACCACCCGTGGTTCCCCGTGCTGACCATCGGCATGGACAAGGCCCTCCTGTACCTCCGGGCCATCCATCAGGACCTCGAGCAGCACCGGCGCAACCTCCCCGACCCCCGCTGGTTGCTCCGGGTGGGGCTCTACCTCGAGCTCCTCACGTGCATCGGCATCTTCGAGGCGGTGAAGGACCAGTACCCGGACATGCTCTCGCCGGGGGAGCGCGAGGCCTTCGAGAACGGCGCGGCGTTCGCGCCCATCCGCGCGGCGATCGACGTCGCGGCGTGGAAGGAGGTCTGGGACATGCGGCACATCGCGCCGCGCGCCGCCGGCTTCTTCGCGGCCGGGCCGGTGAGCCTGACGAACCTGATGCGCAAACAGAAGGCCACGCTCACCTTCCTGCACGCCCACCACGCGGACCTGCAGAAGGCGATCGAGCTCGCCGGCCCCAACCTGTGGAACGCGCAGGAGACCTGGCACCGGGTGTTCCGCGACGCGGAGCGGGCGGTGCTCAAGAACAGCGTGCTCGCGTTCCCGGAGCTCGCGCACCTCGACCCGCGGTGGCGCGACTTCGCGCTCTGGCACCAGCGCGGCGACGTGCGGCTGTTCGGGCTCAGCCTCATGCCCGAGGCGCTGACCGCGCTCTTCGGCGATCAGGACGGCATCTTCCCCGCGGCGTGCCGGCAGTACCGGAAGTCGATGAACGACGTGGCCCGCTGGGCCGCCGAGCGGAACCTCATGGACTACACCGGCGACGAGTGCATCCCGCGGAACGCGAGCCTGCTCGAGGCGTACATGGAGAAGAACCCGTCGCTGCTCGCCGCGCTGCAGCGGCGCGACGGTCACGGGACCGCGTCGTCGATCGATCTCGACGAGCCGGGCAAGGGCGGCCAGCGCGAGGCGAGCGCCGAGGACATCATGACGCTGCTCCGGAGGGCGCCGGTCTTCAAGCCGCTGCTCGATCGCGAGCTCCGCAAGCTCGCCACGAAGGTGCGCCGGGTGGAGTACGGCCCGCTCGACCGGGTCGTGCTGCAGGGGCAGCGGGACTCGTCGATGTTCGTCGTCGCGTCCGGCGTGGTCGAGGTCCTGGTGCGGCACACCGACGGGCAGGACTCGACGGTCGCCGCGCTCGAGAAGGGCGCCGTCTTCGGGGAGTTCGCGCTGCTCACGGGCGAGGAGCGCACCGCGACGGTGCGCGCCGTCGACGAGGTGGTGCTCTACCAGATCACGAAGGAGGCGCTGCAGCCGATCATCGAGGCGCGCCCGCAGCTCGTGATCGAGCTCAGCTTGCTCATGGCCTCGCGCCAGGCCCACCTGCGCGACGCGGCCGAGCGCTACAACGAGGCCGAGGAGAAGGTGAGGAGCCTCGCCGGGCGCATCCGGCGGTTCGTCCTCGGCTGAGCGCGGAGCCCTTCGCGCCCTGGTCGGGGGCGCTCAGCCCTTCAGGAGCCACGCGAGGGCGTCGGCCTCCGCGGTGAAGAACGAGTACTCGGGCAGCCCCATGCCGGCCGACAGGCGGGAGATCTGCATCTTCGAGAGCGCGCTGTTCACGAGGTTCGCCGCCTTGCGCATGCCGTGCTCGACCGCGTAGGCCATGGTCTGCTCGACGTAGGGGCTCACGTCGGGCCTCTGCGGCGGGAAGTCCGCGATGTCGGCGAGCACGTACCAGGGCTTGCCGAGGTGGAGCAGCGTCGAGGCCTTGTGGCGGAAATCGTCGAGGTACGCCTTGCCCTCGTCGATGTCCCAGAAGCCCCAGACCTTCACGTGGAGGACCCCCGTCACCGTGTCGGCCCGGACGTGGAACCGCCGCTGCGCGGCGCGCTCGCGCCGCGACGCAGGATCGGACTTCCTCGACGGCTCACCCGTCGAGGCGCTCGTCCGGCTCGGCGCCTCCGACGGTCGGGACCGGGTCTCCGGGAACCTCGACACGGGCGGCGGCGAGGGCGGGGGGCGGCGCGACGGCGGCGTCGTGGACGGCTCAGGCGCGGTGACGGTCGGCACGTCGGCGAAGCGCCCCGACTTGCCGGGCCGCGAGGGCTGCGTCGGGTCGGTGGGGCTCGGGTTCACGCTCGGGCTCGGAGCGGGCGGCGGCGCGTCCGGCAGGAGCACGACGCGCGACGCCCGCGGGAGCGGCACGTCGAGCGCGACGGCGAGCGCGCTCACCGCGGTGGACGCGCGATCGAAGCGGTCCTCGGGCCTGAGCGCCGTCGTCTTGAAGAACCAGCCGTCGAACGCGCTCGGCAGCGCGGCGGAGCGGCGGCGCGCTGCGCGAGCGCTGGGCGCCTCCATCGCCCCGCGCAGGAGCTCGGCCGCGAGCAGGTACGGCGACGGGGTCGCCTCGGCCTCCTGGGCCCAGTACGACTCGCCGACGAGGAGCGCGAACGCGACGTGCCCGAGCGCGTAGATGTCGGCGCGCGGACCGACGTTGCGCTCGGCCCGGATCTGCTCGGGCGCCATGTACACGGGCGTGCCGAGCATCTGCCGGGTCAGCGTGGAGGCATGGTGCTGCTCGATGACCTTGGCGATCCCGAAGTCGAGGATCTTCACGCACGGCGAGCCGTCGTCGCGGACCGTGACGAACAGGTTGTCCGGCTTGAGATCGCGGTGGACGATGTTCGCCGCGTGCGTCTTGTCGAGCGCGAGCGCGGCCTGGAACAGGTAGAGGGCGACGTCCTCGGCGGGGAGGGAGCCGCGCTTCTTGAGGAGGCCGCCGAGCTCCTCGCCGCGGAGCAGCTCCATGACGATGAACGGCGTGCCGGTCTCGTCGTCGATGCCGGCGTCCGAGGTCCTGACGATGTGGTCGCTCTCGATGATGCCGGTGATGCGCGCCTCGAGGGCGAAGCGGGCGCGCAGCTCCTCGCTGTCGAGGAGGCTGGGCAGCATCACCTTGAGCGCGCGGCGCGTCGCGGTGACGTCGTCCATCACCTCGTAGACGGCGCCCATGCCGCCCGCCTTGATGACGCGCAGCACCTGGTAGCGGTCGCGGAACCGGGTATTCGGCTGCAACAGACCGGGCGAGGAGCTCATCCTGCGGCCCTCGATTCAGACATGGTCTGGAAGACGCTATCAGCGCCGCTTCCCGCGTCGCAAGGCGCACGGGTGGGGGAACGTGCTCACCGCAGGATCGCGCCGCCGGCGGCCTCGCCTTCGGCCCGAGCGGCGAGGTCGAGGAGCGGCCCCAGCGCGCTCCAGAGCGCGCGGACGTCCTGGAAGCGCTCCTCCGGGACGACGGCGAGCGCCCGGGCCACCCATGCGTCGACCTCGGGCGGCAGGTCGGGCCGGAGGGCATACAGGCTCGGCCGGGGGCCGCGCGCGGCGGCGAGCAGGATGTCGACCCGGCTCGCCCCGGAGAACGGCACGCGGCCTGCGAGGGCGCGGAAGAGCACCGCGCCGAGGGAGTAGATGTCGATCCGGTGGTCGATCTCCTGGGGCCGGCCCTTCCAGACCTCGGGCGCGATGTAGCTGGGCGAGCCGGGGATCGCCCCCTCGCGGGTGAGGGGGTCGGCCTGCATGACCTTGACAAGCCCGAAATCAAGCAAGCGCACGCCTCCCCTGGCCGCTGCGCCGGGATCGGCCGGCGATCCGCCGCCGGCGCCGTGGTCCGCGGGACGGATCGGGTCGCCAGCAGGAGAGCGATCGAGGGAGATGTGTTCTGAATTACTTTTTTGGCGAGACAAGGAGGGCGGGCCGCTGGCGTCGCTGTCCAGGACGAAGATGTTCGCGGGCTTCAGATCGCGGTGGACGATGCCGCGGGCGTGCGCGGCGTCGAGCGTGTCGATGATCGGGCAGAACAGCTCCTGGAGCCGGACGAGCGGGAGCCGCTGGTTCCGCGCCTCGAGCCGGCGCAGGGTCGTCTCGAGGTCGCTGCCCCTCAGGAACTCCATCACGATGAAGAGCGTGCCGTCGGGGGCCTCGCAGAAGGCGAAGACCTGTGTCGCGCTGGTGCCGGACAGCGTGCCCATGGCGCTGGCCTCGCGCCGCATGCGGGCTTTCAGGGCGGGATCGCTGGAGAACTCGGGCCGGAGGTACTTGACCGCGACCTGCGTGCCGGTCTGCTGGTCCAGGGCGCGGTAGACGACGCCATGGCCTCCCTGGCCGACCACCTCGATCAGCTTGTACCGACCGTCGATCACGTCGTCGATGTCGTGGTCCATCGGCAGTCCTCGGTGTTCCGAGCGCGCTGCGCCAGCATGCCCGCGGAACGAGCTCAGGTTGTAGCCGCTCCGGCGCCCTGGCGGTAGGGACGGTTGGGCGCCGGCCTCGGCTGGCGGCCGGGCGCGGGAAGGGCGGGCGCGGGGAGGGAGGGCGCGGGGAGGGAGGGCGCGCGAGGCGCGCGGGCAAGGAGGGGCAAGCCTGCTGGGCAGGGCGAGCGCGCGGGTGGTGGCCTGATTTGCCCCGGAGTGATTCACATGAAGGCGAGAAGGCGGGAAGATCATTGATCTTTTCTTCCCGCCTTCCCGCCTTCCCGCCTTCCCGCCTTCATGTTCAAATCCGGCCACCACCAGCGCGCGGGAGGAGGGGTAATGCAGCAGGGACATCGCGCGCGGGCTCAGGCGTCATCACCAGGAGTGACGGAAATCACCTGATGAACGCTGCCAGTCGATACGTCGAAGTCACGGATTTGGCTGTGTTTACCCGATGATGACCTATTCGCTGTCGGCGCCCTGAGGGCGGGTCTCCTGCGGGGATAGAGGGGGGATAAAAGACGCCGACGGTCGCCGGCGTTCTTTGGCATCAAGAAAGAGAGGACGGCAGTCGCTTGAGCCTGCCGCAAGCGCTCCGACCGGTCCACCCGAGATGAAGCCGCCGGAACCGGGAGAGGCCCGCCCGGTGCTCGGTGGAGAGGACGCGCGAAGGTGCCCTCCGGCGCGAGCCAGCAGGACTCGTGTGCGTCTTGCTTCACCCTTGACGGGCGTGACGCTTTGGGGCCTCATACGTCACCATGCGCCGCGCTCCGCCTTCTTCTCGCCTCGTTCGCGCCACCCGCGTGCTCGCCCTGGGGGCCCTCCTCAGCACTGCTTCGTGTGCTCAGGTCCTGGGTCTCGGCGAGTTCGAGGACTGCGACGAAGATTCGTGCTCAGGATTGGTCTGGGCGAAGAGCTTCGGGAGCCATGAGTTGGTCTTTCCAGAGAGCGCTCGGCTCGACTCGAAGGGAAACATCCTCCTCTCAGGAGTCTTTCAAGGCACCACGGATTTCGGCGGCCCGCCGTTGATATCGTCTGACTTCGTTTTCTTTCTCGCCAAGCTGAAGCCGGACGGTAACCATGCCTTCAGCCGGTGGCTGCGGGTGAACGACTTGGATGGTGCGTTGGGATCGCGTCTTTCGGTGCTGCCTGACGACAGCGTCGTCTTGTCGGGCCTGTACGAGAACGCGATCGAGTTTGGTGCTGGCAATTCCATCACGGCGCCCACTCTCGATGAGGATGGTTGCTTCGTGGCCAGGTTCTCGTCCGACAACAAGTTGATCTGGGGGCGCAACTTGTTCGCGGGCACGGGTCGCCTCGTTGTCCTGGATTCGGCGGCTACGCCCGACGGTGACGTGGTCCTCGTCGGCTCTTTCAGCCGCGAGGTAAGCCTGGGTTCGTCGACCCTGACGACTGCATCATCGAAGGACGCTTTTATCGTGAAGTTGGACGGCGAAACGGGTAATCCGCTATGGAGCTTGCAGTTGGCCGACCCTGAATACGCCACGGCGACGACGAGCCTCGAGGCCAAGGCGGTGGCGGTGGACCCCGGCGGTAACATCGTCGTGGGGGGCCGGTTCACGGGATTCACCGACGTCGGCTTCGACAGGAACATCGGCCCGAGCCCGTCGGGGGCTGGAGCTTTCGTGCTCAAGCTCTCGTCCACAGGGGAGTGGGATTGGACCGTTGGCCTCCAAGGAGAGGGGAATGCCTGGGTGACTGACATCGATGTCGATGCGCGAGGGGATATCCTCGTGGCTGGGGCTCTCGCAGGAGCGATCGCCGTCAAAACCCAGGGGGTCCGAGGCGCCCAGCAGACCAGCGGGCCGGCGGACTCGGATATCCTGCTCGTGAAGCTCTCGTCCGCGGGGAACCACCTGTGGTCATTGAGATTCGGCGATGATTCGTCCCAGTTAGCTGTGGAGCCCAAATCAGGTTTTAGTGGATCGGACGTCGAGTCTATTTCGCCGTTCGGGGTTCACGTTGCCGCCGACACTGCCGGAGACATCGTGCTCGGCGCCGGGGTCGCAGGCGCCGTCGACTTCGGGGGCGGGCCGCTCGGCGGCAGACAGGACCGGGACTGGACCGTCGCGAAGCTGAGCGCTGGCGGAGCGCACCTCTGGAGCAGGCGTTTCGGTGATGCTGCGACAGGGCAAGCGGTGGTCGGCATCGACACGGATCCGGGGACGAATGCCCTCGTGGCCGTCGGGCTCAACGACGGAACGCTGGATTTTGGCGATGAGACGAAGGTCGTGGCTCCGGGCGAGTTCAGCGCCGTTGTGACGAAGTTCGACCTGGGCCGGGTTGGGAGATAGGTCTCCGAGCGGCGCGACGCTGGTCAGTTGATCTGCAGATTCGCCGCCGCCGTCCCGTTCCGCCCTGGCCCCCCGGTGCCGCCGCTCGTGTTCGTGCCGCCCTCGCCGCGGAAGCCGGGCGTGCCGGTCGTGCAGCTGTTGTCCGCGAACGTGAAGACCACGCTGCCGGACCGCGCCAGGCAGGCGCTCGGGCCGCCCCCGCCGCCCGCGCCGGGGCCGCCGGCGCCGCCGTCGCCGCCCTTGCCACCGGTGCCGCCGCCGCCGGAGTCCTCGCGGGCCGAGCCACCCATGCCCCCACTCCCTCCGCGCTGGCCCACACCACCGTTGCCGCCTCGACCGCCGGCGCCGCCCGCGCCGGTTGTGATGACGTTGCCGGAGACGATCACCCGTCCGCCCACCGCAAAGATACCGAAGCTTCCCCCGCCTCCTCCGCCACCGTGCCCGGGGCGGCCGCCGAGTCCGCCGCATCCACCGCTGCCGCCGCCGCCGCCGCGATCTTCATAGCAGAAGCATCCGACCCCGCACGAGCCGCCGCCGCCGCCGCCGCCGCCGCCACCGCCGCGGCCAATCGCGCCGTTCTGTCCGTTGGTACCCCTCGCCGGCTGGTAGATACCCGATGCGATGGTGCCCAGGCTCGCCCCTCCGGCGCCAGGAGTTCCCTGCAGCCCGACCGCACCCGCCACGCCGGTTCCGCCTCCCGCGCTATTGGGACCGCACTCGCCTGACGAAGCGCCTCCCGGACCGCCTGCCGCGCCGCCACTCCCCGGTGAGCCCGTGGAGCCAGTGCCATTGTTGTAGCCGCCCCGGCCGCCGGCGCCGCCGAACTCGGTGCACGTGGTCTGCGCGCCTCCGTATCCATAGCTGCTGCATGCGTCGCAGCCGACCTCACCCACATTTCCCGCCGTCGCCGTCCCCGCCGAGTGCGCCGCCCCGTGCGTGCCGTCCGCCCCGTCCTGCCCGTCCTCCACGTCGATGATGTTGTACCGCACGAAGAGCTGCTCGCGCCCCCCGCCGAGCCGCACTCCATAGGTGCTCGTGCCCGGCGACGTCGCCCTCAGCGCCTCGATCCTGATACCCTCGATGTGCGTCGGCTGCTCGATCGCCGGCGCGTGGAACACGGTGCCCGGCGCACGCACCGTCGTCGTCACCGTGGGAGTCCTCCGGAACTTGAAATCGGGATCGTCGTGATCGAACCCACCATAAATGCTGATACCGGACACGACCGTGACGGCCTCCTCGTAGAGCTCGCCGGAGAGACAGACCGCTGGCACCGTGCCATCCCGCGCCACCTGGATGGCCGTGGCGATCGTCTTCACGGGGGCCGTGCGCGTCCCGCTGTTGGCGTCATCCCCGATGTCCGCCGAGACGTAGACGCACTGCTCCACGAGCCCGTCGCCGCCATCGCAGTTGTCGTCGACGAAATCGCCGTCGATCGGATCCTCGCCCGCCTCGCCCGCCGGGGTCGGCGTACACGCGTATTCACAGCTGCACACGCCGGTGAGCGGGTTGCCGTCCACGTCATGCGTGCCCGGGAGGCACCCCATCGCGCAAGGGTCGGTGACCTCGCCCCCACCGCCCCCCTCGCCGCTGCCCCCCTCCCCACCCGCGCCGCCTTCGCCCCCGCCTGCGCCGCTCGTGCCGCTCGTGCCGCTCGTGACAGCCGCGCTGCTGCTCGATGACGTTGTTGTGGCGCCGCTCGCGGAAGGCGCTCCGCCCGCTCCGGAGCCGCCGCCGGTGCCGGAGACCGGCCCGATCGGACCGTCGATCGAGCTGCTCTCGGCGCAGCCGAGCGCGGAGAGCATCGCAAGCACAGAGGCCGTTCCGAGGAGGGAGCGAACGCGCATACTTGATTCTGCACCTTCGCGCGCTTTTCGGAAAGACTTTGTCACGCTGACGGTAATTACCAACGAGCCCCATGGACCGATGGCGCCGTGCCCCACGCACCGACAGCGCCGTGCTCCACGCACCGATAGCGCTGCGCCGGCGAGCCAGCTCACGATCCCGCGATTCGCCCCTCGCACGTGCCACCGAGTCCGGTAGTCTGAGTCTGCGCTCCTGCCTGGGCTCCGTGCCGTCCCTGCCGTCCGCCAGCATCCCATGCGCCTCGAACCGCTCCACCGCCTCTCGCTCGCCTCCCTGCTCGGGCTCGCTGCCGCCGCCGGGCTCCACGGTGCCTGCGCCCCGGACTCGGGGATCGGCTCCGTATCGTCCTCGTCGGAAGGGGCCAGCTCGGGCGGAAACGTCGATCCGGATGGAGGGCTGTTGGGCGACGCGCCCATCGATACCCGGCCCGACCCGGACGCCGCCTGCGGGCTCGTCACCGAGGAGGCGATCGCCGTCCCGCTCAATCTCTACATCATGATGGACAAATCCTCCTCCATGGTGGGAAACAAGTGGGATAGCGCGAAGGTCGGCCTGAAGGCGTTCGTCAACAGCCCGAGGTTCGCCGGCGTGCACGTGGCGCTGCGCTTCTTCCCGCGCGCCGCGGACGCCGTGCCGGCCTGCGACCAGAACGCCTACAAGGCGCCGCGGGTCCCGTTCGGTCCGCTCCCGGACAACGCGGGCGCGATCGTCGAGGCCATCGAGGACGAAGGGCCGGACGGCCTGAGCACGCCCATCTATCCGGCGCTGGGCGGCGCGCTGCTCCAGGGCATCGAGATGGCGAAGAACAACCCCGGCGAGGCCTCCGCTGTGCTGCTCGTCACCGACGGGAAGCCGCAGGGGCCCGCGGCCCAGTGCGGCAGCGCGGACCCGGAGGACCCGGCCGCCATCGCGGCTCTCGCGGCGGCGGGCGCGCGCTACCACCCCCCGGTGCGCACCTTCGTGATCGGGCTCCCGGGCGTCGACCAGAGCATCGCCAACCAGATCGCGGCCGCAGGAGGCACCGACGCCGCGGTCCTCGTCGCGGCGACCAACATCGCCGTCGAGTTCCAGAACGCGCTCGCGAAGGTGACGGGGCAGGCGCTCCCGTGCGAGTACAAGGTCCCTTCCGAGGTGGCCGGCGGGCAGATCGCGTTCAACGACGTCAACGTCCTGTTCGGGCTCGACGGCGCGCCGCAGGAGATCCTGCCGCAGCGCCCCGGCTGCGACGGTCCAGGCTGGCGCTACGACGACCCGAGCTCGCCCGCGGCGCTCGTGTTGTGCCCCGACACCTGCGACGCCGCGAGGAACGCGTCCGCCGCGAAGATCCAGATCCTCCTCGGCTGCGAGACCGTGATCCGCTGAGCGCGCACCCCACAATCGGCTGAGCCCGCTGCACGCATCGTGGGCTGAGCCCGCTGCACGCATCATCGACTGAGCCCGCCGCAACCAACCGCAACAATCGCGCAGGACAGCGCGCGACGCGCGCTTGTTGTGGAGATGCTTGTTGTGGAGATGACATCGGGAGCTACTGCACGGGGTTCGGGCGTGAAAGACGCAGAGCGTCATGGACGAGGGGCGCCGCGGGGCGAGGTGGATGGGGCGCTGGGCTCGCGCGCGGGAGGAGGGGGTTAAGGCCGTGGGAGCGCGGGGGGCTTGAAAGCCGCCGGGATGTGGGGCGCCAGGGGCGCAGGGCGGGCTCCCGGCGCGGCAGGCGCGTCGTTGCAATCCTGCACTGCGCTTTGTGGACTCCCGGCCCCCAGCGCCGTAAGAGGACGGGACCATGACGACGGAGTCCCCCCTCGCCGCCGGCTCGCCGCGGCACGCCGCCCCCGCTGCGCTCCACCCCGCTCTGGTGCTGAGCGCGTACCTCGAGCCGCTCGTGCGCGGCCGGCGGGTCGCGGTCCTGGGGGACGCCACCATCGGCCTCGCCGATCGGCTGCTCCAGCGCGGAGCCCGCCTCGTCCACGCCTATGATCCGGACGCCGCGCGCGTCGCGGAGAAGCTCGCGCGATCGGCGAGCTCCCGGCAGCCGCACCCGAGCTTCGCCGTGTTCGACGGCGACCTCGGCGTGCGCGACGGGGCCTTCGACACCCTCGTCATCCCCGACCTCTCGATCTTCAGCGATCCGGCCGAGATCCTCCGGCGCGCCCGACGCCTCACCGCCGCGAGCGGCGCCGCCATCATCGCGTCGCCGAACCCGGACGTCGCCCGGGGGCTGCTCCCGGCGGGCGCGCGGCGCGGCGCGGCGCCCGGCTACTATGCGCTCTACGACCTCGTGGCGCTCCAGTTCAAGCAGGTGCGGATGGTCGGCCAGGCGCCGTTCGTCGGCTACACGGTCGCGGAGTTCGCGCCGCAGGGCGAGCCCGAGGTCAGCGTGGATACGTCGATCCTCGACGGCTCCGAGGAGCCGGAGTGGTTCATCGCCGTGGCCGGCGAGCGCCTGCCGCGGCTCGACGCGTTCGCCGTGATCGAGCTGCCGTTCGCCGGCTTTCCGGTCGCGGCCGCCGGCCCGTCGGTCGAGGCGCTCACCGAGGCCGAGGGCCGCGCAGAGCGGCTCGGGGGCGAGCTCGCGGAGCTGCGCACCCGGCACCAGCGCGACCGCAACGACGCCGGGACCCGCGCCGAGAGCGCGGTCGCCACGGCCGCGCGCCTCGCCGAGGCGGAGGCCGAGCTCGAGGCGCGGGGAGCGCGCCTGCGGGAGGTCGAGGCGAGGGCGGGCGATACCCACGTCCGCGCCGAGCGCCTGGCGCACCAGATCCGCGACATGGAGGAGGAGCTCCGCAGCCAGCGCGACCGCGCGACCCGGCTCTCCAAGCAGCTCGACGACGAGAAGCGGGTGCGGACCAAGGTCGAGCTCGAGCTCGGCATGATCCGCAACAAGCCCGAGATCGCCGGCGCCCGCGACCGCCTCGACGCAGCGATGGCCGAGCTCGATGCCGCCCGCGTCAGGATCGCCGAGCTCGAGGCGAGGCCCGCCGTCGCGGCGCCGAACCCGGCGCTCGCGGCGCGCGTGGAGGAGCTCGAGGCGGCCGCCGCAGGGGCGCGGCGGGAGCTCTCGAAGATCACGGCGGAGCGGGACACCGCGCGCAGGCGCGCGCAGGAGAGCGAGCGCGCGCTGGAGGAGGCGCGGCGCGCGGCCGCGAAGCACGAGGAGCACGAGGGCGCCCGCGCCGAGCTCGCGCGCGAGCGCGATCGGCTGAAGGAGCGCGCGGACCGGCTCGAGCGGGACAACCGCGCGCTGGAGGAGCAGCGGAGCGCCCTCGACGCGCGCCGGCAGCTGCTCGAGGCGCGGATCGTCGAGCTCGAGCAGAGCGTCGTCGCCCTGGAGCAGCGGGCGGCCGAGCTGGAGAAGCGCGACGCGGGCGAGGCGGCGGCCGCCGAGATCGCGAGCCTGGAGGCGGCGCTCCGCGACCGGGGCCACGTCATCGCGTCGCTCAAGGCGCAGCTGCGCGAGAGCGAGCGCGTGGGCAAGGAGCTCGTCGACGAGCTCGGGACGGTCTTCCTGTCGACCACGGCCGAGCGAGGCGGTCCGGGCGAGGCTGCAGGCGGCGAGCCGGGCGGGACGCTCCCGGGGCCCGGCGGGCCGGGCGACGCCGTGGAGGCGCTGCGGCAGCAGCTCGACGCGCTGGCGCGGAGCGCCGCCGCGAGCGAGGCCGACGTGCACGCCGCGAGCTGGAAGATCGCGCAGCTCGAGCGCGAGCTGACCGAGGCGCGCGGCACCGCCGGCTCACCCCCGGCGCTCCACGAGGAGCTCGAGCAGGCGCTCATCGCCGCGCAGGCGGAGATCGCGGCGCTGCGCCGGGCGGCCGAGCAGGAGGATGTGGGGGCGGCGGGTGAGGCTGCGGGCGCGGCACGCGAGGCTGCGGGCGCGGCGGGCGAGGCTGCGGGCGCGGCGCGCCAGGATGTCGGCGTGGCGCGCGAGGGCGCGGGCGCGGTTCGCGAGGCTCTGGGGGTGCCGCCCGAGGTGATCGAGCAGGCGGTGCTCCTCCAGCAGGTCGCCAGCGCCGTCGAAGCCGGCGTGTGAGCCCCGCGGCCTGGATCGGGGCGGACCTGTGCGCGCGCAGTCGCTCGCGCTAAGGACCGAGCCGATGCGCGCACCTCGCCCCCTCTCGACGCTCCTCCGGCTCGCCGGCGCCGCCACCCTGGCCCTCGCGCTCGGCGCCTGCAGCGCGGTCACCGCGCCCCGCGCGCCGGACCCCATCGCCTCGCTCCGCGACGCCGGCGCGCACTCGACCGACGGCGAGGTCGTCGGCCGCTGGCTGCTCGGGGAGCTCCTCGTCCCAGGCGGCACGCCCGCGGGGGTCAAGGCGGCGCGCAAGCGCCTCGACGGGATCGGCGCGAAGACGCTGCTCGCGTCGCTGGGGCGCGCGATCGACGACGAGGCGCACGGCCGCAACGCGCGCGCAGCGACGGCCTACCTCGAGGCGCTGGACGCGGCGCGGGTGAGCGCGCACCCGGACGCCCCCCTCGTGGGCTGGTTCGCCGCGAACCACCTGCTCGGGCTGCGATCCAGCGTCGTGGGCCTCTGGAAGAAGTCCCGCCAGGTCGTCCTGCGCGCCATCGACCATCCCGGCAACCTCGGCTGGCGGGCGCGGGGCGAGCTCGTCGAGTGGTGGAGCCTCGAGGGGCTGCCCGACGAGGCGGCCGCCGCGGCGCACCCGGGCGGGGCCGCGCCGGCCGTGCCGCTCATCGACCTCGCGGCGCGCCGCTACGGGTGCATCGAGAACGCCCGCTTCGCCGGCCCGTTCGGCCACCTGGCCGAGAGCGACCACCGCGTGCGCTACGAGGCGGAGCGCGCCGGCCCCTGGCCGCCCGTGTTCCCGCGCGATCCCCGCCGCGCCGACGCGCCGCGCGTGCTCGGCGCCGAGCGCCGTGGCTGCCAGCTCTCCGCGGTCACGCCGGACGCGCGCGGCGAGGGCAGCGCCAGGGGAGGCATCTTCTACGTCGAGACCTTCGTCGACCTGCCCGCCGAGCGCGAGCTGATCATCGCGGTCCAGGGCGCCCTCGCCGTCCTCGTGGACGACGTCGAGGTCCTGACGCGCGACACGAAGCAGTGGGGCATCTGGCCCCGGTTCGGCGCGCGCCTGCGCCTCGGCCCCGGCCGGCACCGCATCCTCGCCCGCGTCGCGGGCGGCGACACCTCCATCCGGCTGCTCGCGCCGGACGGCACGCCCCTCGGCGTGACCACGTCCGCCGACCCGACGCCCCCCACCTCGCTCTTCCCGCCCGAGGTCCTCCCCGATCCCAACCCCATCGAGCCGTTCCTCACCGCACTCGGGGTGCCGCCGCAGCCCGCGCCGAAGGTGGCGCGCGCGCTCGGCCTGCGCGGCGCGCCGCGCCCCGAGCGCGACGTGGAGGATCCGATCTCCCGGTACCTCGCCGCGACCATCGCGCACCTCGAGGGCCAGGACGACGTGAGCGCTGTGCTGATCGAGCCGCTCGTGGCCGACCCGGCGCGCGCCACCGGCCCCGCGCTCGCGGCGCAGGCCGTCTTCCTCGAGAAGGACCCGATCTTCCCGCCGTCCGACGGGCGCGACCTCGTGAAGGACGTGCGCGCCCGCGCCGCGGCGAAGGACCCGGAGCTCTGGTATCCCCGCTTCTGGCTCGCGCTCGAGGAGGCCGACAAGGCCGGCCTGGCCGAGGTGACCCGCACCATCGAGGCCCTCGGCGACCGATTTCGTGAGGTGCCCGACCTCCTGAAGACGCTCGCCGCGATGTACGCGCGGCTCGGCTGGCGCGTCGAGCAGGTCCGCACCGTGAAGGAGGCCGCCGCGCGCTTCCCGGACGACGTCGAGGTGCTGGGCGCGCTCCTCCGCATCTACGACGCCGACGGGCACATCGCGCAGGCGGACGCGCTCGCCGCGCGCATCCGGGGGCTCGACCCCGACGCGGAGATCGAGCTGGAGCGGGCGATCGATCGGCGCGACTACGCGGCGGCGATCAAGGAGCTCGAGCGCCTCGGCTCCGCCCGCCGGGACCGCAAGGACATCGCGCTGCGCATCGTCGACCTCCTGACCCGCGCCGGCAAGCGCGCCGAGTCGTTCGAGCAGGTCGAGCGCGCGCTCGCGAAGTCGCCGGACGACGCGGACGCGCGCCTCGCGCTCGCCGACGCGCGCTTCGCCCGCGGAGAGCGCGGCGCGCTCCAGAAGGCGCTCATCGAGGCGATCCGCACCGGCGCCGACACCGCGGGCCTGCGCGACGCGATCGAGCTGCTCGACGGCACGACGGAGCTCAGCCCCTACCGGCTCGACTCGAAGAAGGTGATCGCCGAGCACGAGGCCTCGGGCGAGGTCATGCCCGGCACCGCGGCGCGCGTGCTCGACTACGCGGCCATGTGGGTCCACGAGGACGGCTCGGCGCGGATGCTCCAGCACGAGATCATCCGGGTCCAGTCGCGCGAGGCGATCCAGGAGCACGCCGAGCAGCGCGTGCCCGACGGGCTCGTGCTCAAGCTCCGCACGGTCAAGCGCGACGGGTCGATCCACGAGCCGGAGTTCATCGAGGACAAGCCGACCGTGACGATGCCGCACCTCGAGGTGGGCGACTACATCGAGGTGGAGAACCTGTTCGTCCTGCGCGGCGACGGCCAGGGGGGGCTCACGTTCCAGGGGCCGCGCTGGTTCTTCCGCGAGGAGAAGGTCCCCTACTGGCGGAGCGAGTTCATCATCGTGTCGCCGAAGAGCCGGCCCCTCGACGTGGAGGTCTCCGGCCCGGTCCCCGCGCCGGAGATCGTCGAGTCCGGCGCGCTCGTCACCCGCCGCTACCGGGTCGACAAGAGCCCCGCGCTCCCGGAGGAGCCGGCGAGCGCGCCGATGGCGGAGTTCCTGCCGAACCTCCGCGTCGGCTGGGGCATCCGCCTGGAGAGCACGATCGCGCGCATGGTCGACGCGGCCGCCGACGAGACGCCGCGCGACCCGCGGCTCGTGCGCATCGCGCGGTCGATCGCGCGGACGCCGCTCTCGCCGGGCGCGTCCGGCGCGGCCGCGGGCGGCGGCGAGGCGGGGAAGGCCGCCGCGCGCCGCTCGGCAGGCGCGGGCGGCGAGGCCGGGGCGGCCGCGCCGTCGAAGGACGAGCAGGCGCGCCGCATCTACCGGTGGGTGCTCGCCAACGTCGAGGAGGGGCGCGAGAACGACGGCCGCCGCGTCGTCATCGGCAAGAGCGGCAACCGGACCGAGGCGTTCCTCTACCTGTGCCGCCTGGTCGGGATCGACGCCGGCTACGGCGTCGTGAGCGACCGGCTCACCGCGCCGCCGCGCGGGCCCATGAGCGAGGCCGAGACGTTCAACGCGCTCGCGGTGCGCATCGACACCGGAGACAAGCCCGGCGCGAGCGCGGTCCGCTGGATGTTCGTGCGCGACAAGTTCGCGCCGTACGGCTACCTGCCGAGCTCCCTCCGCGGGCAGCCGGCGATCGTGCTGCGGCCCGGGACGCCGCGCGAGGTGACGCCCTCGTCCGGCGCGCACGACGGCGTGGTCACCGAGGGCGTCGCCGAGGTGGCCAGGGACGGCTCGGCGTCGCTGGCGATCGAGCAGCGCTACGAGGGCAAGCTCGCGATCGCGCTGCGCTCGGCCCTGGAGTCGCTCCCCGACGCGCAGCTCAGGGACGCGGTCGAGTCGCGGCTCCTGCCGCAGATGGTGCCGGGGGCGCGGCTCCAGGAGATCCAGGTCAAGGAGCTGACCGAGATCGACCGGCCGCTCACCCTGAAGATGAAGATCGCGGCCGCGGGCTTCGCGCGCGCGCAGGGCCCGGAGCTCGTCCTCTCGCCCCCCTTCGGCGTGCGCGTGGCCACCCTCGCCAGCCTGCCGGTCCGGGAGACGCCGCTCTACCTGTCCGAGCAGATCGCGACCCGCTCGGAGGTGCGGCTCCGCGTCAAGCTCCCCCCGGGCGCGCGCGTGGCCACGCGGCTCGCTCCGTTTGCGGCGGACAACGACGGGCGCACCGTGCGGGTGAACGATCGCGTCGACAGCGGCGCGTTGCTCCTCGACCGCTTCCTGGAGCTGCCTGCGGGCCGCGTGCAGCCGGACGCTTACCCGCGGTTCCAGCAGTTCGCCCGCGCGGCGGACGGCGCGCTCGACCGGGACATCGTCGTTCGGCTCGACCGCGACGGACGCTGAGCGCGCCGCCCGCTCGCCTCACGCCAGCGCGAAGAGTGCCCCGGCTCCAGGGGATTCCTGTGTGCCAACCTACGCAGTATGGATTACGCTTTTGCTCACCCTGTGAGCGATCTGGATTCCCAGTACGCGCCGGATGCCGGGCGCCATCCGACTGATCCCGTGAAGGCGCGGGTGGCGCGCGCCTTCCGGCTCTCCTCGCTCTTCGCGCACGTGGACCGCGCGGTGCGGGATGCGGTCACGGACGCCGCCGTGCTCGAGGTGGTGGCGTCCGACGCGGCGATCTTCGAGCAGGGCGCCCCTGCGGACACGCTCGTGGTGCTTGGCCGGGGCCGGGCGCGTGTCGAGCGCGTCAACGACGCGGGCGCTGCGTTCCCGCTCAGCTACCGCGGCACGGGCGACGTGCTCGGCGAGTCGTGCCTCGGCGGGCTGGAGACGCGGACGGAGCGCGCCATCGCGATGGACGAGGCCGAGGTGGTCCGGGTGCCGCTCGCGCTCATCCGCGAGCTCTGCGCCCAGCACCCGGGGCTCGGGGGGGCGGTGTTCGCGCTGCTTGTCGCGCGGCAGCGGGAGACCGAGGACCGGATCGAGTCGATGCTGTTCAAGAACGTGGGGGGGCGGCTGGCCGAGTTCCTCCTGCACGCGGCGGAGCGGTGGGGCGTGCCCACGCCGCGCGGGACGCTGATCTCGGCGCCGATCACTCACGCGGAGATCGCGCAGGTGATCGGCTCGACCCGGGAGACGGTGACGCTGACGCTCGGGGCGCTGCGGAAGGAGGGGGTGCTCGACGTGGCCGGGCGGCGGCTCATCGTGAAGGATCGGGAGGCGCTCGCCCGCAAGCGGTAGGGCGGTCGGCTCGCGCCGCCGGGCCGGCGCCCTCTCCGGGCGGCGTCAGCCCCGCATTGCGGCGCCCTGCGCCCATGGCGCCGGAGGTGGCGCGAGCGGCGAGATCTTCGGTCATGCGCGCGGCACATGCGCGGCGGTCCGCCGCTTCTCGCGCCCCCGCGCACGCCGTTCCTTGTTGACGTGGCGCACGAAGCGCCGATACGCCTTCGCGAGTCGACCTCGCAGGAAAGGATTGCTCATGCCGAAGCTCAGCTCCGGGACAGCCATCGCCGTCGCGTTTCTCTTCGGTTGCTCCGCGTCGTACATCGCGCCGCGCTTCCTTGTGCCGCCGGTCCACGCGGGGACCGATCCGCCCCGATGGGAAGTGCGGTGCGTGGATGCCGAGACGGCGCAGGTCATCGACAGCCAGGTCCTCGAGGTGACCAGCGCGTCCGGATGGAACCCGGTCCTCAAGCGGTTCGGTCAAGAGGGCTGGGAGCCGGTGCAGTTCCTGCGCAGCGAGCTCGCCGCGAAGATCGACGCCGTGTGCTTCAAGCGGCCTCTCTGACGGGGGCCGCGGCCTGCGCGCGGCGGCCGCGCGCGGGCGCGCCGGGAGGGCCGCGCGAGCGGGCGAGCCCACGGCCGCGCATCCTTCGGCGGAAGCCGGCCGGAAGGCATGCTACGGGGCGCTGATGGAGTCTGCGATCCAGACGTATCGGATCCGCCTCGACGGCATCCGTTTTCGCGCCAAGCACGGCGCGTCCCGCGCCGAGCGCGATCTGCCCCAGGATTTCGCGGTGTGCCTGGAGGTGGAGCTCCCGGTCGCCTTGTTGCCCCGCGCCGACGCGCGAGCGCGGGTGTTCGATTACGACAGGCTGGCGAGCCTCGTCGTCGAGGCGGGCACGAGCGCTTCGTACAAGCTGCTCGAGACGCTCGCCGAGCGCATCATCGCGTGCGTGCTCGACGACACACCGGCCCTCCGCGTCACCGTTCAGGTGAAGAAGTTCGGCCCCCCGACCTCGGTGTCGGTGGACTCCGCATCGGTGGAGCTCTCGGGGCGCAAGGGCGGGTGAGCCCGGGCTTGCAGGCGTGTCGGGCCGTCGCCATGGTCATGTCATGGGGGACGACGGAGGGCAGCGGACGAGGTCGTTGATCGAGCGAAGGCAGGCGTTCGCCGAGCGGCAGGCGGCGCGCGGCAAGGGCGTCTTCGCCGGGGTCGCGCCGGCGGGCAGCGGGCCGCCGAACCGGCACGGGATGCCGAAGCTGCCGGTCGGGCAGCGCGACGTGAAGAACTGGCCGGTGCTCGACCTCGGCGACACGCCGGACATCCCGACTGAGCGCTGGCAGCTCCGGGTCGACGGGCTGTGCGAGGCGCCGCGAACCTACTCCTGGGAGGAGTTCATGGAGCTGCCGCAGACGCTCGACGTGTCGGACTTCCACTGCGTGACCACCTGGAGCCGCATGGACAATCACTGGATCGGCGTCCGGTTCGCCGAGCTCGCCGACCGCGCGCGCCCGCTCCCGGAAGCGCGCTTCGTGTTGATCGAGGCGAGCGACATCGCGCCCGGCACCCAGACCCCCTACACGACCAACGTCGCGCTCGAGGAGGCGATGCTGCCCGACGTGCTGCTCGTCCACACCTGGGAGGGCAAGCCGCTGCCGCGCGAGCACGGCGGCCCGGTGCGGATGATCACGCCCCAGCTCTACGCCTGGAAGGGCGCGAAGTGGATCCAGCGGATCACGTTCAGCGCGGTGGATCGGCCGGGGTTCTGGGAGGTCCGCGGTTACTCGAACACGGCGTATCCATGGTTCGACGACCGGTACAGCCGGGAATGAGCGGCTGTCGCGCGGTGCGGTGAGGAGGGCAGTCCACCATGCCCGTCGAAGAGAGCGTGAAACGGACAGAGGCCTACGCGCGGGAGCACATGGCCAACGAGCGGACGCACCTCGCCTATGTGCGCACGGCGATCGCGCTGCTCAGCTTCGGTATCACGCTCAACAGGTTCAGCCTGTACTTCCTGGAGACGGCGCCCGGGGCCGCGCAGGTCGGATCGCGGTCGTTGCTGCGCGAGGTCGTCGGCCTCGGCGCGGGGATGGTCCTGCTCGGGATGGCGCTGATGGCGTGGGCCGCGGTGCGGTATCTGAGGGCGTATAGCGATATCGAGCGCGGGGCTTACCGGCCCGATAGGACGGCGATCCTGATCTTCACGGCCGCGATCTTCTTGATCGGCGCGGCGAGCATGGCCTGGCTGTTCACGTCGTGAGGAGAGTTCAACGCCAAGACGCCAAGGCGCCAAGGCGCAAAAAGAAAGAAGACCTCTGAATTTCTTTTCAGGCCCTCTACCGCAGCCGGTGCTCGCGGAGCACCTCGGCCGGCACCGCCTCGCGCGCGAGCTCGCAGAGCCGCGCGTGGTGCGTGAAGAACAGCACCTGTGTCGTCGCCGTCAGCTCGCCGAGCACCGCGAGGGCCGCCCGGGCGCGGTCGTCGTCGAAATGGATCAGGAGATCGTCCAGGATGAGCGGCATCGGCTCGGCCGTCCGGGCATGGTGCTCCAGGCTCGCGAGGCGCAGCGCGAGGTAGAGCTGGTCGCGCGTGCCGTCGCTCAGGCCGCTCACGTCCACCTCGCGCTGCACCGGCGCCTTCGCGGGCTCCGCCGCGGCGTCCGGCGGCGGCGGCGGGGCCGC
Organism: Sorangium sp. So ce887; assembly: GCF_051521455.1. Classification (NCBI taxonomy): domain Bacteria; kingdom Pseudomonadati; phylum Myxococcota; order Polyangiales; family Polyangiaceae; genus Sorangium; species Sorangium sp. So ce887. The sequence continues at coordinate 10,042,843 of NZ_CP150354.1, read as the reverse complement.
GCGGACGCAGCGCAGCATCGCCTGCTCGCTCTCGTCGTAGCCCACCCGGAGGCCGGCGAAGGCGCCCAGCGTCAGGCGATGGAAGAGCGCGCTCGCTCGCGCCAGGATCGGGCCCTGGTTGCGCTCCCGGTAGCGCTCGATCTCCCGCTCGAGCAGCACCGCGGCGAGGTGCGCCCGCACGTAGCGGCGCACCTCGCCGCGCAGGTGCGAGAGGCAGATCTGCGCCTCCACGGCGGCCTCCGCGGCGCCCACCGTCGCCCGGAGCTGCTCGCGCTCCTGCTCCAGGCTCCCGAGCGCCCTGTCGATCCGGCGCCGCTCGTCCTCCAGCGCCGCGAGCCGCTCCTCCGCGCGGTCGAGCTCGAGCGCGAGCGCGTCCCGCTCCACCCCCGCGGTCTCCTGCTCCAGCGCCGCGACGCCCGCGCCCTCGCCCGCCTCGAGGAGCTTGCCCTCGTTCTCGACGAGCTCGCGGTCGAGCCGGCGCGCCTCGCACGAGCGCTCCTCCGCCAGGGACAGCGCCGCGAGGTCGGCGGCGGCGTCGCCCGCGCGCGCGACGCCCGCCGCCTCGAACAGCTTCGCGAGGCGCGCCTCGGCGGCCGCGCGGCGCGCTTCCTGCTGGTCCCGCTCGCGGCGCTTCTCGGCCAGGCGCTGCGCGATCTCGCCGCGCTCGCGGAGATCGGCGCGCGCCTTGTGGTGGCGCTTGATCAGCTGATCGGCGGCCTGATCCTCGGGCAGCTCGGCCAGATCCGCCGCGTGCCGGGCCGCGAGCTCCGCGACGTCGGCCCCGAACGCCGCGGCGTCGCGCTCCATCCCGAGCACCCGGCGGCGCTCGTGGGCCGCGCTGTCCGCCTTGCGGAACAGCGCGCCGAGCTCGTCGAGGATCGCCGTGGCCTCGTCCGCGGAGGCGTCGCCGGGCAGGCCGAGCAGCCGCACGCTCTCCGCCCACTCGGCCCGCCACGCATCGAGCGCGCGCGCGTGCTCGGCCCGCTCCCGCTCGAGGTCCTCGAGCTCGCGATCGAGCTCCTTGCGCTCCCGCGCGAGCTCGCGGCGCTCGCGGGCCGCGCCCTCGATGGCCGCGAGCTCCTGCTCCGCCGCCTCGACGAGTGCCGGGAGGCGCGCGGCCGCGTCCTCCAGCGGCCCGCTCACGTCGGCGCCCGGGCCCGCGTCCGCGACGTCCCCGCGCGCGCCGCCCGACGCGGCGCGCGCGCCCTGGAGCGCCGCGTGGAGCTCGGCCGCGTGCGCCTGCATCCGGGCCCGCAGCGCCTCGGCCTCCGCCTCCGCCGCGCGCAGCCGGTCGACCGTGGCGGTCAGGCCCACGTGGCGGCCGAGCCAGCCGCGCATCTCCTCGGGCGAGCGCGGCGCGACGCCCGCGGGCCGCCACAGCTCGAGCCACGCGGCCTCGGCCTCCTCGCCGCGGCGCGCCAGCGCGGCGCGCTCCGCGGCGAGCTGCGCCTGATCCGCATCGGCCCGCGCCTTGTCCGCGAGCAGCCGCGCGAGGCGGGCGACCCGGTCGGCCTCGCGGCGCAGCCGATCGGCCAGGGCGTCGGCGACGCGGACCCGCTCGGTGTACTCGTCGGCCTTCCCGCGCGCGGCCGCGTCGCCCGGCGCGGAGAGCGTCGGCCTGCGCCCGGCGCCGGGCGAGGCGGCCACGTCGGCGCCGAGATCGAAGAGCGAGGCGGTGTGGATCGCCGCCGCCGCGCGGGCGCTCCCCTTCGCCTGGAGAGCGCGCAGCAGCGCCTTGAAGACGGCGTCGCGGCGCTCGCGCGCCTCGGAGAGGTCGGCCTCCGTGGGCACCGCGCCGGCGCGCTGGAGGGCGTCGATCTCGCGCGCGCTCTCGCGCAGGCGCGCCTCGACCTCGGCGGTGCGCTCGCCGAGCCGCTCGCGCTCGCGCGCGATCGCGCCCCACTGCGCCGCCGCCCGATCGACCGTCTCGGGGAGCGGGACGGGCAGGGCGCTCGCCTCGACGGTGGAGAGCGCCCGCCCCGCCGGCGCGCCGCCGAGGCCGAGCCTGTCGCGCTGCGCGCCGGCCTCGCGGGCGAGCTGCGCCGCCGCCGTCGCCGCCTCGCGGAGGCGGTGATCGAGGTCGCCCTGCTTCTGCGCGCGCGAGAGCGCGCCCCGGAGCGGGGCGGGGTCCTCGCTCGGCGGCAGCTCGGCGAGGCGGCGCACGCAGGCGTCGCGCCGCGCGCGGTGCGCCGAGAGCAGCCGCTCCACCTCGCGCGGCTTGGCCAGGGCCGCGCCGCGCTCGCGGGCGAGCTTCTTGATGCGCGCCTCGGTCGCGACGTCGACGCGCATCGCCTCGAGCCGCTCGGGCTCGGCGCCGCCGACGAGCGAGGCGTCCCGCCCGAGCCTGCGGAGGATCGCGCGCGCCTCCTCCTCGATGCCGTGGAGCTCCGCCCGGACCCGCGGCAGGTCGACGGCGGCCTTGCGGTGGCTCCCGAGCCGGGTCACGAGGCCGTCGATCACGCCCGGATCGAGCTCGGCGAGCGACGCGGGGACGTGCAGCGCGGCGTGGCGGGCCTCGAGCTCCTCGATGTCGGCGCGGAGCCGCTCCGCCTGGGCGGCCGCGTCGGCGGCGCGATCCTGCGCGTCCTCGCGATCCCGCTGCGCGCCCTCGGGCAGGAGGACGACGTCGCCGAGGGCGGCGCGCCGGCCGGCGATCGCGCGCCGCGCCTCGAGCAGCGGGAGCACGCGGAGCGCGCGCCGGAGCCGCTTGTCGGTCGCCCGGAGCGCGCGCAGCTCCGCGTCGACGCGCTCCTGCTCGGCCCTGGCCGAGTCGATCTCCTGCCGCTTGCGCGTCCAGTCCGCGGGCGGCTGCGCGGCGGTCTTGGCGCGGTTGCGCGCCTCCTCGAAGGTCTTGATCGCCTCGTTGAGCGGGCGGGTCCTCGCCTGGGGCGTGAAGATCTCGTCCGCCTCCTGGCGCAGCTTGGCGAGGAGCTGCTGCAGCCCCGGGCCGCCGAGCCCCGCGCCGAACAGGCTCTGGCCGACGTCGCCCTTGCCCTGGAGCAGGGCCTCGGCGCCCTGCCGGAGCGTCTCGTGGTCCAGCCCGAAGGAGGTCCGGAAGAGCTCCTCCGTCACGCCGCCGAGCACCGGCGCGAGCGCGGCGTCGTCGAGGGGGTTGTCGTCCGGATCGCGGAGCGTCTTCACGCGCCCCTTGCGGCGGACGAACGCGAGCGCCGCGTCGCCCCTGCCCGCGAGCCGTCCGCCGACGCGGAGATCGGTGTTGTGGTGCAGGTGGGCGTCGGGCGTGATGTGCGGGATCCCGTAGAGCAGGCCGCGGATCGCCCGGAGCGCGGTGCTCTTGCCGGCCTCGTTGGGGCCGTAGATGACGTGGAGGCCCGGCGACGGCGAGGAGAAGTCGAGCCGGAGATCCGTGAAGGGACCGAACGCGAGGAGGTGGAGCTCTAGGATCTTCACGAGGTCGCCCGCTGAACGCAGGGGGCTGTGCCCTCCCCTGAACGGATAGCAAGTGCGAAACCTCGGCGCGTTGTCAAGCGCTCCTCGCGGCGCGACGCGGCGCGACGCGGCGCGAGCCGGCGCGATCGCTGCCCGTCCGCTGAGATGGCGGGCGGGCTGTGCCGGAAGCGGCGGGCGGGCTGTGCCGAGCGCGCGGCTCAGCGGTGCTGCGTCACGGGCGCGTGCAGGAAGGCGCTCCACGAGCCGCGGCGCGGCGCCTTGCCGAGCAGCACCTCGGCGAGCGCTTCGCTGATCGGGAGCCCGGGGGTCCGCTCCAGCCAGAAGAACTCGCCGGATGGATTGACCTCGAGAAAGATGTGCCGGCCGTCCGGCGTGCGGAGGATGTCGAGGGCGCCGTAGTTGAGGCCGAGCTGATCCATCAGCCGGAGCACCGCGGTCTCAACGTCGGGCGGGAGCGCGTCCTTGCGCCACGCGTCGATGAGCTCGAGCCCCTGCCGCCGCCAGTCGACCTCGGCCCCAGGCGCCGCCTCCGAGTCGATCGAGGCCGAGAAGACGCGCTCGCCCACGACCGTCACCCGCAGCTCGCGCGCCTTCGGGATCTTCTCCTGGAAGGTCATCGGGCAGAGCGAGAGCCCGCGCATGTCCGCGAGGTCCTCGGCCCCGAGGGCGTTCGTGAAGACCACGTGCTCCTCGCCGTCGCGGTAGACGGCGAACGACGAGAGCATCTTGGCGATCACCCCGCCCGGGCAGGTCGCCGCGAAGGCCCGCGCCGCGCCTTCGTCGTTGGTTGTGAGCGTGCGCGGCGTGTCGAGGCCGACCTCGCGGGCGATGTCGAGCTGCACCTGCTTGTTCGACGCGAAGCGCACCGCAGGCAAGGGGTCGACCTGCGGGACGCGGAGCGCCGCCAGCATGCCCTCCACGGTCTGCTTCGCCTCCTGGACCGACGCGCTCCGGAGCTGCGGGTCCATCGACGCGGGCAGCCCGCGGCCGTGAGCGACCCGGCGATACCAGACGGCGGTCACGTCGCCGAGATCGAGCTCGCCCTCCTCGGTGTTCAGCGTGGAGCGGCCCGCCCCGGGCCCCGAGGCCAGCGCGAGCCGCGCCCCGTGCGGGAAAGCGTCGGTGTTGAAGCGGAAGGCCCGGCCGCCCAGCCTGGCGATCGCGTCGGCGACGCGGGCGATACACTCGTTGTCTTCGCTGTGCGTGATGATGAGGACTGTCACGGGTTCTCCGTCGGAGCGAGCAGCGCCTCCGCCAGCGCATCGGCGATCGGCAGGCCGAGATCCCGCTCCAGCATGCCCCACTCGCCGGCGGGGTTGACCTCGAGAAAGACGTGCTCCCCGTCCGGCGTCCGGATGAGATCGACGGCCCCGAAGACCAGCCCGAGGGCGCGCAGGAGCGCGCCGAGCTGCGCTTCGACGTCGCGCGGGAGAGCGTCCTGCTCCCAGCGGATGCCGGCGTGGGTGACGTCCGGGTGGCGCCAGTCGACGGCGATCGACTCGTAGAGGGAGGCGTCGAGCGCGCCGGGGAAGCACCGGCCATCGACGCAGGCGACGCGCAGCTCGCGCGCCTTGGGGATGCGCTCCTGGAAGACCATGGGGCTCTGGCGCAGGCCGGAGAGGGCGTCGAGATCGGCCTCCGCGACGGCGTGCGTGAAGACGAAGGGCGCGCCGCCCGAGAGGCTCGTCGAGAAGGGCGTGAGCATCTTGGCGACCACGTTCCCGCCGAGGCGCGCGAAGAAGCCGCGGACCTCGGCCGGGTCGTTCGTCACCAGCGTCTCGGGGATGCGCAGGCCGACCGACGCCGCCGCCGCGAGCTGGCGCAGCTTGTCGTGGGCGCGCTCCTCGGCCGCCGGCTCGTTGATCCATCGCCGCGCGGGGAGCCCGCGCAGCCAGCCGGTCAGCGCCGCCATCGACTCGCGCACGCAGGCGGCGCGGTACTCCTCGGGGATGCCCTCGCCGAGGTCGGGCGCCCAGAGGCGCCGGAGCCAGACGGCGGAGATCTCTTCCCCGCCGATCGCGGCCCCGGCGTCCTCCAAGCGGCGGCGTACGCCGCCGGCCCCGAGCGCCGTCGAGAGGGTGATGCTGCGAGGAAAGCGGTCGACGTTCAGGCGGACGGGGCGAGCGCCGCGCCGCCGCAGCGCGTCCGCCACGCGCCCGATCCCGAAGTCGTCCTGCGAATGTGAGACCAGGAGGACATTCGCGTCCGCGGTCGTCACGTCAGGATGCCTCTCTCGCACGGGCGCGGGCGGCTCATGCGACGCTCAGGCCTCGTCGCCGTCCGACGGGTACTTCAGCGTGGTGAAGATGGGGCCATCCTCTTGGTCGGACGGGTACTTCAGCGTCTGGGCGGTGGGCTTGCCGGCTTTGACGCCGGTCCGGACGCGCTTCTGATCCTCCAGGAAGCGAGCGAAGAAGGGCACCGCCTCGGCGTCATTCTTCTGCTCTTGCTGCTCGGGCTCACGGAGATCGGTATCAGCCATGGGAAACCTCCAGGTTGCTGTGGCGGCGACGCCGCCGAGGACAAGAGAGCCAATTTAAAGAGCAACCAGGCGGGGAGGCAAGCCCGCGGATACCCTGGGCACGATTTGGGCACGATTGCGGCGATCTGATTCCGTTGCTGCGGTTGTCTTGCAGCCGAGAGCGCTCAGCTGTGTTGAATAGTGTTAAGATTGGTTGCGTTTGGTTACGCGTGACCAAGCGCCGCTCTGAGCCGGCGACTCCAGCGACTCCAGCGACCCACCGCGCGCCGTTCGGGGCTTACTTCAAGGGCAAGTCGTCGTCGCCGTCCGACGGGTACTTCATCGTGGTGACTTCATCGCTGTCCGAGGGGTACTTCTTCGTCGCGAAGCCACCGCCGGCCTTGACGCCGGTGCGGATGCGCTTCTGATCTTCCAGGAAGCGAGCGAAGAAGGGCACCTGCTCCGATTGCTCGTTCTGCTCGGGATCACGATCGATATCAGCCATGGGAAACCTCCAATAAGGATGTACTGCCTTGCGGCGGAGCCGCCGAGGACAGGATTCACCCGATCGCCCCGCCGCGCACGTTAAGTTTTTGCTATGTTCATCGCCTCACCCGGGCGATGGGCGTGACTTCCTGAGCCTGCTTCGCTCGTGTATCTTTACGCAATCACCGATGCCCGCCGGGTTCTCACGCTCGATCCACGCGATCGCCACCGACGGCCACCGCGGCTCGATCGCCGGCGTCGCGATCGGCGCGGTCCTGCTCGGCGCGTGGCTCGCGTGGTTCTTCCTCGCGCGCGTCGGACGGTACGAGGCGAGCGTGAGCGCGCGCCTCGAGGTGGGGCAGGCGGCGCACCGCGTCGAGGCGCCGCTCGACGGGAAGGTCGCCGCGGTCCACCTCGACCTCGGGGCCGAGGTCGCCGCGGGCGACGTCCTGATCGCGCTCGACGTGGAGCCGCTCCGCCGCGAGATCGACGACAAGCAGGCCCGGCTCGCGGCGATCGCAGGGCAGGTGGGGCCGCTCCGGGCCGAGATCGCGGCGCGGACGCGGGCGCTGCGCGACGGGGAGGAGGCGGCGCGCGCGCACGTCGGCGAGGCGAAGGCGCGCCTGCGGGAGTCCGAGGCGGGCGCGCGGTTCCAGGAGCTCGAGGCGGAGCGGGCCGTGCGCCTGCGGCAGGACGGGCTCGTGTCGGAGGCTGAAGCGGCGCGGCTCGCGGCCGACGCGCAGTCGAGGCGCTCGGCGACCGAGGCGCTGGACCGCGCCGCCGCGCGGGCCTACGTCGAGCGGCGCGCCGGGCAGAGCGAGCAGCAGGCAGAGCTCGCGCGGCTCGACCGCGAGGCGGCCACGCTCGAGGGGGAGCGGCTCGTGCTGGAGGCGACGATCAAGGCGCTGCTCGCCGAGATCGAGCGGCGCAAGATCCGCTCGCCGATCGCCGGGCGGGTCGGCGACATCGCGGTGCTGCGGGCCGGCTCCTTCGTGCGCGAAGGCGACGTCGTGGCCGCCGTCGTGCCGCCCGGCGAGCTCAGGGTGATCGCGGAGTTCCCGCCGTCGTCCGTCGGACGGATCCGCGCGGGGCAGGAGGGACGCCTGCGCCTCGATGCGTTCCCGTGGACCGAGTACGGCACCCTGTCCACCACCGTCGACCGCGTCGCCAGCGAGACGCAGGAGGGCCGCATCCGCGTGGAGCTCGGCGTGCGCCCCGATCCGGCGTCGCCGATCCCGATGCAGCACGGGCTCCCCGGCAGCGTCGTCATCGAGATGGAGCGCGTCTCGCCTGCCTCGCTCGTGCTGCGCGCTGCGGGGCAGATCGTGAGGGTCCGCGGCGGAGCGGGCGGGTGAAGGAGGGGACGACGAACGCCGATCCCCGATCCGCGCCGGAGCGACAAGCGAACGCCGATCCCCGTCGCCGAGCGTCGAGCCCGCGGCGGAGGCTCCTCGCGCCCGAGGTCGTGCAGACCTCGGCGATGGATTGCGGGCCGGCCACGCTCAAGTCCGTGCTCGAGGGCTTCGGCATCGGCGTGAGCTACGGGCGCCTGCGCGAGGCCTGCCAGACCGACGTGGACGGCACCTCCATCGACACCCTGGAGGACCTCGCCGGGCAGCTCGGGCTCGTGGCCCAGCAGATCCTCGTCCCGCCCGAGCACGTGCTGCTCGACGAGGCCCAGGCGCTGCCCGCCCTGGCGATCGTGCGGCAGTCGACGGGGCCGCTCCACATCGTCGTGCTCTGGCGCCGGCACGGCGGCCTCGTGCAGGTCATGGACCCGGGCACCGGGCGCCGCTGGGTCACGCGACGGCAGCTCGAGGGCGAGCTCTACCAGCACGAGCTGCCCCTCTCCGCGGCCGACTTCCGCGCCTGGGCGACGAGCGACGGGTTCACGCGGCCGCTCGGGCGACGGCTCGCGTGGCTCGGCGCGGGGACGCAGCCGCTCGAGGCGGCGCTCTCGGATCCGGGGTGGCGCGCGATCGCGGCGCTCGACGCCAGCGCGCGCCTTGTCACGTCGCTCGTGCGCTCCGGCGGCCTCGGCCGCGGTCGCGAGGCCGCGCGCGTGCTGGGCGCGTTGCTCGAGCAGGGCCCCGAGTCCGCGCGGGAGGAGAGGATCCCGCCCACCTTCTGGACGGCGCGCCCCGAGCCGGCCGGCCCGCGCGGGGAGGAGCGGGTCGTCGCGCGGGGCGCCGTGCTCGTGCGGATCCGCGGGCGCCGTGCGCCGATCCACGCCCGCGCCCCGGCGGCTCGCGGCGGCGCGTCGCCGGCCGCCGCGTCGGCGTCCCAGGCCCCCGAGGAAACGCCCCCTCCGAGCGAGGTGCGCCTCCCCCCGGACCTCGCCGCCGCCCTCGCGGAGCCCCACGTCCGGCCCGGGCGCGAGCTCCTCCGGATGCTCCGCGAGGACGGGCTGCTGACGCCCGCCGTGCTCGCCGGCGCGCTCCTGCTCAGCGTCGCGACGGTGGTGCTGGAGAGCCTCCTCTTTCGTGGGTTGCTCCAGATCTCCAGTGATCTCGCGCTGTTCGAGCAGCGCCTCGCCGCCATCGGCGCCCTCGCCCTGTTCCTCGCGGTGGAGCTCGCCATCGATCTCTCGCTGGCCACGGGGGTGATCCGGCTCGGGCGCCACCTCGAGGTCCGGCTGCGGATGTCGTTCCTCGCGAAGATCCCGCGCATCGGCGATCGCTACTTCCAGAGCCGCCCGGCCTCGGACATGGCGCAGCGCGGCCACAGCCTGCACGTGCTCCGCACCCTGCCGGCGTTCGGCGGCCAGATCGCCCGCTCGACGCTCGACCTCGCGGTCACCACGGCCGCGATCGTCTGGGTCGATCCCGCGAGCGCGCGCCTCGCCGTGCCGTGCGCGCTGCTCGCGCTGGCGCTGCCGTTCGCAGGGAACCGCGTCCTCATCGAGCGGGACCTGCGCGTGCGCACCCACGCCGGCGCGCTCACGAGCTTCTACCTCGACGCCCTCCTCGGCCTCGTGCCGATCCGGGCGCACGCGGCGGAGCGGGCCGTGCGGCGCCAGCACGCGGGCCTGCTCGGGGAGTGGGCGCTCGCCGGCCGCGCGCTGCTCCGCGCGGCCCTCGCGGTCGACGGGGCGCAGGCGCTGCTCGGCTTCGCGCTCGCCGCGTGGATCCTCGGCGACTTCCTCGCCCGCGGGGGCGCCCTCTCGCGGGCGCTCCTGCTCTTCTACTGGGCGCTCGCGCTGCCGGCCATCGGGCAGGCGCTCGCGAGCGCGCTGCTCCAGTACCCGGCGCACCGCAACACGGCGCTGCGCCTGCTCGAGCCGCTCGGCGCGCCGGAGGAGACGCGCGCCGGCGACGCGTCCGCCGCGACCTCGGCGCCGCCGGCGCGGGCCGGAGCCGAGGGCGCTGGCTGCGCGATCGCCTTCGAGCGCGTGCGCATCCAGGCCGCCGGTCACGTGATCCTCGACGGGGTGGATCTCCGGATCGCGGCGGGCAGCCACGTGGCGATCGTGGGGGCCTCGGGCGCGGGGAAGTCGAGCCTCGTCGGGGTCCTGCTCGGGTGGCACCGGGCGAGCGAGGGCAGGGTGCTCGTCGACGGCCGTCCGCTCGACGGCGAGCGGGTGCGCGCCCTGCGCGAGGAGACCGCGTGGGTCGACCCGGCGGTCCAGATCTGGAACCGGTCGTTCCTCGACAACCTCCGCTACGGCGCGCCCGACGACGCGGCCGACTTCGGCGCCGTCGTCGACGAGGCCGAGCTGCGCGAGGTGCTGGAGCGGCTGCCCGAAGGGCAGAAGACCCTGCTCGGCGAGGGCGGAGGGCTCGTCTCGGGCGGCGAGGGGCAGCGCGTGCGCCTCGGCCGGGCGATGCTGCGGGGCGAGGCGCGGCTCGCGATCCTCGACGAGCCGTTCCGCGGCCTCGACCGGGAGCGCCGCCGGGCGCTGCTCGCCACGGCGCGACGGCGCTTTCGTCGCGCGACGCTCCTGTGCGTCACCCACGACGTCGGCGAGACACGCTCGTTCGAGCGCGTGCTCGTCGTGGACGGCGGGCGCGTCGTCGAGGACGGGGCGCCCGCCGAGCTCGCGGCGCGCCCCGGCTCGCGCTACCGCGCGCTGCTGGAGGCCGAGGCGGCCGTGCAGCGAGGGCTCTGGTCGAGCGGCGGGTGGCGCCGGGTGACGGTCGCTCGCGGGCGGCTCGCCGGAGCGCCGGCCGAGGGCGCGGGAGCGCCGGCCGAGGGCGCGGGAGCGCCGGCCGAGGGCGAGCGGAGGTGACGGCGGCGGCGGAACACGGGGGGGGAGCTCCGCCGGACGGAGCGGAGGCGCAACGTGGGTGGGGCGCGCGGCCGCGGCCGGGCGAGGCGGTCGACGCGCTCGCTGCCCTCGAGTGGCCGGCAGAACGCCTCGGCGACGCGATCGAGGCGCTCGCGCTGCAGGGCGGCCTCAGCCCGCGCGCGGTCGCCGCGCCCATCCCGACCGCCGGACACCTCCGCAGCGCGGACGCGCTCGGCGCGTGGATCGATCAGGCCGCGGGCTACCTCGGTGTCGAGGCGGAGCCGATCGCGGCGCGCTACGACGAGGTCGACGCCGCGCTCCTGCGCGTCGCGCCAGCGCTCGTGTGGCTGCGCGGCGGTGAGACGCCCACTTTCCTCGCCGTCGTGGGGCGCAGGGGGCGGGAGCTCTCGGTGCTCCGCGCCGACCGCTCCGCGGCGCGCGTGCCGGTCGAGGCGATCACCCGCCGCATCTCCCGCCCGCTCGAGGCGCAGGTGCTCCCGGAGGTCGATCGCGTCCTCGCGCGCGCAGGGGTGCGGCCGCGGCGGCGCGGCCGCGCGCGGCAGGCCCTGCTCCGCGAGCGCCTCGGGCCCGTGATCCTCGACGGCATCTGGAGCCTGCGCCTGCCGCCGGGCGCCTCGTTCCGGCGGCAGATCGCGGCCGCGCGGGTCCCGCGCCGCCTGCTCGGCCTGCTGGCCGCCCACGCCTCGGCCTACGCGCTCTGGATCCTCGTGTGGATGACCGTGGGGCGCAGCATCCTCGACGACCACCTCGACGAGGGGTGGCTCCTCGCCGGCGCGCTGCTGCTCGCGACGGTGGTTCCGCTGCGCCAGCTCATGTCGTGGCTGTCGGGCGTGGTCGCGATCGACGTGAGCGCCCTGATCAAGCAGCGCCTGCTCTCGGGCGCGCTCGCGCTCGACGCCGAGGAGGTGCGCAGCGAGGGCGCAGGCCGCTTCCTCGGCCGCGTGATCGAGTCCGAGGCGATCGAGGCGCTCGCGATGGGCGGCGGCGTCGCGGCCGTCGCGTCGGCCTTCGAGCTCGTCGCGGCGGCGGCCGTGCTCGCCCAGGGCGCGGCGGGCGCGCTCCACGCGGTCCTGCTCGCCGCCTGGGCGGTCCTTGTCGTCGCGCTCTGCGCGCGGTTCTACCGGCGGCGCGCGCGCTGGACCTCCGCGCGGCTCGCGATGACCCACGACCTGATCGAGCGCCTCGTCGGCCACCGGACCCGCCTCGCCCAGGAGCGCCACGGCCGCTGGCACCACGGCGAGGACGAGGCGCTCGCCCAGTACCTGCTGCGATCGCGCGAGCTCGACCGGAGCCAGATCGAGATCGGCGCGCTGATGCCGCGCGGCTGGCTCATCGCGGGCATCGCCGGCCTCCTGCCGCCGTTCCTCGCGGGCTCCGGCTCCGCCGCGGCGTACGCGGTGGCGCTGGGGGGCGTCCTGCTCGCGAGCCGCGCGCTCCAGGGCCTATCGGCCGGCCTGTCGAGCCTCGCCAGCGCGGCGATCGCGTGGGAGCAGGTCTCCACGCTCTTCCAGGCGGCCGCCCGCGGCGGGACACCGCCGCCGCCCTTGCCGCCCGACGCGGGGCGCACGCCGCCCCCCACGCCGGGGGCCGCGGGCGGCCCGGACGTGGAGAGCCGCGCGCCGGTCCTGGAGGCGCACGAGCTGTCCTTCCGGCACAAGGGCAGGGCTCGCCCGGCGGTGATCGACGTCTCGCTGCGGATCGCGGCGGGCGACCGCATCCTGCTCGAGGGGCCCTCGGGGGGAGGGAAGTCGACGCTGAGCGCCCTGCTCTCGGGGCTGCGCGCGCCCGACGCAGGGCTGCTCCTGCTGAACGGGCTCGATCGCCACGTCCTGGGCGCGGCCGCGTGGCGCCGTCGCGTGGCCGCGGCGCCGCAGTTCCACGAGAACTACGTGCTCTCCGGGACGTTCGCGTACAACCTGCTCATGGGCAGGCGCTGGCCGCCGAGGCCCGACGACCTCGCGGAGGCCGAGGCGATCTGCTGCGAGCTCGGCCTCGGCGAGCTGCTCGGCCGGATGCCGGGAGGGCTGGAGCAGGTGGTGGGCGAGACGGGCTGGCAGCTCTCGCACGGCGAGCGGAGCCGGCTCTACATCGCGCGCGCGCTGCTCCAGGGCGCCGAGGTCGTCGTGCTCGACGAGAGCTTCGCGGCGCTCGACCCCGAGACGCTGGCGCAAGCGCTGCGCTGCGTGCTCCGGCGCGCGCGCACGCTCGTGGTCATCGCCCACCCGTGATCGCGGAAGCCTGTCAGTCCATCCCTCTCGGCTCCTCTCGGCGCTCGATCGATGAGGCGAATCGGACGCTCTCCTCCGCCCGGAGCCCGCCAGAAGGGGTGAGGCAGGCACGAGCTCCAGAACACATGGACCTGTGCAAAGCAAAGCTGTCCACTTCGTCTGTGCCGCCTATCATCGTCCGTTGATCCCCGATCCCTCTCAGGCGACTCCGTAAGGCACGGTCGCGCTCGCCAGAGGAGCCAGGTGAGCAAAAGCCACTGCAAAAGGGGCCGTCGCGCCTATCGGTCCTGGACGTCACGTGTGTTCCGCCTAGAATGAATGGCAATGCCGGATAAAAAGACGGAGAGACGGTTGCCCGTGGGGGCAGAGGTGCTCGCCGCAAAAGGAGCGCACTTCCGTGTGTGGGCGCCGACCAGGCGCCGGGTCGAGGTCGTCCTGGAGGCGGGGCCGGGGAGCGGCGAGACCGCCCTCTTGCGGCCCGAGGAGGGCGGTTACTTCGCCGGGCTCGTCCAGGCGGCCGCGGCCGGGACCCGCTACAGGTTCCGGCTCGACGACGACGAGAAGCTCACGCCCGATCCCGCCTCGCGCTCGCAGCCGGAAGGGCCGCACGGGCCCTCCGAGGTGATCGACCCCGGCGCGTTCGCGTGGAGCGACGCGGCCTTCCGGGGCGCGCCGCTCAAGGGGCAAGTCGTCTACGAGATGCACATCGGCACCTTCACCCGGGAGGGCACCTGGGAGTCCGCCGCCCGCGAGCTGCCCGAGCTCGCCCGCATCGGCATCTCCTTGATCGAGCTGCTCCCTGTCGCCGAGGTCCCCGGCCGCTTCAACTGGGGCTACGACGGCGTGAGCCTCTTCGCGCCGACCCGCCTCTACGGCAGCCCCGACGATTTTCGCCGCTTCGTCGACGCGGCGCACCGCGCCGGGATCGGGGTGATCCTCGATGTCGTGTACAACCACCTCGGCCCGGACGGCAATTACCTCGGTCAGTTCTCCAAGGATTACTTCACCGATCGCCACAAGACGGACTGGGGCGCGGCCATCAACTTCGACGGCCCGCGATCCGGGGCGGTGAGGGAGTTCTTCATCGCCAACGCCGGCTACTGGATCGAGGAGTTCCACCTCGACGGCCTGCGGGTCGACGCGACCCAGAACATCTACGACAGCTCGAAGGACCACATCCTCGCCGCGATCGCGCGCCGCGTCCGGGAGGCCGCGGGGGACAAGGAGACGTTCATCGTGGCCGAGAACGAGTCCCAGGAAGAGTGGCTGATCCGCGCTCAGGATCGGGGCGGCTACGGGCTCGACGCCATCTGGAACGACGACTTCCACCACAGCGCCAAGGTGGCGCTCACCGGCCACAACGAGGCATATTACACGGATCACGAGGGCTCCCCTCAGGAGTTCATCTCCGCCTTCAAGTGGGGGTTTCTCTTCCAGGGGCAGCGCTACAGGTGGCAGAAGCAGCGGCGGGGGACCCCCGCGCTCGACGCGGATCCCGCCCGCTTCGTCCTCTTCCTGGAGAACCACGATCAGGTCGCCAACACGGCGAGGGGCGAGCGGCTCTCTCACCTCGCGTGCCCGGGGAAGGTCCGGGCGATGTCGGCCCTCCTGCTCCTCGCCCCCGGGACGCCCATGCTCTTTCAAGGGCAGGAGTTCGGGTCCTCGGCGCCGTTCCTGTTCTTCGCGGACCACAACCCCGATCTCGCCCCGCTCGTGCGCAAGGGCAGGGCGGAGTTCCTGGCGCAGTTCCCCTCCTGCGCCGCGCCCGAGGTGAGCTCGCAGCTCGACGCCCCGGACGACCCGCGGACGTTCGAGCGCTGCAAGCTCGATTTCTCCGAGCGCGAGCGCAACGCCGGCATCTACGCCCTCCACGAGGACCTGATCGCGCTCCGCCGGCGCGATCCGGTGATCCGGGCCCAGCGCCCGCGCGGCGTCGACGGCGCCGTCCTCTCGGCCCATGCGTTCCTCGTCCGCTACTTCGGCGACGACGGCGACGACCGGCTGCTCCTCGTCAACCTCGGGCGGGACATCCATCGAGAGTCCTTGCCGGAGCCGCTCATCGCCCCGCCGCCGGGGCGCCGCTGGGAGACGTTGTGGTCCAGCGAATCCCCCCGTTACGGGGGGCAAGGCAGTCCACCTGTCATCGCCGAGGAGGGCGTCCACATCCCGGGCGACGCGGCGATCCTCCTGCACCCCGTGGTCGGCACGCCGCTGCCCGAGAAGACGAGCGCCAACCCTCGCCCCGAGGAGCCCAAGAAGCATGTACGCTGACGAGATCTGCCGGATGATGGTCTGGTCCCGGGGCACCGGCCCCGCCTCGCACGACGACGCCGAGCACGGGTCGGACCCGCTCACGCGGGAATGGCTCGTCACGAACGGCCTCGGCGGCTACGCCTCGGGCACCATCTCGGGCGCGGTGACCCGTCGCTTCCATGGACTGCTGATCTCCGCGCTGCCGGCCCCCCTCGGCCGCACCATGATGCTCAGCGATCTGTCGACCCGGATCCGCACCTCGGACGACAAGGCGTATCAGGTCGGCGGTCAGGAGCCCTGGCTCGACGACAGCGCCGCGCAGGTCATCGATCTCGCCGAGTTCCGCCTCGAGGCCGGGCTCCCGGTGTGGCGCTACGAGGGCGCGGGGATGATGTTCGAGCGGCGCCTGCTCCTGCCCCACGGGCAGAACACGGTCCACGTCACGTACACGCTCCTCAAGGGGGCAGGGCCGGTCCAGATCGAGCTCCAGCCGTGGGTGAACTTCCGCCCTCACGAGGGCGCGCTCGATCGGCCGGTGGCGGGCCCCTATGCGCTCACCGTGATCGAGGATCGCTACGAGCTCGCGTCGCCGAGCGAGCTGCCGCCGCTCCGGCTCAAGGTCCAGGGCGCCCGGGCCGAGTTCAGGATCGACAGCGCCCGGCTGCGCAACGTCCGCTACCGGATCGAGCAGAGCCGCGGATACGACGCCGTCGGCGAGTTCTACAGCCCTGGCCGCTTCAGCCTCGAGCTCCCGGTCTCCGGCAGCGTGACGCTTGTCGCGTCCACCGAGCCCTGGGAGATGATCAACGCCCTCACCACGGGCGAGGTGCAGCGCGCCGAGCGCAAGCGCCGGACCCGGCTCCTGCTCGCCGCGGCGCCCGAGCTGCGCTCCGGGCCGCCGGCGGAGCTCATCCTCGGCGCCGATCAGTTCCTCATCACCCCCGCGGGCCGCGTCGAGGACGCCGCGCGCGCCCGGGCCGCCGGGGACGAGGTGCGCACCGTCATCGCGGGCTACCACTGGTTCACCGACTGGGGCCGGGACACCATGATCAGCCTGGAGGGGCTGACGCTCGTCACCGGGCGCCACACCGAGGCGGGCTACATCCTGCGCACGTTCGCCCATTACGTGAAGGATGGGCTCATCCCCAACATGTTCCCGGAGGGCAAGAACGACGGGCTCTACCACACGGCCGACGCCACCCTCTGGTTCTTCCACGCGCTCGATCGCTACCTGACGACCACCGGCGATCGCGAGACGCTTCGGCTCATCCTCCCCACGTTGATCGATATCGTCGAGCACCACACCCGCGGGACGCGCTTCGGGATCCGCGTCGACCCGCACGACGGCCTCGTCCGCCAGGGGGAAGAGGGCTATCAGCTGACCTGGATGGACGCCAAGGTCGGCGATTACGTGGTCACGCCCCGCCGGGGGAAAGCCGTGGAGATCAACGCGCTCTGGTACAACGCCCTCCGCCTGATGGAGCGCTGGGTGCGCGAGTCCGAGGGCGACGGCGCGGCGGGGCGCTACGGCGCGGCCGCCGAGCAGGTCAATGCCTCGTTCAACCGGCGCTTCTGGTGCGAGGAGCAGGGCCATCTCTACGACCTGATCGACGGCGAGCAGGGCACCGACGACGCCTTCCGGCCGAACCAGATCTTCGCGATCTCGCTGCCGCACCCGGTCCTCGACCCCGCCCGCTGGAAGGGGATCGTCGATCAGGTCAAGGAGCGGCTCTGGACGCCGGTGGGCCTCAGGTCGCTCGCCCCGGGGCACCCGGATTACAAGCCAAAGTACTTCGGCGATCTCCGCGCGCGGGACATGGCCTATCACCAGGGCACCGTGTGGGGGTGGCTGATGGGCCCCTTCATCGACGCCTGGCTGAAGGTGTACCCCGCCGATCTCGCCGGGGCGCGGAGCCTCCTCGCGGGCTTCACGCCTCACCTCGACGAGGCCTGCGCCGGGTCGATCAGCGAGATCTTCGACGCCGAGCCGCCGTTCACGCCCCGCGGGTGCGTCGCCCAGGCGTGGAGCGTGGCCGAGGTGCTGCGCGCCTACGCCCGGACGGCCCGCTCGGCGGGCTGAGCGCCGCCCCCCGGGAGCGCGATCCCGGGGGCCGGTGAAGCGCTGTTCCTGTCGCCCTCCCTCAGAACACCACGGGCATCGCCGCCGGGCCGCGGAGCAAGGCCCACTCGCCCCAGTCGATCTCGTCCGGCGGGATGTCGAGCTCGAGCCGCGGGAGCCTCCGGAGGAGGGTCGAGAGGGCGATGGCCGCCTCCATGCGAGCGAGCGTGGCGCCCAGGCAGAAGTGGATCCCGCTCCCGAAGGCGATATGCCGGTTCGGCGAGCGGCAGATGTCGAAGCGGTCGGGATCCGGAAAGTGCTCCGGATCCCGGTTCGCCGAAAGGAGCCCCGCCACGATCCCCTCTCCCGCCGGCACGCGGGCGCCGAGCACCTCGATGTCCTCGAGCGGCCAGCGGATCGACGAGAGCTCGGCCGGCCCCTCGCAGCGCAGCATCTCCTCGACCGCGGAGCCGATGAGCCCGGGATCCCCCTCGAGCCGCCGTCGCTCCTCGGGGTGCAAGAACAGGAGCAGCGCGCCGCTCGCGATGAGGTGCACCGTGGTCTCGTGGCCTGCGACGAGCAGCAGGAACACCATGCTCGTGACCTCCGCCGGGCTCAGCTTGTGCTCCTGCTCCTCGGCGAGCAGGAGCGCGCCGATCAGGTCGTCGCGCGGGGCCTTGCGGCGCGCCGCGAGGAGCGCCGCGAGGTACGCCTCGAGCTCCTCCACCGCGGGCATCGCGCGCTCCAGGAGCGCGAGATCGCCCGAGGCGCCAAGGATGATCTTGGTCCACCGGCGGAACTGGTCGCGATCCTCGAGCGGGAGGCCGAGGAGCTCGGCGATCACGGCGATGGGGAGCGGAAACGCGAAGTCGGCCACGAGCTCCATGCGACGCCGGTCCACCACGGCGTCGATGAGCTCGTCCGCGATCGCCTGGATGCGCGGGCGCAGCCCCTCCATCGTCCTCACCGAGAAGGCACGCTGGACCAGGCCCCGGAGCCGCGTGTGATCCGGCGGATCGGCCTCGAGCATGTGCTGATTCAGCAGGATCGAGCGTTCGCCCAGCGGGCGGTAACGCGCGCGCAGCTCGGCGGGGAGCTTGCGGGAATCCCGGATCAAGCGCGGATCCTTGAGGAGCTCCACGCAGTCGTCGTAGCGCGTCGCCGTCCAGACAGGCACGTTGAGGCGAGGCTGGATGAGGCGATGAATGCGCCCCGCGTCCCTCATGCGCGCGTAGATGGAGTGCGGCTCGGCGCGGCCCCTCGGACGGAACAGCTCCGGAAAAGCGATCTGGTCGGCCATGGATCCCCCGTCTCGTCGCGCCCGGCCGTTCGAGGCGATGCTCGAGTGCGCAGGCGCGTGCGTCAGGAGGAATGCATGGTGGAGATCGACGCGCCGTCAAGCCGCGCCGCGCGGTCGCGCTCGCCCGGGCGGATCTGGCGACAAACTGTTGAATTTATTGGTATTTTATTCCTGCCTTCCCGCCTTCAGGGTCGGATCCGACCCCGGCCGCCGTGCCGGCGATCAGGGCGCGTCGCCGGCGCCGAGCAGCCGCGAGATCAGCGTGTGCTCCACGTCGTCGAGCGCCTCGCGCAGGGACGCCGGGTCGTCGAGGCGGATCGCGTCGTCTCCCTCGCGCGCCTCGGCGGGGAGCTTGTTCCTGAGGCTCGCGAACTCGCGCAGCAGCGAGGAGAGGCCCGTCTCGTCCTCGCGCAGCGCGCGCAGCGACCGCGAGAGCTGGCCGATCGCGTCGTCCCGCTCCTCGAGCGCGCCCACCTCGATCGGGGCCAGCGTCCGGGAGAGCACGCGCTCGATCCAGAGCCCGCCGCCGAGGTCGTTGGCGATCGCGCGGATCTGCCCTGTCCAGCGCTCGAAATCGGCGCGGAGCGCGGCGTGGGCCGGCGTGGCGCCGCACAGGATCACCCGCGCGGCCAGCGTGCGCCCGTCCGCCTCGGCGAGGCGCTGCTCGAGCTGCTCCCGCGTCAGATCCACGATGTCGTCGGCGCTCGCCGCCGGGGAGAGATCGACCTCGCAGGCGCACCAGCGCACGACGTCGAGGGGGCGGTGCTCGACCGAGGCGATGCGGCCGTCGTCCACCGTGACGAGGAGGGCGCCCTTCGCGCCGGTCTCGCGGGCGTGGCGGCCCTGGAGGTTGCCGGGGAAGGCGATGTACGGATCCGCCGACAGCACCTCTCGCGTGTGCACGTGGCCGAGCGCCCAGTAGTCGTATCGCTTCCCGGCCAGGGTGCTCAGGCTGCAAGGAGCGTAGTTGTCGTGGCCCTCGCGGCCGCCCAGGCAGGTGTGGAGCATGCCGATGTTGAAGAGGCCTGTCAGCGCGTCCGGGTAGCCCGCCGCGAGATCGTCGGTGACCGCCTTGGTCGCGAAGCTCTGCCCGTGGACCACGACCCCGAGCCGCTCGAAGGCGACGGACTCGGGGCGGCGCGGATCGAGCCGGCGGGCGTTCTCGGGGAGCTCCAGGTGACGTGTGATGTTGCTCTCGGCGTCGTGGTTGCCGTAGAGGAGCACCACGTCCACCCGGGCGGCGCGCAGCCGGGAGAGCTGCGCGGCGAAGAACAGGCCGGTGCTGTAGTCCTTCCAGTCGCCGTCGTAGATGTCGCCCGCGAGGAGCAGGAGGTCGACCTCCTCGGTGAGACAGAGGCTCACGAGGTTCTCGAGCGCGCGGCGGGTCGCCCCGCGGATCTGCTCGACCGGGGCGCCCGGGTAACGGTCGAGCCCGCGGAGCGGGCTGTCGATGTGGAGGTCGGCGGCGTGGACGAACTTCATGGCCTGGAGCGGCCCGAGCTTAGTCGCTCCGCGCCGGGAGCGCTCTGTGGTTCATTCTCGGCCTTCAAGCGGATCGGTGCTCTAGCGGACGCACGTGCAGGCGGAGTGCTCGTCGTCGGGCGCGTCTTTGCCCTGCTCGCCCGCCCTGTCGACGACCTTCGCGTCCATGCCGAGCTGCTGCAGGAGCTCGGTGACGAGCGCGATGGCCTCCTGCTTGTCCGCCAGCGTGCGCGGGGAGGACCAGGCGCCGCTCTTCTCGACGAGCGTCCTCACCAGGGCGTCGATCGGCGTGAGATTGGTGACGTCGCCGTCGAGGGCAGCGGGCGCGCCGCTCGCTTGCGGGGTTTGCGGGCCCTGTGTCCCCTCGGCGGCGCCGTTCCAGGGGCTGTACGAGCCGAGCCGGTCGGCCGGATCCCTGCTCTCGGGCTCGGCAGCGCCGTGCGTCGCGGCGTGCCCCGACCGGGGCCAGGAGAGCGACGCGCCGGTTCCCGCCGGGCGGGTGAACGCCGCCGCAGGCGCGGTGTTGCGGCGGTCCTGGACGTAGCTGCTGAGGATGTGCGCTGTGCCGTCCGGCCCGACCCGGACGATGACCTTGGCCGTGCCGTCCCAGAGCACGATGTTTGTCGCGCCGGTCTCGTCGATCCTCGCCTCGACGGCGCCGGCCTGGACGGCCTTGCGGACGGCCTCGCGCGCGGTGTCGAGGTACCGTCGAACGGCGTCCTTCGGCGGCACGCTGGCAGCCCGCTCCTCCGGCGTCAGGAACTCGTCGCCGTGCTTGGCAGCGTGGTAGGCGGCGGCGCTCACCGACTCGAAGCGCAGCTCGCTGGTCGCCTCCGCGAGCCGCTCCGTCAGCTCGCCGCCCGCGCGGAGCGTGACGTCGCCCACGGCGCTGGCCTCCTGCGCCGCCTTCAGCTGCGCTTGCCAGAGAGCCTCGACGTCAGCGCCGCTCAGGTTGCCCTTCATCGAGGCGACATAGAACTCGAACCGCTCGACGAACTCGCTCACGCTCTCGGCGCGCTCCCGCGCGAACGCGGCCGCCGGGCGGCGCAGATCCTGGCGCTCTTCGCCGCTCACCAGGTCGTAGAGCCGCAGCAGGGCGTCGTGCCGCATCTCGCCGTTCTCGGCGAAGATCGCCATCGAGGTGGGGTCCTCGATGCCGCTGTCGCGCAGGAATGGCACGACCAGGTCCAGCTGCGGCTTGAAGCGCAGCCGCTCCTGGCCGCGGTGCGAGCCGGACAGATCGACGGTGGCCTGATCCCTGGAGGACCAGGGTATGCCGTTGTTCAGGTTCTTGACCAGCATGAGCAGCTTGCCGAGCTGCCCGCGGTCAACGAGCTCTTGCAGCCGCTTCGGGTGCAGCTTGACCTGCCCGCCCAGGTCGAGGAGGTCGCCGTCGCTCCTGAGCTCGATGCCTGCCTCTTTGATGCGCCGCTCGACGCCGAGGAAGTCGCCGCTGTCGAGCCCCTCCTCGAACCGCCACGGCTGGGGGCCGAGGTAGCGGCCGTCAGCGATCTCCGGCAGTCCCGGCTGGCCAGTGTCGGAGAAGCCGTTCTTCTTCTTGTCCCACTTGAACTGGCCGTCGCGCTTGCGCCAGCGGTAGACGTGGTAGTGCGGCGCGTGGTGGCCTGGCTGGTTGTGGTCGCTCAGGTCCACGTCGATGATGACGCGCTCCCCCGCTTGCCCCTCCTGTTGCGGCGCAATGGCGTGGAAGCGGTATTGATAGATCCGCCCGGTGGCGAGGTCGATCTTCATCTCCGGCGCGGCCAGCGGATACCCCGTGCCGTCGTCGTCGGGGGTCTCGCGCCAGCGCGGCAGGACGTCGTTCTCGTACGCGAGGCTCTCGTCGTCAAAGCGACCGGCCACATCGTCGGGGATGATCTCGCGGATCGCCTGGGGGGAGAAGCCGAGCACTTGCATGATCTCGGCCAGACCCGTGGGCGACTCGGCCCGCGTGGCGTGCAGGACCAGCGACTTGGCGTGGAGCGGCGCCTCGCGCTCCTTCATCGACGCGAGGATGCTCTCGGCGTTGTCGAGCACGGCGTGGAGGATCTCGGGCTCGAGCTCGTAGCCGCGCTGATAGAACTTGAGCGCGCGGCCGAGGTTCCACGGCGTGCGGCGCAGGTGCTCGACGACCGCCTTCTGCCGCTCCTCGACGGGCGCGGTCGGGCCGGGGTCGGCCACGAAGCGCAGCCTGCCGACGAGCTGATCCTCGATGGCGCCGTCGAGCGGATCGACCACGAAGCCGTTCTCGTCGAGGTAGAGCGCGTTCATGCGGAAGTCGCGCTTCTGCGCGTCGGCCATGACGTCGAGCGGGCCCTGCACGCTGGTGTCGTCGCCCGAGGTGATGTCCACCATGGTGTTGACGCCGCCGACCTGGAGAAGGCGCAGCTCGGGGACGACGGTGACGGGGAGGGATTTGAACGCTGGGTCGGTGCGCAGCACCTCCTCGAGCCGCGACATGGGCATGTTCGTCTTGAGATCGACGTCCTTGGGCTTCTTGCCGCTGAGGGCGTCGCGCACCGCGCCGCCGACGATGTAGACGTCGAACCCGAACGCGCGGATGAGCGAGATGAGGTCATGGACCCGGTGGGTGGCGCCGACGGGGGTGTCGAGGAGCGCAGCGCCGATGGGCTCGCTCTGGGCGAGCTGGGCGTCCTTGGCCGCGGCGTGCCCGGCCGTCTCCAGGTGGAGGATCGTATGTGCCTTGAGCTTGCGGCTCTTGAGCTCCGGCTCAAAATAAGGAGTTCCGCTTCGGGTGTTCTCCTTGACGAAGTCGATGAACGCCTTCTCTCCGCGCGTCTTCGCGTCGATGCCGGCGAAGCTCAAGAGCGGCGTCAGGATGCCGTGATCGGCGGTGGCGAAATGAGGCACCGCGGGCGCGCCGTCCTCGTCGCTTTCGCGGTCGGAGAAGAAGGCGTCGGCGACCATGCTGCGGTCGGCGCTGCCCTTCTTCTCGCCGACCGAGCCGCTCGCGAGCTGCTCGAACCCCAGCGCGTAATCGGCCATGTCGTCGCGCCGGTCGTCGTCGACCCGGACGCCGTACCAGGGGATCTCTCGCCCATCGCTGGTGGTGAACGTGCGTCCGACGATGCTGTCGTGCTGGAAAAGCTCTCCGAGGTTGATGTTGGCGAGGCGCAGGTCGGTTATCCCGTGCTCGCGGATCAATTCGTCCAGCTGATCGCGGAGGTAACGCTTGGCGAGCGGCAGCTCCTTGGGCGGCGTCAAGAGCGCCTCGACCAGGTTGGTGTCGACCACCAGCGAGGTGGACGCGAGCGGCGGCGACAGCTCCGGGGCCGCCAAGCGCTCGGCCTGGCGGACCAGCTGCTCGATGGTCGCGCGGGTGCCCGAGATCTTGCCCTTGTTCATGGCGCGCGCGAGCATGCCGGCGAACGCGCGCTCGCCGATGGATCGATTGATGATCTCGAGCTCGGCGCGGGTGACCCAGCGTCCCTCCTGGCCCCTCTTGAGGACCGAGCGCGGTGGCTCCGCGTCGCCCGTCGGCGGGGGCGGCGGCGGCTCGCGCAGCGCCTCGATATCGAAGTCCGGCACGTGCTCGGCCCAGTCGAGGGCCCCCAGCGCCTTGGTGGCGTCGTAGACGAGCTTGCGCATCTCGCCTTGGTAGCTACCGAACAACTTCACGGACTCCTGCTTCAGGCTCTCGGCGTCGTGGGGTTCCTTGAGCGCGATGGCCACGAACTCCGCGAAAGGCACCGGAGTTTCCGCGCTCTCGGTAGTTGCCAGGAGCTCGGCGAGCGCGCGTTGCACCGCGTCGTCATCGAAGTGCGCGAGCAGCGCGGTCTGCAATGCTGCGTAGTGCGGCACACCCCAGATCCACTCGGGGATAGCGCGCTTCTGAGGATCTTCGCCGCGAGCGGGCTTCTCGAGCTTCTCCTGGTTCCGCGCCGCGCGCTCCTTCTGCTTGTGCTCCTCGGCGCTAACGCCGAAGTCGGAGTCCTTGAGGTCGGCGAACAGGCTTACATAGCCCTCGGGTTCGGTCGTCATCCCGGGTGCGCCGGCATCGCTGCTCGTGTCTGCAGCGCTGCTCGTGCCGGATGAGGATTCTTGCGCTCTGTCCTTGAATCCCTCCTGAGGGGCAGGTGTCCCCTCGGGGGGCTGTGGGGCGCTCGACGCCGCCGCGGCGGCAGGCGCCGCGGCGGAGGAGCCGCCTTTTCGGCCGATCGTCGAGCGACCCCGGTCGCGCTCGAGCATGCCCAGCACGAGCTCGGCGTGCGCTGCGAGGCGCCCCTTCAGCTCGCCGGCGGGCAGGTCGAGCAAGTCGGGGTTGAACGCCAGCCACTTCGCGACGATCTCCTCGGCCAGCCGCGTGGCGGGGCGCAGGCCGATGGGCAGCAGCTCCAGGATCTGCGGGAGGAGCTGCGAGTCGATGATCCCGACGGCGAGGCTCGTCACCTCGGTCAGGCGCTGCTCTGGGACGTGCCCCAGGAGGGCCGCGTACAGGTCGCCTGACGGCGTGAGCTGGACCGCTCCGGGAGCGAGCGCTCCCGGCGCCACGGCAGGCCCGCCGGCGATGTGGGTCTCGTGCTGGCTCGCGGGAGCTCCCGCGAGCTGGTCGCGTGGGTCCGCGGCGTCCACCGTCGTTCCGGACCGACCGCGCGACTCGAGGTGCGCCGGCGCTTGCTGCTGGGTGGGGGCGCCGAGGGCCGGGGCGCGGGGCGGGGGGTAGGTCCCGAGGGTGATCGCGTCGAAGAGCCGCGGCATGTCGGCCTTTTCCACCCGGATGGGGAACGACTGCCCCCACGACTGGACGGGCACGATGAAGGCGTCGCCGTCGGCCTTGATCTCGCCGTCGATCGCGAAGTGGTGCCGGCTCTGGCCTTCGCCCGTGCCGAGCGGCGCGACTGTCGCGGGGGCGCGAGGCGTCGCGTCGTTGTCGTTGTCGCCGTCGCGGTGCTTCTTCGCCGCTTCCCAGAGCGCCTTGCCGTTCGACACGGTCGCCACCGCGAACCCTGCTCGATCCGTGCGCCTGAGCGTCTCGTTGATGCGCGCGACGTCGTCAGCGGAGGGGCCGCCGCTCGTGACCTCGACCTCCGCCCCGAGCGCGTTGCGCATGAGGGATGCGATCGAGTTCGCCGAGAGGAGCAGGTCGCCTTCCGCCGCCACGACGCCGGGCTGGCTGGCGTCGTCGGTTCGCTTCCCGTGCTGCGCGACGGCGTCCTGTCCGAGGAGCTCGGCCAGGCCTCGGGCGAGCAGGTGGTCGAGGAGGTGGCGATCCAGCTGTTGCCGGTCCGCCGCTCGGGTCAGGCCGCCGCGCTTTGCCCCGGCCGTCTTGAGCCCGTTGACGAGCGGCCGGGTCGGAGCCGGGCCGAGGGCGCGCGGGATCTCTCCTGTCATCACGCGCCGGAGGATGTCGAGGTCTTCGCTGAGCGCCGCCTGGCCCTGGTCCTGCTTCGCCCCGAGCTCGCGAGCCCCGGGCGCCTGCGCGAACCGGCCGAGCAGCCGGCCGGTGAAGAGCGCGGCGACAAGGTGCGAGGTGGTGGCGAGATCGCCCTTCAGCATCGTGTAGAGGGCGCTGCTGATGCCGCAGTTGCTGAAGGCGGATTGCGACAGCGACGCGGGGTTTGCGATGAGCTCGCGCAGCCTGTCCACGATCGCGCGGTCGACGTTCAGCGACTCGAGCAGGCCTGCCAGGCTGTCTGCGGCCTGTTGCCTGAGGTCGTCGTTCGCCGGGCCGGACCACGCGCGGCTCTGCTCGTCGAGCGAGCTGAGGAGCTCGTCGAGCGTCTTGTCCTGGCGCCGTGGGCTCGGCTCGACCTGCGCGCTGTCGGTGTGCGACTGCGGGTCGAGGGCCACGCTCTCGCCGTCCAGGGCGGGGTTATAGCCTGCCAGCACGTTCGCCGGCGCTCCGGTCCGCTGCGCCGTACCCGCCGGGGCATCACCGGGCTCGTTGTCCCGGGGAGCTTGGTCTGGCTCTCCCGAGCGTTGCTGGGCGTCCTGGAGCTCTTGCGGCGGCTGGGTGCGGGGGCCGAGGAGCTCGGTGAGGGCGTCTTTGCCTTTTTGCTTCAGGTCCTGCTCGAACCTGTCGGCGCGGTCCTTGAGGGTCTTGCGCCAGTCGCTCCCGAGCTTTCCGAGGTCGACGGTGCGGGCGTTCTTGGTGCTCTCGTCGCCGATCTTGTCCTGTTTGAGGCCGCCGACGCTGGAGATGGGGTTGGCTGTCTTCTCGGTGGAGCGCAAATTGTGGACGTAGCCGACGGTGCTTGGCGCGTTCGGGCCGGTGGTCTCCATGCCGAGCTGGAGCGCGCCGGGCCTGCCCGGCTTGGGCGGGCGGTAGCCGATGAACAAGTGTCCGTGGGCGCCGTCGGGGAGGATGACGTCGCCGTTGAAGTCCTTGAGGCCGAGTCCGCCGACGGCGAGGTTGATGCCGTAAAGCTCTGTGTCGTCGAGCTTGGCC
Organism: Sorangium sp. So ce887; assembly: GCF_051521455.1. NCBI lineage: Bacteria > Pseudomonadati > Myxococcota > Polyangiales > Polyangiaceae > Sorangium > Sorangium sp. So ce887. The sequence goes on along the minus strand of NZ_CP150354.1, from coordinate 10,016,505 downwards.
TTGATGGCGGCGAGGTGCCCGCCTTGCTCCTTGAACTCGCCATCTGCGAACGAGACGTGGTGGGTGCCGGCGAAGCGCTTGAACACGCCGGGCCTTGGCTTGCCCTTGCTGTCGGTGATGCCGAGGTGCTCAGTGAGCGCGTACGGAGAGCTGCTGGGGGGTATCTGGACGTTGACGCGGCCGCCGTGCGACAGGAGCTTGGCGACGGGCACGTCCTGTAGGGGGACATGGCTCTTGGCGTCGGCGTCGTAGATCTCTGCGCCTTCCTGGAGGAGGTGGAAGACGTTCTTGAGCACCTCGAGCGACTGGCCGTGCCGCTTGATGACCTCGTCCTTCGAGAGCTTCTTGCCATTGGTGAAGGTGACGGTATTGAGGAGCGACTTGGGAGCGAGCACGGCGCCCTTGTTGATGGCCGTGGTGGCCGCTTCGTTGGGCTGTGTGTACTCGAAGGTCTTGGACCATTCCTCGATGATGCCCTGGTCGATGAGCCTCTTGAGCTCCGCTCTCCTGCTCGGGTCGGTCGTGTGCCTCGCCTCCATGGAGATGGCGACCGCGGCCGGCGGGGTGCCCTCGAAGCGCTTGCCGTCCTCGCCGCCGTTCATCTGGCGCGAGACGTAGCTTGCGAGCACGACCTTGCTGGCATTGTGAAGCTTGTCGAAGCCGCGGAATCGCTCCGGATTGTCGTCGTCGTTACCCGACAGGTACTGCTCGACCTGCTCGTGGGTGAGCATGCCCGAGGCGTTGAGCCAGGTCTGCCCCTGAGGGGTGGAGGAGAGCTGCACGAAGGCGCTCCACTCGGCGTCGCTGAACAGCGGTCCCCCGGGGAAGCGTCCTCCGAGCTGCTCCTTGGCCGTCGTGGGGTCGGGGGGGAAGCCGCTGGCGCTCAGCGGGCCCTGGATCGCGGAGAGACCTTGCTTGGCCCTGTCGCGGCTGAGGGGGCCCGTGTCGGTGCGCCAGATGGTGTTCGTGACGGCCTTGTCGACGATCCAGGTCACCTCCTCGACCGGGGTGGAGGTCGCCGGATCCGGCGCTCGCTCTGACGCCGGCTCCGGCTCTTCCTGGATCTCGTCCAGTTGCGATTGCGGGGCGGCTGTTTCACCCCCGGTGTCCGAAGCAGGGTTGTACCCTGCCAGCATGTCCGCCGCGGCATCCCCGGGCGGATCACGTCGATCGTTGTCCCGCGGTTCCTGCGCGGGTTCTCCCGAGCGTTGCTGGGCGTCCTGGAGCTCTTGAGGCGGCTGGGTGCGGGGGCCGACGAGCTCGGTGAGGGCGTCTTTGCCCCGCAGCGCCAGGTCTTGCTCGAACCTGTCGGCGCGGTCCCTGAGTGTCTTGGCCCAGTCGCTCCCGAGCTTGCTCAGGTCGACGGTGCGAGCATTCTTGATCTGATCGTCGCCGATCTTGTCCTGCTTGAGGCCACCGACGCTGGAGATGGGGTTGGCTGTCTTCTCGGTGGAAAACACGTTATGGACGTAGCCGACGGTGCTTGGCGCGCCCGGGCCGGTGGTCTCGATGCCGATCTGGAGCGCGCCCTGCCTCCCCGGCCTGGGCGGGCGGTATCCGATGAACATGTGGCCATGGGCGCCGTCGGGCACGATGACGTCGCCGTTGAAGTCCTTGAGGCCGAGGCCGCCGATGGTGAGGTTGATGCCGTAGAGCTCTGTGTCGTCGAGCTTGGATTTGACGGCGGCGAAGTGCCCGCCCTCCTCCTTGAAGTTGCCATCGCTGAGCGCGACGTGGTGCGTCCCGAAGGAGCGCTTGAACACGCCGGGCCTGGGATTGCCGTTCTTGTCGGTGATGCCGAGCAGCTCGGTCAGCTCGTAGGGAGCGCCGCCGGCGGGGACCTGGACGTTGACGCGGCCGCCGTGCGACAGGAGCTTGGCGACGGGCGCGTCCTTCAGCGGGACATGGCTCTTGGCGCTGTCGTCGTAGATCTCTGCGCCTTCCTGGAGCAGGTGGAAGACGTTCTTGAGCACGGCGAGCGACTGCCGGTGCCTGTCGACGACCTGTTCCTTGGAGAGCTTCTTTGGCTGCTGAAGCAGCTTCTTCTTCGGGTCGAGCACGGCGCCCTTGTCGATGGCCGTGTTCGCATCGTCGTTGGGCTCGGTATACTCGAGGGTCTTCGACCATTCCTCGACGATACCCTGGTCGATGAGCCTCTTGAGCTCCGCTCTCCTGATCGGGTCGGTTGTGTGCCTCGCCTCCATGGAGATGGCGACCGCGGCTGGAGGGGTGCCCTCGAAGCGCTTGCCGTCCTCGCCACCGCTCATCTGGCGCGAGACGTAGCTTGCGAGCACGACCTTGCTGGCCTTGTGGAGCTGGTGGAAGCCGCGGAACCGCTCGGGGTTGTCGACGTCTTTACCCGACAGGTACTTCTTGACCTCGTCGAGGGTGAGCATGCCGGAGGCGTTGAGCCAGCTCTGCCCCTGGGGGGTGGAGGAGAGCTGCTCGAAGGCGCCCCACTCGGCGTCGCTGAGGAGCTGTCCCTTGGAGAAGCGCCCTCCGAGCTGCTCCTTGGCCGTCCCAGGATCTCTGGGGAAGCCGCCGCCGCTCAGCTGGGCGGCGATCGCGGGGAGACCGCGCTTCGCCTTCTCGCGGCTCAAGAAGCCCGTGTCGGGCCGCCAGATGGTGTTCTTGACGGCCTTGTCGACGATCCAGGTCACCTCCTCGACGGGTGTGGAGGTCGCCGGATCCGGCGCTCTCTCCGACGGCGGCTCCGGCTCTTCCTCGATCTCGTCGGTCTGCGGCTGCGGGTCGGCTGCCTCGTCCCTGCTGTCCGAATCGGGGTTGTACCCGGCCAGCATGTCCTCCGGCGCGTCCGGCGACGTTTGACCGTCGCCTCTGGAGGAGCCCTCGTCTACGGCGGGAGCGCGGGCGCTTCGTACCGTATCCGGCGGGGCATCACCGGGCGGATCACGACGATCGTCGTCCCGCGACTCCGGCTCGGGCCGATCCGATCGCTGCTCGGAGGCACGCTGCTGGGCGTCCTGGAGCTCTTGAGGCGGCTGGGTGCGGGGGCCGACGAGCTCGGTGAGGGCGTCTTTGCCCCGCAGCGCCAGGTCTTGCTCGAACCTGTCGGCGCGGTCCCTGAGTGTCTTGGCCCAGTTGCTCCCGAGCTTGCTCAGGTCGACGGTGCGAGCGTTCTTGATCTGGTCGTCGCCGATCTTGTCCGCCTTGAGGCCGCCGACGCTGGAGATGGGATTGGCCGTCTTCTCGGTGGAGCGCCAGTTGTGGACGTAGCCGACGGTGCTTGGGGCGTTAGGCCCCGTGGTCTCGATGCCGATCTGGAGGGCGCCGGGCCTGTCGTCCCTGGGCGGGCGGTATCCGATGAACATGTGGCCATGGGCGCCGTCGGGCACGATGACGTCGCCGTTGAAGTCCTTGAGGCCGAGGCCGCCGATGGTGAGGTTGATGCCGTAGAGCTCTGTGTCGTCGAGCTTGGACTTGACGGCGGCGAGCGCTCCGCCCTGCTCCTTGAACTTGCCATCGCTGAGCGCGACGTGGTGCGTCCCGAAGGAGCGCTTGAACACGCCTGTCGCGGGGTTGCCGTGCTTGTCGGTGATGCCGAGCAGCTCGGTCAGCGCGTAGGGAGCGCTGCCCGCGGGGACCTGGACGTTGACGCGGCCGCCGTGCGAAAGGAGCTTGGCGACGGGCGCGTCCTTCAGCGGAACATGGCTCTTGGCGCTGTCGTCGTAGATCTCTGCGCCTTCCTGGAGGAGGTGGAAGACGTTCTTGAGCACCACGAGCGACTGCCGGTGCCTGTTGACGACCTCTTGCTTGGAGAGCTTCTTTGGCTGCTGAAGGAACTTCTTCTTCGGGTCGAGCACGGCGCCCTTGTCGATGGCCGTGTTCGCATCGTCGTTGGGCTCTGTGTACTCGAGGGTCTTCGACCATTCTTCGACGATGCCCTGGTCGATGAGCCTCTTGAGCTCCGCTCTCCTGGCCGGGTCGGTCGTGTGCTCCGCCTCCATGGAGATGGCGACCGCGGCTGGGGGGGTGCCCTCGAAGCGCTTGCCGTCCTCGCCACCGTTCATCTGGCGCGAGACGTAGCTTGCGAGCACGACCTTGCTGGCCTTGTGGAGCTGGTGGAAGCCGCGGAACCGCTCGGGGTTGTCGACGTCTTTACCCGACAGGTACTTCTTGACCTCGTCGAGGGTGAGCATGCCGGAGGCGTTGAGCCAGCTCTGCCCCTGGGGGGTGGAGGAGAGCTGCTCGAAGGCGCCCCACTCGGCGTCGCTGAGCAGCGGTCCCTTGGGGAAGCGCCCTCCGAGCTGCTCCTTCGCCGTCCCAGGATCTCTGGGGAAGCCGCCGCCGCTCAGCTGGGCGGCGATCGCGGGGAGACCGCGCTTCGCCTTCTCGCGGCTCAGGAAGCCCGTGTCGGGCCGCCAGATGGTGTTCTTGACGGCCTTGTCGACGATCCAGGTCACCTCCTCGACCGGGGTGGAGGTCGCCGGATCCGGCGCTCTCTCCGACGGCGGCTCCGGGTCTTCCTGGATCTCGTCGGTCTGCGGCTGCGGGGCGGCTGTCTCATCCCTGCTGTCGGAATCGGGGTTGTGCCCTGCCTGCAGGTCCGCCAGAGTCTGCTCTTGAGCGGAGGCGGTCGGAGACGGCGCTCGCGGCGGGAGAGCGGTGCCGTAGGTGATTGCCGCGAAGACCTTCGGCATATCCTCCTTGTTCACCCGCACGGGGAAGGTGCGGCCCCAGGACTGGAGCGGCACGAGGAAGGAGTCGCCCTGGTCCGTGATCGAGCCGTCGATCGTCGCATGGTGTGGCGCGGTCGTGGCGGTCCCGCCGAGCCGCGCGACGTTTTCGGAGGCGTCAGGAGTCGTGGAGCTGGCCTCATGCTCCTTCGCTGCGCTCCAGAGCGCCTTGCCGTCCATCACCGTGGCGATCGCAAACCCCGCCTGGTCTTTCTGCCGTAGCGCACCATTGAGGCGCGCGACGTCGTAGCCCCCGGGGGAGCTGTGGGTCATGACGGTGGTGTTCGCTCCGAGCGCCGAGCTGAGGATGCTCGAGACCGAGTTCGCCGAGGCCAGCAGGTCGCCCTGCGCCGCGGCGACGCCGGGCTGACGGGCGCCGTCGGTCTGCTGCTGGAGCTTCGCGAGGGCGTCGGGGCCGAGCAGCTCGACGAGGCCGCGGGCGAGCAGATGGTCGAGGAGGTGGCGCTCCAGCTCCTCTCGGTCCTTCTTCCGCTTCAGGCTGTCGCTCTTAGCCTTGGCGGTCCGGAGGCCGTTGACGAGCGGCCTGGTAGGAGCCGGGCCGAGCGCTTGCGGGACCTCTCCCGTCATCACGCGCCGGATGAGGTCCAGGCTCTCGTTGAGCGCCCCCTTGCCCGAGCCCTGCGGTCGTGAGGAGTCGGCCCGGGGGGAATCCGCGAACTTGCCGAGCGGCTTGCCGGTGAAGATCGCGGCGACCAGGTGGGCGGTGGTGGCGAGATCGTTCTTCAGCGTCGGGTAGAGGATGCTGGTGAGCGCGCAGTTGGTGAAGGCAGACTGCGAGAGCGAGGCCGGGTTATCGATGAGCTCGCGCAGCCTGTCGATGATCGAGGGGTTCACGTTCTGCCGCTGGAGCAGCCCGGTCAGGAGCTGATTGGCATCCCTCTTGTTCTCGGCGGTGGCCGGGTGCGACCATGCGCGGTTCTGTTCCTCGAGCGAGTCGAGCAGCTCGTCGAGCGTCTTCTCCTGGTTCTGGGCGCTCGGCTCGACCTGGGCAGTTCCTCCGGCGGTGGTCGGGGTGGGGGAGGGGCTCGCGTTCGGCGCTGCGGCTCCGGCGAGCGTATCGCCCGAGCGGTCCACGCCGGCGTCCTGGAGCTCTTGAGGCGGCTGGGTGCGGGGGCCGACGAGCTCGGTGAGGGCGTCTTTGCCCCGCAGCGCCAGGTCTTGCTCGAACCTGTCGGCGCGGTCCCTGAGTGTCTTGGCCCAGTTGCTCCCGAGCTTGCTCAGGTCGACGGTGCGAGCATTCTTGATCTGATCGTCGCCGATCTTGTCCTGCTTGAGGCCGCCGACGCTGGAGATGGGGTTGGCGGTCTTCTCGGTGGAAAACACGTTATGGACGTAGCCGACGGTGCTTGGCGCGCCCGGGCCGGTGGTCTCGATGCCGATCTGGAGCGCGCCCTGCCGCCCCGGCCTGGGCGGGCGGTATCCGATGAACATGTGGCCATGGGCGCCGTCGGGCACGATGACGTCGCCGTTGAAGTCCTTGAGGCCGAGGCCGCCGATGGTGAGGTTGATGCCGTAGAGCTCTGTGTCGTCGAGCTTGGATTTGACGGCGGCGAGATGGCCGCCTTGCTCCTTGAACTCGCCATCTGCGAACGAGACGTGGTGCGTCCCGAAGGAGCGCTTGAACACGCCGGGCCTGGGGTTGCCGTGCTTGTCGGTGATGCCGAGCAGCTCGGTCAGCTCGTAGGGAGCGCCGCCGGCGGGGACCTGGACGTTGACGCGGCCGCCGTGCGACAGGAGCTTGGCGACGGGCGCGTCCTTCAGCGGGACATGGCTCTTGGCGCTGTCGTCGTAGATCTCTGCGCCTTCCTGGAGCAGGTGGAAGACGTTCTTGAGCACGGCGAGCGACTGCCGGTGCCTGTCGACGACCTGTTCCTTGGAGAGCTTCTTTGGCTGCTGAAGCAGCTTCTTCTTCGGGTCGAGCACGGCGCCCTTGTCGATGGCCGTGTTCGCATCGTCGTTGGGCTCGGTATACTCGAGGGTCTTCGACCATTCCTCGACGATGCCTTGGTCGATGAGCCGCTTGAGCTCCGCTCTCCTGATCGGGTCGGTGGTGTGCTCCGCCTCCATGGAGATGGCGACCGCGGCTGGAGGGGTGCCCTCGAAGCGCTTGCCGTTCTCGCCACCGTTCATCTGGCGCGAGACGTAGCTTGCGAGCACGACCTTGCTGGCCTTGTGGAGCTGGTGGAAGCCGCGGAACCGCTCGGGGTTGTCGACGTCTTTACCCGACAGGTACTTCTTGACCTCGTCGAGGGTGAGCATGCCGGAGGCGTTGAGCCAGCTCTGCCCCTGGGGGGTGGAGGAGAGCTGCTCGAAGGCGCCCCACTCGGCGTCGCTGAGGAGCTGTCCCTTGGAGAAGCGCCCTCCGAGCTGCTCCTTGGCCGTCCCAGGATCTCTGGGGAAGCCGCCGCCGCTCAGCTGGGCGGCGATCGCGGGGAGACCGCGCTTCGCCTTCTCGCGGCTCAGGAAGCCCGTGTCGGGCCGCCAGATGGTGTTCTTGACGGCCTTGTCGACGATCCAGGTCACCTCCTCGACCGGAGTGGAGGTCGCCGGATCCGGCGCTCTCTCCGACGGCGGCTCCGGCTCTTCCTCGATCTCGTCGGTCTGCGGCTGCGGGTCGGCTGCCTCGTCCCCGCTGTCAGAAGCGGGGTTGTACCCGGCCAGCGTGTCCACCGGCGCGTCACCGGGCGGATCGCGCCGCTCGTTGTCCCGGGGAGCTTGGTCTGGCTCTCCCGAGCGTTGCTGGGCGTCCTGGAGCTCTTGCGGCGGCTGGGTGCGGGGGCCGAGGAGCTCGGTGAGGGCGTCTTTGCCTTTTTGCTTCAGGTCCTGCTCGAACCTGTCGGCGCGGTCCTTGAGGGTCTTGCGCCAGTCGCTCCCGAGCTTTCCGAGGTCGACGGTGCGGGCGTTCTTGGTGCTCTCGTCGCCGATCTTGTCCTGTTTGAGGCCGCCGACGCTGGAGATGGGGTTGGCTGTCTTCTCGGTGGAGCGCAAATTGTGGACGTAGCCGACGGTGCTTGGCGCGTTCGGGCCGGTGGTCTCCATGCCGAGCTGGAGCGCGCCGGGCCTGCCCGGCTTGGGCGGGCGGTAGCCGATGAACAAGTGTCCGTGGGCGCCGTCGGGGAGGATGACGTCGCCGTTGAAGTCCTTGAGGCCGAGTCCGCCGACGGCGAGGTTGATGCCGTAAAGCTCTGTGTCGTCGAGCTTGGCCTTGATGGCGGCGAGGTGCCCGCCTTGCTCCTTGAACTCGCCATCTGCGAACGAGACGTGGTGGGTGCCGGCGAAGCGCTTGAACACGCCGGGCCTTGGCTTGCCCTTGCTGTCGGTGATGCCGAGGTGCTCAGTGAGCGCGTACGGAGAGCTGCTGGGGGGTATCTGGACGTTGACGCGGCCGCCGTGCGACAGGAGCTTGGCGACGGGCACGTCCTGTAGGGGGACATGGCTCTTGGCGTCGGCGTCGTAGATCTCTGCGCCTTCCTGGAGGAGGTGGAAGACGTTCTTGAGCACCTCGAGCGACTGGCCGTGCCGCTTGATGACCTCGTCCTTCGAGAGCTTCTTGCCATTGGTGAAGGTGACGGTATTGAGGAGCGACTTGGGAGCGAGCACGGCGCCCTTGTTGATGGCCGTGGTGGCCGCTTCGTTGGGCTGTGTGTACTCGAAGGTCTTGGACCATTCCTCGATGATGCCCTGGTCGATGAGCCTCTTGAGCTCCGCTCTCCTGCTCGGGTCGGTCGTGTGCCTCGCCTCCATGGAGATGGCGACCGCGGCCGGCGGGGTGCCCTCGAAGCGCTTGCCGTCCTCGCCGCCGTTCATCTGGCGCGAGACGTAGCTTGCGAGCACGACCTTGCTGGCATTGTGAAGCTTGTCGAAGCCGCGGAATCGCTCCGGATTGTCGTCGTCGTTACCCGACAGGTACTGCTCGACCTGCTCGTGGGTGAGCATGCCCGAGGCGTTGAGCCAGGTCTGCCCCTGAGGGGTGGAGGAGAGCTGCACGAAGGCGCTCCACTCGGCGTCGCCGAGCAGCGGTCCCCTGGGGAAGCGCCCTCCGAGCTGCTCCTTGGCCGTCGTGGGGTCGGGGGGGAAGCCGCTGGCGCTCAGCGGGCCCTGGATCGCGGAGAGACCTTGCTTGGCCCTGTCGCGGCTGAGGGGGCCCGTGTCGGTGCGCCAGATGGTGTTCTTGACGGCCTTGTCGACGATCCAGGTCACCTCCTCGACGGGGGTGGAGGTCGCCGGATCCGGCGCTCTCTCCGACGCCGGCTCCGGCTCTTCCTGGATCTCGTCCAGTTGCGATCGCGGGTCCGCTGCCCTATCGCCGCTGTTCGAAGCGGGGTTGTACCCGCCGAGCATGTCCGCCGGGTCGCTGGTCTGGCCCTCACCGAGGCTGTTCGGGTCGGCGCTCGCGGCAGGGTTGAAGCCGGTGGTGATCGCGCTCGGGCCCGGCCGGTTGCCGGCGCTGCGCGCGATGTTCTCGCGGATGCGCTGCCAGCTCGCCCGCCCCGCGGTGATCAGGTCCGGGAGCTCGTTCCGGAAGAAGTCGCGCACCTCCTGGGTCAGCTGGTCCCTCGGCGCGGGGTCGGGGTCGTGATAGGAAGCGTAGGTCTCGGCGAACCACTCTTTGGGCGTGGAGAACTGGTAGTTGGAGACGGCGTTGCTGCGGGCGTCGGCGCGGTAGCTGACCCAGGTGTTGTAAGGGTCGACGTGGTAGATGCGGCCGTCGACTTCCAGCTCCCGGGACCCGCCGTCGGACAGCGTCCAGGGCTGGGCCATGGCGATCTTGACGGTGCGGACGGCCCGCTCGAGCCTGTCCTTCAGGTCCGGGTCCGTGGAGGCGACCTTCGCGGGGAAGCTCTCCAGGGGAGCCATGTCCTTGCGCCGGAGCTCCGGATCGAGGAGGGAAGCGAAGCGCTCGATCAGGGGGAAACCGCCGGGATCGCTCTGCCCCTCGTCGTCGAGCTTCTGCTGCGCCTTGTCGTCGGTGATGCCCGCCTTGTCAAAGATGGCGCGAGCGACGGCCTGGAGCTCCCGCGAGTCGGCGTGCTCCTGCCATCCGCCGAAGCGGTCCTCGTGGGCGAGGCTCCCCCAGTCGACCAGCTTGTCGATGGAGTGGGCGACCTCGTGGCGTATCGTCCACTTGAGCAGGTTGCCGTTGGCGAGCACGTCGGACACGCCGCCCATGACCTGGCGGCGTCCGACGATGCCGAGCGCCTCGTCCTGCTCCTTGCTGACGCCGGGGTAGTCCCGGATGGCGCCGCGATCCATCCGCTTTCGCTGCCAGTTCCAGCGCCGGTTGAGCCGGCTGTAGATGAAGGTGGGTACCTTCGGCGGATTGACGATGTTGATGGTGTCGGTCTCCTCGTCGTACTCGCTCGCCGCTTGCTCCGAGGAGAGGGTGCGGATGATCTTCCGCAGCGTCGGACTGCCGGTGATGTGCGTGGGCGGCAGCTCACTGAGGGCCTTCTCGATATGGGCGAGCATCTTGTGCGAGAAGTGCTTGCCGTCGGCGTCTTCGTCCGGTCCGATCTGCAGCTCGTACTGGTCCGCCAGCGCCTGCTCGCGCTCCGCGGCGCCCTTGTTGGAGACCAGGCCGGCGAGCCCATGTCCCCCGGTGCCGAGCGGGTCGCCGCCCCCCGTGGTGAGCTGGGTCCACGCATTGGGTTTCGGCGCTTGGCTCCGGGCGGGGTCGTTCGTGCCCGGCGCTTGCGACGGGAGGTAGGTCCCGTAGGTGAAGACCGGGAAGAGCGAGGGCAGGGCGTCCTTCTTCACCTTGATGGAGAAGCTCTGCTGCCAGGTGTGCAGCGGCACGACGTAGTGATCGCCGTCCTGGGTGATCTTGCCGTTGATGACGACCTGGTGCGCGCTCGACGTGCCGATGTTTCCCACCGTGTCGAACGGCCTGGCCTTGGTGGGATCTTTGGCGAACGCGTCGGCGCGCTCGACGAGTCCGTTGCCGTCGAGGAACGTGGCCAGGACGAACGGCGCCTGCTCGGGCCGCGCGAGCACGTCATTGATGCGGCCCACGTCGTAATTGTCCCCGGCGACCAGGGTCTGGGCGTTGCCGCCGAGGATGTCGGTGAAGAGCGTCACCAGCGAATCGGCCGAAAGCAGCAGATCGCCGAGCTTCTTGGACGGGCCCTTGGCGTCCTTGGCCCGTGTGGCCGTGTTGCCGAGGTAGCCGGGGATGACGCCGGCGGTGTACTTGGCGTCGGCCTGGTACTGCTCGGGGGCGAGCTTGCTCAGCATCTTGCCCAGGCCCCGGGCGAGCAGGTAATCAAGGACGTGCGCGTCGGAGAAGGCGCTTCCCTTGCGCTCCAGGTCGGCGCGCTTTGCCGCGGCCTTCTTGACGCCGTTCTGGAGCAGCTTGTTGCCGATGGGGGCGTCCTGTAGCGGGAGCTCGCCGCGGATGACGCGGTGAATGGGATCGGCCGGCTGGGCGGTCGCCGTCGCGTTGTTTTCGCCCTGCGTGTCGAGCGAGAAGTCGGCGAGCAGCTTGCCATCGCGATCGAAGAGCTTGCCGGTGAACTCCGCGGCGACGACGCGCGCGAAGCCGGCCAGGTCGGACGTGAGCTGCGTGTGGAGCACGCTGTTCAGCGCGCAGATGGCGAACTGGTGCTGGGAGATGGAGTCGGGGTTGTCGATGAGCTCCGCGAGCCTGTCGACGAGCGATTTATCCACGCCCTGAGAGCGCATGAGGTCGCCGAGGAGCCTCTTGGCGTCCTGCTTGTCCGCGTCCGTGGCCGGATGAGACCAGGTGTTGCTGGCCTCGATGAGCGCCTGCAAGGCGGCCTGGGGGTCGCCGAGGTTCTCGTGGGTGCCGTCGGTCTGCTGGGTCGAGCTGTCCTTGGGGGCGCCCGAGGCATCGTGAGGCGGACTGTCCTTGGGGGCGCTCGAGGTGTCGTGAGGCGGGCTCGCTGCGTGCGAGCTGCTGGACGGGACCACGGTCGGCGTGTTCTTGGAGAAGCCCACGGTGACCGCGCTCGGGCCCGCTGCGCTCGAGCCCGCTGCGGGCGGCTGCGGCGGTTGGTTCCCGGCGCGCTGCGCGATCCTGTCGCGGCTGCGTTGCCATCGATCCCGGCTCGTGGTGATCAGGCCCGGGAGCTCGTTCTCGAAGAAGTCGCGAACGTCCTGGGTCAGCCGCGCCCTCGGCCTGGGGTCGGGGTCGTGATAGGAAGCGTAGGTCTCGGCGAACCACTCTTTGGGCGTGGAGAACTGGTAGTTGGAGACGGCGTTGTTGCGGGCGTCGGCGCGGTAGCTGACCCATTTGTCGTAATGGTCGACGTGGTAGATGCGGCCGTCGACTTCCAGCTCCCGGGCCCCGCCGTCGGCCAGCGTCCAGGGCTGGGCCATGGCGATCTTGACGGTGCGGACGACCCGGTCGAGCCTGTCCTTCAGGTCTGGGTCCGTGGAGGTGAATTTCGCGGGAAAGTCCTCCAGGAGAGTCATGTCCTCGCGCCGCTGCTCCGGATCGAGGAGGGAGGCGAAGCGGTCGATCAGGGGGGCACCGTCGGGATCGCGCTGCCCCTCGTCGTCGATCTTCTGCTGGGCCTTGTCGTCGCTGATACCCGCCTTGGCAAAGATGGCGCGAGCGACGGCCTGGAGCTCCCGCGAGCTGGAGTGCTCCTTCCAGCCGCCGAACCGGTCGTCGCTCGCGAGGCTGCTCCAGTCGACGAGCTTGTCGATGGAGTGGGCGACCTCGTGGCGTATCGTCCACTTGAGCAGGTTGCCGGTGGCGAGCGCGTCGGACACGCCGCCCATGACCTGGCGGCGTCCGGTGATGCCGAGCGCATCGTCCTGCTCCTTGCTGACGCCGGAGTAGCCCCGCATGGCGCCGCGATCCATCCTCTTTCGCTGCCAGTCCCAGCGCCGGTTGAGCCGGCTGTAGATGAAGGTGGGGACCTTCGGGGGATTGACGATGTTGATGGTGTCGGTGTCCTCGTCGTACTCGCTCGCCGCTTGCTCCGAGGAGAGGTTGCGGATGATCTTCCGCAGCGTCGGACTGCCCGTGATGTGCTCGGCGGGCAGCTCACCGAGGGCCTTCTCGATATGGTCGAGCATCTTGTGCGAGAAGTGCGTGTCTTTGGCGGTGTCGCCGTCGGCGGTGTCGCCGTCGGCGGTGTCGCCCGGTCCGACCTGCAGCTCGTACTTGTCCGCCAGCGTCTGCTCGCGCTCGGCAGCCCCCTCGTTCTGGCGCATCCCGGCGTACCCGTGTCCCCCGGTGCCGAGCTTCTTGCCGAGCCACGACGGCGCCTGCATCCCTGTGGTGATGGCGGTGGCCGGGTTCCCGGGGCGCGGCGCGGGCCGCTGCGAGGTCGTCTCCGGCCGGGGCTGGCCCGGTTTCTCCGGCGCCTTCCCTTGAGCTCCCGACGTCTGGCTCGTCGCGGGGGACTCGCCGCGAGGCGCGCGAGCGTGCTGTCCGCCTTCAGGCGTCGGCGGCGCTAGAGACGGGGCCACGCGGCCGGACTGGGGCCGTTGGGATGGCCCGGAGCGATCTCCGTCGTCGTCGTCGGAGTCTTCGTTTTCGTCGTCGTCGTCGTCGTCGTCGCCGTCGTCGTCGCCGTCGTCGCCGTCGTCGTCGTCGTCGTCGTCGTCGTCGTCGTCGTCGTCGTCGTCGCCGTCGTCGCCGTCGTCGTCGTCGTCCTCGTCGTCGTCCTCGTCCTCGTCCCCGTCCTCGGAGTCGCCTTCGTCGTCGTCCTCGTCCTCGGAGTCGCCTTCGTCCTCGTCCTCGTCGTCGTCGTCCTCGTCCTCGTCCTCGGAGTCGCCTTCGTCCTCGTCCTCGGAGTCGCCTTCGTCTTCGTCTTCGTCCTCGGAGTCGTCTTCGTCTTCGGAGTCGTCCTCTAGCTCCTGAGGCGGCTGGCTGCGTGGGCCGACAAGCTCGTTGAGGGCGTCTTTGCCTTTTGCCGCCAGCTCTTGTTCGAACCTGTCGGCGCGGTCCCTGAGGGTCTGTGCCCAGTCCTCGCCGAGCTTGCCGAGGTCGACGGTGCGGGCGTTCTTGATCTGCTCGTCGCCGATCTTGTCCGATTTGAGGCCGCCGACGCTGGAGATGGGGTTTGCGGTCTTCTCGGTGGAGCGCCAGTTGTGGACGTAGCCGACGGTGCTGGGGGCGCCCGGGCCGGTGGTCTCCATGCCGATCTGGAGCGCGCCGGGCCTGTCCGGCTTGGGCGGGCGGTAGCCGATGAACATGTGTCCGTGGGCGCCGTCGGGGAGGATGACGTCGCCGTTGAAGTCCTTGAGGCCGAGGCCGCCGACGGCGAGGTTGATGCCGTAGAGCTCTGTGTCGTCGAGCTTGGACTTGATGGCGGCGACGTGGCCGCCCTGCTCCTTGAACTTCCCGTCGTCGAGCGCGATGTGGTGGGTGCCGAAGGCGCGCTTGAACACGCCGGGCCTGGGCTTGCCGTTGCTGTCGGTGATGCCGAGGAACTCGGTGAGGGCGTACGGAGCGCTGCCGGCGGGGATCTGGACGTTGACGCGGCCGCCGTGCGACAGGAGCTTGGCGACGGGCACGTCCTGGAGGGGGACATGGCTCTTGGCGCTGTCGTCGTAGATCTCGGCGCCTTCCTGGAGCAGGTGGAAGACGTTCTTGAGCACATCGAGCGACTGCCTGTGTCTGTCGACGACCTCTTCCTTGGAGAGCGTCTTTCGTGGCCGCAAGAACTTCTTCTGCGGGTCCGGGACGGCGCCCTTGTCGATGGCGGTGTCCGCGTCGTCGTTGGGGTCGGTGTACTCGAGGGTCTTCGACCATTGTTCGACGATGCTCTGGTCGATGCGCTGCTGGAGCGCAGCTCTCCTCGCGGAGTCGGGCGCGTGCTTCGCCTCCATGGAGAGGGCGAGGGCCGCCGGCGGGGTGCCCTCGAAGCGCTTGCCGGCCTCGCCGCGGTTCATCTGGCGCGAGACGTAGCTGGCGAGGACGACCTTGCTGGCCTTGTGGACCTGGTCGAAGCCGCGGAATCGCTCGGGGTTTTCGCTGTCGCGGCCCGACAGGTACCTCTCGACATCGGCGTGCGTGAGCATGCCGGAGGCGTTGAGCCAGGCCTGTCCCTGGGGGGAGGAGGAGAGCTGCTCGAAGGCGCTCCACTCGTCGTCGCTGAGCAGCTGCCCCTTGGGGAAGCGCCCTCCAATCTGCTCCTTCGCCTTGCCGGGATCGCTGGGGAAGCCGCCCTGGGTCAGCGGGGCGGCGATCGCGGGGACACCGCGCTTGGCCCGCTCGCGGCTCCTGAAGCCCGTGTCGGTACGCCAGATGGTGTTCTTGACGGCCTTGTCGACGATCCAGGTCACCTCCTCGAGCGGGGTGGACGTCGCCGGATCCGGCGCTCTCTCCGACGGCGGCTCTCGCTCTTCCTCGATCTCGTCGGATTGCCGCGACCGGTCGCTTGCCACATCCCCGCGGGC
Organism: Sorangium sp. So ce887; assembly: GCF_051521455.1. Classification (NCBI taxonomy): domain Bacteria; kingdom Pseudomonadati; phylum Myxococcota; order Polyangiales; family Polyangiaceae; genus Sorangium; species Sorangium sp. So ce887. Next base: position 10,001,410 of record NZ_CP150354.1, on the reverse strand, counting down.
CAGAGCGGGGTTGTCCCCTGCGAGCGTGCCCGCCGGGGCATCACCGGGCGGAGCTCGGCGCGCGCTCTCCCGCGAACCCTTTCCGAGCGGGCCTGCGTTCTTGGGATCGGCGCCAGGGTCGCTGGTCTTGCCGCCGTTGCCCGTGGGGCCTTTGGCGGCGGAGCTCCCGGCGGGCGCGTTCTCCGTGGTGGAGGTGGGTTTTGCCGTCGGGGCGCTTCGTGTGTCGGGCGTCGCGCGGGTCCCGGGCGGCGTCTGGGGGGACGTGGTGTTCTTCGGCGTGGCCTCGTTCGGGGGCGCCTTGACGTTCGCTTCGTTCGCGCTCGGCGCAGCGCGTCCGGGCGCCGCCGAGCTGGTGTTTTGCTGGCCGGGAGCGGCGCGCGGGGTCGTGTTCTGGAGAGGGCCGGCGGTCGATCCGGTGGAGGGACGGCTTTCGCCCGGACCTGTCTGGATCGCGCCCGTCCTGGGGTTCGGGGAGACGGCGCCCTGGGGAGCGCTGTTGACCGGGGTCGTGGGGGCGGCCTGCGGCCGGGCTGCGGGGAGCGACGGAGCGCCGCTGCCCGGGGTCGTGGGGGCGGCCTGCGGCCGGGCGGTGGGGAGCGACGGAGCGTTCGTGACCGGGGTCGTCGTGGGGGCGCTCTGGGGCCGAGCGGCGGGGAGCGACGGAGCGCCGCTGCCCGGGGTCGTGGGGGCGCCCTGGGGCCCAGCGGCGGGGAGCGACGGCGCGTTCGTGACCGGGGTCGTCGTGTGGGCGCTCTGGGGCCGAGCGGCGGGGAGCGACGGAGCGCCGCTGCCCGGGGTCGTGGGGGCGGCCTGCGGCCGGGCGGTGGGGAGCGACGGAGCGCTGTTGACCGGGGTCGTGGGGGCGGCCTGCGGCCGGGCGGCGGGGAGCGACGGAGCGCCGCTGCCCGGGGTCGTGGGGGCGGCCTGCGGCCGGGCGGCGGGGAGCGACGGAGAGCCGCTGCCCGGGGTCGTGGGGGCGGCCTGCGGCCGGGCGGCGGGGAGCGACGGCGCGTTCGTGACCGGGGTCGTCGTGGGGGCGCTCTGGGGCCGAGCGGCGGGGAGCGACGGCGCGTTTGTGACCGGGGTCGTCGTGTGGGCGCTCTGGGGCCGAGCGGCGGGGAGCGACGGCGCGTTCGTGACCGGGGTCGTCGTGGGGGCGCTCTGGGGCCGAGCTGCGGGGAGCGACGGCGCGTTCGTGACCGGGGTCGTCGTGTGGGCGCTCTGGGGCCGAGCGGCGGGGAGCGACGGCGCGTTCGTGACCGGGGTCGTCGTGGGGGCGCCCTGGGGCCGAGCGGCGGGGAGCGACGGCGCGTCGGTGACCGGGGTCGTGGGGGCGCTGCGCGGCAGGCCGGAGGGGGCCGATCCGGCAGGATTCCCCGGCGTGGCGTTCTGGCTGCGCGGGACGTCGATCGGGGACACGCGCGGTCCCGGCGCGGAAGGCTGCGAGACCGGCGAGACCGGCGTGCTGGTCGGCGCTCGACCCGCGTTGTGCCCGCCGGCAGCGGCCGACGTGCTCCCGGAAGCATTCCCCGTCGTCGCCTGCGGCGCGGGGCTCGGCGTCGCGGCGGGAGAGCTCGGGGGCGTGGTGGCCTTGCGCGTGAACGGATCCCAGCCGGAGGTGGCCCTCGTCGTCTGGGTGGTGGCCTGGTTCGTGGCGCTGGGCGTGGACGATTCGCCGGGCGCCATGGCCTCGCTGGCCGTCGGATGTGCGAAGTTGCCTGCGCTTTTTGCCTGGCCACGCAGCGCTGACCGGATATCGCGGGACTGCGAGGACGAACGACGATGCGACGGCATGCCCAATGATTGACCGGAATCCGCGCCCCGCCAAGCGCCACCACCGCCGCACAGGGGCGGGGACCTGCCCCCCCGGCCATGGCACCCTCCTTCCCCAGCGTCTGTTCGCTTCGGGCTCGGCTGCAGTCAGGGGCGATGATTGCACCTGCGGCCCGCGAAAGCGTGCGCATCGCGGCGCTGCGTCGGATGCCGCCGTGAACCTGCGCGAGCCGGCGCCACGGCGTGCCGGCGTGCATGTGCGACGGGCGCTGCGGCTGCGGCCGTCAGCCGCCGTCGTGGCGAGTTGTCTCGCGCGGCGCGTTCGTGTACGAGGTGCGAGAGGGCAGCGCTGGATCACGAAGCCGTCGCGCAGGGCCAGGAGAGCGAGGATCCATGAGCATCACGACGATCGCCGTTGCCGACTTCGAGCCTGCGACGGCGCCGCTGCCCGCGTTCGACGAGGAATCGGCGGTGCAGAGCCTGCTCGTCTCGCCCGTCGAGGCCGCCTATCGCCATCGCCTGCCCCTCGTCGGGCGCACGGACGTGCACCCGCTCGTCCAGGCGGCTTACATGGCGTTCACCCAGCGCTACCCCCTTGTGCTCTCGCCCGACGTGATCTGGTTCTGCCTGGCCCGTGGGTTCACGCTCCACGTCGCTGCGAACGAGGAGCAGCGGCGTCAGGTCCTCCTCGAGGACAGCGACTTCGAGCTGAGGATCGATCGGCCGGATTTCACGCTGGGTGAGGTGAACCCGTGGCCCGTCGCGTTTCCGGATTTCTCCAGCCAGATCGCCGCGCGGGTCGGCAAGCTGCGGGAGCTCGTGACCGCCAGTTTCTCGACCACGGGACCGGTGGAGCGCGTGGCGTCGGAGCTCACGGTGATGACGCCGTTCGTGCCGCACTTCGAGTGGCAGCCGCCCTTCCCCGCGGACATGAGCTTTCCGGACCGTGGAATCCCCCGCATTTACCTGCTCGGCACGGCGGACGACTGGCGCTGGGTGCGCCACCGCGCGGCGGCGTTCGGCCCGTTCGGGGCAGAGCGCTGGACTCACGCTCTCCTGCCGGTGCTCGACCAGATCGTCGCCTCGGCGGAGGGCCGTCAAGATCCGGCGTTCTGGCGCGCCTTCTTCCGGTACGAGAACTCCGCGGATGAGCTCACCGGGTGGATCCACGTGCTTTTTCCGTACCTGCGCGCCTGGCCTGCCGACCACTTCGTTCCGAATACGTATCTCGACGGCTGGCTCGAACGGTGGCAGGCCGCGGAGGCCCGGCGCAACCCGCTCGCCGCGCTGGCGAAGCCGGAGGGGCCTGGGCTCGCTCGGCTCCCGCCCGGGCTGACCAGCGCGTCCTTGCGGTTCCTCGATGAGCACCGCCGGGAGCACCCCCTGGAGTTCATCAGCGGTCTCATCGGCGTCATGCAGGACCAGCACTCGCTCGCGCTCATCCCGGAGTTCGTCTGGGCCGTCGTGCACGGAGAGCCCTGGCCCGCGGCCAAGCCGCCCGCCGAAGCGCGCTGAGGTCGAACGGTCGCCGGTACCCCGCTGCCGGGCGTCGAGAGGGCTTCCGGTACCGCCGCCAGCACCCGCCCCCGTCGTCTGCAAGGCAATTTTGCTGCTGGAACGGGCGGCATTCGCAGCGGGGAACCGGAATTTAACGCAAAGGCGCAAAGGGGCAAGAGAGAGTGGGGGAGTCATTCCTGTAATCCGTTGACCACGCGATGCTCGCTGACCCCACCTTCGCCGGCGCGATCTGCGACCGGTTGGTCCACAACGCGCATGTGCTCTCGCCGAAGGGGCCGTCGATCAGGAAGAAGAAAGGGCTCGAAGAGAAGAACCTGGAAGACTAGGGCTGATCATCCAAGAGGCGGGGAGCGAGAGACGGCGAGAGGGAGAGATTCTTTTTTTTCTTCCTCCCCGCCTCCTCGCCTCCCTGTGAAAATTCTCCGGGTTTCAACATTGGTGTTCCAGGCCTTCTCGTTCCTCCCCTCTCCGTCGTTTTGCGCCTTTGCGCCTTTGCGCCTTTGCGTTGAATTCTGGCTGCTCCGCAGGACCTGCGGGTTGGATTGAAGGGATCAGCCCATCGAACCGTCGCCGCGGTCTGCGCCCGCCCCTCGCGGCCGAGCTACCCGAACCGCAGCGCGAGCCCCGCCCCCCCGCCCTCGACCACGATCTCCCTGTCCCGGCACCCCGGATCCTCCGCCATGCGCGCCGCGATCGGCGTGATGACCCGCTCCTCGATCACCCGCTTCAGCGGCCGCGCCCCCCGCCTCGGATCGAACCCCGCCTCGGCCAGCCAGGCCCGCGCCTCGGGCAGGACACGGAGCCGCAGGTTCCGCCGCACGAGCCCGGTGCGCGTCTCGGCCTTCGCGAGCTCCAGATCCACGATCCTGAGCACGCTGTCCCGCTCGAGGCTCCGGAACTGGACGACGTGATCGATGCGGTTCACGAGCTCCGGCCGGAAGTGCTCGCGCACGCCCGCCGGCGCCGCGCGCCTCGCCCGTAGCGCGCCCGCCGCGCCGCTCTCTCCGTCTCCGCCGCCGCTGAAGCCGACCGTCGCCCGATCGGCGACGCCGAGGTTCGAGGTCATCACGATCAGCACCATCCGGAAATCGACGTGCCGCCCGTCCTCGTCCGTCAGCCGGCCCTCGCCCAAGATCCCGAGCAGCAGGTCGAACACCTCGCGGTGGGCCTTCTCGATCTCGTCGAGGAGCACGAGCGACAGCGGCTCCTGCCGCACGCGCTGCGCGAGCGTCGTGGCGCCCGGCCGCCCCGCCTGGAGCAGCCGCGCCGACGAGCCCGGCAGCCGGTACTCGCTCATGTCGAGCCGGATCATCCGCCCCTCGTCGCCGAACATCGACCGCGTGAGCTCCTTCGCGAGCTCCGTCTTGCCCACGCCCGTCGGGCCGACGAAGAGCAGCGTGCCGCACGGGCGCTCGGGGTCGTTCATCCCCGCCTTGAAGCGCGCGAGCACCCGCGCCGCGGTGTCGCACGCCTCGTCCTGCCCGATCACGCGCCGCTTCAGCCCGCGCGCGATCGTCTCGGCGCTCGCGGGGATCTCGTCGGCGATCAGCTCGATCGGCAGCCCCGAGTGGCGCGCATAGGCCTCCGACACGTCCCGCGGGTAGAGCACGCGGCCGCCGTCCGCGCCTGCCCGGGCGCCGCCGTCCGCGCCTGCCCGGGCGCCGGCGTCCTGCGTGAGCCAGTCGATGAAGCGGAACGCCTTGCCAGGGAAGAGCACGTCGCGCCGGAACATCGCGAGGTGCTGGACCAGCCGCTTCTTGCCCGCCGGGTGCAACCGGACGCGCGCGTCCTTCCGCGCCTCGTACTCCGCGAGCAGCGCCGGCACCGCGGCCGGATCGGGCTCGCGCAGCCGCACGACCTGAAAGCACGCCACGAGCGAGGCCGCGCGGCGCTGGCACGCCTCGAGCTCCGGCTCGGTGCACTCCGCGATGAGGCTCACCTCGCCGGTCCGGAGCGCCGGCAAGAACATGTCGCCGATCGACGAGCCGTCCGGCTGCGGCCGGAGCAGCGGCAAGAGCGCGCCGACGTGCAGGAGATCCCCCTCGTGCGACAGCTCGCCCACGAGCTTCAGACACCGCGCCTGCCACATGCCGAGATACGTCATCCCGGCGAGCAGCCGGTCGGCCGAGGTGCTGAACAGGCCCGGCGAGAGCGCGCGCGCCTTGTCCCTCCGCCACGCCGCGAACCGCCGCGCCAGCCGGTAAACCCAGGTCGTCTTGCCGACGCCCGGGCCGCCCACGAGCAGGATCGACGGCAGCGGCGCGCCCTGCGCGGCGCGCGCGGCGTCGAACACCGGGAGCGCCTGCTCCAGCTCCTCCGACTCGCCCACGGCGACCGGGAGCCGCTGGCGCGCGGCCTTCTCGACAAGATCCTCGGCGACCGCGTGCAGCGTGGGGCGCTCGTCCGCCGCGCGCCGGGCCGAGCCCTCGGCGCGCGACGGGAAGCGGGGCGACCACGGGCGCACGTACTCGTCCCCCTCGCTGCGGAAATCGAAGAGCGACCGCGGCGACTCGCCGAGCAGCGCGCTCGTGACGAGCTGGCGGAGCACGTCGGGCGCAATCGAGAGATCCTCCACGATCACGGACCAGCCGAAGCGCGGGAGCATCACCCGGTATCCGCCCTCGGCGAGCTTGCTCGCGAGGTAGGTGAGCCGCAGCGGGATGCGGCGCCGGCCGACGACCGCCGCGCGCTTGACCGTGGTCTGCGGGTGAACATCGACGCCGAGCGTGCGCACCTCGAACGACTCGTCCCACAGATAGCGATCGAGGTCGTCCTCGCCCGTCGCCACCCGCGCGTGGAGCTCCACCTCGATCTTGCGCAGCACGTCCTCCTCGGAGGCGCCATAAGCGGACGGCGCCGGCCGGTCGAAGACGAATGCCCACGTGCGCAGGAGGATGCCGGTGACGCGGCCGTCGTGGTGGGCGATGAGATAGACGCGGAGCGATTTCTTCGTCATACGGCGGCATCGGCCAGGCGCAGCCGGAGCCCGCGAGCCTACCACACCCGGCCCCGACCCCCGCCGGCGCGGGCGAAACGTCGGGCGACGCTGTCCCGGCTCCGCCGCAACGACCCCCCGCCTCGCCGCGGGAGAGCGTCAAGACGCCTTTTGCCTCCGCGCCCCGGAGCGGCGCCGGAACACCCCTGACGGCCACGTCAATTCCGTGCTCCGTGGTGACAGCATGCGTCAAAACAGGCGCGCGCGGCGACGCAGGAACAACCATGCTGCAACATTGTGCTGGTGCGGAGCTGTGGAATCTTATACCCCCTGAGCTCACCAGCAGGTGTAGAGTGGCCTACATGCCGCACACGCCTTATTCCTTGGTACCTCGCCGTCGCGCGGTTCGAGCCGCGCTTTCTTTGTTCCTCTCGCTCGCGGCGCTCGCGGGGGTCACGCCCGCCAGCGCCGCGGTGGAGCAGCTGGACGGCGTGACGCTGCCCACGGAGGTCGGCGACGCCGAGCTCGGCCTCGTGACGAGCCGCGGGTTCCCGGAGAACGCCGTCACGCTCGATGGGCTCTTCATGTACCGGGGGGAGGACATCGATGCCGAGGCCGACGCGAGCACGGAGCCGGGCGTCTTCTCGCCACTCTGCGGCTTCACCGGGGAGCTCGTGCTGCGCGGGGGCGGGTGCAAGGTGGCGTTCGGCTGGTACAACGCGACAGCGACCGGCGCGCGCCCGCCGGACAACCAGATCTACGAGCTGATCCCCGCGGACACGTCCGTGGCGTTCCAGTGCGAGGACAACGACTTCTGCCCGCTGGCCACGATGGAGACCACCCAGGCGGGGCAGCACGACTGGACGCCGAGGCAGTTCTCGGCGGCGGACATCCGCGAAGATGCGCGGTACCAGGGCGGCCTGGTCGGCTTCGCGCTCATCGGCAAGGCGGGCACCTACTGCACCCAGACGAAGTTCTCGCAGCGCGAGCTGAACACCGTCTGCACGAGCTGCACGCCGAACGAGCCGTGGGTGACCACGCTGATCTACACGTCGACCGCCAGCCCCGACGCCTTCTATGTCGCCTTCGAGGACCTGCCCGTGACCGCGACGAGCTGGAAGGGGAGCCAGGGCGGGTACGAGAACGACGGCGATTTCAACGACTTCGTCTACTACATCACGGGAGTGACCTGCCAGGGCGGCGGCCAGGTCTGCGACACGGGCCTGCAGGGCGCGTGCGCCATCGGGAGGACGGGCTGCGCGACCGACGGCGATCCCGAGTGCCTGCCCGTCCTCGAGCCCGGCGAGCAGAGCGAGCGCTGCGACAACATCGACAACGACTGCGACGGCGAGGTCGACAACGGCGAGGGGCTCTGCGAGGAGGGCCTCGTCTGCAACCGCGGGTCGTGCGTGCCGTACTGCGGCCGCGGCGAGGTCGTCTGCAACGACGGCCTGGTCTGCGAGGAAGGCCTCTGCGTGGAGGAGGCGTGCGTGGGCGTGGCGTGCGAAGGCGGCCAGGTCTGCATCGGCGGCAACTGCGTGGGCGGGTGTGACGGCGTCACCTGCCCCGCGAACCAGGAGTGCCAGCTCGGGCGGTGCGTGGATCTCTGCGCCCAGATCACCTGCGAGGACGGCGCGGTCTGCGAGCGCGGCATCTGCCAGTCGAACTGCGGCTGCCGCACCTGCCCCGCCGGCAAGACGTGCGCGGGCGACGGCCGCTGCGTCGACGAGGGCTGCCAGGACAAGACCTGTCCTGCAGGGCAGCTCTGCATCGGCGGGAGCTGCGCCGACGCGTGCGCGGGCGCCGTCTGCCCTGGCAACGCGCCGTGCGTCGGCGGGGTCTGCGGCGAGCCGCCGATCCACGGCGGCGTCACGGCCTCGAGCGGGGGCCAGGACGGAGGCGGCCTGTTCCTGGACGAGCCGTCGGATCCGACCAGCGGCGCGGGCGCGGGCGCGGGCGCCGGCGCGGGCGGCGCGGACGGCGGCGGGCCCGGCAAGCCCGACTCTTCCTGCGCCTGCCGCGCGGGCGCGACGTCGGAGGGCTCGCCGGCCAAGGTCGGCCTGCTCGGCCTCGGTCTCCTGCTCCTCGCCGGCCGCCGGCGCCGCACGCGCGCCGCACTCTAGTTCACCCGGCGGCGCGGGCCGCCATCGCGGCCGCGAGGGCCGCCACGAGGGCCGCCAGGAACCACGCGAGGCGCGCGCCGGGGGGCTCGCGCGCCGCGGCGCCGGCGGGCAGCGGGAACACCACCGATCGCACCCGCCGCGAATCCGCGTCGACAAGGAGCACGCCGTCGACGTCGAACGCGAGGCGGTACTCGAGCAGCTGCCGCCGCGTCGCGGGCGTATCGATGCGCGGCGCGAGCCGGCCTGTCTTCACCTCGGCGACATACCGACTCCGGCCGTGCGCCACGAGGTAGTCGGCGCGGAGCCCGACGGTGATCGGCTCTCCGTCGATCTGGACTCCATAGGAGACCGCGACCTGCCGGCCGACGATGGTGTACCCGAGCTCGCGGAGGAGCGCCTCGGCGCGGGCCTCTCCCGCCGCGCCCTGCTCCCGGCATCGCTCGATCCGGCGCCGCTGCCGGGCGCTCCGCCACGCGAGCCGGAGCGTCTGGACCAGCCCGAAGAAGAGCGCCGCGCCGGCCACGGCCAGGAGGAGCTCGGGCGGTATGTCGCGGAAATCCACGCAGCGTGCGTTTGCGCAGGAACCTGGAGTCCGGGCCAAGTTTTGTGCGAGGGGTTGTCAGCGGCCCGGCTGGCGCGCATGTCCACGGGCTCCTATTACAGTTCGGCAAGAGGCACACCGCCCGCTCGCGCGCTGGCGTGATGGCGCCGCCCGTCCGAGCGTGCCCGGCTGGTCTGGTCAGGGATGCACATCCATCGTTCGCGAGAGTCCCCTCATTTTCTAGCCGAGGCCCGTCCCTCCGTGGTTGACCCGGACAGCAGGCATTGCTCGCAGATCCGCCTGCTCACCGAGGTCGGCCGCGCGCTCGCGGCGGCGTGCTCCGCGCGCGAGATTCACGAGACCGTCCTCTCGGCGGCGAGGCAGCTGAGCGGCGCCGACAGGGCCGTCTTGATCCTGAGCGACGACCAGGAGCGGCCGATCGTGCGATCCTCGCTGGGGCTCGATCCGGCGCTGGTCGCCGAGCTTCGCCGCCGCCCCCTGCCGAGCTTCGACGAGGGGGTCGCGCGTGCGCTGCACGGGTCCGCCCACGTCGTCGCCGCCCCCCTGATCGTCCGCGACCGCGTCTCCGGCGTGCTCGCGGTCGAGCGCCTCCGCCCGGGCTCGGACGAGGATGCCTGGCTGCTCGCGGCGCTCGCCGATCACGCCGCGGTCGCGCTCGCCAGCGCGGACGGGGCGGCGTCTCCGGGGCCCTCGGCCGTCGCGCCGGGCGCGGCGGCGCAGCGCGCTGACGAGGCCGCCCCACGCGACGGCAGCCGAGAGCAGGACGCGCGCCTGGAGGTGGACGTGCAGCGCGAGCGCTATCGCCTCCTCTCTCGAGCGATCAAGGACCCGATCTGGGACTGGGACATCCGGACGGACCACGTCGAGCGCAACGACACGTTTTACGCCGTCTTCCGTTACGCTCGCGAGGATACGGCGCCCACGGGCTCCTGGTGGCTCGGCCGCTTGCTGCCCGAGGATCGCGACCGTGTGCTGCGCGGCTTCGAGGAGAGCGTCTACGGCAGCGCCGACAGCTGGTCGGAGCACTACCGCGCGTACCGAGGCGACGGCTCGGTCGCCCGCGTGTTCGATCGCGGCTCGGTGCTCCGCGACGCGCGCGGCAAGGCGATCCGCATGGTCGGCGCGGTGGTCGACCTGAGCGAGCAGTTCCGGATCGAGAGCGCGCTCAAGGACCGAGAGGACCGGCTCCGGCTCGCCACGTGGGCGGCGGACGTGGGCACGTGGAGGGTCGATCTCGCGACGCATTTCGATACGAGGGACGCGAGCCTGAACCGCATCCTGGGCCTGGAAGAGCGCGAGACGACGCAGCCCAACGACGACTGGCTGAGCCGCGTTCACCCGGACGATCGCGACGCGGTGAGGTCCAACTTCGAGCGGACCGTGCGCGATCGGCACGTCTACGACATCGTCCATCGCATCGTCCGCCCCGACGGGGCGATCCGGTGGGTCCACGACCGCGGGCGGCTCATCTGCGATCAGGACGGCTCCCCGCTGTTCTTGACGGGCGCTGTCGTCGACATCACCGAGCTGAAGCAGCTCGAGGGCGAGCGCGCGGATCTGCTCCGCCGCGAGCAGCTGGCGCTCGCCCGGTCGGAGCAGGACCGCCTCCGCGCCGAGGACGCGAACCGCATGAAAGACGAGTTCCTCGCGACGGTCTCTCACGAGCTGCGGACGCCGCTCACCGCGATCCTGGGCTGGGCGCGGCTGATCAAGGAGAGGGACATCGGGTCGGAGCGCGTCAAGCAGGGCATGGCGGCGATCGAGCGCAACGCCCACGCGCAGGCGCAGATCGTCGACGACGTCCTCACGGTCTCCCGGATCATCACCGGCAAGCTGCGGTTGAACACGGTCGCGGTCGATCTCGCCGGCGTCGTCGAGGCCGCCGTGGACACCATCACGCCGACGGCGAGGGCCAAGGACATCGAGATCGGCGTCGAGCTCGGCGAGGCGCTGGGCCACATGAGCGGCGACCCGGATCGCCTCCAGCAGGTCATGTGGAATCTGCTCTCCAACGCGGTGAAGTTCACCCCGAAGGGAGGTCGGGTGACGGTCCGCGTGGGGCGGAGCGACTCGCAGGTCATGATCGCGGTCACCGACAACGGCAAGGGCATTGCCAGGTCGCTCCTGCCTTATGTCTTCGACCGCTTCCGCCAGGGCGACTCCTCGCCCACGAGGGCCCACGGCGGGCTCGGCCTGGGGCTCGCGATCGTCCGCCACCTCGTCGAGCTGCACGGAGGCACGGTGGAAGCGGAGAGCCGGGGCGAGGGGGGCGGCGCCACGTTCACGGTGACGCTCCCCCTGCATGCGGCGCCATCCAGCGTGCGCGAGGGGCCGCCGACTGCGCCCTGGCGCGTCGCGCTCGAAGACGGGGAGTCGACGCCGCTGAGCGGAATTCACGTCCTCCTCGTCGAGGATGAGCCGGACGCCCGCGAGATGATCGCGTTCCTGCTGGAGGGAGCGGGCGCGCGGGTCACCACGGCTGGCTCGATGAGCGACGCCATGAGCGTCCTGGAGCGGCTGAGGCCCGATGTCCTGGTGAGCGACATCGGCATGCCGGGGGAGAGCGGCTACACGCTGATAGGGCAGGTGCGCGCGGCGGGCCGGGACGAGATCCGGGCGATCCCCGCGGTGGCCCTGACCGCCTATGCCCGGATCGAGGACCAGAGGAGGGCGCTCGCGGCCGGCTTTCAGAAGCACGTCGCGAAGCCGATCGACCCTGCCGCCCTGGTGAAGGTGATCGCGGACCTCGCGGGCCGCCCGTGATCCGCGATGGGGAGGGCTGGATTCTCGCGCCCGCTCTCTCCCCCTCTGCGCCTCAGGCCAGCTCGACCTCGAGCAGCCACAGCATCAGCGCCTTCTGCACGTGCAGCCGGTTCTCGGCCTGGTCCCACACGCGCGAGCGCGGCCCTTCCAGCGTCTCGTCGTCGATCTCCTCGCCCCGGTGCGCCGGCAGGCAGTGGAGCACGACCGCGTGCGGCGCGGCCTTCGCCATCACCCCCGCGTCCACCGTCCAGCCGGCGAACGCGGCGCGGCGCCGCTCCGCCTCGCCCTCCTGCCCCATGCTCGCCCACACATCGGTGTTCACCACGTCCGCGCCCGCCGCGCCCTCGCGCGGGTCGTTCACGATCGTGACGTGGCCTGTCGCCCGCGCCCGCTCGACCTCGTCCGCGGGCGGCAGGTACCCCTCGGGCCCCGCGAGCACGAGGTGGAAGTCGAAGAGCGGCGCCGCCTCGAGCCACGAGCGCGCCATGTTGCTCGCGCAGTCGCCCAGGAAGGCGATGCGCCGGCCGGCGATGCCGCGCCTGTCCCCGCCCGCCGCGAGCGCCTCCTCGATCGTGAAGATGTCGCTGAGCACCTGCACCGGGTGACCGTCGTCCGAGAGCGCGTTGATCACCGGCACGCTCGCCTCCGCCATCTCGAGCAGGCGCGCGGTCGACGACGTGCGAAACGCGATCGCGTCGCAGTACCGGGCGAGCACCCGCGCCGTGTCGCGGATCGGCTCGCCGCGCGCGATCTGGCTGCCCTGGGTGCTCAGCACGACCGGCTGCGCGCCGAGCTGCGCGATCCCGACCTCGAACGACACGCGCGTGCGCGTGCTCGCCTTCTCCAGGACCACCGCGACGGAGCGGCCGGCGAGCAGCGTCGCGCGCCGCCCCTTCGGCTCCTCCTTCAGGCGAGCGGCGAGCCTGAGCACGCGATGCGCTTCGGCCAGGGTCATGTCCGTGATCTTGAGGTAGTCGCGCTTCGCCATTGTCCCGCCTTCCGCGTCGCTGCCGTGTGCGCTGCCATCCAGAGAGGCGCGCCCTTCCGCCGCGGAGGAGCCCGCGATGAGCGCGCCGTGCGCCGCCGTGATGTGGCACAACCGGGACGCCGCCGTCAATCCGCCGCTCGCCACCGCGGTGAGCGCGAGCAGCGGAGTCCGCGAGGCGCGGTGTCGGACTGCGGCCGTCTCCTCCGCCCCCGGCGCGACTCGCGCCCTCGGCCGGGCGGCCCGGCGCTCAGCGCCCGATCTCGATGTGCCACGCCCCCTCCGAGATCGGCTCCACCGACGCGCGGATCCCGAGCAGATCGCGGAGCAGCTGCAGGTGGGTCGTCGTGTGCGACGACGGGCGCACCGTCCGGAACGCGCCGCGCCCCGCGAGGGCGATCGGCAAGAGCAGCTGATCGGCCAGGTGCTCGCCGACCGGCACGCCCGCCGCGAGGTAGTCGCGCGCCTCCTCTGCGGCCTTCGCGCCGACCGACTCCGCGCGCACGCCCTTCTCGCCGAACCCGGTGAACACCTCGGTCACGTGCTCGCTCTCGACGACGATCGTGATCACGTTGCCCGGGCCGTGCCCGCCCCTCAGCACGCTCGGCTTGAAGCAGGCCGGCTCCCAGCCGAGCACCGCCGCCGCCGCGTCGAGCTCTCGCAGCGCGACGGCGCTCGGGAGGTTCGACACCGTCGCCACCGCCCGCCGGCCGCGGAGCTCCCCGCGCGAGAGCAGCTCGAGCGGCGCGAGCGCGGGCACCGGCGCGATCGAGACGCGGGCCAGCCCGCCGCCGGCCGGATAGAACCCGGGCGTCACGAGCGTGGCGGTGATCTCCGGCCCCATCCGCCGCACGAGCGGCAGGTAGGCGAGGTCCAGGAAATCGAACGGCGGCGCCATGGGGTTGTGCGTGCCGCCCTCGAGCGTGAGCGTCGACGGCGCGGGCGCGCGGAGCAGCGCCGGGAGGACGGTCTGCAGCACGAGCGTCGTGCTCCCCGCGCTGCCGACCCGGAACGTGTGCTCGCCGGGCACGATCGCCGTCGGCCGGAACACGACCTCCTGCGACCCGAGGGCGGCGCCCGACACCTCGGCGCGGCCGACCTGGGCGGCGGCCTGGACCGAGGTGAGGTGCTGCCGCATCAGCCCCGGGCGCGCGCGGCCCTTGCGGATCGAGGTGATCCGCACGGGCGTCTGCGTGATCAGCGAGAGGCTGAGCGTCGTGCGGAGGATCTGGCCCCCTCCCTCTCCCGTGGATCCATCGATGGTCAGCATGGCAGTCGACTCTCCCTCGATGAGCGATACCACGACCCCGGCCGCGGCTCACCCCGATCGCGGGGCGCTGGCCACGGCGCTTATCCGTGTGTATAACCGACTAGAGAACTTTCTATGACCCGCAAATCCACGGTGGTCCTCGGCATGCTCGGCCCGACGCTGGACACCGGCAAGACGCCGGAGCGCTGGTCGCGGTGGCGCCCGAGCGTCGCGCTCTGCCAGCACGAGGACCTGATCGTCGACCGGTTCGAGCTGCTCTACCAGCGCCGGTTCGAGGCGCTGGCCGGGACGGTGATGGGCGATGTGCGGCACGCCTCGCCGGAGACGGACCTCCGCGGTCACGTGGTCGAGGTGGACGACCCGTGGGACTTCGAGGCGGTGTATGGCGCGCTGCACGACTTCGCGAGGGCGTACCCGTTCGCGCCGGACCGGGAGGACTACCTCATCCACATCACGACGGGCACGCACGTCGCGCAGATCTGCCTGTTCTTGCTCACGGAGTCGCGTTACTTCCCCGGGCGGCTCATCCAGACGTCGCCGCCGAAGCGCGACCGGGCGGAGCTCGCGGCCGGGTCGTTCACGATCATCGATCTCGATCTCTCGAAGTACGACCGCATCGCGTCGCGCTTCCAGAAGGAGCAGCGCGAGGGGGTGTCGTTCTTGAAGAGCGGCATCGACACGCGCAACGCGGGGTATAACCGGCTGATCGAGCGGATCGAGCACGTGGCGATCGCGTCGCGCGCGCCGATCCTGCTCATGGGCCCGACGGGGGCGGGGAAGTCGCAGCTCGCGCGGAAGATCTACGATCTCAAGAAGGGTCGCCGGCAGGTGAGCGGCGATTTCGTGGACCTGAACTGCGCGACGATCCGCGGCGACGGGGCGATGTCGTCGCTGTTCGGGCACACGAAGGGCTCGTTCACGGGCGCGCTCAAGGACCGCCCGGGTCTGCTCCGCAAGGCGCACGAGGGGGTGCTCTTCCTCGACGAGATCGGCGAGCTCGGCGCGGACGAGCAGGCGATGCTGCTGCGCGCCATCGAGGAGAAGGCGTTCTTGCCTGTCGGCTCGGACCGGGAGGTGCGGAGCGAGTTCCAGCTCCTGGCCGGCACGAACCGCGATCTGTCGCAGGAGGTCGCGGCGGGGCGCTTCCGGGAGGATCTCCTGGCGAGGATCAACCTGTGGACGTTCCGGCTGCCGGGCTTGCGGGATCGGGTCGAGGACATCGAGCCGAACCTCGACTACGAGCTCGACGCCTCGGCGCGGCTGCTCGGCGTGCGGATCACGATGAGCCGCGACGCGCGCGAGCGGTTCCTCCGGTTCTCGACGTCGCGAGAGGCGCTGTGGCCTGGCAACTTCCGCGACCTCAACGCCGCCGTGACGCGGATGGCGACGCTCGCGCCCGGGGGCCGCATCGGGCTGCCGATCGTCGAGGAGGAGATCGCGCGGCTCTCGGAGGCCTGGCGGCGGGCGCCGGCGACCGGCGGCGCGGGCGGGGGAGAGGACGGCGAGGACCTCGTTGTCGCGGCGCTCGGCGCGAGGCGGGCGGCGGCGCTCGACCCGTTCGACCGGGCGCAGCTCGCCGAGGTGCTGCGGGTGCTGAAGCGCGCGCGGTCGCTGTCGGAGGCAGGACGGGTGCTGTTCGCGGCGTCGCGGGCGAAGAAGAAGAGCGTCAACGACGCGGACCGGCTGCGGAAGTACCTGGCGCGGTTCGAGATCGAGTGGAGCGAGGTGGCGGGGGGAGGGTAGGGAAGGGAGATTTCCGTTCCGATGGCCGCGTCAGCGCCGGCCTGCCGTGAGCTGCCGCGCAAGCGTCCGACGGCACGCTTCCTTCGGGTTTCTCCTTGGGAGCGTATCGGGATTCACGGCGGTGGCGGACTGCGCTCCGACGCACGACAGAGCACGCCTGCGTCAAGGCAAAAGGCCAAAGGAGCTCATGTGTCCCAGCCGTTGTCGCGCGTCACGGTCCTGCTCCGCGAGCGGAAGGACGAGCTCCTGCGTGAGTGGACATCACGTCTGCGGAACGATCCGAAGATCCCCCAAGCCCGCGAGCTCAACGAAGAGGATCTGAGAGACTCCACCCCGAAGCTCCTCGATGACCTCATCGACTCGCTCACGCAGAGCGCGCAAGCAGGCGGAGCCGGCGGCCAGGGCGGGGCCAGCGGCCAGGGCGGAGCCGGCGGCCAGGGCGGGGCCAGCGGCCAGGAGATCGGCAGCTCGGACGCCGCGAAGTTGCACGTGTCCAATCGCCTGGCCCAGCGCTACACGCTCGCGGAGGAGCTGCGCGAGTTCGGCACCCTTCGCTCCGTGATCATCGAGCTCTGCGCGCAGGAGCGGGTGATCCTCGGCGGCGAGGAGGCCCAGCTCGTGCATTCGACGCTCGACGAGGTGATGATCACCACGGCCGTCGAGCTGGAGAGGGCGAGCTCCGCCGAGCTCCGTCGTGACGCCGTGCTCCGCGAGCTGTTCATTGCGGTCCTCGGGCATGACCTGCGCAATCCGCTCGCTGCCATCCAGTTCGCCACCGCCTCGCTGCTCAAGCGCGAGGACGTCACGGCCGCCGTGACGCGGCTCGTCCAGCGGATCGCCGCGAGCAACGACAGGGCGGTGCGGATGGTCGAGGACATGCTCGACATGACGCGCATCCGCGCCCACGATGGTCTTCCTGTCGAGCCGAAGCCGGTCGATCTATATTCGATTTGCCAGCAAGTGATCGCGGAGATCGAGTCCAGTCACCCGGAGCATACCCTCCGCTTCAATGCCCGAGGCGACGGGCACGGCATGTGGGATCCGGGCCGGATGGGGCAGCTCCTGTCGAACCTGATCGGCAACGCCGTCGACTACAGCCCGCCTGAGGAGCCGGTGCAGGTGGAGCTACGCGGGGAGAAGAAGGCGGTCGTGCTCGAAGTGAACAATCGCGGGATCCCGATCGCGCCCGAGCTGTTGGCGGTGATCTTCGATCCCTTTCGTCGGGGCGAGCAGAGGCAAGAGGACCTGCGACGGACGAAGGGGCTCGGGCTGGGGCTCTTCATCGTCAAGGCGATCGTCGACGCTCACGGGGGCTCGATCCAGGTCACGAGCAC
The DNA here is from genome assembly GCF_051521455.1 of Sorangium sp. So ce887. Classification (NCBI taxonomy): domain Bacteria; kingdom Pseudomonadati; phylum Myxococcota; order Polyangiales; family Polyangiaceae; genus Sorangium; species Sorangium sp. So ce887. The sequence continues at coordinate 9,984,404 of NZ_CP150354.1, read as the reverse complement.
GCAGGAGGAGGGCACCACGTTCCGCGTCACGCTCCCTCGTTCATCGTAGCGCGGTCGCTTCGCCCGCGTACGGCCTCGAGCGACTCATCCTTCCGGGGCCTCGCCGAGCGCGCGCATTGCGCGCACCAGCGCGTCGTACACGACCGCCACTCGAGGCACGCGGCGCAGCGCGGCGCGGGTGACGACGAACACCTCCAGCGCACCGAGCTCAGGGAGCCCGGGTAGGTTCAGCGCGACGAGGCCGGGCATCACCTGCGTGAGCGCCCGAGGCGCGACGGCCACGCCGAGCCCGGTCCGCACCGCCGCGAGCTGGGTCTCCACGCTCGAGCACTCGATCCGTGGGCGCGCGACGCCCAGCTGCGCGAGCCACTGACTCTCTGCCGTCTCCAGCCCGTCGCGAACGTAAGCTGTCCACGGGAGCTCTCGAGCCGACATCCGCGCCAGGCGCTTTTGCTGCGCGCGGGCGCCCAGCACCGCCAGCGGCAGGCGCGCGACGCGCTGGCCGACGAGGTCGCCGCGCGGCGTCCGGAAGAAGCGGAGGGCCACGTCCGCCTCGTGGCGGGCCAGGTCGGCGACGTCGTCCCCTGTGCGCAGGTCGATCGCCAGCTCCGGGTGCGCCGACAGGAGCGCCGGCAACACCGCTGGCACCACAACGTGCTGGGCGAGCCCCTCGGTGAGCGCGATACGAACGCGTCCGCGCGGCGTATCCTCGGCGTGCCGGGCCGTGTCTTCGAGCGCGAGCACGGCCCGCTCGACGGCCAGCGCGGCCTCGACCAGCGCTTCGCCGTGGCTCGTGCGGCGCACCGTGCGCGCCCCCCGCTCGAAGAGCGTTCGTCCGAGGGTGCGCTCGAGGAGGGCGATTCGCCGGCTCACCGTCGACTGGTCCGTGCCGAGGGCGCGCGCCGCGCCGGAGAAGCTCGCGCATCGGACGACCGAGAGAAAATAGCGGATGTCGTCCCACTGGTTCAACCCGAGGGACGCTTCGAGCGGCTGGCGCGCCGTGGCGCCTGTTCCACGCGTCACGGGGAGGGGGCGTGCCATGCATCTGTGCATAGCATGGGTGGACAAATTCGACTACCGAAGCCTTCGCGCCGTCGGCACACTCGCCCCATGCCTCATGCGCTCGTACTCCTTGGCCACGCGGATCCGAAGAGCTTCAACGCAGCCCTCGCCCGGGCCTACGCGGACGCCTTCCGCGCCGCCGGCGGCACCGCCACCCTGGTGACCCTCTCCGAGCTCCGCTTCGACCCAGTGCTCCGGCAGGGGCACGGGTCCGGGCAGGCGCTCGAGCCGGATCTCCTCGCGCTCCGCGGGGCCTTCGAGACCGCGCACCACGTGGCGTGGTTCTTCCCCACGTACTGGGCCTCACCGCCGGCGGTCGTGCGCGGCGTGGTGGACCGCCTCTTTCTCCCCGACTGGGCCTTTCGCTACGGGAGCGGCCCGCTGCCCGAGGGGCTCATGCGCGGGCGCAGCGCGCGCATGGTCACCACCATGGATAGCCCCGCGTTGTGGTACGCGTTCTCGCACAATCGAGCGATCCATGGCGCGTTCGTCTCCGGCACGCTTCGCTTCGTCGGCTTCGGGCCGATCCGCACCCGGACCATCTACGGGGTCCGGACGCTGAGCCAGGCGTCGCGCGAACGCTGGGTGCGGTCGATGGCAGAGCTCGCGCGCGTGGACTGCACGAAGGCTCCCGAGCAGCTCGTGGCGGCGCCGGCTGCGCTCTGATTCACGCGGCGAGGGCTGGTGCCGCTCGGTCGCGGCGGAGCGCGTGGGGCTCCGCAAGAGCCGCAGACATGTCACTGCCCGCGTTTGGCGTACGTGCCCATGAGGATCGCTTGCGCGAGCACGTGGCCCTTCATCGCAGCCTCGAGCTCGCGCCGGGTCGGCGTGCCGAGGTCCGGCAGCTCGGTGTCGAGCGCGTACAGATCGAAGAAGTAGCGGTGGCGCCCGATCGGCGGGCTCGGGCCGCGCCAGCCGGTCTCCCCCCAATCGTTCAGGCCCTCGCGCGTCCCCGGTGGCAGCGTCTGGCGCGTCGCGCCTTCAGGGAGCGACCGGGCGTCGGCGGGCACATTGTAGAGCACCCAGTGGACCCAATCGCGCTTCGGAGCCTTCGGATCGGGCGCGTCGGGATCGTGGACGACGAGGGCGAAGCTCTTCGTGCCCGGCGGCGGGTCCGACCACGGGAGCGGAGGCGACACGTCCTCGCCGTCGCTGGTGTAGTGGGCCGGGATCGGCTGCCCGTTCGCGAAGCTCGGAGAGGTGAGTTGGAACGTCATGCTCACCGGAGAGGCACGGGCCATACCCGGAGCGGGTGAGCTCGCTCGGCCGATCATTAGTGGTATGGCGCGGTGCAGCCCGGCGGCCGTGAGGCCCACCGCACGAGCGAGCCGGGCCGAGGACTCTTGTCGAGGAGGCCGTGTTGGAGTCGTCCGTGTGGCGCCCCTCGCGGCGGCTGCCGGCCTCGGCGCGGAGCGCCGCGCTGCTATGGAGATCGGGCGCCATCACCATCTCTGTATATTTACCGCTTCAGTTGACGGTCGCAACCCCTCGGTGACATCGGCGTGGTTCGCCGAGATCCACGTCACGGCGCGTTTGGGTTTACCGGTTCACCTGGTCGGCGCCGATCGATGACGGACGTCGCCTCCGCTGTTGATCGTGGCGCCCCGATGCCCCAGAGTGCCCGGCTCTGGAGGTCAGTTTCGATGGCTTTGCGTTCATTTCACCAGTCAGGTCTCCTGGTTCTTCTTGCGCTTGGGACGGTCGCGTTCCTGCCGGCCTGCTCGGACGACGACGGCGGCTCGTCCGGCAGCCCCGGGGGTACGGGCGGCGCGTCGGCGAGCTCCGGGGGCACCGCGGCTCAGGGCACCGGCGGCTCCGGGAACACCGGCGGCAGCGGCGGCGCCGGCGGGTCCGGGAACACGGGCGGCGCCGGGAACACGGGCGGCGGTGGCAGCGGCGGCGGTCCGGACGCGCCGGGGCTCACGCCCAATCCCCTCATCTCCCGCGGCAAGCCCGCCTTCGCCTCGAGGGGGACGGCGTCGGTCATCAACGACGGCAAATACAGGTCGGCGGGGACCTGGATCGCGGGCAAACCCATCGCAGGCGAGCCGGCCTGGGTCGCCATCCAGGTCGGCAGCGGGTACGAGCGGCTGCTCCTGAGCTGGTCGGCCTCGTACAACTACAACTACACGGACGTGCAATACGGCGCGCCGAGCGCCTACCGCGTGGAGACGTCGAGCGACTCCACGAACGGCTCGGACGGCACCTGGAAGGGCGTCGCCGAGGTGACCGACAACCCGGTCCGCACGCGCGCCCACAGCTTCGACTTCGGCGGCCAGAGCTGGGTCCGGCTCGTCGTGACCGAAGCGCCCGCGGCGTCCGACGAGTCCGGCGTCCAGCTCGACGAGATCGACGTGCACGACATCTCGAACGGCGCGGAGGACACGTGGTTCTTCTTCGGAGACAGCATCACGGCGTTCGCCTACGACCGCGACACCCCGGCCACGCAGCCGAGCTTCGCGGAGAACGTGCACGCGGCGCACGAGGCCCACTACCCCGCGATGATCAACGGCGGCATCGGGAGCGAGCTCACGGACGACGCGCTCGACCGCCTCGATGAGGCCCTGGCGCTGAACCCCGACTACCGCTTCTTCGCCATCGGCTACGGCACCAACGATTCGTGGGGCAACCACACCGACGCGAGCACCTTCAAGTCGAACCTGCAGGAGCTCATCGACAGGATCGAGGCCGCGGGCCGCGTCCCGGTGCTCGCGCGCATCCCGTTCTCGCCCGACGGCAACCACGACACGCTCGATGTGTTCAACAAGGCGATCGACGAGCTCACGCTGGAGAACGCCCTCGTTCCAGGGCCGGATCTGTATGCGTGGTTCGAGGGGCACCCCGAGCAGCTCCAGCCGGCTCCCGACCTGGTGCACCCGCTGCCCGAGGGCCGGATCGCCATGAACAAGCTCTGGGCCGAGGCCGTGGACGCCCTCTACTCCGGCCAGCAGTAGCGCGCGACGGCGCGAGGCGACCCGCGCGCGACGGCGCGAGGCGACCCGAGGCGACGCCGGCGCGGCGCCGCCGGCCGGCGCGCGTGCGGCCCTGAGCGGCCTTGCCACGCTGCGCGGGACGCGACACGATGCGCCTCGCGACCGGGCCGAGCGCCACGTGACGCGGCGGCTCGCGGGCGCCGGAGCGGAGCCGTGATGGACGACGATCGGGAAGAGGAGGACACGAGGAGGGACATCGCTCCCTACGTGCCGCGCCGCCCCGTGATGGCGGTGATCGGCAACGGCCTCGCGCTGGAGGCGGAGACCGAGGCCCTGTGCGTCGAGCTCGGGCGGCGCGCCGTCGAGGCGGGGTTCCGGCTCGTCACCGGCGGGCTCGGGGGCGTCATGGCCGCCGTCTCGCGCGGCGGGCGCGAGGCGACGACCTGGCGCGACGGCGATATCGTCGGGCTCCTGCCCGGGTACGAGGCCTCCGCGGCCAACCCGTACGTGGACATCGTCGTCCCCACCGGCCTGCAGATCGGGCGCAACATCCTGGTCGTCGCGGCGGCCGACGTCGTCGTGGTCGTCGGCGGGGGCGCGGGCACGCTGAGCGAGATCGCCGTCGCCTGGCAGCTCGGCAAGCCGCTGCTCGCGCTCGCGGCGAGCGGGGGCTGGGCGAGGCAGCTCGCCGGAGGGCGCGTGGACGACCGGCGCTCGGATCACATCGCGTCGGTCGCGAGCGCGGAAGAGGCCGTCGCGGCGGCGTGGGACCTCGCAGGCCGCGGCCGCGCCGGCCGGGCTTGAGCCGCCTCCGCCAGCACGACGAAGACTGGCGCTCTGGCGGCAGCGCGCATGACGTGGCCTGTCGGGAGATCGCGGCACGCCTCTCCTGACCTCGGCTCGCGGGCCGTGGTGCCCGAGCGTCGATGAGCGAAGAGGGCCAGTGGCTCCGGGCCACCTCCACGTGGGCCGTCGAGCCGGCCGCGAGGCAGGCCGTGCTAGGCTCGGCGCCGATGTCAGGAGCGGAAGAGGAAGAGATTCGTCGGCTGAAGGCCCGCGTCGGGACGATCTTCCACGGCAAATGGCGGCTCGACGCGCTGATCGGGGCGGGGGGAATGGCGGCCGTCTACGCGGCCACCCATCACGTGGGGCACCGCGTGGCCATCAAGGTCCTGCACCCGGAGAGCGCCGTGTCGCGCGAGCTCCGCGCCCGCTTCGAGCAGGAGGCGCTCGCCGCCACGCGGCTCGGCCACCCGGCCGCGGTGCAGGTCCTCGACATCGACGTGACCGAGCAGGGAGAGCCGTTCCTTGTCATGGAGCTGCTCGACGGCGAGAGCCTCCGCGAGCGCGCGTTGCGGCTCGGCAGCGTCCCCTTGCCCGAGATCCTCGCCCACGTGGACACGCTCCTCGAGGTGCTCCGGGCCGCGCACGACGCCGGGATCGTCCATCGGGACATCAAGCCGGACAACCTCTTCGTGACGCGCGACGGGCGGCTCAAGGTGCTCGATTTCGGGATCGCGCGCATGAAGCAGGGCGGCGCCGGGCTGAAGACGCGGACGGGCGCGATGCTGGGCACGACGAGCTACATGGCGCCGGAGCAGATCCTCGGGAGGAACGTGGACGGGCGGGCCGACCTCTATGCGGTGGGCGCGACGATGTTCACCCTGCTCGCGAACCGGCGGCTCCACGACGCGGACGCGCTCACCGAGGGAGAGCTCCTCGTGAAGATGAGCACGACGCCGGCTCCCCCGCTCGCGACCGCCGCGCCCGGCGTGGATCCGCGGGTCGCGCGCGTCGTGGACCGCGCGCTCGCCTTCCAGGTCGAGCGGCGCTACCCGGACGCGCAAACGATGCTCGCCGACGTGCGCGCCGTGCGCCGGGGCGAGGAGCCCCCCTTCGCGACGGCGGGAATGGCCGCGTCGGCCGTCTCGACGGCGCCTCCGCCGGCTCGGCCCCCTCCGGGGGCGAGCGCCGCGCCTCCACCGCGCGCGCCGGGTCCGCCGCAGCTCGCCGTCGTCGGCGGGGTGGCGGTGCTCCTCTTCTGCGTGGGCCTCGGGGCGGTCCTGCTGCTCTGGCCCTCCCGCGATCAGGGCGCTCGCGAGGGCGGCGCGCCAACCCCGGTGTCCCTCAAGGACATCGCGCAGGCCCAGAGCTCCCTGGCGCCCGCGGCCAGCGCCGCCAGCTGCGCGCCGGGCGTGCCTTGCTCCTGCGGGGGCGGCAGCCCGGGAAACGCGCCGAAGAGCTGCCAGCTCACGTGCGGCGAGGCGTCCGGCTGCAAGCCGAGCTGCGCCGATCGCGAGGTCTGCGAGAGCCGCTGCGCCGGCGACTGCCAGTCCTCCTGCGCGAGGAGCACGTCGTGCGACACGAGGTGCACGGACAACTGCTCTGTCGACTGCCGCAATGCGGAGACGTGCCAGGCCACCTGCGGCGCCGGCTGCTCGACCACCTGCGAGGACGTGGGCAAATGCTTCTCCGTCGTGGGCGACGGCAGCGTCGTGAGGTGCAACCGGGTTGGAGGGTGCGAGGTGACCTGCACGGGCTCGTGCGCGGTGTCGTGCTCGAATACCGGAGGGGGATGCCCGGTGACGTGCCAGGGGCGGGGCCCCGCGGTGAAGTGCCGCGACGGCCGCAAGGCGTGCGGGGACGGCTGCTCGCTGCCGCGGTGAGGCGGCGGTGCTTGTCAGCGCGCCTGTCGCGCCGACCCGTCCTCGAGCTGGAGATCCTTCGAGTCGAGCGAAGTCCTTCGTGGTGGCGGTCACGACGACAAGCCCGTTCGTCCGCGCGCGGCACACCCCTGCGAGCCCCCTCCGCGCCTCACAGCCGCGCTTTGCGCAGCGCGAGCAGCCAGTCGTTGAGCTCGCCCTGGTTCGGGGGCTCCTCCGGCAGCGCGGCGTGATCGTGGGCCGCCTCCAGGGTCGTGAAGGCCCGGGAGATCTGCTCTGTCCAGCGCGCGGCGATGTCGGGGGTGAGCGCCGACTTCTCTCCGGCGCGCTTGGCCTCGATCAGCTCGCGCGCGGCGCTGAAGCCGTAGAGGTCGAGGAGCGCGGTCACGTCGGTGACGAGCTCGCCTGTCCGGAGCGCGTGGGCGCCGGTCAACGTGGTCCTGAGGACGTAAAGGAGCTTCTTCGCCGACGCGCGGCCGCCCGCCTCCCAGGCGCGGAGCTGGCTCGTGGCGAAGCCGACGTAATGGCGGAAGATCCGGCGCGACAGCGCGGCGGCGACGAGCGGGCGGAGCGAGGCGAGGTCGGGATCGACGTGGAGCTGGAGGGGGCCGAGGATCCGCTCGATGTAGTTGCCGTTGCCCTGGAGGACGCCGAGGAGGACGGGGTGGATCTCGTTCGACGTGTAGTCGATCTCGACGCCGTCGATGACCTCCATCCGCTCGGGGCTCGCGTTGCTGCGGAGCAGGCCGAGCAGCTTCTCGGTGGGCTCGACGTGCACCGCCTTGAGATCGAGGTCGCTGTCGGGCGAGGGGAAGCCGTAGGCGTGCGCGCCGCTCAGGGCGATGACGAGGTGCGGCCGCCTGGCCTCCTCCTCGGCGATGACGCGCGCCGCGACCTCCTGCTGCTTTGCATCGAGCACCTGAGTGTTCATCCCTCGTCCTTTCTCTCGTCGTCGCCGCGCGCGCGCCCGGCGTCTCCCTCGTCCCAGACCGCGACCGGCGCGGGGGGAGCGTCCTTGCCGAGCGGGCCCGGCGCCGCGGCGAGGTGCCGCCGGGCGATCTCCACGCGGACGCGCCGGAGGAGCGCGTCGGCGCGGGGCACGTCGGGGTGCGGTGGCAGCTTCGTCGCGAGCCGCGCGGCCTCCAGCTCGGGCGTCATCGACTCGGCGAGCTCGAGGGTCCGGTCGAGCGGCCAGGCGCCGGTCTTGATGGCGAGGAGCGTCTCGTGGAGGTCGCCCTGCACGACCAGATCGACCTCGCCGTCGCGCAGCCAGCGGATCGCGGTCGCGATGAGGCGCACCAGGTTGTAGGCGTTCTTGGGGCGGAGGTCGCGGGCGGGGTCGAGCGAGGCACGGCCCTTTCGCGCGAAGGCGGCGAGCGAGGCGAAGTCGCGCGCGGGCAAGAGGCCCTGATCGTGGAGCGAGCGGTAGAGCTGCTTGATGTACTCCTTCGCCTGGAGCTCCCGGTCGGCCTCGGTCGGCGCGGCGCGCGGGCTGATGGCGGCGAGCTTGCGGGCGACCTCATCGAGCGACAGCACGGGGTCGTCGGCGAGCCAGTCGAGCACGCGCTCGCGGTGCTCGGCGAGCCGGTGCGCCTGCGAGAGCCGCTTGAGCTGCGAGAGCGCGTAGCGGCCGAAGCTGCCGTAGATGGCCGACGAGACGAACGCGGCGCGCGCCTCGAGGATCCACGCGCCGATCTCGTCGCGCGCCTCGGCGGTGCGGACGAAGAGCAGCTCGAGGGTGTTCGGATCGGCGCGCAGGGCCTGTCGGATGGCCTTCTCGACCTCCCAGTACGAGGCGCTGCCGTCGGTGCTCACGAGGTCCCGCGGCGGCTCGGCGAGGCCTGTGGTCCAGGGGAAGGGGAGGGCGAAGACGCCGCGCCGGTCGGTGTCGGACCCCTCGTGCGCGAGCCCCCACGCGCGCGACCCCACGACGGCCTCGAGGACGACGGCGGGCAGGAGCGCGTCCCAGGCGGCGCTGCGCCGCTCCGCGTGCCGCACCTGGCCGGTCTTGCGCGGGACGAGCTCGTCGCGGCGGTAGCGGACGACGCCGACGCCGACGAGCATCACGTCGAGCTCGGCGCCGGCCGAGCCGACGACGCGCCCGATGGCGCCCTGGGGGATGCGGCGTTCGCCGAGGACGCGGTCGACCCGGGTGGTCACCTCGGTGCCGTGGGGCAGGGGGACGGCGAGCGGATCGAGGTGGGTGAGGCCGCGCAGGCGGAGCTCCATGAGAGGACGCTACCATGCGCGAGGGCGTGGCCGAGCGGGCTCGTGCGGGACGTACGCCGCGGCTTTCCTGGCCTTGCGGAGGTCGTCCGAGAGGGATCGAGCGTGGTGGGGCGGGGCCCTGACGCGCGGCGAGTCCTGCTGGGGGCCAGTGCGCCGGAGGGTCGGCTGCGGTACGGTGGCCGGCGATGATCACGCGGATCGAGGTCGATGGGTTCAAGTCGCTCCGCGGCTTCGCGCTGGACCTGGAGCCGCTGACGGCGATCGTGGGCGCCAACGGCGCGGGCAAGTCGAACCTGCTCGACGCGCTGCACCTCCTGTCGCGGCTCGCTCAGACCAGCGTCACCGAGGCGCTGAAGAGCGGTCGCGGTGCGATCCGGGATCAGTTCTCGCGGCTGCGGGACGGAGCGGCGGCGAGGATCACGATCAGTGTGGAGATGCTTCTTGGAGCAGACATGGATCGTTTCGGGGAAACGCCGTCTGTGACGAGGGTGCTCCTCAGTACCGAGATCGGGCGCACCGTTCTTTCTTCAGGGATCGAAGATATCACCATTGATGGACAACGCTTCGTTCGCCTCGATGATCCAGCCGCAGACACGTGGATCGCTCGGCATCCGGCGCTGCTGCCGCTGGCTCGTTACAACGTTTCGAGCACCAAGCCCGGTGAAAGTGTTTTCAAGCTAGAGGGTACTAGGCCCGCCACCGGACCGGACTCTCGGGTGATTCGTTGGAATGATTCCGGGCTGGAGTGGGACCCCAGCTTTTGCGGCCACCTCCCGCACACCGGCTTGCTGGCAGGGACACGCTCCGGGAACCTGATCGGCAGGGTCGCGAAGGAACTCAGCGAGGTACGCGTCATTCACTTCGAGCCTTCCAAGCTTCGCCTCTCCAGCGATCGGGCCGCAGGCGCGGCCCTCGAGGCTGACGGCTCTAACCTTCCGACGGCGCTTGCCGCCTTGGCCCCCGAGGTGCGCGCTCAGATCCGGGCCGATCTCGCGGAGCTCATCCCAGGTTTTCGCTCGTTCGAGGTAGTTCCAGCCGACGAGGAGCTCCGGCTGGAAGTGGAGTTCACCGACGGCGCCCGCGTGCCCGCCCGCGTCCTCTCGGACGGCACATTGCGCCTCGTCGCATTGCTCACGCTCCTGCGCGGCGCGTCGCCCGGCGCGCTGATCGCCGTCGAGGAGCCGGAGAATGGCATCTATCCCGGCCGGCTGCGCGCCCTGATCGACAAGCTCGTCGACGCGACCACGCCCAAGGGCGACGTGCTCCCGCCGCAGGTGCTGCTCACGAGCCACTCGCCGGCGATCCTCGCCGCGCTCCACGGAAGGCTCGAGTCGCTTGTCTTCGCGGATCTCGTCCGGCGGGGTGACGACCTCCGCTCGACGCGCATGCGCCACGTGCGCGCGGCCGACGCCCCGGAGCGCGACTCGAGTACGGTTTCCCGGCGGGAGATCGAGCGGATCCTGGACGCCGCGCGTCCGGAGGACGAGGCGTGATCTGGCTGTGCGCAGGGGTTTACGCCGAGGGCCCCACCGACGACCGGTTCCTCTGCAACCTGATCAACCGGATATTGCCGCCGCTCGCCGTCGAAATCTGCAAAGGCGGCTTCTATATAGATGAAGCCCGGCGCATCAACGAGCCGCGACGCATGCGGGGAGCCAGCCGGGAAGAGCGGATCGCCGCGGCGATCGAGGAGAGCTGGAGCGAGTGCAACCTGTTTGTCGTGCACAGCGACGGCGAGGGCGCGCCCGATGAGGTTCGGCGCGAGCGGATCGCGCCGGGCCTCGCCCGTGCGCGGCGCGCGCGACCGGATCTCGCCGCCGCAGCCTGCGTGCCCGTGCGGGAGACCGAGGCGTGGATGCTGGCCGATCCCGAGGCATTCTGCCGGATCTTCGAGACCGACCGGACGCCGCTGCTGCCTCACGATCCAGAAGCGGAGTCCGATCCGAAGAAGGCCCTGGAGACGGCGCTTTGTGGCCTGGGCGCGCGGATGGGTCGAGGCGTGGAGGAGTACTACGCCGTGCTCGGGGCCGAGGTGCACCTCGATGCCCTGCGGCGCCTCGCGGCGTTTCGACAGTTCCACGAGGAGCTGTGGAAGGCGATCGCCGCCATAGCAACCCCCAGCGGCGCATGAGCCGCTCGCCGGTCGCACACGATCTTCGTGGATCGGCTGCCTGCCGAGCTGGGCTCCTTGATCAAGAGCGCCCGCGCCTCACGCGCCGTCGTCCCAGCGAGGCGCCGGCGAGCGTCAGCGCGCCGAGCAGGTTGCGCGCGACCCGACCCACGGTTGCGCGCGGCCCGACCCAGCGCGTCCGCTCTACCCCGTGGGGTAACCCGCGTCGGGTCTACCGGATCTACGCCCGGCGGTCAGCGCTCGACCAGCAGCGCCGGGCTGCCCGAGAGGGCGAGCGTCACCTTGCCGCCGCTCGCGTCGGCGGAGGTCTTCGCGCCGTCCCACGCATGGACATCGAACCCCGTGCGCGTCGCGAGCTCGACGTTCGCGGACGCGTCCTCCGTGTCGCTCGGCGTCACGGCCCAGAGGGCGATGCGGCGTTTGCCGTCCTTCTCGAACACGGCGCCTCGCGCGTCCCGCGGCAGCGCGAGCTCCCTCGTCGCGCCGTCATCGTAGGACGCGCCGAAGAGCACTTCGTTGAGGGTGGTGTACGCCTTGCCGAGGTCGGTCTTGGTCGCCTGATCCACGCTGTCGAGGGCGCCGACGTCGTTGTAGAGCCCCATGTGCGCGAACACATCGTCGCTCCCCTCCTCGCCGTTCGATAGAATGAACCAGTCGACGCCCCCGATGCCGTGTGCCTGCGCCATGGTCATCAGCTTGATGAGGTAGTTGCGCGCGTACTCCGGGCTCCCCACCTCCGGGTACTCCGGCGTCGGCGCGAGCGGCGCGCCGTTCTCCGAGACGTTCCACCCCTGCACCTGCGCGCCGGCGCCGGCGAGCGCCGCGGCGAGAGCGTCCTTCGATGCGAGGAAATCGTCGACGGACGCGTCCGAGCTCTTCGGACTGAAGATCGGGTAATAGTGGAAGTCGAGGACGTCGACGTAGGCGCCGCCCTTCTCCGGGTAATCCGGCGTGACCGCCCCGCCCTCCGGGTTGTCGGTGTAGCGCAGGATCGCCGAGAGGAACGTCGGGTATCCGATGCCCCCCGTCGCGATCAGCGCGTCCGGGTCCGCCTTGCGCGCGGCCTCCTTCGTGACGCGCAGCATTCTTATGTAGTCGAATATCGATCCGTTGAACCGGGGGAGATCGGCGGCCCTGGGCGGCTCGGTGACCCACGTCTCGGTGACGCGCCAGTCGGCCACCCAGTCGGGCTCGTTCCACACGTGCCACACGTGGATCCAGTCCTTGTAGGTGTCCACCGTCCGGTACACGTAAGAGGCCCACGCGTTGCCCGGGTTCACCGTTCCGTCGGCCGAGAAGATCGGCTCGTAAAGGCTCTTCGGGATGTAGTGCTCGTTCTGCCAGTCGGCCGCGCCGGGCGGCGCCGTCGTCAGCTCCACCGACTCGGATCCGATGAGAAACCCGATGTGCTCGGCCATGCCCAGGGCCGCATACGACTGGATATCCCCGAGCTCGATATCGTATCCCCACGCCGCGAAGTGGGCCGCTGGGAGCTTGACGCGGAGGCTGCGGACGCCCGCTCGCGCCGCGAGCGTCCCCTCCTTGTCGTCGCCCCAGGCCGCATTGCGGTGGCCGAGGTTGGCGCCGTAACGAAACGCGCGAGGGAGCCCGACGTCCCCTCCTCCCCCGGAGCCGGCGCTCCCTCCTCCCCCGGAGCCGGCGCTCCCTCCTCCCCCGGAGCCGGCGCTCCATCCTCCCCCGGAGCCGGCATCGCTGCTGCCCGGCGACTCGTCCCCCGAACCACACGCAACGATAGCTGAAGCGCACAGCAGAACGGACCATCGACGCATGAACATGCCTCCTTCCGGCGGATGCCGGGAGGTCAGCGTAGGCGATCTGGCGCAAGCGAGGACGTCCGGTCTCCGGTCGACGGGCGCGCGCCTGCGGGGGGCCACATCCAGCGCGCCGCGGGCGATCGCCTCGTCGAAAGAGGCGAGCAGCGTGGCCACCCGGGCGGGCATGCCCGCCTCCTGCATCACCCCGGGCGAGGAGCAGGGGCTGTCCACTGGCACAAGTCGCATGAGCCAAGATGAGCCACACTGGCTGGTGACCGTCGAAAGGAGCGCGCGGAAAGCCGAAAATCCGGGTTGGTTCGCGAATTGCTCCCAGGTGTGCTCGTGCTCGGGACCGGCGGCAGATCGTGGCACACGGAGCCGCCAGCCCCGAGCGGTAGCTTGGGAGGAGATAAAGAATGAACAAGAGGTTCAGAGGTTTTGGGTCGCTCGCGGCAGCCGGCGTGGCGTTCGTGGTGGGGCTCGGCGGTTGCATGTCGCAACCTGATGAGGATGCGGCGCTCGGATCGCTCAGCTTGCCGCTCGCGGCGGAGGCGCAATCCGGAGCGCGCTATCGGCTCCGCGACGCCACGTTCCAGATCCGGAGCAGCTACTACTGGTACGACGAGGGGTCGACCGTAACCGTCACTGTCGGCGCCGGCGGTTCCGGCGCCGGGACCAGCGGCGGAACTGTCTTGACGATCAATAGCGAGGACGAAGATCCCGACGCGGCGTCCATCGTCGTCGATCTCGAGCAGGGCTCGTACTCCGTCAGCCTGCTTCCAGGGTGGAGCTTCGAGAAGGTCGAGGGCGGCACGGTGACGGAGGTCGAGGCGACGCTGCTATCGTCGGAGTCCATCTACGTCTACGTCTCGCCGCATTCGACGACCTGGGCTCAGTATCAGTTCGGTATCGGGGACAGCGCGCTGTGGCTCAACGGCAAGCTGAACCTCGGCATCGACGTCTACGAACATCCGGACGAGTACTACGGCTCCCAGAATGCGGGCGGCGCCGGAGGCGCGGGCGGCTACGAATCCGCCTCGAGCGTCGGCGTCGGCGGCGCCGGCGGCTACGGCAGCTCGGGCGTCGGCGTCGGCGGCGCCGGCGGCTTCGGCAGCTCGGGCGGCGCCGGCGGCGGCTCGCCGTAACTCGACAGCTCGACCAGCGGCGCCGGCGCTCAGCGCCGGCCGTGCTGTACCGTGGCTACCGGAATGTCGATACACGTACCGGTGGTGATCAAGCTTCCCAAGGGGGCTCGCCCGCACCTGAGGGGGCTCGCCAAGCTCAGGCACGAGCATGGCATCTTGAACGATCTCTCGCTGACAGGCGTCATGAAGACGTACTCGAGACCGCGCTCCAGCGGGCGCAAAGGTGCCACGCAGCGGTGGTGATCCTCGACGTCACCGGCGTGAGGGTCGTCGATAGCGGCGTTGCCGCCATGCTGGTGAGCGCGGCGGCAGCGCTGCGGCTCATCGGAGCGTAGGCGGTGCTCACGGGCATTCGCCCCGAGGTGGCGCGGATGGTGGTCGAGCTCGATGTCGAGCTGCAATCCATCGTGGTGAAAGGGAGCCTACAGAGCAGCATCGCGTTCGCGCTCCGCCGCCTGGGTGAAAATCGACTGCTGTAGGAAGCGGGGAGGCCCGAGGGGCCGCTGTTCGTCGCGCGGCGGCCCCTGGCGCGCTGCGTCGCACGCCCTTTGCCAGACGCGCGCGGGCGCCGTGAGTTGATGTGGCCTTCGCGCCCGCGTAGCCGCTGAGAGGAACTTGATCTGCCGACGGGGCTCAGGGGTACGCTGGCGCGCAGCGAAGGCCCCCGGCAGCCGGCGGGCGGCGCTCCTGAAGATGAGGGAACACGTGCACACTCTTGCCCGATCGCCGCTCGCGGTGGTCGAATACGGCCTGGATCTCGCGATCACGGGGTGGAACGAGAGCGCCGCGCGACAGCTCGGCATCTCGAGAGAGGACGCGATCGGCCGGCCGATCGCCGACCTGCTGCCCACGCCCGAGGACGAGGGGTTATGGCGGCGCCTGCTCGATGAGGACAGCGGGGAACGGCGCCTGCGCCACGCCCGGAGCGACGGGGGCCAGGTGGCGTGCGCGTGGGCTCACCACCGCGTGCTCGATCCCCGGGGCGAGGCGGCAGGCGTACTGTGCATCGGCCGCGACGTGACGGCCGAGATCGAGGCGTCCCGGCGCCAGGCGGAGCAGCAGGCGATCCTCCGCGCCGTCGTCGACAACCTCGATGTCGTCGTCTGGGCCTCCGACGGCCGCGGCGTGTTCACCTACTATGACGGCAAGGCGCTCGCGTCGGCCGGCATGAAGCCAGGACAGCTCGTCGGGCTGAACAATTTCGACCTCTACAAGGAGCACGAGACCGTGGGGTTGCGCACTGCCCTTCGAGGGGAGCCGATCCACAACGTCATGGAAGCGAACGGAAAGCCCATCGAGAACTGGTTCGTCCCGGTCCGAGGCGAGGGGGGCGAGGTGGACGGGGTGGTCGGCATCACCCTCGATCTCACCGAGTCGCGGCGCGCGGAGCAGGAGCTCCGGGAGCGGCTCTCGCTCATCGAGCGGCAGCAGCAGGTCATCCGCCAGCTCTCGACGCCCATCCTCCAGGTCTGGAGCGGCGTGCTGGCGCTCCCGATGATCGGCGTGGTCGACAGCGCGAGGACCGCGGAGGTGATGGACAGCCTGCTCCAGGCGGTCGTGCGCACCCAGGCCCGCTTCGCGCTCCTGGACCTGACCGGGGTCGAGGCGGTCGACACGAAGACCGCGAGCTACCTCGTCGAGCTGGTCCGCGCGATCCGGCTCCTCGGCGCCGAGGGGATCATCACCGGGATCCGGCCGAGCGTCGCCCAGACGGTCGTCTCGCTCGGGCTCGACCTCTCCGAGATCACGACGCTCTCCGACCTCCAGGCGGGCCTCAGGCACTGCATCGGGCGCACGCTGGGCGGACGCACGTAGACGCCCGCGGCGCGTTGACATCGGCCCTGGTCCGGCGAATACTGCGCCTATCGGGCTGCTCCGAGCCCGGCTCCTCGCCTGCCGCCGGCACGGCTCGCGCGAGGGGCGAAGAGGGCGCTGCCCTTCGGTGGTCCCGGTTCGTGACGCTGCCGCTCTCCCGTCGGTGCCGGCCGACAAGGATCGATCTCGGCAGATCACCTGGACAGGCCCGATGGGGAACCGTCACCACCACAAGAAGCTGCGCGCGGACGTTCGGGCCAGGATGGCCAGGACCGGCGAGAGCTACCAGAGGGCCCTCGCGCGGATCCTCGACGAGCGTTCCGCGCCGGCGCCCGCGCGTGGCGTCGATCTCGTGCCGATAGCGTATTTCGGCGCGCCGGCCGCGCTCGCGACGTTCGAGATCGCGGGGCGGCTCGCATGCGTCATCGTATCGAGTCCGCTTCGTCAGCGACCGTTTCCCCACGATCCCCTCGTCGCGCTGGCGATGCGTGGGCCTCGGACCGTCCATTGAGTGATCTTCGCGAGCTCGACTGCCGCGAGGTCATGATGAGCATTTCAACGAGAGATCGAATGGACGCTTTCCGCGCGCGAGGCTTCTTCGTCGTGCGCGATTTCCTCGGCGCCGAGGGGCGCGCCGAGCTCCGTCGCGCGTGCGACGTCGCGCTCCTGCACACACGAGCGCTCTCCCGGGAGACGGGGCACTCGACCCCGAGGATCTCGCTCTTCACCGAGGGCGTGGCCTGCTTTCAGGACGACCCAGGTGCGCTGGAGCGCATCGCTGCGTTCGTCGGCTCCCCACGCGTCTGCGCGCTGCTCTCCGGCCTGGCGCGTCCAGGGGAGGAGGACACGCCGCGCCTGAAGGACGCGCACTATTACCACGAGCCGACCAGGCGGGACTGGGACGGGGACTGGCATCGAGACAGCCAGCTCGGCCAGGCCGATCCCGAGGTCGAGCGCGCCATCGTCGCGACGACGACGTCGGTGCACTTCCGGTTGGCGCTCGAGGACGACGACCGGCTCGAGATCGTCCCCGGATCCCACGCCCGCTGGGACACTCCGGATGAGCTCCGGATCCGCCGAGGCGCCGATCGGACCACGCCGGACATGCCGAACGCCGCGCGCGTCGCCTTGCGAGCCGGGGATGCATGCGTCTTTCACGCGTGGTCCATTCACCGCGCGACCTACCTCCGGGCGCCTCCTCGTCGCGCGCTCGACGCGCTCTACGCGTTCGCGCGTCCGACCGTGCGCCGGTGGACTTCGCCGGGGGTATGAGACGCGACCGGCCGCGCTGTCACGACGCGACAGGCGGGCGATGTCGGCGGAGACGAGGGGCAGGCCGAAGCCGGAGCGCATTCCTGCGATGATCGTCCTCGAGGACTCGATCAAAGCAGCCTTTCATGAATTGCTCAATCGCGAGATGGATGCCCATCTCCTTCGCTGTCGCAGCCACCTGTCTGCTCGGAGGTCGAGCGTCCGCGCACGCGCCGGAAGGGCACGGAGATCCGCCGAACAGAGACGCGGTACTCGACTGGAACGCCGTCGCGCTTACGACTTCTGGAGGCCCATCGTCGGGATCCGTCATGCCGACAGGGACGGGAACCCGTTCACGATAGCTGACCGGAGGTGGACGCCCGTCGGAAGCCCCGGCAGCAACCAGGGCCCGTCGCGCATGACGCCATCGTTCCCGGCGTACGTCTCTGGGCACTCGAGCTTCGGGACTGCCATGTTCCAGGTGTTGACCCGCTACTATGGTACAGATCGCATGAATTTCTGCATCATCTCCGACGAGTTCAACGGGATAACGACGGACGCGCAGGGCAATGTCCGCCCCGAGATGGACCGCTGCTATTCCAGCTTCAGCCAGGCGTCTCAGGAGAACGCGTCGAGCCGCATCTACCTGGGCGTCCACTGGAGGTTCGATGCAGTTGCCGGGATCCGTCTGGGCAAAGAGGTCGGAAACGCCGTCTTTGACAGGATCATCCGGCCGCTCCCTTGACGGCCCGCTGAGCGCGGCGCGCCGAGGCGCCTCCCGGACCGCCCGGAGACGGCCGCGCGCGCGGTCGCCTTTCCTCTATCCTCGCGCCCATGGCGCCCCGCCTGCCCCTGCTCCTCCGCCTCGCCGCCGGGCTGGAGACCCGCCCCGTCAAGGCCGCGCTCTCGCTCCTGATCCTCGTCTCGGTGCTGCCCATCCAGGGCCTCGAAGACGAGCTCCGCCCGTACTTCCTCGGGATCTTCGGCGTGGAGCTCCTGCTCC
The DNA here is from genome assembly GCF_051521455.1 of Sorangium sp. So ce887. Taxonomy (NCBI): domain Bacteria; kingdom Pseudomonadati; phylum Myxococcota; order Polyangiales; family Polyangiaceae; genus Sorangium; species Sorangium sp. So ce887. The sequence goes on along the minus strand of NZ_CP150354.1, from coordinate 9,966,397 downwards.
GGGCCGCCCTCCTGCGCCAGCGCGGGCGCGAGCGGTCGCGCCTCGACGTCCTCCTCTTCGCCTTCGACGTCCTCGCCTGGCTCAGCTTCCTGCCGCTCGAGCAGCTGCTCGACGCGCACGCCGCCCACGCCCTGCCGGTGCTGCGGCTCTCGCGGCTCTTCCTGCTCCTGCGCTTCACGCGCGAGATCGCGATCGACCTCTACGCGATCCTGACCCGGCGCGAGCTGCTCGAGCAGTTCGGGCTCGTCACGCTGGCCGTCTGGGGGCTCGCGTTCGGCGCGTCGGTGCTGCTCAGCCACCTCGCTGTCGCGCACGACTACGACGGCCGCGGCCCGGTCCCTGACACCACCTTCATCGACCGGATCTGGTGGTCCTTCCGGCAGCTCGAGAGCGCCGACAACCTCGTCGCGAACCTCCGGGTGCACCCCCTCGTCGCCGTCATCTCGCTCGGCCTCACGATGGTGGGCGTCTTCATCACGTCGTTCATCATCGGCATCGGCGCCAACGTGGTCGACCAGGTCGTGCGCGCGGCGCGGCGGCGGCCGGTCGGCTACGCGGGGCACACGCTCGTGATCGGTCCGGTGCACGAGGCGGAGATGCTGGTGCAGGAGTTCGTCCGGCTGTACGAGCGCCACCGGGCGCTCCGGAGCCTCCGGCTCTCGGAGCTCTGGGTGTGGCTCGTCCGCCGCGGGCCCCCGCCGACCCGGCACGCGTTCCCGCGGATGGCGCTCCTCGGCACCGAGAACGACCCGCCCGCGTACCTCTACGCGCCGAGGATGCGCTGGGTGGCCTACCGCAAGGGGGACAGCGCGCAGCCCGAGGCGCTCGGGCTCGTGGGCGCCGCCGGGGTGAAGCGGGCGCTGATCCTCGCGCGGCCCGACGCGGGGCCCGACGCCGACGCCGTGACGGCCATGACCCTCTCCTCGTTCCGGATGCAGAACCGGCGCGGCCACGTGTTCGTCGAGGTGCAGGAGAGCAAGAACCGCGACCTCCTCCAGGCGGTGGGCGGGCCGGGGACGTATCCGCTCGACATGCAGCGGTTCCTCGGCTTCTTCCTGTGCCAGCACCTGATCACGCCGGGCGTGGAGTCGCTCTACACCGACCTCATGACCGCCGACGGGTCGGAGTTCTACACGCACATCTTCCTGGGCGAGCAAGCGGCGCGGACCGTCGCCGCGCTCGGCGAGGGGCCGGGCGGCGAGATCTCGTTCTCGCGCATGGCGCGCGCGGCCTGCCAGAACAACGTGATCCTCGCGGGCGTCTTCCTCGGCGAGGCGGTGCCGGAGCGCCGGGAGGGCGAGCTCGTGCCGGCGGAGGGGCTCGTGCAGTGGCTGAACCCGCTGCTCGATCCGGTCGAGGGGTCACCCGCGTGGGCGCTCGGCGCGCGGGCGGGCCGGGTGCCGGCGCGGCGGCTCCGGGGGCTCATCGGCGTGTCGGCCACCTACGCGCCCCTCCGGCGCTACGGGCGAGAGCTCCTCATGGGCCGCGGGATCGCGCCCGCCGCGGGGGCGGACGGCGCGGGGGCGGGCACGGACGGCGCGGGGGCGGGCGCGGACGGCGCGGGGGCGGGCGCGGACGGCGCGGGGGCGGGCGCGGACGGCGCGGGGGCGGGCGCGGACGGCGCGGGGGCGGGCGCGGACGGCGCGGGGGCGGGCGCGGACGGCGCGGGGGCGGCGCGGACGTGGGCGGCGACGCTCTCGCTGCGCCGCAGCCGCATCAAGCGGGTGCTGATCGTCGGATACAGCCCCGCGCTGCCCTCGCTGCTGCACGCGCTCGCGCAGTTCGTCCCGGGGATCGAGGTGACGCTCGTCCTCGGGGAGCGCGGCGACGAGCGGATGCCGCTCACCGATCGGCTCGCCTCGCTCGGCGTGACGCTCGCGCCGGAGGGCGCGCCGCCGGGATCGAACGGGGCGACGCTCCCGCTCCCGCGCGGCGGCAGCGCGACGGTGTACACGCAGCACGGGCACGACCTCGCCTCGCTCGCGGTGCGCTGCGCGGCGCGCGGGACGCCGGCCTCCGCGGCGGTGTTCCTGAGCGAGCCCGAGGGGCTCGATCGCGACGCGCGCACGGCGATGCGGCTCATCCGCTTCGCGCGGGCGCTGGAGAGCGGCGAGCTCGCGCACGGCGCGCGGCTGCACGTGCTCGCGGAGTTCTCCTCGGTGGCCAAGGGCGAGCACGTCCGGTGCCTGCTCGACGCCGGCAGGTGCGGCTTCGCCGGGCCGGATCGGCTGCGGCTCAGCCTCGTCAGCACCGAGCGCATCAAGAACTATTTCATGGTCCACAGCGCCTTCGTGCCGGGAGTAACGACTCTTTACGATGAGATCCTCGACGAGGGCGGGCAGGATCTCGTGCGCGTCGAGGCGCCGCCGCTCGGCCGGGCGGAGCGCGCGGACGGCGCGATCGCCTTCGAGGATCTCCGGGCGGCGCTCGAGCCCCGGGGCGTGATCCCGGTGGCGGTGGAGCTCGACGACGGCGCCGTGCTCCTGAACCCCGAGCCCGGGCCGGCCCTCGCGCCGGCGCGGATCCGCGCCGTGTACGCGCTCGCGCGCAGCCAGGATCTCGTGGCCGAGGGCGATCGACAGCCGGAGGAGCGCGACGGCGGGGAGGTCGCGCGCGGCGAGGAGGAGGCTCCGCAGATCAGCGCCTGAGCAGCGCGTCGCCGCATTTCTTTTCTGCCCGATCGGAGGTCGTACGCGACCTCCGCGGTGAGATCGGTATCCTGGGGTCGTGCCGGAGCGCCCCGACCTGGAGTACGTCGTCCCGATCCTCGCGCGCGAGCTCGCGGGCGCGATCGTGGCGGCGGCCCGGGTCGACAGCCCGGTGGTGCTGCGCGTCCTGCTCCCGGAGCGCCTCGACGCCCTCCTTTCGGGCGTGGAGCTCCGGCGCGTGACGCGCCGTGCGCACGCCGTGGTGTTCGAGCTCGCCGGGGCGCGCGCGCTCGATCTCGTGATCGCCCCGATGCTGGCGGGGCGGTTCTCGATCACGCTGCCGGGGGAGACGCGGATCCCGACCGATCTCGCCTTCTCGCTGGCCCTGAAGGACGGGCGCGAGCTGCGGTATCGCGACGAGGTGCAGATGGGCAAGGTCTACGTGCTCGCGCGGGGCGACTACGACAAGATCCCCGGGCTCGAGCGGGTGGGCCTCGACGTCCTCGATCCGCGGGTGTTCACGCCGGAGGCGTTCCGCGCCGCCGCGAGCGGGCGGCCCGGCCTCGTCAAGGACTTCCTGATGGACAAGGCGGCGCTCGACTCCATGGGAAACGCGTATGCCGACGAGGTGCTCTTCGAGGCGCAGATCCACCCGAAGGCCACGGTCAAGAGCCTCTCCGAGGGGGAGCTCGACAGCCTCCACGCGGCGGTCGCCCGCGTCCTCGGCGACGCGACCCGGACGATCGCCCGGCGGGCGCCGGCGCTCGACGAGAAGCTGCGCGACTTCCTCAAGGTCCGCGGGCGCCCGGGCCAGCCGTGCCCGCGCTGCGGCGACAAGCTCCGTCGCGCGAGCGTCCACGGGTACGACGCGATCTTCTGCCCGACGTGCCAGCCGGAGGAGCGGAAGGGCGCGGCCGCGGAGCTCCGCCGCGGCAAGCGCGCGCCGGGGTGAGGCGCCGGCGACCCGGGAGAGCGCGCTCGGCTCGCGCGCGCCTCCGCGCGCTCCACACTCCATGATCCTCCCCGTGATCACGGGAGCTTCACAGGGGCTCGGTGACGAGGCGGTCCGCTACAGCGTCTCGGGCAGCGGGGCCGGCGGCGCGAGCCCCTCGCTCTTGGCCCTGCACGGGATGCTCGCGCCCTGACAGCCGCACTGGTTCTGGCCGCCGTCGGTGATCTTCCCCGCCGTGCCGAGCTCCGTCTCGACATTGAGATCGATGAAGTTGCACTCGAGCGTGGTGCGCTCGAGCGCCACCGAGGCGCCGAAGCTCGCGACGGCCGCGCCGTCGTTCCCCTCGATGCGCACGCCGGTCAACGTCGCCTCGGCGTCGCCGAGGTCCTTGGTGATCGTGACACCGTTTCCCAGGAACCCATCGAATGAGCTCCGGGTGCCGCGGACGGTCGTGTCTTCCACGGTGGCTGTCGACCCGAAGATCACGAGGCCCGACTCGACGCTCTCCTCGACGAGCGACGACCGGAGCGCGAGGCGGCCCCGCCCGGCCTGCGGTCCGAGCGAGTGGACCTCGATGCCCCGGCCGAAGCGATCGTCCGAGGCGCGAGGGAGCGTGCGGCGGACCGCGACCCCTTCCAGCGTCGCGTCGGCTCCATCGATGAAGACACCCACGGTGCGGCTCCCCTCGATGACGGCGCCGCGCGCCGTGATGTCGCCGTGCAGCGCGCCGCGGGACGCCACCGCGAGCCCGATGCCGTTCCCCTCGTCGCTGTCGCGCGGGAGGGTGTCGCGCACGAGCAAGCCGTCGAGCGCGGCGCCGGAGCCCAGGATCACGACGCCCGCGTCGCGACTTCGCTCGACCACGACGCGCTTCAGGGTCGCCTCGGAGCGCAGGCCGCCCTCTACGTCGGCGATGATGTAGATACCCCACCCTGTCTCCACCTTGCCCGGGTAAGGCCTCGTATCGCGCACGATCGTGTCCTCGACGATGGCAGACGAGCCCTGGACGAAGATCCCCGCCTCCTCGTTGCCCTCGATGACGCTGCGCTGGATGGCCACCTCGCCCGGCCGGCCCCGGCTGTTCAGGCTCACGAACACGCCCATCCCCGCGGCGTCGGTGTCGATCCCGGTGCTGTCGCGGATCACGCTGTCCTCGACGGTCGCCTCGGAGGCGATCACGTAGACGCCGGTTCCGCGGCTCTGCTCGACCACGGAGGCGCGCACCGTGACCGAGGCCGGCGCATCGCCTTCTCCCCTGTTGGCGCCGACGCCCGTCCCTCGCGACTCGCCGGACTCGAGGGTGCCTCGCACGACCGACGACTCGAGGACGAGCTCGGCTCCCGCGCTGTGCGCGCCGACCGTATGGGCCTCTTCGATCAGCGAGCCGCGGACGGTGAGCTGCGCCGGGCCGTGCTCGTTGTACACCTTGACGCCCTGGGCGCCCGTGCCGTGCACCCACACCTGCTCGACCACGACACCGCTGGATCCCGAGACCACGATGCCCACGCCCGCGCTGCGGACCGCGACCCCCCGTACCTCGGTCGCGTCGGCGCCCGCGCCGACGGAGATGGCTGCGCCCGTGTCCGGCCCGGCCCCGGCGATCTCGACCCTCGCCGGGCACCTCCCCCACAGCCGTACCGGCCTGTCGACGATCACGTCCTCTGCATAGGTCCCCGCCGCGACCGCGACGATCGCGCCGGGCGCGGCGGCGACGAGGCCGTCACCGAGGGTCGCCCAGGGCCTCGCCTCGGTGCCGTCGGAGTCGGTCCCTGCATAGGCGGCGTCGACGAACTGGGTCTGCTCGTCCACCGGGAGGTCGCCCCACGCCCCCTCGCCGCACGGCGCGACCTCGCGACAGGCGATCTCCCCCGGCACGGCCATCGTCCCGGCCGGGCAGGGCGCGGGCGGCAGGACGGGCGCGCACGCGCGGTCGCCCGGCGTGAAGCCGGCGCCGCAGGCCTCAAGCGGAATGCCCGCGGGCTCGCACCCCGCAGCCGTCGTGAGCTCGCCGGGCGCGCACCCCGGCGCGGCCGTCCCGCCGCCGCCGTCCGGCGTTTCCGCAGGAGGAGAAACCCCGGAAGCTTCCCTGTCGCAGCCGCCCGGAAGCCACGTTACCGCGAGCAGCAGGAGGGGCCAGAGGGCCATGGTGCGCCGGCGAGGCGCGCGTCCCGGTCGCCGGTCGGTATCGAGCGCAGCAATCCTGGTGTTCATAAGGTGCCTTTGCACGAAAGGCCTGGGAGGTCGATCATGAAAAGTTATGCTCTCGATGTTCCGGAGAGCGAGGCTGCAGAGCGGCTGGAGTGGTCCCTCGTGCGACTCTCGGTGACACGGCGCGGTTTTTAGGTCTATGCTGTCGACCGCAGGAAACGCAGTATGATTTGCTCCTCCCGTCGTTCACCCCATTGCCTGGCCGGCATGGCCGTTGTGCTGCTGTCGCTGCCGGGCTGTGCCCTCGACACGAGAGGCACCGGCCAGCCAGAACGATCCGAGCCTCGACCCGAAAAACCCGCGGAGGACGATACCCTCGGAGGCCTCGGTGAAGCCCCCGCCGAGGCGCCGGGGAACGCACCCGCGGAAGAACCCGCCGAGGTTCCCGCCGAGGTTCCTGCCGAGGAGCCCGCGAAAGAGCCGGTGGAGGAACCCGCGGCGCTGTGCGACGCGTCAGATCCGTCGCTGATCGCGTGCTTCGCGTTCGAGGGGGACCCCAACGACGGCTCCCGGCACCAGTTCAAGCCCGAGCGGGCGCAGAACCTGAGATACGAGCCCGGCAAGGGCGGCCAGGCGCTCAGGGTGACGCGGGGGAGCAGCCTCGAATTCCGCCATGACGCCGCGTGGACCGCCCCTGCCATGACCATCGATGTCTGGATCAAGCCGGCCACCCTGCCGGAGAGCGGGCGATATGCCGTGATCGACAGCGGCGGGAAGCCCTCGATCTTCCTGATGGCGGGCGGGGAGATCCGCTGCACGATGGGGGTCGAGCGGAACGTGCCTCACTCCCTCGTTCCAGGCGAGTGGACGCACATCGCGTGTCTCTCGGACGGCCAGACGCAGAGCCTCTACGTGAACGGCGTCGAGATCGACCGGAGCTCCTCCGGGGCGGTGATCGCCTCGGGCGAACAGCCCATCTTCATCGGCTCGGAAGAGCCCTCGGGCAAGGACGAGCTCGACGGCTTGCTCGACAGCCTCCGCGTCTTCGGCCGGACGCTCGCGCCCCAGGAGATCTGCGCGGCCGCCGGCAACGACGCCTGCTGAGCGGCGCGGGCCGTGCGCCTGCCCCAGCGGGGAGCAGCGGCAACCGAGGGGGGACGGCGACGGGGAGCGGCGGCCCGCGCCCGCGGACCGAGCCCCGGCGGGTGCGGCCAGGGCCGCGCGAGCGGCTTTTCGGGTGACAGCGGCGAGCCCCGGCGGGTACGGCCAGGGCTACCAGGAGAGCGCGCGTTCGGCGCGACAGGGGGAGGAGAGGGAAGAGAGAGACGCCTCAGAAGGCGGCGTCGCGGAGCTTGGCCTTGTACTCCGCCTTGTACAGATCGTGGCAGGTCTTGCAGCTCGCCTTGGCGCCGTCGATGTCGCCCTTCTTGGCCTTCTCCACGCCGTCCTTCGAGATCGCGACCCACTTGGGCATCCCGGGCGGCGGCTTCGCCGCCACGTACTCCAGCGCCGACGCGATCTTCGCGCCGTCGCCGCTCGTGGTCGCCGACTGCATCACCGTCTTCATCCAGCCCTGCATCGGACAGGGCTTCTGTCCTTTTGCACCACAGCCGAAATCTTTCCCCTCGGCAACAGAAGCGGGGACGTCCGCCGTCCCGCCCGCGGCCCACGCCGCGCCCGCAAAGGCAATGCCGACGCTCATCAACACGGCACTCATCAAGCTCTTGCTCATCGACATCCGACGTCTCCTGTCAGGTAAGGGCAAGCTCAGCCAATTCATCGCAGCTCCGTGGCTGGATGTCAACACACCATGACCGCCGGGCGAGCCTGCGAACACCACCGGGGCGCAGACGAGGTCCGGGGGGAAAATCTTCAACCGTCGAGCGAGCCCGCGAGCACCACCGGGCGCAGATAACGTCTGGAGAGAAAAACTTCACTCATGATGTCCTCGCCGCGGCGTTTCCGGCGCCATCCGCGTCGCCGTGGGAAAAATCTGCTGAAAATGGATCTCGTGGTCGCCGAGCGCGATGAGCGCGGACGTCGATGGCGGGCGGCAAGAGCGCGTGTCTGCCATGTCGACCGAGACGATCGAGGCGCTGACGCTCATTCGATAGCTGATCGAGGCGGGTGAGCTGAAGCCGGTCATCGATAGACGCTATCCACTGGAACCGATGGCCGGGGCTCACCGGCAGGTCGGGACGGGACGCAAGAAGGGGAGCGTGGTCATCACGGCGGCGCATGACGCGTCCAGCGGGACAGCGCGGTCGCCCGCTGTGGGTATCGGACTACACAGGAGGCGGCTCGCCCGCCTGCTCCGAAGCGGTCCGCCCATCACAGAAACCCTCCTCGTGGGTGGCGCACCCACGCTCGACGCGTCGTCTGGTGATCTTGCGCACCAAGCGGTGATACGCGATACCGTGGTTTCCCGGGCATGCCGCACGTGCGGAGCACCGTTCCTCCCCGGGCGTGGGTTCTTCGAGCGGCTTCACCCGCGACGCATCGCATCGCGCGACCGACCCGGACGCGCACGCCACGAGGGGAGTCCGCGCGCCCATCCAGGCGTGGATCCGGCCCAGGAGGGCCGCGCGCGTGATATCGCTGGATCCACGGCCGTTGATGCAGGTGGGAGAGATCGTCGACGCGCGGTTCGAGATCGAGGCCCTCGCGGGTTCGGGTGGGATGGGCCACGTCTACCGATCGCGCGACCTGTCCAGCGGCGACACGGTGGCTCTCAAGGTGCTTCGCCGCGCCGGCAAGAGTGAGCTCCGCCGCTTCTCCTGCGAGGTGCAGACGCTCTCGGCGCTGCGCATCCCCGGTGTGGTCCGGTACATCGCTCACGGCCTCACGGCGGACGGCAAGCCGTATCTGGTGATGGAGTGGCTCTCCGGCGAGACGCTCGCCGAGCGCATGGTCCAGAGGGGGCTCACCCCGGCCGAGAGCGTCGATGTCGTCGCGCGCGTGGCGGAGACGGTCGGCGCCCTCCACCGGCAGGGCGTCGTGCACCGCGACCTCAAGCCGAGCAACCTGCTGCTCGCCGAGGGGCGGCTCGACCGGGTGATGGTGCTCGACTTCGGGATCGCGCGCTTCCGGATCGATCAGCAGCTCACGATGCCGGGCACCGTCCTCGGGACCCCGGAGTACATGGCGCCCGAGCAGGCGCGCGGCGAGCGGAGCGTCGACGCCCGCGCCGACGTGTTCGCGCTCGGCTGCGTGCTCTTCAAGTGCCTCACCGGGCGCGCCGCGTTCCAGGGCGTCGGGGCCCTCGCGGTGCTGGTCAAGGTGCTCCTCGACGAGCCGCCGCGCGTCCGCGAGCTCCGCCCCGAGCTGCCGGAGCAGCTCGACGCCCTGGTCGCCAGCCTGCTCGCGAAGCAGCCCGACGAGCGGCCCCGCGACGGCGCGGCCGTGGCCGAGGCGCTCGGCGCGATCGACCTCCGCAGCCTGTGCGCGGCGGCCGGGAGCGAGCCCGCCGCGCCGGTGCGCGTCCTGGAGCTCACGAGCAGCGAGCGGCGCGTCACGTGCCTCGTGCTCGCGCACGAGCGCTCGGAGCCCGACGAGGAGACGCGCTCGCACGAGGAGGAGCAGGCGCGGGCGCTGGAGCGCGCCGAGGAGCTGCGCGCGCTCGCGGCGCGCTACCAGGGCCAGATCGAGCTCATCGACGCGCGCTCGCCGCTCGTGGTGCTGACGAGCGCCGAGGCGGCCACGGATCTCGCGGCGCAGGCGGCGCGCTGCGCGCTGGCGCTGCGCGCGCTGCTCGGGGGGGCGACGGTCTCGCTCGTCACGGGGCGGGCGGAGCTCACGTCGCGCATCCCGATGGGCGAGCTCATCGACCGGGCGGTGCAGCTGTTGCCGGCGCGAGGCGAGCCGGCGCCCGCGGCCGCGGTGCGCATCGACGAGGTGACGGCGGGGCTGCTGGGCGGCCGGTTCGAGACGAGCAGCGAGGGCGGCGCGCGCTTCCTGCACGGGGCGCGCGACGACCTCAGGGTGGCGACCGCGCCGGCGCTGCTGGGCAAGCCGGTGGCGTGCGTCGGGCGGGAGCGGGAGCTCGCGGTGCTGACCGCGGAGCTCGAGCGAAGCGTCGAGGAGTCGACCTCGGGCGCGCTGCTGGTGGTCGCGGCGGCGGGGATGGGCAAGTCGCGGCTGCGGCAGGAGTTCCTCGAGAAGGTATCGGCGCGCGGGGCGCGAGGGGACCTCGGCGGGCGCAGAGACCACGGCGCCAGCGGAGCTCACGGCGCCAGCGGAGCTCACGGCGCCAGCGGCGCCAGCGGCTCCCATGGCGAAAGCGTGGAGGTGTGGTTCGGCCAGGGCGACCCGATGAGCTCGGGCTCGGCGTTCGGGCTGCTGTCGCGCGCGCTGCGGGGCGTGATGGGCATCGTCGACGGCGAGCCGCTCGAGGAGCGGCGGCGCAAGGTGAGGGCGCGGGTCGAGCGCCACCCGGAGCTCGACGTGGGGCGGGTCAGCGCCTTCCTCGGCGAGCTGGTGGGCGCGCCGTTCCCGGACGACGACATCCAGGTCGGCGCCGCGCGGCGCAACCGGCAGCTGATGGGCGATCAGCTGCGGCTGTCGTGGGAAGAGTTCATCCGGGCCGAGTGCGCGAAGCAGCCGGTGGTGCTGATCCTCGAGGACCTCCAGTGGGGCGACCTCCCCACGGTGACGATGGTGGAGGCGGCGCTCCGGAGCCTGAAGGACCTGCCGTTCCTCGTGCTCGGGCTGGGTCGGCCCGAGGTGCACGAGATCTTCCCCGGGCTGTCGAAGGGCCGCTTCGGCAACCAGATGATGCTGCCGCCGCTCACGCGGCGGGCGAGCGAGCGGCTTGTGCGCGCGGCGCTGGGCGACGAGGTGAGCGCGGAGATCGTGGCCACGCTGGTGGACCGGGCCGACGGCAACCCGTTCTACCTCGAAGAGCAGGTCCGGGCGGTGGCGGCCGGTCACGGCGCGGACCTGCCCGAGACGGTGCTGGCGATGGTGCAGGCGCGCATCGAGGCGCTCGACGCGGAGGCGCGGCGCGTGCTGCGGGCGGCGAGCGTGTTCGGCCAGGCGTTCTGGCCGAGCGGGGTGAGCGCGCTGCTCGGGGGCGCCGGGGTCACGCGCTGGCTCTCGGAGCTGGAGCGGCGCGAGGTGATCCACCGGCGCGGGCCCGGGCGGCTGCGGGGCGAGGTCGAGTACCGCTTCCGCCACGCGCTGGTGCGCGAGGCGGCGTACGGCATGCTGACCGAGGGCGACCGGCGGCTGGGCCACGCGCTGGCGGGCGACTGGCTGGAGCGCGCGGGCGAGCCCGACGCGATGGCGCTCGCCGAGCACTTCGAGCGCGGCGCCGTGCCCCCGCGCGCCGCGGCGGCGTACCTGCGCGCGGCGCAGCACGCCCTGGAGGGCAACGACCTCGGCGCCGCGATCGCGCGGGCCGAGCGCGGGCTCGCGTGCGCACCGGAGCCCGCGGTGGTGGGGGCGCTCCGGCTGGTCCAGGCCGAGGCGCACGTGTGGCGGGGCGACCTCGCGCTCGCCGAGGAGCGGGGGACGGAGGCGGTGGAGCACCTCACGCCCGGCTCGGCGCCGTGGTTCACGGCCATCGCGCAGGTCGTCGCCGCGGCGAGCAAGCTGGGCGGCTTCGATCGCGTGGAGCGGCGGGTGGGCGCGGCGATCGGCGCGCCCGCGCTGGAGGGCGCGGAGAGCGCGAGGAGCACGTGCCTCTGCGCGGGCGCCTCGACCCTGGCCTTTGCCGGGCGGCCTGCGGTCGTCGACGCGCTCATCGCGGAGGTGGAGCGCGCCCTCAGCGACGGGGCGTCGAGCGGCGCCGGCGCCGAGGTGGTCGCGGGGCTCCACCAGGCGCGGGCCTTCCGCGCCATGAGCGGGGGCGATCCCGGCGCGTGCGTCACCGGCCTGGAGGCCGCGCTCGCGGCGTTCGAGCAGGTCGGTGACCGGCGCAACGCGTGCATCACCCGCGCGAACCTGGGCTACTCCTACGGCGAGCTCGGCGACTTCGGCGGCGCCGAGGCGGCGCTGCGCTCCGTACTGGAGGCCGCCGACCGGATGGGCCTCCACGAGGCGGTGACGGCGGCGCAGGCCAGCCTGGGGCAGGTCCTCGCCTACCGCGGCAGGCTCGCCGAGGCGCGGGCCGTCGAGGAGGCGGCCCTCGCGTCGAGCCAGCGGCTCGGCGATCCGCGCGCCGAGGTGGTGTCGCGCTCGTACCTGGCGAAGATCGCCCTGCTCGCCGGCGATTTCGGGGTCGCGGAGCGCGAGGCGCGCCTCGCCGAGGCGCTGGAGAGCGCGTCGCCGTTTCGCGTCGCGGCCACGGCGCTCCGCGCGCGGGCGCTCATCGGGCTGGGGCGCGCCGCCGAGGCGCTCGCGGCCGCCGGTGAGGCCCTGGCCGCGCTCGAGTCGCTCGGCGGGCTCGAAGAGGGCGAGTCGATGATCCGGCTGGTCCACGCCGAGGCGTTCTCCGCGGTCGGCGACGCGCCGCGGGCCGCCGCGGCCATCTCCTCGGCGCGCGACAAGCTGCTCGACCGGGCCGCCAGCGTCCGTGACCCCGAGTGGCGCAGGCGCTTTCTCTCCCACGTCCCGGACAACGCCCGCACACTGGAGCTCGCGGCGCAGTGGGTCGGAACGGGTCGGAACGGGTCGGAACTGAACGCAATTGAACGCGGTTGAGCGCGGTTGAACGCAATTGAGCGCGGCTGAACGGAACCACGCGGAACTACGCGGAACCACGCGGAACCACGCGCCGCTTTCCCACGGGAGAATCCGCACGGAACGTCGATTTAAGAGCTGACAGACGAAGTGAATCGACGTACGATGTTCATAGACGTGGAGAGTTCCCGGCTGTCGTTGTGTTGAGCGACGTGCCGGAGGGCGTGCTGTGATCGGGGAGCGGGAGCGCTCTCCTTGGCTCGCTACCGAGGTCTCATCACGTGAAAACCAAGGCTGTGCTTGGATGCGTTGGCATCCTTCTCGTGGCTACCGGCTGCATCGCGCCCGAGCTGGCGCTCGAAGCGGATGGCGAAGCAGCGAATATCGACTCGAGCGCTGACGCGCTCGTGAGCGGCAATGCGTTGAGCTACAATGCGTTGAGCTACAATGCGTTGAGCTACAATGCGTTGAGCTACAATGCGCTGAGCTACAATGCATTGAGCCCGGCGGCAGCCTCCGCGCTGCAGGATTCCGGAGCGGGCGGCGCTCTCTTCCGGATGCTCGTGAAATACACGGTCAGCTGCGCGCTCGACGCGTCCCAGGCTTTCAGCTTCTCCTGGACCGACGCGGCGGGCACGACCCACAACGAGGTCTATCACGGGGAGCTCGGCCTCGCCGACACGTGGGGTGACGGCCCGCTCGGCGCGGCCGGCAAGCAGGTCGTCTCCGCCTGTCTGGCGGCCCGGACGAACCGTTATGGCGTGTCGGTCGTCATCTCGATGCGATCGCATCAGACCCCGCTGCGCCACGAGGTCGGCCGGGACGAGCGCGAGGCGTATCCTCATGTCGAGGGCGCCTTCTGGGGAGATCTCTTCGCGGAGACGCCGTACCTGCGCGCCTGCTACAACGAGGCGAACGCCGAGGCGTCGCGCGCGGCGCAGCGCGATTGCGCCGCGGGGAGCGTGGACGAGCCGGGGGACGACGTCGAGCCCTGCGGGATGATCGAGATCGTCGGCAGCTGCCAGGACCATTGCAGCAAGCTCCACCCGCCCGGGCAGTATTACAAGGACTGCGACGATCCGGACTCGGGCAAGACGCGCTATGTCATCACCACGGCGCTGCGCTGATCCCGTCCTTCACTCGTCACGCGGAGCGGCTGCCATGGCTTCGACGAGACCATGTGGACCGAGGTCATCGGCTCCTGCGAGCAGCTCCCCGAGCTCGGCGGCGCCAACCACGTCCGCCAACGCGTCATCGGCGGCGGCGGCGATGACGACGCCGGCCTCGATCTGACCGCGCACTGGAGCTGAGAACCCCGGCCCGAGCGACCGGGACAGCTCCAGCGCGCGCCGGCGCGAGGGCCGTCAGAACTGGTAGATGCCGCCCGTCTCGACGCCCCAGCCCAGGCGGTCGGCGTCCGTCAGCGCTGCGTCGTCAGGACCGAGCTTGTGGCGCGTGAGCATCACGGAGGGCTCGAGCACGATCGAGAGCCCCTTCATGGGCGCGAAGGCGTAGCCCCCGCGCACGGTCACGTTGCGCTCGAAGCCGGGGCCATTGCCGCCCACGCGCGCGAGAGGGGTGGCCGGCGCTTCGGCCGTCGCCGCTCTTGCGGGCGTGTAGCCGAGCCGCATGTCGTCGGTGTTGAGCACCATCGCGGCCCCCGCGACGAGGTGCACAGAGTGGAGGTCGAACGTGAGCTTCCCCGACACCCAGCCGCCTACCTCGGTGACGTCGTTCGTGCTGTAGCCTTGCCCGAGCGTCAGGAGGCCCAGGTTGGCGAGGTTCTGACCGCCGTACGCCTCGGCCCGCACGTTCAGCGAACCGGACGTGACTTCGGCGAACAGGTTGCCACCCACCGCGAGCCGCCCCTCTTCGGTCGGCAGGTTCGCGTCGAAGGCCAGCTGCGTGCCGATCAGCGAGGCGCCCACCCATGCCGCCTTCTCGGCGCGATAGCTCGCGCGCAGCGCGAAGGTGGGCGTGCGCGAGTACTCGACGTTGTTGAGGATGGCCGTGACGTTCTGGCTGACCAGACCGAGCGCGGCGCCCACCTCGACGCTGCCGAGGTTCGCGAGGTAGATGAACTGGTGACGCACGAAGCCCGAGTTTCCGGACTGAAAGAGCCCACCCACGATGTTGTACGTGTGCGTGTTCAGCGGCGAGAACAGATCCCAGGCCTGACCGAGCGTGAGCTTGTGCCCGTCGGCAGGAGACCACTCCACATAAGCCTGACGCATGCGAATGGTCGCCGCCTGAGCCGGCGAGGACTTGGCGAAATCCACGAAATCGACCTCGACCTGCGCCTTCACGGGCGTGCCCTCCCCGACGGCCACGCCAAGGCGCGTCTGCTGCGCCTGAAAGCTCAGGCCGACGGCATCTGGATGGGAGAGGAACAGCGGGTTCGCCGCGGCCGTGGGGGCGACGTAGTTCGGGTTGCCGAAGGACTCGAGGCCGTTCCCCACGACGATCGTGGGCTTGACGATGCCGTAGACACGCACGAGAGGCTTGTCTTCGGGCTTCTTCTGCTCGACCGGAGGAGGAGCAGAAGGAGGCTCCACCACGGGGGGCGGCGCGGCCGCGGGCTCGGCTGGCGCAGCCTGCTGAGGCGGATCCGCCGTTTGCGCTTTGCTCGTGGCCGGCGCAGCAACTCCGGCCAGCGCGAGCGAGACGACGAGAGTTGCGCTAGGCGTCTTCCAGGTGCTCATGAAAAATCTCCTCTGGCGATGAATCGGGTACGCGGGTTCAGTCCTGGTCACGTCTCGTGGAGGTCGGCGTCGATGCGGTGATCCCTGGTCCTGTGGAGGAATAAACCGCCCGCGATCAACGTGACCACGAAGACAAAGATGGGATAAATAAGGCCCGTGTAGATGGTGCCAGTCCCGAACGTGGTCGTGGCCCAGGTCGACGCGGTGATGACGATCAGAGGCAAGGCGCCGCCGAACCAGCCATTGCCCAGGGGGTAGGGGATGGACATGGCGGTGCAGCGGATCTTCGTGGGGAAGAGCTCACGAGGAACGCATGGGGGGCTCCCGAGAGCAGCGTCCGCGCAATGCAATTCCAGCATACCAAGAATTTCAGCGGGGGCTCGAGGTATGACCCAAGCCCATACTACCGAATTCCTCGGATTGCCAACAAATGCCGCGGCTTGTCGCTCTAGGCAGACTGGTCGATTTCCCGCAGCGTGTCGCGGAGCGCCCGGGCCTCGGCCCCCTCGAGGACCATGGACGCTGACAGGCACGTGGGCACGTGTTCGCGAAACTCCACGGGCTGGAAGGCGGCGAAGGCACCGGACGCTGTGTAGGCGAGATCCAGGCGCACGGCGGAGGTGTCCGGCTCGCCCTCATCGTCGAGGGCGAAGGGGAGCTTCGCGATGGCGGCGAAGTCCCGCCTCTCCAGGGCGGCGGTGAGCGCTTCGACGGAGCAGGTGAAATAGCGGAAGCCTTCCTCCACCTTCTCACCCGTGGGGGTGTAGACAAGCTCGCTCAAGATCAGCCATTTGCGACGGGTGGTGAAGCGAGGATCGGCGCGCAGGAAGTCGGACAGGTCTTTGATCTCCATGGTCCGTTCATACCGCAACCGGGCTCAGGAGTCTCCTGTCATTCACCTCCGGTGGGGTCTCCCGAAGCCGCGTTTCGTGCCTGGGGCAATCCCCCCCATCCGCTCCGGTCCCTTGCGTCCCCCGCGCCCCAGCGGTCCTCTTTTCTCCCGTCATCTCCCGTCATCTCCCGTCATCTCCCGTCATCTCAATGCCCCGCGCTCCTCGATCGCTGGGGAGCGAAGC
Organism: Sorangium sp. So ce887; assembly: GCF_051521455.1. NCBI lineage: Bacteria > Pseudomonadati > Myxococcota > Polyangiales > Polyangiaceae > Sorangium > Sorangium sp. So ce887. Next base: position 9,950,250 of record NZ_CP150354.1, on the reverse strand, counting down.
GCCGTCGCGTGCTCACCCTCGGTTCACCCGGACCGGGGGCAGTGGGTTAGCTGCCAAACAGGTGACGCGCGTAGCCGTACACATAGGCCGTGATGAGCACGGCGGCGGCGACGTTGAGGACGAAGCCCGTCTTGATCATGACGGGGAGCCGCACGTAGCCGCTGCCGAACACGATGGCGTTGGGCGGTGTGCCGGTGGGCAGCATGAAGTCGCAGGACGCGGCGATCGTGGCCGCGAACAGCACCCCGAGATCTCGAGGGAGCACGTTGAGGGCGACGTTCACGGTCGCGGTGTTGGAGGCCAGCGCCGACAGCGCGACCGTGGCGGCGCTGGCGAGCCCGATCTGCGCGAGCAGCGGCGCCTCCGCGACGACCGCGAGCTTCGCGGCCATCCACGCGGAGAGCCCGCCCCCCTCGATGCCGGCCGCCATCGCGAAGCTGCCGCCGAGCAGGACGAGCGTGCCCCACGGCATCCGCCGCACCGAGGCGAACGAGAGGGCGCGCAGGGCGAGCAGGCTGAACGCCGCCAGGAGCGCCACGCTCGCCTCGTAGTGCTTGCCCTGCACCCTGAAGCCGGCCGCGGAGCCCGACCCGAGCGCCGCGCCGAGGCCCTGCAGCGCAGCCTGGAGCGGCGGGGCGAGCACGGCGCGCAGCGGGTCACCGAGGATCCAGAGCGCGCTCGCCGCCGCGAAGACGACGGCGACCTTCTTCTCCCCGCGGCTCATCGGGCCCATCGCCGCGAGCTCACGGTCGAGCACGTCGCGCGCGTGGCCGGCGCCGAGCCCGTCCCGCTTGCCCACGCGCCAGAGGGCGAGCCAGAGCAGCGGGACGAAGAGGACCACGAACGGCAAGGCGAGCGTCATGTACTCGAGGAAGCCGATGTCGCGGTGCAGCTTGTCGGCGAGGAAGCCGCAGAAGATGGAGTTCACGCCGGTGCCGATCTTCGTGCCGATGCCCCCGACGTTGGAGGCGTAGGCCACCCCCAGCATGATCGCCGTCCCGAAGTGCGAGAGCCGGCGCCCTCCAGCCGCGGACTCCAGCTGCGCGAGCAGGGCGAGGCCGATCGGGACCATCATCACGGCGGTCGCGGTGTTGGAGATCCAGAGGGAGATGCTGCTCGTCGCGACAAGCATGCCGAGCAGGAGCCGCTTCGGTTCGGTGCCGATGGCCCGCATGATGTGGAGTGCCACCCGCCGGTGCAGGCTCCACTGCTCCATGGCAGCGCCGATCGCCAGGCCGCCGAGGAACAGGAAGATATAGGCATCGAGGAACGGCGCGACGGCGCGGGCCGCGTCGCCGGCGGGCCCGCGGCCGAAGACGCCGAGCAGCGGGAAGAGCACGAGCGGCAAGCACGCGGTGTACGCGATGGGGAGCACCTCGAAGAGCCACCACAGCGCCATCCACGCCGCGACCGCGGCCGCGTACGCAGGGCGGTGGCCGTAGCCCGGGACGGCGTGGAGCCCGCTCGGGATGAGCGCGATCGCGAGGGCGGCGGCCGGGCCCGACGCGACGCCGAGCCAGCGCAGCGGGCTGAGCCGCAGAGCGGGCGCGCGGCCTCGGCGTGGCGCTCCCGGCGGCGTGGCGGAGAGGTCGGACTGGCCCTGCATGCCGCGACTCTGGCACAGGCATCTCCCTTCCGCAGAGCTCGTCGTTGGAATCGTGGGAAGAGGAGATGACCCCCTGAAAACGACGGCGCCGCGCCACCTCGGGCGCCGGGGCGCCCGGCGCGTCGTGACCGCTCACGCTCAGACCACGTCGGCGCGCGCGAGCTGGTCGAACGCGGTCTGCAGCCACACCTTCACGCGCTGGCGATCCATCCTCGTGAAGGTCTCACCCCCGATCGCCGGGTTGTTGACTGCGGCCCAGAAGCTCACGTCGAGGTGATCGATCTTCTGCATGGCGGCCGGGTGCAGCTCGGGCAGGTCGACGACCACGGCGCCTTGCGCCTCGGCCGCGGCCCGGGTCGGCGAGCGGTCGAAGGGCGAGAAATCCTTGCCCCGGCCCTGGTTTCTCACGATGCAGTAGCGCGCCGCCGTCCCGCCGCGCTTGAGCAGCCGCTCCAGCGTGATCAACGAGTCTTTGCCGTCGTCCATCACGTGCCAGAACACGATCTTGACGCCGCACTCTCGCGCCAGGTCGAGGACCCCCGCCTCCGTGATCCAGGCGAAGAGGGGGCGCTCGCTCTGCGCCGGCAGGTCCACCACCACCCGTCGCTCGGTCTCGGTCGCCAGCGCCATGAGGTCGTCGGCGCTCTCGAAGCGGGTGAGGTCCACCGGTCGGCTGTGCTCGGCATAGTGCCGCAGCAGCGCCCCGTGCGAGCCATCGGCGTCCAGGGCAATGAAGGGGAGCGCGCGATCGATGCAGTACTGGGCGACCAGACGCGCCACCACCGACTTGCCGACGCCGCCCTTTTCGCCCCCGATGAAATGAATCGTGCTCATCGGCGCACCCTAGTTGTCTGCGCTCGCGCACGCAACGCGGTTCTCGCGCACGCAACGCGGTTCTCGCGCGCGCAACGCGGTTTTCGGTCACGGCGCGGTGTCCAGGAGGTTTCGCCGGCGGCGACCGCGCCGTGGACCTCGCCGTGCTGGGCCACATCCGTCAACCGTCAGGAGAGCGCTCCCGTGGCGGTCTTCGCCCCAAGGACGTTATCGACCCAGCGGTCGAGGGTGGCAATGGCCGTGCATGCCTGGATGCGCGCGCTCTCGCTCTCAGTGAGCACGATCCCTGCACGGGCAAGCAGCTGCAGCATCGTGCGATGAATGGGAGCGAATGGGTGACCCGCGCCCGCCCCGGGATGGTGGTCAAAGGCATCACGTAAACTGCTTCTCCGCTGCTCGTGACCGAGAGTCGGCCCGCCCGCTCGGCACGAGCGCGACGACAGGGGCGGAGGGCGAGGCGTGGACTCCGTGCGTGGTCGGGCGTCATTCCGCACCCACCGCCGCCCGCCACCACCCGCCCTCGCCCCGCCGCGCCCGCCCCTCGCGCTCCAGCTTGATCAGGTGCGCCTCCAGGCTCAGCCGCGCGAGCGGCCAGAGCGCCGGCGCCGTGTCCGCGTAGGCGACCGGCAGGAGCGCATCGAGCGACGCGCCGCCCTCGCCGGCCGCCGCGAGCGCCTCGAGCACCCGCTGCTCGCGCATCCGCCGGTGCGCGACGTAGCGCCGGAACAGCGCCTCGGGCGCGTCGATCGGCCCGCCGTGCGCGGGCAGGACGACCCGGGCGCCGAGCGCCGCGAGCCGCTCGAGCTGCGCCAGGTACTCCGTCATGTCGCCCTCCCGGGGATCGATCAGGATCGTCCCCACGCCGGCCACCATGTCGCCGCAGACCAGGGCGCCCCGCGCTTCGTCGAGGAAGCAGAGGTGATCCGGCGCGTGCCCCGGGGTGTGGAGCACGCGGAGCGCCGTGGGCGCCGGCCCGTCGAGCCGCACCACCTCCCCGTCCGAGAGGTGGCGCGCGACAGGGACGTCGCGGAGGCGCGCGGCCGCCTCGGCGTGGGCCCAGACCGGCAGGCCGAGCTCGGCCGCGAAGAACCGCGCGCCCCCCACGTGGTCGGCGTGGTGGTGGGTCACCGCGATCGCCACGATGACCCGCCCCCCGGAGGCGAGGCCGCGCGCCCACTCGAGCCACGCGCGGCGCTCGTCCTCGTACGGGGTGGCCGGCTCGACGAGCAGCACCTCGCGGCCGCCGAGCGCGTAGCTGTTCGTGTGGGTCGCCGGCGGCAGCGTCGGCGTGCGCGCGGAGAAGGCCTCCACGCCCGCCGCGATGGGCCGCGGCCGGATCACCGCTCCAGGACGACCGCGAGCGCCTCGCCGCCGCCGATGCAGATCGTGGCGAGGCCGCGCTTCGCGTTGCGGTCCTTCATGGCGAAGAGCAGCGTCGTCAGGATGCGCGCCCCGCTCGCGCCGATCGGGTGGCCGAGCGCGACCGCGCCGCCGCGGATGTTGACCTTCTGGGCGTCGATCCCGGCGAGCTTGTTCACGGCGAGCGCCACCACCGCGAACGCCTCGTTCACCTCGAACAGGTCGATCTGGTCCGTCGTCAGGCCGAGCTTCTTCGTGGTGTTCGCGATCGCCGCGGCCGGCGCCGTCGTGAACCACTCGGGCGCCTGCGCGGCGCCGCCGTAGCCGACGATCCGCGCGAGCGGCGTGAGCTTGTGCTCCTTCACGGCCCGCTCGCTCGCCAGGACGAGCGCGCTCGCGCCGTCGTTGATCGACGAGGCGTTGGCCGCGGTGATCGTCCCGTCCTTCTGGAAGGCGGGCTTCAGCGAGGCGAACTTCTCGGGCTTGCCGGCCGCCGGGCCCTCGTCGTCCTTCACGACCACGGCGTCGCCCTTCCTCTGCGGGACGGAGACGGGCGCGATCTCCGCGGCGAACAGCCCCTCGCGCTGGGCCGCGAGCGCCCGGCGGAAGCTCTCCCTCGCGTACTCGTCCTGCGCCTCGCGCGAGAAGCCGTGCTCCCTGGCGCACGCGTCGCCCGCCGTGCCCATGTGAAAGTTGCCGTACGGATCCCAGAGGCCGTCATGGATCATGCCGTCCACGAGCTTGCCGTCGCCCATGCGGTAGCCGGAGCGCGCCTGCGGGAGGTAGTAGGGCACGTTGGACATCGACTCCATGCCGCCGGCGACCACGACGTCCGCGTCGCCGAGCGCGACCGTCTTCGCGCCGAAGATGACCGCCTGGAGGCCCGAGCCGCAGACCTTGCTCACCGTGGTGGCCGGGACCTTGCTCGGGATGCCGGCATAGATCGCGGCCTGCCGGGCCGGCGCCTGCCCGATGCCGGCGGACAGAACATTGCCGAGGAAGACCTCCTCGATGGCGTCCGGAGAGAGCCTCGCCCGCTCGAGGGCCGCCCGGATGGCGACCTCGCCCAGGCGGGGGGCGGGCAAGGGCGAGAGTGCACCCTGGAACGCGCCGATCGGCGTCCGGGCCGCTGCGACGATGTACACGGGGACGGGTAGGGTCATGATCTCCTCCAGCGGCGCTGGCGCCTTCTCACTCGATGACGCCGTCGAGCGCGTCTTGCGAAGTTGCCTTGTGGGTACCTCGGTTGCCCTGTGGGGGCAAGCCGGCCCGGGACGCTGCTCTCCTGCCTGCCCGCGCGCCGCCCGACAGCGCTCGCCTCTCCACATCGGCTCGCTCGCCGCCGCCCCCGACGGCCGGGCGGGCGCCCTGGGACGGGATCCGCGCCCCACCCGAGCCGGATCCGGGCCGGCGCGCCCGGGGCAGTCTTGTGGTACGCCGGCGACGTCGCGTGTATCGTGCGCGCGGCGGGGCCGGAGGGGGTCAGTCCTCCCTGCGCCCGCTCAGACAAGGAGCGAACGAGCGATGGTGAATGCAGGCGACCGTGCCCCGGACTTCTCTCTCGAGAGCGATGGCGGCAAGAGGGTGGGCCTCGCCGATTTTCAGGGCAAGACGGTCGTCCTCTACTTCTATCCGAAGGACGACACGCCGGGCTGCACGCGGGAGGCACAGGCCTTCTCCGCCGCCCTCGACGCGTTCGCCGAGGCCGGCGCCGTCGTGCTCGGCGTCTCCCGCGACTCCGTGGATCGCCACCGGAAGTTCAGGGACAAATACGATCTCGGGGTGACGCTCCTCAGCGATCCGGACCTCGTCGCGCACAACGCTTACGGCGCCTACGGCGAGAAGACGATGTACGGCAAGAAGGTGATGGGCACGATCCGGAGCACGTTCATCATCGGTCCCGACCGCGAGGTGAAGCACGCTTTCAGCGGCGTGAAGGTCGACGGACACGCCGACGCCGTGCTCGCGCTCGTGCGCGGCGGCGGCGCGCCCGAGGCGCCGCCCGCGCGCCGCGCGGCCACGACGAGCGCGGCCAAGGCGCCCGCGAAGAAGGCCGCCGGCAAGGCGCCCGCAAAGCCCGCTGCCAAGCCCGCTGCCAAGCCTCGATAAGGGGCCGCCCGACGGCCGGGCCCGTACCCGAAGGCGGGGAGGTGGGGGGAAACACCCATGATTTCGGTGCTTTGTCGCCTTCATGCGAGCTCCCTCCGGGCAGACGCGATCACGACCGGCGGACAACGACGTAGCCGACTCGCGGCGTGCGCGCCGGCGAACGCCTGATTGATGGCGTCGTGGGGGCTTCCCGCACGCCGGCGGCCGCGCTCGCCAGGCTGGACGGGTCCCGCGCTTCGTGAAAGAATCTTGCTCCGTTGCTTGCAGATCGATGAAAATACCACGACGCCAGGGCTCATCTCTCGATCCGCTCCACATCAGATGGAGCGATGAGCGCTGGAGCGAGGGAGCAGGAGAATGATTTTGAAGCATCCGATGCTACGGACTTTCACTTTGCTGAGTTGCCTCGGCGCAATCGTCGCCTGCGGCGGCGATGACCCTCCGCCGCCGCCGGTCAATAACGACGGGGGCGGCGGCGCCGGGGGCGGCGGGGGGGGCGACGGCGGCTCCGACGTCGTGCCGATCGAGACGTGGGACCTCGATCGCGGCAAGGCGCTGTCGCCCGTCGAGCCGGGGTTCGAGCAGGCGCAGCACCCGCTCGATCCGGGCGCCGCCCTGGCCGGCTCCAGGGCCCCGCGCGCCACGAACGCCACCTGGATGAACTTCGTGCTCGGCGACGGCGATCAGCGGATCAACGCCGCGCCGTACGACCTCAAGGCGCTCGGACAGGCCCTGTCGGTCGCCAGGCCGCCCGTCGTGGTGGAGAGCACGGCCGTCACGACGGCCGATGTGTCGCACCTCGGCCTCAGCGCGCGCGAGGCCTTCTCCAGCCATGCGGTCACGTCGTACGATCTCCTCTCGGTCACCGTGGAGTGGGCGGCGCAGGGCGGCACCATGACGGCGCCCATCGTCTACGGGATGCCGTACGTGACGACCACGTACGCCGGGCTCCGGCCCTCCGTGCGCGCCGGCGACGGCGTGGCGATCACCGCGGTCAACGGCGAGTCCACGAGCCCCACCGAGGTCACGGGCGATCGATTCGAGATCTCCCTCAACAACGGCCAGACGTGGGTCCTCTATGCGTTCCCCAAGATCACCCTCGAGTGGGACGCCCTCTCCATGGCGGCTGACGAGACGTACGAGGGCTCGCTCCGCCTCGCGCTTGTGCCCGGGCCGAACGCCGCGGCCGAGCTCGACGAGCACGCCGCCGTCATCCCTGTCGGCGGCGACATCGAGGCGTCGGTCAAGGAGGACACCGCCTCGGTGCGCTTCGTCTGGAAGACGGAAGGGGAGGGCGATCTCCTGACCATGGCCCTGCCGCACCACATGAAGCACCTCGACAAGCTGCAGACCGCAGACATCTCGTATCCGACCGTGATCGGGCAGATGACGGGAGTCTCCGGCGCGACCTGGGAGCTCGTGTATCCGCTCAGCACGATCGGCTGGGACGCGCCGCGCCGCGCCTCGGACGAGTGGGGCGACGCCCTCGTGGACGCCCTCGAGGAGGACAGGACGTTCACGCCCGACCAGGCGACCGTCGGCACGGACCCCTATTTCGGGGGCAAGCAGATCGCGAAGCTCGCGCGCCTCGCGCAGATCGCCGAGGTGGTCGGCAAGGCGGATCTCGCCGAGGAGCTCAGGGCGCGGCTCAAGTCGCACCTCAACCCGTGGCTCAACGGCGAGAACGAGAATCCCCTCGTCTATGACACGACCTGGGGCGGCCTCGTGACGACCAAGGGCCTGGCGGACGAGACCGCCGACTTCGGCCAGGGATATTACAACGATCACCACTTCCACTACGGCTACTTCCTCTACGCCGCGGCCGTCCTGGCGAAGTACGACGCGGACTGGCGCGACGAGTACGGCGACAAGGCCCTCTGGCTCGTCCGCGACATCGCGAACCCGAGCACCAAGGACACGAGTTTCACGCCGTTCCGCAGCATGGATTGGTACAGGGGGCACTCCTGGGCTTCGGGGCTGTTCCCGTTCGCGGACGGCCGTAACCAGGAGTCGACGTCCGAGGCCGTCCACGCCTGGTACAGCATGCAGCTGCTCGGCGACGCGCTCGAGAACGACGACGTGAAGAACATCGGCCGGGTGCTCCTCGCCCTGGAGACGGCCTCTGCGCAGACGTACTGGCAGGTCACCTCGGACAGCACCGTCTACGATGTGCCGTTCAAGGACAACGGCGCCGTCGGCGTCCTCTGGTCCACGAAGGCCGACTTCGGGACGTGGTTCGGGAAGAACCCGGAGTACGTCTATGGCATCCAGATGCTCCCCATCACGCCCATCTCGGAGTCGCTCCTCTCCAAGACGTGGATCACGGACACCTGGCCGGCGATGGAAGCGGCCATGAGCGGACCGGAGGACGCCTGGAACGCCTTCCTGATCGCGGCGCACGCGACCGTCGACAAGGAGGCGGCCTGGGCCGAGGCACAGGAGCAGACCGTGCTCGACGACGGCCTCAGCCGGACCGCGCTCCTCTACTGGATCGCCACGCGGCCCTGAGCCGCCCTCTCCCTCAATCGATCGGCTCGACCCGCACGTCGACCTCGAGGCGCTCTGCGCCACCCCCCACGAAGATGGTGCCCGAGGTCGGCGTCGCGTCCACGTAGTTGCGCCCGACCGCGACGCGGATGTGGTCGGTCTGCGTCAGGATCCCGTTCGTCGGGTCGAACCCCTTCCACCCGATCTCGGGCAGATACACCTGCACCCAGGCGTGCGACGCCTCGCTCTGCCGGTGGTTCTCGTGCTTCGGCCCCGTGTAGATGTAGCCGCACACGTAGCGCGACGGCACGCCGAGCAGCCGCGTCAGGCAGATGAACAGGTTCGCGAAGTCCTGGCACACGCCGCGGCGGTTCGCGTAGACGTCGAACGCCGTCGTGGACAGGTTCGTCGTCCCCTGCTTGTACTTGTACTCCTCGTAGATCGACGCGTTCAGGTCGAGCAGCGTGTCGAGCAGGTCGTAGTCGTTCCGCGCGACGAAGGTCATCGCGTACTCGCTGAGCTCCGCGAGCTCGCTCTCCGCCAGCTCCGGCGGCAGGAGGAACGGCTGCAGGATCTGCCGCTGCCACGGCATCCACACGAGCGGGATCGTCGACCGGGCGCGCAGCGGGCGGAAGCTCAGCGGATCGGTGTCGAGCAGCTCCACCCGCGACCTCGACTCGATGATGAGCTCCTTGAACGGCGTCTCGAGCAGCACCCGCCGCGCGCGGTTGCCGAAGACGTCGTCGTACTCGCGCTGCTTGCCCTCGACCGACAGGTTGATCTCGTTGTGGAGCAGCGACTGCAGCCGGTCGTGCGCCGGCGTCACCCGCAGGAGGTGCGTGCTGCGCTCCACCGCGGTCATGTAGTGGTACGCCGTGCGGTGCACCACCTGGAAGCGGCGGATCGAGGCGTGCTTGGGGCGCCGGACCGGCCGCGACGAGAGCGGCGGCGCGGAGGAGGACGGCCGGCGCCGGTCGGTGCGCGGGGACGCCGTGGCCCGCAGCGCGCCCTGCCGCAGCACCACGAGGTGGCCCGGAGGGACGCGCGCCCAGACCGCCGGGTGCGCCCCGGCGTGGACCTTGAGCTCCTCCGACGAGACGATGACGCCCTTGCGGCTCTTGACCCCCCGGCGGGTGAGGTCGACCTCGAGGTCGTCGTCCCCGAACTCGAGGCGCTCGTACGGCGGCAGCACCTCCCACAGGAACGCGTCCCCCTCGCGATCGCGATCCGCGTAGACGACAAGGTCGCGGCCGTCGGCCAGCACCGACGTGAGCGGGCCGTGCTCGTTCATCTCGTCGAACCAGTCGCGCAGCACCGCAGGATCGATCTCGCCGAGGCTCCGCAGGCCCTCCGACGCCATCCAGCGCATGAGCTCGCACAGGATGAGCTCCGTGTCCGTCGAGCCGACCGGCTGGAAGAGCGACTTCGGATCGACCTCGATCCGGTCGACAAGGCTGCCGCTGTGCGCGAACAGCCAGTCGCGCCCGCCCCAGCTCCGGCTGAACGGCTGCGTGTTGGCGTCGTTGATGCTGCCCCACGTCGCCGTGCGGATGTGCAGCACGAGCAGCGACGACGCGAGGTGCTCCCACGCCTTCACGAGCTCGCTGCGGATGCTCCCCTGCGGCGGCGCCGGCTCCTTCAGCACCGTGGCGCTCGGCTCTCCGCCCGGATAGTACCCGATGCCCCAGCCGTCGGGCAGCCTGCCCCCGGGGCGCAGGCAGAGGAGATCGAAATACGGGGCGAGCTCGCCCTCGAACGACATCGCGAGGAGATTCGGCATGGATACGTCGGCGGGTCTGGCTACTGGCTCGTGAACGAGGGACTGCTGTCGGGCGGCCCGTAACCGAGCAGCTCGCGACCGATACCGTCGCAGATCGTGGCTGTCTCGTCGACCACATGGGTGAGCGCCGCGTGGACCGAGAGCGGATCGAGCACCTCGCTCGCCCTGTCGGCGACCCACTGGTGCAAGAGGTGCAGCCGCTCCACGCTCTCGCCCCCGGGGAGCATCGCGCTCTCCGGCGGGCGGATCTCGCAGAGCCGCACGAACGCCGCGTGCACGCAGTGCCGGATCGAGCGCGGGAAGCGGGGCTCGAAGAGGAGGAACTGTGCGACCGCCTGCGCGTTCACCTGACCCTGGTTCAGCTTCATGAACGGCTCGAACCCGGAGCAGGCGCGGAGGAGCGAGAGCCAGAGCGCCGTCTCCACCACCCGGTGCTGCCTGGACTCGCCGCCCTGCGCCTGGCCGTTGCTGTCCGACGCAGGCCGCTCCCGGTTGGTCAGGGCGTGGTGGTGGACGTCGAGCGTGCGCGCGGTCTGCCCGACGCGCTCGAGCAGCACGCCGAGCCAGATGAAATCGAGCGGGCCGTCGTGGAGCATCGTGCTCTGGGTGAGTCCGAGGCAGAGCTGCGTGAGCTGCCGGACGTGCCGGTAGAAGGCGTAGCGGCTCGACCTGAACTCCTCCAGCGCCTGCTCGCTGTTCATCCAGAGGTGGAGCTCGTTGACGGTCTCCCACGCCTCGAGGCTGACGACCTCGCGGATCGAGCGCGCGTTGAAGCGCGCCGCGGAGCTCGACCTGCGGAGGCTCGTCGTGTTGTCCTCGTCGAAGCTCATGTAGCGCTGCACGAGCTCGCCGTCGGCCGCGGCGTCCTCGCCGTGCTCGGCGGCGAAGTGCTCCTTCTGGCCGGCCACGATGATGACCGGCAGCCAGCACTGCTGCTCCGAGAGCTCGGTGTCGAGCGCGAGGTTCTGCGTGACGGCGAGGATCCGGGCCACGCTCTCGGTCCGCTCGAGGTAGCGGCCGAACCAGAAACAGTGATCGGCGACACGAGAGATCACAGGGCCTCCGGGGGTTCGGATGGCGGCGGCGCGGGCGGTGGCGGCGTGCTGGGCGGGCCGTTGCTCGCGGCCCCGGGGGCCGGGTCCGCGGCGCCCACCGACGGGACCCGCGAATCGACGTCCCACGGGCCCTTCAGCACCCACGTGTCCTTCGAGCCCCCGCCCTGGCTGGAGTTGACGACGTACGAGCCGGCCACGAGCGCGACGCGCGTGAGCCCGCCCGGCAGCACCCACGGGCCGTCGCGGCCCGTCAGCACGTACGGGCGGAGGTCGAGCCGGCGCGGGACCGCGACCCGGGAGGCCGGGTCCCAGGTGGGGCTCGTCGACAGCTCGATCCGGTGCTGCGCGATGTAGCGGCGCGGCGTCGCCTCGATGCGCGCGCGGAACTCCTCCCGCTGCGCGGCGGTCGACTGCGGCCCCATGAGCATGCCGTAGCCGCCGGCCTCGTCCACCGCCTTGACGACCAGCTCGTCGAGGTGCTCGAGCACGTAGCGGCGATCGCCGTCGCGCATGCACAGGTAGGTGGGGACCTGCTCGAGGATCGGCTCCTCGCCGAGGTAGTAGCGGATCATCTCCGGCACGAAGGGGTAGACGGCCTTGTCGTCGGCCACGCCGTTGCCGGGCGCGTTCGCGAGCGCGACGTTGCCGGCGGCGTAGGCGCGCATCAGGCCGCGCACGCCGAGCAGGCTGTCGGGGCGGAAGGCCTCGGGGTCGAGGAACGCCTCGTCGATGCGGCGGTAGATGACGTGGACCCGGCGCGGGCCGCGCGTCGTGCGGGCGAAGACCTGATCCTGATCGACGAACAGGTCGGGGGCCTGCACGAGCTCCAGCCCCATCGTGCGCGCGAGGAAGCTGTGCTCGAAGTAGGCCGAGTTGTACGGCCCCGGCGTGAGCACGACCGCGCTCGTGCCGCTCGGGTCCACGGGCGAGACCGAGCGCAGCGTCTCGGCGAGGCGGGCCGGGTAATGGTCGACCCGCTGGACGCGCGCCTTGTCGAGCAGGTGCGGCAGCACGCGCTTGCTGATGAGCCGGTTCTCCAGGACGTAGGAGACGCCGGACGGGGTGCGGAGGTTGTCCTCGAGGACGCGGAAGGTCCCGGCCGGATCGCGGATGATGTCGACGCCCGCGATGTGGATGCGCACCCCGCCCGGGGGCCGCAGGCCGTGGACCTGCTTCAGGTACTGCCCCGAGCCGAGCACGAGGTCGCGGGGGATGCGCTCCTGCTGGAGGATGCGCTGGTCCCCGTAGATGTCGTCGAGGAACAGGCCGAGCGCGTGGACCCGCTGCTCGAGGCCGCGCTCCATGTGGGCCCAGTCCGCCGCGGAGAGCATCCGGGGGATGAGGCAGAGCGGGAAGATCTTCTCCGCGCCACGCTGATCCGCGTAGACCGAGAAGGTGACGCCCTGGTTGAGCAGGGCGATCTCCGCGAGCTGCTGCGCGCGCGCGAACTCGTTCGGCGCGAGCGCGCCGAGGAGCGTGGCAGTGCGCAGGAACTCGGGTCGAGGGGCGCCGCCGGGACCAAACAGCTCGTCGTAGGCGCCGGGGAGGGGAGTGTAGCCGGCGAAGAGGCCGGCACCCGGGGTCTCTAACAACACTTGCGCGAAGCTACCGCTTTCGGGCCCTCGAGGTCCATGGGCCAGTTGCGGTTTCTGGAGCGCGCTTCGGCGAGCGACGGGGGGGCTACTCGGCGCCGAGGATCTGACGCTCTCTGCAATGCGTGAGCTCGTCGACCGCGGCCAAAAACGCGTCGTAGTCGATCGGCTTGGGGAGCACGCGAGCGACACCGAGGCTCGTCGCGTCATGTTTTGAAGACGCGGATGAAACAATGACTGGTATACGCGCGGTCTTCTCGTTGTGCCGGAGCGCCGTGAGCAGGCCCCAGCCGTCCATCACCGGCATCATGATGTCGACGACGAGCAGGTCCGGCGGCGCGATCTGGTCGAGCAGCGCCAGCGCCTCCTCGCCGTTCGAGGCGCAGCGCACCTCGTAGCCGCCCTCGCTCTCCAGGATCATGCTCACGACCTCCTGGATGCTTGGCTCATCGTCGACGACCACCACGAGCTTGGCGCGGCTGTTCGGCGCGCTCGAGCGTGTTCGTACCTCTGCGTTGCGCCGCACCGTGCGACCTCCGAGCGTATCGACAAGCATGCCCATCTCCCGTGCGCGCTCTCCGGATCGAATTCCAGGGATGAACCAGAGTATCCCCCACGCTTCGGGTTCCGTCGCTGCGTGGAATCCAAGATTGGTACCTCAGGAGACTCCCGAAACCCGGCGGAGGCCCTGCTCGTGGGCATTGCGCCCGACACCGCGATCGGGCGCGCGGCGCGACCAGGACATCCGTGCCGTGCATTCGTGAAGCCCGGGCGTTCGCGGCGTGGCCGCGCGGACGTCGAAAAGTTGGCCTTTTTCCGGGGAGCGTGCCCCGGGCGACGCGCTCGGCCGGCGCCCGCGGCGCGCAGGGGGCGGTCGTCCCTCCTACTGCGGCGACCCTTCCAGCTGCGCCGTGGCGTCGTGGTAGGCGCGCGTGATGTCGGATTCGTCCAGGATGCCGACGATCTTGCCCTCGAGGTCGGTGACCAGGAGCTCGCGCACGCGGAGCTCCAGCAGCACCTGGAGCGCGCGGTGCAGGTCCGCGGTCTCGCTGACCGAGGCGGGGCTCGTCATCATGTCGTGCGCGATCGCGAGCCCCGTCAGCTCGGGGCTCGTCGCGGTGGCGCGGAGGATCTCGGCGTCGATGGTGCCGATGACCTTGCCGTCCTCGGAGAGCACCGGGAAGGTGTCCTGCCACTCGCACGCCGCGATGCGCTCGACGACGACCGCGGCGGGCGACCGCGCCTCGAACGAGACGAAAGGACGGCTGCGGATGACGACGTCGGCGACGTGGATGCTGCGGAGCACGTCGACGATGAGCTCGTCCCGGTGCGCCGGCGACTCGCGCTTCGTCGCCATCTGCGCGCGGTACAGGGTGCTGTGCCGCAGCGCCACGAAGGCGATGCCCTCGCACAGCATGAGCGGCACCAGCAGGTCGTAGCTGCCGGCGAGCTCGCAGACCATGACGAGCGAGGCGATCGGCACGTGCGCGATGCCTCCGTAGAACGTGCCCATCCCGACGAGCGCGAACGCGCCGGGGTCGATGCGCGGATCGTTGAGGAGGAGCTCCGCCGCGCGCCCGAAGGCCCCGCCCGTGAGGGCGCCGAGCACGAGCGACGGGCCGAAGTCGCCCGCGCTGCCGCCCGAGCCCACGGTGAGCGAGGTCGCGACGATCTTTGTGGCGAGCAGCACGACCAGGAGCTGTACCGCCGTCCACCCGCTCGGCATCCAGGAGGCGCCCGTGATCGCGATCTGGGCCGCGCCGTACCCCGCGCCCAGCAGCCCGAAGCCCTGCCCCGGCCGGTCGAAGCGCGGCCCGAGGAGCATGATCAGCGGGGTCACGAGCGCGCCGAGCGCGAGGCCGCCGAGCGCGGGCTTCGCCCAGATCGGCAGCTGGATCCGGTGCATCGTGTGCTCCACCGTGTGCAGCGTCCGGAGGAACAGCGTGGCCACGAGCGAGACGACGAGCGCGAGGGCGGCGTAGAGGGGGAGGTGCCCCGGGATGAACGGGTAGCGGGGCGCGTGCGCGAAGAGGGTCGACTCGCCGAAGAAGTAGATGAAGACCGAGTAGGAGACGACGCTCGCGAGGATGGAGGGCACGAGCGCGTCGGCCTCGAAGTCGTCGCGGTGCAGCACCTCGACGGCGAGGAGCGCGGCCCCGAGCGGCGTCCGGAACACGGCCGACATGCCGGCGGCGGCGCCCGCGATGAGCAGGATCCGCCGCTCGCGCGTGCCCACCCGGAGGGCGCGCCCGATGATCGAGCCGATCGCGCCGCCGATCTGCATGGTCGGCCCCTCGCGCCCGCCGGACCCGCCGCAGCCGAGCGTGAAGATCGAGGCGAGCGCCTTCACCACCGGGACGCGGCGGCGCATGCTGCCGCCCAGCTGATGGAACGCGTTGATGAAGGCGTCGCCGCCGCCGCCGCGGGTCTCGGGCGCGAGCTTCGCCGTGAGCAGCCCGCCGGCGAGGGCGCCGAGGGCCGGCAGCACGAAGACGAGCCAGGGCCGGAACGGCCCGGTGAGCGCGCCCGAGAGCACCGACTCGCCCTTCGCGCGGAGCGGCGCGTAGCCGGTGAGCGTGACGAGGAGCTCGTGCTCGGCGAGCTCGAGGGCGGCGAAGAACAGCGAGCCGGCGATGCCGGCCGTCACGCCGACGAGGATCGCGTGGAGCAGCACCCGACCGACGAGCTGGAACGCGATCAGCCCCTGCGCCCTCGGGATCGGCGTGCGCATTGCCGCCATGCGGCTCGGGCGTGAAGGGGAGTCCTCGGGCGACGACATCATGACCTCGGGGCCCAGAGCTCCCCCGCCGATGGGCCTGGCCGGAGCGGTAGCTTCCCTGATCCTCCCGCGGGCTGCTGCCTGAAATCGCCGCCGGGATCAACTCCTCCGGCGCGGACGCCCCGGCGGTCGGCTTCCGTTCGGCGCTCCCCCGCTCCATAGCGTGGGGAGGAAGCCAGTGGGGGCGCGGTCTCCGGACCCGCCCGAGCGCGGACGAGGTGGAGTCATGACGACCGATCGGAGCACCGTCGAGTACGGCACCTTCATCACCGGGGACGACAGCGTCACGATGGGCGACGCGGCGGTCCAGACGACGGACGAGAGCGTCCGCACGACCGCCGAGACCGTGGTCACGCCCGTGGTGGCGCTCGACCTGGCGGCCGAGATCCTGGCGGGCGCGCTGGGCTCGCTGATCGACGCCGACTACGTGCAGGGCAAGACGCAGTTCCGGGACGTGCTCTGCGCCCGGATCGACATCTCGCAGCTCGAGGCGGAGGAGCTCGTCGACGACATGGAGCGGTCCGGGCGGATCCGCTTCATCGGCGTGGAGGAGGGCCGGGGGTGGCACGTGCAGCAAGGGATCGGCGCGCGTTGAGCGCCGGGGCAGCGCGCCGGGAGGCCGCGCGCGCCGTGGTGTCTGCTGGAACAATTCCCCTTGCCGGCGTAGTCAAGTCATGGCCTACGTGGAGGCGCGTATGGAGGACGGTACGAAGCCGCGCAAGGCCGTGGTCCCGAGCGCGCCGCCCATTCCGCTCGTGATCGTTGCCGGCTGTCCTGCCGAGTTCGTCGCCGTGTGCCGGGAGGTGGGGGCGCGGCTCGGGGTCGCTGTGCGCGAATGCGATCTGCGCTCGCTCCGGCCGACGATCGCGGCGTCGCAGCCCTACGCGGTCCTCGTGACGGAGGACCTGTACCGGTTCGAGCCGGCGTCGTTCGATTCGATCATCCGCCAGGCGCCGGCCTCGCTGGTGCGCATCGATGCCCTGGAGGCGCACGACCCTCCGGTGCGGCGGCTCCTTATCGACGCCATCTTCGAGTCGGCGGCGGCCGAGCCGGGCAGCGGGATCCGGTCCATCTTCACCTGAAGCGGCGCCCGCTGCGGCGTGGCGGGGGGCGTCAGGGCCTGCGCTTCATGCCGGGGAGGGTGGCCTTCTCGGGCGGCGGCTCGAGGTACTCGATCTGCTCCGCCGACAGGATGCCGTACTTCGGGTTGGCCGCGGCGCCGCCGGTCGACTTCGTGAACGTCACGCCGTAGGTGCCGGTGACCTTCACCTTCGCGCCGACCGCCGGGATCGGGTTCGGCATCTCCTGACCCCAGAACTCGTCGGCGAGCTTCACCTCGGTCTCCTTGCCGCGCGGCGCCTTGTCGATCGCCTCGATCATGCTGTAGATCTGCGCGAAGTTCGAGGCCCAGCCCATCACCTCGATCATGTCCTTCGTCTCGCCCTTCTCGTCGGCGATCGCGAAGCTCGGGACCGGCGCCTTGCAGTCGGGCGGGTCGCCCTTGCCCGTCTTGTGGACGGCACAGGTCGGGGCGTCCTGGAGGTTCGTCTTGACGATGTAACCGATGATCGAGAGCTTCTTGCCGTTCACGTCCTCGAAATGGACGCGGCTCCGGAGATCGTGCGTGACGCCCCACACCGTGTAGGCGTCGCCCTGCTTCTTGTTCTTCGCGGGGAGCGTCGGCACCGCGGGCAGGGTCGGCTTCCGGCCGCTGAATGCGGGCTTGGCCTGGTAGGGCTGCTCGTCCGTTCCGCACCCTGAAGTGCCCGCGACGAGGAGGATGGCAGCGGCGAGGGTTCGACCGAATCGGACGTTCATGGCATCTCCCAAGGTCAACGTGACGGGCACATCCGGCAGGAAAGATCCAGCGCTGGAGTAGCCTCCGGACAGCGGTGCACCGCGTGCGGATCAGGCGCCTCTCGCATGCGCGCGCGGCGGCGGAAACGGCTAACACGGCCGCCAGCGGATCGTAAAGAGAAAGGGGAACGTCCCCCTCTCTTCATCGGGCGGCCATGCGGCGGCGCATCGCGGCGGTGGGCGACGTACCCCGGTCGACGCAGCCCGATCGCGAGGCCGGAAGGGGGGAGCGCGCGGAGGCGCTCAGGGCGCCCGGGAGGCGCCGCGCGCGCCCGCGAGGCGGTCCCCCGGGTTGCCTCGAAACCGCGAAGGACGCGTTTCCGCTCTTCGCGCTCGCAACATCGATCGAGTACCCTCTCCGTCCCATGCGCGAGACGACCCTGCGCGCCGCTTTCGAAGCGTCGAAGGTTTTGGTGATGATCCTCGCTGGCGGCGAAGGCCGGCGGCTCGGCCCGCTGACGCACGACCGGGCGAAGCCGGCCGTGCCGTTCGGCGGTCGCTACCGGATCATCGACATCGTCCTCTCGAACTTCGTCAACTCCGGCCTGCACCGAATCAAGATCCTCACGCAGTACAAGAGCGCGTCGTTAGACGAGCACATCGCCCGAGCCTGGCGCCTGTCGCCGATGCTCGACAGCTTCATCGAGACCGTCCCGGCGCAGCAGCGCACGGGCAAGAGCTGGTTCAAGGGGTCGGCCGACGCCGTTTACCAGACCCAGCACGTCATCACGGACGAGTCGCCCGAGCACCTCTGCATCTTCGGCGGCGACCACGTGTACAAGATGGACGTGCGCCAGATGCTGCACGATCACCTGGCGCGCGACGCCGAGGTGACGGTGGCCGCCATCCCGGTGACGAAGGAGGAGGCGCGGTCCTTCGGCGTCATCGAGTGCGACGAGGCGGGGCGCATCCTCGCCTTCCACGAGAAGGTGCAGGATCCGCCGAGCATGCCGGGCAGGCCGGGCATGTGCCTCGCGTCGATGGGCAACTACATCTTCAAGACGCCGGCGCTGCTCGACGTCCTCGAGCAGGACGCCGCGACCGAGGACAGCGCGCACGATTTCGGGCGCGACATCATCCCGCGGATGGTGCAGAGCGGCAGCCGCGTCTACGTCTACGATTTCCACGAGAACCGCGTCCCCGGCGAGGACGAGGGCGCGGGGTACTGGCGCGACATCGGGACGATCGACGCGTACTGGGCGGCCCAGATGGATCTCGTCAGCATCCAGCCGGCGTTCAACTTCTACAACCCGCGCTGGCCGATCCGGACGGGCATCAGCCACGATCCGCCCGCCAAGTTCGTCTTCCGCGACGAGGCGAACGCGCGCGTCGGCATCGCGACCGACAGCCTGGTCTCGCTCGGGTGCATCATCTCCGGCGGCCGGATCCACCGGAGCGTGCTCTCGAACCGGGTCCGCGTGAACTCCTTCAGCCACATCGAGGAGTGCGTGCTGTTCGAGGACGTGAAGATCGGGCGCCACGTCAAGCTCCGCCGCTGCATCATCGACAAGGACGTCGAGATCCCCGCCGGCGCCGAGATCGGCTTCAACCTCGAGGAGGACCGCAAGAAGTGGTTCGTCAGCGAGGGCGGGATCGTCGTCATCCCGAAGCGCGCGAAGATCGACTCTCCGTAACGCGCCTGACCGGGGCCGCCGGCGCGCCACGCCGCGCCGGGCCCCGCCGCCCAGCCTGCCCGCCCGCCCGCCCGGCAGCGACGGTGGAGGTCGGTGGGGCATTTCCAAATATCCGCAATTACAGGAAAAATGCCGCTCGTGGCGCCCGGCTCCGGTGCGCGCCTCCGCTGGACGAGGGGCGCCGCGGCCCTGCCGTGCTCGGGGGGTTCGGGGGCCTGGAGAGCCCCCTCGACCGGGCGTCCCTGCTACGTTGGGTGTGCGATGCCGCGCACGATCCTCATCGGTGACGTCCACGGCTGCCGGGATGAGCTGGCGCGGCTGATCGAGCACGTCGGCTTCGCGTCGGGCGATCGGGTGGTCATGGTCGGGGACATGATCGTGCGCGGTCCGGATCCGTGCGGAACGCTCGATCTGCTCCGGGAGATCGGCGCGATCTCGGTGCGGGGCAACCACGAGGATCGGCTGCTCCGGTGGCGCGCCGGGCGCAGCGATCCTCGCGGCGAGCCGCTGGGGGAGCTCTCGAAGGAGACCGCGCAGCAGCTGCGCAAGCGCGACTGGGCCTGGCTCGAGACGCTGCCGTACTGGCTGGATCTGCCGGAGCACGGGCTCCGCGTCGTCCATGCGGGGCTGATCCCCGGGCTGCCGATCGAGCGGCAAGATCCGCACACGTTGATGTACGTGCGCTGTCTCGGCCGCTACGGCGAGCCGGTCGAGCGTCGCGGGGGCAAAACGCTGTGGGGCCAGACCTACCAGGGGCCGCCGCACGTAGTGTTCGGCCACAACGCGCGCAACGAGCCGCAGATGCACGCGTGGGCGACAGGGATCGACACGGGCGCCGTCTACGGGGGGCGCCTCACCGCGATGGTGCTCCACGACGGCGAGCGCGTTCCGCCGCCGCCGGCGCGCTCCGAGGTGCTCGTCTCGGTCCCGGCGCGCCGCCGCTACGTGGGGCGGTAGAAATGCTCCGTGTCCTCCAGCGCTTCCGCGCGATCGACGGCCCCGCCGCGCGGGATCTTCGTTAGGCTCCCGGCCGCGCCGCCGCCGCTCTTCAGGCCGGCGGCACGTCACGGAGCAAGCCAGGTGGAGCCTCGATACCCGTTCGTTGCAGTCGATGTCCCCGAGCCGGAGGCCGACGAGATCGGCGCCGCGCTCTTCGAGCTGGGCGCCACCGGCGTCGAGCAGCGCGACGAGCAGACGCTCGTGCGCGGCGCGCGCTCGGGCCAGGTGACGCTCGTCGCGAGCTTCGAGGATCACGGCGAGGCGGAGGCGGCGATCGCGGCGCTCGGGGAGCTCTCGCCGCCGCTCGTCGCGCGGCTCGAGGAGGTGGTGGGCGACGCCTGGCGCGACGCGTGGAAGGAGCACTTCGCGCCGTTCGCGCTGACGCCCACGATCACGGTCGTGCCGCCGTGGATCGAGCGCGGGGCGCCGCGCGAGGGCGAGCGGGTGCTCCTGCTCGAGCCGGGGAGGGCGTTCGGCACGGGCCTCCACGCGACGACCGCGCTCGTCGCGGAGCTGCTCGACGAGCACGCGGCCGAGCTCCGCGGCCGCGAGATCCTCGACGTGGGCACGGGCAGCGGCATCCTCGCGCTGGTCGCGCTGCTGCTCGGGGCGGAGCGGGCGGTCGCGATCGACAACGACGACGACGTGATCGAGGTGGTCCTCGAGAACGCGGCGCGCAACGGCCTCGAGGGCCGCATCGCGGCGAGCGCCGGCGTCGTCGAGCAGGTGACGCGGCAGTTCCCGTGGGTGGTCGCGAACATCGAGGCGCGGGTGCTCCGGCCGCTGGCGCCCGAGCTCGCGCGCGTGCTCGCGCCGGGCGGCTGGCTGATCCTGTCGGGCATCCTCGAGGGCGAGCGGGACGATCTCGTGGCGCGGTACACCTCGCTGCCGCGCCCGCTCGCGCACATCGCGACCCGGCCGGATCCCGCGTCGCCGCGCGGCGATCGTGGGGCGACGCGGGGCGACGCGGGCGGCGAGGGCTGGGTGGCGCTCCTGTTCCGCGCGCCGGACGGCGCGGCGTCCGCGTCGGGATGAGCGGCCCGGGGATCCTGCGGGTGCCGCTCGGGTCGATCGCGGCGGGTGTGATCGCGCTGCCGCCGGAGGCGGCGAGCTACATCGTGCGGGTGCACCGCCTCCGCGAGGGGGATCGGTTCGTCGTGTTCGACCCGGAGCTCGGGGTCGAGGCGGACGCCACGCTCGAGTCGATCGGCCGCCGGAGCGCGGAGGCGCGCATCGACGCGCTCCGCCCGGCCGCGGTGCGGCCCGGCCGGCGGGTGACGTGGATCCAGGCGGTCGGCAAGGGCGACAAGATGGATGCGGTGGTGCGCGACGCGACCGAGCTCGGGGCGACGCGGATCATCCCGGCGATCTCGGCGCGCAGCGTGGCGCGGCCGGGCGAGGACAGGAGCCAGCGCTGGCGCCGGATCGCGGTCGAGGCGGCGCGCCAGTGCGGCCGCGGGGACGCGCCGCGGGTGGACGCGCCGATGAGCCTCGCGGCGGCGCTCGCGGAGGCGCGGGCGGCGGAGGGGGGCGCGCTGGGGATGTGCCTGGATCCCTACGCGGAGACGCCGCTCGGCGCGCGGCTCGCCGCGCTCTTGCCGGGCGTGGAGGCGGCGTTCGCTGTCGGTCCGGAGGGCGGGTTCACGCCGGAGGAGCTCGGCGTGTGCGCGGCGCTCGGGTTCGAGCGCGTGCGCCTCGGCGCGCTGACGCTGCGCACCGAGACGGTGTGCGCGGCGGCGCTCGGGGCGCTGATCGCGGTGAGCGACGCGCGGGCGGGGTGATGGGCTGGCCTTCGGCGAGCGGCGCGCTGGGCGGCCCTGGCCTTCGCGCCAGGGGGCCGTCCGCTGGATCGGCCGCGCGGCGGATCGCGGGACGGCTCACCGCGATCGTTGCCCTCGTCGTCTCGTGCGCGTGCAACAGCGCGGCAGACGCTCCGAGGAGCGGGCGCGCGCTCGTGCGTGACGGGGGCGCGCCCGGCCCTGCGGAGCCCGGCCCGGCGCCGCCGCCGATCCCGACCGCCGCCGCGGCCACGAGCGCGCAGGCCGAGCAGGCGCCGTGGCCTCGAGCGCGCCCGCCGCGCGTCGAGACGGACTGGTGCATCGACGGCGTCGACGCGCTCGACGAGGAGACCTGTTACGTGCTGCCCGACGCGCCGACGCGCGCGCTGCTCATCTACC
Source organism: Sorangium sp. So ce887 (assembly GCF_051521455.1). Classification (NCBI taxonomy): domain Bacteria; kingdom Pseudomonadati; phylum Myxococcota; order Polyangiales; family Polyangiaceae; genus Sorangium; species Sorangium sp. So ce887. The sequence goes on along the minus strand of NZ_CP150354.1, from coordinate 9,927,982 downwards.
TCCACGGGATCGTCCCGCCGGGGAAGGAGAGCCAGCAGAAGACCCACTTCGAGACGGTCGTGTCGCGCGCGTCCCGGCGAGCGGGCGTCGCCGCCCTGATGCCGCGCGGCAAGGTCGGCCTCGCGCCCAAGGACTATGCGAGCTGGTGGGGCTGGCCGACGGGCGGCGCCGCGTACGAGAAGCACGCCGCCGCGTTCGTGGCGGCGTTCGCGGAGAAGCGGCGCAAGCTCGAGGAGATCGCCGGCGTCTCGTTCTCGCGGGTGGTCGTCGCCGGCTCGTCGTCGGGCGCGTTCTTCGCCGCGGCGCTCGCGCTGCGCGGCGGCATCGACGCCGACGGCTTCGGCGCGATGTCCGGCGGCGGAGGCCAGGCGACGCCCGAGCTCGCGACGCTGGCGCCCAGGCCGTTCTACATCGGCTTCGGCGCCCACGACTCGGTGGGAAGATCGGCCCGCGCCCTCGCCGGCGTCCTGCGCGGCGCGGGCTGGCCCGTGCGCGTCGCCGAGCACCCGGTCGGCCACGGGGCGAAGGAGATCTACCTGGACGAGGCGTTCGCCTTCTGGCGCGAGCACGACGCGCGCTAGGCGGAGGTCGCCGAGCGTGCACGCCGGCGATTCGCAGGGAGGGCAGTCGGGCCCCCCGCGGTCCCGAGCCCTCCTCGGGCCCGCTCCAGATGCCGTCGCCGCACCTCTCGGCGCGTGTCGGGCGGCTACGTGCCCGCAGCCTGGATCGCGAGGACCTCGAGCGTCCAGTGCCCGTCGTGCTTGACGTCCTGGCTGACGGGCGAGAGCTTGCCGATCACATCGTAGTGGCCGGGGCTCATACCGCACTTGTGCTCGCAGTCCATGCTGGCGGCACACGACAGCCGAGCGCCGTTGCGGAGCGGTGTGACACTCCCGCTGCTCGAGGTGAAGGCCAGGAATCCGGCCGTGCATTTGTTGCAGCATTCGCCAGATGGGCAATCCATTTTCGTGCAGGTCTTTAGCGGGAACAAGTAGCGGGCGCGGATACCCACCCAGCGCCCCTGCCAGCGTTCGCGATCGTGCAGGGCCTCGAAGTCGAGCGGCGCCACGCAGCGAGCCACGTCGCCCACGACCATGCACTCGAGGCCGCCGTCGCAGCGACCGCAGGCGGCAGCTGCGCTCGCGCCGGCCTCGGATCGCCCTGCGCCGTCCGCCGGGCTCGTCGCCGCGGCCCTCTCCTGCACAAGGTCAAGGAGAATTACATTCATCGTCGATAGCGCCGCCGATGAATGATGCCCGCGCGTAACTACGACACTGGGAGCGCAGCGCGCGCCGTGCGTGGCGCGGCCTTGCGCCTTCAGGACGTGGGCCGAACCTGGACGAGAGGCGTTGACGCAAGCAGGGCCGCGCCGGACGTCACGACCGGCGCGGCCCGCCGCCTTCACCCGATCACGGCAGCACTGCGCGCCTCGGGCACTCGCCGTCGCCCTGGAAGTCGCCGAGCGTGCGCGCCTGCGCGACCACGTAGTCGTACGCGGTCTCGAGCTCCCCGATCGCGCCGGCGAGGTTGTACTCCTGGCCGAAGACGTCGGCGACCTTCACCTGCTCGAGCTCCTCGATCGTCGTCTCGCCGTCTCCGTCGAGATCGCAGTCGGCGATGTACTGCGCGTAGCGCTTCGTGAGCTCCACGCCTGCGGTGATGTTGTTGAAGAACCAGTGATCGCCGTGGATGGTCGGCTTCACAGCGATCGTGCCGCCCGTCGGCACGCTGAACCCGGGCAGCTCGTCCTCGGTCGCGCAGTCGTCGAACGACGTGCCGGCCGAGAGACCCCAGCTGAAGCGCACCTCCTCCGCGGGGACGCACTCGCCGTCCGGCGGGCACGACTCGCCCCCCTCCTTCTCGATGGAGCCCTCGAAGAACACCGAGTAGCCGTTATCGACCATGAGGGCCACGTCGTCCTCGGTGGTGGGCGAGAGCGTCTTCACCCCCTCCCGCGCGTTCGGGAGATCGAAGCCGAAGCGATCCCAGCGCGCCGCGCTCGCGCCCTCGAACTCGGCGATCACATACCTCGTGGCCGGAGCGTTCTTGAGGTCGAGGACGAACACCGACGGATCGCTCAGCGTCGCCTGCGGCGCGTCCGAGCGCGCCGCGCGCACATTGCCGATGGTCACGAGGAATCGATCGTAGGTGACCTTCCAGCCGTCCGCGATGTTCTCCTCCCCCGTGCCCGGCTCGAGGCCCTCGGGGATCGTGTCCTCCGGCTCCACGAAGATCTGCACGGTGCCGGTCCCGGACCCCGCGCCGTCGTCGTCACCACCACAACCCGCGACCAGCGCGAGCGCGCACGCCGCGACCGCGATCCTTGCCTGTCCGATGCTCTGCATGATCCTGCTCCTCACTCGTTGGAAGTCCGAACGGGCGCGCACGGGCGCGCCCGGCGAGCGCAGCCCCGCGCGTCTCGCGCGCCCCGCGCCCGCATCACCCTGTCGCCTCGCCGATCAGGCGGCGGGCGGAGAGCTCTTCGGCGCCAGGATCAGCAAGGGGATCGGGCGGACCTCCGGCGAGGGCCGGAGCGCGTCGAGGCAGAGCACCCCGAGCAGGGTGGCCTCGCCCACGCGATGAACGGGCGCGCCGAGCTGGCCGCACCGCGCGAACGCGTCGCAGTGATCGTCGTCGAGGTGGCGCTGGCGCAGCGCGTCCTGCGCGGCGACCCCCTCTCCGGGGCCGGGCGCCCGGCCCTCGAGCTGCTGGGGCGCCGCGGCCACGGCGGGCGGCGCGGCGCGCGCGACACCGGTAGCGCGGGCGGCGCCGGCAGCGTGCGTGTGGCCGCCGTGACCGGCGTCGACCAGCGCGCCGACGTGGACCAGCTCGCCGTGCTCGCAGCGGTCGTGCCGGACGAGCAGCGCGTGCGTCAGGCCGCACAGCTGCGCGAGCAGCGCGAGCAGCACAAGCCACCGCGCGCTCCAGCCCGCGCGAGCGCGCGCTTGTCGCGGGAGCGGCCGCCGCGCCGGCACGCGCGCCCTCGCGCCCGCGCCGCGGCGGCCCCTCACGGCGACCCCGACCAGACGAGCTCCGGCGGCTCCTGCGCCGTCATCGCGATCACCAGCGCGTTGTGCGCGCGCGACCCCGGCGCGATCACCGCCCTGGTCGTTCCGCCCGCGCCGCCTGCGCCCTCGCCCTGCTCGCCGCCTGCGCCATCGCCGCCTGCGCCATCGCCGCCTGCGCCATCGCTCCCGGCCTCCTCGGCCAGCGCGTCGAAGTCGATCCGCGCGACCCACGCCCCCACGTCGAAGCGGACCGCGAGGCGCACCGGCTCGGCGCCGACGGTCGCCGCGGCCGCGACGCTCGGGACCGCGCGCTGCCCCTGGAACTGCGGCAGCGCGTCGACGTCGGCCACGAAGTCGAGCGCCTCCGCCCCCCGCGTCGCGCGCCCGCGCAGGTGCGCCGAGTGCCCGCCGGGCGCCTCGGGCGACCGCACCGGCGCCGACTCGGTCAGGAACCAGTGGATCCCGTAGTCGAACGACGCGCTCCGGATCTCCCCCTCGAAGCCGCGGACCCGGCCGAGCCGCTGCGCCCCCGGATCGAGCAGGTCGACGCGCACGATCGAGAGCAGCTCGGCGATCGCGGTGCCGCAGAGCGTCGCCGAGCCGGACTCCGCCGCGCAGAGCTGGACCGGCCCGAAGGCGACCGACGCCTCGTCGAGCACGACCGTCCAGGCGCCGGCGGCGATCTCTCCGGGCGGCGCGGCCTCGGCGTATGCGAGGTACGAGACCTCCGGCTGGCCGGTGCCGGCGCAGCCGAGCGCCGGCGCCGCGGAGAGCGCGAGGGCGAGCAAGCAGCGGGCGGCCGGGCGGTCGTTGCGAGCGTTGCGAGCGTTCATAGCGAGAGCGTCACGTTGCCGAGGACCGTGAGCGGCGGCCCCGCGCTGATGTGCCGGGCTGGCAGCGCCGACGGCAACGGGGTGGTCTGCCAGCTCGAGACGAACGAGTACTCGGTGTCCGCATGCTCGGCGTCGAGCAGGTTCTGCGCCTCCACGCCGACCTCGATCCACGGGCCCTCCTGCGCGGGATCGCCGCCCGCGCGGAGGCTCCGGCGGAGCGAGAGCGACGCGTCCATCACGAGGAGCGGCGCCGCGGTCTGCGCGTACGGCAGCGGCCGCGCCGAGAGGAACGTCGCGCCGTAGCCGAGCCGCCCCACGATCGGCCGGCCGGCGATCGTGACGAGCGGCCGCTTCACCGAGAGGTCGGCCCGCACCACCACGGGCGGCACGAACGGCAGCTGCTGCCCCTCGACGTACGGCGGCGTCGGGTTCTCGGGCGTCGGCGGGGGCGGCGCGTCCAGCGTGGCGTGGGCGAGCGTCGCGCTCACGCCCGCGGTCAGCATCGGGCTCGGCGCCGCCTGCAAGTAGACGACGAGCCCGCGGCGGGTCGTCGGGCCGATGCGCGCGAGGCCGCCCTCCGCCGCGTCGAACGCGAGGTCGTAGGAGAGGCGCGTCTCGTAGGCGGCCGCGGTCGCGCTGAGGCCGCCGCCCGGACGCAGCGTCGCGCCGACCTCGTAGCTCTTCACGGTCGCGAACGGCGCGTTCTCGCCCTCCTCGAGCTGCCGCGCCTGCGGGGAGCGGTAGCCGTGGCCGTACGCTGCGGAGAGGCGCAGCTCGGGCAGCGGGTCGACCTCCAGCGTGGCCCGCGGGCCGAACGCGACGCCCGCCGCCGTGCGCCGGAACCCCTCGATGTGCGTCTCCTTCTGGAACGCCGGGATGAAGTTGCCGAGGCGGTCATCCACGTCGAAGACGAGCACGTCGGCGCGGGCGCCGCCGCGCAGGCGCGCCCAGCGCGACAGCTCGAGCAGCGCGTCGCCGTGGACGCCGATCCCGGTCAGCTGGATCGACGCGTCGACGCGCCGGTCCCACGTCTCGTTCTGCGGCGGCTGGAGGAGGTTCTGCGCCTGATCGATGGCGTCGGTCTGCACCTCGGCCCCGACGGCGACCTGGCCGGTGAGCCACGAGGCGAGCGGGATCCGCGGCGTGCGGTAGGCGAGGCCCCCGCCGAGCGCGACGTCCTGGTTCGACTGCTCGACGAGATCGCCGCGGCCGGCCCACGCGGGCCGCACGCGCGAGCGCTGCGTGTAGCCGGTGAAGTTCATCCGGCTCCGGTACCCGGACGTCATCGCCCAGAGCCAGGCGCTCTTCTGGGAGCCGTCGTCGTCCGCCCGCTCCGCGAGGAGCCCGAGCTGGAGCCGGGTCGACGCGGCCGACTGCGAGCGGGCCGACGGATCGCGGTAGGCGTCGTAGAAGCCGACGCGCCCCGCCGCGATGTCGTCCCGCCGGAGCACGCCCGCGAGGTTCGCGCGGCTGCCGTGGGCCGCCACGTGGAGCAGCAGCGAGAACTCGTCCGGCAGGTACATCCGGTACTGGCCCACGGCCGCGCCCGAGATCGCCCCGCGCGTGCCGTCGCCGAAGCCGTCCGTCGTGCGCACCGCGGCGGCCCCGAACGTGTCCTCCGACTGCGCCTCCGGCGCCCAGATCGCGAGCAGCCGCCGCGTGTTGAACGAGCCGAGCGTGCCCTTGAGCAGGAGCCCGCGCTCCTCGACGCCGAGGTCGAAGGTCGCGCTGCCCGCGACAGCGAAGTCGCCCTGCTGCGGATCGTAGACGCCCTCGACGACGCGGAGCGACCGCACCACCTCCGGGATGACCACGTTGAGGTCCGCGTAGCCCTGGCCGTGCACGTGCGAGCGCTGGTTCAGCGGGATCGGCCCGACCCGGAGCTCGATGTCCTGGCCGTGCTCCGCGTCGAAGCCGCGGAGGAAGATGCGCTGCGCGACCGCCTCGCCCTCGGGGTGCGCGACGTGGACGCCGGGCGCCGTGCGGAGCAGGTCGGCGGCGGACGCGTGCGGCGCGGCGGTGAGCGCCGCGCGGCCGATCCGGAAGTCGCTCGACGCGCGCCGCGGCGGGTTCGGGCGGCCCTGCACGTGGATCTCGATCGGCTTGCCAGGCTCGGCCACGGCGTGCGGGCCCGCGACGCCCCCGGCGAACTCCACCGGCTTCGGCGGCGCGGGCGGCGGGGCGGCCTCCGGCCGATCGGGCCTCGCCGGCGGCGGCTCGGGCTGCTCCTCGTGGGGGCCGGGCGCGAAATGGAACGGCACCCGGATCCGCGCCCGCACCGGCGCGCCGCCGCGCAGGGCCGGCGAGAAGCGCCACCGCCGCACGGCCTTCATGGCCGCCTCGTCGAACCCCGCGCCGCCGGACTCGGCCACGACAGCGTCGCTGACGGTGCCGTCCTTCTCGACCGTGACGAACAGCGTGACCGTCGTGTCGACGCCCTCGGCGAGCCGCTCGGGCGGGTACACAGGGTCCACGTGCTCGAGGATCTGCGGCGCCACGGCCGCGTCCGGCGGTGGCCCGGGCTGCGCGAGCGCCGCCGGCGCGGCGAGCGCGACGAGCGCGCTGGCCGAGAGGCAGCACGCGAGCAGAAAGCGCCCCCGCGGCGCGACGGAGCCCTCCCGGGCGCGGGCAGCGTCCTCCCTCACGACTCCGGAGGCGGACGCGCGCGGCGCGCCTGCGCGAGGCGCCGGCGGCCCTGTTTCTCGTCCAGAAGCGCGCATGGGCAACTGAGCCCCAGGCGACTACCACGGCGCACAGCGGTGCCGCAAGCGACGCACCGCTGCATCTCGCGGCCTGGAGCGCCCGCGAGCGACGGCGACAGAAGCGCGCGCGGCGCGAACGACGCCGACAAAAGCGGGCGCGGCGCCTGTGCGAGCGACGGCGACGGAAGCCCGCGGCGCCCGAGTGACGTTCCGTCGGCGCAGCGGCGGGCTCCCCGCGGGGCGCCGGCCCGTGTATCGTCTCGACATGGCGAATGAGGCGCTCGTCCAGGCGGTCAAGACCATCGTCACCCTCGCGCGCGGGGGTAACCTCGACGCGGCCTACCGGGGATACCGCGATCTCTTCCAGAAGCCGGAGTTTCTCAAGCACCGGGCCGAGGACCAGCGGCAGGTGCTGCGGCTCATGATCCTCGCCAAGGGCGTCCCGTCGAAGCCCACCGAAGCGATGACCGAGGCCCACCGCGCCGCGGTGCCCGCGCTGACCGAGCTCGTCTCGATCCACGGGGATCCCGCCGACCACGAGCTCCTCGGGCTCTGCCACGTGGTGCTCGGCAACCTCGACAGCGCCGACAAGATCTTCCGCGCCGGCCTGGCGCTCGAGCGCGCGCGCAACGCGCAGAGCGATCTGTGCGGCACGCTGATGAAGCGGATTTCGCTGCTCTAGTTTCCGGCGGCATCCGTCCTGTTAGGATGCCCCCCGGGCGCCGGGACTGCGCGCCGTCGGGGAGTCCATGTACGTCATTGCGGTCGCGAGCCAGAAGGGCGGCGTGGGAAAGACCACGATTTCCCTCAACCTGGGGCTCGCCCTTGCGCGCGCGGGCAACCGCGCGCTGGTCCTCGAGCTCGACGCGCAGGGGAGCCTCGGGCTGTCGCTGGGCCTCGCCGATCGCGCGCGGCCGGGCGTCGCGGAGCTGCTCACGGGCGCCGAGCGCCTCGAGTCGGTGCTGCTCCGGACGCGCGATCCGCAGCTCCAGGTGCTCACGGTCGGCCGGGTCGATCCCACGACGGTCGCGGGCTTCGAGGACGCGCTCACCCGCGCGCCGGTGCTCCCGAGCGTGCTCGCGCGGCTCGCGCCGGACTTCGACCTCGTGGTCGTGGACTGCCCCGCGGGGCTCGGCAAGGTCACGACGCGCGCGCTCGAGGTGGCGACGCACGCGCTCCTGCCGCTCCAGGCCGAGCCGCTGGCGCTGCGCTCGGTCGGCCAGCTGCTCGCGGTGATCGATCGCGTGCGCGCCGAGACGAACCCGCGCCTGTCGATGCTCGGCATGGTGCTGTCGATGTTCGATCGGCAGGCGTCCGCGTCGCTCGACGTCGCCGAGACGCTCTGGACCAGGTTCCCCGACGGGATCATCCTCGATACCGTCATCCCGCGCGACGAGGCGTTCCTCGAGGCGTCTCTCCGCGGGGCGCCGCTCCTTCTCATGCAGAAGAGGCCTCCGCCGCTCGCGCGCGTCTTCGATCAGCTCGCGAACGACGTCCTGGTTCGCCTGGAGCCCACCTCCCCGGACGATGACGATGGCCCGATCTCGCTCCTCCTTTGACATCGACAGCGCCGTCCTCACCGCGGCGGCGCTCGTCAAGCAGTCGAAGCCGCGGAAGCGGCAGCCCCCGTCGCTCGCGCCCGCGGGCGCGCCGCTCGTGTCGTTCGGGTCGCCGCCGCCCTCGCGGGCGGAGCCGGAGCCGATGTCCGCGGCGCCGCTGTCGCCGTCGTTCGAGGAGCTCGCGCCGTCGAGCGACCTCTTGCCGATGTCGAGCGCGGCCGCGGGCGGCGAGCTCGGGCTCGGGCTCGGCAGCGCGCTGCCCTCGTCGGCCGACGACGTCGACGCGCGGCACGGCGCGCCGCTCGACCTGCCGTCGCCCGCCTCGTCGGCCTCGTTCGTGTCGGCGCGCGAGCCGCTCGCGGAGCGGCTCGACCTCGCCGTCGAGGCGCTCGCGGCGGGGCGCGCGCAGCCGCGCTTCCCTGACCTCGCCGCGGCGGGCGGGCCGGTCGCGCGCTGCGAGCGGGTGATCGAGTGGATCGCCGAGGTGACCGGCGCCACGGACGTCTTCCTCGCGGACGCGGCCGGGCTCCCGTTCGCCGGCGCGATCCGCGACACCGAGGCGCGGCTCGCCGCCTCGGGCCTCATCGCGTCGGCGATCGGCTCGCTCGTGGCGGCGCTGCCGGGCGCCCCGTCGCAGCGGTTCGACCTGTGCGTCGGCGACGGGCCGTGCTTCCAGCTCATCGGGTTCCAGGTGCGCTCGGCCGGGTACATCGTCGGCCTGATGCGCCCGGGCCCGCTCATGCCGCGCGAGGCGCACGCTGTCCGCATCGCGTGCCGGCACGCGCTCGACGTCGCGGTCAGGGTCGTCAGGTGAGCGCGGACCACGCCGAGTCCTCGTTCGGCGGTGGGGTCACGGCCGTCGCGGGCGCGCTGGACGACGACGACCCGCTCGCTCCGATCGCGCTCGACAGCATCGGCTACGGCGTCGACGGCCTCGAGGCGATCGTCGTGTTCCACCTGAGCGACGCGCGCGTCCACGCCCTGTTCGTCCGCGAGGGCGCGGCCCTCTCGCCGGGCGACGTCGCCGCGGGGCTCCGCGACGCGTACCTCGGGAGCCAGCTCGCCGCGCAGCGGCTCGTCCCCGAGCGCGAGGCGTCGGCCCGGCCTGTCCGGGGCCGCGGCGCGCGGTCGTCGAGCAAGCCGCCGGGCTCGCACGGCCGCGGGGAGGAGCTCCCGGACCCGGTGGTCACCCTGGAGCTGAGCGGCCGGACCGTCCTCCTGCGCCGCGTCCGCGCGTGCGTGGTCGCGAGCCTGTTCGACGGCACGATGCCGCTCGGCATGGCGCGGCTCGTGGCGCAGCGGCTCGCCGCGGAGCTCGCGCCCGAGCTGCCGCTCGAGGAGCCGTCCGAGGAGATGCTGAGCGACCCGCCGGGGCTGTTCGAGGAGGCGCTCAGCGCGGACACGGTGGACGATCTCGTGCGTGGCGTCGCGCGCTCCGCGCCGCCGCGGGGCTCGTCGAGCATCCCGTCGCGCCGGACGGGCGGCACGCCGCCGCCCCCGGATCCCCCGTCGGCCGAGGCCGCGCGGACCGAGCGGCTGCTCGCGCTGCTCGAGGCCCGCGCGCCGGAGCCGCACGTCGCGCGGCTCCGGCTCGCCCTGCGCGCCGGGCTGACGCCGCTCGCGCTGGAGCACCCGGGCGAGCTCGGCGCGGAGGCGATGGTGCTCATCGAGACGGCGGCGGCGGACATCCTTGGCCTCGAGCGCGCCGCGCTGCGGAGGCTCCTGTGACGGCGCTCCGGCGCGGCCTGCGGGGCCGCATCGAGGGGCCGCTCGGCGATCTGCTCGGCCGGATCGCCCCCCACTGCCTGCTCCACGTGGCGGACCAGCTGGTGATCGTGCACTCGCACCACTACGCGCTCTTCCTGGAGCAGACGATCCACGACGCGCTCGGCGGGGAGAGCCGCGGCGTGCGCCGGCAGGCGGCGTTCGAGGCGACGCACGCGCTGCTCGGCCCGCTGTACGCGGCGCGCCACGGCGCCTCGCCGCGGGAGAAGCTCGATCTCGCGGCCGAGCTGTTCGCCGCGATGGGGCAGGGGTGTTTGCGGTTCGAGCTGAGCGCGGAGGGCGGCATGGTGCAGGCGGAGGCGCTCTTCCACGGCACGAGCTTCCTCGCGAAGTACGGCGGTCGGATCCAGAACCGGATGGTCGTGGACGCGTTTGCCTCCGGCTACTGTTCGGCGGCGGCGAGCCTCGCGTTCCCGTCCGACTGGGGTCGGCTCGACGCCGACGAGGTGACGTGCGTCGCGCGGGGCGATGTGGCCTGCGCCTTCCTGCTCACGCGGCGGTCCGAGCGGCCGCGCTTCGGCGAGGCGCTGACGCGCGAGCTTGTCGAGTCGTCGCGGGTGAGCTGGGAGCTCGAGAGCGGCCCCGAGGCCCGGGCGCAGCGCGCGGGGCTCGCGATGCTCGAGGAGCTCGGGGCGCTCCGGTCCGACGAGCGCGGGCTCATCCCGGCGTACGGCGTGAACCTGGCGGTCTTGCCGGTGGGGTACCTCGAGCAGAAGACGTTCGACACGATGCACCTCATCGAGCGTCGGTCGCCGGAGCTCGGCCCGGTGTTCGAGGCGCTGGTGCGGGAGGCGGCGCAGACGGGCGCGTTCCACCTGCTCGGCGGGATGCTCACCTCCGCGTCGTTCGAGGCGGTGTGCGGCCCGGCGGGCAGGGACCAGCACGAGCGTCTGGATCAGCTGCTCGGGCTTGCCCGCGCGCTCGGGTGGGGTGCGCTCTCCGCGCCGGAGTTCCAGCCGGGCCGGGTGCTGGTGCTGCGCGCGCCGATAACGCACGAGAGCGCGTATTACGGGATGAGGCACGGGCCCACGGCGAGGGCGCGGCTCCTGTTCCAGCAGGGGACGGCGCTCGCGATCATGCAGCTCCTGCACCGCGTGGATTTCGGGACGGAGCGGCCGATCGACGCGGAGACGTACGGCGGGCTGTTCAAGATCGGGACGCGGTTCCGGGTGCAGGAGACGAGGTCGCCGCTCCGGGGGGACGACGCGTGCGAGGTGAGGGTGGAGGCGATCGAGGACAGGTGGTGATGCTGACCGCTCCCTCGTTGTCGGGCGCACCGCCATCCGCGCTTGCGGGAAGAACGGCTCGCCCGCCGTGTGGCAGCGCAGTAGCCTAAGGGGAAGAGGTTGAGCATGGCCGAGCCCGCGCGGAAGCTGACGTTCACGTTCGCCGAGTACCTCGCCCGCGAGCAGGCGAGCGAGGCCAAGCACGAGCACTTGAACGGCGAGATCTTCGCGATGGCGGGGGGCACGCCTGAGCACGGGCTCATGGCGGTGAACGTGGCCAGCGTGCTCCGCGGCCAGCTCGTCGGTCGACGCTGCCGCGTCTACAACTCCGACGTGCGGGTGCGTGTCCGGGCGACAGGGCTCGCGACGTACCCGGACGGCAGCGTGGTGTGCGGAGCGCTGGAGCGCGATCCTGAGGACGAGAACAGCATCCTGAACCCGGTCGTGCTGGTAGAGGTGCTGTCGCCGAGCAGCGAGGCCTACGACCGCGGCGAGAAATTCGCTCACTACCAGGCCATCTCCTCGCTACGCGAATACGTGCTCGTCTCGTATCAGAGGAGGCGTGTGGAGGTCTTGCGGCGCAATGACGACGGCACCTGGACGCTCCACGACGTGCGGGAGAGCGGCGTCGCGGAGCTGTCGTCGATCGGGTGCCGTCTTCCGCTCGACGAGGTGTATCTCGGCGTCTTCGAGGGATCAGAGGAAGCGGTGGGCTGAAGCGAGCGGAGGCTCGGTGTGCCGTGTTGTGTCCAAGCTTTCCACCCTCGCTGGCCATCCTTCTCTCCGCAGCCTCGGCGCTCGCGCTCGCCGGGTGTAACGCTATCCCCGAGGTCATCGGGAAGACGATCGACGCCTCCGGGACGGGCGGCGGCTCCTCCGGGACCGGCCTGGGCGGCGACTTCTCGCCGGCCGGCGGCGCATCGGCCCCGGGCACGTCCTCCTCGAGCGGCGGGCAAGCCGGCTGCGAGCCGCGGCTCGAAGGGGTGGTGCGCGACTTCCAGGCGTACGGCACTGCCGGCGGGCACCCGGACTTCGAGCGCTTCGAGGGTACGGGCTTGCCGGGCATCGTCGAGCGTGTGCTCGGCCCTGACCAGAAGCCGGTATACGCCCATGAGGGGGCCACGGAGTACACGTCCGGGCCCGAGCACTTCGATCAATGGTTCCAGGACGTCCCGGAGATCAACCGTTCGATCCGGTTCGTCGTCCCCCTCGACGTGAGCGATGACGAGTTTCGTCTCTTCTCCAGCAGGGAGTTCTTCCCCATCGATGGCGAAGGCTGGGGCAACCAGGACAGGGACCACAATTACGGTTTCACGTTCGAGCTCCACATGAGCTTCAGGTACAGGGGCGGGGACGACTTCATCTTCGGTGGCGATGACGACATCTGGGTGTTCATCAACAACCAGCTGGTGATGGATCTGGGCGGGGTCCACGGCTCGATGTTCGACACCCTCGATCTCGACGCGATGGCCGAGGCGCTTGGCCTCGAGCTCGGGAAGAACTACCCCCTCGACATCTTCTTCGCGGAGCGCCGCAGCGGTGGATCGAGCTTCATGATCTCGACGCTCAAGTACACGAACTGCGAGCCGATCATCCTGTAGCGCGTCGACGTCGCCTCAGTGGGCTGCAGCTTGCCTTTGCGGCCTCGCGTTCCACAAGCGCGTCGCCAGCGCGAAGCCGACGAGGGCGACAGGGAGCATGGCGACGGGCCATGAGATCCAGTTCGCCGGGTCCTTCGCCGCGTCGCCCGAGGGCAGGATGCTCGCGTAGAGGAACGATTGCACCGCCGTGCCCAGGTAGACGAAGCCGTCGATGATGCCTGTCGCGACGCCGGCGTTCTTCTTGCCGCCGAAGTCCATGCTCGCGGTCCCGGAGAGCATGCCGTGGACGCCGATCACGCAGAGGGACATGAACACGACGGTCCACCCGGCGATGGGCAGGCTCAGCGTGAAGAGGACGATCACCGCGCCGAGCACGAGGCCTGCGTACAGCACCGAGGCCACGGGGCCGCGGCGCGAGTCGAAGACATGGTCGGAGATGAAGCCGGCGAAGACGCCGCCCAGGATGCCGGCGATGCAGAGGAGCACGCCCCAGTGGGTCGACACGAAGCCCTGGAGGTCGGTCTTGTCGGCGAAGATGAGGTACCACTTCATGACGGCGTTGCGGAGGAAGCCGCTGCAGAACTCGATGGCGACGATGATCCAGATGACCCTTTGCGAGAACATGCGCCGCGCGACGTCGAGCGGACCCATGCGCTCGCCGGTGTCGCCCGAGGACGCGTCGGCCGTGTCGAAGTCCTGAAACCCCGCCTTGCCCGGCGTGTCGCGGATGACGAAGAAGTCGAGCACCAGGAACCCGAGCAGCAGCAGGGCGGGGATGTGGAAGGCCCACTGCATGGGCAGGTGCTTGGCGATGAATCGACTCCAGTCGTAGGCGAAGTAGAGCCCCAGCGAGATCAGGATGCCAAAGACGCCGCCGAGCATCCCGCGCTCGCGGACGTGGAACCAGGGCGCGTTCACCTTGACGATGGATACGGCGCCGAAGCTCTGGAAGTACATGTTGCCGGCGAAGAGCACCGTCATCGTGGTGACGGCCGCGTCGTGGTCGAGCTGTCCTTCCTGGGCGACGCGGACGGCTGCCCCCATGAGCAGGTTCATGAGCGCCGACCCGCCCGCGGCGAGGAGGATGGTGGTGCGCCCACCCCACCTGTCGGTGAGCGGCCCGTTCAGCAGGAAGGCGACCCCGTAGACGGCCGACCCCCAGCCGTCGATGTTCCCGAACTCCTGCTTGCTGACGAGCTGCATCGCGTCGAGCGCCGACGCGTTGGCGGAGAAGTTGTACCGCCCCATGTAGAGGAAGGCGTAGGTGAGCCCGAGCGGAAACCAGTTGAAGAACCGCCGGCGCTTGAACTCCTCCGAGTGTCCGAGCTCGATCTTCGGCAGCCGCCGCATGACGACCGCGATGGCCGCGAGCAGCAGAAGGATCGGCAGCAGCTGATTGAGCCAAGCAGGCATGGATCGCCCTCCGGCCGCCGACGATAACGGCCCCCCGTACCAGCGGCTACGCCTTCGCGCCCGCTCGCTTCACCGGAGCGCCGCCGGCTCCCCTCCGGCGGCCCCTGCAGTCCAGCGATCCTCCGAGGAGGCGCCCCCTTCGAGGCGCCCCCCGCCAGGATCACCCCCCGCGCCCGCGGAAGATCGCGTGACGGAAGTAGTTGATCTGGCTCTTGGCGAACTCCTTGGCCGCGTCCAGCCGGTCCCCCTCGCGCGAGGAGCTGCGGATCAGGAGCTCTCCGTTCTCGTAGAGCTCCCGCGCCTTGCTCCGCTGGAGCTTCCCGCTCGAGGTCTTCGGCAGCACGCCCGCCCCGACCGCGACAACGTCGTCGACCGTGAGCCCCATGGCCTGCTGCACGACGCGGCGCACCTCGCCCTTCACCGCTTGCTTCTCCTGCTCGTCCAGTGCCGGCGTCTCGAAGACGATGACCACCCGCTCGCGGTCGTTGTGCGGCTTCATCGTCCCGAACGCGATCACGTTGCCCTTCCGGACCCCGGAGACGCGGCTCGCCTCCCACTCGAGATCCTGCGGGTAGTAGTTGCGCCCGTTGACGATGATGACCTCCTTCGAGCGCCCGCAGATATAGACCTTGCCCTCCGCGAGGTACCCGAGATCGCCCGTCCGCAGCCAGCCGCCCGCGAACGCCTCCTTCGTGAGGTCCGGGTCGTTGAAATAGCCGGGCATCACGCTCGGGCCACGCAGCCGGAGCTCCCCGACCTCGCGGTCACCGAGCGGGTGCGTGCTCTCCGCGTCGTCCGACGCGAACACCGCGATCTCGTGCCCCTCGAACGCCGACCCGCACTGCACGAGCGACGACGCGCCGTCGCTGTCGGCCGGGGCGGGCACCGCCTTGCCCTCCTTCCAGAGCGTCTCGCCGTCCACCACGTCGGTCTGCAGCCCGGTCCCGAGCGCGCTGAACGACACCGCCAGCGTGCTCTCAGCCATGCCGTACGAGCAGACGAACGCCTTCTCGTCGAAGCCGACCGGCGCGAACTTCTCGGCGAAGGCGCGCAGGTTGTCGGCCCGGATCGGCTCGGCGCCGCAGCCGGCGACCCGCCACGTCGACAGGTCGAGCCCCGCCATCTCCTGCTCCCGGATCCGCTTCACGCAGAGCGCATAGGCGAAGTTCGGGCCGAACGACACGTTGCCCCGGTGGCGCGTGATCGTCTCCAGCCAGCGCACCGGGCGCTTCAGGAACAGGAGCGGCGGCAGGAAGGTGACCGTGTTGACGTAGTAGAGCGGCGCGATCACGAAGCCGATGAGCCCCATGTCGTGGTAGAGCGGCAGCCACGACACGCCGGTGTCCACCGACTCGCGCACCGCCAGGCCGAGCTCCACGATCCCCCGCACGTTCGCGGCCAGGTTCGCGTGCGTGAGCACCACGCCCTTCGGGCGCGACGTCGAGCCGCTCGTGAACTGCAGGAAGCACACGTCGTCGAGCTCGACCTTCACCGGCTTGAGCTCCTCGCGGGAGCCCCGGATGCCCTCCACCGCCACGATCTGCTGGAGCTCCGGCGCCTGCGCCTGGATCGTGCCGAGCACGCGCTTGATCTCGGCGCTCGTGAGCAGGACCCTGGCGCCGCTCTTCGCGACGATGTGCAGCGTGTTCTCGAGGTAGCCGGTCAGCTTGCCGAGGCCCGTCGGCGGGTAGATGGGCACCGGGACGATGCCCGCGCGGATCGCGCCCAGGAAGGCGAAGATGAAGTCGGCGTTGTCCGGCAGGATCAACGCGACACGCTCGCCCTTCTGGAGCCCGAGCGCCTGGAGCGCGCCGCCGATGCGCGCGCTCGCGCGCTCGATGCCGCCATGCGTGAAGAACGGCTCGTTCTCGCTCGACTCCTCGATGAAGCGATAGCCCGTCTTCGTGCTCGCCGCTGCGTCCTCGATCGCCTGGGCGACCGTCCGCGCTTTCCAAACAGCCGTCATCCCGAGAGCCTTCCTTCGTTCTTGAGCCTGAGCTCGATGGCCTTGACGACGTCGGCGACCGTGTCGACCTCGCGCAACATGTCGTCGGGGATCGAGAGGTCAAACTTATCCTCCATATCCGCGACGATCTCCATCACCCCGAGCGAGTCGAGGCTGAGATCGGCGACGAGATGGCTCGACTCCTCGATCTTTACCTCGCCGGCCGTGTGTCCTTCCAGGAGCTGGATGATCTCTGCCCGCAACGTCTCCCGTGTCCACGTCATCATACGGTCCTACCCCAATTGCGGCGTGGCGAGGAGGGGGCTCGCTCGGCCGCGCGGCGCTCGCATGCGGCCGCGCGCCCCTGAACCGAAGATCGCGTCGTGCGTGCATCAGGGACGGGCGGCGTCGATGATCTCCCGCAGCCGATTGAGCCCCTCGAGCGCCCGCGCGCCGTACCACATGAGGTCCTTGCCATCGCATCGGATCACGTGGCCGCGGCGGGCGGCGGGGATGTCGAGGGAGCGAAATATTGCCGCGTCGGCGTCGGTGAAGGCGTGCGGCTCGTCGGGCAGCAGCACGAGGTCCGGGGCGCGGGCGACGACCTCGTCGAGGGTGACGCGGGGGTAGCGGACGTCGCGGCCCTGGACGCGCTCGGGCGGGAGCGGCGGCGCTTTGCCCAGGTCGGCCGCGAGCGGGTAGCGCCGGGGCCGATCCTCGAAGACGTTCTGCGCGCCGGCGAGGTCGAGCATGTCCGAGATGAAGGTGTCGCCGTGGACGGTCATCAGCGGGTCCATCCAGATCGGGATGAAGGCGCGCAGGGGCGGGCGCGCGCGGCGCCGCGCCTCGGCCGCGGCGTGGGCGCGGTAGGCGGCCGCGACCTGCTCGCGCGCGGCGGCCGGCGGCCGCGACGGGTCCGGCTCGCCGCGTTCCGGGACCGCCGCGGGCGCGGCCGCCGCGGTCATCGGGGAGTGCCCGAGCAGGCGCGCCAGCCGGGCGAGGTGGGCCACGCCGTCCGCGACCCGCTTCGGGAACGAGACGAGCACCCGGAGGCCGGCCGCGTCGAGGCGCTCGATGTCGCGCTTGCTGTTCTCCTCCTGGTTCGCGACGACGACCTCGGGGTCGAGCGCGGCGATGCGATCGACGTCGGCGTCCTTCGTGCCGCCGACGAGCTCGATGCCCTCGACGTCCTCCGCGGGCGCGACGCAGTAGCGGGTGCGGCCGACGAGGCGGTCCCGGGCGCCGAGCCGGACGAGCGAGTAGGTGTCGCTCGGGACGAGCGAGACGATGCGCCGCGGAGGGGTGCGCCACTCGTGCTTGCGCCCCCGGTCGTCGACGATGCGGATGAACGACCCGGCAAAGGGCTGTCCCCAGCCTGCGCTGAACGTCATGCGCCGGATGTAGCCCGCCGCCGCGCACGCTGCACGTGGTCGGCGCGCTCGCCGGGCGTCGGCGCGGCGCCGGGCCGGACCGCCGCGCCCCGGCCGCTACGCCCCGGCCGTTGCCGGGGGCGGCGGCCGCTTAGTTGGCCCGCCCGCGCGAAGTCTGCGAACGAGGGCTCGTGCAGATCGATCGCCTCGATGTGCGTCGCGGAGGCACGCTCCCGTATCCGCCCTCTGGCCTGCCGCCTCTCGCCCGCGGTCCCGGTCATGAGGATCCCCCCCTGCGCCGGGCGGCGCCCCGCGCAGGGCGGCTCTTGCCGTGCCAATTTGGCCGGTACACGCTGTTCGACCACATCGGCCAGGGAGGGATGGCCGATCTGTACCTGGCGCGGGTGCGCACGGATCTCGGCGCCGCGCGCCTCGTGGCCATCAAGGAGGTCACCCCGAGGTTCGCGCACGATCCGCGCTTCGTGGAGATGCTCGCGAGCGAGGCCAGGCTCGCCGCGGGGCTGCGCCATGCGTCCATCGTGCAGGTCGAGGATCTCGGCCGCGAGGACGGCTCGCTGTTCATCGCGATGGAGTACGTCGAGGGCTTCGACCTGCGCGAGCTGCTCCGCCGCTGCGCGCGCCAGAAGGTGAAGCTCCCGGTCGCGTTCTCGCTCCTGATCATCGCCGAGGCGCTGCAGGCGCTCGCCTACGCCCACCGGAAGGGCGTCGTGCACCGCGACGTCTCGCCGTCGAACGTGCTCCTGAGCTTCGAGGGCGAGATCAAGCTCTGCGACTTCGGCATCGCCCGCGCGCACGAGCGCAGCGGCGCGACGCTGGACGAGGCGCTGCAGGGCAAGGCCGGCTACATGAGCCCCGAGCACGCCCGCGGCGACGCGCTCGACGCGCGCTCCGACCTCTTCGCGACGGGCATCCTGCTGTGGGAGCTGCTCGCCGGCCGGCGGATGTACAGCCCGGCCCCGGGGGCGGCCCTCTCGAAGGAAGAGGCGCGCGGCGAGCTGCTCGAGCTCGCGCGGCGCGCGGAGATCCCGCCGCTCGTGGAGCGCGGCCTCCCCGACGAGGCGGCGCTCCACGCGATCGTCGCGCGGGCGCTCGCGGAGGCGCCCGAGGAGCGCTACCCGAGCGCGGCGGCCATGCTGCGGGACGTCGCGGCCTACGCGGCGGCGTCCGAGCTGACGGCGAGCCCGCTGCGCTTCGGGGCGTGGCTGCGCGACAACTTCGGCCTGGAGATCGTCGCGGCCCGCCGGGCGCGCGAGCGCGCGGTGCGCGCGCTGGAGCTCGGTCCGCCCGCGGTGATCGAGCCGCTCGCGACCGCGGCCGCCACGCCGCGCGCGATGGAGGGCGGCGCGAAGGTCCCGAGGGAGGCGGCAGCGCCGGCGGCGAGGGAGGCGGCAGCGCCCGCGGCGAGCGCGACTGCCGTGCAGCTCGCGAGGGCGGCCGGCGCGCAGCGCGCGGAGCTCGCCGCGCGGGCTGCGGCCGATCCGCCGTCGCCCTGGGCCAGGGCGCAGCGTCCGCTCGCTCGCCCCGAGCGGCGCGGGCTCGCGCCGCTGCTCCTGCACGCCGCGCTGCTGTTCGCCCTCGCCGCGCTCTTCGTCGCGGGCTGCTATCTCGCGGCGCGCTAGTGGCTCGCTGGGCAGGCACCGCCGGCGAGGGGGTGTGGCGCGGGCGCGGAGGTCAAGGAGCACGGCTGCGGTGTCTAGCTAGGCCGGCGCGACGCCGCGCTCGTCCGCCTCCGGTGGGCTCAGCGGGAGCTCCACCACAAACGTCGCGCCCGCGCCCGGCTTGCTCTCCACCCGGATGGAGCCGCCGTGCGGCGCCACGATCGAGCGTGCGATGTAGAGCCCGAGGCCGAGGCCGCCGAAATTGCGCACCGACACCGCGCGCTCGAAGCGCTCGAAGATCCTGCCCTGATCGGCCTCCGCGATCCCGATCCCCTCATCCCGGACGACGAGCAGCGCGCGATCGGCCTGCCGTCGCACGCCGACAAAGATCGGCCTGCCTGCGCCGTACTTCATCGCGTTCGACAGGAGGTTGACGACGACCTGCTCCAGGCGCTCCGGATCCCACTGCCCGATCACGGGCGCTTCCAGATCCAGCTGCGTCCGGCAGCGGGACGCCGCGAGCTGCGGGCGCATCCGCTCGACGACCTCGCCCGCCAACGCCGCCAGATCGACCGGCGCCCGCGCGAGCGCCAGCCGCCCGGCGTGCAGCCTCGTGACGTCGAGCAGCTCGTCTACCAGGCGCCCGAGCCGCAACGTCTGGCGGCCGAAAATCTGGAGCATCCCCTCGATTCGCTGCGGGGGGACGTCCGCGAGCGAGCGGCGGCGCAGCAGTCGCTCGATGGCCTGCACCTGCATCTGCAGCGAAGTCAGCGGGGTCTTGAGCTCGTGCGAGGCGACGACGAGGAACTCGTCCCGCCGCTGGATCGCCTCCTGGGCCTCGGTGTACAGGCGGGCATTGTCGAGCACGAGCGCCGCGCGGCGCCCCAGCTCCTCGGCCAGCCGCAGGTCGGCGGGGCCATAACGGCGCTCGGGCGCGGTCGCCAGCAAGGTCATGACGCCGAAGTACCGGTCGCGCGCGACCAGCGGAACCCGCAGGAACGCGTGAACGCCGAGCTGCTCCCAGAGCGGCCTGACCCGCGGGTCGAGCGAACGCACCTGCTGCCACAGGGGCGCGGCGCGGCCCTCTTCCCCCTCGGCTCCGGCCGGCGGCACCTCCGCCAGGAGGCGCAGCGCGTCCTTCAGCGCTTCCAGCTGCTCGCCGGGCACCCCGGCGGCGGCCGTCGGGTCCGGCGTCCCGTCCTCGAAGCGCACCTCGACGACGCACTGATCCGAGAGCTCGAGCACCGGGAGCTGCGCCACGCTCTCGAAGGTCGCGCTGTAACCCAGCGTCATCAGCTTGCGGCTCGCCTCGGCCAGGAACCGCTCGGCCTGCTCGGCCCGCTTACGCTCGGTGATGTCGGTGGAGATGCCGCAGAGCACGCCGGGCATGACCCCCTCGCCGAGAGGGAATTTGATCGACAGAAACGTGTGCAGCCCGTCCTCCAGCGGCACCGTCTCCTCCCACTCCATCGGCGCACCCGTCTCGAGCACCTTCCGCTCGTGCTCGCGGACCATCTCGGCGATGGGAGCAGGGAAGAGATCGGCATCGGTCCTCCCGAGGAGCTGCTCGCTCGGCACGCCCAGGACGGCGCCTACCTGCCGGTTGGCGAGCAGGAACCGGCCCTCGTGATCCTTGACGTAAACGCTCGCCGCCGAGTTGTCGACGATGGCCTGGAGCATCTCCTGATTGGCCTTGAGCGCCTGTTCCGCCCGCCGGCGCTCGGCGTTCTCCTGCTCGACCTCGGCATAGAGCATCGCGTTCTCCAGCGAGATCGCCGACTGCGAGGCGAGCAGCTCGACGACGCTGAGCCGCCCGGGGGTGAACGCCCCGGTGGCGAGGTTGTTCTCCAGGTAGAGCAGGCCGATGAGCCGGGCCTGCCGCACGATCGGGAGGCACAGCATCGATCTCGGGCGCTTGCGCCGGAAATACTCGTCCTCCATGAAGGGGTGCCGGGCGGCGGCGTCGTCGAGCAGCACGCGCTCGTGGCTCCGGCGAACATAGTTGAGGACGGACTGCGGCAGCGCGGCCGAAGGCGCCTCGCCCGCATCGAGCAGCCGTACCGCGCCCCCTGGCGCCTCGATCGCCGCGATCCACAGCTGCTCGTCCCGGACCAGGAGGACACAGCCCTCCTCGGCGCCCGCGTGCTCGACCACGATGCGAAGCAGCATCTCGAGCAGCCGCGAGAGCTTGAGCTCGCCGGAGATGCTCTGCGCGGCCTTCACCACCGACAGGACGTCGAACTGCTCGGCCCGTACGGCGAAGGTGACGGTGGGGGCGATCGGCTTGCGCTCGACGAGGTGGGGGTAGCGCTGATCGAGCTGCTCCACCTTGGCGTGGGCGCCCCAGCGGAAATAGCCGGCGCGGGCCTTTCGCAGGTAGCTGTCGGCGGGTGTCGCGAGGCCGCGCGCGCGGTAGAACTCCGCGGCGAGCTCGCAGGCGATGGCCTCGTGCTGGACGAAGCCGCCCTCGCGCGCCGCCGCGATGGCCTGCTCGTAGAGCCGGCTGGCCTCCGGCTCGCGCCCCAGGAGCCGGGCGATCTCGGCGCGGACCAAGGCGTGCTTGTGAAGGAAGTTGTCGGGGCCGCTCCTGGCCCACTCGCCGAGCTGCCGCTCGCACTCGTGGAGCCCCTCGGGGAGCACCCACAGCGGGGATGGCTGCGCCTCGGGCGCGCCGTCAGAGAGGGCCGCGAGCGCGAGCGCGCGATAATAGAAGCTCTCGGCGATGAGCGCGTGCAGCCCGACCCTGGGGGGGTGCGCGGCAATCGCGCGGGTCGCCGCCGCGAGCGCCTCTCGGGGAGAGCCGAGCACGAAGAGCGCCTGCGCCTTCAAGCTGTAATAGAAGTCGCGAGCGGTCTCCAGATCCCCAGCCTCCTCCAGCTGCGCCTCGAAGGCCGGCGGATCCAGCTCGGACCCGTCCAGCATCGAGAAGCGGACCGACCTCCCGCGCAGCGTCTGGATCATGGCGTGGCCGCCGAGGAGGGCGTTGTGCGCAAACGCGTAGCCGACCCTGCGCACGAAACCGAGGCGCTCTTCGACCTCGTGGAGCACGTCCTCCAGCGGCTCGCCAGAGAGCAGCGGGAACAGCGCGGCCCAGATGCAGTTGGTGCACGCCATGTTCAGGTCACCGGACTCGACCGCAGCGCTGAAGCCGTCGCGCGTGTACGGATACGTCTCTCTGTAATGGCGTGTCCAGAAGACGACATAGTGTCCGAAGAGGATGACCACCACCGATCTCGTGGTCAGGAGGCCACTCCCGTCCGCCAGGTCCTGGCCAAGCCTGCCGAACAGGTAAGCCTCCTGATATCGCCCGGACCTCGAGCTGATCACCATCGCGAAGGCGGCGTACGCGACAGCAGAGTGCTCGGCGTTGCCGTGGCGCAGGCTGAGCTTGACCATGCGCATGACGACGAGATTGTACAGGTTCGGGTCCACGAAGAACGCAGGGAGGGACACGCTCTGCAGCACGCCCATCATGATCTTGATCTCCGGGTGCGTCATGGGGGGCAGATGGATCAGGTCCTCGATGGCCCGATCGCCCAGGGCCTGCCAGACGCTCTCGGTCTCCTTCTCAATCTGTGCGTCGGTGGGGTGGAGCGGCAGAGCAACGTCGCACGCGCGGAGGCACGAGAGCCCGATCTCCACCGCGCGGGCGTATTGCCCGCAAGTGACATTCAGCGCGGCGACGAGCGCGGCGGCGGCGGCCGTCTCGTAGCGAGTCCTCGCGCGATCCCTGAGCTCTTCCAGGCGCTGCTCGGCTTCCTCGAAGCTGCCGGTGATGTACGCGATGTGCGCGCGCTCGAAGGTCAGGCCATAGGTCAGCTCGTGCCGCGCCTCCCACGAGGCCGGCGCGAGCAGCGAAAGGCCCGCGGCGAAGAGCGCGGCGGCGGATTGGAAGGCCGCGGCCGCCTTGGCCTTCCTGCCGGCGCGGAGGTTCAGCGCGGCGACCTCATCCCGCTCCGCCTGGGAACGTAGAAGCGCGGCGCCGCGGTTGAGGTGGCCGACGACGTCGAAGAGCGCGTCGTCGCGCTCCTCTGCGCGTTGTGCCGAGAGGAGCAGCCGCCCGATCCGGAGGTGCATCTCGGCGAGCTGTCCCGCCGGGATGAGCGAGTAAGCGGCTTGCTGCACCCGGTCATGGAGGAATCGATAGGCGCCGTCCCGGCGGAGGAGCAGCCCCTCCCGCACGGCCTCCTCGAGCGCGTCGCGGAGCTCCGCCGCCGGACGGCCCGCGACCACCGCGAGCGTGTCGAGCTCCAGGCTGCTGCCGAGGCACGCGGCGAGCGTGAGCGCGTCCCGCGTCGGGCCCGAGAGCCGCTTCAGCTTGCCCGCCATCAGCTCGACGACGTTGTCGGTGAACGCCTTGTCCCGGATCGCGGCGATGTCCCACCGCCACCTGCCCTCCTCCGCGTCGAAGGTGATGAGCCCCTCCTGATGCAGCGCGATCAGGAACTGGAGCACGAAGAACGGGTTGCCGCCGGTCTTCTCGTAAACCAGCCGCGAGAGCGGTTCGGCCTGCCCTTCGGGCGCGTGGACCGTCTCGGCGACGAGCGCCCCGACATGGGTGGCCGAGAGCGGCTCGAGGACGAGCTCGGAGACAGCGGCGCCGTGCTTCCGCACCTCGGCCAGCGTGAGCCGCAGCGGGTGCGCGGGGCCGACCTCGTTGTCGCGGTACGCGCCGATCAGCAGGAGATGCTCGGACCCGGCGTAGGTGGCGAGCTGCTCGAGCAACTGGAGGCTTCCCGCGTCGGCCCACTGCAGATCGTCGAGGAAGAGCGCCACGGGGTGGTCCTTCTGGGCGCATGCCGAAACGAAGCGCCGGACCGTCGCGTGGAGCCGGCTCTGGGCCTCGGCGGGCGGCAGCTCGGGCACGGGCGGCTGAGGGCCGAGGAGCAGCGTGAGCTCGGGGAGCACGTCGGCGAGCAGCCCGCCGCTTTCGCCGAGGGCCTCCCGGAAACGCTGTCTCCAGCGCTCGACCTGCTCCTCGCTCGCGCAGAGGATCTCCTGAAAAAGCGCCCGGAACGCCTGATGGAAAGCGCGGTAGGGGACGTCCCTCGCGGTTTGATCGAACTTGCCGGAGAGGAAGAAGCCCCGCTCCCTCACCACCGGCCTGTGCAGCTCGGCGACGAGCGACGACTTGCCGATGCCCGAGTAGCCCGACACGAGCACGAGCTCTGGCCGGCCCTGCGCCACCACCCGCTCGAACACCGCGAGCAGCGCCTCCCCCTCGCGCTCGCGCCCGTACAGCCGCTGCGGCACCTGGAACCGGTCCGAGAGGTCGCGCTCCCCAAGCGCGAAGCGCGGGATGGCGCCGCTCGTCCGCCATCTTGCGAAGCACTCGTCCAGGTCGTGCCGCAGGCCGGCCGCGCTCTGGTAACGCTCCTCGGCGGCCTTGGAGAGCAGCTTGAGCACGACCGCGGACAGCAGCGGGGGAATCGACGGGACGAGCGCGCTTGGCGGGGGAGGCTTCTGCGCGATGTGGCAATAGACCCACGCGACGGGATCGGCGGCCTGGAACGGTAGGGTGCCCGTCAGCATCTCGTAGAAGACGACGCCCAGGGAGTAGAGATCGGTCCGCTCGTCGATCCAGCGGTTCATTCGGCCCGTCTGCTCCGGGGCCATGTAGGCCAGGGTCCCCTCGATGAGCCCGGCGTGCTCGAGGTGCTGGAGCTCGCGGGGGATCCGGGACGCAATCCCCAGGTCGGTGATCTTCACCTCGCCGGTGGCGGGGTGGACGAGCACGTTCTGAGGCTTGATGTCCTTGTGGACGACGCCGTGTCGATGCACCTCGGCGAGCGCCTTCACCAGGCGGACGGCGAGGGGGAAGTAGCGTTCGAGCGGCATCGGCCCTTCCAGGAGCCGATCGAGCGATACGCCGCCGAAATCCTCCAGGACCAGCGCCGGCTGATCGCCGAGCATCTCGATCCCATAGGGCATGACGATGGCCGTGGTGTCGAGCGCCCGAGCGACCTCGTACTCGTGGCGCAGCCGCTCGGTGGCGCGAGGGCTCGCGTGATCGCGCCGGAGGACCTTGAGCACCACGGTACGGCCGTCGTCCTCGCGTACACCCCGGTAGAGAATGGTGTCTGAACCCTCGTAGAGGACCTCGATGATGGCGTAACGGGACGAAGACCCGTGATCGGACGAGACGGAATTGGTGCCCACTGGAGCCCTGATGCGGGTGATGCGCGACACATGCTGGCATGGTCGGCACGCGTCGCCAGCGCTTTGAGCGGGCGAGGCGCCGGACATCATCCGTCCTCCGCGAACCCCCAGCGCGCGCCACGCCCACACCGGGGCCACCCTGTCGATGACATCGTGGCAGGACCCGCCCGCACGCTGGCTCGCGAACGCCGTCGCCGTCCGCCGCTCGACCGAGCGCTCGTGCAGCAGTGCGCGGAAGCGCTCGATCCTCGCCTTCGTGGACGGTGCCCAATTCATCGCCGGTCCGTCGCGCCATCGCTCGCGCCCTGATCGCGTGGCTGCCCCGTTGCCCTGCATGCCACCGCACGCCCTCGCGCCGCAAAACGTACCTGCTCGTGTCCGCGCCGCCCTGACGCAGTACTGTTAGCTATTACCGCGCCCTCTCCGTAGTGGATATCCGCCCGTTCTCGCTCCGTCCTCCGCGCGGCGTCGAGATGGACGCGGGCGAGCTCGGGGCCGTCGCCGGCTGACGAGGTGCTCGAGGGCGAGCTTGGCGCCGCCTGCCTCGCCGGCTCGGCCGCGGAGGGCGAGGTGCACGCCGGCAAGCTCGGCGCCGTCGTGGTCCACCTGCCCGAGCTCGGGCACGTCGCCGGCCACGAGGAGCTCGGGCGAGCGTCGCTCGCTGGAGCGACAGGAAATTCGACGCACCGGCGGTTCCCGTCGCCGTCAGCCGGCGTCGGCGATCGGCGCCTCGGGGACGGGCACCTGCGTCTCCGGCCGCCGCTCGCACGCGTCGTTGCCGACGCCGACGCCGTAGCGGTAGATGAGCTCTCCTCCGAGCCAGCCGCTCGCACCCGCGAGGCCGAACCCCGCGGTCGACAGCGCGATCCCGAGGGGCCGCAGCCCGATCGCGCGGGAGGCGAGCGAGGCGCCGTACAGGCCGGCGATCGCCATGTTCATCGCGCCGTGGACGAAGCCGATCCGCTTCGCCGAGCCGAGGGTGGTGCTCCAGTCGGCGAGCCCGGCGAAGGCGGCCACGAGCGCCCCGCCGAGGCCGATGGCCGCTGTCGCGTCCGCCCCCCGATGCAGCCGCCGCCCGCGGCCGATGCCGGCAAGGTCGAGCACGAGCGCGCAGGACCACGCGCCGATGGGGATGGTCACAAGCACCGGATGCAGCGGGTGCCCGAGGAACTTGCCGTGGAGCACCTTCGCGACCGTGGGCGCTCGCCTCAGGACGGACCGAATGCCGCGCTGAAGCGGATCGGCCATCCGGTCGATCCAGTCCTGCTCTTCGATTCCGCTCAAGACCGCGGTTCTGATCATGTTCCCTCCTCAAAGGCGCGTGGTTGCGCGCATTTCCAGCCCATGGCGCCCGCCCCGCCGACCGTCCAGCGGTGAACCCCTGACCGGATCCCGAGCAATCAGCGGACCCCTCGGAAGTGGCTCGGGCGTTCCCATCCCCTGCGCGGTGCGTGCCTGTGCGACGCGCGAGCAGGCCAGTGCAATTCGCTTCTGCAATGGTGCATCGCTGAAATTTCAGGTTCGAAAGCCGCAGCCGTCTCATCTGGAACGAAATACGTTCAGATCGCGAACAGCAGAGATGGCACGGACGGTGCTCTATGTCCGGGCAGCGCTGCCGGCGCGGCCTTCCCCCCCCCGAGGCCCCGGCGGCGCTTTTTTTTGCCTCTTTCCGGGCCTGCACGGGCGCACCGTGCGCGCGCGTGCCGTGGTTCCTCGTCCCGGGCGGCGTTCTCTGGTATCTCGCCCGTGCCGCGCCGCGCGCGGCCTTCCCCGGAGCGATGCCCCTCCTCGCCGATGTTGCGGTGCCCGTCCCGCTCTCGCAGGCCTTCACCTACGAGGTCCCCGCCGCGCTCGCCGGCGAGGTGCGACCGGGTGCGCGGGTGCTCTGCGAGTTCCACCGGCGCAAGCTGATCGGCGTCGTGCTCGCCGTGAGCGAGCGCAGCGCGGCCATCGATCCGTCGAAGATCAAGCCGCTGGCGGCGCTCGTCGACGCGCGCCCGGCGCTGCCGGCCGAGCTGCTCTCGTTCCTGCAGGTGCTCGCCTCCTACTACTTCGCGCCGATCGGGGAGGTGCTCCGCCTCGCGCTGCCGGCGATCGAGCGCGAGCAGGTGCGGGCGCTCAAGGCGCAGGGCGAGCTCGACGGCATGCTCGACCTCGGCCGGGCCAAGCAGGTGGGCGGCCGCAAGGTCGCCTACGCCAGGGCGACGGACGTCGTCGAGGAGCCCGGCACGCTCCGCGGGCAGGCCGCTGCCGTGCTCGCGCTGCTCCGGGCGACCGGCGAGCAGCCGGTCGCGCGGATCGAGGAGCGCTTCGGCAACGCGCGCAGCGCCCTGAAGAAGCTCGCCGAGCGCAACCTCGTCGCCCTCGACGAGCGCGAGCCGCCGCGCGACCCGTTCTTCCGCCTCCCCGAGGAGCGCGACGTGCCCCCCGAGCTCAACGCCGCGCAGGCCGAGGCCGCGGCGCGCATCGACGCGGCGCTCGCGGCGCTGTCCGCGTCCGGGGAAGGGGAGGCGCGCGCGGCCGCCCCGCACGAGCCGCAGCCCGCCGGGCACGAGCCGCAGCCCGCCGGGCAGGAGGCGCGGCCCGCCGGGCCGAGCGCGTTCCTCCTCTTCGGCGTGACCGGCTCCGGCAAGACCGAGGTGTACCTGCGCGCCATCAACAGCTGCCTCGAGCGGGGCCGCGGCGCGCTCGTGATGGTGCCCGAGATCGCCCTCACCCCGCAGCTCGTCGCGCGCTTCCGCGCCCGCTTCGGCGACGAGCTCGCGGTGCTGCACAGCGGCCTCAGCGACGCCGACCGCCACGCGATGTGGGCGAGCCTCCACGGCGGCAAGGTGCGCGTCGCCATCGGGGCGCGCTCGGCCCTGTTCGCGCCGGTGCCGGACCTCGGCCTCATCCTCGTCGACGAGGAGCACGACGGCTCGTTCAAGCAGGAGGAGGGCGTGCGCTACCACGCGCGCGACATGGCGCTGCTCCGCGCCCACCGCGCCGGGGCGGTGTGCGTGCTCGGCTCGGCGACGCCCTCCATCGAGTCGGTCGCGCTGGTGCGCCGCGGCAAGCTCGTCGAGCTGCGCCTGCCGGACCGCGCGCACCGCGAGGCCAGCCTCCCCGAGGTCACCCTCGTCGATCTCCGCCGCTTCGGCGCCGGCCCCTCGGGCGATCCGCTGATCTCCCTGCCGCTCCACCGCGCGCTAGAGCGGACGCTCGCGGCGAAGGAGCAGGCGATCCTGTTCCTCAACCGCCGCGGCTTCGCGCCGAGCGTCGTCTGCGGCTCGTGCGGGAACCTGACGACGTGCGAGGCGTGCTCGGTCGCGCTGACCTACCACCGCGGGCGGCGCCGCGACGCGCCCCCGCCGGCGGGCGCACCGGCGCCGGCGGGCGCGCCCTCGCCGGCGGCGCCGCTCGACGAGCGGCCGCAGGGCGGGCGGCTGCGCTGCCATTACTGCGACTACGCGGGGCCGTTGCCGGAGCGCTGCGGGTCGTGCGGCTCGCGGACCCTGCTGCTCGAGGGCCTCGGCACCGAGCGGCTCGAGTCCACGATCGCCGAGTCGTTCCCGGAGGCGCGCGTGGCGCGCCTCGACCGTGACGTCGCGGGCAAGGACCGCTCGCAGGCGATCCTCGCGAGGATGCGCGAGGGCAAGATCGACATCCTGGTCGGCACGCAGATGGTCACGAAGGGCCACGATCTGCCCAACGTGACCCTGGTCGGCGTGGTGAACGCCGACGCCGCGCTGGGGCTGCCCGACTTCCGCGCGGCCGAGCGCGGCTTCCAGCTGCTCGTGCAGGTGGCCGGGCGCGCGGGGCGGCGCGACCGCCCGGGCCGGGTGCTCATCCAGACGCGCAACCCCGAGCACCCGGCGATCGCGTTCGCCGCGGCGCACGACGTGCCGGGCTTCCTCGATCGGGAGATCCGCGACCGCGAGGAGGTGGGCTATCCGCCGGCCACGCGCCTCGCGCTGATCCGGATCGACGCGGTCGACGAGGGCGTGGGCCGCGGCGCGGCGGCGAAGCTCGCGGCCCACGCCCGCACGTGTCCGGAGGGGGTCGCGCGGCGCGTCGAGGTGCTCGGGCCGTCGGCGGCGCCGATCGCGCGCCTGCGCGGGCGGTACCGGTTCCGGGTGCTCCTCAGGGCGCGCGAGCGCGGGCCGCTCCGGGGAACGCTCGCGGCGCTGACCGGGCTGATACGGGACGGGCTCGACCGGAACGCGCGGGTGATCATCGACGTGGATCCGGTCGCCATGCTGTGACCGGCGGTCCGCGCGCGGCGTTCCACCCGGGCGCGGCGCGGTCGGCGCTACCGCGGCGCGGTCGGCGCTACCCCGGCGCGGCGAGCTCGCCGAGCTCGCCGCGCGACGCGCTCGAGAGCCGCTCGAACTCCGCGCCCAGCCAGTCGAGGAACGCCGCGTCCCACGACGGCCCTTCCGGCCGGGAGGCGATCGTCTCGGCGAGCTCGCGGTCCCACCGGCTGTAGACCTCCCGGAGGAGCGCGTGCGCCCGGCGGCTCGCGGCCGAGGCCGGGTCTGCCTGGCCGTCCGGGCGCTCGGCGAAGGCGTCCTCGCACAGGAAGTAATTGCAGGTCGCCGCCCGCCGCTCGGCGGGGACGGTGCAGCCGCGCGCGCCGTGATAGACGCACTTCGAGCGCCGCGGGGCCGTGCGCTCCTCCCGCTTCCGCATGCGCCGGAGCTCGAGCCCGCGGCTCACGGGGAGCAGGTTGCCGGCGGCGATCTGCTCGAGCAGCCAGCCGCGACCGGCGAGGGCGACGATGCGCCCGATGTCCGTCCAGTCGAGCGCGGGCGGGCTGGCGCAGCACCCCGCGGGTCCCTGCGGGCACTGGCCGCACAGCGTCGAGTGCAGCCGGGTGTGCTCTCCTGAAAGCTCCAGACGGATCATCGATGCCCTTGCCGTCCCCCGAGGGGCCGAGACGTGCGCTCGAGATAGCGCATGTCGTGGTACGCGACTCGCCAGAAATGACAGAAGCGTCCCGCGGTCGCAACCGACGCTGGCCGAGCACCAACCCGGCGCCGTCGCCGGGCGGCGACGCGACGCGAACCCGAGCGAGCCGAGCCCGCGCCGGGCGGCGACCTCACGTGAGCCGCGCGTCCGTCGTCGCCAACATGGTGTTCGAAAAGAGCGAGAACTCGCACTCCCGGGCGCTCGTGGAGGAGCTGAATCAGTTATAGTAAGTAACGGGCGTCGACACGCGCGTGCTCGAGCGAAGGACGAACGAAAGACGCGCAAAGGACGCGAGAAAGGTGCGATCGTCCTTTTCTGGCTGTGGCGGGAGTTGATAGGCTGCGCCGGCCATGGGCGATGCGCTTCCCAAAGAGGTCGGTCGGGCCATTCGCGTGCTCCGGCTGCTGCACGGGCTCAGCTACGCCGAGTTCGCCGAGAAGGCGCATCTCTCTGCGACGTACCTGCGGCAGGTCGAGCGCGGCGAGCGCGATCTCGGGCTCGGCGCGCTGGCGCTCATCGCACAGGGGCTCAACTGCGATGCTCGCCTTCTCCTGCCCGGCGACGGGAGGAGCCCGGTCTCCGCCGTCGTCGCCGATCGCTTCGACCGCGCGCCCGAGGCGCTCCAGGAGGCGCTGCTCTTCCTGCTGATCGAGCCGGAGGACTCGCCGAAGAAGCAGGCCATCCTCGCCCTCATCAACGATGATCCGGAGCGCGCGCGGCCGCGCTCCCGGCCTCGGCCCGACGAGCGCGGCTCGCGGGGCTCCGCCCCCTCGTCGTCGAGCCGGCGGCCCGGGCGATGAGCCGCTGAGCGGTCACGGCCGGGCGGACGAGAGAAGGACGAGCACCGGGGCCGCGCCGGACGCCGGGTGGCCGCCGTTCCGGGTGTCACTCCCGTCCATCGACGCGAGCCGCTGCGTGACGAGGAGCTGAAACATCGCGATCGCGCGCGTCCGCCGCTTGTAGGCCGTCGAGAGGGGGATTCCGGACTGGCTCGCGAAATCCGCCATCGGGACACCCTCGATGTCGTGGGCCACGAGGACCGCGCGGAGCTCGCTGTCGAGCTCCCGCAGGACCGAGAGCGCCAGCAGGCGATCGCACTCAGAGATGATCTGCTCCTCGGCCGACGGCTCCTCGAGCACCGCGTCGAAGTCGTCCGGCAACGGCTCCTCCTGCCGGCGCCGCGCGCGCTCCGCATAGTGGGACGCGGTGTGGACCGCGATCCGGTTCAGCCACCGGTCGGGCGGGCCGCGCGCCGGGTCGTAGTTCGCGAAGCTCTCGTGCGCCGCGAGCATCACGTTCTGGGCGACGTCCCGGCGATCGCGGCGCGGCACCCCCAGGAGACGCAGCCATCGCCGCACGAGCACGATCGTTTTCTTGTTGAAGAGCCGCCAGTAAGCCCCTTCCCTGTCGTTCGGCGGCCGTCCCCCGTCGCCTCCATGCCCTGTGCCCGGCATTGCGTAACGATCGTTATCACAAGAAACCAAACTTGCAAAATGCGGTCGGAGCGATCCCAGGCAGAATTTCACCTTTTCGGGTGGTTAAATGTAGGTGTAGGTAGGCGTTGTCGGCGGTGCCCTGGCTTCTGCGTATTGCGCGGATGCGGGCTGAAACGTTCGGAAAAGCGTCGCACGACGATCGTTCCGTAGATGTAACGATCGTTCATCTTGCGGCTTCGGCGGCGGGGGTCTTCCGTTGCGCCGGCCGCGCTCGTGCAGCCGGGGCTGCGGCGCGCGCTCGCGGCGCGGTCCAGAGCGGGCGGCGGCCCGGCGCGGCTCCTCCTGCGCCGGGCCGCCTCGGCCGATGGGCCGCTTTCCTCGCTGGACGCCACGGCATCGCGCCGGTAGACAGGCGGCGCTCGAATGCGCACGTTCTATCGAAGAATGCCGGCCCCGCGGAGGAACAGCGCGCCCCGCAGCGGGCGTGTCGCGATCGCCCGCGCGGGCTCTGGCGAGGCGCCCGCCGGCCATGTCGGTTGACGCGGGGGAGCCGGGGGCGGCGCGCCGCGACGGGGCGGCGGCGGGCGACACGGGGGAGGCCCCGGCGCCGCGCCTGCGGGTCGCCTACTTCGGGCGGCCTGGGACGTTCAGCCATGAGGTGGCGTCGCGGCGCTTCGGGGCGAGCGCGGACCTCGAGCCCCGGCGCACCATCTCGGACGTGTTCGACGCCGTGGCCGACGGCGCGGCGACCTACGGCGTCGTGCCGATCGAGAACGCGGTGGGCGGCCCGATCTACGACACCGTGGATCAGCTGATAGGACGCGAGGGCACGGGCGCGGCGCTCGTCGTGTGCGAGGAGCTCTCGCTGCACGTCACGCTGTCGCTCCTCGGCAGGGCGGGCGTGGCGCCGAAGCGCATCTATTCGCACTTCGTCCCGCTCAAGCACTGCGGCGACTGGCTGCGCGAGAACTACCCCGGCGCGCAGATCCTCGCGGCGGAGAGCACCGCCGAGGCGGTCGAGCGCGCGGCGCAGGACGGCGAGGCCTGGGCGATCGGCAACAAGGGCGCGGCGGCGATCTACAACCTCGAGATCCTCGTGCCGAAGCTCGGCGCGAAGGGCGAGAACATCACGCGCTTCTTCGTCGTCGGCAAGACCGCCGAGCCCCCGCCCTCGGGCGGGCGGACGCTGCTCCTCTTCGGGCTGGACCACCGCCCGGGCGCCCTGGTCGCGGCGCTGTCCGCGCTCGGGAGACACCATATCAACCTCACGCGCATCGTCTCGCGCGCGCTGCCGGACAGCCCCGAGGAATATCTCTTCCTCGTCGAGTGCGAGGGCAGCACGGAGGAGCCTGAGTTCAAGGACGCCCTCGCGCTGCTCGAGCAGCACGCGACGGGCGTGCGCTCGCTCGGCTCGTTCCGCGTCAGCCGGAAGTACGAGTAGCGGCGCGCGGCGCGGCCATCACCCGATGATCCCGGGTGCGTCTCCCGCCCGTGACGCCGGGCTGCGCGCCTCGTCGACCTCGAGAGACACAGCATGACGTGACTCGCCGGAGCGCGGCGCCGATGACAACGAGTTCATCGGCCTGGACGCGGGCCGGCCTCTCATCGAGTAGGCGCCCCCACCGGCGAGCGGAACAACGCCGCTGGGAAGCTGGAAATATCCTCGCGCCGCGTGGCCTGCGTGACTCCTCTGGTCTTTTCGATAGCCAGTTGCGCCTCACCTGGGACTAGAACGCTCGCAGCGAGCGGTCTCGCGTTCATCGACAGGCAAGGTGACATGAATCTACGTTGGCGATGGCTCTTCGTGGTGGTGCCGGCGCTCATGGGTTCTCTGGAAGCGTGTGATATGGGCCCATGGATGCCGGTATTGCCGGGCGACGGCGACGGCGACATGCTCGGTGGGGCGGGCCCGAAGCGGAGGCCCATCGGCGCGAGCTGCAGCTGTGATGCGGACTGCGACGGCGAGGCGGCCGTCTGCATGCTGGGCATCTGCATGCAGCGCGCGGCCGGGCTGTGTGCGGCGCCGAACAGCGAGGAGGGCTGCGCGCCCGGCTCCCGCTGCTTCAACACCGACATCCTGACCGACACGGGGGTGTGTTATCCCGTCTACGATCCCGCGACCTGCGAGGGCGTGGAGAACCGTCATGGCCTCTGCTCGCCTCGGCGCGGCGACGGGTGCAACGCGACCTGCGGCGCGGCGTGCGCCGAGGACACGGTCGGCCCCGGGCGCGTGGGCGCGGCCTGCGACGCGGACGACGCGTGCTCGCTGCCCGGCGCGACCTGCCATCGCGACGCGGACCCCGCGGAGCCGAACGGCTGGGTCGAGGGGTACTGCCTCGCGTTCGACTGCGAGAGCGACGACGCGTGCGGCCCGGAGGCGGGCTGCTTCCCTGCGGCGGAGGGCGGCGCGCCCGTGTGCATGAACACCTGTGGCAGCGACCTGGACTGCCGGCCTGGCTACGTGTGCCACGTCGTGGGCGAGGAGAGCGGGGCCGCGTGCTTCGCCGGCTGCGACGCCGCCGCGACCTGCCCGAAGGGCACGACCTGCCTCGGGGAGCTCTGCGTATCGGACGAGGTCGCGTGCTCGCCGGCCGTCCCCTCCGGCTGGTGCCCGGAAGGCAGCTATTGCGACGACGGCGCGTGCCGCAAGGACGCCTTCGTCTGCGAGTCCGAGGGCGACGTGCTCGAGCCCAACGACGACGCGGGAGCGGCGGTGAGCGCGCCCGTGGGCGTCACGGAGGAGCTCACCTTGTGCGAGGGGGATGAGGACTGGTTCAGGATCGTGGTGCCGGAGCGGACCATCGTCCGCGTGGGGATCCGGTTCCGTCACGCCGCCGGCGACATCGATCTCGTGGCCTATGACGGCGAGGGTCGCCTGCTCGGCTCGCGTTACGGCGAGCAGTACCCGTACTCGTACCGCGACCAGGAGACGAACACCGAGTTCTACGGGTTCTACTCCGAGCGAGGCGGCGCCGAGTACCTCGTCCGGGTCGTCGGCCATGACGGGGGCCAGAACGCCTATGATCTGGACGTGACCTCGACTCCTTACGTCGACGGCCCGAGCTGCGTGGGCGCCGGCTTCTCGTTCGACGAGTGCGCCGGCTTCGGCGACGGCGGCAGCGGGCTCCTGCCGTTCCCGTTCCCCGATCCTGACGACTCGGTGGTCGGCGGCGGTTACGTCTGGGAGACCTTCAGCAACTACCGCTTTGCTCGGCGCGAGCTCATCATGCTCGTCCGCGACGCGCTGGCGGAGACGCTCTGGGCCTTCCCTGGCACGACGCCGCTCTCGCTGATCGACGTCTGCCAGCTGAACGGCGTCACGCCTGGTTACGACGTCGACGACCCGCGCCACCCCGAGTCGACGCACGATCAGGGCGGCAACATCGACATCGCCTATTTCCAGACGGACGGCTCGAACGACGGGGAGATCATCTGCGGGGACGGGTCGAAGCACGAGGATGGGTACTGCTCCTCGGCGGCGAAGCGGAAGCACTTCGTCGATCTCGAGCGCGAGGCGTTCTTCATGGCCAGGCTGTTCCGCTCGGCGCGCACGCGCGTCATCGGCGTGGACAAGATCATCGCGCCGTTCCTCTCGAAGACTGCCCGGAAGCTGAACGCTCTTCCGGAGCGCGATCGGCGGAAGATCACCGACGACGAGCTCGCGAGCTTCTCGGACCGGATGGCGTACGGCGAGGGGTGGCCGTATCACCATCACCACATCCACCTCAGCATGGACTGGTGGCCGAGGAAGGCCGCGGGCCACGGTGGCGCGGCGGACGCGTCGTTCGCGTCGTCCCCTGCCATCCACCGCTCGCCCGGGGCCGCGGCCGAGCAGCGGATGGCGTGGCCTCCTCGGCCGCTCAGGGCAGGACCGTGATCCGGTCGAGCGCGGGCGGCGAGATGGGCGAGCTCGCCGCGAAATGGTCCCGCAGGGCGTCGAGATCGAGCGCTCCGCCGAGGCGATCGACGCCGTCGTTGAGCACGGTGAAGCCGTCGCCGCCCGTGGCCAGGAAGCTGTTCACGGTCACCCGGTAGGTCCGCGCGACCTCGATCGGGGCGCCGTTGATCCGGATCGATGCGATGTCGACCTTCGAGCCGACGGGCGCGCTCTGGCTATAGGCGTAGGTGAAGCCGCCCGACACCTGAAGGATCACGCTCCGTAACGTGCCCGTCGAGTCCACCCGGAACTGCTGCTCCAGCAGCTGGTGGATCTGCGCGCCCGTGAGGGTCATCACGACAAGGCTGTTGCCGAACGGCTGCACGGTGAAGATCTCACCGAACGTGACCACCCCGTCCATGGGCTCGGTGGGCGAGGCCGCATAGGTCAGGTCGGCGCGGACGCCGCCCGGGTTCATCAGCGCGATCTCGGCCCCGCCTTTGCTCGCCTCGCGCGTGGCGGCGAGCTGGGCGTCGGCGATGACCGCGCCCATCGTGAACAGCCCCGAGCTCATGGGCAGGACCGTGCGATCGAGCGTCGCCGTCATCGTGCCGACCCGCACGCTGGCCAGCGGCGCCGAGAGATCCTTGTAGCGCGTCACCAGGGCGTTCACCCCCGCGTCGGGCGCGTCGCGCGTCACGACGACGTTGTTCGCCGTCTTCGCCGTCACCTCGCCAGTGCCCCTGCTGATCTCCAGATCGATGTCGGTCACCAGTCGCCCGAACGACGCCGCGCTCGTCACGATCTTGTCGCCGAAGAGGCAGTTGTACGCCTGGTGCGTGTGTCCGGTGACGATCACATCCACGGCGGGGTCGACGTTCGTGGCGATCTCGATGATGGGGCCCGAGATGTCGGGGCACTCGTTGAAGTGGCCTGTCGGGAGCCCTCCCTCGTGGAGCAACACAACGATCGCCTCGATGCCCTGCGCCTGGAGCTCCGGGACGATGTCGTTCACCGTGTCGACCTCATCCATGAACGACAGCCCCGCGACGCCGATCGGCGTCACGATCGACGGGGTGTCCTCGAGCGTCATGCCGATGAAGGCGATCTTCACGCCGTCGAGCTCGCGGACGTCGTAGCGCGGGAACAGCGTCCTGCCGCTCGCCGTGTCCACGACGACGTTGGCGGCGAGGAACTGGAAGCTCGCGCCCGCGAAGGGGGTGCCGTCCGCGCAGCCGTCGACCGGGCTGCACCCGCCCGACTGCATCCGGAGGAGCTCGGCGGTGCCCTTGTCGAACTCGTGGTTGCCGACGCCGTTGATGTCGAGGCCGAGCAGGTTCATGGCCTCGATCGTGGGCTCGTCGTGAAACAGCGCCGACACGAGCGGGCTGGCGCCGATGAGGTCGCCGGCCGAGACCACCACGGTATTCGGGTTCGTGGCGCGGAGGGCGGCGACATGCGACGCGAAGTAAGCGACGCCGCCCGCGTCCACCTGCGTTGCGTCGGGCAGGGTGATCCTGCCGCTGCTGCCCGCGGGGGGCTCCAGATGGCCGTGGAAGTCGTTGAAGGCGAGGAGCTGCACGCTCACGGTGTCGCCTCCGCTGGTGCCGCCCGCGCCGCCGGCGCCGCCGCCACCGGTGCCACCCTCGCCGCCCTGTCCGCCGGTGCCCGCGACGCCGCCGCCGCCCTGTCCGCCGGTGCCGGTAGCGCCGCCGCCACCGGTGCCACCCTCGCCGCCCTGTCCGCCGGTGCCCGCGACGCCGCCGCCGCCCTGTCCGCCGGTGCCGGTAGCGCCGCCGGTGCCGGTGCCGGTAGCGCCGCCGCTCGAGCCGGTGCCCATGGCGCCGCCGGACATCTCGGGGGGGCTCGCCGCCCCATCGTCTCCGCAGCCCGCGCCGGCCACCGGCGGCACGCACAGCATCGCGCCGAGAAGCGTGGTCCGCCACGCTCGCGCGCATCGCCCCAGGACTCCGGAAGCATCGCTCGCTCTCATCGTCGCTCCTCCACTCCGCTGCGCTCGCCCCCCAAGGCTCTCACAGGCTGGGTTCGCGTGGAAACAGTCGTGTGAACGCCCCGCGGCGAGCTCATGGCTGGCCGCGGCCGCGGCTCCAGAACGCGACGACGTCCTCCGGCCGCTCGCGCTCGCGCAGGACCCGGATGTCGCCGCCGTCGACGCCGAGCACCGCGGGGATGCCGCGGCTGCAGTGGCGAGACCACATGCTCAGCGTGTACGCGCCCGTGTCGCGGATGAGCACGAGATCCCCGGGCGACAGGTCCGGCAGCAGGAGGTCGCGGGCCAGCACGTCGCCGCCGAAGCAGAGCGGGCCGCCGAGGGTGCACGGCGAGAGCGGCCCCTCCCTGGGCGCGGCGTCGGGGTCGAGCGCCACGAAGTCATGGTGCCAGTCGTCCGGGTGATAGGCGCGGCGCAGCAGGAAGTCGGCCCCGAGGTGCAGGATCGCAGTCCGCCCAGCCGAGTCCTCCTTCACGTACTCGACGCGCGAGACGGCGAAGCCGCAGCCCGCCTGGACCCAGCGCCCGAGCTCGGTGATCAGCGTGGTCCCCTCCTCGAAGAGCGCCGGCGCCTCGCGGCGCAGCGCGGCCGCGTAGTCCTCCAGCGCCGGCGGGCGGTCCGTGCTCCGGTAGGCGACCGGCAGCCCTCCGCCGACATCCATGACGCCGGCGGCGCCCGGCCCCAGCGCGCGCCGGATCTCCTGGCGCAGCGCCTCGACGCGGCGGATCCCGTCGATCAGCTGCGCCAGCGCGCACCCCTGCGAGCCCACGTGCACGTGCAGCCCGGCGAGCCACGGATACCGCGCGAAGGCGGCGCGCACGGCGTCGGCCTGCTCGAGGGGGACCCCGAACTTGGAGCGCCGGTCCGCGACGCTGGTGAGGGCGATGCTGGAGGCCCCGACCTGCGGATTGATGCGCAGCCCGATGCGATCGGCCGCCCCCTCGGGCCGGACGAGCTCGTCGATGCGCTCGAGCTCATCGAGGTTGTCGGCATTGAGCCGCACGCCGAGGCGGAGGGCCTCCGCGATCTCGGCGCGCGTCTTGGCGGGGGAGTCGTAGACGATGCGGCCGGGCGGGCAGCCGGCGGCGAGCGAGAGCTTCACCTCCTCGAGCGAGGCCGCCTCGAGCCCCGCGCCGCACTCGACCGCCGCGCGCAGGACCTCCACGAGGGGGTTCGCCTTGATCGCCACCGTGTGGAGGGCGCCCGGCGGGAACGCCGCGCCGATCCGCCCGATCCGCGCCCGCATGCGCCCGAGGTCGTGGAACAGGACCGCAGGCTCCACATCCATCCCGCGGCGCCGCGCCTCGCGGAACGCGCGCGCCATGCTCCCGGGATCCAGCCGATCCGCGTCGCTCATGGGACCTCCCTACCGCAGTGTGGCGTCCGGGAGGCGGATTGTCCGCCCCGGCCCGGCCCGCGACGCCGCGACGCCGTGACCACGAGCAGGGGCGCGACCCATGTTTCCAGGATCTCTCGCGCGCGACGTCCCGCGGCGGCGCCCGGGCGCGCGCCGCCCTGCGAGGCGCTCGCCCGCTAGCGCGGGACGAGCAGCCGCTCGCGGATCACGCCCGCGTCGCCTCCGCGGCGGCCCACGGGATCACGGGATGTCGAGGTGGGGTTCAGGTCGGTCGGGGGCCGGCGACGCGCCGTGCCCGCGGACCGCAGCGACGGACTCGAGGGACGAGACTTCGAGTCAGCTCTAGGTCGGATTCACGGCGATCTGCATCTGAGCGACCACGATGTC
This sequence comes from Sorangium sp. So ce887, assembly GCF_051521455.1. Classification (NCBI taxonomy): domain Bacteria; kingdom Pseudomonadati; phylum Myxococcota; order Polyangiales; family Polyangiaceae; genus Sorangium; species Sorangium sp. So ce887. The sequence goes on along the minus strand of NZ_CP150354.1, from coordinate 9,888,744 downwards.
CCCGTCCATCACGGCCTTGGCACGAAGGCCGCTGTTGCCCGCTTCGTCGGCCTTGATGGCGCCTGCGTACGCCGTCGCCAGATTGCCGGTGGTGCGCGTCTTGTACGGCTCGTACTTGGTATGAACGGAGTCGGTGAAGGCGGGATCGAAGTAGAATTGCGTCGTGAAAATGTGGCTTCCACCCCTGTACGTGGTGCGACCCATCGACGTCGATCCCTTCTTGAAGCAGACGAAGTGGATGTGAACATCGCGGCCGTTGTACCAGCCGGGGAAGATGCTTTGGAACGAGACGACGCCGTCTGCGTTCGTGGTTTGCACGCCGCGACAGAAACGTTCACTGACATCGAGATCGTTCTGACCCGGCCTGCCCGCGTACGGCGAGTCGGGTTTCTGCTCGTTGGCAGTGCCCCTGGTCCCGAAGCCGCTGTAGAACCCCTGCCCGTCCGTGTGCCAGATGTAGACGTCCACGTCGGCCAGGCCTACGCCCTCGCCATTGCAGTCGGGCTGGCTCAGGTCGAGCACGCGCAGGTGGAGATGCATCTCCACGCCGGCTGGTGCACTTTCATTGTAGCGACCACGAATGTCCTGCCGCAACAGGGAGATGTCGTCGCCCTTTTCGAGCTCGTGAATGAAGAAGGGGCCCTGACCGGCGCCGTCCGTCTTGTTGAACGCCGTGCACGTCGGCACGTCGTCGAACGGCGGCGCCGTGAGGCCGTCACCACCGCCGCCGCCGCCGCCGCTACCTCCAACGCCCGGCTCGGTGCCTCCCGTGCCTGAGCCGCCCGAGCCTGCCGTGGTGGAGCCCGGTCCCGCGCCGCCCGAGCCGGGGCCCGATGTGGTGGCGGGGCTGGCCCCCCCGCCTCCCGTGCCCGATCCAGTGGTCCCGCTGGACCCGGAGCTCGCAGAGCTTCCGGTCCCGCTCGGATCCGACTCGCCGCCATCTCCGCACGACACGGTGACGGCAATCGCCCCCAGCCCCAGGAGGGCCTGCCGCCGGTCAACGTCCCTGAACGACGGGCCCTGGGTCTCGGTATCTCGTTCCTTGCTCATAAGCAGCTCTCCTCAGGTGGTCGATGACCTGTCCGTCCGGCTGGATAAGGCGCCGAAAAGGCAGTATCTTCCCAAGAACGGCAACATTAAAGCATGACGGCGCGGAGCGTGGAAGATGGGACCCGAGCCGATCCCATCTTCCCGCCCTCTTGTAGTTATCTACCGCTGTTTCACGCGGATCGGCGCGTCAGAGATCCAGGGTGACGGGGCCTGCGCGCCATCCTGGATCCGCTTGCGCAGGACCTTGAGCTGCGCCGCTGGGGGGTTCCATGGTTCCGGTCGGCATCGGTCAAGCGCCAGTATACCGAATCGGCTGGCAAGATCGCCAGCTGCCAGAACGGTGTCAGTCTGACCGTGAGCAACGGACTGGAGCATTCGTCGATTGATCTCGAGCTGTTTCTGCCGGAAGAGTGGGGCAACAGTCCAGCTCGCCGGCGCGAGAGGGTCTGCCCATTGGACTTCAGCGCCGGACCCAGCGGGGACCGTGAGGGCGACGCGCTCGTCGAACGCACCGGCGACGAGGACTCCCTTCCCGTAGCGGGACGATCGAGGCCGGCGCGGAGGCGAGGCGGAGCGTGGAAGCGGAAAACGGCGCATGCCCGGCCGCCGGGGTCGGAAAATTGGCAACCGCTTTTGCTTTTGCTGTTTCTGTTGTACTAGGCGCCCCGAGAGCCCCGCAGGCCCCGTATGACGCGCATCCTTCTCATCGACGACTCCGCCGCGATGCGAGCGCACATGTGGGCCGCGCTCGAGAGGGCGCCCCAGCTCGGGCCGGCGGTGGAGATCGCGGAGACGGCGAGCGGGTTCGCGGCGCTCCGGTTGATGCACCGCAGCGCGTACGACGCCGTGATCATCGACATCAACCTGCCGGACATCGACGGGCTGGAGCTCATCCGCTTCATCCGGCAGAGCCGGCACCACCGCGACGTCGCGGTCGTCGTCGTCTCCACGATGTCGTCGGCGCGCGAGCGCGAGCGCGCCTTCCGGCTCGGCGCCCATGCGTTCGTCGCGAAGCCGTTCTCCCCGGACACCCTCGTGTCCGCCGTCCGGCGGGGCGTCGCGTCGAGCCAGCTGCGCCTGCGCGTCGCCACGTAGGCGGGCTCGACCTCCCCCGCCGCCGAGCCTTCCGGCGCGCCGCCCCGAGCTGGTAGGGTGCGCGGCCATGAAGCTCCGCTCGCTCCTCCTCCGCCTGGCTGCGCCGCTCGCGCTGCTCGCGGCGACCGCCTGCTCTGCCTCGTCTTCCCCGCCCCCGGCCGAGCCGCCGGGGGGCGCCGCCGCCCCGGCACCCGCGCCTTCCGGCGCCGCGGACAGCCCGACCGGGCTGCTCTCGGAGGAGGACTTCAAGGCGCTCCACCAGCTCCGGTCGGACAAGGCCCCGCCCGCGCGCGGACAGACGGTCGAGGTGGCCGGGACGCGGGCGTACCTGAGCCTGCCGCGGGACGCGAAGCCGCCGATCCCGGCCCTCGTTGTCGTCCACGAGTGGTGGGGCCTGAACGAGCACATCAAGCACTGGACCGACCGCCTCGCGGAGGACGGCTATGCCGCGCTGGCCGTGGACATGTACGGCGGCAAGGTCGCGACCACGCCCGACGACGCGATGGCGGCGATGAAGGCCGTCGACGAGGCGAAGGGGATCGAGACCGTGCGCGCCGCGCACCGCTTCCTCGCGACCGACGCGCGCGTCCTGGCGCCGCGCACCGGCTCGATCGGGTGGTGCTTCGGCGGCGCCTGGTCGCTCAAGCTCGCCCTGAACGAGCCGGAGCTCGACGCGGCCGTCCTCTACTACGGCCGGCTCGTCACCGATCCCGCGCAGCTCAAGGCGATCAAGGCGCCGGTGCTCGGCGTCTTCGGCAACATGGACAAGGGCATTCCGCCCGAGGTCGTCAACGAGTTCGACAAGGCGCTCCACGAGGCGAGCGTCGAGCACGAGGTGCTCCGGTACGACGCCGACCACGCCTTCGCGAACCCCTCGGGAGAGCGGTACGACACGAAGGCCGCGGCGGACGCCTGGGAGAAGGTGCGGCGGTTCCTGGCCGCGAAGCTGAAGGGGCAGTGATCGGCGAGGCGGGATCCCATGCGGGTCCCGGTCCTCCGGCGCTCGATCTCAGGAGAAGCCTCCCGCCACCGCCTCACCGGAGCTCGCGCAACGCCGCGATGAGCTCCGACAGCGACGTCGCGTCGCTCCGATCGAGCGCCAGCGAGCCCGCGGCGAGCGCTTCGGCGAGCGCCCTCGAGCCGCCGGCCTCCGGCGCGGCGATGGCGACGGCCGACTCGGCGCGCGCGACCTCCGTCACGAGCGCGCCGAGCGCCGCCGGGTCGACCGCCGCGGCCCTCGCCGCCGCGGAGAGCGCGCCTGCGGCGCTCTCGACCTGCTCCACCGAGGCGCGCGTCGAGGCGTGGAGCTCCGAAAGGCGCAGCCGCTCGAGCAGCGCCCCGTACGCGGACTCCATCGCGGCGAGCTCGCCCAGCGCCACGGCCGCCGGGCTCTCCTCCGCGCCCGAGCCGGTCGCGCCGCCCGGCGCGCGCCGCTCCGCGATCTCGGCGACCTCGGCGCGCGCCGCCCGCACCTCGCCCAGGAACGCCTCGATCGACGCCGCTGCCGGCGCGATCGCGCCCGCGCCCAGGGCCGCGAGCGCCTGCAAGGCCTCGCGCGGCCGCCGCCGCAGGAGCCGCCGGAGCGGCGCGTTGCATGCGACCCGCAGCGCCGCGGCCTCGGCGGCGGCGAGCACCCGCTCGCCCATCGAGCCCTTCAGCGCGGCCTCGTCGCACGCCCGCGCGAGATCCTCGGCGAGCGCGCTCGCCTCGGGCCGCTGCTCCGACCCCCGTCCGCCCGGCGCGCCGTGCTCGTCGCCGTCGCCGACCGCGCCGCCCCCCCGCGCCGCGTCGCGCCTCGCCTCGAGCACGTCGCGCGCGTCGGCCAGCGCCTCGACCGCGGCGCGCAGCCGCTCCACGGCGGCGTCGGCCGCCGCCGTCTCGGCGGCGAGGTCGTCGCCCTCCACGTAGGCGCGCTGGCTCGCCGCGAGCCGCCGGCGCCGCTCGTCGCCCGCCCGCAGCGCCGCGGCGCTCCGCCGGGCCCGCGCCGCCCCGAGCGCCGCCGCGCCGCGCGCGCCGAAGGTCCACGCGCACGCCGCGGTCGCCCCGAGCGCCGCCGCCGCCGCGATCCCCACCGCGGCGGTCGGGACGGCCGCGGCCGCGCCCGCGCCCACGCGCAGCCCGAGCATCCCGGCCGCCAGCGCGCAGGCCGCGGCGCCCGTGCCGACCGCCCGCGCGCCGCGCTGCGGGGGCGCGGCTCCGAGCGCGGTCACGCCGATGTAGGCCACCGAGCCGAGCGCCACGATCAGCAGGACGAGCGACAGCGGCGAGGTCAGCGTGACGAGCAGCCAGCCGAGCAGCGAGACGTCGATCATGGCAGCGCGGCGCTCGCCAGCACCACCTCCCGGTCCCGCGCGCCGATCGATCCCGGCGCGCTCGCGACCCGGAAGGACGTCCCGTCCCACGCGATCGTCGTCACCATGAAGCGCACGTCCCTCCCCGGCGGATCGCTGCGGAACCGCACGCGCCACTCGAGGCGCCCGAGCTCGGACGCCGGCAGCTGCACCGCCGCGAGCCCGACCGCCGGGGCGAAGAGGCCGTCGCCGAGCGCCGCGTCCACCTGGCCGTCGCGGGCCGCGAGGGCGAGCTCCGCCGCGTAGTCCTCCCAGAGCACGACGCGCAGCGCCCCCGGGCCGCTGAAGAGCTGCAGCTCCTTCAGCTTGCGGGTGAGGCTCTCGGCCTCGGCGCCGGCCGCCGGGGCCGCGGCGCCGTCGCCGGCGAGCAGCCGGCCGATGCGCGCCGCCGACAGGAGCCGCGCCCACGCCCGCGGATCGTCCGGCCCCGGCGTGCCCTCGGCGGCGGCGACCTTGCGCTGGATGCGGAGCGCCTCGTCGACGCGCCCGCTCCCCGCGGCCGCCGCGGCGAGCCTCAGCCATCCCCGGGGCTCGGCCGGCGCGAGGTCCGTGAGCGTCGTGTACTGGCGGTATGCCGCCGCGTACCAGCCGTGCCGGAGGTAGACGTCGCCGAGCATCCCGCGCGACGCGGGGCTCGTCGGATCGAACTCGACCACCTCCGAGTACGTGCGGAGCGCGTCCGCCTCGAAGCCGCTCGAGGCGAGCACGTCGCCGAGCTCCAGCGCGAGCCCCGGGCTCATGAAGCCGCGGTCGCGCAGCCTCCGCCCGTAGGCGAGCGCCTCGTCCTTCCGGCCCGCCTCCGCGAGGAGGCGCACCCGTCGGATCTCCCCCTCCGGGTCGTCGGGCCGCTCGGTGAGCGCCTGCCGCAGCAGCGCGAGCCGGTCGTCCACCGCCGGGAGCGCCGCGAGCCGCTCGTCGATGAGCGTCCAGCTCGCCTTCGGATCGGCGCCCCCGAAGAGCGTGCGCCGCACCGCGGCGGAGATCGCGGGGTCCACGCTCCGCCGGAGGAGCGCGTGCGCGATGAACCGCTGCGCCTCGGGCTCGCCGGCGAAGCGCCCGAGGAGCGCCTCGGCGCCGCCCTCGGTGGACACCTTCGCCTGGAGGAGCGAGAGGAGCGCGGCCCTCGAGCGCCAGTCCGGCAGCTCGCAGGTCGAGAGCGCGCCCTCGTAGCGCGCGATGAGCTGCTCGGCCGCCGTGGCGCGGGCGAGGCGCTTCGACCAGACGACGATGCGCTCGGCGAGCGGCCGCCGCGCGGTGTCGCTGCACGGCGCCGTCGCGACCGGCGGGGGCCTGGACGTCCCGATCGCGGGCGGCCTCCGCGCGTCCGCCGGAGTCGTCCTGACCGCTGCGCTCAGGGGCGCGGCGCCCGCGGCCGGCGTGACCGGCCCGCCGCCGCCGCGCGGAGCGCTGGCCCTGTTCGCGCCGAGCGCCACCGGCTCGCCGGCCACCGGGGGCCTCGCGGACGCGGGCCGCGCGCGAGGGGCGTCCGCGCGGCGCGCCACGATGCCCTGCTCCTGCGGCGCGGGCTGCTGCTCCGCCTCGTCCGCTGCAGCCGCGCCCGCGGGGGGCGGGGCCGGCAGCGCGGCTTCGGGCGACGCGGGGACCGCCGTGGCGCCTTCGTCCCGCTCCTCGGTCTTCTGCGCCATCGCCGGCGCCATCATCGGCGCCGGCGCCGACCCCTTCTGCGCGTAGCCGCCCTCTTTCCCCGGGCTCTCCTCATAGCTTGCGCTCTCCGGCTCGCTCTTCGAGCACCCGAAGGCGACCGCCGCGGCGGGCGGCGCGAGCAGCGCCGCGAGCTCGCGCTCCCGCTCGGGCGTGAGCGCCGTCAGGCGCTCGCCCCGCAGCGGCGAGCGCCGCCGCCGGATCCCCTGGTTCAGGTACGCCTGCTCGCTCTCGAGCGCCAGCGTGCTCGTGAACGGCGTGATCAGCCCGTAATCGAGCCCGAGCTCGACCACCTTGCCCCGGTGCGCCTCGATGTCGTCGCCGTCCGCGAGCAGGCGCCGCACCTTCTCGGCCGCCCAGAAGCGCGGCACAAGCGCCGCCCCGACGCCCCGATCGAGCTCGATCGGGTGCTCGCGGGAGTACTCCTTGCCGGCGAGCCGCCCCTTCACGACCGCCTTCGCGGGCAGCGCGTGGTGCGTGCGCGCGAGCAGCACGACCTCCTCGCCGCGCGACACCTTGCCGCTCGCGGTGAGCATCGGCTCGTCGAGCCCGGCGCCGAGGTCGATCGAGAGATCGGTGAGGGTCGCCGTCTTGATCGCGCCGGCGAGGCGCAGCACCTCGGACGTCGAGCCCTCGGTCTCGTCGATCCGGAACGCCTGTCCGCCCCCGGCGCGCGCGAGCTCGCGGAGCAACGCGTGGTTCGCGTTCTCGCCGACGCCGACCGTGAAGAACCGCGCGCGCGAGTCCGTGAGCGAGCGGCGGAGCCGCTCGGCGAGGCGCGCGCCCGTCACCTCGCCGCTCGTCGCGAGCCCGTCGCCGATGTAGATGACGGCCGGCTGCTCCTTGCCGTGCACGCGCCCGAGCGCCGACTCGAACAGGGCGCCGAGGTCGGTCGCGCCCCCGGTCGCGTGCTCGGCCAGCCGCGTGAGCGCGGCGGAGATCTCCTTGTCCGACGCCTCGGCGAGCCCCTCCTTCGGGTGCAGGACCGCGGGCGCCGAGTCGAGCGCGATCAGCGCGAAGTGGTCCGACGGCGACATCGCCCGCAGGATCGCCTCGGCCGCGGCCGCCTTCTGCTGTCGCGCCGTCTCGTCGGCCGACGCCGACGTGTCCACCACGACGACCAGGTCGGCGGGGAGCTCCTTGAGCTCGGCCCAGTCCACGTCGGGCACGTACCGGGCCATCACGTAGTCGGCGCGGTCCTCGCCCGCGGCGAAGCGCGACATGCGCAGCGGCGACGGCTTCTCCTTGACGGAGGCCTCGAGCTGGAAGTCCGCGCGCGGCGCGTAGCCGCTCCGCCGCATGCTCACCCGCCGCCCGCCGTCCTCGATCACCGCGTCGGCGAGGGTCGCGATCTTCATCCCCTGGCCGGCCTGCCCGAGGTCGACGGAGAGGGAGAATTCGCCGATCTGGACCGGATCGGCCGAGCGCATCGGGTACACGTAGGCGAGCTTGCCGGTCGGCGCGCCGAGCATCTCCACGTAGCGCAGCACCACGCGCCGCGAGCCGCTCGCGGGCACCGGGAAGATGCGGGCGCGGTAGCTGCGCCCGTCGACCCACTCGAGCAGCGCCGGCTCGTGGCCGCTCTGCACGGCGGCCTGGTACCGCTGCGCCGCCTCCGTCCGCTCGATGACCTCCCCCTCGACGAGCACGCCGTTCGTCTCGACCGCGAACGAGCTCACGAGCGCCCGCTCGGGCACGGTGAACCAGTACCAGCCCTCGACCTGTCGCCCGCCCGGGTTCGAGAAGGTCTGGTCCACCTCGGTCTCGGCGATGCCGTCGCGCACGACCGCGCGCACGGCCTGCCGGCTGATCTCGAGCGTGCGCGCCTGCGTCCCGGGGGCGCCCTGCAGGTCGACGCCGTAGATCCGGCCGGAGCCGCTGCCTTCGCCCGCGAGGGGCCGGTGGTCGCCCATGCCGCCGGTCCAGTCGTCCCAGTAGGCGAGCGGCGCGACCTTGGGCGCGGCGCCGCCGGCGACGGTGACCTGCTCCCCTGCGTGCACCTCGACGCGCCCGCCGGGGGCGGTGACCATGGCGAGCCCGCGGGCCACGTACACGCTCACGGCGTCGCCCGAGCGCCTCATCGACAGGCCGGCGTCGGCGGCCGTGACCCGGACCTCTCCGAGCGCGTGCGAGAGCTCGCCGCGCCCTTCGGGCGGGGCGTCGAGCCACACCTCGCCCTGCGCGAGCGAGAGCCCCTCTGCGCCGAGCGCGACCTCCGAGTCGGCGCGCAGGAACACCGCCGAGCCGTCGGCGAGCCGCACGAGCGCCCGCGCGCCCTTTCCGGTCGCGAGCTCGGCCCCGACCGGGAGGGGGATGCCGGACACCACCGTCGACCGCCGGTCGTCCTGTTCCAGCGTGACCTCTCCCGAGGAGAGCTCGAGCCGGGCGCCGATGGCGCTGGCCTTCGTGGGCGCCTTCTCCTGGGTCAGGAGGAGCGCGGTCACGCTGGCGGCGAGCACGAGCACCCCGGCTGCGAGCCGGAACCGCAGGCTGCGCTTGCGGCGTGCCCGCTCGGCGCCCGTCTCCAGCGCGCGTTTCTCTGCCGGCGTTCCGGCCGGTTCCATCTGTTCGTGCGACGACATCCGAGACCTCCCTCGCCGCGGTGGCCCTCGCCCCCGGGAGCCAAGTGCGGGGTTGCATGCAGACGTCTCATGCCCCGCCGCGATCTACCGAAGCGATCGCGCCGGTCATCGTAACGGGAAAGCGCGCAGGAAGCGTAGCCCTATCCCGGAGCGGGGGCGGCGGCCTGCTGCGGGGACGGGATCTGGGCGGCCAAGGGCGCCTGGAGCAGAACAGAAGAGCAGAAGGAGAGAGTTCAACGCAAAGGCGCAAAGGCGCAAAGGCGCAAACAGAAGAAGGGGGGCGAGGTGTATCGTTATTTGCGCCTTTGCGCCTTTGCGTTGATTCTCTCCTGCTCTCCTCCCACCGCTCGGCGCTTCAGGCCACCTCCTGCCTCCGGATCAGGCGTAGCGAGCGCTGTCAGCCGGACCGGGTTCGGTCCATACCATCATGGAACAGGCCGCCTGGGCCGGGCGAACGTCCGAGCGAACTACAACGGTGGTTTCTGGAAGTCTATCCAGCACAGGAGGGGGCGATGACAGGACTGCTTCCGGGATTCCGGAGGTTCATCGGCTACGTGTCCCTTGTTTCCCGGAGGCGGAGGCTGCGCAGAGCGCCTGATTTGCCGGGCGAGCGCTTCCACGCGGAGGTGGTCAGGACGGTGGATGGGGACACGCTCCACGTACGCGACGAACGGGGCGTGAACCATCCCATCCGCATGCTCTCGATCGACACGCCGGAGACGCACTTCCTCGGCGCCTCGCAGGGCCGCTGGGCCGAGGCGGCGTCCGCGCGGCTCGCCGAGCTGCTCCCCGAAGGCGCCGAGGTCGAGATCCAGACGGACGAACAGCCGTGCGACGCTTACGGGCGCGTCCTCGCCTATGTCCTGTCAGGAGGTCGGCTCATCAACCAGCAGCTCCTCGAGGAGGGCCTGGCGATGACGTACATCGTCGCGCCGAACCTGCGTCACGCGCAGGAGCTATCCGAGGCTGCGCGGTGCAGCTTCACCGAGCGGCGCGGCATGTTCAGCGATACAAGCCTCCTGCTCCCGTACGAGTTCCGGTGGAGCATGAGAGGCCAGTCGAGCGCGAAGCTCGTCGGCAGCCTGTCCCAAGGAAAGGTGTTCGCGCTGTCGGAGCGCGAGCGCGTGCCGTGCTGGGATCGCGTGTTCTTCTTCGACGTTCGGGACGTCAAGGATCCCTTCGTCCGCATCGCGACGGAGAGGCTCCCGCGCGGCGGCTGATCGGACGGCCTCCGTCCAAGCTCCCCTCTTTCAGGTCGCCCGGCTCCGCCGGGCGAGCCACCCTGCCACGCACCGTGGCAATCCGCCTCGTTTTGCCAGGCTCCTGCGCGAAGCCGATCGCGCGCCTGAGCCCATGCATGCGGCCAGCCTGGATGGCTCGACGGGTTGCCCGCCTCCCGATCCGAGCCAAAAGAGAGCGCTTTCGCGCGGCGGACGCCGCGCTCCGCTCCTGGTCGGGCTCGACGCGCACAGCGGACGCGACCCTGGCACGAGAGTCGCCTACGGGCGGAATGGCTCATGGCGCCTGCCTTGGGTGCCCGGCGAGCCGACATCTCGTGTGAGCCGGACAGGAGCTCGGCGCACCGGAGACCGGAGCGCCCGGTCGACCGTTCCCCGTCGACGTATCCCTCGCGAAGGAGCGCTTTTATGTCTGTGAAGAGAATGGATATCTCGTGCCTTGTGGCGTGCACCGCGGCGCTCTCGCTGGGCCTCGTGCATTGCGCCTCGGCGCCGAGCGCGGGACCGGAGGATCCTGCCGGCCTGCGGGAGGCGCCGCCGGCGACGGCCGGGACGATCGCGCCGGCCGGCCCGCGGGCCCCCATGAACGCGAATCCTCCGCCCGGGCCCGAGACGCCGCGGACGAGCTACCTGCCTGTGGAGGACAAGGAGCCGTTCGCGGCGATGGTCGCCCGAATGAAGGCCGACAAGCCCGCGGTGATGAAGCGCCATCAGACTCTGCTCGAGGAGCGGTACGACCTGTCGAGCCGCGCTGCGCAGGGGGTCACCATGTCGCGCGGCAAGCCCGTCCAGGCCGGCGTGCGCGTGAAGCTCTCGAACGGGGCCACATGGGATGCGCTGGCCGCGCTCACGCCGGATGCCATCCGGGAGCGGGGGCTCTGGCCGAGGGGCTTCTTGCCGCTGCCCCACCCGAACCACCCGGAAGGCGGAATGGTCTTCCCGAAGGTCCAGATCGACGAGCTGAAGCGCCAGACAGGGCGCGAGCTCACGCGTTTCGATCTCGACTTCGACCTGCCGGACCACCTCATCTCCGAGTTCCCGGCGCCCATCTATCTCACCACGCGGCCCGACCTGGGCGACGTCTCCAAGGGGCAGCTCGTCACGATCGACAATTTCTACGAGCTCTTCAACGGCATCCTGACGCCGAAGCAGCTCGAGGGGCTCCGGCTCCTCGTCACGCCGTTCCCGCAGATGCAGTTCAACGCGACGGCGGACCGGCGCTCGGAGAAGGCGAGCCTCGGCGTCGCCTGCCTCGATTGCCACGCGAACGGGCACACGAACAACGCGACCCACCTCGTGGGCGACACGAGGCCGCAGGAGTTCCGGCACCGGGTCGACACCCCGACCTTGCGCGGCGTGAACATCCAGCGCCTCTTCGGCTCGCAGCGCGCGCTCAAGACCGTCGAGGACTTCACCGAGTTCGAGCAGCGGGCGGCGTACTTCGACGGCGATATCGTCATCGCCGTGAAGAAGGGGATCAACATCCTGGATCGCGGGCACCAGGTGCACGCGATGTCCGAGTTCCAGGAGATCCTCGACTTCCCCCCGGCCCCGAAGCTCGGCGTGGACGGGCGCCTCGACCCCGCGAAGGCCACCCCGGAGGAGCTCCGCGGCGAGCAGGTCTTCCACGGCAAGGGCCGGTGCGGGACGTGCCACGCGGCGCCGTACTACACCGATAATCTGATGCACAACCTGCGGGCAGAGCGCTTCTTCAAGCCCGAGCTCATCAACGGCCGGATGGCCACCGCGGACGGCCCCATCAAGACCTTCCCGCTGCGCGGCATCAAGGACAGCCCTCCTTATCTGCACGACGGCCGCCTGCTCACGCTGGAGGACACCGTGGAGTTCTTCAACCTCGTGCTCGGCACGAAGCTGACGGCGCAGGAGAAGGCCGACCTCACGGCGTTCATGCGGGTCCTCTAGTTTCTGGTCCCGCGTGTCAGAGGTCCTGGCGAGACTGTGCGCCGCCCGCGCGCGCTCGCTCCTACAGGCGCTCGATGAGGAAGCTTCGGGTCTTGCGTCGCAGCATGCGCGCGCGCGGGATCGCCGCGCGATGGCGCGGAAGCGTGCACGGCCTGTGCCGGCGCCGGCCGGCGGCGCGCCTGCCCGACGGCGGCGCCGGCCGGCGGGCGCGACAGCCGCGGACGCGACAGCCGCGCACTCACCATGACCTCGTGGTCTGATGTGGTGTGCCTTGCGTCCATCGCGCGGCGCGCTGCGGGGCGCCTGGCCGAGGGGGTCGACGGCCCGCGGCGGAGGTGATAGGCATGCTCTTCATCATGCCTGAAGCCTCTCGGATCGACGACCTCGACCGCTTCTTCGAGCTCTCTGTCGACATGGTGGGAATCGCCGGATTCGACGGATACTTCAAGCGCATCGGTCGGGCGTGGGAGCAGACGCTCGGCTTCTCGCGCGAAGAGCTCCTGGCCACGCCCTTCCTCGACTTCATTCATCCCGAAGATCGCGAGCGCACCGTGACCGAGTCGGCGAAGCTGCTGTCCGGCGACTTCACCGCGACGTTCGTGAACCGATATCGATGCCGTGACGGCTCGTATCTGTGGATCGAGTGGAACTCGGTAATCTACCCGGACGATGAGCTCGTCTATTTCGTCGCGCGCAACATCACCGAGCGCAGGCGCGCCGAGGAGGCGCTGGTCGCGGCCGAGTCGCGGTACCGGGCGGCGATCGACGGGAGCCTCGACGGGTTCAGCGTGCTGCGTCGCACGGTCGGCGAGCCGGGGGAGACCGTTGATTTCGTGTTCACCGAGGCCAACCTGCTGGTGAGCCAGGTGACGTCGAGGCCGCGCGAGGAGATCATCGGCCGGCGGCTCGTCGAGGTCTTTCCAACGGTTCACGATTCCGGGCTCTTCGATAAATACGAGCGCGTCTTTCGGACGCGCGAGCGGCTCCTCGCGGAGACGGAGAGCGTGCTGCCCGGGGGCGAGAGCCTGTGGCTGCAATACCAGATCATCCCGCTCGACGATGGCGTCGCGGTGACGGTCAGGGACATCACGACGTCCAAGCGGCTGGAAGCGGAGCTCCGGGAGGCGCTCCAGCGCCGGGAGAGCGACGCCGAGGAGCTCCAGCGGAAGAACCGCCAGCTCGCCGAGGAGAACGCCGAGCGCGAGCGCGCCGAGGCGCTGCTGCGGCAGCAGCAGGAGACGATGCTCGCGATGTCCACGCCGATCATCCAGGCGTGGGAGGGCGTGCTCGTGCTGCCGGTCATCGGCACCGTGGACACCGCGAGGGCGGCGCAGATCATGGAGCGGCTGCTCCCCGAGATCGTCCGGACACAGGCGCGCTTCGCGATCCTCGACCTGACCGGCGTCAGCGCGGTGGACGCCGCGACCGTGTCGCACCTGCTCGCCGTGGTGCGCGCGACGAGCCTCCTCGGTAGCCAGTGCCTCGTCTCCGGGATCTCGCCGGCGATCGCGCGGACCATGACCGAGATCGGCGGCGCGGAGGGGGCGTTCCTGACCTTCGGGCTGCTCCAGAGCGCTCTCCGTCACGCGCTCTCCCGCTGCAGCGCCTAGCGGCGCCTCCGCTGCTTCTGCTGGACCGGGTGCGGTGCATCTTGCGCTGTGGGCGAACTCTCCGGCGGCGTACGCGCCCCACCGCCCCGGAGCCCAGAGGTCGGCCTGCCCAGGGTCAACTCGGTCCCATTGAAAAAGGGCCCTGCCACCGTGAAGGATCTCCTGGCCATTCCTGAGGAGGAGCGATTCCACGAGATCATCGGCGGAGAGATTACGACCTTCACCCCGCGCGCCTCAGTCCGCGCGTGAGCGCCGCTCGCACGCGCCAGCGGAAACGTCTGCCACGCAGGCACCGCGAGCTTACCGGCGAGCACGAGCGCCAGGCCCGTCGAGGGCCGCTCGCTGCGCACGCCGCCGAGCCCCTGCAACATCAGCGCTAGCGCTTGCATCGAGCCGCGGACCTGGCTACGTCAGCGTCTCCGTGACTCCCGCCCCCTCGCCCTACGGTGTCCTAGGCCCCCTCGACGTTCCCCTCGGCCTCGGCCTGCTCCGGCTGGCCACGGAGGGGCGCCCCTCAGAAGAGGAAGCGACCGCCGTCATCCACGTTGCCCTCGATCAAGGCATACGCCTCCTCGACACCGCCGACTCCTACTGCCTCACCGACCGCGAGGTCCACTATGGAGAGCGCCTCGTCCGCAAGGCGCTCGACGCGTGGTCCGGCCCGCGCGACGACGTGCGCGTTGTCACCAAGGCGGGCCTCACCCGACCCAAAGGGCGATGGGTCCCGAACGGCAGCCGCGACCACCTGCGCCGCACGGTCGAGGGCAGCCTGAAGGCGCTCGGCGTCTCGCGGATTTTCATGCTCCTCCTCCACGTGGCCGACCCCAAGACCCCCCTCGAAGAGAGCCTCGCCGCCCTCGCCGAGCTCCAGAAAGAGGGCCTCATCGAGCACCTCGGCCTCAGCAACACCGCCATCGCGGTGGTCCGCCAGGCCGAGCGGCACTTTCCGGTGCGCGCCATCCAGGAGGAGCTGAGCGTTCTCGATCGCGGCAGCGCCGCCCGAGGCCTCTTCGAGCTCGCCAAGCACATGGGCATCCCGTTCCTCGCCCACCGGCCGCTCGGCGGTCACGCCAAGGTCGATACCCTCTTCAAGAACCGCGCGATCAAGCCCATCGCCGCGCGGCACAGCATCACGCCCCAGGAGGCGGCCCTCGCGGCCCTGCTCGATCTCGGCCCCCCGGTCCTTCCCCTGTTCGGGGCGACCAGGCGTGCGAGCGTCGAGTCCTGCTTGCGCGCGTTCCGGGTCCCCTTTGGCGCGCGCGATCGAGCCGACCTCTCGAAGACCAGCTTTGCGCCCACGGCCGATGTGCTGGCCTCGGTCGCGCCCCCCGTGATCCCCGCCGGCCTGCGCAAGCTCGATCCCGGAGAAGGCCCCGGCGATGCGCCCGAGGTGGTCGTGGTCATGGGAATTCAAGGGGCAGGCAAATCGTCGGAGGTCGCCCGCTACACGGCCAGAGGGTACGCGCGCCTGAACCGCGATGAGCTCGGCGGCACGCTCGACGGCGTGGTCAAGAAGCTCGGAGAGCTGCTCTCCTCGGGGCAAACGCGGGTGGTCCTCGACAATACGTACGGCACGCGCGCGTCGCGCTATGCGGTGCTCCGGATGGCGCACGCGCACGGCGTGCCGGTCCGGTGCCGGTACCTGGCCACGCCCATCAACGAGGCCTACGCGAACGTCGTCCTGCGCGTCCTCGAGCGCCACGGCAAGCTGCTCGGGCCGGAGGACATGAAAGCGCTCGGCAAAGAGGATCCCAACCTGCCGCCGCCGCAGGCGCTCTCGCGGTGGGCCGCGAATTTTGAGGCGCCGCACGTGGATGAGGGGTTCTCGGTGGTCGAGGAGATCCCGTTCGCCCGGCGCGTTGATCCGCTCTTCACGGGCAAGGGCCTGCTCCTCGACGTCGACGGCACGCTGCGAAGGACAAAGAGCGGCGAAATCTACCCGCGCGACCCCGACGACGTCGAGCTCCTGCCCGGTCGGCGCGCGGTCCTGGAGCGCTGGGTCAACGACGGATATACGCTCTTCTTCGTGTCAAACCAGAGCGGCATCTCGAAAGGATCGGTGACCGAAGAGGCTGTCCTGGCCGCGTTCTCGCGGACGATCGAGCTCCTCGGCCTGCCCGTGGCCGAGGTCGTGTACTGCCCGCACCCGGCGTTTCCGGTCGGCTGCTTCTGCCGCAAGCCGCTGCCGGGGCTCGGGATATGGCTGATCCAGCGCCATAAGCTCGCGCGCGAGCACCTGGTGATGGTCGGCGATATGGAAAGCGACCGGGAGTTCGCGCAAGCGCTCGGGGCGAAGTACATGACGGCCGAGGAGCTCTTCCCAGGCGAGTGAGCGCCCGCGATGGAGAGCTACCAGGCGCCCCGTGTCCGTCGTCGTTGTTGCTGGTCCTGTGCTTCTTCCAGGAGGGATGGGCTCGAGCTGCAGCGGCTCGTCCGGGTGGCGCCTGCCGAGAGGGCGTGTACTTCGTCACCAACGCGATCTCGTCGCGCCTGCACGCCCTGCACGCGGCGAGCCGTCCGCGCGCGTGAATTGCGTCATCGATCTGCGGCACGGACCTTGCTGACTCGCGACCCGTGAATCAGCTGCTCAGCGCGCTCCTCGTCGCTTTCGGAGTACTGGCTTGGCCGCGTCTCGCTCAGGCAACGTACAGCATTCATTGTTCGAATACGCGCGTCACACTGATCGTCAACTACGGTGGCGAGGGCGAGCTCGTCGCGATCGCCTACTCGGCGCAGGACGAACCAGCCCCAGCCTACCTGGAGCCGACCTTCTGGCGCATGGCCGGACAGCAAGTGCTTGCACTTCGCAAGCGCGCGGACGCTGACAGGCGGCAGTTTCATCTCGGCATTCGCGGCAGGCACGCGGTATTGATCTTCCGGCAGCAGCGCCATTTCCTACGCTGCGACTGGGATACCGAATGATGTCGGGGGCGCCGCGGGCGACGCTGGGGAGCTCGCCGCGACCGATCCGTCGCCTCGGGCGGCCTTGGTCGCCTCGCTCGCCAGCACCCTGAGCCGCTCCGTCGCCCTCGGGGATGAGGTGGGGGGGCGGCGCGGCGGCGGTGGACACGAAGGCCTCTGCCGAGCCCGCTGGGGGCGTCGAGGAGGAGCGTGGTCTGCCCCTCAGGTCTTGTCCGCTCCGCTTGACGGCGCCATCAAGTCGTCCACGAACCGGCGCATCAGGCGCACCAGGTCGCTGAAGTCTTCCTCACTCCACTTGGCGAGGATAGGGGCCGCAAGCCTCTGACGCGCGGCGTCCAAGGCGTCCGTCACCTGCCGCCCCTTGTCGGTGATCACCGCCTCATGGATGCGACGATCGGCTGGGCTTGGTCGACGTTCGATCAGCCCCAGGCTCTCGAGCTTTGCGACCTGGCGGCTGACGGTCGTGTAATCGCGCCCGGCTCGGTCCGAGAGCTCGACCACGCCGATCGGCCCGAAGCGCTCGATCCCCACCAGCAGCGGAAAGAGGGCTCGATCCAGGGAGAGGCCCGCCTCCGCGAGCAGCGTCTGATCGCGCTGCGGCTGGTTCATGAGCGCGATCAGATCGACCATGGCTCCGTGGAGCTCGCGGAGCTTCTTTTTTGTAATCCGTGTATTTTGCACAAATTTTCTTGACGCTTCGGAAGGCGTAACTATATGCATAGTACACATATACGAAACGCAGTCCAAAAAATGGCGGAGCTCGCAGTGGAATTTAATTTTTCGACGGATGTCCTGATCGTTGGCGCAGGTGCTGCTGGGTTGACCCTGGCCATTGAGCTCGCCCGTCGGGGCGTTGCGTTCCGACTCATCGACAGGCTGGACGGGCCGTTTCGCGGCTCGCGCGGCAAAGGGATCCAGCCGCGCAGCCAGGAGGTGTTCGAGGATCTGGGCATCCTCGACCGCGTCGTCGCGACCGGCGGCCTGTACCCACCCCCGCGGGAGTATCGCCACGACGGCGGCTACGAGGAGTCGCAGATCCTGGAGCCTCAGGACCCGACGCCTGGCGAGCCCTATCGTCTGGCACTCCTCGTGCCCCAGTTCCTGACCGAAGCCGCGATGCGCGAGCGTCTGGCGGAGCTCGGGAGCTACCCGGAGTTCGGCCGCGAGCTGAGGAGCTTCGAGCAGGATGGCGAGGGCGTTAACGCCCGCATCGCTGGCCCGACGGGCGAGGAGACCGTCCGCGTCCGCTATCTCGTCGGAGCGGACGGCGGCCGCAGCGTCGTACGGCACGCGCTCGCGATCGGCTTTCCCGGCAAGACCCTGGGGGTGCGCGCCGTCGTCGCCGACGTCGTCCTGAATGGGCTCAGCAGGGACGCCTGGCATCGCTTCAACGAAGGATCGATGGAGAAGCAGATGTCGCTGTGCCCGCTCGTCGGTACCGACATGTTCCAGTTGCAGGCGCCGATTCCTCTGGAGGGCGATGTCGATCTCTCCGCGGAAGGCCTTACAGCGATGGTCGCGGGCCGCACGGGTCGAGGCGACATCGTGATCCGTTCGGTCTCCTGGGCCTCCGCCTACACCATGAACGCGCGCCTCGCCGACCGTTACCGGGACGGGCGCGTCTTCCTCGCCGGCGATGCCGCGCATATCCACCCGCCGATGGGTGGGCAGGGCCTCAATACGAGCGTGCAGGATGCCTACAACCTCGGCTGGAAGCTCGCCGCCGTTCTGGCAGGTGCGCCGGAGACGCTGCTCGCGACCTACGAGGAGGAGCGCCGGCCAATCGCCGCGGAGGTGCTCGGCCTGACGACGAAGCTTCTGGAGGCGGCCAAGCGAGGCGTCATGCGCCGCGGTCGCGAGGTGCATCAGCTCGATCTGGGATACCCGGAGTCGTCGCTGGCCATGGAAAAGCCGAAACGCAGCGGCGGCATCCTCGCGGGCGATCGAGCGCCGGACGCGCCCGTCCGCGGCGTGGCGGGGATGCCGACACGGCTCTTCAAGCTCTTCCAGGGTCCGCATTGGACCTTGCTGGGTTACGGGCTGGACCGGCTCTCGGCCGTCAAGCCGCGCCCCGGACTTCACATCCACGCCGTCGGGCCGCACGGCGACATTGTCGATGATGGCGGCCATCTCCGCGCTGCCTATGGCGTGTCGCTCGGCGACTGGGTGCTCGTCCGGCCGGACGGATACATCGGCGCCATCGTGTCGTCCGATCATGCACCGGCTCTGGAAGCCTACCTTGCCAGCGTCGGCCTCCCATCACGGGGATGACAAGGACGAGAGCGCGCTCTCGCCACGCCGCGTAGGTGAGGGCGCTCGCTCGATAGCGCCGGAACCGCGGTCGCTGTTCTGGGCCGTCAGTCGAGCTCGGAAGCGATGTAGGCCTGCAAGTGGCGGACGAGGTGATCGAACATCAGCCGCACGCGGCGGTGGGTCTTGAGGTCGCGGTGCATGACGACCCAGACGCCGAACTCGAACTCCAGAGCGTCGGGCAGAACGCGCACCAGCCGGTCGCGCTTGGCAAGGGCGACCTGGCAGACTCCGATGCCGAAACCCGCGCGCAGGGCGGCGTACTGACCGACTTCGTTGTCACATCGGAAGCTGAAGATGTCGCGCGTGACAGGGATCGGGAGCTCGGGTAGCTCTAGCTGCGCTGGTTGTTTGTCGAAGCCGATAAGTGGATGATCGCGCAGCTGCTCCAGGGTGTACGGCGTGCCATGCACCTTCAGGTAGCGCGGGTGGGCGTGAAGCCCCACGTGGAGGACGCCCAGCTTGCGCGTCACAAGGGCGCTCTGCGTCGGGCGCACATTGCGGACGGCGATGTCGGCTTCGCGACGCAGCAGGTCCTGGTTGCGGTTCGAGAGCACGAGCTCTACGGCGATGCGAGGGTGCGCTTCGCGGAAGGCCGCAAGCGCTGCGGGCAGCACCTCGGTACCGAGCATCTCGCTCGCCGTGATGCGCACCGAGCCCCGCAGCTCGTGTTCTTCGCCGGAGACCGCTCGCCTCAGCGCGCTCTCGGCGCTCGCCATCGCTTCGGCGTAGGGCACGAGTGCGACAGCGGCCGGAGTGACATCCAGGCCCCGCTGTGAGCGTGTGAAGAGCGAGATGCCGAGCGCTTCTTCGAGCGCTTGAAGGTGGCGCCCGATCGTCGGCTGGGAGAGCCCGAGAGCGCGCCCGGCGCCCGACAGGCTGCGCTCGCGGACCACCGCGAGAAAGGATCGATAGAGCTCCCAGCTCGGTTCCGTGGCCATACGCAAATGTATAGCATATGTACGTTTGTGTAGAACCTCATTCCGCGAGCGGTGCGCTATGTTCGTGAGCAAGGAGATCCTCTATGAAGTCTGCGAACCTACAGTCCGAGCAACTACCGAGCGTGTCAGTGGTTACCCCCGGCGGCCCCAGCCCCCGAGCGGACCGGACCGGGCGCGGGCTGATGGCCTTGAACGCGGTCCTCACCCTCGGCGCATTCGCGGGCGGTGTACGGATCATCGTCAGCGCGGCCGACGACCGCTTGGTGGTCGAGGTTTGGCGGACGTTCGCCTACGTCGTCTTCGCCGGCATGTGGGCCCTGATCGCCGCCTGGCCGCGACGGCTACCGGGTGTGTGGGAGCTCGTGCTCTTCCACAAGCTCGCCGTCACCGTGTACTACTTCGCGATCGGCGACGTGCCCGAGGCGCCGTTGGCCGCGCGGATCGACCTCTGGCTCGTGTCGACGACCGCGCTCGCCTACGCGCTGTGCCGCGGCTGGTATGGCTGGAGGACCCTCACCTCCTCGCCAGGGAGCAGCGGACAGCCCGTCAGTACGGCCGGATGACACTCCGCATCCTCTCTCGACGAGCGGGCCTGACGTCGTACACTTGGGGGCTCGTCGGTGGTCCCGAGCGACTCGCTCTCGAGGACGTCTCCGAGCGCCTCCAGCTACCCCATCGTGGCGATCCTCACCGGACGGTGAATTTTGGTGCCGAACGGTGAATTTTGGCAAGCGCCGTCGCATCTATGGCGGGAAGCTACGAGCACTGGACCGTGCAGCTCGACGGGCGCAGCGCGGCCCGGCGGGTATGGGCCTTTGCAACATGCTCTGTGCGGCATGTCAATGCCTCTCATTTCGACACGACGACGACCCGCGGCATCGGATGTGCTCTTTGCCCCGTGCGCTCCGGTGCGAGCGCCCCGAAAGCGAGGAAAAACGATGCGTCATCACGGCAAGATTGGCTCTTTGCTATTCCGTACGTTTGGCTTGTTGTTCGGCATCGCGCTGCTGCCCGATGCGGCGCACGCGGCCACCACCGCGATCACGTACACCATCGGCCACATCGATTGCGGCGCGGACAGCAGCTTCGCGCTGTACATGAACGGCACGCTGCTCGACACCGTGCGAAGCTCGAACGACTGCGAGTGCAACGCCAGGCCGCTCCGGGTGAGCATCACCGATCCGACGTTGCTCGAGCTCTACAACCCCGCGAGCTGTAACGACTTCCAGGTCGCGACGGTCGGTGATGATTCCGTTGCGTGGGGCTACGTGCGCGTCGACGTCGCGTCGGACGAGGGGGCGGCGTCAGCGTGCCTGTTCGACCGCAACGTGACCAGCTTCAGCGTGCGCTGCGCCGACCGGTATGTCTGTTACGGCGGCGTCACGCTCAACCTCGGCTCCGTCGGGGGCGCGGACGGGGATGGCGACGGCGCCACGGCGGGCGCGGGCTCGGGGTGCGACAACTGCTTGGACGCCTACAACCCGGACCAGAGCGACGCCGACGGCGACGGGTTCGGCGACGCCTGCGATCGCTGCGTGGGCCCGGGGTCGGACGACAGCGACGGCGATGGCGTCTGCGATGGGGCGGACAACTGCGCCGCGACCGCCAACCCGGATCAGAGCGACGCCGACGGCGACGGGTTCGGCGACGCCTGCGACTACTGCGCAGGATCAGGGTCGTACGACGGCGACGGCGATGGGTTCTGCGACGACGGGGTGGACAACTGCTACCAGCACAACCCGGATCAGAGCGACGCCGATGGCGACGGGCTCGGCGACGCCTGCGACGAGTGCGCAGGCCCGGGGCCGTACGACATCGACGGCGATGGGCTCTGCGACGGAGAGGACAACTGCACCGCGGCCGTCAACCCGGACCAGAGCGACGCCGACGGCGACGGCGTGGGCGACGCCTGCGACAACTGCGCGGCCACGCCGAACCCTGGCCAGGCCGACAGCGACGGTGACGGCGTGGGCAACGCCTGCGACGCCTGCGCAGGCTCGGGCAGGGCAGACGGCGACGGCGATGGGCTCTGCGACGGAGAGGACAACTGCACCGCGACCGCCAACCCGGACCAGAGCGACGCCGACGGCGACGGCGTGGGCGACGCCTGCGACGTCATCTGCGTGACGATCCAGCGGGGCGTCTTCGGCCAGGTGGCGGACACGGCGATCTGGGCGCTGTACCCGAGCTACAACGAGGGCAGCTCTCCCTATCTCCACACGGGCCTGAGCAACGGCGCGGAGACGAACGCGCTGTACCGTTTCGAGCTCGACTCCATCCCGTACGGCGCCACCGTCGAGTCGGCCACGTTCAGCACCACGCTCTACAGCTCCGGCACGGGCGAGATCCGGGTGCACCGCATCAGCGCCTCCTGGGCGGAGTCCACGGTGACCTGGAGCAGCTTCGCCGACAGCTTCGAACCGGCCGTCGAGGCGACGTTCCTCGGGGCGTCGTCCGGCGTCGCGACCGTCGACCTGACCGCGCTCGTCCAGGCGTGGGTCGACGGCGTGCACCCGAACCACGGTTTCCTCCTGGAGGAGGACCTGACGGCGCTCACCAGCTACCGTTCGAGCGAGCACGGCATCCTCGGCGACCGCCCCTCGCTTGAGGTGTGCTTCTACTGATCGTCTCCTGACCCCGGCCGCTTCCGCCGTCGGTATCTCGACTCCCATGGTCGCCTTGTGGACCTGGCAGAACATCTACCCGGACTTCCCGGTCGAGGTCTACCGGATCGGCGGAGGGAACGTCCCCGTGGCTGAGTACGCCTACGGCCTCGACAGGGGCGTCGTGCCCGGCGAGCGCGCGTTCGGCGTCATTCACGGCGGGTGGGCGAAATTCGATGTCATCGATCTCGGCGGCGCCGAGATCACGCGAACGGAGTACCAGGTGGAGGGGGAGCGCAACACCGTGGCGCACGTCGACGGAGGTCTTCGCTGGGCGATCGGCGCTGGGCAGCGGCGCCGGGGCAGTCGGCGGGGCGGTGTCGACAGGCGAAGGGTCGGGCGCGTTGCGGCTCGGCTCCTCCTTCTTCTTTCCTCCTGGAGGCCGGCGAGGTGGTCCTCGCGCTCTGCGCGCAGCTCGGCATCCTCCTGGGCGTACGAGAGAAACACGCCCGCGGGGCTCTTTACCGGACAGTCATTCGGTGTGCCCGTGCCGGGCTGGCCGCTCGTGGCGTCCTCGGAGCGCCGAGCAGCGCGCGGAGAGCTTTGGCGTCGGCGGGTCGCTTATCGCGCGCTTCCGCGGGGAATGCCGAGGCGGTCCTCGTAGGCGTTCAGGACTTTCACGAACGCGGGCCGCTCTTCGCAGCGACGGCGGTGGTTTTCGACGTTCGGATACTTGGCGAGGATCTCCGTCTTACGAAGTTCGCGCAGCACGCACGTGAGAATAATGTCGGCAACCGTGAAGTCAGCCCTCGTGATGAACGGTTGAGCCTGCAGCATTTGGTCGATCGTCGGCAAGAAGCGATCGAGTATCTCGACATGCCAAGGGCGCAAGGCCTGTAAATGGGGATTTGAGTCGCCTTGAAGATCGGCAAATAGAATCGGCAGCGAAAAAGGCTCGATGTTGTTCAATGACGTGATCGTCCAGCGATAGACCTGCGCGCGCCCCTTCAGATCAGAAGGAATCAATTTTCCGGATTTCTCCGCAAGATAAAGCAGAATCGCACCCGACTCCGTCAAAATATACCCGTCATCATCGATCGCCGGAACTTGCTTGAATGGCGATACCATTCCGAACTCGACTTCGTCCTGAAGACCGTTCGGACCGCAATCGAGCCCGACGGCCTCGTAGGCGATTCCACACTCTTCCAGCGCCCACATCGCACGGAGGTCGCGCGTGTAACCCCAAAGAAACGGCGGCAATGATTTGAAAACGTATACTTTCATGAGGCTGACCTCATCCCATGATCGAGTGAACGCACTGGTTCAGAAATAGCATGGGGTGAGATGACGTTAAATATCTTCATGGCCTGCCGCCGAGGGCCGGAGGATAGGCATGTTGGGAACGTGGCGTCCGCAACCTCGTCCCCGCAGATCCTCGCAGGAGCCGACCGCACCGGTCCCACCGGTGACGTCGGCGCATCTCCGCCGTCGCCTGCGGGCGGTGGCACCGTGCTCGCTCGTGTCCAGGCGCTTCGCCCCGCTGCGCGGGCGCCTGCGGCGGCCCGGACACGAGCTGCGCGCGGTGCCTCACGTGAAACGTGGGCGACGGCGGAGGGGCGCTCGCTGGGGGCTCGAGCTCGGGGCAGGTGGACCAGGCTGGCGGTGAGGGCGACGTCGAGCCGAGCGAGCTCATGACAGCGAGCCTGCGGAAGGGCTGGCGCCCTGCTCTCGTCGAGGCAAGCCTTGGATTGCAGAGCAAAGCAGCTATGCAAGGGGGCGCCAATGCAGAGATACATCGGTCTGGATGTGCATGCCGCCGGCTACGGCGCCTCGACCACCGTGCGCGACTCTTTCGCCTGGATCACGTCGGGGAGCAGGAACGGCACCAGGTGCGTCTGGTTCTTTCGCCAGAGCTCCGCCTGATCGCGGAAATGTGGGCTCTCGGCGTCCCAGACATTGCCTCCGGGAATGGCGTTCCACGCCTTCGGCCCCGCCGGGTCGAGCTCCACGACGAGCCGTTGCGACGGGCCGTGGACGTACCGGAAATCCGGTGACTCGTCGAGCGCCCACGAGAGGCGGTAATCCGAGGAGTCCACCGCGAACTCGTCGCCGCCGCGCGGAAAGCCGCCGCTCCAGAGGGGATCGCTTGGCGGAGGGATGCTGAGGCTGCTGAAGAGGGGGACGAGCGCGTCGAAGGTGACCGTGTGAAAGGCGCCCCAGCGGGGCGCCGCAGCCCCGGAGCCGCCCTGTTGATCGAGCCAGGCGAGGGCGTCCAGCAGGGCGCGCAGCACGCGCTCGTCCCTGGACTCGACCGCTGGCGTGCCCATGTCGTCCCACAGCGTGCTGTCCTGCACGGCCGGATCGAAGGTGGCGAGCTGCTCCCGATCGGCGGAGAACAGGTGGAGGAGCGCCTTCGCCGACAGCTCCCGGGAGAACGACGAGAAGCCCATCTGGCCGAGCTCGTCGCCCAGCACCCGGCGCACCACCCGGACGAGCCAGAGGTTGAAGACCAAGGTCGCCTCCGAGGCGCGGGCGTCGATCGCGCCGGGGCCATCGCCCTCGTCCGCGAGCGGCATGGCGGTATCGAGATCGATGCCGGCGGCCGCCTTGTAGTCCGCCTCCTTGCCCCAGCCGTCGAGGAGCGCCCGCAGGGCGGCGAGGCGCTGCGGGTCGTATGCGGCGTCCGCGACGATCGCGCTCAGATCGGGGTGAGTACCGGGCGTCGCGCGCTCCTCGTCGGCGCGGTCCATGGCGCGGAGGAGGTGAGGCACGAGCCTCGCGCCGAGCGCCGACTTGATGTCGCCCTGGATCGCCGCGCAATCCTCCGGCGACAGAGGTCCCTCGTGGGCATCGATCCGCTCCTGGATGCGGCCCTCGCGAAACCCGATGTCGAAGCTGCAACCCAGGTACATGGGGGTGCCGTCGGGGAGCGCGCCGTTCGATGGATCGTTGTCCAGGGAGTCCCCGATGGGGTCGTTGTTCGCCGTGGCGATGTATCCCGCCGGCGGGTTCTTCGCCCGGGGGATGAGGTGCTCGGGGAGCGTCCCGGTCCACTCCGCGGTCCCGTCGCCGGGGAGCACCATGCAGGGGAGGACGCCCGTATAGGTGGCCGCGTCCCAGGCGAACGCCTCACGAGACCGCGTCGGGATCGCCGCGTGCGTCGTCCAGAGGATGTCGCCCGCGGCGTCGCCCATCACCCAGTTCTGCGCGCCGACGCTGAATTTCGAGAGCGACTCCTGCGCATCATCGACCGAGCGAGCGCGCAGCAGGCCGAAGATGGCCTCCAGCTCCTTCGTCGGCTCCAGCCCCGTCCAGCGGACGCTGAGCGCCCCCACGGCCGGGTCCGGATCCACCACCGCGTGGTCGACGATGGTCGGCAGGAGCGGGCCGTGATGGGGCACGATCGGGACACGGTAGGTATAGGGCTCCCTGCCAGCGATCGCGATGACCTCCTCGACCGTCTGGAGGGGCACTGGATTGCCCTTGAAGAGCACGGCCTTGCCGTCGGGCGTGAGCTTCTCGGCATAGACATCGGTGACATCGTACATCGCGACCGTCGCTCCCCACCCGACGTGCTCGTTGTGGCCCAGGATGATCCCCGGAATCCCGGGGAAGGTGACGCCTCCGACGTGAACATCGCGGCTCGCGTCCTTGCCCTCGGGCGCGGTGACATGGATCGAGACGGCATACCAGACGGCCGGCGCGCTCAGCGACAGGTGGGGATCGCTGGCCACGAGCGCGTGCCCCGTCGCGCTCCGGCTCGCGTGGATGGCCCAGTTGTTCGAGCCGAAGCCCTCCGGGGCGACCTTGCTCCTGGCGCGCTGGACCGCGCTCAGATAGCCGGTCAGCGACGAAATGAGCTTCGCGCGGCCCGGCGCGGCGCGGCCCGGTCGTCGCGCGCGAGACGCTCTCTTCGCCGCCTTGTCCTCCGCCTTCTGCGCCTTCTCCCGCGCCGGGGAGGCGGGGTAGCCGCTGCTGGTCACCGCGGGCTCGGAGGGGGCGAACCTCAGGAAGTCCCGCTCGAAGCCGGCGCGCTTCTGCGCGAGCGGATCGGCGCTGCTCGACGCGAACGTCGTCCGGGCGGCGTCGAAGAACTGCTGCATGGTGATGTCCAGCTCGGCGTCGAACGACAGGAGGTAGCTCTGGAAGCGGCTGATCACGAGCGAGTCGACGCCGCCCCAGTCGGTGAACGCCTCGGCGGGTATCCCCATCGCGCCTTCGGGGGGGAGGATGTCCCCGGAGCGGATCTTCCTGAACACCTGGGTCACCCCGTCCGCGTACGCGTCGAGCATCTGGCGGAGCTCCCCCTCGGGGAGCGCGTCGTACTGGGCCCTGGCGATCCGACCGAGCCCGACATGGCGGAGAGCGATGTCCTGATCGATGGTGGTGGGATCGAGGTCGCCGAAGAGCTCTGCGAGCCTCCCCTCGGCGGTGCGCCGCAAGATCTCGAGCTGAAGCGCGCGGTCGCGCGCCGTCAGATACCCTTCGACGCGCATCGCGTCCACGAGGTTTTCGGCATAGATATGGGGCCTACCGTCCCTGTCCTGGACGACATCGACGGCAGAGAGCAGGCCGTCGATGGTGAGCCGCCCGTCGACGGGCAGATCCGGCCGATCGCCGAGTGGACCGAACGTCGCGGAGGAGGGCGGGCTGCCGTCGGGCGCGCCCGCGTCGGGATCGCTGGGCGCGCCCGCGTCGGGCGCGCTGCTGCCGGGACCAGGGTCGTCCGAGCACCCGAGCATGCCCGTGAGCCCGGTGACCAAGGCGAGGACGCAATGTGCCGAAGATAATGACAGTCGCATGAACGCTCCTTGGTAGGATGGAAGCGAGCCACCGCGGCGGTGTCGTCGCGCGACGCGGTGGCTGGAACAGCACGTCGTCAAGCGCGGTAGGGTTCGGAGCTCCTTTCGCGGCAGCATGGGCCAGGGCACGATCGGCAAGAGGGAGCGTGCCTTGGCGCGGTGTCTGGGCCAGCATGACACGCAGACGCCGCCGCGGCCCGTGCCGGACCGCCGCCGCGCCAAGCTGTCTGAATCTTACCTTCTCACCCGATGTCGTGCGCGCTTCGGGCCTATTTCGCTATGTGCCCGCCGAAGGAGCGTGTCTTCATGGGGCCGAGCGGGCCCCTGCCGGGGCGCAATGGGGCGCAGAACTTTCGAACCACCTGCGCCGCGCCGGCATCCGTCGCCCTGAGCTGTTCGAGATCACGGACTCGAGGTTGAATATCCGCTTGCACGACACCCGCGCGACCTTCATCACCATCAAGCTAGCGAACGGGCGCACCGAGACGTGGATCTCCGATCGGAGCGGGCACAAGTCGAGCCGTCAGATCCACCACTACAAGCGCGCCGCGCGCAAGGCCGCTGAACTCGGCCTGGGCGACTTCGCCCCCCTTGATCAGGCCATCCTCGAGCTCCGAGGTATGGGCGGGTCGGTCGGAGGAGCTCTCGTGTTGGTGGGACCGGATGCCGGGGCGGCGAGCGAAGGGGGCTCCTTCGGCGCCGCGCCGTCGAGTCAGGCGCCGACACGGCGACCGGCGCGCCGTGCCAGGGGGCGTCCCACGCCGAGGGATCAGGCCGCCTCGTCTCCGCGGAGGCCGTACGCCGCCATCTTGCGCTTGAGCGTGTTCCTGTCGATGGCGAGCGCGCGCGCCGCGCGGGAGATGTTGCCCCGATGCACCCGGAGCGCGCGCCCGATCGCCGCGCGCTCGGCCGCCGCCACCGCCTCCGCGAGCGGCGCGACGTCCTCGCCGCCGGCCTCCGCCCCCCGCGCGCCCGCGCCGCCGGCCGGTCGCCGCGCCGCCGGCTCCGCGATCTCCGGCGCGAGGTCGCCCACGTCGACCGCGTGATCGCAGAACACGCCCCACCTCAGCACCTCGGCGCGCAGCTCGCGCACGTTGCCCGGCCAGGGGTGCTGGTGGAGCCGCCGCAGGGCCTCGCGGGTCACCTCGAGCCCGCGCTCCTTGCGCCGTGCCCGCACCTCGTCGAGGAACGCGTCGATGAGGATCTCGATATCCCCTCCTCGCGCCCGGAGCGGCGGAACCTCGATGGTCGCGCCGCGGAGCCGGTAAAAGAGATCCTCGCGGAACGTCCCTTGCTCGACCATGGCCCCGAGGTCGCGGTGCGTGGCCGCGAGGACGCGCACGTCGAGCTCGATCTTCGCCTCGCCGCCCACCCGGCGCAGCGTCCCGTCCTGGAGCACGCGCAGGAGCGAGGCCTGCACCCGCGGCGACAGCTCGCCGATCTCGTCGAGGAACAGCGTGCCGCCGTGCGCTTGCTCGAAGACGCCGCGCCGCCGCCCCGCGGCCCCGGTGAAGGCGCCCGCCTCGTGGCCGAACAGCTCGCTCGCGAGCACGCCCTCGGCGAAGACGCCGCAGTTCTCCGCGATGAACGGGCCCCGCCCGCGCGGGCTGTGCTCGTGGATCGCCCTGGCCGCGAGCTCCTTGCCGGTCCCCGTCTCGCCGACGATCAGCACCGGCACGTCGGTCGCGGCGACCCGGGCGATCCGGGCGCGGAGGAAGCGCATCGGCTCGCTCTCGCCGACGAGGACCACGTCGCGGGTGCGCGCCTCGGCCCGCAGGCGCACGACCTCCTCGCGCAGCGCGCGGATCTCGGGGAAGCCCTCGATGTCCAGCCGCACCTCGCGCACCGGCCGCGGGTGCGGGTGCGGCACGAACGCCGCCGGGATGACCTGGAGCATGCGCGCCGGCAGGATCCCCGCCTGCACAAGGATGACCCAGAGCGTCTGCGCCTGCGGCGTGCCCGCCGAGAGCAGGACGTCGGTGGCCCACGCCGCCTCTGGAAAGGCGCGCTTGAGCTGCGCCGAGAGCTTGCCGAGCGCGCGGAAGAGCTTCGCGTGGTCCGACGGATCGTCGACGTCGACAACGCGGAGCTCGACCCGCGGCGCCCGCGCCCGCGCCCGCTCGACGAGCGCTTGCGACGGCGCCTCGCCCGCCGGGATGGTGAGGACCACGATGGCGTCGTAGCGGCTCTCCTCCTGGTCCAGGAGCCGCAGCACCGGCCCGCGATCGCCCTCCGGCCGGCGGCCCTGGTGCGCCGGCGCCGGCCCGAGCGTGCCGGCGTCCGACCAGGTGAGGAGGAGGCGATTCACTGGTGCACCGTACACCAGACACGATGCACCGTGCACCACTAAAGCTGGTGCGCCATGCACCAGGTTGAAGCGTTTTGCCGGCGTCGCAGCGGGTCGCGCGCTGGCACGGGATCCGCAAGTCTCCGCCGCGTTCCCCCTCGCCGCCCGTCATGGGCTGGCCGCCCGCCACGGAGATCTCATGAAAGCGCCCGCCGATAGCGTCGTTCTTCCTGCCCACGCCCGCCTCGTCGCCCGCGACGACGTCTGGCTCGAGGGCAACGCCGTCCAGCAGCTCGCGCGCGTCGCCGCGCTGCCCGGCTGCGTCCGCGCCGTGGGCATGCCGGACCTGCACGCGGGGCGGGGCATCCCGATCGGCGCGGCGTTCGCGTTCGCGGACCGCGTCGTCCCGCAGCTCATCGGCGGCGACGCCGGGTGCGGCGTGCGGCTCGTCGCGACGTCGATCGGCCGCATGGCGCCGGATCTCCTCGAGCGGCGCGCCCGGCAGGCGATGGAGGACGACCCGCTCGACGGCTGCGACCCGGCGGCGGTGTTCGAGCAGGTCTGGCGGTACGGCGCGCGCGGCCTCGCCGAGATCGACGGCGTGCCCGAGGCCCTCGCGCGGCTCGCGGCGGCGGAGCCGGAGGACGGCCTGCGCCCGAGCGGCGACGCCTCGCCGTACCGCGCGGGGTACGAGACCGCGCTCGGCTCGGTCGGCGGGGGGAACCACTTCCTCGAGGTCGCCCGCGTCGGCGCGCCCCGGGATCCGGCGGCGGCGGAGGCCCTCGGCCTCTCCGCCGGGGATCTCGTCGTCCTGGCCCACTCCGGCTCGCGCGGGCTCGGCGGCGCGCTCGGGCAGCGCTGGGGGGCCGCGGTGCTCGAGGGCGATGCCGCCGAGCCGTACCTCGGCGAGCTCGCCGGCGCGTGCCGCTTCGCGCAGGCGAACCGGTTCCTGCTCGCCTACCGGATGCTGCGCGCGCTCGGCGCCTCGCGGGGGTCGAAGATCGCGGGCGGGCTCGACCTCATCCACAACGACGTCGCGCGCGAGACCGTGGGCGGCGAGCCGGCGTGGGTGCACCGGAAGGGGGCCGCGCCCGCCCGGGGCAGCGACTTCACCGTGGTGCTCGGGTCGCGCGGCGCGCCGTCGTGGGTGATGCGCTCGAGCGACGCGGAGGCCGGGCTGCGCTCGGTCGCGCACGGCGCGGGCCGCAAGATGGGGCGCAGCGAGGCGCGCGAGAAGATCGCGGCCAGGTACCGGCGTCGCGAGCTCACCCGCACGGAGCTCGGCGGACGCGTTGTGTGCGACGACCCGGCGCTGCTGCTCGAGGAGCACCCGGACGCGTACAAGCCGATCGCGCCGGTGATCGAGAGCCTCGTGGACGCCGGCCTGGCGACCGCGGTCGCGCCGCTCGTGCCGGTGCTCACGGTGAAGCGATGAGCCGGGCCTGGGTGCAGATCAGCGCGGGGCGGGGGCCGGTCGAGGTGCGGCGGTTCGTGGCGCGGCTCGCCGAGCGGATGGAGGCGCTCTGCGAGGAGCGCGGGCTCGCGGTGGTCGACGTCACGGTGCACGGCGACGAGGACGCGCCGGCCTCGGTCGAGATCCTTGTGGAGGGCGACGCGCGGGGCAGCCTCGAGGGGGAGGTCGGGACGCACGCGCTGGTCGAGAAGAGCGCGGAGCGGGGGCGGGCGGCGCGCAAGCGGTGGTTCGCGGGGGTGGCGGTCCACCCCGCGGGGGCGGACGCCGGCGTTGGGGCAGGGGCGGGGGGAGGCGCGGGCGTGGACCTCCGCGAGCTCGAGATCTCCGCCTGCCGGGCGAGCGGGCCGGGAGGGCAGCACGTGAACAAGACCCTGTCGGCGGTCCGGGTGCACCACCGGCCGAGCGGGATCACCGTGCGCGTCGCCGACGAGCGCTCGCAGCGCGCGAACGTCCGCCGCGCGGTGGAGCGCATCGCCGAGCGGCTCGCCGAGCGCGCCGCCCGGCGCATCGCAGAGGGGGAGGCCGCGCGCTGGAGCGAGCACGACCGGATCGTCCGGGGGGAGCCGGTGAGGACGTACCGGGTGGGGCGGAAGAGCGAGCTCGAGCTGGCGGAGGCGCGGGAGGCGCGGTGAGAGGGGGCCGCCTGTCTGCCGCATCGGCTCTCCCGGGTCTGCTCGTTCGGTCGCATCGACGAGCGGTCGGCACGGGTCGGGCCTGTGCCGGGGTGCGACCGCCGTCCGCTATCAGCGCTCGGTCAGGACGTCGTCGACCGTGGGCGCGGTGAGGACGCGCTCGGTCCAGCTTTCGATCTGCCTGGCATCGGCTGCGCGGACGCGCACCACGATCGGCTCCGGCAGCTCGCCGAAGCGCAGCCGGAGCTGCTTGAGCAACGTGCTTCGCTGCCCTTCGAGGCGGCCCTCCCGCTCGCCCGCCAGCCGGCCCTGCTCGCGAAGGTAGTCTGCGATGGTCACGATCTCCTCCTTGGCCTCCGGTCCCGCCGCCGCGAGCAGCCGCTGCAGCAGCTCCCTGGGCTGCGCCGGGTCGGCGATATTCAGGATATAACGCCACACGCGCGCAAGTGCAGCCCTTCCGCCAGGCGCGCCACGCACCTCCCGGACCACGTCGGCCCAGCTGGACAGGCGCGCCACCAGTTCCTCGGGACGGCGCGCATGCCGCAGGCACCAGAGCACAACCCGCCCGAGCGCCGTCATGGCCCGAGCTCGCAGCGCCTCGTCCGTCTCCGCGCTGATGTCGTCCAGCACGAACCGGAAGTGCCGCAGATACTCCGCCATCAGCGCCATCGAGCCCGGCGGCAGGTCCAGCAGATCCTGGAACGCGACTGCCCCGGTCCAGCCTGTCTCGCTGTGGTGCAGCACCACCGGCAGGATCGCCGGAAGGCGCGTCGCCTTCGGGTGGCGCTCCAGGTAGCCCTGCCAGATGCGCACCATGTACTTGAGCAGCCGAAAGGCCATCAGCGGGTGCGTCGCGCTCTGGTGCTCGAAGAGCACATAGATGAACAGCGGCGCTTGCTCCAGCCTGGCCGAGAAGAGCAGGTCGCTGTGGCTCGCGGTGAGCTCTTCGTCGATGAAGCTGCCGGCGTACAGCGCCAGCGACGCGAAGTCGATACGGGCGGCCAGTGCGGCGGGCAGTCCCTCGCGCAGCGCCGCGGCCGCGTGCTCCGGGTGGCTGAAGGTGGACTTGAACAGGGCGTCATGCGGGGTGGACGTCATGGATGGCACCCCGCGGGCGCTGTGCACCGGCGGCGGGGCTCCACTCATGAATTACGGGGATGTTTGCGCCGTGATTTGGGATTGCGTTGACGGGCGTCGACGACGAGCTCGTGGCGCCGCAGATCGTCGATGTCGGTGGAGGAAAACACGTAGTGGGCCAGGATTGCGGGAGGGGCGACCCGATCCATGTTCCACCTGAGGCATCCCCTCAAATTCTTCGGAAAATTCACAGGGAGGCGGGGAGACGGGGAGGGAAATCTTCAAAATACTCCCTGTCTCCCCGCCTCCCTGTTCAATTTCCCTGCTGAAAATGGCTGTAAAATAAGGGGATTCCTCAGGCCGGACCCTTCAGATTGCCGCAGCGTGTCGTGCGAGCCATGGATGCGCTCATCCCCCAGGTGACCGGCAATCTCACGCAGCCGAGAACGATTCCAAGATGATGTACTCCCCATGCCGGTAAGTGCGTGTTGCTCAATGAGGCGTTACGGGAACGGCTCGCTATTCGCGGCGCTTTTTGCGGGCCATTCAATTCGCATCCCCGCGTCGATCGATGGTGGCCCATGCTGCCGTTATGGATTAGGGTCGCACTCCGATGCACAATCGCTCCGACCAGTTCTCCAAGAACTTGCTGCGAGACGGGCTGAGCCTCGTCTCGGCGGCGGAGACCGAGGTGGAGGTCCTGGCGGCGACACAGAAGATCGATGTCTACAGCGTGCCTGATCCAGCACGGCAGGCCGAGCGCGCCGCCATGGGCCTGCTCGGCGAGCTCTCGGCGGAGCCGGGCCTGTTCGAGCCGTTTCATCGCACGCCGAGCCTTCGTCAGATCCGCCACTGCCTGCGCAAGCAGCTCACGTGGCACCACGAGCTCGAGCGCCGCGCCCGCTCTGCGGCCGGCTCCGTCGTGCCGGACGAGGACGCCGCCGCGCCGCCGCAGCCGGCGGTGCACTTCCCTGCGCTGGTCGTCATCGGGCCGGGGCGCCCTGAGACGGTGCTCGACGCCTACCGCTGCGAGCCGGTGCAACCAGGCGTCTACCAGGCTGTGCCGGGTCTGGCGATGCGGGTGGTGGTGCTCGCCGAGCTGCCGCGGACGCGGGCGACGCTGCTCCTGCGGCTGCTCGGCTCAGGCCGCCTCCTGCGCGAGGCGGTGGCAGATCTCGCGGCGCTGCCCGACGATGCCTGGGAGAAGAGCGTCGCCGCGCCGCTGCTGGTACACTTCCGGCTCGGAACCCAGGAGCCGACGATTGACGAGGAGGACGATGTGAGCGCAGAAATCCGTGCGTGGTTTGAAGAGTACAAGCAGCAGCTGCGGGCCGAGGCGCAGAAGGAAGGCCGCAACGAAGGCCGCAACGAAGGCCGCAACGAAGGCCGCAACGAAGGCCGTGCCGAGGAGGCGGCGCGTGCTGTGCTGACGGCGCTCCGGGTTCGTGGCATCGCCGTGCCGGACGTGGCGCGGGAGCGCATCCTGGCCGAGAAGAACACGGAAATTCTGGAACGGTGGCATGAGCGGGCCGTCGTCGCCGCATCGCTCGCCGAGGTGCTCGGCGACCCGAGCTGAGCGATGCCGGCCAGGCAAGCGTCCCTCCGGAGACGCTGCCCGCTCTGGTGTTCCGGCGTTGCGACCGGTCCGGCCCCCCCCCCGCCAGCGCGACGTCACCCAAGGCGCGGAGGAACGGACTGTCCCCGCCGGGGCCTCCGGCGCGCGCTGCCGCAGGGCGTCCGCCTCGCGTCGCTCACCGCCTCTCGCCGCTCACCGCTTCGCGCCGCCCGTCGTCGCCGCCGGCGCCCCGCCCGGCGTCGCGTCCACCGCGCCCGGCCCGAGCAGCGTGCCGCACATCGTCTTGCACAGGATGTCGGTCGGCCTGCATTCGCACTTGCCCTGCTGCTTGAGCTCGAGCTTCCCGCGCATCTGCTCGACCGTGAACTGCGCCATCCGCTCGACCCGATCCATGGCCCACCCCTCCTGGACCTGGCGCGGCGTCCGCGGCTCGGTGGCCTTGCCGTCGGGCTCGGCGCAGCAGCGGAAGCTCAGGAAGTAATAATAGAACCCCTCGTCGTGCGTGTAGATCTTCGGCCGGCACTGGTTGCGCACGCCCTTGTACCAGGGGCCGCCCGTGTGGACGCTGTCGAACTTGCCGCGCCAGCCGCCGCTCGTCTCGCTCGCCACGACCTCATCCGTGTTCGCGGGCAGGTCGGCGACTCCATAGTCGCTGATGCACTGCTCCTGCGACCCGCTCCGAACCCCTTTCCAGAGGCGGGCCAGCTCGCCCGGGTCGCGCTTCGCCACCTTCTTCATGTCGGGATCGTCCCAGAGATGGTCGCCGTTGCACTTCGTCGCGTCGCGCGAGTACCCATAAGGGAACGGCTTGATCGCGGGCCCCTCGCAGGCGAGCGTCCACTCCGACTCGGTGCAGAGGCGCTTGCCGGCCGCGGCGCACTTGACCTGCGCCTGGTGGAACCGATTCATCACCTCGGGCCGCTCCCCCTTCTTGTTCGGCCACTCGTACGTGTCGATGCAATAGCGCTTCTTCACCTTCTCGCCGGTGCAGCGGGCGGGGGTCGGCGCGAACTCCTCGCAGACGGTCTTCTTGTTCGACTTGTCGTACCAGCTGCGGAGACAGCTGTGCTCGACCTCGGTGCAGTACTCGCCTTCGACGAGCTTCATGTCCGCCGGGCACGCCTGCTCCTCCTCGGCGGCGGCGCTCACCCCGCCGGCTGTCCCGGCCTCGGCGGCCGGCGCGCCGGCCTCGGCGGCCGGGGGCGCCGCGCCCGCGGTCCCGGCAGGGGATGGCGCGGCCGCGGGCGGGCGGTCCTCGTGCGCGCGCGGGGGAGCCGCCGTCTGAGCGGGCTCCGGAGGAGCGCCGGAGCAGGCGGCGGCCAGCGTCAGGGCGGGGAAGGGGAGCAGGAGGTGTCGCATGCGGGGCGTCGGTCGCATGCGGGGCGTCATAATCGAGATCGCGGCGAGGGGAACCCGGGCGTTACGACCCCGGCCCGCGCCCGCGTCCCGCGCGCCCGTCCCGCCGCGTCCCGCGCGCCCGTCCCGCCGCGTCCCGCGCGCCCGTCCCGCCGCGTCCCGCGCCCGCTCGCCGGCGCGCCCGCTCAGCCCTGCTTCGGCGCCCTCATCCGCGCCGGATCCACCGTCCCGTCCCGCGCCACCTTGCCGAACGCGATGACGCTCCGGTCACCGTTCTTCTCCTCGATGACCACCCGCCGCACCGACCACAGCTCCGGCCCCGACGCCATCTCCAGGCTCCGCACGTGCTTCGCGACCTCCTCGGCCCGCGGCCGCGCGACCAGCGTGATCCCGTCCGCGCGGCTCGGGATCGACAGATCGTAGCGCGCCCGCAGCCTCGCCAGATCGCCGCCGAGGAGCACGAGCAGATCCGAGAGCACCGAGCCGAAGCGCCCCGCCGCGCCCCGCCCCGCGCCCGACGCGCCCTTCGGGGTCGCGAAGCCGAACCCCTCGGGCGTGATCCAGTAGGTGATCGCGTCCGGCGGCTTGAGCTCCCAGCGGAGCCGGTCCGGCAGGACCAGCGTCATCTCCCCGTCGCTCTTCACCGCCGTCGCGAGCAGGCCGATGCTCCGCTCCTGCGTGAACGGCGCGACGAGCGTCTTCACCGACGCGCGCGCCCTCGTGATCTCGGCGAGCGCGTCGCCCACCTCGTCCGCGCGCGCGCGGCCGGCGAGCGAGAGCGCGCCGCCGCTCGCCGCGAGGCCCATCAGGAAA
This sequence comes from Sorangium sp. So ce887, assembly GCF_051521455.1. NCBI lineage: Bacteria > Pseudomonadati > Myxococcota > Polyangiales > Polyangiaceae > Sorangium > Sorangium sp. So ce887. Next base: position 9,852,440 of record NZ_CP150354.1, on the reverse strand, counting down.
GATCGTCGCTGCATCCTCGTCCTCTTCCCTCAGACGGGCGGGCCGCGCTCAATCTGCAATGGGCTTCGGCGTGTTGGGCCCGCTCTCCGGCAGCTCCGGCTTCTCGATGTACTCCTTCGGGAGCTCGCCCGTCAGGGACTTGAGCCAGACCACGATCTGATCGACCTGGGCATGGCTCAGGTCCTTGCCGAGCTGGTGCTTCCCCATGAGCCGCACGGCCTCCTGCAGCGAGGAGACCGACCCGTCATGGAAGTACGGCGCCGTCGCGGCCACGTTGCGGAGCGTCGGCACCCGGAAGACCATGAAATCAGCCTGCTTCTTCGTGATCTCGAAGACCCCGCGGTCCATCGTGTCGGGCCACGATCGCACCAGGCCGAGCTTCTGGAACATCGTCGCCCCGACGTGCGGGCCGAAGTGGCACGTCACGCAGCCGACCTCGACGAACGTGTTGAACCCCTCCTTCTCGGCGTTGGTCAGCGCGTCGGGCTCCCCGTCCAGGAACTGATCCCACCGCCCGCGCGTGAACAGCTTGCGCTCGAACGCGCCGATCGCCTTCGCGGCGTTGTTGACGGTCACGGGCCACGGGTCGTTCGGGAACGCCCTGCCGAACGCCTTCACGTAGTCCGGGATGGAGCGCAGCGTCGCCTCGAGCCGCACCGGCGTCATCGCCATCTCGCTCGGGTTCATCATCGGCCCGTTGGCCTGGTCCTCCACGCTGTCGAAGCGCCCGTCCCACATGAGCGAGAAGAACCCCGCCGAGTTGTAGACGCTCGGCGTGTTGCGGCGGCCGCTCTGGTGGGCGTGACCGACCGACACCTTCGTGCCGTCGGCGCCGTGGCGGTCGAGCGGGTGGCACGAGTTGCACGAGAGGTCGTGGTTCTTCGAGAGCCGGTTGTCGTAGAAGAGCATCCGGCCGAGCTGGATCTTCTCGTCCGTGAGCGGGTTGTTCGAGGACGTGACGAGCGCCGGCAGCGGGTTGAAGCTCCCGAGCCGCTCCGGATCGATCTCCACGGCCGGCTCGGCCGGGGCCGCGGCGGGCGCGGCAGCGGCCGCAGCCGCGGGGGCAGCCGGCGCCGCGCCGGGCGCCGGGGAGGGCGCGGCCGCCGTCGTCTTCTGCACGAGCCAGGCGCCCACGCCCGCGCCCGTCGCGGCGACCAGCGCCGCCGCCGCCATGAGCGGGGCCGTCCTGCTGCGGGGGCGCTCGGCGGTAGGCTGCGGCTCGCCCGCCACGATGATCGTCTTCTGGAAGGGCACCGAGGTGCCGTCGGCGGTCCTCGACGAAGGCGGCCCGTCCGGACGCCCGCGGATCAGGTGGCCGCTCTGGCCCAGGCGCTGGCCGCTCTGGCTGTGCTGGCCGCTCTGGCCCAGGTGGCCAGGGCCGCTCTGCGAGAGCGCCGTGACGTGCTCGGGCCAGCTGCGGGGCGTGCCCACGGGCGTCGGCGGGCGGCGCGTCGGGTGATCGCCGTTGTCCTGCCAGCTGCGGGGCGTGTGCACGGGCGTCGGCGGGCGGCGCGACGGATCGCCGCCGTCCTGCCAGCTGCGGGGCGTGTGCGCCGGCGTCGGCGGGCGGCGCGTCGGCGCCTCGGGGTTCGCGCGCGAGGGCGGCGGCATGTCGGCCCCCAGCGACTCGGGGAGCGGCTGCAGCATGTCCTCGCGGATCGAGAAGCCGTGCGGCAGGAGGATCCGGCACTCGTTCAGCAGCTCCTCCGCGGACTGGAAGCGCAGGTTCCTGTCGATCTGGAGCGCGCGGTGGACCATCTCGGCGACCTCGTAGGTCACCCAGTGCGCCAGGCTCTGGATGGGCGGCGCCGGCACCGAGCAGATCGCGACGATGAGCTCGCCGAGCCCCCGCGAGTTCCGGTAGGGGGTGCGCCCGGCGAGCATCTTGAAGAGGACGATGCCGAGCGACCAGAGGTCGGTCCGGCCGTCGACGTCCTTCATGTTGCGCGCCTGCTCGGGCGACATGTAGATGGGCGAGCCGATCAGGTTGCTCGTGGCGGTGAGCTCCTGGTGGTGCTCGAAGCTGTCGTCGGCCTGCATCTTGGCGACGCCGAAGTCGAGGAGCTTGACCGAGAACTCCCCCCCGTCGCGCCGGGCCAGGAACAGGTTGGCGGGCTTGATGTCGCGGTGGAGGACGCGCGCGTCGTGCGCCTTGATGAGGCCCATGCACGCCTGGGCCACGATGCAGAGCGCGAGCTCGGGCGGCAGCGGGCCGAGCCGCCGGAGCAGCTGGTCGACGTCCTCGCCCGCGAGCAGCTCCATCACGAGGAAGGGCAGGCCCGTCGCCCGGTCCCTCCCGCTATCGAGCACGCTCGCGATGTGCTCGCTCTCGATCGCGCCGGCCGCCCTGGCCTCGCGCTCGAAGCGGGCCATCACCGCGTCGTCCTGCGCGAGCTTGCTCGTGATCACCTTGACGGCGACGCGGCGGCCGGTGCCCAGGTGCCGTGCCTCGTAGACTGCCCCCATCCCGCCCTCACCGAGCAGCCCGAGGATGAGGTAGCGTTGATCGAGGGTGGTGTTGATCAGGTTGATGTCCGTCATGGTCCGGTCGACCCGGTCGCCGCTCCGCTGCGGCGACGTTGCGCCCCGAATCGCATTGTCGGACGGAAGCTCGCGCTAGGCAATCTCGCGGTACGGGAGCGCCGGACGAGAGGTGTCCCAGCCCCGGTGTACGGGCGTGGACGACGCGGCCCTTTGTGAAACGAGGGCGAAACAGTTGCGCACCGGCCTCGGCTGTGAAGCGCGTCACGGCCGCGTCGCGGAGATTATTGAAGCGCGTCACGGCCGCGCCGCGGAGATTATTTAAGCGCGTCGTCGCTGCGCCGCGGAGATTATTGAAGGAGCGTCGCCGCCGCGCCGCGGAGATTATTGAAGGACCCTCGCGGCCACCACCTCGACGAGCGACGCGGTCGTGCTCTCAGGGAGCGTCGCGGCCGCGCTCGCCGTCCCCGGCGGAGGGGCCGGGCGCGCTGCTGCCGAGCTCGCCGCCCGCGTGGGGTGAGCCGGCGCGCTTCCAGGCGGCGTAGTCGCCGCTCGTGAGCAGCGGATCCTCGGGCAGCGCCTCCGGCTCGGCGGGGTCGAGCGCGGGGTCGAAGGTCGGGGCGAGCAGCCGCGCCAGGTCGAAGCGCAGGAAGCGGCCGGCGAGGTGGGGGCCCTCGCTGACCCAGAGGACGCGCGCCGTCGCATCCATGACGACCGCGTGCGTCGCGATGAGCGCGTCGATCGCGCGCCGGTCGCCGAGCGGCAGCGGCGCGCCGCCGGGCCCGCGCCTGTCGCGCAGGACGTCGACCGCCGCCTCGACGGTCGCGCCGTCGGGCAGGGCCGCGAGCCGCTCGTCGAGGCGGCGGCGCCGCGCGTGGGTCGAGGTCTCGGCCTCGACGCGCCGGTTGCGCGGGTCGCCGGCGAGCGGCCCCTCGAAGTGGTTCGTGAGCGGGACCTTGCCGCGGCCGCGGCGCGCGTGGAGCGGCACGCCGGGCGCCCGCTCGGCGATCGCCGCCTCGCCGGCCGCGTCGACGAGCATCACGAGGTGGGAGACCATGGGCGCGCGCGCCTCGAGGATCGCGAGCGCCTCGTCGACGCCCCGCGCGCGGCCGAGCACGTCGCGCATCGTGTGCACGACCGGCTCGCCCGCCGCGCGCGGCTCGCCGGCGCGCCCGCCGTGGACGACGAGCGCGAGGCCGGCGGCGTTCATCCCGGTCACCGCGCCGACGAGACCGGGCCAGGACACCGAGGCGTACGGGATCTTCCCCTGCTCGTGCACGAGGAACACCGCCTTGCCCTCGTCGAAGACGGGCCCGGCCTCGAAGTCGAAGTTGCGGGCCAGCACCGCGTGCCCGCCCGCCGACGCGGCCCCGGTGAGGGCGAAGCTCGTGCAGCCGATGAGCGGGGAGTGCTCGAACGAGAGCGCGATGTCGTAGAGCGACTGGAGGAAGATGAAGCGGTGGTACGTGGGGAGGACCCCGTCGAACGGGTCGGGCGAGAAGGCGCGGGCCTGCGCGGCGATCTCGCGCCGCACGCCGTCGCTCATGCCCTCGTCGACGCCGCGGAACTGGAGGCGCGAGAGGTCCATGAGGAGCCACCGGAGCGGGGCGACGGGCACGTAACGGCGGAGCTGCTCGTGGAGGGTGTCTTCGTTCTGGACCATCTCCGGGTAGAAGAGCCGGCCGTGCTGGTGGCCGATCTCCTCCGGCGATCCGGCGAGGCGCGCCTCGAGGATCCGGCCGCGGCGGCGCGCGTAGGCGGGCCCGAGCACGCGCAGCCCCGCCGGCCCGGCCGCGGGCTCACCGGCGACGGCGCGGATCGGCGGCGGCTCGATCCGCGTCGCGGCGCCGATGCCGAGGTGCGCGAGGACCGGCGCGGCGAGCAGCGCTGCGGCCGCGACGAGCTTGCGCCGGTGGCGGGCGAGGCGCGAGGGCCGCCGGAGCGCGCCTGCGGGGGGGCCGGGCGCGGGGGGGCCGGACGCGGGGGGGCCGGACGCGGCGCTGCCCGACGCCGCGCCCGCGCTGGATCCGGCCCTGGCCTTCACGTGTTCCAGAGCCTGCGCCCCGGATCAGGGGGGCGCCGCTGTCGGCTGCGACGGGTGGGGGTCGATCTCGGCGGCGAGGGCGCTCGCCACGGCGGAGCGGCGCGCGTCGGGGGACGGCACCGGCGCGGCGGGCACGTGGCGGAGCCCGCGCGTGAGCGCGAGCGTCGCCAGCACCCGGCCCACGATCCGCGCCGGATCGCGCACGCTGTCGAAGTGCGTGAGCCGCTCTTCCTCGGTCGGATAGATGACCCGGGTCGGCACCTCGACGATGCGGATCTCGGCGGCCACCGCGCGCAGGAGGATCTCCGCCTCGAAGGCGTAGCCGTCGTCGCGCGCGCCGAGCGAGAGCGTCGTCCGGAGCGGGTAGCGGCGCAGGCCGCACTGCGTGTCGGCGAAGGGCCGGCCCGCGAAGAGCGACAGGAAGAAGTTCGAGATCCGGTTCGAGATCTGGTTCGCGCGCGGCGCGCCCGCCGACACGAGATCCCGGATGCCGAGCACGAGCGCCTCGGGGTCGGCGTCGGCCTCGATGAGGCGCCGCGCCTCCTCCGGCGGGTGCTGGCCGTCCGCGTCGATCGTGACCGCGACGTCGAAGCCCGCGGCGAGGGCGAGCTCCATCCCGGTGCGCAGGGCGGCGCCCTTGCCCCGGTTCTCCGGGTGGATCAGCACCGTGGCGCCCGCCGCGCGCGCGCGCTCGGCCGTCCGGTCGCTCGACCCGTCGTCCACAACGAAGACGGCGCCGTCCAGGCCGTTGACCCGGAGCGCCTCTCGTGTGACGTCCTCCACGTTGCGCTCGGCCTGGTAGGCAGGAATGATGGCGCAGATCCGCATGAAGCAGAGCGCGATTACCACGGTGTGCCCTGGATGAACAGCGGCAGGCACGATCTGTCCGGTACGTCCACGCCGCCTGCGGAGCGATCTGCGGAGCGACGTCCGGCCGGGCTCGGCGCGGGCGGGTACGCGGCGCATGGCGGGCGATCGCGGCCGTACCGGGTCGGGTAGCGCTCGCGCGACAAGGAGCCTCCACGTGCGTGTCCCTTCGACGCCGGCCGGCGCTCTTCGCCCGGAACCCCGACCGAGCCTGCTCCGCCGCCGCCCCCATTTCCGTCGCGTCTGGCTGAGCGAGATCGTCTCGTTGCTCGGCGACTGGATGAGCTTCGTCGCCGTGAGCCTGCTCGCGCTGGGCGGCGAGGGGGGCGGGGTCGTGGCGCTCGCGCTGGTCATCGTCGGGCATCACCTCCCGAACGCGCTGTTCGCGCCGGTGGCGGGGGTGCTCGCGGATCGGCTCGATCGGCGGCGGCTGCTCATCGCGACGAGCGTGGTGCAGGGCGCGCTCACGGTCGCGATGCTCGGCGCCGCGGTCCTGGGCAGCGTGGCGGCGGTGCAGGTGCTCGTCTTTGCCCGCGGGTCGGTGGGGGCGCTGCGCCTGCCGGCGCAGAGCGCGGTGCTGCGCCACGTCGTCGAGGCGGACGAGCTCCTCGAGGCGAACGCGATCGTGTCGGCGACGTGGAGCGTCATGTTCGCGGTCGGGATGGCGGTGGGCGGCCTGATCGCGGCGCTCGGTCCTGCGACGGCGCTCGCCCTGGACGCGGCGTCGTTCGGCCTGTCGGCGCTGTTCCTCTGGGGGCTCCCGTCGATGGTGGCCGAGGGGCGTCCGGCGGAGGGCGGCGTGCTCGGGGCGCTCGCGTCGGTGCGGCGGGACATCGCGCTCGCCTGGACGCACGCGTGGGAGCGGCCGCCGCTGCTCGACGCGGTGCTCGCGAAGACGCCGGTCCACCTGGCGAACGGCGGGGCGCTGCTGCTGCTCAACGTGCTCGCGACGCAGCTCGCCTTCGCGGGCACGGGCGCGCTCACGCTGGGGGTGCTCCAGTGCGTGCGCGGCGCGGGGACGGGGATCGGCCCGCTGGTCGGCGTCGCGCTGGTCCGCCGCGGCCTGCGGGGCGAGCTCGCGGCGACCGGGGCCGCCTGGGTGACGTTCGCGGCGATCGCGGCGTTCGCGGTGACCCGGCACGCGGCGGCGCTGATCGCGGTCGCGCTCGTGTGGGGGCTCGGCAGCGGGGCGAACTGGGTGCTGTCGAGCGCGGAGATCCAGCGGCTGTCGCCGGACCGCTTCGTCGGGCGGCTCTCGGCCATCGACAACCTGGTCCTCACGGTCGGCCTGTGCGCCACGTCGCTCGGCGGGGCCGTGCTGGTCGAGCGGGTCGGCGTCCCCGGGGCGGCCGCCTGGCTGGGCCTGGGCGCCGGCGTGCTCGCCTGGCTCGGGTCGCAGTGGATGCTGCGCCGGCGGGCCGCGGCGTTGCGCCGGGGGGCCGCGGCCGTGCCGGAGGCGGCTTCCTTGCCGCCGGAGACCGGGCGCGGGTAGCCTCCGGCCCCGATGATCCCGGACGTATGGGCGCCTCTGCGCGGCCTCGCCGTGCGCCGCTGCGACGACGAGGGCCTCATCAATGGAACGTGGGTGGCCGGCGGGGCTGGCGGGGCTGGTGAGGTCGGCGGGGCTGGCGGGGCTGGTGAGGTCGGCGGGGCTGGTGAGCCACCGCGGTTCGTGGTGCAGCGGGTGAGCCCGATCTTCGCGCCGGAGGTCCACGACGACATCGAGGCGGTGACCGCCCACCTGGCCTGCCGCGGGCTCGCGACGCCGCGGCTGCTGCGCACGGGCGATGGCGCCCTCTGGGCGCGGGATGGCGCGGGCGCGGTGTGGCGGGTGATGGACTTCGTCCCTGGCCGCACGCACCACCGGGTCGGCTCGCCCGCGCTCGCGCGCGCGGCGGGGGCGCTTGTCGCGCGGTTCCACCGGGCGGTGGACGACCTCGAGCATGCGTACCGCCACGTCCGCGCCGGCGCGCACGACACGGCGCTCCACATGGAGCGGCTGGACGGCGCGGCCACGGGAGGGGAGGGGAAGCGGCTGGCAGATGCGATCCTCGACGCGTGGCGCACGTGGCAGGGGCGGCTCGACCTGCCGCTGCGGCACTGCCACGGCGATCTCAAGATCTCGAACCTGCGCTTCTCCGACGCGGGAGAGGGGATCTGCCTGCTCGATCTCGACACGCTGGCGCTGCAGTCGATCGACGTGGAGCTCGGCGACGCATGGCGGTCGTGGTGCAACCCGGCCGGGGAGGACGCGACCGAGGCGCGCTTCGATCTGGAGGTCTTCGCCGCCGCGGTGGCCGGCTACCGCGAGGTGCGGCCGTTCGGCGCGGAGGAGCGGGAGGCGCTCGCGGACGCCGTGGAGCGGATCGCGCTGGAGCTCGCGGCGCGGTTCTGCCGGGACGCGTTCGAGGACCGGTATTTCGGCTGGGATCCGGCGCGGTTCCCGACGCGGGTTGCGCACAACCTGCAGCGGGCGGCGGGGCAGCTGTCGCTGGCGCGCTCGGCGCGGCGGCAGCGCGGGGAGATCGCGCGGCTGCTCGCGGGGGGGTGAGCGGATCGGCGCGGGCCGCCGCTGGGCTGGGCGGGCATGTCGCGACATGGGCGGATGCCTGGCCGAGCAGGCGGCGGGCATGTCGGGATATGGCGGGGGCCTGCTCGACCACGCATCCCGGCATGTCAGGACATGGGCGGGGGCCTCGCCGAGCAGGCGGCGGGGATATCGGGATATAGGCGGGGGCCTGGCCGAGCAGGCGACGGGTATGTCGCGACATGGGCGGGGGCCTGGCCGAGCAGGCGGCGGGCATGTCGCGACATGCCAGGAGCCGACCGAGGCGAGGGCCGACCGATTTGGCGACGCCCGTCCTGAGGCTCGGGCGCGGACCGCTCTGCCTCGAGCGATCTCCGGCCTTCTTCTTCTCAATATGCGCGAGAGCTCGCGCATCACGCTTACAATTGGCGGGGTAGTAGTAGCTCGGGGTACCTGTGTCTTATCGAGAGGTGCCGCGGCATCGTTCTCCAGTAGATGTCGCATTAATCACCGGGACGTGTAGACTACGACGCCAAGGAATGGGGGCAGCATGGACTACAGCGTCCTTAACGTCGAAAACCAGAATCCCAAGGTTGATCAACACGTGCGCAACGTCGCGGAAGGACGCTATGGCCTCCCCGAGTTCCAGCGCACCTTCGTCTGGGACGACGAACGCGTTCGCGGCCTGTGGGATAGCCTCTACCAAGGCTTCCCTGTGGGCCAGATCATGCTCTGGACGCCGGACCAGATCGACTTCCCGATGCGATCGTTCGGGCGGGAGCAGAAAGAGGTGACGGGAGGCAACCGCGTTGCGGTCATCGACGGCCAGCAGCGGCTCACGGCGCTTTACCTCGTGCTTGCAGGGCAGGTAGAGCTCCGCTTCAACCTCGAACGACAGGAGTTCACCTTCAGCACCGGACCGAACGACCTCCGCCTGGACATCCTGCGTGATGCAGCCGGAGCCCCAGTCGAGTACGTCAAGGCAGCCGGGCGCCAGCACTTCTTCCAACACGCCACACCCGCGCAGAAGGAGACATTCGGCGAGAGGATCAACTGGCTGAACAACATCCTCGTGCAGCGCGAGATGCCCTCCCAGAAGATCGTGGGTTCGGCCTACTCGGTCGTCCTTGACGTGTTCAAGCGACTTAACCGGCAGGGCGAGCCGCTCAATGAAGCGCAGCTCACCATGTCCGGCATTTCGCTCCGCTGGCCCGGCGTGTTCCGCAAGACGTACGACGTGCTCCGGCAGCTTAACACCGAGATGGGCTTCGATCAGGCAGAAGACCCCTCGTTCGTGTTCCTGGTATGGACGGCGGTTCACACTGGCCAGCACCTGGTCAAGCACCTAGCGCCCGAGCCCGAGAGCAGGTCGAGGTACCTGCGGCAGGCGACCGCCGAGAACTACGAGGCGTCATGGCAGAGGACGGTCGGGGGTCTCAAGCAGCTCACCGAGGTCATGCGCAACGATCTCGACCTGACGAACTTCAAGTTCGTGAAGGCGTACTATCCTTTGGCCGTAGCCGCGCACTATCTCGCAGTGCACCCTGTGGTAAACGAAACGGACAGGACCGCGCTGGTGCGCTGGCTGATCCTCGCGCTCGTGTCCGGCCGCTATGCAGTGCGCGGGCAGACCAAGTATGGCGCGGACATCAAGAATACGGCGGAGGAAGCGGCTCTGAGGCAACTTTTCCACCACGCGCGAGAGCCGCTCGATCCGGAGCATGCAACCAGCAACCTGCTCGACGTCGAGAGCTTCCTCGAAGGGGGGTTCAGATCCCCTTACGTGACACTGCTCTACATGGTGGCGCGGAGGCTGGGTGCTGTGGACTGGTTCGATCAGACGCTCAGGATTGGCGCATCGCTCCCTGGTGGGGGCACGTGGCAGTTCCATCACATCTTCCCCGACGAGAGCTTCGACGCGGACCGGGGGAAGCTGCGTAACGCTTTCGAGGAAGCGAGGATCGAAGGCGATGAGGACGAAGCTGAGCGGCTCCGAAGTGAGCTGGCCGACTTTGAGGCACGGGTCGCGTCGTTCGCCAACCTGGCGTTCCTCTCCCCCATGACGAATCAGAGCATCTCGAACCGGCAGCCGTCGGAGTATCTGAAGGAGATCGCGTCGACACCTGAGGGGAGGGCGGCACTCGAGGCGCAGCTGATCCCCATGAACCCGAAGCTGTGGAAACACACGGCTTTCGAGGACTTCCGCCGTGCGCGGTGCCAGCTCCTCGCCACGAAGGCACGGGAGCTGTTCTTCTCCTCGACGTGAGGAGGGGCGACGATACCGCTCAAGGACCTATGTGTGGGGTCACTCCGACCCCGCCCACGGCGGCGTCCCGCTGCATGCCGGGCTCTTCACAGCTCGATCGGGAGCGCCTGCGCTGGTCATCTTTCACCGCAACGCCAACCCTTGCACCGGCACGAGCAGCCCTGCCGTCACGAGATCGTCGAACTGCTTCCCGAGCGCGAGCGCGAAGAGCCGGTCCTCGATGAGCACACCCGCCTCGATGTTCTCCTGCTGCGCGGCCACCGAGGTGTTGGCCGAGGTGACGAAGGCAACCTCCTCGTCGACGACAATGCACTTGGCGTGGAAGCTGATCATCCGGTTATCGATGGTGCGCGGGTCGTGGAAGACCTCGGGGACACGCGCGCCGCGCCACTGTGAGCCGCGGAAGCGCTGGACGAAGCGCGCCTCGTACGCCTCTCGCGTGCGCAGCCCCGCGACGCGATCGTCGCCGACCGTGAGGTCGAAGAACATCCGGACGCGCAGCGCCGGGATCTCCGCCATCCTCGCGGCGAGGGGCGCGAACAGCGTCGCTCCGCTCCCGAGGCTGTAGCTCGAGACGAGCACCGACCGCCGTGCCCGGGCAAAGAGCTCGGCGACGACCACCTTCGTGTCGCGCGACGACGCGCCGACACGCTCCGGCCCCGTCCACACAAGCTCCACCCTCGGCGCTCGCGCCGTCGCGACGGCTCGCTCCGCGACAACGAGCCGGCACATGGCGGCGAGCGCGGCCTCGCTCCCCGTCGTCTTCCGTAGCGCCTCCAGCGCGCGGACAGCGCCCGCCGACGTCGTGAAGGCGCGCAGGCCGAATTTCGTGAGCGGGCCGCGCACATGACCCGCCTCGAGCGCGTCGGCGAGCTGCAGCAGCGTCTCGCTGGGGACATCGAGCGGCTCCATCACGTCTCCGCGAAGAAGGCAGCGCCGGAATCCTCCACCGTGTCCACGACAAGCGATCGATCGAGCAGCTCGTTCGACCACTCGCACGAAGGCTCCGAGACGAGCAGGCAGCCGTGGCACGCCGCGCCGTGGAGAAACCGCTCCTCGTGCGCGTCGTCCGGGTGGTGCTGCGCGCACACGGGGTCGTTCGAGCAGAGCCGGCCAAGCTCGAGCGCCGCGGCGAGGTGGTGGCCGAGCTTCTTGCCCACCTGCACGAGGCCGCCCAGCGTCCCCTCGGCGTCGGGGGTGCCCGTGAACAGCAGGATGCCGCAGCGATCCCCGTCCAGATAGATACGCTCGCGGATCGAGCTCGCCGCGTAACCGCACTCCAGGGACACGGCCGTGAGCAAGAGGTGCGACAGCGAGTGCAGCATCACGTAGGTCACGCCCGGAAACCGCGCCTTCTTCACCTGGCGGTGCTTCTTCCAGGCCTCGAACCCCGCGATGAGCCGCGTCTCCCGCGTCTCGACCGGACGCCTGTCGCGCCACCTGGCAACCGCGCCGGGGTCGAGCGCCAGGAAGATGCCTTCTCCTCGGTTCTCGACGGCGGGCAGCCAGGTCACCTCGCGCGCCAGCGGCGCCGTGCGCACGCCGAGCGACAGCTCGTAGTCGACGTCGCGCGCCGGCGCCTCGAAGCGCGTGAACCCGAGCTGGACGGCCACCTCGCGCATCCGGTGCACGAGGACCACCCGCGAGATCCGTTGCATGGCGCCGGGCCGCGCGGGGGCGAGCGACAGCGCATTGGCGAAGAAATCCTCCTTGTCTGGGGTGTCCTCCCCGGCCGACTCCGGGATCGCAAGGAACGTGTCCAGCTCGGCCGCCTTGATCCCGCGCCCCTCCTCGCTCACCCCCGACCGCTTGCGCTGCACCTCGGCCCACAGATCCCGCGCGCTGAAGCGATCGCGCAGGTGCTTGTATCTGGCCTTCTTCAGCTCGTGCGCGATGTCGTCCTCGCCCTCGGCCGACTCGAGATCTCCCCACGCCGCCTCGGTCGCCTCGCGGAGCGCCTGCTTGACCGCGTCCGCGGGGATCGAGATCGCGCTCACGTTCTGCGGGAAATAGGCGTTCGTCGCCGAGCGGACGAGGAGCTTGTTCCGGACAGGCTTCCCCTGCTCATCGACGCAAGCGGGCGCCCCCTCGTCCCCCGGCGCCGCCCCAGGGAGCCACGGCGTGTCCCCCCAGCAGGGGCCGAGGGGTGATTGCTCGCCCTTCATCGTCGCGTCGACGAGCGATCGGCTCGCCTTGCAGGCGCAGCGCACCAGGATGTCGGCGAGATCGCCGCTCGTCCCGCGCTCGTCCAGGAAGAGCTCGCGCGAGCACTCGGTGCGGCCCCCGTGGGCGAAGCCCTTCCAGTCGATGTCGCCGATATGACCGTTCGGGCAGGCCCGGACGAACCGGATCGGGACGACCTTGCCGTGGCTGCCGCGCTCGATCGCCCTCCAGTGAAGCAGACGGCGCGATCGGAAGCCGCCCTCGCCGACCCGGGCGTCCGCCGGCTGCTCGATGAACCATCCAGGAAACTCGAAGGCCGTGATGCCGCGCGCCGGCGCATCGGGCGCGTCCGGGCTCGACGGCGGCGAGAAGAGGCGCAATCGGGGGTTCTGCTCGCGATGGCGCAGCGCGGCCTCGAGCCGCTCCTCGAAGACCTGCTGGAACCCCTCCTTGTCCGGATCTCCCCACGACTCGAGGCCACCCATGATGGCGGCATGCTTCGGGAAATCGACGAGCGCGCCGGGACCGAAGGTCGTCAGCACCTGGCTCCGGCGGACCTGCCCCTCGGGGCGAGGTCTCGCCTTGGGGGAGCCGCTCGAACGCGGCCTGCGCGCTGACATCAGCCGTCCTCCTGCCGGCGTCCGCCGGGCTTTCTCAGGTACACATCCACGCTGGGCTCGATGTCTCGGAGCGAGCGCTGCGCCTTGAACTTCCGCAGGTCGCGGTCCTCCGGCGCGGGCTCGAGCGGATCACGCAGCAGATTCGGGTGCGTGGGCTCCTCGCGCTGGTACTGGAGGCCAGCGCTCACGGCGCGGTTCTTCTCGACCGTGCGCTGCCACGAGTCGAGGAGATCGCTCGCCCGCCTCTCCACCCTGCGCGCGATCTCGGGCGCCTCGTCCTTGTCGACGTGCGCCTGCGCGGCGCGCGCGCCGAGGCGCAGCGGGATGCGGCTCACGCGATCGCGCAGCGCGCTCTCGCCGATCTCCTCGGCGCCCCGCGGCGGCGTCAGCTCGGGGATGCTCAGGCGCGCCAGCGCGACCGTGACCGCCGCGATCCCGCGGTCGATGGCGCGCGGCGAGAACGGCGTGACGCTCGTCGCCTCGACCGCCCGGTAAAACGAGGCGTGGTAGGCGTTGAAGCGCTCGAAGTGCGAGCGGTCCCGCGGTTTATGGCAGTTGAGCAGCGTGACCACGAGGCCCGGCCTCTTGTCGTCGCGGCCGACACGGCTCGTCGCCTGGATGTACTCGGCCGTCGTCTTGGGCTGTCCGAACACGACCATCAGGCCCAGGCGCTGGATGTCGAGGCCGACCGAGATCATGTTCGTCGCGAGCGCGACGTCGACGTGCTCGGGCCTGTCCATCGTGCATGCGAGGCGGTCCTTCGCGTTCGCCACGCGGTGCGTCGGCTCGCGGCTCGTGAGCTCGACAGGCTCCCCCAGCGAGCGCGTCGCGAAATCGCCGGCCTCCTGCCCGACCCGCCGGCGCGCGTCGTAGCCGCGGACGCGCGAGGTGACCTCGTCCTCCACGATCCGGCGGCTCCCGCCGAGCTCGCGCAGGCTGTTGAAGTAGCCCACGAGCGTCGTGTACGGGTCGGCGGCGACCCCGGACTCGTCGACCGCCTTCTTCCCGGCCGCGAGGAGCGCGAGGTAGACGCGCAGCAGGGCGACCTTCACGCTCCGGCCGGGGGCGGCGACGCCCAGGTACTTCCGCGCGTGCCGCTCGGTCACGGGCACCGTGCGCGCGAAGAACGAGTCGCGGCGGTCGGGGCCGGGGGGCGGGAAGATCGTGACCGCGGAGCGGCCGAAGAGGGCCTTGATCTGCGCCTCCGCGCGCCGCACGGTCGCGGTCGAGGCGACGATCTTCGGGCCGAACACCTTGCCCGGCGCCGGGCGCTCGCAGAGCACGTCGATCGCCGTCTCGTAGAGCCCGACCATGGTCCCGAGCGGACCCGAGATGAGGTGGAGCTCGTCCTGGATCACGAGGTCCGGCGGCGCCAGCGGACCGCCCTCGATCGGGCGCCCGATCCCTGGGTCGCAGGGGCCGTAGAACCCGGCCTTGTCGTGCCGGTCGACCCTGCCGAAGAGCGCGCCCGTCCGCCCGACCCACGGCAGCTGCGCGAACTTGTCGACGGTCGCGATGAGGAAGCACGGCAGTCGGCGATAAATGGGCTCATCGACGGTCAGCATCGGGAGCGCGCGCTCGCCGGAGAACGCGCAGTCGCGGTTCGCGCAGTAGACCTCGAGGTTCTGCGGGTGGGCCGGGGTCGGCGTCAGCCGGAACGAGCTCGGGACGAACTTCCTGTCGCACCACGGGCACTTCTCGATCGGGACCGGGGCAGGGTTCCTGTCGGAGGCTTGCTGGTACGCATTGACCTTCATCCGCGCCGTCGACGGGTCGTAATCTTTCTCGGAGCCCATCCGGTTCGGGGTCGCGCCCTTGCCGACCCAGAGGCCGATCTCGAACGGCCACGCTCCGAGCCGCGTGTCTCCCTGCCTGGCGCGCTCCTGCCGCTCGAGCTCGAGGGCGCACACGAGCGCGGCGGCGCGGCCGAGCTGGTCGAGCGTCAAGAGCCGCAGCGTGTAGCGCATGACCACGCTGACGCCCGCGCCGGCGTGCCCGCCGCTCCGCAGCCGGCGCAGGACCAGGGTGAACGCCGCGAGCCCCAGATAGGCCTCGGTCTTGCCGCCGCCGGTCGGGAAGAAGAGCAGGTCGATGACGGTGCGGTCGTGGTGCGCCGGCTCGTGCATCGCGCGGAGGTTGATCAGCAAGAACGCGAGCTGAAAGGGCCGCCAGGCGGGGGGACCGTTCTTCTTCTCGATGTCGCGCGCCCGCGCCGCGCGCGCCATCGCCCGGTTCGCGAGGCGGAAGGCCAGGAAGACGTCGGCATCGTCGAGCGCGGCCAGGCCATCGAGCATCCGGCGCCGCACCGTGCCGGCCGCGTCGACAAGCCCGGCCAGCACCTCGCGTTGATGCTCGCCGACCGGCGTCCTCGCCTGGTCCTCGATCCACAGCGCGTACCTGGCCGGGAGCTCCTCGAGCAGCGCCCGCACCTCCGCCGCCGACCCGGCGTCGGCGAGCGCCTCCATCCCGAGCTCGACCCCTTTGACCTCGCCGGGCACGACCTTCTCGACCTCCGCGGTCGGCAGCCAGGTGGTCCACACGCGCGTGCAGGCGCGCCCCTCGACGACGTCGGCCTCGGCCGCGACGCCGTGCCCGACCGCGTGCTCGTAGACGTTGCGGTACTGCAGCTCCGCGATCTGCTCGTCGTGGTCGTCCCCGCCCTGCCCGCGGACGTTCGGGCGCGGGAGGAACCGCTCCTCCGTGTGGAGCTCGAGCCTCGCCTGGAAGAGGAACGCCCGGTCCTTGGCCGCGCGCTCGGTGAGCTCCTTGTCGTTCACGAGGAACGCGGCCACGGCGCGCGCCCCCGGCTCGACGCCGGCGCCCTCCGGCACGCGTCGCACCGAGACGACGAGGTTGACGCCGTCGGCGAGCGGATATGCCACCTTTCCGATCGCCGGGAGCGCGAACGTCTGCGCGACCTCCCGGGGCGACCTCCGCCAGCGCTCGGATGGGCGAGCGGCCACCGGCGACTCCGTGCCTTCGCCCTGCGGCGCGGGGCGGACCGACCCCTCCTCGCGCACGTACTCGCCCCACGTGGCCCGCACCGCCAGCACGCGGGTCGCCGCCGGGACGAGCACGCTCAGCCCGATCGACGACGGGAAGAACGCCTTGCGCGCCGACGCGACCTCCGGGGGCGCCGCGTCGTCGCCGTCCTCGCCTTCCACGCTCGCGAGCTCCTCGTCCGGCTCCGGATCTTCGCGCACCTCGATGGGCGCCTCCCGCGGGACAAGGAACCCCGTCAGGTACCAGCGGGACGGCGCCACGGAGAGCACCTCGTGCGGCTCCGCCCCCACGAGGTCGCGCCCGAGGACCTCCACGAGGTGATCGCGGACCTGCACCGGCTCGGTGCGCTTCGTCGCTTCCGTCGTCGCCATTCGCGTCTCCTCGTCTTCCCGGGAGCGGTTGCGCGGCGCGCCATCGCGCGGCCCGCGCTTCCGCTCGTCCCCCCGCGCGCATGCGGTCGAGCTCGAACAGCCGTGTGAGCACCCCAGAAACGGAGCTCAGACCCGCAGAGTACGAAGTACTAGGCGATTCTCCCGAGTTATGTCCACCGGAAAGCCTGCGCCCGGTCGCCGCCGCTCAGGAAGCCGGGCGGGGCTCGGACCCCATCGGAGCACCGTCGCTGCCACATGCCTTCCGATGGGCCCGGGGGCGCTGCCCCGAGGTCAACGGGTGAGCTCCCGGTCTACAGGGCGGAGGCGACCCTGGCGATGAAGCTCGTGGGCCACGAACGGGCACTCACGACGGACCCACGCCAGCGGGAGCGGCTCGTCCGGATCGTCCGGATCTGTCTTCAGCCCATGATAGAGGTCGTGGTAACGGGCCCGGCTCGCGCAGAACGTCGGAGAGTTCAGTCCCAGCCGATCCCGCGTCGCGATCACCGCTGCGCGCAGGTCGGCGTCGAGTCCTTCCGCAGGCTCGACCTTGAACGTGCCCAGATCGATGACGAACCAGCCGTCCTCGATCTCGAAGGGATCGAGGACGTCCTCGTGATTGCCCTTGCTCGTGTTGATCTGATGCGAAGCGAGCCGGAAATTGCTCCATTCATAGGCGAGCGCCTTGTGATTCGACTTCGGCTTGAAGTGATCGACCGTCGCGAGCCCCGTCGCCGGCTCGATGTACATGCCGAGATAGGCGCAGATGTTCCGATAGACCGCCCGCAGCGCCGGAAGTGCCTCCGTCCAGAACGCGGGGAGGGCTTCGGAGGGGATATCCTCGACCCGGTCGGCGAGCTTCGCCCGCTTGGGTCCGCGTCGCGTGGGGGCTTCGGCGGAGCCGATCAGCTCCGCTAGCGCCGCCTTCCCCTTCTGGCGGACTTTCGCGTCGAAGTCGGGGGGCTCGGCGGCTCGTTGGACGCGGATCACGCAGACTCCCCGCCGGCGTGCTGCTGGACGTAGTACCGCCAGCGCACCAGGAAGGGGTCCATCTCGGGGAGCGTGCGGAGGAGAGCCTCGTTGACCCGCCCGAGGTCGGCCGCGTCGGGGCTCGAGTCCCTGAGCAACCGCCGCGCCTCGCGGAGCACGGCTTCTGCCTCCGCGGACGTCGCGGCGTCGAGATCGAACACGTCGGACATCAGCCAGCGATTGACGTCCCCCCGCTTGTGCCACGCGTCCCGCTCAATGCGCACGGCTTTGTCCACGAGATCGAGCTTCCAGAGCGCGTCAGCTTCGGGATCGAACATCGGTTCCACCGACGCGAGCACCAGCGGAGAGTGCGTGGCGGCGATCACCTGGACACGCGGCGCGTGCGCTCCCCACGCGCCGACGGTTTTGAGCAGCCCCGGGAGCACCGCGCGCTGCCACCTGGGGTGAAGGTGCGTCTCGGGCTCATCGATGAGCAGGATGACCTGCTCCGAGAGCGGAAGAGCCTGCCGCCGCGCCGCCTCCTCATGCTCCGAGAACGCCCAGGTGAGCAGATACGCCAGCTTGAGCATGCGCTGCATCCCGGCCGCGGCGAAGATCACCGGGACCTCGTCCCCGTAAGGCATCTTGATCGTGGGGACGTCGCGGACGTCCTCCAGGAAGGGCCGTGTGGGCTTGCCGGCTTTCATGGGCTCCTCCGGATCCTCGGACAGCGCCTCGAGCATCCGGGAGAGCATCTCGAAGCGAGGGTCATGGGACTGCTGCCAGCGCGTCCAGTCGTCGAGCAATCCCCGGCAGACCACCTGGTTGTCGCCGGCGCGGAGCTCATCGAGGACCTGACCCGGCGTGAAGTGATAGGCGGGCAGCATCTCCCGCTCGCTGCCGTCCGCGCCGCGGTAGAGACGGTAGTTCTTGGCCGGATCCCAGACCGAGAACGCGCCGTCCGCGCGCGCGTAGAGGACGAGGCCGGGGTTCGATGGACGCCCTCGCTTTCGCTTCCAGTCCTGGGCCCTCGCGATCCAGGGGCACACGTCCTCGGTGAGCCCCTTGGCGCCGTCGAAGGCGAACCCGATGGACGCGTCGGGCCGCCTGGGGACGGCCGGGTAGTGCGGCCAGGTCCGCGTGAGCGCCCACCAGCCGACATCGAGGAGGAACGACTTGCCGAGGCCGTTGTCGCCGGTGATAAGGTTCAGCCGTCCGGCGAGCGGCCCGAACGTGAGCTTGTCGGCCGGACCGATGCCGTCGAGCTCCAGCCGCCTAAGCATGACGTTCTCTGGTGAGCGGAGGGTACGCGCTCCCGCACGCGCGGAGCGCGCCTGCTTCAGTCGTCGCCATCGTCGTCCTCGTCGTCCAGTTTGCGCGCGTCGCGCGCCACCGCCACCCCGCGCTTGCGCTCGTCCTCCGCGCGGACGCGGTTGAGCTCGATCAGCCGGGCCAGGACCTCGTCGCGCACCTCGTCGGGCCAGCGGTAGCGGTAGGGCTTTCGCTTCCGCTTCTTGCCGCCCTCGTCGTCGTCCTCGGCCCCGTCGTCGTGATCGAGGAGGAACTCGCAGGCGGTCGGCACGTCCTGCCAGCCGTAGGCGTCGAGCACCGCGCGGTCCATCTCGGCGTGGAGCGCGCGGAGCTTCAGGACCTCGGGGGAGCGCTCGTCGGGGTCGTGGAAACGGTTGTAGGTCTTGGTGAGGCCCTCGTCGTTCTTCACCATGAGGGCGGCGCGGAACTCGTAGTAGGTCTTGCCCGTGGCCTCGAGGACGGGATTGGATTGCCAGTCCGGAGGGAAGGGGAAGGTCTCGAAGCAGTCGGAGGGGGTGTAGCGGACGTCGTCCTTCATGGACGAGGCGAAGAAGCGAGCCCAAGATTCGTGAGGGCGCGCTTGGAGCACGGCGAATGCACTGTTCGAGTCGAGTGCGAATACGTTGAGCGTATGAGCAAAAACTCTGTCGGTTGGTTGAAATGCAAATGCGTGGTGTGCGCTTACTTGTGAGTTTGCGATTGTTCGTGCTTTTCCGTTGAGCGCTTTATATAGAGCGGGCGCGGGCTCTCCGAAGCGCCACCAGTAACGCCGCCGGACATCACGTTTGTTCCCCGTTCGCTCAGGCTTCACCTTGCGCTCAACGACCTCCATCAAGTCCGGCCACCGATGTGCTTCTTCTTCGGTCATCTGCTCGAAGTTGATCGCGTAACGATGATACGCGTGGGAGGGGCTCGTGTTGAGTTCCTCGCCGCCGAGGTAGGGGAAGATCCGCTCCGCGTTCCGTGGATCCTTATCAATTAGGCGTTTCATTTCGGCGAGCGTGCTGGCGCGCTTCTTTTTGTCGGTGTCGTCGAATGTGAAGCCCATGCCGAGCACGTAGCTTCCTATAAAGCTGCGCTCCTGGTTCGTGGTGAGCGTAGCAGGGTCTTCGTCAACCTCGTTAGCAACGAGGAATGCCGAGATCCGAGGCACGGGCTTCCCATCGAGCTCCGGCGTTAACGTGGACCCCTCGCGCTGCACATGCACAACACTCACGATCACCGCGGCGGCTCCCGGCCACTTGTACCGGCGCTTGGCAGCATAGATGACCCCGCCATGTTGCACGATCCAGCGAAGCCCTGTCCCTCGCGTATCGCCTTGCGCCACGGTGTTCGTGGCGATGAGGCCGAACGCACCTGTGCGTCTGAGCAACGAGAACGCTCGCCGGAAGAAGTGGGCGACCAGATCGGCGTTGCCATGGGAGCCCTCGTGCAAAGCCTTGAGCCAGTCGACCGCGAGCGGGCCGCCGCTGGCCAGGAGCGTGTTCTTCCCCGCGAAGGGCGGGTTCCCCACGAACGCATCGAACCCCGGGTTCTCCCGCGCAAACACCTCCGGGAACTCCAGCTCCCAGTGGAACGGCGTCACCGGCGGCGTGAGAGTCCGCAGCTCGTCTGCCCGCTCGCGCAACGAATGCGTGCTCAGTCGCCCGGACAGGAACGGCTCGACCACGGTATCGCCAAGGCGCTTCCTGTGTTTCTCGCGCGCCGCGTCCTTCTTCTCGGAGAAGAACGCCAGCACCGCCAGATCGGCGATCGCCCGCACATCGGCGACCAGGTCCTCCGCATCGTCGAGCCGCCGCGACTTCTCTGCCACATCCGATGAATCGCTGAGCGCGTGGATCTCGCCGCGCTTCTGCTCCACCGCCTTCAGCACCGTCGCGAGGCGCGGCCGGAGCAGCAGCGATGGCTTGCCCGTGTCCTTCCAGTCGAAGCACGCGATCCGCTCCGTCGACAGCCCGACAAGCGAGTCCCCCTGCAGGAGGGCGTGGTCGAGGAACGTGAACGGGTGGTCCTTGGCCAACGTGAACAGCCACAGCGAGAGCTTGGCCAGGTCGACCGCGAACGGGTTCTTGTCGACGCCGTAGAGGCAGCGCTGCGCGACAAGCCGCCGCGCGTGGAGCTCGCGGTCCTCGTCGGGTGGAATCACGGGGGCGTCGCCGTGCACGCCCCACGCGGCGTCGAGCGCCGCGGCGAGGAAGCGGCACGACTCGACAAGGAACGCGCCGGAGCCCATCGCCGGGTCGCACACCTTGAGGGCGAGGATCTGCTCGGCCCGCGGCGTCTTCCCCGCGGCCAGCGCGTCGAGCTGCGGCTGGAGGGTGGTCCGCACGATCGGCTCGGTGAGCTCGCGCGGCGTGTAGTGGCTCCCCGACCGCCGCCGCTCCTCGGTGGGCTGCAGGTAGAGCGCGCCCTGCGGGAGCACGTCCGGGGTCTGCGGCGAGACCTTGCGCCCGAGCGCGGCCACGAGCGCCGCCTCGTTCTTCGCCGACTTCCACGCCTTCTGCGCGGCGTCGGCGAGCTTGCAGCCGGCCTCGACGAGGAGCTTGTCGCGCGCCGTCTCGGACAGCGCGAGCGCCTCCTCCAGGCCGATCACCACGTGGTGCGGCAGGACCGCGATCGAGCGCCCCCGGGCCTGCTCCAGCGTGAACCCCATCATCGCCTCGTACACAGAGCCGATCTGCTCGACCTCGAGCGCCCGGTACGAGAGCCGGTCGCCGTCGAGGTACAGCAGCAGCCCGAGGACCTCGTAGATCACCCCGTCCGACACGAGCGGCGGCGTGATCCGTTCGCCCTTCCCCCGGCGCGTCCCGTGGGCGCGCCCCTCGAGGAACGGGTACGCGTCGGGATTGAAGAGGTGCCCCGCGCGCGGCGGGATCTGCATCTCCCGGGCGTGCGCGCCGTCGTGGAGCACCCGGAACAGCGTGAGCAGCTGCGCCCACGCCCCGTACCGCGCGTGCATCGTGTCGGGGTGCCGGCCCGCGTCCTCGCGCAGCCGCTCGAACAGCCCCGTGACCGAGTAGCTCCCGGGGTAGATCCCGCCCGCGGGCAGGAGCGCGCGGTCCTCGGCGTAGAGCACGAAGACAAGGCGCATCAGCGTGGTGAGCAGCCCGCCGTACACCTGGGCGCGGTCCTCGACGAGCACCTCGCGCAGGAGCTCGCCGCGCCCGCGCGGGTCGACCTCGTTGGCCGCCTGGAACCCGCGCACAAGCGCGTGGAGCGCGTCGAGCACCTGCCCGGCGAGCTGGGTCGAGACGGTGCTCTGGTACTTGCGGCTCTCGACGAGGAGCGCCGGGAGCCGCTGCGCCTTCGGGCCGGTGAAGAGCCGGCTCTCGTGCAGCAGCATCACAAGGCCGGCGAGGATCGGGCGCCCGCCGACCTCGCACATGGCCCGCACCGGGAACGTGAGGTGCCCGGGCGTCTCGGCGCGCGGCGCGTACACGAGCCGCAGGCTCGCCCCGTTGAAGAGGAGGCCGAGGGAGACCCCCGTGTCGCGCAGGAGCCGCTCGAAGCGCGTCTCGGGGCTCGCGCGCCAGCCGCCGCCGTCGGCCCGCTCGGGCGGCAGCGCGTCGAGATCCGTGTTCGCCGGCTCCTCGCGCACGAGGAGCAGCGGCGCGGGCGGCCCGCCGCGGGCGTCGGGGTCCATCAGGACGTGCGTCGGCGAGAGCGTCTCGCGCTGCTCGGGGAGGTGCACCGACCAGCGCGCGTCGTCCGGCGCGACAGGGCAGAGGTCGTCCGGCCGCCAGCCGAGCACCGCCTCGCAGAAGGGCCCGAGCCGCTTCAGGACCACGTCCCCGCTCTCTCCCCAGCGCTCGGCGATGGCGTCGCGGAGGTCGCGCGGCCTGTCGGTCAGGAGCCCGAGGAGCGCGTTCTGCGCCGGGATGACGTCGGTGTTCGCGTACGCCTGCGCCGCGACGAGCGCCGGGGGCGTGACGACGATGCCCACGCGCTGGCCCTCGAGGAGGCCGAGCCACGTCTTGTGCGCCTGAAGATCGCGGCTCTGCGCGGTCGTCGTGCTGCTTGCCATCAACCTGTCCTCGGCCAGAGGTAGACGAGCCCGAGCGGGTCGAGCCGGCGCGCCCGCACCTCGTAGGCCCGATCGATGCGCTGCGGCTCCGACGCGATCTCGGCGTCGATCGTGCGCAGGCGCGTCTCCCAGAAGGCGCGCTCCGACGCGACCTGGCGCCGGGCGATATCGTTGAACAAGAGCTCCTGCTGGGGCGCGTCGTGGTGCTTCCGGATGCGCGCGCGCTGGGCCTCGAGGACCTTGCGGATGTCGGCCGCCTCCTTTGCCGCGCGCTTGCCGAGCTCCTCCTCGGCGCGCTTGCCCGCGGACTCGCCGCGCTGGACGAGGAGCGGCAAGAGCTCCTCGATGTCGCGCTCGGCGGCGGCCGCCAGGTCCTCCCTTACCTTGTCGTGCGGGCGCTCGCCCCGCGCGAGCCCGTCGTCCATCTGCCGCAGGACCGCGTCGTGGTGGTCGAGCCCCAGCCCGCGGAGCCTTGTCTTGCGCACAACGGGGGCGACCCAGGGCGCGGCCGCCAGGATGACCTCCTCGTGCAGGCGCGACGCGTGGTCCCCGTACAGGCCGAGGCGCCCGAGCAGCACGACCTTCGGCTCTGCCTCCTCGACGACGACGGCGGTCGCGCGCGACAGATCGTTGTGGAGGAACCCCTGGGACCGGAACCGCCCGAGGAGGCGCTGCACGATCCGGTGCTCGAGGTGGAGGTGGACGACCTCGGCGTCGAGCGTGCCGGTGTCCGCGAAGACCACGGGCCGGAGCGTCGCCTCGCGCCGCCATGCCCGGAGGTCGACGTCCCGCGGCCTCTCCGGCGCGCGCAGCGCGTCGAGGAGCTCTGCCCAGCCCGGGTCGGCGCCGGGCAGCCGATCCAGCGCCGGGAACGCGAACGCGCCGGGCGGGGCCGGCTTGCCCGAGGGGAGCCGGTCCCGCGCGGGGTCGAGGGCCTGCAGCGGCTCGGCGCCGAGCAGCCGGAGCGCCTCGGAGAGGGCGCGCTCCAGGTCGCCGCCGCGGAGCCCGAGGTGCACGCGCGACTCCTCGAGGAGCGCGCGGAGCGTGGCGAGCTGCTTCTCGAGCGGCGCGCGCCGCTCGCGCGAGGCCTCGAGCTCGTCGGGGCCGGGCGCCCCGTTCACCGCGCCGATCGCCCCGCAGAGCGCCGCCGCCTGCCGCAGCGGGATGCCGTTCGAGAGCAGGCGCAGGAGCTCCCCCTCGACGACCGCGCCCAGGCTGCCGAGCTCCTTCTGGATGGTGCGCGTCTTGTCGACGAGCACCTCGAGCACGCGGTCCTCGGCGCGCTGCGCGAACAGGAAGTAGTGGCAGGTCACCACCTCCTCGCGCTGCAGCTTGCGGTCGATGCGCCCGTTGCGCTGCTCCATCCGGCTCGGGTTCCACGGGACGTCGAAGTGGAAGAGGTCCGCGCAGTGGCTTTGGAGGTTGACGCCTTCCCGCGCGGCGTCGGTGGCGATCAGGACGCGCACCGGGTGCTCGGCCGGATCGCCGTTGAAGGCCTTCTTGATCTCCTCGCGCTTGGCCTCGCTGGCGATCTCGCCGTGGAAGACCTCGACGCGCTCCTCGCTGCGGTCGGTGAAGGCGAGCGCGGCCTCGAGCTGCTGCTCCAGGTAGCGCTTCGTGTCGGTGTACTCGGTGAAGATGAGGACGCGCGCGGCGTGCTCCCGCCCCTTGCAGCGGTCGAGCCAGCGGGCGGGTTTCGCGGGCCTTGCCCCGCGCGCGGGGAGGTCCGGGCAGAGGTGCTCCCGGATCCAGGCCACGAGCCGCTCGACCCGCGCGTCGGGCGCGCTCGCGTGCGCCTCGGCGACCTCGATCATGCGGTCGAGCAGCGCGAGCTCCTCGGCCTCGGTCGCCTCGCTGGACGCGCGCGTCGCGGCCTCGATCTGCGCGCTCTCCTCGCGCCGCAGCTCGTCCTCGCTGACGCAGGCCCGCTCGTCGTCGGCGCCCGGCGCCTCGCGCAGGAGGTCGAGCTGCTCCTCGCTGACCGGCGCGACCGGCGAGGGGGGCCGGGCGCCCATCTCCTTCTGCTTCTTCTCGCGCGCCTTGCGGAGCGAGTCGCGGTGGGTGAGCAGCGTGCAGCGGAGCGCCTCGATGGAGGAGAGGAGCCGCTTCTGCAGCGAGATGTCCAGGAGCCCGGCCGCCGCCTGCGCGCTCCGCGACGCTTGGGCGAGCCGCCGGGCGCGCAGCTCGCGGTACTGCTCGAGCAGGCGCGACAGCACGAGCTCGGGCGCGTTGTCAGGCAGGCCATCGAGGGTGATCTGCTTCACCTCGCGCCGGGGAAACGCGACCTTCACCTCGCGGAGGTCGGACTTGAGGCGGCGCACCATCACCGGGTCGAGCTGCCGCTGCGGCTCCTCGAGCGGGATCCCGCGCGTGAAGCGCTGCGGGTCGAGGATCTCGAGCAGGGCCGTGAAGCTGTTCGAGTGCCCGTTGTGAGGCGTCGCCGAGAGGAAGAGCCGGTGCTCGAAGAGCTCGGCCAGCTCGCGCACCGCGCCCGTGAGCTTCGAGTCGATGGCGTACTTCGCGCCGCTCGCGGGCGCCGCGTTGTGCGCCTCGTCGAGGATCATCATCGAGCCGCCGCCGTCCTTCTGGAGGCAGGCGCGGAGGGGCGCGACGTAGGCCTCGTCGCGCACGAGGGCGTGGGAGATGATGAACAGGTTGTGGGTCATCCACGGATTGACCGAGTAGCCGCGCTCCCGGCGCTTCCTCGCGACGAACTCGCGGTCGTGGACCACGAAGGAGAGGCCGAAGCGGGACTCGAGCTCCTCGCGCCACTGGACGACCACCGAGGGCGGCGCCACGACGACGACGCGGCGCACGCGCTGTCGCATGAGGAGCTCGCGGAGGATGAGGCCGGCCTCGATGGTCTTGCCGAGCCCGACGTCGTCGGCGATGAAGAGGTTGACCCGCGGGAGGAGCAGCGCCTTGCGGAGGGGCTCGAGCTGGTAGGCGTGGAGCTCGATCCCGGCGCGGTGCGGCGCCTGGAACAGCCGCGGTCGGGTGGAGGTGACGCAGTGCCACCGCTGCGCGTGCAGGTACGCGGCGAACGTGCGCGGCGCGTCGAGCCCGCGGGCGGCGACCTCGCGAAAGCTCGCCGCGTCGACGATCTGCGCGTCGACCTCGCTCTGCCAGAGCACGGAGAGCCGCGCGCCCTGGGCGTCCTCGTCGAGGCACGAGAGGTGAACGACGGCGTC
The DNA here is from genome assembly GCF_051521455.1 of Sorangium sp. So ce887. NCBI lineage: Bacteria > Pseudomonadati > Myxococcota > Polyangiales > Polyangiaceae > Sorangium > Sorangium sp. So ce887. The sequence goes on along the minus strand of NZ_CP150354.1, from coordinate 9,826,603 downwards.
CTCCTCGGGCGCGTCGTGCGCGACCTCGTCGACGAGGTAGAGGCGCGAGCGCACGCGCACGAAATTGCCCTGCTCGGGGGTGACTGACACGGGCGCATCCTAGGATGCGGGGGCACCCAGGAGGAAGGCGGGCATGAGGATCGAAGCCGACTGTCCTCCGCTGGGCACCACCTGATCGAGCGGGCGGCGGGCATGTCGGGATCTGCGCGGGGGCGTGGCCGGGCAGGCGGCGGGTAGGTCGGGATCTGGGCAGGGGCGTGGCCGGGCAGGCGGCGGGTAGGTCGGGACATGGGCAGGGGCGTGGCCGAGCAGGCGGCGGGTAGGTCGGGATCTGCGCGGGGCGTGGCCGGGCAGGCGGCGGGTAGGTCGGGATCTGCGCGGGGACGTGGTCGGGCAGGCGGCGGATAGATCGGGATCTGGGCGGAGGCCGTTGCGTGGGCTCCCCAGCCAGGTCGCGGGAATGAACGTCGATTACAGATCGGGGGCGGTGAGGACGTCGGGGGCGGCCGGCGGCTCTGCGGGGGCGGCCGGCTCCGGGGCGGCGCGCCCGCGCGCACCCCGCTCGCGATCGGCGTTCAGCTTGTCGATGTAGGCGAAGAGCCGCGCCTCGTGGTCCGCCGGCAGCGCGCTGCCCTCCTCCTGGATCTCGTCCCGGAGCGCCTCCCGGAAGCGACCCAGCAGCCCGACCGTGGCGTTGCGGAGCGGCCCGGTGGCCGCGGCGTTCTCGCCGGTGGCGAGGAGCGTGGCGCGCCTGCGCAGGAGCTTGTCGATGTCGTCGCCGGCGGCGACGAACGCCTTCACCCAGTCGTGCAGGCTGCCCCCGCCGGGGGTGGCGGCGGACTTCAGCTCTGCCTTGAGCCGCGCCAGCTCGGGCCGGTTGTCGAGCGCCGCCGACGCTTCGTCGGCGTAGGGGGCGCGGAGCACCTCGAGCTTCGGGACGAACGTCTGCTGCGCGGTCGCCGCCGCGTCCTTGAGCGCCGCCGGCAAGGCGGGGTGCGCCTCGATGGCCTTGCAGAGGAAGAAGATGGCCGCCCCGAGCCCGTCGTGCCGGACGTCGGCCTCGGAGAGCTCCCTGGCGAGCGGCGCCTGCGTGCCCGCGGCGTCGGGGATGGCGTCTATCTCCTTCTGCTTTGCTCTGAGTCGTCGCTCGTACAGCTTGCCTGTCGCCGACAGGCGCAGCTCGTCGGACCTCTCGTCGAGCAGGTCGCGCAAGGCGAGCTTCAGGTCTCCTATCGTGAGATTACGCAAGGTTACCTCCGTCATGGCGTGGTTGGCCCGCCCCCGCGATGCACCGGCAGGCCAGAGAGGCGAGCTCAGGGTGTTGCCGGAGCGTGGAACGCTAGCCGAGCTTCCGGCGGCTGAGTAGGCCGAATTCGATGGCCCGCGGGAGGGACCATGGACGGAGGCGCAGGAATCGTGCTTCGGATGGAGGGATTGCGGCGCTTTTCATGGGCCTTTTCACGGGGAGGTCCCCGGCCATCCTTGTTTGTAATTGCTATTTCTTTCCGCGATTGCTCCCCTCGCCGCGGCGGAGGCAAGCAATGACATCCGGGTGGGTGAAATGGGTGGGGCGGTGGTGTGCGAGCTGCGTTCTCTTGCTCATGGTGGTGAGCGCGCCGCTCCAGGCGTGGGCTCAGGCGTTGACGTTGCGCCGGATGGGCGAGCCCCTTCGCGCGCAGCTCACCTCAGCTCGCGGCGGCGGTGATCTCGCGGCGGCGCTCGCCGGAGACGCAGCAGCGCTCGCGAGCGCAGGTGGCGCTACGGGCGCACCGGAGGGGCTCGCCGTGGTGCCGCTCGCCGCCCTGCCGGCGGACGTCCGCGTGACCGGCGCCGGCCGGGGAGCGGACGCATGGCGCCTGTTCGACGGTCGCGCCGACACGGGGCTTCACAGCGACACGGGCGAGGTGGTCCGGGTCCGGGTCACGTTGGCTCATCCCACGGCGCTCGAGGCGATGGCGCTGTACGGGCGCAGCGAGGGCACGCTCACCGTGCATGTGGAAGACGGCGCCGGGATCCATGGGGTACCCGGGCTCGTCGACGTGCCTTTGCGCGACACGGGCGAGCGCTGGACACGCTTTCCCCTGGCCGTCACGGCGCAGCACGTCGTGCTCGAGTGGCACCCTTCGGGCGAGCGCGGGCCGCAGGAGATCGTGCTCTGGACCGCCGCCGCCCCCACGCGCGGCCTGGCGGAGGTGGAGCTCGCCGACCGCGTGCTCGCGGGGAAGCTCGCCGGCGCCTACCAGTTCCCGGCGATGTCCGAGCGGGCGGCGGTGACGCGCACGGGAGGGGAGCGGTCGCTGTCGTTTCACGTGGACACCGATCCACGGGCGCTCGCGCGCGCGTTCCTGGTCTATGAGCTCGAGGGGCGCGGGCACTGGTCGAGCGTGAGCCGGCAGCTGAACGGCGCAGCGCCGCGCGGCGGCTTCCGGGCGGAAGCGCCCTCCGACGGCGGATTGCAGGTCGAGGAGATCGCGCCCGCGTGGCTGAAGCGCGGCGACAACGTCGTGCGATTCCGCCCTCAGGCGGATCACGAGCGCGGGTACACCGTGCGCGCGCTCCGGGTGGTCGGGATCCCGCACGCCGGCGTGTTCGAGGCGCGCGCCGCCGCGCGATCGGCCGGCGGCGAGCGCGCGCGGCGCGATGGGCCGCTGAGCATCGATTTCGGCGCGCGGGTGGCGCCGCACGCGCTCCTTTTCCAGCTGGCCGGCGCGGGCGCCGGCGAGATCGAGATAGCGCCCGGCGCGGGGGCGAAGGGGTTGCGCTTCGACCTGAAGGACCTCTCGCCGGGCTGGCACCGGCTCGACCTGCCGGCTCAAGCGACCTGGCCCGAGACCGCCTCGGTGCAGGTCCGACCGGCGAAAGGGAGCCGCGCCGAGGTGTCGGACGTCGCCGTGGCGGCGAGCCCCATCCCGTCCCGCTCGCGGCGGATCGCGCTGAGCGCACCGCTGCACGGCGAGTGCGTCGATGGGAGAGCGTACGTGCGCGGGTTCCTCGATCTCCCCGGCGAGGGCGCGCCGCGAGCGCGGCTCTTCGCCGATGCAATGCCCGTGGAGCTGGGAGACGACGGCAGCTTCGAGCTCACCCTGTCGGAGCCTGAAGGCGCTCGTCTTCGGACGTGGAGGGCGCGCCTCGAGGCGCGGCTCGAGGACGGCACGCGGCTCGGTCGAGAGGTGGAGCTCGGCCCGTGCGTGGAAGGCGCCGCGGCGAGCGCGGCGCCGGGCGGGCTCGTCGTGGACGAGGGCGCCCCGTATGGCGCGGTGGTGAGCCCTGACGAGGGCGCCGTGCTCTCGTTCGCGGGCGCCACGCTCGAGATCCCGGCGGGAGCGCTGGAGCAGGCGACGCGCCTCACGATCCGGCCGCTGACGCCCGTCCAGGTGCAGCCGATGGGGCGCGCGATGCGCAACGTGACGCCGGAGGGGCGCGCGTTCCGCTTCGGTCCGCACGGCCTCAGGTTCAGGAAGCCGGTGAAGCTGACGCTCCCCATCGACGGCGAGCGCCTCCCGGACGGTGCCGGCGCAAAGGAGGTCTTCGGCTTCTATTTCGACGAGTCGGCGACGCAATGGACGAAGCTCGGGCGCGCCGGCGAGGGCGGCGCCCGCGAGCTCACGAGCCTGACGGACCACTTCACCGACTTCGTCAATGCGACGGTCGCCATGCCGGACCAGCCGGGGGCGCAGTCGTTCGATCCCAACGCCATGAAGGGGATCGAGCTCGCGAGCCCCTCGGCCGGCGTGTCGTTCATCGAGCCGCCGGAGGCGACAAGCAGGGGCACCGCGCAGATCGCGTACCCGATCGAGGTGCCGCCGGGCCGGAACGGCATGGAGCCGGGGCTCGCCGTCACGTACGAGAGCGAGCTGGGGAACGGCTGGCTCGGCGTGGGGTGGGATCTGCGCGTCTCCGCGATCGAGATCGACACGCGCTTCGGCGTCCCGCGCTACACGGGCGACGAGCTCTATGCGCTCGACGGGCAGATGCTCCGGGCCATCCCCGATCAGCCGGGCCGCTATGAACGGCGCGTCGAGGGGGCGTTCGATCGCATCGAGCGCCTCGGGGCCGACGCCTGGAGCTATCACTGGGTGGTCACGGACAAGAACGGCACCCGGTACACCTATGGTGAGAGCGCGGGCGCGCGCCTCTCGGACCCGTCGGGCGACGCCGGCGTCTTCCGCTGGAGCCTCGAGCGGGTGGAAGACACCTTCGGCAACCGGATGCTCGTCTCGTACTTCGAGGACGCGCCCGAGGGCGCGGGCTGGGTGCAGCTCTATCCGCAGCGGATCGACTACACGGAGCACGAGAGCGGCTTCCCTGGAGCGCACTACCACGTGCACTTCCTCCTGGACGACGGCGCGCAGCGGAGAGACGTCCTCAGCTCGGCGCGCGCGGGCTTCGAGGTGCGAACGACGCGGAGGCTCGAGCGCATCGACGTGACCCTGGGCGAGGCGCCCGGCGCCGAGGAGATCATCCGGAGCTACAACTTCGCCTACGACGAGCCCGACGCGCGGCACTACTCCAAGTCGCTCCTCAGGAGCATCGCTCTCCACGGGAACGGCGACGCCGGGCAGCTCTACGAGCACACGTTCGAGTACTTCGGCCTGGAGCAGCAAGACGGCAGGCTTCAGGTCTTCGCGTCGCCGACCGAGTGGAGCCGTCCGGCGGAGGGGCGCGACGGCCTCGGGGCGACGAGCTCGATCGAAGGGGGGCTCAGCGCGTTCGTCGGCGCGGGGCCGCCGATCTGCGATCCGCATGGCGGGCTGGGCGTCGGCGTCTCGTTCGGCGCGGACGAGGAGCAGGTCGCCTTCACCGACATCAACGGCGACGGGCTCCCGGATTTCTTGGGAAGCAACGGAGTCTGGCTGAACGCGCTGCCGGATCGGTCGAGCCCGAACGCGTTCTCGCCGGAGAGCGTCGGCAGCACGCACCAGATCACGGCCAGCCTTCAGGGGGCGATCCACTTCTTCCAGGAGCTCGGGGGCGCCGGGATCAACCGTGCCTGGAGCACGGCCACCGCGCAGAGCATGCTGCTCGACATCAACGGTGATGGCTTCCCGGAGCTGCTCGACGGGAGCGGGGCGACGTTGAACCCGAACAACGCGCGGCTCGGGTCGGGCGCAAGGGGCGCCGGCTTCACCGTCGACGAGGATTTCAGCGACGGCGAGCAGGTCGCGGAGCTCGGCAAGGCGTTCTACCGGACCAGCGCGCTGGTGAAATGGTCGCCGCCGATCGACGGCATCGTCGTCATCGAGGGCGGCGTGTCGCTGGCCGGGGGCGGCGCGGGAGACGGGGTGACGGCGTCGATCACGAAGGCGGTCGCCAGTCTGCTGCCGGGCGACCTGGGGAACAGCTATTCACGGCTGCTCTGGCAACGGGACATCGGGCCGAGCGAGGCTGCGTGTGTTCCCGAGGGCGAGGGGGGATGCGGGAGCGGCATCCGCGTCCGCGTCCGTCGGCTGGATGCGCTCTATTTCCGGGTGGACCCGAAGGAGGACATCGAGGGGGACAGCACGCGCTGGAGCCCGCGCATCCGCTACGCGGAGACCTGCGCGTCGAAGATCTGCGAGCCGATACACCCGCGCGAGATGAGGCGCGTCGACGCGCTCGGGCGTCCGCTGTACATCTACGACTTCGCGGACGACTTCTCGGTGCTCGACCGGAGCGTGCCGGGCTGGGCCGCAGGGGTGGACGGACAGGTCACCGTGCAGGCGAGCTTCGTCCGGACCGACGCGGACGATGCGTTCGATGTGTGGCTCGTGCGCCAGGACGTTGATTCGGGGGAGCGGGCCGAGCTGCACCGGACGACGGTCTCGGGAGCGCAGCTCAGCACCGAGATCTCCTGGCCGGTCGCGGTGCTCCAGGGAGATCTCCTGTTCCTGTACGCCGAGCTCAGCGAGAACAGGGTCGACCCGCTGCGTGTGCAGTACCAGGGGTTCGCCCGGTACACCGAGGTGTGCGGCCATGACGCGGAGCCGGGGAGGTGCCGCGAGGTCGAGGCGTGCGCGGAGAGGCCCGGCGCGCCCTCTGGCAGGCGGGTTTGCGGGCTCGAGGCGTTGCCGGGAGATGGCGGGCCCATCTCGGTGCCCGAGGCGTCGATCGTCATGCCCGTACAGCTCAGCGACAGCGGGCTCGGCGGCGCGCCGCGGGACATGGTCGGCGGGTTCCGCGGCTTCAGCTACGGGGAGTGGACAACGGAGTACCCGTTCGACGCGAACCTGCTCGACGAGCGGCCCGAGGAGAACGAGCCGCCTTACTTCACGCGCGTCGAGCCGCACTGGGAGGGCTACCACGCGGGCTGGTCGCCGGAGGACGCCGGCTTCCCGCTGGTGGGCAGCGTCAGCGGCCCTGTGTTCCGCGGCTCGGGCGCGGACATGTACATCACGGCCGGGGAGCTGAAGCCGTCGCGCGTCGGCGGGGTCAGGCCGGAGGATGTGGCCAACGTCCCGGGGCTGCGGAAGAGCCACAACGGCTCGGCGTCGGCGGATGTCGCGCTGATCGGGTCGTTCCAGGTGACGACCGGGACGACCGAGTCGAAGCTGGAGCTGATCGACGTCAACGGCGACGGGCGTCCGGATGTGGTCACGCGGGGCGGCGTGCGCCTCCAGACGTGCGATGGCGGCCGTTGCGACGGGCAGCAGCCGGGCGAGTATGGCGACCTGGCGCTCGAAGGGCCGGGGGATTTCCGGGTCATCGAGAGCATGAGCGCGCGCTTCGGGTTCGGCTTCGGGTCGGCGGCGTCGGCGGTGGCGGAGAAGCTCGAGGCGAGCGGCACGACGGCGGCGGTGCTCAGCGTGCTGCCGTCGCTCGGCAAGAGCTGGGGCACGTCGCAGACGACGCGCGATCTGCTCGACGTGAACGGCGACGGGCTCCCGGACAAGGTGAGGAGCGCGGGCGGCGTGCTCCATGTACGGCTGAACCTGGGCTATCGCTTCGGGGACGAGCGCGCCTGGGCGGCGCTCGATCCGAGCGACGATCCGTTCGAGCCGCTGCCGGAGGTCGACGGGGACCCGCTGACGGCGATGAGCCGGCTCTGGTCGGCGGAGCAGCTCTCGTCGATGCGGGTGCAGGACAACACGACGAACAGTCTTCAGGTGGGGTATGCGGGGATCGGCGGCGGCATCGCGCACACGGTGAGCCGGACGCTGGCCGACTTCGTGGATCTGAACGGCGATGGGCTGCCCGACCGGGTGAGCAAGCAGCCCGGACAGGACTATTACCGGGTAAGGCTGAACCTCGGGGACGGCTTCGGACCGGAGGAGAAGTGGAGCGCACCGGCGGTGAGCGGCGGGCTGCCGTGGGGCGTTCAACTGGAGAAGGACTTCACGAAGGAGATCAACGGCAGCAACGATGCGCTGTCGTTCTCGGAGACGACGGCGTTCAACGCGGGCTATGGCGTGCCGATCAAGATCACGACGCCGTACGTGTGCCTCGTTCTGGAGATCGCGGCGCAGCTCGGATTGAACGACGGTCGGAGCGAGCTGGGGTGGAACGACCTGGACGGCGACGGGACGGTCGATCACGTGCTGAAGCTGAGCGATGGGATGCTGCGCGAGAGCGACACCGCGCTGCGAGCGCGGCTGAACCTGACGGGCAAGACGAACCGGCTCCGGCGCGTGGTCCGGCCGCTTGGCGGCAGCTTCCAGCTGGACTATGCCCGCGAGGGCAACAGGGTGGCGTATGCGAGCAGCCCGGACGAGCTGAGCGTGGACATGCCCGGCAGCAAGTGGGTGCTGTCGCAGGTCGAGGTCGACGACGGCATGGGCACGCCGGCGTATGTCCACACGTTCGATTACCACCAGAGCGGGTTCTATGACCGCGCTGAGCGCGAGGATTACGGCTTCGCGCAGGTGACGGCGACGCGGGAGGACGGCTCGCAGCTCGTCACGCGGTACCACAACCAGGACTATTACCGCCGCGGGCTCGCGGCGGAGGTGATCGAGCAGGACGCCGAGGGGCGGCTGTTCAGCCGGCAGCAGGTGGCGTATCGCGCGCCCGGGGGGGAGCCGGCGCTGACGGGCTCGTTCTTCCCCGAGGAAGAGCTGCGGACGACGTCGTGGTACGAGGGGAAGACCACGGACCCGAGCGCGCCTGGCAAGCAGACGAGCGAGGAGCGCGACTGGGATGATCGCGGGAATTTGATCCGGCTGACGGAGCACGGCGAGCCGGGCACGCTCGACGATGACGTCACGACCACGATCCACCACGTGACGTATGACGGGCCGCACATCGTGCGGGCGGACAGCGTCGAGGCGCGCGACAGCGCGGGCACGCTGCTGCGCAAGCGCACCGCGGGGTACGATGAGGTGACCGGGGCGGTGGCGTGGATCACGAGCACGGTGATCGGCGGCAAGGAGCCGGCGACGGGGGCGCCGTACACGGGCGACGCATCGACGAACCCGAGCTGGCATTTTCTGCACGACGCGTACGGGAACCTGGAGCATGCGATCGACCCGCGGGGCGTCCTGCTCATCTACAGGTACGACGACGTCATGGAGACGCACCTGTCCGCGGTGGAGGATGCGTTCGGGCACATCTCGGAGACGTCGACGGATTACCGTTATGGCGCGGTGAGCGCGGTCCGGGATGTCAATGGCCACGAGGTGCACTATGGCTTTGACGGGTTCGGCCGGCTGACCGAGGTGTTCGGGCCGAACGACGCGCCCATGGCGGCGGAGGTGACGATCGCGTTCGAGTACGCGCTCCAGCCGGGGGCGAGCCCCGCTGTGCCGGCGTGGGCGCGCACGCGGCACAAGGACGTGCAGCACCCGGGGGATCCGATCGACACGGTGACGTTCATCGATGGGCTCGACCGGGTGATCCAGACGAAGAAGGACCTGGAGAAGGATCAGGGGCCGGGGGCGGATCCGATCGTGGGGATGACCGTGAGCGGTCGTGTGGTGCTCGACGAGCGGGGGCGGGTCGCGCTGCAGGGGCAGCCGGTGTTCGACACGGGCGAGGCGACGGTGTTCGTGGACGTGCCGCTGAAGCACCCGACGGTGTTCGAGCACGACGTGCTCTCGCGCGTGGTGGAGCAGCGGGAGCCGGACGACGAGGCGGAGGCCGGCGAGGCGGTGACGACGACGAGCTACGCCATCGAGGCGCTCGATGGGGTGGCGAGGTTCGTGGCGACGGAGATCGACCCGGAAGGGAAGGTGCGGAAGGCGTACCAGGACGTGGACAACGCGATCGTGGCGGTCGAGGAGCGCAATCGGCTGCACGGGTCGGAGACGTGGACGACGCTGGCGACGCGGTACGGGTACAACGCCGCCGGCGAGCTCGTCCGGGTGACCGACGCGCTGGGGAACGTGACGACGGCGGAGTACGACACGGTGGGGCGGATGGTGGCGCTGGCCAGCCCGGACATGGGTCGTACGGAGTGGCGTTACGATGCGTCGGGCAATGTCCGGACGCGGCAGACGGCGAAGCTGGCGGCGGAAGGCGCGAGCAAGCTGATCCGGTTCGAGTACGAGGACAACCGGCTCAGCGGGGTGGACTACCCCGATTCGACGGACGTGACATATGTGTACGGCGCGCCGGGCGAGGCGGGGGACGAGCACGGCAACCGGGCCGGGCGGCTGAAGGAGGAGCGGAGCGAGGCGGGAAAGAGGACGTTTGCGTACGACCGGCTCGGGAACGTGGCGCGGCTGACGACCGAGTTCCCCCGGCTCCGCGAGCCGCACCGGGGGCCGTACGAGGCGACGATGGAGTACGGGTTCGACTCGTTCGGGCGCCTGCTGTCGATGAAGTTCCCCGGCTCCGGCGCGGAGGTGGTGACGTACGGTTATGATCGAGGCGGCCTGGTCCGGTCGGCGGTCGGGACGAACACGCAGATCAATCCGCAGCACCCGGATGAGCCGGTGACGACGCAGTACCTGCTGCACATCGGGTACGACGAGCTCGAGCAGCGGGTGCGCGTGGTGCACGGCAACGGGATCACGACGTCGTACAGGTATTACGAGAAGTCGAGGCGGCTGGAGCAGGTCAACGCCGACCACCGCGACCGGTACCTCGTGGAGCGCGGCCGACCGGCGAGGCCGTTCCAGCGGATGCGGTATGTGTACGACGCGGCGGGCAACCTGGAGCAGGTGCGGAACGAGGCGCCGTACGAGCAGGAGATGCCGGGGTCGGTGCGGGTCGGGCCGACGACACAGGAGTACGGGTACGACGATCTGTACCAGCTTGTGTCGGCGAAAGGGACGTTCCAGGACGCGAGAGGCTGGCAGTACCGGTACGGGCTGTCGCTGGACTACGACGAGATTGGGAACATCCTGGTCAAGGATCAGGTCAGCTATCGCTACGTGCCGGATGGCGTGGCGGGTACGAGCGCGGACCTGTGCGAAGGGGACTGGTGCGAGAACAACCCGATCCGGGAGCAGACGTACCGGTCAGAGTACCGGTACACGGGCCCGCAGCCGCACGCGCCCAGGCACATCGACGAGCACCTCGTGGCGGAGTCGGCCCCATGGCCGCGGGTGATCAGCTACGACGCGAGCGGCAACCAGACCGGGTGGGTATACCGGAGCGGGGCGACGCGCACGACGGAGTGGAACGAGGAGAACCGCGTCAGCCGGGTGAGGCAGAACGGGCAGGAGCAGTCGCGCATGCTCTACGACGGGGACGGGGCGCGGCGGGTGCACCTGCACCACGTGAGCGGCGAGGAGGAGACAGCCTACCACGATCAGCACCTGACGCTGCGGGACGGGCGGTTCATCACCAAGCACATCTATGCGGGGCAGACGCGGATCGCGAGCAAGATGGATCCGGACTGGTTCCGGGACCCGCCGACGCTCTACTACCATCCGGATCACCTGGGGAGCACGAGCTTCGCGTCGAACAACGAGCAGACGCTGACGCAGCGGGACGAGTACTTCCCGACCGGGGAGCTGTGGATCGACGCGTCGGACTCGCGGTACGAGCTGCGGCGGGCGTACGTGTTCACCGGCAAGGAGCTCGACCAGGCGACGGGGCTGTACTACTTCGGGGCGCGGTACTACGACGCGCGGATCAATGTATGGCTGAGCCCGGATCCGGTGCTCGCCCAGTACATGGCAGGGCGCATCAACGGCGGCGTGTTTCGGCCGGCAAACCTCGGCCTCTACACGTACGCCTGGAATAATCCGGCCGGCATCGTGGATCCGGACGGTCGAGCGCCCGGCGATCCGTGGTGGAAACGTGCCGGATTGCAGGCCCTGGGCGTCGCATATGGCACCGTTCAGGCAATAACTCCCGGCGGCTTCGTGGCGGATATCGCGGGACAGCCGTCCCAGGATCCGGATTTTCTGGCCGGGAAAGCTGCGGGGAACATCGTTACTGGGGCCGTTCAGATGGGCCAAGGGGTCATCCTCGGCGGTGGGGGAGGAGCGGTGGCGGTGGGCACCGGCGGTGCCGCTCTCCTCACGGGCGTGCCCGAAGCCGCCGTCGTCGCAGGCGGCGTCCTGGTGACGCAGGGAGCCGGCAACATCATGGCCGGCGTGGACGCGTGGAGCGCGGCCATGTCCGGATCTGGGTCCGGGTCGGGTGGTCCGGGCGCCGTACCCGCTCCGGCGAGCTCTGCGCCCTCGGCGGCGCCATCTTCGGGGGCCGCAAGGGGCGGAGGTAAGAATGCACCTAATGCCGCTGCGCAGGACAAGATGCTCAGCAAAGGAGAGATAAAAACACTCCAGAAGGCGGGGTTCGACCCGCATGATCTGAAACCTAAGATCAGTGGATCGAAGTTCGATCTCTACAAAACACCCGAAGGTGATATCGTCGTTAAGCCAAAGGGTGGCTCCGGGTCTGGCGATCCTACGGGGATCAATATCAATGACCTCTAGACGGGCTCGAACAACATGAAAAAGACGTGTGTAAGTTTGCGATTGATGAGTGACCAAATGTCGCCCGAGCAGATCGGTGAAGAGTTGGGGGCGCCAGCGGACAATAGTTGGCACAAGGGCGCTCGTCGCAAGGAAACGGGTCTGATTGAAAAAGAGAATGGTTATGAATTTCAAGCGCTCCTCGATACGGACGCGCCTCTCGAAGAGCAAATAGATATTCTTCTTCGTCGCCTGGATCCTATCATCGAAAAGATTCGGGCGCTGCGATGTGATCATGTGCAGCTCACGTGCGCTGTGTACGCTTCGGAGGTGCCTTCGATTTGGTTTCCGCCTTCGGTGATTGAAAGGCTTGGCCGAATGGGAGCGTCCATTGACGTCGATCTTTATATCGCAGAAGGGAACTGGGCAGAGTAAGAGTAGACGCGTCGTTTTACATGCGGTCTCGTCGCACCGAATGCTGCAAAGGGGAGTGGGCACGGACCTGCCTAACGCGGCTGACGGAACCACCATGGGCGGCTCCGCCGCCCTCGACATCGCCGGCACCGCGGCGACCGAAGGCGCGGGAGTTCCGGTCCTCGTCGTGTTGAACGGCCAAGTGGTGGCCGTCGGGTCCGCTATTGTGGCTAGAGGCACGATGGCCGTCGCGCGGCAGGTCCCTTCCCGGATGTCCTCCAGTTGGCTACCTCCTTCGGGGCGCTGCATGTGAACGATGGATTCGCCTTCGGGCGGAGCGCGAGGACTACGGGGTCGCACAGGTGACGGCGACGCGGGAGGACGGCTCGCAGCTGGTCACGCGGTACCACAACCAGGACTATTACCGTCGCGGGCTCGCGGCGGAGGTGATCGAGCAGGACGCCGAGGGGCGGCTGTTCAGCCGGCAGCAGGTGGCGTATCGCGCGCCCGGGGGGGAGCCGGCGCTGACGGGCTCGTTCTTCCCCGAGGAAGAGCTGCGGACGACGTCGTGGTACGAGGGGAAGACCACGGACCCGAGCGCGCCTGGCAAGCAGACGAGCGAGGAGCGCGACTGGGATGATCGCGGGAATTTGATCCGGCTGACGGAGCACGGCGAGCCGGGCACGCTCGACGATGACGTCACGACCACGATCCACCACGTGACGTATGACGGGCCGCACATCGTGCGGGCGGACAGCGTCGAGGCGCGCGACAGCGCGGGCACGCTGCTGCGCAAGCGCACCGCGGGGTACGATGAGGTGACCGGGGCGGTGGCGTGGATCACGAGCACGGTGATCGGCGGCAAGGAGCCGGCGACGGGGGCGCCGTACACGGGCGACGCATCGACGAACCCGAGCTGGCATTTTCTGCACGACGCGTACGGGAACCTGGAGCATGCGATCGACCCGCGGGGCGTCCTGCTCATCTACAGGTACGACGACGTCATGGAGACGCACCTGTCCGCGGTGGAGGATGCGTTCGGGCACATCTCGGAGACGTCGACGGATTACCGTTATGGCGCGGTGAGCGCGGTCCGGGATGTCAATGGCCACGAGGTGCACTATGGCTTTGACGGGTTCGGCCGGCTGACCGAGGTGTTCGGGCCGAACGACGCGCCCATGGCGGCGGAGGTGACGATCGCGTTCGAGTACGCGCTCCAGCCGGGGGCGAGCCCCGCTGTGCCGGCGTGGGCGCGCACGCGGCACAAGGACGTGCAGCACCCGGGGGATCCGATCGACACGGTGACGTTCATCGATGGGCTCGACCGGGTGATCCAGACGAAGAAGGACCTGGAGAAGGATCAGGGGCCGGGGGCGGATCCGATCGTGGGGATGACCGTGAGCGGTCGTGTGGTGCTCGACGAGCGGGGGCGGGTCGCGCTGCAGGGGCAGCCGGTGTTCGACACGGGCGAGGCGACGGTGTTCGTGGACGTGCCGCTGAAGCACCCGACGGTGTTCGAGCACGACGTGCTCTCGCGCGTGGTGGAGCAGCGGGAGCCGGACGACGAGGCGGAGGCCGGCGAGGCGGTGACGACGACGAGCTACGCCATCGAGGCGCTCGATGGGGTGGCGAGGTTCGTGGCGACGGAGATCGACCCGGAAGGGAAGGTGCGGAAGGCGTACCAGGACGTGGACAACGCGATCGTGGCGGTCGAGGAGCGCAATCGGCTGCACGGGTCGGAGACGTGGACGACGCTGGCGACGCGGTACGGGTACAACGCCGCCGGCGAGCTCGTCCGGGTGACCGACGCGCTGGGGAACGTGACGACGGCGGAGTACGACACGGTGGGGCGGTCGTTCGGGCGCCTGCTGTCGATGAAGTTCCCCGGCTCCGGCGCGGAGGTGGTGACGTACGGGTATGATCGAGGCGGCCTGGTCCGGTCGGCGGTCGGGACGAACACGCAGATCAATCCGCAGCACCCGGATGAGCCTGTGACGACGCAGTACCTGCTGCACATCGGGTACGACGAGCTCGAGCAGCGGGTGCGCGTGGTGCAAGGCAACGGGATCGCGACGTCGTACAGGTATTACGAGAAGTCGAGGCGGCTGGAGCAGGTCAACGCCGACCACCGCGACCGGTTCCTCGTGGAGCGCGGCCGCCCGGCGAGGCCGTTCCAGCGGATGCGGTATGTGTATGACGCGGCGGGCAACCTGGAGCAGGTGAGGAACGAGGCGCCGTACGAGCAGGAGATGCCGGGGTCGGTGCGGGTCGGGCCGACGACACAGGAGTACGGGTACGACGATCTGTACCAGCTTGTGTCGGCGAAAGGGACGTACCAGGACGCGAGAGGCTGGCAGTACCGGTACGGGCTGTCGCTGGACTACGACGAGATTGGGAACATCCTGGTCAAGGATCAGGCCAGCTATCGCTACGTGCCGGATGGCGTGGCGGGTACGAGCGCGGACCTGTGCGAAGGGGACTGGTGCGAGAACAACCCGATCCGGGAGCAGACGTACCGGTCAGAGTACCGGTACACGGGCCCGCAGCCGCATGCGCCGAGGCACATCGACGAGCACCTCGTGGCGGAGTCGGATCCATGGCCGCGGGTGATCAGCTACGACGCGAGCGGCAACCAGACCGGGTGGGTATACCGGAGCGGGGCGACGCGCACGACGGAGTGGAACGAGGAGAACCGCGTCAGCCGGGTGAGGCAGAACGGGCAGGAGCAGTCGCGCATGCTCTACGACGGGGACGGTGCGCGGCGGGTGCACCTGCATTACGTGAGCGGCGAGGAGGAGACGGCCTACCACGACCAGCACCTGACGCTGCGGGACGGGCGATTCATCACCAAGCACATCTATGCGGGGCAGACGCGGATCGCGAGCAAGATGGATCCGGACTGGTTCCGGGACCCGCCGACGCTCTACTACCATCCGGATCACCTGGGGAGCACGAGCTTCGCGTCGAACAACGAGCAGACGCTGACGCAGCGGGACGAGTACTTCCCGACCGGGGAGCTGTGGATCGACGCGTCGGACTCGCGGTACGAGCTGCGGCGGGCGTACGTGTTCACCGGGAAGGAGCTCGACCAGGCGACGGGGCTGTACTACTTCGGGGCGCGGTACTACGACGCGCGGATCAATGTATGGCTGAGCCCGGATCCGATCCTGGACGAGTACATGGCGGGCGGGCCCGGTGCGGGCGTGTTCAACCCGGGGAATCTGGGGCTGTACAGCTATACGCTGAACAATCCGGTGAACCTCGTCGACCCGGATGGGCGGCAAGTGGTTGGTGGACACCGGAACTTCCCGCCCGGCGGGGGGCACATAGTCCCAGCGAATCCATGAAAGAGAGCAACGATAGACGCTGCGCGGTTCTTGTCGCGGTGCAGCAGGCGCTTCTGGGGGAGGTGACGGCGAATCTCCGTGCTGTTGCAGTCACCTATGATAACAAAAGCATCCGGCTTGAGGCATACTTCGATGGAGAGATCAGCGATGAGGACGAGGAAGCGATGTCTCTCGTCGAAACGGAGCTCATCGCAGCGTTCCCCGAGGATCACGCCACCGATGTCAGCCTCATGAGAAGGCCAGCGCCAGAACCTATTCCCAAAAACCGTATTTGGGCTTTCCATCGAAAGGAGCCACTGTTGGATTGAACGCTCTCGGACCACTCCCGCTAGCCCGCTCCCACGACGCTGAAGTCGTTCCGGCGAGGTCGTCGTGCCCATTGTGGAACGTACTGAGCTCCGAGTCGGCCGCTGCCTCCGTATCTCCCGGCTCGACCAGAATCCATGCCTTCAGATGGACGAGACCCACGCCTCCGTCGAGCGCCCGGGCTAGACCCTCGTGGACACGGGGTCTACGGCTCCGGGGAGACGAAGCCGCCCCAGCCAGCGCAGGCGGGGCAGGCGGTCGCGAAGCAGCCGACATCATCTTCAGAGGCTGCCAAGGGGGGACCGACTGGGCCCCTGCCCGAGCTAGCAATGGCGACCTGAAATTGCACGACTTTCGGACCCCCGTCGCCGTCGGCTCAGGCGGCGGCGGCTACCAGACACAGGTCCTTGTGTCGATGGATGCAAAAGGACAGATCCATGGTTCACCCTGGGGTCGGGTGCACGAGGGCCCCTTGCCACAGTGAAGCTATGACAGAGCCAAGCCAGCTATCCCAAGTCATTCTGATGAAGTACAAATCCCTGGAGAATCCGGATTTTCACTGGGTGATCAAGGAGTACGAGCGAAAGCCATATCGAGAGCTCGAGCAATGTCTGATGAGTCGCTTCTCGGTCGAGGACATTACGGATTTAAGCGGCGATGTTAGCTGCGTGCTCGCGATATCTCCTGAGGGATCGGGGGTTCAGTGGACTCTGAAGATCTCTCTTGTCGGTTCCTATGCCGTCCTCCTCCGTGAAACCGGCGCAAGGGGCTGGGATGTTTACGTTCAATGCGAATCGGATGCCAGGTCGGAGGGCGAACATTGGATCCTAAAAGTATGCAGGCAGCATGCGATCGAAGTGCTTCGTCTCGATGTGCTGAAAACGCCGATCGGGCTGCGTCTCTTCGACACAGATCCTGAGAGAGTGAGACTTTACCAGGCGCTCTTTTCAGATAATGACTATTTGCCGGGAGAGTACGATGCTGAGCATCGCACTTGAACGGCTGACACGGGGGAGCTGTGGATCGACGCGTCGGACTCGCGGTACGAGCTGCGGCGGGCGTACGTGTTCACCGGCAAGGAGCTCGACCAGGCGACGGGGCTGTATTACTTCGGGGCGCGGTACTACGACGCGCGGATCAATGTATGGCTGAGCCCGGATCCGATCCTGGACGAGTACATGGCGGGCGGGCCCGGTGCGTGCGTGTTCAACCCGGGGAATCTGGGGCTGTACAGCTATACGCTGAACAATCCGGTGAACCTCGTCGACCCGGATGGGCGGCAGACGCAGGGCGGGCATCGGAACTTTCCGCCCGGCGGGGCGGGGATGGGGGGCTGCCGGAGCCCGAGCTGCTGGACGGGGCCGGAGGGGGCGCGCTTCCATCGGCTGATCCAGACGCAGCGCATGGCGGAGCAGCAGGCGCAGGGCAAGGCGCCCGTCAGCCCGGCGGCGGCGCCGCCTCGGACGGTGCGCATGGGCGGCGTGAACCAGCAGCCGGTGCTGGCACCGCGGCCTGCTGGGCAGCAGCAAGCGGCGCCGCAGCCGGCGCAGCCGGCCGAAAGAGCAGTTGAGCGGTAAGCGCCCGGCCAAGGGCATCGTGACCGTCCGCGCGGCGCCGGTTACCTGTTCCCCTCGCGACGAAGGAGGAAGCACGAGCTTCTGCCCGACGCGTGGACGCGAGCGTCGCTCCCGGGGCTCCGGCCGCTGGCGACGCCGATGCGCCCTGAAACGACGCGCCGCGGAGATGCCGCGGCGAGGCGGTCGCGGGAGCGGCGGCATTCAGCGCGCAGATCGCGCAGATCCACGCGCAGTGGGTGGAGCAGCGGGCCGAGGTCCACCGCCGGTTCCTGGGAATGCGGCAACTCGCGCTGGACGTGCTGGTCTGCGCATCATCGCGGACGGCGGCCGGACCATCGAGCTGGACCTGCCGTCCGGAGTCGTTATCGTCCCGGGCGGAGGCGGGGAAGGGCGATCCTGAGATCCCAGTCGTACACGTCGATGCCCTCGGCTCCCTTCAGGAACCGGACGGCCCGGTACGTCGCAGGGGTCATCAGTGCCTCCACGAGACACTTGAACAGGTAGTTGGTCAGGACCAGGGAGACGAAGAGATCCCAGCCGAAGACGCCGACCGCGCTCGCGACGACGACGAAGGCGACCGTATCAACGAGCTGCCCCACCAGGGTGCTCCCGATGGTCCGCATCCAGAGGGCCTTGCCCCCGGTGAGCACCTTCAGGCGCGCCAGCACGAGGGAGTTGGAGAGCCCGCCCATCAGGAATCCGGCAAGGCTCGCCGCGACGATGCCCCCGGAGCTCATGCCGCCGAGGATGGCGTTGTAGGCGGCCTGTCCCGCAACTCCTTCCCAGGAGGAGTCGCCGGGGAGCGCCTTCAGGACGAAGAACACGAGGGAACTGGCCGCCAGGGCGACGAAACCGGTCCAAATGACCCTCCGAGAGGTCCGGAAACCGTAGACCTCGGTGAGGATATCGCCGAATATGTAGCTTACGGGAAAGAGCAGCGTACCGCCGTCGAAGGCCATCGGGATTCCGAAGAGGGAAAAGCCCAGGTCCACGATTTTCGCGGAGGAGGCGACGTTGCTGACGACGAGGACGCAGACGAAGGCGGCGGTGACTAGATCCAGGAAGCGAAAGGCGCGGGGAGAGTCCATGTTCGGAGGGGCTAGGCATCATGGAAGCGTGTCGGCCGCAAGGTCGATCCTGCTGGTTCCCGCACCTGCCGACCGTGGCCGCGCAACCGGACACGTCGGAGGAGCTCCGCCGTCGCCAGGCGAGGGTGGCACCGTCCTCGCGCGCCTCCAGGCGCTTCGCCCCGCTGCGCGGGCGCCTTCGGCGGCCTGGACCCGCGCTGCGCGCGGTGCCTGATCAGCACGTCGCGCAAGTAGGCCCAGGGCTCGATGCCGTGCAGCGCACAGGAGGCGATGAGGGACACGATGGTAGCGTTCCACTCGGCACCGTCCTTGCTGCCCACAAAGAGCCAATTTTTCCTCTTATGTGGAGCTCCACATAAGAGGAAGAACTACCTATTCGCGGGCTCCGACAAGGGCGCTCAGCGCAGCCGGAGCTCGGGCCGTGGGCGGGGCAGCTGCGGTCGCTGGCGCAGGCGTTCCAGGTCAAGCCGCTGCGGGAGTGGCTGTCGCGGGAGCGCGAGGCGTTCGGAGCTTCATGAGCGGCGCGCTGGAGGGCCGCGCCGAAAGGCTCTACGCCGCCTTCAGCGCCGCCGTGCAGTGCCCGCAGCGCACCGCCTTGAGGGGGATGCTCATCGCGCACTCGGGGCAATCCTTCGTCGTCACCGCCTCCTCTTGCTTCCTGTGGAGCTTCCCCATGAGCTGGATCAGCAGGAACACGCAGAAGGCGACGATGAAGAAGCTCACCAGGTTGTTGATGACCTGGCCATACTGGAGGAGGACCGCGCCGGCCTTCACCATCTCTTCGGCGCTCGCGTACGTACCGGGCGCGCCCGGCGCCTTCAGGACGATGTAGTGCTGGCTGAAGTCGATGCCGCCCGTCAGCAGGCCTATCGGCGGCATGATCAGGTTATCGACGAGCGACTTGATGATGTTGCCGAACGCGGCGCCGATCACGACGCCGACCGCCATGTCGATGACATTGCCACGAATCGCAAACTTCTTGAAATCCTCCCAAAACATCGCTCTCTCCCGCCGCCGAGGGCCCCTGCTCGGGCAGCCACCCTGGCTCGCTCATTGCCTTATTGGAACCTTGGCGCTTTTGACATCCGCCCTGCCCACGCTGTCTACGCGGGCGAGGCCGTCAACACAAGCGGTGCCACCAGGCTCGTCCGTAAACTCACCTCGGCTCGCCGGTCGCCGCCGCCCCCGGCCGCCCCCCGAGCCGGCCTCAGCCCCCGCTGGAACCTCGGCCGCGCCCCACCCCCTGCAAAACCGCCACACCCGTGACCGCATGCGCCGCCGCGGGCCGATTTCTCACACGACGGTTCCCCGATCCCGGGCGGCCTCTCTAGGATGCGCGCCGGAGGAACCCCCGAGCATGGATCCCGATGCCGAGATCGCCCTGCGCTACCGCGCGAAAGCCGAGCTGCGGAAGCGCGCCCGGGCCGTCCGCAACTCCATCCCCCGCGACGCCCTCCTCGAGCGGTCGCGCCGCATCCAGCGCGCCCTCGCGGAGCTGCCGGCCGTCGCCGCGGCCCGGCGCGTCGCGCTCTTCTACCCGATCGAGGACCGCAACGAGGTCGACCTCCGCGAGCTCGACCCGCTCCTGCGGGCCCGCGGCGTCCAGGTGGCGTACCCCGCCATCGACCCCGAGTCGCGCGTCATGACCTTCCGCTTCGTCGCCGATCCCGAGGCCATGCAGGAGCGCGGCCTCGGCTTCCGCGAGCCCGACCCCGCCGACGAGGAGGCCGCGGCGCTCGACGTCATCGTCGTCCCCGCCCTCCAGATCGACCCGCGCGGGCACCGGATCGGCTACGGCGCCGGCTACTACGACAGCACGCTCCCGCGCTTCTGCCCCCCGGCGCACGCCGTCGGCGTCGCGTTCGACTTCCAGCTCGTCGCCGAGGTGCCCGCGACCGAGGGCGACGTCGCGCTCGGGACCCTCGTCACCGACGCCCGCGTGCTCACCGCCGAACCCGCCTAGGATGCCGCAGGAACAGGTGGAAGAGGCGAGCGGAAGCGGCAGGGCCGTCCTCATCGCCGCCATCGCGTCCGGCACGATGATCGCCCAGCAGGTCGCCGGCCGGGCCACCCGCGACGCCCTCTTCCTCGCCACCTTCGGCGCCGCCGACGTCCCCAAGGTCATGGCCGCCGGCGCGGTGCTCTCGTTCGCCGCCGTCCTCCTGCTCTCGCGCGCCCTCCTCCAGCTCTCCCCGGCGCGCGTCGTCCCCGCCACCTGCGCCGCGAGCTCCGTCCTCCTCGTCCTGGAGTGGGCCCTCGCCCTGCGCGCGCCCGGCGCGGCCGCCCTCGTCTTCTACCTGCACATCGCCGTCTTCGGCGCGACCCTCATCTCCGCCTTCTGGTCGCTCGTCAACGAGCGCTTCGACCCCCACACGGCGCGCCACTCCATGGGGCGCATCGCGGGCGGCGGGACGCTCGGCGGCGTGATCGGCGGCCTGTTCGCCTGGCGCGCCAGCCACCTCATGGACGCCCCGACCATGCTCCTCGCCCTCGCCGGAGTGAGCGCGCTCACCGCCTGGGCGACCTACCTCCTCGGCGCGAGCCTCCCGGACGGGGGCGCGGCCGGCGCCGCGGGCGAGGGGCCGCGCGCCGACGCCTCGGGGCTCCGCGCGCTGCGCGAGAGCAGCCACCTGCGCGACCTCGCCCTGCTCGTCGCGCTCGGCGCCGTGAGCGGCGCGCTGTTCGACGTGGCCCTCAGCGCCGAGGCCGCCGCCGCGATGCGCGACCGCAACGAGCTGCTCTCGTTCTTCGCCCTCTTCCACCTCTCGGTGAGCCTGCTCTCGTTCCTGGCGCAGTCGCTCGCCGCCACCTTCTCGCTCGACCGGCTCGGGCTCGCCGCCACCATCGGCATCCTCCCGGCCGCCGTCCTCACGAGCTCCCTCTCCGTCGTCGTCGCGCCGCGGCTCTGGTCGGCCGCCATCGTCCGCGCCACCGAGGCGGTGCTCCGGAACTCGCTGTTCCGGTCGGGCTACGAGCTGCTCTACACGCCCCTGCCGCCGGACCAGAAGCGGTCGATCAAGACGCTCATCGACGTCGGCTTCGACCGCATCGGCACCGCGGCGGGCAGCGGCGTCGCGATGGTCCTGCTCGTGGTCGCGCCGGGGGGTGGGTCGCTGCCGCTCCTCATCGGCCTCGGCACGGCGGCCGTGGGCGTCACGCTGCTCTTCACGCCGCGGCTGCACCGGGGCTACGTGGCCGCGCTCGAGAGCAGCCTGCGCTCCGGCGCCGTCTCGCTCGACCCGGCCAGCGTCGTCGACGCGACCACCCGCCGCACCCTGAGCGGCACCGTCGACGCGCTCAGCCGCGACAGGGTGCTCGCCGAGCTCGCCGCGCTCCGGAAGGGGGCGGCGGCGCGGTCCGTCGGCGGGCGCGCCCCCGGGGACGGCGAGCGCACGTCGTACGCCGGCCCGCCGCTCTCCGCCCGCGGGCCGCTCTCCGGCCGCGCGCCCGGGGACGGCGCGTCTCCGGCGGGCGATCGCAAGGTCGCCGAAGGGCCGCTCTCGGCGCGCGCCGCGTCGGCCGCGATCGCGTCCGATCCGGTGCTCGCGGTGATCGCCGACCTCCGCTCGGGCGACCCCGAGCGCATCCGCCGGGGGCTCGTCCGGGAGCCGGACCCAGCGCTCGTCCCGCACCTCCTCCCGCTCCTCGAGCGCGAGGGGCTCATCTCGGAGGCGGTCCGCGCGCTCCGCGCCGTCGCCCCCCGCGCGACCGGCCAGCTCCTCGACGCGCTGCTCGATCCGGCCGGGAGCGTCGCCGTCCGGCGCCGCATCCCGCGGGTGCTCCAGGCCTGCCCCACCCAGCGCGCCGCCGACGGGCTGATGCTCGGCCTCGCCGACGAGCGCTTCGAGGTGCGCTACCAGTGCGGCGTGGCGCTCGCGCGCCTGCTCCAGCATCGCGCGCCGATCCACCTGCGCCGCGAGGACGTGATCGCGGCGGCGACGCGGGAGATCGAGATCGACCGCCGGGTGTGGGACGCCCAGCCCGCGAACGCATCCGCGCCGGGCGAGGCGCCCCTGGCCGAGCGCCTGCTCGTCGAGCGGACGAGCCGCAGCCTGGAGCATGTCTTCCGGGTGCTCTCGCTCTGCCTGGAGCGCGAGCCCCTGGAGATCGCCTACCGGGCGCTCCACGCCGACGACGGGCGCCTCCGCGGGACCGCGCTCGAGTACCTGGAGAACGTGCTGCCGCCTCCCATCCGCGAGAGCCTCTGGCCGTACCTGGGCGCCCGCCCGACGGCCCCTGCCGAGCCGCCCGCCGCCGAGCCCCGCGTGCTGCGCCTGCCCGAGCAGGCCCTCGACGAGCTTCGCCGCTCTGCCGCCAGCATCCCGCGGGCGTCGATCTCCGTCGCGCGCCGGCGCAGGGAGCCGCGCACGTAGCGCGGGGCGCCCCCGCTCCGGGGCGGCTGTCCCGGCGCCGCGCGGGGGCCGCTATCGAGCGCCGGGCGGCGCGAACGGCCCGTCGATCCGGCGAGCGACAAAAAGAAAAAGCGTCGCCGGGGCCCGGGGGGGGGATAGGCCACACCAGCAACGCTGCCCTCTGACTTAGCAGCTCACGTGCCACCGCGAGAAGATCAAAATTCCCCGCAAGTTCGCATAGATGTCCCGGGCAAATCCCCCGGGTGTTGCACTCCTGCGATTTCACCCTTGCAGGCGCGCATTGCGTCGGGGGCGGCCTCTCTAATGGAGTGGCTCGCGGCGCCGGGCTCTGTCGTCGAGGTGCTCGGCGATCGTGAGCCGATCGGCGTCGCTCATGACCACGAAGCGGACGGCGAGCAGGTTGTCGCGGTCCCAGACCGGGCGGGCGCGCAGCCGGATGGGGCGCCCGGCCCCGATGTCGAGCTCGAACGGGGTGAGGGCCGGCAGCGCCCGGCCCGCGAGCGCGGGCGCGCGCTCGACGATCATGCCCGTGGGGGAGAGATCGATCGCGCGGCACCGGTGCCTGTGGCCGTCGACGAGCGCCGAGACGGGGAAGTCGACCTGCGCACGCGCGCCCTGCCTACGATCCATGGGGGTCCTCCTTGGGGTCCTCGTGGGGGCGCCAAGCCTAGGCCGCGGGGCTCGTCCGGGCCAAACATCGGGCGGGCGGGCCCCGCAGGCCGCTCGCAGCGCGGGTGCGCGATCCCGGCGCGGGTGCGATATGCTGGCGCGGCGAAAGGAAGGCCGGCGATGCCCACGTGCCGCGAGTGCAACAGCGAGGTCGACGAGCTCAAGACGATCAAGGTCGGAACCAAGAAGAAGAAGGTCTGTGAGGACTGCGCCGATCGCGCGGCCCAGGAGGGCGCGATCGCCGAGGAGAGCGAGGCGGTGGTGCAGCAGATGATGGGCTTCAAGGGCAGGCGCTGAGCGCGCCGCCCGGCGCCGCTCGGTGCGCCGGATCCCATGGATCCCGGAGGAAGCCGGGAATCCACGAAAGAGGGCGAAGCCTCGTCCCGAGTCGATTCGTCCTTCCCCATATTCCTTCCTGAGCGGCTCCTCGTTCCCCGGGGCCGCGGCGCCGCCGCGACAAGCTGCCGAATCGGACATGAGAGCGGCTCAGTCGCACGAGCGGCGGCGAGCGCGTGGGCGAGCGCTCGTCGCCGCGGAAGAGCGCCTCGCGCCCGTGGTACCGCGGCGCGCGCTCGACGTTCCGCGGCAGCGGCTCGAAGCATGAATGGTGCTGCTCCCCGCGCACACGCAGCGAGATCGCCGAGACCGACCCGCTCCGCACAGCGCGGGTTCCTGTCCCTGAACGCAGCGTCTCTCCGGGAAGAAACTCGCCTCGACGGGGCGTGGACGCCGCCTCGGAGCCCGAGAGCGCGGGGGCAAGGTAGGTGAAGGTCAGTGAATGGCGTGGAGATCCCGGTTGTATTGGGCGTTGCCCCACATTTCAGCGGGATTTCGCCCTTGATGAAGCGGGCGGGCGACCACTTCGTTATACATTCCTCACATCAGCGGACGAACTGCGCATTGCAGTTTTGCATCGAATTTTGCAACCTTGATGTGAAAAACGGCTCAAGTGTGCGACCAAATTGCTCGTTGGTTTGGTTTTCGGCAGTATTTCGTCTTGACCCTTCGCGGCAATCCGGGAATAAGTGATCTTACGAGAGCGCCGGTATCCGCCCCTCTGGTGCTGAATGGTCTGCACCGATGGTTCGCGGCGCGAAGGCGGACAGTGGGAGGCTAGCTTACTGCCCCCTGTGGCCTTCGCCCGTTACGGTCCTGTTCACCACAGGGGTTCGACGACGCCGGGGGAGAAAAAGCCATGCATTCGATTTCTCAGGGCTTTGGGTCGCGGTCGTTTGCTGCCGGTAAGTTCATCGCCTCGCTGCTGGCGATGTCGATCGTCGGCTTCGGCTGCGCGCCGCTCGACGAGGACGTGACCGCGGAGGAGCTGGACGCGGAGGAGCAGGCCGCCGGCACGACGTATCAAGTCGGCCCGACGCGGACCTACAAGACCCTCGGCGACGTCGCGGGCCGGCTGAAGCCGGGCGACGTGGTGGAGGTCGACGGCAACGCGACGTACTCGGGCAACATCAGGATCACGGAGTGGGGCACGCCCACCGCGAAGATCACCATCCGCGGCAAGCGCGTCTCCGGGAAGCGCCCCGTCCTCAAGGGCGGCACCAACACCATCGAGCTCAATGCGAACCACGTCGTGCTCGAGGGGTTCGACGTGACCGGTGGCACATCTAGGTGCATCTTCCACCATGGTCACGATGTCACCATTCGTGACACCGTGGTCCACGATTGCCCCGCGCACGGCATCCTCGGCGCCGACGGCGACTCGGGCTCGCTGACCTTGGAGTACGTGGAGGTCTACAAGTGCGGGCAGGGGACGCAGAAGCACTCGATCTACATGGCCACGGACGAGACGGCTTATCCGGGCGCCGTGTTCCGGATGCAGCACAGCTATGTCCACGACGCAAACGGCGGCAATGCGGTGAAGTCCCGCGCGGAGCGGAACGAGATCTACCATAACTGGATCGAGGGCGGGCTCTACAAGGACCTCGAGCTCATCGGCCCTGACGGGCAGGATCCGGACCTCGCGCGGGAGGACTCCGACGTTGTCGGCAACGTCTTCCGCAAGACGCACACGCAGTACGTGGTGCGCGTCGGCGGCGACGGCACGGGCGACACGAACGGGCGGTACCGGTTCGTGAACAACACCTTCCTGCTGATGGCCGGGTCGAGCGCGGCGATCCACCTGTTCGATGGCATCGAGAGCATCGAGCTGCACAACAATATCTTCCACCGCGTCGGGGGCGGGAGCGTCCAGGTCTTCCGCGACGACGCGAGCTGGAAGACCGGCAGCCCGCTCATCAAGGGCGTCAACAACGCCGTGTCCACGGGCACGACCGTGCCGTCCGGCTTCACGGGGACGCGGATCGTGAGCGATCCGGGCTTCACGAGCATCGCCAACCGCGACGTGTCGCTGCTGGCGTCGAGCCCGCTCCGCAACGCCGGCGTGAGCCAGACGTCGGGGATCTCGGGGCGCGCGTTCCCGTCGCCGCTGGCGCTGCCGCTCTTCCACCCGCCGAAGGGGGCGATCGCGGCCTTCGGCGGCGCACTGCGGCGGACCTCGGTGGGCGCGATCGACATCGGCGCCTTCGAGCACGGCTCGGGGACGACGACGACGACGCCGACGCAGCCGACGCAGCCGACGGAGCCGACGCCGACGCCGACGGAGCCGACGACACCAACGCCGGCGCCGTCGTGCCCGAGCGTGGACGCCGGCGAGTGGGTGAATACGCCGCTGACGACGCAGTGGGGCACCTTCACGGCGACCTGGGACGTGACGCCGAGCGCGTCGAAGATCGACGGCGTGGTCGGGCTGTCGAGCGGCGCGGCGGACGCGTGGACCGAGCTCGCGGCGAGCGTGATCTTCGACGAGCAGGGCAACGTCCGGGTGCGGAACGGCTCGCGCTACCAGGCGACGAGGGTGTTCCCGTACTCGGCCGGGACGACGTACACGGTCCGGATGGTGGTCGAGACGGGGTCGAGGCGGTACTCGGTGTTCATCCGGCCGCGGAACGGCACCGAGGTGCAGCTCGCGAACGGGTACGCGTTCAGGACCGAGCAGGCGCAGATCCGGTCGCTCAACAACTGGGCGATGACCCAGACCGTGGGGGCGGCGTCGCTGTCGGCTTGCAACTTCTCGATGAAGTGATCGCCTGGAGGAGGGGCGGCCGGTGAATGAGCGGCGGCTCCTCCGCTGAGAGGCAGTCCAGGAACGCCCGGCCCGAGGAGACCGTGTTCTTCGCGCGGCGCGGGGGCCCCGCCGGACTCGCCTGAGACAAAGCTCCTCCGGCTTCGCCGGAGGAGCTTTGTCAATTGGGGCTCAGACATCGGCCCTCCCCGCGCCGCGCGAAGAACACGGTCTCCTCGGGCCTACGGAGGTCGATGGGGGCGGGGCGCGCGAAGAGCGCGGTCCCTCGGGCCTGCGGAGGCCGACCGGGGGGCCGCGCTACGTCACGGCACGCGGAAGCCGCGGCGCAGGACCGGGAAGACGCCGAGGTAGAGGTCCGAGCTCGCCGCGACCTCCCCGATCGCAGGCCAGTCCAGGTTGGACCGCATGGCGCCGAGCTCGGCGACCTGACCGCGCATGAAGTGGCGATAGAAGTGCACGAAGTCCTCCTCGCCGCCCGAGCCGCCGTAATAGCCGTGCTGCTCGGCGCCGTGCAGGCCCTCGATGCCGTTGTAGAGGTGCAGCTGGTTCTGGTTGTAGGACTCGTAGTTGTGCAGCACCTCGTGGAGGAACGCGGCGTTCAGGAGGTCCGGGCCCACGCCGGTGAAGCTTGTCGAGAACCCGATGTTCGTGCCGTCGAACGCCCACGCGATGTTGCTCACGCGCTCGACCGGGGTGCCGTCGGCCCGGTGCTGCGAGAAGAAGTACACGACCATGTCGTACTGGCTCGCCAGGGAGCCGGTCCCCGCCTCCGCGATGAAGCGCGTGGTGTCCCACCCGTCGTGGTTCTGCTCGATGATCGGCACGTCCTCGATGGTGGGCAGCACCGTGATGGTCCACCTCGCGAGGCCGTAGGACAGCGGCTGGAACCAGCGATCGTTGGTCGCCCAGGCCTGCGCCTCCAGCGCCGTGATGTCGCCTTCGGCGAGCACTCCCGTGTTCGACGGGTCCGGTCCATTCAGCGACGCGACGTGGTTGATGCTGTTCCGGATGGGCAGGATCGCGATGCGCGTCTCCTCCTGGAAAGGCAGCTGCGGGGTCGTCGTGATGTCGACGGCCACGGGCGACGCATCGACGGTCACCTGCTGCTCGAAGAACGAGCCTGTGTAATCGACCGGCGGCAGCTTGCTGCCGGAGCCGACGCCGATGGTGTAGTCGCCCGGCGGCAACGACAGCGTGGTGGGCGTGACCCGCCCGGTGAAGACGTCGTTCACGTACACCTGGCCAGGCACGCCGCTGTTCCCCGTCACCGTCACGGGCTGGAACGCAGGCCGGTCCGGGGTCGCGATCGAGAACGTCCGATCCCACACGATGCCCGTCCGGGCATCCAGGCCGTTGCACACGGCCGCAGGGCACACCTCGCTCACGACAGGCTGATCGTCCACCCAGAGCTCGACGCCGCCGGTCGTCGGCCCGCCGGTGTTGAGGAGCTGAACGCGCAGATCGTTGGCGCCGCTCCCGAACCAGTCGCTCACGTCGATGCGCTGACCGACGCTCGCCTCGCCGAGGTGGAACACCCTGCGCTGGAGGCCGTTCACCGAGACGACGAGCCGGTCATCCACGCCCGAGACGCGCAGCTCGACCGTGGAATCGCCGCCCGGCGGGGTCCCACCCACGAACCGCAGGTGATCGACAAGGTAATCGGCGGTCGAGTACGGGACGTTGAGGACGATCTTGAACGTCAGATCGCTGTAGGTCTGCTGCAGGGCGCTGACGACGTTCGGCGGCACGTCGAACGAGAGCGTGCTGTACGTGCCGGCGGCGAGCTCGTCGAGGCTCACCTGGCCCAGCAAGACGCTGTGGACGCCGCGAGACGGGATATTCACGGTGAGCTGCGCATTGCCGAAGGCGGGCGGCTCCGGCGGCTTCAGGTCGAAGGCCAGCGTCGAGGTCACGCCGGATACGGTCGTGAGCGGCACGGAGCGGAGCTCCGTGAAGGCGAAGTTCCTGAGCGCGAGCGCAGAGGCGCCCTCCGAGGGATCGGCGCTGGCGCTCTTCGTGGCGCCGGCGACGGTCCAGTCCGCAACGCTCTCGAACCCGAGCACCGAGGCCGGATCCGCGAGCCCCTGCTGCACCTGATCGACACGCTGCTCGTCCACCTCGGGCGCCTGCAGGCAGGCGCCGAGCGCGAGCGCACACGAGGTCGTTATCATGAAGCTCAAACGTCGCATCGTTGTTCTCCTTGATGAATCTGGCGACTGTCGTTCGCCTCTGCCCTCCTGGATGCCAGCGATCCAGGCGGCCCTTCGTCGATTCGTACGTTCCCGGGCCGCGCGCCCGACGAGCTCTCGTGTGCTCGCACGGGGTCTTCATCACGACCCTCGTTGATGGACGAACCCGGCGATCCGATGGGGAGGCCCGCAGTCAGGGCGGCGTCGACCGGGGGGTTAAATAGCGAGCTGAATTATTTTATCAATCCGGGTCACGCTATTTGATCACGGACAGCACGATTTCGACTTCACGAATTATTCAGGGTTCTTTACCGATGTTCACAAACCGGATCACGAGACGCCGCCGCCGTGGAGACCGGATCACGAGATGCCGTCATCCTGGAGAGCGGTCGAGAACCACGGTGTTGCGACATGGGACACGACAGCGGGGGGCTTGACTGAACCGGTTAAGTTTCCAAGCGCGCCTCGGGCAGCGCGCTCGGGGGCGGCGGCGCGCCTGACGCGAGGGCGCGCCCGCTCCGGCGCGGCGCGCGCGTCCTGGGGCTACGCTGTGGGGAAAGCCGTGGGGGAGGCCGTGAGGCCCGTGAAGGGGCCGTGGAGGCCCGCGGGGGCTGGGCGGGCCCGGGGGGGGCCGCCCAGAGGGGGCTCAGGCGAGGCCGCTGCGCTGGAGCAGGGCGTCGAGGGTGGGCTCGCGGCCGCGGAAGCTCCTGTAGAGATCCATCGGGTCCTGCGTGTCGCCGAGCGCGAGGATCTGGCTCCGGAACGCGTCGCCCACCTTCCGGCTGAACAGGCCCTCCTCCTGGAAGCGGGAGAAGGCGTCGGCGTCCAGCACCTCGGCCCACTTGTAGGAGTAGTAGCCGGCGGCGTAGCCCACCGGGCTCGAGAAGAGGTGCGAGAAGCCGGCGATCATGGCGTAGCCCTCGGGCAGCGGGACGGGCGAGTAGCGCGCGAGGACCTCGCGCGCGAACTCGACGACGTCGCCGCGCTCGGGGGCCCAGTCCATGTGGAGCGCGAGGTCGATCTCGGCGAAGCCGAGCTGCCGCATCGTCGTGGCGCCGGCGCGGAACGTGCGGGCGGCGCGCATCCGCTGGAGCAGGTCGTCCGGGACCGGCGCGCCCGTCTCGTGGTGGCGCGCGAAGAGGTCGAGCGCCTCGCGCTCCCAGCACCAGTTCTCCATGATCTGCGAGGGGAGCTCGACGAAATCCCAGGCGACGTTGGTGCCGGCGAGGCTCCGGATCGGCACCCGGCTCGAGGCGTGGTGCATCATGTGCCCGAACTCGTGGAACAGCGTCTCGACCTCGCGGTGGTTGAGCAGCGCGGGGCGGCCGCCGACCGGCGGGGTGAAGCTGCCCGCCAGGACCTCGAGGTGCCGCGCGTCCTCGCCGGCCGCGCCCCCGCCCTCGCTCGGCGCGCCCGTGACGAGCCCGTGCATCCAGGCGCCGTCGCGCTTCTGCTCGCGCGGGGCGAAGTCGAGGTAGAAGGCGGCGCTCTGGGCGCCGTCCGCCTCGAGGAGCCTGTAGGCGCGGACGCTCGGGTGCCACGTGGGGGCGTCCTGCCAGGGCGTGATGCGCACGCCGTAGAGGCGGTGGGCGACCTCGAACAGGCCGGAGACGACGCGATCCAGGGGGAAATACGGGCGGAGCGCCTCGTCGTCGAAGTCGTAGCGGGCGCGGCGCAGCTTCTCGGCGTAGTAGGCGACGTCCCACGGCGAGAGCGGCGGCGCGCCAGGGCCCTCGATCTCGCGGCGGAAGGCGGCGAGCTCCTCCTTCTCGCGGGCGAAGACGGGCTCGGTGCGCTCCCGCAGCGTCGCGACGAAGCGGCGCGCCTCGGCGCCCGTCTTGGCCATGCGATCCTCGAGCACGAGATCGGCGAAGGTCGCGTAGCCGAGCAGCGCCGCCTTCTCGCGGCGGAGCTCGAGGATGCGGCGGAGGAGCGGGCGGTTGTCGTGGTCGCCCTCGGTCGCCCGCGTGTTGAAGGCGCGGTAGAAGCGCTCGCGGATCGAGGCGTCGTCGAGGTGCGTGAGGACCGGGATGTAGCTCGGCGCCTGGAGCGTGAAGCGGTAGCCCTTGACGCCCTTGTCCTGCGCGCTCTGGCGGGCGGCCTCGACCGCGCTCGGCGGCAGGCCGGCGAGGCGGGCAGGGTCCTCGACCACGAACTCGAAGGCGTTCGTCGCGTCGAGCACGTTCTGCGAGAAGCGCAGGGTGAGCGTCGCGAGCTCGACGTCGATCTCGGACAGGCGCTTCTTGCCGGGAGGGTCGAGCTCGGCGCCGCTCCGGCGGAAATCGTCGAGGGTCTTCCTGAAGAAGCGGCGCCGCGGGCCGGTCAGCGCCTCGGCCTCGGGCGTGGCCGCGAACGCCTTGAGCGCCCCGTAGACGCCCTCGTTCAAGGCAATGCCGCTCAGGAACTCGCTGACCTCCGGCTGGACGGCGTTGTAGGCGGCGCGCAGCTCGGGCGTGGTGGACGTCGATTCGAGGTGCGAGACGACGTTCATGGCGCGATCGAGCCGATCGGTGACGGCCTCGAGCGCGGCGAGGGTGTTGTCGTAGGTGCGGGGGCCGGGCGCCGCGATGAGGGCCTCGAGCCGGACGCGGGCGTCCGCGAGCAGCGCGCGCACCGCGGCCTCGACGTGCTCGCTCCGGATGCGATCGAACGGGATCTCGAAGCCGAGAGAGAGCAGGGGATTGTCGGTCGCTTCGGTCATGATCGTTCCTGGTTGGGCGTGAGGGGCCGACGGACGGGGCGCGGCGCCGGCTACCCTCGGCCGGGCGGCGCAGCCCTCCTTTGGTAAAGGCGTCCTGGGGGGTTGGCTAGTGGCGGGCGCGCGAAGCCGCCGGAACGCGGCGCAGGGGGCCGGCAGCTGGCGCCGGAATCCAGCGGGCGGCGCTAGGCGCCGAGCCACCGCGCGACGATCGTGGCGAGCACGTCGGACGTCCCCGAATGGATGCTGCCGCCCAGCGCGTCGTCCACGGCGGAGGGGAGGCCGCTCTCCTCGAGGTAGCCGGCGCCGCCGCGGAGCTGGAGATCGTCCAGCGCGAACTGCAAGGCCGAGTCCGCCGTGTGCCACTTGGCCAGCGCGGCCTCGGCCTGGCCGCGCTGGCCCTGGTCGAGCTCCCAGGCGGCGCGGTAGACGAGCAGCCGCGAGGTCTCCAGCCGCAGCTTCATCTGCGCGAGGCGGTGCGCGACGGCCTGGTGGCGCGCGATCGCCTGGCCGCCGATCGCGCGCTCCCGGGCAAAGCGGACGGCCGCGCCGAGGGCGCGCTCCATGGCGCCGAGGCGGAAGGCGAGGATCAGCGCGCGCTCGTAGGTCATCGCGATCTGAAAGACGGCGAGGCCGGCGCCGGCGCGGCCGAGGAGCGCGTCGGGGCCGACCTCGCAGCCGGAGAACGAGACGGGCGCGAGCCGCGCGCCGCGGAGGCCCGCGGTCGCGAGCGGGGCGCCCGGGCGGATGCGCGCCGCGTCGGCCCCCGCCGCGCCGGCGCGAGCGCCCTCTGCGTCCGCCCCGCCCGCGCCGGCGCGGGGGACGAGCAGCGCCGTGAGGCCGCGCGCCGGCGCCGCCCCGGCGCGGCCCTCGCCGCCGTCGCGCGCGATCGCGAAGTACACGTCGGCCCGGTCGGCCCAGGTCACGTACCGCTTCTCGCCGGTGAGCCGGTAGCCGGAGGCGGCGCGGTCGGCCGTGGCCTGCACCGACGCGACGTCCGAGCCGGCGCCGGCCTCGGTGGCCGCGACCGTCGCCATGCAGTCGCCGGTGGCCATCCGCGGCAGCCAGGCGCGCTGCTGCGCGGGCGTGCCCACCCGGGCGAGCAGGAGCGCCACGCCGAAGAGGTGCGCCCCCGCGGCGAGCAGGACGCCGCCGTCGCGCAGCGCCGCGCCGAGGCCCTCGTAGGCGAGCGCCGTCGTGACGAGGTCGAGGCCCTCGCCGCCGAGATCGCGCGCGATCGGCAGGCCGAGGGCGCCTCCCCGGGCGAGGACGCGCATGCGGTCGTCCGGGGCCGCGGCGTCGGCCTCGGCGCCGAGGGCGCGCATGCGGTCGTGGACGGCGCGCTGGGCAGGGGTCCATCCGAAGTCCATCGCTGCTGCGATACCAGAGCGGGCGAGGGGCGGGGAGGACGCGAGGTGGGATGCGGGTGGGATTACGAGGACGGCGCGCGGCGCCCGCGCGCGGCTCAGTAGGGGGGCTGTTGGTTGAAATTCCCGGGAGGATCGTAGTTGCACACCCAGATCTGCCAGGACCCGCCGCCGAACGGCGAGCCGTCCGTGCAATCGGCGACCCCGCAGCCGAGCCGCAGGGAGTCGGCCCAGACCACCTGAGTATAATGGCCGCAGGTGGAGCTGCAGGCGTTGCTCGCAAGGTCGTAGTTGGCCGCCTCGTCGACCCACGCGGCGACGACGTCCTCCGGCGTGGTCGCGGAGCCGCTCGTGGCGTAGAGGTTCTCTCCGTAGCCGGTCTTGCTGTGGCCGAACACGCACCCATCGGCATAGGCCTGGGCCGCCGCGGCGATCTCGGGCGACCACGTGAGCGAGGGGATCGGCAGGTCGGCGGGCGGGTCGACCGCGGCGCGCGCCCTGTTGTGGGCCGCCGTCATCCCGGCCACCGCGGACGGCTCGCCGGCGGCCTGGTTCGCCGTGCCCTCGTCGTCGGACGAGCCGCCGCAAGCGGCCGTCAGGGCGAGCACGAGAGAGAGCCGCGAGAGCCGGGGGAGCGGTGGGCCGAGCGTCATCACGGGGCCATTGTCCTACGGCACGGCCGAGCTCTGCAACCGCTATCCGATGATGGCTAGTTGAAGCCACGACGTGCCGTGTCATGCCGCGTCGAGAGCATCCCTGGACGGCCGCATCCGGGCATTGCACCCGCGCCGAGACGCACATCAACAGATCTCGTCATGCATTGCTGGTTCGCTGACGGGCTTTGCCCTAGGGGTACGTCGAGAGCGGCGACGATTCCGCAGGATGGATCTTGTCAGCCGGGTCGGTTTATGAATTATTGTCGCCCTGCTTCGGAGGCGGCTGCCGCCCGAGCACGAAGGTGAGCGGCCGCCCACATGCGGGGTTTGCCCCTCTCGCGGCGATCGGGCACCGGACGCGCTCCCGACAAAGAACCAAGGAGTTTCCTGATGGATATCCGTGTGACGTGGCGAATCGCGACATTCCCTCTGGTGCTGGCGGGGCTCTCGCTCGTTCCGCTCATGGGGTGTGACAAGGCCGCGGAGCTGCAGAATGACCTCTGCTGTCGCGATTTCACGCCGGGCGCCGATCTCGCCGCGGTGGAGTGGGGGCTCGATGCACAAGCCGAGCTCGATTATGGTGCCTTCATGCAGTCCGTGTCCGACTTCACCGGGGCCGCGGGCGCCATCGTGGCCGACGTCACCAGCGCGTGTCAGGCGATCGCGCTGGATCTCGGCGAGGACGCGGCGACGATCACGGCGACGAAGCCGAGCGAGCGGGCGACGCAGTGGTGTGAGCTCGCCATCGACGCGCTCGGGGACGCGACGGCCGATCTGTCGATCTCCTTCCAGCCGCCGAGCTGCACGGTCGACGCGAGCGTGCAGGCGAACTGCGAGGCGAAGTGCAGCGCCAACGTCGAGTGCCAGCTGACGCCGGGGGAGATCATCGCGCGCTGCGAGGCCGGCGCGCTCTCGGGGCGTTGCGAGGGCTCGTGCGAGGGCACGTGCGAGGGCTCGGCCAACCTGGCCGTCAACTGCGAGGGCACGTGCGAGGGCACGTGCGAGGGCACGTGCGAGGGCGACTGCGCCGCGACGACCGCCGGCGGCGACTGCCGCGGGGAGTGCAAGGGCACCTGCACGGGCCAGTGCCGCGGCTCGTGCTCGTTCGATGCCGGTGTGAACGTGCAGTGCAACGCCGATTGCTCGGGCACGTGCGACGTCGAGTTCAAGGCGCCGAAGTGCAACGCCGAGCTCAAGGGACCGGAGGTCGAGTGCCAGGGGACTGCGGAGTGCGACGGCTCCTGCAAGGCGAGCGCGAGCGCGAAGGCGAGCTGCAAGGAGCCCGCGGTCAACATCGAGGGCGGGACCGACGCCGAGGCGGTGATCGCCACGCTCAAGACGAACCTGCCGCGGCTCCTGGTCGCCGCCCAGGCGCGTGGTCAGCTGCTCCTCGACAGCGCCGAGGCGGTGGTCACGATCGCGCCCAACATCGAGGCCACGGGCAGCGTGAAGGCGGGGGCGTGCATCATCCCGGCCACCAACGCGATCACGCAGGCGGTCGAGAACATCGATGCGAGCCTCACGGCGAGCGCCAACGTGATGGGCAAGCTGGAAATCGCCCCCGCGAGCCCGTGAGCGCGCGCCCGGCGGCGGCGCGGGCCGCGGCCGGGCGGGCATGACCTCCGGAAGCCGGCCGAGGCCGGGCGCCGCGCGCGCTCGCCTCGGCCGTCGCCGTTCGTGCGCCTTGCGCGCAGGCCCTCGCGCCAGGCGGCTCGCGACGGCGCTCGGCTTCCTCCTCGGCCCCTGTCACCGCGGCCCAGCGGCCCTGGCGCGGGCGCGGAACGCCTCCGGCGTCACGCCGGTCCAGCGCCGGAACGCCCGGTGGAACGCGCTCGGCTCCGAGTAGCCGAGCAGGTAGGCCACCTCGCCGATCGCCATGTCGGTCTCCAGGAGCGCCGCCGCGCGGCCGCGCCGGACCTCGTCGAGCAGGGCGTGGGTCGACGTGCCCTCGTCGCCGAGGCGGCGCTGGAGCGTGCGCGGGCTCATCCGCAGGCGCGCCGCGAGCGCGCCCAGGTCGGCCCCCTCGCGCAGCCGCTCGCCGAGGAGCGCCCGCACGCGGTCGGACAGCGCGGGCGGCGCCACGCCGGGCAGGCTCGCCGCGATGACGCGCACCTGGCGCTCCAGGAAGGCGGCGAGCGCCTCGTTCGCGTGCGGCAGCGGCCGGTCCAGGGCCTCGACCGGCATGACCATCTCGGTCTGCGGCGCCCCGAACAGCACCGGCGAGCCGAGCCGCCGCGCCTTCTCCTCCGGATCGCCGTCGGGCGCGTGGCGAAAGCGCACCGCGACCGCCTGGATCGGGTCGCCGCACATGCGCCCGGCGTTCACGAGCACGTCGAACGCGAACATCTCCGCCACCTGGCCGTGGGCCGGCCGATCGGGCCCGAACGGCGCGAAGGTGAGGTGCGCGCAGCGACCGCGGAGCTCCAGGGTATAGCGCTCGCCCTCGTTCCAGAGCTGCTGGTAGCGGAGCATCCGGTGGAACGCCTCGCCGAGGGTGGGGCTGCTCATGGCGAGGAAGCCGAGGGCGTCGAAGTGCTCCGGCTGGAAGCGCCCCGCGAAATCGAGGCCGAGGTGCGGATCGGCGGCGGCCGCGACCGCCTCCTCGACGAGCGCGTAGAACGCCGCGAGCGGCACGCGGGCGTCGGGATCGGCGAGCGCCGCGGCCGGGAGCCCCGCGGCCTCGAGCAGCGCGGCGCGATCCACCCCGCGCTGCGCCGCGTGGTCCGCGAGCTGCGCGGCGGTGCGGGCCCAGATCGTCGGCGCGCGCGCCGGCGCCCGGGCGGCCTGGCGCCGCATGTCAGCCCTTGTGGCGCGCGCGGTCACTGCCCCCTCGCCGAGGGAGCCTCAGGCTTCCGGGCAATCGGAGGAGCACTATGCGAAGGCACGGCATCGAGGAAGGGCGCGGCGGGTTCGTCGAGGGCGCCTGGTACATCATCGCGGACGCGGCCCGGGTGGGCAAGCGGCCGGTCACCGTCGAGCGGTTCGGGACGCGCCTCGTGCTGTTCCGGGACGAGCGCGGCGCCCTGGTCGCGGCGCGGGCGCGCTGCCCGCACCGCGGCGCGGACCTCGGCCTGGGGCGGGTCGTGGACGGGACGATCGAGTGCCCGTACCACGGCTTCCGGTTCGCCTCGGACGGGCGCTGCGTGGCGATCCCGTGCGAGGGGCGCGGAGCGATCGCGCGCGGCGCGGCCGACGCGCTCGCGCTGACCCGCTACGAGGTGCGCGAGCACCGGGGCTTCGTGTGGCTCTTCTGGGGCGAGCGACCGGCGGAGCTGCCGCCGGTGCCCTGGTTCGAGGGGCTGCCGGCCGACGAGCGGCACGCCCACACGGCGTCGATGGACTGGGACGTGCCGTTCGCGCGCGCGATGGAGGGGATGCTCGACATTCACCACCTGCCGTTCGCGCACCGGCCCTGGGTGCCCGGCGTCGGCGCGCTGCTCGATCCCTATGACGTCCGCGTGGAGGGCGACGTCATCCACGCCGTGGGGGTGCTCCGCCACGATGACGGGGAGCCGTGGGATGGCCGCCGGGGGTTGAAGTTCGAGCTGGAGGTGCGCTTCCCGGGCCTGCTGCGCCTGTCGTTCGGGAAGGTGGTGGAGGGCCTGGCGGGGTGCGCGCCGATCGACGCGGGGCGGACGGCGATCGTGGGGCGGTACTATCTGCCGATCCCGGTGATCGGGCGGCTCCTGGCGAGGCTCGGGATGCTGATGGAGTTCCGGCTGATCCAGCCGGGCGACGAGCGGATGCTCGCGTCGTCGGAGCCGCGCGACGCGGACCTGGACGCGTGCCGCTTCGTGCGTGCGGATGCGGGGATCCTCGCGTGGCACAAGATGCGTCGGGCGCGGCTGAAGGCTCCGCGCGAGGGGGAGCCGCGCCGGCTGCCGGTGGAGCCGGGGTGAGGCGTCGCGGCGCCGGTGGGGACGACGGGAGCGCGAGGCGGCGCGCGCGGCCGCGCGGCGCGTCAGCCGCGGATCGAGGCGAGGGTGTGGACGACGATCCGCAGATCGTCGATGTCGAGCGGCTTGTCGAGCACCGCGTCGGCGCCCAGGCGGTAGGCTTCGGCGTGGGTCTCCGGGTCGCCGAACGCGGTGATGAGGACGACGGGCGTCGCCCAGTCGTCGCGGCGCAGCCCGGCGAGCAGCTCGAGGCCGCTCCTGCCCGGCATCCGGATGTCGCTCACCACGACGTCGACCGGGGCGCCGTTGCCGGAGACCAGCGCGGCGCCCATCAGCTCGAGGAGGTGGTTGGCGTCGCGCGCCTCCAGGACCTCGTAACCGTCGCGGCGGAGGGCGGTGGCGAGCAGCAGCCGCAGCTCCCTGTCGTCCTCCGCCAGGAGCACGCGGACGGGCGCGGCGACGAGGCGGACGCTCGGCTGGGGTTCGGGGGTCGCACTCGGGGACCAGGCATGTTCGCGGAGCTGCTGGGGGATCATCGGGTTCTCCTTATGACCGCTCCTCATTGCAGGCAGCGTGCCGCCGGCGGCCGCCCGAACCGACCCGGGTCGCCCGAACCGACCCGGGTTGAGGTGGCCGAGGTGGCCTCGCCGGTCGCCCCCGGGGCGGGGCGTCCTTCCCCGCCGGGGTATTCCTCCGCGCCTCAGCCGCCCTTCGCCGGCACGAGGGGCGGCTCCCACCGATCGAGCTTGCGGTGCAGCGTCTTCCGGTCGAGCCCGAGGATCCGCGCCGCCAGCGTCTTGTTCCCGCCCGCCGCCTCGAGCACCCGCAGGATGTACCGGCGCTCCACCTCCTCGAGCGGCACGAGCTCCGACGGATCGTCCCCCGCCACGAGGACGTGCGACGGCCGGTGCTCCCGGATCTTCGCCGGCAGATCGTCCACCGTGATCTCCTGGTATCGCGTGAGCGCCACCGCCCGCTCGATGCAGTTCTGGATCTCCCGCACGTTGCCCGGCCACGAGTACGCGAGCAGCCGCTCGGCCGCCGCCGGCGACAGGCCCACCACCTCCTTGCCCGCGCGCGCGGCGAAGTCCTCCAGGAAGCGCTGCGCGAGCAGCAGCACGTCGCTGCCCCGCGCCCGCACCGGCGGCAGCTCCACGTGGAGCACGTTGACCCGGTAGTACAGGTCCTCCCGGAACCGGCGCTCCTCGACGGCCGCGTCCAGATCGCGGTTCGTCGCCGCCACGATGCGCGCGTCGAAGGGCACCTCGGCGTTCCCGCCCACCGGCCGCACCCGGCGCTCCTGCAGGGCGCGGAGCAGCTTCGGCTGCACCGAGAGCGGCAGCTCCCCGATCTCGTCGAGGAGCAGCGTCCCGCCGTTCGCCTCCACGAACAGCCCCGGGCGCGACGCGCGCGCGTCGGTGAACGCGCCCCGCACGTGCCCGAAGAGCTCGCTCTCGATCAGCGACTCCGGCACCGCCGTGCAGTTGATCGCCACGAACGGCCCCCCCTTGCGGCGGCTCCGCTCGTGCAGCGCCCGCGCGACGACCTCCTTGCCCGTCCCGCTCTCGCCCGTGATGAGCACCGTCGCCTCCGCGTCGGCGATGCGCTCGATCAGGTCCTGCACCCCCCGCATCGCGGCGCTCCGGCCGACGAGGTCCGGCGACGCCCCGGGCGCGGCCACTGCGCGGCGCAGCCGCCGCACCTCGGCCTTGAGGGCGTGGTGCGCGATCGCCCGCTCCAGCGCCAGCGCCAGCGCCTCGATGTCGACCGGCTTGGTCACGTAGTCGTACGCGCCCGCGCGGATCGCCTCCACCGCGGTCTCGATGCTGCCGAAGGCGGTGATCACCACCACCGGCAGGTCCGGCCGGATCTCGGCCGCCCGGCGGCAGACCGCGATCCCGTCCATGCCGCGCATGTTCAGGTCGGTCAGGAGGACGTCGAAGCGCTCATCCTCCTCGATCAGCGAGAGCGCCTCCGCCGGTGAGGTCCGCGTGGTCGCCTCGACGCCCCGCGAGCGGAGGTCCGCCGCGAGCCACGCGCACATCGCCTCGTCGTCGTCGATGATCAGCGCTCGCCTTCCCATGTCTCCTCGATGAATCGCGTAGTACAGCGCCGCGCCTGCGGCCAGCCGCGGCTAGGCCGCCGCCCCGGCCAGCCCGCCCCGCCCCGGCGAGGGCGCGCCGTCGTCCCCGGCCGCCGGGCCCGCGCCTCCCCGGCCGCTCGGGGGGAGATGCACCGTGAAGGTCGAGCCCTTGCCGAGCTCGCTCTCCACGTCGATCCAGCCCCCGTGCTCGCGCACGATGCCGTAGGAGACGCTCAGCCCGAGGCCGGTGCCCTCGCCGACGTCCTTCGTGGTGAAGAACGGCTCGAAGATGCGGGCGATGTGCTCGGGCGCGATCCCGTCGCCGCGGTCGATCACCCGGATGGCGATGTGCTCGCCCTCGGCGCCGCCGTGATCGGCCGGGGGGCGCGCGAGCGCGCGCTCGACGCGGACGGTGAGCTCGCCGCCCCGCTTCATCGACTGCATGCCGTTCATGACGAGGTTCGTGAGCACCTGCTGCATCTGCCCGGCGTCCACCTCGGCCTCGGCGCGCGATGGGGCGAGATCCGCCTCGTCGAGGCGGAGCGTCACGCTCCGCTTGCGGGCGAGGGGCTCCAGGAGGGCCAGCGTCTGGCGCGCGATCTGCGCGAGATCGGCCGGCGCCTTCTGCGCCACCCGGCGGCGCGCGAAATCGAGCAGGTGCCGGATGATCTTCGTCATCCGGTCCGCCTGCTCGGCGATGATGCGGGCGCTGTCCGCCGCTTCCTCCGGCGGCAGGCCGCGGACGATCATCTTGGCGCGGCCTCCCACCACGTTGAGCGGCGTGCCGAGCTCGTGCGCGATGCCCGACGCGAGCTTCCCCACGGTGGTGAGCCGATCGGCGTGCCGGAGCTGCTCCAGCGCGGCGATGCGCGCGGTCGTCTCCCGGGCGGCGCGCTCGCGCGCCTCGGCCAGGTGTTCGCACATCGCGTTGATCTCGCGGGCGATCTGCCCGAGCTCGTCGCGCTGCGGCAGGAGCAGCGGACCGCCGAGGTCGCCTTCCCCGATGCGCCGGGTCTTGTCGACGAGCCGTCGCGTCGGGCGCCCGACGAGGATCTGCCCGAAGGTCATCGCCAGGAGCCCGCTCAGCGCCGCGAGGGCGATGATGGTGGTCACCGTGTTGACCACGCTCGCCTGGACGTACGTCTCCTCCTCCTCGAGCGACTCCGAGATCTCGATGGCCCCGACGCGCGTCGGGTCCACGGCGACCGGCGCGTACGTGTAGATGCGCCCGGTCCTGTCGCCCTCGCGCTGCATCCGGAACACCTCGGCGCCCCCGGAGAGCTCGGCGATCTCCTCGGCGGGCAGCGCCGGCGCGAAGCGATCGCCGGCCGGCGCGTCGAGCCACACCCAGCGGAAGCGCACGCCATCCTCGCGCTCGCTCGCCTCGCGAAGCACGCGGAGCGCCTCGTCGAGCCCGTCCCGGCGCCACGTCTCGGTCACCGCCGCGCGGAGCGCGATGCCGATGAGGTGCTCGTCGCGCCGCACGTCGGCCTCGAACAGCGCCCGTTCGCGCCGCACCGAGAGGTAGCCGTAGAGGCTCAGCACGGCGCACATGACGAGGACGAGGGCCAAGGTGAGCTTGCTGGCGAGCCGCATGATTGCTGGAGCAGAATGCAGGACGCGTGCGCATTCTCAAGGCCGCGCGTCGCTGCGCGGGCTGGCCTCGGGTCGCCCCGGATCTCCCCGGCGGGGCAAAACTCCCCTGGGCTGGCCCGCCGCCGCGCGGCGTCACGCGCGCTCCACGCCCTCCCACGAGCCGGTCGCCGCGAGCTGCGGCGCCGCCACCGGCGCCGACCAGCGCAGCGGCACCGCGTCCTCCCGAAAGACGCCCTCGGCCACGCGGAACCGCAGGAGCCGCTGGGCTCCGGCGAAGGCCGAGAGCTCCGGGCCGTCCCAGAGCACCTCGGCCTCTCCGGTCAGCGACAGCACCCCGCCCGACGCGAAATCCACGAAGAGCACCCCGGCGCGCGGGTTCAGCGCCAGGTTGCCGAACGTGTTGAACGCGAAATTGCCGGTGAAATCCGGCGAGGTCAGCACCGTGCGGCCGTCCTCCTCGGTCATGCGCACGAAGCCGGGCTTGCCGCCCCGGTGGGACACGTCGGCCCCCTCGACCGCGCTGCCCCCGCCCGCGGCCGGCGCGGCGGTCGCGATGAAGAACGTGTCCGCGCGCCGGATCAGCGCCGCCGCGCCGGCGGACAGCGCCGGTCCTTCCGCCTGCGCCGCAGGAGGCGCGGCGGCCGCGTCCGGCTCTCTCACGAACATCGGCGCTCGCGCCTGGATGTACTGCGCGCAGTTGCCGAAGCTCTGCCCGACCTCGACGACGAAGCCCCCGTCGCCGGCCTCGGTGATCGTGCCGTTCATCCGGTTGCGACGGCGGGTCTCGAGCTGGATGCCGAGGAGGCCCACGGGCGCGCCGGCCACGAGGTGTGCGGCGAGCGGATCGCCGGACGGAGGACGCGCGTTCACCGCGAGCGTCCGGGGATCCGGAGATGCGATGAACCCCGGCCGCCCCACCAGGATG
The DNA here is from genome assembly GCF_051521455.1 of Sorangium sp. So ce887. Classification (NCBI taxonomy): domain Bacteria; kingdom Pseudomonadati; phylum Myxococcota; order Polyangiales; family Polyangiaceae; genus Sorangium; species Sorangium sp. So ce887. The sequence continues at coordinate 9,784,536 of NZ_CP150354.1, read as the reverse complement.
GAGGCCCATGGCCGTCTCTGCGCGTCGAGGCTCCCGACGAGCAGAAACGGCAGCTTCGTGAACAGCTCGCGGTGCTGGTCGGGCATGAAGTCCCGGATGATCCTGCGTCCGGCCTTCTCGGCCCGCTCGCGCGCGCCGGCCCGCGCCTGCATGGCCATCTCGCCCGGGTGATAGGGTGATCCCTCACCGGGCCAGCCGGACGGGGCGGTCACGGGAGCGTCCTTTGCATTGGCACGAAGCCGGGCAGCTCCTCCACGCGGGCGAGCCACGCGCGGATGTGGCCAACCGGGTCGAGCGGCACGCCGCCCTCCGGCGCGTGCGCTGTATACGTGTACATCGCGACGTCGGCGAGGGTCGGCTCATCGCCCGAGAGGAAGCGCCGCGCCGCGAGGTGCTGGTCGACCACCGTGAAGAGCTGGGCGGCGATCGTCCTGGCCCGCTCGTGATCCAGCCTGAAGCCGAACACGCTCACGAGGCGCGCCGCCGCGGGCCCGGCCGCGAGCTGCCCCGCGGCCACGGAGAGCCATTGTTGAACGCGCGCCGCCGCCACCGGATCGCGCGGGAGCCAGCGCCCCGACGGGTCGTACCGCGCAGCCAGATAAACGAGGATCGCGTTGCTGTCGGCCATCGTCACGTCGCCGTCCTCGATCACCGGCACCTGACCGAAGGGGCTCTTGCTCAGGAATTCGGGCGTCTTGTGGGCGCCGTTCTTCAGATCGACGTCGATGCGCTCGAACGGAAGCCCGAGCAGCGACAGGAACAGCTCCACGCGGTGCGCGTGCCCCGAGAGCGGATGGCGATAGAGACGGAGTGGGCTGGCAGGGATCGTCATCGAGGTGTCCTTTCGACTGGATGGCTGCAGGAGGCGGCACAGCCCGCGTGTGCCTCTCTCCCGCTCGCCGACCGAAGATGCCCATTCCTTCCGCCGGGGGTAATGCCCGTCCTTGACAAGAGACCGTTCCAGGAACTGGAATAATCCGATGGATCGCCTGGACACCCTGCGCGTGTTCGTCGCCGTCGCCGACGAGGAGGGCTTCGCGCCCGCGGCGCGGCGGCTGTCGATGTCGCCGCCGGCGGTGACGCGGGCCATTTCCGCGCTCGAGGAGCGGATCGGCACGCGGCTCCTGCACCGCACCACGCGCATCGTCCGCCTGACCGAGGCGGGCGCCCGGTTCCTCGCGGACTGCAAGCGGATCCTGGGCGAGCTCGAGGAGGCCGAGGCGTCGGCGGCCGGGTCCCATGCCGCGCTGCGGGGGCAGGTCGGCGTGACGGCGCCGGTCATGTTCGGCCGGATGTTCGTCGCGCCGGTCGTCTTCGACTTCCTGGCGCGCCATCCACGCGTGACGGCGCGGACGCTGCTCGTCGACCGCATCGTCGACATGCTCGACGAGGGGCTCGACGTCGCCGTCCGGATAGCCCATCTGCCCGACTCGTCGCTGACCGCGATCCGCGTCGGCTCGGTGCGGCGGGTGGTCTGCGCGTCGCCGGGGTACCTGGCCGCGCGCGGCACGCCCGCGGCGCCGGCCGACCTGGCGCAGCGCGACACCGTCTCGTTCTCGCAGACGGGCTCTCCCGAGGAGTGGTCGTTCGCGTCGGGCGCGCGGGTCGAGAAGGTCCTCCCGCCGTCCCAGCTCCTCGTCAACACCGCCGACGTCGCCATCGCGGCGGCCGTGGCCGGGCGGGGGCTCGCGCGGGTGCTCTCCTATCAGATCGGCCCGGAGCTGCGCGACGGCCGCCTTTCCATCGTGCTCCCGGCGTTCGAGCCCCCGCCGGTCCCGATCCACGTCGTCCACGCCGAGGGCCGGCGCGCGGCGGCGAGGGTGCGGGCCTTCGTCGATTTCCTTGTCGAGCGGCTCCGGTCCGAGACGTGGCTCAGGTGAGCGCGGCTTGCGCCCCGCTCACTTCCCGTCGAGCACGAGGCATGTCGTGGTCGCGTGGGCGTAGAGCTTGCCGTCGTCCTTGCCGACCAGCCTGCCCTCCGCCGTCGCCACCCGCGACCCCACGTGGATCACGTGCGCCTCGGCGCGCACCGGCCCGGTCGCGGCCGTCATGGCCCGGACGTAGTTCACCTTGAGCTCCAGCGTGGTGTACCCCTTGCCCGCGGGCAGGGCGGTGTGGACGGCGCAGCCGAGCGCGGTGTCGAGCAGCGTGGCCGCATAGCCCCCGTGCACGGTGCCGAGCGGGTTGTACGCCCACTCGCCCGGGGTGGCCTCGAACGCGGCGTGCCCCGGACCGAGGTCTGCCGGGCGCATCTCGAAGGTGGCCGCCATGGGCGCCGCCGGCAGCTCGCCGCGCTGGATCTGCTGCAGCATCTCCAGGCCGGTCAGGCCTGCGGTGCGCGCAAGGGCCTCCTCGGGCGCGCGCCATCGCACGGTGCGGGAGCAGGTGGCGGCGGGGGCGGGCGCGGCGGCAACGGCGTTCGGCTCGGCGGTCTCCATGAGGTCCATCTCCTGTTCTCCCCCGATTCTGGGGTCCACGCCGGCTATTCGCCCGTGCAATCATCGCACAGGAGCTATTCACCCATGCATGGCCTGGACTGGGACGCTTTCCGGGTGCTGCTCGCCGTGGTCGAGCGGGGCAGCTTCTCTGCCGGGGCGCGCGCGCTGGGCATCAGCCAGCCCACGGCGGGTCGGAAGATCGCGGAGCTCGAGGGCGCGCTCGGGGCGCGGCTGCTCGTGCGCCGGAGCCGGGGCGTGCTGCCCACGCCGGCCGGCGAGGAGATCCTCGCAGAGGGCGAGATCGAGAATGTCTCGCTCGCACGTCAAGGCCGAGTAGACCAGCCGGCGATACCGGCGACGGCGCTCCCTCAGATGCCGTGGCCGAGCTCCACCCCGAGGACTCCGCTGAACCCGAGATAGTCGTCTCGCACCACCGTGTCGAAGCCGGGGAGCGCCGTGAAGCTCGCGCCCACGTAGGGCCTGATCCACGGTGCTTCATCCGGCTGGTACCCGAGGCGCAGCCCCCCATCGATGACCAACCCCATGGAGGCGTCCTTGTCCGCGAAGAGCTGATCTTCCCACGCGCTCACGCGCCGTCCGTCGGGCGTCTCTCGATCGCGCCCGTGCAAGTAGAATCCGAATCCGCCGTAGCCGACCGTCATCGGGATCTGGACCGCCAGCGCTTCCGCGAAGGGCAGCCGGAACGAGAGCCCAACGTGCACGCCCAGCATGGATCCGTCGGACTTGAGCTCGAGCGTGCGCTTTCCCTTGTAGGTCTGCCCTTCGGGCAGGGTGACGTCGAAGGTGGCCGGATTGATGGGCCCCGGTCGCCCGAGCCCACCCAGGCCGAGGCGCACCAGGCCGTTCGCGAAGGTCACGCCGGCCGCGAACGCCGGGCCGTGCGACACGTGTCCGCCCAGTCCCATCACGCGCCATTCGAGGTCGACGAAGCCGCCTACCGGGACGTCAGGCGCAGGGCGGGGGGCGCCGCGCGTCGCCGCGGCTCCGGGCCGCGGTGCGCCTTCGGCGCCCGCGTCGGCGGGCTCGACGGCTCGGGACGGAGCGTCCAGCGCCTGCGCGTCGGCCTGCGCGACCGCGAGCAGGAGCACGAGGCACGAGCTCGACGCGAGCGCCACGGGGCGAAGTCGCCGGCTGCAGCGGTCAGTGAGCGACACGTGAGCCTCCTGGTCCGAAAGCGAAGCGCGCTCCGAAGGAGCCCTCGAGGATGAACTTGCCGTTGTCGCCGTTGAATCCAAAGGTGCCTCCCGCGCTGGCGTCGAGGGTGAGGAGAACGTTCTCGGACACGGCGTAGCCAGCGCCCGCCGTCAGGACCTGAGCCAGGTCGGCCAGGTCCGTGGTTGGATCGAGCTCCAGCTCGAAGTCGAGGAGGGCCCCCGCGCGGAGCAGCCACACGTCGCCGAGCGCGACGTGAGCGATCATGGATAGCTCGTCGAAGTGCCGGATCCCCGACGCGGCCCCATCGCCCCCTCCGACGTCGTGGAGCGCCAGGAACCCCGACCTGAGGCGCAGGTCGAGCTCGAGCTGGCCGTGCGTCACGAGCGGCATCAGGACAACGGCCGCGCCCGAGACGTCGCTCGCGCCTTTCACCGTTTGCCCCCCGATGTACGCTCGATCGAGGGCCCAGAACGAGGCAACGGCGCCGAGCTGAGCCCCACCCGCGAGGCGCACGCGGCCATCGAGCTCCACGCCGCCGCCCGTGTTCCGACCCATGAGGCGTGATCCGAGGACGAAGCGAGCCTCCGGCGGCCCCGTGCGCGCGGCGTCGGCGCCGCGGGGCGCGACCTCCGGCGGCGGGGATGCCTCCGCGGCCTCGGCCGCGTGGAGGCCTGCAGGTGGCAGCAGCGTGCTCAAGAATGCGAGGAGGAGGAGCCGACGGCCCCGCCTCGGCTCTTCGAACCTGTGATGTACAAGCATGCACGCAGGATGGGCGGCGCCAGCTCATGCCGGTAGAGCTAGAATCTGGCTTACAGTGATGCTAATTCGGAATAAATAGGGCCATGGATCGATTCCTCGCGCTGCGCCTGTTCTGCAAGGTGGCGGACAGCGGCAGCTTCTCCCGAGCGGCGCGCGAGCTCTCGATGACGCAATCGGCTGCGAGCCGAGGGATAGCCGATCTGGAGTCGCGGCTGGGCCTCCGGCTGTTCGAGCGCTCCACCCGGCGCGTCGCGCTCACCCTGGAGGGGCGCGCGTACTACGAGCAGGTCGAGGAGCACGTGCGCGCGCTGGAGGACGCGGAGCTCCGCGCCTCCTCCGGCTTCGGGGACCTGGCTGGCCGCGTGAAGCTCTCGGCGCCCGGGGCGCTCGGTCGCCGGCTCCTCTTGCCGGAGCTCGTGCGGATCATGCACGAGTCGCCGGGGCTCGTCGTGGACGCCGCGTTCACCGATCAGCGGGTCGACCTCGTGGCCGGCGCGTTCGATTTCGCCCTTCGTGTCGGCAGCCGCAGCGAGCCGTCGTTCGTCGAGCGAAAGCTGGGAACCTCGCCCCAGTGGCTCGTCGGAAGCGCCGGCCTGTTCGCGGGTAAGCCGGTGCCGACATCCATGGCAGAGCTCGCCGCGGTGCGGGTCGTGGCGAGCGGTGGGGTGCGCGATTTAGAGAAGCTGGGGCTCACCGTCAGGCTCACGACCGACGACATCGAGGCGAACCTCAGGGCAGTGGAGGCAGGGCTCGGCGCGAGCGTGCTCCCGCGCTGGCTGGTCGGGCGTCGGGTCCAGGAGGGGCGCTTGATCCGGCTGCTGTCCAGGCTCCCGCTGCCGAGCCCACCCGTCGCCGTCGTGTACCCCCGGCGGCTCCGGCGCGTGGCGCGCCAGGTGCTGGAGCGGCTCGAGCGGCACCTCCAGAAGGAGCTCACCTTCGACGGATGAGCCAGCGGCCCGTCACCGCCCGCGCCCCGAGAGCGGCTCCCGCGCGCTCGGCGCGTCGTCCGCGTCCTCGCGCCGAGCCCTCCGCCTCCGCCGCCTCCGGACGGACACCCCGCTCGATTGCATGGCGAAGAGGAGCGCCTCCCTCAGGTTCGAGAGCGTCTTGATGTTCGACAGATCCAGCCCCAGCGACACCACCGTCTGCGCCACCTCGGGCCGGATGCCGACCACGATGCCCTGCGCGCCGAGCAGCGCGACGGCGTCGATCAGCCTCAGCACATGATCGGCCGTGCCCGCGTCCAGGGCGCTCACCCCGGTCAGATCGATGATCGCGTGACGGCACCGGGTCCGCGCCACGGCGTCGAGCAGCACCTCCATCATCTGCTGCGAGCGCTGCTCGTCCAACACGCCGAGCACAGGCATCGTCAGGACACCCTTCCAGACCTCGATGATCGGCGTCGACAGCGCCCGGATCGCCTCCTGCTGCTGCTCGATGATCTCGAGCCGCTCCTTCAGCATGGCCTGATGGCGCTTCTGCTCGGTGACGTCCGTCGCGCCGCCCGCCATCTGGAACGGCACGCCGCGCTCGTCCCACTCGGCCATGCCGCGGATGAACATGTCGCGGTACTCCCCGTCCTCGTGCCGCAGCCGGTACTCGATCTCGAACGGCCGCCGCTCCTCCAGGTGCGCCTTGAGCGCGGCCTGGACGGCGCTCCGGTCGTCGGGGTGCACGCGCTCGAAGAAGCTCATGAACGTCCCGCCCCACGCCGCGCGGCTGACGCCCATCAGCTCCAGCATGCGATCGCTCCACTCCGTCGTGTCCTCGCGGATGTTCCAGGACCAGATGCCCTCGTTCGACGCCTCCGCGAAGAGCCGGTAACGCGCCTCGCTCGTCCGCAGGGCGGCCTCGGCCCGGCGCACGTCGGCCACGTCGGTGGTGCCGCCGATCCACAGGACGATGTTCCCCGCCGCGTCGCGCTGCGGCAGCGCGCTCACCACGTGCTCGCGGTAGGTCTGGTCTCTCGCCCGCCACAGGCGGAACTCCGTCTCGTACGGCTCCCCCGTCTCCAGGCTCCGGGTCCACTTCGCGATCGTCTTCTGGACGTCATCCGGGTGCAGGACCCCGAGCCAGCCCTCGCCGAGCACCTGCTCTTCCGTGCGATCGAAGTAGTCGAGGACGGCCCGGTTCACGAAGTTCAGCTGGCCGTCCGGGCGCGAGGTCCACACCTGGACGGGCATGGCGTTCCCGAAGACCCGGAGCTGCGCGACCAGCTCGTCGGCCGGAGCGCCCTGCTGGGCCGCGGCGGCTTGCTGGAGCGCGGCGCCGGCCCCGCGCAGCCGGCTCGGCGGCGGCGCCTCGCGGCCGCCCGGGTCAGCCCCGGCGAGCCCGAGCGCGCGGGCGAGCGGCTCCTCCAGATCGACGGTGCGCTCGGCGCCGGTCTCCGCGATCCGGGCGCGGACGAGGCGGAGGAGCTCCTTCCGGACCTCCTCTTCGATCCGGGCATGCAGGTAGTCCCTCGAGCCGGCCTGCGGCTCGGCGAACAGCACCGACTCCGCCGCCGGCTCCGCGACGTCGAGGAAGATCCCGAGCGGCGCACACGGCCTCGGCGTGATGCGCAGCACGATCGTCGCGCCGAGCCGGTGCTCCGCGGCCTCGGCCTCACCGGCCGTGTCGACCCGGACCGTCAGGGCCTGCGGGATCGAGACATCGAATGCGCCGCTCGCGCCGCGCGTCACCGTCGCGTCGCCGGCCTGGAAGTCGACCGTGAGGCGCGACATTTTCCCGAGGACCTTGAGCTCCCTCTCCTCGCGGCGCCCGAGCGGGAGTAGGGCCATCGCCCGCCGGCGAATCACGTCGTCCGTCATCGTGAGCTCGATGAGGCTCCGGCCAAACTCCTCGAGCGTCAGCCCTCCGTTCTTCACCATGTCTCCTTCCCGATGCCGCCAGCCCTCCTCGCGCCCAGGGAGGCCAGCCCGTCAGCCTAGTGCCCCGCGCAGCGCGCCGGAAGCCCTCGCGACGCTCAGCTCGACGCCGATGTATACCGTCCTATCGCCCGTTTCCACACCGCGCGCGCGACGGCGCCGAAGGCGAGCGCCCCGAGCGCCGCGGCGGCGGCCGTGCGCGGGGCGATGGTGCCGAGCATCGCCTCCGCCGGGTAGGTGGTCATCAGGGCGAGCGGGACGACGACCGTGAACGCGATGCGCCAGAATCCGTTGAAGATCGTGACCGGCCAGCGCGCGAAATCAAAGAGGGAGTTGAAGAGGTAAGCCAGGTTGTCGAGGCGCACGACCCAGAACGCGGCGGAGATGACCAGGATGCAGATGGAGTAGAGCACCAGGGTCGCCGTCACGAGCAGTCCGAGCGAGAGCGCCAGGTGGGCGGGCGCGGGGGCGCGGCCCATCTTCGTGAACGCATAGACGAAGATCGCCGCCGCGGCCGCGGCGTCCACGACCTTGCGGACCTCGAACCGGGCCGTGGAGACGAGGAACTGCGCGTCCGCCGGCTTGAGCAGCGTGAAGTCGAGCGTGCCTTTCCGGATCTGGTCGACCACGCTGATGAGCGACGGGTTCACGGCCCCTTCGAGGACGCCCTTGAGCAGCGTGAACCACCCGACCACCACCAGCGCGCGCTCGTAGGTCCAGCCGTGGATCGGCGGTCGGCCGACGAGCGCGATGTGGAGCGGGACGAGCCCGACCAGCGTCCAGACCACGGTCATCACCGCGCCGAGGAGGAAATCCCACCGGTACTGCATGCCGAGCGCGAGCGACACCCGGAGCTGCGTCGCGAGCAACCGGAGATAACGCACGCCGCTCACCCGCCGAACGCCGAGAACCGCTGGACGCCCGCGCGCCACGCGACGAGCGCCGCGGCGGCGGTGCCGGCCGCGAAGGCCCACTGCACGGCGAGCTCGGTCAGCGCGCGGCCCGGGTCGAGCAGGCCGGTGATGAGCTCGACCGGGAACGCGAGGCTGTACCGGAACGGCAGGACCCGCGCGACGTCGCCGAGCCACGAGGGGAACAGCTCGAGCGGGACGAGGTAGCCGGCGAAGACCATGAAGGCCGCAAGGTAGATGTCGAACACCGCGGTCGAGCTCTCGATCACGAACGCGAGCGAGCCGATCAGCGCCATCGTGAAGAAGTTGATCATCCAGGCGCCGACGAGCGACGCCGCCCAGATCCCGAGATCGAGGGGCGTCGGATGGAACCGCTCGCCCGAGGTCACGGCCAGGGCGATGACCGCGATGGGCAAGCAGAGCGCCGCCCGCAGCGGCAGCGCGGCGAGGTTGTCGGCGGCGTAGGCGACGAGCGGGTGGATCGGCCGGAGCAGGCGCTGCGAGAGGGCGCCGCTCTTGATCTCCATGTTCATCTCCCAGACAAGCCACGAGCCGGTCATCTGCCGGACGATGAGGATCGCCAGGAAATACGCGGTGAAGTCGCTCGCCCCGAAGCGGCCGACCGGGGCGCTCGCGGCCACCGCCGACCAGAGCGCGAGGCTCACGAGCGGCATCGTCGTCGTGAGCATCCAGATCAGCATCTCGGCCCGGTACGCCATCGCGGCCGCGAGCCCGACGCGGAGCAGCGTGGGGAACGCCCGGGCCGCCCTGGAGAGCGCGCTCACGACGCGGCCTCGCCCGCGGCGTCCGCCCGCTCGCCCGGCCGCTCCTCGCCCGCGAAGAGCTCGCGCATCACCTCCTCCAGGGGAGGATCCTCCACCGTGAGATCCGCGATGTCGGTCTGGCTGAGCAGCCAGGACATGGCCGGCCGCAGCTCCTCCTGCGACACCTGAAGCACCGCGCGGCCCGGGTCGAGCGAGAGGACGGAGCCGACCCGCTCGAGGAGCGCCCGGTCGACCGGGCCGCCGAAGCGCAGCGCGATCCGCTTGTGAGGCCGCACGCTCCGGACGAGCGCCGCGAGGTCGCCGTCGTAACGCAGCCTCCCCTTGTCGATGACGATGACCCGAGGGCAGAGCGCCGCCACGTCGTCCATGTAATGGGACGTGAGCACGACCGTGGCCCGCCGCTGCTCGTTGTAGCGGCGGATGAACTCCCGGACGCCGAGCTGCATCGCGACGTCGAGCCCGATCGTCGGCTCGTCGAGGAACAGGATCTCCGGCCGGTGCAGCAGGGCGGCCGCGAGCTCGCACTTCATGCGCTCGCCGAGCGAGAGCTGCCGTGTCGGCTTCGTGGCGATGGCGGCGATCCCGAGCAGGTCTTCCAGCTCACCCAGGGTCTGTTTGAAATCCGCATCACTGATCCCGTAGATGGCGCGATTCAGGGCGAAGGTCTCGACGGGCGGGAGATCCCAGAGCAGCTGCTGCTTCTGGCCCATCACGAGGGTGATGCGCTTGAGAAAGCTGGCCTCGCGGTGCTGCGGGACGAAGCCCGCGACCCGGACCCGGCCGCCCGACGGGTGGAGCAGCCCGGCGAGGACCTTCAGCGTCGTTGTCTTGCCGGCGCCGTTCGGGCCCAGGAAGCCGACGCGCTCGCCCGGCGCGATCGAGAACGAGAGGTCGTCGACCGCGTGGACCAACCTGGTGCGGCGCCTGAAAACCGAGCGCACCATGGCGGAGAAGCCGGGGGCGCGCTCGTGGACCCGGTACGTCTTCGAGAGCGATTCCACCGCGATGGCGCTCGACGTCTCTACCATGGTCGGCGGACACTAGCACCTCCGCGCTCGAGCTCTCACGACGAGAGGTGCTCGACCCGCCCCTCCTGGGCTAACCTCGATGCGTGGGGGGCGACGGTCGCCCGGATTCCCCTATGCCGCAGAGCTTCAAGGACGACACGATCCACGACACCCCGCTCCCGGCGAGCGGCGCCCGGCAGGGGGCCGAGTCGGCGAGCGCCACCGCGGCGACCGGCCCGCGGCAGGTCCTCGCCGGGCGGTACGAGCTCCTCGGGCTGGTCGGCATCGGCGGGATGGGGAGCGTGTACCGCGCCCGCGATCTGGAGCTCGCGGAGGTCGTCGCGGTCAAGGTGCTGCGCCGCGAGCTCAGCGGCGCGCCCGACGTGCTCGAACGGTTCCGCCGCGAGGTGCGGCTCTCGCGCAAGGTGACGCACCCGAACGTGGCGCGCGTCTTCGACATCGGCGAGCACGAGGGCGACCGGTTCCTGACGATGGAGTTCATCGACGGCGAGCCGCTCGCCGCGCTCGTCGCGCGCGAGCGGCGGCTCGCCGTGACCCGCGCCATCGACATCGTGGAGGGCGTGTGCGCGGGGCTCAAGGCCGCGCACCGGGCCGGCGTCATCCACCGCGATCTCAAGCCGGACAACGTGCTGCTCGGGCGCGACGGGCGCGTCGTCCTGACCGACTTCGGGATCGCGCGCGCGATCGTGCCGGACGGCGAGGCGGGCAAGACGCTGGGCGCGGTCCTGGGGACGCCGGCGTACATGGCGCCCGAGCAGGTGCAGGGCGCCACGGACATCGACGAGCGCGCCGACCTCTACGCGCTCGGCGCGATGCTCTACGAGATGCTCACGGGCGAGCGCGCGTGGCAGGGCGACGCGCCGCTCGCCGTCGCCGCGGCGCGGCTCGTCGCCGACCCGCCCGACCCGCGGCACCGGCGCGCCGACCTGCCCGACGCGCTCTCGCGCGTGGTGCTCCGCTGCATGGCGCGCTCTCGCGACGACCGGTACGCGTCCGTCGAGAGCGTCGCGCAGGAGCTCGCGTCGCTCACGCGCCCGGCCACGGTCGCCTCGCCGGCGTTCACGCCGCCGCACGAGCGGACGGCGATCTCGGGGTCGGTCTCCGGGACGGGCGATCCGGGCGGCAAGAGCGTCGCGGTCCTGCCGTTCACGAACCAGGGCTCGGCGTCCGACGCGTACCTGGCCGAGGAGCTGACCGATGATCTCATCGACACGCTCTCGATGACCCCGGGCCTGCGGGTGAGGCCGCGCGGGGCGGCCTCGCGGCGCCCGGGCGGCGAGGTCGATCCGCGCGAGATCGGGCGCGAGCTCGGGGTGCAGATGGTCGTCGGCGGCTCGGTGCGGCGGCGCGACGGGACGGTGCGGATCAGCGCGCGGCTCGTCTCTGTCGCCGACGGCTTCCAGCTGTGGGCGAAGCGCTTCGACCGCCCCGAGACCGAGGTGCTGCGGATCAACGACGAGGTGGCCGAGGCGGTCGCGGCGGCGCTCACCCTCGACGGGGCCGCCCCGAGCCGCACGGCGCCGAGCGATCCGGTCGCGCTCGACCTGTTCCTGCGCGGGCGCCACGAGTACCGCAGGTTCTGGCCGGAGCACCAGGCGCGCGCGATCGCGCTCTTCGAGCAGGCGCTCGAGCGCGCGCCCGAGGATCCGATGATCCTGTCGGCCTACGCGCTCGCGCGCTCGCGCTTCTGGTTCTTCACGGATCAGGGCGGCGACCTGGCCACGCAGGCGGCGACGCGCGCCGTCGCCGCGGCGCCCGAGCTGCCGGACGCGCGGCTCGCGATGGCGTCGGTGCGGTTCCAGCGCCTCGACGTGGTCGGGGCGATGCGGGAGCTCAAGGCGGCGCTCGCGTCCCGCTCCGGGAACGCCGAGGCGGAGGGCCTCATCGCCAGCATCCTGCTCGAGTGCGGCGCGTTCGAGGACGGCGCGCGGCGTGCGCGGTCCGCGCTGGCGCGCGATCCGGAGGTGGTGCTCGCGGCGTATGCCCTGGCGCGCGCGCACGCGCTCCTGGGCCAGTGGGCGGAGGGCGAAGCCGTGATCGATGCGCTGCCGTCCGGGGCCAGCACCACGGGCCACTCCGTCCTGTGGATGCGCCGCGCGATGTGGCAGCGCGCCCCGGAGGTGCTCGAGGCGCTCTCGCAGAAGCGCGTGCGTGACGCCTTCCCGTACGCCCCCGATCCGTTCCTGTCGCTGATCGGCGACGTCCTGGAGGACCGGCTGTCGGACGTCCGGCCGGCGTCTGCGCAGGGCGCGGGCCCGGGCGTCACGGCGCTGCGGCGCACGTCGTTCATGCGGCAGCTCCAGGCGGAGATCGCGGCCTTCGTCGGCAAGTCGGAGCTCGCGCTGACCGCGCTCGATCTCTCGCTGGCCGACGGCCTGTTCGACCTGATCTGGATCGAGCGCTGCCCCGTCTTCGCGTCCCTGCGCGCGGAGCCGCGCTACGCGACCCTCCACGCCGAGGTGAAGCGGCGGGCCTCCGCCGTGGTCGCGGTGTACCGCGAGCGCTGACGCGCGCGGCGTCCGGGGAGCCGGCGCTCAGCTCGGCGCGCGGAAGAGCGCGAGCACGCCGGTGTAGAGGGCGAGCCTGGCCTGGCCCGGCGCCCAGGGGGTGATCTCGAAGCTCGAGTGCATGCCGGCGATCGGGAGATCCGCGAAGCGCTGGCGCAGGATGCGCGCCTCGACGTCCGGCGCCCCGTACAGGCCCTGGCCGCGCCCGGCGCAGCTCAGGTAGAGCGCGAAGCGGGGGGCCGACCCGAGCGCGCTCCGGGACACCTGCCGGGCGATCCCCTCGAGCCCGGCGCGGGCGGCGGCGGCGTCGCGCACGGCGAAGGCGAGGCGCACGCCGGGCTTCGCGTCGTCGCCGAGCAGGAGCCCGCGCCGCGACGGATCGACGCCGCGGATCGGCCGCAGCACGTAACGCTCGGAGCGGAGCGCCGCCGCCTCCGCGGCCTCGCCGCGCGGCTCCGCGGCGCCGCCGTGCGGATCGAGCGGGTCGGCGAGCGCGGCGAGGACGAGCTGCTGGGGGCTGGGCGGCTCGCCGAGCGAGGCGGTCGCGGCGGACAGCAGGTCGAGCGCCGCCCGTCCGCCGGCGCGCAGCACGACGCCGCCGCTCACGTCCTCGATGGGGTGGAAGCCTTCGAGCAGCCTGGCGGCGGGCGAGGAGTCGACGATCGGCGGGGCGAACCCGGTGATGGCGAGGCCGATCGCCGGGCCTTCGAGCAGCTCGCCCTCGGACGTCACGCCGATGGCGGAGCCGGACGCGGTCCCGGCGCCGAACAGGCACGCGCCGGGCGCGCAGGAGGCGAACGCCTCGAGCATCTCGGGGGCGAACGCGCCGGGCCGGGCGAAGACGATGGCGGTCGCGGAGCGGTGGCCGATGGTGCGGGCGAGGGGCTCGCGCAGGCGGCGGCCCGGCTCCTCGGCGCGCTCGGGCAGCGCGAACGGGGTGACCCGACCGCCGGACCAGAGCACGCCGCTCGCGCCGGTGTCCCCCTCGATCTCGCCGCGCTCGCTGAGCACGCCCGCGGCCGGCACCACGCAGGCGGGGGTGCCGCGCCAGGTGCTACGGACGAGCTCGGCCACGCCCGAGGCGCGCTGGGCGAGCTGCCCGGACACGAAGACGACCCCGCCCGAGGCCGACGGGACGGCGCTGCGCAGGTCGGTCAGGTGGTGGCGAAGGCCATCCGGCCCACAGGTCGCGGAGAAGCTTCGTGCCATGGCTGGCCCATCCATCCTAACCGAGCCCTCGCCCACTCGACAGGCCCCGCTGAAGAAGTTTATCGTGCGACAGTTGCGCCGACGCCTCGGGGCTTTCCCCACCGGGCGGCGATCGAAGGACCGGGCAAGCTCGATGAGGATCGAATCATTTGGCCGCACCGACGTCGGGCGCCATCGACGCGCCAACGAGGATGCGTTCTTCCGGGACGACGAGCTCCGCCTCTACATCGTCGCGGACGGGATGGGCGGGCACGCGGCCGGCGAGGTCGCGAGCGCCGAGGCGGTCGAGACGATCTACGGCATGGTCAAGCGAGGCCTGCCGGCCATCGGCGACCCTGACGAGCCGCTGACGCAGCCCAAGGCGCGCGCCGTGCTGCGGATCCTCGAGGGCGCGATCCAGGCGGCGACGTACATGGTCTTCGCCATCGCCGAGCTCGACCGCGACAAGAGCGGCATGGGCACGACGATCAGCGCGGCGCTCATCGTCGGCGGCGCGCTCGTGACCGGCCAGGTGGGCGACAGCCGCATCTACCAGCTCCGCAACGGGACCGCGGTGCAGATGACCGAGGATCACACGCTGATCGCGTGGCAGATCAAGAACGGGCTCATCTCTCCGGACGAGGCGAAGAGCTCGCCTCACCGCAACGTGATCACGCGCGCGGTGGGCAACAGGGACTATGTCGAGGTCGACACCTCGATCGTGGCCGTGGAGGCGGGCGATCGATACCTGCTCTGCTCCGACGGGCTGCACGGCTATCTCCACGCCGAGGAGGAGATCGCGAGCATCGCCTCGAAGGGCGGCGACACGGCCGTCGACCTCTTCATCGAGCTCGCGAATCGGCGCGGGGGGCGGGACAACATCACCGCGGTGCTCGTCGAGGTGGGCTGACGCGCGGGCTGACGCGCCCGCTCGAAAGTCGGCTAGGCTGCGCGCATGGCGCTGAAGGACAAACTGGTCTCCGAGGGGTTGAAGCTCGCCGCGAACCCGAACGTGGCGAAGCTGATGCAGGACGAGCGGTTCATGCGGCTGTTCATGACCGCGATGAGCGTGCCCGGCCGGGTCTCCTCGTTCACGGCGGAGCAGAAGGAGACGTTCGCCAAGGCGATGGGCCTGGCGACCGTCGAGGAGGTCCGCGACCTCAAGCGAACGGTGGCCTCCCTGGAGCGCGAGATCGCGAAGCTCAGGCGGGACGGCTGACCGCGGCGCGGCGCGGGCGAGACGCCGCGCCCGGTCAGCCTCTACGCGCGCCGCAGGGTCACTTCGTGTCGCCGCGCGCGTAGATGCTGGCCACGTAGTCGAGCACGTCGCGCGCCGAGACCTCGTTGTACCCGAAGTACTTGATCATCCGGGTCTTGATGATGTCGATCTTCTCCTGCGTCTCCTTGTCGATGACGCTCGACACGAGGGTCTGGAGCTTGATCGCGTCCTTCTGGTCCTCGAACAGCTTGAGCTCGAGGGCGCGGCGCAGCCGGTCGTTCGTGTGCCACTCGAACTTCTTGCCGTCGACCGCGAGCGCGCCGATGTAGTTCATGATCTCGCGGCGGAAGTCGTCCTTCCGGTTCTCGGGGATGTCGATCTTCTCCTCGATCGAGCGCATGAGCCGCTCGTCCGGCTCGACGTCCTCGCGGGTGAAGCGGTCCTTCACCTTCTCCTTCAAGGTGTAGGACTTGATCGAGTCGATGTAGTTCGCGGCGAGCTTCTGGATCGCGTCCTCGTCGGCGCTGATCGCCCGCTGCACCTCGTTCTTGACGAGCTCCTCGTACTCGCGCTTCACCATCCCGATGCACTCGGTGAAGCGCTTGCGCTGCTCGTCGTTCGTGATGAGCGAGTGGTGGCGCAGGCCCTTCTCGAGCTCGCTCATGACCATGAAGGGGTTGATCGTCCCCTCGCCGAGGTCGTTCACGAGCGCGTTCGAGATCTTGTCCTGCACGTAGCGGGGGCTGATCCCTTCCATGCCCTCGCGCGACGCCTCCTTGCGGAGCTCCTTCACGGTGTCCTGCGTGTAGCCGGGCAGGACCTTGCCGTCGTAGAGCTTCATCTTCTGGACGAGCGACAGGTTGTGCTTCTTCGGGTCCTCGAGCCGGGTGAGCGCGGCCCACATCGCGGCGACCTCGAGCGTGTGAGGGGCGATGTGCTTGCCGCGGATCTTGTTCTTGTTGAAGTCCTTCTCGTAGATCCGGATCTCCTCCGACACCTTCGTGATGTAGGGGATATCGATCTTGATCGTGCGGTCGCGGAGCGCCTCCATGAACTCGTTGTTCAGGAGCTTCTTGTACTCGGCCTCGTTCGTGTGGCCGATGATGACCTCGTCGACGTCCGTCTGGGCGAACTTCTTCGGCTTGATCTTGTGCTCCTGCGACGCGCCGAGCAGGTCGTAGAGGAACGCGACGTCGAGCTTCAGCACCTCGATGAACTCGACGATGCCGCGGTTCGCGATGTTGAACTCGCCGTCGAAGTTGAAGGCGCGCGGGTCCGAGTCCGAGCCGTACTCGGCGATCTTGCGGTAGTTGATGTCGCCGGTGAGCTCGGTCGAGTCCTGGTTCTTCTCGTCCTTCGGCTGGAAGGTGCCGATGCCGATGCGGTCCTTCTCGCTGAGCACGAGGCGGCGCACGCGCACGTGCTGCATCACCTTCGACCAGTCGCCGCCGTACTTGTCCATCAGGCGGTTGAAGATGAAGCGGCACGCCGGGTCGAGGTCGCCCTCGGAGCGGACCTGGAACTGCGGGCTCGAGAGGCCGAGCTCGTGGAACGCGCGGTCGCGCCAGGACGGCGGGACGAGGCGCAGCGGCTCCTCGTGCATCGGGCACTTGAAGCGGGCGCTCTCCGTCCCCGCCATGCCGACGTCGTCGAGGTTCACCCAGTCGAACGTGTAGAGCGCGCCGTCGGGGGTCGTCGAGTAGTGCTCGATCCCCTTCTTGAGCAGCCGGGCGATCGTCGACTTCGACGAGCCGACCGGGCCGTGCAGCAGGATGACGCGCTTCTCCGGGCCGTACCCCTCGGAGGCGGCCCGGAGCACGTGGACGAGCCGCATCAGCGGGATGTCGAGCCCGTACACGGCGTCGGCGCCGCCGTGCATCTCATCCTTGAAGAAGTTGTACCGGATGAGCTTCTTCTTGTTGTCCGTGTACTCCTCGATGCCGTAGCGGATGATCATGTCGTACGCCCGCTGGAACGCGTTGCGCGTCACCTGCGGGTTCTGGCGCACGATCTGGAGGTACTCTTCGAACGTGCCCTCCCACGCGAGATCGCGGTAGAGCGCGAAGTCCTGCAGCGCCGCGATCTTCTCAACCATCCCTGTCCGCAACTCGCCCATTTCGCACCTTTTTCTCCGGGGCGACCGCGGGGCGGCCTTGGCCGCCGGAGGTGCGGGAGCGAAGCCCGGCTCTCCGAGCTCCGCCCTCCATCGTGCGCCGCGCGCCCAGGGGGAACCCAAGCTTAACACCGATCCCGGGGAGGCAAGCTCGCCGCGCCCTGGAGCTTTCTCCATCCGGAACGGGAATAGACTGCGGCGCCGCCCGATAGCGCAGGTGAAGCCCGGAGGAGGTGCGAGAGCGCCCGCGGGCAGGCGACGTCAGCGAGGCGCTGGCGCGCCGGAGCGCGCGCCCTGCGCTCCCCAGGAGAGCCCTCCGCTCTCGACGACGCCGGGCCAGGAATCGACGTACTCCGACGGCTCGCCGGGCCCGGAGGCGTCGATCCAGAAGAGGCGGCCGGTGCCGGGGCGGCGCACGTCGACGTGGACGAACTTGCTGTTCGGGTAGAACCCGCAGCCGACGTCGTCGAGCGTGCGACAGAACTGGAACAGCGCCGCGTTCGGGACGCCCATGACGAGGATGTCCATGGCGCGCCCCTCGGCGTGCTGGCTGTGGTGGCCGCCGGAGGCCTTCCCCCGCGCCGGCCCGTCGCTGGCGGGGCGCGGCCGGTACCCGCTGAAGATGTGGACCCCGCGGCGCGGGAAGGCGTCGGCGATCTGCTGGAGCGCCCAGAGCAGGCGCGGGTGGACGAGGCGGACCTGGGGCACCCACTCGAGCGCCCGCTGCCACGTGCCTTCGTCGGGCTCGTCGGGCAGCAGCTCGCCCGGGTCCGGCGCCTCGGGGGGGCGCGCCATGATCGACAGGCGATCGAGCGCGCCGGGCGCGACGGAGCCGTCGCAGCGCACGAGCTCGAAGGCGTCGTGCTGTCCGCCGTACCGGGCGAACTGGACCGGGCCCCGGCGGCAGCGAAAGGAGGGCGGCTGCTTCTTCGGCGGGTCCCAGAGCAGATCGAAGCCGTTCGACGAGAGGCTCGGCCCCGTGGTCGCGAGGAACGGCGGCCCGAGGATCGGATCGAGCTGGCGGAGCCACGCCGGCGCGGCCGGATCGAGGTGAAGGGATCCGGGCGGCTCGAACGGGGAGAAGGGCGAGTACGCGCTCGCGAACGCCGGGGCGCCGGGGGCGGCGGCGGCGAGGCCGCGCTCGCCGAGTTCGGCGGCGTCCGGGCGCGCGCTGCCCCAGGCGAGCTGCCACCACGGCTGCTGCTGCCATTTCCCGTACGCGCTGCTCATGTAGAGCCGGAGCGGGCCGGGGCGCTCGACGGCGGCGTTGCGGAAGGCGCGGAGGAGCGGCAGCTCCGGCGCGAGCGTCTCGTTCAGGTTGAAGCTCGCGCGCTTCGGCGGCTCGTCGAGCAGGCTGGCGCCGGCGTCCGGCGGGGCGGCGACGAGCGCGACGGCGAGGCCGACGGCGGCGGCGAGGCTGGGGACGGCGGCGCGGGACGTTGCCGGCATGGGGGTCGACGAGGAAGGGCGAGACGGGCGAGGGAAGGTAGCTCACCCGGGGGGTGGGCGACCCTGATTTGCCACAAACCGCCAGCGCGGGGGATGAAAACCCACCTGGGCGCGGCCGAGGCCCTCGGCCAGGGTTGTTCGCCGCTCGCGCGGCCGGCGGGTTCGGGGCGGAGCCCCGAGGAAACAGAGCCAGTACCGCGGGTCAGAAATCCTGCCAGGCATCTGCCTCGCGAGCGAAGAGAGATTTCAACGCAAAGACGCCAAGAGCGCAAAGTCGCAAAAATGAACGAAATTTATTCTTTTTGCGCCTTTGCGCCTTTGCGTTGAAATCTCGCTCCGGATCCCCGGCCGGACTTCTTGGCGGGCGGACCTACCGGGCCGCGGAGGCGCGCGTCAGCCTGTCCCGCACGGCGTCCCACGCCGGATCCTCGGGGACGGCGGCGATGACGATCACGTCGCAGCCGGCGTCCTCGAGCCGGTGCAGCGCGGCGTAGAGCGCCGCCGCATAGCCGGCGGGATCCGCGGGGAGGAGCTCGGCGTGCGGCCCGGTCGCGGTGCGGCGGCCGTGCTCGATGGCGCCGGCGCGCGCGCCGGCCCGCGCGGCGCGCTCGATCTCGCCGCGGACGGCCTCCGCGGGGACCAGCGCCACGTGCGCGTGCGGGGCGTAGTGGCGCGCGTGCGT
The DNA here is from genome assembly GCF_051521455.1 of Sorangium sp. So ce887. NCBI lineage: Bacteria > Pseudomonadati > Myxococcota > Polyangiales > Polyangiaceae > Sorangium > Sorangium sp. So ce887. The sequence goes on along the minus strand of NZ_CP150354.1, from coordinate 9,765,414 downwards.
CCCCGGGGCCGGGGCGCGCTCGGCCGGGGCGGTGATCAGCCCGGCGGTCGTCTGGAGCGGCACGAGGGCGGCGATCGTCTCGGCGGCCACGTGCCCTGGGCGGAGCAGCCGCGCCGGCGAGGTCGTGACGTCGACGATGGTGGACTCGATGCCGACCGCGGTCGGTCCGCCGTCGAGGATGGCGTCGATGCGCCCGCCGAGGCTCTTCTCGACGTGCTCGGCGGTGGTCGGCGAGATCTCGGTGGAGCGGTTGGCGCTCGGCGCGGCGATCGGCAGCGCGACGGCGTCGAGCAGGGCGCGCGCGACAGGGTGCACCGGCACGCGGATCGCCACGGTCGGCCCGCCGGCGGCCACCTCGTCGGCGACGCGGTCGGGCCGGCGCGCGACGACGAGGGTGAGGGGACCCGGCCACATCGCCTGCGCGAGGCGCTCCGCGTCCGCCGGCCAGGCGTCGGCGAGCGCGCGGGCGGCCGCGACATCCAGGACGTGGACGATCAGCGGGTTGCCGGGCGGCCGGCCTTTCGCCGCGAAGATGCCGCGCGCCGCGCGCGTGTCGTCGGCGCGCGCGCCGAGTCCGTAGACCGTCTCGGTGGGGAAGGCGACGAGCCCTCCGCGGCGGAGGATCTCGGCGGCCCGTGCGATGGATGCCGCGTCCGCGGCGAGCCGCTCGGTTCGCATGCGCCGCGGTCCATGTTGCCCGTGCGCGCGGGAGGCAAACGAAAACCGACGGGGGCGGCCACGGATCGGCCGCGCGGCCGAGGGAGCGGCTGTCGCGGTCGGCGTCGATCCAGGGTGGCGCGGTCGTGGCAAGGCGGACGCGAGCACGCGCGCCGTCGTCGCCGTGGCCAAGAAAAATCGTCGCGGTGCAGCGGATTTCTGAGCGAGGACTGTTCGCCAACCACATGGCTGACGAACAGCCAGGGGGAGAAGCGTTCCAGCAGCAACGGACGCGCTGGCGAAGGATTTCGCATCGTCACAGGCGCTATCCGATACGCCCTATTCCAGCCTGTCGCCCGACGATGCGGTGTCAAATCGGCTCAGGTAAGGTGTGCCTCGTGCATCAAATTGGCATACCCAAGCATGGCCAGGATCGTACGCGGTAGTGCCTCCAATAGATACAGGCGGGGCCGCTTGCACACTCGGCAGCGCCTCGAGGATCTCCTCGCTCCCCGCACGCCATCGAAAGGACCATCTCGTCATCTCAGAAGGTCTCGGATGATGCGCATTCCGACGTTCGATGATGCGGCCTCGCGCATGGTGATACCAATCATTAAGCCGTTTGGCAACGTACAGATCCCCCGTGTGTGAAAACCATGCATCGAGCTCAGATCCGGCATTGATCGCATTGACGAACGCTTTGACTGGCGAGAGCCACTCTTGCGATAGCTGTCGTAGGAGAAGCTCGTCAAAGCGTGATAGTAAGAGACTGTGGCCTACCCGTCTGGGAAAGAGTCCGGCATGATAACGCCCAAGGTTGGCCAACTGCGGGTGGAATATGCTCCCAGATGCACAGAACCTGGAAAAGGCAACGGGCGAGCGGCGGCACCATAATTTCCAGAGCGTAGCCGCGAGAGCTGTCTCGAGCTTCGACCATTGGACCACAGGCGGCTTGCGTAGCAGAGCATCCGCGACATTGAGGACGATGGCCCTGCCTGGGTCGGGCCCTTGCGGAAATGTTCCAGCGGCGTCTGGGCTGAGATCAACGACGAACACCGCGCGCCCTCGCTCGACTACGGAAGCACAGATCCGACAGAGGCTCATCAGGCCGCCTGGTGTCGGCGGAAGCGCCACGCAGACCGGCGGCCCCTCAGAACGCGCAAGCTCTTCATTTAGCTCGGTAGACGGCTCTCCCCCCCAGTATCTAACGCGCGCAGCACGATGACGTTTCGGATCGACTCTTGACGGACCCAGCAGGAGACTGTCATCGTCGGCCACGACCGGGGATGCAACCTTGGCTAGCGCCGCTCCGGCAACCCTGCCGATGGCAACATAGATTGCATCCTGCATCAGCTCATTCATCATCTGAATCCGCACGATCTGCATTTGCACGCTGGCGGGTAGGGTGCGCCCGTTTGGCAGGCGTCGCGGCAACTTTCACACGGTGTATGGCCCCATTTGTCGCAGCCTGGATATCCCGTGATGCACTCGCCGCCGATGTCCTGGCAATCGACGAACATGTCTGTGCATGTCTTGTCGGGCGTGCACCCTGCCATCTCCTCAGTGGCGCCGCTCCCCACGTCGTCACCGTTTCCGAACCAGTCCCCCGTAGCTGCTGACCCCGGTGGGTATGGGGCTGCGGCCCCTGTGCCTTCCGTCCCCCTGAGATAGCACTCACCCACGTCGTAGTTGCACGCCCACACCGTGAGACCGAGAGGATAAGAACAACGATCGCCTTCATTTTCAGCCTGTGGCGCATGTCCATCCTCCAAGTCATTCCAGATGCGCGTGCGGAGGGGCGGTGTCAACTGTGATTCAGGGCACGAATTGCGTCCTTGCGGCTGCGGTTTATCAACCTCTCCGGGTCGAGGGGTCCGGTGCGGCGCCGTGGTTTCAGTCCTGAGCCTGCCGTCCGGCCGCAACGGCCCAGCGTTTGAGGTGCTTTACCTGGAGGAGAGGATCCGGCGGTGCCGTCCACCCGGTACGGCCGATCGTTCGGCTGTCCCCCGCGTGGTCTCGACCGGGCGCGGAGGCTCGCGGGGAGCCGGTGGACCGGTCGGGACCTGTCCATTCGTATGAAAAAATTCAATTTCTTCGGTTGGGACCTTCGTTCAGGCCTGAAAAGACCCGCGGCGATGGGTTGCGACCTTTCCGCGGCCTCGTAACGAGCGCCGGCGCTGGTCGTGACCTCCGTGGCACCTCCTTTTCAGGCGGCCGGGTTGGTCTCGATTCGTCGGAAACTGGCGGTTCGCTTGACGGGCTCTGCCGCCTCGTCATCTCCTGACCGGACACGCTGTACCCCGGACGAGGAGGTCTATGCGATGTTGAAGCACCTGATGATCGAAGAGATGGTTGCGCTCGTGTCCCCGTGGGTCGAGAGCGCGCAACGGAAGCGGATGTTCCTCTCGATACCCGAGATCGCCGGCCTGCACCCGAAGGTGATCACAGCCCACGAGGCCGTGCTCGCGGTGCGCCCGAGCAAGGCTGGGCCATCGGCCAGGATGAGCGCCTTGAACGAGGAGGTCGCGCGGGTCGACGAGCGCCACGATCACCTCGCCAGGGCCGTGTGCTGGGGCATCGACGCGCACCGCGAGCATTGCCTTGGAGAGGACCCTCCGGAGAGAGGGCGCGCCGCGACTTGCGACCAGGTGCAACCGAAGCTGTTTCCGAACGGGCTCACCATCATCAAGGCCTCGCCGACCGCGGAGGCGGGCAACACCGCGCGGATCGCCCGGCTCCTCGATGAGGAGCCGTCGATCGGCGAGTTCCTGAAGGGGATCCCGGTGGCCGGGAAAACAACGCTGCTCCACACGACGCAGCGGTGGATCAAGACGGGCAAGGAGCTCGAGGCGATCGAGCACCAGCGGGACGAGCTCGCCGCGAAGGAGAAGACGGCGCCGGTGACCAAGGCGACGATCGCGGCGGCGCGCAGCCAGTGGTTCCGGGTCGTGTCCGCGGTGCTCTCCAACCTGGAGCTCTCCGACGCCCCGGCCGAGGCGATCGAGACGATCCGCGGGCCCGTGCTGAAGGCCTCGGAGCGGGCTGGCAAGCGGTATGGCGGGACGGTCGCGGGCGAGGGGCCGAGCCTGGAGGAGCCGGGGGAGCCGGCGGTGGGTGAAGTCGAAGAGGCCGCGGGCGCCGCGGGCGGCGAGCTCGTGACCTGAGTCGGCCCCGCCAGCGCTGCGAGCCCGGGGCGCTGGCGACGGCCAGGGGTGGCGAGGGGAAGGGCCGACGAGCTGCGCCGCGTGCCCGGCCAGCGTGATGCTCGCCGCGTGGCGCGACCGCCCGTGGCCGCCTTGCCAGCCCGCGGACCGCCGGGCAGGCTTCGCCCATGGGCCAGCCCGCCGAGAAGCAGCGCCGCGCCACGTATGCCGATCTCGAAGCCGTCCCACCGAACAAGGTAGCGGAGCTCATCGGGGGCGTGCTCCACGTCATGCCCCGGCCGGCACCGCGGCATTCCAGGGCTGAGAGCGCGCTGCAGGGGGAGCTCTTCGGCCCGTTCGACCGCGGCCGCGGTGGGCCCGGCGGCTGGACCCTCTTGGTCGAGCCCGAGCTCCACTTCCCCGATCCCGACGCGCCAGGCGAGATCGACGCAGTCGTGCCTGACCTCGCCGGCTGGCGCAGCGAGCGCATGCCTGAGCTACCCGAGACGGCCTACTTCGAGCTCGCCCCGGACTGGATCTGCGAGGTGCTGAGCCCGTCGACCGAGGAGCACGACCGCGACGAGAAGATGCCGATCTATGCGCGCGAGGGCGTGCGGTACGCGTGGCTGGTCGACCCGATCGCGCGGACGCTCGAGGTCCACGTGCTCGGCGCGGATCGCCGATGGGGGCCGGCGGTCGTCCACCGCGACGCCGCGCGCGTCCGCGCCCAGCCCTTCGATGCCATCGAGCTCGAGCTCTCGGTGCTCTGGGCGAAGTAGCCGGCCGCCCCGCTGGCGGCGCGCTCGGGCAGCACCGCTGCCGCGCGGTCAGCCGGAACTTCTTCATACGCCCCCGCACGCGAGGCCGATGCGCCCCGCGCCGGTGGCTTCCCCCACGCGCGCTGGTTGTCTTCGCTGCGGTCCATGTCGCGCATGCGCACGGAAGGCAGACGACAACCGACGCGGCGGCCCCCCGGACGCGCCGAACTCGCCGCGCTCACGGCTCCACTACACGGCCGAGGGAGCGGCCGTCGCCGTCGGCGTCGATCCAGAGCGGCGCCGTCATCGCGAACGGCAGGATCTCGCCCGGATCCCCGGTGAGCACCGGCTCGAGCGGCCGCCGCCCCCGGACGATCGCGACCACGAAGGTGTCCTCGGCGACGGAGATCGCGCCGCGCGCGCTCTGCCCGGGCCGCTGGTCGCCAGGCGCACCGCCGGCCGAGGCGCCCGGCCGCGGCGGTCGCCGCCCGCCGCCGGTTTCGAGGACGACGGGGATCGCGATCTCGTCGAGGAGCGCGCCCGCGGGCGTCGTGCGCGCGCCTTCCAGGGGGATCGGCGCGCCGCGCGCGACGCCGCCGACGAGCACGTGGAGCTCGCGCGCGTCGACCCAGGGGGCGCGCTCGACGCGGATCGAGAGCGACAGCGGCCCGCCGCGGGACCCGCGCCGCATCGAGGCGACGCCGCCCTGACGCGTGTCGCCGAGGCGCATCGTCACGAACGGGCCGTTCGTGATCACGACGTCGCGCCGGCGCCGCAGGCCCGCGACGAGGTCGGCCACGTCGAGCCGGCCCGGATCCTCGTCGGCCACGGCGATGTACGTGCGCGGGTAACCCGCCTCCGCGCCGTGCAGCCCGTGGGTGTCGCTGGTCGCCGTCGGCGTGACCGGGCGGGACGCGCGGAGCAGCGCCCAGAGCTCCTCGAGCGCGCGGTCCCGCGCGGCAGCCCCGCGCCCGGTCCAGACCTCGACGGCATCGGCGCCGGCGCCGTCCCCGACGATCTGCGCGAGCAGGCTCGGACCCTGGTCCGGCGCGCCCTGCGGCGCCCCGGCCGCGTGCAGCGGGGAGCCGCCGCCGTGCAGCGGGGAGCCGCCGCCGTGCTGCCGGCTCACCTGGACGACGCGCTCGCCGGGCAGCGCACGCACCTCGCGGAGGATCTCGCCCGCGGTCTCGTCGGCCCACCGAAGCGCGCCCTCGCGGGGCGCGGCCGCCTCCGCGCCGAGCGGGAACACGCTGAGGCTCCCGAGCCCGGCGCCGCTCCGGCCGCTCGTGAGCTCCACGCCCGGGAGCATGCGCAGCTGCGACTCGAGCCCCAGGAGGGCGATGTCCCGCCGGAGATCGGAGGCGAGGGCGAGGTTGTGCTCGCTCGTCACCGCGCACTCCACGCCTTCCGCCAGGTTCGACACGATCCGCGCGGTCGTGTCGACGCCCGCGTCGGCGCTCTGCGCGGTGTGCTGCCGGAGGTCGCAGGCGATGTAGCCCGACGTGTCGACCACCCGCGCCAGCGTGAGATCGAGCCGCGACCTGCCGCCGTCGGCGATGTCGACCGTCGCCTCGGCCAGCGCGTACTCGGGCCCGCGCGAGGCGACGACCCGGAACCGCCCCGGGGGCAGGGGGATCTGGAGCTCGCCCGTGAGCGAAAGGTGGGGCGGCGATACGGCCTTGCCGGTCGTGGCGTCGAAGAGGCTGACCTTCGCCGGCGTGAACGGACCGAGGAGATCCGCGTCCTCGGCGGGCTCCGGGGCGCCGCGCTCTTGCAGCTGGAGGTCGAGCCGGCCGGCGCCGGAGAGCGCGAGCCGCGCGGGGGCGATCTCGCCGGCGCGGATCCGGATCCGAGCGCTCCCGAGCGCGCGGCGGCCGCTCCCTTCGAAGCCGACGAGGTAGAGGCCGGGCGGGGCCTCGGCGGCGAGCGGCGCGTCCTCGCCGGTCCGCAACCACAGATCGAGCGCGCCGGCGGCCGGCGCGGCGCCGCCCTCGGCGATCGGGGTCAGCGTCGCCCTGCCGGCGAGCCGCGGGAGCGGCGCGCCGCGGGCGTCCACGAGCGCGAGCGCCACCCCGCCGGGCGCGCCGCCGCCGAGGAAGAAGAGCTCCGTCGCGACGGCGAGCGAGTCGCCGCGGGGCGCGATCGCGAGGACCCGCTGGTAGGCAGCGCGCCCGCCGGGCGGCAGCGCGGCCTGCCGGGCGAACGTCGCGTCGCTGAAGCCGGCGCCGCTCCGCGCGCGGATCGTCGCGCCGTCCGCCGGGGCGAGCGCGTACGCGACGCCGGCCCCGACGCCGGCCAGGTACGGCGCCTCGTGCTCGCCGCGGTGCCCCGGCGCCACGCCGGGCGCGACGTGCTCCGCCGACCCCCAGTGGACGACGTCGCCGAGGTCGAGCGCCTCGACCGGGCGGTCGCCGTCGTTCCGGAGCGACGTCGCGATCACGACCGCCCGGTCGCGCGGCCCGAGCGTGTAGCGGGTGGTGACGGAGAGCGCGCCGCCGGCGAGCTCGCGCCCGCGCACCTCGCCGCGCGCCTCGATCCAGGCGGCGCCGTCCTCGCCGGCGCCCGCCGCGATGTCGCGGTAGAGCACCTGCCGCGGCGGCGCGCCGATCCGCGGGACGATCTGCCCGAGCTCGTCGCGCCGCGCCCGCGCGTCCGCCGCGTCGATGAGGTGGCCGCCGCTCTCGGCGAGGCCGGTCCCCGGGCCCAGCTGATCGACGACCACGGCGATCTCGTCGTTCTCGAGCACGTAGTCGCCGCGCCGCCCCGCCGCGAGCGGCCCCGAGAGCGCGTCCGCGGGCCCCGTGATCCGCCGGACGCGCGCCGGCCGCGCCGCGCCTTCGGCCCTCGGGCAGAGCTCGCCCTGCTCCCCGCCGCCGTGCCCCCACCGGCAGAGCATGCCGAGGCGCCCGGCCGCGCCGGAGGACACGACGACGCTGCCGCCCTGCACGGGCGGCGCGCAGGTCGCGCTGGCGAGCGCGAGGGCGGCCAGGCCCGCAGGGCTCAGGGAGCGGCGCGCCGTGCGCCAGACGCGCGCGGGGAAAGCGGGGGGGCGGAGGGAGCTCTCGGGCGAGCGGATCATCGGTGCTGTTCCGATGCGCGGCCGCGGCGCGGCTTGGGTCAGGACCGATCGGTGGCGGTCACGCCGCCGGCGGCTCGTCTACTCGTCGTCCGCCATCTCCGGGTAGTCGCCGGGCGCGAGGTTGTCGAACCGGGTGCACGACGCGGTGAACCGCGTCATCACCTTGCCCGTCGGCCCGTTGCGCTGCTTGGCGACGATGAGCTCCGCGATGCCTTTGTGGTTGGTCGTCTCCGCGTTGTAGTACTCGTCGCGGTAGATGAAGATGATGTTGTCGGCGTCCTGCTCGATCGCGCCGGACTCGCGGAGGTCCGACAGCTGAGGGCGCTTGTCCTTGGTGGTCCGGGTCTCGACCGCGCGGTTCAGCTGGGAGAGCGCGATGACCGCCACCTTGAGCTCCTTCGCGAGCTGCTTGAGCCCGCGGGAGATCTCGCTGATCTCCTGCTCGCGGCTGTTCACGCCGTCCCGCCCCTTCATGAGCTGCAGGTAGTCGATGACGACGAGCCCGATGCGCCGCCCCGAGCTGCCGTCGCTGGGCGCCCGGTCGTACTCGGCCTGGATGCGCCGCACCTTGGCGCGCAGCTCGAGGAGGGTGATCGCCGGCGTGTCGTCGACCCAGACGGGCAGGGTCGAGAGGAAGGACGCGGCCTCGGTCAGGCGGCGCCAGTCGTCGGGCTGCAGGAAGCCCTGGCGGAGCTTGCCGAGGTCGACGCGGCCCTCGCAGCAGACCATACGTGTCGCGAGCTGCTCGCGCGGCATCTCGAGCGAGAAGACGGCGGCGCCGAAGCCGGGCTCGTGCCGCTCGATGCCGTGCCCCGCCTGGTCGGGGCCGGGGGAGCTCACCGTGCGCGGCGACGCCACGTTCACGGCGAGGTTGAGGACGAACGACGTCTTGCCCATGCCGGGGCGCGCGGCGATGATCGTGAGGTCGCCGTCGTGCAGGCCGGCCGTCTTGGCGTCGAGCTTCTCGTACCCGGTCGAGATGCCCGTGATGCGGTCGCCGCGCTCCGCGGCCGCGGTGATCTGCTCGAACGCGGCCTTGAGCACCTGCGCGAGCGGCTGCGTCGCCGTCCCCTGGGGCGTGCGCGCGAGCTGGTAGACCGACTGCTCCGCGCCGTCGATGAACTCCTGCACCACGCCGACGTCGCCGTACCCCTCGGCCGCGACGCGCTGGCACGTGGCGATGAGCTGGCGCACGCGCCACTTCTCGTAGACGACGCGCGCGTGCGCGCCGACGTGCGCGACCGCCGGCGTCGCGTCCGCGAGCTGGGCGAGGTACGCCGCGCCGCCCACCTGGGCAAGGCGCTCCCGGTCGCGCAGCCAGGAGGCCACCGAGACGATGTCGAGGGGCGTGCCGGCGGACGCGAGCTCCTGCGCGGCCTCGTAGACGCGGCTGTTCGCCTCGCTGTAAAAATGCTCCGCCTTCAGGATCTCGAGCACCCGATCGAGCGCATCGCGGTGCAGCAGGATGGCCGAGAGCACCGCCGCCTCGGCGTCGAGGTCGTGCGGCGGCACACGTCCGGCGACGATGGGAGGCTCGATCCTCTGAGGCCGCTGGCCCCGGCGATCCATCATTCTCATCATCCGTGCATCTCCTCCCCACCGATTACCCCCATCCCGCCCCGAGCTTTTCCACAGGCGCCGAAATGGGCGACGCCCCGAAGGCGCAACGGTCCTTCGGGGCGTCGGGTGCAGGGTCGATTTCCGTCTATCAGAACATGGGCAGCCCTGAGAAGGGTTTCTGTTTGCATTGCAGTGAGCGTTCGTGCGGTGGGCATCCCAATGCAGGTTCCACGTTGGAGGGCCGCCGCTCCGATCGCGGGGCAGCGGCGCGCCGAGGCGCTGCCGAGGGCGGCAAGGTATGGAAATTGAGCAACCCCGGTCTCATCGCCATTTCCTTTCCCGCTTGACTCAGCTGCGATGACGCTTCGCGCCCGGGCATGCGCCGTCGCGGGGAGCCGCCATTGTGGATCACAAAACGCGTCAAACAAGGATTGAACCCACCGAAGTGGTCTGCGTGGGCGAAGCGCTGTGGGACCTCTACGCGCCGGAGGGCATTCCGCTAGAGCGGGCAAAATTGCTGCGCCGCGTGCCGGGGGGCGGCGCGGTGAACACCGCGACGGCGCTCGCCCGGCTCGGCGTGCCTTCGGGGCTGTGCGCTGCGCTGGGCGACGACGCCCTGGGGCGCGGGCTGAAGGATGAGGTCGCTGCGGCCGGCGTCGATGTGGGCCGGCTCGCGCTGGGCGCGGCGCGCACCGGGCTGATGTTCGTGGCGATCGCGCGCGGCGAGGCGCGCTTCGTCGGCTACCGGCAGGGGGAGCTCGAGGCGCGCGCGCTCGCCGCGGCGCTGCCGGCGCGATGGCAGACCCGGGTCGTGCACTTCACCGGGATCGCGCCGGTGCGCGGGGCGATCGGCGCGTTAGCGCGGGCAGCGGCGGGCGCCCGCCGCGAAGGGTGCGCCGTCTCGGTCGACATCAACGCGCGCCCGCGGATGTGGCCGCGCGCCGGGCGCGCCGCGCCGCATCCGGGGGCGGACGTCGGCGTGCGCGGCTGCTTCCGGCTGTTCGCGCAGGCGGACCTCGTGAAGTGCAGCACCGGCGACCTCGACGTGCTGGGGATGACGGCGCGCGCGCTCCGCGAGCGGCTCCGGCCCGAGGCGACGCTGGTCGTCACCGACGGCGCGCGGGCGACGCTCGTGCTCGGCCCCGAGGGCGAGCGCGCGGTCGCGCCGCGCCCGGTCCGTCCGCTCGATCCGACGGGGGCGGGGGATGCGTTCTGCGCCGGGATGCTGGCGAGCCTCGTGTGGGAGGAGCAAAAGCGGTGGGCAGACCCGGCGCTCCTGCTGCGCGCGGTGGCGCGGGGGCACGACGTCGCGCGGGCGTGGGTGAGGCGGAAGCGCGGGTGAGGCGGGCGTGGGCGGCGGGAGCGCGGGCGAGCCGCGCTTTGCGGACGAGGTGGAAGCGCGGGCGAGCCGCGCTTTGCGGACGAGGTGGAAGCGCGGGCGAGCCGCGCTTCCGGGCGCTACTTGGCGGCGACCGTGACCTCGACCGACGCCGTGATGGACGGGGCGAGGCGGATCACGACGGTGTGGGCCCCGAGCGTCTTGAGCGTGTCGGTCTCGATGCGACGCCGGTCGACGCTGAAGCCCTGCGCGGCGAGCGCCTCTTCGATGTCGCGCGCCGTGACCGAGCCGTACAGCTTGTTGCCCTCGCCGACCGGGCGGCTGATGGTGAGCTTCACCTGGCTGAGCTTGCCCGCGAGCTGCTCGCCCTCGGAGCGCGTCTTGGCGGCCCGCGACTCGGCGACCCGCTTCTCGTGCTCGATCCGGGACACGTTCTCGGCGGTGGCGCCGATCGCGAGGCCGCGCGGGATGAGGTAGTTGCGCGCAAAACCGGGGCGAACCTTCACGAGCTCGCCGCTCTTGCCGACGTTGTGGAGGTCCTCCGTGAGGACCACATGGATGTGGGTTGCCATGATCGACCTCCTACGCCGTCACGGTGAACGGCAAGAGCGCGATGTTGCGCGCGCGCTTGATCGAGAGGGTCACCTTGCGCTGGTGGCGCGCGCAATTGCCGCTGATGCGGCGCGGGACGACCTTGCCGCGCTCGGAGATGAAGTACTTGAGCGCCTGCGGGTCCTTGTAGTCGATGATCAACGCCTTGTCCGCGCAGTAGCGGCAGACGCGCTTCCGGCCCGTACGGCGGCGCCCCGGGGCGTCCGCGTTCAGGTCGGGCGTGCGACCGAAGTCGCGATCGTCGTAGTCCCCGCCGCCGTTGCGGCCCATGTCACTGTTGCGGCCGTTCATTGCTCAGCTCTCCTCCTCGTCGGCGGCGCCTTCCGTCTCGGTCTCTTCAGCCTCGTCGAGCTCCGGCGGGGCCGCCTCGGAGCTCCGGTCCATGCGGCGCTCCGGCTCGATCAGGCCGAGCTGACGCTCGCGCGAATCGTCGCGGTCGTCCTCGAGCGGCGTGAGCTCGAGGCGCTCGAACTTCACGTCATCGTCGGCGATCGTGACGTCCTGGGCCTCGACGTCGTTGCGCACGAGCACCGTCTGGTACTTCAGCACGCCGTCGAAGAGGCGCAGGTTGCGCTCGATCTCGGAGACGACCTTCCCGCCCCCGAGGTACTTCAGGTACACGTACACACCGCGGCGGTGCTTGGCGATGTCGTACGCGAGGCGGCGGCGCCCCCACGTCTCGACCTTGGTCAGCCGGCCGGACTCGCGTCCGACGACCTCGGCGAGGCGCGACCCGATCCGCTCGGCGCCGTCGGCGTCGATGTCGGGTCGCAGGATGTAGATGGTCTCGTACTCTCTGGCGCGCCCGGGCGCCGTTACCTGTCGGCTCATTCTTCGGTCTTCCCTCTCGGCCTGTGGCCCCGGGGCGACGCCCCGGAGCGAGGAAAGGAGCAGCCTGTCGAGCGACGCACCGGCGAGCTCGACAATCTGTCTCCATCGAGGATCAGGGCTTCTGCGTCGGGGGGAGGGGATCCCTCTCTCCCTTCGCGGCAGGGGCTGGATCTCCCGACCCGTCCCCTTCGCCCTTCTGCCTCTTGCCCGGCTTGGGCCGGGTATTTCGAACGTTCATCGCGGCGTCGAAGCCGCGGGCGGCGACTTCTAGCACACTTTGGACAGCTTGCTTCAAGCAGTCGGGTAGGCCCGCGCGCTCGACGGCGTCGAACCCCGACAGCACGTAGTCCGCGACCTCGCCCCGGTAGCCCGCTGGCGGCCGCCCGATGCCGAGGCGGACGCGCCCGAAGTCGCCGGTGCCGCCGTGCGAGATGATCGAGCGCAGCCCGTTGTGTCCCGCGTGCCCGCCGCCGACCTTCAGGCGAACCGTGCCGAAGGGCAGATCGAGCTCGTCGTGGAGCACGATCAGCGAGGACGGCGCGACCTTGAAGAAGGCCATCGCCGGCTGCACGCTGCGCCCCGACTCGTTCATGAAGGTCATCGGCTTGAGCAGGATCGCCGGCTGCCCGGCGATCTCTGCCTTCGCGTGCACGCCCGAGAACTTCTCGCGGAACGGATCGGCCCGGACCTCGTCGGCCAGCGCGTCGATGGCCATGAAGCCGACGTTGTGCCGGTGAGCGGCGTATTCCTTGCCCGGATTTCCCAGGCCGACCACGAGCAGCATGACGAGCGGGTTCTGCTGAGTCCCTGGAATCGAAGCAGGCCGAGCAGGCCTAGCAGGCGACGACGCGCGGGGACGCCGCGCAGGGCAGGGCGGGCCGCGCGCGCCTCGTGGTGTCGAGGCGAGGGGCGGCCCGCTCCCGCGCCGGGGCTACTTCTTGTCCTTCTTGTCGCCCGCGGCAGCACCGCCCTTCGCGGGAGCGGCCGCGGCGCCGGCCGGAGCAGCGGCCGCCGCCGGCGCGCCGGCAGCGGGCTTCGCCTCTTCCTCGGCGCTAGCCTTCTCGGGCGCGTTGACGACCGCGATCGTCTGGTCGTCGGCGAGCAGGGCCTTCACGCCCTCGGGCAGCGTCAGACCGCTGGCCTTGTACGACTCGCCCATGTCGAGCTCGGTCACGTCGATCTCGATGAACGACGGGATCTTCTCGGGCAGGCACCGCACCGGGATCGTGCGGAAGATCTGCTGGAGGATGCCGCCGGTGACGACGCCCTTCGGCTTGCCCACGCAGCGGAAGGGGATCTGCACGTCGACGGGCTGATCGAGCTTCACCTGGATGAAGTCGGCGTGGACGAGCTCCCGTGAGATCGGGTGGTAGTCGTAATCGCGCACCATGACGGTGAGCGTCTCGCCGTTCTCGATGGCGAGCTCGACCACGGAGTTCTTGCCGTGGTCGGAGCCGAGCACCTGAAGGAGCGCCTTCGGCGAGACGGCGACCGACTGCGGCGCGAGCTCGCGCCCGTAGGCGATGGCGGGAATCTGTCCGGCGCGGCGCAGGCGGCTCGACGCGCTCTTGCCGCTATCCTCGCGCCTCGTGGCGTTGAGCTTGATGATCTCCATGACGACGGCTCCAGAAGTGTTCCGGAGGCCCGCGGTGCGGTCCACTCCGGCGTAGGGTGCGGCGCTATAGCAAAACGAAGAAGAGAAAGTCGAGCCTTCGTCGCCGGGCGACGCATTTTGTTGCGTGAGCGCGGGGCGACAGGGGCGCCCGCGCGCCCTGCCGCCGGACGCGCGCCGCCGGTCAGACGAAGAGCGAGCTCACCGAGTCCGAGTGGTGGATGCGGCGGATCGCCTCGGCGAGCAGCCGCGCCACCGAGACGACCTTGAATTTACCGGAGGCCCTCGCCTCGTCCGAGAGCGGGATCGAGTTCGTCACCACGACCTCGGTGAGGGGGGAATCCTTGATGCGCTCGACCGCCGGACCCGACAGGACCGGGTGCGTCGCGCAGGCGGCGACGCTCCTGGCGCCCTGCTTGATCAGGGCGTTGGCGGCGTTCACCAGGGTGCCGGCGGTGTCGATGAGGTCGTCGAGGATGAGGCAGTGCTTGCCGGACACCTCGCCGATGATGTTCATGACCTCGCTCTCGTTCGCTCGCTCGCGGCGCTTGTCGATGATGGCGAGCGTGCCCTGGAGGCGCTTCGAGTAGGCGCGGGCCCGCTCCACGCCGCCGGCGTCCGGCGAGACGATGACCACGTCCTTGCCGTAGTGCTCGCGGAGGTGATGCTCGAGCAGCGCCGGCATCGCGTACAGGTGGTCGAACGGGATGTTGAAGAAGCCCTGGATCTGCCCGGCGTGCAGGTCGAGCGCGACGATCCGGTTCACCCCGGCGGCGACGATGAGGTCGGCGACCAGCTTCGACGTGATCGGCGTCCTCGGCGCGACCTTCCGGTCCTGCCGGGCATAGCCATAGTAAGGGATGACCGCCGTGATCGAGCCGGCCGAGGCGCGGCGGAGCGCGTCGACCATGATCAGGAGCTCCATCACGCTGTCGTTCACCGGCGAGCAGGTGGGCTGCACGACGTAGGTGTCGACGCCTCGGACGTTCTCCTGGATGACGCAGAACGTCTCCCCGTCGGAGAAGCGCGACACGCGCGACTTCCCCATCGGTTGCTCCAGAACCTGACAAATTTCCTGGGTAAGCGCGAAATTGGCGTTGCCGGAGAAGATACTGACTCTCTTAAACACGGCGCGCCTCCAGCCCATTTACGGGAGCGCGGCTCTATCAGCCAGGCATGGACACGTCAAGCAACTCTGTACATTGGACGCTTGGCTGTACAGGCGTATCGTGCCGGGCGACTCCCCTGTCCGCCGGCTTTTCGTTCGGCGCTCCTTCGGGTTAGGTAGCGGCTGTGGAGTATTTTGCTGCCGCCGCAGGCGGGCAGGATGGGCGCGCCGCGGTCGGGCCGCGGGGCAGCCTCGTCATCATCGGCAACTTCGACGGCGTCCACCGGGGGCACCAGGCGCTGCTCGCCGACGCGGCGCTGGACGCGGAGCGCCGGGGGCTCGATCCGGTGGCGCTCACGTTCGCGCCGCATCCGGCGAGCGTCCTTGGCCGCACCCCGCCGCCGACGCTGACGGCGCTGCCGCGCAAGATCGAGCTCATCCGCCGCGTGCAGCCCGCGATCCGGGTGGACGTGGTGACGTTCGACCGCGCGTTCGCGGCCCAGACGCCGGAGGAGTTCGTGCGGCGCGTGCTGCTCGATCGGCTCGCCGCGCGCGTCGTCCTGGTCGGCGCGAACTTCCGGTTCGGCCACGGGCGCGCCGGGGACTTCACGACGCTCGGGCGCCTCGGCGAGGATCTCGGCTTCGAGACGCGGTCGCACCCGCTCGTCGGCGACGCCGAGGGGGCGTGGTCGAGCACCCGCGTCCGCGCGGCCCTCGCGCGCGGGGATCTCGAGTCGGCCGAGCGGATGCTGTCGCGCCCGCACATGCTGTCCGGCGTCGTCGCGCAGGGGGCCCGGCGGGGCCGGACGATCGGCTTCCCCACCTGCAACCTCGACGAGATCGAGGAGGCGCTCCCGCCGTTCGGCGTCTACGCGACGCTCGTCGATCGGGTGACGCCGTCGGGCCGGGCGATCGCGCTCGCCCGCGGCGTGGCGAACCTCGGCGTCCGGCCGACGGTCGAGCCGTCGAGGCAGGCGCGGCCGAACCTCGAGGTGCACCTCTTCGACCTCGACGAGGATCTCTACGGCGCGGCGCTGCGGGTGCACCTGATCGCCCGGCTGCGCGAGGAGCGGCGGTTCTCGGGCCTGCCGGAGCTCAAGGCGCAGATCGCGCGCGACGCCGAGGCGGCGCGCGCGCGGCTCGCGCCGCTCGTCGAGGATCCGGCGGCGGAGGGCGCTTTTCGCTGAGCGGCCCCGCGACGTGGGCGAGCGTCGGATGTGGTAGCGTCCCCGGCGATGGAGCGCCGGGAGCTCGACGGACTGACGCGGGAGGAGCTGATAGCGCGCGCCGAGGGGCTCGGGGTGCCGCGGCCGCGCGTGCTCACGAAGGCCGAGCTCGTCGACGAGATCCTGGCGCGCACCGCGCAGGGCGAGCCGGAGCGGGCCCGCCTGCGCGGCTTCCTCGGGCGGGCGCGCGATCTGCTCTCGCGCGTTGTCGAGCGCGGCCTGCACATGCCGGAGACCGCGCGCGCGCTGCGCGGCGAGGCCCCGCCGGAGCCGTGGCCGCCGCCCCCGCCGCGGCCGCGGGCCACCACGACGCTTGCCGAGATCTACGCGTCCCAGGGGCATACGGACCGCGCCATCGCCGTGCTCGACGAGCTCCTCGCGCGCGAGCCGGAGCACGAGGAGGCGCGGCGGCTCCGGGAGCGGCTGATCGAGAAGGCGCAGCGCGCGCAGGGAGAGGGCGCGGAAGCGCGAGGCGCGGGCGCGGAGTACGCGGAGGAGGAGTACGCGGAGGAGGAGGACGCCGGCGCAGACACGGAGGCCGCGAAGGACGCTGGCGTCGAAGCCGCGGGCGCTCCTGCGCCGGGGGACGCCGGCTCGAGCGAGCCGATCGAGCCCCCCATCGCGGGCGAGCAGGACCGGCAGCCCGAGCCCGTCTCCGTAGCTTCCGAACCCGCCCCGGCGCCCCCGCCGCGCGATCCCTCGCCAGCGGATGCTCCGGCGCCGGCGGCCATCCCGGAAGGCGTCGCCGCGGGCGCGGCCCTCGGCCTGGCTGCGGCCTTGCAGGACGAGCGCGCGGAGCTGCCCGCGCGGTACAACGTCGACGAGATCGTCGGCCTCGCGGTCGATCCGGAGACGCTCTACGTCTACTGGGAAGTGCGTCCCCGGACGCTCGCGCGGGCGCGCGCTCGCCGCGCGGAAGGCCAGCTCGTGATCCGCGTGGTCGCGGTGCTCCCGAGCTGGGAGCGGCCGGTGGTCGCGCAGCGGGATCTCGCCATCGACGCGCTCTTCGGCGACATGTTCGTGCGCGACATCCCGGCCGGCGCGCACCTCCGGATGTGCACGGGCTGGCTCGACGGCGACGTGTTCGAGCCCTTTGCGGTGGGCCTCGAGGTCGCTGCGCCACGCCCGTTGCCGGTCGCGCCGAGGCCGCCCCCGCCGGAGCCTGAAGCTTCCGCACAGGCGGCGCTGCAGGACGAGATCCCGGCGGACGGCCCCACCGCACCGACGAGCGACGCGCAGCCGCGCCTCGAGGGCGCCGCCGGCGATGCGCTGTCCCCGGCGTCCGGCACGCTCGACGTGGCTGGAGCGTCGCTGCCAACTTCAGGTGCGAGCGGTCAGGCTGCGGGACCCGCCGCCGCGACGCAGGCTGCGAGCGCGGATCCCCTGGCCTCACCTCCACCGGCGCCGAGCCCGCCGGCCGCGCGCAGCCGCGCGGACACCGGGGCGCCCGCCGGCGGCAGCGATGTCGCCACGCAGGCTGCCGCGCCGGCCGCGGGCCGTGACACCGCTGCGGAAGCTGCCGTACCGGCCGCGAGCGGCGACGTGGCCACGGCGGCCCCCGCGCCCGTGTCGAGCAGCGAGACCGCTCCCGACGTTGCCGCACCGGCCCCGCTCGGCGGCCCCGTTCCCGGCGCGGTCACGCCCGGCCCCAGCGCAGCGATCCCTGCAGCACCGGCGCTCGTCCCGCCGAGCGAAGGGCCCGCCCGCTTCCCGGCGGGAACGGCGCCGACCTCGGAGGCGCTCGCGCAGGCGGTCGCGGCGACCCGCGGTCCGTCGAGCGAAGGGCCGCCCCGCTTCCCGGCGGGGACGGTGCCGACCCCGGAGGCGCTCGCGCAGGCGGTCGCGGCGACCCGCGGCGGGTCGAGCGACCTTGTCCGGGGGGGCGGCCGGGGCGCCTGGCCGGGGTCCAGCGGTCAGCCCCACGCCAGCGAGGCGCTCCGGCGCGCCGGCGCCGAGCAAGCCCGCTCCCTGGGCGGCGGAAGCGAGCTGCGCACCGGCGCCGAGCGGGCTCGGTCCCTCGGCGGCGGAACCCAGCTCTGGCGAAGCTTCGCCCCCCGGGCGCGCCCGCCTTCAGGGAACCGCTGAGCGAGCCGGACGACCCGCTCACGCAACTGGCGGCGCGCGGCGGTCGACCCAGCTCGGGTGCAAACGAACCACCGATCCATCGCCAGCTCCGTTCTCTTCCTCCTCGGCGCGCTCGCCTGCGCCCTGTCCGCGCCAGAGGCGCGCGCCGAGCTCCCCTTCGACGAGGAGCCCACGGCGTTCGACCCGCGCGTGGACCGCCTCGACGCCGCGCCCCACGAGCTCTGGGCGCCGTCCCCGGGACGCGCGCAGCCGCTCTGGGTCTCGCTCCAGCTCGGCCTGGCTCGGCTCGAAGGCGGCGAGCGCTCCGTCAGCGGCATGCTGCTCGCGAGCATCCCCCTCGAGCGGCTGTCCGAGCGCCCCGGCGCGCCCCCTCCCTCCGCCATCGCCGAATCCGAGGCGCCTCGGCTGAAACCTGCTCCTCCGAGCCCGCCCCGCGCGGCGCCGGCGCCCGCGCTCCCGGAGGCACCTCCCGCTGTGCCGCCTGCCGAGGTCGAGCCGCCGCTCCCGCTGCCGGTCCGGGTCACGCCGGCCATGGCCCGCGCCATCGTCGAGGCGGCGCTGCGGCAGTCGCGCCTCCTCGATCCCGAGGCGCGCATCGACGCCATCGCGTCGCGCGCCCGGACGTCGTCGCTGCTCCCGGAGCTCCGGCTCCGCGTCTCGCGCCTCGTCGACGAGGCGGAGAACCTGGCCCCCACCGAGTACGATCCGGCGCGGAGGACCGCCTCCGGCGGCATGAGCCTCTGGCTCGAAGCGCGCGCGACCTGGCGGCTCGATCGCCTGCTCTTCGCCGACGAGGAGATCGCCCTGGAGCGCCTCCGCCGCGAGCGCGCCGAGCTGCAGGCAAAGCTCACGGCGCGCGTGCTCGAGCTGCTCTTCGCCTGGCAGCGCGCCGCCGCGCTCTCGGCCGACCCGGGCCGGAGCCCCGAGGAGCACCGCACCGCCACGCTCGCGGCGATCGAGGCCGAGGCGTCCCTCGACCTGCTCACCGGCGGCTCGATGACCCGCTGGCGCGCCGCGCGCGAGTGAGGCCGCGCGCTACAGGAGCGTCTGCGAGAGCGTCACCTTGCGCCTGCCGGTCCCGGTGTCTCCGTCGGTATCGGTGACGGTCACCTCGACGTCCACGACCTTCCCGAGCAGCTCGTCGATCGTCCGCTCCCCGTCCAGCCGGAACCGCAGCCCGGCGAGCTTGCAGAAGCCACCCTCGTCCTGATCCAGGGTGAAGATGACCTTGAGCGGCTCGATCGCGTACCCGAGCTCGGGCACGAGGCCGTTCACCACCGTGATCGAGCCGGACCGCCGGAGGTCCTTGAGCCGGATGGCGACGAAGATGTGGAACCCGCCCTGCGGTCCCGCCTCCACCTGGACCTCGTCGAGATCCTCGAGCGGGAAGTAGTCGGCCTGCCCCTCGCCGACGGCGACGACCGGCGCTCCCCCGCCGGACGGCTTGCAGGCGTCCGGCTCGGCGTCCGCGGTCCACGAGGCGCTGTACGGCTCGAGCCGCCGGGGATCCACGTCGGGGGCGCTGCAGCCGCCGGCCACGCAGGTCTGCGGCGCCGGGCACGTGGGATCCCCGGGCGCGACGGCGCACTCCCGCTCGAGGCGCACGGGGAGCAGCAGCGTGCGGCCGCCGATCACCCGGGTCGACGCGGTGCGGGCGAGCAGCGGCCGCTCCGCGTCCTCCGCCCCGAACGCCTCCAGGGAGATCTCCACCGCCGTCCCGTCCTCGAGATCGCTGAAGAAGAACTCCCTCGGGAAGAACAGCTGCCCGCTCTTCTGCGGCAGCACGTCGTCGCGGAGCAGCTCGCCGCCGGCGCGCAGGACCACGCGCATCCGAGCGAGCTCGACCCCGGCGCGCAGCTCGCTCGTCACCCCGATCACCACGGTCCCGGTGGTCGGTGCCGGAGGAGCGCTGCAGCCGGCGATGACCAGGAAGAAGCAGAGCGCGAGGGCGGCGAGGAGGGCGGGGCGCACGGCAGGAGGCGGCGTTACTGGATGCCCTCGAGCGCCGCCAGGAAGGCGTCCGGGCCGACGAAGTCGTTGAAGCGCTTCCGCTCGGCCCCGGTGGAGTCGTAGATCACCACCGTCGGCAGGCCCACGACCTTGTACTTGCCCTTCACCGCGTCGATCTGCGGATCCTCGTCGTCCGTCGCGTCGACCTTCACCGCGACGAAGTGCGCCGCCTTGGCCATGACGCGCGGATCCGAGAAGGTCTCCTTGTCGATCTGCTTGCAGGCGCCGCACCACTCCGCGGTGAAGTCCACGAGCAGCGGGCGCTTCTCCGCCCGCGCCTTCGAGACGGCCACCGGCTCCTCGTGCAGCCACGTGAGCTGCCGCGGCGCGGCCTCGCCGGCCACCGCCGACGGGACGGGCGAGGCGAGCCTCGGCAGATCCAGGCTCGCGACGAGCAGGAAGCCGCACGCCACCGTGAGCGCGATCCCGAGCCCCTTGCGCGCCTTCACCCCGGGGCCGCCGTCGTCCCAGGAGAGGTGCACCGCGCCGAGCACGAGGCCGACCACGACCAGGCCCGCCATGACGGCCATGAACACCGGCGTGGGCTGCGCGAGCGACGACAGCGCCGGGAACGTCGTCTTCAGGAAATAGAGCGCGACGATCAGCATCACGATCCCGAAGAACGACTTCACCCCGAGCATCCACTTGCCCCCCTTCGGCAGCGCGACAGCGAACACGCCGACGAGCCAGAACGGCAGGCCGAGCCCGATGGAGAAGGCGGCGCCGACCAGCGCGCCGAGGCCGATGCTCTGGGTCTGCCCGATCCAGAGGATGATGCCGGTGAGGACAGGCCCGGTGCACGGCGCCGCGACCAGGCCGCTCACCAGCCCGAGCAGGAACGCGCCGCCGTAGCCGATGCCGCCGACCTGCGAGAGCCGCTGCATCAGGGTGTCGGGCAGCGTCATGTCGAACGCGCCGAACATGGAGAGCGAGAGCGCGATGAACACCCCCGCGATGCCCACGATGACCCACCGGTTCGAGAGCACGCTCCCGAACAGGCTGCCCGTGAGCGCCGCGACCACGAGCATCGTCGTGAAGAGCACGACGATCCCGAGCACGAAGCTCGTCGAGAGCAGCATCGCCTCGCGGCGGGACTTCGCCTCCCGCGCCCCGAAGATGCTCACGGTGATCGCGATCATCGGGTACACGCAGGGCGTGAGGCACGTGAGCAGGCCGCCCGCGAGCGCGGCGAGCCCCGCGAAGAGCGGCCCCGCCTGGAGACCGCGGGTGAACAGATCCGGCTGATCCCCGGCCGCGGCGAGCGCCGGGAACGTGAGCACCGAGAGCGCGGCCAGCGCCCCTAGCGCGCCGGCCCCGCCGCGCGCGCCACGCTCACGATCCGCCGGGACGGCGCCGGCGTTCCCCTTGAAACGAGTCGAAGCGGTCTTCACAGAGGTTCTATAGCAAAGCGATCGCGGTCGTGCGGCGCGCCGCCGTCCGTTCAGGCCAGCCTCAGCGCTCCGGGAGGGACGCCAGCGTCCGGCGCGCGGCCTCGATCTCCCCGCCGAGCGCGATCGCGACCGCGACCCTCCCCGAGGTGCTCCGCTGTACGAAAGCTTCCAGGTATTTCTTGGCCTCGCCCCAGCGACGGTCGAAGTAAGCCATCTGCCCGAGCACGAACCGGCCGTACCCCTGGCCCGCCGGCACCTCCGAGAGCCGGTCGATCAGCGTGCCGAGCCCCTCCACCGTCTCGCCGCTCTCGCACTGCACGACGGCGAGGTGCCCCTGGTAGAGCGGCTTGTCCCGCGTGCCCCAGCGCGCCGCGCGCGTGAGCGCGCCGATCGCCTCGTCGTACCGGCGCGCCAGGTGGTACACGCTGCCCAGCGTCCACCAGTGGAACGCCCTCCGGCTCGCCGGCCCCGTGCGCGCCGCCAGCCGCAGGTGCCCCACCGCCCCCTCGATGTCGCCGAGCGCCTGCTTCGCCCGCGCCGCGTCCTGGTGGGCGACGTCGCGCAGCACGCCGAGCGAGAGGACCTGATCCGCCACCTCGGCCGCCCTCTCGAAGCGGCGCGTCTCGAAATAGGCGAGGTAGAGCTGCCGCAGCAGCATCGCCTGCGTCGTCCGGTCGAGCGGCCCCCGGAGCGACAGGCCCCGCCGCGCCCAGAGGGCCCGGGAGCGCGGCGTCTCCGCGCCCAGCGCGCGCCGCAGCATCTCCTCCGGGGTCAGTGCCGCCGCCGGCGGCGCGCGCCGGCGCGGCGCATTGCCGGCCCGCTTCTCTCGTGGACCGTCCCCCCCGCTGCCCGCAACGGTCGTCGCCGTCGACTTCGTGCGGCGCCCCTGAGAGCCCGTACGGACGGATCGAGCGCCGTCCACGCTGTCACCGTGCTCGCTCGCCTTGCGCACAGAAAGCAATCCTAACAGACCTGCACACGCGTTCCAGCAATACGCGAGCTTTCCACCTTGACTCGGGCGGACCGGCGGCTGGGCCCGGTTTCTGGCTGCCAGCTGGTGGTGGCCGGTTGCGCCCCACCGGACGTGGGGCCATCGTCGCGGCCATGCGTCGCCGCCCTGGCTCAACTTCCCTTCAGCGGAGGCGGCATTCCGTCTCCACGGTCGCCGGCTGTCCGGGTCGGGACCGGGTCCTCTGGCTCGCGTCGTGTCTCGCCTTGCTCGGCGGCGCGGCGTTCGCGGCCGGGTGCGGGCACCCGGCGAGCCGCGACGAGTGCGAGGCCATCTTCAAGCGGAGCGCCGAGATCGAGCTCCGGGCCCAGAATGTCGTCGATCCGAAGGTCGTCCAGGAGCGCACGGCCGCGGTGCGAGACGCCCGCGGCAAGGAGCTCATCGACAGGTGCGTCGGGCGGAGCATCACCGACGCCGCCATGGCGTGCGTCCGGCAGGCGACGACCCCGGAGCAGGTCGATCGATGCCTGGAATGAAGCGCCTCGCCACGCGCGCCGACGTGCTCGCGACGCTGGCGATCGTGCTGCTCGTGGTCGGGGTCGTCGCCGGGCGCGCCGCGCTCCGCCGCCTCTCACCGCGCCCGTCCCCCGAGGCGTGCGCCGCGCTCCTCGATCGCTACGTCGAGCTCGTGCTGCGCGCGGCCGCGCCTGAGCCCGCCGCGTCCGACGTGGCCGAGCGGCAGGCGATGGCGCGGGAGGCGGCAGGCGAGCGCGGCTTCGTCCGCTGCGAGGCCGACCTCACACAGGCGGAGGTCTCATGCGCCCTGAAGGCGGGCAGCGCGGACGACCTGGAGCGCTGCCTGCCCTGACGCGACCGGCGCGCAACGCCAAGCGCCAGGCAGGCGGACGGCCGGCTCCGACATGCGCCCCCGGGCTTGGAAGGAACGCGAAGGAGCGCGAAGGAACGCCGGCGCGCTGCGAATCGTTCCTGGCGCGCCGTGCTGTGATAGTCTCGGCCGTGGCGAGCGCTCCCCTCTGGCGCGATCTCCTGACCTCCCCACCCTCGGATTGCCTGTCGTGAAAGCCCCGTCGCCCTTGCTCGGCTTCAACAACAACGTCCGGCACAAGGGGCGGTTGTTCCACATACAGACCGAGGACTCGGGCATTCGCCATCCTCACATCATCACGCACCTCTTCGCCGACGGCGGGCGCATCCTCAAGACCACGAAGACGTCGTACGCGGAGCACGTCGGCCTGGCCTCGCTCGCGGACACGGTGCGCGGCATGATGAAGGAGCAGCACAAGGCGATGTTCATCGCCCTGCGCGACGGCCACTTCGACTACCTCTTCGACGACACCGTCGCGCCGCCCGTATCGGCCCCCCCAGCCGTGGCGCGCGTCGCTCCCGAGCCGAGCGCGGCCGCGCGGCCGCCGGCCCCGTCGTCGCCCGAGGTCCCCAGCGCGCCGAAGCCGTCCCCGCCGTCCCGTCCCCTCGCGTCGCCCATCGCACCACCCATCGCGTCCGAGGCGGCGCCGCGCCCGAGCCCGAGGCCGGCCCCCGCGCCGACGCCGCCGCCGAGGCCCGCCGTTCCGCCCCCGAGGCCGGCGGCCGCGCCGCCGGCGCGCTCCGCGGCGTCCGAGCCGGCGCCCGCGTCGGCCAGCGCGCGCCCGCGGCTCGAGCTCGATCCGGTCGCGCTCCAGGGGCTCGGCGGCGGGCGCGCGGCCAGCCCGCTCGCCGGCAGGGCCGTGCGCTCGACGGCGCCCCCCGAGATCAAGAAATCCGAGCCGTCCATCGATCTCGATCTCGACGCCCTCGAGCGCGCCGCGGCCGAGGCGCAGACGCCGTTCTTCCAGCAGATCCAGGACCTCCCGCCGCCGCCCGCGTCGGTGATCGGGCGGCGGGCCGAGTCCGCGGCCTCGGGCGCCGGCGTCTACAGCAACGTCCACCCGGAGCACCCCTCGCCGCCGCCCGCGGCCCCGGTCGCGGTCGAGCACTTCGCCGGCGGCCCCGGCTCCGGCCGCTACGCGGCCTCGCGCCCGGCCAGCATCTTCGCCACCAACAGGCCGGCGGAGGGCGCGTCGATCTTCGGTGAGGATCTCATCAGCGAGAAGTCGCTGGACGAGGTGATCCTCAGCTACCTCGCGGAAGATCTCGACAGCCCCCCGGAGAAGAAATAGCCGGGCTGTCGCCTGGCGTGGCGAACGCGTGGGGCAGGCGCGTGGATCGAGCGGCGATCACCTCATGACACAGGATCGGACCGCAGAGGACGCCGAGGGGAGGCGCCGCGGCGGCGCGGCCTTGGCCCGCATCTGGCTGCGGCCGATGTCGTCTCTCCTCGGCGTCAGCATGGCGACCCTGTCGGTCGCCTACCTGCTCGACATCGCGCGCGACGGGAACGAGCGCCTCCCGCTCTGGGAGGTGTTCGTGCGCATGTCGCCGAGCGACGCCGAGCACATCATGGGCGGCATCGGCGAGGTCATCGCCGCCATCCTCGGCATCGTCATCACGGTCGCCTCCATCATCGTGCAGCTCGCCGCGAACCGGTACACGCCGCGGATCACCGAGATGTTCTTCCGCGACCGGACGAACATGCTCGTGATGGGCTTCTTCGTCGTCAGCGCGGTGTTCTCGCTGTGGGTCAACTTCTCGATCCGCGCCGGCGGGGGCGGCTCGACCGAGCACGCCTTCGTCCCGTCGTACGGCGTCCTCGTCACCATGGGGCTGCTCACCGCGAGCCTGCTCATGATGGCGCCCTACTTCGGGTACGTGTTCGACTTCGTCGAGCCCGACAACGTGGTCGGGCGGATCAAGAAGAGCGGCGTCGAGCAGGCGCTGCGCCCCGCGGGCAGCGAGAGCGACGGCGAGGTCGACGAGCGGCGGGTGACGGCGCTCTCGTCGCTGGAGCAGCTCGCCGACGTGGCGCTCAACGCGATCGACCAGAAGGACAAGGGGATCGCGTCGAAGACGGTCGACTCGCTGTCGGAGCTCGTCGTCGCGTACCTGCCGCACAAGGCGACGCTCGATCCGCGCTGGTTCCAGATCCGCGACCGCCTCGCCAGGGACACCGACTTCGTGAGCATGAACGCCGAGGCGCTCGACAAGCTCTCGGCCACGCGGACCTGGCTCGAGTACAAGGCGCTCCGCCAGTTCCTGATGGTCTACCGCGAGGCGCTCACGGCGATGCCGGACCTCATCACGCGCATCGCGATCGACACGCGCTACATCGGGCAGACCGCCATCGCCGCGGGGGACCGGGCGGCCGTCGCGGTCGTCGTGAAGTTCTTCAACACCTACATGCGCCGGTCGCTCAACGCGAAGGACATCGCCGCGGCCTACAACAACCTGAACCAGTACCGCTACCTCGCCGAGGAGCTGCTCAAGGCGGGCTGGGGGGATCAGGTCCTCGATATCGCGCGGTATTTCAAGTACTACGCGCAGACGGCGCACGCGATGGGGCTCGCGTTCCTCACCGAGACCGTCGCGTTCGACCTCTGCGTGGTCAACGAGCGCGCGTACGACCTCCACGCACCTGCCCGCGACGAGCTGCTCCGGATCTTCCTCGAGGTGGACAAGGAAGCCGAGCTCGACCAGCAGGAGCCGTCGCTCCGCGGCGTCCGCAAGGCGCAGGTCAAGCTCGCCACGTACTACCTGCAGAAGGGCGAGGAGGCGCTCGCGCGCAAGATCTACCGCGACATGCGCGACGAGCGGCCCGACCGGCTGCGCTCGATCCGCGCCGAGCTCCTGGCCGTGACGAGCAACGAGTTCTGGGAGATCAACGACCGGGGCGCCGTGTTCGAG
This sequence comes from Sorangium sp. So ce887, assembly GCF_051521455.1. Lineage (NCBI taxonomy): Bacteria > Pseudomonadati > Myxococcota > Polyangiales > Polyangiaceae > Sorangium > Sorangium sp. So ce887. Next base: position 9,739,256 of record NZ_CP150354.1, on the reverse strand, counting down.
TACATCGAGCCCGAGCGGCGCCAGCTCATCCACCGCTTCTTCGAGTGGTTCCCGGCGACGACCATGCGCGAGCCGATCCGCGAGGAGCCCACGCTGGAGTGATGGAGCGACCGGCGCGCTCGCAGGGGGTGGGCCGGGGCGCAGTACACGCGGGCTGGATTCGCGCCGGGCATCGACGCGATGATTCCTGCGGCGCGCGGGCGGCGATAGGATCGGGCATGCCCTCCATGCACCCTCTCCACCTGCAGCAGGAGGGCTAGCCTCGACGAGCGTCGAGGTCGAGCGCTGCCCACCCGAGATGTCCGCCTCACGCCCGCGTCGCAAGCACGCCGAGTCCGATCCGCCGCCGGAGCTGTTCGCCGGCAAGTACCGGCTCATCCGGATGCTGGGCAAGGGCGCCATGGGGGAGGTGTGGCTCGCCGAGGAGGAGATGACGCCGGGCTTCCTGCGCCGCGTCGCGCTGAAGCGGCTGGCCGCGCGGTCCGAGCTCGGCGACTCGGCGCGCGAGTCGTTCTTCGCCGAGGCGCAGGTGATCGCGCGGCTCGATCACCCGAACGTGGTCCGGCTGATCGAGCTCGGGGACTTCGAGGGCTCCGTGTACCTCGCGCTCGACTACATCGACGGCCCCGCCATCGATCGCGTGCTGAGGAAGGTGGGCGCCTTCTCGCCGCGCGCCGTGGCCTACATCGGCCGGGAGATGGCGAGGGCGCTCGATGCGGTGCACAGCCTGTGCGAGGACGACGGGCGGCGCTACGCGGTCGTCCACCGCGACGTCTCGCCGTCCAACATCCTGATCGCGCGGGACGGCCGCGTTTGCCTGACCGACTTCGGGGTCGCGCGGATCCCCGGGCTCGCGGGCGAGGAGGCCGACAGCGCCGTGTTCAAGGGGAAGCTCCCCTACATGCCCCCGGAGCAGGCGCGCGGCGAGCCGTTCGACGGGCGCGCGGACGTGTTCTCCCTGGGGCTCACGCTCCTCGAGGCGCTGCTCGGCAGCCGCGTGCGCAAGGCCGAGACGCAGGCGCAGCTGATCATGCGCGTCGCGTCGGTGCCGAGCCCCCGCGCGCGCGAGCTCCTGCCCGACCTGTGCGCGCCGCTCGCGGACGCGCTCGACGCGGCGACCGAGTTCCGCGTCGACAGGCGCACCGCCAGCGCGGGCAAGCTGGCCGAGGAGCTGGAGCAGGTCCTCCGCGGGATGGGCGGAGGCGCGGAGCACGAGGCCCGGAACGAGCTGAAGGAGCACGTCGAGGCCTACATCGCGAGGGCGGGCTCGCTGAGCGGCGCCGGCGGCCACGCCGCGCCGTCGCTCCCGCCAGCGAGCGGGCCGGGGCAGAGCTCGCCGGACCTCCTGGGAAAGGCGCTGCCCGGCGCCGCGTCCGCGGACCGCCGCTCCGCGTCCGGGGACCGCCGCTCGGTGTCCGGGGACCGCCCGTCGTCGCCGGATGGCCGGCGGAGCGCGCCCTCGGCGCGCAAGAGCGGCGCCCCGCGGCCGCTCGGCGCCGCCATGGGCGCGCTCTCGGTGCAGTACCTCGATTTCGAGGGCTCGGGCGACACGCCGCGCCCGCGCGCGCTCGCGGCGTCGACCACGCCGGAGGGCGAGCTCCAGCGAAGCCGCGCCGCCGTGGAGGCCGCAGGCGGTGCGGCGCAGCAGACCGGCAAGGCGAGCGCGGCGAGCACGCCGATGCAGGCGAGCAGGCTGGCCGCGGTGCCCGCGGTGCGCGGCGGCGGGGAGAGCACGCCGGACGAGGCGCCTGAAAGCGCCGGGCTCACCGCCGAGCAGCTGCGGCGCAAGCGGCGGATCTTCTTCACGGGGCTGTTCGTGCTGGGGGCGATCGCGACGATCCGCCTGCTGTCCATCTCCAGCTGCTAGCTGCGCCGCGGGATAGCTTGCGCGCTGCGAGCGCGGTGGGAGCGGCCGGCTCGCGGGGGGGCGCCTGCGTGAGGGAGCTCGTCGCGAGCTGCCTTGGACGCGGGGTTACTCCTCCGGCTCGTCGTCTCCGAAGAGCACGCCGACATGGAACGCGACGGCGTCGAACGGCTCCGCGCGGACGATCTCTCCCCGCTGCGCCGCCAGGGTCTCGATGTAGCCATCCGGCCCGCAGCGATGGACGGCCAGCGTCTCCTCCGCCGGGTCGATGATCCAATAGTGCGGCACCTGGCATGGATGGTAGGCGCGCTTCTTCTTGACGAGGTCGTTGCGCCGGTTCGTCGAGAGGATCTCGCAGATCCAGTCGGGCACAAGGGTGACGGGGACGCCGGTGGGGCGCTGCGGCGCGCGCTCGCGGCGCCAGCCGACGACATCGGGGCGGTACACCTGGCCCGGGGTGAAGGAGATCTCGACCTCGGTGGCGAACCACCAGCCGCCCGGCCAGCGTCCCCCAGGGCGACGGCCGAAGCGGCGGTTGAGGGTGGTCACGAGGTCCGCCTGGGCGCCGCCATGCTCGCCGGTGGCCGCTCCCTTCTCGACGAGCTCCCCGTCGATGATCTCGTGACGGCGGTCCTCCTCAGGGAGGGCGAGGAGGTCCTCCAGCGTGGCGGGCTTGCGGGCGAGTTGCTTCGCGACGCCGCTCATGCCGGCAGCATAGCCTCGTCAGCCGATCTGGAGCGCGCGAAGCACGGCCGCCTCGTTCAGCGCGTGACGGCCGCCCTGGACCGAGGCGAAGCCCGCGCGGGCGAGCGCGGCGAGAGCGCGCGCGGCGCGGCGGATCTCGACCTGGCTGCGCGAGCCGCCGCGCGCCGCGAGCTCCTCCGCGGTCAGCGCCGCGCCGCCGGCGAGCAGCTTCGCGGCCAGGGCGACGTGCGCTGCCGAGCGAGGGGATCGCCGCTGCGCGTGGCTCCTCGCGGCGCTCACCATCCGCTTGACGCCGCGCGCCTCGAGCAACGTCCCGGCCGGCATCGCGAGATCCCGGAGCGACGGCGAGGCCGGCCTCGCGGCGACCTTCACGACCACGCCGCCCGGCGCCGGCGGGGCCGGGAGCGACGCCGGGACGCGGTCCCTCGGCGCGCCGGGAGCGGGCGCCGTCTGTGCGCCGGGAGCGGGCGCCGCCTGTGCGCGCGCGCCGTCGCTCTGGCCGGCGCGCGCCACGATCTCGTTCTGGATCACCACCTTGACGACGCCGGCGACCTGCAGCGCGGTGCGCAGCCGCTCGGACTCGGCCTCGGCCGCCCTGCGCGCCTCGTCGGCCTGCTCGAGCTGCTGCTTGAGGCGGCGGATCTCGGCCCGCAGCGCGGCGCTCGGATCCGGCGCGCGCGAGCGCGCGATCTCGTCCGCGAGCGCTTCGCGGAGCTCGCCGATGAGCGTGCTCAGGGTGGAGTCCGCGATCCGCGGCGCGCCGCCGGGCTCGCCGGTCCAGCTCGGCGCGTCGCCGCCGTGGGCGGTGTGGCGGGCGCGCCAGCGCTCGAAGCGCCCGGCGGCGGGCAGGAAGAACTCGCCGGCCGGGAGCGCGCGGAACTCCTCGAACGTGTGGCCGTCGACGAGCGCCTTCACCGCGTCGTAGTCGCGCTCGATCTCGAAGCCGCCGATCGCCGGGAAGTTGAGCTGGCTCATGAGCTCCTTCGAGACGGCCTGCGTGCGCTGGCTCGCGACGACGAGGAGGACGCCGCGCTTGCGGCCCTGCTTGGCGAAGCGGTGCAGGATGTCCGAGGTGAGCGACGCGCCCGACTGAGGCGCGAAGATGTGCACCTCCTCGACCACGACGGCCGCCGGCGCGCGGCGCTCGGACAGGAGCGCCCAGAGCCGCTCGAGGAACGGGAGCGCGGCCTCCTGCTGGGCGCGGTTCGTCGGCTGGTCGGACAGATCGACGACGAGGCCGAGCCCTTCGTCGAGCACCCGCGCGAGCGCGAGCTCCGCCGCGCGCTCGCTGGACGGAAGCGGCAGATCCGCGTGGGCGCCGCCGAGGACGAGCAGGCGGAACCGCTCCCGCAGCGTGTAGAGCTCCCCCTCGGGATCGATCGCGACGACCGGGACGCCGGCCGCGAGGAGCTCCTCGCAGAGGACCCCGACGCCGAAGCTCTTGCCGCGCCCGGACGAGGCCCAGATGCCGACGCGCAGTCCGGTGCGCGCATAGTCGGACAGATCGAGTCGGTAGCCTTCGCAGAGAGAGAGGATGGGGCTCAAAGGGTCGCCTCCCGTGGGGGCACGTGGCCGGTCGCGCTCGCCTGCGGACTGTAGGCGAGCGCGGCGGCGCGTGCGAGTCGAGCCGGCACGAATTGCGGGGTCGAACCGTCGCGACTCGTCGCTTTGGCCGCAGTTCTGGTGCACGTGGCCACCGATCGCACCCCTGTCGCGCCTTTCATGAGACCTTCCGGGATCGAGGCGCTGCTCGACTACCAGGCTCGCGGGGAGATCGGGGTCGACGAGCGTGGCTGGACGGCAGCTCAAGCTCGATAAGCCATCTCATAGCCCGCGAGGGGTTGCCGCGGACCTCGCCCCCTGATCGGGGCGTCATACTCGATCCCTCGCGCCAGATACACCGGCGGGCCGCTGCGGAGCAGCGCCGCGCTGGGCCGCGTGGCGTCCTGCCCAGCGCAGCGGGCGCAGCCACCGGCATGGCCGTTGCCATGCTGGATCCGTGAAAGGTGCTGACGTGCACGCCTTTCCTTCGAGGACAGCCATCATGACGATTCCCTCTTCCTGCGCTCGTTCCCGCTTGGTTTCCACCGTGGTTCGCCCGTTCATGGCCGCGGTCGCTCTCGTCTCGCTCGCGACGGCCGGCCTCGGCGGCTGCGTGCCTTTCGGCGATCCGGCCGGCCCGGGAGCTTCCGGCGAGATCAGCCTCGGCGCCGGCGTGGAGACCGAAGGGTTCAAAAGCCTGGCTCTGCGCGCGACGCCGGCGTCGGACGGCGACTTCGACCCCAAGGCACCGTCCTTCCCGGACGCCGGTGGAGAGGGAAGCAGCTGGTACGAGAGCCGGCACGACCTCGCCGAGGCGACATTCCCATTCGAGTACAGCATCAGCGAGACGCTCGGCACGACGCCGCACCAGCGCTGGCGGCTGTTCGCGTGGCTATCGAAGGGGGTCGACGAGAGCCGTCCGGCGAGCGGTGAGCCCTATGGCACGGTGGTCTTCGAGGTGGAAGACTGCGGGAGATTCGGCGACTACTGCGGAGTCACGCCGAGCGTCGACCTCGCGATCGATAAGACCGCTCCCTGACGGGGCGTGAGCTCTCCCTCGCCGCGCGCGCAACGTCTCGCAACGTTCGGAAACAACAAGCCCCAATTACGCGGCATGCCCCGGGTTGACAGAACATTCTTCTATGCAATCCGACACCCTCCGGAAAAGCGATGCAGGCGGCGCCGGTCGTCGCCGCGGGGCCCGCAGGCCGGTCGTTCGGATGTGACTTTCCGCTGCCCCGACAGCAAGGCGGTGTCAACGATGCGAAGGCCACGATTGGCGCCTTCGTCGCGGGAACCGAGAGGTGGCCAGCTCGCGGGCCGGGCGAGCGCGGTCCGGGCATGCCCCTCAGGGCTCCAACGCCGGGCTCCGCCGGCGACCGCGCAGCGCTACCATGTCCCGCATGCGCGCCCCCCTCTCCGTGCCCACCGGCCCCCTCGTCGATGTCCCCTGGCTCGCAGCGCACGCCGGCCACCCGCGCGTTCGCGTTGTCGACTGCCGCTGGTACCTCAGCGGTCGCCGCGGCGCCGACGAGTACGCCCGCGGGCACATCCCGGGCGCCGTGCACCTCGATGTCGACGCCGACCTCTCCGGGCCCGCGCAGGCCGGCCCGGGGCGCCACCCCCTGCCCGACGCGGCGGCGTTCGCGCGCGTGCTCGCCAGGATCGGCGTTGCGCCCGATTCGCTGGTCGTCGGCTACGACGACGCGGGCGGCGCCATCGCGGCCCGGCTCTGGTGGCTGCTGCGCTACTTCGGCCATCCGGGCGGGCGCGTGCTCGACGGCGGCCTGGAGGCGTGGACCTCGGCGGGACACCCGCTCTCGACCGACGTGCCCGGCATCGCGCCGGCGCGGCCGATGGATCTCGCCGCCGGAGGCGCCACGGTCGTGGACAAGGCGGTCGTCGACAGGCTGCGCGGCGATCCCTCGACGGTGATCCTCGATGCGCGCGCCCGCGAGCGCTACGAAGGGCAGAGCGAGCCCGTCGACGCGCGCCCGGGCCACATCCCCGGGGCGCGCTCGGCCCCGTTCGCGGAGAACCTCCGCGCACCCGCCGGGCCCTTCCGCGAGCGCGCCGAGCTCGAGCGGCGCTATCGCGACCTCGGCGCGATCGAGGCGAGCACCGTCATCTGCTACTGCGGCTCCGGCGTCACCGCCTGCCACGACCTGCTCGCGCTGGCGATGCTCGGCCGCGCGGACGCGATCCTCTACGAGGGGTCGTGGAGCGACTGGGCCCGCGACGCCGCCCTGCCCGCGGCGAAGGGCGCCGAGCCCTGAGCGGCGTCAGGCGAGGGCACGTGCGCCCGGCGAGCACGCGCGCACCTGACGAGCTCGCGTGCCCCCGGCGAGCGCGCGGCGTCAGGCGAGCGCGCGGCCGACGACAGCCTCGATCGTCTCGCGCAGGTAGCGCACCGCGAGCGCCAGCGTGCGGGCCGAGCTCTCCGGCGTCGGCTGGAGCGCCGGCGCGACCTCCATGACATCGCCGCCGAGCAGGCCGACCTCGCGCCCGAGCCGGCGGATGAGCGCAACCACGAAGTCGGGCGAGAGGCCGTCCGGCTCCGGGGTCCCGGTGGCGTCGGCAAACGCGGCGTCGGTGCCGTCGATGTCGTTCGAGAAATACACGCCTTCGACCCCGGTGCTCTTCACGTGCGCGACGATGGCGTCGAGCGCCGCCGCAGGATCGGCGCGGCACTCGGCCGCCCAGAACTGCCGCACGCCGTAGCGGCCCTCCCAGTGCTCACGCGGCTTCTGGGAGGCGCGGACCCCGACCTGGGTCAGCCGGCCGCCCCGACCGACAAGCTCGTTCGCGTGGTACGACCAGGTGGCGAAGCAGTACGCAACCCCGAGCCGCTCCTCGAGGAGATCCGTGTGCGCGTCGGGCTGGACGATGCCCCACGGCCGCTTCCGCGCGCTCTGCACGCGCGAGAGGGCGCGCGCGACCGGTAAGGCCGTGGAGTGGTCGCCGCCGAGCACGATGGGCGCGACGTCGGGGTTGATCGAGAAGACGAGATCGAGGGCGCGCTCGGCGATGGAGAGCGGTGAAACAGGCAGCCGGGACGAGAGCGCCTCGGGCACGCCGGGATACAGGGCGCGGCGCGACGCGGCCTTCTGGGCCTCCGAGAGCATGTCGTCGTGCAGGAGCTGCGGCACGACGAACACGTCCCCGATGTCGACAAGGCCAACGTCGCGCGCCCGCTCGGGGAAGTCCGGATGGGCGTCGAGGAGCGCGGTCCGGATCGCCTGCGGGCCCATGTTGGACCCGCGGAGGAACCCGGCGCCGACGTCGGAGGGGATGCCGAGCAAGACGGCGCGCGCGCCGGCGATGCGGTCGAACGACGCGCGGAACCGGGCGAGGACCTCCTCCTGGGTTGTGGCGCCGTAGAGCCGTCGCTGGACCTCGAGCTGCTGTGCGCGCCCGGTCGAGACGAGGTAGAGGCCTCCAGCCGCCGGACGCAGCAGGAGCGCGAGCTCTTCTTGCGGGGTCATGCCCGACGAGGGTACGCGCCCCTCAGGGGGCCGCCAGCGAAAGGGCGGGCGCAAGGAGCGGGAAGCGCTCGGCCGCGAAGGGATGGGTCAGTACGTTGTCGCCCGAGCTCGTCCCAGGCTCGTCGTTCGCGGGGCGCTCTCGCAGCCCCCGAGGGCCCGGCGTCGCCTTCGCCACCCTGGCAGTGGCCCGCTCGGCCCAATGAAGAGCTTGATAACCCGCTTCGCCCGCGCAGTGATGCAGGCGTGATCCGCCGCCCTGACGAACCGCTGTTGGCGTATCTTGATCGCTTCTATCTATCGACCGCGGGCCGCTACTGGGGCTGCACCAAGGACGGCGGATCAGGCAGCGCTCTGCGCCTCCGCCGTCTCCGGACGAGAGCCGCCCGCCGGACCGCAATGCAAGGCGCTCGGGGCCGCCCTCCACCGCGCTTCACTCCTTGGTGCCGAGCTTCACCACCGTGTTCCGTGCGTTCGATTGCGGCCCCGGCTCCACGGTGATGCTCTTCATGAACAGGTCGGGATGGTAGTCGGCGAGGAAGTGCTCGATCATCTTGCCGAGCGGAGTCTGCCTCCCGACGTCCACGGACAGGGTCCCGGACACCAGCCATGACAGCGCCTGGACGCCAGGAAAATTGGCAATCCAGGCGGTTCCTTGATTGACGATGCCGGCCCCACGGATGAGGGCGAGCGGCAAGGGCCCTTTGTTGAGATAGGCCTCGATTTGCCTGAAAGCGAACTCGAGAATGTCGCTCGCGAAGTATTTGACACCCTTTGGTCGCTCGATTTCTCCGATGTTGAACGAAGAATCGTTCGTGTCGTAGTTCACGGTCAGGATGCGGCCGAACGAGACCACGATCCGCGTCCGTGTCCGCGGGGTGACTTGCAGCCCCTTCCCCACGGTGTAGTCCTGCGCCACCGCGTCCACCATGTCATCGTTCCGCACGCCGCGCCGGGGCAGCTCGGAGCTGCCGAACAGGGAATCGCGCAGGTAGGCAGTGCCCCATGCCAATGCAGCGACGGTGGCAGCGGCTGCCAGCAGCGGCTGCGCCGTATCTTCACCGGGTGGTGATGGCCCTTCGCCGGGAGCGCGTAGCGCGGCAGCGGCCTGCCCCCCCGCCGCCGGCCGCGCCGCCGTGGCCGGATGCGGCGGCCTCTCGGCACGCGCCTTTGGCTGCGATCTGGCTTGCACCACGGTGGCCGGATGCAGCGGCCTCTCGGCGCGCGCCTTCGGCTGCGGCTTGGCCTGCACCACGGTGGCCGGATGTGGCGGCCTCTCGGCGCGCGCCTTCGGCTGCGGCTTGGCTTGCACCACGGTGGCCGGGTGCGGCGGCCTCTCGGCGCGCGCCTTTGGCTGCGGCTTGGCTTGCACCACGGTGGCCGGGTGCGGCGGCCTCCCCTCCGGCTTTCCGCGCGCGGTCGTCGAGGGTGCCGCGGTCGCCGCGCGGTCCGGCATCGATGGGTCAGGCTCCGAAGCGCTCGGCATCATCGTCTCCCGCTATTCTCGAAAAGCAGACCCGCGATCCCGACTCGCGTCAATCACCTCGACCTGGCGCCGCCGGAGAACTTGTGCGCGCTGCATGAGCCCCGCCTGGTGCGAGTGACGAGCTCGGCATGGCCGCTCCGAAACGCAAGCCCAACGAATAGGCGTTTGCGGGACTGCGCCGGGACCTCGCCGCCGCTGCTGCTCAGGCGCAGTCCCGCAAACGCCTATTCGTTGGGCCCGGGTTGGGACCGTGCCTTCCGAGGGGGTGCGATCCGTCGTCACGCTCTCCTGAAATCCCCGGGGATGCGCCGGATCGCCCCCGCGGAACAGTCCTGCCAGGATTTCTGATGCGCGGAACGGGCGACTAGCGGGCTGCCAGCGAAACGGCGGACGCCGGCAGAGGGAAGTGCTCGGCCGTGAGGTGAGGAGCTGGCGCGCTCATCGCCTCAATCCACGACGCGCCGCAAGCGACGACGCGGAGCGCGCGCAGCACCCCCGCGTGCGCGACGAGGAGGTGCGTGGATGCCCCGGACGCTGGCCCGCACGCCGGAGACAGCGCGCACCAGAACGACCGCACCCGGGCCTCGACCTCGATCGCCGACTCGCCCCCCGGCGGCCCGGCGCGCTCCCAGCCGTCGAGCCACGCGGCATACGCGACCGGGTCGTCGCGCTCGATGTCCGACCAGGCGCGCCCCTCCCAGGCGCCATAGGCGATCTCGACGAGGCGCTCGTCGACCGCGTGCGGCGCCCCGAGGCGCGCCGCGAGCTCGGCCGCGGGGAGCGCGCAGCGGGAGAGCGGCGACGACCAGACCACGCCGGGGCGGAGGCCGAGGTCGCCGAGCGCGCGCTCGATCGCGGTCGCGGCGCCCTCGGGGGTGAGCTCCGCGGCGACGTCGAGGCGGCCGTAGCAGACGCCGGAGAGCGGGACCGGGGCGTGGCGGAACGCGATGAGGCCGAAGGGGAGGGGATCCATGCCGGCGCGCCCGCGGCTCAGCCGCCCCGCGCGAGCGCGAGGGCGAGCAGCGCGGCGCACTCGGCGATCTGCTGCGTCGCGCCCAGGAAGTCGCCGGTGAGGCCGCCGACGCGGGCGCGGAAGCGGAGGCCGCAGACCGCCGCGGCGGCGGCGGCCGCGCCGAGCATGGCCGCCGCCTCGGCCGCCGAGACGACGCCGGCGGCGTGCGCGGCGGCGAGCGCGAGCGCCGGCCAGAGCGAGCCGAGGAGCGCCTGCGGGAGCGCCGCCCGCGCGACCGGCCGGCTGCGCGAGCCGCCCTGGGTCACGTAGGGCAGCGCGACCATCAACCAGATCGGCGGGGTGCGCGAGAGGCACTGCGTCAGCACAAGCGCGACCGGCGCCGCGGCGTCGAGCCGCGCGAGCAGGGCGATGCGCAGCACGAGGACCACGATCAGCGCCGCGGCGCCGAACGAGCCGATGCGGCTGTCCTTGAGGATCTCGAACACGCGCGCGCGATCGAAGCCGCCGCCGAGCGCGTCGGCCGTGTCCGCGAGGCCGTCCTCGTGGAAGGCGCCGGTGAGGAGCAGGCCCAGCGCCACGACGACGCTGGCCGCGACGAGCGCGCCGCCCCCGTCGACGAGCAGCCACACCACGGCCTGGACGGCGCCGAGGACCGCGCCCACGAACGGAAACCAGGCCGAGGCCCAGCGCCAGTCCGCCTCGGCATAGGGGAAGCCGCCGACCGGAACGCGCGTGAGGAAGGTCGTCGCCGCCCGGGCGCCGCGCAGGACCGGCGGCATCGTCATGGAGTCCCGGGCGGCGCGCGGTCGGGCACGCTCGCGCTCGCGAACGTCGCCATGCCGGCGTGGAGGGCGCACGCGGCGTCGAGGAGGGGCAGCGCGGCCAGGGCGGCGCTCGCCTCGCCCAGCCGCATGCCGAGATCCAGCAAGGGGCGGGCGTCGAGCGCCGCGAGGACGTGGGCGTGGCCGCGCTCGGCCGAGCGGTGCGCGAAGAGCATGCCCGCCCGCGCCTGGGGTTCCATCCGGACGAGCGCGAGCGCCGCCGCCGAGACGATGAAGCCGTCGACGAGCACCGCCATCCGCCGCTCGATCGCCCGCGCCATGGCGCCCACGAGCGCGGCGATCTCCTTTCCGCCGACCGCCCGCACGATGCGGTGCGGATCGGGGCGCTCGGCGCCCGGGGCGCCCTGAACCCGCCGCGTCGCGTCGCGCACGACCTCGATCTTGCGCGCCAGCGCGTCGCCCCCGACGCCCGTGCCCGCCCCGACGAGGTCCTCCGGGGCGAGCCCGAGGAGCAGCGCCGCCATGGCGGAGGCCGCCGTGGTGTTGCCGATGCCCATCTCGCCGAGCAGGACGACGCGCGTGTCGCCCCCGAGCGCGTCGATCTCGGCGGCGCCGGCGCGGAGCGCGCGCTCGTAGACGGCCTCCGAGAGCGCGTCCTCGACCCGCAGATCGCCGATGGGATCGTCGGCGACCGGATCGCGCCGCAGCCGCGCGCCGGCGCCGCCGACGTCCACGCCGACGCGCTCGTACGGGTGGGCGACGCCGACGTCCACGACCCGCAGCTCGACCCCGAGGTGCCGGCAGAGCACGCTGGCGGCGGCGCCGCCGCGCACGAAATTCGCCACCATCGCCGCGGTGACCTCGGCCGGGTAGGCCGACACGCCGTGCCGGGTGACGGGGTGATCGGCGGCGAACAGCACCGCCGCCGCTGGCCGGCTCGCGGGCATCCCGCCCTGGATGCCGGCGAGCGCGACGGCGAGATCCTCGAGCGCTCCGAGGCTGCCGCGCGGCTTGGTCAGCGTGTCCTGCCGCGCGCGCGCCGCGGCGAGCGCGCTCGCGTCGAGCTCCGGGAACACCCAGGGAGGCGAGAGATCCATGTTTCGGGTTTTCTACTCTCCCGCGGGAGGCCGGGGAAGCGCGTTGACCGTCCCGGCAGCCCGTGATAGCCGCCCATCCGGCCGAAGAGGTCCCGCGCGGGAAGCTGGGGAGAGGGAGACCCTCCCCGGAACGGGACAAGCCGGTCGCCGCCGGCGCGGAGACGCCGCGGCGCGAGCTCGCTCGAACAGGTTCAGGATGTCGCTGCGCGCCCTCTTCGTCTGCCTCTGCTCCTCCGCCGGCATCCTGTCCGGGTGCGGCGGCGTCGACGCGCCCCCGGACGACGGCTCCGGCGAGCCCGCCGCCGCTGCGGGCGGGGGCGGCTCCTGCCTCTCCGGCGGCCACGGCGGCGCTCCCGGAGCGGGCGCGGCGTCGTGCGACGGTCCGGGCGCGCGGTTCGCGACGAGCGTTGTGTCGGCCTGCCTCGGGGCAGCGCAGGGGTTCGGCCAGGACCGGGTTCCGGACATCGTCCTCGGCCCGCCGAAGGGCGCCGGCTGCTGCGGCGGCTCGCTGGATGTGCTCTCGCTCGGAGACGGCGGGTCGATCGTGCTGGCGTTCGAGGGCAACGCGATCATCGACGGGCCCGGGGCCGATTTCCTTGTGTTCGAGAACGCCTTCGAGCGCGGCGGCGACGCCGCGAGCGTGTTCGCCGAGCTCGCCACGGTCGAGGTGAGCGAGGACGGCGCCGCATGGTCGGCGTTCCCCTGCGCCGCGGATCGCTATCCCCACGACGGCTGCGCCGGGTGGCACCCCGTGCACGCCAACCCCGACGAGAACGACGTGGACCCGCTCGACCCGTCGTCGGCGGGCGGGGACCCGTTCGATCTGGCCGAGATCGGGGTCCCGCTCGCCCGCTTCGTGCGGATCACCGATCGCGCCGGCACGCCCGACGTCTTCGACCTCGACGCGGTGGGCATCGTCCACGCGCTGTGTCCGTGAGGCGTCCCGGGGCGCTCGCCTGCGCGGCGCTCCTGGCCGTCGCCGGCCTCTCGCCGCGCGCGCGGGGTGAGGAGGCGGGCGCGGGTGACACGGAGGGCGCGACGAGCGGCGGCGCGCGCGGAGAAGGAGACGACGGCGTAGCCGCCCCGGCCGCGACGGCGCCGGCCCGGCCGCGCGGCCGGGCGCTCGAGGTGCGCGTCGAGGGGCAGCGCGCGTCGACCTCGGCCGCGCGGGATCCGAGCGCGGCGTCCCACGTGATCCTCGGCGACGAGCTGCGCGCGCCGGGCGCCGCGGCGTCCGCGGTGCTGAGCCGCGTCCCCGGCCTGCAGGTCTCCCGGACAGGCGCCGCGTCGGACATCGCGACCGCGTCCATCCGGGGCGCGAGCAGCGCCGAGACGCCGGTGTACCTCGCGGGCGTCCGGCTCAACGACGACGTGACCGGCACCGCCGATCTCTCGAGGATCCCGCTCTGGATGATCCAGCGCGTCGAGGTCTACCGGGGCAACGCGCCCGAGCACGCCGATCGCCTCGGGATCGGCGGCGCCATCTTCTTCGAGCCGTCGCTGCCGCGCGCGCCCCGGGCCTCCGTGGGGCTCGGCGCGGGCAGCTTCGGCGAGCGCGCCGCGTGGGCGTCGGTGGGCCTCGGCGACGAGCGCGCGGGCGCCGTGATCGCGCTCGGCCGGCGCGCCGCCGACAACGACTACCTCGTCACGGACAGCCGGCTGGGGCGGGCGCTGCCCAGGCCGAACGCCGACGCCGACGCCTACGACCTCTGGAGCATCGGCCGCTACACGCTGCCCGGGGGCGGCAGCGTCACGGCGATCGGCAACGGCTTCGCGCGCGACCAGGGCGCGACCGGCCTCTCGGAGACGCCGGCGCGGGCGGCGCGGACCCACGTGCAGCGCTGGCTCGGCGCGGTCACCGCGGTCGCCCCGTGCGCCCGCCCGCCGGAGGGCGGCCTCGACCGGTGCCGCCTCGAGCTCACGAGCTCGGCGATCCTCTCGAGCCAGGTCGTCCGCGATCCGCGGGGCGAGCTCGGCCTGCTGTCGCCGCTCGTCGCCAGCGCCGGCGCGCGCGGCGCCGGGCAGGCCGCCTTCCGCTACCGCCCGGCCGACGACCTCTCTCTCTCGGCCTCGGCGGCCCACGAGCGCGAGCTCCTCGCCCTCGATCGCGCGGGCGGGGCGCCGCTCCGCGCGTCGCGCGCGACGTCCCGCGCCTCGGTGAGCCTGCGCTACGCGAAGGGCCCGTCGCTCGAGGGCTACGCGCTCGGCGCCGTGGAGCTCCACCGGACGAGCCACGGCGGCGCCGGCGGCCCCCTCCGCGCGCTCGAGCCGAGCGGCCGCCTCGGCGCCCGGCTCCGCCTCGCGGGCGGCGGCGTCTCGCTCTTCGGGAACCTCGGCCGCTACGTGCGCGTCCCCGTGCTCGGCGAGCTCTACGGCAGCTCCCCGATCGTCGTCGGCAACCCGGAGCTCGCGCCCGAGCGCGGCGTCTCGGCCGAGCTCGGGGTGCGCCTCGCCGCGGCGGCGCCGCGCGCGCGCGCCGAGATCTCCTGCGAGATCCTCGGCTTCTCGCGCTTCGCCTCGGGGCTCGTCGCGCACCGCCCCGCGTTCGCCGGCGTGCTGCGGCCGTACAACGTCGCGAGCGCGCGCGTCCTCGGCCTGGAGCTCACGGCTTCGGCCTCGGCGCTCGATCACCTCCGCGCCGGCCTCGCGCTCACCGCGCTCGATCCGAGGGACACCTCGCCGGGCCGCGCGATCGCGAACGACCTCATCCCGCTCCAGTCGCGCCTGGTGGCGGCGCCGTCCCTGGAGGTGTACGCGGAGCCCGCGCGGCTCGGCGTCGACCGCGCCTCGCTCTCGGCGCGGCTCTTCTACCGCGCCTCGCGCGTCGGCGATCCCGCGGGGCTCCGGCCGCTGCCGGAGCAGGCGACGGCCGACGTGGAGCTCGCGATCCTCGCGCTCCGGCGGCGGCTCTCGGCGCGCTTCGCGATCACGAACGTCCTCGCCGCGAGGACCTTCGATCTGCTCAACCTCGAGCTCCCCGGGCGGAGCTTTCACGCGGCGACGGAGGTGTGGTGGTGATGGCGTCTCGCTTCGACCTGGGACGGGGGGCGGCCCTCGGGGCTCCCTCCCTGAAGATCCTCGCCGCGGGGGCGGCGTGCGCGCTGCTCGGGTGCAACGCGCCGGAGCCGCCGCCGAGCACCGGCGGCACGGACGTCGTCGCGGGGCCGTGCGGGCGCGGCGCCGTCGTGGTCAGCAGCGACTACCTGTCCACGAACGTCAGCCTGGTGAGCTGGGACGGCGCGGTGCTCTCCGCGTCGATCGTCTCATCGGGCTCGAGCTCGCCCGGCCTCGCCTCGCCGCTCTCGGGGGATGTCCTCGTCCCGACGGCGCCGGTCCGCGGGGATCGGCTGGTGCTCCTCGACCGCTCTGCGTCCGTGCTCACGTGGGTCGACGTCCGGAGCGGCGAGGTGCCGGGGCAGCTCGCCGTCGCCACCGCGTTTCGCGCGAACCCGCAGGACTACGTCGAGGTCTCGCCCGGGAAGGCGTACGTCACGCGCCACGAGCCGAACCTCGACCCGGGCGCCGCGCCGATCGACGGCGGCAGCGACGTGCTCGTCGTCGACCCCGGCGCCCGGGCGATCGTCGGCCGGATCGACCTCGCGCCCGCCCTGGCCGGGGAGGATCCGGCGTTCTACCCGCGGCCGGGCCGCGCGGTGCTTGTCGACGACAGCCTCTACGTGCTCCTCGTGGCGACCTCGCTCGACTTCAGCGCCTCGGCCGAGTCGCGCCTCGTCGAGATCGACACGCGCAGCGACGCGATCCGGGAGGTCACGGTGCTCGACGGGCTCCACGGGTGCGGGGGGCTGGCGGTGTCCGCGAGCGGCTCGCGGCTCGCGGTCGTGTGCACCGGGACGTTCGGCGGCGGCGCCACGTCGAACGCCGGCGAGGCGGGCCTCGTGGTCCTCGCGCGCCGCGAGGGGGCCCTCGTCGAGGAGGCGCGCTGGACGGCCGCCGAGCTCGGCGCGGGGACGCCCGGCTTCTCGGTCGCGTTCGCCTCCGAGGACCGCCTCCTGCTCGCGACGCTCGGCCGCGACGCGCTCAGCGAGGGGGGGCCGGTCGACGACACCCTCACGGCGGTCGAGCTCGCCGGCTCCGGACCGGCGCGCGGCGAGCCCGAGGTCCTGCTGCGCTCGAAGGAGCTCCCGTCCTCCCTCGGCGAGGTGCGCTGCGCCGAGGCCTGCGGGCGGTGCCTCGCAGCGGACGCCGAGACCGAAGGGGGCGTCGTCCACCGCTTCGACGTCGGCGAGGGCAGCCGCGCGGTCGTGCACGCGGCCAGCCTCCACGTCGACCCGCGGGTCGGCTTGCCGCCGCGCTACCTCGGCGCGTTCTGAGCGAGCACGCCGGCAGGCAGGCGCGGCGTGCCGGACTCCTGCGGGAGTCCTTCGGTCCTATCGGTGGAGCTGAGGGGGATCGAACCCCTGACCTCATGACTGCCAGTCATGCGCTCTCCCAGCTGAGCTACAGCCCCGGTCGTTGGGAGCGGCAGATGTACAGCCTCTCGCTCGGCTTGTCTCTATTTTTTTTCGACCGGCGCGTTTTTTACGTCCGTGAGCGTCCGTTTGCGCCGTTCGCGCGGTGGAGGCGCCCGTCGGCGGTGCCGCGGGCCGCGGGCCGTGCCGCGCCCGTCGGCGGTGCTGCGCGCCTCGCCGGCGGGCGCGGCCGCTTCGGGCGGGCGGCCCTCAGAAGTTCATCAGCTTCGCCAGGTAGTACTTCATCGTCTCGGTCGTCCCGCCGCCGATGCGCAGGAGCCGCTGATCGCGCCAGGCGCGCGCGATCGGGAAGTCCTCGATGTAGCCCCAGCCGCCGTGGAACTGCAGGCAGGTGTCCACGACGTCGTTCGCCACGTCGCCGGCCAGGATCTTCGCCATCGAGATGAGCTTCACCGTGTCGAAGCTGATCGGCACCTTCCGCACGTACCGCTCGTCGTTGTAGTGGTCGACGCACTTGTAGGCGAACGCGCGCCCCGCCTCGCAGCGCGTGTACAGGTCCACGAACTTGTGCTGCCACGACTCGCGCTTGATGATCGGCTTGCCGAACGCCACCCGCTCGCGCCCGTACTCGACCGTGTTGTCGAGCGTCATGAACGAGCTCGCGATCGCGCCCACCGCGGCGACGAGCCGCTCGGTCTGGAAGTTCTGCATCAGGTACGCGAAGCCCTGGTCCGGCTCGCCGAGCAGGTAGCGCCGCGGCACCCGCACGTCCTCCAGGAAGAGCTCCGCCGTGTCCGAGGACTTGTTGCCGATCTTCTTCAGCTTCTTCGCGACGCTGAAGCCGGGCAGCGCCGTCGGCACGAGGAAGAACGAGCAGCCGTGGGCCCCCTTGTCCGGCGACGTCTTGGCGAGCAGCGTCACGAAGTCGGCGCGCGTCCCGTTCGTGATGAACGTCTTCTGCCCGTTCAGCACGTAGTCGTCGCCGTCCTTGCGCGCGGTCGTCCGGATCCCGGCCACGTCGCTGCCGGCCGCCGGCTCCGAGACGCCGAGCGCGGCGATCTTGTCGCCCGCGAGCGCCGGCCTGAGGAACTCGTCGATCTGCTCCTTCGTGCCGATGTCGCTGATCACCGGCGTCGCCATGTCGCTCTGCACGAGCAGCCCCATCGAGACCCCCGCCATCGTGCAGCGCACGAGCTCCTCGGCCTTCGCCGCCGAGAACCAGTAGTCGAGCCCGGCGCCGCCGTGCTCCTCCGGGAAGTGCGCGCCGAGGATCCCGAGCTCGCCGGCGCGCTTGAACACCCAGCTGGGGAAGCACTCCGACGCCTCCCACTCCTCCACGTGGGGAGCGAGCTCCTTCTCTGCGAAGGCCCGCACCGTCTTCCTGAACTGCTGATGTTCCTCCGTGAACGGCTGCCACATCGCGAACCCCTCCTCGCCGGCGGACTGAAATAATTCGTACACGAAACATTTTCCAGCGCAAGCGCCGCTCTTCCCCGCGCTTCCGCCCGTGTCCGGTCCGCCGCATCGAAATCGAACGGAGCTGCAAGGGGCCGCATGGAAAATGAGGGCCGATGGCGCGGTGCGCGACGCGCGGCAGGCAGCGCGGGCGGTGGGGGCGTTCGAAGAACCGCGCTGAACGCGCTGAACGCGCTGAACGCGCTGAACGACGAAGAGCGAAAAATGAATCGTCTCGCGCACCCATCCACGCAGTCTGCGGGCTCTGCTAGCCTCCGGGCCACATGCGATTCCTCGTCCTGTCGCGCAACGCGTCCCTCTATTCGACGAGCCGGATCGTGCTCGCGGGGCGCGCGCGCGGTCACGACGTCAGCGTCATCGATCCGCTCGATTTCCAGATCGTGGTGTCGAGCGGTCGCCCGTCGCTGCTCGTCGGTGGTTCGGCGGTGCCCCGCTTCGACATCGTGATCCCGCGCATCGGCGCGAGCATCACGAACTACGGCCTCGCCGTCGTCCGGCAGTTCGATCTCATGGGCGTCCCGGTCCTGAACGGCGCCGTCTCGATCGCGAGGAGCCGGGACAAGCTGCGCGCGCTCCAGCTGCTCACGCGCCGCAAGCTCAACGTGCCGACCACCGTCTGCGCCAGGAACCCGGCCGGCGTCGAGGCGGCGCTCTCGCTCGTCGGCGGCTGCCCCGCGATCGTGAAGCTCCAGCAGGGGACCCAGGGCATCGGCACCATGCTCGCCGAGACGCCCCACGCCGTGCACGCGCTGCTCGAGACGTTCTGGGCCATGGGCCAGGACATCGTGCTCCAGGAGTACGTGCGCGAGTCGAAGGGGCGCGACATCCGCGTCATCGTCGTCGGCGGCCGCGTGGTCGCGTCGATGCGGCGGGTCGCCAAGCCGGGCGAGTTCCGCTCGAACCTCCACCGCGGCGGCAAGGGCGACCGGGTGAAGCTGCCGCGCTCCTACCGGAGCGTCGCGATCCGCGCCGCGAAGGCGATGGGCCTCGAGGTCGCCGGCGTCGACATGCTCGAGGCGCGCTCCGGGCCCAAGATCCTCGAGATCAACAGCTCGCCCGGGCTGGAGGGGGTCGAGCGCGCGAGCGGCGTCGACGTCGCGGGCGCGATCATCAGCTACGCCGAGCGGTACGCCGAGGAGCAGCGCGGCCTCAGCCGCCGCACGCTCGAGGCGCGGATCGCCGACGTGATCCACGACGAGCGCATGCCGGTGCCGCGGCGGTTCAGCCGCGCGGTGGAGAACGGGGCGGGCGCGAGCCGCAGGAAGCCCCCGGTGCTCACGAACGGGAGGGGCGCGCGGAGGGCCGTCTCGTGACCCTCGGGGTCGAGGCGGCCGGCGATGCGGTCGTCCTCACCATCGATCGCCCCGAGCGCAGGAACGCCATCGACAGCGCCTTCGCGAGGCGCCTCGGCGAGGCGGTCCGCCTCGCCGGCTCGGACCCGCGCGTGCGCGGCATCGTGATCGCCGCGACGAGCAGCGACGTCTTCGTGGCGGGCGGCGACATCCGCGAGCTCTCCGCGCTCGCCGCGGGCGGCGCGGAAGGCGGCGAGATCCTCGCGATGTTCGAGGGCCTCGCGGCGTTCGAGGAGAGCGAGGTGCCGATCATCGCCGCGGTGCAGGGCGACGTGCTGGGCGGCGGCTGCGAGCTGCTCCTGCTCTGCGACTTCGTCCTCGTCGAGGAGCACGCCGCGCTCTCGTTCCGCCACGTCAAGATGGGCCTGTCGCCGGCCTGGGGCGGGTTGACGCGGCTCTGCGAGCGGGTGGGGCCGCTGGAGGCGTCGCGGCTGCTGCTGACGGCGGAGAAGATCAGCGCCGCCGAGGCGCTCCGGATCGGCCTCGTGAGCGACGTCGTCGCGACCGGCACGGCGCGCAGCCGTGCGATCGCGCAGGTGAACCGCATCGCCAGGAGCCCGCGCGCCTCGGTCGCGGCGATGAAGCGGGCGCTGTGCCAGGTGCGCGAGGCGCTGCGCGCCTCCGCCGTCGATGTCGAGCGGCGGGCGTTCGCCGAGCAGTGGAACGGCCCGGAGCACCGCCAGGCGATGGATGCGTTCCTGAGCAAGAAGTGACCGTGGCGCAGGGCGGGGGGGGCGGAGCGGAGGACCCGGGCGGCGCCGAGCCGACGACGAGCGCCGAGCCTGCGCCAAGCGGGGCCGAGCCGGCGCCGGAGAGCGCGCTGCACCCGCTCGTACCGCCGACGATCGAGCACTTCATCGGCCGCCGCCCGCACCTGCGCGCCCTGCAGCGCGCCGCCGCGTCGCTCTTCATGGAGCGGCCCATCTCCGTGCTCGTTCGCGGCGGCGCGGGCATGGGCAAGAGCGCGCTCATCCACCACTTCCTGATGGGGCTCCGCCGCGACAAGGGGCCGGTCGTCCTGCGGGGGCGCTGCGCCCTCGGGGCGACCGAGTCCTACAAGGCGTTCGGGGGCGTCATGGAGTCGCTGAGCCGGTTCCTCCGGCGCGTCTCCGCCGAGGAGGTGGCGCGCCTCCTGCCGCGCGACGTCCGCGCGCTCGTCCGGGTGTTCCCGGCGCTCTCGCGCGTGCCCGCCGTCGCGTCCGCGCCGCGCGTGAGCGAGTCGCCCGACGCGCAGGAGCTGCGGCAGCGCACCTTCGCGGCGCTCCGGCAGCTGCTCTGGCGCATCGCCGAGCGCAGCCCGCTCGTCGTGGCGATCGAGGACCTCCAGTTCTGCGACGCCGACAGCGTGGCGCTCCTGCTCGAGCTCACGCGGCCGCCCGACGCGCCCGCGATGATGTTCCTCGGCAGCTACCGGACCGACGACGTGGCCACGAGCGCGCCGCTCCGCGCGCTGCTCGACGGGATGGGGCCCGCGCGCCCCGCCGCCGGGGAGGTCGAGGTCGCCCCCGGCGGTCGGGAGCGGGTCGAGCCGCTGCGCCGGGACGGCGAGCTGCGCGAGATCGAGGTCGGCCCGCTCTTGCCGCTCGAGGCCGAGGAGCTCGCGCTCGCGCTCCTCTTCGCGCGCGACGAGGGCACCCGTGCGCGGGCGGACGCCGTCGCCCGCGCGTCCGGCGGCAACCCGCGGCTGCTCGGCGAGCTCGCCCGCGACGCGCATGCGCCGGCGGGCGAGGCCGGCGCGCAGGGCGACGCCGCGCTGGACCGGGCGCTCAAGGCGCGGCTCTACCGCCTGCCGGAGCAGGCGCTCCGGCTGATCGAGGTGATCGCCGTCGCCGGCGAGCCGATCGACGCTGCGGTCGCGGCGCGCGCGGCGAAGCTCGACGACGAGGAGCGCGCGCCGGCGATGACGCTGCTGCTCACCGAGGACCTCATCGTCGCGCGGCGCGCCGGCGAGGGGGAGCTCGTCGAGGCGTCGCACGACCTCGTGCGCGCGTCCGTGGTCGGCCGGCTCGGTCCGGAGCAGCTCGCGGCGCGGCACCGGAGGCTCGGGCGGGCGATCGAGGCGCTCGGGACGGCGGACGCCGAGACGCTGTCGCGGCACTGGCTCGGCGCGGGCGACGCAGCGCGGGCGGGGCGGCTCGCGGCGCTCGCGGCCGAGCAGGCGGCCGAGGCGCTCGCGTTCGAGCGCGCGGCGCGGCTCTACGAGCTCGCGCTCGGCCTGCTCTCACGCGAGGCGGATCTCCCGGAGGCGGAGGCGCGCGCGCTCGGGGTGCGGTGCGCCGACGCGCTGGTCAACGCGGGCCAGGGCGCCGAGGCGGCGAGGCGCTACGCGGCCGCGGCGGAGGGGGCGGACAGCGCGCGGTCGCTCGAGCTCCGCCGCCGCGCCGCGGAGCAGTACCTGCGGAGCGGGCACATCGACGAGGGGCTCGATCTCGTCCGCGCCGTGCTGAGGGCGGTCGGCCTGTCGTTCCCGGAGACGCCGCGGCGCGCGCTCGTGGCGTTGCTCCTGCACCGGGCGGAGCTGCGCCTGCGGGGCCTCCGGTTCCGCGAGCGATCCGAGGCGGAGGTGCGTCCGGAGGAGCTCGCGCGCATCGACGCCTGCTGGACGGTGACGGTGGGTCTGTCGGCCGTCGACATGGTGCGCTCCGCCGAGTTCTCGGCGCGCGCCCTCCTGCTCGCGCTGCGCGCCGGCGAGCCGTACCGCGTCGGCCGTGCGCTCGCGTTCGAGGCCTCGTCGGCGTGCATGATGGGGGCGCCGGGCCGGGCGCGCGCGGAGGAGCTCGTCGCCGCGGTGCGCGCGCTCGCGGAGCGGCTCGACAGCCCGCACCTCCTCGGCCTGTCGATGATGGTGTCGGGCATGCTCGAGGCGTTCACGGCGGGCCGCTGGAAGGCGGCGTTCACGTGGTACGAGCGGGCCGACGAGCTGCTGCGCGACCGCTGCACCGGCGCCGCCTGGGAGCTCGTGACGACGCAGGTGATGACGTCGTGGATGCGGTACTACCGCGGGCAGATCGACGCGCTCGCGCGGACGATGCCGGCCGTGCTCCGGGGGGCCGAGCAGCGGGGCGATCGCTATGCGGCGGCGATCTTCAGCGTGCAGGCGGTGTGGGTGGCGCTCGCGTCGGACGACGTGGCGGGCGCGCGCGGCGCGGTCCTGGGGGCGCTGTCGAGGTGGACGACGTCGGGGTTCCACCTCGAGCATTTCGTGGGGCTGCTCGGCGAGACCTACGTCGACCGGTACGCCGGCCGCGCCGGCGCCGCGATGAAGCGGCTCGCGGAGGCGTGGCCGGCGATCGAGGGCTCGATGCTGCTGATGATGCAGAACAGCCGGGTGATGGCCCACGTGGAGCGCGCGAGCACGGCGCTCGCTGCCGCCGAGGGGGCGACCGATCCCGAGCCGCTGATCCAGGCGGCGCTGCGGGACGCCGCCGCGCTTACCCGGGAGCGGATGGCGTGGTCCGACCCGTTCGTGCCGCTCCTCCGCGCGGGCGCGGCGGAGCTGCGCGGCGAGCGGGAGGAGGCGATCCTGCAGCTGGAGGCGGCGGCGGCCGGGTTCGACGCGGCGGACATGCCGCTCTACGCGGCGGCGGCGCGGCGTCAGTCGGGCGAGCTCTTCGGCGGCGAGAAGGGGCTGCAGCGGCTCCTCGAGGCGGACGCGGTGATGGCGCGGGAGCGGATCAAGAGCCCGGCGCGGTGGGCGGCGATGCTGGTGCCGGGGTTCGGGCGGAGGTAGAGGAGCGGCGCGCTCCGGGGCGCCGAGGAGGATCGACCCTCATGACCACGCACGTGAGCCTGCCGGACCCTCCGTCGATGTTCCTGATCACGGGGCTCATGGCTGCCGGAAAGTCGACCGTGGCCCAGCGGCTGGCCGAGCGGCTGCCGAGGAGCGTGCATCTCCGGGGCGACGTGTTTCGCCGCATGATCGTCAATGGCCGCGCCGAGATGGGCTTCGAGCTCTCCGGGGAGGCCGAGCGGCAGCTGCGGCTCCGGTACCGTATCGCGGCGGCGACGGCCGACCTCTATTTCCAGGCCGGGTTCACCGTCGTGCACCAGGACATCGTCCTCGGATCTGGGCTCGCGGAGGTGGTGCGGTGCTACGCGCATCGCCCTCTGCACGTCGTGGTCCTCTGCCCGCGTCCGGCCGTGGTCGCGGCGCGCGAGGCGGGTCGAGCGAAGAGCGGCTATCAGGACACCTCGGCGATCCTCGATTTCGACCGCGTATTGCGTGCGGAGACACCGCGGCTGGGTCTCTGGCTGGACACCTCGGATCTCACGGTCGAGGAGACCGTGGACGAGATCCTCGGGCGCCTTGGGGATGCGCGGGTGAACGGTGCGTACAGCGCGTAGCGGGGCGGGCGGGCTCGACAGCCGGCGGGGCTGGGGGCGCCGTCAGCGAAGATCGGGGTTCGCCGCTCGTCACAGTCGTGCCAGAAGAGCTTCAGCACCTCGATGAGCATGTCCATCTGTGCGCGGTGGCGCTCGGACTCCATCGGCTCTCCATCGTCGTACGGGAGCTCGTCCTCGCCGGGCGGGCGAATCGGGACGGGAGAGTTCTCGCTCTGGAAGGGCATACGCGGCTCCAAGCGCAGCGTACCCTGCGCCGCGCGGTGGCGCAGCCGGCCGGACCAGGCGGCGCGCGCCGGCCGGTGCCAGCTGGACGGAGGGACACGTCTCGTCACGGCAGCTCTCAGCTCTACCCAGCGCCTCCGGCAGGAGTCCGGGCGACGTGAGGAGTCGACGCGCGGCGGGCACGACCTCGTGCGCCGCGGTCTTCGCGGGATCTCCCGGCGCTCGGCCCTCCGGCATCCGGCGGAGCGCCGCTTCGCGCACCGCCGCTTCGCGCGCGGTTCTGCGCCAGTAGATAACCGGGGTCGACCGAGGGGAAAACCTTGTTGAGCAAGTACCGCGACGCCTGATCGTCAACGTGAGCGGTGGCACCGGGTATTGCGGAGGGGGCATCGGCCGTCTGCTGACGTCGCCACCTCCGGGGCAACGCCGCCGCCTCCAGCAACGCGTCGCATCGTTGCGCCGATCGAGTCGCCTGAACGCCTCGTACCGAACGCTTGACACGTCGGGTTGGCCGTCGGCTACGCTACCTCCCTACGACGCGCAGGAGGGGAACGAGGGTGGGATCGGATGGTTCGGCAAGAAGTGCAACATCGGAAAGTCGAATCGGGATGACACCGACCTGAGGCGACCTGAAACAACGAGATGAACCTACCGCCCAACCTGCCGCTGCTGCCGGCGGCGCTGCGCGCCGCGGCAGAACGGCAGGTACGCAAGGAAGGAGAAAGTACATGATTAAACCAGGTCCCGTGATCGCTTCGGATGTTCCGCCCCGAGCCAAGCCATCCAATTACCCGGAGCCGTTTGCCTCACGCGTCGCCGGCCGGCAGAAGCAGGCCCTTGGTGATGTGTTCGGGCTTAGGAACTTTGGCGTGAATCGCACTACGTTGAAGCCTGGCGCAATGTCAGCTCTGCGTCACTGGCATTCGGTCCAAGATGAGTTCATCTACATTCTTTCGGGTCATCCAACGCTCGTTACCAATGCCGGAGAAACAGCGCTCCACCCCGGCATGTGCATGGGGTTCACGGGGGGAGACCCCGACGGGCATCATCTGGTGAACCTGTCAACGGAGGATGTTGTGTATCTGGAGGTCGGAGATCGTCTGCCGGGCGACTCTGGGTCGTACCCAGACGATGATCTGAAGGCAGTCATGGGGGCTGACGGCAAGTGGCAGTTTCAGCACAAAGACGGGGCGCTGTATTAGTGGTCGTCGCGTAACCAGCGATCTGGTTGGGTGTCTCTGGTGTTTCTGGAAATGGCGCCGTCAGGCGCTCGTGGCCGGGTAGCTCGGGATCGGGCACGCCCCTCGCGACCTCGCGCCCCCTCAGTCCTCTCCGCGCACCGCCAGCACGACCTCGTGCGCCTCGGTCTTCGCCGGTATCTCCCACCGCTCGATCATCCGGCGGATCGCCGCCTCCGGCACCGCCGCCTCCCGCGCGCGGTTCTGCGCGAACAGCACCGCCGCCGGCACCTCCACGTAGACCACACGGACCCTCGCCCCGTAGTCCGCCGCCATCTGCAGCACGGGCCCGCGCCGCTGTCGCGAGAGGTTCGTCGCGTTCCACACGAACCGCTCGCCGCGCCGGAGGTGCTCCTTCGCCCGCTCGCGCGCCGCCTGGACCACCTGTCCTTGCGGTTCGGTCGGATCGATCTCGAGCTCGCTCCGCAGCGCATCCATGGAGACGACCGGCCAGTCGGCGAGGTGGTTGCGGACATAGGTGTCCTTCCCGGCGCCCGGGAGCCCGCTCATCACCACGACCTCGGCGCGCGTGTCGTCGTAGACCTCCACGTCCGGGTGGCGCCCGCCGGTGAGGTCGGAGCGGAAGTACACGACGCGCGTGTGATCCGACGCGAAGGAGCGCGGCGCCCGGTAACACCCCTCGTCGCGGCAGAGCTCGCGGAAGAGCTCGATGCTGTCGACCACGCGGCCCATGTCCGCGCAGACGCGCCCGCGGATGTCGGCCTCGGCCACGAGCGCGAGCAGGTCGCAGCGCGCGTGGAGGCTGATCTCGGCGGCGACGCGCTGCGCGTCGTCCCGCTCGATGAGATAGAAGGGGATCTGGTGGTAGCGCACGAGCGCGCACACCTGCTCGCGCAGCGCGAACGGCGCGTCGAGCTCCCAGAGCAGGCGGCGCGCGAGCAGCTCGCCCGCGCGCGAGTGGCCCTTGGCCGTGATCCTCCCGTCCTGCTCCCGGGTGGTCGCCGGCTTCGCCACGTCGTGGAGCAGGCAGGCGAGGTACACGACGCGCTGCTCCTCCGCCGGCAGCGCCCGCCACTCGGGCAGCCCGAGGAGCGTCTCCAGCACCATGCGGGTGTGGATCCAGACGTTGCCCTCGGCGTGGTGGATCGGGTCCTGCGGGCAGCCCTCGAGCGCGCGGACCCAGTCGAAGACCTGGAGCTCGTCCCAGGGGACACGCTCCGGATCGGGCGTGAGGAGGTCGAGGAGCGAGGACGCGGACGACATGACGAAGCACCCTGGGGCGAGCGCGCGCCGGACACAGGCGCGCAGAGCGCGAGGATCGTAGCATGTCCGCGCCCGGAGGTCGGTGCTACCCTGGCGCCGCCATGTCCGCCAAATACCCGCGCTCGTTCCACCTGCCATGGTCGCCCGGCGGCACGTCCGACGACAAGAGGATGGCCGACGTGTCGGGGCTGCTCGGCGTCGAGATCGTCATCACCGAGAAGTGCGACGGGAGCAACCTCACATACACGCGGAAGAGCGTCTTCTCTCGCTCGCACTCGGGCCCTCCGTCTCACCCGAGCTTCGACCTCGCGAAGGCCACGCACGCGAGCATCGCTCACCTGCTCTCGGACGGCATGTCGCTCTTCTGCGAGTATTGCTATGCGGTCCACTCCATCGAATACGACGCGCTGCCGGGGTATTCGCTGGTCTTCGGCGTGCGCGACGACGCGCTGGGGCTCTTCTGGGAGTGGGATATGGTCGTGGCCCAGGCGAAGGATCTGGGGCTCCCCACGGTGCCTGTCCTGTTCCGGGGCATCGTCGAGAGCGAGCACGATCTCGAGGCGCTGACGAGCGCGCTCGCGCGCGAGCCCTCCGCGTTCGGCGGCCAGCGCGAGGGGGTGGTGGTGCGGGTCGCGGGCGAGTTCCCGGACGCGATGTTCCAGCGCAGCCTCGCCAAGTGGGTGCGGCGCGGGCACGTGCAGACGGACGAGCACTGGATGCACCAGGAGATCCGGCCGCAGAAGCTCGCGGCGGATCCGGCGGGAGGGCCGCCGCCCTGAGGACGGCGCCGGGGCCGGCCGCGCGGCTACCGTCGTGAGGCCAGCGCCGCGAGCCGGTCGCAGAGCCTCTCGCGGAGCGGGCCGTAGGTCTTGCGGTAGTCCTCCCAGTCGAGGCGCTCGTCCGCGACGAGCTCGCGCCAGTACGGGTTCGCGGCGCCGTAGTCGTGGATGGCGCCGGTCTCGGCGATCTGCACGGCGAAGAGCGGCACCCGGAGCGCGTGGAAGAGCTTCTTCTTCGAGGCCCCGGGTTCCTCGTCGAAGCGGGCGCCGGCCTTCTTGAAGTCGGACGCGGAGCGGCTCGCGGCC
This sequence comes from Sorangium sp. So ce887, assembly GCF_051521455.1. Taxonomy (NCBI): domain Bacteria; kingdom Pseudomonadati; phylum Myxococcota; order Polyangiales; family Polyangiaceae; genus Sorangium; species Sorangium sp. So ce887. The sequence goes on along the minus strand of NZ_CP150354.1, from coordinate 9,711,954 downwards.
GACGCGGCGAGCTTCTTCCTGTCGAGCTTGAACGCGAAGGGCGGTCTCGTCTCCTTGAGCCGGTGCTCGGGCGGGAGGAACAGGCACTCCAGCGCGAAGACGCTGTGCTCGGCGACGGCGTTGCGGAAGGTGTCGAGCCCGTGCAGGACGACGTTGATGCCGGGCGAGAACGCGAGGTCCTGCCTCGCGTCGCGGCGCGCGAGGACGGCGACGAAATCCTCGTCGGATGTCGAGGTCGCGGTGCCGTACACGCGCGACCCGGTGCGGAATACGCTGTGGACCTCGCCGTCGGTGCGGCCGAGGGCGCGGAGCACGGTCGAAAGGCTCATGGCGGAGACCTCGCTCGAGGGGCCCCGGAGGATTGCCTCGTTCCCGTCCCGGAGCAACAAGGGCTCCCGTCTCCCATCTCCTCGAGGTCTCGACGCCCCCCGCGTGCGGCACGACAATCCCCCGGTGCGCCTCCTCGCCGTCTGCTGGCTCTCCCTCATCCCCCTCCTCGCCGGCTGCCATCACCGCGACGGATCGCGCCACGACGACGGGTTCCGGTCCCGGCTGGCGCACGGCTGCAGGAGCGAGCCCGACTGCCTCGTGCTGGAGCTCGAGGCGCAGGCCCGCGTCGACCGGTGCGCGTCGTTCTGCGAGCAGGCCGAGGCCGATCTGCGTGCGTCGAGCGCCCTCGTCGCCCGCTACCGGCGGCACCGCGAGGCGCGTCAGGCGCAGATCGAGGCGCAGCGGCAGTCCGGCGAGGCCGCGGAGACCGAGCGCCGCCGCGCCGAGCTCGAGGCCGCCGAGGAGGCGCGCCGGCAGGAGGAGGCGGCCCACGCCGCCGAGCTCGAGCTTGCCGCGAGCGAGCTTGCCTGCGCCCAGCAAGGCGACACCGCGGCCTGCGACGCGCTCCTCCGCTACCTCGCCGGCGCCGCCCCGCTCGACGCGCGGGCGGCCCAGGTGCGCGCCTCCCACGAGAAGGGCCAGAGGCTGATCGCGGAGCGCGAGGCCCTGAGGGCCGCCGGGGAGGCGCGCGCCCCGGGGCCCGCCGAGGCGCCCGCTCCCGCGCGGCCCTCGGGTGCCGGCCGCTCCGGCCGGCCGCGGCCGGCGCCCGACGAGGACCGCGTCTGCTGCTGCGATGGCACGCTCTCGCCGACCTGCACCTACGTGAAGCGCGGGTGCTGCTCGCACCACGGCGGCGTCTGCGCCTGCCCTTGAAGGCACCTGCCGCAGCCGCCTGCCATCGCTGGAACGCCCCCATGCACCGCAGGCGCACGAGCTCTGCCGCCCGTGCCGACCGACGCGGCGCCAATACAGATGGTGCCCCTCTCCCCCTCTGGGCCGATGATCGCCAACCCCGATGACCGTCACTCTCCTGTGAACCTGGCGTTCCCCTGACCTTGTACGTACCGTGCTCGCGCCGCCTCCGCGGGCGGCGTCTCTGCGCTTCCAGGAGGGTTCATGGCCGTCGCCGACTCGCTAACAGCTCATCCCCAGAAGACCGATCATCCGCCCGAGGCCGTCGAGCGGCGGGTGGCGGACGCCCTCGGCGCGCTGTCGCTCGAGCAGAAGGTCCGCCTGCTGACGGGCGCCGACTTCTGGAGCACCTACCCCGAGCCCGCCATCGGCCTGCGCCGCATGGTCGTCTCGGACGGCCCGGTCGGCGTGCGCGGCGAGCACTGGGACGAGCGCGATCCCTCGGTGAGCCTCCCCTCCGCCACCGCCCTCGCCGCCACATGGGATGAGGCCCTCCTGGAGCGCCTCGGCGCCCTGCTGGCGTCCGAGGCGCGGCGCAAGGGCGTCGATGTCGTCCTCGGGCCGACGGTCAACCTGCACCGAAGCCCGCTCGGCGGCAGGCACTTCGAGTGCTTCTCCGAGGACCCGCTGCTCACCGGTCGGATCGGCGCGGCCTACGTCCGGGGGCTGCAGGCCCACGGCGTCGGCGCCACCCCCAAGCACTACGTGGCCAACGACTCCGAGACCGAGCGGTTCACCGTCGACGTCCGCGTCGATCAGCGCACGCTGCGCGAGCTCTACCTCGCGCCCTTCGAGCGGATGATCGTCGGCGCGCGCGCGTGGCTCGTGATGGCCTCGTACAACGCGGTCAACGGCGCGACCATGACCGAGAACACCCTGCTCGACGCGCCGCTCAAGGACGAGTGGGGTTTCGACGGGGTCGTGGTCTCGGACTGGACCGCGACCCGCTCCACCGAGGCCGCAGCCCGCGCGGCGCTGGACCTCGTCATGCCTGGCCCGGAAGGGCCGTGGGGCCGGGCGCTCGTCGCCGCGGTCCAGAGCGGCGCGGTGCCCGAGAAGGCCATCGACGACAAGGTCCGCCGCCTCCTGCGCCTCGCCGCCCGGGTCGGCGCGCTCGAGGGCGTCGCGCCGGCCGCCCCCGCCCCGGCCCAGCTCCCCGCCGCCGAGGCCGCCCGGCTTGTCCGCGAGACCGCCGCGGCCGGCATGGTGCTCGTGCGCAACCAGGGCGACGCGCTCCCCCTCGACGCGGCCAGCCTCCGGCGCGTCGCCGTGATCGGCCCCAGCGCCGCGCAGGGGCGGATCCAGGGCGGCGGCAGCGCCAGCGTGCACCCGCACTACGCCGTCTCGCCGCTCGACGGGCTGCGCGCCGCGCTCGGCCAGCGCGCCGAGGTGCTCCACGCGCTCGGCACCCGCATCCACGAGGGCCTCGTGCCGGTGGCCGGAGACCAGGTGGTCGACCCCGTGACCGGCACGGCCGGCGTGCACGTGCGGCTCCTCGACGCCAAGGGCCACGTCGTGCACGAGGAGCATCGCGACGTGGGGCGCCTCACGTTCATCGGGGACGAGCGCGCGACGCGGGCCGCGACCATCGAGGTGACGGCGCGGTTCCGCGCTGCCGAGGCGGGCCGCTACCGGATCGGCGTGGCCGGCGTGGGCGCCTACCGCCTCACCGGCGGCGGGCAGGTCCTCTTCGACGGGATGATCGCGCCGGACAAGGACGACCTCGCCGCGGCCCTGCTCGCCCCGCCGCAGCGGGCGGCCGAGCTGTCCCTCGCCGCCGGCCAGGAGATCGACCTCGCCCTCGCGCACTCGGTCTTTCCGGGCACGATCGCGGTGGCGTTCTCCCTCGGCGCCGAGGTCCCCGCGCTGCCCGACGACGAGGAGCTCGCGCGCGCCGTGGAGCTCGCGCGCTCCTCCGACGTGGCGATCGTGGTCGTCGGCACCACCGAGGCGATCGAGAGCGAGGGCTTCGACCGGAGCGCGCTCGCGCTCCCCGGCCGCCAGGACGAGCTGGTCAGCGCCGTCGCGGCCGTGAACCCCCGGACGATCGTGCTTGTGAACTCCGGCGGGCCGGTGACCCTGCCCTGGCGCGACGAGGTGGCCGCGGTGCTCCTCACGTGGTTCCCGGGCCAGGAGCTCGGCAACGCCGCTGCCGACGTGCTGCTCGGCGCCGTGGAGCCCGGCGGCCGTCTGCCCACGACGTGGCCGTCGCGCGACGAGGACGTGCCCGTGCTCTCGACGAAGCCCGAGAACGGCAAGCTGGTCTATGCCGAGGGGCTGCACGTCGGGTACCGGGCCTGGGCCCGCGCCGGTGTCACCCCGGCCTACCCGTTCGGGCACGGCCTGGGCTACACGCGCTGGGAGATCCTCGACATGGACGCGCCGCCGAGCGTCGCCGCCGGCGCGGCCGTCGAGGTGCGGGTGCAGGTCCGCAACGTCGGGACCCGCCGCGGCCGTCACGTGATCCAGCTCTACCTGTCGCGGCCGGGCTCCGCGGTCGAGCGCCCCGTGCTCTGGCTGGCCGGCTTCGCCTCCGTCGAGGCCGAGCCCGACCAGACGGCCGAGGTCGTCGTCACCGTCGAGCCGCGGGCCTTTGCGCACTGGGCGGCAGGTCGCTGGCAGGTCGAGCCCGGCGTGTTCACGCTGCACGCGGGGCACTCGGCCACCGTCCTGACGAGGCAGACCGCGGTGAACGTCGACGCCTGAGGTCCTGAGGGCGCGCCGGCGTGGGCCTGCGAGGCTCCCGGTGATGGGGACTCACGGCCACCACCCGACGCAGGGGGGCTCTCGCCTGCATCGATTCGATTGAACCCGGGATCGAAGCGCTGCAGATGGCCCGGGAGGGTGCCTCGCTCCCTCTTGAAATGCTCCGGTGCAAATTGCCTCAGCGTGACCGATGCGCGCGACCGATCCCGCGCTGAGCATGAGGATTCTTGCTCTTCTGGCCGCGAGATTTGCGCGAGAGGGAGCGCCCGAGCGCCGAGCTCGCCGCGGGGGGCGCGGGCGAGGGGGCGCTGGCCGGGTGTTTCGTCGCTTGGCGCCCGCGGAGGCCGGAGATCGGCCGATGGTTCGCCATTTGCTTACGCTTACGATGATCGATGAGGGAAAGGCGACTCATGAAGGACAAGCACCCTGTCCCCGGCCAGAGCGGATCGTTCGCCAGAAGAGGCGATGCGAGCACGGGGGGTGTTTCGTCCTGCGTTCGCGGGTTGCCGCAGCGGGAGCGCGCCGTGGGCGAGGTCCTCGCGGGCAAGTACCAGATCGTGGGGCAGCTGGGCGCCGGGGGCATGGGCAGCGTGTGGCGGGCGCGCAGCTTGTGGCTCGACGTCGACGTGGCGATCAAGGTGCTCCACGAGGAGCAGTTCGACGCGCACGCCGCCGAGCGCCTGCTCCGGGAGGCGCGCGCGACGGCGAGGCTCGGTCATCCGGCGATCGTGCGCGTGTTCGATTTCGGCGAGACCGACTCGGGCGAGCCGTTCCTGGTGATGGAGCTCCTCGAGGGCACGTCGCTCTCGAGCTGGCTGGAGACGAGGGGCCGCATACCGGCGGAGCAGGCGGTCCAGATGCTCTTGCCGGTGGCGTGTGCCCTCGCGGCCGCGCACGCGCAGAGCATCGTCCATCGCGATATCAAGCCTGCCAATATCCTCGTCGTGTCCGACGGGGCGGGCGGCTATGTCCCGAAGGTTGTCGACTTCGGCATTGCCAAGCTGGCCAACGCGGCCAGCCCCGCGATCACGCAACGAGGGATGATCGTCGGCAGTCCGGAGTACATGTCGCCGGAGCAGGCCGACGGCCAGCTGGAGGTCGGGGAGCAGACCGACGTCTGGGCGTTCAGCGTGGTTCTTTACGAGCTCATCACCGGACGGCGGCCGTTCAGCGGCGAGAGCCTGGGCGCGGTGATCGCGGCGATCTTCAGCAAGGAGCCGGTGCCGACGACCCAGCTCGGCGCCGGCGACGAGGAGCTCTGGTCGATCCTCCGGCGAGGCCTGGCCAAGTCGCCGGCCGAGCGGTGGCCGAGCATGCGGTCGCTCGGCCGCGCCCTGGCGGCCTGGGCCGTCGAGCGCGGGGTCACGGCGGACGTGGCCGGCACGTCGCTCGCGCACCAGTGGCTCGCGCGGGGGGTCGACGCGCCGCTCACCGCGGAGCGAGCCGCGCCGGTCCTCGCGGCGACCGGCGCCGTCTCCGCGCCGGCGGCGCCGCGCCTGGCCGGTGCAGGGAAGACGCTGCTCGCGTCGCCCGCGGCCACGCCGGCCGGGCGTCGGGGAGGCACGATCAAGATGCCCGCGGCCCTGCGCGGCGCACCGATCGGGCTCGAGCCCTCGCCGCGGCTCCAGAAGGCGCTCCTCGTCGGGGTGCTCGCTGCCTTCGTCGCGCCCGTGGTCGTGGTCATGGGGTTGAGCCTGCGGGGTGGAGGCGCTGGCGCCGCGCCTCCGGCGGTCGCGGCCGCCGCCGCTGCGCCTGCGGGCGAGCCGGCCGTGGCGCTGGCCCTGCAGGCGGCGAGCCCGGCGGCGCCCTCCGCCGTCGACATCGTGCCCGCTGACGGCGGGGCGCCGCGCGTGAACGCTCGTGAGATGGCCGTGCGGGGCGCACCGGCAAGCGAGCCGCCGGCGCACCCGGCCGAGCCGGCTGAGCCGTGGGATGAGGCGGTCGATCCGTGGGACGAGATCGAGCAGTCCGCGTCATCGGCCGAGTCGCCCGCCCAGCGGCTCGACCCGAGCGCGCAGCGGGCCGAGCCCAGCATGCAGCGGGCCGAGCCACGCGCTCCGCGGGTGGAGCGGCGCGCTCCGCGGGTCGAGCCGCCGCGTCCGGTGCCTGCGTCCACGTCCATGCCGCTGCCGGCGGCGCCCGACTTCTGAGGTGATCATGCGCAATCCTGAGGTGAAGCTCCGCTCCGTTCGCGGCTCCGGCGACCTGCTGCTCCTCCTGATCGCGCTCCTCGCGGCCCCGCTCGGGCCTGGCGGCTGCTCCGCGCTGATCGGCGCGGAGCTGTCCGACAAGGACGACGAGACCGAGGGCGCCGGGGGGCAGGAGGATCAGGCCGGCGACGGGAGCGGCGGCGGCGATCTCAGCAGGAGCAGCGGCGCGAGCACGAGCAGCACCGGGAACGCCGGCAGCGGCGAGAGCGCGAGCAGCGGCGCGAGCACGAGCAGCACCGGGAACGCCGGCAGCGGCGAGAGCGCGAGCAGCGGGGGCGGCGAGGGCGCGAGCAGCGGGGGCGGCGAGGGCGCCGCGAGCAGCGCGGGCAGCGGCGGTGGCGAGAGCGCGACGAGCAGCGCGGGCAGCGGCGGTGGCGAGAGCGCGACGAGCAGCGCGGGCGGTGGCGAGAGCGCGACGAGCAGCGCTGGTGCGAGCGGCGGGAGCGCAACCGGCAGCGCGAGCAGCGGCAGCGCGAGCAGCGGCAGCGGCAGCGCGAGCAGCGGCAGCGGCGCTGGCGGTGCGAGCAGCGAAACCGGCGCCGGCGGTGCGACCAGCGGGAGCGGCGGGGGCGCAAGCAGCAGCAGCTCGGGCAGCGCAGCGACCTGCAATGGCCACTTCGCCGATTGCGACGGGGACGCGGCGCACCATTGCGAAACCAACCTGTGGAACAACGACGAGCACTGCGGCGCTTGCGGCAACCGATGTCCAGACGGCACGGACTGCCGGCAGGGAGAGTGTCAATGAGGCCGCGTTCTCCAGCAGCTCGCGCCGGACGGACATTCGTCGCCGTCGTCGCGGCGCTGCTCCTGGCCGCAGCAGCCCCGTGCCCTGCGGCGGCGCAGGGCACGGGCGATGTGACTGCGGCGCGCGTGCTGTTCGTCCAGGGCGCGAAGCTCGCCCGGGAGGGGCGCTGGGAGGAGGCGCGGGCGCTGTATTCCCGATCGCTGGCGATCAAGGCGATGCCCCTCACGCGGTACAGCCTCGGCGTCGCGCAGAAGGAGACCGGGCACCTCGCCGACGCGCTCGCCAGCTTCCGCGCATTCCTGGCGGAGCCGGCGACGCCGACGACGGAGCCCTATGTCGGGCCGGCGCGGGGGGCCGTCGTGGCGCTCGAAGGGCGCGTCGGCCGGGTGACGCTCGCCGTCAGGCCCGGCAACATCGACGGGCTCGCGCTGGCCCTGGATGGCAAGCCGCTGCGGGCGGCCCCGGGTCAGGTCCTCGAGCTGGACCCGGGCGCGTACGAGGTCGAGGCGAGCGCTCCGGGGTTCCGCGCTGCGGTTGCCCGGTTCAGCGTCGGCGCTGGCGGCTCGGTCGAGGTCCCGCTCGCGCTCGCGCCCGCCGCGACCGCGCAGGCCTCGGCTACCCGGGAGGGGCTGCCTCCGCTGGCCGACTCCTCCGAGGGATCCTCGAGCCGGACGCTCCCGTTCGTCGTCATGGGTGTGGGCGGCGCGCTCTTCGCCGGCGGAGCCGTCCTCGGCCTCGCCGGCTGGAAGCAGGCGGGCGACGCGCGCTCGAGCACGGGCTCGGACGCGAGCTCCGCGCGGGCCAAGGGGATCGTCGGCGACGTCCTCGGCGGCGTCGGCGTTGCGACCGTGGGCATCGGGCTCTACCTGCTGCTGAACGAGCCAGCGCCGAGCACCCCCAGAGCGGGCTCCGTGACCCCGTGGCTGAGCGCGTCGGGCGCGGGCGTCGAGATGCGGCTCTGACCCGCATGACCCGCGCCATGGGCGTAGCCTGTCCTCGGCGAGATCAAATCGGCGGTCACGGAGAGAATGTTTCGATCGGTGCACCATCGAGCTGACTCGCCGATGGAGGTAGGGGTATGAAGAATTTCCCGGCGCAGGACGTGGCCCGTTCCGTCCGTGGGGAGCGCCCGGGCGGCGTTCCTGGCTCAGCTCGCACGCGCAAGCCGTCGCGGCACCTCGCCGTCGTCCTGGCGGCGATGACGGTCGTTCTGTTTGCGGCAGAAGCCTGGGCTTCCGGCACGTGGACCCAGCGGGTCACTTCCGGTCCGGCGCCGACCGAGCGCTCGACCCCCGCGGTCGCCGCGCTCGGCGACGCCGTCTACCTGTTCGGCGGCATGAAGGACGACTTCTCGACCTTCGAGAACACGTTCTATAACGACCTCTATCGATTCGACACCTCGCTCGATTCCTGGGAGCTGCTCGATCCCGCGGGGGACCTGCCGCCGCCGCGCGTGTTCGCCGGCGCGGCGGGCGACGACTGCAGCAACCTGATGCTGGTGTTCGGCGGGGCGACGTACAGCCCCGATTTCTCCGATTTCGTGGCCCACGACGATCTCTGGGCTTACGACGCGGACGCGGACGCCTGGATCGAGATCCACCCCGAGAATGCGGGGCCGGTCGGCCGGTCCCGCCCGAATGTCTGGCTCGCCGGCGGGAAGCTGTACGTCTTCGGCGGGGTGACCAGCACCTTCGATTTCATGAATGATCTCTGGGTTTACGAGCTGGCGTCGAACCGGTGGAAGGAGCTCGTGCCCGCCGGCGCTCCCGGCGCGCCGCGCGGCCGGCACGAAGCGATGGCCGGGACGGCGCCGATCCGGGGCAAGCTGACGCTGTACGGCGGCGAGACGCTGGGCCCCGCTGGCTTCGAGATGCTGGACGACACCTGGGAGTTCGATCTGCGCACCCGCCGGTGGACCGATGTGACGCCGCGCGCGCGGCGCGACATCACGCCGCCGCGCAACTACGGCGCCGCGGCGGTGATCGGCTCATACCTGTACCTGCAAGGAGGCGACGGGTCGGGCGGGTCGTCGGGCTGCGGCGCGCCGTTCGAGCAGAATCCGATCGAGGAGCTCTGGCGGTACAGCCCGAACAACCGGAAGTGGACCCAGCTGTCGCCGGGCGGTGATCCGCTGGTCAAGCTCAAGCGACATGTCGCCGCGGAAGTGAACGGCAGCATGTACGTGTTCTCGGGGTGGGGCTTCGAGTGCGACGGAGACGTCGGCCCCGGTCAGCTCTGGAACCGCGACGTCTATTCGTTCGATCCCTGAGCGGGGCAGGAGAACACCGCACCGGCGGCGAGCGCGCCGCGCTACCCGGCGGCAGCGCGGAAATGGTACTGCGCGCTCATGCGCTCGCTCGCGATGGTGCTGTCCCTGGCCGGGCTCCTGGCCGTGGGCGCGCCCGCTCCGGCCAGGGGCGACGAGGCCGGCCAGCCTCCGGCAGGCGCGCCCGCTCCCCCGCAGGCCGCTCCCCCTGCGGACGCGCCCGCTCCCCCGCAGGCGGTGCTCCCTGCGGACGCGCCCCCGCAGGCCGCGGCGGCGGCGCGGTGGTGCGCGCCGGAGCTCGCCTCGCTGCCCGGCGAGGCGTGCGCCTTCCTGCCGGCCAGAGCGGCGCCTGGCCCGCGCGTGCTCGTGATCTTCCTGCACGGCGTCGTTCAGCCCGATTCAGGGTGGCAGTGGGCGCAACAGCGGGGCGCGGCGCGGGCCGGCGCCCGGCACGGCGTCGCCGTGATGATGCCGCGCGGCCGGCGAGGGATCGGGCCGAAGACGATGGAAGACTGGTGGTGCTGGCCCACCGCCGCCGCCGCGCAGGCGGCCCACGAGGACGCGCTGCTCGCCGGGTGGGACGCGGCGCGCGTGGAGCTCGAGCGGCGCGCGGGCGGGCGCTTCGAGCGGGTGCTCGTGTTCGGCTTCTCGAACGGCGCGTACTACGCGACGTCGCTGGCGATGCGCGGGCGGCTGCCGGTCGACGGGTACGCGGCGTTCGCGGGCGGCTCGGGCGCGCGCTACCTGGAGCGGGCGGGCGCGCGGACCAGGCTGCGCGTCCCGGTCTTCGTCGGCTGGGGCGGCAAGGACCCGGCGCACCGGGACCAGGTGGCGCTCGCAAAGATGCTCCGCCGGCTGAAGTGGCCTTCGAGGTCGCTCGGCAAGAAGCGCGCGGGACACGCGATGACCGACGATCAGGTCGACCAGGCGTTCGCGTTCCTGAGCGGCAAGCGAGGCGGGGTCACGGAGCCCGGCAGAGGGCGCGGAGCTCGTTCGCGATGAGGGACGCACAGACAGCCGCCCCGGATGGCCCGCCCGCGCGCGCCCGCGGCGGACGCGAGAGCCCGCTCAGCCGCCGCCGACAGGCCCGCCCCGCGCCGCTGCGCCGGCCGGCGTGGGCGCCGGAGCGTCGCCGGCCGGCACCTGGAGCATCGCGTAGTCGATCGTCGTCTCGCTGCGCAGCACGGTGAGCACCACCATGTCCCCGGGCGCGCAGGCGCGCAGGTAGCTCTCCAGCCCTGTCATCGAGTGGACGGGCCGCCCGTCGACCGCGAGGATCACATCGCCCGGCTCCAGCAGGGGGGACGTGAAGCTGCGGATATCGATGCTCGCGATCCTCACGCCATCGCCTGCGGTCGGCTGGATCGTGAGGTGCCACGGCGCCGGGACGACGGTCGCTGTCGGGGCGGGGCGCGACGGCTTCTCTCGTTGCGCGGTCTCCGCCGGGCTCGCCGGCGCGGCTGCTCGCGGCTGCGCGGCGTCTGCGCGCGGCTGCGTGGCCTCGACGCGCGGGCAGTCACCGCGGCAAGCGACGACCGCCAGCGGGACCAGCGGGGTGAGCACGCGGGATAGCCGCCGAGTCCACCCGTACGTACCGCGCGCACCGGGGGGTCGATCTCGCTGCTGACTTGTGTGCATGGCCTCTCGGCGCCCCCGGCCTCCCAGCCTTCCGAGGTGCAAGATCCCAACCAGCGATTCTCCGCCGCTGTCCGGGCCGTTGGCGGACAGCAGGGCGGAGATTCGTCCCGCGGCGCGCCGCGATCACGTGCGGGCGAGCCGTGGCGCCGGACGGAAGTGCGCGGGGAACACCCGCTCGAGGAACTCGTTGCGCAGGAGCCCGTCGGGATCGACGAGCTCCTTCAGCCGGACGAACTCCGGGAGCGCGTGCGCGTACATCGCCTGGAGATGCTCCGCTGTCGCGTGGACGTTCTTCACCAGATAGACCCGCCCGCCGAGCTCGAGGGTGTGCGCACTGAGCTCGGTGAGCCGCAGGCGGATACGGCACACGCTGTCTTCATCGCTGCCCGCGAACGCGACCGTGACCGCGAACCCGTCGGCCCCGTAGTTCGCCGACAGGAGGAACCGGTCGCCCTGGATGTGGAGCACATCGAGCAGGAGCGGCGGCGTTCCGTCTCGGGTCGCTATCTCATTGATCCGGTTCATGAAATCGACGAGCCGCCGCAGGCTGTCCTCCGGGGCGCCCGGGTCGTAGGGGATCATGAAGGTCTGCTGCACCGTGATCATCGGCGCCCCGAGGGCCTGCCCGATGCGGTTCGCGAGGACGTTGCCATCCATGAAGAACAGGAAGCCCATGAGCTCGTCGACGTTCGGGCGCGATACATCGAAGACGAAGCGGTCGATGATCGTCCAGACTCCCTGGCTCACCACGGACGTGCGCATCAGCCACTCGATCGGGACGCGGAGCGGGTACCCGCGGCGGTGGTTCAGCAGCGGGCGGAGCTCGTGCGATGTCCCCGCGACGTACCGCGACCGCAGGACCATGCTCTTGCTCCCATCGAGGGTGTGGAAGGCGATGGAGTAGAGCGCCTCGGGGACCCATCCGTCCTCGACCGCGCTTCCTCCCTCGGAGGGCAGGAGCTGCTCGGCGCGAGGGACGAGCATCGCGGCGAGCTCGTCGAGCGACCCGCAGCGCGTCGCCTGGGTCACGACCCGGATCGGGGTCCCTGCCGGCGCGACGCGCGCGATGCGGTACGTGACGTCGAGCACCGCGCCGAGGTAGCCGAGCCCGCCGATCACCGCGTGAAACAGCGCGCTCGTCGGCTCGTCGCGGCTCAGGGAGAGCAGCTGCCCGCCCAGGGTGAGGAGCGTCAGCCGCTCGACGTAGTGCCCTTCCTTGCCACCGATCCCCGAGAAGCGAGAGAGGCAGTCTCCGGAGACCGTGCCTCCCGCGGTCGCGTGGCTCGTCGATACCACCGTGTACGGCACGAACCCGCGGGCGGCGAGCTCGCGGACGATGGCTCCCCACGGGGTGCCGGCGCCCACGGTCATCTGCGCGCCCTCCTCGTCGATCTCGATGGAGGTGAAGCCCGTCATCGAGATCACGAGGTCGTCGTTCAGCGCCTGCCCGTCGAACGACTGGGCCCCGGCGCGGAACGTGATCCTGCGCCCTGTCCGCCTCGCCATGCCGAACAGCACCCTGAGCTCCTCGACCGACGCCGGGGTGTACAGGTCTCCACACGAGTGGTGCTGCCCGCCATAGCCCTGGAGCATGCAGAGCGGTTTTCGAGGGATCTCGTCGAGCCGCGGCGGCAGCGGTGCGCCCCCGACGTACGCGACCCCCCCGCCCCCGCCCCCTCGCGTGGATCGCCGGTGCGCCCCGCTGACGAATCGAGCGACCACGATCAACCCGAGGCGGGCGGTCGGGAAAGGTTGTCTATCGTATCGGCCGGTTCGAGGGCAGGGCGCATCCCGCCAGCGTCGCTCTAAAGGCCGCGGATTTCTACGTGGATATTCCGCCGGGGGGCGGACTGCTGGAAGCGGCGGATGAGCTCCGCGACGTCGTGGTCGATGTAGGACGCGTTCTGGGCGTCGACGACCACGTGGGTGTCGCTCGGCAGCCGCTCGAACAGCGCGACGAGCTTGCCCTGGGTGAAGAAGTAGGCCGCCTTGTTGAACCGGATCGTCACGCGCGCTCCCTCGTGGATCACGTCGAAGACGCGGGACATCTGGGTCCTCAGCACGAAGAGGACGCCGACCGCGAGGCCGATGGCGATGCCCTTCAGGAGGTCGGTCAGCACGATGGCCACGATCGTCACCACGAACGGGATGAAGTGGCTCCAGCCGAGCTTGTGCATCTCGGCGAAGATCTTGGGCTTGGCCAGCTTGTAGCCGGTGACGAGCAGGATCGTCGCGAGGCACGCGAGCGGGATGTGCGAGAGCAGCCCTGCGGCGAAGACCACCGCGAGCAGGAGCAGCGCGCCGTGCGTGAAGGCGGAGACCCGCGTGCGCGCGCCGGCGTTCGCGTTGGCGCTGCTGCGGACGATGACCGACGTGACCGGCAGACCCCCGGCGAACCCGGAGAGCATGTTGGCGAGCCCCTGCGCGACGAGCTCCCGGTTCGGCGGCGACTTGCGGTGCCACGGATCGATCCGGTCCACGGCCTCCAGGTTGAGCAGCGTCTCGAGGCTGGCCACGATCGCGAGGGTCACGCCCAGCACCCAGACCTCGGGCCGCAGGATCGCGGACCAGTCCGGCAGCTGGAGGACGCTGAGCAGGCTCTGCGCCCCGTCGCCCATCGGCAGCGACACGAGGTGCTTCTGCTCGAGGGCGAGCGACGGGACCGCCGTCTTGAACAGCTCGTTGCCGAGCGTGGCGACGACCACGGCGATGAGCGGCGCGGGCAGCCAGGAGATCTTCGCGAAGCGCGTCTTCTCCCACCCGACCAGGATGCCCAGGCAGACGGCGCTGATGAGGAACGCGCCCCACTCGATCGCCTGCGGCGCCTGGGCCAGCATCGTGAAGGTGTTGCCGCCCTCGGCCTGGAACGACTCGGAGGCGAAGTTGTCCTGGTCGAAGCCGATGGCGTGGGGGAGCTGCTTCAGGATGAGCAGGACGCCGATGGCCGCGAGCATCCCCTTGATGACCGAGGAGGGGAAGAAGTGGCTGATCGCGCCGGCCTTCAGCAAGCCGAGCGCGAGCTGCAGGACGCCGCCGATGACCACGGCCATCGCGAAGGCCTGGAAGCTCTGCAGGGTGGCGATGCCCGCGACCACGATGGCCGCGAGCCCCGCCGCCGGGCCGCTCACGCTGAGCGCGGAGCGGCTCACGAGCGGGATGACGAGCCCTCCCACGACCCCGGCCACGATGCCGGACAGGAGAGGGGCCCCGGACGCAAGGGCGATACCCAGGCAGAGCGGCAGGGCGACGAGGAAGACGACGAGGCCTGCGGGGATATCGTACTTGAGGTTCGCGCGGAGGCGCGGATCGAGCGGCGGCGCGCTGTCCGCAGGAGGCGCCACCTGGATGGGGATTGCTGTTGCGCTGCCAGGGACGCCAGCAATATCGGTACGGGAATCTGCGCGCTCCGATCCGGCGCTTACTTGGATGGCATTCGGGAACTGCATTGAACGGGTCCTCTTTCCAGTGATCCTTGGTTCAGTGCCTGTGAGGTGCTCAGCCGGCGCGCCGGTAGACCGTGGTCTCCGGCAACGCCGACGGGGGTGCCGCCTCGCAGATGGGCCCGAATTGCCCGGTCGAATGCTCGAACTGATAGACCTGCCCTGTCTCGATCTTGAAGACCCAGGCGTAGACCGAGAGCTCGCCGCGCGCGAGCCGCGCACGCACCGTCGGGTGCGTCCTGAGATTCTCGATCTGGGCGAGCACGTTCTCCTCCACCGTGATCGTCAGCCGATCCTCCCCCTCGATGTGCGGGTAGTTCTCCTGCACCAGGCGGCGGGTTAGCTCCGCGTGCTGGAGCCACCCCTTGACCGCCGGCAGCTCGTCGAGACCCGCGGGATCGAGCAGCCCGCGCATCGCCCCGCAGAGCGTGTGGCCGCAGATGATGATGTGCTTGATCCCCAGGTGCGCGACCGCGAACTCGATCGCCGCGGCCTCGCTGCCGTTGCTCGCGCCGTACGGCGGCACGATGTTGCCGACGTTGCGCACGATGAAGATGTCGCCCGGCTGGGTCTGCGTGATGAGGTTCGGGTTGATCCGGCTATCCGAGCACGTGATGAACATGGCCTCGGGCCGCTGACCCGTCGCCAGGTGGCGGAAGAGATCCTGATGTGTGCGGCAAACCTCGGCGTGGAACTTGTGCAACCCGTCAGCGAGCTTCTGCATGGAACAAACCCTCTCGTTGACCGCGCCGATTCAGCGCGGCAGTCGTCGTGAACACCTCCGGTTTCCAGATCCTCCGCGCCCGGCCGCGAGCGGCCTCAGCCACGGAGCTAGGAGATCAATTCAGGAAACGTGGTGGAGGACGACGAAAAGGAGGGCGAGGGACGGGAGAGGCGGCGCGAGGGGGCCGGAGATCGGCGACGAGGGCGACCCGCGCCCGCCCCCCGCCGTCGCTCGGCACCGCGTGGAGCGCGCGGCGGTGATGGGACGAACCGCGGAACGGCGGGTGTAGCCCCGCGAGATCACCCTGATCGATCTCGATGGATCCGGTTCGAAACGCTCCCGAAACATCCGAGTTGCCCGCTTCGATGATGCTGAGATTCCCCCGTACCAGCGTAACTGGGGCGAGGATCAGCGCGAAGAGCAGCGCGAGCCGAGGGAAAAATGACCGGAAACTCAGCATCGTTCAGGGATGGATAGAGCGTCGGCCGTTGGAACCAGGGTAGAACGCAGTCTATTCCCTAACTTGGCAGCGGGCTTGGTGCGTAGCAAGATGCCACGACGCATAACCGTGTGTGGCAGAATGCCGCGATCAGGGACGGACGCCTCTCGCCTGAGCCAGGTCGGCACCACGCCCAGATAACCGTTACTGCGACGGATTTCAACCTTCAGACAACGCCGTCACGATGGCGTCACGACGACCGTGCATCTCGCGCTCACCGGCATATTTGTAACGAGGCCAGAAGAAGCCCTTGAGACCGTCCTTCTGACGGCGCGGGACCACATGGACGTGCAAGTGCGGGACGCTCTGACTGACGCGGTTGTTGATCGCGACGAAGAAGCCGTCAGCTGAGCACGCCGACTCCACGGCGCGCGCGAGCCGCTGGGCCGTCATGAAAAGGGGTCCAACGAGCTCCGACGGAAGGTCCGTGAGCACCTCGTGATGAACGCGCGGGATGAGCAGGCAGTGACCCGGGAAGAGCGGGCGGGCGTCCAGGAACGCCATCACTTCCGGCTCGTCGAGCACGACATAGGCCGGCGTTTCGCCCCGGGCGATGCTGCAGAAAACGCAAGGTCGAGCGGTCATGGCGGCCTCGATCAGCGATGCGGCGCCGCCTGCCCAACGTCAACCCTGGCTCGGGCGCGCCATGCGGCCGCAGCGCGATCAGTGGCTCGCGAGGATCTCGTCGATCGACCCATGGGCGGCGGGCTCGCGCGTCCAGTAGTCGAGCAGCCGCCCGCCCGCCGTCATCCAGGCCCGGTCGAAGCGGCCGTCCGGCGACGTGATCCGCGCGATGTGGTCGCCGCCGTGGAACGCCCAGTGGCGGCCGGTGTTGTCGAAGTGGTCGATGAGCGCGCCCTGCCGCGTCTTCACGTGGAGGGCGTCGGCCGGATCGTCCCAGGAGGTGTCGACGATGAGCTCGTAGACCTGCCAGAGATTGCCGGACGGGAGAACACCCCAGTCCACATTGAGCCCGGAGTCGTTCGGGAGCCCGAAGACGAAGCAATGGGGCATGCGCCTCGCGGCGTGCCAGAGGTCGCCGTTGCGGCTCGGCTCGTGGTGGAGCGTCACGAGCGTGTTGCGCGCGAGGCCGAGCCCGTCGCTGTCGCCCGGGCTGTCCCACACCCGGCGGAAGAGGTGCTGGCAGAGCTGGTCGGCACCGGCGGAGAACCCGACCGTGAGCAGGCCCCGCTGCCGGCGCTCGTGCAGGACGCGCCCGAACTTGCCGGGCTCGCCCTCGAACAGGGCGCCGAGCTGCTTGTAGCGCCAGAGTCCCGTCGTGCTGTAGCCGCCGCCGAGGATCACCACCTCGGACGAGCCGAGGAGGTGCCAGAGCACGTCGACGTCCTCCCGCCGCAGGTGGCGGGTCCAGTAGAACGGCACGTGCTCGAGGCCGAACCGCTCGTAGAACCGGAAGAACCAGCGGAAGTTGCCGTACGCGAACTCCTGCCGCTCGAGCTCGTTGCCGTCGCGGGGCGCCTCCGACATCGGCAGGAACAGGACGCGCTTGTTGTCCCGCCCTGCCAGGGCGCGCTGCGCGATGTAGTCGTTGTGGATGACGTTGCAGCGGCTGTGCGAGCTGTAGATCAGCGCGGTCCCTCTCATCAGGTCGCGCATGTGAGCCGTTCCGCGCGCCCCGCGTCAAGGGGCCGCGCGCGGCGGACAGGCGTGGCGGCGGGCGCGGCCCGTGTCGTCGACCTCGGCCGGCCGCCGCTCAGCCGCGCCTCACCTGCTGCATCTTGCGAGGGACGGCGCCGGATCGCATCAGCATCTCGAACGCCTCCTTCTCGAGCATCGGGTGCACGCCGCGCGGCGGCACGCCCATGGGGCTCTTCTTCTTCGTGACGAAGCCGCTCAGGTACTGCGGGTTGAGCGCGCTCAGGCTCCGCAGGGTGCTCTTCATCTGCTTCGTGTTGTTCGCCCACGCGTAGGCGAACGCCCGCGAGCGGAGCAGCTGCGGCTTGAGCTCGGCGAACGCCTCGTCGTTCGGATCGTACGTCTCGAGCAGCTCGACCGCCTTCGTCGCCTGGCCGGTGCGGGCCCACGCCTCGCCGACGATGGCGGCCATCATGGCGCGGATCTTCGGCTCCTTGTGGCGGCTCATGTCGATCTTGTCGACGAGCATTCGCGCCTCGTCCGTCTCGCTCAGGATGAGGTGGATCATGCCGCGCTGGGCGCGCGCTTCGTCGGCCATGGGGGCCATCACCTTGTCGAGGTTGATGGTCTCCAGCGTCCGGAGCGCGGCGCGCGGGTCCTCCTGCATCTGGAGCTGCGCCTTCGCGAACGTCGCGGCCGCGTCGTCCTTCTTGAACTCCGTGTCGAGCTTGGCGATCGCGTCCTTGCGCGCCTCGGCGGTGCCGGCGGTCTGCACGATCTGCGCGACGGCGCGCGTCTTGGTCGCGAAGCGCAGCGCCCACAGGATGACGCCCGCGACGATGACCGTCAGGACGCCGGCGACCACCTTCGGCCAGATCCCCGGGATGGCCAGGGCGATGGCCCAGACGATGAGCGCCGGGATGCCGACGCGGAGGGCGAGCGAGCGCGGGTTCAGCTGGGCGAGGGGATCGGCCGGCGGCTTTCCGCTGCGGAGCGCCGAGATGGCCTGCTCGCGCTGCTGCTTGGGGCTCTGCTTCTTCGGGCTCGGGGTCAGGGTGGGTTTGCCGGGGGTCTTCATCGAGGTCGTAGATCTGACGTTCCCGCTCCGCGGGGCGCGGGCTTTCATAGCCGGCTTGCGCGGGAGCGGCTAGGTGGCGGGGTCGTTCGCGCGGGGGGCGGGGTCCGGATCGGCGCCGGAGGAGGGGAGGGGGGTCATGGCAGGGCCGACCGTCTCGAAGCCGCGCAAGGGGGGGAGCGGCTCGATCGAGGGGGTGACGAACTGCGCGCCGCGCTGCGGGGGGATCGAGGCCGTCGGGTCGGCAAGGCCGAGCGTGGACTCGCGGAAGTGGAGGAAGATCGTCTGCGCGATCGACAGGCACGGGACCGCGAAGAGCGCGCCGGTGATCTGGAAGAAGTGCTCGCCGATGAGCAGCGCAAGCACCACGAGGACAGGGTGGATCTTCGCCGAGTCGCCGATGATCTTCGGGTTCAGGAAGTTCGCCTCGAGCTGGTGGATGCCCACGATCCACGCGAGCACGCCGGCCGCCGTGCCGAACGACTGCGTGAGGCCAATGGCGACCGCCGGGATCGAGCTCAGGATCGAGCCGAAGATCGGGATCAGCGACATCACCGCCGCGAGGACCGAGAGGATCGGCCAGTACTTGAGGTCGAAGAGCCAGAAGCCGATCGCGGAGAGGACGCCGTTCACGAGGCAGATGAGGAGCTGACCGCGGACGACGCCGGAGAGGCCCCGGTCGAGCCGGCGCAGGAAACGATCGAACGAGTCGCGCGAGATCGGGTGCCAGAGCTCGCGGAAGAAGCGGAAGATCTTCTCGTGCGTGAGGATGATGTACCCGGCGAGCATCAACGTCATGAAGAGGTTGAAGATGCCGCGCGAGATGGCGGTCGCGATGGCCTGGCCGATCCGCAGGACCGTGAGCGAGTTCTCCTTGAGGTAGTCGGCCGCCTTCTCGTACCCCTCCTGGAGCATGTTCGCGCTGGAGAGCGGGTGCTTCGGGCGCGTCTGCGCGATCTGCCAGATGCCGTCGCCTGTCTCGCGGATCTCGACGTCGTCGGCGATGCGCACGTCGAAGGAGCCGTCCGGGCCGGGCGTGATGCGGACAGGCGGGCGCTCGGCGCCCTCCTCTCCGGGCGCGGCGATGGATCCGGGCGGCGCAGCGAGCTCGCCCAGCGCCCGATCCGGCGCGGCCTCGGGCGGTGCCAGAGGCTCGCGGCCCGACCAGCGGCGGAGCCGCACGTCGAGCGCGGGCAGGTACTCCTCGCGGAGCCGCGCGGCGAGCCGCGGCGCCTCGACGGTGAGCGCCTTCCCCTCGGCGACGAGGCGCGGGACGCTGAGGGCGAAGAAGCCGCCGACGCCGGAGAGCACGAGGGCGTAGACGACGAGGATCGCGGCCCACCGCGGGACACGCGCGCGCTCGAGCCGGAGGACCGCCGGCGTGAGCACGTAGGCCACGACGAGCGCGAGCACGAAGGGGAGCAGCACCGCGTGGGCGACGATGAGCAACGCCACCGTGAGGACGGCGCTGATCGTCAGGAACACGGTGCGCCGCGAGATGCCCTCGCTCACAGCGCCCCGCCGCGCGACGCCGGGCCCGGGACGCCGTCGTCAACGAGCGACGCGGGCAGGTCGGCGAAGAAGCCGAGCAGGTGATCGCGCGTCGCCTCGAGCGCCTGCGGCACGACGCGCGCGTCGGCGAGCACCGGCATGAAGTTTGTGTCGCCGGGCCAGCGCGGGACGATGTGCACGTGCAGGTGCTCGGCGATGCCGGCGCCCGCGGCGGTGCCAAGGTTGATCCCGACGTTCATGCCCTCGCACCTGAGCGCGGCGCGCAGGCGGGTCGTCGACTCGCGCACGAGGCGGAAGAGCGCATCGTGGTCGGCCGGCTCGAGCGCGTCGAGCGAGGCGACGTGCGCGTGCGGGACGACGAGGAGGTGGCCCGACGCGAACGGGTAGCGGTTGAGCATGACGAACGCGCGGCGGGTCGTGGCCACGACCAGCCGGTCGCGCTGTTCTTGCTCGAATGCGCGGGGAATGCCGCAGAAGATGCAGTCGGCGTGGCCCTTCGGCGCAAGGATGTACTCGATGCGCCAGGGCGCCCACAGGGGGTTACCCATGTCGCGGAGACGCTAGCACGACGGCCACGCGCGCGGGACCACCGCCCGTTCTTCGCGCCGGTCGCGGCGCGGACCTCAGAACGAGATCGGCGTGACCGCGAGGTCGAACCAGACCGAGAGGGCAAGCCCGGCGGAGGTGCCGAGCGCGTCCCAGGCGAGATCGCGGAAGGATGGGGTGCCGTGCCCGGCGGCGTCGAAGGCCTCCTTCGCCAGGCCGGCGCCGAGCGCGACCGCGGCCCCCAGCGCGATCCGTTCGTGGGTGTCGTCGGTCGCGAGCGCGCCGAGCGCATACCCGCCGCCGGCGAGGGCGATTGACGCGCAGAAATGGCGCACCTTGTCATCGCCGAACCACGGGTCGGGGTCGCGCCGCAAGGCCAGGGCGCCGACGAGCGGCCGCCCCGGGAACGCCACCGGGGGCAGGCGGCCTGCGGCGCTGGCAAGGGAGCCGCCGCCCGCCGGGCGGGCCAGCGGGTCGCCGCCCGCTGGGCGGGCGAGGGGGCCGTCGGCCCGGGCGGGGGGCGCGCCGAGCGCCAGGGCGGCAAGGACCGGCGCCGCGAGGGCAGAGCGCATGAGGGGGCCTCTCATCGAGGCGAGGATCGTCCGCGGCGCCCTGGAAAAAGCAAGAGGCGAGGCCCTTGGAAGGGCCTCGCCTCTCGTCGACATCGGGTCCACACGGCGAGCCGAGCGGCACCGGGGCGCCCGCGGCCCGCCGTACCTGGCGTGCGGCGGAGTGAGCGCCTGGCGCGCGGCCCGATCAGAGCGGCCGCGCGCCGGGCAGCGTCACTTCAGGTCGAGCTTCCCGCCGAACTTCTCCTTGATGAGATCGCCGATCGTCCCGGCCACCGGCTTGTCGTCCCCGCCGTCCTCCTTGCGCTTCTGCTGCTGGCGCTGGACGGGCGCGGGGCGCTCCATGCCGATGTTCTTCATCGTCAGGAAGAGCCGGCGATCGACCGTGTCGAGCGAGGAGATCTCGGCCTTGACCTTGTCGCCGACCTTGAGCTTGCCTTCCTCGGGCTCCTGCACGTCGCTCTGCGAGATGAGGCCCTCGACGCCCTCGCGCAGCCGCACGAACACGCCGTAGTCGACGATGCTCACCACCTGGGACTCGTCGATGACGCGGCCGGGCGGGTACTCCGTCAGCATGGTCGGCCACGGATCGTCCCAGAGCTGCTTGATGCCGAGGGAGACCTTCTTCTCGTCGTGGTTGATCGAGAGGATGATCGCCTCGACGTCGTCGCCCTTGTGGTACAGGTCGCTCGGGTTGTTGACGCGCACCGACCACGAGAGATCGCTCTTGTGGACCATGCCGTCGACGCCCTCCTCGATCCCGACGAAGACGCCGTAATCGGTGAGCGAACGGACCTTGCCCGCGATCTTGTCGCCGGGGTGGTACTTGTCCGTGAAGAGCATCCAGGGATCGGGCTCCAGCTGCTTGAGTCCGAGGCTGATGCGCTTCGCGCGCGCGTCCACCTCGAGCACCTGGCACTCGAGCTCCTGGCCCACCTCGAGCAGCTTCGACGGGTGCTTGACCTTCTTGGTCCAGCTCATCTCGCTGACGTGGATGAGGCCCTCGACGCCCGGCTCCAGCTCGACGAACGCGCCGTAGTCGGTGATCGACATGACCTTGCCGCGGACCTTCTTGCCCGCAGGGTAGGCCTCCTCGGCGTGGTTCCAGGGGTCCTCCTGGGTCTGCTTGAGGCCCAGGGAGACGCGCTCGGTGTCGGCGTTGTACTTGAGGACCTTCACGAGGACCTCGTCGCCGACCTGGAACACCTCGCTCGGGTGGTTCACGCGGCCCCACGACATGTCCGTGATGTGCAGGAGGCCATCGATGCCGCCGAGGTCGACGAAGGCGCCGTACTCGGTGATGTTCTTGATGGTCCCCTTGACGGTCATCCCCTCGGTCAACGTCTCGAGCGTCTTGGCCTTCATCTCGTCGCGCTCGCGCTCGAGGAGCACTCGCCGCGAGAGCACGATGTTGCCGCGCTTCTTGTTGAACTTGATGACCTTGAACTTGTAGGTCTGGCCGATCAGCTTGTCCAAGTTGCGGATCGGGCGAAGATCGACCTGAGAGCCCGGGAGGAAGGCCTTCACGCCCCCGCGGATGGTGACCGAGAGGCCGCCCTTCACGCGCTGGCTGATGGTGCCCTCGATGAGCTCGTCCGCCTCGCAGGCGTTCGAGATCTCATCCCAGACCTTCATCTTGTCGGCCTTCTCCTTCGACAAGGTGACGAGGCCGTCGTCGTTCTCGCGGCTCTCGATGTAGACGTCGACCTTGTCGCCGGCCTTGACGGCGCTCACGCCGCCGGCGTCCGCGAACTCGCGGAGCGCGATGACGCCCTCGCTCTTGCCGCCGATGTCGACCACGACGGAGTCGCGGTTCACTGCGACCACGGTGCCGGAGATGATCTCTCCTTCACGCGCGAAATCGCCCCCTTCCACGCTCTGTTCGAAGAGCGCGGCAAAGCTCTCCATGCTCGCCCCGGACGAGCCAGCCTCCATATGGATGTTACTAGTCATGTTGTTCGTTCTTGTTTCCTTTCCTTCCCTGGGATTCGTCGCAGCGGGCGCAGGCGTGGACCCTTGGTGCCACGCACGAGCGACGGAGGGGCGGGCACACGCGTACCGATGTACCCGGCCCCTCGGGAGAGGCGAGCCTGTAGTCTGAGGAGGGGCTTCTGTCAATGCAACGACCGAGCCACGAGAAGTTTTTGTCGTTTCCCTGAGAAACGATGCGCCCGCCGGCTCAAAGCAGCGCGCCCCTCAGGGCGCGGCGCGCGGAGCGCCGCCGGCGTCGCGCGCGGCGTCTCGCGCGCCGCGGGCCCGCTGTGCGAGCTCCGCGCATGCGCGATCGAGGCCCTCGTGGGGCCATTTCGCCCGGAGCTCGACGCGATCGCCCTGCGCTACGGCCTGGGCGCCCTCGATCGCGGTCCCGGCGCCGGCGACGTCGGGGAGCAGCGCGAGGGCGAGCTTGAGGCTGCCGAGGAACGCCTGCGTGTCCGCGGCGAGCGCCGCGGCCGCGTCGCCCGAGACGGGCGCGAGGCGCATCGCGAGCGCGGGCTCCGCGCCGAGGGTGAACGTGCCCGAGGCGTGATCGATGCGGCGGAACAGCGCTCCGGCGCGCGGAAGCACGGCGGAGACCGCGCCGGCGGCGCCCGACCACGCGGCGCTGGTGAGCGCGAAGGTGACGGGGCCCTGCTCGGGCAGATCGAGGCGCTGCCACTCGTCCGACGCGGGCAGCGCGGCCTTCACGATCTCGACGTCCGTGCCGAGGACGAGCGTGCCGTCGTCGGCCTGACCGATCACGGCCCGCGGCCCGAGGAGGAGGAGATCGCCCTCGCGGCGGAGGCCGGCCCAGCCCTCGTCGCGGGCGACCTTCTCCATGCCGGCGACGAACCGGTCCTTCGGGATGCGCCCGCCCACGAGCGCGACCCAGCTCGCGGCGTCGGTCGAGGCGATCACGATCTCGCGCAGATCCGAGAGGACGTCGAGGCCGGTGGCCGCCTCGATGCGCGCCCGCTGCGACGTGCCCGAGGGCGCCTCGTCGAGCAGCGGGAGGAAGTGCCGGCGCACGGGGCCGAAGAGCGCGAGATCGGCGGTCTCGAGGCGGAGCACGATGTTCGCGTCGCCCGGGATGTGGCGCCGGGCCGTCGGCTCGTAGCGCCAGAAGAGGAAGTAGACGCCGAGCGCGGCGCCGGCGAGCAGCGCGACGAGCGCGAGCGCGGCGAGGAGGCACGCGGCCCCCCGCGGCCGCGCAGGGCGCGGCGGGGCGCCGCCGTCGCCGGGCTTCGCGGGCTGCGCCTCGGCGGGGTCGGCCACGGGCGCAGGCGCGGGCGCCGCGGTGTCGTCGATCACGGTCGGTCGGATCGGTTCTTCGATCAGGGTGTCGGACATCGGTTCAGCCGGGGGAGCGCCGGGACAGCCAGAGAACGTAAACGAAACCGACGCGCGTCGGGGATCGGTTCAGCCGGGAGGGCTCCGGGACAGCAGGGCGAGCACGAGGGGCGCAGGGAAGAGCCAGCGGAGCCGCACGGTGCGCTCCACCTGCTCGATCGAGAGCGCCTTCATGAGATCCACGTAACGTGCATCCTCGACGTTGTCGCGGAGCACCTCGAGGAGCCGGCGGGCGCGCGCGGCGCCGGCCGGGTCGACGCCGACGATCTCTACATCGAGGCGCACCCCTTCGTCGGTGAGGGACGCCACGGCGCGGACGCGCTCGACGCCGGCGACGACCGCGCCGATCGACGGGAAGCGCCGCGTGAGCGACGGAGGGAGCCGGCGCGCGCGCAGGTCGAGGCTCACGAGCCCCTCGGCGGCCGGATCGCCGCGGCGCTCGTCGGGGCCGTCGCGGAGGACGCGCGCGACGCTGCTCACCTCGACCGCCGACACGAGCGCGACGGCGCGATCGCCGAGCGCGACGATCCGCGCCGTGTCGGCGCGCGCGCCGGCGGCGCCGTCGCGGCGGTCGAAGACGGCGACGCCGCCCTGCACGCCCTTCGCTACCGGCGCTGCCTCCCAGCGGTCGGGATCGGGCGTGAGCCCGGCCATCCGGCCCTCCAGGACGACCACGCGGTCGCCCTCCTCGAGATCGGCGAGCCGCAGGCCGAGCCAGACGACGTCCGCGCGGTGGAGGGCGCTCTCGAGCGCCTCGTCGGGCACCTCGTCGAGCGCGCGCCGCGCGAGCTCGTCCGCGGCCGCCTGGCCCAGGTCGCCGCGCATGCGGGCGACGTCGACGCGCACCACGAGATCGAGATCGGCCGGGAGGAGATCGGCCGGCTCGATGCGCCGGATGATCCGCGGGCCGGCTGGGCTCCGCACGCCCTGCGCGTCGGGTCGCGGCGCCGCGCCCCCGCAGGCGGGGAGCGCGAGCGCAATCACGGTGACGACGGCGACGGCGGCGACGGCGCGGACGTCACGCGCCGCGCGCACGGATCTCCACGAGGGTCGCCATCTCGTCGATGATCTCCTGCGGGCTCCGGTGCCCGGAGTCGACGAGGATGGCGTCGTCGGCCTTGCGGAGCGGCGCGACGGCGCGCTCGCTGTCGGCCTTGTCGCGGCGGAGCACGTCGGAGAGCGTCGCCTCGAAGCTGACGGTGATGCCGCGCGCGACGAGCTCGTCGTACCGCCGCTTCGCGCGGATCTCGGCCGGCGCGGTGAGAAAGAACTTCACCTCGGCGTCGGGGAACACCACGGTGCCGATGTCGCGCCCCTCGAGCACGACCCCGCCGCCCGCGCCGGCCTGCCGCTGCATCGCGAGCAGCGCGTTGCGCACCGCGGGGATGGCCGAGACCCGGCTCGCGCCGAGGCTGATCTCGGGCGCGCGGATCGCGCTGGAGATGTCCTCGCCGTCGAGCAGCACCCGCATGCCGCTGCCCCCCACGCTCGAGTGGGCCGGGCCGTCGGCCGAGGCGGCGTCCGCTGCGCCGGCGTTCGCTGCGCCGGCGCTCGACGTGGTGTGCGCCGCGCGGGCGTCCGTGGAGTCGGGCGGCGCGCCGGGCCCGCCGCGCTCCAGGGCGATGCGGCCGCCGCTCGCGAGATTTTCGGCGAGGGTGCCGATCGCGCTGCTGTCGTCCCACGCGAGGCCCACGCGGTGGACCGCGAGCGCGACGGCGCGGTAGAGCGCGCCGGTGTCGACGAGGAGGTAGCCGAGCCGCTCGGCGAGCCCCCGCGCGACCGTGCCCTTGCCGGCGCCGGCCGGTCCGTCGATGGCGACGCGCAGCCGCCGGAGCTCGCCCTGGCCCGGGAGGTGGCGTGCGTCGTCCTGTCTCTGCCGTTCCGTCACCTGCGCTCCTCCTCGCTCACCCGCTCGCCCGCTCATGCTGCGCGGGCGCCCTCGACCTCGATGCGCGCGCCCAGGGCGCGGAGCGTCCCAACGAAGAGGGGAAAGCTCGTCGCGATGCAGCCCGCGTCGCGCACGCGCGTGGGCCCGCTCGCGACGAGCCCGAGCACGGCGGCCGTCATCGCGATGCGGTGATCGCCGCGGCTGTCGATGTCCGCCGCGTCGAGCGGCCGGTCGGGCCTGCCCTCGACGAGGAGCCCGTCGGTGCGCTCCTCGCAGCGCACGCCGAAGGCGCCGAGCACCGACGCCATCGCCGCGATCCGGTCGGTCTCCTGCACGCGCAGCTCCCGCGCGTCGAACACCTCGGTGAGGCCGCGCGCCCGCGCCGCGAGGCCGAGCAGGATGGGCAGCTCGTCGAGGGCGCGCGACGCGAGCTCGCCGCCCGCGCGCCCGCCGCGCAGGCCGTCGCCGGAGGTGATGTGGAGATCGCCGGTGGGCTCGCCGAGGGCCTCCCCCTTGATCTCGACGGCGACGCTGCTGTCCATGTCGCGCAGCACCTCGAGCAGGCCGGTGCGCGTCGGGTTGAGCCCCACGCGCCGCGCGGTCACGCGGCTGCCCGGCACGATCTGCGCGGCGGCGATGAGGAACGCGGCGGCGGAGAGGTCGCCGGGCACGTCGACCTCGAACGCCGGCAGCGCGCCGGAGAAGCGGGCCGCGTCGAGGCAGACCATCGCCCCGACCGAGTCGACCGGGACGCCGAGCGCGGTGAGCATGCGCTCGGTGTGATCGCGCGAGACGATCGGCTCGCGCACGAACGTGGGCCCGTCGGCGAAGAGGCCGGAGAAGAGGAGGGCGCTCTTCACCTGGTCGCACGGGACGGGGAGGTCGTACTCGATGGACGAGAGCACGTGCGGCACGGGGAGCGGCCCGACGTCGAGCGGCGCCGTGATCTCGCCGATCTTGCGCGGGTCGAGCTGCCCCTCGATGTGGCCGCCGCGGAGGCGGAGCGGCTTCGCGACGCGCTCCATGGGGCGGCGCGAGAGCGACGCGTCGCCGACGAGCCGCGCGGCGAAGCGCTGGGCGACGAGGATGCCCGAGAGGAGCCGCATCGTGGTCCCGGAGTTGCCGCAGTCGATGGGCCCAGCCGGGGCGCGGAGGCCGGAGAGCCCGGCGCCGTCGACGACGAGGTCGCCCGGCGCCGGCTCCTCGACGCGGACGCCCAGGGCGCGCAGCGCGTTCACGGTCGCGAGGATGTCGCCGCCGAGCGTTCCGCCCCGGATGCGGCTCTGCCCGATGGCGAGCCCAGCCAGGAGGAGCGCCCGGTGGGCGATGCTCTTGTCCGCGGGAACCGGCACGCTCCCGAGCAGCGGTCGCTCTGCCGGGTGGACGATCAGGTCGGGCACGCGTTGCCGTTTAGCAGAACGGCGGGCGCAGGCACAGCGGGCGGGGCGGCGGGACGAGCCGAGCTGCTAGCATCGGCGTCATGGTCCCCGGGGGCGCCGCTCTGGCGGGCCCGGGGACAGCGACACATCGAGCGAGGAGGGGGAGCCATGGAGTCGATCAAGCTGGAGCACGGTCCGTCGGAGGAGCAGCTGGCGAAGCTCGGGGCGCGCAGCTGGCCCATCTGGACGAAGGAGGCGTCGAGGTTCTCGTGGCACTACGACGAGCCGGAGACCTGCTACCTGCTCGAGGGCGACGTGATCGTGACGCCAGCGCAGGGCGGAGGCGCGCCGGTGCGGATCCAGGCGGGAGATCTTGTGACGTTCCCCGCCGGCCTGAGCTGTACGTGGGAGGTCCGCTCCCCGGTGCGCAAGCACTACCGCTTCGGCTGACCGGGGGGGGACCAAGGCGGGGGGGGACCCAGGCGCCGAGGAGCCCGGGGGGACGCGGCACCAGTTCGTATTTCTTCGAAGAAGGGCTTGCGTCGATGCTTCGACAATTGTAGAAATAGGGCGTGTCGTCGAAGCTCGATCGTCACGCCGAGCAGCTCGCCGTGCTGGGTCACCCCGTGCGGCTGGCTGTCCTGCGCTTCGTGGTGCAGGCCGGCGCGGAGGGCGCCTCCGCCGGCGACATCCAGGCGCACGTCGGACTGGCCGCCTCGACGCTGAGCCATCACCTGAAGCGGTTCGTCGATGCGGGCATCCTGAGGACACGCGGGGAAGGGACGTTTCATTACTACAGCGCCGACTACGAGGCGCTCCGTGCCCTGACCGCGTACCTGTGGGAGGACTGTTGCAAGCGCGGCAAGGCGTGCTGCTGATTTTTTTTTGCCCTCTATTTCGAATTTTTTGGAAGGAAGGTGCGCGATGAATGTTCTCAAGCCCCATGTTTCGCTCAACGTCTCCAACATCGACGCCTCGGTCGCGTTTTACGAGAAGGCCTTTGGCGTGAGCGCCACAAAGCGTCGTCCCGGCTATGCGAAGTTCGACCTCGCGTCGCCTTCGTTGAACCTCACGATGCAGGAGGCGCCGCGTACGGGCGTCAACGCGAGCCACTTCGGCGTCCAGGTGGCGAGCACGGAGGACGTGCTCGAGGCCAAGAGCCGCTTCGAGGCCGCGGAGCTCAGGACCTTCACCGAGGAGGACACGGCCTGTTGCTACGCGGTGCAGGACAAGGTCTGGATCGAGGACCCCGACGGCAATTCGTGGGAGGTGTTCGTGGTGAAGGGCGAGGCGGCCGTGATGGGGAGTCAGCCCGCGGTGCCCTCGAAGAGCGATGCCGCGAAGAGCGATGCCGCGTGCTGCGCGCCGGCGTGCTGCGCGCCGTCCAAGCTCGACGATGCCGCCGCGCGCTGATCTCGCCCGCAGGGCCGTCGCCGAGGCGCTCGGGACGGCCCTGCTGCTCGCGACCGTGGTCGGGCCCTCTTCTCGGCGTCGCAGCACGAGCGCTCGGGGCTTGCCCAGATGGCGAGCGAGTTCGTCGCGACGTTCGGGCTGCTCGCCGTCATCTGGGGCGGCGTCCGGAGGCGGGCCGACTCGGTTCCTTTCGCGGTCGGCGCGTACATCGCGGCCGCTTACTGGTTCACCTCGTCCACCTCGTTCGCCAACCCGGCCGTGACGCTCGCCAGGGCGGCGAGCGACACGTTCGCCGGCATCCGTCCGGCCGACGCGCCGGGGTTCATCGTCGCACAGCTCGCGGGGGCGGCGGCAGCGACGCTTGTGTTTCGCTGGCTCCTCCCTGCCCTGCCCCAGGTCGCCGATCGCGTCGTCGATCGCGCGTTTCCGGAGGATGCTCCATGAAGACCGTGCTCTTTGCCTGCGTTCACAACGCGGGTCGTTCCCAGATGGCCGCGGCGTGGTTCAATGCCATGGCCGATCCAGCCCGGGCGCGCGCCGTCTCGGCCGGTACCGAGCCTGGCCCGCGCGTCCATCCCGAGGTGCTCGCGGCGATGGCGGAGGAGGGGATCGACCTCTCGGCCGTGGAGCCTCAGCGGCTCACCGAGGAGCTGGCGAGCCAGGCGGCGCTGCTCGTCACGATGGGATGCGGGGAGGCATGCCCCGTGGTTCCAGGGCTTCGCCGTGACGACTGGCCCCTCGAAGATCCGAAGGGCAAGCCGGTGGAGCGCGTGCGAGAGATCCGCGACGAGGTCCGCGCGCGCGTGGCCGAGCTCGTCGCTCGCGAGGGGTGGGCTGCTGCCGGTACGGACTAGAACACCAGTCATGTTGAAACCCGGAGAATTTTCACAGGGAGGCGAGGAGGCGGGGAGGAAGAAAAAAGAATCTCTCTCTCTCGCCGTCTCTCACTCCCCGCCTCCTCGCCTCCCTGTGAAATTTTTTCCGGGGTTTCAACCCGCTTGTCGCTCTAGCTAGAGGCGCTTCGGCGCAGGCGGACTGCCGGCGATAGCCGGCAAGCGGCGCTTCGGCGCAGGCGGACTGCCGGCGATCGCCCGCAAGCGGCGCTTCGGCGCAGGCGGACTGCCGGCGATCGCCGGCGGGCGGCGCATGAAAGTAAGAGGTCTTACGCCGAATCGCCGCCCGGCGGCGCTCGGCGCAAGTCAACTGTCGGCGATCGCCGCTCGGCGGCACTTCGACGTAAGATGTCTTACTCAAGATCGCCGCTCGGCGGCACTTCGACGTAAGATGTCTTACTCAGGATCGCCGCCCGGTGGCAGTTTGGCGTAATGTATTTCACGTAAATCGCTGCCCGCCACCCGTTCCGCGCAAGTGGACAGCCGCGCACCGGCGGCAGGCGGCAAAAAAAGGAAGATGGCTTACTTTCGTGGGGTGGAGGGAGGCAGATCGAGCAACGCGTCTTCCCTCGCGCGCCCCGCGCGAGGGCTCGATCGTGGCGCGGAGGCCAGGAGCGCCAGGATCAGGCGCCGTCGAAGGAATCGTCGTCGTCGCCGGCAGCGGGCGGCGCGGCGTCGTCGGCCGGCGCGGGCTCGGCCTCGCCCTCGGCGCCGCCCTTGCGCCCGCGCCGGTCGGCCCGGGCGGACTCGCGGCGGAGCCGGCCGAGGAGGCGGTCAGCGATCTCGCCAGTCACCGCCTTCTCGAGGGCGAGGTTCGTCTCGACCGCGCGGGCCACGCGGATCCAGCCGTTGCGGGCGCTCAGCACCTCGCGCGGTGTCGCGCCGTCCGTGTTCGACGGGGCGCTCAGCGCGAGCAGCTCGCGTTGCGCCTCCACCTTCTCGATCTCGAGCGCGGCCGCGACCCAGGCGTCCACCACCTGCGCGAGCGGCCCCTCGGGCGTCTTCAGCTTCTTGAGCAGCTTCTCCGAGGCCTCGTCGAGCCGTGACCGGAGCAGCTTGGCGTCGCCCGCCTGGTCGCCGTAGCTCCGCGAGATCGCCTTGAGCCCCGCCGGCGCGAGCCGATCCCGCAGGTCGAGGAGCGCCGCCACGAACGCGGGCTCATCGGTCATCTCGGCGAGCGCACCGAGGTAGTTGTACGCCCCGCGGAGCTTGCGGTCGTGCGTCGCGTCGAGCGCGAGCGCCCTCTCCATGAGCGCCTTCGCCTGCTGCTGCAGACTGGAGCCGAGCCGCTGCGTGGTCAGGATCCGGCCGTGCGCCTCCTCGACCGCCGGCAGGAGCGGCGCGAGCAGCGGCAGCGACGTGAAGACCTTCCGATCCTGCGCCGGATCGAGCCATGGCGCGGAGATGTTGACCATCGCCTGGGGACTGAGATTGCGATAACCCATGAGATACCCTCCTTGTGGTCAGGGGCACCCCGAGTCTCGATCCTGGGTTGGCTGGGTGCAAGCTGCTGGGCGCCCGGACTGGCGTCGCGATCTTGCTCCGTGGCCGGAGGATGGCCGGTCGCGCTCGGCCCGCGTCGCGGCGCCGGGACGGGCAACCAGCCCATGTCCTCATCTCCTCGTCGCGGCTGTCTTCTCGTCGCGGCAGTCTTCCTTCCTTCTTCCAGAGGCGCGCTCCGCGCCGGCGCACCTCCGCCGCCAGAAGAGCGAATCGATGAGAATTTTTGCCAGCGATTCGCAATGCGTCCGCGGGCGAAAATTCGGCCTATCGGGGATTCAAAGCGCAGGGAGACCCATGGTAGTTGACGTCTGCGTGAGGGATGGACGCGGCTCACGCCGCGGTTGAGCTGAAAAGACGGTGCCGCGCCGGATTGGGCCAGCGCGGCATCCGGTCCCCTTCGTTGGGCCGAGGTGAGCTTTGCTGCGTTCTGCGCTGGTCGTCTGTTGGTCGCACGCAGCGGCCGCCGCGATGTTCCTCCTCGCGCTCACGCCGGCGTTCGCCGCGCCGCCGCCGCCACGGTCGCCGCGCGTGGTCGCCTTGATCAGGGAGGCGGAGGCCGCCCTGGAGCGGCTCGACATCGCGCGCGCTCGCGACCTGTGGGCGCAGATCTACGACATCGAGAGATCCACGGTGGGGATCTGCCAGCTCGGGCAGCTCGACCGCCGGCTCGGGCGCTGGGTGGACGCCGTCGTGGAGCTCACGCGCTGCGTGCAGGAGATGCGCCCGCCGGCCACGCCCGAGGAGCAGAAGCTCTACGAGACGCGGCACGCGGACCTGGCCGCGGTGCGGCTCGAGGTCGCGCAGCTCCGCGTGTTCGCGCCCGCCGGGGCGGCGCCCGTGCTCGTCGATGGGCGTCTCGTGGACGAGAGCGGTCAGATCTACGTCGCGCCCGGGCAGCACGAGGTCACGGCGAGGTTGCCGGGCGGCCGGACGGCGCGCTCCACCGTGCATGTCACCGCGGGAGAATCGCTGGCCGTCCTCCTGAGCCCCGAGCCGGCGAGCGTGCGCTCGGTCGCTCCGCCGCAGGCGACACCAGCGGGCACGCCGGCACGGCCGGCAGGCCTCCCGGCGCCGTGGCTTCTTTACACGGGCTCAGCGGCATCGGGCGCGTTCCTGGTATCGGGGATCGTGCTGCACATCGTGGCGTCGCTCGAGGACAGCGCTCTCCGGGCCGAGATGTGCAAGCCCGAATGGGAGGAGAACGGAGAGACGCGAAGCGCGATGCATGCTATCGACGCAAAGCAGCACATCAGCACGGCAGCCCTCGTCGCCGGTAGCTCGCTGGGAGCCGCGACGCTGGTGGTTGCGGTGCTGCCGAGCGGCCCCCAGGTCCGCGCAATCGCGGGCGGCGCGGAGGTGCGGTTCACGTGGTAGAGCCTGGTACCGTCTGGGAAGGTCACCGGATCCTCAGTGAGGTTCACGACGGCATGGTCCGCACGTTCCTCGCCCAACAGGTCGGCAATGAGGACGCGATCGTCTGGCTGCACCTGCGCGAGGGCCAGCCGATGGACCGGACGGCCTTCGCGTCCGAGCTCCAGCGCTTGCAGGACCTCGCGCGAGCGGTCCCGCAGGTGGAGCCCGTGCTCTACGGAGACGCGGGCGGCCTGTCTGCCTGGGTCGCGTGCCGGCGAAGCCACGGGATCAGCATCAAGGACGCGACGCGCGGTGCCGATCTCGGGGTCACCGCGCTGCACATGGTGATCGAGGTCGCCCGCGTGATTCAGCGGTGCCACGCGCTGGGCTGGTGCCATGGAGCGCTCGGGCCGGACCGCGTGTTCATCACGTCGAAGCGGGATTACAGCATCAGCCAGTTCGGCCTGGTCCGGCTGTTCCGGATCGAGCCGCACGAAGCCGCGCGGGAGCCGCTGGTGGCGCCTCCTGAGCTGCTGAGCGGCGACCGGGTGGGGCCGCGGGCCGACGTCTATGGCCTCGGGACGCTGCTATACGAGCTCGTCTGCCGGCGCTCGCTCGACGCCGGCCAGCCAGGTACGTTGGGTGCGCAGCGGGATAGGCCCGCGATCTCCGCCGACACACCGCCCGCCGTGGCAGCCGCCATCGAGATGGCCTTGGAAGAGGATCCGCGCCGCAGGTACAGGAACGTGGGCCACTTCATCACGGTGCTCGAGGGCCTCGTGGACGCATGGCCCACGCTGGACCGGGCACCGAGCAGCGGCGAGGAGCAGGCCTCGGTAGCTGGTGCGGTGCCGTCGACCCTGCGCAGCTCCCACCTGGAGAGTCCGCGTTCGCCAGCGCCGGCGACGGAAGATCCGGACATCCGGTCGTCCGATGTCGCGCCAGTGGCTGTGCCGTCGAGCGAGGATGAGCCTCCGCTGCCGCAGATCCCCTCTCTTGACGTGCCATTGCGGACTGCTCCCACGCCGAAGGAGCCGGTCTTGCCACCGCCGCCCTCCGTCGTCCGAGAACCTGGGCGGGAGCCCATGATGGCCCGGAGCAACCCTTCCGGCACGCCGCCCCGGAAGCGCGCGAGCCGCGTCGCCGTTTCGCTCGTCGCAACGGCCGCGCTGTGCGCCGGCGCTCTCTGCCTCACCCGCCCGACCGCGATCGCGCCCCGCGCGGAGAAGCTTGGGACGGTGCTGGTGGAGCTGGGGTCGCCGCTGCGCGAGCCGCAGCGTTTGCCGTCGCCGGTGGGGTCGGCGAGGACCGCCTCGAAGGAAGCGGACAGCCGCCCGCGTGCTGCGCGCTCGCAGCGAACGGGCGTGACGGCGAAGGCCGTGCCGCGCCGGCCGTACTGCGAGGCCGGCGATTTCAGCTGTGGTCCTGCGCTGTACTAGGAGGGCTTCTGTCGATGCGATGCGTTCTTCTGTTCATCGGCGCGAGCGCTGGGCTAGGCTGTGCTGCCGATCTCGATTGCCCCGGTCGAGGCCCGCACGAGGGGAACCCCGCCGTGTGGCTCTGGGAGGGTACGCAGGACGAGGCGCCCGGCTGCGCGGAAGATACGGATGTTCTCTGGGACGGGTGGAGGAAAGGGACCTCCACCGCACCGGAGTCGCCGACGTTCGCGCGTGCTTGCGCCGGCGTTGTTCGAGGCGATATTCCGGAGGGGTACACCCTCTGCGTGATCCCCAGTCAGTCGGAGGATGTCTGCTGGAAGGGATACGAGGACAGCGCGACGTATGTTGAAGAGGATGGAGAAGAGCACGAGATGTGCTGCTCACCCAGGGGGAACCCGCCGACGGTGATCCCCCAAAGCCACGACGGATGCACGACATGAGCGAGACGGTCGCAGGTGTCCTCGGGCGCGCGCTCCGGCTCCTGTTCTGGGGTGCTGTCGGCGCCTTGAGCAGCGGGTGTATCGCCGATCCCGAGGTCTCGGGGAAGGTGACCGTCTCGCGGGACGGCGAAGAGCTGGTGATCGATACCGGCGGCAACGGTACGAGGGCCGTGGATATAAGCGACGACGTCTCAGGGTGGTGCATCGTACGCGACCAAGGTGAGCTCAGCGTGGCCGTCGCCAAGGATGGCGAGGCGCTTTCCTTCTTCGACGTGATGGACCAGGCCGACTCGCCTCACGCGTCCGCGAGGATCGACGGAGAGCTGTACCAGGGGGCATGCGAGATCATCGTCCAGGAGCAGCAAGGCGACCCGTACGAGGCCGACGTGGCGGCGGGGCCGTGCGACCTCGTCCGGCTCTTCGACGGTGGAAAGGCGCGCCTCGTGACGGCGGTCTTTCACGTCTCGGACTGCAGCGGGGCCGACTAGCCGGGCGAGCTCTCCTGGCGCTGCGGTTCTGCGTCCGAGCCGCGCCGCGCCAGGACCGCTCGGTGTGCTGTCCCGCGCGTCTCATCGGCCATGTGCGCCGCCACAGATTCCAGCCACCCCGAGGCGTGACGGCGGACGAGCTCCTGCAACTCAAGGACGCGGCTCTCGATCATATCCGTGCCAGCCGAGCGGGGAGCACGGTGATGAGCCGCCCATCGTCTGTGCGCTATTGAGCCCCTGCGTGATATGCGAGGCTTTGACGTCGAACTGCCAGGCCGCGGCCTCGCACTCTTCCGCCTGGGCGCCAGCGGACACGAGAGCCATCGCGGCGACCGAGACGGCGGTGGTCCTCAGGGGACTAACGCCCTCTCGCCGGCAGCACGTAATCGGCCAGCGCCTTGGCTCGAGCGGCGCGGACCGCCGCGAGCCAGTGCGCCTGGTCCGGGTCGCCGTCCCACGGCGGGGCCTCCCGATAGAGCGTGTCCCAGTATTCGCGCGCTGCCGCCTCGGCCGTCTCGATCTCGCTCTCGCCGTCGGGCGCGTCCTCGACACGGTCCGCGAAGGCCCGCCAGGGTTCCGAGGCGTGGCGGCTCAGATTCGCCCACGGTCGGCCGGGCGCCCCGTCAAAGACCCCACCGCTGCTCTGGAGGTAGCTCTCGTAGGCGCTCCGAGCGATGGCGTCGTGCCGGCGGCGATTGACATGCCCCGTGCAGCAATCGCGATACGCCTGGGCCCATTCGCGGTCCTCCTCCGGCACATCCTCCCGCCATGCGCTCGCATAGAGATCGCGCAGCTCCTGCTGGCGTGTCAGCCACTCGTCTCGATCGTCGGGTACCGGCGGGGCCCGGAGGGCTCGCTCGCGCTCGGCGCGGAGGGCTCGCTCGCGCGCGGCGCTCGGTCCGGGGTACTCCGGCAGCCCAGCGCCCCAGTACCACGGCGGCTCCAGCATCGGAGGGATGGGCCTCCTCATGGATCTCGGGGTTCCGCGGCGCTCGAGCTGAAAACCCCTCTGGAAGGCGCGGAGCGCCCTGGGCCGGTGCTGCTCGGCCGTGTCGTCGGAGGACAGGATCCGCCAGAGGTAGGTCCGGTGGAGGCGCGATGCCGCCTCGGCCGGCGCCCGCTCGCTGTCGCCGGCAGGCGCTTCATCGAACGCGTCAACGAAGGCGATGAACGCGCTCTCGACGGCGGCGAGCAGCATCGGCCACAGCGGGGTGAACCCCCGGGGGATGTCGCCCTGGCTGCTCCGGAGAGCGCTTGCGCTGGCCCCCAGGTCCGCGCCGTTCGGGCCCGGATCGTCGACCCACTTCCTGAATCTCTCGCGGTGCGCCGCTGCCCACGCGCGGTCCCTCTCCGGCAGATCGTCATGCCACACTTCGGCGCACAGCTTGCCCAGATCCTCGAAGCTCGACTTCCATTCCTCGGGATCCCTGGTCGAGAACAGCGCGTGTCCGATGGCCGCCTCGCGCACGACGCGAGGTACGAAGGCCTTCGTCTCCCCCATCGAAAGGTTCATCAGTAATCTCCGGGTTGACCGCCCGTGGGGTCGGTGGGCTCTCCGCCCGTGGGGTCGGTGGGTCTGGGAGGGCATCCCCAGCCCGGCCCGGCGCCCAGCGGGCAGAGGAGCGGGACGAGCCGAGGAAAGGCCCATCCAGGAGGCGGTCCGGGTAGGCTGATCATGGCGTCGATGATGTCGTCCGCCGAGATCGCGTCGGAGTCGATCAGCTCCGGCGGCACTTGCGCACAGCTGGCCGAGATTCTCGAGGTGCCACTTCCAGAGACCGGGGCTCTTGGTCGTGAACAGGCCGTATCCGTAGCCTGCCTCCTGCGGTTCGATCATTCCGGGGCGCTTCGCCAGCCACCTCATGGCCGATCTCCCGGCTGTCCGGCCTCTGGCCTGCCCTTGAGCCAATCGATCGCCGCAGAGTTCATGCCCAACGTCTTGAGCCTTGATCTCTCCTCGAGTGAGATCATCGCGATCTGGTCTCGCAGCTCGTCGCGGTCGCCGGGGTCCACGATCGAGCAGCCGCAGGTGAACAGAACGAGCAGGACGCCGAGCCGGTGTTTCATCGCTCTCCCTCCCAGAACGATGGAACCACGTACGCGCAAACGGTGAGCGAACTTACCAGCGCCGGCCTGCGCCGGTCAATGTCCGAAGAGCCACATGGAGGACGGTGACCGGCGTCCATGCACCGCAGCTGGCCGGCGCTCCGCGCGACCAGGTGGACGGCGACGGTGCCCATGAACCGGCCGGAGAGCCAGTTCTCCTGGTCCAGAGGAGCGGTGGAGGCCGGGCCAGGCGGAGGGGGCGCGGAGCACGACTCCGCCCGTCGGGGACCCCCGGCGCCTTCCTCCATCGTGGCTCGACTGGACTATCATGCGATCCCATGGGCTTGTTTCATCACTCGAGAGGGCTCGATCTCCACATCCTCGGCATCGTCGGCAGGAAGAGCGCCCGCGCGCTCGCGCGCGCCGCAGGGGTGCTCGGCGCCTTGCTCTGCGCCGCGTGCGCGGCAGACTCCGAGGCCCCGCCGACCGAGACCTCGGTCGGCACGGTCGACGGCACCGACGCCGTGCTCGCCCTCGTGCGCGGCGAGGGCACGGTCACGCTCTACGTCTGCGGCGGCGCGAGCAGCTACGCGACCATGACCCGCTGGTTCGAGGGACCCGAGGACGCGAGCGGCGCGTTCTCGCTCGCGAGCGACGGGTGGACGGCGAGCGCCGATCCGGGCGGCGAATCCGGCCGGCTGCGCACGCCCGAGGGCGCGGAGCTCGCCTTTCATGCGCGCCCCGCGGCGCTCGACCAGATCGAGGGCCTCTACGCGACGGTCGACGGCGGCTGCCGCACCGGCGCCGTCGTCTTCACGCCCGAGGGCGCCGAGTCGCCCGCGCTCCAGGGCACCTGGTGCGGCGCAGGCGACCGCTACGCCCAGGTGACGCCGATCCGCCCGCTCTCGGTGCTCGATCGGCGCGGGATCGAGGTGCAGGTCGAGCTCAGCGGCGCACGGAAAAACCTGCTCGTGACCCCGCTCACTCGACCCTGAGCCCCCGCCGCGTCGCCGCGCCCTCCCGCCGCGTCGCCGCTCCCCCGCCGCGTCGCCGCGCCCCTCCCACCGCGTCCCCCGGCTCTGGCGTTGAATTCCGCCTTTGGCTGATGGAAGGTCGTCGTATGGCGGACGCAGCCCGGCCGCGGAGGTGGCACCTCGCCGTGCCCGCGTCGCGCTTCGTCGGCCGGGAGGGCGAGCTCGCCGCGATCGCCGAGCTGTTCCGGCGCGGAGACCGGCTCGTCACCGTCTGGGGGCCGGCCGGCATGGGCAAGACACGGCTCGCCCTGGAGCTCGCGAGCCGCTGGGCCGAGGCGCAGGCCGGCGAGGCCGTGTGGCTCTGCGAGCTCACCGCCTGCCGCGACCTGCGCGCCGTCTGCGGCGCGGTCGCGCGCGCCATCGGGGCGCAGGTCGCGGCAGGACGCCGGGAAGCGACGCTCGTCGAGCGGATCGGCCGCGCCCTCGCGACGGAAGGGCCGGCGCTGCTCGTGCTCGACAACCTGGAGCACGTGCTCGAGCAGACAGCGCCGGCCCTCGATGCGTGGGTGCGCGCGGCGCCCGAGCTCCGCTTCCTCACGACGTCGCGCGAGCGCACCCGCGTGCCCGGGGAGATCAGCTACGAGCTCGGCCCCCTCGGCCTCCCCGCCGAGGGCTCGACCGAGCGCAGCGCGGCCGTGGCGCTCTTCCTCGACCGCGCCGCGGCCCACCGCGCCACCGCGCCGCCGCCGCCCGGCGACGAGCGCCTCGCCGACGTCGCCGTCCTGGTGCGGCGGCTCGAGGGGATCCCGCTCGCGATCGAGCTCGCGGCGGCGCGCGAGGGCGTGCTCGGGGTCGGCGGCCTGCTCGCGCGCCTCGGGAGCCGGCTCGACCTGCTCGCGGGCGCGGCGCGCGGCAGGGAGGCGCGGCAGGCGACGCTGCGCGGCGCGATCGAGTGGTCGTGGGACTTGCTCGACGACCGCGAGCGCCGGGCGCTCGCCTGCTGCTCGGTGTTCCGCGGGCCGTTCACGCTCGCGGCGGCCGCGGCCGTCCTCGCGGAGCCCGACGCCGCCGCGATCGATCGCATCGAGGCGCTGCGCGACAAGTCGCTGCTCCGCGCGGCACCTCCGGGCAGCGACGGGGCGACGCGCTTCGCCCTCTACGAGGGGGTGCGGGAGCTCGCCGCCGAGAAGCTCGCCGAGCGCGGGGAGCGCGAGGCCGCGGTCGAGCGGCACGCGGCGTTCTACCTGGCCGCCGGCGAGGCCGCCGCCGCGGACTTCGAGCGGCGGGGCGGGCTCGACGCGCTCAACCGCATCGCCGGCGATCTGGAGGAGCTGCTCGCCGTCGCCGAGGGCGCGCTCGCCGCGGCGGCGGGGCCGCGCGCCGGCTCCAGCGCGGCGGCCCAGGGCGCCCTCGCCGAGGTGGCGCCCCGCGCCGCGGCCGAGCGCGCCCTGCGGGCGCTCTCCGCGATCGAGCCCGTGCTCAGCACCCGCGGCCCGTTCGGGGCGCAGCTCGAGCTGCTCGACCGGGCGCTCGCAGCGGCCGAGTCGCTCGCGGCCCATCCGCGGGTCGTGGCCGGCGCGCTCGCGGCGCGGGGGCGCGCGCGGCGGCTCCGAGGGCAGGCGGAGGCGGCGCTCGAGGACCTCGAGCGCGCCCGCGCGCAGGCGGCGGCGCTCGGCGCAGAGGCGCTCATCTCGGGGATCCTCGCGGACCTCGGCGTGCTCCACCACGGCCGGCGCGAGATGGAGCGCGCGCGCGACCACTACGAGCAGGCGCTCGCGCTCCACCGCGCCCTCGGCGACCGCCGCGCCGAGGGGCGGGCGCTCGGCAACCTCGGCGCGCTCCACCACGACGAGCGCCGCGAGGGCGAGGCCGCCGCTTACTACGAGCGGGCGATCGCGATCGCCGCGGAGATCGGCGACGGCCGGCTGGAGGGCATCTTCTCGACGAACGCCGGCCTGCTCGAGCAGGAGCGCGGGGCGCCCGCGCAGGCGCGCCGGCGCTACGAGCGCGCCGCCGCGATCCTCGGCGAGGTGGGCGACCGGCGGCTGCTCGCGATCACGCTCGGCAACCTCGGCGCGCTCCACCACGAGGAAGGCCGCCTCGCCGACGCGCGCGCCTGCCACGGCCGCGCCGTGGCGCTGCTCCGCGAGGTCGGGGACCGCCGCTCCGAGGCGATCGCCCTCTGCCGCGTCGGGGCGGCGCTCGCGTCGGTCGGCGAGGTGGAGGAGGCGCGGCGCGCGCTCGAGCCCGCCGAGCGGCTGCTCGCGCAGCTCGGCGACGAGCCCGACGTGGAGCTCGCGCGGGTGGCGTCGGGCTTCGTCGACGTCGCGCTCGCCCAGGCGGCGCGGCGCGCGGGGCGGGGAGACGAGGCCGCGGCGCACGCGGGCGCGGCGCGGCGCAGGATCGCGCGCGCACGCGAGGGATCGCCGTCGAGCGCGAGCCGGTCGGACGACGTGCGGCTGCTGCTGCGGATCCTGGAGCGCAGCCTGGCCGCGCTGGGCCTGCCCGAGGCGCAGGCGGAGGGCGAGCGCGAGCTCCTCCTGACCGAGGGGGCGCGCTTCGTCCGCCCGCCGGGCGGCGGCTGGCACGACCTGCGCGAGCGCCACGCGGCGCGGCGCCTGCTGCTCGCGCTGGCCGAGCAGCAGCGGTGCGCGCCGGGCCGAGGGCTCTCCCTGGCCACGCTGCAGGAGGCGGGGTGGCCCGGCGAGCGGATCTTGCCGGAGGCGGCGGCGAACCGGATCTACGTGGCGATGAACCAGCTGCGGAAGCTCGGGATGAAGCCGTGGCTCCGGAGAGACGCAGAGGGGTACTCGCTGGATCCGGCGCTGCCGGTCCACTACGTCGCGGTGGAGCCGGGCGCGAGGGGAGGGGGCGATGCGCGCGGGGGGGAGACGGGGGAAGGCGAGGGCGGGGACGGGGGGAAGCGGCGGTAGGGGGCCTGCGGAATGGATGGGAGAGCAAGGGCGATGGCGCCGCGGGAGGGAGCGCGCGAACCGGTTTAAGAGGGGATTAAGGGGCGAGCCTCGGGCGGGGACGTAGCCTGTTCGGCGGAGGTCACGCCATGCGCACCATCGCTTCTGCTCTGCTGATCCTTGCCCCTGCCATCACCGTCGCCGGATGCGGCGAGAGCCGTGAGCCCGATCCGGTCGTCGACTCGAGCGGCGCTAACGGCGCAGGATCGGGAGGATCCGGCGGCGACGGCGTGGGGGTCGGAGGCAGCGGCCCAGGTGGCGGTGGCTCGGGGGGCGGCGGCCTGGGCGGCGGCCTGGGCGGCGGCCTGGGGGGCGGTGGCTCGGGGGGCGGTGGCTCGGGGGGCGGCGGCCTGGGTGGTGGCCTGGGGGGCGGTGGCTCGGGGGGCGGCGGGGGATCGCTGCCAGCGGAAGCCTGGTACCGGCACATCTGGGGACCCGACGCCGAGGAAGCCGGAGCCCTCGCGATCGATAGCGAGGCAAACGTCGTCCTGGCCGGCAGCTCGATGGGAACGGCTGACTTCGGCGCGGGCGCCACGCAGCTCGTCGGCTTCGAGGACCCCTTCGTCGCCACGTATACAGACGACGGCGCCCTGCGCTGGGTCCGGCGCTTCCGGGGCCGCCAGGCGACGGTCGCGGGGGTCGCGGTCGACGGAAACGACGGAATCGCCGTCGTCGGCCACTACTCGAGAGGTCCGCTCGAAGCCGGTGACCTCGTCCTGGAAGCGCCGGAACGAGACGACCCGGAGGTCGACTCGTCCGACATCTTCGTCCTCGCGCTCGATCGGGACGGCGCTCCGCGCTGGATGCACCGCCTGGGCGGCGGCGGCGTCGACCGCGGAGGCCTCGTGACCGTCGGTCCCGGAAACGACGTCGTCGTTGCCGGCCACTCCGCGGGCCGCCTCACCCTCGCCAGGTTCGCGGCCGACGGGACGCCCCGCTTCTCGACGGACGTGGGAAACTTGAACGGACTCGACGACAAGATCATCGGCGGGATGGCCGTGGATCTTCATGGCGACATCCTCGTCGCCGGAAACTTCTCCGGGAACGCCGACCTCGGCGGGGGCACCACCCTCGGGCTGAAAGGCAATCAGGCCTGGGTGGCGAAGTACTCGGGGGAGGACGGCGCCCACCTCTGGTCGAGGCACTTCGGCACACCCGGAGACCTGGGTTCTAGCGGCGGCGACTTGGCGAAGGCGCTGATCGTGGACGAGCACGGCGACGTGCTGGTCGCCGGCCAGTTCGCGCGGGGCGCCGACCTCGGCGAGGGGCCCATCGAAGGTATCTCACGCGGCAGTTTCCTCATGAAGCTCGCCGGCCAGGACGGCGCGATCCGGTGGGCGAAGGCGCTCCCGGCGCTCATGATCCGCTCGGCCAGCCTCTCTTTCGCGCCCGACGGCCGGGTCGCGCTCATCGCCTCGTTCAACGTATCCCCCGACCTCGGCGGCGGCGCGTTGGACGAGCCGGGAACCTACGTCGCCACCTACGATCCAGACACCGGGGCGTTCGTCGCGCAGCGGCGGCTCGTCGAGCTCGGCAGCGAGATCGGGGTGTCCATCGGCTACGCCGTCGCCGCGCTCGACGCCAAAGGACACCTGTCGATCGTGGCTAGCTTCTACCTCGAG
The DNA here is from genome assembly GCF_051521455.1 of Sorangium sp. So ce887. Classification (NCBI taxonomy): domain Bacteria; kingdom Pseudomonadati; phylum Myxococcota; order Polyangiales; family Polyangiaceae; genus Sorangium; species Sorangium sp. So ce887. The sequence continues at coordinate 9,669,449 of NZ_CP150354.1, read as the reverse complement.
CTAGCGACCGGCTTCGGCACCCTGAGGAGCAAAGGCCATACGGACATCCTCCTCGCGCACCTGCCGCTCTGAGACGGACCGCTCGCTCCGAGCGTCATCCGTCCCCGTCCGCCTCCATCCTCCGTGTACGCCTCGCGGGTGATCTCGAGCTCGATATGGGAGGGCAAGGGCAAGGGCGCCGCGGGAGGGAGCGTGCGAATCGCTTTAAGACGGGATTAAGGAGCGGTCCTCTGGCGGGGACCTACCCTGTTCGGCGGAGGTCACGCCATGCACATCATCGCTTCTGCTCTGCTGATCCTTGTCCCTGCCATCACCCTCGCCGGATGCGGTGAGAACCGTGAGACCAAGCCACCCGTCGATTCGAGCGGCGCCAACAGCGCGGGATCAGGAGGATCCGGCAGCGATGGCGTGGGAGCCTGGGGCGGAGGGAGCGCCACGGGCGGCGGAGGCGCCGGTGTCGGCGGGGGCGCCACGGGCGGCGGGGGCGCCACGGGCGGCGGGGATCCAGGAGGCGTCGGAGGCGCCGATGGCGCAGGGGGCGCCACGGGCGTCGGAGGCGCCGATGGCGCAGGGGGCGCCACGGGCGTCGGAGGCGCCACGGGCGTCGGAGGCGCCGATGGCGCGGGGGGCGCCACGGGCGTCGGAGGCGCCGATAGCGCCGGTGTTGGCGGGGGTTCGCTGCCAGCGGGGGCCTGGTACCGGCACATCCTTGGACCCCGTCAGCAGTCTGCCACGGCCCTCGCGATCGATGGCGGGGCAAACGTCGTCCTGGCCGGCATCGCCAATGGCGCGGTCGACTTCGGCGCGGGCGTCACGCCGCTCATCGCCGGCACCGACTTCGGCGGCAGCGACTTCTTCGTCGTCAAGTATGCAGACGACGGCGCCCTGCGCTGGGTTCGGCGCTTCGGCGGCAAGGAGGTGTCGGCCACGGGGGTCGCGGTCGACGGAAACGACGGCATCGCCGTCGTCGGCCACTACTCGAAAGGTCCGCTCGAGGTCGGCGACTTCGTCCCGCAAGACCCGGAACGAGACGACGCGATGAGCTACTCGCCCAACCTCTTCGTCCTCGCGCTCGATCGGGACGGCGCCCCGCGCTGGATGCACCGCTTGGGCGACAGCGGCGTCGACAGCGGAGCCCGCGTGGCCGTCGGTCCCGAAAACGACGTCGTCGTCGCCGCCCAGTCCGGGGAGCGCCTTACGCTCGTCAGGTTCGCCGCCGACGGGACGACCCGCTTCGCGACGGAGGCGGGAAACCTGTTCACATCCGACTCGTCGATCGCCCCGATCGGCGGGGTGGCCGTGGACCTCCACGGCGACATCCTCGTCGCCGGGACGTTCACCGACGGCGGCAGGCTGCATGACGGGCTGAGAGGCGGTCAGGTGTGGGTGGCGAAGTACTCGGGGGAGGACGGCGCCCACCTCTGGTTGAGTGACTTCAGCGCATCCAAAGACATCGGGTTGGGCACCGGCAACTTGGCGCAGACGCTGATCGTGGACGAGCGCGGCGACGTGCTGATCGCCGGCCAGTTCGCGCGGGGCGCCGCCCCTGGCGAGCGCCCGATCTTCGGCACGGGCGGCGCGTTCCTCATGAAGGTCGACGGCGAGGACGGCGCGCTCCGGTGGGCGAAGGCGTTCCCGGCCACGGCCGCAGAGATCGGCTCGACCAGCCTCTCGTTCGCGCCCGACGGCCGGGTCGCGCTCATCGCCTCGTTCGGCGCGCCCACCGACCTCGGCGGCGGCTCGTTGGACGAGCAGGGATCCTACGTCGCCACCTACGAACCGGACACCGGGGCGTTCGTCGCGCATCGGCGGCTCGTCGAGCTCGGCACGACGACCGGGGGCTTCGGCCGCAGCGCCTCCGCGCTCGACGCAAAAGGACACCTGTCGATCACGACGAACTTCAGCAGGAGCGAGGAGCTACAGACCGCCTTCGGCACCCTGAAGGCCGAAGGATTGAACGGCATCCTCCTCGCGCGCCTGCCGCTCTGAGACGGACGGCTCGCCCCGAGCGTCATCCGTCCCCCTCCGCCTCCTCTCCTCCGGTCCCCGACTCCCTCCGGTCGGCCGCCTCGTGCGCGAGCGCGCCCGCATGGATGGCCCGCACCTCGTCGATCGTGCTGGCGTCCACCGCCGCCTTGTCGGGCCGGTACCGCTTCACGCGCGCGAAGCGGAGCGCGACGCCCCCGGGGTACTGCGGGCTCGCCTGCACGCCGTCAAAGGCGATCTCGACGACGAGCTCTGGCCGCACATAGACCGTGTACGCGTCGCGGGTGATCTCGAGCTCGAGCAGCCGCTGCGTCTGCCACGCGAGCACCTCGTCGGTCATGCCCTTGAACGTCTTGCCGAGCATGACGAACCCGCCGGAGCCGGGGTCGCGCGCGCCGAGGTGCAGGTTGCTGAGCAACCCCCGGCGCCTGCCGCTGCCCCACTCGACCGCGAGCACGACAAGGTCGAGGGTGTGCGCCCGCTTCACCTTGAGCCACGAGCTGCCGCGGCGCCCGGCCTCGTAGGGCGCGCCGAGCGACTTGGCCATCACCCCCTCGTGGCCGCGAGCGAGCGCGTCGGCGAAGAACGCCTCGGCCTCGGCCTCCGTCGGCAGCTCGATGCGCGGGACGCGCAGCGACCTGTCGAGCACCTGCCGGAGCGCGGTGGCGCGCTCGCCGCCGGACCGGTCGAGCAGGTCCTCGCCGTCGAGGTGCAGCACGTCGAAGAAGATGGCGCGGAGCGGCAGCTCGGCCCGCAGCGCGGCCACGTCGAGCATGCGCCCGAAGCGGCGCATCGTGACCTGGAACGGGAGGGGCGCGCCGTCCGAGCGAAAGGCGATCGCCTCGCCGTCGAGCACGACCGAGCGGACAGGGAGCGCCCGCACCGCCTCGACGATCTCGGGGACCGCGTTCGTGACGGAGCTGAGGCCGCGGCTGAAGACGCGCACCTCGTCGCCGGCCTTGTGCACCTGCACGCGCGCGCCGTCGAGCTTCCACTCCAGCGCCGCCGCGCGCAGCTCGCCCAGCGCCGAGGCGACGTCGTCGGCGGCCTGCGCCAGCATCGGCTGCACCGGGCGGAAGAGCTGCAGCGAGAAGCGCTGGAGCCCGAACGCCCCCTCGAGCAGCGCGGCCTTGGCGACCTCGGCCGCGTCGCCGGCCAGCATGACCGCGCGCCGCAGCGAGGCCGGCGGCAGCCCCGCGGCGCGCGCCACCGCCTCGATCATGACCGCCTCGAGCGCGCCCTGGCGGAGCTCGCCGACGAGGAGCCGCGCGAAGAAGTCGCGCTCGAGCTCGGTGGCCCGAGCAAGGAGCCCGCCGAGCGCCGCGCGGCGCTGCCCCGCCGACCCAGGGCCCGAGATGCGCGCGATCTCGCTGAAGACCGCGTCGGCCTCCCCCAGGGTGAGCGTGGGCTCGGTGGCGGACGGGCCGGCGCGGCGGGCCTCGGTGACCAACGAAGGCCCGAACCCGATCCGGCCCTGGCGCAGCCGCCCGGCGAGCCAGTCGACGCCGATCTGCACCTCCTCCGGCGAGAGGCGGCGCAGGAGACCGGCAAGCGCACCGATCTTTTCGAGACGGCTGGAGGTCGCGGCAACACGATCAGACGTGGCAACGAGGTCGGAAACGAGCACGCAGATATCCTACCCTGGCCCTTCGAGCGCGCACGCTCGAGGGGCCGTGTGATGAGGCCGCCGCGGTGTGTCCTCTACAACCGAGCCGAGGAACTCCGCAGGATCGGACCGGACCCACAGGCGCCAAGAGCACTCCGCATGGGCTGAGAGCGAGCCTACCAAAGGGTGTAAGGCCGCGGGGCAGAAAAGCGCTTTTTCGTGCCGAATTGCAACGGTTGTCCCTTGCGACCACTTACGGTTAGTCGCTGGAGATTATCACATGAATTCACCGGCGAACGCTGGCCCGTGCTCTTCACGTGCCTCGCGTGCTCCGCGTGTCTCGCGTGCTCCGCGTGCCTCGCGCCGCAGACTTGGGGTCTTCGTGCGGCGCTCGATCGATGCGCCGCAAGGGGCGACAGGCCGCCTCTCGTTACTTCTTCGTTGGGTGGACCATTTCGGTTTCCGATGCGTGCCTGCGTTTCTCCGGTGCCCGTGCCGTGAGCCGGCGAAAGCGCCGCCCGCCCTTCCAAGATCCCGTGTGGCGCTCGTGGCGAGTCGCGGGGCGCGAAGCGGCCGACGCGCCTGCGCCGCCCCGGGGCGGAGGGGCGCGCGGAGAGAGCCTCCTCGTCCCTCGACTCCCGAGCACGCCACCCCCCGAGGGGCCCCGTCGCGCCCGCCCCCCCGACGGCACGATCGCTCCGTTTAGTTGACCTCCGCCGCTGGCCTTGATACCGGGTTGGCTGTCAGCGCGCCGTGGGCAGGTGAACACGGCGGGCGGGCGCCGTTTTCCTCAACCACAGCTCAGGAATAGCGCCCCCCGCTGCAAAGGCCGTCCGTTTTGGCCTTGGGAGCAGCTGGCTTGGTTTTTGCGCAGCACCTCTCAGGCAGCTTGGCTGTAACGGGAGGCGCGGGCGTGGTGTTGGTATCCTCACGAGAAGGCGACGGAGGTTCTTCGATGGTGGAGCGGCAAGTCCGGAAGCGGGTCGGCGTCGTGATGGGCGGCTCGTCGGGCGAGCGCGATGTGTCCCTGCGCTCGGGCGCGGCCGTCGCCGAGGTGCTCGAGGCGCGCGGACACGATGTCGTCCGGATCACGCTCGGGGACCGGTTCGGCGCCGAGCTCTGCGCCACGCTGCAGCGCGCGCGGCTCGACGCGGCGTTCCTGGCCCTGCACGGGCGGCTCGGTGAGGACGGGTGCGTGCAAGGCCTCCTGGAGCTCGCCCAGGTCCCGTACACCGGGTCGAGCGTGCTCGCGAGCGCCCTCGCGATGGACAAGCTCAAGGCCAAGGAGATGTTCCGGCTGCACAACGTGCCGACGCCTCCCTACTACACTGTGGGTGCGCACCAGGACCTCGAGGAGCTCGACGCGGTCCATGGCTCGTTCGGGTTCCCGGTCATCGTGAAGCCGCGCGGCGAGGGGTCGAGCCTCGGGGTGACCAAGGTCGGGTCGCTCGAGGAGCTTCAGGCGGCGCTCGCGCTGGCGTTCGAGTTCGACGACGCCGCCATCGTGGAGCGGTTCGTGGCGGGGACCGAGGTCAACGTGGGCATCCTGGACGGGAAGGTCCTTGGCGCGATCGAGATCGTCCCGAAGAAGGGCCTTTATGACTACGAGGCCAAGTACACGCCGGGGATGACCGAGTACCACATGCCGGCGCGCCTGCCGCCGACCCGCTATCGCGGGGTCCTGAACCTGGCGGAGCGGGCGGCCCAGGCGCTCGGGTGCACCGGCGCGGTGCGCGTGGATCTGCTCGTGACCGGCGGAGAGAACGAGTACGTGCTCGAGGTGAACACCCTGCCGGGCATGACCCAGACGAGCCTCCTGCCCAAGATCGCGGCGGCCGCAGGCCACGATTTCGGCGACCTGTGCGAGGCCATGCTGGCGAGCGCCCGGCTGCACCAGCCGGTGCGGCGCCGCGCGCCCGCCGCCTCGGAGCTCCGGCTCAACGAGCGCGGACAGGCCGAGAAGCGGCTGCGGCTCGTGAAGTCGGCGATCTGAAGCGCAACCCGAACAGTCAAGCTCTCAAGGCACGCGCTTCATCGTGATGAAGTCGGTCGCCATGCCCTCGACGATGGGCTTGAGCTTGAGCACGTCGCCTTCGCAGCGGTACTCGAAGAGGGTTCCGGGGCGGTCCATGCCAGAAAAGGCGCTGGTCGCGGGCACGGGCATGTCGCGGCCGCCGAGAGTGGCCTTGGTCTCGACGCGCAGACCGCTCATGTCGGCGCGCGTCGTCTTCCAGCGGCCAGGGCCCGCGGGCTCGAACTCCGCGCTCGAGCGGCCGTTCATCTTGACCGTGATCTTCAGCGCCATCCCGGCCGTGGGCGCCTCGAACACGTTCTCGACGCCGCCCTCGCTCGTCTCGCACACGTAGCTGCCACGCTCGTTGCCGTTGAACGTGCAGATGTACTTCCCGCGCTCGCTGACGACGCGCGCGCCCGACGAGTTGCGCGCCAGCGTCTCGAGGAACAGATCGGCGTAGTCGTATTCCCACTTGCCCGCCGGGCAGCTCGCCGCCGGCGCCACGGCGGCCGCGCTGCTCGGGGCAGGCGCAGCCGGCGCGGTCACGGCGGTCGCGCTCGCGGACGCAGGCGCGCTCGCGGACTCGGAGCGGTCACAGGCTGCGAGCGCAGCGATCGATACCAGGGTGAGCGGGAGCAGGTGCGGACGTGCCATGCGCCGAGGGTACGCGCCCAGGCGCGCAGTTGCACGTATCCTCCCCGGCGGGGGCGCCGGAGGATCGTCCGTGCGGGGCATGCGTTGTCCCCCGAGGTCGAGGTGGAGCGACTCCCATCCTCCGAGCCATCCGACGACCTCCGCGCACAGGCGGCTGTGGTGGAGCTCGTCCCCGATGATCCGGTGGACGGCGGCGAGCGCCGGGTACGGCGCCTCGGCCTCGACAAGGGCGGCGAGCAGCTCGGTGTAGATCACCACCCCGCGGTACTCGCCCAGGACACGGTGGCTCCAGGCGAGCTGGGCGTGCTCGATGTCTTCTGCGGAGAAGCGCTCGAGATCGGGCCTCACGCCGAGCCCATCGTCCCGAGCGCGCGTGCGCACTCCTCCGCGCGCAGCTGCTGCAGCGCCTAGGAGCCCTGGGCTCGGTCCGCAGCCCCGAGCGCGTAGAGCCCGCGCCAGGCCCGCTCGATCCGCTGAAAGAGCGGATGGTGGAGGATCTCGTCCACCTGCGCGCCGATGCGTCGATCGATGCCCGCGATCAGCTCGTCGAGCCGCTCTGGGATCAGCTGGACGAGCCGCTCGTGGTCGACCGGCAGGCGAAGTGTCGTGGTCATGGTGAACGAGTAGAGGCGCAGCCGTCGCGAGCCGCAAGAGCGTCTGGCACTCGGCGAGCGATGGTGGAGCGGGCTGCCTCGCGGAACCTCCTGGACCGCGCGGCGAGTAGCGCGGCGAGGAGGAGCCAGGGCGCGGACGAGCCGCCCGGGTCAGGAGCGGCGCTGCGCGCCAGGGCGCAGCCGTTGCCGTGCGCGCGCGGCGGGGCGCTCCCCTCCGGAAGAGGCGCCGGAGACGCGCCGCCGGAGCCGCTGGAGCCCCCGGAGCCGCCAGCGCCGGTTGCCGCGGCGTCGCCGCCTTGGCCGCTACCGCCGTCGCCCTCGCCATCGCCGCCTGCTCCGCCCCCGGAGCCGCCGGTGGCCTCCGCGAGCAAGCAGCCGCCGGCGATGCACTCGCCGCCTGGACAGGGCGCCCCGTCGAGCTTGTAGCGCCTCTCGCAGGCGCCGGTGGCCGGCGCGCAGACGGCGCGCCTGCAGGTGGAGGTGTCGGGCTGCGGGCACACGAAGGGATCGCCGCCGACGCAGGCGCCGTTCTGGCAGGTATCGGTCTGCGTGCAGGCGTTGCCGTCGTCGCAGGGGCTGCCGTCGGGCTTGCGCGGGTTGTCGCAATCGCAGGCGTCGCCGACCCCATCGCCGTTGACGTCGGCCTGGTCGGGGTTCGCGATCAGAGGGCAGTTGTCCACCGTATCGGCGACGCCGTCGGCGTCGTCGTCATCATCGCAGGCGTCGCCGAGGAAGTCGCCCGCCGACAGGCCACCATCGGTGTTGGCCTGGAGCGTGTTCGGGACTGAAGGGCAGTTGTCCTCGCTGTCGGCGATGCCGTCCTCGTCGGTGTCGAGCGCGCAGGCTCCGGCCCTGCACTGCCCGCTGAGGCACTCCTTCGGGAGCGCGCACGCGGCGCCGACGAGCTTCTTCGGCAGGCAGTCGCCGCCGGTCGCCGCGCAGTAGGCCGAGTCGGCGCACTGGGTGTCAAAGGTGCAGCCCGTGAGGCAGGCGCCCGCGACGCAGCGGTACTCGGCGCAAGAACGCGTGTCGCCCTCGGCGCAGACCCCGAGCCCGTCGCAGAGGGGGGCCTCGACGAGCTCGGAGGCGTCCTTGCACGAGGCCGCGCCGCAGGGGGCGCCCTGCGCGCGCAGCTGGCAGCCGCCGCGGCCGTCGCAGAAGCCGGTGGTGCCGCAGGAGGAGGCAGGCTCCGCGGCGCAGTCGCCGTCCGGATCGGCGCCGGCCTGGATGGGCCCGCATGCGCCGTCGGGGCCGGCGCCCTTCTTCGCGGCGGAGCACGCCATGCATGCGCCCGAGCAAGGGACGTCGCAGCAGACGCCGTCGACGCAGGAGGCGTTGGGGCAGTCCGCGTCGGTGTCGCAGGGATCGCCAGGGAAGACAGGGGTGTAGAGCTCGGTGCTGGTGAGGATGCGGTTGGTGACGCTGCCGCCGGTGACCAGGACCTTGCCATGGCTCAGCAGGGTCGCTGCGTGCTCATAACGTTCGGAGTAGGTCGTCCCTGCCGGAGACCAGCTGTCCGTGGCCAGGTCGTACACCTCCGCGCTCGCGATGCCATGGCCATTGACAGAGGCATTGCCGGCGACCAGGACCCGCCCGTTCAAGAGTCGCGTCGCCGTGTGAGAGCTGCGCGTCGTGCTCATGGGAGCCCGCGCCGTCCAGCGATCGGCCGCCGGGTCGTACGCCTCCGCGCTCGAGAGGCTGACGTCGCTGGTCCCGATGCCGCCCGCGACGAGAACGCGCCCGTCGTCCAGCAGCGTCGCCGTGGGGCCCTGGCGCGCGGTGCTCATCGGTACTGCTGCCGTCCAGCTGCGCGTGTCGGGGTCGAAGATCTCCGCGCTCGCGAGGTAGCCGAGCCCGATGCCGCCCGCGACCAGGACCCGCCCATCGCCGAGCAGCGTTGCTGTGTGAAGCTGGCGCGCGGCGAGCATCTCCTCCGCCGCGGTCCAAGTTCCGTCCGCCGGGTCGAAGATCTCCGCGCTCCAGAGACTGACGGGATACTTGGCCCCGACGCCGCCCGCGACGAGGACTCGCCCGTCGTCCAGCAGCGTCGCCGTGTGCAGGTAGCGCGGGTCGCTCATCGGTGTTGCCGCTGTCCAGCGGCGCGTGACGGGGTTGAAGATCTCCACGCTCGCGAGCACGCCCTCCTCCTCGGTGTCCCCGCGGCCGAAGCCGCCCGTGACCAGGACCCGCCCGTCGTCCAGCAGTGTTGCCGTGTGCCTGTAGCGTGCGGCGGTCATCGTCTCCGCCTCTGTCCAGGTATCTTCCGCCGGGTTGTAGATCTCCGCAGCCATGAGGTAGCCGCGGTCGGTCCCGTAGCCGCCTGCGACCAGGACACGACCGTCATCCAGCAGCGTTGCCGTGTGCCCCTGGCGCGAGCCGCGCATCGGCGCTGCCTCCGACCACGGGCTTGCGCCCGTCGGGTCGTAGACCTCGGCGTTCGCATCGACACCTTGATTGCCGCCCGTCACGAGCACGCGGCCGCTCGGGAGTAGCGTCGCGGTATGAGCGCTGCGGCCCACGGCCATCGCGGGCGTGTTCGACCACGAGCCCGCCGTCGGGTCGAAGATCTCCGTGTCCACCAGGTAGAAGGGCGACAGGAGGCCGCCCGCGACGAGGACCCGTCCGTCGTCCAGCAGCGTTGCCGTGTGGTCAAAGCGCCCGAAGCTCATTGGCGACGCCGGTATCCAGCTGCCATTCGCCGGGTCATACAGCTCCGCGCTCGCGGCGGAGACGCCGTCGCCCGCCAAGCCGCCCGTGACGAGGACCCCCCCGCCGTCCAGCAGCGTCGCCGTGTGCCCTCGGCGCGGGGAGTCCATCCCCCGCGCCGGGGTCCACGTGTTTGCCGCCGGATCGTACACCTCTGCGCTGGAGAGGTCGCCGCGCGGCCCGTGGCCGCCCGTGACGAGGACCCGCCCATCGCCCAGCAGCGTCGCCGTGTGCCCGTAACGCCCGGCGCTCATCGGCGCCGCCGCTGTCCACGTGCCCTCTAACGGCTCGTACAGCTCTGCGCTCGCGGCATAGGTGCTGCCGTCCCAGCCGCCCGTGACGAGGACCCGCCCGTCGTCCAGCAGCGTCGCCGTGGGCCCCTGGCGCGCGGCGCTCATCGGCCGCGCCGGTGTCCAGCGGTCCTCCGCCGGGTCGTACAGCTCCGTGCTCGTCAGCGCGTTCGAGGCATCGGAGCCGCCCGCGACCAGGACTCGTCCGCTGTCCAGCAGCAGGGCGGCGTGATCGTGGCGCGCGGTGCTCATCGGCTGAGCTGGCGCCCAGCTGTCGTCCGCCGGGTCGTACAGCTCTGCGCTCGCAACATACGTACTGCCGTCATAGCCGCCCGCGACCAAAACCCGCCCGTCGTCGCCGCCCAGCAGCGTGGCCGTGTGCCCGGCGTCCCGCCTCGTGGCCATCGCTCCGACGGGGCGCCACAGCGGATCCACGAGCAGGAGCTCCCCCGACGCCTCGACAAGCAGCGCGATCTCCGCCCCGCGCGCCTCGAGGCGCGCCGCGATCGGCCGCCCGCTTTCCGCGAACGCTCGCGGCGCGGTGACACGCAGCCTCGGCATCCCCGCCGCGTCCACCACCTCGACGGCCTCGCCGCGCTGCCGCAGCGCCGCGCCGTCCACCTCCCAGACCGCCGCCGGCTCGCCCGCCGGTACGGCGCCCGGCTCCACGGTGAGCCATTCCTCGATGCCCCCGTCGGCCGCCCGCCAGAACGACGCGCCGCCCGCGCGGCCGTAGATCACCGCGCCGTCGACCACCGCCCCCGGGCCGGACGCGCCGGTCTCCCGCACCCGCACCTCGAAGCCGCCCGGGCCCGAGAGCCGCATCCAGCCGCCGCCGTCGCGCGGCAGCTCGGCCTGGAGCCGCGGCCCGCGCCCCGCCAGGCCAGGCGCGCCCAGCGCGAAGCCGCCGCCGGTCGCCACAGGCGCGCCGGGAGCGCCGCTGCCCAGCACCTCGGCGGCCTGCGCCGGGAACCGGCGCTGTACGAGCGCCGCCGCCGCCGCGCCGTCGTGCCCCGCCGCGCACCCGAGCGCGCCCATCCACCCCGCCACAATCAGCACCAGGACGACTACGGCCAGCACGCGAAGACCCGACCCTGCTCGCATACCGGCGAATGTCTCACGCGGGCCCACCAGCCACAACAGCGCCGCGAGCGCGCTCACACCCGAACAGCGCCGCGCGCGCGGCTCACACCCGAGCGGCGCTGTGAGCGCGGCTCACACGAGCGATGTGCAGATGCCGATCCGGGGATGATAGACGCCGATCCGGCGCTTTCCCCCGCTCGTCTCGGGCGTCACGAGCACCACCATGCTCTTGACGAGCGGGGCGTCGGCGCGAATCCGCACGTGCTGGCCGGCGACGACGACGTGCCATATCTGCACCGTCCCGAACCTCGTCACGACGACACCCTCGTAGATCTGCGCGGCCGACGGCGCGCCGCGCAGCGCCAGGCGGCAGGCGGTGTAGCTGCCCAGCACCTTGTACAGGAGCACGAACGGCATGACCACGAACGAGAAGGCGAGCAGCATCGCGACGAAATCGATGCTCCGAAAAAACGTGCCGACCCCGAGGAGCCCCGCCCAGACGACCAGCGCGTACCCCACGCCGGCCAGCTGATGCCGGGCGTGCCGCAGGGCCGCCCAGGGACGCGGGGGCGGCTCGCGCAGCTCCTCGGGCAACTCGATCGCGTTGAGTGACTCCATCGTACAACTTCGACATACTCTCGACGGCGGCGGAGCTCAATCGGACAGCGCGGCCGAGGCCGCATTCCTGCTGTCCTCCGCCGCCCGCCGCCGCGAGGCAGCCCGCCGCTCGCGGGCGCCGCTCGCTGGAAGCCTGAATCTCGCCGAGTTCCTCTGGAAATCGCGCCCGGTTCGAGCAGGATTGCTGGACCATGAGCACCCTGCGAAGCCGCAAGATCGTCCTCGCCGCCCGGCCGGTCGGCGAGCCCAAGACGTCTGATTTCAAGCTGATCGAGGAGGAGCTCGCCGAGCCCGGCGAGGGCCGCGCGCTGCTGCGCACGCTCTACCTGTCGCTGGATCCGTACATGCGCGGCCGCATGAGCGCCGGCCCGTCGTACGCGCCGCCGGTCGAGGTCGGCGACGTGATGGTCGGGGGCACCGTGAGCGAGGTGCTGCGGTCGAGCGTCGCCGGCCTGTCGCCGGGCGACCTTGTCGAGGGGCGGACCGGCTGGCAGACGCACGCGATCACCGATGGAAGCGACCTGCGCAAGGTGGATCCCGCGCTCGGCCCTGTCTCGACGGCGCTCGGGGTGCTGGGCATGCCGGGCATGACGGCCTACACCGGGCTGCTCAACCTGGGTCAGCCGAAGCCGGGCGAGACCGTGGTGGTCGCGGCGGCCTCGGGGGCGGTGGGCTCGGTGGTGGGGCAGCTCGCGAAGATCAAGGGCTGCCGCGCTGTCGGCGTCGCGGGCGGGCAGCGCAAGTGCGATTACGTGGTGCGCGAGCTCGGCTTCGACGCCTGCCTCGACCACCGCAGCCCCGAGCTGGCAGCGCGCCTGAAGGAGGCCTGTCCGGGCGGGATCGACGTGTATTTCGAGAACGTGGGCGGCGCCGTGTTCGAGGCGGTGCTGCCGCTCCTGAACCCCTTCGCCCGCGTGCCGGTGTGCGGCCTCATCGCCCACTACAACGACACCGCGCCGCCGCCCGGGCCGGACCGCCTGCCGGGCCTGATGAGACAGGTGCTCTCGAAGCGCCTGGCGCTGCGCGGCTTCATCGTCAGCGACTTCGCCGAGCAGCGCCCCGAGTTCCTCCGGGAGGTGAGCCGCTGGATCAGCGAGGGCCGCATCAAATACCGCGAGGATGTCGTCGAGGGGCTGGAGAAGGCGCCCGAGGCGTTCATCGGGCTGCTCAAGGGCGAGAACTTCGGCAAGCTGCTTGTGCGCGTCGCGTCTTGAGCGGCGCGGGGCCGAGGGATCACGGCGCGAGGATCACCGCCCCGCCCGGCGGGATGCTCATCGAGAGCATGCCGGTCGCGGAGACCACCTCGGCCCCGCCGCCGAGCGCGTCGGTGAGCTCGGTGCCGGCCGGCAGGCCCAGCGCCTGCGCGACCTCGACCGAGAGGCTCTGCGCCGTCCCAGCGCGCGTGAGCGCCACGACCGCGGACCTCCCCTCGGCGAGCCGGCGGCCGAAGACCAGCGTGTCCTCCGTGGCGGTGAGGTTCACGTAGGCGCCGCGGCGGAGCGCGGGGATGTCCCGGCGCGCGACGCCGAGCTGGCGCACGAAATCGAGCGTCTCCAGCTCGTCGGGCGCGAGATCCTCCTCCGGACGCCACAGGCTGCGGTTGTTCGGGTCGGCGCCGCCCCACTCGCCGTACTCGTCGCCATAATAGAGCAACGGCGCGCCGGGGAGGCCCAGGAGCCACGCCATCGCCAGGCGCACGCGGGCATATGCCTCGGGCGACTCCGGGCTCTCCGCGGTGTCCGACCACTGGTGGTTCGGGATATCCCGATCGTGCGCCGCGTCCTGACCCCGGTAGTCGGCGAGCGTCGCGAACCGGGCCGTGTCGTGGCTGCCGAGGTACGGCGTCATGATCGCGCCCTCCGGCCACCGCTTCTGCCCGTCCTCGACCCAGTACGCGGCGTGCAGCATGCCCGCGTCGCCCCAGGCGAACGTGCGGTAGGAGACCCCGTGATAGAGGACGAAATCGAACTGGCCATCCAGCCCCTGAGGACCGATGTACTTCGCGATCGTCCCGTAATTCTCGTCGTTGCACGACGCGCCCTGTCCGCAGTCGCTCCAGCCCATCGCCGTCTCGCCCATCAGGAAGTAACGGGTGCCGGCCGGCTCGAACGCCTCGCGGACCTCCGCGGCGAGGTTGCGCGTCGCGATCTCCTCCACGTGCTTCACGGCGTCCACCCGGAGCCCGTCGAGATCGAACGCGTCGAGCCAGTGGATCGCATCCTCCACGAACGCGGCGTTGGCCTCCGGCACCGTGTGGTTCACGTCGGGGAGATACCCCGCAAACATGCAGTCGAGCGCGTGCGATGTCCAGTCGCAGCCGTCTGTGCCGCAGACACACCCCGTCCGGAACCAGTTCGGATGCGACGCGACGTACTCGTGATCTTCATGGACGTGGTTCACAACGAAGTCCTGGAGCACGCGGATCCCGTGGCGGTGCGCCTCGGCCACCATCGCGCGCAGCGCCTCGGCGCCGCCGAGCCGCGGATCCACCTCGCGCGCCTTGATGGGCCAGTACCCGTGATACCCGGTCACCTGGTGGACTCCATCGCTCGCCGGGTACGCGCCGGCGGGGTTCTCCTGGAACGGCGTGAGCCAGATGGCCCGCACCCCCAGCGCGTCGAGGGTGCCTTCTTCGATCGCCTGCCTCAGCCCCTCGAGATCCCCGCCGGCCCAGTCGCCCCGCGGATCGGCGCCCGGCGTGGCGGGAGCGTTCACGTCCGGATCGCCGTCGCGGTAACGATCGGTGACGACCATGTAGATGAGCGCGTCCTCCCAGGAAAACGGCTTGGCCTCGACCCAGAAGACGAGCCGGAGCGGCTCGCCGACACGGCCGCTCCGGGTCGCCCCGCGCAGGGTGATCCGGTGCTTGCCGTCGGCGAGGCCCCGCACGTCGATGCGAACGTCGCCGCGCTCGTCGACGGAGAGCTCCTGCTCGGTGAGCGGGCGCGCGTCCCCGTCCTGGTCCTGCAGCATCGCCTCGAACGCGGCCGCGTCCGGGCCCGCGCCCTCGATGCCGTCCCGGTACGCGAGCCGCGCCTCGAAGGCGCCCTCTCCGGCGGCGGCCCGGGTCACCTGGCTCGAGGCGACCGAGAACGCCGGAAGGCGGCAGTCGGGGACCTTGACGGCCGAGTTCTCGACGCCGTCGACGTACTTGCGGCGCCCCTCCGCCGGGTCGAGCACCCATGAGACGTCGCTGCCGGACCGATAGGTAATCTTGTAGGCGTGCAGCCCCGGAGGCAGGTCGACCGTGGCCACGCGCTGGCCCTGCGCGCCGCCCTCGAGGAGCTGCGGGGCGGAGCCGAGATCGAAGCCGTTCCACTCGCCAGGGACGCGGACGTCCGTGGCCCCCGGGGGCGCGGTGAACGTGAACGACGTCGGACAGAGCACGTCGCCCTGCCAATCGCCGCCACCGCCGCCGGCCGCCCCGGCGCTGCCGGCCGCACCGGAGCCGCCGGCCGCCCCGGAGCCGCCGGCCGCCCCGGCGCCGCCGGTGCCCTTTCCGTGACCGGCGTCGAGCTCGTGATCGTTCCCACACGCGAGCGGGACGGCGAGGAGCGTGGCAGCGGAGACAGCGGCCAACACGAGGGCAATGCGGCGGCGCAACATGGCCTCGACGAATATCCGATCGCAGGAGACGTGTCTGCGCAGGCGTCGCGGAAAGTCGACCTGAGCGGCGCGGAGAAAAGCGACGCTCCGCCCATGCTGTCGCGTCGCCCACAGGCGCGGCGCTGGTTCCGTCGGGGCTCCACCCCGCTCCCCGGCCTCCTCGCCTGTGCTCCCAGCGAAGGCATTGATCGGCATGACCGCACAGATACCGGCCCGGCAAGCGATTGCCGGGTCTGGTGTTTACGGACTACATGTCCTGGACGACCGCGGCCGTCTGCTTCAGCGCGCGGGTATCGCGCAGCGGCGAGTTGCCGAACATGCGCGAGTACTCGCGGCTGAACTGCGAGGCGCTCGTGTAGCCGACGCGGAACGCCGAGGCCTCGGCGCCCAAACCTTCTTCGACCATCAGGCGGCGCGCCTCGAGCAGGCGCAGGCGTTTCTGGTACTGCAGCGGACTCATGGCGGTGGCCTCCTTGAACCGCTTGAAGAACGCCGCCCGGCTCATCCCTGCGGTGCGCGCGAGCGCGGCGATGTCGGCGTCCTTGTCGAGCGACGCCTGCAGGCGATGGATCGCCTCGGCGATGCGGTGCGCCTGGCTGCCCGCGCGCACGAGCTGGCGGATCGCCGGGCCGTCGGGGCCTTTCAGCAGGTGAAAGACCAGCTCCTTCATCACGAGCGGCGCGAGCACGGTCGCGTCGTCGGGCGTCACGAACAGCGTGCCCAGCCGGAGCGCGGCGTCGAGCATGCGGTCGCTCGCCTTGCCGATGAAGATCGCGCGCCCTGGGTGCTCGAGGTCCTCCGGCCGCGCGCGGTCGAGCTGCGCCGCAACCTCGCGCAGCGCGACCGCATCGAAGTCCATCTTCAGGCACAGCAATGGGTGCGCCGACGACACGCCCGCGACCCGGCTCGTCACCGGCAGGTCGATCGGGCTAACGATGTAGTGCGGCTCGCGCTCGCGATAGACCTGCCCCTCGAGCAGGATCTCCTTCGTGCCCTGCACGATGATGCAGAACGACGCGCGCCAGTGCCGCTTCGCGCGCTGATCCTGGCGCGAGACTTTGATGCAAGAAATTCCGGGCACCGGCGAGGCGTGCACGCCGTCGCTGGGGCACCACCGCGCGATGAGGCTCTTCAACTGGTCCCGCCCGGCGAACATGGTGGCAGCCTAGCCCCGCGTAGACGATCGGGCAAGAACTGGAGACGACCGTGTATTTCGCGCGCGCCGCGGCGGTGCCATGGTGATGGCGAAACAAGGAGAGGTGTCCCATGCGTGTCTTCCTCACTGGAGCCAGCGGCTTCGTCGGCTCCGCCATCGTCCCCGAGCTCTTCCGCGCCGGCCACCGGGTGCTCGGTCTCGCGCGGTCGGACGCGTCCGCCGCCAAGCTCGCCGCCGCCGGCGTCGACGTGCACCGCGGCGAGCTCATGGATCTCGATAGCCTGCGCCGCGGCGCCGCCGCCTGCGACGGGGTGATCCACTGCGCGTTCTCCCACGACGACTTCACCGACCGCGCCGGCAACTGCGAGAAGGACCGCAACGCGATCGAGGCGCTCGGCAGCGCGCTCGTCGGTTCCGAACGCCCGCTCGTCATCACCTCCGGCATTGCGCGCTTCACGCCGGGCCGCGCCGTCACCGAGGAGGAGATGCTGGACGTGTCGACCGGCGGCGCGCGGGCCGCCTCCGAGCAGCTCGCCTTCTCGTTCGCGAGCCGCGGTGTGCGCGTGTCCTCGCTGCGGCTGCCGCCATCGGTCCACGGTGAGGACGACCACGGGTTCGTCCCGATGCTGATCGAGATCGCGCGCAAGAGCGGGCGTTCCGGGTACATCGGTGATGGCGAAAGCCGGTGGCCCGCGGTGCACCGTCGCGACGCCGCGCGGCTGTTCGCGCTCGCCCTCGAGAAGGCGCCGGCCGGCGCGCGACTCCACGCGGTCGGCGACGAGGGGATTCCGACCCGCGACATCGCCGGCGTGATCGGCCGCAAGCTCGGCCTGCCGGTCGAGTCGGTCCCCAAGGAGCACTTTGGCTGGCTCGGCGCGTTCTTCGCGCTCGACACCCCCGCGTCGAGCGCGCTCACGCAGGCGCGGTTCGGCTGGAAGCCCGAGCAGCCCGGCCTGCTCGCCGACCTCGAGCACGGCACGTACTTCGCGCGCACGTAGCTCTATAGGACTTGTCGTTCTTCTCGAGGACGAACCTCGACCGAGGCGCCTGGATTCGAGGTTTGACCTCAGTCGACCAGGTGCTTCTGCGATCATCAGCGGGCAAAGCCCGTCTGATTCATCGCCTTGTTGAACGAAGCCGCGCAAGGCAGCTGTTGTCGCATCCTGAGACGCCGTCGTAGCGACACCGCGAGCCGCGCCCGGAGCGAAGGGCCCGCGCGCAGCGCCGACTCGAGCGCGCCTTTCCCGATGGATCGCTCCTGAGCACCCGGCGCATGCCCGCGCCGGGCAACCAGGAGACGAGCCATGGGAAAGCTCCGTGACAAGATGATCGAGGACCTCGGGCTTCGGTGCTACGCGCCGAAGACGTGCACTGTTCGGAAGCCATGTTCCGCCGCGCGAAGGAACGTATGCACGTTCAAGCGAGCGCGCTGACCATGACGTAGTAACCGTCCGGATCGCGGAGAGCGAACTCTCGGGTCCCGGTGGCCGGATTCGTCTGGGGCTCCTCCGCGAGTTGACTGACAAGTGCTCTGGCGCGTGACAGCGCCTCGTCGAAATCATCCACCCGGAAGAACAGCAATAGACCATTACCAGGCTCCGCGCGATCGGGACTGATCAGCGTTGGGTGCTCATGGCCTCCCCACTTGTGAAAACAAAGCAGGACCGTCCCGTCCGTGTCGAGGACTTGCCCGAAATAATCATGAGCAGGTGCCGATTCTGGCTGACCGAAGAGCGATTGATACCAGTTGAAGCTGCGAGCCACATCAGCGACCCCAATGATTGTCCACGTGCGTTTCATCGACTTCTCCTGCGGCCCAACTCCCCGAGAATCTTGACCGCGCCGCCGACGCTTGCATTGACCGTGCATCCACCGCAGAGCGTGACCCGGGTCGGTCCCATGCTGTATACATCTTGGCGGAGCAGCGTGCGGCGTCGTCATCTCTCGACCACTACCGTGCGAAGCACCGATTTTGCATACTGCAAAAAGCCGTCTGAACTAGTGGCTTCACGCGTCAGAAACAGCACGCAGGCCAGACTCGGAGTCGCTCGGACCATGGTAGCAAACACTACGCGAGCTTCCGGATCGAACGTGATATACAACTTGGCCGGGCTGTTCGGGTCGTCCAGGAGTTCGGGCTGCGATAGCACAGCCCGTGGCCCACGTTGCTCGACGTCCGCTTCGCGGCGAAGGTTCAGGATGTCATCCAAACCCATTCGCAATTCGGCTTGAGGTTCCCGGACGTGCCACGCCATAGGGAGCACCGAAAGCGCCTCGGTGCCATTCACGGCTTCCGCTGACCAGGATTCGTTTGTGGAAGCGTTGCCGTCGACGCGCTTCCATGAGCCAGGAAGCTGGACAGAGCACCCCATCGCGGACAGCCGCGTCGCGGCTGGCTCCTTTGCTGAGGCGATGTCTACGGTCACAGGAGGCGCTTCGCGAGGGGAGAGCGGCGCGGGATGGCACGCCATTGTCGTTACAACAAGACACACGAAACTCGTCAGCATCATGGGTCGCATTGTTTCTCCGCCGTCCAACGATTTGGCGGTGTGCCACGCCGCGAAGCGGCGTCGGCACCAGCGCCTGTTGGGCTGCTCCTCAGCCAATCAAGACAGCACGAGGAAGGCTGCCGTCGGGTCCGCTTCGAAGGCGAGCACGTCGTCGTACCGCGCTCGGAGCAAGGCTGCAACTGCGGCTGTCGTGCAGTTCCCTAAGCGCACCCATATTATCTTGGGCGGATGGCCGTAGAGGAATGCTCGCTGCTGGAAGTCTGAGTCCTTCGAAACAATTGCAAGTCCGTTCTGGGCGGCAAAGCTCCAGACGACTTGATCATCGGCAGCGCTGAGCCCGACATCCCGGACATGAACGGATGCAGGATAGTGCTCCGCCAGCAAGGCGACGAGCCGATGCGACAGGTTCTGATCGAACAGCAGCTTCACGTCGGCGGCACCGCCCAAAGCCTACGCTCTCGGTCGGCCGCGAACGCCAGGCAGGCACGCACGTCTTCCGCAGTCAGATCCGGAAAGTCGGCAAGGATCTCCTCTGCCGACATGCCAGAAGCGAGATACTCCAGAACGTCAGTCACTGTAATCCGCAACCCGCGGATGCACGGCTTACCGCCGCGCTTGCCTGGCTCGATCGTGATCAACTGCTGGTAGTTCATGCCAGCAGGATAAACGGGCGCGCTCCCGGCGTCAACATGGCCAGCTGCGCAGGCGCTCAGCTGAGGGTCGGGAATCGTGCGAGGCGCAGATGCCCGGCGGGGGCGGGCGCAGTCGGTTCAGCGTCGTGATGGCGGCCAGCAACGGTCCGTCCACCGTTTCCGCTGCAAGCGGCCGCCGCTCCCTGGCGGGCGCGGTGCAGGAATTGTCCGACAGGCCGTTGTGTCCGCCCAACGGCTTGGGCTTCAGCCTCAGGGCGTGCTGGCGAGCGAAGCTACCCTGGCTGCCCCGTCGTGCTGCAAGCCCTTGTTGGGCAGCCTTGGTCATGGACGACCCTTACTTCGCTCAGGTCGGGGAAGCTGGACAGCGGAGATCTCAGCCGGCGCGTTCGCCGTCTCGCGCGCGACAACGCGCACTTCGCCCTTCTCGAACTGTGCTTCAGCAATGCTGGTGACCGCGTCGTTCCAAAGAACTGAGCGGGTATCCAAGGCGGCGGTATCCGTCTGCGTCGCCATCGAGAAGATCACTCTCCGCACACCCCCGGTCTCACCGGTTGGACCGACAACACAGCAGGGAAGCGGCGGCGTGAAGACGGCGTGGAAGTCGCCGGCGCCATTCTTCGCATGATCGAGCACCGCGGTGCGCAAGTGGGGGGTAACCTGGTCAAGGATCGCCCCTACTGTCGCGGCGCGGGTTCCAACCTCGTCCGTCAAGATCGTCTCTCGGCCCGCCTGCCACCGCGCGCCGGCGCCGTCAGCGAGCGTTACATCGATCACAGTGTCAAACTGGACGTGCACGAGCTTGATGAAACCGCCCACGAGGTTGCGCGCGAAACTGGACCACGGGACGGCGGTGCTCTCGACGGGATCAACCGCTACCGCTTTCAATGCTTCGGCCTTGCGTCTCGCCGCATCGGTAAAGCCGTTCGCCGACCAGAGGATCAGCTTGTTCGTTGGAAGGTCGGCATGTTTCTGGGCCATGCTTTCCACCCATGTGACGTCGGCGGGGCGACTTCGGTCCCGCACCTCGATCCCTAACATGATCGAGTACCCACCGATGGACGACTCGGCAACGACGTCCACCTCGCGATCTTCGCCAGTGCGTGCGTCACGCAAAAGGCGGGACTCCGCAACGGTCCAATCAGGACCGAGATCCTTGTGAACCTCGAGCACCAAGCGTTGCAGGATGTTCGAACGCGCTGGCATCGCTACCGTTTCCTTGGGCTATTCCGGGGGCTGCCCAACGGATGGCCGATGAGCCGCGGGCCGAAGGTCCGTCGGATCCATCGGCTTGTTGGACAGCATCGTACATCGAGAAGAGAACCTTGGCTCAAGGTGCGTAGCCCTTGATTCGAAGGCGCAGTTGCAGCGCGGTGATGCTTCTATCATCGATACGAAACGCATCGTCGACCCGACCACATTCGATGAAGCTGTGCTTGTCATAGAGGCACAGGGCTGCGTGATTGTCAGAGAAGACCCCGAGATCGATCCAATGAAGTGACGCCTCCGCTCGTGCCCAGGCAAGAGCCGTCTCCATCAACCGTGTTCCGATGCCTGCTCGCTGAAAACGGCGCTCCACGCCCATGCCCAGCGTAGCGGGATGAAGAGCTGCCCTGTACGTCGCCCCGCGCAGTTCTATATGTGCAACAAGGGCTCCGTCCACCCAGGCACCCCACGTTCGCAGCCAACAGGGATCCGACACTGGCTTGCTCCATCCGTCCGCGCGCTCAGCACGCAGTCTCTCCGCCGTTGGTCCCTCGTCGGCAGTGAAGAAGTGCGACGGTGGCGTCCCACCCTGACCGGACTCGCGCGATTGGCGGATTCGATGGTCCACGTACGTAGCCAAGTCTGGGGACGTGAGCAGCGTGATTCCGGCCTCCATCAGCGCCTTACCTCGCTCGAAAACATGCTGTCCAACGTCGCAATCAGCTGTGACACGCGGCCTATCTTCGTCGTTCAGCATGTGTAGATTGCGAGCCGCCGCGGCCCATCTTCGTATTCCCGCGGATGAGCCGCATCTCTCCGCGGCCTATTTCTGTATTCCCGGAGGTAGGCCGCGACCTCCGCGACCTATCAGCGCATATCCGGAAGTAGACCGCCGGTGCATAACCACATATTCCCGTCGCTAGGTCGCCGACGCCCCGGCTGATCACGCCACGAGATCGGTACAGATCGTACCGCGCACCGTGCGACCGGGATCCGGGCAAAATAACCTCGAGTCGTCGCAACTTGCGCACTCCCACGCCGATGGTTGGTTCCGGAAAATCCGCCTCGTTTGTCCCGGCGAATCTGGTCGGGTGATCGACCTGGGCGGGGACGGCGGTCCTGGGCCTCGCGGCTCGCCATCGCCGGGCGCCCGCACGCCGAGCATCGTCTGCCTCGTGAAGGTCCATCGAGCTCGAGGGGGCGCGTGCGCTCGGCCGGCCCGTCGATCCACAGCAAGCACGCGCGCTTGATGATGCGGTCAAGGCCGCACTCGATCGCGGCCAGCTCGGCGTGATCGCCTCCGGGCCCACGGACCGCCGCTCCTGGGTCGACCGCCGAACCATCCGATCCCACCCCTCGTGCCCCTCCTGCGCATCGTGAGGGGGTAGCGTAGCCTACGGCCAACCCGATATGTCAACCCGTCGGTGCGCGGCGATTAGGCGACTCGAACGACGCAAGGTTGCGACGCGTCGGTGGAGGCGACCTCGCCGGAGGTCGGGACGTCACCGGCCGGCCGATGCGCCCTTCGCAACGGAGCAGTGTCGCCTCGCCGGCGTTCGTGGAGAACCCCAACCCCAAGCCATCACCGCCCGACGGGCGCCATCTTGCGCCGGCGGTGCGTAGTCCGACGTGCTCCGAGCAGCCCGCAGAGCTGGTTCCACCCACCAGGAGTCCGGCCAGGGATCCGGAGAGAGATTTCAACGCAAAGTCGCAAGGTCGCAAATAGAACAAATCTCGTTCATTTTTGCGTCTTTGCGCTCTTTGCGTCTTTGCGTTGAAATCTCTCTTCGCTCGCGAGGCAGAGCCCTCACAGGATTTCTGCCCCGCAGATCTAGCGGCTACTCAACGGCTCCTTGTCGCGCGCGCCCGCGGCGAGGTACTGGCGCAGGTGCCGGCGAAGCGAGACCCGCGTGATCCCGAGCGCGCTCGCCGTGCGGGTCACGTTGCCGCCCTGGGCGGCGTAGACCGCGAGGATGTGCCGGCGCACGGCCTCCCCGAGCGACGCGCTGCCCCGCGCCGGAGGCGACGGCCGCAGCGCGCCCGGCGGGCCCGACCGCGGGGGCGCGGCCGGCCGCGGCGCCGCCGCGCCGATCTCGGGCGGCAGGTGCTCGAGATCGAGCGGCGCACCGTGCGCCAGGAGGAACGCGCGCTCGACGACGCTCCGGAGCTCGCCGACGTTCCCCGGCCAGGGGTACGCCTCGAGCTGCGCGAGCGCGCGCGGGGAGATCCCGCCGCTCGGGAGCCCCGCCGCGACGCTCTGGCGCTCCAGGAAGTGCTCGGCCAGCCGGCGCACGTCGCCGTCGCGCTCGCGCAGCGGCGGGAGCGCGAGCCCGAGCGCGCCGACGCGCCCGTGAAGACCCTCGTGGAACGAGCGGTCCAGGACGCGCGCGGCGAGATCGCGGCTCGTGGCGGCGATGACGCGCACGTCCGCGACAAGCGCCTCCCCGCCGCCGCTCCGGCAGAGCGGCTCGCCGTCGAGCACGCTCAGCAGCCGCGGCTGGAGCTCGAGCGGGAGCGCGCCGATCTCGTCGAGGAACAGCGTGCCCCCCTGGGCCAGCTCGAGCAGCCCCGGGCGCGCCGCATGCCGCCCGTCGGCCCCGGCCCCCAGTCCGGCCCCCACCCCCAGCCCGGCCCCTACCCCCGCCCCCACGCCGAAGAGCTCCTCCCGCAGGCGCTCGGCCGGGAGGCGCGCCGCGTTCACCGCCACGAACGGCCCGCCCGCCCGCGGGCTCGCCGCGTGCAGCAGGCGCGCGCAGAGCTCCTTGCCCGTGCCCGGCTCGCCCGCGATGAGCAGCGGCGCGCGCTCGTGCCCCGAGAGCTCGCGCAGCCGCTCCATCGCGCGCACCCAGCGCTCCGAGGCGCCGACGACGCGCACCTCGCTGTCATCCTCGAGCCAGAGGACGCGCGTCATCCCACCGCCGAACCAGCGGAGGTGTTCCGTGCGCCGGGAAGGGGCTGCGCTTGCTTCCACATCGCATCTCCTCGATTCGTGGATAATTCGAGGGCAGACGGCGGGCGCCGCGTCTGCCGTTGTCTACATTACCGTGCTGCCCTCAGCGCAGGCGGCGACCAGCGATGAGCCACCGGGAACGACGATGGACGATGGCGGACGAGCCGCGACGAGGACCAACGAGGGACGATGACTGACACATGCCGGATGATCTCACCCGGTCAGCGACATCCACTCTACCGCGAACCACGCTCTGGTGGAAGGGAGATCCCGACGGGGCGTCGCCGGGCGTCGCCAGGGCGTCATCAGGGCGTCGCCGGGCGTGGATTGCCCGACGAGGAACTACGTGCTCAAAATTTGTGCGTGAGCGCGGACCTGGGTTAGTCGACCCGTGTACCCGAAAGGAGAGACGACGAGATGAGCTCGAAGCGCAAGACCCCGGCCCGCACGAAGACCACGAAGGTCCCGAGCCCGCTCGCTGCCCCGGCCACGTCGGCGCAGCCGCCGAGCGCGGTCTCCGCCCCCGCCGCCGTCGAGAGGCCCTCTCCGGCCGCGGCGCGCGCGGCCGGTCGCGCGCGCGTCGAGGCCCCGAAGGCCGCGCCGCCGCCCTCGCGCCTGTCGCGCGAGGAGCGGCACCGCGTGATCGCCAAGGTGGCCTACGGATATGCCGAGAGGGCCGGCTTCCGGAACAACCCCGTTGAAGACTGGCTGAACGCCGAGCGAGAGGTCGACGCGCGGATCGAGCGCCTCGCCAGCTGAGGCCCCCGACGCGGCGGCGCAGGCGGCGCGCCGCGCCGTCGCGCCCGGGCCCACTCGGGCCCACGCGAGACCGACAGGCGCGCTGGCGCGAGATCCAGCAAGGGTGTCCACGGACGGGGAGGGCGAGAGCTGCGTGACGCCGCTCTGGACCGCGAAGGTCAGCACCCCGATACTTGCGCCATGCATTCAGGTCACGTCCTCGCCAACCGCTTCCAGCTGGAACGCCTCGCGGGCTCCGGCGGGATGGGCGCGGTGTGGCGGGCGGTCGACCGGCAGAGCGGCCAGGCGGTGGCGCTCAAGGTGATCTTCAACCAGGGCAGGGAGCACGTCGTGCGCTTCCAGCGGGAAGCGCGCCTGCTCGCCGAGCTCGAGCACCCCGCCGTCGCTCGCTACATCGACCACGGCGTCACGGCCGACGGGCTCTACTACCTCGCCATGGAATGGCTCGAGGGCGAGGACCTCGGCGCGCGGCTGTCGCGCGGGCCGCTCGGGATCGAGCCGAGCCTGATGCTCGTCGGCCGCGTCGCCGAGGCGCTCGCCGCCGTCCACGCGCGCGGCATCGTGCACCGCGACCTCAAGCCGACCAACGTGTTCCTGCCCCGCGGCGACATCGGGAGCGCGAAGCTCATCGACTTCGGCATCGCGCGCCAGGCGGACGCGACCTACGAGCTCACCCTCACCGGCGCGGCGATCGGCACGCCCGCTTACATGGCGCCGGAGCGGGTCCGCGGCGATCTCGACGTCGACGCGCGCGCCGACCTCTACTCGATCGGGTGCCTCCTGTTCGAGTGCCTCACCGGGCGCTCGCCGTTCGTCGCCCAGCACCCGCTGTCCGTCCTCGCCAAGGTGCTCTTCGAGGCCGCGCCGCGCCCGAGCACCTTCTGCCCGAACATCCCGCCGCCGCTCGATCTGCTCGTGACCCGGCTGCTTGCCAAGAACCCCGCGGAGCGGCCCGGGGACGCGGGCGAGGTCGCCGCCGAGCTCCGGATGCTGAGCGTCGTCGAGGGCAACATGTCGACAGGCAACGGCCTGCCGACCCCCGCGCTGACGAAGAGCGAGCGGCGGCTCGTCAGCGTCGTCCTCGCGGCCGAGATGAGCGCCGGCAAGCGCGGCCCGCCGTCGGGCCGCCCGCAGGGGCTTTTCAGCCCGCCGCCGCGGATCAACGACACGATGCTGTCGGGCCACCACGCCACCGTCGTGTCCGGCAGCAAGGAGGCGCTGCCCGCCGACCTGCTCGCGCCGATGCCGCTGGTGAAGCCCCGGCCGGCGCCGCCGCCGACCACGCCGTTCCACGAGGTCCGGCAGGCCGCGCAGTCGCACGGCGCGGTCCTGGAGGTGCTCGCCGACGGCTCGGTCGCCGCGGTCGTCGCCGGCGCGGGCTCGCCGACCGATCTCGCCGGGAACGCGGCCCGCTGCGCCCTCTCGATCCACGCGCTCCTGCCCGGGGCGTGGGTGGCGCTGGCGACCGGCTGGGACGTCATCGCCGGGACGCAGGCGGTGGGGCAGGTCATCGACCGCGCCGGCGCGCTGCTCGACGCGCGCGTCCGCCACGCCACGGACGATCCGTCGTCGGGCCGGCCGGTGCTCATCGACCGGATGACGGCCGCGCTCCTCGGCGACCGCTTCGAGATCGCCGCGGGCAGCCAGGGCCCCACGCTGCTCGGCGCGCGCGAGCCCGAGGACGGCGGGCGCAAGGTGCTCGGGAAGGCGACGCCGTGCGTGGGGCGCGAGCGGGAGCTCCGGGCGCTCGAGGACCTGCTCGACGAGTGCGCCACCGAGGGGGTCGCGCGGGTCGTGCTGGTCACGGCCGGCGCCGGCGTCGGCAAGTCGCGCCTCGGCAACGAGCTGATCCGGCGGGTCGGGGCGCGCAGCGAGCCGGTCGCCGTGTGGCGCGCGCACGGCGATCCGATGCGCGGCGGGGCGGCGCTCGGGCTGCTCGCGCAGCTCGTGCGGCGGGAGGCGGGCCTGCTCGGCGACGAGCCGATCGAGGCGCGGCGGGAGAAGCTCGCGGCGCGGGTCGCGCGGCACGTCGGCGCCGCCGCGCGGGAGCGGGTCACCGAGCTGCTCGGCGAGCTCTGCGAGGCGCCGTTCCCGGAGAGCTCGGCGCTGCGGGCGGCCCGGCAGGACCGCGCGGTCCTGGAGGAGCAGACGCGGCGGGCGTTCCTCGACCTCCTGCGGGCCGAGAGCGACGCGCAGCCGGTGCTGATCGTGCTGGACGACGTGCACTGGAGCGACCGCGGCACGGTGGACACCATCGACGCGGCGCTCCGGCACCTGCGGCACCAGCCGCTGATGGTGCTGGCGCTGGCGCGCCCCGGGGTGCGCGAGGCGTTCCCGGACCTGTGGGAGGAGCGCGAGGCGACCGAGATGCGGCTCGGGGAGCTGTCGCGCCGCGCGTGCGAGCGGATCGTGCGGGAGGTGCTCGGCGACGACCTCCCGGCGGCCGAGCTCGCGGCGCTGATCGACCGGTCGGCGGGCAACGCGTTCTTCCTCGAGGAGCTCGTGCGCGCGACGGTGGAGCGGCGGGCGGGGGAGGTGCCGGAGACGGTGCTCGCGATGATGCAGTCGCGCATCGCGGCGCTCGAGCCCGAGGCGCGGCGGGTGCTGCGCGCCGGGGCGGTGATGGGCGAGGTGTTCTGGCGGGGCGGGCTGGAGGCGCTGCTCGGCGGGGGCGGGCAGGTGCCGCAGCTGGAGTCGTGGCTGCTCACGCTGGAGAAGCGCGAGCTGCTCGAGCCGCGGCCCGAGTCGATGTTGCGGGGGGAGGTGGAGCTCGCGTTCCGCCACGCGCTCGTGCGGGACGCGGCGTACGAGATGCTGACGGACGCGGATCGGGCGCTCGGCCACTGGCTCGCGGCCGAGTGGCTGGAGCGCGTGGGCGGGGACGATCCGGCGGCGCTCGCGCTGGTCGACCGGCACCTCGGCCGCGCGGCGGACGAGGCGCTCGCGCTCGGGAACGCCGACGGCGCGGCGGGGCACCTCGCGCGCGCGGCGGGGGTCCGCGCGCGCGTGGGCCAGTTCGACGGGGCGATCGCCGCGATGACGCGGGCGTTCGAGCTGGCGGACGTCGCGCGGCGCGACCCGGGTGAGCTCGGCGGGTGGGTGGCGATCCTCTCGAGGGCGGTCGGCCACGGGCGGCGCGCGCCGTCGCTCTCGGCGGTCTCGGACCGGATCCTGACGCGCGTGGACGCGGGCGCGTCGCTCGAGCTCCGGGTGAAGGCGCGCATCGAGCTCGCGCGCGCGCTCGGGGCGACGAACCTGTTCCGGCTGTCGCACGACCTGCTCGACGACGTGGTCGAGATGGCGGTCGGGCGCCGCGAGCTCCTGCGCGAGGCGCTGATGGTGGACGTGGAGGTCTCGTGCCTGCAGGGGCAGTTCGCGCGCGCGCGGCGCGCGGCGCTCGACCTCGACGCGCTCGGGCCGATCGAGGATCTGCGGGGGCTCCTGTCGGTCGCCCTGGCGCGGGCCACGTCGGGCGATCGGGCCGGCGCGATGGAGGCGCTGTCGCGCTCGGAGGCCGCCTCGGCGTCGGGGGACCTGGGCGTGGAGGCCGTGCGGGCGAAGCTGCTCGCGATGGTCGAGCTCTACGCGGGGGATTTCCGGGCCGCGGTGCGGGCGAGCGAGCGCGCGCTCGAGCTGGATCGGGCGCTCGGGCTCCGCTTCGACGGGGTCGTGAACCTGCACAACCTGGGCTATGCGTGCGTCCGGCAGGGCGATCACGCGCGGGCGCGGGCGCTGTTCGCGGAGTCGCTGGAGCGGGCGGACGAGGCGGGGTACGACCGGGTGGCGGCCTCGAACCGGATGTTCCTCGCGTACCTCGACGGGGTGGAGGGGGTGGGGGACGCGCGCGAGCGGCTGAAGGAGCTCGTCGCGAAGGCGGAGGAGCAGGGCTACTGGCGCGACGTGCTGCAGGGCCGCTGGGCGGCGGCGATGCTGCTGAAGAACGCGCGCAACGACGCGCTGGCGCGGCGCGAGTACGAGGACCTGCTGGAGCTGTCGGTGCGGCTCGGGGATCCGCTGCTGGAGAAGGACGCGCGCGCGTGGCTCGACCGCGGCGAGCGGTGAGGGGCGGGGGGCGGCCGGGCATCCGGCGGAGGGACACGACGTGTGAACGACCGTTTACAGGAAGGCATCCGAAGTGACACTACGTGTGCCCGGACGTTTACAGGAGAGCCTCCGAAATGACACTACGTGACCCCATGCGTTTACAGGGAGGCATCCGAAATGACACTATGTGACCCCATGCGCTTACAGCGTGGGGTGCTGGAGGTCCGATGATGCCGGTGTGCAGCAGGCGGGTCGGGTACTGGGCGCCGATTGCGGCGGCTGGGCTAGTCGCAGCAGGAGTCCCATTGGCTTGCGGCAGGACGCTTCCTGACGATCCAGGCGTCGCGGGCGACAGTGAAGGAGGAAGCTCCTCCGAGGTCGACGGTTCCGGGGAGGCCGGGGACGCGGCGACGGGAGGAGGTGTTGGAGGAAGTGGCGCGGGCGGAACCATGGGCACAGGCTCCGGCACGGGTGGCATGTTCGGCTCGGCTGGGTCGGGCAACGGCGGCGCGGCAGCGAGCTCGGGCGGCATGGACGCGGGCGGCACGAGCGGCGGGGGCGGGAGCGCGGGGGCGCCCGCGGAGCTGGACTGCGCCACGGCGCGGCCCAACTCGGGCTCGCTCGATTTGATGCACCAGGTCGATGTCGACGACTTGCCGCTCATTTCGGAGGTCCAGGGGGACCTGATGCTCAGCGAGGAGGTGAATCGGCTGCAACGCCTTGGCTGTCTACGGCACGTCACGGGCACGGTCACCATCCGGTACACGCGCAACCTCTCCACGCTCGAGGGGCTCGAGCGGCTCGAATCCATCGCGGCGAGTTTGACGATCATGAACAACGGTGCGCTCGCGAGCGTGACGGGGCTTCAAGGCCTGAAGACCGTGGGTGGCCCGCTCATCATCCATTCGAACCACCGCCTCGCTGACCTGGACGGACTCGAGAATCTGACGACGGTGCGCGCTGGCGGCATCCGGATCGAGGACAACTCCGCCCTGGTGAGCCTCGGCGGGCTGCGCAGCCTGACCGCCACGGGCGAAGTGGCGCTCCAGTCCAACCCGATGCTCGAGAGCTTGCAGGGCCTCGAAGGCCTGAGTCAGCTCGCCAACCTCTTCGTCACCGACAATGCGAAGCTCGAGAGCCTCGAGGGGCTCTCGGCGCTCGAGACGATCTACCAAGATCTCACCATCTCGAACAACGCCGCGCTCACCTCCATCGATGGACTTTCTGCGCTCCAGGTGATCGACGAAGATCTCATCATCTCGAACAACCCGGAGCTCACCCGCATCGATGGACTTTCTTCGCTCAAGCGGATCCACTTCTATCTCGCGATCACAACGAACCCGAAGCTCCCCACCTGTGAAGCGAGAGAGCTCCGTGAGCGGACCGGCGTTCCACGAGCGGACCTGATAGACAACGACGACTCGGCGACGTGCCCCTGACCCCGCTCGCTGCTGGGCCCAGCCACCCTGGCCCGGTATCCAGCCCGATCGCGTGTTGAAGCGTCGCTCGGCGCGGGCGCCGTCGCCGCCCGCGCCGATGGACTCGGTACGGCGTCAGCGGTTCACGCTGCTGTCCGGTCCGGCGCCCTTCGGGGGCTCGTAGGGCTCGGGGCTCTTGCCGACGGTCCTGAGGTTCACGAGCTTGTTGAGCAGGTCGAACCAGAACGGCGCGCCGAGGGAGGCGGCGGCCGCGGTGATGAGGATGCCGGGGCTCAGCAGCCGGTCGAGCACCCCGCGGATCCAGGCGACAAGGCCCTGGCCGAGGATCGCCGAGAGCGCTTTCCAGAGCCCCGGGGTGCTCGTCTGCTCGGGGGCCTGCACGCCCCAGGTGATCTTGAGATCGAGCCCGGTGAGCTGGGAGTGCGCGCCTCCACCCTGGGCGAGCGCGGCCATGACGTCCTCGTCCTTGTCCATGCCGCCGGCCTGCGGCGCGGCGCGAGGCGCCGATTTCGCCATCTCCTGCGCCGCCGTGATCATGGCGGCGCGGACCACGGCGTCGCGCGAGAGGGCGCTCGCGAGCTTGATGCTGTCGGCGTTGAACCCGATGCACAGGACGAGCGCCGTCGCGCTGATGAGGAGCTGCGTGCGGCGCTTGTACCGCCCGGCGGCCCGGTCCATGGCGTCGTTGAACCAGCGCTCCAGCCGGATGTTGGCCTCGCGCATGTCCCGGACCGTGCCGTCGACGATCGTGGCGAGGGCGCGCCGGAGATCGCTCTCCCTGGGCATCCGCTCGATGAGGCCCTTCAGCTCGTCGAGGGGCGCCTCGTCGCAGCTCGGCAGCGCGGCCCCGCCGCCCGGCGGAGGCGCCGCGGCGCCGGCGGGCGGGGGCGAGAGGGCGGCGGAGTCGGCGGGCGCGGGCGCGGCGCCGGCGGGCGCGGGCGCGGGCGCGGCGCCGGCGGGCGGGGGGGAAGGCTCAGCGGCGCTCGCCGGCGACAGGGACGCCGCGTCGCCCGCCGGCGGAGGCGCAGATGCGGCGTCGCCCGCCGGCGCAGGCGCGGGGGTCGCGGGGAGGGCAACCGCGGCGCTCGCCAGCAGGGGCAACGGCGCTGCGGCGCCGGCCTGCGGGAGCGACGGCGCGTCGCCGTTGTGCCACTCGATGTGCCGCAGGGTGTCGATGAGCGCGGCCACGAAGGCGTGCGAGGGGATGTAGGACGGCCCCACCCAGCCGTACTTGAGGTCCTTGATCAGCGGGTGCTGCCGGAACGCCGCCGCGAGCGGGCTCGAGGGCGGCCCTGGCATCAGCCGGATGCGCACGAGCTCGGCCGCGCGGCGGATCAAGCGCGTCGTGACAGGCTCGCGCGGGGCGGCGGCCGCGTGCGCGGCGGCATCGCGGGCCGCGAGGGACCGGAGCACGTGCGGGTCGAGGGCGCGATCGGCCAGCATGATCTCGATGCTCTGCGCGAGGTTGAGGGCGCGCAGCCGGAAGACGCCGGCGAGCGCCTCGTAGATGGCCGAGCAGAGGACGCTGAGCAGGAAGAAGACGCTGACGAGGCCGATCGCGATGTCGAGGGTCGTTCCCATGGGCATCCAGAAGGGCAAGGGCGCGAGGCGCAGACCGGCGCGCCTCGCGGCGCTCCCCCGGCCGGCAGGACAAGGAGGACGACGGTGGCCCTGCGAGCGCCCGTTCCCCTCCGCTTCCCGATCAGCATACGCCACGCGGCGCCGCGGAGCGAGCGCCAGTGCGCGCTCCCTGCCGGGGGATCTTGGTCTACCATCCCACCCCCGTGACGAGCACCACGCTACCCCCTGACTCGCGGCGCAGCAGCGAGCCGCCGATGCGCACCTCGTGGACCCAGGAGCGGGCCGACCTCGACCGGACGCAGCGGCCCAGGCGCGATCGGCTCGGGCACGAGCCGCCGCCGGCGTCGCCGCCCGGAACGCTCGTCATCGAGGACACGCGGCGGCCGAAGATCTTCGTCATCGACTACGACGCCGAGGTGGTCTCCGAGAAGGAGATCCAGACCCTCGACGAGTGCATCCCGTACCTCACGGACGACCGGCCCTCCATCACGTGGGTCGATGTCCGAGGGCTCGGACACAAGGCCACCTTCGAGCGGCTGGGCGAGATCTTCAAGATCCACCCGCTCGCGCTGGAGGACATGGTCAACGTGCCCCAGCGGCCCAAGGCGGACGTCTACGGGGGCGAGCACGTCCTCATCATCTCGCGGATGGCGCAGGTCACCGAGCGCTGCGAGCTGCGCACCGAGCAGCTCGCGATCCTCGTCGGCAAGACCTTCGTCCTGACCGTCCAGGAAGAGGCCGACTGGGACGCGATGGAGGCCGTGCGGGAGCGCATCCGCGTCGGCCGCAGCGCGGTGCGGCAGCGGGGCGCCGACTACCTGGCGTACGCGCTGCTCGACGCGGTGGTCGACGGCTTCTTCCCGGTGCTCGAGCGGCTCGGCGAGCGCATCGAGGACCTGGAGGTCGAGGTCCTGGACCCGAAGCGCTCGATGTCGAAGCCGATCCACGACCTGAAGCGGGATCTGCTCACGCTGCGGCGCGCCATCTGGCCGCAGCGCGACCTCGTGAACGCGCTGATCCGCGAGGACAACCCGATGATCACGAAGGACACGCGGCTCTACCTGCGCGACACGTACGATCACGCGGTGCAGCTGATGGACATGATCGAGACCTACCGCGAGCTGAGCTCGGGCCTCATGGATCTCCACCTCTCCGGGATGTCGAACCGGATGAACGAGATCATGAAGGTGCTCACGATCATCTCGACGATCTTCCTCCCGGTCACCGCCATCGCGGGCATCTACGGGATGAATTTCCACCACGAGAGCTCGCCGTTCAACATGCCGGAGCTCGACTGGTATTACGGCTATCCGCTCGTCTGGTGTCTGATGCTGACGAGCGTCATCGGGCTGCTCACGTACTACCGCCGCAAGGGCTGGCTCGGGAAAGACGACAACCGCCGCTGAGCGGCCGCCATGGTGAGCGGCGCGCGGCGGCCAGGGGCGCGTCGCGCAGGACGTATGCAGCCGGGCGCGAGGGCGCCGAGACGTTCGGTAGGGGAGGGCCGACGAGGAAGGGGCGCGTCGGAGAGCCGACGAGCGGAGGCGCCGCATTGAATTGGTCGCGGCAGATGCATTCTGTATACTGTTGTCCTGGTCATCCATATGAGGACGCGCGGCCGCTCGAAAGCCCTCCTTTTCATCGGCGCAGCGGCGGTCCTCGCGTTCGCCTCCTGGAGGGAGCGCGCCTCGTCCGCTTCCGATTCCGACTCGGCCGCTCTCCCGGACGGGCCGCCGGGCCGCCTGCGGTTCGAGAAGGCGCTCGACGTGCAGGTGTTCCAGCGCGGGAACCTCCACACACACACATCGCTGAGCGACGGGGACAGCGAGCCGCGCGAGGTCGTCCGCTGGTACCGCGACAACGGGTATGCGTTCGTGGCCCTCACAGACCATAACCGGCGCGTCGATCCTGCGATCTTCGAGGAGCTCCAGGCGCGGTCGAATTTCACTGTCATCCCCGGTGAAGAGATCTCGATGTGGGCGGAGGGGCGGCCGGTGCACGTGAACGCGCTCTGCACGGGCCGGACGATCGGCGGCGGCGATTTCCCGACCAAGGGCGAGGCGCTGAGCTGGGCGATCCGGCGGGTGCGGGCGGAGGGGGGCGTGGCGCTCATCAACCATCCGAATTTCGACTGGGCGCTCTCGGCCGGCGACATCCTGGGGGCGCCCGCGGCGGAGCTCCTGGAGATCCACAGCGGGCACCCGTACGTGTACACGGCGGGCGACGCGACGCGGCCGTCGCACGAGGCGCTGTGGGACACGTTGCTGACGGCGCGCGGCTTCGCCGGAGGGGGGATCGTCGGCGTCGCGGTGGACGACCTGCACCAGCTCGTGGCCGATTCGAACGCCCCGCCTGCGGGGCCCGGCCGGGGGTTCATCGAGGTGTTCTCGCGCGAGGTGTCGCGCGCCGCGATCTGCAGCGCGCTCGCCCGGGGACGGCTCTACGCGTCGTCGGGCGCGCGGCTGCGGAGGATCGCGGTCGCCGACGACGCGTTCTCGGTGTGGCCGGTGGCCGCGGGCGTGGTGGTCGAGTTCGTCGGGTGGGGCGGGCGCGTGCTGGAGCGGCAGCAGCCGCTGGCGGGGCGGGCGACGTACCGGCTCCGCGGAGGGGAGCGCTACGTGCGGGCGCGGATCACGCGACCGGACGGGAAGCGGGCGTGGACGGCGGCCTACGCGACCCTGGAGCCGTGAGAGCTCGGCACGCCCGCTGCCCGCGCGGCCAGCCGGTCCTCGGGTCTCCTACCGAGCTTTCTCCCCATCCCGGCGCTGTTCTCCAGCGCTGAGCAGCAGATCTCGCACGATCGAGCCGCTCCCCATGATCGCTTTGCGCACGAACCCCCGGCTCCTCACGCCCCCCCGCGCTTGCCGTCGAGCCGCCCCAGCACCGCCCGCGGCGACATCGTCGCCCGGTACACATAGATCTCCCCCGCCTCTTCCTCGCCCAGCACCTCCTCGCTCACGCGGAGCTGCTTGCCGACCGCGAGCAGGATCCTGGCCGGAAACCCCTTCCGGATCAGCTCGACGCGCCGCCACACCGCGTCTCGGCTCCAGAACCCGAACGCCTCCAGGTACACCTCCTCCCCGGTCTCCGCGTTCTGAAACACAAGGTCCGGGGCGCACACCACCTCCCCGGGCAGCGCGAACAGCCGCTCGTTCGGCGACACGGTCCAGGGCGATCCGAGCTTCCTGAACCCCTCGCAGAACGCCTCCAGCTCGGGCGTCGTCTCCGCGAGCTCGCGCCCGTGGAACAGGAGGCCGTCCGCCGGGCCGATCTCCACCGCGAGCGGCTCCTTGTCGCGCCCCCAGCGCAGCTCGGCGCGCAGCCGGAACGAGGCGCACGCGAGCACCGACGGCAGGAACATCGCGAGCCGCAAGCCGTACCGCTGCACCGCGTCGAACAGGCTGAACGGGCCGTCGAGCACGATCGTGTAGCCGGAGACCGGATCGCCCTGGACCACATGGATCAGCCCGTGAAACCGGGCCGCGCGGAAGAGCCGCCGGTACCGCGGGGCGCTCTCCCCCTCGACGCGGATCGTCACCTGCGTCGCCCGCAGGAGGATCGACTGCGCCAGCGCCAGGTTGTACCGATCCAGCAGGATCTCCGGCGCATCCGTGGCCGCGCGCCGGAGGATCTCGGCCCCGCGCAGGTCGGCGTAGAGCCCCGCGTCGATCGCCGCCGGCGTCGTGCCGAGCCGGGCGGCCACCTCGTCGAGCACCGCGGCGCGGTCGAAGCGGGCGCGGACGTCGAGGGCGCGGTGCGCCGCCGCCGCGGCAAGGAACAGCTCGCGCCGGAGCGCCTCGGGATCGACGCCCTCCTGCACCTCGTAGTCGCAGCCGTCCTCGAGCACCTTCCTCAGGCCGAGCGCGGCGACGCGATCCCGCGCGGGCACCTCGATGGCGTCGAGCGCGGCCTCGATCTCGTCGCGGCTCTCGCCGACGCGCTGGGACAGGATGTCGATGTACGCGCGCGCGACCGGGAGCAGGCGCTCGGCGGCCGCGCCGCGCAGGTACTGCGGCATCACCAGCCCGCCCCGCCGGCGGACGCGGACGAGGTCACTGGTAAGCAACGTGCTCCCGGCGCTTGTCGCTCACCCGCTGCTCGCTCGTGCCGAGGGCAACGAGCTCGTAGAGGATCGCCGTCTTGTTCTCGCTCCGCCGCAGGATGCGGCCGAGCCGCTGGACGTGCTCCCGCACCGAGCCGCTGCCCGACAGGACGATCGCGACGTTCGCCTCGGGCACGTTGACCCCCTCGTTCAGCACCTTCGACGTGACCACTGCCGACAGCGTCCCGCGGTTGAACGCCTCGAGGATGGCGCTGCGCTCCTTCACCTTCGTCTGGTGGGTGATCGCCGGCAGCAGGAACTGCCGCGAGATCTGGTAGACCGTGGCGTTGTCCTCGGTGAAGACCAGGGTGCGATCCGCGCGGTGGGCGTGGAGCAGCCGCGCGAGGACGTCGATCTTGCCGGGCGCGCAGAGGGCGAGGCTCCGCTGGCGGCGGTACGCCTCGAAGGCGCGGCGGCCGGCGTCGGACTGCGAGCTCAGCATGATGAACTGCCCCCACCCCTCGGGCATGCGGATGCCGTTCGCGCGCAGGAAGCCGATGTACACGGCGCGCGCCGCCTCGTACGCGGCGCGCTCGTCCTCCGAGAGCGGGACGTCGAGCCGGACGACGTCGTAAGCCGCGAGGTACTGCCCGGAGAGCTCGGTGATCTCGCGGCGAAAGACGATCGGGCCGATGAGATCGTCGTAGCCCCGGCCGTCGGCGCGCTCGGGGGTCGCGGTGAGGCCGAGGCGGAAGGGCGCGAGGCACATCTTCGCGGCGAGCGCGTACGAGGGGCTCGGCAGGTGGTGGCACTCGTCGAAGATCACGAGGCCGAAGCGGGCGCCGAGCCGGTCCATGTGCGCGTGCGCGGAGTCGTAGGTGGTCACCGTCAGGTCGAGGACGTCGTGGTAACCGCCGCCGAGCAGGCCGATCGGGACGCCGAACGCGGCGGAGAGCCCGTCGTACCACTGGTTCAGGAGGTCGAGCGTCGGGACGACCACGAGCGCGCTGCGCTGCCGCGCGGCGATCGCCAGCGTCGCGACGAACGTCTTGCCCGCGCCCGTCGGGAGCACGACGACCCCCCGGCTGCGCCGCCCGGCCCACGCGTCGAGCGCCTCGCGCTGGTACGGGAAGGGGTCGTGCTTGGCGAGCGGCGCAAGCGGGAGCGCCTCGTACCGGCGGGCCGCGTCGGTGAAGGGGACGCCGCGGGCGCGGAGCCTGAGGACGAGCTCGGCGTAGTCGATGGCCGGCACCCGGTAGACGCGCTCGCGCGCATCCCAGCGGCAGGACGCGGGGAGGCACGCGGGATCGAGCGGCGCGCCCTCCGCGGACGAGCCCGGCGGTCCGCCGTGCTCGTCGACGGAGGGCGCATCCGCGGCGAGCGCGCTGCTGTCGAGCTCGCCGGACGGCGCCAGCGCGGGGCGCGGCGCGACGCCCTCGATGCGGAGGGTGCCGCCCTGGAAGCTCAGGACGATCGGCGCTGTGCGGACCGGCTCGGTCATCGGCGCGCTCTTGTGCCGCGGCCAGGGCTCCGTGCCAAGCCCGGAGAGCGACGATCAGGCCAGCTCGGTCGGCATCATCGATGCGCCGCGGATCGGCGCGCGGTAGCGTACCCACACGAGGGGGGACTCATGCAGCGTGATCGTCAGGGCAGTGCCGGCGCTCAGCGGGAGCCTGCGGCCGAGCTCGCGGTGGATGTAGCGCGCGATGAGCTCCGGCGTCGAGCGCTTGCCCTCGAAGGCAGGGTGATCGTCGAGGTTGCGGTAGTCGATCTCGGCGAGCACGCCGCGCAGGTTGTCCCGCAGCACGCTCGTCTCGACCACCTGTCCGAGCGGAGAGAGCTCCTCCCGGTCCACCTCCACGCTGACGGTGTAGGTCGCGCCGTGCAGGCGCTGTGCAGGGCCGAACTGCTCGCCCTTGAGGCTGTGGGCCACCATGATGTGATCGCGGACGCCGACCGTGTACATGGCCGCACTATACCTCTCGTCCCGGCCCGGGAGGGAGATCCCAATCGCCTGCCGCGGCGCGCGGGGGTAAGGTGCGGACGGCTCCCCGTCCGGCCCCGCCACGTGGGCAGGCAGGTTCGTGCGGGACGAAGTGGCCGGTTGGCCGTTGCGAGGGAGGATCACCGATGAACCGCGAAGCGAGCGTGCTGGCCCCTGGGTTCCTCATCGCGTCGCCGCCCCTGGGCGATCCGAACTTCGACAGGACGGTCGTGCTCCTGGCGGTCCACAGCGAGGGTGGGGCGCTGGGGTTCGTGGTGAACCGGCCGGCGCCGATGTCGCTCGGGGAGCTCCTGTCGTTCGCCGGCTACGGCAACGACCTGAAGGACCCGGCGCCGGTTTACCTCGGCGGGCCGGTCCAGCCGAGCTCGGGGTGGATCCTGTGCCTCGATCCGTCGCTCGGGGCCGAGGAGACGGGCGTGATCCCGGTGGGCTCGCGGGTGCGGGTCACGTCGTCCCGGAGCGCGTTCGACACGCTCGCGGCCGACTCCGTGCGCGGCGCGGCCGCGACGGACTCGCGGCGGAGGACGGTGCTCCTCGGCTACAGCGGGTGGGGGCCAGGGCAGCTCGAGCGGGAGATCGCCTCGGGCGCGTGGCTGCCGGTGCCCCTCGACGAGCGGATCCTGTTCGACGTGGCGGCGGAGCAGCGCTGGGAGAAGTCGTATGGGCTGCTCGGGCTGCGCCCGATTGAAATGCTGTCAATGCGCAGCATCGGCGAGGCCTGAGGGGCACGCCCGCTTCGGATACGGGCCCATCTCGACGTTTTCGGTGCTCGGCGTACAGGAGTACGCCTCCGCGCCGAAAACGCCGATCTGGGCCCGTCTCCTGTGCGGGCGTGCCCCGACAGGGGCCTCCGCTGCTTCTGGGAAAGAGCGGGGGGCTGATTGACGCGGGGGACGCGAGGACGAAGGTTGGCGGGCCGTCAGGCGCGCGGGGGGGAGGACGCCGCAGGGAGGGCTTTCCCGGCGCCGTTGACGGGGCATCGAGCCGAGAGCATACGACACGCGAGAGGAGCCATGATGGAGATCAATATCGGAATCAACGCCAAGGACCGCGAGCAGATCGGCGCGGGGCTGGGCCGTGTCCTCGCCGACACGTACACGCTCTATCTGAAGACACACAACTTTCACTGGAACGTCACAGGGCCCATGTTCCAGACGCTGCACCTCATGTTCGAGCAGCAGTACAACGAGCTGGCGCTCGCCGTGGACCTCGTCGCCGAGCGCATCCGCGCCCTCGGCCTCCCCGCGCCGGGGACGTACAAGCAGTTCGTGGCGCTCGCCTCCATCAAGGAGGAGGACGGCATCCCCAAGGCCACCGACATGATCAAGCGCCTCGTCGAGGGCCACGAGACGGTCGCTCGCACCGCGCGCGAGATCTTCCCGGTCGCCGAGGCGGCCAACGATCAGCCCACCTGCGACCTGCTCACCCAGCGCCTGCAGCTCCACGAGAAGACCGCGTGGATGCTGCGCAGCCTGCTCGAGTGATTCCCCTCCGGGGCGCCCAGGGCCGCTGAGCGCGGCCCGCGCCGGCGCGGCGCGCTGTCCGGCGGTGAGCTCAGGCAGGCGCGGTGAGCGCCGCCCCGCGGCTGCGCGGCAGGCGGAACCAGAAGCGACTGCCGCGCCCGGGGCTGCTCTCCACGCCGGCCACGCCGCCGTGCGCCTCGACGATCTCCCTGACGATCATGAGCCCCAGGCCGGTGCCGCCGACGCTGTGCTCGGCCCTCTGGTAACGCTGGAACAGCGTGGCCGCGACCTCCGGCGCGACGCCGCGGCCCGTGTCCTCGAGCGAGACCTCGACGCAGCGCGGCTTCACCTCGACCCGCGCCGCGATCGACCCGCCCGGAGGCGTGAACTTGATGGCGTTGCCGATCAGGTTGGAGAGCACCTGACCGAGCCGCCTGGCGTCGCCGAGCACCGCGGCGTCGTCCCGGCGGGCCGGGCCGGCGAACGTCTGGCCTCTCTCCTCGAGCAGCGGCCGGAAGTCCTCGATGGTGGCCCAGATCAAGGGCACGAGATCGACCTCCTCGCGGCCCATGCGGCGCTTCGCCCCCTCCAGGCTCGCGAGCTCGAGGAAGTCGTTGATCATGACGACCAGCGATTGCAGGCGCTGATCGAGCTTCTGCATGTCCCCGAGCAGGGACGGCTGCTGCGCGAGCTCCTCGCTGGCGAGCATGTTCGCGACCCGCAGCGTCATCGCGTTCAGCGGCGTGCGCAGGTCGTGCGCGACCATCGAGTAGAAATCGAGCCGCCGCTCGTCGTGCAGGCGCCGCTCGGTGACGTCGCGGAGCGAGACGATCGTGCTCTCCGCGCCGTCCAGGGGAAGCACCCTCAGCGTCGGCGAGAAGAGCCGGCCGCGGAGCTCCACATCCCCGGTCGGCAGCGCGGACTCGCCGGGCGAGGGCGGGGGACCGCCCGCGCGGAGATCGGGGATCAGCTCCGTGAGCGCCCTCCCGATCAGCGCGTCCAGTCCGACGCCGAGCGCGGCCACCGCCTGTTCGTTCGCGAAGCTGAAGCGCCCTTCCGCGTCGAGCACGAACAGCGGATCGGGGGCTGTCTCCAGCAGCCTCCGATTGGCCATCTCGGCCTGCTCCGCGCGCTCGAGCAGCGCCCGCCAGCGGACCAGGGACGCGACGCGCGCGCGGAGCTCCTCGTCCCCGTAGGGCTTCGCGAGATAGTCATTGGCGCCCGCGGACAGCCCCTCGACGATCTGATCGGTGTGGCGGTGCGCCGTGAGCAGCAAGATGCCGAGCTTCTGGGCGCCCGCGGCCTCGGAGCGCAGGAATCGACACACCTCGACGCCGCTCACGGCCGGCATCATCCAGTCGAGGACCATCACGTCGGGCGGCGCGCAGGAGGAGAAGCGCTCCAGCGCCGCAGATCCGTCGCGGAGCACCTCCACGTCGTACTCGCGCGCAAGCACGCAGCGCGCCCGCTCGGCGTCGACAGGGCTGTCGTCGACAACCCAGATCAGGCGCCGCGCGGAGCCAACGACCATTCCGCAGGGATCGTAGTAGGGCAAGGTGGGCCGTGTCAATGCGCCGGGACCGCGCCGCGCGGGCGGTGGTGAGCGGGTGAGCTCAGCCGGGCGGCGTTTCTGGCGCGGTCCCGCGCGGGCCGGGGGCAGCGGATCAGCGCCGGTGCGGGACGAGGAACCCCTCGGGGTCGACCGCCACCGCGCGCTGCTTCAGGAGGCGGCCCACGGCGCGCTTGAACGCCTTCTTGCTCAGGCCGAAGATCGCCCGGATCTCGTCCGGGCTCGAGCGGTCGCCGACCCGCGGGGCGCCCAGGCGAGAGAGCCCCGCGAGGATTTTCTGCGCGTCGCTCTCGAGCTCCTCGTGCGCATGGCCGCGCAGCGACAGCTCGACGTTCCCGTCGGGCAGCACGCTCGTCACGCGGAACCGCGCCGCCTCGCCGCGGGCGAGCGCGTGCGGCTCGTCCGCGGGGACCAGGCCGACGAACTGACGCTCGAGGATGACGAAGAGCCCGAGCTC
Organism: Sorangium sp. So ce887; assembly: GCF_051521455.1. Lineage (NCBI taxonomy): Bacteria > Pseudomonadati > Myxococcota > Polyangiales > Polyangiaceae > Sorangium > Sorangium sp. So ce887. Next base: position 9,628,440 of record NZ_CP150354.1, on the reverse strand, counting down.
CGGCTCGTTGCGCCACGCCTCGCCCTCGACCCACTCGTCCAGATCGAACTCGCCCTTGTCGCGCAGCATCTCGCTCACGCGCATCGTCCCCGCGAGGCGCCCGGTCCTGTCCACGACGAGCCCCACGGGGTGCCGCTGTCCGACCCGCAGATCGCGCGTCTGCTCCGCGTGCGGCACGAGCAGCTCCTTCGGCAGGCCCCAGTCGACGAACGCGCCGAAGGGCGCCACGTCGGTCACCGCGAGGAAGGCGACCTCGCCGAGCGCGACCTTCGGCCGGCGCACGGTCGCGATCGGGCGATCTTCCGAGTCGAGGTGCACGAAGACCTCGAGCTCGTCTCCCTCCTTCGCCCCCTCGGGCACCTCGCCGCCCGGCAGGAGGAGCACCGGCGCGTTCGGGCGCAGGTCGCCCGGATCGGGCGAGAGGAACGCGCCGGGCGGGCCGAACCGCCGTATCGGCAGGGTCACCACGCGTCCGAGGAGATCGTCGTAGGGCATCGGCGCGCAGTCTTGCACAGGCCGGGCGGTGCGTCGTCGGCCATAGGGCGCGTCGTTGGCCACAAGGAATACGAGACTACCGGGTTCCCGATCTGCGCTTGCACCCGAGGGCGCCGGCGCTACGGCGCGCCCCGCTTGGCATCGCCTCCCGCCCGCCCCACGCAGCGGGAGCAGCCCGGGAGACCGAGCACCACGCCGGTGCGCGGGCCGGGCTGCGAGCACCGCTTCGTGCGGCTCGGGCGAGCTCATGAGAGCCGGCCCGGCCTGCGAGCCGATCCCGGCGGACCCCTCCATGACCGACAGCTCCGGATACAGCATGTACGTGTTCCGCAGTGGCCGCCGCGACGTCCCAGGGCGGCGGCTCGTCGCCGAGCTCGCGGACGACCTCGGGGCGCTCGCCGCGCCCGCCGGCGCGGATCGCGGCCGCGGGGTCGTGCTCCGCGCCTTGATCCGCGCCGGCGAGCTCGAATCCATCCTCGCTGACGCCGGCGCGGGCAGCGCCTCCCTGCTGGCGGGGCTCACCGACGACCTCGCCGCCATGCTGGTCGGCGGTGACGACGCGGGCGCGCTCGCGATCTCGGACGGTCCGACGTCCGACCACGGACGGTCCGACGTCTGGCCACGGACGGTCCGACGTCTGACCACGCCCGAGGCCCTCGCGGCGCTCGCGGTGATCGATGTCCCGGCGACGGCCCGGACCTCGCCGCCCGAAGGGTTCTCCTTCTATGCGCTCCATCCGCTCGATTTCGCCCGGCTCGCCGAGCGGCTCGCGTCCCCGCCGGCGCCGGTCCGGGTCGTCGGGATCCGCAGCATCGGCACCACCCTGAGCGCGGTGACGGCCGCGGCGCTCCGCCGGCAGGGGCTCCGGGCGGGGCGCATCACCGTGCGCCCGTCGGGACACCCCTACGATCGCCGGGTCGAGCTCGGCGCCCGGGAGCTCCGGTGGGTCCAGGACGGCATCGCCGAGGGAGCGCAGTTCTGGGTCGCCGACGAGGGGCCCGGCTTCAGCGGCTCCTCGTTCCTCTCCGCCGGTGATGCCCTCGTCGGCGCCGGCGTCCCGCGCGGGAACGTCGTGTTCCTCGGCTCCCGCGCGGCGGATCCCGACGCGCTCGTCGCGCCCGACGGCGCCCGCCGCTGGCGGTCCTTCCGCGCGGAGCGCGTCGAGTGCGGGACGCAGCTCCCGGGCGATGCAGGCGAGTTCATCGGCGCCGGGGCGTGGCGCCGCCGCTGCTATGATAACGAGTCGCGCTGGCCGCCGTCCTGGACGTCCATGGAGCGCCTCAAGTGCCTTTCCCGTGACGGCAGCCGGATTCTCAAGTTCGAAGGGATGGGCCGCTATGGGGCCGAGTGCCTGGAGCGGGCTCGCGGCGTCGCTCAGGCCGGCTTCGGTCCGGAGCCGCGCGACGAGGGGCAGGGCTTCCTCGCGTATCCGTGGCTCCCCGGCCGGCCGCTCCAGGCAGGCGATCTGTCCGCCGCCGTGCTGGAGCGCCTCGCCGACTACTGCGCCTTCCGCGCCTCGGCCTTCCCCGTCCCGAGCCCCGTGACCGACGAGCTCATTGCGATGGCGCGCACCAATTTCTCAACAGAAATGGGAGATGACCTTGCGGGTGAGCTCTACCTGGAGATCGCGCGTCCCGTGCTCGTCGATGGCAAGATGGATCCTCACGAGTGGCTCGGGTCCGCCTCGGGCGAGCTCTTCAAGGTGGACGCATCGGGCCACGGCGACGATCACTTCCTTCCTGGCCCGGCGGACATCGCCTGGGATCTCGCCGGGGCCATCCTCGAGTGGCGGATGGCGCCCGATGCCCGGCGCGCCTTCCTCGCTCGGTATCGGCGCCGCTCCGGCGACGACCCCGAGCGACGCCTGCCCGCGTATCTACTGGCCTATTCGCTCCTGCGCCTGGGGTATGCGGCGATGGCCGCGGCGTCGCTCCCGGACGAGGCCGAGGCGCGTCGCTTCGTCGCGGCGCGACACCGTTATCGCGCGGCGCTGATCGAGGTCCTCGGCCCCACGGCCCCCTCGAGCGCCTTCGGGTAGCGCCGCCGTCGCCGCTACGGCGATCTCGTCTCGCCCCCATTTCTCTCCCGACCAAGCTCTGCGGGATTTCCGCAATGGTGCGGCGGGCCCTGTAGAGATAGGTTTTCGGCGACTCACCCCTCGTTCGTCCGCGGCAGCCGTCTCTGGAAGCTGCTCCGGGCGAAGCGCCCGTGGCTGATCCGAGAACGCAAGTACATGCTGAAGCGCTTGATCCTCGTCGCCGGCTCCCCATCGAGCAGCGATGACCTGTCGGCCTCCGGTCCACCGCTGCTCTCCGCCTCCGACAGGGCGGCGCTCTCCCGGGAGTTCCCCGGCGTGGCGATCGACGCCCCCTGTCCGCCCGAGGACGAGCCCCACGCCGCCGTCGACGCCCGCGCTTGGCGCGCCTCGGCGCTCGATCTGTGGGCGCTCGACACCCACCTGCACGCGCTCGACGCCCGCGGCCCCTTCGGCCTCCGGCTCGAGGGGCTCGATCGCGAGAGCGCCGCGCGCGCGGCCTACGAGGTCCTCACCCGCTGTCAGCGCTTCATCCGCAGGAGGAACCTCGCCTCGGCGACCGCGGTCTTCGCCCGGGTCCTCGGGCGGCACCGGGAGCTTCACGATCTCGACAGGCCGCTTGTCCGGGCCGACTACGATCATGCGATCGACGTCTGGCAATGGATGCTCCGCCTCGATCCGCGCGCCGGCGTGGCCGCGCAGGCGGCGGCGCTCTTCCATGACGTGGAGCGGCTCGTCTCCGAGGCGAACGTCCGGATCGAGCACCGCGCCGCGGACTACCAGGCCTTCAAGGACGAGCACGCGCGGCGCGGGGCGGCCCTCGCGTGCGCCGCGCTCGCCGGGGTCGGGCTCCCGCCCGAGGTCCTCGACCGGATCGGCGCCCTGGTGGGGTCGCACGAGCGGCCGGGGGACGACGCCGAGCTCGCCCTGCTCAACGACGCCGACGCGCTCTCATTCTTCTCGCTGAACAGCGCCGGATTCGTCGATTACTACGGTCCCGAGCACACCCGCGCCAAGGTGGCGTACACGCTCCGCCGCCTCCGGCCGGAGGCGAGGGCGCTCTTGCCGCGCATCCGCTGCCGCCCCGAGGTGGAGGCGATGGTCCTCGGCGAGCCGAGGCGGACATCGGCTCCTGCCCCGGCGGAGACACAGGCCTAGAACACCAATCATGTTGAAACCGGGAGAAATTTCACAGGGAGGCGGGGAGGCGGGGAGGAAGAAAAAAAAGAATCTCTCCCTCTTGCCGTCTCTCGCTCCCCGCCTCCTCGCCTCCCTGTGAAATTTCTGCTTTTTTTCGGGGTTTCAACCCGTTTGCCGCTCTAGAGGAGGGCCGGTTCGCCATGAGGCTCGTCATCTTCGGTCTGACGATCAGCTCGTCCTGGGGCAACGGCCACGCGACGCTGTGGCGCGGCGTGATCGACGCCCTCGGGCGGGCCGGGCACCGCGTCACCTTCTTCGAGCGTGACGCTCCGTATTATGCCGCGCACCGGGATCTATGCTCGCTCTCGCACGGCAACGAGCTCCGGCTCTACACCTCGTTCGACGACATCCTCCCCGAGGCCCGGCGCGCCGTCCGGGAGGCGGACGCGGCGATGGTGACCTCGTACTGTCCCGACGGCGGCGCGGCGACGGAGGTGGTCCTCGAGTCGCGCGGTCTCAAGGTCTTCTATGACCTCGACACGCCGGTGACCCTGGATCGGCTCGATGCGGGGCAGTCGGTCGGGTACATCGGCCCGCGGGGCCTCGTCGATTTCGACTGCGTGCTCAGCTACACGGGCGGCGCGGCGCTCGATCAGCTCCGGGCGAAGCTCGGCGCCCGGCGGGTGTTCCCGCTCTACGGCAGCGCCGACCCCGAGGTGCACCGCCCGGTCGCGCCGCGGGAGGAGCTCCGCGGGGACCTCTCGTATCTCGGGACGTACGCCGCCGACCGGCAGGAGGCGCTCTCTGCCCTCTTTCTCGAGGCGGCGAGGCGGCTGCCGCAGAAGCGGTTCGTCATCGGCGGCTCGCTCTACCCCGAGAATTTCCCGTGGGCGGAGAACATCTATACCATGCGCCACGTGGCGCCGCCGGATCACCCGGCGTTCTATTGCTCCTCGCCGCTGACGCTCAATGTCACCCGGGGCGCGATGGCGGCGATGGGGTACTGTCCTTCCGGGCGGCTCTTCGAGGCGGCCGCGTGCGGGACGCCGATCCTGAGCGACAGCTGGGAGGGGCTCGACCGGTTCTTCACGCCGGGAGAGGAGATCCTCGTGGCGACGACCACGGACGAGGCCGTCGCGGCGCTCTCGCGGCCGGCGGCCGAGGTCGCGGCCATGGCCCGCGCGGCGCGCGAGCGGGTGCTCGCGGAGCACACGGCGGCCAGGCGCGCGGCGGAGCTCGTGGCGATCCTCGAGTCGGTCACGGCTCGATGAAGGAATGGAACGAAAGGAGAGGACGATGTGGGGAGTGATTCCGGCGGCGGGTCTGGGGAGCAGGATCCAGCCGCTCGCGTTCTCGAAGGAGCTGCTCCCGGTGGGGACGCGCAGGGACGGCGACGTGGAGCGGCCGCGCGCGGTCAGCGAGTACCTCATCGATCGGATGATCCTCGCCGGCGCGACCCGGATCTGCATGGTGATCTCGCCGGGCAAGTCGGATATCGTCGAGTATTACGGCGCGAGCGTCGGCCCGGCGCACATCTGTTATGTTGTGCAGCCGGTCGCCGCCGGGCTCTGTGACGCCATCTTCCGTGCGCTCCCCTGGCTCCAGCCGGAGGAGGAGGTCCTCGTGGGGCTCCCCGATACGGTCTGGTTCCCGGAGCACGGGCTCCGCTCGCTCGACGGCGGGGGCCTCTCGTTCCTGCTCTTTCCGGTCGAGCACCCGGAGCTCTTCGACGCGGTGGTCACCGACGAGCAGGGCAGGGTGCTCGAGATCCAGGTCAAGCAGCGGGGCGCGCGCTCGCGGTGGGTCTGGGGCGCCTTCAAGCTCACGGGGGCGGTGATGCGGGAGCTCCACGACCTCTGGTGCGAGCGCGGGCGGACGGATCCGTACATCGGGACGCTGGTGAACGAGTACCTCGCCCGCGGCGGCAGCGCGCGGGCGGTGCGGGCCGGCGAGGCGTATGTCGACGTGGGGACGCTGCATGGCTACCGCGAGGCCATCCAGCTCCTCAGCGGCGCGGTCGAGTGATCGGAGGAGCGATGGAGAGGAGCGTGCGGAGCGTTGACAGAGCGGCGAAGTGGACACGGGAGCAGATCCAGGAGCGCGTGCGCGGGCTCGGGCAGTGGTTCCACAACATCGATCTCGGCGGGGTGAAGACGGCGCCGGACCATTTCCTGGGCGACTATCCCGCGTTCAAGTGGAAGAGCTTCGCCCACGCGATCCCGGCGGATCTCACGGGCAAGACGGTCCTCGACATCGGCTGCAACGCGGGCTTCTACTCGCTCGAGATGAAGCGGCGCGGGGCGGCGCGGGTCCTCGGGATCGACAGCGACGACGACTACCTGGCGCAGGCGCGCTTCGCCGCGGAGGTCTCCGGAGCGGACATCGAGTTCCGGAACGTCTCCGTCTACGACGTCGGGAGCCTGGGAGAGCGCTTCGATCTGGTGCTCTTCATGGGCGTCCTGTACCACCTCCGCCACCCGCTGCTCGCGCTCGATCTGCTGCACGAGCACGTGGTCGGGCAGACGCTGGTCTTCCAGAGCATGCAGCGCGGCAGCGCCGAGGTGACGCCGCTCCAGGAGGACTATCCCTTCTCCGAGAAGCGGATCTTCGATGAGGCGGGCTATCCCCGGCTCCACTTCTTGGAGCACAGCTACTCGCACGACCCGACCAACTGGTGGGTGCCCAACCGCGCTTGCGCGGAGGCGATGCTGCGGAGCGCCGGCTTCGAGATCGTGAATCACCCCGAGCCCGAGGTGTACATCTGCCGCCGCCGCGAGAAGGCGGACGGCGCGCCGGGCGCGGTCTACCCGGGCAGGCGAGCCGGCATGAAGGGAGAGCAGGGATGATCGAAGCGGTGATGCTCTGGAACGAGCCCAACAACAAGTCGCACTGGGATTTCGAGATCGATCCCGAGTGGACGACGTACGGGTCGATGGTGAAGCTCGCCGCGGACGCGATCCGGAGCGAGCGCCCTCATCTGCCCCGCGTGCTGGGCGGCATCTCGCCGATCGATCCCGGGTTCATCGCCAACATGGGCCGTCAGGGCGTGCTCGATCACGTCGACGTGGTCGCGGTGCACGGCTTCCCGCTCGACTGGAACCACTGGCAGCTCCACGAGTGGCCGAGCAAGCTCGAGGAGATCCGCGCGGTGACCGACAAGCCGCTCTGGATCACCGAGATCGGCGTCTCCACGTTCGGCGCCGAGGAGGTGCAGGAGTTCGGCCTCCGGCGGAGCGCCGAGCTGCTCCGCGGCAAGGTGGATCGGGTCCACTGGTACAGCCTCTACGATCTGCCGCGCGCGTGGCCGGCGACGACCCGGCATCGCGAGGCCGAGGGTTCGTCGTACTACCGGCATTTCTACATGGGCCTGCTCCGCGAGGACGGGGCGCCCAAGCGCGCGCTCCGGCTCTTCCCCGAGTGCACCCCCGATTTCGGTCTGTGCCAGTGGTTCCACTTCGAGGATCACCGGCTGGACGACGCGGTGGAGTGGCTGAAGAAGCTCGGGGTGCGCCATCTCCGCACCGGCCTGAGCTGGGCAGACAGCCTCCGCCCCGGCGCGGAGGCGTGGTTCGACCGGCAGATGAAGGCGCTCGAGCCGTTCGACGTGACCCTGACCTACTGTTTCACCCCGGAGCACGCCGGCGTCCGGCCGCACCACACGAGCCCCCCGCAGCGGATCGAGGAGTTCGCCGAGTTCTGTGCCCGCATGACGCGGCGCTATGTAGGTTAGGCGGCGTGTGGGCCGAGAGACCCGTGTCTCGCTTTGTCGGCACACGTCCGTGCCGCCTGCGGGCTGTCCTTACAGCTTCGTCCGGGCTCGCCTGTTCGTCTGTCCGCGATTGACGCGCCCATCTGGCGCGCCGCGTAGCCGTTTGGTAGGGTGGAGATCGCCGAGTCCTGCGCCCGGATGACCGGACGTTACGCACTCCAGGTGGCTCATGTCCCACGTTGCGAGCAGCCCGAAGCGAGAGAGGCCCGAGGAGCACGGCGGCTCCTCGGGGGGATCCGATAGGCGCGCCGGGCCCTGCGGCGGGCTCATGGTGGCGAGGGAGGCGCTGTCGTGAACCTCGCCGCGCTCCGCAGCCAGGGCCGCACGCCGCCGGAGCTCGCGTGGCCGCCGTTCTCGTGGCTCTCGTCGGGGCGGGCGCCGCGCTGCCTCGTCGTGGTCGCCCATCCGGACGACGAGACCCTCGGGCTCGGCGCGCGGATCGGCCGGCTCCACCCGATCGAGGTCGTCCATGTGACCGACGGGGCGCCCCGCGACAGCCGCTTCATGCCGCCGGAGCTCGTCGAGATCGGGCGCGAGCGCTACACCGCCCTCCGGCGCGAGGAGGTGGCCCGCGCGCTCGCCCTGGGCAACGTGCCGGCGTCGAGGCTCAGGTGCCTCGGCGCGGTCGATCAGGAGGCCATCGAGGAGGCCCCGAGCCTCGCCCGGAAGCTCCTCGATCTGTTCGCCCGGACGCGGCCCGAGGTGGTGTTCACCCACCCGTACGAAGGCGGCCATCCGGATCACGACGCGGCGGCGCTCGCCGTGCATTCGGCCGCGGTGCTCGCCCTCTGGAACGGCGTCACCTCGCCGCTGATCTTCGAGGCGGCCTCGTACCACGCCGCGCGGGGTCATCTCGTCACCGGCGAGTTCATTGCGCACCTCGGCGTCCCCGAGATCGCCCTCCGGCTCTCGGACGAGGAGGCGTCGCGCAAGCGGGCCATGCTGGCCTGCTTCACCAGCCAGCGCGAGACGCTCGCCCCGTTCGCCGCCGAGGTCGAGCGTTTCCGGCCCGCGCCCGCCTACGATTTCCGGAGGCCTCCGCACGACGGGGCGCTCCATTACGAGCGCCTCGGCTTTCCGATCGACGGCGCGCGCTGGCGGAAGCTCGCCGTGAAGACGCTCACGCTCCTCGGCCTCGAGCGTGAGCCGTGTCTCTGACGGTCCTGCACGTCGGCTATCCGCTGGCGCCCGTGGGACCGGACGCCGTCGGCGGCGCCGAGCAGGTGCTCTCGATGCTCGACGAGGCGCTCTCGCGCGGAGGCCACCGGTCGATCGTGGTCGCCCCGGAGGGCTCGTCGTGCGCCGGGACGCTGGTCGCCACGCCCGCGCCTCCGCCGGGCGCGGTCCTCGACGAGGCGGCCAGGGAGCACGCCTGGCGCCACCACCGGAGCGCCATGGCGCGGGCGCTGGATCGGTATCCGATCGACCTCGTCCACCTGCACGGCGTCGATTTCGATCGCTACCTGCCCGAGCCCGGCGTGCCCGTGCTCGCGACGCTGCATCTCCCGCCGAGCTTCTATTCGCCGGCGGTGTTCCGGATCGAGCGCCCGAGGACGTTCCTCCATTGCGTCTCCGCGACGCAGCGACGCGCCTGTCCGCCGGGGGCGCGGCTCCTGCCCGAGATCCCGAACGGCGTCCGGCTGGAGCATTACCGGCCGAGGCGGTACCGGCGCGGCTTCGCGCTCGCGCTCGGCCGGATCTGCCCGGAGAAGGGGGTTCATGTGGCGGTCGAGGCCGCGGTCCGCGCCGGGTCGCCGCTGCTCATCGCCGGGCAGGCGTTCGGCTACGAGGAGCACACGCGGTATCTCCGGGAGGTCCTGCTGCCGATGCTGGGCGGCGCCGGGCCGGTGCGGCGCTTCCTGGGCCCGGTCGGCCTCGTCCGGAAGCGCCGTCTGCTCGGGGCGGCCCGGTGTCTGCTGGTCGCGAGCCTGGTCCAGGAGACCAGCTCCCTCGTCGCCATGGAGGCGCTCGCCTCGGGCACGCCGGTGATCGCGCTCCGCGGCGCCGGCGCGCTGCCGGAGATCGTGGAGCACGGCCGGACGGGGTACCTTGTGGACGGCGCCGGGGAGATGGCCGAGGCCATGGCGACGGTGGACCGGCTCGACCCGGCCGAGTGCCGCCGCGCGGCCGAGGAGCGCTTCTCGGCGGCGAGGACGGCGGCGGCTTATCTGGAGACGTACCGCCGGATCCTGCGCGAGGGGTGAGCGGGGCGCGGCGAGGCGGGCTGGGTGGCTTACACGATCACGAGGCCATCATCGACGCACTCGATGGAGCCAGTACCCTGGCGCACGGTGCTGGTGAGCGACCGCGAGCACGTGAACGACGTCCGCGGTGGCGCAAGCCGCGCCGTCCTCACAGGCCCAGATCGCGCTCGATGCGATCGACCACATCGTCAACGTCGGCGCCTGGCGACTGCCCGGACAGCGCTCGACACGCCCTTTGCTCGATCTCCTCGAGCCAGGCCGCCTCGTCGCGAGCATCGGGCGGCGAGAGCGAATCCATGAGCTCCAGCGCAAGCGTCGCTCGCTCTCGTTCATCGAGCTCGAGCGCTTCCTGGAGGAGCTTTCGGGCGGTGCTCATACCCTGGAAGGTAGCACGCTAACGGCCAGCGGAGGGAGCGGCAGGAGGCGCCCCCGGGCGCCGCGCAGGGTCGAGCCCCGGTCACGCGCGCGACGAACTCCCCTCGTCGTCGCACCCGAGCGGCTCCGGCGGGCGCATCGCGGAGCGCCGCGCCGCCTGACAGCGCTCAGCCTGCGAGACGACCCCCTCTGCGCTCCCGGGTCCGCAGCGCATAATCGATGCCGCCACGCAGCGTGGCCTCTGTGACGAGGCCCTGCCAGTCCACACCGAGGTCGACGAGCATCCGTGCGATGGCCGGTTGAATGCCCGTGAGCACGACCCTCGCCCCGAGCAGCCTCACCGCACGAGCGGCTTGCAAGAGCACCTCCGCCACCCGGGCGTCGACCGATCTCACCCCCGTGATATCGATGATGGCGATGGTCGCCTGGTGCGCGCCGACCCCGGCGAGCAACGCCTCGATGATCCGGCTCGCCCGCTCGGGATCGATCGTGCCGATGAGCGGCATGACGAGCACCCCGTCGGCGATCGGCAAGAGCGGCGTCGCGAGCTCCCGGATGGTCGCCTGCTGCGCCGCGATGATCGCCTGCTGGGCCTCCTGGCGCTCGGCCTCCGCCTGCTTGAGGGCCGTGATGTCGATGGCCGCGCCCCCGACCGTCCCCTCCGGGATGCCGGGACCCTGGACGGGAAACTTGACGGAATAGAACAGCCTCAACCCTTCTGTAGGGTGAGGGACGATCTCCTCGAATCCCGTCGCGAGCCCGGTATTCCTCACCTGGTCGTCCGCGGCCTTCACCTGCGCGACGATGTCCTCCGGCAGGATGTCGTGGTCTCGCTTGCCAGGGACGCTGCGCGGTGCAACGCCCATGAACCGCTCGAACTGAGCGTTGGCCACGACGTACCTGCTGTCGCGATCCTTGGCGAACATCATGGCAGGCATGTGCTCGAGGAACGCCTGCAACAGCGCTTCGTTCTTTTGCAGCTCCACCTCGCGCCGCTCTCGCTCGGTGATGTCCTCGGCCGAGACGAGGACCTGATGCGCTTCACCGTCGTCGCCGCGCGCGAGGACCACGCAGCGCACGGCAAAGACGCGCCCGGCTCCTCCGGCGCCCTGCGCGCGCAGCGAGCACCCGATGGGCTCGCCGTCTCGCGCCGCCCTGAGCTGCTCCACGTAAACCGCTGACGCGCCGAGATCCTCGGGGTGGACGCGAGAGAGCAGGGTATCCCAGCCGAGCTCTTCCGTCGCTTCATCGCCGATCCCGAGCGCCCGGACGAACGCGCGATTGCAGGCGACGATTCGCCTGTCCCTGAGATCGAGGACACAGAGGAGGGTCGGCGCCACATCAAATATCCGCTCGACCAGCGCGCCCTCCGGCCCCTTTGCTCGCGCAGCTCTCGAGCTGCTCGAGACAGGCGTATCCTTCATGTGTCCGCTCCCTCCTCGTTCACATCTATCCGATTTTTGTGCTCGTGTGGCACGAGGATTCGGTGCCGCCCTGCGTGATCGGTGGAGCGGCGAGCGAGCTCGTGGCTCTCATCGCGGGCCACACGGCGGGGTGTTCCACCACACCTGACGGCTCGTTCCGACGCACGCGACGGCCGGTCCGAGCGACATGACGCACCGTTCCGACGGGGGTGACGGTCCGTACGCGGCGCTCGCGGTACCGGACGACGTCCTGGATCTTTCGAGGTCCGGTGCGATTCGAGCGAAGGACGACCGACCTCGCCAGCATTCACCAGGTAACAGCCGAGCGGTGGCGCAGGATCGCGCCGGGCCTCGAGATCCAGACGGCTGGAGTTGTCGGGACAGCGTCGTTTTCCAGTTCTCAGGGGCCTTCAGGGGCTGCTGGGCCCTACGTCGTGCGACCCGATAGGCCCCGAGCGCGGCTGTTCATCCTCGAGACGCTTCGTGTCTCGCACGCAGGGAGAGCCGATCCATGAGACAGTCATATCTTGCTTTGACGAAGTTTGCTTGTGTTGCCGCAGTGGCCCTTGCCTCCGCGGCCTGCGGCAGCGGCGACGGCGCCCACCCCGATCCGGATCTCGACATCGACAGCTCCGACAAGGGGGCCCTGCTGCACCACGCGGACGCCGAGGCGAGCGGGAGCTGCCAGCTGCCCGACGGTCCACGCACGGTGCATCAGATGAAGGGGCCGCCCGGGAGCCTGCAAGGCGGCTGCGTCCCCACGTGGACCCAGGAGCAGCTGAACGACGGGTTCACCGAGATCCGCGACCGGCGGATGATCACCTTGCCAGAGGACCCCGATTTCGATCGGCGGATCCCCTGGCTCGCGGCCGACAACGGGTGCGAGGACCGGGCCGAGGCAGCGAGCTATTACTTGAAGAGCTGGAACTACCCGACGCCCTACTATGCCAGGGTCCTCGTGAAGCTGCCCAAGCGGCTCATCCTCAGGACGGACAACGAGCCGAGCGGAGCGGTGCGCTGGGTTCATCACGTCGCGCCCGTGGTCCGCGTCGGTGGACGGCTCATGATCCTCGACCCCGCCGTCGAGCCGAAGAAGCCTCTCCCGATCGAGGAGTGGCTCCCCCGGTTCAGCGTCGCCGGAGAGTTCGACGTGGCGTTGTGCCGCGACCACGCCGTCGGGGACGGGTGCTTCGACGCCGCGCCCGTGGAGCCATCGCCGCCCCACATCGGGTCCAACGCCGGATTGCACATGCGGCTGACGGCGGAATGGGGAGTTCAGGAGATCCTCGGACGTGATCCGTACCGGGTCCTCGGCGACTGCCCGCCGTGGGTCGAATGCGAAGCCGAGCCCACGCCCGATGTGCATCGCCCGCCGACCATCCGGCATTTCAGGACGGACCGGCTGGAGAGCTCCGTCTTCTTCCCCATCTACGTCATCGGGGACAACTTCGTCGAAGGCGTGACGACCGTGCGCGTCACCGGAAACGGCGTCGACGAGAGCGTCCCTATCGAATCCTACACCCTGCGCAGCCTCTTGCTCGCATACGGGTATGACCCCGGCGAGTATCAGGTGACGGCGGCCAACGGAGCGCACGTCAGCCAGCCCGTGGTCATGACGATCTCCGAGTTCTGACCAGGCACGTGCACCTCGCCTTGTGCACACGCCGGCGCCTCGCCCTCAGGCAGCGCAGCGCAGCAGGATCTTCCCGTGAACAGCGCGCGCCCGCAGCGCCTCGAGGAGCAGATCGATAGGGTTCACCCCGGCGAACGCGACGCGCACGTGCCCGCGTGGGGTCGAGATCCCGGCGTCGCGGTGCGCAGTCAGCAGCATCGTGACGGTCGCGCCAGGGCAGAAGTGACGGCGGCCCTGCGTAGGGAAGGGTGGTTCTGCCGGTGGGCGGAGCTCAATCCTTATTCCTTCGAGGGGAGCGCGTAAGAATGCGATCGACGTTCTGGGCTTGTGTGGTGGGGATGTGCCTTTCTTGTGGTTTCTCGGGGCTCGGCTGCGGTGGCGACGACGACGGGGCGACGCCGGGCGGCCCGGCGGGGTCGGAGGAGGGCGGGGGAGATGGCGAGGCGTCCTGCTCCGGGCTCGACACGTCGGCCCTCGTCAGCGAGCTCTCGCCGGCGGAGGTCGAGCAGGCGTGCAGGGGATATCGCCGCTGCAGCGCCGAGAGGGTGACCCCGGAGCACGTGTGTCGCATGATGGGCGTGCTCGGCGCGATGTACGGGGACGAGCCCGGGACGGACGACGCCGGGCTGCGGGCGCGCTGTTCCGAGCGCTTCGAGGAGTGCATGGCCGATACGGATCAGGCGGAATCGATGATCGAGCAGGCCATCGCGACGCTCGAGGCGGAGCCCTGCGGGACGCCGACGCAGTGCACGGCCACGATCGCCGAGATCGACGCGTGCGCCGCCGAATTTCGCGCGTATTCGTACAACGTGCTCCCCGAGTGCAGCGCGCTCACCATGGACTTCTACGAGCAGACCGACCGGGGTGCCTACTTGCTCGAGGGGCCCTGCGGCAAGCTCAGCACTGGCTGCTTCCCGCTCTTCACGACGCCGAGGGAGGAGATCGAGTGACCGGCAGCCCCGCGTCTCACCCCCTCACCCCGTGAGCGCGTCGAGGGCCGACAGCAGGGGCGCGGCCCTCTCGCGGTCGATCATCTGCACGTACGCGATCCTGCCCCGCACGTGCGCCTCGAAGTCCGGCACGCCGTGCCGGTTCTGGGCGGCGAGGCCGGTCTTCTTCGCCCCGTGGAGGATCGCGCGCAGGCGGCGCACCTCCTCGCGCGGCGCCGAGGGCTTGTCGTTGACCACGACGCCCGTCACCACCTGCCGACCGCCCGCGCGCTGGATACGGCCCTTCTCCGGGTGGATGGCAAAGCCCTCCTCCTCGACGATATGACGGACGCGGGCGAGCAGCATCGCGATGTCGCCGCGCTTGCCCGGGGGCGCCGAGAAGGTGAGGTCGTCCGCGTAGCGCGTGTAGGTGAAGCCCGCGCGGGCGCACATGCCGGCGAGGCGCCGATCGAGCTTCCGCGCGATCTGGTTCGAGAGGGCCGGGCTCGTGCAGGCGCCCTGCGGAAGCGCGCGATCGCCGACCGCGACCCAGAAGCGCTGCCCGTCATACTCGACCGGGCGCCGCGGCGGCTCGGTGCAGAGCAGGGCGAGGAGCGTGGCCACCGCCGGGGAGTAGCCGAGCCGATGGAAGACGCCGCGCACCCGCGGGAACGTGATGGTCGGGAAGAACTCGGACAGGTCGAGGTTGACGACCACGTCACGACGCGTGTGCGGGCGCGCGTTGGTGACCGTGGAGCGCCCCTTCACGAAGCCGTGCGCGGGCTCCTCGACGGGCAGCTTCTCCAGGATCTCGCGCAGGACCCACGCCTGCGCAGCCGCCAAAGAGGCGTGGGGCGCCGCGAGCTGCCTCGTCCCGCCCGAGCGCTTCGGGACGTCGAAGTACACGTAGTGAGGGCGCTCGACGGCCTCGCCATGAAAGGAGAGCCAGCGCAGGCGGGGGACGGCGACGCCGAGGGCGCGGGCGAGGTCGGCCGGGGTGGACAGCACGGGCAACCCGCGCTCGACGAGCGATTCGACGAGCGAGCGCCGGTCGGCGAGGCCCGCCGAGACGTCGGGGCCGAGGTAAATGATGTCCTCGGCCCGGCGGCGCGCCACCGCCTCGGCGCGCTGCCGCTTGCGCTCGGCGCTCTGGCGCCGCTTCTCCTCCCTGCGGGCGAGCTTCTCGCGCTTGAGCCGCTCGATCGCCTCGTCGGCCGAGCGCGCCGCGGCGGCGCCGGCGAGCCGCGCGGCGTCCTGGTGCGTGAGCCACAGATCGCCGACGCGGTGGATCTCGGCGATCTGCGCCTCGGTGAGCAGGCCGCGCAGGATGAGGCCCCGATCGATGAGCGCGGTGCGCTCGTCGCTCTGCGGCGGGATCGTGTCCACGCGGCCGATCCAGGCCGTCCTGTACGGGTTGATCTCGAGCGCGCGCCTGCGCAGCTCGTCTGCGGAGAGGCCGAGGATCCCGCGGGCGTCGTACGGGTCCGCGGGGCGCGGCGTCGCGCCCACCGCCGCGGCGCGGGGCTGCCCGGCGCGGGCGGCCGGCCGCACGGCGGCCGCGGGCCCGGCCGGCGCTCGCTCGCCCGGCTCGGCCCCGCCCAGGCCGAGCATCGTCTTCAGCTTGTCCCAGAAGCCCATTCGACCGTTCCGCTGGCCAGCCCCCGGTCCAGCCCTCCAAGGAAGCCCGCCCGCCCGACTACTTGCTCGTGACCACGCCCGATCACCCAGGCGCCGAGCACCTGTGCGGTTCCAGGACCGTCAGGTCCCTCTGGGTGGAACCGCACAGGTGCTAAAGGCGCCCAAAGAACATCGGGGGTGGGGATGCATGGAAGAACAACCTCCACCACGGCGGAGCGCCGCAGCATGTTGGGCTCGAGCGGACGGACCTCCTTGCAGGACTGGACACTCAGGTCTGGGGTGAACCTCACTTTGTCGATCGCCTGGCGACGAGCCACGCGAGGCCCACCACCGCGGCGGGGCTCGCCTTGAACTGATCGGCGACGCGCCGGATCTCGGCCAGCACGGCCGCGTGGACCGCCAGCGTCCTCACGACCGGCGTGTGGAGCTCGCGCGCGCGGAGCGCCCGCTCCGCCTCCGGCCCGCCGAGCGCGAGGGCCTCGGCCCAGGAGCGGCAGCCCTGGATGCGCTCGAACGCGAGGTCCCACGACGCCTCGACGACCTCCGCGAGGCCCGCCCGCCGGGCGGCCGCGGCGCGCTCGATCTCACCGAGGAGCTCCGCGGGGAACGGCACCGCCTCGCCGCGCGGGGCGGCCGTCGTCGCCCGCGGGCCGCCCGGCGTGGCCTCCGCCGGCTCCGGCGGCTGCAGCGAGGGCCCCGCGTCACCGCGGCCGGACAGGTGGAGCTTGACCGCGAGCAGGTGCCGGCACGGGCCGGCGCGCAGCCGGTTCTTGTAGAAGTACGAGCAGCTGCACTTCGCCTTCTTGATCGCGCCGTCGGCGTCGAGGAGCAGCTCGCAGCTCGTCGCCTTGGCCCTCGCCACGACGACGCGGCGGCCGCCGGAGAGGGCCTCGTCCCGCGCGATCTCCACGCCGCCCAGGGCGATGCGGCGGCCCTCCGCGAGCTCCGGGGGCTCGGGGCCGAGGAGCGCGTCGGAGAGGGCGACCGGCATCACCGGACGGCAGCGATAACATTCCGCGGCGTGGTCGTAAACCACCTGCCCCTGCTTCGCGGCGAGGTGCAGCGCGCCGCGAAGCGCGTCGTCCGGCGCGCCCAGCGACACGGCGAGCTCGCCGTGGGACGCGCGCCGGACCCTTTCCAGGTGGCGCACGACCCGGTCCGCCAGCTGCGCGTCCGGGGTGAAGGCGTCCGCCATGACGTCGAGGTGGGAGCCCGAGGTCCAGTCGTTCGCCGTCCAGCCCGAGAGCGCGAGGGTGAAGCGCATCTCGCCCATGGTGACGATCCACAGGCTCGGCAGCCCGGAGCCGAGCAGCCGCACCTCGATGCGGTCGGCGAGCGGCAGGAGCCGCGCGAGCGCGGAGAGACGGCGCCTCCCCCACACCTTGATCTCCTCGGTCGCCCCCGCGTCCCTCGGCGCACCGGAGCGGTACGGGCCGGACCCACCCGCGCCCTGCCGGGGCCCCGCGGCCACGGGAACGTCGTCGCAGGTGACGCCGCGGCACGGGATGGAGACGCCCCAGGGGTCGAGCACGAGGATCGGCGCCTTGCCCGGCGTGAGCTGGAAGCGCAGGCTGCGCGGGCCCGTGCGCTCGCGGTGCCGATCGAGGTGCGCGAGGAGCGAGTAGGCCGCCTCCACGGGGACGTCGACCTTGCGGCTCGGGAGGCACATCGCCGCCTGGAGCTGGCCGAAGCCGCGCAACCACGAGGGCGGGAGGTCGATCTTCTCCTCGCGGTAGTCGCCGCGGCCGTCGACCGCGACCTCGAAGCCGGTCGGATCGACGAGGAGCCGCGTCGGCCGGTAGCTGCGGAGCGTCTGGAAGTGATCGTAGAGCGCGAGCGAGTAGTCGACGTTCGTCGTGCCGAGGCCGGCGTCCTGCGCGCCCCGGAAGGCGTCGCGATCGACCGAGAGGCAGCCGTAGCTCGACTCGTCCTTGGAGAAACACTCGAAGAAGACGACATCGGGCGCGACGGTCACGACCGGATCGCAGGGGACGAGGTGGCGGAAGAGCTCCGGGTCGTTCCGCGCGAGCTCCGTCGCCCAGCGGACGCGCGCGCCCCAGTAGACCTTGTGCATCGCCCGGAAGTCGGCCTCGAGGTTCGGCGGCAGCGGCACCTTCGCGAGGCGCGCGAGCTCGGCCTTCATGGCCTCGCCGTGGATCTCCTGGCGGAGCCGGGCCTCGCGCTCGGCCTCCTGCTGCTTCCACGCCTCGTGGGCGGAGCGATCCTTCGGCCGGCGCCGCAGATCGCCCACGACGACGTCGTGGAGCGCGCTGATCGCCTCGCGGAAGCGCACCGGCCGCGCGAGCTCGCCGTCGAAGAAGACCCTGGGGCGCGCGAGGTTGGGCGCGAAGCTGAGCGCGGCGCCGCCGCCGAGCTCCTTGACGCCGCTCTTGCCGAGGTAGCGGAGATCGAAGCTCACGCCGCGTCCTCCCCCTCGAACAGCCGGAGCTCGGGGAGCCTGCGCGCGATGGCGTCACGGAGCGCGGGGGCGCGGAACGCGGCGCGGGCGAGGGCGCCGAGGGCGGCGCGCCGCTCGGGCGGGCGCACGCTGCGGAGCGCGACGCCGAGCAGCGGCAAGAGCGCGTCGGCCTCGCCAGGCCGGGCGACCACGCGGTCCGCGATCTGCCTGACGACCGCGCGCTTGTCGCGCGCGCCGCCGTGGACGGCGAGCAGCGCGGCCGCCCACACGTGCCGCAGCGCCTCGGGCGCGAGGGCCGCTTTGCGCGCGGTGAGGTGCCGGATCAGGAAGGCGCGGGCGTCGGTGTGGGGCGTCTCGGCCAGCGCGGCCCACAGGCCGGTGTCGTCGCGGAAGCGGGGGTCGGCCTCGAGGAGCTCGAGCGCGCGGGCGCGGACGTCCTCGTGGCGGGAGTCGAGGAGATCGCGCACGTGCTCGGCCCGGCCGTGGGGCGAGCGCCCGAGCACCTCGATGAGCCACGCGACCGCTTCCTCCCGGACGCGGGGGGCGCCTGTGGTCGCGAGGCGCGCGATCGTGTCGAGATCGGCGGCGGTCTCGACGGGCTTCGTCCTCGCCCAGCGGAGGCCGAGCTCCGCGACCGGCGCGGCGCGCGCG
Source organism: Sorangium sp. So ce887 (assembly GCF_051521455.1). Classification (NCBI taxonomy): domain Bacteria; kingdom Pseudomonadati; phylum Myxococcota; order Polyangiales; family Polyangiaceae; genus Sorangium; species Sorangium sp. So ce887. Next base: position 9,609,728 of record NZ_CP150354.1, on the reverse strand, counting down.
CGGGCGAGGTCCACGCACTCGGCAAGCGAGAGCCGCGCCGGCGAGACGTGCTCGACCACCGCCTCGCAGAGGAAGGCGAGCGCCGCGGCGTTCTCGGTCTGGAGCAGCGAGAGCCAGTCCGCGATCGGCAGGCTCCCGAGGCCCGGGATCTGCCGGAGCAGGCTGGCGGCGAGCGTCTGGACCTCGTCGTGCGGGCTCTCGAGGAGCGCGCGCACACGAGCGAGGGGCAGGCCGCGGAGCTCGGCGGCGTAGGCGCGGCCGAGGAGCCCGACGGCGAACGCCCGGACCGTGCGGCTCCTCGCGGCCGTGACCAGGTCGAGCACCTCTTCGAAGGCGCCCTGCCACGCCTCGGGGTAGAGCGGCGCGGGCTCGAGATCGGCGAGGGCGGCGCCCTCGGCGAGGCGAACGCCGCGCGGGAGGCGATCGAGGACGGGCGAGCCCCAGTAGAGCGCGTGGAGCAGCCCCCAGGCGTCGAGCAGGCGCTCGGGCCTGTCGAGGTGCTCGTCGCGGTACAGCGCGAGCGCAGCGCGGATCGCGCGGCCGTAGCGGGCGGCGTCGCGCCGGCCGAGCCGCCGGAAGTAGCGGAACGCGCGGCGCCGCAGGTAGTGGCGCGTCCGCACCGAGAAGCGGGGCGACTCGACGTCGCCCGGGGGGAGGCGGCCGGGCGCGAGGGTGTCGTTCACGAGGCAGGGCTCGTCGCGGGACGTCCTGGTCTGCCAGTCGTAGCGGGGCACCTTGACCAGCTTGCGGCGAACGAGGCGGTCGAAGGCGACCATGAAATGGCCGACGACCTCGTCGTCTCCTGCCTGCTCGGCGAGTTTGTAAAGGACCTTGACGAGCGCGCGGTGGTGCGGTCGGTCGCAGCCGTCGTCGATGTAGCGGAGCAGCGCGCGCCGCGCGAACGGGCGCCCGTCCGCGTACCAGCGCGGGGCGAGCGCCTTCAGCTTCCGGCCCGCCTCCGACACGAGCACCTCGTCGACGAACCGGTCGTCGCCTGCCTCGAAGTGCTCGTCGAGGAGGAGCGTCGACGCTGTCTGAGATCGCGCGGCGCTCATGCGCGGCGGATGCTACGAAACCGGCGCCGGGCCGGTCAAGCGGGGCGCCGCCGCGGGGCGCCGCCACAACGCCGGCCGGCTGCGGCTACGCCAGCCTGCTGCGGCTCTCCGTAGGCCGCGCCAGCCCTTCGGCGAACGCCCGCGCGGAGATGTAGGGCACACTCACCCGGCCGGCCCAAGAGAGGGTGTCCCAGAGGTCACGACCAACGCCGGCGCTCGTGACGAGGCCGCGGAGAGGTCACGACCCATCACGGAGGATCTTTTCGGGCCGGGAACAGGTTCCGATCAAAAGAAATGGATCATTTCATACAAATGAGTTGGTCTCGACCAGGCCATCGGCTCAAGCGCAGCCTTCGCGCCTGGTCGAGACCACGCGGGGGCATCGAAACGAGCGCCCGGCAGGGCCGAGACCCCTCGGCGGCGTCGCGCCAGCCGCTCTAGCGGATCGGGGCGCCGTGGCAGGCGCCTGCTGCGCGGGCTTTTCCGCGGGCTTCGCGCCCCTCCGGTCTGCCAAAATAGGTGCGCGCGTCCCGGTCAACGGACTGGATGCTCCGCAGATCGATGAGGATGGGACACGGGCGCCCCTGAACGAGCTTCGTCAGGGCCTCCACGTCCTCCCGCGCATCTGCGATGCGTGTACTCGGCAGAGGGCTTGACGTCATGGCGAATGATCCGCCTCGAATCGAGCCGTATCGCCGCGCAACGAGTCACGATACCGTCATCCACGCTCACGCGTCACCTCTCTCGTCCTTCAGGGTACCTGCGGCGAAACCGCGAGCCTCGCGAACGGCCACCTGCGCGCCCAGCACCTCATCCCAGGATGACGTCGTATCGCTTAACACGTCTTAACAGCGGTCGCGCTCAGCCTGCGCTATTCACGCCGCGGGGGGAAACCTCGCTTCCTGGAGAACCTCATGATCGAGAAGAGCACCCTGTCCATGCATACCCACCCTCGTCGTCCGTCACGCGCTGCTTGGACGCGCGTCGGCGCGGCGCTGTTGCTCCTCGGAGCCGTCGGCGCCGCCGCCTGCACCTCCGGCGTCGACGTGGAGGAGGAGCCCCTCGGGGAGGCGATCCTGCTCGGGAGTTACGATCTGACGAGCAGCTACACGGGCACCATCGGGGATACCCGCGGCTGGCTCATCGAGTGGGAGGTCCCCGCGCTCCTGAACGAGTCCACGGCCTGGACCGTGGTGGGCCAGTGGTACTACAACCTCGAGTCCGGCATCTACCACAGCCCGGACGGGTGGTTCGTCTACTACTTCGGCGATGACAACGGGGTCACGGGGAATCACTCGAGCTGCAATAACCAGTGGGGCTCGGGGGGCACCTGCGGCGGCTCGCTCGGCGACCTGCAGCCCGGGCAGCAGGTCGTCTTCAAGTACGAGTGGTGCACGCCCGAGCGCGTCGCGAGCGTGACCGGCACCCAGCTCTGCCTCTATGTCGACATGAAGGACGGCGCCGGCTGGCAGTTCCTCGCCCAGGACGCGCGCACCACCGTCGAGATGTACACGCACGACGTCGAGCATTTCCGCGACGTCGGCACGCAGTACACCGAGCCGCAGATCTCCTGCTCGGCGCCCATCAAGATGGTTCGCCAGCAGCTGAAGACGACCTCGGGCGTCTGGCAGAACATGTCGGGCGCGAGCACCTGGTCGTTCCACGACAAGCCTCCTTACGTCTACCAGAACAAGAACCTCAGCGCGTCGCCGTCGACCTGGGAGACCTGCAAGACCTGCAACAGCTTGCCCGCGTGGGCGTCAGGGCAGGTGTACACGCCTTCGACCCTGGTCACCAACGGCGGCCGCATCTGGTTGGCGAACCAGCAGATCTGGTGGTCGGACCCGGTCTGCCCGCCCAGCAGCCCGGCCTCCTGGTGCCCGGCCGCGTGGACCGACCTCGGCGCCTGCAACTACTGATCGCGGCACCCGCTCCCCACGACGCGCACCGGAGGCCACCGCCAGGAGCTTGCCTGTCGTCCCGGCTTCCAGCGCGCGTGGTCCCGTCGAGCGGCGATGGCCGCGGCCTCCATTCTTCCCGTCAATAACGCCAGACCGAGCTCGACAGTCGATGCTCGAGGAGCTGCGTCCGAGCGGCTTCGAGCCTCGTGACGCCTGGTCACGCGCAGCCGAAAAACGGCAATGGCCTTTGCCTCCTCGGCCTGCGGCGGCGACGAGGGTTCCGATTCCGGACCGGGTCTCGACGTCGAGCGCTCGGCTGTAGGCGCGCCGCTCCAGGGGAGCAACGAGAGCTGCCCGGAGGGCCCACACTCGTTCAACGAGCTCAAGGGCTCGCTCGAGGACCTGCCGGTCGACTGCGTTCCCAGCTGGACCGAGGCGCAGCTGAGCGATGGGTTCGAGGCGATCCGCGACACGCGCTTGCAGGCGCTCGCCTTGCCGGAACAACCCGACTTTCCGCGGCGGATCCCCTGGCTGGAGCCCGAGAACGGCTGCGAGGAGCGGGCCCCGGCGGCGGTCTACATCCTCCACGAGTCGGAGTACCCGACGCCCTGGTATGCTCGAGTCCAGTCCAGGGAGAACGCGGGGTTGACCCTGGTGACCGAGAACGAGCCGGACGGGTCGGTGTCGTGGAGCCACCATGTCGCGCCGGTGGTCCGGGTGGGCGGCGGCTATCGGCCGTGGGCCGAGCTTCTGCGCCGCACGTTTGCGCTCGATGTCCTCGAGTGCCCAGCCTGCAAGGGCAGGATGAAGCTCGTCGCCATCCCCCAACACGCGAGCCTAGGTAGACGCAAGCGGAAGGTATCGACGGCTCCGCCCAAGACGTGTTTGCCAGCCGGTAGAGGGCGACGGCGCCGAGCTCGCTAATGCGCGTTCCGGTCCACCGCCGCGACGGGTCGCGCTTGGTCCACCGATGTATGGCCAGCGAGGACGTAATGTGGTCCAGATCAGCGTTGACGCCGCCTCTCCGGTGGGAGGAGCATCCGGAATCAGGGGGAGGCATGGGGCACGGGCTGAGGGGGAGGGCGAGCGCGCTCGTGCTGTGCGGCTGTGCCTGTGCGCTCGTCAGTAGTGTTCCGGCGCCGGCACAGGCACTCGAGTTCAGCGGCGGCGTGAGCGTGGGCGGGATCCAGGTCGGGATCGAGCCCAGGCTTGCGGTGAGTCCCTTCGCCGGGTGGCTCTGGCGCAGCGAGGGGAACTTCCGGCTCGAAGTCCACAACATGCTCAGCATCGTTCCAGGGGCAGGCGTAGGGGTCCACGATCGAACGGCCGTCACTCTTGGGTACGCCACGAAGACAACCACCGTCAGCCTCGGGCCGTCCCTGGCGATCTACTCGATGCCGGTGTGTGGTGCCGTGATCTGCGACCACGTGGTGGGGGTTGCTCCAGGCGGCCGCGCGCAGTCCGACTGGTACTTCGCCGGGCCCTTGGGCGTATCCACCAGCGTCCATGTGGACTGGGCTGGCGGCAGTAGTCGCGTTCTTCCTGGAAGTCTGGTCGTCATGGTGACCACTGGGCCCATTTGGAAACTTGAGGTAAAGTCGAGATGAACAGGCTATTTTTGTGCTCTGCTTCGGTCTCACGGCGTGCAATTACGACGTAGGTGAGTGCTATGTCCGGGGTGAGGGAAACGAAGGCGCCGGCGGCAGCATCATCACACCGACAGGAGGGGTTGGAGGCTTCGGGTGGTATGTGCCACTGGAGCCGCAAGATCACACGGGCTTCGATGCGGATCCGTGCTCGCAAACCGTGGAATGCACGGTCACGTGGAAGGCGGGGTCGGCTGTTTGCAGTAACCAGGGCGCGGCCGGTAGCTGCACAACGCGGTACCAGGGCGAGCACGCGAGTTTGGACGAAGCCAAGGATCGATGTGAGGAAGCCTCTGGGGTTCACAACGGCTCCGGTGCGCAGTCGTGCGACTCGTGCCGGTGGGCGACAGGCTCAAGCTCGTCCGACTGCAAAGAGGCATGCAAGGAAAAGTGCGATCAGATATTGGAACTCTGCCGCAAAAACTGCCCAAGGGGGAACAAGAGCTGTCTGAACGAGTGTTCCCAGAAATATAGCCGGTGTCTCATAGACTGTGATAGGAGGTGTAGGTGATGATCGAGCTGACGTTCAAGTTGACCCCGGAAGACGGCGAGCCGCGCGACATCGTGGTTCGCATCCACGAGCCGACCCGAAACCCCCCGGAAGAAGAGTGGCCTTGGGACGTCGCTGTGGACATCGATGGGCGCCGCACTGCCACATACGGGGTGGATCCTCTCGATGCGGTCGAGAACGGAGCCCGGCATGCCGCGATCGTGTTGCGCGGGGTCCATGGCGATGCGCTCGATCCGCCCCTTGAGCCGCGAATGAAGGAGGGCCAATGAGCGACGTGCGGACGCGCCGAGTCTACCCATCGCTGGAACCGAGGCGTACTCGGCTTCAGCTCCCGGGGTGTTGCTCGAAGACGGACGGCTCGCTCGGCTGTGAGGGATAGCGTTACACTCTGAAATCGCCGGTTCCCGACCGATACGCTCGGCGAGCGCCGTGAAGAAGCGAACGCGCTGGTGGCATTCGAGCAGCAGGCCGATGAGCCCGTCTTGCCGTGGACGAGAGCCGAGGGTCATGAGCCTGATGAATCCTCCTTGGGCCCTCGGCGCGCGACCTCGTCGAGGATCTCGTCGGCGAGGAGCGACTCGCACACGGGAAACAAGTCCCGCTCTTCGAAGCGCACGTGCTCGGCGAGCTCTGCCCCGAACGCCCGAGCGGCGCTCGCGTCGCCCGCCGACGCCGACGTGGCCGCGCGTCGCAGGCGGGCGTGGTCGCGTTCAACGCGTTCGCTGAGGTCGAGCCGGCCCGCGGCGCGCAGCGCGGGCAGGAGGACCTGCTCCTCCACGAGAAAGTGAGGCTCGAGCTGCCGATCGAACTGCTCGCGGAGGCGTGCGCCGTCCGACGTCGACCAGGCGTCGATCTGCCGCTCGATGACGCGGGCCAGGACGAGGGCGTGGTGATGCTCGGAGGACAGACCGCGGAGCCGCCGATCGCGCTTCATGACGGCTCCGGTCCCTGCAGCGCGCCGCCGTCCATTCCGGAGCAGGGCCCGTATTCGTCGAGGAGGCTCTGGCTCTGCTCGACGACGTCGAGCGGGACCGCGTAGGTCTCCGGGCACGCGGGACACGACACCTCGAGCGACAGGTGGTGGGCAAACTGGGTCGAGAGCACAGGCGACTCCTTTCACGGGACGCTTTCACGGGACGCTTTCACGGGATGCTTTCACCGGATGCTGAGGCAGGAGACGCGCCATCAGCTCGCGCTGTACTCGCGCAGCTTGCGCCAGAGCGTGTTGCGCCCGACCCCCAGCACGCGCGCGGCTTCCGCTTGAGAGCCGCCACAAGCATCGAGAACGCGGAGGATGTGCTCTCGCTCGACCTCCGCGAGCGACTGAAGCGCGGCGGGCGCGCGAGGTGGGGGCGGCGCCGTGAGCAGCTCCTCCGGGAGGTCCTCGGCGTCGATCGACTCGCCGGTCGCGAGCGCCGCGCCGTGCTTCACGGCGTTCTGCAGCTCGCGCACGTTGCCCGGCCAGGGGTGGCGAAGGAGCACGGCTTGCGCGGCGTCGGTGAAGCCATGCGCCCTGGTGCGCTCCTCGCCCAGCATGCGGCACGCGAGCGGGAGGATGTCGTCTCGCCGCTCACGGAGGGGCGGAACCTGCACGGAGAGAACCTTGAGGCGGTAGTAGAGATCTTCCCGGAAGGCACCCCCTCGCACGCGCTGCAGGAGATCTCGGTGCGTCGCGCAGACGATGCGGACGTCGCTCTCGAAGGCCTGGTTCTCGCCGACGCGCCGGATCTCGCCGTCCTGCAGAGCGCGCAGCAGCTTGGCCTGCTGCGGCAGAGGCAGCTCGGCCACCTCGTCGAGGAAGAGCGTTCCCTTGCTCGCCGCCTCGAACAGCCCGCGCCGAATTTGCGTGGCGCCGGTGAAGGCTCCCTTGCCGTGCCCGAAGAGCTCGGACTCGAGGAGCTCGGCCGGCAAGGCCGCGACGTTGACCGGAACGAAGGGGCCGGACGCGCGCGGTGAGTTCGCGTGCAGCATCCGCGCGACAACCTCCTTGCCGGTACCCGTCTCGCCCAGGATAGCGACCGGCGCCTCGCTCGTCGCGAAGCGCGCCACCCGTCGAAACACGGTCTGCATCGCGGCGCTACGGGCGACAACGTCGGTCGCCCCGGACAGGCGCGGTGCGAGCGGGATCAGGCCGCAAACCTCGCAGCTCTGCGGGCACGGGTGTTCCATGTGTTCCATTCTGGAACGCGCCACGGCAAGAGGCAAGCCAGGCAGCGATTTCGAGCGCGAAACCACGCGGATTCGTGCGCGATGGATCGCCGGCACGCGCCCTGCTTGTACGGACGACAGGAGGTCCACCGTGCTGAGCCCCACCCAACCCGTCGCCAACATCGTCCTTGATCACTCCGAGTGCGCCCAGGTCTTCCAGCAGCACCGCATCGACTTCTGCTGCCGTGGAGAGCTCAGCCTCGAGCAAGCCGCCAAGGAGCGCGGAGTCGAGCTCACCGCGCTCCTGGGGCAGCTCGAGCGAGCCATCGCGGAACGGCGAGGCGACACGCCGGGCCCGATGCGCGAAGTCTCGACGCCCGCTCTCATCGATCACATCGTGGGCAAGCACCACGCGTATCTGCGAGAGGCGCTGCCCTTCGTGCGACCGCTCGCGGCGAAGGTCGCGCGGGTTCACGGGGAGCACAACCCGAAGTTGCGCGCCCTCGACGGCGCCGTGGGCGAGCTCTCGGAGACCCTGCTCGCGCACCTCGACGACGAGGAGGCGAACCTGTTTCCGGCGCTCCGTTCGGCGGGCGCCAACGTCGATCCGGAGACAACACGGGCCCTCGCGGCGATGCGCGACGAGCACCTCGGGGTGGCGAAGCTCCTCGGGACCATTCGTGATGCGAGCGACGATTTCGCGCTCCCCGACTGGGCCTGTGGCAGTTATCGCGCGCTGTTCGGCGAGCTTCAGGCGATCGAGCGGGACGTCTTTCAGCACGTTCACCTCGAGAACCACCTCCTCGCGCCGCGCTTCGGTCACGGTCAGGACGCTGTTGACGCTCAGGCTGGCTGAGGGTCCGCCGAGCAGGCCCACGGGTCGAGTGCCCAGCCTGCAAGGGCAGGATGACGCTCGTCGCCAGGGTGACCGAGCCACGCAGCAGCAGCGCCGCCACCACGGTCATTTTACACGGGTTCGCAGGGCTGTGTCAGGGGTGGCCAATCGCGACACTCAAGTCGTGATACGGCCGCCCGTGTCCCTGGTCCCGCCTGGGGTTCCCGGGTTTGCTGGTGCAGGTACGTCGATTGCTTATGCATGCCGGCATGAGGCTCCTCGGGAGAGTGTCGACGCTCGTCGCCTTGGGTCTGCTGCTCGGCGGGACGACCGGGTGCCTATACCCTGGCGAATGTGGTGATGGGTTGTCGCTGGCGCCCGGGGAAGCCGCACCGGGCGGGATCGACCCGGTCCCCGCCCTCGCCGCGCTGATGCCGCAGACCCTGCCGCTCCGCTGGGTGCGGATCGACCAGACCACCACGCTCAAGCTGACGACGGCGACAACGAACAAGCCGAGTTATGCCGAGTTCGAGTGCGACGACACGCTGACAGGCTACAGCGTCCCGGCGACGATCCTGCTCGAGACCACCGACGGCCGGCTGAGCGTCAGCGCGGAGACCAGGCTCGGCGTCGACGTGAACGGCGCGCTGTACCGGCCTCAGACCGTTGGCGCCTCGGTGCCGGCATCGGTCTTCGCCGATGCCGGCGTCGCCTCCCCGGAGATCCTCGATCCCGTGAACAACAGCGGAATCAGATGGGTAAGCGTGAAGTTTGAGCTCGTGGCTGCCGGCGCGGGTGTCGCCTATGCCAACGGGTCGATGGTTCTGACGAGCGGCGACGCCGTCACGCTCGCCGTCGTGGAGGTCTCGCCGTGACGTGGCGCTCTGCGATCGCGCTGGCTGCGCTGCTCCAGGCCGGCTGCCTGGTGACGCGAGACGACGACGAGTCGTGCAAGCATGAATGGTCCCGCCCGCTGGAGCCAGGTGAGCAGGTCAACGGCCACGATCCGGTCGAGCTGCTCGCCCCCTACGCCGGAAACTGGCACGGCACCGTCACCTGGCGCGACGGCCAGGTCACGGACATCGACATCGACATCTCGTCCGACCCACCCAGCCCGCTGAGTGCCTACATGTTCTGCGACCGCGTCGGACAGGTGTCCACCCATCGGACAGCGGTCATATCGACCGCCGACGGCGCGCTGGATGACTCGGCGCTGCTGTTCGCTCGCGTGTTTCCCCAGGCCACGCCCACCCGGAGCGAGGCCGAGCTGTCTCGGCTCATAAGTCCGTTCGGGCCGCCCGCCTCCACCATCGTCGATCGCGACCGCTATCAGGACGGCCACATCCTCATCGAGTTCATCTGGAACACGCCGACCTCGCCTGCCGCGGGCCGGCTCCTGTTCGTCGGCCAGCTGAAGGGCACCACCCTCTCGGACCGAATCGAGCTGGGCACGATCGTCTTCTGATCGCGCGCCGGCCAGACACCGGCTGGAGGTGGCGCGGGGCTCGAGCGAGAAAGGCGACGACGATCCCGGGCTGCTCGCGGCCGCCGACGCCCAGCCCGACGAGGCCCTCCGCCGCGAGGCGCGCGGCGGCTGAGCCTCACTTGATGGTTCCGACGAGACGGAAGCCGACGCCTCGGGCCACCGAATCCGACGGTGGGTAATTCTGGCTGGCCGCTCGCAGCTGAAAACGCGAGCCCGCGGCGTTGCTGCCTCGGGCCACGCGGAGATCCGGCGCGTCGGTCCTCAGGGCGATCTCCGTGGCAGGGTTCGTCACTGGACCCTCGACCTCGCGAAAGACGGGTCGATCGCTGGTCCATTCGACGACGTTGCCGAGCATGTCGAACAAGAGCCAGCGGTTGGGCCGCTTCGTCCCCACGGGGTGCGTACACCCTCCCGCGTTCACGTCATACCATGCGATGGGCTCGAGGCTCGGCTCGGGGTCGTAGCGCGCATCCGGATTCGTTCCGGTGATGTCACCTCCGTAGTAGGCCGTTCTTGTCCCCGCGCGCGCGGCGTACTCCCATTCTGCCTCCGTTGGCAAGCGATAGCCCTCGCACTCGTAGACGCTCGTCGCGCCGCCCGTGAGGTCCACGCGACCGCAACTCACGCCACGGCCCAGCTCGCCTTGACATTCGGAGAGCTCGAAGCAGGGCGCGAGCGGCGGCTCGTGACGTGCGGAGAGCAGGTTCGCGAAGAGCAGGGCTTCGAACCACGTCGCATAGCGAAGCGGGCACTCGTCATCCTCGCAGGTCACGGTACCATCCTGGACCTTCTCCGGCTTCTCTGGCATGACGCTGACGAGCTCCGACCACTGCTTGCGCGTCAGCTCGAACTGCCCGATCTCGAACCCGCGCTCGAGCGTGACCGCCCTTGGAATCTCGGTGCGCTCACCACGCCAGAGCTCGCTCTCTGGCGAGCCCATGATGAAGCAGCCCGGTGGAATGCGACACCAACCCTTCGCGCACTCAGCCACGACCGCCGGGTGCCGACACACGGATCCATCGGCGGAGGCTACTTCCCAGCCAGCCACCTCCGGACCGACCGGATCCATGTTGCTGGCCGGCACGACGGAGGGCTCCTGGCGCTCCGCCTCGGGCTGGCAGCCGAGGGGTACGATCAGGAGAGCCCAGAGAGCGACACCGATCGCGCACGTCATCGAACCGCTTGTATTCATGGCTCCTCGCTGACCCCGAAGTCCAGCGTCGGGCCGAGCATGCCGAGGACCACGGTGGTCTTGCGTGTTATATAATTTTATCTAACCGTTTTATACACCCATCTAATACGCAGGGCCAGCGGCCCGCGATCGCCTGGATTTCGAGTGGCACGCGCCGTGCGACACGCAGCAACGACGGACCGACGGAAACGACGGAGACCGACAGAGACCGACGGACCCCACCGTGAACGAGCGTCGCGGCGCGGGCCGGACGGCTCGACCCCTCACCGGAGATCTTGCCATGGAGCGAAGCTACAACGTCATCCCCACGGACTCGGGCGTGCCCATCAAGGCGTGGACGGTCGGCGTGCCGTTCGAGTCCGCCGCGGAGGCGCAGCTCAAGAACCTCGCCGCGCTGCCGTTCATCCACAAGTGGATCGCCGTGATGCCCGACGCGCACCAGGGCATCGGCGCGACCGTGGGGAGCGTGGTCGCGACGAGCGGCGCGGTCATCCCGGCGGCGGTGGGCGTCGACATCGGCTGCGGGATGATGGCGGCGCGCACGAGCCTCTCCGCGTCGCGGCTGCCGGATGCGCTGCGCGGGCTCCGGTCGGCCATCGAGGGCGCCGTGCCGCACGGCCGCACCGACAACGGCGGGAAGAACGACCGCGGCGCGTGGCGCTCGCCGCCCCCCGCCCAGGTCGCGGCGTGGGCCGAGCTCGAGCCGCGGTACCGGCAGATCGTCGAGAAGCACCCGCGCATCGGGCGCGGCTATGCCATCGAGCACCTCGGCACGCTCGGGACCGGCAACCACTTCATCGAGCTCTGCCTCGACGAGGAGGACCGCGTCTGGGTCATGCTGCACAGCGGGTCGCGCGGCGTCGGCAACCGGGTCGGGAGCTACTTCATCGAGCTCGCCAGGCAGGAGATGAGGCGCTTCTTCATCCACCTGCCCGACGACGACCTCGCGTACCTGCCGGACGGGACGAGGCACTTCCACGACTACATGCAGGCCGTGTCGTGGGCGCAGGACTTCGCGGCGGTGAACCGCGAGCTGATGATGGCGCAGGTGATCGAGGCGCTCCGTGGCTCGGGCGAGCTGCCGCCCTTCGACGCGACCGTGGAGGCGGTGAACTGCCACCACAACTACGTGGCGCGCGAGCACCACTACGGGAAGGACGTCCTCGTGACCCGCAAGGGCGCCGTCCGCGCGCAGGCGGGCGATCTCGGGATCATCCCGGGCAGCATGGGCGCACGCTCGTTCATCGTCCGCGGGCTCGGCAACCCGGAGAGCTTCTGCAGCTCGAGCCACGGCGCGGGCCGCGTAATGTCGCGGGGCGAGGCGCGCCGCCGCTTCTCCGTGGCGGACCACGAGGCCGCGACCGCAGGCGTCGAGTGCCGCAAGGACGAGGACGTGATCGACGAGACGCCGGCGGCTTACAAGCCGATCGACGACGTGATGCGGGCGCAGAAGGATCTCGTCGAGATCGTCCACACCCTGCGGCAGGTCGTCTGCGTGAAGGGGTGAGCCGCGCGCCCCGGCGCCGTGATATCCCGCTGGACCGCAATGGCTCCGCGGGCTCTTGCCGCCTTCGCCGAGCGCGCTCGCGTACGACAAGCCGCTGCCAGCCGACGAAGAGCTGCTGGTCGGGCCGCCGGAGCTGGTGGTGGTGGTGTCATCCTCATCCGTTGTGATGCCGCCATCGCTGGGGCCGCACGCGACGAACAGAGGGAGGAGGGCGGTCAGGGGGAGAAGTTGGATCGGAACGACATCCTGGGACGCCCATTCCCAGCGGACGGCGGTTCGATCACGCCGATCGCTGGGAATCGCATCGCTGGAGTGGGATCACTACTCCAGCACTGTCTCCATATCCCAGTCGATCCACATGTCTTTCCATTCGCTGACCGGCTGTTGAACGCCATTGTCCAGGATGTTCATCACGTCCGTGTTTGCGCTGGCATTGCCGTCGAATGCTCGCTTGAACATTTCGCCTGCGAGGGCGGTTTGAGAGCCCGATGCGCCGCAGTGGTTTGCGCTGTACATCTGAAAACCCATGCGCTCTGGAACGCCGAGCGCATTCCATACCGGTTTTGCGGCCCATGCGGAGAGCGCCTCACAGGTTCCACCCAGGTGACACCATGCGTTCGTGCCATTGGCATTTGTGAAGTGCACCAGATGCCGTGGAGCGATAGTCGCCAGGAGCATATGCGTATCAAAGGGGAGGTTGTATACCTTCGAGGGGTCGCTTCGGAGCCAACGGGCCGCACCGGTCACCCAGGGGCCGCAGATGCCGCTGTCTTCGAGGTTGTCGATGCTCTGAGGTTTGGCATCTGAGCACTGCCAAGTAGCACCACCCTCACCGTGCCTGAACCACTCTGCCTGACGCAAGTTGGCTACACCACCGCCGCCCGATTCCACGATAACAACCACCGGTACACGACTGAAGACACCCGCCAGGTAAGCACCTTTTCCACACCCGGAGCATCCCGACACCATCATCTTTGTGGGATCATGTCCGCCGCCCGGGTTCTGTTCCAACACGTCCATCACCCGGTCAATCATCCATCCGTTGGCGATGTTGGTGTTGAGCTCGGACAAGCCGAAAAGATTTCTTATCTTCCCTTCAAAGCCGCTTCCGAACGATAGCGTCTTGCTGCCCGATGGAAAGATCCCACCCGACAACTTGAGAGCGATTACCTCGCCGGATCCACTGATGCTCGCCGAGAAGCTCTCTGTTTTTCCGCCTGCCTTGGCGGTGATTGAAACGGTACCTCCGGATACGGTTCCGGTCACTTCATCCGGTTCGGAGGGAACTGGACCGTAAAGGTACTTGGCTGCCATCGCCAGGATTTCCTTGCGGCGGCACTCCCACTGCTCTTTGGTAGTGACCTTCGTTCCGTTGAAGAACGTAAACGGATCCGGGAGTTTCTGGTTTACCTCGGTCAGACCGTTCGGCTCAGGCAAAGTGGGCAGGGTACACGTGAAGCCGCCGCCGCCAGTCCCGCTAGTCCCGCTAGCCCCGCCAGTCGGGGAGCCGCCCGTGCCGGATCCACCCGTCGGACCACCGCCGCCCGTGCTGGCGACTCCGCTGGTCGCGGAAGCACCGCTGGTCGCGGAGCCTCCACCCGTGGTGACCCCCCCGCTCCCGCTCGATGTCCCGCCGCCTGTGCCAGCCTCTCCCCCGGTACCGCCGGATCCTATTTCCGAAGAGCAGCCAGGGAAGTTCAAGAGGGCGAGGACGGGAATCGCGAGAGCGGCTAATTTGCGCGAGGCACGAGAACGGACAGGCATGAAGGCCTCCATGTTTCGAGTGCAGTGCCGGAATGCGACACGCGGTGCATGACACGTAGTACGTGACACGCGAAAAAATCGAAATACTTATAGCAGACGATAGTGAAGTCTGTGCGGTTTTTGCGTTGGTGACGCTGTTTTCGTGACGCGTGCGAATTTGCGCTGTGACTATGCCAATGGCACGTGAACGAGAAGTTTCCGGGCGCGGTGCGATTCGTTCGCCGTCAAGCCGAGGACCCGTAAACTGAGCTATGAGAACGGCGCTCCCGAGGCTTGGGGGAGCAAGGCCCGGATTTGGCTATGCGCTCCGCGCGAGCACGAACTCTTCGCTTCCTCGCTGTGTTCTCTGCAGTCGCCTGCGGCGGGCGGACGTCGCTCGATGAGGAGAATTTCTTCCCGGACGACGCCTCCGGTCCAGCCGGGTCCGGAGGGAAGCGCCTCGGAGCCGGTGGTCTCTCCGCGCCGGGGGGCTCGACCCCGACCAGCGTCGTGTCCCCGCCGCCCGTCGGGTCCGAGCCGCCGGCGCCCGCACCGCTCGTCGAGGAGCCGCCCGTTCCCGAGGTCACGCCACGGGTGCTACCGCCGCCGGTGCCGGCCGCGGACGACGTGGTGCCAGCCGACGAAGAGCCGCTGGTCGGGCTGCCGGTGCTGGTGGTGTCATCCTCATCGACTGTGATGCCGCCATCGCCGGGGCCGCACGCGACGAACAGGGGGAGGAGGGCCGTTAGGGGGAGAGGTTTGGAGAAGGTTGGCCGGAACGACATCACCAGACACCCATTCCCAGCGGAGGGCGCTTCGATCACGCTCATCGCTGGGAATCGTACGACCGGAGCGGGCAGCATTTGGTTAGGATGCAAATGTTCAACAAAGTTGTAGTCGATGGGATCCATCCGGATCGTCTCCGGGAACACCTCGCGAAAGCTCGCACCTGCGGGACATCCGAGGAAACGACACTTTTTAGGAGGACTTTTTTCGTCGCGCCGCCGACCTCGACGGGACCCTGGTGGATGGGGAGCGCCGCATGCGCCACGCTCGTTTCGGTTCGTGTTCTCCCTCGGTGCGACAGCGTACGCGGCGAGCGGGCCGGCCACGGAGGCCGCGTCTCCGGCGGTCGAGGCCCGCTCCGGATCCGCGTGGTACATCGATGCCCACGGGAACGCGAAGCCATCGGGCACGGGCGGCACCGCGCCCTCGGACCTCGACCTTCAGGACGACGTCATCGAGGTCCGTTGCCGCCTCTCCACGAAGGGCGAGTACTACGGATGCAGGCGGCTGCGCGGGCCCCGCTCGGCCGAGGATGACGTCTTCGCGGCGCTGAAGCAGATGCGCGCAGAGCCGGTCATGAGCAACGGAGCGCCCGTCGAGGTCTGGCGAACGCTCACCTTTCGCCGGGGATTCCGGATGAACTGACCATCGCAGGTCGATCCCGGCGTCGATCGCTACGTGGGCTGTGTAGGTGCCAGTGTGATCGTGCGAATCCAGGGTAAATGACGCTCTCATGAGCTCACCCACCCCCGGAGGGTCCGCAATCGGCGTCACCCGGGTTGCACCATGTGTCTTTTGTGGTTCAGTTTCCTCTCCCTTATCGAGCCGCTTGACTGAAGAGCTGCTTAACAATAATCGAAAGGAAACCGACGTTGAACTTGACGAATCTCGGCGCCAGAGCCTGCGTCGTTGGCGCGATCTCGCTGCTTGGATGGGCCGGCTGCGCCTCCCCCGATCCCCAGGGCACGGACCTCGAGGGCGAAATCGCCGGTGAGGTGGGAGAGGCCGTTCAACCCCTCTCGACTGTAACCTTCCGCTCCAGCTCGACAGCGACGGCGAAGAACGTGACCTCGCTGGCCGTCGCGAGGCCGGCGGGCGTCGTGCAAGGCGATGTCCTGATCGCGCGCATCGCCAACCGGGACCACGTGGAGGCGGTGATCGCTCCGCCGGCGGGATGGACGCTGCTCCGCTCGGATCAGAGCGCGTCCGCCATCAAGTCATGGGTCCTCTGGAAGGTGGCGACCAGCGCGGAGCCCGCGAGCTACTCCTTCGGCTTCGACGTCTCTGCCTACGTGGCGGGGAGCATCGTGGCGTTCAGCGGCGCCGATCCCGCGAACCCGATCGACGCGGTGAGCGGCCAGAAGAACGGCAACTCGGCGACCCTGGCCGCGCCCGCGGTCACCACGACGGCGGCGAACGGCGTCGCGGTCTGGTTCGGCACGCAGGTCTGGGCGGGCTCGGCCTGCCCGGCGAGCCCGATCCAGCCGCCCTCGGGCTTCACCGAGCCCTTGGACACGTGCCTCCTCTCGTCGTCCACGGGTCTCCTGTTCGACGCGGCGTACGCGCAGCTCGGCGCTGCGGGCGCGCAGCCGGCGTGGAGCGGCACCTCTCCGTTCCCCAACACGAACACCGCGCAGGTCATCACGCTGAGGCCGGCCGGCGCCCCGAGCTGCTCCGCGGGCGATACGTTCGCGAGCACCTACACCACGCTCGGGAAGCTGGCCTCGACCGACATCGTCGAGATGTCCGGGCTCGCCGCGAGCCGCGTCAACCCGGGCATCCTGTACGCGCACAGCGAGAACAACGCGAACTTCGTGGCGATCAACAAGACCAACGCCGCCCTGGTCGTCGGGAACTACGTCGCCGGCGTGCTCCCCTGGGACTGGGAGGACATCGCGACCGGCCCGTGCCCCGCGGGGAGCTGCATCTTCATGGCAGACATCGGCAAGAAGAGCGGGCATCCGCCGCCCGAGCCGACGACCTTCGCCGTGTACCGCATGCGGGAGCCGAACCTCGCCGCGGGTGAGACGAGCGGCACGGTGTCTGGCGACAGGTTCCCCTTCCAGTATCCGGACACGCCGCAGAACGCGGAGGCGCTCATGGTGCACCCGACGACGGGGGACATCTACGTCGTCACGAAGGACGGCACCACAGGGCTCAGCAAGGCGTACAAGTTCCCCGAGCCGCTTCCGGCGCCCAACACCATGTCCACGCTGATTCACGTGGCAGACCTCCAGATCCCCCTGGGCGCGGACGAGGACGCCCGGTCGGTCACCGCCGGGACCATCCATCCGTGCGCCAACCGCTTCCTGCTGCGCACCTACCGGGCCGTCTACGAGTACCGAGCGCCTGCCGGAGGGAGCTTCGAGTCAGCCTTTGCGGCGTCGCCCGTCGCG
Source organism: Sorangium sp. So ce887 (assembly GCF_051521455.1). NCBI lineage: Bacteria > Pseudomonadati > Myxococcota > Polyangiales > Polyangiaceae > Sorangium > Sorangium sp. So ce887. The sequence continues at coordinate 9,592,522 of NZ_CP150354.1, read as the reverse complement.
CTCACCGACACGGCGGAGGGGCAGGGCGAGTCCATCGAATACGATGCGGACGGCTCCGGATATTTCACGATGACCGAAAGAGAAACTGCGCCGTACGCGCTGAAGCGCGTCGCTCGCCAGTAGGACGAGACGGAGGACCACACCGCGGACCACTCGGCCGCTCCTCGGCCGAGATCCGCTGGAACGGCCCTTTCCTCCACGCAGTGTACCGCGATCGGCGGCCAGCGACGATCGCGGTACCTCGCCGCCGCGCCCGGGCGCCGTCGCGGTGGGCGTCCTCGGGCTTGAGCTCGCCTGGTAGAGGGCTCAGTCGTAATACTCGTTCCCCAGGTGCGTGATGGGCTCTTCCCCCATCATCCAGCGCAGCGTGTTCTTGAGCTTCATCGACTGGATGAACAGGTCGTGCTCCGGAGTGAGCTCCGGCGCCGTCATCGGGCTCTTGAAGTAGAAGCTCAGCCACTCCTGCGTCCCGCTGAACCCCGCCCTCGCCGCGAGGTCCAGGAACAGCGCCAGATCGAGCACGATCGGCGCCGCGAGGATCGAGTCCCGGCAGAGGAAGTTGACCTTCATCTGCATCGGGTAGCCGAGCCACCCGAACAGATCGATGTTGTCCCACCCCTCCTTCGCGTCCCCCCGCGGCGGATAATGCTCGATCCGCACCTTGTGGTAGAGCTTCGAATACAGCTCCTTGTAGAGCTCCGGCTGGAGGATCTGCTCGAGCACGCTGAGCTTCGAGGCCTCCTTCGTCTTGAACGAGTCCGGATCGTCCAGCACCACGCCGTCGCGGTTGCCGAGGATGTTCGTCGAGAACCACCCCGAGATCCCGAGCATCCGCGCCTTGAGCGCCGGCGCGATCACGGTCTTCATCAGGGTCTGCCCCGTCTTGAAGTCCTTGCCTGCGATCGGCACCCCATGGCTGCGCGCGAGCTCCCACGCCGCAGGGAAATCCACGGTCAGGTTCGGCGCCCCGTTGGCGAACGGGACCCCCTCCTTGAGGCACGCCCAGGCGTAGATCTGCGAATTCGAGATGGCCGGGTGATTCGACAGGAGCCCCGCCTCGAACGCGGCCGCCGAGCGGTGCACCTCCGACGGCGCGATGAAGATCTCCGTCGAGCCGCACCACACCGCCACAGCCCGGCTCGCCCCGCTCGAGCGCACGAAGCTGCGGATGTCGTCCCGCACCTGCTCCACCATGTCGGCCTTGCCGCGGCCGGTCTTCACGTGCGAGCCGTGCAGCCGGCGCACATAGTCCGGGTAGAACACCGCCTTCATCGGCGCGATGCGCGCGAGCTCCTCGCGGACCGCCTCGAGGTGCGCCGCCTCGAGCACCTTCGCCTCCACCGCCGCCTCGTGAGCGTTGTCGGGGAAGATGTCCCAGCCGCCGAACTCGAGATCATCGAGCGACGCCAGCGGGACGAGGTCCTGGATCTTCGGAGAGCGGTTCTCCGTCCGCTTTCCCAGCCGGATCGTCCCGAGCTGGGTCAACGCCCCCACCGGCGCGGCGACGCCGCGACGGGCGAGCATCACGCCCGCGATCGTCGTCGTCGACACGGCCCCGAGCCCCGGGAGGAGCACGGCCAGCTTCCCCTGCGGCTTCACCAGCTTCTGCGGCTGCTTCATCAGCACCTCTCCTCGCTCGATCCAGCTCAGCCGTTGGCGGCCCGGGGCAACGGCGTGTCGCTCTCCGGCCCCGCCAGCGCAGGCGCGTGACGGCCCAGCCCGAGCCCGCTCCGGAAACCCTCGATCGTCCGGCGCAGACCCACCCGCAGCGGCACCTTCGGCTCGAACCCGAGCACCCGCTTCGCGTGATCGATGACCGGCTGCCGCTGCCGCGGATCGTCCTGCGGCAGCGGGCGGAACGCGATCCGGCTCCGGCTCGCGGTCAGGTGAATCACCTCCTCGGCGAGCTCCAGCACCGTGAACTCCTCGGGGTTACCGAGGTTCACGGGGCCCGTCTCGGTGGGGTGCTCCATCAGCCGGACGATCCCCTCGACGAGATCGTCGACGTAACAGAAGCTCCGGGTCTGGGCGCCGGCGCCGTAGACCGTCAGATCCTCGCCCCGGAGCGCCTGGACGATGAAGTTCGACACCACGCGCCCGTCGTCGAGCGCCATCCGCGGACCGTAGGTGTTGAAGATCCGCGCCAGCCGCACCTCGACGCCGTGACGACGGTGGAAGTCCATCACCAGCGACTCGGCGCAGCGCTTCCCCTCGTCGTAACACGAGCGGATCCCGACCGGGTTCACCGAGCCCCTGTAGCTCTCCGGCTGCGGGTGGACCTCGGGATCTCCGTAAACCTCGCTCGTCGACGCCTGGAAGACCCGCGCCCCGCGGCCCTCGGCGAGCTTCAGCGCGTGGAACGTGCCGACCACGTTGACCAGCGTGGTCCGCACCGGATCGCGCTGGTAATGGGGTGGGCTCGCCGGCGAGGCGAGGTTGTAGATGCGGTCGACCTCGACGTCGTACGGTCGGGTGACGTCGTGCTCCACCAGCCGGAAGCGGCGATGGGGAAGGAGGTGGGCGACGTTGACGTGGGATCCGGTCGAGAGATCGTCGAGCGCGACGACCTCGTGGCCGTCGCGGATCAGCCGATCACAAAGGTGGGAGCCGACGAAGCCGGCGCCCCCGGTCACCAGGATGCGCAGCGCAGCGCTCATGTCTCTCTGACCTCCTTTCCCTGCTCCTCGAGGAGCTCCCGGGCGTATCTCTCCAGCGCCTCGGCGCGGTGCGCCGCGGTGTGCCGGGCGAGCACGCGCTCGCGCGCCCGCTGCCCGATCGCGATCCGCTCCCGCTCCGGGAGCTCGCGGAGCAGGCGGAGCGCCTCCTCCGGGGAGCGGGCCACGAGGATCTCCTTGCCCGGCTCGAAGAGCTCGGCGAGCCCCGGCCAGTCGTCGCTGATCACCGGCACGCCGCAGGCCGCCGCCTCGAAGAGGCGCACGCTGGGGGAGTACCCCGCCTCGAGCATGTCCCGCCGCGTGACGTTGAGCGTGAAGCGCTGCGCGCCGTAGAAGCCGCGGTGCTCGCCCGGCGGGATGTGAGCCGTCCTGTCGACGTTCGCCGGCCAGTCGATGTCCGCCGGGTACTGCGGCCCCGCCACCGCGAAGCGGCCCTGCGCCCAGCGGCGCGCCGGCTCGACCAGGAGCCGATCCAGCGTGGGCTGGCGATCGGGGCTGTAGGTGCCGAGATAACCGAGATCCCACCGGGGCGAGATGCGCTCCGGGAAATACTCGTCCGGATCCACGGAGCAGTAGAGCGGTCGCGCCCGTTTCGCCCCGTAGCGGCGCTCGAGCCTCTCGAGCGTGGGGCCGCCGGTGAACGAGAGGTACAGGTCGTAGCGCGGGATCAGCGCCGGAGACAGGTACTCTGTGTCGCCCCGATCGAGCTTCCTGAGCGTCACCGGCGTGTCGATGTCGTAGAAGGCGGTCTTCCCGCGCGCCGCCTCCGTCACCCAGGCGCCGACCTCGACCCCATCGGGCACGTAGGAGCCGACGACCACCATGTCCGCGTCGCGCACCGCGTCCCCGAAGCGCGCGCGGAGGTCGTCGAGCCCCTGGTAGAGCTCGGTCCGGCCGTACGGCGGGCGCGGCAGATCGCGGTTCTCCGCGTAGAACCAGAGGTCCCGCTCGAGGAACAGCACGCGGTGCCCGCGCTGCGCCAGCCGCTTGAGGAGCCCGCGGTAGGTCGTCGCGTGGCCGTTGCCCCACGACGAGGTGATCGACAGGCCCAGGAAAACGAAGGAGATGGGCTTCACGGTGCGACCGCGGTGAGGGTTGCGTCGTCGGGGCGGGCCAGCAGCACTTCGACCTGCTTCGCCCGCTCCGCGTAGGTGTGCTCGGCCAGCACGCGCTGCTTCGCCGCCTGGCCGATGGCGCGGGCCCGCGCGGGCGTGAGCGCCCGGAGGATCTCCGCGACCTCGTCGCCGCTCCTGGCGACAAGCACCTCGCGCTCGGGCTCGAGGAAGAGCTCGATCCCGTCCCATGCGTCGGTGATGAGGCACGCGGCCGCGCCCGCGGCCTCGAAGACCCGGGTCGCCGGGGAGAATCCCACCGACGCCATGCTGTCGCGGGCCACGTTCAGCACCGCGCGGGCGCTCGCGTTGAAGGCGTTGTGATCGGCGGTGTAGACGTGCCCGACGTACCGGACGTTCGGGGGCATCGCCTTGTCCCGCCAGCCGCTGCCGCCGAGCAGGAACCGGAGCTCGGGGAGCGCGGCCGCGGGCCGCAGGAAGAACTCCTCCACGCGCCGCTCCCGGTCCGGGAGGCGATTGGCGAGGAGCGCAAAATCGCAATCGAATCGAGGACTTGGCGCAGTTTCGAAGTGCGTATCGGGGTCGAGCGCGTTGTAGATCGGCGCGCAGCGCCGGGCGCCGAGCGCCTCGTAGCCGCGCACCACGGGGTCGCCGCCGCCGTAGGTGAAGACGAGGCTGTAGCGCGGGATCTGGGCGCGGAACGGGTCCGACGGGCTCGTGCGGACCCGCTCGAGCGTGGCCGGGGCGTCGACGTCCCAGAAGACGGTCGTCAGCCCCGGCCGCTCGAGCGCGGCGACCTCGGCCTCCAGGAGCTCGTCGAAGACGCCGACGCCGCTGGCCTTGACGACCACGTCGGCGCCCCTCGCCTGCTCGACGAGCCGCCTGGGCTCGGCGGCATCCGTGCCGGAGTAGACAACCACGCGGGCCCACGGCGGGTCCTCGATGTCGCGGTGCTTCTGCCGGTCGTAGGCGTCCGGCTCGTGGAAGGTGACCCGGTGCCCTCGCGCGGCGAGGGCGCGGAGGATGCCGCGGTAGTAGGTGGCGGCTCCGTTCCAGTAGGCGGAAACGAGGCTCGATCCGAAGAAGGCGATGTCGAGCTGTCGACTCGAGGTCGGGTGTCGGTTGCGTCGGTTCATGACGTGGCTCGCTGGGTTGTGACGGCGGGCACGGTGCGATCGACCTCGATGCCGAGGTCGGCCGAGATGCAGAGGAGCTCGTTGACGCGGTGAGCGCAGGTGTGGCGGGCGAGGACCGTCCTGCGCCCCCGCTCCGCCAGCTCGGCGGCCAAGGCGGGCTCGGCGAGGAGGGCCGCGAGGTGCTTCTTCATCTCCGCGCTGTCCCGCGCGACGAGGTAGTCGAGCCCGGGCGAGAACAGCGCTTCCGCGTCGCTCCACGGGGAGCAGACGAGCGGGATGGCGCACGCCATGGCCTCGAACGGCCGGATGGTCGGGATGCCCGGGAGCGACGCGACGTAGGGCCGCCTCGGCACGTGGACGGTCACCCGCGCCCGCGCGAACGCGTCGGGCGCGCGGTGGTTGGGGAGCCAGCCGCGGTGCTCGATCCCGGCCGCCTCGAGCGCGGCGCGGGCGTGCTCGGGGTAGCGCACGCCGTGCACGCGGGCGGAGAGGCCGAGGGCGCGCGCCGGGCCGATCAGGAACTCGTCGAGCTCGCGGGTGCGCTCCTCGTCGCCCCAGTTGCCGATCCACACGAGATCGCGCTCGGGCTGGAGCTCGCGGCGCGGGCGGAAGACCCGGGTGTCGGCGGCCTCGTGCCAGATGAACGCCCGGCGGGCCCAGCGGCGCTCGAGGTAGATGTCGCGGATCACCCGGCCGAAGGCGAGGACGCCGTCGTAATGGGTGAGGTCGTAGCGGGCCATGGCCCCGGGGTCGGTGACCGACCGGTGGTGCGTGTCGTGGAAGAGCAGCCGGTACGACGCGCCCGTCCGGTGGGCGCCGATGCGGGCGACCAGCTCGGGCTCGCTCCACTCGTGGACGATCACCAGCGCGGCGCCCTCGAGCGCCTCGTCCAGGTCGAGCGAGGCGAGGTCGTAGCGGATCGGGTCGACGTGCGGGTAGACCTCCCGCACCTCGCGCAGCGGGGCCTCGCCGTGATCGGCGACGAGGTTCTGGAGGCTCCACGCGTCCCGCGGCTCGAAGACGAGGATCTCGTGCCCGCGCTCGGCGAGCTCGGTGACCACGCCCCGGAGGAAGTGCGCGTTCCCGTGGTTCCAGTCGGACAGCAGCGAGTGGCAGAACAGGGCGATGCGCATGGCTCACTCGTCTCCCGCGGCGGCCGCATGCGGCGTCTCGCGCGCCGGCGAGCGCTTGTTCCTGGAGCCGCCCCGGAGGAGCTCGCCGTAGAGATGCAGGTAGCTCCGGGCCATCCGCCGCGGCGAGAAGTCGAAGGCGCGGGCGCGGGCGCGGGACGCCATCTCCTGGCGCCTGCCGGGATCGTCGATGAGCGCCTGGAGCGCGCTCCGGAGGGCCCCTGTGTCGCCGGGATCCACGTAGAGGGACGCGTCCCGCCAGACCTCGCGCAGGCTGGGGATGTCGCCCAGGACCAGGGCGCAGCCGGAGAGCGCCGCCTCCAGGACCGACAGGCCGAAGGGCTCGTAGCGGGCCGGATGCGCGTAGATCGACGCGCGGGCGAGCGCGGCGGCGACGCCGGACGGCGAGAGCACGCCGAGAGGATGCAGCGACGGGATCGGCCGCGCGCCCCCGCCGGGGTGGACGTCGCTCCCGGCCACCTGGATGGGCCAGGGCAGGTGAGGGGCCACCTCGCCGAGGGCCGCGATGTTCTTGGCCTGGTCCCAGAGCCGCCCGACCGCGAGGAGGAGCTCTTCCTTCGGGCGCGGGGCGAACCGGTCGGGATCGACGGCGTTGGGGATCACCACCGTCCGGGCGCCCCGGAAGGACGCGAGCGCGCTGTGATGGCGCACGAGGGCGTCGAGCATCGCCTGGGTCGGCGCCACGACCGCCGACGCGGCGGCGAGCCCGCGGGCCACCTCGCGGCGGTAGCGATCGTACTGCGGCGGCGCCTCCCCGCCGAGGACGGCGGCCCACCAGGAGAGGACGCACGAGTGGGCCACCACGAGCTTCGGGGCGCGAAAGCCGAGGGCGCCGTGCGCGTAGCCGTTCAGGTGGATCACGTCCGGGCGGACGCGCTCCTCGACCGCAAGGAGCCAGTCCCCGGCGCGCGCGACGTCGTCCCAGGGATCATCCATCCACTCGAGCTGGAAGGAGCTCTCGACGACCGAGAGCCCGGGCACGCGGCCGGCGGCCTCGCGCTGGGGCGCCGAGAGCGGCCCGCCCATCGTGGCGAGCGACGTCCGGACCCCGCGCTTCGCGAGCGCGCGCGCGAGCTCGATCGCATAGGAGAAGACGCCGCCGACCGTGTCGGCGGTCATCAGGACGGAGCCGGGGGCGCGCAGGGCGTCAACCATGGCCGGGCGCGGCGAGCTCCAGCTCCGAGAGCGGGAGAGGGCGGCTCTCCTGGAGGTCGCTGAAGTGGTCGAACTGATCGAGGTAGTGCGTGACCGAGCGCTCCCACGCCTGATCGTCGGGGCTGCCCCAGCGCATCGTGTAATCGGGCGAGCCCGGGTAGGGGAACATCGGCACCGGCTCGTTCGCCCACACCCCGTGCCGCCGGAGCCGCTCCCGGAAGGCGGTGACGTCCGCCGGGTCGTCGGTCCGCGACTGGATCAGGTTCGCCTGGACGAAGGGGACGCTCTTCTTGGCGTGGATCAGGAGCTCGCTGAGCTGCTCGGTCGAGAGCTTGCAGTGCTTCGCAAGGAGGCTCCTCCCCTCCGTCGTGATGCTCTCCACCCCCGCCTCGATCGAGACGCACCCCGCTTTCCCGAGCAGATCGAGCGACTCTCGGTTCCAGTTGTCGATGCGCATCTGGACGCCGAACGACACCGGGCGATCCACGAGCGCCTCGAGCAGCGGGCGGTCGGGGAGGAAGATCTCGTCGATGAAATAGACGTAACGGACGCCCTGCGCGATGAGCCCATCGAGCTCGTCGAGGAGCGCCGGGAGAAGGCGCTTGCGGTAGCGATCGCGGAAGTTGTCCTTCGCGCAGAAGGTGCAGTGGTACGGGCACCCTCGGGACGCCTCGACCTCGGCGCCCGGCCCGACCGGCGTGGTGTCGAAGCGGTGGTGGTGGTGGGCGTGGCGCGCGACCGTCGCCTCGTCCCAGCGGAGGGCCGGGAGCCGGCCCATGTCGGACGCGTGCGGCCCGCCCTGGACGCGCGCCTCGTCGCCTTCCACGTACGCGATCGAGGCGATCTCGCCCCACCGCGCGCGGGGGGGAAGCTCGGCGAGCTGCACGAGCACCTCCTCGCACTCGCCCATCACCACCGCGTCGACAGCGAGCTTGCGCAGGGTGGCGCGGGGGGTGGTGGAGGCGTGGGGGCCCACGGCGAACCGGAGGCCCGGCAGGTCGCGCAGCGCGTGGAGCGTCTGCTGGGGGACGCGCAGCTCGGGCGGGGCGCAGCGCCAGAAGAGGTAGCTCGGCGCGGTGGTCACCACGATGGCGTCGGGGCGGAGCGCGGCCACCTCGTCGCGGACGGCGTCCTGCGACAGATTCCGGGCCTGGGCGTCGACGATCGTCGCCTCGTGCCCCGCGGCCTCGAGCAGCGCCCTGGCGTAGCCGTACTCGAGGGGCAGGTGGGGCTCGCGGCAGCCGAAGTAGATGCTTCCCTCGAAGCTCCAGGGCGGGTTGATGAGCGCGAATCTCACCCGGCGCCCTCCATGCAGAGCTCCTCGGTCGCCTGGCCGGCGGCGGCCTTGCCGGCGCCGTGCATCTCCCGCAGCCAGCCGTACAGCTTGCGCACGCCCTCGCGGGACTGGACGCGCGGCCACCACCCCGTCACGGCGTTGAATCGGCGGCAATCCGAGACGTAGTAGCGTTGATCCCCCGGCCGCCACGCCTCGAAGCCGGTCGCGGGGCGCTTGCCGTCGAGCTCCTCGATGAGATCGAGCAGCTCGAGCAGGCTGAGGGTGTTCTCCGGGCCCCCGCCGATGTTGAACGCCGACGCGGAGATCTGCCGGATGTTCTTGCGGGCGAGGAGGAAGGCGTCGACGAGATCGTCGATGAACAGCACGTCCCGGACCTGCATCCCGTCGCCGTAGAGGGCGATCGGCTCGCGCCGGAGCGCCTGGAGGAGGAAATGAGCGACCCACCCCTGGTCCTCGGTCCCGAACTGGCGAGGTCCGTAGATACAGCTCATCCGGAACACCGCCGCGGGGAGCCCGAAGGTGCGGGCGTAATCGATCACGTACTGGTCCGCCGTGCCCTTCGAGCACCCGTACGGGCTGTGGAAGTCGAGCGGGCGGGCCTCCGAGATCCCGGAGGCGCGGAGCTCCGGGTCCTCGGGCTCATGGTGCCGATCCCTGCACCGGAGCGGGACGTCGGGGAGGCCGCCGTACACCTTGTTGGTGGACGTGAAGAGGAGCGGCGGCGGGGCGCTCTCTGCGCGGATCGCCTCGAGGACATTGAGCGTCCCCCGGGCGTTGATCTCGAAGTCCTCCACCGGCTGGACCAGGCTGGTGGTCACCGCGACCTGGGCGGCGAAATGGAAGACGCTGGAGGCGCGCCGGACCGCATCGGCGACCGCGCCGGCGTCGCGCACGTCGCCGGTGATCAGCGTGACGCGGTCGCCGTGGACCCGCTTCAGCCAGTCCACGTTGCGCGCCACGGAGGGCCGCGAGAGGTTGTCGAAGAGGATCACCGACTCTCCCGCGAGGAGCAGGCGGTGGGCCACGTTCGACCCGATGAAGCCGGCGCCGCCGGTGATCAGCGCCTGGCGCGCCGGCTCCCCGGCCGCGCCGCTGGAATCGCGAGCCACGGCGCTCATACCGTGAGCCCCCGGGACTCCAGCTCGGCGCGGGCCTGGGCGACAGCGTCATTCGCGACCTGCCCCTCGAGCCAGCCGGCGAGATCGCGCAGCCCGTCCTCGAGGGTGACCTGGGGTTCATACCCGATCTTGCGCTGCGCCGCGCTGATGTCCGCGAAGCAGTGCCGGACGTCGCCCAGCCGCGATTTCCCGGTGATCTCGGGGTCGATCCGGTCCTTCCCCATCAGCTTGCGGACGAGCTCGGCGACCTCGCGCACGGTGATCGACCGCCCGCTGCCGATGTTGAGCACCTGGCCCACCGCGGCGTCGGCGCCGAGGACCCGGACGCAGGCGCGCGAGATATCGGCGACGCTCACGAAATCGCGCCGCTGCAGCCCGTCCTCGAAGATGAGGGGCGGACGATCGTTGAGCAGCCGGGAGGCGAAGATGGCGAGGACGCCGGTGTACGGATTGGAGAGGGCCTGGCGGCGGCCGTAGACGTTGAAGAAGCGGAGGGCGACGGTCGGGATGCCGTAGGCGCGCCCGATCGTGAGGCAGAGCCGCTCCTGGTCGTACTTGGAGAGCGCATAGATCGACTCGAGCGCCGGTGTCTTGGACTCGGGGGTCGGGACGGGCACGAGCGCCTCCCCCGCCTCGCTCCGGACCTCCCAGTCGCCGCGCTTCAGCTGATCGAGCGGGCGGCTCGTGCCGGGGAGGACCGCGCCCGAGGCGGTCCGGTAGAGCCCCTCGCCGTACACGCTCATGCTGGAAGCGACGATGAGCCGGGAGACCGGTCTCTCGGCGACCTCTTCCAGGAGCATGGCGGTGCCGACGTTGTTGACCGAGGTGTACTCCTCGATCTTGTACATGCTCTGTCCGACCCCGACCCTGGCCGCGAAGTGATACACGACGTCCACGCCGTGCAGCGCCGACCTCACCGCGCTCCGGTCGCGGACGTCGCCCACGATGAGCTCGACTTCCGGGTTCAGGTAAGCCGGGCGCCGGCGCTCGGGGCCGTGCACCTGGGGGTTGAGGTTGTCGAGCGCCCGGACGCGATACCCCTGGCGCAGGAGCTCGTCGGCGACGTGCGAGCCGATGAACCCCGCTCCACCGGTGATGAGGACGTGACTGGCCATATCCCTCTGGTCGATCGTCAATGCGTGGCAAAGCGCCACGAACCTGAGTGAAAGAGGCTAGGCTAGGCTGGATAACGAGGTGCCCTCACAGCGGCACCGCGCTCGGACGGCTTGCTGCGCCCGTGTCCAATTCTGTCCAGTGCGGACATCGTATAATCGACGCCCCGGACGCCATCCGATTAACATTTAACTCACGTGCTTGCAAGAGTGGTTTGTGAAAGATTCAAAAAGATCCCGCGCAGTACGAACTTGCAATCACGCTGGCGAGCGTCCCAATCCCGACAAGGCCCTCGGGGATTTCACGGACAGTCTTCAGGGCTGTCGGTATCCAATCTGTACCAGACAAGCGAGGTGCGCCGGGGCTGCGGGCGGTGGAGGTCTCGTCATCTCACCTCACGGCGATGTCAGGCGCAACCGGCGCTTTCTAGGGAGAGCCCGTATTGACTACTTCGCCACGTCCCGCTGCGCGCGCTCGATCTCCTCCAGCACCACCTCGGGGTGGACATCCTTCTTGAGCTCCTCGAGGTGCGGGTCGCTGGGCCGGGGCACCTTGAGGTGCCTGGAGATGCCGTCGACGAGCTCGATGAGACGGGTGACCTCGTGCTCTGCCAGGAGGTTGATCTGGAGATCGAGATCGGCGCGTTTGTCGGCGAGCGCCTGCATGCGGTTCTGGCTGATGAGCACGAAGGTCGAGAGGAAGATCGCCTCGACCGACGCGATCATCGCCAGCATCACGAACGGGAACGGATCGAACGGCTTGACGCCCGGCACGACGCCCGTGTTCACCACGAGCCAGCCCCCGAAGAGGACGGCGTGGAGGAAGACGAACGTCATGCTCCCCGTGAACCCGGTGATCGCGTCGGCGAGGGCCTCCTGGAAGCCCTTGTTCCGCTCGATCTCCTTCCGTACCTGCAAGAGCGCCTGGATGTTCCGGCGCACGACGCCCTCGACCTCGGAGCGGTCGAGCCCCTCTCCTGTCGGGACGTCGCGAGCCGTCTCGGAATCGTTCATGACGGGACCTCCCGAGATGAGGGCTCCGAAAGGCCGATCTGTCAATCCAATTTCGGCCGAGCGCCACACCGGACGTGGCCGGTTGCATGCCGCAGACTGCATTGCGATGAGCTCTGAGAAATTCCAAGACAATTTGCAGCGAGCGGGGGCAACGTGCGAGGCGGGGACCCCGCAGAGGGGGGAGCGCTGCTAAGCTCGCCGTCGCCCGCGCCGGCGCGGGCCCCCGGGTACCCGCAAGGAGGAGCCATGATCGTCGTCACCAACCGCATCCCCGTCGCCGAGGGCCATGAGGCCGATTTCGAGGACCGCTTCAAGAACCGGGTCCACCTGGTCGACCGCGCGCCCGGCTTCATCCGGAACGAGGTGCACCGGCCGAAGCCGATGAAGCTGGACCACGCGACCGGCGCGTGGAGCCCGGACCCGGACGCGCAGGGGTTCTACGAGGTCAAGACCTGGTGGCAGTCCATGGACGACTTCATCGCCTGGACGAGGAGCCCCGCGTTCGCGGAGGCGCACCGGAACCGCGCGCCGAAGGAGATGTTCGCGGGGCCGAGCAAGATCGATATCCACGAGGTGTTCCTCAGCACCGATCTGCAGGGCTAGCGACCCGAGGATCCGCCAGGGGGCGCCTGCGCGGCTGCGCGCGCTCCCGCCTGCGCGGCTGCGCGCTCCCGCCTGCGCGGCTGCGCGCGCTCCCGGCTTGAAGGCGCGTGGCCTCGTGTACTACGAGGCCGGGCGAGCGGGCTCGTCGGGTCGCGGGTCGAGATCCGCGCGGCGCCGGCGCCCCGCCGACCTCGCCATCATGTCAGATTTCAATCCAGGAAGACGGGGCGCCGGCGTCGAGCGCTTGTGCCCCGCGAGCTCACGACGGGGCCAAGGGGCGGGTCTCGAGCGACCGCGCGGCGAGACGGCGCGGCCGCGGCCGCTGCGCATCCCCAGGAAGACGCTGTTTCTCCTCCCCACCCTGATCACGCTGTCATCCATCTTCTGCGGCTTCGACGCGGTACGGCGCTCGGCCTCCGCGCGGTCCGACGACGACTTCCAGCGCGCCGCGCTCCTCATCCTGTTCGCGATGCTCTTCGACGCGCTCGACGGCCGCGTCGCGCGGATGACCAGGACCGAGAGCGCGTTCGGGCTCCAGCTCGACTCGCTGGCCGATCTCGTCTCGTTCGGCGTGGCCCCGGCCGTCCTCGTGTACCAGTGGGCGCTGCACCGCCTCGGCCTCGCCGGCGTGCTCGGCGGGTTCGTGTTCGCGGCGTGCGGCGCGATCCGGCTCGCCCGCTTCAACGTCCTCTCCATCCAGGAGGCGGGCCAGGAGGCGGGCCGATCGCCGACGCCGCCGCGGTACATCGTCGGCCTCCCCGTCACCGGCGCGGCCGGGATCCTTGTCGCGATCGTCATGACGCATCGCGTCGCGGACGGGCGGCTCGGGGGCGCCGGCGGTGCGCCGGCGGTCCTCGCGACGACGCTGCTCCTCTCGCTCCTGATGGTGTCGACCCTCCGGTTCCGCTCGTTCAAGGATCTCCGCCTCGACGCCCGCACCGCGCTGTCGGTCGCGCTCGTGGTCGGCTCGAGCGCGGTCATCTCGGCCCGCTGGGCGCCGGCGTTCGTCGTTGTCTGGCTGATCGGCGCCTATGTCCTGCTCGGCGTGGCCGAGTCGCTCTGGCGCCTCCCGCCGCCGCGCTGGATGCGTGTCCCCAGGGCGGAGAACAGCAACCCTAGGACCGCGTCGCCCAGGGGCGAAGTTGCGGTGGCGAACCGCTGGGCGCGCGGCGAGCGTGGATGTGAGAGAGCAGATCAAGGGCAAAACACGATATCGTAGTCTTCCCCGGCGCAGGCGGCCATCGACTCCTGGTCGTCCCCGGACCAGGAATACGCATCCTTGCATTGCTCTTCGAAGTACGCGGCCACGGGGTTCGTGGGATCGTCCCGGTCGGGGCTCACGCAGGAGATCGTCGCGCCGCTCGCGTCCTTGTGGTGACCTACCTCCGGGCACAGCGCGAGCAGGCTCTCCGGGCATGATAGCGTCCGGCAATCCGGCAGGTCGACGGGCACGATCGCCATGGGGAGGTTGTGCGCGTCCACGTGGCTGATGTTGTACCAGTCGAAGTCGTTGAAATCGGTGTTGAGGGTCATCTCGGCCAGCGTGTGTCGGCCCCCGCCGGGGTCCGACCCGGCATACGCCCAGTAGCGCAGCGACGACAGCGGCGCCTCGCTGGTGCCCACGTCGCGGCACGCGAACTGCCCCGGGTCGAGCTCCCCGCCGTCGATGAGGCTCCCCAGGAACTGGAGCGGCCGGTCGCACTTGTTGACGAAGGCCAGAGTGGACTTCCCGTCCCCGGGGGTGCGGCAGTCGATCTCGACCGGATTGCTGGGCGACTGGCCTGTCGACGAGCTGCTGGCTTCGCTCGACGAGGCTCCGCCGGTCGAGCTGGACGCAGAGCTCACCGAGGTGGATCCGCCGCTCGCCGCGCCGGAGGAGGCGTCCTGCTCGGCATCCGCGCAGCCGGCATCCAGCAGCGCGAAGGCGAGCAGCACGGCCGCAATTTTCCAATGTTGCGACATGACGGGTCTCCTTGCGTCTCGGTGGTGGGAAGAGGATACAGAAAGCTCAGTCCGCCGAGAAGCGGTGAATCGGCTGAGGTGGGGGGAGCCGCGGAGCGAGGATGGATACGGCTCAACGCGGGGCCTCGAAGCGCAGGATGAGGAGCTCTCCGTGGCTCCACAGAGGGCGGCCGCCGGGCAGGTGGGCCGCTCGCGCAAGGGGCGAGACGACGAGCGCCGAGCCGTGGCGCTGCGCGAGATCGCGCACGTGAGGGGGCGCAACCTCGGTGATGTGCGAGCGGGTGAACCGCGCGGGGCCGAGCTCCGACAAGACTTCGATCTTGTCGTCGTCGCAGAAGATCGGCTCGCCGGGCGCGGCGATGTCGCGCAGGGCGGCCGCGGCTCTGGCCTGCTCGGAGAAGGCGTGCTGGGTCGCGCCGAAGAGCTCGAGGGTCCGGGGCACCGTGCGGGTGAAGAGCACGAGCGCGAGCACGGCGAAGGCGCCGACCTGGCGCGATCGCTCGGCGGAGATCGTCGGGAGCCTGCGGGCCGCGCGATCGGCCAGCGCGATCGTGCCCACGGCGGTGAGCGCGCAGAAGAGAGGCGCGATCGCCACCGCGTGGCGGGGCAGTCCGAGGTGCGTGCCGCGCAATAAGAGCCACGTGACGATGGCGAGGAGGGCCGCGCCCACGAGGAGCAGCGTCCGGGGCAGCACGCGAAATCCGCGAGGCACGCCGGCGAACGCGATCGCGTGCGCGGGCCCGAGCATCTGCGAGACCGGGACGATCGCGACGTAGAACACGGCCATGAGCGCGAGGTTCGGCGCTCTGCCCCAGAAGTAGCCGACGCTCGCGAGATAGGCCTGCGCGAACTCACGGTTGACGCGCAGAAACTGGAGCGGCTCGCGCGTGAGGGCGAAATGCGCGAGGCACCACAGGGAGATCAGGAGCGCGGGCAGGGCCCCCACGAGCATCGCGCGGGCTCGAAGGCGAGGCTCTTTGAGGGCGATCCAGAGCAGCACGGGCACGAGGCCCCACGCTTCGTAGCGGGTGAGCGCGGCCATTCCGAAGAGGATCCCTGCGATGGCGAAGGCGCGGCGCTCGCACGCCACGCAGGCGCCCAGGACGAGGAGCTGAAACAGGGGCTCGGTTTGCCCGGTGACGCCCAGCGAGACGCAGAGCGGATCGATCGCGAGCAGCGCGCCCGCGAGCCAGGGGATCGGCGATGCGGCCGCGTCCTGCGATGCGGCCGCGTCGCCGGGGAAGGCGCGGCGGAGGTGGTCGCGGAGAAACCACGCGAGCAGGAGGGGCGAGGCGCTCGACGCGAGGACGTTCACGAAGCGGAGCGTCGACAGGCCGCCGCCCACCGCGGTCGCGGCCGCGTACAGCGCGTGAAGGAGCGGCAGCCACACCCAGTGAATCGAGATGTCGGCCGGGTCGAGCAACAGGCGCCGGCCGGCCATGGCGTGCGCGTACGAATCGCCGTCGTAATCGGCGCCGGCGAGCACGATCGCGAGCTTCGCCACCGTGACGGTGAGCGCTGTGACGAAGAAGGCGATCCAGCCCGTTCGCAGGCCCTGTGCTCCAGCGCTCAATCGATCACAGCCCCGAGCGCTGCTTCTCGATGTGCTGAGCGCGGGCGGCGCAGGGCTTCTGGGCCACGGAAAGCCCGATCCCCCACGAGGCGCCCGTGACGATCGCGACTTTGCCTGCAAGCGAAGTGTCCATGAGCGCGTCGTACCATGCGCGGCGCGGCGAAAGGGACATACGACGCATCGATTGGGCAGCGTACTCCCGCACCGGCGATCCGGTGCTCAAGCTGTCCAGGACAGACGAGGACGCGATCGCGCGTGTCGCGCGCGCGTCGTGTACGATGGGTCGGCCTCTTGAGGAATCCCCTCAAATTTTTCGGAGAATTCACAGGGAGACGGGGAGACGGGGAGTAAAATCTCAGAAAAACTCCCCGCCTCCCCGCTTCCCCGCCTCCCTGTTCAATTTCTCGCTGTAAACGGGCACAAGATGAGGGAATTCCCCAGGTCGGCCTCCCTGCGACCTCTTCGATCCAGGTCCGGTCACGCGGCGCTCGGCCGCGCGGTGAACGCGGTTGGGGTTGCGGGTTCAACCCATTCTCGCCCGAGCGCCACGCCCGCTAGAACGCCGCGCCGTTCACGCGCTTGCCCGGTGAAGAGCTCCCGCCGAGGGTGGTATGGAGCACGAACGACGCGCTCCCGTTGAGATCGGTGCTGCGGTTCATCGAGACGCCGTCCTGGCCCGCGAGCGTGGAAGCGTACGTCACGCTGCTCACGGTCGCCCCCGAGGCGTTCCGCAGCGTGACCGTGTCGCCGCCGCTGTTGCTGAGGCTCAGGGTGCCCGTGGACGCGCCGACGGCTCCGCTCAGGGTGCCGGGCACGCCCGAGGCGTCGCCGTACACCACGGCGGCCGTGGAGGGCGCGAGCGACGCTCCGGCGGGGAAGGTGTGCCGCGTCGACGCGCTGTCGGAGATCGTCCAGCCGGCGAGGGACGCTGTCCCCGAGCCGACATTGACGATCTCCACGAACTCGCCGGCCACGTTGCTCCCCGGCTCGTTCGCGAGGACCTCGTTGATGATCACGACGGCCGTGCCGGCGCCTCCGCCGCCGGTGCCGCCGGTGCCGCCGGTGCCGCCGGTGCCGCCGGTGCCGCCGGTGCCGCCTCCGCCACCGGTACCTCCCCCGCCGTCGGGGATCAGGAAGTCGCGCACGACGCCCATGTGCTGCATGTTCGATGCGCCGCTGTCCGACGAGAGCGCAGGGCTGATCGCCGAGAGCGGAGAATAGACGCGCGTGTCCACCACGAGGCCGTTCGCGAAGCTGCTCCCGCCGATGACAACGGCGGTCTCGAGCGGCTCCAGATCGCCGTCGACGAGCACCCAGTCGTACGGCTTGGTCCTGCCGGCATTGGTGTTCCCGTTCCCGTTCCCGTCGGCAGGATAGGGCGAGGACGTGACGACGACCTCCGAGAGGGTCCCGATGCACGCCTCGGTCCGGCTCCCGGTGTTGAAGTCGCCGCCGATCACCAGGTAATCGTCCTCATCGACGTGCGTATTGATAAATGAGACGAGGTGATCCGCCTCCGTGTTGCGCGCCCCCGAGCTCGACGTCAGGAAGTGGACGCTGATGGCCCAGAGGTCGGTCGGGCCGGGAACATCGATGCGCGCCCAGGCGAAATCCCGGTTGCTGACCGACGTGTCATCCCACTCGCCGGACGCGACGATCGGCCACCGGCTCACGATCCCGTTCGGGATCTGCGCCCCGCCCTCGCGGTAGTAGCTGAACCCGGCGCCGAACGTGACGTCCACGAAGGAGCGAATGTCGGACGTGGTGTTGCCGCCGTAGTTGAATTCTTGCAGCAGGGCGATATCGGGTTGGACCCCCTGCATGATACGCCTGCCGTGCCCCGGATCGTAGCTCTGGTTGTTGCCGCTCGTGAGGTTTGCGGCCATGAGCCGGACGCGCGTCGAGAGCGCGTCGGCGTGCTCGCCCAGGATGGCCGCCTCCGGGCCGATTTCCCCGTCCAGCGGCGACTCGGCCACGCATGCGGCCGCGGCCAGCGCCGAAATAAGTAAAGGCAGCCGAACCCGTACGAACCGCTCCAGCATCGAAGACATCGATCGCATATCGTTGCACCGGACCTTTCTCGGGATCATTGCATTACAACACGAAACAGGGGCACAGCGGGAGCCATGTTCGCCCGTGTCCCATGCAGCGATGATGCGGTTCCTGTTGAGAACGAACGACATCGGGCTCGGGCCGCGGCGACCTCCGGGCGCCGGGGGGTGCGCTCGCCCTCCCGGCGCCACGACAGCGGCGCCGCCTTGCGGTAAGACACGCCGGACGTCGGGACCTGGCGCGCCGGTTCTCCCCAACGTGCTCTTCTGGAACAGCGAGGCGTTCATGAAGACCCTGAAATTGTCTCAGCGCTGCGCGGTGTGGCCGTGGATCTGTGTGATCAGCGGAATCGGGTCGATCGGATGCGGCGATGACGGCGGCGGCGCGGGGCAGCCGGAGCCGTCGGGGCGGTATCCGCGGCTTCCGGAGGCCGCGGGATCGTTCGGGGCGGCCGTGCTCGACGACTTCGTCTATGTGGCCGGCGGTCACGTCACCCCGGCGCACGTGCAGGGGAGCGGCTTCTCGAGGGACGACCTGACACCGGCGTTCCGCCGGCTCGATCTCGAGTCAGGGCAAGCATGGGAGGAGCTCGACGAGGTCCCGCCGCTCGAGGGGCTCACGCTGGTCAGCCACGGAGGGTACGTGATCCGGGTGGGCGGGCTGCAGATCGAGAACGCCCCGGGCGAGACGGAAGCGCTCCGCTCGGTGCCCACGGTCGAACGCTACGATCCGGACCAGGCGGCGTGGTCGCCGCTGCCGGAGCTGCCCGAAGGGCGCTCGGGCCACGGCGCGGTGGTGATCGGAGACATTCTCTACGTGGTGGCGGGGTGGAAGGTCGAGGGCACGTCGAGCTCCGGGACGTTCACGACAGGCGGGTATCAGCTCGATCTGTCCACCGACGGCGCGACCTGGGAGCCCATCCCCGAGCCCCCGTTCAAGAGCCGCTCCCTCGCCGTCTCGGCGCTCGGCGACAAGATCTACGCCATGGGCGGCGTGGACGAGGCGCAGGCATTCACCGCGGCTGTCCATGTGCTGGATACGAAGGAGGGGACATGGACCGAGGGGCCGCCGCTCCCGGAGGCGCCGTTCCTCAACGCGTTCGGCGCGGCGTCGTGCTCTGTCGCCGGGAAGCTCTACGTCAACTACGCCGCAGGCCTGTTCCGGCTCAACGAGGCCGGCGACGGGTGGGAGACCGCCGGCACGCTCAAGACCCCTCGCATCTTCAACGGCCTCCTCTGCAGGAGCGAGCGCGAGCTCGTCGCCCTCGGCGGCTTCAACCTCGCCCAGAGCTCCGACCCGCTCGACGACGTGGAGGTCGTCTCGATCCAGTGATCCACCGCGCGGCGCGCGGCGATCGGGGTACGGGCCGCGGCCACCGTCGCGATCGCGCGACGACCCGCGTCGCCGGCGCCGCGGCGTCATGCCGTGTCCGCGCCCGACGCCGGGGCTCAGCGGCCCCTCATGGCGAACGCGATCCCGCTCTGCAAAGAGCTCTTCACGTCGAGCCGACCGAGGTCCACGCCGCTCGCGGCGAGGCGGTGGGCGACCTCGGGGCGGATCCCCGTGAGGACCGCCCGCGCGCCGAGCAGGCCCACGACCCGCACCACCTCGAGCAGCGCGTCGGTCGCCGTGGCTTCGAGCTCGTCCACGCCGGTCAGGTCGAGGATGGCGATCCGCGTGCGGCGCTTCGCGATGCCGCGCGACAGCGCCTCGGTCACGCGACGCAGGCGCCCGGCCTCGAGCGGGCCGATGAGCGGCAGGACCACCACGTCGTCGCGGATGGGGATGAGCGGCATGGAGAGCTTCGCCAGCGCCGCGTCCTGGGCCTGGATCACCTCCTCCTGCAGCCGCGCGCGCTCCTCCTCGGCGCGCTTGCGCTCCGTCAGGTCGATGCCGGTCATGATGACGAACCGGACCCCCTCGTCGTTGCCGCGCAGGACGGCGCCCGACCAGGCCGTCACCCGGCGAGCGCCGTCCGTCGTCGTCCACGGGACCTCCACCTGCTTCCGCGACGCGCCCGTGCCGAGCTCCTCGAAGAGGCCCTCGAGCTGCGCCGACGCCTCCGGATCGGGCGTGAGATCCCACAGGTACTGCGGCTCGCGGGACCCGCGCGCGCTGCCCAGCGCCCGCTCGGCGGCGCTGTTCATGCGCACGATGCGCCCGCGCGCGTCGAGCACCACGATGAGGCCGTCGACGAGGTCCATGACGCCCGCCATGAAGTCCCGCTCGCGGCCCAGCATCTCCTGCGCGTGCTTGCGCTCGAACAGGCGGCCGAGCTGCCGCGCGATGCGGCCGATGGTCACGGTGAACTTGCCGTCGTCCGGGTGCTCGGCGTCGGAGAAGAACTCCAGCACCGCCACCACCTCGGCGCCGACCACCACGGGGAACGCGAACCCCGCCTTGACCCCGAGGTTCTTCGCGAGCCTGGCCCGCGGAAAGTTCGCGTCCTCCGTGACGTTGCGCACCCAGACCGGCTGCTTGCTGGCGAGCACCCGCCCGGGCAGCCCGACCCCCGGAGTGAACGGCGTCGCCTCCGTGACCGCCTTGAAGGTCGCGTACTTCACCTCGTCGTGCAGGTACCAGAGCGCCGTGGGGAGGAGCAGCGTGGGATCGTCCGCCGCCGGCACGTACGCGTGTCCAACCGGCCAGCTCAGATGGTCGCAGATGTGCGCGATGGTGCGATGCAGCGCCTCCTCGACGCTCGCCGCCTCGTGCACGTCGACGGTGACCACCCGGAGCAGCTCCACGAGCGACCGCTCATCCGTCAGCACGTTATCGAGCCTCCATCGCGCCCTCGTCGACACTTCCTCCGAGCGTTTGATGAGACCGGTCATCGATGAGGCGTAACACGCTCAATGTATCCGATCGGTTTCCGCGGCGAGGCGATCTCGGCGGCGGTCCGCCGAGCCGTCGGGCGCGATCTGCGCGCCGGTCCTGGCCACGGTGTCACGGCGGCGACGCCGCGGTGACCGCGTTGGGCCGAGCGACCGGAATGTCCAGGATCGGAGGAGATCGCGCCCCCGACCGTCCGTGACGCCGCTGGACGGTGGCGCACGATCCCCCTTAATGTGTCGACCGCCCTGGCGAGCTTGCTTGTGCGGGCGCGCAAGGCCGTGCAGCAGACAACGGGCGCGGCGCTCTCTTCTGCTTCGGATGGATTCTGATTCTGATGGAAAGGATGATGATGCTCTCGAACTGTCTTCGCCGGTGCGCGTTCGCGGTGACGTTGCTGGCCGCGGCGCCGGCGCTCGCGGCGAAGCCGCCGGACGGCGCCTCGGCCGAGGCGCAGCAGCTCGCCCGGACCAGGGCGCACGAGGGGCTCAAGCTCTACGGCGCGGACCGCTGGCAGGAGGCGTTCGAGGTCTTCAAGGAGGCGGACGGGCTCTATCACGCGCCGACGCTCGTGCTCTACATGGCGCGGTGCCAGCGCAAGCTCGGCCAGCTGGGGGCCGCGCGCGACCTGTACGAGCAGGTCCTCGCCGAGCCGCTCCCGGAGGACCCGCCGCGGGCGTTCCTCGACGCGCGGAAGGACGCCGAGACCGAGCTCGCGGCGGTGCGCGCGACGCTGGAGGCGCCCGCCGCGTCTCAGCCTCAGGTGCCGCCCCGCGACGCGCCCGCCCCGGGCGGCGCGGAGGGCGGCGGCTCGCTGCTGCCGGCTGGGCTCGCGTTCGGGCTCGGGGCGGTGGGCATCGGCGTCGGGGCCGCGACAGGCCTCGTGTCGCTCTCCAAGGTGTCCGACATCAAGGAGCGCTGCGACGGCCGGCGCTGCCCGTCCGAGCTGAAGGGCGATGCCGACGCGGCGACCACGCTGGGCCACGTGTCCACCGTGAGCTTCATCGTGGGCGCCGCCTCGGCCGCGGCGGGCGTCGTGCTGCTCGTGGTCCGGCCCGGCGGCGACGCCGCGCCCGACGCCGCGGGCGCTTTGCCGCGGGCGCAGCGCGGCGTGGTCTGGAGCGCCGGGGTGGGCCTCGGGCGGATCGAGATCCTGGGGAAGTTCTGATGCGAGCGTTAACGGCAGGCGTGAGGAGGGCCTGTCTCCCGGGAGCGCTCGCGGCCCTGGCGCTCTCCGGCGCCTCGGCGTGCACGAGCCTCTCCGGGATCGGCGATCTCGAGTTCGTCGAAGGCGGGGGCGGCGCTGGCGGGAGCGGCGCCGGTGCGGGCGGCGCTGGCGGGAGCGGCGCTGGTGCGGGCGGCGCTGGTGCGGGCGGCGCTGGTGCGGGCGGCGCTGGCGGGAGCGGCGCTGGTGCGGGCGGCGCTGGCGGGAGCGGCGCCGGTGCGGGCGGCGCCGGTGCGGGCGGCGCCGGTGCGGGCGGCGCTGGTGGGGGCCAGGCACCGGTCCCGCCGACGGCCGCGGAGCTGCTCGCGCTCACGACGTCATGCCAGCAGGCCTCGTCGGGGCTCTTCCGGAACTCGGCCGACCCCGGCCCGGAGCCCAGCATTCCTGTCTGCGCGCTGAACGGGGCGTACTTCTGGAGATCCGGGATGGGGATCGACTGCGACGGTCTTTCCCATGAGTCGCCGGAGTGCCCCTCGGCGACTCCCCACACGGCGGCGGTGGACTCGCTGGGAAACGCGCTCGACTCGCTGCAACTCCCGTTCGTGGTCGTCCCCAACGGCACGCCTGCGGAGTGCGCCGACGTGCTGTGGAGCCACACGGACGCCGGTCTCAGGCTGGGGGCCGCTGTCGCGGTCGTCCACGGCGACAAGGTCGCCTATGGAGTCGTCGGCGATGTGGGGGAGTGCCACGCCATCGGGATGGCCTCGTACGCGATGGCGCAGAGCCTGGGTATCAACGTCGAGCAGCCGAGCCCCGGCGTGATGAGCGGCGTCACCTACATCGTCTTCGCGGGTCCCGACGCGGTGGTGGATCCTGTCGAGGACCACGCGAAGGCGGTGGAGCTTGGGACCCGGCTCGCGTCGGAGCTCGTCGCAGATCCCTGATCCAGCGGAAGCGGGGGAGGGGAGGAGCACCGCGGCGCAGGGCAGCGCCGCGCGGCGGGCGGGAGCCGCCCCGCCGCGCCGCTCCTGGTCAGGTCAGTCGCACGTGGCGGCCTCGCAGGCCTCCATCTCCGCGGCGCACGCCGTGGTGATGCACGTCTCGCAGGCCTCGGAGCCCTCGCTGCAGTCCTCGTCGCACGCGCCGTAACCCCCGCTGATCTGGCAGGTGATCACCTTCGAGAGCTGGGGCCCGACGCTCTCGCAGCTGTTCACCACGCAGCCGTAGAACGCGGCATCGTCCTGGTCGGGCGTGCTCATGCATGAGAGCGCCTCGGTGCACGTGGACGTCCCGGAGCCGAACCACGTCGAGGCGCGGAAGCCCCCCTCCTCGCTCGCGCAATTCTCGTACGCCCGGGAGCGCGGGAAGTACGGCCCGATCAGCATGCACATCTCGTCCTTCGTGGTCAGGCCCTGCGCGATGTCGCGATCCTCGCTGTTCCTGAAATCGCAGCGGTAGTCCAGGGCCTCTCCCGCCTTGACCTCGAGGAACGGCGTGAACTCCTGCGACGGGACCCCCTCCCATTTGTCGTGGGCGTACAGCTCCGTCATCTTGCCGTCGAGGTCGACCTTCTGGGCGAGGTAGCCGACGCCGCGGCGGTGCATGTGCGACTGGATCCTCACGACCGAGATGTCGTTCTCGGTGGTGCAGCGCATCCGCGCCGAGGACTCGTCGCGCGCCAGCACGCTGATGAACGGGTTGTAGTGGAAGAGCATGCCCGCCTCGACCTCCACCTCGTCGTCCGCGATCGTGTAGAGGTTGATGCGCGCGTCGGTCTCGAGGGGCTCGCTCGAGGCGTTCAGGTAATGGGTGTTCATCAGGAGCACCGTGCCCGGGGGGACCTTGACCGCCACGCCCTCCGGGAGCTCGCCGAGGAAGGAGTTGCCGTCGGGGGACTGGGAGCCCGCGACCACGCCGGTGACGTCCCATTCGGCCTGGGGGCCGTCGCTGCAGTCGTGGACCTGGGTCGCATCGAGGGTAGCACCGCTGAGCGTCTCGGTCGGGATCTCGGTGTACGGCGTCGTGTAGAGGAGGACGTGGTGGCTCCCGCTCGAGTACCGCACCGTTTCCCGGTTGACGTTGAGCCCCTCCGGCGGCGCCACGAAGAGCTGGCAGCGCTCGACCTCCTCCCCCGGCTGGATCGTGGAGATCATTCGATACTGCACGCCGGCGCCTTCGGCCGGCGGCGCGAGCACCTGATCCTCCGGTGTCTCCTCCCCGGTGCCGGGTTCCGAGGAAGAACAGCCGAAGAGCGCGACGGCGCCGAGGAGAGCGATAAGCGAGGTAGTTGTGCGCATGCGTTGATCCCTGCTGTGTGTTGGTGTCACATCATGCGCGCGCCCGTGATCGTGCGCGCGCATTGTTCCCGGGGTCCTGCGGCGGCGTCGCGCTCGCCCAGGGAAATCGGTCGTCGCCGGCTGGCCCGCGCCGGACTGGCCGTAGTCGCCCTCATCCTCTGGCGGGCCGGAGGCGGACGGGTAACGAGGTCATCTTCCGGATCGAGGGGTGCGGTGCGAACACCGCCGGCCCCGCGAGCTCCATCTCGGGGAAGTGGCTGAGGAGCGTGTCGATGGCGATCCGCCCCTCGAGGCGAGCCAGTGTCGCCCCGATGCAATAGTGGGTGTCGCCGCCGAAAGCAATGCCCGCATCGGCGTCTCGCCGATCGAACGCGGCGATCGGGTCGTCCTTGCTCAGCAGGTCGCCTTGCATCTCGGCCTGGATCCGCGGCGTCAGAACGTCGTTGTCCAGCGGTCTCTTCCGACGCTCCTCGACGGTATCGCTCACGGCGTCGATCCTTACGCTCCGTACCGCGTCGAGCTTCCCGATGTCGCCATCGCGTAGCAAGGATACGACGTCCTCGCGCGGGAACGCGCGGGAAGACGAGCCACGGGCTGCGACCCGAGCGTGACGAGTCCTGTGACCACCGCTTCGCGCCTGGGTTCCCCGGAAAGCCGGAAAGCAGATCGCCAGGCCGCGCCCGGCCGTCCGTGGGCCAGAGGACGTCGAACACCTGGTCCGACAGTGCGCACATCCTTTCGCTGTAGATCGTGGCCAGGGTGCGCTCGACCGCGTCGACGCCGCGCTGTCCGCGCTCTCGATGTGTCGAGTTAAGAATTGCAAAGATGTCTAGACTAACGTGATGCCGTCGACGCCGCGCGAAGAGGTCAGTCGACAGGGGCGGAATGTTTGCTGCGGCGCTCGCTGGCTCGCGAGCGGGCCTGAGCCGGCGCGCTCGTTCGAATGGAGAGGGCGATACGGAGGCATGACGCGCGTCCGGCAAGGGGGCAAGAGCGCAGCCTGCGTTGCCTGCCGCGCGGCCGGCGCGCCCCGCTCTCCGGTGGGGGCGGGGGAGGGCGTGGGGCGAGGGCGACCGCGGCGAGCGCTTCTTTCGGGCCCCTGCGCTGCTGCCGTTGGGTCGAGCTCGCACAGGTCGCGCGCTCTGTCTGGTAGCCTGAGCCGGTGCAGCTCCGCTCCTGCTCCCGCGACCTCCCTCCTGCCTTCGTCCTTGCGGCGGCCGTCGCGTTCCTCGCCCCGGCAGCCGCGCAGGCGGCGGATCCGGCGCCCGCCCTCGCGATCGACCTCGGGGGGGCGCAGCTCGACCTGGTGCTCGTGAAGGCCGGCCGCTTTCGCCAGGGCTCGCCGCCGGCGGAGGCGGGCCGCGGCGACGACGAGGCGATCCGCGAGGTGACCCTGAGCCGCGCCTTCTACCTGGGGAGGTTTCCGGTCACGGTCGGGCAGTTCAAGCGCTTCGTCGAGCAGACCGGCTACCGCACCGAGGCCGAGGTCGGCGTCTCCGGCGGGTTCGGCTTCGACGGCAAGGGCCTGTCGCAGCGCAAGGAGTTCACCTGGAGGGCGCCCGGCTTCCCGCAGAGCGACCAGCACCCGGTGACGCTGGTGACCTTCAAGGACGCGGGCGAGTTCTCCCGCTGGCTGACGCAGCGGACCGGCCGCGCCTTCGATCTGCCGACCGAGGCGCAGTGGGAGCACGCCCACCGCGCGGGGACCCAGACGCGGTTCTATGCGGGGAACGACGACGGGGCCGCCGCCGCCCTCGGGTGGTTCAAGGGCAACGCCGGGAGCGGCACGAAGCCAGTCGGGCAGAAGCAGCCGAACGCCTTTGGTTTGCACGACATGAGCGGCAATGTCTACGAGTGGTGTCGCGACTGGTACGGTCCCTATGCCCCCGGCCCGGCGGTCGACCCCGAGCAGACCTCGGCGCCGGGCGGCGACAAGCCCCGGCGCGTGCTGCGCGGCGGGTCGTGGCTCAAGGACGCGAAGCACCTGCGCGCCGCGGCGCGGTACCGCAACGACCCCGGCAGCCGCAACGCGGACAACGGCTTCCGCGTGGTCGCCGCGCTGGAGGCGAGCGCCGCCGCGTCGCCGACCGGGCCGGCGGCGCCGCTCTCGGCGGGGTCCACGCGCGCGCCGCGCTCGAGCTCCTGGTCGACCGCGGCGACGGTGGCGTTCGTCGGCGGAGGCCTCGTCCTGGCGAGCGCCGTCGTCGGCCTCGTCGGCGTGCTCGTGCACCGCGCGTCCCGCCGCAAGCCGATGGCCGGGGCGCCGCCCGGCGTGACGTTCCGGCCGCAGGGCGACGGGTTCTGGCTGAACGCGCCCCCGCACCTGCACGGCTCGGTGCTCCACTACCGCTGCTTCGTGAAGGGCGTGATCCGGCGCGCGTCGGTCCCGATCGAGCCGAGCCCGCGCGGGCAGTTCGTCTACACGGGCGGCGCGCCGTCTGCGGTGGAGGTGGAGCAGCTCGGCGCGGCCGCGTGGGCGGCGGCGCCCTCTCCCGCGCCGCGCGCCGCCTGGGGCGGCCATCGCTCGCGGGAGCGCATCTCGAGCGCGCCGGACGTGGCCGTCGCCGCGCCCTTCCGCGGCTATCCCTCGGCCTACTGAGCCGCGCCGCCCGGTCCCGCATGCGCCCTCCGATCTGCGCCGTCTTCGCCGAAGCGCCCGCGCACCGCGCCCGCGCCGGCCGCACGCTGCGCGCGCTCCGGCTCGCCGGGCTCGCGCCGGTCGACCTCACGCCGGCGCCGCTCGCGGCCGCGGCGGAGGCGCTCGCGGCGGGGCCGGTGTGGCTCGTGCGCGGCGGCGCCTGGCCCGCGCCGTCCGCTGCGCTCGATCTGGATCCGTTCCCGCCGCCGAGCGACACCGGGCTGCCGCTCTGCGCGTTCGGCGCCGTGCTGGCGCCGTTCGACCTTGCCGCGGCCTCGGCGCCGCCCGGGTCCTCGGCGCTCACCGCGGCCTCGGCGCGCACCGCGACGGAATCCGACGCCGCGGCGTGGGCCGAGCTGCTGCGGGCGACGGGCGGTGAGCTGAGCCGCGCCGCGCGCGCGCGCCGCCCACCGGGGTTGCCCCGCGCGGCGAGCGTGTACCTCGACGCCCCGCTCGCCGCGGGCGTCGCGGCGCGCCTGCGCGCGGGCGATCCGCTCGACGCCGCCCTCCAGGGCGAGCTCGCGGCGCGGCGCGCGCGCGTGGTGCGGCACGCGCCGCTCGACGTGTGCGACGACGCGGCGCTGCGGGTCGCGCAGGTCGTGACCAGCCTGCAGCAGGGCGGCGCCGAGCGGATCGCGATCGACCTCGCGACCGAGCTGCCGCGCCGCGGCGTGCGGTCGCGCGTCTACGCGGTGTACCGGCCGACCCGCCCCACGTTCGACGCGCCGCCGGGGACGCTCGACCTCTCCGGGGCGCGCGGCGATCGCGAGGCGCGCTTCGACGCGCTCGCCCGCGGGCTCGCCGCGTGGGGCGCGGACCTCGCGCACGCGCACCTGCTCGACGCCGACGACCTCGCGCGCCTCTCCGCGCGCGGGTACCGGCCGCTCGTCACGGTGCACAACGTGGCCGCGGGGTGGCCGGCGGGGCTCGAGCGCCTCGGTCCGGACGACGCGGCGCTGCTCGTGGCGTGCGCGCGCGCGGTCGAGGTGGAGCTCGCCGCGTGCGCGCTGCCGGTGCCGCGGCGCACGGTCTGGAACGGGATCGACCTCGGGCCGGCGGAGGCGGCGCGCCGATCGGCGGGGCCGGCGGAGGCCCGCGAGGCGGCGCCGGCGGCCCGCGAGGCCGCGCCGGAGGCCCGCGGGGCCGGCTCGGCCGCGGCCGAGGCGTGGCGGCGGCGCCTCGAGATCGCGCCGGACGATCTCGTCCTGCTCGCCGTGGCGAACCCGCGGCCGCAGAAGCGGCTGCACCTCCTGCCCGCGATCCTCGCGGCCACGCGGGCCGCGCTCGCGGCGGCCGGCGATCCGCGGGCGGCGCGGCTCGTGGTCGCCGGGAGCGCCTCGCCCGGCAGCGAGCCGGCGCTCGCCGCGGAGGCGGAGCTCCGCCGCGAGGTCGACCGGCTCGGCCTGCGCGCCGACGTGCGCTTCGCGGGGGCGGTCGCCGACGTGGCCGGCCTGCTCGCGGCGGCCGACGTGCTCGTATCGCCGAGCGCCCACGAGGGGCTGAGCCTCGCGCACCTCGAGGCGCTCGCGGCGGGCCTGCCGGTCGTCGCGACCGGGGCCGGCGGCACGGCGGAGATCGCGGCCGAGACCCCGGCGCTTGTGCACCTGCCGCTCGACGCCGCGCCGGAGCGGTTCGCCGAGGCGATCGCGGCGGCGGCGCGCGATCGGGCCGCGCCGTCGGGCGGCCGGGAGGTCGTGGCGCGGCACTTCAGCGTCGCGCGGATGGCCGAGGGCTATGCGCGGATCTACCCGCGGGCGATCGCGCGCAACCGCGGCCTGCGCCGGGGGGACGGGCTGCTCCTCGTGACGAACAACTTCTCGACCGGCGGTGCCCAGTCGAGCGCGCGGCGGCTGCTGCTCGGCCTGGCGGCGGCGGGCGTGCGCGCCCGGGCGGCCGTGATCGAGGAGCAGCCGGAGTACCCGACGCCGGGCCGGCGGGCGCTCGCGGCCGCGGGCATCCCGGTGCTGGCGGTGCCGCCGCCGGCCGACGTCGAGCCGGCCGAGGCGGTGGAGCGCCTCCTGCGCGCGATCGAGGAGGACCCGCCGGAGGCCGTGCTGATGTGGAACGTGATCGCCGAGCACAAGGTGCTGCTGGCCGACGGGCTGCTCGACGTTCCGCTCTTCGACATCAGCCCGGGCGAGATGTATTTCGCCTCGTTGCGCCGCTATTTCGCGTCGCCGCGCCGCGGGCTGCCATACCGCGCCCCGCGCGACTACGGCGCCCGCCTGGCCGGGGTGATCGTCAAGTACGGGGCCGAGGCGGCGCTCGCCGCCGAGGTGCTCGGGGCGCCGGCGCACGTGGTGCCGAACGGCGTCGCGCTCGGAGCGCGCGCGCTCGCCGCCGGAGGCGCGTCGCCGCGGCCGCGCGCGTCCGGCGGCGAGCGCGCGCGGCTCGCGATCGGGACGGCGGCGCGCGTCCACCCCCACAAGAAGCTCGACGAGCTCCTCGCCGCGCTGCGCCTCGCCGCGCCGCGGCTGCCGCCGCACGTGCTGCGCATCGCCGGCGGCGTCGAGCGCGGCGCCGAGGCGCACGCCGAGGCGCTGCGGCGGATGGCGGCGGGGCTCTCGGTCGAGTGGGTCGGCGAGCTCGCCGACACGCGCGCTTTCCTGAGCGATCTCGATATGTTCGCGCTGATCGCCGAGCCCGCGGGGTGCCCGAACGCGTCGCTGGAGGCGATGGCCGAGGGGCTGCCGGTCGTGGCCACGGCGGTCGGCGGCATGGCCGAGCAGGTGGACGACGGCGTGACGGGGCGGCTGGTGCCGCCGGGCGACGCGGAGGCGCTCGCCGGGGCGCTCGTGGAACTGGCGGAAGACCCGGAGCGGCGGGCGCGCATGGGGGCGGCGGGGTGGGAGCGCGCGAGGGAGCGGTTCTCGCTGGAGAGGATGGTCGCCGACTACGTGCGCGTGTGCCTGGGCGGGCGGGAGGGGCGGGGGAGGTGAGGGGAGCGGGGGGGAGCCGCGTGAGAGCGGCCGTGGCCAGACGTCTGGCTGTCCGCTTTCCTGGCTGGGACGCCGCACAGCGGTCCCGCCCTTACAGGGTCATGGCCAGCGTCGTTCGCGCTTGAGCTGCTCGCGCAGGGTTGAGAGCTCCGGGGTACAGCGACGCGCTGTAGGGTCAGTCACGAGATCTCGCGCCGAGATCAGCGGACCGAGAACGGCCAGATCGTCTGTTCCAGCTCGGGGAGCGAGGAGACCTGGGACTCCCAGCCTTCGATCCTGAGCTGGTATCGGAGGTTGCTGTACCGGTGCAGGAGCGCGAGCGCCATCAGCTTGCGGCTCAGCGCCGGGCTCAGGTCGGTGATCCTGTATCCACAGGCGCCCAGAAAGGCGCGCTGGAGATCCGCGCTGCCGGCGGCCAGGAAGAGGCATGGGCCCAGCAGGTCGACCTCGGGCGGCCCGAGGCACGCGTCCGCGAAGTCGATCATGCCAGTGACGCGCCACGTCCCGTCCGTCGGGGTCACGAGGAGGTTCTCCGGCGTGTATTCCCCCGTCAGGAGGACCGGGACCACGGAGGTCGGCAGGAGAGGGCGGGCGGACGCCAGGTACGCCGGGATCTGGGAGACCAGGTGCTCGGGCAGACGCATTCGCCGGTGGCGGCCCTCGCATCCGGCGATCTGGCGCTCGACGAACGCGTCCCAGCCGAGGTCGATGCTCTCCAGTCCGCCGGTGGGCAGCGCGTGAGCGGCCCTCATGATCTCGCCGATGCGGGCGAGCGCCTCGACCCGCTCCGCCCCGCTCAGCGCGGGCCAGGCCTCTTCGAGCGTGCGCCCTGGGAGACGCGACATCACGAGATAGGGCCACCCGTCGAGCTCCGCTTCCCGGAGGATCTCCGGCGTGGCGACGGGGACCTTCCCGTGGAAGCGCGCGAGCGCGAGGCGCTCGGCCTCGAACTGGTGCCGCAGGAAGGGCGGAAACAGCTTGATGATCTGGCCCGCGTCGTTCGAGACAACGACGTTCGTCCCGCGCTCGAACGCGGAGAGGCCGCTCGTCGTCAGGCCGTGGCGCTCGCACACCGCGCGGATCGCCGGGAGAAAGGCGCCCAGATCGGCGCGGATCCGGTCGAATTCGCCGGGGCCGTCGAACGGCGGGAACAGGGCTCGGTCGCCCGGGGGCGCGCTGGGATCGGGCGGCATCGACGCGCCGGGCACCCTAACCCGCGCGCCTCGGAGCCGCCATCGCGGAATCGGCCCATGCGGCCTCCGGCGAGCGACGCTCGGCCTGCCCGGCGCGGTCGCCGTCTACTCCTCCCGGGTGCGCCACGTCTTGTGAAGAGTCTGGCGGGTGAACGTCGACCCGTGCGACCCTCGCCGCCGCCATGCCGCTGATCGTCGTCGAGGATCTGCGCAAGGCCTACCGCGTGGCCGAGCGCCGTCCGGGCGCGTGGGGCGCGGTCGCAGGGCTCGTGCGCCCGCGCTACCGCGCCGTCGACGCGCTCGCGGGCGTCTCGTTCTCGCTCGAGCGGGGCGATCTCGTCGGGTACATCGGGCCGAACGGCGCCGGCAAGTCGACAACGGTCAAGATCCTGGCCGGCATCCTCGTGCCCGACTCGGGGCGCTGCGAGGTGGACGGCCGCGTCCCCTGGCGCGAGCGCGTCGCGCACGTGCGGCGGCTCGGCGTCGTGTTCGGCCAGCGCACCCAGCTCCTCTGGGACCTGCCGGTGATCGACTCGTTCGAGCTCCTCCGGGACATCTACCGCGTCGGCGCGGCCGACCACGCCCGCGCGCGCGACGAGCTCGTCGCGATGCTCGATCTCGCGCCGCTGCTCGACACGCCGGTGCGGCAGCTCAGCCTCGGCCAGCGCATGCGCTGCGATCTCGCGGCCGCGCTGCTCCACGCGCCCGAGCTGCTCTTCCTCGACGAGCCCACGATCGGCCTCGACGCCGTCTCGAAGCTCGCGGTGCGGCGCTTCGTCCAGCGGCTCAACCGCGAGCGCGGCGTCACGGTGATCCTGACGACCCACGACATGGACGACATCGAGGCCCTGTGCTCGCGCGTCCTCCTCATCGCCGGCGGCCGGGTGCTCTCGGACGGCTCGCTCGAGGCGCTCCGCGCCAAGGTCACGGCCGAGCGCTGGCTCATCGTGGACCTGACGGACCCCGCCGCCGAGATCGCCGAGCCGCACGCCGAGGTGATCCGCCGCGAGGGCGACCGCGTGACGCTGCGCTTCGATCCCGCGGTGATCTCGACGGCGGAGCTCGTCGGGCGCGTCACGGCCCGCTACCCGGTGCGCGACCTCCTGGTGCAGAACCCGCCCATCGACGAGATCGTGGCGCGGCTCTACGGCGAGGCGGGCGCGCGGCCGTGAGCGCTCATCTCGCGTATCTGGCCGCCTATTTCGCCGTCTTTCGCGCGCGCTTCCGCGCGCTCTTGCAGTACCGCGCGGCGGCCGCGGCCGGGTTCGGCACGCAGCTGTTCTGGGGGCTGATCAAGGTGATGGTGCTCGAGGCCTTCTACGCGAACGCCGCGCCGGGCGCGCATCCGCCGATGTCGCTCGGACAGGCCATCACGTACACCTGGCTCGGACAGGCGTTCTTCCAGCTGATGCCGTTCTCGACGAACCCCGACCCCGAGGTGCGCGAGCTGATCCGCACCGGCGCGGTGGGCTACGAGCTCGCGCGCCCGCTCGATCTCCACACCCTCTGGCTCGCCCGCGCGCTCGCCGCGCGCGTCGCGCCGACGGCCTTGCGCGCGGTCCCGATGTTCGCTGTCGCGGTGCCGCTCCTCGGCATGTCGCTGCCGCCGTCGCTCGCCGCCGCGGGCGCGTGGGCGGCGGCCATGGCCTTCGCGGCGGCGCTTGTCGGCGCGTTCGCGACGGCGGTGACCTCGACGATGCTGTGGACAACGTCCGGCGACGGCATCTCGCGGATCGTGCCGTCGGTGGTCCTCATCGCCTCGGGCATGGTCGTGCCGCTGCCGCTGTTCCCGTCGTGGATGCAGCCCTGGCTCGACGCGCTGCCGTTCCGCGGCATGGTCGACGCCCCGTTCCGCCTCTACCTCGGCAACCTGCCGGCCGCGGCGCTCCCGGGCGTGCTGCTGCACCAGGCGCTGTGGACCGCCGCGTTCGTGGCGCTCGGCCGCGCGATGGTCGCGCGCGGCCTGCGGCGGCTCGTGGTGCAGGGCGGCTGAGGGGCGAGGAGCAGGCGCGATGTCGCTGGACGCAACGAAGCTTTACCTCCGCCTCGCGGCCGTGTCGCTGCGGGCGCAGATGCAGTATCGCGCGTCCTTCGCGATGTGGTCGATTGGCCAGTTCATCACGGTGGGCATCGAGCTCCTCGGGGCGTGGGCGCTGTTCGATCGGTTCGGCGCGGTCCGGGGCTGGCGCTTCGCGGAGGTGGCGCTCCTGTTCGGGCTGGTCAACGTCTCGTTCGCGCTCGCCGAGTCGTTCGGCCGCGGGTTCGACACCTTCTCCATGATGGTGAGGTCCGGCGATTTCGACCGGCTCCTCCTGCGCCCGCGCTCCACAGCCTTCCAGGTGGCGACCCGGGAGTTCCAGTTCCTGCGCGCCGGGCGGCTCGCCGTCGGCCTCGTGATGCTCTTCTGGGCGGCCTCCGCGCTGGACGTCGGGTGGACAGCAGCCAAGCTGGCGCTGCTCGCCGGCGCGATCACGGGCGGCGCCTGCGTGTTTTACGGGCTCCTCGTGCTCCAGGCCACGCTGTGCTTCTGGACGGTCGAGTCGCTCGAGCTCATGAACACGCTGACCTACGGCGGCACGGAGGCGGCGCAGTACCCGCTGACCCTGTACCGCGACTGGTTCCGGCGCTTCTTCACGTTCGTCGTGCCGCTCGGGTTCGTGAGCTACATCCCCGCGGGTGTGCTGCTCGAGCGCCCCACGGTCCCCGCGCTGCCCGAGGCCGCGCGCTGGGCGTCACCGCTGGTCGGCGTGGTGTTCCTGCTCGTGTCGCTGCGCATCTGGCGCTTCGGGGAGCGGCGGTATCAGTCCACCGGATCGTAGACTGAAGCGGTGCTCGGAAGAGATTGAACCTTCGTCCGGGTCTTCGTGCGAGGCGCGGCCGAGCACCCGTTAAAAGGGCACGTCTGGGATCGGGGCACGGTCCGGTTCCGGTGCTGCCGTCTCCGGTGCTGCTGGCTCTGGAACCGGAGGCCGCTTGGCGGGCTCGGGCGCAGCCGTATGCGGTGCTCTGGGCCTGGCCGCCGACGGCGGTCGTGCTGCCTTGGTCGGCAGCGGCGGGGCCGGTCGCACCAGCGTGTCTCCGGGGACGTTCGCCGCCGCCGCCTCCGCCGAGGAGGGCTCGTCAGGGGTCGTCAGCGGCTCGTGCGAGGAGGGCTCTCCGGGGGTCACGCTCGGCGGCGGCTCGTGCGAGATCTGTTGTTCTGCCAGCGTCCCGGCGGCGCCTCGCTCCGGCTCCGGCGCGGCCGCCGAGGAGAACTCCGCGCCCGCCTCGCCCCTGCCGTGTGTGCTGCCCTCTCCCACGGCGACCGTGACGCCGGCGCCGAGGAGCAACGCCGTCGCGACGCCGATCACCAGCACCGTGCGCGTGGGCGCCTGCGGCCTCGCCTCCTGCGCCGTCGCTCCGGCGCCGGTCAGGGTGCCGGGCGTCGCCGACCGGGGCGCGGCCGGCGGGACGCCTGGCGCCACGGCGTGCAGCGGTATCGTCCCGCTCATCCTCGGCTGAGCGGAGCTCGGTGTGCCGGAACAGGGATGTTGCAGATCCGGGATCGACGGCGACGCCATGCCGGCGAGCCGGCGGAGATCGCCGATCATCTCGCCGATCGACTGGAAGCGCTGCGCCCGGTCGCGGGCCAGCGCCCGCGCGAAGAAGGCGTCGATCGCCGGCGGCAGGTCGGGCGCGAGCTGGGAGGCGCTCGGCACGGGCGTGACCAGGATGTTGGCGATCACCGCGCCGAGCTGCTCCCCCTGAAACGGCAGCTCACCCGTGACGGCGCAGAAGAGGATGACCCCGAGCGACCAGAGGTCGCTGCGCTGGTCCACGTCCTTTTCGCCCCGGACTTGCTCCGGGCTCATGTAGTGAGGGGAGCCGAGCAGCTCGCCGGTGCGCGTCACCTCGTCCGTGAGATGAGCGCGGGGCTCCTTGACGATGCCGAAGTCGAGGACCTTGACGACCTCTTCGTGCTCCTCCTCGACGCGCACGAGGAAGAGGTTGGCCGGCTTGAGATCGCGGTGGACGAGGCCGGCCTCGTGCGCGCGACGGATGGCCTTGCCGGCCTGCACGAGGATGAGCGTGGCGTCCACGAGGGAGAGCCTCCCGACGCGCTGGAGCCGCGTGCCCAGGTCCTCGCCCTGGAGCAGCTCCATCACGAGGAACGGGGTGTCGTCGTCGATGCCGTAGTCCTGGACGTAGACGACGTGCGGGCTCTGGAGGCTCGCCGCGATCCTCGCCTCGCGCTCGAAGCGGGCAAGGAACGTGGACGACGCCGCATACGTCGGCGCCATGAACTTGACCGCGACGCGAGAGCCCAAGTTGACGTGCCGCGCCACCCACACCGAGCCCATCCCGCCGGCCGAGAGCGGTCGCTCAAGACGGTACTTCCCACCTACGACGGAGTCCGGGGCATAATGCATGGTGATGGCCTCCTCCTGGCTGCCGAGGGAGGTGAGATGAGCCTACAGGATAGGAATGGTTCCGGCCACGATGAGCCGGGAGATGACAGATAGATTGTTCTTCCGTGCGCCACGTTCCGGGCGACTCCGGGTTTCACACGGCCACAAGGCGACCGGCGATCGCCAACACCCCCTCTGGGCCGCCCGAGGCGGCCGGCACGCCGGCACGCACTCTCGAGCAAGACCGAGATCGAGCGCTGGCGCGCGTCTGTCCCTGGCTGTCCACCCTCGCTGATAAAATTCAGTAATATCTGGCGCGGCAAACGTGCTCTGTCGAGCGCCGGAGCGCGAAGGACGCGCGAAGGCGGGCTCCGCTCGCCTACGGTGCGTGGATGAGAATCTTGACCTGGTTGACTCTGGGGCTCCTGTGCGCGGCGTGTGGTGACGACGGCGATCCGTCCGGCCTGGGAGGAGGCGGAGCCGGGGGGGCCACCGCGGCGACCGCGGGCAGCGGCGGCGGTACGGGTGGCGTCGGCGGCGCCGGCAGTACCGGCAGTACCGGCGGTACCGGCAGTACCGGCGGTACCGGCGGCGCCGGCGCGGGAGCCGGGGGCGACGCGACGGGCGGATCGTCGGGCGTGGGCGTCGATCTCGCCGCGCCTGACGCCATCTTCCTTCACCCGGCGGGGGCGATGGGCAACATGGTGTGGAACATCGCGATCGCCGGAGCGGAGGACGGGGGCGCCTACGTGAGCGGCGAGGGGTTCGGCGAGATCGCGCTGGGCGACCGGACGATCACCGAGCTGGGTGCGTTCCTCGTCCGCCTCGATCCCGAGGGCCATCTCCTCTGGTCGGCGCCCATCGTCACGGCGCAGCAATCCGCGGCGACGGCCGTGACCGTCGATCGATCGGGCAATGTGCTCTTCGCGGGCGAGCTCTATGGCGATGTCACGATCGGGGGCACGACGCTGTCCGGCGCGACGGACGACTCCGACGCAATGGTGGCCAAGCTCGACGCCGACGGCGCCGTGCTCTGGGCGAGACGCTTCGCCTCGGCGGCCACGGATCGCTGCTTTGCCATCGCGACCGACGCCACGGGCCATGTCTACGTGGGGGGTTATGTCGACGACGACATCGACTTCGGCGACGGGCTCGTGGCGGTGGATGGCGAGTCCCCGTTCCTCCTGAAGCTCACGCCGGACGGCGACGTCGCCTGGGCCAAGGTGTTCAACAACCCCGGCGGCGCGGGCAGCGCCGTGGCCGGCATCGCCGTTCACGAGGGGGGCGACGTGTCGATCACGGGCTACGCCGACGGGCCGTTGACCATCGACGGCGAGGCGCTGTCGCTGCCTGCCGGCTCGACCATGATGGGCTTCATCGCCCGCTTCTCGAGCGCGGGGGAGGGCCGGCTCGCGCGGCGCTTCGGCGGGCCCGAGTTCGACATGGGCAACGAGATCGCCGTCGGTGAGGGCACGTTCCTCGCAGGCACGGTGAGCGGCGAGAGCGATGTGCTCGGGACGACGGTGGACGCGGACATCGAGGGGACACCGTTCGTCGCGAAGCTCACCGAGAGCGGGACCGCCGAGTGGGTGATCACGCCGGAGCCGAGCGGCACGATGTACGGCCTCGCGCCCGACATGGCGGGCGGCGTCTACGCGGCGGGTCGCTACGACGATGGCGTCACCTTCGACTACACCCCGTTCGCGCTGCACGCGAGCGCGTTCTCGGAGGTCACGGCGCTCCAGCGCTACGCGTCGAGCGCCGGCTCCTCCGAGGGCATGGCGCTCACCTCCGGCGGCACGCTCTGGGCCGCGGGCCTCTTCCACGGTTCCATCGACGTCGGATCGGGTCCGGTCGCGTCGCCGAGCACCAGCGGATTCGTCCTCCGCATCCCGCGTCGCTGAGCTTCCTTCACGGCGACAGCGCGCTGCGTCCGCGCTCGGTGTGCTGCGCTGCGCAAGCGCGGCCCCTGCGCGCCAGCACGATAACGCCTGCGAGACCTGTTGCGCTCTCCTTGCCCGCGTCTAGAATCCACAATGCCATGATAAAATTCTTGCACCATTCAAATCTCATCGTCGTTGGGCTCACCCTTGCTCTCGGCGTCGCGGCCTGTGGAGGCGACGACCCGGCGGGTGACCGACCCGCGGGCGACAGCGGCACGGGCGGGGCGAGCACGGGGTCGGGCGGTGGGGCGAGCACGGGATCGGGCGGCGGGGCGAGCACGGGGTCGGGCGGCGGGGCGAGCACGGCGTCGGGGGGCGGGGCGAGCACGGCGTCGGGCGGCGATCCCGATCCCGATCCCGCGGACGCGCGGACCTTCGACCACCGGCACGCGACGCTCGACGGCATCCCGGCGAGCTGCATCGATGCGCTCAAGTCGGCTGACTTCGTCTTCCACTATGCCCATCGCTCGCACGGCTACCAGATCATCGTGGGCGCCGAGAGCCTCGAGGCAAACTCTCCCGCCTACGGCTTCGAGACGGAGTATTGCGGCGTCCCGGCGGAGACCGGCGTCTTTCGGATGTGGGACGGGATGATCGACAACAACCTCGTCGTGGGCGACCAGTACTGGGCGACCGATGCCGGGGTCGGCGAGCTGCGCACCATCCTCAGCGAGCACCCGGAGATCCGGTACACGATGTGGGCATGGTCGTCCGAGATCTCCGAGCAGACCGAGGAGGACGTGCAGCGCTACCTCGACGTGCTCGACGCGCTCGGGCAGGAGTTCCCGGAGGTGACCTTCATCTACATGACCGGGCCAGGGGACGAGGAGTACAACGGCGTGAACCGCACGAAGCGCAACCAGCAGATCCGCGACTTCTCCCGGGAGCACGGGAAGATCCTCTATGACTTCGAGGACCTCGATGTTCACTGGGACGGCGAGCGGCACACCGCGGAGGTGGAAGGCGTCGAGATACCGATGCAGCACCCGCGCTTCGACGTGGAGACGTCCGGCAACGCGGAGTACGAGCACACCCACACGACGCAGGGCAGCTGCGAGAGCAAGGCCATGGCCTTCTGGCGCATGATGGCCGAGCTCGAGGGGTGCGCGCAGTAGCCCCGCGGCCTCGCTTGCGGGCGCGCGCGGCCGCCGGGATCACCCCGCGAGCCTCTGTCTTTCCTGTCGGTTAAGTCCCGGTTTCCGGCGGACGACTCTGCTGGATCGCGTCGCTCGCGCCTTGCGGGCCGCCTCGCGCGCATGCTACTCGCATCTCGCACGGGCACGCATCCCCGCGCTTCCGGCGCGGGGCGCCGCCTGGCAGCCGATCGGAGGCGGGCCATGGACAGCGCGATACCGCTCGGGAAGAAGCAGATCATCGACGGCCAGCTGCGGGTCTACTATTACGGCTACTGGATCAAGGCGTACGAGGCGCCGGCCGACACGCTGCTCGCGAAGAAGCGCCTCATCGAGGCGCTGACGCGGCGCCTGTTCAACCATGTCGAGCACGGCATCAACGTGCCGGGGAAACGGCTGGACGAGGCGCGGCGCGCCTTCGAGTCCGAGACCGACCCGCAGCGCAAGCGCGTCAAGGGCGCCATGCTCGCCGGCGCGATCTTCAATCGCGCGGCGGATATCTTCACCAAGCTCGTCGAGATCCAGGAGCTCGGCGTCGCCATCGAGCCCGACAACGCCCTCATGCGCGAGTGCGGAGAGCACCTCCTCGAGGCGCTGACCCTCGGGAAGATGGTGCTCCACCGCAGCGGGGAGGAGGGGCTCGACGAGCTCTGGGGAGAGCCGTTCAAGGCCTTCTCCTTCCCGATCGAGGCGTTCTACAACAGCCGGTACGTGAAGATCGCACAGAGCATGAGGGCGATCGACGGCATTCGCGACGAGATGATCGCCACCTTCGCGGGCCTGCCGATGTTCGCCGGGCTGGACCGCCTGGCCTGCGAGCTCGCGAACGCGGCCAAGGTGAAGTGCGAGACGCTGCGCACCGACGCCGAGATCTTCGAGGTCTGGACGTCGTTCGTCGTGTCGGCGGAGAAGCTCGCCGCCTTCCAGCCGCTGCTCGGCCCGGACGCCTCGCCCGCCGAGCGGGAGCAGGCGGCCCGGGGCGTCGAGCTGATCGTCCGCGGCAAGAACGTGATCTCGTACATCACGCGCGCGCGTGTGCCCATGCCCAAGACCACGAGCGAGCTCATGGATCGGTACGCGCGGTACCGCGCCGCGTACGGCGCCGCGCCCGCGTCCGGGACCGCGCGCAGCGTCGCCTGAGCCCGGCCGGGCGCGCCCGGCCCATGGGACCGGCTACCCCGCCCCGCGCGCCGGGACGAGCTGGATCGCCTTCTCCGGGCAGGCGACGACACAGAGGCCGCACGCCTGACACCGCGCCGCGTCCGGCGTCATCGCCGTCTTCCGGCCGTGGACGAGTGATTTGAGCTTGCCGCGCAGCGAGAGGGCCTCGAAATCGGCGCTCGCGATGCGGGCGACCTCGAAGACTTGATAAGGGCACACCTCGACGCAATCGCCCTTCGCCTCGCACCGGTTCCGGTCCACCACGGGACGGAAGGCGCCCGGCTCGGCCCGGCACTGCTCTCCCGGCCTGTCCCGGCGCGAGGCCGCGCGCCGCGCCTTCTCCTTGTTCAACGATTCTGCCATCTGCGTGCCTCCCACCGTCGCCCGCGCGGGGCGCTCAAAAGCAGCTCGATCGGGCCTCGAAGCGCGCCGCGTAGTTCGCCCCGAGGTCGCTGTCCCACAGGCCGTGGGACTCGGCGGCCACCTCGATGTCCCAGGCGTTCATGTGGCCGTACTCGTCGTAGGCCCAGAGGAAGAGAGCCTCCTCGACCGCGGTCGGCTCATTGCAGACCCAGGTGCCGCTCGAGCTCGGCGGGAGCGGCGCGCCGCCGCAGACGCGCAGGCCCGCGTCGTCGGGCGGCGGCGAGCACCACGCGCAGTCGCGGGGCGCGTTGCTGGCGAGGACGTAGGCGTCGCCGTGCGCGCCGGCGCTCGCCGGGAGGAAGGCGTCGCTGCCGTTCAGCCGGACGTAGAGGTTGATCTCGTGATCCGGGTAATGGGCGCGCAGGTAGCCGCGGTAGGCCACGGTGAGCTTCGCGGCGTCGCTCCGCACCGGATCCTGGATGAGCTCGAACGGGCCGGTGTGCACCGTCGCCGTGGGCCCGCAATAATCGTAGCTGGGCGGGTAGTTCGAGGCGGCGGCCTCGCCGGGGACGGCGGAGAGCGCGAGCGAGAGCGAGAGCGAGAGCGGGAGAGCAGCGGCGAGCGTCTTGCGGAACATGCGTGGACCTCCGAGGCGTGTCGGCGCCGGGGCGGCGCGCAGCGCTGTCGCGCGGGCCCGGCCAAGGGGGCTACCAGCTCCACCCACGCCGGTCAACGCGGCCCGGGCAGATGACCGCCGTCGCCATCGAGCTCGTCGGCGGCCGGCTGCTGAGGGCAAAGGCGCGTCGGCGAGCTCTTGTCCACCTGGCCGAGCTCTGGCGCCTCGCGGCCGCTTGAAGCCTCGGCGTCCGAGCGCTGGCGGCGCCGCATCATGTCACTGCCAGGCGCCATCGCATCGGGTAGGGTCTTCCTGTCTTGGACGTGTCCACACCCGCGAATCGGCGAGCGAGCCATTCACACCGCTCGCCTCCGAATCGGTGTCGGCGTGGGTCCCGTCGGCAGCTTCGGCTTGGTGCCGCCGGGCACCCTTGCGTGGGCCGCGGGACCATCCGGGTGACGCTCTTGCGTGTTCTCGACAGTTGCAGCCCGGCGCTCTGCAGCCTCGGCGGCGAACTGCGCGGCACGTTGGGCCTGGTCCTTGTCGAGGCAGCACTTCTTGTACTTCTGGCCCGAGCCACAGTGGCACGGGTCGTTTCTTCCCAGCTTCATGGTGATCTCCCGACGCGCGCGACGCTGCGCGGAAGGCCTCGGCGGCCTCACCGAAGGGGCTCGCGTGGGCGTGCCAGCGTCGCGCGCGCAACGTCACGCCCGTCGCGAGCGCAACGCTACGGTGGCGTCAGGGCCACGAGGGGAGCGCCCGAGTGTGCCGGCGGATGCGACGCCGCTGCCGGCGCGCGGTGCGCGCTCCCTTGCTGCAGGCTGGTTCCCGGCGCCATCGCCGCCGAGTGTACGGCATGGCTGGACAGTGATCAAGAACCACTGGACGTAGGGTCCTGTGCTCGGGACCTCTTCTCGGGGCCTGCCACCGCCTCGCCGATCGTTCGCCGGGGTACGCGCGAGGCACTCCGTAGCGAGTGGTCGAAGGCAACGGCAGAGTCGCTCACTCCGGTGAGCGCCGACCCATGACGGCGACGAGGAACGCGCTGCCCAGCAGCTCTCCCGTCACCGGTCGGAGCCAGGCGGGGCCGCGCATGCGCTACGCCAACGCCGTGGGTTCGAGGTTCTCCGGCTTCTCGGCGAGCTCGTCCGGCGTGAGCCGGGCGTAGATCTCGACGAGGTTGCCGTCAGGGTCCTCGAGCCACAGCTCGTGGAGCGGCGTGCCACGCCAAGTCGTGCGCGGCGGCTTGCTCACCGTCCACCCGGCGGCCGTCGCGAGCTCGTAGGACCGAACGACCGCGGCCTTGTCAGCGACGGCAATACCGAGGTGGTAGAGCGTGTCTCGGTGCAGCTCCTTGCCGTCGGCGACGACGAGCACGAAGTTCGTGTGCAGCTCCGGCCGAACGAAGGTCGCGTAGCGA
This sequence comes from Sorangium sp. So ce887, assembly GCF_051521455.1. Taxonomy (NCBI): domain Bacteria; kingdom Pseudomonadati; phylum Myxococcota; order Polyangiales; family Polyangiaceae; genus Sorangium; species Sorangium sp. So ce887. The sequence continues at coordinate 9,550,513 of NZ_CP150354.1, read as the reverse complement.
TGCGTCCACTCCTTCGGCTCGGCGCCGAGGAGCCAGGCGTAGAAACGCGTGCTCTTCGCGAGATCCTTCACGCGCACGCTGGCGTGGAGCTCCTGCGCCAGTGGCCCCTCGGGGAGGTCGAGCAGCGCGTCGAGCACCTCGAGCCTCGCCAGGATCTGGTCCCGTGCGGTCCGGAACCGTGTCAGCATCTCCTCGCGCGGGATCGACGGATCCTTGCTCGCCGGATCCTGAATGGGCCAGTGCAGCCGGCGCGCCTTGCCGAGGAAGACCGGGCAGACCTCCTCGGCGCAGAGGGTGATGACCGTGCCCACGGTGGTGGCGTCGATCGTCTGCACGGACTTCGAGTGGTGCGTCGTCAGTTCGACCCCGACCTCGCGCATCACCTCGATTGCGTACGGGTTCACCTTCGACGGCTCACTCCCCGCGCTCTGCACGGCGATGCGCGAGCCGAAGAGCTTGCGAGCAAGGCCCTCGGCCATCTGGCTGCGTGCCGAATTGGCGACGCAAAGAAAAAGGATCGTCTTGCCGGTGTTCATCGTGGTCAGGCCTTGCTCTCGGGAGTGCTCGGGCCGGCGCATGCGGGCGGTGCGACCTCGAGCGGGGTGTTGGGGAAGAAGCGCCTCTGCGCCCACAGGGCGACGTTCACGAGGCCGATGAGGACGGGCACCTCGACGAGAGGACCGATGACCGCCGCGAACGCCGCACCACTGTGAATGCCGAAGCTCGCGATCGCGACAGCGATGGCCAGCTCGAAGTTGTTCGACGCAGCCGTGAACGAGAGTGTCGCCGACTGCTTGTAGTCCGCGCCGACGCGCTTGCTCATGAAGAACGACACCGCGAACATCAGCACGAAGTAGATGAGCAGCGGCACCGCGATGCGAAGGACGTCGAGCGGCAGCTGCACGATGGTCTCGCCCTTCAGCGAGAACATCACCACGATGGTGAACAGCAGGGAGACGAGCGTGATGGGGCCGATGCGAGGCACGAACGCCTTCTCGTACCAGTCACGCCCCTTCGCGCGCACGAGCACCCGTCGCGTGAGGAACCCGGCGGCGAAGGGCACACCGAGGTAGATGGCCACGCTCGTCGCGATCTCGCCGATGCTGATGTTCACGACGGCTCCCTCGAGTCCGAGCCAGGTCGGCAGGAGCGTGGCGAAGAAGTACGCGTAGACCGAGAAGAACAGGACCTGGAAGATCGAGTTAAAGGCCACGAGCCCGGCGCAGTACTCGGTGTCGCCCTTGGCGAGATCGTTCCAGACGATGACCATCGCGATACAGCGCGCGAGCCCGATGAGGATGAGGCCGAGCATGTACTCGGGCTTGTCGCGCAGGAACACCACCGCGAGCCCGAACATCAGCAGCGGGCCAATGATCCAGTTCTGGACCAGCGACAGAGTGAGCACCCGCTTGTTGCGGAAGACCTTGCCGAGCTCCTCGTAGCGGACCTTGGCGAGCGGCGGGTACATCATCAGGATCAGCCCGGCCGCGATAGGAATCGACGTCGTGCCGACGCTCATGTTGTTGAGCGCAGTCGTGAAGCCGGGCGCGAGGAAGCCGAGGGCGACGCCCAGGCCCATCGCGAGGAAGATCCAGAGCGTCAGGTAGCGGTCGAGGAAGGAGAGCTTGCCGAGCAGGTCGGCGTTCGCGCTGGTCATGCGAGTTCAGTTCCTTGTGGTCGTGCGAGGCGTCCGTACCCGACTGCGCTGTCATGGCGCTGCCTCCGCGCTCACCTGGCCGGGCTCAGCGAAGAGATCGAGCCGGGCTTGTGCGGCCTTCGGTGCAGCCCACGGCACCACAGCCACACGCCACCTCGGTCCCGCGCGCGAGCGCCTCCTTCACGGCAGGCGTTCCGGCGAACGCGGACGGCTGCTGAGAGAGGTTATAGCGCTCGACGGTGACGCCCTGCTTCTGAAGCCAGTCGACGTCGGCGGCGAAGCGGGCCAGCTCGGGATCGACGCTCGGTCCACAGACGCCGGTGGAACAGCACATGGCGGGGTCGAACACGCGGAGGGTCACGGACATGGGAACTTCATTTAGTTAATCGTCGATGAACGATAATATGGACGTGCGACGGCCATCAGAGCCCCCCGACGAGGGCCTTCAGACGCCGGAGCGCCCGGGGCTCGATGCAGTAACAGACGCGGGGGCCGTCGACGTCGCCGCGGATGAGGCCGGCCTCCTTGAGCACCTTCAGGTGCTGCGAGACCGTCGACTGCGCGAGCGGCAGCTCGTCCACGATGTCGCCGCAGACGCACGCGTTCTTTCGGATCAGGATACGCACGATCTTCACGCGCGCCGGGTGTCCGAGCGCCTTCGACAGGCTGGCCAGCTCCTCGTCGGCCTCGTCGCCCTCGATCGGCCGGAGGTCTACCTGCTCGCGCGCAGGCGGACAGCAGCGGTCGGTCGCCTCTGGCGTCGTTCTCATCGTAAGGTGACGATAGGAGATGATGCGCCCTCTGTCAATCGGCGGATTTCACCCCTGGTCGTCGCCGTGAGGCGCTCGGGCGTCGCGTCGAGGAGGGGACGGCCCGGCGCGGGGTAGCCTCAGGCGAGGCCAGGCCGCGCGAAGCGGAGCGCGACGGGGCGCAGCCCGAGCGCGACGTGCACGAGCGCCGTGAGCACCGCGCCCGGGAGCAGGTTGAGCGCGATGGCGTGCGTGAGCGCCGGGAGCGCGATCGTCCTCGGTGCGAGGAGTCGATAGGCCGTGAGCAGCTCGCGACGGACGGCCGTCGCGGCAGCATCTAGAACGCCGATCACATTGAAATTCCGCTAAAATCGACTCATGGGAAGAGGACCGCAAGGGGCGCAAGGGGGGAGAAGAATATAGTTCTATCTCTGTTCCCTTGCGCCTCTCGCGCCCTTGCGGTCTCTCGTCTGACTGGGTGCCGTGCCCTTCCAGCGTGCTCCTCGGCGGCTCCGACGGGTGCCACAATCTGTTGAATTTAGCTGAATTTTAACCTGTTCGGCGTTCTAGTACTACAGCCGCACGTCGCGGAATCTCCGCGGATTTCGATGAGCGGGCGGACGATCGTGACGCTTGGCTCCTCCGCACACGGATGGAGCCCAGCTCGTTCGGTGCTCACCGACGTGCGGCTGTAGTACTAGGCGGCTGGGCGGGCGATCGGGACAACTGCTTGCGCCGGCGTGCAAGCGTGTGGGGGGAGGTGGTCCCGCGCCCGCGGAACCGGAGGCGGGCTTGACGGGCGACGAGGGCTCCCTTGCCGCCGCGCCCCCCGGGCACGCGCTGGCCCGGAGCGGCGCTACCAACCCCCCGCGGTGGACACTGGCGCTCCCGAAGGCGGCCGGTTGGGCCCGCGTTGGGCCACACCTCGCTTCACGGCCTGCCGGGGAGCTCACATCGCCCATCGATTCGACGGGAGGCGCGTTCACCGGCGCGCCGTGTCCCACTCGGGGCTGCTCAGGAAGTACGTATCGTAGAGCTCCTGCACGTCGCGCAAGGTCTCGGGCGGCTCCTCGCCTTGCGCGATACGCGTGAGCTTGCGGAAGTACTCGAAGCGCTCGACCCCTGGGGTGATGACGATCAAGAGCTCCGCGCTCTTGCCGCGCGCGGCCGCGAAGGCGTGGGCGACCCGGGGCGGGACCACGAGGAGATCGCCCCTCTCGGCCGTCACGATGTCGCGCCCCGAGAGGACCTGCACGGCGCCGTCGAGCACGTAGAACATCTCGGCCGAGCCGTCGTGGCGGTGTGGCCGCGCGCCGTCCGCGTCCTTCGCGAGCGTCACACGTACGGTGGAGAGGGCTCCGCCCGTCGCGCTGCTGTCCGCGAGGAGCTGGATCTTCGCGGTGGGGGAGCCGACGACCTCCGCGTCGGAACCCCGAGCCACGACCGACCGATCGAAGCCAAGCTGGATGATCGACATGCCGCCCAGTGAAGCACCCGAGGGAGGGTGCGCTCACCTGGAAAAAAGTGCGTAGCGCTCCCGCGGGTCGCGGCGCGGAGGTGGCCCTTCGATGGCGGGTAAGTTATCGAGTCGAGGTCGCTTCTTCAGGAGGGGGGATCGCGCAGGGACCCACCGTCACCCGAGGCGGGATACAGCGCCGGAGCCTGCGGCCATGCACGCCTTGAGGCCCTCCTGGAGGTTGCGCAACGTCACGATCCGCTCGAGGTCCATGCCCAGCGACACGACGGTCTGCGCCACCGCGGGTCGGATGCCGGTCACCACCACGCGGGCGCCGAGGAGCTCCACCGCGCGCACGATGCGGATCAGGTGATCGGCCGTGCCCGTATCCACCGCATCGACCGCGGTCAGATCCAGGATGACGTGGCGCGTCTGGCTGTCGACGATCGCGCCGAGCAGCCGCTCCATCATCGCGGACGCGCGCTGGCTGTCGAGCCCCCCCATGACAGGGACGGTGAGCACGCCGTCCCACACCTGGATGATCGGCGCCACCATCGCGCAGAGCGCCGACTCCTGCTGCTCGATGAGCTGCAGCTTCTCGCGCAGCGCGAGCTCGGTCCGCTCCCGCTCGGCGACCTCCTTCTTGAGCGTGGCCAGCGCGACAGCCAGATCCGTGCTCGTGGCCTGATCCGTCTCGAGGAACGCTACCAGCCGCGCCTCGACGGTCTCGTCGGTCGGGCGGACCAGGAACTCGTCGTACTCCGCGCCCTTCGCCGCGAACGCGGTCTGCTCGGCCCAGCAAGGGACCCCGAACAGGCGCTCGGTGATGCCGGCCAGCTTGCCGGCTGTCATCGAGCTCCCCCAGCTGACCCCCAGCGCGCGCTGGTAGATCGACTCCCAGTTGTTGAAGGTGCGATACCGGGCCTCACGGCGCTCGCGGTCCAGCGCGACGAACTCCCATCGTCCCCAGCCGGACGGCCTGCAGATCTCGCTGAGCCGAAGGAAGCCCTCCTCGAAGGTCGGCTGCGTGCTGATGATGGACCAGTCGCCGTCGACGCTCCGCCGTCCCCCGAGCTGGAGACACAGATTGAAGCGGTCGACCCCCACCATCGCCACCATGCCCGACATCAGGTCGGCCACCGAGCTCGGGATCCACATGCTCAGGGTGGGCATTCCGGCCCACTGATTGATGCCGTTTTCCAGGTCCCATTCGATGTCGAAGCCAGCGATTGTTATTCGGGGATTTGTCATGGGCTCACGGGGCGGCGTGATCTGGCTCGGAGACGAGGCGCCGCTTGCGTCGCGAATCGCCGCCGCAGATGCTCCTTGCCTCACGTGCGCCGGAGCGGCAAGCACGAGCGTCACCGCGCATCGCAACTCCGCGTCGAGCGCGCTCCGAGCGCGTGCCGGCTGATGTCCTGGCCTGGCGGCAGGATGTGCCCTCCGGAGGCGAGCCGCCGGCCACAGCGAGCTGGGCCGGTTCGCGGCGACCTGGGTCGGGCCGCGCCGCGTCGCGCAACCCGGGTCGGGTCGCGACTACCGCGATCGCAGAGCCGCGGTTCACGCGGAAGAGCGCCGAGGAAACGGCGTTGCAGGCGGGCGCCCGACACTTTGCTCGTCTGCTGTCGTCGAATGTTTCCGTTGACGCTGGGGCGCGCGTTTCTGTATCACCGTGTGATGAGATACGCTTCGATTCTCTTGGGGGCTCTCTCACTCGGCCTCTCGCCGCTCTCCGCGAGCGCGCTTGTCACGCAGCCGAACGGCGCCGTGATGCCGCGGGACTCGATGAACCGAGAGATCCAGCTCTATACGCTGTTCGCCGACCGGGGAGAGGCGATCGACTACCAGGCGGATGGGAACACCACGCCGTCCACCTTCTCGCCGCTCTGCGGCTTCACGGCGGAGCTCGTGCTCACCCAGACCGGGGCTCGGCTCGGGGTCGGCTGGTACAACGTCGACCCCGCTGCCGCGGCGCCGCCGGCGCTCGATGACATCCACGAGATCGTCCCCGCCGGCGCCCCCGTCGGCACCCTCGTCACCGCCGCGGATATCCGGAGCGATCCCGCCTATGCGGGCGGGCAGATCGGCTTCGCGCTCATCGGCTCGCAGATTCATTACTCCGAGCAGCGGTGGAATCAGGTGTGCACGGGCTGCGCCCCGCCCGGCCCCTGGGTCACCGCGGTCATCTATACCTCGGTGGTCACGCCGAACGCGTTCTACGTCGCCTTCGAGGACGGCAGCGTCGGCCCAAACCCCGGCGACTTCAACAACGACGGCGATTACAACGATTACGTCTACTTCTTCAGCGGCCTCACCTGCGCCGGAGGCGGCGAGCCGTGCGAGACCGGGCTGCCCGGCGTGTGCGCGCCGGGGTTGACCCAGTGCGCGGCGGACGGGCTCACCTGCCAGGGGCTCGTGCCCTCATCGCAGGAGGCCTGCGATGGGCTCGACAACGACTGCAACGGCACCACCGACGAGGGCGAGCTCTGCCCGACGGATCAGGTCTGCGACCGGGGCGTGTGCGTGCAGGCGTGCACCAGGGGTGAGTTCGGGTGTCCGTCGGAGAAGGAGTGCAATGCCGCGGGGTTCTGCGTCGATCCAGCCTGCGTCGAGGTCGTCTGCGACGCGGGGCAGGTGTGCATCGGCGGGGAGTGCCGCGCGCCTTGCGATGGAGTGCAGTGCCCCTTCCCGGCGGTGTGCCGGGTCGGGGTCTGTGTCGACCCGTGCACCAACGTGACCTGCGAGAGCGGCGCGGTCTGCGACGGCGGCGTGTGCAAGCCGAGCTGTCCCTGCACGCCGTGCCCGGGCGGAAGCGCGTGCGAGGAGGCGAGCGGGCTTTGCAGGGCGCCGGCCTGCGTCGACGTCGCGTGTCCGCCCGGCCAGCGCTGCGACGCCGGGGCCTGCGTGGACTCGTGCGCTGGCGCGGTGTGCCCGAGCGGGCAGACCTGCGCCGGCGGCGCCTGCGTGGACGACCCGAGCACGACAGCGGGCAGCGGGGCCGGCGGCTCGACGGGCGCGGGCCTGGACGTCGGCGCGGGCGGCGGCACCACGGGGCCGGCAGGCAGCGGCGGCGCGGGTGGTAGCGGCGGTACCGGCGGCGGCTCCGGCGGGGCCGCCGCGGACGGCGCCGGCGCGGACGGCGGCTGCGGCTGCCGCGTGGCCGGCGCGCGGGGCTCGCTCGGGGCGCCGCTCGCGGCGATCGCGCTCGTGCTGGCCGGCGCGCTCCGCCGGCGGCGGGGTGCCTAAGAGCGACGACCTGCGTCACGGCCTGGGCCTGCAAGGCCGGCGCGTGAGAGCAGATGCTCGACTGCACGGAACCGTGAGCCCCGAGCGGATCCCTGCTTCATCTCGCCCACGCATGCCCCATGATGGCGCCATGCTCCGCTTCCCGCGCGCCCTCTGGATCGCGTTGGCGCTCGCGATACTCCTCCCGCTCCCCTCCCTCTTCGCCCAGCTCTACACGGACGACCAGATGATGGTCCTCCGCCTCGAGGGCACGATACCCTCCCCGGTGCCGGGCCCCTTTCATCTCTACACCTTCGCGGACGGCTCGGCGGAGCAGCGCGCCCAGCTCTTCGGCGGCGGCACCTTCCCCTGGTGGACCCTGCCCGAGCTTCGCCTCTCGTTCTTCCGCCCGCTCTCGAGCGGCCTGCTCGCGCTCGACCACGCGCTCGCCGGCCGCAACCCGCTGCCCTACCACGTGCACTCGATGGCCTGGTACGCGGCCGCCGTGCTCGCCGCGGCGCTCCTCTTCCGGCGCCTCCTCCCCGAGCGAACGGCCGCCGTCGCGGCCCTGATCTTCGCGATCGCCCCCGCCCACTGGATGGCCGCCGGCTGGCCCTCGTCGCGCCACGTCGCGATCGTCGGCGCGTTCGGCCTCAGCGCGCTCGCCCTCCACCTCCGCGCCCGCGAGGGCGACGATCGCCGCGCCGCGATCGGCGCCCTCGCCTGCGCCGCGATCGCGCTCCTCGCCGGCGAGGCCGCGCTCGGCGTCTTCGCCTACGTCTTCGCCTACGAGCTCCTCGGCCGCGACGAGCCGCTTGCCCGCCGCGCCCGCGCCTTCGCCCCCTGGGTCGCGCTCGCGCTCGTCTACGCGATCACCTACAAGGCGCTCCACTTCGGCGCCTACGGCTCCGGCGGCTACCTCGACCCCATCACCGAGGCGTCGACCTTCCTGCCCGCGCTCCCCGTGCGCCTCGCCGTCTTCGCCGAGGCCGCGCTGCTCGGCGTCCCCTCGGAGGTCTCGGCCCTCAACCCCCGCGCCGCGCGCGTCCTCGCGACCCTCGGCGTGCTCGCGCTCGTCGCCTTCTCCTTGCTCCTCCGCCGCGCGCTGCGGCGCATCGCGCCCGAGCACGCGCGCACCCTCCGCTGGCTGCTCGTGGGCGCCGTGCTCGCGCTCCTCCCCGGAGCCGCGGGCATCCCCGGCGATCGCGTCCTCTTCCTCCCCAACCTCGGCATCCTGGCCGCGCTCGCCACGGTCCTCCTCCACGCCGGCCGCGCTCAGGACGAGCGCGCCCTCGCCGCAGCCCCCGCGCGCGCCGGCGTCGCCCTCTTCGGCCTCACCCACGTCGTGCTCGCCGCGCCGGTCTTCCTCTTCGGCATCATGCACCTCACGACCACCTCGAAGACCGCGCTCGACGTCCTCGCCCGCGCCGAGATCCCTCGACGCGAGGGCGTGCGCGTCCTCGGCATCGGGCTCTCGGATCCGCTCGTCGGCATGTACCTCGCGTCCGGGCTCCAGGTCGCGTTCAAACCCCCGCCCGCGACCGTCGATCTCCTCAGCATGGCGGGCTACGACCACCGCGTCCGCCGCGTCGACGCCCGCACCCTCGAGATCACGGTCGAGGGCCGCCTCCTCGACGGCGCCTTCGAGAACGTCGTCCGCGCCAAGCGCCACCCCCTCCGCGCGGGCGACGTCGTCCCGCTCGGCGCCTGGTCGGTTCGCGTCCTCGCCGACGACGCAGGTCAGCCGACCCGCTTCGCCGTCACCTTCGATCGCGACCTCGAAGACCCCTCGCTCGCCTTCCTGCATTGGAAGGACGGCGGCCTCCGCGCCCTCACCCCTCCACCGATCGGCGGTGAGGTCCTCCTCCGCCACGAGCCGGGCCCGATGGGCATGTAGACATCACTCGATCCAGCAGAGCGACCCCGACGCGCCGCCGTCGATCGCATGATCCCTGCACGCGTCGCACGTCTCCGCGCCCGTTCCACCCAAAGCGGTGCGAGAGGAGCTCGACCTCTACCGCCGTCACGGATTGAAGTACGGATCGTTCGCCATGCGCACGAAGGCGTCCAGCGACTCGGTCGACGAGCGGATGCGCCAGTCCGTCTCCTTGTTGACGTCGAACCAGATGACGCCCTTGATCAGGGGGTAGTCGGAGCGCAGCGTCGGAATCATGCTGTCGATCCACTGCGCCTTGTTGCCACCGGACTGGGCAGATGCCATCTCGCCGATCATGATCGGCTTGCCCTTCGCCGCGAGCTTCGGATAGATGTTCTTGAACACATCGCGGAAGCTCTGCCAGCCGCCTCCGCCGGAGGAGCCCCAGTTGTACCCGTCGACGCACGTCCAGTCCACGTAGTCGTCGCCCGGGTAGTAGCCCATCGCCTGGTTCCACGCCTGGCGCGGCTCATCCGTCACGTTCGGGCACCAGACCCACACGATGTTGTCCGCAGACCGGAGCGCGTCATGCACGTGCCGGTAGGCCGCGATGTACTTGTCGGGGCTTTTTCCGTTCTGCGCACCACCCCAAGGCGACCAGTCGCCGTTCATCTCGGCACCGAAGTCGACGAAGAACTTCTTGCCGAGCGCCTTCGCGTCGCGCGCTCGCTGCGCGAGCATCGCGTCGTGAGAGCCGTTGATGATCTCGTCGAGGGGGGTGTCGAAGACCTCCCAGTTGACGAACGGGGTGCGACCTGCGTTCAGATCGGCCTTCGTCTCGCTGCCCACCCAGTTGTGGGTGAAATCGTAGTACGTCAGATGCAGCTTCAGCGTCCGCCCGAGCCTGGCGCTCGTCTGGGCGATGCTCCCGTCGCCGTAATACTGCCCGAGCCACGCGCCCGACGCCGGAACGAGGATCTCGTCCCCGCCCGGGGTCGGAGGCGGGGGCGGGGGCGGGTCGGTGGTACCGCCGTCCACCTTGTCGAAGGTCCATCGCTGGTTGGTACCGCCGCGCCACGGCCACTGGATGATCGCGGTCCCGTTCGCCGTGCTGCTCCGGTAGAGATCCAGAGCCATGTCGGTGTGCCCCGCATGGACGCTGATGTCGTTGCCGCCCCGGTTCACGAAGGTGAACTGCTGGTGCCCTCCCTCGACGTAGTCCCATTGGCGGAGCGCGGCGCCTGCGTCGAGGCTACCGTCCGTGACGTCGAGGACCTTCCCGCTGCCGACGTTCGCGATCTTGAAGAGGTCGCCTCCAACGCTGGAGACCCGGAACTTCTGCGTATCCGTTCCGTTGCAGGACCGCGCCTCCACCCTGGCGCCGTTCTCCTTGCTGCCCCCGGCAATGTCGAGGCACTTGCGGCTCCTGACCGACTTGATCACATACGTGCCATCCGAGACGTTCGACACGACAACCGGGTTGCTGTCGTTCTGCACATCGTCAGGGAGCCCCTCGTCACCAGCGACCCCGCACGCGCCCAGCAGCAGAAAAAGAGAGCCGTATCCAAGTGTTTGCAATGTTGTCATAAGCTTCTCCAAGCTAGCGACCAGGAGATGCGCCCTATCGCATCAATTCAAATCATCGTCGATGTCCGTCCTGAGCTACCTGCGACCAGCGCGGGCCTGCTGCTTCCCGTCCAGCTTGAGGTGCGACACCAGGCGACCCCACGCGACGCGACCCCACGCGACCACCGATGGAAATTGTCACATCCGGACGAATACGACAGTTCCATGGTTGTACCAGTCACATGTTGATTGGCAATCATAAAATCGACGTTCGACTCTCACATTGCAATTGCTTACAATGTTGACGCCAAATGCCTTCGTCGCCATCCCGCAAAGCATCGCGTCACGCAGCTCGAAATTTACAGAATTCACGCTCGTTCTTGCAGGAATCTGCAGGAAGGAGACCCGGCGGGAACGGCGCGGGCGCGCGAGAAGGACCGGAGGGCGCGCTGGCCGGCGAGCCGCTCGGTGGGCCGTTGGCCGTCCGTGAAGCGGCCAGACGACGTGGTGGAGCACATTTCACGACCTGTCCTCGCTCCCGCCGTGACACGGTGGTCGAGAGGAGCCGGGGGGGTGCCATGTTCGCACGCGACACGCAGCGAATCGTGAGTCGTCCCCAGGCGAGCAGCTCCGCGAAGCCAGCAGCGCCGCACGCGACTCCGCGCCCGCTCGACTTGCACGATGCGCTCTCGGGCCTCACCGCACCGTCCACGGCGCAGTGACCTCAGGTGGAGCTCCTCTCCGGCAACCGGTCATGGCATAGTGCGCGCATGAATCGTCGACTGCTTGGCTCAGCTCTCTTCGCACTCCTCCTCGCTGCCTGCGGCGACGACACCGAGGCGCCGCCCGGGAGCGGCGGCGCGGGCGGCGCGGGCGGCGCGGGCGCAAGCTCGACGGGGGGCGGCGGGGGCGGGGCGCCGGTCGTCTGCGGGGGGAGCGCGGGAGCGACCTGCGGCGAGACGGAGTACTGCGACACCCGCGAGACGGCTGACGACGCGTGCCCCGGAGAGGCGCAGGGCGTGTGCGTCCCCCGGCCGAGCCTCGGGGACTGTCCCGAGGACTGCCCGGGGGTCTGCGGGTGCGATCAGCGCGTCTATTGCAATGCGTGCCTGGCGCACGCGGCCGGGATGAACGCGTCGGAGGATACGTCCTGCGCCAGCGCGGACTACGTGGTCGGCGCGCACGATAGCGTTTACGTGCACCACGCCGATCTGGAGGCGGACCGGTGCCTGACGCTCTACCTCGCCTGGCCGACCGAGAGCCCTCCGCACTTTGCGGCCGTCGAGCTCCCGGAGCTCTGGGCCTTGCTCAGCGTGTCGCTCACCGGGGAGATGCGCGACTGCACGCAGCCGCGCACGCCGGACGCCGACGGGCTCCACGACGTGACCGGCGCCGCCGGCACCATGTCGTGGGAGTCCGAGCCGGTCACCGGCATCCCGTGCATCATCGACATGGACATCACCGCCACGCTCGACGGGGAGCCCGAGACCGAGCGCTTCGAGGCGACCGGCGTGGTCGTCGACAACACGTGCCTGTAGCGTGCGCCGGCCGGGCCGCCGAGCCGTTCGGGCGGGGGGAGACGCTCGACCTTCAGGTCGAGCTGCGTTGTCGACGTGCCGCGATCGACATCGCCGCGGGGGGCTCGGCGCCCGCGCCGGCCGCGGCCGCGGCCACGCCGGCGGCGATGCCCTCCCAGTGGCTGCCCTTCCACAGGACCTTGTCGCAGCGCTCGCAGCGCCAGAACTCGTCGTAGCGATCCGCCACCCTCCCGGGCACCGCGCCGCGCACCGTGTCCTTCGGCGCGGCCGCGAGCGCGCCGCCGCACGCCATGCACCGCGGATCCCGCACGCGCAGCCCGAGCTCCCGCAGCACGAAGCCCGCCTGCTCCATCGGCCGCAGCCCGCGGGGCACGTACAGCCCGCGCACGGCCGCCGTGCGCAGGGGGCGCCGGTCGAACACCCCCGCGTCGGAGCTCAGCAGCACCCGGCCGGTCTGCTGCGCGAGCCGCACGAGATCGCCGTCGTCGATCCCGTGCTCGAACGTCGCGTCGTACCCCGCGCCGCGAAGCCAGCGCGACAGGCCGCCGAGCATCGCGTCGCACAGGAAGCTCGGCGCCGCCGCCCCGTCCTGGGCCGGATCCGCCCCGTCCTGGGCCGGATCCGCCCCGTCCTGGGCCGGATCCGCCCCGCCGCCCTCCTCACCCACGAGCACGCCCCATGGGCTCAGGATGGCGCCGGGCCCGCGGGCGGCAAGGGCGCCCGGCCGCGAAATCCCCACGCCCCCGCCGCGGGCTGGTACCGTCGCCGTACGGTCAAGCGATCGTGGAGGAGTCGATGTCGACGAAGAGTGCGAGGTGCCTTTGCGCGGCTGCCGCGTTCGCCGCGCTGGCGAGCGCGCAGCAGGCCTCGGCCTACTGCCGCTCGAACACCTGCAAGGTCTCGGAGCTCTGCCTGCAGGACGACCTGCCGGTCGGCTATTGCAAGCCGCTCCGCTGGAAGGGCAGCTGCATCGGCTTCAGCGTCCAGGAGGACGCGTCGAGCGAGATCTCCTACCAGGAGACCTCCGACGTGCTCGATGCCGCGTTCAGGACATGGCAGGAGGCGCCCTGCGACGGGGGAACCCCCGGCTTCCGCGTGCAGAACCTCGGGCCCGTGAGCTGCAGCGCGGTGGAGCTGAACGCGAGGGACGGCAAGACCCGGGTCGTCGACGGGCTCGTGCCGGGCAACGCCAACGTGGTCGCCTTCCGCGACCTGGGCTGGCTCGCGGCCGCGGGGCACAGGAGCGAGATGCTCGCGCTCACGACGGTGCAGTTCGACAAGAACACAGGTGATCTCTGGGGCGCCGACATGGAGATCAACACCGATCTCTACAACTTCACCGTCGGGGACGACTCCGCGGCGCCGAGGGAGGACCTCCTCGCCATCGTCACGCACGAGGCCGGGCATTTCCTGGGCCTCGACCACTCCCTGGCCGGCCCGGAGGCGACCATGCACGACCGCTACGAGCGGTCGGATCCGATGAACTTCCGGACGCTGCACGCGGACGACATCGCGGGCATCTGCCAGATCTACCCCCCTCGGGATCTCTCCACGTCGGAGTGCAACCCCATCCCTCCCCACGGGTTCTCGCCGGAGTGCGCGGCGGACCAGCAGATCACCTGCGGCATGGCGCCGCCCGCCGGCCGCCGCCCGGGCTCAGGCTCGGGGTGGCGCGCCGCGCTCGCCGCCGTCGCGATCGGCGCCGCCGCCTGGCTCCGCGCCGGCGCGCGCGGCCGGCGCGCGGAGCCCCGGCGGGGGCGCTCCGCCGGCGGCCACGGCGCGGCGCCGCCCGGGCCGCGGCGGGAGAGCGCGTAGGCGACCCCCGCTCCAGCGCCCGCTTCCCGGGAGCGCGGTCACCTCGCCGGCGAGCCGCCCGCTGGTGCGGTCGATGGAGAGGGGCATCGGCAGGAGCTCGAAGAGCGCCGCGAACGGGACGCGGGGCCCGCTCGCCGCTCTACGCTGCCCTGGGGCGCTCCACGCGGAGCTCGGTCCAGGGCGAGGTCTGCTCGGCCAGGGTGCGGTAGGCGAGCGCGGCGGCGCCGACGAAGAACAGCGCGAGCGCGGCCGTGCCGACGCCGATGCCGCCGGCCGGGCCGACAGCGCCGAAGACGCTCGCGTGGAACGCCCGGAAGAGGCCGAGGTGCAGCGCCGTGAGCGCCGCGCCGAGCGCGAGCGCCCAGGCGCGGTGGAAGCGCGCGCGCCGGGCATGGCGCGCGATGACCGTCTCCGAGGAGACGCAGAGGCTGCCGTACGTGGGCGCCCGGAGCACCCAGGCCCGCGCGGCGTCGCGGTACCCCTTGCCGGCGGCGCTCGCGTCGATATCGCGGCGCACCGAGCCCGCGATGTAGATCGCGTCGCCCGGGCGGACCTCGGACAGGTAGACGGGCACGCCGTCGCGGCGCGCCGGGACGAAGGTCGTGTCGAGGTTCAGCCGGCTGCACACCGGCTCGACGCGCACGGCGGCGCCCGAGGGGAGCCGGAGCGAGAACGCGCGCGCCCGGGTGTGCCACGCGCCCGGCGCGGCGCCGGCCCGGCCGCTGCACGGGATCTCGACCGCGATCACCGCCTCGTCCGGCGCGGCGTCCTCCGCGACGACCTCGCCGCGGAGGAGGGCGAACCCCTCGCGCATCGCGCCGGGCGAGGCCGAAGGGCTCCGCGCGTACGCGGCGATCTGCGAGCGCCGCTGGTGGTGAAGGCAGCGCCCGATCGCGATCGCTACGGCGGCGCCCAGCACCACCCCGGCGACGCCGTAAACGATGAGGAGACTCGCGACGAACCCCATCGCGGCAGACTAGACGTGCGGCCCCGGGGCGTCGAGCTGGGCTGTTCGGGAGAGACAAGGTTCCTTGCGCGAGCCGCCTCTCTCCTGGAAAAATGACGCGTATCAACAACTTATCCTTGCATCGCAGGCGCCGCGTTCGTGCCACGGCCTGCGGGCCTACGGCCGCCCAGCACAGGCTTCGTCGCTGTTCCATCGGGGGCGCACCAGCCGCTCGCCGGTCGCAACCGTGCCTCGCGCGTCGGTCACCACCCCCCTGAGCTGGAGCGGTTGGCCGATGGCACAGGCGGGCTCGCGGAGGACGGCCGGCCATCCGATGAACTCGCACTGGCCGTCCTCGCGCTCCGTGAGCGCGATCCTTCCCCGGCTGGTCGTCGCCGAGGAGGGGTCGCCGATCACGGTGGTCGTGACCTCGAGCTCGACGCCCTCGGGCTCCAGGCCGAGCGTCCGGACGCTGGTCCACAGGTGCCAGCCGCCCTGCGCGCCGTGGGCGAGCTCGACCTCCTGGCCGTCGGCCAGCGGCTCGAACTGCCACTCACCGGTGCCGAGCTCGGCGATGCCCTGCGCCGGCGGCTCGTCCCCGCCGGCGCAGCCAGGAGCGAGCGCCAGGAGCACGACGAGACCGGCGGCGGAGGTCGAGCAGGTCACGGCGCGGACTCCTAGACTAGAACACCCATCATGTTGAAACCGGGAGAAATTTCACAGGGAGGCGGGGAGGCGGGGAGGAAGAAAAAAAGAATCTCTCCCTCTCGCCGTCTCTCGCTCCCCGCCTCCTCGCCTCCCTGTGAAATTTCTGCTTTTTTTCGGGGTTTCAACCCGTTTGTCGCTCTAGTACTACAGCCGCGGTTAGGGAGCCCGGGCTCGGGCAAGCGGCCGGGTGCGGCGGCGCCGGTAGCAACAGGCGCGAGCCTGGGCGCGTTTTCGGCGTCGCCACCTCGACCATGCCCAGCGGAACTCGGGCGAATGGGCGGGCAGCGGAAGCACCAGCTCCATCAGGCGACGGACTTCGGGAATGCTCCAGGGCGCCAGCGTCGGCGGACCGTCGCTTTCTTCGGGCGCGGCAGGCTTTTTTCCCCCGACGCGTCAAGCGCCGTCTCCCGCATGGACTTGGCCTTCTTCCCCGGCCCCGGGCGCGCCGCTTTGGGCACGAGCTCGGGGTTCATCGCCGGGGCGTACGGGAAGGCGCCTTCCGCGGGAAGCTTCGCGCGTACGAAAGCCAACCACGCAAGGGCCATCATCCCGAGCGTGATGTACCGATGCCAGCTCGGCCATGAGCGGACCTCGTAGTGGTCGAGGCCGACGTCATCCTTCGCCTCCTCGAAGCACTGCTCGATCGTGTAACGCGTGGAGGCCACGTGCGCGAGCGTTGTCAGCGGCGTGTCGGCTTCGGCGTTGGACAGGTAGTAGGCCACGTCCGACGGCTTCGAAACAGAGCGGCGGGCCAGTAGCCAGACCTCGTCGGCCGGCAAGCGCCGACGGCTGTCGACGACGCGCGCGCGGGCCCAGTCGTACTCGATGGGTCCCTTCTCGCCCTGATGGACGGCAAGGCGATGCCATTGCTGCGGCGACCACTGCGCCGCCACCTTTGCCACGGTGGAGGCGTGTGGCGCGCCCGGTGCAAGACGAGGGCGCGTGCGGAGCGGACCACGAGGGTGTTCGCGTTCGGTAGGGGGTTCCGCGACCTCGGGTCGCTCGGGCCACACCGGCGTGCTCGAGACGACCGCGAGAACATACCGATGGCCCTGCGCGGCGATGCCGTCGCGAAGCACGGGGTCGTCCCCGTAGACTTCATCGCCGGCGACCCACGCCATCGGTACACCTCGCTGCCAGGCGCCATGCAGCATCTGCATCGCCAGCTGCGGCTTGGTCTGGAACGCGACATCCTCCGGAACGTGAGCGTCCTGCCTCCGCTCCGGATCGCTGCACCACGCTTCTGGCAAGTAAAGACGACGATCAAGGATCACATGTCCACGTGGGCCATTGTAGCTGAGGAACACACCGATCTGGCAGTTCTCGATCTTGCCTGCCGTCCCGCTGTATTGCCGCGCCACGCCGACGGACTTGGTGCCTTTCTTGAGGAAGCCCGTTTCGTCCAGTACGCCGATGCCCTGCGGATCGCCGAACTGCTCGATCGTGAAGTCCATCAGGAGATCGCGCGCCGCATCCGCGCTCCAGTCCGCACTGTACAGCAGCCGCTGCACGCGATCGGGCGTCGGGTCCCCGATGGCCTCGGCCAGCTGCCAACCGTTCCGCCGCGCTGCCGGACCCATCAGCGAGCGCACGTACTTGATCGCCTGCTCGCGCGGCTCGCTGCGCGCGAACAGCGCCGCAAATCGCGCGTGAAAGGCCTCAAAATCTGCTGCCAACGCGTCCCACGCGGCCGCTGCTGGCAGCTCGCTTGCCCCCGGATCCATGGCCGGATCCTGGGTCCAACCAGATCGATGTCGAGGTGCGGCTGTAGTACTAGTACTACAGCCGCACGTCGGTGAGCACCGAACGAGCTGGGCTCCATCCGTGTGCGGAGGAGCCAAGCGTCACGATCGTCCGCCCGCTCATCGAAATCCGCGGAGATTCCGCGACGTGCGGCTGTAGTACTAGGAGCGCCGGCGGCGGCGCACGACAAGCAGCAGCCCGAGCAGCGCGCCGCCGAGTCCGCCGGCACGGCCAGCATGGCCGCCGGCGTTGCAGCCTCCAGAAGCAGCGGACTCGACGGCGGGCGGCGGCACATCGACCGGTCGGCCGCCCGGCAGCGAATCGGGCAGGTGCGGGACGCGCCTGTTGTAGAAGGACGCGGGGACGGGCTCGTCGGGAAGCACGCAGGTCGTCTCCCGGCTGCCGTCGCCGGCGATGGCGCCTACCGCCACATAACCCGTCGAACAGCGGCAGGTCGGCGTCATGTTCATGGGCACGCACTCGCCGTGCGGGCCGCAATCGAACGTCGCACAAGGATCCGCCAGCGGCGGCGCGTCAGGAAGCGTCCGGTCACCCGGGTTGAGGAACGACATGCGGAGGTCCTGGCAGGTCACCGTCGGCCGACCCGACGGATCGAACGTGGTGCGCGCGGTCGTCCCGGGCACGCACGCGCAGCCGGCCACAGGCTGGGTGCCGCCTGCGACCTCGACGACGCGGCACAGGCCGCCTGCGCCGCACGCCGCAAAGTCGCACGCCGACGCGGCGGCAGACTCGGCGCCCGGAGCGCTCACGCACATGTCGCGGCCGTCGACGTAGCGCGCGAGCATGCGGACGTTCGATACCTCGGGACCGTCGGTGCGCCGAAAGATCGGATCGACGGTCATCTCCTCGGGTGACAGGCGGGTATAGAGCCGGGTGATGGTCGTGTTGCTCTCCAGAAGCGGCAGCAGCGCGTCGCGCGCGGCCACCTGCGCCTCGTCCGAGCTCATCGTGTTGCGGACCTGCTCGGCGATGCTGGCCGTCGGTCCGCTCATCTCCGTGACGAAGCCGCGACCGCCGGCCTCGTCGACGCCGCGCGCGACGAGCGCCGTCCAGTTCGTCTGCGTCGGCCAATCGTACGGCCTCCAGACGATCTGGTTGTCGTCGATCTCGATGTCCGGCCAGTTGGCCGGCCCATAGCGCCGGTCGCCGAGGACCATCACGGTGATGCCCATCTCCGGCTCGGCCGCGATCGCCGTCAGCCGGATCGGAATCGACGGCGACCCGGACGGAAGCGTGAAGCGGAACGGCTGGATGTCGCTGACCTCAGCGTCCGGCTGGAGCCGCAGCGCGAGGAACTTCATCCCCTCGCTCGTATAGATGCCGATGTACGGCGCCATCGCGTCGTTGACGCGGAAGTCGTTGCTGCGAAGCCATTCGATGAGCGCCGTGGGATCGGTCGACTCGATCACGGCCACGTCATACGGCCCGACCTCTTCCCGGATGTGCACCGTGACGCCGCCGTCGTCGGTGCCGCCCGAGGTGGGCCCGCCCCCCGCGAACACGGGGGGGGAGCAGCTCGGGTCGTCGGGCCACTGGAACTGCGGGCCCGTCGCCGCATCGAGGGCGGTGAGCGCAAGCTGCGGGAACACCGCAAGGCTCTCCACCGCCGGCACCTCGGCGAGCGGAACCACCCAGGCGAAGTCCGGCGCCGCGCCCGCATACTGGATCTGCGTCACCATCGTGACCGAACCGTCTTGGTTCGTCGCGAACACGATCCGCTCCGCGGTCTGGTCCACCGGCTGTCGTCCGCAGAAGAATCCGCCGCACGCCTCAACAGGTCGTGGCGCTGTCGTCAGCGCCGCCGCCGCCACTACCGTAGCCGCCCACACCTTGCGCATAGTCCAATGCCTCCTCGCCCTACCGATCGGGCGGACGCCTCCAAGCAAACCCGGTGCTACGCTCGAAAGCAAGGCGATTCCTGGGTACAACGCCTGGGGGCGACCGACGGTTCGTTCTTGGGCGACACGGTGCCCGGTCGTGCGCCGAGGAGGCAAGAGAGGCCATCAGGCCTCGTCGTCCCGAGGCAGGCTCAGCGCTCCTCGATGTCCGAGGGGACACGCGGGGTCACCTCGTAGTGATCGAGGAACTGGCCGCTGAACCCGGTGATCTCCACGTCGTCCCCCGCGGCGATGCCGCTCACGTCGATGCCGGTTCCGGCATAGACGAACACAGTGACCTCGCCCGAGCCGTCGTCGACGTGGAACCGGTAGCCATATCACCCGCCGAGTCGCTCGCGCCCGCCCGCGCGATAGGCGTCGACCCAGGTCCACAACGTCTCCAGCGACACCATGACGCGCGCCGCGATCGCGCGCGGTGCCTCGTCTCCGCGGATCATCGCCAGCACGGCCGCCTCCCGCGCCGGCGCCGAGGTCGCGGACGCAGCGTCGGTGGCCGGCTCTTCCGCCTGTGTCGAGCGCACTTCGACGGGCGCGGGCGCGGGCGCAGGCACCTCGGCTCGCAGCGCGAGCTGCTGGAGCGGCAGCCGCACCGCCGGATCGCCGAGCAGCACGTAGCCGCGGAGATCGTTGCGCAGCATCCACAGGTGGGCGCGATCGGCGCGATCGGTGGGATCGGCGCGGCCCGCCGCGCGCGCGTCGGCCTCGATCTGGTAGCTCTGCGCGAGCTCGTCGTTCGCGCCGCGGTAGAGCTCCATCAGCGCCTCCAGCGCGATCCCCGCGCGACTGCCGCGGACCAGCACCTCGAGGGGGCGATAGATACGGGACTTCTTGCCCTCCGACAGGCTCGTCGTGCTCGAGAAGCTGTAGGTCCACGCAAGGTCGACGTGACCGATGATCGCGAGCGGCCCCGCGGGGTTAGCCAGCGCGGTCTGCGGCAGGGCCGCGACGAAGGGGCGCTGGCCGGACGCGGGGAGGCTGTGCAACACGGCCTTCAGGCTGCCACCATAACGATCCTCCTGCGCGAGCTGCGAGAGCCACGTGTGATAGGCGCTCGCCGCCGGCGTGCCCGCGCCCAGGCAGGCCAGGTAGAACCACATCCCTCCCGGCAAGAACGTCTGGCCCCGCAGCCGCTCGGCGTCGAGGATCTCGTCGTGGCCGATCACGAGCGCCCCCTGGCGCCGCCAGGAGTCCTCCTCCCTGCGCCAGCCACGCCGGGGCGCGCCCAGCCCGTGGCTCACCGAGAGCAGCACCGAGGGCCGAGCGCCGCCGCCCCCGGCGAGCAGGTCGTCCACGCTGCCGGCGGAGACCTCGCGCACCGAGGCTGCGGGGAGCTTGCCTCTCTCGCTCGCTTCGGTCGATGTGGCCAGGCTCGGGCCGACGAGCCTGGCCTTGCCCGTGACCGTGGCCGCCGAGCCGTCGGGCGTGACGTAGAAGAGCAGATCCGGCGAGGCCTCGGGCGTGCCGCGCCGCGCATAGCGAACGACCTTCTCGGCATAGGCGGCATAGCCGGCAAGATCGGTGTCTCCCGCGCTGTCCGCGAAATGGATGCGCCCCGCGAGCGCGTCGTTGGCGAGCGCGTGCTGGAGCTCCAGCGAGGTGTGATGGAGGTCGCCGAGCATCATCAAGTAAAGGGGCCTGTCCTCCTCCGCCACCTCCTCGGCCCAGTAGATCTCTCTCCGAAAGTCCGCCGATCGCTTTGCGTCCATCCCTTGCGGCACGCGATATACGCGCGCGGGCGCGCCCTGCTCGCCTTCGCGCAGCGCGACGAGCGGCTGGACGGCCTCCATCATCCGGTCGCCCTCCCGGCCCTCGGGCGCGATCACGGCCCATCTCTGGAGGGTCAGGTCGTTGCGATCGGCGTCCGTGCGCCGCCAGTGGTTGGCGTCGCGGCCCTTCCTGGGCCTCGGCGCGCTCTGGGCGGTGTCGCCAGGCAGCCCCTCGTCGAGCACGGGGCGGCGCTCGTCGGCGTCGGCGAGCAGGAGGTCGAGCCGGTCCTCGTGGGCGTTCATGGTCGCTGGCTGCTCGATGGCGACGGCTCGGCGCTCGGGTTGACAGGATCCGTGTCCGCCGCGGCGCCCGCTCTGCCCCGGCGCAGGCCGGAGCGGCCGGCGCGAGCGGCGGGCTGGTTCCGGCCGGAGCGCGGCTCCTGCTCTCGCTGGAGGAGCACCGAACACCGCACGCGCTGCCGGGCGAGCTTGACGCGCTTGCGCAGGTTCTCCTCCGATTCGAGCAGGAGCGCAGCCATCTCCGCGTACGACAGCTCTTCCTCGACGCGCAGCAAGAGAGGATCCCGCAGCGTCGGAGCCAGGGCGCGAACGGCCCTCTCCAGCCGGGCGAGCGTCTCCCGTTCAAGGAGGGTCCGCTCGGGATCGCCGGCAGCGGCGTGGGGGGCCGCCGCGAGCTCGCCGAGATCCTCGTCCACGAGCAGCAGGAGTCTTCCGCGCCGCGTCCGCTCGCGATGGAGGTCCACGCAGGCATGGCGCACGATCGCCTGAAGCCACGCCGCCGGCCTTCGGATGCCCTCTGCGGGGGCGGTGGCCCGAAGCATCGACACCGTCGCTCGGCTGAACGCTTCCTCACCGTCCTCTCGGCCGAGAGAGCGCCGGCAGGCGCGGAGGAGCTCCTCCCGCTGCTCGACCCAGCAGCGCAGGAGCGCGCCGACGGAGGGATCGCGGAGGGGTTTCGCCTGGAATGCCCGGTCGAGCGCGGGCCGTCGCTCGGCCGCGCCGTGAGAGAGGCCGGAGGGCGACGGCGCTACCACCTCGTCACCGCCGGAACCACCCAGAAGCGGAGATTCGATATCACGCCGGTACTCACTGTCGCGGTGCGGCGGGTGTCCGGGGAAGGGGGCGTGTGTCACGAGGCATCCTCCACCGCGAAGGCGTCGAGCTGAGCCGCGAGCTCCGCCAGATCTCCGGTGGTCGCCGCGATGTGGCCCGTGCCGGGCAGCCCGCCGCCGTTGCCCCAGATCTCGATCTCGCTACTCTCGACCCCGGCCGCGAGGACTGCCAGGCTGTCCGGGGGCGCCGGGCGTTGATCGTAGAGCCAGCGCAGCAGCATGCGGTGGCGGAAGTCGAGGCTCGAGAGCGCGACGAAGAGGCCGGGCTGGACGCGCGGCCGCGCGAGGAGCTCCTCCATCCATAGCGGCGGCCGGGCGCCGTCGGCGCCGAGGGGGCCGTGGATGTGATCGTCCTCGGTGAGCAGCGGCGGCGAGAAGATGGGGCGCGGCTCCGCCGAGTAGCCGCCATAGAGTCGGAGCACGACGATCTCGCTCTCGAGATCGAAGCGCCTGGGCGTGACGGGCTCCATCTTCCACGCGGTCGCCCCCGCGGCGCGCTTGACGATGCGCGGCTTGCCGCCGGCGCCGAGGAGCGACGGCTGGATGGCGTAGACGGTCCGCTGCGGCAGCTTCTGCGCGATCGCGTGCTCGAGGCAGGGCCGCCAGAGGAGCGTGATGTGGACCCCCGGCCGGACGAAGCGCGCGAGCGCGTCGACGAGCGGCGGGGCCGTCGCCCCGGGCGAAGCGGTCAGCGCCTGCTGGAAGAGCGAATGCAGCACCTCCTGCCCGAACCGGAGCACGCAGCGCTGCGTGAGCGCGCTCAGCGACATACCCGGCGTCGCCGGCTCACCGTTGTCCTGCATGAACTGCTCGAGCTCCCTCTGGAGCGCCGCGCGATCGTCCTCGAGATCGCCGAGCACCATCGTGAACGGCCGCTCGAGCAGGCTCTGGAGCGCGGGCGCGAGGGCCTTCGACCTGCTCTTCTTCCCCGGCCTCGCCACGCGGCGGCCCTGGAAGTTGAAGACCACCGAGTCCGAGCCGCGGAGGTACAGGACCGGCGAGAACGCCTCTGCGCTCTGGGAGAGCAGCGTCCGCCGCGCCGCCGCCACGCTCGCGCCGATGTCGCCCTGGCTCAGCGAAGCGCCTGTCAGCGCGCGGTAGAGCTCGGTCGAGCAAGCGCGCGCCACGTCGGCCCTCACCGGCCAGAGGTGCGCCACGACGGCATCCGCGCCCGCCCTGGCCAGGATCTCCGCCGCGCTGCCGAGCGCCCCGGCCCTGGCGCCCTCGCAGGCCTCGAGGATCACGAGGCGCAGCTCCTCGCAGAACGCCGCGGAGAGCTCGCGCCCCAGCGCCTCGGCGGTGATCCATGTCTCCTCGCCGTCCTCGTCGTCTGCCAGGCGCAGGACGGGCTTGCCCGACAGATCCACGCCGCCGTGACCGAGCCAGTGCACGACGTGTGGGCTCTTGCCGCGCCGGAGCCTGTCGAAGAGCACCCGCGCGCTGATCTCCTGCCCGGCGATCGGATCGAGCCACTCCATCTCGCCGGCGTCGATCGCCGGGGCGAGCGCCGCGCGCAGCACGTCGAGGGCCCGCTCGCCGGTGCCCGGCGCGATCCCGAGCAGCCGGACGGCGCCCTTGACCTCGCGCGGCTCCCAGGGCTCCGACGAGGTGACGCCGCGCGCGAAGAGCACCCTGGGGTCGGTCCCCAGAAACCCTTCGGACGTCCCCGGCCTGCAGAGCGCCTCCCAGGGGATGGTCTGGAGCGCTTGATCGCGGACGAAGAGCCGCACCAGGAGCGGTCCCCCCTTCGACGCCTCGCCGAGCCGCACGAGGACGTCGCGCAGCTCCCCCTTGAAGACCTCCTCGTGGAGCACCTGGGAGTCGCTCACCGCCGCTGGATCGAGCGATTTGCCGCCGCGGACCGCCCTCCCGACCTTGCTCGCGAACGTCTGCAGGGCATCCAAGCCCTGCTCGGCAGATATCGCGTGCGCCGGGGGGCGCTCTCCCCGGCTGCCACGCGCGCTGACGCGCACCTCAGTACCGCTGATGTCGAGCTCGATCTCCAGCCACATCGAAGGACAAGCCTCGCTACGTTGTGCTCCCTGCCGTGTCTGACTCCTTGGTCTTTTAGAACGCAGCGGACGAGATTCTCATCTGAAAAATAATTAAGGACGCATCGGCGAGCTTGGCCATGGGACGTGATTAATGATGTCCGCCGGCAAGCGTGCGCGAGCGGAGAACGGATACGATCATGGGATTCATCAGCGATTCTCGTTCACGATGGCTCGGTAGATACATGAACCCACGTCCCATCCGTTGTCGTGACGGCTTCCACGTCGTCTCGGCGACGCGCGTCGGAGACGCGAGAGCCTGCGTGGTCATCGTGCCCGGCCCGGCCGCCAGCGCGGCGCGGGCGGACGCTGCGTTTGCCGAGATCGAGCGCGTCCACGCGCTCCTCGACCATCCGCTCATCCCGAAGGTCGCGGCGCGCGGGGTCGCCGACGGGACGCCGTACATCGAGCTCGCCTGCGACGCCGTGATCGACGGCGTCGACCTCACCAGCCTCCTGAACGACGCCGGATGGAAGGTGCCGCCCGGGAGCGCGGCTGGCCTCATCGCGAGCCTCCGCAAGGCGATGCAGGCGGCCCACGCTGTGACCGACCCGAAGCGCGGGCGGCCCGTCTGCATCGGTCGCGTCTCGTGCGCTGACGTCCTCTTCTCGCGCGAGGGGCGCTGGTACTTCATCGGCTATGGGAGGGATGCCCCGCTCGAAGGAGCCGGACAGGAGCAGGTCGACAGGGTCCTTGAGTTCCAGGCGCCCGAGGTGGCCGCAGGCGGCGAGCCGACCCCGGCGGGCGACGACACCGCGCTGTCGCTCCTCGCGCTGTCGCTCCGCCACGCGGTCCAGGGCAGCGCGGCGAGCGCACGCGACGTCGCCCGGGACACCCGCGCGATGGACCTCGATCCCTCCGAGCGTCTGGGGGGGCGCGAGCGGCGCGTCCGCCGCGCGCCGGCGCAGGCGCGAAAGAGCGCCGAGGGCACGGACGCCGCGTCGGACTTTCTCCGTCTCGTCGTGCCCTGCAGCGAGGCGCCTGATCCTGAGGGGTTCGCGTCGCTCGTCGCCAGCCTGCTCGCCGGTCGGGCGCTGCCGCTCCTCTCGAGCGACGCGGTGCCGGCGTGCCCGCCCACGCTGTTCCTCGGCTTCGAGGTGCGCTGGATCGCGACGGAGGACGGTGTGAAACACACGCTCGGGCACGCGCTCAGCCGCATCGTGACGGCCCTCGTCGACCGGCACGACGAGGCGCCGGACGCCTCGCTCTCACTCCAGGAGCTGCTCGACGCCGGCTGGCCCGGTGAGCGGCCGATGGCGGACGCGGGGGCCAACCGCGTCTACGTGGCGCTGACCCAGCTCCGCCGCATGGGGCTCAGGGACGTCATCCAGCGCAGCGAGCACGGGTACCGCCTCGCGCCGCGCGCCGTCATCCGGTTCGTCTCGCCGAGGACCGAGCGCGCGCGATCTCAGGTCACGCGCTCTGCCCCGTGATCGAGGCGGCGCGTCGCTGGCGTCGCTACTTCGCCTTCTGCCCGGCGAACGTCTCCGCCACCTTGAGCACGAGCCGCTCGCTGAAGCCGGCGATGAACGCGATCGCGAAGGCCTTGCTGTTGTCGGCGTCGCCGAGGTTCAGCACCTTCGACTGGAGGAACGCATAGGCGGCGAGCCCGGGCAGCGCCCCGAGGACGGCGCGAGAGAGGGTGACCCGCTCGTCCAAAACCTGAGCGTGGATCCTGGCCCGGAGGGAGGAGCTCTTGAGCGATCGAGCAGCGCTGAAGATCGCTCCCAGGGTGCCAAAGGAGAAGACACCGAGGAGGGTCCGGTACCCCCAGGCAGGCCATTCTTGGACGGGAGCGCGCGTCGTGGCCGTGAGCGCCACGAGCAGCAGCAGGATGAGCAGGGCGAGCAGCGCGAGCGTCCAGAGCTGGTCCCTGAGGAGCCGGCTCCTGAGGTCGACGCGACCGTGGCGGCGTGGCCGCAGGCCGAGGAGCCGCCGGGCCCTGCGTGGCGGCTCGGCGGAGCGTCGGGCCGGCGGGGCGTGGGGCTCCACTTCGACCATGCGTCTCTCTACGGCAGCTCGCCGAGCGCCTCGAGCCCTGCCTTGCAGTAGGCCTCGTACAAGCGCTGGAGCTCTTCGCGCGTGATACCGTATCTCTCGGCGATCTTCTTGTCGCCCTCCTCCCCGACGATCTTCTCGTGGACGGCGCGCTGCATGCGCGCCCCATCCCGCGCGCGGGCCGGCGCGGGCGGAGCGGCGGGTACCGGCGGGAGGCGCGCGTGCACCTCCGCCGGCGCGGGCGCGGCCCTGACGGCTCCCCTGTCGCGGTGGATCGCGAGCCGCGCCGCCGGATCGCCCAGGAGGACGTACCCCGCGAGATCCTCGCGGAGCATCCACAGGTTCGCCCGCCGCTTCGCGCGGCCTTGGTCGGGGGCGAGGGGCTTGCCCGCCATCTCGGCCCTGGCCTCCTGGTTATACATCGCGGCGAGTTCGTGGTTGGCATTCCCCAGGTAACGGAGGAGCTCGTTGTACGAGTTGCCCGCGCGCGCGCCCTTCACCAGCGAGCTGAAGACGCCCTCGAAGCGCGACGCCCGGTCCTTGCCGTCGGGCCCCATGTCCTGGAAGCTGTAGGTCCAGGCCAGATCGATGTGGGCCATGACGGCGAGCGGGCCCCGCGGGCTCGCCAGCGCGGCCTGCGGCAGCGCGGCGATGAAGGGCCGATCGCCCGGCCTGGGCAGGCCGGCGAGCACGCCGTCGACGCGCCCGCCGAAGCCGCCCGCGTCGCGCAGGCTGGCGAGCCAGTGGTGGTAGGCGCTCGCCGCCGGCGTCCCGCCGCCGTAGCACGCGAGGAAGAACCAGATGCCGCCGGGCAGAAAGGGCCTGTCGCCGAGGTCCTCGGCCGCGATCCGCACGCCGCAACCCAGGCTCATCGCCCCTTGCACGGCGCGCTGCTCGTCCGCCGACGACCATCCCCTGCGGGGCGCGCCCAGGCCGTGGCTCATGGTGAACAGCACCGACGGCTCCGGCCTCTCGATCTGCTCGAGGAGCGCGCTCCTCGCCGCGTCGGCGCCTTCATAGCCGATCTCCTCGATGTCCTTCGCCTTGAAGCCGCCCCTCCGCTGGGTGTCGCGGCACCGCTGAACGCTGGGCGCGACGAGCGCTCTGTGGCCGATGGAGGTCGCCGCGGTGCCGTCCTGCGCGGTGAAGAACAGCGCCCGCGCCTGCGCCTCCACCGAGGGGGCCCGCTCCGAGGAGAGGAGCTTGTCCACGTACGCCGCGTAGCCCGCGGCGGACCGGGACACCAGGCGACCGACCAGCGCCTCGCTCGCCATCGCCTGCTGGAGCTCGAGCGAGACCTCGTCGAGGTCGCCGAGCACGAGGAGATACCGCGGCAGATCCTCGAGCGCGACCGACTCGTCATGATAGACGTGCTTGCTCCACCGGATCGCCGCGTCCGCGTCCATGCCGGCGGGGACGCGATAGGGCACGACGGGCGCGCCCTGGTCCTGTTCCCGCTTCCGGATCAGGGGCTCGACGAGCGCGAGCAGGGCGTCGCCCGCGGGCCCCTCGGGCGCGATGACGGACCAGCGCTGGAGCGAGAGATCGTTGGGATCGTCCGAGAAGTCGGCGAAATCGTGGACCAGGTCCTCACCGCCGGGCTGCGCCTCGTCCGCGGCGGACTCGAGCGGCAGCCCCTCGTCGAGGACGGGGCGTTGATCGTCGGCATGGCAGAGGAGCAGCTCGATGTCGGACATGGCTTCTCCTCTCAGCGCGCCGCGCTCCCTGGGGGCACGCGCGCGGCCCCCAGGGAGCGGAGCTCTCCATTGTCCCAGTGCACGAGCCACATCGCCGCGCCGCCTTCCTCGTGCGCGTCGAGGAGCACGGCGGTGAACCGCTGGAGGGTCCTCGCCGCCCTCTGCTTCTCGGGCAGGAGCCTGGGGTTCTGGCGCAGCTCTTCGAGGAACTCGGCCCAGGCCTCGTCGCCGGCGTCGGAGCGCGGGAGCTGCATCAACCAGATCCACGTGCCCGTGTTGGCGAAGACGAGTCCGTCGGCCGCCTTCCAGCGGGCCGCGTGGGTGTGGCCGATCACCACCGCGCCGGCGTCGAACTTCCTCGCCAGGCGCTGGGCGTCGGCCCACTCGGCCTCGTCGGGCTCGAGGTGGAAGTACTCGTCGCCGAGGGTGCCGGCGAGCCTCCGCTGCACGCCCGCGTAGAGCTTCAGGCCGGCGCGCGCGAGCTTGAGGCTGGCGGTCGACATCGCCTCTTCGTCGGCGAACGCGGCGGGCCCGTCGCCGAGCGTGGCCTCGACCGCCGCCGTCTCCTCGGCCCCGAGGCCGGCCTCCGCGAACCTCTCGGCGAGCCCGAGATCCTCCTCCTCCTCGGCGAAGGAGGCCGCCGACCCCGCCTTCTTGAAGAGCTGCCAGGCGATGTCGAGCGAAGCCGCGCTGAAGAGCTGCTTCACGATCCCGGGCGCGACCGCGAGCGCGGCGAGCGCCGCGCCCTGGAAATCGGGCTTGAGCAGGCTCACGAAGCGGAGGCCGTGGCGGCGCGCGATCGGGTTCATGAGCTGCTTCACGAGGACCGAGCCGGCCGCGTACCTGAACCGGTCGAGCCGGGCCAGGCGCCCGTAGTCGACCTTGTTCCAGTTGTCGCTGTGCTCGCCATGGGTGACGAGGATCCGGGCGCCGCCCACGTCGAGGATCGCGGGGGCGTCGCCCAGCTGGAAGGCGAGGCGCGCGGCGACCGCGGGCGGCTGCTCCATCGCCGCGCGCAGGATCTCCTGCACCTCCGGGACGGCGAGCTCCACGTCGTGGTTGCCGAGGCGGATGATGACCTCGCCGCCTCGCGCGAGGACGCGCCCGAGCGCCCTGAGCACGGCGGCGCTCTCGGGCGCGGCGACGATCGCGCGGGCCTGCGCGGCGGCGCGCGCCCGATCGAGCTCCAGCGGGTCTTCGTTCATGAGGAAGTCGACGCCGTCGCCGTTGACCACGACCCGCGCGGGCTCGCGCGCGATCAGGTCGAGGAACGCGGGCAGCGCCTCGCCCCCGGCGAAGACGTCGTAGTCACCCCCGTTGCCGAGGTGCAGATCACTGAGGATGAGGGTACGCATGGCGTTGTCTCCCGGGTTCATCGAGCTCCCTTGAGCGCGGCCAGACGGATCGCCGCGGGCGGCGCCCAGTCCGCCTGGTGCGGGCGGTTGTGCAGGCCCTGGGCCGGGCTCCACGACATCCTCGCGTTGCCCTTCGGGTCGCAGAAGACGTCGAGCAGCGGCCGGTTGTCCGGGGCGCTCGGGGTCGGCGCGTCGGACTTCGAGTTGATGCACCACGTGGGCTCGATCCGATCGTGGAAGGGCGCCCCGCGCAGGGAGCGGAGCAGCCAGGAGATGGGGAGGCCCTCGTCCTCCATCGACATCCACGCCGAGCGGTAGAGGAGCTTGCCGTCGCCGCGGCTCCGGAGGAGCAGCCGGGCGCGCCCGCGCGGCTTCACGTCGCTCTTGACCGTCCCGAGGCCGTCGATCCTGGCGATGCCGCGGAACAACCATTGACCCCTGGAGAGCGCCGGCGAGATGAAGGGCCACCAGTGCGACTCCCAGAGCATGCGCGCGCCCCTGGCGGAGGTGGGGTGCACGACGGGATCGTTGAACGAGGTGGTGGTGTCCCAGAGCTGCCATTTGCGCTCGATCGGGTGCTTGCGGATCACCATTGCCACGTGCCCGCTCCCGGCCCCGGCGGCTCCGGACGCCGACCAGAAGAGGCACGAGCCGACCGTGACCTTCTCCCAGAGATCGTCGGGCCAGTCGGCGAGCACCCTGGGAACGTCGGTCCAGCCGTCGCCGAGCCTGGCCGCGGCCGGCTGTGCGTCGGTCCCGCAGCCGATGTCGCCGTACGGGCCGCCGTCCCAGCCGCCGAGGCAGAGCGCGGTGGTCACCGACTGCTGGCACTGCCCCACGATCGGGTAGCGGCCGCCGTCCTTGATGGCCCCGGCGACCCTCTTTTGCGCACCGTAGAAGTACGCTGGCATCGTGTAGGGGATGCCGGTCTGGTGCTCGGCGACGGCCCGCGCCCAGTCCTCGCCGTCGCCCGCGGCGGTGTCGTAATCGGGGTGCGAGAAGATGTCGTCGATACCCTCCTTCGCGCGGGAGACGAGGAATTCGGCGAGGCCCTCGGCGTCCTCCGGCCCGCGGAGGTCGTGCTCGGGGGCCTCCAGCAGGTTCACGGTGCGGACGAGCTGCGGTGGTG
Organism: Sorangium sp. So ce887; assembly: GCF_051521455.1. Classification (NCBI taxonomy): domain Bacteria; kingdom Pseudomonadati; phylum Myxococcota; order Polyangiales; family Polyangiaceae; genus Sorangium; species Sorangium sp. So ce887. The sequence continues at coordinate 9,520,246 of NZ_CP150354.1, read as the reverse complement.
GCTCGTCGTCGGCGAACGCGACCGGGCGAGCCAGCCACTCCTCGGGCGGCTCGGCGGGCGCCGGGTCCATGTCCACCCACGCGGGGACGCCCGCCTGCGGCGGGACGCCTTCATCGCTCTTCTCTGCGGTCATCGGTGCTCCTCCTCTTCTGTTCGATTCGATGTCTCCGCGCCTGCCGCCCGGGTCGCCGCGCCCGCGACTAAGGCCGCGTCGAGGGCCGCGAGCGTCGCCGCGCCGATCACGCCGTCGGCGGCGAGGCCGCGCTCGGCCTGGAACTGCTTGACGGCCGCCTCGAGGCCCGGACCGAACGCGCCGTCAGCGCCGCCAGGCACGCTCTCGCCCAGCGCGATCAACGCCTCCTGCAGCGCCTTCACCCCTGGTCCCCTCGCCCCTCTCCGGAGCGCGCCCCGGCCCGAGGCGACGCTCTCCAGATCGGGTTGCCCGGCGAGGGGGGCGCGCGTGAGGCGCGGATCCTTCGGCGGGCTCGGCGCCTTTGGCGGGGGCGCCGCCGCGGGCGCGTCCGCCGCGGCGGCGAACGGGTCATCCGCCGGAGGCCCCGCGGCCTGGAGGAAGGGCTCGTGCAGGCAATCGAGCCCGTCGTCCTTCATGTGCCGGAAGTAGAGCCGGAACTGCCTGAAGTCCGGGATCCACCTGTGCTTGCGCGCCTTGCCGTAGAAGTAGCGGCCCACGAGCGCGGCGAGGCGCCGGTCGCGCTCCTCGGACGGCGACCCGGGGCCGAGCTGCGGTACGGCCCACTCGAGACACCCGATCACGTACCCGGGCGCCCAGTGCTTGAGGTGCGCGATCAGGTTGAACAGCGCCTGCGTCGCGATCGCGTCGGCGCCGCAGATGGTGCCCGAGCCATCCATGAACGTGCGGAGCTGGGCCTCGGTCACCGCGTCGCGCGTGGCTGGGTTCCTGGCCAGGTCGATCAGCCGGTGGAGGAGCGAGACGGAGCGGCGCAGGATCTCGAGCGCTTCCTTGCCTCCGGTGACGACCATGCCGGAGTCGAGATCGACGACGTCGTACACGTTGCTGCCGCGGTAGCGGACGCCGGCGGCGCCCAGCGCCTCGCGCACGGCGTCGTTCGCGGTCGTCCGCTCCATCACCTTGCCCAGCCAGCCGAGACCGCCCCAGCCCGTCCCCCAGGTGACGATCTGGTTATCGTAGGTGTTGATGGCGGCCGTGCTGCCCTCGCGTGCCTGGAGCGCGCGAAAGGCGAGGATCTTCCGCCGATCGGCGGGGCTCGCCTTCGCCGCCCGGGCGTCGAGATACCTGTGCAGGTAGGCGAGGTGATCCTTGTCCGCGCTGCCTGTGTAGACGTGCCCTGCGCCCCAGGGCTTGAGCCCCGGCTCGACCGGCACGGCGGCGCGGAACTGCGCGATTTCGGCGGTGAGATCCTCGGGCAGCGCGCTCCCTGCCTCCACCGCGCCCGAGCCGCGCGCGTGATCTTCCCAGACCGGGAGATCGCCGTCCGCGAACGAGAGGGCCCCGCCCCGTCCCCCCCTGGCCCGGGCGGGATCGAGGCCGGGCGCGGGGAGCGACGGGTCGGCGTACGCGGCGGAGGATCGGAGCTCGGCCACGCCCGCGAGCGAGGTCTGGATCTGCTCCAGCAGCGCGGCGTGGAGCTCCCCGCGCCGGGCCTCCTCGATCTCGTCGAGCCCGATCTCCCAGGTGTACGACGCGCCCTTCCCGCGCAGGATCCGGTGCGCGAAGAGCGCCGGATCGAGCGTGGGAAAGTCTCCGAGCGCGAAGGCCGAGGTGCGTGAGAGCAGGGCTCGCTCGACCTCCTCCGCGTCGCCCCGCGCGGCGGCGATTTCGAACAGGAAGACGTTCCGTGACATGGCAGGTCCCTTTCGGCGGTGACGTCTCCCTATGAAACCGACGAGACCGAGCGTCGTCATCTTAAGAGAAATTAAACTGGTGTTCCTTCAAGCTCCGTCAGCGCGGCGAGGCCGCTGCGCGGCGCGCGTCGAGGAGCGCGGCGCGGTGCTTCACCGAGCCGGCGACAGCGAAGGTCGGCTCCCAGGCAAGCGCCTTGTCCCACGCGTTCGCCAGCAAGATGGCATCGTGAGCAACTCGGACCCACCAGCCTCGACCGTACGCGCGCGAAGAATCACATCTGGTAATCAGGACCATAGAACCAGCGCTTGGTTTCATGCTGGGTTTCCCAGGCTGCCGCCGCGCTCCTCTTCATCCCCGTGGCCGGACGCGGCAGCCCTCTGATGCCCTTCGTGCCGCTGCCTTTCTCCGTGTTATTGCGCCAAAACCAGTTGTGGTCGTGTGTATCCACGTCGGAGAACTGCCATCCATGCGGCGCCTGATTTGGTATTGGCGTTGGCTTCGAGTAGATCGTCTTGTACACCACCTGACGAGAGCCTCCGTCAGTCGTTTCGGCATAGCACTCGAGTCTTCCGCCCGCATTTCTCAGGGGACCTACATTTCCCCTATCCTGGCATGCGTTCACACTGTAGCGGCAAGGCCTCTTTGCCGACACCCATGCTTTTACATGACTCTCTACCTCGCGCTCGTGCTCGCCATTGGCATGACCGGTGATCGGGAAGAGGTTGGTATCGACGTCAGGGCCGCCGAGGTTGTCGTTCAGCAGGTGGCCGCGCACCCAGCGCTTTGATCCCGGGTCCCAGTGGGCCTTCAGGCCCGCGAACAGGTCCTCCATCTCCCGGCTGGTCGTGTGGTTTCCTGTCCTCAGATCGGCCGGGTCGAGGTCCGCGTCCATTTTTTTGCCGACGACCTGGCTGGCCAGGTTCCCGCTGGCGTCGTTGTATTCAAAATCCTGCGTCGTCCACTTCACGACCGTCTTCCGCTGGATGACGTGGACTCCGCTATTGTCGAGACCTACCGGACTGCCGTCATGGATCGCGACCGCCCCTGCGGCCGCCCTGGCTCCCAGCGTGTCCGCCTCCGCCTCCAGCGCCGGCGCGTCGTTGAGCCCTATCCCCTTGTACTGCGCCGTCGCCTGCACGCGCCCCGCCCGCTGCTGCACCACGTGCGCGAGCTCGTGCCCGAGCAGCTCCTGCCCCTGCCTCGTCTCCGGCGCCCACCGCCCCGGCGCCACGTGGATCTCGCTCCCCTGCGTGTACGCGAGCGCTCCCAGCGCCGTCGCGCGCGACGATCTCGGGTGCACCCGCACGCCGGAGAAGTCGGTCCCGAACGCCGCCTCCATCTTGGCCTTCACCGGCGACGGGATCCCCGTGGAATTGACGGCGCGGTCCGGTCCGCTCCCGCCCCCCACGCTGGGCCCAGTGGCCGCGCACGCAAAGAACTCAGCCCCGAACGCGCGCTCCAGCGCCGCGCGCGCCGGCTCGGCCGGCGCCGGCTCGGCCGGCGGTCGCGCCGACGTCATCGTCCTCCTCCGCATGGGCAGCGGCGCCGGAGCGCGGGCCCGCGACGTGCGAGCGGCGCTCTGCGAGATCTTCGGAGTGGACCGGTCAACAGCGATTTGCATGAGACTCTCCTCGGCGCGGGCTGAGAGACGAGGCGGCCCCGCGCGTCACCGCCAATTGTGCGATCAACGAAGCCGCGGTCACCACTCCACGCAGAGCGGCGCCTCCATCCAGGGCAGCTTCACCCAGCTCATCCCCCAGGGAAACCGATCCAGCACCACGTCGTGAGAGGCCCGCTCCACGCGCAGGAACCACGCGCCGTCGCGGACGCCGAGCGCGCCCTTGCGAATCAAGAACGAGCCACGGAATCCGGCGATCGACATGTCCCTCAGGATCGGGGCGCGCTCGATCGCCGCCGTGAGCAGGTGGATGCACTCCTCGGCCTCCGCCTCGGTGACCGGAGGACCGAAGTCGAAGACCTCGGTCCTTCGCATGCCGCAGAGCACCCGCGTGAGGGGAAGCTGGTGCTCGGCCGGCTCGAGATCCCCCGTGCAGAGGTGCTGGAGCAGGCCGGCCGCGCGGTGGAGAGCGCGCTGATCGGCTATCTGCCCGTCTGCCATCAACCCCAGGCGCTCGAACAGGTGCCCGAGGAAGGGCCAGAGCACCACCAGCCCGGCGTTGTCCACGTAGGCCTCGTCGGAGTCGCCGTACGCTGGATCGACGGACAGCTCCTCGTCCGCGGCCCTGGCCCCCGGATCGCGCGACGGAGCCTCTCTCTGCGTCTGCCGGACCGGCCTCTCTACGCCCGCGCCGGGGCTCTGCCCGGCGTGGTCCGCGTAGACCTCGTCGGAGTCGCCGTACGCTGGATCGACGGACAGCTCCTCGTCCGCGGCCGCGGCCCCCGGATCGCGCGACGGAGCCTCTCTCTGCGTCTGCCGGACCGGCCTCTCTACGCCCGCGCCGGGGCTCTGCCCGACCGCCCCCAGCGCGCCTACGCCGAGGCTCTGCCCGACCGCCCCCAGCGCGCCCGGCCAGGCCGATGGGCTCGGCCCCAGGGGCGCGTGGAGCCCCGCGAGGAGAGACTTGAGGGGCACGCCGGCCTCCAGCGCGATCCGGGCCAGCGCGTCGCGCCAGAAGCCCACGCGCCCGTCGCTCGGGCTCTCCTCGACGCACGCCGTCCGCAGCGCGCCCGTCCAGACGCACGCCCGGAAGCCGACCGGCGTGGCCCCAGCGACCGCCCGGTACGCGCGCAGCAGGGCTCCGAGCTCCACCGGCATCGAAGGGAGGTCGGCCTGCGAGGACGCCACGAGAGCATCAAAGAGCGCCCAGAGCCGCGCGTCGTGACCGTGGCGGACGATCCTGGTCAGCGCGCCGCGCTCGCGCTCGAGCGCCCGTATCAGCGCCGCGAACGGGCGCGCCGCGCGCTGGAGGAGCAACCCCAGGGCCTCGTCCAGCAGCCGCGGTCGCGTGGTGTCCGCCCACCAGGGGAGGGTGCCGGTGCGGGCGAAGAACGCCACGAGCTCCAGCCGGGAGATCACCTCGGGATCGCTGCCCCGGAGGGCGCTCTTCTCGTCCTCCTCGCGGATCCGCGCGGCCAGCGCCTCCTGCAGCAGCGGACCGAGCTTGTCGACCAGATCGCGCTCCAGGTGGTCGGGGTCGAGCCGCCCGAGATCCACCTCGACCAGCGCGATCCGCTGGAGGCGGTCCGGCGCGCCGAGCTGGGTGCAACACCGATCGATGAGCGCCTCGAGTCGCTGGGCGTGGATGCGGCCGAGCTCGGTTTGCAGCCGCCACGCTGCCTCGTGATCCTGGACGGTCACCTCCAGGATCTGCCGGCGGATCTGGTGGCGCGGCGCGGTCACGGCTCTGTCGCCGGGGGTTCGGGGGCAGAGCCCAGCTCGCTGGACGAGCCCCCATCGGTGACCGATGTGATCGCGACCGATCGCTTGACGAGCCACCCGATCCCGGTGCGAGCCTTGATGGCCATCACGTCCACCGCGTCGCCGACGGGCAGCGGCGCGATGTCCACCAGGGGATCGAGCGGGCGCACGCGCGCCGGGTCCAGGGCCGCAGGCGCCGGCGGATCGCGCGTGATCACGAGATCCATCTCGACCCGGAGCCCCCGGCGAGGAACCTGGTCCGACCCTTCCGGCTCGGTCGCCGCAATACCCTTGTTCAACGACGGGTCGCGCTCGTCGAGCCGGTGGAAGTACGCGGGCAGGCCCAGCTCGCTGGCCTCGTTGCTCGGGTAGAAGTGGTAGAAGACGCCGGGCTGGCCGCCCGAGACGAGCAGCGTGCCGCGGGTGCCGTCGGCGCTCGCTGACAGCGCGAGCTCGAGCGCGGGCACCGACTCCGGCCTCACCAGGACGACCACCGCCTGCTCGAGCTGCACCGCGGACTCGAGCGGCGCGCCGGCCTCCGCGTGGATCTTGCGCGCCTGCACCACGACGATGCTGTCGTCCTCTAGCGGCCCCACGCCGAGCTCGAGGACGCCGCCGTTGCCCGGCATCGCGTCCCCGTGCTGCACGGAGCCGGCCGGCGCCTGCCAGAGCGCGGGAGGACGCGGGGTGTACACCTCGCAGGACGTGCCGGGGACGGCGATCGCCCTCTGGGTGGGCCCCGCGCCGGGCACGAAGTCCACGGTGGAGAGCGCGCGGACGTGGGCGCTGTAAAGCACGCTCGGCTGGCTCGCGGCGATGGTGATGGTGGCGCTGCCCTGCGGCAGGACCGGTGATCCGACGGCCGACACCACGAGATCCCGATTGGCGCGGACCGCGATCGGCAGCTCCGTGGTGAGCACCGCGTTCAGCGTCTCGCGCCCTTCGCTCGCGTCGAACGTCCTCTGGACGTCGACCCGGATCACCGTGTCTTCGGTCACCCGACTGGCCGTCAGCGTGATGGCGCCGTCCTTGTTCCCGCTCACCCGCTCGGGGGGCGTCATGGGGATCGGGCGCCCCGCGCCGTCGATCAGCCCGTACGTCGCGCCCGCCTGGCTGTCCGAGATGCTCACCACCACGCGGCTCCCGTAGTCGACGCAACGAGGCACCTGGGCGAGCTCGGGGGTCGAGACGGGGAGCCCCGTGGCCAGCCCGACCTTCACCGTCGCGGTCTGGAGCAGGAAGGTCGCGCGCGTCAGGGGATCGAGCTTCCTCGCGTGGATCCTGAAGGTCTTGTCCTCCTTGTCGATGATCGGCCCCTTGAGGACCGCCGTCTCCCCGGTCCCGTCCACGGAGCAGGCGGGCGCCACCGCCGCGTCGCCGTCGAACAGCTCGTACCTGACGCCTGCCTGGGCGGGATCGATGTCGATCTCGCAGGGAGCGCCCACGTCCACGGTGAGCTGCGCTTCTTGAACGTTCACGTCCCGGATCGGCGTGGTCTCCCCGATCTGCAGGAGATCGATGACTCGGTCCCGGGCGCAGCGCACATCGATAGGTCTCGCGATGGTCATGGTTCTACGAGCTCTGCCCCTCCAGGTTCACGCCCAACGTCGCGGCGAGGACGTCCCGCCGCTTCTGCAACCACTGCCCGTGAGCAGTCCGGAACGCCGCCCAGGCGTCGGCCGCCATCCAGAGGACATACGGCGTCAGGTGCGCCGGAGTCTCCGCGCGGAGGGCCTGCTCGACGAGCTGCTTGAACGCTGGATCGCTGAAGCGCCCCACCCCGTCGGGGAGGACGAACGTCAATCGCAGCGAGTAGGGATCCTTCTCCCGCGCGGCCGAGAGCACCGCGGGAGGCCTCTCCGTGGGCGCGTCCGTCGGCGCCGGGAGCTCCTGAGTCTCGTCGCCCGACATCGGACGGAGCAGGATGTGCTCGACGACGGTGATCTCCTCGTCTCCGGCGAGACCGAGCGAGATGCGGAGCCGCTCCTCCAGCCCCGACATGTTGGCGAGGCCGCCGGGCGCGAGGCAATCGAACCCCGTCCCCCGCGCGCTGCTGATCCGAGGATATCGCTGCAAGAGGCTCTGCTTGCGCCGCGCGCGCTCCGCCTGAGAGCTCGGCGTGGAGGCCGCCTCGTGATCGCCGATCGGCTCGGCGAAGCGGGCCAGGAGGTGATTCAAGAAGCGGTTCTTCCGCTCCAGGGAGGCGACCTCAGACGGGCTCTCCACGAGGTCTCTGAGCCGGGCCCGGTGCCCGTCGTCGAGCGCGCAGATCTCCTCGAGCCGGAGGCCGGGCTGGTCCAGCGCCTGCGTGAAATACGTCCGCGTGTCGCCGCCGTGGGAGAACAGATCCTTGACGTGGGCGAGCTGCGCGAACGAGCTGGCGAGGAGCTGATCGAAGAACATCAGGTACGCCGCGAGCTGCCTCGCCTGCGCCTTGCGCGCGGGCGTCGCCGAGTCCGCGAGCCCCATCTCGCCGATCCCGTAGAGCATCGGGAGGTGCTGCTGCACCGAGGTGTACGCGCCGGCGTTCCGGTCGCGCCCCGCGGGCACCGCGAGCGCGCTGTCGCCCGCGCCCCGGGGGGCGTCCGGCGCGCCCTCCGGCTTCGATTGGGCGATCACCCTCCCGGCGCTCATCAGGGTGATCATCGATGCATCGAGGTTCATCCTCGGGACCCGAGCCGGGTCGACCGACAGGGACCAATCCTCCTTGGCGCCGCCCGTGGAGACGCTGATCCGGCTCACCGCCCGCACCGCCGCGACGCTGGTGATCGCGCGCATCAGATCGGAGGTGTGGATCACGGTCCGCAGCGTCGCGCTTGCCAGCGCCTCGTCGGAGATGAACCCGCGCTCGAGCCGGGGTCCCTCGAACGTCGCGTCGACGCTGGTGCCGGCGTCCAGCGTCTGCGAGAGCGTCGCGAAGGGGACGGGCGGCGAGATCTCGTCGGCGATCGCGCGGCCGATCTCGTTCAGCAGCGCCGCGGGGTTGTCCACCGGCGTGATCTCCACGATGGCCTCGACCTCGATGAGCTGCGGCTCCAGCACCGAGATCTCCGCGAAGTCCTCGCACAGAGGACGGCTCTGGTAGAGCCTTCGAGCGACCCTGGCCCTGACCTGGGTGTCCTGGCTGCGCTCCGACGCCTCGATGAGGACGCGGTAGAGGCCGCGCAGGCGGACCGGCTCGGAGGCGCTGTCCTTGGGCGCGAGGCGGAGCTCCTGCTCCACGGGAAGATAGTAGAGCTGGAGCGCTTCCGCCGTGGCCGGCTCGACCCAGGCGTTCTTGACGCCCTCCACGTCGAGGACGAGCCGGCGGAGATCGGCCAGCGTCACCGGGTGACAGGTGAGGATCTCCGCCGGCAGGTGGAGGCTCCGGTACGGATCGCCTCCGCCGTCGGCGAGCAGATCCGGGATCTCGTACCCGGTGCGGTAGCCGAGATCCGAGAGAGCATAACAGAGCTGCTCCAGGAGGGTGATCCCCGGATCGTGGGCGTTATAGTCCGTCCATTGCCCGCCTGTCATCCGCTCGAGCTGGCGGATCCCTTCCTGGCGCAAGAATTCATAGTCCATCGTACGACTCCGGTCCTCTCTACGCGTTCACCCCGCGCCCGCCCGGCGGGCGACCTCGGGTCGCCTCACAGCTTCATGATGAAGAGAAGCGCGTAATAAGGAGGTCTGTTCTCGTGCGGCGCCCCGCCGCCCGTGTTTTGCGTGCTCTGGGTGGTGTAATTGGGAGTGTCGCCTCGACCGAACGGAATGTTCTGGCCGTCGGGGGTACCGCCGCCGGAGAAATTACTATCGTCTTTGCCGATGCTGGCGAAGGCATCGTGTTTGTGGCTCGGCATCTCGTTGACGGTCAAGGTGTGGGTCGCCTCGCCGCCCTTGGCGCCGACGGGATAGGTGGCGTTGCCGGCCCCGACGATGAAGCGGTCTCTCAGATCAGGGGTGTTGTTGTTGCCGTCGCAGAGCGCCCACCCATCCGGGACGGTCGCGGCGGCCCCGGACCACATGACGATGGTCCCGGTCGGGACCAGCGCGCCCTTGGAGATGGTGCTTTTGGCGGCGAGGATCTCGCCCGTCCCCAGCTTGACGGTGTTGTCGTCGTTGTTGGCGACCGCCACCAGGATCCAGTTGCTCGGCGCCTTGAAGCTGCTGTTGTGCCTCACGATCCGGAGCGTCACCGCGAGGTTGCTCCCCCCGGGCGTGTGGACCGCATACAGGGCCTCATAATAGTTCAATACAACGCCGGTCGCGTCGGAGGCGCGCGCCGCGCCGTCCCAGTCCTGGACGACAGACAGGTTGGCGGCCGACGCACTGATGCTCATGTGTCCGTCGCTGAACGTGCTTCCGCTCTCTGCGCCCATGACGAGGAACCGGCTGGTCCATTTCAGCTTCTGACCGCAGCCGCCCCAGGTCACGGTGCCGCCCCCGCTCAGCGTGGGTTGAGCCTTGGCGTAGTCGTTCGGCGCCCCGCTCATCAGGCCGGTGATCGTGGTCGCGCCCGTCACGGTCAGGGCGCCGTTGATGCCGACGTTTCCGGTCGCGCCATCGATGAAGAGGCGGTTCTTGCCGTCGCCGTCGCCGATGCCGAGGCCCTTCTTGCCGTCGACTTGCAGGCTCAGCACCCAGGCGGGCCTGGTGTCCGTCGCGAAGCTCTCGTAGAGGTGGATCGCCGGCTTGTCGCCGGCCGTCGACGCCGCGATCTGCACCGGCTGATCGGCCGACTTGGCGAGGCCGTCGTCCTTCTGGTTCAGCGCGGCGTCGATGAGATCACTGAAGTTGCCCGCCGTCGGCAGGGCGTTCTTGACGAAGTACGCCTTCAGCTCCGTACGGCTCTTCTTGTTGATTTCCATGGTGTGCGATTGCCTTTCTCACCGAGCGGTCAACACGTCGTCTCGGGCGCCTGAGCATGATCCCAGGCTTCTATTGGATGAAGAAATCGAGCTCCAGCTTCATGAAGTTGATGCCCGTGAACAGCGCCTCTTCGAACAAACCCTCGCGGAGGATGTCGATCAGGTGCTCCCGCGCTGTGGTGAGGACCGCGTCGGGCCTCGTCGTTCCAACGAAGGCTCCGCTCCCGTCGGCCGGGGGCGGCACCCTCTGGAAGCTCTCTCCGTCGTCGCTGCGAAAGAGCTTGATGCCCGCGACGAAGTCCACATAAGGGCGGCGCTCGACGAAATCGACGATGCTGTTGGCGTAGATCCTCCCGCCGATGGCGAGATCGGCGCCCTCGGCGTAGGCCCAGGGGGCGAGGAACCGGTTGAGATCGTCGTTGAGCCGCTGGGTGTAGTAGGCGTCGTTGCCGTCGGCCCGGAAGCGCACGCCGAGGCGCACGCGGACGGCCACGTAGTGGGCGTTCACGACCGCGATCGAGGCGGAGGCGGGGGCCCGCGCCGAGAGGTGCTCCCGCACATCCGCGAGCAGGTTCGCCGGCGCCTTGGGCTCGAAGGGATCGGCCGGCAGCTTGTTCCGGACATCAGGGATGACGACGACCTGGACCCTCCCGGGCTCGCCGAGCGTCGCAGGGACGCACTTGGCGCGGTAGATCTCCGGAAACCGATCGAGGACCAGCCGCTCGTAGTCCCACACCGTGAGCGCGCGCTGCTTGTGGCGGAGGCGCTCGCTGACGCGCGTGGCCCAGGTGTCAGCGCCCTCCGCCGTCCGGCCCCCGTAGGAGGTGTCGGGCTGGCGCACGCCCGCGATCTGCGGGATCGCCGAGCTGAGCTTGGTGATGGTCCCGGCGGGGAGGGGCTCGCCGAAGTGATCCGGCGCATTGTCGTGGTCGACGAAGGTGGCGGACACCGCCTGGGTGTGGACCGCGATGGTGTCACAGAGGCTCCGTGTGTCCCGCTGCACGGCGGCGCGGATCCAGTAGAGATCGCCGCGCAGGCGGGTGCTGGGCTCCACCGGAGCGAGGGCGAGCTCGACGATCCCGGAGTTGATCAGACCGCGCGTCGTATCCGAGATGAGCTGGTGATCCATGGCAATCCAGCGGTCGCCGCTCAGGTAGCTGAAGCGGACGGGCTGCGGCGGCCGATCCAGATTGGCGCTGCCCTCCGCCATCTGGAAGAGGATAGAGACGGTCTGGGGCGGGGAGAGGTCGCGCAGGCCGAGGTAGAGCTCGCCATCGTTCTCGTACTCGGGTAGGAAGGGAAGGCCGGCGCTCGATCGCTCTCTCTCCCCGTCACAGGTGCCGAAGGGATGAACGTGGAACACCCGATCAACGGGTGTTCCGCCCGCGGCGCGCGGCGCGCCGTCGAAACGGAGCTCCAGCGAAGACGCGTAGTCGAGCGTCAGGCTCTTCAGCTTCGGCGTGTAAGGCGGGTTCACCTGGTACGCCGCGGCGTGGACCGTCGCCGGGTTATTGGCGACGGCGACCGACAGGGCGAGCGCCTTGCTCGAAGCCACGCCAGGGTAGCTCCCGTGCTGGAAATCCGGGGCGTTCAGCTCCCATTGCAGGTAGCGCCGAGAGGTCGACAGGTCCTGATCGAGCGAGCCCTCGACGAGCGCCTGGGGGTCGGCCGCGCCGGCCGCGGCGAGGGCGATGGTGACGGCGATCGAGGTCGGATCGGAGCTCTTGGCGCCGAAGAGCGGCGCTGCCTTGGCGAGCTCCGTCGCCCCGCGCCCGTCGATCAAGCTGACCCTGGTGGTGAAGGTGAAGGGGGCAGACGGATAGTTGGCGTAATGGGCTGCGAGGTCCGCCGGCGCCCCCATCCACTGGAAGTTGAAGGCCAGGCTGTCGAGCTTCTTGCCGGCGACCTCGGGGTGTCCGAGCAGGAGGCGTGAACCGACGTCCGGCGCGCTGCCGAACGGCTCGAAGGGCTTCTTCGCGTCCAGCGTCGTCTCGTCGTTCTGGAGCTGGATGGACTTCAGCCCTTGGACCTCCACCTTGACGTGCGCGGACACCATCAGGAGGTCGCCGAGCTCCCGGTAGCGGATCACGTATTTTTTGTCCGCCTCGCTCCAGATCGGCCGGAGCATCAGCCGCAAGACGGGCCACGGGCTGTCTATCCCCGCGAGTCCCGAAGGCGGCGCCGCGATCGGGTCGACGCTGGCCCCCAGGGTCAGCGTGAATCGAACGCCGAGGGGATTGTCCTTGGGAGTCGCGCCGGTCAGATCCTTGTACGAACCGGTCAGCACCTCGACCGAAGAGCACTCGACCCAGCCCTTGGCGGTGCTGAGCTGGAAGAGCAGCGGAGACTCTCCGCCCTGCGGGAAGAGGTCCTCGAGCGAGGTGTGCGCGGGGCTGAATCCCAGGGTGAGCGTGATGATGCGCTGGCCTTCGCCGAGCACCAGCATCGGAGAGCAGAGGGCCCAGCCGAGGACGGGCGCGGGAGCGGGGCCCGCGCTCGAGGAGGGCTGCGCCACCCCGAAGGTGACCCATGCGGGAGCGCCTCCCGCGGTGCCCTTCGGGCGGCTTGATACCGTGGTGGCGTCCTCCGCCGGAAACAGGTTGAACCACTCCTCCTTTTCCGCCGACGGCTCGCCAAGCCGATTGCGCTGGGCGATCTCCAGGAGGGTATAGATCGACTCCCAGTCGCTCGTCGTCGCGGACGACTGGAGCTTGGCGAGATCCGTCTTGCCGAGATAGGGCTCGAGGCGGTCCATCGCGGCGGGGTCGTCCTCCGGGCTCGGGGCCTCGCCCAGCACGTACCGGATCAGGTCCACGAGCCGCGCCGGCGGAGCGCCCTCGTGGAGCCGCCGGAGCTCGTCCCTGCGGTCCTTGCGGAGCTTCTCCCGGTGGGCCTCTTCGAGGATCGAAAATACCTGGTTCCACTCGTTCTCCGGCGTGTCGAGGATCTCGCCCATGGCGATGGCGAAGCGCTCCGCCGGCATGTGGACGTACGCCTCGAGCACCAGCACGCCGCTCCAGTACGGCTCGATACCGTCCGTGCCGACGGCGGCCTTGGCGTTGTCGGCAAAGGCCGTGACGTCCGTGGGCGTGAGCCGGTAGGTCGGATCGTTTCTCTTCTTCTGCCCGGCGCTCTCGAGGATGCGATTGATCTCGCCCCACGCGGCGTCGAACTGCCTCTTCCGCTGCATCATCTGCTCGAAGTCGGCGATCTCGAAGTACAAGGTTCCCTGGATGAACGCCTGGACGTCGACGCGCACCCGGTGCTCGTAGAGATCGTCGACGGTGCTCACCTGGGGGAGCGTGCCGTATGTGAAGGGCCCCACGGCCTCCTGGAGGTTCGCCTCCAGGTCCCGCGAGCTCCGGGCGAGCGTGAACGGAGCGCCCCTCTTCTTCGTGCCGGCGAGCTCCAGCGCGGCGTAGATCTCGATCCACTCGGAGGGCGTCTCGGCGCGCAGCTTCTTCCGGTTCATCAGGTCGCGCAGCGTGGGGGGCGACATGAAGAAGTCGCTCTCCGAGCGCTTCACGAGGGCGAGAAGGCTCGTCAGCTTGGCGTAGTCGACGAGCGCCCCGTCGCCGGGATAGGGCGGCAGCGGATCTCCGATCGCGAGAGCGAACATCGCCTCGCACGCCCGCGGCTTGTCGTTCGCGTAGCGGCTCGTGACCTGGCGGAGCCCCATGCGCTGTCGATCGATGAAGAGAGAGCTGATCTTTTCGACCTGCGCCCGGTTGACGATAAGATCCCGATCGGTCGTGTAGATCCGGGCTCGTCCCAGGCTGTCCGGGCCGGCGTCGAGGAGCGTTCCGCCGGGCAAGAGGACCTCTCGGCCGCCAGAGGCGAGATCGACGATCAGGTTCACCCGATCCGGGATGGGCGGCCTCCGGGCTATCCGCAGGACCTGGCGATAGTAGAAGTCGAGGTGCCGTCCGGTCAGCGTGTTGAGCTCGGCCCGGGATTTCTCGAGCAACTGCAGGAACGCTAGAAAGAGGACGAAATGCGGCCGATAGAGCTCGGGGGCGGCCTCGGGGGTGAACTTCTCGGGGTTCTGGAGGAACGCCGCGACGTCCTCGGGCCGGAGCTTCGAGCCGACGAATCCGCTCCAGTCGCCATCCGGCTCACCGCTGGCATTGTAGTACGTGAGCTCTTTGCCGTAGGCGCGCGCGAACGCCAGGAGCTCCCCGGACGTGCGCTCGTCCACCGAGACGTAGCTGGGATCGAGCGCGGCGAGCGCGCGCCCCGCCTGGCTCGTACCGTCGCGCTCTGCGCCCTCAGGCTCTTTCGACGTGCTCGACATGACTGGCTCTGCCCTTCAACGTGAGTCGGGGATCCGCGTTCGCGGTCCCCTTCAGGTGCCCTTGAAGATCTTGTTGGTCGTGGTGAACATGCCTTTGCCCTGGTACTTCAGGGTCGCATCCGGGATCGGCGGCCCCGGCCCCTTCGGCGGCTGCTTCGCCGGGTTCTGGACCTCGAACGTCGCGTCAAATTGGGTCCCTTTCAGGAGGACAGCCTTGTCGCCGGTCTTGGTCTTCTTCGCCTTCTGGTCGCTCCCGAGGGCGGCGATCTTCAGCGTCCCTTTGCCCGGGATGGAGTACCCCGGAATCACGTAGGAGCAGTTGGCGACCGAGACCTTGCCCTCGTCGCCCTCGACGCAGAGCTTCTTCCCGTTCAGCGTCGCCGGGCCGCTCCCCTCGAGCTTTCCGGGCCTGGGCAGGACGAGCGCGGCCCCGAAGGTGAACAGGAAGATCACCTTGTCGCCGTCGACGAGGATGAGCTTTTTTGTCATGGCGCTCTCACCCCCCGGGGAGGGTCGCCTCCGTGAGATAGAACGGGAAGACCATGTTGAAGCGCGAGTTCGTATCCCTGACGGTGTAGTTGACCCCGATGAGCACGCAGCCCGGCTGGGTGTCGCTCTCCGCGACGTCGATCCGATCGACCTGGATCCGGGGCTCGTGCTCGAGGATGGCGTCCGTCAGGAGCCGCTCGATGGTGTTGATGAGCCCCTGATCCAGCTCCTCGAACACCAGGCTCGCGAGGTCGCAGCCGAACGTCTCCTGCAGGACCCGCTCGCCCGGTGAGGTCCCTATCAGGATCTGCAGGCTCTGCTGGACGTCGGCGGCGCCGGAGACCATCTCCACGTCTGCGCCGCCGCGGCCAAACGAGGGCGGGAACGCCCAGCCTCGACCGAGGAAAGAGCTCTCAGGTAGCATCTGGCTCCTCCGCGGCGGGCTTGGCGCCGAGCTGCTCCCTTGCCTGCTGCTGGAGCTTGGCGACCAGCGCGTAGACCCTGGCGAACTGGAGCAGACCCACCCCTTCCAGGATCAGGTTCACCTCGTCCACTGTCACCGAGAGGTGGAGCTCTCTCACCGCTTCTTCTGATCGGTTCATTTGATGTTGACCTCCTTGCCGGTGATCGTGACCGTGCCGTCGATCTTCAGGTTCAGGTCCTTCTTGCTCTCGATCTCGATCCCCTTCTCGCCCATGGTGATCGAGTTCCCGTGCTGGTCGGAGAGGAGGATCGACTTCGCGCTGTCGTCGATGACCAGCTTGTTCTTGTTCGCCGTCTCGATGGACACCGACGCCTTCTCTTTATCGGGGTCGAGGAGCGTTATCTTCGTCCCGAACTTGGTGACGATCCCGCTCTTGTCGTTCTTCCCGCTGGGTTTTCCCATCACGTCCGGGGGCGCGTTCTTCGACCCGAAGAGGGCCCCCAGGATCACCGGGCGGCGCGGATCGTCGTTGAAGAAGCCCACCACCACCTCGTCATTGGGCTCCGGCCGGAAGAAGTACCCGCGCGCCTCGCCTGCATCGGGCGTGGCGAGCCGGGCCCAGACACCCTTGCCCTCCTTCGCGTCGACCCCCTGGAGGATGACCTTGACCCGGAGCTCCTCGTCGGGATCTTCCTCGAAACCTGCGACGACGCCGATCTGCAGGCCGCTCACCGCGGGCAGGAGCCCGGCCGCCGGCGTGTCGCGGATATCCTCTTTGCGGCTGAACGCTTCGGGCGAGAGCCCGAACTGCACGTCGGTCCGCCAGCCCGACGCGTCGACCCGGTGGCGGAGCCCCGTCACCAGCGTCGTGCCGTTGAAGCGCTTGCCGATCCCCTCGACCTCCATCACGTCGAGGAGCCCGATGTCGGCGAAGCCCGGCACCGCGATCCGCCCGCGGAGCAGCGCCATGCGGCTCCTCGCCATGCGGGCGTCGGCCCAGGCCTGGAGCTCCTCCGCGGCGACGGGGACCGGGTGGGAGAGCGTGCAGGTGCCGTTGCCGACCGCGTCGCCGAGCTTGCCCCCGTCGAGGTTCCCCAGGGTGGTGCGGACGCTCTTCGCCTTGAGGGGGTCGGTGGGCTTCTGCTCCTTGGGATCCCAGGCGACGCTCTCCACGGCTCGGTACTGGTGCTCGGCGTCGGCCTCGATCTCGACGTCGAAGATCTCGCTGATGCCATAATCGAAGCAGTGCTTGGGCGCGTTTTTGACCGCCGTCTTACGGAGCGAGACCTTGCCGTCCTCGACGACCACGAGGAGGCCGAGCGCGCCGGCCCGCAAGAGGATGAAGTCCCAGGGCGTGGAGTGGTATTGCACCATCTCCGCGTGCTCCGGCTTGGGCTCGTCGATGGTGCCGACCTCGACGCTGGCCGCCTCGAGGAGCTCCTTCACGATCGCCTCGTCGGTCATCTCCCGGAAGACGGCGCTCCGCCGCGCGGTGGTCAGCTTGACGGCGGCGTCCTTGATCCCGATCACCAGGACGGAGCCGTCGTCGCCCGCCTCCACCCCGTGCCGCACCACCATGCCCTTGAAGACGCACTGGTCTGCTTCGCCCTCGTACCGGAGCTTGATCTCGATCTTCGCCCCCGGCTCGAAGAAGCCTGTATCGCTGATGGCGAACGCCTGCTTCGCGGCGTCGCCGTCGCGCACGCGCAGCTCCGCCTGGGGGATCCGGTCGACCTCTCTCCGGATGTCGAGGGAGAGTAGCTCGTAGGCCGGGTCCATCGGCTTACCGTTGCTGAGGATGGTGGGAGTCACCGCGGGCATGGCGTCATCTATCCTTGCTGGAGGCGTCGGCGACCAGGTTGGCGAGCGGTGGAAAGAGGATCTGCTGGCCGGGGATCAGGCTCCTGAAGTTGTCCAGGCGGTTCCACCGCGCGACGTCCAGGTAGGCGGCGGACGAGCCGTAGATGTCCCTGGTCAGGAGCGGCAGCGTGTCCCCGCTGCGCACGATCCGGCTGTGGGTCAGATCCGGCGACGTCTTGCCCTCCTCCCTGGCGCGCGCCTTGGCGGCCTTGTCGGAGATCAGCGTCACCTGGAGCTCGGCCCGGAGCGGGGTGCCGTCCCGCTCGAACGCGGTGTACTTGATCTCGGCCGCGGAGAGGCGACAGGAGAAGATCAGCGATCCCCACTCCACGAGAAGGTAATTGGGCTCGTGGATGACCCCGTTGTACCGGAAGGTGACGTCGAGGAACGTCTTGACGCGATCCTTCACGCTCTTCCGCATCGGCGCGAGGATCCCTATCGACTCCACGCCGGTGCCGTCGACCACCAGGGTGAGCGTGAGCGCGCGCGGCTTGCTCCCGCTATACGAGAGCTGCGGCCCGCTGGTGCCCACCCCCTGCTTGGCCCCCCAGGTGATCGCGTAGCTGTCCGAGAATGACGCCGGGTTGAACATCGCCTCGAACGGCGCCGCGCTCGGCTGCCGGCGCGCGGCGTCCTTGAAGGCTTTGATCTTGAGCTTCTCGAGCTTGAAGAGGTTCAGTCCCACGATCATCTCTCCTTTGACGCCCTGAGGACCCGGAGGACCTCCTTGACCGCCGCCTCGATCACGGCCTCCTGCCCGGCGGCCGTGATGTCGGGCGCGGCGGCACGCGCGCGCGGCGCCCCCTCCGGGGGCGCGACGACGGCGCGGATCACCAGCTCTTTGATCTCCACAGGCATGTTCATACCCTCATGATCTGCATCCGGGCGTAGGCGAGCTCGAGCGACTCGATGAGCAGGTCCTTCGGCTCGGCGTCGAGGTCGGAGGTCGACCACTTGACCGGATAGGCTCTGAAGAAGAACCACGCCGACACCGGGATGTACGCCTCGTTGAAGAGGGTCACGAGGACGTTCGAGGGGGCGAATTTGAAGAGGGACATGGCGGCGTCGAACTCGAGGCGCAGCGGCGAACCCACCACCATGCCGCGCTCGAGGACGAGGTTGCCGAACTCGACCCCCGAGGGCAGCGGCTGGGTGTAGAGGTTCTGTCCGCCCTCCGCGAGCGGCGTCGTCTTCACCGTCGCCGAGAGCCCTTTCACCTTCTTGAAGCGGATGTCGAGCGGGTTTGGCACCACGCCGCCGGCGAAGAAGAAGACGCCGAAACGGAAGCTGGCGAACATCTCGCTCTGCGGAGCGAGCTCCGGGATGGCAGCTCTCATGATCCTGACCTCCACCCCTTCGGCCCGGGGCCCGGGGCGCCGCGCGGCAGATCCGCGCAGCGCCCCGGATCTCGGCCGGGGGAACCGCCGTTGTCGCGAACGTCAGAGCCTGACAACGGAGACCTCCCTGACCTGCAGTTCGAGCGTGTCCACGACGACGTCGTTCGTGGCGGCGCTGAAGGTCGGCGCCTTGAGGCTGACGGGGACCGCGACGGCGACCTTCCAAGCGAGCACCGCCGCGCCCGTCGCGTCACAGAGGCTGACCTCCATGCTCCGGCTGTCGTGCTTCTCCAGCCAGTTGTAGAGGAACAGCGGATCTGCCCCGAGGACGGTGCCGCGCTTGCAGGTGACGGGCGTGAACCGCTTGGAGTTGAACGTCTGGATCACGTGGCCCTCCTGGAAGCTCAGGCCGTGCGCGTACGTCACGTGCTGGCGCTCGACCGCGAGACCCGAGAGCTCGGTGAAGCTCATCGAGGTCTCGTCCACCTTCACGCGGAAGTTGTACGCGGCGAGCGGGTAGCTCGTCCGCTGCGTGTCCGTCGACTGGGCCATCGCGCCGCTCTACGCCTCTTCGATCAGGATCGAGTCCGCCATCAGCTCCATGCTCTCGATGGCAGCGTCGTTGGACGTGGCCGTGAAGGTGGGCGCGTCGAGCTTGGTGGGGAAGGCGTTCTGCACCTTCCAGCTGATCACCGCCTCGCCCTTCTCGTCGCAGAGGCGGACGTAGATGTCCTTCTTCTCGACCTGGTTCACCTGGATCGCGCTGATCCAGGCGTAGAGCGTGGCGACGCTGGTCTTCTTGACGAGGCCCTTCTTCAGGGTGAGCGTCGGCGCGGTGCGCTGCGCCGGCATGTTCATCACCACCGGGCCGGGCGCCGCCCCGGCGATGGGGCTCTCCTTGTAGGTCGTCGTCTCGCGCTTGATGCTGAGCCCGGAGATCTCCGAGAAGCCGACCGCGGTGCCCGCGATCTCGACCCGGTAGTTGTACGACGGGAGAGGATACGCGGTGATGATCTCGCTCTTGGTCAGTGCCATGGTCTAGGCCTCCTGCAGCTTGTGAGAGAAGCGAAGGACGACGAACTCGGCCGGTCGCACGGCCGCGATCCCGATCTCGACGATCATCCGCCCCTCGAGGATGTCCTGGCTGGTCATCGTCTTGCCCAGGCCCACGTTGACGAAGTAGGCCGCCGCCGGGGAGGCCCCGGCCAGGGCGCCGCGCTCCCAGAGGCCGTAGAGGAAGCTCTCGATCATCCCCTTGACCTTGAGCCATGTCGTCAGGTCGTTGGGCTCGAAGACCGCGAAGGAGGAGGCCTTTCGGGCCGACTCCTCGATCATGATGAAGAGCCGCCGGACCGAGACGTACCGCCACTCGTTGTCGTTGCCGGCCAGGGTCCTCGCCCCCCACACGATGGTCCCCTTGCCGGTGAACGCGCGCACGGCGTTGATCGATTTACCCGCCGTCGGATCGACGTTGAGGGCGTCCTGATCGTCGTTGGTGACCTTCAGCACCGGCCCGATGACGGCCGAGATGCTGACGTTGGCGGGCGCCTTCCACACGCCGCGATCCCGGTCGACGCTGGCGTAGATGCCCGCGACCGCCGCGCTCGGCGGGAGGACGATCCGCTCGGCCGTCAGCCTGGTCTTGACCTGCTGATAGGTCGCCGTCTGGCTCGCCTTGACAGTGTCGAGGGCGACCCCGGCCGCCGCCCCGATCGTGATGGAGACGTCCGCGTCCGCGTACGCGTAGCTCAGGGAGGTCTGGAGGTACGGGTGGTAGGCGGCGCCGTAGGCCAGGTTGCTCGTCCCGATCCCGTCGCGGAACACGTCGATGTCCTCCTTGCCCGTCTCCGCGTCCTTCTTGACGTCGAAGATCGCAAAGCGGTCACCCAGCTTGTGGCACTGGGCGAGGGCCGCCTGGCACAGCTCGTGGTAGTCCGCGGCGGCGAGGCTCACGGCGTCGGTCAAGACGATCAGCGTCGGCTCGTCCTCCTTCTCGAGCAGCGTAAGGCCGGCGGCGATGTTGTCCTTGGCGGGCGGCGACGTGTAATCTCCGACGGAGACGACATAGCAGCTCCCGCCCCCGTTCTTGAAGTAGTGACTCAAAGCGTAGTACAGCAAGAACCCGGAAGCCGGGCCCCGCGTCACGCCGGTCACCTGGGACTCGGCGTCCACCGTGACCGTGAAGCTCGCGAGCTTGGGCCCTCCGAAGAGCTGCTCGTACTCGAGCAGCGTGTTCACTCGGGCGATCGATGGGCCCTTCTCGGTAGATGGGCTCTTTTCGGTATATCCGATGAAGGCGGGGACCGCGGTGGAGACCTCCGCCACCGAGGGCGGCAGAGTCGATACCTCTTCCACGTAGACACCGGGAGTCTTATAGGCAAACATCGTTCCTCAATCTCAGGGGGTTTGAAAGGGTTGCGCTCGATACTTGACGATCTGAAACAGCAGATCCTCCTTTGCAGGGCTCTGCATCGATGGATTGGGCAGGGGACCCGCTACACGGTCGGGGCCGAGCCGGAGCTCTATGCTCTTCCTCGGCTCCTCGCGCGCGGCGACGGGCTCGTCGGAGACGAAGTACACGCAGCGCATCCCGGGATACCGACTGGCGATCTGCGCCGCTATCGGGTCCACCGGATCGAGGGTCGCGGCGCTGAAGCGCAGCGCGCCTTCGGCCCCGGCGGGCGAGGCGTCCACCACGGTGAGCTCGCCCCCGGCCGGCGCCAGGTCGGTGACGCAGTAGTAGGCCCAGCGCGCTCGCCTGGCCTGGAAGCTGACCTGGAAAGGGGCGGGCCGCGGCGCGCTCCCGGGGCGGATCTCGACGGCGGCGACGATGCCTGGCGGGAGCCGCGGCCGGGCCGGCTCGGCGGGGGCTAGCCCGAGCTCGCCGTCGGTCCCCGCGCCGGCGTCGGTGAAGACCGGCGCCGCGTGCCCGCTGATGCCGGTGAGGTCGGTGACGACGGCGAAGTCGCCGCCCCGGACCTCGATGTAGAAGAGCAGCGTCGCGTCCCCCGGGAGCGGGAGGAAGGGTTGCCCCGCGGCGTCAGTCGGTGAGAGGACGCGGACTCCCTCGGGGCCCGATCGCACGATACAGCGATGATTGCGGAGCAGGCGCGCCGTGTCGTCGCTCGGCTCGATCGCGAGGTCCGGGCACCTCTGGTCCGCGTAGAACGCGTGCTTCAAGAGCACCTCGATGATCGCGACGTGCTTCACTGGTGGATCCTCTGCACCGGCTCGCTGATCTGCGGTGCGACGACGCCGTCCTCGTCCCGGAAGACGACCATCCGGACCTTGTAGAGGAGCGAAGGCTGATAAGAGCTCCGGAGGACGCCCCAGAGCTGGTTCTGCTCGGAGAGGGGGAGCGTCAGCAGCTCCATGGTGAGCTTCTCGATCCTGTCGCTCATCGCCGGTGTGCTCACGTGGTCGAGGACCCGATGGCCCTGGAAGAACTGCAGGATCAGCGAGATGCACCGCAGGCCTTGCTCGTAGTCCTTGAAGCGAGCGGCGAAGAGGACGTAAGCGTTCATCTGGATCGCCGGCTGGACGCGCTGCGTGGTGCCGTCCGCCAGCGTCAACCGGAACGGGTCGGCCGGCCTCAGCGTGTGATCTTCCTCGAGATTGACCAGGAGGAGCGTGACGGCGCCGAGCTTGAGATCGAGGCTGTCCACCTTCTCGCTGTCGAGGAAGACGACTGGCCCCTGGTCGGGCACCGGGCCGCGCCAGCCCGAGCTCGCAGTCAGGTGCTCGTTCACCGTGTTCTTGAGCAGGACGAGGAGGTCGCTGATCACGGCTGACGACCCCTAGAGCTCTGATATCGTGCCGCTTCCATTGGCTCTCATCCTTGAAGATCTTGGGTCATGGCATCCGCGACGCGGGGCCTGAACGTCAGGCTCCGTCAGAGCGGATCGCCCCGATGGAACGGCGCTTCGAGGCCCCGCGGACGACGCCGTGGTCTTCCGTCGGTGCTTGTCTCGACAGCGGTAATAGCCAGGGTCGATCGGGCTGACAACTTAAGGTATTTTAAAGGTGCCTCATTCAGCGGCGTGACCGGGCCGTCTCGTGCCACCGTTCGCGCAGCGGATCTGGAGCGAGGAGGAGCGCCGCGGCTCGACGGGTATGGAGAGGATGACCAAGATCATGGAGAACGCCGCCGACCTTGAGCGGGAGCTGACCTGGTTTCGCAGCGTCCTGGAGGCGCGGATCAAGATCCACTTCGGCGAGGGCGCGACCGAGGGGAGCGTGCTCGACCTCGCGCCGCCCGACCTCGGCGGGTCGAGCTCGGAGTACGCCGGCTTCGTGCGGCGCCATCAGCTCTCCTTCGTCGAGCGCCTCGCCCTGGTGCTCGCCCTGGTCCCGCACCTGCGGCCCCAGCTCCTCGACGTCTGCTTCGGCCGCGACGCCGCCGTGGATCGGAGGCTCACCGAGTTCGGCGGTGCCCAGCTCAGCGCCGACGGCGAGCTCCTGCCCACGGCGGAGACGCTGGCGTTCCTCCTCGGCGGTGACGACCTCGCGGTCCGGTTCTCGGTGCAGCTCCTCCTGGCTCCAGAGCACCTCTTCGCCAGGCACGACGTCCTCAGGCTCGGGGGCGGCGACGAGGTGACGCCGATGAAGGCTCCCCTCCGGATCTCGGAAGATCTGCTCTGCCTCTTCACCACCGGCGAGCCGTGGCGGCTCGGCTGCGGGCCCGGCTTTCCCGCCCAGCGGATCGAGACGCGCCTCGGCTGGGAGGACGTGGTGCTGCAGCCCAGCACCCGCAAGCACCTCGAGGAGATCGAGACATGGATCGAGCACGGAGAGACGTTGATGGCGGACTGGGGCATGGCCGGGAAGCTGCGCCCCGGCTACCGCAGCCTCTTCTATGGCCCGCCGGGCACGGGCAAGACGATGACCGCCTGCCTGCTCGGCAAGTCCACCGGCCGTGAGGTCTACAAGGTGGATATCTCCCTGGTGGTGTCGAAGTACCTCGGGGAGACGGAGAAGAACCTCGGCCGGGTCTTCGACCAGGCCGAGCGCAGGGGCTGGATATTGTTCTTCGACGAGGCCGACGCGCTCTTCGGCAAGCGCAGCGAGACGCGGGACGCGCACGACCGCTACGCCAACCAGCAGGTCTCCTTCCTCCTGCAGCGCATCGAGACCTTCGACGGGATCTCGATCCTGGCCTCCAACCTGCGCGACAACCTCGACGACGCCTTTGCGCGGCGGTTCGAGTCGATCATCTACTTTCCGATGCCGCGCGCCGAGGAGCGCGTGCGGCTGTGGCGGCAGGGCTTCTCACCCAGGGCGAGGCTCGACGGCTCCGTGGACCTGGAGAAGATCGCGCGCGAGCACGCGCTCGCGGGGGGCGCGATCATGAACGTGATCCGCTACGCCTCGCTGCAGGCCTTGAAAGAGGGCGGCCGTCCCCTCACGGTAGAGGACCTCCTGCAGGGCATCCGGAAGGAGTATGCCAAGCAGGGAAAGGCGGGTTGAGCGGACGCCGGCGGCGCCCAGCGCCTCGCGCACGGCGTCGCTGGCGGTCGCCCGCTCCATCACCTTGCCCACCCAGCCGAGGCCGCCCCAGCCCGTCCTCCAGGTGACGATCTGGTTGTCGTAGGTGTTGACGGCGGCCGTGCTGCCCTCGCGCGCCTGGAACGCGCGGAAGGCGCTCAATCCCCCGACGAAGCGCGCTTGCGCTGACTCTCTTCGCGCTCGTCCGAGCCGTCGGCGTTCTTCTTCTTCCTCTTCTTCTTCTTGTCCTTGTCCTTGTCCGTGAACCGCAGCGCTGCGATCACGCGCCCCAGCGTCTTCGCCACGATGCTGCGCTTTACGCGATTTTCGTGCCGCTTGAGCCCTTTCTTCGCCTGCGGCTTGAGCTCCGCGCCCGCCAGCTCCCTGGCGCGGCCCTCCGCAAAGGCCGCCGTCAGCGTGTCGTGGGTGACCATCTGCGACTTGAGGGTTGCCTTGGCTTCGTCGGACAACCCGGCGAGCGCGTGCTCGTAGTGCGCGTCGAGATCCTCCTTGCTCGCCGTCATCTCCCACTGCCGGCCTTTCCACTCGGCGATCTTGATCTTGTCCGACCCCCGCGGCAGCGTGGGATCGCCCGTGCCTGTGTTCCCCCGCTTCGGCACCGATAGATAGATGGCCGTCCCTTCGCCGCCGAGCGGCGTCTTCCCGCTGCTCGGGGCTGCGCACATCTCCTGGATCAGATCCGAGAAGGAGCTCTCGCTTTCGAGTGTCTGGCCGTACTGCGGCATGGTGTTGCCGGTGTAGGGTGGGTCCGCGCTCTTCGCCCTGACTGCGTATCCCAGATCTTTGTATTTTTGGACCAAGGCATTCGTCTCGTCCTGGGAGCCGGTGCCGCGCACGGCGATGTACGCTACGTCTTTGCTGGTCATCGTGGAGGCCATCTCCCTGATGAGTTCGCTGCGCGTGGGATCATTGGCGAGCTTCGCGATGCGCTCGAAGATGCGCGGGTCGAGCGGCACCCGGAGCGTGTCCCGGAGGTCTTGGTTCATCGGCGACACCACGGAGAACAAAAAGGGCACCGGTTTGTCGGAATCACCGTCCTTGAACAGGTAGGGTGTGTCCTTGTAATCGAGCCCGAACTGGCTCACGACCTGGTCCGGCGCAAGGTTCTCCGAGTGCCGCAGAGGTGCGCCGAACCCGTAAAACGCGGGCGGCTTGTTGCCCTTCAGGGACTCGGCGACACTGGCAGGGGGCACGACCTTGGCGAAGGGTTCATCATTGCGCTGGAAGCTCGCGTAGTTTGTTGCGGCCATGGCGGTGATGATCTCGATGTCGAGGTCGCTGTAGGCCTCCGGCTCGGTTTGGCGCATGTCGGCCTTGAACTTCGCGACGAGCCGGTCCGCGTTCTGGGTGTAGGTGGTGAGCTCCTCCGGGGTGGCCGTACCCTTGCCGATGCGGTCCACGAGCTCCTTCGAGATGCCGTAAAGCGTGTCGTACTTGTCCAGGATCTTCCCCTGCGCGACCTGGGCGTATTCGATTTCGAGCATGGTCTCCTCCGTGGTGACGCCGCCGCGACCGGCCCGGCCCCCCCGCCGGCCGCGGCGACGTCGAACGCGTCACTTACTGAGCTTGCTGATGATGTCCGCGAGCTTGTCTTCGATGCCGCCGAGCCGGACGTCGAGCGCCAGCTGCTTGCGCTCCAGATCGGCGAAGTAGTCGGTCACCACCTCGTCCACATCGCCCACCGCCAGCGCGCGCGTGTCGCGGCCGAAGCCCATGAGCACAGGCCGCTCCACGTACGTCACCCGGTGCAGCACTCGCCAGCACTTGTTCGGCTTGGCGGCGCGCGCCTGGCGCAGCGCGCGCGCCTCTTCGTCGTTGCTCATCAGCCACACCGGATCCACCACGTAGCTGAAGAAGTCGCTGAAGTGGTCCGTGCTGCCCTCCAGGTAGAACGTCATGAACCGATAACGATCCACCTTCTCCCCGGGCACGAGCGGGTTGTCCTGCGGATCCGTCAGGCCTCTCTTCTCGACGCCCGAGAGGTCCACGCTGAGCTCGAGGCTCTTGCTCGTGCTCAGCTTCTTGCTGCTCGCGTCCACCTTACCGCCCGAGCCCACCAGCGACAGGGTGAACTTGAACGCGGAGACCGCCGCGTCGACAGAGCCGCCGGCGCCGCCGCTGTGGCTCGTCTCCGTGCTGATCGAATGCTCGATCGTGCTGGCGAAGCTCTGCTCCTCCGCGCGGAGCCCGCCGTCGCCGTCCCACACGTAGGTGTTGACGACGTTGCGCTTGCCCGCCTTGGTCTGGATGTTTTCCATGCGGAGCTGCCAGTCGGCGAAGGCCCCGCCCGCGCGCACCCTTCCCTCGAGGCTATTGTGCTTGCCCTTGATCTCCGCCTTTCGCTTCTCGGCCTCGCTCTTGAGCTGCTTCTTCTTCTCCTCGTTTTGCTGCTTCATCGCGTCCAGATCTTCCTTCTTGACCTCCGACGGCACCTCGGTGTTGTCTTCGGGGACGCTCGGAGCGTTCTGCTCGCCGAGCGCGTCGAGCTGGTCGACCTGGTCCGCGCTGAAGTTGTAGAAGAAGCTCTCTCGCTCCTTGTCGTGCCGTTCGATCGCGTCCTTGAGCGCGTAGGCCTGCTTGAGCCGGAAGTAGCTCGCCGGGTAGAGCGAGCCATACTGCGAGCGCATGTCGGGCACGTGCGGGTAGAACGTCGGATCCGCGGGCATCGATCCGACCATGCCGTCCAGGCTCCCGTTGAGCGTGTAGGTCGGGTTGATCAGGAACGTGATCGTGTTGACGTCGAGCGGCACCCCCTCGACCGGCCGGATATCGTAGCTCACCATGCGGCCGCTCCGCTTGAGCTTGGTGACGAAGACGTCGGCCATGCCCGAGATCACCAGCGCATACCCCACGTTCTTCGGCACCCAGCGCTTGCCCACCAGAGGACAAGAGGCCTTGTCCTCGGCGATGCCCGAGAGCGTCAGGCTGTCGCTCATGGCGAGGCTGGACGACGCCGTGACCGATGTGTCCTTGGTGCCTCTCTTCTCGAAGGCGTAGTTGAAAGTCGCGCCTGCCTGGCCCTCGCTGAGCTTCGTCTCGACCTCGGCCCCCACGCCGACCGACTGGTTGACCTCCCAGACGCCGCCGAGGAACCCGTCCATGTTGAACGCCTCGTGGGTCGTCTCGCTGCGCTGCCAGCTATAGCTCGTCTCGTCCGACTGCCTGAGGGTGACCGTCGTGGCCCCGCTGTAGTCCTCATCCACCGTGAGGTTCTCCGAGGGAACCGGCGGCGCGCCCTCGATGTAGCCGAGCAGCGTCGGGTTGATCTGGGTGTTGCCGACCCATTGCAACGTCAGCTCGTCGACCCGCTGCTCGGGCAAGAGCTGCACGTCGCCTCCGGTGGTGAACCCGAAGAAGCGCCTCATCAAGGCCTGCTTCTTCCCCTCGGGGCTGACCTCGATCGAGCTGTACTCCACGGTGATCAGGCTCTCCGCTCCCGCCGCGGGCAGCGAGGTGGTGAGGAGCAGCTTGGCGCGCTCCTTGAGCTCGCCCTGGTCCACGCCCGCCTTCTTGTCCTTGACCTTGTTGTCTTTGCTCACCTCGTCCAGGGGGTAATAGGCGACCAGGTTCGCCTCGGTGCCCGCGACGCGGCGCCGCATGGTCGCGCGAATCTCGGCGTCCGTGCGCACCCCGTCCCAGATCCGCACCTCGGCTATGTCGCCCCTGAAATTGAACTTTCCCGAGGGGGACCTGCCGATCGTGAGCGGGCCGGACACGCTGACGTCGGCCGTCGCCGTCACCTCCCCGACCTTCACGCCGTCGCAGTAGATGCGCTGCTTCTTCGTGAGGTGATCGTACGTGCCGCAAACGTGGTGCCAGTCCGCATCCGTGCAGACCAAATCCGCCTCCAAGACATTGCCAGCGAATGCCAGGGACATCCTGTTGGTCGTGCCGAACCCGACAACGATGACCACGCTGGTGCTCCCGTGGGCAATGGAGACGATGTTCTGTTGCTGGCCCATGTCCGCGCCGCTGCGCCGCGCCCAGCACTCGACCGTGAAGCTCTTGCTGGCCAGCGTGACCGTCGGGCACTGCACGTACGAGCTGCCCCGGTCGGGCAGGGTGAGCACCTTGCTGCCCGGATTGCCGATGTTCGCCGTGCAGCCCACCCAGTCCACGCCGACCATCGTCCCATGCGCCAGGCCGCCGGCCGAGCGATCGGACGCGGTCTCGCCCGTGCCTTCATCGAAGGGCCAGTAGCCGATGAGCCCCGGCTCGTCGCCCGAAATCGACGCTCGAGCGTGGGCCGCGACCTCGGCGTCGGTCAAGCCTAGGTTCCAGATGCGAACCTCGCTGAGCCGACCCACGGGGCTGCCTCCGGAGGATGCGTTGCCGAGGATCTTGATATCGATGGCCCGCGCGGTCGTGATCGTCGCGTGCGTCGGCGCGCCCTTTACGAGGCCATGACGCTTGTTGGACGTGAGGTCTTTGACCGTCCGCACCCCTCCTTCGTCGATGTCGTCCATGCGCCAGTAGCCGACGAGGTCCTTCTCGTCGCCTTTGAAGGACCGGTAGAGGTCCTCTCGAACATCCTCCATGGATCGGGCCGAGCTCCAGATAGCCACCTCCGCGATATCGCCGTTGAAAAAACGGCGGTTGTCGGCGTCGTCGTAGCCGATGTACATCGGGCCCGAGTCCTCCTGGATCGTCCCGGCGACGGCGAGCTCGGCGACGAACTCCCCGTCGATGTAGAGGCAGATGTAATTGCCGTCGAACGTGCCGGTGTACAGGTGCCAGCCCTGGATGTCGGCCGGCGTGAAGCTGGCGCACTTCCGCTTCTGGTCGCCGATCCAGACATCGAACTGGATCGTCCGGCTGTCTTTTGTGGGGTGCATGATGAACGCGTCCCGCTTGCTCACCAGGAAGCCATCATCGTTCCAGTTCGGGGTCGCGCTGCGCGCCCAGATCGACACTGTGATGGCCTTCGTGGGGTTCGTGTGCGCCGGTACCTCCACGTAGTCCGTCGTGCCATTCAAACGGATGGCCGGCTGCGAGGTCTCGCAGCTGCCGATCTTCTCGCCGTCCGCGTAGAAGGCGGTGGTGCCTCTGCTCGTCGCCACCGCGACGTGGTGCCACCCCGCCGCGAGCGTCCGCCCGAGGTCGACGCCGCTGTCGAAGATCCAGCCATCGACCATCAGCCCCAGCCGGCTGCCCTTTCGCACCAGGAGCGGCGCATCGAGCGTGGTGTCCGCGCTGGCCACCACGTTCGTGCCATACGCCGTTCCATCGTCCTTGGTGGCCAGGGGGTACTGCACCCAGGCCTCGCATGTCCACCCGTACGCAGGCAGGCTCACGGCCTGGGCCAGCGTCACCTTATCGCCGCTGTCGCGAATGTCGGCAGAGGTGCGCACGGCGTCGGGCAGCCACTGCTCGAACGTGGCGTTGCGGCTGTCCGCCGCAGCGTCGTAAGGGGTCGCGCGCATGCGGCCCTGCGGATCGAAATAGGTGAGCAGCACGTTGCCTTCGCAGCTCTCCGCGAGCCGAACCCTGCCCGTGGGCTGGGCGAAATCGAGCACCGCGCCGGCCGTCACCAGATTCCGATCGTCCGTCGCGATGGCCGGCATGGTCGCCGGCGGGGCCTTGACGAGCCCGTTCATGAACGCGGTGTTCATGGTCTTGACGTCCTCGCGGTACACCTTCAGGTCGGTCTGCGCGGTCGTGAGCTGGCTCTGCAGCGTCGCGAGGTCTTCATTGTCCGTGAGCATCCTGCCGAGCTCACCAAGGCGTTCCGTTTTCAACTGGATCTGCGAATCGAGGCTCACCATCGTCGCTTCCTCGCGCGCGATGGCCTCCTTGGCCTCTTTGGTCAGCTCGCTGGTCTTCAGCACATGCCACTTCTGGTGATTCTTGTTCCTCCAGTCCCAGAGCTGAAGCGCCGCTGCGTCACGCGTCGACTCCCTGGCGATCTCGACGTAGAGGTTCTCATTGTGCCTCGGCTTGAGGCTATAGTAACTCTCGCTGGAATTCAGGCAGTGGAGCTTCCACTGCATGTGCGACGCGGCGCTCAGCGGTTCGATCCGGAGATCCGCGTCCTTTCCCCCGGCGCCCAGCACGGTCAGGGCCAACCCGCTGCGCTGGTGGAGGATATGGAAATATCCGTCTCCGCGGTCCTCGAACCGCCAGTTCTGATAGCTCTGGTCTTCCTCACGCCATTGGCCGTACTGGAGTACGATTTTCTCATCGCCAGCGGTCATATCCCTGCCGCTGTGCAGGTTGAGCACCCGGTGGTAGTAGCTCCACGGATCGTCCTTGATCTTTTGGCGCTCATTCTCCGCTTTGGTCTTCTGCGACTGCATGTGCGGGATCGTGATCGTCTCGAGCGTGTCTTTCTCCCTGATGTAGTGCGCTCTGTAGTTCACGATGTCGATCCGCTCCGTGAGAT
Organism: Sorangium sp. So ce887; assembly: GCF_051521455.1. Taxonomy (NCBI): domain Bacteria; kingdom Pseudomonadati; phylum Myxococcota; order Polyangiales; family Polyangiaceae; genus Sorangium; species Sorangium sp. So ce887. Next base: position 9,489,883 of record NZ_CP150354.1, on the reverse strand, counting down.
CGCGGATCTGCTGTTCGACGCGGCTCACCTTGGCCTCCGCCCTGTCCACCCTGGTCAGGTTGGTCAGCACCGCCTGCGCCTGCGCGGGCAAGGACGAGAGCGCCGTCACGTCCGTGTAGCTGTCGCGCGTCACCGCGTCCGAGATCAGGCGGATGCGGTGCTTGCGAACGTCGATCGACGTCCATTCCGTGGCCGGCGGCGCGCTTTCGGTCCCCCACTTGCCGCGCACGTCCGAGATCTCGAAGGCGCGCATGAGGCTGACCCCATCCGGCACCACCACCCGGCAGGTGGCCTTGTACCAGCCGCCGCCCAGGCTCGCGAAATCGCTCTGCTGCACGCTCCAGGCCGGGAACTCCTTCCTCTCCTTGCTGCCGCGGCTGCTCTTGCCCCAGTACGAGAAGGCGAAGAGCTTGAGCCCGGTGCCGTCAGCGTCGCTCGGATCGAACGCCGCGTCGGGCGAGGTCACCCGGAACTCCAAGCTCTCTTCGTAGACGCCGCGCTGGCTGACCGCCAGGAGCTCTTCGCTGCCGTACTTGACCACCTTCATGCCCGAGCCCGTCGCGCGGTTGAGGCGCAGCGCGCCTGCGTAGGGGTCGCCGTGCACCACGGCGTTTCTGCCATGGTGCGAGAAGTCCGGGATGATCGGCGGCTGCTCGTCGTAGACGATCGCGCCCATGCGGTAATAGGCGGCGAGCCCGGTCTCCTTGCCGCTCAGGTTCACGTGCATGGTGGCCTTGACGTCGGCCGCGGACCGCGCATCCTCCCAGATCTGCACGCCGGAGATCTCGCCGAAGAAGCCCTGACCGATGGTGTGCGTCAAGCCCGCGCTCACCAGCGCCGGGTTGCCCTTGAACGAGCCGTTCCGCTTGTTCGGCGAGAGATCGTCGGGGTCGGCGTCGAGCGGCCAGTAGCCCACGAGGCCGCTCTCCTTGCCGGTGAGCTTGCGGTACATGTCCGCTTGAATGTCGGCCGCCGAGCGCGCGGAGCTCCATATCTGCACGTCCGCGACGCAACCATCGAAGTAGTCGGTCGGATTGCCATAGGTAGCGCCTGCGCTGGTGATGGCGCCTGCGCCGATACGCATAGGTCGGGTTGGCGGCTTGTATGCGGCCGTGAGGGATCCCTTGAGGATCCCGTTCTCGTAGAGCTGCCACTTCGTACCATCGTAGGTGATCGCGAGATGGGTCCATGTCCCATAGTCCACAGCCGGCCCCCAGAAGAAGGTCCAGGCGTTGCCACTCCCCACGCGGCAGTTCCATTGATTGCTGTCGTTGGCCTCGAGCACGAAGCCCGTGAAGCCGTTCCCACGACACGACAGCGGCGACTGATAGCGGCCCTTTCCCCCCGTCGCCTTGACCCACGCGGCCACCGTGAAGGTACCGGTGAGCAACGCCGCGGCGCTGGGAACCTCGATGAAGTCGTCCACCCCGTCGAACTTCATGGTCCTGGCGAGCTTCGCGCCGGGCGCTGCCGGAGGCACGATCTGCGGGTGCAAGAAGGCCGTGCGCTGCCAGGCCGGGCCCGTCAAGCTACCGTGCCGTTTGGCGGGCGACATGTCCTTGACCGTCCCGTCGTCGAGCACCGTCCCGTCGTCGAGCGGCCAGTTCCCGAGGAGCCCCGCTTCGCGACCGGTGAGCCGCTGGGTCATCTGCTCGGCGATCTCGGCCTCCGTGCGCGCACGATTCCAGAGTCGCACGTCAGCGATGCCGCCCTTGAAGCGATAACCGCCGCCCAGCGCTCCGATGGTCCAGGTGCCGCTGCCCTGAAAGTGAGCGGTGGTCACGTGCTCGGTGACGAGCGCGCCGTCGCGATAGACACGCTGGGTGGACGTCGTTGCGTCGTAGGTGCACGCCCAGTGGTGCCATCCCAGATCGGTATACGCCAGCGGTGTAGTCGCGTCATTTCCCCAGAAGGCGAATACGAACGCGTTGTTCTCGCGGAAGCCTATGTGCACGCACTGATTCGTGGTATGCGGGCCTTGGGTGATCGCGAACTCCTTGACGTCGACACGGTCCCGCTTGATCCAGAGCTCCACGGAGAAGCTCTTGTTCGCGACGTCCGGGGGAGAATCCTTGATCGCGACGTGATCGTCCACGCCGTCAAACTGCAGAACCCTGTCGTTCAGGTGGCAGGGCGCCCCATGGGCGATGACCTGCTGCGCGACCTCGACGCCGTCCCGGCAGAGGGCGATCCGCGTCTCGCCTCCGTTGTTCGTGACGTAATCGACCGAGCCCGCATAATGCACCCACGCGTTGGCGGGCATCGCGTTCGGGTCGGTCACGGTCCGCGCGCCGCCGTCGCTCATGCGCACGACGAGCTTCACCTTGTTGTCGTTGCCGAGGGCGAGGTTCATCATCCCGCCGCTGTCCTTCACCAGGCTCTGCTCCAGACCGTCGGCGGCGTCCACCCGCACCCAGGCCGAGAACGTGCGGCCCAGGTCCCGCGCCGGGCTCGGCGGCATGAGCTCCAGGTCCGGAGTCTCCACCCGGTCATTGCCATCCATCCGCAGCCCCCGGCGGACGACCTTGCTCAGGTTCGCCGCTTCGCCCGTGAAGTACGGCGCGTTCAGCACGAAGGCCTTCTTGCTCGCCACCACCGACGCGATCGGGAAGATCCCGTCATACTCCTGGGTGCCGGAGATCTGCACCTCGTCGCCGACCTTCAGATCGTGCGCCGGGCACAGGATCATGAGCTTCCCGTCCGCGGTCTTCTCCGCGCCGACGACCATGTTGTCGAACACGAGCCCGGTCTGCTTGTCCGGCGCGACCTCCCAGAACCCCGCCTCGTTGTTCTCGAACCTGGCCGCGACCTTGAACGTCGCGCCGTCGACGCTGAGCACCTTGTAGTGCCCGTCGTAGCTCTGGGTGCCCCGGATCTTCACCTTGGCGCCGGCCTTGAGATCCGCCGGGAGCGAGTCGTTGGACCGGATCTGGAGGTTGTCGTCGCCGCCCCGCTCGGTGGCGACGATGGTCCCGAAGGGCGGCGGCGACGCGTCGGCGATCTCCTTGATGTCGTCGAACAGCGCGAGCGGCGTCATGACCTCGCGCTGCTCGCTGCGCAGGATCTCGCTCGTGTCCGGCGTTTGGTCGATCTGCGACAGCGCGCCGTCCGCGGCCAGCGCGAAATCGAGCACCGCGGTCTTCACCACGTCGCTGCCGGTCGCCTTCACCGGCACCGCGAGCATCACCCGCATGGTGTCGCGCATGAGCTGCGGGCCCGAGTCGGTGATCACCTCTTTTTGCAGATCGTATGTCGTCGCCGACGGGCCGCCCGCGACGGTCAGCCCCTTCAGTTCGATCGTCCGGCGGACGATGCCCGGGACCGACTGGTAGATGGTGTTCTTCGGGTGCGAGGGGTCCTGCCGGGCGTAGAGGTAGTCCTTGACGTCGAAGAGGCCGTTGTCGTCGGCGCCCACCGTGTAGAGGACCAGCTTGCTCTCCGTCGCATCGTGGACGAACAGGTGCCAGCGGTTCCGATCGCTCTCGGCGGTCGGCACGAAGACGGGCGAGAACCACCCGCTCGCCACCGTGCCGACGAAGCCGAGCTCCAGGGCGCCTTCGTAGAAGTTGTTTCCGTCGATGTCGCGGTAGTCGAGGTTGTCGAAGCTCCCGCCGTGCTTCGAGGCGGCGGACTCCTGCGGCTTGAGCCGCTGCTTGCTGCGCCGGAACCGCACCTCGAGCCTGGGCACGAGCTCGTTGGTCATGCCGTCGAGCACGAAGCGGTTCACGAGGATCTTGCCGCCCGGCGATTGCCGGAACACGAACAGCTGATTCAAGGCCGACACGACCTGTACGGGCGCGTCGACGCTCTTCACCACCTGGTCCGAGCCGCCGTACACGCTCTTCACGAGGACGTTGCCGCCGGCGTCCGAGAGGGTTTTCTTTTCGCGCTCGATGACCGACGGGTCGGGGATCGACTCGCCGAGCCGGAGCTTCTTCCAGCCCTCGAAGCCGAACGGGTCGGTGTCGTCGTTCAGGGCCGTGTCCTCGAAGCCGCTGCGCTTGACGGTGTACCAGAGGGTGCCGTCGAGACCGGTGCCGAAGCACACGACCTTGCCATCGTGGGTGATCGTGCTCACGTGCTGGATGTTCTGATCGCTGAGAATCATGCGCGCCTCGCCAGAAGGGTTGCTCGGTACAGACCTCCACCCTCCGGCCGACAGATGAGAGGCGGCCGTCGCGACAGGTGCAGGCTCGACGCAGCGGCCCATCGCCCATCGACTGACAGGGAGGGCGCTGCTTCACCCCTCACGACGTCCGGCGCCGGCGTTCGTGACGGTTGTTGGTCTTAAACGTATTGAAGGTGAGCGAGGCGGGGGACGCTCGCCTCGGCGCGCGCAGCGCTCACCTTGATTTCTCTTAAGATGACAGGGCTCGGCGTCGTGCGTTTCATGGGGGCATCTCTGCGCCAGAGAGGGTGCGAGAGGGATCGCCCCGAGGACCGCGACAATGACCATGGAAGAACACACGAACCAGGACGAGCCTCTCGACTTCGGCGGCTCGTCGTCCGTGACGGTGGGCCTCTCGCTCCGCGCCCGCCTCGAAGGCGACACGCCGCGGGGTGCGATCCAGGCCTTGCTGCGGTCCGTGGGCAAGGCCCTGTCAGCCCACTTCGAGGGCCGCGCGACAGCGCGCCTCGACGTCGAGAGCGCGACCGCCACGGTGACCCTGCGGATCCCCGAGCCGGAGGGCAGCACCAAGGTGTGCGACGTCTCGGTGACCTTGCTCGCCGACGAGCTCACCGGGGACGAAGAGCTCGTTGTCGTCCCGCGGATCCGCGCCGAGATCTACCGCCGGAAGGACGATGTCGACTGGCTCGCCCGGGACGCGTCGGCGGACGTCGAGAGGCTCGCCGGGGAGATCGAGGACGTGCTGCTGGCCATCTCGCCGTAGCCGCGCGGCGCACGTTCATCGCGAGCGCGCCATGCCGCGCCCGAAGGAAGGATCCACCGTGAAGATCGATGATGACAGGAAGCCCTCGCCGACCCGACTCGTGATCGCGACGCTCGCCGCGCTCCAGCTCACGGCGTGCGCGAGCGTCGCGACGGTCACGCTCGACCAGGCGATCAAGGAGCTCGCGCCGGACTACCGCGCGCGCACGCCGGCGAGCGGCGCCGCGAGCCTCGGACGCCGTCTGCTCGGGGACCAGCCCGAGACCAACGCCTGCTTCGACGGGGATCAGGACACCGCGGCGCCGAGCTGGTCCCTGGTGGCGCTGCGCTACGGGGACGTGCTCGACGGCAGGCTCTCCGCCGACTTCGGCGGCGCCCTCGCGGTCGCCCCCGCGGCCGGCGCGTCCTCGGAGCGGAGCGCCAGCGTCACGCTGACGGACCTCGCGGAGAGCAGGCTCTCGGCAGTCTACCTGAACGCGAGCGGCGCGTGCACCGGCCTGTTCGCCGAGGCGGGGACCAGCTACGTGAAGGTGCTGACGCGCGCGATCCGGGCGGGGACGATCGAGGTGGCGGCCGAGCAGTCGACCACCGCGGCCCTCTCGATCGACGCCGCCGCGCTCGGAGGGGCCTCCGTGAGCGCGTCGAGCTCGTCGGGCCGGAAGCTCCAGGGGGCCTCTCTCTTCTTCGCGGACTATCCCGAGTGCTTCAGCGTGGTCTACGACAAGAGAGACTGCGCCGGCTCGGCCGTGGGTCCGGGCCACGCCTGCGACCTCGACGCGTGCTCGTTCAACGTCGCGGCGCTCGACACCGGCGGCGCGGCCTGGACGGGGAAGCTCTCGTGCGAGGGCGGCGCGGCGCGCGATCTCGGCGGCGCCCTCGGCGCCTGGGGAGAGGCTCAGAAGACGGCGCCTGGCGTGGCCTACAACGTCCGCGTGCTCCCCGGTGCCTGGCTGGGGACGGTGAACATCGACCTCCGGCGCTGGGTGACCCGCTCGGAATCACCCGACAAGTGCGCGGCCCCCGGGAGCGCGCCCCACCCGGGTTGATCGCGACATGGCCCGGAGCCTCACGATGAAGAACCCCTTCCCTGGCCCGCAACCTTACCGCGCCTCCGACCGTGATCGCTTCTACGGGCGCGGCGACCTCGCCTACCAGCTCGAGGGATCCATCCTCGCCAACCGCTGCGTCACCGTCTTCGGGCCGTCCGGCGCCGGCAAGTCGTCCCTGGTGCAGGCGGCGGTCCTCCCGTCGCTCATCGAGAAGCAGGAGATCCGCGTGGCGCGGGTCGACGCCTGGCCCGAGGATCAGGACCCGACGCGCTGGCTCGCCGACGCGGTGTACGGCGCCCTCGGCCTCGGCGAGCGGCCGGCCGGCGCCTCGCCCGCGGACGCGCTGATCGCGGCGGCGCAGCGCGTGGCGCGCGGGTCGCCGCGGCTCGTGGTCGTCTACCTCGATCAGATCGAGCAGCTGCTCTACGCGGCGCGCGCCGCGACCGAGGCCGAGGCGTTCTTCGCCTGCGTGAGCCGCCTCGCCGCGCTGCCCACCCGCAACCTGCGCCTCGTGCTGTCGCTCCGCGAGGACTACCTCGGCCGCTTCCGCGATCGGCTGCGCGAGCACCACCGGCTCCTCGATCACGGCTTCCGCGTCGGCCCTCTGACGGTCGCCGAGCTCTGCGAGGCCGTCTGCCAGGCGGCCGCCGCGGGCGAGCCGCCGCAGGCGTGGACGCCGGCGGAGGTGCGCCCGCTCATGCTCCAGGTGCGCGTGCCCGGCCAGGCCGCGGTCGGCGAGGCCGAGGCGCAGGCGGCGTACGCGCAGATCGTGTGCCGCGCGCTCTTCGAGCAGCGCGAGGAGGGCGGCGCGGCGGCCAGCGCGGCCGAGGCCGAGCCGATCCTGCAGCGCTACCTCGAGGCGACGCTCGCCGGCCTCGGCGCGCTGCGCGACGGGGCGCGGCGGCTGCTCGAGGACCACCTGGTGACCGCGGACGGCAGCCGCACGCTGCGCACCGAGAAGGAGCTGCTCCGGATCCTCCCCGCGGACGAGCTCGGGCCGGCGCTGAGGGCCCTCGAGGGCGCGGCCATCCTCCACGCCGCGGAGCACCAGGGGAGCCGGTACTTCGAGATCGGCCACGACTGGCTGGCGCGCAAGGTCTTCGAGCAGCGGCAGCAGCGCCGGCAGCAGGAGGCGCACCTCCGCGAGCGCGCCGAGGCGGAGGCCAGGCTCGCCGAGGAGCGCGCGCGGCGGCGCCGCTTCGCCGCCGCGGCCGCGGCGTCGCTCCTGGTCGCGGCCGGCGCGGCGTCGCTCGGCTCCGTGGCGTACTACCAGAAGCTCCGCGCGGACCGCCTGCGCGTCGAGGAGGCCGAGGCCCGGCGCGAGGCCGACCGGCTGCGGTGGTTCGCCGAGAAGAAGCGCTCCGAGGCGCACGACGCCAGCATCCTCGCGGGCTTCCGCGAGCTCGCGGTGCGCGCCCGGCTCCCGCTGGCGATGAAGCTCCTGCCCGAGGTGGAGCTGCCCGCGATGCGGCGCGGCTGGGTCGAGCTGGCGAGCGACGCCCTCGCCACGAACGCGCTCCGCGCGACCCTCCACGGGCACGCGGGCCCCCTCGCCGCGGCCGTGTGGAGCCCCGACGGCGAGCGCGTGCTCACGGCCTCCGCCGACGGCGCGGCGCGCGTGTGGCGCGCCGACGGCACCGGCCGGCCGGTGGAGCTGAACGGCCACGGCGGGGCCATCCTCGCGGCCGCGTGGAGCGCCGACGGCGCGCGCGTGCTCACGGGCTCGGAGGACGGCGCCGCGCGCGTGTGGCGCGCCGACGGCGCGGCCCCGCCGGTGGAGCTGACGGGCCATCGCGGCGGCGTGACGGCGGTGGCTGCGAGCCCCGACGGCGCGCGCGTCGCGACGGCAGCGGACGACGGGACGGCGCGCGTGTGGGGCGCCGACGGCAAGGGCGAGCCGATCGTCCTCACCGGCCACCGCGGCCCGATCAACGCGGTCGTGTGGAGCCCCGACGGCGCGCGCGTCGTCACCGCCGGGAGCGACCGGACGGCGCGCGTCTGGACGCCGGGCGCGACGGGCAGGAGCCTCGTCCTGCGCGGGCACACAGGCGAGGTGGTCGCCGTGGCGGTAAGCCCCGACGGCGCGCGCGTCGTCACCGGCTCACGCGACCGGACGGCGCGCGTCTTCAGGCTCACCGGCGCGAGCGCGCCCGTGGTGCTCGCCGGGCACGAGGACGGCATCACCCACCTGGCCTTGAGCCCCGACGGCCTGCGCGTGGCCACGGCGTCGGCCGATCGGAGCGTGCGCGTCTTCCGCGTCGACGGCGAGGGCGAGCCGGTCGTCCTGACCGGTCACACGCTCGCGGTGAGCTTCGTCTCGTGGAGCCCCGACGGCGAGTACGTCGCCAGCGCCTCCGCGGACAGGACGGCGCGCCTCTGGCCGGCGGACGGGAGCGGCCCGCCGCTCGTCCTGGCCGGGCACCGCGCGCCCCTCCGCTCCGCGGCGTGGAGCCCCGACGGCGCGCGCGTCGTCACCGCCGCGTCCGATCCGAGGGGGCGCTCGTTCGACCGCACGGCGAAGGTGTGGAGCGCCGAGCCGCTCCGATCGATGCCGCACCGGCGCCCTCACCTCGGCTTCTTCCACGCGGCGTCCATCGCCGCGGGGGGCGCGCGCGTCGTCGCGGCCTACGAGGACCGGACGGCGCGCGTCTTCCAGGTCGACGGCAAGGGCGAGCCCGTCGTGCTCAGGGGCCACGAGGGGTGGGTGGCGAGCGCGTCGCCGAGCCCCGACGGCGCGCGCGTCGTCACGGCCTCGTTCGACCGGACGGCGCGCGTCTTCCGGGTCGACGGCGAGGGCGAGCCCGTCGTGCTCAGGGGCCACGAGGCCGAGGTGCGCGCCGCCGTCATGAGCCCCGACGGCGCGCGCGTCGTCACGGCGTCGGACGACGGCACCGCGCGCGTGTGGAGCGCCGACGGCAAGGGCGAGCCCGTCGTGCTGCGCGGACACGAGGACTGGCTCACCGCCGCGGCGTGGAGCCCCGACGGCGCGCGCGTCCTGACCACGTCGCTCGACCACACCGCCCGGGTGTGGCGCGCCGGCGGCGAGGGCGCTCCCGTCGTGCTCGAGGGCCACGGCGGCGACGTGTACGCCGGCGCGTGGAGCCCCGACGGCACGCGCGTCGTCACCGCCTCGGACGACGGCACCGCGCGGGTGTGGAGCGCCGACGGCAGGGGCGATCCCATCGTGCTGCGCGGGCACGAGGGCGCGGTCCTCTGCGCGCTCTTCAGCCCTGGCGGCGAGCGCGTGGTCACCTCGTCAGCCGACGGCACCGTCCGCCTGTGGAGCGCCGACGGCAAGGGCGCGCCCATCGTGCTCGGGGCGCCGGCGCCGGTCATCGCCCTGGCCTTCCTCGACGGAGGGCAAAGGCTCATGACCGTCGCCACGGACAACAGCGTCCACACCTGGATGATCGACGTGGACGCGCTGAAGCAGCGCCTGCTCGCCGCGCACACCGACTGCCTGCCGCCGGACGTGCGCGCCACCTACCTGGGCGAGGCCGCGTCCGCCGCCCGGGATCAGTACACCGCGTGCGAGCGCTCGTACGAGCGCGCGCCGCTCCCCCTGGAGGGCTTCCGACAATGACGGCTCGCGACATGGCCGCGACGGCGGCGCTCGTGTTCCTGTCGACCCTGGGCGCGTGCGAGCGGCCCGGCGCCGAGGACGACAGACCTGAGCCAGCGACGGTGGCCGGCGACGCCGCCGAGGTCCCCCCCGCCGCCATGGCGCGGCCCGGCGTGCATCGGCTCGGCGCCGGCGAGCGCCGGGTGAAGCTGTTCGTCCTGCCCGCCGACGCCGCGGTCGAGGTCGACGGCGTCCCGGCGCGGCGGCGGGACGGCGTCATCGAGCTCTCGGGGAGGGTCGGGCAGACGCATCGGGTGCGCCTCTCCAGGGACACGCAGCACGCCGAGACGATCGTGACCCTCATGGACGCCGGCGTCTCGCCGCCCTCGCTGGACCTCGCCGCGCTGGCGCGGGCCGCGCGTCCGTTCGGGCGCGGCCGCCTCCCGACCGCGGCGACCACCGAGCCTGCGGCCGCCGAAGCCGACTCCTCCGCCGCGCTGGAGCTCGCCGAGACGCCGGAGCTGGCGCCCGAGCCCGTGTTGCCCGGTGTCGCCGCCGAGTACGACGCGCCGGCGGATCGCGCGGCGATGGAGTCGACGCCCGGATCCGCGCCAGGCGCGGTGCGAGGCTCGGCGCGGGCGAACGAGGGCCCGGCGTGCGTATGTCCGCCGTCGACGCAGGTCATCTCCATGTGCCCGCCCGGCGCAGCCGCGGCGGCGGAGCACGGGAAGCAGCGCAGCGGCGTGCTGGTCGGAGACTCCTTCGAATGAGGGCGCGCGCCATGCCGGGCACGAAGCGCCGACGTTTCGCGGTTTTGGGCCCTCTCGTTGCCGCGGTGCTCCTGGCGCCGCTGTCCTTCGGCTCGCTCGCCGCCGCGCAGCCCGGCGGGCCCGGTGCCGTCCTGCGCCGCGAGGACGCGCGCGCGCACTTCGAGCGCGGGATCGTGCTGCGCAATCAGGAGCGCTGGGCCGAGGCGCTCGCCGAGTTCCAGGCGTCGCGCACGTTGTTCATGACGCTGAATGGGACGACCAATGCCGCCGCGTGTCTCATACAGCTCGAGCGCTACCTGGACGCCCTCGAGCTGTACGAGAGCGCGCTGCACGATTTCCCCGATCGGCTCAAGGACGAGGAAAAACGCGACATCCTGCTGGTCGTCAGGCTCCTTCACAACGCCGTCGGGACCCTCGGGATCGTGGGCGGCGAGCCGGGCGCGACGGTCCAGCTCGACGGCGTATCGCGCGGCGAGCTCCCGCTCAAAACGCCCCTTCGCGTGCCTCGCGGCCCCCACGCCCTCCGCGTTGTCAAGGCGGGGTACCAGCCGTTCGAGCAGCGCCTTGACGTGGCCGGCGGGGCGGCGGTCCAGGTGACGGCGCGGCTGATCCCGCTTCAGGAGACGGCCGCGCTCGAGATCGCCGGGGCGACGAGGGAGGAGCCGAGCGCGCGCGGGATCCGGCCGGAGCGCGACGCCGAGTCCATCGAGGACCGCGGGGGACGCGGGACGCGCCGCCCGCCCCGCCTGCTCGCCGAGGTGAGCGCCGCGGCGCCGCTCGTTGTGTCGATCGGCGGAGACGGGTCGACGGGGTGCGTGGCGCCTTGCAGCAAGCCCCTCGGGGTTGGCTCCAGCTTGATCGTCCGCGGGGGGTACGGCATCGACGGCCTATCGTTTGGCGTCTCGGCGGGCTACCTGAGCGTGCAGCAAGCTGTCCGCGGGCGCAGCGCGAAGGTCGAGGCCGTTGGCGGGGCTTCGTACCCGGTGAGCGTCGACGACGCGATGGCCCTCCGCGGCATGCTCCTCGGCGCCTGGGTCGGATACTCGTCGGGCGAGGTCTTCCTGCTCGACGTGCGGCTGGGCGCCGGCGGGCTGTTTGGCGCGGTGGCGGACGCGCGCACGAGCGCGCAGGTGTCGGCGAGCCGCGTGCTGTCGTTCAGCCCGTCCGAGCAGAGCGCGGCGGCGCGCTTCGTTTACGTCGCGCCCGAGGTGCGCGCCGGCGTCAGGCTGGCCGGACGGGTCGAGCTCACGCTGGGGATCGAGGTGCCTGTGCTCATCGCCGTGCCGAGGCCGGCGTCGGGCCAGCAGGTGTTCGTCGACACCACGACTGGGCTCGACGGAGCCGCCTCCGCCTGGTTTCCGGGCGGGCCCCTCACGGCCCCCCTCTTCCCGCTGTTCATGCCTGTCCTGGGCGCCAGGTACGATTTCTACTGAGGCCGACCTGTCTCCGGCTCACTGCCGCGCGCGCGGGTGGAGATCCCACGTGTGAGCACCGACGGCGGCGTCACGTTTGGGCCCCGAGGACGAGCCTGCCTTCACGACTTCGACCGACTCCAAAATTGCGAGCGGCGAGCTGGACCGGTGACACGCACGTGCTCTGCTGCAACCGTTAGGACCGCCCCCTACTCCTGGACCGAACTCGCGCTCGCGGCCCTCGTCGTCGGCGCCGCGACCGAGCTCGGCGAGGTGTAAACGGCGGCCGCGCCCGCGTGACGAGCACGGCGATCGCGCCGAGCTCGCGCTCTTCGAGCTCGCCCAGGTTGCCCGCCAGCGATGTGACCGCTTCTACCTGGAGGAGATGATCCTCTCGCGCCCCAGGGGCTCGAGGCTGGCGGCGCCACGCTCGCCCTAGTGGACATCGGGCAGGCCGCGCCGCGCTCGTCCGGGGGCCTGTTGACGCGGGCGCGATCCCGAGCTCACCCATGCGGCGGTCGGAAGCGGGCCCCGCACCGAAGAACAGCCGCGGGAACGTCTGGTGCTAGTAGCAGCCGGTGTAGTGCAGCGACCCGCGACGCATGAACCCGGTCCCGTCATTGACTGCAACCAGTGCCCATCGATGTTCGTTGTATCCGCTATCGAAACTCCTCCTACTGTAAGGGCCGCTGACGTGGCTCTCGCGAGCGAGATCGGTCTACTCGGTATCGCTCGAGGACAGCTTTATTCCTAGCACTCCACAGGCCAGGCGAGTACAGGCGGCGCAGATATTGGCTTCTGGCCCGGCTACAAGCTTCGATTCTGTATCTCCGCAGAACGAGCATGACCTCGGTGCATCAGCTTCTCCTTCGACCTCCGTGATCTCGTCGTTGAGTGTCATGCTGTGCACTTTCTGAACTACTTCGCGTTTTTGAGACATCTGCGATACAGTATTAGGGCGGCCGCTATGCATGGCAGTTGGAGATTTCGTGGAGACGCATTGCACGTTTTTACGTTGTGCTCCAATGCCGTGCGGCACTGTTTCTTCGTCCATTCCGGCGATGTAGGTGCGTCGCTTGCTTCGTTCTCGTCGATTGGGTTCGGTTCGTCCGCGATCGTTGCGTTCGTCGGGAAAGTGTAATTATTGGCACTGATCGTGTCAACGTGGTGGGCGGCATAGGTCGATGTGTCGGCCATCGATTCTGTGCTTATTCCCATCATGCCCAGGAGTCCGATCGCAAGATACCAGCGTTTCGGCAAAAATCCTTTTGTTCCCACAGTACGCCTCCATGCACGGCATGCTTCCTCATGTGCGCAGTGGACTGTGATGCGAGCGAGCGGACTCATCGATTGTGATCGCGGTGTAGTCGGGCATCGGGAGGTGCACGTCGGCGAACTCCGGAAGAGCGCCGTAGCCTCGGCCAGCTCGTGGGCTTCTCGAGCGTCAGTGACTCGTTCGACAATATGATCCGCTCGCTGCCGACGACTTCGGCGACGACCCGGAGCTCGGTCCCGTCCTCCGCCGCCTCAGCGCCGGCACCGGCTACCTCGATCGCGCGTACGACCTCCTCGGCTACGCGGACATCTACCAGGCCAGGCACGACGTCGTGTCCAAGGATCCGATCCACTACCGCGCGACAGACCTCGCCGATGCCCGGCGGCTCGCCTCCCAGATTCTCGCCGTGCTCGGCGCGGCGCTGAGCCCCAAGGCGCGCGAGGCGTACGACCTGCTCCAGCGCGCGCGGACGCTCGCCAAGCCGCTCTACGTCGAGGTGCAGGAGCTCGGGCTGCGCTTCCTGCGGTACGATCCCCAGCGCGAGGCGCGCTTCCCGTCGCTCTACGTGGTCGGGCGGGCTGGCCAGGGCCGGAAGAGGACGAAGAAGGAGCCGGCCGCGCCGGCGGGCGTGGATGCGACGCCCGGCGCGGGCGGCGGGGCGACGCCACCCGAGCAGCCGGCGCGGACCCGACCAGCCGGAGGAACCCCCTCCCGTTCGGCAGCGCCCTGGCGGGCGTCGTGGGCGCCCCCGCGGGCGGCTCCGGGAGCTTGAGCGCCTTGGGCTTCGGGGGCTCCACCGGTGCCTCGGAGAGCGCCGCGGTGACGAGCTCCTCCACGCTCCACACGTGATCGGTCAGCCCGGCCTCCATGGCGGGCGTCACGCGCAGGGCTTCGTGCGGGCGGCAGAAGTTGTAGAACGCCATGTGCAGCGCGACGGCCGCCTTGTGATGCGGGAGGCGCTTGCTGAAGCCGTTGCAGAGCCGGGTGAAGCGGCGGATGTGCATCCGGATCGTGAGGTTCTGGCGCTCGACGTGCGACGTGCTCGCGCGCTGCATGTCGGGCACGCCGAACACCGGCGTCTTGGTGATGAACGGGTCCCGGGGCGGCTCGTAGCGGTGATCGTCATCCTTGCGAGCCTTCCGATTGTAGCGCTTCACCACCTGCGCGTAGTCGACCGAGCCCGCAAGCGCGAACGCGCCACCGACCGCGGCGACGTAGGGCGCCCATCCGTCGCTGTAGAGCTGCGGGATGGTGACCAGTCGAGCGCGCAGGTCCTTGATGAACGCGCTGGTGTTCTCCTCGTCGCGCTTCCCTACGCGGTAGGCGATCACGAGCTTCGACGCGCTCGCCATCCCGACGAAGGTGTATGCCTCGCCTACCTCGGCAGAGTCTCCCGGCTGCACGCGCGCCTGCTTCTTCTGCACGTAGCTCCAGATCTCGTCGACCTGGACCGTGCGGACGTCGACGTCGCGCACGAGCCGGTTGTGCAGCCGCTCGCAGCCTTCCCCGACGCGGAGCAGCAGGGATAGGATCGCCGGCTGGCTTACGCTGGTGAGCCTCGACGTCGGGCGGATGCCCGCGCCTTCAACAAGATGCGCGACGACCTCGACGCGCTTCGCCATCGGCAGCACGTGTGCCATGCAGGGCCTTGCCTCTCCCCGACCGACGGCCCATGATGCGCGTGCGATGTGCGCTGGACGGGCCACCGTCCGGTGTTCCGCAGCCCTGCTTCCGGGGACCAGCCGGGGGCAGGGCGCTTTGCTAAGTACCCTGCAAGATAGCAACGAATCGCCTATGTTTCCCGGCGTTTCTGCATAGATAGGACACGGGTTGTCCTAGCCCACGTGCGCGAGTACAGCCTGTTTGACGGGGCTTTTTCGCCGTGGCTCGCGAGCGGCAACGGACCACGCGGCGCCCGTGCTACCCTCCTCCCATGCGAGTAAGACTTACTCTGGAACACGTGGAGCATCCCATGTCCAAGCTCGCGGAGCTGGATGCGGTTCCAGCCGTAGGGGAGCATTTTCGAGCCGACCGAGAGCGGCGGGTCAGTGGCGTGCGGCTCGACGCAGAGCGCGGCGAGCACGTGGTCACGCTGGAGGAGGATGATTTCGACCGAGTTGTCTACGCCGACCCGGAAAAGCATTGGAGCCATCTAGATGCGATGACAGCCCGTGGGTGGGAGGTCGAGTTCGAGAGGTCTCTGCGAATAAACCTCATGCTCTCCTTCGTCCCGAGGCCAGACACGACGGAGGAGGCTCTCCGTGACGCGGCCGCAGTCACCGAGCGCGTTGCCGCGTTCTGGTCTAATCCTGGTGGCTGGCCTTCTCAGGAAACGCTCGATGCCCTCAAGGACACTCGCCTCGACTGGATGGCGTCACTCGCACGTGGTCTCGGGCGGCGTGTTGAGGAGGTGAGGCTTAGCCCAGACGACCCGGGGACCTTGATCATCGCATGGGTGCACTTGCGGGCTCTCACAGAGTGCTACCTACGCCTATTCCTGGTGGTGTTCCTCGCCGACTATGTCAAGAGTCCGCATGCCAAGAAGCGAGGCAGCAAGGTCGCCATGCCCGGCACCCAGAAGGTGCGGTTTGAGGACCTCCGCCAGTTCATGAACAAGGAGAACATCATTGATCGCCATGGTGGCTTCGTGGAAACCGTACAGCAACGCGGCAACGCGATACACCCGTTCTTGAACCGTGACATTGGCACGGCAGCGGATTTCGAGGAGTACGTCCGCGGGTTTATTCCGTTCATGCGCGAACTGGCGCGCGCGATGCCCATGCCACATGTCGATGAAGTGATATCGCCGCCTCCGGATGTAGGATGCTTGTCTACGCGTCCAATATCAGAGCGCCCTCCGTGGGACCGGTGAGGTCGGCCCGGCGATGCGACCGTCAAGGCGGCAGCGTGCCCATTGCTCAAAATTGAGCACTACCTCGCTCGAGGTCCTGGCCGGAGTTGCAACTCAGCCGGGCGCCTCGTCCGGCATCCTGGCCGGAGTTGCACCACCGCCGGCCGTCTCGGCGGACCTCCACCGCCCTCCCGGCCGGTTCGTTCTTGGGCGACACGGCACCCGGTCGTGCGCCGAGGAGACAAGAGAGGCCGTCAGGCCTCGTCGTCCCGAGGCAGGCTCAGGGGAGCTCCTCGATGTCCGAGGGCACCCGCGGGTTCACCTCGTAGTGATCGATAAACTGGCCGCTGAACCCGGTGATCTCCACGTCGTCCCCCAGGGCGATGCCGCTCACGTCGATGCCGGTCCCGGCATAGACGAACACAGTGACCTCGCCCGAGCCGTCGTCGACGTGGAACCGGTAGCCATACTCCCCGTCGTCGAAGACCTCGTCCACCACCGTGCCTCCGATGCGGACGAGGGTCCCCTCGGAATCCTCGCCCACGTCGCCCGTGTCGATCGGCTTGGCCGGGTGAACTGGATGGGAGCCGGAGACGGCGATGTCCGTGGGCTGGACGCCGAGGACCTCGCCGAAGCTGTTCTCCACCGTGCCGGTCACCACGACCACCTGGCCGAGCTCATAGCTCCCGCCCAGCGCGTCGTGGATATAGATCCCCGTGCGCCCGCGCTGGATGGCGAACCCCTGGTCGTTGGGCGCGAACGCGCCCGAGGGGACAGACACGACGCCCTTGACAGTGACGACCGTCCCCTCGGGCTGCGCCCGCGCGAACCGGATCGAGTTGCCCGCCGCGAACAGGGGCGCAGCGGTGATCAAGACAGCGATGAAAGCGGCGGCGCCGCGGAACAATGTACGCATGAAGATCTCCTCAATGGGCGGCCGACCGGGTGGGCAATCGTCGAGGCCCACCCGGCTGGACTTGACGCGCGGTAGAGCTCCGCGGGTCGCCGCCGGGAGCGGCACCCTGCGTCAGCACGTCCAGGGTAGCGACCTGGATCGTGATCCAGCTTTCGGAGGTGCAGGCTCTCGTGGTATCATGAGGAGGTCTCCCTGAGGCACCGCCTCATTGTTCCCCTGCTTCCGGGCCGGATCGTCCAGGCGTGAGCCCACCGGGCTCACTCGCGATCAGCCGCCGCAGCCGAGGGGGATCGTCAATCTCCACATGTCGTTGAGCAGCACCGGCGCGAACTCCGCTGTCGCTCCCCCGAAGATGTAGAGCTCGTAGGCCGTGGCGGTCCTGCGAGAGAAGTAGAACTGGCCGAACCTCGGCGCCGGCGCCGGCCCCGTCATCGCGGTGTCCACGCGCGTCCAGGTCCCTGTGTGGAGATCGAAGTACCAGAGATCGGACAGGGTGGACCCGTCGAACTGGCTGCCCCCGAAGAGCCAGATGCCGTCGCTGTGCTCATCGGCGATCAGCTTCGCGTTGTCACGGTGGCCCGGTCCGGCGGCCTCGTCGAAGACGAGCTCATCCCAGGTCTCCGTGTCGACGTCGAACATCCAGAGGTCGCCGAGGTAGTTCTCCGGCGTGAAAACGCCGGTCCCGTTCACGGCGTCGTTCGTGTATCCGCCGTAGACGAGCAGGGCGTTCCAGCCCTCGGCGTAGACGAGCGGATGGTGGGCTCGAGCGCGCGGGGCGGGCGAGCCGGTCGCGACCTGCTTCCAGCCGTTCTTGTAGCGGACCAGGTTGTGCTGGAGGCCGTCAGGGCGGTTGATGAAGGCCGGCAGCGTCGACGAAGAGCCCGAGAAGGCGTACGCGACGGTCTTGTGCTTCCCCTTCTTGCGCACGGCGACCGCCTCCGTGGAGCGGTTGGCGCGCCCGATCTCGGCCGCGCTCTGCGCGATCTGCGTCCACCCGTGCACCGGATCGAACCGGAACGTGTCCTGGTGCGTGAGGTCGAGCCCGCGCCGGAAAGGACCTCTCCCGCCGGAGACGATCAGCGCGTCCTCCTCGGCGACGCACCACATCATCGACTCGGCCCTGGCGGACGGCCCGCCCGGGTACTGGGCGAGGTCGTACCAGGTCAGCGCGTCGACGTCGAAGGCGCTGAAAGCGGCCACGGGCTCGTCATCCGGGTAGGTCCCGTTCAAACCGCCGAAGATGTAGAAGAGGCCGTCGTGATAGGCGCTCGCGCCGTCCCAGATGGCGTCGGGGACGGCGCCGCCCTGCGGAATCTCGGTCCAGTAGGGCAAGCTCGACTGGGCGGCGCCCGGGCGGATCCCGGCGAACGAGAGCAAGAGAGAGAAAGAAGCGATGAGAAAGATCCGAAGCTGAACGCTGCGTGTCATCCGGGCGACCTCCTTGTTCCAGGCAGCGGCGGGCTCGCTGGAGCAGGTCGCCGGTGGACCTTTCACGTTACCACGAGAGCCTGTACTTCCGAAAGCTGGATCATGATCCAGGTCGCAACCTCGGACGTGCCGGCGCAGGGTGCCGCTCCCGGCCAATCCGGGTGTAGGTCTCTATGTTGAGGCCACGGATCCACCTACGGAGAACATCATGAGAAATCTCGCGGCTACCTGCGCAGCGCTGCTGTGCCTCGTTCACGGGGGCAGCGCGTTCGGCCTCACCATAGGGACGACCGATGACCCCGGCGCGCTGACCTCCGCCTTGCTGGCGTCCGGGGGCGCGATCAGCGTGACGTCCGTGAGCTACAGCGGCGCGGCGACCGCTTCGGGCACGTACTCCGAGGGGCCGCTCGGCATCGCGGACGGCGCGATCTTGACGTCCGGGGGTGCGTCGCTCGCCCTGCCTCCTAGCGAACCATTCATGGTCAGCCAGCTGAATGGCCTGCCCGGCGATCCACTCTGCAACGCGCTGGTTCCGGGCATCTCGAGCTTTGACGCCGCCAAGCTGACCATCAACTTCGATCTCGCGCCGGGCTTCAGCGGGATCTCGTTCCAGTCCATCTTCGGGTCGGAGGAGTACCCGTTCTTCGTGGGCACCCCGACGTTCAATGACGTCTACGGCGTCTACCTGGACGGCGTCCAGATCGCCTTCGACGCGAACAACGCCCCCATCAGCATCAACGGCGGGTTCTTCAGCGGCGGGAGCGTGGTCGTGGCGCCGGCGACCGAGACCGAGTACAACGGATCGACGGGCCTCCTCACCACGCAGGCGCTCGCGGCGCCCGGCGCGCACGTGCTGGAGATCGTGATCTGCGACGGCGGCGATAACGCCGTCGACAGCGGGGTGTTCCTCGGCGGGCTGGGCGGCTGCGTCGGCGCTTGCACCGGCACGGTCGCCTGCGGAGACATCGACGATGACGCTGACGGCTACAGCTCATGCGTCGACTGCGACGACGCGAACCCGTCCGCGAACCCCGGGGAGCAGGAGGCCTGCGACGGCGTGGACAACGACTGCGACAGCGCGATCGACGAGGACAACGTCTGCTGCGTCGACGCCGATGCCGACGACGTCTGCGACCCGGTCGACAACTGCGTCGGCGTCGCCAACCCGGATCAGGCCGAGGACGACGGCGACGGGCTGGGCAACGCCTGCGACAACTGCCCGACCACCTCCAACGCGAGCCAGCTCGACGCGGACAGCGACGGCGTGGGCAACGTCTGCGACAACTGCCAGGCCACCTCCAACGCGAGCCAGCTCGACGTGGACAGCGACGGCGTGGGCGACGTCTGCGACAGCTGCCAGGGCGTGCCCGGCGCCCAGACCGACTCCGACGGCGACGGCCTCGGCGACATCTGCGACAGCTGCCCGGCAGATGTGGACAACGACGCGGACGGCGACGCTGTCTGCGGTGACGTGGACCTCTGCGCCGGCACCGTGCTCCCGGAGGGCGTCCCCACCGTGAAGCTCGGCGTGAACCGGTTCGCCGATATCGATGGCGACGGCGTGTTCGACACGGTGTCGTCGAACGGAACCGGCCCCGGCAGGACCTATACGATCGAGGACACCGGCGGGTGCAGCTGCGAGCAGATCATCGATGAGCTCGGCCTCGGCGACGGGCACGTGAAGCACGGCTGCAGCATCAGCGCCATGGACGACTGGCTCAACACGCACTGATCAACACGCACTGAACGAGCCCCCACCCCGGCGCGCGGCCACTTCATCGACGGCCTCACGGCGGATCAGGCCGCGGCGTGCAGGGCCGAGATCCTGAACTTCGCGGCGGCCCAGAACGTCACCTGCAACTCAGCCTCCAGCGCCCACGCGAAAGGCGCGCCGCCCTCCCCGGGCGGCGCGCGCGGGAAGCGAGGCTCGCCTACCCCCCGCCTGCCCCCGTGCCCCGCTCGAGCCTCGCGAAAAGGCTCGCCAGCTCGGCAGCCGACGCCACCCCGAGCTTCTCCATCCCCTCCGACCGGTAGAGCCGCACGGCCGACATGGAGATCCCGAGCTCCGTCGCGATCTGCTTGTTCAGCATCCCTCGCGCCACCCGCTCGCCCACCTCGCGCTGGCGCGGCGAGAGCGCCGCGAGCCGGGCGGCGAGCTCCTCCGCCTCGGCCCGGGCCGCCCGCGCCTCCGCGTCGCGGGCCAGGGCGCGCGCCACGGCTGCGAGCAGGGCCTCCGCGTCGAGCGGCTCGGCGAGGAAGTCCACGGCGCCCGCCTTCATCGCCTCCACGGCCACCCTCACGTCTCCGTCGTCGCTGGTGAAGACCACGGGGAGCGCGCACCCTTCCTCGCGCAGGAGGGCCCTCACCTCCAGGCCGTTCAAATCGGGGAGCTGGACGTCGAGCACCACGCAGCCCGACACCACCGCGCGCGCGGCCTCCAGGAAGGCGAGCGACGACGCGAACGCCTGCACCGCGTGCCCCGCCTCCTGGAGCAGCCCGGCCGCGGCCCCGCGCCAGGAGGGATCCCGGTGCACCAGGAAGACGGTCACCGCCTCCGCTCCTCGCGGGGACGGGCTCGTCGCTCTGGGCCGCGGGCTCGGCGGCGCCTCGGCCGCGAGGAGCCCGCGCCGCCTCGTCTCGGCCGGGGTCTCGCCGAACTCCGCGGCATAGGCGGCGCCGAAGCGCTCAACGCGCAGGTAGCCGGCAGCGTGGGCCACGCTCGCCGCCGTCTCGCCCGGCTCGGCCAGGAGCAGGCGCTCCCGCGCAAGAAGGAGGCGCCTCTTGCGGAGGAAGTCCCACGGGGGGGCGCCCCGATGGGCAAAGAAGGCCCCGTCGATCGAGGCCATGCTCGCGCCCGCGAGCCTGGTCAGATCGGCGGTGCCGATCGGGCCCTCCGCGTGGGCGTCGAGGTACTCCTCGACGAGCCGCACCATGCTCCGGCTCGACGGCGGCGCTGTCTTCTCCAGGAGGTGGGCGTGATCGTGGGGCTGCCCGAAGAGCAGCGCGCGCGCCACCGCCTCGCCGAGGCTGGCCATCACCACGGGGTGGCCGAGGGCTCGCCCGGCCTGCTCGGTCTCCGTGGAAAGGAAGCGGCAGAGCCGCGCCAGGAAGGTCCCGGGGCCGTCGGTGGTGGGCATCGACAGCGAGAAAGCAAGGGGCCCGCGGATGGCCACGCCGGTGAGCGCCTCGAGCTGCGCCTCGAGATAGCGGGCGTCGACGCGGAGGTTCATGGGGCGGGCCGGGCCCTCTGCGCTCCACTCGGACCGGGCCCCCGGCGAGAAAACGGCGGCGTTCCGGCCAGGGGCGATCTCTGCCGCGTTCCCCGACGAGGCCGCCCGTACCGAGCCGCCGGTCGCCAGGCTGACGGTGTAGCCCGAGCTCACGCCGCGCAGGCACATGCCGGAGGCGAAGGCGCCCGAGAAGAGGGCGACAGGCCCCATGTCGACGGGGGTGGCACGCCACTCGAAACGGTGACCGCGGCCGACGACGTCGGCGGTGAGGTCGCCGTAGACCGTCGCGAGGAGCACGCGGGCCGCCTCCAGATCGCGCGTATGAATGAGCGGAGGGCGTTCGAGCCCCTGGCGAGCGGATCGGTCAGGCATGGAGGTCTCGGGCAAGCTGTAAGGGGAGAAACGGATTCAGCATAGCGGATCGAGAGACCGCACCGCACACGCGCCACCCTCCGAGACTGGGATCCTCGTCTCGCGCTCCGGATCGGGCGTGCGTGCTCCCGCGGCCAGCAAATGGCGGGCCGTCCGCGTGGGAGGTCGCGGACGCCGACCAGGACCACTGCACGAGCTCGATGGTGCGGGGGCTCAGCAGCTCGGCCGGCTGCGGCGCCCTCGCCGCATTGTTCACGACGTCGGGCGCGCCTTCACGAGGTTGAGGCTCGCCCTCCGCAGTTGAAGCCTGCAGGCAGCAGCAGCGGGTGGCGGTTGGTGCGGCCACGCCGGCGATTACGTCCTCAGCACCGACCCGGTTTTCAGCCGGAATTGTTACACCGTCTTCCGTCTTCCGTGCTCGTCCTTCGTGCTTGCGCGATTCCCCGGAGTCAGCGCGCACGCGCATGGGAAAGACAGACGGAAGACGAGAGACGAAGGACGTCCGCATCAAACCCGAGCGAAAACCGCTCTAGACCTCGATGATAGGGCTCGACAAGCTGATGCTGGCCGCTTGCTGCCTCTTGAGCAGCTCGAGCTGCTCCCTCCAAGCTCCGCTCTTGCTTCGCCCGCTCGGTAACATTCTCAGCCGCGGCGTAGATCCGCTCCACCTTGTCTCCCCACGTGCTCAAAACGAGCGTGCCTCGTTTGTGGCACGTCGAGCGCTGGTGAGGTTCGCGTGATCCGCCGTGTCACTACAATGGAGGAGCGAGGCCGACTCTCCGAAGTTCACCCGAAAGGCGCGGTTTCGTTCGATGATCGTGCCATCTTCCTCGACCAGGGCCAGTGGTTCGGGACACGCATCGAATGCCGATCGAGGTCCCGCGTGTGGAAGGAAAGATGGTCGTCAACGCCCGCTGGCATCGAATCATCGTCGTCCATACGGGTACCAGCGTAACGCACTCGCATCACATGAGCGACGCGTTCGATTCAACCCTACCCCCGAGCGCACCCACAAGTGCGCTCATGGAGGCTTTCATCCTATCAACCTCTCCCCGCTCACCCATGCCCCCGCCGCCAGGCCCGTGGCTCGCGGCCTTTGAAGCCTAACACGGCGCGGGTATGTCCCGCTAGCTGGATCAAGATCCAGTGGCGTTCTGTTCCAAATCGTGAAAAACGCAGTCGTTCCGCACGATGAGGGGGCGCACTCTGCAGCTGAGGCATTCAGGCAGCAGCAGTAGCAGTAGCAGCGGAGCGCGACTGGGCCCGGGGGCTGCTCGTGCCCGGTACCGTCGTGTGCGCGGTACCGTGCAGACGGGCCCGATGAAGCGGTGTGCCCTCATTTCAGCGCGAGCTCAGCACGGGAGCCGGTGGCTCGTGCGGCGGCGCGCGCGAAACGCGGAAGACGCGCAGGGGCCTGCCTCGACATCACCTCCGCAAAGGAACTATTCACACTGGCATCAATCTTGAACTGGTTGAATTGGACGACCTGACATTTCTTCAGCCAGCGCAGGCTCAACATCGCGCGGCACCCCCCGCTTCAACAAAAATCGAGGAAAAACCATGAGATATCGCAAGAGATCTCTTTTCAGCTATCTGGCGATTCCGGCTTTCTCCACCCTGCTGCTCGCGAGCTGCACCAGCGCCGGCCCCTCCGCGGCCGACGGCGAGGATGACGACGAGGCCGTGGGCGAAGCCCATGACGCGCTCACCCCCGAGCAGTGCAACTACTTCGACGTCAACGGTACGGTCCAGATCTGCCACATGACCGGCTCCGTGACGAAGCCATACACGATCATTCGCGTCAATGAGCAGGCGTGCATCAACGCGCACAGCGGCCACGCCGGCGACTATGTCACCAGCCTCGACCCGAGCTCGCCGAGCTACGACCCGACCTGCGGCGGCCAGGGCTGTCTGGCTGTGAACGCGCCGTGCGACCCCACGGTGCCGTGCTGCGACGGCCTCACCTGCCAGAGCGGCACGTGCACCGATGTGAACGAGTGCGCCCTGGGCACCGACAACTGCGACGCGAACGCGGCGTGCACCAACACGGCGGGCGCCTTCACCTGCGCTTGCAACGCAGGGTACTCCGGCGACGGCGTGACCTGCACCGACGTCGACGAGTGCGCCCTGGGCACCGACAACTGCGACGCGAACGCGGCGTGCACCAACACGGCGGGCGCCTTCACGTGCGCTTGCAACGCAGGGTACGAGGGCGACGGCGTGACCTGCACCGACGTCGACGAGTGCGCCCTGGGCACCGACAACTGCGACGCGAACGCGGCGTGCATCGATACGTCGGGCTCCTTCACCTGCGCTTGCAACGCGGGGTACGAGGGCGACGGCGTGACCTGCGCCAACATCGACGAGTGCGCCGCCAACCCGTGCCAGAACGGCGGGACCTGCGTCGACGGCATCAGTAGCTACACCTGCGTGTGCTTGCCCGGCTTCAGCGGCGCCAGCTGCGAGACCGCCATCGACGCGTGCGCGCCCAACCCGTGCCAGAACGACGGGACCTGCACCGGCGGCATCAGCAGCTACACCTGCGAGTGCGCGCCCACCTACGAGGGGACCCACTGCGAGGCGTGCGAAGGCGGCCTCGCGGACTGCAACGGGCTCACGTCCGACGGCTGCGAGGTGAACCTCCAGAGCGACGCCTCCCACTGCAACGGCTGCAACCTCGCGTGCGCGGCGGGTGAAATCTGCTCGAACGGTGGCTGCCAGACCCCGCCCTCCGGCCAGGTCCCCGGTACGCCGATCAGCGTCTCCGATCCCCACAACCCGCTGGCTCCGGCGGTCGCCGATGTGAATGGCGACGGTAAGCTCGATATCCTGGTGGCCAACGGCGAATCCGGGTCGTTGCTGTTCGCCTCCGGGTCGCTCTCCGTTTTCCACGGCAACGGCGACGCGACCGTTCAGCCGGAGCTCTACACCACGGGCGCACCGCTTTCCAGCAACGCGGTCGTGGCGGTGGACGTGGACGGCGACGGGTGGCTCGACGCCGTCACCGTCGACGGCCAGACCAACCTACCCCTTATCAACGGGAGCATCAGCGTCTACCGAAACCTGGGCCCGAGCGCGCCCGGAACCTTCGGCACGCCGACGAGCTTCACCACCGGCAGCCCGGGCTCCGTCCACCTCTGTACCGGGGACTTCGATAACGATGGGGCGGCCGACATCGCCACCACCAGCGCGACCCTGAGTCGGGTCAGCGTGATCTTCGGCACCGGCACGGGCAGCTTCGGCGCGCCCGTGCTCATCCCCATCTTGTCCACCGGCGGCGTGCAGTCGACCATCGCCTGCCGTGATCTGAACGGCGACGGCTTCTCCGATATCGTGGTGACGAGCCCCGCCTCCGCCCGCCTGTCGATCCTCATCAACCAGGGCAACGGCTCGTTCGCCGCACCGGTCGCCTACACCAACTCCGCCAACGGCCAGACGGCGGGCATCGCCTTCGGCGACGCCGACGGCGACGGCAAGCTCGACATCCTCTCGAACGGCGCGGCTGGCCGGTACCTCTTCTTCTTCAAAGGGAACGGCAACGGCACTTTCGCGAGCGGCGTTCAGTCCGCCGCCGCGGCCACCACAAGCGCCAACTCGGCGCTGGGGGTCGTGGCCAGTGATTTCAACGGCGACGGCAAGCTCGACGCCTACATCCTGGTCACCACGTCCTCGGGCGGCGTCCGCCCGATGACCGGCAACGGCAACGGGGCCTTCACCTCGGGCCCCGTCGTCCCGACCGGCGCCTCGCCCGGCCTCAACGCCATCGCCGCCGCGGACCTGGATGGCGATGGGTACGACGATCTCGTCCTGACCAACAGGGGATCCGGCACCCTCACCGTGATCCCCAACGGACTCTGACCCGCCTTTTCGCCCTTACGCTGCGTATCGTCCGGGAAGTCTACTGACGAGACCGGCCGGACTGGCACGCAGCGGTCCCTGAAGCTCGGCGGCGCGACTCACGGTCTCCCCCCTCCCGCAGGCACGTTGTAGGATGTCTGTGAGGTGGGGGGAGAAAGCGCTGCCTTGAGATTGCCTTGAGATCGCCTTCCCTGGCGCACAGTCACCCGCTTCAAGGCTTGAGACGGCCGACTCGGCCCCCGAGTTGCCCGCTGCAACGCTTGCATCAAGCGTTGCAGCGGGCCGCCGGCTCACGCGTCCGGCGCGGCCTCCGTCTGGCCGGTCGACGCGCCCGCTGGCGCGTCCGGCTTCACGCCGTTCAGACACGTCATCGAAACGTCCCCGATTTTCAGTCCGATGTGTGCACCTGCATGGTGAGGCCTGATGTTACCCGGTCAAGGGGCCGGGGAGACCACCCGCTGCACGGCGGAATGGCTGAGCTTCGCCATTGGAGGCGGTTGCCGTTTCACGCGAGAGTCGGCGGCTATGACTCGCGCCAGATCCAATCCAGGTCTCGACCAACCACCGCCGATCCACCGCGATCCGGAGCCCGCTCGGGGGGCCGGTCACGCGGCGGCTCCGTCCCTCTCGGTCTCGCGAATCCATCTCAGCACCTCCGATCCCGACGAGCTGTCCCCCGCCTTCGCCCGCCTCTGCCCGGGAGTTGCGCTCCGGCCCCTGGAAGGAACCGCTTTCAGGTGCGAGCTCAGTATAGCCACGGTAGGTCCCGTGAGCTTCGTGACGACGGACTGGGCCCTCGGCGGTCGGCTGGACGCGGCCACCCTGCAAGATCGTTACGCGCTGGGGCTCGCCCGGGAAGGCAGCAGAGACACCGAGGTGGAGGTCAGGAGCAAGCGCCTCTCGATGACCCATGGCAAACGGGCTATCCTTTTCGTGCCAGAACGGCCCGTGAAGATCCAGATGCCGGCGGGCGGCAAAAGGCAAAGCCTCACCGTCCTGCGATCCGCGCTCGAGGCGCACTTCGCCATGCTCACGGGCCACGCGCCGCGCGAGGCGATCCTGTTCGAGCCCGACGTGGATCTCACCGGCGGCGGCGGCGCGACGCTCCAGGGGATCGTGCGGTTGCTCCGCGAGGAGCTCGCGCGCCCGGCGCTCTCGCCCTTGGTCCGGCCCCAGTTCTGCGATGCGCTGCTCACAGCGCTCGTGACCATCCCGCGCCACACGGGCTCCCATCTGCTCGAGCTCGCGCCCCCGCGGGTCGCTCCAGCGGTCGTGCGCCGGGCCGAGGAGTACATCGCCATGCATGCGCGCGAAGCGATCACGCTGGCGGACGTCGCCGCCGCCGCGGGGGCGCCGGCCCGCTCGCTCCAGGCGGCGTTCCGCGCGGCGCGCGGCATCACGCCGATGGGGTTCCTGAAGATCCGGCGGCTCGAGCTGGCGCGCCAGATGCTCCTCTCCGCCCTGCCCGAGACGACGGTGGCGGGCGTCGCCGGTGCGATGGGCTTCCGCAGCGCGGGGCGGTTCAGCGTCGACTACAGGAAGCACTTCCGCGAGAGTCCGTCCGAAACGCTCTCCCGCCGCCGTCCGACCGGGCGATCACGCGGCGTGCGCTGATCAAAAAACGCAAGCTGATCGAAAAGCGCAACGATGATGCGCTGCGTCTGTCATGGCCATTGCGAGACGCCGTCATGAAGGCTCTTTCATGGATCGAAGCGCACATCGACGCGCTTTCGCGCTGGCTCGTCGAGGCGGGCACGCGTCTGCTGGGGCTGTCCGGCAGGGGCGAGGCGCAGAGCTTCGCGCCCTCGGATCTCGTGAAGGTTGCCTCCCAGCTCGCCCAGGATCTGCGGCGCGACGTGGACCTCCTCCGCGAGATGCAGCAGCGCTCGGAGCGCAACGCCGTCGCCGTGTCGCCCCGGACGACCGTGACCCGAGCGGCGCGGAAGCCGCGGTTCACGGAGCGCGAGATCCACGAGATCCTCGCGCAGGCGAGGAGGGGCAAGAGCGTGCACAACGTGTGTGACGAGCTCGGCATCTCGGCGAGCACGTTTTACCGCTGGCGGTCGCAGCACACGGGGCGCCTCGTGGAGAGCGGATAAGTCGAGCGGCCGGAGCGTGATCGTCGTGGACCGTCAGGCGCGCAAGCGCGCAGGGATCGCGCGGAGGGCGAGGGGCGCGGCGGCGGCCTCGCTCCTCGCGGGCGCCCTGGGCTACCCGATGGGCGGCATCACGGCGGCCGCCGTCACGCCTGACGCGGCGGCGGCGGCGACCGCAGACGGGGGCGCGTCGTGCCGAGACGCCGCCGCCGGCGCGCGGCGGGGGCGGGTCGAGCAGCTCGTCGTCGCGGCGCGGCCGAGCCCGCACAGCAGCGCGGAGGCCGGCGCGCTGTTCGGGCAGGTGATGGGCGAGCTGCGCGCGCTACGGCCGGAAATCGAGGCGGACTTCCGCGAGGCGGCCGCGCCGCCCGGCGTCGAGCGGCTCACCTGCGCGCTCGAGGACGAGGAACAGCTCGATGCCGCGCGGGTGCTGCTCCTGTCGCGGCTGCCCGAGGGCATGCGCGAGGAGGCGCTCGGCCCGGGCCGCGCCGGCGTCGATCAGCTCCGCGCGGAGCTCTTTCGCATCGGCGCGCGGGCGCGGTGGTACCGGCTCCACCGCGACAGCGCCGCCCAGGAGAGCCGCGCGGCGCTCCGCGACCCGTTCGTCGTCACCGCGCTCGCGTACCGCGCCATCCTCGTCCTCGCGGTGATCGCGCTCGCCGTGATCGTGACCCGGCGGAGGCGCCGCTGGATGGACGCCGCCTGGCCCGTGATCCTGCGCGTGGTCCGCAGGGCGCGCGCGCAGCGCGTCCTCGAGAGCGCGCGCTCGATCCTCGCGACGTTCTCCGGCTCGCTCCTCCTGCTCGCCACGATCTGGGGAGTCCACCGGGCGCTCGGGCCGGACGCCGCCGCCGTCCGGGAGGTCGAGCTCGCCTACGGGATGCTGCTCTGGTACGCGCTCTACCGCCTCGCGCTGGCGGGCATGCTCGTTTCAAGGCGTCGCTCGCCGCGTGGAAGGACAGCCGCCGCATCGGCTCGCTGCTGCTGGTCGGCGGCGCCGGATCGGGGAAGACGACGTGGCTCGTGGCGGCCGAGCGCGAGGCGTCGCCGGTCCCGGTCATCCGCGTCTCGCTCGACAGGCGGCAGCTCACCGCCGCCGACGTCATCGCCACGCTCGGCAATGCGCTCGACGCGCCCCCCGAGGCGCGCACCGGCGTCGAGGCGTTCGCCGCGTGGCTCCTCCTCCAGCCGCGCCGGCTGCTCGTCCTCGACGACCTGGAGCACCTGTTCCTCCGCGGGCTGGAGGCGTGGGGCGCCTGGGAGGCGTTCCTGGAGATCATCGAGCGCTCAGCGCCCAGCACCTTCTGGCTGTGCGCGATCGCCGATCACCCCTATCGCTACCTCGTCTTCGCGCGCGGCGGAGCCACGGTCTTCCGGACGATCGTGCACCTCGCGCCCTGGTCCGAGCAGCGGCTCGCCGAGCTCCTCACCGCCCGCACCCGGGCGAGCGGTTACAGCGTCTCGTACGAGGACCTCGTGATGGACGACGACGAGTCCGTGGATCGCGCGCAGAGCGAGCTCAGGACCGAGCGCGATTTCGCGCGGCTGCTCTGGGACTACGCGCAGGGTTGTCCGCGGGTCGCGCTCCACTTCTGGCAGCGTCGGTCCTCGCCGGCGTGACGCTCATCGTCGATCGCCCCTTCCAGGTCGGCGGTCGAGTCAAGTTCGATGCGTTCTATGGCGAGGTCACGTCGATGGGTCTGCGCTCCGTGCGCATGATCACCCTCGACAACCACGTCGTCACGATACCGAACAACAAGTTCCTGACCGAGGCGGTCGCGTCGGCCAACCACGGGCGGCTCGACATGCTGATCCCGGTGGAGTTCTTCATCAGCTCCGCGCAGGACATCGCGATCGCCAGGCGCATCGTCGAGGAGTGCATCACCAGCAACCGCTACGTGTTCCTCGGCAGGCCGTGGTGCGTGGTCACGAGCCAGATCCTGAGCGAGGTCGCCACGGTGCGCCTGGTCGCCAAGGCCTATGTGCTCGACGTGAAGTACGAGGCGGAGTACGCGACCACCCTGACAGAGCGGGTGCTCGCGGCGTTTCGCGAGAAGCACATCGCCCTCCCCGGCGAGCCCGGGTGAGGAGGGGACCGGCCCGCGTCGTCATCTCCCCCGGGGTTGCGGGGGTCGCCAGCGAGTTTTAGGGCGGCGGAGCGCACGCGAGCCCGTCAAGCGACGCTTGACCTCCCGGAGCCGCTGAGACCACATGGCGAGCCATGACCAAAGCCCCGGTCCGGCCCGGCGACCTCCTGGCGGGCAAGTACCGCGTGGAGCGTCTGCTCGGCGCGGGGGCCATGGGGGTCGTCATCGCGGCGGTCCACGTCGAGCTCGGCCAGCGCGTCGCCGTCAAGTTCATGCGCTCGGCCCACCACGTCACCGCCGACGCGCGCGAGCGCTTCTTGCGCGAGGCGCGCGCGGCGGTGCGGCTGCGCAGCCAGCACGTCGCCCGCGTGTTCGACGTCGGTACCCTCGAAGGCGGGGCGCCGTACATCGTCATGGAATTCCTCGAAGGGCGTGATCTCGCCGCATTGCTTGTGGAGAGCGGGTCGCTCTCGCTCGACGACGCCGTGGAGTACGTCCTACAAACGTGTGAAGCCGTCGGCGAGGCGCACGCCGCCGGGATCGTGCACCGCGACCTGAAGCCGGCGAACCTCTTCGTCACGCAGGACGTCAGCGGCTCGCCGTGCATCAAGGTCCTCGACTTCGGCATCTCGAAGATCAGCGGGCCGGATCTCGCCCTCACCGACGACGACCAGCAGCTCGGCTCCCCCTACTACATGTCGCCCGAGCAGATGAACTCGTCGAAGGACGTCGACGCGCGCACCGACCTCTGGGCGCTCGGCGTCCTCTTGTATGAGCTCATCGCCGGGCAGACGCCGTTTCACGCGGAGAGCTTGGCTGAGTTCTACGGGCGCATGCTCGCGGCGCAGCCTACGCCGCTCCGCGAGCGCCGGAGCGACGTGCCCCCGGAGCTCGACGCGGTGATCCTGCGGTGTTTGGCGCACGATCGTGAGCAGCGCTGGAACGACGTGGCAGCGTTCGCCGGCGCCCTCGCGCCTCACGCGCCCGCGCGAGCGCGGGGCTATCCGGAGCGGGTTTCGCGGGTGCTCAACATGCCGCGGTCGCCTTCGTCGGGAGCCAAGGACGCGCCGAGGTCGCGCCGCGTGGAGGTCTCCCCGCCGCCGGCGAGCGCCGAGCCAGCAGGGCCGATCGCGCTGCGCCCGCCGAATTCCGTGGCGGAGACAGCGCTCACCTCGTCCTCGCCCAGCAGCGCCTCATCGCCCTTCGGGGTGCCGCTGGCGAAGCCGCGCTATCGGGTTCCCCTTCTCCTCGCCGGCGCGTTCGTCGCGGGCGCTGCGCTCGCGGTGATCGCCGGGCGGGGGCAGGAGGGGGCGCGATCCCCGGCACCGATAGGCCCGCCGGCGGCCTCCTTCGGGGCGCCGAACGCGGCCCCAGCCGCGCCCGTTGAATCCCAAGCTCCCCCCCCGGCGGTCGCCTCTCACGTCGCGAGCGCGAAAGCGCAGGCGGAGCCCACCTCGCCTTCGCCGGCGGCGACGGCCACGCTGAAGGCGGCGAGGCCCCCCCTGCGGGCGAAGCCCCCGGCCAAGACCCCTCCCACCCCGAAGCCTGAGCCAGCGTTCTCGTACGACGAACGGCGCTAACCGTTGGGACAACGACGCGGGGTGCCGATATAATCGGATCGGTGCATGGCCCAGGCCCGATGCGTATGAAGCGCAGTGTCATCGCTGCGAGTGCGCTGATCCTATCGTTGTCGTTCGCGCCGCGCGCCCTCGCGGACCCGACCGCCGAGGACCGGGCGGCCGCCGATGTGCTCTTCCGCGAGGGGCGCGTGCTCATCAAGCAGGGCAGGCACGCCCTGGGGTGCTCGAAGCTCGCCGCCAGCCAGAAGATGGATCCGATGGCCGGGACGCTGCTCGCCCTGGCGGATTGCTACGAGCTCAATGGTGAGACGGCGAGCGCCTGGGCGACCTTCAACGACGCCGAGGCGATGGCGCGCAAAGCGGGCGATCGGCGGCGCGCGCAGGAAGCGGGGCGGCGGGCGGGCCTCCTCGAGCCGCAGCTCTCGAGGCTCGTCATCGAGGTGGCGCCGGAGGCCCGGGTCGAGGGGCTCGAGGTGCGGCGCAACACGAAGCCGCTCGATGCGGCGATGTTCGGCTCGGCGATCCCGGTCGATCCGGGCGAGCATACGATCGAGGTGGTGGCGCCTGGCAAAACGTCATGGAGCACGAAGGTGCTCGTCGAGCCGAAGCCAGGGCAGAGAACGGTACGCGTCCCTCTGCTCGAGGACGCGCCCACGCCAGAAGCGCCCGCCGCGCCCACGCCAGAGCGGGTAGCGCCCGCGCCTGCGGCCACGAGCGCCGCGCCCGCGGCGAGCTCGTGGAGCGCGCAGCGGACCGTGGGGCTCGTGCTGGGCGGGGTGAGCTTGGCCGGGATCGCGGTAGGCGCTGTGTTCGGTGTCGAGACGCTCTTGAAAATGAGCGAGGCGCGTAACCGGCACGGGTGTACCAACGACGACCCTCCCCGTTGTGACGCCGAGGGGGTCAAGCTCCATCAGGACGCCAACACGACCGCCAACATCTCCAACGTGGCGTTCGCGGCGGGAGGCGCGGTGCTCATCACAGGCCTTGTCGTGTTCCTGACCGCGCCGTCGAGCGACGCCATGCCGCCGACGGTGCTCGAGGTGCGCCTGGGGCCTGCGACCCGGGTGGGAACAGCGGGGCTGTCGTTGCGAGGTAGTTTTTGACATGCGCCAGATGCGACCCTGGGGGCTCGTCATTGCCGGGGGCGCTTTGCTCGTCGCCGGCTGCCAGATCATCGCGGGCGTGCGCACCGACGCGGAGCTGAACCAAGAAGGCAACGGCGGCGAAGGGTGCAGCGTTTCTTCCGAGTGCCCGAGCGGCCTCTGTCAGGACGGCGTCTGCAAGCCGGCCGAGGCGAAGTGCGCGCTCGACCTCGAGCCGTTCGACATCCTCACGTCCGAAGACCTCGGCGGCCATGAGGTCGACACCTCCTCGCTCGTGCTGGCGAGCGGACCCGATCACGTATTTGTCTCGGTCATCGACAAGACTGCGAGCCGGCTCGTGATCGGGACGGTGCACGAGATCGGGGAGCCAGCCGGGTCCAAGACGGAGTTCCCCTTCACCAACGGCGCGGCTTTCGTCACCGGCCGCGAGTCGGAAGGGCAAGTGATCCTTCAGGGCCGGGTGGGGTACGAGATCGGGCAGCTCGTCTTCCCCACGACCGCCGACGGCGTCTCATCCAAGGGGACGTTCCAGCGGTTTCCCGCGCTCGCACCGGCGTGCTCGAGCCCCAACGTGGCAGCGTCGATGGCGTTCGTCCAAGCGGGCGACGAGACCCTTTACGCCGCGACCTGCGCGGCGCCGGGCGGCTCGACGCGAGCGCTCGTCGTCGGTGGATCGGCCGAGTCTGCGCCGACCCTGGTGGCCCAGGGCCCACGTACCGATGCCTCGCTCAACGTCCACTACTACACGGTCACGAACGGCCAGCACCTCCTCCTGTTGGATGACAACGCGACCGGAGAAGCGTTCTTCAGGACGGGCGCCTCGACCGCCGATCTCGGCGTGGCGCACCAGATCCAGTTCAGCCCATCTCCTGACGAGGTGGAGTCCTTCTTTGGGGCGTTCCCGCTGCCCGAGGGCGATGGGGTCACGCTCTTGATAGCGCACCTTGTTCCTCCGCCGAGGCTCGCTCTCTCGGCGGAGATAGGCGTCGTGAAGGACTTCTCGTCGCTCGTCCAGGTCCCACCGCCCGGCTTCACCCCTGTCTTCAAGCTCCAGAATGTAAACCAGTATAACCCCCCGGGCCCCGTGGCGAGCGACGGCGAAAACGTGTATTTAACGTTGGTGCCGCCCCCTGGGAAAAGCGTGAACCTGGGCTGGTTTACGCGAACGGGTGAGAACGTGCTCCCCAACCAGCTCATCTTCTCCCTTCCGGACGGCAGCAGCGCGCAGATCCTCGGCTCGACCGTCGCGCAGCTCGGCATCAAGCTGCTCGTCGCCTGGATCGAGCAACGCGACGGTGCCTACTCCGTGCGCGGTCGGCGGCTCATCTGCACGCTGCAATGAAGCGCCAAGCGGCGTGGTCAGCTGAACGGAGTACGCGGAGCTACGTCGCCACCGTCGCCTGCGCCGACGCCGAGGGCAACCCGCTGCCGCCGAGCTACGAGCCCCAGGTCGGCAGCATCGCGATCGAGCGCACCGGAGCGCACACCGCTGCCGCCACCGACGGCGACGGCTGCACCTGGACCTTCGCGGTCCACGGCAACACGGCGTTGCTCGACCCGCCGGCGCAGCGCTGCGGCCCGCTCACGCTCCATCACTGGGCCCTGGCCGGCGACGGCGGCCACGCCTTCGAGGTCCGCAGCGGCGAGCGCGCCGGCTGCCGCGTCCTCCTGACCATCGGCGAGCGCACCCGCCCGTAGGAGCGCATCCGGCTATGGGCTCGCCGATCTCCGGCTCGTGTCGGATGCACCGAGTTAACCCGCTTGCCTGCGGCGACGGACGTGATCGGCAAGTTGCAGGCGGGCTGGCCGCGCGCTCGGCTCGACGAGGAGCTCCTGACCCTGCTCGACGCAATGCTACGCCACCAGCGCTCGTGGAGCCCGCCGCTCCTCGCCGGGCCGCTAGAAACGGCTTGACGAGAAAAATACCTGCTTCTATCACCTGAGGTGAGCGTGGCGATTCGCGTTTGACATCCTCGAATCGATTTGTGTTTTTTCAACTGTCTCAAGAGCTGGATACGCAACGCATGAATACTAAAGAATCATACCAGGGATGCGCTTTCTATGTGCAGGCTCATCAGGATGATTGGCAATTTTTCTTCGGTGAGAAGGCCTGGGTAGACCTGAGCTGCTCATCAAATAAGATCATTTTTATTTATACAACCGCCGGAGACGGAGACCCCAGAGACAAGTTTGGTGCATACCATGAGGCTGGATGGTGGGAATCAAGAGAGTGCGGGGCCTTGGCATCCAGTCTTCGCGCAGGCATGTCACCCGATGAATTTGCATCCATTCTGAGCGCGTTGCCCGATAAGCTATTCACGACAGAAACAGTCAGCGTCAACAATCATCAAATCATTCGGCGCGAGTGGCGAAATACCAGAAGTTACTTTCTTCGCATTCCATCAAGCTCAGGTTTGGAGGGCCTCCACCGAGGAGAGAAGATCTCGGCGCTTGACGGCTCGGCCTCATACGCCGGCTGGGAAGATTTTGGCGCGACTCTGAGCGCCATCATTTGCCAGGAAACTCCGGAGGCGCTCAAGAACCTTCCAGACGATGGCTATCGTCCATGGATCATAGTTTCAGATGATGACGACGTAAAATACAATCCCCTGGATCATCCAGATCACCACCAGACATCCCTGGCTGTGAAGGAATTCGTTGCGCCTCTTGGGGATTACAATGTCGCGCTCTATCAGACCTACTACAACAATCCAGACCATTCCGGGGAGGAGGACGCGGGATTGAGCAACCTCTTGTCCGAGGACAAGTTGAGGCTCAAGCGAGACCTGTATTATGCGTACAGAGATGCATTCAAGAGCAAGTTGCAGACCTACGGCGGCAATGGGGCCAATCTGCTCGAGTACTGCAACGACGAATGGAGTGAACACTATGGCCCAAAGAGGAGCCGCTGGAGAATTGCTCCCAGGGACTGGGGGCGTGCCGTGGTGATTGAATCCGCGAAATGAAGAGCGGGCGATGATGACGGAGCGACGTCGCGGCGAATCGCCTTCCGGCCCGACTTGCTGATGTAGGGCGACGAGGAGCAACGACGCGATGCGCCCGCCCTCGGCTGCCTGGCGACGGGAGGTTTTGAGAGGCGCTCTTAGCCCTGGCCCGAGGCCTCGACCCACGGAGCAGCGGCCAAGGCCTGACGGCTTTCCGCGCGGCGCACCTTCCTCGTGAAGGCGTACAGCAGGAAGTAACAGAACCCGAGCATCGCCACGGTGAGCAGCGTGTACCTGTCGTCGTTCCAGGAGGTCCACCTCCAGATCCCTTGGCTGAGCGCCGCGAGGCAGAGGAGGGGGATTTCGAGCTGCCGCTTCCGCCGGGTGAGCGGGGCGCTCAGGAGCATGAACGTGTAGTAATAGCAGGTGAGCTGGGACAGCAGAATGATGAATATCTGCCCCAGGCACCCGGCCACCCAGAGCGAGCGCACCCCCCTGCACACATAGACGAAGAACCCCGAGCTCGCGGCGATGACCGCGTAGCCGAAGAACCGGTACTTCGCATAGCGTTCGCTGCGCATCTCCTTCCATGTCTCGAACGGATCGAGCAGCGAAGCATCCATCGTGTACTTCATCCTGCCGGACTCTACCCCCGCCCCGAACTTGTGGGCCACGAGGACGCGAAGGCCCATGTGGTTCGTCACGGGGGTCCGGTCGTGCACGCGGAGCGTGTGCTCGTAGAACTGGCGATAGGAGTCGCTGCCCGAAACGCCGACGCTCACGGTGAGCAGCGCGGCCGCGGCGAGGACGCCGCCGATGAGCACCTGCACGTGCGATCGAGCCATGCGCTTGTGCCGGAAGAGATAGATCCCCGCGACGACGAGCCACCCGATGACGACGAGGCCTGGGAAGATACGCAGCAGGCCCGCGTAGACCATGCTCGCGCCAGCGAGCCTAGGGTACCTCTTCCGCACCAAGCAGGCCGAAAGGACGACGAAGAAGAGCCAGTCATGCCGCAGAAATGCGCCGCCAGTCCAGAAGAAAGGCGCCGGCGACTGGCACCCCCAGAAGATCGCCGCCAGCGCGCACACGCGCCACCCGAAGGCCCAGTAGAGGGCGGCGAAGACGCCGATCAGATAGGCACTATCGAAGCAGGTCAGGAACTGCATGTACCCCTTCGTCGCCGGGTGAAGCTCGGCGAGGATCCGCCCCATGACGGTCCAGACCGGCGGCGGGTTGTAACCGTGGTCCCTCTCCATGGCCTCCCAGTAGTCCTTCTCCGAGACCATGCGGAAGAACTGCACGTCAGCCTTGAAAGCACTCCAGCGCGTGGAGGAAAAATGCGCCTTGCATTCCTCCGGAGAGGCCAGGACCCCGGCCACGCGGATGAGGAGGTTGTCTACTCCAAGGTTCCTGATCTTCCTGTCCGGGTGGCGCACCTCGGCGCTCATGTCGAGCGTGACCAGCTGACCAGTGACGTCGTCCGTATAGGTGACGACCCCGATCTCGTCCTGAGCGATAACCGTGCACTTGTACAGGTTATCGTATGCCATCTCGGGGAAGTACTTGGCCCCCAGGTAGTAGTGATAGTACTCCCAGCGGTGATAGAATGAGGGGTAAGCGAAGCGAAGACCGTCGAAGTACACGACGACGGCCATGATCGACAGCCCGGCGGCGACACGCTTCTTCCACCGTTCTGCGATCGGTCGGCGCTGACGCGCGCGGTGAGCCTCGTAGAGGAGGCACAGGACAGCCGAGATAGCGATCGTGCCTTTCGTGATGTCGATGGCGAGGGAGTAGTCCGAAGCGCCCCAGTAGAGCAGGGAGCAGAACGCCACGGCAACGTTGATGCTCATGAGGCACCAGGCTATGGACCAGCGGCGCTCCCGTGCCCGTGCGGCTGCTCGTCCTGGGTCCGGAGCCGTGGCGCTCACGGGAGCCCCGCTCGAGGCTGCGCAAGTTGACGATTCCGCGGGAGCTGCTCGGCGCGCGCTGACCGAGACGAGGTCGGCGCCGTGGAGCGCGGCCCGGGGCGCGCCGGAGTGGCCGCCTCGGCCGTCAAGCGGGTCGGCCCGCCCGCCGCCCCCGCCCACGGTCCGTCTCCCATTTCTGTGCTGCAGGCGGAAAGCAACAGTGTCATCACAATCGACGATGTTCGGCGGATGTTGGTCTGGACCCGGTAGCTCATAAGTGCCTCTGAAGCTAGGTCTACCATTTTATCGAATTGATGCGATCGGCGATGAGCGAACCGACCCCCTCGGGTCGATCTCGGCCCGAGCGTCGTTGTCCTGCTCATGCACGACGTATCCCGCGGGTCGTGGATGAACGTGCCCGCGTCGAAGATCTGACTGCCGTCTCCGGGTTGCCCCGTCAGAACGAAGGCATCCTCGGGACCGTCGACGTGCTCATCGAGGTGCGGCCATCGAGGGGCTCGTCGAGCTCAGGCCACCTCGCCCCAGGCTGAAGCTCGAGCAGCAGATCTCGACGCTCACCCGGCCGACCGAACAGCTGACGCTTTCGGAGCCCCGGAAACACTTCTTCTCAGGGTTGGTCCTCCGACTTCGTTGCGATGACCCCCTTCACCCTGGGCTGCTCAAAAGTCACCCTCCTTCACATAGGGGTGGCTCCACAGCGTGATCTGCAAGAGACACGACTTGACCCAGGCGGCATACATCTTTTCTGCGTCCTCGGCCGAATGCCCCTGCTTCGCGAGGAAGGGTCGAAGGGTGAACGTCACGGGAAAGACAAGCGCGAACAGGTCGCGAAAGGGGACGATCGCCGTGGACGGCGCACCATCGGTCGCGTTCTTCTTGGAACGATGGTGTCGAAGACCGATCTCGTGCTGGTAATCGAGCCACCCCTGGTCGTACTGGGCGCGCGCAGTGTCGAGGATCCACTGACCGAAGCGCTTGCGCACGGCACCGAGGTAGTCGCCGAGGGGCTTGCCGTCCGACTTGGCGGTGAACGAGGCCAGAAGATGCGGCTGGCTCCCGACGAAGCCGTACCAGACGTCCAGGATCGCCTCGACGTGGTCCTTCACGACGTCGCGCGACATGCGCAAGTACTTCACGTCCTCCTCGCCGAAGAGGACGCTCGCCTTCATCCGTTCGAAGTCGGCGAGCGTCACAGGGGACGTCGCGACAGCCGAGGTGCCATGGGTGTAGCCGGGAATGTGGTTCATGAGGGTCGTCTCCTTCTCGGAGCAAAGCTCCGCTCTTGCCGTCGGCCGACATGGCCGCGGAATCTCGTACTTCGGTCGCTCTCGAAGCGTTTACTCAGGCGGGTCGCATGAACTGCTCCCAGAGATCTCTGCGAGCCGTCTCGGCTGCGGCCTCGTGCTCAGGGCAGTCGAGTCGTAGCTGGTCGTTCGCGAGCGGCGCGTCCACGAAGGCGCAGTGGTGCGGCGACGCTCCTGCACGGACGTTCGGGCGGAAGTGCGTGCACGTCACGCACATGCCGCTCACCGGGACGAGCCCCTGCTCTTGCAGAGCACGGATCATCTTCACCACGCCCGAGAAGAACGCTCGCTGCTCCTCCGGCGCGAGATCCTTCAAAGCGGTCGCCATGAACTCCGGCCACGAGCGCGCCCGTGCACCGAGCATCGCGCCCTTCCTGGTCGGCGTGAGCAGGCGCGCGCGAGGATGGCGCGGATCCGGGGACTTCGTGAGGAGCTGCTTCTCGCCGAGCACGCGCACGGAGTCGCTGATCGTCGGCAAGGTGACGCCGAGGCGTTCACTCAGCTCCGAGCCCGTGAGCGGGCCGTGCGCCACGAGCGCCGCGAGGATCTGCCCTTGCGTGGCCGACAGCCCCTCCTCGTTCGCCTGCTGCCAGGTCTGCTGCTTCATCGCGAGCCCGATCTTGTGCAGGCCCGTCACGATGCGCGACGAGAGCGGCTCGGTGTTCTCGTCGAAGTAGGGAAGGCCCTTCGAGGTCATGGCCAAGGAGTAACTTAGGACTCCGAAGTTGTCAAGCCGCAGCTCGGCCCGGCGCTCGAACGGCGATCTCGCCGCCCTCGCAAGCGACGCCGTGTCGATGACAGGTTGGCCGTCCACGATATGCACGAAGACCTGGACCTCGCCGTTCGACGGATCCGGTCCCGTCGAGCGCCGTGACCGAGGCCGCCTGGACGTTGAGCACCGTCTGCTGGGCCGTCTGCCCGAGCTTCCCCGTGACGCGCACCCGGGTAGAACCGGGCGTCGCGTCTCCCGGTCCTCCTCGTGGATCCGCGTGAACCACGACATGGAACGAGCCGGCGTCGAGCCCGGGGCGGCTCTCGCGCGCGGCCGTGCTTCGCGCTCGTGATCCGAGCCACGCGCCCGCCCACCGCGCCCGGCATGTCGGTCCTCTGCTCGCCGGCGGTCTGACGGCCGTACTCATCACGTCAGCGGGCCTCAGGCCCCGCTGCCTCCCTCACGCCAGCTTGCTCTTCGAGGAAGCTCTACGGTTTCGATGTCAGCCCGGCCAGGATCGCATCGAGGCGCCGGAGCACCCCTTCGAGCCGCTCGATCGTCGCCTTCAGATCCGCCCGGTATTCTCGATTGTCGGTATGGACCAGCTCTTCTCGCATCCCCACGAGCCGGATGGACAGCGCTGTCCTCATATCTTTCGCTTCGCGCTCGTCGAGCTCGAAATGAACCATGGCCAACTCTCTCCCTGATTTACGAGCGGCATGTCCCCAGGACCGAGGGGTCCATGGTGACGCGACGTCTCGCTGTCATCGGCTCCTGCGACATCGGGAGCGCCTGCCGCGAAAGCCGTCCTGGTTCGCCGGCATCCGGGCGCTTTCGGGCCGCGTCCGTAGGATGGGCGAGCCCGCGTGCTCGCCGGCACCGAGACGAGAACGGTAAGATCGGGCCGCTCGTCTGCATCGGGGCTACGTGCCGCTCAACGGCAGCGGCAGACCTCCTCTCTTCGTGCTCGAATCGCGTGGTCTAGGCTCGTCTAGCCGGACCCATTGCGCTTCTGCGCCGACCTCCGCCGCCATTCCGGCAAGCGGACGACGAGGAGCGCGATCCCGGGGAGCAGCACGATCCCGGCGA
Organism: Sorangium sp. So ce887; assembly: GCF_051521455.1. Lineage (NCBI taxonomy): Bacteria > Pseudomonadati > Myxococcota > Polyangiales > Polyangiaceae > Sorangium > Sorangium sp. So ce887. Next base: position 9,449,418 of record NZ_CP150354.1, on the reverse strand, counting down.
AGAGCAGCAGGACCGACGTGAACCGCGCGGCGGACGCGCCCAGCGCCGCGTAGGTGGCCGAGATGCCGAGGTTGGCCAGGGCCGTCACCGTGAAGAACGCGCGGCGGGGCATGCGGCCCGCGCCCGCGAAGACGACCGACGCCTCCGAGAGCACCGGCACGCCGCGGAAGAGGAGCAGGAACCAGGGGCCGTGCCGCTCGGCGGCGCGCGTGAGCCGCGCGAGCTCCGCCTCGCCCACCATTCGATGCAGGGCCGGCGCCCCCGCCCGCGCGCCGAGCAGGTAGCCCAGCCCCGCGCCCGCCGTCATGCCCGCCCAGGAGACCGCCGTCCCGCGCCAGAACCCGAGCAGGCCGCCCGCGGCCGTGCTCACGAAGCTGGAAGGCACCGGCAGGACCACATCGCCCGCGAGCAGCCCCCCCAGCACGAGCGCCGCCGCGCCGCCCGAGGGCGGGGCGGCGAGGAGCGCCCGCGCCGCCGCCTCGAGGCGGTCCGCGAAGAGGAAGAAGGGCACGAGGATGGCCAGGAGGAGCAGGCCGGAGAAGCCGGCCCAGCCCCGCCAGGAGCGCCGCGGGCGCACCGGTGCGCCGGGGAGGTGGGGGCTGCCGGGGGGCGGAGTCGATCCAGGGGAAGGCGGCATGCAGCGCTCGGGTCCGGGGAGGGGCCGGCCCGCCGCGAGGCGGAGCTGGCCGGCCGGCGGGGAAGTATATGTGTCCGGGCCCACGCGGCATAACATCGACAGGCGTTCGCGGCCGGGGCTCCCTCCCGGCGCCGGGCGCTCGCGCCTCGCTCGCGCGATCTCGCCAGAACAGGAGACACTTAGCATGACAACCCCTGACGATCTGCGCGCCGCCCTCGGCGCCCACAACCTCTTCGACCCCGGGCACCCGGCCGATCCCTATCCGTTCTATGCAGAGGCCCGCCGCGGCGCCCCCGTCTTCTTCAACGCGCCGGCGAACAGCTGGTTCGTCACGCGCGCGGAGGACGTGATGACGGTGCTGCGCGACACGGAGCGCTTCTCCTCGAAATCCCTGATGAGCCCCAGGACCCCGCTGGCGCCCGAGGTCGTCGCCGTGCTCGGGGACCCCGAAGCGCGGCTGCCGACGCTGCTCACGACCGATCCGCCCGACCACACGCGGCTGCGCGGCCTCATCAACAAAGGCTTCTCCCCGCAGCGCGTCGCCGCGATGGAGCCGCAGATGCGGGCGCTCGCCGACGAGCTGATCGACGGGTTCGCCGCCGAGGGCCGGGCGGATCTGATCCCGCGGTTCGCGTTCCCGTTCACGGCGCTCGTGATCGGCGACATGCTCGGGATGCCGCGCGCCGACATCGATCTGCTCAAGCGCTGGTCCGACGGCTGGATCAAGCTGGTCTGGAACGCGGAGCCCGTCCCGCAGCTGGTGGAGGCGGCGAAGGGGCTGCGCGCGTTCCAGCGCTACTTCGCCGAGGTGATCGCGGAGCGCCGGCGGAGCCCGGGCGACGATCTGCTCTCGGCGCTGATCCGGGCGCATGAAGACGGCGAGGCGCAGCTCAGCGAGGAGGAGCTGATCGCCGTGCCCATGCAGCTGATCCTGGCCGGGCACGAGACGACGCTCTACCTGATCGGCAACGCGCTGGCGCTGCTCCTGGAGCACCCGGCGCACCTCGCCGCCGTGCGCGAGGACCCGGCGCGGCTCGGCCACGTCATCGAGGAGACGCTGCGGCTCGACTCGCCGCTCCTCTGGCTCGCGCGGCAGACGACGACGGAGGTCGAGCTGGGCGGCGTGAAGGTGCCGGCGCGCGCGACGCTCCAGCTGGCCATCTGCTCGGCCAACCACGAGGAGAGCGTGTTCAGCGAGCCGACGACCTTCAACCCCTGCCGGCCGAACGCCGATCGGCATTTCACCTTCGGCCGGGGCACCCATTTCTGCCTCGGCGCGCCGCTCGCGCGGCTGGAGGCCCGCGTCGCGCTGGAGCAGCTGCTCGCGCGCCTTCCGAACCTGCGCCTCGACCCGGATCATCCGCTGGAGCGCGCCCGGATCATCGGCTTCCGTGGCTACGAACACCTCCTGACGCTCTTCTGAGGCTGTCGGATTGATCGATGTAAGATAAGAGGGCTGAGCTCCTGCCGAGGGTCATGGCGACCGGCGAGCGCGAGGGGATCCTGCGCCCCGGTGACGTCGTCGCGACCGTCTCTGACGCGACCGGCATGACCGTGATGGTGGATGGTGATGCGGTGGGGTCGGTGCTCCACGATCGCGTGAGGCCGTCCGGTCGCCTGGCTCGCACCGGACCTCGCGGGCACGCCGCCCGCGCACTGCATTGTAGTCTGGACGGGAAGATTGCCACGGCGCCGGCGCTGGGCGTGTGGCAAGCGCCGCCCGAGGCGCGGCGCGGCCGTACCGGCGCGTTTCAGGGGCGGGTGGCGCCGCGCATCAGGAATTCACGCTAGAATATAAACGCCCCGCCCGAAGCGTGTTAAGGAGGCGCCGTGTCCGACAAGCTCAGCTCGGATCTCGCCTCGCTGCGGATCCAGCGGGACGTCGATCCCGATCGGCGGAGCCCGCTCCGCACCGCCCTCATCGCCGTGCTCGCGCTCGCGGCGGTCGCCGGCGCCGCCGTGCTCGTCGCGCCGAGGGCGCAGAGCGCGATCTTCAAGACCGAGGTCGCCACCACCGAGATCGCGCTGGTCTCGCCAGCGCAGGCGTCGATCTCGGTGACGTCGACCGGGTATGTGGTCCCGCAGGTCGTGTCCCGGGTCGGGGCCAAGCTCCCGGGCCGCATCGCCCGGGTGTACGTGAAGGAAGGCGACGTGGTGAAGGCGGGCGACCCGCTCGTCGACCTCGACGACGCCGACCAGAAGAGCCTCGTCGCCGCGGCCCACGCCAAGGTCGCCGCGGCGCGGGCGCGCGCCGTCGCCTCCCGGGCGAGCATCGTCGAGGTGGAGCAGCAGGTCGCGCGGGAGCGGGCGCTCGTCGAGCGCCAGGTGACCGGCCGCGCCGCGATGGAGGACCTGACCGCGCGCGCGCACTCCCTCACGCAGTCGGCCGCGGCGGCCGAGGCCGAGGTCAAGGCCGCGGCGGCCGACGTCGAGAGCCTCCGGATCACGCTGGCCGACAGGAAGATCGTCGCGCCGATCAACGGCACGATCATGTCGAAGCCGCCGGAGATCGGGGAGGTCGTCGGCCTCGAGCTGCCGCACCTCGTCGAGATCGCCGATTTCACGTCGCTCGTCGTCGAGACCGATGTCCCGGAGACGCGCCTCCACCTCATCGAGCCCGGCAAGCCGTGCGAGGTCGTCCTCGACGCCTATCCCTCGAAGCGCCACCGGTGCACGACGGTCGAGATCGGCAAGCGGGTGAACCGCGCCAAGGCGACCATCCCGATCAAGGTGAAGTTCGTCGGGGAGGCGAAGGAGGCGCTGCCGGAGATGAGCGCGCGGGTGAGCTTCCTCGCCGAGGCGCTGTCCGAAGAAGCGATGAAGGAGCCGCCGAAGCGGGTCGTCCCGGAGGCCGCGGTGGTCGAGCGGGCCGGCGCCAAGGTGGTGTTCGTCGTCGACCAGGGCGCGGTGAAGAGGGTGCCGATCAAGGTGGGCGGGCCGGCGCCGGGCGGGCTGGAGCTGCTCGACGGCCCGGCCCCGGGGACGCGCCTCGTGGTCAAGCCGTCGGCCGACCTCGAGGACGGCCAGAAGATCAAGGAGAAGGGAAAGGGGAGCGAATGACCGACGGGTATCGCGATGCAAAGCCGAAGGCCATTGTCGAGCTGCAGGGGGTCGGCAAGACCTATTTCCGCGACAAGGAGCCGATCGTGGTGCTCGACGACATCACGCTCGACATCCCGGAGGGGTCGTACGAGGCGCTGATGGGGCCCTCGGGCTCGGGCAAGTCGACGCTCCTGAACCTCATCGCCGGGCTCGATCGTCCCACGCGCGGCACCGCGCGCGTGGCGGGGCAGGACCTCACGCGGATGAGCGACGGCGAGCTGGCGCGCTTCCGGTCGAAGACCATGGGCTTCATCTTCCAGGCCTACAACCTGATGCCCGTCCTCACCGCCGCCGAGAACGTCGAGCTGCCGCTCCTGCTCACGAGCCTCTCGGCCTCCGAGCGGCGGAAGCGCGCGCAGACGGCGCTGCGCGTGGTCGGGCTCGAGGAGCGGATGGGCCATTATCCGCGGCAGCTCTCCGGCGGCCAGGAGCAGCGGGTGGCGATCGCGCGGGCGATCGTGAACGACCCGACGATCATCGTGGCGGACGAGCCGACCGGCGATCTCGATCGCAAGAGCGCCGATGAGATCCTGATGCTCCTGGAGAAGCTCAACAAGGAGTTCAGGAAGACCATCCTGATGGTCACGCACGATCCTCAGGCCGCCGAGCGCGCGACGGTGACGCGCCGGCTCGACAAGGGGAACCTGTCATGAACCTCGTCTCCGTCGCCGCCAGGAACGTCCTCCGGAACAAGTTCAGGACGCTGCTGACCGTGATCGGCGCGGCGGTGGCGGTGCTCGCGTTCGTGCTCCTCCGGACGGTGCTGTCGGCGTGGAACGTCGCCGCCGACTACGCCGCGAAGGACCGGATCGCGACGAGGCACAAGATCTCGTTCATCCTGCCCTTGCCGAAGCGTTACATGACCACGCTCCGTGAGGTCCCCGGCGTGACCGAGGGGACGTTCATGAACTGGTTCGGCGGCAAGGACCCGCGCGACGCCAGCAATTTCTTCGGCTCGATGGCGGTCGATTCGGCGACCTTCTTCAAGGTCTACGACGAGATGGTCGTCTCGCCCGAGGACATGGAGCGGTGGCAGGGCGACCGCAAGGGCGCCATCGTGGGCGACATCCTCGCGACGCGGCTCAAGGTGAAGGTGGGCGACACGGTGACGCTGGAGGGGTCGATCTACCCCGGTCCGTGGCAGTTCAACGTCTCGGGGATCTACACGGCGTCGCGCAAGTCGATGGATCGATCGCAGTTCATCTTCCATTACGACTACCTGAACGAGTCGATCCCCGAGCGGGACCGCGACCAGATCGGCTGGATGACCGCCCGGATCGACGATCCCTCGCGGAGCGCCGAGATCAGCGCGGCCATCGACAAGATCTTCGACGAGAAGGACATCCAGACGGCGACGATGAGCGAGCGGGCGATGAACCTGTCGTTCATGGCGATGATGTCGGCCGTGCTGACGGCGCTCAACGCCGTGTCCATCATCATCCTTCTCATCATGATGATGATCCTCGGCAACACCATCGCGATGGGCGTCCGGGAGCGGTCGCGGGAGTACGGCGTGCTGCGCGCGCTCGGGTTCGAGCCGAAGCACGTGAGGATCTTCATCATCGGCGAGGCCGCGACCGTCGGGCTGCTCGCGGGGCTCGCCGGGCTCGCGATCGCCTATCCGATCATCGAGCTCGGGATGGGCCGGTGGCTGGAGGAGAACATGGGCGGCATGTTCCCTTACTTCCGGATCGAGCCCTCGACGATGGTGATGGCGGTGCTGCTCTCGGTGGGGCTGTCGCTGCTCGCGTCGCTCCTCCCGGCGTACAACGCCTCGAAGCTCTCGGTCACCGATGCGCTCCGGCGCGTGGCCTGAGCGAACCGACGTCGCAGCCTGTCCACGACCCCCTGAAAGCGGGAGAGAGCGCTCATGATCCCCGTCGCCTACAACGTTCGAAATCTGGTGGTGCGCAAGACGACGACCGTCGCGACGGCGGCGGGGCTCGGCCTCGTGGTGTTCGTGTTCGCCTCGGTGTTGATGCTCGCGAACAGCGTGGAGCGCACCCTCGGGCGCACCGCGCAGAGCGACGTCGCGCTCGTGATCCGGAAGGGATCGGACGCCGAGATGGCGAGCAGCGTCGAGGAGCAGCAAGTCGGCTTGATCCTCGCGAGCGCCGAGGTGGCGAAGCGGCAGGACGGCAAGCCGGACGGGGTGGGGGAGGTCGTGGCGGTCATCCTCCTCGACAAGCTCGGCACCGAGGGCGTCTCGAACGTCCAGGTGCGCGGCGTGACCGATGACGTGCTCGCGTTCCGCTCGCACGTGAAGATCGTCGAGGGCCGGCCGGCGCAGCCGGGCACGGACGAGGTGATCGTGGGGCAGGCGATCCACGGCCGCTTCAAGGGTCTGTCGATGGGCGAGTCGTTCGAGCTCCGCAAGAACCGGCCGGTGAAGGTGGTCGGCGTGTTCTCCGACGGCGGCTCCTCGTCGGACTCCGAGGTCTGGGCCGATCTGCACACGGCGCGCTCGGCGTTCGGCCGGGAAGGGGGCGTGTCGTCGGTGCGCGCGCGGCTCGTCTCGGACAGCAAGTTCGACGCGTTCGAGGCGTCGATCGAGCAGAACCGGAACCTCGGGCTCGAGGTGATGCGCGAGAGCGACTATTACGAGAAGCAGTCCGAGGGCACGAGCATGTTCATCAAGGGGATGGGCGTGCTCATCGCGGTGTTCTTCTCGATCGGCGCGATGATCGGCGCGATGATCACGATGCACGCGTCGATCGCCAACCGGCAGCGCGAGATAGGCACGCTGCGGGCGCTCGGCTTCTCCCGGATGAGCATCCTCACGTCGTTCCTGATCGAGTCGATCCTCCTCGCGATGGTGGGCGGGGCGCTCGGCGTGCTCGCCGCGCTCGGGATGCGGTTCGTGCGCTTCTCGATCATCAATTTCGCGAGCTTCTCGGAGATCGTGTTCACGTTCGAGCCGACGCCGGGGATCCTGATCGGGTCGGTGCTTGTCGCCGTGGTGATGGGCGTGCTCGGGGGCTTCTTCCCGGCCCTGCGCGCGGCGCGGATCAGCCCGATCCAGGCGATGCGGGGGTAGCTCGGGCGGGACCCGGGCGCCGGGGGTCGAGCACCTGGGCATGGCCCGCGGCGTGCTCTACGTTCGCCCGGGGGGAACGGCATGCCCACGGTCACAAAGGCGATTTACGTGAACTTCGCGGCTGGGAGGAGCGCGGACCGGATGGAGCGCCTCTCCTCCCTGGTCCAGCGGACGGAGCTGAACTCCCTGGTCATCGATATCCGGTCGAACGGAGGAGCGCTCCTCCTGGAGAGCGACGAGGCCACGAAGGCCCGGCTGGAGGCCCTTCGCCACGCCGGCATTTACCTCATCGCCCGGCTCGTCGCGTTCAAGGGCGGTCCACGCGGCTGGTACGATCCGGGCTCGGAGGAGCGATGGCGCGAGATCGCGGAGATCTCGCTTCGGGCGTTCGACGCGGGCTTCGACGAGGTGAACTACGATTACGTGCGCTATGGCGCGGCGCGCGAGCCGCGGTCGCCGACTCCGCTCCACGAGAGGACGCCGACGATCCGCGCGTTCTTCGAGTTCCTTCGCGCGGAGGTCGGCGACGCGGCGTCCCGCCCGATCTCGGCGGACCTGTTCGGGATCACGCTCCTCGGGCCGCAGGACGGCATCGGACAGCGGCTCGAGGATGCGGTGGAGCTCTTCGATTACGTGATGCCGATGCCGTACCCATCGCACTGGGGCCCCGGCAGCTTCGGGCTCGCGAACCCTGCCCATCACCCGTACGAGACCCTCCACGCGTCGCTCTCCGCCGGCTGGCGCCGGGTCGCCGATCTGCCGGGGCGGATCGCGCAGCTGCGCAGCTGGGTGCAGGCCTTCGATCTGGACAGCTCGCGTCCGATGCGGCGGTACAAGTACACCCCGTGGCACATCCGGCAGCAGATCCGGGCGATCGACGACGCCGGCTGCGCCGGCTACGCGGCGTGGAACCCCCGCAGCGACTACGAGGAGAGCGCGTTCCTCCCGGCGCGACCCGACCTGGGTTGAGGTGGCGATAAGGCTGGACGAGGGCGGCTGAAGGGTCGCTTGTGCCCGCCGCTGATGCAGCCTATCGTGGGCGTGGGCGATGCTGCTGGGACACGACGCGCTGAGGAACCTCTGCCGGGCGCGCGACCTGCTCTCCGAGGTGCACGACGCGAAGCTGTCGATCGAGGACGTGGCGCGGGAGGTGGCGATCTCTCCTTATCACTTCATCCGGCAGTTCGAGGCGGTGTTCGGCGTGACACCGCACCAGTATCGCATCCGGCGGCGCCTCGACTTGGCCAAGCAGCTCCTGGCGGCCGGGCGGCACTCGGTGACCGGCGTGTGCATGGAGGTGGGATTCTCCAGCCTCGGCAGCTTCAGCGCTCTGTTCGCGCAGCGGATCGGCATGCCGCCTTCGGCCTACCGGCGGCGGCTGCGCGCGATGGTCCAGGTGCCGGGCACCCTCCCGTGGGAGCTCGTCCCGGGGTGTCTCAGCCTGATGGGACGGCTGCCCCCGGGCGCCTTTCGCAGTTTTCGAGAAGCGTGAGCCGGGCGGCCCTGGCAGAGTCGGCCCAGACCCATCCGCTCAGCGAGGCGAACGATGAAGATCAAGCTCAACAGCATCATGGTCGAGGACCAGGACCGAGCGCTGAAGTTCTACACGGAGGTGCTCGGCTTCAAGAAGAAGCACGACATTCCCGTCGGCGAGTACCGGTGGATCACCGTGGTATCGCCGGAGGGGCCCGACGACGTCGAGCTCGTGCTGGAGCCGAACGCCAACCCGGCGGCGAAGACGTTCCAGCAGGCGATGTTCGCGCAGGGCATCCCGCTCACCGCGTTCGAGGTGACGGACCTCCGGGCCGAGTTCGCGCGCCTCAAGGAGCGCCAGGTCGCGTTCACCCAGGAGCCCACCCCGATGGGCCCGGTCATGGTGGCTGTGCTCTCGGACACCTGCGGGAACCTGATCCAGCTTTACCAGCCGCTCTAGTGGCCAGCGCCCAGGCGCCGCTTCCCTGGAGCGCGGTTCATGCGGGCCCAGCTCCCTGCGAGGGGTTGCGCAGCGCCCCACAGATCCCTCCGAGCGCCTCTCCAACCCTCGGCGTCCAGCCGAGGCCGCGCAACCTTGTCGCATCGAGGGCGGCATCCATGGCCAGGAAGCTCGCCAGGGGCCCGTGCGCGGCCTGGGCCTCGGCGAGGCTCCACGAGCGCACGGGCACCTCGGCGACCTCGCCGATCGCCGAGAAGAGCGTCGCCATGGGCACAGGCGACGCGTCGGCGGCGTGGAACACGCCCGTCGCGTCCGACTCCAGCAGCATCGCGTAGGCCACCGCCAGATCCCGCACGTGGACGGTCGACCAGCGGTTTGCGCCGTCGTCGATGTAGCGCGCCACCCCCGCTGCGCGGGCGGTCTGCACCAGGCGCGCCACCGGACCTGCGCCGTCGCCGTAGACCATGGGCGGCCGCACGACCACACCCCGGGCGCCCTTCGCGCCGAGCACGCGCGACTCGGCCGCCACAAGCCACTCGAGCGGCCCACCGGGGTTGACCGTCTCGTCCTCCGACACGGGCACCCGCGACGACCGGGCCATCGGCGCCCCGGTGGTCGTGATGAAGACGCCGCCGCTCATGGCCGAGAGCATCGCGGTGACCGCCGCCGCGTCCGTGGCCGCGCGATCCTCTCCCGTCGTGGCCGCGGTGTGCACCACGCCGTCGCCGGCCGCCGCCTCGCGCGCAAGCACCTCCGGCTGATAGAGATCGCCCCGGACCGGCGCCGCTCCGCAGGCGCGCACCCTCGCTTCCGACGCGTCGCTGCGTGCGAGCCCGCGCACGCGGTGGCCGCGAGTGACCAGGGCGCGGGCGACCGCCGCGCCGATGAATCCGCTCGCACCGGTGATGAAGATGTCCATGTCTGGCTCCTTGTGGGTTGGTGGTCGGAGCCTGGCGGACGCCCGACCGGTCCTCCATGTGATAGCGTCCACCTCCCTTTTGCGATCGTCCAATGCCCGATGTCCTCACCTCGCTGCTCCGCCACGTGCGCATCGAGACCAGCCTCTTCGGCCATATCGAGCTCGGCGCCCCCTGGGGGGCCCGCGTCGGCCCGCGAGAGCTCGTCTTGCTCCACCACGTCCTCGAAGGCGAGATGTGGCTGGAGCTCGATGGCCGGGAGATTCATGTGGATCGGGGAGACCTGCTGCTCTTGCCGCACGGCGCTCCCCACTGCCTCCGGCACCGACCCGGGGCTCCGGTCGCCGACGAAGGACGCTGGCTCTCGCCTCCTGCGCCGGGGGCACAGACGGTGCAACACCGGCTGGGCGGTGACGGCCCGAGGACGGTGGTGCTCTGCGCCGCCATGCGCCTCGCCGGCGCCGGACGGTCGCTGCTGCTCCGCGCGCTGCCCTCGGTGGTGCTCCTCGACGGCGGCGCGGGCGAGCCGGTGCCCGGCCTCGGCCGGCTCCTGGACGGCATCCGCGACGAGGTGCATAGCCGGCGGCCGGGCGCGCCGGTCATGGCCGCTCGTTTTGCGGAGCTGCTCCTGCTGCAGGCGATCCGCGCGGAGCTCGAGCGGCCCGCGCCTCCTGGCTCCTTTCGCGCCGCCCTCGCCGACGAGCGCGTTGCCCGCGCCCTGGACGCGCTCTACCAGGCCCCGGAGCGCACGTGGACCGTGGCCTCTCTCGCGCGGCAAGCAGGCATGAGCCGCTCGGGCTTCGCTCACGCCTTTCGTGAGCAGGTGGGGGAGAGTCCTCTCCGGCACCTGATGCGCTGGCGCATGGAGCTGGCGAAGGAGAAGCTGCGAGAGCGTCCCGAGCTCGCCCTCGCCGAGCTGGCGTCGTCGGTGGGCTACCAGGACCAGGCCGCCTTCAGCGTCGCGTTTCGCCGGGAAGTCGGGGTTCCGCCGGGCGCCTACCGCTCACCGCGTCGGCGGATCTCGTGACGGCATTGTTTTGATCTTCAATACAATGTCATGAGGAAAATGCCGATTCTCCTCGCTGTCCTGCGCGCATACGCTGGTCCACGTGGGCCGCGCGAGCGGCTCGTACCGCGGCGGATGCATTCCGCCGCGTGTACCCCATCGACTGGAGGCGAACTGTATGCGTGAGGAGACGAGACGGGCGGCATTGCGTGCAGCGGCGAGGGTCGCGCTGGGAGCGCTGGCGTATGGCGCTGTGGTGGGTTGCGGCGGACGTATCACCTCCGGCGGGCAGTCCTCGGACCAGGAGCCCGACGAGCAGCTCGCGCCGGAAGCGCCGGACGACGTGGCTCCGGCCGGAGACGAAGAGGACGCGTCGGCCGGCGGCGGGGGGGCGGCTCCGACAGCGGGCGAGCCTCCGGCTGGCTGCACGCCCGCCGAAGGCGACCCGGACTGCTCCGAGGGCTCCCAGCCGGAGCCGCCCGAGCTCGCGTGCGCCGAGCCGGTGAGCCTCGACGACGCGGAGGCCCGCCCTCGCGCGGAGCTCGAGTGCTGTCTGGGTTACGCGGCAGAGCGCATGCCCGCCGGCCCCACGGTGGGTCTCTCCGAGCAGGAGCTGGCGGCGTTGGCGGAGGACGCTTCCCTCGTGAACTGCTGCACGGCGTTGATCGTGGGCGTGGACGCCGACGCCATCTCCTTCGCAGAGGCCGAGCCCGTCCGGGGGGCCTGCTGCGTCGGCGACGTTGTCGCGCCTGAGGAGGAGCTCTGGCGCCGCACGTTCTGCACGCCCTGGGGCCCCCCGGTTCCGCCGGCGCTCGAGGCCGACGCCGCGTCGGAGGTCGCATGAACGCCTCGCCGCTCGATCTCCGCGGCGAGGCGCGCGCGCGGGCCTTCGACGTGAGCGGGTATCCGGCAGCGCTGTTCCCCGCCGCGATCGGCACCTGGCGCGCGCGGATGGTGAACGAGCACGCGTCGTCGGCCGTGTTCGAGGCGCTCGCGCGTCAGCTCGCCGAGGCGAGCTTCCCGCCGGAGCTCGCCGAGGCGTGCCGGGGCTTCGCCGCCGAGGAGCGCCGGCACGGGATCCTCTGCGGCGCCGTGGTGGAGGCCCTCGGCGGGACGGCGGCCGCGAGCGTCCCGGAACGTCCGGAGTTCCCCCTGCACCGCGACGCGCCCCCCCGCGCTGCCGTGCTCCGCAACGTGATCCACATCTGCTGCATGAGCGAGACGGTGGCCGTGGCCCTGATCGGCGCCGAGCGGCTGGAGATGCCGCCCGGACCGCTGCTCGACCTGCTGACGGGCATCTATGCCGACGAGGTCGGGCACGCCCGCTTCGGCTGGCGCCTGCTCGAGCAGGTCGCGCCGGATCTCTCCGCGGCAGAGCGGAAGGCGGTCGAGCGCTACTTCCCTGTCGCGTTCCGGCACCTCGTGCAGCATGAGCACGCCCACTTGCCATCTCACGACGCCCCGCCGCAAGGCGAGCAGCTCGGGCTGTGCAGCGGCCTGGAAGCGCGGGTGTTGCTCGACGAGACCCTCGAGGAGGTCATCCGCCCCGGGCTCCGCCGCTACTTCGATTGCTGACCTACCCTTCCGTGAGATCGCACGCCCCGCGGTTCGGAGCTTCCACGCGGGCCGGCACCAGGATCCGGACCGGGGGCGGCGCGCTCATGGCAACTCCCGGGCCGGGCGCGAGCGTGAGGCGCAGCTCTCCGCCCGCCGGCATCGACCGGAGAGCGATGTATACGCCGCCGCCGCGAGCCGCCTTGATGGCGCCCAGCAAGACGCGAAAGAGCGCGCGCGTGAGGGTGTGAGGGGCGGCCTCGACCACGACGGGCTCGACCTCCTCGAACGTGGTCGTGACGTCGCAGACTGCCGACTCGACTTCGAGCAGCTCCGCGATGTCTCGCACCAGCGCGTCGAGCACGACCGGGCGCGGCGCGAAGGGCTCGTCCAGCGCGAGCGCTCGCCACAGCGCAGCGCGGCGCCGGAAACGGCGCACCAGGGTGGCCGCGAGCTGGAGCAGATCGCGCGTCTGGGCGAACAGGTTCGTGGCGAGATGCTCCGCGGCGATCTCGATCCTGAGGCGCGCCGCTGCCTGCACCTGGAAGACGTCCTGGAGCAGCCGCTGCAGCTCCTCCGTGGGCACGTCCCGCGCGGCGAGCACACGCTCCATGTCCCGCTCCAGCCGCCCGGCCAGAAGATCCATCTCGATGCCGTGCGCGGCGCAGAGCATGATCTCGTGGAGCCGCCTGCCGACCTCCGGCCTCCTGACCGAGACGCTGAGCACGCCGGACACGGCCCCTCCGTCCCGGAGCGGGATTCCATGGCACGTATGATCTTGGAATTCTTGAATGAAATGCTCCGGACCCACGAGCTCGGTATAGCCGCCTTCGGCGAGCGCGGTGCCGACGCCGTTCGCGCCCGAGGTGCTCTCCTCGAGCAGCGCACCGGGGCCGGGCACGCGATCGAGACCGTGGACGCTCTGCTCGTCACCGCGGACATCCAGGACAATCGCTCGCGCGTCTCCCAGAACGACCGCGTGGCGCTCGCCGCCCGAGGCTCGGCTGAGCGCGCAGAGGTAAGGCTCGGCAGCGTGAAGGAGCCCTCGGTGCCGCTCGCGCAGGCGTTCGGTATCGAGCGAGCTCAGGCCGTCGGCGCGAGGACGGTTCGGGTTGGCTCCTCCCTCATGCGAGCGCACCCAGGCCCGAAGCACATGAGGACGCAGCTGGCCCGCCTCAAGGGCGCCGATCGAGCGGTAGAGACGTCCCGCCTCGAGCGCTGATTCCAACCACGCTACCATGAGCCAGCCCCCGTCGTTCGAGCGCGCGGTTGCGCTCGCCCTCTTCTGTGGACCTGCATGGATTGTACCCCGTAGGGTCCCACAAGGGGGCAGTCGTGAGGGATGGAACTATTCAATTCTCTCCCCTCCCCAGGAAGATCGCGAACAGAATGCAGGTACCCACCGTCCTGATCGTGGATCAACGTGATGCACAACGCGAGGCGATCCGCGGTACGCTCGAGGTCGCAGGGCTGCGGGTCAAGCTGGCGGCGACGATCGCGGAGGGCCTCGAAAGAGCCCTTGAACAGCCAGATCTGGTGTTGCTCAGCCTCGATCTTCCGGAGGGCGAGCGGTGTGATCTCTGCCACCGCCTCCAGGTGTCGCCGGACACCGCGGCCATCCCGGTGCTGCATGCCACGCAGTCCCCTGCGGCCGCCGGTCAGCCCCCGACGTACGCGACGTTCAATTGCTGTCGCGCCAGCTCGCGTGCATGGCCGCCCGAGAGCCGGCTCCTGATGACGGCCGTGCGCGCGCTGATCGAGGCGCACGCGGCGAAGGCCGAGAGCGCCGAGAGCGAAGAGCGGTTCCGCGCGCTCTTCGACCAGGCGGCGGTGGGGATGGCCCATGTCTCCTTGGATGACCGCCTGCTCCGTGTGAACCCGAAGCTCTGTGAGCTGCTCGGGTACACCCTCGAGGAGATGATGGCGCTCCGCGCCCAGGATCTCCGGCACCCGGAGCACGCAGCGGGAGCGCTCCGGCAAGTCCACGCGCTGGGCGATGGGGAGATCCGCTCTTCCACCACCGAGGAGCGCTGCCTGCGGCGGGACGGCTCGATGCTCTGGATCGCGGTCACGCGCGCGCTCGCTCGCGACCGCGCGGGGGCGCCGCTGTACATCGTCGAGGTCGTGAACGAGATCGAGCGCCCCAAGCCGACCGAGGAGGCGCGGGAGCGGGCGCTCACCTGCGAGCGCGTCGCGCGCATCCGGATCGAGCTGGCGGAGGCGCGCCTCGTGCGCCTCCAGACGTTCACGTCGGAGCTCTCGCGCGCGGTGACGCCGGCGCAGGTGGCCGAGGTGGTCCTCACGCTGGGGCTCGCCGCGCTCTACGCCGACGCAGGGTACGTCGCGCTCCGCGCGGAGGATGGCATGCTCGATGTCCTCCTCGCGCCCGGGTACCCACAGGAGATCCTCGAGCGCCTCCGCCGCATCCCCCTGTCCACGCGTCTACCAGCCACCGACTGCATCCGTACGGGCCAGCTGCTGGTCTTCGAGTCGCCCGAGGCGTATCTGGCTGCCTATCCCGACGCGCCGATGGGGGATTGGGCGAAGACCCGGATCTGCGTTCCGTTGACGCTGGGCGACCGGACACTCGGCGTGCTTGGGGTCACCTACCTCGACGCCTGGCGGATCGGCGAGGACGACCGGAGCTTCATGAGCACGCTCGCCCAGCAGTGCGCGCAGGCCCTGGAGCGCGCGCGCCTCTATGAAGCCGAGCTGCGGGCGCGGCGGCTGCGCGAGGAGGCGCTGGCCATCGCGGCGCACGACCTCCGGAACCCGCTGTCGTCGATCCTGCTGGCGGCGTCCCTGCTCGAGCGGTCCGCCGCGGCGGACGCGGCGGGACAGCCGATCCGCGATCGCGCGCAGCGGATCAAGCGCGCCGCGGAGCGCACGATCGAGATGCTCCGCGAGCTCCTCGACGCCGCGACCATCGAGGCGAAGAGCCTGAAGCTGGACATGCAGCCGTGCGAGGTGGGCTCGCTCGTCAACGAGGTCATCGAGATGCTCTCGCCGATCGCCGAACAGAAGCAGATCCGGCTCCGCGCCCTCTTGCCGGGGAGCACCTTGCTGCTCACCTGCGACCGTGGTCGCATGCTCCAGGTGCTGTCGAACCTCGCGGGCAACGCCCTGAGGTTCACCCCTGAAGGGTGCGCGATCACGATCGGCGCGGAGCTCCAGGGCCCCCATGTCCGCTTGTCCGTCAGCGACAGGGGCACGGGGATCGAGCCCGACGACCTGCCGCGCCTGTTCGATCGCTACTGGCAGGCGCGGGCGACGCGCTGCGCGGGCGCGGGGCTCGGGTTATACATCGTCAAGGGCATCGTCGAGGCTCACGGGGGGCAGATCTCGGTCGACAGCACGCTCGGGGTGGGGACGACGTTCTCCTTCACGATCCCGGTCGCGAGCGAACCTTGATCCTTTCCGCTTCCGCGGGTACCCCGAAGGCATCATTCGCCACCGGAGGCTCGCGGCCGCCCGCTCATCAGCCGCGCTGCGGCCGCCGGCCGCGGGCCGCGGGCCCCACCGCCTCCGCGGGCGCCAGGGTCTGCCGCACCAGCTCTCGCACGTAGACGAGGCGGTCGGCCGGCGTGCCGAGCGCGCTCAGCCCCTCGTAGAGCCCCGCGAAGAACGCCGGAAAGAAGACCGCAGAGAGCGCGGCCACCACGCGATGCGCGGCCGCTCGCTCATCGAGCCCGGGCACCGCCGCCCGGACGAGATCGCGCAGGCGCAGGATCACGGGCGCGAAGAGCGTCGGGAAAGGACCGCTGTAGTCGTCGACCTGAAACGCGTCGTGCAGGTGGGCCCTGCTCAGGTTCGGGTAGCGCAGGCAGCCCTCGAGGTAGTAGTGGAGCAGCCCGCCGAGCGCCCCCATCGGATCGTCGGGCATCCGGGCGAGGAACTCCTCGCCGTCCTCGAGCATGTGGCGAATCGACCCCTCGAGCGCCGCCGCGAGAAGCGCCTCCTTCGAACGGAAATAGTAGTTCACCGCGGCGATGTTCACGCCGGCCGCGGCCGCGATCTTCCGCACCGTCGCCTGCCCGACGCCGTGCTGCTCGATCTGCTCGATCGCGGCGACGATGAGCCTCTGGCGCGGATCGTCCGCGTGGGCGGGGCGGTCTCGATCGTTCATACGATTGTTTGAAACGCACCTTGACGACCCGGCTCGCAGGCGTCAACAAGTAAAACATATGTTTCAATCATCTGTTTTATCGGGCGCTGGAGGTGCACCGATGGTCGATCGGCGGAGGTTTCTCACCCACACGGCGGTCGCGGGCGGCGCGGCCGCGCTCGGCTACGCGTCGGGCCGCCGTGGGCTCGACCAGGAGGTCGCGTCCGCGCGGTTCCACGGCGACGACGTGCTCGGGCAGGGCCAGGCGGCGGGCGTCTGGCACCGCTACAAGTTCATCGGCCAGCCGGTGATGGACGCGCAGGTCGTGTTCTGGCTCGGCCTCTCGTCGATGGGCCTGACCGACGTCGGCGAGGTGCTCGACACCGCGACGCGCATCCGCCCGGGCGACGAGCGCTCGTGGTTCGAGCAGTGGCTGGCCACCGCGAGGCGCGTGCAGGGCTACGGCGAGGAGGCGGAGGCCCGCGGCCATACGCGGAGCGCCGCGTCGCACTTCCTCCGCGCGGGCGCGTACTACCGGGCGGGGCTGATGCGCTATGCGGATCGCGCCGATCCTCGCCTCGTCGAGGCGACCGTCGCGGGGCTCGACCTGCACGGGCGGGCGCTCCGCATGCGGGGCTACGACTCGAGGCAAGTCGACATCCCCTACGAGAGCGGGGTGCTCTACGGACGAGTCCACTACGCGCCCGGGGTCGCGCGCGCGCCCACGATCGTGCTGCACCAGGGCCTCCACGCATGGCCCGAGGATACGATGTGGGTCATCGACGGCGCGCTCCAGCGGGGCTACCACGTCCTCTCGTTCCACGGCCCGGGCCAGGGCGCCTCGCTGCGCCTCCACGGGCACCCGTTCCGGCCCGACTGGGAGGTCCCCGTGGGCCGCGTGCTCGACTTCGCCGAGCGCGACGAGCGGCTCGACGCCGGCCGGTTCGTGCTGATGGGCCTCTCGTTCGGCGGCTACCTCGCGCCGCGAGCGGCCTCGCGCGAGCGCCGCCTGCGCGCCCTCGTCGCCAATCCGGGCGTCGTCAGCTGGCGCGACGCGATGCTGCGCCACTTCGCCTCGATGCCCGGTCTGCTCGAGCTGCACAGGCGCGGGCCCGCGGCCTTCGACCGCGCCATCGACGCCGCGTCGATCGTGCTGCCCGACGCCCGCTGGTACTTCGACGACGTGACCTGGAAGCACGGTGTCTCGACACCGCACCAGGTGATCGACGAGCTCGGTAAGTACGACAACAGCGACGGCGTCGCCGACATCCGCTGCGAGACGCTGGTCATGGAGGGCAGCGCCGAGGACGCGTCTCCGGGCGAGTCGGAGCGCCTCTACGGCGCGCTCAGGTGCCCGAAGCACATGATGGTGTTCGACGCGAGCACGGCGTCGCAGGTGCATTGCCAGGGCGGCAACCAGCTCCTGGCCCAGGCGCGGCTCTTCGACTGGCTCGACGAGCGGGTGGCGCGATGAGGCCCGCCGATCGTGCCGCGGCGCGCTCCGTGGAGAGGCGAGGAGGGGCCCCCTCCCGACGCAGCGCGCGGACCTCGCGGCTCCTCGCCCTCGCGGCGCTCCTCTGGGTCGTCGCGCCGGGCGCGGCGTGGGGCCAGTTCCCCGACCTCGTGGACCTGAGCGCGCAGTACATGCCGGGCACCGCGCTCGAGGATCCGCGCCCCACGCGGGCGCAGGTCACGTCGTACGAGGTGAGCGCCAACGTGCCCATCCCCCTCGGAGAGAAGACGTTCCTGATCCCGGGGGCGGCGTACCACGTCGAGGCGGTCTCCTACGCCGACACCCTGCCCGGCTTCGACCGGCTCCGGGCCTTCCACTCCGTCGATGTCCCCGTGCTGTTCGTCCAGCTCCTCCCCCGCGACTGGTCGCTCGCGCTGCGCGTCGCGCCGGGGCTGGCGGGCGACTTCGAGGGCTTCGACGGCGGGCTCGCCCGCGTCAGCGCGCTCGGGCTTGCGACCCACACGCTCTCGGAGCGGCTCGTCCTCGGGGGCGGAGCGCTCGCGTCGTTCAGCTTCGGCACGTTCCTCCCGCTGCCAGCCGCCTACGTCGACTGGACACCGACTCCGTACTTCCGCCTCGAGGCCTTCCTTCCCGGCTTCGCGACGGCGAAGCTCCTGTTCTCGGACCGCGTCGAGATCGGCCTGCGCGCGGACCTGGCAGGGAACGCCTACGCGGTGCGCGACGCGCGCGTCGCGGGCGCGTGGCCCTGCGCCGCCCAGCCGGCGGACGACCCGGCGACCGAGCAGGATGAGCGGTCGGCGCGGCCTGAACAGTGCGTCGATCACATCGCCTATTCGGTCGCGACCGCGGGCGTGACCCTCGGCGTGCGAGCCGTCGGGACCGTGTGGCTGACCGCCCAGGCGGGTCACAGCCTGTTCCGTCGCTTCGAGCCGATGAACGCCGACGACGACGGCATCCCCGGAGGCGGGCAGAGCATCCCGGACGTGCTCTTCTTCCGCGCCGGCGCGACGTGGCGTATCCCGAAGAGCTGAGGCGCGGCCCGTCACCGACGACCGCCTCTGTCCCGGAGCGTGCCTCCAGATACACCACATTTGCGTTGCAACTCGTCCTCTTCGTATCAGGATTCCTCATTGTACAGCGACGCGCGGCTGTCCATCGCGCGCTTCAGGGGGGATCTGATGAAATCGACGAAACAAGGTCCGTTGCTCTGTGTCCTGTTATGCTTCGGGAGCGGCTGCTCAGGTGCAGACGGGCTCGAGGATGTCCAGGATGCATCGTTCGAGTCCCGCGCGCCGAGGCCGGAACGCGCGCTTGGCCCGCTCATCCCGATGCACAAGGACGCTGTCCACGCCGGCTTCTTCTGGGATCCGCAGGGCTCTCCCAAGATGCTGATGTGGATGCGTCCGTCCGAGTACAGGGGGACCGACCTGGCGGATCCGACCGTGGGGCCGATCGGGGAGCTCAGGGAGTCGTTCCGGGCCGTGGTCTATGGCGGGTTCCGCTTCAGCGACACCCTGGAGCGCAGCATCCTGAGCCGCATCAAGGACGACATCGCGCGCGAGAACACCCTCGTCTTCGACATCACGCACCCGGACGCGTTCGCTAACCGGGGGAAGTACGATGTCCGGGAGCTCGACGACACCGATTTCGACATGAACGCCGCCGCGTTCGACGACCGTGGTTCCTCGGCCGGCCTCAGCTACAACCTGTTCTGCGCGGGGAACACGACGCTGGCGGACGGACGCTGGCTCGTCGTGGGCGGCCACGACAAGTCGGGCAACCAGGGGACCCGGAAGCTCAACATCTTCGACCCGCTCACCGAGACGTGGGTATTCAGGACGGTCCCGCCCGTGAAGGCGGCCTACGACGTCGACCCGGCCCTCCGCTTCCCGGAGCTCCACCCGGACGCGCTCGACGAGCGGAACACGGACCCTCCCGCACGGTCGGACATGCGGTACCAGCGCTGGTATCCGACCGCCGTGACGCTCCCGGACGGCAAGGTGCTCATCCTGTCCGGCTCCGATCAGGATAGCAGCGTCGGGCCCGACGAGGCGCCCGCGACCAAGGTGCGGCAGGTCGTCCCGGAGATCTACGATCCCGCGACGGACAGGACCGTCGCGCTCGAGAACGCGATGAAGCTCCTGCCGATGTACCCGCGCTCCTTCGTCGTGCAGACGGGCCGGCACAGGGACGACTGGAAGGTGGCCGTCGTCGCCGAGGTCCAGCCGCCGCTCCCGACCGGGGACGACCTCCGGGACTACGATCCGTTCCGGTACAACGGCAACACCTACCTCCTCGACGTGCGCGCGGCGCTCGCCGATCGGCGCCGCGACGAGCCCGGCGAGCGGCACTGGCGGCTCGTCGACAGGGCCGACTTCGCCCACGAGAGCGGCGCCAGCGTGGCGATGTTCGAGCTCGACGATCGCGGACAGCCTCTCTTGCAGCGTATCGCGCTCTTCGGCGGCGACGCCGGGAACGGAGACGACGTCGCGGCCGTGGAGATGATCGACTTCGCCGAGCGGCGCCCCAGGTGGAGGCGGCAGGGCGATCTCATCCGGCCGGCCACGCAGAACAACGCGGTCGCCCTGCCGAACGGCAAGGTGCTCATCGTCGGCGGCCGCGGCGGCCCCGACGGCGAGGAGCGGGTGAACACGCTTGAATACCAGCTCTTCGACCCCGACTCGGGTCACATCGAGACGGTCGCGAGGACCACCGTCCCGAGGCACGATCACTCGACCTTGCTCCTCGCGCCGGACGGCAGCGTCTACTCCATGGGCGGAAACCGGGTGGATCTGGCGCCGGAGGACGACACGCTCGGCGTCCCCGTCCTGCAGGTCTACAAGCCGGACTACATGTTCATGGGCTCGAGACCGGTCATCGAGCGGGCCCCCGAGGAGATCTCCTACCGGAGGAGCTTCCAGGTCGAGCTTGACGCGCCGTGCAGGAGCGCGGGCTCCGTGGTGATCCTTCGCACGGATCCGGTCACGCACAACTGGTCGTGGGGCAACCGGTACGTGAAGCTGTCGTTCGACAGGATCAGCAGGTGCAAGCTCAAGGTCCACGCCCCGTCGACGGGCGCCGCGGCGCCGGGCGGCAACTACCTGCTGTTCGCGCTCGACGATCGCGGCGTGCCCAGCGAGGCGAAGCGCGTCCGCGTCGGGGAGTGAGCCTCGTCGCCGCGCGGGCTCCGTGGGCTCGTCCGTGGCTCCAGAGCTCAGAGAATGCAGAGCGAGCCGCAGACGCACCGGGCGCGCGGACGAGCGAGAAACCAGAAGATCTCGGTCTCCTGTGGTTCCTCTCCTCTCCCCGCGACGCCACGGCGTGGGGGCGAGGCGCACACGAGGCGCCCCCGCCGCCGGACCGTTGATGGCGGCTCGACGCCGGTGCATCCTCCGCCTCATGCGCCCGGGAGAGGTCATCGACAGCCGCTTCGAGATCGAGCGCGTCGCGGCCTCCGGCGGGATGGGGACGATCTACCGCGCCGTCGACCGGGCCACCGGGGCGCCGGTCGCGCTGAAGCTCCTCGGCCAGCCCGACCGCAGCGCCGCGCACCGCTTCGAGCACGAGGCCCGGATCCTCGCCGAGCTCGATCACCCGCGGATCGTCCGGCACGTGGCCCACGGAATCACCCCCGACGGGGTGCCCTACCTCGCCATGGAGTGGCTCGATGGCGAGAGCCTCGCGCAGCGCCTCGCCCGCCAGAAGCTCGACCTCGAGGAGAGCCTCGCCCTGCTCCGCGCGACCGCCGAGGCGCTCGGGGCGGCGCACGCGCGGGGCATCGTTCACCGCGACGTCAAGCCGGGCAACCTCCTGCTCGTCGGCGGCGAGGTCGCCGGCCTCAAGGTGCTCGACTTCGGCATCGCCCGGATGAAGCGCACCATCGGCGCGCTGACGCGGACCGGCTCGGTGATGGGGACCCCGGGCTACATGGCCCCGGAGCAGGCCACCGGCGACCGCGACCGCCTCGACGCGCGGGCCGACATCTTCTCGCTCGGCGCCGTGGTCTTCGAGTGCCTCACCGGCAGGCCGGCGTTCCAGGGCCAGCACGTCATGGCCCTCCTCGCCAAGCTCCTCATGGAAGACCCGCCGCGCGTGCGGCACCTCCGGCCCGACCTGCCGCAGGAGCTCGACGACTTCGTCGCCCGCATGCTCGCGAAGGACCCGGAGCAGCGGCCGCGCGACGGCTCGGCCGTGCTCGAGGCGCTCGAGGCCCTCGAGCGCGATCCGAGCAGCGGCCTCGCCGCGCCGTCCGTACTGTACGAGGCGATCACCACGGGCGAGCTCCGGCTGCTCTCGATGGTGGCCGCGAAGGAGCTGCACCCGGCCGCATCCGACGGCTCGGCCAGCACCCTCGTCGTCGCCGCCATGCCGGGAGACCTCACGAGGAAGCTCCACACGAGCGCGCAGCCGTTCGGGGCGCGGGTGGATGCGCTCGCCGACGGGACGATCGTGCTGTCGATCACCGGCGTGGGCGACGCGGTCGAGCAGGCCGCGCGCGCGGCGCGGTGCGCGCTGACGCTCGGCCAGGTCTTGCCGGACGCCTCGGTCGTGCTCGCGACCGGCCGCGCCGAGCACACAGGCCGCTTGCCGGTCGGGCCCGTCATGGACCGCGCGGCCGCGCTGCTCGCCCTCGCCGAGCGCGAGGCGTGGGCGCGCCCGGAAAAGAAGCCCGATCCCGTGCGGATCGACGACGTGACCCGGGCGCTGCTCGACGCGCGCTTCGAGATCGAGGCGGCGCGGTCCGGCACGTTCTTCCTGCTGCAGGAGCGCGAGGTCGGCCGGTCGGCGCGGACGCTCATCGGAAAGCCGAGCCCCTACGTCGGCCGCGACAGGGAGCTCCGGAACCTGCGCGAGCTCCTGGAAGACAGCTTCGGCGGGCCCGAGCCGCGCGCCATCGTGATCACCGGGCCGCCCGGGATCGGCAAATCCCGCCTGCGCTTCGAGCTCATCGAGGTCCTGCGGGAGCGGCACCCCGACCTCACCATCGCGGTCGGCCGCGGCG
This sequence comes from Sorangium sp. So ce887, assembly GCF_051521455.1. NCBI lineage: Bacteria > Pseudomonadati > Myxococcota > Polyangiales > Polyangiaceae > Sorangium > Sorangium sp. So ce887. The sequence continues at coordinate 9,426,651 of NZ_CP150354.1, read as the reverse complement.
ACTCGCTGAGCGCCGGGTCGCCGTTCTCGCTCCTCGGCTCCGCGCTCCGGGGCGCGGCCGGGATCACCGGGGGCGAGCCCGCCCCGGCGCAGCGCGAGCGGCTCCTCTCGCTCGTCGCGCGCGCCCCGGCGCTCGGGCCGGGCCAGACGACGCGGATCGCCGCCTTCCTCGGCGAGATCGTCGGTACGCCGTTCCCGAGCGAGGCCGATCCGAGGTTCCAGGAGGCGCGGCGGAGCCCGGCCCTGATGGCCGACCAGATCCCGCTCGCCTACCTCGACTTCATGGAGGCGGCGTGCGCGGGGGGGCCGTACCTGCTCGTGCTCGAGGACATCCAGTGGGGCGACGCGGCGTCGCTCAAGCTCATCGCGCGGGTCCTCCGGGAGCTCCGCGACCGGCCGTTCGCGGTGCTCTACCTGGCGCGCGTCGAGGTGCGCAAGGCCTTCCCCGTCCTCTGGGAGGGCAGCGAGATCCACGAGATGACGCTCGGCGCGCTGCCGCGCCGCGCCGCCGAGGAGCTCGTGCGGCAGATGCTCGGCGACGGGTTCCCGCCCTCGGAGGTGGCGCGCCTCGTCGAGCGCGCGAGCGGCAACGCCTTCTATCTGGAGGAGCTCATCCGGGCGGTCGCGGAGGGGCGCGCGGACAGGCTGCCGGAGACGATCCTGGGCATGGTCGAGGCGAGGCTCGAGGCCATCCCCCCGGAGGCGAGGCGGCTGCTCCGGGCGGCGAGCGTCTTCGGCGAGACGTTCTGGAAGCAGGGGGCGCTCGCCCTGCTCGGCGACGCCCGCGGCTCGACGCTCGCGGTGGACTGGCTGCCCTGGATGCTCCAGCGCGAGCTCCTCGAGCGGCGCGAGCAGAGCCGCTTCTCGGACCAGGAGGAGTACGCGTTCCGGCACGCGCTCATCCGCGACGGCTGCTACGCGATGCTCCCGGAGCACGATCGCGCGCTCGGCCACAGGCTCGCGGCCGAGTGGCTCCTGCAGGCGGGGGAGCACGACGCCAAGGTGCTCGCCGAGCACTTCGAGCGGGGCGGCGAGTCGCGGCTCGCGGTGGAGTTCTACCTGCACGCGGCCGAGCAGGCGCTCGCCGGGAGCGACTCGGTCGCGGCGAGCGCGCTCGCGGAGCGGGGGCTCGCCCTCGGCGCCGAGCGGGACGTCGAGGCGGCGCTCCGCGGGATCCGGGAGGGGGCGACCGGTACGCGGAGCCAGGGGGGCGCCGCCCTCTCGTCCAGCTCGTGAGCGCTCAGGGCGGCCGCTTCCGCGGCCTGCCAGAGCTGTCTGCGCCTGGCACACGTGGCGCAGCGCGCCGGCGAGCGCGCTCGAGAAAGCCCCCGGATTTCACGGAGCGGCGATGGAACGGTTGCTGCCAAGGCTGCCAGGGTCGACGCTCGCGTCGAGTCCGCCGCGGCCCTCCGGGACATTGCGCCTCAAGGAGGAGGCGCTCCGGTTTTCCCCTTTACAGCGCTCTCGCGTGTTCCAGGTGCTCCCCATGAGATCTTTTCTTCGCGCATTGACCCGCTGGCGAGCGACTCCCGTGTTCACCCTTGCGCTGCTGTGTCTCCACTGTAGCTCGAGCATCGAGGCGGGCTCGATGGGCGGTGGCGGCTCCGCCGGCGAAAGCGGCGGGAGTAGTTCCACCGGCGAGGGGAGCGTCGGCAGCACCTCGACCGGCGAGGGCGGCGGCGGCAGCTCGAATGGATCGGGCGCTGGCGGCTCCACAGGGGAAGGCGGTGGCGGCAGCTCCACGGGGGAAGGCGGTGGCGGCGGGTGCCGCCTGCCGGACGAACCCGCGGTGTTCGAGATCGGGACCGGCGAGAGCTGCTTCGAGAGCATCGAGGATGGCGCCACGCTCCCGGTGATGGCCGGGCCCCAGGGGGGATACCACCTCTGGTTCGCTGTCGGATGCAGCGATTGCGGCGCGAGGGTCCGCGTGCGGTACAGCGTCAAGGACCCTGCAACCGGGGACCTCTTCCCGTCGGGCGTGCCGCAGGAGGGGATGATCGAGCTCAGCCCCGGGGAGTTCCCGCGCGCGTTCGGGCTCATTGCGTTCCTCCCCGGAGGGCAGTGGGCTCCGGCCGAAGTGCTCAAGGAGGGGACCCACGTGATCCTCGCGGCCGAGGCGCGCAACGACGACGGCTCGACGAAGCACGCGGCGCAGGTGGAGGTCGTCCTCGGCGCCACCGAGGCCTGGGGGCTGCCGTGCAGCGACGATCCGGCGACCTGCGGCGCCCCCGGCGGGGCGCCGTGCTGCAGCGACTGAGCGATGCAGCAGCAGCGCGGCGTGGAGCTCAGGTTTTCCACGAGCCGGCCCGCTCACGCGCGAGCGGATGTCTTGACGCCGGCTTGCTCGGGATCGCGAGCCGAGCGGCGGAGGCGTGGATCAGAAGACGACGGCGCCGGGCGTGCAATACTGGTCGAGGAGGCGCGAAGGCGTCGCCGACACGTTCGCGTCGTCCACGTAGTACACGGCCGGCCCGCCGATCGTGTAGATATGGACCTCGTTGTTGAACGACGTGCCGCAGGTCTGGAGGTACTCCCACTGTCCGGTCTGGGTCGAGGTCCTGGTGGTATAACCCGTCCCGCCGCTGCCGAGCCCGATCGTCACTTGACCGGTCACGGTATAGACCCAGACGCTGAACCGCAGGTAAGCGTTGTTCGGCGGCGGGCTGGCGGCTGTCCAGTACTGCTGGGCGATGCCGCCGTTGGTCGTCGTCGCGGACACGAGGAGGCTGCGCCTGTTGGGCGTGTGCACGACGTCGGTCTTGAGCCATGTCGCGATGGCGCCGTAGTTCAGGTCATTGCTCGTGGCAGGCCAGGAGTCCGCCGCGGTGCCCCAGCCGGCGAACCATGAGGCGTTGGCGTTGCCATGATCGATGAAGCCCGACGGGATGCCGGCCTGCGCGTTCTCGAAGCCGGGGTTATAAAGCAGGTTGACGATCGGGAGCTGGAGGAGGACGAGGGACTGCGCGCCGCCGGAGCTGACCGCGATCTCTGCGCCAGACTTCCCGACGGGGCTCAGCGTCTGCTGGGCGAGGGCGTCCGCGGCCGGCGCGGTGTTCTGCGCGCCGATGCCTTCGGACGGCTGCGCCTCCGCCGGGGCGCGGGCCGCCTCGGGGAAGGCGGCGGCCTCCTCGACGTCCATGAGCCCCTCATCGTGAGGTTCGGAGTCCGAGAGGCAACCGACGAGGGCGAAGGGGACAACGAGGCTGCCGAGGATGGATGCGGTCGATTTCATGATGGGTTCTCTCCGGTCGGGGATTGATTGTTCGACTGGCTGTCCTTCCTCCTGAGCACGCTGCGTGCCGGTGCGGTGGGCGCGGATTTCCGCGATCTTGAGGGGGCGCTCGTCGAGCGAGCGCCGGAATGGGAGCACGCCAGCACTGTTGCTAGAATGCTCCAGGCGCCGGTGCGGAGGCTGTGGCCTGGAGGCCCTGACCTCCAAGCGCGGAGGCGCGCCCCTCCAGGATGCCGCGCTGAAGGCGCTGCCTGCACGCAAGCGCCGCGCAGATCGAGGACGCGCTGCGCTGGAGCGTGCCGTGGCGCCGCCGGGCGTCGGCCCGGCGGGAGCGGGGCGTCAGCCCGGCGGGAGCAGGGCGAGCAGCGCTCTGGCGGCAACCTTCTTGTCGAGGACGAGCACGCTCCGGATCATCCTTGCGCTCCCCGTGAGCTTCTCACCCAGCGCCCCTCGTGCTCAGCCCGGCGGATGTGCGGGACCGCGGCGCAGCTCGTAACTGTCGCTCTTCGGCGGCACCTTTCTGCACCTCGACGAAGAGGGCGTCCCCCTCTCAGAGCCGGACGACGACGAACGCTTCCGCCCCCGGGGCAAGAGTGGGCCGGCGAGGTGGCGGGGTTTCACATCCATGCCGGCGTCACGATCCGCGCGGGGGATCGCGCCGGCCTCGAACGACTGTGCCGCTACGGCGCGCGACCGCCCTTCAGTCTGGAGCGCATCTCGCTGCTGCCCGAGGGTCGCGTCGCCTACCGCCTGCGTAAACCGTGTTGCAATGGCGCGACCCACCTGGTGCGGACTCCCGTGCATTTCACCGACATCTCCGCCCGGTTCGCCAGCCCGCCTTGGCGGCCCGCGCGGCTCTACCTCGCGTAATCCGGCCGGCTCATCCTATCCTCCGCGGTCGGGCTGTTCGACGCGCAGAGGACCTCGCCGCGGCCGAGCTCGCGCGTCATGGACCGCCATGGCCGCGGGGAGCGCGGGCGTGTCCTGGACGAGCGACGGGACCGGGATGAGCGCCGATGGCGCCGGGAAGGCGTGCGCGTTGACTGGATGCAGCAGACGGCGCGCCGGATTCCTGAACGGCCCGGCCCGGTTCCTGGACGGCGCGCCGGATTCCTGGACGGCCCGGTCCGGTTCCTGGACGGCCCGGCCCGGTTCCTGGACGGCGCTGCCCGGTTCCTGGACGGCGCCGCCCGGTTCCTGGACGGCGCCGCCCGCTTCCTGGACGGCGCCGCCCGCTTCCTGGACGGCGCCGCCCGGTTCCTGGACGGCGCCGCCCGCTTCCTGGACGGCGCCGCCCGCTTCCTGGGCAGCACGGCGCCCTCGCCGCATTCTTGCTCTCCTCGGGGCTCCCGGTCGAGCGCTCTCGCCGCTCGTCGCTTCCGTCTGTTAGCCAGAAGGCTTGGGGAGAGGCGCTCTCCCCGTTCTGTCGAGAGCGTCTCGACGAGCCAAGGGGCGCAGGCCGATGAGCTGATCGAAGCCTCCCACCCCAGAGAGAGCGCATCTCCGCCGAACGCAAGTATCCGGGCGGCGCTTGACATGCGCGACAGCTCCATGCGCTCCTTCCCGCGAGGGGAGGCCGCGATGGCGCTGTTGCTGCGAGGTGTCGTGCAGGCGTTGGTCCCGCTCTTGATGTTCTTGAGCTGTGTGCTGGCGGAGGCGGGGTGTACGTGTATACCCGAGCTTCCGCCGATTCGTCCTCACAGCACCATCGCCTGCCGGACGCGCGACCCGAGCGAACCGCCGAGGGCCGGACGCGCACCGGGGGTCAAGACCGTCGCTGCCGGCGCCATGGCGGGGACGTTCTCGATCACGAGCACGGGAGAGGCGACCTACGTCATGCCGCTCGTCTCGGTCCCGGGACGCGCGGGGGTGGAGCCGCGGCTCGCGCTCCACTACGACAGCGCAGCCGGCGAAGGCGTTCTCGGGGCGGGCTTCTCGATCGCCGGGCTGTCGGCGATCACGCGGTGTCCGAAGACCCTGGCCCAGGACGGGGAGATCCGCGGCGTCCGGTACGATGCGGAGGACGCACTGTGCCTCGACAACACGCGGCTTGTCGCGGTGGGGCGCGCACCGGGGATCATCGAGTACAGGACGTTCCCCGACACGAGGGTCAAGGTGGTCGGGCACCATGCCGAGGAAGGGCAGGCGCCCGCGGAGGCGCTCTTTTTCGAGGCGATGATGCCGTCCGGGCTCGTCATCGAGTATGGGCACAGCGACAGCGGCAAGCCGCTCGCGCTGGGTGGCGCCCCGCGCGCGTGGCTCGCCACCAGGGCGCGCGACGGGCGCGGCAACGCCATGACGTACGATTACTGCCTCGCCGATGCCGAGGAGGGCTTCACGGCGGAGTACGCGCTCGACGAGATCCGGTACACGAGCTTCGAGGGCGCGCCGGAGCTCGAGCCCTCGCGGGCGGTGCGGTTTGTGTATACGACGAAGGAGCCGGGCGGGGTCCGGGCGCATTACGCGGGCGGCATGGAGCTCCAGAGCGCGCTGCGCCTCGACGAGATCCAGATGCTCGGGCCGGACGACACGCTTGTGCGGCGCTACGGGCTCACGTACGAGGCGAGCGAGACGACGCGGCGGACGCTCCTGACCGAAGTCGAGGAGTGCGCGGGCGATGGCGTATGCAAGCCCCCCACGCGATTTCAGTACAGCCGCGGTGAGACGGGGTTTCAGCAGATCGCGACGGACGTTGCCAGGCCGACCTCCAGGAAGGCGAGCCCGATGCTCCTCGACATCGACGGCGACGGGCTCGACGACCTCGTGCTCCCGGACACGGTCGCGGGGCTGAGCACGCCCCGCAACCCCATCACCGGCTGGCTCGTCGCGCGCAATCGAGGGCCGGGCGCGGCGGTGCCGTACCCGGAGCCGGCGACCCTGGCGCTCTTCGAGGACTGGCCCGTTGTCGACCCGTCGTTCGAGGCCGCCGATCCGGCTTTCCTTCAGCCCGAGCTCGGGACGGCCATTGATTACAACCAGGATCACCGGATGGACGTCTTGTTGCACGACGTTCATGACGCGACCGACACCTGGCATGTGCTCCTGGCCCGGCCGGACCGCACCTTCGAGGTCCACGATACCGGCATTCGGCGGCCGTTCCCGATCGGCGTCCGTCCCGCGCCGCCCGGATTGAGCATGCCCGAGGGCGCGATGCACCTCGCCGATGTCGACGGCGACGGCGTGCCCGATCTGATCCAGTGTGACGATCACAGCCGCGAGCTGACCCTGAACCCATTCGAGGCGACGTGGCTCGTCCACCGCTGGAAGCCCGAGCGTGACGGGACGCCGGCGGGGTTCGACCGCGCGGGGGAGTCGCTCGAGCCGCTCAACGGGTTTCCCTGTGAGATGGAGATCCAGACGCTCGACCTCAACGCGGACAGCAAGGTCGATCTCGTCGTGGCGACCGTGCTGACGTTCAGCGATGGCGCGATGCTCCCCGCGTCGACGTGGGCCGCGCTCACCCGCCGGCACGACGGCAGCTGGGAGGTGTTCGACACAAAGCTCCCTCAGATCGGGGGGCGTGTCGTATTTCTCGACGTGAACGGGGACACCTTGCCCGACGCCGTGCAATCCGGCTTCAGCTATCACGGGCTCCGCACGTACCTCAACACAGGGGCGACGTTCGCCACGCCGGGGGTCGAGAGCCTCGGCCAGGTGGGCTTCATCGTGAGCCTTGACCCGGAGGACCTCGGCGACAGCCTTGCCCTTGACCCGGCGGAGCTCGGCGCACAGGACACGTTCTTCAAGCTCGCGACCCCCCTGGACTACAACAACGATGGAATGCAGGATCTGCTGATGCCGGTGCCGCCGGGCATGCTGCCGGGCTCATCCCTCGCGCTGCCGTCGTGGGCCGTCCTGCAGGCCACGGGCGCGCGCGACGGGCCGACGTTCGCGCTCGTCGACCCGAAGATCCCGTTCGAGGCGGCGGTCGGGGACGCCGTCACCTTGGCCGAGCCGCACGGGCCGAGGGTCGGGGAGATCAACGGCGACGGAGCACAGGATGTGGTGCTGCCGATCGACGGCGTATTCACGATCTTCCAGAGCCGCGCGGCCGACCAGGATCTCCTCGTCGCGGTCTCCGACGGGATGAACGCGCACGAGCCGGGCGAGGCGGGCTTCGTGCCGAACGTGAGCGTCGCGTATGGCCATCTCACCGACGCCTCGATCACGAACGACACCGCCGCGGGAGATCCGGAGCGGGAGGGCATGCTCTACCTCTCTCGCGACGACGCGGCGAACGACTGCGATTACCCGCGCCGCTGCGCGGTGGGGCCTCGGCGGGTCGTCAGCGGCTACGCTGTCAACAACGGTGCGGACCGGCCGCGGCGCTTCGAGGTCCGCTACCGCGACGGGCGCTACCACCGCCTCGGGCGGGGGTTTCTGGGGTTCGGGGAGCGAATCGTCGTCGATCTCGACACCCGCGCCGGGACGGCCGAGCGGTACGACAATGTCACGTTCGATGAGGAGCTCGAGGTCTTCCCGTTCGCGGGGCAGGTGAAGCAGCAACGGCGCTGGGCTCCGGGGCGGCCGGGCCAGCCGAGGCCGGACCCGATCGAGCTCTCGTTCCTCGACGTCGAGCGGACGCTCGTTCCGACGAGCGAGGGCGCGAGCTACTTCACGCTCCCGACCGAGCGCCGGACCCGGCGAGCGCAAGGGGTGGTTCCGCCGGAGAGTGGCGAGGCGCCCACGGTGGAGGCGTACGTCGAGCTGGTCGACCACGGTGGAGGCGGCGCGACGCTGCTGCGCGATTCGGTCGCGAAGGTGACCGAGTTCGATGCGTTCGGCAACGTGATCACCGAGGAGGTCTCGACCCGCGGCGTCGACCTGACGCTCGACATCACGCGCACCTACAAGAACGACACCGAGCGGTGGGTGCTCGGCCAGCTGGCGACGGAGCAGGCGTGCAGCGCGGCCGCGGGGCGCTCGCAGTGTCGCCTGCTCACGCGCACGACGACGGACTATGGCGAGATTGACACCGAATCCACGGACAGCGACGAAGGCATCCCGGACACGAAGCTCGATGTCGTCTACACGCGGGACGACTTCGGGAACGTCACGGGGGTGACGGCGGACGACGCGTTCGGCCACCACCGGGCGTGGAGCACGACGTATGACCCCGAAGGGATCTTTCCCGAGACGCACGTCAACGCGGCCGGCCACACGACGCGCGTGGAGCTCGATGAGGGGCTCGGGGTGCTCGTCGAGCGGGTCGATCCGAACGGGCTCGTGACCGAGTGGAGATACGATGGCTTCGGCCGCCTCGGGCTCGAGATTCGGCCCGATGGAACGCAAACGACGATCGAGCTGTCGCGCACAAAGGACGGCGGCCCGGACCAGGACGGTTGGCGCGTGACGCAGCGGACCACGACGACCGGCGGCGCCGACGATACCGTCGAGATCGACAGCCTCGGCCGTCCGATCCGGTGGTTGTGGCACGGACCTTCCGTGGAGGGCGCCAGGGACGAGCTTCCGCGCCTCATGCAGCAGATCGCGTACGACGCACTCGGCGAGCACATCGCGCGGCGCTCGGTGCCGGTGCGCGAAGGGACGCCCGAAGACGAGCTCCTGGTTGACGTGTACGAGCACGATGCGGTGGGCCGCGAGGTGCGGCACACGACGCCGTGGAACGCAGTCGTGGAGACCGACTACGACGCCTTGCGCGTCGAGGTCACCGATGCGCTCGGTCACGTGACCGCGGTCGAGAAGGACCCGCTGGGACGGCCGGTGGCCGTCACCGATGCGGCGCTGGGCATCACGCGTTATGGCTACGGCCCGTTCGGGGTGCTGACCACGGTCACCGATCCGGGCGGCGCAGTTACGACCACGACCCACGACGCGTTCGGCCGCGTCCGCAAACGCGAGGATCCGGATCGGGGCACGACGGTGTCCACGAACGATGGCTTCGGGGAGCTCGTCACTTCGACGGACGCGCTCGGGCGAGTCACGACGTTCGAGTACGATCCTCTCGGGCGCGCCCGATCGCGCCTGGACGAGCACGGCGCGGAGCGGCGGACGACGACGTGGACGTGGGATACGGCGGCGAACGGCATCGGCAAGCTCGAGGCGCTCGCGAGCCCCGATGGGCAGAAGACGTACACCTACAACGCGGAGAGCAAGCTCGAGACGGTGACGCTCCGCATCGAGGGGGAGCGCGCGGCCCTGGAGAGCAGGCTCGACTATGACGGCCTGGGTCGCATCGAGACGATCACGTACCCCACCCCGGCCGGCGCGGCGCCGTTCGTCGTGGCTCACGACCACGACGCTCGTGGCCACGTGCTCGCCATGCGCGACGCCGCGACGCGCTCTGCCTACTGGCGCCTGACCGACGTCGACAGCGCAGGCCGCTACCGAGAAGAGCTGTTCGGCAATGGCACCGTCACGGAGCGGAGCTACTTCGCCGACAAGCAACGCCTGGAGAGCCTCGTCACCCGGCGCGGCACGGCCGAGGTGCAAGACCTGTCGTACGATTATGACGCGCGGCGGCGCCTCACGCTCCGGACCGATGCGCTCCAGCCACAGCACCGGACCGAGCGCTTCCGCCATGACGCGCTGGAGCGGCTGACGTGCGCGTACTTCAGCGCCACCGACAGCGCGTCGGTTCCGTGCGCGCTCCGCTACGAGGTCGCGCCCGACGGCAATCTCACCTTCAAGTCGGACGTCGGCACGCTCGCCTACGACGACCCGCAGCACCCGCACGCCGTCACCGGCGCGGGCACGGACCGCTTCAGCTACGACGCCGTCGGCAACCAGATCGCGCGCCCGGGCGGCGTGACGGTGCGCTACACGCCCTTCGACCTGCCGGAGACCATCACGCAGGGCACGAGCACCGTCTCGTTCGCCTACGACGGCGACCAGCAGAGGATCCGCAAGACCACGCCGGACGAGGAGACGCTCTACTTCGGCGATCTGTACGAGCGGGTCACCGACGCGGCGTCGGGGAGGGTGGAGCATCGGTACCACGTCCACTCGCCGGAGCGGGTCGTGGCCATCGTGACCCGCGGGGGCGCCGGGGACGGCACGCGCTACGTCCACGTCGACCACCTCGGCTCGGTCGACGCGCTCACGGACGAAGACGGCGCCGTGATCGAGCGGCGGAGCTACGATCCGTTCGGCCAGCGGAGAGACCCGGTGTGGGGGGAGCCCGTGCCGGCGTCGTTCTCCAGCGAGACGACGCGGGGGTTCACAGGGCACGAGGGCGATGACGAGCTCGGCCTCGTCAACATGAAGGGGAGGATCTTTGATCCGAGGATCGGTCGGTTCTTGACGACCGATCCGATCGTGCAAGCGCCGCTGTCGGGCCAGAGCTGGAACCCGTACAGCTACGTGCGCAACAGCCCGCTCAACTACGTCGATCCGAGCGGGTTCCAGCCGGCTGCTCAGGAGGATCAGGTCGATCCGGACGAGTTTCACAAGGATCCCGCGGTGCGGCGCATGCTGAACTGCGGCGGACCCGAATGCAATCATCCATTCTTCCACCCGACAGAAAGCCCAAGGGTAGAAGGCTCATTCGAGGCTGCGGAGGTCGGCGCCACGACGGCGCCTGTCGACGTGGGCACGACCGGAACCTCGTCGGGCTACGCGCCGCAGCCGGTGACCGTCTCGCCGGAGCACGCCGGCGCCGGCGGCCCGGGCACCGTCGTGGGCCAGACCTTGCTGGGCGCCGCGGAGGGCACGGGCGACGTCGGCTTCGGCATCGCACGGTCGCTGGTGCTCAATGCGCTGACGTTCGGGATGTACGGCGGATACGAGCTGGGCGGCGCGCTCTGGCAGGGCTACGAGCAGGACGGGCTCCTCGGCGCGCTCAACGCCGTGAACCCGCTCTTCCACATCGGGCAGGGCGCCGCGGACACCGCGCTCGCGATCGACCGAGGCGACTACCGGGCAGCGGGCGCGGCGGGGACCAAGTCGGTGATCCTCGCGGCGGCCACCGTCTTCGGGATGGGGAGAGGGCTGGGGGCGCTCGCGGAGGAGTCGGCGGCGGTGGGAGCCGTAACCGCGACACCGTTGGCAGCGAGGGCACAGCAGATCCACGGCGTCCTGCATCCAGTCGCTCAACGGATGCGAACGACGGCGGCGCTCGACACGACCGGTGGCCGGATCATTGCCGGAGGCGGGCCGGACCTCACCCCTTCACAACGTGCGTTGCTCGTTCCAGGGGAAATCAGTGCGAGCTTGCCCAACGCCCACGCTGAAATAACCGCACTCACCCATGCACAGCAAGCGGGTCTAACACCGCAGGCGCTGGCCGTCACACGTGCGATCTGTCCGCAGTGTGCAGTGTCGATCGAATCGAGCGGCGGCGTACTAATAAGTCCAACAACAGCCACATGGCCCAGGTGACAACAATGCGAAGGTTCGACGAAGCGAATTTGATCTCTAACCTGGAGCGCTTGCCCGTCCCGTTTCGGGTTGCTTTCGCAGCAGCGTGCGCCGAGCGACAGATGCCAGCCTATCGATTTTTTATAAGGCAGACAGAACGAAACCCCACGAACCCCATGGAGATAGCCTTGGAGATGGTATGGGCGGACCCCAGCGCAACAAACAGCGCGACCGGCCTCGAGCGCCAGATCGAGGCAATCATGAATCTAATCCCGCAGGAAGATAGCATCGAAGGACCTTGGACGCAGGAGGCCACGAACGCACAGAACGCCGGCATGGCCGTAGCCTACGCCTTGCGCGCGAAGCTGGCTGGCGAAGCGCAGGAGGCCGCGTGGGCTGCGCGAGTCGCGTACGAAGCGCTCGATAATTTTATCATCAACAAGGAGAGCGTCGACATGAACACACCAGGCAATGAACTGCGTGTGCTCTCGCATCCCCTTATTCAAGCAGAGCTAGGTAGACAGGAGCGAGATGTTCGCGCCCTACTCGCCGCAAACAATCGAGAAATTGCCAGGACGGTCCAAGAGATCCGAGATCGAGCAAGAGTCGAAGCCGCCGCGTTCTTCGGACTGAATTGACGAGCACCACACCAATCACAGGCAACAGCAATGAAATGATTTGCCCCTGCGATCAACGCTCTGAGACCAAGATGAGCGAAGTCACAGCCCCGAGAACACACGGCCGCATCCCCAAGTTGGCAACGTTCCTGCTGCTCACGGCCTGCTGCTCCGAATTTCCACCGTCGGCGACGCCCGCCGTCATCCGTCACCGGCAGAAGATCGAAGAATGGCGCTCCGCACAGGCGCTCTCCGATGCGTACGTCCCCGAGGTCCAGGCCGGGAACCGCGTCGCGCTCGGCAAGATCCGCCACGTCCCCTTCGCGCTCTACATCAACTCCATGCACGACCGCATCCATTACGTGTTCGAGGAGGAGCTGGCGGCCGCGGGCGAGGCGTATCCGGAGCTCCGCGGCGCGGCGGACATGGCCGTGCTGCTCGAGATCGCCGTGAACCAGGGGGATGGCCGCCTGGCCCGGCTGGGCGTCGCCAGGTCGAGTGATTCCGTCGTCTTCGACGTGGTCGCGCTCGAGGCAGTGCGACGCGCGGCCCCCTTCGATGCGCCGCCGCAACTGCTCGTGTCGCCGGGCGGCAAGGTCTATATCCACTGGATGTTTCACTCCGATCCGTACCAGGCGTGCGCGACCTTCAACGCACGGCCGTTCCTGCTCGCCAGCGCACCTTCCGCGGTCGCCGCCGGCCGCCAGCCCGTCCCCGTCCACCTGGCCGACCGACCCCGATCCGCTCCGCCGCCCCTGTCGCCTGCTCCCGCGACGCGCCGGATGCATTCCGAATGAGCGCCTTGATTTCTTGCCAGCCGGGGGCCCTCCTTGCAGAAAGTTGCGTGCATGCTGCGATCCACTTGCCCGCCCCGAGGTCGATCCATTTCGTCATCCGACCGCCGTGCCCCGAGCGCTACACGGGCGCGACTAGTCGACATGGGCTCGCCTCACACAAGCTTCGATGATGACATCCGCCCGGATGGACCGGCCCACTGGCGTGCGTGCGACGCTTCTCCTCCTGCCCTTGCTGGTCATGACCGCATGCGAGGCCACGACAGCCTCCATACCCGGTGCCGCGCAACTGGACGCAGCGCGCGAGCCTCCATCGGGTAGTGCGGTGTGGGCGTGTCCTTACCCCGATGAGGCAGACAAGAACGCCATCGACAGGGGCACCGCTGTCATCAAGGTGTATGTGGAGCCCGACGGCTCCGCCCGCTGGGCGGTGGTCCTGCACGACTCTGGGTACGGCTTCGGGGCCGCCGCAGCCCAGTGCGCCGTGAGGAGACGTTACGTGCCGGCGAAAGACAGATCTGGAGCACCGTTCGGTAGCTGGACGCTGCCAATCACCGTTACTTTCACGAGGGAGCCGCCGTAACCACGGACGAAGCCACCGCCTCTCGCACGGCGAGCCGGCGCCGAGCCGCCTCGTGCGGCGCGGTGACGAGCGGCCCAGCGGAGTCCCGGTCTGGCAGCACGCGACGATCGAGCCGGCTGGCCGGCGAGCGGGGGTACTTCAACTCGTACCAAAAGCGCAGCACGCGCCCGGTCGCTCGTGAGCGCTCAGGGCGGCCGCTTCCGCGGCCGCGGGATGCCATACGCGTCGATGCGGTTGATCAGCGTGCGCAGCGAGATGCCGAGGAGCTTCGCGGCGCGGGTCTGGTTGCCCGCCGACTGCTCGAGCGCCTCGAGGACGCGCTGGCGGTCGACGGCCTTCATCTCGAGCCGGAGCCTCGCCATGGCGTCGGCGCCCGGCGGCGGCGCGGCGGCCTCTGCCGGAGGCCCGGAGCCCTCGGCGGTCTCGCCCTCCGGTCCCCAGCGCGCCGGGGTGGCGTCGCTGGCCGGCGGCGGCGTGGAGCCTCTCGACGGCAGCGGCGCGGGTCCGCTCGGCGGCGGCGTGGAGCCTCTCGACGGCGGCGGCGCGGGTCCGCTCGGCGGCGGCGTGGAGCCTCTCGACGGCGGCGGCGCGGGTCCGCTCGGCGGCGGCGTGGAGCCTCTCGATGGCGATCCGCTCAGCGGCGCCGAGCCGCTCAGCGGCGGCGCGGGGCCATACGCCAGGTGCGGCGGCAGATCGACGGGCTCGACCGAGTCCCCCGCGCACAGGACCGCCGCGCGCTCGATCACGTTGCGCAGCTCGCGCACGTTCCCCGGCCAGAAATACGCCTCGAGGACGGCCAGCGCCTCCGGCGAGATGCGGGGCGCGCTGCGCTGCTCCAGCTGCCGGCACGCCTCCTCGAGGAACCTCCCGGCGAGCGGGCCGATCTCGGAGACCCGCTCGCGCAGCGGCGGGACGACGAGCGAGATGCCGTTCAGCCGGAAGTAGAGGTCCTGCCGGAAGGCGCCGCGGGCGATCTCCGCCTCGATATCGCGGTTGGTCGCCGCCACGAAGCGGAGGTCGATCCGGCGGGGCGCGCGGCCTCCGATGCGGAGCACCTTCCGGTCCTCGAGGACGCGGAGCAGCTTCGCCTGGAAGGCGAGCGGCAGCTCGCCGATCTCGTCCAGGAAGAGCGTGCCGCCGTGGGCCGACTCGAGGAGGCCCGGGCGCGCCTGGGTGGCGCCCGTGAAGGCGCTCTTCTCGTGGCCGAAGAGCTCGCTCTCGAGGAGCGACGGCGGCAGCGCGGCGCAGTTCAGCTCGACGTAGGGGCCGCTCGCCCGCGGCGAGCGCGCGTGGAGGGTCCGGGCGAGCACCTCCTTGCCCACCCCCGTCTCGCCCAGAATGAGCACGCTGATGAGGCTCCGCGCGGCGCGGGCGGCCTGCTCGTACAGCGCCAGCATCGCCGGCGCGCGCACCACGACGCCGGCGGGCACGTGGCAGCAATCGGGCTCCGTGGCTGCTTCCGCGGGCGCGCGGCCGACCACGATCGTCGTCGCGCCGAGGTTGAAGCGCTCGCCGATGCCGATCTCGGCGCTGTCGCGCGAGAGGCGCCGCAGGCGGTGGGTCCGCGCCGTCAGCGTCGGGAGCTGCTGCTCGCCGACGAAGGTGCCGTTGGCGCTCCCGAGATCCTCGATCCGGAGCGGGGGCCCGACGTGGAGGACGGCGTGCCGGCGCGAGACCGAGCGATCGTCGATGCGCACGTCGCACCCCTCGTCGCGGCCGAGGACGACGCAGCCGCGGGGCGGCAAGGGGGCGAAGGCGATCGTGCTGCCCGCCACGATCGCGAGCCGCAGGGGCGTGCAGGAGCCCCGCGCATCGCTGCCGGGAAAGCCTTCGTCCACGAGCACATCCTACGCGGCGCCGCGCGCCGGTTTGCACGAATCATGCAAATCCATGCAGTTCGTCCGGATCGTGCAGGCGGATGCACGATCGGCGCGCCGGCCGACGGGAGCGGACGCGCGGCGGCGCCGCAAATTGCTGGGTCCGCCGCCCGGCACGCGTCCTGCTCTCTGCTCTGCGACCGCTGAGGACGGCGACGGCGACCTGATCGACAGCGCGCGGAGAGCCTCCAGGCGGCCTCCGCAGCGGCGCGGAGTGCCTCCCGCGGATCGCGGCTCGTCACCTCACGGATCAGGAGCGATCATGTGCACTGAGCATGGACCTTTGAATCGCAGGCGTCTTCTTCAGGGGCTGGGCCACACGGCGGCGGTGGCTGCGTTCGCGCCGTCGGTCCTGTCGCCCCGGGTGGCCGAGGCGCACGCGCCGACGCACGCGCCGAGCTACGGCGAGCTCGTCCCCGGGCGCCCCGAGCGCGCGGGCATGAGCTCGGAGCGCATCGAGGACGTCTTCGCGCGCATCGAGCGCCGGGTGAAGGACGGCCTCTTCCCGGGCGCGGTCGCCCTGATCGCGCGGCAGGGGAGGATCGTGGGGCATCGGGCGTTCGGCACCCGGGTCCGCGGCGAGGACGAGCCGGTCACGCTCGACACGCTGTTCGACCTGCTCTCGATCACGAAGGTCCTGGCGACGGCCACGTCGGCGCTGATCCTCGTGCAGGACGGCGTCCTGCGGCTGAACGATCGGGTCGCCGACTTCGTGCCGGACTTCGCGGCCAACGGCAAGCACGCCATCCGGGTGCGGGACATGCTCCGGTACGCGGCCGGCCTGCCGATGGACGTCCCGTTCCAGGACGATCCGGACTGCGAGCACGTCTGGCGGAGCATGGCCAAGGCGCCGCTCGAGTACGTGCCCGGCACGCAGGTGCTCTACAGCGATCTCACCTACCGCCTCCTCGGGCGGGTGATCGAGGCCGCCGCCGGCGTGGATCTCGACACCTTCGCGAAGGAGCGTATCTGGGGTCCGCTCGGCATGAGCGACACGACCTTCAACCCGTCGGCGGCGCTGATCCCGCGGACCGCGGCCACGGGCTACTCCGAGATCCGGGGCCGGATGGTCCGCGGCGAGGTGCAGGACGAGCAGGACTACGTGCTCGGCGGCATCGTCGGCTGTGACGGGGTCTTCTCGACGGCGATCGACATGGCGGTCTTCTGCCAGATGATCCTGAACGGCGGCCGCTACGGCGGCGTCCGCATCCTGAGCCGCCAGTCCGCCGCGGCGATGGTGAGCGACCAGACGCCCGAGGTCACGGCGGCGGAGACCGACGTGTCCCCGCTGGCGAACCTCCTGTCGACGCCCAAGGGCTACGGCTGGGAGCTCGAGACGCGCCGCTTCTCCAGCGGCGGGATGCGCCTATCGAAGGGCTCTTACGGGAAGGCGGGCGGCACGGGGACCTTCATGTGGATCGACCGCCGCCGCGAGCTGTTCGGGATCCTCTTGACCAACCACGGCCTGCCGAATCCGTTCGACGAGATCGGGTGGAACGGGATGCTCGACGCGGTCGGGAACGCGGAGTTCTTCGACGGGATCGTCCAGGCGGTCATCGACGAGTGAGGCGGCGCGGGCTGGCCCGGTGAGGGCGTGAGAGGGGCGGGGGGCGGCGACTCGTCAGTGGACGCGGCGGACCCGGATGCCGTGACCGTCGGCGCGCTGAACCCCGCCCGCGTCGATGTTGCTGATCGGAGCGAGCCCGCGCACCGCCATGTCCCGCCCGTGGTTCAGCAGCTCGATGACGAGCAGCCCCGGCGTGGAGCCGGTCGAGGCGTGCGGATCGCCCGAGAGTGGGTTCGGGCCGCGCAGCGAGAGGTACACGTACTTGCCGTCGGGGGCTTCACCGGCCAGATCGGGCGTGGGGTCGCTCGAGAAGGGCGAGATCAGGCTCTCGGTCTTCACGTACGCGCCGCTGGCCGCCCGGTAGATCTCGACCACGTTGGCGGCGCGATCGAAGAAGTACACGTACTTCTCATTGCCGGAGCGGGCCACGCCGTGAGCGTCGCGAGGTCCGCTCGTGTCGTGCGAGAGGATGAGCGGCTCGGGTGTGTTGACCGGGTTCAAGGGGTCGTACACGTCGGGCCCGGCTTCCGGCAAGCGCCAGAGAAACCACCCGTCCGGGTTCGCGGGGTTACCGCCGCCGCCGTTGCCGAACACGAAGCCCCTGGCCTGCATGAAGCCGCAGCCGTCCCGCGGGATATGCTCGGCATCATATTCGGCGACGATGCTCATGGGCGTGGTGAACGGATCGATGGCGAACATGCCGCCGCCGCGCAGCGACACATACGCGGGGTAGCCGCTCTGCGGAACGAACGGGCAGATCGGCGCGTTGTCGGGGCGCAGCAGCGCGTCTTGACAGGGCAGCCCGTTCGGCGTCGTGCAGGTGGCCAGGTTCAGGGTCGCGGCCGGGTCCTGCGTGAAGGTGCTGGTGGCGAAGTTCGTGTTGATGCGCTCGAACTTCTTGCCGTTCTGATTGGCGACGAGCACGTAGCTGTCGTCCGGCGCCGGCCAGACCGCGTGGGCCTGGCGCGCGCCGCCCGCGCCGACCTCGGTGCGGAAGCAGGCGAGCGGCGCCCGGGTCACCGCGTCAAAGAACACGACGTGGCCCGACGCCACAAAGGACAGCACCGCGTGGGAGTCCTGGTCATTGAAGACCAGCATGTGCGGGCGCACGGGGTTCGCGCCCGTCTGGGCCATGCACAAGCTGGCGGTCGCGTCGGCCAGGTCGATCACCTCGGGCACGGCCGTCGCGGCGTTGTGCCGGACCTGCTCGTCGTCGTAGATGAAGATCCGGCCGCCGAAGCTCGTGCCGGGGCTGTCCGACTGATCGACGAGCCACACCTCGTGCGCGAAGGCCTTGGCCACCTTCCAGTACTTGCCGTGCTGCGGGGGCACGGGCTCCGGCGCGGGCGGCACGTAGACGCCGCCACTTCCACCGGGTGTGCCGTGGTCAGCCCCCGCGATCGACACCGCCATCGCGGTCGCCGCGAGGGTCCCCAAGAGCGTGTACCAATGCTGAATTTTACCCACTAGATTTCTCCTTGGGTGATGTAATTTGTGACACAGTAGCAGCCGCCCTGCTGCGCGCAATGAATCACGGTGCAATACGACGGCGCGAGTGACGCCGTGATGAGGACGATTCGCCGCGGAAGGGTAATGAGGAGAACACGTCGACTTGAGTCGACTGGATAGGTCCGCCGCATGTCCTTGAGGGCATGCCGCCCGCGCGGATGATGAGCGGTCAGCGCCCGCGCCTGGAGCTTGACGTCTCCGAGACCTCTGGGGCTCCTTCTCCTTACGTATCCGTCAGTCGGCCGCGCGGAAGCTTCGACCGTCGAAGCCCGTGAAGCTGTGGATGTCGCTGGCCGGGAAGGTGAGCGCCTGGCCCGTGCAATCCGTTGTCGGGTAGACCTGGATGGACTGGCTGGTGTTGTTGAGCTCGGAGTGAACTGTGAACGGCAGCGTCGTGCAACTGGTGCTGGGGTTCGCATAGTTCACCGTCTGGCCAGCGAAGACGCCTGACCAGAAGGAGACACCCGAAGGCAGGGGGTCCGCGGACGCGGGGCGGACGGTGCCGAGCATGACGCAAAGCGCGGCAGCGCCAGCGAGGCCCAATGCAAGCTCGACCTTGATGCTACGCATGCTCTCTCTCCTTGCCTGCAACTGTGCGGCGAGGTGCCGCACCTACCGTGGTGATTGTTACAGAGGCTCTGGCGGCGAGCACGAAACAGTGGGGGCGAAAATTCAAAAGTCAAGGTTCGTAGTCCAGGTATGCTGCCGGCGTGCGATTGCATCGGCATCCAATATCTACACCGGCTGCAAGGGAGAGTCTGTTCTGGACACGCACGACGTTTCAAGCGATGGCGGCGACATGGCCGACTCGCAACAGACCTTCGAGCTCGCGAAGGTGCTCGTTCATGGGCCTCTTGGGACGAACGAAACGAACGACACGGCACGTCGTGACGGTATTTTTCTGTCCCCCCGGATGAGCATTCGAAAGACGCGCGGGGCACGGCGATCAAGCTCCCTTGACTTGCCTGCGCGGGAGATGTAGCCGAGGACATGGCTGACCACGGCGTGAGATCCCGAGTCTTTGCGCGTCGCTTCCTCGCAGGCTGCCTGCCGTTGCTTGCGCTCATCGCCTGCGGCGGAGACGGCGCCGACTCGTCGCCTCCGCCGGCGACAGGTGGCAGCGGCGGCATGGGGACGAGCGCGACCGGTGGGAGCAGCGGCACGGCGAGCAGCGGCGGAACCGGTGCGTCATCGGCCGGCGAGGGAGGAACGTCCGCTGGAGAGGGTGGCGGCAGCGCGACCGGCGGGACAGGGGGCAATGGGAACGCCGCGGGTTGCACACGCGATCTTCTGAAGAGCACGATCGACGCCTATTTCGAAGCGCTCGCGGCGCACGATGCGTCGACGTTGCCTGTCGCCGACAACGTGAAATTCACCGAGAACGGCGAAGCCCTGACGCTCGGTCAGGAAGGGCTCTGGACGACCGCCGGCGCGCTCAAATACGCTCACAGCGCGCTCGACACCGAGACCTGCAGCTCCGCGAGCCAGGCAGTGGTGCCGGACGGCAGCACGGATATCCCGGTCGCCCTTCGCCTCAAGCTCCAGAACCAGCAGATCATCGAGATCGAAACCATCGTCGTGCGGCCAGGGGACTACAAGGTCTCCGGGCAAGATTTCCCCTCGAACACCGCGGTCATCATCGCGAGTGGGGATACCGTCAAGTGGGAGGAGCCCGTCGCGGCGGACAAGCGCGACGCGCGGGACGAGCTCGTGGGCTGGATGGACAAGTACTTCCGGTCGTTCCCGAGTGGCGTCTGCGACACGGTCAGCGACTGCAAGCGCATCGAGAACGGCGGCGGCTCGTTTGCGTGCAGCGCCGGCGCGAGCTGCGATCCTGGCCCGCCGGGCTCGGGGGCACTCGCGTTGACCCCTCGTCTCATCTTCGCCGACGTCGAGACAGGCATCGGGGTCGGGTTCACCATGTTCATGGGGAACACCGACATGCACATGTTCAAGATGTACGGCGGCCAGGTCTACGGCGTGAGCGCGATCCTGGGCGCCGCCAGCAGCTCGGGTTGGGAGTGAACGAGCTTCGTTTCCACGTTGCCCCGCCGCTCCGCTGACGGGCCACCTTCACTCCACAGCTGGGGGGCTCTCATCCTCCCTCCGCCGCGCTCCCTCCGCACAGCCCGATCGCCTGACGCCGCGCCGCCGGCGGTCCCGCGCGGTCGTGGACCGCGCCCGCGCGGCGGTGGTAGGAGAAGAGATGGCGAAGAGGCGCGCAGCATGGATCTGGGCGGCGTGGACGCTCACAGCCGGCGGGTGCACCGCGCTCGCGGGGCTGGACGACAGCTACCACCTGGTGGAGGGAGCGGGCGGCGCGACGGGCGGTCTGTCGTCGGCCTCGGCCTCGGGCGGCGCGGGCGGCGTGGGGGCGGGCGGGGGCGAGGGGGTCGTGCCCACGGACGTCGAGTGGATCGACGACATGGAAGACGGCGATGGCGCCATCGATGAGGCCGGTGGCAGGGTCGGCTACTGGTACAGCTACAATGATGGGACGGGCACGCAGACTCCCCCGGTCCACACAGAGGAAATGCCCGCCGGGTTCATCCCGGAGGCGCTCACGCCGCCGCGCGGCCAGAGCACGATGGCGATGCACACGTCCGGGTCCGGCTTCACGATGTGGGGCGCCGGGGTCGGCTTCGCGCTGAACGGCCCGGACATGGGTCTGCTCGCCTACGACGCGTCGGCGTACACAGGTATCGTGTTCTGGGCCAAGCTCGGCGACGCGGGCGCGGTGACCACCATGAAGGTCAACCTCTCGGACAAGGTCTCGGAGCCCGCGGGCGGGATCTGCGATGAATCGGGAGAGGACGAGGCCAAGAAGTGCTTCGACCACTGGTTTTACACCGCGCGCCTCAGCACGGAGTGGGCCCCGGTCGTGATCCCCTTCGAGGAGCTCACGCGCGACGGCACGGGCGCCGAGCCCACCGCCGAGGCCGTCGACGTCGCAGGGCTCTACGTGATCGAATTCCGGTTCGCGCAGGGCGAGGATTTTGACGTCTACATCGACGACGTCGGCTTCTACAGGTGATCCCCTGAGAGGCGCGCGGCCAGGCGCGGCGCGACGCCGACCCCAGGCACGTCCAGGCCTCCTCTCGCCCCGGCCATCAGGCGATGCGCGTTGCGCCGCGCTTCGCGCCGGCTGGGCGGAGGCCTCCTGTCGTCAGCTCGTGAAGGGCTGCCGCCAAGGACGAGTACGTGGACAGATCGCCGAGCTCCACGTCCACGAGGCTCCTGGCGATCTCGGGGCGCATGCCGACCAGGATGACGCGCGCGCCGAGCAGGGCGACCGCGCGGCTGGTCTGGCCCAGCGCGTGGGCGACCTGGGCATCCACGGCGGGCACGCCGGTGAGCTCGAGCAGCACGAAGCGCGCCTCATGCCGGCCCACCCCCTCGGCCACGTCCGTGAGCACCTGGAGGGCGCGGTCCCGGTCGATCGCGCCGATCAGCGGCACGAGCAGCACGCCGGGCAGGAGCGGGATGAGCGGGCAGCCGAGATCACGCACCGTCTCCGAGAGCGTGCGCTCCATCGCGTAGGCGCCCTGCAGCTCCGCGTTCTTCGCCGAGAGCGACTGGACGAGCTCGTTGCGCTCGAGGGCCGCGGCGAGCAGCGACGCCCAGACCCCGAGCGTTCCCTCGTCGCCGGCCAGCTCGCGGAGGGTCGGCCCCATGAGCGCCAGGATGCCCCAGTCGCGTCGGGCGGTGCGGATCGGCAGGAGGATCATCATGAGCGCACCGCTCGTGGCCGAGGGCGGCAGTCGATCCGCAGGAGGAAACGCCTCCAGCCGATAGCGGCCGCCGATCGGCGGCGTCGCGCTGCCATCGCGGCTGTAGGCGCCGGCGACGACGAGCGTCGTCGCGTCCTCCCGGAGCGCAAGGCAGCCCCAGATCGCGGCGGTCTTCGCGAGCCATGAGAGCGAGAGGGATTCTTGCTGGGAGCCGCTGAGCAGCGCGAGGCCCACGTCATAGTTGGACCTCACGAGCCTCCCGAGCTGCGTCACGGCGTCTGTCTCGACGTTGAGCCGAGCCCGAGCGAGCGAGAGGTGCGCGCTGTCCAGGAACGCTTCGACCCGCTGCGCGGACGCCGCGTCTCCACCCAGCCGCTCGCGGCGCCGCTCGTGGAACCGGCGGAGCAGGCGGACGATCGCCATCGAGGTGCCCATATCGGGCGCGATGCCGACGGCCTGCAGGTAAGCGCGCTCCAGCTCCTTCGCCGGAGGGGGCGCGGCGCCCGCGAGCGCCGCCGAATACGCTTCGAGCACCAGGGCGACCCCTGGCCATACGGCGGCGGGCGACGTGGTGGGCGCGAGGCGCTCGGGCGCGAGGAGCAGCTCGACCATCCGTCGGTCCAGGTCGCTGCCGGCGCCGTCCCCGGACGCCGCGTCCTCGTCGAGCAAGCTCCGGATCACGTCGCATCCGCACGAGAGCCGCTGGATCAAGGTGTTCGGCGTGAGCACGAGGTCGGGCAGGGCGGTCTCGCCGGCGAGCATCGAGACGACGAGATCGCACGCGGCGCTCCCCATCATCTCGAACCGCTGGCGTACGGTGGTCAGCGGCGGGTCGACGGCTTGCGCCTCCGGCACATCGTCGAAGCCGACGATCGCCAGCTCCTCGGGGATACGGACGCCCGCCGCCTTCAGCAAGGGTATCATCCCGAGCGCATTCTTGTCCGTCCCGAAGACCGCCGCCGTGCACGCATGCCGCTGCGCGAGGAGCTGCGGAGCGGCGTTCTCGCCTCCGGTATACCAGTTGTCGTCGCTCCGGATGACCAGCGCGGGATCGAACGGTATCCCCGCCTCGGCGAGCGTCACTCGGTAAGCTTCGAAGCGCACGCGCACATCGGACTCGTGGAAGCAGCCAACGAACGCGATGCGCCGGTGCCCGTGCTCGATCAGATGGCGCACCGCGCTCCGGATTCCGCTGTGATTGTCCGGAATCACGGATGGGCAGTTGCCCTGGTGGACATGGGTGCCGACGACGACGAGCGGGATCCGCTCGGCGGCGAGCTGCTCGATGCCGTCCACCCCGATCACGACGATCCAGCCATCGACCAGTTCTCTGGCGAGCGAGGGGGCCTGGAGCGCGGCGGGCGTGCCGCGCATCACCAGCGTCCGACAACCGTGCTGCTGCGCTGCTTCGTGGATGCCCTTCAGGACCGGGTTCCAGAACGAGCCGTCGAGATAGGGGGTGATGACGCCGACGGTATAAGCACCGGCCGCTCCACGGGCGCCTTTTCCGCGCAGGGGTGGCTCGGCGAGGCGACTCGCATCGCGCGTCGAGCCGCCGGCACCTTCTCCCGTGGCGTGTCGTCCGGCCACGCGAGCTCCCTGGACCAGGCCGCCAGGTGGGCTGCCCGACGGCTCCGGCGACTCGACTTCACTGCCCCGGCTACCCTGAACCATCACCGGCTCTCCCTGCTCCCCCGTCTCATGGCTGCGCTACCTTGTCCACCCATACCATGATCCGGACGTGTTCTTCTGCTACGCATCGATGTCGAGAGCGCCGCGGATCTCGAAGCGCCTGTGGCCATCAGGGCCGCCCCGCGATCTCTCGACAGCCTGGCTCTTGCGGCCATGACGACGTGATGAGCGCGAAGCGCTCGACCGGGCTCTTCGCAGCGGGGCCTTCTGCCAGATGATCCCGATCGGGCTTGTTTCGCCTACGCGCTTGGACGGCCGGCGCTCAGCGCGCGTGGCGTGCGTGCCAGTAGGGCGCATCGGGCCAGCGCTGCTCGCTGCGGTAGACCCGCAGGGCTTCGCGCCGGTAATCGTCGAAGGCGCGCGTGAGGCGGGCGCCGTACGCGGGCAGGGCCGTCGCGTCGCCGCGGGCGTCCGCGACGAGCGCGCGGGCGGCGTCGATGCCCGTGCGCAGAGCGAGGGTCAGGCCGTGCGCCGAGATGGGATCGTAGGTGAGCGCGGCGTCGCCGGCGGCCACCCAGCCTGGTCCGTACGGGGTCGCGAGCCGGGCGCTGCTCGCGTCGACGAAGCGCGGGGCGCCTTCGAGCGTCGCGCCGTGGGCCTCGAGGCGGCGCCGGGTGTGCATCGAGGCGTCGAGGAGCGCGCCCGTGCCTCCGGCGGTGCGCGCGCTCGGCGCGTGGTGCAGCGCCGCGTCCGTGAAGAGCGCGAGGACGAAGCGCCCGCCGGGGACGGGGGCCGAGTACCAGAAGCCCTCGCGCACGGCCTCGATGAGCGTGAACGCCTCGTCGATGGGCCGGGACGCGCGCGCGAAGGCGACGAGCGCCACCTGGTCCCACGCAATCAGGCGCGCCTCGCCCTGGCTGCGCGCGAACGACGCCGCCCGCCCCGACGCGTCGATCACGTAGCGCGCGCGGATGGCCGGGCTCGCGGCATTCGCCTCCGCGCGCCAGACGCCGTCCTCGCGCAGCAATCCCCGCGGCGCGTCCCCCTCGATGAGATGCGCGCCCGCCTCGGCGGCCCGCGCGCGCAGCATGGCCTCGAAGCGCGCGCGGTCGATATGAAAACCGTGCCCGCGCGGGTCGCGGAGGAAATCGTGCCACGCCATCGTGGCGCTGCCCCACGCGGAGGCATTCGCGTGGCAAGGCAGGTGCCCGTCGCCGAGGAAACCCTCGCGCACGCCGAGCCGATCGAGCAGGGCCGGCGCCCCGGGCGACAGGCTCTCGCCGACGCGTTCGGCCGCATGTGCGCGCCCGAAGACGGCCACGCGAAGACCCGCGCCGGCGAGCGCGATGGCCGACGCGCACCCCGCCGGCCCCGCGCCGATGACGACGACGTCTGCCTCGATCAAGCGTGCTAGTCCTCGGAGGACCAGATGGGCGCGAGCGCCGTCGCCTTCGGCTGATCGTGCTCGATCTGTCGGCCCGTCTCCACCCAGATCTCGCGGGGGAAGAGGCCGCCTGGACCGGGCTTTGCCTCGACGATGCCGACGATTGCCCATTCGCGGATGAACTTGTTGATGGCTTCCTTCGAGGGGTAGATTTTCGGCGGGAACGTGGGATCCATCGGGTAACGGATCCCGCGCAGCCACTTGACGCGCCGCTCGAAGGCAAAGACGCGCTGCTTCTCGCTCTCGGACGTGGATTTCATCAGCGTGTCGTACTGGGCCTCGTCGAGCACGTCGTTCGGCACGCGCGCGGGCCAGAACGTCGGCAGGTAATCGTCGACGTAGGGCACGTAGGCCGACAGGCATGATGAGGTGTCCGTTTGCCACGGCGTCGCCATCCAGCGGGTGATGTCGCCCGGCGTCGAGCCGTCGAGCGGCCCTCCTGGCCCGAGCGCGATGGAGGAGATGAGCTGCGGGCCCCAGTCGGGCGCGGGGGCGGCGCGGCGCTTGATGCGGAGCGGCTCTTCGTAGAGGATCTTGTTGCGCATCGGCCACGTGAATTCCGCGCCGGGGTGGAACGGTCCGCCGAGCACCTCGTCGAGCACGGCGCGGTCGATGCCCTGCACTTGCTCGGCCGCGCTCAGGCTGTTCCAGGGGCGAGGGGCCGCCGGCGGCCCGTCGGCCTCGAAATGGCCCTCGGCCCATTGCTCGAGCCACCTGTACTGCGTGGGCAGGACGGCCATCCACTCGCGCGGGCCGGCCTTCGTGGTGTCGCCCGTCATCGAATCGCCGTAATAGGCGGGTATGGCCGCCGGCTGCGGGTGCGCGTACGAGGCGTTCCTGAACGAATCGAGGATGCGGCAGCGGAGCGCGCGCGACGCGTCCGACGGGTCATTCAGGCGCGCGACGAGCGCGGGATCGGTGAAATCGCTCAACGTGCCGAAGCCGAAATCGCGCGCGAAGCCCGCGTTCACCCACTGGGTCTGCGTCAGGCGCTGGAGCAAGGGGTAGATGTGCTCGGAGAACTTCGGGCGCTGGGGGATGCGCGCCGGATCCATCTCGGTCGCGACCTGGAACAAGAGATCCCAGCCGGTGACGATGCCCTGCACGCCCGGCGCGTAATCGGGAGGTCCGACGATGACCCAGGCGCCCTTCGCCTCGTACGTCTTGCCGCCGTATTCGATCGTCGCGTCGACCGGCCCGTCGGAGGTGTCATCGTGCCAGCCGATGTTGTTGGCGAACGTGGTCGCGGGCTGGCCGTCGAAGCTCGCGGCCTCGCCGCGGCCGCCGAGGAACACGAGGCGCCCTTTTTCGTCGGTGCGCAGCTCGCCGAGGTAGACCGATTTGTTCACGAAGCGCCCATTGAACGCGCGGGAGGCGTCGTCGCCCTGCGCGTTGATGTTCTTGCCGGAGATCGAGGCGGGCGCCGGGGTGATCGCGAGGCTCGCGCGCTCGGGGCCCTTGACGTTCGCGTTGCGGAGCGTGCTCGCGAGGGTCTGCGACTCGGGGATGTCGAGCGCCTGATCGAAATCGAACCACGCCGCCTTCTTGTTCGCGATCTCGACCTTCCAGGTGATACGCGCGTCGTCGGCCGTGATCTCCTGGACGACCTGGCCGCGCGCGTCGAGTCCATAGACGCGAAAGCGCGCCGCTTGCCGCTTGATGCGGCCGCTCGCGTCGCGGTAGCCGCCCTTTTCACGCTCGGCGCCGGGATGCTCGGGACCGAAATAGTACGCGTCCGGGCTGTTGCCGACACGCGCCACGCCGATCGACGGGTAGATGGCGAAACTCGTGATCTCTTGGTGCTCGATCATGACGTCCTCCCTCGGAAACAACCGCCATCATCGGAGGCCGACCGCGTGAGCGTCAACGGGATCCGGAGCTCCGCGTACGATCTTTCAGGCGCAGCCCGGCGCAGCTCGATGATTGCGCGCCGAGGGTGACATCGACCGGTCGCCTCGTGCCACGGCAAATCGATCATTGGCCGACGCGGTGCTCGCTGCGTCAGTCGCGGGCTTCAGCAGAGCGGCTCGGGCGCGCCGGGCTGGACCGGCGGATCTCCCGCCGCGAGCGGCGGGCGACCCGAAAGAGCACCACCAGGAGGGCGACCGTCATCGCGCCCATGCCGACCCACACCGCGGGGGGCGCGTTGCGCAGGAAGTCGAAGACCTTCTGACCGAAATAGGCGGTCGCCAGCAGGGGCAGGATGTACCCGGCCAGCGAGCCCCAGAAATGGGTCCAGAAGCGCACCCTGGAGACGCCGAAGAAGGCGTGGAGCATGGGCGGCATCCAGAAGATGAGGCGGAGCATGAACACCGTGAACAAGGCCCGCTTCTCCAGCGCCTCGTCGTAGGCGCGGAAGCGCGCCGGCACCCGCCGCGATATCCAGTCGCGCGCCACGAAGCGCGCGAACGAGAAGCCCACGACGCTCGCCGCCATGGTGCCCGCCATGGAGAGCGCGAACGCCACCGGCCACGGCCAGATGAGCGGCGCCGCCAGGATGAACACCGTGCCCGGTACGCCGAACGGCTGGAGCGCAGCATACGCCGCCACGAACGCGACGTACCCCCACGGCCCGAGCTCCACGAGCGCCAGCTTGATCCGCGCGGGCTCACCGAACGTCTCGAACAGGCCGGCGCGCTGCGCGACGACGAGGAGCGCGACCACCGCCGCCACGGCGCCGATCTTCCCCCGGCGACCGGCGCTGGCGGCGGCGAGGTCGGGCGGCGGCGAGCCCGGGGCGACGGCCGCAGGCGGGGCGCCGCGTGGCTCGGGAGCGCCATCGGCCGGGGGGTCGGACTGCCGCACTCGACGAGCCTGACGAGCCCGGTACAGGCTGTCAAGAAGCGAGCATTGACAGATTGACCTATCGTTGTCAAAATCGTCATCCGTGAGCGGAGCGAGCTCCACCGACAGACCCGCCGAGGACGCGCGCCGCCGCAGGCTGATGGACGCGGCGCTGACGGTGTTCCTGCGCTTCGGCTTCCGGAAGGCCTCGATGGACGAGATCGCCCGCGCCGCGGGCGTCTCGCGGCAGGGGCTCTACCTCCACTTCGCCACGAAGGAGGAGCTGTTTCGCGCGTCGGTGGAGCATTTCCTCGACGCCGCGCTCGCGGCCGTGACGGCCGCGCTCGGCGACGCGGAGCTATCCCTGGAGAGGCGGCTTGTCGGCGCGTTCGACGCGTGGGTCGGCCGGTTCGTCGGCGCGCTCGGTCCCGGCGCCGCCGACCTGTCGGCCGCCTCGGACGAGCTCGTCGGCCCCTTGATCGCGCAGCGCGAGGGGCAGTTCATCGAGGCCGTGGCCAGGGCCCTGCGCGCCGCCGGGCTCGTGGCCGTCTACCGGCCTCTCGGGATCACGGGGCGCCAGCTTGCGGCCACGCTGCACGCTTCGGCGCGCGGGCTGAAGCACAGCGCCGGAACGCGCGAGGCCTTCGTCGAGGGCATGACCATCGCCGTGCGCGTGATGTGCTGTTCGCGCTCTCCCGGGGCCAACGCGCGGCCGGGCGGCTGACGGGGGCGCCGCCGCAGCGCGCGCCCCCGGCCAGCGTCACCCCCGCGGCGCGACCGTCACGGGCCGCAGCCGGCGCGCTCCGCCCCGAGCGCGAGATCGTCGTACCACATCGTCTTGTTGCCGCCGTGGTACTTCTCGAATCCGAACTTGAAGAGCTTGTAGTCGTACGGCCCCCAGTCCGTGACGTGCATCGCGTCGACCTCCTTGTCGTCCACGAACACGCGCACCTCCCTGCCCGGCCCGTCGTAGTAGAACTCGAGGCAGTACCAGGTGTTCGCGACGAGCTTCACGCCGCCGGTGCACGAGTACATCCCGCCGTTCGAGAGCTTCTCGGCGTCGTCGGACTTGCGGTTCAGCTCGAGCTGACACTGGTGCTCGCCGATGCGGATGGCTTCGCCGTTGTTGGGATCGCCGTCGGCGGTCGTCGCCGCGACATAGGTGTTGTGGCCCATCTGGATGTCTGTATCGCTCCTGAGGTAGACCCTGCCCCAGAACGTGGTCGGCACGGGGACGCCGAGCATCTGGCTGAAGCCCGTCCCCGAGACCTTGACCGAGCTCGCACCGCTGTGAGCCGTGCTGTCCAGCTTGACGTAGTCGGCCGCGCTGGCGCGCAGGTACTCGGGGAAGAACTGGAGCTCGGAAGGCAGCGAGCCTCCCTCGAAGTCGGAGCAGAAAATGCTGCACGCATCGGAACCCGTGCTGCCGGTCGACGTGCTGGTCGTCGTGTCGCCGCCGCCGGTCCCCGTCGTGGCGCTGCCGCTTGTGGCGCTGCCGCTTGTGGCGCTGCCGCTTGTGGCGCTGCCGCTTGCGGCGCTGCCGCTTGCGGTGCTGCCGCTTGTGACGCTGCCGCTTGTGACGCCGCCGCCGGCCGCGCCGGCGCCGGAGGACGTGCTCCCGGGGCCCGCGGCGTCACCGCCGGAGCCGCCGCTTCCGGAGTCGGATTCGCCGCCGCACGCGGCCGCGGACGCAAGCGTGAGCGCAGCAAAGAAGGCAAAGGAACGAGCCGCGAAGGACATACTGGAGATCTCCTCAACAAAGGGCGCAGAATGGCCCAAGCGATGCGTGCGACTCTACCAGTGAACCCCGCGCATGTCAGGCACAACCGGAGGAGTGGACCGCGCCAGCGTCGCTGCGGGCGTGAGGACGAGGCGGCGATGCGCGCGCCCGCGTGGAGACAAGCCCTCTGCGCCGGGCGCGGTCGCGCGGCGCGCTGGATCTCGCGCGCGGGCGTCGGCGATCCCTGCAGGTCGAGCTGATCCGGAGATCGTGTCGGTGCAGCCCGCGTTCCGGCCCTCCTTCGAGCTCACGAGCCGGCGCGTCGCGCGGCGTTACGAGGGCCTGGGTCGCGTCATCGGGGGGCTCGCGCTGCTCCCGATCGCGGGGCCTTTCGTCGTCAGCACGATCGCCGTCGTCCTCGCCCAGGTGCTGGGCGATTCGAGCCTCGATCGATTCGCGCTCAGTGCGCTCGTATCGATCCTGCTCGGCGTGCCCATCGCCTTCTGCCTCGCCCTGGTGAGCGCCGTGCTCAGCACCACCGCCTTCGGCCGGAAGCGTCCGGTGCGCGTGGTCGCCGGGGAGGACGGGCTGCGCCTCACCTTCGGCGCCGTGGAGCGCTCGGTCCCGCGCGCCGAGATCCGCTCGGGCCTGGTCGTGTCCGCGCTGCGCGTCCGGGTCGATCTCCACCTGCGCAGGGGGCGGGTGCTCGAGGTGCAGGTCGCGCGGGAGCGGGAGGGCGCGCGCCTGCTCGCGGCGCTCGGGATCGGCCCCGCGGAGCGGCGCGTCGCCGTCTCGCTGGGCGGCGTCAACCGCGAGCTCGCGGCCGGCTGCGTGGGCATGCCGGTCTTCATGGCCCTGTGGCTCTTCGCGAGCGGGGCGATCTCCAGGCCGGTCTTCAGCCACGCCGCGCTGGTCGTGGCGTGGCTGGTCCTCACCCTGGCGTCTACCTGGCTCTTCCGCCGCGCCGTTCGGCGCACCCGGGTCGTGGTGGGCAGCGACGGCGTGCGCGTCGAGCGGCCGTTCGCGAGCGTCTGGCTGCCTTACACCGACCTCACCGCGGTCCAGACGCGCGGCGATCGGCTCCTCCTCTCTCACGGGCGCAGCGAGGCCGCGGTCGTGCTCGGGACGGGGGAAGACCTGACCGAGTCGCTCGCGCAGCGCATCCGTGAGGCGCACGCGTCCGCGGTCGGCAGCGCGGCGCCGCGCGGCGCCGAGGCGCTGGAGCGGCGCGGCCGCGACCTCGCGGCGTGGCGCGACGAGCTCCGCAAGCTGATGGCCGCCGGCGACTACCGCGCCACGACCCTGAACCCCGAGGACGTGCTCCACACCCTCGACGACGCCGACTCCCCGCCGGATCGCCGGATCGGCGCGGCGCTCCTGCTGCGCATCGCCGGCTACCCCGAGGCGCGGGACCGCATCCGCGTCGCCGCCGACGCCACGGCCGACGACGCGCTCCGCACGGCGCTGGAGCACGCCGCCGAGGAGGAGGTCGACGACGCCGCGCTCGCGCGGGCCCTGCGCTGAGCCTGAGCCACGAAGCGTGAGCCACTCTGGGCCACGGGGGACGGGGACTTCGGGTCACTCCCACAAACGACATGAAATCCAGGGATTTCAGGCGCCGATGGGATGGCACATGTCGTGCACGATGCAGAAGCGGAGGTGTTCATGTCACGGTTCTTTCTTTCGGACGATGCATCCTTGTTGTCGCCGCGGCCCACGCCCCCGCCTCGGACGGCGGCCCTGGTTCGGGGGGTATCCCGCGCTGCCGCTGCGGCTGCCGCCGTCTTCGTGGTTGCCTGTGGTGCGCCCGGCGTCGAGGATGGGAATCAGGGTGATCAGCCCACCACCGAGCCTCAGCCTGACGAGGGCTGTGGCGGCACGACGGTGATCCCGCCGATGCATCCTCCTCTCGACGACGAGGGCGAGATCATCCCACCGATGCCGCCGCCGCCGCCGGACGGAGAGGGGGGCGAAGCCATCCCACCGATGCCGCCGCCGATGCCGCCGCCAATGCCGCCGCCGTGCGGCGACGAGGGCGAGATCATCCCGCCGATGCCGCCGCCGGACGGGGAGGGGGGCGAAGCCATCCCGCCGATGCCGCCGCCGATGCCGCCGCCGTGTGGCGACGAGGGCGAGATCATCCCGCCGATGCCGCCGCCGCCGGACGGGGAGGAGGGCGAGATCATCCCGCCGATGCCGCCGCCGCCGGACGGGGAGGAGGGCGAGATCATCCCGCCGATGCCGCCGCCGCCGGACGGGGAGGAGGGCGAGATCATCCCGCCGATGCCGCCGCCGATGCCGCCGCCGTGCGAGTGAGGTGTTCGAGGGGCGCGCCGGTGCATCCGTTGATCTCGTGAGGTGGAAGATGGGCGAACGTGATCGCGAGCTGGAAGTTGCGCCCGAGTGGTGGCGCTGGGCCACGGAGAACCTGCTTCGTGGCGTGCCGGAAAGCGTGGTGTCGGAGCAGCTCCAGGCAGCGGGCGTGAACAGCGCGCAGGCGACGGAGCTGCTCTCGACGATCGTCCGTTCGCCCATCTTCCTCGCTGCCCGGCCCTTTGCCAGGTCGGCGCGGCAGCAGGAGATGCTGGTGCGGCTGAAGCAGAGGATGGCGTCGAACGCCCTCGATCCGACGGGGATCCCGCGGCGCTCCGGCGTGTCAGCCGCCGAGTTCCGCGACGTCTATGTCGCCGGGAACCTCCCGGTCATCCTGACCGACGTGGTGACGCGCTGGCCCGCGTTTGGCCGGTGGACGCCGGCCTATCTCGCCGAGGCGTTCGGCGACGTCGTGGTCGATGTCACGACGGGGCGCCAGAGCGATCCCGACTACGACATGCACGCGGCGCGGCACACGCAGAGCACGTCGCTGCGCGACTTCGTCGCGCGCATCGAGGCCGCGCGCACGGAGACGAACGACTTCTACATGGTCGCCAACAACCGTGTCCTCGAGCGGACGAGGCTGGGCTCGCTGCTGAACGACGTGGTGCTCCCGGACGGGTACTGCGCCGCGCAGCGGCTCCTCGGCAGCTCGGCGCTGTGGCTCGGCCCCGCCGGGACCGTCACGCCGCTGCATTACGACACGTCCAACATCCTCTTCGGGCAGGTGTACGGCAGGAAGCGATACCGCATGATCGCGCCGTTCGAGACGTCGCTGTTCGAGGGCGCGCGCGCGATGTACGCCGACCGGGACCCGGAGCAGGACCCGATGAGCCCGGTGCTCGTGAAGGACGTCGTGCTCGAGCCGGGCGAGGCGCTCTTCATCCCGGTCGGCTGGTGGCATCATGTCCGCGCGCTGGATGTCAGCATCAGCGTGGGGATCAACAGCTTTCCGTTCCACAACAACTTCGACTGGTACCGGCCGAGCAACGTCGTGTAGCTCCCGATCTCGATACGGAGCACCGCGCTTCAGGTGGCCCTGACCTGGCCCCGACCGGCGCGCGGGGCAGGGCTCGGCACCGGGCGAGGGGGGGACGGGTCTTCGACGTCCTGCTCGCCCCTCAGCAGCTCCGCGCACGCGTCCTCGGGCAGCGGGCTCGCGGCGGCCACGGTTCTGAGGTAGTCATCGGCGCTCAGGGCGGCTCCTCGCAGGAGCGAAGACGCCCCTCACTCCCGGAGGGTCTCATGAGGGTTCCGATGCACGCGATGGCGGTCGACTCGTCGGTGATGATGCTGAGCAACCTGCTCGGCATCCTGGACAAGGGGGAGGCGCACGCGCGCGCGAAGGGCTTCGACCCTGCCGTGCTCGTGAACGGGCGCCTCGCGCCGGACATGTTCCCGCTCTTCAACCAGGTGCAATTCGTCTGTTACGGCGCCGAGGACTGCGCGGCGCGCCTGATGGGCAAGGAGGCGCCGCCTCTGGACGCCGGCGAGGAGACGCTGGAGGCGCTGAAGGAGCGGATCACCAGGACGATCGCTCGCCTCGAGGCGGCGCCCGCGGCCGCGTTCGAGGGCGCGGAGGACCGGGAGATCTCCGTCCCGCTGCGCGACGACCTGGTGCTGGAGCTCAAGGGATTTGCCTACCTGAAGGACTGGGCAATCCCGCAATTCTATTTTCACCTGGTCACGGCGTACGACATCCTTCGCCACAACGGGGTCGATCTCGGCAAGGCGGACTACGTGGCCGGTCTCGGCAACGCGATCCGCAAGAGAGGCGGCGGAGGGGCGCAGGAGTAGCCGCGCCTCTCACTCGGGCGTGCCCACGGCGGGCTAGCGAAGCGCGTCGCGCACCGCCGCGTCAAGCGTGTCGAGCACGAGGCGCACGCGCGGCACCTTCCGCAGCTCTCGATGGTAGGCGATGTAGATGGGCAGCGACGGCAGCTCCGCGTCGACCTCGAGCCGCACGAGCCCCATCGAGCGCACCGCGGTCTCGGACATGAGCGCGATCCCCTGGCCCTGCAGCGCCGCTTCGAGGAGCGCGTGGTGCGAGTTCGACCGCAGGACGAAGCGCTTCGCCCCGTGAGCCGCGAGCCACGTCATCTTCGTCGTCGGCCCCATCATCCCTTCGTAACCGACGAAATCGTGGCGCTCGAACTCCGCCGTCCTCAGCCGCCCGCCCCGCAGCCTCCGCTCGACGTAGCTCGGCGCGGCGTAGAGCCCGAACGAAGCCCGCCCGACCGCGCGATGGACGACCACGGGAGACGACGACTTGCTCGAGCGCATCGCGATGTCCGCCTCGCGCCGCGCGAGGTCGACGAGCCGCGTCTCGGAGAGGATCTCGAGCTGCAGCGCCGGATACAGCCGCCGGAGCTCGCAGAGGAGCTGCGTGACGGGCCGCACGATCTCATCGCTCAGCGACACACGCACGGTCCCGGAGAGCGCCTCCTCCCCTTTGTCACGGCGGATCGCGTGTATCCCGCTCTCCATTTGCTCGGCGAGCGCCACGAGATCGAGCGCGTCGGGCTCGACCGACGTCCCCCCGTTGCCCCGGCGCACCAGCGGCCGCCCGAGCGCCGCTTCCAGCGCGTCGATGCGCCGCGCCGCGGTGGAGGTCGAGACCCCGAGCGCCCTGCCCGCGGCGAGGAAGCTGCGATGGCGGTGCAGCGCGAGGAGCACGCGGAGATCGTCCCAGAGCGGAGGGCCGGCGTTTTGCATCCGTGGAAATCGGATTACCACCGATGTCCGTTGTCGACAAGCGCGCTGGAGGCCATCTTCCAGGCATGAATGCTTTTCATTTCAAGGGCAAGACGGTGCTCATCACGGGCGCCTCGATGGGCATCGGCGAGGCGTTCGCCCGCGAGCTGTCGCGGCGCGGGGCGACCCTGGTCCTCGTCGCTCGCGGCGAAGAGAAGCTCGCCGCGCTGGCCTCGGAGCTCGGCAAGGCGCATGTCATCGCCGCGGATCTCACCGCTCCGGGCGCCGCGCAGCGCGTCTTCGACGCCGTCAGGGCCAAGGGGCTCGACGTCGATGTCCTCGTCAACAACGCCGGCTTCGGCGTCCACGGCGCCTTCGACGGCCTCGCCCTGGCGACGCAACGCGAGCAGATCGATCTCAACGTCGGCGCGCTCGTCGAGCTCACGCATCTCTTCATGCCCATGGTCGAGCGGCGTCAGGGGGGCGTCATCCAGGTGGCGTCGATGGCGGCCTTCCAGCCGATCCCGTACTTCGCGGTCTACGCGGCGACGAAGGCGTTCGTCCTCTCCTTCAGCGAGGCGCTCTGGGCCGAGTACCGCCCGCGCGGCGTGCGCGTCCTCGCCTTGTGCCCTGGCGCGACCGAGACGCCGTTCTTCCAGCGCTCGGGCGAGGTCCCGGGGACCAGCAAGAGGGCGCGGCCCGAGGACGTGGTGCGCCTCGGCCTCGCGGCCTTCGTGGCCGGCCGCGCCTCGGTGCTCCACGGCGCAGGGAACAACTTCTCCACGTTTCTCCTTCGCTTCTTCAGCCGCGAGTTCACCGTGAAGACGTTGGCCCGCCTCTTGAAGCCGCAGGCGCCCGAGCTCCCCGGCGCCGCTCGTCGCGCGGCGTGACCCCGAGGCTCCCCCGGCGCCCCGGTCGCGCGGCTGGGCGGCCGAGGTGCGCTGTCGGCCTCGATGCGTGTTTTGCTGACGCGCGGCGCCGGGCGGCAGGGCCTCAGTCGACGCTGACGGTGGCCACGGCGGTCCAGTCGTTGCGGCCGCCTTCGGAGACGAAGTGGAAGCGGAGCGCGTCCTCGTGGCGTGCCGTCGAGACGACGGCCGCGCAGGCGCCGACGAAGTCGTCGTCGTGACACGTGTCGCGGAGATCTCCGCCGTCGTCGAGCACGCCGACGCGGACGGGCGCCGCGTGGTCGCGCAGGAACGGGGCGGCGATGAGCTCGGCCAGGGTCGACGGGGAGGGGACGGGCGCGTCGAGGTCCCAGAGGCGAAGGTGCTTTGCGTCGGCGAGGTGGGCATAGAGCCGCTCGACCTCCTTGCCTGTGTCCTCCTCGACGGCGAGGGCGAGGAGGAGGATACGGTCGTCCTCGCGGGCGCGAGCGCGGGCCTTGAACGAGAGGGGAGCGCGGAGGGTGAGCACGACGGGGAAGCGGCCCGCCGGCGCGCTGAAACGGACGAGGGTGCGGCCGAGCGGGCGAGGGGGCGTGAGGCGGGTCGGGGCGCCCGGGTCAGGGGGGACGAGGAGGTATGCGGCGAGGAGGAGGACAGGCTCGGGCGCGCCGCGGAGGAGGCCGTCGTGGCCGGAGGCGAGCTCGAGGGCGGTGAGGTTGAGGCGAAGGCGGAAGGAGCGCACACGCTTCGCGGGCGGCTCGGCGGAGGCAGGTGACGCGGGGGACGCCGGGGCCGGCGCGGGGGACGCGCCGCCCTTGCGGGACTTGGATTTGCGCTTTCGGGCCATCGAGGGAGCAGGGAGATACCATGACGGGCGGCGCACGGGCGATCGGCGCACGGGCGATCGGCGCGCGGGCGATCGGCGCGCGGGGTGGCGAGGGCGCGGCCCGCGGCGCCGCTATCGGCCGGCCGGGTCCTGGCGGTAGAACGCCTTCAGCTGATCGTAGAGCTCCGGGTGCTTCGCCCTGAGCTTGCGTGGCTTCTCGAAGAAGGCCTCGGTGACGACGGCGAAGAACTCGGCCGGGTTCGTCGCGCCGTACGGGTCGATGACCGTGCGCTTGAGGCTCGCCTCGTCGCGGAGGAGGCGCTCGTACTCGCGGCCGAGGATGCGCGCCCACGCGGCGTACATCGAGCGCTCCGGCAGCTCGGGCGCGCCGTCGGCGGGGCCTTCCTCCTGGTCGAGCTGGTGCGCGAACTCGTGGAGCACGAGGTTGTGACCGTCGCTCACGTCCGCCGCGCCCGCGAGGACGCCGTCCCACGCGAGCACGACCGCGCCGCGCGACCACGACTCCCCGAGCCGCGCGCGGCCGCCCTCGACGACGACGCCCCCGTCCCGCACCTCCCGGCCGCGGGCCACATAGGTGCTCGGGTACACGAGGATGACCTCGAGCTCGGGGTAGTAGTCCGTCTCGCGGTGCAAGAGGAGGAGGCACGCCTGCGCTGCCACCGTGACCCGGATCTCGTCGGTGATCTCCAGGCCGCCGCACCCCTCGAACGGCTTCTCGGCCAGGAAGACCTGGATATGCCCGAGGAGCTCCTCTTGGTCCTCGGCCGGGAGGCGGCCGAAGCAGGGCACGTTCCGGTCGAGGATCGCGCGCCACGCGGGCGGAAAGGGCTCGCGGCGGACGGCGGCGCGCCGCCGCCTCCTGAGAAAGGCCAGCATTGGCGCCATCCTACCCGCTCGCGCGGCCCTGCCGGAAGACGGGCCATGTCACAGATCGTCCTCCTCGGCCGAGGACGGGTCATGAGCTCACGCTTCTGGGCATTCGTCGCCGCGGTCCCCCTCCTGGCCTGTAGCTCGCCAGAGCTCGCTCCCCGCGAGATCCGCGTCGCGCCGGCCCCTGCGCCTGCGCTCGTGTCGACCCCCGTGCCCGCGGCGAAGTCCGCGCCCGGGCGGACCTCCGCGCACGCGCCTGCTCCAGCGCCCCTCGCCGGGCCCGCCCCCGCCGCGGCGTCCTCCAACGCCATCGTTGCCCGCGCGCGCCTCGAGGTTGCCCGGGGCGTCACCTACGATCCCGCCTGGGTCGCCATCGGCTACCCGGGCGGCGATCCGGCCCCCGATCGCGGCGTCTGCACCGATGTCGTCATCCGCGCCGTCCGCGCCACGGGCGTCGATCTCCAGAAGATGATTCACGAAGACGTCCTCGCGCGCCGCGCCGCCTACACGACGGTCGAGCGCCCCGATCGCAACATCGATCATCGCCGCGTCGGACCGATGCTCACCTACCTGCGCGCCCACGCCACGCCGCTCCCGAGGACGTTCGACGAGGCCGCGGTGAGCACATGGAAGCCCGGCGATATCGTGGTCTGGGCCCTCAAGCCGTGCCCCGCGTGCGCACCGGATCACGTCGGCATCGTCAGCGACCGCAAGGGCCCGCGCGGCATCCCGCTCGTCCTCCACAACATCGGCCCGCGGCCGAGCGAGGATGACGCGCTCGACGCCTGGACCGTGCTCGGCCACTTCAGGGTTCAGCCGGCGGCGGCGCAGGAGGGGGTCGAGGAAGCTCGAAGCGGCTCCGGCCCGTGAGAGCCCCCGGAGCCGTCCGGCGTGACCGAGGGCGGGCCGCCGCGACCTCGGTCGGGTCGCCAGTCTTCACTTCGCGACCTCTCCCGTCTTCAGATCCAGCTTCAGATCCCGCACCACCTCCGGTTCGGCGCACACGATCTGCGGCGTCGAGCCCTGCACATCGGTCTTGATCCGTTCCTGCAGCTTCTTCGCGAGATCCCAGCTCGGCACGAACGCGGCGAAGAAGCGCTGCCCCATGTCGCGCGTCACAACGAAGCGCGCCGGTGAGAACTCCGTGCGTCCTTTGAGCGCCTTGCGCGTCAGCGGGAAGTCGTAGTCGTCCGGCGCCGTCTTGCTGAACGTGTAGAGCACAACGAGGTTCTGCGGGCACTTCGGCCCGCCGGCCCTGGGGAAGGGCCGGTTCGCCTTGGGTTTCGGCGGCGGCCCCTGCTGGAGCTGGAGGGTCCCCGGCGCCGCGCCCGCGGCCTCGCCGGCGCCGCCGTGCTTCAGGATCGCCCCGCCGGCCGCCACCCACACCGCCCCGTCGCTCCCCACGGCCACGTCCTGGGCCTTCACCCCGTCGGGCAGCGGCGCCTGCTCCCAGGCCTCGCCCTTGCGCGCGAACAGCGCCCCGTCCGCGATCACCCACAGCGTCCCGTCCGGCGCCGCCGACGCCGTGAGCACGTGCGCGCCCTTCGCCGGCGGGTCGATCCGCTTCGGCTCCCCGCCCTTGTAGCGGAGCACGCCCCCGTCCACGATCCACGCCTCGCCCTCGCCGGGGCCCGGCAGGATCAGCGTGCGCGAATCGTCGGGGCTCTGCCCCTCGAACCGCGCCGGGACGGGCAGGAGGGTCGCGCCCTTTTCGCCCGGCTTCCACACCTCCAGGGCGCTCTCCCCGCTGCAGCCGTCCCCGTAGCTCAGCGCGGTCCCATCGCGCGTCGCCCCGAAGGCCCGCGGGCGGACCTCGGCCTCCGGGTAAGGCAGCGGCGCTTCCCACCCGCGGCATGGCCTCTTCTTGGGCGCCGGCGTGATCGTCAGCCCCACCCTGGGCCCGCGCAGCGTGATGAATTTCGGGACCCCCATCATCGTCGGCCCCGCCAGCCCCACGAGCGAGCTGCCCATCCTCGCCACCCCGGTGAACCACAGCCCCTGGTCGCTCACCCGCCGCACCCAGCCCTGCGCCCCCAGCACGTAGTGCTCGGCGATGCCGGTGCGGCCCGTGGTGCCCGTCGCGATCAGGTCGAGCTGGTCAGGATAGCGCCCGTGGACGCCGATCACGGCCACCCACCACCCCGGCAGGTGCAGCCGCTTCGGGAACTCGATCTTCCCATCCTTCAGCACGCCGACGGCGGAGGCGATCTGCTCCCCTTCGGGCGTCATCAGATGGGTGGTCGACACGAGCAGCGCGCCCTCCACCGGGTGCAGCCGCAGATCGATCTCCGCCGGGACCTGCGCCACCGGCGTGAACGCCGACCTCGGCGGCGGTGCCGGCGTCGTGTCCGCCTTCACCCCGCCCGCCGCGCCCACGGTGCTCAATGCGCCTGCCGCGCCTGCCGCGCCTGCCGTACCCGACGCGCCCGGCCCCTCTGCTGCGGCCTCCGCGCGCGGCCCGTCCGCCGCCTGCGGAGCCGGCGCCGGTCCGCACCCGGCCATCGCCATCACGAGCCCGCCCAGCCCCCACCACGCCCTTCGCCTGATCATCGCTCCTCCTCCGTCCGCTCACGGCGCGAGCCTCCCCGACGCCACCCGGATCTCGCCCTCGATCTCCGCCTCGCGCAGGTCCACCCCGTTCGGGTGTGCCACCCGCTGGTAGGCCACCTGCCACGCGATCGTCCGTCCCTCGCCGGCGGCCCCGACGTCGAGCTCCACCGTCACGGGCTCCGCGTGCACCCGATCGTCGGCCACGAGCTTCCGCCCGATCGTCCCGGGCCGCAGCACGAAATGCCGCGTCAGGTAGCGCTCGTCCTGCCCCAGCACCAGCTCGTCGGGCCCGAGCGCCTCGGCCGACACCTCGAGCCTCCGGAACAGATCCCCCGTCGGGAACGCGTGCCCGGCGTTCGCGGGCGCGAGCGTCACCGCCACGCGCGTCGCCGAGAGCCGCCGCGCCGTCACCGCCACGGCGCTCCGCACGAGCGCCTCGTCCCGCGATCCTGCGAACCCGTGGCTGCGCCGCCCCCCCGGCCCGCGCGGCATGTGGCACGCCGCGCAGGGCTGGTCCGCGGCCGGCGACGCGCGGTGCTCGGCGACGGTCGACTGCATCAGCTCCGCGGCCGACCGCCCCCGCGCCGTGGGGAACGCGAACTCGTGGCAGGCCGCGCACGCGTCCGCGCCCCCGAACCGCGCGTCCCGGATCACCGCGTGCGGCGCCGCCGGCGGCGCCCCGCTCCCCGCCCACGGCGCTGCGAGCACCGGCGCCACCGCCTGCCCCGCGAGCTCGCCCTCGCCGTCGCTCGTCACGTGGCACGTCACGCACCCCACCCCGAGCGCCCCGAGCGCCTCCGGCTCTGGCTCCTCCGGCCTCGCCTCGGGCGCGTGGCAAGCCCGGCAGAACGGCATCGGCTCGATCGCGAACGCCCGCCGGTAGGCCGGCTCGGTGTTCGCCCGGTGGTGGAGCGACGCGCGCCACTCCCGCGCCACCTCCTCGTGGCACCCCTCGCAGGCCCGGTTCGCGCTCACCGCCGCCCCGAGCCGCGCGCGCGCCGGCCTCGGCATGGGCACCCGCGCCGCCTCCGCGGCCCCAGGCAGCGCGCTGCCTGTCGGCGCCTCGACCTCGCCTCTCGGCCGCGCGGGCGCGTCCGGCGCGGCAGCGCACGCGCCCGCGAGGGCGCCCGCGATCAGCAAGCCAAGGCCAGGTCCACAGCGCGGCACAGCGATCGTTGCGGCTACAACACCCCCGCCGCTGCGTCACCTCCGAGGCACCCGCGCGACGCCGGCCGCTCCGCCACGGTGTCCGCCGGCGCAGGCGGCGCGGCGCCGTAAGATCCCGCGGGCTACGGTGTTTCCATGTCCATGAAAGCGCGTACTCTGGTCCTGTGCCCCCTGCTGCTCCTCGCCACGGGCTGCGCCGCTGGGGAGCCCGAGCCGGCGGGGCCCCCTCGCCCGGGCGCGGACAACCCCTGCGCGCCGGGGGGAACGCCGCGGCCTCCCCGCCAGCACGTCGTGGCCACCACGGTCACGCCGGATGGCCAGATCGTCGACTGGATCCCGGTCGAGTCCCAGACGCCCGACGGCAAGATCGCCACGCCTCCCGCGGGGCCGACGGGCCCGGAGGGAGCCAATCCCCCGCCGCCAGCGAGCCCGGACGGCGCCGCGCCGGCGCGGTCTCCGGCGGCGACCACCGTTCAGCTCGGGCCGAGAGGTCCGGCCGGCACGGTGCCGGTGCTGCGCCCCCGGCGACCGCAGTGCGATTGCTTGCCCGGGTATGTCCAGCAAGCCGACGGCTCGTGCGCAGCGCTTGCGTCGCGCTGCTCGGGCGAGGGAGGGATGGCGTCGAGCAAGTCGTTCACGACCTGCTGCCCGGATCTCACGCCCATCGCGAGCATGGAGCGCGTCGACGGTGCGTGCGTGACCACGGCGCCCGACGCGCACCTCTGCGCGAAGTGCGGCGACGGCGCCTGCGGCGCGGGTGAGAACGACTGCAATTGCCCGGGCGACTGCGGTGGAGCCCGGCCCTGAGTGACCCGACCCAGGTTGAGCGTGCCGACCCAGGTTGGGATGGCGGTGGGATGGCGGGGGTAGCTACAACCTTACTACCCAGCTTCGACGGCAGAGGCCGCGGCTCTGGCAAGCGTCTCGGAGAGCGAGGCGACACTGCCAGCAGTCCCCAATGGATGCTCACCCTCGAACCCTGCCTGTCTCCGGGTACCGCGCCCACAGGAAGCCGATCTTCGGCCGGGGCGTGTCCGCACATGAGGCAGGCTATCAGCTTGGCTTGCGACGCTTCGTCGGGTCGTACTCCTCCTTGCTCTTCCACATGGACAGAGCGATGGCAGCGATCTTGCGCGCCAGGGTGAGCTAGAGCGACAAACGGGTTGAAACCCCGAAAAAAAGCAGAAATTTCACAGGGAGGCGAGGAGGCGGGGAGCGAGAGACGGCGAGAGGGAGAGATTCTTTTTTTTCTTCCTCCCCGCCTCCCCGCCTCCCTGTGAAATTTCTCCCGGTTTCAACATGATAGATGGGATGAGGCAGCCCACGCGGCGCCTGGACCCACGATGAGCTGCTCAGCAGGTCATTCGCGCCCTCTCGACGCCCATCATTGAGGTCTGAGATCGCGTGTTGATGCATCCAGCGGATGAACGCCGGAGCCGATGCCGTCACGGCCGACGGCGCTGGCGCGTCCAGGCCCGTCCCTGGTACCGGAACGGAACCGGCAGAGGACAGGAGAGGCGAAGAGGGCAGCCCGTCCCTGGTCCACCGCGCGCGCCGGAGGTCGTCGGATTTCTGACGGGCTCGTGATCAAGGCGCCGCCGCGCGGGCATCCAAGGGGTCGCCGTCCGACGTTCGGCGCTGGTGGTGCGGAGAGACACAATGCTTTCGGCGTGGGTACAATTTTCGAGGCGTGAGTCGCCCCGCAGGCTGTGGAGTGAAGGCGGCCCCTTCGATGCATGGATGAATTATTGATATAGCGTGGTTTTCCAGGAGGGCCGGATCGCAAAGAATGTTCTGTCAACCCAGGGCAGGTCCCAAAGGTGGGGCTTGACGTCTCCGAAACGTTTGGAATTCCATCCTCCCATAGAAGAGACCGCTGCGCCCTACGCCGGCGGGCCACTCACCACGATGTAGGCAGACAAGGACATCTT
Organism: Sorangium sp. So ce887; assembly: GCF_051521455.1. NCBI lineage: Bacteria > Pseudomonadati > Myxococcota > Polyangiales > Polyangiaceae > Sorangium > Sorangium sp. So ce887. The sequence goes on along the minus strand of NZ_CP150354.1, from coordinate 9,383,524 downwards.
TACATCGGCGACTCGTCGAACGTCTGCGAGGACTCGATCGTCCATCTCAATGACTTCGCGTAGAAGGCAAAGGCTTCTTTCGTCGTACCGTCGAGGGTCAAATAGGGAATCGGCTTCGGCCTGCTCCTGGCCCCTGGCGTGGGCGAAGGGGACGATTACCAGCTGCGGCCGGAGGGATGGATGCCATCGAAAAGGACGCAGAGAGCTCGTTCGGAGGCAGGCCGTCGAAGCAGCGCACCGGCTGCACGCCCGGCGCATTCCGCAAGATTCGAGATCGCGCAAGTGCCGAGAAAAGTCCACATGAGCGGTGCGCGCAGCGCGCGGACGCCACGAAATAGGAAAAATCGACTTGAAGACGACCGGCAAACTGGGGAATAACCTCGGCGACACTCGCGGGTCGGGCCCTCGTCCGCCATCCCATCGCCCGACCCCGGCGGGATCCTGCTTCACGACCCCCTCACGAGGAGCGCTCAACATGCGTCTACGCACTGCACGTCCCACGATCTCTTTGGCCTTGTTCGCAGCGCTGCCTTGGGCGCTCGCCGCCTGCGCCACCGGAGGAGGCGGATCGGATCCTACCGGTTCGGCAGGGAGCACTGCCGTCGGCACGGGGGGCGTCGGCGGCAGCGGCACCGGAGGGGCGCCGACGGGCACTGGCGGCAGCGGCACCGGAGGGGCGCCGACGGGCACTGGTGGAGCGCCCTCTTCGGGCAGTGCCCCGACCGGGACGGGCGGCGACGTGGCGACGGGCGAAGCCAGCACCGGTGGTGGGGGCCCGGTCGGAACGGGCGGAGCGGGAACCGGTGGTACCGAGAGCAGTGGCGCCGGCGGCAACGCCGTGAGCGGCGAGTGGGGCCAGGTGGAAAACCCTGGAGCCGGGTGCACCGTCGGACCGATGCCGAGCGTCGCTTCGCTCACGGCGAACGCGAAGCTGCCGGACCCCTTCAAGAAGATGGACGGCAACCGCATCGCCGCCAAGAGCGAGTGGGCCTGCCGGCGCGAAGAGATCCTCCAGCAAGCCTACAAGTTCATCTACGGCGACAAGCCCGTCCCGGCAGAGGGATCCGTGTCCGGTACCGTGAGCAACAGCAGGATCACGGTCGAGGTCAACGATGGCGGCAGCGCCTCGTTCAACCTCACCGTGAACATGAACGGGGCGACGGCGCCCGCCCCGGCCATCATCGGCTACGGCGGCCTGAGCGGCATGCCAGTTCCGAGCGGCGTCGCGACGATCACCTTCACCGCGGTCGAGTCGACGGGCGGCAGCGGCGCGAAGAACGGGCCGTTCTACAGCGTGTACGGCTCGGACCATCCCGCGGGTTACCTCGCGGCACAGGCCTGGCAGATCAGTCGCGTCCTCGACGTCTTGGAGCAGAACCCCGGCGTCATCGATCCGCACCGGGTGGGTGTGACGGGTTGCTCACGCTGGGGCAAGGGTGCCTTCGTCGCCGGCGTGCTCGACAACCGCATCGCCTTGACCATCCCGGTGGAGTCGGGTCTCGGGGGCACGATCGGCCTGCGCCTCGTCGAGGTGCTCGATAGCTACAGCGGCTCCGAATGGCCCTATCATAGCATCAGCTACGTCCGCTGGCTTTCGGAGGTGGCGCTCGGTCAGTTCACCACGGGCAATAGCGCTGGGGCCGACAACACGAACAAGCTGCCCGTCGACATGCACGAGATGATGGGCCTCATCGCTCCACGCGGCCTCTACATCGTGGACAACCCGAGCACCATGTACAACGGGCTCGATCGGAACTCGGCGTGGGTCACCGCCAACGTCGGCAAGATGATCTTCGAGGCGCTCGGCGTCGGAGACCACATGGCCTACACGGGCGCAGGTGGGGGCCACTGCAGCTGGCGCTCGCAGTACACTGCATCCCTCAACGCCATGGTCGACAAGTTCCTGAAGGGCAACGACGCCACGGCGACGGGCAATTTCGCTACGGACCTGCCCAACCGCCCCAACCACCTGGACCACATCGACTGGACACCGCCGACGCTCACCGGCGAGCTTTGATCCAGCGCAGAGGTAGCCCATGAATCATAACTCGTTCCTCTCTCTCGGGGTCGCCCTGGCCCTGACGCTGGGCGCTTGCGGCCCTGGCCAAGACGGTGACGCCACGGGCGGCACCGGAGGTGGTGGAGCCTCGAGCGGCGCGGTGGGCTCGGGCGGCCAGAGCCCCGCGGGAGGCGCCGGCGGCGCGCCGCAAGAGACCGGCAGCGCCTCATCGAGCGGCGCCAGCGGCGGCGCGACGCCGACCGGCGGGGCGGGGCCGAGCGGCGGCACCTCCAGCGGCGGTGGACCCGGAGCGGGCACCGGCGGAGCGTCGGGGTCGGGCGGCGGTCCGGGTGGCGACTGCACGCGCGAGCTCCTGGATGGCCTCCTGGACGACTACTTCGCCGCCCTCGCCGTCGGGGATCCTTCCAGCCTACCCCTGGCAGAAGGCGTGAAGTTCACCGAAAACGCCATGCAGGCCGAGATCGGCACGACGGACTTCTGGAAGGACGCTGGCGAGGTGAAGCATTCGCAGCGTGCCCTGGATACCGAGGCGTGCAGCGCCGGCGCTCAGGCGGTGATTCCGGAAGGCGGGATGGATCTTCCCGTCGCCCTCCGCATCAAGGTGGAAGGCTCGGAGATGACGGAGATCGAGACGATCGTCGTCCGCCCGGGCGACTACACGGCATCCTTCGCGGTCGCCTCGAATCCCGCCGCGATCATCGCCATCTCGGACGACATCGGTTGGCACGACGAGGTCCCGGAGGCCGAGCGGGCCACCCGGGAAGAGCTGACGAGCTGGATCGACAAGTACTTCCGCGCGTTCCCCTCCGGGGTCTGCGACGTCACGGGAGCCTGCAAGCGCCTGGAGAACGGGGGCGGCAACTTCTCTTGCCGCACCGGAGCATCCTGCAGCGCCGGCGATCCTGGGTCCGGCGGCGCCTTCATCCCGCGCGTCATCCTGGCCGACGAGGTGCGCGGCATCGCCATCGGTTTCACCATTTTCGACTTCATGACGGACGGGCATCTGGACATGCATATGATCAAGATGTCCGGCGGTGAAGTGCACGCCGTCCACGCCATCCTGCGCGACACGAACGGCGTGTCCGGCTGGGAGTGATGGCGACCTCCCTCGCCGCTCGCGTCGAACCGCCGCCCGGTTGACGAGTTCGTCCCTGGCTCCGCGAAGACGTCAGGCCCGAGGAGCCCCTATGCGTCGCGTGGCGGTCGGCCCGGTCGGCCCAACCTGGGTGGGGGTCGGCCCAACCTGGGTCGGGTCGCCGATTTCCTCGTCCCCCGTATCCTGCCGGCCGCGCCGTTCGTTGGTGGGCCATGACGACGACAACCCCGACCGAACGACGCCTCTACGTCTCCATGATCACCTCGCTCGATGGCTACATCGAGGGGCCGAACCGCGAGCTGGACTGGTTCCAGGACGGCAACCCGCAGTTCGAGCGGTACTGCGACGAGATGATCGACTCCGTCGGCCTGGCCGTGTACGGCCGCGCCTCCTACGAGCTGATGCTCCAGTACTGGCCCGACGCCGAGGCTCACCCGCGCTCGCCGCAGGACCTTTCGTTCGCGCGCAAGATGAACGCCCTGCCCAAGGTGGTGCTGTCGCGGACCCTGGCGCACGCCGCGTGGGCCAACACCCGCGTGGCCCGTGACCCCGAGGAGATCGCCGCCCTCAAGCGGCAGCCCGGCAAGCCGATCGTCGCGTGGGCCGGCGCGGCCCTTGTGTCGACCCTGATCGAGCACCGCCTTGTCGACGAGTTCCGTCTGGTGGTGCACCCGGTGGTGCTCGGCGGCGGCACACCGCTGTTCGCGCGCCGCGACCGGCGCCTCGCGCTGCGGCAGATCCGGACCCAGAACCTGGGCGGTGGGCTGTCGGTCCTGTGCTACGAGCCGGTCTGGGCATGAGACAAGAGCCGGGCGACCTCCGCGGGCTGAGCGACGACGTCAAGGCATCGTGGCAGCGGTTCCTCGATGTGTTCGAGCCGCTCCGGCCCGAGCTGTACCGCTATTGCCGCTACCTGACCCAGAGTCCATGGGACGCCGAGGACCTGGTGCAGGACACGATGGCCCGCGGCTTCGTCACCCTCGGCACGCTGTTTCACGAGCTGCCCAACCCGCGCGCCTGGCTGTTCCGGGTGGCATCGAACCTGTGGATCGACCGCGCCCGGCGGCGTCGGCTAGAGCGCGACGCGCTCGCCGAGCCCGCGGCGGCGCGTCCGGCGCCGGGGCAAGCCGTCGACGAGCCGCACGAGCCGCGGGCGTCACGCGAGGCCGCCGGCACCCTTGTCGCGCACCTGTCGCCCCAGGAGCGCGCGGCGGTGGTGCTCAAGGACGTGTTCGATCTCTCGCTCGAGGAGGTCGCCGCGGCGCTCTCGACCTCGGTCGGCGCGGTCAAGGCGGCGCTGCACCGCGGCCGCGGCAAGCTGGTGGCGCCCGAGGCCGACGAGCCCCGGGCGCCCGCGCCGGGCGTGCTCGACGCCTTCTGCGCCGCCTTCAACGCCCGCGACCTGCCGGCCCTGACCTCGCTGCTCCTCGACAGCTCGATCACCGAGATCGTCGGCGTGGTCACCGAGTACGGGCGCGAGCCCCCGGCCGATCCGCACACCGGGTCGTTCGTCGGCAGCCTCTCGCCGATCACGACCACCGACGCCGGTGGGGTCGATGCCCGGCACCTGGTCGGCTACCTCGGCGGCCCGCCGCGCTGCGAGGTGCGCGAGCATCGCGGCGAGCTGTTGCTGCTCTTCTGGTTCGATCACGACACCGGCCCCGCGGTGCGCACCGTCTGGACCGCCGAGACCGACGGCGATCACCTCGCCCGCCTCCGCAACTACTTCTTCACCCCCGATGTGATCGCCGAGATCTGCCGCGAGCTCGCCGTGCCCTTCCGCACCAACGGCTATCGCTACTGGATCAACGATTAGCCCGAGCTCTCGAGAGAGCGCCGGCGTGCGCTCAATCGATATGGAAGTCGATCGTCATCGGGTTCCCATCGCGGGTGATGCTCAGCGCGATGTGGTCGGCGGTGCCGAGCCGCGCATAGGCCTCGAGCGCCTTGGACACGTCGCTCAGCTCGAACCCGTTGATGCTGGCCAGCTTGTCGCCAGTCTTCAGGCCGAGCATCTCGAGCAGCGAGCCGCCGCGGATCCGGGCGAGCTTGACGCCTCCCGGCTCCGGCGCGATGCGCACCGAGCGCATCAGATCGGACTGCTTCTCCAGGATCGCGCCGACGGCGCTGCGCTCCACGCGGAACTCTGTATCGCTGATCTTGCGGATCTTCGACGCGATCTCCGGCGGAACCGTGGACGCGGCCGGCCTCCGCGCAGCTCCGGAAGGGGCCGGCTCCGGCGAAGGCGGGGCTCCCGGGGCGCCCGCGGGCGCCGGCTTGCCACCGAGGACGGCCTGGCATCGCGCGCCGCCGGTCGTGAGCCAGACCCGGTCCCACCCCACCGTGTGAACCGTTTTCCCGCTGACCTCATCCCCCTGGCGACGCAGGATCGTCTTGCCGTCCGAGCCGGTCATCGCGGCGAGAGACCACGACGCGTCGTCCGCTCGAACGATGAGCAGCGCCCGGGTGGCGTCGCACGCCGGGTCTTCGTACGGGTCCTTGTTCTCCGCCAGCACCTCGGGGCTGACCGGGCTTGTCGCCTTGCCGTCGAGCGGGCCCGTGACCGAGTCGAAGGGGTTGCGCGACAGGATCAACGCCGCGCTCGTGGCGTGAACCTGTTCGAGGCGCGCCGCGGGCGGCGTCCCGCGAGCGGTCGGCGCGCGCGGCGACGGCGAGGAGGCGATGCTCCATGCGACGAGGTGCCCGATGCCCGCCGCCTGCAAATAGGCAGCCAGCGCGATCATCAGGCAGAATGCCACGCCCCGATACCGCTTCAGGAACATGTCGGATCCCATACGCTCACGGCCGCGCTAGCGAGCGTCGTGCCAGACGGCGAGCGTCTCGATCGCCGCGGCGCTGCGCGCGCGCAGCGGGCTCGCGCGCCACTCTGGCACGCGGGCCGGGTGGATCGCCGGCCGGCCTTGCCAGAGTGGCAACTACGCGTTCGCCTTCTGCTCGGCGCTCGCCGGAAAGCGAGCTTCCAGCCAGGCGCGCCATCGTGGCTCGAGCTCCGCGGCGATGTCGGCCGCTCGGTCGCCGTAGAAGAACAGGCTGACGGCGACGCGCGCCTTGTTCTCCCAGCGGTAGCTCCCGAGGAGCGCGATGCCCTGCGCCGGCTGCTCGAGGCGCAACAGGACTTCACAGGTCTCGTCGTCTTGCTGGACGTGCTCGATGGTGCCGGTGAGCGGCGGGGCACCTGCCGGCGCCGATCGTCGCTCACCCAGGTTGGGGCCGTGGACGCCGAGCGCGGTGGCGAGCTGCTTCCAGACCTCGGCGTGCGTGCCAGGGGCTGCGCGCAGCGCGCGCGCGGCGGCGGCGTTCTGGCCCGCGAAGTGACGCAGGTACAGGCGCAGGATCTGGAAGAAGCCGGGCCAGCCGCTCTCGAACCCCTCGATCTCATCGTCCCAGGAGTCGCTGGTCGAGAACAGGCTGTGCACGAGCCGCACGACGCACCTGTCGCCCGAGCGGCTGGCGATGACGAACTCCGACGCGAGGGGCGGCGCGTTCTCGCTCCAGCCGTGCTCCTCGTAAACGAGGCGCGTCGGCGGCTCCCACGCCGTGATCGTCCCCGAGGACGTCACGCCCTCGCCGAAGGTGAACTCGACCTTCCCGCCGGCGCGCTCGTCCACGGTGGTTGGCGCGAACCAGGCGCTGATGCCGGGGCCCGTCGCGATGGCGTGCCACACCTGCTCCGGCGTCCCGGGCACCAGGAACTCGAGCTCGACCCAGCGTTTTTGTGCGTCGCTCCTTATCGGCATGTCTTCTCCTCTTTCGGTTCATCGCTCGGCTTCGGATAGGCCATCACGAGCAGGCGGTGGTCGCGCCCGCCGGCGGCGTTCGCGTCGTGGTATCGCGCCACGAGCTCGGTGATCGCCTTGCTGAGATCGGCGGTGAAGGCGGCGCGCTCCGCGGCCGACGCGAACCGGATCTCCGTGTCGATCGAGAGCGTCGCCAGCCGCTTCTTGGCGTCGAGCGCGCGGCGCCACAGCCCGCCGACCTCGCGAACGACGCGCGCGGCGAGCGCGATGAGGTAGCTCGCGGAGAGGCGATCCACGGTCCGCCGTGGATCCGCGGCGACAGGCCCCAGCGCTCCCGGCGATACGACATAGGCGCTCGCGGTCGCCACGAACAGGCGCTCCGTCAGGCCGCCCCACTTGCGCTCGCCCGCCGCCCGCACCAGCTTGTGCGCTTCGAGCGCGCGCAGGTGATAGTTGACCTTCTGGCGCGCCAGGCCCACCCGCTCCGCGAGGTTTGCGGCGGAGGCCGGCAGCGCCAGCTCCGAGAGCAGCCGGCTCCGGACCGGGTCGAGCGCGATGACCGCCACGGCAGGGTCCTCGATGACCTCAACGTCCAGCACATCGACCATCCTGGGTTGACAACTTTTGTTGTCAAGGGTCGCAGGTGGGGTCGTGCCGGCGGTCGCGAGCTTAGCCGTCGGGCGGCTCTGCTTTTATGATGCGGCACATGGCATCGTCTTCCGCCTTTGCATCGGGTCCGTGTCACCGCGCCGTCGGCATGCGGCCGGCTCTCCTGCGGCTCCTCCTGGTTGCCGCGCTCGCTGGATGCGGGGTCGAGCAACGCAGCTTCGTCAACGGGGGCCAGGGCGGCGCCGGCGGGACAGGCGGCGCCGGCGGGACAGGCGGCGCCGGCGGGACAGGCGGCGCCGGCGGGGGCGGCGCGAGCAGCGACAGCGCTTCGAGCACCGGTTCCGGCGCAAGCTGCACGGTGTCGTCGGATTGCCCGGCCCCGGCGGAGCCGTGCCAGATCCCGGCGTGCGTCGACGGCAGGTGCGGCGCGGCGCCGCTGCCGGAAGATACCGAGATCGCGCCGACAGCGGGCGACTGCCAGCGCATCGTCTGCGATGGCCGCGGCGCCCAGGTCGTCGTCGCCGCCGACGAGCCCGGGGACGACCGCAACCCGTGCACGTCGGACACCTGCGACGGGACAGCGCCCCTGCACTCGCCCGTGCCAGGGCCGTGCCCGGGGGGAAGCTGCGACGACGCCGGCCAGTGCGTGCCGAGCCAGTGCGCGCGCGACGTCGACTGCGGCGCCTCGACGGAATGCTACCGGTATACCTGCGAGAACGGCCTCTGCGCGGAGGGGCCCGTGCCGGCAGGGACCTTGTGCAACACGCTGCAGGATCAGTGCGACGGCGCGGGCCGTTGCGTCGACTGCGTGAACAGCGGCGGGTGCGGAGAGTGCTGCGTCTGCGCTGCGGGCGGGACGTGCGTCCCGGCGTGAGCCGCTCCCGGGGCCGCGGCCCGGCCCAGGTTCGTCGCCGCGCCCACGCTCGCGGGCGGCCCGCGCTTTCTTGCGCCGCCGGCGTCGCTTGCCGCTAGCATCGCGGCATCGTGCGTCCGCGCGCCCGCGCGCCGCCTGAGAAGGAGACCCTCCGTGCACCGTCGACATGCGCTCTGGATCCTGTTGCTCTGCCTGACTCCCCTGCTCGCCGCGTGCGGGCATCCCTGGAAGACCACCCGTCAGGCTGTGCCGAACCCGTTCTACGGCAAGGGGCGCCTCGCTGTCGTCCCGGTGGCGTTCCTCGCCCTCGAGGTCGGCGACGTCTCCGAGGCCGACTGGATGGCGGAAAAGGACGCCGAGCAGCGGCAGAGCTGGCAGGAGGACAAGGCGGGGATCAACGAGCAGTTCACGGAGGCCCTCATGGCCGAGGCAGCGTCGGAGGACGCCATCGTCGTCAAGGCGATCAGCGCGGCCGACGCGCCGTTCTTCGTCCGCGCGAACGTGACGTTCTACGAGCCCGGCGTCTTCACCGGAGTCTTCAACATGGCCACGCACCTCAAAGCGACGGTGCAGATCACCGACCCGGCCGGGAGGGTGCTCGACGAGATCCTGATCGAGGCGGCGTCGCCAGCGACGTTGTTCAACCCATCGACCGGAGGGCGCGCGCGGGACGCGGCGCGCCAGCTCGGCAAGCTGGCGGGGAGGTACGTCAACCATCGCGTCAGCGGCGGCGACTGAGCTGCCCCGGCGGCCCCACGCCGGATCAAGGTAGCCGCTCGCCGGAGCCGGGCGCTGCGTCGTGCCGCGCCTGGTCGACGACGGCTACCCGCCGCTGGCGAGAGACTTTCCCTGGGTCTCGAGCGCGGCCTTGATGATTCCCACCGCCTTCGGCCCCACGCCATGAATCGCCAGGAGCTCGGCCTCCGAAAACCGGGTGACCTGGTCGAGGCGAGACACGCCAGCTGCGGCGAGCGCTCGAGTCGCCGGCTTCCCGATGCCCTTCGGAAGCGCGGATTCTGGTTGTTCCTTCGGTTTGCTCGGCATGGGCCCTCTCCCGGTTGATTCGCCGCCCGCGAGCCGGCGCTCGGCGGCGCCGGCGACGCCAGCCTCACGATCACGCACAGCATGCCAGGACGAGGGCCGCTATACAATACCGCGGTACGGGGGCCCTGCCGCCTGATCGCACCGAGGTCAAGCTCCGTGTCGTGGGTCGGTGTGAGCCCATTCAAGGGCTTGCCCCACTCGGACCGCGCCGACAAGGTGAAGAACATCGACATCGACTACGTTCATGCCGAGGGGACCGGCTCTCACGGCGTCGAGACCTATGGCGTGGATGGCCTGCGCGTCGGCACCGTCGTCGCGCGCGACACAGGGGAATGCGGCATCCTCCTGAACGACACGATCAACGCCGACATCAGGACGGTCGACGCCGTGAACGCGGGCACGGGCACCGGCTATGCGGCGTTCCGCCTCGCCCAACTTGTCACAGCGGTCAGGTCCATGTGTGGCGGTCCTGCGCGCGACGGGCGATCGCCTGAGCTCGTGCGCCGGACCGATCGCCGCAGCCGCCGGTCTGGCGCCTTGCTTGCATCCGCCTCGGCGCATGCACCTGCACCGCATGAAGACCCCAGGTATTGCCCACGTCGCCTACCTGCTCGGCAACAAGGGCGAGGCGATCGTGGTCGACCCGCGGAGGGACATCGACGAGGTCCTCGCGGCGGCCAGGGAGAAGAACCTCGTGATCAAGTTCATCCTGGAGACGCACCGCCAGGAGGACTTCATCATCGGATCCGCCGCCCTCGCGAAGGTGACGGGCGCGAAGATCGTGAGCGGAGATCACCCGCTCTTCGGACACAGCGACATCCGGATGCGGGACGGCGAGGAGCTCGACCTGATCGGGCTGCGCATCCGCGCGCTTCATACGCCGGGGCACACGCCGGAGAGCGCCTGCTACGCCGTGTTCATCCCCGACGCACCCGGGCGCGCCTGGGGCGTCTTCACCGGCGATACGCTGTTCATCGGGGAGACGGGGCGGACCGACCTGCCCGACCGCGAGAAGACCAGCGACAACGCGCGCCTTCTCTTCGCCTCGGTCCACGAGAAGCTTCTCCCGCTCGGGGATCAGACCCTCCTCTGGCCCGCCCACGGCTCCGGCTCGGTCTGCGGGGGCAACATCGCGGAGCGCGACGATTCCACGCTCGGCCTCGAGCGCGGTTACAATCCCGTCTTCGTGAAGTCGGTCGACGACTTCGTCCGCGCCAAGGTCGCGGAGCGCATCCCGCGCCCACCCTATTTCAGCTTGATGGAGAAGCTGAACCTCGAAGGGGGCAAGCCGCTCGCCGCGAAGCCCGGCGAAGTACCCTCCCTGGCGCCGAAGAAGTTCGCGTCGGACGCCAAGCAGGGGCTGGTGCTCGACGCGCGCGACCCCGAGGCGTTCGCGGCGGGCCACCTGCCCGGCTCGCTGAACCTCTGGCTCGCTGGGCTCCCGGTCTTCGGCGGGTGGGTCGCGGACGAGACGACCCAGGCGTATCTGGTCGTCCCGCGCGCCATGGACGTGGAGGCGGCGGTCCTGCATCTCGCGCGCGTCGGCATCGATCGCGTCGCCGGCGTGCTCGCCGGAGGGTTCGACGCATGGCGAGATGCCGGCATGCCCATCGAGAAGACGGGCACGACGACTCCGCGCGAGATCCACGACGCGGGCGACGCCGTCACCGTGCTCGACGTCCGCGATGATCAGGAGTTCGAGACGGAGGGGCACATCGAAGGCGCGCGGCACATGTACGTGGGATATCTCGACGAGCACTTCGAGAAGATCCAGCCTGCGCTGCCGCGTCATGGCCGCATCGCGCTCGTCTGTAGCGTCGGGCACCGCGCTGGCCTCGCGACGAGCATTCTCCGTCGCCGCGGCTTCAGCGATGTCGCCAACGTCCTCGGCGGAATGACGGCGTGGGAGAAGCTCGACTTGCCGAAAAAGAAGGGCTCCGAACGCACGGTGACCACCGTGGATATCGAAGGAGCGCGACGATGAGCTCGCAGGGAGGCACGCGCTGGGCGCCGGAGATTGCCGGGCTCGCGATCGGAGCGCTGGAGACGTTCGCGATGGGAACCGCGAAGCGGCCTCTCGGCGTGACGTCCGCGTTCGAGACGGTGGCGACCCGGCTGGCGCGCCGGTTCGCGCCGCAGGCCAGCCGAGTGAACGAGTTCGTGGCCAAGCGCGAGACGACGCCGAAGATCGACTGGGAGATGCTTGTCGTTCCGGGCATTGTTCTTGGCGCATTCCTCGCCTCGCGCGCATCGGGCACGCGAGGATCCAGGCTGCCGGACGTGTGGCGGGCGCGGTTCGGGGAGAGCCGCGGACGGCGCTATGCGGCCGCATTCTGCGGTGGCGCCCTGATGATGTTCGGCGCGCGGCTCGGCAAGGGATGCACCAGCGGACACGGCATCAGCGGCACGATGCAGCTCGCCGCGGCGAGCCTCGCGTTCGACATCGCGATGAGCGCGAGCTCCGTCTTGACGGCGAAGCTCCTGTTTCGAGGAGGCGCGCGATGAAGCGGGATCCGCTCGGAAAACTGGCGCTCGGTCTCGCGACCGGGACCGCGTTCGGCGCCTTTCTCCAGCGAGGCGGGGCCTCGGATTACGACCTCATCGTGAACCAGCTCCTGCTGCGCGACAGCGCCATTGCGCGGATCATGTCGACGGCGGCGGCTGCCGGCTCGATCGGGACGCACGCCCTGCGCGCAGCCGGCGCGACCGAGCTCGACGTGAAACCGTTCCAGGTACGCTCGGTGATCCTGGGCGGTGCGGCCTTCGGCGCGGGGATGGCGATCCTCGGCTATTGCCCCGGCACGACCCTCGCCGCTGTCGGAGAAGGCCGGCGCGACGCGATGTTCGGGCTGCTCGGGATGGTCGCGGGAGCGCTGGCCTTCATCCGCGTGTACCCACACATCAAGGAGGCGGTCGAAGCGACGGACCTGGGCAAGGTCACCCTCCCTTCAGCGACGAAGACGTCCCCTTGGCCCTGGGTGGCTGGCCTCGCCGGCCTCGTCGCCGCACCGGCGCTCGTCATTGCGATAGGGCGCGCCCTCCCACGACGTCGCCCCTGCTGATTCCAGCAGCCGCCGGCTCGCGCCGACGAGGAGGTTGAAACAAGGCTCGAGCTCGTCAGGAGCTCCGGCGCGGGCGCGCCTTCGTGCCTTGGGCGGCGCGCGCTCCGACGCGAGGCGCGGCGCTCGCCGGGGCGGCTTCGGGCTCGGCCGGGCGCTGCATGCGGGCGATCTCTTCGGCCATCAGCGCGGTCGCCTGCTCGAAGAAGTCGCAGATGAGCCTCAGCTCTTCGAGTGAGTAGCGCGAGCAGAGCACCGCCCAGCGCTCGCGGAACGGCGCGAAGAGCGCGCCGATCTCGGCGTAACGTTCGGTCACCGGCTCGACCACCAGCTGGCGCCGATCGCTCGGGTGCTTCACGCGGCGCACGAACCCCGCCTCCTCGAGCCGGTCGAGCACCCCCGTCACCCCCCCCGAGGTCAGCCCCGTGAGCTGGACCAGATCGCCCGGCGTGACCGGACCCGCCTCTGCCGCCCTGCGAACGACGTCGAGGTACTTGTGGTCGGTGCCCTTCAGCCCCAGCCGCGCGGCGATCGCCTGGTGAAAGAGCACCGACTGGGTGCTCAGCTCGCGGCCCAGCCGGTCGCCCAGGCTGTCGACCAGCTCGCTCACCGCCTTCGCGCTCGTTCGTTTCGCGGCCATCGCCTCTCGCCTCGATCCGCCCGCACTCTACCCGAGCCGCCGCCGTCTTGACAACCCATGGCAAATATCTTACTTACTAACAGAGTTACTTGCCAGGAGGTTTCCGTGGAGCGTTCGACCGACGAGGCGGCCATTCGGCGCATGTTCGAGGCCCTGTGCGAGGCGTGGGCGCGGGACGGCGCGAGCGCCGTCGACGCGTTTTACACGCCCGACTCCGACTACGTGACGTTCGATGGCTCGTGGCTGCGCGGGCGCGAGGCGAACCGCAGGGTGCACGAAGAGCTCTTCGCCGGCATGCTCGCCGGCACCCGCCTGGTCGGCGAGGTCGAGGGCGTGCGCTTCGTCGGCCCCGACACGGCCGTGGTCGTCAGCACCGGCGCGGTGCTGTGGCCCTGGCAGAAGGTGGCGCCTGCGAGCCGGCGGTCGCGGCAGACCCTGGTGGTGGTGCGGGGCGACGACGGGCGCTGGCGGGTGGCGTCGTTTCAGAACACCCGGGTGCAGCCCCTTCCGCCGTCCGACAGCCTGTTCATGCGCCTTTTCGCGGCCGTGATGCGCGCTCGCCTCGCCTTCTGGCGACGGCGCCACCCCGCGGCCCTCGCGGCCTGAGCGCCGGGGGCGGCCCTCTCGGGCTCGGGGCGCCGGGGCGGCGCGCCCCATCAGCTCACCAACGCGATCGGCGTTCTAGGGAGTATCCCCGCGCGGCGGAATGACGTCGAAGCGCCGGGTTCCCGGCTTCCCCAGGAGAACCTGATCGGCGAAGTCGAAGATGGCGTTCCAGTCTTCCTCGGTGGCGCCGTGCCCACCGGGCCGGAAGTGCAGTCCCAGATGCTCAGGAACGCCGAGGAAGTCGTACACCGGTTGAGCACCGAGATACGACTGCACGGCCGCGTAGGCCCTTCCGTACGGATCGTCGAGCGAGTTGCACAGAATGAACAGCCGTGGCGCGGTGAGGGCGGGTAGCCAGTGCTGGTCCGAGGGAAGGCGCTCCGTCTGGTTCCTGAACTCCGGAAGGAGCGGCCCGAACCAGTAGGTGTTCTGATCGACGATCTCGGTGATGCCCTGCCCGAGCCCACGGCCCATCTCGGCGCCCGAGAACCGAAAGGCCATGCCCCCCGCCACCGGGGCGGTGAGCGCGATGCGCTCGTCGAAGGCGCCTGCGAGCAGAACCGCCTGGCCCAGGCGCGACACCCCCGTGACCATGATCTTATCCCGATCCACGGCTGGATCGGTCATCAGATAGTCGACAGCGCGGGAGATCCCCCAGGCCCACGCGGAGATGTCCCTCCAGTCGTGGTCCGGGTAGGCCGGAAAGAAGGCGCTCGACGCGTAATCGGGAGAGTCCGCGCCGAGCTCCTGGTAGCCGATCGTGGCCACAGCGTAGCCTCGCGCGAGCGCACCGGCCGCTCTCCCCAGGCTGCTTTCGCCGGAGCCGGAGGAGAGCGAGATCAAGATGGGACGAGCCTCGGCCTCCTCCTCGGGAGTCGCCTCGGACTTCGGGAAGAAGAGGCCCAGGTCGAAGCCGAGCTCCCCGCCTGGCCCGAAGCTCAGGTGAAGCTTGCGGTAGAGGGCGTCCACACCCGAGGCCGTCGTGATCTCCGAGGGTCCCGAGAGCGGCACGGCCGTCACGTTGCCCGGCGGCGGCGGCATGTGCCCGTAGGTGTAGTCCTCCAGGATCCGCATCATCTCCTTGCGGCGAGCCCGCCACTGTTCCGCCGTGCTGACCTTGGTTCCGTCGGCCAGGGTGAGCGGATCGGGCATCTCGGGGAGGAGGGGGAGCTCGTCGACCGGGATCGGGGCGGAGTCTTCGACCGAGGAGCTCCCGCCGTCGGGGTAGGGATCGCTCGGAGCGCCCAGCCAGCAGCACCGCTCGCTCGGGGCACCGCAGCTGCCCTCCACCTCCAGCGCTCCCAGGGCCGGACAGTCGTCGTGACAGGTGAAGGTGCACGGCGCGCTGGCCGAGCCACCGCCGCTGCCGCCTTCCCCTCCACCTCCATCGGCGAGGGGCGGCGCATCGGTCCCGCCGCTGCCACCCACCGGCGCCATGCCGCCAGAGGCCGCGTTCTCTACCGCCGGGCCATGCCCGGTGCAGCCCGTGAGCGTCCCGCACAACGCGCCGATGCACAGACTCGTGAAGCGGATGGTTCGATGCTCGATCATGATTGTCGCTCCAGGGGGGAAATCAGGGCATCGGGATGACGAAGGGAGAAGGAAAAGCAAACGATTCGAGGATGTCAAGCAATGACCGCGAGGGTCTCGAGCGCCTGTGCCGGGACGGCGCTCGCGGCACACCGGCCTTGCAGCGCTTCGAGCGCGCGGCGGATGGACGAGCGCCTCTGCCCTAGAGCGACAAACGGGTCGAAACCCCGAAAAAAGCAGAAATTTCACAGGGAGGCGAGGAGGCGGGGAGCGAGAGACGGCGAGAGGGAGAGATTCTTTTTTTTCTTCCTCCCCGCCTCCCCGCCTCCCTGTGAAATTTCTCCCGGTTTCAACATGATTGGTTTTCTAGCGAGCGTCTGACGTCGAGAGCCCGAAGACCTCGCGCAACCCCTCCGGGAGGGTGGCAGGCGTGCGCCGGAGCAGCGTCTCGAGGTCGGAGCTCGTCTCGTCCAGCTGGTCGCCCCGGATGTCGGAGTAGAAGCCGAGGTAACGGCGGGCGAGGTGCTCCGGCACGCCGGCCCGGACGGCGTCCGCGACGTACGTCTCGTCGGAGATCCGCGTGTAATCAACGGTCCTGCTCGACACCTCGGTGAGGGCGGCCGCCACGTCGTCGAAGGTGTAGCTGCGGGGGGCGGCGACGACGTAGGTGCGGTCCGCGCCCTCGTGGTCGAGCATGGCGTTGGCGAGCGCCTCGCCCATCTCGCGGCGCAGCGCGTAGGCGACTCTACCGTCGCCGGCCGGCAGCCGGATCCCCGTCTCGAAGACCCGCGCGCCACCGACGTAGAGCGGAACGGTGTCGAGGTACAGGGCGTTGCGAAACAGGACGTGGGGCAGCCCGCTGCGCCGGATGCGGTCCTCGGTCTCGAAATAGTCGCGCATGAGCGCGTTCTCCGAGGCCTGGACGTCCCTCAGCGACCGGCTGGCGAACCCGATCAGCGCGACACCGGCGCGCCGGGCCGCGTCGATGACGTTCTGGTGCTGCTGCACGCGACGCTGGGGGGCGTTGCCCGCGATGAGCAGGACGCGGTCGACGCCGGCCATCGCCCGGTCGAGAGCGGCGGTGTCGTCGTAGTCGCCGACCCGGACCGAGACGCCGCGCGCCACGAGGTCGGCGGCCTTGCTCTCGTCGCGCGCGAGCGCGGCGATGTCAGCGCCGGCGGTGCGCTCCAGCAGGCGGTGGACGACGGCGGACCCGAGCTGTCCGGTGGCTCCGGTGACGAGGATCATGAGCGTTTCTCCCTGAAGAAGGCCAACTACATAGCGTGCTATGTGTATGAATAGCACGCTATGTTGTAAGGTGGCAACCGATGGATATCGACTACGACACGGGCTACTTCGTCACCCGGACCGCTCGGGCGTTCATGCGCGTCGCCGAGGCGCAGCTGCGCCCGCTGGGGCTCGGCGTCGCCCACATCCCGGTCCTGCTCTGCCTGGCCGAGGAGGAGTCTCTGACCCAGGCGGAGATCGCTCAGCGTACGCACGTCGAGCAGCCCACCGCCGCCGCGCTGCTGCAGCGCATGGACAAGGCTGGCCTGATCGAGAGGTCGCCCGACCCGCGCGACCGCCGGGCCACCCGCATCCGCCTCAGCGCCCGCGCCGAAGAGGTCATGCCACGGGCGCTCGAGCTCCTCGGCCAGTCGAACGGCGAGGCCACGGCCGGGCTCTCCGCTGGGGAGATCGAGGCGCTCCACGGCCTGCTGCGCCGCGTGCTGGCCAATCTCGCCGCGATGATCGACGACGACCGGGGTCAGGCGGCGCCCAGGGAGAAGGAAAAGCACGACGAGCCGGCGACAAGGCGCGCCTCTTCGAGCGGCCCCAGCGCGCGGCGTCGGTGATCCCTACGGCGGGTTCGGCCCCGGCCTCTGGATCGTGCGGTGGCTGCCGGTCGCCTCCAGCAGGCGCTACCCGACCTTGAGGGCCCGGAGAAGCCTCGGTTCGAGAGGAGGATTCAGGAGATCGTCACGGCTCGAGGGCTCCCCGGGCCGCCGCTCTCCTCGCTTCTTCCTTCAGCTTCCTCAGGTGTCCGTGCAGGGTCTCGGAGTCGAGGCCATGTAGCGTCAACCGGAAGCCGGCCTCGAGCGTCGAGCTGGGCACCATGGGATGATGGTTGTGCACAAGGGCGACAGGCAGCGGGTCGTCCAGGATCTTGCCGACGTAGAGCGCGATGATCTCGTCCAGCTGCAGCGAATTGCTCGCCCGCCAGAAATGGTGGTCAGACAGGAACAGCGCATAGAGCGGCGTGTAGATCTCGATGGCGGTCTGCAGGTCGACGACGTTCAGCCAGGTGTCCGGGAGGTCGTCGATGCTCGCGTCGTCATCGGTGATGGCAGAGAAGTCGATCGATTTTCGGGGCTCGATATCACGGCCCTGGGCGCGAAGCTTCTCGTTCAGCTCGATGATGAAGTTGTAGAAGGTCAGATCGTGGACCGTGAACGTGTTGTCCAGCAGGTCCTCCAGCCTCCGGGTCCTCAGCGGCGTTGTCGTCTCGAGCTCGATGCCCGGGACGTTGTCCTCGATGAACTTCAAGATCTCCGTGCCGATGGTGAAGTGGCGCAGGATGAGGTAATTGGCCTCCGGGGCGACGAAGAGCCTCAGGCCCCAGTAAATGGACCGATGTAACAGCCACGGAGATTGCCAGCTCGCCGGGACGAGGATCTTCATGAGCTTGATGCCGGAGATCGACAGGCGGGCGAACGGCCTGACGATCGGCATCACGACCCTGCGCGTGGTGCTGCGCTGGCTCTTCAGGAGGGCGGCCTTGGCCCGCTCGTCGATCGGCAAGGACCGGTCCAGGTACAAGGCCAGCCACGGATCGGGATCCCTGGGGTCGTGCTTCATCTTCCTGAAAAAGTCCTGAAAATCCATGTCAGTAGCTCCCGATCTCCTCGAGCTGGAGGCGGTAGAGCCGCGCGGTGACGCGGGCGGTCTTGAGGATCCTCGGCGCCATCCGCGGGAGATTCAAGATACCACAGCGGAGCACCTCTTCCAGCTCGCCCAGGTGATCTTCGTCGGCCTTCGCGTGATAGAGATAGAAGCTGACGGCCTGCGCCTCCAGGCGAAGGGCGGACTGCACATGCTCGGCCCACCGGGCCGCGACCCGCTTGCCGAGGCCTTCGATGATGTACATGGCGCCGAGGAGATCGAAGGGGTTCGGCTGATCGGCGCGATGGAAGATCCAGGCAGACAGCGCCTCGCTGCCGATGTTCAGCTCGTGCCGCGCGAGCCCGGCCGGGTCGCCGCCGCTCTGCAGATAGTCCTGCTCCAGCATCTGGTAATCGCGATGCTCCGCGGCCGCGTGGCGGATGAAGCGCGAGCGCAGCTCGGCGAAGTCGTGGCCGATGTTGGAGGCGGCGCGCGCGATCCAGAGCGCCCCGTTCATGACCTGCGCCCGGTGGTTCAGCAGGAGCTCGTGGTAATCGGCCAGGCGAATGCGGCGCTCGATCACGCGCCGCACGATCGGGATGTGATGCACCTGGGACTCGAAATCCAGCCAGATGGACGACAGCCCGCGCAGGACGGCCTGCGGTGAATCTTCGTCTAGAGGCGATGTACGTTCCAGAAGCATCCTGAACCTCCCTGGGATGACGGCGGGTCAGACGACCGTGAGCAGCATGAAGGCGATGACGCAGCGGCCGCTCTCCGGGATGAAGCCGAGGACCTGCTGGCCCGGCTGCAGATCCCGCTCCTCGATCAGCTGGTGCAGCATGAGGAGAATGGATGCGGCCCCCGTGTTCCCCTGGGAATAGAGGTTCGTGAACCAGCGAGCTTCGGGCACCATCGCCCCGGTCTTCGCGAGCAGCTTGACCATCTCTCCGCGGAGAGAGTGGGACGAGTAGTGCGCGAGGAAGTGGTCGATGGCTTCCGGCCTCAGCTGTCGGCGATCCACGAGCTCGAGGTAGTGCTTCGCCCACACGGGGAACATGCGGTGAAGCAGATCGAAGTCCTGCTTGAGGACGAGGGCGCCCTGCTGCGCTGCGAGCGCAGGGCTGTCGTAGTGACTCCAGGGCTTCCTCTCACCCGCCCGGTTCCTGGCGGTGCCCGCGTACATGCAGGGGTCGAAGCGGTCGGCGTAGGAGCAGAGATCGATCCATTCCACCCTCAGGGAGCGGCGCCCCTCGTTCGGCCGGGTCTCCAGGAGCCAGGCGCCGGCCCCGTCGGAGAGGGTCCAGCGGAGGAACTCGGTCTCCATCAAGGCGGAGGAGTCCTCGCCTTCCTGCTCCCGACCGGCATAGAAGCCAGGTCGGAAGAAGCGGCTGGAGAGCTCGGCGGCGCAGGCCACGCCGCAGTCGTGCTCGCCCGCCTTCAGCTGGAGGTAGGCGGACTTGAACGCCATCATGCTGCTGGCACAGACGCTCTGAAAGCTCGCGATCTCCAGGGGCCGCAGGCCGAGCTCGCCGTGGACCGCGCTGGCAAAGCCGGGGACGAGGAGGTCGCCCTGGGTGGTGGCCGCCGCCAGGAAGGAGAGCCTCTCCGCGGCGATCTCGCTGCGGGAAAGCGCGTCCCGGATCGCGCGAGCCGCCATGTCTGCGCCGCTGTGAAGGGGCACGCCCTCCGGCGTCAGCGCATAATGACGTGTCTTGATGCCGTTCTGCCGGAGGACGAGGCGCCCGAGTCTGGAGCGCCTGTCGCTGATCTTGCCGATGTACTGCTCCATCTCCTCGTTGGGGACCGGCTTGCCAGGCAAGAAAGCGCCAGTGCTGGTGATGTAGACGGAACGATCCATGATCCCTCTCCGTGGCCGACATGGGCTTGGAGCTCGTCACGGCGGCCATCAACACTACCTCAGTCGCCCTCGCCGGGCCGAGGCGTAACCATGTCCCGTCTCGCCGACCGCCGGCTTCGCCCGCCGGAGGCTGGCCCGGGTTTCGCTTGTCCACGATACCGGCCGCGGCACCTCGCGCCGCCCGGGCGCACTGAGGCGATTTCGTCGCGGGCGCATCCAGCGTCCCTCGCCATCCTTGATGGAAGGGGGTCACCATGGATTCATCAGAACATGTCGGTCGCGTCCTGCGCCGCGTCCTCGCGCTCTCGCTCGCGCCCGTTCTGGCCGGAACCTGCGCGAGCATCGACACCAGCGGATTCGCGGCCGTCGCCTGCCGGAACGGACGGGAGGCGCGGTACCTCGGGGGCCTCAGGCCCGGAGCCGCCGCCGACTACCTCGAGCTGCGCGAGCACCTGCATCTGCCCGGCGCGAGCCGCGCGCCGCGCGCGATCGAGACCTCGGGCACCCCGTGCGCCCGGGCGACGGACCCGGCGGCGTGCGCGGCGAAGATCGCCGCGAGCTCCTCGACCGAGGGCTTCATGCTGGGCGAGTGCGTGCAGTACTGCCCGCGGCATGTCCTGATCGTCAATGCGGGCGACGACGTGGACGTCCTTCGCTCGAAGGAGGAGGTCAAGGCGTGGCTCGGGCGCGTGGACTCGCCAGAAGAGGCGGTGCTTGTCGCCGCGCTGGAGGGCTACGAGGTCGCCTGTGGCGGCAGCGCGCCGGGCGGGGTGCGGCCCGCCGACGGCGGCTACGAGGTGCTGGCGACGCGCGTCACCTCCCTTTGCGCGCCCGTGGAGACCACCCGGTACGTGCTCCAGGTCGGCGCGGACGGCCACCTCGGCGCGGTCGCGTCGGAGGTGATCAGCTCCAGAGCCGGGGCCTGCATCGGCCGGCGCGCCGCGGGGCTCGTCGAGCGCGCGGCCGGCGGCGCGACGGTGGTCGGGGCGTGGTTCGCAGAGGTGGCGCAGCTGGAGGCGGCGTCGGTGCGCGCCTTCGAGGTGCTCGGCCGCGAGCTCGCCCACCACGGCGCGCCGCGGTCGCTCATCGAGGGGGCGAGCGCGGCGCGGCGCGACGAGGTGCGGCACGCGCGGGTGATGCGCGCCGTGGCGGCGCGTCACGGCGGGCGCTGGCGCGCGCCGGTGGTGGCGCCGCAGCCGCTGCGATCGCTCGAGGAGCTCGCGGTCGAGAACGCGGCGGAGGGCTGCGCGCGGGAGACGTTCGGGGCGCTGGTCGGGATGTGGCAGGCGCGGTTCGCGGGCGACCGCGCGGTGCGGCGGGTGATGGCCCGCATCGCCCGGGACGAGGTCCGTCACGCCTCGCTGGCGTGGGCGATCGATCATTGGGCCCGCCCGCGGCTCTCCCCGGCCGCGCAGCGGCGGACCGAGGAGGCCCGGCGGAGCGCGCTCGACGACATCGCCGCGGAGGCGCAGCGCGAGCCGCATCGCGACCTCGTCCGCTGGGCAGGGCTGCCCGGGCCGCGCGCCGCCCGCAGCCTGGCGACGCATTTCGCGGGGAGCGTGGCGGCGCTTCGCCTCGACGCCGCGTGAGCCCATCGCGAGGCCGGTCCGCGGTCACCGGCGCAGCGCGCCCGGGCCGGGCGGCGGGGCGAGAGCCGCCTCGATGGGCCGACCTCAACCTCGGTCAGGCGGCCAGCGCCGCGAACGCGGCCTCCGCGCCGACCTTGCCGCGCACCACCGCGCCGTCCCGCCGCTCGAAGTCGACGTGGCCGGTGTGGAGCGACGCGTACAGCTCGCGGTAGAGCGCCGCCATGGACGCGGACACGCCGAACGACGTCAGGACCGGCTCCACCTGCTCGAGCGGCAGCGGCACCACATGCGCGTCCCTGCCGAGGAGGACCTTGCCGAGCGCGCTCGCGATCGCCTCGGGCGTGTAGTCCTCCGGCCCGGCGAGCTCGATGACCTGCCGGCCCGCCGGCCCGGCGAGGAGGCGCTCCGCCGCGACCCGGCCGATGTCCTCGGTCGCGACCATCGGGAAGGCGCGCCCGGGCTGGAGGAAGCTCGGGAGCACGCCGTCGCCCTTCACGGCCGCGAACACCGAGCGCCAGTTCTCGAGGAAATACGCAGGCCGGACGAACGTGATGTCCCGCGCCACGGCGGAGAGCCGCTCCTCGGCGTAGTGCACCGTCACGATCGGCCCCGTCCGCTCCGGGTGGTGCGCCCCCACCGACGAGAGGAACACGACATGAGGGACCGCGCTCGCCGCGACCGCGCGCGCCATCGCATCGACCTGCGACCTGCTCTCCCCGAGCGGGTCGGCCGACGCGATCGACGGCGGGCTCAGCAGGTAGACGCCCTTCACGCCCTCGAGCGCCCGCGTGACCGCCGCCACGTCGTCGAGCTGCGCGACCGCGACCTCGGCCCCCTTCGCCTTCCACGCCTGCCCCTTCGCGGCGTCGCGAACGATGACCCGCACCTTCTCCCCGGCGGCGAGGAGCTCACGCGCGACCACGGACCCGGTGTTCCCAGTAACTCCAGCGACAGCGAACATGGATGTCTCCCTTCGAGCGGTGATGCGCGGCCTCTCCCCCGCGGGAGCCTCGCCGCGCGCTCGATGTGAGGATGTTTTGCGCTTTCTCCGGTCAGTCATCCAATGCATGATTGTGATACGCATCATGACTGCGACGCATCTCTCCGGGCTCGACCTCAACCTGCTCGTCGCGCTGGACGCGCTCCTCCGCGAGGCGCACGTGACCCGCGCCGCCGCGCGGATCGGCCTCACCCAGTCGGCGATGAGCCGGTCGCTCGCGCGGCTGCGGGACGTGCTCGGCGACGCGCTGCTCGTGCGCACCGGCCGCGGGATGCGCCTCACGCCCCGCGCCGAGCGGCTCGCCCCGGCGCTCGGGCGCGTCCTCGCCGAGCTCGCCGCCGTCCTCGAGGACGCGCCCCGGTTCGATCCGCGCACGGCGGCGCGCACCTTCACGATGGTGATGCCCGACTTCGGCGAGGTGCTCCTCTTGCCGCCGCTGGTCGAGCGGCTGGCCCGCGAGGCGCCGGCCGTCGACGTCGACGCCCGGGGGGCCTCGGCGGATCCGTTCGGCGCGCTCGAGGCGGGGGAGCTCGATTTCGCGTTGCTGGCGCACCGGGCGACGAGGCCCGCCATCGTCTGGACACCGCTGTTCCCGGAGCGCTTCGTGTGCCTCGTCCGCGAGGGGAACCCGGCGGCCTCGCGCAAGCTGACGGTGGAGCAGTTCGCCGCGATACCGCAGGTGCTCGTGACGCCCGAGGGGAGGCCGGGTGGCGTGATCGACGATGTGCTCGCCGGGATGGGCCTGCGGCGCCGGGTGGCGGTCCGGGTGGCGAGCTTCATCGCCGCGCCGGAGATCGTGGCGAGCTCGGACCTGATGGTGACGCTGCCCGAGCGGATCGCCGCGAGGGCGCAGCGCTACCTGCCGCTGCGCGCGATGGAGCTCCCGTTCAAGCTGAAGGGGTTCACGATGTCGCTCGCGTGGCACGAGCGGATGCGGCAGGACCCAGGCCACGCCTGGTTCCGGGCGCTGGCCGTGTCGGTCGGGCAGGAGCTGAAGCGGAGGCGGGCGGGGTAGAGGGGCTAGCGGCGCGGGCGCGACGGGAGGGCGCCCGCGAGGCGCGGAGGCCGGACAGGGCCCGTCGCATCAATCCCGGATATAGACGCTGAGCCCCTGGAACCTCGCCACGCTGCCCTTGTTCACGAGCCTCGCCACGACCCGGATGGCGTCGCTCCCGCCGGCGGGGACGGCCATCGCGCAGCTGCTGTTCAGGTGGGTGGCGCTCGATCCGCACCCGGCGCCCCCCTCCAGCGCGAACCCGTCGCATGCCATCACGCCGACCGGCGCGCCTCCGCGGAGCAGGGTCACCTCGATCCGCACGTCGATAGGTGGCGAAGGAATCGCAACATGGCGCTCAGGCGATTCGTCCCCGAGGGACAACCCATCAGAACTTGCCTGAGACCGTGAGGCCCGCGGTGCCGTCGGGGCCCGAAGGTGCGACGCGAAGGCCGGCCCTGCGGAGGTCCTGCTGATAGGACTGCGCCGGATGATCGTCGGCCATGAGGGCGAACGACCACACCGAGTTGAGGAGACCGCTCGCCAGGCTCAGCACCCGCGTTTCCACCGGCAGATCGCCGTCCCATGCGGGCACGGTGGCGACGACCCCGCCGAGCGCGGCCGGGAGGTAGATGGCCCAGTTCGGGATCGCGGGCGCGGTGCCCAGCAGATCCCGCTCGATGCTCGCGATCTGCGCGCCTGACAGCCGCGCGCGCCACGCGGGCGTCGCCACAAGCGCGTGGTCGGCGCGGAGCCGGGAGACCGGCGTGTAGTCGGACAGCGCCAGGTTCAGACCGGCGAGGAAGCCGGACACGTAAAATCCAGCCGAGAGCGCGACGGGCGTCATCCTCGCGAGCCCGTCGTCTTCAAGGAGCGCGAACCCGAGCCAGAGGCTCCCTTGCGAGAGCAGCGCGGCGGTCCCCAGGGTGTGTCGCCGGTAGGTCTCCGGTACGGCGAGCCCGGCGAGGCCTCCGGCGAGGATCGTCGCGGAGCTGGCAGCGAAGGCGATGCGCAGCGGTGTATCGGTGGGCTGCGGCGCATCGGCGCTCCATGCCAGGCTCGACGCGAGGCCCGCCGCGCCGACGCCGCTGAAGAGGATGGGCGGCGCGATCGAGGAGGAATGCATCCTGATCGCGTCGGTGAAGTGCGGCGCCAGGAGCGCGGCGCGCTCGCGCCGCTGGGCGATGTCTTCCCGAGTCTCGCTCTCCTCCCACACAGGAGCGACCGGCTCCTGCGCCGCGGCGCTCCCTGGCAGCGAGAGGCTCGCCACCGCCGCTCCCACCAGGACCGCGTGGAGCACGTGGCGGATAGACCATGACGACCAGACCATACGAAGCCTCTCTGTTGAAGGTTCTCGTGTCGAACGAACTCGACACGTTCGACGAACCGAGCACACGAGTCATCTCCGGAGCGCCCTTGAGAGCACGTTCACGCCGGCGCGCCTGCTGGCCATCTGCTCTCGGTGAGGAGCGCCCCGTCACCCGTCGCCATGTGTCCGCGGGCGCCGTTCGATCACGGATTCGTCGCCGCGCCGAGGAGCGCGCGCACGCCCGAGGCGTGCGGGCTCGTCGGGCGCGAGGCGAGGAAGCGCTGGCCCAGGTCGGCCGCGCGGGCCCGATCCCCGAGGCGGAGCAGCGCCTCGATGCGGAGCACGGTGGCCTCTTCGCCCATCGCGCTCCGCGGGAACCTCCTGTCGTAGGCGTCGAGCTCCGAGAGGCACCCCGCCGCGTCGCCGGCGCCGAGGGTGTCACGCGCATGATCGATCATGGCGACCTGCTCGCCGAGCGCGTCGGTCGGCGCGACGGGCGCGGATCGCGCGCGCGGCATGGTGCTCTTCGAGCGCGGCGGGCTCGCGACGGGGGGCGCTGGGCTCGGCAGGGCGCTCGCCTGGAGCGGGAGCGGCGCGCGCGTCACAGGCCCGGAGGGAGTCGATGCGGGCGCGACGGGCGGTGCGCTTGCCGCCGGTGGCTCGCTGGGGACGGGCGGTGCGCTTGCCGCCGTCGGCTCGCTCGACGGTACCGCCGAGGAGGGAGGCGCAGCAGGGCGGAGGAGCGCGACGCCCGCGCCGATCATGCCGGCGCCGATCGCCGTCCCGAGGCCCCACTTCGCGAGCGACAGCAGCTTGCCGGTGGCCGCCTTGGGCGCGGCGGGCGCGGCGGGCGCGGCGGGCGCGGCGGGCGCAGCGCTCGTCCCCGCAGCGAGCCCGGCGATGGCGAGAGCGCGCGCGCGCGCCGACGAAGGCGGCGACTCGTGCTTCCACGAGCGGAGCAGCGTGCGCTCGAACCCGGTCGACTCCTCTTCTCCGAGCCGCTTCGGATCGGTCATCGGTTGCCTCCCCCATGCAGCGCCCTCGCCTGAATGCGCCTCGCGATCGCGCGAAATTCCTCGCGCGCGCGCCGGAGGCGGGACGCGACGGTGCCCTTCGCGAGCTCGAGCATCACGGCGATCTCCTCCGTCGGGACGCCCTCGAGCTCGAAGAGGACGAAGACGACGCGAACGTCCTCCTCCATCGCGTCGAGCACCTCGTCGAGCAGCGCGCGCGCCTGCTTCATCTCCATGAGCTGCTCCGGGTTCGGCGCGTCGTCGGCCGCGACCGCCATCGCGTCGTCATCGCAGAACTCGCGCCGGCGCGCCCCGGCGCGGCGCGCGTTCGCCGCGACCCCCAGCGCCGTCCCGAAGAGGAAGGAGCGCTCGCGGCCGGGCGCGATCTCGCCGAGCTTCTGATGCGCGATCAGGAAGACGTGCTGCGCGGCGTCGTCGGCCGATCCGGCGGGCACGCCGAGCCCGCGCAGCGAGCGCCAGATGAAGTCGAAATGCGCGTCGACCAGCGCGCGGTAGCGCTCCGCGGAGGGCGACGGCGCGACCCGCTCGGTGCGCTCCGCGTGCGCCGTCACTGCCGCGTCGCGCGCGACCTCCGCGCGGGGAGGGGGGCCGGATCGCGTCGCGCTGATCATCGTCTTCTGCCGCTATGTTCGCAGGCGAGCGCCGAGATCACGGAATCGTCACGCCTAGCCCGAGCGCGGAGACGACTTCGAGCGGCGGCGGGCGGGCGACGACGTCGGCGCCCTGGACGAGGATTCCGTCGCGCAGCAGCGGCATCCGCACCCCGGCCTCGACGTCGAGCACGAACGGACCCCAGAGCGGCAGTCGCGCGCGCACCGGCAGGGCGATCGCGAGCCACCCGCGCGTCACGCTGCGCACCGGGGCGACGCCTCGACGGCTCGCCGCGAGGAGGCCGCCCTCGACGCTCGCGCAAGGGGCCAGGTGCAGGGCGCCGACCGTCGCGCCGAGCGGACACGCGTCGGCGGCGAGGGCCACAAGAAGAAACGATGCCGAGCCGCCCGCCGCGGGGATGTCGGAGGCCGTCTCGAGGCCTGCGCCGAAGCGCAGCGGGCCGACGCCGCGGTCCATCGCGCCGACGGGGGGCTCCGCGAAGATGCGCGCGCCGAAGGAGGGCGTGCCGATCCTCTCGCCAAGAAGGAACTGCGCGCCGAGCGTCAGGTGCGTCGCGGCGTCCGACGCGGGCGCGGGCGCGGGCGCGGGTGGCCGCGTCCGCGCGCTACCGGCAGGCGGGGGCGGCGCGGGCGGGCGAGCCGGCCCGCTACCGGCGGGCCGGGGCGGCGCGGAGGCGGTGCTCGCGGATGCGGCAGCGACGGGGGCGGCGACCGCGGCGGGCGCGTCCGCGGTCTGGGCGTCGATGGCGAGCGCGGTCACCACCGCGAGCGCGGCGACGACATCGTCGCAGGTGTCCCCCGCGACATCGCGGTCGGATGCCGTCCCGTCCGCCCCACGTACGCCGAGGCGCCCGGTGAAGCGGCCATCGAGCTTTTCGATGCTCACGACGTACGCGCTCGCCGCGTCCGCTTCCTCGAGGGCCCGGCGGAGGCGAGCGCTGACGCGCGCCCGAAAATCCGCCTCCGTCGGGCATCCAGCCTCCGCGCGATACTCGATGCGCAAGGGGGCGGCGGTCGGCTGAGCGCGCGCGACCGCGCCGCCCGCAAGCACCGCCGAGACCATGAAGAGCCGCGCCGCGGCGGAGCGTGACCTCACCTTGAGGCCAGTGTCGCGCCGCGGCGCCTGGAGCGCTACTCCCTCGGTGCAGCCGCCTCGAGAGCCGGGGCGTCTGCGGCAACCGATGTCCTGGCGCGCCACGGGGTACCCGCGCTGCCGGTGTCGCCGTGAGTCAGCGCCTCCCAGGTGATCTGCACGTTGGTCACGTCCCTGCTATTGCCGGACTGGCTCCGGATGCGATCGCGCACCTTGCGGCTCTGGGGCATGCTCTGGCCCTTGCGCCCCACATGATGATTGTACGCGAGCTCCCAGACCGGGACATCGTGCGTCTCCAGCTGGCCGCCACACAGCGAGTCCTCGACCTCGACCTCGGTCATCGACGGAAACTGGTTCAGACACTTTGCCGTGTACTCGAAGCGGCAGATCCCGCGCATCCCGCGCCCCCGCAAACGCCTTCTGACGTTGTGTCGATGGCGCTCGTGCACGAGATGGAAGCAGCGGTGACCGCGAGCAAGATAAGAACGTGACGCATGCAAAGAGTATATGAACAGCGCGGGTCAGCGCTGGAGACAATGCGCGCAGCTGCGTCGTCTTTGCTGCAATTCAAGTGTAAATTTTTGCGTCTGGCAATCGAGTCGTTCTTGTGGGTGATACTGGCGTGCTCGTGATCTTCGCTTACGGGACCGGTCAGATCCATCGCCGCATCCATCCGGCGCGCCCGGATGTCCTGCGCGCTCTGGCCTCGTACGCCGGCGCGGCGGCGCCCAGGCCGCTCGCTGCGGCGAGGATCGTGCGCGCGCGTCGTGGTGGAGCGAGCGCGTGGTAGGGTCGCGGCCCCGTGCACCCTACCTCTGACGAAAAGCAGCGCGCTCCCGGCGAGGAGCAGCCCGCCTCCGACGAAAAGCAGCGCGCTCCCGGCGAGGAGCAGCCCGCTGCCACCCTGAGCCGCGAACCCGGGACCTCCCCTCGCGCGTGGCGTCGGTGGTCATGGGTCGTGCCCTGCGCCGTGTTCGGGGCGATCCTGGCCATGTCGCGCCCCTTCGTGGTCAACCAGAACACGTACCTCGTGCACGCGGCGCGGCGCTCCGGCGCCTTCCCGCAGCTCGAGGCGGACTGGTTCGCGCACACGACGGATCCGACGCCGTTCTTCACGTGGCTCGCGTCCCACCTGCTCTCGATCGTGGGCACCGGCGGCCTGCTCGCGCTGAACGCCCTGCTCGGCGCCGCGTGCCTCGCAGGCCTCGTGTTCGCGGCCGAAGCGCTGCTGCCGGACGCCGCGCCGCGCGCGCCGCGGTGGGCCGTCGCCTGCGCGCTCGCGGCCGCGTGGCTCGCGGGTCCGTGGCGCGAGGTCACCTTCGAGGGGGTCGCGGGTCAGTACGTGCTCCGCGATTTCCTTCAGCCCTCGAACTTCGGCGTCCTCCTGCTGTGCGGCCTCGCCCTGTGGCTCCACGGGCGCCCGCGCGCCGGCGCCGCGGTCGCCGCGCTGGCGGCGCTCATGCACCCGACCTACGCGCCCTCGGTGCTGCTCATCGTCGGCACGGCGCTCGTGCTCGATCGCGGCACGCCGTGGCGGCGGCGGGCGATCCTGGCCGCGCTCACGGCGGCCTTGCTCGCGCCCCCGCTGATCTGGACGGCCACGCAGTTCGCGCCCTCCGACGCCGGGACGTTCCACGCGGCGCAGAAGCTCATCGCCGACGGCCGCATCCCGCACCACTCTGCCCCCCAGCGCTGGCTCGACGCCGACGTCCTCTACCGCGCGCTGATCGTCGCGGCCGCGATCCTGCTCGCGAGGCGGTCGGGCAAGCTGCGCCTCGGCGCGTTCGCCGGCGTCTGCGTGCTCGGCACGCTCGCGGCGGTCGCGCTCCCCCAGCTGTACACGCTCCGGCTCGCGTTCCCGTGGCGCATCTCCACGTGGCTGGTCCCGCTCTGCACCGCCGTGCTGTGCGCGGCGCTCCTCGGCCGCGTGACGCGCCTCGTGCCGCCCCGCGTGCCGCGCCTCGTCGCGCCGGGCATCCTCGGGGTCGTCTGGCTGGTCGCGATGGGCGCGGCCGTGGACAGCGGCCTCCGGCGCATGCGCCGACCGACGGGCCCGGGCGTGGCGCTGGCCCTCGAGGCGCAGCGCCGCGGCGCGGTCACGGACGTGGTCCTCAGCCCCCCGGGCTTTGAGTGGGAGCACCTGCGCCTCAATGCGCCGGTCGCGCTCTTCGCGGACTGGAAGTCGCACCCGTACGCCGACCGGGAGGTGCTCGAGTGGGACCGCCGCATCAAGCTCCTCCGCAAGCTCTACCCGCGCCGAGGCCGCCTGCAGTGCAGCGCGCTGGCGCCGATCCTCGCGAGCGCGCCCGCCCCGCGCTGGGTCCTCGTACCGAAGGGCTCCTCGATGTCGTGCCCTGGCGTCGAGCTCGCAACAAGCGACCGTGACGGGAGCCTCTATCGCATCGTCGAGCCGTCCCCGAGGAGCAGCAGGCCGCATTGACGAGGCGCCCGGATAGGACAGATGCGGAGCGCCGCAGAGGCCGAGCCACGTCGGCGCGGTCCGCTAACGTCTGGCCGGTGTGCCGTCGCGCGAAGCGCGGTCGGTTCCAGCGGCTTGCTGGGCAGGTGTAGTCCCTCCCGCTCATCATTTGATTCGGTTCCGCCAATAGCCAGGCCTTCGACTCGTGTGGCCAAACGCCAGCACGAGGACATGCTCGTCCCGGATGACGAAGTAGGCCACGTACGGGAACCGTGTGAACAGGAACCGGCGGACGATCTTGCTGCCCGGAACGAGAGGCCATGTGGTCGGGCTCGCCGCGATCGCATTCAGTACGCGATCGCCTCGGCCAGCAGATCGTCACCGAGTTCCTCTCGCTCCTGCTCATACCAGTCCGCGGCGGCGGCAAGTTCGGCATCCGCCTCGTCGAGAACGACGACCCTCATTTGCGGTTCGTGCGGAGACGCCCGGCGAGCCGCTCCCGAACAGCGTCCCAGGGCTCCACCTTCGCTGTGCCGCGGTCGACGTCCTGCAGACGTCGCTCAACCTCGGCGAGCCAGGCAGCCTCAACGTCCTCGTCCGCGGGTCCGTCGAGGCTGGCGATCAAGCGCTTCGCGACGTCTGCTCGCTCCTCCGGCGGAAGTTGCAGGGCCTCGGCGAGCACGGCATTCCTGGACGACATGTCGGAATTATAGCAGGATTTGGCCCATGGGCATCCCCGACGATCGGACGGGGCAGTCTGGGTGCTGACGGCATCCGCGAGACGCGTCATGAGTGGGCTCCGCTGCCCGTTCAACCAGCGCCCCGTTCTTGTGCCGTCGCCGTACATGCCCATGGTGCCGCGACGTCCTTGGTGTCAGTGCAACGCGAACCTCTGCGGCTCGGCTGCCCAACGCTCGGATGAGCCGCGGCGCGAAGCTCCGTCGGATCCATGCGGATGTTGGGTGGTCTGTCGCCGCGACGAGGCATGTTGGTGCTCCTGGTCACCGGCGTCTCGAGCCGCTGGAGCGCGGTGTGGGCTCCGTCGTTCGAGTCGAGCGGTGACGAGATCGGTTCAGCGCCCTCAAGAGGCTTGGCGGTGGGAACTCCGGAAGGGCCGCGCCGTGAGCAATGACTTGCGCGATGATCCACGCCAAGCCCTGGCAGAGCACGCCATTAGATGCAACCTCTTGAATTGCCTTGAGGGTCCTGGCGTCGGGTCCAAACGGGTCGCTGATCCGTCGGGGCGGCGGAATGCCCGTTCGGTCATGGAGCCCGAAGAGGAAGGTACAGAGGAAGCAGGGCCTGACCCCGGCCGCGTGCGCCGGAGCGGTGGTCACCGGGTCAGCGTAGGGTGTCCGCGCGAGCAGCGGGCTCGCCCGCCTCCTCGGCGCGCCTTCTCCCCACGAGCTCCGCACGGATCACCCGCGGCGGGCGCTCGAACCAGCGGTAGCAGCTTCGCGTGAACGCCGACTGCTCGCTGTAGTCGAGCAACGACGCGATGTGCGAGAGGGGCAGACCTCCCTGCGCCAGGTAGCGATGTGCAAGCTCCGCGCGGGCCTCGTCCTTGATCTTCTCGAAGCTCGTACCGTCGGCTTGCAACTGGCGCTGCAGCGTGCGCGGGTGCATCCCCAGCGCCGAGGCGACGTCGGCGCTGGCGCTGTACCCGGTTCCCAGTGACCGCAGCACCACCTCGCGAACCCGCGCCGCGAGGGGCGTTTGCTGCGCGCCGAACTGAGACTCGAGATAGTGCACCGCGAGCTCGCGCAGCTCGCGGCGGCCGGAGGAGATGCGCAAGGAGAGGTCGACTGCGTCGATCTCGAGCGCCGCGACATCACGCTCGAAGACGACCGGCACCCCGAAGTGCGCTCGATAGGCGGCGATCGGTGCGCAGCGCGCGTGAGGGAGCCACACGCGCCTCAAGTGAAGGCGCCCCTCCGAGAGCAACGCGCCGACGCGCGCTGCGAACGCGACGGTCATCTCCGTGTCCTGAACGGTCGATTGCGGGCGTTCCAGCCGGATCTCGTATGCCAGCAGCACGCGACCGTCGCGCTCGGCGGGTCGCGTCGAGAACGCAACCGCCGGGCTGTGCGTGAACAAATACCGCGACGCACACGCCAAGGCGTCGCCGACGGTGACGCTGTTCTGTACGGCGATCGCCAGCGGACCGAGGATGCCGATGTCGTGCCGCGCGGCGAGGCGCAGGCCGAAGTCAGGGCAGCGGAGCGCGCGCGCGGCGTCCTCGAGCAGACGGAACACGGACGCGATCGGAACGAGGTTCCTGGGGTCGTCGAACGCGTCGGTCCGGATGCGCGCTCGCGAAAGGAGCGTCCCGGCATCTCCGCCGAGCTCGGCCACGAGGCTCCGGAAACCGCGGATGGCTTCCACGCTGACGACCGACATCGGACCTCCCTCGGGCCCCACCGCCGGGAGCCGTCATGTCGCCAAATGATAAAATAATGTCGCTCGATGTCAAGATGAGGCCGGGTCGGAGTGGCAAAGAATGACGTGCACCATCTCAGCCCCGACAGGGCGAGGAAAGAGAGCTGTCTATGAGAAATCCATATCTATCCGGCCTTTTCGCCCCAGTGCGCGACGAGGACGATTTCGAGCTTTCGATCGCCGGCGAGATCCCGCGGGAGATCGCCGGCGTCTATTATCGCAACGGCCCGAACCCGCAGTTCGAGCCGCGGGGCGATTACCATCTGTTCATCGGCGATGGAATGGTTCACGCCTTCTCGATCGCGGACGGCGCGGTCCGCTATCGCAATCGCTTCGTCCGCACGCCCCGCTGGGAAGCTGAACACGCCGCCGGACGCGCGCTCTTCGGGTCGATGGACGATCCTGGCAATACAGACCCCTCCGTCGCCGGGATCGATCCGGGCGTGGCGAACACAAACATCGTCTGGCACGGGAACAAGCTGCTCGCGATGGCGGAAGGCAGCCGCCCCTTCGAGCTTGACCCCGATACGCTCGCCCCGCGCGGGTATCTCGACGCTTACCGCGGCAATGTCACCGCCCACCCGAAGCTTGATGCGGCGACAAAGGAGATGGTCTGGTTCGCCCACGGGGTCGGCGAAGCGCCGTTCTCACGGACCATGTCCTACGGCGTCACCAGCGGCGCGGGTGCGGTCGCGCGTCGCGACAACTTTGAGGCCCCCTACTGCAGCCTCGCCCACGACTTCGTGATCACGCAGAACTATGTCCTCTTCCCCGTGCTTCCCGTGGTTGGTGATCTCGACCGCGTCATGCGGGGTGGCCCAGCGTACGCCTGGGAGCCAGATCGGCCGACCTGCGTCGGCGTCCTGCCCCGTAACGCCGAGATCGGGGCGATGCGGTGGTTCAGCTGCGAAGCCCGGCACTTCTACCACCCCATGAACGCGTGGGAGGAGGGCGACACCCTGTACGCGGATCTGATGGAATTTCCGCGCGCGCCGCTCATTCCAGGCGTCGACGGCCAGCTGGGCGCCTATCCGGCCGCCAGATTCGTCCGCTGGCGCATCGACCTGTCCGGGGCCACGAACACGATTGGCCGCCAGGAGCTGGACGACCTCAGCGGCGAGCTGCCACGCTTCGACGAACGCTACACTGGCCGCCCGTACCGACATGGCTGGTATCTGGCCGACACGCGGGCCAAGGGCTTCGTCCATTTCGACACCCTGGTTCACCTTGATCTGCGGACGGGTGCTCGGTCGACCTACGAGGTGGGGCCGTGGGATTCTCTGGGCGAACCTCTCTTCATCCCGCGTAGCGCCAGCAGTCGCGAAGGGGATGGATGGGTCATCGCCCTCGCCCGCCGCGGCGAGAGCCAGTACAGCGAACTGCTGGTCTTTGACGCGATCGACATCAGGAAAGGGCCAATCGGCACGGCGAAGGTTCCGCGACTGGTGCCGATGGGCTTCCATGGGAACTGGCGCCCTGCCTGATGCGGGCTCGAGTCGAGGTTCGCCCACAGCGCTCGCGGGCAGTGCTCGTCGCCGGCCTCGCGCCTGACCGCTGTCAGGCCACGATGCCGGCGACCGGATCTCCCCGTCGGAGAGGAACTCGCAGAGCGCGGCTTTCTGGTTGTGCAGATAGACCAGCCCTTCGCGCAAAGGCGCATGCTCCGGGACGACCAGCCGCTCTGCGTGCCGTCATCGAGGCGTTCCGCTACAAAAGGGGCGGTCCCTGGCGCTCCCTCCGCGCCGGCTTCATGGGCTCTTCCTGAGCTTGTGCAAGATGATGGTGTTGCCTTCGGTGTCTTGCATGACCGCCATGCGGCACACCGGCGATTGCACGTCGTCGGCCATGAACTCCACGCCTTCGCTCTTGAGCCGCGCGACGAGCACGTCCAGGTCTTCGACCTCGAACGCGATGCTCGCGCCGCCCGGAGCGGCAGCGGACTTCGGATCGGGGTGATTGAACAGCGCCAGGCAGCCGCCGCCCGGCAGGTCATATTCGGTCCACACCCCGTTGTCCGAGTGGCTGCCCACGCGCAGGCCGAGCGTGCCTTCGTAAAAAGCGCGAGCGCGCGGCGTGTCCTTCACCGGAAACATCGTAAATGCCACTTTTTTCAGCATAAAGCCCTCCAATGCGTCGTGGACCGGCAGGCTACCCACCGCCAGGCTACCGGCTCCACTTCGCAGAAGATATCAGATCGCAACGTCGGTGAGGCCCGCGGACGTGAGCGCGCTCAGGAGCAGGAGGAGGCGGAGCGCCCCGCGAGCGGCCCGAGGTGGGCAGCGGCCCGCGAGGCGCGTCGCGCGGCGGCGTCAGGGCTGGGTGGCGCCCTGGCCTTCTCCCTCGTCGCTGCCGGCGAGATCCGGGCACTTTTGCGAGATCAGATCGCACGCCGGGATGGCCGCCTCCAGCTCGGTCTCGGTGGAAGCGCACGTGAGCGCCCGGACCTGCGTGACGTGCGCGAGCAGGCACGCCTCGTATTCGGCCACGGTCGCGGTGCAGCCCGTGCGCGCTTCGGCCGGCGGCAGACAGCTCTCCGCAGGCGCCGGGGCCTCGTCCGCCCGCGGCTGCTGGGTCTCGGCCATGCACTTCTCCTTCACCACGCTGCACACGCCTCCGACCGTGGACCACAGCATGCCGACGAACTCACAGGTGTCCTCCTTGGAGAGCGAGAGGCTCGGTGTGAGCGACTGGCACGTGGACTCGACATCTGTGGTCGTGAGGTCCTTGAGCTGCTTGCTGCTCACATCGGCGGGTATCGGAGCGGCCGCAACGTCCTTGCCGCCCCAGAGGACGAGCGACAGGAAGGCCGAGAGTGCTCCGAAGCGAATCAGTCGGTTCATTCGTTCTCTCCCTTGTAATTGCGGCTGTCTCCAGCCGCGGAGGGGCTCGGGAGCAACCGACGTACCGGGGGCCCCGTTGTGCACGATGGGAGCGCGCGCGCCCAGCGCGGCAGGGCGGGCGGCGACGGAGGTCCATTCGCCCTCCAAGCTTCCCGTCTTCCTCGTCGGGCGCTCTGGCGAGATCCCATGAGATCCACCTTGCCGGCCTGGAAACCCGCGCGCGCTGGCCGGGCGGGCAGGATGGGTACAGGGCTGCTCGCCTCCTGGAGAGGGACAGAACACCGGGGACGGCCCGGGAGGAGAAGAGATTGAGCCGCCAAGGCGCCAAGGGCGCAAAGAAGCGAATTTCTGGGCTCTGTTGGCGTCCTTGGTCTTGACGGTTTCAACTCCGGTCGCTGTAGCCGGTGAGGCCGAGCGCCGCGCCGGAGCGACGGAGGGCCCGGGCGCCGGCCGTCAGGCGAGCTCGCGCTCGCCGCCCGGATACACGAAGGAGTCGCGGGGCGAGTACCACGAGGCGCTCTTCACCACCTGGATCGGGCTCCCGGGGCGCAGGGCATACACCGGATGATCCTTCGCGAGGAACTCGACGGACAGGAGCTCGTACGGATCGGCCATGTCCGCGATGTAGGGGTAGTTGCCGGCGACGAGCCGATCCCCGATCTTCGTCACGTAGGTGAGGTGGCCGCGCGCGACCACGCCGATCTTGTTGCCGACGTGCGCCCGCGTCCGGAGGATGGGCACGCCGTCCACCGAGGTCGTCGCCACGAGCTCCCTGCCGTGCAGCTCGAGCGTCGTCGACCCGGGCGACGCCGGCACGCCGCGCTCGCTCACGTACCGGCGCACCGCGTCGGAAGAGTTGAAGTAGTGCGTGAAGAAGCGGGCCGGGCCCGCGCCGTCCGGCGTCGTGTGATCCGCGAGATCCAGCCCCAGGTAGGTGAGCGAATACTCTCCGAAGCCGGAGGTCTGCTCCGGCTTGTCGACCACGTACTGGTTCATGTAAATGGCCCTGTTCGCGGCGGGCCTGAGTCCGTTCGGCAAGAGCGCCGCGGCGGCGTCCGGATCGGCCGGTACCCAGCTCGAATAGAGCATCCGGCTATCGATGACCATCTGCGGCGCGGCGAGCTTCGACTCCGACATGGTGCTGTCTTTCTCCCCCCAGGAAGGACGAGCACTATCACAACCCGCCGCCCGGCGATCCGCGGCGGCCAGGGGAGAATACGGAGACCGGTATCGTCGAAGCTGGCTCGGAGGCTTCGAAGCGAGGAGTCGGACAGGCGAACCCCACGTGGTGAGCCATGCTGCGCGGCGGGCGCGATCGACGTCGGGCCGCCGTCGCTCGGACCGCCTCGGCGCTGGAGGTGGCAAGACGGCGGCGGTGCGCCTACCCGAGCGCCGAGGAGCAGACAACGCATCACCTCGAAGGCGCGCCCGCTGGTCGCGCGTCCGGGGCCGCCTGGAGACGGGGCCAGGCGCCCGTGGGCGGGGCAGGCGCGGTCGCCCCACCACGCCTCACCGCATCTCGGTACCTCTGCCCCGGCCAATGCGTCGCCGCCGTCGCCGCGCTCCCGCGCGCCGCGCAACGCCGCCCCCGGCGGTTGAGCCCGCCCCGCCCGCGCCGGGCCCCCGATCGCCGAGCCCATTTGGGAAACGCTCCTGTTACCTTGGGCGACGCTCCGCAGCGCACTGCGGGCGCAGGTTCGACGGCAGCGCCGGCACGCCGGCGCCTTGCCCCATCGCCAGCCGAGGTCCGGATCCAACATGCAGCAGGACACGAAGAGCGCGCGCGTCTCGTTTCGTATCGACAACCTCGAAGCTGCGCTCGAGCAGGGGATCGACAACGAAGCAGCCGCGCTCGACGTGCTCGTGGCCGCCGCGGCGAAGGGAAGCCCGCACCCGGAGCTGTGGGCGAAGCTCCATGAGTCCGCCGCCCACCACGACCGGTTCTCCGAGCTCGCGTTCGCGTACGAGCGCTTCGCCAGCGAGCGGCGGTTCGGGATGCTCCCGCAGGCCGCCCAGGCCGAGGTCCTCGTCCACGCCGCCGAGTTCCTCGCCGACTTCTTCGGCGATCCCGGCGGCGCTCGCCCCTACCTCGAGCGCGCTCTCTCCGTCCTGCCCTCGCACCACGAGGCCTTCGTCCGCCTCGAGCGCATCCTCAAGGAGGCGAACGAGCCGCCCAAGCTCGCGGACCTCTACGCCCTCGCCGCGGGCTACCGCGCAGACCGCGCCGAGCAGCTCGCGCTGCTCCGCCGCGCCTACGAGCTCGTCGAGGCCAACGCGAAAGAAGAGGAGCGCGCGGTCAAGCTGCTCCAGCAGATCCTCCGGACCGACCCCGTCGACTCGTCGGCGCGCTGGGCGCTCGAGGCGCGCTACGCGCGCGCCGGGCGGCTCCAGGAGATCGCGAGGATACTCGAGCCGGCGCTCGCCGCGGAGACGCCGCCGCCCGACGCGCTCGAGATCCGCGCGCGGCTCATCGACCTCTACAGCGGCCCGCTCAAGGAGATCGAGCGGGCGCTGCCGCACATCGAGGAGGTGCTCGCGCAGAACCCGGGCCACCAGGCCGCCTTCCGCGTCGCAGAGGCCCTGCTCGGGCGCAAGACCGTCGTCGTGCGCGCAGCGGCGGCGCTCGAGTCCGCGCACGCGCGGCGCGGGAGGTCGCAGGAAGCGGCGCGCATGATGGCCCTCCAGATCGAGAACCTCCGCGGGCCGCGCCGCGTCGAGGTGCAGAAGCGGCTCGTCGAGCTGCAGTTCCAGAGGCTCGGCGATCTCGCGGCGGCGTTCTCGCTGTCCGAGCAGATCCTCGCGGTCGACCCGTCCGACGAGGCCGTGCGCGAGCGCTTCCTCGCGCTCGCGTCGGTGCTCGACCGCCGGGCCGACGCGGCGCGCGTGCTCATGCGCGCCGCGTCCGGCGCCAAGGACAAGCCACTCCGGGCGCACATCGCCGCCGAGCTCGGCGAGCTGTATGACGGCCTCGGGGAGGGCCGGAAGGCGCGCGCGTCGTTCCAGCAGGCGCTCGACGGCGAGCCCGACGCCGCGGCCGTGCTGCGCGCGGCCCGCGGGCTGGCGAAGCTCTGCGAGCGCGAGCGCGACGCGCGCGGGCTCGCCGGCGCGCTCGAGCGGCTCGCCGAGGCCGAGACGGAGGCCGAGGCGCGCGAGGCCACGGCGGAGCAGCTCGCGCGCCTCTACGAGGAGGAGCTCAACGACGCCGCGGGCGCGATCGCCGCCTACCGCAAGCTCGCGGAGGCGGGCTCCTCGCGCGAGCCGCGCGCCCTCGCCGCGCTCGAGCGGCTGTACGAGGCCACGGCCGCGCACGAGGGCCTCGCGTGGGTCCTCGAGCGGCGCGCCGAGACGGAGCCGGATCGCCGCACGGCGCGGGGGCTCGCGTTCCGCGCGGCCGACCTGCGCACCCGGCTCGCCGACCTGCCGGCCGCCGTCGCCGCCTGGCGCCGCTACCTCGCGTCGTTCGGGGCGTCGCGCGAGGCGCACGCGCGGCTCATCCCGCTGCTCGAGCAAGAGCGGCGCTGGGCCGAGCTCGAGGCGCTCCTCGAGGCCGAGGCCGAGCTCGCGGCCGGGCAGGAGCGCGCCTCGGTCCTGGGCCGGATCGGCGCGATCCGCATGGCGCGGCTCGACGATCCGGCGGGCGCGATCGCCGCGTACCGCGAGGCGCTCGCGCTCGATCCGACCGATCGGCCGAGCCGGCTCTCGGTCGAGAAGATGCTGGGCCCGTCCCCGGGCAGCGGCGCCGGCGGCGGGGACGCCTCTCCGTCGCGGCAGAGCGCCTACCTCCTGCTGTCCGACGATCAGCGGCTCGCGGCCTGCGCGCTGCTGGAGCCGATCGCGCGCGCGGAAGGCGCGGCGCAGCTCCTCGTGCGCGTGCTCGAGACCCGGGCGGAGATCGCGCCCGTCGTGTGGGCCCCGGGCGCGGCCGCGCCGGCGCCGGCTGACGTCTCGGGCAGGCTCGCGGCGCTCGAGGAGGCGGCCTCCGTCGCCGAGCGCGAGCTCAGGGATCCGAAGAAGGCGCTCGATCTGGCGGCGCGCGGGCTCTCGCTCGCGACCGCGGCCGCGCCCGAGCAGCTCGCCCGGTGGGTCGCCGAGGTCGAGCGGCTGACCGAGCACGGCAGCGAGTCGGCGCGGCGCGCGCCGACGCTCGCCGGGGCGCTCGAGGATCGCGCGGTGGACAGCGCGGCGCTGTCGCACCTCGCGCGGCGGGCGGGCGAGGCGCTGCTCGCGCGCGGCGACGTGACGCAGGCGCTCGCCCTCTACCGGCGGGCGCTCGCCTTCGAGCCGTCGTCGCGCGAGCTCATCGCGCGGGTGGACGCGCTCCTGCGCGAGCAGGGCAGCCCCGAGGAGCGGCTCGCGCTCTACCGCGAGGCGCTCGCGCAGCCGTGCCCGCCCGCGCGACGGCGCGAGCTCCTGCACGCGATCGGCACGATCCAGCGCCGCGACGTCGGCGACATCTCCGGGGCGGCCGCGACGTACCGCGCGGCCATCGAGGACGACCCGGGCGACGACGCGGCGTACGAGGCGCTGCTGGAGACGTACGCGGCGGGCGGCGCGTGGGACGCGCTCTACGACGCGCTGGCCGAGCGGCTCCCGGGCGCCCCGCTCGACGAGCGCGTCGCGCGCGAGCTGCGCATGGCCGAGGCGGCGGCGAAGGGCGGGAAGGTCCCGAGCGCGGTCGCGCACTACCGCGCGATCCTGTCGGGCGGCGCGGCGCTCTCCGACGCGGCGCTCTCCGCGATGGAGGCGCTCGCGCTGTCCGCCGGCGACGCCGCGCTGCTCCGCGAGGTGCTCGAGCGGCGGGTCGCCGCCTCGGGCGATCCGCAGGACGAGGCGCTCTGGCTGGAGCGGCTCGGCGAGCTCTCGGCGTTCGGCATCGGCGCCGCGGGCGGTGCGGGCGGTGCGGAGGCCGCCGGCGACGCAGACGCCCAGGGCGCTGCGGGCGCCGCTGCTGCGCGCGCCACCCCGGGCCCGGGCGACCTCGACGCCGCGGTGGCGGCCTGGCTGCGCGCCGCCGCGCTCGCCGAGGGGCCGCTCGCGGATCCGGAGCGGGCGCAGAAGCTCTACGAGCGCGTGCTCTCCGTCTCGCCGAGGCACCGCGACGCCGCCGGCCGCCTCGCGGCGCTCTACCGCGGGCAGGGGGCCTGGGATCGGCTCGCCGCCGTCTGCGAGGTCCTGCTCGACATAGCGACGACCGACGAGGACGCGCTCTCGGCGCTCGCGGCCCTCGAGGACGCGGCGATCCGGGCGCGCGCGACGTCGCGCTTCGTCGACGCCGCGCTCGATCTCCGCGATCGCATGAGGACCGAGGGGGAAGGGAGCGCGCCCGCCGACAAGACGGCGGCGGCGCGGGTCCGCGCGATCGACGCCGCCCTCGCCCGGGTGCTCGCCGCCGATCCCGACCGGCAGGACGACGCCGCGTCCGTCTACCGGCGCCTGCTCTCGCCGCCCGGCGGCGGCGACGTCGCGCCTGGATCGCTCGACCCCGCCGCGCTGGAGGCGTTCCGCGCGTTCCTCGCGCAGAGCCCGGACACGCTCGCGCGCCGCGTGGACCGGCGCTGGCTCTTCACGCTCCTCGTGGAGCGCGCGCACGAGGGCGAGGGCGTCAGGGCGCTCTCCGCGTGGGCCGCGTGGGAGGAGGAGAACGGCGACCGCGCGGCGGCCGCGGCGCTCTACGCCCGGCTGGTCGAGGCGGATCCCGAGAACGACGACGCGCTCGCGGCGCGGGGGCGCCTCCTCGCCGATCTCGGCGACCACGAGGGCGCGGCGGAGGTGCTCGCGATGCGCCGCGATCGCAGCGAGGGCAGCGCGCGCGTGGCGCTCGACGTCGAGCTCGCGACGCTCCTGCTCGATCAGCTGGATCGGCCGGCGGAGGCGCTCGACGCGGTCGCGCCCGCGATCGAGGCCGGGACGATCGACCCCGCGGTGCTCGAGATCGCGGAGCACGCGCTGGGGCGCCCCGAGACGCAGGCGCGCGCCGCGCTGCTGCTCGAGCGGGCGTGCGACGCGCTCGACGATCCCGAGGCGCGCATCGCGCTGCTCGAGACGCTCCTCGCGAGCTCGCCCGCGCCGCTCCCGCCGGGCGAGGTCGCGCCGGGCTCCCCGCGCGGCGCGCTCGACGCGGGCAGCCTCGCGTCCGCGCAGCGCGCCGCCGTCCGCCGCGGCTGGTTCGAGCGCCTGCTCGAGCACCACGAGAGCGACGCCGCGCGGGGCCTCGAGGTCGCCCTGCGCGCGGTCTCCGAGCTGCCAGGCGAGCTCGCCCTCTGGGATCGGCTCGAGGAGATCGGCCGCCGGGCGAAGCAGCCCGAGCGCGTCGCGGCCGCTCACGCCGCGGCGCTCGACGACGCGGGCGCGGCGCTCCCGCCCGACGTCATCGAGGAGATCGGCCGGCGGGCCGTCGAGCACCACGAGGAGTGGTTCGACGCGCCGGAGGCTGCCCTCGCGCTGCTCCGCCGGCTCGTCGAGCTCGTGCCGGGCTCGCTCTGGGGCTTCGAGCGGCTCAAGCTCGCCTACAACGCGGCCGAGCGCTGGGAGGACCTCTTCGCGCTCTACGACGCGATGCTCGAGCGCACCACGGTGCCCGACGAGCGCATCTTCCTCCTGGAGGACGCCGCGGCCGTCGCGCGCGATCTCGCCGGCGACGGCGAGCGCACGATGCGCTACCTCGAGCAGCTGCTGCCGCTCCAGGACGACGCGCGCACCCGCGCCGCGCTCGAGCGGCTCTACGAGCGGCACGGCAGGCACCGGCCGCTCATCGATCTCCTGACCGCCGAGCTGCCGAGGCTCTCCGGCGAGGGCGCGGAGCGGCTCCGCGAGCGCATCTCGCTCCTCTGGATCGAGGGGGTCGGCGACGCGGCGTCGGCGCTCCCCGTGGTCGAGCAGCTCCTCGACGCGTGGCTCTCGTCCCGCACATCCCGCGCGAACGACGCGCCCCGCGCGCCCCGCGCCGCCTTCGCGCTGCTCGAGCGGATCCTCGGGGCGATCCCGGCCGAGCAGGCGCCCGCCGGCGAAGCGGGCGCGCTCGCCGCGCGCGCGGCGCGGCAGCGCTCGGCCGTCCTGCTCGCGAAGCACTACCGCGAGGAGGGGCGGCCGGAGGACCTCGTGCGCGTGCTGGAGATCCAGCTCGAGGGCGCCGACGTCGACGACCGCCCGGCGCTGCTGCGCGAGATCGTGCGGCTCCGCCGCGACGCCCTCGGCGACGAGCCGGGCGCGTTCGCGCGGCTCGCCGAGCTCGTCGAGCTCAGGCCGTCGGACGCCGGCGATCGCGCCGAGCTCGCCGAGCTCGCCGAGCGCCTCGGCCGGCACGACCGCCTGGCCGAGGTCCTCGCCGCGGCCGAGCCGCGCGCCGGCGACCCGCAGCAGGCGCTCGCGCTCGTCCGTGACGCCGCGCTCCTCCGCCGCGACCGGCTCCGCGACGCGGACGGCGCGATCGCGCTCTTCCGCCGGCTCTTCTCGCTGGCCGAGCGCCACGGCGACGCCGCGGCCGCGCGGGACGCCGCCCGCGCGCTCGATCGGCTCTTCGCCGAGGGCGACCGCATCGCCGAGCGGTGCGACGTGCTCGACACGCTCGCCGCGATCGAGACGGACCCGGCGGCGCGGCGCGAGGCCCTGGGCGAGCTCGCGCGGCTCGCCTCGTCGCGGCTCCACGACGAGGCGCGGGCGATCGCGGCGTACTCGGCGCGCCTCACCGACGACCGCCAGGACCTCGAGGCGCTCGACGGGCTCGCGACCCTCCTCGAGGAGGGCGGGCGCTACCGGGAGCTCACGGCCGTGCTGGAGCGCCGCGCGGCGGTGCGCGGCGGCGTGGGCGGCCGGCGCGATCTCGGGCGCGTCGCGCGGCTCTTCGAGCGCGAGCTCGGCGACGCCGATCAGGCCATCGCCACCTGGCGCCGCATCCGCGAGGAGCTCGCGCCCGATCCCGAGAGCGGGGACGCGCTGGCCGCGCTCTACACGCGCGCCGAGCGCTGGGACGACCTCGTCGCGCTGCTCGAGGTCGAGGCGTCCGCGGCGGGCGCGCTCCCCGGCGGGGCCGGCGCGGCGCGCAGCGCGGAGCTCTTCCGGCGGCTCGGCGACACGCACCGCGATCGCACGCTCGCGTGGGAGCGCGCCGTCGAGGGCTACCGCCGCGCGCACGCGGCCGAGCGGGCCGCGCGCGGCGAGGGCGGGGAGCGCGGCGAGGGCGGGGAGCGCGGCGAGGGCGGGGAGGGGAACGCGCACGGCTCGTCCACGGCGCGCGCGGGCCTGGAAGAGCTGCTCCGCCGCGTCGATCCGGCGTCGGCCGAGCACCGCGGCGCGCTGGTCGCCGCCGTGGGCGCGCTGCTCGAGATCTGCGCCGCCGCGGACGACTGGCGCGCAGTGGTCGCGCTGCTCGAGCCGCGGCTCGCCGCGGCCGAGGCGGACGCCGAGCGGGTCGCCATCCTGAAGGCCTCCGCCGCGCTCCTCGAGGAGCGCGGCGGCGACCGGGAGGGCGCCTTCGAGCTCGCCTTCCGCGCGTTCCTCCTCTCGCCCGGCTCCGAGCCGCCCGAGGGCCTCCTGCGGCTCACCGATCTCGCGGGCCGCTGGCACACGATCGCCGACGCGCTCCCCGAGCTCGAGCGGCGCGGCGACGTGCCGGCCGGGGCGCTCCGCGACCTCACCTTCCGCGTCGGCCGCTGGCACCGCGACGCGCGCGCCGACGCGGACGCGGCCGAGCGCGCGTTCGAGCGGGCGCTCCTCCACGACCCCACGAACGGCGCCATCCTGCTCGACCTCGCGGAGCTCCTCCGGCACAGGCGCGGGCCCTCGCTCGTCCCGACCCTGCTCCGGCTCGCGGCGGCGACCGGGCACGACCTCGCCCTCTACCGCGAGGCCGTCGAGACCGCGCGCGACGCGGGCGACGCGGCCCCGGCCCGCGAGATCGCCGCCGAGCTCCTCGAGATCGCCGTGCG
Organism: Sorangium sp. So ce887; assembly: GCF_051521455.1. Classification (NCBI taxonomy): domain Bacteria; kingdom Pseudomonadati; phylum Myxococcota; order Polyangiales; family Polyangiaceae; genus Sorangium; species Sorangium sp. So ce887. The sequence continues at coordinate 9,339,292 of NZ_CP150354.1, read as the reverse complement.
GCGCCTCGGCGACGAGGAGGGCCAGCCTCCGGTCCCCGGCGCGTGGCCCCCCTCGCGCGCCGCGCTGTGGGCGATCGACGCGCTCCTCGGCATGCTCGCGGACGCGGGCGACAGGCCGCAGATCGTCGCGCTCTGCAGGCGCGGCGCCGCGCTCCCGTTCGCGTCGAGCGAGCGGCGCCGGCTCCTGCGCGTCGCGGCCGAGGCGGCGGAGCCCGAGGCGGCGATCGCCCTCTACAGCGGGCTCTTCGAGGACGAGCCGGCGGACGAGCCGGTCGGCGAGAGCCTCGCGGCGCTCCTCCGGAAGGCCTCGCGGCGCGAGGAGCTCGTGCGCCTGCGCGAGCGGCAGATCGAGGTCTCGGGCGATCTCGATCGCCGCGTCGCGCTCCGGTACGACGCCGCGGAGCTCCTCTCGGACACCGCGCGCGCCGCCGAGGCGATCGCGCTGCTCCGCCGGAACCTCGCGGAGAGCCCGGGGCACGCCGCGTCGATCGACAAGCTCGCCTCGCTCCTCGAGGCGGGCGGGCTGCACCGCGAGCTCATGCTGCTCCGTGAGGAGCAGGCGGCCGCGCGCGAGGCCGCCGGCGCCGGCCCGGCGGCCGCCGAGCTCTGGCTCCAGGCGGCGTCCCTCGCCGAGCACGAGCTCAACGAGCCGGAGCGCGCGATCGCGAGCTACGGCCGCGCCGCGGAGATCGGCTCCGTCGAGGCGCTCGACGCCCTCGCCCGGCTGCTCGCGCGCCGCGGCGAGCACGCGGCGGCCGCCGATGCGCTCGAGCGGCTCTGCGCGGGCGCGCCGCCCGAGGAGCTGCACCAGGCGGCGCTCCGCCTCGCGGACGCGTACCTCGCCGCCGGCGAGCCCGACCGCGCCCGCGCCGCCCTCGAGCGGGCGGTGCCCCGCGCCGCGCAGCCCGCGCCGCTCCGCGAGCGGCTCGCGTACCTCTACCGCGCGTCGGGCGCGTGGAGCGCGCTGGCCGAGCTCATCGCGGGCGACGCCGCGCGCGCCGACGAGGCGCCGGCCCGGCTCTCGCTCCTCCGCGAGGCCGCGGACCTCTACCTCACGCGCGGCGGCTCGCCCGACGCCGCGATCCCGCTGTTCGACGAGGCCATCGTCCTCGCCCCCGACGACCTCTCGCTGCGCCTCGCGCGGAGCCGCGCCCTCTCCGCCGCGGGCAGGACCGACGACGCGACCGCCGCCCTGCGCGCGATCATCGCCGATTTCGGCAGTCGCCGCCCCAAGGAGCGCGCGTTCGTCCATTACGAGCTCGCCCGCGTCGCCCTCGCCACGGGCGATCGCGCCCGCGCGATGGCGGAGTTCGACCTCGCGCTGCGCGTCGATCCCGCGCACCCCGATGCGCTCCACGGCCTCGCCGGCCTCGCCCTCGAGGACGGCCAGCTCGAGCGCGCGCACCGCGCCTACCGCGCGCTGCTGCTCGTCGTGCGCCGGCCCCGCGACGAGGGCGAGGGGCTCGTCGGCGCGCGGCGGAGCACGATGCCGCCGATGCGCTCCAGCATGGCCCTCCCGGCCGCGACCTCGTTCAGCCGCGCCGAGGTCCTCCTCGCGCTCGGCGAGATCGCGCGGCGGCAGGGGGCGCCGGATCGCGAGGTGGAGTACGTCGAGTCCGCCTTCGAGGCGGCGCGCGAGAGCGACGCCGAGCACGAGAAGCTCCTCGCCGCGCTGCGCGCCCGCGGGCGCCACGACCTGCTCGCCCGCGCGCTCGAGGCGCGGCTCGCCGGCCCGGCCCTCGAGCCCGCCGAGGACGCCGCCGCGGCGCTCGGTGAGCTCGCGTCGCTCTACGAGGGGCCGCTCGAACGCCTGGAGCCCGCGCTCGCGGCCCGCCTGCGCGCCCTCGATCTCACGCCGGGCGCGGGCCCCGCCCACGACGCCGCCCTCGAGCTCGCGCGCCGCCTCGACCAGACGCGCCGGTACCTCGACCTCGTCGAGCGGCTCGTCGCGCGGGCGGCCGGCGAGCCGTACGAGATCGCGCTCCTGCTCCGCTTCGGCCGCGCCCTCGAGCTCGCGCCGGACAGCCAGGAGCGCGCCGCGGCCGTCTACCGCCGCGCCGAGGCGAAGATCGCGGCCGGTGGGCCCTCCGCCGGCCGCGAGGCGGGCGTCGACGTCGAGCCGCTGTGGCGCTCCCTGGAGGCCCTCTACGAGCGCCTCGGCGACCGCCCGGCGCAGGCCGACGTCCTCCGCAAGCGCATCGCCCACGCCGACGCCGCGCGCGCCGAGGACGCGCCGGCCGCCCCCGCGAACCGCCCGGATCGCGCCGAGCCGCGGTACCGCCTGGCCACGCTGCTCGCGTCGGACCCGGCGGAGGTCGATCCGGCGATCTCGCTCCTCGAGGAGGCGCTCGATCTCCACGCCGATCCGGACCGCGCCGAGGCGATCTTGCGGGACGCGCTGCGCGCCGATCCGAGGAACCCGCGCGCGATCCGCCTCTTCGAGCGCCTCGCCCGGCAGAGCGGGCGCCCGCGCGCGCTCGTGGACGCGCTGCTCCTCCTCGCGGAGATCGAGGGCCCTCTCGTCCTCGAAGAGGCGGTCCGCACCGCCCGCGCGTTCGGCGACCGCGAGCAGGCCGAGTCGATCTTGCAGCGCATCGTCGGCCCGGGCGCGCCGCCCTCGTCCGACCCGCCCGGCGCCGCGTGGGCGCTCGTCGCGCTGGCCGAGCTCCGCGAGGAGGCCGGCGATCTCGCGGCCGCCGCGTGGCTGTGCGAGCGCGCCGCGCGCGCCTCGGAGCCCGAGGACGAGCGCGCGCTGCTCCTGCACGCCGCGGAGCTCGCCGCGAGCCCCCTCGACGACCTCTCCCGCGCCGCGCGCCTCTACGAGGAGCTCCGCGCCCGCGAGCCCGCCGAGCGCGAGATCTGGATGCCCCTCGCCGGCGTGTACCGCCGGAGCGGCGACGCCGCGCGCCTCTCCGCGCTGCTCGAGGAGACGGTCCCCCTCGTCGACGACATCTCCGAGCGCTGCGCGCTGCGCCTCGAGCGCGCGCGCCTCCTCGCGCGGGAGTCGCCGGCCCAGGCCGCGCTCCTGCTCCGCGACATCCTCGACGAGGACCCGACCCAGGTGGAGGCCGCCATCCTCCTCGCCACGATGCTCGAGGAGGCCGGCCGCACCGAGGAGCTCGGCGAGCTCTTCGCCCTGCAGCTCGACGCCGCGAAGGACCGCGCCGACGTCGCCTCGATCGCGTCGATCTCGATGCGCCTCGGCGCCCTCCTCGAGCAGCGCGGCGACGATCGCGGCGCGCGCGACGTCTACCTCGGGGCGGTGGACTGGGACGCCACGAACCGCGACGTCCTGCGCGCCCTCGTGCGCCTCGGCCGGAAGCGCGACAACGCCGACGATCTCGTCGACTCGCTCGAGAAGCTCCTGCGCATCGAGCAGGGCGGCGAGGCGGCCCAGCTCGCGCTGGAGCTCTCCGAGCTGCACGGCGCGCGCGGGGACGACGTCGCCGCCGAGGCCGCCCTCAAGGCCGGCTACGCCGTCTGCCCCACGAGCGACCGGCTCCGCGAGGAGCTCGCGTCGCGCTACGCGGCCCGCGAGGCGTGGCACGCGCTCGCCGAGCTCCACGTGCTCACGGCGCACGTCGCCGGCACCGACGGGGCGCGCGTCGGGGCCCTCTGCCGCGCCGCCGAGATCCTCCGCGACCGCGCGGGCGACGCCGCGGCCGCGGCCGAGCTCCTCGATCGCGCCCTCCGCGTCGCCCCCGGGGATCGCGACGTCCTGCTCGCGCTCATCGACGCGTGCGGCGCGGCCTCCGAGCACACCCGCGCGGCCCGCGCGCTCACGGCGACGCTCGAGGCGAGCCCGGACGACCCGTGGCTCTACCGCGCGCGGGCCGAGGTCCACGGGGCGCTCGGGCAGGGCGACCGCGCGCTCGCCGATCTCGAGCGCGCCTACGCGCTCGGCGGCGCCGAGTACGCGCGCGAGCTCGTCGCCGAGCTCGATCGGGCGCTCGCGCGCGCGGCGGCGCGGCCCGTCGAGGCCGAGGCCGCGCCCGCCGAGCCCGCGTCGGAGGGGTCGGCGGCCGTCGCGCCGCGCGCGCTCCGGCTGCGCCTCGCCGAGATCCTCGCGCGCTCGGGCGATCTCGAGCGCGCGCGCGGCCACCTCGGCGATCTGCTCCACGTCGACTCCAAGGATCGCGCGGCGCTCAAGGCGCTCGCCGGCCTCGAGGAGTCCGCCGAGCGGTGGGACGCCGCGAGCGCCGTCTACCGCCGGCTCATCGCGCTCGAGGAGGGCGACGCCCTCGTCGCCACCGCGCTCCGCCTGGCGGGCGCCTGCGCGCGCGCCGGCCACCTGAGCGACGCCCGCGGCGGCCTCGAGCGCGCGCGCCGCGCCGCGCCGGGCAACGCCGAGATCCGCGATCGCCTGCGCGCGCTCTACGCCGAGATCGGCGCGAGCCGCGAGCTCGCCGCCATCACGCTGGAGGACGCCGCGGCCGCGTCCGACGTGGCCGGCCGCTTCACCCTCCTCGTCAAGGCTGGCCGCTTGCTCCTCGACGTCGGCGACGCGGCGCAGGCGGCCCCGGTGCTCCGCGAGGCGCGCTCTCTCCGCCCGGAGGATCACGAGGTTGCCCTCCTGCTCGTGGACGCCCTGACGGCCGCGGGCAGCCCCAAGGAGGCGCGCGCGGTCACCTCGGAGCTCATCGTCGCCAGCAAGGGGCGCCGCTCGCGGCTCCTCGGCGCCGTCTACCACCGCCTCGCGCGGATCGAGGACGCCGAGGGCAATTTGAGCGAGTCGCTCACTGCGCTCTCGAGGGCGCTCGAGAACGACCCTCAGAACGGCGAGCTCGCCATGGCGCTCGGCGAGAGCGCGCTCGGGCTGGGGGAGCAGGACCTCGCCGCGCGCGCCTACCGCGCGGTCACCCTGATGAAGATTGCCCCCGAGCCCGGCGAGGGCGGCACCACGCTCGCCGCGCGCGCGCTCGCCTATTACCACCTCGGGGCGATGGCGTTCGCGGCCGGCGACCGCCGCAAAGCGCGCCTGATGCTCGACAAATCCGTCTCCGAGGACGGGTCGCTCGAGGCGGCCCGGGCGCTCCTCGACGAGCTGCGCGCCGGCTAAACCCCCCTCCCGCCCGTCTTCGCAGGTATGCCCAGGTCGCGGCGGCCGCCCTCGGGGCCGCCCGAGGCGGCGCGCCGGGGGCGCGGGGCCGCCCGATTCCAGCGGCATTTTGCGGCCTTCTGGCCTCTCGACGGCGCCTCTCCGGTCCACGGCGGCGCCGCGCCGGCGGCCCTCCCAGCGGCTCGTTCCCCCTCTGGCGCGCCGCTCCGGCGCGGCCTTTCAGGGGTCCGCGCGATGCCCGCTCTCAGAAATCGCGTTTTCTCCCCGCATTTTTGTCTTTTTTTGTCCTGAGTCGTGTGTAAGGTTCACTAAGGCTGTGCGCGACGAGGTGTCGCGCGCGGGCTCATGTCCCAGGAGAGTGCCATGGCAACTAAGAAGACGGCCGGGGGCGGCGCGAAGAAGACGTTGAGCAAGAGCGGCCTGATCCAGGCCATCACCGAAGCTGCCGGTGATGAGCTGAGCCGCAAGCAGGTGAAGAACGTTCTCGAGTCTCTCATCTCGATCGGTCATCGCGAGCTGAAGAAGTCGGGCGCGTTCACGCTCCCCGGCTTTGCGAAGTTCCGGGTGGTCAAGCGCCCTGCGACGAAGGCGCGTCAGGGGATCAACCCGTTTACCAAGCAGCCGATGACCTTCGCCGCGAAGCCGGCGAGCAAGTCGGTCCGCGCTCGGCCGATCAAGGCCATCAAGGACGCGCTCCTCTAGGCATACGGATCTCCAGCGGAGCGCAGGGCGGCCACGGCGACGTGGCCGTTCTTGCTCCATGGCCCCGCGCCGGCCTCGGGTCGCTCCGGGCGTGTCCGGCGGGGCCCGGCGCCGCCGGCCTGATCCCGCTCCGGGGGCCGGGCAGCGGCGGAGCCGCCGCCCGCGCCGTCACGTCGCTTCTTGCGTCATTTCTTCCGGCTGTAGGCCTGCGCTGCCACTGGACCCGATCCGGTGCGCGCTTTGACAACCAGCTTCACCGTCGCCGGGATGGGGAACGGCCATTGGTAGCAGCTCTGCTTGGCTCCGATGGCGGCTGTCGGGCCGGTGTCCGAGTCGACGGCGACCACCGGTTTCAGGTTGAACGCGGCGAGCCCCGGCTGTCCTCCGGCGTTGAGGTCGAGCTCCAGCTGGAGATCGACCTCGGTGACGGTGGGGAGCGCCTGCGCCAGGAACGTGTAGCAATGGCCCGGTTGGAGCATGAAGGTCTGCCCCGAGGCCGTCTGCCCCTCGGGCACCACGTTGCACACCGGCGCCCCTTCCGGCTGCATCTTCGGCGCCTCGCCGGTGGCGCGGCCCTGGAACATGGTGGTCATCGCGAGCGACTGGACTCCATCGCAGGGCGACGCCGTGGGCACCCCGACCGTCGGCAGGCCGGCGTCCGGGGGCGGGGCGGACGCTGTCGGCTGCGGGGGCGGCAGCGCCCCCGCGTCCGGGGGATCGTCCGCGAACTCCGACTCCTTGCTGCCGCCGCCGCAACCCAGCGCTGCCGCCGAGAGAGCCAGGAGCACTGCTGAACCCAACGACCTACCCGTCACCGTCATCTGCGGCCTCCTCGCGCACAGCCCTGCCGCACGCCGCGGCTCCTCGTTCGGACAGCTGCGCTCGCGGGCGCTCATACACCCGACAGGGGCCGGGGGCTATGTGCGAGGCGTCTTCGCGCAGGCGGGCCAGCGCAGGCGGTCGCCTCTCGCGCCGATCAGCCGGACCCGCCCACGAGCTCGCGCAGGATGCACATGCGCGCCACGAGGAGCGCCTCGGGCCGGATCGCGTCGTCGAGGTACGCGGCCGAGTTCGCCTCCGCCAGCGACTCGCGCAGCATTCCCTGCTCCAGGAAGGTGACAGCGCGCCCGAGGTGCAGCCGCGCCCTGTCGGCGGCGATCCCCATGCCCGCGCTCGCCAGCATCTCTCGTTCCAGGAACCACTGCGCAAACTCTCCGGGACGATCGAGCTTCGCGCGGGAGCCTTGGTCGGTCATGCTGTAGTCTACCTCACGTTTTGCCCTCGGCCAGCCGAGCCTGACGGCAGTGACGCTGGAAATCGTGGCAGAAGCAGCATCAATCCGCCGGACGGGCGCGATGAAAGCGAGGGCGGGACACGTCCAAAGCGACATCCGGCGGACGGCCCTGGAGCCCGGTTGAGCGGGCCTCGGGGGTTCGCTCCGGGCAGCTCCCCGCGAGCGAACCGTTGCGTCGCGAGCCCGTCAGTGAGATTGAACGCGGCGTTCTGCCGGAATTCGAGGAGGTTCTTTTGCTCCGTACGATTGGCGTTCTGCCAGCCATGGTCCTCACCGCCGCCCTCGCTGCTGGTTGTCAACAGCGAGAGGCTTCCACGCCGCCGAGCTATGCGAGCCAGCCCCCACCCGGCTACTACCAGCAGCCGGGATACCAGCAGCCGGGGTACCAGCAGCCCGGCTATCAGCAGCCCGGATACCAGCAGCCCGGCTATCAGCAGCCCGGATACCAGCAGCCGCCGCCCGGGTACCAGCAGCCGGCCCCGACGCAGCCGGCACCGACGCAGCCGGCCCCGACGCAGCCGGCCCCGGCGCCCTCGGCGCAGCCCGGCGGCTTCCCGTGGCCGTTCCCGCTCCCTGGCCAGCCGACCGGCGGCCAGCCGACCGGCGGCCAGCAGCCCGCCCCGAGCGGCGGGAGCAGCACCGGCAGCGCGTCGCCGGTCGACCCGAACTTCGCTACCGCCGCGACCATCCCGCTGAACAACCTCGCCGCGACCGAGGCGCCGGGCATGACGAAGGAGGGAGGGCCGATCGCGGGCCAGTTCACCGCCGGGCAGACGCTCGAGCAGCAGATCCAGCTGATGCCTGGCAAGTGCTACACGGTCCTCGGCGTCGGCGCGGGGATCACCGAGCTCGACATCAGCCTCGTCGCCTTGACCCCGATCCCGATGGGCTCGTCGGTGCTGGCGCAGGACAACTTGACCGGCGCGAACGCCGCGCTCGGCGGCCGGGGCAACTGCTACCGCTGGTCGCTGCCCGTGGGCATCAACGCCAAGTACATCGTCAAGGCCACCGCCGGCTCGGGCGTGGCGGCCGCGCAGCTCTACGTGAAGTGACGCCGCAAAAGCACCGAGGACGCCGGGAGATCTCTCTCCGGGCGTCCTCGGGGGCTCGCCTCGTCGATCGTCGAGGTGTTACACGCGGATCCCGGGCGCCGGGAAGCCGCGGCAGAGCTCCGCGACCTCGGCGCCGATGCGCGCGATACGCGCCTCATCGTTGATGTTCTGCGCCACGTCATCCATCCAGGCCGCCAGGCGCTCCATCTCGGCGACGCCCATGCCGCGCGACGTCACCGCCGGCGTGCCGATGCGGAGCCCCGACGGGTCGAACGGCTTGCGCGGGTCGAACGGGATCGAGTTGTAGTTCGCCACGATGCCCGCGCGATCGAGCGCCTGCGCATAGGGCTTCCCGGCGATCCCCTTCGGGGTCATGTCGATCAGCAGGAGGTGGTTGTCGGTCCCTCCGGTGATGAGCCGGAAGCCGCGCGACTCCAGCGCGCGCCCGAGCGCCTGAGCGTTCTCCACGATCTGCTTCGCGTAGCCCCGGAACCCGTCCTCCGCGGCCTCCTTCGCGGCGACCGCGATGGCCGCCGTCGTGTGGTTGTGCGGCCCGCCCTGGAGGCCCGGGAACACCGCCTTGTCGATCGCGCTCGCGTGCTCCTTCTTGCACAGGATCATCGCGCCGCGCGGGCCCCGGAACGTCTTGTGCGTCGTCGACGTCACCACGTCGGCGATGCCCACCGGCGACGGGTGCACCCCGGCGGCCACGAGCCCCGCGATGTGCGCGATGTCCGCCGCCAGGATCGCCCCGACCTCGTCGGCGATCGCCCGGAACGCGGCGAAGTCGAGCGTGCGCGGGTACGCCGTCGTCCCGCACCAGATGAGCTTCGGCCGGTGGGCGCGCGCCAGGTCGCGGACCTGGTCCAGGTCGATGCGGTGATCGCTCTCGCGCACCCCGTAGGGGACGCTCTTGAAGTACTTCCCGGTGATGCTCACCGACCAGCCGTGGGTCAGGTGCCCGCCGGCGGGCAGGCCGAGGCCCATGATCGTGTCGTTCGCCTGCGCGAAGGCGAGGTAGACGGCCAGGTTGGCCGGGCTCCCGGAGTAGGGCTGCACGTTCACGTGGTCGGCCCCGAACAGCTTGGCCACCCGCGTGCGCGCGAGCTCCTCGACCACGTCGACCTGCTGCTGGCCCTCGTAATACCGCTTGTGCGGGTAGCCCTCGGAGTACTTGTTCGTCAGCACCGAGCCCGTCGCCTCGAGCACGGCCCGAGACACGTAGTTCTCGCTGGCGATCAGCCGGAGCGTGTCCGCTTCCCGCCGCTCTTCCTTGCGGATCAGCTCGGCGATCTCCGGATCGACCTCGTCGAGCGGCCGCAGGCCCTGCACGTCGTTCTTCACGCTCATACCTCGAACTCCCCGCGTGAAAGGATGTCGGTGACGCGCCAGAGGAACGAGTTCGCCAACACCCCGTCGATGATGCGATGGTCGTAGGACAGCGCGAGGAACATGACCGGATGGATCGCGATCGAGTCCTCCTTGTCCTTCGTGACCACCACGACGCGCTTCTTGATCTCCCCCATCCGGAGGATGCCGACGTTCGGCTGTGAGATGATCGCGCCGCCGAACAGGTTGCCCTTGAGGCCGGGGTTCGAGACCGTGAAGGTCGTGTTCGCGAGATCGTCGGCCGTGATCTTGCCCGACTTCGCTCGCCCGGCCAGCTCGTCGATGCTCCTCGCGATGCCGCGCAGCGCCAGCTCGTCCGCGTGCTTGATGCTCGGGACGATGAGGCCGCCGGGCGTGTCCACCGCCACGCCGAGGTTGACGTCGCGCAGCACCACGTACGAGTTCTCGAGCACTCGAGCGTTGAGCTCCGGGTGCTCGCGCAGCGCGCGGACGGCCGCGGCGCAGATGAAGGACAGGAACGTCAGCGACGCACCCGCCTTCTTGAACTCGTCCTTGTGCGCGTCGCGCAGCTTCGACGTCTCGTGCAGGTCGACCTCGGCGACCGTCACCACGTGCGGCGACGTCACCTTGGAATAGACCATGTGGTCGGCGGTGATGCGGCGGCGCCGGCTGAAGGGCACCACCTTGTCGCCCGGCTTGGGCGAGTAGGGCGGCACCTTGTACGCGCCGAACCCGACGCCGGGCACCGGCGGCACGAACCCGCCGCTCGCCTGGATGAGCTGCGACAGCTCCGCCGCCGGGCTCGCCGCGCCTGCCGGCTGGGGCGACGCGCTCGCCTGCGGCGCCGGCGCCGGCTCGGCGGTTGCGCCGTGCGCCGCGCGGATCACGTCATCGCGGGTGATCCGGCCGTGGTCGCCTGTCCCCTGCACGCCGCGCAGGTCGACGCCCGACTCGAGCGCCAGCTTCTTCGTCGAGGGGCTCGACAGCGGGCGGGCGCTCTCATCATGTCCATTGCTGCCCTGCGCCGGGGCGCCGGCCGCGGCCACGTTCCGCGGGTGGTGCACCGGCGCCGGCGCCGGCGAGCCGGTTGCGGCCGCGCTCGGCGGGCGGGGCTCCGCTGTGGCCTGCGACTCCGCCGCCGCCTCGTCGATCTGGCAGAGCAGACCTTCCTTGGCGACGACGGTTCCCTCGGCCACCGCGATCCGCGCGACACGGCCGGCGATCGGCGCCGGGATCTCCGTGTCTGCCTTGTCGGTCGCAACCTCGAGCAGCGGCTGCTCGCGCTTGACGAAATCGCCCTCGCGCACGAGCCACCTCGAGACGGTCCCCTCGAGCACGCTCTCGCCGAGCTGTGGCATGCGAACATCGACCATCGCTTCTCGCTCCTCCAACGCTCCCCGCCCTGAGCGCCCGTTTCTCGGGCAACGGCGGCACGGTCGTATACGCCGCCCGTCCTTCGAGAGCAACGACACAGTGTTCGCCCGCTGCGCATCCTTTTCGGGTCTATTCATCCTGCCGGTGCCCGCGCCGCGCTCAGCCGCCGGGGCCGCCTCGGCGACGGCGAGCCGCCCCCGCCGAGACGCCCGGCGCAGGAAGGCTGGAATCGTACGTCGACGCACGTAGACGCTGGCGCGCCTCAGCCGGTAAAAGGGCCCGGTGCGTGACGCCGCGCCGGATGGTACCGCGGTCCCTCGTCCTCGGGCCGCCTCGACCGAGATCGCGCGCGAGCGCCTCGCCGCCAGGCCGGCGCGCGTCCCGGGCTCGCAGGCGATCCATGCGATCTCGCTCGGCGCCATCGCGTTCCTGCTGCTGCAGATCCTGACCTACGGCTACGGCCGCGATCAGGGCATCTACGCCATGGTCGCGCGCGCGGTGCTCGACGGTGGCATGCCGTACCGCGACGCGTTCGACTTCAAGCCGCCCGGCATCTTCTTGATCTACGCGCTCGCGCGCGCGCTCTTCGGCTCGGCGCAGTGGGGCATCCGCGTCCTCGAGGTCCTCGGCCTCGCCGGCATGTGCCTCGCGATGACGTCGCTCGCCGGGCGCGCCTTCGGCGACCGCCGGATCGGGGTCGTCGCCGCCGCGCTCGCCGTGCTCGTGCACGCCCAGCTCGATTTCTGGCACACGGCGCAGCCCGAGTCGTTCGGCGGCGTGCTCACCGTCGTCGCCCTGCTCGTGGCCACGCCGCGCGGCCGCGCCGGCGCGCCCCGTCCCGCGCCGGGCGCCGCCGCGCTGATCGCGTCGGGCGCGCTCTTCGGCGCCGCCGGGCTCCTCAAGCCGCCCCTCGCCGGCGGCGGCGTCGTGCTCGCCGCCGCGCTGGCGGCGCCCGCCCTCGTGGAGCTCGCGCGGCGCGGCTCGGCGCTCGCGCGGCGCGGCCCGGCGCGCGGCGCCGGACGGGGCGCGATCGAGGCAGCTCGGCCCGCGATCGAGGGCGCGCCGGCGCGCCGGGCCGCGACCGCGCTCCTCTGGGCGGCGCTCCGGCCTGCCCTGCTCATCGCGCTGGGCGGCGTGCTCCCCGTGCTCGCCTGCGTCGCGTGGTTCGCCGCGAAGGGGGCGCTCGGCGATCTGTGGGAGGTCCTCTTCGTCTTCACGCCGCACTACACCGCGCTCGGGTGGCGCGACGCGAGCGTGCTCGACAGGGCGTGGCACGGCGTCGGCGAGTGGCTCATCCGGTACTCCGGCCCGATCGCGCTCGGGCTCGCCTGCCTGCTCGCGCTGCACCCGGATCGCCACGAGCGGGCGGGCGTGGCGCTGCTCTCGGGCGTGATCGCCATGCACCTCGTCGGCGTGGTGATGCAGGCGAAGTTCTTCCCCTACCACTACGGCGCCACCTGGCCGCTCACCGCGATGCTCGCGGCGCTCGGCCTCTGGAAGGCATGGCAGCGCTGTGTTCGGCTCGGCGCGCGGGCGGCCGCCGCGCTCGTCGCGGCGATCATCGCGACCGCCTTCGCCCGCTCTGCGACAAAGGACGTGGCCGACGACTACATCGATCGCTGCGCCGAGCGGATCGCGCTGCTCGCCGCGGGCGCGCGGGACCAGGGCCGCCTCGACCGCCTCGCCTCGGTCGCCGACGTCAACGCCGCGGCGAACCGCGCGGTCGCGGCGTGGCTCCGCGAGCGCGTCGCGCCGGGGCGGCCCGTGTTCGTGTGGGGGTTCGAGCCGGTGGTCTACGACCTCGCCGATCGCCCGCCGGCGACGCGATACCTCTACAACGTCCCGCAGCGCGCGGCGTGGGCCCGGCAGGAGGCGCGCGACGCGCTGATGCGCGACCTCGCCGCGAGCCCTCCGGCCGCGATCGTGGTCGAGCGCCACGACGTCTTCCCCTCGGTGACAGGCGACGCGCTCGACTCGCGCGACACGCTGGACGGGTTCCCGGCGCTGGCGGGTCTCATCGACGATCGCTACGAGCTCGCCGTGCGCATCGAGGATTTCGAGATCTACCTGGAGCGCTGAGGGCGGCGCGGTCGATGCCGCCCTCGGCGCCGTCGAGGACGCCGTCCTCTCAAATGGGCTCCTGGCAGACCTGGTCGATGCACATCCCGGTGGGGCAGTCCGCGTGGACCAGGCACTGCACGCAGACCCCGCCGGCGTTGCACAGCCCGCCGTCGCCCAGGGAGCACGCGGTGCCGACCGCGATCGGCTCGTGGATCGGGGAGCCCTCGCGGCAGGAGTCGACCGTGCACTCGCTGCGGTCGTCGCGCACGTCGTCGTCGTCGTCGACCTCCGCGACCGCGCCGTCGTCGTCGCAGAGGCGCTCGCTGCAGTCGCCGGTCATCTGCATCTCCGCGGGGGTCCCTGGGGCCACGGGCTCGGTGGCGCACCCGCCGTCGACGCACCTCGCGACCGCGCACTCGCTCGCCGGCTCGGAGCAGTCCGCGTCGTCGGTGCAGATGTCGCCGCCGCCGGACCCGCCGTCGCCGCCGCCGTTGCCACCGACTCCAGCGTCGCCGCCGTCACCTCCGACTCCGCCGACTCCGCCGTCGCCTCCGACTCCGCCGCCGCCGGAGCCACCGTTGCCACCGCCGCCACCGCCGGAGCCACCGTTGCCACCGCCGGAGCCACCGTTGCCACCCCCAGAGCCACCGTCGCCACCCCCAGAGCCACCGTCGCCCCCAGAGCCACCGTCGCCCCCGGCTCCGCCGTCGCCCCCGGAGCCGCCCCCGCCGCCGTCATTGCCGTCGCCCCCGGCTCCGCCGTCGCCCCCGGAGCCGCCCCCGCCGCCGTCATTGCCGTCGCCCCCGGCTCCGCCGTCGCCCCCGCCGCCGCCGTCATTGCCGCCGACGCCGCCTTCTCCTCCGACGCCTCCTTGTCCGCCGCTCCCGCCCGTACCCTCGCCGATCAGGCTGCGATCGGGCATCGTGATCAGCTGGCAGCCCGAGGTGGCCAGCAGCGAAATGCTCAAGGCGAGCGCGGATCCGTATCGATTCGATCTCGAAGTCATGGTCCACCTGTGTGCAGGTTGGCTGGACGCCGCAGGCCGTCGACGCTTCCCTGCGCTGCCCCGCGGCGCGGACGAGCGGGCGGGCATCCTAGACGCACGGGACGCCTGTTGAAAGCGCGCCGCGCCGCCCGTCGCGGGGCCGCATCGCGCTGGCCGGCGGCGGCCCTGCGGCGTCGAGGCGGCTTGACCCCCGCGCGCTCCCTCGCTGGGGCGGGCGGGGGCCCCCTGCTGGCATGCTCGTTGATGTGTTCGATCCCGGGCATGCGCTCCGCCTCGAGCGGGGCCGAGCATGACGACCCGGTCGCGGCGCGGCGCCGCGGCGATCGAGGAGCAACGAGCATGCGAATCGCGATCATCTCCACCCCGTTCATCCGGGTGCCGCCCTCCGGATATGGAGGGACCGAGCTGTTCTGTTACGAGCTCGCCGAGGGGCTGTCGGCGCGCGGGCACGAGGTGACGCTCTTCGCGACGGGCGATTCGGTGGTCACCTGCCGCCGCCGGTCGCTCTACGGGAGCCCGTGCTGGCCTCCCACGCCGGAGGACGAGGTCAACCACGTCGCGTGGGCCGTGTCGGAGATCGCGCGGGAGGACAGGTTCGACCTGATCCACGTGAACAGCCCGATCGCCGTCCCGTTCACCCGCTTCGCCGGCCTCCCGGCCGTGCAGACCCTGCACCACGCGTCCTGCGACGAGAGCTCGCGCATCTACGCGCAGCACCCGGAGGTCGCGTACGTGGCCATCAGCGAGCGGCAGCGCTCCCTCGAGATCGCGCTCCCGCGCTCGTGCGTGATCCACCATGGCGTCACGTCGGCGCGCTATCCGGCGAGCCTGGCCGACGAGGGCTACCTCGCGCACCTCGGCCGTTATGCCGAGGAGAAGGGGACCCACCTCGCCCTCGACATCGCGAGGGCCGCGGGCATGCCGCTCCGGCTCGCCGGCCGCGCGCACCCCAGGGATCGTCTCTACTATCTTCAGGAGGTGGCCCCGCGCCTCCGGGAGCACGGCGCATCGGACCTCGGGGAGATGGACCACCGTCGCAAGGTCTCGCTCCTGCGCGGGGCGCGCGCCGTCCTCTGCCCGCTCCAGTGGGAGGAGCCGTTCGGTCTGATCGCCATCGAGGCCATGCTCTGCGGCACCCCGGTGCTCGGCTTTCGCCGCGGCTCCTTCCCCGAGATCGTCGACGAGGGGGTCACGGGCTTCCTGGCCGCGCCGGGCGACGCCGCGCGCCTCGCCGCGCTCGCGACGGGGCTCGCGCGCTTCGATCGCGCCGCCTGCGCGCGCCGCGCCCGCGAGCGCTTCAGCAGCACCGTGATGGTGGGGAGGTACGAGGCGCTCTACCGGACCGTGACCGGCCCGCGGCGCGCCCAGGGCTTCCGGGCAGCATGAGCCCCGCGGGGCCGCGCTCGCGCGGGTCTCCGGGGGCGTGAGGCGCCGTGGTAAGAGGCGGCCATGAACGAGCTCTTGCTGGCCCTGCTCCGGCGCCCGGCGCTCGGGCGCGCGGCGCGGGCCGCGTCGGACTGGGTGGATCTCCAGCTCACCCATGTCGTGGGCTCGCTCGCTCGCCTCGCCCCGCGGGCGCGCGGGCGGCTGCTCGACGTCGGCTGCGGCGACAAGCCGTATGAGCACCTCTTCCTCCCGCACGTTCTCGAGTACCTCGGCGTGGAGCACGAGGCGACCTTCGGCGCCACGGCCGCGCGCTCGCGCGGCAAGGCCGACATGCTCTATGACGGCGAGCGGCTGCCCTTCCCCGACGCGAGCTTCGACACCGTGCTGAGCGTGCAGGTCCTCGAGCACACCCCCCGCCCGGAGGCGCTCGTCGCCGAGATGGCGCGCGTCCTCCGCCCCGGCGGCCTGCTCATCCTGAGCGCGCCCTTCTCGTTCCGCTTGCACGAGGAGCCGCACGACTACTTCCGTTTCAGCCCCCACGGCCTCCGCGCGCTGTGCGGCCGCGCCGGCCTGATCATCGAGGAGATCTGCCCTCACGGCAGCCTCTGGAGCCTGCTCGGGCACAAGGTGAACAGCTACCTGGCGCTCCAGGTCGCGCGGATCGGCGGCGTCGCGCAGGCGATGGGCAAGCTCGGCCATGAGGCCTCCGAAGGCCGCGGAGCGCGCCTGTGGACGCTGCCGCTGGTCGCGCCGGCCATGATCGCGGTGGCCGCGGGCGCGCGCGTGCTCGATCGCGCGCTGCCCGATCCCACCGAGACGCTCGGCTTCACCCTGGCCGCGCGGCGGTCTTCGGCCCCGGCAGCCTGAAGCGGAGGGGAGGTCCCGGAGGGAACGAAGGTCGCTTTCACGGCGAGGGCTTCAGTTGATTTGAATCACGGCTCGCCTCGGTCCGGGAGAGGGCTTGAGCCTGAGCCCCGTGCGCCACGGGGTTGCCGCGCGTGGGCGCGGCGCGGGCGAGACGCCGCGAGCGCGACCCGGTGAGGGGGCCGGCGGCGTGGGGCGACGCGGGCGCCCGGGCGACGATTCAGGAAACTGCCGGCCGGCTCGTGTGTGATGGCAGCAAGGGATCCGTCCTTGCGCAGCCACGACCTCGCCTCCTCGGACGTCGCCGAGGCGCTCCGTCCGCTCTCCTGCGAGCAGCGGTCGGATGCGCCTCCGCCCGGCACGGCTTCCGGGCGCCCGGCCTCGCGGTCGGCCGGGGCGGTCGAGGCGCTCTACCGCCGTCACCACCGGCTCGTGCACCGGCTGGCGCTCCGCTACGGCAAGGGAAACCTGGCGTGGGCCGAGGACGTCACGCAGGACGTCTTCCTCGACCTGTTCAAGGCGCTGCCCACCCTCACCGATCTCGACGACCTCGAGGGCTGGCTGTACCGGGCCACCACGAACCGCTGCTTCAACCGCCTGCGGCGCGAGCGCTTCCTCGCGCTCGCCCCGGTGCGCTGGCTGCTCGGCGAGCACCAGCAGGAGCCCCGGCCGCCGGACGTGCTCGCCATCGCCCGCGACGACCTCCGGCGGGCATTCGACGCGCTGAACGCGCTGCCGATCAAGGAGCGCATCGCGTTCTCGATGTACTACCTCGACGGCAAGGAGCAGGAGGAGATCGGGCGGGTCCTCGGCCACTCGAAGAGCTACGTCTGCAAGCTCATCCAGCGGGCGGTGCAGCACGTCGGCGGCGCCGGATGGAAGGTGGATCATGGCGACGTCTGATCGCGACGACCTCGTCGCGCAGCTGCGGGCGCTCGACGAGCAGCTCGCCGGCGTGGCGCCGCGGCCCGAGCTCGAGGCGCGGCTCCGCGCGCGCCTCAGCGCCCCCGAGGCGGGCCAGGCGCGGTCCGCGCTGCGGGGCGCGGCCTGGGGCCTCCGGCGCCCGATCGCGGTCGGCCTGGTCGCGGCCGCGGCGCTCGCGCTCGGCCTCGACGACGGCGCCCGGCGCGCGGTGGAGCGCTTTGGCGTGGCCGCCCGCAGGCTGGCCGCGCCCGCCGATCCGATCGCCGGCGAGCCCCGCGCCGACGGCCGCCGAGCGGAGCCCGGTCCCGCGCGGCCCAGCGTGCCCCCGCCGCCCGCGCCGGTGGCCCCCGCGCCCGCCCCGCGCCGCCGCGCGCTCCCGCTCGATCCGCGCCTGCGGGCCGAGGACGCGCCGCTGGCGGACATCGAGGGCCCGCCCCGGGCGGCGCCGGACAGCTTGCCTGGCCCGAGCCGCACGCCCGTGCAGCCGAGGCGCGGGCCCGCGCTGGCGCCCCGCGACGCCGGCGCTCTCGGGCCGTCCGATGTCCGCGAGCTGCCGCTCTTTCCGGTGCCCCGGCCCGAGGAGCGCGGCCCCGGCGCGGCCGGGCGCGCGGGCGACGAGGAGACCGCGCGCGCGGACGACGAGCCGCCCGCGAGCCCGCGCGACGAGGAGGGAGCGCCCCGCGAGCCGGCCGAGGCGCTGGACACCGAGTGCACCGACGCCGAGACGCTGAAGGAGAGGGCGCGCGGCGCGTGCGAGGGCGCATTGCGCGAGCTGGCCGAGGTCGACCTGCGCGACGCCTGCGGCGACGGGCTGTTCCGGCGCGTCGAGTACCGCTGCGTCGAGCCGGCCGAGTGCATCTCGGGCACGCTCGGCGACGGGGTGGCCTGCCAGGACCCGAACGCGCTGATCGCGCAGGGCACCCCGATCTGCGAGGAGGCCGGGCTGGTCCTGCGCGACCTCCAGTTCGACAAGGGAGATTACGAAGTGTGCGGCGGGGGCGTGCGCGAGGCGACGTACCTGTGCTGCCCGCCGTGGCCGGCGCCGCCGCCGCCGCCGGAGGAGCCGCCGCCGCCTCCGCCGCCGTGGGACGGTCCCGGCTGCACCGCCGGCCTGGTGGGCGACGGGGTGACGTGCGAGGACCCGACCGCGCTGAAGGACGAGGCTTCCGCGATCTGCCAGGCGCTGGGGCTGCCGCTCCGCTACTTCGATGCCGCGAGCATGCCGTGCGGGGCGGGAGCGCTCCGGGCGGTCTATGCCTGCTGTCCGTAGCCGAGGTCCGCACGAAACGACGCGTGTCCAGGAAACCGGAGCTCTGCTCGCGGTTGGATCATGGCGAATGACGACGCGGCGCCGCGCGATGCAGCGGGCCGCGCGTCACAGCCATCCTCGCGGCTCACGGCGAGGCCAGGGAGATCTCATGCGATTTGATCATCGGTCGATTGCCGTCCTCTCGGTCGCCGGCGCCGCGCTCCTCGCGGGTTGCTCGACCGGTACCCGGTCCGGCGATGGCCTCGACGCGACCACCGCCGGGCAGGGCGTTTCCCCCGACGGCAAGGACCTCGACACGAGCACCGCCGAGGCGGGCGCGACGCCCGGAGCCGAGGCGGGCGCGACGCCCGGAGCCGAGGCGGGCGCGACGCCCGGAGCCGAGGCGGGCGCGACGCCCGAAGCCGAGGCGGGCGCGACGCCCGAAGCCGAGGCGGGCGCGACGCCCGGAGAGGAGGAGGCCTGCTCCGGCGGTCTCCTGTTCGACGGGGTGACCTGCGCGGACGACTGCACGAGCGGAGTCCTGGGCGACGGGGTGACGTGCCAGGACCCGAGCGCGCTGATCGCGCAGGGCACCCCGATCTGCGAGGAGGCCGGGCTGGTCCTGCGCGACCTCCAGTTCGACAAGGGAGATTACGAAGTGTGCGGCGGGGGCGTGCGCGAGGCGACGTACCTGTGCTGCCCGCCGTGGCCGGCGCCGCCGCCGGAGGAGCCGCCGCCGCTGCCGCCGCCGCTTCCGCCGCCGTGGGAAGGTCCCGGCTGCACCGCCGGCCTGGTGGGCGACGGGGTGACGTGTGAGGACCCGACCGCGCTGAAGGACGAGGCCTTCGCGATCTGCCAGGCGCTGGGGCTGCCGCTCCGCTACTTCGATGCTGCCGCGAGCATGCCGTGCGGGGCGGGCTCGCTCCAGGCGGTCTATGCCTGCTGTCCGTAGCCGGACTCCCGATCTGGCTACGGCCCCGGGACGAGCTCCCTGGCGATGCGCTCCACGCTCCGCATCAGCGCCTTGATCTGATCGCCGACGACCGGATCGGCGTCCTCCACGAGCCCTTCGAGATGCTTGAGCACGGGCGGCAACCCCTCCGCGGTGACCTCGTGGATGCGCTCGCCTCCGAGCTTCGCCTCGATACGGGCGAGCTCGTCCTTGAGCTCGCCGAGCGCCTGAGACACATGCTCCCTGTTCAGCACGTGCTCGTGGCGCGAGAGCTCATAGGCTATCGCGAGGGCGCTCCGGACATCCCGCTGAACTTCCATCCGCTCCATGCTTCTTCCCCCGTGCCGTCCCCGGCGATAGTGCATCTCGAACGCGACCGGCCGCGGGCGTCGCGCCGCCCCGGCCGCCGGGGTGGCCTAATTGGCCCCGGAGTGAATCCCACGAAGGCGGGAAGGCAGGAAGATCATTGATCTTTTCTTCCCGCCTTCCCGCCTTCATGTCCAAATCCGGCCACCACCCGGCCGCCAGCGCTTAGCAGCTTCCGTGCCCTCGCCGGCATGGGCGCCCTGCTCGGCCGAGCCCGAGCGAATGCATCGCACGGGCGCGCGCGCTCGGCGCGGCCACGCGGACAAGCCGCCTCGGGTGGCGCAGATCGCCACGCGCTGGCCGCCTGTGGCGGATCGGCTGTTCGTGGGAGCCGGCGACGCCCGGGCCAGCCGTTCTCCCGGGCCAGCCGTGCTCTCGCTCCCGGGGCCCTCTCAGGGTTGCAACAGCTCGACGCCGCTGAACTCGATGGGAAAGGTGATGACGGTCGTCATCCCGCCTTGCGGCGGGGGGAACTCCATCTTCTCGAACGCATCGGCCACGCAGCGGTCGACCTGCTGGTTCTTCGCCGTCGACCTCACGACGTCTGCCTTGTTGACCTTGCCGCTCGGGCCGATCGTCGCCTTGACGGTCACCTTCCCGACGAACTTCGGCGAGCTCTTGACGCCGATCTTGTAGCACTCGTCGAACTGCTGGCCGTACTTCTCCACGACGTCGCGGACCTGCGCTTCCGAGATGTTGCCCCCCAGCGTCCCGGTCGCGGTGGCCGCCCCGGGCTTCACGTTCCCGTCGCCCCTCGGGGCGGCCGGCTTCGGCGCGGCCGCCTCGACCGGCACGGCCGCCCCGGGGACCTGCGAGGCCGGCGGGGGCGCCTCGCTGCCGGCGGGCGTCGGGCCCGCCGTCGTCAGGGACGTCGTGCCGGTCGGCTCGGCGGATGTCGTGCCCGCCGGCTCCGGCGGGGCGGGCTGCGCCGGCGCCTGGGCGGGTGGCGGCGCGCAGCCCGCCGCGAGCGCGAGGACCAGAACCAGACCTGTTCGGCGAGAGCTCATGCCGAAGGTAAAACCGGAATGCGGGGCCTTGTCCACGAGGATGGCGGCGCGTCCCCGATCAGCGCAGCCGCAGCACCTCGACCTCCGGCGCGCCGCCGCTGTCGACGAGCCGCGGCGCGCGACCCCGGTCGCGGGCCCTCAGCGACGCCCAGAACACCTCCGTCCCCGGTCGCTTCCGGATCGGCACCGGATCGGCATAGAGGAAGCCCGCCCTCCAGCGCTGCGGCGAGATCGCCGTCGGGAGGCCGACCTCGCGGTCGACAGGGTCCGCCATCGTCGTGGACAGCGGGGCGCGCTCGACGACCCGGGAGCGCACCGTGAGCGCCACGTCGCTCGTCGCGGGCCCGCCCGCGCGCACGACGATCGTGAGCAGCGAGCGCGCTCCCTCGTGGAACGTCGTCCCGAGCAGCTCCGTGCCGTCGTCGAACCGCGCCCCGAGCGGCGCGAGCGCGGCGGTGATCTCGGCTCGGAGCGCCGCCGCGCGCGCGTCGTCGCCCGCCGCCAGCGCGATGTTGTGCGCGATCCGCTTCTGTTCCAGCGTCTCCGGCGGCCCGGCCGGCGGCTCCGCCGGCTGTCCGAAGTGCGTGCGGAGCTCCCACGTGAGGAACGGGTCCGGCACGATCTCGCGCTCGGGCTCGGTGCCCGAGACGAGGTACCAGGTGAGCAGCCCCGGCTCCCGCTCGCGGAAGGAGAACGCCTCGATGCCGCGCGCCCCCTGCGCCGGCGGCGCGGGCGTCCCGACGCCCGCGCCGAGCGCCCAGAACGGGCCCACCGCCGTGATGTCGAAGCGCCGCGCGAGGCTCGCCTGGTCCCGGTCGAGCAGGAAGCGCGTGTCCGCGAGGTAGGCGCCGCGCGACGGCGTCTCCTTCGGCGCGGGCCGGGTCGGCTTCACGACGCGCCCGCCGAGCGCCCAGACCTGGGCCCAGGTGGCCTTCATGCCCTCGTGCTTCTCGACGGGCGCGCCCTCGGGCAGCCTCGGCGCGAGCCAGCGCAGGAACGCCGTCTTCGCCCCGTCGGAGTGGATGAGCTGCCCCCGCTCGTTGAAGCGCCCGCCCGTCTCGCGCGCGTACCGCAGCGCCGGGAGCCCGTCGCGCAGGACGGCGGCGAGCGGCGCGAGCCACAGCGCGAGCGCCACGAGCGCCGGCCCCGCGGGCGGCGGCGCAGCGCCGTGGGCCAGCGGCGCGGCGGCGGCGCGCTCGAGCAGCGCCGCGCCGGTCTCGACGAGGGCGGCGGCGGCGAGGGCGAAGTAGGCCCCGAAGTAGTGCGGCCAGAAGATGTGGATGTCGGCGCCCTGGCGGAAGACGACGTACTGCACCGTCGCCGTCGCGAGGTAGAGCAGCGGCAGCGCGTCGTGCTCGCGCCGGAGCAGGACGAGCCGCGCGGCGCAGACGATCGCGGCGAGCTTTCCTGCGGCGATGGCGATCGGCGTGAACGAGAGCTCGATCCAGTACCGCCGGCTCGCGAGCACCCTGGCGAGCGGCTCGGCGTTGCCCGAGGAGCGGAACCCGTAGCTCCCCAGGAGGTCGCCGAGCTTGCCGGCCTGGTGGAACAGGGCGAGGTAGAGCGCGGCGGTCAGCGCGGCGAGGAAGGCGGTGAGCACCCACCACTGCGCGTAGCGCCGATCGTGGATCGGGCCGAAGAAGCGCTTCGGGAGCAGGTAGGCCCGGATCGCTCCGAACGTGAGCAGCCCGCCCGTGAGCACGAACGCGGGCCAGTCGGCGTGCATCCCGAGCGCGAGCCCGAGCGCGCTCACCGCGAGGTAGCGGCGCCGGGACGTCTGCGTCAGCCGGACGTATCCCCAGAGCCCGAGCAGCGTCCAGGCCATGACCGGGACCTCGAGCGCGTTGAGGTTCGCGAACGCCAGCGTGATCGGCAGGACGACGAACGACGCCGCCGCGGCCGCCCCCGCGGCGGGGCGGTAGACGCTCCGGCCGATGGCGTAGAGCAGGGGCGGCGTCGCGGCGCTCAGCAGGACGGCGGGCAGGCGGCAGATGACGTCGTGCCGCCCGAAGACCTCCATGAACGCGGCCGTCGTCCAGAAGATCCCCCAGGGGTGGTGGCAGTAGTACATCGCCGGCGCCGGCCGGCTCGCGGTGTACTCCCACACGGGCCCGAGGATCTCCCAGCGGAGCATGTTCTCCGCGATGATCCCGACGCCCGCCGACGACGCGTAGTGGCCGGCGAGCAGGGGCCCGAACATCTCCCACGCGGCCGCGAGCGCGAACCACGCCGTCGCGACGGCGGTGACGGCGAGCGCCGCTCGGGTCTCGAGGCGGGAGGCGGCGGGGAGGCCGCGCAGATCGGCTGGGCGAGGGGCGGGGCGCGGGGGGAGCAACTTGCGCGCAGCCTACCGTCGATGGGGCCTTCGGGAGAGGTGAGAAGCTCCCGCTGCGCCGCCCGTCGAGATCGATCCGCCCCCTTCGGGAAGGCCGCGCCGGAAGGTCGCGACCTCTCCACCGTGGGGTGCCCGCGCAGCGGGGCCGGCGGCGAGGCGCCAGCCTCCCGGACGCCTCGTGATAACTTTGGACCATGCATCAGGGCGCAATCGACAATGTCCCGCCCGGCCGGCCCATGACCCTCGCCGAGTGGGAAATCATGCCGGAAGACGAGCCGGGAGAGCTTGTCGGCGGACGCCTCGTGGAGGAAGAGGTGCCTGACTTCGTGCACGAGCTGGTCGTCGGCTGGCTCATCGAGACCCTGCGACGCTGGCTCGCTCAGACCGGCGGGTTCGTGTTCGCCTCCGGGGCCAAGTTCGCGCTGCAGGGCACGCGCGGTCGCAAACCGGACCTCTCGGTGTTCCTCCCGGGCGAGCCCAGGCCTCCCCGCCGGGGTGCCGCGCGCACCCCGCCCGCCGTCATGGTCGAGGTCGTCTCCCCGACGCCGCGGGACGTGCGGCGCGATCGCGTCGAGAAGGTGAAGGAGTACGCCTCCTTCGGCGTGCGGTTCTACTGGATCGTGGACCCGCAATTCAGGACCGTCGAGATCCTCGAGCTCGACGCGAGCGGCCGCTACACGTACGCGGCGAGCGCCTCGAGCGGGGTGCTCCGACCCGTGCCCGGGTGCGAGGGGCTGTCGCTCGATCTCGACGCGCTCTGGTCCGAGGTCGATGGCCTGCTCGGCGTGGAGGAGCCGCCCGTCTCCAGCACGGAGGACGAGGCCTCCGGCCCGGAGGGCGAAGAGGACCCCTGATCTGCAGATCCCCCGGAGCGCGAGCGGCCGCGCCCGTGCGCATCCCGCGCGCCGCGCTCCCGGTGACGCGCGGCCGCCGCGGGCCCTGCGAGGCGAGCGGCCGAACGGAATCCCCGAGCGGTTCCGAGATGGTAGCTTCCCGCCATCTTGGGTACCCCCTCCCTCCCGGCGGAGCCTCCGGCCGCGCCCGGCCCCGCGCGTCGCGCGCTCTCCGGCCCGCTGCGCCGCGCCGCGGGCGCCGCGCGTCGCGCGCCCCTCGGCGCGGCGCTCGCGCTCGTCGTCGTCGCCGTGTCCGTCTATGTGATCGGCGTCCCGCTCGCGGTCGTTCGCTATCCGCCGATGACCGATCTCCCGTTCCACGCGGCCCAGACGGCGGCGCTCGGGCACTACCTCGATCCGGCGTGGCACTTCCGCGAGCAGTTCACGCTCCAGCCGCTCGCGGTCCCGTACCTGTCGATGTACGCGATCGGCGCCCTGCTCATGCTCGTCCTTCCTCCCGTGGCCGCGGTGAAGGTCGCGGCGGCGGCGATGCTCGCGCTCCTGCCCGCGGGCCTCGCCGTCCTCTTCCACGGCCTGAAGCGGAGCCCCCTGCTCGGCGTCCTCGGCCTCCTCCTCGTCTGGTGCAACCTCACGCACTGGGGCTTCCTCAACCACATGGGCGCGCTCGGCCTCTTCGCGATGGTCATCGGCCTGACGCTCCTGCTGCTCGATCGCCCCTCGCGCGGCCGCCAGATCGCGCTCGCGCTCGCGCTCGTCGCGCTGTTCTTCACCCACGTCTTCCGCTTCCCGTTCGCGATCGCCGCCGTGATCGGCGCGGCGATCGTTGTGTTCCCGGCGACGCGGCGGCTCCGCCCCATCGCGCTGCCGCTCGCGCCCTCGCTGGTCCTCTTCGCCGTGTGGCTCGCGGTCCGGACCGACACCCTCCACGGCGCGCCCTTCGCGCCCGCGCTCCACTGGGACCGGCTCGGCGAGGTTCCCTCGCTCCTGTTCACGAGCTTCACCGATCCCGTCGAGGCGGCGGCGGCCCACCGGGCGGCGCGCCTCGTGCTCGCCGCGCTGCTCGTGTGCGCCGGAGGCGCCGCCGCGCAGCTCGCCGGCGCCTCCGCCGCGCCGGCGCCCGCGCTCGCCGCGGACGCGCGGCGGCGGGCCTTCGCGCGCCTCGCGGCCCTCGTCCCGGTCGCCTGCGCGGCGGTGTTCCTGGGCCTGTTTCTCAGCCTGCCGCTGCAGATCGGCCTCTGGTGGTACGTCTACCCGCGCGAGATCGTCGCGGCCCTGTTCCTCGCCCTCGGCGCCTTCCCGGACCTGCCGCGATCGCCCTGGCTCAAGGTGCCGGCCGTGCTCGCGCTGTCGGCCGCGGCGATCTCCCTCGGCGCCGTGGCGCGCGACAACTACCGCCGCTTCGACCACAGCACGCGGGACTTCGACGCCATCATCGCCCGCATCCCGCGCGCGCCCAGGCTGCTCTACCTCGTCTTCGATCACGGCGGCTCGACCCGGTCGACGACCCCGTTCATCCATCTCCCCGCCTGGGTCCAGGCCACGCGGGGCGGCTGGCTCAGCTTCCACTTCGCCGTCTGGGACGCCTCGCCGGTCGCCTACCGGCCTCGCTCGGAGCCGGGCGCCGTCGTCCCGCCGCCGACGCCGCTCCGGTGGGAGTGGACGCCCGAGAAGTTCGACGTGCGGCGCCACGGCGCCTTCTTCGACTGGTTCCTCGTCCGCCGCCGGGCGGGGGCCGATCACCTCTTCGCGAAGGACCCGAGCATCGTCCCCGTCGATCACGTCGGCGACTGGTGGCTCTACCGCCGCAGCGGCGCGCCGTAGCGAGCGCCCCGGCCCGGGCTTCTGTTACGATGCCGCCCATGCGCTCCGCCTCAGCGTCCGCTCTCCTCGCCGCCGGCATCGGCCTGCTCGCCCTGTGCGCCTGCGGCTCCGACGACCCGCCGAGCTCGTTCGGCGCCGGCGGCGCGGGAGCAGGCGGCGGCACCACCACGGTGCCAGAGCCCGCGTGCTCGCAGCCGACGCCGGTGCCCTGCGAGGACGACGTCTTCCAGCAGATGAACCTCCAGTCCACCGTGGCGCCCGGGGAGCTCAGCAACGAGCAGGACGGCGAGGGGTACCGCTCCCTCGTCGACGCCACCGCGGGCGGCTACTCCGCACCCGAGCCCGACGCCTACGTCTATGCCCGGTTCACCGACGGCGGCCTCGAAAAGGTCGAGATCTCCGACGAGGCGTCGCTCGGATCGATGGACTGGGATGTCGCCTTCCGGCGCTACGTGGTGCGCATCAACAGCGGCCACTCCGGGCCGTCCTGCGTGATGGCGGCGCGGCTCCCGGGCACGCCGGACTACGACGCGCTCGCCGAGGCCCCCGGCGAGCTGAGGCTCCGCAGCGACGAGTACTTCACCGAGAGCTGCGAGCTCATCGCCGACGGCTCCGGGCTGGAGTCCCCGGCGACCGCGCTCTCCGGTTACTGGAAGTACCCCGGCTGCGTGGAGATGAGCGGCGTCGTCTACGTCGTCCGGCTCGCGGACGGCCGGAGGCTCAAGCTGACCGTCACGCACTTCTACAACGAGGAGGCCCAGGCGCAGTGCCAGGAGACCGGGATGGTCGAGATGGGGGACACCGGCGCCGCCACCCTCCAGCTCCGGTGGGCCTTCCTCCCGTGACCCGGCCCTCCGGCGCCGGGCGCTCCGTCTCCGCGCGGCGCCGCCGCGCCGGGGGCGCCGCGGCCCGGCTCGCGCCGGCGCTCGCCGCCCTGGTGGCCCCGGCGCTCGCGGCCTGCGCCGGCGATGCGCCTGCAAGCGCGCTCGACGGGCCCGCCGCGGCGCCGCTCGAACGGCCCGACACGCGCGGCACCGACCTCCAGTTCCGGTTCGATCCGGGCGACGTCGTCGAGACCTTCGCGTCGGCCTCCGGGAGCTTCCTTGTCCACTTCGCGCGCGAGGGGCGCTGCGCCGTGCCCGGCGAGGACGCCGACGCGACGGGCGTCCCCGACTTCGTCGAGGAGGTCGCCGCCATCTACGACGAGGTGATCGTCCACTACCGCGACGTCCTCGGCTTCCGGCCGCCGAGGAGCGACGAGGACCTCCCCGACAACGGCGGCGACGGGCGCTTCGACGTCTACCTCGTCGACTTCGCCGGCGTCGGCGACGGGGTGTTCCGCGTCGACGCCTGCGACCCGGACGGCGAGGACCGCTGCGCCGGCTTCATGACCCAGGAGAACGACTACGCCGGCTACGACTATCCGTCGACGCGCACCGCGAACCGGATCCTCGGGAGCCACGAGCTCTTCCACGCCGTGCAGGCGGCCTACGATCACGGCCAGGACACGTTGATGATGGAGGGGAGCGCGGTCTGGGCGACCGAGTCGTTCGACCCCTCGCTGCAGGACTTCGAGGGCTTCGTCGGCGGCTACCTCTCGAACACGGATCGATCGCTCGACGTGCCCATCGCCGGCCCGGTCGACCCCTTCAGCTACGGGAGCGCGCTCTTCTTCCAGTTCCTCGAGGAGCGCTACGGAGACGGCACGGTCCGCTCGCTCTGGGAGCGCGTCGAGGACGGCGCGTTCGGCGAGGCGGATCCCGTGTGGTTCGAGCAGCTCGACCCCTTGCTCTCCTCGAGCGCGCAGGCGACGTTCGCCGAGGCGTTCGTGGAGTTCGCCACATGGAACCTGCTCACCGGGCTCCACGCGGATCCCGGGCGCTCCTACGCCGCCGGGGCCGGCTACAGGAGCCTCACCCCGCAGCAGGTCGCGGCGCCCCACGCCGGCCGGCTCCGCGTCTTCCATGCGTCGGCGCAGTACTTCAGCGTCCGGCCCGACGGGCGCGCGGCCATGACGGCCGCGCTCGCCGCGCCCGCGGAGGATCCGGCGCAGCGCGACGGCCTCACCCTGCTGCTCGCGGCGCGGCGCGGCCGCGCGTACGGCGAGGTCGTGCGCGCCGCCGACGTGGCCTCCGGCGCCGAGCTCGTCGACACGGCCGACGCCGACGGCCTCGCCGTGATCGTGGTGAACGACCTTCAGGACGGCGAGTCGCGCAAGCCGACGCTGTGCATCGGCACGGCCGACGAGGTCGCGGCGTGCCGGGCCGCCGTGGAGGGCGGCGCCGGCGGCGGGGGTGGAGGCGGCGGCGGTGGCGGCGCGGGTGGCGCCGGCGCCGCCGGAGGGGAGGCGCCGCTGGAGGGCGGCGAAGGCGACGCCGACGGAGGGTGCGGCTGCCGTGTCGGGGCGCCGTCCACCGCGGCGGGGAGCTTCGCCGCTGCCGGGAGCTGGGCGCTGGGCGCTTCGCTGCTCGCGCTGGCCCTGCGCCGGCGCAGGTTCACGCGCATCCACCGGTGATCTCGGCCGATCGCGCACCCGGCGAGGAGCGCCGTGATCGCGCGGAGGCGCCCGGCCGAGCCGGCCCGTCCGCCGCGGCAGAGGGGCTCCCGCGGCCGAGCGTCGACCGCGCTGACCGTCGTGGAAAGCCGGTCCCGTGCTCCCCGCGAGAAGCTACCATGGTCCGCATGAGCGACGCTGGTCCCGAGCACGCGAGCCTCTCTCTCCGCGAGGATCCGGAGGGGTTCCTGTGCACCGTGGTCGAGGGCGACCTGTCGGACGAGATGGCGCGCGCGATCGCCGCCGAGTGCAAGCGCCTCTCGGACAGCGGCCGGGAGGTCCTCGTGCTCTGCGATACGCACCGCACCGGCACCATCTCACCGTCGGCGCGCAAGGTGATGGCGAGCGAGATGCGCGCCGTGCGCTTCGACGCGATCGCGATCTTCGGCGCGAGCTTCGCCGTGCGCGTCATCTCCACGCTCGCGGCGAAGAGCGTGCAGATCCTCACGCAGCAGTCCTATCCGGTGCACTTCTTCGATACGGAGGCCGAGGCGCGCGCGTGGCTCCTCGCGCAGCGGCACGCCGTCCGCGCCAGGCGGCGGCCGGTCGCATGACGTCACCCACCGCGGCGCGCGCCTGCCGCGCGCCGCCGGCGCCCCGCCGCGGCGAGGCCGAGGAGCGCCGCGACCGCGAGGCCGCGCCGCTCGACCGGGGGCGCGCCGGCCGCCGCGCACGCGCAGCCGGCCTGCTCGTCGTCGCCGCCTTCGTCCGGCGGCGGCGGTGGCGGCTCGTCCCCGAGCACCTCCCTGAGCGCCGCGACCGGGTCGATGATCCCGTGTCCGAAGATGGGATCGTGCCCGTTCTCGTCGGGAATGGCGTACGGCGCCGGCCGCGCCGTGCGGATCAGGATGTCGTAGAGCTCGACCGAGGTCCGCTCGGGCGCGGCGCTCACGAGCAGCCCGGCGACGCCGGCCGCGACCGGGCACGCCGACGAGGTGCCCCCGAACAGCGACGTGTAGTCGTCCGGGCTGTCCCCCTCGCGCCCGGCGATATCGGTGCTCAGCGTCCCGGTGGGCGCGACGAGATCGAGAGAGCGCCCGCGGTTCGTGAACGACGTCTCCTCTTCCAGGTGGTTGACCGCGCCCACGTTGAGGACGCCCCGCACCGCCTGGATCTCGTCGTCGAGGATCTCCCGGTCGTCGTTGCCGGCGGCGAAGAGGACGAGCGCCCCCTTCCCGTCGCGCCCGGCGTCGAACAGGCGGTGGATCGCGTCCTCGACCACCCGGGGGACGGGCATCGGCTCGGCGTATCCCCAGCTGTTGGAGACGACGGCGGCGTTCACCTGCAGGGCGAACTCGAAGGCGTCGACCGAGGTGGAGATCGGCTGCGCCTCGTCGTCGAGCAGCCGCACGCACCGCAGCCTGCATTCGGGGCAGCCGCCCGCGATGCCGACGCCGTTGTCGGTGTCGGCGGCGACGAGGCCCGCGCAGGCGGTCCCGTGGTTCACGCCCGCTGCGCCCGGCTTGTAGGTGGGGTCGTCGTCTCCATCGATGACGTCCAGGCCCGGATCCATCTTCGAGGCGAGGTCGGGGTGATCGAGGTCGCAGCCGGTGTCGATGACGACGATGGAGGTGGCCGCGTCTCCCCGCGTGCGCCCCCAGGCCTCTTCCATCCTGAGGTCGGCGAAGTACCACTGTCCTGACAGGCGCGGGTCGTCCGGCGTGAACGGCGCGCCGCGCGCCTCGAGGCGCACGTGGAGGTCCGGGATCGCCTCGCGCAGGAAGGCCGGCCGCGCCGCGCCCTGGAGGCGCTCGGCGAGATCGAGGCCGTCGCCGCCGCCGGTGTCCCTGACGAGCCATAGCCCGATCGAGCGCATCAGCGGCCTCACCACCTCGAGTCCCGCGCCGGCGAGCTCGCCCTCGGCGCCCGGGTCGACCTTCACGATCGCGGTCGCGCCCACGCTCGCCTGGACCGTGCGGCCGCCGGGGTAGTGGAGCCGCACCGGGGAAAGCGCGCCGCCCGACGCGCCCAGCGCGGCCGGCCCGAGCCGCTCGACGGCGACGCGGCGCCCGCCGTCCAGGAACGAGGGAGTCCTCGCCGAGCCGCTCGCGGCCGGGCGCGGGCTGGCGAGGGCGTCGCCGGTCGCGGCGGCCCCGAGGAGGAGCGCCGCCGAGGAGAGCAGGATAGATGGCTTGCGTCGCATCGCTCTCCTGGATCTACCGGACCGCGCGACTGGAGACGAGCGTGGGCGGCGCGGTGCTACCCCTTCTTGGCGCCTCGGATCACCATCGACGCGAGCAGGTCCATCGTCCTCGAGAGGTCTTCCCGGACCGCTCCGTCGGGGAGCGCCGCGAGCCGCGTCGCGACGCGCTCCAGGAACTGCTGCCTTGCCCGCTCGAAGCCCGGCGCCAGCTGGTCGTGCAGCGCGCAGGTCACAAGCTCCTGATCGAGCTGCCGCCAGAAGAACTTGCCGTCGACGGTCGTGGCGCAGAGCCTGCCGGTGAAGCCGACCACCGTTCGCGCGCCCGCGTCGAGGAGCTGGTCGAACAGCGGTCCGCTCGCCGTCTCGCCACAGCAGAAATACAGAACGCGGCCCCGCGCCCAGAGCTCGATCTCCTGCGCCGGGCTCTCATGCGATATCAGGAGGCCATCGGGCGACTCGTCGTCCACAACGCAGCTCGTCCTGCCGTGGGACGACACAACGATCCCACGGAAGGGATTGCCCCCGCCCTCGGCCCGCGCGATCTGGCGGAGGATCCTCCTCCGCTCCGCGCTCGCGCGTCCGAAGGGTACGATGGAGAACTGCTCTCCCATGCGCCCATAGAGCTGCGTGCGACCCGACGCGAACCAGGCGCTGTCCGGATCGAAGGACGTGTCAATCGAGAGTACAGGTCGAGGCGTCATCCTACCTCCTTCGAAGTTTCCCCGTCCGCGCCGTCCAGCGCTCGCCCGCACCGGCGAGCGCCAGCGCCGCTCGCTCGCGCGCGCTGCGCCGAGCCGCCGGCGCCTGGCATCAGGCCCTCTCCACCGGTTTCTTCGCAGCATGCATCGCACCCGCTGCCATCTCGGACCCCTGCCGCAAGACTCGCTGTAGGGTACAATAACAACCGTACGGGAATCCATTCTACAAAAATCGTATTAGATCTTACGAATTTTCGCGTGCACCTCGAACATATTTACTTTTAGTGTGCTCGTGCGCTCGCGGAAGCTCACGTTTTTTACAGAAGGCTTTGGCACGGGGGCGTTGCGCCGGGGTGTCGTCTTCAACACCCGTCGCGACCATCGTGGCGGCCGGGAGGCTCGCAGGAGGGCGGTGCGTCCCGTCCAGCGCCGCCGGGCGGGCGCTGGACGGATAGCGTGTGGCTCAGGCGAGGGGCGCCGCCTCGTCGGTCTGGGCCAGGACGAGCTTGCGGGGCTCCCCCTGCCGCAGCTCGCTCATCCTCGCCTGCATCGTCTGCCCTAGCTCCTCGCGCGCGCCGTCGTCGAGGAGCTTCTTGACCTTGGGAAACAGGTGCTCTTCCTCCTCCTTGTGGTGATGCTCGAGCTGCTCGGCCAGCACGTGGAGCTTGGGCCCGAACTTCTCATCCGTCGTGTCGAGCGCCACGAGATCGGCCAGCACGCGCTTGAGGGACAGGTGCTCCTCCAGCGACTCGAGGAGGATATCCTCGGTGCGACGGGCCCGGACGGCGGGGTAGAAGTGCTGTTCCTCGATCGTGATGTGTGTGGCGAGGAG
Source organism: Sorangium sp. So ce887 (assembly GCF_051521455.1). Lineage (NCBI taxonomy): Bacteria > Pseudomonadati > Myxococcota > Polyangiales > Polyangiaceae > Sorangium > Sorangium sp. So ce887. Next base: position 9,307,409 of record NZ_CP150354.1, on the reverse strand, counting down.
GTCGGCGGCCGAGGAAAACTGCTCAGAGGAGACGGAAGAGGCCTCCTTCAGGCCGGAGAACTGCTGTTCGAGCTCGCGGTGGTGGCGTTCGAGGAGATCGATGGCGTCCATAGGGGCTTCTATGTAGCGGGCGCCGCCCCGCGAGCAAGCTGGGCGGCCGCACGGGAGCCGCGCCGGGCGGCGCTCATCCCGGCGCTGCGCGCGGCGGAGCGGGTGTAAGCTCCTGGCATGTACTCGCCCGAGGCATTCCAGGAGACTGATCGCGATCGGCTGCTCGATCTCGTCGAGAGATATAGCTTCGGCTGCCTCATGGCGCCGGATGATCAGGGCGGCATCGAGATCGCGCACCTGCCGTTCGTGCTCGATCGCGACGCCGGGCCCTCTGGGCGGCTCCGCGCCCACGTCGCGCGGGCGAACCGCATCTGGCGGGTGGCGACCGACGGCAGGCCGATCGTCGCTGTGTTCTCCGGGCCGCACGGGTATGTCTCGCCGCGATGGTACGAGCAGCCGAGCAAGCAGGTGCCGACCTGGAATTACGCCGTGGTGCACGCCCACGGGCGCGCCGCTGGGCCGATGAGCCGCGACGATCTGACTCGGCTGCTCGACGACCTCGCCGGCATCCATGAGCGCGGCGCGGCCGAGCCATGGAGCACGAGCGAGCTCGACCGCGAGCTCCACGAGAACCTCCTCCGGGGGATCGTGGGGCTCACCATCGAGATCGACCGCCTCGAAGGCAAGCTCAAGCTGAGCCAGAACCGCTCGCCCGCCGACCAGGCGCGCGTCGCCCGCGCGCTCGGCGAGCGCGGGAGCCCGGATGATCTCGACATGGTGCGTCTGATGACGGCGAGGCGCGAGGACCGATGAGGCGATCGGCGGGCTGGGCCTCCGCCTGCGAGGTGCCTGTCTGACACAGGGAGATCCTTACTCGGATTGCAGATCTCTCCTGGCACGCCGAGGGCCGTGGCCGCGATCTCCGCCAGGGCGAGCCCCGGTGAGATCGCGCGGGCCGAGATGGCGAACCCGGCCCTTCAGGCGAGGTCGAACAGCAGCACCTCGCCCGCGTCCTTCCCGACCAGGTGGAGCGCCCCGCCCGCGCCGATCGCGGCCGCGTCGCCGGCCTCGAGCAGCGTCCCGTTCAGCTCCACGCTCCCGCGCGCCACGTGGACCCAGGCGTTCCGCCCGGCCGCGAGCTCGTACCGCGCCTCTTCCCCCTGTCCGAAGGTGCCCGCGAACAGGCTCACGTCCTGGTGGACCGTCACCGATCCATCGCGCCCGTCCTGCGAGGCGACGAGCCGCAGCTTGCCCTGGCGCTCCTCGTCCGAGAACGCCTTCTGCTCGTAGCCCGGCGGATACCCGGGCCGGTCCGGCAGGATCCAGATCTGCAGCAGGTGGGTCACGCCCGTCTTCGAGGCGTTCATCTCGCTGTGGAACACGCCCGTGCCCGCCGACATGCGCTGGACCTCGCCAGGGCGGATGATCGACCCGTTCCCCATACTGTCCCGGTGCGCGAGCTCCCCCTCGAGAACATAGGTGAGGATCTCCATGTTCTGGTGCGGGTGCGACCCGAACCCTCGCGCCGGCGCGACGCGATCGTCGTTGATCACCCGCAGCGCACGGAAGCCCATGTGGTCCGGGTCCTGGTAGTTGGCGAACGAGAACGTGTGGAATGACTGCAGCCACCCGTGATCGGCATAGCCGCGCTCGCCGGAACGGCGGAGTTGCATCGAAGAAGTGGTGTTTGCCATGCCCATCAGCATGCGTCCACCGATCCATCTTGTGAATCGGCATTCCACTCATGGATCCCATCTGGATCGCAGATGGATCCCCGGCCGCGCCGGTGCGTCAGACGACCTCGAGGTTGGTCACCTCGGCGTCCAGCCACGGCCCGTCCCCCGGGTGCACGACGAAGGCGTCGAAGGTCGCCTCCGTCGCGCGCGCGCCGGCCGGCCTGAGCTGGTCCTGGGGGACGATCGCCAGGTTCGGCGCGCTCACCACCGGCGCGGTGGCCTGCCCGGCGAAGGCCTCGGAGGCCGCGCGCAGCACCGCCGCGAGCCGGTCGGCGGTCGGCTCGGGCAGGAAGAGCGCGTCGAGCGTCGCCACCCGGTCGATCCCCCGGGCGGTCGCGATCTCGGACAGGAACACCGCCGCGGCGCCGACCGACCGGCCGGCCTCCTCGACGAGCAGCAGCCTGCGCGACCGCGGATCGCGCAGGCTGTGCTCGAGCTGCGCCGCGTCGGGCGCCGACCAGAGCACGCGCTCGTCGCCGCACGCCGCGATCGCCGCGAGCACGTCGTCCACGGCCCCCGCCGGCCTGGCCACGGCCCGCGTCGGCGCGGCGCTCGCCCGGGGGACGAAGCCGTGGTTCTGGCACGTGGCCAGCCGCTTCAGCTTGAGCTCGGCCGCCTCGACCGCCTTGAAGAGCACGCGCTGGGCGGGCGCGGATCGCGCCTCCACGAACACGACGATCGGCAAGCCGGACGCGCGGAGGCCGGCCAGGAGCTCGCTGTACAGCCGGCTCGCCAGCCCCTGCCGCTGGAACTTCGGGCGCACGCTCACGAACGAGAGCACGTACCCCGCCGACACGGCGCCGCCGAAGCGGAAGCGGCGCGGCGCGGCGCCGATGAAGCCGGCCGGCTCGCCGCCCTCGCGCGCGAGCACGGCCCGCGGCGCCGGGCCGGGGAAGCCGAGCTGCCACCGCAGGTAGTCGGCCGTGTAGTGGAGGGCCGGCGGCGGCCACGCCTCGCGCAGGACCAGGCTGGCCTCCTCCGCCGCGGCCATCGGGTCGACGTGCTCGAGCTGCATGACCGCGAGCCTCGCAGAATCACCCGGGAAACGGAACCCGAGCGCCGCGCTACAGGCCGCTCATCTCCGGGGCGCGCCGCACGACGTCGGGCCAGCCGGCCGGGTCGTTGCCGTGCTGGGCGAGGAACGCGTAGACCCACCGCTCCAGGCCGAACGCGATGCACACGCTGTGCATCGGGCCCGCGCCCTCGACCTCGCAGCTGAACGCGCGGCCGAAGAAGTCGGTGTGGTAGTTCAGCGACCCGGCCGCCACCCGCTCGTCCTCCGGGAGCATCAGCGAGATCTCGTACTTCGTCTCGCTGCTGATCTGGAAGTAGGTCTTGGCGGCCGCGTCCGGGGCGATGAAGAACGGATCGCTCGCCGTCCGGATCTCGCCCGCGAGCCTGTGCTCGTCGAGGTAGCGCGCCACGAGCTCGTTCCCTTGCTCGCGCAGCCCGAGGACGCTCTCGCGCGACCCGAGGAAGACGATCTCGCGCATCGTGAACTCCCAGAGGCGCCGGAGGTCGACCATCTTGCTCGACTCGTAGCGGAAGCAGCGGCCCACGAGGGCGTAGCGCGCGCCGCCCGCCGGCAGCACGCGGTCCCGGTTCGCCGCGTACACGTGGTAACAGACCGCCGGCGAGAGGCACACCTCCGGCGGCGCCATGTCGCTCAGCGCGCGCTCGTCGAGCGTCTCCCGGTCCTGGTGCCTCGCCCGGAAATCCTCGATGCGCGGCATGTCCTCCGGCAGGTGGCACGTGAACGTGACGATGTGGGGAAACGAGCGGAAATAATCGCACTTCGCCAGCGTCGCGGCCGGGATCAACGTCGGCACGAGGATCGGGCTCGGCGAGAACGGCGCGCCGAGCGCCTCCAGCGTGCGATCGAAGTAGCGGTAGAGCCGCAGCGGGATGCCCTCGAGGGCGACCTGGCCCTGGCCCATCTGCGTGATCCCGGCGGGGAGCGCGCCGCCGCGGAACTCCACCCGGTCGCACGCCGGGCTGCGGTACACGAGCTTCCGCGTGAGCGAGCGCAGGCTGCGTTGCATGGTGCGCGCGAGCTGCTCGGCCGCGCGCGCGAGATCGGCCGCGCTCTGCTCGGGGGCCTCGAACTCCAGCGCGGCGCCGTCGCGGACGAAGCGGATGTTCGAGATCTCCTTCGAGAGGAAGGCGACCTGCTTCGGGATCTCCTCCTGCGCCATCTCGGTCGCGGGCGTCGCGAGCTCGACGGTGACGGTCTTCCTCACGAGGCACGCTCCTGGATGAGGTCGCTCAGCGCGCGCGGCGTGCGGGCGACGCTGAACCGGTCGTCGGGGAGCGTCACGTTGAACGTGTCCTCCAGCTCGGTGAGCAGCTGGAGCGCGCGGATCGAGGAGAACCCCGCGTCGTAGATGTCGTCATCGGGCTTGATCGCGGCCGGCAGGCTGCCGACCGTGACGATGACATCGATCACCTTCTCCATCTCAATCGCCATGACAAGCTCCAGGGTTAAGATGCGCCGCCTTCGAGCGAGCGCCTCCCCGCGTCGTCCGCGCCGTTGCTCCTCACACCGGCGCGGACCGCCCCGGGCTCGGCCGGCGGCGACTCGGTCCGCAGGGATGCCACCCGTCGGGCCGGGTTGCCAGCGACGACGGTGTACGGTGGGACATCGGCCATCACGATGGCGCCCGCCGACACCACGCTGCCCTCGCCGATCGTGACCCCCGGGAAGATCATCGACCGGGCGCCGAGCCAGACGTTGTCCTCGATGACGACAGGCCGCACCTCGTTGTCCGCCGGAGGCAGGCCGCGCTTCCGGGCCTCCGGGTCGCTGGGGTGGCCGCTCGAGTCGAGGATGTAGACGCTCCCGGCGATCCGGCAGTGCTTGCCGATGGAGACCGACTTGCCGACGATGATCCTGCAGTCGTGACCGATGCCGGTGTTGTCGCCGATCCGCAAGGTCGGGCGGTCGGAGAACCGCGCGGCGAAGACGATGTTGATCTTGCCGTCGAGCACCACATCGTCGCCAAGGACGATGTCGCCCCGCCCCTGGATGTAGTGAATGAAGTTCCCCGTCCGGACGCCCTTGCCGTACCGGGCGCAGTGCGACTTGAAGTGCGGCTCGCAGACGAGCACACGAGCACCGAAGTAGTACGCCTCGCGCGCCGCCTCGAACGCCATGCGCATCGGGACCACGATCGGCCGCGGCGCGGGCAGGGTGAAGCCGCGGACCTGCCGGCGCACGTCGCGCACGGCGCGGGCGACGCTGTGATCGGAGGAGGCAAGGAAACGATAGAGGTTCTTCATGGAGGGTCGCTCTGCGCAGCCTGGCCGGAGCAGCGATGTCCAGCGGGGGCGCCCGGCAAGAAGGACGAAAGATACGGCAGGGGACCGGAGACTATACCTCGAAGCTGGTCCCGTCGATCGTTCTCCCAGCCGCTCTATCGGTGCTTCCCCGGGCTCCAGTCACCATCGGAGTACCCTCGGATTACCATCATATTGCAATTGAACTACAATTGAAATCCAATCGGATGGCAAGCCGCGTACCCGTCACTCGTACTCCACAAGTACTAGCAAATACCGTGACAACACCGGGGCGACAGGCCGCGTGAAGCCGCGTCAGGCCGGCTCTCGTTGCGCGCCCGTTGGGGCAGCGCCCGCTCGGGCGGCGGCAGTGGGGACCTTCGCCTCCATATGGGGCAAAACGCCCCGGAGCAGGACCAGGCCGAGCGCGGCCTCGACGAGGGTGAGCGCCACCGCCCATGTCGTCGTGGTGGCGGCGATGGCGGCCAGGCGCTCTTCGCGCGTGACGCCGGCCGCGAAGCCCTCGAGGAGCGCGGCGGCGAGCACGTCGCGCGTGCCGAAGCCCTGCGGGGTGAGGGGGAGCGTCACCACCACCATCAGGATGGGGATGTACGTCAAGGCGGCCCCGAGGGGGATGCGCACGCCGAAGAACCAGAAGGGGAGCCAGGTGCCGGCGAACAGGACGAGGAGGTGCGGCATGCGCGCGGCGAGGGCGATAAGGTGGCCGCGCACGCCCGCCTCGAAGAGCGGGGCGAGGAGCTTCGTGCGGGCGAGCCGGGCGGGGCGCAGCGCGAGGAGCGCGAGGTAGAGCACGCCCGCGCCGAGGAGCAGGGCGGACCCGGCGAGCGGCCCGCCGTTCGCGGGGACGGCCACCGCGCCGAGGAGGAGGAGGCAGCCGAGCCACGACGCATAGACGACGAGCGTCGCGCCGGCGGCGCGCGCGAGCGGCACGGCGTGCGCGCGCGCGAGGAAGACCGTGATGAACGCCTGGCCCACGTGGTGGTTGAGCAGCGACGGAAGGTAGGAGGCGCCGCGGAGCACGAAGAAGTCGCGGAAGGCGACGGGGGCGATCAGGCGGCGGTAGACGAGGACGGTCGCGAACGTGTCGGCGCCGAGGAGCGCGAGGATGAAGAGGGCGGCGAAGGCGCCGAAGAGCGGGGCATCGACGCGCGCGAGGGCGGCGCGGAAGGCGTCGAAGTCGAGGCGGCCGAGGACGAACGCGACGAGCGCGACCGCCAGCGCGAAGGGCAGGGCACGGCGCGCGCGCCCCCAGAGGCCCGGCGCGCGCCGCTCAGGCAGGTCGCCGTCGCGCGGCGGCGGGGCCTCGGCGAAAGATCCGGTGTGGGTCGAGGAGCGCAACGGCGGGACCGTAGCAGAATCCCCGCCGGGGTGGCCCAGAGGAGCGGCGCCCGGAAGCGCGCCGCCCCCGGCCTCGAGGGCACATGCCACCCCTGGTTCCCCGGGGGCGCGCACGCTGCGCAGCGACGGCGCCCCGCATGAGGCATAGTCGTCCGCCATGTCCAAGTACGATTACGATCTCTTCGTCATCGGCGCCGGCTCCGGCGGCGTGCGCGCAGCCCGCATGTCCGCTTCCTACGGCGCCCGGGTCGCCGTCGCCGAGTCGCATCACCTCGGCGGCACCTGCGTCAACCTGGGGTGCATCCCGAAGAAGCTCCTCGTCTACGCCTCGCACTACACCGAGGACTTCGAGGACGCCGCGGGCTACGGCTGGTCGGTGCCCGGCCACGGCGGGGACGGGCAGGCCGGCCCGACGTTCGATTGGCCGACGTTCCTCCGCAACAAGAACAAGGAGATCGAGCGCCTGAACGGCGTCTACGAGCGGCTCCTGAAGAACTCGGGCGCCGACATCCGCCGGGGCCAGGCCAGGGTCGTGGACCCGCACGCCGTCGAGATCGACGGCGCCAGGATCACCGCCGAGCGGATCCTCGTCGCGACAGGCAGCTATCCCTGGATCCCCGACCTGCCCGGGCGCGAGCTCGCGATCACCTCCGACGACGCGTTCCACTTCAAGACCATGCCGCGGCGGGCGGTCATCGTGGGGGGCGGCTACATCGCGGTCGAGCTCGCCGGGATCCTGCACGGGCTCGGGGCCAAGGTGTCGCTGATCCACCGCGGCATGCACCTGCTGCGCGGCTTCGACGACGACATCCGGGCGTTCCTCGCCACCGAGATCCAGAAGAAGGGCCTGGATCTCCGCCTGGGCGCGAGCGTCGAGAACATCGAGCGGCGCGGCGACGCGCTGTGCGCGGCGCTCGCCGACGGCACCGAGCTCGCGGCCGACTGCGTGCTGTACGCGACAGGGCGCCTGCCGAAGACGAAGGGGCTCGGCCTCGAGGAGGTCGGGGTGGCGCTCGACGAGGACGGCGCGGTCGTGGTGGACGACGCATTCCAGACGGCGGTCCCGTCCATCTACGCGATCGGCGACGTGATCTCGCGCGTGCAGCTCACGCCGGTCGCCATCGCCGAGGCGATGGCGCTGGCGAAGCGGCTCTTCCGCGGCGAGAGCGCGCGCGTGGACTACGCCGGCATCCCGACCGCCGTGTTCAGCCAGCCGAACGTCGGCACCGTCGGACTGAGCGAGGCGCAGGCGCGCGAGCACCACGACGTCGCCGTCTACCTCTCGATCTTCCGCGCGCTCAAGCACACCCTCTCCGGGCGCGAGGAGAAGACGATGATGAAGCTGGTCGTCGATCGCATGACCGACCGGGTGCTCGGCATCCACATGGTCGGGCCCGACGCCGGCGAGATCATCCAGGGGTTCGCCGTCGCGCTGAAGTGCGGCGCGACCAAGGCGCAGTTCGACGCGACGATCGGCGTCCACCCGACCGCGGCCGAGGAGTTCGTGACCATGCGCGAGCCGCTGCGGAACGCAGATCGCAGCCCGCCGATGGGGATCGCGCCGAGCTCCGCGTAGCCCGCGCGGGCGCCGGGCTGCTGGCTCCGCCCGGCGCCCGCGCGATCGCGCCCGTCCGCTTGCGACGGCATCGGTCGGCTGCAGCCGGCGTCCGTCCGCTTCCGCCGACCTTCATTCACCGCCGTCCGCTCGCTCCGGCTCGCCCGCTCGCGTTCGCGCTCGGCGCGCTCCTCTGGTATGGACCGCGCGATGTCGACACACGCCTCGACCCCCCTGAAGCCGGTCGGCCTGCTCGCCCGCACCAGCGATCGATCGTTCTACGTCTTCAATGCCGTGCTCTCCGCGGCCGCGCTGGCGTTCCTCGCCTACATCCTCATCATCCGGCGCGGCGCGGGCGGCGCGGATCTCCGCTTCATGCCCCCGCTGAACGCCGCGCTGAACGCGACGGCCGCCACGCTGCTCGTCGCGGGCTGGATCGCGATCAAGCGCCGCGCGATCGTCGTGCACAAGTACCTGATGGTCTCGGCGTTCGTCGCCTCGTCGCTGTTCCTCGTCGGCTACCTCGCCTACCACTTCGTCCACGGGGACACGAAGTACCAGGGCACCGGGCCGCTGCGCGCCGTCTACTTCGCCGTCCTCATCTCGCACATCGTGCTCTCGGCCGGCATCGTGCCGCTCGCGCTGACGTCGTTCTACTTCGCCTACAAGGCGAACTTCGCGAAGCACGCCCGGGTCGCGCGGGTGACGCTGCCGCTCTGGCTCTACGTGTCGGTGACGGGCGTGCTCATCTATTTCATGCTGCGCGGGAGCCCGCCGGCGGTGCCGTGAGCTTCACGCTGCGCGGGAGCCCGCCGGGGCTCAGCGCGAGGCCGCGCGTCTGCGCAGGGCGGCGCTCGCGATGCGCACGGCGAAGAGCAGGGCGAGCAGCGCCGCGTAGATCATCGGCTCCGTCGTGTCCTTCTTCACGCGGAGGAAGAAGTGCACGACCCCGAGGACGGCGGCGACATACGCGAGGCTGTGCAGGCGCTTCCAGCGCGCGGCGCCGAGGCGCTTCAGCATGCGCGCGGTCGACGTCGCCGCGAGCGGGGCGAGCAGCAGGAGCGCGACGAAGCCGGCGAGGATGAACGGGCGCTCGGTGATGTCCTCGATGACGGCGCGGGCGTCGAGCCCCTGATCGACGACCGCATAGGTCAGGAAGTGCGCGCACGCGTAGAAGAAGGCGAGCAGCCCGAGCGCCTTGCGGATACGCAGCGGAAACGTCCAGCCCGAGACGAGCTTGAGCGGCGTCGCCGCCAGGGAGGCGACGAGCAGCACGAGCGCGAGGAGGCCGAGCTGGTTCAGCGCCTCGGCGACGGCGTTCGGGCCGAGCGCCCCGGCCCCGGCGCGCAGGCCGAGCACGGCCAGCGGGATCAGCCCGCCGGTGACGACCGCCGGCGCGAGCCAGGGCAGCTTCCGGGCAGCCGGCGAGAGGGCGCCCGGCGGCGACATCGGCCTCGCGGGGGAGCCCATCGTCAGAAGCTCTCCCGCAGGTCCATGCCGGCGTAAAGACCGGCGACCTCCTCCGCGTAGCCGTTGAACGGCAGCGTGGGGCGGCGGCGCAGCTCACCGATCCTCCGCTCGGTGGCCTGGCTCCAGCGCGGGTGAGCCACCGCGGGGTTCACGTTGGCATAGAACCCATACTCGTCCGGCGTGGCCTGGCTCCACGTCGTCCGCGGCTGACGCTCCGTGAGCTGGATGCGGACGATCGATTTGCCCCCCTTGAACCCGTATTTCCACGGGACCACCAGGCGAATCGGCGCTCCGTTCTGGCCGAGCAACGATTTGCCGTAGAGGCCCACGGCCAGCATCGTGAGCGGGTGCATCGCCTCGTCGAGCCGGAGCCCCTCGACGTAAGGCCAGTCGAGGACGTCGCTCCGCTGGCCGGGCAGCTGCTCCGGATCGAGCAGCGTGGTGAACTGGACGTACCGGGCGCGGGAGGTCGGCTCGAGGCGCCTGAGCAGCGGGGCGAGCGGGAACCCGAGCCAGGGGATCACCATCGACCACGCCTCGACGCAGCGCATGCGATAGACGCGCTCCTCCAGGGGAAACCACCTGAGCAGGGTGTCGAGGTCGATGACCTCGGGCTTCTTGAGCTCTCCCTCGCACGCGACGGCCCAGGGGCGCAGCCGGAGCCGGCCGGCGTTCCTGGCCGGCTCCGATTTGCTCAGGCCGAGCTCGTAGAAATTGTTGTACGAAACGATGGCCTCGTAGTCGGTCCGCGCCTCGTCGGTGACGAACGGGGTCCTCGCGCTCGCCGCGCTCGTCCCGAGGAGCGGCGGCGCGCCGGCCGGCGGTGGGGGCGCGCTGGCGAGCGGCGCGGCCTCGCCGCCGGGGGCGCCGGCGTCCGCCACGCCGGCCTCGCCGCCCGTGAGCCAGACGAGGCCGCCGCCCAGGGCCGACGCGGTGCCGGCGAAGAGCGCGGCGTTCTTCAGGAGCTCGCGCCGCCGCAGGTAGAGCGCTGGAGGGGTGATCTCGCTGGCGGGCGGCTCCTTGGGCAGCTTGCTCATGCCCCATTCTACGATCGGACGGGGCTCCGGTTGCGGACCGGCACGCGATCACGCGGCCCTTGACAGGAGGCGGAGCGCGACGCCGGGCGCCTGGTGGAGCGAGGGCAGCGCGAGCATCCGCCCGATGCGCGCGGAGCGCTGCTCCACGCCGCGGGCGACCGCCGCCCGCTCGATCGGGCCGTGCGCCGCGAGCAGGGCCAGCACGTCGGCCCAGACGCGCTCGCGCCAGCGCGAGAGCATCTCCATCGACACCCAGATCGCGAGCTCCGGGGCGGTGTCGCGGAAGATCGCGCTCAGGGGGCAGCCGTGCCGGGTGGCGAGGCGCTCGAGCGCCTCGGTGACCGCGCGGCGGAGGAGCGTATTGACCTCATCGTGATCGTGCTTGAGCCGCGCGAGCATCCTCGGATCGCCGCCGTGCCCGAACTCGACGATCGTCGCGTGGATCCCGAAGACCAGGTCGTAGTTGATGTGGGCGCTGAAGCCGAGCAGGGCGTTCTGCACGGGAGGCGTGAACCGCGATGCCGTGCTCGCGTACGCGATGTGCCAGGCGCCGCAGTCCTGCGCCGCGCCCCGCTCGTACCAGCGGAACGTCTCGAGGTACCGCTCGCAGAACCGGCCGGCGAGGCGGGAGATCCACGCCGGCTCGAGGAACATGCCATCGCGCCGCTCCACCTGCGCCGCGACAGCGCGCGTGACGATACCGTAGACGTCGGTGAACGCCGCCCGCCGATCGCCCGCGGCGATGAGGCGATCCGTCACGGTGTCGAGAACAACGGCAGCATCGTGGACGCTCGTTGGATGCAGATTAAGGCCGTCGATGCAGCTGCTCATGAAGTCCCCTCCTACTTCTTCGCTCGTCAAAGAGACCTGATCTGATGTTCGAACTTCCGCATCCGACCGCCTCGCTCGCGCCGGCCGGATCGCCGGCACGCAGCACGAACGGCGCAGCAGAGGCGCCGTCCGGCGGTCCGCCCGGACCCGGTCGCGCTGATCTGCGCCCCGATGCGCATAGTTCCCATGTCGAAAGCGGATCTAGAGACCCGCCGGGAGAAAGGTCGCCGCGGATGTTGCCCTTGCTTCTCCTACTGCCGGCCCTCCCCATGACCGGCCCCCCGCAGAAGAGCGATGACTCGATGCGATCTAGATGCGCTCGCGGCGGGATGCCCCCCCTCGCTGCGGCGCTCTAAGTTGAACCTAGTCTACGACATCGTGTGGGGTGACCACAATTGTCTTATGAGCCCTGATCCCGTTCGGGACAGCTTCGAAGTTATTCTAACTATCGAGCTCGAACAAGCGGCAGTTGACCCTGACACGTTTCTTTGTTGCGCGGGAGCGCACCACGGCATCTTCCGGGTTGCGCTGCTACTGAAGCGGAGGTTCGTCGATCTCGGAAACCCCCCACTCGCGTGGGCGCAAGTCGCGAGGAGATGTTCTCGAAACATGCCGAGTGTTTATCCGATGTTGGCTGTACGGCTTGAGCTGAAGATGTGAAGAATGTTTAGGAAGTCCCTGAGTCGCCGCTCAGGAAACTCCTGGTCCGCTTTCCACAGGGGAGGTGCAGTCTTTGCGTTTCCCGTGAAAAATAGTGCGGAAATACCGGGTGAGGTCGCTTTTATGTCACGGCGGTGGGGGGGCGGTGTGGCCGCGCCGGCGTACACGGCGACGCCAGGGCTCGCCTGTCATGCCGCGGGGCGGTGCTCGGGTGATCCTCGCGCCGAAACCCTGCAGCCTGCGCCTCTCAGGCACCGGGGGCCGGCCGTACGGCGGCGATGACCCGGAGGGCTGCGCGTCACCGCCGGGAAGAGGGGGCCGCCCCCGGCGTTCGGCGCTCGGCGGGCGGAGCGCGCTGCGGCGGCGCCGGGGGCGCAGCCCCGCCTGTGCGGGCGGGATGGCCGCGACGGCGCGCGCCGCCGTTCACGGCGTGCGCGGGGAGGGTCTTCGCTGTCGAGGAGGAGAAGGAGAGCGCCGGCCTTCGGTCGAGGCCGGCGGGGCGGCGCGGCCGAGCCTCAGCCGGTGCCGGCCTTGGTCTGCACGTCGCGGTAGCCCAGCGTCGCGCGCAGGTAATCGCGGTTCATCTGCGCGATCACGTCGAGCGGGATCTCCTTCGGGCAGACCGCCTCGCACTCGCCGACGTTCGTGCAGTGGCCGAAGTTCTCGACGCGCATCTGGCCCACCATGTCGAGGCTCCGCTGATCGCGCTCCGGCTGGCCCTGCGGCAGGATGTTCAGGTGCGTGAGCTTCGCCGCGGTGAAGAGCGAGGCCGACGCGTTCGGACACGATGCGACACAGGCGCCGCAGCCGATGCACGCCGCCGCGTCCATGGAGCGCTCGGCGATCGGCTTCGGCACGGGGATGGCGTTCGCGTCCGGCGCGCTGCCGGTCGGCACCGAGACGTAGCCGCCCGCCGCGATGATGCGGTCGAACGCGCTGCGGTCCACCGCGAGGTCGCTCACGACGGGGAAGGCCTGGGCCCGCCACGGCTCGAGCCACAGCACATCGCCGTCCTTATAGTGACGCATGTGCAGCTGACACACGGTCGTCCCACGGAGGGGGCCGTGCGCCTGGCCGTTGATCATGAAGCCACACATGCCGCAGATGCCCTCGCGACAGTCGTGATCGAACGCGATCGGCTCCTCACCCTTGAGGATGAGCCGTTGATTGAGCACATCGAGCATCTCGAGGAAGGACATGTGCTCGCTGACGTCAGGCACATCGTACGTGACGAACCGGCCCGCTTCGTACTTGCCCTTCTGCCGCCAGACATGGAGGGTGAGGCGCATTATTTGTAACTCCGCTGCGTTAGGTGAACCTCGTTGAACTGGAGCGGCTCCTTGTAGAGCTCCTGCGCCTGACCTTCGCCTCGCCATCCCCAGGCGGCGACATAGCTGAAGGCGTCGTCGTCGCGCTTCGCCTCGCCCTCGGGGGTCTGGTGCTCCTCGCGGAAGTGCCCGCCGCACGACTCCTCACGGTGGAGGGCGTCGCGACACATGAGCTCCGCCAGCTCGAAGAAGTCGGCGACGCGCGCCGCCTTCTCGAGCTCCTGGTTCAGGCCGGTGCTCGTGCCCGAGACGCGGACGTCGCGGTGGAACTGCTCCCGGAGCTCCGGGATCCGCGCGAGCGCGCCCTTCAGCCCGGCCGCGCTGCGCGCCATCCCGCACTGCTCCCACATGATCTTGCCGAGCTCGCGGTGGAACGAGTCGGCCGTGCGCGAGCCGTTCGCGGCGAGCAGCTTGTTCAGCCGGGCGCCCGCGTCGCGCTCGGCGTCCCTCACGGCGGGGTGGAGGTCGTCGACCCGCTCGAGCTTCGTCGACGCGAGGTAGTCGCCGATGGTGTAGGGGATGACGAAGTAGCCGTCGGCCAGGCCCTGCATCAGCGCGCTCGCCCCGAGGCGGTTCGCGCCGTGGTCGGAGAAGTTCGCCTCGCCGAGCACGTACATGCCGGGGATCGTGCTCATGAGGTTGTAGTCGACCCAGAGCCCGCCCATCGTGTAGTGGATGGCCGGGTAGATGCGCATGGGGACGGCGTACGGGTCGTCGCCGGTGATGCGCTCGTACATGTCGAAGAGGTTGCCGTAGCGCTCGGCGATGGCCGGCTTGCCGAGGCGCCGGATGGCGTCCGAGAAGTCGAGGTACACGCCGAGCCGCGTCGGCCCCACGCCGCGGCCCTCGTCGCAGACCGCCTTCGCCGCGCGCGACGCGACGTCGCGCGGCACGAGGTTGCCGAAGCTCGGATAGCGGCGCTCGAGGTAGTAGTCGCGCTCGCCTTCGGGGATGAGCTCCGGCGCGCGGGTGTCGCCCGGGTTCGTGGGCACCCAGATGCGGCCGTCGTTCCGGAGCGACTCGCTCATGAGCGTCAGCTTCGACTGGTACTCGCCCGAGACGGGGATGCACGTCGGGTGGATCTGGGTGAAGCAGGGGTTGGCGAAGAGCGCGCCCCGCTTGTGCGCCCGCCAGATGGCGGTGGCGTTCGACCCCTTCGCGTTCGTCGAGAGGAAGAACACGTTCCCGTAGCCGCCCGAGGCGAGGACGACCGCGTCGCCGAGGTGCGTCTCGAGCGCCCCCGTGATCAGGTCGCGGGTGACGAGGCCGCGCGCCTTGCCGTCGACCACGATGAGGTCGAGCATCTCGGTGCGCGGGTACATCTTCACCTTGCCGAGGCCGATCTGCCGCTCGAGCGCCTGGTAGGCGCCGAGGAGGAGCTGCTGCCCCGTCTGCCCGCGCGCGTAGAACGTCCGCGATACCTGCGCGCCGCCGAAGGAGCGGTTCGCGAGCACGCCGCCGTACTCGCGCGCGAACGGCACGCCCTGCGCGGCGCACTGGTCGATGATGTTCACGCTGATCTGCGCGAGCCGGTATACGTTGGCCTCGCGCGCGCGGTAGTCGCCGCCCTTCACGGTGTCGTAGAAGAGGCGGTAGATGCTGTCGCCGTCGTTCTGGTAGTTCTTCGCGGCGTTGATGCCGCCCTGCGCGGCGATGCTGTGGGCGCGGCGCGGAGAGTCCTGGAAGCAGAAGCTCTTCACGTTGTAGCCGAGCTCGGCCAGCGTCGCGCTCGCCGCGCCGCCGGCGAGGCCGGTGCCGACGACGAGGATCGTGTACTTCCGCTTGTTCGCCGGGTTGACGAGCTTCAGGTTGAAGCGGTGCTGGTCCCACATCTTTTCGATGGGACCTTCGGGGATCTTCGCATTGAGCTGCATGGTGACGGACGCTCCGGGCTCAGCGGACGAGGCCGAACAGGACGGCCAACGGGATGGACGAGAAGCCGACGGCGAGCAGGATCGACGACGCGGCCGCGAACTTCTTGAGCGCCGGCGTGTAGCGCGGGTGGCTGAGGCCCATCGACTGGAACATGCTCCACGCGCCGTGGTAGAGGTGCAGCGCGAGCAGGCCCATCGCCACCATGTAGGCAATCGCCACCGGCGCCGAGCTGAAGCCCTTCACGACGTTGTCGTAGGCGTCGAGCGGCACGAAGTCGGGGTGCACGGTGCCCGTCGTCAGGTGGAGCAGGTGATAGAGGATGAAGGCGGCGAGGACGCCGCCGCTCAGCAGCATCGTGCGCGCGGCGAGGTTCGGGTGCCTCTGCCCCTTCACCTGGTAGCGGATCGGCCGGGCAGCGCGGCTGTGCTGCGCGAGCGATACGCCCGTGTAGACGTGGACGACGAGGGCGGCGAGGAGGACCAGCCGCGTCCCCCAGAGCAGCGAGGGGGTCCCGTGGAGGAAGGCTGCATAGTCGTTGAACTTCTGCCGGCCGAGGAAGACCTGCAGGTTGCCGGCCATGTGGCCGATCACGAAGCCGAAGAAGACGACGCCGCTCAGCGCCATCGCGAACTTCTTGCCGACGAGATCCCGGTAGAAGAGCGCGACGCGCTGGGCCCTGGTGGGGAGAGTCGATGGGGCAGCAGTGGGGCTCATCGCTCCCCTCCTTTAGTGGGGCGCGAACGCGTTAGCCAGAGGGAATCTCGAGCCCGCTCACCGCAGAATTTGCGGGCGTCGGCCGCAGATCTCGGCCGAGCGAAGCGCGCTGCCCGCGCCGTCGCGGCGCGGGGGCGAGCGTCAGCGTCAGGCGGCGCGGGGGCCCGCGCGCCGTACCTTGTGCCCATAAAACGCGAGCGCGAGCGCGATCGCGAAGATGCCGATGGCCTGCTCTTCCTGGCTGGTGAACGCCGGCAGGTGCTCGTCGCGGAGCACCACGAGGCCGCCGAACGAGCTCTCGCCCAGGCGGAGCGGCGCCACGATGGCGGCGCCGAAGCGATCGCCCTCCGCGGTGCAGAGCAGGTCGGGCGCGTCGTCCGCGGACAGGCGGACGGGGCCGAGCGCGCCCTCGACCTGGCCGGTGAGCCGCGCGATGAACGCTGCAGGCACCTCGGCGCCGGACGCCGCCTGGTAGAGCGCGACCCCGTGATCGAGCGCGAGGGAGAGCGCGGCGCCGGTCGTATAGACCACCTTCGCCGCGAGATCCACGGCCCGCTCGGGGAAGTCGTCGCGCGAGAGCGAGGCGACCAGGGCGGCGCTCGCCTGGTGGACGGCCGCCACGGCGTCGAGGTGGGTGCGCAGCATCGCCGCCCCGAGCAGCCGCTTCATGTCCTCGATGTCGTACGGCTTCTCGAGGATGTCGTACGCGCCGCTCTTCATGCACTCCACGGCGGCCTGCGCGCTCGAGCACGGGGCGCCGACGATGATCTCGAGGTCCGGGCTGATCGCCTTGAGGGCGGCGATGGTCCCGGCGCCCTCCATGCCGGGCGCCCTCACGTCGGCGACCGCGAGGTCGAACCGGCGCGCCTTGACGAGCTCGAGCGCGGCGAGCCCGCTCTCGGCGCACGTGACGTCGAAGCCGCCGTCGCTGAGCTCGACCGCTAGCCTGTCGAGGATCCTCTTCTCGGCGTCTACCACCAGCACATGGGGTCGGGCCTGGCTCACTGATGCCTCCTCCTCGGGTCTACAGGGGGTGCCGCGCCGCCGCGCCGTCCGGCGCCGCGGTGATCGCGCGACGACCGCGTCGGTCGCGGCGGATGTCGATCCACCCGGCGGAGCCCCCTCCGAATCTCTACCAGCTGTCCAAAGTTCGCCTACAGTCCAATAGAACCGGTATTCCAGCGAAACGGAAGTCGAAGCGGCGTTGACACAGTCCTCCTTTGACAGGACGCGGCGCCGCGCGCCCGGCGCGGATGTGCTCCGGTATGCCGACTCCAGTGGACCGTGTGAGCGCTCCTCGCAGGGCGAGAGCGCGGGGGGCGCGCGTCGGAAGGCCTGTTTCGCGGAGGCGCCGTGGTGTGGTCGCGCGCCGCACGGCGGAGAGGATGTGGTCGATGCTCTGCGGGTCGCCGCCGGCGACGTCGGTCCTGTCGATCGTGGTGTCAACGCGCTCCCGGTCGTGCTGGGCAGCGAGGGCGTCGCTGCCGCTCTCCACAAGGAGGAGATCGAGCGCGACGCGGTCCGTGAGCTCGTCGCGCGCGACGCGGTCGCGGCGGATGTCCTCGCGGATCGCTGCGTGCGCGCAGCCGCCCGACGGGCCGTCGATCCCGATCGTGAACGCGCGCGCCGAGACGTCGCGATCGCGGCGGCGGATACCCGCGGAGCAGACGACCGGACCCGCGAGCGGGCCGGCGACGGCGACGGGTCGCGACCCGAAGAAGGTAAGGAGAAACTGGAATCCTCTTCCCGATTTCTTCCCTTCGCCTGAAACATGAAACCTCCCCGACACGAATCCGTTGTCGGGAGTCCCCCGAACACCGCTGTGATGCGGATCGCGCCGAGCGATACGTTCCTCCTCTCCCCGACGACAGCGCGTGTCCGGGTTGTCCGCCGGCCGTTGTGGGCGTTACGGGACTCGTTGCCGTGGTGTTGACGGAGATGACATGTCGCTTGACGGGAAAGCGCAGCTCGGTTCAGCTCGTCGGGCGGCCGGGGGGTCGCGGAGGGGGTCCGATGTTCATCGTCAGCAAGGGCGAAGTTCCGCTGTTGTCCCGTTGGGTGAAGGAGGCGGCCTCGCGCCTGCTGGAGCGCCATGACGGGACCCCGTTCGAGCTGCGCTTGTGGGGCGGCGAGCGGCTGCGCTTCGGCGCGGGCGCGCCGGCGTTCGCCGTGACGTTCAGGACGCGCCGGGCGCTCTGCGAGGCGGCGCTCCGGGGCACCCTGGGTCTCGGTGAGGCGTATATCCGGCGCGAGGTCACGTTCGACGGAGATCTCGAGGACTCGCTCGCCGGCCTGTTCCAGCTCGCGCGGCCTTTGCGGTCCGTCGAGTCGCGCCTGCGCCTCGCGCCGGCGCTGCCGTCGTGCGAGGGCGGCCTCTCGGGCGTGCTCGACGCGCTCCGGCTCGGGCTGTTCTCCGGCTCGGCGAAGCGCGAGAAGCTCGCCGTCGAGCGCCATTATGGGCTCGGCAACGACTTCTATCCTCTTTACCTCGACAGGCGTCTCCAGACCTCGTGCGGTTACTTCCGGTCTCCGGGCGAGGCGCTCGACGACGCGCAGGCGCACAAGATCTCCCTCGTCGCGCGGAAGCTCGCGCTCCGGCGTGGGCACCGGCTCCTCGACCTCGGCTGCGGGTGGGGCCACCTCATGTTCCACGCCGCGGAGACCTACGGCGTGCAATGCCTCGGGATCACCCTCTGCGAGAACCAGGCGAAGTACATCCGCGAGCAGGCGGCGGCGCGGCGGCTCCCGGTCGAGGTCCGCGTGATGAGCTGCGAGGAGCTCGAGGGCGAGCCGCGGTGGGATCGGCTCGTCTCCCTGGGCTCGATGTGCCACGCCGGCGCGCGCCGGATCGGCGTGTTCTACGACAAGGTGAAGGCGCTGCTCGCCGAGGGCGGCGTCTGCCTGCTCGAGAGCGTCACCCGGGAGCAGGAGTCGCCGCGGACTGACCCCTTCGTGCAAAAGCACATCTTCCCCGGGTACTGGCCTCCATCGATCCAGGGGATGGCGGCGCGCGCCGCCGCGCGCGGCCTCGACGTGCTCGACGCGGAGAACCTGCGGCGCCACTCCGCGCTCACGGCGCGCTGCTGGCGCCGCAACTTCCTGGACAACCGGGAGAAGATCGAGCGGGTCACCGGCTTTGACGCCGTCTTCCTGAGGACATGGGAGTTCTACCTGGCCTGCGCCGCCGCCGCGTTCCGCAGCGGGCACCTGGGCGCCGTGCAGATGGTGCTGTCGAACGGGGCCCCGCGCGATTACCCGCTCGCGCGTGAGCCCCTGTACGCCGCGGAGGAGCCGTCGCCGCGGGAGCGCGCGCCGATCGTCCCGGCCGTGCAGTTCAGCTCGTGGGGGGCGGCCGCGCCGTCCTGATCTGCCGGGTGGTGCTGTCCCGCCGGCACGCGCGCCCTCCGCGCGGAAGATCTTGTGAAGCCCGCGCGGCCAGCTATCAGCTAGAGTATGAGCGAACGGCTACCGGCCAGCGCCCGTCCCGGCGCCGTGCCCTCGTGGTCTGCGTCGCGCCCTCGCCGCCTGGCGCGCGCGGGCAAGGCGGCCTCCGTGCTCTTCGCGGTCGCGCTCTGCTCCCTGCTCTCCTCGTGTACCCAGATCCGCTACATCGCGCAGGCGGGCCTCGGTCAGCTCTCGATGGCGTGGAGCGCCGAGTCGCTCGAGGACGCCGTCGGCGACGCCCGCAGGCCGTGGCGGACGCGCGCGCTGCTGCGCGAGGTCCCGCATATCAAGCGCTTCGGAGAGCGCCATGGGCTCACTCCGACGGGCAATTACAGGACGTATGTCGAGCTCGATCGCCCGGCCGCGGTGTGGGTGGTGAGCGCGTGCGAGCCGCTCCGGTTCCGCTCCAAGACGTGGAGCTTCCCCATCGT
The DNA here is from genome assembly GCF_051521455.1 of Sorangium sp. So ce887. Lineage (NCBI taxonomy): Bacteria > Pseudomonadati > Myxococcota > Polyangiales > Polyangiaceae > Sorangium > Sorangium sp. So ce887. Next base: position 9,287,642 of record NZ_CP150354.1, on the reverse strand, counting down.
CGGCAACGTTCCCTATGTGGGCTGGTTCGATCTCAAGGAGGCCAAGGCCTTCGCGGCGCCGCTCAAGGCGGACGGCTGGGACGTCGACGTGCGCCCGGCGGGCGCGTACTCGACGCTCGGCTGGCTGGAGGATCCGGTCCTGTCCACGATGATCTCGAGCGGCGACGAGGCGCTCGGCGAGCTCGCCAACGTGGTGCTGCACGAGTCGCTGCACGCGACGCTCTACGTGAAGGGCCAGACGAGGCTGAACGAGAGCCTCGCGAGCTTCGTCGGGGACGAGCTCGCCAAGGTCTACCTGGATGAGCGGCTGGGCCCCTTCTCCGCGGAGAAGACGGCCTACATGAGGGAGCAGGAGAGGAGTGAGGCCCGGGCGCGCGCGCTGCACGACGCCTACGTCCACCTCAACCGGCTGTACGCGTCCCCGGCGTCAGACGCCGAGAAGCGGGCCGAGAAGAAGGCGGTGCTGGCCCGGCTCAAGGAGGACATCGGGGCGCGCCGCCCGCTCAACAACGCCTCGCTCGTGCAGTTCCGCGTCTACAACTCGGGGACCCCGGAGCTCCAGGCGCTGCTCTCGACCTGCGGCGGCAGCTGGCCAAGGTTCCTGGGCGCGCTGAGAAAGCTCGAGGGTCACAGGTTCTCTGCGCCCCAGGAGAACATCGGCCGGGTGGTCGAGCCGCTGATCCGGGCCGGGTGCAGGTAGCTCCGTGCCTACGTAGGCTTGTGTGCCGCGCTGCGCGCTCGCCGACGCAGCGCGCCGCGTGCCGCGGTGCGCTGCGCGCGCGTGCCGCGCTGCGCGCCGCGTACCGTGCTGCGCGCTGGAACCCGCATGCAGCGTCAAAATACGCTGCGGTGCGTCGCGCGGTGCGTGCCGCATCATTGCAATCGTTCACTCTCACGGCGCAATGCAGGGTGACCGGCCCTCGGTGAGTGAACGTTTTCATGTCCAGGTGATATTTCAGTTCTGGATCTGAACCCATCCGTGGATCGGACCAGTCCCTGCGGAAATGTATGGCGAGCATCGCACCTCCGGGCGGCGCGGTCCGCGGCGGGAGGCGGGTTTCTGCGGGTTTTTTTGCCTCCGGGGCCCGTTCGTGCGGGGGGCTCGAGGTTGGCCCGCCGGTTGCTCAATGTATCCCCCAGATGTCGCTCCCGTTCGCCGCTCGGTTTCATGAGGATTCGAAGGGAGCGGCCCCTCTGGCACATCGTTCGCAGTGCAAGCCCCAGTCGTTGAGGGGCGCCGAGCGAGGGGATCGACGGCAGCCCACGCCGAGCGATCGTGACCCCGCCGCCACCTGGATGCGATGGACCTTGCTGTCGGCTCCTTGATTGACTTGTCGCCGGGCGCCGGCGGAGAGAGCTTCGGTTTGCGTGACGATAACCGCCTTGCGAGGCGATTAAGGAGGGATGAGCGAGGCACGCGCGATGCGCGTTGCCGAACGAGATGGCTTATCGTGATCGGCTTGTCGACCTTGGTCTGAGCTTCTCTTATCTCTTGCGGCTCTCGAGTTCGACTCTGCTTCGCGCTTCGCTTCAGCTTGCCCTCTGCTTCGCTTGAGCTTGCCCCTACAATTCCGGTCTGCGCTTCATCCTTTGCTTTCGCTTCTTCTTTTGCTTTGACTCACTTCTTGGATTGTATTACTCTTCGCCTCCACTTCGACTTCTTCTTTGCTCGTTCTTTCGTTCTTGATTGCGCTTTCTATCGCTTTCTGTCACTTTCCTGGCTTTCCTGACTTGTTTCTTGTGACCGCGGGTCTTTCAGGTCTCTCCGGTGGATTCCCATTCCACCGGCGCTCCTGAGCGGCTCCGGTGGGGCCGCAGCAGCGGACCTCAGGCCGGCGGGCTCTCCCGACCGGCCTTTCTTTTTTTTGGCGATTGGCGCGAACACGCGCCGACGTCCGTGTTGCCGGGAGCGGCCCGCCGGGGAGCGACCGCGCGCCGGTCGACCGGGGCGGCAGCGGCCGAATCGCTCGACCCGGCCGCAGAAGTACAGTAACGACGAGCCCTTCGAACGAGCCGCGCGCCCTCCTCGCCCTCGCGAGGTCCCGTCGAGGGGGCGTGGTCCAGCGGAGGGCGGGACATGATGCAGGGGCGCGGTGGCCCGGGACCGGGCGTTGACCTCTCGAATTGCGCGGTGGAGCCCATCCATATCCCCGGGAGGATCCAGCCGCACGGAGCGCTGGTCGCCCTCTCTCCCCGCGACCTCGCCGTCCGGCATGTCAGCCTTAATGTCGGCGCCGTGCTCGGGAGCGGGCCCGAAGACCTCCTCGGGCGCTCTCTCCTCGATTTCATCGCTCCGGCGACGGGAGGAGATCTCGAGTCCATCCTCCGGTCTCCGGCGCCCGGCGCGCTGAACCCGCTGAAGGTGAGCCCCAGGAAGAAGGGCGCGACGGCGTGGCTCGACGCGATCGCGCACCGGGCGGGCGAGCAATTGATCGTGGAGCTCGAGCCGCAAGGCGCGCCGGGCGACGTGTCGTTCTCGAGCGTGTACCGGGTGATTCACGCGGCGATCGAGCGGATCCAGTCGGCGGCGGGGCTCTTCGACGCGTGCGAGGCGACGGCCGAGGAGATCAAGCGCCTCACCGGCTACGACCGGGTGATGATCTACAGGTTCGATCGCGCCTGGAACGGCGAGGTCATCGCCGAGGCCAGGGAGCCGGACATCGAGCCTTACCTCGGGCTGCGCTATCCGGCCTCCGACATCCCGGCGCAGGCGCGGGAGCTCTACCTCCGGAGCTGGCTCCGCATCATCCCGGACGTCGACTACCGGCCGTCGGACATCGTCCCTCCGCCGGACGAGCCCATCGATCTCAGCTTCTCCGTGCTGAGGAGCGTCTCGCCGATGCACATCCAGTACCTCAAGAACATGGGGGTCGGCGCCTCGATGAGCGTCTCGCTCATCCGCGAGGGGGTCCTCTGGGGGCTCATCGCCTGCCATCACCGCACGGCAAGGCCACTGTCGTTCGAGATCCGGCAGGGCTGCGAGCTCTGCGGCAGGTTCCTGTCGATCCAGCTCACGGCCAAGGAGAAGCTCGAGGACGGGGGGCAGAAGCAGGCGCTCAAGGCCCTGACGGACGAGATCGTCGCGACGGTCTCGCGCCAGGAAGATCTCATGGTCGGGCTCGCGGCGAGCGCCGGATCGCTCATGGAGCTCGCGGACGCGCCGGGCGTCGCCGTGCTCCATGGCGAGGCGGCGACCCCGCTCGGCGCCTCACCCGGGCCGGAGGAGCTCAGGCGCCTGCACGCGTGGCTCCGGCGCACCGTCGCCGATCAGCCGGTGTTTCACGCCGAGTCCCTGTCGAGGGTCGAGCCCGACTTCGCCCGTATCAAGGACGTGGCGAGCGGCGTGCTCTGCCTCTCCATCCCCGAGCCGGATCCCTGGTACGTTGTCTGGTTCCGGCCCGAGGTGATCCAGACGGTGAGCTGGGGCGGCAACCCCGAGAAGCCGGTCGAGAGCTCGGCCGAGGGCGCGGTGCTCGGTCCCAGGCGCTCCTTCGCGCTGTGGAAGCAGGTCGTGGAGCAGACCGCCGTCGCCTGGAAGCCCGCCGAGATCGAGGCGGCCGAGCTGCTCCGGCGCGCGCTCATCGAGCTCGACCTCACGCGGCAGGTCGTCCGGGAGAAGAGCGCGCGCGCCGCGGCCGAGCGGAGCAACGCCGAGCTCGAGCAGTTCGGGTACATCGTGGCGCACGACCTCAAGGAGCCGCTCCGCGGGATCGGGTCGTTCGCGACCTTCGTGATGGAGGACGACGGGGCCGCCCTCTCGGCCGAGTCGCAGGGCTACATGCGGCGCATCGGCGACCTCGCCGTGAGCACGATGAAGCTCATCAGCTCTCTTTACGAATACTCCCGCATCGGCAACGTGGACTTCTCCTTCGGGGAGGTCGACCTGAGCGAGGTGCTGGCGGATGTCGAGCGGCGGCTGGCCGGCTCGCTCCTGCAGCGCGGCGCCGAGATCCGTGCGCCGCGGAGGCTCCCCAGGGTGGTCTGCGACCGCATCCGGATCGCCGAGGTGCTGGCCAACCTCATCTCGAACGGCATCAAGTACAACGCGAGCCCCGCGCCCTGGGTGGAGGTGGGCTTCGACGAGACCTCGATTCCCACCGTCTTCTACGTCAAGGACAACGGCGTGGGCATCCCCGCGGATGAGCGACACCGGCTCTTCACGATGTTCGAGCGGCTCTCGACAGCGGCGCAGTACGGCGAGGGGACCGGCTCGGGGCTCGCCATCACCCAGCGGATCATCGAGCGTCACAAGGGGCGGATCTGGGCGGATTCACCCCCGACCGGGGGCACGGCGTTCTACTTCGCCCTCGCCGGGGCGCCCCTCACGGACCCGTGACCCGCCAGCGCACCAGCGTGGCGGCCGGGGCCCCGGCGTTGCGGTCAGAGGCCGTCGTCGCCGGGAGCGCGCCGGGGGTGGACGGTGGCGGAGACGATCTTCCAGTCTCCGTCGACCTTCTCGAGCCGGAGCGCCACGGGCAGCTCGTCGCGCCGGGCCGGCTGTCCGTGCCGGGCGCCGGTGACGGTCGCGGTGGCGGTCACCTCGGCGGTCATGCCGGCCGGATCGACCTGGATCTCCGTGTCGCCGAAGCTCACGTCCGCGGTCTGATAGACGACCGCGGCCTGGGTCGCGGCCGCCGCGAGGTCGTCGCGGCCGCTGAGCCGATCGCCGATCTCGACGACACGGGCGCTCGCCTCCTTCGTGAAGATCTCGGCGAACTCCTTGCGAAGGCGGCCGTGGCGCACCAGCGGGTTCCGCTCACCGTCGTCGATGCGCACCGCGGCCTCGAGCTGGGTGAGCCGGTCGCGGATCCGGTCCTCCTCGGAGGGTGAGAACAGCAGCGCCACCACGGCGAGGACGGCGCCGAGGGCGATGAGCCCGAGCGGGAGCCAGCGTTTCATCAGGAAAGTATAGGCGACCGGCGCCGCGCGGGCGCGCGAAACCCCCCGGGCGGAGCGCAGCCGCGCGTCAGGTTCCAGCGCTTCCGGCGCTTCCGGCGCTGCCGGCGCGGGGCGCGGAGCCCGTCTGCGCAGGAGCGGCGAGCGCGTCCGCTCGGGCGCTGGTCGTCACCACGGCGAGGACGCCCACCCTGAGGGCGGTCAGGACGGCCTCGCGGAGCCGGGCGGAGCCGGCCACCTCTTTCCAGAGATAGCCCGCGATGCCGAGCGACTGGGCCCGCGTCAGCATCATCGGTGCCGGCTGGCCAGTGATGAGGATCACCGGGGCATCGGTGACGCGTTTGAGCTGCTCGAGCAGCTCCAGGCCATCCATGTCGGGGAGGCGGTAGTCGAGAAGGATGCAATCGGGCGGGCTCTTCCGGCACTCCTCGAGGGCAGCCTTGGCCGTCGGCGCCTCGATCAGCGTGACGTCGATGTCCGCCCAGTCCCTCAGATAGCGCCCATAGAGGCTGCGATCGATCTCGCTGTCCTCGATGAGGAGGATCACTGCTTTGCGGAGCGCCATGGGCACAAATCTCCTTTGTCCCGGCGCAGGACGCAAGTTGGACGGTGCACGCAGCGCGTGGGGAACCGCCCGGAACATCGAAGGGCAGACCCCGAGTTGCCTGCTCGCTAGCTGCCGACAATCGACTCGAGGCACCGGTCGCGCGCGCCGCGCAGCGCGCCGAGCTCGACGTCGATCGTCAGCGCGCCGCCGGCGGCCGCGATCGTGAGCCGGTCGCCGCCGGTGGCGCCGAGCTCGGTGCAGGGCACGCCGGCCTCCCTGGCCCTCCGCGCGACCTCGGGCGCGTCCTCGGGCCGGACGCTGACGACGATGCGGCTCGGCGCCTCGCCGAACAGCGCCTCGGCGAGCTCCTCGCGCGCTTCATCGCTCGGCCCCTCCGGCAGCCGCACGCGGGCGCCCACCATCGCCGCGGGGTCGTCGGCGGCGGCGCAGCACTCGCCGAGGGCGATCGCGAGCCCGCCGTCCGAGATGTCGTGCGCGCTCTGGAGGAGCCGCGGCCGCGAGCGGGCGAGCGCGAGGCAGAGCCCCTGGAGCCGCACCTCGCGATCGAGATCGATCGCGGGGCTCGGCCCCTTCACCTCGCCGGTGTGGCGCGCGACGTACTCCGAGCCGCCGAGCGGGCCGCCGCGCGGGTCGCCGAGCAGCAGCACCGAGAGGCCGGCGGCCGGGAACGACGCCCGCAGCACGTCGCCCGCGTCCGCGACGAGCCCCACGACGGCGACCGTCGGCGTCGGCAGGATCGCGCGGCCGTCGGTCTCGTTGTAGAGCGACACGTTGCCGCTCACGACGGGCACCGAGAGCGCGCGGCACGCCGCCGCCATGCCGTCGATCGCGAGCGCGAACTGCCGCATGATCTCCGGCCGCTCCGGGTTGCCGAAGTTGAGGCAGTCGGTCAGGCCGATCGGCTCCGCGCCCGAGCACACGACGTTGCGGCACGCCTCCGCCACGGCCATCGCCGCGCCCTGGAACGGGTCGAGCTCGCAGAGGCGCCCGTTGCAGTCGCTCGAGAACGCGAGGAGCTTCTCGTACCGCTGGTCGTCCTTGTCGCAGGGGACGCGCACCACCGCCGCGTCGCTGCCGGCGCGGACCTCGGTGCCGCCCCGCACGATCTGGTCGTACTGCCGCCACACCCACGCGCGCGAGCCGAGGTTCGGGGAGCCCGCCATCGCGAGGAAGAGCTCGGACCACGAGGACGGCGCCGGGAGGGTGCGCGGGTCGAACGCCCGGCGCGCCGGCAGCGCGGCGTCGTCGCGCTGCGGGCGATCGTACTTCGGCGCCGCGTCGGTCAGGAAGTCGACCGGGAGGTCGCAGACGACGACCGGGCTGCGAGCGACGCCGGCGGCCGCGCCGCCGAGCGGGTCGTAGCCGGGCGTGGCGCGCACGACCCAGCGGCCCGTGTCGGTCACCTGGCCGATGATCGCCGCGTCGAGCTCCCACTTCGTGCAGATCTCGATGACGCGCGCCTCGCACCCGGGCTTCGCGACGAGGAGCATGCGCTCCTGCGACTCGCTGAGGAGCATCTCGTACGGCGTGAGCCGGGCGGCGCGCCGCGGGACGAGGTCGAGGTCGAGGTCGAGGCCGCTGCCGCTCCTGCCCGCCATCTCGACCGACGACGAGGTGAGCCCCGCGGCGCCCATGTCCTGGACGCCGACGAGCAGGTCCTCGGCGAAGATCTCGAGGCACGCCTCGAGCAGGAGCTTCTCCATGAAGGGGTCGCCGACCTGCACCGTGGGCCGCTGGCTCGGGCCGCCCTCGGAGAACTCGTCCGAGGCCATGGTGGCGCCGTGGATGCCGTCGCGCCCCGTCTTGGCGCCGACGTAGAGCACGTTGTTGCCGATGCCGCTCGCGCGCCCGTAGAAGATGCGGTCTGTGCGGACCACGCCGCAGGTGAAGGCGTTGACGAGGATGTTGCCGTCGTAGGCGCGGTCGAAGAAGAGCTCGCCGCCCACGGTCGGCACGCCGATGCAGTTGCCGTAGCCGCCGACGCCCGCGACGACGCCGCGGAGCAGCTGCGGCGTGCGCGGGTGGTCCGGCCGGCCGAAGCGGAGCGAGTCGAGGTTGGCGATGGGGCGCGCGCCCATCGTGAAGACGTCGCGCAGGATGCCGCCGACGCCGGTGGCGGCGCCCTGGTACGGCTCGATGTACGACGGGTGGTTGTGCGACTCCATCTTGAAGACGGCCGCGAACCCGTCGCCGATGTCGACAACGCCCGCGTTTTCGCCGGGCCCCTGGATGACTCGCGGGCCGGTCGTGGGCAGCCGGGCGAGGTGCAGGCGGGAGCTCTTGTACGAGCAGTGCTCGCTCCACATCACGCTGAGCACCCCGAGCTCGGTGAACGTCGGTTGCCGTCCGAGGTGCTCGCGCGCGCGCTCCCACTCGCTCGCCGAGAGCTTGTGCGCCTGCGCGAGCGCGATGTCGACCGGCGGATCGCCGGGCAAGGGGGAGGGGGACGTGACAGGTGCGGCAGCGACAGCGCTCATCGCGAGCCTAGCTAGCGCAAGGACGGGGGGATGGGAAGCGCGTGAGCGCGCTCTACGCGTCCCGCTTCACGAGGAGGGCGGTGAGGTCGTCGATCTGCTTCGCCGAGCCGGCGAAGCGGCGCACCTCGGCGAGGAGGGCGCCGAGGATGTCGGAGGTGGGGCGCGCGTGCAGGCGGTGGATGAGGTCGCCGACGCGCTCCTTGCCGAACACCTGGCCGGCGGCGTCCTGGTACTCGTAGAAACCGTCGGTGAGCAGCACGAGGAGGTCGCCCGGCGCCATCACGAGGGGGGGCGGCGGAGGCAGGTCGAGGTCCTTGAACATGCCGAGCGGGACCGTCGTCGGATCGCGCCACGCGAGCTGGCCCTCGGCCGCCCGGTAATGGAGGAGCGGCCCCTGCCCGGCCGCGTGGTAGCGGAGCTGGTGGGTGACCGGGTCGAGGACCCCGAGGAACGCCGTGATGAAGCGGTCGTTCGGCAGGTCCTCGATGAGCTGCTGGTTGATGTGGTGAATGAGCGCGTCCATGTCGGCCGAGAGGCGCAGGCCGATGCGGAGCATCGCGCGGAACTGCGTCACGCTGAGCGCGGGGCCGATGCCGTGGCCGGCCGCGTCCGCGAGCAGGAGGAGGATCGGGGACATGTCCGCGCGCTCGTCGAGCCGGATGACGTCGTAGATGTCGCCGCCGGTGTCGTCCGCCGGCTTGCTGAACGCCGACAGCGAGTATCCGGGGCAGCGCGGGAGCCGGCGCAGGAGGATGTTCTGCTGGATGTCGCGCGCGATGGTGAGGTCGTGCTCGAGCTTGATCTTGATCATGCGCTCCTCGAGCAGGAGCGTGCGCTGCACGGCGACGGCCGCCTGCGCCGCGAGCAGCTCGGCGACGTCGCTCTCGTCCGGGCCGAAGTGGCCCGCCGCCGAATTCAGCATCTGCAGCACGCCGACGAGCTTGTCGTCGAGCCCGATGAGCGGCACCGTGATCACGGATTTCGTGTGATATCCCGTCCGGCGGTCGATCTCCGGATTGAACCGCGGGTCGGTATAGCAATCGTCGACGACGACGGTCCGGCGCTTGCGCGCGCACTCGCCGGCGATGCCCTTGTCGATGCTGACGCGGATCTGCGCCTCGCCCGTGGCGACACGCGAGTAGAGCTCTTTGGCCTCCTCGTCGTAGAGGAAGACGCTCCCGCGGTCGGCGCCTATCACCTCCCGCCCCGTCTTGATGATGAGCTCGAGCAGCTCCGTGAGGTCGCACGGCGCCGCGAGCTTGCGCGAGACGTCCAGGATCAGGATGAGCGACGACGCATCGATCAGGGAAGGAGTGCCCACGCGCATGCGGTCGGAGAGTTTGGGCTACGTGGAAATAGGGGTCAAGACATGGTCTCGCCCGGGATGCTCGAGGCGAGCTCGTCGACCAGCGCGTGTCGCGTCCGCCGTCGCTGCCGCGGCCGTTTTCATCGTGATTCCATCGTGATTTCCCTCGCGGTTCCGTGGTCGGGCCGGCGTCCTTCGCAGCGCGCCATCCGCTATTTTTCGAGCGGCGGTGGTCGAGCGCGCCCCGGCGACGACGCGAGATCGCCATCGAGGTCAGCGCGGCGGCGCGCGGGCGGTGGCGTCGTCGGCGCTACCACCTCGGCCCTACCTGTCCTAGAACACGCGACGCACACCCCTTGAAAGCGAGCTCTTCGATGATCCGCCTCCGCCTCGCCGCCCTCGCCTTGCCCGCTGCCCTGGCCGCGGCGGCCTGCGACGCGCCGCCCGCTCCGGCCGGCGCGGCGGCCGACGCCGCGCCGTCGGCCGCCGCGCCGCCGGAACCGCCGTCCCCTGCCGTCGCGCCGCCGGCGAGCGCCCCCGCGGCGCCCGCGGGCGCGGAGGGCGCGGCCGACGCGGCGGCGCCGGCGGACGCGGGCGCGCCGGCGGAAGACGCGGGCCGGAAGCCGCCCGTGGACGCGGGCGGGGCGACGGCAGCACGCGACGCGGGCGGCGCGACGGCAGCGGGCGATGCGGGGGGTGCGCGTGCCGAGGCGCCGGCGGCGACCACCGCGCCGGCGCCGGGCGCGGGGGCGCCGCCCCCTGTGCCGCCCGCCGAGGCCGGATCCGCGGACGCCGTGGCGGCGGAGGTCGACGCGATCTTCGTCGGCAAGAAGACGTACTTCGCCCGCTTCAAGCAGGAGCACACGCAGAAGATCTCCGGCGCCGTCAAGAAGCAGAGCGGCACGCTCTCGGTCGCGAAGCCGGACAGGATCTCGTTTCGCTACGACCCTCCGAACCAGAACCGCATCGTCTCCGACGGCGTGTCGCTCAAGGTCTACGTCGCCGAGGACCGGCAGATGTTCGTGACGCGGGTGCAGAACTCGGAGTATCCGGGCGCCCTCTCGTTCCTCATGGGCCACGGGCTCCGCCCGTCGTTCACGTTCACCTTCAACGAGAAGGCGAGCTTCGCGGGCGGCCCCGTGCTCGTCGGCAAGCCGCGGGCGCCGACTCCTCACTACGAATTCGTGATGTTCTATATCGACAGGGCGCTCCTCGCGAAGAAGGACCCGGGCGTCGTGCGCCGCGTCCTCATCGTCGACGCGCAGGGCAACCGGAACCGGTTCGACTTCGAGGACGCGTCGCAGCCCGCGTCGATCGATCCCGCGGAGTTCCAGTTCACCGCGCCGCCCGGCACCGACGTCAAGCAGAATTGATGACACCGCCCCTCTCGCTCTCCGAGCTCTTTCCCGACTTCCATCCGGAGTGGATCCTCGCCGAGGACGCGGATCTCATCGTGGTCGACAAGCCGGCTGGCCTGTCGACGCACGCGCCGGAGGCGGACCGGATCGACGATGTGGTGACGCGCCTTCGCGCCTTCCTCCGCGGCCGGGGCGACGCCGAGGCGTACCTCGGGATCCACCAGCGGCTCGATCGCGACACCTCGGGGGTCCTCCTGTTCACGCGGCGGCGCGAGGCGAACGCCGCCGTCGCGCGGCAGTTCGAGGGGCGCACCGTGCAGAAGACGTACGTCGCCGCCGTCTCCGGCTTCGGCGATCGCGCGCCGCGCGGCACGCTGCGGCACCGCCTCGTCCCGGCGCCGGGCGGCGCGATGCGCGCGATCGCCGAGGCTGGCGCAGGGCGGGAGGATCGGGGCGCGGGGCGGAAGGATCGGGGCGCGGGGCGGGAGGATCGGGGCGCGGGCGGCGTGCTGGCGATCACCCGCTACCGGCTGCTCGAGCGCCGCGGCGACCGCGCCCTGCTCGAGCTCCGGCCCGAGACCGGCCGCACCCACCAGCTCAGGGTGCAGCTCGCCGCGATCGGCTTGCCCATCACCGGCGATCCGCTCTACGGCGGCGCCGAGGCCCCGCGCCTGCTCCTGCACGCCGCCGAGCTCCGCCTCGAGCACCCGGCCACGGGCGCGGCCGCGACCTTCCGATCGCAGCTGCCGGCGGCCTTCGAGGCGTGGCTCGCGGCCTCGGCCGTGGACCCGTACGCGGGGGGCGTCGCGGCCGTCGAGCGCGCCATGCGCGAGGCCGCCGAGCGGCGCTACGGCGTCGCGCGCGCCGGCGACACCACGGCGTTCCGGCTCGTCCACGGCGCGGGCGACGGCCTGCCCTTCGTCTCGGTCGACCTCTACGGCGAGCACCTCGTCGTGTCGCTGTTCGGCGCGGGCGAGGGCGAGCCGGGCGCGCCGCCGCGCGACGTCGTGCTCGACGCGGCCCACCGGCTCGGGGCGAGGGGCGTCTACGTCAAGGTGCGCCCGAAGCACGCGAGCGTCATCGTGGACGCGCGGCGCGAGGAGTTCGCCCCGCGGCACGCCGTCCGCGGGGAGAGCGCGCCGGAGGAGCTCACCGTCCTCGAGCACGGGCTGCCGTTCAAGGTGCGGCTCGGTGACGGGCTCTCGACCGGCATCTTCCTCGACCAGCGCGAGAACCGGCGGCGGGTGCGCGAGCTCGCCCGGGGCGCGCGGGTGCTGAACCTGTTCGCCTATACGGGCGGCTTCTCCGTCGCGGCCGTGGCGGGCGGCGCGCGCGAGAGCGTCACGGTCGACGTGTCCCGGGGCGCTGTTGCCTGGGCGCGCGAGAACCTCGACGCGATCGGCGCGGACGCGGCGGCGCACGTCGTGGTCGAGGCCGACGTGTTCCCGTGGCTGAAGACCGCCGCCCAGGCCGGCCAGCGCTTCGATCTCATCGTGATCGATCCGCCGAGCTTCGCGACCACGAAGAAGAGCCGCTTCAGCGCGGCGAGCGATTTCGGTGCGCTCGCCGCGCTCGCCTTCCGCCTGCTCGCCCCGGGCGGCCGGTTGCTCGCGTGCACAAACCACCGCGGCATCGTGCGCGCCAAGTTCCGGCGCCATTTGCACGAGGCCGCGCGTGAAGCAGGATGCGACGTCGTGCAGATGAAAGATCTCCCCGATCCTGTCGACTTCCCGAGCGAGCCGGGCATGGAGCCCCACCTGAAGAGCGTCCTCGCCAGCGTGGGCGCGCCTCCTGCGAAGGCCGGGCTGCCCGCGAAGGGCGCGCCTCCTGCGAAGGCCGGGCTGCCCGCGAAGGGCGCGCCTCCTGCGAAGGCCGGGCTGCCCGCGAAGGGCGCGCCGCCCGCGAAGGCCGCGCCGGCCCGCGGCGCTCGGCGAGGGCCCGCCGCGCCGGCCCGGGCGCCCCGACGGGGGACGCGATGAGCCAGCGCCGTCTCCTCATCACGATCCGCTCGTACGCGTACCTCGAGCCCGCCTTCCTCGCCGCGGGCGACTTCGAGCGCGGCCTCGTCGAGCGCAAGAGCTTCCCGGACGGCGAGCGCTACCTGCGCGTCGCGGTCGACTGCTGGGGGCGCGACGTGGTCCTGCTCGGCGGCGCCCCGCAGGACCTCGACTGGCTCGAGATCTACGACCTCGGCTGCGCCATCTCGCGCGCCGGCGCCCGATCGCTCTCCATCGTGATGCCCTATTTCGGCTACGCGACCATGGAGAGGGCCGTGAAGCCGGGCGAGGTGGTGACCGCGAAGACGCGGGCGCGGCTCATCTCGGCGATCCCGGCGTGCGACGCGGGCACGCGCATCTTCCTCTTCGATCTGCACACCGACGGCATCGAGTTCTACTTCAGCGACTCGCACGTGACGCGCCACCTGTACGGCGCTCCGCTCATCACGCAGGCGGTCCGCGAGCTGATGGGCGATCGCCCGTACGTGCTCGCGGCGACGGACGCCGGCCGAGCCAAGTGGGTGCAGAGCCTCGCCCGCGGCCTCGGCGTCGAGCCGGCGTTCGTCTACAAGGAGCGGCGGGGCGACGGGCTCGGCGTGACCGGCGTCAACGCCGATGTCTCGGGCCGCGAGGTCGTCATCTACGACGACATGGTCCGCACCGGCTCGTCGCTCGTGCAGGCGGGGCGCGCCTACCTCGCCGCCGGGGCCTCCAAGGTCCACGCCGTCGCGAGCCACCTCGTCCTGCCGGGCGACTCGCTCGAGAAGATCAGGAAGGCCGGCGTGTTCACGACGCTGCTCGGCACCGACTCGCACCCTGGCAGCCAGCAGCTCGCCGAACCGCCCGGCGCCCTGCGCTCGGTGGCGCCGCTCCTGGTGCGCGCGCTCGAGCGGGAGACCTAGAGCACCTCCGGCGACGGGCGATTCAACTACCGTATCGCCAGGCTCGTCCACGGTTTCATGAGAGAGGGAACCACAGCGCCACAGGGGACACAGAGGGCTCTCCGCGAGCGCGCCCTCCACCATCTCTCCACTGGCATGCTCCGGGAGGCGCGCTCGGACGCCGGCGAGGCGCTCGCGCTCATCGAGCGGGAGCTCGGGCCTGACCCCCCGGAGTCGGCCGGCGCGCTCCTCCTGCTCTCGCAGATCGAGGCGACGTCCGGCGACCATCCGGCCGCTGAGGCGCACGCGCGCCGCGCTGTCCGCGTCCTCGCGCCGGCCCGAGGACGCGGCGAGATCGCGCGGCTCCGCGTCCAGGCGTGGCGCGCCCTGGCCGCGAGCGCTCGACTCCAGGGCCGCTACGTCGACGCCGCGGGGCGCGCCCGCCGCGCGCTCCGGCTGGTCGAGGCGGCCTTCGGCGCCCGCGACGTCGAGGTCGCCGCCTGCCTGAACGAGCTCGCGATGAGCTGCAAGTACCGCGGACGCTTCGCCGAGGGGGCGCGGCTCTACCGCCGGGCGCTCCGCATCCTCGAGCGGGTCCACGGGCCGGACCACCCCGAGCTCTCGCCCGTGCTCCACAACCTCGGTGGGATCGAGCACGCCCGCGGCCGCGCCGCCCGCGGAGAGCCGTTCGCGCGCCGCTCGGTGGCGCTGCGGGAGGCCGCGCTCGGACCGGAGCATCCGCTCGTCGCGGAGGACGCCGCCGCGCTCGCCGCGATCCTCGATGCCCAGGGCAAGCGCGGCGAGGCGGAGGCGCTCTACAGGCGCGCGCTCGCCATCTTCGAGCGCGCGCACGGCCCCGCGCATCACGAGGTCGCGTTCACCACGAGCAACCTCGCCGCCCTGCTCTACGCGAACGGGGAGCTCGACGCCGCAGCACGCCTGTTCCGCAAGGCGATCCGGATCATGGAGGAGCTCCTCGGCCCGGCCCACCCCGACCTGGCGATGGCGCTCAACAACCTCGGCGTGCTGCGCCTGGGGCAGGGCAAGCGCGCGTCGGCGCGGCCGCTGCTGGAGAGGGCGCTCGCCATCTACGAGGCGACGCTCGGCCCCGGACACCCGACGCTCGCTGCCTGCCGGGAGAACCTCGCGGCGGCGGGCTGCGCCGCCCCGCCGCTGGCCTGACGAGCCGCCGCGCATGGCGTCGCGGCGGCTTCAGGCGCGGCTTTGCCCCCGGCCCGCGGCGTCACGCGCCGCGGGTCACCGCGGGCGGCGGCTCGAGGGCGCAGCGCCCGCTGTCCGTGCCCGCCGCCCGGCCTTGCCCCCGGCCTTCTTCGCGCCGCCGACCCGGAGGAGCGTGCCGTTGTGGTTGGCGCCGATGGGGACCACGGCCTTCACGGTGCTGGATCCCGAGACCGAGCCACTGCACATGATGCTGAGCGTCCCGGTATACGCCCCCGGCGTCGAAGGCGGCGTGAAGCTCACGCCGACGGTCCGCGTGCCTTGGAAGGAGGTCGGGCAGCTCGAGAACCCGAAGTACTGGCTCGACATGCTGCACTGGCAGCCCGACAGGCTCGCACCCTGGCTATCGACGACGACCGAGCTCCAGACCGTCGACTGCCCCGAGACCGTACCGAAGTCACGAACCGCCGGGCTGGAGGTCAACGCCTGGGCTGCCTCGCCGAGGGCGTCCTCTTCCCCCGCGCCATCGACGCTGTCCACGACGCAGCCCGCTGCACCCAAGCTCACCAGCAACAGCGTTCTGACCATCACACACGATTTCTTCACGAAAGCCTCCTCCAGTGCACTTCCTACGTGACATGCGACTGCCCGACGCGAGGACGCGTGCGGTCATCGCATCGGGACCGCCTCAACCTGCGCAGTTCGTCGCTGGAACCAGGAGAGATCTCCCCATTCCACGAGCCCCAGGATCGTGACCTCGACCTATGCGGGCTGATGCGCCCCAGACAGGCTCGGGAATCGGCATCCTGGATGTTCGTACTGCCTCGATGCGAGGGCTCGCTTCCTGCGAGGCGCTGCCGGCATGCCGGCGACACGACTCCGGTACCGATCTCCGCGCCCACGCTCGGCGCCAGCGGCAGCGCGAGACTACTCCTGCACAGCACACGTTGTCCAGCTTACTGAACGTAATCGCGGCAGATCGGATCGTGCTATCCAATTCCTCTTTCAGAACCCTTGAGGCAATTTGTGTGCCATCATACAGGTGCCTGCATGCCTGTCGGCCCCGGTCAGCGCGGAGCCTGGCTCGTCCCCGTGCGCGGGATTAGGGGCCGGGTTGTCGCCGGTGGACACGAGCGGGCAGCAGCCGTTCTGCAGACCCTCGTAGAGCTGCCGGTCGTCAGGAGGGGTGAAGCCGTAGCGCTTGCGGTCATAGGCGGCCACCGCCTCGTCCTCGATGCCGTTGATCGCCGCCGCCGGTCAGGTCGCCGCCCATGCCGGGCGTATCCGACGTGTCAGCACCGCAACCCGCGATGCTGGCGCCTACAACGAACATCGCCGCTGGCGCCTCGCGCAACCTGGACGCTGGCATGAGCTCATGTAAGATCGCGAGCATGCGTGAAAGATGCGTATCGGTAGCGGTTCTCGCGTGTGCCCTGGCCGCCTGTTCGGAGTCGCCGCCCGACCACAGCGCGGGCGGCGGTGGCACAGGTCCAGCCGGCAGCGGCGGCGCCGGCAGCGCCGCGGAGACCAGCTCGAGCGCGGCGGAGGGCACGAGCTCCAGCGCCGCGACAGGCGCCGGGACCGGGGGAGGCGGAGGAGCACCCGAGGGCGCGTGCGCGAGCGTCTCGGAGGTACCGCCCGAGCTGGGGCTCGACCCTTTCTACAAGAAGTACATCGACGCCTCGGGAATTCCCGTCGTCAGCTCCGAGAGCCCGCCGGACGCAGCGCTGCTGCGCGCGTGCTCGGTCGTTGTCCGCATGCTCGGCCTGCGCGACGATGTGCGCCAGGCGATGATCGCGAACCGCACACGCGTCGCCGTGATGGCGGAGACGGAGGTGACGACCGACATCCCCGAGCACAGCGATCTTTACGAGGCGTTCCCGGGAACGGACTGGGACACACGGGCCCGCGGCCTCGGCGCGACGCCCGCCCGCCCGGCGAGCTCCTGCGCCGAGGAGAACGTCCTGTGTTATCCGAGCGATCGGTACACGGGCGAGGACATCCTGGTGCACGAGTTCTCGCACGCCATCGCGATCATGGGCATCGCCTTCGCCGAGCCGACCTTCGACCAGGAGCTCGCGGATGTGTTCGAGGGCGCGCTCCAGGCTGGAAAATGGGCGGACACCTACGCCGCGACGAACAAGGACGAATACTGGGCCGAGGGGGTCCAGGACTGGTTCGATACCAACATCGAATCGATCCCGGGGAACGGGATCCACAACGAGATCAACACCCGCGTGGAGCTGCGCGAATACGATCGCCCGCTCCACGATCTCATCGCCAGGTACTTCGCCGACGACGCGTGGCGACCCAGCTGTCCCTGAGAAGCCGACATCGAGGGAGAAGGACAAGCGTCCCGGCCTGCCTCGCCGTCGAGGGGAAGCCCCTGGCCATTCCGTCGCGCCGCCCTCGACCCGGCCACGTGGCCATCGAACGCGCCGACATACGCGCGGATTTCCGCCGCATGACGAGATCACGAGCGGACCCCACGGGGATTTCCGATCGGTTACCGGCGCCTCGCTGGACGACAGCAACAAGCAGGCGTACCGACACACGATCGACACAATTTCCGTCTACGCTACATGGCGCGCGTCCTCTCTTCCCGCAGCTGTTCCCCACCCGTAAGGCTCCCAATGCCCGACATGTTTGTCGTTCACTCAAGCGCCCTGCCGTCTTCCACCAAGCTCGTAGCTTTTCATGGCACCGAAGGCATCTCGAAGCTCTATCGCTTCGAGCTCTACTTGGTGATGACGAACGATGTCGGCCATAGCTTTGATATGGCCGCGGCCGTAGGCAAGCCGCTGACCATCTCCCTGGAGCGGAGCGACGGCGGCGAGCGCTTCCTTCGAAGTGGCGTCCTGGGAAGGATCGAGCTCATCAACGACTTTGCGGGTCGGTGCGTCTTCCGGGCCACCATGGTCCCGCGCCTCGCCTTGCTTACCCTGTCGCTTCACAGCCGTATCTTCAGCGAGAAGACCATCCCGACGATCATTCAAAGCGTTCTTCAACAGGGCGGCGTCACGGACTGCGCCTTCCAGCTCCGGGGCGCGTACAGCGCCGAAGAGCACGTCTGCCAGTACCGCGAGAGTGACTATGCCTTCGTCGCCCGGTGGATGGAGCGCGAAGGCATCTACTACTATTTCGAGCACGGAGAGGGCGGCGAGACGCTGGTGCTGACCGACGATCGGTCCGGCCACCAGCCCTATGGCAACAAGCCTGCTCGTTATTACCCGCAACCCGGCGGTGCCAACACCGCGAAGGACTCCGTCTACGCCTTCACCTGCCGGCATGACGCCATGCCCACCTCGGTCCGCCTCAAGGACTACAACTATGCCACGCCGGCCGTACCGGTCGCCGGGCAGGCGTCGGTTTGCGCCAACGGCTTTGGTGAGGTCAGCCTGTACGGCGCGCGCTTTTTCTCGGCGGGCGAAGGGGAGCGGCTGGCGCGGGTCAAGGCCGAGAGCCTCTCCGCGGCCGGCGTTGTCTACCAGGCGATGGGCGGGGCGTCGATGCTGCTTCCTGGGTTCACCTTCGAGCTCGAGGACCATCCGCGCGCCGCGTTCAACACGAAGTATCTGACCACCGAGGTCGAGCACTGGTCGAACCAGGCCCCGGACATGCCCGAGCTTCGCGCGCTCGCGCCGTGGGACGACCTCTATCGCATCGAGGCCAAGGCCATCGCCGCGACGGTGCAGTTCCGCGCGCCGCAGGTCACCGAGTGGCCGCGCATCTACGGCACCGAGACCGCGGTCGTCGACGGCGCGGCGGTCAGCGACTACGCCCAGATCGACAGCCATGGCCGCTACCGGGTCAAGTTTCTCTTCGACGAGAGCGACCTGAGCGGGGGAAAGGCGTCGACGTGGGTTCGGATGCTTCAGCCCCATGGCGGTGGCATCGAGGGCTTCCACTTCCCGCTGCGAGCTGGCGTCGAGGTCATGTGCGCCTTTGCTGGAGGCGATCCCGACCGGCCGGCCATCGTCGGGGTCGCGCCCAACGCGCTGACGCCGAGCCCGGTCACGGCGGGGAACAATACGCGGAACGTGATCCAGACGGGCGGGCGGAACCGGCTCGAGCTGGAAGACCAGGCCGGGCAAGAGCGGATCACCCTGTCAACGCCCCATGCGAACACCTACGTCCGAATGGGGGCGCCCAACGCCGGCGCGACGTATGAAGTCAAGACGGAGGGCCACGCTTTCACATTCATCGGAGGCTCCTCCGAGAACGTCGTGTGTGGCAACCGAACGGCGCTCACCGTGGGCATCTCCGAGAATGTGGTGGGGGGCTTCCGTCTGAGCGTCACCGGGGGATACTCCGGAAACTTCATTGCTGGATACTCACAGAACGTGATCCTGGGCTATCGCAGGACAAGCATCTTTGGCAATGAAAAGACGACCGTTCATGGGAACCGAAGCACCTTCATCAAGGGGAAGCGGACCACGAAGATCAAGGGTGACGACGAGGCCTTGCTCCTGGCCGATCGCGACGTACGGATCATGGGCAGCAGCGAGTTGAATATCCTTGGGAGGCGTACCACCCATATCAGAGGTCACGACAGGAGCACTTTCCTCGCCGGTCGAGAGACGACGGTCGACATACTGAACAAAACGACGATCAACGGTCGTAGCGAGACCGATGTTACAGGTGCGCGAAAAACGGACATCCGCGGCCCCGCCACCAACAACTATTACGCAGGGCGAACAACTACTGTTGTAGGGGCGAGCAACACAACGATCAGAGGTAGTAGCACCACCAAGGTCATTGGCCCAAGAAAATCCACAATCGTTGGACCGAGCCAAAAGACTGTCAGGGGCCCCGCCGAAGCTGTCGTGACCGGCCTTTACACGACCAAAATTGGGTCGCGCGTCGAGATCATCCACGGAACAAAATACGAGAACATCAAGGGGCTGGCATTCAAACGCTCCCCCTTGGAGATAAAGAAGTTGAACGTGGCGGAGATCGCGACGAAGGGCTACAAAGCTTCGTCCGAGATCCATCTGATCAAGACCCGCCTCGGCCTCTCGAACGCGGATTTGCACATCCTGAAGTGATCCACCTGCTGCGTGTGGAACCGGCTCGCGCCCACCGCTGAGCCGCACGAACCATCGAGCCCGCTACCCTGGATTCCGCCGGATGAAAATCGTCAAACCCATGCGTCTCGGGGTGCTGCCGAGGGTCTTCATGAACCAGCGCACCCCGCACCTGCTGGTCACCACCTTCGTCGGCTTCTCCTATGATCGGCCGGCCCGGCTGCTCTATGAGCCGACGGTCTGGACCATGGCCGCGGAGGAGCTCGGCGAAGATGGCCTCCTCGACGAGTTCAATCCCAAGACCCGAGGCGAGCTCCTCGTCACGGGCCGCTGCTATCCGCCGGGGCGCATCGCTCGCCCTGCGAGCTCGGTCCGCGTCCAGCTCGGGCCCATCAACAAGAGCCTCTATGTCATCGGCGACAGAACGTGGGGTCTGCTGGGCATGTCGGATCCGACGCCTTTTACCGAGATGCCCGTCACCTGGCGAAACGCCTTCGGCGGAAAGGATTTTGCCAGGAACCCGCTGGGCAAGGGCCACGGCGACAAGAGCGCACCGCTCCCCAACATCGAGTCGCCCAAGCACCTGATCCACGCACGCAACGACTGCCCGACGCCCGCCGGTCTCGACGGCTACGACCTGACCTGGCCCCAGAGGTTCTCCAAGATCGGCACCCACGACAAAGCGTGGCTCGACGAGTGCTTCCCCGGTTTTGCGCGGGATCTGGACCCGACGCTGTTCAACATGGCCCCGGACGACCAGCAGATCGACGGGTTCTTCCGGGGCGACGAGACCTTCGTGGTCGAGAACATGCACCCCGACAAGCCTCGGATTGAAGGCGCCCTCCCCGGGGTCTCGAGCCGATGCTTCGTCTGCCTCAAGACGCGCGACGGCGTGGCGATCCGCGAGCCTGCCATGAAGCTCGACACGGTGCGCCTGTTCCCGCACCGCGAGCGGGGAGTCGTTCTCTTTCGCGGCGGCATCGAGATCACCTCGGACGACGCGAAGGACGTGGTGGCCGTGCTGGTTGCCTGCGAAGCCATGGGCGCCCCCAGGCCGGTCGCGTATTACCATGACTACCTGACCCCCCGGCTTGGCCCCCTGAACAACGCCCTCCCGGATGACGAAGACGACATGCTCATGCCGGAGCCCGAGGATCCGGAGGCGCCGCCGCTGCCTGATGACAAGCTCTCCGGGCTCGCGTCAAGGCTGAGGCGGGAGGGGTTCCTGGGAGGTACTCCGGCTCGATCCGTCAAGGGCGCGGCCGTGGCCGCGGCTCGGGCCGGTGTCGTCGCCACCGGTGTCCGCCCAGCCGGAGCAGAGGAGGACCCCGACGTCCAGGCGATGGAGGCCGAGCTCGCCGAGATGGGGATCGACCCCGAGCACCTCGCCGCCGCAGCCGGCGAGGACGACGCGGAGCCGGCCATGGACTTCCCGGAGGACACTGAGGAAGAGGAGAGCCTCGCGTGGTCCGAGGCGGACGCCAGGGTAAATCACGAGGAGGACGCGGAGCCGATCGCGTCCACGGCCCCGACGACAACCCCCGTCGCGGCAGACGACGACGAGGACGTCGAAGCGCTTCGAGAGCGCGATGCGCTCGTGGAACGGGCCAGGAAGCACCTGCGGGACCATGGCATCGATCCGGAGGCGCATTTCGCGCAAGAGGGCCCCTCCGACGACCTGGCGCCCCTCGATGAATCCGAGGAGGCCCTGGTCAGCTTGGTCGATAGCAAGACCCGCACTGGGTTGAAGGTGCACGGGGTCGACGTCGATGCGTTGTTCGCGAAAGCGCGTCAGAGCGCCGCCGAGCCTCCGAGCGAGGTCGCGGTGTCGCAGATCCGCGAGCGCTTGCGGCAGGCGCTGGAGAGCGAGGGCGTCACGCCAGAGAAGACCGAAGAGCTCGTGTCGACGGTGGACTGGCGAGCGTTCGAGGACGAAACCCAGGCCGCCGATGAAGCCGACCTCCACGGCACCTACGACCTCCCCGACGAGGCGCCCGAGGTCGCCCACGCCCTGCCCGAGGCGCCAGCCGGCGACCCCCTGCCAGAGGACGAGGGCCTGGGCGGTGAGCTCACGGGGGACGAGGACGTTGCGTTTGCGGAGGGACTGGACGAGAGGTCTTCGTTCTTCGCTGATCGGGGCGAAGGAGGGCCGCTGCTCGCGCACCTCTTGCCGGCGTCCGCGCCCCTCGACAGCGAGGAAGCTCTGCGACTTCGCCACGAAGTGGAGGCCGGCCACAAGGAGGGGCGGAGCTTTGCGGGGTGCGACCTCACGGGCGCCGACCTCTCTCATCTCGACCTCGAGGGGATCGACCTCTCGGGGGCCATCCTCGAGTCGGCCTTCCTCACCGGGAGCAACCTGCGAAAGGCGACGCTCACAGGGGCCATCCTGGCGCACGCAACCCTGGTGGGCGCGGATCTCTCGGAGGCCAAGCTCGATGGGGTGAATCTCGGCTCGGCGTGCCTGCGGGACGTGAAGGCCGTTGGAGGCGTCGATCTCGGCGAGTCCGTGCTCGCCAAGGCCGACCTCTGGGGAGCGGACTTGTCCGGCGCCAATCTCTCGGGTGCTGACCTCTCCGAGGCCAATTTCTGCGATACCAACCTGGAGCACGTCGTCGCAGAGAAGGCGAATTTCCAGAACGTGGACCTCACGGGAGCGCGCCTCGTGGGCGCGCGGCTCTCGGGGTGCACGTTCAACGAGGTGAACGTGACCGATGTCGACTTCACGGGGGTCGACCTGAGCTCCGCGACCTTCATCGCCGTCGAGGGCGACGGCGCCATCTTCCGGAACGTCATGGCGAAGGACCTCGCGAGCGTTAAGGGCTCGTCCTTCGCGGGCGCAGACTTCGGCGGCGCGACGCTCACCGGCGCGAACCTGATGGGGACGCGCCTTTGCGGCAGCGACTTCTCCGACGCCGACCTGCGCGGCGCGCTGCTCAACGAGGCTGACTTGACCGAGGCGGCCCTGGATCGCGCGAACCTCGTCGACGCCATGCTGACCGGAGCCAACCTCACCGGCGCGTCCCTCTACGCCGCCGACCTGAGGCAGAGCGTCATGAACGATGCCTGCGTCCGTGGGGCCAACTTCGAGAAAGCCAACCTGTTTGGTGTGTGCGCCGACCGGATGGTTGGAGATAGCGACACGAGCTTCGCGGGGGCCAACCTCAAGCGACTTCGGTTGATACAGGCCTAGAGGCAACATGGATAGGGAAGCGCTGCGCGAGCTGATTGAACAAGGCGAGGTCGTCTCGGAGCTGGACCTGTCGGGCCGCGACCTCTCGGGTCTCGACCTCTCCGGCGGGATCTTCGAGGATGTCCGCTTCACGGGCGCCAACCTCGCGGGCGTCAAGGTGCGCGAGGCGATCTTTCACCGCTGTGACCTCACCGGCGCCAACCTGCAGGGGCTGGATTTTCACCTTGGCAGCGCGGTGAACTGTACGCTCGCGGGGGGGGTGCTCGCCGGCGCCTCGCTGGTGGGAGCGGGCTTATCGGACGTGGATCTTGAATCGGCCGATCTGACCGGAGCTGACCTCTCGCTGGCCGACATCTCGCGAGCGAACCTCAAGAACGCCCGATTGGTCCGTGTCAACCTGACCGACGCCAACCTGTTTCAGGCCGAGGTCGGAGGCGCGGACTTCTCGCAGGCCAACCTGACCAAGGTCGTCTTGTTCCGTCAGGACCTGTCCCAGGCCACCCTCACGGGCGCCACATTCGTGGAGGCGATCCTGGTCGAGGTGCGGATGGGGCCCAAGGACTTCCGTCGGATGGACCTCAGCAGGACGCAATTCACCAACGCCGACCTGCACGGCTGCGACTTCTCCGGGGCCACGCTGACGCAATGTAACTTCACGGGCGCCAACCTGACCGCGGCTCGATTGGATGGAGCCACCGCCCGCATGGCCGTCTTTGTCGAGGCGACCTTGATGAACGCGAGCCTCGCCGAGGCCGACCTGAGCCAGGCGCTCTTCGTCGATGCGCGCGCGGACGTCGCGAACTTCTCAGGCGCGCGGCTCGAAGCGAGCGTCTGGCACCGGGCGAGCTGCCCGGGGGCCCGCTTCTGCCGGGCAGACCTGAGCTATGCAGACCTCACCCACGCCGACGTGTCCTTTGCTGACCTCTCCGGTGCGACGCTATCGCGCGCGCGGCTGCATCGTGTGAACGACAAGGGCACGATCTGGCCGGCGAGCAAGGCGCTGGCGCACGGCGACGACCAGGATCTCAAAGAAGCAGAAGACTGGCAGGCCAACGTTCTCGGGAGGCCCGCCGGGGGTCAAAGTACCCCTCACTCATGAGGAAACCATGCAGAGCGTAGCAAGGAAGAGACAGTACGAGCAGGCGGCCTACGGCGAGCACGGCGCCGTGATCCGTCTCGATGACTCCGCGTACATCGTCGAGACCGAGGAGGGCGAGGTCCGCGCGAGGCGGGCGACGAGCTGTCTCTTGGAGCCCGCCACCGGAGACCTGGTGCTCCTTGCCACCGTGAACGGCGCGCGTTACATCCTCGCCGTCCTCGAGCGGGAGGAAGGCGCGCCCTCACACCTCGTCTCCGAAGGGGATCTCCAGATTCGTCTGCGGAGCGGCTCGCTGGGCCTCGCAGCGCCGGACGGCGTACACGTGCACTCCGGCAAGGACCTCTCCATGGTCGCGTCGACCTTCCGTGTCCAGGCCAAGGAGGGGCACGTCGCGCTGGAGGTGTTCTCGTTCCTCGGCAAGGCGGTCCGCGCGGAGGTCGACCGGGCCAAGCTGATTGGCCGGAGCCTCGACTCGCAGCTCGAACGGCTGTTGCAGAGGGTGAAGCGCTCCTACCGTATCGTGGAAGAGGCCGACCATGTGCGCGCCGAGCGCATCGACTACGCGGCCAAGGGCAACCTCGCCATCCACGGCGAGAACGCCAAGATCACCGCGTCGCACCTCGTGAAGATCGATGGCGACCAGATCCAGGTAGGGTGACCGAATATGTGCTTTGCCATTACCTCGGGCGGTGGACTCGACTTCGGCTGCCCGGATGTCTGCTTGCCTGGGCCCGTCCCGTACCCAAACATGGCGAACAAATCCATGGGGACGGCCTTCGCGCGCAAAGTCCTTCTGGGACGCGGTCCCGCCCATACCCTGCAAACCACCATTCCCATCTCCTTCGGCGATAACCCCGGGGTCCTCGGCGGCGTGGTCTCCCGTCGCTTCATGGGCCCCTCGCGGCGTCTTGTCCCCTATCCCAAGCTGCTCGTGCAGAACAAGCCGGCGGTGCGGCTCGGCGCCACGGGCATTCAGAACCAGATCAACACGAACGGTACGACCATCGTCCCGAGCCAGGTCAAGGTTCTGCTTCTCTGACGTCCGCCCGGTCGTCCGCGAGGACGACCCCAGACCCTGCGCTGTTCTGCCCGGTGAGGGACACAAGCATGGCCATCAATGAGCACGCCCGCGTCCGCTTGGCGATCATTCAAAAAAAATACGGAAATCGGCTGGACCAGGGTGCGAGCGGGTCTGACCTGCCCGACCGGCGCGAGCGTTTCAATGGGGATTTTCGGCGGATCCTGGCCGACATCATCGTGCCCGCGTTCGAGGCCATCGGCGATGAGCTCGCCTCGTCGGGCCATGCCTACCGGATCGAGCGTGACGTGGGCGAACAGGCCCCCAGCATCGAGCTTCACATCCTGCTCCGGGGCGTGCCGGCGGACGCCAACAACCTGATCCGCCTCTTCTCCAGCGCCGACGCCGAGGGCGATGGAGAGGTGATCGCCGAGGTCAACGTTCGCCAGACCTTGACCGAGCTCACGCGATTTCGGGTGCTGTCCCGGATCACCCAGGAGGTGGCGGAGCAGATGTGCGTGGACGCCATCGAGCACATCTTCGCCTGCAACGCTCGCTGAGCGCTCGAACAGCGGCCTCCGCCGTGAGCCGCCGCCCGCCGGCGCTGGTGCGAGGGACCACGTCACCGAGCGCGCGGCGCTGAATTCGCTTGCCGGCGCCGATCGGCGCGTGGATGCTCCCCCCGGATGCGCGGGTCGCGCAGAAAGGATGAGCGTCGAGGCCATGGACGAGCTCGTACGACAGGTCGCGGAGAAGGTTGGCATCTCGGAGGACAAGGCCCGCGTGGCCGTGGAGACGGTGGTCAATTTCCTCAAAGAGAAGCTCCCCGCTCCGCTCGCCGCCCACGTCGACACCGCGCTCAGCGCGGCGGCCCCGGCCATCGCCAACCTGGACGTCGGCAGCCTCGCGGGCTCCCTCGGCGGCCTCTTCGGCAAGAAGTAGCATCGCCTCCTTCGCTGGCGCTGCCCGCCCTCTCCCTTCCACCGAGCTCCTCACCCGCTCCTGACCTCGGCGGCGCGGCCTCCGCTCCTCGAGGCAGAGGCGCGCTCATGTCCAGGACGCGCTCGGGCCTCGCCGCTTCGCCCGGCGTGAGCACGCCTCCTCCTGCGCCCCCGGCGTTTCACGGCTCCGTCCTGGTCCGGCTCGCGCGGCGCGACCGTGGCCTCGATCTGGGCTGAGCCTTCGCATCCGCCGGGCGCCCTGGCCCCGGAGAGGCCGTCGCGGGCACGGCGGGCGGCGACAAGCGTGGAAAGGCGCGGGATTCCTGGACGATGCGCGCGCCGCGATGGATAGCCGCTGCACAGGCGGGCTCCGGCACCGGGCTTGCGAGCATCGACGACCTGGAGAAGCACCCGCCCACCTCTCTCTTCGCGGGCGGTCCTGCTTCCAGGGCGAGAGGAGCGATATTCCATGGCGTCCGTGATCGGCGGCGAAGCCGCGTTCATCGGGTCCTTGACTGAACTGATCGAGCTCAATTGGTCCGCGGTGGACGCGCTACGAGCGGCGCTCTCACGGATGAGCCGCCCAGGCGACAAGAGCCGACTCGCGACCTTCTTGAACGATCACGAGCGCCACCTCGAGGCGCTCGCCGCCCTGGCCCACGAGCTCGGCGACCCGCCCGTGGAGACCGTCGTCCGACCCAAGCTGAAGTGCAAGGCGCTGACGAACGGGATGGTCGGGGATCGCGCCATCCTGGAGGCGATGAGACATTACGAGGAGGACAGCTGCGCCGCTTACGAACGGATGATATCGTCCCGTGAAGGTCTCTCCGACCGTGCGCGCGACCTCCTCCGCCAATCGCTCGCGGTGGAGCGGCGTCATCGCGAGTGGTTCTCGGAGCAGCTCGACTCCCGGCAAGGGCTCCTGCTCCTGCCGCTGTAGCGAGCGCCCCGGTCTACTCGGCGCTGCCTGCCTCGATCCCGAGCAGCGACCAGAGCTCGTGAGGGGCTGTCCGCCCTTCTGCCGGCGCTGGCTTCCTTCTGCATCATCGTGATCCCGTATCTCTCGAACGTGGGCCGCTTCGCCTCCGCGTTCAGCAGCTCCGTGCCGACGATGACTCCGTCCAGATCGAAGATTAACGCTCGGAGTCGATTCGCGCCCACTCGAGCTCCCCCGCGAGCGCGCCTGGCGTGCCGGCACGCTGGGCGAGGACCTGTCGGACATCGGCGATTCGAGCCAGGAGCGTCCTTGATGGCCGGCGGTTTTCTTCCGCCGTCTCGTGTATCATCGCCGCGATGATTCGTCCTCTGGTCCTTGCCTCCCTTGGCCTCGCCGTCTCCCTCCTGGGCTGCGACGAGCCCCAGAAGCCCGCCGCCCCGGCCACCTCGGCCGCTCCCGCCGCTCAGGCGCCTGCCTCCGCGCCGCCCGCCGCGAGCCCGGCAGCCGCGGCCAGCGCGCCGCCGAAGAAAGAGGTCGTGTGCACGAAGAGCGACCCGGTGACCTTCACGCATCCGGCGCTCGAGGCCAAGGTGCGGCAGCAGCTTCAGAAGCCCGAGGGGCCGATCAAGCGCGCCGAGCTCAAGAACATCAAGACCATGAACCTGTCCGACGCCCAGGGGCTCGACGAGCTCGATCCCTGCCTCTTCCCCGAGCTCACGGGCGTCAAGGGGCTTTACCTGCCGCCGGGCAAGATCGACGACCTCCGCCCGATCAAGGGCCTGCTCCGGCTGGAGTCGCTGCGCGTCTCGGCCACCCTGGTCAAGGACCTCTCCCCGCTCGCCGGCCTCGTCAAGCTCGACCGGCTCGACATCGGCCGCACGCCCGTGAACGACCTTTCCCCGCTCGCCGGCCTCACCAGCCTGACCGAGCTCCAGATCGACGAGACCGAGGTGACGGATCTGGGCCCGCTCGCCGGCCTGAAGAAGCTCGAGATGCTCCAGATGAAGCGGACGCGGGTGAGCGACGTGTCGCCGATCCGGGATCTCAAAACCCTGAAGAACGTGTACCTCGAGGGCTCGCGGGTCGACGACGCGAGCCCGCTCCGGAGCATCCCGGGGATCAAGATCCACGAGGGCTGACACGCCGGGCAGCGCGCCGCCGCCGCGCCGCGACGAGCGCCGCCGCCGCGGCGAAGAGCCCGAGCGGCCGGCCCGCCGCTGCCCCGCCCGCGCCGGCCGCGCCGCACTCGCAGCGGAGCTCGCCGTGGATGCGGCCGCTCGTGTGGGGCGCATCGATCTCCGCGCCTCCCGTGCCCGCAGCGCCCCCGGCGCCGCCGGAGCCGCCGGAGCCGCCGGAGCCGGCGGAGCCGCCGGAGCCGCCGGCGCCGGGACCGCCGCCTTCGCCCGGCAGCGGCGGCGTGTCGATGACGTAGAGCGCCGGCGCGGAGCCCTGCGCCAGGAACGGGCGCGGCGGCAGCGCCGGGCCGAGCGGCAGCGCGGCGAGCCGCGCGGCCGGCCACACGAGGGCCTCGTCCGGATCGAGGCGCCATGCGGCGGCGACCTCCGCGTCCGGCACCGCCCGCCGCTCGGCGCCGTCGACCAGCCAGAGGGACGCAGCGCCGTCGTCGCCGCGCACGAGCAGCGGCGACGACGGGAATGCGTCGCCCTCGGGGAGCGCCTCGAGCGCCGCGTCCGGCGCGCTGGCGACGTCCCAGAACCGCGAGAACCCCCAGGCGCCCAGCGCCTCGACGTCGCCGAGCGGCCGCCTCACGCCGTCGGGCAGATCGAGCGGGCACGCGAGCGCCTTCGGGCTCCCCTGGAGCTCGACCGCCTCGCCGCTCAGCGCGTCGACCCCGTAGGCCCGGACGGCGTGATCGCCGCCGAGCAGGCTGAGCGGCATCGGCGCCTCGAAGCCGTGCGCGCACGGGCCGGGCGGCTCGCAGAGGTCGTCCCGGCGCCGGTCCGCCGGGACGGTGTGGCCCTCGGCGCCCGCGTCGGTCGCCGCGGCGTCGAAGTAGAGCCGCGCGCTGCCGGGCGCGCCCTCCGCGTCCGGGTCGCGGGCCCAGCCGCGGATGCGGGCGCAGTCCGCGGTCTCCAGGGCGCCCTCGGGGGGCTTGTTGAGGAGCGCCTGGTACGAGGCCACGAGCGAGGTGTAGGGCGGCACATACACGAGGCCGACGCCGCTCAAGGACTGCCGCACGTTGAAGTGCAGGTGAATCGTCGTCGGCGTGCCGCCGAAGACGTTGGATACCTTGCCGATGCGCTCTCCCCGCGACACGTCCTGTCCCGGCGAGACCTGGACATCGGACATGTGCAGGTAGTCGTAGCGAGTCCCATCCTCGCCGGTCAGGTACACCGAGTAGCTGCCGATGCTCGTGATGATGCCGTCCGCCACCGCGACGACCCAGTACTTCCCCGCCTCGCAGGTGGGCGGCCGGACGTCCTGCCCCTGGTGACCCGCGCCGGAGGGGCAGAGCGGCATGTCCCACGACCGCGACTCGCAGTAGTTGTCGCGCCACGGATAGGCGTAGTTGTCCGCGTCGCACTGTCCGCCGCGCGGGCCGGCGCTCCCGCCTTTGCTGTACACCTGTGAGTTCGCGAACGCCGGGCCCTCCTCGAGGGGAAAGCGCATGGACGGCGCATACACGACGCCGTCGGCGCGCCCCGCTCCCGAGCCGGCGACGAGCTCGCCGGCCGGATGGTAGGAGAACGGATCGGCCGCGGCCGTGGTGGGCAGGAGCGCGAGCGCGGCGGTCGCGAGGAGCGAGGCCGCCGCGGCGGGGCGGGGGAGGCGGAGGCGGGGCGCGGAGCTCATGGCCTGTCTCCCGCCACCTTTGCGCCGACGCCGCCCACGTAGACGAGCTCCGAGGCGAGCTCGCGGAGGAGCGCGTCCGAGGCGCAGGGCGGCGCCTCGGGCGACGCGCACTCGACGTCGAGCGCGTACGAGACGCCGTTCTCGAGCCAGGACGCGGTCCAGATACCCTCGTTCGCCGTGATGAACGCCGGCGCCCCGCGCACGGAATGGGCCCCTTGGAGCGGTGGAATACCCGGAACTTTGCGCGCGAGACGGGTCATTGTGAGCGAGACGGTGATCGACTCCGTCCTTGCCCAGAACGAGGTCCAGTGCTCCTTGGCCACGATGACCGGCGCCGCGAGGAGCGCGCGCCGGGACGGCACGAGGACCGGGACCTGCGAGGTCCTGGCCGCGTGCGCCGCCGTCGTGGGCAGCGCCGCGAGCGCGCTCCGATCGACCGAGGCGGGAGGGGGCCAGGTGACGGCGTGGATCACCGGCGCCACCGCAATGGACAGCGGCTGGGCGGCCGTCGGGTCGCGTGGCGTCTCGGAAGAGGGGGCGGCCGGCTCGCACGCGGCGACCGCAGCTGAGAGGAGGATAACAACAGCAATGGGTTCGCCGCGCATGAGCACTCCCGGAAAGGGACCCTCGATTCTAGTCGAAAAAATACATCCCTGGCCAAGAGATGACGGGGCGCGCGCAAGATGTCGCCGGGGTGTGACCGGGACGACTTGACGCTCTGCGCGAGGGCGGCGCGTGAGGGCGCGTCGCGCGTGCGGGGGCGTCCAACGAGACCGGCCAACCGCCACGCGTGCGTGAGCTCATGACCGCAGCCGTGCGGCCGCGCTCGGCCGGCGACAGCAAGAGACAGACGATCGTCGATTGCGCGTGATGCGTGGACATACCCCGGGATCGCCGGATGGCGGGGACGTGTTTCGATCTGGTCAACGAGATGCGCCGTGGTAGTTCAGAACACGTCCTGCGGGAGCGGCGGCGGCGAGTGGCCGCTGACGCTCGCATGGATTGAGCCAGGGGATCGCAAGAAATAACTGAGTACTCGCGGACGCGGGAGGAGAGCTCGCTCGGGGCGAGCGGCGCGCGGAGCGTCGCGCCGCAGGCGTCAGGGCCGGCTCTCCTCGTCGTCATCTCCGCTGTTAGCCGCCGGCGACAAGGCGCATCGACCTCGGCGGCTGAATATTGCGCCAATCTGTGGATTCTTGACCATGGAATCGAAGGGAGCTCCCATGAGCACGTATCAACTCTCCGGTCGAGTCGTCCGAGCCAAGACCGAACGCGGCGTTGGCAGTGTGCGGATCGAGGCGTGGGACAGCGCCGAGGTCTACACGGATCTCATCGCCGTCGCCGTGACCCAACAGAACGGCGATTTCGAGATGTCGCTCGATCAGGCCGACGTGGATCGCTATTTCCAGGGGCGGAAGCCGGCGATCGCGCTCCGCATGTTCTCGCCCGGGGCCGAGGAGTACGTCACGCGCTACACGCAATGGAAGGTATCGACGACGCCTGTCACCCTTCGGATCGAGGTGGACCTCGCGGTGACCTCGACCAAGCGCGCTCCGGCCCAATCGGGCGTGCGCGGCACTGTGCGGAACGCGCAAGGCGCGGTAGTCCCGCTCGTGATGGTACGCGCCTACGACGTGAGCCTGGCGTCAGAGATCGAGATCGGCTCGTCTCAGACGGATTCGTCGGGCCATTACAAGATCTCGTACTCGAGCCTCTTGGCGTCCGGCAAGCAACGGCCGGATCTCCGGCTGATCGTCTACGATATGTCGAATCAGGAGCTGGGCCGCTCCGCGCTGATCGTCCGCTCCCCGTCGACCGCTGTCGTCGACCTGGTCACCAGCCAGAACCAGGAAGACCGCGGCCCCTCGGAGCTGCAGCAGCTCAAGTCCCGCACCGCGGCCCATACGCAGGGGGCGGTCCTCCGAACCCTCCAGGGCGAGCAGGTCGATTTCGTCGCGAAGGCGACCGAGGTGGATCGCGGGCAGGTCGAGGCGCTCGTCGCGGCCGACTCCCTCCTGACGTCCGTCGGCGTCGGCGGGTCCGCCGATTCTTTTTACCCCTTCGTCCGCATGGGCTTGCCGGCCACCCAGCGCGGGCTCCTGTCGTACCCCAAACCCGCGCTGCGCCGCGCGCTCGACGAGGCGAAGGAAGCAAAGATCGTGGGCGGCGAAGTCAGCGATAGCTTCGCCGATCTCCTCACCCAGGCCGCCGTCGACCTCGCCATGGGGGCGCCGCCCGCGGGAGCGACCTGCAGCCTCGGTCAGCTCGTCGAGCTCGTGCTGTCCGAGGAGGGCTACGCGGAACATTTCCTCACCGAGTACCTGGCGTTCGATGGCACGCCGGAGGCCTTCTGGGCCCACCTCGCGTCCCTGCCCGAGTACCAGAGCGAGGGCTCGCTCAACATCCCGCGGCTCCAGCTCGTGCTGCAGCTGGGCGCGCTCGCGCGCTATCACTTCCCGCTCGTCGAAGAGCTGTGGGAGCGCCGGCAGGACGCCCAGTTCGCCGAGCTCAAGGACCTCGCGGCCTACAGCGAGGCCGACTGGATCACGATCCTCACCATCCAGCGCAACGGCTCGCCCATCAACTACCCGGCCGACACGCCCGGAGCGACGGTGGCCGAGAGGCGCGCGACCTACGCGAAGGTCCTCCGGCGGGCCCTGGAGGAGGCGTTCCCGTCGAAGGCGGTCGCGTCCGCGATCGCCCTGGTCGGCGGGAGCGAGCTGCCCACGTTCTTCAACAACAACCCTTCGTTCAAGCTCGGCGAGGCGCGCGCCGGCCACTTCATCGCGTCGAACCCGGGGGCGGTCGCGGGGCTCTCCAACCCCACGGTCGCGGTGCGCGATCTCAAGGCGGTCGAGCGGCTGCACAAGCTCACACCCAGGTACGAGGAGGCGAAGGTGCTGCTCGACGCCGGGTTCAAGTCGGCGCGGGAGATCTCCATCCGCGGCAAGCCCCGGGTCGGCGCCGAGCTCGGCCCTGCCCTCGGAGGCGTCGAGATCGCGAACGACATCTACGAAAAGGCGGTCGCCGTCTCCGATGTCGCGCTCGCGCTGTCGCTCAAGTTCGGCGCGGCCTTCAACCAAGGCTCGGCCTACACCCTGCCCGACCCCGCGCGCCGCGCGAGCCAGGCGGCGCCCGACCTCGCGACGTACGAGGCGCTCTTCGGCTCCTCCGACGCGTGCGCGTGCGCGCACTGCGCCTCGGTCTACGGCCCGGCGGCGTACCTCGTCGACGTGCTCCGCTTCCTCGACCGGTACAACTCCAGGGTCACGAAGAGCGGCAGCACCAAGTGGACCGCGAAGGAGCTGCTCCTCGGCAGCGCGCCGGGCTCGACGCCGGCGCTCGCCGGGCGGCGCCCGGACATCGGCCGGATCGACCTCACCTGCCAGAACGCCGACACGCCGCTGCCGTACGTGGACCTGGTGAACGAGATCCTCGCCCACGCCTTCGTGAGCGAGACCCTGGACCAGAACGAGGCCCCGCCCGCCTTCCCGGAGCACATCGCGACCGTCGGCACCGCCGAGGATCTCGCGGCCATGCCGAACCCGCCGAGCGGCGAGGAGGACTGGCACGAGAAGGCTTACGAGCGCCTGGCAGAAAGCGACTTCCCCTTCAGCTTGCCGTATCACCACCGGCACCACGAGGCGCGCGTCTATCTCGAGCACCTCGGCGTGCCCCTGCACGCGTTCCTGACCGAGCTGAGGGCGAGCTGGTCCAGCCCGGAGGCCATGTATCCCGAGGACGCGGCCGCCCATCGGCTCGGGCTTTCAGGGCGCGAGCGCGATCTGATCCGCGGCACCTGGATCTCGGGCGTGACCCTGGCGAGCGCCTGGGGCGTCTCCGTGATCCCAGGCGGGCTGTTCAACGTGCCGGTGTTCCTCAAGCGCTCGGGGCTGTCCTACGGCGAGCTGCGCGACCTGCTCGAGACGTCCGTGCTCCATCGCTTCGGATCGCCGGCGATCCAGCCGGCTGGGAGCTGCAAGATCGAGGCGCAGAGCATCGTCGGCCTGAGCGACGCCGTGGCCTCGCTGGACATCTTGCACCGCTTCCTGCGGCTCCGGCTGCGCCTCGGCTGGTCGATCCGCGAGCTCGATCAGGTGCTGGCCGCGTGCGCGCCCAGCGGCACCGACGTCGTGAACGGCCGCGCGCTGCGCGTGATCGCGGTGATCCAGGCGCTGCGCGCCGAGCGGGGCATCTCGCTGCCGATCGCGGTGCTCGCGAGCTGGTTCGGGCCGCTCGACACCCAGCGCCGCGACGCCGGCGAGACGCCCTCGTTCTACGAGCAACTCTTCCAGAACAAGGCCGTGACCAACCCGGTCGACGCCGCGCTCGCGCTGCCGGGGGTCGCCAGCCTCTCGA
Source organism: Sorangium sp. So ce887 (assembly GCF_051521455.1). NCBI lineage: Bacteria > Pseudomonadati > Myxococcota > Polyangiales > Polyangiaceae > Sorangium > Sorangium sp. So ce887. Next base: position 9,253,595 of record NZ_CP150354.1, on the reverse strand, counting down.
CCGCCAACCTGCTCGAGTCCCACACGCCAGCGATCCTCGCCGGCCTGCGCATCAGCCGGGAGGAGCTGTCGCTGCTCACCGCGCACTCGGGGCTCGGCCTGCCCGCGCTCGTCCCGGCGGACACCTCCGACCTCGCGCCGGTGACGCTCGCGAAGCTCCACCGCTACGTGACCTTTGCGCGGGCGGTGCGGCTGTCGCTGCCCGATTTCCACGCGCTCTACAACCTGAGCACCTACAAGCCGTTCGAGGCCGGCAACCCCGAGCATACGCTGCGCTTCCTGGACACGGTTGATCGCGTCCGGCGCTCGGGGCTGTCGCCCGCCGACCTCGAGGTCATCTTCCGGGCGCCGCCGTCTCCGCGCGCGCGGATCGCCGTGACCGACGAGGCCATCAACTCCGTGCTCGACCCGATGTTCGGCTCGCTGCTGGCGCTGCGCGGCAAGAACGGCGACCCGGACAGCGAGGCCGAGGCGGCCCTCATCGAGGACACGCTCGGCGCGGCGCTGAAGCTGGACGCGCGGTCGACGCACCTGCTCCTCGCGGACATCCTCACGACGGGCGAGCCCGGCGACGTGCCGCTCGGCAGCGCGTTCTCGCTGCCCGCCTCGCCGCCGCCGTCGCTCGACATCCCCAGCCGCGCCGCACAGCGCGCCGCCTACCGGCACCTGGCGAGGGCCGCGGCGATCGTGCAGCAGCTCGGCGCGAGCGCCGACGAGATCGAGCGCATGTTCGCCGGCGCGTCCCCGGCGCTCGACCTCGACGGGCTGCCGCGCGCCGAGATCGACGGCGCCGGCTCGCCGTCGTTCGCGGACTGGGAGAAGCTCGTGGATTTCGTCGCGCTCCGCTCCCACCTCGTCGGGCCGAACCCGTCGCTGGCGAGCCTGTTCGTGGCCGCGCCCGCGGATCTGGCCGCCGCCACGGGATGGCCCGTGGCGGACGTCGCGGGGCTGCTCTACACCCGCGGCTACGAGGCGCTCGACCCGAGCAACGCCGCGGAGCTGGTCTCGGTCCTCGGGCTCGTGCGCCGCGCGATCGTGGTGCTGAAGCGGCTCGGCATCTCGGCCGAGCAGGCGTTCGCCTGGGAGATCTCGATGCACTCGGTCGACACCGGGCCCGCCAAGCGCATCGTCCAGGCCGCGAAGGCGAAGTACTCCGACGCCGAGTGGGCGCGGGTGGCGCCGCCGCTGCGCGACGTGCTGCGCGAGCGGCTCCGGTCGAGTCTGGTGGCGTACCTCGTGGCGAAGCGGGGATACGAGGACAGCGATGAGCTGTTCGCCGAGCTCCTCGTGGACGTCGAGACGAGCCCCGCGGTGATCACCTCGCGCCTGAAGCAGGCCATCGGCTCGGTGCAGACGTTCGTGCAGCGCGCGCTCATGAACCTGGAGTCGGGACAGCTGACGCTCCCGGAGGAGGCGGCGCGCGAGTGGGCGTGGCGGAAGAGCTACCGCGTCTGGGAGGCGAGCCGCAAGGTGCTCCTCCAGCCCGAGCTGTACCTCGACCCGTCGCTGCGCGACGACAAGTCGCCGTTCTTCAAGGATCTGGAGGCCGAGCTCCGGCAGCAGGACATCACCGACGACGCCGCGGAGCGCGCGTTCGAGCGGTACCTGGACAGGCTCGACGAGGTCGCGAACCTCGAGATCGCGAGCGCGTTCCACCAGAAGGAGGATGGCGACGACACGCACCTCCCCATCGACGTGCTCCACGTCGTCGGCCGCACCGCGGCCCAGCCGTACAAGCATTTCTACCGCACGCGGGTGGACGGGCTGTCCTGGACTCCCTGGGAGCCCATCGATCTCGACATCGAGGGGGACAGGGTCCTGCTCGCCGTGGTGGATCGTCGGCCACACCTGTACTGGCCGATCATCGAGGAGCGCGCCGAGCCGGAGCAGCCGATGCCGGACGACACGCGCACGCCGGGCAAAACGGCGGTGACGAGCCATTACATCCGCCTCGCGTCGAGCCAGCGCCGCAACGGCGCGTGGGGTGCGCGCCGTATGAGCGGCGGCTCGGAGGTGACGCTGGAGTCGGGATCGAATACCGATCGTGTCTCGCTGCTCGTGCAGCGCGACGACGAGCAGGATCCGCCCGCGATCGCGGTGACGATTCTCGACGGCACCGGCGGCTCTCGCCTCGGGCACTTCGCGCAGAGCGCTTGCGGTGCGCTGGAGGGCACCCAATTCATTTCCAACTATCCGCACTACCTGTATTTCGGTGATTCAGTGCCCAGCAGGACCGGCTGGCGGGGGCAGCAATTGGTCTCGAAAGATGCGACCGAGCTCGTCGTTCCGATCAAGATCAACGGCTTCCGGAAGCGGATCCCGCTGCTCGGCAGCGTCACCCCGTTCCGCGCGCTCGTTCCGCGCGAGATCGGCAGTGGGGACTTCAGAGACACCGCCTCGGCCGGCGTGTCGTTCTTCTTCAAGGACGCGAAGTCGACGTTCTTCGCCGATCTCGTCCTGACCGAGTACACCGAGTGGCATGATGCGCCGCAGACCCAGCCCGGGATGACGGCGTACGGCGACATCGGCCTGAACATCGGCGTGCTCGCCCTGCGCGCGGGGCCGACGACGGCCGAGTGGGCGCAGAGGGCGCCCGAGGTGACGCGCATCGCGCACGTCTACGAAGACGCGAAGCGATACCGCTTCATGTCCTTCTATCACCCCTACGCCTGCCTGTTCCGGAAGGAGCTGCAGCGCTCGGGGGTGGACGGGCTGCTCAAGTGGTCGCTCCACCCGACCGAGCCGATCCAGCGCAGCTCCAGCGACCACTTCGAGGAGACGTACGACCCCGATCCCGAGTACGTGCTCACGCCGTATCCGAAGGACGAGGTCGACTTCTCGTTCCAGGGCGCTTACTCGATCTACAACTGGGAGCTGTTCTTCCACGCGCCGTTCCTGATCGCCCTCCGGCTGATGCAGAGCGGCCGGCACGCCGAGGCGCAGCGCTGGTTCCACTTCATCTTCGACCCGACCACGGGCGATCCGGCCCCGGCGCCCGAGCGCTTCTGGAACGTGCGGCCGTTCCGCGAGAACAAGGATCTCGCCTCGATCGAGGACGAGCTCCGGGAGCTGCCGGCCTCGGAGCAGGGCACGGTGGCCAGGCTGATGAGCGCGCTCCTGACGAACCAGGGCGACGAGCAGGAGAAGCTCGATCTCGTCGCGCAGATCGAGGCGTGGCGGAAGGACCCGTTCAATCCGCACCTCGTCGCGCGGATGCGGCCGATAGCCTACCAGAAGGCGGTGGTGTTGAAGTACGTCGAGAACCTGATCGCCTGGGGCGATCAGCTCTTCCGGCGCGAGACCATCGAGTCGCTCAACGAGGCGACGCAGATGTACGTCCTCGCCGGCAACATCCTCGGCCGGCGCCCGGTGCGCATCGAGCGGCAGGACGCAGTGACGCCGCGGAACTACTGGCAGCTCGAGGCGCTCGGGCTCGGAGACCTCTCCGACCCGGTGATCGGGGCGCGGTCCCGCGTCGAGGCGGAGAGCCTGGTGATCCTGATAAAGCCGCCGCACCCCACGATCCACGAGCGGGCGCCTGACCTCGGAGAGCTGTACTTCTGCGTGCCCCGCGACGAGGCGCTCTCGGGGCTGTGGGACACGGTCGCCGATCGGCTGTTCAAGATCCGACACTCGATGAGCATCGAGGGTATGGTCCGGACGCTGCCCCTGTTCGAGCCGCCCATCGATCCGATGCTGCTCGTGCAGGCCAGGGCGCTCGGCGTGGATCTCACGACGGTGCTCAGCGAGGCGAGCTCCCCGCGGCTCTCCTACCGCTTCCAGGTGGTGCACGCGAAGGCGATGGATCTCTGCGGGGCGGTCGCCGGGCTCGGCGCCGCGCTGCTCGCCGCCATGGAGAAGAAGGACGGCGAGGCGATCGCGCGGCTCCGCTCCGGCCACGAGGTCGATCTCCTCGCGGCGGTGCGCGAGATCAAGGCGCAGCAGGTCAAGGAGGCGCAGGCGACGGTCGCCTCGCTGGAGCGGTCGCACGAGACGGCGCGGCTCCGCCGCGACCATTACGCGGGCCTGCCGCGGATCAGCGCTGCGGAGCAGGGCGCGCTGGCCATTAGCGCCATGGGCTTGGAGCTTGGGCTCGCGGCGCAGGTGATCGCCGCCGTCGCCCCCAGCGTCGAGGCGACCCCGGCGACGACGTTCGGCGGCGCGGGCACGATGGGGAGCCCGGTGGCCCTCACCACGATCGGCGGGCAGGCGTCGGGCGCGCCGATCGAGGCGGCGTCGCAGGCGCTCTCCATGGCCGCCGGCGCGCTGCGCGAGGGGGCGTCGATCGCGTCCACGATCGCCGGCTACGAGCGGCGCGCCGAGGAGTGGACGCTGCAGGAGCGGCTCGCGGCGAAGGAGATGCAGGGGCTGGAGAAGCAGATCGTCGCCGCGAAGATCCGCGCCGCGGTGGCCGAGGTGGAGCTCAGGAACCACGATCGGCAGACCGAGCAGGCGCGCGAGGTGCTCGAGTTCCTCCAGGGCAGGAAGCGCACGACCGAGGAGCTGTACGACTGGATGGTGGCGGAGCTGTCGACCGTCCACTACCAGACGTACACGCTCGCCTACGACATGGCCAGGCGCGCGGAACGGGCGCTCCGGTTCGAGCTCGGCACGGCCGACGGCACGCCCGCGATGGTGCGCTTCGGCGCATGGGACAGCCTGAAGCAGGGCCTGCTCGCCGGCGAGCGGCTCCAGCACGACCTGCGCCGCCTGGAGGTCGCGTTCCTGGAGCAGACGCCGCGAGAGGCGGAGCTCGTCAAGAACGTCTCGCTCGCCGAGGTCGCGCCCGAGCAGCTCATGCGGCTGCGCGAGACCGGCACCTGCGAGCTCGAGCTGACGCAGGAGGTGTTCGATCTCGATTACCCGGGTCACTACTTCCGGCGCATCAAGTCGGTCGCCGTCACGGTACCGACCGTGACCGGCCCGTACGCGGGCGTGAACTGCACGCTCACGCTGAGCAACACGAGCGTGCGCCCGCCGCCGCAGGGGCAGCAGCCACCGGTGACCGCCGAGACCTATGCGGAAACCGAGAATTTCCGGACGGATCTCGTGCCGCTGACGGGCGTGATCGCGACGAGCGGTGGGGTGAACGACGCGGGCCTGTTCGAGCCGAACCTGCGCGACGAGCGGTATCTCCCCTTCGAGGGGGCGGGCGTGCTCGGCACCTACAAGATCGAGCTCCCTGCGGCGAACAACCGCTTCGACATCGCGGCGGTGAGCGACGTGATCCTGCACATCCGGTACACAGCGCGCTCGGACGGCGCCTTCGCGGGCGTGGCGAAGGACTATTACACCGCACACCCGCCGGTGCGGCGCCGGCTCTTCAGCCTGCGGTCCGAGCTGCCGGCCGAGTGGGCCCGGTTCATGGCGGCGTCCCCGAATCCGGGCGTGGCGCAGGAGCTCGCGATCCCGCTCACGCCGGAGATGTTCCCCTATGCGCCGGCGACGCGGAAGGTCGCGTTGACGAGCGTCACGTTCTATGCGCGGTGGAACGGCAAAGTGGCCTATACGAGCGGCGTTGCGCTCGAAGTGCTGGTGGCACCGCCAGGGGCCACGGCGACCGAGCGCGCGCTCCCCGGCTATCCGGACAATAACGCGCGCAGCACGGGCAAGAGCGTCACGCTGAGCCTGTCCAACAACGAGCGGGATCTCGGCACCTGGACGCTCAGCGCGAGCAGCGTCGCGGTCGGCGAAATCGCGCAAGAGCTGAGGACGACGACGACGACGCCGGCGAGCCACCGGCTCAACGACACGCTCCAGGACATCTACCTGCTCTGCGAGTACGGCTTCGCCGACGCGGTCGAGGTCGAAGAATAAAACCAGGCGATCTCTCATCAAGGAGTCAGCATATGTCGGACAACATCACGCTTTCTGAGGGCGCGGGCACGCTCCTCGCCACCGACGAGATCCTCGGCGTCCACGTCCTGCGCGCCAAGCTGCAGACAGGCGTGGACGGCACCGCCATCGACGTCTCGCAGGACGATCCGCTGCCGGTGGGCCTGGTCGAGCCGCTCCCGGCCGGCGGCAACACGGTCGGCGCGGTCAATGTGAAGCCGGCCACCGCAGGTGGGCTCTCGGTCTACCGCTTCCTCGGCTTGAACTCCTCGGGGCGGAGCGTGAAGAGCTCCGCCGGGCAGGTGTTTGGCTGGCACTGCTCCAACACGGGAGGGAGCGGCGTGTTCGTGAAATTCTATAACACGGGGGCGGTCCCGGCCGTCGGCTTGAGCCCCGCGTTCATGACGCTCTACGTGCCCGCCGGACAGGCGATCTCGGCCGAGCACACGAACGGCATCGCGTTCTCGAGCGGCATCGGCATCGGCGCGACCCCGCACTCGGCGGACGGCGACGAGAACAACCCCGCGGCGGATACGGTGGTCGTGAACGTGTTCTACAAGTAGCGCTGCCCGCAGAGGGTGCGTGCCCTTGTCCCGGGGGGCGGTGGGGCGACGAGGACAGGGCCGTGGAGAGTTGGAATCGTCCGTGAGCGGCGCGTGCCCCCGCGCCGCTCACGGACTCGGCGGCCTACGCCGTCGTGCCGGAGCGAGTCGCTCCGTGCGCGCGGGCCGCCCATTGCCAAGGGAATAGGGAGACGGATGAACGCTCGTGAGCCCAAGAAGGAAACCACCGCTGCTCCGAACGCATCGCCGGCCGCGCCGGATGCCGGAGCCGGCGGCAAGAGCCGAGACCCCGCGTCCCTCGCCCGGGACAGGTCCGGTAAAGACACCGAGGCTCCGAAGGGCCTCCCCGGCGCGCCCAAGACGCCGGAGCTGCCCGCGCCCGCGCTGCCGAAGGGCGGCGGCGCGATCCGCGGGGTGGATGAGAAATTCGCCGCGAACCCGGTGACGGGCGCGGGGTCGTTCTCGATCCCGCTGCCGGTGAGCCCCGGCCGCGCCGGGTTCGGGCCGGCGCTCGCGGTGACGTACGACTCCGGGGCTGGCAACGGCCCGTTCGGCGTGGGCTGGCAGCTGTCGATCCCGCGCATCACGCGAAGGACCGACAAGGGCCTTCCCCGTTACGACGACGCGCACGAGAGCGATGTGTTCGTCCTGTCCGGCGCGGAGGATCTGGTGCCCGCCCGCTCGATCGACGGCGCGGAGCTCGACCGGTACGAGACGGAGAGCGAGCGGGTGATCCGCTACCGTCCGCGCGTCGAGGGCGCGTTCGCGCGGATCGAGCGCCGCGAGGTCAAGGCGAGCGGGAACGTGTACTGGACGGCGACGACGCCGGACAACATAACGAGCGTCTACGGGCGGAGCGAGCATGCGCGGATCGCCGACCCGGCGAGGCCGGAGCGCATCTTCTCGTGGCTGCTGGAGGAGACGCGGGACGACAAGGGCAATGTCGTCGTCTACGACTACAAGGCGGAGGATCTGACGGGCGTGGCGCGCGACGAGGCCGCGGAGAGCCACCGCCATGCGGGCCGCGCGGCGGTCGCGAACCGCTACCTCAAGCGCGTCCGCTACGGGAACACCGCGCCGGGCGACGCGGGGAGCTGCCTGTTCGAGGTCGTCTTCGATTACGGCGAGCACGACGCCGTGGCGCCCGCGCCGGCGGAGAGCACTCCGTGGCCGGTCCGCCAGGACGCGTTCTCGGTGTACCGCGCCGGGTTCGAGGTCCGCACGTACCGGCTCTGCCGTCGCGTGCTGATGTTTCACCATATGTCCGAGCTCGGCGAGACCCCGTGTCTCGTGCGGTCGCTCGATCTCACGTACGTGCCGGGCCCTCACCTCACGCGCCTCGCCGCCGCGACGCAGGCGGGATATCTCCGCGATCCGCAGACGCAGGCGTACAGCCGCGAGGCGCTGCCGCCCATCGCGCTGACGTACAGCGAGCCGGTGATTCACCGCGAGGTGAAGTCGCTCGATCCCGAAAGTCTTCGCGACCTGCCCGGCGGCACGATGGGGTCCGGGCGGCGGTGGGTCGATCTCGATGGCGAGGCGCTCCCCGGCATCCTGATCGAGGAGGGCGAGGCGCTCTATTACAAGCAGAACCTCGGCGCGGGCCTTCTGTCCCCGGCGCGGCCGCTCGCGTCGCGGCCGGCGGTCCTGGGCGGTGGGCAGCTGCTCGACATCGACGGAGACGGGCGCAAGGAGATGGTGGTGTTCGAGCGGCCGGTGTCGGGCTACTTCGACCGCACCGACGCGGGCTGGGCGCCGTTCCGCCCGTTCGCATCGCAGCCGAACGTCGACTGGAGCGACCCGAATCTCCGCCTCATCGATCTCAACGGCGACGGCCACGAGGACATCCTCATCACGGGGCCGGACACGTTCACCTGGTATCCGTCGCTCGCCAAGGGCGGCTTCGACCGGCCGATCACGATCTCGCGCCCGGGTGACGAGGAGCGCGGGCCGGCGCTCGTCTTCTCCGACGCGGTGCAGAGCATCTTCCTGGCCGACATGAGCGGCGACGGGCTGGTCGACCTCGTGCGGATCCGGAACGGCAACGTGTGTTACTGGCCCAGCCTCGGCCATTGCCGCTTCGGCGCCAAGGTGCAGATGGGCGGCAGCATGCGGTTCGACCACGAGGGCCGCTTCGACCCGAAGCGCATCCGCCTCGCCGACGTGGACGGCTCGGGGACGACCGACATCCTTTACCTGCACCCGGACGGCGTGCGCTTTTATGCGAACAACGCGGGAAATACGTTGGCTTCGCCGGTGATCTTGCCGCGGCTGCCGGACGTGAGCGATCTCGCGGCGGTGGACGTGATCGATCTGCTCGGCTCCGGGACCGGGTGTCTCGTATGGGCCTCATCGCTGCCCGGGGCGCGACCGCGGATACGCTACATCGATCTGCTCGGGAGCAACAAGCCGCACCTCTTGACCTCGATCGCGAACAATCTCGGAAGGACCACGACGGTGACCTACGCTCCGTCGACGAAGTTCTACCTCGCCGACCGGGCGACCGGCCGGCCGTGGGTGACGAAGCTCCCGTTCGTGGTCCACGTCATCGAGCGCGTCGAGGTCTTCGATGCCGTCTCGCGGCATCGCTTCGTCACGACGTATGCTTACCACCACGGCGACTACGACGGGGTGGAGCGGGAGATGCGCGGCTTTGGCATGGTCGAGCAGCGGGACACCGAGTCGGTCTCGGCGTTCAGCGGGGCCGGCTTCGCGCCGCCCGCGGCCAACGCCGATCCCGAGCTGCACCTGCCGCCGGTGCTGACGAAGACGTGGTTCCATACCGGCGCGTGGATCGAGGGGGCGAAGATCTCGGCGCAGTACGAGAGCGAGTATTACGCCGGTGACGCAGGCGCGGTCCGTCTGGAGGATACGGTGCTTTCCGAGGAGCTTCGCGCCATCGAGATGCGCGAGGCGTGCCGGGCGCTCAAGGGGCGGCCCCTCCGCCAGGAAATCTATGCGCTCGACGGGTCGGCGGAGGAGCCGCGGCCGTACGTCGTCACGGAGCACAGCTACGAGATGCGGCGCCTCCAGCCCGCGGCGGGCAATGCGCACGCAGCGTTCTTCGCCCATGCGCGCGAGGCGCTGGAGTACCATTACGAGCGCAGCGAGAGCGATCCGCGCGTGACGCACGCGCTCACGCTGAAGGTCGACGATTACGGCGTGGTCATGCAGGCGGCGCAGATCGGGTATCGCCGGCGGGCGGCGGTGACGGTATTCCCCGAGCAGGGGCAGGGGAAGGCGACGCTGACGGAGAACAAGGTGAAGCACCTGGTCCCGGACGAGGAGGGTGCTTATCGGATCGGGGTCCCGACCGAGACGCGGACCTACGAGCTGCACGGCCTGCCGCTCGGCTCGGAGGGGGTGCTCGGGTTCCAGGCAGTCTTCGACGCGGCGGCCGCGGCGGAGGACGTGCCGACGCTCGCGTACGACGGGACGCCGAGCGAGGGCTTCCAGAAGCGCCTGTTGCAGCACACGCGCACGAGGTACTGGAGCGACGATCTCACGGGGCCGTTGCCGTTCGGCGAGGTCGGGGGCAGGGCGCTCGTTTACGAGAGCTTCGCCAAGGTCCTCACGCCTTCGCTGACCGCGTCCGTGTTCGGCTCTCGCGTCACGAGCGGCATGCTCGCGGAGGGGGGCTATCTCCAGCTCCCGGACGATCCGGACTATTGGGTGTCCTCGGGGCGGGCGGTGCCCTCGGCGGCTCACTTCTACTTGCCGACGACGTTCGTCGATCCGTTCGGCAACACGTCGCAGGTCGTCTATGATGCGCATTGCCTGCTCGTGACGCAGGTGACGGATCCCCTGAGCAACGTCGTGGAAGCCGTCCCCGACTACCGTGTGCTCGCCCCGTCGAAGCTGACGGACGCGAACGGCAACGTGAGCGAGGTGCGCTTCGACGCGCTGGGGAGGGTCACGCTGTTGGCGGTGATGGGCAAGCCGGGGGCCGGCGAGGGCGACCCGCTCGACGATCCGACGGCCACGTTCGCGTATGACCTGGAGCGATTCCAGCTCACCGGCAAACCGAACATGGTGCACGCCCGCGCCCGTGAGCAGCACGGACCGGGCAACCCGCGCTGGCTGGACACGTACATCTACTCGGACGGCTCGGGCAACGAGGTGCTGCGCAAGGTGAAGGCGGAGCCGGGGCTCGCGCCCGAGCGCGACGCGAACGGCGCGCTGGTGCACGACACGCAGGGCAACCTGGTCTTTTCGCACGCGACGTCGCGCTGGGTCGGCACCGGGCGCACGGTGGTGGACAACAAGGGCAATCCGGTCAAGCAGTACGAACCGTTCTTCAGCGCGACGCACGAGTACGAGGACGAAGCGGAGCTCGTGGCGTGGGGGGTCACGCCGATCCTGCGGTACGATCCGCTCGGCCGTCTCATCCGGACCGACCTGCCGAATGGCACGTTCTCGCGGGTGGTATTCGATGCGTGGAAGCAGACGTCGCAGGATCCGAACGACACGGTGCTGGAGAGCGCGTGGTACGCGGCGCGGCAGGCGCTGCCCCAGGGCGACTCGGAGCGCCGTGCGGCGGATCTGGCCGCGGCCCACGCGGGTACGCCGGCGGTGAGCCACCTGGACGCGCTGGGGCGGGTGTTCCGCGCGGTGGCGGACAACGGGGCCGAGGGGCAGTACATCACGCAGACGACGCTCGATATCGAGGGGCGGCCGCTCCTGATCACCGACGCGCGCGGAAACCAGGCGATGCAGCATCGCTTCGGGCTCGGCGGGCAGCTGCTCTACCAGAAGAGCAACGACAGCGGCGAGCGGTGGATGCTGGCGGGCGCGACGGGACAGCGGCTGCGCGCCTGGAACGGGCGGGGATTCGTCTACCGCTCGTCGTACGATGGGCTGCGCCGGCCGACGCACGAGCACGTGCAGCTCGGCTCGGGCAGCGAGCGGCTCATGCGACGCTACGTCCACGGTGAAGCCCATCCTCAGGCGACGGCGCTCAACCTGCGCGGACGGTCGTATCAGGTGTATGATGGCGCGGGCGTGGTGACGAGCCAGGCGTACGACTTCAAGGGCAACGTGCTGCAGGCGTCGCGCCGGCTGCGCAGCGACGTGCACGCGGACGCCGACTGGTCGGTGCTGTCGGCGCTGACGGATGTGTCCGCCATCGTGATGGCGGCCGACCCGCTGCTGGAGGTGGAGAGCTTCGGCACACAGACGGCGTACGATGCGCTGAACCGGCCGACGAGCGTGACGGCGCCGGATACGAGCGAGGTCAAGCCGACGTACAACGAGGCGGGGCTGCTCGATCGGGTCGAGGCGCGAGTTCGGGGCGCGGTGACGTGGACGACGTTCGTCGACGACATCGATTACGACGCGAAGGGGCAGCGCGAGCGGATCGAGTACGGCAACGGCACCTTCACGGCGTACACGTATGACCCGCTGACGTTCCGGCTCTCGCGCCTGAAGACGACTCGGAGCTCGGACAGCGCGGTGCTGCAGAACCTGACGTATGTGTACGACCCAGTCGGGAACATCGTGGAGATCGGGGACAGCGCGCAGCAGACGGTGTTCTTCAACAATGCCGTGGTATCGCCGAGCGCGCAGTATGTGTACGACGCGGTCTACCGGCTGATCGAGGGGACGGGGCGGGAGCACGCGGGCGGGCTGTCGGACGCGCCGCGCGACCAGAACGACCTGCCGATTCAGTCGCTGCCGCACCCGAACAACGCGCAGGCGCTGAGGAACTATACGGAGCAGTACGTCTACGACGCGGTAGGCAACCTGCTGAGGATGGTGCACCAGGCGGGGACGGGGAGCTGGACGCGGTGGTATGCGTACGAGGAGACGGTGAACAACCGGCTGACGAGCACGACCGGGGACCCGGCGAATGGGCCGTTCCGCACCTATGCGCATGACGCGCACGGCAACATGACGTCGATGCCGCACATCACGGCGCTGACCTGGGACGAGAACGACCAGGTGCGGAGCACGGATCTCGGCGGCGGCGGCGATGTCTATTATGACTACGATGCTGCGGGGCAGCGCGTGCGCAAGGTCTGGGAGCACAGCGGGCTGGTGGACGAGCGCATCTACCTCGGCGGCTACGAGGTGTACCGCAGGCGCAACAGCTCAGGGCTGGTGCTGGAGCGGCAGACGCTGCACGTGATGGATGGCGCGCGGCGGGTGGCGATGGTGGAGACGAAGACGGTGGACACGTCGGGGCCGTTCACGGTGACGCCGCGGGTGCGCTATCAGCTGGACAACCACCTCGGGTCGGCGTCGCTGGAGGTCGACGGGGCGGGGCTGGTGATCGGGTACGAGGAGTACCATCCCTACGGGACCACGGCGTACTGGTCGGCGGCGTCGGGGATCGAGGTCTCGCAGAGGAGGTACAGGTACACGGGCAAGGAGAAGGACGAGGAAACGGGGCTCTACTACCACGGGGCGAGGTACTATGCGCCGTGGCTCGGGAGGTGGACGAGCGCAGATCCGGCGGGGATGGTCGATGGGCCAAACCTCTACGAGTATGTGCGGGGGAATCCGATAAAGTTGGTGGACCCCAACGGGAGCGATTCGAAGGAGGCCGATGACTTCAAGGCCAGCCTGCGGCTTCAGCTGAAGACCGTATCCGCTGACGATGACACGGTGAAGCCCGTCCAGCACAAGACGAGAAGCATCTTCGGGGATAGGAAGGACATCAAGCAGATCGGTGAGCTCCAGGTTGCCCCGCCTCCCGAGACGAGCACATCGTCTCCGCGAGCGATTCACTCGACCCCGCCGGGACGAGGAACAAGCCCGGCCGGAGCTACCTATGTGCCGCCTGGCAGGAGCAGCGGCGGACCGACTGATGGGATGTCCCCGGAGACCGCCGCGGTCTATCGATACCTGACGGAGGAGAACCCCGTCCTTGGGGCCGTCGTGGGTGCGGTCCAGCTTGCAGGAGCGATTCTCATGCTCCGTTCCGATGCTCGGGCTCTCAGCTCCGCCGCCAGGGCGAATATCTCGCCGACGCGGAGACCTGCGGCGGGGAAAAATGAGGGGCGAGAGAGCACCCCAGGCCTGTCAGCATCCTACGTGTTACCGTCCGGCAAGGCTTTCAGATCCCCAGGAGGGCGCCCCATCGCGACGCTTGAGCAGCGGAGTCCATCGATCATCGTCTCCGAGCCACCCGGCGAAGTCGGAGTCATGATCTCAAGACGCCTCACCCCAACGGAGATGTGGTCGCTGCAGAAGGAGTTCGGAGTCGAGTTCGCTCTGGTCTATCGAACCGGAATGGGACGAGGTGGTGGAGGCGGCACGTACTGGCTTTACTCTGGGTCCGTCGCAGGGGTCAGGCCGCCCATTGGGCCAAACATCCGTCTCATCAGCCACACTCATCCAAAGGGCGGTGACTACGGGCCCAGCGAGCAGGACCGCGGATTCCTCAGGAATTTGCGCAAAGCGGGCTCGCCACAGAACGTGTCTACGGTGATAGAGCATGATATGAACGTGATCACATTCGGCCAGCCTCGCCCCAAGAAGCAATAGAGGAAATTGGATCATGGACGACAGCAAACTGAAAGAGTTTGAGCATATGTGGCAATCGGACAAGGAGTGCTACATGCTGAGCGAAGTCGAAGGCGGCGACTTCTCGAGCAAGAGGTATGCGATCGTCGACATTAGTACGAATCATGGGGTTATCATCGAAGATAACGAGGTCGCGCACGAGGTCGTCCGGCGCATGCTCGAAGCCGGCGTGAGCGTCGGTAATCCATTTGATCTGAAAACAAGAAAAGAGATCTTGAAACGCCGCCTCAGGTCGTCCCGTGAGGACCATTAACACGATCTCCTCCTGCGGTTCTCTCGCGCCGACATGGTGCTCACGATCCGATGCTTGTGAGCTCGGCAATGCTCTAGAGCATCTGCATGCCGCACTCGCTCAGCCCGCTGTCAAGGAGGGAGACTTCCGTGGGAAGAACAAGAGATCCTATCGTGTTTGCATGATGCGATCTTTGGATAGCTATATCAAGTTCTTGCCGCAGCTCTTGCCGGAGCTGGGGGCGCCGATGATCGGCGCGATGCCGCTCTGGTCCCCGTGAGGCCGGGCTTGACATCGGTGACCTCTCGCGCCCCGCTGGTGGTGCTCTCGTCTCGGCAATCGCCACCATCCCGCTGAACCCTCCTTGCGCCGGCAATCGCCAACTTGCCATCGCAGGCTTCGCGAATGCTGACGACGGTCATCGTGCTCGTTGGCGCTGCCCGGCGTGCTGATCGAGGAGGGCGAGGCGCTCTATTACAAGCAGAACCTCGGCGCGGGCCTTCTGTCCCCGGCAACGGCACCTTCACGGCCTACACGTACGATTCGCTCACGTACCGGCTCGCGCGCCTGAAGACGACGCGGAGCGCGGACAGCGCGGTGCTGCAGAACCTGACGTATGTGTACGACCCGGTCGGGAACATCGTGGAGATCGGGGACAGCGCGCAGCAGACGGTGTTCTTCAACAACGATGTGGTGTCGCCGAGCGCGCAGTATGTGTACGACGCGGTCTACCGGCTGATCGAGGGGACGGGGCGGGAGCACGCGGGCGGGCTGTCGGACGCGCCGCGCGACCAGAACGACCTGCCGATTCAGTCGCTGCCGCACCCGAACAACGCGCAGGCGCTGAGGAACTATACGGAGCAGTACGTCTACGACGCGGTGGGCAACCTGCTGAGGATGGTGCACCAGGCGGGGACGGGGAGCTGGACGCGGTGGTATGCGTACGAGACGGCGAGCAACCGGCTGACGAGCACGACCGGGGACCCGGAGCACGGGCCGTTCAGCACCTATGCGCATGACGCGCACGGCAACATGACGTCGATGCCGCACATCACGGCGCTGACCTGGGACGAGAGCGACCAGGTGCGGAGCACGGATCTCGACGGCGGCGGCGATGTCTATTACGACTACGACGCTGCGGGGCAGCGCGTGCGCAAGGTCTGGGAGCACAACGGGCTCGTGGACGAGCGCATCTACCTCGGCGGCTACGAGGTGTACCGCAGGCGCAACGGGTCGGGGCTGGAGCTGGAGCGGCAGACGCTGCACGTGATGGATGGCGCGCGGCGGGTGGCGATGGTTGAGACGAAGACGGTGGACACGTCGGGGCCGTTCACGGTGACGCCGCGGGTGCGGTATCAGCTCGATAATCACCTCGGGTCGGCGTCGCTGGAGGTCGACGGGGCGGGGCTGGTGATCGGGTACGAGGAGTACCACCCCTACGGGACGACGTCGTACTGGTCGGCGGCATCGGGGATCGAGGTCTCGCAGAGGAGATACAGGTACACGAGCAAGGAGAAGGACGAGGAGACGGGGCTCTACTACTATGGGGCGCGGTACTATGCGCCGTGGCTCGGGAGGTGGACGAGCGCGGATCCAGCGGGAATGGTGGATGGACCGAACCTGTATGAGTACGTGCGGGGGAATCCCGTTGGGATGATTGATCCGAGTGGCATGGCCGGCGATGAGCCGAGCTATGGGCGCGAAGCGCTCCAGAACATCAACGCAGTGAACGCGGCAAAACTGGGCCTTGAGGTCGAAACGGAAGAAGAAAAGAAGGCACAGTTGGCGGAGGTCAAGAAGACCCCCGTAAAGGTAACGAAAGCGCCCGCTCTCCCGGTCCAGGAGCTCCGGCCGGAGCACCCGCTTGCCGGCGACATGGAGAAAGTCCGACGGGCGGCGGAGCTGTCGTCCATTCCACCCGACCAGAGAGAGCTTCGAGAGGATGCTGCGCAGTACCTTCGCTATGGTCCAGTAGATGCCGTCCTTCTCGAAGGCGAAGCGGCCAAAGACAGGATCGAGGCCGAGATCGAGTCTCTTGAGGCGAAGGAGGTGAGCGTCCATCCGGATGCGATCAAGATCCAGGCGGACCTTGAGAAGCGGGGCGTGCTCCCGCCGCGGCTCACTGGACCTAAGGGGGCGATCCTACCGGGTCCGATCGAGCGAGATCCCGTCGGTGGGTATCGGATTCAAGCGTCGGGTCAGGTGAGGCCTAGAGTGAATCTGGATATCGGAGCAGCTGTGGCATTCGTCGCGGAGGGCTCGCCGATACGGCGTGAGTTGCGGCAGTTTGTTGAGGGCAAAGACATGGTCATGAGTCAGACTGCCTTGACCGAGTTCCGCGGCAATCTTCGAGCTGCGGGACCCTCAGAGTTGGCAAGAGCGGAGCGCCTTCTCGGAAGGGTAACGATTTTGTCTGACGAGCCGTCAGCGCGAGCGATCGCCCTTCGGCCGACGCAGAAAGTCGGAGCAAATGATAATTGGGATCTTCGGGACGGGAGATCAGATTGGCGCGGTGACTATGTCAAACGATAAAAATTTTGTGAAGGGTGCCAAGGCTCAGGGCGTGGTATTCCCCGCCTTCATTCATCGTCCCATTTCGCTGCGTGGAAAATAGGAGGAAGCCATCATGACCGTGCCCGATCATTTGCGTGATACGTTCGCGCTCCTCTTGCGTGCGTTTCGAGACGGAGTCGCCGAGGATGAGTACATGCCGTTACTCACCGTCTTGGCACGATACCTGTGCGATGAGAATGTCGTCATCGTCGCCGCGGAGCTCACGGGAAGGGATCGCGGGATCGTGCTGAACGATGTGTACGCAGCGCAGGAACATTCTGAATCCACCGATGTGGACCGAGTCGTTCGGCGTCTAGAGACGGTCGGGTTCAGGGAGTGGCGGAGTAAGGAAGAGTAGAGGTTGGGAGGCGCCCTCGCCCCCATCGCCTGTGCTGGCTCCAGAAGATGAATCGAACTCAGGTGACTGCTGTCCTCCTCCGTGCCAGAGTGTGAGGGAGCCTGCGCCGGCGTTCGCACCAGTGGTCTTTGCCGAGTAGAGAATCCGCACCGTGCGCCACGTGAAGACGCCGAAGCCGGTGGGGTTGGGGAGCCGATCGCCCAGGCCCTGCAACTTCGATAATCCGGTGTTGTTGGTGTTGAGCTTCGCCATCGAGCGATGTCCATGCGCCAGGTGAGCAGGCCGCAGATAGGGATGACGAAGGCCCGGAGCGGATAATGGAGCGGTTCGCAGCGGCGGCTCTCGTTGCAAAGACCACCGTTTCCGCCACGTCGCACGATCCTCCTTCGAGCCCTCGAAAACTCCGAGATTCCGGCCCCTCGATCAGGCCAGTTCCGGCGACGATTGTGGAACAGCCAGGATGGCTCGATGGTGGGTGGTCGGGTGGACGCCGAGCGCGGTGGCGACCTCCCGGATGGATCTCCCCGCCCGTCGAAGCTCGACAGCCCGCCCGAGGTCGAACTCGACCCTGAGTCTGCCGAGCTCGGCGCCACGCCTCTTGGCGGCCTGGAGCCCGGCTTTGGTCCTCTCCCGGATCAGCTCCCGTTCCAGCTTAGCCACGGCGGCGATGATGGTGAAGCTGAACCTCCCGGCCGGTGTGCTCGTGTCGATGCCGTCGTGAATGGAGATGAAGTCGATGCCCCTGGCCCGGAAGTCGTCGAGCGCGGTCACGAGGTGGCGAACCGACCGG
Organism: Sorangium sp. So ce887; assembly: GCF_051521455.1. NCBI lineage: Bacteria > Pseudomonadati > Myxococcota > Polyangiales > Polyangiaceae > Sorangium > Sorangium sp. So ce887. Next base: position 9,235,738 of record NZ_CP150354.1, on the reverse strand, counting down.
GCGAAGCGGTCGAGGCGCCAACAGGCCACGAGGTCCGACGGCGCTGAACCTGCGCGGCAGGGCGTATTAGGTGTATGATGGCGCGGGCGTGGTGACGAGCCAGGCGTACGACTTCAAGGGCAACGTGCTGCAGGCGTCGCGGCGGCTGCGCAGCGACGTGCACGCCGACGCCGACTGGTCGGTGCTGGCGGCGCTGACGGATGTGGCCGCCATCGGGGCGGCGGCCGAGCCGCTGCTGGAGGTGGAGAGCTTCGGCACGCAGACGGTGTACGACGCGCTGAACCGGCCGACGAGCGTGACGGCGCCGGATACGAGCGAGGTCAAGCCGACGTACAACGAGGCGGGGCTGCTGGAGCGGGTCGAGGCGCGCATTCGAGGCGCGGTGACGTGGACGACGTTCGTCGACGACATCGATTACGACGTGAAGGGGCAGCGCGAGCGGATCGAGTACGGCAACGGCACCTCGACGGCGTACACGTATGACCCGCTGACGTTCCGGCTCTCGCGCCTGAAGACGATGCGGAGCTCGGACAGCGCGGTGCTGCAGAACCTCACGTATGTGTACGACCCAGTCGGGAACATCGTGGAGATCGGGGACAGCGCGCAGCAGACGGTGTTCTTCAACAATGCCGTGGTATCGCCGAGCGCACAGTACGTGTACGACGCGGTTTACCGGCTGATCGAGGCGACGGGCCGGGAGCACGCGGGCGGGCTGTCGGACGCGCCGCGTGACCAGAACGACCTGCCGATCCAGTCGCTGCCGCACGCGAACGACGCGCAGGCGCTGAGGAACTATACGGAGCAATACGTCTACGATGCGGTGGGCAACCTGCGGAGGATGGTGCACCAGGCGGGCACGGTAAGCTGGACGCGGTGGTATGCGTACGAGGAGACGGCGAACAACCGGCTGACGAGCACGACCGGGAACCCGGAGAACGGGCCGTTCCGCACCTATGCGCATGACGCGCACGGCAACATGACGTCGATGCCGCACATCACGGCGCTGACCTGGGACGAGAACGACCAGGTGCGGAGCACGGATCTCGACGGCGGCGGCGATGTCTATTACGACTACGATGCTGCGGGCCAGCGCGTGCGCAAGGTCTGGGAGCACAGCGGGGTTGTGGACGAGCGCATCTACCTCGGCGGCTACGAGGTGTACCGGAGGCGCAACAGCTCAGGGCTGGTGCTGGAGCGGCAGACGCTGCACGTGATGGATGGCGCGCGACGGGTGGCGATGGTGGAGACGAAGACGGTGGACACCTCGGGGCCGTTCACGGTGACGCCGCGGGTGCGCTACCAGCTCGACAACCACCTCGGGTCGGCGTCGCTGGAGGTGGACGGGGCGGGGCTGGTGATCGGCTACGAGGAGTACCACCCGTATGGGACGACGGCGTACTGGTCGGCGGCGTCGGGGGTCGAGGTCTCGCAGAGGAGGTACAGGTACACGGGCAAGGAGAAGGACGAGGAAACGGGGCTCTACTATCACGGGGCGAGGTACTATGCGCCGTGGCTCGGGAGGTGGACGAGCGCAGATCCGGCGGGGATGGTGGACGGTCCGAACCTGTACGAGTACGTGAGGGGCAATCCGATCAGGTTGAGGGACCCGAGTGGGAGGGAGTCCACCGACCAGCGCATCGCGCAGATGTCCGACGTGCAACTGCACCGGCATGTCAAGGCTATCTCTCCGGAAGCCCGAGCAGAGTTCACCGCTTCCGCGACGGGAAAATTTAAGGAGCGCGTTTCAGTCACGCTGGCCCGGGGAAAATTCGAATCGATCCGCACCGGCGTGACGACGGTTGAACATGTACGGCCACAGCCACAGGCGGAACCGACGCATTCTATAGCGCCGGGGCGCGGTGATCCACTGCCGGGATCGGTCTACGTGGCACCCGAGGGAACCGGCAGAAGCTCTGCCGACCGTTTGCCCGATCCAGTAACGAGGGCTGTCTACAAGTACCTGACAGAGGAGAACCCGACCGCCGGGAAGGTCGTGGAAGCACTTCAGATCGCCGGGGCCATAGTTTATCTTGCAAACGACCTCCGTTCGGTCAAATCGGCAATCAGCACCGGGAGCAAGTCGAAGCCCGGAAGTACGATGCCCGAAGGACCGCCTGCTGCGGCGAGTACGGAGCAGAAGGGCGTCGCTGACGCTGCAAAGGTGGGAGTTCTTGTTGGAAGCGGCCCGCGCGGGATGGTTGAGCTGAGCTCTCGTGTGAAGTCGGCCAATTATGTGAGGAATTTTCAAGGGCCGAAACCTGTCGATTTCATTTACGACCCCAAATCCAGAGTGTTTAGGATGACGAATCACCCCTTGGGTCACGAGGGGCTCGCTATGGGAAGCAATTCGGCTGTCGGTGGCACGATTTGGCGTGAGGACGCACGCCTTCGGACCGATGAGCGCAGCGGTCATTTAGGACACCTTTGGACGCCGGAGATCCGAACGCAGTTCACGGAGTTCATGCAGTCTTTTGGCGTTAAGGTGTCTCACTCGGCTACATGGCGTTAAGGTGTCTCACTCAGCTGCATGGTGACGGCTATGTTGACAAGAGCCATTTCAGTAGGCAGTTGGCAGGAGTCGCCGGTGCGCGACACCAATGAGGTGCGACGCTGGCGAGCGCTTGTCGTCACCTCTTCGCTTGCAATAGGCGTCGACGAGCAGGGCCAATGGCTGCAATTTGTTCCCCGAACAGAAAGACTCATCCCTGCAACTGCTGAGAACATGTTGTTCTATCTGCCTCTTCTCGACATGGAGTACACGGAATTCGATTCGCAGACGGGTCGTGTTATGATGGATGACGAAGAGCTGCGCACAGGCGCAAGAGATTTAGTACAGAAGGTTCTTAGTCTCGCATTGCAACAGCGGTCCACGTCTTACATTGAGCGTGCGTTGTCGTGGCTCGAGCACGTCTCGCCCAATGATGATGCGCGCAATGCATTAGACGAATTTGCGCGCAGCAAACGCGGAACTCAGATCCTGCGCCATGCTGCTTTCTCGATTCTGAGGCGTCGCAGCATCTGACGCAGATGGCCCCGTCACCAGCAGAGGGCCATTGATTAGGTAGCGATAACCATCATACCGGCAAATCGTCGTCGGCTGCTGACGCCCGACCGCGCATTTGTGCCACATGTCGTTGTCCGTAATGACAATGGTAAATATAAAAATCATTCGGCCCGAGTTTTACCGAAGAGCCCTTGTTCGTGTCCGCGATCCCGGCACAATGGTAGGAATTGACGTCAGGCTTCGGACGCGAATGGCTGCCATCGACGTGCCGCTCAAAGTGTATTCCAAGCTGTGCCCCGCGCTGAAACGCATCGCAGATCATTTCTCTGCGGGTGCCACGTGAAGGGGACGATGTACGCGAGGGCTCGACGAGCTGAGTGGACAGAAAAAATCTGAATCGAATCCAGGTTGCTGCTTTCATCCTCCTTACCCCCGAGGCACCAGAAAGGTGAGAGCGCCCGAACCGACGGTCGCGCAGTTCGGCGTTCGCACCAGTGGAACCGAACCCTGTCCTCCTGCGTCAACCGACCCATCGAGCTTTGAGCGGGCCGCTCTGTCTCGGTGCGCTGGCGGACCGGTGCAGGCGCTTGATCGAGGCGACGCCCGACGGATGGTGTCGCGCCGAGCCTCAGATCAAAGTCGCCCCCGGGATCGCAGGTCCGGGGGCCTGCGCCGCGCGGCCCTCGAGCCGGCGGTCCCCGCAGCCCCCCGGATCTCCGGCCGCCCCGCTCCCCGCCGCCTCAGAGCGTCGTCCCGCGCCCCGCTCTCGCCAGCGCCTGGTCGAGCGCGCTCGGGCTGAACCCGACGAGGATCTGCCCCCGCACGTCGATGATCGGGATGCTGCCCCCGCGCTGGTGAGTCTTCGCGAGCTTGTCCTGCATCTCGGCGGCCGCGGCAGCGTCCTCCTCGATGTCCTTGACGACCGCGGCGACGCCCTTCGCGCGCAGGTAGTCCGCCGCCTGGTGGCACGGCTTGCACCACGAGGCGCCGTAGATGATCACCGTGACCCCGCCGAGCTGGCTCGGCGCCGCCGGCGCGCCCGCGCCCGCAGAGCCGCCGGGGCCCGGCGCCGCCGCGGGCGGGGGCGCCGTCTTCGCGATGTGCTCGGCGCGCCGCTTCTCCAGCAGCGACTCCCATTCCCGCCGCGGCATCGTGCGGACCGCATACGTGCCGTCCGGGCGCTTCTGCGTCAGATCCGCGACGTAGAACACGTCGCGCGTCCCCTCCGTCCGGTCCGAGAGCATGGCGCGCACCATCGAGCGGCCCTCGGCGGGTACGTCGGCCGGGTGGAGCTCGACGTGCGTGTCGCCCTTCTCGTCGACCCACGTGAGCATCAGGCTCGCCGTCTCGTCGCGCAGCTCGAGCGGCGGCAGCTCGGCGGAGGTCTGCGCCGGGGCGGTGCCGTCGTCGCGCTGCTCCTTGCACGCCGGCGCGAGCGCCGCCGCGGCGAGCGCCAGCAGGACCGCCGCGAGCCGGGCGCCGGCCGTCCACGCGACGCACGCGACGCGCACGCCGCGCGTGCCCCGCGCCCCGCGCCCGCCGCCCGGCGCCGGCCTCACGCCTCGCCTCCCACCGTCGTCGCCGAGGCGCCGAGCTCCTCGCTGAGCGCCATCCACTCCGCCATCGCCGCGTCGACGCGCTTCGCGAGCGCCTGCTCCTCGCGCGCCGCCGCCGCGAGCTTCGCCCAGTCGCCGCCCGGGTCCTTCTTCAGCGTCTCGCGCATCTCGGCGAGCTTCGCCTCGCCGGCCGCGATCTCCGCCTCGAGCTCCTTCACCCGCTTGCGCTTGCGCTCCGCGGCCCGCGCCGCCGCCTTGTCGCTCTCGAACGTCCGCCGGCGCGCCGCCGCGTCCCCCGCGTCCCCCGCGCCCCCCGCGTCCGGCGGCGGCATCGTGGCGCCGCTCCGCCGCACCGCGCGGGCCGGCTTCGCGCCCTTGTCGGCCGCGGCGCCCCTCGCCGGCTCCTCGCGCGGCGCGGGCGCGGGCCCGCTCGCGCCCCGCTGCGCCCCGCGCCGGCCTCCGGCCGCCGCGCGCTCCTCCGCCTCGCGCGCCGCCGCCTCGGCAGCGAGCTTCTCGAGGTTGTCGCGGTAGTCGCGGAAGCCGCCAGGATAGATGTCCACGCGCCCCTCGCGCACGGCGACGGTGCGCGTCGTCACCTGCTCCAGGAACCGCCGGTCGTGCGAGACGAGCAGCACCGTGCCCTCGAAGCCCGTGAGCGCCTCCTCGAGGATCTCGGCGGCGGGGATGTCGAGGTGGTTCGTCGGCTCATCGAGGAAGAGCAGGTTGCGCGGCTCGAGCAGCAGCTTCGCCAGCGCGAGCCGGCTCCGCTCGCCGCCCGAGAAGCCCTGCACCTTCCGGAGCGCGTCGTCCCCGTAGAAGCGGAAGCGCGAGAGGTACTGGCGCGTCGCATCGACGTTCATGTCGGCGCGGACGCTGCGGATCTCCTCGACCGCGGTCTTCGACGGGTCGAGCGAGCCGAGGTGCTGGTCGAAGTAGCCCTGGCAGAGGTTCGTCCCGCGCCGCACGTCGCCGGCGTCCTCGGGCGCGCCCGCGCCGGCGAGCAGCTTGAGCAGCGTCGACTTGCCGGTCCCGTTGGGGCCGACGACGCCGACGCGGTCGCCGCGCCGGAGGAGGAGGTCGACGCCGGAGAAGAGCGTGCGCCCGCCGCGGGAGGCGCCGAGCCCGCGCGCGTCGAGCACGATGTCCCCGCTGCGCGGCGCGGGCGCGAACCGGAACCGGACCTTCTCGGCGACCGCCCAGACGTCCTCGGGCCGGTCGACGGTCTCGAGCTTGTCGAGCATCTTGCGCCGGCTCTGCGCCTGCTTCGTCTTCTGGCCGGCGATGTTGCGCCGGATGAAGTCCTCGGTCTTGGCGACGAACGCCTCCTGCCGCTCGGCGAGCTCCCGCTCCCGGGCGAGGTCCTCCTCGCGGGCGACCGCGTAGTCGCTGTACTTGAGCGGGTAGACCCGGAAGCTGCGCTGCCCGAGCTCCATCGTGTTCGGGCAGACGGCGTCGAGGAAGGCGCGGTCGTGCGAGACGCAGAGGAGCGCGCCGCCGAGGCCCGCGAGGTGCTTCTCCAGCCAGGTGATGGTCTCGATGTCGAGGTGGTTCGTGGGCTCGTCGAGCAGGAGGAGGTCGGGCTCGATGGCGAGCACGACGCCGAGCTGCAGGCGCCCGCGCTCGCCGCCGGACAGGCTCTCGACCGGGCGCTCCATGTCGGCGGGCGAAAACCCGAGGTGGGCCGCGATGATCTCGACGCGGCGCTCGAGGTCGTCGCCGCCGACGATGTGGTAGCGATCGGTGAGGTCGCTGAGCCGGGCGAGGTCGGCCTCGCTGCCGCTGGCGGCGTCGTGCTGCGCCGCGGTGAGGGCGTGGCGCAGCTCGAGGACCTCGGAGAACCCGGAGAGGAAGGCCTCGAGCACCGTGCCCGCGGCGTGGAGCTCGTGCGACTGCCGGAAGTAGGCGACCCGGATCCCCTTGCGGATCACGACCGAGCCCGTATCGGGGGTGAGCTCGCGGGCGACGAGGCGGAGCAGCGTCGATTTGCCCGCGCCGTTCGGCGCGACGAGCGCGGCGCGCTGGCCTGGCTCCAGGGAAAAGGTGATGCCTTGGAAGAGCTTGTCGGCGCCGTAACCGAAGCTGAGGTCGGCGACCTGAAGGACCGTCATTGCGGCCGAGTTCTAGCATGGGTCGGGCGCGCGCAAGGGCGCCCGGGCGCGGGGCCCGACAGCGCGCCGACAGCGTTGGATGACAGTCGGTCCTGGCGGCGCGGGCGGTGCGGGCGATGCAGGGGAGGGGGCGCCTCGCCCGCTCGGCGAGCGGGGCGCCCGCGGGCTCAGGTCTCGACCATCGCCGCCTTGAAGGCCGGTCGCTCCGTGACGCGGCCGAGCCAGCCCTGCAGGTGCTTCTGCTCGGAGAAGTCGATCTTCGCCGCCGGGAGGCCCCAGCCGAGCACGGACGCGAGGTCGAGATCCGCCAGGGTACAGCGCTCGCCGGTGAGGTAGGGGCGGCCGGCGAGGTGGCCGTCGAGGATGCGGAGCAGGCCGCGCGTCTCGGTCAGGGCCTGCTCGGCTTGCTTCGCGTCGCGCAGTTCCTCCGCGAAATAGTCGCTTGTGTTCGCGATGTAGCGGAACAGGGCGGAGGCGAGGCTGACCTGGCCCCAGACGAGCCAGGTCAGGGCCGTGAGCTGCTCGGGCGAGCCGGGGGCCGGCCACAGGCCCTTCTGGACGCCGTAGCGCTCGCCAAGGGCGATCTGGATCGCCACCGCCTCGAACATCGGGGTGCCGTCGATCACGAGGGTCGGCACCTTGCCATTGGGGTTGAGGGCGAGGAACTCCGGCTTCTTCTGGTCTCCGGCGCGCAGGTCGACCCGGACGACCTCGTGGGGGAGGTCGAGCTCGGAGAGCGACAGGCTGATGCGCCCGGCGCTGGACATCGGAGAGTAATAGAACGTGATGGACATGGGGTTAGCCTCCAGCGCCCCTTGTAGTTGATCCGACTCGCCGCCGTCACGCCCAACATGCAGCGGAACCCCGGGCTGGTTCGGAGCTCGCTGGCGCGATGGATGCGCGGCATTTGCCGTGCGGAGCAAGAATCCGACGTGGGGGGTGGTGAGCTGGCGAAGGGCGAAGGGGGCGGTCCTTCGCTGGTCGTGCCTCCGAGCCGGAGATGCGCCGAGACCGAGGACATCGGCAGCGGCCGCGTGCCTGTGGGGTGACGCCTCGCCGGCGGCTCCGGCGTTGAGCGGGGCCGCACTCGATCCAGGGCTCTGTCCCGGCGTCCTGCTCCTCGCCCGCGAGCTTCGATGAGCGATGGGGGCGGGGGATGGTGATTACATCAGCTCATCTTGTCGGAGTCGCTCGCCAGCCGCGCCAACGCGCGGATATGATTGACAATGGAGTGCTCATGCTGCTCCAGTAGATTGGAATCGATACGTCACTGTCTCGACCTTAATTCGCTCTGCAAGCCACGGTGCCAGAAGCTCCCCGAAAAAGCCGACGGTCTCCGCCCTCCCGACCGGGAGCGAGGCGCATGGCGCATTTTTCCAGCAAGCCCGTGAGCACCTCCGGGTTCGTCACGGCGCGGCGCGACCCGAGCGACCCGAGCGACCCGAGCGACCCGAGCGACCCAACAACGATGACTCGAGTTGATTCACGAATTCTGCATAAATCATCGTTAAGATCCGCTCATGGCATTCGCGAACGTTTGATTGGTTACTGATCGGCAATACATTTAACTAAACTTGCGTAAGCCCTTGTCTCCTGTAATGATTGCCATGGGGGAGGGGCTGTGCTCTCGGTGTCTCGGCCCTGAGATCTGGCCGGCGCCGGAGCTCCATCGGAGGCGAGGTCTCTTCACCCCTCCTGAAGGAGACGGCTATGTCGCGCGACCCACTGACGCAGCGCTCCACCATTGCCGAGGTACAGAAATGGCTCACGGAGAGGATCGCGGAGCGCTCGGGCGCGCCGCCACGGTCGATCGATCCCGGTGCGAGGTTCAGCGATTGCGGGCTCGACTCCATGGCTGCGATGAGCCTGATCGCCGCGCTGGGGGAGGCCATCGGGCGGCCGCTCCACCCCACGCTGATATGGGAGTGCCCCACGATCGAGCGGCTGGCGCGTCACGTGGCCGAGGGACCGAGCCTCTCGCCTGCTCCTCGCGGCGCGCGCCCGGGTGAGGGGGCACTCGGGGCGCGGGGCGCCGAGCCCATCGCCATCGTCGGTGTCGCCTGCCGGTTCCCGCAAGCGCCGGACCGTGACGCCTTCTGGCGGCTCCTGCGGGGCGGCGTGGACGCGACCTCCGACGTCCCTCCGGGGCGGTGGGAGGTCGACGCGCTCTACAGCGCCGATCCCGGCGCTCCCGGGAAGATGAGCGCGCGCCGTGGCGGGTTCCTGGACCAAGTCGACCATTTCGATCCGCAATTCTTCGATATCTCGCCACGCGAGGCCGTCCAGATGGACCCCCAGCAAAGGCTGATGCTGGAGCTCTCGTGGGAGTCGCTGGAGGACGCCGGCGTGCCGCCGCGGTCGCTCGAGGGCAGCCAGACCGGCGTGTTCTTCGGCGCCATGTGGGGCGATTACGCGAGGGTGAATGGCGGCCACATCGACGCGATCGTCCAGCATACAGCCGCCGGGCAGGACCTGAGCATCCTCGCCGCCCGGGTCTCCTATGCGCTCGGCCTCCAGGGGCCCAGCCTGCACGTGAACACCGCCTGCTCCTCGGCGCTCGTCGCGGTCCACCTCGCGTGCCAGAGCCTGCGGCTTGGAGAGTGCGACCTCGCGCTCGCCGGAGGCGTGAACCTGATCGTCGCCCCGGAGAGCATGGTCGCCATCTCCAAGTTCGGGGCGCTCGCGCCCGATGGCCGCTCGAAGGCCTTCGACGCGCGCGCAAACGGGTATGCCCGCGGCGAGGGCGGCGGCGTGGTCGTGCTCAAGCCGCTCTCCCTCGCGCTCGCGGCCGGCGACCCCATTTACTGCGTGATCCGCGGCAGCGCCGTCAACAACGACGGGCTCAGCAACGGGCTCTCCGCGCCGAACCCGAAGGCGCAGGAAGCCCTCCTCCGCGAGGCCTACGCGCGCGCGCGGGTGAGGCCGGAGCAGGTCGATTACGTCGAGGCCCACGGCACCGGCACCATCCTCGGAGACCCCATCGAGGCGAGGGCGCTGAGCGCCGTCCTGTGCGCAGACCGCCCGCCGGAGCGGCCGCTCCGGATCGGGTCCGTCAAGACCAACATCGGCCACCTCGAGGGCGCCGCGGGCATCGCCGGGCTCATCCGCGTCGCGCTCTCGATGCGGCACCTGGAGCTGCAGCCGAGCCTCCACTTCGAGCAGCCGAATCCGCACATCCCGTTCGACGATCTGCGGCTCTCGGTGCAGCGAGCGACGGAGCGGTGGCCCGAGAAGGAGCACGGGCCGGCCCTGGCCGGCGTCAGCTCCTTCGGCTTCGGCGGGACCAACTGCCACGTCGTGCTCGAGGCGGCGCGGCGCCGGGATGCGCACCTCCTGCCGCTGTCCGCGCCGAGCGCCGGGGAGCTCGCGGCGCTGGTCCGGCGCGTCCATGCGCTCGCCACCTCGAGCGGCGAGCGGCCCCATGTGCAGGCGCTCTGCGGCGCGGCCGCGGCGCGGCTCAGCGGGGAGGAGCACAGGCTCGCGCTCACCGTCTCCTCCCATGAAGAGCTCGCCGCGCGCCTCGACGCCCTCCTGGCCGTGCACGCGCAGCCGGGCGGCTCGATCGGCGAGGCGACTGGCCAGCCGCCGAAGATCGCCTTCGTGTTCGGAGGGCACGGCTCGCAGTGGCTCTCCATGGGGCGCGATCTCCTGCAAGATGAGCCCGTCTTCCGGTCGACCCTGCAGCGATGCGACGCGGCGATGCAGCCGCACGCGCGCTGGTCGCTGCTCGCCGCGCTGGCGACCGGCGACGAGCGCCTGCTCGAGGAGGCCGACGTCGTCCAGCCTGCCATCTTCGCGATCCAGGTCGCGCTCGCGGCGTTATGGCGATCCTGGGGCATCGAGCCGGATGCGGTGGTGGGGCAGAGCATCGGCGAGGTCGCGGCGGCCTGCGTCGCCGGCGCGTTGACCCTCGAGGACGCCGCCGCGGTCATCTGCGCCATGGGCAGGCTCGTCCGGCAGAAGAGCGGCTCGGGCGGGGTGGCCGTCGTGGAGCTCTCCGTCCCCGACACGGCGCACGCGCTCCAGGGCCACGAGGGCCGCCTCTGGATCGCGGGGAGCAACAGCCCGGGATCGACCCTGGTCTCGGGGGAGACGGCGGCGCTCGCGGCGCTGCTCCAGGCGCTCGCCGATCAGGGGGTGACGGGCAGGCAGGTCCGGATGGATTACGCCTCGCACAGCCCGCACATGGACGCGCTGTGCCCCGAGCTCCAGCGCGCCCTCGGGAGGATCGCGCCGCGCGGCGGCGGGACGCCGATCTACTCGACCGTGACGGGGGCGCGCCTCGACGGCGCGGCGCAGGACGCCGCGTACTGGGCGCGCAACCTGCGGGAGCCGGTGCACCTCGCCGGCGCGCTCGATCGGCTGATCGACGACGGATACAGCGTCTTTCTCGAGCTCGATCCGCACCCCATCCTCACCCATGCCGTCGCGTCCAGCCTGGCCCGGAACGGACGGAGCGGCGTCGCGCTGCCGTCGCTGCGGCGGGACGAGGCGGCCCGGGGGTGCCTGCTCGACTCGCTGGGGGCCCTGTACATGCTCGGCGCGCCTGTCGCGTGGCGCCGGCTGGCTCCACCCGGCGCGCCGGACGCCCTGCCGGCGCCGATCGAGGGGCCGCGCGCTCCCGGGCCGGACGCGGCCCCCCGACGAGCGGAGGCGGGCGAGCCTGCCCCGCCCGAGCTGCTCGTGCTCTCGGCGCGCTCCAGGCCGGCGCTCCTCGCGCTCGCGGGATCGGTGGCGTCCCGGCTGCGCTCGCCGGAGAGCGCTCTGCTGCGCGATGTCTGCTACACGGCGAGCGTCCGGCGCAGCCATCTCGAGCACCGGCTGGCCGTCGTGGGCTGCTCGCAGGAGGAGATGGCCGGCGCCCTCGACGACCTCGCGCGCGGCGGCGTCGCGCGTGCCGGCGCGGCGCAGGGCGAGGCGCCGCCGGGGCAGCGCCCCACGGTGGCGCTCGTGTTCTCGGGCCAGGGGTCGCAATGGCCGGGGATGGGGCGGGCGCTCCTCCGCCAGGAGCCGGTCTTCCGCGACGTGGTGGAGGCGTGCGACAGGCTGCTCGCGACGCTCGCCGGCTGGTCGCTGCTGGAAGCGCTCGAGGCGCCGGAGGCCTCGTCGCGCCTGCACGAGACGCAGGTGGCCCAGGCCGCGCTGTTCGCGGTGCAGGTCGGGCTCGCGGCGCTCCTCGGCTCCTGGGGGATCGCCGCGGACGCCGTGATCGGGCACAGCGTCGGGGAGATCGCGGCAGCGCACGTCGCCGGGGCGCTCAGCCTCGAGGAGGCGGTGCGCATCGTCCACCACCGGGGACGGCTCATGCAGCGGGCGACCGGGCTCGGGAAGATGGTCTCCGTCCAGGCGTCCCCGGAGCAGGCGGCGCGCGCGCTCGAAGGATACGAGGGGCGGCTCTCGATCGCCGCCGTCAACGACCCCGGCTCGGTCGTGCTGTCCGGCGACGCGGCGGCGCTCGGCGAGGTGGTGGCGGAGCTCCGGCGCGCCCGGGTGCACTGCCGCGAGCTGCCGGTGAACTACGCGTTCCACAGCCCCCAGATGGAGCCGTTCCGGGGGGAGCTCGCGAGCGCGCTCGGGGAGATCGCGCTGCGCCGCGCGGACAGGCTCATGGTGAGCACCGTGACGGGCGACGGCATCGGCGGCGAGGAGCTCGACGCGTCGTACTGGGCGAGGAACCTCCGGGAGCCGGTGCTGCTCGCGCGCGCGATCGAGAGCGCCGTGAGCGCCGGACACCGGATCTTCCTGGAGGTGGGGCCGCACCCTGTGCTCTCGGCCAACGTGCAGCGGTGCCTCTCGGCGCGAGGGGTCGACGGGCTGGTCGCCCCGACCTTGCGCCGGGGCCGCGACGAGCGGCGCTGCCTGCTCGAGTCGCTGGGCGCCCTCCACACGCGCGGGTGCCCGGTCGAATGGGCCCGGATGTATCCGACGGGCGGGCGCTGCGTGCCGCTGCCGGTTTATCCATGGCAGCGGAAGCGATACTGGCTGGAGGCGCCCGGGGACACGCGGCGGCGCGAGGCGCCGGGCGCGCCCCCTCCGGCGCTCCCGTCGCTCCTCCGGTCGGCCGACGCGGCGGCCTTCGCGGCGCAGCTCGGGCTCTCGGCGGCGCTCTCGGCCGAGGAGCTCGGCCTCGTCGGCCGGGTGCTCGAGGCGCTGCGGGCAAGGGTGGATCAGGAGCGCGCGGAGGCGGAGATCCAGCCGTGGCTCCATGAGCTCTCGTGGAAGCCGCAGCCCCTGCCGCCGCGCCCGCGCTCCTCCACGCCCGGGCACTGGGTCGCGCTCGTCGACGAGGGAGTCACAGGAGACAGGCTGGCGGACGCGCTCGAGGCGGCGGGCGCGACATGCTCCCGGCTCCGCCTGGGGAGCGCCGCGCGGCGCGTGGCAGAGCCGACGTGGACCTGCGACCCGACGCCGGAGAGCCTCGCGGCGTGGTGGGCGGAGCGCGCGGCCGAGCGCGGGCCGGTGCGCGGCGTGGTCCACCTGTGGAGCCTCGGCGCCGCGCCTCAGGGCGAGGACACGCTGGACGCCGCGCTCGAGCGAGGCGTCGAGAGCGCGCCGGCCTTGCTGCGCGCCGCCCTGCAGGCAGAGCGCGGCGAGCGGCCGCGGATCTGGTTCGTGACCCGCGGGGCGGTGTCGGTGGGCGCGGGCGACCCGGTCACGGCGCCCGCGCAGGCGGCGCTCTGGGGGCTTGGCCGGACGCTGGCGCTCGAGCATCCGGAGGTCTGGGGAGGGCTCGTCGACCTGCCGTCCTCGCCCGGGGAACACGACGTCCCCGCGCTCCTGGCGCAGGTGCTGAGCCCCGACGCGGAGGACCACGTCGCGCTCAGGCCGTCGGGGCGGTTCGTCGAGCGGCTCGTGCGCTGCAGCGGCGGGCCGCCGGCCGGCGCGCCGGCCTGGTCCACGTCGGGCACGGCGCTCATCACCGGGGGGCTCGGCGCGCTGGGCAGGCATGTCGCGCGGTGGGCGGCGCAGCGGGGCGCGCGGCACCTCGTGCTCACGAGCCGCAAGGGAGCGTCAGGCGACGACGGCGCCTTCATCGCGTCGCTCGAGGCGCTCGGGGCGTCGGTGACCGTCGCGCAGGCCGACGCGGCCGACGCGGGGGCGATGGCCGCCGTGCTCGCGGACATCGACGCCCGGCTGCCGCCGCTCTCCGCGGTGTTTCATCTGGCGGGCGTCTCCGATCAGACGCCGCTCTTGGCCCTGGACAGCGCGGGGCTCCGCCGGGTGCTCTCGCCGAAGGTCCACGGGACCTCGGTGCTCGACGCGTTGACGCGCGACCGGCCCCTCGACGCGTTCGTGTGCTTCTCGTCGATCGCCTCGGTGTGGGGATCGGCGCGGCAGGCCAGCTACGCGGCGGCCAACGCGTTCCAGGACGCGCTCGTCAGGGCGCGCCGCGCCGCGGGGGCGCCCGCGGTCGCCGTGAGCTTCGGTCCGTGGCGCGGCGGCGGTATGGCGACGGGCGCGATCGCCTCGCTCGAGGAGCGCGGGGTGCGGGCCTTCGGCCCGGAGCAGGCCATGGCGGCCCTGTCCTTCTGCCTGACCGCCGGGGCGGCGCAGGTGGTTGTGGCCGACGTCGACTGGCCGAGGTTCTGCGCGGTGCTCGAGAGCAGCGGCCCGCGCCCGCTGCTGTCGGAGATGCCGCGCGCCGCCGAGCCCACGCCGGGCGTCGCCGAGCCCGTTCTCCGCGACGAGCTCACGGCGGCGCCGCCGCGGGAGCGGCGCCGGATGCTCCAGCGATGGATCCAGGCCTCGGTCGCCGAGACGCTGGGGTTCGCCGAGGCCGGCGAGGTGAGCCTGACCCGGGGCTTCTTCGATCTCGGCATGGATTCGCTGATGGCCGTGGAGCTGTGCACGCGCCTGGGCCGCGCGCTCGGCCGGCCGCTGTCGTCGAGCGTGACGTTCAACCACCCGAACGTCGTCGCGATGACCGACTTCTTGCTCGACGAGCTGTCGCCGAGCAGCCCCGGCGAGGCTCCTCTGGCGGGGACCGAGGAGCGCGCGGGCGTGGACGGCGCGGCCCCCAGCGGCGCCGGAGGGCGCGCCGCGACCGGGAACGAGCCGATCGCGATCGTGGGGATGGGGTGCCGCCTGCCGGGGGGCGTGGAGAGCCCGGAGGACTTCTGGCGGCTGCTCGAGCAGGGGGTCGACGCCGTGAGGCCGATCCCGGCGGACCGCTGGGACGCCGCAGCGTACTACGACCCCGATCCGGACGCGGCCGGCAAGATGGTTGTCCGGGAGGGCGCCTTCCTGGCCACGGCGCCCGATCGGTTCGACGCGCGCTTCTTCGGGATCGCGCCGCGGGAGGCGATCCACCTCGATCCGCAGCACCGGCTGCTGCTCGAGGTCATCTGGGAGGCCATGGAGGACGCGGGCGTGGTGCCCGGCGAGCAGCCGCTGACAGGCGTCTTCGTCGGGATCGGGCCGAGCGACTACAGCATCCTGCAGCGGGCGCACGCGGACCTCGAGGCGATGGACGCCTACACGCTCTCGGGGACGTTCACGAGCTTCTCCGCGGGCCGGCTCTCGCACGCGCTCGGGCTCGAGGGGCCGAGCATGGCCGTCGACACGGCGTGCTCGTCGTCGCTGACGGCGATCCACCTCGCCTGCCGGAGCCTGTGGGGCGGGGAGTGCCGGGTGGCCGTCGCGGGCGGGGTCCAGCTGATGCTGGCCCCGCATCTCCCGGTGTACCTGTCGCGCCTCCACGTGCTGGCGCCGGACGGGCGGTGCAAGACGTTCTCCGCGGACGCGGACGGGTATGGCCGGGGCGAGGGCTGCGGCATGGTCGTGCTGAAGCGCCTGTCGGACGCGGTGCGCGATGGCGACCGCATCCTGGCGGTCATCCGTGGCTCCGCCGTGAACAGCGACGGCCGCAGCGCCGGCATCACCGTGCCGAACGGCAAGGCGCAGGAGGCGGTCGTGCGACAGGCGCTGGCGAGCGCGGGGCTCTCGCCCGGCGACATCGATTACGTCGAGGCGCACGGCACGGGGACGGCGCTGGGGGATCCCATCGAGGTCGAGGCGCTCGCGGCTGTCCATGGCGAGGGTAGGCCCGGAGGCCGGCCGCTCAAGATCGGCTCGGTGAAGACGAACATCGGCCACCTGGAGTCGGCGGCGGGGGTGGCCGGCCTGATGAAGGTGGTGCTGTCGCTGGGGCGCGGGGAGCTGCCGGCGCAGCTGCACACGCGCGCGCTCAACCCGCGCATTCCGTGGGCCGAGCTCCCGATCGCGGTGACGGCGGCGGCCGAGCCGTGGCCGCGCGGGGGGCGGTCCCGCCGGGCGGGCGTGAGCTCGTTCGGGATGAGCGGGACCAACGCCCATATCGTGCTGGAGGAGGCGCCCGATGTCGCCGCGCCGCCCGCTGTTCCGGACGCCCCCCTCACGCTGCTGCCCCTGTCGGCGAGGACCCCTCGGGCGCTCGCCACCCTGGCCGAGGCCTATCAGCGCTTCCTCGGCAGCGCTCCGGCCGACACCCGGCTCGTGGACATCGCTTACACGGCGAGCGTGCGGCGCCGCCATCATGAGTTTCGCCTCGCCGTGGTGGGGCGGTCCCGGGAGGAGCTGGCCGAGGCGCTCGGTGCGTGCGCGCGTGGTGAAGGGCACCCTGCCGCGGCGAGCGGGCAGACCGTGCTCGGATGGCAGCCTCAGGTGGTCTTCGTGTTCTCGGGGCAGGGCTCGCAGTGGGTGGGGATGGGGCAGCAGCTGCTCGCCGAGGAGCCCACCTTCCGCGCGGCGATCGAGGCGTGCGAGCCGCTCGTGAAGCAGCACGCGGGCTTCTCGCTGCTCGCCGAGCTCGCCGCCCCCGAGGCGACCTCGCGGCTGGATCAAACGGAGGTCGTCCAGCCGGCGATCTTCGCCGTGCAGGTGGCCCTTTCAGCGCTGTGGAGGTCGCTGGGCGTCACGCCCGACGCCGTGATCGGCCACAGCGTCGGCGAGGTGGCGGCCGCGCACGTCGCCGGCGTCCTCAGCCTGGACGAGGCGGTCCGGCTCGTGACGATCCGCGGGCGGATCATGCAGCGCGCCACCGGCCTCGGGAAGATGGCCTCCGTCGCGCTGTCCGAGGACGAGGCGGCGGCCGTCCTGGAGGGGCGCGCGGACCGGATCTCGATCGCGGCGATCAACGACGCTCGCTCCGTGGTGCTCTCCGGCGACGCGGCCGCGCTCGAGGAGGTGGTGGTGAGCCTGCGGGCGAGGCAGGTGCCCTGCCGCATGCTGCGGGTCAATTATGCCTTCCATAGCCCGCAGATGGAGCCCTTGCAGCGAGACTTCCGGGACGCGCTGGGGGAGGTCGCGGCGGTCCGGGCGTCGCTCGCGATGTACAGCACCGTGACGGGCGAGCGCCTCGAGGGCGAGGCGCTCGACGCGGGGTACTGGGCGCGGAACATCCGTGAGCCCGTGCAGTTCGCCCGGGCTGTCGCCGCAGCGTGGGCGGACGGCCACGAGATCTGCCTGGAGGTCGGCCCGCACCCGGTGCTCCTGGCCAACCTCCAGGAGCTCCTGTCGGAGCGGGGCACGGGTGGGAAGGCGGTCCCCACGCTGCGGCGTGACCAGGGAGAGCGGCGGAGCGTGCTGCAGGCGCTCGGGGCCCTCCACGCCCACGGCTACCCGGTGCCCTGGAAGCGGCAGTACCCGTCGGGCGGGCGCTGCGTCCCGCTGCCGGCGTACCCCTGGCAGCGGGAGCGGTACTGGATCGAGGGCGTCGCGCCCGCGCCCGATCTCTCGGCGACACCCGAGGCGCCCGGGGTCGCGGAGGAGCTGCTCTACTCCGTCGCCTGGCATCGCAGCCAGCCCGGGCTCCCGCCCACGGCCCCGCGCCCGTCGCGCGGCGCGTGGCTCCTGCTCCTGGATCGGGCCGGCACGGGCGAGGAGCTGGCCGCGCTCCTGAGCCAGCGCGGCGACGCGTGCGTGCGCGCCGTTCCGGGGGAGCGTTATGCGCGCCTCGGGGACGGGCGCTACGAGGTGAACCCCTCGGACGGCGCGGCGTTCTCGGCGCTGCTGGACGACGCGTTCAAGGGGGATGCGGCGTGCCGGGGCGTCGTGCATCTCCTCGGCCTGAACGCCGCGGCGGCGGAGGCGACGACGCCGGAGACGCTCGAGGGCGACTTGCGCCTCACAGGCCTGAGCGCGCTGTCCCTGGCGCAGGCGCTCTCGCGCCGGGGGTGGCGCGACGCGCCGCAGCTCTGCCTCGTGACCCGCGGCGCGCAGGCCGTGACCGAGCCGGCGCCGGTGTCCGTGGCCCAGGCGCCGCTCTGGGGCGTCGGGGGTGTGCTCTCGGCCGAGCACCCGGAGCTCCGGTGCAAGCGCGTCGATCTGAGCCCGACCCCCGCGGTCGGCGAGGCCGCCGCGCTGCTCCGGGAGCTCGACGTGGCCGACCGCGAGGACCGGATCGCGCTCCGCGGCGCGGCGCGGTACGTGGCGCGGCTCGCGCGCGGCGTCCCCGGGGCCAGCCCCGGCGCGAGCGCGAGCTTCCGCGCCGATGGCGGTTACCTCATCGCCGGGGGCCTCGAGGGGCTCGGCCTCTCGTTGGCGCGGTGGATGGTGGACAAGGGCGCCCGCCACCTCCTGCTCACCGGCGAGGTCGGCGCAACGGAGGCGGCCCGGAGCGCGATCGCCGCGATGGAAGCGGCAGGCGCTCAGGTGGTCGTGGCCGAGGTCGACGTGGCGCAGCCGTCGCGGGCGGCCGAGGTCGTGGCGGCGATCGAGCAGCGGTTCCGCGTGCTCCGAGGGGTCGTCCACGCGGAGCCGGCCGCCGCGGGCGGCGGCGCGCAGGAGCGCGACGTGCACCGCTCCTGGACCGCGGCGGCCTCGCGGGCGCGCGGGGCGTGGAACCTGCACGAGCTGACCGCGGACAGGCCCCTCGACTTCTTCCTCCTGCACGCCTCGGCGATGCCGCTCCTCGGAGCTCCTGGCGACGCGGGCTCCGCGGCGGTCGACGCGTTCCTCGGCGCGCTCGCGCACCACCGGCGCTCCATGGGGCTGCCCGCGCTGAGCATCGACTGGGGCCTCTTCTCCGAGGAGACCCCGGCGGAGGGGCGCCACGGCGCCGCGGCGCGCCTCTCGCGCAGCGGGACGGGGCTCCTCACCGAGGCGGACGCGCTGGCCGCGCTGGAGCGCCTGCTCGGGGGAGGGGCGGCCCAGGCCGGCGTCATGAGGTTCGACCTGCGCCGGTGGCTCGAGTTCTACCCGACCGCCGCGGCGTTGCCCTTCTGGGAGCACCTGCGCAGCGAGGGTGATCGCGCGAAGCAGCGCGCGCCCGAGGTCGCGCGCCTCCGGGCGATGCTCGACGGCGCGACGCCGGAGGAGCGGTCCTCGCTGATCGAGCGCCTCGTCCGGGAGCTCGCGGGCAGGGTCCTGCGGCTCGATCCGGGCTCGATCGACCGGCACGTGCCGCTGAACGATCTCGGCATCAACTCGCTGATGAGCCTGGAGCTGCGCAACGGATTGGAGGCCGGCCTGGGGCTTTCGCTGCCGTCCACCTTGCTCTGGACCTACCCCCACGTCGCCGGGCTCGCCGCGTACCTCGTCGAGCAGCTCGGCTCTGGCGCCGGAGCTCGACCCGCGTCGCCTCCGCCAGCGCCGGCGCCGCGCGCCCCGAGCGTGGCAGCGCAGCCCGCGGCGGCGCCGGAGGTCGAGCCGATCGCCATCGTCGGCCTGTCGTGCCGGCTGCCCGGAGGCGGAGGCGATCCCGAGGCGTTCTGGCGAACGCTCGAGGACGGCGTCGACGCGATCCAGCGGGTCCCCGCGACCCGGTGGCCCGATGACGCGATCCCCGACGGCCCGTCGGGGACGCGCTGGGCCGGGTTGCTGGACAGCGTCGACGCGTTCGACGCGCGCTTCTTCGGGATCGCGCCTCGCGAGGCCACGAGCCTCGACCCGCAGCAGCGGCTCCTGCTCGAGGTGGCCTGGGAGGCGTTCGAGGACGCAGGGCAGCCGCCCGAGCGGCTCCTCCGCAGCCGGACCGGCGTGTTCGTCGGCATGGCGGCCCAGGACTACCAGCACCGCGTCGCCTCGCTCGATCCCCGGCAGCTCGACGCCTACTGCGCGACCGGCACCTGGGCGAGCACCGCCGCGGGGCGCCTGTCCTACGTCTTCGGCCTCGAGGGGCCGAGCATGACCGTGGACACGGCGTGCTCCTCCTCGCTGGTCGCGATCCACCTCGCGTGCCAGAGCCTCCGGAGCGGCGAGAGCGACATGGCGATCGCGGGGGGCGTCAGCCTCATCCTGTCCCCGCTGACGATGTGCCTGGTGGGCCAGACCCACGCGCTCTCTCCCGACGGTCGATGCAAGACGTTCGACGCCGCCGCGAACGGGTACGTGCGGGCAGAGGGCTGCGGCATGGTCGTGCTCAAGCGGCTCTCGGATGCGCAGCGGGACGGCGACAGGATCTGGGCGCTGGTCCGGGGCTCGGCCGTCAACCAGGACGGGCGCTCCTCGGGGCTGACGGCGCCGAACGTGCTCTCGCAGCAGGCGCTCCTGCGGCAGGCGCTGGAGAGCGCCCGCGTCTCGCCGGCCCAGGTGGGCTACGTCGAGGCCCACGGCACCGGCACCTCCCTCGGGGATCCGATCGAGCTCACGGCCCTGAAGGAGGTGCTGGGCGGGCCGCGGCCTGACGGGCTGCCCTGCTGGCTCGGCTCGGTGAAGACCAACATCGGCCACCTGGAGGCGGCGGCGGGGGTGGCGGGGCTCATCAAGGTCGTGCTGGCGCTGCGCCACGAGATCATCCCGAAGCACCTGCACTTCCAGACGCTGAACCCGCGGATCTCGCTCGAAGGCACGCCGTTCGCCGTCCCGGTGGCGCCGCTGCCCTGGCCGTCCGGAGGCGCGCCGCGGATCGCCGGGGTGAGCTCCTTCGGCATCAGCGGGACCAACGCGCACGTCGTGGTGCAGGAGCCCCCGCCGCCCGCCCCGCCCGCGCCGGTCGACCGCGCGCATGTCGTGCTCCTCCCCCTCTCCGCGAGGAGCCCGGCCGCGCTCTCGGCCATGGCGGAGGCTTACCGGCGGCTCCTGGTCGAGGATCCCGCCGGAGCTCGTGTGGACCTCGCGGACCTCGCGTACACCGCGAGCGCGCGGCGCGGCCACCACGAGCATCGGCTGGCCGTCACCGGCGGCTCGCGGCAGGAGCTCGCCGGGCTCCTCGAGGCCTACGGGCGGGGCGAGGAGGCCGCCGGTGTCGCCCGCGGAGACGCGCGCGCGGCGGCGCGGCCCCGGGTCGTGTTCGTGTTCCCGGGCCAGGGCTCGCAGTGGCTGGGGATGGGGCGGCAGCTCCTCGCGGAGGAGCCGATCTTCCGCGAGGCCCTTGTCGCGTGCGACGCGGCGATCGCGAGGGAGACGGGGTGGTCGCTCCTGGAGGAGCTCCACGCGGGCGAGGAGCGATCGCGCCTCGCGGAGATCGACGTCGTGCAGCCAGCGCTCTTCGCGATCGGCGTGGCCCTTTCGGCGCTCTTTCGCTCGTGGGGCGTCGAGCCGGACGCCGTGGTGGGGCACAGCATGGGCGAGGTGGCGGCGGCGCACGTCTCGGGCGCGCTGACGCTGGACGACGCCGCGCGCGTCATCTGCCGCCGGAGCAAGCTGCTGCGGCGGCTCAGCGGCGCGGGGGCGATGGCGCTCGTCGAGCTGCCCATGGATCAGGCCCGGCAGGCGATCTCCGGGTACGCGGGGAGCGTGTCGGTGGCGGTGAGCAACAGCGAGCGGTCGACGGTGCTGTCCGGCGAGCCCCTCGCGCTGGACGAGATCCTGGCGGAGCTCACGCGGAGAGGGGTGTTCTGCCGCCGCGTGAAGGTGGACGTCGCGTCGCACAGCCCGCAGGTGGACCCGCTCCTCGGGGAGCTGCGGGCGGCGCTCGACGGGCTCGCGCCGGTGGCGGGGCGGGTGCCCATGCGCTCGACCGTGAGCGGGGAGATCTGCCGCGGCGAGGAGCTCGGGCCGGACTACTGGGCGAGGAACCTGCGGGATCCGGTGCTGTTCTCGGGCGCCGTGCAGCGGCTCGCGGACGACGGGCACGCGCTGTTCATCGAGATGAGCCCGCACCCGGTCCTGTCGCCCGCCATCGAGGAGGGGCTGCGCGCGAAGGCGCCCGCGGGCGCGGCGCTCCCGTCGATGCGGCGGGAGCGGGACGAGAAGCGATGCCTGCTGGAGGCGCTCGGGGCGCTCTACGCGCACGGCTACCCCGTGGACTGGAAGCGGCAGTATCCGTCAGGAGGCCGCTGCGTCTCGCTGCCGGCGTACCCCTGGCAGCGAGAGCGCTACTGGATCGACGAGGGCCCTCGGGCGTCCTGGCCCGAGGGGCACCTCGCGGCGCCGGACGACGACGACGAGCTGCTGTACGCCGTCGAATGGGAGCGCCGCGCGCCGGTGCCGGCGAACGGCGAGGGCCGCTCCCAGCGCGGCGCCTGGCTCGTGCTCGCGGACCAGGCCGGGACCGGCGCGGAGCTCGCGGAGCTCCTGCGCCAGCGGGGCGACACCTGCGTCGTCGCGGTGACAGGCGAGATCACGGCGCGCCTCGGGTCCGGGCTCTACGCGCTGGACCTCGCGGACCCCATGGCGTTCCGGTTTTTGCTCGAGGACGCGTTCGGCGGCCGCCCGGCGTGCCGGGGCGTCGTGCACCTGTGGAGCCTCGACGCGCAGGCCGCGGACGGCGTCACGCTGGAGACGCTGGAGCGGGATCAGCACCTCGGGGCGCTGAGCGCGACGTTCCTCGCGCAGGCGCTCCTGCGCAGGGGATGGCGCGACACGCCGAGGCTGTGGCTCGTGACCCGCGGCGCGCAGGCGGTGGCGGAGGCCGCGCCGGTGTCGGTCTCTCAGGCTCCGCTCCTGGGCTTCGGCCGCGTGCTCGCCTCCGAGCACCCGGAGCTCCGGTGCACGCGCGTGGACCTCTCCCCGGCGCGCGCGCCGGAGGAGGCCGCCTCGCTCGTGCGAGAGCTCGACGCCACGGACGACGAGGATCACATCGCGCTCCGGGCGAGCGAGCGCTACGTCGCGCGGATGGCGCGCGGCGCGCTGCGGGGCAGGCTCGCCGGCGGCGTCGATCTGCGCCCGGACGGCAGCTACCTCATCGTCGGCGGGCTCGGGGGGCTCGGGCTCTCGCTGGCGCGCTGGATGGTGGCCCGGGGCGCTCGCCACCTCGTGCTGGCGGGCCGCAGCGGCGCATCCGAGGAGGCGCGGCGCGCGATCGACGCGCTCGAGGCGCGGGGCGCGCAGGTGGTCGTGGCCCAGGCGGACGTGTCGCGCCGCGACCAGGTCATCGAGCTCCTCGCGGCGATCGAGCGGCGCGCCCCGCCGCTCCGCGGGGTCGTCCATGCGGCCATGGTCATCGCCGACAGCACGGTGATGGAGCAGAGCGCCGAGCGCTTCTGGAAGACCATGGCCCCGAAGATGCACGGCGCGTGGAACCTGCACGCCCTGACCGCGAGCAGGCCGCTCGATTTCTTCGTGATGTACTCGTCGGTGGCCTCGCTGCTCGGCGCGCCGGGCAACGGGAACTACACAGCGGCGAGCGCGTTCCAGGACGCCCTCGCGCATCACCGGCGCGCGCTCGGGTTGCCCGCGCTGAGCATCAACTGGGGGATCTTCTCCGACGTGGGCATCGCGGTCCGGCAGGCCGACGTCATGGGCCGCGTGGGCGACCGGGGGATGGACAGCCTCACGGAGGCGGACGGGCTGCGGATGCTGGAGCGCCTGCTCGCGGCGGACATGCCCCAGATCGCGGTCGTCCGGTTCAACGTGCACCGGTGGCTCGAGTCCTACCCGAGCGTCGCGCGGTGGCGCTACTGGGACCGGCTCACGCGCGAGCGCGCCCGCGCGGCGCCGAGGTCGTCGGACATCGTCCGGGTCCGCGAGGCGCTGGAGAGGGAGCTGCCCGAGGAGCGGCGGTTTCGCCTGGAAGGGCACCTGAAGGAGCAGCTCGGCCGTGTGCTCCGCGTGGATCCGGCCACGATCGGCCCGCTCGAGGTGTTCGCCAGCCTCGGGATGGACTCGCTGACGAGCCTCGAGTTCCGCAACCGTCTCGAGTCCAGCCTCGGGCTCAGCCTCTCGGCGACGCTGCTGTTCACGTACCCGAACATCGCGTCGCTCGCCGACCACCTGCTCACCGAGATCGAGGCGGCCGATGCCCCCGCTGAGGAGGCGAACCAGCGGACCTTCGCCGATGTCCTCGGCGATCTCGATGAACGTGAGTTGCTGAGCCTTCTTGACGAGGAGTTGACGCTAGCCAGCGGGAGGAGATCGGTATGAGCGCGCCGGTGACAGATTACGAGGCTCGTTTACGGCAAGCGATCGCCACCATCCGGGAGCTCCGAGCCGAGCGAGACGCCCTCGCGCGCGCCAGGTCCGAGCCGATCGCCGTCATCGGCATGGCGTGCCGGTTCCCGGGCGGCGCGTCGACGCCGGAGGCCTACTGGCGGCTGCTCGAGGACGGCGTGGACGCGGTCACGGAGATCCCCGCTGAGCGGTGGCGCCTCGACCCGGCGCCCGACGAGGCCCCGGATCCGCGGGCGCGCGCGGTCCGCTGGGGCGCCTTCCTCCGGGAGGTCGACCTGTTCGACGCGCGCTTCTTCGGCATCTCGCCCCGGGAGGCGATGGCCATGGATCCGCAGCAGCGCCTCCTGCTCGAGGTGGCCTGGGAGGCCCTGGAGCGCGGCGGGCAGGTCCCGGAGCGGCTCGTGGGGACCCGCACGGGCGTGTTCCTGGGCATGAGCACCAACGATTACGCCCACCTGTGCGGCGCGTTCGATCCCGGCGCGCAGGACATCCACGCCATGACGGGCAACTTCTTCTCTTTCCCGTCAGGCAGGCTGTCCTACACGCTCGGCCTCCAGGGGCCGAGCCTGACCGTCGATACGGCGTGCTCGTCGTCGCTCGTCGCGATTCACCTCGCGTGCCAGAGCTTGCGGAGCGGCGAGTGCTCGCTCGCCCTCTCGGGCGGGGTCAACGTCATCCTGTCGCCCGTGATGATGCGGCTCATCTCGACGACAGGGGCGCTCTCGCCGGACGGCCGATGCAAGGTCTTCGACGCGGAGGCGAGCGGCTTCGTTCGCGGCGAGGGGTGCGGGCTCGTGCTCCTGAAGCGGCTCTCCGACGCGCAGGCCGACGGCGATCCCATCTGCGCCGTCATCCGGGGCTCGGCGGTCAACCAGGACGGCCGCTCCACGGGGATGACCGCTCCCAACGTCCTCTCCCAGCAATCGATGCTGAAGCAGGCCCTGGAGAACGCCGGCGTGCAGGCCTCGGAGATCGGTTACGTCGAGACGCACGGGACGGGGACGTCGCTGGGGGATCCGATCGAGATCGAGGCGCTCGCGCAGGTCGTGGGGAGGCCGCGTGCGACGGAGGCCGGGTGTGTCCTCGGGGCGGTGAAGACGAACATCGGTCACCTCGAGTCGGCCGCCGGCGTGGCGGGGTTGATCAAGGCCGTGCTCGCCCTCCAGCACGGCGCCATCCCGGCGAACCTTCACTTCAGGGCGCTCAACCCGCGCATCAAGCTGGAGGGCACGTCGCTCGTCATCCCCACGCGCAAGCTCGCGTGGAAGGCGGGCGGCGCCGCGCGCCTCGCCGGCGTGAGCGCGTTCGGCCTGAGCGGGACCAACGCGCATGTGATCCTGGAGGAGGCGCCGCCGAGCACCGCCGCCTCTGCGGGCGAGGCGCCGGTCGTGCTCTTGCCGCTCTCGGCGAGGACCCCGGAGGCGCTCCTCGCGGCGGCACGGGCGTTCCGGGATCTCCTGCGCGAGCCGGTCACCGGCGCGTCTCCGCGCCTCGCGGACATCGCCTACACGGCGAGCGTCCGGCGGAGCCACCACAACCACCGCCTGGCCGTGGTGGGGAGCTCTCGGGAGGAGCTCGCGGCGTCCCTCGACGCCTGCGTCGCCGGACAGGCGCCTCCGGGGGCGACCCGGGGCGTCGCCGAGCCGGGAGCGCGGGCCAGCGTGGTCTTCGTGTTCTCGGGGCAGGGATCGCAGTGGTTCGGCATGCACCGGGAGCTCTTCGCGGAGGAGCCGAGCTACCGCGCCGCGCTCGAGGCCTGCGACGCGCTCGTGCGGCGCCACGCGGGCTGGTCGCTCCTGGGCGAGCTCGATGCGCCCGAGGCGACCTCGCGCTTGCAGGAGACGGAGGTGGCCCAGCCGGCGCTCCTCGCCGTCCAGGTGGCGATGACCGAGCTCTGGCGGTCCCTGGACATCCGGCCCGGCGCGGTCGTCGGGCACAGCGTCGGCGAGGTCGCGGCCGCGCACCTCGCGGGCGTCCTGAGCCTGGAGGAGGCCGTCCGGCTGGTGGTGCTGCGCGGGCGCCTGATGCAGCGGACGAAGGGCCGCGGGAAGATGGCCCTCGTCGCGGTGCCGGCCGAGGAGGCGGCGCGTGTCCTCGAGGGCTCGGGCGATCGTCTCACCATCGCGGCCGTCAACGATCCGCGCTCGGCCGTGCTGGCCGGCGAGGAGGAGGCGCTCTCGAACGTGCTGCGCCGCCTGCGCGAGGACGGGGTGGACTGCCGCCTGCTACCGGTGAGCCACGCGTTCCACAGCGCGCAGATGGCGCCGCTGGATCGCGAGCTCGAGATCGCGCTCTCCGGGCTCTCTCCGCGGAGGGCGGCGCTGCCCCTGTTCAGCTCGGTGACCGCCGCGCCGGTCGCGGGGAGCGAGCTCGATCCGGCGTACTGGGCGAGGAACATGAGAGAGCCGGTGCGGTTCGCGGGCGCCGTCGACGCCGCGCTGGCCGCGGGGTACCGGATCTTCCTCGAGGTCGGCCCGCACCCCGTCCTCTCCGGCCACCTCCAGCAGTGCTTCTCCGCGCGGGGGGCGGAGGCCCATGCGGTCTTCTCGTTGCGGCGAGGGTTCCCGGCGCGGCGGTGCCTGCTGCAGTCGCTCGGGGCGCTCCACGCGCACGGCCATGCCGTCGCGTGGAAGCGCCTCTATCCGGCTGGAGGGCGCTGCGTCTCGCTGCCGACGGTTGCCTGGCAGCGGACGCGGCACTGGATCGAGCGCGAGCGACCGGAGGCGCCGGACGCCCCGGCCGCCCCGCGCGCGTCCGGCGGCGCGCCCGCCCCCGAGCCGGACGCGGGCGGCGCGGCGGCGGTCGCCCTGGTCGAGCGCCTCAGGGCGGCCCCGGCCGGCGAGCGCCGGCGGGCGATGGAGGGGTGGCTGCAGACCTCCGCCGCGCAGACGCTGGGGCTCGACGATCCGGGGAAGATCGCGCCGGGCGCGAGCCTGCTCGATCTCGGGCTCGACTCGCTGATGAGCCTGGAGCTCCGCGACCGGATCGAGCTGGGCTTCAAGGTCAAGCTGCCGATCAACCTGCTGCTCGAGCATCCGACCGTCGCGGCGCTCGCCGAGCGCGCGCTGGACGCGCTGAGCTTGCCCGCGCCGCCGGGCGGCGAGCGCGCGCCCGAGGACGGCGGAGCGCCGCGAAGGTCGCCGCTCGTCGCGATCCGGCCCGGCGGCGAGGGATCGCCGTTCTTCTGCGTCCACCCGTTCGGCGGGCCGGTGCTCTGCTACACCGAGCTCGCTCGCCACCTGGGGACGGAGCGGCCCTTCTACGGCCTCCAGGCGAGCGGGCTGGACGACGGCGCCGCGCCTGACGAGCGGATCGAGGACATGGCCGCGCGTTATATCGAGGCCATCCGGGCCGTGAAGCCGGCGGGCCCCTATCTGCTCGGCGGCTGGTCGCTCGGCGGGCTCGTTGCGTTCGAGATGGCCCACCAGCTCGTGAGGTGCGGTGAGCGCGTCGCGCTCCTGGCCATGATCGATGGCTACATCTCGATCCCGAGCAGCCCTGAGCGCCGGCTGTGGCAGCTCGTCGAGTCCGCGAGGATGGCCCGCCCCGGGATGGCGTACGACGAGCTCTGCCGGCTCGACGAGGGCGAGCTGACGGAGCTCGTCCTCGGCGCAGCGCGCGGCGTGGCGCCGGGCTTCGCCGCCGCGGTCAAGCGGCTCGGGGCGGCTCACGGGCGGGCCGCGCGCTCCTACGTGATGCCCTGTTATGGTGGTCGTGTGGTCTATTTCCGGGCAGCGGAGCAGCCGCCGCCCGGCCCCTTTGGCCCGGCGACCGAGCCCTACGGGACTCTCTATCAGCCCATGGATGGGATCTCGTCACAACCGATCGAGATCGATGAAGTACCGGGATCTCATCACACGATGCTCCGGGAGCCTCACGTCAGGGTCCTGGCAGAGCGGCTCCGGGAGTGCCTGCTCGCCGCGGACATCCGCCCCTGAGGACCACGGTGAGGCGCGCGGGGCCCCGGGTGGCCGCGCCGCGCGCAGCAGGCAGAGCGGAGTACATGGAGCACTCCTGTGATCCTTCGCTCCGCGTCTGCTCGGGCGTGCAGCTGTGCTGCTCGCCCCGATGTGTCTACAATGAAACGCTACTCTGTCCGATAGAATTACGGTAGAAGTTTATGGGGCACCCGTACGGAGCGGCCGTTCCGGTGTGTTCGCGGCCGGATGGTCTCCGCGAGCGGATGGCCGGCGTGAGGAGAATAGGGTGGACAACAGCACGGTGGTAACCTTCTCGTCCGGTAAGATCTGGCTCGACGAGGTGAACGGGATTATTCGGGTCGAGTTCGCGCCCGGGACCCATCAGACGCTCCAGATCGCCCGAGAGGTCATCGCCGGTATCTGCGCGATCGGCGACGGCGTGCGGCGGCCCGCGCTCGTCGATCTCACCAAGGTGAAGGCGATTGACCGCGACGCCCGATCCTACTATGGGGGCCCCGAGTCGATCGCGAGCTGGCCTGCTCTGGCGATGCTGACCGACTCGCCCTTGAGCACGACGATCGCGAACATCTGGCTCGCGGTCTACAGCGCGATCAACGGGCGACGCGCCAACCCGTCCAAGATTTTTTCCGACGAGGCGGCCGCGGTCGAGTGGTTGAAAGGGTTCCGTTCGTGAGCGAAGGAGAGCAGTCGACCGACTCTCGTGTTGCCGAGCTCTGCTCGATCCTCCTCGGGGCGAGTCCAGCGGAGGGCGCGGTCCCAGGCGGAGCAAGCTTCGACCTGGCGAATCGCGCCGCCGAGGCGCTGGTGGAGGAGGTGCTCGAGCGGCGAGCGAGGGAGGAGCGGCTGGAGCGCCGGCTCAACGACATCATGGTGATGCTCAACTCCATCGTGTCGTTCGACTTCTCGAAGCGAGCGGAGATCAGCGAGCGAGGCGACTCCTGGGACGCGCTGGCGCTCGGCCTGAACATGGTGGCCGAGGAGCTCTCCTCCAGGGTGGTGTCCAGGGAGTACGTCGATAACATCCTCCAGTCGATGAGCGATCTGGTCGTCGTGGTGGACAAGGCGGGCACCATCACCAGCGTGAACGCCGCGGCGTGCCGCCTGTCGGCCTACGCCGCAGAGGAGCTCGTGGGCGCGCCTGCGAGCAGCATCTTTCCGGCCGCGTTCCCCTGCGTCATGGGCGATGACGAGAGCAGCGTCCTGATCGAGGAGACGGCGTTCCAGAAGAAGACAGGGGAGATCGCCGCTGTCTCTCTCTCGACCTCCATCATCGCCGACAGCGTCGGGGAGAGCCAGGGGCTCGTCTGCGTCGCGCGAGATCTCACCGAGCGCAAGCGCCTCGAGGAGGAGGAGCGCCAGCGCCTCGAGCAGGTGGTGGCGACCCAGGCGCTCCTGCTCGAGGAGCTCTCGACGCCGCTCATGCCGATCGCGGATCAGATCCTGGCCATGCCGGTGATTGGCTCCGTGGACGATCGCCGCTCGATCCAGATCATGGAGACGCTGCTGAACGGCGTCGTGGCGCGGGAGGCGCGGATCGTCATCATCGATATCACCGGCGTGCGGAAGATCGATGCGCGGGCGGTGCAGGGCATCGTCAACTCGGTGAAGGCGGTCAAGCTCCTCGGCGCGCAGGTGGTGCTGACCGGCATCCGGCCGGAGGTCGCCGTGGCGCTCATGGAGCTCGAGTTCAACCTCGGTGGCATCTACACGTTCGGCTCGTTGCAGACCGGCATTGGATACGCCATGAAGCAGCTCCAGAAGCCGGCTTGATCTGACAGGCGACGTGGCCGCGACTGCGAGCCCGGCATCGTCCTTGCCCATGTCGGGCTCGCCGCGCCTCCGGAGAGGCGCGCTCCGAAAGGGGAACACGATGCCCAGGACGCTCCTTCACTTTTCCATCGTCCCGATCCTCCTCGCCCTCGCCGGCGGCTGCTCCATCGAGGGCCGCCCGCCGTCCGGCACCGGCGGCACGCAATCCGAGCAGCCGCCCGCGCCGTCCGCGCCGCTCGGGCCCGAGCAGCAGGCGGAGCTCAGCGCGCTGCTCGCCGAGCGGGAGTCCTCGGCGAGCATGACCGACGCGGACTTCGCCTCGAAGTACCGCGTCGCCTTCGCTTCGGGCCTACCTTACGCGCCGGCGGACGCCGACCGCCTGTCGCTCCTCCAGGACACCACGCTCCGACTCGACGCGGACGAGCTCGCGAAGCTGTCCGCGAACGGCTTCGTCATCTCGGAGAAGAAGAGCTTCCCGACCTTCGTCTACGGCTACGAGAGCATCTACGCGCTCGACCTCCCGCTCTACGTGTCCGCCGACTCCATCCTGTACGCGGTCCACCGCTCGTACGACGCGATCCTGAAGCAAGTGGAGCTCGCCTCGCTCGCCCCCGAGCTCGCGACGATGCTCGCCGAGATGCGCGCGCGGCTCGCCGCGGGCGGAGGCGGCGAGCTCGGCGCCGAGGCGCGCGCCGACGCGGACCTCTACACGGCCGTGGCGCTCGCGGTCTTGACCGACACGCCCGTCGCGCCCGTCGCGGGCGCCGACGCCGCGAAGATCGACGAGCTCGTGGAGGGCGCGAAGGCCCACCAGGGCATGGGCGCGGTGCGCCTCTTCGGCTCCGACCGGCTCATGGACTTCTCGCAGTTCAAGCCCCGCGGCCACTACACCGACACGCCCGAGCTCGGGCGCTACTTCCGCAGCATGATGTGGCTCGGCCGCGTGGACTTCCGCTTCCTCGAGACCCAGGAGGACGGCAAGCAGGTCTTCCAGCGGCGCCAGCTCGAGGGCGCGTACGTGCTGCGCGCCCTCGCCGAGGAGAAGACGCTCGACCGCTACACGCGCATCGACGACGCGATCCAGGCCTTCGTCGGCGAGAGCGACTACATGACGCTCCCCGAGCTCGACGTGCTGCTCGCGGATCTCGGCCTCAGCGACGCCGCCGGCCTCGCCGGCGTCCCGGACGACACGATCGTCGAGGTCGTGATGAAGAAGGGCCACGGGACGCAGCGGATCTCGAGCCACATCATGATCAACGGCCTCGACAACGGCACGATGCCCCTGTCGTCGAGCTTCGCGCTGCTCGGCCAGCGGTACGTCGTCGACTCGCACGTCTTCTCGAACGTGGTCTACGACCGGGTGAAGGGCGGCGCCGTCAAGCGCATGATGCCGAACCCGCTCGACATGGGCTTCGCCGCGCTCGGCAACGATCAGGCGGGGCTCTTGCTCGCGCCCGAGCTCGGGCAGTTCCCCTACGCGCCCGACCTGCACATGATGCGCGTGCTCGTCGACGCGCACCCGGGCGAGTTCTGGAGCAAGAACCTCTACAACCGCTGGCTCGGCGCGCTGCGGGAGCTGTCGCCGGCGCGGGCGCTCGCCGACGCCGCGGGGCTGCCCGAGGTGGCCAAGACCGAGGCGTGGGGCCGGCGCCTGCTCAACACGCAGCTCGCCTCCTGGGCCGAGCTCCGGCACGACACCCTGCTCTACGCCAAGCAGTCGTACACGGGCGGCACCACGTGCGACTTCCCGGACGCCTACGTCGACCCGTACCCGGCGTTCTACGCGCGCATCGCCGAGCTGGCCGAGCACGGCGGCCGCGTCGTCGAGTCGCTCGATCTGTCGGGCGCGTCGTGGCTCACGGAGCGGCTGCCGGCGTACTTCGCGCGGCTGCACAGCGTCGCGCGGACGCTCGGCGAGATGGCCGCGAACGAGCGCGCCGGGCTGCCCCTCACCGAGGAGCACCTCGCCTTCATCAACCAGGCGGTCCGGGTGCAGCATGGCTGCGGCTCGCCGGCGGGCGCCGAGGGCTGGTACGCCCAGCTCTTCTTCGACGTCCTCGAGAGCGTGACCCAGGACCCGACGATCGCCGACGTGCACACCCAGCCCACCGACGAGGGCGGGGCGCCGGTCGGACGCGTGCTGCACGTGGGCACCGGCCTGCCGCGGCTCATGGTCGTCACCGCCGATCCCTGCGGCACGCCGCGCGCGTTCGTGGGGCTCGCCTCGTCGTACTTCGAGAAGATCACCGAGGATTTCGAGCGCATGACCGACGAGGAGTGGGCCGGCGACATCCTGGAGACGACGCCCGACGACGTCGCCTGGATGAAGGACCTCGTCTCCCGCTGATCTCGCGGTCCAGGGGCCACGCCGGCGCGAGCTGGCCCCTCGGGAATCTGTGCCGTGCTGTGCCAGCCGACGCGTCACCGTGATCACGGTTTGCCGTGCAGCCACGTACGGTGTGTCGCCGCTGGCATCGGCCTCCAGGCTCGAGCTTCAATTCACCCCACACCGGGGCTTCCGGACATCCTCCGGGTCGAGCTGGATTCGCCTCCACAGGGGGCCAGCGCACATCGCTTCAGGCGAGCCCGAGCGCGCCTCACGCCGCGGCTGCAGCCGACTGGAAGGCGCGCGAGAGCTCGGCCGGCGCCGGCAGCGCCGCGCTCGCGAGCCCCCGCCGCGCCACCGCGAGCCAGCGCATCGGGTCGGCGACCGCGCCGCTCGCGATCGCCGCGAGCAGGCGGCGGCGCATCCAGTCCTTGCGGCGGTAGAAGCTCGTGCCGTGCTCGGCCGTGGGGCGCGGGACGTAGCTCGCCAGCGAGACGTGCGTCTTCTCGTGGAGCAGGAGATCGGTGAGCGCGGTGAAGGCGATCGCGTCGTCCCGCAGGAGCACCGCCGTGAGCAGCGCCCGCACCCGCGACGAGGCGAGGTTCACGCTGATCCCGCTCCCGTCGGTGTGCGCCATCTCGTCGGGGCCGTAGAGATCCTGGTGCACCCAGATCGGCGATGGCGTCAGGTCCGCCGACTCCGAGATCACCGCGTCGAGCCGCTCGATGACCGTCATCGCCGCGGCCACGGCGCGGACGCCGGGCACCTCGGCCGCGATCGTCAGGAGCGCGTCGCGCGAGGTGCGGGGCATCGGGCACGGCGCGGCGCCCGGCGCGCGGGTAGGCGCCGCCGCCGCGGCGGCCTCGAGGGGCTGCGAGGCCGCGCCCTCGCTCGCGAGGCGCCGCCAGAACGCCTGCGCGAGCGGCTCGTCGAGCGCGAGGTACACGAGCTCCCCGGGGCGCGCGCCGGGCGCCTCCCGCCCGGCGGCGGCCCCGGGCGCCGCGGCGGAGGCGCCGAGCGGCCAGCGGGCAGCGCTCCGGCCGGGGCCCGGCGGGGCGGTCTCGAGCGGGCGGAGCACGCCGGCCCGGTGCGCCTGGAGCAGCTCGCGCAGCGTGAGCGGCGCGCTGCGAACGTGGAGCTGGCCGAGGAGCGGGGACAGCGCCGCCCCCGGAGGCCGCTGGCCGGCGTCGACCACGAGCGACCGGAAGAGCGGCGCGTCGAGCAGACCGCTCGCGAAGCGGATGACCTGCTCGGGGGCCGCCACCGTGGGGGTGCGCGCGGCCGGATCGAGCTCGTCCACCCCCTGGGCGGACGCGATCATGAGGGTCTCGCCGAGCAGCGCCGCGTGCACGAACCGGTCGAGCACCGACGAGAGCCGGTGATCCACCGCGCGCAGGAGCTCGCGGTCGTACAGGGCGTCGCGCAGGATGAAGCGCTCGAACGCGGCCACGAGCGCCGCCTCGACCGCCGTGGACGCGCTCGCCGCGACCGCCGAGCGGCCCTTGTTGAGCGGCACGCCGAGCGGCAGCTCCGCGACCAGGCCGAAGCCGGCGGCCGTGATCGCGCGCGCGAGCTCGCGGTGCAGGCCGAGCTCGGGGCCGGGGAAGGGGTCGATCCGCGTCGCCACCGTGAGCCCCTTCTGGGTGATCGT
Organism: Sorangium sp. So ce887; assembly: GCF_051521455.1. Classification (NCBI taxonomy): domain Bacteria; kingdom Pseudomonadati; phylum Myxococcota; order Polyangiales; family Polyangiaceae; genus Sorangium; species Sorangium sp. So ce887. The sequence goes on along the minus strand of NZ_CP150354.1, from coordinate 9,202,132 downwards.
GAGCTGCGGTTCGATGCCGTCGCCCCGGCCCACGAGGAGCTCGAGCGCGCCGCAGAGCGCGCCCGACGGCGGGAGCCGGAGCGGCACCTCGGCGGCGCGGCGGAGGCGCGCCCGCGCCGTGTTGACCAGCGCGCCGTCGACGTAGATCCGCGCGGCGGCCGGGTCGACCAGCCCCACCGCCGCGGTGACCTCCGCGGCGAGCGCCGGCCGCGAGATCGGCTGCGCGAGCGAGAGCCGCACCGAGGTGCCCGTCGTCGGGCGGCGCGGCGGCGCAGGGGCGCGCGCGGGGCCGCCGTCGTCCGGCGGCGCCGGCGAGAGGCGGTGCAGGGACAGGAGCGTCCACGAGAAGTCCTCGTAGGGTGGCCCCGCGCCGAGCGGCGCGACGAGCAGCCGGTGCCCGCCCAAGGGCGTCGCCGTGACCACCTCGATCCAGGGCGCGATCTCCAGCGCCGAGAAGAAGCCGATCCCGTGCTCGCCGATCGCGTCGGGCTCGCCCGCCTTGCCGCTCCGGAAGGGGACGAGCAGGTCGGCGAGGAGCTCGGTCCGGCTCATGCCGCGGCCCTGGTCGGTGACCGAGATCTCGCGCCCGTCCTCGGTCGAGCGGACATCGATGCGGGCGCCGGGGGGCGAGGCGTCGAGCGCGTTCTGGAGCAGCTCGCGGAGCGGGCCGATCCGCGACGACGCCTGCGCATAGATGGTGCGCGAGAGGATGCGCTGCGCGAGGTCGGGCACCGTGGCCTCGCTGCGGCAGGCGGCGACGAGCGCGAGGCGCTCCGCGCTGCTCGCCTGAAGGTAGGCCTCGGCCCGCCCGTGGATCCGCACGAGGAGCAGCTCCGAGAAAAGCCCGTACGAGATCTGGGTCATGGCTCGCCTCCGGAGGTCCTTTCGCCGGGCCGGGGCGCGGCGCAGGCCGCCCCGTCCACGGGTTCGCCGACGATGAGATCGCGCTCGAGATCGGCCTCGCGCACCCCGGAGGCCCGATCGAAGGCCGCCCTCAGCGCGTACCAGTCGCACCAGCCCGAGGGACGCCGCACCGCCGCGCTGTCGTCGCGGATGAGCAGGACCCGGCGCGTGCCGAGGCACGGCAGCGGTCCAGCCGGGCGTCGCCACGCAGCGGCGGGGAGCGGGGGCGCGCCCGGAGCCCCTGGCGGAGGCGCGGCGCCCGCGCCGCGGTCCGTCTGGGGCCGGCTCCGGCAGAGGGCGACCATGGTCGTGTGCGGGCTCGCCGCGCGCGCGAGGATCAGCGGCAGCCCCGCGAGGTCGCCGCGGCGCCGCGCGAGGGCCGCGAGCGTCTCCGGCGGATCGAGATCGAGCTCGTCCTCGAGGAGCTCGCGCTCGCCGGGAAGGTGGGGCTGCCACTCGCGCTCCGCCCAGAAGCTCTCCGGCACGAAGAGCCGATCGGCGACGCTCGGCCCGAGGAACCCGAGCAGCGCCTCGCGCCGCTCGGGGGTCACCATGCAGCGCCCCGGGCCGAGCAGGGCGCGCGCGAGATCGAGGGCCACCTCGTCCCAGCCCGCGGATTGCAGCATGAGCGCGCTGATCTGCGCGGCCATCTCGGCGAGCCGGTCGCGCGTGCGCCGGCCCTCGCCGCTCGCCGCGGCGAGCTGGATGAGCCGCCGGTAGAACGCCGTCGCGACCGCGGTGAACTCCGGCCCGATCTTGAGCGCGTCGCGCCCCTCGGTCAGCTCCACGGCGGCCGGGAAATCGATGAGCGCGAGCTCGGCCAGGGCGAGGCAGGCGTCGATCTTGACCCCCCCATGGAAGGTGGCCGCCGAGATGCTCGGGAGCAGCCCTCGCCCGCCGACGTGGAACCGCGCGAGGAGCGCGCCGTCGCGCTCCTCCTCGAGGCCGTCGCGCTCCTCCTGCGCGCGCGGGCCGCTCGCCGCGTCGGGGTCGTCCGCCCCGGCGGAAGACGCGCGCCAGTCGCCGGGGGTCTGCGGCGCGCGCGCGATCCGCTCCTGGATGAGCTGCCCGCCCGAGATCAGCCGGCCGTCGTTCACGGCCGCGCCGTCGAGCAGCACGAGGGCGCGGCTCGCGGGGAAGAAGTGGAGCGCGTCGCGCAGGTAGGCGCGGACCGCGCCCGCCTCGAGCAGCGACGACGTGACGCGCACGCGCGTCCCGAGCAGCGGCGCGATCCGGCGCACCGAGCACATCAGCGCGGCGGTGAGCTCGGGCGACGCGCGGCCGCAGGCGCGCTCGGGCACCTCGGGGGTGGGCTCGGGCGCGTCGCCCGCGTCGCCCACGTCGCCCGCGCTGGGCCAGGCCACGACGCGGATCGCCCACCCCTCGATGCCGTCGCCGGTCGTGACGTGCAGGCTGAAGCTCTCCGGGTCCGAGAGCCCGAGCCCGAGCACCGAGAAGAACCCGACCCCGAACCGGCCGAGATCGATCCCGGGGCGCTTGTCTGTCGCGAACGGGATGAGCAGCCGTGAGAGGATTGCTCGGAGCCCCATGCCGGCGCCGGTGTCGCTGACGTCGACGCGCCCGTCGTTGACGGCGACGTCGACGAGCGGCTGCGGCGCGCGGGCCGCGTCGGCGGCGTTGAGCACGAGCTCGATGAGCGGCCGCAGCGGGTGCCCGAACTGGCGGCAGATCTCCTCGTCGAGGATCTTGATCAGGTAGGCGCGGTCGATGGGGGGCTCCGCGAGGTCGCGCTGCCCCGCGCACAGCGCCTCGAGGGCCGGCCGGTGCAGGCCGACGGCGACGAGCTCGTGCAGCGCTCCCAGAAAGTACAGCCCGGCGTCTCCTGGCAGAGGCGCGGCGCGTCGGCTGCCGCCCCCGTCACCCCCCGCTCCGTAGTGCGCGTGCACGCTCGACTGCTCCCCCTCACGCCCGCCCTCGACATTCCCCTGCGCGAAGTGCGCGCACCCACCGTGCGAATGCGCGCCGAGTGAGCGCCGAGCGGCGAACGATCGACGGAGCTTTCACCGCCCGTGCCGAGCCGAGCCGTCGGGCGGCGGCCGTCCGTCCTTCAGCGCGCGGCCGCCGGGGGCGGCGGCCTCCTGGCGCGCCGCGCTATCCCGCGGCCCGCTGCTGCGGCGGCGAGCTCGGGGCGCCGCGCTCTTCGCCTTCGTCCGCTTCGCCCGCGCCCTGGCCGTCGCGGCGCTGCATCGTGGAGCCGCGGGGGAGCGTGGCGCCGTGGGGCAGCGTGGCGCTCAGGGGCAGCGGCGTCTCGCTCTGGGGCAGCGGCGTCTCGCTCTGGGCCAGGTCCGAGAGCTGGGCCAGGTCCGAGAGCGCCAGCGCGCTCCACTTGCCCGGGGGCGGAACCGACAGCACCCCGTCGCGCTCGCGCTCCAGGCGCGCGTTCAGCTCGCCGCCGATGAGCAGCGCCAGCGCCAGCAGCCACAGCCAGAACAGGAAGATCGCGACGGTCGCGAGGCTCCCGTAGAACGTGGCGTAGCGGCCGAACGTGGTCACGTAGAGCGAGAAGAGGGTCGACACGACCGACCAGAGCACCACGGTGAGCACCGCGCCCGGGAAGACCCGGCGCCGCTCGATGTTGGGGCGCTGGATCGAGAGCCTGAAGAACGCGGCCACCATGCAGGTGACGAGCCCCGCGGGGAGGGCGAAGGCGACGATCCGGGCGCCGATCGAGCCCGAGAGCGAGCCGATCAGCACGCCGACGCCGGCGACCACGGGCACCACGGCCAGGCTGGCCATCACGCACGCCGCAGCGATCGCCCTGCGCACGTACCAGGGGCGCTCGCGCGTGTTGTAGATCGTGTCGAACACGCCCATGGCGGTCGAGAGCCCGGAGGACGTGATCCAGAGGAAGCCGGTGATGCTGATCGGGGCGACCGCCGACGACTGCGAGAGCCGGAGGAGCTCCTCCGAGACGAGGTTCGCGACCTCCGGCGGCGCCGCCTGGAGGAGCGGCCGCGCCACGAGGTCCGACCACTCCTTGGTCCGGCTGAGCACGTAGCCGGCGAAGGCGGCGAGGGGGATCAGGCTGAGGAACGCGTCGAAGGCCATCGCGCTCGCGGCCCGCGGCCCGTTGTGGCGATCCAGGCTGACGATGACGCTCCACACCGCCTTTGCGGCGCGGTGGCGCTCGATATGTCGCCGGATCGGAGCAGGCACGGGGGCAGCGTCGCTCTCCCTGGTGCGGGGCGCAATACCATCCGCCGCGCGCTCCCGGCTCCGGAGATCTCGGGATGGTGGCAACTTCCGGCAGCAGCGGGCCGGTGCCTCTGGGCTCTAGGCCTCGGCGTTCCTGTCGGCGGCGAGGAGGCTCTGCACCGCGTAGGGCACCGACTCGACGCCGGCGAGCTCGGCGAGGGCGTAGGCGATGTGCTCGCGGCTCGCGTGCGGCGGGATGCCGACGATCGCCCACGAGCCCCCCTCGCCGCGCTGCAGGTTCTTCCCGCGCTCGATGCGGAGCGCGGCGAGGGCCGGGTAGACGGCCACCGTCATCCGTTTTGGCCGGAGACGGTCCAGCGCGCGCATGGCGAAGGCGATCCGGTCGAACTCGCTGGGATCGCGGTACTCGATATGCCGCTGCTGGTCGATCTCCACGTGGTGGTGGGTGTCACGCTCGCGCACCGCGTGAGCATAGCCCGAGCGGGCCGCCGCGCCGCTCCGGGCGCTGCGGCTCGGCCGTCGGCGGCGGTGGCGGTGGTAGCCCCACGCATGGCCGAGCCTGCCGGGGGCGCCCGTGCGCCGGACAAACCCGGGGCCCGCGGGTGCCGCTACGCGCCGACCATGCTACGCGCCGGAGCGCCATGGACAGCCTCCCCCTGCTCGCCGGTCACCCGTACGCCTCCTTTCTCGATCAGGTCGAGAAGCCTGCGCGCTACGCGGGCGGCGAGGTCGGCTCGGTCGTGAAGGACTGGGCGTCGGTCGAGGCGCGCGTCTGCCTCGCCTTCCCGGACGTCTACGACATCGGGATGAGCCACCTCGGCTTCAAGATCCTCTACAAGCTCCTCAACGACGACCCGCGCACGCTGGCCGAGCGCTGCTATGCGCCGTGGGTCGACATGGAGGCCCAGCTCGTGAAGCGCGGGCTGCCGCTCGTCTCGCTCGAGTCGGCGCGCCCGCTCAGGGACTTCGACGTCGTGGGCTTCTCCCTGCAGTTCGAGCTCACCTACTCCAACATCCTCACGATGCTGCACCTCGGCGGCGTCCCGCTGCGCGCGGCCGACCGCGGCGAGGACGACCCGATCGTGATCGCGGGCGGCCCGACGGCGACCCACCCGGAGCCGATCGCCCCCTTCCTCGACGCCCTCGTCATCGGCGACGGCGAGGAGAAGGCGACCGAGGTCGCCCTCCTGTGGACCCGGCTCAAGCGCGAGGGCGTGCCGCGGCGCGACCGGCTCGTCGCGATCGCGCGCCTCGGCGCGGTGTACGTGCCCTCGCTCTACGCGACCCGGCTCGACCCCGACACCGGCTTCGAGGTCGTCGATCGCCCGCTCGTCTCCGGGATCCCGTTCCCGATCGAGCGCGCCCTCGTCGATCTGAACAAGTACCCGTTCCCCGACGAGAGCCCCACCGGCGGCCCCGAGGCCATCTTCGACCGGATGTCGATCGAGATCGCCCGCGGCTGCACCGAGGGGTGCCGCTTCTGCCAGGCCGGGATGATCTACCGCCCCGTCCGCGAGCGCGATCCCGAGCAGATCGTCGAGACCGTGATGCGCGCGGTGCAGAAGTCCGGCCAGGACGAGGTCTCGCTCACGGCGCTGTCGACCGCCGATGTCTCGTGCATCGCGCCGCTCGTCAAGAAGGTCACCGAGCGCCTCACCAAGGAGCGCATCTCGCTCGGCGTCTCGTCGCTGCGCGCCTACGGGCTCGAGCCCGACCTGCTCGACGAGCTCAAGCGCGTGCGCGCGACGGGCCTCACCTTCGCGCCCGAGGCGGGGACCCAGAGGATGCGCGACGTCGTGAACAAGAACGTCACGGAGGAGCAGCTCCTCGAGACGGCCGAGCGCGTGTTCAGCCGCGGCTGGGGCAAGATGAAGCTCTACTTCATGATCGGCCTCCCGACCGAGACCGACGAGGACGTGCGCGGCATCGTCGAGACGGGCGCCCGCGCGGCCGGCGCCGGCCGGAGGGCGGCCGGCAAGGGCAAGCCGGTCGACGTGACGGTCAGCGTGTCGACGCACGTGCCGAAGCCCCACACCCCCTTCCAGTGGGCGGCGATGGACACGCGCTCCGAGGTCGGGCGCAAGCAGCAGCTGCTCAAGGACACGGTGCGGCCCTACCGCGCCGTCACGCTGAAGACCCACGAGGCCAACGCCAGCGTCCTCGAGGGCATCTTCGCCCGCGGCGACCGACCCCTCGCCGACGTCCTCGAGCGGGCGTGGCGCGGCGGCGCCCGCTTCGACTCGTGGGACGATCAGATCAAGCTGTCCGTGTGGGAGGAGGCGTTCACGCACACCGGCGTCGACCGGGCGAAGTACCTCGGCACCCTCCCGGTCACGGCGCGGCTGCCGTGGGATCACATCGACGTCGGCCTCGAGGATGGCTTCCTCGCGAAGGAGTACCGGAAGGCGCTCCAGAGCCGCCTCAGCCCGCCGTGCGGCAAGGTCGCCGGCATGTTCGTGCACCACACGAACCTCGACGACGCCACGGCCGATACGCGGCGGCTCGTCTGCTACGACTGCGGCGTCGCCTGCGATATGACGCTGATGCGCGACGAGCGGCTGACCTTCCTCGACCGGCTCGGCGCCCACAAGCGCTCGCTGCCGGTGCTCACCGACGCAGCCGCCGCGCCGTCGGCTGCCGCCGGCGGCCCGCCCGCCGAGCCGACGCGCGCCGGCGACGCGGAGCCCTCCCGCGCCGGCGCGGACGACGCCCCGCGCGACGCGGAGCCCTCCCGCGCCGGCGCGGACGACGCCCCGCGCGACGCGGATCTCCCGCGCGCCGGCGGCGAGGATCCGGTCCGCGCCGAGGCCGCGGCGCCTCCCCCCGCCGGCGGCGAGGCGCCCCCGCACGCGAAGCGGAAAGGGCCCGCAACGAAGGGGCGCGGCGGCTTCCGCTACCGCTTCCGCTTCGAGAAGACCGGGCCGGTGGCGCTGCTCGGCCACCTGGACGTCGTGCGCGAGCTGCCCCGCGTGATCCGGCGCGTCGGCATGCCGATGACCTACACCGCGGGCTTCCACCCGAAGCCCGACATGACGTTCTCTCCGGCGCTCTCGCTCGGCGTCATCAGCCTCGACGAGTACGTCGACCTCCGCCTCGAGCGCGATCTCGACCCCGCCGCGCTCGACGCGCTCGTCGCCTCGATGTCGGCCGCGAGCCCCCGCGGGCTCGCGTTCCGCGGCGCCGTGAAGCTCGGCCCGGAAGACCCCGCCCTGAGCAAGCTGATCGCCGGCGCGCGGTACGCGCTCGCGTTCGCGCGCTCGTCGATCGGCGGCGACGCGGAGGCCTTCCTCGCCGCCCGCTGCAGCGCCGTCCTCTCGGCCGCGTCGCTCCCGATCCGCCGGGAGATCGACCGGCTCGCGAAGATGGTCGACGTGCGCCAGTACCTCGTGCGGGCCGAGGTCGGCGGGCCGGACGTGCTCTCGGCGCTCGCGCGCGCCGGGCTCGTCGGCGACCTCGTCGCCGTCGAGGTCGAGGTCGACATCCGCGGCTCGGGCGCGGTGAAATCGTCCGAGGTCGCGGCGGTGATCGCGGGCGAGCCCGGCGAGGCGCCGGGCGCAATCACGCCGCCGCCGCACCGCGCCGTGCGGCTTCAGCTGTTCGGCCGCGCCGCGCCGGCGGGCTCCGCCGCGGGCGAGCGCTTCTCGCTCTTCGACCTCGATCGGGCGCGCCGCGTCAAGTCGGCTCCGGAGCGGGCGCCGTCCCTCGCGCTCGCCGCGGACGCCGAGTGAGCCAGCCCGGGACGGTCGCGTCGCAAAGATCCTCCGGGTGACGGCGGCGCGTCGTCTGCGGGGAGCGCGCGGGCGATCCCCCGCGGATGGGCTACGCTGCGCTCTGCTTTATGGCAAAAGAGGGTCACGAAACCGAATGCTGCGCCGCGCGCCTCGCCGCGGCGGGAGCGGTTGGTGCGAGCGTCGCCCATGAGCTGCGCAACGCCCTCGCGGTCGCGGAGTCGTCGCTCTACCTGGCGCAGCGCGATCTCGACGATCGGCCCCGCCTGCTGCGCCACCTCGACCGGGTGACGTGCGAGATCCGCAAGGCGCACGAGGTCATCGGCAGCGTCCTCGGGCTGGCGCGCGGCGAGCCGCTGCGGCGCGAACCGGCGCATGTCGGCAAGCTGATCGAGAGCGCCCGGCACGCGCTGGTCCTGCGCACGGCGGTCCGGTTCGAGGTCGCCGTCGTGCCGGCCGACCTCACGCTCCTGTGCGACCCCATCCTGCTCGAGCGCGTCTTCTCGAACCTTTATCTCAACGCGATCGAGGCGCTCGACAACGCCCCCGGCGGCTCGATCGTCACGCGCGCGTGGTGCGGCGACGAGCGCACGTACCTCGAGGTCGAGGACAACGGCCCCGGCGTCCACCCCTGCGTGGTCGACCACCTCTTCGAGCCGCTCGTGACCGCCAAGGTGAAGGGGACCGGGCTCGGGCTCGCGCTGAGCCGGGTCATCGTCGAGGCGCACGGCGGCGAGATCGCGGCGACGATGGGCCGCTGCACGGGCACGGCGTTCCGCATGTGGCTGCCGAGCCAGTAGTCGGTAGCCCCGGCCGGTAGCGCCGGCGCGCCGGGGCGCGCCACCCGCGTGCTATCGTCCTCTCATGCACGGGCAAGCCAAGCGCCATCCGTCGGGACGCGGCCCTTTTCGCGCGGAGCACGTCCGCTCGGGCGACCCGTACGAGCTGTCGAACGGCCACCCCGTTTACTGCGCCCCCACGGGGGGGCGTGCCTCCGGGCCGAACCACCTGGGCAGCTCGGTCGTGGGGTGGGATCCGGCGGTCAAGGAGGCGGGCGTGGACACGGGTTACACCCTGGGCCAGGGCACCCTCCGGGCGCCGGACGTCGCGGTGGGGAACGTGCCCGACAGGCCCGGCTGGGTGAAGGGGGTACCGGAGCTCGCCATCGAGTACGCCGACGTGGGGCAGGACGAGGAGAAGCTCCAGGAGAAGATCGCCGACCTGCTCGAGGCCGGCACGAAGCTCCTGTGGGTGGTACGCCTCAACGGCCCGCGGCGGGTCGAGGTGCACGAGCCCCGCCGGAAGATGCGCGTCGTGCTCCCCGGGCAGCTGCTGAGCGCGCCGGGCATCCTGAAGAACGCGGTCCCCGTCGAGGCGCTCTACGACCGCAGCGAGGCGGAGAAGGCCACGCTGACCAACCTGCTCCAGCGGCGCGGCTACGACGACCTCGACGCCGTGCTCGCTGCAGGGCGCGAAGAGGGGCGCGAAGAGGGGCGCGAAGAGGGGCGCGAGGAAGGGATCCTCGAGGGCAAGCGCGATGCGCTGAGGCGCGTCCTCGATCGGCGAGGGCTGCGGCTCACGAAGGCGGCGGCGGCGAAGATCTCGTCGTGCAGGAGCGAGCGCGCGCTGGATGGCTGGCTCGATCGCGCCCTCGTCGCGTCGACCACGGCGGAGGTGTTCAGGCGCGCGGGCCGTTGACCCCGCGCCCGCGCTCCTCGCCTGGATCAGGCGCGGCCGCGGCCGCGGACGAGCTCGGAGACGGCCTCTCCCAGGCCCTCGAGCGTGAGCGCGAACATCGGGAAGATCCCCTTGATCGCGTCGACGGTCGGGTGCGGGTAGGGGCCGATCCCGTCCGGGTTCAGCCACACGGCGCGGTCGAAATGGTCGCGGAGCATCATCAGCCACGCGACGCCGGGCAGCCGCGCGTCGGGCTCGAACGAGGAGCCCGCCCCGCCGCCGTAGCCCGACGAGCCGAGCAGCTCGTAGGGCGCCATCGAGGCGTCTCCGACCATCACGAGCTTGTGCTGCTTGCCGCACTCGCGGAGCAGCTCCCGCACCGGGACAGGGTCCTGTAACCCTTCGGTTCTATACAGCTTTTCGTAGACGCAGTTGTGGAAGTAGTAGCTCCTCAGCTCCTTCCAGTGCGTCGCGCGCTTCGCCGCGCTGAACAGCTGTGACACGAGCGCGGCGCTGGGATCCATCGAGCCGCCCACGTCCATCATCAGGATCACGCGCGTGTTCGGCCGGCGCGGGGGCCGCGTGACGATCTCGATCTCGCCCGCGTTCCTGGCCGTCGCGTCGATCGTCGCCTCGATGTCGAGCTCGCGGTCGCCTCCCTCGCGCGCGAAGGCGCGCAGCTTGCGCAGCGCCACCTCGATCTGGCGCACGTCGAGCGTGAGATCGCTGCGATAAGGCCGGTAGCGGCGCGCGTCGGCGTTCTGCACGGCGCCGCTGCGCCCGCCCGCGGAGCCGCCGACCTGGATGCCGCTCGGGTTGAAGCCGCCGCGGCCGAACGGCGAGGTGCCGCCGGTCCCGATCCACCGGTTCCCCCCGTCGTGGCGCTCCCGCTGCTCGCGGAGGCGCTCCTCGAACCGCCGGAGCACCTCCTCCAGGTCGAGCTCCTCGATCATCGCCTTCTCCTCCTCGGAGAGGGCGCGCATCTTGACCGGATCCCGGAGCCACGAGAGGAGCTCCTCCGCGATCGCCTTGGCCTCCACGTGCACGCCGCGGAAGTGCTGGGCGAACGCGAGATCGAAGTCGTCGAGGTGCGCCTCGGAGTGGACAAGGAGCGCCCGCGCGACGTGGTAGAAGCCGTCGAGCGAGCTCTCGTGAACCCCCGCGGCGAGCGCGCGCGCGAGGCCGATCGCCTCCTGGGCGCCGACAGGGACCTTGCGGGCCCGGAGCTCGTAGAGGAACTCGACGAACATCGCTACGACCGGTACCGCCTGCCGCCGGCCAGCTGGTCGGCCAGGGCCGTCAGGTCCTGCTCCTTCTTGAGCAGCGCGCCCAGGAACGGCAGCGTCTTGTCGAGCTTCACCTCGCTCACGCCCGCCCTGCGCAGCACGGCGATCCAGTCGATGAGCTCGCTCGTCGAGGGCCGCTTCCGGATCCGGGTGTTCTTCCGGATCTCGTAGAAGACCTGCATCGCCTGATCGGCCAGCGACCGATCGAGCTCGGGGTGGTGGACGCGGACGATCTCCCGCATGAGCTCTGCGTCCGGGAAATCGATGAAATGGAAGACGCAGCGGCGCAGGAAGGCGTCCGGCAGCTCCTTCTCGTTGTTGCTGGTGATGAGTACGACCGGCCGCTCCCGGGCGGCGATCTCATCGCCCGTCTCGGTGATGCGGAAGCGCATCCGATCGAGCTCGTGGAGGAGGTCGTTCGGGAACTCGAGGTCTGCCTTGTCGACCTCGTCGATGAGGAGCACGACCCGCATGGAAGCGCTGAACGCCCTCCCGAGGGGGCCGAGCTTGATGTACCGCCGGATGTCGCGCACGTCGCCGTCGCCGAAGCGCGCGTCGTAGAGCCGTTGCACGGTGTCGTACACGTAGAGCCCGTCCTGGGCCCGCGTGGTGCTCTTGACGTGCCAGGGGATGAGCTCGGCGGACAGGCTCTGCGCGACGGCCTCGGCGAGCAGCGTCTTGCCGGTGCCGGGCTCTCCCTTGACGAGGAGCGGCCGCTCCAGGACCAGCGCGCAGTTGACGGCGGCCTCGAGCGCCTCGCTTGTGAGGTAGCGTTCGGTGCCTCGAAAGCGGCGGAAATCGGACATGCCGAACGGTAGCACCCGCCGGAGCGCGCGGGCGGAGCGCGCCGGGGTCAGAGCCAGTCGCGCGCGGCGGGCGCCGACGGTCGTCTCGGCGAAGGCGGGCGCGATGGACGCGGGAAAGGGCTGGGACACGCAGCGAGGGCCCGGGCTCCTCGGTAGGGGGCGGCGCGATGACAGCGCGGCCGGGGGAGCCCAGCGCGAGAGAGGGCGGGAGGAGGGCCTGTTCCCCTCCAAGTACACGCCTTTGCCCCGCAATCGCGCGGTGAATCCGCGAGAGGAGCGCTGACGCCGCATCGCGGCGCGCGCTTCTGGGCATGCTCCTTGAATAGCGCTTGTCCGGAGCCGGGGCCGGGACCCAGGTGCACACCGAGACTCGAGCGGGAGGGATCGATGAGCGCGAGATCGCAGCCAGACGTGATCTGCTTTTCGCACCTGCGTTTCAGCTTCGTGTTTCAGCGGCCACAGCAACTGCTCACGCGCTGCGCGCGGCGGCGCGGTGTCTTCTTCTTCGAAGAGCCGGTGTTCGACGGCGGGCCTCCGCGTCTCGAGGAGACCGCGACCCAGCATGGCGGCCTCTGCGTCGCGACTCCACACCTGCCTTCCGGCACCGAGCCGTCGCGGGCCTCCGCCATGCAACGCGAGCTCCTCGACGGCATGATGAAGCGCCACGCGATGAGCGACTGCGTGCTCTGGTATTACACGCCAATGGCGCTCTCGTTCTCTCGGCACCTCGTGCCCGCGGCGACGGTGTACGATTGCATGGACGAGCTCTCGGCCTTCTCCGGGGCGCCCCCGGCGCTCAAGGTGCGCGAGGCCGAGCTCCTGCGCCGCGCCGACCTGGTCTTCGCCGGCGGCGCGAGCCTCTACGAGGCGAAGCGCGCGCTGCACCCGCGCGTGCACGCGTTTCCGAGCAGCGTCGACGTCGCGCACTTCGCCCGCGCGCGCGCCGCTTCCCGCGTCGAGCCCGCCGACCAGGCGGAGATCCCGCGGCCGCGCCTGGGTTTCTTCGGCGTCATCGACGAGCGCATGGATCTCGATCTCCTCGCCGCCGTGGCCGCGCTGCGGCCGGCCTGGCAGATCGTGCTCGTGGGGCCGGTGGTCAAGATCGACCGGGCGACGCTGCCCCGCGCGCCGAACATTCATGTCCTGGGGCAGAGGCGATATGAAGAGCTCCCCGCGTATCTCGGGGGCTGGGACGTGGCGCTCCTGCCCTTTGCCCGGAACGATGCCACGCGGTTCATCAGCCCCACGAAGACGCCGGAGTACCTGGCCGGCGGCAGGCCCGTCGTCTCGACGTCGATCCGCGACGTGGTGCGGCCCTACGGCGAGCTCGGGCTCGTGCGCATCGCGGACGCGCCCGGCGACTTCGTGGCCGCCGTCGAGGCGGCCCTCGCCGAGGAGCGCGGCGCGCTGCTCGCGCGCGCGGACGACTTCCTCGGGCAGGGCTCGTGGGACGCCACCTGGGCCAGGATGGAGCGGCTCCTCGAGGGGGCGCTGGAGGCTCGCGGCCGGGCCGCGACGAGGAGGTGAGCCATGTTCGATTACCTCATCGTCGGCGCAGGCTTCGCCGGGTGCGTCCTCGCCGAGCGGCTCGCCCGCGGCGCCGGCAAGAAGGTCCTGCTCTGCGACGTGCGCATGCACATCGGCGGGAATGCGTACGACCATCACGACGCCGCTGGCATCCTCGTGCACAGGTATGGACCGCACATCTTCCACACGAACTCTCGGGAGGTCTTCGATTACCTGTCGCAGTTCACCGAGTGGCGTCCCTACCAGCACCGCGTGCGCGCCTGGGTCGACGGGCAGCTCCTGCCCATCCCGATCAACCTCGACACGATCAACGGCCTCTACGGCCTGAGCCTCAATGCGCTGGAGGTCGAGGGCTTCCTCGCCTCGAGGGCCGAGCGGCGCGAGAGCATCCGCACGTCGGAGGACGTGATCGTCAGCAAGGTGGGGCGCGAGCTCTACGAGAAATTCTTCCGCAGCTACACGCGCAAGCAGTGGGGCCTCGACCCGTCGGAGCTCGACGCCTCGGTGACGGCGCGCGTCCCGGTCCGCACGAACCGGGACGACCGCTACTTCGCCGACACCTACCAGGCCATGCCGCTCCACGGGTTCACGCGGATGTTCGAGCGGATGGTCGACCACCCGGGCATCAAGATCCTGCTCAACACGGACTACCGCGAGATCTGCCATGCCGTCCCGCACCGCGAGGTGATCTACACAGGCCCGGTCGACGCCTATTTCGATTACCGGTTCGGGAAGCTGCCCTATCGCTCGCTCGAGTTTAAGTTCGAGACGAAGGACCAGGAGGTGTACCAGGCGGCGCCTGTCATCAACTATCCGAACGAGTACAACTACACCCGGGTCACCGAGTTCAAGTACCTTACCGGCCAGGCGCACCCGAGGACGACGATCGTCTACGAGTTCCCGAAGGGCGAGGGTGACCCGTACTACCCCGTGCCGCGGCCGGAGAATGCGGCGCTTTATCGCAAGTACGAGGAGCTCGCCCGGTCGACCGCCGGCGTCCACTTCGCCGGCCGGCTCGGCACGTACCGTTACTACAACATGGACCAGGTCGTCGCCCAGGCCCTCACCCTCTACACGAAGCTGACGGGCGCCCCGGGCTGGCGATCCCTCGCGGAGGCGGCGTGAGCAGGGCGGCCGGGGAGGGCGGCGATCCGGCGATCGAGCTCTGGGGCGGCGTCGAATGCACGGTGAACCGTGTCCGCGACGTGTACCACGATCAGCTCGATCGGAACGGCCACGCGCACCGGCTCGACGACCTCGACCGCTTCGCCGATCTCGGGATCCGGGCGCTGCGGTACCCCGTGCTCTGGGAGCGCACGGCGCCCGACGGCTGCGCGCGCTTCGCGTGGGCCGACGCGCGCCTCGGGAGGCTGCGCGACCTCGGCGTGCGGCCGATCGTGGGGCTCGTCCACCACGGCAGCGGGCCACCCCGGACGAGCCTCCTCGATCCGAGCTTCGTCGAGGGGCTCGCGCGCTTCGCCCGCGCGGTGGCCGAGCGCTACCCGTGGGTCGAGGACTACACGCCGGTGAACGAACCGCTCACCACGGCGCGCTTCTCCGGCCTCTATGGCCACTGGTACCCGCACGGGCAGGATGGCCGCGCCTTCGTCCGCGCGCTCCTCACGCAGTGCCGCGCGATCGCGGCGGCGATGCGCGCCGTCCGCGAGATCAACCCCCGCGCGCGCCTGGTGCAGACAGAGGATCTCGGGCGGACGTTCAGCACGCCGCTGCTCGCGTACCAGGCGCAGCACGAGAATCACCGCAGGTGGTTGAGCCTCGATCTGCTCATGGGTCGAGTGGACCGGGATCACCCGTTCTATCCCCAGCTCCTCGAGTGGGGCGTGTCCCCCGGCGAGCTCGAGGCGTTCGTCGCGTCGCCCTGCCCGCCGGACATCCTCGGCATCAATTACTACATCACGAGCGAGCGGTTCATCGACGAGCGCCTCGATCGCTATCCGCCGGGGATGCACGGCGGCAATGACAGGCACGTCTACGCCGATCTCGAGGCCGTGCGCGTGGTCGCCGAAGGCGTGGGCGGGCATCTCCCGTGCCTCCTGGAGGTCTGGGAGCGTTACCGGCGGCCAGTCGCGATCACCGAGGCGCACCTGGGCGGCTCCCGCGAGGAGCAGCTCCGCTGGCTGGCCGAGGCGTACCGCGCGGCGGTGGACGCGCGCGCGGCGGGCGCGGACGTGCGGGCGATGACCGTGTGGGCGCTGCTCGGCTCATTCGACTGGGACAGCCTCGTCGTGCGCGATCGCGGGCGCTACGAGCCGGGCGTCTTCGACGTCCGCGGCGAGGCGCCGCGACCGACCGCGCTGGCCCGGCTCGTCCGTGCGCTCGCGCGCGGGGAGCCCTTCGACCACCCGGTGCTCTCGTCTCCGGGGTGGTGGCGCCGCCCGGAGCGGCTGCTCTATCCGGCGGTCAGCGTCGAAGAGCGCGACGGCGCGACGCGCGTCGAGCCGTCCGGCGGCCCGACCGGGCGGCCCGAGGGGCCGCCGATCGTGATCGCCGGCGCCACGGGCACGCTCGGCAACGCGTTTGCGCGCCTGTGCGCTCACCGCGGGCTGCCGCACCGCCTGCTGAGCCGCCTCGAGATGGACATCGCCGATCCCGCTTCGGTCGAGCGCGCCCTCGAGCGTCACGCGCCGTGGGCGGTCATCAACACCGCGGGCCATGCGCGCATCGACGACGCGGAGCTCGAGCCTCACCGCTGCGCGCGCGAGAACGCCTCCGGGCCCGCGGTGCTCGCTGCGGCGTGCCGTGAGCGCGGCGTCCGGCTCGTCACGTTCTCCTCGGATCAGGTCTTCGACGGCACCGGCACGACACCTTATGTCGAGACCGACCCGGCGAGGCCGCTCAGCGCGTACGGGCGGAGCAAGGCGGCTGCCGAGCAACAGGTGCTCTCGATCCTTCCGGCGGCGCTGGTGGTGCGCACGGCGGCGCTCATCGACCCCTGGGACGAGGCCGGCTTCGTCGCCGCCGCCCTGCGCGCGCTCCGTGACGGCCGCCCCTTCAGCGCGGCCGAGGATCTGATCGTGACGCCGACCTACACACCCGACCTCGCCGACGCGACCCTCGATCTCCTGATCGACGGCGAGGGCGGCCTCTGGCATCTGGCGAACCGCGACGCGGTGACCTGGGCTGAGCTCGCTGCGCGGAGCGCCGCGCTGGCGCGCCTGGACACGGCGCTCGTCGTCCGTTGCCCTGGCAGCGCGCTCGGCTTCGTCGCGCCGCGTCCCCGGTACAGCGCGCTCGGTAGTCAGCGAGGGCTCCTGCTCTCGGCGCTCGACGATGCGCTCGCGCGCTATCTCTCCACCGCGGTGGCGACCCAGCTCGACCGTGAGGCCGCTTGAGCCGGGACGGACGACCAGGGCTTCACCGCCGGTGACGGACATCCCCGTTGACCTCCACGAGAATGCGGCGCCTCGTGATGACGGATGACTCTCTGCTTCATTGGCGCATCATCCGTCGAGGGCGGCGACACGTCTGCTTCACCGGAGGAAAAGTGGCGCGACTCGGTGGCGCTGCTTGCCCCTACCTGCGTGAGCGCCTAGCCTGGGCCGCAGACGTAACCACGAATTCGCGGAGAGACACGCCATGATGCCGATGATGAGCATGCCGATGATGGGCTCGATGGGGATGATGCCTCAGATGATGGGTCAGATGCCCCAGATGGGGATGATGCCCCAGATGATGGGGATGATGCCTCAGATGATGGGGATGATGCCTCAGATGATGGGGATGATGCCCCAGATGATGGGTCAGATGCCCCAGATGATGGGTCAGATGCCCCAGATGGGGATGATGCCCCAGATGATGGGTCAGATGCCGATGATGGCGCGGATGACCTGTGAGATGGACAAGGAGGGGATGGTCTGCAAGATGATGCCCATGGATGGCGCGAGCATGGATATGCTGCGCCAGCGCTGCGAAGCCATGATGAAGATGATGGGCATGGGCATGCCGATGATGCTGATGTGCGGCAGCATGCCGATGATGATGGGCATGAGCACCGGCATGGGCATGAGCAGCGGCACGAGCGGGATGAGCAACATGGGCGGCGGTTCGAACGTCGCCAGCATGAGCAAGTGAACGCGCGCTCCTGTCGCAGCGCCTGATCCCCTCCAGGCGCAGGGCACGAGGCTCGCTTCTTCTCCTGGCGTTCCCCGCGTCGCGGCGGCTCAATCCGCCGATCGCACCGGTCAGCCCGTCTTCTCGACGTACGTCATCACCAGGTACATGATGACGGTCAGCTTGGTGGGGTTCCTGTACTGGTGAGGCACGTCGGCCTCGAACAGGATCGCGTCGCCCGTCGCGAGCAGGTGGCGCTCGGCGCCGACGATCATCTCCAGTGTTCCTGACGTCACCACGAGGTTCTCGATCGTGCCCGGCGGGTGCGGATCCGCGTGCTCCGTGGCGAGGGGAGCGAGCCTGAGCTCGTAGAACTCGACGGTCCTCGGCACATCGAACGGGAACAGGGCGCGCGAGGAGAACGAGCCGTCGTGCGACGTCAACACCTTGGCGCGCGCGGCCGGGATGAGCGCTGTGCCGCCGAGCGACTGATCGCTGATCAGCGTCGAGAAGGGCACGCCCAGCGCCCGGGAGATCTTCCAGAGCACGTTGATCGTCGGCGTGCTCTGGCCGAGCTCGATCTGGCTGAGCATCGCCCGGCTCACGCTCGACGCCTTCGCCAGCCGCTCGAGGGAGAGCCCGCGCTTGGTCCGGAGGCGGCGCAGGTTGGCACCGACGATGCCGGTGAGCGCCGAGGAGGCATCGTGCGGGGCCATCTCGTAGGTCCAGGCCCCGTCGGATGTCTCGTCCACGTCCCGCTGCGACGGCTCCTTCTGCGGCCCGTCCGCCGTCGCTCGGCTGGCGTACGAGCCCGCAAGGCCAGCAGAGCTCTCTGGCCTGCGGTGCGAACGCGGTCCGGCGAGCGGTGAGGAGCTCTCCGTCGCCCCAGTGGACGCATCCACGCCGTTCGTGTAGCCCGGCACGGGCAACGAGGAATCGAACGGCTCGCCGGGAACCAACCCGGAAGAGGCGCGCGGCGTGTTCTGGCGGACCGATTTCATCGCAGCTGCCAGACTGGCGTCCACGTCCACACGGGGAACCACCAGAGGGCGGCCTGCATGGTCAACGAGCTGCCCGACGACATCTCCATCTCCCTGCCGTTCTCGAGGGCACGCTCGTTCCGAGCCACCCGCCGCTGCTGTCGGTACTCCTCCAGATCGATCACCTGAGCACTCTGGGCGCGCATCCGATTTACCTCCAACCCCTAGCCCTATCATCCGTTATAACGGATTGTATGTCAAGGGATAGCTCGGCCATGACGCATCGTTCTAGGCTCGTTGCGTCAACCGTGGCACCACCGAGCAATCTCGTCCTTTGCGCAATGTGTCGTATTTTGCGCCTGGAATCGAGAGCGTGTGCGCTATAGGTGGAAAATTACCTCAAAGAAGTATTGCGGCGAAGCGTGGTGAATTGCGCTTTGCGTTAGTTTTGGAAAGCGCAGAGCGGAGCGCCGCCGAGATAGTGGACGAGGCGGAGCGCTCGGATCGTGCGCTCGCCCGCGATCGTCCGTCCCTTCAGGGGGCGTCGTCTGTAGGCGCGCAGGGGTGAGAGGGTCGGGCGTGTCCGTGCCTCTCCGCGGTTGCCCGTTGTCGTACCCCGCACGGATGCGCCGCTCGGTCCGGTGCCTTCCAGGAACATTCTGCGCGCGCCGTCCTCTGTCCCTCCGTCGCAGCGTGGTTGTGGAGCCGTGGCGCTTCGCGGCGTCATGAGCGCTCATCGCGACATCACGAACACACAAGGAGGCAGCCATGGCGGGCGTCGACGTGGGGGGTGGCGAGAGGCGGGCGCGGAACAGCGAGATCAACATGATCCCGTTCATCGATCTGTTGATGGTGACGATCGCCTTTCTCCTGATCACCGCGGTGTGGGTCACGAGCTCGCGCCTCAAGACCAGCGCAGAGGCGCCGGCCGCCGCCGGGTGCGGAGAGGAGTGCCAGAAGGAGCCTCTCAAGACGATGCACGTCCACGTCGGTGAGGACAGCTTCAACCTGGTGTGGAAGCAGGGCGCGACCGTGCTGAGCGAGGTGAGCGTACAAAAACATCCTGTCGAGATCGGCGCGGCGGGGGCCACCGCGATTCGCTACAGAGACCTCAGCGAGGCCATCCAGCGCGAGTGGGAGCGGGGCGGCGAGCACCGCGCCCCGAGCGACCGCCGCGCCGACCAGGCCGTGCTCCACAGCGACGACAGGACCCCGTTCCGCGAGCTCGTCGCCGTGCTCGACGCCATCAACGCCCCGCGCCGTACCGTCCTGCTCGAGGACGGACGCAGCGTCGAGATGCCCGCGTTCCTCGCCACCTTCTCCGCGAGATAAGAGCGGCGCTCGGAGCGCGAATATTTGAATGGGGAACCGCGACGCCGCTAGGCCGTGAACTCGGTCGTCAGGGCTACCCAGTTCGAGGGCGGGCGAACGGCGTAGCTCAGCGCCAGCACCTCGATCAGCACCACCCGGTAGATCGCGTGGACGTCGTCGACGTCGACCTCGTGCGCGTTCGCCTCGAGGGCGGCGTCGAGGTGCTCCTGCACGAACGCGAGGACGTCGGGCTGCTCCATCGCGATGACGTCGTCCGAGTCGACCGCCTCGGCAGGGTCGTGGAGGCGGATCTGCTCGTCCAGGTTCAGCGACTCCTCGACGCCCGTGAGCGCCGTCTCGGTGACCTCGTCGAGGTCCTGGCCGAACAGCTCGTCGAAGGCGAGCCAGATGGCCAGCGTCAGGAAGTAGCCGAGGGCGAGCGCCGTCTCGTCGAGCGGGCCGGAGAGCACCGAGGAGATCCGGTCCGCCAGCGCAGGCTGCGTCTGCTCGAAGCGCGTGAACGCGTCGTCGAGCTGCTTGCGCGAGTCGTCGTCATCCTCGGCGAGCTGATCCTCGATTTCGGACAGGACGCGCGCAGGCACCTGAGCGTACGAGGGGACGGGGCGAATGGCTGCGCGGCGTACCCACACGCGGACAACCTAGCACACGATGGTGCGGCTCATGGAGCGAGCAACCGAATGCTCGACGCCGGAACCCACCCCTCCGTCGCTCCCCAGCGGACCTCCGCCAGCCCGCCCGATCTCCTGGCGACCTCGACCGACGCGCCCTCCGGGATCGGGCTCTGCGCCGCGGCGGGCAGCGCGCGCCCGCCCTCGTCGAGGAGGCGGACCTCGGGGACGACCACGACGCCTGCCCGGGTCGTGAGGCGGAGGTGCCGCGCCGCATAGGTGAGCGGCACCAGCGCGAGCAGCGCGACGAGCGCCGTCGGCGCGAGGACGCTGCCCGCGACGTGCGCGGGGCCGGCCGGACGGCGCCGCAGGACCACGCCCAGCGAGAGCAGCAGCGACGCGAGGAGCGCGGCCGCCGCCCAGGTGCGCTCCGAGGCGAGGCCGACGATGACGCGGTCGAGCGTGGGGCGCGCGTCGACCGCATCCGCGGCGCGGCGCGAGCGCCGGCGGGTGATCTCGGCGCGCACGAGATCGAGCGCGCGATCCGCGTCCGCGTCGCCCGGGCGGAGGCGCAGCGCCTCCTCGAAGGCGGCCGCCGCCCGGCCGAGGTCGCCGGGGCGATCCGCGCCCTCGCGGATGCGCGTGACGTAGGCGAGGCCGCGGTTGTAGCTCGCGTCCGGATGCACGAAGCCGCGGTCGGCGAGCAGCTCGAACGTGTCGACCGCCGCGCCGTACTCGCCGCGGCCGAGCGCCGCCGTGCCCTGCTGGAACAGCGCCTCCGGCGGCTCCGCCGGCTGCGCGCGCGCCGCGGGGGGCAGCGCCGGCGCGAGGCACGCGGCGAGGAGGAGCGCGGCGGCGAGACGGCGCCTGCGGCGGCGGCCGTTCATGCCGGCTTCCTTCGGGCGAGCTCGGTGATGACGGCGTGGCCCTTCTCGAGGAGCGCCGCGGCGGCCGCCGCGCCGCCCTCCTGCGCGGCCGGCTCGAACCGGATCGCCTCGCACGCGGCCAGCGCCTCGCACGCGCGCGCCGACAGCGGTTCGGGGACGCCGCGCTGGCCGAGCTCGTCCGGGAGCGCCGCGAGCAGGACGCCGCGGGAGCGGAGGCCCGTCGCGGACTCGATCGCCCGGTGCACGGCGCGCTCGATCGCCGCGGCCGTCGCCCCGAGATCCCCCTGCGCGGCGGCCTCTTCCGCCTCGCGTTGCGCGACCGCCGCGAGCCGGGCGGGCGAGCTCGCGCCTGCCGCGCGGCGCTCGCGCGCCTGGCGCACGAGCCGATCGCCCGCGCCGAACAGCGTGACGACGAGCGGCGGCGCGGCCAGGAGCAGCCAGAACGGCGCCCCGTCGAGGGGCAGCGTCGCGGGCGGGGAGTACGGGCCGAGCGACGTGCGGAGCCCCGGCATCCCGGCGAACGACCCGGCGCTACCGGCGGCGCCGTCGCCGGCGCCAGGCGCCCCGGACGGCGGCCCGGACGGCGCCGGCGGCGCGACCGGGGTCACCTGGACGACGCCGAGCTCGGCGCTCTCGACGACGTAGCGCTTCTGCGCCGGATCCCAGTAGGGGAGCTCGATCTTCCCGAGATCCACCGCGCCGCTCTCCTGGACGCGGACGACGTAGCCGAACGAACGGAAGCCGCCGATCGCGCCGCCGCGCGGCTCGAGCGACTCGCGCTTCTCGGGGTCGAGCCACTCGAGGCCGGTCCGCTCCGGCACCCGGAGCGACTGCGGGAAGTTCCCGGTGCCCGTGACCTGCACGGTCACGGCCACCGAGCCGCCCTGCTCGATCTGGCGCGGCTGCACCGTCGCCTTCAGGGTGAATTGACCGACGTCGCCGAGGACGTAGCCGGACGGGCGGCCGGCGAGCGGCGGCTCCGTGACCCGGACGACCACGTCGTTCGACTCGCGCAGCACGCGCGCGCCGATCCGTCGCCCCGTGATGCGCGCCTGCATGCTGCCCGTGTGCAGCTCGCCCGCCTTCAGCGGGAACAGCGCGAGCTTGTCGACGAGGCGGGCCGCGTAGCGGTGCCCCCCGACCCGCGTGTACACGGGCCGCTCGTGGCGCGGGTCCTCGAGCAGGGGGTGGCGGAGGAAGTCCGCGGTGGGCGCGGCGCGGGGCTCGCTCATCTCCGCGTTCTCGCGGAAGTACAGGTAGAACGAGACGGTGACCTGCTCGCCGACCACCGCGGTCGTCTTGTCGGGGATGGCGCGCAGGAACACCACCGGGGCGGGCTCGCTCGGCATCGCGAGCTCCGGCGCCTGGTCCTCGGGCTCGTCCTCGACCACCTCGTCGTCCAGGAGGCCGCCCGGACCGCTGAACGGCCACGGGAAGCCGTGCAGCGGGCCGCCGGGCAGCAGGAACGGGTTGTTCGGCCGGCGCGGCCGCCCGCTCGCGGGCACGACCTTGATCAGGATCGGATCCGCCGGCAGGCGCCTGCCGTTCCACACGATCGTGGGGCCCGGGATCGTGTAACGGCCGGGCTTGTTCGCGACGATCTGCCACGTCGCGCTGATGCCCAGCTGCGTGGTCATCACGCCGCCGCTGAGCTGCGTCTTCATCTGTGTCCCGATGCTCGGGCCGGAGGCGATGGAGAGGTCGGGCGGGACGCGCAGCTCCGGATCGGACGGCATGCCGGCGCCGCGCTCCACGAGCGCCTTCACCTCGACCGTGAACGGCTCGCCGACCTCGACCTCGGTGGAGCTCGCGCGCGCCGAGAGCTCCGGCTGCTGGGCGCGCGCGCGGAGGGGGGCGAGCAGCGCGAGCAGCGCGAAGAGCAGCGCCGTCGCGAGCGGCGCAAGGCGCGGGGCGGCGAGCGCGGCGAGCGCGGCGAGCGCGAGCGGGGCGGGGGAGCGCGCGGCGAGCGCGAGCGAGGCGACGGAGCGCGGCGGGCGCGTCACTTGTCCTCCATCGCGCGGCCGCGGCGCATGCCGGCTTTGCTCTTCGCTTCCTGCTCCTGGTACGTCGGCGCCTCCTCGAGCTGGTCGAGGATGCGATCGTCCTGCCGCCCGGTCGGCGGCTGCTCCTGGGGCTGCTCGGGCGGCGGTTCGGGCTGCTCGGGCGGGCCCGCGTCAGGCGGCTGATCCTGCGGGCCGGCGTCAGGGCTCTGGTCCTGGTCGCCGGCGTCCTGATCGCCGCCGTCGTCGCCGGCGTCGGGCTCGCCGCCATCGTCGCCGGCGTCCTGATCGCCGCCGTCGTCGCCGGCGTCGGGCTCGGCGTCCGGCGGTGCGTCGGGCTCGGCGTCCGGAGGGGCATCGGGCTCGGCGTCCGGCGGCGCGGCGTCCTTCTGCTCCTCGATGCGCCGCAGCGCGATGGCCCGGTTCCAGGCCGCGTCCCGGCCGATGCCGTCGCCGCCCGCCTCCTCGAAGATGCCGGGGATGATGGCCAGCGCCTGGTCGTAATACGTCACGGCGTCCTCGTACTTGCGCCGCAAGAACTCGAGGTTGCCCGCGAGGTAGCGGGCGCGCGCGCGCAGGTCGGCCGGCACGCTCGGATCGGCGCCGATCGCCTTCACCAGGATCAGCGCGCAGTCGATCTCGATCCCGCGCAGCGCGTCGTTCTGCTCCTGCTCCGGCCCGCCGTCCGCGAGCCCCTCGTCGCCGAACCGGTGGCCGTAGCGCTCGGCCAGGTGGAACAAAGTCAGCCCGAGGTCGAACGAGCCGTTCGGCTTCTGGCGCACGGAGTCCGGCAGCCCGATGCCGGCGTCGCTGCACGCGCCCGTCCCCAGGTAGCTCTCGAGCGCCTGCTCGGCGGACTCGAGGTCGCCCGCGTCGAGATCGCGGATCGCCTGATCGACGGCCGGCGCGTTCCGCTCGAACGGGGACGACGGATCCCACCCGCTGCACCCCGTCGCCGCCGAGAACGCGGCCCCGGTGAGGCACGCCGCGGCGAGCCCCATCGCGAGCCAGCGCCCGTGGCGCTCGAAGAACCCGGAGAGATCTACCCGCTTGCGATCACGACGCGGCATGCTGCCCTCCCGCGTTGCCCTCCGCCGCCGGCCCCGCCTCCGCGGCGAGGTCTGCGCCGCCCGCGCGCCCCTTCAGCAGCGCGGCGCGCTTCGGCGTGGCCTTGGGGCTCGTCGCCACGAACCGCCGGCGCGGAGCGTCCTTGAGGAACACCTCGGCGATGAGGAGCAGGATCGCGAGGCCGAGCGGGTAGAAGTAGACGTCCGCATAGACCGTCTCGACCCGCTCCGAGAGCTCGCTCTTCATCTGCCGCCTGAGCTCCGCCGCGATCGTCTCGATGCCCGTGGTCCCCTTCTCCGCGCGGATGATCTGCCCTCCCGGCGTCGCCTGCGCGATCGACGCGAGCTGCTGCTCGCCCGACAGCGACAGCTCGGTCGTGAGCGGCTTGCCCTGGCGGTCGGTCCGCCACCCGACGATGCGGCCGTCGGGGCCGATCTCCGGGATCGGCTCCGGCGTGCGACCGCCGATCTGCACGACGTGGATCGTCGTGCCCTGGGCGCCGATCGCCTGGGCGACGCTCAGCGGGTAGCCCTCGAGATCCTCGCCGTCGGTGACGACCAGGATGATCCGCTTGTGCTCGGTGGACTTCGGATCGCGCTTCAGGAGGTCGTTCGCCTGGTCGAGCGCGCGCGCGATCGCGGTGCCGCCGATCGGCATGTCGTTCGGGTCGAGCTGGCGGAAAAATTGAGCGATCGCGGCGCCGTCGGCGGTGAGCGGGAAGCCCATCGGCTCGCCGGCGAACGCGACCGCGCCGAAGCGCGCGCCCTCGAGATCCTTGATCAGGCGGGCGACCTCGACCTTCGCCCGGAAGATGCGGGAAGGCTCGACGTCGCGCGCGTACATGCTCTTCGAGTAGTCGAGCACGACCACCACGTCGACGTTGGTCGCCGGCACGAGCCGCGTGCCCTTGCCGTACTGAGGCCGCGCCGCGGCCACGAACGCGAGCGCGGTCGCGAGCACGAGGAGGACGCCCTTCCACGCGCGGCGCTTCGCCGGGTCGGCGGTGGTGAGCGCCTTCACGCGATCCTCGTCGCCGAAGCGCTTGATGGCGCGCGCCACGCCGAAGCCGCCGAGGATGAGCAGGAGGCCGATCAGCGCGGCGAACGCCGTGCCGAGCAGGAACCACGGGGCCGCAAAGTTCACGGGAACCTCCGGAGCAACCAGGCGCGCAGGAGCGCGTCGAGCCCGATCAGCAACACCCCGGGCAGGAGCAGGAACGGGAAGAGATCCTCGTACGCGGCGCTCGACGCCTCGAAGCGGGTCGTCTCCAGCCGGTCGAGCACGTCGTGCATGCTGTCCGCGAGCGCCTTCGCGTCGGTCGCCACGTATGACTCCCCGCCGGTCTTCTGCGCGATCTCCTGGAGCAGCGCGGGGTTCACCGGGAAGCGGTGCCGCACGTAGCGCGGCTGCCCGAAGAGATCGACGCCGTCCTCGACCTCGACCTCGTCGTCGGTGCCGATCTGGATCGTGTAGACCTTCACGCCGAGCGAGGTCGCGAGGTGGGTCGCGTACTCGGGGGAGATCGCCCCCGCGTTCGAGTCGCCGTCGGTCAGGAGGATGACGACCTTCGACTGCGCGTCGCTCCTGCGCAGGCGGGCGACCGCGGTGCCCAGCGCGTCGCCGATCGCCGTCGCGCTGCCGTCGATCACGTTGAGCGTCATCTGCGAGACCATCTGCGTCAGCAGGTGGTAGTCGAGCGTCGGCGGCGACAGCACGTACGCGGCCTTGCCGAAGACGACGACGCCGAGGCGATCGGTCTTCCTGCGGCCGATGAAGTCCTGGAGGACGAGCTTGGCCGTGTCGAGCCGGGTCAGCCGCTTGCTGCGCGGCAGCTTCGGCTGGCCGGGGAGGTCGCTCGGCCGCGCGTCGAGGATCGCGCGCATCGAGCCCGACAGGTCGAGCGCCACGACGATGTCGATGCCCCTGTCGTCCGTGCGCTGCTCGCGGAGCACGCTGACCGGCCGCCCCATCGCCAGGATCAGGAGCGCGAGCGCGACGGTGCGCAGCACGCCCGGCAGGTCGCGCAGATGGCTGCGCAGGCCGCGCGGGCCGCGCACGAGCGGCGCGACCGTGCCGAGCCGGAGCCGCGGCTTGCGCGCGTCCTCCGCGAAGATGCCCCAGTACCAGACGACCGGCACCGCGAGGAGCGCGAGCAAGAACCACGGGGTCTGCCAGCTCGCGCCCGTCCAGGCGTCGCGGCGGGCCAGGTAGGGGTAAACGCCGGCGAGCGCGGCGACGACCAGCGTCGCCCCGATCGCGAGCGCCGCCCGCCTCGCGCGGCTCAAGGCGCCTCCTCCGGCGCCCGGGACGGGCGAGCGGGCGGGGGCTGCTTGGCGGCGGGCGGGCCTCCGGGCCCTGTGCCCTCGGCGGGCCGCACCGCCGGCGGCGTCGTGCGGTGCACGACGACCTCGCCGCGCTCGATCGCCTCGAGGCAGTCGGCCTCGCTCGGCTGGAGGCGCGCGAACTTCACGAGGTCACAGTCGGCGAGGAACCGCGCGATCTGCGGCAGCACCGGCACGGGCGGGCGCACCCGCGCGAGCAGCGCGCGCATCTCGTCGCTTGTCGTCTCGAGGCCGTCGAAGCCGTACCGCGCGCCGAGGTACTTGCGCACGCTGTCGCTCACGCGATCGAAGTACTCGTCGGTCCGCCCCTCGCTGAGCAGGCTCGAGCGTCGGAGCGCCTCGAGCTCCTCGAGCGCGGCGACCCACGGCAGCTTGGGCGGCGGGGCGGCCACAACGCGGGGCCGGCGCATCCAGCGCCGGACCAGCCAGGCCACGATGAGCCCGAGCGCCGCGCCGATGAGGATGCCGGCCGTGAGCTGCTTCGCGAGCACCCACTCCTCCCGCTGCGGCCGCGGCGGCGGGTTCGGCCTGACCTTGGGATCCCGCTCGTTGGCGATCGGATCCTCGACCACGATCTCGTGCGGCCGGGTGCAGACGGTGACGAGCTCCCCGCTCGCGCGGGACACGGCGATCGGCACCGGCGGCAGCTGCAGCACGCTCCTGCCCGGCTCCTTGGGGAGCGGGACGAACGGGATGACCAGCCGGGTCGTCGCGCCCGTGTCGGTCGCCGTCGTCGTGCTGGTCGGCCCGGCGCCCGCGTCGGCCTCGGGCAGGATGAACCCCGCCTTCTCCAGCGCGCGCGCCGCGTCGCTGTCGCCCTGGACCTTGAACCCCTCCGGCAGCACTGTCTCGCCCTTGCCGTGCGCGACCGTGATCTCGAGGGGCGCGGCGTACCCGCTGAACCCGTTTTTCGGGAACGTCTCCTGGATCTTGGGCCGCGTCGCGCCGGCCGGCACGTGCTCCGCGCACGAGGCCCACACGCTCCCGCCGCGCTCCGTCGCGGCGGGCGCCGGCGGCGGCGGCGGCGGCGGCGGCGCGTCGTCGTCGTCCCGAGCGGCGGGCCCGCCGGCACCGCCCGCGTCCGGCTGCTGCGCGAGCGCCGGCGCCGCGCACGCGAGCGCCGCCGCGAGCGCGGCCCACGCGGGCAGGCGCGCGGCGGGCGAGGTGCCCGCGCCGTTGATCCAGGAGCGGCGCGGCCTCATCGCCTGAGCCTCCGCGCCCGCTTGGCGAACAGGTCGCGCAGCGGCGTCACGAAGCTCTCCCCCGTCTTCACCACCACGGCGTCGAGCGCGAGCTTCTTGAAGAGCTTGTCCCGGTCGCCCCGCAGCTTGCGCATGGCGGTGCGGTAGTGGTCGCGCACCGCCCGGTCACCGGTGTCCACCACGACCTCCTCGCCGGTCTCCAGGTCCTCGAAGGTCGCGAGCCCCACGTCGGGCAGCTCCTCGTCGCGCGGGTCGACAAGCATCACCGGGATCACGTCGTGCTTCGCGCTCGCGAGCGAGAGCGAGCGCTCGAAGCCGGTGGCGAAGAAATCGCTGATCACGAACGCCACGCTCCGCCGCTTCGCCACCTTGACCAGGGTCTCGAGCGCGAGCTTCAGGTTCGTCCCCGTGTACTTCGGCTCGTGCCCGAGGATCTCCCGGATGACGCGCATCACGTGCTTGTCCCCCTTCTTCGGCGGCACGAGCTTCTCGATGGCCTCGGTCGCGAGCACGAGGCCCACGCGATCGTTGTTCTTGATGGCGCTGAACGAGCAGAGCGCCGCGATCTCGGCGGCGATGCGCGCCTTCGACGCGCGCCGCGTGCCGAACTGCTCGCTCTGCGAGGCGTCGACGACCAGCATGACGGTCATCTCGCGCTCCTCGACGAACACCTTCACGAACGGCTCGCTCATGCGGGCCGAGACGTTCCAGTCGATCCAGCGCACGTCGTCGCCGGGCATGTAAGCGCGGACCTCGCGGAACGAGAGGCCCTGCCCCTTGAAGACGGACGAGTACGTGCCGGAGAGCTGCTCGTTGGCGAGCCGTCGCGTCCGGATCTCGATGCGCCGGAGCTGCTTCAGGAGCTCGGGCGGCAGCGGGTTCTTCGAGCCCGAGGCCTTGATCACGGCACCTCGACCACCTCGAACACGCGCCGGACGATCTGCTCGGACGTCACCTCCTCGGCCTCCGCCTCGTAGGTCAAGACGACGCGGTGCCGGAGCACGTCGGGGCCGATCGCCTTCACGTCCTCCGGCGTCACGTAGCCGCGGTGGCGCAGGAAGGCGTGCGCGCGCGCCGCGAGCGCCAGCGCGATCGAGGCGCGCGGGCTCGCCCCGTACTCGATGAGGCTGCTCAGCTCCCGCATCCCCTTCTGCCCGGGCTCGCGGGTCGCGAAGACCACGTCGACGATGTAGTCCTTCACGCGATCATCCATGTACACGTCGCGCACGACCTTGCGCGCGGAGACCAGGTCTTCGGGCGTCGTCACCTTCGCGGCCTTGCCCTCGATCACCGCGGTCGTGCGGTCGATGATCAGCCGCTCCTCGGCGCGCGCGGGGTACCCGACCTTGACCATGAGCATGAACCGGTCGACCTGCGCCTCCGGGAGCCGGTAGGTCCCCTCCTGCTCGATCGGGTTCTGGGTCGCCATGACCACGAACGGGCTCGGCAGCGGGTAGGTCGTGTCGCCGATGGTGACCTGCCGCTCCTGCATCGCCTCGAGCAGCGCGCTCTGCACCTTCGCCGGGGCGCGGTTGATCTCGTCGGCGAGCACCAGGTTCGCGAAGATCGGGCCGAGCTTCGAGGTGAAGTCGCCCTTCTGGTGGTTGTAGATGACGGTGCCGATGAGGTCGGCGGGCAGGAGATCCGGCGTGAACTGGATCCGGGAGAACTTCGCCTCGATGGCGTCGCAGAGCGTCCGCACCGTGAGCGTCTTCGCGAGCCCCGGGACGCCCTCGAGGAGCACGTGCCCTCCGGTGAGCAGCCCGATGAGGATGCGCTCGATCATGTACGTCTGGCCGACGATGACCTTGCCAACCTCGTTGAGCAGGGTCTCGATGAAGGCGCTCTCTTTGGCGACCAGCTCGTTCAGGGCGCGTACGTCGTGCATAACGGGTGGGAGCTCATAGCAAGCCCGGCCGCCCGAGGACAACCGGCGCCGCCCGAATATTCCTCGAGGCGCGCCGGGGCGCGGCGCGCGCCGAGCGTCTAACGCCGCGCGCGCCGCGCGCGCCCCGCGCGGCGCTAGAAGCCGGGCTCGCGGAACCTGGCGCGCCCGGTCTCGGCGGGCGCTCGCGGGCGCGGCGGGCCCGGGCTCGTGGTCGCGGCCGGGGCGGAGGACGGCGGCGTCGCGGGCGAGGCGGAGGGCGCCGGCGCCGAGGCGTGCGGCGGCTCCGGCGCGCGCGGCTCGGCGGTCGCGACCCCCGGGCGCGGCTCCACCGTGAGGGGCGGCGCCGCGGGCACCTCCACGGCCGGCGCGGCGGGGCCCTCACCGAGGCCGATCCACAGGAGCGTCGCCGCGCCGAGCAGCGCGCCCGAGGCGACGAGCGCCGCCGCGGTGGCGATCGTCCGGGCGCGGCGGCGCGGATCGAGCCGGGAGAGCGGCCGCCCCCGCGACCTGCCGTCCGCGGCGCGCAGCGCGTCCTTGATCACCGCCGCGCGCCGCGAGGAGCGCGAGGCGAGCGCGTCGCGGATGTACCCCGTGACCTCCTCGTGGCGGCCGCCCAGCGTCGCGTTCACCGCCTCCAGCGCGTCCGCGAGCTCGGCCATCGTCGCGAACCGCTCGGCCGGATCCTTGGCGAGCGCGCGCATCACCGCCGCCTCGAGCGCGGGCGGGTAGCCGGGGGCGAGCGAGCTCGGCGGATCGACCGGCTCGGGCCGCGCGATGCGCGCCATCGTCGCGAGGTCGTGGCTGGCGGCGAAGGGGTGCGTGCCGGTCGTCAGCTGATAGAGAACGATCCCGAGCGCGAAGATGTCAGACCGCCGGTCCAGCTGCTCGCTGTAGACCTGCTCGGGCGCCATGAAGAGGATCTTGCCCTTCATGTGCCCGGTGTTGGTCGTCGGGTTGTCCACCTGCGCCATGGCCTTGGCCACGCCGAAATCGGCGATTTTGACCGAGCCCTCCCGCGTGATCAGGATGTTGTGCGGCGAGACGTCCCGGTGCACGAGCCCGACCAGCGCGCCGTCCTCGTCCCGGAGCTCGTGGGCCGCGTGCAGGCCGCGCGCCGTCTCGATCGCGATCCGCACCGCGACGGGCAGGGGGAGCGGCCGGCCCTGCTTGCGGGTGCTGCCGCCGAGCAGCGCCACGAGCGCGTCGCCGTCGATCCACTCCATCACGAAGTAGAGCACCCCGCTCTGCTCACCTTGATCCAGGATCGCGCACACATTCGGGTGCTTGATCCGGGCCGCGATGCGAGACTCCGTGAGGAACATGCGCTTGCAGCGCGGATCGCTCGAGAGCGCCGGCAGCATCGTCTTGACTGCCACGATCTTGTTGCCCGCCGCCCCACCGCGCTCCCGGGCCGCCCACACCGTGCCCATTCCGCCCTGCGCGATGGCGATCAGCAGCTCATAGCGGCCGAGGAGTTGGCCTGGCACAAGATCGACGGGCGCTATCACAGCTCGTACCTGCGACTCCTGTGTCGTCCTGAATCCGACCATGCTGAAGCTCTCGCGGGCTGTGCAAGAGCGTTCCAGGATCGGGCACCAATCTCAAACAATTTTCCAGTTGTCTAGAATAGTGCAGCGTGAGTACGTTTAGATTGCCTCTATCGCTTCGTTGAGGAAGGAGGCGTGGGTGGAGCATCGGATCACCATCGGCGGAGTGGTATTCTTCGCCGTGGTCGGCGTCGGTCCGGCTGCGTTCGCCGAGCCTTACCCGGAGGGCGCCGACCGCGGTCCGCCGGGCGACACGGCGGCGGCGGCTGCGCCGGGCGCCGTCGCGGGCGACACGGCGGCTGTCGCTGCGCCGCGGCAGCCGAGCGCCGCGGAGCTCGCGTCTGCGCGGCACCTCTTCGCGCTCGGCCTCGCCGCCGAGGACCAGGGACGGTGGGCGGAGGCGCTCGAGACCTACGAGCGCATCCGCAAGATCGTCGTGTCACCGGCGCTCTGGTATCACCTCGGCGTCTGTCACGAGGCGCTCGGCCACGTCGTCGAGGCGCTCAACGCGTTTGAGCTCGCCATGTCCGGCGCGACCGCGCGGAAGGAGCTCGCGCTCGCCAGCGAGTCGCGGTCACGCATCGAGAAGCTCCGCACGAAGACGTCGCAGATCGTCCTGCAGCTGCCCGAGGACGCGACCGGCGTGCGCGTCGCGATCGACGGCGAGCCGATCCACCCGGCGCTCGTCGGCGCGGCCATCCTCGTGAGCCCCGGGGCGCGGCGGATCGCGGTGAGGGCCGAGAATTACGCAGAGCGGTTCGAGGCCACGGTGCAGGCCGAGACGGGCGCAGTCGTCGAGCTCCGGGCCGAGCTCGGCCGCAGGCGCCCGCTCGCGATCTTGCGGCCGAGCGCGCCGGCTCGCCCGGCGCCGCCCCGCGCGCCCGCGCCGGGCCTGAGCATCCCGCCGGTGGCCGTCGTGGGGGCGGCGGCCGCGCTCGGCGCCGCCGCCGTGGTCACGGGCGTGATGGCCTACGACGTGCGGCACACCTTCCTGAAGAAGAACGCGAGCCCCGCTCCGGGCTCGCTGGGCGAGCGGCAGGCGCTGCACGATCGCGGGCAGGCGCTCGCCATCACGAGCACGGTGCTCACCGGGGCGGCCCTCGTCGCGGGCGGCTTCGCCACGTACCTCTTCTGGCCCTCTGCCTCGCCGCGCGCGGCGTCTCAGGACGCCGCCGGCCGGCGGCCGTCGTCCGCGCCGCGCGCCCCCGGCCCGACGGCGCTCTCGCCGTGGGTCGGCGTGAATGGCGCGGGCGTCGCCGTGCAGGGGGTCCTGTGAGCCGCGCGCGCCGCCTCGGAAAGGGCGCCGTCGCGGCGCTCGCCCTGGCCTGCTCCGGCATGGGCGCGTGCGCCTTCCTCGCGCCGTTCCCCGACGTCGCGCTGGACCCGGTGGGCGAGGGGGGAGGCGGCAGCGGGGTGGGCGGGGGCGGGGGCGGGGGCAGCCCGGAGGTGGAGGTCTGCGTCCCCCGCGTCGCGACGGCCTGCTACGCCGGGCCGCAGGGCACGGAGGGCGTCGGCCTCTGCAAGCCCGGCGTCGCCACGTGCAGCGACGACGGGACGGAAGCCGGCGCCTGCGTCGACCAGGTGCTGCCCGCGTTCGAGAGCTGCGCCACGCCCGAGGACGAGAACTGCGACGGGCGGGCGTGCACGGGCGATCCCGTGCAGAGCGTCGCGCTGGGCGGCACCGGCGCTCAGCACGGCATGGGCGTCGCCGTCGGCGAGCGCGCCGCCGTGGTGGTCGGGTCGGCGTCCGGCAGCACCGATCTGGGCGCGGGCCCGTCGGATGAGATGGGCGCGCTCGCCGAGCCGGACGCCTTCCTCGTCTCGTTCTCCCGCGACGCCTCCACGCGCGAGGGGCGCTTCCGGTTCAGCCGCCGCTTCGCGGACAGCGTCGCGCGGGGGGTCGCGCTCGCGCCGGGCGGCGACGTCGTGCTCGCGGGCAGCGCGTCGGGCGACGTCGACTTCGGCGGCGGCGTGCGCAAGGGCCGCGGGCGCCGCGCCGACGTCATCGTGGCGCGGTTCGACGCCTCCGGGGCGCACCAGTACAGCCGGCGCTTCGGCGACGGCGCCACCCAGCACGCGACGGCGGTCGCCGTGGACGAGGCGGGGAACGCGTTCGTCACCGGCGAGTTCTGGGGCACGCTCGACTTCGGCGAGAGCCGCCAGGGCGAGCGCTTCCTCCTGGAGAGCCAGGGCAAGAGCGATGTGTTCCTCGCCAAGCTCGATGCCGCCGGCAACGTCCAGTGGGCCAGGCAGTTCGGCGACGCGGAGGACCAGGCCGGCACCGGCGTCGCCGTCGACGGCCATGGCGACATCGTCCTCGTCGGCCGGTTCGGCGGGAGCATCGATTTCGGGGGGGACGACAAGGGGCTCTCCACCGTGGCCAAGAGCGACCTGTTCATCGCGAAGCTCGACCCCTCGGGCGACCTCATCTGGAGCAAGTCGGCCAACGCGACAAACGCCGCCGAGGCGCTCGGCGTCGCGGTGGACGGCGCGGGCAACGTCGTCGTGACCGGCTCGTTCCGCAGCTCGGTCACCGTCGGCGAGTCCGTGCGCACGACCGCGGGAGACAAGGACATCCTCGTCATCCGGCTCGACGAGAACGGCGTCCTGCAGTGGTGCGAGGACTTCGGCGACGACGCCGACCAGGAGGGCGCGTCGGTCGCGGTCGATCTGGCCGGCAATGTCGTGCTGACCGGGGCCTTCCAGGGGAGCATCGAGCTCGGGGACGTGGTGCGCTCGGCCACGGGCGCCGCCGACGCGTTCGTGGCCAAGCTCGACCCGGCCAGCAACCCGATCTGGTTGCGCTCGTTCGGCGACTCGGGCGAGCAGCAAGGCACCTCGGTCGCCGTCGATCCCCTCGGCGGCAGCTGGGTGACCGGCCGCTTCGACGGCGTCCTCGATCTCGGGAGCGGCGCGGTCACGAGCCGCGGCGCTGGCGACGCGTTCCTGGTCCAGCTCGGGCCGTGAGCGCCGCTCGCTCGCCGTGAGCGCGGCTCACTCGCCGGCGAGCGGGTAGATCGGCCGGATGTCGATCGGGATCCCCGCGAGGCCGCCGAGCGCAAGCCGCATGGGCTCCGAGACCTCCCCGTAGCGGGCGAGGAGCTCGCCGGCGGCCTGCCTGTCGCCGCGGTGCTGCAGGAGGCAGAGGTCACGGACGAGGCGGGTGATGGCGGCCTCGAGCTCCGCGGCGTCGACCGTGAAGCGCCGGGTCTGCGGCTCGAAGTGGGCGGCGCGCTCCTCGAGGAAGCGGTTGATCTGGAGCGCGGCGCCCTTGCCGTGCGCCTCGGCCACGCCGAAGCGGGTGCTCCGGAAGAGCCCCGCGAAATACGAGACGAGGAGCTTCTCCCGGAAGTCTTCGGCGAAGTGGCCTCGCTGGATCATGAAGAGGACGTTGTAGGCGCCCATCACGTCGGCCTTGGCCTCCTCGATGGCCGAGTAGGTCGCGCCGAGCGCGAGCCGCACCTCGACCCGCTCTCCATCGGCGCGCGTGAACGCCGGGCCCAGGCTGTGCGAGAGCTCGTGGAAGAGCGTCTCGTTGAAGAACGCGTCGGCGGACAGGTGCTCGAGCTGCGCCGGGTCGAGGATGCGCTCGGCGATGGGCCGCATGATCAGCTCGAACTTCGTCTCGATGACGTTGCGGAGCAGGACCTTCTTGGCCCCCTTCTCGGCGCGGACGCGCTCGTCGTTCGGCAGGTTGAACGCGATCGTCTGGACCGATTTGCGGGCGTCGCCTGCGCTGAAGACCAGGTCCACGACCTGGATGGGGCTCTCTCCGCCGCGCTGCGTCTTCACTTCATCGGGGATGGGCAGGTTGCGCTCCATCTCCGGGAGGAGCTCCTTGTACTTGGAGAGCCTCCGGGAGGCCGCCGGGTCGCTCACCGTGACGAACGACTCGAACGATGCCTTGAGGCCGAGGAGCTCGTCCTCGTAGGTCTCGTAAGGGCCGATGGTCACCTCGACCGGGCTGTCGAGATCCATCCAGTCCTTGTCGGATGCATAGTAGTCGTCCGAGCGGAACGCCGCGGCCCGCGACCTCAGGAACCTGCGGAGGCTCTCGTCCGCCGTGAGCGCCGCCGCCTCCTCGAGGAGCGCGCCGGCGGGGCCGAGCCACGCCGCGTAGGCCTGGCTGTACGGGACGGCGACGAGCCCGCCGTTGTCGCGGCGGATGAGGGTGAACAGGCCCTCGAACGCCTCCTTGTCGCCCGGGTGCTGCTTCGTCCACGCGTGGAGCTCGTCGGCCGCGAGATCTTCCGGGTAGAAGCCGGCGCCGGGCGGGCGGGGCCTGTCGATGGCGAAGGGGCGGTGGTGATCCTGCCTGTCCCACGGGCCCCGCATGATGTCGAAATAGGCGAGCTTGTCCCGACCTTCCGGGGTGGCGTCCGAGAGGAGCCGCTCGCGGAGCTCGGGGTTCGCGGCGTAGGCCTGCCGGTCGAACACGGGATCGAGCCGCCGCGAGGCCTCGATGAGCTTGCCGAGCACCCTTCTCTCCGGCTCGGGCAGCGTGCTGACGTCCGCGGTGAGCCTGGCCGGCGCGAACTGCTTGACCTTGTCCGACAACAACGGGACCTCCTATCGCGGGGCGCATCTTCGTGCGCTACGGGCTCAGCCGCGTCGTTCGGCTCGCTGCGGCGTACTTTCGTACGCCTCACTCGCCTGCCTAGCGGCTGAGCCCGTATCACACGAATCTGCATCCCGCTATGAGCGGTGATGTCCGGAGATCTCCGGACGGTTCAGGGGCGGCCCGCCTGGACCGGGTGCGCATCGCGGAACTCGCGGACGGCCTGGGCTTCGTCGATGGCGTGCTTGAACCCGGTGGCGGCGCGGAAGGCGGCGCTGTCCACGACGACAGGGTATTTGATGTGGGTCAGCGCCGCGCGCGGGAGCTTCGGCAGGCCGAAGCGGCCGAGCGCGTTGCGCAGCACGAACTCGGGGAGGGGGACCGCCACCCTGCCCGCCGCCCGGATGATGAGCGACAGGGGCACGGGCTGGGGGCCCGAGACGTTGTAGACGCCGCGGATGCGCTTCTCGAGCGCCAGGCAGATGGCGGTCACGACGTCCTGCTCGTGCATGAACTGGAACAGCGGGTCGAACCCGAGGACGTACGGGACGTGAGGCCCGCGGAGGAAGCTCGCCAGCGTGCCGTGGCCCGTCGGGCCGAGCGTGTAGCACATGCGGAGCACGGTCGTGCAGAGCTCGGGAGCGCGCCAGAGCGCCGTGCAGGCGTAGAGATCGGCCGCCACGAGGTCGGCGAGCTCGGGGAAGGTGGATACCGCCATCGGCGGATCCTCCTCTGTGTGGTACAGCGGCGACTCGGGGCCAGCGCCGTAATACGTGTGTCGTCCGACGAAGATCACGTGCTCGGCCCCGCAGGCGCGGCTGTTGTCGAAGACGACGCGCGTGCCGCCGAGGTTGATCCGATACCGCTCCTCGGTCTGCTCCACGAGGTGCGTCACGGTCGCCATGTGGATGACGGCCTGGGGCCGGCTCTTGCGGAACACCTCCTCGGCGGCGCGCTTCTGCAGATCCACGTTGTGCATCTCGACGCCGGCCGGCGCGGTCGGCCACGGCCGCCGGTCGATGCCGATCACCTGATGCCCCTCCTCGAGGAGGCGCGTCGCGACCCTGCGGCCGAGCTGGCCCGTGATTCCAGGGATGAGGACCCTCATGCGCGCTCCTTCGACGAAGCAGGCCTCGGAGGCGCGGCGCCGCGCTGGTCCAGCGCGAGCTTGCTGCGTCGCCGCCTTCGCCCGGCCTCGATGAGCTCGGCGATCCTCGCCTTCACCTGCTCCACGTGGCCCAGGATCACCTCGTCTTCCTCCGCGCCGGTCCCGGCGAACGTCATCGGCTCGCCATAGGTGATCTCCAGCTGGACCGGCAGCGGGGCCGGGACGAGGTACGGGGTGATCGGGATATACGGCACCCCGAACAACCGGCCGATCGTGTACGAGTTGGCGACGGTGGGCACCGCGTCCCCGCCGCCGACGAAGCCGAACGGGAGGATGGGGGTCTTCGTCTTCATCGCGAGCCGGACGAACCCGGACCCGAAATTCACGAGCGAGTTGCGCTGGCTGTAGAGCTTGGCGGTGCCGCGCGCCCCCTCCGGGAACACCATGAGCAGCCGCTCGTCCTCGAGCAGGCGGCTCGCGTGCTCGGGGAGGCCGGTGAAGTGCCCTGTGCGGCTCGACCAGAGCGAGGTGAACGGGAGGCGATTGATGAATTTCTCCGCCATCCCCTCTGCCAGCCGCGGCGGCTCCATCTCGAAGAACATCGATGCGACCACCATCGCTCCGTCGATGGCGACTCCCCCCGAGTGGTTGCCGACGAGCATCGCGCGCCCGCGCGCAGGGACGTTCTCCGTGCCCGTCACGCCCACCGAGAAATAATGATGATAAAAGAAGTCGAGGAGCGAGAAAAAGAGGCCCAGGTGCTTCCGGGAGATGCCGTAAGGATCGACCCCGAAGCTGTTGAAAGGGATTTCCAGGCGCTGGACGCGCTGGGCAATCGAGTCGCTGACGAGCAGTGTCAAGGGGCACCCTCCGGAGGCTGCGCGCCCGGAGGGTACGCGCGATCGGGCGGGGAGCACAACCTCCCCGCCGGCCGGCGCAGGGGGCGGCCGGCCGGCGCCGCGCCGGCGCGAGGCGCCATGGATCGCCCGCTGTGCGCCGGAGTGCTGCCGCCCACGTCGATGATCGCATCTCGAAACATAACGCGCCGCGGCGGTGCCTTCGCCGCGGCCTTCAGCGCTCTCGCCGCGGGACCGGGACGCAGCCGTTGAGCAGCCGCGCGGTCCGCGGTATGGGGTCGGCCATGTCGATCCGACGCCGCGCCCCCGAGCTCCCCTGCAGGCCGCCCTCCGGCCGCTCGCCGGGAGCACGCCCCAGCGACGCCCGCCGGGAGGTCGCCCCGTGACAGAGCTCGTCATCCGCCGGGCGGTCCCCACGGACGCGGCGATCATCGCGGCGAACAACCGGGCCATGGCGCTCGAGACGGAGGGCAAGGTGCTGGACACCGCCACCACCCTCCGCGGCGCCGCCGCGCTGATCGCGGATGAGGCCAAAGGGTTCTATCTGGTGGCCGAGCGCGCCTCCGACGTGGCTGGGCAGCTGATGGTGACCTACGAATGGAGTGACTGGAGAAACGGCACTTTCTGGTGGATCCAATCCGTCTACGTGTCACCCGCGGCGCGGCGCGGCGGGATCTTCCGGGCGCTGTACAGGCGAGTCCACGAGGTGGCGGCGGACGCGGGGGACGTATGCGGCATCCGCCTCTACGTGGAGACCGCGAACGCGCGTGCCCAGTCGACCTATGTCGCGCTCGGAATGAAGCGGTCGCACTACGAGCTCTACGAGCTCGATTTGGCCTTCGGCTCCTCCTGATGTGTCCGGCTCTCCTGGTTCTGGGCGGGGGGAACGACCGCGGGCATCGACGGCCAGGAGCCCTTGACGAGGGCGCGCATCGCGGCCGTCTTCAGCGCGACCTCCGAGGGCTCGAGGAAGACGCCGAGGGCCTGGCGGATCTGGGGGAGCGAACGGATGAGATCGGCAGGCGTCATCGCTTCGGGCGGCGACACACCGCTCCGGTCGCAGGCCTCCTGGATGATCTTCCTGGCGAATGTGGGCGCGAGGCCGCAGCACTCGACCACTTGCTCGAAAAGCGAGCGCATGAGCTGGTTCCCCCGGGGTAACGTCTGACGCGCGGCGCGTCTTTCACTTGGGCGAGCACATACCGCCCCACGACAAGAATAGCCTACCTCCTATGTCGCGCTCGTGAGATGACGACTGACCTTCTGCTGTCTCTTGCGACGATGTAGGTGACGCAGCGAGGCGTTCAATGTGTGACAGCGCGACCTCGGGTCGCGCGACCTGAGCCGAGGCAGCGGAAGGTCGTGGTCGCCGGAGCATTGGACGGGCCTCCATGGCCGGAGTGTTGGACGAGGCGGCAAAAAGGAGCATCGCCAGGTCGGCGTCGCGCGACGCGCTCCGCCGCGCCGGTGCTCAGGCGCCGCGTGCCGCGTCTGTCCAGCGCTGACGTCTTTGGGACGCAGGTGCGCCGATGGCGTCTCACGACCGTCGTGACGTCGCGCGTCACCGCCCCGCGGGATTGCGCGTCACCGCCCCGCGGGATTGCGCGTCACCGCCCCGCGGGATTGCGCGTCACAGCCCGCTGGGTTGCGCGTCACAGCCCTGTTGGGTTGCGCGTCACAGCCCTGTTGGGTTGAACGGCGTCCGGGATGTCGCCCGCGGAACGCTCCGCTTCGGCTCCGGCGCCTTCGGCGCTGCGCTGCGAACGGCCGATGAGCGGGGCGCCGGCTTCGTCTTCGAGACGTTGGATCCGCTCGCTGTGCGCGTGTCCGGCCGGCTCGTCCTGGGCTTGACGGCCACGGGCGGGGTCGCTCTGGGGGCCGGCCGCGGGGCCGCGTTCGTCGCGCGGTTGGCGGTGGGAGCAGGGCCGTGTGCGGACCTGCCGAGAGCGGAGCCCTGGGCGGATCGGCCAGGGGCGAGGCCCTGGGCCGCTCGGCCGGGAACGGGGGGCTGAGCGGATCGGTCGGGAGGAGGGCCGTGTGCGATTTCGCCGGGGGCGGGGCCCTGGGCGGAGCCGCCGGGGACGGGATCCTCGGCGGGCCCGCCGGGCTGCTCCGGCGCGGCCGCGTGGACCGTCGCGCTGTCGGCCACGGCCGTGGGGAGCAGCGGCGACCTCGGGGGGACGGGGACGCTCTCCGCCGATTCTCGAGCGGCGGGCTCGCGCTGGCCGACGGCGACGAAGGCGCCCACCCCGGCCGCGAGCGCGACCGCGCAGACGCTGGCGATCACGCTGCGGCGCACGATGTGCTGCCGGCGGAACACGGCCTCGGAGACGACGGCGCCCAGCCCCGGCGCGCTGCCCTCGGCGCCCGAGCTGTCCGGCGCCGGCCCGAGGAGCCGCAGGCCCAGAGGAGAGCGCTGGCTCAGGGGCTCGCTCGGCGGAGAGCGCTGGCTCAGGGGCTCGCTCCGAGGAGAGCGCTGGCTCAGGGGCTCGCTCCGAGGAGAGCGCTGCGTGAGCGGCGGGCGCGCCGATCTCGGCCCGGACGCGGGGCCGTTCCGCACGCTGATGGGCGCGGTGACATCGCGCAGGCCGATCTCCTTGATGAGCGCCTCCACGGCGCGGGGCGACGACACGGCGAGGCCCGGCGTGTGCGCGGCCGCCTCTTCGAGCGCCTCGGCGAAGGACGCTGCGGTAGGGAACCGCTCGTCCGGGTCGGCGCGCAGCGCGCGCAGGCAGATCCCGTCGATCGCGGCCGGGACCGACGGCACCACGCCGCGCGGACCCGCGGGCGGGCCCTGGAGGATCTGCGCGATCAACGCACCGTCGTTGTCGGCCTTGAACAGGCGCTCCTCCGTGAGCATCTCCCAGAGCACCACGCCGGCCGAGTACACGTCGCTGCGGCGATCGACCTGCTCGGCCCGGATCTGCTCGGGCGCCATGTACGAGAGCTTGCCCTTGAGCGCGTTGCCCTGCGTCGACATGAGCCTCGTCTCGGCGCGGGCCACGCCGAAGTCGGTGATGCGCGAGACGCCGTCGATGCCGACGAGCACGTTCTGCGGCGAGACGTCGCGGTGCACGAGATGGAGCGGCTCGCCGTCGGACCCGGTGAGCTCGTGCGCCGCGTGGAGACCCGCGAGCATGTCGAGGAAGATGCGGAGCACGATCCCGAGGGGGACCGGCCGCTTCGCCCGCGCGCACGTGCGGAGCAGGAGGTGCAGCGACGGGCCCTCGATGTACTCCATGACGAGGAACAGCGGGTCCTCGACGAGATCGAAGGTCGCGACGACGTTGGGATGGCGGACCCGCGCCGCGAGGCGCGCCTCGTCGAGGAACATCGCGACGAACTCGGGCTCCGCCGCGATGTGCGGGTGCATCATCTTCAGGGCGACGAGGCGCTCGAACCCGCCGGCGCCGACGGCCCGCCCGAGATACACCGTGGCCATGCCGCCCGACGCGATGGCGCGCAAGCTCTCATAGCGGCCACCGTGCAAGGTCACATGGCCAGGCTACACCATGCGTGGCGCGTTCTCCACGAGTCATGCGCCGGTCTCCGCGTGCGCGCGCCCGTCCCACACAGCCACGGCGACGACCCGATTCCCTGCCGATGTGAGGTGCACTACGACCGTTCACCGACAGCCGGGGCCGGCGTGACCTCTTTGTCGGCGCTCGGCGACGGTGGCGCAACGCGCGGGGGGAGATGCGCAATCAGCTCACGATCGGCAGCCGCCTCGCCGGCGGCCGCGCGCGCGGGCCGCCCTGCTCGCGCTCGTGCAATGCAAGATCGTGCTCGATGATCGTTAGGGGGTTGTCGTAGGCCGGTAAAGGAAGATCCTTATTCTTCGCATGCACAGGGTGCCTGCCGTGCTTCTTGTACCACTCGGCCACCGTGGCGTTTGCCTTCATCTTCTCGAGGATGTTTCGCCACCCGGCGCCGGTGTTGTATGCGCAGAAGCTGATCTCGCCGAGCTGCGTTCCGTACGGAATGATGCACATCTCGGTGCGGCGGAAGTCGTAGTTGAACAGATCCTGAAACCACATGCCCGCGACGAACAGGACCCGCCACTCGTACGCGCTGGCGTCGCCCTCGCCGGCGTGCGCGGCGCCCGTCTGGCTCATGAACTGCTTCACCAGCGTCGCGAGATTGAAGTTGGACGGCGCCTTTTCGGGCTGGTAGTGGCGCAGCAGCGCGGCGACGACCTGGGCCTTCGTGAGCGTGGGGCCGCACCCGGCGTCGAAGATGGCGCGCAGGTCGGAGAGCAGCCCCTCGACATCGATGAAGTCGAGCAGCGGGACCATCTGCTTCGTCTTCTTGT
This sequence comes from Sorangium sp. So ce887, assembly GCF_051521455.1. Taxonomy (NCBI): domain Bacteria; kingdom Pseudomonadati; phylum Myxococcota; order Polyangiales; family Polyangiaceae; genus Sorangium; species Sorangium sp. So ce887. The sequence goes on along the minus strand of NZ_CP150354.1, from coordinate 9,160,268 downwards.
GGACGAACAGCACGGTCCCGATCCCGCAGTTCGGGTGGCACCCGCAGTTGATCTGCCCCCAGTCCTTGTCGGGGCCGTCGAGCAGGTCGGTCACGTTGCCGAAGGGGCTGAGCGCCGACAGGGGGAACCAGTCGCGGAGCGGGTCGGTCACGCCGGTCTGCCGGGCGATGTCGTGCGCGAGGTGGCTCAGCGTGTAGCGCTGCTTCTCGCGCAGCTCGTCGGAGATGTCCTCGTCGCGTCCGGTGAAGCTGACCGGCTGGAAGCTGACGACCGTGATCTTGTCGGCGTTCTGGACCGCGAAGTCGATGATGGGGCCCACCTGGTCGTTGTTCACGCCGTTGACGATCGTCACGACCAGGATGACGTCGATCCCGGCGGCCGAGAGCTCCTCGATCGCCCGCAGCTTCACGTCGTAGAGGTTGCCGATCTTCCGGTGGCTGTTCGCGGTGTTCGTGACCCCGTCGAACTGCAGGTACGCCATCCGGAGGCCGGCCTCCCTGGCCTTCATGGCGAAGCCCGGCTCCTCCGCGAAGCGGATCCCGTTCGTCGCGCACTGCACCGCGAAGTACCCCTTCTGGCGTGCGTACCGGATCGCGTCGAGGAAATGCGGGCTCAGCGTCGGCTCGCCGCCGGAGAACTGGATCGACATCTGGCGGCGCGGGCGCACGTCCGCCGCGTCGTCCAGGATCCGCGTGATCTCCTCCCAGGACAGCTCGTGCACATAGCCGACCTGATTGGCATCCATGAAGCACGGGTCGCACATCATGTTGCAGCGGTTCGTCAGATCGACAGTGAGCACCGCGCCGCGTCCGTACCGGATGGTGCTCGATCCGTGGTTGTGGATCTTATCCGGCGTCATCTCGACGTCGCGGCCGCCGAAGAGGCGCTCGATCCGGGCGAGGAACTCCGGGTCGATCGAGATCGTGTCCGAGAAGAAGCCGTGCTTCGGGCACGTCTTCTCCATGACCACGCGCCCGTCGCGCGCGACGATGCTGGCGCGGATCTCCCCGGGCTTGTCGTGGATGAGCTTCGTCCAGTCCGCCTTGCCACTCAGGATCTCGGTGCGCGCCTCCTTGACGCAGCGCGGGCACAGGCTGTCCGTCTCGCGAGGCCAGCCGAGCGGGGGCTTCGAGCGCTGGCCGCCCCTCGGGATCGGCTTGTCGCTCCACTTCGGGTGAAACGGCTTGGGCTCGCCGCCGAGCCGGCTCAGGCGCTGCAAGACTGGCCACGCCTTGTTGGCGGATACCGTGATGGCCTTTTCCAGTGTCCGTACCAGGTCGATCAAGCGTCACCTCACTCACAGGCGCATTTCGCGGCTGCACCGTAGGTCGGCCTAGCGCGTGCTTCCATCAAATTCCAGGCTCGCACGCGGCGCTGAGCGGCGTCGAGCGGCGTTGACACGGCCCGGCGCCGCTCAGCCTGGGGAGTGACAGCGGGCCGTCGATCGCGGGATAGTACGGCGCAGCGTATGCGATTCCTCCCTGGAAGCCCCCGCGCCCTGGGCCTCGCCGCGGCGATCGCGGCCACGGCGGTGGCGGGCCCGGCAGCGCCGCAGCCGGTCGCGCGGGCGCCGCAGGCCGCGGAGGACGGCGGCAAGACGCCGGCGGACGCCGAGGCCGGCGCGGCGCCGCTGCGCGCTAGCCTGGGCGTGCCCGTCGCCGAGCGGCTGCTCTCGTCGGGGGACCCGGAGGCGCGGCTGCGCGGTATCGAGCGGCTCGGATCGATCGGCACCGAGGAGGCGGTGAGCGCGCTGCTCGCCGCGCTCGAGCAGGGATCGCCCGCGGCGCGCGATCCCAGGGCGCGCCTCGCCGCGGTGCGGGCGCTCGCCGCGCACGCACCGCGCGACAGCGTGCGCCAGCTCCTCTCGCGCGAGCTCTCGGAGGGCGGCGGCCCCGCGCGCGGCGCCGCCTCGCCGCTCGGCGAGGTGCTGCGCGGCACGGCCGCCCTCGCGCTCGCGCGCACCGGCGAGCGGCGCGCGATCGGCGCGCTCGTGAACGCGATCGTGCAGGGCGGGGCCGCGGGGGAGGCCGCGGCGCGCGCGCTCAAGGCGTACCCGCCCGAGTCGCTCCAGCTCCTGCTCGGGAGCCGCAAGCGGATCGAGCCCGCGCTCGTGAGCTTCCTCGGCGATCTCGGCGATCTCCGGGCGATCGCGGCGCTCCGGCCGATGCTCGAGGGCGGCGACCGGGCGGCGCAGGTGGCCGCGGCGCGCGCCCTCGCGCGGCTCGGCGACGAGGCGGCGCTGGCGAAGGCGCGCGCGTGGCTGCGCAGGCCGGAGCCTGGGCTCTTCGAGCCGACCGTCGAGATCCTCGTCCACCTCGGCGCGCCGGAGGCGCCGGACGCGGTGGCCGCGCTGCTCGGATCCGAGCTCGGCCGGCTCGACGGGCTCAGGATGGCCGAGCTCGCGCCGGCGGAGCGGCTCGCGCCGGCGCTCGCGCGCGCGCTCCCGCTGCTCCCGGCGGACGCCCAGCCGCGGGCCGTCGCCGCGATCGGCCGCGCGGGCGGCGCGGAGGCGGCGCGGCAGCTGCGCCGGCTGACGACCGAGCGCCCCGAGCTCGCGACGGCGGCGGCGTTCGCGCTGGCGACGATGCCCGGGGCCGAGGCGCGGGCCGCCGTCGCGGAGCTCTTCGAGGGCCCGCGCGCCGCGAAGGACGCAGACCTCCGCAGGCTCGGCCTGCGCGCGGGCGTCGTGCGCGGGCTCGTGCTGCGCGACGCGCCCGCGGCGCTCGAGGGGCGGCTCCTCGCCGCGCTCGCCGCGCCGAAGGGGTCGAGCGATCGCGCCGTCGGGGTGTTCGGCGCCGTGGCGCTCGGCCTCCGCGACGCGGTCGAGGTCGTCGGCGGGTGCTCTCCGGCCTCCTGCGATCGCGCGGCGGTCCACGCGGCGGCGCGCGGCGCGCTCGCGCTCGGCGATCGCGCCCTCGCCGCGCTCGCGCCGCTCTTCGCGGAGCTCGCCGCGCGCCGCGTGGACCGCCGCGCCGCCGCGCCGGGCGGCGACGACGCCGCGCCCGACGCGGCGGCGATCTCCGCGGGGGTCGCGCTGCTCGCGGAGCCCGGGGGCGGGGCGATCGCGACCTCGCGGCTCGCCGCCCTCGCGGAGGAAGGGGGTCCGCTGTCGCCGCTCGCGGCGCGCGCGCTCGCGACCCGCGACGACGAGGTGGTCCGCGGCAGGCTCAAGCGGCTGCTCGAGGGGAGCGATCCCGTCGTGCGCGCGCACGTCGCCCTCGGCCTCGGGAGCGACCCCATGCCCGACAGCGTGTCGCTCCTCGCGCGCGCCTACCGCTTCGAGGACGACCCCTCGGTGCGCCGCGCGATCGTCCGCGGGCTGTCGCGGCGCACCGAGGTGCAGCGCAGGCGGGTCCTCCTCGCGGCGCGGGATCTCGATCCGGACGAGGGGGTGCGCGCGCTCGCGCGGGCCGCCCTCTCCGGCGCCGGCGCGCCGGCGCTCGCCCCGCCGCGCTCCGCGCTGGCCACGGGTGTGGTGTGGATCGCGATCGTCCCGAACGACCGGAGCGCGGCCGCGAGCGCGTCCTCGCGGCCGGCGCGGCTCGTCCGCCCGGATGGGCTGGCGGTCCCCGTCGTGGCCGATCCCGACGGCGTGCTCCTCGTGCCGGCGGTGCCGCCCGGCGTGAGCTCTGTCCTGCTTGCGCCGGCCGCACCCCCGGGGGACGCTGGCTCATGACGATGAGCAACGCGACGGACGAGGGCGGCGCGGCCGTGGAATCGAGCGCGGAGCCCCGCGCCGCATCGACGCCGTCCGCGACCGAGGCCGATCGCGCTCCCGTGAGCGGCGACAAGGCCGCGGTCGCGGGCGCGACGTCGTTCGAGGAGTCGACGCGCCGCCTCGCGAAGATCGTGGCGGAGCTCGAGGGCGGGGACCTGCCGCTCGAGCGCGCGCTCTCGCTCTTCGAGGAGGGCATCCGCCTGTCGCGGTCGGCGCAGGAGCGCCTCGACCGCGCGGAGAAGCGCGTCGAGGAGCTGCTCGGGATGGACGCCGACGGGCGCCCGGTGACGCGCGAGTTCGAGGGCTGAGCGGAGCAAGGGTGAGATGAGGACGGCAGCGGCGCTGATCATCGGCAACGAGCTGCTCAGCGGGAAGATCGCTGACGAGAACCTGTTCGTGCTCGCGAGCACCCTGCGCGCGCTCGGCGTCAAGCTGGAGCGGGCGGTCATGGTGCTCGACGACATCGAGGTGATCGCCGCGGAGGTGCGCGCGCTCGCGGCGTCGCACGACTGGCTCTTCACGAGCGGCGGCGTCGGCCCGACGCACGACGACCTGACGATCGCCGGCGTCGCCCGCGCGTTCGGCGTGCCGGTGGTCAGCGCGCCCAACATGGAGAGCATGCTGCGCGAGTACTACGGCGACCGGCTCACCGAGGGGCACCTGCTCATGGCGCGCATCCCGGACGGCGCGCGGCTCGTGACCGGCGGCAGCGCCGCGTGGCCGGCCGTGGTGATGCGCAACGTGTGGATGCTGCCCGGCGTGCCGCAGATCTTCCGGGCGAAGCAGGCGCTCATCCAGGCGGAGCTCTCGGGCGGCACGCCGTTCATCTCGTTCGCGGTGTTCACGACGCTCGACGAGGGGCAGCTCAAGCCGATGCTCGACCGCGTGGTCGAGGCCCACCGCGACGTGGACATCGGCTCCTATCCCCGGTGGTCCGGCGTCGAGTACCGCACGAAGCTCACGTTCGACGGCCTCATCGAGGCGAAGGTGCGCGCGGCGCGCGACGCCTTCGCCGAGAGCCTGCCCGCGGGGACGGTCGTCCGCGTCGAGTGACGCGCGCCGCTCCCGCAGCGCGCCGGGCCCGCCGCGCAGCCCTGGCGGTCGCCACCCTCCGCCGCCGCTCCGCCGCCTCGCCGGCGCGCTGATCGCCGAGGTCCCCCGCGCCGGCCGCCGGGCCCGTCGCGTGCTTGTCGCCCGCGCATGAGCCTGTGGAAGCGCGCCACGCTGCCGTCCGATCACCTCCCCGACCCGTACGCCAACGACCCCGCGGCGCTCGCCGCCTTCGCCGGCCCGCGCGAGCGAGCGCTCGAGGAAGGGATCTGGTCGCTCGGCGACGCCGACCTGCTCGCGATCGTGCTCGGCACCGGGCTGGTCGGCACCCCCGTGACGATCGTCTCCGCCGCGCTCCTCTCGCGCTTCTCCGGGCTGGAGGGGCTCTCGCGGCTCGGTCCGCACGCGCTCGCCGAGCACCCCGGCCTCGGCCTCGCGAAGGCGCTCCGCATCGCTGCGTCGCTCGAGCTCGGGCGGCGCGCCTTCGAGCGCGCGGTGCGCCCGCGGCCTCCGGTGCGCACCTCGGCCTCGATCGCGGCGTGGTGCGCGGCGCAGCTCGGCCCGCTCGATCACGAGCAGATGTGGGTGATCTCGCTCGACGGCCGCAACGGGATGCGGGGAGCGCGCCGGGTCGCGCAGGGCGGGCTCCACGGGTGCTCGGTCACGGCCAAGGACATCCTGCGCGCCGCGCTCGCCGACGCGGCCTCGGCGCTCGTGCTTGTGCACAACCACCCGAGCGGCGACTCGGCGCCGTCTCCCGAGGACGTGGCCATGACCGACGCGGTCGCCGCGGCCGGCGAGGTGATCGGGGTGCCGCTCGTCGATCACGTCATCCTCGCGCCGGACGGCCACTACTCGTCGCTGCACGATCTCGGGATGATCAAGGCCGGCGACGCGCCGCCCGGCGCCGCCGATCGGCCGCCTAGCCGCGCCGGCTGACCAGGATGCCGTGCCGCTCGCCGCCGGGCTTGCCCGCGGTGCCCGGGACGCTCGCGAACCGCAGCGTCGCGCCGCCCCAGTCGACCGAGGGGCTCCCCTGGAGCAGCGAGGCGTAGAGCGCGCTCGCCTCCGTCATCGGGCAGCCGATCGCCTCGCGCAGGAACGTGAGCGACGCGCCCGTCGCATAGCTCACCGGCGCTTGCCGGCCGTCCTCGCCGATCACGGTGACCTTGAAGACATCGTCCTCGGCGCGCGCGGCGCGGTCCGGATCGGTCAGCGCGAGGTGCAGCGCCTCGATCGCGCCACCGCCGGGGCCCCCGCTCGCGTCGAGGGTCACGCGGAGCTCGAGGAGCGGCGCCGTGTAGCGGACGATCCGCCGCGCCGCGCCTCCCTCCGCGGCCACGGGCGGCGCCAGCGTCTCGCGGCGCCTGAGCTGCGCCTCCACGACGAGCGCCGACCGCGCGAGCTCCCGCTCCGTCTTGCCGAGCAGCCGGCGCGCTCGCATCTCGGCGAGCGCGCGCTGCAGCACCTCGCGGTTGCGCGCCGCCCGCTCGTGGCTCCGCTCGCGCGCGAGCAGCGCCTCGAGCTCGCGCAGCGCCTGCTCGTGCTCTCCGATCGACGCGAGCGCGTCGGCGAGCGTGAGCCGCGCGTCGGCGAACGCCGGCGCGCGCCGCACCGCCTCGCGGTAGGCCGCGATGGCCGACGCGATGTCCCGCCGCGCCTCGTGCGCGAGCCCGAGCGCGAAGGCCGCCCGCCCGTCCTCCGGCGCCGCCTCGCACGCCCGCGCGAGCCAGCGCGCCGCCTCGTCATGGAGGTGCTCGTCGTAGAGCACGATCCCGAGCTCGCGCAGCACCCGCGGGTCGGGCGGCTCGATCGCGGCGCCCTGCCGGAGCTCTGCGGCCGCGTCGTCGAGCCGGCCGAGGCGGACCAGCGCGCGGGCGTAGGCGAGGCGCGCCTCGACCTCGCCGCCGTCGAGATCCACCGAGCGCGCGAGCGCCCGCGCCGCGTCCGCCCAGCGGCCCGCCGCCGAGCACGCCGCCCCGAGCGCGAGCCACGCCCCCGCGTCGTCCGGCGCGCCCGCGAGGTACCCCTCGAGCCCGGCGATCCCGCCGGCCATGTCTCCTCGGCTCAGCAGATCGAGCGCGCGGGCTCGCTGCGCTTCGGGCGGCGTCATGCCGGCAAGGGTACGCCGGCGCGAGGAAGCGGGTCGAGCGTCGCCGGGCGCGCAGCGCGCGCGGCGTCGGTGGAGCGGACCCGGCCGCGCCGCGGGCGCGGCGTCAGTAGCCCGGCGGGAGATCGGCCGTCAGGCACGAGACGGTGTTCGGCGCCGTGCGCGACGACCACGCGGCGCCGGCCGGCTCCCCGCCGGAGAAGCGCACGCCCTCGCGCGGATCCCACGACGGCGCCTCGCCCGGGCGCAGGGAGTGCGTCCCGCTCTGATAGAACGCGATGATGTACGTGTGCCCCGCGACCCGGCAACCGAGCCGCCCCGCGAGCGCCCGCGCGAACGCCTGGCCGGTGTGGCCGAAGGCGCTGCAGCAGCGGAGCCACACGAGCGCGTCCGGCCCCGCGAGCTCGGCCCTCAGGGCGTCGAGCGCCCCGTCGAGCGGCGAGCCCGGCCGCAGCGCGGCCTCGTCGAGCCGGGTCTCTCCGAGGCGCATGTACCCCCAGCCCCCGTGCCCCCAGGCCTGCAGCGACGTGATCTTCCGGCCGCGCTCGCGCGCCGTCCGCGCCGCCCACCCGAGCGCCTCGGTCCAGCTCGAGGCCGCGAGCCCCGCGTCGGCCGCGCCCCGCAGGCGGTGGAGGAGCGCTCCGGCGCGCCAGATCGGCGTGAGCCCGATCGTCGCGCCCACCGCCTCGCCCACGACCGCGAGGTCCTCGCCTTCGGGGGCCGGACCGTGCGCATGCTCCGCGCCCTCGCGCCGGCGGCGCGCGCCGTTCACCCGCCGCGCGCTGCCCCACCCGAGGTCGGTGTTATCGAAGAGGACGAGCCGCATCGAGCCTCCATTCTACCCATTCCGAATGTACCGCCGCTCGCAGCCGCGGCCACGCGGTCGATCCCCCACCCGCACCCCGAGCGCCTCCCGACGGCGCCGGCACGCTCCTGGTGCGGCGGTGCGGCGGTGCGGCGGTGCGGCGGTGCGGCGGCGCGTCGGGACGCGAGACGGACGTCCCGTTCGCGGCGGGCGCAATCGCTAGTGATTTCCTCCCGTGCCCTCAGGTAGCCTGCCCGAACCGATGGGCCTGTCCGAAAACATCAGGTTTTATGCGGCCACCGATGTCGGCCGCATGCGGGACCACAACGAGGACAACTACCTCGTCGACAAGAAGCTCGCGCTCTTTGTGGTTGCCGACGGAATGGGCGGACACGCCGCCGGCGAGGTCGCGAGCGCCCTCGCCGTCCGCATCATCCACGAGGAGCTGAAGAAGGAGCGGGACCTCATCGAGAACCAGGCGCGCAGCAACGTGCGGCGCGCGGCGATGAAGGAGGTCCTCAGCCTGCTCGAGCACGCCGTCCAGCGCGCGTGCGCCCGGATCCACGAGGAGGCGAAGGCCGACGCGACGAAGCGCGGCATGGGCACGACGCTCTCCGCGCTCCTCATCGCCGGCTCGCACGGCTACATCGCCCACGTCGGCGACAGCCGCATCTACCTCCTCCGCGAGGGCCGCATCCAGCAGGTCACCGAGGACCACACCGTCTACAACGAGCTCATCAAGCGCGGGAAGCTCACGCGCGATCAGATCGAGAAGGTCGCGCAGAAGAACGCGATCACCCGCGCCGTCGGCGTGTACGAGCGCGTCGAGGTCGACACGCTCACGATCGAGGTGCTCCCGGGCGACCAGTTCCTCCTCGCGTCCGACGGGCTCCACGGGTACATCGCGCACACCGCCGAGCTCGAGCCGTTCTTCGAGGAGGAGAACGGCGAGGTCGCCGCGAACGGCCTCATCGATCTCGCCAACAGGAAGGGCGGCAAGGACAACATCACCGCCGTCCTCGTGCGGCTCGGCCAGGGCGATCACCGCGACAGCGTCCGCGCCCGGCTGCTCGCCCTGAAGCGCGACGTGCTCGCGAAGATGCCGCTCTTCGCGCGCCTCCAGGAGCGCGAGATGCTCCGGGTCATGCAGGTCGCCGAGGTGCTCTCGTTCGAGCCCGGCCAGATCGTGGTCCGCGAGGGAGATCGCGGCGACGAGCTGTTCATCGTGCTCTCGGGCCTCGTCCGGATCCTCCGCGGTGACGCCGTGCTGAGCGAGGTCGGCCCGGGCGAGCACTTCGGCGAGATGGCGCTCATCCGCAGCATGCCGCGCTCGGCCACCGTCTCGGCCGTCGAGCAGAGCGAGCTCATCGCCGTCCGGCGCGCCGACTTCTTCGAGATCCTCCGCAAGGAGCACGAGCTCGCGGTCAAGCTGCTCTGGCAGTTCCTGGGGGTGCTCGCCGACCGGCTCGACCAGACGTCGCGCGACCTGACCACCGCCCGCGAGGAGCTCGCCGCGGAGGACATCACGAACGAGATCTTCCCCGACAGCGAGGAGGGGAAGAACCCGTTCGCCGTCGAGGAGCGCTCGTCTGCCCGCTGAGCCCCGCCCGCGGCGGCGCCCCGCGGCCGGCCGCGACCGGACACGCCGGACGGAGCGTGGCGGCCCGGCGATCGCCGGTGGTTGCGCCCGTGGCGGGGGCCGTGGTGGCGATCGACGGGGCTCGGCGGCGCCGTGCGTGCCGGGCGAGCGATTCGCGGATTGACACCCTCCTGCCCCGGCCGGTAGCGTCCGTCCGACGGATAACCATGAGCATGCACGGCAGAAGGTACTGCGAAGGCCATCTCGCTCGCTTCGCCATCAGCTTGGCTGGGGGCCCGGCGTTCGCGTCGCTCGCCGTCGCTGCGGCGGCTGTCCTCTCGGCGCTCCCCGCGGCCGCCGACGAGCCTCGGAGCGCCACCGAGCCGCGGCTCATGATGGAGACCGGCGAGCTCACGAGCGTCGTCGACGCGTTCGACGAGGGTGACACCTTCGATCTGAACTTCAGCTTCGGCTTCGAGCACGCGTCGAAGAGCGCGAAGCTCCACCGCGAGACGAACATCGCCGCGCCGGGGCTGTCGACGGGCGGCTACACGTCGAACCTGCTCAACGTCGCGAGCTACAGCGAGGCGACGTCGAAGTTCAACATGCGCCTCGACGTCGGTCTCTACCGCGACCTGGCGCTCTACCTCAGGATGCCGCTCATCCTGAACCACTCGCGCGAGCTCACGGATCTCGACGGCAGCGCCGACCACCAGAGCGTCGCGCTCGCGGGGGCTCCCGGGGAGCAGCTGTTCTCGCTGCCCTTCACGTCACCGAACCGGAGCGGCATCGAGTACCTCGCCGTCGGCCTCGACGTGAACATCATGAACCAGGCGCGCGACCGGACGAAGCCGACCTGGCTGTTCGGCGTCGAGGGGCGCTTCCCGGTGAGCGAGCCGATGCACGCCTGCACCGAGTCGCCGAAGAGCGGCCAGGTGAAGTGCGCGGCGCCGGGGGACATCGACCGGAACGGCGCGAGCAACGGCGAGTTCGAGGCGGCGAACGTCGCCCAGCGCGACCCCGGCGTCTCGCGCGGCACCATCGGCCTCGAGGTGCACACGTTCCTGTCGAAGCGGATCAAGTACGTCGAGCCGTACGGCGGGTTCAAGGCGCTGTTCGAGTTCCAGCAGGAGTCGAGCGACTACGGCCTCACCGACCTGAAGACGTCGCTGGTCAACCACCCGCCGCTCGTCGGCAGCGTGCTGCTCGGCGTGATGATCATCCCCTGGGAGAACCGCGAGAAGTTCACCGGGCTCACGTTCGATCTGCGCTTCACCGGCGAGTACCACTCCGAGGGGCGCGACTACTCGGAGCTGTTCGACGCGCTCGGCTCGAGCGACGCGCCGACGCTGCGGCAGCCGCAGTGGGCGTCGTTCCGCGAGAACGAGGCGTACAGCGTCGCCTCCTGCCGGAGCGGCGACGCGCGCGCGTGCGCGCCGTCGGTCATCGACGAGGGCTCGCAGCGGACGTACTTCACGGGGCTCAGCGACATCCAGCCGTACGGCTCGTACCGCGGCTCGGCGAGCGTGACGTGGAGGGCGGCCGAGCTCGTGAAGTTCCAGCTCGGCGTCGGCTTCCGCCACGACCAGGGGCACGGCATCGGCGGCGATCAGCCGTGCAACTCGCAGTACAAGGACAGCATCGGCGCGGCCGGGCCTTGCCGCCGCCAGCACGATGACGGGAGCTTCACCGTCACCGGCAGCCCGAACCCCAACTACCGCCCGACCATCAACGCGATCGGTCGCCGCTTCTACGTCAACGACAGCAACACGTTCGACCTCTTCGCGAGCGGCACGTTCATGTTCTGAACGGCGCCCCGAGCGGCGGTGGCCACCGCGGCGCGCGCCCGGTGGCCGAAGCATCGACACCATGATCGACCTCTGGCACCTCCGCGGTCGCGCGGGCGTCCTGGCGTTCACCGCGGCGTTCACCGCGGCGCTGCCGGCGTCGGCCGAGCCTGCGGGCGCAGCCTCGCCCGCGCGGCTCGGGCAAACCGCCCAGGCCGCGCAGCTCACGGGCTCCGGGCGAGCCGCGCACCCGGCGGGCGCCGGGCGACCTGCGCGGCCCGCGCGGCCTTGCGTGGTGCTCCCGACGGCGCTCGCGCCCGAGGCCGTGGAGCGCGCCGCGCCGCTCGCGAGCGCGCTCGACGGGCTCCTCTCGGACACCGCGCAGGACCTCGGCCTGTCGGTGGATCTGGCCGACCGCGCCCCCTCGCGATCGCGGCCCGACGAGGCCGAGCTCATGGAGCGCGCGCGCTCGAGCGACAGGCTCTTCATCGCGCCGAGCCTCGACCTGCGCGGCGACGAGGTGCAGCTCAGGCTGGCGCTCGCGTCCGGCGGCACGCGGTCGCTGCGGGTGCGCGTGGAGCGCGTCGCGCGCGACGACCTCGCGGTGCGCGCCGCGGTGATGCTCCGCGACCTCGTGGCCGAGCTCGACGCCGGCGCCGCGGGCCCGTTCCCGGGCCACGAGGCGCCGTGCGCCGAGCGGTGCCGCGGGCGCCTCGCCACGCCGGCGCGCAGCCTGGGGAAGGCGACGCTCGCGGCCAACGCGACGCTCTACGGCGGCCTCGTGGGCTTCTCGATCCAGCGATCGAGCGGCTCGGACGACCCGCGCCTGCTCTACCCGCTCCTCGCGGTCGGGGCCGGCATCGGGCTCGGCGGGGCGATCATCATCGCGGAGGAGTGGGACGTCGGCGTGGCCGACGCGTGGTACCTCGGGTCCGGCACGTGGTGGCCGACGATCGCGGGCCACCTGATCTACCAGGGCCGCTTCGCGAAGCACGCCGAGGATCCGGGCCAGGAGCGCTGGGCTTCCGGGCTCATCGGGGGCACCGCCGGGATCACGCTGGCGGCGCTGGGGCTCTCGCTGGGCCCCATGTCCGAGGGCGGCGCGCTGATGGCGCAGTCGGGCGGCGGGCTGGGGCTCCTGCTGGGCGGGCTTGTCGAGTGGGCGGCCCGGGGCGACGTGCAGCGCACGCCGATCGCGGGGATGGGCTACGGCGCGGCGCTCGGCTGGCTGGCGTCGGCCGCGGCGGCGACGCAGCTCGACGTCACCGCATCGGAGGTCCTGACGGTCGACGTGGGCGCGCTGCTCGGCGGCCTGGGCGCCGCCGCGCTCGCCAGCCCGCTCGTCTTCGATTCTCCGACCGAGGCCCAGCAGCGGGCCTGGGTCGGCGCCGCCGCCGGCGGGTTTTTGCTGGGGGCGGGCGTCGCGTGGTGCCTGACGCGTCCGGCCGCGGCAGGCGCCCGTGGCGCGAGCCCCTCGTGGAACCGGTTCGGCCTGCCCATGCTGGGAGTGATAGGAGAGAGCGTGGTCGGGAGCCGGCGAGCGCCCGCGCTCGGCCTCGGGTGGCAGGGGGCGATTCCGTAGGAGCTATGAAGATCACGATCACCGAGCTGGATGCAGGGACGCGCCTCGACAAGCTGCTCGTGCAGCTTTTACCCGGGCTGGGCCGGGCGGGTGCGAAGCGGCTGTTCTCCGAGGGGCGCGTGCGCGTGCTCAGCGAGGGGAAGAGCGGTGCCGGCCGGCGCGCGTCGAAGGGCGACGTTGCGGCGGCGGGCGAGGTGCTGGAGGTCGACGTCGAGCCGACCGAGGCCTCCGGGGCGGCGACGCCGGATCCTGAGGTGCCGCTCGAGGTGGTGCTCGAGCGCGACGACCTCGTTGTGGTGAACAAGCCCGCCGGGATGCCGACGGCACCGCTCGATCCCGGGGAGCGCGGGACGCTCGCGAACGCCCTCGTCGCGCGGTACCCCGAGATGGCGGCGATCGGCTTCTCCCCGCGGGAGCCCGGGCTGTGCCACCGGCTGGACACCGACACGAGCGGCCTCGTGCTCGCGGCGCGCACGGCCGCGGCGTTCGCGGCGCTGGGCGCCGGGCTGAAGGAGGGGCGGCTCGACAAGCGCTACCTGCTGATCTGCCAGATCGGCGATCTCCCGGAGATGGGCTCGATCGAGGTGCCGCTCGCGCCGCACCCGAAGGACAAGAAGCGGGTCTACCCGTGCATCCACCCGCGCGACGTGGTGCGCTACGCGCCGCGGCCGGCGGCGACGATGTACAAGCGCGTGCGGCAGGTGGGGCTCTGGGAGCTCGTCGAGGCGCGCGCCCCGCGGGCGCTGCGGCACCAGATCCGGGCGCACTTCGCGTCGGTGGGGCACCCGCTGGCCGGCGATGTGCTCTACGGCGGGCCCGCGGTGGAGGGGCTGAGCCGCCACGCGCTGCACGCGCACTATATCGGGTGGGGCGGCAGCGAAGCGGTGCCTGCGTTCGTGGTGACGTCGCCGCTGCCCGCGGACATGGCGGCGCTGGTCGGCGAGGTCTGAGCCGGGCCCCGCGCCGCGGGCTCACCCGATCGCGGCCGCGGGGCGCGCGCTCTGCGCCGCCGCGCGCGCCCGGCGGCAGGGCGCGCGCGGCGGCTCAGGGGACGCCGCGGCGGATCAGGGCGCGCTCGCCTCGACGACATGACCGTTCACATCGCGCGCCCGCGCCGTGATCCGGAGGTCGTCCGCCGCCGCCGTCCCGTCGAGATCGCTGAAGCGGAACGCGATGAGATACGCCGAGGACTCCGCGTTGAACTTCGCCGGCTCGATCCGGATGCCCCCGAGGCTCTGTTCGTCGATGATCGCGGCGTCGCCCTCCGCTGTATATTTACGATTCCACTCGTCGTAATTGAACACCCGCTCCTCGATGACCTCGCCGGTCGAGCGGCTCTCCGTCGCGACCGAGATCTCGGTGAGGCCTGGCGCGATGCCGGGCAGGGTGGCCTCGACCTCGACCGAGACGCTCGACGTGGAGTCCTCGTCGGTGCGGCGCACGGCGAGCGCCGGGGGCAGCCCGCCCGGCGTCGGGAGGAAGCGGAGCGGGTGCACGCAATACACCTTCTCGGTCCCTCCCTCGCGGATCTCGAAGTGCAGGTGGGGGAACAGGCTGCTGGCGGCGAGGCCGGTGTAGCCGATGTGCTCTCCGCGCCCGACCTGATCGCCGGTCTCGACGAGCGGCAACGCCAGGTGGATGTAGGTGCTGTAGAAGCACGCGCCCGGCTCGTCGCAGTGCTCGATCTGCACCACGACGTCCTCGAAATCGTCGTAGCGGCCTGCGCGCGTCACCCTCCCGTCGGCCACCGCGTACACCGGGGTGCCCATGACGGTGGGGATATCGATGCCCCGGTGAAAGTCATAGACGCCGTCGCGCGAGGTCTGAAGACGGGGCCCGAAGCTCGACGACATCGGCTGGAGCTCGTCCGTCCCCCCGATCGGCCACACGAGATCTGCGCCCTCCGGGTCCGAGCCGCAGCCGGCGACGACAGCAGAGAGGGCCAGTAAAAGCGCGAGATACGATGGCTTCATGGTGGGGAGTCCGTGGCGCGCGGGCGCAGTGCAGGTATCGAGTCCACGACGCGGCGCCGCGCGCTCATGGTATCGAAGCAGAGCACGGAAGTCGAGGTCACGGGCCCGCGCGCGGCCCTCCGGATCGGCGCCGTCGACGCCGCCGGCGATCGCGCGGGGGGGTCGTTCTTCTGCGGCCACGCCCTCAGGGCGTCGCCGGGGCCAGCGCGTACGACCGGTGCGTCATCGTCACGCCGAGGCTCGTGAGCGCCGGATCCACGGCGGTGCAGCGCACGAAGCTCCAGTTGTTCGGCGTGGCGAGCGCGAGCCCGAGGGAGCTGTCGGCGACCGTGCCCTCCCACTCGACGAGCGACACGTCGTCGAGGAACGCGGTGGCCTCGCCGCTCGCCGGCGCGCCCGCCCGGAAATAGAGCCGCACGGAGCCCGCGTTCGCCGGCGGGGTGAGGTTGACGGAGAACTGCTGCCAGTCGTAGGTGCCGCCCACGCGCGTGAACACGACGCTGTTCGACACGCTCGCCCCGCCGCTCGTGTACCAGTAGACCTGCACGCGCATCTGCCCGGCGTTGTCCCCCTTCGCGAATCCGGTCAAGGTCAGCTTGCGGCCGGGCTCGAACTTGACGCGGTTGTTCATGTACGTCGAGACCTCGGACGTGCTGTTCGACTTGCGCAGGAACACCATCGCGCCGGTCCCGCCGTGGACGACGCTGTTCTGGATGTAGCGGTATTCGCTCACCGACCACATCGAGCCTTCGTGGAAGGCGTCGTCGACGTCGCTGTCCTCGAAGTCGCCGTAGAGCATGATCTCCCGGCCGTAATCGCAGCTCGCGGCGGCGGTCGTCCGGAGGGCGGCGAGCGAGTCCGCGGCGGAAGACCGCACGTGCTCGACGGGCCCCGTGGCGCGGCTCTTGAGCGGCACGATCCGCGTCTCGACGTGCTCGCTCGTCGTGTACTGCGACGGATCGCTCACCGCGACGGCCCGCGGGCCGCTCGCGAACACGACCGCTCCGGTCATGCCGTCCGCCGCCTCGCTGGGCGACGGCGCCGTCGGCAGCGTCGTGGAGAGGTGGCCGATGTGGCGGGCCGCCCGGCCGAGCCAGGCGCCGCCCACGAGCTTCGGGACGTAGTCCTCGTTCTGGAACGGGATGAGCTGCACGCGGTGCACCGCGCGGTTGCCGCTCGAGTCCTCGTCGATGTCGATCGCGGCGAGGTACGACTGGTACGTCTCGAAGACGTCCTGATCGAAGACCATGTTGCCGAGCGACATGAAGACGAAGCGGGGGCCGGCGCCGGCGTCGTACAGCCCGACGCCGTGGATCGTGTGCGGGTGGTGCGCCACGACCATGCCGGCGCCCTTCTGGACGAGCTGGATGAACCGCCGCCGCATGCCGGACGTCGGATAGTCGCTGTACTCGGTGCCCCCGTGCAGCACCGGGATGCCGAAGCGCCCGGCCGCGTCCTCCTCCATGAAGTCGCTGATCTCCGCGAGGCTGAGCTCGAGCGCGCCGGCCTTGGCAGGAGGCCCGTCGGAGGCGATGAGCGTGTACGCCGAGGCCGTCGTCCCGTCGTTGACGAGCTGGTTGAACCCCTGGAAGGCCATGTCGACGCCGCGGAGCGTCCGGTAGAGCACGGTGCCCTTCGCCGTCGTCTCGTCGGGCCCGGCGCCGAACCAGTCGAGGCCGGCGCTCGGCACGGCGCTGAGCGTGTCGGTGACGCCTCCCTCGAGGTAATCGAACATGTGGTTGTTCGCGAGGCTCACGGCGTCCACGCCGGAGAGCGCGAGCGCCCTGACCGTCTCGGGGTAGGAGAAGAACGTGAACGACTTGTACGGGTGGGGCGTCGCCGCGCTGGCGGTGACGGGGGACTCCAGGTTGACCTGCGTGTAGTCGGCCGACGAGAGGACGTCGCGCAGGAAGGAGAGGACGGCGAGCGCGTCCGCCTCCCGCGTATCGGGGCGGATCAGGTCGCCGGCCTCCCCCTCGACCCCGTCGGCGTCGCTGTCGACGAAGCGCCGCCCGAACATCGTATCGCCTCCCACGAGGAGCCGGGCGCGGCCCGCGCGCTGCTCGGTCAGCACGACGCGGCCGACCTCGGCGCTGGCCGCGGCGAGCGGCCGGTGCAGGTCGGCGGGGACGATCTCGCTGTAGTACCCGTCGACCTCGACGCGCAGCAGCACCGAGCGCCGCGCGAGCGCCGCCAGCGTGAACGCGCCCGCCTCGTCCGTGAAGGCGAGCTCGCCGTCGTTGACCGCGCCGCTCCCCCAGCCGATGGCCGTCACCTCCGCCCCCGCGATCGGCGACCCCGCCTCGTCGACGACGACGCCGGTGGCATCGATGGGCGTCGCCGCGTACGTCGCGTCGAACGCCGCCTCGGTCGCGTCGAAGCGGTAAGCGGCCATCGCCTCGCCCGCGGGGAGCGCGGCGCAGAGCGCGGCGCACGCGGACAGGGAGGGGAGAGTGGTTGCGGAGAGGACGCGTTTTCTTGTCATGATCGCTCCCTGTCTGTTGGGGGCCTGTCCAGGACGGCTGATATCAAGCGAGGGTGACGACGCCAGAGCAGAGCTCCGCCGGGATCCGTCAGCCACGTGCGAAAATGCCGTGTGACCGGATACCAGCGTTTCTCGTCCGAGCGTCGAGCGGGGCGCTCACCCCTCGCTGCAGAGACAACGAGAGCGCCGACCCATGCATGATTCGATCCGTTTCAGTGTCGATGCGTGCGACAATGATGATCACGACGAAACTATCATGGTCTCAACAGACATTGCTATGCGCTCGAGTGGCGCGCGGGCGTTTTCTTGGATGAACAGCGCGGGCGCCAGCGCCAGAGAGCCGTCTCGACATCCAACGTCGCTGTCGCCTTTTTCGTGCGCGGACGCGTGAACGCACGGCGCGCTGCGGTGATGCGCGACTGCGTCGCACACGTACGCACCGCTTGTGCATCGCCGTCTTGCGCCTCGGGCGGCGCCGTCGACGGGTGAGCTGCGTGAGAGAGTGGCAGTTGTAGGGAGCTTGAAGCCTCGCGGCGGAGCCGGCTCCGGCTGCTGGCGCGTGCGTGGAGGGAGCTGGGACTGGCCGCTTCTTCTCCGCTGTCGGAGAGCGGGAGCTCGGTATCCTCAGGTGCGCTACGCGGCGGCGGAGACCGCCTTCTTCCCGTTCCGCGGTGCTGCCCTGCTCGCGCCGGCGCCCTGCGGCTTGGTCGGCGTGGCGCCCGCGGGCGGGGTGGAGACGGCGCGGGCGAGCGCGGCGGCGATGGCCGCCGTCATCCGCGCGGTCGGCAGCCGCGGCGTGAAGGCGAGCACGCGCTCGCCGGGGCGCCGGCCGCGCGAGGACCGGCCGCTCTTCGCGAGCCGCTCGACGGCGCGCTCGCACGGCGAGCCCGGGGCGACGCGCAGCAGGACCTCGGGCAGCCCGATGGCGCCGCCGGCGCCGGACGCGTAGACGACGCCGATCTCGATCGCCACGAAGCCGGGGAGCGCTGCGCGCGGCGAGAGGCCGAGCCGGAGCTCGTCGGCGTCGGGGCTGCCGTCCGGGATGCGGAGGCGGCCGACGATGCGGAGCTCCGGCGCCGTGGCCGCGGCGCGGGCCGCCGCGCTTGTCGCCCTGGCCGTCGCGCTCGCGGGCGTCTTGGCCGCGGGGCGTGGCGCCGCGCTCGCGGGCGCCTTGATGGACCGCCGCACGCGCCGCGCGACGTCGCGCAGGAACGCGACCGGCCGCGCCGCCGGATCGGCGGGGAGCTCGGCGAGGCGGCCGGTGCAGAAGATCGCGAGCAGCGCCGTCGCGTCGAGCGCGAGCAGGTGGGCGTGGTACGGCGAGATGCCCGCCACGGTGTAGACGCCCGCGCCGAGCGCGCCGAGCAGCGCGGCGAGCAGCGCCTTGCCGGCGCGCGTCGAGACGTCGAGGTAGACGCCGCGCGCCCGCGGAGGCTCGCGAAAGGCCTCGGCTTCCGAGACGGGGAGCCATTTGCCCGGGCGCCGCAGGGCCGCGCCGGCGCGCTCCGGGCGGGGGGTGCGGTGCGCCGCGAGCGCGGTCGCCGCGACCACGAGGGCGGCGCCCGCCGTGCCGTCCCGCAGCAGGAGCTCCAGCGCGACGCCCGCGACGAGCGCGAGCCCCGCGAGGGCGGCGCGCGGCGCGAGCGGGATCGGGACGAGGGGCCGAGGCGCGACGCCCGCGGCGCGCGCGAGGCGCTCGTGCTCGCGCCCCTTGAGCGCGACGAGGGCGCTGTAGAGCGCGAAGAGGACCGCGCCGGCGGCGAGGTAGAGCGTGCGGCTGCGGTCGGGGCTCGAGGCCGCGGCGTCCGCCAGCCGTCCGAGCACGTCGGCGCCCGGTGGCGCCGCGGCGGGCTCGGGCTGGAAGGCGCGCGCGTCGGCGCGGATCGCCCACCCCATCGGCTCGGCCTTCGGGGCGTACGGGCGGAGCAGCTCGATCTCGTCCTTGTCGACCGAGCGGCGGAGCGTGGAGAGCGTCGTCGGCGCCGCGAACGCGCCTTCGTCCGGCGCCTCGCCCGCCGCGTCGGCGCGCGGCTCGTCGACGCGCGGCTCGTCGGGCGCGGCCGGGAGCGCGACGGTGAGCCGCGCCGAGTCGTAGCCGTCGTCCCAGAGGGGCCCGGTCCACGAGATGCGGGCGCTCGGGCCGTCCTGCTGGATGAGCCCTCGCTTCATGAGGTCCGTGCGGTAGCGGAAGAAGAGCACGAACACGCCGCGGCTCAGGCCCTTGCCGTCGAAGCGGGCCCGCAGCGCCGGCGGGCGGGGCGTCCCGTCCTCGCGCGGGCGGAGATCGGGCGGAAGGAGCTCGAGCGCGACCGGCGTCGCGGACGCGAGCGAGCTCGCCTCCGCGGCCTTGAGGGGCACGGCGTAGCTGCCCGGATCGAGCTCGGCGTCCGGGTCGACGCCGCGGATGTCGAGCGTGCGGAGCGGCCCGCCCGAGATCTTCAAGGTGACCTTGTGCTCGACCGTGGCGGCGCCGGCCCGGTCGATCGCGAGCCGCACGTCGTCTCCGGCGACGTGCACCTCGACCCACGCGCGCGCCGGGAGCGCGAACGCGAGCGACACGAGCGCCGCCAGGAGCGGGAGCAGCAGCGCCGGCCCGGGGCGGCGGGCGATGCGAGAGGGCATGGTGCAGACGTCCCACGGCGCCGCGCGCGGGGCCAAGTTCTGGGGGCGGCGCTCGGCCCCCGGCGCCGGCCTGCCGACGCGGCGGGGGCCGCGCTGCCTGCGCGATCGCCGATCAGGGGGCAGCGGGCGTGATCAGAACGCGACGCCGAGCGAGAGCGACCCCATGAGCTTGATCTTGCCCGTCTTCTCGTAGAAGACGTACGGCTGGTAGTTGCCTGCGGTGACCTCCGCCGGGGGGGCGAGCGCGACGCCGAGCCCGAACCCGCCCGACATGGCGAACCCGCCGTCGCGGCTGAAGATGTTCGTGCTCCCGATGATGAGGCCGAGGACGGCGCTGCTCACGTCGCGCTTCCCGGTGACGGCCTGGGAAGGCGTGTAGACCGCCTCGAACGACTCGTAGCCGAGGCGTCCTTTCACCCAGAACCCCCGTAGCGGCTTGCCTTCCACGTAGATACCGATGTCGGCCGCGAGCGCGTATCCGGTCGTGTCCATCGTCGCGTCCTCGAGAGAGCCCCAGATCCAGGACGGCGCGAGGCCGATGGTGAGCGGTCCGAGGATGGCGATCTCGCCCTCGAAGGTCACCCGGCCGAAGAGGAGATCCAGGGCGTTGTAGCGGACCGACCAGCGGCAGCAGGTCGCCTCGGGCGGCATCGGGGGCGGCGGCGGTCCGGCCGGGAGGGCGTAACCCTGATCATAGCCGGGCGGCTGCTGGGGATAGCCTTGCTGAGGGTAGCCCTGCTGGGGATAGCCTTGCTGGGGATAGCCTTGCTGCTGAGGGTAGCCCTGCTGGGGATAGCCTTGCTGGGGATAGCCTTGCTGCTGAGGGTAGCCCTGCTGGGGATGGCCTTGCTGCTGAGGATAGCCCTGCTGGGGATAGCCTTGCTGCTGAGGGTAGCCTTGCTGCTGAGGATAACCCTGCTGGGGGTAGCCTTGCTGCTGGGGATAGCCTTGCTGAGGATAACCCTGCTGCTGAGGATAACCCTGCTGCTGAGGATAACCCTGCTGCTGAGGATACCCGGTCTGCGGCTGGGCAGCTCCGCCGGGCTGTCCCTGGCCTTGCGGGAGCGGCTGAGCGGGCTCTTGCGCCGCCGACGCGGGCGCGAGGAGGAGCGCGCCGAGTCCGAGCAGCACGCCGCAGGCTGCCGAGCGGGGGGCCATCCCGGAGGAGGGCGCGCGCGCTGGGCCCCGACCCGTGGTGAAAGCGCAATCCATGGCGGTCGACTCTACCGAATCCCGAGCAGGCCGGCTACACGCGCGCCGCGAACCGTCGCTGCGCTCGCGCGCGCGATCTGCTGCCTGTAGTCTCCGTCCCAATGCCGCCGGTCCCCGACGTCGTCACCGCTGCCGTTCCCGCGCCCGGAAGCCTCGCCTCCAGCGGGCCCGCGGCCGTGCCGGCGGCCGATCCGGGCGCGGCGCGCGGCGCCGAGACCTCCCCGGCAGAGCTCGATCGCGCGCTGTTCGAGCTGGGCGAGGCGGCCCTCGGGTTCGCGCGCATGCCGGCCCGCGAGAAGGCCTCCCTGCTCCGCTCGTTGCTCCCGGGCCTGCTCGCCGCCGCGCGCCCGCAGGTCGAGGCGTCGTGCGCCGCCGCGGGGCTCGACCCCGGCGCGGCGGCGAGCGGCGAGGCGTGGCTCACGGGGCCGTGCGCGACGCTCTCGCAGGTGCGCCTCCTGGCCGAGGCGCTCGAGGACATCGCCGCGCGCGGCCGCCCGCGGCTCGGCCGCGGGGCGGTGCGCGCCCGCGCCGACGGCCGGATCGAGGTGGACGTGTTCCCGGCGGGCCTGAAGGACGCCGCGCTCCACGGGCCCCTCCGCGTGCGCGCCCTGATGCAGCCCGGAGCGACGCGCGCCGGCGTCCGGGAAGAGCAGGCGCGCTTCTACCAGCAGCGCGACCCCGAGGGCGGCGTCGCGCTCGTGCTCGGCGCGGGCGACGTCGCGAGCCTCCCGCTCCGGGATGCGCTCCACGAGCTCTTCGTCGACGGGCGGGTCGTGGCGCTCGCGATGAGCCCCGGGAGCGCCCCCCTCGGCGCCCTCCTCGAGCGCGCCCTCGCGCCGCTCGTCTCGCGCGGACTCCTCCGCTTCGTGTACGGCGGCGCCGAGGCGGCCGCCTACCTCGCGGCCCACCCCGCCGTCTCGGAGGTCCACGTCAACGGCGCGGCGGCGGCGCACGACGCGCTCGTCTGGGGGCCCCCGGGCCCTCTGCAGACGCGCCGGCGGGCGTCGGGAGAGCGGCTGCTCGACAAGCCCGTCTCCTCGGTGCTCGGCGGCATCCACCCCGTCCTCGTGACGCCGTGGCTCTACGGCGAGGACGAGCTCTGGTTCCAGGTGAGGCTCCTCGCGAGCCGGATCGTGAGCAGCGCCTCGCTCGGCGACCCCGCGGCGCACGTCCTCGTGCTGCCCAGGGGCTTCGTGCAGCGGCCGCTGCTCCTCCGGATGCTCCACCGCGCGCTCGCCGCGGTGCCGCCGCGGCGCGCCGCCCATCCGGAGGCCGAGGCGCGGCACGCCGCGCTCACGGCCGGGCGCCCGCCGCTCGAGCGCGAGCGCCTCGACGGCTCCGCCGACGCGCCGCTGCCGTGCGGCGTCGTGCGCATCGGCGAGCCCGGGCCGGGCGCGCTCCCGTGGACGCTGATCGCCGGGCTCTCCGCGTCGGACGCCGACGAGCCGCTGTTCTCGACCGAGCCGCTCTGCGGCGTCCTCTCCATCGTCGAGATCGGCTCGAGCGATCCGGTGGAGTTCCTGGAAGCGGCGACCCGCCTCTGCAACGACCGCCTCCAGGGCACCCTGGGCGCGTCGATCATCGCGCACCCGATCAGCGAGGAGGACCCCGCCGTCGGCGCCGCGCTCGACCGCGCCCTCCTCGAGCTCCGGTACGGCGTGATCGCGGTGAACCAGGCGCCCGCCGCCGCGCACGCGATCGTCGTTCCACCCTGGGGCGGCCACCCGAGCGCCACGCTCGCGGACATCCAGAGCGGGCTCGGCTTCGTGCACAACACGGCGATGCTCGGGCAGGTCGAGAAGACCCTCCTGCGCGCGCCGCTCACCACCTTCCCTCGGCCGCCCGGCTTCGTCGATCACCGGCGCTCTCACGTCGTGGGCGAGCGGCTCGCTGCCTGCGCTGCCGATCCACGGTGGGGCAACGTCGCGCGCGCCGTGGCGGCCGCGCTGCGCGGGTGATCCAGCGCGGGGGCGCCGGGCGCTCGGGCGAGGCCCGGACGCACAAAGCAGGTGGCGCCCACCAGGCTCCTGGTGAGCGCCACCCATCGCGCCCTCGCCGTCGAGAGGCGCTCTCTTCACTCACGCCGTCATGTCGACGCCGCGATCAGGAGGGAAGCGACGAGCGGAACTCCTTCACCTTCTCCAGGATGTCGCGCAGCGCGTTCCGCGAGGTCTCGGAGACGTCCTCGGCGAGCTTCTCGGCGTCGAGGAGCGTGGGCTCCAGCTTGCCCCAGGCGTCCTTCGCCTCCATGCCGGCGAGGTGGAGCCTGACGCGGATCTCGTCGCGCAGGGTCTGGAGCGACTCCAGGCTCTTGGTCAGATCGCTCTTCAGCTCGGACGTGATGTTGCTCATTCTTGTCCTCCCGTATCTACGAGGTGTGGGTAGCTCCGGCGCCAATGCATCGGCCGCGCCAGGCAGCGCGCTTCGACGCGGCGCGCGACGCCCGCGCGTCCAGACCGGAGCCGAGCCCATCCATCCCGCGAGCAACTGCCGCGCGGCGCCCTCCTCCGGTGTGGCGAAATTGCTCGGTAACGTGCGTTTTTGCCCCGCCGAGGCGCGAGCGCGCCTGCGCGCTCCTCAGACGAGCGCCCTCTGCGCGAAGACGATCCCGTCGTGGTCGGCATAGACAAACCCGCCAGGAACATAGGTGATCCCGGCGAACGTCACGGCGACGTCGCGGTCCCCCGCGCCCTTCTTGTTGCTCTTTCGCGGGTGCGTCGCGAGGGCCTTCACGCCGATCGGGATGCGGGCGATCTCCTCCGCGTCGCGGATGCAGCCGTACACGAGCACCCCGGCCCAGCCGTTCTGATGCGCGATCGCGGCGATGTTGTCCCCGAGGAGCGCGCAGCGGAGCGAGCCGCCTCCGTCCACGACCAGCACCCGCCCCTGGCCCGGCTCTTCGAACGCCTTGCGGACGAGCACGTTGTCCTCGTGGACCTTCACCGTCGAGACGGGCCCGTGAAACAGGCGAGCCCCGCCGTAATCCCGGAAGATCGGATCGGCGACGGCGACGGCGTCCGGGTGGTCATCGCACAGATCCGTGGTTCGAACCGTGGTGTGTGAGCTCATGACGACTCCTTGGCTGCTCCGCTGTCCTTGCCTGCGCCCGTGCCGGCGAAGGTCGCCGCGTCGACCCCGTGGCGGACGAGCCACCGGCGCAGCTGGTTCCGGTGCATCCCGAGCGAGCGGGCCGCGCGCGTGACGTTCCCCTGCTCGCGCCGCAGCGCCATCTCGATGGCGATCCGCCGCAGCTCCACCGGCGCCGGCGTGCGCTTCGCGACCTCCGTGATGTCGAGGCCCGCGGACGGCGCGAGGTCCGACGCCGCCACCACGGCGCGCCCGGCCGCGTGCGCCGACTGGCCCGCCTGCCGCACCTCGCGGAGCAGCTCCCGCACGTTGCCCGGCCACGCGCGCAGCGCGCACGACTCCACGAGGCTGACGCCCTGCGCGAGCCGCGCGCCGTCGCGCCGGAGCTCCGCCGCGATCAGCCAGGGCAGCTCCTCGAGCCGCTCCGTCAGCGCGGGGATCCGCACCTCGGGCCGGCCGATCCGGTAGTAGAGGTCCTCCCGGAAACGGCGCGCCGCGACCTCGGCCTGGAGATCCCTCAGGGTGGCCGCGCAGAGCCGGAACTCCACCTTGCGCGGGCGCGTGTCGCCGAGCGCGAGCACCTCGCGCGTCTCGAGGACGCGGAGCAGCTTGGGCTGAACCGACGCATCGAGCTCCCCGATCTCGTCGAGGAACAGCGTGCCGCCGTGCGCGGCCTGGACATAGCCCTCCGCGTCGGCGTTCGCGTCCGAGTACGCCCCGCGCCGCGCCCCGAAGAGCAGCCGCTCCGCGAGGCCCTCCGGGATCGCGGCGCAGTTCACGGCGACGAAGGGGCCGCCGCGCCCCGTCGCCGCGTGGAAGGCGCGCGCCGCGAGCTCCTTGCCCGAGCCGCTCGGCCCGGTGAGCAGCAGCGTCTCGCCGCGCGCCCCCGCGCGGGCGATCAGCTCGCGGGTCTGCCTCAGCGTGGGGCCGACGACCTCGTCCACGTGCTCCAGGACGCCGCCCCGCTGGAACGGCGCGACGTCGGCGGTGAAGCGCAGCAGCGTGCCCCCGATCCGGAGCAAGCGCGGCAGCGACGGGAAGACCTGCTCCTCGACCTGCTCGCCGTCGACGAAGGTGCCGTTCCTGCTGCCGAGATCGGTGATCTGCAGGCCCTGGCCCGAGAGCGCGATGCGGGTGTGCCGGCGCGACACCTGCTCGTCGTCGACGACCACCGTGTCGTCCGCAGACGCACGACCGAGCACGACCGCGCCGTCCCCGAGCGGGATCGGCGCGCACGCAGGCCGCCCCCGGGTGAAGATGACCACGAGGCCGGGCGTCGCCGCCGCCGTGGGCGCCGCCTCTGCGTCGGACGCCCTGACCGTGGACTGATCGTCAGCACCCACACGGTAGGCATACCCGATCCCGGGCAACCCTGGAGGATCCGCGGAATAGGTTGCGCTGTAATTGTAAAAATCTAATCTCGGTGTGACGCCTGCGCGATCCTCGTCGCGAGCGCGTCGCGGGCGGGGGCGGTCAGTACCGCGGCACCGAGGGGTCCACGTCCTGCGACCACGCGTCGATCCCGCCCTGGAGGTTGTAGAGGTTCCGGAAACCCTTCGCGAGGTAGTGCTCGGCGGCCGCCTGGCTGCGCCCGCCGTGGTGGCAGTGGAAGACGATCCGCGCGTCCTTGGCGAGCGTCTCCAGGTACTGCTGGCCTTCCTGGTCGAGGTGGCGAGCCCCCTCGATATTCGCGAGCTTGCGCTCCTGCTCGGTCCGGACGTCGAAGAGCTCGAGCGTCTCGCCGCCGTCGCGCATCGCCTTGAGCGCGGCGGGCGAGAGCTGCTTGACCTTCGGCGAGTCGTTCGGGCTCTCCAGCTTGAAGCCGCCGCCGGAGGCGCCATCGACGAAGTCGATCGACAGCCCCTCGGCGCGCCGCGCGCTCGCCCGGTCGAGCAGGAACACCATCCCGCCGGCCTCGACCTCGACGTCGCCTGCCTGCTTCGGGCCGAAGTAGAGGCCGTAGGTGTGCGAGGGGTCGATCTCGATGTGAACGAAGTCGGCGTCGGACTCCCGCGCGGACGCGAACGCGGTGATCGCCGCCTGGGTCACGCGGATGGAGGGCGGCGCCTGCGGCTCGCCCTGCGCGAGCCCGAGCGTCTTCACCAGCTCCCCTGTCGCGTGCAGCTCCTTCACGATGTCGCAGCCGCCGACGAACTCGCCGCGGATGTAGAGCTGCGGGATCGTGGGCCAGCTCGAGAACTCCTTGATGCCGTCGCGCAGCGCGGGATCCGAGAGGACGTCCACCGTCCGGTACTCGGGCAGGTGCTCGTCGAGCATGCTCACCACCGTGGCGGAGAAGCCGCACTGAGGCATGGTCCGCGTCCCCTTCATGAACAGGACGACGTCGTTCTCGCGGATGATGGTGGCGATCCTGGCCCGCATGGGCTCGCTGAGGCTCATGTGCTTGCTCTCCGTCCGCGGCCGTGGCGGCGCGATCGACTCCCGCGCGCTTCCGCGAGGCTCTCGCTAGCATGAGCCCTGCACGGCAGCGAGACCCTGCGGGCGGCCTCGCCCGCGTCTGCCGAGGGCGGCGGCGCGCGATCCGCGGCGCGGCCGCGCCCGACGGAGGACGCGCGCGATCCGCGGGGCGTCCAGGGACGCCCGCGACCGGCGCGCTCAGCGGCCGAGCAGGAGCCCCACGACCGCCGCGATCGCGGCGAGGGTCGCGAGGACGGCCGGCGTGCTGAGCTGCGCGCCGAGCCCGCGCAGGCGCCCGCCGCCCGGCGTCGAGGAGCGCGCGAGCGCGTCCGACGGGGGGGGCGTGACGCGGAGCACGCCAGGCGACGCCGCGTCGCCTTCGCGGAGCTCGACGAAGAGCTGGTCGAGCGGGGCGTGCTCGCCGAAGGGGCGCACCAGGCGGAGCGTCACGCCGCCGGTGAGATCCGGGGGCAGCCGGAGCCGCAGCGTCCTCGCAGCGACCTCGGCCGGGGCGCGGTGGGCGCCGCTCCGGGCGCAGCTGTCGCAGCCGCCGCCGTCGCAGCGGGCGCAGGCGACGAGGGCTGGCACGGTGATCTCGATGTCCGCGCGATCGCACGCCCACGCCGCCGGGACCGCGATCGCGAGGCGCCCCCGCGCGCCGTCCGAGGCGTCGAGCCCTCCGCGATCGATCAGCTGCCCGAGCTCGGCTCTGCCCATGGACCTTGTGTGCCGCAGCCGGGCCCCGGCGCCAAGCGCCGGCGGCGGGCGGAGCCTGCCGGCGCCGTCCCGCCGCGCGTTCCTCGAGGAGCGCAGGCCGCGCGGCCCTCACGCGTGCGCGTCGCGCGCCTCGCCGCGGAGCGCGCCGCCGCCGCCCGACGGCGCCCGTCCGGCGCGCAGGATGCCCACCGCCGAGAGCAGGCACGCGAGCGCGAGCAACAGCCCGCCGAGCGAGCCGGGCCGCGTGCTCTCCATCAGCCCCACGACGAGCACCCGCGAAAGCCCGCCGTCCGGCACCTTCGCCGGATCCGACAGGTAGCTGAACACCGCGCCGAGCGCGATCCACGTCGCGTGGACCGTCGCGACCAGCGTGGTCAGCCCCATCGCCGCGATGAACCTGAGCTTCCCGAGCTCCGGCCGCCGCGCGAACTGCAGCGCCGCGCCCGCCGGCCGGCTGGCCGAGGACACCGATCTCGCCGCGTGGCTGTTCACGATCGCCCGGAACCGCTACCGGAGCCACCGCCGCTCCGCCGTGCTCGATCTCGCCCGCGCCGCGCTGTTCTCCCGCGAGCCCGCGCCGGCCGCGCCCGGGCCCGAGGGCGCCGCGGACGCCCGCGCCGAGGTGGCGGCGCTCGAGGAGGCGCTCCGCAGCCTCGCGGCGGGGCACCGCGAGGTGCTGCTCCTCGGCGCCGTCGAGGGGCTCGAGACGGCGCAGGTGGCCCGGGTCCTCGGCCTCCGCGAGGACGCCGCGCGCAAGCGCCTCTCGCGCGCCCGCGCCGAGCTTGCGGCCTGCCTCGAAAAGCGAAATGCTGAGCGGCCCCGGCGGGGATCGATGCCGCCGATCCCCGCCACGGACGCCGCGGACCGAGGCGCGCGGGGAGGTTCCCGATGAAGCCGTTGTCAGAAGAGGATCCGCTGGCGAGAGGCCTCGCCGAGCTGCCGGTCGTCTCGCTCGACCCGGCCCGGGCCGACGCGATCCGGCGCCGCGCCCGCGCCGCGTTCCTGGAGGAGGCGGAGCGCCCCGCGCCGCTCGTGCGGCTCTCGCTCGCCTGGTCGGCGGTGATCCTGCCGGGGCTCCTGCTGAGCTCAGGCGCCGTGTACGCGTGGGATTGCGTGCAGAAGCTCGGGCAGATCTACGGGGGAGGTAGGGGTCGGGCGGCGCCTTCGCTGCGCTGCCCGTGACGGGCGGCGGGCAGCGAAGGCGCGGCGCGCGGGTCAGTTCCCGAGGTCGACGACCTCGAGCCCGTGGTGCCCGAGCGAGCAGAGCGCGCGGTCGCCGTCGAGCGTCACCCGGTAGACGTACGAGGAGAGCTCGGCCTTCGTCTCGTACGTCAGCTCGTCGAGGTCGGACGCGTCGAGGACCGCGAGCGAGGGCGGGCTGTAGCCGGACACGAGGAGGCGCGTCCCGTCCGCGAGGACCGGCGAGGCGTTGCTGAGCTCCGGGATCGGCTTCGTCACGAGCTCGATGCTGCCTTCCTCGAGCCCGCTGGCCACGGTGATGCCGTACGGGGACTCGCCGTTCGGCACGGCGTAGTTCACGTAGGTGTACATGAACACGCGGTCGTCGCCCACGAGCACCTGCCAGATGCCGGTGTCGTCGTCGATCGGGCTCTCGTCGCGGAGGCGCGCGGTCTCGCTGCCGACGTCGAGGAGCTTGAGCGCGCGGCGCATCCCTCGGCAGATCCCGGGTCCCTCCCAGTTCTCCTGGTCGATCGGCTGGAAGCCGGTGTTCTGCGCGAACTCGCTGTAACACGCCTGATAGTTCGGCACCTCGAACTCGACCATCTCGTAATCGATCGTAAGCGCGCGGCGGTTCGTGCCGTCGAAGGCGAGCAGCGAGCCGGGCACGTTGACCGGCGTCAGCACGGCCGGCGAGGACGGGTCGGACACGTCGATGCGGTCGAGGTAGAAGCGCGCCCTGAAGGGGTCCTCCGGCAGCGGCACCCAGTGCGACGTCAGCACGGTGGTGCCGTCGATCTGCAGGCCCGTGTAGCCAGCGCCGGAGGGCAGCGCCACCGAGCGGTGCACCGGGTTCGACGGGTTGGAGAGGTCGAGGACCTCGAGCGTCGTCTCCGCGGGCGCCGGCTGCTGGGCGCCGTTTTCGTCGTAGTAGTAGTACTCCTCGCTGGCGTTGCGGATCACAAGGGTGCTCCCTGCCTGCACCACGGAGTCGCCCGTCGGGATGACGGCGACGGAGTACCCGTACCAGTAGAGCGCGCGGCTGCTGAACGGCAGCTCGCGCTGGCTCGCGATCCGGGGAGATTCGGGGTCCCTGAGATCGATGACGGCGAGGTGCGTCTTGGTCCAGTCCGCGTACGAGGGCCAGAGCAGGGTCGCGTATTGCCCGTGCGCGAAGAGGCGCGCGTCGGCGATGCCGGATCCGTAGCACTCAACATCCGACGCGGAGGTCAGCGCCGCGAGGTCGAGCTTCCCGATCGGCTCGGTGCGGGCCGGATCCGCGGCCGACACGACCTCGAGCTGCGGGCCGCTCGTCCACCAGTCCGCGCTCATGCGGACCACGAGATCGCCGGTGGCGACCGCGTTGCTGACGATCGTCGCGAGGCTGAGGTCGGTGACCTCGACCGGGGCGCCGCGGTCGTCGATGTTGAACGTCCCGACCTCCTGATCGGAGACGGCGAAGAGCCGTTCGTCGTGGACGAAGGCGCGCCGCGCCTGGCCGCGCGCGGGGGCGGAGCCGCGTTTCGTGAGCGTGTCGGTCGTGAAGTCGATGAGCTGGATGCCGCTCTGGTACGAGCCGCAGCCCTTGTCGTCATTGACCTCGAAGCCGCTGTACGGCACGAGGATCGTGCCGAGGTCGTCCAGGATGGTGAAGGCCTTGTGGATCCGGTCCTGGTCCTCGGCGAAGTTCCCCCACGAGCCGCCGAAGTGGATGCGCTCCAGCATCGTCGGGGTCGTGAGATCCGAGACGTCGAAGAGCGAGACGTGGAGCGAGCCCTCGTCGGAGGCGTTGTCGAACCCGAGGGCGAGCAGCCGGTCGCCGCGCGGCTCCATGTGATAGACCCAGCCGGGCATCTCGAGCTCGCCGAGCTGGGCGGGGTGCTCCGGGTCGCTGAGGTCGATGGTGAACAGCGGGTCGGTCTGCTCTGCCGTGATGGCGTAGGCGCGGTCGCCGTCGAAGCGGACGGAGCGCAGCGACTCGGGCCGGGGCAGGGTGAGCTCGGTGTAGCCGAGGGGCGTGAGCTCCTGCGAGGACGCGACGGTGAAGGTCTGGACGCCGGGAAGTGCCGCGTTGTTCCACCACGTGCCGGGCTGGCTGACGACGCGGAGGACGCCCTCGTGCTCATCCATCTGCCAGCGGCTCTGGATCTGGCCGACGGCCTCGACGCTCGTGCCCTCGACGAGGTCGCCGCCGGGGTCGGAGATATCGATGACCTGGATGGTGGAGTGTCCCTCGTCGTCGGAGCCGTTCCACTCGATGCCCGCGACATACATGCGGTCCTGGGTGACGCTCACGCTGCGACGCCACCCGTAGCCGTAGGGGTCGTCGTCTTTGTAGCTCAGCTTGTCGACCACGCTGATCTCGGCGGGGTCGCCGACGGCGAGGGAGGTGACGGTGGTGTTCGGCGAGCTTCCGCACCCCCAGCACGAGTTGTTCTCGAAGGTGACGGCATAGAGCACGTCGCCGACGATGCGCGAGTCGGAGAGGGTGCCCGGCAGGTCGAACGAGCCGATCAGCCGGATATCCGACGGGTCGGAGACGTCGAGCGCCTCGATGCGGCTCGACTCCTCATAGGTGTACTCGCCGGTGTCCGCGTCGTAGAGATACTGCGTCCACGACGAGAACATCGCGTAGACGATGCCGTCACGCAGGTACATCTCGAAGGGCATTCCGCTCGCCCGATAGCGCCCGAGCAGGCTCAGCCGGTCGCGCCGCGAGATGTCGATGACGCTGAGCCCCGCGTACTGCGAGAGCGCGTAGAGCTTGCCGTCCTTGACCTGGATGATGTCGGCCTCGGTGATCGCGCGCTCCGGGTCGTCGTCCGCTCCTTCGTCCGGCGCCCCGGCGCTGTCTCCGGAGCCGGTACTACCGGCGGCGACGACGCTGCCGCCGTCCTCGCCCTCTCTGTCGTCGCTCCCACTCGGATTGCCAGAGATGAAGTCGGTCGGAGCGTCCTCCGGCGAAGGCCCGGTCGCGCCTCCCTTGCTGCA
Organism: Sorangium sp. So ce887; assembly: GCF_051521455.1. NCBI lineage: Bacteria > Pseudomonadati > Myxococcota > Polyangiales > Polyangiaceae > Sorangium > Sorangium sp. So ce887. The sequence continues at coordinate 9,128,953 of NZ_CP150354.1, read as the reverse complement.
GCCGGCGAGTCCGGCCGATGCTGCTGCCGCCACAAGGACGAGCCAGCCGGCGTAAGTTCTAGACAGGAAGGTCATGGTTCACCTCGTTCACGAAGACACAGGGCGTCATGGCTGCGCCGGTGCGTGTTGCGCTATCCGCGTCCCGTGCACGGCGCATCTAGCAAGCCTCAGGCCAGGCAGAAGACCGCAAAAATGCCCGGATTTCGACGGTGCATGTTCGGCCTGTGCCAGAGTGTGCAGCCCCGTGGGCAGCCGCGGCCGGGGTTCGCCCGCAAAGCGTGCGCCTCGTCGCCGCCGGTGCGCCGTGATCCCGGCTGAGCTTTCATGACCTGGAGGGCGGATCGCGCCCCTTGTGAGAAGCGGCTCGTCACGGCGGGAGATCGCGTTCACGCTTCGAGGACGCGCCGGCCCGGTTCGGTGACGCGGCCATCAAATCCTGGCGCCAGCGGCTGCCGGGTGGCAGGGTCGATCATTGGATAGGAGGCTTGATTATGGATCTGTTCAACAAGCGTCATCGGCTCGTCGTTGCGATGCTTCTGCTCTTCGTCCCCCTGCTCACCGGCGCCAAGGGCAAGGGCTGTCAGGGCCCGGTCGAGGGCGGCGGATCTGGGCCTGGGGGCGGCGGGTCTGCGGGTGGCCCGCCTGGGTCCTGCGTGGTGACCGGCTGCAGCAGTCAGGTCTGCTCGGACGAGGACGTGGTCACCGACTGCGAGTTCCGCGAGGAGTACGCGTGTTACCCGAAGCACGGCGTATGCGAGCGGGGCGAGTCGGGCGAGTGCGGCTGGCGGGCGACGCCGGAGCTCGAGGCGTGCCTCGGGGGCGGCGAGCCTGCCCCGTGCGTGGTGACCGGCTGCAGCGGTCAGGTCTGCGCCGATGCCGACGACGACGTGGTCACCACGTGCGAGTGGCGCGAGGAGTACGCGTGTTACGCCGATCACGGCGTGTGCGAGCGGGGCGAGTCGGGCGCGTGCGGCTGGCGGGCGACGCCGGAGCTCGAGGCGTGCCTCGGGGGCGGCGAGCCTGCCCCGTGCGTGGTGACTGGCTGCAGCGGGCAGGTCTGCGCGGACGAGGACGTCATCACCACGTGTGAGTTCCGCGAGGAGTACGCGTGTTACCCGAAGCACGGCGAGTGCGAGCGGGGCGAGTCGGGCGAGTGCGGCTGGCGGGCGACGCCGGAGCTCGAGGCGTGCATCGAGGCGGCCTCCGGCGACAGGACGCCGGCCAGCGGGCGCTGCATCCGGAACAGCGGTGATGCGTGCACCTCGGACGCCGATTGCGCCATCGGCGGCTGCGGCTCGGAGCTCTGCTACAACCCTGCCGTGAGCGGCGGGGCCTCGACCTGCGACTGCACGAGCCCGGGGCTGTCCTGCGGCTGCGTGGACGGCGCCTGCACCTTCTGGAACTGAGGCCGGCACCGAGGCGGCGGGGGCGCTCGGATACGACATCTTCGACTCGGTAGAGCTCCCCTGAATTCGTCGCCACCACGCGCCCGATCGGCCCGTCCGAGAAGGTCGATTGCGCAATCCACCTGTTGCGAAGGCCTTCTTCGCTGTTGCCCATCATGCAGCGTATTGTCGGCTCGTTGAGCGAATTCGGTCTGAACCGAAGCCCTACTCGCTCACGAGCCGCAGACCCACCGGCAGCCCCTCTCCGAAGAACGCCGCGCGCTCGGCCTCCTCCACGGCCACGACCTCGCGCACCGCTCTGACCCACGCCTCGGGCGCGCCCGCCTTGACGAGCCGCCGCTCCACCTCGCCGCGGATCCGGTCCGAGACGTCGCGCGCCCGGTCGCCGGTCCTGCGCGCGAGCTGCACCGCGGCCGGCGCGGCGGACGGCAGCTCCTGCCACTTCTCGCGCATCAGGTGGTCGAGCCACCGCTCGGCCGCCGCCGGCGACACCACATGATGAACGCTCGCGTAGGCCGGGACGCGCGCCCCGATGCGGCCGATCGCCGCCCAGAGCCGCGCGTCGCGGTCGGTCCACGTGCGCTCCAGGATCCAGGCGCCGAGCTCGCTCCGCCGCCCGGCGGGCACGCGCTCGAGCGACGCGCAGAGCTCGAGCAGATCGTCGAGCGCCTCCGGCTTCACGCCCTTCGGCTTCTTCAGCCGCTGCTCGGCCGGGGCCAGGAACGGATCCGCGAGATCCCGGATCGCGACCTGCAGCGGCTCGTCGAGGCCGCCCGCGATGCGGCGCCACGCGATCCAGAACTGCTGCCAGGAGCGCGCCTCCTGCGGGAACGCGAGCCGCTCGGCGAAGAGCGGCGCGATCGCGGCGACGCGCGCCGGATCGCCCGCGTCGCCGAAGCCCGGGCGCAGGCAGTAGCCGGCGAGCGACCAGAACACGCGCTCGTGGTCGGCCGAGCGCCGCCGCGAGCGCGCGCTCGGCGCGAGGGTATCGAACAGCGCCCGCGCGGTCTCGGTCGTCCAGGTGGCGCGCTCGCTGAGGACGCGCTCCAGCTCGCGGACGAGGTTCTTCACCTCCCGCGGCGCGACGTCGGGCCGCCCCTTGCCGAACACCCGCTCGATCGCCTCCCGCGCCTCCTCGAGGCGCCTCCCGCCCAGCGTCGCCGCGGCGGGAGGCCTCGCCTGCGCCCGCTCCGGGGCGCCCCCCTCGGGGGCGCCCCCCTCGGCAGCGCGCGCGCCGCGGCCGTCCTCGCGCAGCTGGAACGCCAGCCGGAAGCGGCGCGGCGCCGGGACGCCCACCTCGACGCAGGCGAGATCCAGCGTGCCGATCGCGGTGAGCTCTCCCTCGATCTGGACGCGCACCTCGGCCTGCTTGCCCGCCGCGGCGCGCGCCGCGTCCCCCGCGTCGAACGCCACGGCGACCGGCGGCAGGGCCTCGAACCGGTCCTCCTCGAGCGGGACGAGGTCGCCCGCGCGATCGGCGCGCGCGTCGTCCGACGCGAACAGGTCGAACCGGACCGGGCGGCCCACGGCGAGCGCGAAGGTCCGTCCGGCCGCCGCGTGCACGCTGCCCTCCTTCGCGCCGCGCGGCACCACGCAGACCGCGGGCCGCGGCCCCCCGCCGGCGGGCGGCTCCAGGCCGACGTAGTAGCCGCGCGCCGCGCCCCCCTCGATGCGCACGCCGCGGCCCGCGAGCGCGAGGCCGTACGCGACCGCGCCCCGCGCCACCGCGAGGTCGGGGTCGGCGTGCGGGAGCACGTCGAGCCGCGGGCCGCCCCAGCGCTCGATGACCTGCGCGAGGCGCTCCGCGACGCGGCGCGCGCGGAAGACGCCGCCGTTCAGGAGCAGCGCGGTCGGCCCCCGCGCCTCGGGGGCGTGGCGCGCGAAGAACCAGGCCACGTGCCGGGTGATCGCCGCGTCCCGCTCGTAGGGCAGGCCGAACGCGACGAGCCCGCTCCGCCCGCGCTGCGGCCGGGCGTCGCGCGGCGCCTCCGGGAAGAAGCCGTCGAGCACGATCCCCTCGACCTCCTCGCGGCCGAGGCGCGTCGTCAGCGCCCCGCCCACGAGCCGCGCGCCGTGCGAGAGCACGGTGACCGGCGCCTCGTCCGGCGGGGCGGGCGCGTCGCGGCTGCCGGCCGAGGCGACGCTGTTGGCCGAGGCGACGCCGCTGGCCGAGGCGCCGCCGTCGAGCAGGCGCTCCTTGGCGGCGCGGCAGGCGAGCACGAGCTGCCCGAAGCGCGCCGGGTCGAGCTTCTCCCCCGTGCCGCCGACGAGGCGCGGCTCGCACAGGTGGGCGAGCGCGAGGTCCATGTTGTCGCCGCCGAGCAGGAGGTGGTGGCCGACGGCGACGCGCGAGACCTCGACCGGGCGGCCCTCGGCGGCGCGTGCGACCCGGATGAGCGACAGATCGGTGGTGCCGCCGCCGACGTCGCAGACGAGGACCGTCGCGTCGCCGCCCGAGCGGGCGAGCAGCGCGTCGAGGCCCTCCGCGCCTGCGAGCCGCATGAAGTCGTAGAACGCGGCCTGCGGCTCCTCGAGGAGCCGCGCCGAGAGGCCGGCGCTGCGGGCCGCCTCGACGGTGAGCTCGCGCGCGACCTGATCGAACGAGGCCGGCACCGTGAGCACGACCTCCTGCGCCGCGAGCGGGCGATCCGGGAAGGCGTCGTCCCAGGTGCGCCGCACGTGGGCGAGGAGCCGGGCGCTCGCGTCGAGCGGCGAGACGCGCGGCAGGGAGGCCGCGTCCTCGGGCGCGCCCCACGGCAGGATGGGCGCGGTGCGGTCGACGGTGGGGTGGCAGAGCCAGCTCTTCGCCGAGGCGATGAGCCGGCCGGGGACCTCGCCGCCGCGCCGGCGCGCGTGCTCGCCGATCGCGAAGGGCGCGTCGCCGAACGGGTCGGCCGGCGCCTCGCCGGGGAGGGGCGCGTAGAGCAGGGAGGGCAGCAGCGGGCGCGCCTCGACCTCGGTGGCGGTCACGAGCTGCGGGATGGAGAAGACGCGGATCGCGCCGGGCTCGGCGTCGCGCTCGGCCCATGCCACGACGGTGTGGGTGGTGCCGAGGTCGATTCCGACGATCAGGCTCGGGTTGTTCGCGGGGGCGGACATGCGTGCGCGCAGCAACGATACTGGATCGCCGCCGCGCCTTCCGCAGGTCCGGCGCGCGGCCGCGTCGGCTCGCACCCGCGTCGGACGTCGGCGGGCCGCCGCCGGCGCTTCTTCCGGGCGATGCCCCGTGCTAGAGGCGCGAAATGCGAGCGAACCGAGCGATCTGGCTTGTGGTCATGGGCGTCCTTGCGGCGGGGTGCGGGTCGGCGAATGCCGAGATGTCGCTGGCGGCGAGCGCCACGCCGCCGCCTCCGCCTCCGCCGGCGCCCGTCCAGCCGGCGGCGCCTGCCGAGGCGGTCATCGAGGGGGATCGCATCAAGATCGCCCGGCCGATCTTCTACGACCTCGACAAGGACGAGATCCGGCCCGAGTCGTTCTCGGTCCTCGACGCGGTGGCGCACATCCTGAGGACGCACCCGGAGATCACCGCGCTGACGGTCGAGGGGCACACGGACAACCAGGGGACGGTGGAGCACAACATCAAGCTGTCCGAGCGCCGCGCGAACGCCGTGGTCCGCTACCTCGTCCAGCGCGGCGTCACGACGCCGATGACGGCGCCGGGGTACGGCGCCGCCGCGGCCATCTGCTTCACGAACGACGAGGGCTGCCGCGCCATGAACCGACGCGTGGAGTTCCGTATCAAGACGAAGTGACCGCGGGGCATGTCGCGCGATCGTGGTTAAGCCATCACGGGAATACGCGCGCAGAGTGCGACGCGCCGGTTCGAACAACTCATTGCATTGGGTGGTGCTGTCATTTGCCCAGAGAGGTTCCACACGAAGGCGGGAAGGCGGGAAGGCAGGAAGATCGTTCAGGTTTTCTTCCCGCCTTCCCGCCTTCATGTTCAAATGACTGCACCTCCTTGCATTGCGTGGCGCGCCCCCACCCGCGGAGAAGCGTTGTGTAAAATTCTCCCCGCGTCGCAATCCTGGGTTGTCTGCCGCACACCGGCGGTGGCGTGGAATGCCCCCGGATCCCCGCATTCCCCCCGGAAAACCGCCGCCGGACGCCGCCGCAGGCCCCGTTGACAACCGGAGGCGCCGGGATCTAGAGTGGCGGCCCTCTGAGCTTGCTCGGAGGCCCCAAGCCCAACACTCATCGGCACCGACCCGGGGCAGCTCTGCCGCCGGGTTTTTTTCTGTCGCTGATGGGGAAGAAGCCCTCCGCTTTCGACCCAGCTTTCGACTCCACCGAATCCACGGAGACCGCGCGTCCATGAGCAATCAGTACGGCCACTTCGACGACGAGAGCCGCGAGTACGTGATCACCCGGCCCGACACGCCGCTGCCCTGGCTCAACTACCTGGGTTCGGACGAGATGTTCGGCCTCTGCACCAACACGGCGGGCGGCTACACGTTCTGGAAGGACGCCAAGCTGCGCCGGCTCACCCGGTATCGTTACAACAACGTGCCCATGGACGTCGGCGGGCGCTACCTCTACGTGAACGACGGCGGGGTCGTGTGGAACCCCATGTGGAAGCCGGTCAAGACGGCCCTCGATCGCTACGAGTGCCGCCACGGCCTGGGATACACGAAGATCACGGGCGAGAAGAACGGCGTCGAGGTGGAGGTGCTCTTCTTCATCGTCCCCGGCGAGAACGTCGAGATCTGGCGCACCCGGGTCACGAACAAGAGCGGCGCGAAGAAGGATATCCAGCTCTTCTCCTTCCAGGAGTTCTGCTTCTTCGAGGCGCTCAACGACATGACGAACTACCAGCGCACCTACTCCATCGGCGAGGTGGAGATCGAGGGGAGCGCCATCTACCACAAGACCGAGCTCCGCGAGCGCCGCTCCCATTACACGCTCTTCGGCTGCACGCGGGCCGCCGACGGGTTCGACACGAGCCGCGACGCCTTCTGCGGCAGCGTCCACCACGGCCTCCACGAGGCCCAGGTGCCGGCCAGGGGCAAGGCCACGAACTCCAAGGCGTTCGGCTGGAACCCGATCGGCAGCCACCAGGTGAGCCTCTCGCTCGCGCCCGGCGCGAGCGAGACCCTGAGCTTCGTGCTCTCGTACGTGGACCAGGGGGACCTGCCGAAGTTCAAGGCGCCCTTCGTCATGAACAAGCAGAAGGGCAAGGAGATCCTGGCCAAGTACTCGGCGCCCGGCGCCGTGGACGGCGCGTTCGCTCAGCTGAAGGACGACTGGGCCGGGCTGCTCTCGAACTTCCAGGCCGACTGCCCGGACGAGCACGCGCGGCGCATGCTCAACACCTGGAATCAGTACCAGTGCATGGCGACCTTCAACCTCTCTCGGTCGGCCAGCATGTACGAGACCGGCATCGGCCGGGGCATGGGCTTCCGCGACTCGAACCAGGATCTCCTGGGCTTCGTGCACCTCATCCCCGAGCGCGCCCGCCAGCGCATCCTCGACATCGCCGCCACCCAGCTCAGCGACGGCACCTGCTACCACCAGTACCAGCCGCTGACGAAGAAGGGGAACGCCGACATCGGCGGCGACTTCTACGACGATCACCTGTGGCTCATCCTCTCCACGTGCGCGTACATCAAGGAGACCGGCGACAGGGCCATCCTCAAGGAGGCTGTGGGCTACGCCGACAAGCAGGGCTCCAAGGAGGACCTCCTGCACCACCTGGAGACGTCCATCGCGTACACGATGAAGAAGCGCGGCCCGCACGGCCTGCCGCTGATCGGCCACGCGGACTGGAACGACTGCCTCAACCTGAACTGTTTCAGCACCGAGCCCAACGAGAGCTTCCAGACCGCGGGCGACGTGAAGGACTCGAAGGCCGAGTCCGTGATGATCGCCGGCCTCTTCCTCTACGCCAGCCGCGAGATGGCCGCCCTGTACGACTGGATGGGCCAGAAGCCCGACGCGGAGCGCATGCGCGAGCAGTACGCGGAGATGCTGGCCGTGGTCGAGAAGGAGGCCTGGGACGGCGAGTGGTACCGCCGCGCCTATGACGCCGAGAGCCGGCCGGTCGGGACCAACGAGAACGAGGAGGGCAAGATCTTCATCGAGAGCCAGGGCTGGTGCGTGCTGGGCGGCGCCGGCGCGGACAACGGCCGCGCCAGGCAGGCGCTCGAGAGCGTGCACAAGCACCTCTACACGAAGAACGGCATCGTGCTGCAGCAGCCCGCGTACTCGACCTACCACCTCGAGCTCGGGGAGGTCACCTCGTACCCGCCGGGCGTGAAGGAGAACGCCGGCATCTTCTGCCACAACAACACCTGGATCCACCTGGGCTGGTGTCTGCTGGGCGAAGGGGAGCGCGCGCTGGAGTACTATCTCTCCATCTGCCCCTCGGCCAAGGAGAGCCAGATCGAGACCTACCGGGCCGAGCCCTACGTCTATGCGCAGATGATCGCGGGCAAGGACGCCCCGGTCTTCGGTGAAGCGAAGAATGCCTGGCTCACCGGCACCGCGGCCTGGACCTTCGTGTCCGTCAGCCAGGGGATCCTGGGCGTGCAGCCCCAGTACGACGGCCTGAAGCTCGATCCCTGCGTGCCCAAGGCCTGGAAGAGCTTCTCCATCTCCCGCCGCTTCCGCGGCGCCACCTACGAGATCAGCGTCAAGAACTCGGGGGTGTGCAAGGGCGTGAAGAAGCTCACCGTGGACGGCAAGACCGTCGCGGGCAACGTGATCCCCCTGGCCCAGGCCGGCAAGACGGTGCGCGTCGAAGTCGAGATGGGCTGAAGGGCCTTACCGGAGCGCGCCGCGCGCTGGCCGCGGCGCGATCCATGCAAGGCTCGTCGCAAAAGCTCGTCGCAAAGGCTCGTCCGACAGAGCCTGATCGCCCTGAGCCAGGGCGACCCACCTCCCGTTCAACATGACCCGCTTCACGCGGCGCATCGCGCGGATGTCCGCCAGCGGGTCGCCCTCGACAAGGACGAGGTCGGCGAGCTTGCCCGGCTCGACGCTGCCGAGCCGGTCGTCGGCGCGGAAGAACCTGGCGTTCTCCAGCGTGCCGGCGACGAGGACCGCCATGGGCGAGAGGCCGCTCTCGACGAGCAGCTCCATCTCGCGCTGGTAGGCCCATCCTCGCTCGGCGCCCGGCACCGTGCCGTGGGAGCCGACGACCCCCCGCACGCCTGCGCGGCGCGCGGCGTCTGGCCCGTCGAGCATCGGCCCCGTCAGGAAGAGCCGCGGCACCGGGCCGAGCCGGCGCGCGGCGTCGTACGCCTCGATCGAGTTCCCCGGATCGCGCAGCGAGGTGACGCCGCGCTGGAGGACGAGGCCAGGCAGCCCGTCGTCGCCGCCGATGTGGAAATGCGCGTCGATGAGGCCGGGCAGGACCCAGAGCCCCGCGTCGCGGACGATCTCCGCGCCGGCCGGGACGTCCGTGGCGCCGCGCGCGCCCGCGGCCACGATGCGGTCGCCGCGGACCACGACGACGGCGTCCCGCACGGGCGGCCCTCCACGGCCATCCACGAGCGTCGCCCCGACGATCGCCACGGAATGCGCGGCGTCCGGCCGCGCGAGCGGATTGATCTCCCGCGCGGGCAGGGGCTTCGGCTGCCCTTCCGGCGAGGGCCACTGCACGGGCGTGCTCGCGCAGGCGCACAGGCCCGCGAGCGCCGCCAATAGACACACGCGCAACCGATAGCTCATCGTGCCCTCCCCGTGTCCCCGGACGCGCGACGAGCCGCGCGCGTCGCCGGAGCCCCGCGACCCGCGTGGGGCCGTGTCACTCTCGCCCAGCGCGCGCGAACGCAGGGCGAAGCCCGATTCCGCGATCGTGCGTGCCTCTGGCGTCGCACCTCTGATCATAGCATGTCCGGGCCGCAGGGCCGCTATCACGAGCGCTTTCCAACTTCCACCTTCAAGTCGAAGGCGCGCTCCCGGCGATGTCCGCCGCCATCTCCAGATTCGTTCGATGCATCGAGACGCGCCGACCCCGCGGCCACCGCCGTGCGCGCCGATGGCCTGTCCGGGCTCCGTCGCGCGGCGTTCCGTGGAGCACAAGGTGGCTCGGAACTCGCGACTTGCTGGATTCGGCGCGACGCCCGGGTGCGGTCGCGGGGCGCCGCGCGCGTGAGCCGCGAGCACCGTGGCTGCGGCTCACGCGCGCTCGGCGCGCGACGGCGACTACGGCGCTGTACGGCGCGGCGCCGGAGTCAGGCGATTCCTGAGCCGTTCCGGCGCTGCCGGGCTCGTCCGAGGAGCTCATGCCATGGTGTCTTGCTCGCCTGGACCGGACGGAGCGCGGGCAGTCGGTTCTGTGCGCCGCATCGAAGATAGTTGAGCGTCACAGCCGGGGTGGAGTAGTGTGCCACCGCTGGCGCGCGGGATATGCCGCGACCGGCAGGTCCCGTTGGGACCGGCTGACGAAGCGATTCTCGAAGACTTGCGCTTATTCAAGCGCGCTGGAGGACATCATGCGTAAAATTAATCTTGTTAGCGTTGGCTCGGTGGCTCTCATCCTGGGCGCGACCGCGTTCTCCGCGGGGTGTGGGGACGACGGCGACGCGGGGACGGGCGGCGGGACCACCGCAAGCAGCACGACCAGCACGTCCGGGACGACCGGCACGGGCGGTGACGGCGGCGAGGGTGGAGCCGGCGAGGGTGGAGCCGGCGAGGGTGGAGCCGGCGAGGGTGGCGCCGGCGAGGGTGGAGCCGGCGAGGGCGGCGCCGGCGAGGGCGGCAGCGGCGCGGAGTGCGTGACCTGCTCGGCGCCCCTGCTCCTCGGGGCCGACCCGGCGAATTTGTGCGCTTCCTCGATGGAGAAGTACGAGGCCGTCACGGCGTGTCTCTGCGAGGCGTGTGGCGCAGCCGAGGGGGATGCCTGCTATGCCTCGTGCACCACGGAGGAGGTGCCGGACACGGCGTGCACCACGTGCGGGCAAACGGCGGCCGCCGTTGGCGGCGCGTGCGAGGCAGAGGGCGCCGCGTGTCTCGCGGACAGGGGCGAGTGATCTCGACGCGCTGAGGTCCCGGGGTTCGGCCCGGCCGACCTCCGGCGATTCGCGCCGCGGCCGCAGGGGAAGGCTGGACGCCTGCCTCCCCTGCGCCGCGTTGTCGCGTCGCTGAGCGCGGTCTACGGGGCGGTGATCTCGAAGCGTGTGACCCAGTTGCCGAAGACGTCCTCGCGCTTCACCGTGGGCGCCTGGGGGTCGATCGTGAGCGTGCGCGAGAGCACGCGTTGATCCCAGTCGTACATCGGGCAGAGATGCAGCTTGTGCACGCTGCGCTCGACCGGGCGATCATAGGTATATTTCGTCGTGTGGACGACGCGGAGCTTGCGAGTCGTCCGGGTCATGTCGTGTCCTCGGTGGGCTCTCCTCGACCCGGGCGCCCGGGTCCTCGCCCGTTCGCGCGCCGGGCGCGCGTGCGCCGGGCGGGTAGGGCGCGCCCAGCGGCCGGGCGGATGCGGCTCGGCCGGCTCCGGGTCGCTCCCGGCGCCGGCGCGCCGCCCGTCACGTCTCGGTGCGCACCGACAGCTCGACCCGCCAGCGCTCGTTCGGCTTCTGCGCCTCGCGGGGGATCGCCTCCAGGAGCAGCGTCCCCACCTCGGTGACCGAGGCGCGCAGCTGCACCGGCACCATGTCGCCCTCGCGGCGGCCCTCGGTGGGCAGGGTGACCTCGATCGGGGAGAGCTCCTCGAGCTCGCCGGGCTTCCAGGCCTCGAGCTCGGCCCCGGCCTGGTCGTCCCGGCGCACCGACGAGCTGAAGAAGCGGAAGCGCACCGGCTCGCCGACCACCACGCCGAACTCCTGCGGCGGCAGCGTCGCCTCGGTGCCCTCCTCCATGCCGAACGGCGCGAGGCAGAGCGCCGTGATCGGCGGCTCCAGGCCGGGCACCGCGGGCACGGCCCCCTCGATGCCCACGTAGTAGGCCCGCGCCGTCCCGCCGCGGATCCTGAGCCCCCGGCCGCGCCGGGCCAGGCCGTAGGCGGCCGCGCCGCGCGCGACCGCGAGATCCAGGTCCTCGGTCGGGAGCACCCGCGGCCGGGGCGCGCCGTCCTCCTCGAGCCAGGCGCCGAGCGTCGCGATCAGCCGCTCTCGCAGGGCCGCGCTCTTCATGACGCCCCCGTTGAAGAGCACCGCCGTCGGGTGCAGGAGGAGCGGCGCGCGGCCGGCCTCGGCGCCCTCCGCTCCCCTCGGGACGAAGCCCTCCAGCTTCGATGTCGCGCCGGCCTGCCGCCCCAGGAACGCGGCGAGGTGGCGGGTGATCGCCGGGTCCTGCGCGTACGGCAGGCCGAGCTGCGTCAGGCCGGCGCGCGCCCGGGTCGCGGGGCGCGCGGAGGACGGGACCTCGGGGAAGAACCCGTCCACGAGCGTCCGCGTGATCTCGTCGCGCGTGAGCTCCGTCCGGATCGACGCCCCGAGCAGCTTCGAGCCGCGGCCGGCGATCACGATCGGCGCCTCGGTCATCGACGGATCGCCGAGCAGCCGCTCCTTCGCGACGCGCGCCGCGTGGGTGAGCGACGCCATCTGCCAGCGGTCGAGCTCCTTGCCCTCGGCCGCGAGCTTGGCCTTCACGACGTGCGCGAGCGCGAGGTCCATGTTGTCGCCGCCGAGCAGGATGTGGTCGCCGACCGCGACGCGGACGAGCTCGAGCGAGCCCTCGCGCGGGACCGCGGCGATCGCCGAGAAGTCGGTGGTCCCGCCGCCGACGTCGACGACGAGCAGCACGTCGCCCGGCTCGAGGTGCTTGCGCCACGCCTCGCCGGCCGCGTCGATCCAGGCGTACACGGCCGCCTGCGGCTCCTCGAGCAGCGTGAGGTCCTCGAACCCCGCGGCGCTCGCCGCCTCGACGGTGAGCTCGCGCGCGGCGGCGTCGAACGACGCGGGCACGGTGATCACGAGCTCCTGCTTCGCGAGGGCGAGCTCGGGATCGTCCTTCGCGAGCTGGTGGTCCCACGCCTCGGTGAGGTGCTCGAGGTACCGCCACGACGCCTCGACCGGCGAGATCTTCTCGATGTCCTCGGGCGCGCCGATCGGCAGCGTCGGCCCGCGCCGGTCGATGCCCGGGTGGCACAGCCAGCTCTTCGCGCTGGAGATGAGGCGCGCCGGCGCGTCGACCCCGCGGGCGCGGGCGTGCTCGCCGACCGCGAAGCGCCGCTCGGCGTCCCACGGCAGCGCCTGGAAGCCCTCGCTCTCGTGGGGGATGTACATGAAGGAGGGCAGGAGCGGCCGCGGCTCGAGCGTGCCCTGCGCCACGAGCTGCGGCACGGCCATCACCTCGGGCGACGGCGCGAGCCGCGGGTCGGCTCCGTCCTCGGGGAGGCGCGCGTAGGAGAGCGCGCAGTGGGTGGTGCCGAGGTCGATGCCGATGATGTAACGCGCGCTCACAGCTCGACCTCCGCGGGGGCGAGGATACTGGCGTCGTGGCCGGCGACAGGCGTCGGCAGCGACAGCTCGTCGGCGCGCCAGCCCCGGTGGCGCAGCACCCCTCTGTACGGCGCGCTCCCGGACACGTTGCCGATGAGCTTGATCTCGGACGGGTTGTAGCCGGACTCCAGCGTCACCTTCGCCCCCTCCTCCTCGCGCCGCACGGGCGTGAGCTTCGCATGGCCGCGCAGCGCCTTGCGGCAGCCCTCATGGACCATCCTCGCCGCCACCCCGACGTCCGCGTCGCCGAAGGAGGCGATGTCCTGCTCGAGGAAGTCGACAAGCCGCCCTTCGCGCTGGAGCAGCGAGAGCAGCTGGAGCGCCGAGCTCACGCCGGGCGCTGCCGCGGGGGCGAGGGCGGGCTTGGGCGCCGGCTCGCTCTCCGCGGCTTCGGGCGCGGGCGCCGCGCCGCCTTCTCGAGCTCGCTCGAGCTTCTGCGGCTCGGCTCGCTCAGCTGGCGGCAGGGCGGCGGCCGCCTCGCGCGCCTGCCAGGCCCGCGCGGCGAACCGAGGATCGAACAGCACGCGGAAGAAGCATGCGAAGGCGAACCAGAGCCGCGTGGACCAGGAGAGCGGGGGATCGTGGAGATCGGCCACGGCGAGAGCCTAACGCCGGGCGTCGCGATCGGCACAGAGACCGGCGCGCCGGGCAGGGGAGCGGAAGCCCGGCGCCGACGTCCAGGCCAACGCCGCCCCGGTCAGAAGGACGCCCGGAGGACGGGAACGCGGAGCTCGTGCCCCTGCGCCACGCCGAATTTGAACATTTCGTCCTGCGAGTACAGCGGCTTCAGCGAGAGCGCCGGCATGCCGAGCGCGACCCGGTGCGGCGTGATGTCCACGAGGCCGAGCCGGGGCTCTTCCCGGCGGATGCCCCGCAGGACCGGAGCTGCGTCCGTCGTGATCTGGACGTTGACGCCCGGCTGGGGAGGCTCGGCGGACGGCTCGTTGCGGATCGGCTCGCTCTGGTCGGTCTCCGGGGGCTTGTACGCGGTGGCGTTCAGGGTGACGACGAGGGTCGGGATGACCAGCGCCATGCCGCCGGCGAGCATGTAGAGCGGCACCTCCGCGGGCGGCTCCGAGGCCTCGATGAAGTAGCCGGCGACGCCGCCCCCCACCGCGCCGAGCCCGCCGAAGACGAGGTACGGCCAGGCGCGCTCGACCCCGATGGCCCCCATGGTCAGCATCACGACCTCGCCGCCGAGCAGCGCGCCGCCGACGATCCCCTTGCCGTCGACGCTCACCCTGTCGCTCGTCTCCTGGGCGCTCGCGCGCCCGGGAGCGCCGGCGAGCACCGCCGCCGCCACCGACGCTCCTGCCAGACAATGCGCTGCCTTTCGATTCATGCGGTTGATCGGCATCGTGTTTTCCCCGTGTCGATGGTCGCGGAGCCCGCGAGGGCGTCCGCTCTGGACCGCCGCCGGCCGCGCGTCGTGCAGGCGTCCGGTCCGGCCGGCGGCCCCGCCTGGGCCGTCGAGCCGTTCTCGATTTGTGAACCGCTGGCGGAGCGAGCGGGTGCGCACGCACGTCCTCTCTCCTCCAGCGAAGCCGGTTGGGCGAGCCTAGCACGGGTTTCAAGGCTCCGAACCGCTGCATTGCCCGTGCGGAGGATGGGTGGTATGGGTCCACCGGTGTCGGGCCGTAGCCCGCCGCCTGCCGCCGCGCGCGCGGCATCCTTCGAAGGAAGACCGCTATGGGCCGCATCGGACCGCTGGAAATCGCCCTCCTCATCGGGGTTGCCTTGCTCCTCTTCGGCGCGGGCCGGATCGCTGACATCGGCAAGGGGATCGGCGAGGGCATCCGGAACTTCAAGAAGGGGATCCGCGACGACGACGACGAGGAGCCCAAGCAGCTCCCGGCCAAGCCCGAAACGAAGGAAGAGGACACTCAGAAGCCCGTGTAGCGCCCGCACCGGATCGCGGTGCTCGAGGCCAGCACGGGTCGATGTCGGGTGTCGACGCTCGCCGGCGCGCGTCTATACTCGATCGCCGTATGCCTCACCGACTCCTGGAGCGCATCATCAAGGCGCTCGTTGTCTCCGCCGCGTTCCCGCTGGCAGCGTACTTCGTTCTTCAGTTCGGCCCCGGAGGGCTCTGGCGTGGGTTCGAGCCGGCGCTCGCGGTCACCGGGCAGGTGGCCAAGGCGCCGTACGACCTCACCCGCCTCGAGGCCGTGAACGAGACGCTCAAGATGATCCGGGACAAGTACGTCGAGCCGGATCGCGTCAAGCCGAAGGAGATGCTGCTGTCGGCGCTGAACGCCGTGCAGCGCGACGTCGCGCAGGTGATCGTCCTCAACGAGGATCCGAACGAGGTCACCGTCCGCGTCGAGACCAGCGAGAAGAAGTTCCGGATCGACAACATCCAGGGCCCCTGGGACGTCTCCGCGCGCCTCCGCGAGGTCTTCAGCTTCCTGCAGAAGAACCTCAAGGGTACGGAGGTCGATCTCCGCGACGTCGAGTACGCCGCGTGCAACGGCATGCTGCACACGCTCGACCCGCACTCGTCGTTCCTGAGCCCCGAGGCGTACAAGGAGATGAACCTCTCCACGTCGGGCGCGTTCGGCGGGCTCGGCGTCGTGATCTCGATCCGCGACCAGATGCTCACCGTCCTGAACCCGATGCCCGACACGCCCGCGGGCAGGGCGGGCCTCAAGCGGCTCGATCGGATCGTGAAGATCAACAACGAGTCGACGCTCAACATGCCGCTCGACGACGCCGTGCGGAGGCTCCGCGGCGACCCCGGCACCGCGGTCACCGTGTGGGTGACCCGCGAGGGCGAAGGCGGGTGGCAGGGCTCGAAGGCGTTCGAGCTGACCCGCGAGGTGATCAAGGTCCGGTCCGTCGAGTCGCGCGCGCTGGACGGCGGCGTCGCCTACGTCCGGCTCAAGACGTTCCAGGCGACCTCGACCGCGGAGCTCGACGCGGCGCTCGACGGGCTGCGCGCCAAGGGCCAGCTGAAGGGGCTCGTGCTCGACCTGCGCGGCAACCCGGGCGGCCTGCTCGATCAGGCCGCGCGCATCGCCGACAAGTTCCTCGCCGACGGCGTCATCGTCTCGACGGTCGGCGCCTCCGAGGGGCGCGAGGAGAAGCGCGCCAAGGGCCCCGGCACGGAGCCGCCGTACCCGATGGTGGTGCTCGTGAGCGGCAACAGCGCGAGCGCGAGCGAGATCGTGGCGGGCGCGCTGAAGAACAACGACCGCGCCGTCATCGTGGGCTCGCAGACGTTCGGCAAGGGCAGCGTGCAGCTCGTCTTCCCCGACGTCACGGCGGAGAAGGCGGCCCTCAAGCTGACGATCGCGCAGTACCTGACGCCGGGCGACATCTCGATCCAGGGCGTCGGCGTCACGCCGGACATCGAGCTCGATCCGATGACGGTCGACGACCTCGAGATGGATCTCACCGTGCAGAAAGACGGGCTCCGGGAGCGCGACCTCTCGGCGCACCTCTCGAACGCGCGCGCGGCGGCGGCGGGCAAGCCGTCCGAGGTCGTCCGCTACCAGCTCACGAGCGCCGAGCGCGAGGCGATGCGCGATCGCGGGGGCGACATCGACGAGGACTTCGCCCTCGACTTCCCGATCCGCTTCGCGCGGGAGCTCGCCGCGCGGATGCCGCCCACCACCCCGAGGATCCAGCAGCTCCGGGCGGTGCACGACTACATCGAGCAGGTCGGCAAGGAGGAGCTCGGCAAGGTCGCGTCCGAGCTGGCGAGGCTCGGCGTCGACTGGTCCGACGCGCCCGAGGGCGCCACCGCCACCCCGGCGGCCAAGTCCGAGCTCGACGTGAAGGTCGAGACCGATCGCCCGAACGCCGAGGTGACCGCGGGCCAGCCGATGGAGCTCCGGGTCACGGTCAAGAACAACGGCAAGCAGCCGGTCTATCGCCTGCGCGGGACGACGGAGAGCGACAACCTGTACTTCGACAGCAAGGAGCTCATCTTCGGCAAGATCGGCCCTGGCCAGACGAAGACCGCGAAGACGCCGCTCGGCTGGTGCGAGGTCGAGGGGCGGAAGGTCGGCTCGACGAAGCCGAGGAAGGCGAACGAGAAGCGCGCCTGCAAGATCCCGATGGACGCCCTCTCGCGGAGCGACGGGCTCAAGGTGAAGTTCGAGATCTCCGGCGCGCCGGAGCCGTCCGCCGTCGAGATCCGGCCCACGGTGCGCGCGCTCGACCGGCCGCTCTTCCAGTATGCCTACCAGATCGCCGACGACCGCGAGGGCAACGGCGATGGGCTCATCCAGAAGGGCGAGCGGGTCAGCATGTACCTGACCGTCAAGAACGTCGGCAAGGGGCCGTCGTACGAGACGCAGGCGAACATCGCGAACCTCTCCGGCGACGGGCTCCTGCTGCACGCCGGGCGCTTCGACGTCTCGAACATCAAGCCGGGCGACGTGCGCAAGGTGGTCTTCAGCTTCGACGTCGAGCCGCGGCTGTCGGAGCCCGAGGCGACCCTCACGCTCTCGGTCGGCGATCGCGATCTCCGCGAGTTCGCCAGCGAGAAGGTGAAGATCCCGATCTCTCCGCGCGTCCAGCTGACGGGCGGCGGCTCCACCGTGAAGGTCGGCGCGCAGGGGGCGACGCTGCTCCCGTCGCCGGAGGCGAGCGCGCGCGGCTTCGGCCGGCTCCAGGCGGGCGCCCTGGTCAAGGTGCTCGGCGAGGCGCCCGGCGGGTTCATCAAGGTCGATCTCGGCGCGGGCCGCTTCGCGTTCGTCGCGGCGCGGGAGGTGGGCGCGGGCGGCGGGCCGGCGCCCGTGGCGATCGCGTTCGAGGACGTCTACTCGCACGCGCCGCCGACGCTCGACATCGCCGCGGCGGCGCTGGCGACGACCGCTGGCACCGTGAAGATCACGGGGACGGCGTCGGACAGCGAGCGGCTCCTCGACGCCTTCATCTTCGTCGGGTCGCGGAAGCTCTACTACAAGTCGAACCGCGACGGCGCGGACCCGAAGAGGACCGAGTTCTCGTTCGAGGCGCCGCTCCGGCCGGGGGTGAACGTCATCACCGTGGTCGCCCGCGAGACGCCCGACACCACCACGCGGCGCACGCTCGTGGTGCGCAAGGACGGGCCTGACGGCTCGATCCTGAAGACCCCGAAGTCCGACAATCCGGTGGACGACTGGATTGCGGAGCGCGGGGGCGAGGACTAAGGCGCCCGATATGAAGGGGATGGATGACGGTCGTCGAGGGCGGTGCTCCGCCGGGCTGCCCTGCCCGGCGAGGATCTGGTAGCCTCTTCACGTGGGACTCCTCGCCTGGCTGGGCCTTAAGCAGGGGGGTTCGTTTCCGAACCTCGACGCCCTCCTGCAGGAGCTCCGCACGGCGCTCCCGGACGACGAAGCGGTGGTCCTTCGCTACATCGCGACCGTCATCGTCCTGCTCGGCAAGGTCGCCTGCGTCGACGGCCGGTTCTCCGACAAGGAAGACGAGCTGCTCCGCGAGCTGCTCACGCACATCGACGGGCTCGCGCCGAGCGGGGTCGAGGCGGTGTTCAACGCCCTCCAGGGCAAGCTGCCCGCGCTGCAGGAGGGCGAGGTCGACCGCTGCTATCGCGAGCTCAAGGCGCTCTGCAACGCGAGCGAACGGGTGGAGGTCGTGCGCCTCCTGATCCGGCTCGCGGCGGCGGACGGCGCGCCCACGCCGGCCGAGCGGGCCGAGATCGAGCGCATCGCCGAGGAGCTCGGCGTCTCGCTCGCCGACATCGAGCCGGACCTCGCCGGCGAGACCGGCGATCACGCCGGCTCCCCGGCCCCAGCGGACGATCGCGGCGAGCCCGGCGGCGAGACCCCGGCGTGAGCAGAGCAGCGGCGCCGCTCGGCTGATCAGTCGCGCGCGTCGCGCTGCTCTGCGTCGGCCTCAGGGCTCGATGCGCGGCTCGCCCGGCGCTGCTTCAGCGCCGTGAGCGTCACGAAGAGGACGAACAGGACGGCCCCGAGCACCGCCACGAGCACGCCGAAGTTGAAGAGGTAGTGCGCGCCCTGCGCGCCGCCCACCCCCATCAGGAAGATGCCGAGCAGCGCGATGCCCGCGCCGATGACGGGATCGGGGCCGGCGTTGTTCTCCGAAGTCGCACGCGAGAGCCCGCTCCCCCGGACCCCGCCAGCCTCGTTGCTCATCGGATGGCTCACAGGGGGAGCTTAGCAAACTGGTCAACGGGCCGAAACCCGCCAGCGCCGTACCCGGGCTATGCTGCCCGGGTGAGCACGCCCACGCACCCCCTGAACGACCGTCCTCCCCGTCCCGTGTCGCCTGATTTCGCCGGGCGCCGCGTCATCACCTTCGAGAGCCGCCGCGCCGCCGAGATGGCCTCGTTGATCCAGCGGAATGGCGGTGTCCCGGTCACGGCGCCGACGCTCCGCGAGGTGCCCATCGAGCGGAACGAGCGCGCGCTCGACTTCGCGCGGCGCCTCGCGGCCGCCGAGTTCGACCTCGTGGTCCTGATGACCGGCGCCGGGACCCGGGCGCTCGTGGCCGAGGCGGCGCCCGCGCTGGAACCGGGCCAGGGAGGCGGCGCAGCGCCCGGCGACGGGGACGCAGGCGCCCAGGGCGTATCTCTCATGACGGCGGCGCTCTCTTCCGTGCAGCTCGTCGTGCGCGGCCCCAAGCCGGCCGCGGCGCTGCGCGAGCTGGGCGTGAGCCGCTTCATCACCGTCCCGGAGCCGAACACCTGGCGAGAGATCCTCGAGGTCGTCCGCGGGCTCGGCGACCTCAGCGGAAAGCGCATCGCTGTCCAGGAGCACGGCGCGCCGAGCCACGAGCTCTACGCCGGGCTCGAGGCGGCCGGCGCCCGGGTCACGCCGGTGCCCGTGTACCGCTGGGCGCTCCCGGAGGACACCGCGCCGCTCCGGCAGGCGCTCCGTCTCCTGGCCGACGGCGGCGCGGCGATCACGCTCTTCACGAGCCGCGCGCAGGTCGAGCACGCGCTCCTCGTGGCGGCCGAGGAGGGGCTCGTCGAGCGGCTGCGCGCCGGGCTCGCGCGGGGCGTGGTGGCGTCGATCGGGCCGGTCTGCACGGAGGCGCTGCGCGCCGAGGGGATCGAGCCCGACTTCGAGCCCGAGCACCCGAAGATGGGTCACCTGGTCAAGGCGGCGGCCGTGCGCTCGGGCGAGATCCTCGACCGCAAGGGGAACCAGGGCGACGCGCCCTTGCCGGCTCAGTCTTCGTAGTCGTCGTACTCGCCGTCGCTCTCGTCGGCGGACCGCGCCACCGTCGCCGGCCGCGGCGCGAGGCCGGGCGCCGCGCCGGCGGCCGCGGCGGGCGCGGGCTGATACGTATCCGCGTGCCCCCGGTCGATCAGCTCGGCGCGGTAGAGCACGCGCCCGTCCTCGGAGGTGATCTCGCCGCCCACGTCGCCCCAGGCGAAGTCGTCGCTCTGGAGCGTGCGCATCGTCGCCTTCGTCCTGCCGATGCGCACGCGGAAGCTGGTCTTCTGGCACGCGATGGAGGCGCCGCCGACCTCGACGTTCACCGCCTCGCTGCCGAGCACTTCCTCGTTCTCGTCGGCGGCGAGCGCGGTCTTGGCCATCATCGCGTCGTAGACCGAGAGGGTCGCGGGCCGCTCGGCGCCGTCGTCGACCCACGCCGCGCTGAGGATCTCGCCGCGCCGGCTGGGCGCGTCGCTCATGCGGACGCGCAGCGCCTCGGTCTCCTTGCCGTCCTCGAGGGTCACGTCGACCACGAGGACGTCCCCCTCGCGCGCGACGACCCGCTGCGTGAGGAGCAGCGGCGTCTTCCTGAAGCTGCCCGAGAACCGGTAGGCCACGTAATCGCCGGGCGCACGCGCGGGGGCCGCCTCATCCGCGACCGGGCCGCTCGCCTCGGTCGAGCCCTTCGCGCGCTGCGGGACCTCGCGCTGCGCCTGGGCCGCTGCCTTGGCGGAGGCGCCCTGAGGACGGTCAGCTCGAGCGTTCGTTCCGATCCCGGCGCCGCAGCCGGCGGCCAGGACCGAGGTGAGGACGGCGAAGAGCAGCGGTCGGTTCATGCACCTCCGGTACAGGAGGGCGCTGGCCACGGCCCAATTTCTGGCATTTCCATGGACGCGCCGGGCCTCGTGCGAGGCGGCGCGCCGGCTGTGCTCAGGGCAGCTTGCCGCTCGGGAGGAGATCGTCGAAGGCGGCGTCGAACTCGTCCGCGATCATCTCGGCGCCGACCGCGCGCGCGGCCGGCTTCGGGACGTCGATGCGGCGCAGCCGCTCCGCGACGCTGCCGCGCGGGTCGCTGTAGCTGGGGCTCATCCGGGCGACGCGCTGGAAGTAGTAGTGCGCCTGCTCGGGGATGCCGCGCACCTCGTAGGCGTTCGCGATCTCGTACGTCAGCGCGAGCTCCTGTTCGACCGTCTTGTGCGAGGCGTGCAGCCCCCGGATGAGCGCGTCGACGCCCCCCTCGATGTTGCCCATCTGCAGGTAGGTGACGCCGATCATCGACTGGCAGACGCACTCGCGCCCGGGGTCGCGGGCGGCGAGCTCGAACTCGGCGATGGCGTCCGCGTAGAGGCCCATCTCCTTGTACGCGACCCCGAGATCGTAGTGCGTCGACGCGTCGGACTCGGAGATCTGCGCCGCGACGCCGGCCTTGAACTGCTCGAAGACGCTCTCGACGCTGACCTGCCGAGGATCGTCCTGGACGCCCGTCACCGAGCCCGGCGCGACCTCGAGCTCGTCGATCAGCTTGAGCGACTCGGCGATGTCGAACGCGCGGTCCTCGTCCGGCCGCTCGCTGCCGCGCGGGACGACCCGCGTGCCGCTCTCGTTGTCGGTGGCCGCGCGCGCCACGCGCGCATCCGACGAAAGCTCGGTGACCTCGCGCAGCCGCTCCATCAGCAGCGGGTGGTTCGGCAGCCGCGCGAGCTGCTCCTCGAGGATGTTCCGCGCCTCATCGAACATCCCGTGCTGCGCGAAGAACTCGACCTCCTCGAGGGCGTCCTCGTCGAGCGCGTCGGCGCGCCGCAGGGACCCCGGCGGCACGGAGCGCCCCGACGCCGGTCGGACCGACCCCGGCCGGGCCGACGCCGGGCTGTACAGGGCCGGCGGCGCGGCGAGCACGGGGGGCGGCGGCATCGAGGAGGGCGGCGGCGGCGCCTGCGAGGCGGCGACCGCCAGGGGGTGCCCGGGCGAACGGCTCGGGCTGACCGACGCCGTCTCCTCCTCGTCGTCGACGTCGTCCAGCTCATCGAGCGGCTCGGCGTCCTCGACGTCGTCGACGTCCTCGACGTCCTCGACCTCCTCGACGTCGTCGATCGGGAAGCTCGGCAGCGGCGGCTCGTTCGCGAACGGATCGTCGAGGTGCGTGACGAGCTGCGGCCGCCGGGGGAGCGCCTCGACGACGCCGTCCTCGTCGAGGGTGTACGCGGGCAGCGGCGCGTCGGGATCGTAGAGATCCTGGCTCGGCACTTCGGACGCGTACGCGTCGTTCTCGCCGGACATCGGCGAGACCTCCGGCCCGGTGTGCTCCTCGTCGGCGAGCTCGTCCTCCTGCGGCACGGCGTAGCCGAGGAGGTTGAGCATCTCCGTGGCCTGGGCGTGGCCGGGATCGAGGAGCAGCACCTCGTCGAGGAGCCGCGCGGCGTCGTCGACGGCGCCCTCGCCGGACAGCTGCTGCGCGAACGCGAGCATCTGCTCGATGGCGCCGTCCTGGTCGCCCGCCTCGATGAGGACGTCACAGAGCTTCTCGCGCAGCTCGCGCGCGGACGGCAGCCGGGCGATGCCGCCCTTGAGGAGGGTGACCGCCTTGTCGTACTGGCGGTCGCGCCGGAGGCTCTCGGCGTGCGCCACGAGCTGCCGCGGGCTCGCGACCGGGGTCGTCGACGGCTGCGACGCGCGCAGCGGGATCGGCGCCGCGGACGAGGGCTCGGCGTCCTCGACCTCGAGCTCCTCCGCCTCGTCGTTCTCGTCATCCTCGTCGATCTCGACGTCGATCGACGCGCGCGTGCTCCTCGAGGAGGGCACGAGCTGGGCGGCGAGCTGGCGCACGCCCTCGTCGTTCGGGGCGCGCGCCACCAGGGCGGAGATGAGGGCGGTGAAGTGGTCGACCCGCCCGGCCTCCTTGGCGATGCGCGCCGACTCCTTCTGCACCTCGATCGCCTTGGCCGGCTGCCCGAGCCGGTCGAAGGCGCGGGCGAGGAGCGCGAGCGTCTCCAGGTCCCGCGGGTTCTCCTTGAACGCGATCTGCAGCTTGGTCAGGGCCGACATCCCGTCGCTCGGGTCGCCGCGGTCGAGGTAGATCTCGGCGGCCATGCGGGCGAAGCGGGCATCCGGGCGGTGCTGGAGCAGGCGCTCGACGACCTTCAGCGCGTCGTCGTACCGGCCGAGCTTGAGCAGGAGCTCGGCCGCCGTCCCGAAGCGCTGGATCGCGCCGTCGTAGTCGCGGACCCGGATCAGCGCCTCCGCGAGGCGGAGATAGGCAAGCGGGTTGTTCGGGTCGAGGTCGACGACCCGCTTGAAGATGTCGATCGCGTCGCGGTCGCGCCCCGCGCGGAGGAGGCGCGTCGCCACCTCGTCGTAGGCGGCGAGCGCGTCGCTCGTGAGCCCGAGGTGCGTGTAGATCTCGGCGAGGCGCGGGACGATGTGGCCGAAGCGGTCCTCGTACTGCGGGACGTGCTTGTGGATGATCTCGCGGATCTGCTTGTAAACGGCGATCGCTTTGAGCGCGAAGCCCTGAAGGGAGTAGAACTGGCCGACGCGCTCGTAGGTGGTGATCGCCTCGACGTACTCCTCCGTCTTCAGGTAGAGGTCGCCGATCTTGAGCAGCGTCCGGACGTCCTTCGGATCCTCCGCGACCAGCTTCTGGTACTCGACGATCGCCCTGTCGAAGCGCTTCCGCTCGACAAGCTTCTGCGCGGTCTGGAGCACCTTGTCGCGATCGACCGCCACGGCGATGGGAATCTCCTACTGAGGACAGCGAGGCGTGGCTCGGGCGCCCGTCGGCATCCCTCGCCTCACCATCTAAAAACACCTAGCCAATCCCGCCACCACGTACAAGCGCGCGGCATCGGAAGTTCCGAAGCTACCGCCAAGGTGCTTGTTTGCAGCGTGCGCTCCCCGCGGGCTCGCCCGGGGACGCGGCGACCGCGGGGGCGGTCACCGCGAGCCCCCGCCCCGGTCGGACGCTGGGCGGTCCGGTCGAGGCGCGTTGAAGAGCGCGCCCTACAACGTAGAAGCGCGCTGATCAGCCGGGGATTCGCGAAGATCGCGGAGAAGGCGGCGACCGCCGCCATCGACGCGAGGACGACTGGAAGCATAGCAGTCGAGCGGCGTTCTTGCACATTTCTGCATACATCTCCGCAGCCGCGCCGGCGGTCGCCGCTCGCCGCGCGCCATCCCGCCGCCCGCGCCGGGCCGAGCGGGCGGCGGGATGGCGCCCCGAAGCGCTGCCGCTTCTCGACCGCCCCGGCGAATGGACCTAGAGTTGGGCACCATGTCGCGCAGCCAGGCCTACCGTGCCCCGTTCGCTCCCGGAGAGGAAAATGCAGTCGACGCCGCGCTTTGCGAGCGGCTCCTCTCGGTCGCCCTGTCCAAGGGGGGCGATTACGCCGACCTCTTCTTCGAGTACCGGGCGGCGGGCGGGTTCACCTTCGACGAGGGCATCCTCAAGGCGGCGTCGCGCGGGGTATCGATGGGGGTGGGCGTCCGCGTCCAGCGGGGAGACGCGACCGGGTACGCCTATACCGAGGACCTCACGTGGGACGCGATGCGGCGCGCGGCCGAGACGGCGGCGCAGATCGCGACGGGCTCCGGCGGGACGGAGAAGATCGAGCTCCGGCGCCGCGAGCTGCCGAGCCGCTACGAGCTGCCCAGCATCTCGCTCGACGCCCCCGGGCTCGCGAAGCGCGCCCTGCTCGAGCGCGCGAGCGCCGCGGCGCTCGCCTACGATCCCAGCATCATCAAGGCGGAGGCCAGCTTCGTCGAGGAGGTGCGCGAGGTCCTCGTGGCCACGAGCGACGGGCGGATGTCGCACGACGTCCAGCCGCTCATCCGCTTCGGCGTGCGGGCGATCGCCGAGCGCAGCGGCAAGCGCCAGGAAGGCTCGAGCGGCGGCGGCGGGCGCATGACGACGGCCTACTTCGAGGACAGGTCGCCGGAGTGGCACGCCAAGGAGGCGGCGCGGCAGGCGGTCGCGATGCTCGACGCGCGCGAGGCGCCCGCCGGCGAGATGAACGTCGTGCTCGCCCCGGGCGACAGCGGCATCCTGCTGCACGAGGCCGTCGGGCACGGGCTCGAGGCCGACTTCAACCGCAAGGGGACCAGCAACTACGCAGGACAGGTCGGCAAGGACGTCGCGAGCCCGCTCTGCACGGTGGTGGACGACGCGACCCTCCTCCAGTCGCGCGGCACGATCAACGTGGACGACGAGGGCCACGAGCCCGAGCGCAGCACGCTCATCGAGAACGGCAAGCTCGTCGGGTACATGCACGACCGGCTCTCGGCACGGCACTACGGGCTCACGCCGACCGGCAACGGGCGGCGCGAGAGCTTCGCCTCCGCTCCGATGCCCCGCATGACCAACACCATCCTGCTCGCCGGCCCCCATGATCCCGAGGAGATCGTGAAGTCGGTGAAGCGCGGCGTCTTCGCGAAGAAGTTCGGCGGCGGCCAGGTCGACATCTCGAACGGCGATTTCGTCTTCTCGCTGACCGAGAGCTACCTCATCGAGGACGGAAAGCTGACCGCGCCGCTGAAGGGCGTGAACCTCATCGGGAACGGCCCCGAGGTGCTCCGGCGCGTCACCATGCTCGGCCACGACGTCGCCACCTCCGACGGCATCTGGACGTGCGGCAAGGACGGACAGAGCGTTCCGGTGGGTGTTGGCTGCCCCACAATCAAGATCGATCTCATCACGGTCGGCGGAACGCGGATCGGCTGATTTTCAAGGCTGGAACGCCGGGGGGACGGTGAGCCCCGCGCCGGTGTTGGTGGGTTTAGCGCGGTGCGTCTTGCGGGCCCGTCGTGACACCCGTATACGGGGCGTACATGGCGCGTCGTTCGTTCATAGCCATCGTCGGACACGGACCTGACCTGGAACGAGAGGAGGGCGCTGCATCGGTCTTACGCTCGCTGGGCGCTGACGTTCGGACCCTGGACCTCTGGGACGATCCACCGCGGCTCTTCCACGACGATGAGAGCAAGGCGCGGGCGATCGTCGTCGAGGCGCTCGATCGGCCGGACCTGGCCGCCGCAGCGCTGCGCGCGCTGCGCCGCGAGCCCCGCCTCGAGGAGGTCGGCGCGCTGGTCGCGGTGAGCGTCGCGCAGATCGCGCGGATCGAGCCGTCCAGCGGCTTCGACGACTTCCTGCTCGTGCCGTACGTGCCGGCCGAGCTCTACGCGCGCGTGCGCCTCGTCGAGTGGCGCCGCAGCGAGTTCGCGACCGAGGAGCGGGTGAAGGTGGGCGCGATCGTCATCGACCGCGCGGCCCACGACGTGTCGGTCGGCGGCATGCACGTGCCGCTCACCGCGAAGGAGTTCGCGCTGCTCTCGTACGTGTGCGAGCGCCGCGGGAAGGTTGTGTCGCGGACAGAGTTGCTCCGTCGCGTCTGGGGCAGCCAGTACGAGGGCGGCGCGCGGACCGTCGACATCCACGTGAGGCGCCTCCGGGCGAAGCTCGGCTCGGCGCTGCCGCTCGTCACGCTGCGCGGGGCCGGGTACCGGCTCGAATCGCCGCTCCCCGGCTCCGGGGGTCCCGAGGGCAGCGACGCGAGCCGGGCGCAGCAGCGAGGCGGCGCCGGCGCGGAGGCCCACGGCGAGGAGCCGCGCGACGAGGACGAGGGCGACGACGACGAGGACGGCGACGACCAGGGCGACGAGGACGAGGGCGACGAGGACGAGGGCGAAGGCGAGGCCGAGGAGCCCGCGCAAGGAGAGCGGCGGTCGGGACCGTCGGCGCACGACGCCGCGACCCCCGGGCGCGAGCGGCGCATCACCCGATGACGTCGCCGGACCGCCGCGGCGCTGCGCGAACGGCCGCCCCCGCGGGGCGCGGCGGCGCGGGGCGCAGCGGCGGTCGTTCGCGCAGCGCCGCGCCGCCGATCGTCGCGATCAGCGTCGGGTGCCCCAGCGGCGTGGGCCCCGAGGTCGCCGTGGCCGGCGCGGCGTCCGTCGAGGGCGTGCGCTGCGTGCTCGTCGGCGACGAGGCGGTCCTCCGGCGCGCCGCGCGGCTCGTCCGGGTCGCGGCCCGCCGGCTCGTCGTGGTCGATGGGCGCGCCGCCGTCGAGCAACTCGCGCCCGGCGCGATCGGGCTCTGGGCGGGCAGCGTGCGGCTCTCGCGGCCGAGCGCTTTCGGTCGACCCGAGGCCGAGGACGGCGCGGCGCAGCTCGCGTGGATCGACACGGCGACGGATCTGGTCCGCGAGGGGGTCGCGGCGGCGCTGGTCACGGGGCCCGCGTCGAAGCACGCGATCGCCACGAGCGGCGCGCCGGGGTCCGCGGATTTCCTCGGACACACCGAGCATCTCGGCCGGCGGCTCCGCGCGCGCGAGGTCACGATGGCCTTCGCCTCGGGCAAGCTCGTGACCGCCCTCGTGACGACCCACATGCCGCTGCGCGACGTGCCCGAGGCGGTGAGCCCGCGCGAGGTGGCGCGCGCCTCGGTGTGGCTCGCGCGGCTGCTCGCCGACCTCGGCCGCGAGAAGCCGCGCGTGGCCGTCGCCGCGCTGAACCCGCACGCCGGCGAGGGCGGGCTCCTCGGCGACGAGGAGAAGCTGCGGATCGCGCCGGGCATCCGGCTCGCGGCGCGGCGGCTCGCGCGCTCGGGTCAGGCGGCGGAGCTGAGCGGGCCCCTCGGCGCGGAGACGGCGTTCCGGCTCGCGGCGCGGGGCGCGCTCGACGGGGTCGTCGCGATGTACCACGACCAGGCCACGATCCCGAGCAAGCTCCTCGGCTTCGGCGAGGCGGTGAACGTCACGCTCGGCCTGCCGATCGTGCGCACGAGCGTCGACCACGGCACGGCGTACGATCTCGCGGGCACAGGGCGCGCCGACCCGCGTGGCATGCGCGAGGCGATCGCGCTCGCGGCGCAGCTCGCGTCGGCGCGCTGACGCGCCGGCGTTCCCGGGCGCGGATCAGCGCGCTCCGGCGCGGCCCCCGATCAGGGTCATCAGCCGCTCGAGCGCCGGCAGGCTCACGCCGTGCTCGCGGCCCATCGCGAGCACGGTGGCGCCCATCGCGAGGTGCTGCGCATGGAGCTTCGGGCCGAAGTGGGCGTCGAGGAACCGCAGCGCCTCGGGGGCCACCAGGCGCGCGAGCGCGACACCCGGTTTCAGCGTGAACGGTCCGAGCGCCCGGGTGAGGAGCTTCGTCCAGGGGGCCACTCTGCCCACGCGGTCCGCGAGCACCACGCACTCCCTGGTGGCCTCGAGCGCGGTGCCGAGCACGCCCTCGTTCTCGAGGAGAGCGCTCGCGCCGCCGCCCGCGTCGATGGCGGCGATCAGCGGGAAGAACGCGGTCGTCGTGGCGGCGTTCTGCGCGCCCACGTCCGGCTCGAGCCGCGCCGTGAGATCGGCGCTCGTGAGGCGGCGCGCGAGCTCCTCGAGCAGCGGTCGCTCGGCGGGGGCGCCTCCCTCTTCGTCGATGAGCGTCGACGCGAACCCGACGAGCCAGTAGCGGACCACGCCGCGCTCGTCGACGTAGCCCGAGACGCTCGGCATCGCGGGGGTGATGCGGCGCAGGGCGGCCTCCTCCAGGCCCGCGCGCTGCAGGGGCAGGAGCGGCGTGAGCACGACGACGGGGGCGGCCGGTCCGCCGCGGAGGAGGTCTGCGACCGTCCTGCCCCCCGCGCCGCCGCCGACACCGGGGCCGGGGGCGAGCTGATCGAAGCGCACGGTGATCAGGACGACCTCCGCGTCGGCCGGGATGTCGGCCGCGAGGCGCGGGCGCTCTAGCGTGTCGCGTCGATCGGCGCTGTTGACCTGCTCGATGACGAACGGCCGCACGTCCGCGACGCGCTCGGGCCGGACCACGAACGTGACGTCGTCTCCCTGCGCGGCGAGGCGCACGCCGTAGACCCGCCCGAGCGCGCCCGCACCCACGATGCTGATCCGCATGGCGTCCCACGTAGCCTGCGGGACACCGGGAGGGAAGGGGGGCGGCGGTCGCTGCCGGGCGCGGCAGACCGCGTCAGAACGTCCGCTTCGAGTCGATGAGGACGGTGACCGGCCCGTCGTTCTCGACGAACACGCGCATGTCGGCGCGGAAGCGGCCCGTGGCCACCTCGAGGCCGCGCGCCCGCAGGGCGGCGACGAAGCGCTCGTACAGCGCCTCGGCGCGCGCGGGCTCCATGGCGCCGTCGAAGCTCGGCCGGAGGCCGCGCCGGACGTCGCCGAAGAGCGTGAACTGGCTGATCGCGAGCACGCCGCCGCGCACGTCCGCGAGCGCCCGCGACATCTTGCCGGCCTCGTCGCTGAACACCCGGAGGCCCGCGATCTTGTTGGCGATGTGGTCGGCGTCGGCCTCGTCGTCGTCCTTCGCGGCGCCGACGAAGGCCACGAGGCCGCGCTCGATCGCGCCGACCACCTGGCCTTCGACCTCGACCCGCGCGGCGAGCGCGCGCTGCACGACCGCGCGCATCGCTAGCGCTGCGCCGCGCGCGGCGCGGGAGCGGGCTCCGCCCCGCCGCCCGCGCTGAGCCCGAGCTCGCGCATCAGCTTCGCCGTGAGCTTGAAGTACGTGCCGCGATCGTACGGCTGGTTGAGGATGTGGAAGTCCTTGCGCACGAGCCCCACGCAGCCGAAGCAGTAGGTGCAGCCGGTGCAGTCGACCGAGCGCACGAGGTACGACGACTGCGTGCACCGCTCGGACGCGACGCAGTGGCTGCACGCGATGAGATCGCGGCAGCCGCGGCAGTGCGTGCTGTCCGAGCAGCGCTGGGAGTCGACGCAGTAGTGGCACCTCTGCAGCGCCTTCGCGTTGCGGCAG
The DNA here is from genome assembly GCF_051521455.1 of Sorangium sp. So ce887. Lineage (NCBI taxonomy): Bacteria > Pseudomonadati > Myxococcota > Polyangiales > Polyangiaceae > Sorangium > Sorangium sp. So ce887. Next base: position 9,099,262 of record NZ_CP150354.1, on the reverse strand, counting down.
AACGTGCAGTCGACGCAGCGCTCGCACGCGACGCACGCGACGCACCGCTCGTTGTCCGTGCCCGTCTCGAACGCCTGGATCAGCTTGCGGAGCTCGGCCTCGAATTCCGCGCGCGTCATTCCGCCTCGACGCTCGCCTCGGAGAGGGCGCCGTCCTCGCCGCGCTGGGCCGCGCCGTCCGTCGCGCAGGGCGGGGCGGCCTGGGGGCTCGACGGCCGCGCCTGGGAGCTCGGCTCGGCGGAGCCCGCGGCCGGGGCCTCGGGCCTGCCGCTCACCTGGCGGCGCAGGCGCTCGGCGGCCTCGCGCGTCGCGGGCTCCTCGGCGAACTCCTCGATGCGCCGGAGCCGCGACTCGAGCACGGCGCGCCGCTTCGGCAGCTCGCCGACGAGGATGCCCGAGAGCTCGTCGATCGCGTGCTGGATGCGCTGCTCGTCGCTGTGCTCGAGCAGCTGCAGGTACACGTCCTGCTCGGCGGGGAAGGTGTGGCCGGCGCGGAGGAAATCGTTCGCGGCCTTGGAGATGTTGGGTCGGCCCGACGCGCAGAGCAGCTTCGACAGGAGCCGCTGGCGCTCGATGGCCTTCGGGTCGCTCTGCGGAGGCGGCGCGAGGACGATGCGCCCGGGCGCCTTGGACGCGCCGTCGCGCCCGGACTTGACCCGCCCGCCCTTGCCGTCGTCGACCTCCGGCTCCTTGCGCGGCGTGAAGAGCGCCTCGAGCGCGGCGCGGTGTTGCTTCGCTGCCCGCCGGTCCTCGCCGCTCTGCGTTGGGCGAGGTAGCCCTGCGCTGTTGGGCTGGCCAGGGCCATAGGCGGTGTGGAGCTCGGGATTGTGCCAGACCTTGGTTGCGTCTCTACGAATTCGGCGCATGTCGTGCCCCTGCTGACCTCGGAGCGATCATGGACGCGCCACCGGGTTCGGCTTCCGCGTCCCGCGTGTGGCGCCCCGCTTGCATTGATGGTGTGGTGAATGAGGCTGGTGCGTGGTTGGCCGGGCTTCCCCCGCGATTCGCGACGGCCCGGACGTGTTGCGCAAGGGGCGCGACACCTGTCTCCGCGCTGATCACGCTGGTCGCGCTGATCGTGAAGGCAGGGTCCCGTCGCAGTGCGTAGCGCGCCGGGCGATACCCGGCCGCGGACCTGGTGACGAGGGGCTGTGCCCCCATGCACCCCGGAACCGCGCTCACGACCCGACCGCAGTCGCGAGGCAGCTGGTTCCTACCACAGCCTTTGGTCAGCGCCGCAGAAAATTGGGCTGCCCTCCGCACTTCATGACATTCGTGTCCTCAGGGCTCCTCGACCCTTTCGAGCTTCCCTTCTGAGCTTCCGCGAGGGGCGTCTCGGAGACGCTATGTCGAGGCCGCTGACCTCGACCCAGGTTGATTCAAGAAGCGGACCGCCGACTGCCTTTCCCAACCCCACATCCTGCAGACGGGCGGCGACGCCGTGCCCGGGAGATCCGATCCGTGGTGGATGCCACTCGCACCCGACCCGACTGGAGCTTTCCATGATGAGCCTTCGATCCGTGAGCAGTGCAGGCCCGGCGCCGCGGGACGCAGGCGGGGCTGTGCGCAGCGCGGAGCCGCGAGCGCGTCTGAGGCGTGCTCGCGCTGCCGCGCTGGCGGTGCTGGTGAGCATGGCGGTGCCGGCCGTCCCGGCGGGGCGGCTGTGCGCGGAGCCGCTGCCCAGGGCGCATGCCGCCGAGAAGACCGAGGAGAAGACGGGCAAGCGGGACCGTCGCGATCGTGCGCCGGCTTCTCCCGCCTCACCGCCGGGCGCGGAGCGCGCGCAGCGGGCGGAGACGCGGGAGAGGCCGCTCCGCAGCCGGGGGAAGACCGCCTCCGTGGCGACCGGTGACGAGAAGACGAGCGGAGCGGGGAGCCGGAAGGTCCGCGGCCGCGCGCAGGCGCCGCAGGCGGCCGAGAGCGCGGCTGCGAAGGAGGGGGGCGCGGCGAAGGCGGTCAAGAAGAAGAAGGAGAGGAAGAAGCGGGCGGCGCGGACGGCCGAGAGCAAGCGTCGCGGGGCGAAGAAGGGGTTGGACAGGGAGGCTCCTTCGAAGCCGTGCCATGGGCCGGTGCTCTCGATGGATCGGAGCGGGATCGAGCCGGAGCGCCTCGAGCTCGTCGACTGCAAGGGGAAGCCGCGTGAGGAGGCCCGGCGCGCCCTCTCCTTGCTCGCGCGCCCGTGGGGCACGCCGCGGCCGATCCTGGAAGGCGAGCGCGCGCCTGCGCGGAAGCCGGAGGCGTCCAGCCGCAAGCGGCAGTCGGCGGGCGGCAAGAAGCCGGGGGCCGCTGGGGGCAAGGCGAGCAAGGCAAGCGGGGTGCAGGAGGGGGAGATCGCGCCCGGCGTGCGGATGCTCGACCCCGGGCTGCTCTCGCGCATCGACGCGCTCGCGCGGCGGTATCCGGGCCGGCTCGTGTCGCTCGTGAGCGGGTACCGGCCGCAGAGCCAGGGCAGCCTGCACCAGACCGGGCGGGCGCTCGATCTGCGCATCGCCGGGGTGCGCAACGACGAGCTCGCGGCGGCCTGCCGGGGGCTCGTGGACACGGGCTGCGGGTACTATCCGAACAGCTCGTTCGTGCACGTCGACGTGCGCGCTCCCGGGACGGGGAGCGTGTCGTGGATCGACGCGTCCGGGCCCGGCGAGGTGCCCCGCTACGTCGCCGCGTGGCCGCCGCCGCAGGACGATGTGCGGGCGGCCACGGAAGGGGTGTCCGGCGAGGATGCGGAGGAGGTGCTCCGGCGGGAGCGCCGCGAGAAGCCCGCGGCCGCGCCAGAGAAGGCGGCGAGCGCGGCGCCGGCGGCGGTCGAGAGCGCCGTGCTGGAGAGGGCGGCGAGCGCTGTGCCGGGGAAGGCGGCGAGCGGCGCGGCGGAGAAGGCGGCGGGCGCTGTCCCGGGGAAAGCGGCGGGCGGCGCGGCGGAGAAGGCGGCGAGCGCTGTGCCGGAGAAGGCGGCGAGCGCTGTGCCGGAGAAGGCGGCGAGCGCTGTGCCGGAGAAGGCGGCGAGCGCTGTGCCGGAGAAGGCGGCGGGCGGCGCGGCGGAGAAGGCGGCGGGCGGCGCGCTGTAGTAGGGAGGCGCAATGGGCATCACGATCCCCCGCCGGCACGCCTCGGCGGTCGCCGGTATGTTCGGTCCGCTGGCGGTGCATCGCCATGAGGTCGTGGCCGCGGGCGCGCCATACCCCGTCTTCACGCTGGAGCTCGCCGACTGGATCTCGGTGGCCGCGATCACCGATGCTGGGGAGTTCGTCCTGGTGCGGCAGCACCGGCACGGGCTCGACGCGGTGACCATCGAGACCGCCGGCGGCATCGTCGATCCCGGGGAGGAGCCGGCGGCCGCGGCGCCGCGCGAGCTCCTGGAAGAGACGGGATATGCCGCGGGGTCGCTCGAGGCGCTCGGATGGGTGCACCCGAATCCGGCGCTCCAGGCGAATCGCTGCTTCCTTTACCTGGCGCGCGGCGCGCGGCGGGTCGGCGAGCCCTTGGGCGACGAGCACGAGAGCACCGAGGCGGTCGTGATGAGCGCTGACGAGGTGACGGCAGCGATGCAGGATGGCCGGATCAGCCATGTGATCGCCGTGGTCACCCTGCTGCGCGCGCTCGCCGTCGCGACCTCGGCCCCGCGCTGACCGCGGCGCCTGCAAGGCGGTCAGCCGGTGCCGTTCGGCGACGGTGGGAACCGCTCCGGTCGACGCGCGTTTGGCCGTGGTGAGGCCGAGCTTGAGCTGGGCCTTGGCGCCGAACACCTGCCGGAAGGTCGTGGCCCAGTCGTTGAACCAATCGCGGAGATCGTCGAGGCCTTCGCGCTGTGCCTTGTGGGCCTTCGCGAGCTCGGCGGCGGAGACCTTGCGCTCGGGCAGCGGGCCTCCGCCGACCTCGAGCCTGCCGAGCATGGCGTGGACCTCCTTCAGCTTCTCGTCGGTCAGGCCACGCTTCACGAGCGTCTTGCGGACCTCCTTCGCGTCGGCATCGCTGCTCTGGGAGAGGCGCCGTCGAGGCGGGAGAGGAACGTGCGAACCGACACGATGACCGCCGGCCCGAGGGGCTGTTGCTCGAGGTTCTTGAAGAAGGCGGCTTCGAAGGCCACGCGGCGGGCGCGAGGCCTGTGTGAGGTGATTCACGGTTGGGCTCGACGTTGCGCGACCTTGTCCCGGACTTCGAGGGGTCGATCCAGAGCCGGACGGCGTCCGTCGTGATGAGCTGCAGCTTCACGATGAGCTTGCCGACGAGCGTCTGCCTCTCCGTGCCAATGGGCGCCCCGGCGCTGAGCGGAGGACCCAACTTGGCCTCCTTGGGTCGCATACCGAAGTAGCACGGCCTACTTCGCCAGCGCCGAACACGGCTGATTTGACTGGCAATCGTGTAGGCGAGAGCACTCCCGCCGTGCGCGCTGGTTGACACGATCGGATCTCTCGCGTCTTGATGCGCGCCCTTCGCGGGGCAGCCCTGAGAGCCTCTCGGGAGCAACGCGGCGGAGCGCAGCAGTGGTCCTCGTGGGGGGGAACCTGGAGATCTATCGATGAGCCGTGTTCTTCGGCGAACAGCACTCTTTGCTTGCGCCGGCGTCGTCCTGTTCACGGGGTGCAGCAGCTCCTCGCCCGCACCGCTCGACGGGGTGACCGAATCACACGACGACGGAGGCGGCGGGAGCGACGGAATCGGGAGCGCCGGCGCAGGCGGCGCTGAGCCCGGGGGCGCAGGCGGCGCTGAGCTCGGGGGCGCAGGCGGCGCGCCGGACGCGGCGTGCGACACCCTCTCGGCCGAGCTCCAGGGAGCGCTCGACGCGGCCGTGGAGGCCCAGAGGCTCCCCGGCGCGGCCGCCGCCGTAGCCATCGGCGGGTGCAGCTGGCTCGGCGCCGCGGGGGTGGCGGACGCGGAGGCCGACGTGGCCGTCCAGCCCGGAGATCTCTTCCGCGCAGGGAGCATCACGAAGTCCTTCGTCGCCACGCTGGCGCTGATGCTCCGCGCGGAAGGCCTGCTGTCGCTCGAGGACTCGGTCTCCACGTACGTGGACGGCATTCCCCGCGGCGAGCAGATCTCCGTGCGACAGATCCTGAACCACACGAGCGGTATCTTCAACTACACCGGGATGGACGAGTTCTGGACCGCGGCGATCGAGGATCCGACGCACGCGTGGACGCCCGCGGAGCTCATCGAGCTCGCCGCGTCGAAGCCGCCGTATTTCGAGCCGGGGCAGGGCTTCGCCTACTCCAACACGAACTACATCATCGCCGGCCTGCTCGTCGAAGCGGCCTCGGGAGAGCCCATCGGCGAGCTGCTCCGCACCCGCGTCCTCGAGCGGGCGGGGCTCGCGCATACCTACCTCGACGGCGCCGAGGCGGCCCTCCCCGGCCTCGTGCACGGCTACGGGCGAAGCCGAGGGGAGCTCGTCGAGATGACCTCCGCGCTCCACGCGTCCGCGGCCGGCGCGGCGGGCGCGCTGGTCTCGACCTCGAGCGATCTCGCGCGCTTCTACCGCAAGCTGCTCGACGGCACGCTGCTCGGCCCCGACGAGCTCGCGGAGATGACGACCTGGGTCGACACGCCACCCGGCGAGGTCAACGGGTACGGCCTCGGGCTGTCCCGCCGCGAATCCCCGCTCGGCGTCCAGCACGGACACGACGGCGGTATCTGGGGATTCACGTCGTCGTCCTATTACGCGATCGACAGCGATGCTTCTATCACCGTGCTCGTCAACCTCGAGGGAGCTGACGTCGGCAGGGTCGTCGACGACCTGTCGCGCGTCCTCGCGACCCCCTGAGCCGAGCGGGGCGCCGCGCCCCGGTACGAACGCGCGCCCGCGCCGGGAACGGGCGCTGTCCGCTGTCCACCGCTCGCACACGCGTTGCCCCGCCCGACGGGCGCGCAGCCGCAGAGCCGAGGTTATCGGGAATCCGCGGCGCGGCGCGGCGCCGGCGGTCCGCCGCGAACGGGCCTCGCGCTTGCATCACTCTGGACGCAGCCTGCATGGGATGACACCCGGCAAGCCGCTCCCATCGTGAAAGGAGTCCGCGATGAAGCTGGTGAAAGCGCTCGGTGCGCTGGCGCTGTCCGGGCTCGCGCTCGGCGCCGCGCAGCTCGCTGCAGCGGAGGACACGATACCCATCCAGGATCTCGTGATCGTCGAGGAGACGACGAGCCCGGCGCTCGCCGACGCCAGGATCCCCCCGGACGACCTCCCGTATCACCGGCCCTTCCGGCCCTATGGGGACTTCCGGCCGTACAGGCCATTCATGCCGTACAGGCCCTTCCGGCCGTATGGGCACTTCCGGCCGCACAGGCCGTTCGGGCCCCACGGTCCCTTCCATCCGTACGGGCATGACCACGGGCGGTCCGAGGCAACGCCGGCAGGGGACCTCCCCACGCCGGCCGTGAACTTCCAAGAGCGTCGCTGACCTCACGGCAGGAGCGGCGGTGGTGGCCGGATTTGAACATGAAGGCGGAAGGCGGGAAGGCGGGAAGAAGAGATCAAGGATCTTCCTGCCTTCCCGCCTTCATGTGAATCACTCCGGGGCAAATTAGGCCACCACCCGCCGCGCGGGATGGGCCGGTCCTCCAGGGCGGGGGCCATCGGAAGGGGGCCGCATGGGTGGAAGACAGCGACGTCGGGGCCTCGCCCTCATGGCCCTGGCCGCCGCCGCGGCGCACCTCGGCTGCGTCCTCCTCGGCGCGCTCCACGTCGACCTGCAGAGGGCAGGGCGGCTCGGCAGGGGGGTCGCTTATTACGGCGCGCTCTCCGGGGCCGACAGCAGCTACAACTTCTTTGCGCCCTCGGTCGGCGCGCTGCCCCGGGCGAGATTCCAGGTGACGGACGCGCGAGGGAGGGGGATCGACGACGTCCTCGAGTCCGGCGCGAACCCCGAGGCGCAGCTCCGGATCAGGAGCCTCGTCGCGCTCTTCGTGACAGAAGAGGACGCGTCGATGCGGCGCTCGCTCGCGGCCTCGTGGGCAGGCAAGGTGCTCGCGAGGTACACCGGCGCCGCGAGCGTGGTCGCCCGGGTGGAGATCTGTGACCTCCCCTCGATGCAGGAATACCGCGACGGCGAGCGGCCAGCGTGGAACCTGATCTACGAGGCGAAGCTCGTCCGGCAGCACAGGCCCCCGGCCGCCCCGCAGGAGAAGGGCGGCGCGCCGTGAGCGGGCCGAGCGGCGTCGCCGGCGCGGCGGGGCTCTCCCGCGCCGCCGGCTCGCCGGCGCCCGAGCGCGCGGCGGCTCCGGTCGGATGAGGTATCCTGCGCCCGATGCGCTCTCCCGACGCAGCCGGCTCCGGCGCCCCGCAGGCCGTCCACTCGCCCGCCGAGCTCTTCCATCGCGTTTTCGAGCTCCTCGCCGCCATGGAGGAGGCGCAGCGGGTCAAGGTCATCGATCTCGCGCGGCGCCTCATCCCCACCCTCACGGCCGAGGACATCCGCAACCCGCACGACTTTCCCGGCCTCGACGACCCCGACTGGCACTTCGAGGACGGGCAGCTCGCCGGCATCGAGGCCGTACGGTTTGCGCTCCGCGGTCTCGCGAGCGATGTTCTGGGGGATGGCGAAGGGCGCGAAGCGCGAGAGAGATCCGAAATCGGCGGCCAGCCCGGCGCGAGCCGCGAAGGCGGCGGCACGCAAGGCGAGTGAGGCGTTCTACCAGCCGTTCTCCACGCTCCGGCAGCTGACGAAGCCCAAGCCGGCCGCGGCGCCCGAAGCGAAGGCTAAGCCGGCCGCGGCGCCCGAAGCGAAGGCTAAGCCGGCCGCGACACCGGAAGCGAAGGCCAGGGCGAAGGCGGCCGCGGTGCCGGGCGCCGGCGCGGCGGCACGGACAGGCGCCGAGCCGGCGCCGCGACCCGTCGACCCCGAGACCTTCGCCATCTACATGGCAGGCGTCCGCGTGCTCGAGGACCGCGCGAACCGGATCCCGATCACCGCGAGCCGCGTCGAGCGCGCCGCGCCCCCGACGATCGTCGCCGATCCGGACGAGGAGGCGCGCTCGCGCATGCGCTCGCTCGTCATCGAGGGCATCAAGTTCGAGACCACGGACGACAGCGAGCGCATCGAAGGCAGGCGCCTCGACGTCGATCCGCGCGAGCTCAGGCGGCTCCGCCGCGCCCGCTACGCCGTCGACGGCACCCTCGATCTGCACGGCCTGAGGCTCGAGGCGGCGCGCGAGGCCGTCGAGGCCTTCGTCTGCAAGCGCCAGCGCGACGGCGACCGCGTCGTCGCCATCGTGCACGGCAAGGGCAACCACTCGCCCGGCGGGCACGCCGTGCTCCGCGGCGAGATCGCCGCCTGGCTCAGCAACGGCCGCGTCGCCCGCCACGTCGCCGCGTTCACGACGGCCCCGGACGTCGAGGGCGGCGCCGGCGCCGTGCTCGTGCTGCTCGCGCGATGATGCCGAAGGCGCGCGCCGAGCCCACCGAGGCGCCGCGGCACGCGCCGCGCTGCACCCTGCTGCCCGCCGTGCGCGCGGTCTGCCGCGGCCTCGTGCCGGCCGCGCGCGCGATGCGCCGCGGTCTCCTGCCCGCCGCCGCGCTGCTCGCCCTGCTGCCCGCGTGCGCGCCGGCGCCGGCCGCGGCGCCGTCGCCGCCGCCGAGGCCCGCGCCGTCCCCGCCGCCGTCGACGCTCGGCGACGGCGAGCTCGGCGAGTACCGCTCCGAGCGCTTCGATCTCCGGCTTCCGCTGCCCGACGCGCGCGGCTTCCGCGTCGAGGACGGCGGAGGCCCCTGGCTCGTCGCGACCCACGCCGCGTCGTCGACGTCGCTGCTCGTGCGCACCTGGCGCGCGGACGGCCGCGCGAGCCGCGCCGCGTGCGAGGCGCGCGCGCGGCTCTGGCGCGACCTGCCGCGCCCCGACCTTCGCCTCACCGCCGTGGAGCGCCGGATCGACGTGCCCGAGGGCTTCGACACCGTCGTGGCGATCGGCGTCGCCGACGCCCCGCCCGGCGCGCCGATCGACGGCTTTGCGGTCGCCTTCGGCGGCTCCGGCCGGCGCTGCTTCGCCTTCATCGCCGAGACGCGCGCCGCGGGCCCCTCCGCCGAGCGGCTCGTCGCCGAGCGGCTCGCCGCCGTGGTCGAGATCTCGCTCGGCGGCCTCCGCCTCGTGCGCGAGCTCGCGCCCGCCGTGCCGCGCGAGCCGCCGCCCTGAACCCCAGGCTCAGCGGTAGACGCCCCCGCGGGCGCGGGACTCGAGCGCCGCGGCGAGCTCCTCCTCGCCGATCGACCACGCTTCGGCCGACAGCTCGCGCGCCTCGGCGGGCTTGAGCGCCTCCACCGCGTGCGGCACGAAGCGCAGCCGCGACAGGGACAGGAGGCGCTCCAGCGCCTCGGACGTCACGCCGCTCTGGAGCTCCCTCCGCCACGCGCGATCGATCGCCTCGAGCCGCGCGGGGCTCTTCCAGGCGTCGGCGAGCACCACGCGGCCGAGCCGCGCGTCGATGGCGTCGATCCCCGTGGGCAGCGCGACGATCGCCTGCTGCGCCGCGCGCGCCGGATCGCCGAGGCCGAGCGAGAGCAGCGCCCGCGCCGCCTCGAGCAGCCGCGCCTCGTCGGGCCGGAGCGCGGCCCGATCCACAGACGGCAGCCGCTCCAGCGCGAGCGCGTACCGCTCGCGGCGCGCGGCGTCGACCACGGCGGCCAGCGCGCGCAGGACCCTCGCCGTCGGCGGCGAGAACCACGGATCCGCGCACCCGCTCGGCCGCTGCGCGGGGTCGTCGAGATCGAGGGCGGCGGCGCGCCACAGCGACGCGCGCGCGTCGAGGACGGCGCGCGAGGCCTGCACCGCGAGCAGGAAGAGCGCGACCGCGGGGAGCAGGCCCTTCGCGCCCCAGAGCTCGCCGAGGAGGCAGCTCGCCGCGACGAGGAGCGAGAGCAGCAGAACGAGCACCAGCCGGCGCCGACGCCTCGCGACGCCGCCCGCCGAGCGGGCAGCACCGTCCGTCGCGCCGACGACCTCGGCGCACCGCTCGAGCAGCCACGTCCAGGCAGATCCCACGTCCGCTGGATCAGGATGCCTGGCGCTACGCTTCCGCGCGAGGCCTTTCGATCTCGGCGCAGAGCGCCCGGGTGAAGTCGTCGGTGCTCGCGGCGCCGCCGAGGTCGCGTGTGCGCACCTGGCCTGCCCGGTAGACCGACGTGAGCGCCCGCTCGATCCGGTCGCCCGCCTCGTGCTCGCCGAGGTGCCGCAGCATCATCACGGCGCTCTGCACGAGCGCCGTCGGATTCGCGTAGCCCTTGCCCGCGATGTCCGGCGCCGACCCGTGCACCGCCTCGAAGACCGCCGCCTCGTCGCCGATGTTCGCGCCGGGCACGATCCCGAGCCCGCCGACAAGTCCGGCGCCGAGATCCGAGAGGATATCGCCGTACAGGTTCTCCGTCACGAGCACCCCGAGCTTGTTCGGATCGCGGACCATCGTCATGGCCGCCGCGTCGACGATCATCTCGCCGAGGTGGACCTCGGGGTGCTTGACGGCGACGCGCCGCGCGCAGTCGAGCGCGAGGCCGTCGGAGAGCTTCATGATGTTCGCCTTGTGGACGATCGTCACCTTGCTCCGGCCGTGCTGCTTCGCGTACTGGAACGCGAACTCGGCGATGCGGGTCGAGCTGCGCTCGGTCGTGAGCTTGATGCTCTGGGCCACGCCGGGCAGGATCATGAGCTCGAGCCCGGCGTAGAGCCCCTCGGTGTTCTCGCGCACGATGACCATGTCGACGTCGAACCGCGGCTCGACGCCCGGCAGGCTGCGGATGGGCCGCACGTTGGCGTAGAGGTCGAGCGTCTGCCGGAGCGTCACGTTGACCGACCGGAACCCGCCCCCGATCGGCGTCGTCACCGGGCCCTTCAGGGCGATCCGGTTCTTCCGCACGGCGTCGAGGACGGGGAGGGGGAGCGGCGAGCCCGTCAGCTTCGCGACCTCGATGCCCGCGTGGTGGATCTCCCAGTCGACGGTGACGCCGGCGGCGGAGATCACATCCTGAGTCGCGCTCACGACCTCCGGACCGATGCCGTCGCCGGGGATCAACGTGATGCGATAGGCCATGGGCCGTCCCCATAGCAGGTGTGCGGGCCGGAACAATGGGCAAGCGAGCTCGAGCGCGAGGGCGCGCGCCGCGCGCCGGTGGAGGCGCGGCGCCGGGGAAGCGCGCGGGAGGGCAACGTGGTGCGATGCGCCCTTTTACAACCGCGCGCGACCTCGCTAGGGTACGCCCCCGCACGGCCTGACGGGCCGCTGTCACCTGGAACCGGGCGCGGGCCGGGCCACCGGCTCGCGCTCATGTTCACCAACTAGATTGAAGGAGCGTGCTCATGCACCCTCGTGTCTTGAAAGGTCGCCGAACCGCTTTCGCGGCCTTCCTGCCTGTCGTGATCGCGTCGTCCTCGCTGGGGTGCGGCTACTCCGAGGAGGAGTGGAAGGCCCAGCTCGACAAGTACAGCCGCCTTCAGGGCCAGCACCAGACCACGGAAGGCCGCCTCGCCCAGACGCAGCAGGAGCTCGAGGCCGCCCAGGCGAAGATCGCGGAGCTGACGAGGCAGCTCGAGGCGGCCGGCGTCGACATCGGCAAGCTGAACGAGAACCTCCAGGCGACGAGCACGCAGGTGTCGCAGCTGAGCTCGACGCTCGAGGAGCGCGAGAAGGCGCTCGCCGAGTTCAAGGCGCGCGCCCGCCAGCTGGAGCAGATCAAGGCGCGGTTCGAGACGCTCAGGAAGAAGCTGGACGAGCTCACGAAGCTCGGCCTGGCGGTGAACATCCGGAACAACCGGATGGTCATCTCGCTGCCGGGGGACGTCCTCTTCGACTCCGGGCGCGAGTCGCTGAAGAAGGAGGGTAAGGAGATCCTCCTCAAGGTGGCGACGGTCATCACGAACGACAAGTCGCTGCTCCAGCGCGACTACCAGGTCGCCGGCCACACGGACAACAAGCCGCTGGCGGGCGGCCAGTTCCGCGACAACTGGGGCCTGTCGCTGATGCGCGCCCGCGAGGTGCTGCTGTTCCTCGTCAGCCCGCCCGACGTGAAGGGCGGCGGCGGCGCGCTCCCGGTCGCGAAATGGAGCGCCGCGGGCTTCGCGGAGACCGACCCGGTCGCGACGAACGACACGGACGAGGGGCGGCGCAAGAACCGCCGGTGCGATCTCATCGTGGTCCCGAGCGTCGAGGAGATGCTCGACCTCAAGGCGATCACGCAGTAGCCCGGGATCGCGCGGCGCGCGCCGCAGGAGAGCGCGCGCCGCCGGGGGAGCGCGGCGCCGAGCGGCGCCTCAGCCGCCAGGCGCGCGGCTGCCCGTGGCGCTCGTGACGCGGGGGCTCCGCAGCTCAGGGGAGCGGCGCGGCCGGGCAGGAAGCGTCGGTCGTCGCCTCGACGTCGTCGACATGCAAGGTCTCGTGGCCGAGCGGCTCGTCGCAGACGCCGCTGGCTCCTATCTTGAAGGAGAGGTGCTGGGGTCTGCCCGCCGTGCGCGGATCCAGGCAGATCGTCTGTTGCGTCCAGCTCTCGCTGGAAGGCAGGGTGGCGCCCGGGGTCGAGGAGGCGGTCGCCGCGTGGAGGTGGCTCGTGCGGTACCAGAACTTCAGCGCCGGGCCGGCCGTCGCCTCGGGCTCGGGCACCGTGAAGACGGTGGAGGCCGAGGGCTCCAGGCACGGCTTCTTCACGGACAGCGAGAGCGAGACATCGCCGGAGTGGGCGGTCGCCGCGTCGACGGCGAGCTTGGCGCTGCCACGCGCGGGATCGTCCGCGGTCAGGACCCATGTCGGCGAGAGGCTCGCGCCGGCGCCGGCGTTCTCGAAGCCGGGGTCGAAGAGCGGCGTGTCGCCGGGGCAACGATCGTCAGAGACGAAGGCGAGGTCATCCACCGTGAAATCGCGCTTGTTCTCGGCCGTGCACGGCTGGCTGTTCCGGTTCCGATAGGTGAAGGCGAGCCGGTGCGCCATGCCGAGCGCCCACCGGGGCAAGCAGACATGCGCGACCTGCGCCTCGCCCGTGCCCGTCAGGGCCGTCAGCTGGTGCGTGCTCAGCGTCACGTTGACGACCGCGCCCGGGCTGCCCTGGTTCCAGATGCGGAGCGCCGGGTTCGGCAACGCGGCGGAGGGCAACGGCGCCGAGACCGCGCCATCGAGCGAGGGATACTGGCAGAACAGCGTGGTGCCGATATGCCCGCCCTTGCCGCCGCCCTGGCCCAGGCCGCTCACGATCCCGGAGACACCGTTCTCCGGCGTCGCCGTCCAGCCGGCGGCGCCTCCCTCGAAGTCGCCGTTCAGCACCTGGCCCGGCAGGGGGCATTCGCTCATCTCATCCGGCCGAATCGCGACGTCATCGAAGGCCAGCGTATAGCCCTGCCCGGCCGCCTCATCGCACAGGGGAGACCTCCGGGACGGCCCGAGGAGCAGCTCGGCTGGCCCGCCATAGGCGCGCTCCCCCAGGCACACGCGCTGCGGGGCGAAGGACGAAGAGGGCATGAGATCGAGGTTGCTGAAACCCCCGTTGATGCGGACCCCGACGCCCGGGGGGCCGAGGCAGTCCATCGCGGCGTCGCACCCGATGCGCGCGGCGAACGTGAGGAGCAGCGGCTCGGCGCACGCGAGGTCCGGCATCGTGAGCTGCTGAGTGAAGCCCGCCATCTGGCACACCGCGTCTCTCCCGATGACCCCGGCCCCCGGGTTGCCGTTGCCCTCGGCCTCGGGGTGGACGAGCGCGGCGCCCGTGGTGCTCCAGGTGTCCGCGCTCTGGAACGAGGGATCCAGCGGGCCGCCCTGCCAGACGCACTCGCCGTCGACGATCGCGTATCCATCGGTGCAGGCACAGCCCGCGATACACACGCCGTCCACGCAGCGGAGCTCGCCGTCGCACCGGTCAAGGGATCCGCACGGGCAGCCTTCCTCGCCGGCAGGGCAGCCAGCGCCGCCCGCCTCCCCGCCAGCGCCGCCCGCGCTCTCGGCGCCGCCGCCGCCGTCGCCCACGCTCTCGGCGCCGCCGTCGCCGTCACCCGCGCTCTCGGCGCCGCCGTCGCCGTCGCCCGCGTTCTCGGTGCCGCCGTCGCCGTCGCCCGCGCTCTCGGCGCCGCCCGCGCCCGCGCTCTCGGTGCCGCCGCCGCCCGCGCTCTCGGCGCCGCCGCCGTCGCCGCCTTCACCACCGTCGCCCGCCGCGCCCGACGCTGCGGCGGCGGCGCTCGGCTCCGTCCCGGAGCAAGCGCTCGCGAGCGCGCCGATCACGGCGCAGCCACAGGTCAACGCGCGTGTCCACAGGATCATCTATTCAAGCTAGCGGGCGATACCTGCAGCGGCAAGGCGGATACCCTCTTTGAAAAACAAGATAGTTAACTAAGGAGATCTCTCAAGTGGTGTCGGGCAAAACCGGAGAGAGCGGCGCCGCGCGCTGAACACGAGCGCTCCGCGAGGCGCTCAATGCGCTCGAACACGCGTTGAGCGAGCGCGAGCGCCGGCCCGGTGGCGCGTCGCGCGAGCGGTGTATCCCCCACACGAGCTCCGCGGCGCGCGCGCGAGCGCCGGCGCGGCGCCGGCGGCCGTCCAGCGACTCACGACGTGCTCGGGACAGCGCGTCAACCGCCGGAGGCCGCGTCGGCCGTGTCGAGCGCCGCGGCGGGCACGAGGCTCGAGACGGGGCTCCCCCCGGCGGCCTCCGCGCCGAGGAAGGCCCGCAGCTCGGCGAGCAGCGGCCGCGACGCGCCCACGAAGGGCAGGTGATCGTCGCCCGGCAGCTCGACATAGCGCGCGCCGCGGAGGCGGCCGGCGAGATCGCGCCCGGCCGCCGCGGGGACGGCCCGATCGCCGGCCCGGTGCAGCACCAGCGACGGGGCGCTCACCTGGCCCAGCGCGGACCGGATGTCGGCCGCCGCGTGGGCCCGGAGCATGCGCGCCGCCCCGCTCGGGCTCGCGCCGTGGCGCAGGTACGCGGCCCAGGAGCGCCGGAACGCGCCGTCCTGCGCGGCCGAGGGGGCGAGTCGATCGAGGAAGAGCGGCTCGCCCCAGCCGCTCCGCAGCGCGCGCTCGGCCTCCTCGACGCCGTCGCCGGCGAGGCCGAAGAGGCACCCGGGCCAGGCCGCCATCTGCGCCGCGCTCCCGAGCGCGACAAGCGCGCGCGCCCGCGCCGGGTGCGCCGCCGCGAGCAGCGCGCACGGCGCGAAGCCGCCGCCGACGCCGAGGAGCGCCGCCCGCTCCACGCCCGCCGCGTCCAGCACGGCGAGCAGATCCTCCGCCTGCTGCTCGGCAGGCGCGCCGGCGCCCTCGCGCTCGCTCATGCCGGTGCCGCGCTGATCGAGCACGATGAGCCGCGCCCCCGCGCCGAGCTCGACGAAGAACCGGGACATGCGCGCGTCCTCCCACGCGGCCTCCACGTGCGTCACCCACCCCTGGACGAGCACCAGATCGAGCGGCCCGTCGCCCACGGCCCTGTAGGCCAGGCTCGCGTCCGCGCTCGTGGCGAACCGGGTCTCCGCCGCGCGCAGCTGCGCCGGCGCCCGCGTCGAGGAGACGGCCGCCCCCCGCGCAGCCTCGAGCCCGCGCCGCATCGCCTCGGCGAGCTGCGCGTACGCGCCCGCCCACGCCCGCGCGGTGGCGGGCGCCCACGCGTCGCCCTCCAGCTCCTCGAGCGCCTCGAGCAGCGCCCGGCCCACGGCGTCGAAGTGCTCGGGCAGCGCGGCGTAGGACGCGTGGCGGCGGCCGAGCGCCTCGAGCATCTCGACCAGCTTGTCCGGCGCGCGCAGGTTGTCGATCACGAGCTGCAGCGCCGCGGCGAGCTTGAGCCGCTGCTCGCGCATGTCCGGCGGGAACAGCGCCCGGAGCGCCGGCTCGCGGGCGAAGAGCCGCTCGTAGAAGCGCGTCACGAGCTCCTCGGCGCGCGGCGCGAGGCGCGCGAAGGAGGCGCTCACGACGTCCGCGTCCGTCTCCCGCGCCCCCGCGCTCGCAGGCCCGGAGCGCACGATGTGGAACGCCCGGCAGAGCGCCTCGGTCTCCTCGAGCGCGGCCTGCACCTCCTCGGCCGACGCGAAGCGCGCATCGGGATCGCGCAGGACGCAGCGATCGATGATCGCCGCGAGCATCTCCGGGATCTCGGGGCAGAGCGAGCGCAGCGGCGGGAGCGCCCGCGCGGTCACCCAGCTGGCGATGGCGTGCACGTCGAGCCCCGCGTGGGGCAGCCGGCCCACGCACAGCTCGTAGAGGACCAGCCCGAGCGCGTAGACGTCGGAGTGGAGCGTGCCGGCGGTCCCGGTCCAGAGCTCCGGCGCGAGGTAGAGCGGCGTGCCCATCATCATGCCGCCGTCGGTCAGGCCGGCGGTCTCCAGCGAGCCGAACGCGCGGGCCTCCACGGGGATGGCGGTCGTCACCGCCGATGCGTCCGCGGGCGCCCAGCGCGCGGGCGCGGCGGGGACCTTCGGCCCGGGGTGCCGGCCCGCGTCGAGGCCGCCTTCGGCGGGCTGGTCGACGAGCTTGGCGAGCCCGAAGTCGAGCAGCTTCACCTCGCCGCTCGCGTCGAGCATCACGTTCGCCGGCTTGATGTCGCGGTGCAGGACGCCCCGCCGGTGCGCCGCGGCGAGCCCGCGCGCGAGGCCGAGCGCGATGCGCAGCGCGGCCGGCCACGGGACCGGCTTCGAGAGCAGCTCGAGCGGCTCGCCCTCGACGAACTCGTAGGCGATGTACGGCCGCCCGCGCACCTCGCCGATCCGGAAGACGGCGACGACGTTGGGGTGCTGGAGGCGCGCGATCGCGCGGGCCTCGACGCGCAGCCGCTCGATGGTCTTCGGATCGGGGTTGTCCGCGGCGACGAACTTGAGCGCGACGGGCCGGTCGAGGACGTCGTCGTGGGCGAGGTACACCTGCCCCATGCCCCCGCGGCCGAGCGGCCTGATCACGCGGTAGTCGCCGAAGGCGGAGGGCGGCGCCCACGGCTCCGAGGACGACGGCGGCGGCGCTTCCTCGTCGGAGCACCGCTGCGTGGTGGGGAGGAGGAGCGGCGCGCCGACGTCGCTCTCGCTCGGGGGCACCGAGATCAGGGCGCGGCAGTCGGCGCAGCCGTCCACGTGCCCGCGGACCTCCTCCGCGGCCTCGTGCGGGAGGTTGCCCTCGAGCCAGGCGGCCAGGGCGTCTTCGGACGGGCACGGGCTCATCTGCTGCGGTTCTCCGGAGCGGCATTCTCCATGCACGCCGTGGTCTGCGCAATGGCCGCGCGGGCTCTGCCGCGTCGCGCTGCCCCGCCGCCGTCGCGCGACGGAGCCCGTCTGTCCCGGCCGCGCCGTGTCAACGCGCGGCGCCGACCGGCGCAGGAGCGCGCTGGCGGAGCGCACGTGAGGGAGGGTCGGCTGTGGACTGGTGCGGCCGGGGTGTCACGATCCGGAATTCTATGAGCGAGCCGAAGGCACCGCCGAGCCCAGCGCCCCGGTCGGAGACGGTGCGGCACACACTCCTGGAGGAGCTCCGCAGGGGCGCCGCGACCGCATGGGAGCTCTCCACCCGACTCGGGCTGCGCGAGCGCGACGTGACGCCGCACCTCGAGCACCTCGCGCGCTCGCTGCGCGCGCGCGGCGAGCGGCTCTCGGTGACGCCGGCGCACTGCCTGCGGTGCGGCTACGCGTTCGACGAGCGGCGCTCGCTCGCGAAGCCGAGCCGCTGCCCGGCGTGCCGGGGGGAGCGCATCGAGGCGCCGCGTTTCCGGGTCGACACCGGCGGCGGGTGACGCTCCCGGCGGCCGCTCACAGCGCCGGCCGGTCGAGCGGCTCGGGGCGCCTCCGCTGCGCGGCGCGGGCCTCCACCTCGCCGAGCAGGCGCGGGCCCGCGCGCTCGCCCGCGCCGGCGAAGAACGCGCGGGCGCGGGCGAGGTCGCCGTGCGCCGCGTAGAGCTCGACGAGCTCTCGCTCCGCGGCCTCGTCGATCGTCGCCTCGAGCGAGCCCGCGGGCGCGGGGCCGAGCCGCACGATCGCGCGCAGCGCCTCCAGGGCCTCCTCGACGGCGTCTCTGCCGCCGAGCCCCCGCAGGCTCCACGACTTCACGTAGAGCGCGCGCTTTCGCAGCGCCGCGCCTGCGGCGCCGCCGAGCGCGCCGTCGCAGGCGCTCACGGCCTCGTCGAGGCGCCCCGCCGCGAACGCCAGGTTGGCCAGCGCGAGGTGGGCCTCGGGCGCCTCGCGCGACGCCGGGTGCTCGAGGGCGAGCTGGCGCAGCCGCGCCTCGGCGCCGCGCAGGTCCCCGCTGTCCTGGAGCGCCAGCGCGAGCCCGAGGAGCGCCGGGGGCCGCTGCTTCGCCTCGCGCAGCGCCGGCGCGTCGACGAGCGCGGCGTAGGCCGCCGCGGTCCTCGCCAGCACCCGCGCCGCCTCTGCCTCGAGCGCCGCCCGCCGCGTCTCGGCGCGCTCGCCCGCGGCGCCGGCCTCCGCGGCTTCATCGAGCACGAAGAGCTGCACGCCGATCACGCGGCGGCGGCTCGCCAGCGATTCCGCTTCGCGGAAGAGCGGCTCCGCCGCCGCGCTCGCGCCGGGGGCCGCGTCTGGGCCGGGGGCTGCGCGCGCGCCCGCGCCTGGGGCGGCGCCTCCGCCGGCGCGCGCCGGAGCTCCCTGCGCGGCGCACGCCGCCGATGCGAGGGCGAGCGCCGCGACGGCGGCGAGCCGCCGCGCCGCCCCCCTGCGCGGTTCCGTGAAACTCCCGGCGGCCTTCGCTGCGCGCTTCAGCACCCGTGACACTCCCTCTCCCTCGTGAGCCGATGGCAGCAGACGACGCGAAGCGCCGCGCGCATCGGCGAGCCGAACGGCGCGGGAAGATAGCGGCGTGCGCCGCAGGGACCAGGCCAATCCGCGGCGAGCGCGCCGATTCTCGCCCTGAACCGCGCGGAGAACAGGGCCTTTCGAGCGCCCTGCGGGGCGGACCACACGCGGCGCGTGAGGCGGAGCGAGGCGCCGCCGAGCCCACGCCGGGAGCGCGCACCGCCTCGGCCCGCCCATTGCGTCTTGGCCTTCATCTTCCCCGTCCGAGCCGTCGCTTCACACCCGGCGGGGAACGCACCGAGATGGAGAGTCACGACATGGCGACAAAAGGGAACTGCATCCCGTTCACGATTCCCACGATGCCGCGCCTCGGGCTCGCCGACCTCGAGGACCGCTTCAGGCGCCTTTCGCTCCTGATGTACGACACGAGCGTTCCGCTCGCGACGCTGGAGAAGGAGGTCTATCCCTACCTCGCCCCTGGTATCGAGTTCGTCAATCCGTGGCGGCGCGTCCGCGGCGTCGAGACGTACCAGGTCGACCTCTCCGGAGCTCGAGGCGGCGCCCGTTTCGACCTCGACATCGCCCAGCTGAGCGTCCGGCTCTGCGAGCGGCGCGACGCGGGCCGCGCCCTCGTGGACAGCACCCTCTACCTGAGGCTGTTCCCGCGCTGCGCGTACGCCGTGCGGATGCTCCTGACCTACGAGTTCGACATGATCGACGGAGGCGAGAGCTTCAAGGTCACGCGCCACGAGGAGAGCTGGCGCATCGGGGACATCCTCCGGAACGCCCCGCTGATCGGCCGCTCCTACGATGTCTTCCGGTCCTGCTCGGGTTACCTCTTCACCGGGGCGGTGCTCCTGTCCCGCGCCCTCGCCGGCCGGCCGGCCGGCCCCGAGGCCGCGCGGGATGCGCCGGCGCCCTCGCGCTGAGGGGCGCGCGGGCGTTCCGCTTGACGAGCTCAGCGCGCCGCGATACGACTCTCCTCGTGAGCCACCATCTCACCGCGACCACGACGACCACGACCCGCACCGGCGGGCTGGGTCTCGTGTGCATGCGGTGAGCTGACAATCACACGAGAAACCAAGCCCCGCCGGGATCCGGACGGGGCACGTCGCTTTGCAGCGCTCCGTCTGGCCGGCCACCGCCGACGGAGACTGACATGCTCGACGAAGACGATCATCGTTATCTAGGCCAGCGCCTCGACCTGTTCCACCTGCAGGAGGAGGCGCCCGGCATGGTGTTCTGGCACGCGCGCGGCTTCACGCTCTATCGCCTCCTGGAGGAGGCGGTCCGGCGCCAGATGATGCGTGACAGCTATCGAGAGGTCCGCACCCCGCTGATCCTGCGGCAGGCGATCTGGAAGACCAGCGGCCACTGGGACAACTTCTCTTCCAACATGTTCCGGCTGTCCGAGGAGGATCACGCCGCCGCCATCAAGCCCGTGAACTGCCCGGGTCACATGCAGATCGTGGCGCGCATGGCGCCGTCGTACCGGGATCTGCCGCTGCGGATCGGCGAGCTCGGCATGGTGCACAGGGACGAGCCGAGCGGCACGCTGCACGGCCTCTTCCGCCTGCGGCAGTTCACCCAGGACGACGGCCACATCTTCTGTGTCGAGGAGCAGATCGAGGCCGAGGTCGTGCGTTTCGCGAGCGCGCTCCGCGACTTCTATGCCGGCTTCGGCTTCCAGGACATGGCGGTCGGCTTCTCGACGCGCCCCGCCGAGCGCCACGGGAGCGACGCCGTGTGGGACCGGGCGGAGGCGGCGCTGTCCGCCGCGGCGAGGAGCGCGGGGCTCGAGTACCGGTTGCAGCCCGGGGAAGGGGCCTTCTACGGGCCCAAGCTCGAGTTCGTGCTGCGCGACCGGCTCGGGCGGAGCTGGCAATGCGGGACGATCCAGCTCGATCTGGTGCTGCCGGAGCGCTTCGATATCACCTATGTCGATGCGTCGGGCGCGCGCCGGCGACCCGCCATCCTCCACCGCGCGTTGTTCGGCAGCGTGGAGCGCTTCCTCGGCATCCTGCTCGAACATTACCGGGGCGCGCTGCCGCTCTGGCTATCGCCCGAGCAGGTCGTCGTCGCGCCGGTGACAGGCGCGCAGCGGGCTTACGCCGAGGAGGTCCTCCAGCGCCTCCAGCAGAAGGGAGTGCGCGCGATCCTCGACGCGGGCGACGATACGCTGTCGCGGAAGATCGCCCTCGCGCACGCGGCCTCGATCCCCCTCGTGGCGGTGGTAGGCAAGCGCGAGGCCGAGCGCCGCTCCGTGGCGCTCCGGGAGCGCGAGGGCGGACAGCAGCGCGAGCTCCCGCTCGACGAGGCGGTCGTCGAGGTCGTGCGGCGGTGTGAGCCGCAGGCCTGAGCGCGCGCCGGCGATCTCCCGGAACCGATCGCCGGCGCGCGTGTCGTACGGATCCCCGGCGCCCGTTGGACCCCGGCCCGGGGACCCGTACGACAACCCTCGTCCCACCCACGGAGCCACATGGGATCTCTGCCGCCCGGGCCGAAGTCGTTCAACCTCGTGGACTACATCCGCTCTGGATTCATCTCCTCCGAGCCCATCTTCAAGCGCTACGCCGCCGAGCATGGCCCCACGTTCCGCGTGAAATCGCCGAACGGGATGCTGACCCTCACGGGCGACCCGGAGGTCATCCGCGCGGTCTACACGGCCGACCCCGACACGTTCGATGTCTGGGGCGCCGAGCTGACGGAGCCGGTCTTCGGGACGACCTCGGTGGTCGTGACGACGGGCGCCCGGCACCGGCGCGATCGGAAGCTGCTCGGGCCGCCATTCAGCGCCGGCGCGATGCGAGGTTATGGCAACGCGATCGCGGACATCAGCCTGGACGTGGCGTCGCGGTGGCGGCCGGGCCGCTCCTTCTCGATGCTCGCGGCGACCCAGGCGATCGCGCTCGACGTGATCGTCCGCGTGGTCTTCGGCGTGAAGGGCGAGGAGCGCGTCGGCAGGACGCGCGAGGCCGTGCTCGGGCTCATCGACTCGCTCAGCCCGAGCCTCTTCGTCGTCCCCGCGCTCCGGCGCGAGTTCGGCGGCTTCGGCCCCTATGCGCGCAACCGGCGCGCGGCCAGGGCGCTCGACGCGCTGTTGATCGAGGAGATCCAGCGGAGGCGCGCGGCGGGGGACGCCTCGCAGGACATCCTGGGCCTGATGATGAGCGCCCGCCACGACGACGGCGGGGGCATGAGCGACGTCGAGATCGCGGATCAGCTCCGCGCGATCCTGTTCGCGGGCCACGAGACGACGGCCATGTCGCTCGGGTGGGCGATGTACTGGTTGCACCGCGAGCCGGCCGTGCTCGCGCGCCTCGTCGCCGAGATCGACGCGCTCGGCCCGTCGCCCGGGCCGGACGCGCTCGCGTCGCTGCCGTACCTGGAGGCGGTGTGTCTGGAGGCGCTCCGCATCCACCCGCCGGTGGCGGACGTCGGCCGCGTCGCGAAGCGGCCGTTCCAGCTCGGGGTCTATACCCTCCCGGCCGGCGAGGCGGTCGCCGCCTCACCGCTGCTCCTGCACGCCCGCGAGGAGCTCTACCCGTCGCCCGAGCGATTCCGCCCTTCCCGCTTCCTCGATCGGAAGTTCTCTCCGTTCGAGTTCATCGCCTTCGGCGGCGGCGCCCGCCGGTGCCTGGGCGCGGCGTTCGCGATGTACGAGATGAAGATCGCCCTCGGCGCGATCCTCGGGAGATACCGGCTCCGGCTCGAGAGCCAGGCGCCGATCCGGCACGTGCGCCGCGGGCTCACGATGGGGCCGAGCGGGCGGTTGGAGATGATCCTGGAGGGCGAGCGGGAGAGGCCCAGGGCGGACGGCCGTACTGCCTCGGTTCAGGGCAGCCAGGCGGACGCGGTGCTCCAGGGCGCCGCGTCGCAGTTTGGAGCGCGGTGCCCCATGGGCTTCTCCTGAGCGCCGCTCGCCGGTCTCCCTCCCGCGTCGCCGGCCGGGGGCGGGCCGCGACGCTCATCGAACGATCTCCTGCTCCCGGTCGCGCCGACCCGCGCTGCGGCGCCGCTCCACGAGGAGCGGTAATCCGTCCCGCGGCACGAGCGCCCGCCGGCCGCCGGCGCCCGCCTCGTACCCGGCCGGCAGCTCGAACCGGAAATCCCGCACCAGCGCCGCAAGCATGAGCTTCATCTGCAGAACCGCGGTCCGCTCGCCGATACACTTGCGCATCCCGAGCCCGAAGGGGAGGTACGCCGCCGACGGGCGCTCCACGTGCCATGCCGAGCCCGGCAGAAAGCGCTCCGGGAGAAACGTTTCTGGATCGTTCCAGTACTGAGGGAGCCGCTGCACGACATAGGGGCTCACGAGGACCTCGTTTCCCGCGCTCACCGCGTGCGGCCCGTGGCGGAACTCCCTCCGCGCCTCGCGCGCCAGCACCCATACCGGCGGGTGCAGCCGCAACGTCTCCAGCACCACCGCCGACAGCAGCGGGGCGCGCTCCTCCTCCGCTCCCCGCGCGCCGATCGCGTCGAGCTCCTCCTCGAGGCGACTCCGTACCTCCGGACGCTGCGCGAGCTCGCAGAGCGCCCACGCCGATGCGGCGGCCGTCGGCACGTGCGTCACAAGCATCATCACGATCTCGTCGATCAGGGCCTGTTCGTCCATCTGGCCGGCGTCCACCGCGCGCACGAGCGGATCCAGCAGATCGAGGGATCCGGGGTTCCCTGCGGCCCTGCGATGCTCCGCCGCCTTCAGGATGGACGCCGCGAGCGCCTCCCTGGCCCGGTCATACGCCGCCTCGTCGTCCGCGGTGTGCCCGAGCCATGCTTCCACCTGGGGCAGCTCGGTCGCGATGTGCTCCACGACCCGCTCTCCCGCATCCCCGAGGAGCAGCATCGACGCGCTCCGCAGGGCGACGTCCTCGAGCACCGGCATCACCGCGCGCGCCTCGCCTGCGCGCAGCCGCCCGAGCCCCTCGCGCACGACGCGCTCGGCGCCGTCGGCGCGCGCGAGGACCGCCTCCCGCTGAAACGCCGGCGCGAGCGCCCGCCGGCGCTCCAGGTGCTCGCTCCCCTCGAGGCGGGCGACGCTCTTTGGATAGGCGTCCTGCATCCGGTGCGGCGGCGTCTTGTCCGTGAAGCCTTCCCGGTCCGAGAACACCCTCTGGATCGCGGCCGGATCCGAGACGGCAAAGCACGCCTGCAGCCCCAGCCGGAACCGGAAGAAATCGCCGTACGCCAGCGTGCCGTCGAGCAGGAAGGCGAGAGGATCCGCACGGAACTCCGGCCAGGAGCCGTGCAAAGGGTGCCCTTTCGGACCGGGGGATCGGATCATGGCCAGCTCTCCTCGCTCGAGGGCGCGCGCGTGGTGTTCAGGAAGGCAGCAGAGCGCCGGCGTCCGAGGGCGCGCGGAGGCTCAGGTACACCGCTGCGTGGCTCAGGTCCGAGGGCGCGCGGAGGCTCAGGTACACCGCTGCGTGGCTCAGGTCCGAGGGCGCGCGGAGGCTCAGATAGACCACCGGAACCCCGGAGTCATAGGCCGAGGCGCCGGGCTCCGCGCGCACGTGCTCCTCGTAAGCCCTCGTGAGCTCCTGCGCGGTGCACGCGCAGCCCGCCTCGGCGGCGATCGCGACGATGCGCGTCATGTCCCCGTCCGCCTCGGCCATCTTCTCCGCGAGGCGCTCGTCCACCTCGACCCGCGCCAGGAACGCGCGCGCGTCGCTCCTCTTCGCGTCTCCTGCCCTCATCCCCTGGTTCATGCTCGAAAAACCGGTCGTAGCGAGCTGTCCGTCCATGTGCGCAGACCTCCTTCGGGGCCACGGAACCGCGGCGGCGGCGTGCCGCGCGCGTCCGTTGTCTCGCATCCCCAGAGCAGGTCCCGCGCCAGCGCCGCGGGGCCGCGAAATGGGGCGAAAAGGCGCGAAAAGGCGCCCTCGCAGGGCCCGTTGCGCGCGCGGTCGCGCGAGTTGCGCGAGCGCTTGCGCAACTCGCGCAGCCGCTCCTCCCTGGACCGCCCCTGCGGCCCGCGTTACTGCCGGCGCTGCTCACCGGGAAGGAGACGCGATGCCGAAGACCGAGAAGGAAAAGATGCTGGCGGGCGAGCCGTACGACTTTCGCGATCCACAGCTGTGCGCCGAGCGGCGCCGCGCGCGCGATCTCTGCCAGGCGCTGAACGCCACCCGCGACGAGCAGCAGGACGAGCGCGCCCGCCTGATCCAGGAGCTGTTCGGCGCGCCGGTCATCGCCTGGATCGAGCCGCCGTTCTACTGCGATTACGGCACCAACATCTCGCTCGGCGAGAGGGTGTTCTTCAACTTCAACTGTGTTGTCCTCGACGTCGGGCCGGTGCGCATCGGCGACAACGTCCTCTTCGGACCGACCGTGCAGATCTACACCGTGAACCACCCGATGTCCGCCGCGGAGCGGCGCACCGGCGTGGAGTTCTCCCGCCCGGTCGACATCGGCTCCGACGTGTGGGTCGGTGGCGGCGCGATCCTCTGCCCCGGCGTGCGGATCGGCGCCGGCACGGTGATCGGCGCCGGCAGCGTCGTCACCCGCGACATCCCGGGCGGCGTGTTCGCCGCCGGCAACCCGTGCCGCGTGGTGCGCCAGCTGGACCAGCAAGGGGCATGAGGCGCGCCGCAGAAGGCTGAGCTCGCGGAGCGGCCAGAGATCGGCCGGCGCGGGCTATCCCCGGTCCGCGTACTTCCGCTCGGCGCGCCGCAGGATCGGCGAAAAGACCTGCGCGAGCACCCACCACAGCCCGCGCTCCTCGTGGCACATGCGCCGCGCGTCCACGGGCTCGCCGGCACCGGAGCGCGCGAGCCGCTCGAGCCCCGCGGAGAGGGCCCGGCCATGGAGGGTGCGGACAGCGGGCTCGTCCGCCCTCGGCCGAGATCCCGCTCCGGAGAGGCCGGACCGGCTTGTGATCCGGTCGAACGGCTCCAGGTTGTCCTTCCATACCCACTGTACGAGGAGAGCCATGCTGCAAAAACCCATCGAAGGTGCGTGTTTCCTGTGCGAGACCGGCGCGGCGCGCTGGAACGATCCGGCAGCCGCCAGGGATCCTGCCGAGGCAGGCCACGAGAGGGACGGCCTCGCGCGGCGGCTCGACGAGCTGAGGAGCGGGCGGTGCACCCCGGAGGAGCTCCGGTCCCACCTCCTGCAGATGTGCGCGATGTGCCAGAAGGTGCTGATGGATGTGGGCGAGGGCGCGACGAAGGAGGAGGTCATCTCCCGGCTCGAGTACCGCGTCGCGCGCCTGCGGGACGTGGCGCGCGCCGAGGGCGGGGCCGCGGGCTGAAGCCGCGGCGCGTCCGTCAACGCCGCGCGTGCCGCGTGCCGCAAGCGCGCGACTCAGCGGGCGGACATGGACGATCTGGGCGCCGGCCGCGGAAGAGAGGAGCGCGAGCGAGAGGGAGACCGACGTGCAGGCGAGGCGACAAGGACGGATCACGACCGTCCTTGTTCATGCGATCTCGCGAGGCGCCGCGAGCGCGCTCGTACCGTCCGAACATCGCGAGGGCGACGGCGACGCGCCGCACGGAATCGCGGGCGCGCCGCGCGGAACCGGGCGAGCGGCGCCGGGGAATTCGCGTGCGGGGAGGTCGGATCACCCACTACGCTGGGCACCTCCTCGAACCGCGAAGGTTGCCATGAGCGATGACATCGTCGAGCTGACCACGAAGCACACGTACGGCACCTGGCGCGCCCAGCGCGGCTGGAAGCCGATCCACGTCACCCGCGCGGAGGGCTGCGCGTTCTGGGATGCGTCCGGCAAGCGCTATCTGGACCTGTCCTCGCAGCTCATCTGCTCGAACCTCGGACACCAGAACGAGGCCGTGATCGAGGCGATCTGCGCGCAGGCGAGGCAGCTCGCCTACATCAGCCCGGCGCACACGTGCGAGGTGCGGGTCAGGGCGGCGCAGAAGCTCCTGGAGGTGATGCCGAAGGGGCTCGACAAGTTCTTCTTCGCGACGTCGGGCACGGAGGCGAACGAGGCGGCGTTCAAGATGGCGCGGCTCTACACGGGCAAGCACAAGATCATCGCGCGCTACACGTCGTACCACGGCTCGACGGCGGGCTCGGTCGCCGCGACGGGCGACTTCCGCCGCTGGTTCATCGAGCCGGCGGGCAAGATCCCGGGCGTGGTGTTCGGCCCGGAGGTGAACTGCTATCGCTGCCCGCTCGGCCGGAGCTACCCCGAGTGCGGCGTCGCGTGCGCCGACTACCTGGCTTACATGATCGACCACGAGGAGAACGTGGCGGCGGTGCTTGTCGAGCCGATCGTGGGCACGAACGGCGTCCTCGTCCCGCCGCCCGAGTACCTGCCGCGGCTCGCCGAGGTCGCGCGGAAGCGCGGGGTGCTCCTGATCGCCGACGAGGTGATGAGCGGCTGGGGCAGGACCGGAAAGTGGTTTGCTGTCGATCACTGGGGGGTGGTGCCAGACATCCTGACGACCGCGAAGGGCGTGACGAACGCGGCCGCGCCGCTCGGGGTCGTGGCGACGTCCCGCGCGATCGCGGACTACTTCGATGACAACATGTTCCCTCACGGCCACACCTACGAGGCCCACCCGCTCACGCTGGCCCCGGTGGTCGCCGCGATCGACGAGTATCGCCGGCTGGACCTCCTGAACCGCGCGACGAAGATGGGAGAGATCGTGGGCGAGAAGCTCCGCGCCCTCAAGGAGAAGCACCCCTCGATCGGCGATGTGCGCGGGATCGGCCTGTTCTGGGCGGTGGAGCTCGTGAAGGACCGCGCGACGAAGGAGCCGTTCAACGTGCCGCAGGACAAGGCGGCCCGGCGGCCCCTCGTGGTCGACGCGGTGGTCGCCGAGGCGGCGAAGCGTGGAGTGTCGCTCATGGGGTGGGTGAGCCACCTGCTCGTGGCGCCGCCGCTCATCATCAGCGAGGCGGAGATCGAGGAGGGGATCGCGGCGCTCGACGCGGCGCTCGACGTCGCCGACCAGAAGCTCTCGGCCTGAGGCGCTCCGGGGGCCAGGCGATCGTCCGCCGCTGTCGGGCCAGCCTGGCCCGACAGCGGCGGGGGATCGGGCTGCCGTGCTATGCTCGCCGTATGATGGCACGCACGAACGGCTTGCCGACCCGTCCGCCCCGGAACACGGGGCCGATCGAGCTGCGGGACTTCGGGCCGAACGGCCGCCGGCTGGGTACGCCCGACGACTGTCACGACGGCAGCCCGTGGGAGCTGCACCGCGGGGAGCTGATCGAGCAAATGGGGAGCAAGGATATCCACGGCATCGTGATGGCCCTCCTCGCTGCCCTGTTCCGCACGCACGCGCGCGAGGGGTTCACGGTGATGAGCGACGTGTACTGCGACCTCAGCGACCCGGCGGGGCCGTCGCTCCGGGCGCCGGACGTGGTGGTCGTGGGCGACCTCTCGTCGCCGCGGAACGACGCCTACCGCGGCACGCCCGTGCTGGCCGTGGAGATCCGGGGCACGCAGTCGAAGCGCTACCTCGAGGAGAAGGTGAAGCTCTACCTGGAGCACGAGTGGCCGTGGGTGTGGATCGCGCACGCGGAGCGGCGGGAGCTCGAGGTCGTGCGGCCGGGGACGGCGTCGATCACCTACCGGCTGGGCACCGAGGTGCCGCTCCTGCCGGAGCTGGGCAAGCACGGCCTCGGCGCCGTGCCGGTCGCGGCGCTGTTCGAGGAGCGCGACGCGTCGCGGTTCACCGACGAGTGGGTCGAGGCGCGCACCCAGTCGCGCGCGATCCTGGCGGTGCTCTCGGCGCGGGGGCTCGCGGTGCCCGAGGCGGTGCGGGCCCGGGTGCTCGCGTGCGAGGACCCGGCGGCGCTGGAGCGATGGCTGACCAGCGCGGCGACGGCGGCGAGCGGGGCGGCGTTCGCGGCGGCGGTGGACCGAGGGTGACGCCGGCGGCCGTCACCGGCCCGAGGGGGCCGGCGGCGGCGCCGAGCCGCGAGCGCACGCGGCGGCGCGCCCGAGGAGCAGCTCGCGCTCGCGTGCGTTGCGCGTGAGCGACGCGGCGCGCTCGAACTCCGCGCGCGCCTCGTCGAGGCGGCCGAGCTTCGCGAGGAGGTCGCCGCGCACGCTCGGCAGGAGGTGGTAGCCCTCCAGGGCGCGCTCCGAGGCCAGCGCATCGACGGCGGCGAGGCCCGCCGCCGGGCCGAGCGCCATCGAGAGCGCGACGGCGCGGTTCAGCTCGACGATGGGCGACGGCGTGACCTGGGCGAGCGACGCGTAGAGCGCCGCGATGCGCGCCCAGTCCGTCTCCGCCGCGGTGCGCGCCCGCGCGTGGCAGGCGGCGATCGCGGCCTGGAGCGCGTAGGGCCCGTGCGCGCCGCCGAGCTGCTCGGCGCGGGCGAGCGCCGCGAGGCCGCGCCGGATCAGGAGGTGATCCCAGCGGGCGCGGTTCTGATCCAGGAGCAGGATGGGCTGCCCCGACGGGCCGACCCGCGCCCCGGTGCGCGACGCCTGGATCTCCATGAGCGCGACGAGGCCGTGGACCTCCGGCTCCTTCGGGACGAGCTCGGCCAGGATGCGGCCGAGGCGGAGCGCGTCCTCGCAGAGGGCAGGCCGCATCCAGTCGTCGCCGGCGGTCGCCGAGTAGCCCTCGTTGAAGACGAGGTAGACGACCTGGAGGACCGACGACAGGCGGGGGGCGAGGTCGGCCCCGCGGGGGACCTCGAAGGGGACGCGCGCCTCGGCGAGGGTCCGCTTGGCCCGGACGATGCGCTGGGCGACGGTCGGCTCGGGGACGAGGAACGCGCGCGCGATCTCCTCGGTCGTCAGGCCTCCGAGCAGGCGGAGCGTGAGCGCCACCTGCGCCTCGGTCGAGAGGACCGGGTGGCAGGCGGTGAACACGAGGCGCAGGAGATCGTCGCCGACATCGTCGTCGAGCGCGGCCTCCAGGTCGGGCGCGGCCATCGCGCGCTGGGCCTCGAGCTCGTGGCCGAGCTCCTCGTGCTTGCGATCGAGCCGCTTGCTCCGGCGGAGCTCGTCGATGGCGCGACGCTTCGCGGTGGCCATGAGCCACGCGCCCGGGTTGTCCGGGACGCCCGACTCCGGCCACCGCTCGAGCGCGGTGACGAGCGCGTCCTGCGCGAGCTCCTCGGCGAGGCCGACGTCGCGCACCATCCGCGCGAGGCCGGCGATGAGCCTTGCCGACTCGATCCGGAAGACCGCGTGGATCGCGCGATGCGCGTCGGGAGCCGTCACGGCGCTCGATCAGAGCACCTTCCTCCGCCGGCGCAAGCCCGAGCGCGCCGCGGCTACTTCTTCGCCTCGACCTGCGCCCGCAGGCGCTCGTCCTGCTCCCTGAGCTCGGGCGTGAGCTGGGGGCCGAAATCCTCGATGTCGAACACCTGGCGGATCTCGATCTCGGACTCCTCGTACATGGGGTTGGGACAGCGCTTCACCCACTCGATGGCCTCTTCCTTCGAGCTCACCTTCCAGATCCAGAAGCCGGCGATCAGCTCCTTGGTCTCGGCGAAGGGCCCGTCGATCACGGTCCTCTTCTCGCCCGAGAACCGGACGCGCGCGCCCTTCGCGCTCGGGTGGAGCCCGTCGCCCGCGACGATCACGCCGGCCTTCACCAGCTCCTCGTTGAACTTCCCCATCTCGGTGAGGAGCTGCTCGCTCGGCATGACGCCCGCTTCGCTGTCCTTGGTGGCCTTGATCAGGATCATGAATCGCATGGTCGTGTCTCCTTGCTTCCGGGTGGAAGCCGGGCTTCTGGAGGGGCTCCGGCGGGGGTGAACCCTGGCTTCACCGTCACGACGAACAGGGGGCCACGGGATCGACTCGCCGGGCGAGCTTTTTTTGCGTTGCCATAAGTTATTGAAATTGTTGATAAATCCGTCGGAACACCCGCCCGCCGCTCCGGGCCGGGAGCTCAGAAGCGGCTGCGCAGCAGCGCGCCGCCGCCGCCCGGCAGGATCGCGGGCGCGAGGGCGATCGAGGTGCGCTGCTCTGGCGCCGTCAGGAGGAGCACCAGGCCAGCGCCGATCCCCGCGAGGCCGATCGCGCCGAGCACGGTGCTCGTGGTGGTGAGCGTCTGGCCGCGGGAGCTGATCGACATGCCCTCGTCGCTGCACCGCGAGGGATCCGGGCACTCCTTCTCGAGATCGCCCTTCGCGCCGATCGCGAGCCCGCCCGTGATGAAGCTCCCGCCCAGGGCCGCGACGCCGACGCCGCCGACCACGAAGGCGAGCGTCCGCCGCGCGCTGGAGGCGGGCAGGGGCGGGGCGTCCGGGGGAGGAGAGGGGGCCTGCGGCGCGTCGGACACGCGGTCCGGAGGCGGCGCGGCGGCGGCCGGCGGCGGCTCGAGACGCACGTCCTTGCGCACCCCCTCGGCGACCGATACGCGCGCCTCGGCCTGCCTGCCGTCCACCCATCGCGCGACGAGCACGTGGTCCCCGGGATCGACCGGGAGCTCGCTGCCCAGGCTGGCCTGCGGCATCGCGGCCCGATCGAGCAGCACCTCCGAGGGCGCCGGCGCGCCGTCCGCGAGCTGGACGACCAGCCTGGGCAGGCGCGGCTCGAGATCCGTGAGCTGCTGCTGGGTGGTGGGCAGCCGGGGATCGCTGGGCTCCAGCTGCGGCAACAGCTCCTTGAAGTGGCGCCATGCGCTCGCCACCTGCCCGATCTCCCGCTCGCACAGCGCGAGGTTGTACAGGTTGCCGCGCGACGCATACAGCGCCTGGCTCTGGCGGAACAGCGGGAGCGCACGCGGGCAGTCGTGCGCCTCTGCCAGCACGAGGCCCCGCTGGAAGAGCGCAACCGCCTCATCCTTCGGGGCCCTGGGCTGCGCTGACGCCGCGTGGCTGGCGCAGAGGACAGCGAGCGATAGCGCACCGCGTATCGCCGGAAGATCGCTTGTTCGCCTCAATCGAAAATCTCCCGATGGTTCCTGGGCGCCTTGGGTGGGGTGGTCGCCGGCGGCGGCTTCGGCGGCGTGTGGGGCGCGGCGCTTCCGGGCGGCGTCACCGTCTTCGTCGCCGGTTTCGACGACGAAGACGGCGCTGCTGCCGGCTTCGACGACGTCGACAGCGCTGCCGCCGGCTTCGATGACGTCGACAGCGCTGCCGCCGGCTTCGCCGTGATCTCGGCGGAGGCGCTCGCCGCGGGCGGCGGGTCGGGCGCTGGCGTCACGGTCGCGGTCTCGGTGGGGCCTGCGGCGGGCGCCGTCGTCGCCGCGCCGGCCGCGACGGAGGACGCCGACGGGGGCTCAGGCGCCGGGATCGAGGTCACGGGCGCACTGGCGTTGCCGTCCACGGGCCCGCTCGCCGTCTGCCGCCACGCAAGGACGAGCCCGGCCAGCAGGCACACGCCGGCAGCGCCGGCGAGCAGCGCCACGTGGTTGCGTGGCTTGCGGGTCCGCGTGGTGTTGCCCCAGGAGGCGTGGGGCAGCGTCGCATGCGCCGTCCCCGCCGCCTCGCTGCCGGGCGACGACGGCGTGCCCAGGGGAGCCGGCATGAGGGCCGTCGTCGCGGCCTCGGGCGCTCCGACCCACGAGGGCGACGACGTGCCGACCGCACGGGGCGCCACGGTGGGCGCGGCCTCGGCCGGCGAGGAGCCGGCGCGGGGGGCGGGCTCCGGCAGGAGCCGATCGATGCTCTCGAAGGAGAGCCTCGCGCGATACGTCCCGAAAGGCGCGAGCACGCGGGCGATCTCGGCCACGCTCTGGACACGGGCGTTCGGGTCCTTCACGAGACACCGGCTCACGAGCGCCGCGACGGCCGGGGGCACGTCCGGCCGCAGCGCCATGACCGAGGTGGGCGTGTCCATGATGATGGCCGCCGTGACCGCGGTGATGCTGTCGCCCTCGAACGGGTGCCGCCCCGTGATCATGCGATACAGGATCACGCCCAGGGCCCAGATGTCCGTGCGCACATCGGCGTATTTCAGGCTGCGAATCTGCTCGGGCGACATGTAATGGATGGAGCCCATGATGAGGCCGGTCGCGGTCAGGCTCGCCTCCTTGACGGAATCGCCGGTGGCGATGAACTTCGACAGGCCGAAGTCGAGCACCTTGAGGAGGGGAGTCCCGTCGGGGCGGCGGGTGAGGAAGAGGTTCTTCGGCTTGAGGTCGCGGTGGATGATGCCGCGCGCGTGGGCCTCGGCGATCGCCTCGCAGGCCTGGAGGAGGTAGTCGGTGGCCTCGACGAGCGGGAGGGTGCCGCGGGTCTGGAGCACCTGGCCGAGATCGTCGCCGGTCAGGTGCTCCAGCACCATGTAGGCCGCGCCCGAGTCCAGCGCGCCGACGTCGAGGACGCGCGCGATGTGCTGCCCGTCGAGGGCGGCGGCGGCGCGGGCCTCGCGGAGGAAGCGGGCGCCGGCGTCGGGGAGCGTGGCGGCCTCGGGGAGGAGGAACTTGACGGCGACGCGGCGCTCCAGGACGAGGTGCCACGCCGCGAGGACCACGCCCATGCCGCCGGCGCCGAGGACGCGCTCGATGCGGTACTTGCCCGCGAGGACGTCGCCGGGCACGGGGACGCCGGAAGGAACGGCGGGCGGGTGCGGCATGGTGAGCGGAGAGCGTAGCGGGTAGGTGGCGCGGAGTACAAGAGGCGCACGGCCCGCGGCGAGAAGGCCGGGCGGGAGCCGCCCCTCCCTCCCTGCGCTGCTTCAGCGATCCCGCGCGCAGCGGACGCCGTGATAGGTGTCCGCGAGGTTCGCGGGGGCATGATTGCGTCTGACCGACCGTGCACTCAAGGCGGAGGCCTTGTAGCTCCCGCCGCGGTTGACCCGGTAGCTGGAATCAGCCAGCTGGGCGCAGTCCGGGCACGGGTTTATGTAGGAAGAACGTTCGGAATCAGCAGGATCGTACGAGTCCAGCACCCATTCCCGCAAGCTCCCCGCCAGATCCGATTGACCCCATAGCCCGTCTCCATCCGTAGATTTCGATCCAACCTCCAGCAAATCGTTCCTCGTGCACGCAGCGCCGAGGTCCCCGTCTCCGCGGCAGCTGTACAACGCGCGAGCATCGCCGATCCCCGAGCCCCACGGGTACTGCCGCTGCTCGGCTCCCCCGGCTGCTGCGTAGGCCCACTCCGCCTCTGTCGGCAGGCGCCCCCCATCCCAGACGCAGAACGCGAAGGCCTCGTACCATGTCAGGCAGCTGATCGGCCGTTTCTCGTTCGTCTCGGGGGTGTCCGTCCATGTCCATTGGTCGTCATCCGGAGTCTTGCATTTGAGCGCTGCTCTCAGCGCTTCGGTGCTGGCCGGAAGAAACGTGCTCCACGCCGTCCGCCACCCGCTCCCCGTGATGCCTGGACGTGCTCCCGCGCCTTCCGGTGGTGCGGTCGCCTGTGTCCCTCGCCCCGCGTTCACGAACGCTCGAAACCGCTCCACGGTGACTTCATACCTGTCCAGGTAAAAGTCGCTGACCGTCGCATCGTCGGGTCCGCCGCTCTCGTCATCATAGGTGCGAGCGAACGTGCCACCGTCCACTTTCCGGCTATCGCAGCAGCTCGTGGGATCCTCGAGCCCGCACAGGGGCCCCGTCCCGGATCCACTTGTGCCCCCGCAGCTCGGCGGCAACGAACCCGGGCCCGAGCCGCCTCCTCCGGCTGTCCCGGAGCTCGTGGCGGCGGAGCTCGTTGCGCCGCCGCCCGGCCCGGCGCCGCCGTCTCCGCCCGAGCCACCGCTGCCCGGCCCGGCGCCGCCGTCTCCGCCCGAGCCACCGCTGCCCGGCCCGGCGCCGCCGTCTCCGCCCGAGCCACCGCTGCCCGGCCCGGCGCCGCCGTCTCCGCCCGAGCCACCGCTGCCCGGCCCCCCTCCGCCCGTCAACCCGCTGCTCGGTCCGCCCCCGCCCGCTCCGCCCTGCGCATACTCGTCCCAGTCCGCACCGAGGATCTGCGCGCAACCTCCGCACAACCCGATCGCTGCGAACACTCCGGTCGTCCACCCAGCGCTCGTCCGGATCCTGCTCAACATCCCCGGAAGCGTCCCTCCCTCGCGCATCGGCTGTCAAGCCGATCACCGGCGCCGATCCGGCACCTGTGCGGGCGTCCACGGGGCCGACCTCTTCGTCGAGCCCCGTCGTCAATTGTCGTGGAGCGGTGCGGAGTGAAGCTGGCCAGGCAGGGGTGGGGCGCGCGGCTGCCGCGCCCCCGCTTCGCCGGAAGGCGAAGATTACGGCTCGGTCCCGAGCCGCTCGGCGGCCTTCTTCTGCTGGAGCCGGTGCTTGACGGCCCCGAAGATGACCGGCGCCACCGAGACGAAGATGATCAGGTAGACGACCCGCTCGATCTGCTTCGCGTCGAAGACCTTGCCAAGGAAGTACCCGAGGAAGGTCATCGAGAAGACCCAGAGAACGCCGCCCACGACATTGAACATCGCGAAGCGCCGGTACTCCATCTGCCCCACGCCCGCCACCACCGGGGCGAACGTCCGGGCGAACGGCATGAAGCGCGCGAGGATGATCGTCTTGCCGCCGTGCTTCTCGTAGAACTTCTGCGTCGCGATCAGGTGATCCTTGCGGAACAGGAGCGACTGCTCGCGCGTGAAGATCTTCGGCCCGGCGCGCCGCCCGATCGTGAAGCCCACCGCGTCGCCGATGATCGCCATCGCCATCAGCGTGACGTTCATCAGGAGCAGGTTCTGGAAGTTCGTCAGATTGAGAGGGTTGATGAGCCCCGCATTGACGAGCACCCCGGCCGTGACGAGCAGCGAGTCCCCCGGGAGGAAGAACCCGATGAGCAGCCCCGTCTCGGCAAAGATGATGATCATCAGGACGGGGTAGCCGCCCCACTCGAGGAGCGACTCGAGCTCCCTCAGCCTGCTGAAAAATTCACGGAGGAGTTCCACGCCCGCTCGATAGCTCACCTCGACGGCCGCGTCGAACCCCGCGTGCACCCCTGCCAGGGCGCCCGCCGCCGGCGTCCAGCGCCGTCGTTCCCACGGACGCCGCCGGCCCGCGCGGCAGCTCCGCGCGCCGCGGGAGGCCTCGCCGCCTCGCCGGGCCTCTCCAGCGCCCCGGGGGCGAGCTCCCCGGCCTCGCTCCCCGGAAATCCACCGGGGGGCGAGCGCGCGGCCGCGCCGGCTGACCGCGCCGGCGGTGGCCGCGCGCGCTACGGCGCATAGCGCGCCAGGTACTCCTTGAGGTGCAGCTTCCGGGCGGTGTTCTCGGACGACATGTAACGTATCGTGCCGAAGATCTCGCGCTCCGGACCCCAGGCCCGATCGTAGCGGCCGAGCACCCAGAAGATGCCCGAGGTGGAGTTCGGGTCGCGGCCGTCGAGCGCATACCGGTCGTTGAGCTCGATCATGACCTCGAGCGCCTCGCGCGGCGTCCGCGACCACTCCAGGATCTTCTTGCCCCAGAGCATGCGCAGGTAGTTGTGGATTCGACCCTCGCGGAGGAGCTCGACCTGCGACGCGTTCCAGATCCGGTCGTGGGTCGCCCCGGCCGCGAGCGCCTCGATCGGGTAGACGTGCGGGCGCCTGTCGCGCGCGTGCTTCTCGAGCGTCGCGAGCGCCCAGTCCGGAAGAGACTCGTAGTCGGTCGGATCGCGCTTCCACGAGAGGCGCGGCCCGTCTCCCTCGCTCGCGCCGAGCGCGAAGGCGTTGAACCCGAGCTCCCGCCAGGTGACGAGCTGCTCGAGGAACGCCTCGGCCGAGGCGCTCATCCCCCAGAACCCCTCGCGGCTGCCGCTCGGCCTCCGGACGCCGTCGTCGGGGCGGCCGAGCCGCTCGGCGCGGAAGCCCTCGCGCCGGGCGACGGCGGCGAAGACCTCGTGCGCCGCGAGGTGGCCGAAATGCAGGTACGGCGACAGGCCGCTCGCCGCGCCGGCGTCGGGGTGATCGCGCTCGTCCAGGTAGCGCGGGAGCCGCTCCGAGACGAAGCGCGCGAGCTCCTTGCCCGCCGTCTCCGGGCCGCCCCGGCGCGGCACCGGCGGGACGGCGTGATCGATGGGGAGCGCCGAGAGCGCGGCAGGGTCGCCCCCGAGCAGCGCCGGCGAGGCCGCGGGCCACCGCCGCGCGATCGCGCGGGGGAGGGGAGCCGCCGGTCGGAGCTTCGCCTTCCTCAGCGGATCGACCGCCGGCTGCGCGCCGAGGTGCTCGCCGATCACCCGGTGCCAGAAGATGCGGAACGAGCGCGCGGTCGTGAACACCCGATCGGCCGCGCGGATCGGCAAGAGGCCGTTCGAGTCCACCTGCTCCAGGTGGACCGGCACCTGCCGCGCCGCCGAGGCGACCATCCGGGGGAGAAAGAAGCACGGGTAGTCGTCCGTCACCACCACGCACGCCCGCGCCGCGAGCGCGCCGAGCAGGCCCTTGCCGGCCCCCGCGGCGGGCTCGACATAGGGGTGAGCCATGACGCCCGCCGCCGCGAGGCGGCGCGCGTTGTCGGCCATGCCGTCGATCACGAAGCGATGGATCCTGTCGCTCGCCCAGCGGTGGCCGCACCGGAGCGCCTCCAGCACGACGAGCGGCCGATCGAGCTCCATCGACCAGGCGACGGCGCGCTCCAGACCGAAATTGTACCTTGTCCGGCGATTCGCGATCATCCAGTAAAGGACGTAGTCGCCGTCCTCGCGGACTGGCATCGCGTTGCGGGTGCGGAGCCGGAGCTCGGGGACGCTGCTCGAGATCACGGGACCTCCTCCACGGCCGGCCCCTCCGGCGAAGGTGGATGGGTGCTCTAGCACAGCCCGACCAAGGCGCGCAGGACACCGCCTGGCAGGATCACCTGGAACTGGCAGGATCACCTGGCAGGATCACCTGGAAGAGGCCGCGCGCGGGCCCGGCCTCGCGGGCGTCGCCCGCGCTTGCGCTGTAAGGAGGGCGGCCTCAAGTACCGCCGCAGCCGTCATGGCTCGGCGCACGAGGCCTCGGCGCACGAGCACGACGCGCGAGGAGGGGGGCAACATGGCGCTCGATATCCTGAAAGAGCGGGGGATACCGCTCGACCGCCAGTCGTTCAACTGGCGTGATCTCGTCCAGGTGCCGTTCAGCAAGCTCGACGACGACGCCTTCACCCGGGTCCGCGTCATCCTGATGAACGGTATCGAGCTCGAGAGCGTGCGGTTCCTGCACAGCTTCGCGCGTATGAACCGGGATCTACGGCGCGTGCTCGCCCAGGTGCGGCGCGTCGACCACCACCAGACCACGGTGGTGAACTGGCTCAACCCGCCGGATCAATCGCCGCTGGAGACCACCATCGGATACGAGCAGGTCGCCATCGAGATCACCGCGCACGCGGCGCTCTCCGAGCCGGACCCGTACCTCGCGCAGGTCTATCGCTTCGGCATGCTCGAGGACTACGACCACCTGTATCGCTACTCGGCGCTCCTGGACCGGCTGGAAGGCAAGGACGCGAACAACATCCTGCAATCGTACACCGACGTGACGGTCGGCCGCCCGACCGCGGTGGAGCACCGCGCCCCCGAGGACGACGTGCGCGCGCCCTACGACCGCCGGACCGCGAGCGCGATCACGAAGCTCAACGCGCTCACCATCATGGCCGCCGAGCAGCAGACGCACAACTACTACGTCAACGTCGGTCCGTTCTTCGCGGACCCGGTGGCGCGGCTGCTCTACGCCGAGATCGCCTCGATCGAGGAGCAGCACGTCACCCAGTACGAGGCGATGATCGACCCCGAGGAGACCTGGCTCGAGAAGTGGGTCCTGCACGAGGCCAACGAGGTCTATAACTACTGGAGCTGCCTCCAGCAGGAGCAGAACGCCCGCGTGAAGCGGATCTGGGAGCGGTTCCTCGATTACGAGCTCGGGCAGCTCCACGTGGCCATCGACCACTTCAATCGGATCGAGCGGCGCGACGCGGCCGAGATCCTTCCCGCCTCGCTCCCGGACCCGGTCTCGCACAAGAGCCACCGCCAGTTCGTGCGCGACGTGCTCTCCAGGGAGGTGCACCTGCGCGCCGTCGGCGAGGCCATCGTCGACCCGAACGTCGTCCCGGAGAGCGCCGCGACGCTCGCCTACCGGCAGCAGATGAACTCCGCCGGCTCGCCCTCCGAGATCGTGGCCGCGGGCTACCAGTTCACGCCGGGCACCGAGCTCTCGCGACGCGCCGAGAAGATCGACGGACAGAAGGAGGCGACGCCATGAAGCAGATCACGATCGGGACGAACACCACAGGTATCGCGACCTCGCCCATCGACAGCAAGGAGCTCATCGAGTTCGCGCAGGCGATCCCGCCGAGCTCCCCCGGGAGCGAGGCCGACGCCGCGGCGGTCAGGGGCGAGTACGCGCGGGAGTCGGGCACCGTCGGGAGCGTGCCGCCGCCGGTGAGCCTCAAGGGCGTGGTCAAGGCGGCCGGGGAGCTCATCCAGGGCAGGCCGCCCGCGCTCCTCATCGACAAGCTCGGCGAGCGCCTCCAGTTCGAGCGCTCGGGCACGCGCCTCTACGAGGCGCTGATCGCCAAGTACGACGCGGAGGGGAGCTTCGAGGGAGGCCCGACCCGCGCCGACCTCGAGGCGATCCGCGACGACGAGCTCCGGCACTTCGCGCTGCTGAAGCGCGCGATCGAGCGGCTCGGGGCCGATCCGACCGCGATGACGCCCAGCGCCGATATGATCGGCCTGGCGTCGGCCGGCGTGCTCTCGGTCGCCGTCGAGCCGAGGATCAACTTCGGGCAGAGCCTGCAGGCGCTGCTCGTCGCCGAGCTCACGGACAACGACAGCTGGCGGATGCTCATCGACCTGGCGACCGCTTACGGTCAGGACGAGATGGCCGCCGAGTTCCGCGTGGCCGAGCAGCACGAGGTGCGCCACCTCGAGCTCGTGCGCGGGTGGCTGTCCTGCAAGCTCGCGCTGGACGCGCGCGGCGAGCCCACCACCACGACGCCGCAGCAAGCCGCCTGACGCCGGCCCGGCGTGCTCCGCGGGCGATCGGGGGCGGTGGAAGGGGCGCGGCCGCCGTAGACCGGCCTCCGGGATCTGGGTATGACGCTCGGGGCGCGGGCGCGGCGCATGCGGGGTGCAGCCGGCGGCTCCGCGCCCCGGATGAACCCATGGACCTACCCCAGAAGCTCCGATCGCTGTTCCTGCTGCCCCTCATCGCGCCGCTCGCCTGCGGCGGCGCTCCGGCGCCCGCGCCCGCGCCGCCCCAGCAGGCCGCCGCGCCGACCCCGGCAGCCCCGGCCGCCGCGGCGCCGGCCGCGCCGGCGAAGGCCGCGCCGCGCGCCGACGCGACGCTCCTGCCGCGGAGCATGCTCTTCGGCAACCCCGATCGCGCGTCTCCCAAGATCAGCCCGGACGGCCAGCGGCTCGCGTTCCTCGCGCCCTCGGAGGGCGTGCTCAACGTGTGGGTCGGCCCGGCCCGCGATCCGGCGGCGGCCAGGCCGGTCACGAAGGAACAGAGCCGCGGCGTGCGCACCTTCCTGTTCCCCTACGCGAGCGACTACGTCCTCTATCGCCAGGACAAGGGCGGCGACGAGAACTGGCATATCTACGCCGTCGAGCTCAAGACCGGGCAGATCAAGGATCTCACGCCCTTCGAGGGCATCGCCGCGACGTTCGAGGGGGTGAGCTCGAAGATCCCGGACGAGATCCTGATCGGCATGAACGATCGGGACAAGAAGCTCCACGACCTCTACCGCGTCTCGGTCCGCACCGGCGAGCGCAAGCTCGTGCGGCAGAACGACGGGTTCGCGGGGTTCGTCGCCGACGACGACTTCAAGGCGCGGCTCGCGGTGCGGATGACGGCCGACGGAGGCCAGGAGTACCTCGACATCACCGGCAAGGAGCCGAAGCCCTTCGTCGCGTTCGGGCACGAGGACGCCGCCACGAGCGACGCGATCGGCTTCGACGCGACCGGCAAGACGCTCTATTTCCGGGACAGCCGCGGCCGCGACACCTCCGCGCTCGTCGCCCTCGACCCGAGGACCGCGAAGCCCGCGGTGCTCGCCGAGGACGCGAAGGCCGACGTCAGCGCGGTGATCGTCCACCCGAGGACGGGCAAGGTGCAGGCGGCGGCCTCCGAGCACGAGCGCAAGCGCTGGCACGTGGTCGACAAGAGCATCCAGCCGGACCTCGACGCCCTCCGTGCGGTTGCCGACGGCGAGCTCGACGTGCTGAGCCGCTCGCTCGACGACAAGCGCTGGACCGTCGGTTACACCGTCTCCGACGGCCCGGCCCGGTACTATCTCTACGAGCGCGGAACGAAGAAGGCGACGTTCCTCTTCACGAACCGGACGGCGCTCGAGTCGCAGCCGCTCGTGAAGATGCGGCCCGTCCTCATCAAGGCGCGCGACGGGCTCGAGCTCGTGAGCTACCTGTCGCTCCCGCGCGCCGCCGACCCCGACGGGGACGGCAAGCCGGACCGGCCGCTCTCGACCGTGCTCCTCGTCCATGGCGGCCCCTGGGCGCGCAGCTCCTTCCGCCTCGATCCGATGCACCAGTGGCTCGCGAACCGCGGCTACGCCGTGCTGAGCGCCAACTTTCGGGGCTCGACGGGGTTCGGGAAGAGGTTCGTCAACGCGGGCGACCTGGAGTGGGCGGGCAAGATGCACGACGACCTGCTCGACGCGGTGGCGTGGTCGGTCGCGCAGGGCATCGCCGACAAGGATCGCGTGGCGATCATGGGCGGCAGCTACGGCGGCTACGCGACGCTCGTCGGCCTGGCCTTCACGCCCGAGACCTTCGCCTGCGGCGTCGACATCGTCGGCCCGTCGAACCTCGTGACCCTGCTCGAGTCGATCCCGCCCTACTGGGCGCCGATGCTCGAGCTCTTCGCCAAGCGGGTCGGCGACCCCCGCACCGAGGCGGGCCGCGAGCTCCTGCGCCAGCGCTCGCCGCTCCACCGCGCCGACAAGATCAAGCGGCCGCTCCTCATCGGCCAGGGCGCCAACGATCCGCGCGTGAAGCAGGCCGAGAGCGATCAGATCGTCAAGGCGATGAGCAGCAAGGGGATCCCGGTGACGTACGCGCTGTACCCCGACGAGGGCCACGGCTTCGCCCGCCCGGAGAACGCCATGTCGTTCAACGCGATCGCGGAGACCTTCCTCGCGCAGTGCCTCGGCGGCTCCTACGAGCCGATCGGCAGCGACTTCCAGGGGGCGAGCGTCACCGTCCCCGTCGGCGCCGACGTCGTCCACGGCCTCGCTGCGGCGCTCCCCCGGCCCTGATCCCCCGCCTTCCGAGGCCCGCCTGCGCCGCGCGCGGCGGGCCTCGCCGCGTCCCCCGCCCCGCGCCGCTACGTCTGCTGCGTCGACGCGGCCCGCGCGCGCCGCCGCGCCCCGGGCTCGTTCACCGGGGGCATGCTCGAGAGGTCGTCGAGCGTCTCCAGCAGCTGCTCCAGGTCGAACGGCTTGTTGATGATCCGCGTCGCGTCCGGGTGGTTCGGGTCGATGCAGAAGCCGGGATCGCTGAGCGCGGTCACGAGCACGACCGGCACCG
Source organism: Sorangium sp. So ce887 (assembly GCF_051521455.1). NCBI lineage: Bacteria > Pseudomonadati > Myxococcota > Polyangiales > Polyangiaceae > Sorangium > Sorangium sp. So ce887. The sequence goes on along the minus strand of NZ_CP150354.1, from coordinate 9,057,300 downwards.
CTCTCCCCTCGGCCGCGAGCGTCTCCATGAGGCGCGGCCCGTCCAGGAACGGCATCACGCAGTCGAGGACGATGACGTCCGGCAGCGCCTGGGAGCGCAGCCGCTCCAGCGCCTCGAGGGGGTCGGTGTACCCCTCGACCTCATACCCTTCTGCCAGCAGCACCTCTTCCAGCGTCTCGACGATGGCGTCGTCGTCGTCGACGATGACGATGCGCCGCCGCCTTCCCCTTGTTGCTACGTCTCCCTGCTCGTCGCTCACGCTCACCTCGGTGGAGAACCCCGGTGTCACTTCTGGGACCGGCTGCTGTCGCCGTCTACCCTCGGACACAGCGTCTGTGCGAATTGTTTACAGGCTCTCCCGGAGCTCGCTCCGGCGGCCCCGGCTCCGCCCTCCATCGGCGCTCCCGCGGGCGACCCCGAGCGGCCTCAGCTCCTCGGCGGGGCCTGTCCGGGCGCCTGCAGGAGGTCCGGAGAGCTCCCCATCCTCGTGTGCAGCTGGACGGGCTTCTGGCGCAGCCGGAGGCGCATGTTGACGAGCTCGACGCTGAGCGAGAACGCCATGGCGAAGTAGATGTAGCCCTTGCTGATGTGCTGGCCCATGCCGTCGGCCACGAGCACCACGCCGATGAGCAGCAGGAAGCTCAGCGCGAGGATCTTCATGCTCGGGTGGCGCTGGATGAACGCGCCGATCGTGCCGGCGAAGACGAGCATCACGCCCACCGCGATGAACATGGCCACCATCATGATCGAGACGTGCTGCGCCATGCCGACCGCGGTGATGACCGAGTCGAGCGAAAAGACGATGTCGAGCAGCACGATCTGCGTGATGACGGAGGGGAACGACGCCCTGGCCTTCGTCTGCTGTTCGTTGGGCTCCTCGACCTCGAGCTTGTCGAACATCTCGTGGGTCGCCTTGCCGATCAGGAACAGACCGCCGCCGAGCAGGATCAGGTCACGCCCGCTGAAGTCGTGTCCGAGCAGGCTGAACAGGGTGGCCTTGAGCCCCATCACCCACGAGATCGCGAGCAGGAGGAGCAGCCGCATGCCGAGGGCGAGCACGAGGCCGATGCGGCGGGCGAGCGGCTGCTGCTCCGGCGGCAGCCTCGCCGTCATGATGGAGAGGAAGACGATGTTGTCGATTCCAAGGACGATTTCCAGCGCGCTGAGTGTCGCGAGTGTGATCCAGCCATCGGCGTGCAGAAAGGCGCTCATGTCGGGCATCGGGGTGGCCCTTTGTAGCATGACGCGGTGCGAATGCCCGCGACGTCTCCTGTGCATCGCCCGCTCCCCGCTGGTTCCGGGGTGATCTTGCTTCCGCGTTCAGGGCGCGGGGGCGGGGCGCAGCGCGCAGGGTAAAAGCCAGCGTCGCTGTGGGCGCGCCCATCCAGGTGATCGACGCGAACCGACGCGAACCGACGCGAACCGACGCGAGCCGACGCGAACCGACGCGAACCGACGCGAGCGCCATGGGCCGCTTGACGCAGGTTGTTGACATCCGGTACAGATGTTATGGAAGTACGATCAAGTGGATCTGCCTTCTTCCTGGCTTCCAGGTGAGCTCCTGAGGGGTGTTGGCGAGCTCGCCGAGGGGGGCTGTGCCTTTTCGCCACACGGGCGAAGCGGCGTGGTCGCCTGTTCTCCACCTGGAACAGGTAGTCTCATGGAGGGGGGGACGACCTCGTGACGCTGGTTCCGAAGGTCGGATTCGGGCAGGAGGCGAGCTGGGCTGCCCGGGGCGGCGCTGACCGGTTATCGCTCGGGCGAGCGCTCTTTGGGGACGATGCGCCGGCCGAGGAGCCGGAGGCGTGCTGGCTGGACGGAGACGAGGTCTGGCTGCGTATCGAGGGGCTCGACCCGAGCTATCCGGTCGTCCTGCTCGGCTCGATGGGCGCCTGGATCGAGCCCGATTACCAGACCTCGTTCCCCTTCGGCAGCGTGGCCTCCGTGCGCCTGTACTTCCGCGGCGTCGAGATCGGCCCGCTCCCCGCCCTGCTGGTGCTGCAGTCGATGGGCCTGCGGGGCCCGCTCATCGGGCTCTCCTTCCAGGAGGTGTCCGCGCGCGCGAGCGGCCAGATCCGCGAGGCGCTGCGCGCCCTCGTCGACGCCGGCGCGGCGAAGGCCGCGGCCTCGAGCCTCTTCAGGTCCTCGGCCGCGGAGGCCGGGCACGTGCGCGAGGTCATCGACGACCCGCGGCGGGTGCGCGACATCCTGAGCGTCCTCCTGCGCAAGAAGGGCATCGTCCGCCGCGCCGCCGAGAGCGCGCCGTCGCTGTGCGTGATGCTCGGCGAGGTGGGGCCCGGGACGGTCCGCTGGTTCGGCATCGAGGGCTGGAACGAGGCCGCCGCGGTCGAGATCGCCGGGCACAGCTCCGTCTTCCGGTTCAACATCCGGGCGGAGCAGGTGCGCCCGGGCGAGCTCGTCTCCGCGCTGCCGGCGCGGGTGGAGCGCCTCCGCCAGAGCCTCCATGAGCGGGGCGTCGAGGTCGAGCTCACCGCGCGCTTCCTCCACCCGCAGTGGCTCCACCTCCCGCCGGTCGAGGCGGAGGTGGTCGACGTGTCGTTCTCGATCCTGCGCCTCGTGCTCCGGGAGGGGCAGCCGCCGCTGAGCCCGCGGCTCAAGCTCGCCCTGGAGCTCCCCGACGGCGACGACGGGGTGATCCACCTGCGCGGGGAGGTGCAGTCGCTGTCCGCCGCCGAGGGCGCCGCCCAGCTCTGCAGCATGCAGGTCGTGGCCGCCAGGCGCGAGGACGAGCGGCGCTGGCTGCGGCTCGTGTCCCGCATCCTGCACGCGACCACCTACGGCGGGGCCGCCTGGCAGGCGCAGCTCTGGGATCTCTTCGACTCGTCGGGTTACTTCAGCCTCTCCGGGAGGCGCCCGGAGCACTTCGACGCCATCAAACCGAGCTTCCTGACCATGGCGCAGAAGGCCGCTGCCATACCGCACCTCCTGTACAACGTGGCGTGTCTGTCCGAGCACGGCATCGAGGGCAACTTCTCGATCATGAAGCCATACCACAGCACGTGGATGATTCATCAGCTCGCGAAGAGGCCGAAGAGCGCGTCGAACCTGACCTCCCGGCAGGTGCTCCGCGACATGTTCACTCGGTGCTTCGAGCACGCGCAGGCGGACCCGGAGTGCCGCCATATCATCGCCTACGCCGAGGCGCACGTCGCGTGGAACGAGCGATCCCTCTTCGAGTTCGCCCGCGTGCACGAGAGGACGGGGCTCGTGCTGTCGCTGCCGTTCCACCTGGTGGGCGTGGACGCGCGCGGCGCGCCTCGGGCGAACGACCCCCCGGGCGGGCACCTCGACATCGGCGCGGCGACCCCGCCCGAGCAGGCGGAGCTGCTCGGCCAGCTCTGCGAGGCGTCGCCGCGCATGTACGCCGAAGCGCTGGACCTCGTGCCGAGCAGGTTCGCGATGGGGCCGTGCATCGAGCGCTGGCGCAGCGCGGGCCTCGATCGGGAGCGCGCGTTCCTCGTCGCGCGGAGCGGCGGCGCGCCCGTCGCGGCCGCCATCCTCGAGCTCGGCGAGCTCGGCACCAACCTCTTCCGGCTGCTCGACTCGGTCCGCCTCATCCCCATGCGCCCCGGCGGAGACGCCGCGTTCGGTCCGCTGCTCGACGCGGCGTGCGGCTGGTTCCAGCGGGCTCACCGGACGTCGTTCATCCACTTCCGCGAGCACGGCCGGCCGGCCTACGCCGGTCGGGCCAGCCTGAACGACCTCGGGGAAGGCAGGCTGTGGATCCTCGCGAGGGAGCTCATCCCGGAGTTCGTGGAGCATGTCTACAGGCTCACCGAGCCAAAGCGGCACTGAGGTCGGCGAGGGCGATGACGTCCTGAGCCCGCGCGCCACGGCGGGACGTCGCCGCCTCCCGCTCCCGGCCCCCCAGGCGAGGCGGTATGTACAAGATCAAGATCGATAAGATCAACGCGCTCATCGAGGTCGCGTTTCAAGGCGTCGTGCGCACGGAAGAGGCGCACGCGTACGCCGCGGAGTACAGGAAGGCCCTGGGCTCGCTTTACGGCCGGAGGATCCGTGTCCTCATGGATCTCCGTGGCTTCTCCATCGCCTCGGAGGAGGCGACCGAGCTCCTTCGCGACATCGAGGTGAGCTCTGCCGCCATGGGCGTCGTCAGGGCCGCGGCGCTCGTCCAGAGCGATCTCGCGGCGCTGCAGGCGGGCCGGATCGCCCGCGAGGCGGGGACCGGGCAGGCCGTGCGGATCTTCAAGGACGAGGGGTCGGCGCGGAGCTGGCTGCTCGGCGACCGCGCCTCGCCGTGACGGGCCGCGGCCGGGCGCGCCGCGGGCCCGGCCGGCGCCGCCGCGACGGCGCGGGCGCGGTCAGCGCAGGAGGAGCACGTCCTCCGCGGGGCGGCGGAGCGAGCGCGTCGCCGGGGGGCCCGCGAGCGACAGCCGGAACAGCAGGATCTCCGCCGTGGCGTCGGTCACGTCGAAGAGCTGGAGATACCGCGCGCGGAGCTGGCGCCCGGCCTCGATCGTCTCCGGATCCATCCCCGCGCCGCGGCCGCGGATCAGCCGCGCGAAGAGGTAAGGCAGCGTCGCCATCGGATAGACCGCGAGGCATCGCTGCGTCGCGGCCAGCCACGCTCGCTCGAGGGCCCTGCCGCCCTGGAAATAATCGGTGAGCCCGGCGCGAGGCAGGGTGATCAGCGCGACGGCCATGGCGCTGGAGATCGCCTTTTGCGCCATCTTCTCCAGCCCTCGGCCGCCGCCCCAGCGCCGCACGAGCTCCATCGCGCGCCAGTCGCGACAGGCCCGTAGCCCGGCGAGCTCGCCCGGCGACAGATCGAGCGCGCCGACGAACAGGCCGTCCCGGTGCGCCTCGGCCTCGGCCTCGGTCCAGCGGATCTCCTTCATCATGTCGGCGTGCGTCGGCTTCGAGAGCAGCCGGAGGCGGTCGCCGGCGCCGATGAGCGCGCCGATCTCGTCGAGCTCCGCCGGCGCCTCGATCAGGTGGAGCGCCGCCCCGGGGACGGAGCGCACCGCGGCGTCGAGGGCGGCCCGGTGCTCGTCCGCGAGCGCCGCCCGCTGGCTCCGGCGCCGGTTCGTGTGCCGGCGCCCGATGGCCTCCGCCAGGCCATCCCTCGCGTGCTCTTCCGCGCCGCTCACCGGCGCGTCGAAGAACTCGAACGTCGCCGTGAGGTCATGGTCCTCGCCGTGCGGGAAGGGCGAGACGCGCACGCTCAGGCCCTCGCGGTGCGCGGCGAGGACGACGTTCTCGGCGGCCGCGCCGAGCGCGACCACGCCGCCCGCCCCCTGGAAGTCGGCGAGCGACTCGGAGCGCGCGCGGTCGTGGAACAGCCCGAGGCGGCGACCCTCGTGGACCCAGAGCCAGGGCTGGCAGTTGCCGCCCGAGGGCGCCGCGATGCCCGCCTCGACGAGCCGCCGCAGCCGCTCCGGGCCGAGCGCGAGGGCGCCGGCCTCGCCGGCGGGGAGCGGCGCGAGCGACGCCGCGGCCAGGGCCGGGCTCCGCGCGTCGGACACGCGCGCCGCTCCCGGCGCGGGGGGCTCGGCCGCGGCGGGCGGCTCCGCCTCAGGGCCGCTGATGAGCTGCTCCAGGTCGACGTAATACCGGCCCGACCGCACCGGCTCCCCCAGGGCGACCCGGCGCGCCGTGTCCGCGGCCGCCGCCCCGCCGTGGACGACCGCCGATCCGAGCTGGGGCCACGTGCTCAGCGTCTGCTGCACCTCGATGAGGGAGGCGCGGAGCCGGGTCGAGATCGCGTCTTGCCCGATGATCTGCATGACATAAGGCACCTTGTCCTCGGTCGACAGGCCGCGGACTTGCTCGGGGCTGAGGTCGCCGACGAGCCCGTGGAGGATCGGCCGATCCGGCTCCCGGTCGAAGCGCTCGACGTCGATGAGCCCCCGGTCGCTCGTCTCCATCAGGACCGGTATGCGGTGAGCGCGCGCGCTCGCGCGGAGCAGCAGCTTGACATCGAGGCTGTCGCACTCGTCCACCAGGACATCGAGCTTGCCGCCCTCGAGCAGGAACCGCTCGACGTTGTCCTCCGTGACCCCTTCAGGGAAGCACTTCACCTCGAGGAACGGGTCGAGCTCGGCGATCTCGCGCGCGGTGGCGACGACCTTCGGCAGGTCGAGGTTGTGCGCGCCGGTCCGGATCCGGTTCAGGTTCGAGAGATCGAGGTGGTCGAAGTCCGCGATGCGCAGCTCGCCGGCGCTCCGCTCGAGCGCCAGGGTCATCGCGACCGACTGCCCCACCGACAGCCCGACGACGCCGATCCGCCGGCGGGCGAGCGCTTCCTGCTCCTCGCCGCTGATCTTGTACCGGTTGCGGTTGGTCCTGAGCTCGACGAACTCGGCCTCGTCGAGCAGGTGCACGAGGCGGTGCGACCACGGATAGTAAACCCAGACTCCATAGGCCTCGCGCGGGACGCCGTTCAGGTGCTCTCCCACGAGCCGCGCCGCCTCTCGCTCCCCGAGGGGCCCGCGCGGGTGCCGCGTCTTGATCAGGTCCGCGAGCTGCCGGTCGATCGCGTCGAAGACCTGGAGGCGCGCGTCGTCGCGGAGCGCGCGCCCGAGCCGCTCCGCGTCGTCCTCGCGCGACGGGCGGAAGAGCCGCGGCTTCCACTCGAGCGACGCGGCCCCCCGCTCCTGGTGCTCGCCGATGAGCTGCTGCCAGACGGGTTTGTTCATCGTTGTATTCCGGCCTCTCCTTCGCCCCGGCGCAAGGGTGCTGGCATCGCCGCGGCCCCGAGCGCGCCCGGGATCAGCGCGTCGCGCGGGCCGTCTTGCCCTCGATCTCCAGCCGCATCTTCGCGACCTTCTGGTGCACGAGGGCGGCCTCGGGCCCGGTGACGTCCAGATAGCGCAGGGCGGCCGCGATGTCGTTGCCCCGGAACGCCTTGACCCTGGGGTTGAACCAGCTCAGCGCAGTCCCGATCTGCCGGACGAGCAGCGCGTCCGTGCAGATCGCCACGGTGAGCGTGTTCTTGCTCACGAAATCGTTGATGGATGCGCGCTGCTTCGCGTTGGGGCCTCCGCCGGCGGTCACGACGATCGTCTTGGTGCAGGTGGGGGGCAGAGTGCCTGCGGCCTGCATGTACGAATCCCACTCTTCATCGCTCGGCGGTTCCCTGCCATGGACGGCGATGAGCACCTGCTCCGTCATGTCGAACATCATGGTGGGTCGGGTCATCGTCTCACCGAGCGCACGCAGAGCTTACGTCCTCGCGCCGCCGAGCCGCCAGATCGCGCAGGCGTCGTCTCCTGGGACCGCCGCGCGGCGGGGACTAGGGTTTGCGAGATCCATGTCGTTGCACCTAGGACGGTTCGATAGACGCAGCAACGATCGGGAGCGACTTTCGACGCGGTGCTGGCGCCATGCGGCGCGCGCGTCGCGGCGCCGATCCGCGCGCCCGCGGCGCCGATCCGCGCGGCCGCGGCGTCGGGCCGGCTCGGTCTGGAAGGCCGCGGTTGCTGACGCCGCCCGAACGAGGCGACGTCCGCTGGCGCCAGCGCGCACGCGCGCGTGTGCTGGCCGGTCGCGCCGGTCGCGCCGATCGCGCCGATCGCGTGCGCGACCAGGGCGTACCTGAGTTGTTTCGAATGGATTTCATGACGTGCTGCTGGGCAGTTGCACCGGGGGCTGTCAGCTACGCTGTGGTCTATACTACGGAATGTGCGTGGAGGGTCTTTCGCACGGCGGCTGCGGCGCGGGCACGTCGCACCGAGGCTTGACGGAGGACCCCCACCGCATGTAGCGCTCGATCGGTGGGTTGTATTGTCCAGCGGACAGGGCCGGCGCCCTGCTTGCTGCGGATGTCAATGTGACCACCTCGCCGGGGGAAAGGTGTTTCGCGATGCGCGTGCTGGAAAACTTCGTCGGCGGCGCCTGGTCTCGCTCTTCGGGGACGACGCACCTCGAGGTGAAGAACCCGGCCACCGGGGAATCTCTTGCGAAGGTCCCGCTCTCGACCGCGGCGGACGTCGACGCGGCGGTGAAGGCCGCGCAGGCGGCGTTCCCCGGCTGGAGCGCGACGCCGCCGGTGCAGCGGGCGCGCTACCTCTTCAAGATGCGCGAGGTCTTCGACGCCCACCGCGACGAGATCGCGGCCATCTGCACCTCCGAGCACGGCAAGACGCTGGTCGAGGCCAGGAACGACTTCGGCCGCGGCGTCGAGAACATCGAGCACGCGGCCGGCATCCCGGCCCTCATGATGGGACAGGCCCTCGAGGACGTGGCGTCCGGGATCGACTGCCACACGGTCCGCCAGCCGCTCGGCGTCTTCGCGGCGATCACGCCGTTCAACTTCCCTCCGATGGTCCCGCTCTGGTTCCTGCCCTACGCGATCGCCACGGGGAACACCTTCGTCCTCAAGCCGTCGGAGCAGGTCCCGCTCTCGCAGCAGCGCATCTTCGAGCTGATCGAGCAGGTCGGGCTGCCGCCCGGGGTCGTGAGCCTGGTCCACGGCGGCCGCGACGTCGTGAACGCCTTCTGCGCGCACAGGGACATCGCGGGCGTCTCGTTCGTCGGCTCGTCGACGGTCGCGCGCCACGTGTACAGGAGCGCCGCCGAGGCGGGTAAGCGGGTCCAGGCGCTCGGCGGGGCGAAGAACTTCCTCGTGGTGATGCCGGACGCCGATCGGCTGAAGACGATCGGCAACATCGCCGAGTCGATCTATGGCTGCTCGGGCCAGCGGTGCCTGGCGGGCAGCGTCGTCGTGTGCGTCGGCGACGCGTACGAGGCCATGCGCGAGGGGCTCGTCCGCTACGCGAAGGCGATCGTGCTGGGCGACGGGGCGACGCAGGGCGTGACCATGGGCCCGGTGATCTCGGCGGCGCACCGGGACCGGGTGGTCTCGTACATCGCCAAGGGCGTGTCGGAGGGGGCGACGCTCCTCCTGGACGGCCGGGACGCGCGGGTCGAGGGGTATCCGGACGGCAACTGGGTCGGGCCCACGGTCTTCGACGACGTGCGGCCGGGGATGGTGATCGCGACCGAGGAGATCTTCGGCCCGGTCGCCTGCCTGATGCGCGCGAACGACCTCGACGAGGCGATCGCGATCGCGAACCGGAGCGAGTACGGCAATGCGGCGTCGATCTTCACGTCGAGCGGCCGCGCCGCGCGCGAGTTCCAGCACCGCGTCGCCGCCGGGATGGTCGGCGTGAACATCGGCGTCGCGGCGCCGATGGCCTTCTTCCCCTTCGGCGGCCAGAAGGGCAGCTTCTTCGGCGACCTGAAGGCGCACGGCCCGACGGCCATCGACTTCTACACGGAGCGCAAGATCGTCATCACGAGGTGGTTCTGATGGCACGAAACGTACTTGGCGGGCTCATCCAGTGCTCGACCCCGATCCACGACGAGGGCGCCTCGGTCCTCTCGATCCGGGACGCGATGTTCGAGAAGCACCTCCCGTTCATCGACGAGGCGGGCAAGAAGGGGGTGCAGATCCTCTGTTTGCAGGAGGTCTTCAACACGCCTTATTTCTGTCCCTCGCAGGACGCGATCTGGTGCGACGTGGCCGAGCCCGTCCCCGGCCCGACGGTCGAGCGGCTCGCCGCCTACGCCAAGAAGTACAAGATGGTGATGATCATCCCCATCTACGAGCGGGAGATGGCGGGCGTCTACTACAACACGGCGGCCGTGGTCGACGCCGACGGAACGTACCTCGGCAAGTACCGGAAGACGCATATCCCGCACACGAACGGGTTCTGGGAGAAGTTCTTCTTCAAGCCGGGGAATCTCGGGTATCCCACGTTCCAGACGCGGTATGCGCGGATCGGCGTGTACATCTGTTACGATCGCCACTTCCCGGAGGGGGCGCGGCTGCTCGGCCTGAACGGCGCCGAGATCGTGTGGAACCCCTCGGCCACGGTCGCCGGGCTCTCCCAGTATCTCTGGAAGCTCGAGCAGCCCGCGCACGCCGTGGCCAACGGCTACTTCATCGCCGCCTCGAACCGCGTCGGCACCGAGGCGCCGTGGAACATCGGCAAGTTCTACGGCACGAGCTACTTCTGCGACCCGCGGGGCAGCTTCCTCGCGACGGCGAGCGAGGACAAGGACGAGCTCGTCGTCGCCGAGATGAACCTCGACCTGATCGAGGAGGTCCGGCGGACGTGGCAGTTCTACAGGGACCGCCGGCCCGAGAGCTACGGTGAGCTCACGAAGCAGCTGCCCTGAGGGCCCTCGGCCGCGGCGATGAGGACGGCGAGCGCTTAGCCGAGCCATGCGACGTCCACCGCGAAGGCACCAGCAGCGCCGGGGCGCTGGTCGCGGCCGGCACTCTCCCCCGGCGTTTCCCTCGCCATGGCGGCGCCGTCCCCCGGAGGGGACCCGCCGCCCGGCGCGCACCCGCGGAGGAGCAACATGGGCATCCTGATCAAGAACGGCGAGATCATCACAGCGAGCGACCGGTTCATCGGCGACGTCTACTGCGAGGACGGGAAGATCGCGGCCGTCGGCGCGGGGCTCGCGAAGGAGCGCGCGGGAGACACGGTGATCGACGCCTCGGGGCAGCTCGTCTTCCCGGGCGGGGTCGACGCCCACGTGCACATGGAGCTGCCGTTCATGGGGACGGAGAGCTCGGACGACTTCGAGACAGGCACCGCGGCGGGCGTGGCCGGGGGCACGACGTCGATCATCGATTTCGTGATCCCGAGCCGCGGGCAGCCGCTGCTCGACGGGCTCGCGATGTGGAACGAGAAGGCGAAGAAGGCGGTGTCCGATTACGCCTTTCACATGGCCGTCACCTGGTTCGGCGACGAGACCCTGAAGGAGATGGCCGTCTGCACGCGCGAGCACGGCATCCCGTCGTTCAAGACCTTCATGGCCTACCGCGGGGCCATCGGCGTCGACGACCCGGAGCTCATCCAGGTGATGGAGGCCGCCAAGGGCCTCGGCGCGCTCGTGACCGTCCACGCCGAGCACGGCGACGCGGTCGTGGCGCTCCAGAAGAAGCTGCTGAAGCAGGGCAAGACCCACCCGCGGCACCACGCGGAGAGCCGGCCCCCGCCGATCGAGGGGGAGGCGACGGGGCGCGCGATCATGCTCGCCCGGGTGCTCGGCGAGCCGATCTACATCGTGCACCTCACCTGCAAGGAGGCGCTCGCCGCGGTCGCCGAGGCGCGGGGCCGGGGCCAGGTGGTCATGGCCGAGACGTGCCCGCAGTACCTCCTGCTCGACGACTCGGTCTACGACAAGCCCGGCTTCGAGGGGGCGGCCTACGTGATGAGCCCGCCGATCCGGCCGAAGGGCCACCAGGACGCGCTGTGGGCCGCGCTGTCGACGGGGCTCATCCAGACCGTGGCGACCGATCACTGTCCCTTCAACCAGGTCGGCCAGAAGGACATGGGCAAGGACGATTTCTCGCGGATCCCGAACGGCGCCGCCGGCATCGAGCACCGGCTCGCGCTGCTCTGGACCTACGGGGTGCTCGAGGGGCGGATCGACGTCCACCGCTTCGTCGATCTCTTCTCCACGCAGCCGGCCAAGATCTTCGGGCTGTACCCGCGCAAGGGCTCGATCGTGCCGGGCGGCGACGCGGATCTCGTGGTGTTCGACCCGAAGGGGACGAGCACGATCTCCGCCAAGACCCACCATCACCGGTGCGACCGGAGCATCTTCGAGGGCTTCGAGGTGAAGGGGAGGCCGACGCACGTCGTCGTGAACGGCCGGGTGCAGTGCTCGGACGGCAAGCTCGACGTGGAGCGCGGCGCCGGGCGCTACCTGCCGCGCCGGCTCGGCCCGACCCAGGGCTCCCGGGCCGCGTAGTCGAAACCGCAGGATCGCGCGAGCACGAGCATGACCCGAGCCCCGACCCGCCTCTCAGCCCTCCCGTCCGGCCGGATCGAAGAGCGATTCGAGGACAAGAGCCCGCGCTACACCGAGTCCGAGGCGATCGCCGAGGCGAACCGGTGTCTCTACTGCGTCGACGCGCCCTGCGTGAAGGCGTGCCCGACCTCCATCGATATCCCGAGCTTCATCCGGAAGATCGCGACGGGCCAGGTGAAGGGCGCCGCCCGCACCATCCTCACGGCCAACCTGCTCGGCCAGTCGTGCGGGCAGGCGTGCCCCGTGGAGGTGCTCTGCGCGGGCGACTGCGTGTACAAGGCGTGGGGGCGCGAGCCGATCGCGATCGGCCGCCTCCAGCGCCACGCCGTCGAGTCGGCGCTCGCGCGCGATCCGCGGCTCTTCCGGGCGAAGCCGCCCACGGGCCGGAGCGTCGCGCTCGTGGGCGCGGGGCCCGCGTCGATCGCCGCGGCGGGCTACCTCGCCCTCGAGGGGCACCGCGCCGTGATCTTCGAGCAGAGGTCGATCCCCGGCGGCCTGAACACGCTCGGGATCGCGCCCTACAAGATGAAGGGGGACGAGGCGCTCCGCGAGCTCTCCTGGGTGCTGTCGCTCGGGGACATCGAGCTCCGCACCGGCGTCTCGGTGGTCGAGCGGGCGACCGCGCCGGGGGAGGTCTCGGCGCGCGATCTGCTCGCGGAGCACGACGCGGTCTTCCTGGGGCTCGGCCTCGGCGCCGACGCGCGCCTCGGCATCCCCGGGGAGGACGGCGAGGGCGTGGTGGGCGCGACCGCGTTCATCGAGCGGCTCAAGGCCGATCCGCGCCTCGATCTCGCGGGCGTGCGGCGCGCGGCCGTCGTCGGCGGCGGCAACACGGCGCTCGACGTCGCGCACGAGCTCGCGCTGCTCGGGGTCGACGTGGCGATCGTGTACCGCCGCTCCGAGGCCGAGATGTCGGGCTACGCGCACGAGCTCGAGGGCGCGCGGGTCGCCGGCGCGCGGCTCGTCGAGAACCGGGTGCCGGTCGAGGTGGTGCGCGAGGGCGGGCGGGTCGTCGCGCTGCGGGTCGCGCCCGCGGACGCGCGGCCGGCGGCGCAGGGCCCCGCGCCGGCGCCGGTCGACGAGGCGCTCGTGCCGGCCGACCTCGTCGCGGTCGCGATCGGGCAGAGCCGGGCGACGCGGATGGCGCTCGCGTTCGAGGGCGTGGCGCTCGACGCGCGGGGGCGCGTGGTGGTCGACCCGGCGACGCACCGCACGGGCAACCCGAAGGTCTACAGCGGCGGCGACTGCGTGAACGGCGGCAAAGAGGTCGTCAACGCGGTCGCCGAGGCGAAGATCGCCGCGCGCGCGATGCACGAAGCGATGATGACGCGGCCGGGCGACGCGGCGCCCGGGACCGCACCGCAAGGGAGCTGAGCGATGGCCGACCTCTCTATCGACTTCGCCGGGATCAAGAGCCCGAACCCGTTCTGGCTCGCCTCGGCGCCGCCGACAAACACCGGCGATCAGGTCCGGCGCGCCTTCGACGCCGGCTGGGGCGGCGCCGTCTGGAAAACGCTCGGAAACCCGATTGTCAACGTGTCGAGCCGCTTCGGAGGCATCGATTACGGCACCATGCGGCTCATGGGGCTCAACAACGTCGAGCTCATCACCGACCGCCCGCTCGACGTGAACCTCCGGGAGATGCGCGAGGTCAAGCGGCGCTATCCGGGCCACGCGCTCATCGCCTCGCTCATGGTCGAGACGAAGGACGAGTGGCGCGAGATCATCCGCAAGGCCGAGGACACGGGCGCCGACGGGCTCGAGCTCAACTTCGGCTGCCCGCACGGGATGTGCGAGCGCGGCATGGGCTCGGCCGTCGGCAACGAGCCGGCGGTCCTTCAGGAGATCGCGCGGTGGGCCGTCGAGTTCGCGACGACGCCGGTCATCGTGAAGCTCACGCCCAACGTCGGCGACATCGTCGAGCCGGGCGAGGCGGTGCTCCGCTCCGGGGCGCACGGCATCTCGCTGATCAACACGATCAAGTCGCTGATGGGCGTCGATCTGGAGCGGATGGTCCCGCTGCCGCGGGTCGGCGGCGCGTCGACCAACGGCGGCTACTGCGGGCCCGCGGTCAAGCCGATCGCGCTCCACCTCATGAGCCAGCTCGCGCGCCACCCCGAGATCGGCCGGCTGCCCATCTCGGGCATCGGCGGGATCTCGAGCGCCCGCGACGCCGCGGAGTTCATCGCCCTCGGCGCGACCAGCGTGCAGGTCTGCACCGCGGTGATGCACCACGGCTACCGCATCGTCGAGGAGATGATCGAGGGGCTCGGCGACTGGCTCGACGAGCACGGGATGCGCTCGGTGAGCGAGCTCCGGGGCAGGGCGGTCCCGCAGGTGCAGGAGTGGGGCGATCTCGACCTCTCGTACCGCGTGGTCGCGGACATCAGCGCCGAGAAGTGCATCGGGTGCCAGCTCTGTTACGTCGCCTGCATGGACGGGGCGCACCAGTGCATCCACCTGCCGGGGAGGACGGAGGCGGAGGCGCGCGCGGCGGGCCACACCCACCTCCCGAAGGTGATCCCGGATCGCGCCGTGACGGCGAACCCGAGCGGGGTCGCCGCGCCGTCGCGCGTCCCGTTCGTGGACGAAGAAGAGTGCATCGGCTGCAACCTGTGCGCGCTGGTGTGCCCGGTCTCCGGGTGCATCACGATGAGGGAGGTGCCTTCAGGCAGGCCGCCTGAGACGTGGAACGACCGTGTCCAGAAGGGGACAGACTTCGTGCCTGGCGGGCTGGAAGCCACCGCCCGCGCGCGGAGCTCATGATCCCGGGCTCCTGACCCGCCGGCCTGGAGCCCGCGACGATCGCGAACGCGCACGCGCCGGCGGAGTTGGCAGGGAGGAGCATCGATGTCGCTGACGAACGAAGATCTCGCGCCCACCCCGGAGGCGGCGCGCACCTGGAAGCTCGGGCATTTCGCGGCGCTCTGGATCGGGATGGCCGTCTGCATCCCCACGTACACGATGGCCTCGGGGCTCATCGATCAGGGGATGAGCTGGCAGCAGGCGCTCGCGTGCGTGGCGCTCGGCAACGTCATCGTGCTGCTCCCGATGATCCTGAACGCCCACGCGGGCACCCGGTACGGCATCCCGTTTCCGGTGTTCGCCCGCGCGTCGTTCGGCGTGACGGGCGCGAACGTGCCGGCGGTGCTGCGCGCGCTGGTCGCCTGCGGGTGGTTCGGCATCCAGACGTGGCTCGGCGGGCAGGCGCTCTGGCAGCTCCTCGTCGCGCTCCTGCCCTCGGTGGAGGCGCCGCTCACCTCGGCGGCGTTCAAGGGGGTGATCGGCATCCACCCCGGCGAGCTCCTCGGGTTCGCCGCCTTCTGGGCGATCAACCTCCATTTCATCCTGAAGGGGACGGAGTCGATTAAGTTCCTCGAGACGTGGGCGGCGCCGTTCCTCATCGTGATGGGCCTCGTGCTGCTCGGCTGGGCGTACGCCAGCGCGGGCGGGTTCGGCCCGATGCTGTCGCAGCCGTCGAAGATCCCCGAGGGGCAGCTCCTCAGCGTGTTCGCGCCGAGCCTCACCGCGATGGTCGGGTTCTGGGCCACGCTCTCGCTGAACATCCCGGACTTCACGCGGTTCGCGCGCAGCCAGCGCGACCAGGCGATCGGGCAGGCGCTCGGCCTGCCGGCGACCATGGTGCTGTTCTCGTTCATCGGGGTCGCGGTCACCTCGGCCACGCCGGTGATCTTCGGGGAGCTCATCTGGGATCCGGTGAAGCTGATGGCCCGGATCGGCGGCCCGTTCATCACGGTCCTCGCGATGGTGGGCCTGTCGGTCGCCACGCTGTCGACGAACCTGGCCGCCAACGTCGTCTCGCCGGCCAACGACTTCTCCAACCTCTCGCCCCACCGCATCTCGGCGAGGGCGGGCGGCGTGATCACGGCCGTCCTCGGCGCGGTGATCCTGCCGTGGAAGCTCATCGAGTCGTCGAAGGGGTACATCTTCACGTGGCTCGTCGGCTACTCCGCGCTCCTCGGCCCGATCGGCGGGATCCTGATCGCCGATTACTTCCTGCTCCGGAAGACGCAGCTCGACGTGGACGACCTGTACCGGCGCGGCGGAGCCTACGAGTACCACGGCGGGGTGAACTGGCGGGCGATGGCGGCCCTCGCGATCGGCGTGCTCATCAACCTGCCCGGCTTCCTGGCCGAGGCGATCCCGTCGATGAAGGACGCCGTCCCGGAGGTGATGCGCTCGATCTACACGTATGCGTGGTTCGTGGGGTTCTTCGTCTCGGGAGCGCTCTACCTGCTGTTCTCGCTGGCCGGCCGCGCGGAGCCCGCCGCGGCGCGGCGGGCGTCGCCGGCGCGCTGAGGCGCGAGGGGCGCCGCGCGCGGGGGGGTCACGGGGCGAGCTTCACGACGAACGCGTCCCCGTTGTCGTACGTGCCGGCGCCGATCACGTTGCCGGCGCTGTCCACGGCCACATCGAGGATCCCGCCGTAGCTCATCTCGTCGATCGGGTCGACCGACCACAGCACGTCGCCCGAGGGCGAGAGCTTCGCGATCGCGCCGTTCGGGTTGATGATCGCATTGCCCGCCCCGTCGACGGCGACAGCATGGAGGTTGTAAAAGGCGCCTTCCGGGCCGAGGCCGGTCGTGTCGACGCTCCACAGGGGCGCGCCCGAGGCGGAGAACCTCGTCACGGCGCCGCCGAAGGCGACGACAAGGTCGCCGGAGGGGGCCACGGCGACCTCGGCCGCCTGCGGCGTGCCGGAGACGATCTGGCTCCACACGTGTTGGCCGGCCGCATCGAACTTCGCCAGGTACATGCCGTCCTCCGCCGGCGAGCTCGTGAGCGGCCCGCCGCCGAGGTCGATGATGCCGGCGTAGCTGCCGAGCACGATGACGTTGCCGGCGCCGTCCACGGCGACGCTCCGGGGGCCGCTCTCGTACGGGATCGTCGGGAAGGTCTTGGCCCAGATCGGCGCGCCCGCCCCGTCGAGCCGCGCGATCAGCAGCTCGCTGCCCGGCCCGCCGCCGAGGGGGCCGGCGCCGAGATCCACCGTGTCCCGGATGACCGCCGCGAGCGCGGCGCCCGAGCCGGCCCGGGCGATCTCGATCTGTTCGAGGCCGTCGATCTGCGCGACGAGATTGCCTGACGCGGTGAACCGCCGCAGCCCGAAATCCGCGCCCGCGAGCAGCTCGCCGGACCCGGACTCTGCGACGCTCAGGTAAGTGCGGTCGCCGGCCAGGCGCCTGTCCCACACGTAGCTCCCGGCGGCGTCGAGCTTCGCGAGGAACCCGCTCGTGTACAGGTCGACGGACGTCGGGTTGCCCTGCCCGGCGAAGTCGATCGGACCATAGGCGTAGCCGCCGAAGATCACGCTGTCCCCGCTGCCGACCGTGACGGTGTACGCGCGCATCCCCTCGCCCCAGCCGTTCTCGAAGAGCCTGCTCCAGAGGAGGGCGCCGGGGGCGCACGGCGCGCAGCTCGGACCCCCGCAGTCCACGGCGGACTCGGCGCCGTTCCGGATCCCGTCCTCGCAGGTGTCGTGGTAGCAGACCGTGAGCGCCGGCCGCTCGGCGGCGCTGCCGCTCTCGCTGCTCCGCAGGGTGCTCCGGGTGACCGCGGCCTCCTCGAGCAGCACGCCGTGGTTGTCGACCGCGCCGCTCACCCAGGCCTGCGCGAGCGCGGTCACGTCGACGGTGCGGAAGCCGGTGGTGCCGCCGGTCCCGCCGGTGACGAAGGAGGCCTCGATCGCCGGATCGAAGTGGCCGCCGGCGCCGAAGCTGCCCCACGTGACGGTCGACTCCGACCAGGGGGCGGTGGCCCGGTGGACGCGCACGGCGCTGCTCTCGACCTTGTAGGTCTGGTAGAGCGACAGCGTCGCCGAGGCGATCTCCGCGCTCGCCGGGACGCCCGCGAGGTCGAACCGGAGGAGGCTCCGCCGGACGCCGCCCGTGCCGGTGCCCGTCGTGAGCGTGGTGCTCGCGCCGTCGTTCCAGGAAGGCGATACCTGCCAGATCGTCGCGTCGGCCACCCCGCCGTCCAGGCCGCGCCGGAAGGTCACGCACTGCGGGTCGCACGCGTCGCCGAGGCCGTCGGCGTCGCCGTCCACCTGGGAGGGGTTCGCGGCGGCAGGGCAGTTGTCCTGCGCGTCGACCACCCCGTCCCCGTCGCCGTCCTGCGCCATCTCGAACGCGTAGGCGGGAGAGCCCACGAGGACCGAGCTCCCCGACACGGCGACCGCGTTGCCGAAGCCGCCGAAGGTCGGGCCGCTGCCGGTGAGCTTGGCCTGCTCGGTCTCGATCCACTCGCCGGACGCCGGCGAGAACACGTACGCAGCCCCCGCGTCCGGCTGGCCGAAGCGATCGGCCTGGATCGCGCCGGCGACCGCCACGTCGCCGGAGATCGCCACCGCCCCTCCCAGGCCGTCGCCCGTCGCGCCGTCGGTCCCGATCAGCCTGGAATCCAGGCTCCAGCCGCTGCCCACGCGGTCGAACACGTAGGCCATGCCGCGCCCGAGCTTGTACCAGGGCATCGTCGGGATGACGACGCCCGGCGCGCCCACGAGGATGCGCGAGCCCGAGATAGCGACCGAGCTGCCGAACCGATCGTACAGCCCCTCCGTCGGCTGCGCCGTGAGCTTGCGCACGTCGCCCCAGTCGCTCGCGTCGAACACGAACGCGGCGCCCACGCCGTCGTCCTCCTGCCACCACGCGTTCCCCGGCGCGCCCACGACCACCGTGCTGCCCGCGATCGCGACGGGCGGGGTTGTCCAGGTGTTCTCCCCGGCCGGGGTGGTGAGCTCGATCTCCTCGTTCCAGGCGCCGCCGCTCCGCGTGAACACGTGGACCGAGCTCGCGGCGGACAGGACGGCCCGGTCGCCGTCGACCGCGACGGCCGCGCCGATGCGGTCCGACACCCCGCCGCTCGCGACGAGCTTGGCCTGCTCGGACCACGCGCCCCCGCTTCGCACGAAGACGTAGGCGGCGCTCACGCCGCCGGTGTCCCAGGGGTCCCTGGGCGCCCCGACCACGACCGTGTCCGCGGAGACCGCGACGGAGCGCCCGAAGGCGCTGTAGCCCCCGCCCCCGTCGCTCGGGACGAGCTTGGCCTGCTGCGCCCAGGCGCCGCCGCTCTTCACGAACACGTACGCGGCGCTCCCGGGCGCCCCGACGACCGCGGTGTCGCCGGACATGGCGATCGCCTCGCCGCCCAGGTGGACCTGGCTCGATCCGTCGACCGCGATGAGCGCCGTCCGCTCCGAGGCGGCGAGCGGATCCACCGTCACCGGGTACGCGGCCCCGGCGGTGTCCACGCGCAGCGACAGCATGCGCTTGTCGACGCCGAGCTCCATCCACGCGGGCAGCGCCCGCCCCGCGGCGTCGCTGGCGTGGAGATCCGTGTACCGGAGCGCCACCGCGCCCGAGGCGTCGCGCAGCGCGACCCCCTCGCCCCCGCCGAGCGGCGTCGCGTGGAGCTCACCGCCCAGGGCGAGCTCGATCACGAGGTCCTGGTCCCCGGGCGCGCGGCAGGGCGGCGCCGCGGGCACGGTGAAGCCCTGCTCCAGCCCGAGCGGCCCGTTCACGTACCACTCCACGAGCTCCTCGCCCGGCGATGCGCCCTGCCGGCGGAGCTCCACGCGGTTGTTCGCGGCGCTCGGCGCCGCGCTCGCCACCTCGCGCAGATCGCCCGGGCACCCGTACCGGGCGGGGGCCATCGAGAAGCTCCACCGCCCCTCGCCGTCGTCCGGCGCGATCCGCACGCCCGACGCGCTGAAATCGGTCGTGAGCCGGTGCGCCGGGTTCGGCGCGCGCAGCCCGGGCTCCTTCCCGCCCAGAGACACCTCGCGGACCCGGTAGGTCTCGGGCGCGCTCGACTGCACGGCAGCGATGTACGCCGCCCGCAGGTGCGCGGGCGCCGCTGCGGCTTCCGGCGCCGCGGGCGCTGCCGCCGCGCCGTCGACGGACGAGGAGGGGTCTCGCGACGCCTCCGTGGAGGCGCATCCCCCCACCATGGCGGCTGCCGCCATCACCTGTTCAATCCTCCCCATTCGATATCCCATGGGCTGGTTCTCCATCTGGCTGGCGCTCCCTCGCGCGCGCACACCGGGCGCCGGAGCGTTTCGTGCGGAAGGGCAGCGAGCTCGCGGCGCATGCTCGCAAGGACCGCGCCCCCGACCCTGGATGCGCAGCGCCGCCGGTGTCTCACGCGCCCGGCCGAGCCACGCCGACGCGATGACTCCTTCGCCGCTCGCTCCTGGCCGTTGGCCGGCCATGGGCCGGCCGCGCGACGGGCGGGGCACGGGCAGGGGCCTGGCCCCGGGGGGCGGCGCGGACCCGCTGGCGCCGGATCGCGGACTTCGCAGCGCTGCGACCGATTCCATGACACGCGCGGCGGAGTGACCGGAACAAACAACAGAGAGGGCAGGTGCCCTCGCTGGAGGCATATGGTCACGAAACACGCACCGACGGAAATCCGGCTGAATTGCGGTCTCACGACGCGCGCCCTCGCGAAGAAAGGGCAGGCCGAGCATGTCGTCTGATCACGACGAGCGCGCCGAGCTGCTCGACGACCACCGTCCGGAGCTCGGGCGCTTGCTGCGGAGCCTGCCGCCGCGCGGCGGCGCCACCGCGTCGCTCTCCGGGTATCTCCTCTCCTTGCGCGAGCCGACAGGCTATCTCATCGCGATCGGCCTGCAGGAGCGCGATCCGGATCTCGAGCCCGAGCGCACGCTCCGCTCGGCCCTGGCCTCGGGCGTACGCGCGCCGGTCCTGGCCGGGGTGATGGCGCGCTCGGCGCTGGCCGAGATCATCGCCCCGCTGTCGCCCGTCACGCGGGCGGTCGCCGCGGAGCTGAAGAGAGCGGCCCCCTCCGGCACGTTGCGGGTCGTCGTCGCGGCGGCCGGCGGGGCGGAGCTCTTCACCGTGAAGGTCTCGGACCTGCCGGACGGCTGAGCCGCCCGCTGCGCCAGCGCGCCGGCGCGTCCGGCGCTGGCTTCAGCGGTGGCCGGATCTGAACATGAAGGCGGGAAGGCGCGAAGAAAGATCAATGATCTTCCCGCCTTCATGTGAATCACGCCGGGGCAGATACGGCCCCCCCCCTCGCTTCTTACTCGCGCGGCGCTCACTCGTTCGCGTAGATGCGCCGCTCGCTCGAGTCGAGCCCCAGGTACACGGCCCGGCGGCTCAGGCTCGCGCCCCCGCGCTCCGCGCCCTCCGGCGCCGGCCGCCGGTCGGCGGCCTCGTCGCTCTGGCGCAGCGCCTCGTACTCGGCGACGGAGGCGTGGCGGCACCCGTCGAGCGGGGCGTCGATCGCGAGATCGGCCACGAGCGCCGCGGCCTCCGGCCGGACCCTGCCCGCGAAGAACTCGGCGCAGCAGCCCGATCCGTAGCTGAACAGCCCGATGCGCCGCCCCTCCAGGACGCGCGCCTCGGCGTTGAGCAGGGACGCGAGCGCGAGGTACAGCGAGCCCGTGTAGATGTTGCCGATGCGCGCCGGCAGGTCGAGCGAGGGCTCCACCTCGACGGCGAAGCTCTCGTCGGCGGCCTGCTCGGTCAGGCCGTCGATCGTCCGCCGGTGGCGGTGGGCCTTGCGGGCCATCTTGCCGTAGGGGACGTGGTAGCAGGTGCGCGCGAGCGGCTCGCCGTCGCCCGCCAGGCGGCGCCACTCGCCGTAGGCCCCGGCGAGGGCGTCGAGGTAGCACTGCACCGAGAAGTGGCCGTCGACGAGCGCCTCCTTGTGGTGGAGCGGCCGCCAGAAATCGTAGACGTCGCGCGCGTAGGTGCCGGTCTGGCCGACCTCGATCTCGAAGAGACGCGGGCGCTCGCGCACGAGCAGCGCCACCGCGCCGGCGCCCTGGGTCGGCTCGCCCGCCGAGCCGAGCGCGTAGCGGGCCACGTCCGAGCAGACGACGAGGGCGGCGCGGCCGCGGGCCGAGCCGGACGCGATCCAGTCCACCGCGTTGAGCAGGCCGGCGGTGCCCCCGAAGCAGGCGTGCTTGGCCTCGAAGACCCGGCACGCGCTCGGCAGCCCGAGCAGGCCGTGGAGGAAGGAGGCCGCCGGCTTCGCGTGGTCCACGGCGGTCTCGGTGCCCACGACGCAGAGCCCGATGTCCGCCGGGCTCGCGCCCGAGCGCTGGAACAGGCGGCGGGCCGCGTTGGCCCCGAGGGTGATCGGATCCTCCTCGGGCGCCGCGATCGCCATCCGGCGGGTGCCCAGGCCGGTCAGGTACTTGGACGGCGCGACGCCCCGGGCCTCGGCGAGCTCGCCGAGCTCGACGTAGCGGCGGGGGACGGCGAGGGCGATCGCATCGATGCCGATGGGAGGAAAGTCATGACGTAGGCTCATGCCTGCATCCTAGGGGAGCATTGTGCAGAGACCATCGAGCCCGCGCGGAAGCTCGGAGGAGCCGGGCGCGCGCGGCGCCACCCGGCGCCACCGCGCCGCCGAGAACCGCGCACAACGACCCTCACTCGGCCGATGTCATGCGGAGCAGCCAGCGAGAAAAAATCGCGTTCAGGTCAAATTCATCACCACATCTCGTTGCAACTGTGCAATCTGTAATGGCGCGTTCTTGCGCCCTTGCGGTCGAGGTTCATGTGAAGCTCTCCCGGTCTACCATGTTGGTTCCGCTTCTTGGGTTGGGTGCTCTGATGATGACCGGCGCCGCGGGATGCTCCTGTAGCTCCGGAGCGGAAGGCGACGCAGGCGCGGCGGCTGGAGGGAGCGGCGGAGGCGGCGGTGGAGCGGGGGGCGGCGGGGGCGGCGAGGGCGGCGGGGGCACCGCCGGCGGCGGCGAGGGCGGCGACGACGACATCGGCGCGGGCTCGGGGCAGAACACGGGAGGCGCCTCTCCGGTCGAACCGGGCGAAGAGTGCGTCGCCACGGCCGCCGAGGCCACGCTCACGAAGCGGCCGGTCGACGTCGTGTTCGTCATCGACAACTCGCCCAGCATGGCGAACGAGATCATCAGCGTACAGAACAACATCAACGAGAGCTTCGCCGCGATCATCGGCGAGAGCGGCATCGACTACCGTGTCATCATGATCTCCGCGCACGGCACCGCGGGGGTCGACGACTCGATCTGCGTCGGCGCCCCGCTCAGCTCGGCGAGCTGCGACCCGGTCCCGGAGGCGCCCGGGAACAACCCGCCCCTCTTCTACCATTACAGCCACGAGATCAGGAGCAACGACGCGCTCTGCGTCCTCCTCGGCAGCTACAACGGTGTCATGCCCGACCAGCACGGCGTCGCGCCGTCCGGGTGGTCCGAGTGGGTGCGCCCCGATTCGCTCAAGGTGATCACGGTGATCACCGACGATCACGTGGGCTGCCAGTCGACGCACCTCCCGCGCAACATCTATATCGATGATACGAGGCAGCCCCTCGACGAGGTCGCCGCGGACTTTGAAGAGCTGCTGTTCGATCTGGATCCGGCGGTCTTCGGCGACGTCACCGCGCCCAATTACGTCTTCCATAGCATCGTCGGGCTCCTCGAGAACACGCCCGCCACCGACGCATACGGGCCCGACAGCGACGTGGTCGAGGAGACGTGCGGCACCGCTGTCGCGCCCGGCACGGGCTACCAGACGCTCAGCAGGAGGACCGGCGGCCTCAGGTTCCCGCTCTGCCAGACGAGCTCCTATGACGTGGTGTTCCGGGCGATCGCGGAGAGCGTCATCACCGGCGCGGTGGTCGAGTGCGACTTCGCTGTGCCGGACTCGCCGCCGGGGGAGGTCATCAATCTCTCGACCGTGGTGGTCCAGTACACGCCCGGCGACGGGAGCGCGCTGCAGTCGTTCGATCAGGTGCCGAGCGCAGAGGCGTGCGCGGCGGGCTCCTTCTTCATCGAGAACGACATGATCAAGCTCTGCCCCGACGCGTGCCAGGCGGTCCAGGCCGACGCCGGGGCGGAGATCGACGTCCTCTACGGCTGCGACCCCGAAGCGGCGGATTGAGCTCCGCGGCCGGGCGGCGGCGCCGGCGAGCGCCGCCGCCGCGCGATCCGGGCGCGGGGCGCGCCGGGTGCCCCGAGAGCCCGGCGCAGGCGCAGCGCCCGGGCGATCGCCCGGCGCGCTGCCCTGCGCGCCTTCAGGCGCGAACGATCAGAGACAGCACCGGAAGCTGATGTTCGGATCGGTGTTGTCGCGCCGGGGAGCGGACAGGCTCGCATCGCACCTGGCCGCCTTGAACGACCCGTCCTCGATATCCACTGCGTCGCGCACGGAGGCCCGCGAGCCGCCGCGGACAAGGCAGTTGCCCTCCGTGTCGCAGGAGTCCTCCCACTCGGCCGCGTTGCCGCTCATGTGATAGAGGCCCGTGGCGCCTCCCTCGCACGTCGAGACCGGCGGGACCGGGGCGGGACCCACGGACTTCAGGGCGAAATCGCCGGTCGGAGCGTCGACCTTGCACTTCGGCTCATACACGTGGCCGTAGGGATATTCGTTCACTCCCTGGCCGGAGCACGCGTTGTACCACTCGTTCTGCTCGGCGTTCGCGAGCTCGGCGGGCGAGCTCGCTCCACCACCGATCCTGCCGCAGAGGTGCTTGCCCCTGTAAGCGCAGTACACGTACGCGTCGCACCAGTCGACGTAGTTGATGGGCGTTCTCCCCTCGGTGTAGGGCCACCCGTTCGAGGGCTGGTAGATGTTCCCGGCGCACTCGGCCGGCAGGCCGGGGGGCGCCGGGGGGCTCGCCTGCATGAAGACGTCGTACTCCTGCTTCGTCGCCTCGTACTGATCGATGCAGTAGCTCCCGCCGCCCGCCACGGGCGCGATCACCATCCCCTGAGGGCAGGCGCAGGTACGGGTCGCGCTGTTGCAGAGCGACGTCGCGCAGTCGGTGCCGGCGGTGCACCCCTGCCCCGCAGGGCACCGGGTCCTGCACACCGTCCCGCCGCAGTCGATGTCGGTCTCTTTGCCGTTCTTCACCCCATCGCTGCAGCTCGCCGACAGGCAGACCTGCTCGATGCAGACGAGGTCGCTGCAGTCGGTCGAGTTGGAGCACGCCTCGCCGGCCGCGCAGCCGGCGCAGAGGTCGCCGCAGTCGATGCCGGTCTCGTTGCCGTTCTTCACCCCGTCGCTGCAGCTCGGCGACAGGCACCTGCCGGCCACGCAGCTCAGCGACTCGCAATCCGAGCCCACCGCGCAGTCCTGGAGGTCAGCGCACGGCGGGCACGCCGGGTTGCCGCCGCGCGGTGAGGCGCCGCGGCCGCAGTCGGTGTCGGTCTCGTCGCCGTCTCTGACGCCGTTATCGCACTGCGCCGCCGCGCACGTGGTCCCAGCGCTGCCGCCGCTACCCCCGCTCCCAGCGCTGCCGCCGCCGGCGTCCTCCTCGCAGCGCCGTGAGACGCAGTCCGTGGGCGCAGCGCACGCCTGGCCGTCGACGCAGGGAGGGCAGGAGCCGCCGCAATCGAGGTCGGACTCGCCGCCGTCCTTCACGCCGTTGGTACAGCTTGCCAAGGGCTCACCACCGCCCCCGCCGGTGCCGCCGCCCTGCCCGTCGGCGCCGCCTTGCCCACCGCCGTCCCCGCCGGTGCCACCGCCGTCCCCGCCGGTGCCGCCGCCGTCCCCGCCGGTGCCGCCGCCGTCGCCGCCCTGCCCGCCGGTGCCGCCTTGCCCACCGCCGTCTCCGCCGGTGCCCGTCGTGGCGCTGCCGGTGGGCAGGTTCCCCGACGTCGGAGGGCGGCTCCCATCCTCGCTGCTGCACGAGAGGGCCACGGCGATGGCTGCGAGAGGAATCAGAATGACAGACGACCGGATCATGGAGCGGCCTCCCTGCGTTCAATCACGAGGTCAGAGGAAAGGCGCTCAGCTTACCTGCGATGTCGGCTGTCCAGCGCGAGAAAAGGATTCCACCCGCCGTCGGGCGGAGACCACCGCCGACGAATACGTGCTCCCCTGCGCGTCGTGCCGGCCTCTTTGCGCAGGCGCGCAGGCGCTTCAGCGAGCCGCCTCGTCGAGCCAGTCGTGCGCGAGCGCGAGGATCCGCGCGTGGTCGGGGACATCGCTCAGGAAGCGCTCGCGCCAGGCCGGATCGCTGATCCTCCCGGCCCGCACGAGCAGCCCATTGCGGGCCAGGGCGATGGCGCCCTTGGCCTCGGCCCGCTGGCCCGCCGCCGCCAGCGCCTCGGCGTGGACCAGGCGCACCAGAAAGCCCTCCTCGTCGCGGCGGCCGGACTCGAGCAGCGACAGCGCCTCCGTCGTGGCCGCGAGCGCCTCGCCGGCGCGCCCGAGCTCGAGCAGCGCGCGCGCGCGCGCCGCGATGGCCGCGGGGAGCCGCTCCGGCACCGCCCGCGCGAGCGCCTCGGCCGCCTGCGACTCCACCTCGGCGAGCGCGGGCTCGCCCGCGAGCAGCAGGACGCGCGCGAGCTGGAGCCGGCTCTCGCACTCCCGGCGCCGGTCGCCGCGGCGCTCCAGCGCCTCGATCGAGCTCCGCAGGGCCGCCTTGGCGGCGTCGACCTCGCCCGCGTGGGCGAGCGCGAGGCCGAGGTTCTGCAGCGCGTTCGGCACCCGGTCGTCGAGCGCCATCCGCTCCGCCTCCTCGAGCCCGGCGCGGAGGACCTCCGCCGCCGCCTCGAAGTACCCGAACTGCACGTAGCAGAGCCCCATGTTGAGCCGCGCCCGGCACGCCTCGCGGCGATCGCCGATGTCCTCGAACGCCGCGAGCGCCGCGCTCATGCTCGCGATGCAGGCGCTCGGATCGCCGTTGTGCTGCCGGAGCAGCCCGTGCAGGTAGAGCAGCTTCGCCTCGATCATGAGATCGGCGGCCGACGCGTCCTCCGTCGCCTGCTCGACCGCGTCGATCAGCGCGTCGACGCACGCGTAGCGGCCGCCGAGCAGGAGCACGATCGCCCCCTCGATCAGGCAGGCGTTCCTCGCGATGAGCGCGCCCACGAGCGGCTCGGTGCCGAGGACGACCATCATCCAGCGCTCGACGCGCTCGTAGTGGCGCTGCTTGTGCCCCGCCCCGGCGAGCTGCGTGAACGCCGAGAACCACGCCACGGAGCCGGGCGCGAGGTGCCGCGTCGCCTCGATCCCGCGCTGCTCGGCGAGGGCGGCCTCCCCGCGCCAGAGCAGCGCCTCGGCCTCGACGAGGCGGAGCGCGCCCACCGCGGCCTCACCGGGCCCGCAGGCGATGCCGCGCTCGGCGCACGCGATCGCCGCGGCGAGGTCGTTGCCGCGCAGCGCCTTGTCGGCCGCGCGCAGGTACCACTCGGCGGCCTTCTCGGGCTCCTCGCCGCGCTCGAAATGCTCGGCGAGGACCCTCGGGTCGCCCTCGCCGGCCGCCTCGAGGAAGCTGCCCGCGAGCGCGTGGCCGATGCGCAGGTCGCGCGCGGTCAGCATGCCGTAGGCGGCCTCGCGCACGAGCGCGTGGCGGAAGCAGTACTCGGCGCCGTCCCGCTGCCGCCCCTCGCCCCGCCGCACGATCACCTCGCGCCGGAGCAGCTCCGAGAGGAGCGGGGCGATGTCGATGCTCCCGAGGAGCGCCGCGACGGCGCTCGACCGGAACGTCTCGCCGAAGATGCTCGCCGCCCTGAGCAGCCGCCGCGCCTCGGCGTCGAGCGTCTCCAGCCGCGCCTGCACCATGGCCACCACCGTCTCGGGCTGGCCCTCGCTCTTGCCCTCCGCGGCGGCGCGGATCTGCTCCTCGAGGAAGAACGCGTTGCCGTCCGCGCGCTCGACGAGCCTCGCCACGAGGTCGTGCCGCGCGTGCGCGCCGAGCGCCTCGCGCACGAGCCGCTCGCTCGCCCGGCGCGGGAGCGGCGTCAGGTGGAGCTCGTGCGCGAGCCGGCCCTCCCAGAGCCTCGGGAAGAGCCGGCGCACGTCGGGCCGCCCCAGCGCCAGCACGAGCAGCGGCATGTCCTTGAGCTGGCGCAGCGCCCCTTCCACCAGCGTGACGGTGGGGAGATCGCCCCACTGCAGATCCTCGAGCACGAGGAGCACGGGCCCGGTGCGGCACGCCGCCCCGAGGAAGGCCTCCCAGGCGAGGCGGAGCTGGTCGCCCATCAGCACGGCGTCGCGCCGCGCGAGCCGGAGCTGCACGTCGTTCTCGTCGGGGAACGGCGCGCCGGCGAGCTCGCCGAGGAAGGGCGCGACGCGGGCGGCGTCGAGGTCCGCGTGCTGCGCCGCGCGGCGGCGGATCTTGCGCTGCCGCGCCTCGAGCGGCTCGCCGTCGGCGAGGCCGAGGGCGTGGCGGAGCGCGCTCGCGAGCAGGCCGAAGGCCGAGCCGGCGCCCATGGGGTCGCCCTGGCCGATCCAGACCTCGATCCGGTCGCCCCGCTCGCGGAGCTTGCGGATGAGCTCCTGGCGCAGGCGCGATTTGCCCATGCCCGCCTCGGCGGTCACGAGCACCGCGCCGGCGGCGCCCTCGTCGATGCAGCGGTCGACCTCCGCCACGAGCATCGCGAGCTCGCGCTCGCGGCCGACGTACGTGGTCGGCCGGCCGAGCAGCTGCGCGGTCCGCTCGTCGCGCGCCCTGTGGAGGACGCGGCCGGCGGCGTCCTCGGTGACGTCGAACCGGGCGCCGATGAGGGCCGCGGTCACCTCGTCGATGCGGACGCCCGCGAGGGGGAAGCGGCCTTCGTCGTCGGCGAGCATCTGGAAGGCGCGGTCGATGAGCTCGCCGACGGGCACGCGCGCCGAGAGCTCCGCCCGGCCGGTGGCGAGGGCGACGGGCGCGCCGGCGAGCAGCTCCTTCAGCGCGAGCGCGCACCGGGCGGCCCGCGCCGCGAGATCGGTCGGCGTGCCCGCGCCCGACAGCACGATGAGCGGCGAGCGGCCCTCGAGGAGCTCGAGCTCGCCGCGGTACTGCTCGGCCACGTCGTGCAGCTGCCAGAGCTGCGCCCGGCGCGGCTCCTCCGCCGCGTCGCCCTCGGCGGGGTGCTCGCGGGTGATCACGAGGCACATCACGCGCCGCTCGCCGGTGGTGAGCTCCACGGCCCGCGGCGGGAAGGAGCGGGGCCCCCCGAGGCTGCTCTCGGGGCCGCCGATCGTGGCGAGCTCGGCCGCGACGGCGTCGCCGTCGGCCGGCCGATCTTGCGGGGATTTCGCGAGCATGCGGGCGACGAGGTCGTCGAGGGCCGCGGGGGTGCCGGGCCGGAGCTCGCGCACGCGGGGTGGGTCCTCGAGGAGGACCTTCATCAGCACGGCGAGCCCGGCGTTCCCCTGGAAGGCGGGGTGGCCGGTCAGGCAGCGGTAGAGGATGCACCCGAGCGCGAACACGTCGACGCGGGCGTCGGCGCTGAGCTCTCCGCGCGCCTGCTCCGGGGCCATGTACCCGGGCGTGCCCACGACGAGGCCGGCGGCCGTGAGCGGCTCGTCGGTGGCGGCGCGCGCGAGCCCGAAGTCGATGAGGCTCACGCGCTCGAGCGAGCCGCCTTCGAGGATCAGGTTGCTCGGCTTCAGGTCGCGGTGGACGAGGCCGAGCCTGTGGACGGCGCCGAGCGTCCTGGCGACGTGCAGGCCGAGCTCCAGGGTCTCCTCGAGGGTGAGCCCCTGGCGGGTGAGCCGCTCGGAGAGCGTCTCGCCGTCGAGCCATTGCATGGCGAGGTACGGCTGACCCCACGCGGTCGTGCCGTGCGCGACGTACTGCACGACGCCGGGGACGCGGGCCGCCGCGAGCGCCTGCGCCTCGCGCGTGAAGCGGCCGAGGTTCTGGGTGCCCTCGGTGGTCAGGAGCTTTATCGCGACGGCCTCGCCGGTCTCCTGATCGCGGCCCTGGTAGACGGCCCCCATCCCGCCAGAGGCGGCCAGGTGCTCGATGGCGAACCGGCCGTCTATGATGTCTCCTGCCTGCATCGCTCACCGAGGACCCCGGCGAGGGGCCTCACCGGCGGCCAGCCTGCCAGCGAGGCGAGCTCTGCGTCCAGTGCTCATTCGGGGCAAGGGCGGCCGGCGGGGTGAGCGCGGCGGGCGTGCACAGGCGGCCTCACGGCGCTCGTGGAGGGTTGCCACCCGGCGGTTCGGACGCGAAGTAGGCCTGGTGGCGAGAGGAGCGATCATGGCGATCATGACTCAGGTGCGTGAACAGACGACCGGGGACGGCAGGCCGGGGCCCGAGGCGCAACCCATCCTGCGCCAGCGCGGGGAGGAGATTCAGCCGTACGGGGCGCTGGCGCGCTATCCGCTCGGGCTGAGCGACGACGTGCGCGCGGCGAGCGTCAAGGCGCTCAATCAGATCCTGAGCGACACGATGGTGCTGCGCGACATGTACAAGAAGCACCACTGGCAGGTGTCGGGGGCGACCTTCTATTCGCTGCACCTGCTGCTCGACAAGCACTATGAAGAGCAGGCCAAGCTCGTCGACGACCTGGCCGAGCGGGCGCAGACGCTCGGCGGGATCGCGATCGCGATGCCGCACGACGTCGTGGAGATGACGAAGATCGAGCGGCCGCCGCGGGGGCGCGAGGAGGTGCCGGTGCAGATCTCGCGGCTGCTCGAGGCGCACGAGCAGATCTTGATCGAGGCGCGCGAGGCGGCGGGCAAGGCGGCCGAGTCCGGCGACGACGGGACGAACGACCTGCTCGTGAGCCAGATTGTCCGCGTCAACGAGATGCAGGTGTGGTTCCTGTCCGAGCACCTCGTGGACACGCCGCTCGTCCGGGCGCGGTAGGCGGCGGGGGGGGCGATACCGCCCGGGGGGCGATACCGCACGCTCCGTGCCGTGCGCTGCGTCCCGCGAAGAAATGGTGTGCGCCGTGAGCGGGGGCACGCTCGTCCTCGGCTCGCGAGGGCGAGCGCCGCGCGAAGCGGGTAGGTGGATCGGTGGATCGCCGCCAGACGCGCGCTCTTGCGCCGAGATCGGCTTTTGAGAACCGTCGGCATCCTGGTTTCCGGCGTGGCGATCGTCGCCGCGGCGGTGTTCGACGCGCCCGTGCCCCGAGACGCCCTCTCTCCCGTGAGCTGGCTCCACGCCGGCCTACCGCTCTACCTGTACGTATCCTCGCGTTGCTGGCGCCCCAGGTGAGGAGGAATAGCGAAGTCCCAGGCTTCGGCGAGCTGTTGAAGGGGTCGGTCCGTGATCGGATCGGCATGGGCCACGAGGATTCGCTGGAGTGGCAGCGCGCGCATCTGCGCAATTGATTCAGCCACCGCCGTGCTCGCACGAGTATGCATCCTGACGTCCGGGGGCGTCCTGGCCTTTCCGTAGCGTCCCCAGATGCGCGCTGCAATTCGCCAAGTCCAGTGGTCGTGTGCGCAGGCGGATATGAGTAAATCTGCAGCAATCAGGGAGCCACTTGCCGCGTGGAAGAAGACTGTCTCGTCAAGAAAAGGAACGCCCCTTAGCTGAATAGAGGTTAGCTCAGGGGTAGAGCCGGTATACGCGGGATCGTCCGTGCCCACGGTCAAGCTGACGTGCGGGTTGCGCGACTGGGCCGACTTTGGTCCGACGACAAGTGCGTTTGGGTACCGAGCGGCGGTAGCTGGAGTTTGTAGATGATGGAACCGATTGGGTACTACGATCCAACGCACCTCGCCGAGCGCATCGAGCGCCGCGCATACATCGTCGGTGGGCGTGCAGGGGCTATGAACCCAGAGGGCATCACGCGAGAGTCGAACGACGGTAGTTCTCGCTCGTAGGCGAACACCGCCGAACCATATCGGACGTTCGATGACCCAGATGGAGTCTGGCACGACGACTTCGAGAACGCTGGGAGTTGCCATTAGAGTAGCTTACCTTCCTTTGGTGAGCATGAGCACGAAGTTTGAGGGGCTTTCGCGGAAAATTCGCAGGGCGGCACGCGAGGCTGGGCGTGAGAAGCCGGTCAGGTACGTTGTCTCGATGGCACCGAGCGGGCCCTGGGAAAACCTCAAGCGCTACCGAAGTGCCGGCGTCTCCGTGTCGGGCCAACGTTCGACATGAGCGGCATGACCCGGCTCGCCGGAGCATGTCCGCTCGATGGATCGGGTTAGGTGCCTGATTGCTCATGGGATGTGCTCGGCGTCGGGAGGGGGAATGACCCAGCTGTGCATTCGAGCCTCGTAAACAGAGACGAGCGGCGCTGGAAAGCTTGGGTCAGCAAACGCCCCAACAGGGATTGCCAAGTATTCTTCCATTCCCTCCGACTCGTAGTAGACGGTCGATCCGCAGCCTGGACAGAAGTGGAATTTGCTATGAGAGCCTTCGTCGCCCACGCGCACGTACTCAGACGAGGCGCCAGAGAGCGAGACGTCCTCGCGCCGAAACCTGGCTTGCTGCCCGAAGACGCTGCCAGTTCGGCGCTGACAGGCCAAGCAGTGGCAAATGGAGACACGCACGGGCTCGCCGATAACTCGAGCCTTGAGCTGACCACAACTGCAGGAGGCGACACGGTCGGGCATGTGAACTCCCCTCGGGCACCTGACGCGTTACCGGTCTGCCGCGGGCGCGTAGCGCCCGCCGGCAGCACCGGCATGTTAGCAGAGGCCGGTCCCGCTCGTCATTGCAGAAGAGAGATGAAGGGGTCGAGCACCGGAGCGAGCTGCGGAGCCTCCGGAAGCCTCGCGATAAGGCCTCCCGGGACTGGCCGTCCCGAGGTGGCGGCGACCTGGGCGGCGATGGCGGCGATCGTGTCGGTGTCACCGCCCAGAGAGACCGCCGTCGCGATCCCCGACTCGAGGGGTTCCCTCGCGGTCGTTGCCGCGACGAACAAGGCGATCGGCACGGCCTCGACCCCATGGCCGGAGCACCCGAAGCGAAGGGCGGCGTCGCCGGGAGACTCTCGAAAGGCAGAACGGTCGAGGCGCCGGTCGCGGACCTTCGTACGGGCCGCCCCATGCATCGCCGAGGGCGCCTGCGCGGAGGCAGCTCCGTGCGCGTACCCGTAATCCGACGCCCGTCATCGGTGGAGATGATACGCCCGATCCCGTCGCGGCGCTCGCCCTTCGGCTAACATGTGCTGGTTCTGCTTCGACCCCTCGCAGTAATCGCCAATGTCAAAAGCTAGTGTAGCCCTATCGCCGATCAGGCCCATTGTCACCGTCTCTACTATATTGCGCCTTTGCGTTGAAATCTCTCCCGGACCCCTGGCCGGACCCCTGGCGCGCGGAACTGGGCGCCGAGCTCACGAGCCCCGAGGAGGCCCTGTTCGCCGCGCGGCGCGGCGGAGCCACGGTAGCAGCATGGCGTGGTCCTCGCGAGGTTCTCGCGGAGGATAGCGGCGAGCGCCGCGATCCCGGCATCGATCTGCTCCACCGATGGACTGTCAAAGGGGGCCGGCGGCCGATGTCAAGTCGAGCCGCTGCTTCCGCCGGGCGCCGCGCGGGCGCCGGTTTCTTGCCCCGAGATCTCCCCGGAACGCGCTCCAGAAAAAAACGATGTGCCGTGTTCGAATCCATGAAGGCCGGCCGGGCTCGGCGGCATTCAAAGGGCACAGGTGAACGATCGCGCAGAGGATGGTCCCAGGACGGGCTCGCGCCCGAGCGGGGCATCGACGTGTCTCTCGAGGTCCTCCCGCAGGGAGACCTCCGCGTCCGACCGAGGACCGCGGCTGGCCCAGCGCAGCAGCCCGGCTGACCTCCGCGGACGCGACGAGAGCGACAGCCGATGATCCGCGGCCAGCGCCACAGGCCTCCGTGGGGGCGCTCCGGGCTCGCCGGAGCGCCGCTCGGATCCGAGGGCCGGGACGACGTGGCTGCGCGGAGGGCGGAGATCTCTCGATCTCGGCGCATCGTTCGCCCGTCGAGGAGGACTCATGATCATACGGAACAGGTTCGGTGTTCAGGCGATATTTGGTCTCGGGCTCGCGCTCCTCCCGGGGTGCGTTGGAGAGCCCGGCGCGGACGGGGAGGACGCCGCGAGCTCCTTCGACGCGCGCACGGAGCTCGCGTTTCCCGGCGTGCGCGGCCGCGTCGAGGAGCGCATCGTCGATCTCCCCGGCCTGGGGCCGCAGAAGGTGGTTTACGAGCGGTTCGGCGGCGTGGCGGTGTTCGAGGGCGATATCCTCCTCGACGAGCGGGACCGGCAGGAGCGCTCCGCGGCGCGGCTCGACGGCGCCTCCCGGTGGCCGGGCGGGGTCGTCCCGTACACGATCGACGCGAGCCTGCCCAACCAGGCCCGGGTGAACGACGCCATCGCTCACGTGCAGTCCGTGACGCCGCTCCGGTTCAAGCTCCGCACGACCGAGGTCGATTACGTGACGTTCCAGCCGAGCACCGGGTGCTCGTCCAGCGTGGGTCGGAGCGGCGGCCAGCAGTTCATCAACCTGGCCGACGGCTGCTTGACCGGCAGCACCATCCACGAGATCGGGCACGCCGTCGGCCTGTACCACGAGCAGACGAGGGCCGATCGCGACGAGACGATCACGGTGCACTTCGAGAACATCGATCCAGGCCACCAACACAACTTCTTCACGCACCTCGATCGCAGCGACGGCGTGGATCTCGGGCCGTACGACCTCGGCTCGATCATGCAATACGACGCCTTCGCGTTCTCCGCCAACGGCCAGCCCACGATCACGAAGAAGGACGGGTCGACCTTCTCGTCGCAGCGCGTGGGGCTGTCGACCGGCGACATCTGGGCGGTGGAGGCGATGTACGGCCGCCGCGTGCGGCTCCGGACCGGGGTCGCCGCGGACCGCTGCCTCGACGTGTCGAACAGCAGCACGGAGGAGGGGGCGACGGTGCAGACCTGGGGCTGCAACGGCACGAGCGCCCAGGAGTGGCTGCTCACGCCGAGCGGCGAGCTGCGGAGCAGCGTGGCCCCGGACCGCTGCCTCGACGTGTCGGGCGGCGACACGACGCCCGGCGCGCAGGTGCAGACCTGGGAGTGCAACGGCACGAACGCCCAGAAGTGGACCCGGAACGCGAGCGGCGAGCTGCGGAGCGCGCTGGCCGCGAACCTCTGCCTCGACGTGGCCGGCGGCAGCACCGCGGAGGGCGCGGCCGTGCAGACCGGGACCTGCAGCGGCTCGGACGCCCAGAAGTGGCGCGACTACATCGAGATCCAGAGCGACCTGTACTGGAACCGCTGCCTCGACGTCGTCGGCGCCAGCTCGACCCCGGGGACCAACGTGGCCATCTCGGATTGCGACGAGGGCAACGGGCAGCAGTGGTTCGTCTCGCCGAGCAACGAGCTGCGGAGCGCCGTCGCCGACGACCGCTGCCTCGAGGTCGCCGCCGCCACAAGCGCCGACATCCAGTCCGGCACCAACGTCCAGATCGGCGTGTGCAACGGCAGCAACGCCCAGCGGTGGTTCTGGATGCCGGGGGGCGAGCTGCGGAGCTTGCTCAGAAGCATGTTCTGCCTCGACGTGAGCGGCGGCGCGATCGATCTCGGGACGAACGTCCAGGTCTGGGAATGCGACGGCGCGCGCGCGCAGCGCTGGATGAAGCCCGGCATCGGCTTCTGAGATGGCGAGAGGCGGTGAGGTGCCGAGGCGGCGAGAGGCGGTGAGGTTCACGATGTCGGGAAGGCACCTTTGGCCCCTGTCGCTCCTCGCCCTCACCGCCCTCTCCGGCTGCGCTCCCCGGGACGCGCTCGAGGGCGCGGCGGAGCGCGTCGGCGAGCATCGGGCCGCGATCCTCGGCGGCGCGCTCGATGCGGCGCGCGACTATGCGGTCGGCGTCGGGGACGAGGGCGGCGCCTTCTGCTCCGGCGTCCTCGTCGCGCGCCGCGTGGTGCTCACCGCCGCGCATTGCCTCGAGCCCGGCGCCGAGCCCGGCGGAGGGATCACCCGGATCTACTTCGGCGAGGATCTCCGCCCGGGCGCGGCGCGGCCGCCGGCGGTCGTCCGCGCGGTCGCGGCGGTGCGGCACCCGGGTTTCGACGAGGCGACCTTCTCCAGCGACCTCGCGATCGTCGAGCTCGCCGCCGCGGCGCCGGTCGCCCCGGCGCCGCTCCTGCGCGAGACCATGGACGGCGGCCCGCGGTACGTGGGCCCGCGCCTCGCCTTCGTGGGGCACGGCATCGACGAGGCGGGCATTTCGCTCGCGCGCCGCGTCGCCGCGTTCCCGATCGCCGCCGTGGGGCCCGCGGACGACGTCGGCCTGGACACGGACAGCGGCCCCATCGACGCCACCCAGCTCTACGCGCGGAGCCCCGGCGCCAACACCTGCTTCGGCGACTCCGGCGGCCCCGTGCTCCTCGCGCGGGGGGGCGTCGAGCGCGTCGCCGGCGTGATCTCCTACGGCGACGCCCACTGCGAGATCGACGGCGTGAGCGCCCGCGCGGACGCCCCGGCGATCGAGGCGTTCATCCAGCCCGAGATCGACCGCATCGAGGCGGGCGATCCGTGCCGCGGCGACGGGATCTGCGACGCGTCGTGCGATGTCGGCCCGACCCTGACCGATCCGGACTGCGCAGAGGCGCATTGCGGCGAGGATGGGATCTGCGCGGTCGCGTGCGTCGATCCCGTCGATCCCGACTGCGCCGGCCCGGACCGCTGCGGCCCCGACGGGGCCTGCGACCCGGGTTGCCCGGACATCGACGCGGATTGCGTGCCCCCGCCGGACGGCGAGGCCGCGGCGGGCGGGCCTGAAGCTGGCGCGCCCGGGGAGCCCGGCGGATGCGCGCTCCGACCGTCCGGCGGCGACGGCGAGGCCGCGCGCCGGCGGCGCGGATGGCTCGTCGTGGCGGCGCTCGGGGCGTGGGCGAGGCGGCGCTCGGGGCGTGGGCGAGGCGGGCGGCCGACCGAGATTCTCCTGGAAAAGTGACGCTGTAGCAGCAACTTATCCATGCATCGAGAAGCCGCTTTTACTCCACAGCCTGCCAGCCTGCGGGGCCTTGGGCGGAAGCTCGGGTGGTGGCGCGAACGACCCCTTCTCGGAGAGCCGTATGAAGGGGTGATAGGGCTCGTGGCGCGAGCGTAAAGGGCCTTCGCGCTCAGCGTCCGCGCGCACGGCTCGTGGAGCTTCCGACGATCGCGCGCATCTCTTCCACGAGGAAGGTCCACACCGCAGCGACGCGCGGCACGTCTCGCAGGATGCGCGGCGCGACGAGCCAGAGCTCGCTGCGTGGCCAGGACTCGACCGATGCCGCCAACGCGCGTGTGGTTCGCGCGCGCTCGAGCGTCGGACGCCGCGCGTACGGCGCTGGCAACAACGCGAGACCGAGGCCCGCCTCCGCCGCCACGATCTGCGATGCGAAGTGGCTGGTCCTCAGCGGCGTCGGCGCGCGCGGCGCATGCTTGGCGATCCACTGCGCGGGGGCGTAGCTCGACATGTCGCGGTCCCAGGTGATCCACGGCGCCGCGTCCCACGACGACAGCGCTCCGAGCCGGCCGATCAGCGTGGGCGCGCCGACGGCCATCCAGGTCTCGACCGAGATCTTCGTCGTCACGAGATCCGACCCCGCGAGCTTCGACGATCGCAGCGCGAGGTCCGCCTCTCGTCGCCTCAGGTCGCGCGGGATCGGCGACGCGTCGAGCTCGAGGTCGATGCGCGGGTGCTTCGCGCGGAAGCGCGCCAGCGCAGGCGCCACGAAGAACTCCGCGAGCCCCGGGTCGAGCGTGAGCCGCACGGTGCCCTCGGCGTTCGCCTCCACGCTGGACGCATCTCGCGACAAGCGCGCATGCGCCGCCTCCATCGCCTCCGCCGCTTCGAACAGCTGCTCGGCGGCGACCGTACGCAGCAGTCCCTCGCGTGATCGCGCGAACAACCGCACGCCGAGCCGACGCTCGAGCGCCGCGAGCCGGCGGCTCACCGTCGAGGTGTCGACGCCCAGGCGCGACGCCGCCATCCCGAGGCTGAGCAGGCGATACGCCTCGAGGAACACGCGAACGTCGTCCCATCGCTCGCTCTCCTGGTCTTGCATTTTTGCCTTCCTGCGTTGCAGCGATCCGCGTTGCGAGGCGTTCGTGCAAGACGAACCATAGCACCATGCAAAACGCAGACACCGCACCGACACCGCGCTTCGCGCTGTTCATCCCTGGCCTGATCGAGCCCGAAGGGCTGGAGGTACGCGAACGACCCGAGGTCGCGCCGGACGCGGGCGAAGTGCTCGTCGCCACCGAAGCGACCGGCGTCTCCTACGCCGAAGTGCAGATGCTGCGCGGCCGGTACCCCGGTCAGCCTGCGTTCCCGTTCGTGCCTGGGTACGACATCGTCGGCCGTGTCGTCGCCCTCGGTCCGGACGTCGACGACGCGCTGCTCGGCAAGCGCGTCGCCACGCTCACCGGCTTCGGCGCGTGGGCCGAGCGCGTCGTCTTGCGCGCGGAGCAGCTCGTCGTCGTGCCCGACGCGCTCGACGCTGCAGAGGTCGATGCGCTCATCACCAATGGGCTCACCGCCTACAAGATGCTTCACCGCGTCGCGCGCGTTCGTGCGGGGCAGACCGTCGTCGTGCTCGGCGCGGGAGGAGGCGTAGGCAGCCTGCTCGTGCAGCTCGCGCGGCTCGCAGGCGTGCACGTGATCGGGACGTGTCGACCGTCACAGCGCTCCGCGGTCGAGGCGCTCGGCGCGCAGGTCGTCGACTTCACGCGTGAGCGCGTGCCCGAGGACGTTCGCGCGCTGGCACCGGCCGGCGTCGATGCCGTGTTCGATCACGTGGGAGGCGCTGCGTCGTTGCGGAGCTCGTTCGCGATGTTGCGCCGCGGTGGCTACCTCGTCTGTTATGGCAATGCGTCGCTGGGCAGGACGAATGGCTCCGCGTGGCGAGGGTTTCTCGAGTTCATCGCGCTGAAGCTGATGTGGAGCGTCACGCCGGGTCGGCGAAGGTCGACGTTCTTCGATGTGTGGGGACGCGGCACGCTGGGCGCAGACCACATGTTCCGGCCTCGCCGCTTCTGGCGAGAGCTCCGCGACGATCTCGGAGCGCTCGTGGAGCTGCTCGCCACCCATCAGCTGAAGCCACAGATCGCACGGCGCATCCCGCTCCGCGACGCCGCGTCGGCGCTGGCGGCGCACCGCGCGGGCGGCTTCGTCGGGAAGATCGTGCTCGAAGCGGACGTGGCAACGGTGATGCGATGAAGCTCAATCTCCTCGACGCCCTGCCCACGCCCGCGCGATCCAGGAGCTCAGCCAGGTACAGTGAACGGTACGAGACGCCGGTGCCGGAGGCTGAAGGCCGCGGCTCATCGACGTTCCACCTCTCATGGAACCAGGTGGATCTCAGAATGGGCGTTACCTCCACCCGTGCGTACAACGAGGCTGTACGATGGTAGGCGGATAAGAGAGGCTTGACTTTCGGACAGCGTTTGGACTTCTTAGCGAAGTTTTGGCGGCAGCTGCCCACCCGCGAAGCGCCGCCGCCAGCTGTCGGTGAATGTAAGCAAGAGGGGGTATTGGTGCGATGGTCGCAATTTGTCTCCGCCGTGTTTCTTATCGCTAGGCACTCGCTTGGTGTGACCGCACACTCGTACAGTCAGGGAACGTAGCAAGCCTTCCGAGTAGCAGTGAATCCTGCGCCAAACGTCCTACCCAACTCCCCGGCCGAGCTCGGCCCCGGGTCCGTGTTGGGTCGTTACGAGCTGCTGCTG
Source organism: Sorangium sp. So ce887 (assembly GCF_051521455.1). Classification (NCBI taxonomy): domain Bacteria; kingdom Pseudomonadati; phylum Myxococcota; order Polyangiales; family Polyangiaceae; genus Sorangium; species Sorangium sp. So ce887. The sequence goes on along the minus strand of NZ_CP150354.1, from coordinate 9,018,137 downwards.
CCGATCGCAGCAGGCGGCATGGCCATGGTGTGGGCGGCGCGGCTGAAGGGAACGCGCGGCTTCCAGAAGATCGTCGCCGTCAAGACGATGCTGCCGACGCTGACCGAGGACGACCAGTTCGAGCGCATGTTCCTCGCGGAGGCGTCGCTCGCGTCACAGATCCGCCACCCGCACGTCGTCGAGATCCTCGATCTCGGCGAGCAGGACGGCGTGCTGTTCCTGGCGATGGAGTGGCTCGACGGCGTTCCGCTCAACCAGGTGATGAAGACCGCGAAGAGGCGGGACGGCATGCCGGTCCCCATCGCCGTGCGCATCGTGGCGCAGGCCTGCGCCGGCCTGCACGCCGCGCACGAGCTCAAGGACAAGAGCGGCGCGCTCGTCGGCCTGGTGCACCGCGACATCTCCCCGCAGAACATCCTGGTCACGTACGACGGCGTGTCCAAGGTGGTGGACTTCGGCGTGGCCAAGGCCACCGCGCTCAACGACAGCACGACGCAGGCCGGCCAGCTCAAGGGCAAGGTGAGCTACATGGCGCCGGAGCAGGTGCGCGGCGAGGCGATCGACCGGCGCGTCGACGTGTTCGCGATGGGCATCGTGCTCTACGCGCTCACCACCGGCAAACACCCGTTCCGCAAGGAATCCGAGGGCGCGACGCTGTTCGCCATCTCGTCACCGGACCCGGTGCTGGCGCCGCGCGAGTTCGAGCCCGACTACCCGGCGTCGCTCGAGGCCGTGCTGCTGCGCGCGCTCGAAAAAGAGCGCGACCAGCGCTACGCCACGGCCAACGAGCTGCTGCGCGCGCTCGACAAGGCGCTGCCGCCCAGCCAGCGAGCCACCGACGAGGACGTCGCCACGTTCATCCGCGAGCTGTTCGAGGAGCAGCAACAGCAAACGCGCGTGGCCCTCTCCGAAGCGCTGGAGCGCGCCGACCGCAATCAGCTGAGCAACAACCTCGGCATCTCCGACGTGACCGGCACGGGTCACTCGGCGGTGAGCGCCTTCAGGACCGTCAACCTCCGCGGCGCGACCCCGGGCGAGGCGGGAAGGAGCACGCCCGACGACGAGATCCCGCCGTTCGCGCGCTCCAAAAACCGCGGGCTGCGCGCCGTCGTGATCCTCGGTCTCCTCGCCGCCGGCGTGCTCGCCGTACTGCTGCTCCGGAGCGCCGACGCACCCGCCCCTCTTCCTTCCGTCGCCGCGCCCGCCGCGCCCGCCGTCCCAGCGCCCGCGCCTCCCGAGGCGGCGCCCCCTGCGACCGAGCTCGGCGCGCCCCCGGGCGAGCCCTCTGCCTCCGTCTCGGCCAGCGCGGCGCCGGCTCCGCTCCCGGTGTCACCCGCGAGCGCGCCGCCCCGCCGTCAGAACAAGCCCGCCGAGCCGATCCGGTCGCCGAGCCCGACGCCAGATCCCGCGCCGCCCAAGTCGTGGAAGCACGATCCGGGGTTCTGACGCGACTCTCTCAGAATGTTCCTGAGAGACGCGCGCCTAGCTCGGAGCCGCCCGCGACGGGCACGAGCTGGAGCGAGGTCTTCTCGGGCTCTTTTGGCTTCTTCTTCTGAAGGAGCAAGATCGCGGTCGCCGTGCCGACCGCGGCGACGCCGACGCCGAGCGCCACCTGCGCGCCGTAATGATAGAACTTGAGCTCGTCGTAGCGTGACTCCATGGAGGGCGGGCACGACTTGCCGGCCGGGCCGCAGGCGTCTTCCAGATCCTGGAGCGCTCCCTGGCGGAGCACGAACAGCACCCCGGAGCCGATCAGGCTCGCGGCGCCGACGCCCCCGATGACGTACGGCACCACCTTGGACGGCGGCTTCTCCGGCAAGGCGCCCGCCTGGATCAGCAGCTCTTGCGGCAACGCCTCGAGCGTCACCTCGACGCGCGTCACCCCCTCCTCCTTCAGCTCCACCGTCGCTTGAAACGGCTTGTAATTGGGAGCCTTGGCGGTGAGCGCGTGAGGGCCGGGATCGAGCGGCACCTCGACGCCGATGGACGCACCGCCGAGGGCGATGCCGTCGAGCGCCACGGCCGCGGAGGCCGCCCCTTTGCCGCGTACGATGACGAGCCTCGGGATCCGGGCACGCAGCCGGCCGATCGACTGCTCGACCTCGGCCCGGAAATCGGGCCCCACGGCGTCGGCCTCCGCGAGCGCCAGCTCGTAGCCACCGAGCGCGGCCACGAGCCGCCCCAGCTTCTCCTCGCACACGGCGATGTGGAAGCGAACCTGCGGCGTCATCCGCACCTGACCGACTTCGCGGAACTGCTGCAGGGCCGCGGCCCAGTTACCCGCTTGCTCGAGCTCGGTCGCCTGCTGGAACTGCGCGCGAGCTTGCTTGAGCTCGTCGGCGTCCTGGGCGAGCGCGGGCGCCTCGAGCAGCAGCAGCACCGCTGCGACGCGGAACATTCGTGGAAAATTCCTCACCGCTGCGACGCGGAACATTCGTGGAAAATTCCTCATGCGACGCTTGCCATAGTGAGCTTGCCATAGTGACTTGCCGCCTCCGCTCCTGTCAACGTGGCGGCGCGGCGCGGCCTTCGCCGCGCGCGACGCCGCGCCGCGTCGTGGTCGGAGGTGCGAGCGTGCCGGCGGGGCTCCGCGCGGGGAGGCCAACGCTGTCTCGATTTGTGGCCGCGAAATCCGCCAGCGAATGATACTTTTGTCGTTGCATGTCGACCCCGAGCTTTCTGCGATGCTTCGCGCTGCTCCGCGCGTTCTCGGCCGCCGCGCTGACGGCGGGGATCTCCGCCGCTTCGTGCAGCGTGCCCGACTTCGAGTTCGCGCCGGGGCCCAACCCCGACCTGCCGGCGCACTGTACCGACGGCGCCCTCGACGGCTCGGAGTCGGACGTCGATTGCGGCGGCAGCTGCGACAAGAAGTGCGTGACCGACCAGGGCTGCGACCAGGCCAGCGACTGCGAGAGCGGCGTGTGCCAGGAGGGCCTCTGCGTCGGGGCGACCTGCACCGACGGCGTGCTCAACGGCACCGAGAGCGACGTGGACTGCGGCGCCGACTGCGAGGGCTGCGAGGACGGCGAGATTTGCCGCTCGAGCAGGGACTGCCTCAGCGACGATTGCATCGGCGGGGTGTGCGGCCCCACCTGCTCGGATGGCTACGCCAACTGCGATCGCCTGGCCGAGGGGGAGTGCGAGGTGAACGTGCGCGTCGACGCGGACAACTGCGGCGGCTGCGGTCAGGAGTGCGCGCTGCCGCGCGCGACGGCCGAGTGCCAGGGCGGCGCCTGCAAGGTCAAGGAGTGCGAAGCGCCTTACGCCGACTGCGATGGCGATCCCGAGAACGGCTGCGAGGTGAACACATCGACGAGCTCGAGCCACTGCGGCGGGTGCGACGAGCTGTGCCCGGCCGCGAACGGAGACGCCTATTGCGAGGCGTCGGAGTGCAACGTCGAGTGCGACGAGGGCTTCACCGACTGCAACGGCCTGGTCGGCGACGGCTGCGAGAGGGCGACCACCCGCGACGTGTTGAACTGTGGCGGGTGCGGCGTCGAGTGCATGCCCACGGCGGGCGGCAGTCCCTGGTGCCGCGACGGCGTGTGCGGCGAGACGATTTGCCCGGCCGGCAGGGGCGACTGCAACGGCGACCCCGAGGACGGCTGCGAGGTGGATCTGGCCGCCGATCCGGAGAACTGCGTCACGTGCGGCGGCCTGTGCACGGTCGCCAACGGCACCGGCAAATGCACGGCCACCGGCTGCGCCATCGACAGCTGCGAGCAGGGCTTCGCCGACTGCGGCGGCGGCTACGACAACGGCTGCGAGACCAGCACGGAGACGAGCCTCGGCCACTGCGGCGGCTGCGGCGACACCTGCACCATCGCCGGCGGCACCCCCAAGTGCGAGGGCGGCGCCTGCGAGGTGAGGACCTGCGACAGCGGGATGGGCGACTGCGACGGCAATCCGGACAACGGCTGCGAGACGAACGTCAACTCGAACCAGACCCACTGCGGCGCCTGCGCGGCCGCCGGCGGCGTCAACTGCAGCAACATCTACGCGAACGCCACCGCGACCTGCCAGAGCGGCGCGTGCTCCTTCGTCGGCTGCAGGGCGGACTACGGCAACTGCAACAGCTCGGTGACCGACGGCTGCGAGGCCAACGTCAGGACCGACGAGGGGCACTGCGGCGCCTGCGGCACCCAGTGCAACACAATCCACACCACCAGCAATCAGTGCCTCGACGGCACCTGCAACCCGGTGTGCACGAGCGCGCAGTACGACGACTGCGGGGTACCGAGGAACGGCTGCAATATCGACCTCTGGAGCGACGAGAGCAACTGCCTCGGCTGCAACCTCGTGTGCGAGAGCGGAGCCAGCGCCCACGTCGCCAGTAATCAATGCGGCTCGTCGGGCTGCAGCCCGGTGTGCAGCGGCCTGTGGCGCAACTGCGACGGCAACGGAATGAACGGCTGCGAGAAGGACACCTCCGGCGACATCAACGCCTGCGGCGCTTGCAACACCCGGTGCCTCCAGGCGAACGCGAGCGCCACCGCCTGCACGGCCGGCACCTGCGTGCCCACCTGCGACCCGGGCTGGAAGGCTTGCGGCGACCCCCGCGCCGGCTGCACGACCCAGCTCGGCACCGCCAGCAACTGCGGCGACTGCGGCCACGTGTGCTCGGGGACGAGGACCATCTGCTCGAACGGCAACTGCGTCGTCTCGCCGGACATCGTGGTCGTCAACTCGGGCACGACCGGCACCTTGAGCACCATCGGGAACTCGGCGCCCATCATCAACGTGAACCACGCCCTGCAGACGCCGCGGGACCACGATCGCATGATCCTTGTCGGGGTCGTCGCCTCCGAGAACTCGCTCGTGCCGGTGAGCGTCACCTACGACGGCACGCCGATGACGCTCTTCAACACGCAGCGGGTGTCGGGCGAGAACAACGCCGCGGCGCACATCTACTACCTCCTGGACAGCCAGCTTCCGGCCGCCACCGGCAACAAGCCCGTGGTGGTGCAGCTGGCGAACTCGAACACCTGGGGCGTGTACTTCGCCAACGTGGTGGAGCTGAAGGGTGTGCACCAGTCGAATTCGTTCGCGAGCGCCACCTCGACAGGCACCCACGCCAGCGCGACGGACTGCGGCGGCACGGCGTCCCGGGGGGTCAGCACCAACTTCAGCGCGACCGGCTCGTTCGTGTACACGGTGATGGCGGCGCGCGCCGGCAATGCCAGCCCCACCATCAGCCCCACCGCGGCGACCTCCACCATGAACCTGCGCCTGACCGAGCCGGCGACCATGGTTGCGCTGGCCGGCTACCTCGTGGCCAACTCCAACACCACCCTCTCGTGGACGATGGGCGGCTGCTGGAGCACCGCCGGCGTCGGCGTCGCCGTGCGGCGCGCCAACAGCGGCTGAGCGCCTCGGGGCGCTGCGCTCCGCGCGGCGGCTCGCGCGGAGCGGCCGGCAGCGAGCGCGGCGCGTCGGCACGGCGGGCGCCTGTGGGATCACCGAGTTGTTGTCAATCGTCGAGACGCTTCGGTCTCCTGAATAGCTGGATTGGAGCTCGCCCAGCGAACTGCGGTGTCCAACGTCAGCGTTCGCGAACGTCCAGATGCCACATCCTGCGGGGCTTTCTCAGCCAGTTCGATAAGAGTCTTCCGCGACGACCGGCGGTCGTCTTCACCCGTTCGTGATAACCTGTCCACCCCACGCTGGCGACAGGACCATGGACAACGACAAGCCCCAGAACCCCACCCCTTCTCTCACCGATCTGATGGGCGCGATGGCGGCGGCCCAGGCCGCGCAGGAGCCGTTCTTCCTCGGCCTCCTCCGCGGGCACTTCGGCGCCGACCCCCGCACCCTCCCCGTCGTCGCCGAGGAGTTCCCGGCCTCGGACCACCCGAACTTCCAGCTCGCGATCGAGGCCCACCTCCGCAACGGCGGGTTTACCTCCGAGCTACTCGGGGTCTCCGGCGGCGATATGTTCCGGGGGGTGAGCCTCCCCGATCTCCTCTCGCCGCCCGCGGCGATGCCCGGGTTCGGCGGAGCGCCGCCCTCGCAGGGGCCCGTGCAGTACCGCAACGTCCGCCTCGACGAGGAGCGCGTCATCGTCTGCGTCGCCAGCGGCATCTACCTCTTCGGCCAAGGGGGCGACCGCTTCGCGCTGCTGGTGCGCGGCCCCGGCGACGCCGGGTTCCGGCGCAGCCAGCTCACCGTCGAGGTGATGGCGGGGGACAACGAGCGCGCCCAGCGCCTCCTCGCCGAGCTCCGCGTCCTGATGCGCCGGCTCAACGTCTATCGCAGCCGCGTCGTCACCCTGAGCGAGACCACGGACGGCTTCTCGCCCGGGACCAAGATCGAGCTCCAGAGCCTCCCGCGGATCGAGCGCGACGCGCTCATCCTGCCCGAAGCGCTGCTCGCGCGGCTCGAGCGGTCGACCATCGGCTTCTCCCGGCACAGAGAGACCCTGCTCGCCTCGGGGCGACATCTGAAGCGCGGGCTGCTCCTCTACGGACCCCCGGGCACCGGCAAGACCCTGACCGCGATGTACCTGGCGGGCCAGATGCGGGAGCGCACCACCCTGCTCCTCACCGGGCTCGGGGTGAAGCTCCTCCGGGAGGCCTGCGCGATGGCGCGGTCGCTCCAGCCCTCGCTCGTGGTGCTCGAGGACGTCGATATCATCGCCCAGGACCGCGACAGCGCGGACTCGAGCTGCCGCTCTCCGCTGCTCTTCGATCTCCTGAACCAGATGGACGGCCTCGCGGAGGACACCGACGTGATCTTCCTCTTGACCACCAACCGCCCGCAGGCCCTGGAGCCGGCGCTGGCGACGCGGCCGGGGCGGATCGATCTCGCCGTGGAGATCCCGCTGCCGGACGCCGACTGCCGGCGGCAGCTGCTCGCGTTCTACGGGCGTGGCCTCTCGCTCAGGGGCGACGCTCTCGCGCCGCTCATCGCGCGGACCGAGGGGGTGAGCGCGGCATTCATTCGCGAGCTCCTGAGGCGCGCGGCGCTGTTCGCGGCCGACGCGGGGCGCGGCATCTCGGTCGGCGAGGAGCACCTCAGGGAGGCGCTGCACGAGCTCCTCGTCGACGGGGGGCCGCTCACCCGGAGCCTCCTCGGCGCTCAAGCCCACTGCCCCGCGTGATCACCCCCAGACGCCGAGCTCGGCGGACAGCAGCATCTCGGCCGCGAGCTGCTCGAGCTTGCGGCGTTGGGTCCGTCTTCAGGGCGTTGTAGGTGGCGAGGGAATGCGGATTGACGACGAGGGCGGCCACTGCGGGCCCTCGCGGGCCTTCTGCGTTTCAGCGCCTGCGGCGGCGCGCGAGGACGGCGCCCAGGGCCACGAGAACCGCGAAGCCGCGCCCGCCGTTCTCCGCGGATCCGCCGACGGCGCGGCAGCCGCCGCCCGGCTCCTCGCCGCCGCCGGTGCCGCCGGTGCCGCTCACGCCACCCATACCGCCCTGACCGCCGGAGCCGGCCATGCCGCCGGTGCCGCCGCCAGCCTCGCCCATTCCGCCCGCGCCGCCCATTCCACCGGAGCCGGCGCCGGCGCCGCCTTCGCCGCCGCTTCCTCCCTCGCCACCGGTTCCGTCGGAACCGCCCGCGCCGCCCATTCCACCGGCGCCGCTCCCTCCCTCGCCTCCGGTTCCGCCGGAGCCGCCCATTCCGCCGGAGCCGCCCGCGCCGCCGCTTCCGCCGCTGCCCTCCGGGGTGACGCCGCCCTCGTAAATCTCCGCGCTTCCATGCGCCTCGGGGTCGCCGTCTCCGGACGAGCAACCTGCCCGTAAGCCTCCGAAGACCAGGACGCGATTGCCATCGAGCAGCACGGACGACGGAGCGTCGCGTAGCCTGCTCAGGTTCTGCACCGTCGACCAGCCATTCGTCACGGGGTTATACACAGCGGCGCTGCGGAGGGTGCACTCGCTGCCGCCCGTCCATTCCTTGCCGCCCGCGATGAGCACCATTCCGTTTCCGAGCAGCGTGGCCGTATGACGTCGGCGCGCGACGTCCAGGGGCCCGGTCACCGTCCAGTCATTCGTCGCCGGCTCGTAGACCTGCGCGTGCGGGACGTTCGGCGCGCCCGTGACCAGCACCCGACCATCACCGAGCAGCGTCGCCGTGAAATCGGCGGGCGGCATGAGCAACGCCTGCGTGGGCGTCCAGGTATTCGTGGCCGGGTCATACCGATCGGCGCCGCTGCCGCTCACCACGAGCACGCTGCCGTCGAGCAGCCTCGTCGCCTTGTGCCCGGAATGCGCGAAGGTCAGCGTCCCGGCCGGGGAGAACGTCCCCGTGGCCGGGTCGTAAAGCTCCGCCGTCGCCGGGTTGCCCGCGCCACCGCTCACAAGCACCTTCCCGTTGTGCAAGAGGACCGCCGAATGCCCCGACCGCGAGGCGCCGAGCGAGCCCGTCGCAGCCCAGGATTTCGTCGCCGGATCGTAAAGCTCGGCGACCGCCGTCCCGCCGCCCACGACGAGGATACGATCGTCGGGGAGCCGCAAGAGAGCGACGCTCGGAGCGTGGTGCGCGACCATGGCGCCGGTGAGCGTCCACGTATCGCTCGCCGGATCGTAGGCCTCGGCCGTCGACGGAGAATCACCGCCCACGACGAGGATCTCGCCGGTCGAGACCCGGATCGACGCGGACTTGCGGCGCGCGTGCGAGAGCGGCGCGACGTCGCTCCAGGCGTTCGTCGCCGGATCGTAGAGGTTCGCGGACAGGGTATCGTTCCAGTCGTTGTCGTGCCCGCCGGCCACGAGCACGCGGCCATCGGCGAGCTCGGCCCACGTGCCGTCGTGTCGCGGCACGGGCATGTCCCCGGTCGGCGTCCACGCGGGCACGCAGCCGACCGGCGCATCCCCGACGCAAGCGCCCGCCTGGCAGACGCCGTTCGCCGTGCAGCCGTCGGCGCTGCCGCAAACGGCGCCGCTCAGCGGCGTACAGGTGCCATTCGCCGTCGCGCCCGCGCTCACCGCGCACGCGTCACACGAGCCCGCGTCACACGCGGCATCGCAGCAGACCCCGTCGACGCAGAAGCCGCTCGCGCATTCGCCCGCGAAGAGGCAAGAATCGCCCGGGACCGCGAGGGTGAGCCGCTCGGCGCTCGTGCTCCCGCCGCCGGCCACGAGCACCCGTCCGTCCGCGAGCGCCGTGGCGGTGTGGCCGCTCCGGCCCGAGTTCAGGTACTTGCCGAGCGACCACCTCCCGCTCGCCGGATCGTAGACCTCCGTGAGCGCGCCGCCGCCGGCGACAAGCACCCGGCCATCGGCGAGCGGCGTGGCCGTGTGCCTGTGGTGGGTGACGTTCATCGGCGTCGCGGGCGTCCAGGTGTTGCTCGCCGGATCGTAGAGCGCCGCGCTGCGGTTCGTGGAGGTGAACCCCTCACCGCCGTAATCGGTATAACCGCCGGCGACGAGCACCTTGCCATTCCCGAGGAGCGTCGCGGTGTGCCCTTCCCGGTTCTGGATCGAGCCCGCGGCGGTCCACGTGCCCGTGGCCGGATCGTAGAGCTCCGCGCTGCCGATGGGCTCGCCGGAGGCGTCCACCCCGGCCACCACGAGGACCTTGCCGTTCGGCAGGAGCGTGGCCGTGTGGGAGGAGCGCACCAGCGCCATCGACCCCGCGTCGGTCCACGTATTCGTGACGGGATCGAAGATCTCGCTCGACCTCATCACCCACTCTTCGTACTCGCCGGCGGCCACGAGGATCCGGCCATCCGGCAGGAGCGTCGCGGTGTGGCGTTCGCGCGGCGCGAGGAGCGGCGCGGCGAGCGTCCACGTGCCCGTGGCGGGGTCGTAGATCTCGACGGCGTCGGTCACGCCGCCGGCCACGACGACCCTGCCGTCCGGAAGGAGCGTCGCGGTATGGTCCGTGTGCGGCGTGCTCATCGGCGCGACGAGCGTCCATGTGGTCGTGGCGGGGTCGTACACCTCGGCCGTGGCGCTCGCTCCGCCCGCCACGAGGACCCTCCCGTCGAGCAAACGTGTCGCCGTGTGCCTGTTCCGGGCGACGTTCATCGGCGGCGCCGCGTCCCAGCGTGGCGCGGTGAGCGCGGCGACAGCCGCCCCGATGCCGTGCTCCTTTGCGCGGCTTCGCGGGGCATCGGCGCCAGTGCATCCGAGCGGCGCGACGAGCAGGACGGGGGCGAGGCGATGCAAGAATGAGGCTGAACGCACATCAGACGATAGCGGCCTCAGCGACTTGGCTGTCAACAAAAAGCGACCGCCGCGGCGGACAGGGAACCGTGGAGTTTCCGTCCGTATCAAGCCCCGCGGGGACGGCGCCTGGCGCGCCATCGTGGGCCCCTCCGGTCCCCGCGCCCTCTCCAGTGCTGTGGCCGTGGGAGCCGGACGGTCGACCGGCCTCGCGCGCCCGACGAGCCGAACGCGGCGATCACCCGAGGTTCACGCGGAGGCCCGGTCGATGACGCGTGTTCCGTGGGGCGCGCGTCGAGAGGGCGCGGCTTCTGGACGAGGGGTTTGCGCGACCGGAGAGGTTCGAGCTGGCGGCGTGCTGGAAGGCGTAGTGCGAGCGGTTCGCGGAGCGCAGGGCGAGCTACGTGGCGACGCTGCGCGTGACCGAGGAGGGGGAAGCGGCGCTCCGGCGGATCCGGCCGAGCGACGAGCACGAGCGGTGGGGGCAGGGGCGGTGCGAGCGCGGACGAACGCCGGGGCGGCGACGCCGCCACGGAGGCGGCGAGGCCGGCGGAAGGCGGCGATGTAGAGGCGCGCGGGGGAGGCGGCTCGCGCGCGGGAGGGGACGCGGGGGGTCGATGAGCGGTCAGCTCACGCGATGACGGCGGAGCGGGTCAGTGCGCAGGGCTTGGTGCGAGAGGATGACGTGGCGCGCGTCCACCGGAGATCTCGCGGTCCTACCCCGGCTCATTCCGCGTCGGGACACGAATAGCCGATCTCCCAATCCTGCACCTGAACTCCGCCCGTGCCGTCGCTCGTCGGATTGAGCCTCACCTGGAGCTCCAGGTAATTCGCTTGCGCCTCCGGCAGCTCTCCGAACAGGTCGGCGAGATCGACCGCGCACGGCGGCGTCGAGGTCTCATCGCACACCTGGGTGTCGGCGGGCGTGGCGCGGGCGGTCGCGGCGAGCGTCACGGTCGCGGCGTCGAGCGAGGCGGGGTCGTCAGCCGATCGCACGAAGAGCTCGACGCTCGAGTCAGCCGGGGTGACCGTCCTGTAGGTGAGGTATTCCCACCGGGCCTTGGTCCCCGGCGGGCAGACGCCGTGGTAGCGCTCCCAGCTCGTGGTGATGGGCGTGAGGCTCGCGGCCGCGCACGGGACGGCCGCCCGGATCTTCCCCGGGCTGTCGCGGAGATCGGAGCACGTCTGCGGGCAGAGCTTGACGCTCGTGTTCGTCGCGTCGGCGAAGTACCAGCCGCTGCCGCAACTGCCCAGCCCGGCGGGCCGGGGCGTGAGGGTGGTCTCGGTGCCGGCGCCGTCCACGTGGACGACGGACACCGAGGCGGGATCCGTGACGCCGGCGAGGGGGACCGTCACGTCGCAGGGGAGCGCCTCTCCGCGGATCGAGACGAGCGCGTCGAGGAGGCTGCCCTGCAGCGCCGTGCCCGCGGTGAGGTTGTACGCCTGTCCGCCGCCGCGAGCGGCGATGCTGTTGATGATCTCCGCGTTCGAGTTGCCGAAGCCCACCGCGTGCACGCGGACGCCGTGGTTCTCGAAGGCGTTTCCCGCCAGGTTCGCGATGTGGTTCGGGACGGTGTCGCAGTGCGACGGGACGCCGTCGGTCACGAACACCACCGCGACCTCCTCCTCGGGGTGGGCGGTCTTGTAGTTGATCGCCCAGGTCGTGGCGCCGTCCAGGGCCGGGTACATCGGCGTATCGCCGTAGGGCATCGGGAAATTGGTGAACGCCTGCAGGAGCTTGATCTCCTGCTGATCTCCCATCAACGCGGATTGCTCGGTCAACCTGTCGGCTGCGGCGCCGTTGAACGGGACGAGCGGCAGCGCACAGCCGCCGCCGCCGGCGGGCGGACAGCTGGGGTTGTCGTTGCATGGCCCGGGGTTGTCGTGCGGCCAGAACCGGAACGCGACGCCGAGCCCCGCCGACGCCGGATCGCTGAAGAACTCCTTGAGGGCGTTGGTCGCCGGGATCCATCGGTCGTTGAACCCGGGGACTCCAAACGAGGTCTCCCACATCGAGGTGGACCGATCGAGCGACACGAACAGGGTGACCGGCCTGATCAGCGAGACGCTGGCCGTGGCGATGCAGCCTGGCGACTCGCACATGGCCGATTGATAGATGCTCCCGTTGTTGGCGCACTGGCACTCAGCGATGTGCCTCGGGCCCGGCGGGTTGACGAAGAGCTCCATGCCGTCGGTGAGGCCCGTGCAGCCGGCCACGCTGATGCATTCGCCCGGGGCGATCGGCTGCGCGGTCGTGCAGGCGAGGGTGCCGCCGCTCGGGCTGCAGGAGTCCAGGACCTGGCTCGGGGCCGAGGAGGGGAGCTGGCCCGCGCCCGCGGCGTAGCGGTGAATCGCGATGCCCGCGGGGGCCGGCGTGTTGCCGCGGTTGCAGACCGGGATCGTCCCGCCGCAGGGCACGCCGACCGTGAAATCCACGCCGGTGCATGCGGGGTTCGTCTCGCTCGGCAGGTAAGCCTTGCAGAGGCCTCGTTGCTGGTCTGGATCGGCGCTGCAGGTGGTGCCGCACAGCTGGTCTACGAGGCCGACGCACGTGGCGTCCCAGACCTGGGTCGGTGGGGCGCACGTCTTCCCAGGGCACTCGGTAGCCACGAGATCGACGCACTCGGAGCTCCAGGTCCCCGCGCACCTGCCGTTGGAAAGGACGCTTCCCGGCGGGCACACGCCGCTGGGCGGGCGGCAACGTCGCGGGGTGCCGGGCAGCACGACAGGGCAGGTGAAGCCCGCTCCGAAGACGGTCGTGCACTGCGTGGTCGACGTGCACCTGAAGTCGCAGCAGAGCGGGTTGGCCGCGCAGATGTTGGCGATGCACGGGTCACCGCACGTCGCGGTCATGTGGGTCGCGACGCCGGGGGCATCCTCGCAGGCGTCATGCCCGCAGTCGGCCGGGATGGTCGTCTGGGTGCAGCAGTTCGGGTTCGCCTCGCAGACCTTCGCGACGCAGCCGCTGCAGGTCGACAGGAGCGAGAGGCCCGTCTCGCACGGATTGTGGGCGCACGCGCCCTGCGCGGGGTGCTCGCAGTACTGGTCGAACTGGCAATCCTCGCTGGTCGTGCAGGGCTGGTGCGTGCCCTGTTGCGCGACGGATTCGGGCAGCTCGTTGATGTCCCCGACCGACCACGGGTACGTCGCCCCGGTCCCCGAGAGATCGATCGGGCTCCCGCCCGGCGGTCCGTCGTACGACTGGCCGTCGCAGGAGGGACACGAGCCGCCGCAGTCGACGCCCTTCTCGCCGCCGTTCTGGATCCCGTCGTCGCAAGTGACATAGCAGAGGTCGAGCTTCGGCCGGTCCTCGACGACCGCCTTCTCGCTGCTCCGGAAGTCGGTCCTCTGGACCGGATCTTCCTCGATGAGGACGCCGTGATTCTCGACCTCGCCGCTCACCCAGGCGCGCGCGAGCTCGGTGATATCGGACGAGCGGAAGCCGGAGCCCCCGCCGGAGGTGAACGACGCGGCGACCGCCGGGTCGATGGCCTCGCCGAAGCTCGCCCAGGTCACGGCCGACTCTTCCCAGGCGTCGGTGACGCGGTGGACGCGGACCGTGCTGTCGACCCCCTTGAAGGTCTGCGAGAGCGACAGGCTCGCCGACACGACCTCGGCTCCCGCGGGCAGGCCGGAGAGGTCGAACCGGAGCAGGCTGCGCCGGAGCCCACCGCCCGCGCTCGTCCCCGTGCTGAGCGTCACGCTCGCGCCGTCGTTCCAGCTGGGCGAGCTCTGCCAGAGCACGGCGTCGGCCACGCCTGCCGGCCCAGCGCCGCGCTGGACCGTCGTGCACACCTGTCCCTCGGTCGAGAGCGCCCGCGCCGCTCGACCGACGCCCTCGGCGCCATCGCCGCCGGGATCGACCGCACACCCGGCCGCGAGGGCGCCCGTCACTCCGGCGCATAATATATGGAATCTCTTCGTCTTGTTTCTCATGTGGAGATTTCCCCTGACGTTCGTTGTGGTGAGCCGCGCCAAGCCTCGCCGGGCGCAAGGCCGGCGTCGTGGTGCCCCACGGTCACGAGCGCTCGTTCGAGGCGAGCGCGCGGCGTGAATTGCTGAAAAGGATCAGGACAGAGATCCGCTCATCGTCGCGCGGCCAGTGCAGACATGTCAACTCTCACGCACGTACGTGACCTGATCCTCGACACGCGCCTTGTCCCTCGGTGACCTGACACGCGCGGCATCCACGAACAGTCCGCGGGCCTGCGCGTGGTCGAGGAAGGCCAGCACGAGAACGGGGGCGAGCTCGTCGGCGCGCGAGACGGTGGCTTTCATGTTGTCCGGGAGGATCACTCGCGCCATCGCGCCGAAGGACCTCCACGCCGCATCCGGGCCCGCGCACACGCGCCGTGCGCTCACCGTCCACGCAACGATTGCTGATCCGCGCCCGGACCCTTTCTGACAAGCGCCGGTGGGCCATTTCTGGCGAGCGCCGAAGGATGCCGGAGCGGTAATGTTTTCCACGGGGCGTATGCGCAGGGAGCGCGGGGGGCGCTCGGGTATCCGTGATAGCTTCGGCCTCATGGTGGTATCGGTCATCGGGCGGCGCGATAGCGACGGGCGTGGACTTCGGTACCGGCGCGGGCCGTCCGCGAGCTGGTTCCTCGCGGCGGCGCTCGTGACGGTCGCGTGCGATGCGAGGGTCGTGCGGGGGATCGGCGAAGAGGAGCACGGTTCGGCATCGAGCGCCGGCGCGGACGAGGGCGGCGCGCAAGGAAGCGCTGGCGGCGGTCGCGCCGGGGGAACAAGCGGCTTCAGCGAGGAGCCGGGCTCGAGCGGCGTCACGAGCGGCGCGGCCGGCGCCAGTACCTCGGGGGGCGCGGGTGCCGGAGGTGACGGCCCCGGCGTCGGTTTTCTTTCGGACGACGGCCCCGGTTACAGCGTCGTGTTCGCCGGGGACGGCGTCAACGACAGCTTCTATGCAGCGGCGCTCGACGCAGAGGGGCGGCTCGTGGTCGGCGGCGGCGCGGATGGCACCCTCTCGTTGCGTGGCGAGGACCACGCGGGCGCCGTGCTGCTGTGGCTCTCGCCGAGCGGCGAGCTGTTGCAGGCCAAGAGCTTCGGCGGCGCCGCTTACGACACGCAGGTGAACGGGATTGCTCCGCTCGCCGACGGGTCGATCATCGCGGTCGGCGCTTACCGCACCATGGTCGTCATCGGCGATGAGATCTGGCTGCCCACGAACGCGAATCTGGGCCCCGACATGTTCGTGATGAAGGTCGCGGCGAACGGCGAGGTGATCTGGGCGCGACATTTCGGCGGTAGCGGGTACGACTGGGCGGAGAGCGCGGCCGTGGCGCCGAACGGCAACGTGTACGTCGCGGGTTACGTCAGCGGTGCGATCGACTTCGGAGGCGGCGTCCACGAGGCCGGTGAGGACACGGCCTTCTTGCTGACGCTCGACGCCGACGGCGGTCACGTCGCCAGCCAGGTGTTCTCCAGGAGCGGTGACCTCGACGCTTGGCCCATGACGAACGCAACCGGCGTGGCGCTCGGCCGCGACGGGACCGTCTGGCTCACGGGATACGCCAGTCAGTCGCACGGCTTCGGCTCGTACTTGGCGCAGTTCTCACCGACCGGACAGCGCTTGACCGGCAGACCTTTCGGCGATGATGGCTACACGCTGGCCAACGACATCAACGGCGCGACGGGCAGCGGCACCCTGATCGTCGGTTACATGAACGGGACGGCCGATTTCGGCGGAGGCTCGCGAAACACGGGCGGCTCCACGAAGCTCTTCGCGGCTCGCTTCGGCCCCGGCGGCGAGCCGCTGTGGAGCTCCCTCTGGGGCGACGCGGCCGACTACTACGCGCGAGCCTCCGCCTTCGCGGCGGACCGCGGCGTGTTCGTCACGGGCAGCGCTTACGGCGCCGAGGAGAGCCCGATGCTCGTCCGCTTCACCGCCGACGGCACACCGGGCGAACCGGAGGTCTTCGACGCTCCCGGACGCTTCTTCGCCGTCTGCACGGGAGGAGAGCACTCCGTCTACCTCGCCGGCCAGCTCGACGGCCCCGGCGACTTCGGCTTCGGACCCGTCGGCGGGCAGCGCGAGCTCGTCGTGGTGCGGCTGGTCAGGTAGCCGCGCAGGTCCGCGGGCACCAGGGGTCGCCGCGCGCACGCTGGTCGCCAGGCCGCCGGCTCACCGGCACGGCGCGCAGGCGCCGCCGCAATCCACGCCGGCCTCGCCGCCGTTCATCACGCCATCGATGCACGAAGCCTCCCGGCACATGCCCGCCCAGCAGGCGCCGCTCTCGCACTGCGTGCCCGTCCTGCATCCTTGAGCCGCCGGGCACAGCGGGCAGGGCAGCGCCCCACAGTCGACCCCCGTCTCATCCCCGTTCTGCGCGCCGTCCTCGCACGTCGGCGCCGCGCAGCGACCCGCGCGGCAGACCTTGCTCTCGCAATCGGTGCCCGCTCCGCAGGCCTCGCCGGCGATGCAGGGACGACACGGACCGCCGCAGTCCCTCGCGGTCTCCCCGAGCGCGAGATCGACACCATTGTTCGTGCAATGCGAGGGCACGCACATCACGCCGAAGCACGCCAGGCCGTTGGGACAGTCGTTCATGGTCACGTCGCCGTCAAAGCAAGCGACGCACGTGCCCGCATGGCACATCCTCTGTTGCTCGCCAGGACACACCGCACCTTCGGTCATCGGCACATTGACGGGCCCGCTGGCACCGCAGCTATCATACGTACACTGCTCGCCGTCGTCGTAGACGTCCGACGGGTCCCCGAGCGCGATGAGCTCGCCCGTGACCGTGCACTCCATCCGCTGGCAGTCGCCCCTCCGCTGAGAGGCGATCGGCCCCGGGTTGATCTCGACGGTGCACGCGCCCTCGACGCACCGCCCGGCGCCGCACTCGCGGCTCGGCGGCCCCGGGCACGCTGCGTCGCTCTTGCAGCCGGCGTCGACGCCCCCGTCGGGCCCCACGTCAGGAGCGCACCCCGCCGTGCCCGGAGCGCACTCGGCGCACGGCCTGCACGAGAGAGCGCAGTCCGGATCCTTCGCGGCGTCAGGAGAGCAACAGATCCCTTGGCCCGGATCGACACACTGGCAACGATCGCCGACACAGGTGGCTCCGGGGATGTCCTGGTACTTCGTGTGGCAATCGGCCTTGTTCTCGCAGTAGCCTCCCAGAGAGGGAGAATCTCCGGCACAAGAGCCCACGAGCCACGCGGCGCCGGCGAGCACCACGCGGCGAAATAGAGTGTGCATGCGAACAGAGCCTCCGGGCGCCCACCTTCGGTCGCCGGCAAAAGGACCAGCGAGGGTCGCGGACTGCCCTCTACACGACTCCTCCTATACAGCACCGCAGTCGCAGAGGCGCGTAAGAAATCGACAGAAATCGCTGCTAAAAAGTGGAAACCTCGCGGGCGTCAACGGAATGTGTTGGAACGCGCGTCGGGCCAGGTGGCCCCGCACGTGTACCAGTCCGCGTCGCACGGCGGCAGCGGCTCTCCCGGTGCCGGCGAATCCGGCACCGGAGGAGGCGAGGGGGCCATTTCCTTGCCGCGCGCGCGGGGAGGCACCGGCTTCGAGCGGAGGGGGCGCTCCCGCGTGACGGCGGCCACCGCCCGGGGATCGGGGGGCGCCGGCGCAGCCTGCGGGCGCACCACGATGACGCGCGGGAGCCGCGCGACGGCCGGGGTACGGGC
Organism: Sorangium sp. So ce887; assembly: GCF_051521455.1. Lineage (NCBI taxonomy): Bacteria > Pseudomonadati > Myxococcota > Polyangiales > Polyangiaceae > Sorangium > Sorangium sp. So ce887. Next base: position 9,000,369 of record NZ_CP150354.1, on the reverse strand, counting down.
TGCCGACAGCGCGCCGGCATGGAGGCCGCCGAGGAGCGCCGCCGCGAGGACCAGCCCGCCTGCTCCCAGGGCGAGCGCCACGCGAATCCGCCCCTTGCGCGGTGAGCGGGCCGGCGGGGCTTGCTCCGGGGGCGCCGACGCAGGCTCAGGCGAGGCCGGGGAGGGGGCGTGGCGCGGCAGCTCGGTCGCGAGCCCGGGCGGTAGCTCGGTCGCGAGCCCGGGTGTCGGCTCGGTCGGCGGCACGCGCGACGCCGGGCTCGCGCTGCGCACCCCGGAGCCGACGTCCTGCTTCACCTCGCCTCGCCAGCGACACCAGCCCTCGAGCGCGCCGTGCAGCGCCGCGATGAGCTCCGCCATGTCGCGGTACCGGGCGTCCGGGTGCCTCTCGGTCGCGCGCCTCACGACACCCGCGACCACCGGCGGCAAGGGGACGAAGGTATCGAGCGGCAGCGGCGTGGTGTGGAGGACGCAGCGGACGAGCTCCTCGGGCACGCGCTCCGCGAACGGCCGGCGCAACCCGATGAGCTCGTAGAGCACGAGGCCCAGCGCGTGGACGTCGGTCCGCTCGTCCAGGACCGCGGGCTCCGCGAGCTGCTCGGGGGCGCGGTACATCGCGGTGATCGCCGCGTCCGCGGCGCTCAGACCGAAGAGCTGCGCGAGACCCAGGCCGGCGAGCTTGAACGAGCCGTCGTCGAGCAGGATCAAGGTCTCCGGGCAGAGGTCCCCGTGGAAGATCCCCGCCGCGTGTGCGGCCTTCAGGACCTCGGCGAACTCGGCGACCTGCGAGAGCGCCCACGGCGGCGTGATGTCCCTGGGGCGCTCCTCGAGGACGGCGCGCAACGACCGGCCGTCGCACCGCTCGACCGCCACCCAGCAGAACGAGTCCCGGAGGCCGCCGTCGAGGACCCGCGGGACCTCCTCGATGCGCTGGCTCACGGCGCGCAGCCGAGCCAGGCCGTCGCGGAACCCGCCGGGCACCGCCTCGCTCACGTGGAGCAGCGCGTCCCGGCCCTCGCGATCGACGGCGGCATAGACGTCCACAGGGCCGCGACCCTGCAGCCGCTCGACGATCCGGTACCCCAGGCCAGACCCGTCTACCACGTCGCCTCCAGGTGGAGCCGCGTCCCCATCGCGGTCAGCCTGGGGCCGCGGCTCCTCGGGTAAAGGGCGTAGATCAGCGTCCCTGCGGCCAGGAGCGCGCCGGCCGTCAGCGCGACCGCGGCGCGCTCCTCGGCGAGCTCCATCGCGCTGTAGGCGCGCTGGGCGCGCTGGAGCTCCAGGCCGGCGATCCGGTAGCCTCCGTGGTTGCGCTCGAGCAGGTCGTTGAACCTGCGCTCGTGCTCGCCCGACCTCGCGAGCTGCACCGCGCCGAGCGTGACGCACCCGGCGGACGCGAGGGCGCCCAGCACGACGAGCCCCGGCGAAGGCCCCGCACTTAGCTCGACCGGCGCCGGCGCGCGCGGCGCCACCGGTGGGCGCGGCTCGGCCCGCGCCGACGCGCGCGGCGCCACCGGGGGGCGCGGCTCGGCCCGCGCCGGCGGGCGCGCCTCCGCCTGTCCGGTGTCCGCCGGCAAAGCGAGATCGAGGACGACCTCGCGCGCTTCCCCCGCGCGCACCTCCACGGGGGTCTCCTTCGCCGCCTCGCCGAGCGCCGCTCGAACGCGGTGCGAGCCCGGCGCGACGAACACCGCGCGCCCGAGCGGCGCCCGCCCCACAGGCCGGTCGTCGACCGACAGCTCCGCGCCCCGGGGCACGGCGAAGGTCAGCATGCCAACCGCCTGCGTCGCCCGCGCGAGATCCAGCGCCCGGCTCTGGTACCGCTCACGCGCGCTGGCGTCCGCCGGCGCCGGCGCCCTCTCCAGACACGCGGTGAGGAACTCGGCCGCTCTCGGCATGTCCCCGATGCGGAACGAGAGCTGCCCGACGTTGCACGCAGCCATCTCCGAGGGATCGAGCTGCCAGATCTGCAACCACATGTCCCGCGCCTCCGCCAGGCGGCCCTCCGCGACGGCCCGGTCCGCCGAGCGCTGGAGTCGACCCTGGGGCCCGCTCGAGGGGCCGTCCGCGCGACCGACGGAAGGCACGAGGACCAGCGCCAGCAGGAGCAACGACCGGACGAGCGCTCGCAGGACCGTGATGTTCACCAGGAGCTACATACCAAAAACAGATCACGCGGAGGGGAGCTCGCTGGGAATCACCGAAAACATCAGGCGAGTGGAAAAGCGAACCTTCTCAACGTAATGCTTCCCAGTTCTCTCTGGCTCCGCCCCGCTACCCCAGCAGTCGCTTCCATTGCTCCGAGAGCCGCTGCGTCGAGACCGGGACTGCCGCCTTCAGCTCGGGCGCGAAGAGCGACACCCGGAGCTCCTCGATCAGCCAGCGGAACGACTCCAGCTCTTCCGCGGGCACCCCCTTCTCGCGGAGCGCCTGCTGGTGCTTGAGGTAGTCCTGCCAGAACGGCAGCACCTGCGCGGCCTTGGCCTGGTCCTTCTGCGGCCCGTTGGGCAGCCGCTCCAGCCGGATCTGGATGGCGCGCAGGTAGCGCGGCAGGTGCGCGAGCCGGTCGAGCGGGGCGCGCGAGAAGAGCCCGACCGGCAGCAAAAAGTCGACCTGCGTGCGCGCGTCGTCGAGCGACGGCCTCGGCGAGCCCGGCTTCCCCGTCATCGACCGGAGCATCGACTGCACGCGATCGAGCTCGACGCCGATGTCGCGCGCCAGCCCCGAGAGCCTCCCCAGCACGCCCTGCAGCGACCGCCGGCCCTCGTCGAGGCGCGCCTGGAACGCGGCCCGGGTCCTCGGGAACGACGCGGGATCGCCGAGCTGGAACGCCTCGTCGAGCGCGCGCAGCGCGATCTGCCGGGCGAGACCCGGCTCGCCCGGAGCCACCCTGGCGCCGAGCCCGCTCACGGCCACGGCGCTGCGCAGCGGCTGCTCGATCTGGCTCATCTTGCTCCCGAGCTGCAGCAAGATGAGCCGCCGCAGCCCGGCGCGCGTGGCCTCGGCCGCCGCCGCCCTCGAGGCGAGCACGCGCACCGAGACGGAGGTCTCGTTGTCGACGAGCGCCGGATAGCCGAGCACCCTCTGTCCCCCGGCGTCGACCTGCACGCCCTCGGGCAGCGCGTCGATCGCGAACGACGTCAGCCCGTCCCGCTCCAGACCCGCCTTGCCGACCTTCGCCCAGGCCTCGCGCGCCCGGCCGGACAGGCGCTCTTTGAGCTCCCGCAGGCCGCGCCCCTCCCCGATCACCCGGCCGTCCTCGCCGAGCACGCGGAAGTAGAAGCGCAGGTAGGGCGGGAGATCCTCGGGCCGGAACGCGTCCGCCGGCACGCGCTCGCCGGTGCGCTCCTCGACGGCGCGCGCGAGCGCGGACCGCATCGGGCCCTGGAACGGCCGCAGCTCCGCCGCGATCTCCCGGGCGGTCTCCCGGAGAGGGACCAGCGCCTTGCGGAGCGACTTCGGCAGCGACTCGAGCAGCAGGGTGATCTTCTCGGCGTGCCACCCGGGGATCGTCCACTCGAGCTCGTCCGGATCCGCCTGCGGCAGGAGCACGAGCGGCAGAGACAGCGAGACGCCGTCGTCGTCCTCGCCGGGATCGAAGCGGTAGGAGAGCGGCACGGCCGCGCCATGGAGGTCGAGCGCGTCAGGGAAGCGCTCGGGCGAGAGCTCCGCGGCCTCGTCGAGCAGGACGTCGGCGAGCGACAGGTGCAGCACCCGCGGGTCCTTCTCCTCGGCCTCCTTCCGCCACGCCTCGAACGTCTTGCCGCTGTAGACCCCCTCGGGCACGCGCCGGTCGAAGAAGAGCTCGAGCGCGTGCTCGTCGGCCAGCATCTCGCTCCGCCTCGCCTTGTCGCGCAGCCGACTGACCTCCTCGAAGAGCCGGCGGTTCGCCTCCATGAACGCCCCGCGCGTCGTGTATTCCTGCCGGACCAGCGCGTGGAGCAGGAAGATCTGGCGCGCCGACTTCGGATCGATCGGCCCGTAATCGACCCTGCGGTCGCGCGCGATCGGCAGGCCGTACAGCGTCACCTGCTCCTTGGCCATCACGGCCGCCGGCTTCGCGGCCCAGTGAGGATCGCCGTAGCTGCGCTTGCAGAGCGCCCCGGCCGCGGCCTCGATCCACGCGGGATCGAGGCCCGCCGCCGTCCGGGCGAAGAGCTGCGATGTCTCGACCAGCTCGGCGGCCATGATCCACGCGGGCGGCTTCCTGGCGAGACCCGACGAGGGGTGGAGCTGGAAGCGGGTCTGTCGGGCGCCGAGATACACCCTGTTCTCCTGGTTCCACATGCCGATCCGGCTGAGCAGGCCGGGCAAAAGCGCGCGGTGGATGGCGTCGCCCTTCGCGGGCGTGCCGTTCGGCGAGAAGCCCATCTCCCGCGTGATGCGGCTGAGCTGCCGGTGCACGTCGACCCACTCGCGCATGCGGAGGTACGACACGAATTGATCGCGGCACGCCTTCCTCAGCTGGTTCTGGGTCAGCCGGCCCTGCGCGTCCTGATAGAAGCTCCACAGCTTCAGGAGCCCCACGAAGTCCGAGGTCTCGTCCTTGAACTTCCGGTGCGCGTCGTCGGCCTGCCTCTGCGCGGAGAGCGGCCGCTCCCGCGGATCCTGCACCCCGAGCGCGGCGGCGATGATCAGCACCTCGGCGAGCGCCCCCTCGCCCTCGCCGCCGAGGACCATCCGGCCGAGCCGCGGGTCGAGCGGCAGCCGCGCGAGCTTCCGGCCGATGTCGGTGAGCGCGCCCGCGTCGTCGAGCGCGCCGAGCTCCTCGAGGACCCGGTAGCCCTCGTCCACCGCCCGCTTCGACGGCGCGTCGAGGAACGGGAAATCCTCGATGGCGCCGAGCCCGAGCGACTTCATCGTGAGGATGACGCCCGAGAGGCCGACGCGCAGGACCTCCGGATCGGTGTAAGAAGGCCTCGCCTGATAGTCCTGCTCGGCGTAGAGCCGGAAGCACACGCCGCTCTGCACGCGGCCCGCGCGCCCCTTGCGCTGATCGGCGCTCGCGCGCGAGATGGGCTCGATCTGGAGCTGGGTGACGCCCGTGCGGGGGCTGTACCGGTTCACGCGGGCGAGCCCCGAGTCGACGACATACACGATGCCTGGAATGGTCAGCGAGGTCTCCGCCACGTTGGTCGCGAGCACGATCCGCCGCCCCGGCAGCGACTGGAACACGCGCTGCTGGTCGCCCTGAGGGAGCCGCCCGTAGAGCGGCAAGAGGGTCGTGTGCGGCAGGCCGTGGCGCTCCAGCTCGGCCATCGTGTCGTTGATCTCCCGCTCGCCGGGGAGGAAGACGAGGATATCCCCGCGCGGGTCGATCGCGGTGATCTCCTCGACCGTGTTGGCGACCGCATCGGCGATCTCCTCCTCGCCGCTCTCGGGGGGACGGTGGATGACCTCCACGGGATACGTGCGGCCGGAGACCTCGATGACGGGCGCGCCGTCGAAGAAGGCCGCGAACCGGTCGGTCTCGAGCGTCGCGGAGCTGATGATGACGCGGAGATCCGGCCGCCTCGGCAAGAGGCGTTTGAGGTACCCGAGCAGGAAATCGATGTTGAGGCTGCGCTCGTGGGCCTCGTCGATGATGAGCGTGTCGTAGTCCGAGAGCCGCGCGTCGCCCTGCATCTCGGCGAGGACGATGCCGTCGGTCATGTACTTGACGTAGGTGGTCGGGCTCGTCCTGTCCGAGAAGCGGATCTTGTAGCCGACCTCCTTGCCCAGCTCGACGCCGAGCTCCTTGGCGACCCGGGCGGCGACGCTCGTGGCGGCGATGCGGCGCGGCTGCGTGACGCCGATCCGGGCGGTGAGCCCGCGGCCCATGGCCAGGCAGATCTTCGGGAGCTGCGTGGTCTTGCCCGAGCCTGTCTCGCCCGCGACGATCACCACCTGGTGCGCCTCGATGGCCCGGGCGATGTCGTGCACCCGCGCCGAGATGGGCAGCTCCTCGGGAAACCGCACCGGGCTCGCGGTCGGGGGCGGGGGAGAGGTCCGGCCGCCGGGGGCGGCCGGCGCGGGGGATGGCTCTTGCGGAACGCGGGTGCTCACGGTGCGCGAGGGGGTAGCACCTCCCGCCGCGGCGCGCCGTTCGAAGCCGTGCGCTCGCCGGAGCGCGGCGCGTCGTCGGGCACGCGGCGACGCGCCGTCCCTCACCCGTCAGCGCGCGCCCGCTCCGTCAATCCCGCGTCCGCTGCCGCGGCGAGGTGGAGCCGAGGGTGCCGAAGGGCATCAGCGTGGTGACGAGGGACGAGAAGCCTTCGCCCGAGGTGAGGGTGTCGCGCGGGGGCATGAGCTCGGTCGGGCCGGGGGAGGGCCGCGCGACGCGCGGGGCGGCGACGGCGGCGTCCAGCGCATCGAGGACGGCGCGGGCGCTCTGGGCGCGGCGCGCCGGGTCCGGCTCGAGCAGCGAGAGGACCCCGGCGTCGATCGCGGGCGGCAGGCCCGGCTGCTCCCGCGCGCTCCTCCTGCTGCGACTCTACGCGCGGGGCCGCCTTCCACGAGCTCGCCTCAGAACGCGCTCTGCGGAGCGGCTACTTCCGGGAAGGTCGGCTCGGTCGGCTCGGGGCACGACCCTGCACGTGCCGGGGTGCTCGCAGCTCGCCCGCTGGCTCAATTGAGCATGGAACCAGCCGAAATGATCGTGGAGGGGTAAGGGGGGCGTGTGCCTTCGTGACGCTCTGGGCGTCAGCTAATCACCCACGAAACGTTCAGGAGTGCCACAGCTTCTTTCGATCAGGGCGTCTCGTCCCAGACGCGACCCGATGCAGTTCCATTGCTACCGGGGTTGAACACCTCGACGGCCATGACCTGATAGGTGGGGTCGTCACTCGCGTCCAGATTGTTCATGTTCGGAACAATCCAGCCGGTGTCGGCCCATGCCTTCACGTGATCGGCGAATATGATTTTGTGGTCCTCTCCGAGGGCCTGCTGCTGAGCAGGCTTGCTCCAGTACTGGTAGAAAGTGGTGCGACCATTGATAGAGGGCTGCTGCTGCCGCGTTGAGCGGTAAGTGGAATACTCAACCCCATTGCTCGTGAAGGTCTTGCCAGCGGTAGCGCCCTGGCTGGGATCATAACTCCATCGTTGCAGAATGTAATACTCCACCAGGTGTGCCGCGTTTGAAGTGGGCATACTCTTGTCGTACCCCCAGCCGTACAAAGTGATGTAGCTCGCGCCGCTGTCGCTATTGAATCGGTAGCCGATCACCCTGTTCTCATCTCCGTAATGCCATCCTGGACCACCGACATAGTTATAGCCACCGCCCTGCCAGGTCACGCTGAATTCGCCGTTCGGGTCCACGGTCAAAGATGTCGAGCCGCCATCTTTCCAGTGAGTGAAGAAAAAATCACCAACGTGGCCCGTTGCGTGATTTGAAGTGATCACCGTTTTGTCAGTGTATCTCTCAGTGTAGGCTGAGAACTTGGACAGATCGGGGATGGGTGTAACCGGTGTATCGCCACCAGAAGAACTGGAGCTGCTCGAAGACGAACTGGAGCTGCTCGAAGACGAACTAGAGCTGCTCGAAGATGAGCTAGAGCTGCTCGAAGATGAGCTAGAGCTGCTCGAAGATGAGCTGGAGCCGGAGCCGGAGGATGAAGAGCTGCCAGAAGACGATGAGCTGCTCGAGGGCCCTGTGGTATCGGCACCATCGCCACAGCCTGCTAGCGCGACTGACGCGAACGCCAGTATGAACCAACGAGAGAATTGATTCTGTTTCAAATTTGTCATAGATGTTTTCCAATGTTGCTTGCTGACGATTGTGATCATATGATGTTTCACGGCTTATGCCTTGACCGATTTTCGGGCAAAACCGCCGAAAATTCCCGGCAAGAGCTCCGGCTGCCGCTGACCGATGGCAATTGCGCGGTTGAGAAGTTCGGCCAGCAGATCCAGCAGTGGCGCCGTGAACCATCCGTAGAATGTCCCCCGTCGAACACGCTCGGCGCCGTTCTCGATGTCCGTGCGAAGAATATCATGCTGGCGCCCGCCTTCGCAGAGTCCGAAATCTTATCCGGACACCCATGCTCTCTCTGGAAAATTATGTGGTCATTCGACTAAATTTATACACCATGGAGCGGCCGCGACACAACCCCATTTGCACGGTTTTATTGTTTTATGGATCGCATTTTTCACCCGACGTTGGCACAGAGGGGGCGGAAAATGCCAACAGGATTGAGACGGGCCGGACGAGAATCCTATGAGTGGATCGCGCAGAGAGGCGCGTTCCGGCTCTGGGACGTGAGCGGCAGAGGTCGCGCCGCGGCGGGCGTGGCGCCAGGCTCGGGCGCGTCGCTGGTCGTGCCCGGGTGCGTCGGCGCCGCGGGCTCGCCGGCAGCGTCGTCTACGGAGCGCGTAGGTAAAAGACGCCGGATCGCTGCGCGAAGAAGTGTGGCGCGGCCAATCGAAGTGGCGGGACCGCGAGCGTCGCGACGCGTCGTTCAGCGCGTAGGTAAAAGAAGCCGGATCGCTGCGCGAAGAAGTGTGGCGCGGCGAATCGAAGTGGCGGGACCGCGAGCGTCGCGACGCGTCGTTCATGGGTCGAAAGAGTGGGCCCCGCGTGGCGCAGAGCGTGCAAGAGCGTGCAGAGGGGCGGATCGGCGTGGCGCGGGCACACATCGCCCTCCGGGCGTTGGGCTGGCCCGGGATGTTCTTGCGGCTACGCGGCGTCCCCGAGCGCCTTGCGGCGCAGGACGGTGCTCTTCAACGCTCGGGGCTCCGGGTCGCCTGCGGCGCCCTGCGCCCCGAACCTCCAGTACGGCGGCCCTCGGTTGGGTGAGCGGCACGGCGCGGCGCCCCGCTCCGAGGCGCCGCGCCGTGCCGCTCACCCGCACCGAGGGCAACCGCTTCGGCGAACCCCTCAGGGCACTATGGGTACTTCGGGATCACCGGAAACTCTGATGCCCTCGAACGCTTCCGCGACGAGGTCACCTGCGCGTGGCGGAGATGGCTTGACCGCCGCTCGCAACGCGCACGCGTAGATTGGGCGCGAATGAACGACCTGTTGAAGCGTTATCCGCTTCCGCCGCCGAGCCTCTCGCCCATTCACGTGTCTCGAGCAGCGAACCCGTGACCGAAGAGCCGGATGTGGTAGTCCCGCATGTCCGGATCTGTGGGGGGCCGGGGAGGGCAACCTCCCCGGCCTACCCGACCGGGTTGCCGAGATCATCTACACGCCACGCTGAGCTCGTCCAAGCGAGGATGCTTCGAACAAGCTCTCGGACGAGATCCGATTGCATTCCGCGTGTCCGGCCTATCTCGGACCGCAGGGCCCTGGCCCGACGACGAAGTCGAGATCGACTGCGAAGCCGAACCAAAAATAGAACGATTGGGCCCGGGTCGGGCCCATGCCTCCCGAAGGGGCGCGATCCGTCGTCACACCCCGCCAGAATCCCCGCAGGCTGCGATCCACCACCTCCGGGGAAAGCGACGCTAGTTCAACCAATTTATCCAGGCATCAACGGCGCCGCCTTCACACGCTGTGCCCTCCACGGGCCCTCCATGGCGCATCCGCCGTCTTCTACGCTGTGCGAGCTCGAGCGACGCTCGGCCGCTCAGCCTCGATTCCGTCTTGCTCGCGCTCTGAAGAGGACGGCTCCGATTGCCGCAAGAAGGATCCCGAAGCGCCAAGGCGGCGTTCCGGGTTCGGACCCGGGGACCGAGCAGCTGCAGCCAGAGTCCTCCGTCGGGGGCGTACCTTCGTCGGTGCCGCCGCTCGCACTGCTCGAAACCTGCCCGCCAGTCGCTGCAGAACCGCCTGTCGTGACGGCACCACCTCCGGTCACGCCCCCGCCGTTTCCGCTTCCGTCCCCTGCACTACCGCCGTTGCCCGTGGCCTCACCGGCCCCACCGGCCCCACCGGCCCCACCGGCCCCACCGGCCCCACCGGCCCCACCGCCGCCCGTCGCGCCCCCGTCGAGGAAAATGCGTTGGGCGAAGTTGTAAAAGCTGCGGTTCCAGACGGTCTTGGTATGGCCTTCGTTCGGCTCGATCTGGTAAATATGGTCGATGTTGTTCTGATCCAGGAAGTTGTGATAATTTTCGCTATTGCCGATCAGGCCGTCTGTGCTGCCGCAAGAGATGAAGATGAGCTTCACGTTGTCCTTGACCGCAGCCACATCCTTGATGGTCTGACTTGGCTGCTGGGTATTGGGCGCAGCTGAATACGGTCCGATGTAATGGAAGACATCGGTGTTGGGGAACCCGAAGTTGAAGGTCTGCCCCCCGCCCATTGACAGGCCGGAGATGGCGCGCAAATCGGCATCGGTGGCGGCGGAATAAGTCTCCTCGACCCAGGGGATCAGGTCGTGGAGCAGGACGTCCCCGAAGTTTGCGAAGCGCGCGAAATCGTCCGCTCCGTCCATCTTGCCGCTGGGCATCACAACGATCATGGGTTTGGCCATCTGCTTCGAGTACAGATAATCCATGATATTGTCGGCATTGCCTTCGTTGCTCCCCTGGCCGATCCAGGAGACCTCATTGCCGCCGATTCCATGATGCAGGTAAACGACAGGATATTTCTGGCTCGTCGAATACCCCGGCGGTGTATAAACCGTCACCTTCCGCATTCCGTAGTTTCGGGTCGGATAGCTGACGGAGACGTCCACCTTCCCATGGGGAATGCTGGCGTCCCTGGCATCGAAGCCCCTGGGCGGAACGGGAAGACCCGCGGGGTCGCTGGCATACACCGCGGCGGGGAGGACAGAGATGACCGAGAACGAAAGGACAGCAGGCCAGTTCTTCAAGGGCATGAGGACCTCCAACGTGCGTAAAAATCAAACTCGAGTTCCATGGCCCGCGCTAGTTCCATGGACCGCGCTACAAGTGCGTTGGCGCATTTTGCATTGGCACCGTGGTGTCCCAAGCAAGCGGCACGTGCCGACGCACGGGTCGCGCGCCGCGCTGCAGCTGGCATGCAAAACTACGCCTCAGGCGTTCCGAGGAGCATACAGGGCGAGGAAATCCAAACGCGATTCCGAGGGGCTAGAGAATCCAAATGCGATCCGAATGTCAAGCGCCTCGTTGTGAACGTTCTCATCGTACAGCCACGCCGCACGTGCCGGTTGATATAGGAAACCTTACGCGATTCGCCTCCCTCCTGGAAAAGTGCCGCTGTACCAACAACTGATCCGTGCGGGCACGCGTGCCAGGGGCGGCTCGCGCCCCATACGCCGCGTTGCCTCCCTCTGGGAAAGCGGTCAAGGGACAAGGAGCTCGAAACGTTTCGGAGAGGACAGGCTTCGTGCCCTCCCAGGCGACGAGGACCTGCTTCGTGAGATTAATGTCTGTCCGTTTTTCGCCACCCTTGCCCTAAACGTAGATTTCGGTGCGCCTGGCGAAGCCTGGGCGAGGAGGATGCCATGTAGAAGTAGCTGAAACCTCGCGAAGGGAACCAACGGGTTCGAATCCCGTCCGGCCAAGGAGGGTCACCAGCCGGAAGCGAGTCTTGCGTCGATGAGGGGCAACCCCCGTGGCGAAGCGTAGACAGCGAGCATGCAGGCCGTGTATAGGGCCTTATCCATGGTCTCCCGCCGCGCCGTGATCGCCGCAGCCGGCTTGTTCTCCGCCGGCGCGCTCGCCTCGGGCCTGGCCCGCGCGGAGGGGCGCGTGCCCGCGCCCCTCCCGGCGTTTCCCCTCTCGATCGCGGTCACGGAGGAGGAGGCGGGGAAGCCGGTGCGCGACGACGCCTGGATCGACGCGCAGATCGCCGAGGCGGTCCGGCTGTTCGAGCCCGCCGGTGTGGCGCTGCGCAAGGTCGGCTCGCGCGCGCTCGCCCCGCGGTTTTCGCGGCTCGAGACGCGCGAGGACCGGGACGCGCTCGCCTCGGCGATCGAGGCGCGCCGGATCAACGTGATGGTGGTCGCGTCGCTGCGGGACGTCGACGATCCGCGGCGCTTCCGGATGGGCGTGCACTGGCGGCACCGGGCGACGCCGGAGCGGCGCTTCGTCATCATCGCGGCGAACGCGCGGCCCACCGTGCTCGCGCACGAGCTCGGGCACTTCTTCGGGCTCGGGCACAGCGGCGTCGACGACAACGTGATGAGCTACGCGCGCACCGGAGCGCCCGTCTCCTTCGACGCGGCGCAGATCGCGAAGATCCGGTCCGCCGCGCGCGGGTACGCGTCGAGCAAGGCGTTCGAGCCCGCCTAGGACGGGACCTCCGCTCGAGCGCGCCGGGGCGCGGCCCGGCTGCTGCCGCGCTCGTTCGCCTGCTACGCTGCCGGGGGAGAAAAGAAGGGGAGTTTACAATGAAACCCATGATGACCCACGTCGCGCTCCACGTAGGCAACCTCGATGCGACGATCGCCTTTTATCGCGAGTTCTGCGGGCTCAAGGTGGTTCACGAGCGCAGCGACGCCGGCACGCGGGTCGCCTGGCTCGCCGAGGAGGGGAAGGAGCGGACGTTCGTCCTGGTGATGATCGAGGGCGGCCAGCGCGCGCCGCAGGCGCCGGAGGACATGAGTCATTTCGGGTTTGCGCTCGAGAGCCGCGCCGCGGTCGACGAGATCGCGCGCCGCGGCGAAGCGCACCTCGTCTGGCCGCCCAAGGAGCTGCCCTATCCGGTGGCTTATTTCTGCGCGCTCAAGGACCCGGACGGCAACTACGTCGAGTTCTCCTACGGCCAGCCGCTCGGGCCCGGCGCCGAGGCGCACGACGCGGCGTTGCTGGAGGCTTCGGGCTGAACCAACCAGGGTCGACCCCACGTCGCCCCCTCCGGGGCTCCTCCGTGCCCCCGCCGCTCAGCCCCCGCCCCGCGCGGCGCGCCTTGGCGGGGCTCGCGCTCCTCGGCGCCGCTGCGCTCGCGTCGCGGCGCCCCGCGCTGAGCGCGCCCGCTCTCCCGGGGGCGAGCGTGCTCGCTCCAGCTGCGCCGAGCGCGCCCGCTCCTCCGGAGCCCCCGACGCCCGCTCCCGCGACGCTTCCCCCCGCGGAGGGCCCAGCGGCCGGCGCCCCCGTCCAGCCCGAGGTGATGACCGTCGAGGGAGAGAAGACCTTCGAGGGGGCATGGAAATCCTCGGGGTTTTGCGGTGGGCGCCGTTGGCGCAGGAGCAGAGCGCGACACCGACGAAGCTAGGTGTCCGCCAGCAGCAAACGCTCGGCGGCGTCAGCGTGCATTGCGCGGATGGCGTCCCGCCGAGCGCGCCATGCGGGGCTGTCTCGGAGTTGCTTCTCGACCTGCAGCGACAGCTCGGCAGCCGACAGCGCGGCCGCCAGTCCGCCATGCTGGATGAGCCAATCGATCAGGGAGGCGGCGAGCCTGGAATCCTTCAGCTTGCCGGTGGAGGGGATCCGACGCGCAGGCTGTTCGTCTACCAGGGCCAGATACTCCGACCATAGCTCCTTGGCAAACCTGACCTCGACAAGATCGACGTCGAGGATCTCCTTCAGTGAGGCGGCGGCCGTGAGGCGCAGGCCTGCAGCCTTCTGAGCCAGGCCGAGCGCAACCCGGAACGCCCGTGGCCTGGGCGCGAGCCGTGCCAGTCGGGCCACGGCCCAGGTCCGACTGCCGCTCGCTGCTGCGACGAGCCGGGCCAGCGCCGCCTGCCAGTGTGGTAATCCGGCGTCAGGGAGGCGGCTCAATGAGTCGACAGTCTGGACCAGGACGCGGCCGGAGGTGCGCGCCTCGGCGAGGAGCCTGGTAGCCAGACCAAGCCCTTCCGAGCACAAGTCATGCTGGGCAATGCAGACGCCCGCTGCCGTGGAAGCGATACGCTCGTCGCCGCAGTCGACCAGCACCTCGGCCAAGGCCACGAAGCCGCGAGCCACCGCGGGGCGCGTCCGCGACTCGTTTGGGAACAGGAGTCTCGACCCGGGGTTGAGCAGCGGCCACGTATCCGGCACCGTCGTGATGCCGTCGATCAGCACCTGTCGGACGTCGGCCTGGTCAACGAAGCGCAGCAACCCCGCCAGGATGTCCGGCCGGATGCTGGGGTGCAAGTCCTCGGACCGCCACGCCTCCATCAGGAGGTCGCGAGCCTCCACGGTCGCAGAGGCGGAAACCCTGCCGGCGGCGTTCTTGCGGTTGACCACCGCGCAGTCCTTCGACAGCAGCAGCTCACGATACGGCGCCAGATCGAACGGACCGGGCATGCGCTCGGACAGCACGTTGAGGGCGCTCATCGCCGCGCGACCCACCACGCCGGATCTTCGCGCGCGCTCCAGGAACAGCCGTCGGAGCTCGGCGGTCGGCGGAGCGATCCGGGCGCACCGCGCCAGGATCGCGGCGGCGACCGGCCCGGCCGCTCCCGGCAGCAGCTCGAGCAGCAGCGGCGCGTCCTCGACGCGGCCGATGGCCTTGACGCGCCTCGAGAGATCGAGGCTGGCGTCCCGTGCCACCCGCAGCAGATGCTGCGTGAAGCGCCTGCGCTGGGAGGGCGTCCACCGCCCGGGGGCCGATGGTGAGATCGCCGCCACCAGATCGGTCTTGTGGGGATCGGTGGTATCGTCCCGATCCAGCAGCTCGTCGACCAGGGCAGTCTCCTTCAAGCTGATCTCCGGGACGTACCCCATCACCTCGTCCAGCGGCCCGCCGCATGTGACGGGCTTGCGCGGGGGCCGCGGCGTCTTCGGTGTTCTTCCGAGGAGCAGGTCCAGGATGAGCCGCTCCGCCTCGGGCTCGTGGCGACCGACCGCCACCGGTCCCAGCATGGGTGTGGTGCCGTCGAGGCGCACGCCCTCGTAGGCCGCATGGAGCTGGGCGGCGAGACCTTCGGCGATGCGCAGCGGGCTCGGCAGATACTCCATGGACGGCTTCTGGCCGGGCGCCGGCACCTTGTCGGCGCGCCAGCGCACCCGGGGATCCAGGCGAACCTGAACCAGGAGCCCGAGCAACTGCGCCGCGCGCGTGATGCTGTCCCGGAGGATCGCGGCGCCGATGGCCTTGTGCACGGCCCGCTCGGCCTGGGCCAGGGTGGTTGCGTTCGACTCGCGCGACTGCACTGTGGTGAGCAGGGCGTCCCTATAGGTCTGCACGGGGATCTCCGAGACCTGACGATCGGACAGCTGGGTCAGCTCGGCCATGACCAGATGGCGGCTCGGGCCATGCCATGCCGGCTCCACCTCGGCGAGAACGGACGCGCAGGTCGCCGGGTCGGCGCCGCGGCGGAGCGAACGCACCAGTGCAACCATCCGCGCCGCGCGCTCGCCCCGGTCCTTGGCCGCGCCCAGCGCCTCGTGCTCGGATCGCAGCTGGGCAAGGTCGAGGTGCTTCTCGATGGCCTGAAGCCGCTTGCGCCGAGTGTCCGGATCGACGGGAGGAATGAGGGCCGCCGCCGTCAGCCGCGTGACGCTCGCCGGTGGTATCGTGGCCAGCCGCGCCTCCATGCCAGGACGGGGCAACCATGCCGCCGTCGCGGCCTGTTCCAGCTCGGCGCCAAGGAGACGTTCGCGCTCGGCCAGGGGCAGGAAGCGGAAGAGCGGATCGGCGGAGGCGTCGAGGGGCTTGCTCCGGTTCCGGAGCTCCAGCACATCCTCGGCTGGCAGCGTCGAGATCGGCAGCAATCCGGATGGAAGCGGACAGTTGGCGAGAGAGACAGTCCAGTCGTTCCGGCGCAAGACCTCGAGCAGCTCGGCCGGGCAAGCCATCGCCAGGGCGTGGATCGCCCTCCCATCCAAGGCATCTCGCCGCACGAGCAGCGCCAGGGCCTCCCTCGGATATCGGGTGCAGAACAGCGTGGCCTCGTCCGTCGTGATCTTGCGCCTCGTCGCCAGTGCCACTCGAAGGCCCCGCTCCGGCGCACGCGTCACCAGCTCGCTCCACGCGGCCTCGTGCTCGGCCGCGTAATGTTCCAGCGTGTCGAGATCGCATGTCGCGAAGAGGCGTGTCGCAAGCCCCACACCATGCCTGGCGATGACCAGGGGAATGACCGCCGTCGCCTGGGCGACGCGACGGTGCCTGTGCATGATCAGGACCACCCCGCGGGCCTCGCGGCGATTCCCCTCGCGCAGCGCCTGGAGCAACGCTTCTTCCGACACCGGCACTCGGCGCGACGAGGAAAGCGCAGCCCGACGCATCATGGGGTCGCGCAGCGCCTTCTCGATGCGCGCCACGTCCCGACGATAGGTCGCCAGGTCCAGCGCCAGCCGCCGCTCGTCGCCGTCGCCCCCATCCAGCGCAGCCATGACCCGATCGGCCGTGGCCTGATCCCAGCCGCGGGCGAGCAGGGCAAGCGCCCGCCCCCGCTTCGCGAAGCTCAGGCTTCCGAGTCGACGGACCTCCGACAGCGGTTCCAACATGCTTCGAGTCTAGACGAACGCGACGCCGACGACGACCACGTGTGGGGCGTCGAGGCTCCCGCTGATGCTCGTAGGGGCGGGCGGCGTAGCCCGCGGCAGTGGCGTACTGAGCTTCGAGTATAACCCGGAACGCCTCGGCCCTCGTGCTATTCTCGAGCGCGTGGGGCGCGTAGGTAAAAGAAGCCGGATCGCTGCGCGAAGAAGTGTGGCGCGGCGAATCGAAGTGGCGGGACCGCGAGCGTCGCGACGCGTCGTTCATGGGTCGAAAGAGTGGGCCCCGCGCGGCGCAGAGCGTGCAAAGGGCGTGCAAAGGGCGTGCAAAGGGCGTGCAAAGGGGCGCATCGGCGTGGCGCGGGCACACATCGCCCTCCGGGCGTTGGTCGGGCCCGGGATGTTCTTGCGGCTACGCGGCGTCCCCGAGCGCCTTGCGGCGCAGGACGGCTCCCCAGGTCTGGCCGTGATCGCCGGAGCGGAGTACCGTCCCGCCGAGCTCCACCGCGATGGCCTCGCCGTCGTCCCGCAGGGCGACGCCGCGCAGGTCCGCCGTCGCGCCGCAGCCCACGTCGGACCAGCGCTGCCCGTCATCGCGCGAGGACAGCAGGGTCCCGCAGTGTCCGGCGGCGATCAGCGCCGCGCCGGCGCCCGCGAGCGCGCTCAGGTCCTGGCGGGTGGACGTCTGCACCCTCTTCCAGCGCTGGCCGCCCTCCTCCGAGCGGAGGACGTGCCCCTCGGATCCCGCGATGACAATCAGGCGACCTCGTCCCCAGACGGCGCTGTGCCGGATGCTCATTCCGGGCACGATACCAGGCCGGTGCACCGGGGGCGCTCGCGATCGTGTCCAGGCCCCCCGCGCTGCTGGCGAAGGCACGCGACGGTGGACATCGTCAGTTGGCAGCGGCGGTGGTCGTCCGATGTCTCGTGCCCTCACCACAAGGAAGATCGGCGTGAGGACGAATATGTGTACCAGCTGCCCGACATCCGACAGGAGCGGGGTCAGAGATCACCGGGCTCCTTCCGGAAGAAGTGACCGTGCAGGAACTGCCCGTTCGCCGGATCTCGGTGATAGTTGTACTTGAAGCAGCGGCTCGGGCAACTCACATCAAACAGGTTTGGCGAATTGTGGACGCTCAGCACCGCCGAACACAAGGGGCAAACAGCCGCCACGCCCTCGTGCCTCGCGATGCAGCCGCAGAGGTGCTGGAGCTGTCGACCTTCCGCCTGGTATCGATCGCGGCGGGCGGGAGTCCAGAGGTAGAGCGGCTTGTTCCTTCTTGCGGAGAACGCCCTGGCCTGCGCACGGAACACCAGCTCGACCTTGATCGTGTCATCGCCCGACGAACGATGATACGCGAGCTCTAGCCTATAGATGTCGCGGACCGCGCTGTTCGGACCGCAGTACCTTTCGGCGTCGTAGGCCGCCACCAAGGCTCCGCTCGTCGACTCGAAGGGCTGCTCGACCTGCGGCAGCAATTCCTTCTCCAGAAATGCGCCAAGCGCCTCCTTGAACTCCGGGGTCATCGCTGCCGCGTGGTAGGCGCTCGCAAAGGGGCCGAATTGAATGCTGGAGAATGCAGGATGCATCTTCGATCCCCAATACCGTCATTCAGCAGCGGGCGCCAGAGCGACGGCGAAGCCCGCAGGCCGTGGCGTGAGAGCGGCCCCTTCGACAGATGAATAAGTTATTGATACAGCGTCGCTTTTCAAGGAGGGACGCGGATCGCGTGCGGTGCTCGATGTCAACCAGCGCGTACAGCGTGGCTGTACGGTGGAACCGGTGATGCCGCGGGCCCTTCATCGCGGGCGATGGGGCGGCGGAGGGCGCCCCGGCCCTCCCTCCGCGGCCTGGCGCCGGCCTTGCGCGAGCGCGGTGGAGGACCACCACCCCTCAGGGAGAGTGAGTCGGGATGCTCTGGGCGAAACGGAAGACGTTCTGCGGGTCGTATTTCCGCTTCACGGCGACGAGCCGCGCCAAGTTGCTCCCGTAGTAGGCGGTCGGCCAATCCTTCTGGTCGGCGTCGATGTAGTTCGGCACGGCGAACCTGGACGCGTACGGCCGCAGCTTGTCACCGAACGCCGTCATCCAGGCCATGGCGTCGTCATGATTCGTGCTCGCGTCACCCTCGAGGTAGATTTGCATGCTGAACATCGTCTTCCTGTGGACGAACGCCGTCGCGTCCGGGGCCACGGCGCCGATCGCGCCGCCGTAGGTGTTGAAGATGAGGTCGGGGCCGAGCACCGTCCCGGCCAGCGACTCGACGATCATGTCGACCCCTTCCGAGGAGAGCGGGGCGTCCAGGTACACCGACTTGGCCTTGAACCAGACCGGTTCGATCACGAGGCGCTCGGGCGAGAGCACCTTCGGGTCGGTCGTCGGGAGGCCGGCGAAGAAGAGCACCGACTGGATGAAGGGCATCTCTTCGACGAAGAGCGTCTTCGCGCCAGGCACCGTCGCGAGCAGGCGCGCGGCGGCCGCGGCGGCGGCCGACGAGGCGCCGATGTACAAACCTTTGACGGATACGCCGCTGGAGCTCACCACCATCATGGCGTTCGCCTCCGGCGGGAGAGCCGGCGACCAGCGCTGATAGGCCGTCATGACGGCCTTGATCGCCTCGCGCGGCCACTTGTAGCGGAACACCGCGACCGTATCCGGGAGCTGGTGTAGCTGAAGCGTGAACGACACCACGATGCCGAACGAGCCGCCGCCGCCGCGCAGGGCTCAGTAGAGATCGGGGTTGTTGATGCTGTCGGCGCTCAGGATCTCTCCTTCCGCGTCCACGACCGTCATGCTCAGGACATTGTCCGCGACCAGGCCGAACTTGCGGGAGATCAAGCTATAGCCGCCGCCGAGGCTCTGGCCAGCCAGGCCGACGCTCGGGTAGCTGCCCGCCACGAACGCCAGCTGCGCCTGCTGCCACACGGCGTGATAGAGCGGGCCCAGGCGCCACCCGGCGCCCACCGTCGCCGTCTTTCGGTCCTTGTCGATGGCGAGGTCGGTCATGCCGGCAAGATCGATGATCATGCCGCCGTCCTTGCCAAGCGAGTAGCCCTCGTAGCTGTGGCCGCCGGAGCGAACCGCGATGCTCAGGCCGAGGCGACGGGCGCACCTGACCGCAGCCTGGACCTGCGGGACGTTCACGGGGTGGACGATCACGCCCGGAAGGACCTGGATACGGAGGTTGAAGCCACGGCGGTCGCGCTCGTAGCCCGCCGAGCTCGGAAAGACCGCCCTGGGTGCGGCCGGGGCGAGGCATCGCGCGATGGCATCTTGCGTCGGCGCCGGCGCGTCTGGCGCCCGGTCCACGGGCGAGATCGGGTCGGCGGCCGCCGGCGGCCGGCAAGCGCTGGCCAGGACGACGGTCGCCCACAGCAGGAAGCACTGCAGGCGGCGAAGCCATTGAACCCTCGGATGGTGCGCGATCATGAGGTAGCTCCTCCCGGAGGTCGATCTCTATCGTGGCGCCGGCTCGCGGTGGGCCGGGAAGCGGAACAAACCGACATACGTGGCGCCCGGCGCCTGCGCCTTGACGCCGAGCGGCGCGGGCTTGCCGTCGGCCCCGATACGGAATGCGACGAGCTGACCGGAGCCCTGGTTGGCGGCATAGAGGAGATGGCCGTCTGGCGACAGCGCGAAGCTGCGCGGATTGTGCGGGCCGCCGCCGTGCCCTGACGGCACATCGGCGAGCGGCGAAAGCTTCCCGGACGAAGCGTCGACCGAGAAGACGGCGATGCTATCGCGCCCGCGATTGGAACCGTAGACGAACCTGCCGGTCGGGTGCACGGCGATCTCGGCCCCGGTGTTTCGTCCCGAGTACCCCTCGGGCAGCGTCGAGGCCGTCGCGATGGGCGTCAGCCGGCCCGAGGCTCGATCGAACCGAAACGACGTGATCGTGCTCGCGGTCTCGTTGATCCCGAAGGCGACCGCGCCCTGCGGATGAAACGCGAGGTGCCGCGGACCGGAGTTTGCCGGGAGGCCCGCGCTCGGGACCGCGTTGGGCTCGAGCAGACCCTGGATGCTGTCGAAGGCATACTGGGCGATCAGGTCGGCGCCGAGGCAGGGCACGAAGGCATAGGCGCCGCTCCGATCGGTGATCGCCATGTGGGCTTTCGCGCCTGGGCTCTCGGTATCGGTCGCGTTGCCCAGAGCCCCGTTCCGCGCGACAGGGATCACCGATACGCTGCCGTCCTCGTAATTGGCGACCAGCAGCCAGTCACCGGCCGTGGCGAGCGACAGGTGGGCTGGGCCGTCGCCCTGTGCGCTGACCGCGTTGATCGCGGTGAGGACGCCGCTCTCCGCGTCCAGCTCGAACGAGCGGATCAGGGCATTGTCCTCGTCCACGGCGAACAGCAGGGCCCGCGCCGGATCCACGGCCAGGAAAGACGGCAGCCCCTCCGTGGCGTTGGCCTGGAGCAGCGCCAACCCGCCGCTGCGCTCGTCGACCGAGTAGACGCGGATCTTCCCCTCCTTGCCGCTCACGAAGGCGAGGAGCGAGCCTCCCGCGGCGGTGGTGGCCAGCGTCGCGTCAGGCGCGGACGCGATCCCCCCGGGGCCGCCGGCCGGCTGGTTGCCGGCGGTGCTCCCGCAGGCTGCTCCGAGGAGCGAGATCGCGCAGAGCGCGCCCAGAACGTCGAGACGATTCCTGGCAAGGGCATGGTTACGCGGCATTTCTTTCGCTGTGCGGGCAACCGCTTGCGGCCGGCGTGACGCGATTCGACCGGCCGGGCGATCTGGCCTGGAGACTGCTGTGCCTTGCGACGGTCTCGCCGGCGGCGTCAGGGAGGGAGGCTCGGCGCGGGAAGCTTCGACCGGGGCCTGCTCGTCCTCGCCGGCCATCGTGACGACCAGCCCGAGCGCTGAGGCGGCTTCCGCGCAGGAGTCTGCCACGATCGTGCGCGCTTCGATGGCGCCGTGAGCGCCTTCTCCCGTGATCACGAGCGTCACCGCGCTCGGCGGCTCCGCTTCGCGCACATGGACCCGGAGCCGTACCGGGGAGTCGGCGTCCACGTGCCCTCCGCGCAGCGCGGCCGCCGCCCGCACCGCGTCGAGCGTCACGCAGCGCTGCTCATCGAGCTCCACCGCGGCCCCCACGTTCGCGGCGTGGGCGGCCTCCGCTCGTACCAGAACGAGCCATCCCACAACCGCGATCGCGCCCTGGCGGACGGCATTGCCCAGCGCGCGCACCCGACGAGGATCGCTCGACGGGGCGGAGACTTTCTGAGGTCGAGGTGCCACGGGCCGGGAGGATAAGACGAACAACACCGCTCTCGCAGCATCGGGCGTCTTGCGTCGGCGTCGCCCTTGCGCGGCCGGAGATCGTCGAACGCCCTGCGCCGGCGGCCCAGGCGTGCTCGTCCTACACAGCCGCAAAAATGCCGCCGGCCGCAGCCAGCAGTGAACGCGCCGTCACAACGTGACGCACCGCCGGCACACCGCTCGTCCACGCCACGCTGACGCTCGCGCGGAGGATCTCGAACACAAGCCATTGTGGCGTGGCGCGCTCGAGCGCTATCGTTGCTTGGTGTCAGCGACCGGTTGGCGAGAGTTCAAGGCCGAGGGTAAGAAGACGATGAACCTCCGGGCTTACGCGACCGTCGTCGCGATGGCATGGCTGGCCGCGTGCAGCAGCGGCTCGAGCGAGCCGCCTCTGCCAGCGCCGTCGGGCGGGGCAAGCGGTATGTCGGCGGCCGGCGCCTCGTCCGTGGCAGGAGGCTCGAGCGGGAGCGCAGCACAAGCAGGTGCTGCGGGAGGGAGCGGCGGCGCTGCGGCTGTCGCGGGCTCGGCCGGCGTGGCCGGCACCCCGAACGCTGGCGGCGCCGCCGGCGACGGCGCCGGAGCCGGTGGTGCGAGCGCGGGGGCGGGCGGTGCCGGCGCGTGCCCGGCGGGCTCGACGCAGCTGTCGCCGTGGCCCGGCAAGGCCGAGGTGCGCACGCTCGACAGGGAGGACGCGTTCGAGCGCGATCTGAGCGGGCTGACCTACGAGGCGCCCGGAGTGCTGTGGGCGACCGACAACCTCTCCGCCAAGCTGTTTCGGTTGTTGAAGAGCGGAGGGAGCTACGCGCCGGACACGTCCAAGGACTGGGCCTCCGGCAAACGGCTGCACTACCCGAACGGCAAGGGCACGCCCGACGCGGAGGGAGTGACGTTCGCCGCCACGAGCGCCGCGGGCGTCTACGTGTGCGCCGAGCGCGACGCGGACGATTCGTCCGTGAGCCGGCTGTCCGTGTTGCGCTACGACGTGACGGCCGCCGGAGCGACGCTGACCGCGACTCACGAATGGAACCTCACCGCGCTCTTGCCCGAGGTCGACCCGAACGCGGGTCTGGAAGCGATCACTTGGGCGGCTGACAGCTTGCTCACGGCGCACCACTTCTTCGACGAGAGCAAGGCCCGAGCTTACGTCCCGAGCGACTACGGCGAGCACGGCGCCGGCCTGTTTCTGGTGGGCGTGGAAGAGACCGGCAAGGTGTACGCTTTCGCGCTGAACCACGAGAGCGGCGCGGCCACCTTGGTGGCCAGCATCTCGACGCCGCTCGGGGGCGTGATGGGGCTCGAGCTCGACCGTGACACCGGGAGGTTGTGGGCTTACTGCGACGACACGTGCGACAACCAATCCGCCGTGCTCGGTATCGACGACGCGCTCGGGCGCTTCGTGCTGGAGCGGCGTTTCACGCACCCCGGCGGGCTGCCGGACTCCAACAACGAAGGCATCGCGCTCGCGCCGGACGCGGAGTGCAGCGGCGGCGTCAAGCCGTTCTTCTGGACCGACGACGCCGACGCCGACGGCTCTTCGCTGCGCGAAGGCTCGCTCGCTTGCGGTTGCCTCTAGAGTTGCCGGTTGTCGGGGCGCCTCGGGTCGGTGACTATTTCGTTCCGGACGGGGCCGCGCCCATGCTCACCTTCTTCTGCGCGAGGCTCGGCAGCATGGTATTTTGCCGGCGCCTGTTCAAGCGCGTCTGACCCGAACCAGGGCACCATGGCCTCCACCGACGACGAGCTCGTCCCGACCGTAGATCTCGCGCCGCTCGAGAGCGATGACCCTTCCGAGCGCGCGCGAGTGGCCAGCGCGGTGGCAGCGGCGTGCGAAACGAGCGGGTTCTTGCAGGTCGTCGGACACGGGATCCCCGAGTCGACGATCGCCGCGATGCGCGCCGCGAGCGACGAGTTCTTCGCGCTACCGCTCGATCGCAAGCTCCTGGTGCGGCCGGCGCATCCCGGGATCAACCGCGGGTATGCGGCGCGGGGGACCGAAGCGTTGAGCTACAGCCTCGGAATCGAGGCGCCTTCGCCCGATCTCTTCGAGGCCTTCAACATCGGCCTCGATCCGGTGCCGGACGACGAGTTCTACCGCAAGGACCCGCACGATTTCTTCGCGCCCAACGTCTGGCCCGCGGATGTCCCGAGCTTGCGTCCCGCGCTGCTCGACTACTTCGACTCCGCGGTGCGCGTCGCGCTCGGACTGACCGACGTGTTCGCGCTCGCGCTCGGCCTCACCGAAGGCTGGTTTCGGCCGTACGTCGAGCGCTCCACGCTGACCCTGCGGGTCAACCACTACGAACGTCGCCACGACGACGACGCGCCGCGCTCGGGACAGATGCGAATGGGAGCCCACAGCGACTATGGCATCGTCACGGTGCTTTATTCGGATCCCGTGCCCGGGCTCGAGATCCTCGGCCCGGACGGCGCGTGGCACGGCGTGATCCCACGCACGGGTGCCTTGCTCGTGAACCTCGGCGATCTCACTGCCCGCTGGACCAACGACCGCTGGCGCTCCACGCTGCACCGCGTGGTCCCGCCGCCCGAGAGCCAACCCGGGCCGGCGAAGCGTCGCTCCGTCGCGCTGTTCTTCGATGGCAACTACGACGCGGTCGTCAGCTGCTTACCCACTTGTATGGGACCCGACCGGCCCGCCAGGTATCCACCTGTCCTCGCCGGTGAGCACCTGTTCGCGAAGGTCATGGGACCACGGAGCTTCGAGCCGACTCGAGGGCTCGAGACAGCGGGCGAGCGACTTCGCGCCGCACGCTCGTGATGCGCGGGGCGACCTCGACGTTCCTCGTCATCTGCGGTGGCATGGGCCTCATCGGCGTCCACCTCGACATCGGCACCTCCATGCTGGCCAGCCTCACCACCGGGGTCGGCGTGGACCAGGCTGGTCGCCAAGAGCCGCAAGATCAACGCCAGCATCTCCGACGACGTCTCGGCCGCATGGATGCGGGCGCCGGGATCTGCGCGCGACGAATTTGTGATCGCGGGGACGGAACCCGGAGATTGTACGGCGGGAGGCCTTGTCATGAGGCTCTTCATTCCTTGCCCCTGGAGCTTGCTTCCCGGCGGCGCGGTCGGGCTTCGCAACTCATCGGATTCAGGGAATTTTCAACCTGCTCGGCGCTCCGGGTGGCGGTCGTGGAGGGGCGACTCCTCCACAGGTACGGGAGATATGAATGTTCAAAAAGTTTAGAGTGAACAAGGTGTTGGCAGGGATGGGCTTGTTGTCGGTCGGACTTGCGTCCTGCGGCGACCAGGTCGCAGGTGATGGACCGGCGGTCGTCGAGATGGAGCTCGATGAAGCTGAACAAGGGCTAGCGAATGGAACGCTTGTCTCGAATCGCTGGGCAGGCGGCATCGTTGATATTGGTTTCTGGAACGGGAGTCAGTGGGTCATGTCCGGCTGCAGCGGGCAGGTCGTGTCTCGTGATGCGATAGTGCTCGCCGCCCACTGTGTTCGTCGCTGGCTGACGCCGGATACGGCCAATCCGCCGAACGTCAACTACAATCCGCCGGATACCGGGACCACGTCGTTTGCGGCCTACCGAATGAACGAAGACGGCACCTGGACTTGCATCACGGATCCTGCCGGTGGTTGTCAATTGCAGGCAAGCTGGGCGGTGCCGTCGACGTACCTGGGCGTGTACCACACGGCGACGCAAGCATGGACCGGTGACAACGCGGATCGCGATGTCGCCACGCTGAATTTTGGCACGAACTTCGCGAACGTCGTGCAGAAGGACGCAGCCTATCTGAATTCAGGCGGTGACTCGACCATCGGGACCGCCTACGGCTACGCAGACTCGCCGGCGAGCGACGGCAGGCTTCGCGGGGGAAATTTCTCTGGTATTGCCTTGAGCGGCGGAGCCTACACAAAGACTGTCCCACAGGCCGACCCGCACCTGTGCGCCGGCGATTCGGGCGGGCCGCTGCGCTTCCTGACCAGCGCAGCGACCACTCCAGATAGCACCGTTCGTTCGGGTGTCCTCCTGGGAGTCAACTCCAAGGGAGGGTGTAGCGGCGCCAATGTGGGCAACATCTGGGCGCCGATCAACAGCAACCGTACCTTCATCGAGAACAACATCGGCCGGGCATGTGCCACCGTGGTTCAGAACGGTTGGAGCACCCGCGACTGCTGGTGAGCTTCGGAGCGCCCCGGCGACCGCTCGCCATCGACCGGTGTTCCTGGCGGGACTGTTCCGCGGGGACGAACCGTTGCGATCCGTCGCTTTCCCCGGAGTTCCAGGGGGGCGTGACCACGGATCGCACCGGTTCGAAGGGCATGGGCCCAACTCGGGCCCAACCGCCGGACCTCGGGCCCGGGGCGCTCGCGACCGTCTGGGAGCGGGCTCGTCGTCCGCCTTCGCGGGCTGTTGCGGCTTCGCAGAGCGCGGTCCGATCAGCTGGCGTCCTCGGGTAGTGGGGTCATTTGAACATGAAGGCGGGAAGGCGGGAAGAAAACCCGAATGATCTTCCCGCCTTCCCGCCTTCATGTGGATCCTCTCCAAGCAAATGACCCCACCACCCCGGGTCGCGCGGATGCAGGCGCTCTCGGTTTCACGATGGTTCCCTGTCGGCTTCGGGATTCGTCTCCGAGACGGCAGAAATCTGCTCCGTCGACCCGAGCGGTCCGCCGCCGTGCGATGATGGCGTCATGTGCGATGTACGCCGATCCATCACGCGCTGCCGTTCTGTCCCCATTGCCCTCGCGCTCCTGGCCTTGACGGCATGTGGAGGGGAGCCAGGGCCAGGCGTCGAGTCTGCCGAGGAGATCAGCGTCATCGAGAAGAGCTCGTGGATCGAAGGACGCGACGGTGGGGACAGCGGTGTCGTGTGGGGCAAGTCGGTCTGGGCCTACGGCGATACCGTGCTCACGACGGCCGACGAGGCCGGGACCAACTGGCACCACAACTCGTTCGACATCTCGGACGATCTCGACGCGTCGGACGGCATCGGCGGCTTCTCGTCGCCGTCCGACGGCGTCGGGGCGCCGGGGTATCTGATCGCGCCCACCGCCGTCGAGCAGGCGTTCAACGACGCTCACGCCGGCGAGGATTGTGCCGAGGCGCCGTGCGGCGCCCGCTGGGCGGTGTGGCCGGGCGCGCCGGTGTTCGATGCGGCGCGCGACCGGGCGCTGATCCCGTATGGCCTGATTTACGCCGAGCCGGGCGACTTTAACTTCCGCGGCGTGGGCCTGTCGTTCGCGATCTGGGAGCACCTCGACGAGGCGCCGGTGCGGCCGATCGTGGACGCGAGCGCGGAGCACCCCGACCTGCTCTTCACGGAAGGCGAGCCCGGCTGGGGTGCCGGGGTGGTCACCCACGGCGACGACCTCTACACCTTCGCGTGCGACGGCGGCCTGTCCAAGCCGTGCCGCCTCGCGCGCGTGCCGCTCGAGACGCCCGTCGACCGAGGCGCCTTCCGCTACTTCGACGGCGGCGGCTGGAGCGACGACGCCGCCGATGCCGCCGCGCTGTTCGACGGCGCGCCCATCATGTCCGTCTCGTACTGTGAGCACCTCGCGGCGTGGCTCGCGGTCTACGCGCCCCCGTTCGACCATCGGATCGTGGCGCGCACCGCCCCCGACCTCACCGGCCCCTGGTCGGACGAGGCCACGCTGTATACGGCCCCCGAGGAGCACGCGCCGTACGACGCGGTTCACCACGCAGAGTACGAGGAGGACGGCGGCCGAGTGCAGTACGTCACGTACTCGCGGCCGACGAGCGGCTGGTTCGGGTCGGAGTTCGCGCTCGTCCGTGTCGTGCTCCAGTGACGGGCGGGCGCTCACCCGCAGCGTGCTGCAATTGAGCTCTGGTGCTGTACTTTGGGACGAAGCGCAGCACCACCAGGCGTCTAGCTGCCCGTGGCCAGACGTCTGGCTGTCCGGGGTCGCATCCGGTACGAGCGGAGCCCTGGTAACACTTCAGACCGGGAGCCGCGGTGACACTTCCTCGAGCCACGGCCCCGTGCTCCGGGAGGACTGGAAACAGGGGCCGGATCCTTGTCGACGCGACACGCTCGCCGCGCTCTCTCGGACCACCAGGATTATACACGAACCACTCCCCGCGGTCTCGGTACACACGAGCCTCTCCTCACGGTCCGGCGTGCGAGCGCGCAGGTCACCGCCTCTTGGAGAGCTGCACCTCCTTGTTCTTCAGGGTGACCTGCGCGAGCAGAACAGGGCCGTAGTACAGTTCCCAGATGTCGTCCGCGATCGGCAGCAGCCCTACGGGCTCGCTGGCGATCAGCGTGGAGACGAAGGTGGACGCGCCCCCGAACTGCAGCTGTCCCGTGGTGCCGATGCGTCGAACGGCCATTGTATCCGGGTACTCCGGCGACGAGGGCTTGCTCGGCATCGAGCGGCGCGACGGCGTGTAGCGCGAAGCCGGCGTCCTCTGGCCGAGCGCCTCGTGGGGGCGCTGGTCATTGTACTCATGCCGAAAACGGTCGAAGACGCGCTGCTGCGCCGCGAGCGTGGCTTCTGGCGGCGAGGTCGCCTCCGCCTTCAGTGTCTTGTGCATGCGCTCGTGGCGGCCGTTCTGCTGCGGTTTACCGGGCTCGATGCGCTCGGGAGACACGCCGAGCTTGATCCAGCTCACCGACAGCGCTGAGAGCCCACCGACGCCCAGCGTGGCGAATGGCGGGCCGTTGTCCGAGCGGATGCGGTTCGGCAGACCGAACTCGCGGAACGCGCGCTCGAAGTGGGGTCGTACCGAGGCATGGTCGGGCGTCGCCACGCCCTCACATTTGAGCAAGTACCGCGACGCCTGATCCGTCAGCGTCAGCGGGTAGCACCGGGTCTTATCGCCGAGTGCGAAATGCCCTTTGAAATCGGCGCACCACGTGTCATTAGGCTGCTCCGCAGGAGCCAGCGTCGACGGCATCGCTGACGTCGGCGTCACCACGCGGCGCCGACGGGGCCGAATCAGCCCGTGCTTCTTGAGCAGCTCGCCGATGGTGCTCGTCGCCGGCAGCCCATTGATGCCCAGGCTCTCCAGCCGGGCGCGCAGCTTCTTCGGGCCCCACGTGGGCCGATCCTTCCGCAGCGCGAGCAGCGCATCGACGACCTCTGCAGGCGTTGCATGCGGAAACGTGTGCGCCACGGGCCGCCGCTCCTCCAGGCCGCGAGGCCCGGCCTGCTCGTAGCGCTCCACCCACTTGTACCCCGTCTTCCGGCTGATGCCGAACCGCCGGCACAGCTCCGCTGGTACGTGCCCTGCGTAGGCATGACGGGGGCACGGCCTGAGCCCCTACGGCTCGAGCACCTCGTATTCCCTGTGCGGCTCGAAGAGCGCATCCGTGCATGTGACCTGGCCATCGCCGGAGAGCAGCTCGCGGGCGATGGACGAGGCGTAGACGCAGTACTCGTCGTGGTGGCAATCGTCCTGCGCGCCATCGTAGATGTACATCTTGTGGTTCCCGATCCGGACCAGCAGGTTCTCCTCTTGTGCCGTGCTCAGCAGATGGTTGTAGAAGACCAGGCCTCGCTGCATCCGGAACGACTGGGTTCTCGGGCCCTGCATCTTGTCCTCGCAGTCCGACGAGCCACCCTGGTCACCCGTGTTGACCAGGTAGCTGATCTTGTTCCCCAGGTACGTTTCCTGGTACGTCGGCGCGATCGCCCCCGACATCGTCTCGAGGTGCGAGGGTACGTCGTCGAGACCATACCTGTACGTGTTGTAGTCGTCGCACGCCGGGTCCCTCTCGCTCCCATCGACGAAGTCGTCCTGCACGTCGCACCTCCCATCCTCGTCGGGACAATGGGCCGTCTTGTTGAGCCGTTGATCGCTGAGGTAGAGGTAGGACGTGGGGCTCGCCACGAAGAACCGGACGTCGACCGGGGAGCACTCGGGCAGGCCGCCGCGGCTCATCGCCGCGTAGCGCTGGATCGCCTGCCCGCCCGCCGAGAAGCCCGCGAAGGTGAGGCTCTCGAGGTCAGGGAACGCCGCGACGAGCCGCGTCGCGAGGAGGTCGAGCGCCGCGAAGGAGCTGATGGCCGGCGCGCCGCCGAAGCCGAGCTCACCGCCGGCCCAGTTCTTGACCTTGTCGCCCCAGTCGATCGCCCCGTCGATGCCGAGCTGGGCCTTGGATCGCTTTGCTCCCTCGGTTCCGCCGAGGAAGGGCGCGACGACCACCGTGTCGGTCGAGCTGCCCATCGCGCCGGCCACCGCCGCGAACGCGACATCGGCGTTGCCGGGCTGCCCGTGGATCACGACGACCGCGTGCTTGATGGCCAGGTCCGGCTCCGTGCCGCGGATCGGGGTCGTGCTGTAGACGGCGAGCTTCTCGTCGTCGTAGAGCGTCACTCCCTGGCGGCAGCCGGGCTGCTCGGCCTCGCAGCAGTACGAAGCCGTCAAGGGGTCGGCGTCACCGTAGTTGGGGTCTTTGCCCGGGGCGCTGCTTGCCTTGACGCAAGAGGGGTCCAGTGGCTGGCCATGGGTCTCGGCGAATATCTGGGCTTCTCGGCCGTCCGCTCCTGTGTCCGTGGCGCCGCTGCATCCGCCGGTCGCGCTCGCCGCGAGCACGGACGCGAGCACGATCGGTCGACATAGTTCTCTGGTACGCATGGTGATGATCTCCTGTGCAGCGGCGAGGGCGCTCGCGACGGACGCTCCACGGGCGGGGCATCGAGCGAATCTCATGCCATCCATCTCCCTCACGGGCGGCGCGACGGTCGCGTGGCCGGCGAGCCCGGCTGGCCGAGCCTCACCTCGGCCTGCGCGCCGCACCGGGCGCGCCGCGCCGAGCGGTCGCCCCGCGCCCGCTCTCGCGCCCCTGGGCCGGCGTGCGCGTGGCAATCGTTGCCGTCCTGGCAAAGCTTGCCAGCGCTGGGGGCCAAGGCGCGGCAAACCTTGCCATCGCGCGGAGCCGGGTCAGCGCGTCGGCGCCGCCCCGCGGCACCATCGGCCGGCAGGGCGAGCGCGCTACGCCGCCGGCGAGGCCTTCTCGGCCGAGCCTTGCGCGTCGTCGCGGCGGGATGATGACCCTTCCTGGTGAACGACGGCGTCCTCCGCCCGCCTCAGGCCGAGGCGCGAGAGCCGGGCCGGGGCGTCCCCGGGCGCGGGGTGCCGGATCGTCCCTCGCGGCTCGAGCGGCGGCGCGGCCGGCTCGTTGCCGGTGACCTGCTTCAGGCCATCGTTCCCGTGCGCGCTTTCAGGCGCGGGCTGCAGAGGTGGCGTCCTGCTGCAGGCGGGCGATCAGCGTCACCAGCACGTCGAACGACATCACGGCATTCGAGTGCATGGCGTGGAACACCCCGCCATCCACGTCCAGGATCTGCGACCGCTCTACCCAGAGGTTGGTTCTGACGTCGGCGATGCGTTCGATGGCGATGGATTTCCCCTCGATCGTGAGGTGGCCGCGGGTGAGCTCGATCCTCCGCATCGGGTGGTCCATGTTGCGGGAGGCGAACAGGGTTTTGGACAGCGCCACGCCGTCGGGTAGAGCCCGGAAGCCGACCGACCCACCGGCCTGAAGCACCTGGTAGAGCCGCTCCCCACGCTGCTCTACATGGCGCATACGCAATGTCCGACTCAGCTCGGCGTAGCGCGAGGTGCGTGCTCCAATGAAGACCCACGGCGCCTGCGGTGTCGCCCTGTAGCCGATACCGCCGAAGTAAAACGTGTAGAGATCCTCGATGTCGGCGTAGAAGTCGGTCCGGGCGCCTTTGCGCTCCCTGGCCTCGATCGCGTTCTGGTACAGCACGAACACGGGCTGCGAGCCCACGACCCACCACGTGCCCAGCGCGATCGCCACGCCCAGCGCGATCGCGCCGTAGCCGACGCCATACAGCACCGACACATCCCCCTCGAACCGCACCGTGCTGCCCGGCCCTGGTACCAGGGACAGCACCAGGGCGCCTGCACCGGCGAACAGCGCTGCCAGAAACCATCCGGTGAAGAGGAGAGAACGGCTCTTGCCGTAGCCGCCGATCACATCGCCTGGATTGTGCATGCTTCCATCCCTGTTGTTGGTTGTTCTTGTTGACCGTGCCACTCGGCGGCGGCGCGGTCCCAGGCAGGCGACGCTGGAGACCGGACCTTTTGCTCCTTCCGTGTCACGGCGAGGAGCCGGGTGGGCTACCGCATGTCCGCCGGCATCTGCTCGAGCACGCTCCAGAAAGCAGCGCCCCGAGCGCGAGCCTGCGCCAGCCGCGTCCCGACACGGTCCGCATGGCGCCTCAGCTGGCCTTGCTCGACGCGCAGCGCCGGCGCTCGTTTCAGCAGAGAGGGCGTGGTCCGTGTCGAGAGCAGCTTGATGTCGACCAACGGCGGCGGCGCGACGTAGCCCACCCGCCAGTTGGGCGCAAGGACCTTCGCAAGACGGCTGGAAGAAGGCGACGCTAGCTCAACACCTCATCCATGCATCGAAGCGGCCGCCTTCACCCTCGATGAAAGTGCGGTTCTGGATCGTCAGGCGCGGGATGTCTTCAGCGGTTATCGATGGAGGCGCGGCGGCGGGGACCTCGGGCGACGCGGCGACCGCGGCGGCGGGGATCTCGGGCGAGACGGCGGGCGCGCGGGCGCCCGCGACCGCAGGGAGGGCAGGGGCGCCGGCCGGCGCGCCCACGTCGGGCGCCTCGGGGACGTCCGGCACCTCGTACCCTGCTTCCACGATCGCGCGGGCGAGCTCGGCTGGCGTGGTCGCCCGCGCGTCGTAGGCGACGGTCGCCCGCTGCGTCACCAGGTTGACCGCCGCCTCCTGGACGCCGGGCGTCGCGCGCAGCGCCCGCTCGACGCGGCGCACGCATGCCGCGCAGGTCATGCCCTGGACCGGGAGGTCGGCCCGCGCGCGCGGCGCGGCGGGCGAGGCCATTGCTCCGGTCGGCTCCACGGGCTTGACACTACGTTCCATAGAAGGACAAGCAAACGCGCTCCGCAAAGTCAAGATTCTCGGAGCCGTTCCTGACTCGTGCAGTCCGACTGCACGAGCTCATTGACAGAACGGGCCTTGTGCGATCAGGCAGGTCTTCCACGCCTGAAACGCCTGGGATTACCGCGACGTAGCACCAAGCGGAAGGCATCCTACCGTATAGCTGTACCCTACTGAGCCGTCCGAGCTGGGACTCGACCCTTTCTACAAGAGGTACATCGACGCCATGGGGATTCCCGTCATCAGCTCCGAGATGACGCCGGACGCGGCGCTGCTGCGCGCGTGCTCGGTCGTCGTGCGCATGCTCGGCCATCGCGACGACGTGCGTCAGGCGATGATCGCGAACCACACGCGGGTCGCCGTGATGGCGGAGACGGAGGTGACGACCGACATCCCCGAGCACAGCGACCTTTACGAGGCGTTCCCGGGGACGGACTGGGACACGCGGGCCCGCGGCCTCGGCGCGACCCCCGCCCGCCCGGCGAGCTCCTGCGCCGAGGAGAACGTCCTGTGTTACCCGAGCGATCCGTACATCGGCTAATCGATCCCGGGGAACGGGATCCACAACGAGATCAACACCCGGGTCGAGCTGCGCGACTACGATCGTCCGCTTCACGATCTCATCGCCAGGTACTTCGCCGACGACGCATGGCGACCGACCTGTCCCTGAGAAGGAGGGCCTTCGGCCCGAAGTACCAGGGCGCGCAGCGCATCCTGAGCAACAAGGGGTGGACACGAACAAGCATTTCAGTCATTACGAGGCAGTCGCGCACCCGCTGGTGAGGACTAACCCGCGGACCGGGAAGAAGGCGCTCTACGCGGACCAGGCATGATCGCGAAGATTCGACGCTATGGGGACGTCTCGAGGAGCCCCCTGTGGTGTACAGCGACCCGAGCAGCTGTCACGGACGACAAGCCGCTTTCTAGCGTGCCATGCACCTCGCCACTGGAGCCTGCTCCCGGTACGCCGTCCCGTAGGATCTGTCGCCCGACTTCGCCGTTTGATCGTTGCACATATCACGCCTCTTCATCTCCCGCCTGGCAACATCAGCCGCGCCGACAGGATCGTACGCGCTCACGGCGAGCGTCCCTTTGGCGATGTCGCCGAGACCGGATGGGCTGCTGCCGTGCGGCTCATCGTGGCACAAGCTGGTCCTGGCTCCCGGGCCGCGCGCGGCACACCCCCAGGCTAAAGACGCGATTTCCACGCGGGGCGCTCTGGCACGCGGCCTGCTTGGCCCCGGCGGCATGCGAGAGGCAATTGGCCTGATGGCCATGCTCATGTCGGTCCTGGTGGGGTGCAGCTCGGGCCAGGGCGGGGGCGCGGGAGGCGGCGGCTCAGGCCAGGGCGGGGGCGCGGGAGGCGGGGGCTCAGGCCAGGGCGGGGGCACGGGAGGCGGCGGCTCGGGCCAGGGCGGGGGCACGGGAGGCGGCGGCTCGGCCGGGGCCCCCGTCGAGTGCTTCGAGATGAAGGCTGGCTGCGTGCTGCCTTCGAACGCGACGCGAATCGAGAACCCGGACGTGTCGGCGGAGGATCAGGCGTCGCTCTCGCGCAACAACGCGAGCTTCGCGCTCGACCTCGGCCGCGCGCTCCACAGCTCGACGGAGAACGTCATCTACTCGCCTTTCAGCGTCTCGACGGCGCTCGCGATGGCCTACGCGGGCGCGCGGACCACGACGGAGCAGGCGATGGCCACGGCGATGCGATTCGAGCTCCCGCAGGGGCGGTTGCATCCGGCGTTCAACCACGTGGACCTCGAGCTTCAGAAGCGCTCAAAGGGCTACAGCGCGATCGAGGGAAGCGGCTTCCGGCTCCACACGGCCAACGCGATCTGGTCGCAGGTCGGCCTCGAGGTCGAGCAGCCGTTCTTGAAGGTGCTCGGCGAGAGCTACGGGACAAGCATGCGGCTCGCGGACTTCAACGCCCCGAAGGAGGCTGAGGCCCTCATCAATGCGTGGGTAAGCGACCAGACGAAGGGCAACATCCCGAAGCTCCTCGAGGACGACGTGAATGAGGAGACGCTGGTCGTGCTCACCAACGCCATCTACTTCGACGCCGCGTGGAGCACGCCGTTCAAGGAGGACGCGACGGAGCCGGGGACGTTCCGGCGCGGCGACGACACGAGCGTCACCGTGCCGATGATGCGCGGCGAGCAGCAGACGGGCTACGGCGCCGGCGACGGCTGGGAAGCGGTGGAGATCCCTTATGCGGGGACCCCCGTCTCGATGTTCGTCGTGCTGCCCGCCGAGGGGACCGCGGACGCGTTCGAGGCATCGCTCGACGGCGCGGCGCTCGAGGAGATCATCGCGTCGACGCTGCCCCGGTCGGTCGACATCACGATGCCGAAGTTCTCGTTCGGCTGGTCCTCCTCTCTCAAGGAAGCGCTCGCGGGGCTCGGCATGGAGGTCGCCTTCGATCTCGAGGAGGCCGACTTCTCAGGCATCCTCCCGAAAGGCATCGTGATCCAGGACGTCATTCACCAGGCGGTCATCAACGTGGACGAGGCAGGGACGGAGGCCGCGGCGGCGACGGCGGTCATCCTCGGCACCACGAGCACGGGCTCCTTCCCCGAGCCGGCGGCGATCGTCCTGGACCGTCCGTTCTTCTTCTTCATCAGCGACGTGCCGACGGGGGCGATCCTCTTCGCGGGACGCGTCAACGATCCGACAGCGCACTGACGATCACGGCCACACTACGTTCCATAGAAGGACAAGCAAACGCGTTCCGCAAAGTCAAGATTCTCGGAGCCGTTCCTGACTCGTGCAGTCCGACGGTACGAGCTCATTGACAGAACGGGCCTTGTGCGATCAGGCAGGTCTTCCACGCCTGAAACGCCTGGGATTACCGCGACGTAGCACCAAGCGGAAGGCATCCTACCGTATAGCTGTACCCTACTGGCACGTCCTCAAGGCGGCGCTGAAGCGACCGCGCGAGCGCGCTCGCTGAGCGGACGCGCTCGCGCGGTCGCTGCGGCGATCCGGCGCCTTGCGCGGAACCTGTGCCGTCTCGGCCTCCATGTGTGCCAAATGAGGGGGGCCGGCACCCTTTTGCGAAGCTCGACCGGAAGGGAGCGGTCTCGAGCAACCGTAGCTCTCGCCCCTCCTCGACGTCGAGGAGCGCGGAGTCCAGCACGCCTTGCTCCACGAATGGGCGGAGCTTCGCGTGCGCGCGCCAGTAACGCACGTTGGTCTCGGTGACGTCCGTCATGACGTACCGGAAACGCACGTCGCGGACCGCCGAGCGCCGGTGCATCGCGGTGAACGCCTTCAGGAACAGGTACGCAAATCGCCCGTTCCCGGCGCCGAGCTCCACGATCGTCACGGGCTCGCGTCGATCCAGGGCTGGACTTCCTGCTTGACCGTCGCGCAGGGACCCCAGGACGACCTCGGCGTAGGCGTGCGCGAGGGCGGGATTGTTCGTCACGCAGTGCGGCACCGTCGTGGCGCGCCAGGCGTCGATGCCCACCTGATCGAAGTAGCGCCGCTGGAGCGTTCAGAGAAGGGACGCGTGAGACGCTGCTCGGTCTCGAGCGGGAAGAGGCGTGCGTTCGCGTCGACGGGGTCTCGGGATCCCTATGGAGTGTCCGGAGCACGCTCGCGCGGGCGAGACCAAGATTGTTGCGGAGCCGCGCCCGGGGCGTCGAGCGCGGCGCCGCTGTCTTGTGCGGCCGATCCGGTTCGGCGTACGCTTTGACGCTGCAACAGGAGCGGGGCCAGATGGAATCTGATCGAGACAATCCGTTCGGTGGACCGTCGACGCTTCCGCGGAGCCCCATGCCGGCGCGGCCGCCGCATCCGGCGACGGTGGCACAACCGAAGCTGGCGCCCGCGGCGTCGCCGACGCGGCCTCCGCACCCGGCGACGGTGGCGCAGTCCAAGCCGGCGCCCACGGCATCGCCGACGCGGCCTCCGCATCCGGCGACGGTGGCACAGCCCAAGCCGGCGCCCAGGGGATCGCCGACGCGACCTCCTCACCCGGCGACGGCGGTGGAGGCGACGCAGCCGCCCCATCCGGCGGCCGTGGCCCAGCCGAAGAGGATCGTGGGTGGGACGGTGGCGCGCCCTCCGCACCCCGCGACGCTGATTCAGCCGCGTGCAGCCCTGGGAAAAGGCTCGTCGCGAGCGCCGCACCCGTCCACCGTCCGGCGGGGGAGCGGCGGTGGCCGGGGCACGACGCGCGGCTCGCCTCCCCTCGCTGGCTCGGCGATCCAGCGCTCCGACGTGGAACCGCTTCTGCTCGATCTCGATTCAAGGTCCCGCCGTGATTCGGGCGAGGACAACCGTCCGACCCCCGACATCGAGCTCGCCCCGCTCCGCCTCATCGACGTGGCGCTCGACGACCGAGATGAAGATGAGGATCCAGAGCGCACCCGGATCCTCGAGGAGCTCGACCGCGAGCCAGCGCTGCGCGCCGGCCGGTCGCGGGCGACGGCGGCCGATGCGATCCAGGAGCACCTGTTCGAACAGCTCGCCGAGCTGAGTGATGGTATCCGCGTCACGTATCCACCCGCGAAGTTCTTCTATCTGGGGCTCGGCCGGAGCCCGACGCCGATCATCGCGTACCTCCAGGAGGTCGCGCGGGCGCATCCCGACCTCGGCATCTCCGCTGCGAATCTCCCGCTCGGAGGCATCAAGGGAGTTGGAACCGGTGGGATGACGATGCCGACCTTCACGAAGAGCCAGAAGAGGAACCTCTTCGCGTTCTTCGACCGATACCTCGACACGGGCATGTACGGCGCCAAGACAGTGCTCTTGATCGACTTCGTCGAGTCCGGAAGCGGATTGAAGGTGTGTACGGACGTTCTCCGTCATTTCGCCGGGAATCCGACGACTTTCTCGTTCTTTACGGGCAAGATGGATATCAATGTTCAGCCGCTGGCCATCTATCCATTCACGAAATACAAGGGCGACGCGACTGCGGCTCGGAGGTTCGCCACCGCGTATGCGGCCCTCGGGTTCGCTACGATCGATATACCGGGCGACTTCTGGGATAGGTGTTCCCTGGCGTCGTTCCTCCCTGGGGAGGTGTACAAGCCGCTCGCGGAGTATTACGACCCTCAAAAACGAGACGGAAAGTTCACGCTCGCACAGGCGGCCGAGGGCGGGCTCCCCACCCGGAGCCCGCGGTATGACGCCCTTCGGCGCCGGATCCGCGTGCAGCTGGGTGGATGACCCGCCGCTGAATCCCGCTCGCCCAGGAGGGCTGCTTGCCGTATCTGGAAGACGCTGGTGCGAGACGATCTGGCGCTGACGCTCCGACCCCTGGTCGCGCCGTCAGCTTGGGGTGTCAGCGCTTCCGGTCGGTTTTGAGTCGAGGGCCTGCGGCATCACTCGGTGGCAGACGCCGCTGAGCCGAAGAATCTCGATGATTTGCGGTGTGCTGGGCCGCGTTCTGGCTGCCAGAGATAGGTTGCGATCCGGGCGAGCGGGGCGAACACCAGCGCCTCCGCTGGTGAGAGGCCGTGCGGCGCCCAGGCGATCGCCGTCGGGCTCCCAGTACTTCTTCACGAACGCCGCGGCGGCCACGCCTCGCGCACGGCGATATCGTACGGAATGTTCAGCGGGTTGTCGGTCCGCCCCGTCTCGGCGGCGACCTAGACCCAGCGCTCGAAGTCCTTCCCCTGCTTTGCCATGATGACTGCTTGACCCCTCCTCCTGCGTCCCGCGCCCCTCGGGGCACGGCGCGAAGCGTCGAGGATGAGCTCGTTCGTGGAGACGTCCAGCACGGAACAGCGTCTGGACGCGGGTGGGGGGACCCGGGAGGCGAGGCCGAGGGGTGGGATGTCCAGATGGGCCGGGGGATGTCCAGATGAGCGGCCGGGATGTCCAGATGAGCGGCCGGGATGTCCAGATGGGCCGGGGGATGTCCAGATGGGCCGGGGGATGTCCAGATGGGCGAGGGGGCTGTCCAGATGAGCCGGAGGGATGTCCAGATGGACTTCGAGTAGGGAAGGGGTAGGAGCGCCGACGAGCAACCGGTCGAGAGATCGCTCAGCCCCGCTCCACCAGAAACAGAATCTCCTTCGCCTTCGGATCGTCCGCCGCGAGCTCCTGCTCCCACATCCCCAGCGCCACAGGCCTCGCCCAGACGAGGCTGAGCCCCGCCTGGCCGCACATCGCCGCGACGTCCTCGCGCGTGTAGCGCCGGTCGCGGACGATGTACTCGCCCGGAGGCCAACCGTCGCCTTCGAACTGCTCCTTGCGGTAGACGATGCCCGCCTCTTCGTCGAGGTGGAACAGCTCTGGTTTGAAGATGTTGCCGGTCTCCTGCATGACCCGGCTCGGCGGCAGCTCCTGGAGCAGGCGCGGGTTGTCCTCCACGGCGCCGCGCCGCGTCGCGATGGATCGCGTGAGCTCCATGTTCAGCACCGATATCAGCGCGCGGCCTCCCGGCTTGAGGTGCCTGGCGAGGTTGTTCAACAGGAGCTGATTCTCGCTCTGCTCCGGGAAGGTGCCGATGACGTCATAGAGACAGATGGCGGCATCGAAGCTCTCCGCGCCCAGGTCGACCGTGCGTCCGTCGGCGCATTCGAACCGCGCTCCGAGCAGGCCGTCGCGCTCCGCCTCCAGCCATCCCTGATCCAGGGAGTCTTGCACGAAGTCGACCCCCGTCACCTCGTAGCCGAGCCGGGCGAGCCCCAGCGTGTGGCGCCCGTTGCCGCAGCCAAGATCCAGCACCCGAGCGCCTGGCTTCAGCGCGAGCACTTGCGCAGCGAAATCCGTCTCCGGCTTGGTAGCCTTCATCCACGCGTGCATGGGTCCACGCTTCATGCGCGCGTAAGCCTGCTTCACCGTCCTGTCCGAATGTTCCAGG
The DNA here is from genome assembly GCF_051521455.1 of Sorangium sp. So ce887. NCBI lineage: Bacteria > Pseudomonadati > Myxococcota > Polyangiales > Polyangiaceae > Sorangium > Sorangium sp. So ce887. The sequence goes on along the minus strand of NZ_CP150354.1, from coordinate 8,961,196 downwards.
AGGCGCCGCAGCTCGTTTCGGTCCAGTGCCATCATGGGCTGCTCGCGGAATGTGAAGGCCAACCACTCCTCTCCTTCCTGGATCTGCCCGAGCAGCCAGCGCGTGCGCTCGCTGGCCTTTTGCAGCTTTCCAGGTAAATTGGTGAGGTCGATATGGAAATTGGTGTTGATGATGCTCTGGCCGGCATCGACCGTGATCGGGCTGCGATGCACGTAGCCTATCCGCTCGCCGACCGTCGTCACCACGTCGAGATTCGTTCCAATCTCTTGAGGTTCACAGCGCCGATGCGTGATCCTCTCGAGTGCGCGCACCGCGAATGGATTGGAGGTGACGAGCCCCCAGGCGAAGTGGTTCGAAAATCCGAAGAAGGTGAGTAGCAGGTCCTTCGCCACGCCGCGGTTGCGGTGCTCCGCGTGGACCACGAGCTGGGTCACCCAGTCGACCACCCCGCGCTCCGGGATGTCAACCCGGACCCCGAAGGCATGGCCGATGAGCGCGCCGCGATGCCGGGCCAGCAGTGCCCAGCTCCCCTCGGGGAGGAAACCCCGGAGGCTCTTGGGCCCCAGCCGGATGCGCTGGCCGTGCCGCGCATGGCGGCGGCCCCAGAAGCCGTAGTGCTCGGAAAAGAGCGCGGAGCACTCCGCGAGCTGCGCCTCGTCCATGTCGGCGCCGCTCTTCCAGAAGTACTCGTACTCGTCACTCATGGTCGCTCTTCGGTGGGATGACCGGCTGCTCCCGGGCCCTCGGATCCCGAGGCCGTCGGGCTGAGAGCGCCCGCAGCATCCCGCGTCCCACCGAGAGGGTCAACCGGGCCGAAGCCCCCACCTGCATCCACCCACCCGGCCCCGTCCGGGGGGCCTGGCCGTCCTGGCAGCGGTTCCTCGGGAGACACCCCACGCCATCTGGGCCATCGCCCCCCGCCCTCTGGTATCCCCATCCTCGCGCCCCCCGGCGCGTAGGTAAAAGAAGCCGGATCGGTGCGCGAAGAAGTGTGGCGCGGCGAATCGAAGTGGCGGGACCGCGAGCGTCGCGACGCGTCGTTCATGGGTCGAAAGAGTGGGCCCCGCGTGGCGCAGAGCGTGCGAGAGCGTGCCAAGGGGCGCATCGGCGTGCCGCGGGCACAGATCGCCCTCCGGGCGTTGGTCTGGCCCGGGATGTTGTTGCGATGCGCTACGCGGCGTCCCCGAGCGCCTTGCGGCGCAGGACGGTGCTCTTCAACGCTCGGGGCTCCGGGTCGCCTGCGGCGCCCTGCGCCCCGAACCCCCAGTAGGGCGGCCCTCGGTTGGGTGAGCGGCGTGGAACGTCGGTCGGCTCACCGAGCGCGGTGAGGAAGCGGGCGATGTTGCTCGGCTCGGTGATCATGGCGACGAGCTTCATCCTGCCCTTGCAGGCCTGGTCCTCCCCCGCTTCCGTGGACACCCCCGGAGGCACCAGGAGGCAGGGATGGGACGGAGAAGGAGGAGGGCGTTCACGCCCGAGTTCAAGGCGGAGGCGGTACGGCTGGCGAAGGCGGGCGACCGGAGCATCGGCCAGCTGGCGAAGGACCTCGACCTGACCGAGACGGCGCTGCGCGACTGGATCAAGCGCGCGGACATCGACGCGAGCCATGGCTTGTCCGGGGCGCTGACGACGCCGGAGCGTGAGGAACTGCAGCGGCTGCGCCGCGATGTGAAGCGGCTGGAGATGGAGCGCGACATCTTAAAAAAAGCCCAGGCCATCTGGGGGGACGGGGACGACGACACGGACCCGGAGACCGACAGGTGACGCTCGAGCTCATCGATGAGGCCGTCCGTGGCGGCGCCACACTCGCAGCGGCCTGCCGTGCGCTCGGGCTCAGCGAGCGCGCCGTGGCCCGCTGGCGAGGTGAGGCTGGCGGCGAGGACGGTCGAGCCGGACCGCGCCACGCGCCGATGCACAAGCTGACCGAGGCGGAGCGTCGGCGGATCGTCGAGACGGCCAATAGCCCCGAGTTCTGCAACCTCTCGCCCAAGCAGATCGTCCCGCGTCTGGCCGACCGCGGCGTGTATCTGGCATCGGGGTCGAGCTTCTACCGCGTCCTGCGCGAGCAGGGGCTGTTGGCGCATCGCAATCCGGCTCGACCGGCGAGCGCCCGTCGTCCTCGCGCGCTCGTCGCCAAGAGGCCCAATCAGGTGTGGTGCTGGGATATCACCTACCTGAAGAGCGCGGTGCGCGGAGCGTTCTACTTCCTGTATCTGATCGTGGACGTCTACAGCCGCAAGATCGTCGGTTGGTCGGTCGAGACCGACGAGTCGATGCTCGCTGCCGCTCGTCTCGTCGAGCAGACCTGCCGTCGCGAAGCCGTGGGCTCCGGCTGCCTGGTGCTGAACGCGGACAACGGCGGCCCGATGAAGGGCTCGACCATGCTCGCCACCCTCCAGCGCCTGGGCGTCGTGCCGTCCTTCAGCCGCCCTCGCGTCAGCGACGACAACCCTTACGCCGAGGCCCTCTTCCGCACCCTCAAGTACCGGCCCGAGCACCCACGCCGCCCGTTCGCCACGGTGGAGCAGGCACGCCACTGGGTTGAGCGTTTCGTCGCCTGGTACAACGGCGAGCACCTGCACAGCAGCATCCGCTTCGTCACGCCCGACGACCGACACCGGGGGCGCGACGGCGCGCTGCTCGCCGCTCGCCATGCCCTCTACCAGCGGGCCCGCCGCAGGACGCCCCTGCGCTGGACCCGCCAGACACGCAACTGGACGCCCATCGGCCCAGTGACCCTCAACCCCCACACGCACGAGGCCAAAGCACTCATGAGGCTGTGACCAAATCAACGGCCAACTATCTTGACACCGTTCCCGAGGTGCGCCGCCTGCTCTGGGCGCTGCAGTGGAACGCGCCGGCTGACCCCGACGCGGTCCTGCGCTGGTCCTGGTGGCGGCGGCATCATCAGGCGCTGGCGCGCAGCTGTCACTACCGGCGCCGTGGCACTCGGCCGCCATAAGTACAACTGTAGTACTAGGCCGAGCCACCGCTCAACCCTCCGGGCCAGCCGGAAGCCGCTCCTCCGGTGGCGCCCGCGGCCCGGCCCAGGCGATCGGCCGCCACGACCACCACATCGCAGGCCCGCCGCCAGACCTCGGCGCCCAGTTCGACCGCGACGATGGCTAGGAACTTCGCCCGGCGCGACGCCACACCGGGCGCGGCAGGCTCGATCCCGCGGCGTCCCCCTCCACTCTCCTGGTGACGGCCCGTCCTACCCGCGCCGTTGCTCGCCGTGGCCTGCCTTCGCATGTCGGTCGTTGCCCTGCCGGGGCATCATGACAGCGGCTCGCCGCCGTGTCAGCGCCGGACGAGGAAGCGACTGGTGCAACGTTGGCCCAACGTCTGGCCAACGGTCACGGCGCCTTCTTCTGTCCCTCCGTCACAGGCGGACGCGGCTCCTTGAGCATATTGTTCACGCGCTGTTCAAACTCGCGACGTCTGCGCTCGACGTCATCGCTCCGCTTCCACTCGGGCCACGAATTCACCCGTCTGCTTGCTTCCTTCAAAACGTCAGAAAGCGTATCACGCTGACTGGCCATAAATCACCTCGATAATGTTGGAAAGCTTTTGCTTTGCATCTTCCAGCATCGAAACCAATTCCGTTTCTCGCTCAACGTATGACTGAATTGGGCCACCGAGTCGCGGCTCTTGCTCGCGCCTCACCATTTCCCAATTTACCCAGCTACCGTTCTTCTTCCGTTCGGGGGCGGTGAATAGCTCCACATACCTCCGAGGGGCGACACCGACAAACGGCTGAAACGAGACCCGCTTAGAGTCTCCTCCACCGTCAACCGCGATAGAGTCGCCGTACAGGTCCGCCACTTTGCTCTTGGGGTACGGCTCTATAAAAACAACTTTTCGGACACCTGCCACAACAATGTGCTTTGCACACTCGTGACACGGAAACGTCGTCGAGTACAGCACGCACTCATCGACTGCAACCCCCCTCCGCGCCGCCGACATGAGCGCCGCCATCTCCGCATGAACAGCGCGGATGAATTCGATAACATGCTTCACTCTGGCGCTCTCCGCCAGCGAAGGGATCCCTTCGTCTTCGACTACATTGGACGGCATGGCTTTCAACAGGTCTTGCTCGGCCCGCGACAGAAGACCATCGAGACTCTGCTCGGCTAGCTCCTGCTTCAACCACCCTCGATACCTGAGACGCGCGAAGAGGTCGGCGAGAATGTTTCTCGTCATCTCGGCGTTAGAATCCAGCTCTCGCTTATGGTCGCGCTGATCGTGCTCATCCTCGGCCCAGTATTGCCCACCGAATGCCTTGGCGACCTCGTTAGTGCCTACGGAAACGATGTCTCCTTCAAGAGTCGCAATTGCAGCACCCACTTGACGTCCTGCGGACGCCGAACGCAGACCAGCACCATGAGCCTGAAACATGCCGCACTCTTCTCGTGTAGGAGTGCTGAATGGATGCCCAAAGAGAAGCTCGACAAATCGCCGGATATCCCGACTCATGGCGTCGACGCCCTTGCCCGCATTGACAAAAACGTCAGCCAAGCCGAAGGTATCCCTAACGTTCTGCCCGAATCTTTCTCCGTGCTCTCGTTCGTCGCGCTCAATCAGTCGATTCGCAGCGCCGTTGTAGCGACTCCGATCTGACTCGTAATGCGAATGAGCAATTCTCTCAGCTAGTGCAGCCTCGCGAGTTCTCTTCGATGCATATACAGCGACAACGAAGCAATTGCTTCCGTATACCTGTCTTAGAGACTTAACCTCTTCTGGCGTCTTGAGCGACCGAAGAACGTAGGCGCATCGCTTGATGGGACGTTCTAATTCCCCATGCGTACGCTCTCGTTCCTTCTGGATTGCCGTCATCGCAAGAAGGGCGAGCGCATCGGGCCACTCCAACGCAGCACGAAGCTCGTTGCCGATGTCCATTCGCCTGGAGCAGCTTGCCTCTAGCATCAGAGCTGGGTCATGCTTCCAGCGAGGGTGCAGGCTCATGACCTGCTCAATCAGATGTATGTCGCGAGTCTGGTAATCAACCGTCTCAAACGCCCGCTCGAGCGACTGCGATACTGCTTTCAAGTCGGTGCCAATGGCACCAACGAGACCGATAACCAGTTCATTCCCGCTCTGCTCGGTAGACCGCATGAGAGTAGTCGAGCTCGCTAGCCATGTTCAGCCAGCCAGCCTCGCTTGCATGGATGACGCTGTATCTACGCATATACGTACAGCGATTTTTCGCCTGTGTCACGCCAGAATAGTGCGGAAAATCGGCAGAATTGGCCGACTAGCGCGCGTCGCGCGCGGTTACCAGTTACATCTTCTCATTCCCGCCAGTCTTCGACCCACCCGCCTCGATGTGCCACCTGCAGGGATTACGTCCTGACCTGGTTCCGGTCGTTGCCCTCCGCTGCCAGTAAGAGCGGAAGCATCGCCATCTGAAACCGCGCGCGAGCGCGACCTGATGAGTAAAGATCAGCCTCCGTGCCGACCACCTGTCAAGTGGTAAAAGTTGGCCCAGGTACGGGTCCGAGGCGGGCCCATCGGCTGGCTTGAAGGTCGATCGGGCTTGGTCGCCAAGCTTCGGCGCCCCCACCCCACCGCGCGGGGTACCCACAGCTAGCAGGTCTTCGCGACCACGTCGGTTGGTTTTGGCGGCGCGTCGGTACGCTCCCGTACGGCTCACGTCCCCTACATCAGCGACAGGTCCATGGACCGCGTGCCATCGGGGAACCACCTCACGCGGGCGATTCACCCTCATTGACGCTGCGCATCATTGCCGGTCTCCGGTAGCGCCGACCGTGCGGCCCGGGGAGCCGGCTTCGGGCGCGTAGGTAAAAGAAGCCGGATCGCTGCGCGAAGAAGCGTGGCGCGGCGAATCGAAGTGGCGGGACCGCGAGCGTCGCGACGCGTCGTTCATGGGTCGAAAGAGTGGGTCGAGCGTGGCGCAGAGCGTGCAAAGGGGCGCATCGGCGTGCCGCGGGCACACATCGCCCTCCGGGCGTTGGTCTGGCCCGGGATGTTCTTGCGGCTACGCGGCGTCCCCGAGCGCCTTGCGGCGCAGGACGGTGCTCTTCCAGTAGGGCGGCCCTCGGTTGGGTGAGCGGCCTGGAACGTCGGTCGGCTCACCGAGCGCGGTGAGGAAGCGGGCGATGATGCTCGGCTCGGTGATCATGGCGACGAGCTTCATCCTGCCCTTGCAGGCCGTGCACTCGAGGACATCGAGCGCCAACGCGCGGCGCAGAAGCTCGGCGCGGGTCGTCGACCGCCCGGTAGCCGCCCCGCTTGCGTCTGGGAGCGGGCTCGTCGTCCGCCTTCGCGGGCTGTTGTGGCTTCGCAGGGCGCAGTCCGATCAGCTTGCGCGCCAACGTGGGCGGCTAGCAGACGCGAGCACCCCCGCGTACTTGACCGTGTGAAACCGCGGCGGCGGGACGCTGGCCGCGAGCCGGCACAGGAGCGAGAGCGGGGCCATATCGACCGCGACGGTCCCGTCGGCAAAGGCGCGCTTGAGCGACAGCCGCACCAGGCCGTCCTGTTGCAGCTCGACGCGCTCCTGTGCGATCGGGGGTCTCAGGACGTAGCGCAAGAGCGCCTCCCTCGACGCGGCATGGTGCGCGCCCCATTGCCTCAGCGCGACCTCGGGCAGCACGTCCTCGATCAGGTTCGCCGCCGTGGCGCACATGCGCCGGCCCAGGCACGACGGGCAGAAGCCACGTCCCTTACAGCTGAAGGCGACCAGACGGCTCTCGTCGCAACTCTCGCACCGGAGTCGCGCGAAGCCGCGGCAGAGCAGCCCGCAATCGAGATAGGCTTCGAGCTCTTTCTTCGCACGCTCGGGTATCCGGATGGCGATGGCGCCGTCGTCGATGGCTCCGTAGAGCGTCTCGACGTTGTCGCGCACGACCTCGTAGAGCGTCGTCCTCTCGGGGTGACGGCGCTCATAGACGATGCCCGGGGAGCCATCCGCGCTGGCCACACGGCGCCGGGACCGCAAGCCGCGGGCCAGGCGGCGACTGCGCGATCTCCCGCGGCATCGCGAAAGCCCGGCGGGCCATCGCCCATGGCGGCGCCATGGCGGACGGCGCGCCGCCGCTTACTCGCCGGCTCGATGCGGCACTCCGGCAGGATGGGGTCGGCGTCCCGCACGCGGAGCGCGAAGCTCTCGCGCTACCGCTGCTCGTCCGGGAGACCGGTCTCAGCTTCGGTCGCTGGCGCCAGCAGCTCCACATCATCCTGGCCCTCCAGCGGTTCTCGCGCGGAGCGAGCGTGCAGAGCGTCGCCAACGACCTCGGCTATGAGAGCGCGAGCAGCTTCGTCACCATGTTCCGCAAAGCGCTCGGCACGTCGCCGGCGCGGTACATGACCGGTCGTCTCGAGTTCGGTGCTCGCGAGGAGGCGAAGCCGGAGCGGGCTCGACCACAGAAGAAACGCGCGCGGGCCGTTCGCGCATGAGTTCGCGGTGTCCAACAGGAGACTAGGTGAACTGAGGCGAGACGGCCGTGAGGGACTGATGGATGGACAGATGCCCACCGTTAGCTTACCCTCGCGCTCCTCGGACCGTTCATGCTGCGTGCTCCTACTCCTCCTCCAGAGCCCGGCGATCCGCCCCGCAGTTACGCTGTAGAAGGGGATTGAGCCATCTTTTTCCGGCATGTGTCTGAGGCGGAATTTTCGGATTGGAAGGCAAAGGGTAAGCTCGCAGCCGAAGAGGGCGGCATGGTGCTCGGCAAGCATGTCACGAGCACGGCCGAGCTGGCGCGATGCTGGGGGCGGCTCTTGGTTGACCGTGGGTGGGAGCCAGCCCTGCGCGTAGGTAAAAGAAGCCGGATCGCTGCGCGAAGAAGTGTGGCGCGGCGAATCGAAGTGGCGGGACCGCGAGCGTCGCGACGCGTCGTGTTCCCTTCGCCTGGAGCCGACTCTTGTACTGTGCTTTAACGCTCTTTAAGGTTAAACAAAAAATTAAGGCTTCGCTCTGGCAGGTTTGCGGTTCTTTTGTAGGCGCATGAGCTCGCGGCGCTGGTACGAGCTCGCGTGCGGCCTTGTCCGCGCGCCGAACCACGTCCTCGAAGAGTGTTTCCAGATCAACAAGCAGACCCGGTGCCACCTACGCGCGATTGCACGGCTGCACCCCGAGATCGGTAACCTGTGCGATCAGCTCGAAGCGCCCTGGAACGGCGTGCGAAGGATCGCGCACGCGCCGGGTGCGGCGGCGCAGTGGGAGCGCGCGACGCAGGTGCTCGGTGAGCTCGTGGAGAAGCGCCGGGCGACGGCGCCGCGCCGGTCGAGGCTGGAGGCTGCGCGCGTGGAGGCGCTGAAACGAACGGCACCGCCGATGGAGGGGGGAGGAAAACTTGCAATCAGTCTGCGAGCCGCGTGGGAGGCGGCGGAGCGCGGGACGTCCGCGGGCGCAAGCCCACGTCCGGGCGATCGGCATCCTCGTCTGCGGTGCAGCGCTGCCCGGCGGGAAGCGCGTCACTCGAGCAGATGAAGCGGCCTCGCGTTGCACTTCCGGCGCGTACCTCTCCCGTGCATGCCATCGCGCCCGCTCGTCGATCCTATCCAGGGAAACGGAGCGTCTCGACCTGGGTCCCGTCCTGCCCCGTTACCATCTCGCCGACCAATCCCAGCGAGTGCCGCCTTTGCCCGGCGGCCCCAGCTCATACGTGACGCCTTCCAGCGTGAGCTGGTCCTTGTCGAGGTACGCGATGTCGATCGAGTCACCGCCACGCCCGGGCCCGCCATAGCCGCCGCCCGTTGGCGCGGGTTCGCGTCAGGCTCGCCGTGGACCCATGCACCCATCTCCGGAAACGCTGGAGCACGGCCGCGGTCGTGCGTCTCCTGGCATGCGGCGTCAGCGCGCCGTCATCGGCGGCGGCCTGCCCCAAGGCCCGCGACAGGCCGCGCTCGGGTGGGACGGTGGCGCACGGGCCCGCCGCGCAGCGGCTTGCGCGCGGCCGTCAGCGCGCCGTCATCGGCGGGTCTGCCCCGTGGTGCCGCGCCGGGCTGCGCTCCGGCGGGACGGTGGCGCACGGGTCCGCTCGCGCACGGTCGTCAGCGCACGGTCACCGGCGGCAGCTTGCCCCACGGCGCCGCGTCGGGCCGCGCTCTCTGGGGACGGTGGAGCACGGGGCCGCTCGCGCAGCTGCTTTTGCGCGGCCGTCAGCGCGCCCTCACCGGCGGCGGCCTTTCCCCGCGGCGCTGCGACGGGCCGCGCTCTCTCGGGACGGCGGAGCTGTCACGGACAGTCCCATCGGATCGCGCCCGGACCGGCCAAGCGGATCGTGGGCAAGCCCGCTAGGACCCCGCGAGGCAGGGGGGCGCGGTGCCCGCTCACGCCAAGGGGCCGCTCCGCGGAAATCCTAACAGATTTGAGCCCTTGACGTGAGCTGCCCGCCGCGCTGTGGAGGGGCCGGTACAGGGTTTAAGCGGGGAATCTTGACCGCTGTAGTCGTGATCCGTTCTGCCGACCGGGTCGCGATCCATGAGGCCGGTCTTCGACAGATCGCATCGGAACGGCTGCTCGGAGCACGTCGAAGTACGAACCGACGATGCGCGATGGCGTCCGTCAAGTCGTTACTGAGGCTGAGGTTCTCCAGAAGCGCGATCCAGGCGCCACCGTCCCCGCCGAAGGACACCGGGCCGCCCGCTGAGGTCGCCACCGCCGGCTACATCGCCGCCATCAACAACCCGACGCAAAACTATCGAGATCGGGTCGCCTGATCGCCCGTACAGAAGGCTTGACATGTCGGGTTGACTATCGGCTACGCTACCTCCCCACGATGAGCAGGAGCGGGCATGCGGGGTGAGAGCTGGTGCATCCGCGGCCCAGGTAGGAGCGGCGGCCCTGGGCCCGAAGGCCGATGACGCCGAGCTGGACGCGAACGAGCAAGGCCGTGACCGAATCCTCCAGCGCGCGCGCACGATGTGCTGACAGGTCGCGTACGCCACGGCCTATCTCGGGAACACGGAAAGCTATCGCTTCTCAAGTCAGGAGCAGCGCCGACCGCTCTCCGGCGTTTCGGCACCCGGAAGACGGTCGGGAGCCGACAAGAGCACCGTCTGAAAGAGCCACATCCGTTCCAACAACGTCAACGGCAGGAGTCAGCAATGATTGAGCGATTGGGCGACCTGGGCGACTTGTTTCGGCAGTTCCGCGAGATGAAGAAGCTGACGCAGGAGGGCCTTGCAGAATGCTGCGGGGCGACTGTTAACCGAACGCAGATTGCGCTACTGGAACAGGGACGACGTCTGCCCAAGCCCGATAGTCTTCGAGCGATTGCCGAACAACTTGGGATCCCCGGGGAAACTTGGGCACCGTTCGCGAGGGATGAATCTCATCTTCGTCAGCAGTTCGAGGCATCCGTCGGGGAGTTGGTAGGCCGAGTGGTTGGGCTCCGGTCCGTGGACATCGAGTCAGTTCACGCCGCCGAGGCGACCATCAAAACGCTATTCTCGGGGATGCTCACCGCAACCCAGTCTTTTGATACGTTTAATAGTATACTTCTATTCTACGCTGTGCCCCGCATGAGCCGAGCTTTCTTCGATCGGTACCTTGGGGGAACCGCCTTTCAGTCGATTGAGCTATTCGACGCTGCCATTCGGCGTTTTCACGAAGAGGCTATTCGGCTTTTTAGCACTTTTGCCGAAGCGTATCGCAAGATGAACGCTTCGAATAATCTCTCGACGGTCTTGGAACCTCTCGCCGCGAGAGATCTTAGCGCCTATACAGATCGTACGGTCTGGGATGCGCCAGATCCTGCAAGCCTTGAGGGTAACAGGATCCTTCCGATTCCGGAGCACAAGCTTGAGTTCCTGGGCTACATCTCGGCCGCCAAATACAAGACACAGAAGCGAAAACGCGAAGCGCTCGCGAAGTACCTTCGTGAGCTTGCGAAAGAGGTGAGGGTAAAAGGTCCTCATGCCTTGGATGAACTCGGCGAGAAGCGGCGTCGAAAGATCGACTCGCTGATGCGCGAGTTGGGGTCGACGATGGCGCACACTCCCATGTCGCCTCTCTTTGTGTCCAACGCCGCGAATCTTGAGAACGAAGCAAACAGGATTCTCCGCGACGAAAAAGACGAATCGGAGATGGAGCGCATCCAGGCACAGGCACTGTCGAACCTGTCCCATTACATTAGCGCCGATCATATGGACGTCTATGTGGCGACCTCCATGCGAAACACGTCAGACTTCGTCTCCGTTAACCGTTTTGTTGCTCGTTTGTTTCGCCACGACCAGATCGCTCCGCTGCGCCTTCGCTATTTCAATCCAACACAATCATGGATTGAGGATCGTGTGGCCAAAGGTTTGGTCGAAGCTTTGATGCTCCGACGCGCGAGCGTTACTCTGTACATGGCACAGAAGGCGGATTCATTCGGCAAGGATTCGGAGGCTTCGGTGGCACTGGGACAGGGCAAGCCCGTCATTGTTTATGTCCCGAAGCTTGCCTTGCCGTCTGCCGGTTTGGACTCTGAGTCGTTGATCGCGGAGACCGACCTTCGACTGCGTGAGATGTTGCTCGCACAAGGGCGGACTGCAGAGGATCTTGATGACCTCGACCACGACGGTCTGTTCACCGAAGCGCTAACGGCGAGAATCGGGGCTCTGTCGGATAAGCAGATTACCGAGATCGTGCATCTGCATTGGGCTGATTTTGCTCTGCTAGACGAGTCCGAGCGGATTCGTGGGAAAGATGTCAAAGAGAAGGAGGCCAAAGACCAGGATACTGAGCAAAAGAAAGACGAAGACCAGATGAAGCGTGCCACGCGGCTTCGCGAAGAATACACAGAGTTTGTTAGCGCGATCAGTCGTGGCGAGCTTCCGGAGCTCACGTCGGAATTGCGCATTGAGGTCGAACGCATATTGGTTGCGACCACTGTAGGATTTGAAATTAGACGAGCAAGGCTCTTCAAGGAGGTCCATCCGCTCGCGCTTCAGATCATTCTTAGCACAGGTGTTCTGAATGGAATCCTGGTGAGCAGGTCGGCTGACTCGTGTGCGTATCTTTTGCGTGGATTGCTCGAGAACAAGCTTCATCTTGAACTCGAGCCTGACGATACCAATTACCGGTTGCTTGAGAAGACGACCAGGTCAACGGTCAGGGTCATCGCTCGGAACACGCTCCTCAATAATGCGTTGGACGGACTATATGATCGTCTGTGATCGAACCGCGGTCCTTGAGTTGAGCGAGCGGCACAGCCGCAGCGCGTTGGCGTGGTAGTAGGGATCTGTTGTCATGCAGTGGAGGAGCTCATGGGAAAGACAAGGATCGAGATCGAGGTTGAGCAAACGGGACCGGACAAGTGGTCGGCTTGGAATCCAATTACCGGGGAGATCGAGACGCGACCGACGCGGTGGCAGGCGGTTCAGGCTGTCATTAACAAGATCGTCGACAGCGAAAGCGGCACGGCTGCGGTCAAGATGCACGGGCAGGGCTCATCGTCTACGTAGCAACTTGGGACGTGATCCGTTCTTTCGGCCAACAGGTGGTCCCTGAAAGGCGGTCAGCTCTGCGAACGCTCGACCGGAGCGGAAGCACCTCTATCACACCGAGAGCGCGTAGGTAAAAGAAGCCGGATCGCTGCGCGAAGCAGTGTGGCGCGGCGAATCGAAGTGGCGGGACCGCGAGCGTCGCGACGCGTCGTTCATGGGTCGAAGGAGTGGGCCCCGCGCGGCGCAGAGCGTGCCAAGGGGCGCATCGGCGTGCCGCGGGCACACATCGCCCTCCGGGCGTTGGTCTGGCCCGGGATGTTCTTGCGGCTACGCGGCGTCCCCGAGCGCCTTGCGGCGCAGGACGGTGCTCTTGAGTGCGCTCGGCAAGAGCGGCGACAGCCCACGACGCCATTGCTGTCCGGCAGGCGGCTCTTCCATCGCCGCCGGGAGGTGGCATTCCCGGACGCGCACCGCGTCGCCGAGGAGCCAGCCTGCGCGGCAGGTGGCCCTGTGGATCACCGCGGGATGCCGCGGAGCTCCAGCGCGCCGCCCGGCGAGCGCGCCCCGAGCACCGTGATCGTCGCCGAGGCCGACGGCCCGAACAGCTCGAGCCCCGAGAGCCCGGGGACCTCGACCGCAGCCGCCGAGAGATCGGCCGGCCTCCGCCATAAGGACGCCTCGCCCACCTCAGGCCGCTCCACCCACTCGACGAGCTCGCCACGGACCGCGGGAAGCACGAACGGCGCGCTCGCGATCTCGATGCTCGCCGCCACGGCGTCGCCGCTCCCTGGCGCAACGATGTCTCCTATCCGCAGCTCGAACTGCTCGAACTTGGGCTCCGGATGAACCGGCGCCCATTCGAGATAGGCTATCCTCTCGCCGGCGCCGAGCATCGGGAAGGCCTGTTTGCCCTCCCGGGCGCGCAGGGTGGCGCGCCTCGTACGTCGATCATAGACCACGATGTCCGCGAGATCGCGCGCGTCCTCGTCGAAGCGGCCGTCGGGATCCTCGGAGAAGTCGGCGAAGGCGACGTGCGTCGCCGAGATGTCCGGGAAGCGCTGCTGCCCCGGGCCGGACGCGATGCGGACCGCCTCCGCCTGGCCGGTCTCGTACAGGAAGACGTCCGTGTCGCCCGCCTCGTCCGCGGTCAGCCAGCCCGTCAGCACCACCGCGCCTCCCTCCACGCGCGGCTCGCCCGCATGATCGAACGGGCCGGGGATCGTACCGGTCTCGCCGCCCCGGCGCGCGCGCACCACGCGTGTTCCATTCTCCGTCGCCTCCCAGACCACGACATCGCCGGCGAGCGCAGGCCGGCGGGGCGCCTCGGCGGCGGGCGCGAGGAGGAGCTCTTCGCCCGTGCCGAGATGACGCAGCTTCAGATCGCCGCTCACGTCGCCAGCCTCGGGCGCCGCGACGTAAACCAGCCAGCAGCCGTCGATCGCGTAGGGGGGAGCTCCGGGCGCCTGCGGGACGCCTGCGTGGACGTACGAGGCGGAGACCGCGACACCGTCGGCCGCAGAGGCGTCGCATGCAGCGGGTGACGGCGGCGTGGTGGGGGCGCCACCTCCGCCGTCCGGCAGGTGAGCCGGCGAGTCGTCGACGACCGCCGGCGAGCAGCCCGCGATGAACAGCGCGAGAGCGAGCCGCCCGCTCGATCCACGGCGAGAGCTCGGACCTCGAAGACGGCGACACGGGAAGATCGGAGGGACGATTCTTCCCGCCTCGCGGCCTCGATGGTGATCCTCCCTGGGCCTCGACGTGTTCAGTGCTCCGGAACCGCTGCCCTTCATAAAGAGTCCTCCGATGCTGTCTTTGCCTGCTTCTCTGTCAGCAGAGCGTTCACGAGGGATTCACTCCGCTTTCCTCTGCGACCCGGAGGGGGCGCGCATGCCGAGGCGCGTCATGCGCTTCTTCAGACCGTGGCGCGTGATGCCGAGACGCTCGGCCGCGCGGCTGATGTTCCCGCCGGTCTCCGCGAGCGCGCGCCGGATCGGCTCGCGCTCGTCGTCCTCGGCCAGCACGCGGAGCGCCTCGCCCGAGCTCCTCCGCCCCGCGGCCGGCGGCGGGACGGGACCGGCCGGCGGTCGGGCCGGGGCCGCGGGGCGCTCCGCGGCGGTGGGCGTCCGGCGCGCGCTCGCTCGCATCGCCCGCGGGAGGTGCTCGAGCTCGACGCGGCGCACGCCGAGCGCGGCCAGGCGCTGGACCACGTGCGCGAGCTCCCGCACGTTGCCGGGCCACGAATAGGCATCGAGCGCCGCCAGCGCGCCCGGCGCGATCTCGATGGGGACGCCCGTCCGACCCAGATACCCGTTGAGCAGCAGCGGTACGTCGCCCTCCCGGTCGCGGAGCGGCGGGACGTGGATCTCGATCGCGTTCACGCGGAAGAGCAGGTCCTGCCGGAACGCCCGCTCGGCGACCGCCTGCGCCAGATCCCGGTTCGTGGCCGCGACGATCCGCACGTCGAACGGCCGCTCGTCGTCGCTGCCCACCGGGCGATAGCGCCGTGACTCCAGCGCCCGCAGCAGCACCGCCTGCCGCGCGAGCGGCAGCTCCCCCAGCTCGTCGAGGAAGAGCGTGCCGCCCTCGGCCCGGGCGAGCAGGCCTGGACGCGCGCGCTCGGCCCCCGTGAACGAGGCCCGCGCGTGGCCGAAGAGCTCCGCCTCGAAGAGCGCGTCGGGTACGGCGCCGCAGTTGACGGCGACGAGCTCGCGCGAACGGCGCGGGCCGAGATCGTGGAGCGCGCGGGCGAAGAGCTCCTTGCCCGTGCCGGTCTCGCCCGTGAGGAGCACGGGCAGGTCGCTGTCGATGGCCGCGTCGAGGCGCGCGAGCGCCCGGCGCAGCGCGGCGCTCTGGCCCAGGATGTCGGGGAAGCTCCTCCGCAGCGGGGCCGCGGGCACGACGGTCGTCTCGGCGCGCCGGAGATCGGGCGCGGGCTCGGCGAGCGAGGCGAGGCCGGCAGGCGCCAGGCCTTCGCGGCGGGGTTCGTCCGGCGCTCCGGGGCGGGCGATGCGGCGGGGCTCGTCCGGCGCTCCGGGGCGGGCGAAGATCCGCAGGAAGAGCCCCGCGAGCGACGCCCAGCGAGCGGCCTGCGCCTCCGTGACGGCGTCGAAGCACGCCGGGCGGAACCGATGCTCGATCACGACGAGCGCGCGCAGAGCGCCGGGGAGCGCCGGACCTGGCGCGGCCGCGCCCGCCGCCAGGGCGCGCGCGCCCATCGAGGCGTGGTCCGCGCCGCCACGCAGCAGGAGCCGCGAGCCGCGGCCGCCCGGCGTCTCCACGTCGCGCTGGTAGTGGACGGACGCGGCCCGGCTCAGCGCAAGCTGCACCAGGTCCGCCGTGATGCGCCGGGCCGCCTCGGCGATCTCCATCCCGTCGATGTCGGCGCCCCAGGCCGCGGCCACCCGTCCCTGCTCGTCGACCACGGCGAGCAGCGCGCGCTCCGCCCCCGACTGCTGCACGAGGGCGCGTGCGAGCCCGACTGCGGCCTCCGCGGCGCCCTCCGCGGCCGCGTTCGCGCCGTCGCCCGCGGCCGCCACCGACCCGAGCCATGCCCAGAGCGCGTCGTCCTCCCCGCTCGCCACCGCCGTCATGCCTCGGCCAGCATACGCGCCGCCTGCCGCGGCCCGTGCGCCCTGCGCCGCCGCCGGTGTGCTCTGCGCCGCCGCCGGTGCGCCCTGCGCCGGGCGCGCGCCGCCCCGCGCCGTCGCCGCGGCCGGCGCCCGCCGCACGCCCTGCCGCGCCGAGCGCAGCACGTCGAGCGCCTGCGCTTCCACCTCCGCGAGCATCGCCGCGCGGGCCCGCCGCGCGGCCCGGATCGCCCCCCGCGCCGCCCGCCGGGGCTCCGCCGGCAGCTTCGTGAGGGACACCTGCGCCTCCGCCACCAAGGCCCGCGCGTCCACCAGCGGGTCGCTCGCCCGCACGCCCGGCTCCAGCGCCGCGAGCGCCGCGAGCGCACGCGGACCGTCGCCGTCGAGCAACGCCACGTTCGCCCGCGCGATCACCAGATCGGCCTGGATCGCCGCAGGGAGCGACGCCGCGAGCGCCCACGCCTCCTCGATGCAACGCTCCGCCGCGCGCGCGTCGCCGCGGCGCACCTCGATGTCCGCGCGCGCCGACAGGCACCAGCCGCGCCCCGCCACCTGACCCAGCGACCGCGCGAGCTGCATCGCCTCGTCGAGCGCGCGGAAGGCGTCCTCGTAACGCGACGCCTTCCCGAGCGCGATCCCCAGGTTCATCAGGCACGACCGCATACCGGCTCGGTCCCCGAGGCTCCGCTTGACCGCGAGCGATGCCTCGAACGTCCGCACCGCGTCGTCCACCTGGCCGCGGTAGAGGGCGACGATGCCCGCGTTGTGGTGGAGCCGCGCCACCTCTTCCACATCGTCGGCGCGCTCGCCCGCCGAGGGCAGCTTCGCCAGCGCCCCCGCGAGCCACGCCTCCGCCTCGCCCCAGTCGGCGCGCATCAGCGCCACGAGCCCCAGCGTCGACAGCGCGAACGCCTCGGCCGCCCCTCCGCCGAGCCTCCGCGCCGCCGCGAGCGCCGCGAGCGCCTGCTCCTTCGCCGCCGTCGCGTCCCCATCCCGCGCGCGCTTCTCCGCCCGCCGCCGCAGCGCGAGCACGAGCACCCGCTCGTCCCGCTGCGCCGCCTCGTCGAGCCACGCCACGACCTGCGGGTGCGCCGCACCCACGCCCGCGTCCCGCGTCAGCCGCTCGAGCCTGCACAGGAGCCCCGGGGTCCTCCGGTCCGCGTCCTCGCCGAGCGCGAGCAGCGCGTCGATCTCCTCCGACCGCAGCCCGGCCTCGCGCGCTTGCGCCGCGGCCCGCTCGTGGAGCTGCGCGCGGCAGGCTTTCGTGCACGGCGACGCCGCCGCCGAGAGGAGCGCCGACGCAGGCGCGCTGGGATCCGCGAGCAGCGCCGCGGCGACCTCCTCGGCGACCTCGGGCGTGGCGAGCGCCGCGGCGAGCTCCCTCGCCAGGGCCGGAGCGGAGAGCGTGTAGAGCGCGCCGGCCGCCTCCTCCCGCCTCGCGATCAGCGAACCCGCGAGCAGCTCGCCGAGGGCCCGCTCGCCGGAGGCGGCCGGCTGCCCGCCGCTGCGCACCGCCGCACGGCCGCCGCGCCCGAACCCGGGACGGCAGAGCGCCTCGGGCAGGGCGCCGCCCGCGATCGCGATGGCCGCGAGCGTCGCGCAGGCGTCGGCCGACAGCCCGCGCACACGCTCGATCGCCGTGTCCTCCGTGAGCGGCACGCGCCCGAGCGACGCGAAGAGCCACCCCGGGTTCTTCCCCGACGCCGCGGCGGCCTCTCGCATGCGGGCCTCGTCGTCCACGCCGAGCGCGCGGCACAGCGCGCCGAAGCTCCTGTCGCTGAGCGGATCGAGCGCCACGCACTCCGCGCCCTCGGGCGCGCTCCGGACCGTCGCGACCACCTCGATCGCCGCGCCGCCGGGCGCCGCCGGCCGGCACCGGTACGCGTCGAGCGCGGCGCGGAGCTCGGCCGGGGCCTGGTCCAGGTCGTCCAGCAAGAGCAGGAGCGGCAGCCCATCGCCGGGCGGCGTCACGAACGGCGGCGCGCGCTCGGCGCCCCGGAAGAACGCGATGAGCCGCGGCAGGAGCGGGTCGGCCTCGCGCGGGAACGCCACGTACCGAGCGCTCCGCCCGCCGAGCAGCGCCCGCGTCACGAGCTCGCGGCCGAGGTGGCTCTTGCCGGCGCCGCTCGGTCCGGTGATGTAGCGCACGCGTCCTGAAGGCGCCTTTTGCAGCGTCTCGAGCTCGCGTTCCCGCCCGATGGGCGCGGGCGGCGCCCCGACGGCGATACCCGCCTCCGCGGCCGCGACGCCGAGCTGCCGGAGCACCTCGCGGGCCTCGGGGGGGCGGTCTCGCGGGTGCAGGGCGAGGAGCGCCTCGATCACCTCGGCCACGCTCGGCTGGACCCACGGGGCGGCGTCGCGCAGCGGGCGCCGCGCGCGCCAGGGCCCGGGCGGGTGGCTTGCGGCCGAGCACCACGCGAGCGCCCCCAGGCTGTAGAGGTCGGACGCGGGCGAAGGCGTGCCCCCGGCGAGCAGCTCGGGCGCCGCGAAGGCCGAGGTGAACGCAACGGCGCCGCCCGGCGCGCGCGCCCTCGACACCGCCGCCCCGAGGTCGAGGAGCACGGCTTCGGCGCCGCCCCCGCCGAGGGGCCGCATCCTGACGTGCGCCGGCTTGAGATCGCTGTGCACGAACCCCGCGTCGTGCAGGGCGGCGAGGGCCATCGCGACGCCGCCGAGCACGCGCGCGAGCCGCGCCGGGCGTTCGACGGCCGGAGCCCCCTGCACCCACGCCGCGGCGTCGTCGCCGGCCACGTACTCCTCGACGAGGAAGGGGACTCCCGTCCGCTCGTCCCGCCCGAGATCGTGCGCCCGCACCACGCCGGGGACGCGCAGGCGCGCGAGCAGCGCGAACTCGCCGAGCAGGGTGTCCTCGCGGAAGGCGCCCTGACGGAACACCTTCGCGACGAGCTCGCGCCCTCGCGCCTCGCGGTCGATCACGCGCCCCACGACGCCCTGCGCTCCCTGTCCGAGGATCTCGCCCGGCTCGTACCGAGCATGGGCAACGAAGGGCTCGCGCCGTGGGGCGTGCATGGCGGAGAGGTTACTCGCGCGCGGCGCTCGCCGTCGCTCCGGCTGCGATGCGCGCGAGCAGGGGCTCGCCGTACGCGGGCTCGCCGAGGAGCGCGAGCGCGCGGCGGAGGCGCGGCTCGGCGAAGCGCCCGAGGTCGTCGAAGTGGCGCTCGGCCTCGCCGGCGGTGGACGGGTCTGCGAGCCGCCGCGCCGCGCCGACGTCGGCCGCCTCGGTCTCGGGGGAGAGCACCTCGACGCGGAGCATCATCATGCGCACGACGGCGTCGGGCGTGGGCTGGACCGTGAGCGGGATCGAGGCGTCGGTCCACGCCTGCGGGGCGAGGTAGAGCACCCGCACGCCCGGCGTCCGGAACCACTGGCGCTTCCAGGTGTTCACCATGGCGACGGCCTCGTCATGGTACAGGCCGGTCGCGTCGAGGGCGTCGATCACGCTCACGCCGAGCGCCTCGACGAACTCGTCGAGGGGTGGAGCTCCCTCGAGCGAGGGGGCATGCTCGACGAGCGTGCCACCGCTGGCGATACCCTCGGGATGCGCGACGAACGCGCCCGCCGAGGCGCCAACATTGAGGACGAAGGCGGTGCCGATCGCCTCGCCGAGGGTGTTCTCGGCGGAGATCGCCCCGTCGACACCGGCCGTCACGCGGACGGGCAGGTCGAAGTTGCCGAGCCCTCGATAGAACAGGAAGCGCTCGTGCTGGGGCGCCTCCGTCGCGCCGGGCACGCCTGCGATGCGGAGCGGGTTGGCGCCGACCTGGCGCGCGTGGGCCCACGTGAACCGATCGAGCGGCGCCTCGGGCAGGGGGATGTCGCTGTCGCGCCCGAGGATCTCGAGCGCACCCCACTCGAGATAGCCGTTCGCGTTCGGGCCGTACATCTCTGAGCACACCGGCGAGCCAAAGGGGAACTCGGGGTCGAACGCCGGGTCCTTGTACGTCGTCACGCCAGCAACGGTGTTGGGCGCGAAGATGGGCGGGTAAAACTCGCGGACGGCGGGGTACCACTGCGTGAAGATCCCTTTGCGGAACGCGACCTGGACGAACGCGGTGAGCGGCTCCTCGGCGTAGAAGTAGGTGACCGGCGTCTCCATCTTCACGTTGACGCTCGTCGACGTCGCGCCATCGAGCGAGCCGGCTTCGAGCCGGTCATAGACGAAGGCGGGGAGGTCCTCCTCTTCGTGGTGCAGCCCCGGTTGAAGCGAGCCGTCGGAGCCAACGACCACGGTGTCGGTGCCCCATTCGTGGACGATGAAGCCCTTGCCAGGGTACGCGAGATCGGGCGCCGAGTTCACGCCGGGCGCCGGCTGCTGGTCGGGGACCTGGCCAGGGTGAGGCGCCGGGTCGGGCGGCGCGCCGTCGTTCGAGCTACCGCTGTCGGTCGTTCCGGCGCACGCGACGATCAGGGTGGAGAGGACGAAGGGGAGCGTGAGGTGGCGGGACGTCGATGCGGTTACCATGGGAAAACCTCCTGCCCGGCCCTGGTGCAGCTCTCGGGCCATCGCGCTAAGTCATTGAATTTCAATGGATTGTGAGCGTCGCAACGAGGCCGTTACCAGGGGATGTGGTAACTGGAACGGCGGGGTGACCAGGAGCTGGTAACCCGACCTGACGACGACCGGCAGCGATTCGCGATCTCCGGCGGACACCTCATGACAACTCGGGGCAGAGGCATCGCTTGGAACAGCATTAGGACCTCCAGCGGCGCCTCGCGCAGGGCCGCTCGGCTATCTCCAGCTCGAAGGGCTGCGGATGCCGCCCATGGTCGCCGCGCCGCATCGTGTAGTCGAAGGCCTATGTTTCCGGAGGAAGAATGGGCGGGTCGAGCGTTCCTCCGCCCGCAAGCTCCACCTTGTCTGCCACCATCTTCTTGATGAATCGCCCTGCGTCCTCAATCGCAGCCGCCCAGTCCACCTGCTTCAGGCGCACACTGTCATCATACTTGAATCCAAGCACATCGACGGCCACGGACCACGTGAAGCCATCTGGGTCCGGACGCACGTCACTGACCCGAAGTGTGATGGTTCGAGGCGAACTCCCGTCCGCGGGTGTAAATGTCGTGGTGAGCTCCAGCATTGATCCTCCTAACAATTTCGGTCACAACCCCTAAGGCACGAGGAATACTCGTCGTTACACTTCTTGCGACAGCTTTGAGTGCGGTCATATTTGTTGCAGTCTTCGTGGCATCGATCATGAATTTTGTCACACTTTTCCTTGCATGCCTCTTTGCAGTCGGACGAGCTTGAGCTTGTCGCCCACCGACACGAGTCGCATGACTGCGCACCGGAGCCGTTTCGAACCCCGTAGGCTTCTTCACATCGATCCTTGGCTTCGTCCAAGCTCGCGTGCTCGCCCTGATACTTGGTTGTGCAGCTGCCGGCCGCGCCCTGGTTACCGCACACATCCGAGCCAGCCTTCCACGTGACCGTGCATTCCACGGTTTGCGAGCACGGATCCGCATCGAAGCCCGTGTGATCTTGCGGCTCCAGTGGCACATACCACCCGAAGCCTCCGACCCCTCCAGTCGGGGTAATGATGCTGCCGCCGGCACCTTCGTTTCCCGAACCCCGGACATAGCATTCCCCTACATCGTAATTGCACGCCGCGAGACCAAAGCACAGAACAACAAATAAGAGTGGGCCCCGCGTGGCGCAGAGCGTGCAAAGGGGCGGATCGGCGTGCCGCGGGCACACATCGCCCTGCCCGTCTACGACGATACGGAGGAGTACCGCCGCCTGGTTGGAGCCGCAACCCGCGGGCGAGCGGAGTACCCAGCATGGAAAGCGATGATCCGCCGCCTGGGAGATTGATACCGAATTCAAAACGAATCGCTTCACCTGTTGTCAGGTGGGATCGTTCCGGCGTACTCGGCCCGCATCTATCGCCACAAGGACTTCGAGCCCGTTCCATCGCTCAGCAACAGGGCTTCGCTCGGCTTCCACGTGAGCCTCCTCGGGCCCTATTATGGCATCCACGACGTGGGCGAGCCGGACGAGAAACCGGCGATCCGCGCCGTCCTTTCGGCTATTCGGGGAAGCGAAGCGTCGGGTGGGCCTCACCGCTCGGCCCCATCGTTGTCGTGCCATCGTGGTTCCAGCTGGTCCCGCCCTTGCCCGGCTGTCCGGTCTCGATGGTGACGCCCTCGAGCGTGAGCTGGTCCTCGTCGAGATAGGCGATGCCGATCGAGTCGCCGCCGCGCCCTGGGCCGCCGTAGCCGCCGGGCCCTCCTTGCCCGCCCCGGCCGCCGAAACAGGCGGCCAGTTCATCCGCCAGCACTCCGCCCGGCGCGCCTCTGCCGCCTCGGCCGCCGTCCTGGGGCTCCCCGCCGTCGCCGCCCCAGCCGGCATCGTCCGCCGTGATCTTTGTATCGCGCACGGTCACCCGGGCGTGAAGCGCGACGACGCCGATGGACGGCAGTCCGGCCGCTCCCCCGCGGCCCCCTCGGCCTCCGCAACCGCCGGCCCCGCCCGAGCCTCCGCCTGGGCCTCCCTTGGAGGCCACGCCGCACAGGGCGAGCCCGCCCCAGCGACCGCCACCGCCGCCGCCGCCCTGGCCCGGCGTGCCCCAGGTGCCCTCGCCCCCCGTGTCGCCCTCCCATCCTGTCTCGGTGAGGCGCCCGATGCCCTTGCCGGGCGCACCCTGCGTTCCAGGAGCCCCCGGGCCCCCAGTGAATCCGATGGAGCAACTGACGTTGTCCCGCTCCCCGATACCGCCGCGCGAGGGCGAAGCGTAGGCGGGCTCCCCGTCGCCGCCATCCTCGGCGCTGTCGGACAGCCCGTCCCCTCCCTTGCCGCCGACGCTCGTGAGCCCGTTCTCGCACCGGTTCACGGACGCAGGCCCGCCGGCGACGCGTGTCGCCGAGCACGCGTCCCCACCGAAATTGCCATCCGGTCCGTCTGGTTGCCTGGACGGCCACTCCTCGCCATCGACGCCTCCCCATCCATTGCTGGCGGAGATCTCGCTCCGCAGGATCTCCACCACCGTGTTGGACTGAGCGAGCACGCCGGTCGGTCCCCAGGCCTGGATGTAGAGATCGGCGAGCGTCGACACCCCGTCCGCGGCCCCCCTGTCCTCCGGGCCCGCGGGCTCGATGATCACCATGGGAGTGGGGACCGGATCGTGAAAAAACGAGGACCGCTTGGGTAGATCGCTGCGCACCCATTTCCGGCAGTCGAAGCCCCCGAGGAGATCCACGCCGGAGGGCAGCCTGACCTGATGCAACCGGAATCCGTCGTTGCAGACGAACACGCGCCCTCGTCCAGCGCGCGCGAGCTCGACGGCGCGCTCGACGGTGAACACCGGCTTCGCCTTCGTGCCGGGGTTCCCGTCGTCGCCAAAACCGTAGGCTCCGGCGACGAACACGCCGCAACCGTCGTCGAGGATATCGGCGGCGACGTGCTCGACGCAGACCGACTCCGGAGGCGGCTCGTCCTCGCACGATGTGCCTTCACAAGGCATCACGCCAGCGTCGCTCACGTCGGGCACGGTCCCGCAGCCGGTGGCCCACGGCGACAACAGAAGGACGAAGGGTGCAGCGGAGGTCTTCTTCATGTGCGTGTCCTGACGTGCGCCGCCTGCGCAGGGCGGCTCATCGAGGCGCTTCCGGATCTTGCTCATCGAACCTGTACCAGAAGAGCGCAGTCCCGTCGTTCCCTGTGCCGGACAGAGCTTCCGGGGTTGCATTGCCGCCGAGCCCCCCGGTGCCGGCTTGTCCGGGCAAGACCGTCGCATCCGGGAGAAGGGTCACGGAGGCGCCCACGGATCCGATGCCGAGCGAGTGGCCCCCGAGGCCGCCGCCGGCATCGCCGCCTCGGCCGCCTCGGCCGCCAAAGCCGCCGCGGCACCCAACCGACTTGTCGGTCACAAGACCGCGTCCACCATTGCCGCCGCCGTAGCCAGCGCCTCCCCACTGGCCCGTTCCGCCGACCCCACCATCGCCGCCCTTGGCCCCGAGGACCTTGCTGTCCACGACCGTGAGGTCGCTCCCGTACAGCGCCACGATCGCGATGCTCGCGCCGCCGTAGTCGCCCCCCTTGCCGCCCTCGCCACCGCACCCGCCGCTGCCGCCCGATCCGCCGGCCGCACCGCCCTGAGGCCGACCGGTCGGACACGCGTTCATGAAGTCGTCGCGCCCCTTGCCGCCGCCACCCCCACCGCCGCCCTGACCGACGCCGCCCTTCTTCCCGTCCTCCCCACGGACGCCGGCCCATCCGTCGACGCCCAGGAGGCCATCGGCAAGCGCTCCGGCAGCGCGCTCTGCAGGGGCGCCGTCCGCTCCCTTCTGCCCTTCCTTGCACGCCATGCTGGACGCGCCGAAGCCGCCCAGGCCGCGCTCGTCCGGATTCCCGACCGGTTCCGGCAGTCCTGAAGCCCCATCGCCACCCGTCTCGAGGCCGCCGTCGCCCCCGTAGCCACCTCTCGACTCGATGCCATCGCCGCACACGGTCACGACCGGAAGGGCGCCCAGCGCCACGTCCGCGGTGCAGGCGTCCGCGCCGTTGTTCCCCACCACGCCGGCGTTCGCGCGAAAGCTCGGCGCGTCCTCGCCCGGCTCTCCATCCTTGCCGTCGCCTGCGTAGATCTCGCTTGCCCGCACGATCGCCCTGGCCCCATGGCTCAGGACCATCGCGATCGACGACTTGCCGTCGCTCGCGGAGGCGTCGGCCGCCACGGCGCGCACGCCGACGATCACCGACGTCGCGTCTTCCCCCGCGAGGACCGCGTCGTCCCCCCCGAGGACCCGGACCGGGATCCCCACGGGCGGCGCGATGACGGTCAACGCGTGCTGCCCGTCGAGCGGCCCTCCGTAGGACCAGTCGCCGCCGGCACACAGACGGCCGCCCCAGAGGTCGACCCCCTGGGGGAGCGAGATGGCCTCCTCGAACACCCCGCCGCACGCGTACACGCGCCGAGTCGGCGCCTGGCCGTTGTCGCGAACCTGCGCGGCGAGGCCGGCCGCGTGTTGCAAGGTCTTCACCGGCGCGTCCTTCGTGCCAGCGTTCTTGTCGTCACCTTGCTCGCTGACAAACACTCCGCACTGGTCGAGCGCTGGCGCTGTGCCGGGCTCTGCCGCGCACGGGTCGGGCGGAGGCTCCGGATCTGGAGAACACGCCAGCTTTTCCGCGCAATCATCGGAATAGCTAGCGCAAGCTGTCAGCAGGCTAGCTCCCCACACGCTGACTGCGAGAGCGACGACCGACGTCACGGCGCGTCGGTCTACCAGCGAACTCATGCTCTCGGCCCCCCGCGTGGTCACCATGCCCCCTCGATTCGCGCCCCAAATTCGTTCCCATTCGCCACGGGAGAGACATTGACCCGATCCCGCGCCGGCTTGAATGCCAGGAAAGAGAAGTCCGTGAAGAACGACGCGGCGGTCACGGCACCGACGACACCGCCCGTGATCACCGCGGCCAGACCGGCGCGGCCGTGCATGTTGCGCGCGTCCTGCAGGCGCGCCAGCTCGCCACACGGCGAGCTCCGAGGCGCTTGCCAGCACATCGACGCGCTCGATGACGGCTCGCTTTGGAGCCGGTTTCGCCGGGCGCTCAGGTCGTCATCGAGCTTGCCCGCCCGGACCATGAGGAGGGTGCCCACCGTCACGCCAGCCGTCGTGACGGCGATCCCCGTGATGCGCAGCGTCCCCGGCCAGGAGGCCCACGGGCTGGGAGCCTGCGCGCGCGCAGCGGGCAACGTGCGCGAGGGGGTCGGCGTCGCTGGCGCGGTGCCCTTGGCGCTGCTCGCCTCCTTGGCGCTGCTCGCCGCCGCACGGGACAGCTCCAGCGTCATCTGGTGCTCCGCGCCCACCACGCCGAGGAAACCCTGAAACGCGTCTGCGTGGCCCGGTGCCCGAGCCCGCACCATGATGTGTTTGCCCGGCTCGAAGAAGAGCGTGTAAGTGCGCGCGGTCCTCCCGATGCGCTCGCCACCGATGAGCACCTCGGCGTCAGGCGGATCGACCGAGAGCGCGAGTGTGGCGACGCGCTTCACTGCCTCGCGCTGTCCTGCCTCGAATCGCCGCTCGAGCGCCTCCGGCAGCGCTTCGCGCTGTTCGAGGCTCTTGGCAAGGTGCTCGGCCGCGTCGCGGTACCTGTGCAATGCGACCTCGCAAAGGCCGAGCTCGCCGGCGATCTCCGCCCGCTCTCGCTCGGTGCTGGTCGTCGGGTCCGCGGCCTCGAAAGCAGCCTTGTAGGCAGCGTGTGCCTCGATCCACCGTCCGGCATTGCGCGCTAGCCGACCACGGCGAACAGGGTCCTTCACCGATGAACCGTGGCTCGGTTTCGCCTTCGGGGCGGACACCGTTGGCGCTGGCAGACTTCGTGAAGCCTGTCGCGCCTTCGGGGGGACATCGTCGGCGCTGGCAGAGGTCGTGAAGCCTGTCGCGGCCCCGAGTGTGAGAAGAATCGAGAGCGAATGCGCAATGTGACGCATCCAGTGACGGTACTAACGCCGGCCGTTCGGCGTCAACCGGCGGAAACCGCGACGTCTCGACCGCTTGGGCGAGAATTGGCGGCCGGATGACGGAATGCGCTCAGCCGTCGGCGAGCCCCGATTTGTGTAACTGATGGTGCTACCCTGGAGCACATCGTCCGACCAAAGTTGCTCCTCGGTTCTATTTTTTGAAGCGTTTGGGCCGGCTCAAGTGTGCTGCTGACCGTGGACAAGCCAGCGACCGTCTCCCCCGGCTTCGAGCTCCTCCGGCGCCTCGCCCGGCGCCACGGCGTGCCGGCGCGAAACGCCGAGGATATCGCTCAGGAAGCGCTGCTGCGGGGGCTGGAGGCCGACAAGCGGCTCGACCCGGGGGCAGACCCAGCTCCGTACCGCGTCACGATCGCCATCAACCAGGCGCGCAATCACGTCCGTGACGCACGCCGCCGCGGCGAGGTGCTGACGTCATTCGATGAGTGCGAGGTCCGAGACGAGTGCCCCACGCCGGAAGAGCTGCTGCGGAGACGGCAGCGGGAAGAGTTCGCGCGGCAGCTGATAGACCAACTCGATCCCAAGTACCGGGATCTCCTGATCAAGCACGATCTGCAAGAGGTCCCGCTCGCCGAGATCGCCACCGAGCAGGGACTCCCGCTGGCCACGGTGAGGACGCGACACTGGCGGGCGCGCAAGGCGCTCCGGGCGCAGCGGGAGCGGTGGCAGGATCAGCAGCGCTCTCAGGGAAGGGACGACAGCGCCTGCGTGCCGCTCGCACTGGGCTTCGGCCGTCGCGCGTCGTGGGTGGCCTCGCTGCGCCGTCTGGGCGTGAGGATCCTCGTTCAGGGCGCGCTCGTCGTGCTGACCGGCGCGGTCGTCTCGTCAGCGCCGCCCCTGGCTGACGTGCAATCGTGGCTCGGGGCGGTGGCGGTCCCTGCCACCCGGCCCGCGGCGCAGGACACCGCGGCGCCCCCTGCGCGAGACGGCGCGCACGGCGCCGCGGCGCCCGCCGGTGGAGAACGCGCGCACGGCGCCGCGGCACCGGTCGCGCCGATCGCGCGCGAGATGTCGTCGCCGAGGCAGCAAGGAAGCGCGCGCGCGCAGGCGGTGGCGAGCAGCACGCCCGTTCCCTCGACGACGAGCGCTCGCCGGCCCGCATCTCCGGCGAGCGTCGTTCGACCGACTGGGGGCGAGCGCGAGAGGAGCCTGATCAACCAGGCCCGGAGGGCCATCGAGGCCCGCAACGCCATGGCCAACCTCGAGGCGCTCCGGCTGCTGAACACCCACGCGCGGGAGTTCCCCCGTGGGCGGCTCGCCGCCGAGCGCGAAGCACTCCTCCGGCAGATTCGCTGAATCCTCGGCTGTCCTTCGGCAGCTAGCAGGCGGTGACCCTGGTGATGTCCTCGGACAGCACAAGGCGAAGATCCGCCTTGTTCCCGACAAGAACGATCACGTCCAGGAGACGAAACGCGATGAATACGACGGAGGATCTACTGGGTGCGATGTGGCTCATTTCGCCGCTCGGGCTCGCGATGATAGCCTGCGTGGCGATCGGCTTCGCGGTCACCGCGCGCGAAGCGCTGGGACGCGAGCGCGGGCTTCGCGAGGCGCGCGAGCACGCGCATGATGACGAGGAGGCCGCCCTCACCGATGCGAAGGAGCAGGCCGCGGGGGAGCGTGATCGATACCGCCGCCTTCTGGACTGTCACGTCGACGCGGCGCTCGCGGAGCTGACAGACGCCCGCGCGCGCTCCGTCCCCGGGCCAGGCAGGGTCCTCGAATCGTTCTGCGCGACGATGCCTTCGTGGAGGAGAAAGCTGGCCGAGAGCACGGGGTTAGAACCAAGGGAGGTGGAGCGGCTGCTGAGGAGCGACCTCCCCATGACGCCCGGCCTCGCACGGCAGCTGGAAGCCTTCACCGGCACGCCTGCGCGGTACTGGGAGCGCCTGTGGCGGCTGCGCGACGACCGCCGAACGGACGCGGAGGAAACGGTGGTGATGCGGATCGGTGAGCCCATCACCAAGCGCGAGAGCTCGGCGCGTCCCGCGGCGTCGCCGCCGTCGATCTCAGTGCCGCCGATTCCGCCCGCGATACCTCGTCGCGCGCCCGATGCTCCTCCGCCCGTGGTGCCGGCTCCAGATCTCGTTGCCACGAGCCCACGGGCCAAGCTCCCGCCGCCTCCACAGCCGCGGCTGCGGTCGCCGCTCCCCGTTCGCGCCGGGGCGGGGGACGAGCTCGCGCGCCGCGCTGCCACGCTGACGAGCTTCCCGCTACAGCGTGAAGAAGGTGGGTCCAGTCCTGCACGCGGATCCGATTGGGAGGACGCTGAGCGCTCTTCGCTGAACACGACGCTACCAGGAGTCGGGAACCATGGGTGAGCGCAGCCCTGCCTGCCTCGCGTTCAGTGGAAACGGGCGAGCGATCCGGGACGCCAACCACGGCTTACGCTTCGGCGCGGCGGCGAACACCCGCGGGAAAACCCGCTGACCATCGACAGCCGCTCAACGCCTCCGTTGGCATGGGCCGAGCTATCATCATAGGGCGCCGGATCGCCCACGGGGTAAAGCCATGGAGCGTCTGAAAGTAGACGAGCGCGCCGCCGCGCACGCGCGCTTGTTCTGCCCGATGCTGGTCCGTGCCGTGCCGCGCTGGCTGGCGAGGCTGGGGGTCCCTCGGTGCCATCGTGGCGACGTCGCGGGCCAAGTCTGGGTCAACGCCTGGGAGAGCTGGCCCAGGTTCGACCCGAAGCGCGGCAGGCCGGAACGCTGGTTGAACGCGATCACTGTACACCTTGCCGCGCACTACCACGAGCGTGCGCGGCACCGCAGGGAGGTGCTGGTCGATCTGATCGAGGTGTTCGACCCAGCGCCGGATGCCGCCACTGCGATGGAGTCCGACAACGTCAGGGCCAGCACCATGGACGCAGTGAACGATCTCGATCCGGATCTGCGCTTCGTTCTCGTGGCACACGACCTGCACGGCGTCCCGATGGCCAAGATAGCCGAAGACGCAGGGCTACCTCTCTCCACGCTTTACAAGCGACGCACAAAGGCCATCAGCGCGTTGCGTGACGACATGAGGCTTCGGGAAGTCGGGGAGATCTCCACCCAGAGCGTGGGGTCGTGGTGAGCATCAAAGGCCTGGTCGCGCACCTCCGGCGCGACTTGAAAGACGATGAGGCAGAGCGAATGATCGACACCCGAACCCGCGCTCGAGCGCGGCTCCCGCCAGCGCGCGACGCGCCCGTGCTCGGCCAGTGGCCGACGCCGTGCCCGGCGCGTGCGGACCGTTTGAACGTCCGGGCGGTAGAAAGGGGGCGAGAAGGCGTGTTCGCCCGCGCGTCTGGTCGCGTCCGCGCGGCGTCGGGATCGTGCCCGTCGGTTCCCCATGGAGCCACTCCGCCCGTAGCCTCGCTTGATCATGGCTACCAACAACAAAACCTCGCGCCGGCAAGGCCCGGCGTCCGTCTTCGTTCCTGGCACCGACCCGCTGGCGTTCGCGCCGTCCGCGGTCACCACCCTATCCGCCCAGCTCGCGGGCTTCGTGGCCGAGCCCCACGGCTACGATCCCGAGCTGGCCGAGGAGCTCGTCGCCGCGTATCGCCCGCGCCTCACCGCCATCACGCCGGATCGACTGGAAGTCCCGCGCCTCGACATCGAGTCGGCCAGCCGCGCCCTCCTCACCGTGCACGCGCTCACGCAGGCCCCGCCGCTCGTCGCGCTGTACCGAGGCGCGGCCGCGCAGGGGGAGTTCCAGCTCGATAACCTCGAGCACCTGAAGGCGCTCGCGCTCATCCTCCTCCACGCCTATCGGCAGGCGGACGCCGCGGGCGCGTTCACAAGCGGCGCCAAGCTGTCGGCGGCTCTCGACAAGGAGTCGGCGGAGGTCGAGTCCCGCCTGCAGAAGGTCTGCGAGCACTTCTTCGGCGACGGCCCGGAGCTCGGCCCCGTCCTCCGCCGCCTCAGCGCCGGCACCGGCTACCTCGATCGCGCGTACGATCTCCTCGGCTACGCGGACATCTACCAGGCCCAGCATGACATCGTGTCCAAGGACCCGATCCATTACCGCGCGACCGACCTCGCCGATGCCCGGCGGCTCGCGTCCCAGATCCTGACCGTCCTCGGCGCGGCGCTGAGCCCCAAGGCACGCGAGGCCTACGACCTGCTCCAACGCGCGTGGACGCTCGCCAAGCCGCTCTATATCGAGGTGCAGGAGCTGGGGCTGCGCTTCCTGCGGTATGATCCCCAACGGGAGGCCCGCTTTCCGTCGCTCTACGTGGTCGGACGGGTCGGCCAGGGCCGGAAGAGAACGAAGAAGGAGCCGGCGGCGCCCGCGGGTGGGGATGCGGCGCCCGGCGCGGGCGGCGGAGCGACAGCGACGCCCGGCGCGGGTGGCGGGGCGACGCCCGGCGCGGGTGGCGGGGCGACACCCGGCGCGGGTGGCGGGGCGACACCGGCGACCCGGGGCACCGAGACGCCGCTACCGGTGTAGCGGACGGCACATCCGTGGAGAGTATTCACCTGTTCAGGTCCGGGATGCTCGAACGAGGCGATCTGGAGTTGCAACTCCCCCGCGGCTTCGTTCGAGGTCCTGGCCGGAGTTGCAACTCCACCCGCGGCTTCGTTCGAGGTCCTGGCCGGAGTTGCAACTCCACCCGCGGCTTCGTTCGAGGTCCTGGCCGGAGTCGCAACTCAGCCGGGCGCCTCGTCCGGGGTCCCGGCCGGAGTTGCAACTCCCCCCGCGGCTTCGTTCGAGGTCCTGGCCGGAGTTGCAACTCAGCCGGGCGCCTCGTCCGGGGTAGTGCTCAATTTTGAGCAATGGGCCCTGGATCGCCTTGACGTGAGAGTCGTTCGCGGAGCTCTCGCCTGAGCTCCTCCTCGCCTTCGATCTCCCACCCGTCCTCCATCATCCCCGCAAGGTGCTCAAGGTGTATGCGCGGATGTAGGTAGATCTCCAGGTCGTACTCGTCTTCCGTCAGACTGACCACGTGTACGTCGGTCTCCGGTTCGTGCTCTACGCGACCGACGACGCGCTGACGACCGCGGTCGACGGTGACAACATCGCCAACCTTCGGCGGCTCGGGTAGCTCGATGAGCTTTGACATGGTGTGGCCGACGTTTTCCAGTATGATCCGCACGCGCATGCGGCGAGCCTACCACGCCGGCCGCGCGTCCGGTTGGTCAGGCGCCATCGCGCCAAAGTGCCGTCAAACAGGCTGCGATCACGCGCTCTGGCTATGACAGCGCGTGTCCTATCCGCACCGAAACGCCGTGAAACATAGGCTTTTCGTGCTACCTTGCACGGTACTTAGCAAAGCGCCCCGCCTCGGCTGGAACCCGAGACGGGGCTGCAACACACCCTGTGGTGGCCCACAGAGCGCGCGTCGCTGCCGCATGATGGGCCGGCCCAGGGGGAGAGGCAAGGCTCTGCATGGCACACGTGCTGCCCATGGCGAAGCGCGTCGAGGTCGTCGCTCATCTCGTCGAGGGGGCGGGTATCCGCCCCACGTCGCGGCTCACCGGCGTGAGCCAACCGGCGATCCTGTCGCTGCTGCTGCGCGACGTCGACTGTCGAACGATCCAGGTGGACGAGATCTGGAGCTACGTCCAGAAAAAGCAGTCTCGGGTGACGGACACAGATCCTGCGGAGCGCGGCGATGCGTACACCTTCGTCGGCATGGCGAGCGCGTCGAAGCTGGTCATCAGCTACCGCGTCGGGAAGCGCGATGAGGAGAACACGAGCGCGTTCATCACCGATCTACGCGCTCGGCTGGTCACGGTCCCGCAGCTCTACAGCGACGGCTGGGCGCCTTACGTCGCTGCGGTCGGCTCATCGTTCGCGCTTGCGGGTTCGGTCGACTACGCCCAGGTCGTCAAGCGCTACAACCGGAAGGTTCGCAAGGATGACGACCACCGCTACGAGCCGCCGCGCGAGCCGTTCATCACGAAGACGCCCGTGTTCGGGGTGCCCGACATGAAGCGCGCCAGCACGAGCCACATCGAGCGACAGAATCTCACGATCCGGATGCACATCCGCCGGTTCACCCGGCTCTGCAACGGGTTCAGCAAGCGCCTCCCGCACCACAAGGCGGCCGTCGCGTTGCACATGGCGTTCTACAACTTCTGCCGCCCGCACGAGGCGCACCGTGTGACGCCCGCCATGGAGGCCGGGCTGACCGATCACGTCTGGAGCATCGAGGAGCTCGTTACCGCGGCGCTCGCTGAGGCGTCCACGGAGCCGCCGAAGCCGAAGGCGCTGAAGCTGCCGGAGCTGCCCGCCGGAGCGCCTACGACGCCCGCCAGGGCCCTGCCGAACGGCCGGGGCTTCCTCCGGCTGGTCGGCAGCGTGCCGGCTGCGCCCGTGGCACCCACAGAGCCAGAGCCGCCGCCCGCCCCGAAGCCGAGGCGGGGGGTTCAACTGTCGTTGTTCGGTGACCTGGACGACTAGCGACGCCGATAGTGGCGCGGTCGCTCTACGCGACGCAGGCTCGGATCGATGGGTGGAGGGCAACCCGGACCGAAGATGGGCAGAACGAGCTGCTTCATCGCTCGGTGCAAGTTCACGTGCGGCGGTTCGTCACGTGACCCGTTCGAAGCGTCGAACGGGAGCTTGAAGATAGGAATGCGTTTATGGGCGGTCTTTGAATGGACCGTCTTCTCACGACGACGTCGGGACACAAACCCTCCGCTTGATTGCGAAGGCGGATCAGCCCCTTGACGTCAGTACCCAGCTTGCGCTAGATACACATCTGAACTCGGTGGGGCTGAACCACCGCGCAACACTTCGGTGTTGAAAGGGGAGCCCGCGGCTGGAACCGTTGGCTCCCCGTCTTATTCATGCGTCGCCTAAGCGACGTGAACTTGACGGGGGTCACCCTACACGCGCATCGCTCGCTCCGTCAAGGGAGCGCGACGGGCCCCGGCGCCTAGGGCATCATACCCTAGTTGGGTTATGAGCATCAATGCTCACTTGTTAGTTTCTGCTAACAACTACATTGTGCTGTAGTTTCGAGTGTTTAGCTCGGCCGTGGCGTTCGCGTCCGGCCGTCAATCGGAAGGCGGAGCCGCTCCTGGGCTTGCTCATCGGCGCCACCGCCGGAGCTTCAGCGCCAGCGCTTCGCGGGCGATCCTGAGCCGGCTCGCCGCTGTGCCGGGGTGCATGCCGCGGGACCGCGCGTACGCGACGAGCGACTCCGGAAGGTCCACAGCGAGCAGGATCTCTCGCTGCCAGTCCGGCAGATCGGCCAGTGCCTCCAGCGTTTCGCACGCCTGGAGCTGCGCCTCCAGGTTCAGGCCGGCCGGCTCGCGCAGCAAGCCGAGCGGTTCCGCGTGCAGGACGGCGCGACGCACCCACGCGCTGTCGAAGTAGTGCGCCGCCTGCCGCCAGGCGATGCCGTGGAGCCACTTCCGGAGCGCGTCCCGCGGCTTATCCTTCGGGTCGGGCCGGTACTTGCCGCGCTTCACTGAGCGCCACGCGCCCATGAGCACCTGCTGCTCCACGTCGGCGCGGTCGCGCTTCGGGATGCCCGCGAGCGTGGCGAGCACGATCCCGCGCTCAGCCAGGATCGCCTCCATCGTCGGCTTCTTCCGGGGATGTTACGCGGCAGGCGGGCGGCGAGCCCCCTTCCGCGGGCGCTTCACCCAGAGCTCCCGCAGCTCGGGCAGCGGTCAGCGACAACCACGCCTGGCGCCAGGATGCGCTCCACGGCCGTCTTGGCGACGCGTGCGGCCAGAAGGACGAGCGCGGGCGAACTTTTTTCTGCAACGTGCCCCGTCTACCTAGGCCCGCGGTCACAATCCACCGCGGCGCGTCCCGGGCTTCCGGATAGCGGTCGCCGCCCACACAGCCGAAGCAGCGCGAGTTCGTCGCCGCCGTGCAGGCTGTGCCCGCTCTGGCCATAAACTCTCGTGACGCGCCCGAAGGCCGGCGTCACGCTCGAAGGCGGCGCACCGATTGATGCCTGCGCCGACACAGACGGCGACGATCTACTTGACGGGCCAGTTGTCCTGCGAACGGGACATCCGAGACGCGGGGTTCAGACTGCGCTACTCAGTGCCCGCTGGTGTTACTCCTGCAGTTCTTTCGTGCAGGGTGAGGAACTCGCCGAGCGTCATCCCGTCGAGGAGTTTGACCCGCCAGTCGAGCAACGGTGCGATCGCGAGTGCCAGCTCACAGTCTGGTGGGTAGCCAAGACTGTTGAGGGCGTACACCAAACCATCCGTCGCACAGATCAGTGGACCGCCGCTGATACCACATGCGAGGCGGGTTTCGTGAATGTACACAGGACCAAACCGACGTTCGTTATCCTGATAGTCGGCCACAAAACCGTTCACCTGCGCTGGAGCGTAGTTGATGCCAAGACATCGCTCCTGCTCGTCGTTGTAAAATTCAACGAGCTGTGTGTTCGGATACCCAAAGGTCACAAAGGGCTCTCCAGGCTGGAGTTGACGACGACCGACGCTCAGACATTTTACTGGCTTTATTAACCGCACGAGCCCGACCGCCGCATCGTAATCGGGATGTAATTCGACCCCCTGAACCCGGGCTGAGTAGAAGGATTTCGGTTCGTCGATCGAGTCCAAAATCAGTAAATAATAGGGCTTGTCGGAAGACTGCGTTTCCACGACATGCTTCGCGGTCAGGAACACTCCGCCAACGGGGCCCATCGAAATGAAGAACGCGGATCCCTGGTCGCCAGGGTCAATTGAGTAGCGGCCATCCGCCAGCCGGTGCCAGTGTATGATCGGGAAAGCGACTGGGGCGTCTACCTCCACGACGGGAAGCCAAGCGTCGCGGAGATGTTGGAGCGGTGGCAGCTCTCGCGCGAGGTCCTCCCATTCTGGCGCTCTATCGTGCGTACTCGATCCGCTTACAGGTTCGTCAGGCATCGACAGCCTCCCTCGGCATCATGCTAGTCGAAGGTGGGGTAGCTGCGGTACTTGCGCCCCCGTCACAAAGGGGCACCCCTCGGAGCGCCTGGCTTGGCTACCGCCGTACGGCGCAGCCTCGTCTTAGCGCCGAGCAGCTTCGGGTAGCACTTGCAGGATTGACAACGACCGCAGAACGTGCCGCGGCGGCGCCGGCCGGACCGGTCGGCCCGTAGCCTGGAGCCGGAGCCACGCGGCCCAGCTCCACGGCACCTCCCGCCACAGGGCGTCGCACCCCGCCCGGTAGCGTCGCTCACGCTCCTCCACGTCCCGCGTCCAGGCCCGGCGACCCATCGCACCACGTAGTACGGCGCGCCGAGGGCATCGAGGGTGCCCCCCAGGTGTCACCCAGGGCGGCGATGCGGCGGAAGTCGCTCCTCCGGGAGCGGCTGACGGGGGCGCGTACCCGCGGATCGGACCGGAGCCACGCGACGGCCTCAGAGTACGATTTGTCCCGGCGGGCCTTCATAAGCAGCTCCAACACTACCACACGGGATCTCCACGGGAAACCGTCGCACATCAACTATGTACTCTGAGTCCGAGTACACCTCCTTCAGAGTAGGAACCGCGGGGGACACCTCGCCAGCACGCTAAGCCTCCGTCGAACGAGCTCGGCTCGAACGAAGGAGGTTCCCTGTGGCTGGCACTCTCGCACTCCCCATGGACGCGGCGCTGGCGAGCGCGTCGAAGGCTGATCTGGTCGTCGCCCTTGAAGACGCCCAGGCGAACGAAGCGATGCCCCTCGTCGTCGAGGTGCCGCTGACGAACGCGATCGCGTCCGGCGTCTCGTACGCCGATGCGCGGCACAACGACGGCGACACGGTGAAGGTCGCGACGGCCGCGGTCAGCGGCCTGGGCGCGCTGCTCGCGGGCGACGCCAACCCGACCCTGCGCGGCCTGTGCCGCTCGGCGCTCATCGGCTCGACGAACGCCAGCAGCGCGAACGCCGGCCGGTCGCTCGGCCTGAAGCACAAGGCCGAGACCGAGCGCCGCCGGGCCGAGGAGCGGGTCGCGAATCCCAAGAAGGGCTCGGCATGAGCGCCAAGCCGCGCGCCGGCTCATCGTCCGTCGTTACCCAGCAGGTCGTGACGATCGACGTCCATCAGCTCGCCTCGGAGCTCGGGGCGGTCTACAGCCGGGGTGCGGCCGACGCCCGCTCTCAGATCGACTCTCTGGAGCGGACGATCCAGGCGCGCGAAGCGACCATCAAGGACCGCGACAGGCGGATCGCGGAGCTCTACGACGACCAGCGGAAGGCCAACGAGCTCCTGACGAAGGCAGCCGAGACGAGCGCGAGCCTGGCCATCGTGCAGGGCCAGAAGGAGATCGCGATCGAGCGGCTCAAGAACGCGAACGCGCGCGAGACGGAGCTCTACAAGCTCCTCGGCGTGCCGCTCCAGCGCGTCGTCGCGATGCTTCCAGGAGGCGCCGAAGACCCGAAGATCCAGCCCCTGAAGCGGGCCCTGCAAAAGGTCTTCGACGACGAGGATTTGTGCGCGCGCATCCAGGCGCGCCTGGGCAACGAAGACTGGTTCGCGGTGCTGGACTGGGCCGCGGGCATCGGAGAGACGTCATGAGAGACAGGAACCTGAAAGAGACGTACGAGGCGATCGGAGTCGACATCGACGACGCGGTGGAGGGCATCGCGGAGGCGCTCGACGACGAGGAGGACGACGAGGTCGAGAGGCTCCTCGTGGGTGACGAGGATCAGGGCGCGTAGGTAAAAGAAGCCGGATCGCTGCGCGAAGAAGTGTGGCGCGGCGAATCGAAGTGGCGGGACCGCGCGCGTCGCGACGCGTCGTTCATGGGTCGAAAGAGCGGGCCCCGCGCGGCGTAGAGCGCGCCAAGGGGCGCATCGGCGTGCCGCGGGCATACATCGCCCTCCGGGCGTTGGTCTGGCCCGGGATGTTCTTGCGGCTACGCGGCGTCCCCGAGCGCCTTGCGGCGCAGGACGGTGCTCTTCAATGCTCGGGGCTCCGGGTCGCCAGCGGCGCCCTGCGCCCCGAACCCCCAGTAGGGCGGCCCTCGGTTGGGTGAGCGGCCTGGAACGTCGGTCGGCTCACCGAGCGCGGTGAGGAAGCGGGCGATGTTGCTCGGCTCGGTGATCATGGCGACGAGCTTCATCCTGCCCTTGGAGGCCGGGCACTCGAGGACATCGAGCGCCAACGTGCGGCGCAGAAGCTCGGCGCGGGTCGTCGACCGCCCGGTAGCCGCCCCCCTTGCGTCTGGGAGCGGGCTCGTCGTCCGCCTTCGCGGGCTGTTGCGGCTTCGCAGAGCGCGGTCCGATCAGCTTGCGCGCCAACGTGGGCGGCTAGCAGACGCGAGCACCCGCGCGGATGGGCGAGCACGTGGCGCACCGCTTGACGCGAACGACAACGCAGACGAGCACGTGGCGCGTGCGCCGCGCGTCGGGCCATCGATGGTCGCGCGCCGCGCGCCGCGCGCCGCGCGTCGAGCGCACGGGCATGCCGATGAGAGGCGCACGCGTGGCGCGCCGCTGGACGCGCACGACGACGCAGGCGAGCACGTGGTGCGTGTGCCGGTCGACGGGCCATCGAGGGTCGTGCCTGAGGCAAGGCCTGATCGCCGAGGGGGGGCAGAAGACCTGCCCCGCGAACCTCGACGACCGTTCCGGCGTCGGTGTGCTGTTGACGGTGGGCCGCCGGATGGAGAAGCTCGCACCATGAGTAGCGCGCTGATCGTCGGTGACCTCCAGGTCGGGATTCTCGACAACTACCCGTTCACGAAGGCCGTGGTGCCGCCGGTGACCGAGCTGCTGCCGCGAGCCCGCGCAGCCGGGGTGCTGGTCGTGTTCGTGCGTACCGCGTTTCGGGCCAACGGCGCGGACTTGGCGGGTGAGGTCTTCGCGGCCTTCCACCGGGCCGGTGACCTGTTCCACGAGGGTTCGCCGGGTACGGAGGTCGCGCTGGAGGTCACCGCGGACGACGTCGTCGTGCTCAAGCGGCGCACGAGCGCGTTCGCAGGAACGGATCTCGATCTGGTGCTCCGCGCCCGCGGCGTGGACTCGCTCGCGCTCACTGGTGTCGCGACGAGCGCCATGGTCGCGGCCACGCTGTACGACGCGTCGGACCGGGGCTACGGGCTGACCGTGCTCCGCGACGGGTGCGCCGACCCGGACCCGGCGGTGCACGAGCTCCTCGTCAACACCGTCTTTCCCAGCAGGGGAGCGGAAATCGTTACGTGCGCGGAGTGGCCAGCTCGTGGTGCGCGTACGGCTCCCCGTTGAACGGCTCGACCTCGCGGTAGCCCGCGGCGCGGTACAGCCCGATCGCCTCGCTCAGCACGCGGCTGGTTGCCAACCGTGCGATCCGGGCTCCGCTCGCGGCGGCCGGCCCCCCTCGCGGCGTGTGCCGCCTTGCGCAGCTCCTCATGGCTTTGCTTCTCGACGAGCCGGAGCAACCGGGGTCAACAAGCTTCTTCGTAACCGGCGCCGCCGGGAGGGTCACGATGCCGTTGGCCGGGCGCTTACCCCGCGCGTACTTGACCGTGTGAAACCGCGGCGGCGGGACGGTGGCCGCGAGCCGGCACAGGAGCGAGAGCGGGTCCATATCGACCGCGACGGTCCCGTCGGCAAAGGCGCGCTTGAGCGACAGCCGCACCAGGCCGGCCCCCTGGGCGCAAACCGAGCGGCGATGACTTGGGGTAGTCTATGATCCTGAACGAGAAGGCCACCCTAGATCGTGTGCGCCGGTTTCTCAAGTCCGTGCCCCCTCCCGACGTAAGCAGGATCCAGTGAGGCAACACACATGAGCCGTGAGTACCCCCGCCGCTGCATCTACTGCCGCAACGATCGGCCGCCGTCCAAAGAGCACGTACTCCCTTACAGTCTTGGAGGCGATCTCACGACGCTTAGCGACGGCACAGAAAGACCCACGGTTTGCAAAGGCTGCAACCAAAGCTTCTCGACAATTGATCAAGCACTCGCCGAGCAATTTCTAACGGCAATTTCGCGGGCAGCCTACACCAAGTCGAGCTCACACACAACAAGAGTAGGCGGCAGTCACTTTCACTACGATTCAGAAGAAAATTTATGGCTCGAAGCACAACTAGTCAACGAGATGCGCAGCCATCTGCCGCCACAACTGCACCACGTCAAAGATTACTTTAATTTTTTTGGTAGCAGAGAGCAAGACAAGGATAGCTTCGTCAAAGTAGTTGATAGTAGACAAGTAACTGGGCGCCTACTTAGAACGTTCATACGCACCGACAACGCCGACAAGGCTACCACTCCCAGAGTCGTGCAGCACCGGAGCAACGATCTCTACGTACGCGCCAAAACCCACGAAACAGGCATCCAGTTTCTGGAACTGCTGGACAGACAGTGGAACAGAATCAAGGAACAGCTTCAAGAGAACAAAGCAAAGCACAGCACAATCGAGCGGCCGAGTATCGAAGCCCACCTAAAGTTTCGACTCAATGACACGTTCCGAGCGGTAGCAAAAATTACGTTCAACTACCTCGCGGCAAAAAAAGGCACCGAGCTCGCACTTAGTACTGAGTTCGACGAAATACGGTCGTACATCTGCGGAGACAACGTTATCCGTTCCAAATTAGTTAAATCGGGGCAATTGGCCGTCGACACGCGCTTTGTACAAATGCGTCGCGACGCCAAGCCAATTATACCAACCCGCGCCCATGCAGTCGCGCTTTTCTACGACCCACCAGCACTCGTCGGCCTAGTGGCTCTGTACGGCGAATGGTCGTTTGTTGTACAACTTGGACACATCGCGCTGAAAGAGGGACTGTTTTTCGATGCCCACGAGTTCAGCATCGATCGAACCGGGAATAAGGCGCTAGAACACACGGAACTCGCGAAGCGTATGAGACGTAGCCGAGACGGCTCAACGTAGGTTCACGCCGCACGCGCTCGGGGCGTCGTACGCGATGCGGAGCCGGACGATTGCCTCCGGCAGGTGGCGCCGGTAGGTACTGAGCCGCGCCGAGTAGGTCGGGAAGCCTAGCTCCGCCAGTTCGACCTAGGGGCCGAGCTCCGCCAGCTCGACCCGGGGGCCGCGCTCGGGAACTCCAGCGGTGGCGACCGGTGGATCCCGTAGACTTAACGAGCGCTCCACAAAAACACGCTGGCGCCGCGCGAGCTCGTGCGGGTAGCCCGAAGCCGTTGTCGAGTTGAAGCAGAACTCGTCGTCACGCACCCACTGCACCAGTCTGCTACCGTCACGCGCCCGTCATCAGCGACGGAGTAGGTGTGAAGGACGCGCGGAACCCCGTCCAGTTGGGTCCGTTGGTATCAGTCAGCGCGGTCTTTCGTGACAGATGCACCAGCGGCGTTCCCCTAAGCGTGTCCGGGAACTCACCCGGAAAATCTTTCCAGTCGCGTTCGAGAGGAACGCAGGTATCAGCGGTGGCTCGCACCAGCTCGTAGCCATTTGCCGCAACAATGAACCCTTCCAAATTTTCCCAGAGAGCACATGGAATAATCGGCGAAATGTAAGCGTCTTCCATAGATTCGAGAGTAGCAAAACTTATTTCCTGCTCAACCACGACCCGAGTCTCTATGCGATGTACAGACCTGTCCATAGTTCCCGAACACATGAAGTAGAAGCGCCGCAGTGGAGAGTGGTCCCACGCGGACACACAGGTCCCCCACAAGAGTTCGCGCCCGCCACCAAGAAACGCAACGGGGTAATGACTCCACACCGCGAGAGACAATTTCGCCCGTCGCCCTGGACCGCGGTGACCACAAAATTCGACAAAGAACACAAAATCACCAACGACACTTGGCAAAATCGGTTGTTTCAGAAATAGCACCACACACAGGTCCCTGAGCGGTTTTTCACACGCGTGCAAAAACTCAAGTCGCCGCAACCGCTCATCGACGGCATCAAAGTTATGACGCAGCGTTTCTTTGGTATCATTAGCAGACAGTACAATGTTCGCCTGAAAATAGTCTTGGTAGACCGCAGTCTCCCGACGAGCTCTTACGGAGATATCTACACCCTCTTGCAGAGTCACCGTAACGACACGAGAAAACTCATCAACCACATACGCCTTCGCAGACTCCCAACTGAGCCCTGAGAACGCCGTGTACTCGCCCAATACTTTCAACGCATCTTCACCGATTTTGTCCTCAGTCCACTGCGTTGGCCACCGCGCAATCAGATCGAGCGCTGGCTCAGCCAAGCCACCCGGGCACCACAGCTCGTACCTCACGGGACCAGGTCCAAGTATTTCAGGCTCCAAGAAGGCGTGTATCGCCAGCTTGAGAAGCTCCCGCCGAAGCTCAGGAGCAGTCATCCTGCTGCGTAGCCTCTTGCACTGAACGATCTCAGCCAGGCGTCCATCTGGCGTGTACACCACAACGTCGCGACCGCGCTCCCCGACTCCCTGCATCAGAAAAACACGCGCCCGGCTCGCGTGCTCGGCCAGCTTGAGTCTGTAGGTTAGCGTCTCGAAGCGGCGATCTTCGAGATGATCGAAGGGAAGACAGTCGAGCCCCGGATCGACAGGCTTGAGCCGCTTCGGTTCGCGATCCTCTACAGGATCCAAGGCGTCGTTGTAGCCAGCGAAGTACTTCATGTAACTGCCGAGGATCGCCCAATGATCCAGGCCACGCAAGCCCGGCGCATTTTCCGCTGAGGGTGGAACCATAGCAACCGGACCCAAGTGCTGTGCGTGGCGACCCCGGACGGCTGAGGCCACAGCGCGAGTCGGCGCCGACGGCGACGCCGACCACGTACCCTCGCCCGC
Source organism: Sorangium sp. So ce887 (assembly GCF_051521455.1). NCBI lineage: Bacteria > Pseudomonadati > Myxococcota > Polyangiales > Polyangiaceae > Sorangium > Sorangium sp. So ce887. Next base: position 8,919,112 of record NZ_CP150354.1, on the reverse strand, counting down.
CGCGGGTCCCTACCTCCGTGAGCAGCAGGGAAGGCCGCCGCGGGGCGACCGTCTCGCTCCACCGGGGCTTTGGCCGCCTTCGCGAGGTGATTGGAGGTGCGGCTTCACTCCCCGACGTTGCGGCCGCGGAGAAACGGCACGAGGTCGATTTCGCGCGCACGCCGGCGCAGATCGAGGCGCGGCGGTGCCTCCGGGGCGGGCCACTCGATCTCGAGGAAAGCGTCCTCGTCTTCGCGGGCGCGCCGGAGCAGCAACTCCGCGCCATAGCGCTTCCCGCTCCCAAGGATCGGCTGCCCAGGCGAACGCACCGGCGGAGAGCAGGCAGACTCCCCCGCTTGCGGTGCCGTTCGCGAGGCAGGATCGAGCTAGTCGCCGTCCGCGCACGCCGGGTGGGGGCAGCGGCCTTCCAGGATGTCGCGGCACACCTTGTCGCGCGCCTTCTTGTCGACCGCGCCGAGCGCGGCGTAGATCTGCTGCGTGCTGCACCCGAGCGAGCCCTCGGCCGTGAGCGAGCCGCACGCGTCGAACACCTGCGGCGCCGGCAAGACCGCGCAGAGGGCCTCGCAGGCCGCGATCTCCGCGAGCTCGCGCGGGCACACGGCCGCGTAGAGCGTGCAGAGCGCCTCGCACCGCCCGACGCACCCGTCGCCGCCGTCCGGGCCGAGCAGCCCGGCGCCGGTGCAGCCGGCGGGATCGCCCGTCTCCACCGGCCGGCACGCGACGTAGTCCGGGGGCGACGGCATCGCCTCGCAGACGGCGCAGCACGCCTCGACCGACGGATACTGCGGCGCGAGCTCGCAGCGATCGAGCGACGCGGCGCAGTGCGATGAGCACGCGGCGATCTCGCAGGGGCCGATCTCCTGCGGCTGGAGCGGCGGTGTCGTGGCCTCGGGAGGGACGCCGCTGTCCTGGCTCGCCTCGCCGTCGGCGTCGCGGGCGCCGCTGTCGGCGTCGCTCTCCACGCTGCCTCCGCCGGTCGCGAGGCTGCTGCCCTCGCCGCCGGGCAGCGGGGCGACGACCTGGCACCCGGCGACCCACGCGGCGAGCGCGCAGGCGACCGCGGAGCGCGCCTTCATAGCGTTCCCCGCACGCCGATGTAGCCCGGGCCGACCGCCCACGTGACGCTCGAGGCCGGCGCCCGCGCGCTCTCCAGCCCGAGGGCGAGCCCCCCGACGGCCGCGCCGGCGATGGCGAGGCCGAACCCCACGTTCGAGACCCACCCCACCGCGTTCGCGCTGCCTCGCGCGTCGTCGGAGCAGCCCGGGGCGCGCTGCCGGCACGCCTCCTCGAGGTCGCTCCTCGCGCTCAGGTAGGCCGCGCCCGCGCCGAGCCCCACGGCCAGCCCGGCGCCCGAGGCGACGAACCCGCCGATGGCCCACGCCGAGGCGCCGCCCGAGCGAGCCTCCGGGGTGAGGGCGACGTCGAGCGTCGTGACCTCCCGCTCCGGGACATAGACCCGCTGCCGGGCGCCCACGTAGCCGTCGGCCTCGACCTCAACCCAGTGGTTGCCCGGATCGATCAGGGACCCCTCGGCGGAGGTCTTCACCTCTTGGCCGTCGACCTTGAGCCGGGCGCCGGCGGGGCTCGGCGTGAGCCTCACCTTCAGCCGGGGGATGCGGTCGTCGAGCTCGCTGTGCAGGGCGTCGGCGCGGCGCCGCGCCTGCGTGAACGGCCAGGGCTCTCCGGGGGGCGCGCGCGACGCGGCGATCGTCGACGCGAGCTCGCGCGCCTCGCTGAGCCGCCCGATCGCGGCGAGCGTCTTCGCCACCTCGATGGAGGTCGTGGGCACGCAGACGAGCCTCTCGGCGCGCTGGTAGGTGCGGAGCGCCTCCGCGTACTTCTTCTGGGCGAAGAGCTCGTCGCCCATGTACACGAGCTCCCGGGCCTCGATCCGCGCCTGCTCGTCCGCCTCGCCGCCGGCGGCGACCGCGTCCTCGCCGGCGCGCGCCGGTGAAGCCGCGATGATCAGGCCGGCGATCATCATCAGGGTCCTGGGCCCGGAGTGCATGCATTCCCCCGTCAGAATCCGAGATCGCGGCGCGGGCGTGTGCGCGTGGCCACCTGCTTGACCGGCGCCACGCGCGCCGCCTGCGCGGCGCCCGGCGCCCCGGGGGCGGCCGGCGCCGCGGCCTGCACCACGGCGGCAGGCTGCACGTCGGGCTGCGGCGCGCCGGCTGCGGCCTGCGGCGCCGTGGCCGGGGGCGGCGCGCCGGCTGCGGCCTGCGGCGCGCTCGTCGCGCACTCGGCCGCGGGCTCGGCGGCGAGGGCGGGGCGCGCCGACGGCCCGGCCCCGATCATGGCGAGCGACGCGGCCTGCGCCGTTGGCGCCGTCGTCCGGGTGATGCCGGCCCAGGCGAGGGTGCTGATCCCCATCACGGCGGCCGCCGCCACGGCCCAGGAGCGCGCCCGCGTCCGCTGCCGCGGCGAGGTGGAGCCGAGGGTGCCGAAGGGCATCAGCGTGGTGACGAGGGACGAGAAGCCTTCGCTCGACGTGAGGGTGTCGCGCGGGGGCATGAGCTCGGTCGGGCCGGGGGAGGGCCGCGCGTCGCGCGGGGCGGCGACGGCGGCGTCCAGCGCATCGAGGACGGCGCGGGCGCTCTGGGCGCGGCGCGCCGGGTCCGGCTCGAGCAGCGAGAGGACCCAGGCGTCGATCGCGGGCGGCAGGCCCGGCGCGAAGCGGGACGGCGGCGGGGGCGACCCGCGGTCGATCGCGACCGCCACCGCCGCGATGGTGGCCCCGCCGAAGGGGATCTGCCCGGTCAGGCAGAAGTAGGCCACGACGCCGAGGGCCCAGAGATCGCTGTGCGGCCCGACCCGCGCTCCGCCCGCCATCTGCTCCGGCGACATGAAGTGCGGCGTCCCCATGATGGCGCCCGTGAGCGTGAGCCGCTCGGCCTCCTCGACGGTGTTCTTGGCGATGCCGAAGTCGAGCACCTTCACGAACGGCTCGCGCTCGCCCTCCACGAGGAAGATGTTCTCGGGCTTGATGTCGCGGTGAACGATGCCCGACTCGTGCGCCTTGGCCAGCGCAGCGCAGGTCTGGCGCAGGATGGAGACCGCCTCGTCGAGCGAGAGCCGCTGGCGCCGCTCGACGAGGTCCTGGAGCGTCTCGCCTTCGAGGTGCTCCATCAAGATGTACGGGACCCCCTGGTCGGTGAGCCCGAGGTCGAACACCCGCACCACATGCGGGCTCTGGATCCGGGCGGCGGCCTCCGCCTCGCGCCGGAGGCGGACGACGGCGAGCGGGTGATCGACGTAGATGTCGCGGAGGAACTTCACGGCGACCTGCGTCCTGAGCGCGGCGTGCTCGGCGAGCCAGACGCTCCCCATGCCGCCTTGACCGAGCGCGCGGAGGAGCCGGAGCTGCGAGCTCACCTGCATCCCGGGCAGCGGCCCGCGTTCCGAGCTCGACGGCGCGCTGTGGCGGATTGCCTCGGATGGGGCGATCAGGCACGGCGATGGCTGTGTGGCCTCACCCATTCCTACCGTGTTGCTCATGCCGGAGCCGGCTTGCATGCGGCGAGCCAGCGTCTCGCTCGAGGGGTTACGGGGGCATGAGCTGGCGTCGGCGTGGCGCATCGTGGCGTGGGGCCGCGCTGCGCAGAGCCCTCGTGACAGTTCGCTACACCAAGGGGTGCCGCGGAGGGCACCACGCCCCGTCGAAGGTGGCGCACCACAGCGCGCGTGAGTCCTTGAAACCCTGATGAAATCAATCGATCTTGCGGTCGCACACCCTCGTCGACACACCCTCTCGAAGCTGTCCGATATCCGCACGATGCGCGTGTCGTCCGGGCAAGCAGCGCACGGAGCGCACGGAGCGCACGGAGGCGGAGTACGGCGCGCGGTTCGACAAGGCCGGCCCCCAGAACGTCTCGCCCGAGGGAATTTCGTGGCAGAAGCAAACTTGCGCCACCACGAAAATACGAGAAAAATAGTGATCTGCGGCCCATGACAGGGCATTCTATGTCTGGGCGATGGCCGATGTAAGCGCCCCCCGGATGAGGTGAGTGCTATGAACACGTGGGCGAGACGGTTCATCGTTCCTGCGCTGCTCACGACGAGTTGTGCAGCCATGTCCGGTTGCACCGCAATGATCGGCGGCGGAGACGACGTCGAGGGGAGCAGCGGGCCCGGCAGCGGGCCTGGCAGCGGAGCCGGCAGCGGAGCCGGCAGCGGCGCCGGCACCGGCGGGAGCGGCTCGACGGGTGGCAACCCCGACGTCGAGCCGACGGTGTGCGTGCCGGGGGTCCCGCGAACGTCGGCGCTGCCGCGTCTGACGAGGGGGCAGTACGACAACACGATTCGCGATCTGGTCGGCATCGACAACCAGCCGTCGTCGATGCTCGCGCCGGACGGCGTCGGGAGCGTCGATCAGCGCGCGTGGGATGGGTACAAAACCGCCGCAGCGACCGTGGCGGCGGCGGTCATGGCAGACCCCAGCGCGCGAGCCAGGACCATCCCCTGCACCCCGGACGCCGACGGCACCGCGTGCGCGCACCAGCTCATCGATACGCTGGGACGGCGCGCCTTCCGGCGCCCGCTCACCGACGAGGAGAGAGGGCTCTTCCAGGCCCTCTACGCCCGCCGCCAGGCGCTCACGCCGACCGGCTCGTTCGCCGACGGCGCCCAGCTGATCATCGAGGCGTTCTTGCTCTCGCCCTCCTTCCTGACGCGAGCAGAGATCAGCGAGGAGCCCGAGGGCGAGTACTTCGCGCTGAACAGTCACGAGGTGGCGTCGCGCCTCTCGTACTTGCTCTGGGGGAGCATGCCGGACGACGCGCTGTTCGCCGCAGCAGACGAGGGCGCGCTGCTCACGCCGGAGCAAATTCTCGCGCAGGCGCAGCGAATGCTGGCGGATCCCAAGAGCCGCGCGATGGTCAAAGGCTTCCATGAGCACTACCTCCACATGGGGCCCGGCACGCGCTGGTCGGACATCCAGCGTGACCCGGCCGCCTTCCCGGACTTCGATGCTTCGATGGTCCCCCTTCTGTCGAAGGAGACCGAGCGCTTCGTCGAGCACGTGGTCTTCGACCAGGCCGGCACGTTCCAGGAGCTCGTCACCACGCCGGTGGGCTTCGTCAACGCCTCCTTGGCGCCGCTCTATGACCTGGATCCTGCGCAGTTCAACGGCGCGGAGCTCGTCCCGGTCGATCTCGACCCGACGCAGCGTTCCGGCCTCTTCACTCGCCTGGGCTTCCTCGTGTCGCACTCGGGGTACGACCGGACGTCGCCCATCTTGCGCGGCGCGTTCTTGCAGAAAGAGATCCTCTGCGCGAACATCCTACCGCCACCACCGATGGTGGAAGGCACGCCGCTGCCCACGGATGACAACCTCACGACCAACCGCGCTCGCGTCGACGCACAGACGGCGGGAGACACCTGCAAGTTCTGCCATCACCCGTACATCAACCCGACGGGCTTCGCGCTCGAGGCGTACGACGCCGTGGGCGCCTACCAGCAGACGGAGTCGTTCTCCGGCGCGCCCATCGACACACGGGTGAGCGTCGACATGGGCGAGAACATCGTGGAGCTCGACGGCCCGGTGGCGCTCTCCGAGGCCATCGCGAGCTCCCCGGAGGCGCACAGGTGCTACGTGCGGAAGTGGGTCTCGTTCGCCTACCAGCGCGAGCTCAACAACGAAGACTCCTGCACCGTGGACGAGCTGACCGCCAAGCTCACCCAGGGCGGCTACACCGTGCTCGACCTGATCGCAGACCTCACGCAAAGTCAGTCGTTCCGATATCGTGCACTACAGACGGAGGTGGCGCCGTGAACCGAAGATTATTCCTGCGCGGAATTGGTGGCGCAGCGCTCGCGGTTCCCTTCTTGAATTCGCTCGTCCGCTCCGCGCGAGCGCAGGAAGCCCCATCGCCGCGGCGCCTGGTGATCTTCTACACAAACAACGGTTGCCTGACGAACCGCTGGTTCCCGGCGATCGAGAACGGGGCCGGAAGCGTCACCGCGGCGTCCCTGGAGACGGTGCAGGCGGATGGGAAGCCTCGAACCCTCGCCCCGCTCGCTCCCTACGCGGCGAAGCTGCTCTTCCCGCGCGGGCTCGCGATGCCCCTGAGCGGCTTCAACAACAAGGTGGACGGCGCCGTGCATTTCGATCCCCACGATCAGGGCATGGGCAGCAAGCTGACCTGCGCGCCCCTCGATCCCGCCGGGGAGCACTGGGCGCTGTCGCACTCGCTCGACCACGAGATCGCGCGCCGCTTCAACCAGGGCACCAACAAGATCCCGCTCGTGCTCTCCGTCGGCAATGCCTTCACGAACGTCAAGGGCATCGTGTCGTACTCGGCGTCGAATACGCCGTTCGCCCCCGTGACCAACGCTCGCACGGTGTACAGCAGCCTGACCGGGCTCTTCGCGAGCGGCTCCGAGACCGAAGCGGATCATCGCGTGGCTCGCGGCGAGAGCATCATCGATCTCGTGACCCATGATCTGAACGCCCTCAAGGCCCGGAAAATGAGCGGCGCCGATCGGAGGAAGGTCGATGACTGGCTCGCCCTGCTCCGCGAGACGGAGCAGCGGGTCCTCCCCTCTGCTTGCACCGCGGAGGCTGCAGCCGCGCTCGGCGTCACGGACGCTGCCCTCACGGCGGCGGGCTACCCCGCCCGCGGCGGCGGCTTCGGCGGTAACAGCGAGACGGTGTACACGCTGGGCAGCGAGATGATGATCCGCCTCATCGCCCTCACGATGATGTGCGACAATAACCGCTCCATCGTGCTCCAGTGGCCGGGCTTCGTGACGTTCAAGTGGGACGGCATCAGCCACACTCACGATCATCACGGGCTCTCGCACCGGAACGGGAGCGCCGCCACGGGCGGCCAGTGCGTGAGCGGCGTCCTCGAGCAGATCCACGAGATCGACCGCTGGTACGCGGGCCGCTACGCCAAGCTGGTCAAGACCATCGACAGCATCGAGGAGGGGGGCGGCACCATGCTCGACAACTCCGCGATCATGTGGCTGCCGGAGCTCGCCGATGGCAACGCGCACAACACCAACAACTTGCCCATCGTGATCGCCGGCGGCGCCGGCGGTTACCTCAAGCAGGGCGTCGCGGTGAACCTCGCGGGCGGCAACCTCGCGGTGGGCAACAGCGAAGCCAGCTGCGCGGGCGGCGGGGAGGCCGAGAACAACAGCGGCAACACCGGCTCATCGGGCGGAACCGTCCCGTTGAACAAGCTCTATACGACCTTGATCAACGCGCTCGGCGCCGGGACGCCCGACTGGGCTCCGGTCGATCGCTTCGGCGTGTCGGATGCGGTCTCGGTCGGCTTCGGTGGCAGCGCTCCGTCGTTCGCCACGGATGGCGCAGGCAACGTCATCGACGGGCCAGGCATCAGCAACCCGGGTGAGCTCGACGCCATCAAGGCGTGACGGGCTGCTTCAGGTCCTCGGGGGGGGCTCGCGAGACGCGGGGAGCGCGCCGGGCGGGCGGCGTCCGGCACTCATCGGGGGCGCGGCGCGCGGAGAGCCGGGGTCCGAGGAAGGGCTTGTGCTGCGCGCCGGAAGCCATCAGTCTAGGCGCCGCGATGCAGCCTCTCTCTCTCTGCTTCCTGGCGGGCGTCGGCCTCCTCGCCGCGGCGTGCGATGCCCCTCCCGCGGAGGCACCCAGGCCGGTCCAACTTCCGCCCGTGCCCGCGGGCGAGCTCCGCAGCCCGGAGGCGTTCGCGTCGATCCGGGACGACGGCGCGCGCGCGGCCACGATCTTCCTCGAGGCGAGCAAGGTGCTGCTCCATCCGCGCTGCGTGAACTGCCATCCGCACGATGGCATCCCGCGCCAGGGCGACGTCGGCGAGCGCCACAGCCCGCCGGTCGAGCGCGGTCCGGCCGATCGCGGGTTCGCGGCGATGGAGTGCACGTCGTGCCACCAGGCGCAGAACCTCGATTTCGCCCGCGTGCCCGGGGCGCCGGGCTGGCACCTCGCGCCGGCCGAGATGGCGTGGCTCGGCCGCTCGCCGGCGGCGATCTGCGCGCAGATCAAGGATCCGGCGCGTAACGGCAAGAAGACGCTCGCGCAGATCGTCGAGCACTCCGCGCACGACGAGCTCGTCGCGTGGGGCTGGGCGCCCGGGCATGGCCGCACGAAGGCGCCCGGCTCGCAGGCGGCCTTCGGCGCGCTCATCGATGCGTGGGTGAAGGCGGGCGCCGCGTGCCCGCCCGAGGAGTCCCGACCATGATCATCCTGAAGGTGAACGGCGCCGAGCAGAAGCTCGACGTGGATCCGGAGACGCCGCTGCTCTGGGTGCTGCGCGACGTGCTCGGCCTCACGGGGACCAAGTACGGTTGCGGCCAGGCGCTCTGCGGGGCGTGCGTCGTGCACCTCGACGGCGAGACCGTGCGCGCCTGCGTGACGCCGGTGAAGCGCGCGGCGGGCGGCTCGGTGACGACCATCGAGGGGCTCAGCCCGGCCGGCGATCACCCGCTGCAGCGCGCGTGGGTGGAGCTCGGCGTCCCGCAGTGCGGCTTCTGCCAGGCGGGGCAGATCATGAGCGCGGCCGCGCTCCTGCGGAAGAACCCGCGGCCGTCGAACGACGATATCGATAAGTCGCTCGCCGGCAACATCTGCCGGTGCGGCACGTACACGCGCATCCGCGCCGCGGTCCGCAAGGCCGCCGGCCTCCCCACGGAGTGAAGATGGAACAGCAACGCGTCGTCCTCCTCCGCCGCTCCTTCCTCGCGGGGCTCGGGCTCGCGGCGGGCGGGCTCGCGCTCGGGCTCGCCGCGGGCGACGCCGAGGCCGCGCCGCCCGCGCCGCTCGGGCCCACCGCGCTGCCGGCGCAGCCCGGGCTCCGGACCGGGGTGTTCCTCCACATCGCGACCGACGGCACGGTGTCGGTCGTCTGCCACCGGTCGGAGATGGGGCAGGGGATCCGCAGCTCGCTGCCGGTCCTCGTCGCCGACGAGCTCGGCGCCGACATGGCGCGGGTGAAGATCGTGCAGGGCGACGGCGACAAGGCCTACGGCGATCAGAACACCGACGGCTCGCGCAGCGTGCGCGACGGCTACGAGCCGATGCGCCGCGTGGGCGCGACGGCGCGCGCGATGCTCGTCGCTGTCGCGGCGAAGAAGTGGCGCGTGCCCGCCGCGGAGTGCGTGGCCGAGCAGCACGCGGTCCACCACGCGAAGTCGAAGCGCTCGCTGGACTTCCGCGAGCTCGTGGCCGACGCGGCGAAGCTCCCGGTGCCTGACGCGAAGACCGTCGCGCTCCGCCCCGTCTCGGAGCTGAAGCGCGTCGGCGGCCCGCTCCCGCTGCTCGACGGCCCGGCCATCGTGACGGGTACGGCGCAGTTCGGCGCGGACGTGCGCCTGCCGGGCATGCTCACGGCGGTGATCGCGCGCCCGCCGGTCGTGGGGGGCAAGGTCGTGCGGTACGACGGGGCGCGCGCGCTGGCCGTCGCGGGCGTGAAGAAGCTCGTGGAGCTGCCGGGTCCGCAGGGCGGAGCGGTCGGGTTTCAGCCGCTCGGCGGCGTCGCGGTCGTGGCGGACACGACGTGGGCTGCGATGCGTGGCCGGGCGGCGCTCCAGATCGAGTGGGATCACGGCGCGAACGCGGCGTACGACTCGGCGACCTACCGCGAGGCGCTCTCGGGCGCGGCGCGCGCGCCGGGCAAGGTCGTGCGGAAGGTCGGCGACGTGGACGGGGCGCTCGCGAAGGCGGCGCGCACGCTCGAGGCCGAGTACTACGTGCCGCACCTGGCGCACGCGGCCATGGAGCCGCCCTCGGCGGTGGCGCGGGTCGACGCGAACGGCTGCGAGGTGTGGGCGCCGACGCAGAACCCCCAGGCGGCGCGCACCGAGGTGGCGCGGGCGCTCGGGGTCGACGAGGCCAAGGTCACCGTGCACGTGACGTTCCTCGGCGGCGGGTTCGGGCGGAAGTCCAAGCCGGACTATGTGGCCGAGGCGGCGCTGCTCGCTCGCGCCATGGGGACGCCGGTGCGGGTGCAGTGGACCCGCGAGGACGACGTGCAGAGCGGCTATTTCCACAGCGTGAGCGCGCAGTACCTCAAGGCGGGGCTCGACGCGGACGGCAAGGTGAGCGCCTGGCTGCACCGGACGGCGTTTCCGCCGATCCCGTCGACGTTCGACGGGAGGGTGAAGACCCCGAGCGACAACGAGCTCGGCCTCGGCGTGCTCGATCTCGCGCTCGCGGCCCCGAACGTCCGGGCCGAGGCCTGCGACGCGCCGGCGCACGTCCGGATCGGGTGGCTCCGGTCGGTGTGCAACATCTTCCACGCCTTCGCGGTGCAGAGCTTCATCGACGAGATCGCGCACGCGCGGCAGGCCGATCCGCGCGAGGTGCTGCTCGAGGTGCTCGGCCCTGCGCGCCATGCGACGCCGGCCGAGCTGGGTGTCCAGAAGGTCCCGAACTACGGGGCGCCGATCGAGCAGCACCCGGTCGACGTGGGCCGCCTGCGGCACGTGATCGAGCGGGTGACGGAGATCTCGGGGTGGAGCGCCGCGCGCAAGGCGGGCCGCGCGGTGGGCCTCGCCGCGCACCGGAGCTTCCTCACGTACGTGGCGGTCGTCGCCGCGGTGTCGAAGGACGCGCTCGGCAAGGTGCAGGTCGACGAGGTGTGGCTCGTCGCCGACGCCGGCACGGTCATCAACCTGGACCGCGCGCGCTCGCAGATGGAAGGCGCGGTGGTCTTCGGGATGAGCATCGCGCTCCACGGCGCCATCACGGTGAAGGGCGGCGCGGTCGAGCAGACGAACTTCCGCGACTACCCGGTGGTGCGGACCACGGAGGTGCCGCAGCGCATCCACGTGGAGATCGTGAAGAGCGACGCGCCGCCCGGGGGCGTCGGGGAGCCCGGGGTGCCGCCTGTGGCGCCCGCGATCGCGAACGCTGTGTTCGCCCTGACGAAGACGCGCGCGCGGGAGCTCCCGCTGCGGCGCCTGGGTCTGTGACGGGCGCGGCTGCGGCGAGCCCCTTCTCGTGAAAGGGCCCTAGTACACTGTTCCCTGAGTCCTTCCCGGGTCTGCGTGGCCGAAAATTTATGCGATTTCGCGTAAATACTGCGTCGCCGAACCCGGGACGAACTTAGGGAACGAAGTACTAGAGCACCAATCATGTTGAAATCCGGAGAATTTTCACAGGGAGGCGGGGAGGCGGGGAGGAAGAGAAAAAAGAATCTCTCCCTCTCGCCGTCTCTCGCTCCCCGCCTCCTCGCCTCCCTGTGAAATTCCTGCTTTTTTTCGGGGTTTCAACCCGTTTGTCGCTCTAGCCTGCGCCGTCTGGACCTCTCGACGGCATGGGCTTGCAGGGAAACAGGCCGCTCTCTCCAGGATTCGCCCGAATCCGGTGCCTGATGTAGGCCTTCGAGCAGGGCAGCGGGCCGCGGCTACGACGTCCCCGTTTTGCCGTGCTGATAGATGTCCTTGATGTTGATCTCCATGAAGCTGTCCGGCTTCTGGAGCGGCGTGAAGCCGAACTGCCGGTAGAGCCCGTGGGCGTCCGCGGTGGCGAGCAGCGTCCGCCGCAACCGGAGCTGGCCGAGGGCCTCGGTGACGTGAGCGATCAGCGCTTTCCCGTACCCCTTTCGTTGCTCCGCCTCGACGATGAACACGTCGGCCAGGTACGCGAACGTCGCCTGATCGGTGATCACCCGGGCGAACCCGATCTGCGCGCCCGCCTTGTAGACGCCGAAGCAGAGCGAGCCCTGGATGGCTCGCTCGACCACCTCCCGGGGGATGCCCTTGCACCAGTAGGCAGAGGCGAGGACGGCGTGGATCAGCTCGAGGTCGAGGCGTGATTTGTCCGACGAGATGACGAGTTCTTCGCTTGCCTGGTGGGCCATGACGGCGATCCTCCGTTGAGCGAGCAGGCTGGGGGCTGGTCCCTCGCGGCCTCGCCGGCGACCCCCGTGTCCGTCGCTTTGCAGGAGGCAATCCGAGGCGCCGGCCGGCGTCAAGGAGAGGCCGCCGGGCGCGCTGTGCTGTACGCGCTCATGGACGATGCCGCCGCCGGCGTGCGACGTTGCGCGCGAACACGGGGGAAGAAGCATGCTCACGCTCCTCGGGGTCGCGGTCGTTGTCGTCGGCTTTGTCGTCCGGATCCATCCGCTCCTTGTCGTCGCCGCGGCCGCCGTCGTGACCAGCCTCGCGGCGGGGATGAGCCTCGTCCAGGGGCTCTCCGCCCTGGGCAAGGCCTTCAACGACAACCGCTATGTCAGCCTCGTCTGGCTGGTCCTGCCGGTCATCGGTCTCCTGGAGCGCTCCGGCCTCCAGGAGCGGGCGCGCGCGCTGGTCTCGCGGGTGAAGACCGCCACGACCGGGCGCCTCCTGCTCGTGTATTTCGTGATACGGCAGCTCAGCGCGGCCCTCGGCATGACCTCGCTGGGCGGCCACGCGCAGATGGTCCGGCCGCTGATCGCGCCCATGGCCGAGGCCGCCGCGGAGAACCGGTACGGGCCGCTGCCGGACAGGACACGCTGGCTGATCCGCGCCTCGGCGGCGGCGGCCGACAACGTGGCGCTGTTCTTCGGAGAGGACATCTTCCTCGCCATCGCGTCGATCCTGCTCATCAAGGGCTTCCTCGAGCAGAACGGGATCTTCGTCGAGCCGCTCCAGCTGTCGGTCTGGGCCATCCCCACGGCGGTGCTGGCGCTGCTGATCCACGGGACACGGCTCCTCCTGCTCGACCGGCGGCTCCAGCGCGAGCTCGCCGGCGCGGACGCCGGGGTGGCGCGCGAATGATCACGCTCGATGTCGGCTACATCGCGGCGGGTCTGTTCTTCGTGGCGGCGGCTGTCCTGAGCGCGGTCGACCGCGCGAACGAGAAGCGCTGGAAGAACACCCTCTTCTGGGGTCTCCTGGCGGCGAGCTTCCTCTTCGGCTCGCGTCTCGGGGATCTCGCGAACGGCGTCCTCGCGATCGCGCTCGTGCTCCTGGCCGGCGTCGGGGGCCTGGGTCAGGGGCGCCCCGCCACCACGACGCCCGAGCAGCGGCTCGCCAGCGCCGAGCGGCGCGGGGACCGCCTCTTCGTCCCGGCGCTGATCATCCCGGCGACCGCCCTGCTGGGCGCGCTGGTCCTCCGGCGGATCGAGATCCACGGATCTCCCTTGCTCGAGCCCGGGCAGGCCACGCTGATCTCGCTCGCCCTCGGCGTGGTGCTCGCGCTCGCGGTCTCGGTGGCGTGGTTGCGCCCGCCGCTGCTCGCCCCGCTGCAGGAAGGCCGGCGCCTGCTCGACACGGTGGGCTGGGCGGCGATCTTGCCCCAGATGCTGGCCGCGCTCGGGGTCGTGTTCGCGGCCGCGGGCGTCGGCGACGTGGTCGGCGGGCTGGCCGGGAGCGTGCTCCCGCTCGGCGGCCGCCTCGCCGCGGTGGCGGCCTACACCGTGGGTATGGCGGTGTTCACGGTGATCATGGGGAACGCGTTCGCGGCGTTTCCGGTCATGACCGCGGCCGTGGGGCTGCCGCTGATCGTGCGCCGGCTCGGCGGCGACCCGGCGGTCATGAGCGCCATCGGCATGCTGTCGGGCTTCTGCGGGACGCTGATGACGCCCATGGCCGCCAACTTCAACATCGTGCCCGCGGCGCTGCTCGGGCTGCCCGACCGCGACGGCGTGATCAAGGCCCAGCTCCCCACCGCGCTGCTCCTGCTGATCGGGAACACGCTCCTCATGTACCTGCTCGTCTTCCGGCGCTGAGGCCGCGCCCGTTCACCGCGTCCGGGTGGCCATCGGCTCGTGAACGTGCTCGTCTTCGGGCGCCGAGGTCTCCACCCATGACGCACGTCCTGACACCGGACATCGCCTCGCATTTCGCCTCCATCGCGCTCGGGCACGTGACGCGGGAGTATCCGAACAAGCTCGATCACGTCATGGCCGGTCCCGAGGACGTGAAGGGCCCGCGCGACCTGCACCCCATCTTCTACGGCAGCTTCGACTGGCACTCGTGCGTGCACGGCCACTGGCTCCTCGCGCGGGTCCATCGCCTCTTCCCCGGCGCCCCCGGCGCGGCCGCGATCCGCGCGCTGCTGGAGTCGCAGCTCACGGCCGAGAAGGTCGCCGTCGAGCTGGCCTATCTCCGGCGGCCGGCGAGCCGCGGCTTCGAGCGGCCCTATGGATGGGCGTGGCTGCTCCTGCTCGCGGCCGAGCTCGCGCGGTACGAGACCGACGAGGGCCGGCGGTGGTCGGCCGCGCTGGCCCCGCTCGGCGACGCGTTCGCCGAGCGGTTCGTCGAGTACCTGCCGAGGGCCACGTACCCGGTCCGCGCCGGTGCGCACACGAACAGCGCCTTCGCGCTCGCGCTCGCGCTGGAGTACGCCGCCGTGAAGGGCGATGAGCGGCTCTCGCGGCGCTGCGCCGAGGCCGCCCGGGCGTGGTACGGCCGCGACGCGGATTGCCAGGCGTGGGAGCCCTCGCAGGACGATTTCCTCTCGCCCGCGCTCATGGAGGCCGAGTGCATGCGCCGGGTCCTGTCCGGGCCGGAGTTCGGCGGCTGGCTCGCGCGGTTCCTGCCGCGCGCGGCGGAGGGCGAGCCCGCGACCCTGTTCGAGCCGGCGACGGTCAGCGACCGGAGCGACGGCAAGATCGCCCACCTCGACGGGCTCAACCTGAGCCGCGCCTTCTGCTGGCGCTCGCTCGCCGCGGCCCTGCCCGGAGCGGATCCGGTGCGCGCCCGCGCCCTCGACGCGGCGGAGCGGCACCTCGACGCCAGCCTGCCGCACGTGGCCGGCGATTACATGGGCGAGCACTGGCTCGCGAGCTTCGCGCTGCTCGCGCTGGGCGCCGGGGCGGGGTGACGCGCCACAGGGATGCGCGGCGCTCGGCCGCGGCTCGCGTCGCAGCGTCTAGGTCGTGGAGCGGGAGACGGGATTTGAACCCGCGACGTCAACCTTGGCAAGGTTGCACTCTACCACTGAGTTACTCCCGCAAACGTCGAGCACAGAAACCGAGGGATCTGGAGATCCACTCATCTCGGCGCCTCTCGGAGAAGACCCCGAGTGCGCCGAGCCGTCGTCGGATGGCTGTCTCCGTCGAGGCGGCGGAGGAATATCAACCGGCGCCGCCATAGTCAAGCGTCGAGGTGCGTGGTCCTGGAGCGATCGTGCGTGCCGGACGGCACGAGCCCGCCCGGCCGGTTTGCCTTGTCCGGCGTCGCTCGTCCCGGGGGCCCGGAGACCGGCGCGGCGGGCGTCCGGCACGGCTTTTCCGATGACGATCTCTCCGAGGGATGGCGCCTGCTCCAGCGCGTCACCCGCACACGGCTCGGCTTCGTCGCCACCGCGGCCGCGACCGACACCGGCTCGATCACGAGATCGACGCCTGGCAGTGTGCCGTCTCGACTTGTCCGCGTGACATCGTCCCACACTGGCATGAAGGCGTCTCGCTCCTTGCAGCCCCGTGGAGACGTCGAGGCCTGGCCGGCGTTCCACCTCGTCAACGTGGCGAGGGCGAGGACGGCGCGGGGCCGGCCGCGGCTCGGAGGCTCCCCCGCAGCTCGCGCGGAGCGCAGCCGAACCATCGCTGGCACGCGTGGCTGAACGCTGTCGCGTCCGCGAAGCCGAGCTGAAGCGCGACCGCGGTCACGCTGACCGTCGCCTTCCGGAGCAAGCTGCCGGCGCGCTCGCGGCGCACCTCGTCGACGAGGCGCCGGAAGCTCGTCCCCTCGGCCTCGAGGTGCCGCCGCAAGGTCCGCTCCGTCGTGCCGAGGGCGCGGGCCACGCGCGGGAGCGACGGGAGACCGCCGTCGGCGCTCGACAGCTCGCGGACGATCGCGTGCAGGACGGCGTCCTCGCGCGACCGCGGCGCGAGCTGCTCCGAGAGCGCTCCTGCAGACTTGCACAGATACTCCCAGAGCGTCCGGTTCGCGGAGGGAGGCACCGCGTCGAGGATCTCGCGACGGAAGGAGAGCCCGTCGTGCGGAGCGTCGAAGCTCACGGGGCAATCGAAGAACGCGCCGTGCCCCGCCCGGCGAGGCGGCGCGGGATGGCGGAAGGTCACCTCGATGGGCGTGAGATCCGCGCCGGCGAGCCGCCGCAGACACCCGAGGCCCTGCGCGACGGCCGTCTCGTTGGACAAGCGGTGCCCGAGGGTGAGAGGCCGCGCGCGGTACCATCGGAGGTGGACGCGTCTCGCGACCTCCGTCACCTCCCAGCGACCCGAGTCGGTGAGCAGCGCGCCGTGGCGAGCGATGGTGTCGAGCGCGTCGCGCACCGACGGCGCGGTCATCAGCGCGAAGCCGAGCACGTGCAGGTCCTCGATGGCCGCCGCTTGCGCTACCCGGAGCGGCAACGAGGGGTCATCGAGCGTCCGACCCAGATACGCCCACAGGTCGACCAGATGATCGAACTCGATGCGTCGCCCCGGGTCCTCGGCGAGCGTCTGCGGCAGGCGCGCCGCGCGGCGTAGGGCGTCCGGCCGCACGCCGTCCCGCAGCGCCTGGTCGACGACACGCTGGACCACCCTCGCCACGACCGTCGGTTGGGGGCGCACCATGCGCTCGGCCCCAGCATGCAGCATGCCAGAGACCGATGCTCTTCGTGGACGGCACCCCGTGCAGCGGGAGGCTTCGTGGGCGCGTCGGGCATGGCGCGGCGATCAGGGCGTGCGCTGTTCGTGCGGGCTCAGGGGCTCGTGAAGCCCAGGATCCCGTGCCCCGCCACGACATAAACGGTGTTCGGGGCCCCTGGCTCGGGGTTCGTGGCGCTCGCCACGCCCTCGCGCATGAACGCGGTCCGGATGCGCGTGATGGAGGACGCCTGATGCGCCTCCTGGAGCAGCCTCATCGCCTCGACCGGTATCGTGAGCGAACCGTCTCCTCCCAGCGCGACGCACTGGATCTCCACCTGCTTGCCGGCGGGGGGCGGCATCGCGAACGGCGACGCTCCCTCGACGCTGCCGTCGGTGGTGGTGATGCGCACGAGCGTGCCCTGCGCGGCCCCGCAGCTCCCGCCCTCGCCGCCGCAGCTCAGGGTCATCGACGTGCCGTCGAGCGGCACCGCGCCGAGGAGGGACTGCGACGCCTCGTCGAGCTGGAACTCTCCTCCTGCCACGAGGGGTCCCAGATCGGGGAACTCGAAGGCCATCACGCCGCCGGGCTCGATACCCACGACGACCTCATCGCCGCTCGCGATGGGATCGTTCGGGTTACCGGGGATCGGCCCTGCGCCGGCGAGCACGACGTGGTTGGCCACGAACGCTTCCTCGGCCGCGCGCGGATTGACCACGACCGCGGTCTCGCTCGACTCGACGGCGACGATGGGGAACGCCCCGTTGTTCTCGCCCATCGCTGCGCCGTCCACGCGCAGGGTGCGACCCACGTCGGCCGCGGAGAACATCGCGCCGCCGATCACGTACGCTGCGGTGCCCATCTGCCCGGGGGTCACGCTCGTCTGGCCCGTTCCGCTGTGCGTCGGGCAGACGTAGCCGTTGCCCTGGAAGCGGCAATCGAGCGAACCGCCCGCGAGCCCCGAAATCGTGATGACGCCCTGATCGGTGAGCGGCGGCGGCGGATCGTCCTGCACGTCGTAGACCCATCCCTTGCACCCGGTGAGCTGGCCGGGCATCTCCTCGTAAGTGGGACGCTTCGCCGCGGTGAACAGGACCTGCACCGTGAGGCCGTGACCCGCCTGCGGCGCACCGAGGATGGAGACATCCTGGATGGAGATGATGCCGTTGTGCGTCGGGGCGAGGCTGTCGCCTGCGCCGCCATCTCCCCCCGAGCCTCCGCTGCCGCCCGAGGCGCCGCTGCCGTCCGAGCCTCCGCTGCCGCCCGAGCCTGCGCCGGCCGGCGTGCCGCCGCTCCCGTCGTGGTTGTCGTCGGTCGGATTTGCGCAGCATCCCGTGAAGGCGAAGGCCGTGGCGATGGCCACGGCGAGCCGATGGCTCCTCGGGTTCCGCGCGAGTCGCATTCGATCGATCATGAGGTACCTCCAAGCATCGTGACGAAGCGCGTCGACCGTTACCCGGTGGACGCGTGCAAGGAGGTTAGGCGTGCCGCCGCGGCTCCGCCTGGTCGCGCCGGCCACGAACCTGGTCGAATCGGCCGACCTATCCCGTATCAACGGTACCCGAGGGCCTCCCGGAGCTTCGAGGTGTCGATGAAGCCCCGGAGCGGGTCCTTCGTCGCGTCGGTGCTGCGCTTGTTCTGGGCAACCCCCTGCCACTTTCCCTGAGGAACCTCGATCTCCTTGCGCTCTTCTGGGCTGAGCTCCGCCAGCGCCTCGTTCCAGCCGGCCTCGCCGTCGTCGTCGCGGAAATCGAAAGACTTGCCGTCCAGCGTCGTGAATCGGTAGTGCGGATGCTGCTGTTGCTTGTCCGACGGGGCGTAGATTGCCTCGAGCTCACAGGACGCGACGATGGATATATGGCCTCCGGATTTGCGGTTGGCCATGAAGATGTCTCCCGGCTTGGGCGCATACCCGTCCCCCGGCGCATGCCAGACGAGGAGGCCGGTGGGCGTACCTTTCGCGTTCTGGTCCTCGCGGAATGCTTCCAGCGAGAGACCCTTCGCATAGGCCTCGATCATGGTCAGGTTCGCTCCGGGTCTCCATGCGCCGTTGAGGGCTTCACGGTTGAGGAACTTGCCGAGCTCCCCGCTTGTGATCTTGTCCTCCGGCTCGCCACGTAAGGCCCAGGCCTTCCAGAACACCCAGGTCACGAAGTCGCCGCACCAGGAGTGAAAATCATTGTAATTCTGGCTGGATTCCTCGCGAGCCCTGGCCTGGGCGAGCTTCTCTTCCATTCCTTCTTTCTTGAGCCGCTCGAACGCTGCGGCGTACTTCGCCTCTCGCTCCGCTGCCTTCGCCTGGTGCCGTAGCTGGCACTTCCCGCTCGCCTTGACCCCAGGGAAGGTGGGCAGTATGCCAGGGCACGCAGCGCCGCTCTGGCTGCCGTGTCGGTTCTCGGTGATCTCGAGGATGAGCGGGCTCCACTCGATGCTGTTGACGGCCTGCCAGGCGATGTCGACAAGCCAGTCCTTCGGGCTGATCACGGTGACCTGCCCTGTCCCCGTGGGCAGGTGACTGTTCTTCCCCGGCTCCTCCGGCTGCTCGGCCTGCGGCTGGGCTTGCGCGGCCCCGCCGGGCGCATCTGCCTCTGGCGCCGCCTCCTGCTTGCGGTCCACGACGTAGGTGGCGTTCACGTTGCTGCCCACCTTCGGGCCTTGCACCTTGGTGATGATGTAGGCGCCGCCCGGTGTGGCGCCGTAGTCGTTGCCGCCGACGAAGGGGTTGTTCCAGTACACCGTCACCGATCCGCTCGGGCCGCGGTAGGTCACGCGGCCTTCGGTCCCGGTCATGACGCCGTCGGACTCGGCCGACCAGACTGCCGTCGCTCGGCACGCCGGCGGTGGTTCCCGGCCCGGGGTGAGGATCCCGTGGTCGAGCCGAGGAGGGCCCACGAACGTGAGCGGCTCGCCCGTATAGTTCACCAGCGTGCACAGTACGCTTCGCGTCGCCATATGCCTGTTCCCCTCCCTCGACGCCCGTCCGCTGCCAGCTCGAAGAGAGCGCCGCTGACTCGCAGTGTACCAGGAGACGGGGGGCGGCCTGCAAGGAGCGGCGCCACGTGAGCACGCATTCAGCGACCGAGCGCTCTGCGGGACGGGCGACCGGCTACCGGTGCGTCGGGCCCGATCCCGGCGCGATGTCCGTCAGGCGGTAAGAGCGGAAGAGGGCGAGCCGGCGATCCTTCTCACTCTTCTCATGAACGCCGACGACCCAGATGTCGGACAGCGACCGCGCCGCGACGCTTTTCGGGATGTACGCGGCCTTCACCTCCGGATCGATAGGCATGGGTACCTGCACCCAGGCGCCGCCCCGTGGGAGCGCCCAGACCTCCGGCGCCTTCCCTCCTCGGGAAGCGTCTCGCGGCAGGCCGAGGATCACCAACGTTCCGTCCTGCCCGCGAGCAGCATTCAGGATCCTCCTTGTCGGTGGGGCGGGCATCTCCGAGACAGCGGTCCCATCAAAATGGAAGAGCAGGGGCGGCGACGTCTCCTCCGAGGGGTAAGGCCCATACACCCCATGGGGTGCCTCTACACCGAGCTCATGATTGCCGACGACGTACACGTCGGTCGGGCTCTCTCCGAGCAGGCGGGTGTAGCCTGGGTAGAACTTCCGCCTGTCGCGCCGGATTTCGGGCGGCAGTGGGAGGAGAATCTCGGTCCTGTTCGGCCGCCCCGGGCGGGACAGGACGAGCCGGACCGGAGCTGGTTCGCCTTCCTTCATTGCAGCGTGCGCCTCGAGCGCCAGCACGTCTCCCGAGCGCCAACCCCGCGCCGCGGCTATCCCATACGTCTTCTCGTTCGTCGCCGTGTACGAGGGACGCGGCGCTGGTTGTCCGGGGCAATCGAGCACCTCCTGGCGCGCCGTCCAGGCATTTGTTGCGTTCTCGTTGTCCACGAGCAGGCCGACAAGGCACCCGCGGCCTTGATCCCACAGGTCCTGGTACAGGTCCTCGGAGTAGTCGCCTTCCGGTACCTGGTGGACCCTCGTCCAGCGAGCGCCACGGAGACGGAACACGCGCTCATGATAGAATGGGTAATCCCGGCTCGAGTTGTCCGGGGTGCGCAAGACCATCCATGCCGCATCGGGCCAGCGCCCGACGAGGGTCCTTACCTCTCCGTCCGGCACGGAGGACTCCATGGGCAGGCCTTCGGCGATCTCTGCCGACGACCCTACACGGTCACCCTCGACCAATGCGAAGGAGGTGCCATTGCGCTCCAGCAAGATCTGTCCACCCTCCAGGGGCCACAGATGGGCCGTACGGACGGGCAGCTCAGCGACCTTGCCCAACGAACTTTGGGGTCGCGGGAGAGATGGCCCCGTCGCGTTCGGTGCATGTTGCGCGGCGTCGCTGCCGAGCGAGAGGGTACCTGGAGCAGCACCGCCGGACCGGCAGGCAACATGAGTCGTCGCCAGGAGTGTGGCACCCAGAAAAACACCTGTCTTGAATCTCTGCCCCTGCGTCAGGAGCACGGCCAGGCCGCGCATGCGCGACCACAGCACGAGGGCGAGCTGCCTCGGATCGCCCCCGCGCAGGATCCCCGCGGCTTGCCCCTCCGCGATGCTGTCCATCGTCGCCCGGTGGCCCTCGGCGCGCGCCCGTACAAGATCCGGGGCGCTCTCCTTCACCGTGGCACAAGGCGCAACCATATCGGTGCTCTACGGGCGCGAACGCACCATCTCGGCTGTTCGCTCGAGCCACTCCAGGGGATCCCCGGCGTGGTAGGGGTGCTCCGACGGCTCGATGCCGTCGAGGAACTTGCGGAAGATGACCGCATGGCGGGCAGCGGCGACGGGGGCGAGCAGCTCGGCGGCGCGCTCGGGGTCGGAGCCCGGGACCGCGGCGCGCCACGCGCGGCTCCAGAGGCTCCCGATCGGGCCGATGTCGCCGGGCGGGATCCGCTTGAGGAACCCCGGCTGGTCGAGCAGAGGGTGCCCGATGCCGCTGTCGCCCCAGTCCAGCAGCGCGACAGACGTCGCGTCGCCGCGGGCGTTGCCGGGATGGAAGTCGCCGTGGACGAGCGTATCGGGCAACCCGGCCTCGGCCAGGCGACGGAAGCGCTCGGGCAGGCCATCGACGAACCCGCCGAGGGTCGCCCGATCACCGGCGGACAGCCCGGGCGTCCGGGCCACCGCGTCGGCGATGAGCCGTATCAGGGCCGGCGCGCGGAAGTCCGGCAGCCCCAGCGCCAGGAGCTCGCCGACCTGCCGGCTCGCGCCGTGCTGCAGGCCGACCAGCAGCGAGACCAGCCGCTCCAGGATCGGCAGCTCGGCGTGATAGAAATCCTCGCCGGGGATCTCCGGCATGAGGATCCGCCGGCCGTCGTGGCCGAGGAGCGCCGGTACGGGCCCGCCCGCGAGCCGCGCGATGAGGGCCCCCTCGTGCCCGAGGAACGGCGGGACGTGCTTCAGCCAGACCGTCTGGCCGCCGGCCCGGAGCCGCCACACGCTCGACAGGTTCCAGGTCCGGATCTGCTCGGCGGGCGCCGTCCGCGCGAGGCCCCGAGCGCGCAGGACCGAGTCCGCCCAGGCGAGGTCGTCTGAAGGCCCGCCCGGCCGAGCCCACGGCTGCCGGAGCGGGTGCTCGTCGAGCGCCCCGCGCCAGGGCTCGATGCGGGGCGGCGGCGGCGCCTCGGTCTCCGCGAGGTAGGTGACGGCGCCGCCGTGGGGAACCGGGAGCTCGGCGGCGAGCATCCGGAGGACCGTCACCTCGATGCCGTGGTGCTCGCGAGCTCCCTCGATGACCGGTTGGGTCTCCTGCCACCACGGCATCGCGACCGGATAGGGCGGCAGCGCGCCCAGGAGCTCTCCCGCCCTGGTGACGAGGACGAGTCGAACGATGCGCGGCGGTTCGGTCGGCACCGGGCGATGATAGCGAAGGGCCGACGTGGGTCGAGAGCTCAGAACCGTGACGGACGGCGGTGCTCCGCGAGAGGAGAATGAGGCGCCAAGGCGTCAAGGACGCCAAGGACGCCAGAAGCGTACTGGGGTCGAAATGAAACCGACGCCGCCAGCCGCGCCGGCGTACCATTCCCTCTCTCTTCCCTCTCTCATGGCGTCCTGGCGCCTCGCTGTCCTCGGGCGAGGGGGCGCGCATTGCGCCCGGGAACGCCGCCTCGTGTCAGCGGAGCTCAGGACACCTCGCGCGGCTCCCGGCGCGCACGCTGGAACATCACGATCCCGAGCAGGATCCCGCCCGCCACGATGGCGATGTCGGCGACGTTGAACACCGGCCAGCGATGAAGGTGGATGAAGTCGATGACGTACCCGCGGACGGCGCGATCGATCGCGTTCCCGATCGCGCCGGCGACGATGAGCGCGTACGCGGCCTGCTCGGCGAGCGAGGCGCGGCGGCTGTGCCACCAGCCCAGGATCACCCCGCCGAGGACGATCATCGAGCACGCGAAGAGGAACGCCATCTTGGCCGGCGACTGGATGCCCCGGAGCAGGCTGAAGGCCATGTCGCGGTTCTCGGCGTAGCGGAGATCGAGCACCCCCGGCACGATCGACAGGGGCGCTCGCCGCTCGAGCGCGGCCTGCGCGACCGCCTTGGTCGCATGATCGCACCCCACCAGGGCCATCGTGAACAGGATCAGGACCCAGCTCATCGCGCGTCGCGCCATGGCCGGCGGAACGCGTGGTCGCGGCGGGTCATTCCCGCTCTCTCCAGAGAGGACGGTGTGGGATGAACTCGTCATCGTACTTCACGGCCGGGGCGATCGGCGGAGGGCGGGTCGGCCCTCCAGGAAGACGCCGACGAGGACGCCGAGGTAAGCGCCGGCGTGGAGCCCCCAGCTGACGAGATAGCGCGTGGCGGCGCCGGGGGACCACGCGCCGAGGCTCGCCTCGCGCACGCCGAACGGATCGAGCGCCGCCATGACGGCCGGGCAGAGCGCGAGCGCAGCGGCGAGCGCCGCCATGATCCTCGCCAGCCAGGCGCGCCACGAGAACCGGTCGCTGCGCGCGGCGCGGAGGAGGCCCACGCCGGTGACGAGGGCGCCGAGCGGCAGACCTCCGCGGAACCCCGTCCACGCGACCGCGAGCCGGAACGGCAAGCTCGACACGGCGAGGCCCTTTCCGTCGAGGAAATACTCCGGAGAGATGGTGGCGGTGACCTGATCGAAGAGCGCCCCGCAGGCGCCCGCGGCCAGGGCGCCGGCGAGGATGGCGAGGTACTCGCGAGGGCGGGAGGCGGGGGGGCGAGGCCGCACGGCGCCCACGATACGATGGGCGCAGGCGTTCGCGGCAGCTTCTTAGAACTCTCGCCCGTGTCAAGCCCGCGGGAACGGCGCCGGGCGAGCCGTCTTTCGCGCATCAGACACCCGCTCGCCCCATCGCAGGGCCCGCGCGCCGTGCATTGGGTGCAGCTCTGGCTCGACGACCGCGACGTGCGTTCGCCATCACGGGCTCGGGCCGGGGCCCACCTACGCCGCGTCGAACCCGAACGCCATCGGTCCACACGTTGGATCGCGCGCGGATGCTGCCGTTCGGGGCTGCGAGGGCAAGCTCAGATGATCGAGGATGCGGCGCGCCACCGCTGAGTCGGTGATCGTGGAAAGCACGCGCATCCTCCGTTCGCATCTCGGGCATCGGAGCGCATCGAACCCGAACGAGCGCTTCATGAGCATGGCCCACCAAAGCCGCGAGCCGGGCGATGAACTCCATTGGACTCATGACGCGGTGAGTGCGTCGTCGCCGAGATGTCTTCAGCAAGTACGCAATGCGCCCATCGGGCAGGAGCTTTGGCGGTTCTTGTTCTCCTGTTCTTCTTCTCGTCCGAGCACCGCTCTCGTCTAGAGCGGCTGCCCCGCGATAGCCGCCCTGACGGCGCGCTCGAGCGCCTCGCCGTCCTCGGGCGAGAGGGCGCTCATCGCGCCCGGGAACGCCGCTTCGAGGTCCACGAGCACGTCGAGGGCCGCCTCCTCGTCGATGGCCGCGCGGTCGTGGCGCCCGACCTTCGAGGCAGCGGAGGCCAGGCGCGGGCCGTTCGCGAGCCGCTCGCCCCAGCGGACCAGCGTGGGCAGATCGACCGGGCGCTCCGGATCCCACGGCGCGCTCTCGTCGAAGCGGTCCTCCCGCATCTCGGCGATCTTGCGCTTCAAGGCCATGTAGGCGGCGGCGGGCATGCGGACATCGGGCTTGGCGACCAGCCCCTCCGCGAGATTGGCCGGACCGAGCGGCGGCAGCCCCAGGACGGACGCGACGCGCGACGGAAATCGCTCGGGCAGGGCGGCGACCTCCGCCTTGCGCCCGCGGGCGAGGAGCGGGGGCATCATGAGCCCGGCGGCGACGGCGACGGCGGCCGCCTCGCTGAAGGCGAGGAACGCGTCCTCGCCCTCGTCGACGGCGCGGAGCTCGAAGAGCGCCCACCGCAGGTCGGGCGCGTACCAGACGCCGGTCTGCACCGGGCTCACGCCGCCCGTGGGGACGTCCGGATGGGGGTAGCCGCCGCCGAAGAGCTCACCGTAGAGGACGAGCCGCTCCGCGCCGACCGCCGCGAACGCCGCGCGGGCGGCGTCCCGCAGCGACGCGCGGAGGAGCTGCCAGCCGAAGAAGGGGTCGTCGTCCCGGAGCCACTCCTTGCGCTTGCCGAAGCGGACACCGGCCGCGTCGACGCCGATCACGAGCTGCGCGCCGTGGATCTTCTCGAGCGCGACCCACGTCGGGGCATCGCTCGCGCCGAGGCACGGCATCTTGGGGAAGGGGAGGAACTCCATTCCCGCCGACGATAGCGCCGATGGCACCGCCGCGCGTGCGAGACGCTTGACTTCCGGGAAGGCCTTTGAGCTCCTTAGACCCAGGGGGGTCACTCATGTCCGCCGAATCCAGCCGGGCTCCGCCAGCGCCGTGCTTTCGCCTCCTGCTGATCGAGGACAGCGCCATCGCCGCCTCGATCGTGCAGAGCCACCTCGACGCCGTGCCGTGGCAGCGCGCCGAGCTCGCACACGCCGAGACGCTCGCGGCAGGGCTCGCGCGCGTGAAGGAAGGGTGGGATGTCGTTCTCCTCGATCTCTCCTTGCCCGACGGGGAGGGCCTCGAGGTGGTCGAGCGCGTCCGGGACGTGGATCCCCACGTGCCCATCGTGGTGCTGACGGGCCACGACGACGTCCGCCTCGCGGAGCGCGCGCTCGGCGCCTCGGTGCAGGATTACCTGGTGAAGCGCAGCCTCGACACCG
Source organism: Sorangium sp. So ce887 (assembly GCF_051521455.1). Lineage (NCBI taxonomy): Bacteria > Pseudomonadati > Myxococcota > Polyangiales > Polyangiaceae > Sorangium > Sorangium sp. So ce887. Next base: position 8,893,474 of record NZ_CP150354.1, on the reverse strand, counting down.
ACACGCTGTGGCGCGCCATCCGCTATGCGGTCAGCCGCCAGCAGCTCGTGACGCAGCTCGCGCGCACGATGGCGGAGGCCCGGGAGAACGAGGCCAATCTCCACCAGCTCATCGCCCGGAGCGCCGACGGGGTGATCGTGCTGGACCCCGGCGGCACAGTGCTGTTCGCGAACCCCGCTGCAGAGGCGCTGCTCGGCGAGGGGCGCCTCGTCGCCGGGCGGGGCTGCCCGGTGGCGCTGCGCGCCGGCGAGACGAGCCTGGAGCTCGGCGGGCACACGGTCTTCATCGATGTTCGCTGGGTCGATGTGGACTGGCAGGGGCGGCCCTCGCGCATGGCGCTCCTGCGCGACGTGACCGGGCGGCGCCGGGGGGAGGAGCTGAGGCTCCGGCTCGAGCGCAGCGAGCGGCTCGCCGCGGTCGGGCAGCTGGCGGCGGGCGTGGCCCACGAGATCAATAATCCGCTCGCCTACGTGGTGGCGAACCTCGAGCTGCTCGCCCGCGAGATACGGCGCCTGGCCGGCAAGGGGGTGGCCACCGAGCAGCTCGCCCAGCCGCTCGACGACGCCCGCCACGGCGCGACGCGGGTGATGCACATCGTCCGGGATCTCGGGGTGTTCGCGCGCAGCGAGGCGAACGAGGCGATCGGGCCGACCGACGTCAACGCGGTGCTCGAGAGCGCGCTCAACATCGTCCACGCCCAGATGAAGCACCGCGCGCGCGTGGTGCGCGAGCTCGCCCCGGTCTCGCGCGTGGGCGGGGCGGAGGGGCGCCTCACGCAGGTGTTCGTGAACCTGCTGATCAACGCGGCGCAGTCCATCCGGGAGGGGCGCGTCGCCGACAACGTCGTCGAGGTGCGTACCCGCGAGCAGGGGCGCGAGGTCGTCGCGGAGATCGTGGACTCGGGCTGCGGCGTGGCCGAGGAGCACATCCACCGGCTGTTCGAGCCGTTCTTCACCACGAAGCGCGCGGGGGAGGGGACGGGGCTCGGGCTCGCGATCTGCCGGAGCATCGTCGAGTCGTGCGGCGGGACCATCGGGATCAGCAGCACGGCCGGCGTGGGCACCTGCGTCCGCGTCCGCCTGCCCGCCTGGACGAGCGCGGAGCCCGCGGCGCTGCCCGCGCCAGCGCGCGAAGAGGGGCCGACGCGGCGCGCCCGGATCCTCGTCGTGGACGACGAGCCGCTCATCCTGCGGGCGCTGCGGGGGCTCCTCGGGACATCCCACGAGGTCGTGTGCGTGTCCTCGGGCGCCCAGGCGCAAAGGACGCTCCGGCTGGATGCGGACTTCGATGTCGTGCTCTGCGACCTCGTGATGCAGGAAGGCACGGGGATCGAGCTCCACGAGTGGATCGAGGCGGAGCTGCCGGCGCTCGCGGACCGGGTGCTGTTCATGACCGGAGGCGGGACGAGCGAGGCGAGCAGGCGGTTCCTGGCAGCACACGGGGGCCGCGTGCTGCCGAAGCCGATCGATCCTGCGGAGCTGATCCGCCGCGTGGAGGCGCTGCTGCCGGCGAGGGCGGTGGAGCCGGCGAGGGCGGTGGAGCCGACGGGGGGGACGTAGCCGGGGCTCAGGGCAGGCGTTGTCTCGGGTCGCTGCTACGTATCAGGGCGGGCCCGCGGCGCCGTCCTGGATCCACTGCCGCAAGATCGCGAGCTCGTCCTGGCTGACGGTCGGCCCGGCCGCGCTGGGGGGCATCACGCCCGAGATGCACTGTGCCGTGGCGGACTGCACGCAGCCGGCGGTCTCCGCCGTGCCGGCGGCCTTGCGGTAGAGCCAGCTGTTCTCGGGATCGCCCGGGACGACGAGCTTGTACTGGCCGCCGCCGCGGGAGGGCTTGTTGATCAGACCGTCGACGATCTTCCTGGAGCTGATGTGGCCACCGAGGATCAGCTTCGCATTGGCGCCCGTCTCGGCGTGGCAGCCGCTGCACAGGTTCTTGTTGGTCGCGAAGATGGGCCGCACCCTCTCGTGGAAGAACCCTGATTCCACCGGCAAAGGCTCATTGGGATTGTTGACGTCGTCGGGGTCCAGGTTCTGCTTGATGATCTTGATGTGGGTGTCCATCTCGCGGCACTGCGCGACGAGATCGTCCTTCAACTTCTGATCCGTCGGCTGCATCCCCTTGGCGATGCGATACTTCTCCCACACGTTGTCGATCCAGCCGTGGAGCTTCCAGAACATGTAGTTGTCGATGTTCGCTTCGGTGTTGTTCACGCCGTGCGTCGTGTTGCCCGGCCGCGCCCACTTGGCGTGCAGCACGAAGTGAAGGCCCACCCACGGCATGTTGGTCGCCCCCCTCAGCGCCTGACCCACGTTGCACTGGAGCCAGAAGCCGAGCGTGCCTTCGTCCGGGAACCTCGCGAGGTTCTCGGGTTTGTCGATCTCGTCGCCGATCCTCCCGGCTTCGAGGGCGGACGCATCCCAGTCCCGCCACGCGGAGCGCCATTGGGGCGGCACGTCTTCGGCCGAGGTCGGGAACTTGGTGAAGCCCGTGAACTGCTCGCTATGATTGGGCCAGAGCTGCTTCAGCGCCTGAATCATGTGGCGGTGAAACACAAGGAACTGATAGCCGTCGCCCGGGGTCTGACAGTTCTGATCCGCCGGGATCAGCTGCTTGAAGTCGCAAATGCCCACCTTGCTCCCTCCACCGCCGAAGGGGCCATTGCAAGTGCGGACCGCGTGCCACTCGATGTGGGCCACCTGCCAGGAGTTGTCATACATCCACTTCAGGACCTCCGGCTGCACGGTGGTATCAACGATGTTCGGATCGTTGTTGCCGGGCGGAAAGAAGTCCGCGGCGCCATCCTTCATCGTAGGGCTCGAGTCGGTCTCGTGGGGAGGGTAGCCGTACACGCAGTGGTCACTCATATCTTCATGGTCGGCCGTGCCGCCACTGCCACCGACACCGGCCGAGCCCGAGCCGGGGCCCGCGCCGGAACCCGAGCCGGGGCCCGAGCCGGGGCCCGCGCCGGAGCCCGAGCCCGGGCCGCCTGCGCCGCCTGTCGTCGCCCCGGGGCCCCCGGCGCCGGCGCCGCCCTCCGCCGCGCCGCTTAACGAGTTGTCGTCTTCACCACCGCATGCGCTCAGTGCCAACGCGGTCAGTGCCACGAGAGTGGCCAGGCGTCGTCGGGATGTACGGCGGTAGGTTGCAGATGCGTGGTGCAGGTCGTTAAATAGCATATCGCTCTCGCAGGCCGGTTAAGCTCAGTCCGTCAGGCACGTCCACCCCACAGCGGGCGGGCAGCCGCACTCTACCAGTGGCATACATGCGCCGTCAACAAGAACATCTGTTGTTACGGTGCCTGTATATTTATCGATCATTGGGCGAGATCTCCTTGCTGGTGTTTACCTCCAGGGGCTCACCGGTATGACGATCCTCACCATGAAACTCTTTGAAATCAGGACTGTAGACACCGCCGTTGGTGCCACCGGTGCCATCACTCGCGATCAGCCCGCCAGTGGCGGGGTTCCCCTCGCCGCCACTGCTAGTACCGCCAGTTGGGGGGGGCTCCCCCAGCAGCAGCGGCGGCCCCTCCCGTGCCCACGCTTGCGCCGCCGCCAGACGCGGATGTCCCGCCCGTCGGGCTGGGCATCTGGGGATCCTCTGCCGATCGGCATGCGAATCGCATGAGGGAGAGACCCGCTGCCAAGACTGTCCAGTCCGCCGCGCCTACGCGCGCGATTTTTGCCATGGGTCTTGAGCAATTCCCGCGATCGCGAATTTTGATCTCAAGATCAGCATCCTTTTAGCCTCCAGTACCACCGGCTCAACTCCGCTTCCCAGAATCCAGAGGGACTGATCGTTTCTGTCTTCGATGCGCCCAGGCACGTGGGTATCGAGCCCAGCAGGCTGTGGAGTGAAGGCCGCTCCTTCGATGCATGGATATTTGATACAGATTCAATTTTCCAGGAGGGAGGCGGGCGCGTAGAGCAGCGCCACGCCCGGAGTGGCGGGCAGCGAGAGCGCCGCGACCTCGACCCGGAGCTCGGCGCGCAGCGCGGCGTCGAGGTTCGAGAGCGGCTCGTCGAAGGGGAAAGGACCGGCGGGCTCGAGCACATCGAGGAGAGCGCCCTGGGGGACTACTGCGCGCCGGGCGAGAGCTGCCCTTGCTCCCGGGCGAGGAATACTTTGGCCGGGGGCCGCTTCAGCTCAGCCGCCCCAGGCGCATGTGCAGCGCCGCGGGAATCCAGGTCGATACACGACCTGCCGCGCGCCTCGTCGAGAGCGAGGATGGACTGGAGAGCATCGAACTGAACGCCATGCGGGCGCGGCGCCCCCCCGAGCGCCGCGCCGCGGGGCTCACGTCCCGCCGCAGGCCTCGTACTGCACCTTGCACGCGTCCATCCCCGCCTGCTGCACGCAGGGCGCGCAGTTCGCCGTGATGCCCCCGCCGGCGCACTCCACCTCGCACTCGTCCGCGCACACGCCCGCCGCGCACACGCAGTCGATGAGCGCGTCCGTCTCGGGATCCTGCTGCGGATCCGTGCCCGGATCGCAGCCTTGCACGCACGCGCAGCAGAGGCCGTCGCCCATACAGCAGCCGTCGCCGCGCCCCGGGGGACAGGTGCAGTCGCTGCCGTCCTCGCCCATGCACGCCCCGTAGGCGCTGCCGTCGGGGAGGCACGTCGCGACGCCCGGCCCGCTGACGGCGTGGCAGGTGCACGGCATCGTCGAGCCGGGCACGCACGACGTCCCGGTGGCCGAGCTGGCGCTCGTCGAGCTGGCGCTCGTCGAGCTGGCGGTCGACCCGCCGCTCCCGGTCGGATCGGGATCGGTCGTCGTGGAGCCGCACGCGGCCGCGAACGCCGCCGAGATCAAGCAGATAACAAGATGATTCCGCATGACCATCTCGTATAGCGCACCGCCGGCGCGGCCGTCGAGGAGCACCGCCGCGCGCTCCTCGGGAGCGCTCGACGCCGCTGCCCGCGTCGCCCGTCGACAGCGCCGTTCAAGGCCGCCTCGGCGCCGTCCAAGGATCGCTGATCCTCGAGCGGCTCCACTCCGCAGGACCGAGGGCCACGGCGGAGAGCGCGCGCAGGCGACAGGGCGAGCGGCGTGGCCTGGTTTCTACCGACAAGGATCCTTTCACGACATGTGGAACCAACGCGCGGCTGTGCTCGCCCGAACCTGGGTCTGCAAGAAGGCCGGAACCCTGGTTCGTCAAGACGTTTTACATTACTTCACAGGTTTTCCCCGCGGCGGAGCGCCTGCGGGGCGCGCTCTCGGCGCCGGAGTACGTGGTTTCCGGCGGACGAGGGCGGCGCCGGAGCGCCCGGGAGGGCACAGGTGATTTCTGTGCGGCGGAGCGCTTGCCTAGGCCGCGGGGCGACCACAAGGTTGGCGCCTGCGCGCGTCCCCGCCGGCGGTGCTCCCGCACCGCGCTCCCCGTGACGTCCCCGGGGGCCGCGCTTTCCGCACCGTGTGATAGCAAGGAGATAAAGATGGCGATCTCGATGTATCAGGCTTCGATTCCCGTGTTCGTGAGGACGTTCGGCAACCTGTCCGCGATCCTCAAGAAGGCCGCCGCGTACGCCGAGGCGAAGAAGATCGAGCCGCGCGTCCTGCTCGACGCGCGCCTCGCCCCGGACATGCTCTCGCTCACGCGCCAGGTGCAGATCGCCAGCGACACGATCAAGGGCTGTGGGGCGCGGCTGGCGGCCGTCGACGTGCCGAAGTACGAGGACAACGAGGCCAGCTTCGACGAGCTGCAGGCCCGCATCGCCAAGACGATCGAGTTCCTGAACAGCCTGCGGCCCGAGCAGCTCGACGGCTCCGAGGACCGCGACATCACGATCCCCACGCGCGATCAGCCGCTGAAGTTCAAGGGCCAGGTCTATCTGCTGCACTTCGCCCTGCCCAACCTCTATTTCCACGTGACGACCGCCTACGCGATCTTGCGACACAACGGGCTCGATATCGGCAAGATGGACTTCCTCGGCAAGCCCTGAGGGAGCGGCGGTCGCCCGCTGAGGAGAGCGCCGCTCACTGGGGCGGCGCTTCGAGGAACCACGTTGGCGAGATGTACCCCTCCGTCGTCGCCCCCGACATCGGCGCCGTGCAGTCGTCTGCCGCCGTCATCGCGGTGAGGGCGACGGCGTCCTTGTCGGGCGTCTTGCACTCGTCGTAACCGTACGGCGTGCCCACGCTGCCGGTGAAGAGCTTGCACTGCTCGTCGGAGAGCACCGCGTAGTGCAGGTGCGAGTTGTCCCGCGGCCCGACGACGAGATCACAGTCGAAATCCTTCGAGGACGTCGGGCACTCCACCCACTTGTCGGCGAAGTTGAGGTTGTGCAGGCGAGGGATATCGTTCCAGCGCACCACCTTCCCGAGCACGTCGTCGGTCGTCACTTCCTGTAGCGCCACGAGGTCCAGCCCCAGCCCGTCGACGTCGAGGTGGCCATAGAAGGAGCAGTAGCGCTCTCCGGTCTCGGCCTTGGGCGGGTGCTCCACGAGCGCCACACCGAGGTACTGCGACCTGTTGATGCCCTTCCAGAGGAGCCTGCCGTTGGCCACGGGATGCACCTCCGCGCCCGCCGTGCCGCCCGAGATGACGAGATCCTCGCCGAGGTGGCGGCCGCCGTAGTCCTCGGCCACGACGCCGAACCCCCGGATCACGCGGCTGTCACGGAGGGGAGCCATCCGCTTCCCGCCCCCGGGCCGCTTGCATTCGTCGCTCTCCGGGTCGTTCTTCTGGCAGCCGAACGCGCAGTACACCGAGCGCTCGAAGCGGTATTCGCGCGTCCATGAGCGCCCGCCCTGGCCATCGCCCTCGGTGCCGTCGCACGGCTCCACGACGGTCTTCCCGCCCTCGATGCGCGTGCAGTACGCCTTGCAGAAATACAGCATGTTGGGGTCGCCGGCGGCGCGGCCGGCGAGGTTGTGCCCGCAGTACGCCGGGTCGTTCTCTCTGACGTTCCGGTTGCCGTTCAAGCATGGATCCCAGCTCTGCCCGAAGCTCGCGTCATCGCACGTGAGGCCCTCCGCGCTGGCGAAGTACTCGCAGACGGGGGTCTGCGCGCCGTACGGGTCGGGGCTGCAGACGCCGCAGGAAGTGCCGCAGGAGATCGCCGTGGCGCGCCAGCCGTCAGGGCGGTTCAGCCGGCGCTCGTCGCACGCGAGCACCTGCCCGCCCGGGCCGCAGATCTGCGAGCCCAGGCGGAGCGAGCGCGCGGGCACCGGGTTCCCCTGGTAGTCGACGGTCGGATCGCACTCCGACGTGATGCTCGGAGTGGGCGTGGGATCCGGCATGCCGAACGGCTGCTGCTCCGACTGCCCGTCGCACCGGTCGCTGTTGCTCCCGACATCCCTGAGCCCGCAGCCGCTCGGGCACTCCTCGTACGGGACGGGGCGTCCCACGACCGCCGCCGTGTCCCCCGCCGAGGGCGGGCAGGTGTACGAGGCACCGAACTCGTAGGCGCAGCGATAGAGGGTTCCGACGCGGCCGGTGATCTCGTGCTGGCCGCAGAAGAGATGCTGGCAATCGTTGTACCCGTTGTTCCCACCGGGGATGTGGAAGTACTTGAGGTCGCGCACCGGCTTGCACGACGCGTCCCCCGGTGGGCACGGGTTGCTCACCGGCGGGCACGACTCGTCGCAGCGGTCCCAGTCACGGAGCTTCGGCGCGTTCGCGGCGGACTGGTAGCCCGTCACTTCATGGTAGCGCACGGGCGGGATCTCCCGCACGGGCATGCACGCGCCGCTCCCGTTCCCCGCGCCGCAGCTGCGGTAGGGCACGGGGCGCGCGCCGGGGCCCGGGCAGGAGTAGAGATGATCCGCCCGGCCACGGATGCGGAGGTCCTGCTCGCCCGAGTTGATGGCGAGGTCCTTGTTGGCGCGGCCGCCGAACACCTGATCTCCGCAGAAGGTCTGGCCCGGCTCGACGCCCTTCCACTGGCCATCGTTGTCGCGGAACTCCACCGGACACCGGCCGAGCTCCGCGCTCGCCTCTCCCGTCGACTTGCCGGGATCGCAGGGGAGGTTGAGGTCGATCCAGCCTTCCTCCCCGCACACCCAGCGGCTGCGGTTCCCGACGCCGAGGCCGCACACCTCCTCGCCGCAGGCCGTGGTCGTGACCTCGCGGCCGGAGCTGTCCTGCACGCCGCGGCACGCCGGGCAGGCGCCTCGCGGCTGATTGCACGAGAGCCCGAGGCTGCGCCAGCCCTCGGCCGAGCACACCTGCCTCACGCCGGCGTCGCCGACGCCCGTGGGAAAGCAGAGGGTCATCCCGCAGCGGAGCGGGATGCGATCGCCCCCCGGGATGGGCGGGATCGGGCACGGGCACTCGCCGCTCGCCGCGCCGGTGCAGGCGCCGTCCTCGCAGCCGCCCGGGCAGATGCGCCACGAGAGCGGGATCTGCCCCGCGCCGGGGCACTCGTAGAGCGCGGCCGGCTCGCCGTTGACCACGTCCTCGCCGCAGAACGTCCCGTTGGCCGTACACGCGAGCTCGCCGCACCGGTTCTCGGGATAGCTCCGCCACGTGTCGGCGGCGGTGTCGCCGTCGAGGCACTGATAGGCGATGAGGTCGCGCCCGCACGCGAAGGCGTCGCAGCGGGTCTCCTCGGGCGGGATCGGCTCGTTGTTGTAATAGAAGCCCGCGGCGCACTCGCACGCGTCGCTGTCGGCCTGCGGCCCGAGCGGCGGCGGCGCGAGGGCGCCCGCCGGCGGCTCCTGACTGCAGCCCACGCCGAGCAGCCCTCCGCCCACGAGCAGGAGGGCGGCCGCGCCGCACAGACGCGCGAGCGAGCGGCGGCCGGGTCGATGAACGGGGCTCATTTGGCGATCCTCCGCAGGTCGCCCGCCTGGGTCGCCCAGTAGACGAACGCCTCGTCCACGGCGATCGCGATCGCGCCGACCTGCCCCACGGCGAGCGTGTCCACGTCGCCGCCCGCCTTGGGCACCTTGCGCACCGAGCCGACGCGGTTGACCCAGTAGAGGGCCCCGCCGCCCTCCGGATCCACCGCGATCCCCGCCGGACCGGGCTGTCCGTCGGCGAGCGCCACGAGCCCGGCGCCGTCCTTGTCGAGCCGGAAGAGATAGCCGCTCGGCGTGCTCCAGAAGAGGTGCGCGGCGTCGACCGCGAGGTACTGCGGCGTCAGGTTGGTGCGCTCGAAATCCTGCGCCGACGCGATCTGACGCGGCTCGGAGCCGTCCTTGCGGAGCTTCATGACGGTGCCGTCCGACCAGGTCCAGTAGAGGTGATCGGCGTCGGCGGCGAGCGCGCCGCCCACATCGCCGGCGGCGCCGCTGATCTCGGCGGCGACCTGCCCGGCGAAGAGCGCCTCGGCGCGGTACAGGCCGCCCTGGGAGAGCGACGTGAACCAGACCGCGGCGCCGTCGCTGACGACGGCCCACGGGTCGGGCACGCTCGCGGTGACCGTGGCCGCGGCGCCGGAGGGCGGGAACCGGAGCACGCCGGTGGAGCCGGTGACGAACGCGCCGGCGCCCGTCAGGGCGATGCCCTCGAAGCGCTCGCTCCCGCACGCCGAGGCGCCCGGCGCCGCGCCGGTGGCGAGGCAGGTCGTCGCGCCGGACGCCTTGTCGACGCGGACGGCGATGCCGCCGGCGGGCTGGAAGCCGACGACGTAAACGGACGCGGCGTCGACCGCGAGCGCGGAGGGGACCGCGAGGCCCGAGGCGAGCTGGAGCGCGCCGGGGCCGCACGTCCCGTCCTCGCAGGCGCCGCCGGCGCAGCTGTTGCCGCAGGCGCCGCAATTGAACGGGTCGGAGGCGAGCTCGACCTCGCAGCCCGTCGAGGGCGCGCCGTCGCAGTCGGCGAAGCCCGCATCGCACGCGACCACGCACGCGCCCGCCTCGCAGGCGGCCGAGGCGTTCCTGTCGCTGCAGGCCTCGCCGCAGCCGCCGCAGTTGCCGGCGTCGCTCTCGAAATCGACCTCGCAGCCGGTCGCGGCGTCGCGATCGCAGTCGCCGAAGCCGAGGTCGCAGGCGAGCGAGCAGGCCCCGGCCGCGCAGGAGGGGACGGCGTGCTGGTCGCCGCACACGTTCCCGCAGAAGCCGCAGTTGTCCACGTCGCTCGACGTGTCGCCGCAGCCGCCGCCCGCGCCGCCGCCGCCGTCGCCAAGGCACAGGCCGGCGGCCCGGGCGGCGCCCTCGAACGCCTCGCAGCGCGCGCGGCTCCCGGAGAGCGCGCTCAGATCGCACTCGTGGGCGAGCGTGGGCTCGAGCGTGCCGCAGCAGGTCTCGAGCAGCGCGTCGCACGCGGCCGCCGAGGGCGGCTCGCCGCCGCCGAGCGTGGGGCAGCGGCCCGCGTCCGAGGCGCCGCTCAGGTAGTCCAGGCAGAGGTCCGTGTCCGCCTCGGCGGCGAGGTCCTCGCAGCGCTCGCGCGGACCTCCGGGGAGCGAGGGGCAGCACCGGTCGGCGAGGTAGCTGCAGCTCTCGGCCGCGTGATCGGCCCCCTCGCAGAAGCCGCTCGCCTGGGCGTCCCGCTCGAGGAAGCTGTGGCAGAGCCCCTCATTGCCGCGGAATCCGGTGGCGTGACAGGCGGACCCGAGCTGCGCGGGCAACGACGCACAGCAGTCGTTCAGCAGGCCGGCGCAGCCCGGGCCGTAGGGGACGCCGTCCGGCGCGGCGCCGCCGCCGCCGCAGAACCCGGCCGCGCTGGCGCTGCCGGCATAGTCGTCGCACGCGGCGTCGTTCGCCGCCGCCGCCGCCGCGTCGCAGCTCGCCCGGAGCTCGGCCGGGAGCGAGGGACAGCAGGCCTCGCTCAGGTGGCCGCACCCGCTCCCGAGCCCCCCCGGCGCGCTGCCGCAGGCGCCGAACGCGGTGCCCTCCTCGTTGCATTGCTGCGCGCCGAGCGCCCCGTCGGGGAGGAAGCACACGGAGCGCGCGCCCGGGGCGCAGAGCTGGTCATCACCGCAGCCGGGGCCGCCGTATGCGAGCGCCGACACCACCACGAGACACACAGAGAGGGAAGGTCGACGCATGGCTGGAGCGCACGATGCTCGCGGCGCGCGCTCGCCGTGTCAACGCTCGCCGTGTCAACGCTCGCGACGGGCGCTGTTCCTGGAGGTCCGGCGGAGCTGCGAGGTGCCCGCCCGGCGGCGTGACGTGGCGCGCGGCCGTCACTTCCTCGCTCGTGTTGGACATCGATTCCGCAAGACCACCACAGGTGGCGCACAGCGTGACATTTTGTCACACCTCGGACGCCCACGGATCGCCCAAATTCCGAGGATTTGGCCCCGGTGAAGGCATTTGCGAGCGGTCACAGCCTGGGCATGCTTGCTGCCGTTGAGGCCGGCTATGTCGACCGAACGCGATGTGCGCGACCCCATGACGACAAGACCCCGCGCAGCCCGACCCGCCGTGGCGCCTTACGTGGTGGGGATCGGCGCTTCGGCGGGGGGGCTCGAGGCGCTCGAGCACTTCTTCGACAACATCCCGAAGGAGAGCGGGATGGCCTTCGTCGTGGTCCAGCACCTGTCGCCGGACTTCAAGAGCCTGATGGACGAGATCCTCGGGCGCCGCACCGAGCTGCCCATTCACCTCGTCGAGAACGGCATGCTTGTCGAGCCCGACCACATCTATCTGATCCCGCCGAAGAAGGAGATGATCATCTCCGGCGACCGCCTCCTCCTCAGCGAGAGGGATCGCGACCAGGAGCTCACGCTGCCCATCGACGTGTTCTTTCGATCCCTCGCGCAGGACTGCGGCCCGCGGGCGATCGCCGTGGTCCTCTCCGGGGGTGGGAGCGATGGCTCACGGGGGATCCGCGCGGTCCACGAGGCGGGCGGGCTGGTCGTCGTGCAGGACGTCGACAGCGCGCAGTTCGATGGGATGCCGAAGACCGCGCGTGACGCCGGCGTGGCCGACTGCGTCCTGCCTCCCCAGGACATGCCGCGCGTCCTCCTCGAGCACGTGAGGTCCGAGGGGCGCCGGCCGGAGCGAAGCGCGGCCGGCGCCGATCAGGGGATGAGCGCGGTCTACACGATGCTCGAGGAGCAGTTCGGCATCGACTTCACGCACTACAAACCGAGCACGGTCACCCGGCGCATCGAGCGACGAATCCAGCTCGCGCATACGGACGATATCGAACAGTACGTCAAGCGCCTGAAGAGCGAGTCGAGCGAGCTCGACGTGCTCTACCGTGACCTCCTCATCGGCGTGACGCGCTTCTTCCGGAACGAGGAGGCGTTCGACCGCCTCGAGCAGGAGGTGCTCCCCGAGCTCCTGCGCGCGGGGCCGCGCGACGCGCCGTTCCGCGTGTGGGTCGCCGGCTGCGCGACGGGCGAAGAGGTCTATTCGCTCGCCATCCTCCTCCACGAGCTCACGTCCCGGAGCGGCCACCGCCCGTTCAAGATCTTCGCGACCGACGTGCACCACGGATCGCTCGAGATCGCGACGCGCGGGCTCTACGAGGAAGAGGCGGTGGTGAACGTCTCGCCCGCGCGCCTCGACCGGCACTTCATCCGGCGCGGGCGCACCTACCAGATTGTCCCCGATCTGCGCCAGGCGGTCGTCTTCGCGCACCACAACGTGATCAAGGACGCGCCGTTCACGCGCGTCGACTTCATCAGCTGCCGTAACATGCTCATCTATCTTCAGCCGGCGGCGCAGCAGAAGGTCCTGAGCCTCTTTCACTTTGCGCTGAACCGCGGGGGCGTGGTCCTCCTCGGGCCCAGCGAGACCCCGGGGCACCTCGCGCACGACTTCGAGATCGTCGACAAGCAGTGGCGGATCTACCGGAAGTACAGCGACCGGCGGATGCAGGTCGAGCCCCGCTTTCAGCCGGCGTCGCCGAAGGGCCAGAGCGCCCCGCGCTCGGGGATCAACGCGCCCGTCGCGCGCCACCCGGTGTCGCACTTGCTCGGGACCTACGACGCGCTGCTCGACGAGTTCATGCCTCCGAGCCTCCTCGTCAACGACGCCGGCGAGCTCGTCCAGGCGTTCGGCGGCGCGAGCCGGTTCCTGAAGGTCAAGGATGGCAGACAGGGGCTCGACGCCTTCGAGATGCTGGATTGCGACCTCAAGATGGTGCTGACGGGGGGCCTGCAGCGCGTCATCAAGGAGCGCACGGCGATCGTGTTCAAGGGGGTGCAAGCGGAGGGCGGCGTCTACAAGATCACGATGCGCCGGGTCGAGAGCCGACGAGGCACCTTGCCCCACGTCCTGATCACCTTCGACGCGATCGACGGGGCGCCGCGGCGGGCGGCGATGCCGGAGAAGGAGATCGACCTGGACGACGTCTCGCGCGAGCAGCTCGGCGCGCTCGAGGCGGAGCTCGGCTACACGAAGCAGACCTTGCAGGCGACGACCGAGCAGCTCGAGGCGAGCAACGAGGAGCTGCAGGCGGCGAACGAGGAGCTCCTCGCCTCCAACGAGGAGCTGCAGAGCACGAACGAGGAGCTCCAGAGCGTCAACGAGGAGCTCTACTCGGTGAACGCGGAGTACCAGCGGAAGATCGCCGATCTCACCGAGCTCGGAAACGACATGGAGAACCTCCTGTCGAGCACGGACATCGGCACCATCTTCCTCGACAAGGAGCTCAAGATCCGGAAATTCACGCCGCAGATCGCGGAGAGCTTCAACCTGCTCTTGCAGGACGTCGGCAGGCCGATCGAGACGTTCACGTATGCGGTCGACCACCCGGAGCTCACCGAGGATCTCAGGCGCGTGCTCGCGACGGGGGAGCGCGTGGAGCGCGAGCTGCGCGATCGGCACAATCGCTCGTTCTTCCTCCGCATCCTCCCCTACCGCGCCAAGGGCACCGTCGCGGGGGTCGTGCTCACGCTCATCGACGTGAGCGGCCTGAAAGCGGCGGAGGACGCGCTCTTCCACGAGCGCTATCTCCTGAATAGCCTGCTCGGCAGCGTGCCCGACGCGATCTACTTCAAGGACGCGCGCGGCCGGTTCATTCGCACGAACCACGCCATGGCCGAGCGCCTCGGCCTCTCGGATCCGCGCGAGGCCGCGGGCAAGACCGGCTTCGAGCTGCCGGGGCACCAGACGGCGCTGGCCGTTCACCAGCAGGACGAGGTGGTGCTGCGGTCCGGCGAGGCGCAGCATTACAAGCTGGAGAAGCGCGTGCGGCAGGATGGCGGCGTGGAGTGGGACCTCGTCACGCGGCTCCCGCTCATCGATGCCGCGCACCGCATCGTGGGCATCATCGGGATCTTCAGGAGCGTCACCGCGCAGAAGCGGTCGGAGGAGCAGATCAAGGACGCCGTACGAAGGCGCGACGAGTTCCTCGCCATGCTGTCGCACGAGCTCCGCAACCCCCTCGGCGCGATCGTCCACGCCACGGCGCTGCTCAAGGAAGACTGCGCCGCGTCGAACGGCGCGTCCGGGCTCGACGAGAAGGTCTTCCAGATCCTCGAGCGTCAGTCCGCGCAGATGGCGCGCCTGCTCGACGATCTGCTGGAGGCGAGCCGCGTCACGCAGAACAAGATCGAGCTTCGAAAGCGCGTGCTCGACCTCGGCTCCGTGGTGAAGGACGCCGCCGACGCGGTGAAGAACCTCATGGACACGCGCGGCGTCGATTTCTCGGCGGTGGTCGATCCCGAGCCGATCTGGGTCGAGGGCGACCCCGCGCGGCTCCAGCAGGTTCACGTGAACCTGCTGAACAACGCTGCAAAGTACACCTCGCGGGGCGGTCATGTCACCCTGGAGGCCAGGCGCGTGGACGGACACGCCGTGGTCCGTGTGAAGGACGATGGCGTCGGGATCCCGAAGGACATGCTCGACACCGTGTTCGAGCTCTTCGTGCAATCGAGCCGCACCCTGGACCGGTCGGCAGGAGGGCTCGGCGTGGGGCTCACGCTCGTCCGGGGCCTCGTCGAGAAGCACGGCGGCACCGTGAGCGCGCGGAGCGACGGGGAGGGCAAAGGCAGCGAGTTCGAGGTGCAGCTGCCGATCACCGAGCGGACGTCCGAGAAGGAGGCGATGCGCGGCTCGCACCTCAAGAAGTTCCCCAGGGGATCGCGGCTCGTCGTCGTGGAGGACAACGCCGACAGCCGCGAGGCGCTCTGCGCGCTCCTGAAACGCGCCGGGTTCGAGTGCCATTCGGCGGACCACGGGATCTCGGGGATCGAGCTCATGGACGAGGTGCTCCCGCACATCGCCATCGTGGACATCGGGCTGCCCGGGATCGACGGCCTCGAGTTCGCGCGCCGCGTGCGCGAGAAGCCCCAGCACAAGGACGTCTATCTGATCGCGCTCACCGGCTACGGGCAGCAGGGCGACCGCGAGAGGGCGCGCGGAGCCGGGTTCAACGAGCATCTCGTGAAGCCCGTCGATCTCGCCACGCTCAAGCGGCTGCTCGCCGACGGCGAGCCCATGATTGACGAGAGCCGCGCCTGACGCGCTCGCACCGGAGATCCACGATCCTGAGCGGCGCACGATCGCGGAACCCGGGGCGAGGGGTACCTCAGCCGACCTACTCCAGATCGGAGGACGAGCAGACCTCCGTACCGCCGAGGTGAGCCACGCGGGCCATGCGCATGGTTATCCACGTGGCGAGGTCGATCGGCCCTTCGGCGAAGTAAGCGCCGTCAGCCCGCTCGATGGCCGAGAGCGGCACGCGCAGCAGCTCTCCCTGGGTCACCTCGCCGTCGGCGTTTCCATAGGCCGGATCGGTGTCCGCCCCGGCGATGGGGTCGAATCGAACCTCGGCCGCCGCCTCGTCCAGCCGGTCGAAGAAGAGATGGTCGCCGCGGATCGCGAGGTCGACCCGCTCGGTCGCGCCGGAGCCCACACGAAACGTGGCGCCCGAGCCCTCGCCAGCGCCCTCATCGAACCCTGGATGGCAGAAATCCTGGGAGACAAAGCTCCACCGGAACACCTTGGTCACCGCCGCCTTCGTCGCCTTGCCTTCCACGTACAGGCCGGCCGACAGCGACTCGAGGAGGGTCAGATCCTTGTCGGTCACGCCAGGACCCAACCACTCCTTCACCTCGAGGTCGTCGTGGTGCTCGCGATGCAGGGGCCCGATATAGTAGGAGAAGCCGCACTCGCCGGTGGCGAGGACCCTGTTGACCTCGTGCTTCCCCGGCACCCGGACGTCGACGAGCGTGGGCGTGTACGCCAGGCCCACCACGGCGCATTCGGATGACTCGTAGGTGAACACGCCGTCCGCCGCGAGCAGGAACCTCGAGAACTCGATGCTCCAGCCGTCCGAGCTCTGCACCCCGCCGAGGAGGTCTGCCGCGCCCGAGAGCGTGTAGACGACCTCGCCGGGCTCGGGCCTGGTCTCGCTCGGCAGGCAAGCTCCCAGGGCAGAGAGCGCGGCGATCGCGATCCACGAAGCGCGAGATCTCATCGGTCCCTCCGGAGCTCAGAACCCGCCTTCCACACCGATGCTCGGAATCGTGACAGGACCGATTGGCTCTCCACCGATCACCTCCTTGTTCGCAGTTACATTCAGCCCTTCCAGGACGGCCGAGATCCAGCCGCGCTTGCCGATGGACCAGCGCCTCTCGACGCGCGCGTCGAGCCGATAGAAGGGCGGATCGCGGTCGATCTTCGCTCTTTCGCCCGGGCCGCCGGCGTCCGCCGCGCGGAGCGGGGCGCCCGGGGTGCCCGTGTAGAACAGAAACCTCGCTCCGGCGCGCCAGTGCCGGTCGATCTGGTAGGTCAGCGCGGCGTTGGCGACGTGGGTCCGGTCGAACGGGGCGGGAGACCGCGCGCGTCCGACGGCCTGTGTCGAGCGCGAGAGCGTGTACGAGGCGAATCCGCCGAGCTGCCGGGTGAGGCGTCGCCGCGCGTAGAGCTCGACCCCGTAGCTCGATCCGAGGCTCCGGGGCACGTTCGCGAGGTCATCGTAGTCATCGTCCCATTCGTGCGCCACGGCGCCGAGCGCGTCCGTCATGTCGAGATACGCGCTGTAGAATGCGGTCGCGCCGGCGGTGACTCCCTCGGGGAGATCCGCCTCGATGCCAGCGCTCCCCTGAGCGCTCTTCTGGAGCCCACCGCGGAGGCCCGCCACCTGGACCCCGGGGAGCGGGATCACGCTCGATGGTGGCTGATGCGCGATGCCGAACGCGTTCACCAGACGCAGGCCCTTCGTCACGTCGAGCCGGGACGCGAGCCGGCCATCCACCCCGACGGCCGTCGCGCCGCCGGAGACGAACAGGTCGGCGCGCAAGCCGGCGGTCAGCTCCATCCGGGGCGTGAGCTTGAGCACGAGGTCGGCGTAGGCTCCCAGCGCCGTGTCGTCACGCGAGCCGTACTCCTGCTCGAGCCGTTTGGCGCCTCCGCGGCTGATCGTATAACCGACGATGTCGGTGACGTACGAGTCCATGGACTCGTCCACGCCCAGGCGGACCTCGGCGTCGGGATGGACTCGATAGATGGCGTCCGCCCGGGTCGCGAACATGCGATCTCGCGCGGTGCGATTGCCGTCCAGCGCGGTCCGATCGAGCCCGAGGAGGACGGCGAGCCGCAGCTCGCCGCCCGGGAACCGATGCCGGTACCTGAGGTCGAGGCGATAGAACTCGACGCCGAACAGGACGGCGAGCCCGTCGTCGTCCTCCTCCCCGAGGAGATCGTACGATCCGAAGCTGAGGACGGTGAGGCGATCGTCCGGAGTGACGTCGTAGGTCAGGCGAGCCTGGTAGTCGCGGTAGTCGATCACCCCGCCCGGCGCGATCAGCGAGACGAGCGCCGCCGTATACGAGTACCGGCCGCCGAGCAGGACGGTCCCGCGCCCGCCCGCGAACGGCGCCTCCACCATCGCGCCTGCGTCGAACAGCCGGATGTTCCCCTCGCCGTGAAGCTCGGGGCGCGGGTCTGTGGTCTCGGCCGCCACGATGGCGCCGGCGTAGCGCCCGTACCGGGCGGGGTAGCCTCCGGAGTGGAGGTCGACGCGGTCGACGAGCGCCGGATGGACGACCGACGGTCCGGCCGCGAAGTGATAGAGGATCGGGACGCGTATCCCGTCGAGGTAATATCCGACGTTCGCCGGCGGCGCCCCGCGGACATAGAAGTACGGGAGCCCGGAGACGACGGGGGTCACGCCGGGCAGGACCTCGACGGCGCGGAAGGGGTCCCCGAAGGCGCCCGGCAGCTGCCTGACCTCGGCGCGCGCGATGGACCGGGTGGCGGGCGGAAGCTGCTCGCCGCGAACGACGACGTCGATCGGCGCCGCGCCGGCCGGACCGTCCGCCGGACGGTCGTGACGTGGCGCGGCGCTCGCGGGCGGGGTGGGCGCCCCATCGAGGGGCGGCGCGGTGACCTCGCGAGGCGCCGTGAAGTCGACCTGCATCCGGATCTTCGCCGCCACGGCGACGCCGTTCCGTGTCGCCGGCTCGAAGCGAGAGGCGAGGGCGGCCCGGACGGCGGCGCTGGAGAACGGCTCGTCCTGCTCGATCGGCGCTGCCTCGCGAGCGGTCCCCTGGGTATCGACGGTCACGATGAGGACGACCGAGGCGTCGCCCGTCGCTCCCGGCGGATACGGTGGCTCGGGAGTGAACAGGAGGCGCGGGGGAACCACGGAGCTCGCCGCCTGGGACGCCTTCGCCGTCGGCTCGACCGACGTCTCGGGCCCGGCGGCCGGCTGGGCTCCGGCGAGCGCGGGCAGCAGGCATCCCGCCATCCCCAGGAGCCAGGGCAGCAGCGAGCGCGCCCTGAGCTTCTTTCGAGAGGCGAGGGGACTGCCGAGCTGCGTCCGCAGCCCAGGAGCGCTCTCCTGGTCCACGACCGGCGTGCGATCCATGATCCGCAGCTCATGTGCCCCCGGGGTGCGTCGCCTCATCGATGACCCTATTCCGCGTCATCCCCCGGGTCCTTTAGAGACGGCTGACGAATTCTCGCGCTCGGCCCTGCCGCGCAGGCGGCATGCGCTCAGGTGCGCCGATCGCCGCCGCTCCTCGTGACGTTCACCGGGCGAGCGCGAGGGCGAACGGAGCGAGCCCTCGCTTTCTCAGCACGGAGGCGACGAGCAAGACGACCGCCTCGGGCCCGCGAGCGGTCGCGATGTCTCCGAGATCTTCGATCCAGTCAGCCGGCCACCCCAGGTCGCCGAGCAGCCTTCCGACGACCGCCTTCGCGCCCTCGTCGTTGCCGGACAGGAACGCGGTCGGGCGGACGCGGAGGCTCGTGGGATCCGCCATGACGGTGAACAGCATGGTGTTCAGCGTCTTGACCACGGCCGTCTCCGGCAGCGCTCCCTGCAGGCGCTCGGCGACGCTGCCGTTCGGGTAGAGCAGGCTGCCGGGCAGGCCGTCCTGGCCACGCACCGTCGCATTGGAGACGTCGATCAAGATCTTCCCCTTCAGCTCATCACGGAGGGCGCCGAGCCGCTCGACGCTCGTCTCTCCGGGCGTCGCGTTGACGACGACCGCGGCCCGGCGCGCGGTCTCCGCCGGATCCCTGAGCTCGACGCGCGCACCCGGCCATCGGTCTGCTGCTCGCGCGGGGTCCCTCGTGCCGATCGTGATGGCGTGCCCGGCGCCTGCAAGCTTGTTTGCCAGGACCGTGGCGACCCGGCCCGAGCCGAGGATTCCGATATTTTTCAAGACGCGCTCCATGTTCAGACCCCCTCTTTCAGCGAACGGTTGACAGGACGGCGACCGCGCCGGCGTGAAGCCGCGGCGCTGCAGCCAGGAAGTCCTCGCTGGTCAAGCTCCAGCGGTCCCCGCGTGTGTCGGTGACCGCGCCTCCGGCCTCGGCGACGAGCAGCGCGCCCGCGACGAGCCCGGAGCGGATCTGGCTGTACTGCCAGAAGACGTCCATCCGGCCTGCCGCGACCTGGACGAGCAGGAGGGTGGCCGGGACCGACACGCGCAGCACGAGCGCGCTCCCGAGCATCGCGGTGACGGACTGGCCGATCCGCCGGTACGTCTCCTCGTCCTCGCCCGGCCTCGCCTGGCCGGTCCCGACGTAGGCAGCGTCGAGCGCCGTCTTCGCCGACACGCGAAGTCTCCTGGTGCCCAGGGTTGCGCCTGCGCCCTTCCGGGCGGTGTACGTCTCGCCGCTCAGGGGCAGGTGCACCACCGTCAGCACCGGCTCGTTGTCGCGGACGAGGGTCGCCGTGACGCACCAGTCCGTCATCCCGTGAACGTGGTTGATGTTCCCCTCGACGGTGTCGGTGACCCACCACTCCCCTTCCGGGAGCGGCCCGCACGCGAGCTCGTCCTCCACCCACCCGGCACCCGGGCGAGCGCGCGAGAGCGGCTCGCGGATCGCGTCGAGCGAGACCGCATCGCTTTCGCGGAGCGCGGCGAGGACGTCCTCGCGGCTCCCGAGGCGAGGCTCTGTCGAGAAGCGGCCGACGAGCCGCTCGCCTGCCGCGGAGAGCGCCGCGACGACCGCGGGCAGCAGGGAATCGTCCTCCTCGTGGCCCGCGCTTCGGTCCCGCCGCGTCGCGCGGTCGGTCATCGGCTCGGAATGTGTCGACATGAATCCTCCTGAGTCGAGCGGCTCGCGCGTCCTCGCGAGCCCTCGCTCGCAGGAGTAAACGCTGGACGACGTATGTCGTCCAATGCATAGTTGGTATTCAAAGGATTACCGCCATGCATGTGGATCTGAACCTGTTGACGGCCCTGGACGCGCTGATCGAGGAGAGGAGCGTCAGCGCTGCCGCGGCCCGCCTGCACCTCTCCCAGCCCGCGATGAGCCGGACGCTGGGGCGCATCAGGGACGCCACGGGGGACCCGATCCTGGTGCGCACCGGGCGAACGATGGCGCTGACGCCGCGCGCGCTGGCCTTGCGGCAGGAGGTTCAGGCGATCGTCCAGCGGGCGCATGCGGTGTTCGCGCCCGAGCGGGAGCTCGACCTCCAGAAGCTCGACCGCACCTTCACCGTCCGCTGCCACGACGCCCTCACGGCGGCGCTCGGTACGCGGCTGCTGCGCGCGGTGCAGGAGCAGGCCCCTCATGTGCAGCTCCGGCTCCTGGGCGAGCCCACGGGAGATACGGACGACCTGCGTCACGGGCGCGTCGATCTCGAGATCGGCGCGGCGGAGCCCGCCCTCCCCGAGATCCGCGGGGAGCTGGTCGGCCAGGACTGCCTCGTCGTCGCCGTTCGCCGGGACCACCCGCTCGCGCGCGGCCGGCTCACCGCCAGGCGCTATGCCCAGGCGCTCCACGTCATCGTGTCACGCCGCGGTCGCCTGCGCGATCCCATCGACGACGCGCTCGAGGCCCTGGGGCTGCGGCGGCGGGTCGTCGCGGCAGCGCCCACGAGCGCGGCCGCCATCCATTTCGTTCAGGAGAGCGATCTCGTCGTCGTGCTGCCGGCGCGCGTCTGCGGCCCGACCCTGCGGACGGTGGGCCTCAGCGCCCTCCCGCTGCCGCTCGATGTGCCGGAGCTCCGGATCGTCCAGCTGTGGCACCAGCGCTACGAGAGCGACAAGGCACACGCATGGCTGCGCGGACACACGCGCGAGATCCTTCAGGCCATCTGCCGTGGAGAGAGGTAGCTCAGGAGCACAGGCTCTTTCTACTCGCCCTCATCCGCCGGCGGGGGCCGCTCGCCCGCGGCGACCTGGAGCTCGCGGACGATCGAGAGCAGGGCCGGACAGCAGAAGCGCTCGACCACCGACCCGTCGGTGGCGAGCTCGAAGGTCGGCGGCCCGCCGTGCATCGGGCAGGCAACGTCGGCGTACTTCGACTCGAGATCCTTCAGGACGCCGTCATCGACCTCGCGGACCTCGACGTCTGCGGTCAGGGTCGCTCCTTCTTTCTCGTAGGTCGTCATGCGGCGCACGCTAGCACGAAGAGCGCCGCGCCCCCGCGCGCTGCCCGCGGCGCCTGGGCGACCTCTGCCATTGACGCCGTGACGCCGGCGCCCGCGCGGCCGGCCCAGACCCGCTCCAGCAACTCGCGCGATCCTGGCCGCACCCCTCGCCGCGCCCGCAACCACGAGGAGACGAGGAGGGGCGAGGGGACGAGCTCCCGAGATCGGGAGACAAAATAGCAGCGCCGCCGGGCGCCTCGGGGGAAGCGGAGGCCGCCGGCGGTGCTGGCCGGGGGCTAAGCATCGTCCGTACCAGGTCCACCCCTGCGGATTTCCCCGCGTTTTTGTCTCGGACATCGACCTGCGGTTTCGATCCTGCGAGGGCGGCCTTGCACCGTTGCAGGACCGCGAGGCGCCCGCCCGCTGGACCGATTCTCGTTCGCGGCGGCCGTGGCCGCGGCTAGCTTCGACGGCATGAACCGCCTGCGCACGATCCCCGCCATCACCCTGGCGCTGCCGCTGCTCGCGGCGTGCAGCGCGCCTGCGCCGAGGCCGCCGGACGAGCCGGCCGCGGCCCCCACCGCCGCGGCCCCGCCGCCGCTCGCTGCGCCTGCCGCGCTCCCGGCAGGGGGAGCTCGCCTTCCGTACCCGCAGACCGCGAAGCGGCCGGTCACGAGCGAGTACCATGGCACAAAGGTCGTCGACGACTACCAGTGGCTCGAGGACGCGAGCTCTCCCGAGGTCCAGCGCTGGATCGCGGAGCAGAACCGGCTCTCGCGCGGCTACCTCGACGCGCTGCCCGCGCGCAGCGCCGTCCGGGCGCGCGTGCAGGAGATCCTGTCGGCGACCTCCGCGAACTACTACGCGCTCGACGACGCCGGCGGGCAGCTCTTCGCGCTCAAGGACCAGCCGCCGAAGCAGCAGCCGTTCCTCGTGGTCCTGAGGTCGGCGAGCGAGCCCGCCTCCGAGCGGATCCTCGTCGACCCGGAGGTCGTCGACCCGAAAGGGCACACGACCATCGACTGGTTCGTCCCGTCGCGCGACGGCAAGAAGGTCGCTGTCTCCCTGTCCGAGGGCGGCACCGAGAACGGCACCGTGCGCGTCTACGACGTCGCGACAGGCAAGGAGACGGGCGACACCATCCCTTACGCGAGCAGCGGCACGGCGGGCGGCAGCGTCGCCTGGAGCGGTGACGGCAAGGGGTTCTACTTCACCCGCCACCCGCGCCCCGGCGAGCGCCCGCAGGAGGACATGGGCTTCTTCCAGCAGATCTACTTCCACAAGCTCGGCGCGCCGGAGAAGGAAGACAAGTACTCGCTCGGCAAGGAATTCCCCCGCATCGCCGAGGTGGAGCTCACGACGAGCGAGAGCGGCAGGCTCGTGCTCGCCAGCGTGCAGAACGGCGATGGAGGCGAGTACTGGCACTACCTCCTCGACGCCTCGGGCCAATGGACCCGCTTCGCCGACCTGCCCGACAAGATCATCCACGCCGGGTTCGGCGCCGACGACCGGCTCTACCTCCTGTCGCGCAAGGACGCGCCGCGCGGCAAGGTGGTGCGCCTCGCGCCGGGCAAGCTGGATCTCGCGAAGGCGGAGCTCGTGGTGCCCGAGAGCGAGGCGGTGATCCAGGGCTTCTTGCCCACGAGGGGGCGGCTCTACGTCCGGGATCTGCTCGGCGGCCCGTCCCAGGTCCGCGTCTTCGATCTGAAGGGCAAGGCGCTCGGGACCGTGCCGATCCCGCCGGTCTCGTCGGTGCGGCAGCTCGTGCGCGCGACCGGCGACGACATGCTCTTCCGCGGGGTCAGCTACACCGAGCCGGCGGCCTGGTTCGCGTACTCGGCCAGGGACGGCAAGGTGACGAAGACGCCGCTCGCGATGACCGCCCCCGTCTCCTATGCCGACGTGGAGGTCACCCGCGAGGCGTGCGCGTCGAAGGACGGGACCCAGGTGCCCATCAGCATCCTGCGCCGCAAGGACACGGTCCTCGACGGGACCGCGCCGGCGCTGCTCACCGGATACGGGGGTTACGGGCTCAGCGTCGCTCCCGGGTTCAACCCGATCTGGCGGCTGTGGTTCGACCAGGGAGGGGTGTTCGCGGTCGCCAACCTGCGGGGCGGCGGCGAGTTCGGCGAGGCGTGGCACCGCGGGGGCAACCTGACGAAGAAGCAGAACGTCTTCGACGACTTCGCGGCGTGCGCGAAGCACCTCGTCGACCGGCGCATGACGAGCCCGGACCGGCTCGCGATCCTCGGCGGCTCGAACGGCGGCCTGCTGATGGGCGCGCAGCTCACGCAGCACCCGGAGAGGGTCAAGGCGGTGGTCTCGCACGTCGGCATCTACGACATGCTCCGGGTGGAGCTCACGCCGAACGGGGCGTTCAACGTCACCGAGTTCGGCACGGTGAAGGACCCGGAGCATTTCAAGGCGCTCCACGCCTACTCGCCGTACCACCACGTCAAGGACGGGACCGCATACCCCGCCACGCTGCTCCTGACGGGCGCGAACGACGCGCGGGTGGACCCGTTCCATTCGCGGAAGATGGCGGCGCGGATGCAGGCGGCCACGTCGAGCTCGGCGCCCATCCTGCTCAGGGCGAGCGGCTCGACGGGCCACGGGATCGGGACGCCGCTCGCGGAGGAGATCGAGGAGCAAGCCGACGTGTTCGCGTTCCTCTTCAAGCAGCTCGGGCTCGAGGCGCCGCCGGCGAAGGAGAAGGCGGCGCTCCGGTGACCGAGCGTCCGCGGCCGCTGGGGGGGGCGGCCGCGGACCGGTCAGGACGCGGCTCGCCTCACCAGGTGGTGAAGTAGGCCCACGCCGGGTCGCCGGCGGCGGCCTGGAAGCAGTAGCCGCCGTTCCGCTCGGCGGGCGGCGTGAGGTTGCCGCCGTTGCAGGTCACGGCCGCGCCGTTGATCGCGAGCGAGCGCCCGTTGATGAAGTTACCGCAGTTGATGCCGCTCAGGTTCGCCGTGGTCTCGAAGCAGCGCGCGCCGGTGCCGAGGTTGCCCGAGCTGTAGCCCGGGCCCGTGAACACGGTGGGGCTCGTGCACAGGTTGCTGCACGGCGCCGTCCCGGTGCTGGGCTGGCAGATCCCGGCCACGCAGTTCTGGCTTGTGCAGTCCGCGCCGGTGTTGCACGAATCGCCGTTCGCGCAGTCGGCCGTGCACGTGCCGCCGCAGTCCACGTCGCTCTCGGTGCCGTTCTGCACGCCGTCGGTGCAGGTCGGCGCGGTGCCGCCGTTGATCACGCTCACCCCGAGGGCCTGGAGCCACGACGTCACCGGGTAGCGCGCCCCGGTGTCGAGCCGCGTGTGCCAGTTGGTCTGCGAGGGAGCCGGGCCGCTCCAGCCGGACGGGAACGTGTAATAGGCGTTGACGCCCACGACCACGAGATCGGTCGAGCTCTGGCGGTAGAGCGGGCCGCCCGAGTCGCCGGGGCACAGGCTGGCGTAGCTCGTGCTGCTGGCGTAGCCCGGCGTGAGCACGTACGCCGCCGCGACGTCGTTGATGGCGGGGCCGGAGACGTAGGAGCCGGGGTGATTCAGGATCGAGGAAGGCGACGCGCTGAGGTTCTGGAGCTTGAAGAGGCCGCCGCCCGAGCCGCTCGGGTCCTCGCAGCCGTAGCCGGTCGCCACGACGGGATCTCCCACCGCGACCGGCGCCCCGTCCACCACGGCCGCCGGGATCGTCGGCGAGAGCTCGTTGACGACGACGAGCGCGAGGTCGGGCGTGTGCCCCGGGTTCAGGACGTTGACCGCGCAATCGGTCGCTCCCCCCGACAGCGCGGCGGCGCAGTCCTCGATCCACTCCGGGTGGAGGTACGTCTGCTGGATCGTCAGGTTGACGTAGGGCGAGAGCGGGGGCGTGTTGTCGGCGGTGACCGAGTAGGAGCTGCCCGGCCCGTAGGCCGGGTGCACGGTGGCCGTGAACTCGTCATCCACGCAGTGAGCGGCGGTCAGGAAGTGCCGTGGCCCGACCTTCGCCACGGTGCACCCCGGGCCGGCGACCGTCGACGCATACTGCGATTCGAGGGCCGGCTGCCCCCCGATCAGCGCGTCGTCCGTCGCGGCGATCTCCTCGGAGGTCTCGCCGTAACCCTCCACGCTGCAGGCGACCAAGCACAATGAGAGCAAAGCATATACAGGTGCGCGCACGGGTTGCTTCTCCTGTCGCTCCGAGGATCCCGATACCCCGCGCTTCGTCGCCCGCCTTGCGCCGCGAGCCCGTGGGGCTGCGATCTCCGTCTGTCGGGCGCGCGCTCGACGCGATGGACACGTGCCGTGTCTCGCTCTGCGAGGTGCGAACGTCAGCGGAGGACGCGTCCCGTCGGGGTCCCACGTCGAGCGCAAGGGGAGGCGCGGCTGTCCAGCGGGACCGCCTGCGCGAGGTCTCGTCGAATCGGCGCGACGACGAGTGTTTATGTCAGCCGCCAGCGTCCTTCCAGCTCGAAGGCAGCATGGACGTCATGCATCGCGTGCATGATGTCGCCCGGTCGCCATGGCGGCGTCACACGGTCGGGAGCCGGCGGCGCGGCGCTCCCCCCGCGCCGCCGGCCACGCCCGCGAGCCCGCGAGCCCGGGTCGGGCGGGGCGCGCCGCCCGCTCCTGGTCGTTGACTCTGAACCGATTAAGTGCTCTGCTCGCGCGCTCTGTCGTGAGCCCGCGTTCGGGCGCCGAGCGGCGGCTCGTCCCGCTCCCCGTTGCAAGCCCGGCCGCGCAGGGGGTAGCCTGCCCGGGCTCTCGCGACCCGCGCGACAGGGTGTGAATCTTCAGACAGAGAGGGAGTCACCGTGAGGTCACGCACGATCGATGCCGTAGCCGCATTTGCCCTGTTCGCCGTCGGAGCCGCCGCGTGCGGCAAGAGCGGGGGCGACGCGCCGTCGTCGTCGTCCTCGCCGTCAGGGTCGGCCGCGGCGGCTTCGCCGGGGGCCGCGCCGGTGATGCTGTCGTACTGGGCGAGCAACCAGGCGCCCAGCGTGGAAGACGACAAGAAGATCCTGCAGCCCGAGCTCGACAAGTTCGAGAAGCAGACCGGGATCAAGGTCAAGCTCGAGGTCATCCCCTGGTCGGACCTGCTCAACCGGATCCTCGGCGCCACCACGAGCGGCAAGGGCCCTGACGTCCTCAACATCGGCAACTCGTGGTCTGCGTCGCTCCAGGCGACCGGAGCGTTCCTGCCGTTCGATGACGCGGCGCTCGCCAAGATCGGCGGCAAGGACCGGTTCATCCCGGCGAGCATGTCGGCCACCGGCGCGCCGGGCCAGCCGCCCGCCTCGGTGCCGCTCTACGGGCTCGCTTACGGGCTCTTCTACAACAAGAAGATGTTCGCCGACGCGGGCGTCGAGAAGCCGCCGGCCACGTGGGCCGAGCTCGTCACGGTCGGCAAGAAGCTGACCGACGCGAAGAGCGGCCGTTACGGCCTCGCCATCATGGGCGCCAGCTACAGCGAGAACGCCCATTTCGCGTTCATGTTCGGCCGCCAGCACGGCGCCAAGATCTTCGACGGCAAGCAGGCGCGCTTCGACGACCCGGAGATGGTCACCGGCGTCAAGCAGTACATCGACCTGCTCGGCGTCCACAAGGTCGTGAACCCGAGCAACGCCGAGTACGTGAACGACACGCAGATCCTCAAGGACTTCGCCGGCGGCAAGGCGGCGATGCTCATGATCCAGAGCTACGCCGCCACGGCGATCGAGCAGAACGGCCTCACCCGCGACGCCTACGGCGTGGCGCCGATGCCGCTGCCCGACCCGCTGCCCGCGAACGGCAAGCGGGTGAACAGCCACGTCGCCGGCATCAACATCGCCGTCTTCGAGGACAGCAAGAACAAGGACGCTGCGCTCAAGCTCGTCGCGTTCATGACCAGCGCCGAGGAGCAGAAGATCCTGAACGCCGCGTTCAACTCCCTCCCGGTCGTGACGGAGGCCTACTCGGATGAGCGCTTCAAGACCGCGAACATCCAGGTGTTCCAGAAGGTGCTCGCCGAGACGGCGGAGTCGATGCCGATGATCGAGGAGACGGCGCAGTTCGAGACGCTCGTGGGCACGGCCATGAAGGACCTCCTGGCCGAGGCTGCCTCCGGCAAGGCGGTGGACGAGGCCGCGATCCGCGCCAAGCTGACCAGGGCCAACCAGCAGATGGCGAGCGGCAAGTAATGCAGGAGGGCAGCGCGGGAGGCGCCGGGGGGGACGCGCCCGGGCTCGCCGGGGCGGCGCGCGGCGTCGCGAGGCCGCGGGTGGGCTCGCGCTGGCCGCGGGCGTTTCCGTACGTCCTCCTGCTGCCCGCGCTCGTCGCCGAGCTCGCCGTCCACATCGTCCCGATGTTCGTCGGGACGTGGATGAGCTTCCTCCAGCTCACGCAGCGCTATATCCGCCACTGGGGCAAGGCGCCGTTCGCGGGGCTCGCCAACTACCGCATCGCGGTCGACTTCAGCTCTCCTGTCGGCGTCGAGCTCCTGCGCTCCTTCGCGGTCACGGTCGCCGTCAGCGTCCTCGTGGTCGGCGGCTCGTGGCTCCTCGGGACGGCCGCCGCCGTCGCGCTGCAGAGGCCGTTCCGCGGCCGCTCGGCGCTGCGGACGCTGTTCCTCGTCCCGTTCGCGATGCCGATCTTCACCGGCGTCATCACGTGGAGCTTCATGCTCCAGCGCGACACGGGCATCGTGAACACGGTGCTCGTCGATCAGCTCGGCCTGGTCCAGGATCGCCCGTTCTGGCTGCTCGGCGACAACAGCTTCGTCAGCCTGGTGGTGGTGGCGATCTGGCGGACGTGGCCGTTCGCCTTCCTCACGGTGACGGCGGGCCTGCAGGCCATCCCGTCGGATCTCTACGAGGCGGCCAGCGTCGACGGCGCCGGCCCGTGGACGCGCTTCCGGTCGATCACGCTCCCGATGCTCCGGCCGGTCAACCAGGTGCTGCTGCTCGTCCTCTTCCTGTGGAGCTTCAACGACTTCACGACGCCGTACACGCTCTTCGGGCGGGCGGCGCCGCCGGAGGCCGACGTCATCGCGATCCACATCTACCAGGCGTCGTTCATCACGTGGAACTTCGGGCTGGGCTCGGCGATGTCCGTGCTCCTGGTCGGCTTTTTGCTCGTCGTCACGACAGGCTATCTCTTGATCACCGGCAGGAGCGCTCGCCATGCGTGAGGCTGCGTGGGTTGTCTGGCTGCGGCGCGCCGTGCTCGCGGCGCTCTCGGTCTTCACCGTCATCCCGCTCTACGTGATGCTGATCTCGGCGATCAAGCCGCTGCGCGACGTCCAGGGGCCCTTCACGTGGGTGCCGACGGAGGTCACGCTGCAGCCGTTCGTCGACATGTGGCGGACCGTGCCGCTCGCGCGGTACTTCGTGAACAGCGCGGTCGTCGCGGCCGCCGCGACGGTGCTCTCGGTGACGCTGGCGATCCTCGCCGGGTATGCGGTGAGCCGTTACCGCTTCTGGGGCCGGCGCGTGTTCCTCACCACCGTGCTGTCGACGCAGATGTTCCCCGGGATCCTCTTCCTGCTCCCGCTGTTTCTCCTCTTCGTCACGATCGAGCGGGCCACCGGGCTCGAGCTGCACGGGACGCGGCTCGGCCTCATCCTCACGTACCTGACGTTCTCGCTGCCGTTCTCGATCT
Source organism: Sorangium sp. So ce887 (assembly GCF_051521455.1). Lineage (NCBI taxonomy): Bacteria > Pseudomonadati > Myxococcota > Polyangiales > Polyangiaceae > Sorangium > Sorangium sp. So ce887. The sequence continues at coordinate 8,864,237 of NZ_CP150354.1, read as the reverse complement.
GGCTCATCGCCGGGTATTTCGACACCATCCCGCGCGAGCTCGACGAGGCGGCGCTGGTGGACGGCGCCGGGCCGCTCACCGCGCTCCTCCGGGTCGTGCTCCCGGCGGCCAAGCCGGGCGTGGTCGCGGTCGCGATCTATGCCTTCATGACGGCGTGGGGAGAGGTCCTGTTCGCCTCGGTGCTCACCGACGACGACGGCCGCACCCTGGCCGTGGGGCTGCAGGGGTATGCGACGCAGTCGAACATCTACTGGAACCAGGTGATGGCCGCCTCGGTGGTCGTCAGCGTGCCCGTGGTGGCCGGGTTTCTGCTGCTCCAGCGCTACCTCGTCCAGGGGCTCACCGCGGGCGCCGTGAAGACCTGACCGCTCGGGACGTGCGTTCGCGTCGATCCAGGTCGGCCGTGACCAGGAGCTATGACAGCTCCGTCGAGACATGGTATGCGAGCCCCATGTCCAGAGACGTCGAGCTCCAGTGTCGTTGCGGAAAGGTCCACGGATGGCTGCGCGATGCCGCGCCGAGCACGGTGAACCGCGCCGTCTGCTACTGCAACGACTGTCAGGCATTCCTGCATCATCTCGGCCGCGCCGACCTGCTCGACGAGCACGGCGGCTCGGACATCGTGCAGGTCGCTCCTTCGTCGATCTCGTTCGACCGCGGCAGCGAGCTCATCACCGCCGTGCGCCTCACGCCGAAGGGCCTCTATCGCTGGTACGCGAGCTGTTGCAAGACGCCGCTCGGCAACACGCTCACGCCGCGACTGCCGTTCGTCGGCATCGTCACCGCGCTGTTCCAGCAAGCGCCGAGCGCGCGCCCGTGCGACGAGGTCTTCGGCGCGTCGCGCGGCGGGGTCTTCGGCAAGTTCGCGATCGGCGAGCCGCCGCCTGGGTCGGTGAAGCCGAACGTGCGCCTCCTCGCGCACACGATCCGGAAGTTCCTTGGCTGGAAGCTCGGCGGCAAGGCGTGGCCACACCCGTTCTTCGATCGCGCGAGCGGCCATCCGAAGCACCCGGTCACGGTGCTTTCCCCGGCCGAGCGCGACGCGCTGCGCCCGCTGTGCGGCCCGCGCCCCGCGCGCGGATGACGCACCGGGACGCGGAGGGAGCCCCCGCGCCGACCACGGCGTAGCGGTCGCCGAGCGTTCGCTTCACGCGGCGCGACGGGTCCGCATTGTACCGCCGCATCCACGCCACGAGCTCGCGGTTCGCCTCCAGCGCGCCGAACCCGCGGCTGAACCCGACGTCCCGCACCGCCTCGTGCTGCTGGCGCAGCACCCCGGAAGCACGGAGCTGCTGCTGGCGCAGCACCCGCTGCCCGCCTCATGGGCGTTTCGTCCGTTAAAACGGATCCGGGCCTTGGCACGCCGCCTGCTATCCCCTGCAAGCACCAGCTGAGCACGCGTCGGTGAGGAGCGCGACCCAGGCTTCGAGGGCTCGACCACGAGCGACGCGACGCCAGCCGCACCCGCTTGTCCTCCTTCGCAATCCCATGAAGCACCTGTTGGTTCGCCTCGCCGCCGTGTCGCTCGCGCTGATCCGCCTCGTGGACCGCTGTCCTTCGTACGGGACAGAGGGCAACCCGAGGTAGCCGGCGCTCCGGCTCGAGAGCTCACCTTACCAGGCCAAGCGAACGCGGCCCGGCAGTCCCGCCGGCGACCGCGCGAGGAGAATACCGTCATGGGAACCACGCAGTTCAAGAAGCCGTCGCGCTCGAAGGCGCTCCGCGCCAACCTCGATTACCCGGTCATCGACACCGACCTGCACACCATCGAGTTCGCGCCGATCCTGGAGGACTACATCGCGAAATACGGCGGTGCGAGCGCGGTCGACGAGTTCCGCAAGGCCATCAACCAGGGCTTCGGCTACCTGAGCAACGAGTGGTACGAGCTCTCGCCGGAGCAGCGCGCCGCCCGGCGCGCGACGCGCCCGCCGTGGTGGGCTCTTCCGACGAAGAACACCCTGGACCTCGCGACGGTGTCGCTGCCCCGGCTGCTGCACGAGCGCCTGGAGGAGTCCGGCACGGACTACGCCGTTCTGTTCCCGAACGTCTCCACCTTCGCCACCCACGTGGGCAAGCAGGATCTCCGCCGCGCGCTCGTCCGCGCGGTCAACCACTATCACGCCGACGCTTACCGGCCTTACGCCGACCGGCTCACCCCCGTCGCCGCCATCCCGCTGCACACCCCGGAGGAGGGCGTGGAGGAGATCGAGTTCGCGGTCAACCAGCTCGGCCTGAAGGTCGCGCTCATCCCGGGCAACCTCCGCCGGCCCATCCGGGAGATCGCCGACAAGTATCCGTCGCGCCACCATCCCGACGTCGCGCGGCACGCGAACTGGCTGGATACGTTCGGCGTGGACAGCGAGCACAACTACGATCCGTTCTGGGCCAAGGCGGTCGCGCTCAAGACCGTGTTGACCACCCACTCCGCCGGGATGGGGTGGACGAGCCGCAGCTCGGTCACGAGCTACATGTACAACCACATCGGCCACTTCGCCTCTGCCTCGGAGGCGCTGGCGAAGTCGCTCTTCTTCAGCGGAGTGACGCGGCGATTCCCGGATCTTCGCGTCGGCTTCCTCGAAGGGGGCGCGGCCTGGGGCGCGACGCTCTACGCCGATCTCGTCGGGCACTGGGAGAAGCGCAACGGAAAGGCCGTTCAGAACTACAACCCCGATCACATCGACGCCAAGCTGCTCCATGCGCTGTACAAGGAGTATGGCGGCAAGGAGGTCGAGGCGCGCCTCGGCGACATCAACGCCGTCCTCGGCGGCGCGCTCGGCGTGTCGAACAACTCCCGGCGGCAGCCGCAGGATCCGCGCGCGCTCGACGACTTCGCGGCGGCGGGCATCGAGCGGATCGAGGACATCCGCGATCGCTACGTGCCGAACTTCTACTTTGGCTCGGAGGCGGACGACCCGACCATCGCGTACGCGTTCAACACCAAGGTGAACCCGCTCGGCGTGCAGCTCAACGCCTTCTGGGCGTCGGACAGCGGGCACTGGGATGTTCCGGACCTCACCGAGGTGCTCGCGGACACGTGGAGCCTCGTCGAGCGCGGGGCGCTGACGGAGGCGAACTTCCGCGACCTCGTGTTCACGCACCCGTACAGCTTCTTCGCCGGCAAGAACCCCGAGTTCTTCAAGGGCACCGCCGTGGAGCAGAAGCTCCGGAAGGTAAAGGCGGCCTGACAGGCCGGGCGCCGCGCGGGGCTCTGATCTCATGAGCCCCGCGCGGCGCCGACGCGGAGCCGAGCCTCGAGCTCCGCAGGGCCCTGTAGACCCGCCTGCGACACTCCAATCATGCGTGACGATACAACGAGCTTTCGGGATCGATGGATGACAACGTTTGACCCTTCGAGAAGAGTTTCATGGGCGGCCCTCGCGTGCGGGCTCGTCCTCAGCGCGGGACGGGCACACGCGCAGGGCGCCCCCGGCGCTGCGCAGCCGGCGGCGCCCGCCGCACCCGGCGCAGCGCCCGCCGCACCCGGCGCACCCGGCGCAGCACCCGCCGCACCCGGCGCAGCACCCGCCGCACCCGGCGCAGCGCAGCCGGCCGCACCCGGCGCGGGCTCCCCTCCGGGGGACGCCGCGGCGCCGCAGCCAGGCGCTGGCGCTGCGGCGGCGGAGCCCGCGGCCGAGATACCGGACTACGATCCCAACGAGGTGACGCAGGACGATCTGCGGGGGTTGAGCTCCGATGTAGAAAACTTCAAGTTTCAATGGCAGCGCGAGCAGGACCTGCACACCGCCCGCACGACCCGCGGCCTCCTCATCGGAGGGGTCGTCCAGACGCGCGTCGGGTGGAGCGATGAGCCCGTGAACTCTGCGACCGTGAATGACCGCAGGGTGACCTTCAGCATCGGCGCGGCGCTCCTCTCGTTCAACGGCTCGCTCTATCGAGACTACGAGGAAGGGCGCAACCTGACCTACCAGCTGCGCTTCGGCGCCTCGCCGCAGCAGGCCACGAACAACAGCTTCCTCAACCTCCTCGACGCGCAGATCTCGTACTCTCCGGTCCCCACGATCAGCCCGGAAGAGTCCACCCTCCTGATCACCCTGGGGCAGCAGCTCTTGCCGTTCGGCCTGGAGGTGCCGGCCAACGAGGAGCTCAAGCCGGTCATCACCAACGCCCAGTTCACGAGCAGGCTGGGGCTCGCCCGGCGCGACATCGGGCTGATCATCCGCGGCGACCTGTTCCCTCAGGTCGACTACGGCTACGACTACCGCGTCGGCACGCTGGCGTACGCGCTCGGCGTCATCGACGGGAACGGCCCCAACACGACCGACGACAACACCGAGAAGGACTTCATCGGGCGCCTCGCGTTCACCGTGCCGACCGACTACCACTCGTGGCTCCGGCAGATCACGCTGGGCGGGAGCGTCTATTTCGGCTGGCAGAACACGTTCCTCAAGGACGAGAAGAAGACGCTGTCGGGGAAGGGGATCAAGCGCCGGTACGGCGCCGATCTCTACTACAACCACTTCCCGTTCGGGATCACGTACGAGTTCATCTACGGCCAGGACGCGGTGACGCTCGGCACGACGGCCGAGGACCCGCGGAAGACCGAGCTGCAGAGCGTCGCGCACGTGGCGACGTTCTTCTACAGCTTCGGCGCGCAGTTCCTGAAGAGCATGAGGAACCAGGGGAGGTACGACGACTGGTGGCCGAAGACCTACCAGCCGTTCGTCCGCATCGACACCTTCGATCCGGACCTCGACCAGGCGAGGAGCCGCGTCGACACCTACACGCTCGGTCTCAACGTGTTCTTCGCGGAGACGTCGAAATTTCAGCTGAACTACAACAGGCGAGACGACCGCGCGGACACGCTCGGGGCGGGGAACGAGGTGCTCGCTCAGCTCCAGGGCGGCTTCTAGTCGCCATTTCGCCCGTAGACAGATGCAGGAAGAAGGCACTTCATGAAAAGACTTATCACGATACTGAAGCTCGCTTTTGTGGTGTTCCTGGCGCTCCCGGCGGGCGCGGCCCTCGCGGACGCGCCGAAGGTCATCCGGATCGGGTTCGCCAGCGTCGGCGTCGGCAACCGGCCCGTCGTCGGCGGGAGCAGCCTGAGCGTGGTGCACGGGCGAGGGCTCCTCGAGGAGGAGTTCAAGCGCGACAACGTGAAGATCGAGTGGTCGTTCTTCCGGGGGGCTGGCCCCGCGGTGAACGAGGCCTATGCCAACGGCCTCCTCGACTTCGCGCTGCAGGGCGATCTCCCGTCGACCATCGGGAGGGCCGGGGGGCTGAAGACCAAGCTCCTCGCGGGGACGGCCATCCGGCAGCACACGTACCTGGCGGTGCCCGCCGACTCCCCGGTCACGTCGCTGGCCGACCTGAAGGGGAAGAAGGTCGCTATCTTCAAGGGGACGAACATCCAGCTCGCGATCGCGAAGATCCTCGCGGGGAGCGGGCTGACGGAGCGCGACCTGCGCGTCATCAACATGGACACCGCGACCGCCAAGGCGGCGCTGGCGACCAAGGACATCGACGCTGCGTTCGGTGGGGCCGACCTCCTGTCGCTCAGGGACCAGGGGATCGTGAAGATCGTCTACTCGACAAAGAACCAGTCGCCGACGTTCCTCCGGAACGCTCACCTGATCGTCACCGAGGAGTTCGCGAACAAGTACCCGGACGCCACGAAGCGGGTGGTGAAGGTCCTCGTCCAGGCGGCCCACTGGGTCTCGGAGAACGAGAAGAACCCGGCCGCCGTCTACCAGCTGTGGTCGAAGTCCGGGGTGCCCTTCGCGAACTACAAGGAGGACCACACGGGCGAGTCGCTGAAGGTCCGTTCGAGCCCGCTCTTCGACGAGTTCCTGATCGCCCGCTACAAGAGCGCCGTCGCCGACGCGAAGAAGTTCGGGCTCATCCGGAACACGTTCGACGTCGACGCGTGGATCGATCAGCGCTTCCTGAGGGAAGCGCTCAAGGAGCTGAACCTCGAGCGCTACTGGCCGGAGTTCGACGCGGGCGGCAACCTGAAGCGCCCCGGCAGCTGAGCTCCGCTCGCGCTTCAAAGCCGGATAGCCGAGCGCGACCGCCGCCGTGAGCCAGGCGGCGGTCGCGCTGTGAGAAAGGCACTCAAGAGATGACTCAGTCCACAGTTCACAGCGATCAGCCGGACATTGCGTACAACCTCGCGCCGTCGCGGGCGGCGCTCCCCGGCACGGCGGTCTCGCGGCTCGGGTCGAAGGCGGCGAGCGCGGCGCTCGGGCTCTGCCTCCCGGCGGCGCTCTTCGTCGCGTGGAGCGTGGCGGCGGAGCGCGAGCTCGTCCCGCCGCAGATCCTCCCCGCGCCGGGCGTCGTCTGGGCGACCCTCGTCGATCTCGTGCGCACGGGGGACCTGCCCAGCAACATCGCCATCAGCCTTGGACGCGTGCTCGCCGGGTTCGCCGCGGGCAGCGCCGCCGGCCTGCTGCTCGGCGTCGGCATGGGGCTCTCGCGGCGCGTCGAGGACTACCTGCATCCGACGTTCAAGGCGCTCAGCCAGGTGCCCGTCCTCGGCTGGCTGCCGCTGCTCATGATGATCGTGGGCATCGGCGAGCCGCTCAAGCTGATCCTCATCGCGCAGGCGAGCCTCATCCCGATCGCCCTGAACACGCTCCAGGGCATCCGCGGCGTGCCCCGCTCGTACTTCGAGGTCGCGCGCGTCTATCGGTTCTCGCGCGCGCAGCTGCTCCGCAAGGTGGTGCTCCCCTCGGCGGTCCCCTCGATCTTCGTCGGGATACGGTACGGGCTCACGCAAGCGTGGCTCGCGCTCGTGACCGTCGAGCTGCTCGCGTCGTCCGAGGGGCTCGGGTACCTGATCGTGTGGGGGCGGCAGCTCTTCCAGCTCGACCTCGTGCTCGCGTCGATCCTCGTCGTGGGCGTCGTCGGCCTCCTGCTCGACTCGGGGCTCGGGAAGATCGAGGCGCGCCTCCTCCACTGGCGCCGCGGGGCGGTCTGACCTCTCGCGAGGTGGTCCTATCATGAACTCAAAAGCTCATTTCTTCATCGGCGCGAGGGCGCGCCGGGGTCTGTCGCTCCCGATCGCCCTGCTCGCGGGCTGGACGCTCGCCTGCGCGTATGGCCTCGTCAATACTCACATCCTGGTCCCGCCGCAGGCGGTCTTCGCGGCCGCGAAGGCGCAGCTCGCGAGCGGCGGTCTCCTCGAACACCTGCAGGCGAGCCTCGCCCGGGATCTCGCCGGGTTCACCCTGGGTACGACGCTCGGCCTCCTGGTCGGCGGCGCGATGGGGTTGTCGCGCCTCGCCGACCGGCTGCTCGGCCCGAGCTTCCACGCCGCGAAGCAGGTGGCGCTGTTCGCGTGGATCCCGCTCATGTCCGTGTGGCTCGGGTCCGGCGAGGCCGCCAAGGTCGTCTTCATCGCGCTCGCGGCGTTCTATCCGGTGGTCGTGAACACCCACGAGGGGGTCCGGAGCGTCGGGATAGAGCACATCGAGGTCGCCCGCGTGTTCAGGTTCTCGCGCTGGCAGGTCCTGCGCAAGGTCATCCTTCCGGCGGCCACGCCGTCGATCTTCGCGGGCGTCCAGCAGGCGCTCATCTATGCGTGGCTTGGCACCATCGGCGCCGAGTACCTGCTGGAGCCCGCTCCGGGGGTGGGCAACCTGATGACCGACGGACGCGAGCGGTTCGCCATGGACATCGTGCTGCTCGGGGTGATCGTGACGGGCCTCGTCGGGTTCGGGCTGAACACCGTCGCCTCGGTCGTGGAGAGCCGCCTGCTCCGCTGGCGCGTCCGCAGCGTGTGACAATTCAAGGAGTCGATCATGAGTGAGCCCGAAGTCATCAGCATTCGAGATGTGAGCAAGAAGTACGTCGTCAAGGACGAGGTGCTCCCGGTCCTGGACGGGCTGAACCTGACCATCGAGCCCGGCGAGTTCGTGAGCATCGTGGGCACGAGCGGGTGCGGCAAATCGACGCTCCTCAAGCTGGTCATCGGCCTCGACGACGACTACCAGGGCGAGATCCTCGTCGGCGGATCGCGCGTCCGGGGGACGAGCCTCGATCGGGGCATCGTGTTCCAGGAGCACCGGCTGTTCCCGTGGCTCACCATCGAGCAGAACGTGGCGCTCGGGCTGGAGAACTCGACGTGGTCGAACGACGAGAAGGCGCGGGCCGTCAAGGAGCACATCGTGCTTGTGGGCCTGTCCGGCTTCGAGCGCGCCTATCCGCACCAGCTCTCCGGCGGGATGGCGCAGCGGGCGGCCATCGCCCGCGGGCTCGTCAACAAGCCGAGCATCCTGCTCCTCGACGAGCCGTTCGGCGCGCTCGACGCGCTCACGCGCACGAAGCTGCAGCAGGAGCTCCAGCGCATCTGGCAGCAGGAGGGGATCACCATGGTCCTCGTGACCCACGACGTGGAAGAGGCGGTGTTCCTGGGCGACAGGGTGGTCGTGCTCCAGCCGCGGCCGGGGCGCATCAAGCGCGTCGTCCCCGTCGACGTCCCGCACCCGCGCGATCGGACGGACCACGCGCTGAAGACCATCGCGGACGAGGTGCGCAGCTACATCCTCGAGACGCCGAGAGGCTCGTAGGAGCTCGGGCGGGGCAGGGAGCTCCCTGGCCTCGGGTGGCGCTCTTCCAGGTGATCCTCTGCCGATCGCCGCGATCGCTGACAGTACCAACAGATTCCATTGTTAGTGTAATTCGGGGCGCTGCGGTGCGCGGAGGTGAACGTTCACCGCGGGCAGCCGCCGTGCCGCGCCGGCCCCCGATTTTCCCGGCGGGCCGCGCAATCGCCTCACCGATGCGAGTTGTCGCTTGGCAAGACCGGTTCATCCGTTATAATGGATACGCATCCGTTGGTGAAGTACACGGCGAACGTCTATGACAATACCGCTGCTTGCGCTCCCTCACGTCGGTTCCACTCCAGCATCGGTCCGCGCGAGGGCATTCGTCTTCGAGGACCCGCGATCGCGGGAGCTGCTCGAACGCATCCACCAGCTCGCGCCGAGCGACGCGACGCTGCTGATCACGGGCGAGACAGGGACGGGGAAGGAGATCGTCGCCCGCCACATCCATGAGCTGAGCCGCCGGAACAAGGAGCCCTTCGTCACGGTGAACTGCGGTGCGTGGTCCGAATCGTTGATCGAGAGCGAGCTCTTCGGTCACGAGCGGGGCGCGTTCACCGGGGCGATCGGGGCCAAGGCGGGCTGGTTCGAGTCGGCGGACGGCGGCACGCTGTTCCTCGACGAGATCGGCGATCTGTCGCTGCCGCTGCAGGTGAAGCTGCTCCGCGTGCTGCAGGAGCGCGAGGTCGTGCGGCTCGGGTCGCGCCAGCCGATACCCATCGACGTGCGGCTCATCGCGGCGACCAACGTCAACCTGGAAGAGGCGGTTGTCGCGCGCAAATTCCGCGAGGATCTGTTCTATCGATTGAATGTCGCGACGCTCGCGCTCTCGCCTTTGCGCGAGCGGCCCGGCGACATCCTCGCGCTCGCGCGTTACTTCCTCGACCTGTACACGACCCGGCTCGGCTCCGGCCCCGTCGCGCTCTCGCGGGAGGCCGCAGAGCGCCTGGTCGAGCACCCCTGGCCTGGCAACATCCGCGAGCTGGAGAACGCGATCCATCACGCCCTCCTTGTGTGCCACGGCAGCCGGATCGCCGTGGCCGATCTGCGGCTCTCCACGCTCCAGCCGAAGACGCCGGCGCCGCCGCCCGGCAATGCGCAGCGGAGCTCGCTGGAGGACGCGCTGCTCGACCTCTTCGACCAGAATGTCCCGAACCTCTACGAGCACGTCGAGGAGACGATCATCCGCGCCGCCTACCAGTACTGCGAGCGCAATCAGCTCCAGACCGCGAGGTTGCTCGGCATCAGCCGGAACGTGGTGCGCGCTCGCCTCGCCCAGTTCGGCGAGCTCGCGCGGCGATCGCGCTCGTGCAGCCCCGCCCCTGGCGCAGCCGCGTGCGGGGCGGGCGGCCCTCTCAACCACTCCGGCAAGATCGAGACGGGCGCCCCCGCGGCCGCGCTTGGATGAGCTCAGCACAGGGTCGCGGGGGGCGCCGGGTCGCTTCAGGTGCGGTGGTCTTCATGCAGGAGGAGCGTGACTTGCGAAGCGCGTTTGGGCTCTCTGGCCGCACCCCTGCCAGCCACCGGCGCCGTCCCGGGGCCGCCTGGACGAGCCTCGCGGCGATGCTCGTCGCGCTCGTCCTGCTCGGCTGCTCCAGGGAAGCCTCCGCTCCGGCGGGCGGCGGCGCCGACGGCTACGAAAAGCTGGAGCTCCGCTACGAGGCGGGGAGCGGCGCCGTCTCGTTCCCCGAGCTCGCGGAGGACCTCGGCTTCCTCGCGCCCATCAAGCTGAGCTTCGTCGGCAGCTCCATCAGCGGACCCCACAACATCCAGTCGGTCGTGACGGGAGACACGGATTTCGGCGGGGCGTTCAACGGGGCCGTGATCAAGCTGTTCGCGGCCAGGGCGCCGATCAAGGCGGTGATCGGCTATTACGGCGTGGACAAGGAGGCCTGGAGCGGCTTCTACGTCCTCGACGACAGCCCGATCAAGGGCCCGCGGGATCTCATCGGCAAGAAGATCTCGGTCAACACGCTGGGCGCTCACTCGGAGTTCATCCTGAAGGAGTACCTGCTCAGGAACGGGCTGAGCCGCGACGAGGTGAATCAGGTGACCCTGGTCGTCCTCCCGCCCGTGAACGGCGAGCTCGCGCTCCGGCAGAAGCAGGTCGACGTCGCCACGCTCGGCGGCATCCTGCGCGACAAGGCGCTGGAGCGGGGCGGGGTTCACCCGCTGTTCACGGACTACGATCTCTTCGGCGCGTTCACCGCGGGCAGCTACGTGCTCACGAAGCGGTTCATCCGCGACAACCCGAGGACCGCGCGCAAGTTCGTGGAGGCGGTGTCGAAGGCGATCGACTGGGCCCAGACCACGCCGCGGGAAGAGGTCGTCGCGCGGTTCGAGCAGATCGTCGCGAAGAGGGGCCGGCACGAGGACGGGTACGCGCTGAAGTACTGGCGGAGCACGGGCGTGGCCGGCAAGGGGGGCGTCATCGCGCAGAGCGAATTTCAGGTGTGGATCGACTGGCTGGTGAGGGACGGCGAGCTCAAGCAGGGGCAGGTCGGGCTGGGCGATATCTACACGAACGAGTTCAACCCGTTTTGGAAGGGCGGCCCTTGAAGCGGCCTTTCCCTCGTCGAGGATGGCAGTAGGAGGCGGCATGAGCAACAAGATCGAGTTTCACAACGTGAGCAAGACGTTCGCCGTCAAGGGGCCGTCGGGGTCGAAGGAGGGCGCGCGGTTCACGGCGATCGAGGACCTCTGCCTCGACGTGAGGGCGGGCGAGCTGATGGTCCTCGTCGGGCCGAGCGGTTGCGGTAAATCGACGCTGATCGACCTGCTCGGCGGGCTGTCCAAGCCGAGCAGCGGGAAGCTCCTGCTCGACGGCAAGCCGATCACGGGCCCGGCCCTCGACCGGGGGATCGTGTTCCAGCAGTATGCGCTCTTCCCCTGGAGGACGGCGCTCGAGAACGTCGAGTTCGGCCTCGAGGCCAAGGGCGTCCCGGTGGGCCAGCGCCGGGACATCGCCCGCAGCTACCTGGATCTGGTCAGCCTCTCGGGCTTCGAGGATCGGCATCCACACGAGCTGTCGGGCGGCATGAAGCAGCGCGTGGCCATCGCCAGGAGCCTCGCCTACGACCCGGAGGTGCTGATGATGGACGAGCCGTTCGCGGCGCTCGACGCGCAGACGCGGGAGTCGCTGCAGGCCGAGCTGCTCCGGATCTGGGAGAAGTCGCGCAAGACGATCCTCTTCATCACGCACAGCATCGATGAGGCGGTGTTCCTCGGTCAGCGGGTCGCGGTCATGACCTCCCGGCCCGGCCGCGTGAAGCGGGTCATCGACATCCCGCAGGAGCTCCGGGGCTACGACGACGCGCGGTCGACGCCGGAGTTCGGCCGGCTGCGCCACGAGATCTGGACGCTCCTGCGCGAGGAGGTGCTCAGGGCAGAGGAACAGGAGCGGAGCAAGAAGCTCAAGCTCGCAGTGGAGAGCCGCGCTGTCGCGGTCGCGGTCAATGGCTAGCCTGGAACAATCGCTCGATCTGCGCGAAGAGGCGCAGCCGACGCACCTCCTCTCCGACGTGGGGAGGTGGCTCGGCCGCGCCGTCGCCCGCTCCGGGATCCTGCTCCTCGTGGCCGCCATCTGGGAGACGGCGCCGCGGGTGGGCCTCGTGGAGCCGGCGTTCTTGCCGCCGCTCTCCGAGGTCCTGGCGACCGGGTGGCAGCTCCTCCAGAACGGGCAGCTCCTGAGCCACATCAAGGCGAGCCTGTCGCGCTCCCTGCTCGGCTTCAGCCTCGCGATCGTGATGGGCGTGCCGCTCGGGCTCGCGATCGGGTGGTACAAGGGGGTGGCGGACGCCATCAACCCGCTGCTCGAGGTGCTGCGCAACACCGCGGCGCTCGCGCTCTTGCCGGTGTTCCTCCTCCTGCTCGGGATCGGCGAGGCCTCCAAGGTGTCGCTCGTGATCTACTCGTGCACGTGGCCGATCCTCCTCAACACGATCAGCGGGGTGCGCGGGGTCGATCCGCTGCTCATCAAGTCGGCGCGGACCATGGGGCTCTCGCCCCTCCAGCTGTTCCGCAAGGTGATCCTGCCGGCGGCCGTCCCGACGATCTTCGTGGGTATTCGCCTCTCGGGCGCGTACTCCCTGCTCGTCCTCGTCGCGGCGGAGATGATCGGGGCCAAGGCGGGGCTCGGCTACCTCATCATCTACGCACAGTACAACTTCCAGATCCCGAGCATGTATGTCGGCATCCTGACGATCACGACGCTCGGGCTGGCGTTCAATCACCTGCTCATGCGCGTCGAGCGGCGCTTCACGTCGTGGAAGGTCGCTCCGAAGGAGTGAGCCCGCGGCCGCGCGAGCGCCCCGCGTCGGGGCGCCCTGGCGCTCACCCCCGCACACAGAAAGAGAGGACCACGTGAATCGCATCATCCTGGGTCGAACCGGCCTGGAGGTCAGCGTGCTCGGTCTGGGCGCCGGCGGCGACAGCCGGCTCGGCTCCGGGCGCATCGCCGAGGCCGACTCGCTCCGGCTCGTCCATGCAGCCATCGAGCGGGGCGTGAGCTTCATCGACACGGCGGAGGCGTACGGGACCGAGGCGCTCCTCGGGAAGGCGCTCCGCGAGGTGCCGCGCGAGCGCGTGGTGCTCTCGACGAAGAAGACGACTCGCCTCGATGCGCCCGTGCGGCCCGAGGACGTGGTCTCGTCGCTGCACGCGAGCCTCGGGCGGCTCGGCACGGATCACATCGACGTCTATCATCTGCACGGCGTGCTCCCGCACCACTATGCCGACCTGCGCGAGCGGATCGTCCCTGTCCTCCTGCGCCTGCGCGAGCAGGGGAAGATCCGGTTCCTCGGCATCACGGAGGCGTTCGCCGCCGACCCGTCGCACGCGATGCTAGAGCAGGCGCTTCGAGACGACTTCTGGGACGTCGTGATGGTCGGGTTCAACCTCCTGAACCAGTCGGCGCGGACGAGCGTATTCCCGCTGACGCGGGCGAAGAACGTCGGCACGCTGATCATGTTCGCGGTCCGGCGCGCGCTGAGCCAACCCGAGCGGCTGAGAGAGCTGCTCGCCGACCTGGCAGAGCGGGGCAAGGTGTCGACCGAGCTCGCCGCCGAGGGGCTGGACGGCCTCCTGGAGGGGGAGGACATCTCCTCGTTGCCGGACGCGGCGTACCGCTTTTGCAGAGACGAGCCAGGCGCTCACGTGATCCTGTCGGGGACGAGCAGCGTGGCGCACCTGCTGGAGAACGCACGGTCGATCGACGCCCCGCCGCTGACGGCGAGGGCGCGCGAGCGCCTGATCGAGGCGTTTGCGCGGGTCGACGACGTGTCGGGTCATTGAGGGGAGTGGCCCGCGGCAGGCGAGATGCGGCCTGCGCAGCACGAGCTGCTGACCGCGTGCTCATACCGCAGCAATCGGCGCGCGAAGCCCCGAAAGACCGCGCGGAGACGCCTGGCACGGCGCGTGCGATAGCGGGGAGCGCGGAGTGAGGCGAGGGGGCGAAGACGCGGAGCAAGGCGTCGCCCCGCCGACAACGTCCCGAATAACTCCTTCACCTGGAGCATCCCATGAGTGGACTCAGTCTTTCCTTCGATACACCGCAGCTCGCCCAGCAATACGAGGTCCGCAGCGCCGAGCGGCAGTTCCTCCACGGCCAGCGGCTGATCGCCGAGCTCGGCGTCCGCGCGGGCGAGCACGTGCTCGACGTCGGCAGCGGCACCGGGCTGCTCGCGGAGCACGTGGCGGGCCTGGTGGGGCCGACCGGCAAGGTGCTCGGGATCGACCCGCTCCCCCTGCGGATCGAGATCGCCCAGCGCAAGGCGCGGCCGAACCTGTCGTTCCAGGTCGGGAACGCCTACGCGCTCGGCGAGCTCCCGGCGGGCAGCTTCGATGTCGTGTACCTCAACGCCGTCTTTCACTGGCTCCCCGAGAAGACGGAGCCGCTGAAGCAGATCCATCGCGTGCTCAAGCCGGGTGGCCGGCTCGGGATCACCACGGGCGCGAAGGACCAGCCGAACCGGCTACAGAGCATCAAGAAGCAGGTGCTGTCGAGGGAGCCTTACGCCCGGTACCCGGAGGCCCAGGCCGGCACGCCCCACTGGGTCACGGCGCAGGAGCTGGCTGACCTGCTCAGCGGCGCCGGCTTCACCGCGCAGAGGATCGAGGCCCAGGCGAATGTCCACCATCAGCCCGACGGCAACACCGCCATTGCGTTCTCGCAGGCGAGCTCGTTCGGCAACTTCCTCGGGCACCTGCCCGAGTCGCTGCGGAGCCAGGCCATCGAGGACATCAAGCGCGAGCTCGAGGCCTTCCGGACGCCCGAGGGCATCCGGCTCGAGGGGAAGAGGCTCTTCGCCATCGCGCACAAGCCCGCGTCGCACTGAGCCGGCCTGTCCGTCTGCCGACGGCCGTCCCGCGACGCCATCCCAGTTTGTCCATCGGCCGAATGGCCACGAGGAGAGAGAGCCGCATGAGCGCCCAGGTCAATCCCACAAGCAATGTTCTCGAGATCGTGCCGGTCGCCGGCCGGATCGGCGCGGAGGTGCGCGGCGTGCGCCTCTCGGCCGATCTCGACGCCGCGACCGTCAGCGAGATCCGCAAGGCATGGCTCCGTTACAAGGTGATCTTCTTCCGGAACCAGCAGCACCTCGACGACGGAAGCCAGGAGTCGCTGACCGCGCTGTTCAGCGGCAAGCCCGTCGCGCACCCGACGGTCCCTGTCGTGCAGGGCACCGAGTTCATTCATGAGCTCGACTCGCGGTACGGCGGTCGCGCCAACTCCTGGCACACCGACGTCACGTTCGTCGACGCGTACCCGAAGGCATCGATCCTCCGGGCGCTCGTGGTCCCGCCGTACGGCGGCGACACGGTCTGGGCCAACACGGTGGCCGCGTACGAGGACCTCACGCCCGCGCTCCGCGAGCTCGCCGACAAGCTGTGGGCGGTCCATAGCAACCAGTACGACTACCAGTCACGAAAGCCGAAGTCCTCGGCGGAGGACGTGCGCCGCTATCACGAGGTGTTCACGTCGACCGTCTACGAGACCGAGCACCCCGTTGTGCGCGTCCACCCGGAGACCGGGGAGCGCTCGCTGGTGCTCGGGCACTTCGTGAAGAACCTCGTCGGCGTCTCGTCCCATGACTCCGCGCACCTCTTCCAGGTGCTCCAGGAGCACGTGACGCGCCTCGAGAACACCGTGCGGTGGCGCTGGGCCGTGGGCGACGTGGCGGTCTGGGACAACCGGGCCACGCAGCACTATGCGATCAACGATTACGGCGACCAGCACCGCGTGGTGCGCCGGGTGACGGTGGACGGGGACGTGCCCGTCAGCGTCGACGGTCGGCGCAGCGCCACGCGCAGCAAGGCGCCGCGCGCTTCCTCGACGAAGCGCGAGAGCGCCGGCGCCTCGGCGGCGGCCTCGGCCGAGGTCTGATTTCCCTGTTGTTCGGCTTGGAGGTTCGTGCCGATGGGCACGCCAGGATAGCGGTGATCTCGACATACCGCTGTGCCGACCAGGCTGCATCGACCGCGGGCCGCTGCGGTCATGGCCAGATCGGAGCTGTCGAGAACCCGCCCGCCGCCGGTCGCGTGATGGCATAGAACGTCCAGCCCACCCGCCTCCGCACCCCGAACACCCGCGCCGGTTGCCCCGCGGCGAAGTACTGCCGGGGAGAGAAGATGGTTCCGCGATTGAGCCCGATGGCGCGGGCGAGGCTCCGGTACTCGTTCTCCCTCAGCGCGTTCACGCGCGCATACTGCTGCACGTCATTGTGCCGCGCGCGATACGTCGCGTCGAGGTCCTCGACACCAGTGTAGTGGTTCGCATGGACCACCGATGGATTCGCGCGAGAGCCGGCGAAGATGATCCCGCATCCGTTCAAGCGATCGGTGAGGAAGATGTCGGCGGTGTTATCCAGCTCCATTCGGCATGCCTCCCGCGCGCTCCACGGCAGGTAGGCGGCAGGTCGCGATCTGCGGCCTCGATGGCGATCGACGACGATGGTGTACCGCGGGGGGTGGTCGTCCCGTCGCAGGCAGATGCGCGTGGTCGCGCAGGGGTACTCGCGGACGGTGGGGATCGTCCTGGTGCCACGCCGGGTTCGCGAAACGGGCGGCGCAAACGCCTGGGCGGGCACGAGATCGAGGTTTCCGAGGACCGCGCTCGGATTGGCGAGGAAATCATCCCAGGCGAGATCGGCGCTGGGCCACAGGAGGTAGGTCGCAGCCGCGGCCGTCGCGGCACCCAAGCCCAGCCACCAGAACGCCGGCTGTGCGATCTCATGCTCACCCCCGGCGCCGTCTGCAGGCGGGATCTGTGGCGGCACTCGGGGGCGCGGCGCGGTCGCCTGATGCGGCGACGGGCCCTGGGTTGCGGCGGCCGGCCGCGGCTGCGCCACCGTCGCCGGGTGCGGCGGTCGCGCCGCCGGCGCTGCGGCGGCCGGCCGCGGCTGCGCTACCGTTGCCGGGTGCGGCGGTCGCGCCGCCGGCGCTGCGACGGCCGGCCGCGGCTGCGCCACCGTCGCCGGGTGCGGCGGACGCGCCGCCGGTGCTGCGGTCGGGTTCCAGCGGGAGGACGACATCGCGGGGCGAGATGGTAGGGGGGTGGGCCCAACGCGGCCAAGTCGTCGGCCTCTCCGGCGCCGCTCACCCGATCCGCGGCACCCCGCGGCGCCAGTACGTGTGAAACTCAGAGCAGTCGCGAAACCAGCCCATTCTCATTTCGTGGTCGGTCTCGTTCGCGAGCCATTTGCGGTTGAGCGGCCCGAACGCCCCCTTGACCTCGTCGAGCGAGTCGCGAGCGACCAGCTGCAGCACGGCTCGTATCTCCGCGAAGAACAGCGCCGCGTCCCATCGGTCTCTGAGCCTCGCGGGGCGCTTCGTGTCGTCTTCGAAGACGCCGGCGATCCACTCCTTCATGGTGTAGTGACCGAGGAACGCCTGATAGAGCATGCTCGCGCCGCCGACCTTGAGCAGCACGAACGCATGACCCCAGGAGGGCATCGCCTCCCCGATCGAGATATCCAGTCTGAAGACGCCGTCTCCCAGCTCCCAGGCTCGCTCGAACCCTCCCCAGTCGTCCCGGCGCCCATCACGCATGCTCGGACCATCTTCTCCGGTGAGCACCTCGAACGCCGCGCTCGCGTTCCCCGAACACTGGTCTCCAGAGATGGTGTTGCTCCGCTGCAACATGGCGTCGGCATCAGCGATGGCCCGCAGGTCGGCGAGCGACGGACCGATGGCCACGTTTCCCAGCGGCACATAGGCACGGGCTGGCCGGAACCGATCGGTGCAACTGCCGAACATGGCGTCGAGGATCCACCACCGCTGAGCGACGGCGGGCGCCGGCGCCGTCCGGCCGGCCGGTGCGCCCGCCGCGCGCCGCTGCTGAACCGCCGCGGCGGCGTGGGGTGGCCGCTGCTGGCTCACCGTGGCGGGGTGCGGCGCCTTCGGCTGCACCACCGTCGCCGGGTGAGGCGGCAGCCCCTTGCGTTGCACCACGGTCGCCGGGTGCGGCGGGCGCGCGCCCGCCCCCCGGCCGCCTCCGCCGCCTCGTGTGCCATGGCTCACCGGCGAGCTCCAACCATCGCCGCGTAACGCTGCCGGGCGGCGCCCCCTCGGGCCAAGTTCCCTTCTCCCTCTCCCCCTCCCGCAGCCCGGGCGAGCATCGGGAGCGGGGGAGGGCGGAGCGCGCTCTCATGGGATGGCGAGATGGCGGCGGCGCCCCCCTCCCGGCCCGGCGAGCCCGCTCGCCGCCGGAGAGCGCCACACCGCCGCGACCGATCAGGGTCGGATAGCCGAGAGGGAGCCGCTCGATGAGCTCATCCGCGCGGGCGGCTCTCGTCCGGATACGGCGGATGCGGCAAGCGCGGCGTCGGGCTCGTCCTCTGCGCCGCGCCGGCGCGGAACGCCGGTTGCTCTCCGCAGGTCCGCCATGAAGAGCGCATCCCGAAGAGCCACCCTGATCGCGGCTGCCCTCGGTCTGTCCGGCTGCGTGACCCGCGCCGAGGCCCTGGAGACCAGCGCCAGCGCGCCCCAGCCAGGAGCGAGCCTCCTCCAGTCGCCGGCCTGGGTCGCGGCGCACCTGGATGATCCGAGCGTCGTCGTGATCCATGTCGACCGCGATCGCCGCACGTACGACCGGGAGCACATCCCCGGCGCGCGCTTCCTGTCCGTCGACGCCCTGGCGATCGATCGGGACGTCCCCAACGAGCTGCCTCCGCTCGCGGACGTGAAGGCCGCCTTCGAGCGCGCCGGGGTCGTCGATGGCTCCCAGGTGGTGCTCTACGGCGGGATGGACGGCCTCGCGCCCGCCCGCGCGTTCTTCGCGCTCGACGTCATCGGGCATGGCGATCGGGCCGCCCTGCTCGACGGGAGCCTCGGTGCCTGGCGGGCCGAGGGCCATCCCATCTCGTCGGAGGCCGCGGAGCCTCGGCCGGGCACGCTGACGAGCAAGCCGGAGCCCGAGCGCGTCGTGGACGCGGACTGGGTGGCTGCCCACCTCGACGATCCCGGCGTGGTGCTCGTGGACGCGCGCCCGCCAGACGAGTTCCGCGGCGAAGCAGGGAATGGGGACGTCGCGCGCCGCGGTCACATCCCGACGGCCCAGAACCTCTTCTGGCGCGACTTCTTCGTCGATCGCGACGCGCGCCGCCTGCGCCCCGCCGGCGAGCTGCGCGCGATGTTCGAACGGGCCGGGGCACGCGAGGATCGCACCGTGGTCGTCTATTGCCGCACCGGCATGCAGTCGTCGTTCGCCTATTTCGTATCCCGCTACCTGGGCTACCCGACAAGGATGTACGACGGCTCGTACGTCGACTGGAGCCGGCGCGAGCACCTGCCCGTCGAGCGCGGGCCGGCGCGGCGGGCGCGGGACACCTGAGGCGACGGCGGAGGGGCGCTCCGCTGGGGGCTCGATCTCGGGGCAGGAGGGAGGGCAGCACGAGGTCGGCTGCCGTAAGGAGCTGTCGGCCGCGCGATCTCATGGGATGGCAGGATGGTGCTCTCCCTCCGCCTTTGGGGACCTTGGGTTAGGCACACAAGCCCCCAGAAAGGAGAGCGCCGATGAAGAGAACCATCGGATTGGACGTGCACGCCACCAGCACGACGTTCGCTGTGCTCAGCGAGAGCGGCAAGCGGCTGGGGACGCACGTCGTGGAGACCAACGGACAAGCTCTTGTGGAGCGCCTCAAGACGATCGCTGGCGACACGTACGTGGCGCTGGAGGAGGGCACCCAGAGCGCTTGGCTCTACGGGATCCCGTCTGCCGAGGTTCTCGTCCAGCTTGAAGGTCGACCCCGCGCCGAGGCCTGGCCGCGCCGGTTTCTACTCCGCCAGCACCGGCGCCATCCACGGCACGTCGGCCGGCGGATCCTCATACAGCTTCTGAGCCCACTCCTCGTCGGTGAGTCGGGTGAAGCCCTCTGCCAGGTGCTCGTGGTAGGCGAACACTGCGCCCGCGTACGCGCGAGGACCCTGACAGGTATCGACCGTCATGACCATCATGCGTGGATTGCCGGTGCCCACGTGCAACACCGACGGAGATCGCGGGACCGGCAGTTCGCCTCCGATGTCCGTGTGCACATCGGCAATGGTCGGGTCGCTCTTCAAGCCGTCGATGGGATTGAAGAACAGATCTTTGTACCAGCCCGTTTGCCAGGGGTCACCGCTGCCACCGCCCTCGATGTGAATCGCCTGCTTGATGAAGGTCATGTGCTCTTCCGAGTGCGGCATGCCCGTCCGCTGCGCTTCCGCCATTTCACTCAAGGTGGTCGCGATACGTGACAGGGTGCCGAAGTAGGCACTCACCTGCTCCGCCAACGTTTCGTTCCCGTTCAAACTGAAGTCGAGGGTATCGACCAAGGCCTGGCCCTGGTCGGCGAATTTGGCGATCCTTTGAAACAGCTCGGGGTAGGGATCGACGTACGCATCCGGAAAGTCGCAGCCATTGCTGCCGGTATACGACTGCTTGGCATACAAGATCGTGTCGTGCCTGAGCTGTGCCCACGATCCGAGCTGAGTGTTCAGCAAACGGCGCCCCCAGGCTTCGCTGCGCGCCACGCTGGGTAGACCTTCCGCGGCTGGCCCCAGGGTCGTGGCGTTTGTCGAGAGCGTCTGTAGCGCCCCAAGCCAAGACGTGTACAGGCTGCCTTCCCAGTACGATGGCGGGTGGGCGTCGGCGATGGCGCGAACGGCTGCCAGATCGCCGGCGTAGTTCCATTCTTCGAGTTCACTCGCGAGCAGGCTCACCGCATGGTCGTTCTTCAGGGCGGCGAACGCGGCGTCGAGCGGGTTCGGAACCACGCGTGTCGCGGTGCGGTCGTACACCACGTTGGAGAACACGTGACTATCGATCACGTAGCGCTGCCCGAAGAACGCAAAGCTCGCATTGAGCGGGAACGTGGGATCGCTGCCGTTCTTTCGCATGATGTGACTTGCGATGCGCTGCTCGCCGTAGTGCCCGTCGATGATCGCCTGCGCAATCGTCGTGTCATCGATGGCAGCAAGCCCGCTCGTAGCAGACACCCCCAGGCCGTTCAACAGCTCGTCCAGTTCGGGCACGATCATGTAGTCGTGCTCACCCACGAACGCGGTAACGGTTCGATCGATGCCCGACCAGTCTTCCAGCGCCGCGGCATCCATCAAGTCACGCATCGCCAGCGCTGCCTCGAGCTGACGGCGCCAGAAGACGCGCGAACCATCGGGCATGGTTTCGATGAGCCGAAAATCGATGCGTCCCATCCACATCATGGCGCGAAAATAGCGCTCGAGCGCCACCGTGTCCGTGTAGTGGCCCCGAGGCTTGAATTGAGAGAAGTCGAAGCGGCGCGGAACGCCGAACATGGACTTTTTCTGTTCTCCGTCGGCCGCTTCGGCATGAGTCAGGAAGGACGCGACGTCAGCTTTGCTGGCTCCCGCCACGGGTTCGCTCGGCGCTCCCATCAGCAGACTGCGCGCGACGGTCAGGTAGAAGTCCGCGTCGGCTGCTGCCTGCTCCGAGAGCCCGGAATCTCCGGACGCCAAGCGAGCACGCATCGTGTCGAGCAAGCGGGTGACACGCGGGATCAACACGGCTTGTTCCAGGGTCTGCAAGATGTCGTCGTACGAACGGTGCATGGCTTCGAGCACCATGTCGCCGCTCACGAAAACCGGCAAATCGTGCACGTAGATGGCAGCGTAGGCGTAGGGAAAGCTGGGATAGGCAAGTCGACTGGAAATTACGAAGCCGTTCGCAGCCAAGACCTCGAGTTCCGCGTCATTCAGACCCAACTCTGATCCCTGGATCAGATCGAGGTTCTGAACGTCCCTGAGACCGTACCCCAGATCGTTCGAAAACGAGACCGTGTAGGCCTCTTGGAGGGATGCCGCGTCGTGTTGTTTGGCGGTGGCCACCTGGGCTTCGACTTCGGTCGCGGCGACCGAGCTGAGATCGAGCTGCACTTGGGTTCCGACGTCTTCGGGACGCTCGTCGCCGGGACCTGCGGGGCCCGGCCCGCCCTGTTCGGTGGAACCAGAACACGCCGCCAGCAAGCCGACGCTGACCAGGGTGGAGACAATTCGTTGGGTGCGCACGGGTTTTCCTGCTCCTTTGGCGGCACGGGGGCTGGTGTGCCGGTGTGCCAAACCCGGATCGTCGTGCCGCGGCCCCAGGCCGAAGGACGCTCGAATTGCGGATTTCATCCACACCATGTGTGCCAACGCTACAGACAGAGCAACCGGCGTGCCAGCCCTCCGAGCCGGCAAGCGGCTTCCGGGCTTCCTGCAGGGCCACTACAGTGCCGCGGGTGTGGATGTTGTACGGCGCTAACGGTTACACGGGAACGCTCACCGCGGAGCTCGCCCAGGCGCGGGGCCTGCTCTTGGCGGCCTTGCTCTTGGCGGCCTTGTGGTCTGCGGAGTTCGGGGCAGGTCGTGTACGGTACCAGGAACGCTGATGAGCTCGTCCACCTTCACTGGGGCTCGTCGCGCTTCAGGAACCACTTGGAGAGGTAGCGCTCCCCGAAGTCGATGAAGGCGTCGCGCATCATGGCCTCGTAGATGATGGGCTCGAGGGTCCCAGGGGGCGGGAAGACGGTTTGCTGTTTTATGATCCCGTCCGGGACCCGCTGCACGACCTTGTGGCTCGTGAGCAGCGTTTGAGCGTCTCCGGGCAAGATGAGCTCCGTTTTAAAGAAGAACCTGAGCCCCAAGATGATGATCTGCGGCTTCTTGCTGGCATAGGCGATCCCGGACGACTCGACACGATAGCTCACCACGAGGGAGGGGGAGATCACGGAGAGCTGCTCCTCGGCGGAGCCCTCGAAAGGCGGGCCGGGCTCGAAGGTGACGAGCTCCGGCTCGAACCCCCGCGCGAGCCCCTCCGCCAGGGCCGACGCGGTCCGCTTCTCCTGGGGATCGAGGTGGGTCGCATCCACATAGCGCGTCGGCAGGGACGTGACACCGCTGAACATCGGGCTCTTCATCACGACATCGTCGGCGCGCTCCAGGTCCTGCGACGGAAGCCGCCGGAAGCGGACGTGGACGGCCGGGCCGCGGATGCCCTGCGGCGTGCTCCTGGGCCCCACGCGTTCCGCGTAGGCGAGGAGCCGCCGCACGAAATCCGCGTTCTGCTCGCTCCCTTTGGGCATCTCGCTCTTGTACCGATCGAGCGCGCGCACATAGAGCGCGTGCCTGGCGTCGTTGAACGCCTTATCCAGGCCGTGCTTCGGGTAGCGCTCCGCGAACGCCAGCAGCGCCGCGAGCGTGCCCACCTCCCGCGCCCGCTCGAGCTCCGCGACGAGCGCGGCGCGGCGGGCGGCGGCGACCTCGGCCTGGATGCCCGTCTTGGGGTAGGCGCGGATGAAGTCGTCGATGGCCTCCACCGAGCCTTTCGCCACCGCGAGGCGCAGCTCGGCCCGGGGCAGCAGCACGTGCGAGACGACCTCCCCGTGGCCGCGGCCGCGCGTGATGTAGCCCTGGTACGCGGCCACGTCGTCGCGCGCCCGCGCCGCGGCGTACATCCGAGCGTCGCTCATCCGGTTGCGGAGGACGAAGAGCCCCAAACCGAGGGCCACGCCGACCGCGGCGGCGAGGAGCCATGCATAGCGTTGCCACCCCGGGACGTCGCGCGAGAGCGGGATCGGCGACGCGAACGGGCTCTCGATAGCAGGCGGCGCGAATGGATCGAGCCGGCGCAGCTCCGCGGCTTCGGGCTTCGCTTTCATGCGGCTCCACGCCGCTTCAACCTCCCGGATCACGTCGTCCGAGCGCGACGGGTCCGCGAGAGGAAATGCGTGCTGCGTGCCGCCGAACGTGAGGACCACGGCGCCCCGAGGGGCCGCCGAGACGCGCGAGAGCTCCGCGAGCGAGAAGACCCGGAGCCTGTGGTCGCGCGCGTCGATCAGGTTCGCGGGGAAGACGAACAGGCCGGGCGTGAACGGCAGCGTGATGACGTCGGCGTTGTAGGCGAGCGCCTGGAGCACGCCGATGGCGGTGGTCGCGGCGAGCAGCACGTACGCGGCGGCCGCTGCCGTCGGGTGGAGCACGAGGACGCTGTTGACGTCGCCGAAGCCGGCCGCGCAGAGCGCCGCTAGCAGGAGGCCCGCCGCGGCGCTGACCGCGAGCCAAGCCACGATGGTGCGCCGAGTCCCGAGCCGGCTGAGGATCGGCACCGGCGCGAACCGCCCGCGGAACGCCTCGAGCACGCCGTCCTGGATGGTACGCGGAAGCTTGTAGAAATTGATCTCGTTCATCGCGTTGCTCCCACTCGGCGCCGGAGCTCGGCGCCCTTCCACGCCTCGAGCGGCCGATCGACCCTAGTGCATTTCGCCCCGGGCTCCGAGACCGGAGATGGCATATCATTGCAGCAGGAGCGTGCAGCAATGCGTCGACTTCTGCTCCTCTGGCACTTGTGCAGTCTCGTCCGCGCCGGCGCTGCGATGGGCTGTGGCGGCGACGAGCCCCGGGGTGACGGCTCGAGCGCGCCCGGGCTGGCGGCTCCGGCGACGCCGCCTCCGGGAGCGGCGCGTCGGGCAGCAGCGGCGCCGGCGGGTGACGCGGCGTTGCAAGGGTAGGCGGCCTGACGCATGTTGAGGGGCCCGGCTCGCGAACATCGACGAGGGATACCGCGGCTTGTCCCGGGCATCGACGGTGTCCTTTGGTCAATTCAGCCAGCGAGCGCGAGAGGCCCAGTTGCGGGGGATAAGCCGAACAAGGGCGATCGCGGGGGATAAGACGAACAAGGGCGATCGCGGGGAGCAGGGGCAACGGCTGCGAAGTTGCCGGATATTGTGGGTCCTGCTGCGGCGCGTACACGCGAACGCGGCCCGCTGGAGGATCCAGAGCTTCCCCTCGATGCTGGACTGCGCCAAGGCGTTGAGGAGCGTGAGCACCGAATCGGTCAGGTCCTTGGGGCTTGGCCGTGGGGGGAGTCGCAGCCCGGCGATGCCGGGGTAGTCGGCGGGCTTGAACCGGACCGGGTTGCTGAAGTCGAGGTCGAGCGTGACCAGGCACCGGCCCTCGGCCTTGCATACATCGATCACGGTCGGGTCCGAGGCGGAGCACAGCCCCTGCTCCGGCACGGTAGCGACGTCGTGACCAGCTTTTCAGAGCAGGTCGGCCGCTCGTCTGCCGAGGTTCTCGTCCCGCTTGAACTTCATGCGTCCTGCGACACCGCGACGTCGGCGAACCGGGCCATCTCGGCGCCGTAGGCGATGCAGGCGAGGACGTCGGCCTCCTCGATCCCGTACTCGTCCATCACCTCCTTGACGGACAGGCCGCCGGCGAGGAAGTCGAGCACGAGCGACACCCAGATCCGGTGCCCGCGGATGCAAGCCCGGCCGAAGCAGACGTTGGGGTCCATGGAGATCCGGTCCAGCAGCTCGTCGCGGTTCATGCCTGCACCACAGGGTAGGGACCCAAAATTTGTCAGGTCACACGCAGGGCACACAAAAGAAAAAAAACACGGTTCTCACCGTGTCTTTTTAGTGGAGGCGCCGGGAATCGAACCCGGAGCCGAATCTGAGGGCCGCATGCGCGAGAGATACAGCGGACGCCGCGTTGGAGGCCTCGGAACGGTGTCAGAGACCATCGAGGGCTCGATTCCTCTCGTATACCCGAGAGCCCTCTCGTGGAGCCCCGTGCCCAGACGTCGGGGCACACGGAGGTCACACGGCATCACGAACCCGGCGGGCTGCCTGTAACCAGGGCCGGAGCCACCGATCGATCCGCTCCGGACGTGCGCAGCCGGCAGATGGATCACGACCGCGCCGAGGACCAGTCGTTCCCTCGGTAATCGCTCCGCGGTGGCCTGCGACTCGCTTAGGCAGCGCACATGCGAACACATCATCTCGCCTCAGCAATGCTGCTCTCCCTCTTGTGCACGCTCTGCGCTGCATCGTGCGCCCTGAGCCCGGAAGCGACGCAGGAGACGGACGCCGACATCGAGGCCTGGATCGCGGCCATTTCCGGCGGTATGCGGGACAGCCATCAAAACCTGGACGGCTTGGAAAGCTTCGAGCTCTTGGCAACACCAGCGGCGACGGATGCAACACCGGATGCGGCCCCGCGCGGTAGATGCGAGGACGCCTGCATGGCGTACTGGGAGGTCATCGACAGGTTTTGCAAGCAGGTACCAGCTAACTGGAAGGTTCGTTGCCATGTCGCGAAGGCTTCTGGAAACGCCGCATGCCACGCGCGTTGTCCCTGACGCGCCGGTTGATGGGCTTGGGAGAAAATCGGGTGCTATGATGTCATCATGGACATCATCGGCGAACGGAAAGTCGTCTTTCAGCCGGCCGGAGCGGAGCATGAGCGCGAAATTTCCCTTCGCGTCGGCCGACCTCAACAACGGCCGGATGACGGTTGGGAGGTCCAGATCGACATCTTGGATCCAGAGAAGCCGTGGAAACTGCCGCCAGTGTGGGGAACCGACGGGCTAGGCGCGGCAATCCTCGGCATCTTCGCGCTCTCCAAGTACATCGAGTGGTACACCCTGAGGGGGCGTCTGACGGTGCATGAGCATGGAGAAACCGTGTTCCCAGAATGGGCACTCCTGCTGGAGGCGAGCACGCCGCCGGCTCCTGTCCCGGGAGCAGCGCCGGAGCCGGACGGTGGGGCAGAGGGGTAGGATCGCGCTCTACTCGCCTCCCTCGGTCAGCCACGCCAACGAGTTCCCCGTCGCCTGGTGGTCTACTCATGAACTCGCACGCTCCTCGCCGCTCGGCGACGAGATGACCGCCAAACCGCCGGGCGTCCGCCTGCGCCGCCTTGCCCGGGGCACCGGCTGGAGGTTCCGTGGCCCGCGGCGGCGCGGGGCTGCGCTCGCTTCTCTCCGCCGGGTTCGGGCTCGTCTTGGGGCGAGTCCTATTCGCTTCGCCTCCGCGCTGCTCGTCCGCGCCTCAGGTCGGCGGACGCCCGCCTACCTGCTTCACAGACGGCTGGTCAGCGCGCCTGCGGCGCCGGACACCAGCGGCCTCGACCGCCCTTGCGCTCTCGTGCTGCCCGATCGCATGACGTGCGTGTCCCTTCGCGCTTGCCGGGGCGCCCTCGCTTCCTTGCCGGGCGACATGCGGCGCTGACAGCTCGATCTGGTCCTCCCCCGGCTCTGCGAGGCGAGCGGAGATATCGCCGCGTGTCAAGAGGAGCCCGCTCGGCGCCATGGCGGCCGGCCCTACAGGGCAGCGATTTCATCCGCCGTTCGCCGCCAGCCTCCCGCGTCAGCAGCATCCGCTCGCTCGGCTCCGGGCTGCGCCAGCACGCCAGCGCGTAGACTCGGACCCGGGATCCGCCCCGCCGACCTGGTGCCCGCCGTGGAGCTCCGACTCTGCGAGGCCTCCGGCCAGTGACCCAGCTAGCTCGGCCGATTCCCGTCCTGCGACACCGCGACGTCGGCGAACCGGGCCATCTCGGCGCCGTAGGCGATGCAGGCGAGGACGTCGGCCTCCTCGATCCCGTACTCGTCCATCACCTCCTTGACGGACAGGCCGCTGGCGAGGAAGTCGAGCACGAGCGACACCCAGATCCGGTGCCCGCGGATGCAAGCCTGGCCGAAGCAGACGTTGGGGTGGATGGAGATCCGGTCCAGCAGCTCGTCGCGGTTCATACCTGCACCACAGGGTAGGGACCCAAAATTTGTCAGGTCACACGCAGGGCACACAAAAGAAAAAAGACACGGTTCTCACCGTGTCTTTTTAGTGGAGGCGCCGGGAATCGAAACGCCTGCCGAGGGTGGGGATCTGCAGGGATCGCGTGGGTTTCTGCATGAGACGGGGGCGGCAACCGTGCCGTCGACGGCAGCTAACTGCGCGAAACCTCGTGCGCCGGACGAATCGCAGACGAAACCCGCAGACCCGCGGACGGTGCTCCTCGGTCAGCTGGCGGAAGGCATGCGGGCGGCGCTCGCCGCGGGCGACGTCGAGGCGGCGCGCATCGCCCACGAGACCATCGGGCGCCTGCTCGGCGCGCCCTCGAGCGCATCCCGGTGCACGTGCCCGCGCTCCGACGTCACGCTCCCTGACCGAGGACCCTCGTTCAGCGGAAGGCGAAGCGGTCGACCGTGATCTTGTAGCTGAGTTGTTCGCCGCGCTCGATGCGGCCACCGAGCGATATGTTGTGCTCCTCGCCGCTCGTCGCCACGTACTTCGCGTCGGCCGCCACAAACGTGCACGCACCCTCGATCGGCTGCGGGCGCTCGAAGAGGCAGCCGTAGCCGTCCTCGGCGACGGGGCGACAGATGCGGGTGTCGATCTTCAGCGCCTCGACCTCCTCGCGCGAAAACAGGCGCTCCTCGTAGGTGATCTCCATGGGCTTCTCGCAGCGAACGTAGATGGGCAGGTATTGGTGCTGCGCGTCCCGGTACACCACGCCGTCTTTGATCTCCTCGCGCGTGCCCGCGGCCACGTCCAGATAGCCCTTCAGGCGGACCGGCGCCTCGACCGCGGCGGGGAGACCCTCAGCGGGCATCGCCTCGGCGTGCGGGTGATCGCCGGCGTAGACGAGGACGTTGAGGAAGCGTTGCCGCGCGCCGTCCCCGGCGGGGTCGAAGATCTCGCTGACCGCGTCGCATCGTGCGGCCTGCTCGGCGGAGCGGCTCTCCATGTTGTCCCCGCTCGACTCGAACCCGAGCTCGTAGACGCCCACGCTCGCTCCCCAGCCATTGTCGTCCTTGGACGCGGCCAGGCCGGCGGCGTCGTTGTTTGGGGCGATCCAGAGGTTGTTGGTGGTGAGCGCGGGGACGTGCGTCAGCGAGCGAACGAGGGAGCCGTTATCGCCGCAGCCGCGCCCGATCTGTTCATAGGTGGTGTTTACCTCCGCCGGAGTCGACGGGGTTGCCGGCGCCGCGGTGGGCTCGGCGATCGTGTCGCCGTCCGATCCGCCGCAGCCCGCGACGAACATGAAAGGAGCCCCCACGAGAACCAGCGAACGAAAGCAGTTACTCATGACGGCGGTGAGAGCAAAGCTCGTACCTCCCCGATCCATGCGGATTTTCCGTCCAAATCGCGGCGCGAGACGCAACGCGTGAACGGGGCGCCACACCTCGGCCGCTTACGACGCGGCCGGCGTCATCAACCTCGCCGCCGAGCGCACCCGGCGCGGCGGGTAGCCCCGGCTGGGCCCGCGCTCGCGGCGGGCGACGTGGAGGCGGCGCGCATCGCCCACGAGACGATCGGGCGGCTGCTCGACGCGCCGGGAGTCGATGCTGCCGGCGTCATTGACGTCGCCGCCGAGCGCGTTCGCCGCGGCGGGTAGCGCTGGCCGGAGCGGCGCTCGCCGCGGGCGACGTCGAGGCGGTTCGCCACCCGCGAGCGACGGAGGGGCGCCGCAGGCGCCACGGAATCGCTCGTCGGTGTGCAGCCGTGAGTTGGGCAGCTTCGTGTACGCTTTCGGAGCCATTACTTCCGCCGGGACTGCGGATGGGTGCCCATGCCGAGTTCTTCCCGTAGCCACTCTTGGAGATGGCCGGCCTCTAAGCTGGAGTTGCGAATCTCATAGCCGCCACTGCTGCCGAGCTCAACTTCCCGGTACGCGTCGGATCTCTCCCACAGGTAGGCCTCGCAGCCGGCGCTGCCCGCATCATACCCCGCGCGCTTCTTCTCGATTCGACCGCCTCGAGCGATCTCCGCCTTCTTCCGCATGTCGGCCAGCTGCGCAGGAGGAACGCGGCGCGACTGGAGGACGGGATTTCTGAATCGCTCTCTCAGCCCGGTCTCCAGATAGAGTCCGTCCCCGGCGGGTTGGGGAGACCAGGTCCTTCCCAGGTCGTAGAACCAAATTCGGCCCTGATCATCAAGGACGTGCCCGTAAGCCTTACTGCCCCAGGCAAAATTCGCGTAGCCGCAGGAAAAAAGCGGCTTACCCATTCTCACGCCCTTCGAATTCGGGTCCGCCTCGAGGATCGGAGGGGAGCGAGGCGTAGGTTGAGGTAAGTCGTTCGCGGCTTGTGGCTGAAGCGTGGGCTCCGGGCTTGGTTCCACCTCGCTGGAGGACATCTCGGGATCCTTGTTCGCGGACTTCGCTACAGAAGGCGCGTGCGACGGAGCAGCTGGTTCGCCACTTCCGGACTCCGACCGTTCCTGTCGCGCGCAGGAAGCCGATACAAGACTCGATGCAAGAGCCGCTGCGATGTAACCGAGGAAAACCTTGGTGCGAGTCATGCGTCTCCCGAAGTAGATAGCTGTCCCGTTGCCTGCCCAACGTCGCAATAAGTTGCGTCGCAGGGCCTAGCGGCGGATTATAGCATGTAGGCGCTGATCTGCGTCGTGCAGCACGAGATATCGGGCGTACCGCCGATGGACGGTGCGCGCCGTGTTCGATGGGTAATCGACTTTGGTCTGGTGTGGCGTCGGTGGGGCCAAGAAGCCACTTGAAGGGAGGAAATATGTCGGGCAACAACGGAGAATCTGATTGTTTCGCTCATCGGTCGGCGATCGACGACGAGATTACGATGGAGCTGGTGTACTCGTACGCCCGAGCCCAGGCCCTCGAGGACGGCGTGCTCATCGACGTAAGCGCCACGGCTCGCGAGCTCGGCGTGAAGATCCCCGTCGCCGTGACGAGCGCCGTCTGGGAGCGCTACGTGAAGCTGACGCCGGCCGCGATCCGGGCGGGCAACGGCGAGGAAGGGCGAATCTGGGACATCGTGTGGATGTTCAGGTGGGCCGCGCTCCGAGCGAAGGACAAGAGCGAGGTCCTGTTCCAGCTACACGTAGTCACCGACTCCATCACGCCATCCCTCGTGGAGCTCAAGGCGCTGTGCGGGCCCGGCGACGACTGCGAGCCGGTCATCACCATCATGCTTCCTGACGAAGACTGACGCGCTCGTCTCTGGAGCTTCGCAGAAAAACGAGCTCCGCAGGATTGGCGTGATTTGTGCCTGCGTGATCGTGGCTGTTAGAAGGCCGAAATGAAGTGCAGCCCGCGGGTGGTGGAACACCCCGGGCTGCGTGGCCGAACCCCGCGTCACGAGGTCCGACAAATGAACCGTGTATCTCGAGCCCCGACTTGGGGCCAAGGAATCGATCCGTCCATCGTTCGCCCCTGGTCGCCCGCCGATCCAGGCAGCTCCTCGACGCCTGCCGGCCCGGCTGAACGCGGGAGGGCTGGGTGAGCAAGCGGCGGAGGGGGGCCAAGCGCCCGCCCGCCGCGCCGACAAAGCCACCGTCGACGACGATCGAGCCCGAGGCGATCCTCGCCGAGAGCCGGCTGATCCGCGCCATGCTCGCCAGATGCGGCGTGCCCGCGCGGGATCGCGACGACGTACTCCAGGAGTGCCTCATCGGCGCCGTCGTCGCCGTGCGGGAGGGGAGGTACCGCCCGGAACCCGGGCTGCACCCGCGGCGGATCCTCCAGCGCTGGCTGATCGGCATCGCCGTCCACCAGGCCCGGAAGTACCACGAGAAGGCCTACCGCCGCCGGGAGATCGCCGTCGTCGATCCGCGGGCCTACGTCGTCGGCCGGGTGCCGTCCCCCCACGGGGAGGTCGAGGCTCGCGCCGTGCTGGAGCTGCTCTGGCAGGTACATCCGCGGGAGCGCGGGGTGCTCATCCTCGTTGGCAAGGGCGAGCAGGTGAGCGAGGTCGCCCGGAGCCTGGGGTTGCCGGTCGGGACCGAGTTCTCACGGTTACGGCGGGGACGGATGCGTCTTGCCGCCGTGCTTAAGCGGCGGCGTCGCTCGCGCTAGACCTCACCTACCGCGCGCGAGTTCCTCGTTAGGTTCAGGATCGCGGGAACCCAGTGCGCGCAATGTCCTTGCGCCTGCGCGCACCATGTTTCTGTTGCGCATGGTTCTACGAATGTATATACTCGCGCCAGGCGAGGGTCTGACGCGGATTTTGATTGCTCGACACTGCCGGGTGTGCCACACCTCTGCCCTGGAGGCACGGGCTTGTAGGGCTCACAGCAGATTCCGTTGGGCATGGAAGGCGAAAGGGCTCCGGCTCGAACCCGGAACCCCTTCTAGTCTTCCTGTCGCGCAGCCCTGAGAACCGCGACCGACAGTCCCTGTGCGGGCGACTGCGCCAGAGCCTATCGAGGTTCTGGCACGCGTCAAGGTCTCGGTGCTGCCAAGGCGGTGGTCTGTCCTCCTGGAAAGGCAGCCGAACCGAGATGTTTCAGTTCTTGAAGTTGCACGTTGAGATGCTCGCCGAGCTGGAGGACGCGCAGCAACGCGTTCCTCGTCCAGCTCCGTTGCCGCGCTACGAACCGCTCCCTCGGGTTCCGAGGCCGTTCGTGCAGGCGCCGCCGTTCATGCGGCCGGCGTACAGGCGGCGTAGGTAGCGATCGCCGATCCGTGATCGTCGTGCGGTCCCTCGTAGCGTGGGATCATCTACGCCCGAGGGTCGCCGACGATCCGGCAGGTTTCGGTCGCCGTTCCGCTGGCCTACATCGCCGGCCGGGAACGGGGGCCGTCTCCCATACGGAGGTCGAGGCGCGCGCCCTCCTCGAACTGCTCAGGCTGGTGGAGCCCCGCGAGCGCCGCGTGCTGATTCTCGCCAGCGAGGGGGAGTAAAGTGTCGGGGGTCGCCCGGAGCCAAGGGCTGCCGGGGGAAACGGCGCTTCTTGCAGCGCTTACCCCTCAATCCCAGGTACCGAACTTGGCGCGGCAGCCATTTTCGACCCATATGTAGTCGCCCTCAAATCCCCAGGTGTCTCCCTCTATACAGTCGGCTCTCGAGTACTTCTCCAGTACCCAGGCTGTGCGGATGCTGAAGCCAACGGAGCACTTGCTGTACTTGTAATATCGACTTTCGCATACAATCGCTTTCGAAAGCGCAGATTCGCTGACTGTTATGTCTTCCTCTTCTGTGTTGTTTGCTGCGTCTTGGTCGGGCGCGTGGCTGCACGCGGGTGTGAAAGCGACCGTGAGCGCGATGGCCCAAATTTCCAGCCTCTGCTTCATGACGAACCTCCTTGTGCGTTCGTGTGTGCAGTGCTCATGCCGCGTTAACTGGTGAATATCGTGGCACCTTTGGCTATGTGCTTACGACACCAACTCGGACCGCGGTGCTCTCGCAGGGGGAGGGCATCCTGCGGCTGTGCTCGCGGTGATCGTCACCTGGGCCGATCTGTTGTGGGCGTACGTGGGGCCCGCGATCGATCCTGCCTGCCGCAGGCACGCAAGGCACGCCTGCCGCGAGGCAAGGCATCACGCCTCCCCGATCTCGACCACCCGCCACCATGACCCGGCCCGCTAGGTCGCGGCGAACAGGCCGCAGCTGTCGTAGGCGAGCTCCAGCACGAGACCGGGGGCGACGGGCAGGGCGAAGGTCTGATCCTCCTCCGCGAGAACAGCTTCAGCGATGGCGTCGAGCTCGTCAGGGTCGATCATGCCCGAGGTATCGACGGGACAGCGGCGCCGGTTGCGTGGCGTCCGACGGGGGCAGGTTTCCGCCGCCGAGCCGCTGGCTCACGTCGCCGGCCGGGTGCGGTCGCCTCAGGGGGAGGTCGAGGCGCGCCCTGCTGGACCTGCTCCGGCTGGTGGAGCCCCGCTGGTAGCACAACCCTGATTCCCCCTTTGTGAACAGTTACATTCAACGGCAGGTAGCAAGGAGCGAACTACAGCACTTTTTGAATTTCCGGCCGCTCGAACAGGTGCATAGATCGTTGCGACCAGGCGGACGGCCATGTTGTTCAACGTAACCGCTCAGTCTTTCTCGACGGATTCGTTCGACAGAGTGGCCTACTTCAGCGGAAACATCGCTCTTCGTAAAAAATACGAATTCGACATGATCATCGGAAGCGGACACTCCGATGCTAAGCCATTCGTCCGCACTCGCCAAACACATTCGCGTGGTCGAATGTTTTCTGGCATTACTGTCTAATATCCCTCGTTTCGACACGTAGATGCTAAAACCACGATTGGGAGCAAGGAATTGCATTGATAGGTCATGTTCTTTTCCATCTTTTGCACATTCTTCGCGGAATTTTTTTAGAAATGCATGGATACGGTCGAGTCCATCCTGGTCCAGCTCAAGTAGCCGAATCGCGGCCATGGTTCTCTTGGGTTTGTTTGTAGCTTCGATCAGGCTGACAAGACGGAGGATCTCGGCCGGAATCGGCCTCGCCGGCTTTGCTACAGCAGCTCCGTGCGGCCGGCCAATGTACCACCTATCCAGCATATCGGTGTATCCGTGGAGCCCGACACGATGAAACTTCTTCAGCTCCCCAGGCTCATGGTAGAGCCCGTCTGCTAAAAACTTGCATAGCAAATCGAGTTCGTCGTGTGGCGCATACGGTAATTGATTTACCGCAAGCCTCCTCTGGAGGAACAAGATGAATTCTGACGGAGACTCGATCATTTCTGAGACCACTCGAAGATCACTAATGAACACGCACCAAGGCCAGTGGACGCCAGCGGAAAGAAGTCCTTTTTCGCGCGCGAGACCCAACTGAGCACCTAGCGGATTCATTGACGCGAGGGTTGGGTTGATAATATAGATCTGGTCGATCTCGGAGCGCCTCAAAGTGAGACGGGAAGCGCCTCGCTCATCCGTAAAAATTGCCTCATCCTGGTCCATGATATAATTCTGTACACGATTTCCCTGGATGAATGCGTCCTCGATGATTTTGCCAAAATCATGCTTGAGCCGACTGGGGGCACCTCGCCTAGCCGGGAGGCTTAGCCCGCCCGCCTTGGCTTCGACAACGAATACATAGCGGTCGTATTGAATAATCGCGTCTGTCTCAGGACGCTTTCCATCAGGCGTCGTGTAATAGAGTGTCCTGCTAACTTGACACCCTGGAAGAAGGCGCTGCAAGAATTCGACGGCCATTTTCTCCAGGGTTGCGCCGCGTGCACTCTGATACGTTTGCGCGTATCCTTTGTCCTTGAGTAGTATACCATCCAAGGCTTCGAGCATCGACCGAAACAGTAGTGGTGGACTTGGGCAAAAAAACGATTCTTCGAGTCGCACGAACGGCTTAGCCCAGATGATTGTGTCCTTCGTGGGGTACCCGGCGAACGGCGGCGAAAGGAATGCCGCATTGTCTCCCGGAGTGCATGCGAAGGCTTCTACGACCCTTCTTGAGATAAGCGGATCGTTTAAGTCGACCGTCAGCAGATCCCGCCCGGTCTTATAAATGGATTCTGCATTCTGAGCTATGCGTTGACGCGTCTGTTCGGGAACGGCGGCGGCGATATATCGGCGAACGTCCTCCTCCGAAGCCATGTCCTCCAGATGGGCCGTATCCCGCTCAAGCTTCGCCAAGGCTTCCACTTGGACGGCGCGGACGGCCCGTACCCAGTCCTGAAATGCATCCAGTCGCTTTTGGATCTGAGCCTCGACCGCCTGGAAGGTCTGGATCATCTCCGTGCTGGTAAATCCACATGCTTTCTGGAGGTAAGCGTCGTGTGGAGATGCGAAAGCTCGAACGAGAGCGATATGATGGTCGGGATATGAATCTCCTCGAACAAGCAGGTGCTGCAGGAACATTTGTACACGAAACTCCTGCAGGTCTTTGGTTGCTGGATTGGCGGGATCTAGGAGCATCATGTCTCGCGCATTAGAGAAGATATGCTCAATGGTAGATTCTAGAACAGGGAGCGTGTCTTCTTTGAGAGTGCCAGCGGCAAGATCAGCAATCGGAATTGCTGCGAATGTGCTAAATACATATTCGGACAAATACTCCTTTCCTGTGCTGGACGATTCTACGTACGTTGTCGGGTCGCCGATGCTGTTTTTTACGAAGAACGCCGCTAGCAATTCTATGGGGTCAGATTTTTGTATCTGGTTGATGGCGGTCGATATGTGAGATTGCAAAGAGGATTCGCACTTTGCTCGCGCCGCGGGGAGGCTCTCTCGGAAGCGACGAAACTCCGCAGGGTTCCACTTGGACTGCATAAGTGTAGTGCGCCCGAATCGCGCTATGTGCAGAGGGCCGAGCGAGAGCACCTCATCAGGGGTGTGATTCCTCTTCTTCTTCTTCTTTGTTTCTGTTGCTTTTGATTTGCGATTCATGCGTCTTTCGTGGGCCTGTGCTCAATGCGAGATATGCCAGGCCTCGGTGTGGTTTTGCTGTGTGGTAAAGAGCAGGTGGGTGCTGAGCTGCAATGTTGCGGTAAATCGGTCGTTTGGCGAAGGTCGTCTTTACAGTGTTCTCGACTTTAGGCTATGATCAATCGCTTTGCCATCGCCTGGTGGCATAGGAAGAGCGGATCAGTGTAATGCGATCGCGAAAACGACTTCGTGCGGCAGACTGCGGGAGGGACCTGAGGCAGAAGTCCCCCGCTGGGACCGGCAGGTGCCAGCGAGAGTTCGCGCCGCTTCGCGCACACCATCGGTGGCATCCCTCTCGTCCTCGCTGCCACACCAGCTACCCCCATAGCCACCCCACTCTGTGAGGCCAGCGGAGATGCCGTCCCGTGTCAAGACGGGGCTGCCTCCGGCAAGGGGCCGCGGCCAGGGCAGGGGATGAGCCGGCCCCGCAGGGCAGGGACCCCGCCCACCGCCAGCCTCCCACAAGGTCGTGCCCGTTCGCTCGGCTACGCGCTGCGCCAGCACGCCAGCTCGCAGTCTCGGACCCGGGGTCGGCCCCGCCGGCCTGGTGCTCGCCGTGGAGCTCCGACTCTGCGAGGCCTCCGACCAGTGGCCCAGCTAGCTCGGCCGATGTCTGTCCTGTGACACTGGAAAATCGGCGAACCGGGCCATCTCGGCGCCGTAGGCGATGCAGGCGAGGACGTCGGCCTCCTCGATCCCGTACTCGTCCATCACCTCCTTGACGGACAGGCCGCTGGCGAGGAAGTCGAGCACGAGCGACACCCAGATCCGGTGCCCGCGGATGCAGGCCCGGCCGGAGCAGACGTTCGGGTCGATGGAGATCCGGTCCAGCAGCTCGTCCCGGTTCATCGCGGCACCACGGGGAAGGATGCCCCCAAAATTTGTCAGGTCACACGCAGGGCACACAAAAGAAAAAAGACACGGTTCTCACCGTGTCTTTTTAGTGGAGGCGCCGGGAATCGAACCCGGGTCCGCAAGGCATCCAGTCTACCTTCGTTCACGTGCGTAGTCGCCTTACGCTGACGACGGCGTTCGTAGATTCGGCTACGACCTATCCCTCACTGAATCTCGGTCGCGTTATCGAGGGCATCCTCACGCGGCCCAGCCCTGTGGTTGACACCCTTAGAGTACTAGGACGACCTTCTCTTCGGATGGCTTAGCGGTTCTTAGGCCGCGACAGCGTATGCGTTGTCGTTCGCAATTGTACGTCCCGCTTGATAGGCGGAGCAGGAGCCGCCAGCACGCAGACAGACCTTCAGTCCCCACGTCGAAGCCGATCGCCCCCTCGTGGTTCGTTCAGACGGACCAAACATTGCTAGAAACTGCGCTGCCGTCAACCCCTCCGCGCCCCTCGGCGTCAGATCGCTCCGCCGCTGAGCGCGCTTCGCGTCCGCCGTCCGCCGTCCGCCGTCCGGCGTCGATCCGCGGTTCTCCGGTTTTGCCGGCTCGGTCCGGGCGCTTCCAGCCGGCACGGCTCGTTCTCGCCTGCGTTTTTGCCTGCGTCCCGGCTCGACCGTGCTCCCGGTCCGCTCTCCGGCGAGCTGCTCGCGCCTGCCTCCGGTCGCACCCGCCGCTCCCCGACTCCGGTCGCTCCCCCCATGCCGGTCGCACCCGCCGCTCCCCGACCCCGGTCCGCTTCCCCCACGCCGGTCGCACCCGCCGCTACCCCCCACGCCGGCCGCCCCCGCTTCTTCCTGCCGACCTCGCCTGCCTGCCTGCTGCTCTCGACGGCTCCCCCTGGCTCGGCTAAGAAGCCCGCGAAAAGGAAAAGGAGACGGGCAACTTATGGCGAGGATGGTCCACTGCGTGAAGCTCGGCCGTGAGGCGGAGGGGCTGGAGAAGCCGCCGCTCAAGGGCGAGGTGGGCAAGCGGATTTTCGACAACGTCTCCAAGGAGGCGTGGCGGTTGTGGCTGGAGCACTCGAAGATGCTGATCAACGAGTACCGCCTCGATCTCATCTCCGAGGCCGGCCAGCGGCTCTGGATGACCGAGCTCGACAAGTACTTCTTCAGCGGCGGGAACGATGCCCCGCAGCTCCCGCCCGACTACGTGGCGCCCAAGGACAAGCAGGAGTAGCCGCTCCCCGTCGGCCCTGTCGCCGGCGGCGCTCCCGTCACCTGCCGGCTGCGGGTCCTGCGCTCCCGTCCACCTGCCGGCTGCGGTCCTGCGCCCCGGCCCTCCTCATCCGCACCGCCCGCTCACCCGCGCGGCTCACCCGGCTCACCCCCCGGGCCCCCGCTCACCGGCCGCCCCGGCTCCCCCCGCCCGCCCCTCACGGCAGCGACCCGGGTGCCGGCAGCGCTCCGCCGCCGCGCACGAACTCGATCAGCGCGGCGCCCATCTGCTTGTCGACCTTCTCGCACTTCGCGCTGACCGCCCCCATCGTCGCGCCCTTGCACTCCTTCCGCCGCTCGGTGACCACCTTGCCGACCTTCTCGTCGGCCTGGAACGCGTCGCGCGTCTTCTGATCGAGGCTCTTCCACGGGATCGGCGCGAACTTCGGCTTCGGCGGCACGTGCAGCCGGACCTCCTCCGTCATCAGCGACGCGCAGGTCCCGTCCCAGCGCAGGACGTCGTAGCCGCCCCCGGCGCCGCTCACGACCATGCCGCCCGTGTCGGGCACCCGCTGATAGAGGATCAGCACCTCCTCATCGAAGAGCAGCTTGTCGTTCGATGACGATCCGCCGGAGGCGTTCCACGCCTCGGTATCGCGGGTGAGGTACCCGCGCGTGAACGGCGTCCCCTTGGCGAACAGGTTGAGCGCCACGTCCGGATAGAACCCGCCGCAGAGCCGCTTCACGAACGCCGCCGGCGGCAAGCACATCTTGTCTCGCTGCTCGCACGTCGTCGGGACCTGCTTCGACGCATCCGCCGCCGCGTCCTCCTCCTTCTTCCCGTCCCCTTCCTCCGCCGCCTCGCCGCCCGACGCCGCGGCCGGCGTCGCGGCCGCCTCGGCGTCCGCAGGATCCGGCTCCGACGGAGGAGGCGTCGCGCCGCCGCAAGCGACCAGGGAACCCATCAGAACAAGCGCAAAAGAGCTCTGGACAGATCGCATGGCCCACGAACCTACCGGAGCCGGCACGCCCCTCCGCATGGAAAAATAACATCACCCCGCGACGCAATGCGCCAGCGCGGCCTCGAAGCCCCATGGCGCAATGCAGGAAACCCGCGCCCCCGTTCACAACGCAATGCGCCAGTCGCCTCGACGCCTCCTCGACGACCTCGACGACCTCGACGCCCTCGACGCCCTCGACGTTCTCGTCAGTCTCGATCGTCGCTCTCGATCGCCGGTCTCGCCAGACGCTCTCGCCATACCCTCTCGCCATACGCTCTCAAATGGTTCAGTTTTCCGACAGCACTTGACATCAGAGCCCCATCAGCAGAGTCTGAGCTGATTCCGGCAGGAGGTGGTCGTGCTGGATCTTTCTTCGTCCGCACTCTCATCATCGCGTATTGGCGGTTCGCGTAAGTGGAAGTCTCACACGGACGCTCGTCCAAGGGGACGACGGGTGTCCGCTGGTCTCTGGAGGTGTGCGACACTCGCATCACTCGCATCCTGTGCGCTCCTCGCCGGCTGCGGCGCCGCCGAGGAGCAGTTCGATCCGTGGGGCACCGGCGAGGAGGTGCTCACGGGAGC
This sequence comes from Sorangium sp. So ce887, assembly GCF_051521455.1. Lineage (NCBI taxonomy): Bacteria > Pseudomonadati > Myxococcota > Polyangiales > Polyangiaceae > Sorangium > Sorangium sp. So ce887. The sequence goes on along the minus strand of NZ_CP150354.1, from coordinate 8,824,612 downwards.
GGGCGGCAGCTCCGCCTCGGGCGGCTGGGAGGGCGCCGCGGAGGGCTCGGGCGGCGGCGGGGGCGGCTGGCCGTCGTCAGGGAAGCTCGGGCCGCCTTATCCCATCGTGCTCGCCCACGGCTTCTTCGGATTCGAGGACTTCGCGGGCGCGGGATACGTCAGCTACTTCTACAACCTCAAGCACTCCCTCGGCGAGGGCGGCGAGGTGGTCTTCACGCCCTCGGTCGATCCGTTCAACAGCTCCACGTACCGCGGCGCCCAGCTGCTCGCGCGGATCGAGCAGATCCTCGCCGAGACGGGCCACGAGAAGGTGAATCTCATCGCCCACTCGCAGGGAGGCCTCGACGCCCGCGTGGTCGCGCACGAGCGGCCCGATCTCGTCGCCTCCGTCGTGACCGTCGCCACGCCTCATCTCGGCTCGAAGGTCGCCGACATCGCGCTCCAGCTCGTCGCCCACGAGCGGCTGCAGGACGTCCTCGACGATCTCCTCAATGCCATCGGGGCGCCGCTCTACGATCAGATAGGCAACGAGACGAGCGTCTTCACGTCGCTCGAGCAGTTCTCGACACCCGGCATCGCGGCGTTCAACGCGAAGTACACCGACGCGCCCGGGGTGTTCTATGCCTCCTTCGGCGGCCGGACCGACCGCGCGCTCGGCGGCAGCGACTGCACGACGCTCGTCCCGGCGCCCTTCGTCGCGCAGTTCGACGACGGCCTCGATCCGGTGCACCCGCTGCTCTCGCTGACCGAGACGATCCTCGACGGCGGCTTCGGCGAGTCGTTCCCGAACGACGGCCTGGTGCGCGCGCGGGACGCGCGATGGGGCCACTTCTGGGGCTGTCTGCCGGCCGACCATTTCGACGAGATCGGCCAGCTCTTCGGGCAGAGCCCGGGCGACGGGAACCCCTGGCTCTATCTCGACTTCTACCGCGCCGTGATCGAGCGGCTCCGGCAAGAAGGCTTCTGACGAGCGAAAGCCGCCCCGAACGGCGCCCCGTCCAGTACCCTTCCCGGCGATGCTCAAGGCGCCGCTCACCTGCTCGCTCCCGCTGCTCGCCCTGCTCAGCGCGGCCTGCAGCGGCGACGTGCGCCGGTTTCCCCTGCGCGATCCGGTCTGGCGCGACGCCGACCTGAACCCCGTCTCGGTGCCCTGCAGCCCCGATCCCGAGGCGCCCAGGGACGATCCGCAGCACCGCCTCTGCACGCCTGAGCCGTACGAGTCGTCGTTCGCGTGGGACGCGGCCGACAACCTCGTCTTCCGGCCGGTGACGCGGTTCTTCGCCGTGGATCCGGGAGGGGGGGCGGTCAACGTCAACAGCCTCGACGAGGTGCCGGACTCGAGCTGGTTCACGAACCGGATCGGGAAGCGGCCGCTCACCGCCGAGGAGCTCGTGCGCGGGCCGTGCGGCGACAGGACGCTGGACGACGAGGCGCCGGACGGGTCCTGGGTCATCGACATGGGCAAGCCGAACGGCGCGAACCCCGGCTTCCGGATCAAGGTCGAGGGGATCGGCAAGTTCATGCTCAAGGCCGACCCCTCGGAGCAGCCCGAGCGGGCCACCGGCGCCACCGCGATCGCGGCGCGCCTCTACCACGCCGCCGGCTTCTGGGCGCCGTGCGACTCGGTGGTCTACCTGAAGCCGTCGGTCCTGAAGCTCTCGCCCGGGCTCACCGTGACCGACAACAGCGGGACCACTAGGCCCTTCGACCAGGCGGCGCTCGACGGCGTGCTCGCCAAGGCCTCCAAGCGAGGGGACCGGGTGCGCATGGTCGCCTCGCGCTGGCTGCCGGGCCGCGCCCTCGGGCCCTTCAAGTACGAGGGGACCCGGGAGGACGACCCGAACGACGTCATCCCGCACGAGGACCGGCGCGACCTGCGCGGGGGGCGCCTGCTCGCCGCGTGGCTCAACCACTTCGACTCGCGCGAGCAGAACTCGATGGATGTCTGGCTCGCCGAGGACGGCGACGACAAGGACGCATCGCCGGGCCACGTGCGGCACTACGCCATCGATCTCGGCGACTGCTTCGGCAGCGAGTGGGAGTGGGAGGACATCTCGAAGCGCCTCGGCCACGCCTACTACTTCGACGCCGAGTACGCGCTCCTCGACTTCGCCACGCTCGGCATCCCCGAGCGGCCGTGGGACCGGGCGACCCGCGACCCGCGGGGCGACATCTTCGGCTTCTTCAGCGATCGCGACTTCCGGCCGGAGGACTGGCGCGGCGGCTACCCCAACCCGGCCTTCGCGCGCATGACCGAGCTCGACGGCGCCTGGGCTGCCCGGGCGCTCGCGCGCTTCACGCCGGAGCTCATCGAGGCGGCGGTGCGGACCGGCGACTTCACCGCCCCGCGGCACACCGCGTTCCTGATCGACAAGCTCATCCAGCGAAAGCGCGCGATCCTGGCGCGTTACCTCACGCGCCTGTCGCCGATCGCCGACGTCGCCCTGGCCTCGCCGGCGGCGCTGTGCGGCGTCGACCTCGCGCGGCGCACCGGCGTCGCGCGCGCGCAAAGCCTCCGCTACGAGGCCGCGATGTACGCCGGCGAGGCGCTCTCCCCGCGCGCGCGGCCGGTCGTGCGCCCCTCGCCGGACGGCCGCGTGTGCCTCTCGCTCCCGCACATCGCCACGGACGGCGGCGCGCCCGACGACGCGCCCTCGCGCTACGCCATCGTCGACCTCCTGAACGGGCATGCCCCCGGCCCGCTGCGCGCCCACCTCTACGATCTCGGCCCGCGCCGCGGCTACAAGCTCGTCGGCATCGAGCGTCCAGACAAGGCCGATCCGCCCGACTGAGCTCCCCCCGGCCGTTCAGAACCCGTGGCTGGCGCCGATCATGAGGCGCAGCTCCTGCAGACTGGCGCCCTGCTCGAACGTCTCGGTCGCCGAGCCGATCAGGAAGTCGAAGGAGTGGTCGCGCGAATCGCTCGTGCGCAGGCCGAGCACGAACGACATGCGCAGAAGGTCGAGATCGAAGTCGCGGAGGTGCTCGCTGAACACGTTGCCCGCGGCGACCTGCACCGTGCCATCGACGAACGCCCAGACCGGGTAACGGTACTCGAGCGTCGCCGCGGCGGCGCTCCGCCCGCGGAGGCGCCCCTCGCGGAACCCATGCATCGGCGCGCCGCCGCCGAGCTCGACGAGCTCGGTGAAGGGGACGTCGGCGGGGCCGAGCGGGTCCGCGAAGGCCGCCGAGAGGGCGAGGCTCACGATGCGGTCGTGTCCGGTGAGATCGACGAACCCGCCCAGCGTGCCGCCGTAGCGGAGCCATCGGCTCTGCAGCGGTCGCTCCAGGTCGGCGGCGTGCTCGCCGGAGAGCTCCAGCCGGACGCCGTGGCCCCGCTCGGGGCGCGGCCGCCGCGAGTCGAGGGCGGCCCGGGCCCCGATCCGGTAGGCCGTGTACCCCGTGTCGAACGAGGGGGGCAGCGGATAGCGGCCGTTCGCGACCCGCCAGCCGACCGTCGGCTCGCAGCAGATGTCGTCGAAATCGACGGTCTTCGCGCCGGTGTACGCCTCGACGAAGCTGAACGCGTCGAAACCGACGTGGACCGTCGCGCTCCCCTCGACGCTGCGGGCGCTGTAGCGGGCCCAGTCGCGCCCCACGGACCTCGGGCCGATCCCCGAGAACAGCCAGTCAGGCCGGGTGTCCGCCTCGCCGCGGAGCTTCACGTGCGCGCGCCCGTCGAGCGGGATGCGGTCGGCGATCGTGAGCCTCAGCCAGTCGACCCCGCCGGTCGCCGCGTGCACGCGGAGCTCGTTGCCGGGGAAGAACAGGTCGTCATAGAAGATGTAAACGCCGACGCTCTCGCGAAAGCCGAAATCGAGGAGCGCTGTGGGGACGATGCCAATGGTGTCGTTGGGCCCGAAGGTGAAGATGTCCTTGAGCTCCTCGATCCACTCGCCCTGCTCCGCCGCGACCGTGAGATAGCCGAGCGGCCGCCGGACCAGGTACTCGCTGACGAGGTAGGCGGGGAAGAACGCGACGCGCGGCACCCAGAGCAGCGCGTCGCCGATGCTCGCCCCCTCGTCCGGACGACCATCGTAGTCCGGCAGAGCACGCTTCGCGCTGGGCGCCTGCTCCCGCGGCGCCGCGGCGGGAGATCGCCCCGGCGGGGCCGGCTCAGCGCCCCCCGCCTGCGGCGCGGCCAGCGCCTCGGCGCACAGCGACAGCACGGCGCAGCTCGCGAGCGCGGCCGTGCGCCGCCGCCAACCCGGGCCGAGCGCGCGCGTCCATCCCTTCTCGTTCGTGCCCAATCGGCCCCGTCTCTCGCACGTCGCCACGCGGGAGCCTAGCGGAGTTCCCGGCCCGAGAGACTTTTGTCCGCGCCACGCGCCCCTGTGGAACCCCCTGTACGGCGCTTCACACGGGCGGCGCCGAGAGGGATGTTGCCGGCCGGGACCAGGCTCGATAGCCTCCCGCGTTCGGGCATCGGTCCTGTTCCGGTGCCGCCTGAACGGCGGTCTTCCCGGGATGGAGCGGCGCGTGGCGAGCACAGGCGAGAACGAGACACGATCCCGAGGGGTGCTTCACAAGCTCCTCTCCATCTTCGCCGAGGTGAAGCCGCGCGAGGTCTTCAGCGTCCTCGTCCTGACGCTGAACGTCTTCCTCCTGCTCACGGGCTATTACCTCCTCAAGGTGGTCCGCGAGCCGCTGATCCTCGCGGGCGGCGGGCTCGAGATCGGCGGACAGCAGCTCGACCTCGACGGTCCAGAGGTGAAGGCCTACGCGGCGGCGGGCCAGGCGCTGCTCCTCGTGGGCGTGGTCCGCGCCTACGGCGCCATGGCCAGGCGCTTCGGACGCATGCAGCTCACCACCGCGCTGACGCTCTTCTTCGCCGGCAACCTCGTCCTCTTCTTCTTCCTCGCGCGCCTCGGCGTCCCCCTCGGGGTGCCGTTCTATCTGTGGGTGGGCTGCTTCAACCTCACCGTGATCGCGCAGTTCTGGTCGTTCGCCAACGACATCTACACCCCCGAGCAGGGCAAACGGCTCTTCGCGATCGTCGGTATCGGGAGCTCGCTCGGCGCCATGCTCGGCGCGCAGATCGCGAAGCGCGTCTACGTGCCCATCGGCCCCTACAACATGATGCTGCTCGCGGCGGGCGTGCTGCTCGTCTGTCTGTGGCTCACGCGCATCGTCCACCGCAACGACCTCGCGCGCCTCGGCGGCGAGAAGGCCAGGGCCGACGCGCCGCCCGGAGGCGCGGCCGGCGGCTTCAAGATCATCGCGCGCGACCGCTATCTCCTCCTCATCGCCGGCCTGACGCTCGTCCTCAACTGGGTGAACTCGACAGGCGAGTACATCCTCGATCGCACCCTGATCGAGTCCGCCACGAGCGCGCTCAGCCCGGAAGGCGCGCCGCGCGCCGCAGACGAAAGGGAGCCGCCCCCCGCCGGGGCCGAGGGCGCAGACCCGGGCGCGCCGCTCGCGGCGGGCGCCCCGGTCTACCTCGTCGATCCGGAGGCGTCGCGCCTGCTCGAGGGGAAGATCGCCGCCGTCAAGGGCGGGGCGTTCGACGTCGAGGCCGGCGGCAAGGTCGTCGAGGGCGCCGCGAAGGGGCTCGTCCACCCGCGCACCGAGAAGGGGAAAGAGGCGGCGCTCGGCGCCATCATCGGCACCTTCAAGGGCGATTTCTTCTACTGGGTGAACACCTTCGGCGTCATCTTGCAGCTCTTCCTTGTCTCGCGCATCTTCAAGTACCTCGGCGTGCGGTTCGCCCTGTTCATCCTCCCGACCATCGCCGTCCTCGGCTACGCGTCCCTCGCCGTCCTGCCCGCGCTCGCCGTCGTGCGCGTCGCGAAGATCGCCGAGAACAGCACCGATTACTCGGTCCAGAACACGGCGCGGCAGGCGCTCTTCCTGCCGGTCGGCCGCGACGCGAAGTACAGCGCCAAGGCCGCCATCGACACCTTCGTCGTCCGCGCGGGCGACGTGCTCGCCGCCGTCGGGGTGATCGTCGGCCAGGTGCTCGCGCTCTCCATCCGCCACTTCGCGATGATCAACATCGCGCTCGCGCTCGTGTGGCTCGGCGTCGTGATCGGCATCGCCCGGGAGCACAAGCGGCGCGCCGCGGACGAGCCGGACGCCGAGGGCCTGAAGGCCGCGTAGCTCCCCTGGCGGGATTCCTGGCGGGACTGTTCTGCGGCACCGAACCGTCGCGATCCGTCGCTGCCACGGGGATGTGGGGAGAGCGTGACGACGGATCGCACTCCCTCGCAAGGCATGGACCCAACGAATCGAGACGAGCCTGCGCTCGCCGCGCGCGGAAGAGACGTGCGCGAAAGTGAAGGGCTGAAACGGATCTACGCGGCCTTCGCCGGCTTCGGGTTCAGCTGGAGGAAGCGGCGCTGGTAGGCGTACGAGCGAAAGCGGATCTGCAGCGGCGGCTCGTTGCCGCTCTTGATCTCGAGCTTCGCGCCGTCGTCGTGCTCGGCGCAGTGCGGGATGCGCAGCGTGTAGCTCGTGCCGCCGCCGGTGCGCACCGCGATGCTCCCGAGCGCGAGCCCGGCCGCGGCGACGGCCACGTTGGTCCCGGTCTGGCCGTCGTCCGCCTTCGCCTCGATGCCGCGAGTCGCCGGCTTCGCGCACACGCAGCAGCCTTCCGGCCAGCTGATCGCCTCGCTCGTCACCGGCACTGGAAATCCCGGCTGCGGGTGGACGTAGTCGCCGGCGAGCACGGTGAGGACGCGCTTGTCGACGAGGTACGCGGCCTGGCACTTGTCGCAGAACGCCGGGTCGTCGGTGTGGTTGAGCTCGATCTCCGCGAGCGTCGCCTGACAGCGCGGGCACGTCGCGGTGCCGGCCAGGTCCCTGGCGACGAGGAGCGACCCGAACGCGAACACCGCGAACCCGATGCCGCCGACCAGACAGAGCAGCCACAGCGGACCGGAGCGGCCGATCATCGCGCGGAAACAGAGGAACGAGAGGCCGGCGAGCACCGCTGTGATGACGGCGTACTTGATGGTGGAGCCGGCGTTGCGGGTCACGGTGGACGTCATGAGCGCGACCTTAGCGCCGGTCGACCCGCGAGCGCGCGCCGAACGCTGTCGCGGTAAAGAGGGTAGAGGGTAGAGGGTAGGAGGGTAGCGCTTCCAAACGTCTTCCGGCGGTCCAGTACCATCCTGCCGCACATGCCCGTTGACGTGATGCCCGAGGCGCGACGCCGTCTTGATGCGCCGGAAACATGCACGAATTCGGTAAACACGGATGCTCGACCACGAGGATGGATGTTTCAATGCTCGGCGGCCGCGATGATGACCCTCCGCGGCCGCCGTGCCCGCGATCGAGAGGGCGGAGGCTTCAACAAGGGGCGGCGTCGAGCCGCATGTCCACGGGAGGACTTATGCAAGTGATCGTCGCAGGCGCCGGGATCGGCGGCCTGACCGCGGCTCTGGCGCTGCACGCCTCGGGTCATGAGGTGACGGTGTTCGAGGCGGCGCCCAGCATCCTGCCGCTCGGGGTCGGCATCAACCTCCTGCCCCACGCCGCGGAGGTGCTGGGCGAGCTGGGCCTGCTCGAGGCCCTGTTGGCCCACGGGGTGGCGACCCGCGAGCTTGTCTATTTCAACCGCTTCGGTCAGCGCATCTGGGACGAGCCGCGCGGCCGCTTCGCGGGTCACGCCGCGCCGCAGATCTCCCTGCACCGCGGCGCCCTGCAGGGCGTGCTGTTCGACGCCGCCGTCGAGCGGCTGGGCGAAGGCCGGGTGATCTGCGACCGGCGCCTTTCGGACCATGAAGAGGGCGGAGGCCGCATCGTGGCGCGCTTCTTCAATCGCGAGGGCGTGGCCTCGAAGGTTCCCGCCGACCTCCTGATCTGCGCCGACGGCATCCACTCGGCGGCGCGCGCCGGCCTCTATCCGGACGAGGGGCCGCCGATCTACGGCGGTCGCATCCTGTGGCGGGCGACCAGCCTGGCGGCGCCCTTCCTCACCGGCGCCAGCATGATCATTGCCGGGCATCAGGACCAGAAGTTCGTCGTCTATCCGATTTCCCCACCGGGGCCGGACGGCCGCCAGAGGATCAACTGGGCCGCCGATCTCGCGGTCGCCAGGAACCTGCGACGGGAGGACTGGAACCGGCCGGGCGACCCCGCCGACTTCTTGCCCAGGTTCGAGGCCTGGCACTTCGGCTGGCTGGATGTGCCCGGCCTGATCCGGAGCGCCGAGGCGATCTACGAGTTCCCGCTGGTCGACCGCGATCCCCTGCCGCGCTGGAGCCATGGGCGCATGACGCTGCTGGGCGACGCCGCCCATCCCATGTATCCGAACGGCTCCAACGGGGCGAGCCAGGCCATCCTGGACGCCCGCGCCCTGGTCCGCGCGCTCGCCGCCCATGCCGATCCGGTGGAAGCGCTGGCCGCCTACGAGGCCGAGCGCCTGCCCGCCACCGCCGCCATCGTCGCGGCCAATCGCCGCAACGGTCCGGAGCAGTGCCTGCAGATCGCCTACGAGCGCGCACCCGACGGCTTCGACCGTATCGAGGACGTCTTCGCCCCCGGCGAGCTTTCGGCCATCGCCGCCCGCTACAGGGTGCTGACCGGCCTGAAGTGCGCCTCGGAGCCCCTCGTGCGCTGACGCCGGCACGGATCCCCACGTCGGAACTATCATGGACATCACTGGCAAGGACTTGAAGGAGCTCTCTGCGGACGAGGTGGATGAGGTGGATGAGGTGCTCCAGGCGTACCCGCGTCTCGATTTCAAGCGCGCATTTCCACAGGCGATCGCTGACATGCTCGCCAGCAAGCCTGAGACTGCCTTCTACAACTTCACGGCCGATATCGCCGAGCGCCTGATCCAGGGCTTCCATGCCCCCAATTTCTACGACGTCATCCTGGCGGCGCCGTTCAGGGAGTGACCGGACCCAGCACGTTGAGATCTGTCGCCGGCCAATCACAGCGAGGCTCGCCGCGGGACAGGGCTGCTGCCGGTGCTCGGGCAGGCCGTGATCACCGACGAGGATCCCGGCCTGCAGTTCGCCGCGTCTCGCGTCGCCGCCCTGCGCGCGCTGCGATGGCGACGCCGCCGTGCTCGCCCGGGTTCGGGGGAGCAAAGCGCTCCGGGGATGTCAAGGGTGAAGCGCCGCGCTCGCCGTGGGCGACCGGATCTCCGACGTACGGAGCCCGCGTCAGGGCCGGCCCGCGGCCGCGCTCACCTTCCAGGCCTCGTAGGCCTCCATCAAGGCCAGGTACAGCCAGCGGCCGATGACCTCGGCCCCCGCGCCCGACGGGTGCGCGAGATCGGCGCCGCCGAGCCCCCGCTGGACCCAGACCCCCATCGACCCGGAGCCCCCCATCGCGCCGAACGTGTCGAAGTAGCCGCAGCCGACCTGCGCGGCCACCCGGCGCTGGATCGCCGCGAGCTTCGGGATCACCGGGCGGCTCCTGTAGACCTCGCCCTTCTTGTCGGCGCGGTCCATCGGGCCCACGAGCATGCACGACGACTCGGGCAGCGCCGCCGTCACCTGCTCGAGCACCGCCTTCATCGTCGACTCGACCTGATCGAGCGGGAACAGCTCGCCGTCCTCGCTCTCGTTCATGCCGTAGTGGAACACCGTCAAGGACGGGCTCCGCGCGCGCAGCTGCTCGGCGAAGTGCGCGTCATCGCTCTTGTCGAGGAAGCGGATGCGGCAGCCCTGGATGCCGATCGCGTCGAGCACCACCCCCGGCTCGTCCCGCTCCATCCAGACGCCGAACGCGCGCACCCCCGGGCCGTGCGCGCGCACCTCGATCCCGTGCGGCCCGTCGGGCACCTCGTAGGTCGCGATCGCCGAGACGGCCTCGGCGGCCCGGGTGTCGATCATCTCCCGGCTCTCGCCGTCGATCTTGATCTCCATCCGCCCCCCCTCGGGGTGCTTCAGGTAATCGACGGCGAACCGCGAGACCGCGCGCCCGTAGGTCCCGGTCTCCGCGGTGGCGAAGCGCGAGAACACCCCCGCGCCCTGCGAGCGGAACGACACGCCCCCGAGCCCGTAGAGCCCGTCCTTGGCGAAGGGGCCCACGACGCGGCTCACCTGCCAGCCGGGGACGGCGAGGCGGACAACGTCGTTGTGGAAATATCCAGGCCAGGCGTTGGCCATCAGCATGAACCCGTGGCCCGCGTCGCCGAACCGCTTCTGCAGCTTGCGCCGCAGCGTCGACGTCACGAAGTCGCTCGCCACGATGGAGTCGCCGAAGTAGGTGATGCGCGCGATCGAGCCCGGCGCCTTGCGCTCCACGGCGGCGAGCGCGCGGAAGAACGGCGTCATCGCCTTGCCGCTCGGGTCCTCGATCGGGCGCGGCGGCTTCCCCTCGGAGGCGACCGCGGCCGGCAAGAGCTCTGCGGCCGCGGCCGGCAGCGCGACCTCCTCGGGCTGGCGCAGCTCGGCCTGCTCGGTGGTCTCCGTGACGAGCGTCGTCTCCCCGATCGAGGCCACGGGCGCCGGCGCCGGGACCACGACGAGCCCCTCGCCCTCGGGCAGCGGCGTGAGCAGCCGCAGCCGCGACAGGCCCGGGTGCGCGTAGGGCAACAGCACGAGCAGCGCGAGCGTCGCCAGCGCCCCGGCCGCCGACGAGACGAGCCCGTTCCGCGGCGAGCCCACCGGCGCGCCGCCCGCTGGAGGAGCGTCGCGCCCGCCGGGCGGAGGCGAATCGTGGACGGCCGGCTCGTGGGCGGAAGGCTCGTGGACGGCCGGCTCGTGGGCGCTTGTGCTGCTCGTGGAGGTCATCGACGCGCGCGGACGGAGAGGGAGGCGCTCTGCGGCGACCCGCCCCGCTCAGGGGGACGCATCCCGATCGGGAGGAGGCGGGCGCTTCTCCAGCTTGTCCAGGGCCGCGGTCGCCCTGTCGCGGCAGCTCATGTCGCCCTGGTGGATGCAGATCGCGCGCAGCAGCTTGATCTCGCTGGCCGAAGCGCGCCCGCCCCAGACCCTCGGCTCGAGCGCCTTTCGCTGCGCCGGGTACGCGCTCGAGTCGAGCGAAGAGCTCGCCTGCGGGGCGCCCGCGTCGGCGATCTTGGGCGTCGAGGCCGGCGGCGCGGGCGAGGGCGAGGGCGTGTGCTGCGGGGACCAGGACGTCGTCTGCGGGCTGCTCTGCTGCGGCGCGGGCTCCGGCTCGGGCGGCGCTTCGGGGTCGACCTGCCGCCGCATCTCGGCCACCCGCGCGCGGAGCGCCGTCGGGACGCTCGTCGTCTTCGCGATCTCGTTGAGCAGCGCGAGCTTCTCGTCCTTCGTCCCGGCCCGCTCGACCTGCTGGAACATCCCCTCCGCCCAGCGCTCCTCGATCTCCCGGAAGCGCTGCGTCTCCCGGACCGGCGCCGTCTCGGCGATCTCCTGCAGCTTCCGGTGCGCGACGTCGATGCTCCCCGCGCGGAAGTGCTCCTGCGCCGCGTCGAGGATCTGCGCGTCGTTCCCCTCGAGCTCCGGCGCCGCGGGCCGCGCCTCCGGCTCGGGCGCCTCCGGCCCCTGCGAGCGGGCGCGGGTGACCGCGACCACGGCGAGGATGAGGATCACGACGACCGCAAGGAGGATCCCCATCGCCTTGCTCGTCCCGCCGAGCGAAGGGGGCGACGGCACCGCAGTGGCCACGCTCCCGTACGACCCCGGCGCGGCCCCCGAGCCGGAAGCGCCGTCCGGCCCGGCGCGAAAGATCTTGCCGGCGGCGACGAAGCGGAGCCGCACGTCGCCGAGCTCGAGCGCGTCGCCCGCCTCGAGCAGGCCGCGCTTCAGCTCGACGCCGTTGATGCGCACGCCGTTCGCGCTCTGCTTGTCGACGACCTCGTAGCGGCCGTTGCCCAGGCTGATGAGCTCCGCGTGCAGGCGGCTCACCGAGCTGTGGTTGATCGAGATCGTCGCGTCCTCGGAGCGCCCGATCGTGAACCGCTCGCCGTCGAGCGGGAACTCGGCGCCGGGGGTCGGGCCGACGACCATGACGAGCCGGTTGGGGCGGGTGTGGAGCGGCAGGTGCGCCGTGCTGCGGCTGCCGGGCGGCGGCGTCGGGCTCGTCACCGCGGACGAGAGCGCCTCATCGACGATCTCGATGCGGTAGTCGCCGAGCTGCACGAGGTCGCCGTGGCGCAGGTGCTGCTCGCCGGTGACCCGCCCGCCGTTGACGTACGTGCCGTTGTAGCTGTCGAGATCGCGGATGACCCAGCCCTGGCCGTTCTTGGCCAGCGTCGCGTGCTGCCGCGAGACGTTGCGGTCGGTCAGCCGGATCGAGTTCGACTCTCCGCGCCCGAGCGCATACTCCTCATGGGCGAGGGGGAGCCCCGTCTGTTTCCCCTCGTCATCCTCGATCGTCAGCTTCCACATAGCGGGTTCGGGGCATTCAGGCGAAGCCAGGCTCGCTCCGCGAGCGCCTGTAGATCCGTGGCATCCACCGCTCGCCGTACGAGCCTCCTCAGCGAGGCCCGCCTACTTTAGCGAGTCCGCCTCCGGGAAGGCAACGACGGCGCACCACCCCATGGCGGGCGGCCCGGACCGCAACGTCTCGCCGGCCGCCGGCAGCCAGCGCCGGGCAAGCACCGGGCGGGCCAGCCTGCCGGCGCGGCGGCAGGGGCGCGCGTCCCTGCGCGGCGAGCCGCCCGCAGCCCGCCGGCGGGACGCGGCGGCGCCGGGCCCGCGCGCAGCCGCGGCGGAAGATCGCGCCCGTCTGGCGATCCGCCGGCGATCCGCCCGGGGTCCGCGGCCTCCGTGATGCGCAGCGGGCTAATGGCCGCCTCCCACGGGCCGGAACGGGTGGAGGAACGCCGAGAGCGCCCCCGGGTTCCGGGTCTGCAGCCAGAGCCGCCCGTGCCCCTGGAACTCGCAGACGAGCCCCTCGCCGGACAGGAACAGGCCCTTCAGGCCGGCCAGCTTGCGCACCTGATACCGCAGGCCCTCGGTGAACGCGAGCAGGTGTGTGTTGTCGCAGATATATCCCTCGTGCTGGCGGCCGACGTCGATCGCGTGGATACCGCCGTAGCTCGAGAACCAGATCAGGCCCTCGCCATAGGCCCGGAGCAGCGACAGGCCGCCGGCGAAGAAGCCCTTGGCTCCCTGCCACTTCGTGTCGAGCGTGATGCCGGGCGAGGAGGCGAGATAGGCGCCCGACTGGAGGAAGACCTCCATCCCCGAGCGCAGGACGATGCGCTCGATCGACCCCTCGGGCGCCGGCGCGAGCCGCATCGACTGCATGGGCGCCGTCGCGGTGAAGGTGTTCTGGAAGAGGCTCTCTCCCGCCGTCAGCCTGCGCTTGAGCGCGCTGGCGAGCCCCCCTTGCACGCTCGTCTTCATGTCGATGGCCGCGTCGCGCGCCACCATCGCGCCGCTCTCGGCGATGATCTGCTCGCCGGCGTGCTCGAAGGTCACGTGGAGGACGCCGAACTCGGGGTTGTCTCGGATCTCGTCGCGCACGCCGTCCCCTGGATCTCTAGGGTTGCCGCGGGGCGAGCCGCGCGCCGATCGCCGCGCCGTACCTGCCGGCGTTGCGCGACTGGACCCACAGGCTGCCGTGCCCCTCGACGTGGCAGACGAGGCCCTCGCCCGAGAGCCACGTGCCGAGCCACGTCGGCGTGCTCTTGCCGATCCGGCAGGAGAGCGTCGACTCCCACGCTGCGAGGTGGCCCGTGTCGACGACGACGTGGCCTCTCACCGGGAGCTCCTCGAGCGCGCCGAAGGCGCCGATGATCATCTGACCTTGCCCCGCCGTCTCGAGGGCGAAGAGCCCCGCTCCCGAGAAGAAGCCGCGCAGGCCGCCCGTGCGCGTCTTCACCTCGACCTCGGGGCTCGACGCGACATAGGCGCTGCTCTGGACGCACCATTGCCTGTCGCCCACCTCGAGCACCGTCATGTCCCCGGAGAGCGGCGTCGCGAACAGCACCTCTCCGTCGCCGCCCTCCGCGGCGAACGCGTTCCGGTAGAACGACTCTCCGGCCAGCATCCGCTTCAGGCCCGACATGATGCCGCCCGCCTGCGTCTCCACCCGCACGTGGGTCGACATGCCCACGAGCGCGCCGCTCTCGGCGATCACGCGCTCGCCCTGCGCGAGCCAGCACTGCGCGAGGGCCTGGGAGGGACGGTAGAGGAGATTCACCTGCATCGGACGTCGGTCTCCGTCGCCCGCTCAGGGCGGGAGCAGCGGCGCGAGCCAGCCCACGAGCGCGTCGGCGCTGCGCGACTGGATCAGCACGCGGCCGCGGCCGGTGAACTCGCACACGACGCCTTCGCCCGAGACCATGAGGCCCATCAGCCCGCCGCCAGGGCTCCTGATCTCGAGCGCGAGGGACGCGTCGAACCCGACGAGGTGCCCGCCGTCCACGAGGAGCGACCCGTCGCAGGGGAGCTCCTCGATCGCGCCGTAGCTCGTGATCCAGAGATCGCCGACGCCGGAGGCCTCGATGAAGAAGATGCCCTCGCGCGCGAGCACGGCGCGCAGCCCACCCCAGCGCACCCTCACGTCGATGTCGCCCGCGCTCGCGAGGTACGAGCCCGCGCTGAAGAGCATCGTCTCCCCCTGGAGGGGGACGTGCCTCACGCGGCCGCTGAGCGGCGGGGCGAGCCACACCCACCCGCCGCCCTCGGGCGCCTCGATGTGGTTCACGAAGAACGTCTCGCCGCCCGAAAGCTTCCGGAGCAGCGCGATGACGAAGGCCTTGAGCCGCCCGAAGAGCCCGGCCCCGCGGCCCGCGTTGAGCCGGACCACCGTCCGCAGGCTCGGCGAGCGCGCGACCATCGCGCCCGCCTCTGCGAGCATCGCCTCGCCCGGATCGAGGGTGACCTCCAGCAGCGAGGACGACGGCTCATGCTTGGTGCGATGCTGCATTCGTCCACCTGCGGGGCACGTACATATAACGGACCCACGCCGGAAGCGGAAGCGGGAAGGAAGCGGGAAGAAGGTGTGTCGAGGTGAGCGGGATGCGGCGAATTTCATGTTTTCTGTCCAGCGGCTCGCTCGCGCTGACTTCTACCCTTCGGCGTGGGTAGACTGAGCGCGTGAGCGACAGGCGACTTACGGCCTCCGAGCCGACGCCCCGCGGGGAGCCGCGCAGCGAGAGCCAGAGCTCCGGCTTCGTCGCGGCGCCCCAGCGCATCGCGGGGCGCTACGAGATCCTCGGCCTGCTCGGCGCCGGCGGCATGGGCAGCGTCTACCGCGTCCGCGACGTGGAGCTCGACGAGGTGGTCGCCCTCAAGATGCTGCGGCGCGATCTCGCCAGCTCGGCCGGCATGATCGAGCGCTTCCGGCAGGAGGTGAAGCTCGCGCGGCGCGTGACGCACCGGAACGTCGCGCGGACGTTCGACTTCGGCGACCACGAGGGCGAGAAGTTCCTCACGATGGAGTGCGTCGAGGGCGAGTCGCTGCACAGCGTCCTCGCGCGGACCGGCCCGATGCCGACGCAGCAGGCCATCGGCATCGGCTGCTCCCTCTGCGATGGGCTCGGCGCCGCGCACGCGGCGGGCATCGTGCACCGCGACCTCAAGCCCGAGAACGTGCTCCTCGACAGGAGCGGGCGGGTCGTCATCACCGACTTCGGCATCGCCCGCACCTCGTCCGGGCCGAGCGCCGGCGAGTCGGCGGGCTTCGTGCTCGGCTCCCCCGCGTACATGTCGCCGGAGCAGCTGACGGGTGAGCCCGATATCGACGCGCGCACCGACATCTACGCGCTCGGCATGATCCTCTTCGAGTGCCTGACCCACCGGCGCGCGTGGCCGGGCGCCGGCGCGATCGCCGCCGCCATGTCCCGGCTGCGGTCCCCGCCACCCGACCCGCGCTCCGTCCGTTCGGACGTGCCCCTCGTCGTCGCGGACGTCGTCCTGAGGTGCATGGCGATTCGGCGCGAGGACCGCTACGCCAGCGCGGCCGAGGCCCACCGCGCGCTGCTGCTCGCGCGCTCGCGGGTGTCGATCGCCCCGCAGCCGGCGCAGTCGCTCGTCTCGGCCATCGCCGCGTCGACGGCCACGGCCGCGCCGACCGCGCCGCAGCCCGTCGAGCAGAGCCCCACCCGGGTCGCCGCGTCGGCCGAGGCGATCACCGCGCCGCAGCCGCGGCTCGTGTCGCCCGCGCTCTCGGCGCCTGTGCTCACGCCCGCGCCGGCGCCCTCGTCCGCGTCCTCGCCGGCGCTGAAGACCGTCGCCGTGCTCCCGTTCCGCAACGGCGGCGCCCCGGACGACGACTACCTCGCCGACGGCTTCACCGAGGACCTCACCGACACCCTCTCGATGACCGCAGGCCTCAAGGTGCGGCCGCACGCCGCGGTGTCCCGGGTGCGGCTCGACAACCGCGACCCGCGGGACATCGGCCGCGAGCTCGGCGTGCAGGTCGTCGTCGAGGGGTCGATCCGCCGCGCCGGCGGCGCCGGCCACGGGCTCGACGGGCCGCGCTCGCAGCCTCCGGCGCCGCACTCGCGGCCGGGGCCGCGCCTCGCGCCCGGCGGCGTGCGCGTGACCGCGCGCGTCATCAGCGTCGAGGACGGGTTCCAGCTCTGGGCGAAGCGGTTCGACAGCTCGCCCGAGGCGCTGCTCGAGGTGAGCGACGACGCGGCGAGCGCCATCGCCGGGGCGCTCACCGTCGACGCCGCCAGCCGCGACCGCGAGGCGCCGAGCGACCCGCGCGCGATCGACCTGTACCTGCGCGCGCGCCACCAGCTGCGGCACCTCTGGTACGGCGACGCCGCGCCGGCCGTGGCGCTCTTCGAGGAGGCGCTGTCCTTCTCGCCGAACGACCCGAACATCCTGTCCGGCTACGCCGTCGCCTCGGCGCGGCTGATGGCCGCGCGGGGCGACGGCAGGGCGCAGCTCGCGAAGGCGCAGCAGGCCGCCGAGCGCGCGATCGCGCAGGCCCCCTCGCTCGGCGAGCCGTGGGTGGCGCTCGCGACGGTCCGCTTCAGCGCGAGCGACCCCGTCGGCGCCGTGCCGGCGCTGCGCAAGGCGCTCCAGTGCGCGCCGAGCCTGGCCAAGGCGCACGAGCTGCTCGGCCGCATCCTCCTCGAGGCGGGGCTCGTCAACGAGGCGGTCTTCCGGCTCGAGACCGCGCTGTCGCTCGACCCGGGCGAGCTGTTCCCGCGCTGGGAGCTCGCGCGCGGCCGCGCGCTGCTGGGCGACTGGGCCGCGGCCGGCGCGCTGCTCGACCTGCCGGCCGAGGACCCGTCGAGCCGCTTTCACAAGGCGATCATGCGCGCTCGGTTCGGGCTGTGGCACCGCGCTCCGTTCGCCATCGACGAGCTGCCGCACGGGATGGAGAACGTCCCCGTCCAGTACGCGCGCCTCTACCGCGACGTGCTCGCGACGTCGCGGCTGTCGGACGAGCAGCGGGCGTTCCTGCGCTCGACGGCGGACGGCTCCGAGCCGGGCAGCCGCCTGCGCCCGCTCTTCCTCCAGATGTACGCCGAGATCCTCGCCTTCCTCGGCGAGGACGACGCGCTCTTCCGCACGCTCGCGAGCGCGGTGGAGGCGGGGCTCTTCGACGCCCTCTGGATGCAGCGCTGCGCGGTGCTCGACCGCGCGCGGGCAGACGCGCGCTTCGCCCCGCTCCGCGCGCGGGTCGAGGAGCGCGCCGCGGCGGTCATCGCCGCGTTCAAGGCCTGAGCGCCGCGACGACGGGGCGCGCGGCGCTCAGCTCCTGCGCGCGTTCTTGGCGTTCCTGGAGATGGCGGGCATCAGCACGTCGCCCTCCACGTGCCCGCAGACGTCGAGGACGGTGCGCCCCTCCGCGTCGCGCCCGGGTCGCTCCCGCGTGTAGCGCTCCGCCGGGGCGGCGAGCACCACCCCGACGTCGCGCGCCGCGCCCGTGAGCTCGGCCGCCAGCGCCTCCTCGATGAGCCGGACCCGCTCGCCGCTCGTCGTGCCGGCGGGGATGGCGACGGCCACCGAGCCCAGGACGAACCCCTCGCGCGCGAGCAGCCCGTGCGGCGAGCCGGTCGTCTCCGCGAGCTTCAGCGCCACGCGCGCCGCCTCCAGGCGGTCCCGCGCGGCGGCGAGCGACGCCGCGCCGCGGCGCAGGATCTCGTGCGCGCCGTGCGCCCGATCGCCGCGGTGCTCCTCGGCGAGCTCCGCGTTCGCCGCCCTGATCCGCGTGACCTCGGCCTCGGCGGCCGCGACCTCGGCCTCGTACTGCGACAGATCGATCGAGCTCATGGCGTGTCGTCAACCTCGGTTCGTGAACAGGATGCTCCCAGCGAGCAGCGCCCCGGCCGCCGCGGCGCCGTAGAGGCAATAGCGCGCGAGCGCCGCGTGGCCAGCCAGGTAGAGCTGTAGCCCCGCGAAGCCCGCCGCGATCGCGAGCGCCGCGTAGACGAGCTGGCGCACCCCCGTATAGACCAGCGACGCGGCCTGGGCGAGGCCCCGGACCTTCACCTCGGCCTCGCCGCGGTTGGCGCGCGTGAGGTACTTGCGCAGGTCGTCCGGGATCGTCAGCGCCTTGATCCCCATGTCCTTCGCCGCCTCGAGGGCGATCTTGGCCCAGTCGCGGCTGCCGAGGACGAAGTCCTGCAGGTACGGGCGCACGACATCCATGGGGTTGAGGTCCGGATCGAGCTGCGTGCAGACCCCGGTGAGCAGCAGGAGGGTGCGCTCGAGCAGCACGAAGTCGCGCGGCACGTGGAACGCGGCGGAGAGCTCCTTCAGGCCGATGTTCATGCGCCTGAGGTCGATCAGGCTCTCGATGCCCTTCTGCGGATCGAGCTTGATGTCCTTCAGGTTGAACGACTCGAGCTTCACCTCGTCCTGGAAGCGCTGGTGGAAGAACTCGACGACCTTCTCGCTGATGTCGACGGCGTCCCGCCGCGAGAAGAAGCGCATCTTGCGCAGCGCCTTGATGATCCCCTCGGTGTCGCGGCGGATCACGGCCTCGAGGAACTCGGGGATGCCCTCGCGCATCTCCTGCGAGAGCTCGGCGACCGCGCCGAAGTCGAGCAGGATGAGCTCCCCGCGCGGCCCGACCAGCATGTTCCCCGGGTGCGGATCCGCGTGGTAGACGCCGTCGATGAAGATCTGCTGGCAGAAGACCTGCACGATGTGCCGGGCGAGCGCCTTGCGGTCGATGCCGTGCGCGTCGAGCGCCGCGACGTCGCCCACCTTGATGCCCTCGACGAACGTCGTCGTCATCACGCGCCGCGTGCAGTAGGGCTCGATCGGCCTGGGGAACTGGACCTGCGGCTGCTTCGCGAAGTTGTCGGCGATGCGCACGATGTTCCTGGCCTCGCGCACGAAGTCGAGCTCCTCCAGGATCATCGAGCGGATCTGGTGGTAGTAGGCGTCGAGCCCCTGCACGGGGACGAACTTCGCGACGATCGCCATGATGCGGCGGATGGTGAGCAGGTCGAGGCGGACGATCTCGTCGATGTCGCGGTGCTGCACCTTCACGGCGACGCGCGTGCCGTCCATGAGCCACGCCTCGTGCACCTGGCCGAGCGAGGCGCTCGCGAGCGGCTCCTTGTGGAAGCGGGCGAAGACCTTGTCGATGGGGCGCCCGAGCTCCTCGGCGATGCGCTGCTCGATCTCCTCGTAGGGCCGCGGCGGCACCTGGTCCTGCAGCCCCTCGAGCCCCGCGCGCAGCGTCGCGGGGAGGAAGTTCGCCATGATGCTGAGCATCTGGCCGACCTTGATGAAGAGGCCCTGGAGCTCGACGATCGTGCGCTCGATGCGCCGAGCGTTGCTCGCGTGGACCTCGTCCACGCGGCTCTGCGCCCACGCGTCGCCGAAGAGGCGGCGCAGGAAGAAGAACCAGAGGTAGCTCGCGATGACGGTGAACGTCGTCAGGTAGGCGCGGATGAAGCGGCCGCTCTGCGCGGCGTTCTGCCGGAACGAGCGGGGCTGCGCTTCGGGGCGCTGCGCCGGATGGAGCGCGGCGGACGGCGGAGCAGCGCCTGCGCCATCGAACGGCCCCGGCGCGCTGCCGGGCGGCCTCGGCGCTCTGAGTGCGCCGCTGGACGGCAACGTATCGTCCGCGCCGTCGAGCAGCCTCGGCGCGCTGTCGGCGCTGTCGAGCGGCCTCGGCGCGCTGTCGGGATCGAGCTCCACCGCGCCGGGGCGCAGCTCGCCGGGCGCGCGCGCGGGCTCGGCGGGCGAGCGAAGCGACCCGGAGGACGGGCCCAGCGGTTCGGAGGCGGCGCCGTGTGACACCGCGGCAGCCTAGCATCGCTCGGCGTCAGCCCGCGAAAACGCGGGCTCGATGCGGCGCGCCATCGCCTCCTCGCGTCTCCTCGCGTCTCCTCGCGTCATCGCGCGTCATCGCGCGCGCGCCATGGCCTCCGCGATCGCATCGTAGACGGCGGGTCGCGCGCGTCGGATCGCGTCGGATGCGCGCGTCGGGTGGACGCGGTTCGTGAGCAGCACGCCGACGAGCTCGGCGTCCGGGTCGATCCAGAGGCTCGTCCCGGTGAAGCCGAGGTGGCCGAAGGTCCGCGGGCCGAAGCGGGCGCCGGCGCTCGGCCTCTCGCCGCTCTTGCCGTCGAACCCGGCGCGCAGCGACCCGCCGGGCCGCGGCTCGATCAGCCGCCGGACCTCGTCGCGCGAGAGCCACTCCGGCCGCTCGCCCGCGAGCGCCTCGAGCAGCGCGACCCCGAGCCGCGCCACGGACATCGCGTCGCCGAAGAGGCCCGCGTGCCCGGCCATCCCGTCGCGCGCGATCGTCCAGGCGTTGTCGTCGTGCACCGCGCCGCGGATCATTCCCCCGCGGAACCCGACGTCCTCGGTGGGGACGACGCGCTCGTCGAACCGCGGATCGCGGCGCCGGAGCCGGCTCGGCGGCGCGACCGCGAGCCCGAGGGGGCCGGTCACCTCGCGCGCGACGATCTCGTCGAGCTCGGCCTCGCCGCGCCGCGCGACCGCGGCGCCGAGGAGCAGGTAACCGAGGTCGCTGTACACCGGCGGGAACCCGCCGTCGGGAGGAGCGCCCGCGCACGCCTCGCGGCGCGCGTCCGCGCAGGCGAGCAGCGCCTGGAGCGGATCGATCGGCGCGCTGTCGCCGGGCGGGTGGAGCGGGCGGTGCGCCTCGAGCCCGGCCCGGTGCGCGGCGAGGAGCTCGAGCGGCACGCGCGCCGATCGCGTGCCCGCGAGCTCGGGGAGCACCTGCCCGAGCGGCTCGTCGAGCCTCATCCTGCCGGCGCGAACGAGCCGGGCGAACGCGAGCGCGGTGAACGGCTTCGTCACCGACGCGAGATCGAAGATCGCGTCGCCCGTCGCCGCGGGCGGCGTCGCGCCGCGCGCGCCGGCCGGCGGGCTGTCCTCGAACCACAGCCGTCCTGCGGCGCCGGATCCGTACCGGACGTCGTTTCGCGTGCGCACCGCGGCGGCGACGCAGGCGCAGGGCGCGGCGCGGTGCTCTTCGATCGCGATCGCTGCGATCGGCGTGAGATCGACGAGGGCCATGGCCGAGGATGAAGAGGCTCGTGCGCCCTTGTCAAACGAGCTCTGGCGGTGGGCCGGATGGGCCCGGAGAAACGCGGAACAATCCCCGAAAGATCCCCGAAATATCGAGCGGTGCGGTCGGTCCTGCTTCAGGATCTCGCCGTGGCTTCTCCCCCGAGCATCGACTCCCGCGCCGCCGTTGCGCCGCTCGCTGCGCTCGCGGCGAGGTACGACGATCGCCGCCCCGATCGCTGGGCACAGGTCCCCGAGCCGCTCGACGCCGCCATCGCGCAGGACGTCGAGCTCGCCGAGGCCGGGCGCGTCGCGCGAGCGCCGCTCGTGACCGAGCTCGCGCGCCGCTTCGAGTTCCCCGCGCGCTACCTCGACGCGATCCTGCTCGTGCCGCGCGAGCGCTTCGTCCTGCCGGAGGACGTCGCGGCCTCTGCGGACGACACGCCATTGCCGCTCGATCGTGCCGGGCACGCGACCGTGAGCGCGCCGCACGCGTACCTGCTCACATACAGCCTGCTCGGCCTCGCGCCGGGCGATCACGTGCTCGAGCTGGGCACGGGCACCGGCTACGGCGCGGCGCTCGCGCGGCGCATCCTGGGCCCGACCGGGCACGTCACCTCGATCGAGATCGACCCTGCCCTGCACGCGCGCGCGGCGCGGCTCCTCGGCGCGCGGCCGGATCGTCGGGGCGACGACGAGGCGCTCGCGAGCAGCAGCGCCGGGCCCTCCGACGAGGGCGCGAGCGTCGCGCTGCTGTGCGGCGACGGGCGCTCGCTCGCCGAGCGAGCGCTCGCGCGCGGCCGGACGCCGTTCTCGGAGCGCCCGTGGAAGGTCGCGGTGACCTACGCGCTGACCGAGCCGCCGGCCGCGCTCGAGGAGCGGCTGGCCGACGGCGGCGTCCTTGTCGCGCCGGTCGGCGCGTGGGAGGGCCACCAGGAGCTCATGCGGGTCGAGCGCCGGCAGGGCGCGCTCCTCCGCGAGGTGCACGGCGCGGTCCGCTACGTGGCGGAGCGCGGGCAGCCCTAGCACCGCGGGTCAGAAATCCTGCCAGGGATCTGCCTCGCGAGCGGAGAGAGATTTCAACGCAAAGACGCCAAGAACGCAAAGTCGCAAAATGAACGAGATTTGTTCTTATTGCGCCTTTGCGCCTTTGCGCCTTTGCGTTGAAATCTCTCTCCGGATCCCTGGCCGGACTCCTGGTGGGTGGAACTCGCTTCGCTTCGGCCGGCGCCGGGGTCCGTGGTGGTGGAGAGGGAGACCCGAGGGCTCCTGTATCCGGCGCTGATCGCGGAGTAGCGGAAGCGGCGATGCTGACGGAAGCATATTTCAAGAATTTCAAGCTGCTTCGAGACGTGAGGCTGCCTCTCGGTCGGCTCAACGTGCTGGTCGGCCCGAACGCCGTGGGCAAGAGCACCGTGCTGGAGGGGATGCACTACCTGCTCCTGCTTGCCTCCGCGAAGCCCGGGTCCGCGACCCTCCGTCCGGGGTCGCTCTTCTTGGGCAGACGCGCGGTGGAAGACCTTGTCGCGAAGCCGGACGCCACCGAGCTCGAGCTGGAGGCCGTCCTGGCGGACGGCAGGCGGTTCGGTCTTCGCGCAGGGGCCGCGAAGGAGGAGCCGGAACCTGAGTGGTTGCACCTGTGGTTCGGCAAGGAAGGGCAGCAGACGGAGCTCTCTCTGCCCTGCGACGACCAGGAGGAAGAACGGCTCTTCTTTCGAGGTCCCCGCGAGGCGAAGCTCGGATCGGTCGTCCGGCTCAAGCTGCACGCCGAGACGCTCGCCGCGGAGCACTACTCTGAAGAGGAGATCCCAGGCGTCGGACACGACGGTGAGGGTCTGGCTTCGGTGTTGCAATACCTGCAGGGGCTGCGTGACGGAACCCTGGACGCGATCGAACGGGATCTGGCGACCATCGTCCCCGGCGCGCGGCGTATCCGCGCGCTCCCCGCCCGCGTCCGGCGCCGGGAGAAGCAACGGATCTCCATCGGTGGCCAGGACTTCTGGGCCGATCAGTCGCGCGAGGTCACCGGCGCCCGCTTCGAGGTCGAGTGGGAAGGGCTGGGGTGGGTGCCGGCCGGTCAGCTCTCCGAGGGGACGCTGCTCGCCCTCGGCCTCATCACGGTCGTGCGCTTCGACGCGCCGCGCCTCGTCCTGCTCGACGATCTGGACAAGGCGCTGCACCCCGTAGCGCAGCGCAGGCTCGTCGCGCACCTCCGCGGCGTACTCGAGGCGACGCCTCAGCTGCAAATCGTGGCGACGAGCCACTCGCCGTTCCTCCTCGACGAGCTGCGTATGGACGAGGTCCTCGTGATGAGCCGCGGCCGTGAAGGGGGCTCGGCCCTGCGCCGGCTCGACGAGCACCCAGCATCGCAAAAGCGCGGCGGATATCTCCGGCCGGGGGAGCTGTGGAGCCTCGTCGGTGAGGGATAGAACCCAGCGGATCGCAAGGACGCGAAGCGGGTCCTCGCGGTGCTGACGAGCGCGGGGCGAGGTGCGGACGCGCGCTGGGCCGACGTTCCCGTCGAGCGCCTCGAAGCCAACGGCGTGGCGTGCGGCCTCGCGCGCTTCGTGCGCGAGGTGCAGGAGCGTCTCGTGCCGGTCGTGCAGCGCGGCTGAAGCGTCGCCCTCGACCTCGTGGCGATCGTCGGGCTTCCGACCGGGTGCTGCGATGCCTCGACCACGGGGCCGTCGCCCTCCCTGGTCGTATCGAGGGCTGTGTTGTCCAGATGGCCCACCTCGATGTCCAGATGGCCCACCTCGATGTCCAGATGGCCCACCTCGATGTCCAGATGGCCCATCCCGATGTCCAGACGACGCGCTTCCGCGTCCTGGTGGCACATTTTTCAGGCGCGAACTGCGACGATGTGTGCCATCCGTTCACGTCGGGGCGCACCGAGCGCCGTGCCGGCGCGTGCTGCTGGGCACGACGTTCCTCCGGTTCCGCGCTCGCGTTCGCGCCCGCGCCCGCGCCCGCGCCAGACCCCTGCGCCCACGTCGCCCCACCGCCCCGCCCCCTGGATCAGAGAACGCCCCACCGTCTTTGACCCTGGACCACCCGGAACTTTATCCTGGCGTTCCCGGAGGCGGGGCCGCCCCGGCGCGTCGGCTCGGCCCGCCGTGGACCAGGGAGAAGACCGGAAGCACTATGGCGGAGTTCGTTTGGGAGGCGCGCGGCCGCTCCGGAGAGATCCGGAAGGGCACGATGGAGGCCGAGAACGAGGCGGCGGTGCAGAACCGGCTCCGCGCTCAGCAGCTGAGCCCGACCCGGGTCAAGAAGAAGGGGGCGCGGTTCAGCTTCAACCTGAGCTTCGGCTCGGGGGTCGAGGCCAAGGACCTCGTCAAGTTCATCCGCCAGTTCGCGACGATGATCGACGCGGGCCTCCCGCTGGTCCAGTGCCTCGAGATCCTGTCGAACCAGGAGCCGAACAAGGTCTTCCAGGCGGCGCTGCGTGACATCAAGAACACGGTCGAGCAGGGCGCCACGTTCAGCGACGCGCTCCGGCGCCACCCCAAGATCTTCGACGACCTGTTCGTCAACCTCGTCCAGGCCGGCGAGGTGGGCGGCATCCTCGACAGCATCCTGAACCGGCTCGCGATCTACATCGAGAAGCGCGTCAAGCTCGCGCGCCAGGTGCGCGGCGCGCTCGCGTATCCGATCGCCGTCATCGTGATCATGATCGGCGTCATGATCGTGCTGATGTCGTTCGTCATCCCGTCCTTCGAGACCATGTTCGCGGAGTTCGGGGCGAAGGACGCGCTCCCGCAGCTCACGAAGATCGTCATCGCGACCTCGAAGGCGTTCGTCACCTACCTCCCGCTCATCGTCGTGCTGACCGTGGCCGGGGTCGTCGGCGCCACCTACTTCTACCGCTCGCCGGGCGGCAAGCGGATGGTGCACCGCCTCCTGCTCCGGCTCCCGATCCTCGGCCCGGTCATGCAGAAGATCGCCGTGGCGCGGTTCTCGCGCACGCTCGGCACGCTGCTCGGCTCCGGCGTGCCGATCCTCGACGCGCTCGACATCGTCGCGAAGACGGCCGGCAACGTCGTCGTCGAGGAGGGCCTCATGTACTCGCGCCAGAAGATCTCGGAGGGGAAGAACATGGCCGATCCGCTCGGCGAGATGCAGGTCTTCCCCGGCATGGTCGTGCAGATGGTCGCGGTCGGCGAGCAGACCGGCGCGCTCGACACGATGCTCAACAAGATCGCCGACTTCTACGAGGAGGAGGTCGACGTCGCCGTCTCCGCGCTGACGTCGCTGCTCGAGCCGCTCCTCATGGTCATCGTCGGCGGCATGGTCGGCGTCGTGCTCATCTCGATGTACCTGCCGATCTTCGATCTCGCCGGCAAGATCAAGGCGGAGTGATGTCGCCCTCGGCCTCGCCGGCGAGCCCGGGCGGCGAGGCCGTCGCGCGGCGAGACCGGGTCGAGGCCGGGCCGTCGATCGACGCCCGCGGCTCGCCGGTCGCGACGCCGCTCCCGTCCGGCGCTCCCGGCGGCGCCGAGACGCCGCTCGCGAGCCGGCTCACCTGGCTCATCGCGCTGCGCCTCGCGGTGCTCACGGTCTTCCTCGTCGTGACCGCGGCGGTGTACCTCCGCGGGTTCACCCCCGGGGGCTTCTCCAGCATCGTCGCGCTCGTGACGGTCGCCGCGGCGTACGGCGTCTCGGGGATCTACGCGGTGTTCCTGCGCATGCAGCGCGCCCTCCGCGCGATCGCCAGGGCGCAGCTCGTGACCGACCAGATCACCTGGACCGCGCTCGTGTACATCACCGGCGGGGCGACGAGCGGCGCCACGTCGCTCTACGGCCTGACCTGCCTGACCGGGGCGATCCTCCTCGGGCTCCCCGGCGCGATCGTCGCCGCCGCGTCGGGGGCGGCCGCGTACCTCCTGCTGTGCGCCGCGCTCGGGCTGCAGCTGCTCGGCGTGCCGCCGGACCAGCCCTCCGGCGCGTACGTGACGCAGTGGGGCGAGCTCCGGTACCCCATGTTCGTCAACCTGCTCGCGATCGTGGTGGTCACGCTGCTCGCGAGCTACCTGGCGGAGCGGCTGCGCGCGACCGGCGGCCGGCTCGTGCAGGCCACGGCGCGCGCGGAGCAGGCCGAGCGTCTCGCGGCGCTGGGCCGCCTCGCCGCGGGGCTGGCCCACGAGATCCGCAACCCGCTCGGCTCGATCGCGGGATCGATCGAGCTCCTGCGCACGGGCGGGACGCTCTCCGACGAGGACCGGAAGCTCTGCGAGATCATCGAGCGCGAGACGGCGCGCCTGAACGACCTCGTGGGCGACATGCTCGATCTGTCGCGCCCGCGGGTGCCGGCGCTCGAGGGCGTGGATCTCTCGTCGACGGCCCGCGACGTCGTCGTGCTCGCCGCGCGCTCGGGCCGCGGCGGCGACGTCGAGGTCCGCTTCGAGGGGCCGCCGTCCGCCCCCGTGATCGCCGACGCCGCCCAGATGCGCCAGGTCGTCTGGAACCTCGTGCGGAACGCGATCCAGGCGAGCTCGGCGGGGGCGGGCGTGACCGTGCGCCTCTGGCGCGACCCGAGCGCCTGGCTCCTGGAGATCCGCGACCAGGGGCGAGGCATCCCTGCAGCCGCCCGCGACAGCCTCTTCGATGCGTTCTTCACGACCCGCGCGCACGGCATGGGCATCGGCCTGGCCGTGGTGAAGCGGATCCTCGACGATCACGGCTTCGCCATCGAGGTCGACAGCCGCGAGGGCGAGGGCACCGCGTTCCGGGTCCGGGTCCCGGACCGGCCGCCCGCGGCCGGGGAGCGGGAGGTGGCCGCGGAGCCCGCTCCCGCGCATGAATAGCCCGCGGAGACCGTCGTCTGCCCCTGGAGCGCGGCCCAGCGCCGGCGGATTGCCGTGTCGTTTCGCGGCGTTCATGGAGAGCAGGACAGGACGTCACCGGGCCGCCGTGGCCCTCGTCCGACGTGGCAGGCCGCTTGCCTCGTACTACGTAAGAGTGCGCGGACCGAGGGCGAGCCGTACAAGCGACGCGAGGCTCGCCCGCAGCCCGCAGGCACAGAAGGAGAACCCTACGTGACACGCACGATGACCCATCTCTTCGCGGCGACGTTCTCGCTGCTCGCGCTCACGCTCGGCCCGGTGGGCCTCGCGAACGCCGGGCCGGCGACGGACGTCGTCAAGGCCAAGCAGACGGTCCTGTTCGACCTCCTGAAGAAGGGAGGGGGCGAGAGCCAGAAGCAGGTCGGCTCGGTCTTCGACGAGATGCTCGACTACTCGGCGCTGGCAGAGAGCTCGCTCGGCAGCGAGTGGGCGGCCCGGACCGACGCCGAGAAGAAGCAGTTCAGCGATCTGCTCAAGCAGCTCGTCCGCAGGGCCTACGAGCGCAACCTGAAGAAGACGCTCGACTTCAACATCGAGTACACAGGCGAGACCGAGAGCGGCGGCGTCATGACGGTCAAGACGAGGGCCGTCTCCAAGAAGGACGCGCGCGAGGAGCCGGTCGAGATCGCCTTCAAGCTCTCCCAGAAGGGCGGCACCTGGCTCGTGCGGGACATCGTCACCGAGGGCGTCAGCCTGGTGGGGAGCTACCGCGCCCAGTTCACGAAGATCATCAAGAAGGATGGGTTCCCCGTGCTCATCCAGAAAATGAAGGACAAGCTCGCCAAGGGCGACCTCTGAGCGCCCGTTCCGTCACGTCGCGCTTCGCCCGGCGTGATCGCCGCTAACTCGCCTGGATCGCCGCAGGGTTGATACCCTTGGCGGGTATGGCTGCTGGACAGAGGCGCGGCCGGCCGGCGCGCGCGCTGGGCGTGTCGCCGTCGCTCCGCGCGCTCGCGCCCGGCGGCGGTGCGGCTCCGCGCCCGCCCGACGACCGCCCCGTCCTCCGGCTCGCCGTCAGCAAGGGGGCGCTCGCGATCGAGCTCGGGGAGCCGTTCGCGCTCGGTCCGCTCCGCGTCACCGAGCTCGTCGTGCGGCTCGCCGGGATCCGGTTTCCCGTCGACCTCTCCGGCGGGGTCGCGCGCTTCCGGCACCGGCGCGGCCAGCTCGCCCGGCTCGCCGTCGAGGCGCAGGGGACCGAGCTCGCCGGCTGGGCCGCGCCGCGGCTCCGCGGCTTCCTCGGTGACGGCACGCCGCAGCTGATCATCGCGCCCATCGAGGAGGGCGCGCTCGTCGCGCTGCGGTCGGGCGAGACGGCGCTCGCGTTCGACGTCGCCGTCGCGCCCGGCGAGCGCGCGCTCAGGCTCCTGCCGGAGCGCGCGCGCGGCGTCGGCCTCGGGGCGCCGCCGCACGCGCTCGCGCTCCAGGCGCTCTCGATGATGGCGGGCGCGCACGGCCGCATCGTCGAGGGCGCGATCGTGCTGGACGCCGCGGTCGAGCGGATCGTCCGCCTGCTCCTGCCCGCCGCCGGCGCGAGGGCGCCCGACGTGGCCGGGGTGCAGTGGACGGCGGTCGTCGCCGAGGCGGGCCGCTTCCGCGCCGAGGGCGCGCTCGATGCGGCGCCTCCGGCGCTGGGCGACCGCGCGCTCCGGGCGCTCGAGACGGCCGAGCTCGCGGGCGTCGCCGACGAGCTCGCGCTCGCGGGCGGCCTCGACGACGCGCGCCGCGCCTACCTCGCCGCGCTGGAGCGCGCCCCGCGGCACCCCGAGATCTCCTCGCGCCTCGCCTGGATCGATCTCGTGATCGGCGAGCGCGCCGAGGGGGCGCTCTCGACCGTCGTCGACGCCATGCCCGCCGTGGACGCCGGCCTCCTCGGCGGCGCGCTCCTCGAGGCGGTCGGCGATCGCGACGGCGCCTTCTCGGCGCTCGCGCGCGCCGCGCACGCGGAGCCGTACGGCCCGCTCGCCGCGCTCGCCTGGCTGCGCGCGGCGAGGCTCGCGGACGCCCTCGACGTGCGCCTCGACGCGCTGAACCTCGGCGTCGCGCGCGCGCCCGGGATCGAGGCGCTGCGCTGGGCGCGGCTCGCGGCGCGGCTCGACGTCGCCGACGTGCGCGGCGCGCTCGCCGACGCCGAGCACCTCGAGGCCTCGGCGCGCGGGGCCGAGGCGCGCCACGCCGTCTCCCGCGGGGCCGCGGAGGCCTTCCTCGCGCGGGGCCACGCGGCCGACGCGCGGGTGCTCTTCGAGCGGGCGCTCCGCTACGCCCCGGAGAGCCCCGACGTTGTCGCGGGCCTCGGGCGCTCGCTGCGGGCGGCCGGGGAGGGGAGGCGCGCGCTCGACCTGCTCGCCCGGGCGCGGGCGCTCGCCGCGCGCAGCGGGGCGCCCGCCAGCGCGCTCGACCTGGAGCTCGGCCGCGGCCTCGCGGAGATCGCCGGGGATCTCCCCGCGGCGGTCGCGCGCGTGCGGGCCATCCCGCCCGGCGCGCCGGAGGCGCTGGAGGCGCGGCTGCTCGAGGGCCGCTGGTGCGCCGAGCTCGGCGATCTCGGGGGAGCGTCGGTCGCGCTCGGGCGGCTGCGCGACGCGGTGGAGCTCGCGTTGCAGGGCCGCGCCGCCGGCGACGCCGGATCCGCCCGCGCGGGCTCGCTGCTCGACGGCGGCCCCGCCGCCGTCGCGGCCATGCTCGCCGAGGCCGCCGAGATCGAGGAGCGCTCCCGGGGGGATCTCCTCGCCGCGCAGCGCCACCTCGGCCTCGCGCTGCGCCTCCGCCCGCGCGACCCGGCCATCACCGCCGCCTTCCGCCGCGTCTCGGGCGAGCTCGCGCCCCCGATCGCGTCCCCGCCCGCGGCGCCGTCGAGCCCGGCCCGGCGGCCCCGCGCGACCGAGCAGCGGATCGAGGTCCACGTCGCTGTGCCGCGCCGGCGCACGCTCCCGCCCGAGCCCGTGGTGATCGCCCCGGCGCCCCCTCCCTCGCCGCCGATCGTGCCTGCCCCCGTCGCCCGGACGCCGGCCGTCGCCGCGCCGATCGCGCCGGGCGACTCCGGGCTCCTCGACGAGATGCCCACGCTCGACGGCAGCGACACCGCGACCGACATGGCGCCCGTCCCGAACAGCGTCACGCTCGCGGAGGGGCAGGTGCCGCTGGCCCGCGCGTTCGGCGTCGACGACGAGCTCCTGGCCGAGCGGCTCGCGGATCGGGTCCGCGCCGATCCCACCGACCAGGGGGTGGCGATGGCGCTCGCCGACGTGCTGGAGCGGCTCGGCCGCGATCTCGATCTCCTCGCCCTGCTCTCCGCGCGCCTGGAGGAGGGGGATGAGGCCGCCCGTCTGGAGGTCGCGCCGCGGCGGCGCGACGTGCTCGCGCGGCTCGCCAGGAGGGCGCGGGCCGAGGGGCGCGACTCCGAGGCGGAGCTCTACGAGATGCTGCTCCACAGCGAGCTCACCTGACGGTGCCGGCGCGGAGCTCGCCCGGCGCCGCCGCGCGCTTGGCCCGTGCTCGGCGCGCGTGATAGCCGGATCTCCTGCGCAGCGCGCGCTGCGCCTGGAGGTGCAGCATGGCCGAGCCCGAGCAGCCGCCGAACCGCGTCCAGCAGGAGGGCTCGCCGTGCGCGTCGGGCGCCTCGCCCGCGAAGCCCGGCCGTCCGATCATCGTGCAGAAGTACGGCGGCTCGTCCGTCGCCGACGTCGACAGGATCGGCCAGGTCGCCGAGCGCGTCGTCGCCGCGAAGCGCGCCGGCAACGACGTCGTGGTCGTGGTCAGCGCGATGGGCAAGACGACCGACGGCCTGCTCGCCCTCGCCCGGCAGGCGGCGAGCGCGGCCGCGGATCCCCCCCGGCGCGAGCTCGACATGCTGCTCTCGACGGGCGAGCGCGTCTCGATGGCGCTCCTCTCGATCGCCATCCAGGCCCGGGGCTTCGAGGCGATCTCGTTCACGGGCTCCCAGTCCGGCATCCTCACGAACGATCGCCATTTCGACGCCCGCATCATCGAGGTCCGCCCGTTCCGGATCGAGGACGAGCTCGCGCGCGGCCGCATCGTGATCGTCGCCGGCTACCAGGGGATGAGCTACCGCCGCGAGATCACGACGCTCGGCCGCGGCGGCTCCGACACCACGGCGGTGGCGCTCGCGGCGGCGCTGGGCGCCGAGCGCTGCGAGATCTACAGCGACGTCGACGGCGTGTACTCGGCCGACCCCCGGGTCGTCCCGGACGCGCGTCACTTGCCCGAGCTCGACTGCGCGGTCCTCCAGGAGATGGCCGAGTGCGGCGCGAAGGTCGTCTGCGCCCAGGCGGTCGAGTGGGCGCGGCGCTCCGGCGTCGCCCTCTATGCGCGCTCGACCTTCGACGCCGGTCCCGGCGCGCGGGAGACGGTGGTGCGTCGCTTCGCGCCGGGCTCGGCGTCCTCGACGCTCTCCGCGCGCGCGATCGTCGCCGAGGGCAACGTCGTCCTCGCGCGGGCGCACGGCGGGCTCCGGCTCGACGAGCTCCTCCGCGCGGCCGGTGAGCTCGGGCTGGGCTTCCGTGATCTCTCCTTCGGCCACGGCGGCGGGGCGTTCGTGCTCCCGCTCCTCAACGTGCCCGACTGGCAGGGCGCGAGGCGAAAGCTCGCCGCGCTGCTTCCGTCGATCGAGCTCGTCGAGGGCCTCTCGGCCGTCAGCGTCGTCGGCGACGGCCTCACCGCGACCGCGGAGCCGCTGACCCGCTTCGTCGAGGTCCTCGGCCGCGCCCGCATCGCCTCCCGGCTCACGGTGGCCGGCCCCCTGCGCCTCGGCGCCCTCGTCGACGCCGCGGACGCCGCGCCCGCGCAGCGCCTGCTCCACGCGTCGTTCGTCGAGGCCTGAGCGCTTCTAGAACACCAATCAATCATGTTGAAACCGGGAGAAATTTCACAGGGAGGCGGGGAGGCGGGGAGGAAGAAAAAAAAAGAATCTCTCCCTCTCGCCGTCTCTCGCTCCCCGCCTCCTCGCCTCCCTGTGAAATTTCTGCTTTTTTCGGGGTTTCAACCCGTTTGTCGCTCTAGTGCTTCCGCTGACGCGTGAGCGCTACGAGCCCCGCCCAGCACGCGACCCAGACCACCTCGCGCGACGGGTCCCACGCGACCGCCGCCGGACCGATGGACGCGGCGTCCTCCTCGGCCGCGCCGTGGGGCGTCGCCCCGATCTCGGCGACCAGCGTGGGGGCGGCGTTCGACGGCACGTGGACAAGCTGCGCCCGGCGCTCGCCCTCGCGGGCGACGAGCGCGAGCAGCGGCGAGCCCTTGGGGTCGCCGGCGAAGGCGAGCGCGACGACCGCGGGGAGGCCCTCGATCACGCGGAAGTTCTCGCCCCCGTCGCGCGACACGCACAGGAGCCCGGCGCCCGACAGCGCGATCGAGCGCCCGCCCGCCGCCGCCGCGAGCCGGCCGTCGTCGGCCTCCGCCGCGCGCCGCGCCGCCCCGGACAGCGGCACGACAGGCGAGCCCTCGTCGTCGCCGCGGAGCCGCTCGAGCTGCGGGCCTCCGGCCGCGATCGTGAGCGCCACGATCACGCCTTCGCTCGCGCTCATCCGGAGCACGCCGTCCCGCAGCGCGGGCCCGGGCGACAGCGACGGGGCGCCCCGCGACGGCGCGGCGTCGCGGCGCGGCGATCCAGGGGGCACGGCGGAGCCGGTCTCCGGCGGGACGGCGACCGCGCCGGTCGCGGGCGACCACAGCGTCTTGCCGGCCAGCACCCAGAGCCGCCCCGGCGTCGTCGCGAGCGTCACCGGCGCCCCGCCCGACCCCCACGCGCCGAGCGGGCTCGCGGTCTTCCCCCGGTCGTCGCTCAGGAGCAGGTTGCCGCGGCGCGTGGCGATGAGGAGCGCGCTGTCCGACAGCGCGATCGACGACGCCGACGTATCGACGCCGGCGCGGCGCGCCGACAGCGCTCCCGCGTCGATCACGAGCACGGTCCCGCGATCGCCGCCCGCCCGGTCCGCGCGGCGCGAGCGGCCTGCCGCGCGCGGGGCCGGCTCGTTCGCCAGCGCGGGCTCGGCGCCGGCGCCCCCGGCGACGACGCAGCCGCCGGCCACCGCGAGCGTGCTGCACGGGACCGCGGCCCCGGCGCCCTCGACGACGGTCCACGGCAGCGCGTCCCAGACCGGGGCCTGGTCGTCCGCGAGGTCGGGCAGCTCCGCGAGCAGATCCTCGCCCTCGTAGGTGCCGTCCTGATCGGCGTCGAGCGCGGGCAGCTCGCCCTCGTCGACGTCGTCCGACGGATCCTCTCCCGTCCCTTCCGCGCCGCCGTCGTCGCCGTGCCCCTCGCCGTCGTCGAGATCGTCGTGCTCGGCGTCGTCGTGCTCGGCGGCCTCGTCGGACAGCCACGAGCCCGCGTCGGCGTCCGCGATCCCCTCGTGGAGCGCCCCCACGTCGACGTTCTCTTCCGCGGGCTCGTCCTCCCCGCTCGCGCCGTCGTCCACGGCGAGCTCGACGCCTACCTCGAGGTCGTTCGCGTTCGCGTCGTCGAGCCCGTGCTCCGCGTCGTCGAGCGTCTGCAGGAGCTCCTCGAAGCTCTCGTCGCCCGCCTCCTCCTCCTCGTGTCCGAGCGGCGGCAGGTCGATCAGCTTGTGGTCGTGCTCGTCGTGCTCGCGTTCATCCTCGTCGACCGCGGTCTTCGGCTGCGGCGCCGGGCACGTCTCGCGGCGCGGCTCCGTTCGCTCGCTGCAGGCTCGTGAAGCTGACATCGGCGGGAGTGTAGCGCCCCTCGCGGCGCTTTCGCCCCGCGCAGCGCCTCATCGACGCGCTCCGTCGCCCTCCAGAGCCCGCCTGCCGCGGCGCGCGGACCGCCCCCGCCGCCCGACTCCGGCCCATGGCCCGCCGCGCCCCGGCGGCCGTGCTGCCGTACCGCCCCCGGAGATCATCTTTGTACAATGATTGTCTCATGTACCGCCATACTCGCGTAAATGTATTTCAAAATACACAAATAGCGACCCATGTACGGCTTTTTACGGATGATTTAGTGTCATTCCGGAGCGGATATGTTATGTAATGTTTGTTTATGTGATTTGACCTATACTGTTCATGGTCATAGAGTCCGCTTCGATATGTTCGACATCGTCGTCACCTCCGCGCCGGCAACGCCCTTTGCCCGTCGAGTCGCTTCCGCGCTTCGCGAGGCCCGCATGCGGGTAGTCACGTGCGAGGTCGCGCCCAACCGCCCGCCGCCCGACGCGCTGCGGGTCGACGCGGCCGTGGTCTGCGCGCAGAGCCCGGCGGCCCTCCTGGACATGGCCCGCTCGCTCCGCGCGATGCTTGACGGCCCGCCGCCGGTGATCGGCGTCAGCTCATCGCGGGCGCTCGTCTCGATGGTCGAGCTCGCGGGGGTGCTCGCGGACGACGTCCCGGGCCCGGTGCTCGCCGCGCAGGTCCAGCGGCTCGCGGCGCAGACCGAGCGGCAGCGGAGCCGCGTCATCCTGCGCGGCGAGCTCGACGACGTGGGGCTCGACGGGCTCCTCGCGTCGCTCGCGTCGCGCAGCCGGAGCTGCTTCATCCGCGTGCGCGCCGGCGGGCTCCGCGCCGAGGTGACGGTCGACGCCGGGCGGCCCGTCCACGCCCGCGCCGACGGCGTGAGGCCTTCGGAGCACGGGACCGACGCGCTCGCCTCGATCGGCGCGTGGCGTGGCGCCACCTTCGAGGTCGTCGCGAGCGACGCGATCGTGCCGCAGCGCGGCGAGCGCGAGAGCCACAGCCCGCCCGCGTTCCCCGCCGACGACGCGGCCGACGTGGCCCTGGCCGCCGCCGTGGTGAACGCCTGCACCGCCTACGCGCGCGCCTGGCTCGGGCCTCCGATGACGTCGCGCCTGCTCGCGTCGTCCTGGACGACCGCGTGCGAGCACCACAGGGCGCTCGACGCGTTCGCCATCAGCGGCGACGCGCTCGTCTCGGTCGCCCAGATCGATCGCGCCCGCTCGGCGATCCCGCAGGCGGTCGCCGCCTGGATCGTCGCCTTCTTCGACGCCGCCGCGGAGAAGGTCCCGTCGCGCTTCCAGCGCCATCGCATCCGGGAGGTCCTTGGTGGGCTCACGCGCCTCGTCGAGCAGGTCGGCTGGGCGAGCGTCTTGTTCGAAGGAGTCGAGCGATGACCCAGGTGTCGACGATGGATGACGCGCCCGCGAGCCTCGACGACGCGCTCCCCCTGAGCGTGGAGCGCCTCGCAGAGATGACCTCGCAGGAGGTCGACGACCTCCCGTACGGCTTCATCATGCTGGACGAAGAGGGCGTCGTGCTGCTCTACAACCGCTACGAGCAGCGCATGAGCCGCCTCCCGTCGGCGCGGGTCGTCGGCAGGAGCTTCTTCCAGGAGATCGCCCCGTGCACCCGGGTCGAGGCGTTCCTCGGCCGGTTCCGCGCGCTCGCGCAGCAGCCGCCGGGCGCGACCGACCGGTTCGCGTTCCGCTTCCACTTCCTCCACGGGGCGCAGGACGTCTTCGTCCAGCTCGCGCGCGCGCAGGCCAACCGCGTTTTCATGACCGTGCACCGCATGCCGATCCAGCACGACGAGCACGAGCGCCCGGCGACGATCCGCCACGAGCGCGATCGCGGTCGGCTCAACGGCCCGCTCGGCGCCATGTTCCCGCTCGCGTGGGATCAGATCGCCGCGCTGCTCGCGCGGGTCGGCCAGAACGCCGCGCGGGAGCTCGGCCGCGGCGTCGGCCGCAAGATCGCGGGCGTCGCGGAGCACGCGGTGGCCGAGGCGGGCGCGGCCGCGCTCGACGAGGCGCCGGTGCTGCTCGCCGTGGGCGCGCTCGATCAGGTGCTCGCCGAGCTCGGGATGGGGCGGCTCGCCGCGGATTTCTGCGCCAATCCCCCGCGCGTCGCCTGCTTCGTTCGGCCGCCGGTCGAGTCCGGGTCGGTCGAGCTGTCCGCCTTCTACGAGGGCGTGATCGAGACGACGATCAGCGCGGCGCTCGACGCGGCGCACGTCGCCCGGTGCATCGAGGGGAGCGAGCTCGCGGCGCTGCCGTGGCGCTTCGTGGTCGTGCCGGTCGAGCGCGCCCACGAGCTCCGCTCGTTCGAAGGTGAGCGCCCCGACGATCTCGCGAAGCGTTTCGGTTGGATCGAGAGCGGCTCGGGGTCCGCGGATCGAGGGACGACCGCGGCCTCTTGACGCGGCGAGGGCCCTGGCCATCCCCGCCCGGTATGCCTGCTGGATCCCTCCGGCGAGCGGTGCTTAGCTCCGCCGTCGATGGGCCGGCGCGACAGCAATTCAAGCCGAGTCGCCCCCGCGTCTCCGGCCGATGGACACCCTTCGGCGGCGGGCGTGGGGCCGCTCGGGCCCGCTCGCGGCCCGCTCTCGATCGCGGAGGCGAGCGTCGGCATGCTGGTCCAGGATGTCCTGGTTCATCCAGCGGACGTCGTGTTCGTGAAGGGCATCGTCGAGGCGAGCGAAGGCATCGCGCTCCTGTTCGCGGAGCGCGGCGGTGAGATCACCCTCGCGGCGCCGCTCGGTCGGGGCGACGAGTTCGCCGAGCTCCTGCGCGATCTGGAGCAGGACGTCGGCGCGCGGCGCCGCGGCGCGCAACGCTGAGGCGGGCATGACGGAGCACCGCGATCCGAGCTCGGTCGATCTCGTCCAGGACGCCTCGCTGGACGTCGCTGCCCACGACGGCGCGGCGCAGGGCCTGCCGGCGTCCTCGGGCGCGCTGCTCGATCCGCGCATCCTCGCCGCCTGGCGGGAGTGGCTGGCCGCGCTCGCGACCGACGCTGAGGCCGCCATCGCCGCGGCGCACGTGTACGGCGAGCTCGGCCCCGAGGCGCGCGAGGCGTGGCTCGACGTGCTCGCGGAGGACGCGCCCAAGCTGCAGGTCCCGACGGTCGCGATCTACGCGCCGCTGCTGTCGGTCGAGAGCGACGCGGCGCGCCGCGAGCGGATCGAGATCGCGATCGCGATGGGCGAGGAGGACGGGGAGCTCGCCCCGCGTCCGGCCGGGGGCTTCGCGCTGCGCGGCATCGCCGCGGGGGGCGATCGGGTGGTGGCGCTCGTGACGCCGCTCTACCTGCGCTTCGTGCGGGTGCTCTGGTGTCGCTATCTCCCCGAGGACGGCATCGCCTGGGCGCGGCACGACCCGATCGTCCGGGCGGAGGAGGCGCCCGGCCCCGGGATGCTGCTCGACGGCGCGCAGATCGAGGTGACGCCGATCAAGCTGGTCATCGAGGAGCTGTGCCATGCGATCCTCGCGCAGCAGCGCAAGGGGGCCGAGCTCCCGCCGTCGCTGCAGCTCTGCGCCGATCTCTTCGACGCGCACCTGGAGGGGGATCCGCTGCCATGAGGTCGCTGGCGCCAGTCTGCTTGCCGCTCGTGCTGCTCGCGAGCGGCTGCGCCGGCGGGGGCGACGCGGTCCGGGAGCCCGCGGCGGCGCCGCAGGTCGCGGCGGCGGCCCCGGCGCGCGGCCCGGTGCGGAGCTTCTCGTACGAGACGCTCGACGGGGGCGAGCTCTCCACCGCGTCGCTTGCGCGCAGGTTCAGCGTGATCGCCTTCGTCGCGACCTACGACGTGGCGTCTCAGGTGGAGGCGCGGTTCCTCGCGGGGCTGTTCCGCGATCACACGCCGCGCATCAACGCGGCGCTCCTCGTCCTCGAGGCGCCCGAGAACCGGCCGCTCGTCGAGGCCTTCGTCGCCACGCTCAAGCTCCCGTACCCGGTTGCGCTCGCGGACGCCCCGACGATCGCCGGGGAGGGGCCTTTCGCCGGGCTACACCACGTGCCGAGCGTCGTCATCCTCGACCCCGAGGGGCGGGAGGCGTTCCGACACGTAGGCCTCATCACCCAGGAAGCGCTCGAGGAGGTCCTCCGCGGGCTGGAGCGCGAGGACGCGCGGTCCGCGAGGTAGGCTGGGGCGCTGCGCGGCCCGCGAGGTGGGCGCGGTCCGCGAGGTGGGCCGGGAACGCTGCGCGGCCCGCGATGCTGAGTTATTGCTGAGGGCGGCAAACGCCTGTGGCCTGCCGGAATGCGATCGGAGCGTGGATCTGCGCGTCTTGCCGGAGGGGGAGAGGCGCTGCGTCCTTTCTTCAGCCGGCGCGCGCGCGCTTGGGCGATGATGGCGGCCATGCTCGACCACATCGGCTTTCCGGTTTCGGACTATGAACGTAGCAAGGCCTTCTATCTGGCGGTCCTGGCGCCTCTTGGTTACGGGCTCATCATGGAGATTACCCCCGAGATGACCGGGGGGGCGGGCAGCCACGCTGGTCTGGGCGCCGGCGGTAACCCGCAGTTCTGGATCGGCACCGGCGCCGCCCTGCAGGGCCGCATGCATGTCGCCTTCGTCGCGAAGACGCGTGCTGATGTCGACGCATTCCACCAGGCCGCGCTGGCGGCTGGGGGCGTCGACAACGGCCCGCCGGGGCCCCGGCCGCAGTACCACCCGGGTTATTACGGGGCGTTTGTGCTCGATCCGGACGGGCACAACATCGAGGCGGTGTGTCATGGGCCCTGAGGGCCGACGGGCCGGGGACGAAGGACGCGAGGCGACGAGCGATCGTCTCCGGCGCTGAGTCCGGCGCTGAGCGCGCGTCTCGAGGGCTCGCGTTCAGAGCCTGTTCAGGAGATCCGTCTTCTTCGCAGCAAACTCCTGCTCGGTGATGATCCCCTTCTGCCGCAGGTCGGCGAGCCGCTCGATGGCAGCGAAGATGTCCGCCTCCGCAGCCGACGAGGAGCGGGGCAGGGCGGCGTCGGCCTGCGCCGGAGCGGGCGCCTGCGCGGGGGCAGCGCGCGGCGCCTGCTGCACGGCGAGGTCGCCGGAGATGATCGGCAAGCTCAGCACGCTCACCACGCCGTACTGGCTCGTGAACGTGACCGACGACCCCGACCCTTGCTGCTGCGACACACCGCTGATCTGATGATCGAGCGTGTCATAGACGCTGACTCGCCCGTTGACATCGACAGCCACGCGGCGCGCTCCGGGGAAATAGGCATACCGGATGTTGTTCTGCGACCCGCTGGAGCTCGGCACGCCGAGCTCCCCGGGCCACCAGCTGCCAGAACCGCCCCCCGACGCCGGAACGAACAGGCTGACCGGCGAGCCCCCGAAGCCGCCGCTGCCACCCTGCTGCTGCTGCTGCCCTCCGTGCGTCTGGGACTGATAGCTCGCAGGCGCCGGAGCGAACGGCTGGTTCGCCAGGAGACTCGACAGCTCGGCGCACAGGCCCTCCACCTTGGCCTTGAGAGAGCTGTTGAACATGTCCCCGATCATGGTCATGCCGCCCTGCATCCACTGCCCTCCACCGCCCAGCTCGGGGTGGTAGAACTGCGCCATCGTTCCATGACCGTTCACGAGCGCCTGCAGGAGCGTCATCACCGCGTCGGTGCTGACGAAATAGCGCTGTGACAGATCGGAGACTCTCCGCTGACCTTCGGGGGTGAGTTGCTGCATGATGAGGCGCTCCAGGAGGAAGCGGCGAGCCTGGCACGGGGGTCCGCCGCTCGCAACGCGCGCGAGCGGCAAGGCGGATGGTGATGAGGGGGATAGGGGCGATCAGCCAGCGAGCTTGCGTACGCTCGCGAGCTGGACACAGACCGTGACCACGTCCATGGCGACGCGGATCTGATCGAGCGGCGGCATCGACGGCGCGATCCGGATGTTGCGATCGCGAGGATCGCGGCCGTACGGGTACGTCGCCCCGGCGCCGGTGAGCTTCACGCCCGCCTTGCTGGCCAGACGCACGACCTCCTTCGCGCAGCCGTCGAGGGTGTCGAGGCTGGCGAAGTAACCGCCGCGCGGCGAGGTCCAGCTGGCGATGCCCTTGCCGCCGAGCTCGCGCTCGAAGATGCTCGTCACCGCCTCGAACTTGGGCCGCAGGAGCTCGGCGTGGCGCTGCATGTGGCTCAGCAAGCCCTTGTAATCCTTGAAGAACCGCACGTGCCGCAGCTGGTTCACCTTGTCCGGACCGATGGTCTGGATGGCGAGGTGCTTCTTCGCGTCCGCCACGTTCGCGGGGCTCGACGCCATGGCCGCGACGCCGCTGCCCGCGTACGAGATCTTCGACGTCGAGGCGAAGACGAACGGCCGGTTGGGGTTGCCCGCGGACTGACACGCCGACACGATGTCCGCGAGCCGATCGCCCTCGGCGTAGAGGTGGTGGACCGCGTAGGCGTTGTCCCAGAACAGGCGGAAATCCGCGGCCGCCGTCTTCATGCTGGCGAGCCGGCGGACGACCTCGGGAGCGTACGTGGTGCCGGTCGGGTTGCTGTACTTGGGGACGCACCACATGCCCTTGATGGACGCGTCCTCGGCGACCAGCCGCTCGACCTGATCCATGTCCGGGCCGGCGTCGTTCAGATCGACCGTGATCATCTCGATGCCGTGGTGCTCGCAGATCGCAAAGTGACGATCGTAGCCGGGGCTCGGGCACAGGAACTTGACCTTCGACTGCTTCGACCAGGCGCCGTTCCCGTCGGGCACGCCGTGGACGAGCGCGCGGACCACCGCGTCGTGCATCATGGTCAGGCTGCTGTTGCCGCCGACGATGACCTGCGCCGAGGGCACCTCGAGCAGCTCGGCGAAGAGGGCCTTCATCTCGGGCAGCCCGTCGAGGCCGCCGTAATTGCGCGTATCCGAGCCGTCCGAGGCGACGAGATCGCTCGCGTCGGGCAGGCCGAGCATGCCGTTCGCGAGGTCGAGCTGCTCGGACGACGGCTTGCCGCGCGTCATGTCGAGCTTGAGGCCCCGGGCTTCAAAGGCAGCATAACGTGCCTCGAGCTCCCGGGTGAGCGAGGCAAGAGCCTCGGGGGACAACGAACGCAGTTCAGTCATGGCGGGCGATGTCTAGCAGAATTTCGCCGCCGCGTCGCGACCCGAGTGGATCCGGAGAAGCCGAGGTGACCGCCGGGCCGAGCCCGGCGGCGTCCACCTCACTCGGCCGCGATGGCCTCCCCGCTGTAGGCCGCGGGGCTCACCTCGGGGTTGTTCTCGAAGTACGCCTTGCCGGCCAGGCGCTTGACGAGCGGCTTGAACCGCTCCGAGGCCTTGCCGCCGATGATGTCGCGGAGGAGCGCGACGTCCTCGCGCGCCCGGGAGAGCGTCTCCGGGTTCGTCAGGAACGCCCCAACGGCGTTCGCCTTCGCCGGAGCGGACATCACCGCCTCGCGGAGCGCCCCCGCCGCCGCCTTGGCCTTCACCACGGCGCGCTCGGCCACCGACTGCTTGATGAGCGGCGCCACCTCGTAGACAAGGTTGGCGGCCGAGCCGGCGACGCGGTGCGGCGCGTGGTGGAGCGGGCTCGCGTACTTCGGGTTCTTCTCGAGGAACGCGCGCACCTCGGCCTCCGTGACGCCCGTCTCCTCGTAGACGCGGGCGAGCTCCTGCTCGGCCAGGATGCGCGCCTTGAACATGTACATCTGGACGCGGGAGTAGAAGTTCGTCGCGCCGTCGCCGCTCGTCTCGACCGCGCAGAAGATCGTGCCCGGGTAGCGCGACGTGATCAGCGACTGGACGCCGTCGGAGACGCCCGACGAGGGCATGCACCCGAACGGCTTCACGCTCACCGTGACGTGCGCCTTCCCCTTCACGGCGTTCACGATGAGCTTGCCGACCTCCATGTGCCCCTCGCCGCCGCGGAGGTCGTTCGAGTAGTAGTCCTTCGCCACATCCGCCACGAGCTCCATGTCCGGAAGGTGGTAGTCGAGCAGGCCGAGCGGCAGCGCGAACGCCTGGAAGCCGACGCGGAGCGCCCCCTCGGCGAGGCGCATCGTCGCGAGGCGCTTGGCGACGCCGAGCTCGTCCAGGCTGGCGAGGCCGTAGTTGCCCTCGTCGGCGCCGCGCAGGTCGCGCCGCTCGCGGGTGTCGCGGGCGCACTCCCAGATGTTGTAGAGGAGCCACGCGGTCGTGAGCTGGATGTCGTTCTCGCCGCCCTCGCTCTCGAGGAACTTCTGAAGGGCGTAGTTGCCGTCGCCCTCGGTCGTCATCGCCCAGAACTCGCCGATGATCGACGTCTTCGCCTTGGGCCGGAGCTTGTCCACCCGGACGCCCTCGAACTCCTTGCGCGCGTCGTAGAGCGCCCGGAAGATGTTCGTCTGCTCGAAGAGGGCCTTGTAGAGGATGCGCTTCGCGCTCTCCATCGCGCGGTTCGTCGCGCCGGCCTCGATCTCGTAAGGCCGGATGCGGTAGCCGAGCGCGTTCAGCGTGTCGCCGCACACGATGGCCTTGATGATCGCGATGAAGAAGGCAGGGTTCATCTCGAGGCCGACGTCATCGCCCGTCGCCTGCGAGAGGCCGCCCGTCTGCTGGAAGAGCATCACCCGGAAGCCGTCGAAGCCGGCGTCGCGGAGCGCCTTCCGGTACTCGGTCACGTACATGCCGAACCGACACGGCCCGCAGGCGCCCGCCGTCAGGAACACGTAGTTCTTGATGATGTCCTCGGTCGACATCCCCTGCTTGTCGCGCAGGTCGATGAGGTGCTTCACGAGGCCGCCGACGGTGAAGTATGTCGGGTTGCACTGCCCGCGATTGCCGAACTCCTTGCCCGTCTGGAGACCGGCGTTGTCGCTCATCCCGAAGTAGGTGACGTTGTAGCCGAGGCCCTTGAGCGCGCCCTCGCACAGGAAGTCCTGCGCGGCGGTGAGGCCGCTGATGAGGAGCGTCACGTTGTCGCGCTCCTTCTTCGTCATCTTCGGCTTGAGCATGCCGTCGACCCACTGCCGCCGCTCGGCCTTGATCCCGAGCCGCTCGCGCTCGGCCTCCTCGAACGCCCGGAGCTCCGCCTCGATGTCGATGTCCGTCTTGCTGGATCTCGTCTCGCCGACGAGAGGAAGGCGCGTCTTCTGCGTGATCGTCTGTTCCATGGCGTGGCTTCCCTTCACTTGGATGCTGGAAGGAGGCCGGCCGCGCCGTCCCCCCCTCGACCTCGGTCGTGTCTTCAGGCTTCCAAGGGGACGACGGTCCCGTCGGACTGCTTCTTCTTGAGCTGCACGAGCCCCGTCTTCGGCACCTCGGGCGGAGACACCGGCGCGACGTAGCTCCTCACCTTGTCGGCGAGCGCCGCGATCTCCCGCTCGAGCGTGGGATCCGTGATCTTGCGCGCCGCCTGCTGCTCCCGCTTCACCTGGAGCAGCTCGAGGCGCTTCTCGTCGATGCGCTGGACCAGCTGCGCCTTCTTCTTCGCCGCGTCCTCGAGCGCCTCCTCGTGCAGCTTGAGGCTGTGCGCGTAGGTCTTCACGCGGATCTTGATCGAGCCGCCCGGCTTGTTCGCGTCGATGTCGTGCAGCGCGGCGTACGGGGTGGCGCTCGAGGTCACGATGCTGTCGATGATGCCGTACGTCGGCGCGTCATGGCCG
The DNA here is from genome assembly GCF_051521455.1 of Sorangium sp. So ce887. NCBI lineage: Bacteria > Pseudomonadati > Myxococcota > Polyangiales > Polyangiaceae > Sorangium > Sorangium sp. So ce887. Next base: position 8,781,192 of record NZ_CP150354.1, on the reverse strand, counting down.
CACTTGAAGCTCGAGAGGTCGAGCAGCACGACGTTCGGATGGCGGGCGGCGAACTTGACCGCCCAGACCTTCTGCGCGCTGTTCGCCGAGTAGTTCTCCGGCCAGACGTCGTTGATGTCGAGCGGGTGCTGGCCCGTCGCGATCTCGTCCTTGAAGTACCGCGCGAGGTAATCCATGTCGCGCGGGATCGACCGCACCGAGAGGACCGGATAGCCGAGCACCTGGAACTCCTCCGGGATCCCGTGGTTGAGGCCCGGATCGGAGTGGTACGGCCGCCCGACCATCAGGATGGCGACGCGGTTCTCGGCCTCGACCGTCTCGAGGATCGCCCGCCCCTTGTCCTGCAGATCGCGCTCGAACTGCGAGAGCGCCCGCATCCCCTCGCGGTGCGCGTGATCGCTCTCGTCCTCGGTGATGCCGAGCCGCGGGCCCCACGTCTCGAACATCCGGCGCGCCGTCAGCGTCATCTCGGAGAACGTGAGCGCGGGATCGAGGTACTCGATCCCGCGCGTCTTGAAGAAGTCGACCTCCTTCGTGAACGCCGCCTTCATGACGTCCGGCACGCCCGCGACGATGGGGCAGCTCGTCTTGTCCATCACCCCCTCGCCGAAGCTCGGCACGTGCGTGAGGATGGGGAAGAAGATGTAATTGAGCTTCTTCTCGTCCGTGTGGTGGTGGAAGAGGAGATTGTGGACGTGGGCCTGCGCCACCTTGGAGGGGAAGCACGGATCGATGGAGCCGTACTTGCCGCCCTCGACCCACATCTCCTCGCTCGTCGCGTCGCTGAAGACGACGTTCTGCTTCGGGACGCCGAGCGCCTCGAAGTAGGACCGGTAATACGGGCCCGTCGAGTAGATGTTGAGCACGCGCGGGATGCCGATGCGGACGCGGCGGAGGCGCTCGCGCGTCTCGAGGCCGCTCCGCCGGAACGGGCGCGTCGTCTCCACGCGGCGGATGGCGAGGAAGCCCTTCTTGACGACGACGTCCTTCACCGGCGCTCCGTCCTCGGGCAGCGGCGCCGTGTCGTAGAAGTGGCGGAAGGCGAGCTTCGACTCGTAGTCGACGAGGTTCGGGAACTGCTTCGCGATCTTCTTCCGCTCGGCGACGAGCGCGAGCATCGCCTGCTCGCTCTCGACCGTGCCCTTCTCGCACGAGAAGCCCGAGATGTAGCGGCTCGTCGAGCCGTCAGGACGCGTCGTGTCGATGAACGTCCGCTTGCACTCGTTCGGGCAGAAGTGACAGACGGTCTCCGCGTCGTTCTTCGTCGTGTACTCGAGGGCGATCGCCGCATCGATGCCGATGAACGTCGACCGGCCCCTGCGCTTCACGACCCGGAGCGTCTCGAACGCGGCGCCGAGCGCGCCGGCCTCGCCGGTGTGCGGGTGGACGAACACCTCGGCGCCGGGGACGCGCTCCTTGATGTAGTCGACCTGCGCCTTGACCGCGGCGAGGTTGTACTGCGTGCCGCCCTGGAGCACGTAGCGCGTGCCGAGCGCCGCGAGCCGCGGGATCTGCACGACGTACTGCCACACGTTCTTCGGCAGCACCTGGGCGAGGCCGGCGAGCAGCTCCTCCTTCGAGAAGCCCTCCTTCTGGAAGTTCACCCGGTCGGTGTCGAGGAAGACGGCGCAGCCGTAGCTGAACTTCGGCGCGAGCTCGGCGCCGAACGCCGTGTCGGCGTACTCGGTCACCTTCAGGCCGAACTGGTCGGCCATCGCCTGGAGCAGCATGCCGTTGCCCGCAGAGCACGAGTTGGAGAGGCGGAAGTTCGCGATATCGCCGTTCTTCATGAACAGGACCTTGATGTCCTGTCCGCCGATATCGCAGATGACGTCGACGTCGCCGAAGAACTTCACCGCGCTCATCATGTGGGCGACGGTCTCGACGATGTTGACGTCGGCCCGCATGCACTCCTGGAGCACGTCGGCCGCGTACCCGGTGCCGCCGAACCCGAGCACCTCGAGCGTCGCGCCCTCGTCGAGCACGTACTGCCGGAGCTGGGCGAGGAGCTCCTTCGCGTCCTGGATCGGGTTGCCCTTCGAGAGCTGGTAGGCCTTGCAGACGATGCCCCCGTCCTCGTCGATGAGCACCGCCTTCGACGAGGTGGAGCCGCCGTCGAGGCCGATGACCCCGCGCACCACCTGGCCGGGGGTGAGCTTCATCGGCGTGAACCTCGGGATGCTGTAGAGCTTGCGGAACTCGTCGACCTCGTTCTGGGTCTTCACGAGCGGCGGGCCCGCGCTCTCGCCGAGCCGGGCCTTCCTGCCGTTCGTCATGTACTCGATGAGCCCCGCCTTGCCGGCGTAGAGGCCGACCTCCGCGGCCTCCTTGAGCCCGTAAACACAGGCGCCGAACGCCGCGTAGTACTGCGCGTTCTCCGGGACGAAGATCGTCTCCTCGACCGGCTGGTCCTTCGGCCAAGCGTAGCCGCGCTCGTCCCAGGTCTCGGGGATCCGCTTGCGCCAGCACTCCTGGAGGAAGGGAAGGTAGGTGTTGGGGCCGCCGAGCAAAAGGACCTTGTGCTTCAACGTCGAGCCGCGCGTCAGCACCGACAGGTTCTGGAGGACGATCGCGTCGGCGAGTGAGCAGAGGATCTCCGTCGAGGGGATACCGCTCTTCACGAGATTCACGATGTCCGTCTCGGCGAAGACTCCGCACTTCGCGGCGACGTGGTGGAGCTTCGAGTCGTCGAAGTGGATCTTGACCACCTCGCTCGACGGCAGGCCCACCTTGATCATGCACTTGTCGATGGTGGCGCCCGTGCCGGAGGCGCACTTGTCGTTCATCGACGGCGCGGCCGTCTTGTCGCCCGTCTTGGCGTCCCGCTGGAAGATGATGATCTTCGCGTCCTGCCCGCCGAGCTCGATGACGCTGCCCACGTCCGGGTGCAGGTTCTCGACCGCGAGGGTGACCGCGTTGACCTCCTGGACGAACTTGGCGCCGAGGCCGGCGCAGAGGGGCGCCGCGCCGGAGCCCGTCATGAACACCCGCCAGCGCTCCCGGGGAGACGCAGGGAACGACGCCTCGATCGCATCGAGGAGCTCCACCACCTTCTCCGGCTGCTTCGTCTGGTGCCGCTGGTAGTCGCTCCAGAGAATCTCGAGCGTCTGCGGATCGAGCACGACCGCCTTCACGGTCGTCGAGCCGACATCGATGCCGACCACGACCGGATCCTGGATCTGCCTTCCCATCGGAGCTCCTCCCACCGCCGTCGCCGGTCACCAGCGTCCGACTGACTGGCTGGTCAGTCGTGATGGCTACAACGAGATGCCCCGAAAATCAAATGATTCGGTGTGTCTCGGCCGGGTTTGGAGATCGCGGAACGCTGTTTTTCCGGGGATCTGCGTCCAGGGCGCACGATTTCGTCGCTGGGCTCGGCACGGCATCCCGCGCGTGTCGTCCGCCTGCCTCCGATCTTTCCAGGCGTTTTCGGGCGGCGCGCCCGCGCGACGGCGGTGGGAGACATCGAACCCCAGGTGACGGGCCGGTGATGGTAAAGCGACCGACCCATGAACAAGTCCGAGCGCCGCCAAGCCCTCCTCCGCGCGGCGCGCACCGTGTTTTCCGAGAAGGGGTATCACGAGGCGAAGGTCGATGACATCGTCGCGCTCGCGAAGGTCGCGAAGGGGACGTTCTACCTCTACTTCCCGGACAAGCGCTCGGTGTTCGGCGAGCTCGTGGGCGGGCTCTTCTCGCGCCTCGGCGGCGCCATCCTGCGCGTGGATCCGTCGGCGGACGTGGAGGCGCAGATCAAGCACAATATCCGCGCGATCGTGGCCGTCCTGCTCGACGATTCGGCGCTGACGAGCATCCTCCTGTCGCACGCGGCGGGGCTCGACCCGGCGTTCGTCAAGGAGCTGCGCGCCTTCCGGCAGGAGGTGAAGCTCTTGCTGGAACGGAGCCTCGCGGAGGGGCAGCGGCTCGGCATCATCGAGCCGGGAGACACCGAGCTCTACGCGACGTTCACGATCGGCGCGCTGAAGGAGGTGCTCTTCGAGAACGCCCTCGAGGACCAGGCCCGCCCGCGCGAGCGGATCGTCACGGCGCTCTACGATCTCCTGCGGCGCGGGTATCTCCGGATGGACTCCGCGCCCGGGCAGCCGGCGCAGCGCGGGGGAGGCGAGCGCGGGGCGCCCGCGCCGGAGGACGCGGCGCCCGAGCGGGCGGAGCGGGCGAGCCCGCCGCGCGCCCGCCGCGCCAGGGCGAAGGGGGACTGACCGGCGCGTCAGTCAGGGCCGTGACGACGCCGGTCCGGCGGACGGCGTACGGCCGAGGCGCGGCGCGACGATGTGCGCGATGAAGTTGAGCAGGGTCCGGGTGCCGAGCTGATCCGGCGAGATGCGGGCGAGGAGCGCCGGGACGTCGAGGCCCTCGGCCTGCAAGACCTCGCGGCGCCACGCGATGTAGCCGGCGATGACGTCGTGGTCCATCTCGGGGTGGAACTGCACGCCGTAGCAGGTGTTCGTGAAGCGGATGACCTGGTGGTCGTCGAGCTCGGTGAACGCGAGGCTGCGGGCGCCCTCGGGCAGCGCGCCGACCGTGTCGACGTGGGTCGCGTGGGTCTCGAAGCTCGACGGGAGCCCGTCAAAAATGACGTCGTCGGCGCGGCGCTGGACGCGGATCCGGCCGATCTCGCGGCCGCGCGGGTTCCGGATGACCTCGCCGCCGAGGGCTTGGGCGAGGATCTGGTGGCCGAAGCAGATGCCGAACGTGGGGGCGCCGGCGCGGACGACGTCGCGCAGCCACGCCTCGCAGCGGAGCATCCAGGGCTCGCGGTGGGGGACGTTGGCCGAGGAGCCGGTGAGGACGAAGGCGGCGGTCCCGGGGGCATCGGCCGCGGGGAGGTCGCCCGTGCGGGCGTCGAAGGTGGCGTATCCGCCGCGCCACGCGGCGCCGATCGTCTGCTCGATCAGGGCCGCGAAGTCGCCGCGCCGCTCGAGGACCGGGGGCACGGGCTCACCGGTCTTGACGATGACGATCTTCTTCGGATGTCCCACCCTTTCAACATAGCAGAGCGGCCGGCGGGCGAGAGCGGGACTTGGCAGCGCGGGGCCGGGGCGCGAAGATGCTCCCCGATGTCCTCCTATGTCGTGCCGCGCCCGGTGTGGCGGCGGTTTCGCCCGCGTTTCCTGCCCCGCGCCGCCGCGCACGTGAGGGCGGGCGGACACGCGGCCATCGTGCTGCCGGACGAGCGGGTCGATCTCCTCCTCTCCGTCGACGCGCAGGGGAAGCTGACCGAGCTCGGGCTGTGGTCGCTCCTGTCGATCGAGCAGCAGCGCTTCCGGCGCGTGAGCGAGGGCCCGGCCCTGGGGCTCGCGACGGCGCGGGTGAAGCGGGAGTACGAGGGCTCGGTCCTCGACTGGTGCGAGCGCGACAGCGTGCACCCCGGGGCGATCCGCGAGGTGGCGCTCGACTGCCTCGCGTGCGGGGCGTGCTGCCACGACGCGCACGTGGTGCTCGACGACGTGGACCTGTCGCGCTTTCGGGACGCCGGGCGGGGCGACCTCACGGCGCGCGCCTACGTGCGGCGGGCGCGCGACGGGAAGATCACGCTGCGCTTCGCGGCGAGCGGGCGGTGCCAGCACCTCGGCGAGGACCTGCGCTGCGCGATCTACGAGCTCAGGCCGGACAACTGCCGCGCGTTCGTGGTGGGGAGCGAAGCGTGCCTGTCGGCGCGCGAGGAGACGCTCGGGCTACGGGACGGGGCGCCGGTGGAGCGGTGAGCGGCGAGAACCCCGCCCGGGCCGCGGTCTCGTGATGGCAGCGCGCGACGTGGAGACCTCCAGGGAGGACGGGGAGCGGGCGCCCGCCGCGCGGCTCAGGGCGCAGCGCATCGCCGGGCTCCTGATCTTCCTCGCCAACGGCTTCTGCATCGGCACGTGGGTGACGCGCATCCCCGACTTCAAGCGGGCGCTCGCGCTGAGCGAGGCGACCCTGGGCAACGTGCTGCTCGCGCCGGCGCTCGGCGCGTTCGTGGGGATGCCGATGGCCGGGTGGCTCGTCGCGCGCCTGGGGAGCCGGGCGGTGGCGGTGTCCGCCGGCGCGGCGTTCGCGGTCAGCCTGTTCGGGCTGGGGTTCGCGCGGACGCCGGTCGAGCTGTTCCTGGCGCTGACGTTCTTCGGCGTCTCGAACGGCGTGATGGACGTGTCGATGAACGCCAACGCCGCCGAGGTGGAGCTCGCGTGGGGGCGGCCGATCATGTCGTCGTTCCACGCCCTCTACAGCGTCGGGGGGCTCGCCGGCGCGGCGGCCGGCGGGGGGCTCGCGCACGCGGGGGTGGCGCCGGCCGCGCACCTCTCCCTCGCGGCGGTGGCGGCGCTGCTCCTCGTCGGGCTGCTCTCGGCCTGGGTGCGGCCCGGCGTCCCGGCGCCGGAGCCGCCGAAGAACCCCTTCGCGCTGCCGCCACGCGCGATGTGGCCGCTCTGCGCGATCGCCTTCCTGTGCATGTTCGGCGAGGGCGCGATGGCCGACTGGAGCGCGGTGTACCTCCGCGACACGCTCGGCACGTCGGCGGCCTTCGCGGCGACGGGGTTCGCGGCCTTCTCGGTGGCGATGGCGGCGGGCCGCTTCCTCGGCGACGGGGTGAGCACCCGGCTCGGCCCGGTCGCGGTGGTGCGGGGCGGGGCCGTCCTCGTGACGCTGGGGCTCGCCGCGGCGCTGCTGATCGGCCGTCCGATGGCCGGCCTGCTCGGGTTCGCGAGCGTGGGGCTCGGGCTCTCGTGCGTCGTCCCGACGGTCTTCAGCGCGGCCGCGCGCACCGGCCCCACCGGCACCTCCATCGCGGCCGTCGCGACGTTCGGCTACCTGGCCTTCCTCGGCGGTCCGCCCGTGGTCGGCCACATCGCCGCGGCCACGAGCCTCCCCGTCGCGCTGTCGCTCATCGTGGTCGGGGCGCTCGCCATCGTGCTGCTCGCCGGGGCCGCGGGCGGCCCGGCGCCCGCGCCGCGCCTCGCCGGGGCCGCGGGGGATTCGCCGCCCGCGTCACGCGGCGATCACGGGGCCGGCGCGTCCTCCTGAGCCGGGGCGGCCTCGGGCGCCGGGGCGGCCTCCGGCGCGGGAACATCCATGGCGCAGCGGAAGCCGATCCAGGCGTGCGCCGTCACGGGCGCCGCGGCGGTGCGGTACGTGGTGGAGAGCTTCTCGGGGCCGTCCAGGAAGTTCGCGCCGCGCACCACCTTGAGCGGGAAGGACGGGTCGCCCTGCGGATTCTCGCCGCCGGGCGGCGGAAAGACGAGGCCGTCCGAGACCCACTCGGACACGTTGCCGGCGAGATCGTAGACGCCCTCGGGCGTGCGATCGCTCGGGTGGGCGCCGGACGCGCAGGTCGCGACCTCGGTGCCGCGCGCGAGGCAGGCCTCGTTGCGGTCGTAGCAGGCGCGCTCGCAGGTCGGCGCGTCGTCGCCCCAGACGAAGGCCCGGCCCGCCGCGCCGCGCGCCGCGACCTCCCACTCCGCTTCCGTGGGCAGCCGCCGGCCCCGGAAGCGGCAGTAGCTCTCGGCCTGGGAGTAGTCGACGCAGTTGATCGGGTGCCCGGTCGCGTTGCGAGGCTCGTTGCAGCGCCGCGACCACAGCTCGGCCTCCTTCTGGTCCTCGGACGCCGCCGGCGCCTGCGCGCCGGGCAGGAGCTCGGGGGTCAGCGAGACGTGATCCGCCGTGGAGCACATGCGCTGCTGCATGCAGGCGCGGTAGGCGCGGACGGTCACCTCGTTGCGATCGATGTAGAACCCGCGGGTGAGCGTCACCTGGCGGGCCTCGCCCGCGGCGCCGATCGTGGTCGTGAGCGGCCCGATGAAGACCATGTCGGCCGGCGGCGCCGTCACGGCGGCGGGCACGGCGGCCGACGCCGCCGCCGAGGCGCTCTCCGCGGGCGCGGCGGTGGCGATCGCCGCCGCCGCGCCCGCGGGGGCCGCCGCGGCGCGTCCGGTGGGCGACGCCTTCGCCGGGGCGCGCGCGGCAGGCGCCCGCGCCGGCTTCTTGCCGTCGGGCGCCTGCGTCAGGAAGTACGCCGCCGCGCCGGCGCCGCCGAGCAGGAGCGTCGCGAGGAGCCAGGGCAGCGCCGCGCGCGCAGGGCTGCGGCGGTGCTGCGGCGGGGCGACCGGCGGCGCGGCGTGCGGCGGCCCGCCCGCCGCGGGCGGAGGGGGCGGGGCGGCGCCGGGCGGTGGGGGCGGCGGGCGGGCCGCGGGGTAGGCGGCGGGCGCGACCGTCTCGATCATGGAGTCGTCGACCTGCGCGGTCCGGGAGCCCCCCGTCGCCAGCACGCCGGCCGCGGCTGCCGCGCCGCCCGTGGCGCCGGCCGCGCCGCCCGGCGGATGCCCGCTCGCGCCGTGGCTCACCTTGACCACGGCGGGTCGCGCCGGGGCGGGCGCGAGCGCGTCGGCGAGCATCGTCGGCTCGATCGGCAAGCCGGCGTGTCCGGTCGCGAGGCCGAGCCCGCGCGACGCCGCGTACTCCGCGGTCGACAGCCCACCCGCGTGCTCCGCGCCCGGGGCGTCGAGCCCCGCGCCCGACCCGGCGCGCTCGCCGCGCGCCGCGGCCGACAGCGCGTCCCAGAACTCGCCCGCGTTCGTGAAGCGGTGCTTGGGCTCGATGGAGAGCGCCCTGTCGAGCACGCGCTCGATCGCCTCCGGCGCGTCCGGGAGCCCGCGCGCGCGCAGCGTCGGGCGCACCGCCGGGTCGGCCGAGGCGATGTAGAGCTGCGTGGGGTCGTCCCCCTCGAGCGCGCGCTTGCCGCTCACGAGCTCGACGAAGATGAGCGCGAGCGCGAACACGTCGGTCCAGGGGCCGGTCGCGCCGCGGGCCCTGTTGAACTGCTCGGGCGCCCCGTAGCGCGGCGTGAACGCGCTCGGCCCCTGCCGGGTCGCCGCGAGCGCCTCGGTGAACGTGGGGTGGTCGGCCAGCACCTTCGCGATGCCGAAGTCGAGCACCTTCAGCGTCCGCACCCCGCCGACGTCGGTGAGGAACAGGTTGGCCGGCTTCACGTCGCGGTGCGCGACCTTGTGCGCGTGCGCGACGGCGAGCGCGCGCGCGGCCGGCGCGAGCAGCTGGATCGCCTCGGCGATCGACATGCCGAACTCCCCCCGGTCGCGCCGGTCCCGGAGGTGCTGCCCGAGCGTCTGGCCCTCCAGCCACTCCAGCACGAGGTAGGGCACCCACACGCCGGCCTGGGTCGTGAACGCGCCGACGTCGAGCGCCTGCACGATGCCCGAGGTGGCCCGCGACAGCCGGTGCAAGATCCGCCCCTCGCCCCGCAGCGTCTCGAGCAGCGCGTCGCGCTGCGCGGCGTCGAGCGAGGTCGGCATCTTCAGGCACTTGATCGCGATGAGCTCGCCAAATCCCTCGTGAATCCCGCGGTAGACGACGCCGAACCCGCCATCGCCGATGACGGCCGCGACGCGGTACTTCCCCTCGATGGTCTGCCCCGAGAGGCCGAAAGGATCGTCGGACGGCTCCACCATGCCCCGCTCCTAGCGCGTCGCCGTTCGCAGGCAAAGGGGCTTCGGCGCCGCCTGCCTAGGTTCTCTGTTCCCTCTGCTTCCCTCTGCTTCCCTCTGCTTCCCTCCGCTTCCCTCCGCTTCCTCCCTCTGCTTCTTCCCTCTGCTTCCCTCGTCACGTCCGCTTGCATCCGGTGGCTCACGGCGCCATGCCGGCGCTCATGAAGACACCGCGAGCGCTCGTGATCCTGGCCGAGGGAGCTGAGGAGATGGAGACGACCATCCTCGTCGACGTCCTCCGCCGCGCCGAGGTCGAGGTCGTCCTCGCCGGGCTGGACGGCCCGGGGCCGGTGCGCTGCAGCCGCGGCGTGCGCCTCGTGCCGGACGCGGAGCTCTCGGCGGTGGCGGGCGACTTCGACGTCGTGGTCCTCCCGGGCGGCAAGGGCGGGGCTGACCGTCTGGCCGGCTCGCCGGCCGTCGGCGAGCGCCTCCGCGCGCAGGCGCAGGCGGGCCGCCTCGTCGCGGCGATCTGCGCGGCGCCGATCGCGCTCGCGGCGCACGGGCTTTTCCAGGGGAAGAAGATGGCGTGCCATCCGTCCGTGAACGACGTGGTGTCGGCGCACGGCGCGCTCGTCGCGAGCCCGGTCGTCGAGGACGGGCAGCTCGTGACCAGCCAGGGGCCCGGCACCGCGATGGCGTTCTCGCTCGCGCTTGTCGCGCGGCTCCGCGGCGAGGAGGTCGCCGCGAAGGTGCGCGCGCCGCTGATGCTGCCGTCCTGAGCCTGCGCCGTCCAGGAAGGCCCCGCGCTCGCGTCCCGGAGCGGCGCGCGTCCCCCCTCGCCGCCCCTCGTGGTTCGGTCCGTTTGCAGGATCACAGCGGCGCGCGGTTGGACTTATACTCCGCCGCGTGCTGCCGCTGCTCGCCCTGACCGTCATCGTCGTGCTGTGCCTTGGCTACCGCTTCTACGGGAGGCTCGTCGCGCGCAACTACGCGCTCGACGACGGCGCGGTGACGCCCGCGGTCAAGGTGAACGACGGCGAGGACTACGTGCCCACGAAGCCGTTCTACCTCTTCGGGCAGCACTTCAGCGCCATCGCCGCCGCGGGGCCGATCGCCGGCCCGATCCTCGCCGGCCAGACGTTCGGGTGGCTCCCGTGCGTGCTCTGGATCGCGATCGGCGTCGTGTTCATCGGCGCGGTGCACGACTTCTCCGCGCTCATCGCGAGCGTCCGCCACGAGGCCGAGAGCGTCGCCGAGATCGCGAAGCGGCACATCGGCCGGCGCGCCTGGCTGTCGATGATGATCTTCATCTGGCTGGCGCTCTCCTACGTGATCGTCGCCTTCACGGATATCACGGCGAGCACCTTTGTCGGCAAGACCGAGGAGTTCGAGGGAGGCACGTTCCAGTTCAACCCCGGCGGCGCCGTGGCGGCCGCGAGCGTCGCCTACCTCGGCCTCTCCCTCACCATGGGCGTGGTCCAGCGGTACCTCAAGCCGCCGCTCTGGCTCACCACCCTGCTCTTCGTCCCCGCGACGCTCGCCGTCGTCTGGCTCGGCACGAAGATCTCGACCTCGTTCGTGCTGCCGGTCGACAACCCGCAGCGCGCGTTCGGCCTCATCATCCTCGTCTACTGCTTCGTGGCCTCGCTCCTGCCGGTCTGGCTGCTCCTCCAGCCGCGCGGCTACCTCGGCGGGTTCGTTCTGTACATCGCGCTCGCGGTCGGCGTGATCGGGATCTTCTTCGGGAACCTCCGGTACCCGGGGGAGTTCGAGCTGCGGCAGCCCGCGTTCACGACGTGGGATGCCGGCGGCGCGACGGGCATGCTCTTCCCGTTCCTGTTCGTCACCATCGCCTGCGGCGCCTGCTCCGGCTTCCACGGGCTCGTCTGCTCGGGGACGACGTCGAAGCAGATCTCGAAGGAGACGCACACCCACTCCGTGGGCTACGGCGCGATGCTGGCCGAGGCGTTCGTCGCGCTGATCGCGCTCGCGACGCTCGTCATCGTGGCGCAGGGGACGAAGCTGGGCGGCCCGGGCAAGATCTACGGCGACGGGATCGGCAAGTTCCTCACCGTGATCATCGGCAAGGAGCACTTCCTCTTCGCCGCGACGTTCGGCGCGATGGCGTTCTCCACCTTCGTGTTCGACACGCTGGACGTCTCGACGCGCCTCAGCCGCTACATCCTCGAGGAGCTGTTCCACTGGAAGGGGAGGGCGCTGTCCGCGGCCGCGACCGCGCTCTCGCTGGCGCCGCCCACGCTGTTCATCATGACCGCGCGCCCGCCCGCGCCCGGCGTGCGGCCCGCGTACCTCGACTTCTGGACGCTGTTCGGCACGAGCAACCAGCTGCTCGCGGCGCTGACGCTCCTCTCGGTCACGGTCTGGCTGCACCGCGAGAAGCGGCGCATCTGGTACACGGCGATCCCGATGGTGTTCGTCATGACGATCACCCTATGGGCCCTCATCCTGCAGGTGCGGAGCGCGCTCGTCACCGTGCGGGCCGAGGGGCTCACGCTGAACGCGACGACGCTGAACGGCCTCGTGGGGCTCGCGCTGATCGGGCTCGCGGTGTCGCTGATGGTCGAGGCGGTGAAGGCCCTGAAGAACGGCCCGGCCGTCGAGCCGGCGCCCGGCCCGGCGCGCTGAGGGGGCTGGATCGCGCCGCGCGTCACCCCGCCGCGGCGCGATCGCGCAGGCGCTGCTCGGCCAGCCGCTCGGCGGCGAGCTGCGGCGGCGCGCCGTCGGTCGCCGCCATCTCGAGGACGCGGAGGACCGTGTCGTAGATCGCGTGGACGCGCCGCTCGACCTCGGCGCGGGGCCAGCCGAAGAGATCCGCGCCGCCGCTCAGCACGCCGCCTGCGTTGGCCACGACGTCGGGCACGTAGAGGACGCCGCGCGCCGCGAGCGCTTCGCCGTGGCGCGGATCGAGGAGCTGGTTGTTGGCCGCGCCGGCGACGATCTCCGCCCTCAGCTCCTGCACGGCGCGGTCGTCGAGGACGCCGCCGAGCGCGCACGGGGCGAAGATGTCGGCCTGGACCGAGGCGATCGCGTCCGGCGGCACGACCGTGGCCCCGAGCTCGGCGGCGGTGTTGCGGGCGCGATCCGGCGCGACGTCCGCGACGATGAGCCGCGCGCCGAGCCGGTGGAGCTCCGCCGCGAGCCGGCCGCCGACGCTGCCGCAGCCCTGGAGCGCGACGGTCCGGCCTGCGAGGTCGTCGCTGCCCCAGCGGTGGCGGGCCGCGGCCTGGATCGCGCGGAGCACGCCCCGCGCGGTCCACGGCGACGGGTCGCCCCCCTCGCCGGCGAGGCCCTTGACGTGGCGTGTCTCGCGCCGGATGAGCTCCATGTCCGCGGGGGTTGTGCCCACGTCCTCGCCGGTGATGAACCTGCCGCCGAGGCGCTCGATGAAGCGCCCGTGCGCGCGGAAGAGCCGCTCCCGGTCGAGCGGCTCCTCGTCGCTGCGGAGGACGACCGCCTTGCCGCCGCCGACGTCCATCCCGGCGAGGGCGTTCTTGTAGGTCATGCCGCGCGACAGCCGCAGCGCATCCACGAGCGCCTCCTCGTCGTTCGCGTACCGGAGGAGCCGCGTGCCGCCGAGCGCCGGGCCGAGCGCGGTGCTGTGGATCGCGATGATCGCGCGGTAGCCCGCGGGCTCGTCCGCGCAGAACAGGACCTGCTCGTGCCCCATGGCGGCGAGGGTGTCGAACACGTTCTTCATGGCGCGCCGAGCGTACCATTCCGCGGCGACCGCCCGGGTCGGCACGCCCGCAGGGCGGCCCGCGCCGCGGCGCGCCCGGTGCGCTGGGCGTGATCGGGAGCGGCGGGCAGCCGGGGGGGCGATCGGGAGCGGCGGGTACCGTCCGCTCTCACAGGTCCGAAAAGCGCCAGAGGCGCGGCGGCGCCTGCGCTACGACGCTTTGCATGCGGCTCGACGAAGACGCTTGTTATCGCGCGATCGAGACCCGCGACCTCCGCTTCGACGGTCGCTTCTTCACGGGCGTGCAGTCGACGGGCATCTACTGTCGCCCGATCTGCCCGGCGCGGACGCCGAAGCGGGAGCGCTGCGTCTTCTTCCCCTCGGCGGCCGCCGCGCAGGAGGCCGGCTACCGCCCGTGCCTGCGTTGCCGCCCCGAGGCCTCGCCCGGGACGCCCGCGTGGCTCGGCACCTCGGCCGTCGTCTCGCGGGCGCTGCGGCTCATCGCGGAGGGCGCGCTCGACGACGCGGATGCCCCGGAGCTCGCGGCGCGGCTTGGCGTGGGCGAGCGCCACCTGAGGCGGCTCTTCCTGCGGCACATCGGCGCCTCCCCGCTCGCGGTGGCGCAGACGCGGCGCCTGCTCTTCGCGAAGAAGCTCCTCGACGAGACCGCGCTCTCCATGACCGAGGTGGCGCTCTCGTCCGGGTTCTCGAGCGTGCGCCGCTTCAACGACGCGATCCGCGCCACCTACGCGCGGACGCCGCGCGAGCTGCGGCAGGCTGCGTCGCGGCGGGGCGGCGGCGCGGCGCGAGCGGACACGAGCGCGCCGGACATCGCGCTCCGCCTCCCGTTCCGCCCGCCGCTCGACTGGGACGCGCTCGCCGGCTTCCTCGGCGCCCGCGCCATCCCGGGCGTGGAGTCGGCGGGCCCCGGCGCGTACCGCCGCACGGTGCGCGTCGCCGGCGGGCACGGCGTCGTCGAGGTGCGCCCGGTGCCCGGCGAGGCCTGCCTCCTCGCGCGGCTGCGGCTGCCCGGCACCGAGGGGCTGATCCACTGCGCCGAGCGCCTGCGGCGGCTCTTCGACCTCGGCGCCGATCCCGACGCGATCTCGGCGCACCTCGGGGCCGACCCGCAGCTCGCCCCCCGGGTCGCGGCGCTGCCGGGGGTGCGCGTGCCGGGCGCGTGGGACGGCTTCGAGCTCGCGGTGCGGGCGATCCTGGGCCAGCAGGTGAGCGTGCGCGCCGCCACGCAGCTCTCCGGCCGCCTTGTCGAGCGGCACGGCGAGCCGCTCTCGCTGCCCGGCGGCCCGCCCGAGGGCGCCGAGGGCCTCCGCCTCGTCTTCCCGACGCCCGGGGCGCTCGCCGCGGCCGATCTCTCGGACCTCGGCGTGCCGCGGGCGCGCGCGGCGGCGATCACCTCCCTCGCGGCGCACGTGGCCCGCGGCGAGGTCGCGCTCGACGCCTCGCGCGGCCTGGAGGAGACCGTGCGCGCGCTCTGCCGCGTGCCGGGCGTCGGCGAGTGGACCGCCCAGTACGTCGCCATGCGGGCGCTGCGCGAGCCGGACGCGTTCCCGGCCACCGATCTCGGCCTGCGGCGCGCGCTCGGCGGCGTCTCCGGCGCGGATCTCCTGGCGATGGCGGAGGCGTGGCGCCCCTGGCGCGCCTACGCCGCGATGCTCTTGTGGATGGCGGACGCGCGGGGCGAGCCGGCTGCGGAGAGGGAGGTATCGCGTGGATTTCTCGATGGATGAACTGGAGTCGCCGATCGGGGTCATCCTTTTGGCCGCCGCGGGCGGTGCGATTCACGGGCTCGATTTCGCGGATTGCGCGCCGCGCCTCCGCCGATCGCTGGCGGCGCGGTATGGTGTCGTCGCGCTCCACAGCGCCGCGGATCCCTGCGGCTTCTCCAGCCGGGTGAGGGCTTATCTGTGCGGCGACCTCGTCGCGCTCTCGGACATCAAGGTCGAGCCCGGCGGCACCGTCTTCCAGCGTCGTGTCTGGGCGGAGGTCCGGCGCATCCCGCCAGGCGCGACGCGTGCTTACGGAGAGGTCGCGGCGTCGCTCGGGCAGCCCTCTGCGTCCCGCGCGGTCGGCATGGCGAACGGCCGGAATCCGGTCTGCCTCATCATCCCGTGCCACCGAGTCGTCGGCGCCGGCGGGGAGCTCACAGGCTATTCCGCCGGCATCGACAGGAAGCGGTGGCTGCTCGCGCACGAGGTCGCCGTCCCTGCGCGCCGCGGCTCCCCGGAGTGCCTCGGTGGCGCTGCGCATGGGCAGACGCGGGGAGAGCGCCCGGTGGCTGGACGATTTTGAAACGAGATGACGTCATTGCCGTATCTCAGAGATGCAGATGCTCCCCTGGATACGGGGCCTCATGACACGAAGAGCGATCGCGCCCCTCGTATTTCGGGGGTAGACTCTGGCCATGGTCCTCCGCCTCCCAGACGACTACCGCATCGATCCCGAGGACCCGCGCGCCCCGTTGCAGGAAACGTGGGACAGCATGAGCCCGGAGCAGCGCGCCCGTGTGGTCGCCATGCTCCCTTCGGAGTTCACGCTTGAGGCGGCCCCTCCTCCGGAAGGCGACACGCACACAAAGGCTGCCACGGGGGCTCGCTTCACCCTCGACGCCTTCTTCCGCCGGATCGGGCGCCGGATCTACATCTCCTCCAACCTGGCGGTGTACTACCCGGGCGAACGCTATTTTGCCCCGGATGTCCTCGCGGTGCGCGACGTCGAGCCGCACGATCGGGAGAAATGGGTCGTGTCCACCGAGGGCAGAGGGCTCGACCTTGCGATCGAGGTGCATGTCTTGGGAAGCCGGCAAAAGGACGAGATCGAGAACGTCGAGCGGTATGCTCGCCTGGGCATCGAGGAGTACTTCTATTTCGATCGTCGCCGGCGCATCCTCCAGGGCTACCGCCTGCCGAGCGCGCGCGAGGGGAGCGTCGCGCGGCCCTGCGTCTATCGGCCGATCGTGCCGCAGGAGGGCCGATTCTCCTCGGAAGTCCTCGGTCTCGACATCATGCTCGAGGGCGACCGGCTGCGTTTCCTCCACGGAAGTGACGTGGTCCTCGAGGCTGACGAGCTGATCACCCGGCTCGGAGCGGCCCTGAACGAGGCGCTCGCGAGCAAGGAGGACGCCGAGCGCCGCGCGCAGGCCGAGGCCGACCGCGCGCAGGCCGAGGCCGACCGCGCGCAGGCTGAGGCCGACCGTGCCGCGCTGCTTGAAAAAGATCTCGCCGAGGCGAGGGCAGAGCTCGATCGTCTCCGGCGTGCCAAGGATCCCCCTGGCTAGCACCGTTTCGTCCAGCCCCCCCGCCCCCCGGGACGCGTCCGCGCGCCCCCGCCGCCTACTTCTTCGCCCCGAGCAGCGCCGCGATGGTCGGATAGTCGCTGTCCTCCACGGCCCCCTGGATCACGCACGTCACCTGTCCGCCCGGCGCCGCGAGCGCGTGGACCGGCAGCTCGGTCGCCTCCTTCACGCCGAGCGCCCGCAGCCACCCCGCCCGCTGGGGCCCGTCGGGCAGCCAGTACGAGGCGCGCACCCCGGTGCCCGGCTGCGCCTCCAGGAACCGCGACAGCTGCCGCTCGTCGTCGTCGATCGAGATGAACGCCAGATCGACGAGCACGCCGGCCGCCCGCAGCTTCTGCTGCCACGCGAGCAGCCGCGGCATCTCCTCCAGGCACGGCTTGCACCACGCCGCCCAGAAGTTCACCCACACCCACTTGCCGACGCCGAACCCGATGTTCGCCGGCAGCGGCTCCGCGCCCTGGGCTGCGACCGCCGTGAGCCCGCCCGACGAGGGCGCCGGCCGCGGCGACTGCCCCGCGCACAGCAGCCGCGGCGCCGCCGGCGCGGCCGCGCTCGCGGGCGCCCTGGCGCTCGCCGTCGCCGTCGCGGCCGCGCCCGGCGCCGTCACCGCGTTGCTCCGCCCCTGGCCGGGCGTCGGGGGCAGCGGCAGATCCGCCTTCTCCCCATCGCACCCGCCCGCGAGCCCCGCGGCCACGGCGAGCGCGACGAGCGCGATGCTCCTCCTGACGGCGCTCACAGCTGGCAGTCCACCCAGGAGACGAACGCGCTCCGGTTGATGGCCTCTGCCGTACATGCCTTGTTCTTGCGCGAGACGTTCCATTGGCAGTATTCCGCGCCGAGCTGGGCAAACTCGTTCCCGAGCCACAGCATCCCGACCTTCTTGTCCAGGTCCTGCTCCTTGAACTTGTCCGAGATGTCGAAGAGCACGCTGTTCGCGCGCTTGTGCGACAGCGTCCGGTTGAACTCCGGCGTCCCCGTCTTCGACGCCCGGGCGACGATGAAGAAGTAGCGCGCCCCGCGCCGATCGAGCCACATCTCCTCGACCATCTTCCTCGAGTCGTCGTCGAGCTTCTCCGAGGCGTCGTCGAACATCACGACCCCGCCGCGCGTTTTCAGCGGCGTGAAGAGCGCGTTGAAGTCGTCGTCGCTGATCGACGCGAGCGTCTTCACGTCGGCCGGCTGGCACCCGCGCCGCGCCTCGGCCCCGACCAGGCCGCACGCGTTGAGCACCCGCTGCAGCACCGTCTTGAACGCCGGCGTGCAGTACGGCGCCTCGGCGTCGTTGGCGATGGCCACCGCCGGCCTCACCGCCGCGGCCACCCCCGTCTTCAGGCGCTGCGAAGCGGCCTGCACCTCCCCGTGCACCGTCACGCCGGACGCGACAAGCATCGCGCACCCCGCCACGATCCCGATGATCCCTGCGCCTCTCATGACCACCTCACCTCGTCCGGAGGGCCGGCGCGAGCTGCCTTATGGCATACGACAGCCCGATGTCCGTGTCCTCGTCACAGAGCCGCGTCGTGCCCAGGAACATCTGCGGCGTCGAGACAGGGAGCTTGTTGTCCACGATGTAGCGGAGCATCCGGTTCAGCCGCAGCGCCGTCTCCTTCGAGTCCATGCACGCGTCGAGCCCCGGCCAGCGCTGCCGGATCGCCGCCTGCACGTTGGCGGTGCCGGCCCCCGCCTTCGCCCCTTCGAGCAGATCCTCCTGGTTGTCGTAGGCCCACTCGAGCACATCCATCGCCCGGTGATCGCTGCAGAGGATGGCCTTGGAGAGGAGGCACGCGCCCGGGTGCACCGGCCGGTCGAGCATCCAGTTGCACTCGCTGTCCAGCGGGAACAGCACCAGCGTCGTGTCGAGCTTCTCGAACACCCCTTCGGACACGAGCCGCTGGTGGAACGCCTTGCACGTCGGGCAGAGCGGATCGACGAAGATCGTCGCCGGCTGCACGGCGCCCGGCTGCTTCACGTGGAGCAGCGCGCCGTTCGGCTCGGTCGGCCTCTCCAGCTTGCCGCAGCCGGTCAGGTAGCGCGCGTAGCTCGGCAGCGCGCTCGCGTAGAGCAGCGCCGGCGTCACCGTGCACACGCCGAGCGCGACGAGCCACCCCGGCAGGAGCAGCTTCGAGCCCATGCGGCGCGCGGGCGCGGGGGCCGCCCTGCCCGGCCCGTCGACGCCCAGGGGCGCCATGGGCACCGTGGGCCCCACCCCGGCCGCCCCGGCCGGGCTCGGCGTCGCGCTGGACCAGGCCGCGGCGCGCGCCGCCCTGCGGTCCTCGACGAACGCCCAGATACCGCCGGCCGCGAGCAGCGCCGACGAGACGTACATGCCGACGCACGTCTTGCAGAACACCCCGAGGCGCAGCGCCGAGATGAGCGCCATCAGGATCGACACGGCGAGCGGCGTCAGGCCCGCGACGAACAGGAAGTGCGCCGAGCGCCGCGGCGCGTGCTGGCCCGAGAGCAGCACGTAGAGCGCGAACGCCGCGAAGAACGCGAACGCGCCCAGCGCGAACAGCGAGATCGGGATACCGCCCCAGAAGCTCTCGCGGAACAGCGCGGAGTAGGGGCTGTACATGGCCACGCGGCACGCGGTGTCGGCGCCCGCCTGCGCGTCGAGGCCGGGAATGAAGCTGCAGTGCAGATCATGGACCTGCCGGTCGAGGTGCCGGATGTAGTCGAACGTCGACGAGGCGCTGAACGCCAGTCCCAGCAACGACCCGCAGAGCGCGAGCGCCGCAGGCCCGCGAGGACTACGACTGCCTGACATGACCGAGTGGATTACGCGACGCCGGGCAACGCGTCAAATTAGGATGCCTGTGCGTACGGGCATTTCCTGATGGCGCATGACGCGCGGCGCGCCGTGTCGCGATCCCGCCGGACGGCGCGCTGCGCTGAGCCTGCTGGCTCATCGGCTCCCCGCGCGCTCCTCGGCGAGGAGCAGCGTCGTCGAGAACCGCCCGATCGGCTCGATCCACTGCTTGCAGCAGCGGAAGCCCGCGCGCTCCCCCATGCGCACAACGTCGTCCGGCTCGTACTTGTACGAGCTCTCCGTCCAGATGGATTCGCCCTCCTCGAAGGCGACCTCGAGGTCGAGCGCGCCCACGCGGATCGACTGCCGCCGGCGGCTGACGAGGTGCATCTCGACGCGCGAGCCCTGCGCGTTCCACGTCGCGCGGTGATCGAACGAGCGGAGGTCGAACGTCGCGCCGAGCTCCCGGTTCATGCGCGCGAGCAGGTTCTTGTTGAAGGCGGAGGTCACGCCGAGCGGATCGTCGTACGCGAGCACCAGATCCGCCGCGGGCTTCACGAGGTCGGCGCCCAGCAGCAGCCCGTCCCCGGCGCGGAGCGAGGCGCGCAGCGCCGCGAGGAACGCCGCCGCGGCCGCCGGGGCCAGGTTGCCGATGTTCGAGCCGAGGAACAGCACGAGGACGGCGCCCTCGCCGCCCCGCGCGTCGATCGCGCGCCGCGCCGTCGCGCGGGACAGGCCTTCCTCGTACCTCGCCCGGTGGGCCGACGTCTCCACGCGCGGCAGGCGGCCCAGGGTCCGGCGCGAGAGGTCGAGCGCCGTCTCCGACACGTCCACGAGGTGTACGCTGAGGCGAGGCACCCGCTTGCAGAGCGGCGCCGCCAGCAAGGCGAGCTTCTCTCCGCTGCCACAGCCGAGCTCGACGATCGAGGCGCCGGCCCCGAACGGCGCGACCATCTCCTCGGCGTGCCGCTCGAGCAGCGCCCGCTCCGCGCGCGTCAGCGGATACCACGGGAGCTGACAGATTGCCTCGAAGAGGTGCGAGCCGAGCGCATCGTAGAAATACTCCGGCGAGAGGTGCTTCGGCGACGCCTTCAGGCCCGCCCGGACATCCGCCATGAAGCGGTCGAGGGAGTCTGTCGTGTGCATCACAGAACCTTAGCCGCAGACCTTCGATAGAGCGCCTGGAAATCCATGGAGCTCCAACGATTTCCAACGGCACCCCCCCGTGGCTCATTCCGATGAGCCGCCGAATTTTCTCCGGCTCGTGACGACCGTTGCCCACGCGATCGGCCGCTGCTAGGGAGCTGCCTCGGGGATCCGGGATCCCAGAGCCAACCGATGACGACCTCTGCACCCGGCGCGGCGAGCGGCGCGCCCCCTCCTGTGAAGCTGGGTCCGTTCGACGCCGAGTTCCTCGCGGACCTGCCCTACGACCCCTCGGTCCTCTTCTTCGACGAGCTCCTCGAGGTGGACGCCGGGAAGAGCCTGGTGCGCTGTCGCATGCCGACCGACCAGCCGATGCCGCTCGTCGACGCGCAGCGGGCGCACCCGCTGCTGCACCCGCGCCACGTCGCCGGCGCGATCCTGGTGCACGCGACGGGGATGCTCGGCTTCGTGCACGCCTACCACCTGCTCGGCCTGCGGCACCGCGAGGGCTGGATCGGCTATGGTACAAACATCCACCGGGTGGTCTTTCGCAAGCTGGTCCAGCCGGGCGCGCCCATCGAGGCGACGTGCGTGGCGACGCGCTCCCGGCTCGGCGAAAAGCGGCACATGATCCGCTATGCGTTCGAGTTCCGGCACGAGGACCGCGTCTGCTACGAGGGCGATCAGACGGCGGTGTGGATGCGCGCGCAGGACGTTCCAGCCATGAATTCCCGACCCGCGCTCGAGGAGCTCGAGCGATCCCTCGCTTGACCCGCGCGTTCGGCTCGTCTACCGGCCCTCCCATGCCGGATTTCGATGCGGGATCGATCGTCCCGTCCACACGCGATCTTCTCCAGGTGATCTCCACCCGTAGAAAGAACATGGCTCTGGTCGGGCTCGTCGGCTCGGAATCGCCCGCGGAGGATGCGCTGCGGCTCCATGAGCTCAACATCTCTGCCCTCGCGTTTGCCGAGGCGGGGCCCGCCATGCAGGGGGCTGCGCGCGCGACGAGGACCGTGCCGTCGCTCTGCCTGTCCCGGGTGGGTGATCGCGACGGCGCGCTCGCGGCGCGCTACCACGGGGCGGACGGGGTCTGCATCGACGCGCTCTTGCCGCTCGACGAGTGGGACCGCCTCGCGAAGGGGGCGAGGACGATGCGCATGCTGCCGCTCGCCCTGGCCGAGAGCCCGGAGGGGGTCGAGGCCGCCGCGAAGGTCGGCGCGCGCGCGATCCTGGTCCGGGGCGCCACGGCGGAGGCGGTGATCGCGTCGATCGCGTCGCTCCCGAGGACGCTCACCGTCGTCGCCGAGGTGCTCTCGGCCGACGCCGACGCGCTCCGCCGCCTCGCGGGCCACGTCGACGCGGTGATCGTCCCGCCGGCCGTCCACACGTCGGCCCAGTTCCCGGCGCTCGTCGCCGAGGTCGATCCCTGAGCGCGGGCGGAGCGGCCGCCGAAATGTCGGGCCGCCCCTCGACGCCCCGGGCTCCCGCCTCCACGATCTGGCCCTGATGAACAACGCCCACGAACTGGACGAGCAGCGGCGCGCGCTCCGCGAAGGGGCGCTCGTGCAGGCCATGCCCGAGCTCGGGACGCTGATCGTCACCGGCTCGGACCGGCAGACCTGGTTGAACGGCCTGGTCACCTGCGATCTCGCCCCGCAGAAGCCGCTGCCCGCCGGGGCGAAGGTCCCGCCCCCCGCGGGCGGGGCGTACGGGCTCAACGTGGTGAAGACCGGGAAGATCTTCGCCGAGGTGTGGATCGTGATCGCGGAGGACCGCATCTACGTCGGCGCGCTGCGGGATCGCATCGAGGCGCTGCGCGAGAGCTTCGAGCGCTACCTCATCATGGAGGACGCCGAGCTCGCGGACGCCTCCGGCGAGCACGCCTGGGTCTTCGCCCACGGCCCGCGGGCGGCCGATCTCGCCGTGGCCGGGCGCGCGGCCGGCGCGGACGCGGCGATCGTCGACTGGACCGGCCTCGGGGGCGCGCTCTTCGTCGCGCCCCGGCAGGCCGAGGGCGCCGTGCTCGCGGCGCTCCTCGCCCCGGGCGAGGCCGGCCCCGTCCTGCCCGCGACGGCGGCGGCGTGGGAGGTGCTCCGGGTCGAGAACAACGTCCCGCGGTTCGGCGTCGACTTCGACGACCAGAACTTCCCGCAGGAGGCCTCGCTCGAGGAGCGCGCCGTCTCGTTCAACAAGGGCTGTTACCTGGGGCAGGAGACGGTGTTCATGCTCCAGATGCGCGGCCACGCCAAGAAGCGGCTCGTGCAGCTCGCCGTCGAGGGGGAAGGCGACGTGCCCGCGGGCGCGGAGATCGCGCTGCCCGACGGCGCCGCCGTGGGCGCCGTCACGAGCCAGGTCAAGGATCCGCGCGGGCAGCGGGTGCTCGCGCTCGGCTACGTCAAGTACAAGCACGCCCTCCAGGGCACGGCGCTCCGGGTCGCCGGCCGGGCGGCCGAGATCACGCGCGCCCCCGCCGCGAAACCCTAGGCAGCGGGTGCTCGCGCTCGGCTCGCCCGGCATGCGCACCTCTCCGAGCGGCCGAGGTCATGGCCGCCGGGCCGCGACGCAAGATCATCGGCCCTGCGCCGACATCACCGCCTCCTGCGCGCCACGGAGCTCCGGCCACTAGAAGATCGGGAGTTCGCTACCGGTCGAGGCGGGCACGATGCGCCGCGAGTCCCAGTGCTCGACGATGGCGCCGTCGTCGACGCGGAACAGGTCATATACACCGTAGGGGCCTCCGCCGCGCGACACTTCGGAGAGGGTGAATACGAAGTTTCCATCGGCGACGACGTGATGCACCTTGTAGTAGGTGAGGTAGTCCCTCTCCACGTACTCGATGAGCGCGGCGGGGCCGGTCGCCGTGGCATAGCGGTGCTCGACGTAGCTCGCGTCGAGGAACTCGGAGACGCGCGCGTGCTCCCCGTCGACGAGCACGGCGTCGATGAAGCTCAGCGCGAGCGCGCGGCTCTGCGCCGTGAGCGCCTCGTCCTCGATCTCCGTCGGCCCGGCGGCATCCGATGCCTCGGCCGTGTTGGAGTCCCAGTGCTCCACGATCTTATCGTCTTTGACGCGGTACATGTCGAAGATCACGCCGGCGTCCGCGTAGCGGCCATGCACGACCACCAGGTCGCACTCGGCCAGCGTGCGCAGGCGCTCGTAGCCGAACCCCAGCGACGCGACTTCATCGCCCATCAGGGTCCTGAACGCGGCGAGGTTGCTCGGCGCCCCCGGATGATGCCGGAGGTACGGGTCGGCCCAGTAGCGATCGACCGCCGTGACATCCTTGTCGACGAGCAGCTCGTCGAGGGCCTGTCCGACGAGGGCCTTGTTCGCGCGCGCGAGCTCCGGATCACAGCCGCTTCCCCCCGCACCGCCCCCGCCGACGCCGGCTGGGTTGCCGCCGCCCGCGCCGCCGCTCCCCGCTGCTCCCGCTGTCATCGTGTCACCGGCGGCGCCGCCGCGTCCGTCCGGAGGGTCGTCCCGCTCCCCGGAGCACGCCACGAAGAAGCAGATTGCTGCCAGTCCGAGCCAAGGAGCGAAGTTCATCGATACCGTGTATCGCACCGCGCGCTGGGAGGCAATCCGCGGCGCGCGGACCTCGAATCGATCTCGCTCGCCGCGCCAGCCCATCGGGCGGCCCCCGCGGCGCGTCGAGCGCTGTTTTGCTGCGCCCTCGCTCGCCTGCGGGCCGGAGGCGGCAGCGCGACCGCCAACGCCTCGATCCGCCCCCGCCGCACTGCCACCTGCGCCGTCCTCACCGCGGCATCCGGCGGGGCTCACTCCACGATATGCCCCGCGTGGACGACGCAGGGCCCGCCCGGCGTGGCTCCGGCATCGGCGAGGAGCTCGGCCGCCACGAGGCCCACGTCGGGCGCGTGGACTATGGGGAAGCGGCGGGTCACGGGGTAATGCAGGCTCGGCAGGACGCCCCGACGGCGGGCCGCGGGCAGGTGTTGCTTCCAGTTCTCCATGTGCTCCGCCGAGCGCAGGAAGGTCATTGCCGTGGGGCACGCTCGATCCGTGACATGTCACGCTCGATCCGTGACATGTCACGCTCGATCCGTGACATGTCACGGCTCGGCCATGACTCTGCGCCTCGTGCGGCGGAGCGAGCGCCGGACGCCGGGCGAGGCGGTCGCTCGGGGACCCATCCCCGGCGACAAGGAGATGCTCTCAGCGTGGTGCGACGCACGAGCCACGCTCGCGCGCCCTCGTTGAGCGATCGCCACCCAGCGTCCCGAGCTCACGCACCAGGAACGGACCTTGCCATGGGCCTCGCTGCGCTCGCAATTCGGCGAGAGCGTTGTCCGCTGCGCAGCCCGGCACGTCGATCGCGATTACGGCCGGGCGCGGCGCTTCTTTCAGTCCCGTGTTGAGACGCAGGAGAAGAGCATGATTTCTCGACGAAAACTGTTGACGGGCGCCGGCGCGCTCGCCGCCGCAGCGGCGTTGCCCGGCCGGCCCGCCTGGGCAGATGGCCCTGTGGGGGAGTCCTGGGCCCCGTATCCGAACGTGGCCACGTGGGGTGGGCCGAAGAAGATCCTCGAGATCTTCCTCTACGGGGGGCTCTCCGCGTGGGAGTCGTTCTATGTCGATCTGCGAGATACCCTGTTCACTGCCAGCCAGCTCAACGCATTCAATTCGACGGCGCTGCTGACGCACTGCGGAAGTACCCAAAATGGAACGACCCTGCAGACGTTCGGGGGGATGCGATGGAGCGTCGCGACGTCCCCCCTGTGGAGCCGGCCCGACCTCCTGGCCCGTACGCGCGTCGTCACGATGACGCACGAGTTCACCGCGCATCCTGTGGCGATCCCGCTCGCGCTCACGGGACGTCGTCTGGGCGATGGGCGCGCGGCGAGCCTCGGCGCCGCGATCAAGCGCCGCCACCCGGGACAGCACACGTCCTACGTCCTGATGCCCGATAACGGGCGCTTCTTCCCCGGAGACGACGACGCGTTCTCCGCGTGGCTTTCGGTCGGCGCGCACGGCTCCGCGGCGCGGCCCGTGCTCGTCCCCATGAGCTCCGGCGTGAGCGAGATGGCCGACTGGGCCTCGCGGACCGGCGTCAACGCGGGAGCCGATGCGCTGACGAGCTACTACGCCGACGTCTATGAGACCCACCTTGACGGATCTCGATCTCGCGGGTACGACGCTTATAGAGCCGCGCTCGACAGCCTGCCCGGGAGCCCGAGCCTCACGAGCGTATTCAACTCGAGCCTCCGCGGCGAGGGCGCGTCGGCCACGCATTGCTCGACGAACGTGTCCTCCGCTGGAACGCCGCGCAACACCACGGCGGCATGCCTCGATATGGCGGCGTGGCTCTTCAACACGAAGGGCACGCGTTACGTGGGCATGGTCGATGTCGGCGTCGGAACTGACACCGCAGCCGCGTACGACGGCCACGGGCATACCGCCGGCGTGACGTTCGGCAACTTGTTTCTGCTCCTCAAGGAGCTGTCTCGGGTGACGAGCACGAGCACGCCGGCGACGGACCGCATCAGCGTCGACGACACGCTGATCATCCTCAACACGGAGTTCGGCCGCACCCCGCTGCCGCAAGGAAGCACGGGCCGCAACCACTACGGTCGAGGCTACGTGGTCGTGCTCATCGGTGGTCCCATCCAGCCCACGGCCTCGGGGGAGCCGAAGCTGATCGGCACCATCGACTGGACGGCGGGTTCTCCGGCCGGCAGGTACACGCCGGCCAACCTCGCGTGCGTGGCGCTGACGGCGGCCGGTATCGATCCGCACGGCACGGACAACTTTGCGTTCAACGAACTGCCGCCGGGGATACCGTCGTCGTACGAGCAGCCGTTCTTCCAGGCGTGAGAGGAGATCGCATGAAACTTAAAATGATGGAGTCGGCGCGGGGAGCGCTCGCCGTGCTGCTCGCCGGCAATTTGCTGGCGGGCTGCAGCACGACCGAGCCGCAGCCGCAAGAAGCCCCTCCCGGCGTAAGCCAAGCGGCGCTCGCGCCGGAGCCTACGTCCCCCGGTGGAGTGGACGCGGGCAACGCGGCCTGGGTCGAGCAGGTCGTACCGGCGCTGCTCGGCAGGCCTGTGCGCAGCTTCGGCGAGCTCAAGTTCCTCACCCTCATGACCGCGCGCGTCGGCCGCGCCCGCATGGCCGAGGCGCTCATGGAGCATCCGGCCTTCGTCGATCGCTGGACCGGCGTGCTGCTCGACCGCATGCGCGTGGATCGGGAGGGAGCGCGCAGCCAGTCGGACTGCTTCTCCCAGCCGCTGCTATCGAGCGACAGCTCCAAGATCAGGGCGGCGAAAGTCGTCCTCTACACGCGGCGCCTCGGGAACGCCACCTCCCTGTCGGAGAGCGTGGACGAGCCCTCTGTTCCGGCGTCCCCGGGCACGTACAACATGGCCGACGTCGTGCGCGGGTCGCTCCTCATGGACAACGTCTTTCCGGCCTACCGCGGGTTCGTCTTCGCGCTGGTACGCCAGTATGGAACCGATGATGCAGAGACGTACGTCAAGCAGCGCCAGATCGCGGAGCACTTCACGCAGGTCTATGCGAACAAATCGATGGAATGCCTGCAGTGCCATCGCACGCACTTCAGCTCGGTGTCGTCGCCTGCGGCGTCCTATTTCACTCCCGGTTACGACTGGGCGAATGGGCAGGAGGGGCGCGTCTTCTCGGGCCTCTCGGCATGGGCGGCCTCCGGTTCGTTCCAGACGCCGACGGACGCCGACTGGGTAGGGTCCTTCCGTCGGTCCCAGGGGGCGAATGTCCCCTTCGTCGGCTGGGACGGGGCGAGCTGCGGCAGCTTCTCGAACGACACGTCGACCGCCACACCGAGCGGGACCGGCCTCCTGCTCCCTGACGCGAGCAGCACGACGGTGTGGGCGCTCGATGATCGGCTGAAGGAGGGGTTCCTCGCGCTGCGTAAATCGTACGACTCCGGTGATCTCGACACGGGATCGGGCCATGCGAATCAAGGCCGGACGCTCGGCGCTTTCTGGCTCGCGGCCGCCTTCGCCAACGACGTCTGGAGGGAGCTCTTCGGCGCTCCGCTGACCATCCCGAACTTCACCTCCCGCAACACGGACGAGCACAAACTGCTCTGGAACCTCGCCGAGAACCACGTCGCCGGACGGGGCTGGTCGCTCAAGGGGTTGCTCACCGAGATCGTCACGTCGCCATACTTCAACCGCTTGCCTGAATCCTCGGAGACGATGCCCAAGGTCTTCGAGCCGTTCATCGATACGCCGGCCCAGGACTACGTGGGCGACGCCGTTCATCGACGCTCCGCGGATCTGCTCTTTCGGATGAAGGCGTCGGCGCTCGACTGGAAGGTCGGCGGCAAGCGCTGGGTCACTCACTTCCCCCAATCGACCACGTACCCGACGCCCTCCCAGGCGGAGGCGATGGGTCTTCATCTCTCGCGCCTGAGCACGGCGAACCCGACGTCATCGCAGTACTCCATGCTCGGGTGGGAGGCCTCCGCGGGCCGCTGCGATCGACCGGCGGCGATCTCACGCGACTGGATCGACGCGCTCACCGACCGCGCCGTGACCGGAGGGGTCACCGTGCGCGGCGCCGTCGAGGCGCTGCGCTTCCGCCTCCTCGGGCGCGGCCTCTCGGCCGGTTCCGGCGAGGCGACGGCTCTCAGCACGTTCCTCGGGAAATCGATGACCGCGACGTTTGCGAGCGCGTACACCACGGCGGCGCAGGGGAATGCCGCCCTGAGAGATCTCTGCGAGGTGTTCGTCAAGACGCCGCAGTTCATGCTGGAGGGCGTCCCCCACGGCGTCGGGCTCGCCGAGACCGACTTCGATTCGCCCCCGCAGCTCCAAGTGGGTGACATGAAGAACGACGGCACGCTCGCCGATGACACGCCTTCCGATGCCTGCGAGAGCTGGGTCGATCCGCAGACGGAGGAGTTCGATGGCATCTCGGTCAACTGCGCGGACGAGTCGTTCCCTCAGAACATCGACTGGTCGAAGATCTGCCCCTCCGGGGGGTGCATCTACCGAGAAGCGGTCCTGCCCGATCTGCCGCGGCCGTGGCCCTGCCTCAGCTGCACGTTCAACTCGGACTGGTTCACGACGCGCCCGCCGCCGGTGGATCCGCGCGTGGTGACCGACCTGCCGATGCCGATGACGCCGGCGCGCGGCGGCGTCTTCCTGGCCTGGGCCGAGGGGGCGACGATCGTGCAAGTGAGCGGACAGGCGCGGTTGGTCTTCTCGCACGGGCAGAGCACGCCGGCTGCGCCGGGCATGGTGCTCCAGCTCGGCGACAGCCTGGAGCTGTGGGCCGGAGATACCTTCAGGGTCACGGCGCTCAACGGGCAGGTATTCGAGAGCCCCACGGGAGGCATGCCCGCCAATCAGAGCGCGCAGACCTATCTATTCATGGCCACCGGCCCGAACGGTCTGCCCGATCCCACGGAGATGACGCCGACCACCGTCGACATGAACACGGCGAGCACCATCAAGGAGGCGATGCGCCAAGCGGCGCGCAACGAGGAGGCGGGGTCCGTCTCGTTGTTCCACGAGGTGACGTCCACGGTGGGTAGCTTGAGCCACATCAATCATCCGGCGCTCAACGGGAAGCCGGATCTCATCCTCCTCATGTCACCCGTCGCCGGCGCCGTCAGCAACGACCGCCACGTGGGCGTCTGGTACGACACAGCCTTGCAGCGGTGGGCCGTTTACAACGAGGACCTCGCCGCGATGCCGCTGGGCGTGCGCTTCTCGGTCCGCGCGATGCCGCCCAGCGACAGCGTCTTCATCCATGAGGTCACGGCCGCCAACAATCCCACGGGCACGATCTCGACCATCAATCATCCAGCGCTCAACGGGCGCCCGTCCATCGCCGTGCAGGTGAGCCGCATCTGGAACCTGCCGGGAGCACCGGGCGTCTACAACAACCATCCTGTGGGTGTCTGGTATGATACGAGCGTGCAGAAGTGGGTCGTCTACAACGAGGACCAGGGCACACTCCAGCCCGGAGCGTTGTTCGCGGTCAAGCTGGGCGGCGACTTCAAGGTGACATCGAGCCCGGCGACACGGGTCGGTAACGCCCTCGTCATCGACGAGCCGAACATCAACGGCGTGCCCGACGCCCGCCTCTTCTTCACGCACAGCTTCAGCGGCACGGGCACCCTGCACACGAAGCGGAGCGCGCTGCGCTACGACACGACGCTCCAGAAGTGGACGATCATCAACCGCGACGGCACCACCGTCGCGAACAACCTGGTCTTCCACGTGCACCGCGGCTACTGACGGTCCTTTCCGCGGCGAAGAGGGCCTGCTGCAGGGCACCTCCACGCGCCCTGCAGCAGGCCGAGTCGATCCTCCGTGCCGCTTGCTCCCGCCGTGAGCCTCGAGTGTCGTTCGCCGCGCGCGCCGGGCCAGCTTGAAGGAATGCACGTCGTGTCGGCCACGAGGCACGGGGACACGGGCGCCCGTGTCCCGGAAGGGCGGTTCCCTGTCCCGGAAGAGCCACCCCGTGTCCCGGAGGGGCGGTTCCCTGTCCCGGAAGGCCCGCTCCCGCCCCCCCGCCCCGGAACCCTCCGCCCCACCCCGCTCCGCAGCTCAGCCGCGCGCGGCCCGCGCCGCGCCCCGGCTCACGGGAAGATCTCGCGCTCGCCGTACACGGCGGCGAGCCGCTGCAGCGCCACGGCGTAGGCGGCGAGGCGCAGCGTGCACTTCTTCTGCCGCGCCATCTCGGTCACCTCGCGGTAGGCCCGCTTCATCGCCTTCTCGAGCCGGGCGTCGACCTCCTCGAGCGTCCACGTCTCGGAGCGCTTGTTCTGCACCCACTCGTAGTAGCTCACCGTGACGCCGCCCGAGTTGGCGAGGACGTCCGGCAGGATGTCGATCCCGCGCTCCAGGAGGACCTTCTCCCCCTCGGGCGAGCACGGCCCGTTCGCGCCCTCGGCCACGAGCCGGACCTGCAGCCAGCTCGCCTCCTCCACGCCGACCTGGTTCTCCAGGGCCGCCGGGATGAAGATGTCCGCCTTGAGCCGGAAGAACTCCTCGCGGCTGATCGGCTTGCCGGCCGGGTAGCCCGCGATCGAGCGGTGCTTCTTCACGTAGTCCTGCAGCTTGTGCGGATTGAACCCCTCCGGATTGTAGAGATACCCGGTGTGGTCGCCGACCGCGATCGTCGAGGCGCCGAGCTTCGACAGGAGCACGGCCGTGTTCGAGCCGACGTTGCCGAACCCCTGCACGAGCAGCGTCGCGCCGCCGAGGTTCACGTCGTTGTCCTCGGCCCACTCGGTGATGCAGTGGACGACCCCCTGTCCCGTGGCCTTCTCTCGCCCGTACGTGCCGCCCGACGCCACCGGCTTGCCCGTCACGACGCCCTTCACCGCCTGCTTGAAGAGCTGTCCGACGGTGTTCATGTACGTGTCCATGGCCCACGCCATGGTCTTCGCGTCGGTGCCGACGTCGGGAGCAGGGATGTCCGTCTCCGGGCCGATGTTCGAGCCGAGCGCATGGAAGAAGCGGCGCGTGATGCGCTGGAGCTCGGCGCGCGACACCTCGTTCGGGTTGAACTTGATGCCTCCCTTGCCGCCGCCGAGCGGCAGGTTCATGAGCGCGCACTTCCACGTCATCATCGCGGCGAGCGCCTTGAGGTCGTCGAGCGACACCGTCTCGTGATAGCGAACGCCTCCCTTGAACGGCCCGAGGAGGTTGTTGTGCTGGATCCGGTAACCCTTGAAGAGCCGGATGCTGCCGTCATCCATCCGCACGGGGAAATTGACGATGACCTCGTTCTTGGGCTGGCTCAAGATCGTGGTGATGTAACCCGGCAGCTCGATCAGGCGGGCGGCCTCGTCGAGATAACCCTGGATGACTTTGAAGAACTCGTATTTGTGCTTCTGGCCCGGAGCAGGAGGGGTGCTCACCGGCGGAGTCGTGACCTTGGTACTGACTTGATCTTCCATGGCTCTGTAACTTTCTAGTGCGCCGCGCCCCCCAGTTCAATGTCGGGCGCAATCATGCGGCGCGTCATCGCGATCCGGACGGCCGCGGCAATGCGTCAGCCTGGCAGTGCGCGACGCGAGGCGCCGTTCATGATCTCGACCACAGGACGTACAGATACGTGAGGGTCCCGGTGACGAGCAGGGCGTCGACCCGGTCGAGGATGCCGCCGTGGCCGGGCACGATCCCGCCAGAGTCCTTGATCCCGAAGGACCGCTTGAACAGGGACTCCCCGAGGTCCCCCGCCTGACCGAGGCCGCCCGCGACGATCGCGAGCGCGACAGCGTCGACGAGCGGCAGCGACCGGAGGAACCAGACGTGGGCGAGGAGCGCGCCGAGCACCGCGAACAGCAGGCCCCCGAGGGCGCCCGCGACGGTCTTCTTGGGGCTCACCGCCTCGTAGAGCTTGCGCCGGCCGAGGAAGCGGCCGGCGAAGTAGGCGCCCGTGTCCGAGAACCAGGAGAGCAGCAGCGCCAGCACCACGAACGAGGGGCCGTCGGCGCCGGCGTCGCGCCGGAGGAGCGCCAGCGCGCCGAGCCCGCCGCCCACGTAGAGCGGGCCGAAGGTCATCGCCAGCACGCGCAGCGCCGCGGTGCGCATCTCGCCGAGGCGCACGAGCGTGACGAGCATCGCGACGAGCGGGAGCAGGAAGATCAGCGCGAGGAGCGCGCCCGGCGAGCCCCCGAAGCGCCAGAGCACGCCGACGACGGCGAGGGTGAGCGCGACGCCGGCGACGCGCGCCGCGAGGTCGTCCGCGTGCGTCATCGCGAAGAACTCGAGCGCGCCGATGGCCGCGGCGGCCGCGATGAGCGCGGCCCACCCCCAGCTCGGGCCGAGGTAGAGCAGCGAGAGGAGGATCGGAGCGGCCACGATCGCGGTGATGACCCGCATCGTGAGGTTGGAAGCAGCCAAGCGTCAGACTCCCGTTCGTGAACCGTTGTGAGAGGCGAGATCGAGCGCGCGCCACGGCCGTCCCGCGTCGAGCGCGCCCTTCGCGCGGGCCGCCTCGCCCTCGCCGCCGCCCTCCGCCCCTTCCGCGGGCTCGTCGGCGTTGTCGTGCAGCTGGTAGGCCGCGATGGCCGCGAAGAGGTCGTCCTCGGTGAAGTCCGGCCACAGCCGCTCCGTGAACGACAGCTCGGCGTACGCGGCCCCGTAGAGCAGGAAGTTGGAGAGCCGCTGCTCGCCGCCGGTGCGGATGATGAGATCCGGCTCGCCCACGCTCAGGCTCGGCAGCCGCGCGGCGAGCAGCGCCCCGTCGATCGTCTCCGGATCGAGCCTGCCGGCGACCGCCTCCATCGCGAGCTCGCGCGCCGCGGCGGCGATCTCCTCACGCGCCCCGTAGGACAGCGCCAGCGCGAGCGTCATCTGCCGGTTCGTGGCGGACGCCTTCCGGAGCGGGTCGAGCACGTCGCGCACGGCCTCGGGGAGCCGGCTGATGTCGCCGATCGCGACCAGGCGGATGTCGTTCTCGAGGATCTCGCCGCGCTCGGTCATCAGGAACTCGCGCAAGAGGCCCATGAGCGCGTCGACCTCGTTCTGAGGCCGCGCCCAGTTCTGCTCGCTGAAGGCGTACAGCGTCAGCGCCTCGACGCCGAGCCTCCGGCAGACACGCACGATCCGCCGCACGGCGGCGCTGCCGGCTTTGTGCCCGGCCTCGCGCGGCTCGCCGCGCAGCTCCGCCCAGCGGCCGTTGCCATCCATGATGATTCCGACGTGGCGCGGGAGATTTCTGGCTTCTACGAGGTTCATCGGCAGGGGGAGTTTCCCTTGTTGACTAACGACTGTCGACTGTTGAGTCTTCACGCCCATGAGCACTGGGGTTGGTCTCACGATCACGCTGCGCGTCAGGATGGGCGCGCACGACGCACATTACGCGGGGGAGCTGTGCGATGGCGCGCGTATTCTCGCGCTCTTCGGCGACGTCGCCACCGAGCTCCTCATCCGTCTGGACGGCGACGAGGGGCTCTTCCGTGCGTACGAGGCGGTCGAGTTCCTTGCCCCGGTCCGAGCAGGCGATTTCATCGAGGCGACCGGGGTGGTCACGAAGGTCGGCGCCACGTCGCGCGCGATGGCCTTCGAGGCGCGCAAGGTCGTCGCCAGCGTCCGCGAAGCCGGGGTAGCGCCCTCGGCGGCGGACGCGCTGGCCGAGCCGATCATCGTTTGCCGGGCGCTCGGCACCTGTGTCGTCCCGAAGGAGCTTCAGCGAAGGCCGCGCCTCGTCCTGCCGGCGCTGTCGGCGCCGCCCCCGGACCACGCGCAGCTCCCGGAGCCGCGGCCGATCATCACGCCGCCCCCCCGGATCATCGTCACGCCGCTGCAGAGCGCCCTGATCCTGACGGCGGCGATCGTCGGCGCCGAGACGACCCGGGCGCAGACGCCGCACCTGCCGGTCACGGCGCGCGAGCTCGCCGACGAGGCGGCGCGCTGCCGCGACGCGGGCGCCGCGGTGGTCCACCTGCACGTCAGGAACCCGGACGGGACGCCGAGCCAGTCGCGCGCGCTCTTCGCCGAGGCGATCGCCGCCATCCAGGAGACGACGGACGTCATCGTCCAGACGTCGACCGGCGGCGCCGTCGGGATGAGCGTCGACGAGCGCGCCCAGCCGCTGCTCTGCAACCCCGAGATGGCCACCTTGAACTGCGGCACGCTCAACTTCGGCGACGGGATCTTCGACAACACCCGGCCGCTCATCCGGGACATGGCAGCCCGGATCCGCGCGGCGGGGAGCGTCCCCGAGCTCGAGTGCTATGAGGTCGGCCATATCCATGAGGCGCTCAGCTTGCTCGCCGAGGGGCTCCTCGCCGAGCCGCTCCACTTCCAGTTCGTGCTGGGGGTGCCCGGCGGCATCGCGGCGCGCGAGGACGTGCTCCGGTTCATGATCAGCCAGATCCCGCGAGGCTCCAGCTGGGGAGTCGCCGCCGTCGGCCGCCACCAGCGCCCGATGACCGAGCTCGCCATGCAGCTCGGCGGGCACGCGCGGGTGGGGCTGGAGGACAACATCTACCTGGACAAGGGCGTGCTCGCCGAGGGGAGCGCGCCGCTCGTCGCGCGCGCCGCCGCCTTCGCGCGGAGCATCGGCCGAGAGGTGGTCGATCCGGACCGCGCGCGCCAGCTCCTCGGGATCGGATCGCGCGCCGCGGCGACCCAGGCGGGCGCGGCTGCAGGAGGGAGCGCGCTCGCGCAGGAATGACCGGACGGCCGCTCTCCACATGGGTCGATCACCTCCGGGGCCGGCTCCCGATCGCGCTCGGCGTCGCCCTGCTCGGGGCGGGCGCGCGGCTCTCGACGCCGTCCCCGCCGGCGCGGACCGCCGACGCCATCGCCGGGATGCTCGGGGAGGCGATCGGCGGCGCCGTCAGCCCGGACGATTTCGTCTGGGAGGAGCGCGGCGGGTTCCTCTCCGACGCGCTGCTGGGCCGCCGGGTGCTGTTCCTGGGCGTCCCGCGACCGCCGGCCGGTGAGCCCGCGGCGGACGGGAAGCCCGCGGCGGGCGCCGAGCCCGCGGCGGACGGGCGCGGCGCCGCCGACCTGTACCGCGCGCGCGTGCGGCTCACCCGCTCCGGCCGGCCGGTGAGCCTCGGCGGCGTCCACAACCTGACCGAGACGCCCCTCGGCGACGATCGCAGCCTGGTCGCCCGCGGCCGACGCGTCGCGGTGACCACCTCCGCCTTCGGCGTCGTGCAGGGGATCACGCTGCTGGATCTCGGCGGCGCGCCCCCGGGGCCTCGGCCCCTCGGCGAGCGGCTCCGCGCGGCCGTCGACGGTTGGCTCGAGACCGGGAGCGTGGACGGCGCGTCGCGCAGCGAGATCGTCTTCGACAGCCCGCCCGCGTCGGCGCGGCTCGATCTCGTCGACGAGGGCCTGGTGATGGCCCTCGGACCCGAGGCGGTGCCGGCGGCGCTCAACGCCGCCACCGGCGAGGTCGACACGGGCGGGCGCGATGCGTTCGGCGCCCGCGTGCACCACGTCCCGCGCCGCGTGCCGTCGTTCCTGGAGCTCGCCGGGCCGTCCGCCGGGCGCCTGCTCGGTCCGGGGGCGGCCGCCGCGGTCGAGCGGCTCGCGCTCGCCGCGGACCGCGCCGCGGCGGGCCTCCGCGCCGAGCCGGCCGCCGCGTACCTGACCCACGGCGCCGCGTCGCCGGAGCCCGCGCCGGAGGGGTGGCCCTCGCTCTGGCCGCCGCCCAAGGTGCTGCCGGCGGTCCAGCCCCCGCTCCCGGGGGAGGGTGACTGGGTGCTCGTGGCGCCCTCGCTCCCCGGCATCGAGGGCGACCCGCAGCGCCCGTCCAGCCCCTTCGCTGCGACGACGATCCGCCCCGATCCGCAGCGGGAGCAGGTGCGCGTTCACCTGTTCGCGATCGACACGCGGCACATCAAGCTCACCCTGCAGGCCGGCTTCGAGGCGCCCAGGCCGTCGGTCGGCCCGCGCGGCACGGGGCAGCTCCCCGACGCGTCGACGCTCCGCGGGGCCATCGGCCTCGGCGTCGGGCCGCACGATCCGGCCGCGCCCCCCGCCGGGGCGGAGGCGCTCGGCATGGTCGTCGGCGGCCGCGCGCTCGTGCCGCCGCGCGACGGCGCGGCGACGCTCGCGGTCGACCTCTCGGGCCGGCCGTACTTCGGCGCGTGGCCGTCGCGCGGCGACGTCGATCGCGTGCCCTGGGCGCTCTGGCAGCGCCCGCCGGCCGCGAGCCCCCGCGATCTCCGCGACGGGGGCGGCCAGCGCTTTCCCTGGGCGCTGTGGCAGGGCCCTTCCTTCTTCGAAGCGGCGGGCCCCGCGGCCGCGCTCGCCGCCCTCGCCGGCCCCCTCGCGGAGCGCGCGCCGGCCGACGCGACGCTCTCGCCCGGCGACGGCGACGACCTCGTCGTCGAGCGCTCGGCGCTGTGCATGACCGATCGCGGCCTCGTGGTCCACGCGTGGAGCAGCGCCGCCGACGCGGCCGCGATCCGGGCGGCGCTCGAGCGCGCGCGGTGCCTCGCCGGCGTCTCGCTGGGCCGGGCGCCGGAGCCCCTCGGGGTCGCCTTCCTGAGCCGCCAGCAGGACGGCAGCTTGACCGCGGAGCGCCTCGCGCCGGCGATGTCGCTCGCGCCGTCGGCGCACGTCGCGTCGGCCTCCCCGCGCCCCTTCCTCTACTTCGAGTCGCGCTCGACGGACGGCCCGCCGGCGCCCGATCTGTCGCTCCCGGGCGAGCGCGTCGGCTGGACCGCGGACAGCGGCGCGCAGCCGCCGCCGGCGTGGAGCCCGGCCGTGTACGCCGCCGACACCGTGCACCTCGGCGCGCAGGTCCGCGTCCACGCCCTCGCTCCGGATCGGTTCCTCTTCCGCCTCCGCGCCGGCTCCCGAGAGATCTCGCCGCGGACCGCGCCGAAGCTCGACGCCGACGTGCCGGCCGACGAGCGGCCGCACGTCATGGCGGCGATCGGCGTCGGCACCGGCCGGCGGCGCGGCCCGCGCGGGCTCGCCGTGGGCGGCACCGTCGGGCTCCGCTTCCGGGGCGAGGGGGGCCTGCTGCTGGTCCGCCGCGGCCGCGTCGAGATCCGCCCGGCCGGCGGCGTCGAGGTCGCGCCGGGCACGGACGCGACCGAGCTGCCGCTCACCGCCGACGAGGGCAGGCTGCGGCCCGAGGCGCGCGAGATCGGCACCATGCGCCGGCGCAGCGCCGCCTGTGTGCTCGAGGACGGGACGTTCCTCGTGGCCACGACGACCTTCGACAGCGACGAGGCGACGACCGAGGCGCTGCTCGATCTCGGCTGCGCGCGCGTGGTCGCCCTCGATCGCGGCGCGCACCGCAACGCGTTCGTGCACCGCGCCTCCGGCGACCCCGCGCTGCAGCAGGCCTACGAGGAGACCGCGCTCTTCGCGGTCGGCCTCGCGATGCCCGGCCGGGCGCGGTGGCTCACGGAGGGGGCGCGCCCCTGATCGGCCGCGATCGGGGCGAGCGGCGGTCGGGCGCGGCGGTCAGGCGTGGGACAGCATGCCGCGCAGCATCCCGAGCGCGCGCGTGTGCAGCTGCGACACGCGCGGCTCGCCGACCCCGAGCTCGGCGCCGATGTCCTTCAGCTTGGCCCCCTCGAAGTAGTACATGCCGATCACGCGCCGCTCCCGCTCGGGGAGCTGCGCGATGGCGAAGGACAGGGCACGCCGGGTCGCCTGCGCCGCGATCACCTCGATCGGGTCGTCGCCGCCGGACATGTGCGCCGACTCCTCCGTGGGCGTCACCTCGCTCAGGCTCACGAAGACGGTCGTTCCGCCGACCTTGCCGGCCGCCCCGGCCTCGACCGCCTCGCGCGCCCGCCGCGAGAGCCAGTCCTGCGCGCGGAGCTCGTCGACGATCGCGCCACGGATCCGGAGCTTCGCGTAGCCGGCGAACGTCTCGCCGTCGCTGCCGCCGTTCTTGCGGAGCGAGTCGACGAGCCCGAGCATCCCTGCGCTGAGCAGATCGTCGCGCTGCACGTTGGGCGGCAGGTGCCGCGACACCTGGCGCACAAGCTTGCGGACGAGCGGGAAGTACCCCTTCAGGACCTCCGGACGGAGCGGCGCGCCCGGCGGCTCGCGGCGGTGCGACTCGCTCGCGCCGGCCGCCTCGGTACAGCACGGCGGGCAGCTCGCGCCGCTGTCCGGCGCCGCGGCGGGCCACCCCTCCTCGTACGCGCAGGGGGACGGGGTCTCCGCAGATTCCCAGATGTCGTGCGCGCAGCTTGACGTGACCTCTACGGACTCCCACGCATCGTGCGCGAGCGCCGCGACGGGCTCCTGCACCGCGGCGCCAGGCACAGCGTCCAGCGCGTCGAGGTCGACCGCGCCGGGCGCCTCGATCAGCGCGCGATCACACGTGACGACCGGGCACGTCGCGCCCAGGATGACCGGCTGGACAAACTCTTCCCCGTCACAGCACGGGGGGAGTGGCCTGGGAGGAGCAACCTCCTCCCGCTGCAGTCGGGTCGATTGCTGCACGTGAGGTGGATTGGTGCCACAACTCTCGCAGCGTGCAAGGTAGAGCCGTGCAATTGTGTCTGGTGCGGATGTTCAGTGTGTGGAAACTAGCCAGCGGCCTGGGCAGCTCACTTTCCCGTCGCTGATGTGGCAGGAGCCGGGGTGGGTGTTCCTGTACCCACGTTCTTCGGCGGCTCGCTACCGTTGCGCCCCGCGTCCGAATTTGCGCCTGTAGTATTCGAGGGTTGCGCCTGAGTGGCGCGGGGCTCACCTGACCCATACACCTCCTCCTCCGCCGAGACGGGGACATCGCGCGCTGCCTCGTCGGCCGCGACAGAGCCCTTCGCTCCCCCGTAGCGCGGCGCCTCTCCAGGCCTCGAGTAATCCACCCAGTAGACCTTGTCTGATCGAACGTCCAGGTGGACAAATGTCGAGTTGGGATAATACCCGACACCCGCGTTGCGAAAACCGCGGCAGAAATCGCGGACCACGGTATTGGGCACGCCCTCGACCATGAAGTCGACCGCGCGACCGAAGTTGTGGTTGGAGTGCGGGGTGTACTGGGTCGGAGAGTAGGGGCGATAACCGCTGACGACGCGGACGGTCCTGCCGCCGAAGTGGTCGCTGACCATGCCGATCAGCGTGGCGAGGCGCGGGTCGATCGGGATCGAGGCGGTGGGAGACGCGCGCATCAGCCGGCTCAGCTTGGGGAGGGCCTTGGGGACGAGGCGCCCTTTCGGCGTGAGCACCCGGAGCTCGAGCCGCTCGGCGCCGCGCACCAGGCGGACCCACCCGGGGCGCTTGGGCCGCTGGGTGTAACGCTTGTTCGGCGGCAGCGACCGGGCATCTGCCTTCGCGTCCTTCGCGTCCCGCTTCATCGACCCCTTGCCCAGGGGACGGGTCTCGGCGACCCGCTGCTTGGCGCTGGCGCCGCGGCCCGGCTCCGGCTCGTTGCGCAGCGAGGCCGCCGCCCGGCCGGGCGTGGCCCGCGCGGCGGGCTTGCCCCGCTCGGGGATCACGAGGACGAGGCCCGGGTGGATCCGCTGGCCAGGCTTGAGCCCGTTCGCCTCGCGGAGCGCGTCGACCGTGATCCGGTAGCGCTTCGCGATCTTGCCGAGCGTCTGGCCGGCGTAAACCGTGTGCTGGCCGTCCTCGGCGCGCTCGGCGAGCGCCGCGCCGGGGGCGGCGCTCAGGAGAAAGGCCGCCGCGAGGGCGGCGACCATGGACCGCAGCCGCGACGGCCGCGGGCGGGGCTCCATCGCGGTCCCGGCACGGAGGCCGCCGGTGCCGCACAAACGGGAGATCTCCGGATGCATGAGGGGACTCTGACCTGACCTCATCCGTGCCCGACGACCGAGCCCCGGACGGTGCTACCCTGGGCTGGCGCGCGCCTGCCGGCTCGACCGGCGGCGCCGTGCCGCATATCGAGCTTCGATAGGCGGGCGAGAGGCAAGCGTAAAGCGGTTTTTTGCCCCGCGATCGGCTGTGGTGCGAAGCTTCGCCAGAAGCGGCCAGAAGCGATCAGAGGGGATCGGGCGCCCGGGAGACCGGGCAACGCGGCCCGGCCTCCCTTTCTTCATCGAGGCGGGCGCGGAGCAGGACGGACGGGATGTCGGAAGGCAAGAACTTGGTCGGGGTCGACATCGGATCGAGCGCGATCAAGATCGCTCAGATCAAGGAAGGCCGTAAGGGCTACGGCCTCGTGCGGCTCGGCTACGCGCCGCTCGCGCCGCAGGCCATCGTCGATGGCCATGTGATGAACGCGCAGGCCATCGTCGAGGCGCTCGGCCGCGCCTTCTCCGAGGCCAGGATCCGCCAGCGCGAGATCGCGCTCAGCATCAGCGGCCAGGCGGTCATCATCCGCAAGATCACGGTGCCGCTCATGACCGCCGCCGAGCTGGACGAGCAGATCCAGTGGGAGGCCGAGCAGCACATCCCCTTCGATATCAAGGACGTGCACGTCGACTACGAGGTGCTGCGCCGCCGCCCCGAGGCCGGGCAGATGGACCTCTTGCTCGTCGCCGCGAAGCGCGACGAGATCAACGACTACACCCAGATCGCCAGGAACGCGAAGCTCAAGCCCATGGTGGTGGACATCGACGCGTTCACCGTCCAGAACCTGTTCGAGGTGAACCGCGGCGTCCCACCGGACCAGACGTTCGCGATCATCAACGTCGGCGCGAGCCTCGCGTCGATCAACATCGTGTCGCGCGGCGCGAGCGCGTTCACCCGCGACATCGGCAACGGCGGCAACTACATCACCGAGCAGATCCAGCGGAAGCTCGGGATCAGCTTCGAGCAGGCCGAGGAGTTCAAGTGCGCCAGCGTGACCTCGGGCCCGGGCGGCGTGCCCGCCCAGGTCATCGAGACCATCGAGCAGGTGTGCGACTCCATCGCCGGGGAGATCCAGCGCTCGCTCGACTTCTTCCTGGCCACGAGCGGTGAGGGCGACATGCACCGCATCTACCTGACCGGCGGCTCGTCCAACCTGCCGGCGCTGCCCGCCGCGATCGGGCGGCGCGCCCGGGTCGCCGTCGAGCTGATCCAGCCGATGGAGCGCATCACCGTGGAAGCAAAGGAAGTCAACCAGGAGCTGCTCCGGCTCCGGGCGGCGCAGTTCTGCGTCTCGCTCGGGCTCGCGATGCGCAAGGACCGGGAGAAGCGCTCGTGATTCGCGTCAACCTGCTCCCGCAGCGGCGCGGCGCGCGCGGGGCCGCTCCCCAGGCGAGCCAGCGGTGGCTGCTCGTCACGCTCGGCGTCGTGATCCTCGAGATCGTCGCGCTCTTCCTCTTCCACCAGACGAAGGTCGAGGAGCTCGGGGAGCAGACGCGGAAGAACTCGGTGCTCCAGAGCCAGATCCAGGACATCCGCACGCTCGTCGCGAACCACGAGGAGATCAAGAAGTCGCTCGAGGTCCTCCGCGCGCGCGAGGACGCGATCGCGAAGCTCCAGGCGGCGCGCAGCGGGCCGACGGCGGTGCTGCTCGAGCTCGCGCAGCTGCTGACGAACGGCAAGGGGCCGACCGCCGACCCGGACAAGCTCGCGCAGCTCCGCAAGGAGAACCCTCTCGCCGTCTACAACCCCTCCTGGGACAGCCGGCGGCTGTGGCTCTCGAGCTACATCGAGTCCGATCGGACCGTCCGCGTCGAGGGGCTCGCGCGCGACGGCACCGACGTCTACGAGCTCGCCCAGCGGCTCAAGCTGTCGTCGTACTTCTACGACGTGCAGCTGCTGCCGGGGAAGAAGGAGAACGAGAAGGCGTCGCGGCTCGAGCTCGTCTCGTTCGCGCTGCAGCTGAAGGTGAGGTACTGATGGCCACGAAGCCCCAGCCCGTGCAGGCCGGCTCGGCGCTCGACCGGCTGCCGCCGCTCGCGAAGGTCGGCGTCGGCGCGCTCTTCGCGGCGCTCGTCGGCATCCTGTACTTCGTCGGCTTCTACGCCGAGGTGGACTCGCAGATCGAGGGCGCCGTCCAGAAGCAGCAGGTGCTCCAGGCGGAGCTCACCAAGGCGCAAGCGTCGAAGGCCGCCTACCAGAAGGACCTCGACGAGAAGACCCGCCGCGAGCAGCTGAGCCGCGAGCAGAAGAAGATCCTCCCGGACGAGTCCGAGACGCCGGCCTTCCTCTCCGCGATCCAGGGCGTCGCGACCGTCTCCGGCGTCAACCTGACGTCATGGAGCCCCACCGACGAGGTCCCGCAGGAGTTCTTCTCCAAGGTGCCGATGAAGCTGACGCTCTCCGGCAAGTTCCACCAGGTGGCGAAGTTCTTCCACGGCGTGGGGCAGCTCGACCGCATCATCAACCTCGAGGAGGTCCAGATCAAGGAGCCGAAGGTCGTGGGGTCCGACGTGGAGGTCGAGGTGGAGTGCCTCGCGACCGCGTTCCGCGCCGTGCGCGCGGGGGAGACCCCGACGAGCGGCGTGAAGCGGCGGGGCGCCGGAGGTGTGCGGTGAACGCCGGCCGGATGCTGCTGCTCGCCCTCGGGGCGACCACCGCCGCGGCCCTCTCGCTCACGGGGTGCGAGGACGAGCCGGTCGTCACCTCCAGCCAGACGGGCGCGAAGGCCGCGCCGCAGGCCAGCGCCTCGCCGCCGCGCACCCCCGCGGCCGGCGCGTCCGCCGCCGCGGACGCCGGCGTGCCCGAGATGCCGCCGCTGCCGCTCCGGGAGTTCCAGGAGGCCGATTTCTCCGAGAGCGACCGGAGCCGCGACCCGTTCCGGAGCTTCGAGTCGCTCTTCGCGACCCAGGTCCGGGGGCGGGTGACGATCCAGCGGCAGGTCCTCGTGGATCGCTTCGCGCTCGACGAGCTCAAGCTGGTCGGCGTCGTCTCGCGCGCGCCCGCCCGCGCGCTGCTCACCGATCCGACGGGGCTCGGGTGGGTGGTGAAGGTGGGCGATTTCGTCGGCAAGGCCGAGATCGTGCACGCCGGCGGCCCCACGGGCGTCGACGTGGCCGTGAACTGGCGCGTCGATCGGATCCGCGACTCCGACCTCGTCTTCATCCGCGAGGACCCGTCGCACCCGGAGATCCCGCCGACCACGCGCGTGATCGCGCTGAGGCCGCTCGGCGAGACGAACGAGCCGACCTTCGGCTCGCCCTGACCGCCACGAATTGGGCCCGCCCAGGGCACCCGAAGTAGCCTCCCGGCAGCGTGACGCAGATCTCGCGTCACCGCGAAGCGGGAGTGCAATGAAGAGCAATCGAGACTATCGCCCGAGGCGGGGCGCGCTTCGCCGTGCTGCGGCACTCGGGATGATGTTGACCCTCGGCGCTCCTGCGGGAGACGCAGACGCGGCCGCCCCGATCCAGGTCAGCGACGTCAGGCTCACGGCGCCTTCAGAGGGGAGGGCCGAGATCGTGGTCGCGACGAGCGGGGCGCCGCGCTTCTCGGCGCGCGTGGCGGACGGCGGCAAGCGGCTCCTCGTCGACCTGGAGGGCGCCGAGTCGTCGGCGGGGGCACCCGGCGCGATCACGGACGGCAACGCGATCGTGGCGGGGGTGATGACCCAGGGGTTCGGCAAGGCGGCGCAGCGCACGACGCGGGTGCTCGTGCAGCTCGCGCGCCCGGCGGCTTACCGGATCCGCGCCGAGCAGGGCGCGCTCGTGATCGAGCTCGCCGCCGCCGACGCGACCGCGCCCATGGCGGCGCGGGCCCCGGCCTCGCCCCAGGCGGCGGCGCCGGCGCGCGAGCCGGCGACGATCACCGACGTGCGCTTCGAGCACCAGGCGACGCTCGATCGGGTCATCATCGAGCTCTCGTCGATCCCGAGCTACCGCGAGTCGACCGGCAGGGCCGGCCGCCGCGTCATCGAGCTCAGCGGCGTCCGGCTGCCCGACGCCCTCCAGCGCAAGCTCGACGTCGGCGCCTTCGGCGGTCCGGTGCGGGCGATCTCGACGTTCCGGCGCAACAGCGACGGCTCCCGGGTCGTCGTCGAGGTCGAGCAGGCCGAGGGCGCCGCGGGCGCGCTTTCGCGCGAGGGCAACGCGCTCGTGCTCAGCGTCGCGAAGGGGGCGTTGCCCTCGACCCTCTCGGGGATCGGCGTCGACGGGGGCGCGGCGCGGCGGACCCGCACGGTCGCGCGCGAGGAGCTCCCGGGCGTCGGGGCGCCGGAGATCGAGACCTCGTTCGAGGGGGTCGCGAGCAGCCAGGAGTCGCTCGTCGAGCCGGACCAGGCCGGCGCCTTCACGCCGGCGCTCGCCGGGCAGCAGCGGCGGTTCACGGGGCGGCGCATCGACCTCGACCTGAAGGACGCGGACATCCACAACGTCCTCCGGCTGATCTCCGACGTGGGGCGGGTCAACATCGTGACCGCCGACAACGTGAGCGGGACGGTCACCATCCGGATGCGCAACGTCCCGTGGGACCAGGCGCTCGAGACGGTGCTCCAGGCCAAGGGCCTCGGGGTGGTCCGGCAGGGCAACATGATCCGCGTCGCCCCGATCGCCGATCTCAACAAGGAGCGGGAGCTCGCGATCGCGCGGCGCAAGAGCGAGCTCCAGCTCGCGCCGATCGAGACGCGGCTCATCCCGATCAACTACGCGGACGCGAAGGACCTCCAGGATCGCTCGAAGGACATGCTCTCGCCGCGCGGCTCGCTCGCGGTCGACGAGCGGACCAACGTGCTCATCGCCCGCGACGTCGCGGGCAACCTGAACCAGATCGAGGAGCTCGTCCGCTCGCTCGACACGCAGACGCCGCAGGTGCTGATCGAGGCGCGGGTGGTGGAGGCGACGAGCCGCTACGTGCGCGACATCGGCATCCAGTGGGGCGGCGACGGGACGTTCAGCGCGGCGACCGGCAACCCGACGGGGCTCGTGTTCCCCTCGGCGATCGGCGTCGCCGGCGGCGCGACCGACTCGAACACCCCGACCGGCGGCCTCTCGCCGTTCGCGAACCAGGTCGCGAACCCGAACTTCGCGGTGAACCTGCCGGCCATCGTCGGCGCCGGGCAGGGCGGCGCGCTCGGCTTCACGCTCGGCTCGATCAACAACACCGTCAACCTCGGCGTCCGGCTCTCCGCGGCCGAGGCCAGCGGCATGCTGCGGATCATCTCGAGCCCGCGCATCCTCACGCTCGACAACCGGGAGGCGCGGATCAGCCAGGGCACGCTGATCCCGTT
The DNA here is from genome assembly GCF_051521455.1 of Sorangium sp. So ce887. Taxonomy (NCBI): domain Bacteria; kingdom Pseudomonadati; phylum Myxococcota; order Polyangiales; family Polyangiaceae; genus Sorangium; species Sorangium sp. So ce887. Next base: position 8,736,358 of record NZ_CP150354.1, on the reverse strand, counting down.
CTCGCAGATCAGCGCCCAGGGCGTGCAGACGACCTTCCAGGAGGCCAAGCTCCAGCTGCTCGTCAAGCCGCACGTCACGTCGGACGGCAGCGTCGCGATGCACGTGAAGATCAACCGCGACGAGCCCGACTTCAACCAGACCTCGGCCCGCGGCGATCCCACCATCCTGAAGCGCGAGGCGGAGACCGACCTCCTGATCATGGACGGGCACACGGCGGTGATCGGCGGGATCTTCACCCGCAACACCGGCCGGAACCTCGACCAGGTGCCGTTCTTCGGGGACATCCCCGTCCTCGGCCTGCTCTTCCAGCGGCGCCGCGCGAGCGACACCCGGAGCGAGCTCGTCATCTTCCTCACGCCGCGCATCGTGAACCGCGCCGAGGCCCTCGGCCGCTAGCGCTCCCGCCGCCGCGCGTTCGCCGCGGCGCGCCGTTCCACGCCAGAGTTCCACGTCAGAGCTCCCCGCCAGAGCTCCCCGTCAGAGGCGCTTCCGCCGGGCCGCCTCCCGCATCGTCGGGACGGCGGCCGTCACGACGTCGCGCAGCCACGCCCGCGCGGGGTCGTCCTCGGTCCGGCCGTTCCAGGCCATCGCGATCTCGATGGGCGGCAGCTCGAACGGCAGGTCGAAGGTGCGGAGCGGCAGCAGGCTCGAGAACGCCCTGCCGAGGCGCGTGGCCACGGTGGCCACGAGGTCCGACGCCGTGACGACGTGCGGCAGGAGGAACACGTGCGGCACCGCCATGGCCTCGCGCCGCGCGATGCCGCGCGCCGCGATGAGGTCGTCCGCGACCCCGTCGTGGGCGCCGTGCCGGGGGGCGACGACGTGCCCGAGGGCGGCGTAGCTCTGGAGGTCGACGCGCCCGCGCGCCGTCGGGTGGCTCGCGCGCGCGAGCCCGGCGAAGCGATCGTCGAAGAGCGCCGCGCGGCGCAGGCCGGACGGGAGGGTGTCCTCCGGAAAGACACCGATCGCGAGATCGATCTCGCCGTTCCGGAGCGCGTCGACGGCGCGGGCGTCGAGGGGGAGCAGGTGGAGCGCGAGCTTCGGTCCGCCCTCCGCGAGCGCCGCGTTGAGCTGCGGCAGGAGCAGGAGCTCCACGTACTCGGTCGTGGCGATCCGGAAGGTGCGCTCGCTCGTCGCCGGGTCGAAGGTCGGCCTCGTCCCGCCGAAGAGGCTCGCGAGATCGTGCATGATCGCCGCGACCTGCGGGGTCATCGCCTCGGCGCGCGAGGTGAGCGCCATCTGCCGGCCGACCCGGACGAGCAGCGGGTCGGAGAAGAGCTCGCGCAGCCGCGTCAGCGCGTGGCTCATGGCGGGCTGGCTGAGCCCCACCCGGCGGGCCGCGAGGGTCACGCTGCGCTCCTGGAGCAAGGCGTCGAGCGCGATGACGAGGTTGACGTCGATCGCCGATAGATTCACCCGTGGAATATATAACTAAATGCATATCCACAGGATGGATACTTGCGTTTTCTTGCGCGCGGGGTGTGCCGGAGCGCACGGGCGGCCCGGAACGTGCGCGGCCCGGCGCCTGCGGGCGCTGTCGTGCGGCCGGGGTGGCTGCTAGGGTCGCCCGCGGCGCCACCTGACCGGCGGCGCCCCGCGGAGACCATGACATCGACCGTTCTGCTCGGGGGGATCGACCACTTCCACCTCATGAACGATCGCGCCATGCGATCGCGCGGCCAGGCGGGCAATCACTGCCTGTTCGTGCTCGAGCTCGACGGTCGCCTCGACCTCGGCCGGCTCGCGGCGCGCCTCGATCGCGCGACGCGGGCGCTGCCCGAGCTGCGCTTCCGGCTCGACAACAGCGTGCTCGGGCGGGTGGGGCGGCCCCGCTGGGTGGTCGATCACCACCGGCGCGCCCCCGAGCCGCGCCTCCACGAGGTCGCCGGCGAGCGCGAGCGCGCGGCGCGCATCGAGGCGCTGCTCGCGGACCGGACCTCGGGCGAGCGGCCGTGGGCGCTCGACGTCGTGCGCGGGGCGGGCGGCGGCGATACGGTCGTGCTCCGCCACCACCATGCGCTGACGGACGGCAGGGGCGCGGATCGGCTCGCCGCGTGGCTCGGCTCGGGCAGCGGCGACGCGCCGGACGATCCGCCGCTGCGGCAGGAGCGGCACGACGCCCCCGAGCGCCTCCTCGCGGCGATGGGCCGCGACGAGCGGCTCGCGCTGGCGCGCGCGTACAAGGCCCACGTGCTGGCGCTCGGCCGCGCGCCGATCCTGTCGCTCGCGCGCGCCTGTCCGGGGGTGCGGGCCGCGACCTCCCGCGTCGTCCGGCTCTCGCTCTCGGCGGAGGAGACCCGCGCCTTCGATCTCCGGGTGCGGCAGCGCGCGCGGCTCGCCGAGTCGAGCCTCATGCTGATCGCGGCGACGCGGCTCGCCGATCGCGCGCTCGTGGCCCGCGGCTTCGCCCCGCCGCACCACGTGGTCCCGCTGCCCCTCTCGCTCGACCCCAAGGCGGGCGCGCGGCGGCTGTTCGGCAATCACCTCACGATGGTCCTGCTCTCGCTCGGCCGCGACGAGCTCCACGACGAGGCCCGCGCGGTGGCCCGCCTGGCGGAGCAGCAGCGCGCGATGGTGCGCGACCGGCTCGATCTCGGCATGGTCGCCGCGCTCGATCTGGCCCGCTGGCTCCCCGGGCCGGTCTACCGCTGGCTCGGCGACCAGCCGTTCCATGGCGAGCTCGCCTCGCTGATCGTCTCGAACCCCGGCGCGGTGACGGTGGACCGGTTCGCGGGGCGGCCCGTGCGCTCGGCGTACCCGCTGCCTGCGGTCGTCACGCCGCCGGGCTTCCAGGTCATCTTCAGCCGCTTCGGCGGGCGCCTCTCGGCGTCGATCGTCCACGGCGACGGGCTGCTCCGCCCGGACGAGGCGGCGGCGATGCCGGGCGCGCTCCGCGCCGAGCTGCTCGGAGAGCCCGGGCCGCCGGCCCGCGGCGGGGTATAAGGGCCGGCGTCATGCGCACCTTCGACGTCGTCATCATCGGCAGCGGCATCGCCGGCGGCTTCCTCGCGCGGCAGCTCCGCCTCGCTTGCCCCGACCTCGGGGTCCTCGTGCTCGAGGCCGCCGCGGCGATGGAGGACTACAAGGTCGGGGAGAGCACGGTGGAGGTCGCGGCGAACTACATGGTTCGTCGGCTGAACCTCGGCACCTACCTGTACCAGCACCAGCTGCCCAAGAACGGGCTCCGCTTCTTCTTCGACTCGCCGGGCAAGGATCTCCCGCTCCCCCGGATGAGCGAGATCGGCTCCGACCACATGCCGTTCCACCCGAGCTTCCAGCTCGAGCGCGCGCGGCTGGAGCGCGATCTCGTCGCGATGAACCGCGCGGCGGGCGCCGAGGTCGAGCTCGGCGCCAAGGTGGTCGACGTCGCGATCGACGGTCGCGGGCGGCACAGGGTGGTCTACGAGCAGGGCGGCGAGCGGCGCGAGGTCGCCTGCCGCTGGGTGTGCGACGCCTCCGGTCGGCGGCACGTGCTCCTCCGCAAGCTCGGCGTGAAGGTGCACAAGGAGACGCGGCTCAACACGGCGGCCGCGTGGGGGCGCTACCGCGGCGTCGCGGGGCTCGATGCGGTCACCGACGCGGCGTGGCGGTCGCGCGCGCGGTACACGTCGCGCCACCTGTCGACGAACCACTTCATGTACGACGGGTACTGGATCTGGTTCATCCCGCTCGCGGGAGACCTGGAGGGGACCGCGAACGCGGATCCCCGACCCGCGTTGATGAGCGTGGGCGTGGTCTTCGACAAGGACCGGATCGGCGAGGGGAACGCGCCGGCCGGCGCGCTGCCCGGGCCGCGCACGCGCGCCGACTTCGAGCGCTTCCTGGGCGCCCACCGCGCCGTGCGCGAGCTGCTCGAAGGGGCGGAGCTCGAGGACTTCCAGAGCTATGCGCACCTGCCGTACCACGCGGATCGGTACTTCTCGACCGACCGTTACGCCGTCACCGGCGAGGCGGGCGCGTTCACCGATCCGTTCTACAGCCCCGGATCCGATTTCATCGCGACCGCGAACGAGTTCATCACGCAGATGATCCTCGCCGACGTGGGCGGCGACCGGTCCGGGTTCGAGGAGAGGGTGGGGGCGTACGACGCGTACTATCGCTTCAAGTACGACAGCACGCTCCGGCTCTATGAGCGCATGTATCCGGTGTTCGGCAGCTTCGAGCTCTACCGGCTGAAGTACCTGCTCGATTTCAACAACTACTACAACCTCGTCGCCTGGCCGTTCATGGCCGACCGTGTGACGGACGTGGGCTGGATCCGGGAGGAGCTCCGGTTCACCGATCTCGTGCTGCGGGCCCTCTCGACGATGGGCGAGCATTTCGCGTCGCTGGCGTCTGACCTCCGCGCGCGGGGCGAGTACTTCGCGCAGAACGAGGGGCGCTTCGCCAACGGGCTGAACGGCGTCGCGCAGCTGGAGACGCGGCTCGGTCCGGCGATCGACGAGCGGTTCCGGCGCGAGCAGGTCGACCGGGCCTACGGGAGCGTGTTCGCGGCGCTCGTCGAGCGGCGGCTCGCCGAGCGGGGCCTGTCCGATCGCGCGCCTCTCGTCTCGGAGCTCAAGCTCCCGCAGGTGCTCGTGTTCCGGGACATCACGCCCGACCGGCTCGCGCGTCTCCTCGAGCGCATCGGTGAGCGGATGACCAGGGAGCTCCGCGGCGAGTTCCCGGACGCCGGGGTCGAGCGGGTGGAGCTCGGGCCTGGCGGCGAGGTCTCGGTGACGGGTCCCACCGCGGGGACCGGGGCGCACGCGGAGGTCCTCGCCCGCGCCCGGGCGCTCTGGGACGCCTCGGCGGGCTCGCTCGCGCAGATCGCCCTCTGATCCGGGACAAAAAAGCGCCGTTTCCGCTGTACGCGCGCCCGTTCCGCAGTATCACAGCGGCCGATGCGGTGGCGAGCAGCAGGTGGGCGTCTGGGTCAGTGGATGGTCTCCTTGGCGCTCTCGATGAGCGCCATCGGCGCCTGCGTCGGCGCGGCGACCGAAGGCGGCGCGCAGGCCGCGTCGCCGCAGGATCCGCCGGCGCAGGGGTGGATCACCGCCGCGACGCCTGACGCGGATGCCGGCCCGCGGTGTCCGCACGGCGCGCTGGAGGACCCGCACCGTGGCTTCGTGCGGTGCCTCGAGCCGGGCGAGGCGGACGCCGGCTGGCTGCCGCCGTCCCCGCAGCCCGAGCCCCCTCCGGACGACGCCGGCGCCCCGCCGCCCGACGGCGGCCCCATCGACGGCGGCGCCCCTGACGCCTCGATCGTCTCGGCCCCGCCTCCTCTCGTGGAGGTCAAGGAGCCCGAGTTCATGAACGGCGACGTCCCGAACGTGGCCAAGCGGCTGGAGAAGGTCTCCGCCGACCTGGCGAAGTGCGTCGCCGATCATGGCGGCCTCTCCGGCGTGACGGGCAGCATCAAGCTCCAGTTCCTTGTCCGCGTCCGGGGCCGAGCCGAGGGCGTCGAGATCCTCGATTCCCGTGGCGTGACCCCCGACGCTCAGCGCTGCATCCGTCAGTTCCTCAAGAACCGGCACATCGGCACCCCCAGCGTCGACCCCGTGGGCGTCACCGTCACCCTCTCCCTCCGCGCCCCGAAATAGCGCCCCCACCCCCTCCCGCCCCGGGTCCGTCGCCCGTCGGGTTGACGCAGCCCTCCCGGACTCTATCCTGCCGCGCCGCTGTGCCCGATCCAATGCTCACCCGCGAGATCGCCCGCCGAAAGACGTTCGCGATCATTTCCCACCCCGACGCTGGCAAGACCACGCTCACCGAGAAGCTCCTGCTGTACGGAGGCGCGATCCAGCTCGCCGGCGCCGTGAAGGCGAAGAAGGCGCGGGCCCACGCGGTCAGCGACTGGATGGAGATGGAGCGCGAGCGTGGCATCTCGATCTCCACCAGCGTCCTCCAGTTCCCTTACAAGGGCCGCCTCCTGAGCCTGGTCGATACGCCCGGCCACGCCGATTTCAGCGAGGACACGTACCGCGCGCTCATGGCGACCGACGCGGCCATCATGATCCTCGACTGCGCGAAGGGCGTCGAGGTGCAGACGAAGAAGCTCTTCCGCGTCTGCAAGCTCCGGCAGATGCCGATCTTCACCTTCGTCAACAAGCTCGACCGCCCGGGGCGCGACCCGTTCGAGCTCATCGGCGAGGTCGAGGAGGTCCTCGGCATCGGCGTCTACCCGGTCACCTGGCCCATCTCGGTGGGCGGCAAGTTCCGCGGCGTGTACCACCGCGAGCGCAAGCAGGTGTTCCTCTTCGAGCTCGTCGCGCACGGCGCCGAGATCGCCCCGATGGAGGTCGTGTCGCTCGACGCGCCCGAGCTCGTCGAGGTGCTCGAGGAGGAGGGGGCGCGCCAGCTGCGCGAGGACATCGAGCTCATCGACGCCGCCGGCGACGCGCTCGATCGCGACAAGCTCGCCCGCGGAGAGGTCACGCCGATGTTCTTCGGCAGCGCCATCACCAACTTCGGCCTGCCGCAGTTCCTGGACGCCTTCATCGAGCTCATGCCCCCGCCCGCGCCGCGCGGCAGCGACAAGGGCCCCATCGCCCCGGACGACGACCGCTTCACCGCGTTCGTCTTCAAGATCCAGGCGAACATGGACCGGGCCCACCGCGACCGGATCGCGTTCCTCCGCGTCTGCTCCGGCCGCTACGAGCGCGGGATGAAGGTGCACCACGTGCGCCTCGGCCGCGACATCCGGCTCACCAACCCGGTGCAGTTCATGGCCCAGGAGCGCACGCTCGTGGACGACGGCTTCGCGGGCGACATCATCGGCGTCTTCGACCCCGGGCTGTTCCTCATCGGCGACACCCTCTGCAGCGGCCCGCCCGTGAAGTACGCCGCGCTGCCGCAGTTCCCGCCGGAGCAGTTCGCCCGCGTCCTCATGATCGACCCCATGAAGCGCAAGCAGCTCAAGAAGGGGCTCGATCAGCTCGCGCAGGAGGGCTCGGTGCAGCTCTTCCGGCCGCCGGAGGGGCGGGAGGGCGAGGCCATCCTCGGGGTCGTGGGCGAGCTCCAGTTCGACGTCGTGAAGCACCGGCTCGCGGCCGAGTACGGCGTCGACGCCCGGCTCGAGCGGCTCTCGTTCAGCCTGGCCCGCTGGGTCGAGGGCGAGCCGGTGCCCCTCGCCGAGCTCGAGTCGAGCCTCTACGGCTACGGCGCCCGCGACGTGCACGGCAACGCGGTCGTGCTCTTCAAGGGCGAATGGCAGCTCGACGCCTGCGCAAAGGCGTTCCCCAAGGCGCGCTTCGTGGAGCTAGGCGGCTCGATCAGCCCGGTCTGACAGAGCGGCGCTACTGCGAGAGGAGCGCCTTGAGGTGGCGCACGGACGGCGAGCCGTGGCTGAGCAGGCGGTCGTGGTAGGCGCGCTCCGAGAAGCCGGGCTTGGCCTGGTGCTCGGCGCGCAGGCGCATCATCTCGGTGAAGCCGTGGAAGTACGTGGTGAGCTGCGCGCTCGTGAGCCGGGCGCGCCGCCACTTGCCGACGGCCTCGCCCTCCTCCTGGAACGCGTCCTTCGTCATGAGCGCGAGCGCCTCCTTCTCGTCCATCGCGCCCGCGTGCACCCCGTGGTCGATGATGGCGTTCGCCGCCATGCGCAGCACCATCTTCTGGCGCTGCATCCGCACCTTCGGGCCCCCGAAGCCGTGGTGGGCCATCAGCCACTCGGTGTAGACCGCCCACCCCTCGACGAACGGGCCGCTCGAGAAGACCGCGCGGAACTTCGAGGGGAACTCGTTGTTGTGCATGAGCTGCAGGAAGTGCCCCGGCATCGCCTCGTGGATGGTGAGGTCGGCGAGCATGCTCGTGTTGTACTCGCGGTAGAACGAGTCGACGCGCGCCTTCGGCCAGTCCTTCGGCGTCGGCGCGATCGCGAAGAACGTCTCCTGCTTCGCCTCGAGCGGGCCGGACGCGTCGCAGTAGGCGATCGCGACGCCGCGGCGGTACTCCGGCATCTCGATCACCCGGCAGGGCTCGTCCGGGACGCGCACGAGGTCGCGCTTGCGGACGAAGTCGGTCGCCTCCGCGAGCAGCTTCTCCGACGCCTTCACGATGGTGGCGTTCGTCGGGCGATCGGCCGCGATCGCGTCGAGGACCCTCCGGATCGCCGCCATCTTCTCGTCCTGCGTCTCGACCCGCGGGAACGGCTGCTTCCCGAAGAGCTCCGGCCAGAGCTCCCTCGAGGTCTCCAGCATCTCGGCGTGCGTCGCCGCGAGCAGCGCGCGGGCGCCCGTCACCACGCCGTCGATGTCGACGGACGCGTCGTCCAGCGAGAAGCGGAGCTTCTTCTCGAAGCGCGCGCGGCCCAGCCGGAAGTCGCCGTCGCTCCGCGGGAGCAGGTCCTTCTCGAGGAACGCCTGGAAGCCCTCGAGCGCCGCGGCGGCGGCCTTCGCGGCCGCGTCGAGCTCGGCCTTCTGCGCCGGCGCGGACGCGAACAGCGCCGGGAGCTCGGCCTTGCAGAGCGCGATGAGCCCCTTGTTCTGCGCGATCGTCGTCTCGGTGTGGATGCGCGGCGGCGCCGCCGTGAGGCGCTGCTGCGCGCTCCGGACGAGCGCGGGGATGCCCGAGAGGCGGCCCCCGAGGCTCCGCAGGCGCTCCTCGAGCGGCGCGAAGCTCCTCGTGATCAGCGGGTCGAGCCCGTCGCCGATGAGGCCGGTGGTGACCATCGGGTTCCACGTCGCCTCGCGGAGCTCGTCGATCGCGAACAGCCAGGAGCGCAGCTGGTTCTCGATCATCGCCGCGTCGACGCGGCTCTGGAGGCCGAGCTGCTCCAGGGGCAGCGCCCGGAGCTCGGACAGCGCGGCCTCGATCGTGCGCCGGCGCGCCGCCTCGCCCTGCTCGGTGACGTCCGGCCACGCGCCGTCGTACCGGTGGTCCCCCGCCTCGGTGGCGCGGACCGGCTCGTCGCGCAGGTACTCCTCGAGCACGCGCGCCGACAGCGTCGCGAGCGCCCGCTCGGCGCCCGCCTCCGCGCCCGCCTCCGCGCCCGCGGCGCCGGGCGGCGCGTTGACCGCGCTCACGACGGGCCCCTTCGCCCCGGGCTGCGCGGGCGGCGCGACCGTGGGCTCGGCCGATCCGCACGCGCAGAGCAGCGCGACGAGCAGGGGAAGGCCGCCCCGTAGCGACCTCTGGACGGTGGAGAGCTCATCGAGGAGATCATGGTGTCGCACCTGCGCCTTCTAGCGAAAGCCCGCGGAGAAGGGAACGCGCCCCGGGGAGCGGCGGCCTCATGGCGGGCTGCCGAGCGAGGCCTTCGCGAGGCCGGAGATCGCGTCCATGTCGGTCTGCACCGCGTCGAGCAGCGGGCCGAGCGCGAGCCGCAGCTGCTTCGGGTTCGGGTGCCGGAGGACGCGCGCCACGCTCTCCGCCGCCAGCTCGCTCAGATCGCGCTCCACGTAGCGATCGATGTGGGCGCTCGACAGCGCGAAGCCCGGGAAGGCGGTGCGGCAGAGCGCGTCGACCAGCTCGCCCACGAGGCCCGGCGCGATGGCCGCGGTGCTCAGCGCCATCCGGGCCTTCTGCGCGCTGATCGTGCACGACTCGGTGCGCAGCTGGCTGATCACGGGCGAGCCGAGCGCCGCGTGCCAGCGCGAGAGCTCGGCCGCCCGGCTCGCCTCGAACTCGCCCGGCGGCGCCTCGGAGACCGGCAGGAGCGCCGCCAGGTGATCGGCCGAGCCGGGATCGATCGCGACGCGGCGCACGATGATCAGGTCGTGCGCACGCAGACATCCGAGGAGCAGCCGCGCTGACGCGTCGCGCAGGAGCGGCGCGAGCGCGGCGGCGATCACCGTGGGGGGCGAGCCGATGAGCCCCGGGCTCGACCCCCGCCCGTTGCCCGCCCCCGCGCCGCGGAGGCGGTACGCGCTCGAGCTCGGCGGCGAGCGCACGCTGTTGGGAGGGGGGATGCTCGACGGCGGGTTGGGGTCGACGACCGGCGATGCGCCGGGCACCTGCCCGAAGCCGCGGCTGCTCGGCGGCGCCGCGCTGGTGAGCCGGCCGGCGCCGCCCGCCGGCGGCCGGCTCGACGGCGCGCGCGCGCCGGCGCTCCGCGGCGCATCCTGGAAGAGCGGCGGCACCGGGGTCGGCCTGCTGCGCCGCGACTGCGTGGTGCGCTCGGCCACGACGTGCAGGGACGCGAGCTCGATCGCGCGCAGCGCCGGGACGCCGCGCGGCGCGCGGGCCGCGATCGCCGCGGCGAGCTCTGCCTCCCTGCCGAGGAGCGGCTCCTGCTCGCCGGTCTCGCGCAGCAGGTCTCCGGCGAGCTGCGCGCATCGCTCCGCGGCCCTCTCGGCGGCGCTCTGCGTCTGCGGATCCTTGAAATAGAGCGTTAACTTTCCCCTCACGGTCTCGCGGCGCATGGCTGCCGTGACGACCTGCGAAGCGCTCTCGACATCGGCAGGTTCGCGGCTCCCGAAAGGCCAGAATCCCATGCGGCCATTCTCGCGCGATCCGTGGCCCGGGCGCGAGCGCTTCGAGCGCGCGCGCCCTCACGCCCGCTCAGTGGCGAGGCGGAACCGATACATAGCGATTGCCGCGCTCGTAGAAGCGCCACGGTTTCTTCGCCCACACACCTGCGTAGTCCACGTTGATGCGAGGCGACCTGCCGATGGGCCCGGCCGCGCCGGGGAGCAGCGAGAGCTGGGCTCCGCAGACATCCATCCCGTAGGCGGAGCGGTCGAGCCCCAGGGCCTTGCAGAGCTTACCAGGGCCGTTGGTCAGCTCGACCCGCCCGGGCGCGACGCCCCGCCGGCGGCTCATGAGCGTGAGCCCCAGCACAGGCTCGATGGCGCGCACGAGCACCACGTGCGGCTCCCCCTCCGAGGCCACGACGAGGTTGAACGCCCAGTGCATGCCGTAGAGCATGAACATATAGGCGTGGCCCGCCGGGCCGAACATGACCTCCGTCCGCACGGTCCGTCGCCCTCCGGCGCTGTGCGCGGCGAGATCTTCCGGGCCGCGGTAGGCCTCGGTCTCGACGATCCGTCCGGCGGCGATGCCCTCGGGGCTCCTGTGGACGAGCACCTTGCCGATGCACGCCCGCGCGACGAGGAGCGGGGGGCGAGCGTAGAAGTCGCGCGGCAGCGGCGCCGCTCCTTCGAGGAGCGCGGCGGCTCCGTCGCGGGGCGTGTGAGGCTCGGGCGTGGGGCGCATGGCGGGCTCTCGGCTCTCCGGCGGGATGTCCGGCGCGCGGGACGAGCGCGCCCCGCTCAGGGGGGGCGCGCCGCCCGGAAGCGCTCGTCGATGAACGAGAGCACGTCGTCGCGGTGCTTCGTGGCCCGGAGCTCGTGATGGAACACCGCCGCGATGCGCATGCCGGGCTCGATGACGTAGGTGACCCGCCGGGCGACGCCGATGATCGGCCAGAGGACGCCGTAGGCGCGGCTCACGCTGCGGTCGTCGTCGGCGATCATCGGGAAAGGGACCTTGTTCGACCCGGCGAACCTGCACTGCGTCCTGTGATCATCGGTGCTGATGCCGACGATGCTCGCCCCGGCGAGCACGAGCTCGGCGTGGTTGTCGCGGAACTGCCGGGTCTCGACGGTGCATCCGGGCGTGAACGCCTTCGGGAAGAAGAACACGACCGTGCAGAGCCCGCCCTGCCCGGACAGCACGAAGCGCTGGCCATCCGTCGCCAGCTTGTCGATCTCCGGCGCGAGCTCACCGACCTTCAGCATGTCGCGGCAATCTGCCGCAAGTCGCCGCCCGCGTCGACAGGCGAGGCGGCGCGGCGCGCTGACGCGGCGTGCCGCGCTCCACCCGCGCGACGTCACGTGTCGATGCCGAGCCGCTTCAGCCGGTAATAGAGGGTCGTTCGCTGCATGCCGAACTGCCGCGCGACCTCCGCCTTGTTCCCTCCGCAGCGCTCGAGGGCGGCGAGGAGCTCCCGCCGCTCGATGTCGTCGAGCTGCGAGCTCAGGTCGAGCTTCGGCCGCGACGACGCCGGCGAGGCGAGCGCCTTTGCGGTCGCGTCCGCCTCCGGGTCCGCGGCCTTCGGCGCGCGGGCGGGCGGCTCGGCCGGCTGGGGGCGCGCGGTGAACGCGAGGTGCTCGGGCAGGATCACGTCGCCGCGGGAGAGGATGGCGGCGCGCTCGACCACGTTCTCCAGCTCGCGCGTGTTCCCCGGCCACGCAGAGGCCGTGAGCTTCGCGATCGCCTCGTCCGAGAGCGCCGTGGCCGCGCGCGCGTTGCGGCGCGCGACCTTGCGCAGGAAGTGCTCGGCGAGGGCGAGGATGTCCTCGCGCCGCTCCCGGAGCGGCGGCAGCCGCAGCGGGAACACCGAGAGCCGGGAGACGAGCTCGGGCAGCACGCCCGCGCGCGCCCACGCCTCCTCGATGCCGGGCGTGAGCGACAGCACGACGCGCACGTCGACGCGGGTGGTCTCGGTCGACCCGAGCCGCTCGACCTCGCCGTCGGTGAGCACGCGGAGCAGCCGCGCCTGGAGCGAGGGCGTGAGCGGCGCCGGCTCGTCGAGGTAGATCGTCCCCCGGTGGGCGAGATCGAGCCGGCCTGCTCGCTCGGCGAACGCGCCGTCGAAGGCGCCTCGCCGCCAGCCGAACAGCTCGCGCTCGAGCGCGTCGCCCCGGAACGCGGCGCACGTCACCTTGACGAACGGCTGCTCTTCCCGCGGGGAGCCCACGTGGATCGCCCGGGCGACGACCTCCTTCTCCGCCCCCTCCTCGCCCTCGATCAGCACGTGCGTCGCGGCCTTCGCCACCTCGCTGATCCGGGCGGCGACCTCGCGCATGGCCTCGCTCTCGCCGGCGATCTCCCCGAAATCGATCGGGTCCCGCTGCTCGCGCTCGAGGTAGCCGGCGTAGTGCGCGAGCTGCTCGCGCAGCCGCCGGTTCTCCCGGAGGGTCGCGACCCCGCCGATCGCCTGCCGGAGGATGACGGCGAGCTCCTTCGAGTTCCAGGGCTTCTGGACGTAGCGGTCGACCGCGCCCGAGTTGACCGCATCGATGAGCACCGCCATGTCCGCGTGGGCGGTGAGCAGCACGCCCGCGGCGTCCGGCCGCCGCTCCTTCGCCTGCTTGAGGAACTCGATACCGCTCATCCCCGGCATCCGCTGATCCGCGACGATCACCGCAGGATCGAGCCGATCGATGAGCGAGAGGGCCTCGGCGCCGCCCAGCGCATAGTGGAGCTTGAACGACTTTCTGAAGGCGAACCGGAACGCATCGAGGTTGTCCTGCTCGTCGTCGACGACGAGGACGTCGAAGCTGTTCCAGTCCAGATCGCGCATCGGGTCGCCCTGCCTCCCAGAGTTACTACAGCTCGGCGCGACCGTGACAGCGGAGGTGGCGCGCCCGGGCGCGCGCGCGCCTGCGCCGCGTCCGGACGGGGGGGAGCATTCGGCCGACCGCGACGCCGGCGGCACCGGGGCGGATCGATTTCTCCGCCGGCCCAGAAATACGCGGTAAGCTCCGCGCCCGCCCGCGAAGAGGACGGGCTGGGCGAGCCCCCCACGGAGGAAGCCGGATCATGCTCGAGGACGTCATCAAGGAGCTGCGCGAAGGGATCGACAAGGCCATCGAAGCTCTCCGGCGAGACCTGTCGAAGGTGCGCACCGGGCGCGCGAACGCGGCCATGCTCGACGGCATCCGCGTCGATTACTACGGCGTGCCGACGCCGCTCGTGCAGATGGCCACCGTGTCCGTGCCGGAGCCGCGGCTCATCACGGTCAAGCCCTGGGAGAAGAACCAGGTGAAGGCGGTCGATAAGGCGATCCGGGAGAGCGACCTCGGCCTGAACCCCCAGGTCGACGCGGATCTCATCCGGCTCCCGATCCCGCCGCTGACCGAGGAGCGGCGCCGCGAGATGGTGAAGCTGACGAAGAAGAACGGAGAGGACTGTAAAGTTGCCATCCGGAAGCATCGTCGGGACGCCAACGAGATGATCGACACCCTCGAAAAGGACGGCGAGGTCAGCGGAGACGAGGCCGACCGCTCGAAGAAGAAGGTCGAGGACGCGGTGGCCGAGGGGACGAGGCTGGTCGACGCGGTGATCGCCGCCAAGGAAAAGGACATCCTGGACGTGTGAGCGGGATCCGCGGCAGCGTGGCGCCGGCCACCGAGCTTGAAGACCGGGGCGGTGGCGCCGCGCATGCGCCTCGCCGTGCTGCCGGCGCGCGACCCGAGGCCGTGCCGGGATCAAGGCCCGGGCCGACAATGAAGCGTTCAATGAAAAAGAGGCTTGCGGTCCCCCCGGTTCGAGTCGGTAGGATCAGGAAGGTCGGCGAGTGGACTTTGGTGGACGTTGGAAGACGCCCATTGTGGTGCGAGAGGCCCTGCTTGACAGGTTTTCGGTAGCATGAAACGGTTGGTGTTCGAAGCCGAAGGCCCGGAGCCGTCTCAAGGATTCCCGAGGTTATGCGAGCGATCGCTTCAGGAATGACGGACGTTGGTCTCCAACGCGACCACAACGAGGACAGCTACGCCGTCTTATCGGAGTACGATCTGTTCATCGTCGCGGACGGCATGGGGGGCCACCGCGCGGGGGACGTCGCCAGCAGGCTGGCGACCGAGTCGATCGCGGACTTCTTCCGGTCCACGTCGCGGGAGGACGCCACCTGGCCGTTCCACTTCGACACAAGCCTGTCGGAGGAGGAGAACCGGCTCCAGGCGGGCATCCGCGTGGCCAACCGCCAGATCTTCGAGCGCAGCATCCGGTCGCGCGACTGCGCCGGGATGGGCACGACGGTCGTGGGGGCGCTCTTCTCGAAGAAGAAGAACCGCATCTACGTCGGCCACGTCGGCGACAGCCGCGCGTACCGCGTCCGCAAGGGCTCGATCAGCCAGCTCACGCGCGATCACTCGCTGTTCAACGACTACATCATGGCGATGCCCGAGCTCACCGAGGAGCAGCGGGCCGAGCTCCCGCGCAACGTCATCACCCGCGCGCTCGGGATGAACGACAGCGTCGCCGTGGATCTGATCAACGACGAGCCGCAGCCCGGCGACGTCTACCTGCTCTGCTCCGATGGCCTGAGCGGGATGCTCTCGGACGACCAGATCCTCCAGATCGTGAGCTCGACCGCGGAGGTGCCGGAGATGTGCCGCCGGCTCATCGCCAAGGCCAACGAGAACGGCGGCGAGGACAACATCACGGCGCTCGTGATCCGGATCGACGATCAGGACGAGGCCGCGCTCCCGAACAGCGCGACCCTCGGCCCGCCCGCCGACTCGCAGCAGGTCAACATGGGCGAGCGATCGACGGTCCCGGCGGCGTCGGGCTCGCGCTCCGAGAAGAACTGACGCCCGGGGCGCGCGGTCAGCACCCCGGGCGTCCGGGTCGGCTCAGGCCCCGCAGCTGTCGAAGGACAGGGTGCCCAGCCTGATCTCGCAGATATCCCGGCCGCTCTTCACGGCCGTGCACTCGAAGGCGACCCAGATCTTGCCTGCGTCGACCCCCTGCTCGCTCTCGGGGTCGAACCAGAACGTGCACTGTTCCTCCGTCGTGGAGGTGAAGGCGATGCCGCTCGTCCTCGCCGACGAGAAGCTGACGCTGCCGGTGGCGGGCATCTCTCTCGTCGCGGTGGGGCTGATGCCGTCGATCTTGACGCGGATCTCCGTGGCGGTGGCGCTGTTCTTGGCCCTCCCCGTGACGGCGAAGGTGCCCGATCCGGTCACGGAGCAGTCGACCGTGGCGCCTTCCTCGCCGTCGGCGAGCATCCGGGTCTTCTGGTCGGCGGTGACGTCGCCGAGGATCTCCGAGTGCCCTGACACGTTGCAGTCGATGCCTGGGTCGACGAAGTTCAGGGAGTAGGCGCCGCGCGGGATAGGCGCCTCGGCGTCGCTGCAGCCGAGGCCGAGCAGGGGTAGAAGACCGAGCACGGGCACGAAGCCGAGGCGGGCGAGACTCATGGCAAGCTCCGGTGGTAGATGGCGGCCCCGAGGCCGCACCTCGCTTCTATCGTATTCGGGGGTCCGCGATCAAACGGCGGCCGCGCCTCACGCGGCGAGCGCGCGCCTCCGCGCGCCGCGCGAGCGCGAGCCTCCGCGCCGCGGGCGCACGCGCGTCCGGCGCGCGCTCACGCGTGCGCGTCCCCCAGCGCCTGCGCGATGTCGTTCCAGAGGTCCTCGCTGGCCTCCAGGCCGACCGAGAGCCGGAGGAGGCCGTCGGCGATGCCGAGCGCCTCCCGCGCCGCCGCGGGCACGGAGGCGTGGGTCATGAGGGCGGGGTGCTCGGCGAGCGACTCGACGCCGCCGAGGCTCTCGGCGCAGGAGAAGATCGCGAGCCGCTCGAGGAACCGCGAGGCGACGGGGAGGCCGCCGCGCACGACGAGCGAGATCATCGCACCGGGCGCGAGCATCTGCCGCGCGGCGAGCGCGTGGCCGGCGTGCGTGGGCAGGCCGGGGTAGTGCACCGCCTGGACGGCGGGGTGCTCGGCGAGCTTCGCGGCGATGAGCGCGGCCGACGCGCACTGCTGGCGCACGCGCACGCCGAGCGTCTTGATCCCGCGGAGCACCATGTAGCAATCGAACGGGCTCGGCACGGCGCCGAGCGCGTTCTGCAGGAACCCGACCCGCTCGGCGAGCGCGTCCTCCGAGGTGATGAGCGCGCCGCCGACGACGTCCGAGTGCCCGTTCAGGTACTTCGTTGTCGAGTGCGCCACGACGTGGGCGCCGAGGTCGAGCGGCCGCTGGAGCACCGGCGTGGCGAACGTGTTGTCGACCACGAGCAGCGCCCCGTGCGCGCGCGCGACCCCGGCGATCCCGGCGATGTCGGAGATCTTGAGCATGGGGTTCGTCGGGGTCTCGATCCAGATCATCCGCGTGGCCGGGGTGAGGGCGCTGCGGACGACGTCGAGGTCGCTCATGTCGACCGAGGTCGAGCGGATGCCCATCGGCCGCATGACCTTGTCGAAAAGCCGGAACGTGCCGCCGTAGACGTCGTCACCCGAGAGCACGTGATCTCCGGGCCGGAGCGTGTGGAGCAGGGTGGCGGTCGCCGCGGAGCCGCTGCCGAAGGCGAAGCCGTGGCGCCCGCCCTCGAGCGCGGCGAGGCACGTCTCGAGCGCCTTGCGGGTGGGGTTGCCGCTGCGCGAGTACTCGAACCCCTTGTGATCGCCCGGCCGCTCCTGCGCGAAGGTGCTCGCGAGGACGATCGGCGTCATGACCGCGCCGCTCGTCGGATCCGGCGGCTGTCCGGCGTGGATGGCGAGCGTGTCGAGGGCGAGCCTGTCGTGACCTAGGTGGGGCTTCATGCGAGCGAGACTTATCCCATGGGCCGCGTGCGTCCACTCCTGGCGGGCACGAGGGCCCGGCGCGCGCGGGGTCCTCCCCCGCTTCCGCGGGCGGAGCTAGCCCTGCGGAGCGGCTGCGTCGAAGGCGTCGAGCAGCGCCCGCGCGCTCTCCACGCGGCGCGCTGGATCGCGATCGAGCGCGCGAACGAGCGCGCGGCGCTGCCCCGGCGAGAGCGCCTCCACCGCGGCGAGCGCCTCGAGGCGGAGGCCCGACTCGCCGATCTCGACAAGCTTCGCGGCCTGCTCGCGCGCGCGCGTGAGCGGCGCGCCGGTGGCGAAGGCGACGAGGGTCGCCGCCATTGCGTAGACGTCGCCGCGCGCGGTCGGCGGCGATTCGCCGCGGGCGATCTCGGGGGCAACGAACGGGAGGGTGCCCCGGTCGGCGGTCTCGAGATCCGGATCCATGCCGCGGAACCGCGCGGCGCCGAGATCGACGAGGCCGATGTCGCCGAGCGGACCGAGCAGCACGTGATCGGGGCCGAGATCGCCGTGGACGAAGCCGAGCGGTCCCCCGGCGTCCTCGAGCTCCTGGAGCTCGGCGAGGGTCTCGATCGCGGTCCGGACGACGTGGACGACGAGCGAGGCGGGCAGCGGCCGGCCGCGGCCGCGCCATCCGTCGAGCACGTCGCGGAGGGAGGCGCCCTCGCGCCGGCTCTCGAGGAGGAAGGGGCCGTGGCGGTCGGCGCCGACGCGCGCGAGCGCGGGCAGGGCAGGGTGCCGGGCGAGGGAGAGCGCCTTCGCCTCGCGGACCATGGCGGCCCGCCCGGCGTGCTCGTGGAGGACGCGGGGGACGAGGCGCTTGCACACGAGCGCGGGAGCGCGCGGCGGGCCTCCGAGCCGGACCAGCGCCACGTCGAACGTGGCGCCCGTGCCGAGGTGCTCGACAAACTCGGTGCCGTCGGGAGCGGGGTAGGGCATGGGCCCTCAGCCGCCCCCTCCCTGCGCCGGGGCCAGCTCGTCGCACTCGCGGAGCCACCGCAGCGCCTCGTCCGCGCCGTCGCTGCCGCGCATCGCGAGCGTCCACCGCGCGTCGCGCCAGCGCGCCGCGAACTCGGCCCAGCGCGCCGGCGCGCCTTCGCGCGCGGAGAGGGCGGCGATCCGGTCATCGAGGCTCTGGAACGGAAACACCGGCTTGCCGAGCCCGAACCGCGCCTGCATCCAGTGGACCACGCCGATGAGGAGGCCATACCGGCAGCGGCGGGTCGCCTCGTTCACGCCCACCACCGGCGACCTCCAGTCGAGGTGGATGTCATCGAGCTCCGGCGGCCGCGGCTCGCGCTTGCCCACGCAGACGTGCACCGCCTCCTGATCGGGCCGGTGCACCTCGCGCCAGCTGTCCGCGTCGAGCGGCTCGCCGCCCCGGAGGAGCGAGCCCATGCTCCCCGCGAGGGCGCCGAGCAGCGCGCCTCGCTGGTGCTCGATCCCCCCGAGGATCGTGTCGCGCGCCATGCGGCGGCCGCCCGTCCTCGCGAACTGGCCGTCGAGGCGCTCGCGCATCGCCGCCGGCTCGGCGTAGACCACCTTGAATCCCGCGCTCCCGCCGACCCACACGTTGCGCAGATACCTGATCTGCGTCCACAGCCCGAGCGTAGGGTCGATGTCGTGGAACCGCTCGAAGACGCGCGCAACCACGTTGACGCACGTCGGCCCGAGCCGGGTGAGCGCCTCGCCGAGGTCGCGGGGCGCGGGGGCGCCCCAGAACGCGTTGTCCAGGTTGAGCTCCGCCCCGGGGCTGCCGGCGAGCCGGTCGGCGAGGCTCCTCTCCAGCGCCTCGCGCAGCGGGCCTTCCAGCCAGGCGAGGTGCGGGCCCGCCCCTGCGTCGCGTGAGCCGGTCATGCGAACATCGTATCATGGCTGCCCGCGCGCCCGGGCGCCCGGGCGGCGCCGACGATGCGCGCGCTATCGACGACGCGCACGACGCCCGGCGCGCCCGCTCGGCGCCCCCCCGGGCGCCGGGCGTCGTGGCGCGGCGAGCTCGCCGGCGAGCGCTGCGCCGCGGCTGCCTGTAGGATGGCGACGCACCTGCACGGGGGGAGGGAGGTGGCCAACTTTTCTTCGCGTCATGCGGCATATCTCTGCGTTCCGCGCGAACGTGCTAGAAGTCTTGAGAACGGCATGGATCCCAAGATCTTGGAGATGCTCTTCATCGCTGTTAGCAACGGCGTCGCCCTCTTCATCGGCGCTTACCTGGCGCGCAGATCGGCAGATCTCAGCGCGGATCGGCGGGCCGAGCACGAGGAGAGGGCGGAGCTCCAGAGACAGCGGCGGGAAGCGCTCCTGGTGCGACTGGCCCTCCAGCGGCGCGCGCTCGACGACTACGCGCGGACGATCGTCCGGTGGTCCTCGGCGCCTGCGGCCGGGGCGCCGCGCTCGAGGGAGGAAGACCTCGCGGCGGACCAGGAGTCCATCGCGATGTACGCGCACATGGCCAACGCGTTCGGGAGCCGCCAGTTCGCCGAGCAGGCCGCCGCGACGCTGCACGCGGTGCGCGCCGGCCGGGGCAATGCCCAGGTCTTCCCGTTCTCCGTGCAGATCGCCTCCGCCTGCTACCAGGAGATGATCCGGGCGATCTCCGAGCTCGAGAAGGAGATCGGCCTGCCGGCGCCGCGGTCGCCCGCGCGGCCGTTCCTCCCGGACGAGGAGCTCGCGAAGGAGGCGACTCGGCTGTTCTCCAGGAACGTCGTGGAGCGCTCCGGGATCGATCTCGGCATGGTCGATCAGATCCTGGAGCGCGTCCGGGTGAACCCGTCCGAGGAGACGGACAGCCCCAGATAGAGCTCACGCCTCCGGCTTCACTGGCTCCATCCCAGCCGGATGAGGGCGTAGAAGACCAGGAGGCGAGGCACCCGGAACAGCACCATGGTCAAGAAGTACCGCGGCGGGATCCGGTACAGCCCCGACATGTAGCAGAGCATCGAGAAGGGGATCGGCGAGAGGCTCCCGACGGCGATCGCCCAGTACCCGTAACGGTCGAAGAGCCGGTCTATCCTGGGCCGCGTCCGCTCGAGGCGCGCCGCGAAGATGCGGAGACGCGCGAGGTGGCCGGCGAGGCGGTACCCCGTGTAGCCGGCGAGGAGCGAGGCCGCCGAGATCGTGATCATGGGCGCGACCTGCGAGCCTCCCGAGGAGATCGCCGTCAGCATGTAGAACTGCGGCGGGATCGGGAAGGAGAACGCATCGGCGAGGTAGGTGCCGACGAACATCCCGGCGAGGCCGAAGCGCTGCACGAACCCGCGGCCGAGCGCGTCGAGCTGATCGCGCGCGAGGTGCGCCGCGAGCGCGATGAGCGCGAAGAGCGCGCCCAGGCTGAGCGCCAGCTGGACCAGCGTGCGCCACAGATCTCGCCGGTCGTCGCGCCGGCGCGGCTCGCTCGTCTGCGGCGTCAGACCGCCTCCTGCCGGCGGCGCTGGAGCCGCTCGATGATCCGCCTGCTGCGGAGCGTGCTCTGAAAGATCCGCGTCGCCTTCTCGAGGGCGTCGAGGAGCCTCTGCGCGGCGCCGTGCTTGTCGACGTAGGCGAACGGCCGGTGCGCGTTGATGACCTCGAACGAGTCCTTCTCGTCCTGATACGCCGAATAGAAGATCACGGGCACTTCCGGCTGCACCTTCCGGATCTGGTCGCAGACCCAGAAGCCGTCCTGCCCCGACATCCGCACATCGATGATCACGGCGCAGGTATCCTCGGTGAACGCGGCGACCCCGTCCAGGGCCGAGGTGCACACGACGAGGTGATATCGCTCCGAGAGGAGGGCGCCGAGCGGCTGCCAGAGGCTCCTGTCCTCGTCGACCACGAGCACGAGAGGGAGCCGCGTGGACTCGGGCTTCTCGCGATCCGGCCGCTGGGCTGGGTCGGCCTCGAGCAGGGTATCGGATTCCTTGGAGGACATTCGGCCTGGGACGTGGAGGGCGCGTCGGGGCGCCCATGCCACGATGTACCACGTCCTGCGCATCGAGCCAGCGCGGCGGCGCGGCGAGGTTGCCGTGCGCGCGCGCGGGAGCGGCGCGCCGTGGGCGGCGGCGTGGGATTCGTCTATGCTGGGCGCGGCGGCGTGGCCTCATGGTGAGGCCTGCAGGCCTGTTGCAGAGCGCTGCGATCGTGCCGGGTCGCGCGCTCGTCTTCTCGTGCGCTGACCCGGGCTGCCGGCAGCCGGTCGCTCGCCGGGAAGAGCCCTACAACCGAGATGAGCTGCCCATGAAGAACGCAGGACTCCGATCGATTCGCCTCGTCATCGCCGCCGCTCTCGGCCTCTCTGCCGCGGGCGCCGCCGGGTGCAAGGGAGAAGAGAGCTTGCACGCGTGCAGTGAGCTCTGCAAGCACCGCATCCTCTGCGCGGAGGAGCAAGAGGCACCGCCGCCGAGCCAGACCAGCTGTGAGACCGCGTGCCTCGGCATGGAGGGAGCCGATCTCGTGGAACGAACCGAGGCGTGCGTGAACGAGGCGTCCTGTGATTATGTCGCGTGCGCGGACCCCTGAGCCCGGCGAGCGCCTGCGCGGGAGGCGGGGCGCGCCGCGCCTCCCGGCCGGATGTCCGGCGCGATGATGTCCGGCGCGATCACGGCTCCGCGTCGCACTCGGGCGCGTCGCGGAGCTTGCCCGAGGTGTGCGGTCCGTCGAAGCGCAGGAGCTCGAGATCGACCAGATCGAGGCTCTTGAACGTCAGGTCCAGCGGGCCGACCGACACGCCGGCTTCCGCCTCGGCGTAGGCGCGCACGCCGCCGTCGACCCGCGCGTCGTACGAGCAGTAGGGCGGCGCGGTCTCCGCGCTGACGCGCGCATACGCCTGGACTCCGATGTTCGGACCGAGGATGCCGTACAGGCGCGCTCGGAGCTCGGCGCCGGCGCTCACCTTGCCGGACGCCGTGATCGGGCCGGGCGCCCCGATCGAGGCTGTCCCCGAGGCCGAGCACGAGGGCTCCCAGATCGTGCGCCACGTCTCGTTCTTGTACTCGACCCCGGCCCTGAGCTCGGCGGTCGTCTGCGCCTCGGCCACGACCTCGGCGGCCGTGAAGGACAGCCCCACGTCGGCCTTCGCCCTCGGCACGACGTTCGTCGTGACGACGATGGGCACGGGGCCCACCCAGAACGTCAGCGTCGGCAGCGGCACGCTGGGGACGCCCCCGGCGAGCTCGAGGAGATCGACGGTGCAGCGCCCCGTGATCGTGCCGGCGCCGTGGAGCTCGGCGCTCACGTCGAGCCTGCCCGACGCGACGAAGCGGAGCTGCTTCAGCTCCGGCACCGGGTTGATGGTGCCCCGCGGGCCGACGTGGACCTCGAAGTCGAGCACCGGAGAGAGCTCGGCCGTGACGTCGAGCGCCGCCGTCCCGTGCGCGCCGACCCCGCACGAGGCCGGGAGCGAGGCCGAGGAGAGCTCGAACAGCTTCATCGAGGCGCCGGACGAGATCTTCAGGGCTTCCGCCTGGCTCGCGATCTGCTCGCCGTCCTCCACGCCGATCTCGCGAGCGCGCGCGAGGTGCTCGTCGATGGCCTGCGCGTACTCGCGCGCGTCGTAGTGGACGTGGAAATGCCCTTCGGTGATGAACTCCGTGAGGTCGGCGGGCGTCGTCTCGAGCGCGACCCGCGCCGCGTCGAGCACGCGGACGCGCACGACGCGGGCGAGGTAGCCGCCGCCCTGCGTGCCGCCGAGCACGTCGCCCGCGGCGAACGGCGGCAGGCTGCCGTCGTGGGTGATGACGAGCTCGTGATCCCCGAGCTCCGCGGCGACGAACCCCGGCTCCTTCTCGGGGACGCGGGCGCGCTCGGACAGCTTGAGCGGCTGGACGACATCGACAGCGCCGGGGGCCGGCAGCTCGGCAGGATCCGCGACATCGTCCGGCGGGGCGGCGCACGCCGCGAGCCCGGGCGCGAAGGCCGCGAGGAAAACGGCAGAGATGAGGCGCGCGGCCAGCGCGCGGCTCCCAGGGAGAGTGGTTTTCATGCGCGCCGACGCTACGCAGGTACTGTGGCGAACGGGTTACAGAGGCGAGACTTGCTGTCTCCGGGAGAGGGGATAATGGCTCACCGCGATGGGGAGATATCCATGAATCGAGCTCTGCGGTGCGCCAGAAGAGTAGTTATTGAATCGAGCGATTCGCGGGGTGATGCGCGAGCGCGCTCTTGATGTGACGTGCGAGCGCGCTCATGGAGAGCGACCGCCTGGAGCGCGTCGCGCGCTCGGACGAGGGCATGCCTGCGCGAAGTCGGCCGGGGGAGGACGTCCGTGGCTCGCGGGTGGCTCGGGGATGGAGCGCATGGCCCGGACGCGCGCGTCGCTCCCCGTGGGCAGGGGCGCGCGGCTCGACGGGTCGGGCTGCTGCGCGGGCGCTGGAGGCACCGCGCTCGCCAAGCGGCGCTTGCCGGGGCCGCCGTCCCTGGCGATGGGCGGGGCGTTGCCCGCGCCGCCGGGAGGCACCCGTGTGCACGCGCATGCCCGTGAGGCCCACGCGCGCCGTCGGGTCGCCGCTTTCGCTAACGATTTCGGGCTGTTCTACCTGGGGTGAGTAACGGGAATCGAACCCGCGACAACTGGAGCCACAATCCAGTGCTCTACCAACTGAGCTATACCCACCGTTCTTCGCGGCCCGGGGGCTGCGAAGGCCTGGCAGAATACTCAGCTCCGCGCAGAGTGCAATCGGGTAAACGCTCCGCGCGTCGCTCTTTCCCTCCCGCGGCCTCCGGCGGCCTCCCGCGCCCCGAGGATTTGCGCCCCCCCGCCCCGGGCGGCTCGTTCAGAGCGTCGCCCACCGGCGCAGCGCGACCCGGCGGGCGCGGTCGAGGTCCGCGCGGTGGCGCGTCGAGATCGGCGCGCGCTGCGCCGGCGGCCCGGCCGCGCCGGTCGGCTCGTCCGCCGTCTCGCGGCCGGAAGCCGCGAGCAGCGCCGCCGTGAGCGAGCTCTCGAGGGCGGCCAGGTCGTAGCCGCCCTCCAGGAAGATCGCGAGCCGCCCCCCCGCCTTCGCCTTCGCCATCGCCGCGAGCCGGCGACCCATCGCCGCGTAGGCCGAGCGCGACAGCTTCATCGCCGCCATCGGATCGCGCTCGTGCGCGTCGAACCCGGCCGAGACCAGGATGAGCTCGGGCGCGTACTCGTCGAGCACCGGCAGGACGAGCTCGTCGAACGCCGCCTCGTAGACCGCATCCGTCGCCCCGTCGGACAGCGGCACGTTCACCGTGTAGCCGGAGCCCTCGCCGCCGCCGAGCTCCTCGGCGGCGCCGGTGCCGGGATAGAACGGCCACTGGTGCAGCGAGCAGAACAGCACCCGCGGGTCGTCCCAGAAGATGTCCTGCGTGCCGTTGCCGTGGTGCACGTCGAAGTCGATCACCGCCACCCGCGAGAGCCCGCTGTTCAACGCGGCCCTCGCCGCCACGGCGACGTTGTTCAGGAGGCAGAAGCCCATGCCCGCGTCGCGCGTCGCGTGGTGGCCGGGCGGCCGCAGCAGCGCGACCCCGAGCCGGCCGGGGCCGGCGAGCACCGCCTCGACCAGCGCCACCGCGGCGCCGGCGCCGCGCCTCGCCGCGTCGACCGAGCGCGGGACGACGTACGTGTCGGGGTCGAGCGCCGCGTAGTGCCCGCTGACCCGACCCAGCGACTCCAGGTACCGGGGGGCGTGGACCCGGGCGAGCTCTTCCTCGGTGGCGTCGCGCGTCGCGACGCTCTCGAGCGAGAGGCCGGACGCCGCGCAGCGCTCGATCGCCCGCCGGGCGGCCTCGAGGCGCTCCGGGCGCTCGGGGTGGGCGCCGCGCGCGCGATGTTGTTCAAACAGCGCGTCGTCGACGACGTAGAGGCGCGGGGCCTCGGAGTGCGGCTGATTCAAGTGCACCATGAGCTGGGTGGAGAGTTGTAGCAGCGCCGCAGCGGATGGTAGCGTGCCCTGGGCCCCGGAAAGAAGGAGTGGAGACGCAGGATGCGCGGAAAGATCATCGCAGTCTTCGCCGTGATTGTCCTCATGGTCGGAGGGCTCTCGTACGCCCTCACGCGCGCCTCCCTCGGGGAGATCGGGCGTCCGGGCGAGGCGTCGCGCGCGCTCGCGGCCGCCATGGCGCAGCTTCAGGTGGACGGCCTCGTGCTGGAGCGGTGGCTCGCCTCCCACGCGAGCGACCCGAAGCTGCGCGAGCCGTTCAACGCCGGCACCGCCCCGGCCCGCGCCGAGGCGGCCACGAGCGCCGCCAACGCCATCCGGGAGGCGGTCGCCGCCTCGCCCGAGCTGGCCAGGACCCCGCCCTCTCTCGTGGTCCTGGTGGACACGAAGGGCGTGGTGCTCGGGCGGAACGCCTCGGCGCTCATGCGCGGGGACAACCTCGGCGCCGTCTACCCGTCGCTGAAGCGCGCGATCGAGCAGGGCGTGACCGGCTCGGACGTGTGGGTGAGCCGGGCGCGCAACGAGCAGCTGCTCGCGTCCTACGCGCCGATCCGCAATGACGCCGGGCAGATCATCGGCGCCGTCGCGGTGGGCACCGCGCTGAACGACGAGCGGCTGACCAACGCGAGCGAGCGCACGAGCGGGCGGCTGCTCGTGGTCGCGATGCAGTCGGGCGACGGGCTCGACGTGGTCGCGAAGTCGCGCGACGCCCGGCCGCAGCTCGTCGCGGCGCTCACGGCGTCGCCGGCGAAGGACAGCGCCCTCCAGGCGCTGAGCTCCGGGCGGTCGGTCGACATCAGCGGGCTCTCCGGCGAGTACAGCGCGGTCGGGCACGCGCTCGACGGGTACGGCGACGGGCGGCGGGCGGTGCTCCTCAGCATCGCGCAGCTCCAGACGCCGGGGCTCGCCAGCTCGCTGCTCTGGCCGCTGCTCGGCGTCACCGCGCTCGGGCTCGTGCTCGTCGTGATCGCCGCCTACTTCCTGGACGCGTACATCTCGCAGCCGGTCTCCGAGATCGAGGACGGCCTGCTCGCGATCATGAACGGCCGGACCGACCTCCGGTTCGAGATCGAGCACGCCGAGCTCGGCGGGCTCGTGTTCCGGCTGAACTCGCTCCTGAACCAGCTGCTCGGCGTGCAGGAGGACGAGACCGACGCCGAGGGGCGCCCGTCGCGCGCGCCCACGTCGGCGTCGTTCCGTGACGCCCTCGACGTCGACGAGCGGATGGCCGCGCTGTCCCCCGGCGAGATCCCGGCCGACGCCAAGGCGCTCCTCGAGGAGCCGGAGGACGCCTACTACGCGCGCATCTTCGCCGAGTACATCGCCGCGAAGAAGTCGCTCGGCGACCCGGTGGATCACATCACCCGCGACGCGTTCGTCGCCCGCCTCAAGTCGAGCGAGCTCGAGCTCGGGCAGAAGCACGGCAAGCCCATGCGCTACAAGATCGAGGTCCGGGGCAAGGAGATCGTGCTCCTCGCCGTGCCGCTCGCCTGACGCGCGCGGCGCCCGGGCTCGGGCGCCAGGGGAGAGGCGGAGCGCGCAGCGCCGCCGCCGCCGCGCGGCTCAGTGCAGCACGGCGTCCGGGCCTTCGTGCAGCTCGACGCGCCCCGACGAGGGCTCGCGGCGGAGGGCGATCACGTCGGAGAGCTCGCAGCCGAGCGCGATCGCGGGCGACGACGTCGTGACGATCCACTGCACGTTGGGCAGCGCCGCGCGCAGGCGCGCGGCGAGCGATCGCTGGCGGTGCACCGGCTGCTGCGCCTCGATGTCGTCGATCAGCACCACCCCCTCGGCGAGCCGCGGATCGCCGGTCGGGTGCGCGGAGGCGAGCGCGCGGAGCGCCAGCGCGCCGAACGCGATGGTGTGCCGCGCGCTCCGTCCGAGCTCGTCGAAATCGACGCGCTGGCCGTTCGCGCGCTCGAAGATCGGCTCGAGCCGGAGCGGATCGACGCCCGCGTACGTCGCGTCGTGGCCCTCGAGCAGCGCCTCGAGCACCTCCTTGAGCGCGCGCTCGAGCGCGCCGAGCCGCTCTCCTTGTGCGTCCGCTCGCGCGGGAGGCCGCGCCTCCGGCTGGCTCTCCGCGCGGTCGCGGGCGATCGCGGCCGCGACGGGGATGAACGAGAGGACCTGCTTCGTCTCGCGGGCGAGATCGGTGCGCGTCGCGTCGTCGAAGCTCGCGGCCGCGCGCACGTCGTAGCGGAGGATGCTGCGCTCGGGCGTCGTCAGCAGGATCGACGTGCGGGAGAACCAGCGCGCGCCCGAGAGCGCCACGAGGACGAAGCCCCCCTCCGCCGCGCGCCGCTCGAACAGCGCCTGCTCCCTCCGCCGCAGGAGCGCCGCGTCCTCGGGCTCGTCGAGGCGCGCGTTCGGGCTCGCGACGCGCAGCGGGTGCGCGCGCGCCGGGTCGTCCGTGCCGAGCATCCAGTCGGTGACGACGAGCGGGGGCGAGCCGTCGTCTCCGCGCGATCTCAGCTGTGCGACCGCGTACCCGGGCCGCGTCGACGCGATCGCCGACAGGATCGAGGTCTTGCCCACGCCGTCTCCGCCGAAGAGGACCACGAGCCGGCGCGGCGCGCCGGCGGCGTCCTCGAAGGAGAGCGAGAGGTCATCGAACGGGCCGACATGGGCGAGGCGGACGCGGGAGAGCAGCACCGCCCGCGAAGCTATCACCGCCTCGCGCGCGGGGTGGGGTGGGGCGGGGTGGGGTGGCGACGGCAGCGCCTGCCTGCGCCATCCTCCATCCCCCGCGCGCGGCGACCCCGCGCATCCGGTGGCGCGCGGCGGCGCGGCAGCCTAGAGTCGTTGTCCGGGGTCGTCACCGTGCTGCGCAAGCTGCCTCCGCCGGATTTCCGCTACGTGTGGCTCCATCCGGGGCCCGGCTCGACCGGCGCGCTCGCCGCGGCGGGGACCGCGGGGCTCGCGGGGGCCTCCGCGGCGATGTGGAGCGCCGGGAGCCAGGCGCTCTCGCTGGGGCTCATGGCGATGGGGAGCGCGCTCGGCGTGCTCGCGCTGGCCCGCGCCGAGCAGCGCCTCCGGGTCCAGCGCGGCGCGCGCGAGGTGGCGATGGCCGTCGTGCCCTGGGGGATCCTCGTCGACCCGGACACCGAGCCGCGGGTGCTGCGGTGGCCCGCCGTGAAGCGGGTGAGCGTCGACGTCTCGCACACCCTGCGCGGCGGGACGCCGGCCGTCGTGTCGAGCCTCGTGACGGTGCACACCGCGCGCGACGTGCTGGCCGGCCGCGCCGCGGGCGCGGTGGACCTCGATCGGCTCCTCGCCAACCTCGAGGGCTATGCGCAGGAGGCGGCGCGGCCCGTCGCCGGCGACATCGACGGGCTGACGGTGCTCGGCGACGGCGTGACCGAGCCGATCGCCGCGGCGCTGCTGCAGGCGGCGGACGGCGTCTGCGCGACGAGCCGCGGCGCCGCGCAGCTCGTGCTCCCGGGGGGCGGCTACCGCACGGCGGCGGCGCGCGCGGCGGCGCCCGAGACGATCGCGGTGCTGCGCTCGGCGCTGTCGTGGAGCTACGACTGCCCCGCCGATCCGCGGCCGCTGGCGGCGATCCTCGCGGGCGTGCTCGGGGCCACGGAGCTCGTGCCCGAGCTCCTGCGGCTCGCGAGCTCGCCGCACCCGGTGGTCGCCGCGTTCGGCAAGGCCGCGGCGCTCCGCCTCGGTGCGCCGCCGAACCGCGCCGGCTCGCTCGACGAGGTCGAGGCCTTTCTGTTCGAGGAGGACGTCGAGATCGGAAAGCGGTGGATCGCGTCGGGCCCGACACTTTGTTTGCGACCTCGGGCCGAAGCTTGCTAGCTAGAGGGGTCGGCAGCGCGAGCGCTGCGGTTCGAGCGGCCTGCGCGCGGAGGCCGTCGTCCCGCGGGGCCCGGTCCTCGAGGCGCGCTGCCGGTGGGGCGTCCACCGCGCCGGGTCGGCTATGAAACGGGCTCCGTCGCCATCGAAGCCGTCGTCGCGGGAGGCGCGCCGCCGGCTGGCCGCCGCGTGTCTCCTCGGCACCTCGCTCGTCGCGTGCGCCGAGCACCACGCGTCCGGGCCGCCGCCTTCGCAGAGCACCGCGCGCGCCGCGCCCTCCGCCGCGCCGCCTGCCGCGGCCGCCGTCGCGCCGCTCGCGCCGCTCATGGCCGACGGCGCGTGGGTCGAGGCGGTGCGGCTCGAGCGCTGGGCCGAGGCGGCGGAGCGGCTCGACGCGCTGCCGATGGAGCAGCGGGCGCTGCCCGCGATGAAGTACGCGCGGGCGCGCGTCGCGTTCGAGCACGGGGATCACGGCAAGACCGTGGAGCTGCTCCACGGCCTGGAGCAGGAGCTGCCGCTGCTCGCCCGCGAGGTGGCGCGCTACCGCGCGGAGGCGGCGTTCGAGGTGGGGCCGTTCCTCGCGGCGGCGGCGCACTTCGAGGCCTCGAGCGCCGCGCCCGGCCTCGCGCGCGCGGCGATCGCCTACATGAAGGGCGGCGATCTCCAGCAGGCCCGCGCGCTCGCCGATCGGGCCGTGACGGCGGCGCAGCGCGCGCGGAGGTCGCGCGACGAGGCGGCGGCGCGGCTCTCGCGGGCGCGCGTCCAGCTCGGCGTGCGCGACGCCGCCGAGCGGCCTCAGGACAAGGGCGGCGCGAGGGCCGCGGCGGCGGCGGCGCTCGCGCTCGCCGACCTCCGGTGGATCGTGAAGAACGCTCCGTCGTCGCCCGACGGGCGCGAGGCCGCGGCGCTCCTCGCCGCGATGCCGGGGCAGCTCTCGCAGGAGGACCGGCTCCAGAAGGTCGACGCCATGGTCGCCGGGGGCAGCGCGGCCGAGGCGATCGCCGAGCTCGACAAACTCTCGGGCGTGCCGGCGTCGGAGCTCCGCCACCGCAGGGCCACGGCGCTGTACCAGGCGCGCGACTACGCGGGCGCGGCCGAGGCGTTCCTCAAGGTCGCGGCCTCGCCGTCGGCGCGCCAGGCGGAGCAGCTGCACCTCGCGGCGCGCTCGCTCTCGCGGCTCCACCGCGAGGCCGAGGCGATCGAGCGGCACCTCGCGGTCGCGCGCAGGTTCCGGAAGACCCGCTGGGGCGAGCTCTCGAGCCTGCTGTCCGCGCGCCTCCTCATGCAGGTCGGCCGCTACGCGGAGGCGGTCGCGCAGTACGGCCGGTTCATCGCCGCCTACCCGCGGAGCGAGCGTCGCGACGACGCCGTCTACGAGCGCGCGCTCGCGACGCTCTCGACGAGCGGCGCCGCGCGGGCGCGCCAGCCGCTGGAGCAGCTCGCGCGCGGCGCGCGCGCGGTCGACGCGGCGAGGCTGCGCGAGCTCGCGGGGCTCGCGGCGCTGCGCGGCGGCGATCGCGCCGGCGCGGTGCGGCTCTGGACGCAGGTGATGAAGGAGCAGCCGCTCTCGTGGGGCGCGCTGCTCGCGCGCTCGCGCCTCGCGGCCGTGGGCGCGCCCATGCCGCCGCTGCTCGTCCCGGCGTCGCTCCCGGACGCGCTGCCCGTGGAGGTGAAGCTGCCGCCGGCCGCGTCGCTGCTCGCGTCGATGGGGCTCGACCGCGACGCGGAGAGCTACCTCGCCGAGAACGAGCGCGAGGTGACGGCGGCCTATGCGGGGCAGGAGAGCGAGGCGCTCTGCAGGATGTACGGCATGCTCTCGCCCGCGAAGCGGCGCTACCGGGTGGGCACGCAGGCGGTCTCCGCCGCGGCGCTCCAGCGCGCGCCTTCGGGGGCCGATCGCTGGACGTGGGAGTGCGTCTATCCGGAGCCCTACGTCGGCGAGGTGCGCGCGCTCGAGGCGCAGCACGGGCTGCCGAAGGGCCTCGTTCACGCGCTGATGCGCCAGGAGAGCGCGTTCGATCCGGTCGTGGTGAGCCCCGCGAGCGCGGTCGGGCTGATGCAGCTCATGCCGGCGACGGCGCGGAAGGCGGCGGGCGAGCTCTCGCTCGGCTTCGAGCTCGGGCAGCTCAAGAGCGCGCCGATCAACCTGCGCCTCGGTGGCTTCTACATCGGCAAGCTGCTCCGGACGTTCGAGGGCAGCCTGCCGCTCGCGACGGCGGGGTACAACGCCGGTCCGAAGGCCGTGTCGCACTGGCTCGAGGGGAGCATCGACCGGGACACCGACGTGTGGGTGGCGCGGATCCCGTATGACGAGACGCGCGGCTACGTGGGCCGTGTCCTCTCGAACCTGGCGCGGTATCAGTGGCTGGCCGGCGGGGATGCGGCCGTGGGGATGCTCCCGCTCACGCTCCCCGCGGACGCGCGGGCTCCGGCGGACGCGTACTGAGGGCGGCCGCCGCCGCGACGGCGCAAGGGTTCTCCCTACGTTGGAATTGCGCTGTGCGCTTGAACTTGCGGGCGGGTGAGCTCACCGTGATGGGGTGGCAGGAACCGCTGGAAGGGACGGCGTGTTCAAGCGTTGCGGGGTGCTCATCCAGCCCTACGCGGACGCGCGCTTCGTCGGCCGGCTGCTCATGTCGGCGCTCGCCTGGCTGCTTGTCGTCTTCTCGGTCGCCTCGCTCGTCGAGCCCATCGCCGGCCCGCTGGCGACGGTGCTCCTGACGCCGTTCGTGCTGCTCGGCTTGCTGCTCGCGCTGCTCTGCGTCGCGTGCATGCTGTACACGCCGATCGCCTGGCTCTGGGCGGCGGTGGGCTCGTCCGGCGCGTCGGTCGTCCGGGTGAGCAACGCGCTGTGGATCGAGCGTCCTGGCGATCGGAGGTCGTTCTCGCTCCTCTCGCTCACGCGCGCGGGGCTCTCGAGCTCCGGTGGCGAGGTCACCTTGAGGACCGACGACGGCGATGTCATCCGCGTGCGCGTCGACGATCCGGTCGACGCGGAGCGGCTGGTCGGCGCGATCGCCGCCGGGCGGGCGCGGGGCACGTGGAGCGCTCGGCTGTATGACGACGTGTCGCCGCTGCTCCGGCGCCGTCTGTTCGTCGGGGTCGCGTCGTTCGTGTCCCTGATCTGCTGGGCGGTGCTCGATTTCGACCTGGCGCTCTCGCTCGGCGTGATCACGGGCGGCTCGGCGTGGGCGCTCGCGGCGCTGCTCAGGGAGGGCTCTGCGCGCCGCGTGCTCGTGGCGGGCAGCGACGGGCTCTCGCTCCGGGACGAGGCCGGCGAGCGCTTTGTCTCGTTCGGTTGCATCGAGCGGGTCGACGAGACCGCGCTCGGGGTCGAGCTCTTGCTCACGGGGGGTGAGGAGCTCCCGCTCACCCTCGTGTCGCCGCAGCTGCTGCGCGATCCCAGCGAGACGGGGCTCAGCATGGTGCTCGCCGAGCGGCGCCGCGAGCACCTGCTCGCGTTGCTGCGCGAGCGGAGCGGGTGTGGCGCGCGCGAGGTGGGGCGCGCCGGCGCGCTCCTCGAGCGCCGCGGCCTGCCTGCGCCGGCCTGGCGGGCGGCGCTGCGCCGCCTCCTGAGCGAGGCCGGCGCCGATTACCGCACGGCGAAGCTCACGCGGGAGCAGGCGTTCGCGGTGCTCGAGGACGGCGGCGCGCCGGCCGAGCTCCGCATCGGCGCCGCGCTCGCGCTCTCGTCGTCGCGCGACGTCCAGACGGCAGAGCGGCTGCGGATCGCGGCCGAGGGCTGCGCGAACCGCGACGTGCGGCTCGCCATCGAGCAGGCGGCCGAGGGCGACATCGACGACGGGATGCTCGAGCAGGCGCTCTCGTCCTCGGCCGCGCGGCCGGCGATGTCCGCGCTGCGGTGCGTGAAGCCGGCGGCGTGAGGCCCGCGGCGTGAGGCCGGCGGCGTGAGGCTGCCCTGCGGGGCCTGCCGCGGTGTACGGTGGCACGGTGGCGGCGGCGTGCGTGAAGCTGACCCGCGGGGGCGCGGTCCTCGCGAGGTCGTGCGGGGCAGGTCGATTCTTCTCGCCTTCCGGCCTTCCTGTTCCCAGAACTCTCTCCCGAGGACGCGCGGCTCCTCGGGTCTGTGTCCAGCCGAGCTGCCGTGGGCGCCTGCGCGCCTGTGGCCCTCCGAGGTAGCCCCCGATGGAAGGCCCGCTCCAGGATCCTTACGCTTCGGTCGCCGTTCACGCGCCGCGCCCCCCCGCGCAGGCCGGCCGCGCCGCGCGGATCGCGCTGCTCGTCGTCGCGTCGCTCGCGTCGATCGGGTTCGGCGCGCTCGTTGTGGCGCCGCGCCTCCGCGCGCCCGCGCCGGAGAGCGCCGTGGTCGTGCGGCCGTCTCCTGCGATCCTCGTCGCGATCCGCGACCTGTCGCGGCTCGAGACCACGGAGGTGCACGTCGAGAAGGTCGTGGATCTGGCCGACCGCCAGAGCCGCCTGTTCGGTCTTGTGCAGGCCAGCGACGCCCTCCTGCTCGTCGCGGTGGGGCACGTCACGATCGGCGTCGATCTCGCGCGGCTCGGCGAGGACGACATCGCGATGGATCCGGAGACCGGCGTCGCGCGGATGACGCTGCCGGCGCCGGAGGTCTTCTCGACGCGGCTCGACGAGGACGGGACGTACGTCTACACGCGGTCGACGAGCTTGCTCGCGCGGCGCAACGAGCAGCTCGAGTCGCGGGCCCGGAAGGAGGCGACGGAGGCGATCGAGAAGGCCGCGCTCGAGGGGGACGTGATGGTGCGCGCGAGGGCGCAGGCCGAGCGGCAGCTCACGGCGCTCGCGACCCAGCTCGGGGCGAAGCGGGTGGACATCCGCTGGCGCGAGGTGGGCGTCGGGGGCGACTGACGGCTCCCCCGGGAGGCCGGACGTCCTCGGGAGGCAGGGGCGGGGCGACGGTTGGTTACTGGGGGACGACGGTCGGGGCGCACGTCGATACGCCGGCGCCGATGATCTCGGCGGGGAGGTCGTCCCGCAGGCGCTCCGGCGGCGCGCCCGAGCCGGGGTCGTAGCGATAGACACTCGACGTGATCCCGTCGACGGGGTCGGGGTTCGTGAGGAAGAAGTAGAAGGCCCCTCCCCAGGTCGCGAACGCCCAGCTCGCGTCGTCGTGGATGCTCACGCCGGAGAGCGGCGCCTGCGAGAGCGTGGCGCCGGTCCTCTTGTCATACTCGCTGAGGGACGCCGGCTCCCCCGGCGCCCCCTTCACGAAGCCGAAGAGCCGGCCGGCGCCCGTGCCGGTGAGGTCCGCGTCCCCGCCCTTGCCCACGCCGAGCGGACGGACGGCGTGGCTCCGCGCGTCGAACAGGGCGAGCGCCCGGACGGGATCCACCTCGTCGGAGGACACGTCGAGCAGCGCCTCGCGGAGAAAGAGGGTCTCCTCGCCGGGGACGTCGTCGGACGCGAACGCCATCCCGAACCTCTGGCGCGGGCCGCTGCCCGACGTGCTCAGGACCGGCTCGCAGACGCCGGTCTCGATATGGAGGCGCACGAGCCGACCGCTATGGCTCTCGATCCAGGCGACGCCGCTCCGATCGACGGCCATCGACAGCGGCGACACGGGCTCGGGCTGCCAGAACTTGTTGGGATACGCGCACTCGAACTTGCCGATGAACCGGAAGGCCAGCGTGGCCGGGTGGAACGAGTACAGCTCGCTGTATGACGAGACCGTGTAGATGTGGTGCGACGTCAGCTCGGAGCACGCGCCGGGCACGGTGACAGACGGAGGGTTCCACTCGCTCGGCCCGCCGGGGTTCACCCACCCCCCGACCCCGCCCCACCCGTCTACGCCCCCGGCGCCGCCGCCCCCGGCGTCTCCGCCCCCGGCGTCTCCGCTCCCGCCCTCGCCGGGGCGCGCTCCGGCGGAAGGATCGAGCGTGGTGCCGTTCGCGCACGCGGCGAGCGAGAGGGAAAACACGCCCGCAGAGATCAGAGAAAGATACAACCGAAACATATCGATCCCTCGAAGAAGGGTTGAAGTGCTGCGGGTACGTGGGGACGGGCCGAGGTCCCCATTTGAAATTCGACCCCGCGCCCCCTGCTCCTCCGCGGCAGCGGCGCCTCGCGCCCGGGCGCGCCGCGCCGGATCGCGGCCGCCGCGCTCGCGGCCTTCCCGAGGCTCGCGGCCTTCCCGAGGCTCGCGGCCTTCCCGAGGCTCGCGGCCCTCGGGCACCTCGCCGCGCTGGCCTCCCGCGGCCTGCCCGTGGCGCGCGGCGGGCGGCTTGTTGACGCCGACCCGGCGCACGGACCGTGGGCGACGCGCCGTCGGCGCGCCACGCGAGCAGCAGATCGGTCGACGGCGTGCCCACGATCGGGCGCAGCGCGAGGCCCCGGCGCCGGATGTTCTTGATGGATTCCGTGAGGATGGAGACGCCGAAGCCCGCCGCGACCAGGCGCAGGATGTCGAGGTGCAGCGCCTCCTGCACGATACGCGGGCACGTCCACCGGGAGACGGGTGCGACCCATCTTTTGTTGGAGGCACGTCCACCGGGAGATGGGTGCGACCCATCTTTTGTTGGAGGCACGTCCACCGGTAGATGGGTGCGACCCATCTTTTGTTGGAGGCACGTCCACCGGGAGATGGGTGCGACCCATCTTTTGTTGGAGGCACGTCCACCGGGAGATGGGTGCGACCCATCTTTTGTTGGAGGCACGTCCACCGGGGAGATGGGTGCGACCCATCTTTTGTTGGAGGCACGTCCACCGGGAGACGGGTGCCACCCATCTCCCGCGTGGACGAGCCAGCTCACCCGGATGGGTTCACGGCATGCGGACCGCCCCGGGCGGGGGCGCCGGGACGGCTTCGGGCTTCCTGGCTCGGGCTCTTCGACGGGACCTCGCGAGGTCGTCGGCCTTCTAGCGCTGGGCGGCCACCAGCAGGAAGATCGGCCGCTCGCGCTCCTCCGCGAGCTCCGGCCAGGCGGCGATCTGCGCTTCGGTCGGGCCCCATTCCTCCACGTGCGAGATGACGAAGCCTGCGCGGATGAGCGCGTTGAGCGTGGCGCCCAGGGTGCGGTGTTGCTTCACCACGCCCTCGGCCAGCCAGTTCGTCGTGCGCGGGCCTTCCGCCAGATAGCCATCGACTGGCCAGGTCTTGCGCCCGTCCGCCTCGACGCGCCAGCCGGGGCGGCTCGGCGCCGTGTAGATCGGGTGCTCGACCGAGAAGACCAGGCGCCCTCCAGGCGCCAGGGCCCGGTGTACCGCGGCGAGCAGCCCGCCGAGGTGCTCGATGTAGTGCAGGGCGAGGGAGCTGTAGGCGAAATCGAACGCCGCCTCCGGCAGGTCGAGGCGCTCCAGATCCGTCCGCGTATAGAGGATCGCCTCGTCCGAGGTCTCTGACCTGGCCCGCTCCAGCATGCGCTCGGACACGTCCAGGCCGAGCACGGAGCCTGCGCCTTTCTCGCGCGCCCACCGGCAGAACCAGCCGAATCCGCAGCCGAGGTCCGCCACGCGCAGGCCCGTCAGGTCGGGCACGAGGGCCTGAAGGGCCGGCCACTCCGGCGCGCCGTCAAGGCCCTCGACGGACCGGCGAAGCTGGCTGTAGGCCTCGAAGAATCCGGGATCGTCGTAGATGTTCTGGGTCACGGCTCACGCCTCCGTGAGCCATGCAGATAGCCGGCCCGAGCCTCGCCGTCGCCGGTTTTCGGGGGGCGTCAGGCAGGTGGTTCCGGGTCGCGCTTCGGGATGGACCAGCTCAACGTAGCCCTCTCTCCCGTTCCCAGCGCTCCTGCGCCGTGATCGCGTTGTCCGCGGCATGGACACCCGAGACGAAGAGCTCCGCGTCCGCAGGGTCGTCCAGGTTCAGGCCTAACCCGAGCAGCACGGCGCGGTGGCGCGGCGGGACGGTGCGGAGGATCTCGGCCGCGGAGCGGGGATAGCGGGCGGAAGGCACTCCGCGAGCATACCAGACGTTGAGGGCAGGCTGCGCGGTCACGCGACTGGTTCGAGCCTGGCTCAAGCTGACGAGAGCGTGTCCAGGCGAATGGCGTGAGCGCGCCACCGCGCGGCCGGGTAGCCGCGTGGTCGCTGTACGGGCGTGAGCGGTAGGCATCCGGGTGACAGGCGTCGCGCTACATGGTGCCAGAGCAGAATGGTGCCAGAGCAGACAGCACGGCCGCGGCGTCGAGATGGACGCCGGCGAGCTCGGGACCCTCGATGTCCGTCTGGCTGATCGCGGAGCGGCCGCGTCGATATCCACTCGGGCGAGCTCGAGGCCGTCGATTCGGTCGAGTTCGGGGCCCTCGATGGCCACCTGGGTAAGGGCGGAGCGGTCGAGCGCTCAACGGACGATGGTCGGCGATTGAAGCGCGTGCAGTGGCCCCTCTCTCCGCCTCTCCGCGTGGCGGGCCTATCGTTCAGCCACGTGGAAGATTCTCGAGATTGTTCTTGGTTGTATGATCTGGGTCAGTGGTGAGATATGGCTTGTGGTGGCAGTCCGACTTTGGGCAATGCCCCATTTCCTTGATCTTTGCCTTGGGTTCCTTTTCCACTTCCGTGTACCATTCGTGGCCTTTGTCAAGGCTGTCGACCACCTCCTTGTTCGTGTAGAACGCTTCAGACTTCGTCACCACACCGATGATGTGTTGGTGAGTATTGCCGTCCTTGTTCGTGACGCTCTGCCAGTAGGGTACAGCTATACGGTAGGATGCCTTCCGCTTGGTGCTACGTCGCGGTAATC
Organism: Sorangium sp. So ce887; assembly: GCF_051521455.1. NCBI lineage: Bacteria > Pseudomonadati > Myxococcota > Polyangiales > Polyangiaceae > Sorangium > Sorangium sp. So ce887. The sequence goes on along the minus strand of NZ_CP150354.1, from coordinate 8,698,802 downwards.
CCAGGCGTTTCAGGCGTGGAAGACCTGCCTGATCGCATAAGGCCCGTTCTGTCGATGAGCTCGTATAGTCGGACTGCACGAGTCAGGAACGGCTCCCAGAACCTTGATTTTGCGGAACGCGTTTGCTTGTCCTTCTATGGAACGTAGTGTCAAGCCAGATCCCTCCCGATCGCCGACCGTCCTCTTCAACGGAGGCGTCGGTTCCCAGTCGGCACGTGCGGCGTGGCTTGTCCGGGTTCGGCTGGCTTTTGCGACGGGGCTTGCCCGCGTTCAGCTGGCAAGCGCGGCGAGCCTTGAGCGCTTCCCGGTCGGTCACGCGTCCGCGATTGGCGTTGGAACCGCTAGCCAATACGGAGGATGACGGTAGCTCCCTTTCTGGGGTGTTTTCGCTGGCATCCTCGACGAGATCGAAGCCCTGTTGTTCTCGCGCACGGAGCGGGAACCATCCTTCTATCTGGGCCTCTTCTGACCATGGCTTCTTTCGGTACTCCGAGGGGGCATAGCCTATCCGAGGGACCTCAGGTCGACTGCTCCTGGGCCAGGACAAGCACGGATACTCACCCTCGAACCTTGCTCGTCTCCAGTTGCTGCGCCGGCGATTACACCGCTGCTGGGGATTGACAAATCCACACGTGAGACGAGTCTTTAGCCTTGCTTGCGATGCTTCGTCGGGTCGTACTTCTCCTTGCTCTTCCACATCGAAAGAGCGATCGCGGCGATCTTGCGGGCCATCGTCAGCTTCGCCAGGTTCGGCTTCGTGCCCGCATCGATCAGCCGCTGGTAGTCCTGATGCAACGGCTCGTTCGGCAGCTGCGTGATCACCGTCGTCGCCGCGCCCTTGAAGACGTTCTTCAGCGTGTGGTTGTGATTCAGGTTCAAGCCGCGCGTCTTCTGTACCTCGGCCCGCCTCCAGCCGCCTTCTTTGATCTGGATCCAGTCCGACGTCGAGCGCATCACGATCCCGAGGCCGCAATACGACCAGAACTGCCGCTTGGTCCGGAACCGCGCCGGCGACACGACGATGGGCATCATCTGCGCCACCCGGATCGGCCCCAGCCCAGGGCACGACTCGAGCACCCGGCTCATCGGGTGTCGGTGCGCTTCGGCGACGAGGCCCTTCTCCGCTCGCCGCCGCACCGCTTCCACCGCATCGTACTGCGCGTAGAGCATCGTCGCCGCCGCACGGCTCGCGTTGGGCAGCTTCTCCAAAAACTCCCCGCGGCCCTGCTCCGAGTACACGCTCTTGCCCGCCACGGCCACGCCGCGCGACCGAAGCAACGCTTTGATCCGGTTCTGCACCCGCACCACGTCCTGCACGATCATCGAGTGGGTGCGGCCCAGTTCGCCCAGCGTCTTGTACTCGCCCACCTCCTTGAACACGCGCGTCTTGATCGCTCCCGTGCGCAGTTGCTCGGCCAGCCGGAACGCGTCGCGCTCGTCGCTCTTCTGGCCTCGGCTCTCCGAGACCATCGCCACCACGATCTCCTCCGCGTGCGGCGAGAGGATCTCGTAGAGCCACCCGCTTTGCGTCCCTTCCTCGAACACCACGTGCCTCTTGCCGGGGATCGTCTTGAGTTGCTCCACGAGCGCTTGGCCGTTCGTCTCGACCACGTGCGACCCCAGCCGCTTGCCGCTCTCCCCAATCACCGCAAACGTCGTGCTTGCGGCGTGAACATCCAGACCGATATACCTCTGCACTGGCGCCCCCTTTCGCAGCTGCTTGGATCTGCAAACCAACGCTGGCCTCGACGAACGGAGGGCGCCAGCCCTTCCGCAGGCTCGCTGTCATGGGCTCGCTCGCCTCGACGCCACCCTCGCGGCCAGTCAGCCCCACCTGCCCCGAGCTCGAGCCCCCAGCGGAGCGCCCCTCCGCCGTCGCCCACGGTTCCCGTGAGGCACCGCGCGCAGCTCGTGTCCGGGCCGCCGCAGGCGCCCGCGCAGCGGGGCGAAGCGCCTGGACACGAGCGAGCACGGTGCCACCGTCCCCAGGCGACGGCGGAGATGCGCCCACGTCGCCGGTCGGACCGGTGCCGTCGGCACATGCGGGGATCTGCGGGGACGGGGCTGCGGACGCCACGTTCCCAACATGCCTATCCGCCAAGCCCCGCGGGGATGGCGCCCGGCGAGCCGTTTTGGCCCATCAGACACCCATCATGCTCGTCGTGTTCGCGGTGACGGCCGTCGTCTGGTTTGCGCTGAAGCGCCGCCGCTTCCAGGGCCCGCCGCAAGGCCCCCAGTGCAAGACCGAGATCAGTGTCGGCTCAACTCGCACCGTAGGCTCGGCATGCGCGAGCGACTTCGCTGAGGGCGCCGACGGAGCGCACGACGACGCAGGGCCAGGCGCAGGCGACGCAGACGCGGGCGACGCAGGCGCAGGCGACGCAGACGCGGGCGACGCGGGTGCAGCGGGCCGAGGCACGTGCCCCGGGCACGGTTCAGGCTTCGCGGCGCGGGCCGGGGGTTTGGGCGTCACGAGAGAACGCCACGACGAGCGAGGCGCGAACACGCCATGGTACCTCACAAGCGGGATCTTCGGCGGCTGCGCCGAACCCGTTCTACGGCAAGGGGCGCTTCGGGGTCGTCCCGGTGACGTTCAACGCCCTCGAGGTCGGCAACACCACCGAGGCCGACTGGATGGCGGAGAAGGACGACGAGCAGCGGCAGAGCTGGCAGGAGGACAAGGCGGCGATGAACGAGGAGTTCACGGAGGCGCTCGTCGAGAAGGCAGCGTCGGAGGATGCCGTCGTCGTCAGGGCGTCGAGCGCAGCCGACGCGCCGTTCTTCATCCGTGCGAACGTGACGTTCTACGAGCCCGGCATTTTCACGGGCGTCTTCAACATGGACACGCTCCTCAAGGCAACCGTGCAGATCACCGGCCCGGCCGGGAAAGTGCTCGACGAGGTCTTGTTCGAGACGAAGTCGAAATCGTCGTTGACCAACCCATCGAGCGGAGGTCGCGCGCGAGACGCGGCGAGCCAGTTCGGAAGGCTGACGGCGATGTACCTTCTCCATCGCGTCCGGGGCGAGGACTGAAAGGCCCGCGAGCGCACCGAACCGCCCACGCCCACGCGGCGGGCAGCGGGGAAAGACGGTCGAACCGCCCCCGGAGCACCGATCTCGGGTGGTGTCCTAATTAGGACAGAGGGCCCCTCGACACCTTGACCGCCTCGAAGCCATCGGCTCGGCGCCGCCCAGCATCCGCCATCATCTATCACACCTGACCTCACCGCGCGATCTCGCCATCGGTCGGCCGCCTACGCGCCACGTCAAGGCGTCCAGCCGCCCGTAGGACGGGCCGTGTCACACGGCGCACCCGTTCCCCTTGACTGTGTATAAAACCCCTTGTTTGACGCTGGATCCGTGACGGCGGCTAGGACATCCGCTGTCCTAGCCGCGCTGGAGACCTAGGAAACAAGGGTTATACTCACTTGCACAGGCAAAGCGCCCCGCCTCGGCTGGTACCCGAGACGGGGCTGCGGAACGCCGGATGGTGGGCCACCCGTCGCACGACGCACTGCGATCATGGGCTCGCCTCTGGAGAGGTGCAAGGGCCATGGCGAACGTGCTCCCAGCGGAGCGGCGGCTAGAGGTGTTGGCGGCGCTCGTGAACGGAACCAGCGTCCGCGCAGCCGAGCGCATAACCGGCGTCCATCGCGACACGATCGGCCGCTTCGCGCAGGCGATGGGCGAGGGCTGCGCGCGGCTTCATGACCGCATGGTGCGCGATCTGACGTGCTCGTTGGTGGATCTGGACGAGCAGCATTCGTGGTGCCGCAAGCGCCAGATGAAGGTGGACGCGGCGAAGGACGACACGGCGGCCGTGGGCGAGCAGTGGACGTGGGCGGCCATCTGCCGCACCAGCAAGCTCATCGTCGCCTGGCACGTCGGAAAGCGTGACCAGGAGAGCGCCGATGCTCTCGTGGAGGACGTGCGCGCGCGGCTCGTGGTGATGCCACAGATCACCACCGACGGGCTCGGTCTCTACGCGCAGTCGATCGCGGCGAACTTCGGGCGAGCCGTGCCGTACATGCAGACGGTCAAGAACTTCTCCTCGCGCCCTGGGAAGCCGGGCACCTCGGAGAAGTTCGCGGTGCCGCGCGGCGTCGACTTCATCCAGAAGCGCGCCATCTTCGGGACGCCCGACCCTGCCAAGGCGACGAACTACGCGATCGAACGGAGCAACCTCACGGCGCGGCAGTGGAACGCGCGGCTTCGGCGCCGCACGCTCGCGTTCTCGAAGAAGCTCTCGCGGCACTGCGCCGCGGTCGCGCTGCACTACGTCCACGTGAACTTCTGCCACATTCCGCGGAACATGCGGGTCACCCCAGCGATGGCGGCAGGGGTCACCGACCGCGCGTGGACGCTGGAGGAGTTGATGATCGCCGCGCTGGACGAGCCCGCGGGCGAGAAGCCCGAACCGCAGCCGCTCACCATCCCGAAGCCGGAGGGGACCGCTCGGGAGCTCCCCGCCGGTCGCGGCTGGCTGCGCGTCCTCCCGGGCGGCCCCGCCACATCGGCGCCCTCGACACCGCAACCGCCGCCCGTCATCTCTGCGCCCGATACGCCGCCCGCCGCCGTCGCGTCTGCTGCGCCTCCGGCCGAGCTCTCGCGCCAGCTCGACCTGTTCTCGTGGAGGCCGAAGCCGATGGCGCCCGCGCAGATGAACTTGTTCGACGACTAGCGCTCAGGACGGCTTCTGGCGTGGGGTTCGCCCCTTCGGCCACATGGCCGACAGCGACGCCGCTACGTCCTCCTGTGCGAGCCGCCCAGGCTGATGGGGACGCACGCCGGTCGGTTCAGTCGGCCTCGTTGGCGACACCTTCTGCGCTTGCCCGGCCTTCACTTTCCCGTTCTGACGAGGTGGAGCCGCCTCGCGTGCGTCTGCGTCAGCTGAGTCGAGCGCCGGTAGACCGCGCACGATCTTGACCGTTTCGACGCTCACCGTGACGATCTGCCCGATGAGGCGAACAATAAATTCCGGGTCGTCGCGACGGTTCGGGTCGTTCGTGATACCGCTCCGCTTGTCTGTGCTGACCATGTACTGGTCGATTACCCAGTCGATCGCCGAGCGGTTGCCGATGCGGTACTCAAATGCATCCACCGGGATGCCGCTCAGCGTGAGGAAGTTGTTGTATATAACACCTTGCCGATCCCTGGTCAGCCTCATCTTTTCAACGCGCCAGTTCAGCGGCTCTTTCGGGTTTTCAATACGTTTCAGCGTGTACTCTGGTTGCTTTTCGAAATCAACATGAAGTTCTGCGAGCCTCTTGCCAGCGTCCGAGAATGCGCGAAAATTCGGAGCAAATGGGATTCGTGGCAGTTCGCGCTTTAGGTTGTCCTTGTATCTCTCGCGGTACGTTCCGTGATGCAGTACGGCATACACATAGTAGAACACGTCGCGCTTGCTGATGCTATTGTCGCTGTAGGTCCGGCGAAACGTCTCTAGAGCCCAATCAGTAATGTTGTCGGATCGAGGCTCATCCCCGTGCTCCGGCAGCTCGATTGGCAGATAGTTCGCCTTTTCGAACGCGAAGTCCAGGGCGGGCGTCGCGTTAACCATGAATGCGCCGAACGCTTGCCTGTTCCCGACGCCAGCCACGACGAGCGCTGGGACGGCGCGTCCAGATCCGTAGACTCGCGGCGCCCAGTACACGTCCTCGCTGAACATCTTATCGAGAAACAGGAACTGTCGCGCGAACGGTCGGTATGCGCATTCAACGATCGACGCCTTGTTAGCCTTCGCCTCAAGACCTCTTGCCAAGCACCTCTTAGTTTTGCGAACCCATTTGAGCGTCTTCTCGTCAACCTTGAGGAATCCGTCTATGTCGTCTGGTCTTCCAGACGCCACCCAGCGCAGGCGCTCGGTGTTGTACGCCTCAACCATGCGGCGCGACCGTTCCTCTAACGACCTGCGATCAAAGCCGCACACATATGCGTCATTGTTCGACTTTACGCCGTTGCTCGATACCCTGAAAATTCCTTCGCGCGCATCCTTGCCTGAGTCGTCGCATACCAACGGCGTAAACGTATCAAAATCAGAGCGCAGGCCACTCGTGATCCATGTGCTTCTGGAGTCTGGAACAATCTCCGTCCACTCGACGCCGGAATAGCTGGTCGCACCATCAAGAAAACTGTACTTCGCTTCTTTACGCCAGTCCTCGCCGACTCGGGCATAATAAATCTTAGCCCGTCGGATGGCCGTGCCAGACTGCTTGCGCCGGACAAAAAAACCGATCGCAACGCCCACCTGAATACCGAACACATTATGTGTTGTGCCAGAGAGCTTCGGGTTTTTCCGGACGTTGCCGCCCAGATCGAGCACGTAGATCGCGTCAAAGTCGTTGACTAGATGCTTGCGCATTCCGTCAAACGCGAGTTGCTCGACGTAGCTGTTGTTGGAGACGTAGGCCAAAACGCCTTCCTCTCCTATGCGGTCCGTGGCCCAGCGAAATGCCTTCACATACGGGTCGCTGAGACTGTTCACCAACGTTGCCGCAGAATCCTTTGCGTACGTCTTGGCGACCCGCCCATCAACGTGCTTGTACTTCCGGTTCTTGTTGTTGTCGTTCTCGTCGGCCTGCCAAGCGTTGTACGGAGGATTGCCGATAATGATCGTGATGGGCGACTTTCTCTGCCGCTCGACCCGCTCTGCGTTGCGTTCCGTCATTGCTGAGAAACTCTGCTGCTCCGGCTCGGCAAGCTCGAATGTGTCCACAAGGCACAGGCCATCGAACGGGCTGTGCTCGCCCGCGAGTTCCGTGTATTCGTGCTCGATGTTCATCGAGGCGATATAGTACGGAAGCAGCATGACCTCGTTCGCGTGCAGTTCGCTAGCGTACTTCCTCGGGAGGCGGCTCTTGGGTATATGGCGCATCACGTGAAGGAGGAAGTTGCCGGTCCCAACGAATGGATCAAGAATGTGGACGCCTGGGTCCCCTAGTGAGCGCCCGAACTCATTCTTCAGAATATCGTCAACGCTCTTGACCATGAACTTGACGATGGGCTGCGGCGTATAGACGATGCCATGTGTGTCAGCGGTCTTGGCGTCGAAGCCCTGGAAGAAGTTCTCGTAGACGGTATTGAGGAACGCCTGCTTTGCACTAAAATCGCTAAGTGACCCCGCGGTCTCCTCGATCGCGCTGTAAAACCTGTCCAGCCCGGCAAGGAACCTGCCTCGATTGAACGAGCGCTGAGTGAGGGAGTCGATGACTTTCTCGATCTCGCAAGCGATCACGTTGCGCCTAACGAAGTCCGGGTTGTCGAACACTTTGCGAAAGATTCGCTCTGTGAGAATGTGCTGCGCGAGCATCTTCTCGACGGCCGTCTCGGAGAGCGCCGGGTTCAGGGACCGTCGGCACACCTGAACGAATGCGTCGAAGGCCCTGAGGAAGAGAGGGTTTTCTCTGCGTTCCTTCTCGATCAGCGCCAGCAGCGCGGCGCCAAGTTGCGGTACCTTCTCACGGAATTCCGCGACGGCGCGCTCCCACTGGTCCGCTACTGGGGGCTGATAGCGGAAGAACTCTTTGACGACATCGACTAGAACGGACGGTTCCTTGATGGGCTCATCAAGGATTCTCTTGCCGCCTTGGTACAGGATCGCCCGATCCGGCGCCTGAAAGATGATGTTGTCTGTCGGGTAACCGACGTCGATCTTCTTCTTCGCTTCGACAGCTAGATCGTCGTACTGGTCCTTGGCTTCCCAGTATCCGTGGGCGAGCGACCATGGGTCGACGAGCGCACCGTCCACGCGGAGCGACTTGCGCTCGCGGCGCTTGATCTCGTACTGGTTGACGACCATCCAGGAGAACTGCCGAGCGCAGTTCTGGAGCAACGAGCCGAACGCCTCGCTTACAGCGCCCTCATGCGTGGCGTGAAGCAGCGAGTACTGGCGGAGCGACTGATAGTAGTTCTGAACCACCTTGTGGTTCGGTCGCAAGTTCAGCTCGGGCATTCCTAGCTAATACAGGAAGGCGTCCAAGTCCAGGAAGGACGAACTAAAGCGGGGGGAATACGACATTGTAACACTGAACGGACGAGTCGTCCTGTGGGCAACGTGAACAGGGGCTTGGCCCACACCGACAGGTCGGTCGCTACAGCAATAGCGGTTGTTTAGGCACATGCTGTTCGTCACGTGGACTTGGCGCGTATGTGGAGCGAGGGGGCTCAGCGCTAGATCAGGCGGGCTACGCGCCGCCGCCGGCATGCAGCCGGAGGCGTGCGCCTACTCGTCGCGCCGAACGAAGAGCAGATCGACGCTGTCGAGCGCCTGGATGGCGCCGATGGCCTGCTGGGCCGCTTCGCGTTCGGCCTTGGTCCTCGCGTCGAGGAAGGCGCGAAGGACGGCGGCCCAGAGCTTGTCGCGGTTCCAGGGGCGCACGCCTGGGAAGTCGTCGAGCGCGGGGACCCCTCCGGCGATGAGGGAGAGGTCCTCGCTGGTCAGCACGCGCTGCTTGAAGTCGGGGTGGCTCATCGGCGCCACCTCCGGATCTTGAGGGCCAGCGCTTCGCGGGCGATGCGCAAGCGGCTCGCCGCGGTGTGCGGGTTGAGCCCGTGCTGCCGGGCGTACTCCGCCAGCGTCTCGGGCGCGTCGACGATGAGCAACGCCTCGACCTGCCACGACGGCAGCTCTGCAAGCGCCGCCAGCACCTCGCGAGCCTGGAGTTGGGCCTCCAGGCTCGGTCCCATGGGCTCGCGGAGCAACCCGAGCGGCTGCGCATGGAGGACCGTGTGACGAACCCACGCGCTCGCGAAGTACTTCGCGGCCTGCCGCCAAGCGATTCCGTGCAGCCAGGCGCGCATTGCCACACGCGGTTCGACCCGGGGGTCCGGTCGGTAGCGCCCATTTTTTACAGCCATCCAAGCGCCCATGAGCGCCGCCTGCTCCACGTCCGCGCGGTCGCGCTTCGGGATGCCGGCGAGCGTGGCTACTATGATGCCGCATTCGGCGATGATCGCGGTGATCGTCGGCTTCTTCCTGGGATGTCGTGCGGCAGGCGGGCTCTGCGCCCCCTTCCGCTGGCGCTTCACCCGCTCCTCCCGCAGCTTGGACAGCGGTCAGCGACGACGAGCCCGCCAAGCAGTTGTTCGACGGGAACACCGGCCGCCTTGGCGGCGCGCATGGCCATCGCGAGCGAGCCGCCGTCGTGGCCCTTCACGATGTTGCGGATGGTGCTGCGCGAGACGCCTAAGATCTCGGCGAGGCAGCTCCACGTGCCGCACGCGGCGCGTAGGTTCCGCAGGGTCGCCCGGAGGCGCTTGGTTTGTGTGGGTGTAAGTGTGAGACGTTGGCGGCGGCGCGCGGGCGCACCTTCGCCTTGCCCGCCATCAGGCGGAATGAGGTATAACTGCACTGTTCGGCTCCGTGTAGGCGGATGTCGGACCACGCAGCCCGGTCGGTTGGCGCCGACGCGGGCTGCACTACTTCGGCCGAACTTAGCCGCTCACGCGAGGCCCGGAGTCAAACTAGGACAAGAGTTCTCAAATTAGGACACCACCCGATCTCGAGCCTGGAGGGGCGGTCGAACCGCCCCCTTGGCGCCGATCTCGGGCCTCGCGGGCGGTCGAACCGCTGCGGACCCTTGAAATTGACGTCAATCCGCGCCATCCTTACATTGAAGATCGGTCTCGGCTGGCCGGCCAAGGGCCGGCCAGCGGCGCCTTGCGGTCGCCGTGCAGGACCTCGGACGTCGATTTCCGCGGGGATTCTTGATGGGGCGTTCTCGAATCGTTTGCTGGCACTGGCCGAGGTTCGGGCATGCCCCTTGCCAGCACTGCAACCCAGCGAGGTTCACGCCGGGCACGATCCGGCTCCGTCGCCCGTTAACCGACTTCGCTCCCGATAACAATCAACCCGTAAGAAGATCCGAATGCCCAACATCGACACGGACACCGGCTGGGACTCGACTGGCAACCACACCTCCGATCGAAGCCGAGAAGAGGTCATCGCGATCGTCGCCGAGATACCGACGCTCACCAGCCTGAGCTACGATCACTCGGATGGCGCGCTCGCGACCATGATCGCGATGGACTTCCCCATCTGGATCACCAAGGGGATTCACGAAGACAGCCGCGGCACACATATCACCATCCTCGCGAAGAACAATCGCACCTGGCACCTTTACCTGAAGAAGGACGGATTCCAGGGGAACACGTTCATCTGGCGGGTCGACGAGATTCGCTGACGCAGGAGACCGCGCGCCGCGGCCGACGAGGACGGAGGCCGCGAGCGCCTCGTGCGGCATCGCGCGGCCGCCCTCCGCTCTCCCACGCATCGAGGCCGTGCGCGCGGCGCCTGGCCGCGCCGGCTCAGCAGCTCGGCTGATTCGCCGGCGCGTGGCCGTCGAGCGCGCGCACGTCGTCGGCCGTATCGACGTCGATCGCCCCGCCCGGTGGATAGGAAACGGTAGAACTTTCGCCCGTGTCACGCCCCGCGGGGACGGCGCCTGGCGAGCCGTTTTTGGCCCATCAGACACCCGCTTGCCCCGTCGCAGGGCTGGGGCGGCGTGCTCCGGGCGCAGCCGTGCCTCGACGACGGCTGCGTGCGCTCGCCATGACGGGGGCGGGTCGTGTGCCCAGCTACGCGGCGTCGAACCCGAACGCCATCGGCGCCCGTCCGGCCGGCCGCCACCGCGCCCGGCGCCCCCACGGCGGCTCCGCTGGTGCGCTACCACGGTGTGCTCGCGCCGCATGCAAAGCAACGCAGCGTCGTGGTACCGAAGGCGACGGGGAAGGCGTGTAAGGGCGAGCAGCGCGCCGGAGCTGATAGCGCGGGCAGCGATGACAAGAAGACGACGATCACGCCCATGCCGACGAGGCAGGCGCCGAAGGGGCGGGCGAGAGGCATGGCGAAGCCGTCGCGCAGAGGAGACGAGCGAAGCGAGGCGGCGCCGTCGGCAGTGTCGGAGCGAGGCGCTCGGGACGTGGCGGTTGGGGCGCTGCTGACGATGGTGCATGGCGAGGTCGAGCGCGAGCGGGTGTCGACTGCGCTGGGCGCTGTGCTGCCGTGGGCTGATGTTGGATTCGTGTCGGAGGGGATCTCGGTCTGGCACCTTGATCGGCTGCTGGATGGGCTCCTTCTGGCGACGTCGCCTCGCGTCGAATGGGCGAAGCTTTTGCGGCGGACTTACGCCGTAGATGTTCTCGCGTGCCCGCGATGCAGCGGACGGATGCGACTCATGGCCGCAATCACGGATAAGGCGACGGCGAGGAAGATCTTGAGCCACCTCGGTCTGTTCGCCGAGCCGCTGGAGTGCCGCGCGCGGTACCCGGCGGACCCCGCGTGGGTCACCTGCGATCCCGAGATGGCGCTCTGCGTGCTCAAGGAGCCGCCGGAAGCGCTGCGCTAAGGCCGCTCATCGGCACGCCACCCCGGCGACCGCCGCGCTTCGTACCTCCAGCGTCAACACCGCGTCACCCAGGTGGATCCGTGGTCCCGCGACCACGGATGATTTCGTCGCGGCAGGAAATGCCACGCCTCGGTACATGGTTAACCCGTTCGTGACCGCATCATCACGCGGCGGACAAGCGAACGGGCTGAACACGCCCTGATCAAATAATCTGAAGGGCTGGTCCCCGTCGCGCCATCAAGTCCATGAGCTGCCCGGATCCGGGAGGCGAGCTGTCGTGTGTGCTCTGGGCCGATGTGCGAAAAGGGTTCTACTTTGCTGCATAATTCCATCTTCACTGCTGCCAGGATAACTTTTCTCCTTGTCGCCATCGCCGCGGGCGGAATCGGATGCCTCGATTCCGGGTCGTCGCAGGGCGAGGCCGATGTAGGGCACAACGAATCTGCCGCGTGCGCTGGCTCTCCGGAATGGCACGAAGGTCAATGGTACGAGGAGGGTACCATTGTGAATTACCAGGGATCGGCCTACATCGCCGAGCACGGCAATCCCGGCTATATCCCGACGGTCAGCACGTACTTCTGGGACCCGCACCCCGGCTGCACCGACACCCCCGAGCCCGGCGCGGTCGGAGCGCTCCCCGCGAAGGTCGTCGCCGGCTACTACCCCAACTGGACGCCGTCGCCCGTCCGCATCCGCGACATCAACAGCAATTACAACCTCATCTACCTCTTCGCCGCGCATCCCGTGGGAGGGCCGCCCGGCACCACCGGCGCCGTCACCTGGACGCCGCCGGGCGACGGCAGGGGAGCGGCGACGCACCTCAAGGAGGACATCCAGTACGCCCGGACGACCCAGGATCGCAGGATCATCCTCTCCATCGGCGGCGCCGGCCAGGGCATGAGCTTCCCGGACCGCGGGAAGTCGCAGACGTTCGTCGACAGCGTGGCCGGCATCTACAACGACCTGGGTGGGTTCGACGGGATCGACTGGAACACCTTCGAGGCCAACCAGAACCCCGACACCGAGGAGATGATCTGGATCAGCCTGGAGCTGAAGCGGCGCTTCCCCGGCTTCATCATCACCGCGCCTCCGGCGCCATGGAACCAGCGCGACAAGGATTTCTGCAAGGCGATGGTGGACGCCGGCGCCATGGACTACGCCGCCCCGCAGTACTACGACGGCCCCGACCTCGACCAGCAGTCCTACATCGTGGACAACGTGGACCAGTGGGTCCGGCTGCTCGGTCCCACGCACGTCGTCGTGGGCTTCGGGATCTGGGACGCGCAGCACTACATGTCGATCGACGAGGCGATCCCCACGTGGAACGAGGTCGAGGGCAACCACCCGACGCTCCGCGGGGCGTTCGACTGGCAGATCCACACCGACGAGAGCCAGGGGTGGCCGTTCGCCGACCGCATCGGGCCTCTGGTCACGGACTGAAGCGACGCCGCGCGGCCCCCCGGGGGGTAACGCACCGTCGCCACCGCCGCGTCCCATATGGCACGCGGTCTGCCATGGCATTGGGCAAGATGGCGCTCCGAAGGACAAGGCGGAGCGCGGGCCCGGAAGCTGGCACGGAGCTCGCAATGCATGAGGGCAACCAATCTCCTACGGTCTGCGGGCGACGTGTGTCGCACGAATCGAGAGCTCAGAGCTGCATGTCGCACCGGCTTGTCCGGTCACCATGAGAGGACGTTATGAGACGATTCCAATTTGCCAACGAGCTTTTAAACCGTCATGTTCGGTCGTGTCTTGCGATGCTGCTTTGTTCCTCCCTGTGCGTCGCGTGCGCCGACACCTCCGACGAAGGCGAGATAGTGGAAAGCATGCCGGTCGCCCTCGACGATGGCGACGTGCCTGACCCGAGCCAGGTCTCGGTCAAGGCAACTGCCTCCGGCTGCGGAACCATGAATACGCAGGTTGGGGCTGTCAACACGGAATACGCACTCACGTTCGATGACGCTCGCGGGGGCCGCGACGACTTTGGCACGTACGACGTCGCTTGTGACGTCGAGGTCACCTATACGTTTCCAGCGGGCTACACGTTCGATGCGCCGTCCTTGGATGTGTTTGGTGACGTGTATACCGAAGACGCAGCTGTCGTCACGGTTCAAGCAAGCCAATCACTGGCCGGCACGGCCAGCGTCTCCAAGACGTTTGAGAACATCGACACGGACGTCGAAGGGGTGTTCGAGCTGCTCTCTATGCCCGCCGGGGGACAAGCGGGCAGCGCCCCGTGTGGTGCCACCTCGGCTACGGTCCACGTGCAACTCCGCGCCACGATCGGTGGCACGGGAAGAGCATCCGTCGAGTTTAACTATATTGATGGGCTGATCCCCTGGCGCCGCTGTCAATGAACCGACCCAGGGCCTGCCGTCGCGTCAACCGCTCGCGCTGTCTTGTCACCCTGCAATCAGGCCGCGCTCAAGTCCCAGCGAAAACCCTTCCCGGGAAGCACGCCAGTAGGGTACAGCTATACGGTAGGATGCCTTCCGCTTGGTGCTACGTCGCGGTAATCCCAGGCGTTTCAGGCGTGGAAGACCTGCCTGAACGCATAAGGCCCGTTCTGTCAATGAGCTCGTTCAGTCGGACTGCACGAGTCAGGAACGGCTCCGAGAATCTTGACTTTGCGGAACGCGTTTGCTTGTCCTTCTATGGAACGTGGCGAAGACGCTCGGCGGGATCGTGAGGGCGAGCGCGGGCGGGGTGGGGGTGGAGGCGGAGGGCGGGCTGACGGAGCGGGACGCGGTGCCGGTGACGCGACGGGCGTGAACGAACGCTCGGCCGCGACGCGTACGTGACCGGGCGCCTGACACGCTACCGCTCCGCAGCGGGAAACGGCGGGCTGCCGGCCGCTGGGACGCCGTGATCGCGTGGGCGATCCCGGCGAGGGAGATGCGGATGCTCGGCACCGTCGTTCGGGCACGCAGGCCGCCGCAGCACGTGCCAGGCGGAGGGCTTCTGACGCCAATGGACGTCGCAGAGGTCACTCCCCCCGATCCTCGTCGAGGACCCGGCGACACCCCGGCCTGCCGGCTAGCTAGCGCCGAGGAGCGGCGGCGGTCCGCGCCTCTACTTGCCGCTTCAGGCCTGCATTGAATGCGGCGTAGCCATTGGCATCGTTGTGCTTCATGAAGGGCTGCGCCAGGGTCACCAGGAAGCCCGAGAATTCCTCACGGTTGGTCACGCGGGTGGTGCCGTCGGGGTTGGAACGAAGGATGAAGGAATGTTCCCCGTGGAACAGCCGCTTGGTGAAGAGCGTGCCGGCCCACTGCAGCTGTTGGCCAGATTCCGCGACAGTGACGGTGGGCCTGAACGAAAAACCTGGCATACGCATCGTGAGCCGGCTGCCCACCTGAGCCGCTCCTTCGGCTCTCGAGAAATTGCTCCACTCGCCGTAGGCAGCGAAGTCGACCAGCACGCTCCAGACCGCTGCCCTGCTGGCATTGATGTCGACAATCGTGTTGATTACATAGCTCACGGTTCACTCCACGCTGAGTTCTTGCAGGTCGCGACACCTGCCGCTGACGAAGCCGAATGGCCATTTGTGTCTTCGAGAGGTCGGTCGACGGGCTGGTCTGCCGCCTGCGCGTGGGCGCGTGGCCAGCGGATCCGCGCAGCAGCGCGTCTTCTCAGCGACCCGTCTGCCCGAGTCCGCGGTCGATGAAGTCGAGCATCCAGGTGAAGCTGTCGTCGACTTCGGCGCTCAACTGAAAGCCGCCGGCTGCTTCGAGCGTCGCGAATCCGTGCAGTAGGCTGCGCAGCGTCCGCAGGGCGTGAATCTGTTGGTCGGGCTCCAGCTGGTACCCGCGCAGCATGGCTGTCCAGGAGGCCATCACCCGGTTGGCGGCTCGAACGAGCGGGTCGTCGGGGCCGGTGGGGCGGGCGACGTTGCCTGCGGCGTACCGGCCGGGGTGTTTCCGCACGTACGTGCGCATGGCTTGCGCGCCGGCGACCAGGGCCTCCGGGCCGGCGCGACCCTGGATGGCGTCGCGGATAGCATCCGCGAGCTCGTTCATGGCCAGCACGGCGATCCGATGCCCGAGAACAGCCTGGCTGGACACATGCTTGTAGAGGGAGGGCGTCTTGATTCCGAGGCGCTCGGCGACCAACCCCATGCTGAGGTTCTCGAATCCGATCTCGTCGACCAGCGCTGCCGCAGCCTCGGTGACGGAGGCCGGGCCGAGTCCGGCCCTAGGCACGCGCGGTCGTTTTGGTGAGGAACGGCAGGGTTAGGGCCATGAGCTCATTGGGCATCTGTGCGTGGACATAGTGACCGGCACCTTCGATGACGACCAGCTCGCCGAGACCGGAAGGCAGGTCGGCAATAATCTTCTCGCCCTCGGCCCGTGGGTCGGCCCAGTCGGGGTCGAGACTGCCTTCGATGATCAGCACCGGGCACTTGACGTTCGCGAGCTGCGCGCCGGCGTCACCCGGGTCCGTCTTGCACATGGCCTGGAGCGCCTGCATCCGGCCCGGCTCGCTCATCTTGGCCTCGATTCGAGCCAACTCGCTGTCCCAGTCGACCGGCTTGGTCGGGTACGCGAGGTGCAGGTACTTCTTCCAGCTCGACAGGCTGCCGAACATCATCGTCATGCCCAGCTGGGTGGACCCATCCCGATACCGCTTCACCCGGAACAGCCCGCCCAGGGAGACCGACTGCGTACGGGTGAACGGAGCGAGCTCGATGATGCCGGTGATCAAGTCGGGCGCGATGGCGGCGGCGATGGTGGCGGCGCCGCCGCTGATGGACTGGCCGATGATCACCGCCGGGCCCCCCAGGCGGCGCACGAGCGCGACCAGGTCACCGGCGATGTCGGTCCGACTGTACCCGTCCCAACCGAGGCTCGAGTCACCGCAGCCGCGAATGTCGACGCTCGCAACGCGGTACCCGGCCGCCGCCAGCGCCGGGGCGATGAATCGGTAGGAGTGTCGGCTGTCACCCATCCCGTGTGCGAGGACTACGAGGGGGCCTTTGCCCGTGACGTCGTACGCAAGGGTGTTGGCGCCGATGCTCAAGTGTTCGACCATGATGTCCTCCCGGAAGCGGCTAGCTTCGTTACCTTTAAGCTAACTCTATTAGCTTAGAGTGTCAACGTGGATCGGCGCGAACGCTCGCGAGGTCGACAGGGTTCGCCACCCCCTCGTTTCACGGCGGTGCGGTCCGCCGGCCAAACGGCTGCGCCCGGCGCAGCAGCGCGCGCAGAGCCGGGCGAGCCTTGCCGCTCGGCCGCCCGGCCATGGTCCTTCGCCCTCCCTAGGCGCAGGGCCGACTGACCGACGATCTGAAGAACGTTTCGGCGAACGCGATCGAGTTGGAGCGCCGACGGTCGCGGATCCGACGGCAGCGAGTCGACCCGGATCGCTGAGGAAGAGCGATCCGACGGTCGCGCGCCGAGTTGGATCAGCAGACGTCGCCGATCCAGTGCGCGGGCCTGCGGCCGAGCCGCTCGCCACGCTCGTTTCTCTCTGCACGACGTTTCGGTAGGATCAGGCTCAGTGCTGACGCGGCTCGGCCCGTTCCGTCTTCTCTCGCGCATCGCCAAGGGCGGGATGGGGGAGACGTTCGTCGGCGAGCGCACCGGCGCCACGGGCGTGGTGCAGCGCGTCTGTGTGAAGACGCTCCTCGGGCAGGAGCTTCCCGACCCGAAGTGGATCGAGGACTTCAAGAACGAGGCGCGCCTCGTCGCGCCGATGCGTCACCCGAATATCGTCGCGCTCTACGACTTCGACCAGACGATGGGGATCTGGTGGATGGCGCTCGAGCTGGTCAAGGGCCTCGACGTGCGCGCGTTGATCTCTGCGCGGCGTGCTTCTGGGGAGCGGCTGCCGATCGAGGTCGTGGTGTACATCGCGGCGGAGCTCGCGAAGGCGCTGTCGTACGCGCATCGGATGCGCTTCGCGGACACGGACGCGATCGGGCTGATCCATCGCGACGTGTCGCCGTCGAACATCCTGCTGAGCACCGACGGTGCGGTGAAGCTGACCGACTTCGGCATCGCGAAGGTGCAGAAGAACGTGTGGACCCAGACCGGGCACATCAAGGGCAAGGAGCTCTACATGTCGCCGGAGCAGGCCATCGGGGATCCAATCGATCCGCGGTCGGACCTGTTCTCGCCGGGCATCGTCTTGTTCGAGCCAGTAGGGTACAGCTATACGGTAGGATGCCTTCCGCTTGGTGCTACGTCGCGGTAATCCCAGGCGTTTCAGGCATGGAAGACCTGCCTGATCGCATAAGGCCCGTTCTGCCAATGAGCTCGTACAGTCGGACTGCACGAGTCAGGAACGGCTCCGATAATCTTGACTTTGCGGAACGCGTTTGCTTGTCCTATCTGCCCGCGCCGGTGCCTGCCCCTCCGGGATTCGTGGACACGTTCCGCGTCCTCCACCCGAACGAGGCGACGGTCGGTACATTCCTCGTCCACGTCGCCCTCCCGGAGCAGCCGCTCGCCGAGCCACTGCAGCCCGTAGGCGAAGCCGCCCACCTCCTCGATCACCTGCTCCACGTGCGCCGCGGCTCCTTGCGCGGCCACCTCCCTCGCTGCTTCCGCATCGAGCGGCCCGACCCAGATCCGCTGCGAGCTGGTCAAGAATCGCGACGTCAGTCCATTCTATTGAAACACCTCATAGAGATCCCGCCGGGACGCCGAGACCCAGGTGATCTTCCGCCCCTCCACATGCCCACGCATCGCCTCGAAGAAGCCCTCATCGAACCCCTGTCCCACCGTCGCGAGCTTGTCCGCCTCGTCGAGAATCAACACCAGCTTCCCGAGCCTCCCTGACTGCTCCACCGCCGCGCGCAGGGTCGCCCCCTCCTGCTCGATCCGTGCGGCCACTTCGGGCTTGTTCACCTTCCGCGCGATCGCCGCGACCAGCATCCCTGGCGAGAAGCCGACGCCCGGATCGATCCAGGCCACCGGCCGGCCCGCGGGCACATGCCGCTCCACCCAGCGCAAGAGCGACGACTTCCCCACCTTCGCCCCACCCAGGATCTGCGCCGGCAGGTTCTTGGCGATCGCGTCGAGGGTCTCCCCCTGCTCCGCCGTGCGGCCAAAGAAATCCTGGGCTCGCGCGATCGGCGGGCCGCGCGTCTGGAGCCGCCGACCGCCTGGGGCTGCACACGATGCCGCCCGTGCAGCAGCGTCGCCTGCCAGCGCGGCCCGCCGACCGCGCGTCTGGAGCCGCCGACCGCGCGAGGGTAGCTACTCCTGCCACATCCGAACGAATAGGCGTTTGCGGGACTGCGCCGGGACCTCGCCGCCGCTGCTGCTCAGGCGCAGTCCCGCAAACGCCTATTCGTTGGGCCCGCGTTGGGCCACACCGGAAGCTAGCGCGGTCGAGCATCGACTCGAACCGATTGAAATTATTGACCTTCATGCCGATCGCTCCGCGGCACCAGGGAAGTCTTGGAGGCATGTCCACCAGGAGATGGGTGCGACCCATCTTTTGTTGGAGGCACGTCCACCGGGAGACGGGTGCGATCCATCTCCCGCGTGGATGAGCCAGCTCACCCGGATGGGTTCACGGCATGCGGACCGCCCGGGGTGGGGGCGCCGGGATAGCTTCGGGCTTCCTGGCGCGGGCTCTTCGACGGGACCTCGCGAGGTCGTCGACCCTCTCGACGTAGGGGGGCAGCAGGAATGCGGCGCGCGCCTGCGACCGACCGGCGGTACCCCCCCAACGCCTTGCGGGCATGCCGCCGTGCGAAGCGCGGTCGGCGCCAGTCGCCTGTTGCGCCCGCTCCCCGGCTCTTCGGCTGGGCGAGGAGGTTATAGCTTTTGAGCACCTTGCAGCTTCCCGAGGCCGCGATCGAAGGTTCCAAGTGGAACGTGGCCCGCTGCGCGGGCGACTTCGAGGATGAGACAATCGGAGAAGCCAAGGCCGGCATGATTGCGGTACTGCGCGACGGCCGCCTTCACCACGTTGGCGTCCTGCACCACCAACTCGTTGTGGTCAAGCAGCATCTCTATTCCGTTCGAGATCTGCTCCGGCTCGATGCTGTACACCGAATCCAGGACCCAAACGGCTTCCATGAGCACGAGATGGGAGATCCATGCACCCGTCTGCACGAAGGCCTCTGCAGCGGCGAGTTGCTTTGCGTCGTCGCGCGCCAGCAAACGAACGAGGACGTTGGTGTCAACGGCGCGCATGGCGGGCCCTGATGTGCTGCCTGATGCCTTCCTTGAGATCCGCGAGGCTTCGCGGCTGGGGCTCCTGCGGGAACAGCGCCCGGTGAACATCCTCGGACGTGTGCCGACCGACACGCCGTACGGTGATTCGATCGCCTTCGGCATCCCATTCCAAGATGGATCCTGGTACGAGCTCGAGGCGCTTGCGTACCTCGGCGGGAACCGAGATCTGTCCCTGCGCTGTGACCCTGGATTGCGCGAGCTTCATGCTTGCACAGTACCACGGTAATGTGCCCCGAGCAAGGCTGCCGCAGGGCGACCCTTGGATAGGCACCTACGCCATCAGATCTCGATCGGCCAGCCGAGGTGGCGCTCGTACATCCGGCTCCGGTGCTCGAGGAGCGCGCGCGGCACCGCGTCGCCGATCGCCTCGCACGCGGTCCCGAAGGCCTGGCGGAGCAAGGGCTGGAGACGGGGGCAGTCGCTCTCCGGGATCGGGCAGAGCGGGGTCAGGAAGGTGGCGGCGTAGACGTCGAGCGCATTCGGTCGGTCGCCGTCGAGGTAGTCGCGGCCTCCGTCGAGGCGGGCGGCGAGGGCGGAGAGCGTGGTGATGATGCGGGCGCGCACGCGGTCGAGGTCGCTCGCGGGGGAGTAGCCGTAGCGCGCCGCGAGGTAGTGCGCGACGGGCAGCGGAAAGCCGCGCTTGCCCCCGCTCGTCATCGAGGCGTGGATCATGAGGAGGCGCGCGTTCCAGCCGAGGCCCTCCTCGCCCGCGATCTCGTGGAGCAGGCCGACGAGGCGGACGCGGTGATCGAGGTCGTCGGGGAGCAGGGCGCCCGGCGGGCCGAGGCGGGCGGCGAGGGTCGCGATCGCGGCCCAGTGGACGCGCGGGGGCTCGTCATCGTGGAAGACGGCGGGCACGTTGTCGGCGCGCATCCACGCCGCGAGCTCCGCGTCGTCCCGCGAGAACCGCACCACGCGCACCGGCACGCCCTGAAGCCGGAACAGCCCCTTCGCGGCCTCCGACCAGGGGCTCGGGACCATCCCCGACGCGACCACGCGGACGCCGCGGGCCGCCTTCGCGGTCGCGACGTCGACGAACTCGATAGGATTCATGCGCCCGATGCTGCCCCCAAGCGGCCTCGCCTTTCAAGCCGCACCGGCCGATTCCACGCCGATCCCCGCCGCGAGTCCCCGCTGCGAGCGGCCTTGCTCCGCTCCGAAGCGCTCGGGTATCCTGCCGCGGCCGTGATGGAGCTCGAGAACCGCACTCCGTTTTCTGCGCTGGAGTACGACGTCGTCGACCCTCGGGGCGACGAATCGCACGTCGTCGTCGCGCGGGGCAGCTACGCGCTGCGCGCCGCGCCGGAGGCGGGCGAGAGCGACGGCGCGAGGATCACCCACGTTGCCGCCATCACCGAGGGTGAGCTCGTATTCTCGGATGTGGTCCACGGCGAGATCAACCGCAGCAGCGTCAAGTACGAGAGCGATCTCGCGCAGAGCAAGCCGAGGTGCGACGTCATCGTGATCGGCGCAGCGCACGCTCCGGCCGGCGAGGCTGTGGCGCGCGTGGACGTGCGAGCCCGCATCCGGCGCCTGGCCGCGATCCCCGACCTGGCGGAGGCCGGCACGCTGCTGGATCACCACCTGGCCGTCCGCGGGGCGCGGGCGTTCGAGCGCACGGACGATGGATGGGCGCTGACGGATCCGGAGCCCTTCGTGGCGCTGCCGCTGCGCTACGAGCACGCCTTCGGCGGCCAGCTCAAGGTGTACGCCGAGGACGAGGCCGCGAAGCGGGTCGACGACGCGCACCGGCTGAGCGAGGAGGCGCGCCGGGCGCACCCGGAGGCGGACGCTGCCCCGGTGGCGCACGCGACCTGCGCGTACAATCCGTTCGGCGTCGGCTTCCTCGAGGGCTGGTACGCGGACGCGGCCGAGGTGAAGCGCTGGCCGGCCCCGCAGATCGAGGCGCCCGGCGCCGGGATCACGGCGGAGATCTTCGCGCGGATGGTGGCGGGCGAGGTGCGCGCCGGCGAGGTGCCGGAGCTGTCGCCGCGCGGGGTCGGCGTCATCGCCAAGCCCTGGCAACCGCGGCTGAAGCTGGCCGGCACCTTCGATGATCGCTGGCTCGCCGAGCGCTGGCCGTACATGCCGCCCGACTTCGACATGGCCTACTGGAACGGCGCGCACCCCGACATGCAGTGCGACTACCTGTTTGGCGGCGAGCTCGCGGAGCTGTGGAACCTGCTGCCGCGGAGCGCGCCGGGCGTGGCGCCCGAGACCGCGGGCACCGCCTGCCGCTTCCACCTGCCCGAGGCCGCCGTGGTCGTCCGGCTCACCGGCAAGGACGACGCGGTGAGCTTCGCCGCCGTGCCCATCGACACGGTCATCGTCGACCTCGAGCAGATGCGCCTGTCGCTCGTGTGGCGCGCGCGCATCCCGGCGTCGCTCGAGGTTGAGGGCATAAGCCTCCTGGCGCTCGGGTACATGAAACAGACGGGCGCGGCCTAGTCGAAGCACGGAGGAAGAACATGCCGATCGGAGCTCGAAAGGACAGCAGCTTCTACGCGGTGACCCTCGCCCCGGACGTGTGCTTGACCCCGGTGGGCGGCGCGATGGTGCCGGTCCCGTACATGCTCTACGCCAGCTTCGACAGCAGCATGAAGTGCATCGAGCACGTGAACCTCAACGGCAAGCCCACCTACGTCTACGATCACAGTCTGGCGCCGACCGTTCAGGGCGACGAGCCCGGCATCGGCGGCGGCGTCAAGTCGGGCGTGAACCAGGGCAAGGTGTGGTCGCACGAGGCGTCGACGAACGTCCGCGCCGACGGCCGGCGCATCGTGCGCAGGGGCGATCGCTGCTGGATGAACGTGAAGGCCTGACGCCGTGGCCCTCCCTCCCAGCGCGCAGATCGACGCCTCCGTTCGGAGCGAGACGCCCGGCGACGGCAACCCAGCCGCCAACGCGCTCGGGCGCGTCTACACGACACAGAGAGAGGGAACGCAGGTGGCGCTGCTCGACGAGGAGCTCGCCAGGCAGCTCGCGGCGGAGGCCGCCAGGAAAGCGGCGGAGGAGGCCGCCAAGAGGGCGGCGCCGGGCGCCTTGTCCACCCTCGGCCCGGCGGCCGGCGGAGCGGCCGTCGGCGCGGGGGTGTGGGGCGCCATCGCCGGCGGCATCGGCCTGATCGGCATCTCGCGGACCCGTGCCCTCACCGAGGACGCGCTCACCGATCCGTCTCAGCGGCCGATGCGCACGCCCTTCCTGGGCCTGGACATGGGCCTCGGCCCCCGCGCGTCGCCGAGGCTCGACACAAACGTCCGGGTCACGAGCCCCCGGTGCCTCGTGGGGCGGCACGGCGACCTCAAGAAGATCTGCAAGCTGGTGCCGGGCGAGGGCTCCCAGTCGCACCACATCGTCCCCGACGAGTTCGTGCGATCGGGCACGCGCAACGGCTCCGCGTACCGGATCCTCTCCGAGGACGACGGCGCCGCCATCTGCATCCCCGGAAACGCCTTCATCAGGGGCACGATGCACAACGCCATCCACGCGGACCTGAACAACCTCCTCAACAACAAGGTCGCCGCCGGCCTGGCGACCGACGGCACCCTCCCGCTCTCCGACGTGATAGGATCGTCACTCCGCGTGACCATCGCGCACAAGCCGGAGTGTGCTGCCCAGATCCTCCGCGAGGTGACCAGGGCGTTTCAAGGGATCGACACCACCCAGCGAGTGAAGATCAGATGAACTCGAGCGGCGCGGATCCCCGAGCAACGCCGGACGATCCCGGCGACACCCCGATGACGATCACGGGCGCGCTCGCCCTGAGCGCCTCCAGCGTTTATCTCTCGGCGACCTTCGCCACGCCGGGCGATTATACCCCGTATACAAGGCTCTTCCTGTACGACGAGGGCGGCGCCCCGCCGTGGACAGCGCACGATGCCGGCTTCTTCACGGTCGGGCTGGAGCAGCATGCCGCCCACGGGGAAGATCTCACGCTGTTCGCGCTCTCCCTGGACGGCGAGGTCGAGATCCTGTCTGCGCGGGGCGCGGTGATCGAGCAGATCCCGGAGGCCGGGCTCTACCGGCCGACGTCGAAGGGATATGGTTTCCTCACGGCGCTGCGCCGCGTCGGCGACCGCCTGTTCGCCTGCGGGAGCGCGGGGCAGGTGTACCGGAGGCTCGGTCCCGGCCGCTGGGCGCACGCGGACGCGGGCCTCCTCCAGGCGCCCGGCGTGGACTTCAAGGACATCGTGCGGCCCATCGACCTCCAGGGGCCGGCGGAGGACGACATCTACCTGGCCGCGCAGCAGCTCGGCCCGCTCGGGCTCGAAGGGAGCCTGTATCACCTGGGCGGCCCGCGGTGGCGCCGCCTCGAGGTGCCGCCGATCGGCGGGCTCAACGCGGTTCACGTCGAGAGCGCGCAGCGCATCTGGGTGTGCGGGCACGAGGGAGCGCTGCTCGTCGGCAATCACCGCGACGGCTTCCGGAGCGTGTCGAGGGAGAGGAGCCCGCACCTCTTCCACGCCGTCGCCATGTACCAGGAGACCCTCTATCTCGGGTCGAACTACGGTCTCTTCCGCTACGACCTCGAGCGCCGGCGCGCCGTGCGGGTGCGCACCGGCCTCGAGCAGGAGCTGCGCTACATTCACACGATCGAACAGGCCGGCGGCGTCCTCTGGTGCGTCGGCCCCACGGACATCGCGCGCTTCGACGGCGAGACGTGGACCCGCGTCCATGCCCCGGAGGCGCCGAAGGGAACGACAGCTCCGAGATCAAGCTCGACGTGATGGACTTCGCCCGATCATGGCGTCAGAAAACGTAGACGCTCTTCGGGATGAACGGCAGCGGGCTCAGGCCGCTCTCCGCGTAGATGGGGTACGGGTAGCCGATGCAGTCCTCGTTCTGGAACATCGCGGCGCCGACGCCGTTGGTGTTGTAGGCAGAGTGTGCCCTTCCCTCCCAGCCGTGCTCCGGAAGGTTGACGCACGTGCCCACCTGCGGGTTCAGCGCCCGGACGTTGAAGATTTCCCCGCCGTAGCCCTCCTCCTCGAAGAGGCAGAGGACGCTGTCGAAGGGGCAGGGAATGGGGTCCTCCTCCTGCGCCGAGGCCACCTCGGGAAGCAGCAGGCCTGCCCCCGCGAGGAGGCCGACGCCCACCAGGGCACGTAAGCCCAGGGAGCGGGACGGAGTGAAACGACGGAGGTTCTGAACGCGATCGAGCCAGTGCATGTGGTTTCCTCCTCCTGCCCACCCATGGGCAGGTACTGCGGAGGCACCAAGCACGGAGGCTATTCACGCATTCCCGGCCTTCGACTGTTGTAGACAGGATGTGACACAAAAAGCATGCGGGCTCGCATGTCCCTGGAAATATCTCATCCTCCCGGATGGCGGTTTCATCGACATGGAAGTTCTCCGCAAAGACTCACCATGTATGCCAGCAGGAGCGGCGGGTGGACTTCTGGAGGCTCATCCGCGGAGCCCGCGAAGTGCACGGTCAACATGAAGGGATCGAACTACTGCGGTAACGAGTCGCACCGGTGACAACGTCCTCGGGGGCGAATACACCCCCTCACACCCGTGCTCGCGCCGGCGGAGCCTACATCGTCAAGCGCGCCCGCGGTATGCTCCTGCCCCAGGAGCCCCTGCTTGTCCCTCGAAGGCCACCGATCCGAGCCATCCTCCGGCGTCACGGGCGACGCCGACAGCCTCTCCGGCGGCGGCTCCACCGCTTCCTCGCCGTCCCTCGCGTTCCTCCGCCAGATCGCCCGCGTGCCCGAGGTCGTCCCAGCCGCCTCCATCGACGCCGACGAGAGCGGCGCCTTCCTCGCCGCCGGTGAAGATCCGCCGCGCTTCGCGCTCCGCCGGCGCCTCGGGA
Organism: Sorangium sp. So ce887; assembly: GCF_051521455.1. NCBI lineage: Bacteria > Pseudomonadati > Myxococcota > Polyangiales > Polyangiaceae > Sorangium > Sorangium sp. So ce887. The sequence continues at coordinate 8,673,450 of NZ_CP150354.1, read as the reverse complement.
GCGGCGGGTTCGGCACCGTGTACGAAGCCTTCGACGGAAAGCGCGGCGCGCTCGTCGCGCTCAAGGTGCTGCGGCGCCCGGACGCCAGGGCCATCTACCTGTTCAAGCAGGAGTTTCGCGCGCTGGCCGGGATCGTCCACCCGCGCCTCGTCCGGCTCTACGAGCTGCACCGGGACGACGCGCGCTGGTTCTTCACCCTGGAGCTCGTCTCGGGCACGGACGTGATCACCCACGTGCGCGGCGAGGAAGGCCCGGACGAGGCGCGCCTGCGCGCGGCCTTCCGGGAGATCGCCGAGGGGCTTTCGTTCCTGCACGACGCGGGCAAGCTCCACCGCGACATCAAGCCGTCGAACGTGATGGTCGACGCGGCCGGCGCCGTGAAGGTCCTCGACTTCGGGCTCATCGCCGATCTCGACGCCCCCACGGCGCCCGTGCGGGCGGGGACACCGAGGTACATGGCGCCGGAGCAGGCCGCGGGGCTCGCGGTCGGGCCGGCCGCCGACATGTACGCCGTCGGCGTGATGCTCCACCAGGCGCTCACCGGCCGCCTGCCGGCGCAAGGCGGCGCAACGCCCGCGCCGCGACCGGCCGCGACGGCCGTGCCCGAGGATCTCGACCGCCTCTGCCGCGAGCTCCTGGCGCACGACCCCGCGGTCCGACCCACGGCCCGCGAGGTCGCGGCGCGGCTCCTCGGCCAGGCCGCCGGCGCGCCGCTCGCGCGACCCCGGGCGCCGGCGGCTCCCTTCGTGGGGCGCGCGGCCGAGCTGGGGCGGCTCCACGCAGCCCTCGACGAGGCGCGCGCGGGGCGCACGGTGGTCGCGCTGCTTCGGGGATCGTCGGGGATCGGAAAGAGCGCGCTCTTGCAGCGGTTCCTGGAGTCGGCGGGAGGCGCGCCCCCGGCAGTCAGGCTCGCGGGGCGCTGCTTTCAGCAGGAGTCGGTGCCGTACAAGGCGCTGGACGGCGTCGTCGACGAGCTCGGCCGGCTCCTCGCCCGCGCGGCGCCGGAGGACCTCGCCATGTGGCTGCCCGACGACGTTGTCGAGCTCGGGCGCGTCTTTCCGGTGCTCCGGGAGGTGCCGGCGATCGCGGCGGCCGCGCCGCGCGAGGGCGCGGCGCCGGACGCCGCGGAGCGCAGGCGCCGGGCCTTCGCCGCGCTGCGCGGGCTGTGCGCGCGCCTCGGCCGCGCGCGCGCGCTGGTGCTCGCGGTCGACGATCTCCAGTGGGGCGACCTCGACAGCGTCGCGCTGCTCGCCGAGCTGATGCGCCCTCCCGCGGCGCCGCCCTTGCTCTTCATCGCCTCGTACCGGGTGGAGGAGGCCTCCACGAGCCCCGTCCTCCGCGCGCTGCTCGCGGCGCTGCGCGAAGGCCTCGCGGCGGACGTGCGCCTGCACGAGATCGACGTCGGCGAGCTGCCTCCCGCCGACGCCGTGGCGCTCGCGGGCGCGCTGCTCGCGGGCGCGGGCGCGTCAGGCGGCGCGGCGGCGCGGATCGCGGCGGAGGCGCACCGCAGCCCGCTCTTCATCACCGAGCTCGCGCGCCTCGCGGGCGAGAGCGGCCCTCCGGGCGGCGCCGCGCCCGACCTGTCCGCGTTGCTCGCGGGGCGCATCGGGCGGCTCCCCGCGCCGGCGCGGCGGCTGCTCGAGGTGGTCGCGGTGGCGGGGCAGCCGATCGCGCGGCGGACCGCGGCGCGCGCGGCGGAGGTGGAGGGCGAGGCGCTGGACGAGCCCGAGGCGCTCTCGCGGCTCGTCGCCGCGCAGGTCGTGCGCGTGCGGGAGGCGCACGATCGCGAGGAGCTCCTGCCGTACCACGATCGTGTCGGCGAGGCCGTGCTCGCCGCGCTGCCGCACGCCCATCGCCGCGAGCACCACCTTCGCCTCGCGCGCGCGCTGCGGGGCCAAGGCGGCGCCGAGCCGTCCCTGCTCGTGCACCACCTCCGCGGGGCCGGGCTCGACGCGGAGGCCGCGGCCTGCGCCATCGAGGCGGCCGCGCAGGCGCAGGCGGCCCTCGCCTTCGATCAGGCGGCGCGCTTCGCGCGCGAGGCCCTCGCGCTGGGCGAGCGTGACGCCGCCGTCGCCCGCGACGCCCGCCTCGCGCTCGCCTCCGCGCTGGCGAGCGCCGGCCGATCGCGCGAGGCGGCGGAGGCGCACCTCGATCTCGCGTCGCGCGAGCCGCCGCGCGAGGCGCTCTCCCACCGGCGGCAGGCGATGCAGCTGCTCCTCGCGGGCGGCTACGTGGACGAAGGGCTGTCGGTGCTCGACGGCGTCCTTTCGGAGCTGGGGCTCTCCAGGCCGGCGTCGACGCTCGAGGCGCTCGCGCAGGCGGCCGCCCTGCGCGCGCGGCTGTGGGCCCGCGGCCTCGCGTTCCGCGAGCGCGCGGAGCGCGAGATCCCCGACCGGGACCTGTTCGCCATGGACGCCTGCCACTCGGCCGCGAGCCTCGCCGTGGCGGCGCCCGTCCAGAGCGCGCCGTTCTCGGCGAGGCACCTGCTCCTCGCGCTCGACGCCGGCGAGCCGCACCGCCTCGCGCAGGCGCTCACCCGCGAGACGATCCATGCCGCGGTCCGCGGCGGCCGGCGCGACGATGGCCGCCGCGCCGCCGCCTTGCTGGCGCTCCTCGAGCAGGTGGCCGCGCGCTCGCCGCGCCCGGAGACGCGCCACCTTCACCGGCTGGCCGAGGGCGTGGCCGCGTTCGTCCGTGGAGAGCTCGAGCGCGCCGAGCTGCTCCTGCGGCAGAGCAGCGCGGCGCTCGGGGCGCACGGCGGCGAGGGCGGGAGCGCCGCCAGCTTCGCGCACGCGCTGCTGGCGACGGTGCTCTGGCTCCAGGGCAAGATCCCCGGCCTCGCCGCGACCACGGCCGATCGCCTCGCCGAGGCGCGCGAGCGCGGCAACCGCTACCGCGAGACCATGATCCGCCTCAACGGCGCGTACCTGCTCGACCTCGCCGCCGATCGGCCGGACTCGGCGCGCGCCACGGTGGACGCCGCCATGGAGCGCTGGTCGCGCGCCGGCTACCACCTCCAGCACTTCCGCGAGGTCCTCGCCCGCGGGCGGATCGCGCTCTACGAGGGCGACGCGGCCGCGGCCCTGCGCTTCGTCCTGGCAGGGACGCCGCCTCTCCTCGGCTCCGGCATGGTCGCGATCCCGGTGGTGCGGGGCGAGCTCCACTACCTGCGCGCCCTCGCGTCACTCGCGGTCGCCGCGGGTGGCGGCGCCCGGGCGATCGCCTTGCGCGTCTTCGCCCTCGCCGACGCGCGCGCGCTCGATCGGCGCGACGTCTGGTGGGGCCCGCCCGTGGCCGCGATGATCCGGGCCAGCGTCGCCGGGCAGCGCGGCCGCGCGACCGAGGCCGCCGAGCGCATGCGCGGCGCCGAGGCCGCGCTCGACCGGCAGGGCGCCGCCCTCGTGGCGGCCGCCGCGCGCCGCGCGCGGGGGATCTGGCTCGGCGGCGACGAGGGGCGCGCGCTCGTCGCCTCGGCGGACGCGTGGATGCAGGCCCGCGGCGTGCGGCGCCCCGCGCGCCTCGCCGCCACGCTGGCGGGGTAGCTCCGCACGTCGGACATCCCGCCAGACACAGCCTGCGGCGGTAGCGTCGTTGCTACACTGACCGGACGCGGCCATCAGGGCTCATCTCGCCCCCACGATAGTTTCGCCCGGCCAAGGTCGCCACGTGCGCCACCAGATCCGGCGGCTTCACCGGCTTGGCCAGATGCATCTGGTATCCGGCCATGAGCACCCGCGTGCGGTCCTCGGCGCGCGCAAATGCGGTCAACGCCAGCGCCGGCACGCGCCCCCCACGCTCTTGCGGCAACTGCCGTACCTTCTGGATCAGCTCATACCCGCCCTCTTGCGGCATGCCGATGTCGCTCACCAGGACCATCGGCTGGTCTCGCTCCAGCTCCGCCAGAGCCTCCACGACCGAACCCGCCGTCCGCACCTCCGCATGGCACTCCGCCAGTATCTGCAGGAGCAGCTCTCGCGTGTCCGGCTCGTCGTCCACCACCAGCACCCGCACCCCCTTCAAATCCATGAGCTCCCCGCCACGGTGCGATAATGGCCGGCGCGGCGGCATCGAGGGCGGCTCTCCTCCGGCCAAAGCCTCGGCATGCTTGGCCTCCAGCGGCAGCTTCACCGTGAAGCTCGCCCCCTGGTCCTTCCCTGCGCTGGCCGCCTCCACCGTCCCCCCGTGCAGCTCCACCAGGTGGTGCACGATCGAAAGACCCAGACCCAGCCCGCCGTGCTCACGCGTGGTCGACGCGTCTGCTTGCCTGAATTGCTCGAATACGTACGGCAAAAACTCCGGATCGATGCCGATCCCCGTGTCGCTCACCGCGAGATGCGCGTACGAATCCTCGCGACGAAGCGATACCTTCACCTGCCCGCCCTGCCGCGTGAACTTCATCGCGTTGCTGAGCAGGTTCCACACGATCTGCTGGAGGCGATTCGAGTCCCCCATGACCTGTCCTCCGGTCGACTCGACGCTGAGCTCCAGGCGGATCCCCTTCGTGTTCGCCGCCGGCTCCGCCGATTCCAGCAGCCTTTCGAGCATCTCGGCCAGATCGACCACCTCCACGTCGAGGCTCAGCCGCCCGCTGATGATACGCGACATGTCCAGGAGGTCGTCGATGAGCTTGGACTGCGCCCGCGCATTCCGCTCGATCGTCCCGAGCGCCCGGCGCAGGATCTCGTCCGAGGGGCCGCGGATGCGGAGTAGCTGCGACCAGCCGAGAATCGCGGTGAGCGGCGTCCGCAGCTCGTGGCTCAGCAGCGCCAGGAACTCATCCTTCAGCCGCCCGGTACGCTCGAGCTCCGCCCGCGCCGCCTGTTCGCGAGAGAGGAGCACCTCCCGCTCCGCCTCCGCCCGCTTTCGCTGGCTGATGTCCGTGGAAATCCCGCAAACCGCATACGGCCGGCCCGACTCGTCGAGGAGCGGGCACTTGATCGAGATGTACGTGTGGAGCCCATCGTCCTGGGGCACGATCTCTTCCATCTCCAGCGGCCTCCCGGCCGCCGCCACCTGCTGGTCGAAAGCGCGAAATGCGTCGGCATGTTCCACGGGGAAAAAGTCATAGTCGGTCTTGCCGATAATCGTCCGCGCGGGCACATGAAATAACTCTTCGTGGCGGCGGTTGACCATCAAATATCGGCCTTCGAGGTCCTTGACGTAGATGACGGCTGTCGAGTTCTCGACGATGGCCTGAAGCAGATGCTGGCTCTCGCGCAAAGCATATTCCGCGCGCCGGCGCTCGGCGTTCTCCGCTTTGAGAGCAGCGTTCGATCTCGCCAGCTCGGCCGTGCGCCCTCGCACCCGTTGTTCCAGCTCCTGATGGGCACGCTGCAACTGCGCGTTCTTCGCTTCGAGCTCCTTTTGTGCCTCGCGCAAGATCAGTTGCGTCTTGATCCGCGCGAGCACCTCTTCAATCTCGAACGGTTTGGTGATGTAATCGACGCCCCCCGCCTCGAACCCCACGAGCTTGTCCGCCACTTCTCCGAGGCAGGTCATGAATATCACCGGGATGTCTCGGGTGCTCTCAGCCGCCTTCAGGCGCCGGCAGGTCTCGAAGCCGTCGATCCCAGGCATCACCACGTCCAGCAGGATCAGGTCGGGCTTCATGAGGCTAGCCCGCTTCAAGGCCGCTTCCGCGTCCTGAGCGGCGAGCGCCCGATGACCTGCGGATTCCAGATGATCCACCAACACGGCCAGGTTGGTGGGCATGTCATCCACGATGAGGATCGTGCCCTCACGAGCACCGGGCGCGGAGGCTCTGCTCATGATCGCTGACCGCCCCAGGCGCGTCGCGCACCGAGACCCGGCGTCACCTTCCACGCGAGCCCCTGGGCCAGCCGGCCCGAAATTTCCCATGCACGCTGATCACTCGCGTGACAGGGCGACAGCGATCCGATTGGCCGCGGCCGCAGGGAAAGCCGTGAGGGCAACATGATCTGATACGGGGTCCACGCCCAGGCTTCCATGATACGATCCACCTCCTCGTCGGTTGCTCGTCAGGTGCTCTCTTCGGCCACCGCCCGGCCTACCGCGGCATGCTCCTCGACGAACTCCTGCAGCTTCCGCATCTGATAGGTCCGCGCCAGCGTCTGGAGCTGCTTGAGCCAGGGGCCGAGTCGCGGCTCGTCTTGCTGCATCCGCTCCGCCTCCGCCAGCACGTTCCGGATATGGCCCGACGCCACCAGCCACGATAGCCGCGATAGCTGCTCGGCCGAGGGCGGCACCAGCGCGCTATCCCACTTCCCCGCCATGCGGGCCGCGGCTTTCGCCGGCTCATGCGTCCATTCCACGCCCAGGAAACGCGCGATCTTCTCGAAGAGCAAGCTGGCCTGCACCGGCTTGAGCAAGAAGTCGTCCCAGCCGGCGTGGGCCCCCTTCGGCTGTTCGACGGCGGTGACGTTCGCCGACGAGGCAAGGATCACCACCCCGTCGAGCTCGGGCATCTGTCGCAGGCGACGCGTGGTCTCATAGCCGTCTAGCCCTGGCATGGCCAGGTCCATCAGGATCAGCGCCGGCCTGTGCTCCAGCGCCAGCCGCAGCGCGGATTCGCCGCCGTCGGCCTCGACGAGGTCGAAGCCTATGGGGACCAGCAGATCGCCGAACAACGCGCGGTTACTGGGGTTGTCGTCCACGACGAGGATCTTGCGGCGCTTGCCGCGATAACCGGTGATCGTGTCCCACCCCAGGGCTTCGTCGGCGGCCGCGGGAGGGAGCGCCTCGGCCAGCGCGAGCGCCACCGTGAACGCGCTGCCTTTGCCGAGCTCGCTCTCGACATGGATGGCTCCGCCCATCTGCTCGATGATCCGCTTGCTGATGGCCAGGCCGAGCCCGGTGCCCTCGCTCTTCACCCTCGGGTCTCCCACCTGCTCGAAGGGGTCGAAGATGCGCGCGAGGTGCTCCGGGGCGATGCCGGTGCCCGTGTCCTCGATCCGGAAGCGCACCTCGCGCTGCCCATCTCCTCCGCCCTCGTCCAGCACGTCGACGAGCAAGGTGACCGCGCCGCGCTCGGTGAACTTGATGGCGTTGCCGAGCAGGTTGAGGAGCACCTGCATCAAGCGCTTTTCGTCGGCGTGCACGGCGGCGAGCGCCGGGTCCCGCACCTCGTGGGTGAAGGCGATGCCCCTCTGTTCGGCGCGCACGCCGCAGAGGTCCACCACGTTGTGCACGAAGGAGGGAAAGTCGAACGTCCGGGGGACGAGCTCCATCTTGCCGGCCTCGATCTTCGCCAGGTCCAGGAGATCGTTGAGCAACGCCAGCAGGTGCTCGCCCGATCTCTTCACGATCTGCACCCCTTCGCGGCTCTTCGGCGAGAGCTCGGGCGCTCGCATGAGGAACTGAGCGTAACCCAGGATGCTATTGAGGGGCGTGCGTAGCTCATGGCTCATGCTCGAGAGGAAATCGCTCTTCGCTCGATTGGCGCGGTCGGCAGCCTCCTTGGCGATCCGCAGCTGAGCCGTGCGCTCCTGGATCTTGACCTCCTGGTCCCGGTACAGCACGGCGTTCTCGACGGCGATCGCTGCCTGTGAGGCGAGCACCGACAAGAGCTCCACACGCGCGGGAGGGAACGCCGACGGCACGTCGCGGTGCTCCAGGTACAGCACGCCCACGACGTGGCCCCGGTGCGTCAAGGGCAGCGCTAGCAGCGAGAGCACCGCGTGCAATGCCAGGTACGGGTCGCCGGCGAAGCGCGCCTCGGACCTCGCGTCGCTTATCACCACCGGCTCGCCCGTGCGGGCCGCATATTGCACCACCGCCACCGGCACGTCGTGGCTCTGCTCGAGAGGCTCCGACAGCCCCGCCTCGATGCGGGTCCCCTCCACCCATAGCCGAGCAACGACCGAGAGCGCTTCCCCGTCGCTGAGCACCAGGGCGCCGCGCTGCGCCCCCGCGTTCTCCAGCGTGAGCTCCATCAGCCGGCCCACCACGCGCCCCGGGTCGAGCTCGACCGAGAGCGCCTGCGCCGCGCGCACCGCGGTCTTCACGTCGAAATGCGCGCCCGTGGACTCACCCGTGGTCGTGGTGGTCGCCGTCACGGTCGTACGCTCGGGGGTCGACCTGTGCATGGACGCCTTGAGCACGGCGGGATACCTCGCGCTCAGATGGGCGACCACAGCGTAAGCGCCCCAGCGCGCGTAGGCATCGTGAGCCTCGCGCAGGTACATCGCCCCAACATGGCTCTTGCCCGTCTCCAGTCGAAACTCGGCGGAGAGCTGGGCTGCCAGGGCCTCGATGTGCAGGAAGCGGTGCTCGCGGGCCAGCTCGATGGCCTCGTCGTATTTGGCCGCTGCCTCATCGGGCTTGCCCAGGACGCGGGCGTATTCCGCCTCGCCGAGGCGCAGTTTGTGGAGGAAATTGGCCTCGCAGCCTTCGGTGAAATAGCGCAATCGCGTGAGGCTGTGCTCGATGTGCTGCCGCAGCCGCGCCTGTTCCTCGTTCGTGGCGGCGTTGGGCCAGCACTTCGCTGCTGCGAGCGCGAGAAAGAGCGCGATGTCCGTTACTGGCGGAACTCCAAGAATGTCTGCCTGGAATTGCTCCGCCTCCCGCATCCTCGACAGCGCCCGCTCCCACTTGCCGACAGCACAGAACAGATACCCTTCCAGGGTACGAGCGAACCCTCCGGTGTACCTGTCCCCATCGGCCAGGAGAGAGCGCGAACCTCGTGGCAGCGGCTCCTCCTCCAGGAGGTTCTTGGCTCCGTCAGGAGACATCAAGACCTCGCAAAAGGACGCGACCAGCTCGAAGTGGTGTCGCCCGACGGCGTCCCCCGCGCGCTGCACCAGCTCCCAGCGAGCCTTTTGCTGCGCATCGACCTGGCCGAGCGGCAGACCACGCCACACCCGGTAGTAGAGCAAGTCGGACAAGAGCCCCCAGCTCGTGCCTTGAAACGACCCGATCTTCAAGCCGGCTGCGATGGCTTGCTCGTAGACGAGGGACGCTTCATCGATGGGCCTCGAGTGGACCAGGTAGATCCCCTTGAGCGCGATGCACTCGGGGAGCATCTGGGAGCCCACACGCTCTGCGGCACGCACCCCGGGCGTGAGCCAGCGCATGACACGGCGATACATGCCCGTCGCCACCGACCATGCGTTGGCGAAGCTGCAGATCATGAAGGTGGCAGCAGGCGTGAGCGCGTCCCGCCGTATCGCCTCGGACACGATGCGGGCGATGACGAGCGAATACAACATCGGCCGGCCACCGTAGATCGCGCAGAGCTGCGCCTGCGTCATCAGGGCATCGATGAGCCGGTGCTCCAGCGACTCATCGACCTGCATTCGATCAAACCCGTCCGAGTCGTGCTCGAGCCATTGATCCAGCTCGGTGGACTCTCGCAGGAGCGCTACCTGACACGCCTCATCCGTGTCGGGGAACGTGATGCCCTGCTTCGCAAGTGCGGCCATCCCGAGCCCGATTCCCCGCGCGTACTGCCCCGTGGCGACACAGCAGCGCGTGCGGATCTCCTGCGCCGAGAGCCAGGCAACCTCCGGCAGAGGCCTGTCCAGCAAGGCGAGCGCCCGCGCCTCGACGTCGTCGAACTCCCGCAACAGATAGGCGGCCTCCAGGCGCTCCAACCCGGTCTCCACCGACAGCTCGCGCTCCTGCTCCCAGGCGCGCTCGCCGAGGAGCGCCTGCGCGCTGTCCAGCAGGTTGGCCATCAATCGGTACGAGCTCGCCGCCTTCGCGGTGCGCGCGGCCTGCAGGTTCAGCCGCGCGAGCTCCTTGCGCTCCTCCACGGACTCGAGCCGCGCCGAGCCCAGGTTCAGGTGCCGCACGAGCTCCAGGAATTGCGGGGCCGTACCCCCCTCGGCACGATAACGCGCCTGGAGCCGCCGGCCGATCTCCAGGTGCGCGAGCACCCGCTGCTCCGGCGAGATCCGCTCGTAGCTTGCCTGCTGCACGCGGTCGTGCAGGAACCGGTACGCCGCGTCCAGAGCCACCCAGCCAATGCCTCCGAGCGCCTGCGCGGGGCGGTAAGCCCCATCGACCGGCACCACCAGCTCGGCATCCAGCGCCGGCCATAACGCCCCCGTCACCGGGGCGCGCTCCCACCCGCTGAGCCGCTCCAGGTCCTGCAGGTGGAACGTGTGACCTGCGCAGGCCGCGAGCCCCAGGAGCTGCTGCGTCGGCTCGGGCATCTCGCGCACCTTGTCTGTCAAGAGCGCCACCACGTTATCGGTGACGCCCGCCTTCTCCAGCGACGATTGCTCCCATTGCCACGCCCCGCTCTCCGGGTCCCTCACCACCTGCTTCTGCCGGTGCAGGGAGAGCAGCAACTGCTCCAGGAAGAAGGGGTTTCCGCGGGTCTTGTGCGAGAGCACGCGCGCCAGCGGCTCCACCCGCGCGGGCTCGCTCTCCAGCGTCCGCGAGCACCACTTTTGCACCTGCTCTCCCGACAGCGGGCCCACCGTCATTCGCGAGACCCTGGCCTCGCTCTTCTCCACCGCCTCCACGAGCTTCCACAGCGGGTGCTCGGGCGGCGTCTCGTTGTCGCGGTGCGCCGCGATCACCAGCAACGATTTGCGCTCCACGTCCGTCAGCAGCGTCTGCAGGATGATCAGCGTCGCGCTGTCGGCCCACTGCATGTCGTCCAGGAACATCACCAGCGGCGGGTTCGGCGCCGTGACGGCTCGCACGAAATTCAGCCACGTCAGCTTCTGCCGGTTGAGCACCTGCTCGCCCTCCACCGGCGGCACCGGCGGCAGCTTGCCCATGACCAGGTCGAGCTCGGGCACCACGTCCGCGATGAGCCGCGCGTTGTCCCCGACCTCGCGCCGGATCCGCTCCTGCCAGGCCTCGAGCACCGCCTCCGAGCTGGAGAGCCATTGGCGCATCAGCGCCCCGAACGCTTGCGCCAGCGCCGCGTACGGCGTCGACCGCGCGAGCTGATCGTGCTTGCCCGCGATCAAGAGCCCGCGCCCCGCCTGCGCAATATCCCTGTAGACGGTGCGCACCAGCGCCGTCTTGCCGATGCCCGAGGGGCCGCCGACGAGCAGGAGCTCCGTCATCCCCTGCGCGGCGCGCGCAAAGGACTCGCCCATCCGCTCGACGTCGCGCTCCCGCCCCACCAGAACCTGCGGCAACCGGAGCTTGCGCGAGAAGTCTTTGCTTCCCAGGCCGAACGGCTCCACCGTGCCACGCTCGTCCGATTGCCGGAGAGCCTCCTCCAGATCCTCCGCCACGCCGCGGGCCGTCTGGTAGCGTCGCTCGGGATCCTTGGCCAGGAGCTTCGCCACGATGGCTGCCACGGCCCCAGGCACCTCCGGGGCGACGGAATCGAGCGGAGGCGGGTCCTTGGCCAGGTGCGCGTGCACCAGCGAGAGCGGATCGCGCTCCGTGAACGGCAGCCGCCCCGACATCACCTCGAAGAGCGTCACCCCCAGCGAGTACAGGTCCGTGCGGGTATCGAGCGCGCGCGCTGTGCGCCCCGTCTGCTCCGGCGAAATATAAACCAGCGTCCCCTCCAGCGCCTCGGGGATGCTCGCCTCGGTCGCCTCTTGGGACAGGAACGAGGCGATGCCGAAGTCGAGCAGCGTGACCCCCTCGCACGCCTCGTCCACCAGCACATTTTGCGGCTTGATGTCCTTGTGCATCACGCCAGCGGCATGCACCCCCTCGAGCACCCGTGACAGGAGCCGGCCGAGCCGCAGCGCGGTCCCGACCGGCAAGCGCCCCTGCTTGGCGAGCAGGCGATCGAGCGAGTCGAGGCCAGGATCCTCCAGCACCAGCGCCGCCGTGCCGCCCTGCTGCTCCAGCGCCCGTGCGCGCGCCACCCCGGGCACCTCTGCGAGCTGCATGAGCGCCTGGTGCTCGTGGATCAGCCGCCCCATCACGCGCGGACTGGGCACCTCGGCCACCGGGATCTTGATTGCCACGCGCGCCCCCGAGGGGACATGGACCGCGCGCCATACTCGTGTCTCGTTGCCGTCGTAGACTACCTTTTCCAGCGTGTAATCCCGCAGCTCCATCGTTTCCCCCCTCGCGTCCTTGTCGTTCAGGGGCGCTGCTGTCCGAGCATCATCGTAGTATCGAGCGGGGCGGAATGCGACCACCGATCCTCCCCTCCCTCTGGGGAATTTTTCGGGCAACCTCTGCTGTACGGCAGAGCCGTGGTCGTCCCCACGCTTCGGCAACCGAGCAGGTTCCTGCTCGCGCTGTCCCCCCCGCACCGGTCGACTTGTCAGGCTCTCTCAGGGGATCAGGCGAGCCGTGAAGATAACCAATGCTTGCCATTGTTGGTGCCGGCCCCGGACTCGATGCACCGCTGGGTTGTGCGGCACGCTCGATGCTCGACTTCAACCAAATCCGGAAGCACACCCAGATCGGCACCCTTCAGTTGCCGGAAGCGAGCTTGGTTATTCGCCGTTGACATCCTCAAATCGTTTCACCTCGCCTTTTTCCTGCGGTACCGTTCGCCTCATGCCGGGATCTCCGCCCTATTCGTTTGCGTTCTTCGGGGCAGCGCCGAGCGATTGGTTCGACCTCGAAGGGGACCTGTTCTCCTATGAGCTCTGCTTCGCGGCGCCCCCGGACGCGGCCGCGCGGCGCGCCGTCGGCGAGGCGTGGGAGCGGGCGCTCGACCCGCGCGCGGTGGAGCAATGCGAGCCCTTCTGGTGGGCCGGTCGCTGGGCGCTCGTGCGGGTGCAGCCGGCGGGGTGGAGCAAGCCCTGCATCGCCGACATGGCGCGCGCGGTCCAGCGGGCCCTCACCGCGGTGCACGGCGCGCACCCGATCGAGGTGGCCTCCCTGGCCGAGGCGATCGAGAGCGACACCGACTGGGACGCCTGGTCCGCCGAGCAGCGACCCGAGCCCCCGACGGGCCCGAGGTGGCCCGTCGAGCTGCCCCGCTTCGGCGGAGGCGAGCGCTTCGAGGCCGCGTGCGCGGTGGATCCGGAGGTCGAAGCCGCGCGCGACGCGGCGCGCGCCGCGCCTCCCGAGGAGGGGCGCTCGTGGGCGAGCGAGGCGGGCGACGACCACGACGCAGGCGAGGCGGAGGCCAGCGACGACGACGACAAGCCCAGGGTCATCTCCGGCGGGCTCCGGCTGGAGCGCGAGCCGGGCTACAAGGCGCCCGAGCCCCTCGCCGAGCAACAGAAGCTCTTCGGTCGGAGAGGCGAGGCGCAGGTCGCGCCGAACGGCCTCGTCTTCGGCGTCGCCCGGCCGAAGCGCCAGCCGCCTGTCCCCGCGTGGATCGAGGACGGCGAGCTCCGCACCGCTCAGGGCGATCCGCTCGCCACTGCGGACAGCGTGTGCCTCGCCGCGCGCGACGACGGCGGCGCGGCGCTGATCGGGGAGGATTCGGAGGCTGTATGGGAGGTCGTGTTCGCGGAGGGCTCCGTGCGGCGCCTCTTCACGCACGACGAGTCCTTCTCCGACGTCGCCTACGGCCCGGAGGACCGGGTGCTCCTGCTCGCGGGCAGCACGATCGACGTCTACCGGCGGGAGGGCTCGGGCGCCGCGCTCGAGGGGCGCTGGGACCTCGACGGCTACGGGATGCGGTCGGTGTTCGGCGGACGCCTGCTCCTCGTGAAGTGCTACGACGACGAGGACGAGAGCACGGACGGCGTCACCCTCCTCGGCTACGACGGCTCCACGATGCGCCGGCTGGCCCGCGTGCGCATCTCGATCGGCGACATCGTGGTCGACGGCGCCCGCGTCATCGTGGAGGACGGCGGCGAGCGCTACGAGCTGCTCGGCCTGGAGGAGCTCGCCGCGCGCTTCGCCGTGCAGCCGGCCTCCTTCCCCGAGCTGAAGAAGCGCGAACCCGGCGACCAGGACGGGGACGAAGACCAGGACGAGAGCGCGTCCGACGAGGGCGACGAAGACGAGGGATCCCGGCCAGAGGTGCTGGAGGGCGCGATCCGCGTGGAGCGGCGGAGGTCGCGCGAGGTGCCCGCGGAGCCCCAGATCGAGCGCGCGCAGCGCGAGCTGTTCGGGTCGACCTCCTGCGTCTCGATGGCTCCCGGCGGCCGCGTCTACGGCATCGCGAAGCTCCGGCGCAAGCCGGTGACGGCCGCCTGGATCGAGGGCGGGGAGCTCAAGCGCGCCGAGGGCGAGGTGCTGCCCAGCCCCCACGGCTACATCGCGGCGCGGGAGGACGGCGGCGCGGTGCTGTACGGGTTCGACGACAAGCTCGTCGCCGAGCTCTCCTTCGCGGACGGCAAGCTGCGCCGCCTCTTCGAACACGAGGCGTCGATCTCCGAGATCGCCTACGGCCCGGAGGACCGCATCCTCCTCGCCGCGGACGAGTCCCTCGACGTCTACCGCCGCGAGGGAGAGGGCGCCGTCCTCGAGCAGCGCTGGGCCGTGAGCGGTTACGGCTTGACCCCCGCCCACGGCGGCCGGCTGCTCCTCGTCAAGAGCTACGAGGGCGAGGACTCCGAGGACGGGCTGACCCTCGTCGGCTTCGACGGGAGCAAGCTGCGCCGCGTGGGCCGCGTGAAGGCCTCGGTGGGCGAGGTCCGGATCGCCGAGGGCCGGGCCTTCATGGATCACAGCGGCGACACCTACGAGCTGCTCGGCCTCGACGCGCTGGTCGAGCGGTTCGCCACGAGCCCCGACGCGTTCCCCGAGGTCGCCGTGTACACGCCGTCCGAGGATGACGACGACGGCGACGGGGCGCCCGAGTCGGGCCCGAAGAGGGCGCCCGAGGAGTACGCCATCGAGCCCGCCCCGGGCCGCGTCGGCCTGCGCTACCTGGGCAAGCAGCGCCCGCTGCCGGAGGACGAGGAGGACATCCCGAAGGACGTGCGCGCGCGTTTCGGGGCGGGCGCGCGGGAGGTCGAGCGCTACCGCCCCGCCGACGTGTACATCGGGTGGAAGAAGGAAGCCCGGCGCTCCTTCGTCTTCGCCGTGCTGAAGGACGGGGAGCTCATCGAGACCGCGGTGAAGGCGGGCTCCGCCTCGTCGTCGGGCCTGGTGAGCGCGGATCGGAGCACCGCTCTCGTGGCGACCGACGGCGACGCCAAGCTCTGGTGGGTAGACCTCCCGCATGGAAAGCCGGTCCTCGTGCACGACTTCAGCAAGGAGGAGAGCGAGGACGAGGTCTACACGCTCGAGGCGCTCGCCTCCGGGCGGGTGATCGTCGGCACCTCGTCGGAGACCTGGATCTTCTCGGTCAGCGGCGGCGCGTCCAGGCTGGAGGCGCGCGGCGACCTGGATCTGCGCGTCGTGGAGCGCGCCGCGGGTGGCCGCGTGGCCGTGCTGGAGGTCTCCGAAGGCAAGCCTGTCCGGGTCTGGGGCGTCTACGACGACGGCGTCCGCACGCTCGCCGAGATCGAGCCGGAGCCCCTCACTTTCGAGCCGAGCGCCGACGGCAGGTTCTTCTTCGAGGCCGTGAATCGCCTCGGCTGGTATGAGCTCGTCAACCTCGAGGACGCCTGGGAGGCCGGGCGCCGTGACCCGTCTGGCGAGCGATACCCGCCCGTGGTGCTCGCGCCGAAGCCCCCCGAGCAGGACGAGGACGACGAGGATGACGGCGAGGACGGCCACAGCGACGACGACGACGGTGACCCGCAGGCTGTGGAGTGAAGGCGAGCGGGGCGAGCGGGCGGGGCGGTGAGCGCCTTCGTGCAGCCTGGAGCGCCGGTCACGGCGCCGCCTCGCTGAACGCCGCCTGGGCGCTCAGCTGCAGGATGATCGGGAGGTTGAGGTCACCATACCTCTCCAGCATCTTTTGCTCGCCTTCCTCGGCGCTCGTGCTCGCGACGGCGGCGCGGTTGAAGTCCTCATGAATAGCTCGCCGAGGGCAGGCTGATTGGACGGCGCGCCGCGCTCTGACTGTGTAGCCCACACGAACAATCGGGGCGCGGCCGCCTCCCCGAGGGGGCGCGGCAGGCCTCGCCGCGGGGCTGGATTTTTGAAGTCGCATGTCTGCGGCAGGGGGCGGTGCCGGAGGCTCCCTCGGCGCTCTCCTGGGTGAACAGAAGGACGACAAGCTGGCCAGATTCACAGCTCGTCGTCCGGGCGGCCGTTGACCCGTGTCAGCGACAGCAGGGCGCTGCTGTTTCATTCATCGTGCGTGACGTCGAATCGTCACGGCGACGGCGAGCCCAGCCCACGAGGGCCATCGCGATGACTGCAAAAAGCGGGACATGGCCGGAGCTCGTCGAGGCCACCGTGCAGCCGCAGCCGCCGCCACCGCTTCGGGGGTCGTTGGGGCCGCCATCCGGGGGCGTCTCGCCGGGATCGCCCCCCGCGCCGGCGGAGCCACCGGAGCCCGAGGGTTCCGCCCCGCCGGTGCCCGTTGCTGTCCCGCCATGGCCACCGGAGCCTCCGCTTCCGTTGGCGCCGCCGCTATTCGCCGAGCTGCCGCTATTCGCCGAGCCACCCGTGTTCGCCGCGCCACCCGAGCCTGAGCCGCCGCCTCCGCTCAAGCCTGAGCCGCCGCCTCCGCCCAAGCCCGAGCCGCCGCCGCTGTCTCCCGGGGACGCCGCTTGACCATCGTTGTTCAAGAGGATGGCCTTGAGGGCGAACCCAAAGCGATCTCGATCGTATCTCGACAGGCCGATGAGGGTGCGCCCAGCGGCGTTGGAGGCCATGACCACGTTCACGTTTTCGTCCTGGGTGACGTAGTGGCCGCCCGTGGACGAGACATCATCCAGCGGATCGAGATCCTCCGGGTCGAACCGCACGATGCGCAGATCGCGAAATCCGCTCGTGTTCCGCGCTCCGCCGAGCAAGACGACGTAACTCACGCCATCGTAGCTCGCTGTCACGACGCCCGCTCCGGCGTCGAACAAAGGAGCTCCGAAGCTGCCGGACATGGCCTCGCCGCTGACGGCGTCGACTGGCGTGGCCACGAGCGTCGGGCCGCTCGTCGAGAAGAGCACGATGTCCGCGCCGTTGGATGCCGCCTCGAGCGAGGTCGGGATGCCCGCGACTGGCGTGGTTCCCGTGAGGAGCGTCCCGGAATCCGAACGGAGGCGGAAGGTATCAACGCCAGTCTCGCTCTGCGAAAACATCATGAAGGTGCGCATCTCGGGGGTGGGCGCGCTGTCCGCGGCGACCGCGAGCGCGTAGACCTGCTTCACGACGCTCTTGGGAGCCGTCCTGAGCGACGTGTCGACCCAGTCTCCGTCGGGCTCCATGCGCCGGAGGTAGGTGTTGTTGAGCTCGTTGAACGCGAGGAGAATCCGCGCGCCATTGCCGACGAGCGACAGGTCGAAGTTGGTGTTGCGCAGATCGATCTTGCTCTGCGTGGCGAGGGCGGTCACGTTCCCAGCCGCGCTGACCAGCGCGCGGCCAATCACCCCCTGCGATTGCTGATAGGCAACCACGTAGTCCGTACCCGAGCTCGTCGCTGCGACCGTGCTGGCGCCCTGCACGAAGCGAGGCGCGATCTCGAAGGGCGTCGCATCGAGCACGTTGCCGCTCGTCCCACTCACCCGCACGCCCACGAGCCGGTCGTCCTGGGCGCCAACGACCAGGAAGTCTTGCCCGTTGGACGCCACGGCATGGACGGCGCCATCGACGGACTCGAGAGCCACCGGCGTCGCGCTGCCCAGGGAATAGGTGGCCGGGCTCGTCGCGGACACGCCGACCGCCCGCACCTGGCCGTCGTTCTCCACGAGGAAGCCGGCATCCGAGCCGACCCAGCGCGTCGCGACGGTGTTCGGAAGGGAACCGAAGGAGGCGGGGAGCGCCGTCGACGCATCGAGGCGAGCGCCGCTGCTCGGATCCAGCTCGAAGGCGTGGAGCGCCGCCGTACCAGCGTTGGGCTTTCTGCCGACGACGTGCAGGCGACCGTCGCGCACGACGCTGGACCACGAGGTGCCGCCACAACCGGAGCAGACGGTCCGTGCGCCGGACACCTGATTGAACTCGTCAGCGGGATCGAGGACGGCGCCATCGCTGGCGCGAACGCGGGAGGTGCGGATGTCGCCGCCTTCGCTGCTGACCCAGAAGAAATGGTAGGTGCCGTTCACGTACGACACGCTCTGCTGCGCAGTAGAGATTAATTCGTACTTGCGATATTGTATGTTCTGGGCGTCGAGCACTGCGCCGGTGGTCGACGACACTCGCCGCACTCCGTCGGACGCGGGGACCAGGTACTGGTCGGGGCCGGGATAGGCGCTCTGCACCCCACCGATGGCGCTGCCGACCGAGGCGAGCTCCGCATCGTAGATCCGCAGCGTGGAGCCGGGTGCAATGGGGTTGCCTGTGGCGAGGATGGCGACCGTATCCCCGTTGCCCACCAGAGACGCGTCCGTGTAGCCGCTTGGAACGCCGCTCAATGCCTCCTTGATAATCGCACCGGTCGCCGCATTGAAGCGTGTGAGCTTCAGGCCGTTCAAGGGTCCGCTGAGGGCGACGAAGTCGCTGCCAAGGCGGGTGACCGCGCGAGGCGCCACCGACAAAGCGTTGCGTGGCGTGTCCAGGAGCTGGCCCGTGGCGGACACGCGCGTCATCCACTTGATTGCGCCAGATACGTTGGACTCGTAGATGGAAAGGCACGTGCTGGGTCCGCACTCGAGCAGCGGAGCCGCGAGCAGCGCCGCGGGAACGATCGGCGGGGCGTTTGCGACGAGATGAAACTCCGCGCGCGTCTCGGTGATGAGCGGCTGAGCCGTCGAACGCACCTTGGAGGATTCCTCTCGTTCCGCCGAGCAGCCGGAGCTTGCGAGCAAGAGGAGACCTGCGATCCCGTGGCGGGTCATCGTGAGCCGCGGCGAGGCGAGACCAGAAGCTTCGGTCAAATTTCCCATGCGTCACACTATCCCGGCGCGAAGGAAATCCAAACGTTTCGGGAACGTCAAGCCCCAGCTGCGGGACCTGTCTCGGGTTGACAGGACATTCTTATCGGCCCAATCGAAGCCGTCGTCACCGGAGCAGCGCAACCTCCGGCGTTTCGGTGAGAAATCTGCGGCAGCAGTGCAAGAGGGATGGCGCGCCGCGGCGACGATTGTGAGGTGAGTGGGGACCTCGGTCCTCACTCGGCAGTGTCGGGCGCGCCGAAGTGAAGCGGATCTTCGCGCGGTTGTGGAAACTTCTGCCCGATGCGGCAACCCGACGACGAGGTATCCTTCAAACGGTTCGCCTCGCTTGATCAAACGGTGCAGACCCTGGCATGCTCCAACCATGAAGGTTGTCGTTCCGTCCCGCTGGTCGCTGGGTACCCTCGCCGCTTGCCTGGCTGGCGCGGCCTTCACGGGCTGTGCCGGCTCCGGGGAGGTGAAGGACGAAGACGGGAGCGGCGGATCGATCGCAGCATCCACCGGCGAGAGCGGAAGCGGTGGTCAACCGGGCGCCGGGGGCGCGGGCGCTACCTCCGCTACCGGAGGTGTCACGGGGAGTGGCGGCGCGAGCAGCAGCGGTGGGCTCCCTGGTGCGGGCGGAGCGACGGGTGGAGGTGGCTCCGCCGGCGACGGCGGCGGCGGGTCCACGGGCGGCGGCGCGAACACCTGCCCGCCTGCGACACCCCTGACCGGAGGCATGGAGTATTGCTCGAACAGCCGAGGCAATGCGGGCAGGGGTTACGGTTATGAGCTTTGGGCGGAAGGAGGCGGGTCGGGCTGCATGACCGTGCACGGCGTCGACGCCACGTTCAGCGCGGAATGGAACAACGTCGAGGATTTCCTGGCGCGCGTCGGGCTCGACTTCAACCAAACGCAGAAGCACACCCAGATCGGCACCTTCTCGGCGGAGTTCGCGCATACAAAGACGGAGGAGGACGGCGGCTTCACGTACATCGGCATCTACGGCTGGACCGTCAATCCGCTGCGCGAGTTCTACATCCTCGACGACTGGGGGAGCCAGAAGCCGGGAGGTTTTTCTTCCGACGGGACGCCGCGGGACGAGGTGGGCACGCTCACTGCCGATGGCGAGACCTACGACGTGTGGAAGAAAACCCGCGTGAACAAGCCGGCCATCACGGGTTCAAGTGAAACGTTCGATCAGTATTTCAGCATCCGGCGGACGGCTCGCACGTGCGGCACCATCTCCGTCTCCGAACACTTCACCCAGTGGGAAGAGCTCGGCCTTCCCCTGGGGAATCTGCACGAGGTCAAGCTGTTGCTCGAGGCCCAGTCCAACAGCGGGACAGTCAAGTTCACGACGGCGAAGGTCGTCGTGGAATGAGCGGGCAGGAGAGGACGATCCGTGAAACTGTACTTCAGCCGAAACTTGAATCCACGGGTCGCCGTTGCCGTGGCGCGCCACCTCGAGGCACCGGTGGAATGCGTCCACGCGGCTCCTCTTGACCCGTCACAGCAGGAGAAGTTTCGAGCGCTGAATCCGAACCTGCGCCTGCCCATCCTGGTCGAGGGGAACCAGTCGCTCTGGGAAACGGACGCGATCGCGTGCCGCCTTTCGCAGCTCATGGGCTCGGACTTCTGGCGCACGGGTACCGCACAACCGGAGATGATCCGCTGGTTGAGCTGGGGCACGCACAACTTCGTCGCCGCGTGCGACAAGGTCCACTTCGAGCGCGTGACGAAGCAGCGCTACGGGCTCGGTCCCATCCGCGACGACCTCGTGGCGGAGGGGCTTTCGGGGTTCGCCGAAGCGGCGACGCTGCTCGAACAGGTCCTGAGCGGCAGGGACTGGCTCGTCGGGAGCGTGGTCTCATATGCGGACTTTCGCATGGCGTCGGTGCTTCCGTTCGCGGATCTCGCCGGGCTGCCGCTGGCGGACTACCCGCACGTCGCGGCCTGGCACGCGCGCCTGTGGCAGCTCGACGCTTGGCGCGATCCGTTCGCGGGGCTCGAAGCCCCGGAGCTCCCGGAGGCTCCGCGCTTCGATGCCACCGGATCGAAGCGTTAGCCGCTCGAGGCGCGCGGTCGTTACTAGGCGGCCGCGCTCCCGCGGCCGGCTGCGCCGTTTCTCCCCTCGGTGAGCTTCGCTTCGTGCTTTGCGACCCACTTGCGGAGCCGCTGCGATAGAGGTGACCGTCCGTTTTCGTAGTTGGCGACCGAGCTGCGCGCGAGGCCGAGCTTTTCGCCGAGCTCGGCCTGCGAGAGCCCGAGCTTCTCGCGAAGCACCTTCAGCGCCGTCGAGCCCGTCGCCGCTTGCGCGCGCGCCGGTGCGCTCGGAGGGGGAGGCGGCACGACCTCGATCGCGCGCCCGGCCCGCTGTGCGCGCTCAGCCACCACCGGCGGCGACTCGGTGCGGGCGCCTTCCGACGCGGTGCGCCGCGCGACGGTCGCTCGGACGCTCCTCGCGCTCCCCGCAAACTTCTCGCCGCAAAACGGGCAGTAGTCGAATGCCAGGAGCTTGCCCGAGTCGGTGCGGAGCTCGACGCCCTGGATCGAAGCTGGAAGCCCTTGCGCGCGGCGCTCCTCGCTCGACCACCCGTAAACGAGCGTGAGCCCGGGCTCCTCCTGATTCACCGGCAGATCGGTCTGACTCATCCGAAGGCAGACCGTCCTGCCATCGCGTGTGCACTGTCGTCCGATCATGGGCATTGTCGTCTCCTCGTTCGAAGGGGGTGCGGGCGCAGGCATACCCGGTCGAACTTTTGCGCAGTACTGCTCACCTGTCAAGGTAGATCTGCAGAGTGCGTGAGGCGAAGCCTGGGCGAGGAGGAGGCGATGATGTAGGACAAGCCACGCCGCGCGTGCGCCTAAGGGGAGAGCCGAAGTTACTGTCGCTTGACACTCCGACGTGTCCGGTTGCGCGGCCACGGTCGGCAGGTGCGGGAACCAGCAGGATTGGCCTTGTGGGGCCCTCGTTGCCGGTCAAACCGCCCTGCTCCTCGGAGCAAGGCGGTTTGAGAGCGATCCACTCTAGGGCAGATTGGCAGAAGAGATATTCCAGCTTCTGTCGCTGCAGAAGCGGCAGCTCGCGCCGACGAGCAGGCCCTTGCCGGTGGCCGATTCGTCGCCCTTGAGCCACCAGTTGAGCCACGCCAGGTTGACCTGAGTGAACTCGCCGCCGTTCCGAGCCCACAGATCGCCCCCGTGATCCGCGCCGACCTTGGCGAACATCATGACCGGGATATCACCCAAGGCGGCGATGTTCTCGAAGTCTCTCGCGCCGTTCTCGTCCGCGCCCAGGCTATCCTCGGTGCCGGTGACGATCAATACGGGTGTATGAATCGAGTCGTAGAATGCCTGGTTCGCCGAGAAAGAGCCGCTGCTCGTGTGTCCCCAGGTCGTCATTCTGGGATCTGCGGCGGTCCCCGCCGCCATCAAGCCGCCGCAGGAGAAGCCGTTCGAGGCGACCTTCGTGGTTTCGATACGCTGGTAGTAGGCGCTGCAAGGCTTCCCGTTCTCGGCGATCACCCAGTCGATGTAGGCGAGCAGCACGTCGCCTCCGCCCCCGAGCTCGCGGTTGGGCTCCGTGTTTCCCGGTGTCCCGTCCGCCACCACGAAGTAGCCATGCGAGGCAATCTCGGCCATGGCCGCTTCAGTCGCGAGCCCGTCTCGCGAACATCCGCCCTGCCCCCAGACGAAGATCGGATACTTGGCGTCCCCACCGAGATCCGCCGGACGAAAGATCGTGCCCTGGTTGATGCCCGGGTCTGAATTCGTCTCGACGACCACCTCATGAGGGCCGCTCCCCGACACGTCTCGACGAGCCGGTTGTGACTCGGTGCACGTGCCGGTAAAGCCGCCGCTGCCGTCGCCCGAGCCTCCGTTCCCGCCGGCCATTTCCCCGCCGCCGGCAGGCGCTCCTCCGCCCGAGCCGGAGGGCTCAGACCCTCCGGTCGTGTTCTGTGAGCCACCCGAGCCCGTAGGCAGAGGCCCTCCGGTGGCGCCCGCCTGCTCTCCGCCCGAGCCGCTCACGCTCCCACCTGTGGCCGCCGGGGCTCCGCCGCTTCCCCCAAGGTTGCCGTCGTCACTTGAGCCGCCGCAAGCCCCGACAATCATGCCCAGCGCGGCCCAGGTGAAAGCCCAACTCGATTTTGTTTTCATAGCGACTCCATATTATATCTAGCGATCGAAGGAAGAGGGGAGGGGCCCCATTCGCGTCTCTCCGCGATTTGAGTCGCTGGTAGCCAAGTGTGACCCCGAGGCGTCGCCCTCGACTCGATCCACACTATAAATATTTATTGCGACTCGGATGCGGCAGCGTCCGGCCCGGCGCCGACCGGGCGAGGTTGATTTGATGTTGCCATCCTCCCGTGGTGCTGACGGGGCAGATGTACACGGGTCTTCTGGCGCCCCACGGACGCCGGCGGCACGCAGTCGATCGTCCAAGCAAAAGGATGCCCCTCCAGGTCAATGTGAGCGCTCACATGTCGGATGTCAATTCCAATCGACCGGCCTGCGGCTGTCCTCGAGCCCGAGGGAGGACGAGGCTGGCGGGTCTCCTTCGGAGCGCCGCGTTCTCTATGTCAGCCAGCACGCGCAGCGTGGCCGTACGGTGGGACCGGTGATGGCACGAGCCCTTGACCGTGGGCGACACGGCGGCGGAGGGCGCCCCGTTGGGCCACACCGGAGGCGCCCTCGGCGGCGAACCGTCTCCATCCGTCGGATCCCCGGGGATCATGGGAGGGCGTGACGACGGATCGCACCCCCTCGGGAGGCATGGGCCCAACCCGGGTCCAACTCGTCGATCGCGTACTGCCAGCAATGCCGGTGAGACAATGGGTGCTTTCGCTGCCATTCGAGATCCGGCGCCTGGCTGCATTTCGCGCGGAGGTCGCGACGGCGATGGGGAGGATCTTCATCGAGGACCCCGCCCGGCGGGTAGCCCCGCGCCCGCGAGGCCTGCCGGGAAGAAGGCCGAGCGTGGCCGCCAGAGGTGCAACCGCGAGCCGATCAACGCGACGGTGTCGGGAGGCTGCACCACACGCCGGGGCACGTTGCAGGCAGCGGCGATCATGATCGCCAGCGAGGGGCAGACCATCTCGGCTGTGCTGGCACTATCATCGCCCCGTGCACCTCGAGTTCATCGGCGCCGCCCAGACCGTCACCGGATCCATGCACCTCCTGAGGACGCGTGACGCCACCGTCCTCCTCGACTGCGGCCTCTGCCAGGGCCGCCGAGTCCTTCGAGCGCAACCGCCACCTGCCGCTCCCGGTCCACGAGATCGACGCCGTCAAGGCGGGAAGAACATTGAGGTTTCTTCCCGCGTTCCCGCCTTCATGTTCGAATTAGGTCACCACCGCGGAGGAGGAGGGAAGCCCAATCGATGCGCGACGACCGTTGACGACGGGCAGGACCGATGCCGTCGCCGTGGCTCGCGCGCGCGCTCGCCGGAGAGAGCTGGGTCGCGGCGAAAGGTGGCGCCGCCGCTCACTTCACGCAGGTGCGCTTGTCCTGGTAATCACAGCTCGGCACGCCGGCATTCACCACCGTCTCGGTAAAGCCAGGGTAGCAGATCGGGTCGCACGTCGCGTAAGCCCCGCTCGGGTACGGCACCGCGCCACACGAGATCCGATCGTAGATCCCGGCGCAGTAGCTCGGCCCGCTCTGCGAGCCGCTCACGTACCAGCCGGGCGGACAGGCGACGGAGGCGCCGCAATGCGCGAAGGACGCCCGCGTGGCCCAGGGGATGAGCTCGCAGCGGTAGGCCTCGCCGTTCGCGCAGCCGAGCGCGCTGCCCTGGCTCAGCGACACGGAGTGCGTGTATTCACCGCTGACGCACGCCGCGCACTGCCACCCGGTCAGCGCTTGCGCCCCCGCCGCCATCGGCTCGGCCAGCGCTGCGTCCTCCCCCTCGGCCGTGCCGAGGCAGCCGGCGGCTCCCGTCAGGGCCACGATCAGCCCGAGCCCAGACACCCCCATCGTCCACCGCGAGAAGCTCTTCATGCTCGTCCTCCGATGCGATCCCCCGCCACCAACGACGTGATCCATGGAGAGGACACCGCAAGAGCGCAAGGGACGCAAGGGAAAGCGATATCCACCTGCTGAAGGCGAGCTGGGGAGCTTGCGAGATTTCGCTGCGCGTGGTGGTGGAACGGCGTCAGGTGGAGCAAGTGGCGGTGCTGGTGCGGGTGGCGCAGCAAGCGGCGGCGCAGCAAGCGGCGGCGCTGCGAGTGGCGGCGCGAACGGGAGCGGCGGAGCGCAGCCCGACCCCGATGGGGCCGGCGAGGAATTTCTGCTGAGCTTCCCGCGGCGCAACGTCTTTGGTCTCGGTCAACCGCTCGCGGCGACCAGAAACGGCTCAGTCATCACGGTCGGCGCTCGAGCTCCCGCGGAGCTCCTCCCCGATTCGATCGACGAACCCTTTCTTGCGGAGTACTCGGCGACCGGAGAAGTTCTCCACGCGCTCGCACTGCCCGGAGCCGCTGAGCCAGAGTTGATGACGATCGACGCGGAAGGCTCGATCGTCCTCGTCGGTCAGCTCTACATGGATATGACCTTCGGCGAGTTCACTCTCACGACCGTCGAGGAAGGGGAGGTGCTCGAGTTCGTCCCTGCGCAGTTCCGGATCCTCGCAGAGCAGAGAGAGAAGCTCGCCTGTCCGCGCTGCCCCGAGCAGGGAGTGACGACGGCCGACAGCGAGAAGGTGATGGATCGTGGGCGCCCGGGTCCGGGGCTGCTCGCGAGCATCATCGTGGAGAAGTTCGAGGACGCGATGCCGCTTTACCGGCAGGCGCAGCAGTACGCTCGCTTCGGCGTGTCGCTGTCGCCGTCGACGCTGGGAGAGTGGTCGGCCTTCGCGCTCGACGTGCTCGCCCCCGTGGCCAAGAGGATCCAGGAGCGCGTGCTGGGTGCGTGCTACGTGCGCGCCGACGACACGGGCATGCGCGTGCTGGATCGGGATCATCCGGCCGGGGTGAAGCGAGGGCATATGTGGGCCTTCGTCGGGGCCGAGCTCGTGACGTTCGTGTACGCACCGGACTGGCAGCCAAAGCACCCAGCTGCGCTGCTGCAGGGCTTCACTGGCTATCTGCAGGGCGATGGCTACGCAGGCTACGCCGCGATGCTGCGCGGCGGCGACGACGGCGAGAGGATCGTGCCCGAGGAGCGCCGGCTCGGCTGTGGAATGCACATATCGGCGACCCGAACCTCGCCGCCTACAACGCCAGCAAGGGAGGTGTACGGCTCTTCACCAAATCAGCCGCGCTGCACTGCTCGAAGGCAGGCTACGGCATCCGAGTGAACTCCGTACATCCTGGCTACATCTGGACGCCGATGGTCGAAGCCGTTGCCGGAGAAGGTGGTGACCAGGACGCCGGACGTCTCCGCTCGCACGCCAGGCCGCCACATGCTTCTTCCACGTAGCTGCATCCGCCATCCCCTGCACCCTGCACCGCTCAGCCGGTCATGCTCAAGACGGGGCTCGTGCAGCGGGTACGCCGTGTTGCGCGGCGAGAAGGCTCCCGACGACGCGCTGGCCCGCGAGCTGGGCGCGATGGGGCTGCTCCGAGTCAGCGCGCGCGCCGGTAGTGCATGGCGACCGCGCCGCTGCGGAGCGGCTTCGCCGAGACCAGCTCGAGCCGTCGCGTGCTGGGCAGCCCGCTCTGGTACAGGGTCGGGCCGTGGCCGGCGATCCTGGGGTGGACGAGGAACTTGTACTCGTCGATCAGATCCAGCCGGTCCAGCTCGGTCGCGAGCTTGCCGCTACCGAGGAGCACGCCGGCCGGGGTCGCGTCCTTGAGCTTCTGCACGCCCGTGCGCAGGTCGCCGGCGATGTGGTGGCTGTTGGTCCACGGGAAGTCCTTTCGCGTCGACGACACCACGTACTTCGGCTTGGCCTCCAGCTTGACCGCCCACTCGCGCATCGCCGGCGGCGCCTCCTCGTCGCCGCGGGCGACCGCCGGCCAGTAGCTCTCCATCATCTCGTAGGTGACGCGGCCCCACAGCATCGCCCCGCCCTCGTCCATGAGGCGGGTGAAGATGGCGTGTGTCTCGTCGTCGGCGATTCCCTCCTGGTGGTCGACGCAGCCGTCCAGGGTGACGTTGATGCTGAAGGTCAAGAGTCCCATGCGGCGAGTCTAACACTCCTGGCGATGGAACGGCAGGCCGTCGCAGAACTTGTCGCTGAGGATGTGCGCCAGGAGCGAAGGTGTCGCGAGCGCGCGCGGCAGGATCTGCGGCGGCAGCGGTGCGGTCAAGATCGTCGGCTCGGCAGTGTCCGCCGCGCCGGCGTCGCGGTACTTGGCGCGGGCGATGACCATGCGGACGTGGCTCGGGCGCCGTCAGGCGAGCTGACAGCTCTCCTCCCAGCCGATCCTCGGGGCGGAGCCCTCGAGCAGCGGGTCGGTCAGCTCGATGCGTTCCTCCGGGAGGGCGGCCTCGCGTAGGTCGCGACGCCCAGTCGGCTTGCGCTTGCCGCCAGGCGGGCGCGACCCGCCCGTCTCGGTTGGATCCGCCGGCGCGGACGCAGCGGGCTGTCCGAGCTGCTGGTTGAGCGCGTCGAGTGCCGCGAGCTTGTGGGCAAACTCGAGCTCGAGCTGGGTCGTATCGAGCCGCTCGGCTTTGGCGACGAAGAGCCGGCGCCGCATCAACTCCAGCTCGTGCTGCAGGTTGCGGTAGGCGAGCCGCAGCGTGTCGCGCTCGACGGTCAGCGCCGCGACCGCCACGCGCTCCGCGGCGAGCGCCGCCTCGAGCTCGGCGACGCGTTGCTCGGCGCTGCGTCGGCCACCACGTGCACCGGCAGAAAGCGCGGTGCCTCCGTCGACCGCAACGGCGCGGGTTGCGAGGGCCCCTCAGCCCGCAGCTTCCAGCGCCACCAGTACAGCTGCTTGGGCTTGTACCCCTCGCGCCGCGCGAACTTCTCGGCGCTCAACCCGCTCCTCGCCCATCGGTCCACCCGCTCGGCCCACTCTGCTCTCGTCGCCATCGCTTCGTCCTTCGTCGCGATGGGGACTGGTAACCGGCGCCGCACGGACCGTCACGATGGCATTGGTCGGGCGCTTACGGCGGGTCGCTTATCGCGCGCTTCCGCGGGGAATGCCGAGGCGGTCTTCGTAGGCGTTCAGGACTTTCACGAACGCGGGTCGCTCTTCGCAGCGACGGCGGAAGTTTTCGACGTTCGGATACTTGGCGAGGATCTCCGTCTTACGAAGTTCGCGCAGCACGCACGTGAGAATAATGTCGGCAACCGTGAAGTCAGCCCCCGTGATGAACGGTTGAGCCTGCAGCATTTGGTCGATCGTCGGCAAGAAGCGATCGAGTATCTCGACATGCCAAGGGCGCAAGGCCTGTAAATGGGGATTTGAGTCGCCTTGAAGATCGGCAAATAGAATCGGCAGCGAAAAAGGCTCGATATTGTTCAATGACGTGATCGTCCAGCGATAGACCTGCGCGCGCCCCTTCAGATCAGAAGGAATCAATTTTCCGGATTTCTCCGCAAGGTAAAGCAGAATCGCACCCGACTCCGTCAAAATATACCCGTCATCATCGATCGCCGGAACTTGCTTGAATGGCGATACCATTCCGAACTCGACTTCATCCTGAAGACCGTTCGGACCGCAATCGAGCCCGACGGCCTCGTGGGCGATTCCACACTCTTCCAGCGCCCACGTCGCACGGAGGTCGCGCGTGTAACCCCAAAGAAATGGCGGCAACGATTTGAAAACGTATACTTTCATGAAGCTGACCTCATCCCATGATCGAGTGAATGCACTGGTCCAGAAATAGCACGGGGTGAGATGAAGTTAAATATCTTCATGGCCTGCCGCCGAGGGCCGGAGAATGGTCCGCGCAAAGCCATTTCGATTTGTCAAGAATTTTACGCCAACGACAACCAGTTGACCTAACATCCAATAAGCACGATCCACTGACCCGTCTACAATAGACAACAAATCCAACGGGTTCACTCGGCTGTGGTATGTTGTCTACGTCACGCTGGACCGCGACGGCGACTGCCATCAAGCCCCTTGCCCTCGACGCTTCGTCCACGCCGCGGCCACATGGGCCTCGAGCGTGCCGCTCTGGTCCTTCTGACGCTGCTCGTCGAGGACCGCGGGGCGCGATCCGCCCCGCCTCAGCATGACCTCGTAGGCCTTCAGCACGCCAAAGAAGACGGCTCGCTGCCGACATGTGCGCATGGTTGCCACCGGCCTGAACGCCGTTCTAGTTTTCGAGCGCCCCGCGGTGCCCCACGACTGGTGTATGAGAAGATTTTACTTCTTCAGCCAGGTCTGGGTCCTGCCGAGGAGGGAGATGCCCAAGAAGCCGCGCACCTTTAGCTTCTTCCCGCCCTCGATCGCCTCGAGCTTGCAGCTATAGGTCTCGCCGTTGTTCGGATCCAGGATCGTACCGTCATCGTACTCGTCGTCATCGCGGGCCATGTTCTTGATGATGACGAGCCCCACAAGGGGCTTGTTCTTGTCGGCACCCTCACAGGCGGTGCAGATCTTCGGCTTCCCCTTCGCGTCGAGCGGCTGCTTCAGGCTCACGATCTTGCCGAAGATCTTCCCGCCCTTCTCGTAAATCTCTATCACCGACTGCTCGACCCCCTGCTCATCAATCGTCCGCCACTGGCCGGTCACAGGGAGAGGACCCGCGAGCACGAGCGAAGTGGCGAGGGAGCAACCCAAGGCGGCAAACAGAGCCAAGAACGTCTTCATGTCGTCAGAACTCCTTTCATCGGTCTGCCAAGCCACGGCGTTCGGCCCTGGCGTGGTGTTTGATTCGCATGTCGGTGTGCGCCGCTGTGTGTAACATGCCGTGGAGGGGGGACGGGGCGCCGCGCCGTTTGTTCATCGGGCCGGAGGGAGCGGCGGCGGAGGCAGGGCTCTGGTCAGAGGGGGAGCCGAACGGTGGACATGGCTCCTCTCGCAGCAGCCCTGCGGCGCGGTGGACGTCATTTTTCCCCCGAGGGTACCGAGCGGGCTCGTGGAGCGCAACGGCGCCGTGCAGCGGGGCGCCGGGACGTTTGGCGGCCAGCGAACAGTTGATTCTACGGGGCTGGATCCCGCCGTGGCCAAGCTGCCCTTGGCCCGCGCCTCGGCCGCGCGGGTCCGTCCTGTGCCGGTACGATCCTGCCGACTGAGTCGGTCATGTAGGGTTCTCTATGTCAACCGCCTCTTCATCGAGCATGACCCGCGCCACGTCCTTCCACTCCAGCCCCTTGTCGAGGCGCAGCACGAGCAACATCTGATCCCGGGTCCGAGATCGTCCTCCTCCGGATGGCGGACGTCATGTTCATCCAGATCCTCCGCGCGTACCTCGCGCGCTGCCCCAAGGACGGCGGCGGCTTCCTCGTACCAGCGCTCGAGCGCGTAAGTGAAAGAAGCCCTATCGCTGGGCGAAGCCATCGCCGACTTCCGTCTGCTCGTCGGGCTCACACCGGGCGCGTTCTTCAAACGCGTGGGCGGAGGTGCGGCTCAGCGGGAGTTCACAGGCGTGCCGCGGGCCGATCGGGATCTGCGGGGTACAACAGGCGACGGGCGTTGTCGCGGTAGATCTTCTGCAGCACGGGCGCGGGCAGGTGCATGCCGTAGATCATCCAGAACCCCTGGCGGCCGTTCGCGGCCTCGGTGCTGAAATACTCGTCCTCGGTCTCGAGGAAGCGGGCGTAGACCTCGTAGCCCGCGGCATTGGCGCCCTTGAGGTCGGTGCCGAAGAGCACGCGGTCCTGGTAGCGCACGAAGAAGCGGTGCGCCGCGAGCGGCTGCCGGCCCAGCTCGCTGGCGCTGGCCGACATGTCGACGTGGAAGTTGGGGTAGCGATCGAGCCAGCTCGCGAGCTGCCGCAGGTCTTCGGACGAGCTACCCATGTGCGCGCCCATGAAGGTGACGTCGGGGTGGCGCTCGAGCACGCGGTTGCGCTCCTCGAAGAGCTGCGCGCGCGTGGGAAAGCGCTTCCGGTCTGCGAACGACCAGTCCGGGAACTCGTGCAGCTCGTGCCAGCGCTCGTTCTTCGCGTCCAGCGGGACGAAGAACGCCGACGGGTCGGCCACGTGCCAGAGCACGGGCCGGCGGTAGCGCGCGCACGTGCGCCAGACGGGCTCGAGCTCCGCGTCGTCGAGCGCGACGCGCCGGCCCTCGGGCGTGCGCACCGTGAGCCCGAGCTCCTTGAAGATCTTGAGCCCCTTGGCCCCGGCCTCGAAGTCGGCCGCGAGCTGCGCGGCGACGCGCGCGCCCCAGCCCGGCGCGCCCACGAGCGTGAGGTCGACGTTGGCATAGGTCAGGAAGCGCCCCGGATACGCGCGGTCGAAGCGCTCGAGCTCGCGTACCAGGCGCTCGCCCGAGGAGCCATCGAGGTTGACCATCGTCTCGACGTGGAGCATGTCCATGCGCGCGACCTCGGCCGCCACGTCCACGACCCGGCGCAGGTGCGTGTGAACATCGACGGCGGGCACGGCCAGGTGCGCGATCGCGGTGCGATCGAGCGCCAGGAGCGGCACGGGCCGCCAGTCCGCGAGCCGCAGCGCCGCGATGTCGGCGGGCTGCAATCGCGACGCGACCGGCTGCGCACCCGGCACGGATGGGCCGCGAGCGCACGCGACTGGCAGGAGGGGAACGAGGGCGAGCGCGAGGAGGGGCGAGCGGGACATGAGGCCACCTGTGGCCGCGAGCATACCGCACCCGCCGCACTGGCCGTACGGTGGGACCGGTGATGCCGCGAGCCCTTCACCGCGGGCGACGCGGCGGCGGAGGGCGCCCCGCTCGCCACACCGGAGCCGCCTTCGGCGGCGAAACAGGCGGAGGCTACGAAAACCGCTACTATTCCCGGCCGCCAGTCGTCATCAACCGGTGTTTCTGGCGGGATTTCTGACACGTGAAACCAGTCATCCCTCGCCGAACAGCCCCGCGCGCCGGCCCGCCTCGACGAGCTGATCTTTCACCGTCTGGAAGCGCTTGCGCAGCCGCTGCGCCTCCCGCTTCAGCGCGGCCTCGTCCACCACCGCCTCTTCATCGAGCATGACCCGCGCCACGTCCTTCCACTCCAGCTCCTTGTCGAGGCGCAGCACGAGCAATATCCGATCGTCCGGCGGCAGCGCCTCGCGCAGCTCCATGAGCTTGTCCTTCGCGTCGGTGCGCAGGTAGGGCCGCGTCTCGGTGCGCACCTGCTGCTCGATCGCGCTCAGCTCCGTCGTCCCGACCGAGGGGCGCACGCGCCTGTCGCGGGCGCGCCTGTCGCGGGCGTGGTTCTTCGCCGCGTTCCGCGCGATCGTATAAGCGAAGGTGCGCAGCGAGCACTCCCACGCGAAGGTCGGCAGCCCGCGCAGGATGCGCTCGCACCACAGCGAGAAGACGTCGTCGGGGTCCTCTTCGCGGCGGAGGAGCGCGGTCAGGAAGCCGAGGATCTCGGGCCCGTAGCCGCGGATGGCGAGCTCGGCGGCCCGCGTGACGGCGCCGCTCTCGCAGTGCTCGCGGACCTCGCGCTCGAGGTGCTCTCGATCGACGGACATCGTGGCGCCGAGGATATCACCGTCCGCCGAGCTTCCGCGGTCGACGAGCCCGCCGCCCTGCGACGGCGCTCATCGTGATCGTGATCGACTCCTCGACCGTGGACACCGCTTCACGGCGCGAGCGCGCACCAGAGGCCGTCCGACGCGCGGCCGCACAGATCGGCGCGGCCGTCGCCGTCGACGTCGCCGAGCTGCACCGTCGCGCCGTACCGCGCGGGGAGCCACCCCTGGGCATCGCCGAAGGCGCCGAGCGAAGCGGGGCGCGCCGCGCCGAAATCGAGGCGGTTCGACATGGCGCACAGCGCGCCGGAGGTGCCGCGGCCACAGAGGTCGGCGTCGCCGTCGCCGTCGACGTCGCCGAGGCCGAGGCTCCCCCAGTGGCCCGGCGCCGCGTCGAACTCGGACGCGTCGCCGTAATCGGGCGCGCCGCCGCGGCTGTACGACCAGACGTGCGGCCGCACGAACCCGGGGCCGGAAGCGCTCGCCACGGCGCACACGACGCCCGACGGCCCGCGGCCGCACGCGTCCGCCGCGCCGTCGCCATCGATGTCG
The DNA here is from genome assembly GCF_051521455.1 of Sorangium sp. So ce887. NCBI lineage: Bacteria > Pseudomonadati > Myxococcota > Polyangiales > Polyangiaceae > Sorangium > Sorangium sp. So ce887. The sequence goes on along the minus strand of NZ_CP150354.1, from coordinate 8,640,701 downwards.
CCGAGCTGGATCGTGGCGCCGTAACGCTCCGGCAGCCAGCCGTTCGCGTCGGACATCTCGGCGAGCCAGAGCGTCGCCGCCCCGAAGCTCCCGGCGCTCGTGTTGATCGCGCAGCGCACCCCGTCGGCGCCGCGGCCGCACACGTCGGCGTGGCCGTCGGCGTCCACGTCGGCGAGGTGGATCGAGCGGTAATGGCTCGGTGCGTCGGCGAATCCCTCCGCGTCGGAAAAGCTGTACGTCCACCAGACGCTGCCGGAGGTCACGAAGGCGTCGCCGGCGGCGTTCGCGACCTGGCAGAGGATGCCGTGGATACCGCGGCCGCAGACGTCGGCCTTGCCGTCGCCGTCGATGTCGGCGAGCTGGATCGTGTTGCCGTATCTCGCGGGCTGCCAGCCGTTCGCGTCGGAGAACTCCGTCGTGTACCGCTGCGCGGGGAGGAACCCGCCTGCGCCGTTGCTGCGCGCGCAATACACGCCGTCGGTGCGCCGCACGCACGCGTCGGCCTTGCCGTCGCCGTTCACGTCGCCGAGCCGGACCGTGCGGGTGGTGGACTCGCTCGTGCCGATCTGGGCGTCCGAGAAATCGTTGCCGGACGACCAGCGCGTGGGCGCCGAGAGCTGAATCGCGAACCGCTGCGCCTCGCCGCCATTGCAGTCGATCATCTGCACCGGCGTGCCGTTCGCGGTGCTGCCGCCGGCGACCGCGAGACACCTCCCCTGGAGGCCGCGGATCTGGCCGCCGTCCAGCATCGTCCACCCCTGGCCCGCGGTCTCGGCGCAATTCTCGAGCACCACGAGCGCGCCGTTCGCGGTGTTGCCGCCGGCGACGCCGAGGCAGCGCCCGCCGATGCCGCCGATGCGGTTCTCCGCGACGGTCCATGGCTGCGCCGAGGTCGTGGAGCAATCGGCGAGGACCACGGGCGCGCCGTTCGACGTGCCGACGGCCGCGAGGCATTTGCCCCCGGGCGCGCCGAGGCGGCCCGAGACGCCCGCGATCGCCGAGCCCACGTACCGGCGCCGCGCCCAGGCGCGATAGTCCGGCTTGTCCGGGTCGCAGGTGGTCCCGGTGCCGCACGCGCTCATGTCCGTGCAGGTGAACCGGTCGCATTGCGCGTACCACCGGAATGCGTCCCACGTGATGTCGAACTCGGCGTCGGAGACGTTCGCCTGCTCGTTCGAGATGTCGTAGCCCCGGTAGGTCTGGAGCGCGTGCCCGGCGGCGTAGACCTGGTGCGCGGCGAACGCGAACATCGATGTGTAGTAATGGTCGGTGTGGTCGCCGGCGTGGCCGTGGTCGCTGTTCAGCGTGCCGACGCGGCTCGCGCGGTAATCGGACATCAGGCGCGAGAGGACGGCGACGAGCTCCTCGCGGGTGTAATCGACGGGGACCTCGCCGGCGGGGTCATCGTCGGTGCGGTCGACGCGCGGCACGGTCGGTGCGCCCCCATTCCAGAGGTCGCTCAGGAGCGCGGTGTCCGGGTACGATGGGAGCCGCAGGAACACGAGCCCGACGCGGCCGGCGCTCCCGTCGAGCGCGCAGCGCACGAGCTCCTTGTCCAGCACCGCGGCCTCGGCGCAGCTCCAGCCATTGGCGAGGCCAGCCATCGCCGCATACGCGGCCTTCATCCCGGCCTCCCGCTCGTCCATGACGGGCAGGCCATTGCCGCCGAGGCCCGCGGTGACGTAGACGGTTTGCACGAAGTTCCCCGCCTGGATCGAATCCGCGATATCGGGGTTCATGAAGAGCAGATCGTCGTCCTGGTGCGCGACCACGTAGAGATCGCGCTCGGGCGCGGCGAGCGCCTCCCGGGCCGTTGTGGCGACGCTCTCGCGCTCCACGAAGAAGATGTTCTGGGCGTCGCTCTGCCCGGAATAGAGGCTGTCCAGCGTGGTGTCGGTGAGCGTGCGGACGACAACGGGCGGCGCCCCCGGATCGATGCGGCGACCGGCGCCGGATCCGGCCCAGATGCTCACGGTGGCGCTGTGACGGCCGCTCGCATTGGCGGGGCCGAAGACGTACCGCGCGAGCCACGTCTGCTGCGTGGTCCCGGCGATGGCGCTCGTCGGGCCGGCTCCGTCGACGAGCAGGCCCGCAGGGCTCGACGTGTCGAAATGGAGGCCGTGGTGCTGGTGGGCGGTCGTCCAGGAGCTGACGCCCATGGGCACGTGGTACGCGTAGCCGACGGGGGGCGCGGCCATGCGCCCGGTGACGGCGATCCACCGGGTGGCGTGCGCGGCGGACAGCGGGGCCGCGAACCGGCGCCGCCAGTAGCCGTAGGTCTGTGCGAGCTCGCCGCCCGCCCGCGCGAAGGGCCAATCGTCCGTCCAGCCGACGGCGCCGCCCGCCTCGCCGTCGTGCTCGTCGTAAGCGAGGATCTCGGCGCGCGCGCTGGCAGGGGCGGCCGCCGCGGCCAGCAGGGCGCCCAGCGCCGTCAGGGTCCGCGCCGCCTTGGTCCACAGGTGTGCTCTCGGATCGATGCGAGTCATGGCTCTGCTCCTCGGGTGAGGCCGGCCCTCCGCCGGCGTTCCTCGAGGCAGACCCGCGCCGGCGCGGGTGTGAACACAAATCGGCTACGGCCTCGTCGACCATGACGCCCAGGCGAGCGCGTGCGGCCCGGGTTCCATCCAGATCCTGCTCCGGCGATCGTTGCGATCTTCGTGACGTTCGAAGCATTGTCGGAGCTCCTGGTATCCTGATCGGAGCGCCTGGCATCCTGAGAGGAGCGACACTCGGCGGAGACGGCCTGGCGACGGCGCCTCGGGTACCGCAGGCGGCCGAGCCCGACGGCGGAGGCGACTTCGCGTTGGATCGCCCGCAACGCCGGCCAGGACGGGGGCGGGGAATGTTATACCTCATCGGGGGAGGCGGGCTCCTGCTGCCACTGCCGAGGCTGCCTCTCCCTGCGCCTGCATGACGAGCCCGTCTCCTCCATTTTCCTACACGATCGGCGAAACCGTTTACGAGGGCCGCGGTATCGCCGTGTACCGCGCCATTCGAAACGCCGACGGCCATCCGGTGGTCCTCAAGGTGCTCGACCCGAGGAGCTGCCGGCCGATGGACATCGACCGGCTCAAGAGGGAGTACGAGACGGGCAAGATGCTCGACGTGGGAGCCATCGTCAGGCCCCTCGCCCTCGAGACGTACGATGGGGCGCTCGCCCTCGTCATGGAAGACTCCGGCGCTGAGCCGCTTGATCGACTGCTCGGCGCGCCGATGGCGCTCGGCAGGTTCCTCGATCTCGCTATCCGCATTGCGGGGGCCGTCTCCGACATTCACCAGCGAGGCGTCGTTCACAGAGACCTCAAGCCCGCGAATATCCTGGTCATTCCTGCCACCGGCGCGGTGAAGATCGCCGACCTCGCGCTCGCCTTACGGCTCCCCCGCGAACAGCAGGCCGCGGAGCCAGCACGCCTCATCGAGGGGTCCCTACCTTACATGTCGCCCGAGCAGACGGGGCGGATGAACCGTGGGACCGACAGCCGCAGTGATCTGTATTCCCTGGGGATCACGTTTTACCAGATGCTCACGGGGGAGCTCCCATTCGATGCCCGCGACCCGCTGGAATGGATCCATTGTCACGTCGCCCGCTCGTTCGCGGCTCCGTCCGAGGTGGTCCCCGAAGTGCCCGAGGCGGTCGAGCGCATCGTGATCAAGCTCCTCGCGAAGATGCCCGAGGAGCGCTACCAGACGGCCCGCGGCCTGCGCCATGACCTGGAACGGTGCTTCGAAGCATGGCGCTGCGGTGGCAGCATCGAACCCTTCCCGCTGGGCGAGCAGGACGCGTCGGGCCGCCTGCAGATCCCTCAGAAGCTCTACGGGCGCGACGAGGCGATCGCGGTGCTGCTGCGCGCCTTCGAGCGCGTGGTCGACACCGGATCGCCACAGCTCGTGCTGATATCGGGCTACTCCGGCATCGGCAAGTCGACGCTGGTCCACGAGCTGCACAAGCCTGTCACCCGCGAGCGGGGATTCTTCGCCTCGGGAAAATTCGATCAGCACAAGCGCGATATCCCTTACTTCACCATCGTTCAGGCCGTTCAGGAGATCGTGCTCGAGCTCCTCGCCGACAGCGAGAGGATCGCGGCCTGGAAGCAGCGGTTGCTCGAGGTCCTCACGGTCAACGGGCAGCTCATCGTGGACTTGATCCCGCAGCTCGATCTGGTCATCGGCCCGCAACCGCCGGCTCCCGAGCTGCCGCCGGTCGAGGCGCAGAACCGGTTTCGCATCGTCTTCCGGCACTTCATCGGGGTGTTTGCCCGGAAGGAGCACCCCCTCGTGCTCTTCCTCGACGATCTCCAGTGGGCCGATTCGGCGAGCCTCGGGCTCCTGCAGGATCTGGTGAAGCACCTCGACACGGGCCATCTTCTCGTCATCGGTGCGTATCGCGACAACGAGGTGACCCCCTCGCACCCGCTCATGACGGCGCTGGACAACGTGAGGAGGGAGGGCGCGCGCGTCCGGGATATCGTGCTCGGCCCGCTCTCCCGCGAGCACCTGTCCATGCTCGTCAGTGAGTTGCTCCAATGCCGCCCTGAGGACGCCGCGCCGCTCTCGGCCCTGGTCCATGAGAAGACGGCCGGCAACCCCTTCTTCGCGATCCAGTTTCTCATCGCCCTCCATGAAGAGCGGCTGATCGAGCTCGACCCCCATGCGGGCGCCTTCCGGTGGGACATGGCGAAGATCCGCGCCAAAGGCTTCACCGACAACGTGGTCGACCTGATGGTCGACAAACTCGCGCGGCTCCCTGCTGGCACCCAGGAGGCGCTGAAGCAGCTCGCCTGCCTCGGGAACGCCACGGAGGTCGGCGTCTCGACGATAGCGTGCGGCCGCTCGGAGGAGGAGCTGCACGCGGAGGTCTGGCAGGCCGTTCGCGCGGGGCTCGTCCTCTGCCACGAAGGCACGTACAAGTTCCTCCACGACCGCGTCCAGGAGGCGGCCTATTCGCTCATCCCGGAGGATCTGCGGGCCGCAGCGCATCTCAAGATCGGCCGGCGCCTCGTGTCTCATCTGCCCAGCGGGGCCATCGAGGAGCGGGCTTTTGACGTCGCGAACCAGCTCAATCACGGCGCCCACCTCATCAACGATCCACGCGAGAGGGAGGCGCTCTGCCGGCTCAACCTCGTGGCAGGGATCAAGGCAAAGGCTTCGGTCGCCTACGCTTCGGCGCGCATCTATCTGGCGCAGGCGGCGTCTCTCTTGCCACCGGACGCCTGGAGCGCACGGTACGAGGACACGCTCACGCTCTACCTGGAGCTCGCCGAATGCGAGTCCCTCGCCGGCAACTTCCAGCCGGCCGACGACCTGTTCGATCGGATCCTCCAGAACGCCCGCTCCAGGTCCGACCGGGCCAGGGCCCACCGGCTGCGCATGCGGCTCTACCAGATCGCCGGACGACACCGCGATGCCATGACGGTCATGATCGAGGCCCTGCGGCTCTACGGGGTGGCGCTCCCGGAGGCCGACGAGGAGATCCAGGCGGCCGTGGAGGCCGAGATCCGGCAGGTCCCGGACGCCCTGCGCGGGCGTCGCATCGCCGATCTCGTCGATGCGCCCGTGGCGACCGACGAAGACGTGCGGGTGTTCATCGGCCTGGTCGCCGAGTCGTGCCCCCTCGTATTCTCCGTGCGACCGGCGCTCTGGCCGCTGCTCACCGCCAAGGGGGTGAACGTCTCCCTGCAGCGCGGACACGCCGAGGAGTCCTCTTTCGTCTACAGTTGTTACGCCGGCGTCATGGTGTCCATCCTCGGGGACATCCCGTGCGCGTTCCAGTTCTCCGAGATGGCGCTCAGGCTGAACGAGAAGTTCAAGAGCGTCACGGCCATGCTGAAGGGGAGGCTGCTCTTCCACCACGCGGGCGTCATCAGTATCTGGTACAGGCACTACGCGACGAGCCTCCCGCTCCTCGATAAGGCATTTTCCGATTGCCTCGAGGTCGGAGACTTCGTGTTTGCCGGCTACTTGACGTACAACATGGTGTGGATTGTTCTGGAGAACGGCGACCCGCTCGATCATGTCATTGACGTCGCGCGGAAGTACGCCGCCTTCGCCCGGAAGACCCACAACGACGTCGTGTACCATGTGGTCCGGCTCGAGGAGCAGCTCGCGGCGAGCCTGAAGGGAGCGACGCGGGCATCCACGAGCTTCAATAGCGGCGACTTCGACGAGGACAGCAGCTTCGCGATCCTCGAGAAGGCGGGCTTCGGCCTTGGGATCGCCGCGTATCATATCATGAAGCAGATCGCGGCGTTCACGCATGGACGTCACGCCGAAGCGCTGGAGTCCGCAGCCAGCGCCGCGCTGATGCAGGACCAGGTGGCGTCTCTGGCCATGGGGGCGGCGCACCACTTCTACTACGCGCTCACGGTGACGGCGCTCCACGCGCAGGCGCCGGCCGAGCAGCGGCAGCAATTGGCTCGGACCCTCGAGAAGCAGCTACAGAAGCTGAGGCACTGGGCCGACAGCTGCCCCGACAACTTCCGGAGCCGCTACGCCCTGGTATCCGCCGAGGTCGCCCGCGTCGAGGGCCGGGACCTCGACGCGATGCGCCTCTATGAAGAGGCCATCCGCTCGGCGCGCGAGAGCGGCTTCGTCCACAATGAAGCGCTTGCCTACGAGCTCGCGTCTCGGTTCTATCGAGCACGAGGGTTCGAGCGCTTCTCCGATACGTACCTGCGCGAAGCCCGCTCGTGCTACGTGCGCTGGGGGGCCGACGGCAAGGTGAGGCAGCTCGAACAGCTCTATCCGCAGCTCCTCGAACGACGGCCGCTCGCGCCCACCGCCACCTTCGCGGCGCGCACGGACCTGCTCGACGTGCTCTCGGTCGTCAAGGCGTCGCAGACGATCTCGGGCGAGATCCTCTTCGAGAAGCTCTTGCGAACCCTGCTCGAGTTCGTCCTCGAGCAGGGAGGTGCCCAGAAGGGCTGCCTCATCCTCGTGCGGGACGGCGACCTGACGATCGAGGCGGAAGCCGCGATCGAGGAGCGACAAGGGACCGTGACCCAGGTTCTACAGTCGTTGCCGGTGTCCTCCTCCCAGCTCATCCCTGCCTCGCTCCTCCACTACGTGCGGCTCACCAAGGAGCGCGTGCTCCTCGATGATGCCGCCGCGAAGGCGGGCAGGTTCTCGGGGGACGAGTACATCGTCCGACACAACCCGAGGTCCATCCTCTGCGTTCCGCTCTTGCGGCAGGCCGAGGTGCTCGGACTGCTTTACCTCGAGAACAACCTCACCACGCACGCGTTCACGCCCGAGCGGCTCCTCGCCCTCGAGCTGCTCGCCACGCAAGCGGCCATCTCCCTCGAGAACGCGCTCTTGGTCGCCAGGGAGCGAGAGGCGCGGGCGGCGGCAGAGACCGCGGAGCGGCGCACGGCGTTCCTCGCCCACGAGCTGAAGACGCCGCTGACAGGCCTCCATCTGAAGCTCGACGCGCTCACGCGATCGATCAAGCAGCAAGAGACGGTATCCTCGTCCTGGTTGTCGTCGTCGCTCACGTCGTTCAAGCGTCAGCTCGGTCGGCTCAGCCTGCTGATCGACAGCCTGCTCGACCTCTCGCGCGTCCAGGTGGGGCGGCTCGTCCTGACGCGTGAGCCGGTGGACCTGACGGCCCTCGTGCGGGACGTCGTCGGGAGGCTGAGCGAGCAGGCCGAGCTGGCTGGATGTGCGCTCCACGTGCAGGCGGAGCGCGCCGCCTGGGGCCAGTGGGATCGGCTGCGGCTCGAGCAGGTCGCGACGAACCTCTTGACGAACGCCATGAAGTACGGAGCCGGAAGGCCGGTTCGGATCGTCGCCGACGCGGACGGGGCCGTCGCTCGCCTCTCGGTCTCCGATCAGGGCATCGGGATCTCGGAGGCCGACCAGCGGCGCGTGTTCGAGGCGTTCGAGCGCGCGACGGGGCTTCATCAAGCGCAGAGCCTCGGGCTCGGGCTGTACCTTGTTCGGGAGATCGTACGAGCGCATGGAGGGCGCGTGGATCTGCACAGTCAGCTGGGCTCAGGAACCACGTTCGTCGTCGAGCTGCCCGTCGAGCCGGAGGGCGAGATCGGCCTCGCGCAGGCGTCCTGAGGAGAGGGGCGCGCTCTCCCGGATCGAAGTACCGGAGCCGCAGGGGCAGCCGGAGGCGACGAGGCGGAGACGACACCAGGGTCTGTTTACGTTGGGTGCGTGAGGCCGAGCGGGCTCGGAGCCCGGGTGGCGCGGGCGGCGAAGGCGACCTACCTGGCCGCGAGGCTCGCCCTGGCCTGTGCGATACGCGGCGCTGCGCTGGGGCGGGCGTACATTCGCTCCATGTAAGAGATAAGTTGGGGGCAATCGCCCAGCAGCTTGGCCTCGTTTCCCCAGTCGAGCGTGTAGGCGAGCACGAAGTCGGCGACGGTGACGCCGTCGCCCACAACGAACTGGCGGCCCCGCATGTGCTCCTCGAGCACCGCGGCCATCTCTTTGAACTCGCGGCCGGCGAGGTCGACGTCGGCAGGCAGGCGCAGCGCCTCGGGGTAGAGCGACGTGTGTCTGGCGATGCGCCAGAGCGGCTGCTCGAGCTCGGTCACGGTGAACAAAAGCCAGCGGTCGACCTCGGCCCGCTGCCGTAGATCGGTGGGCAAAAGGCGCTTTTGCGGGTACTTCTCCGCGAGATAGAGCGCGATCGCCACCGACTCGGTGACCACGAAGTCTCCGTCGACGAGCGCGGGCACCTTGCCGGCGGGGTTGATCTTGCGAAATTCGGGCCGGTGATGATCGCCCGCGACGAGGTCGACTTCGATGGCTTCGAAGTCGACCCCCAGCTCCTGCAGCGTCCAGCGGGCACGAATGGATCGGGTCGGCGCAAATTCGTACAGTTTCATCGTCGGTGCTCCTGTCGAGGTGGGTGCCCCATGCTTCGAGGCACGTTCCCCTTGAGACCGGGGCGGCGGCGAAAACTCATCGGTCGCCCTCGTTTTTTTTCGACGCGGCCCTGCCCGCCCTCAGCCGGGCAGCAGCGCCGGCGCGCCGTAGCGCTCGAGCTCGCCCACCGGGGCGAGCGCCGAGGCGCTGCGCGGACTCTTGCGCGGGCGCCGGGGCATCGAGAGCCGGGCGATCGCCGCCGGGCACGGCACCGACAACTGGACCGCCCTCTACGAGGTAATCGCAAGCCCGTGCGGATCCTCCGACGTTGCTGATGTTGTGGTAGCGCGGCGTACCTTGGCCACCCAGCGGCGATCGTCTCGGCACCGATGATTTTTTCGGGCGCGGGCAGTCAGTGCTTTCGAAAGGGACAGGCGTCCCCGCTCGGAGAGGCATCGATGATGATGAGAAGGAGAGAGTTCATGGGAGTTCTGGGCAGCATCGTGGCGCCGGCCTGTGTGGGGGACGTGGAGCGAGAGGAGGGGCGGCCAGGGCAGAGCGGAGGGGCCGGCGCGGGGCCGGCTGCCGCGCTGGCGCCCGTGCGCGAGGTGATGGGGGCAGAGGTCGCGGCGGGGCAGATGCCGGGAGCGGTCTGGCTGATTGCGCGCGGCGGCGACGTGCACGCGGACGCGGTGGGCGTGACCGAGATCGGCGGCAGCACACCCATGCGGCGGGACACGATTTTCCGGATCGCCTCGATGACGAAGGCGGTCACCGCGACGGCGGTGATGATGCTCGTCGAGGAAGGCAAGCTCGACCTCGACTCCCCCGTCGACCGCTGGTTGCCGGAGCTCGCGAACCGGAGGGTGCTGGCACGCATCGATGGTCCGATCGACGAGACGGTGCCCGCTGAGCGGCCGATCACGGTGCGCGACCTGATGACGTTCACCATGGGCTTTGGACTCCTGTTCGATGCTTCGTCGCCGATCCAGCGTGCCATCGACGAGCTCCAGCTCGTCAACGGGGAGCCGGTACCGATGACGCCGCACGGGCCAGACGAGTGGATCCGGCGGCTCGGGACGCTGCCGTCGATGCATCAGCCGGGGGCGCAGTGGATGTACAACACGGGGAGCCTGGTGCAGGGGGTGCTCGTGCGGCGCGTGGCCGACAAGGATTTCGATGTGTTCGTGCGCGAGCGCATCCTCGCGCCGCTCGGGATGCGGGACACCGACTTCCACGTGCCGGCGGACAAGCTCGATCGGTTCGCCGGCTGTGGTTACTTCACCGACCCGGAGACGATGGCGAAGACGCGCATGGATCGCGACGGGGTCGAGAGCGCCTACGCCAGCCCGCCCGTGTTCCCTTCGGGCGCTGCCGGGCTCGTGTCGACGGTGGACGACTACCTCGTGTTTGCGCGCATGCTCACGAACAGCGGCGTGCACGAGGGCCGGCGGATCTTGAGCGCCGCCTCGGTGCGCGAGATGACGACCGATCATCTCACGCCGGCCCAGAAAGCGGCGTCTTCATTTTTCCCGGGCTTCTTCGAGACGCATGGCTGGGGTCATGGGATGGCCGTGCTCACCGCGCCGGACGCCGTCTCGGAGGTGCCTGGGCGCTATGGATGGGACGGCGGGTTCGGGACGTCCTGGATCAATGATCCGAGCCGCGAGCTAATCGGGATAGTGATGACACAATCCTCCGATTTTCTGTTCTCGGGAGCTCTCGAACGCTTCTGGCGCAGCGTCTACGTCGCCACCCAATCGAGGTGAGGCGCGGCCCTCTTGCGGGCGAGCCTTGTGGCTAGCCCTGCGGAGCTCAGCCAAGACCGGCGCGTTCGGCCGATGACCTCGGGCGAGCTCGCGCGCATGGTCCCCGACCATGTCAAGCCGAAGCGCAGCGTCGAGCAAGACGTCTACCGGCTCGACCGCCACGTGTACCCGATCGCCGGGCGTGTCCCCGTCGCTGCCTTCACGCTCGACGACGCGGGGCGCGTCATGCGCACGCTCTGCGCGATGTCGCCCGCGTCGGGCCGTCACATCGCGCAGCTCTTGCACCGGCTCATGGCGATGGCCGTTTTCCCCTGCCGTCTCCTCGCGACGAACCCGCTGCCCCGCGGCGTTCTCCCGAAGCTCGGCCCTGCGAAGGCGAAGGCGTGCCTCTACCCCGACGAGGACGCGCGCCTGCTGGCCAGCACCGCGATCCCGCTGTGTTGGCGCGCCCTCTGGGGCTTCCTGAACCGCGAGGGCCCACGCATCAGCGAGGCGGCGCGCCTGCAGGTGCAGGACGTCGACCTCGATCGCGGCGCCTTGCGCCTCGGGAAGAACAAGACGAACGACCCCCGCGCGTGGGCGCTGTCCCGGCGTACCGCAGGCGCTGCGCGCATGGCTCGCGCTCCGCGGCAACCCGGCGCCCTCCGCGTCGCTCTTCGTGAACGAGGACGGCGCTCGCTTCAGCCTCGAGCACGCCGCCGAGCGGCTCCGCGCCACCTCCAGCTCGCCGGCATGGGCCGCCCGGAGCTCGTCGAGGCCATGCATGGACCGCCCGGAGCTCGTCGAGGCCATGGACGAGCGGCAGCAAGTGGGCGCGCACGACACGCGATCGACCTTCATCCCCGTCGCCCTCGCGAACCGCCGGAGCGAGACCCGGATCGCCGACCGGACCCGGCACCGGGGCTCCGTCGTGACCCGAGGTGCCGCCGAGCCCCCAGGACGTTTGCAGAGCTGGGCCTTGGCGAGCTAGCTTCCCTCGCCGAGGCGATCCCCGAGCTCGCCGGAAGCGTCACAGGAGACGGCACAGAAGAGGGAGAGGGCGGGGCGCCAGAGACAAAAATAGAAGCAAAACCAACAACTTGGCCCCGTGGCGAAAAGGCAGACGCGGTGGATTTAAAATCCGCGGCCCTCTTGGGCGTGCCGGTTCGAGTCCGGCCGGGGCTACCTCGTGGGGTGACGTGCCGATCGGGCCCCCGACGACGTGATGGGCCCTCGGTGCGCCCGGCCGGCGAGAGCCGCCGGGCGCATCGAGCTTCCACCTGGGGGCTATCGAGCGCAGCCAGGGGGACTGCGCTTCGACCTGGAAGCTGGCGAGCTCGGCTCCTCGCCGCGCGTCCGCCAGGCTCATGGCCATCTTGCAGCTTCGCCGCAATCCCTTCTCTCCTCTCTCCTCTGCTTCCCCGCCTGGGGCGCTCGGCCGGGACCCCACCGGACACGCCCTCTGCTGCCGCTCACGGCATCTCACACCCTCCACTGCTGCGGAGCGCTTCCCCCTCACCCTCTCTGTGGTGAGCTCGTGACCTTGGCCTGACATCGTGCGTCACGACGACCGGGGATCGAGCGGCAGCGGCGGATCCACCTCCCGCGGCAGCGGCTGACCTGAGCTGCTTGCCCGCCTCGAACGGGACCAGGTCGCTCCAGGTCGCTCTGTGTCCCTCGTGGCGCTGACGTGCCCGAGACGCCGCGCCCCCGTCACGGGCTGATGGCACCTGTCACGGTCTGAAGCCCAACCAGCGCGCAGCCGTGCCCTGTCGCCTCTGGGCTCGACAAACCAAGTCGGCTCTAGTAATGGGAGCGCCACTACATGGATCTGGATATCGATTGTCTGCGCGAGGCGAAGCTAGAGAACGTCGAACGTCTTGCACACGCGCTGGGGGTCAAGCTGCCCGAGCACAAGCGCCATGACAGGCGCGCTTACAACCGCGAGCTCATCCGCATGGTGATGCAGGGCATCCGGCGCGACGCCGAGCGGTCCCGCGGTCGCAGGTTTTTCGGTCGCAGCTGACGATTCCACCCCTGCGGTGCGTTCCTCGAAGCGCGCCGGCCGGCAGCCCGTTCCTGCCCGCCCCCGCTCCCAGCGGCCCCGTCCCTGCCGCCCCCGCTCCCGGCGCCCCCGCCTGGACGTCCTCGTCCTCGCCCTCGCCCCCAGCCCCCTACCGTCCCTGAGGCTTGCTCCGCACGGCCAGCCGGCTCCCGGTGACGCGGCTCCGCGCCGCCAGCAGGAGCGGCGCCGCCGGCGTGAGCGGATCGACAAGGTCGTTCACCTGGAGCATCGCCTTGTCCGTCACCTTCCACGCCGTCGAGTGACCCGACACCCCCTGCTGGGGCGACCCCGCCAGGTCCAGCGCTCGGCTCAGCTCCCGGCCCACCCGCTCGATGCGCGCGAGCTGCTCCCGCGACGCCCCCCCGTCCTTCGCCGCCGCGTAGATCGCCCGCACCACGCCGAGCAGATCTCGAACGGCATCGAATGGAAACGGCGGGGTGCTGACCGGAATGGGCACTGAGCCAATGTACAGCAACTCCCCCTTCGATGGAGCATTTGCATTCCGATGAGTCGCATCGGATTTCCACAGAATCGTCTCAGATGTAATTGCGACAACAGAAAAAATCAGTTGAGCGAACCCACCGCCTCCTCCACCGCGGCGATGAGCGCGCCGCTCCGGATGAGCTCGGTGGCCGCCGCGATGTCCAGGTAGAGGGGTCGGTCCTCGAGGAGCTCCGGCACCACGCGACGGATGGCGGCGTGGGCGGCGGCCACCCCCGCGCTCGGGCGGAGCGGGCGCCGCTGGTCCACCCCCTGCGCCGCCGTGATGAGCTCGATCGCCAGCGAGCTGCGGACGTTCTCGATCACCTGGGAGAGCTTCCGGGCGCTGATGCTGCCCATGCTCACGTGGTCCTCGCGGCCGGCGCTCGAGGGGATGGAGTCGACGCTCGCCGGGTGGCAGAGCACCTTGTTCTCGCTGACCAGCGAGGCGCTCGCCACCTGGGCGATCATGAACCCCGAGTGCAGCCCGCCGCGCGGCGCGAGGAACGGCGTGAGGCCGGTCGAGAGCGCGGGATTGACCAGCTGCTCGACCCGCCGCTCGCTGATGTTCGCGAGCTCGGCCGCCGCCATCGCGGCGAGATCCAGGGCCAGCGCGACCGGCTGCCCGTGGAAATTGCCGCCCGAGAGCAGCTCGGCGCCCCCCTCGCCGAGGAACACCGTCGGGTTGTCCGTGACGCTGTTCACCTCCCGGGTCAGCACCTCGGTGGCCCAGGCGAGCGCGTCGCGCGTCGCGCCGTGCACCTGGGGCATGCAGCGGAGCGAGTAGGCGTCCTGCACCCTCGGGCAGTCGGCGTGGCTCTGCATGATCTCGCTGCCCCCGAGCAGCGTGCGCAGGTTGCCGGCCGTGCCGGCCTGGCCCGGGTGCGGGCGCACGCGCATGAGCCGCTCGTCGAACGGGCGCTTCGAGCCCATCAGCGCCTCGAGGCTCACCGCGCCGGCGATGTCCGCGACCGTGCAGAGCGCGGCCGCGTCCCGCAGCGCGAGCGCGCCGAGCGCGGTCATGTACTGGGTCCCGTTGATCAGCGCGAGCCCCTCCTTCGCGGCGAGCGCGAGCGGCGCGACGCCGGCCTTCGCCAGCGCCACCGCGCTCGGCATGAGCTGCCCCTCGAAGCGCGCCTCCCCCTCGCCGATGAGCGAGAGCGCGAGGTGCGCGAGCGGCGCGAGATCGCCCGACGCGCCGACCGAGCCCTGGGCCGGGATGCGCGGGCACACGCCGCGCTCGATCAGGGCGGCGAGCAGGTCGAGCACCTCCGTGCGCACCCCCGAGTGCCCCAGCGCGATCACCTGCGCGCGCAGGACGATCATCGCGCGCACCTCGGCCTCGCCGAGATCGGGCCCCACCCCGCAGGCGTGGCTCCGCACGAGGTTCCGCTGGAGCGCCCGGATGTCGTGATCGGCGATGCGCGTCTCCGCGAGCGCGCCGAAGCCGGTGTTGATCCCGTACACCGCAGGCGCGGCGTCGCCCGCCGCCACGATCGCGTCGATCGCGCGGCGCGAGGCCTCGGCGCGCTCGCGCGCCTCGGCGCAGATCGCCACCGGACGGCCGCGTCGCGCGACGTCCTCGAGATCCGCGAGGGAGAGGGGGCGGCCCAGGAGCAACGGAGAGGGAGAGACAGCGGCGGCGCGCGGCGTGGAGAGGGTCACGGGGACGCACGCTAGAGCGGTGGATGCCTCGAGAAAAGCCGCCCGAGCGGCGATCCGCGGTGCCGCTCGACCGCCCGCCGGCGGCCAGCGGGGCTCCGACAGCGCCCCGGCTGGAAAGCGCAGAATCCAGTGCCCCGCGGGGATCGATCCGCCTATCCTCGCCGGCGCGTTCCCGCGCCGCGCGCCGGCGTGCGGTTGCTTGCTTCCGATGCGCTTCGCCCTTGCCCTCCTCGCCCCCCTTGCGTTTGCTGTCGCGCTCGCCTCGCCGAGCGCCGCTCAGCCCGTCGATGACGCGGGCGCAGAGGACGCGGACGGCGCCAGCAGCGCGGGGTTGGGCGCGCCGCCGTCCGCGCCGTCCGCGCCGTCCGCGCCGTCCGCCGACCACTTCGATCCGCGGCTCGTCCTGGACACCGGCCGCTCGCCGCCGCCCCCGCCGGACCCGACCCGGTCGACGTTCTCGCTCCAGGGCGAGTACCAGCTCCGCTACCGCGCCATGAGCGATCTCCGGCTCCGGGCGCCGCGCCTCTCGGCGCCGGGCGCGACGACGCTCGGGCAGAACCAGTACATCGCTCACTGGCTGCGCCTCTCGCCGCGCTTCCACTACAAGGACAAGGCGTCCATCGTCGCGCAGATCGACGTCGTCCGCGGGCTCATCGCCGGCGACGTCACGCGGCACGTCGAGCAGGTGCGCGACGCGCGCGCCGCCCTGGCCTGGTACGAGGTGCACCCGCGCTACCTCTACCTGGAGCTGCCGTCGTCCGTCGGCGTCTTCCGGCTGGGCCAGCAGGGCGCGCACTGGGGGATGGGGCTCGTCGCCAACGACGGCGAGCGCGCGACCCTCTTCGGAGACTACGAGCGCGGATCGCTCGTCCAGCGCGTCCTCTTCGCGGCGACGCCGATGGGCCCGACCGGACCGCTCCTCGTGACGATCGCAGGCGACCTCGTGTTCGAGGACAGCGCGGCCGACCTGCTCGGAAACGACGTCGAGGGGCAGGACGAAGGGGAGGGCGATCGCGCGCTCCAGGCGGTCGTGTCGGCGCTCTGGCGCGAGCGGCGCGGCGAGGTCGGGATCTACGGTGCCCTGCGGCGGCAGGCCCGCGAGCGCCGCGCGAAGACGAGCCCGGCCCGGTCCACCGAGACGCTCGCCTCGGCCGTGATCGACGTGACCGGCAAGTTCGACGCGCCGGTGCCGGGGGGCGGCGCCCACGTCTACGGCGAGATCGAGGCCGCGGTGATCCTGGGCTCGACGTCGTTCATCCCGCGCGGGCCCGCGCCGCCCTCGGGCGCGGCGGCAGGGCGCGCGCCCGTGGCGGTGCGCTCGGTCGGCGGCGCGGCCACGCTCGGGGCCGTGCACGTCGCGGGCCGCGGTCGGCGGCCTGCCGAGCGATGGGGGCGCGTCGTCACGGAGATCGAGGCCGGCTACGCGTCGGGCGACGACGACCCCAGGGACGGCGTGTCGCGGCGCTTCACCTTCGACCCGAGCCACAACGTCGGGCTCCTCCTGTTCGACCAGGTGCTCGCCTGGAAGACCGCGCGCTCGGCCACGATCGCCGAGCGGGAGCTCTTCGCCGCGTCCCCCGAGCCCGGGATCCGGTCGCTGCCCTCCAAGGGAGGCGTGTTCGGCGCCGCCTACGTGAACCCGCGGATCGTCGTGCGGCCGGCGCGCTGGCTCGACCTGAAGGCAGGGGCGATCATCGCCGAGGCGACGACCGATGTCGTCGACCCGCACAGCACCCCCCGGGCGGGCGGCAACCTCGCCAACTACGACGGCGGCCCCACGCGCCGCCGCGATCTCGGCGTCGAGCTCGACCTCGGCGTGGACGCGCGCATCGCGATGGGCAGGCTCGTCACCCTCCAGTTCGGCACCGAGGCCGGCGTCCTCTTCCCCGGCGGCGCGTTCGACGACGCCTCCGGCACGGAGCTTGCCGACCAGTACCTACTCACGCTCAAGCTGGGCGTGATCCATTGACCGCATGGGAGAGAAACGATGCGCAAACGACTCGCGCTGAGCCACCTTCCGACCCCGATCCAGCGCCCGCAGCGGCTCGCCGAGGCGCTCGGCGTCGATCTTTACGTGAAGCGCGACGACATGACGGCGGGCGCGGAGGCCGGCAACAAGATCCGCAAGCTCGAGTACCTGCTCGCCGCCGCGCGCGAAGAGGGCGCCGACTGCGTGCTCACCTGCGGCGGCCTGCAGTCGAACCACGCGCGCGCGACCGCGCTGCTCTGCGCCTCGCTCGGCCTGCGCTCGGTGCTGTTCCTGCGCACCGCCGAGCCGTCGGCCGGGGCGCCGCTCCAGGGCAACACGCTGCTCGACCGGCTCGCCGGCGCCGAGATCCGGCTGATCTCGCCCGAGGCGTACCGGGGCCGCGACGCCGTGATGGCCGAGGCGGCCGCCGAGCTCCGCGCGGCGGGCGGCCGGCCGTACGTGATCCCCGAGGGCGGCTCGAACGGCCTCGGCGCGCTCGGCTACGTGCGCGCGATGGAGGAGATCCGCAAGCAGCTCGACCTCGGCCTCGCGGGGGGCAAGCCGTTCGACGTCATCGTGCACGCGTGCGGCTCGGGCGGGACGGCGGCGGGCACGGCGCTCGGCGCGGCCCGCTACGAGGTGGCCGGCGAGGTGCGCGCGATGGCGGTGTGCGAGGACAGGGCGACGTTCGCGCGCATCGCGGTCCAGATCATGGACGACGCGCGCGCGCTCGATCCGCGCCTCGGCGCGCCCGCCCACCTCGTGATCGACGACTCCGCGAGGGGGCCGGCCTACGCCGTCTCCACGCCGGAGCAACGGGCGCGGATCCTGAAGGTGGCGCGGCTGTCGGGGCTCATCCTCGACCCGGTGTACACGGGCAAGGCATTCTCCGGGCTCTGGGACATGGCCGAGCGGGGCGAGCTCTCGGGCAAGCGGGTGCTGTTCCTGCACACCGGCGGCCTGCCCGGCCTCCTCGCGCAAGGCGCCGACTTCGCCGACGTCTTCTAGGGCGGCGCGAGCCGCCGCGCGCGCGCGGCGGCCGCTTCAGGTCGCGCCGCGCCACCACGCGTCGGCCAGCGACGCGTCTTCCAGGGTGTCGATCTCCATGTAGCCGCCGTGCGTGTCGATCTTGTGGAGGGCCGCGCCGGACTCGAGCATGTGCTGGAGCAGATCGATGAGGTAGGCGCGCCGGAACGAGCGCCCCTCGCGGAACTCCGGCCGCTCCGAGAAGGCGGCGCGCGCGGCGTCGAAGGCGGCCAGGAACTGCGCGGCGCCCCGCGCGGAGAGCTTCATCACCCCGATGAACTCGCCCGCCGCGGCCTCCGACGGGATGCGGCGCGAGAGCTCCACGACGCGATCGGCGCTGGCCGCGTCGGCGCGGAGCTTCTCCGCGTCGGTCTCCGGGTGCTGCGAGCGGCCCACGTAGCGGCGCCGCCAGTCCGTGTCGCAGGCGAGCGCGATGTCGTGCGGAGAGCGCACGAGATCCGCCACGATCTCGGGCCGGTAGACGATGTCCGCGTACGTCGAGACGAAGCCGCCCTCGAGGTGCTCGCGCGCGCAGAGCAGCGACAGCAGGATGTTGTTCTGCTCCCAGTCGCGGTTCTCGACGTACGTCAGATCCGGGTAAGCAGCCCGGATCACGTCGGCCTTGTAGCCGCAGACGAACACGACATCCGACCGCTTGAAGCCGCCCGCCGCGAGCGCGTCGAGGATGCTGTCGAGCATCGGGCGGCCAAGGATCGGAACCAGTGTCTTCGGCAGCTCTTCGGTCAGGTGACGCAGCCGGCTGCCCCGGCCCGCACCGATGATCACGGCCTTCACGACGCCGCCGTTACCACGAACGGGCTCGGGAGAGCCCGGGGATGTCGGAAGCAACCCGAAAACACGCGGGATCCAGGCCCCCGTTACGGAAACGTGACGGTGCCCTGACCCCCTGCCGCCGACCGCCGGGATACGACCGGAGCATGGAGATCGCGGTCGTTCTCATCGCCCACTCTACGCTTTCGGTCTTTTTCCAGACCTTCTTCCTGCACCGGTACGCCTCGCATCGGATGTTCACGATGTCGAAGCGGTGGGAGCGGACTTTTCACTTCCTGACCTACCTCACGCAGGGCTCTTCGTACCTGGTTCCGTGGGTTTACGCGATCTTGCACCGCATGCACCACGCGTACAGCGACACGCCGAAGGATCCGCACTCGCCGCGGTACTACTCGGGGGTCGTCTCGATGATGCTGGACACCGCGAAGCGCTACGACGCGATCTACGACGGCAAGGCCGACGTGGAGCCGCGCTTCCTCGGCGGCTACCCGGAGTGGCCGACGCTCGATCGCATCGGCAACTCGTGGATCAGCCGCCTCGCGTGGGGCACGGGGTACACGCTCCTCTACGTGGCCTTCGCCTCGCACTGGTGGCAGTTCCTGTTCCTCCCGCTCCACTGGACCATGGGCCCGCTGCACGGGGCGATCGTCAACTGGTGCGGCCACCGCTACGGCTACCGCAACTTCAACAGCGACGACGACTCGCGCAACACGCTGGTCCTCGACGTCGTGACGCTCGGCGAGCTCTTCCAGAACAACCACCACAAGTACGCGATGAGCCCGAACTTCGCGGTGCGGTGGTTCGAGATCGACCCGGCCTATCAGGTCATCCGCGTGCTCGGCTGGGTGGGCATCCTCCAGATGTCCGACAAGCGCCAGGTCGCCCGGATGGAGCCCGAGACCGCGCGGGCCGAAGGGTAGGGGCCGGCCGCGCCGGCCCCCCGCGCGCGGCTCCCCTCGACGCTACGTGAACAGCAGCCGGAACGCGCCGGGGACGTCCTTCGGCCCGAGCTGATCCTTGCGCTTGTTGAACTCCGGAAGACAGGCCTGATAGGCCGCGTCCACCCGCAGATCGCTCCCATCCCAGCCCGGGCGCCAGATCTCCATCGTCTCGCCCGCGAGATCGATGACGTCCTTGAACTGCCCGCGCTCCTTCAGGATCTGCGTGCTGAGCCCGAACATCAGCAGCCCTCCCGGGATCGCCCCGAGCGCCGTCGTCGCCAGCGCCGGATAGCAGATGCGCGCCGTCCGCACCCCGAACCGCTCCTGGATCTCCGCCATCGTCTTGCGCTGCAGCTGCTTCGCGCCGGCGAGCGGGCCCATCGCGTAGACCGGATCGTCGCTCGGGTAGTCGTAGTCGCAGAACGACACGACGCTCTCGCCCTTCGCGAGCAGCCCCGCCGCGGCGAGCGGCTCGGCCCACAGGAGCGACGAGGTGCCCATGAACTTGTTCGTCCGCTCGATGTCCGCGTCGTTCGCGACGTCCACCTCGACGAGCCCGAGCTTGCGGACGTTCTCGGGGCGCGAGAAATCAGGCACCTGGAGCACCGGATCGAACGCGACGTCGAGGTCCTTCACCTTCGTCGGCCCGTGCTCCGCGTACCGCTTCATCGCGCCGGCCGCGATGCCGTTCACGAGGTGCACCGCCCGATACCGCTCCTTCAGCGCGGCGACCACCTCGTCGATCACCTGCGGCTTCGTGGCGTCGCTGTTCCAGAAGCGCGCCGTGAGCCCCTCGGCCTCCGCCGCGTCCGTGATCGCCTTCACGTGGTGCGGGCCGATCTGCATCTTCTCGCTGTCGAAGTGCACGGCGAAGACGGCGGCCCGCTCCCCGAAGAGCAGCTGCAGCGCGAGCGCCCGGGTCATGCCGTTCGAGCCGCCCAGGATCAGCACCGCCGCGTCCGGGGCGATCTTCGCGCCGGCCGGGCGGATGCGGGCGCGGTGCGCCGCGAGCTGCTCGGTCGCCACGCGCGCGCCGTGCTCGGCCAGCGCCCCGACGAGCGAGCGGCGATCCAGGCCGCCGAGAGGAAGCTTCTTGAAGGTCTCTAGGTCATCCATCACGTCCGGCGTCTTACCGTCTCCCGCGCTCCGCGTCACGACTGGACAGCTGCCGCCCGTCCGGCGCGCCTCCGTCGTGGCGCCCGAGGCGCCCGAAGGGAAGCCCCGCCTCCGTCCGAGCCGTGATAGAACGATCTCGTGAAGACGGTTCTTGTCACCGGCGGCAGCGGGTTTATCGGGCGTAGTCTCGTGAAGGAGCTGCTCGCGCGGGGGGATCGGGTGACGGTGCTGACGCGCGACGTGGGGCGGACGCAGGCGGCGCTGCCCGGGGCGCGCGTCGTGTCGTGGAGCCCCTACAGCGCGGGGCCGTGGTTCGAGGAGCTCGACGGGGTGGACGGGGTCATCCACCTCGCGGGCGAGTCGATCACCAAGCGCTGGACCGAGGACGCGCGGCGCGAGATCGTGAACAGCCGCGTCGACACGACCCGCCTCATGGGCGAGGCGATCGGCAAGGCCAAGCGCAAGCCGGCCGCGTTCCTCTGCGCCTCGGCGGTCGGCTACTACGGCCCGCAGCCGGGCGAGAAGGTGCTCGACGAGGGCGCCCCGCCCGGGGAGGGCTTCCTCGCCGACGTCGTGGTCCGCTGGGAAGAGTCGGCCCGCGCCGTCGAGGAGCAGCACGGCGTCCGCTCGGTGCAGCTGCGGATCGGCGTGGTGATCGGCGAGGGCGGCGGCGCGCTCGAGAAGATGATCGCCCCCTTCAGGTTCTTCTTGGGCGGGCCGATCGGCGACGGCAAGCAGGTGATCTCGTGGATCCACTGCGACGACGTCGTGGCGATGACCCTGCTCGCCCTGGACAGCGACGCGGTGCGGGGCCCCTTCAACGTGACCGCGCCGCACGCGGCGACCGGCGAGGAGGTCGCGCAGGCGATCGGCGCCGTGCTCCGCCGGCCGTCGTGGCTCCGTGTGCCCGAGGCGGTGGTGAAGCTCGGCATGGGCGACGCGGCCGAGATCGTCACCACCGGGCAGCGCGTCCATCCCAGGCGGGCGGAGGAGCTCGGCTACACGTTCCGCCACGCCCGCCTGGTGCCTGCGCTCGAGTCGATCTTCGGCCGCTGAGCCCCGCTCGCCGCCGGCGCCCGCCGCGCTTGAGCCGAGCTTCAGCCGCCGAGCGCCTGGCCTCGGCCGCCGAGCGCCCGCGGAGCCGAGCGCCCGCGGAGAAGCCGGCGCGCGTCCGCCCCGGCAGCGACGTGTCTGCCAGGGCAGCTGGGCGCCGCGCGACGGCGCCCAGCTGCTGCCCACGCAAGAAGAGCCGCCGGTGGCGCGCTGAGAAGTCGACCGTTGTCGAGCAGCGCACCACCGGGAGCCCGGACGGCGGTTTCCCAGCGCTCCCCCAAGCGCTCCGTCCGCTTCAATGCTTACGACATTACGCGCCGAGCTGCTCTCGGGATGAGTTGGATTGGCGCGTGCAGGGTATCCCGACTGGAAGGTGCCGTGCACCCTCCCATCGCGACGCCAGACACAAAGTCGTTAGGGGAATCCCCTTGCCGCGGCGCACAATCGCGGGGTTACTCGTCTGATCCGCTTTCCAGCGCATGAGCGGGGGTGGGGACCGGGCGCAGCCTGCTGTTGACGTCCGGACAGGCAACCACCCCGGCGCTGCCCGGCGCGGGGAGCCGGCGACCGGTGGGCGCGCAGGCGCGCTGGTGCGCTGGTGCGCTCACGGGCTGATGCCGCGACTCTGGAGGATCTCGCGCACCACCATTTGCGCGGAGCCTGGCAGCTCGGCGAGCGAGGCGCGGGCGAGCTCCACGAACTTCATGCCGCGCGCGCGCTTCAGCGCCTCGACGGCCGCGGCGCGCTCCTCGGCGCCCTCGTGCTGGAGGATGCCGAGGAGCATCTCGCCGGCCTCGAGGGTGTCTATCTTCGCGATCGCGCGCACGGCGCTGGCGCGGACGGCGGGCGCCTGCGACTCGCGGTAGATGCGGGCGAGCGGCTCGAAGGCGTGGGCGAAGCGGAGCTCCTCGAGCGCGCGCGCGGCCTCGTGGAGCACGGTCGGGTCGGGGTCCACGAGCGCGTCGCGGAGCGTGATGAACGTGCGCTTGTAGAGGAAGCGGGAGAGGGCGCGGACCACGGCCACCCGGATCTTCGGCTCGGGGCGGCGGAACAGGTGCTCGAGCGGCGAGAGGATCGTGTAGAGCTCGACCGTCGCGAGCTGCTCGGCAAGGCTGATGAGCTGCTGCGCGGGCGACCGCTGCGCGGGGGCGGCCTCGGGCGTCGCGCCCTCCACGGCGAGCGCGGTCAGCCGGGCGAGCATGGCGCGGCGGCGGGTGACCTCGGACCACTGCGCCGGGTCGAGGACGATGTCGCCGCACGCCTGGCTGGCGCTGCCGGCCTGCTCCCACTCGACAAGATCGATGTGCCAGACGTCGGGGAAGCCGAGCTCGTGGCGGAGGTGCGCCGGCAGCGGCGACGCGTCGATCGGCAGGTCCTGCGCGCTCACGTAGCGGCCGCCGGCGCGGGCGTAGTGCTTCCTCCGGGTCTCCTCGAGCGGCAGCTGCGCGAGGGCGCGATAGATAGTGCCGACCTTGCTGTACTGCCCCGCCTCGCCGAGCGCGATCACGGCGGCGAGCAGCGCGTTCTCGGCGATCTCGGGGGGGGCGGCGCGCTTCTGCGAGACGGCGGACACCTCTTGCCAGAGGCGGGCCTGCGTGAGCACGGCGAAGTTGGCGACGGCGGTGAGGCCCTCTTTCCGGGCGTACGTGGCCATCTCGCGGGCGAGCGTGGCGGCGGCGGAGATCTCGCCCTGCTTCTCGGCCGCGGCGACCGCCTCCTCGTAGGACTGGAGCGCGTAGTAGCGCAGGTGGTCCTCGCGCAGGATGCGGATGACGTTCACGTAGCCCTCGAGGACGTGCTCGAAGGCGCGGCTCTCGCGGCCGACGGCGATGAGGACCTGGTAGCAGTCGAAGGCGCGCTCGCGCTGGCCGATGGTCTCGTACCGGTCGGCGGCCTCCTCGAGCAGGTGGACGGAGGCGAAGACGGCCTCGCGCGCGGCCGCGGCGTCGCCGGTGCGGAGCGAGGTGCGGGCGAGGTTGAAGCGGGCGAGGCCGGCGGCGTAGAGGTCGCTGCCCGACGAGGAGAGCAGCTGGGCGAGGCGCGACCAGAGCGCGCGGGCGCGGGCGAAGTCCTGGCCGCGCTCGCGGGCGATGGCGGCCTGCGCGACGAGGCCGGCGGCCTCGTACTCGTCGGCGGCGCGGGCGTGGAGACGCTTCTGCCGCTCGGGGTCCTGCTCGCGCTCGGCCCAGGCGAGCAGGGTGCGCGCGCGGTCGATGGGCGGGACGTGCGCGATGAGGGGGCGCTGGCTGTGCTCGCTGCCCGCGTACCAGGCCACGGTGAGGGCGCTCCTCGGGTCGCCCAGCCGGACCAGCACGTCGCGGAGCTCGTCCGTCATGGCGACGTAGTCGTCCTCGCGGGCGATTGTGTGCTGGAGGGCGCTGAAGAGCGCGTCGCGCGCGCGGGGCAGATCGCTCCGGGCCAGCGCGGAGCGGGCCTCGTCGCGGAGCTCGTGCAGGGGGCGGACGCCTTGGGTCATGCGGGGAGCGAGCGTAGTACACCACGGCAGCGGCCGCCGGAGGGGGCGGCCGCGCGTGGGAAGGAGAGCGGGCGCTGCTTCCCGAGGTGAGCGCGGCGCTCGATCCTGCCTGCCCGCGCGCCTCAGACCTTGAGGAAGATGCCCCGGCGGTGGAGGGGGTAGAGGAGCGCGAGCCACAGGGCGACCACCGTGAGCGCGAAGGCGAGGGAGGCGTTCAGCGGCGAGAGCCACGGCGCGAAGAGGCGCGCGTAGAGGAGCTGGAGCGCGCTCGTCCTCGCGCCGTCGTCTCCGGTCATGCTCGAGTGGTAGAGCAGGCGCCACATCATGGTCGAGCCCACGTAGGCCGCGATGGGGTTCGCGCCGAAGATCAGGAACGGGGCGCCCCATCGCCGCCATTGCTTCACGTCCACGATCCACATGCAGGCGGCGAGGACGACCGCGGCCACGCCGGCGGTGAACAGCGCGAACGAGCTCGAGTACACGCCGCGGTTCCACGCGAACCACTGGCCCCAGACGAGGCCCAGCGCGATCGCCGCGGCGCCGGCGGCGAGGAGCCCGGCGACGCGCGTGCGGAGCCCCGCGGTCGAGGTGAGCCAGCGGCCGCCGAGGCCTCCCAGCATCACCGTCATCGCCGCGGGGACGGTGGCGAGGATGCCCATCGCGTCCCACCCCTTGGGCGCGATGTGCGCTCCGAGGAAATACCGATCCACCCGGGCCGTCAGCGTCTGGAGCGGGTCGTCGAGCGGATAGACCCGCAGGAGGAGCCAGTAGCCGATCAGGGCCGCGAAGATGATGCCCGCCTGCTGTCGCGCCGTGGTCTTGAGGCTGAGGAGCGCCGCGAGCACGTACGCGGCGCCGATGCGCTGGAGGACGCCCGGGATGCGCAGCTGCGTGAGGCGCCCTTCGGGGTAGAACGGGAACGCCGAGAGGAACAGCCCGAGGAGGACGAAGATCGCGCCGCGCCTGACGACCTGGAGGACGATCTCACCGTCGGTCGCCCCGCGCGCGCGGCGGGCCGACATGGAAATGTGCAGGGTCACACCGATGATGAACAGGAAGCAAGGAAATATCGTGTCTGCGGGGGTGCAGCCATCCCAGTACGAGTGGACAAGGGGCGGGTAGACGGCCGGAAAGCTGTCCTGGAAATTGACGAGGAGCATCGCGAAGATCGTCATTCCGCGAAAGATGTCCAGCGATTGGAGTCGCATCCGATGAATGTAGTGCGCGTGGACCGATGAGCCACGAGAGCGTCTGTTTCTCGTGCGTTCTCGTGCGCTGTCCGTCAGCCGTCTCGCGGAGGTGTGCATTCGTCCCGGGCTGTCTGGCGTGCCCGGTTGTCCGGGGGCTCATGGCGTCGGCGCGCCTGCATGGGGTTGTCCGCCCGCCGTCTCCGGCTCAGCGCGTCCGGCGTCCGGCGGCCGCGCCGAGCCGCAGGCGGCGGGGGCGGGGAGCGGCGACGCCCGTGCGCGCGGCGCGGGCGTTCCTGCCCTCCCGCGTGGTATGGTGCGCCCCGTTACAGCGAGAGGAGAATCCTGTCATGGCACGCACTCCGTCCACGATGCTTGAGCTGGGCACCCCGGCGCCCGATTTCAGGCTGCCGGACTTCAACGGAAAGCAGGTTGCGCTGTCGGATTTCACCGGGGAGCGGGCGCTCCTCGTGATGTTCATCTGCAATCATTGTCCGTTCGTCAAACACGTCCGCCACGAGCTCGCCAGGCTGCGGCGCGATTATCGCCCCGAGGATGTGGCCATCGTGGCCATCAACCCGAACGACATCGTTGCCTATCCGGCGGACAACGCCGAGGCGATGGCGAGGGAGGCGCGCGAGGTCGGCTATACGTTCCCGTACCTCCTCGACGAGTCGCAGCAGGTGGCCAAGGCCTATCGGGCGGCCTGCACGCCGGACTTCTACCTCTTCGGCCCCGATCGCCGGCTTTTTTATCGCGGTCAGCTCGACGACAGCCGTCCTGGCAACGACGTCCCGGTGACTGGCCGCGACCTCCGCGCCGCCATCGACGCGGTGCTCGCGTCGGCGCCCGTCCCCTCGGATCAGCGCCCGAGCATCGGTTGCAACATCAAGTGGAAGCCCGGCAATGAGCCGGCGTATTACGGTCAACAACCTTAGGCATCACGGGATGCTGGAGCCGAGGCCTACCGGCCTGCTCGGCGTGGCAGGCACGCGTCCGTGCCCGGCCGCCGCTCCGCCGCCGAGATCCTTCGCTCGGTCCCGCCGCGCGACCGCGCCGTACTGCTTCGGCTCGGCCTGGACTTGGACGACCCCGCGGACGCGGCGCTCTTCGTCGGGGGCGTCCGTGCCGCCGACGCGCCGATCGCCGAGCAGGAGCGCTGGGAGCGGGAGCAGCTCGGCCGAAGCAGCATTCCCTTTAGCTGTCGGCATTTTCCACGCCGGACGCCGTCGATCCGACGAGGGTGCCGTAGTAGCCTCCCGGACATGAGCCCGCGACGAGATAGCACCGCCCCCGCTCGGCAGCCGGTCATCCCCGAGAACGACCCGGTGTGGCAGGCCGTTCTGCGAGCGCCAACGCGCTACGATGAGGAGATCAGCGACGAGGAGCGTGCCGTGATGGCGGCTGACGTGAATGCTCCGGGTATCCCTGGCGAAGTGGTGACGGCTGAGATCCGGAAGAGGGCCGAGGCCGAGGGCGCCTTGGCGGAGTACGAGGAGATCATGCGG
Source organism: Sorangium sp. So ce887 (assembly GCF_051521455.1). Lineage (NCBI taxonomy): Bacteria > Pseudomonadati > Myxococcota > Polyangiales > Polyangiaceae > Sorangium > Sorangium sp. So ce887. Next base: position 8,613,858 of record NZ_CP150354.1, on the reverse strand, counting down.
GCCCGCGGGCGCGCACCGTCCCGTCCTCGATGACCTGGCGGATCGAGTGGATGCCGCAGGGCATCGTCTCGCTCCAGCGGATCCCATGGCGAGACGGCGAGCGCATCGACGCGGCCGTCCAGCGCTTCGCAGAGACCGCAGAGGGCGACGCCTACCGGCTTCCTGGAGACGACACCACGACCGTGCGTCTCGCCGTCGGCTCCTACCGCGTTCGCACCACGCTCGACCCCTGGGACGGCGTGATGCGCGTCTGGTGGGTGTACCGGCTGTAGCGCCCGTTTGCCGATAGGGCGGCGCGAGCGCTGTGGGATGCGCGTCGCTCCGAGCGCCAGAACGGCAGTCGGTCGCCTCCCGATGCTGGAGCCTGGTTGCATGGGGGACGACAACCCGACGCGTTGCGAGCGGCGCGACATGCGGGCGCCGGAGGGGCAGACCTGCTGCGCGCTCCACGCGACGCGATCCGTCGCGCGCAGAATTGCATGGCGAGGCGCATGCCAGCGCGCGCGTCACATCGGCGGGCCGCTGCCGGGGCCGTCTACCGACATCGACGTTCTGAAGCCGGTCGGCGGCAGGGGCCAACGGCGCCGGGGGGCGGGCGTCGAGGGATCTACAATAAGGAGGTTTCGACCATCGCTCATGCTCGATCCGTCCCTGCAAGCCGCGGTGCGGGCCCACCGGGTGCCGTGGTTGCGCCGCTGCACGCCGCGTTTGTCATGGAGCACAGACGGCCAGGATACTGGTATGTAGAGAGACGGCACGGGGGCGTGAGGCTGCATCTCGGTGGGGGGAGCACCTTGCGAAGTCACGACATTCGTCTGCATGACGAGCAGATCGCGGCATGGTGCCGAGATCCACTCCAGTCTGGCGCACAGACAGGCTTGCGCGGTCCAAGGGTGATCTATTTTTTTCTACTTCGTGAGCATTCATACGACATGGCCAAGGCCAAGGAAGCGGACGTCCTATGCAGAGCTGGATCGACCCGGAGCGCCAGGCGCTGGCGAAGAGCGCCGCGAAGGTGCTCAAGGACAACGTCGTGCACAACCGCAGCGGCCTCCCACCGTTCCGGTTGCCGCAGGTCGCGCAGCAGCTCCTGGACGAGCTGTTCCATTTCATGTCCGCCGGCGACACGGCGCCCGTCCTGTCGCTCGGGCACAAGCTCGGTCAGCAGGGGCTCGGGCTGCGCGCCCTCCTCGGGCTGAGCCGCGCTCTTCTGCGCCAGGTGCTGGCGCGCCTGCCCGGAAATGCGCCTGGAGCGCTGGAGGAGGCGGCGCGCGTGAACGACTACCTCACGCTGCTCGTGGACGCGGTGGCGGAGCAGGAGAGGCGCGAGATCTGCGTCCAGCGCGACGAGATGCAGCTCGCGCTCGAGCGCGCGATACAGAACCGCGAGCGCGAGCTGCGCCGCGTGATCCTGGAGCTCTCGACGCCGATCATGCCGGTGTACGACCACATCCTGGTGCTGCCGCTCATCGGAAAGCTCGATACCGAGCGAGCGAGCAGGATCACCGAGTGCCTGTTGCGTGACGTGGTGGACCGGCAAGCGCGCACCGCGATCATCGACGTGACCGGCGTGCCGGCGATGGACGCGGAGGCCATCGACGCGCTCGTGCGCACCGCGCGCGCGGTCGACCTCCTCGGCGCTCACCCGGTGCTGGTCGGCATCCGCCCCGAGATAGCCCGTGCGCTGAGCGATCAGGACGCCCACCTCGCGGGCATCGTGGTCCTGGCCAACCTTCAAAGCGGTATCGTCTATGCGCTGCGGCGGGAGGGGCTCGAAGTGTGTGCCAGTCCGCTCGCGCAGCGCGGGGCTGCTCGCCTGTACCGCGGCCGCTGACGAGCGCACCGCGACCTCTGGGAGGGGACCATGGAGATTGACACCACAAAGCCGCACATCGGTCGGGTTTACGACTACGTCCTCGGAGGACACCACAATTACGAGGTCGATCGCCGCGCTGCCACGGAGATACTGAAGCTCGTTCCGACCTATCCGAAGTGGGCGAGGCTCAACCGCTGGTTCCTCCAGCTCGTGGGACAGCAATGGTCCGATGCGGGCATCACGAGCGTGCTCGATCTCGGCTCGGGGCTACCCACGCAGGGCCACCTCAACGACTATCTGCCCGAGGCGCGCATCCTGTTTTCGGACATCGACCCGGTGAGCGTGATCTACGGCGAGGAGATCCTGGCTGACAAGCCGAACATGCGCTACTTCCAGGCCGATCTGCGAGATCCGTCGCCGCTCCTCGCGGCCGCGGCGCAGTTCTTCGGCGCAGACCGCCGCATCGCGCTGGGGTGCATCGGTATCATGTACATGATGGATGATGAGAGCTCGCGCGACCTCCTGCGGAGGATGCACGCGCTCTGCGCCCCTGGCAGCGTGCTGGCCGTCAGCTTCCTGGTGCCACGCGGCGCCTCCGCGGCGCACCATCTGAACAGCGCAGGGGCCCTCGCCGGGATCAAGGTCTACCCGCGCACGCCCGAGGAGATGGCGGCGCTCATCAAGCCATGGAACGTGCATGCGTGCCGGTCGCTCGCGGCGTGGCTCGACCTCGAGGACTTCCTGACCCAGGAGGAGTACGAGTCGAGCCCGTTCGACATGCTGGGCCTGATCGCGCACCACTGACGGCGCCGCTGCGCGCTAGCTCGGCGGGGCCCCCGGGCGCCGCGCGGCGGGACCTCCCTCCTCGGGCCGGTCCTGCCGGTCTTTCTCCCCGAGGATCGCCTTCGCCGCGCTCGTCCTCGCCGCCCCGCTCGCCACCGTCGCATGGTCGACCACCCAGTGCGCGTCCAGGAGGTCCAGGTACTCGAGGTCGAGCTGCCCCCCGGAAGGCAGCATGAACACCGCCGAGATGTGCGCGTGATTGAGCACCGCCTGCACCATCTCCCGCGGAATGTAGAGCGCCGCGTGCGTGAAGAGGTGCACCACCGGCGTGCGCGGGTCGTGGTGCCGCGTCAGATCGAGGTCCGTCGCGAGCTCGGCGAACACGCGCGCCGGGTTCCTGCCGCGCTCCCCCTTGAACGACAGCAGGTGCGCCGTGGGGAGCTGGCCGTTCTTCGCGCGGTGGAGCTCGTAGAGGCGCGCGTCGAAGAAGCGGAACGCCACGTCCTCGCCCTCGAGCAGCAGCCGCTTGCCCGTGGCGATCGCCATCCCGCGGGCGAACGTCTGGCGATCGCCGCGCATCGAGGCCGACGCGTCGATGAGCAGATAGTGGATGCGCCGCTGCTCGTCCCGGCTCTGCTCCCGGGCGAAATAGAGCACCTCGTTGTCCGCGATCCGGCGCGCGAGCTCCACGTCGTCCCAGGCGAGCTCCGTCAGCACCATGCTGTCGATCGAGCCGCGCGTCCCGAGCCCCGAGTAGCCGTGCGCCGCCGTCGTGCCCGCCGCCGGGCGCGTCTTCGTCTCGAGCACGCTCGGCAAGATCTCCAGCGAGAAGTTCACGATGTCGTTCGCCTCGGGCGACGAGAGCGCCGCGAGCAGGTCGACCTGGGCGAGCGCCCCGGCCGACGCCTCCGAGCCCAGCATGCCGAACAGGCGCAGCGTCTCGATGTCGAGCGCGTCCGACATCGTGAGCACGTAGAGCCGCGAGACGTCGAGCGCCTCCAGCGCCCGCTGCTCGAACTCGCGCCGCGCCGACAGGAACAGGCCGCGGAGCTGCGGCTCGATCCCCTCGAACAGCGCCGCGTCCGCGGGGAGCATCGCGCGGTAGGCCGGCGCCGCGTGGGTGCGCGCCGCGACCGCGCTGAAGAGCCGCGAGAGCACCACCGTCACGAGGTCGTCGCTCATCCGGAGCTGCGCCGCGCAGCGCGAGGCCTCGCTCTCGGCGAGCTCCCGGAGCACCGCCCGGTAGCCGTCCAGGATGCGCTCCGCGTCGCGGAGCCGGCCCGCGAGCTCCCTCGCGTCGCAGCGCGGGCCGATCTCGATCTGCTCGCGCGGCGTCGAGAAGAGCAGGCCCGCGTCGTGCACCAGCGCGAACGGCAGCACCACCCCGAGCCGCTCCAGGCTCTGGTGCCAGCGGATCGCGCGCAGCGCGAGCGACGAGCTCAGGGGCCGGACCTGCGAGAACGCGAGCGTGCCGAGCGGGCCGGCGATCGATGGGTTCGCGAGCTGCGAGGCGGGGACCGGCACGGCCAGAGGTTCGCCTACAGGTTCGTCACGCAGCGGAGGCCGATGCCCGGCGCGCTCGCCGTCGCGAGCTGGTGGTAGCGGAACGCCGGGTTGAGCCAGAGCGAGACGCCGCCGTTGTAGCCGCCGCCCCGGATCGCCTTGCGATCGCCGGCCGGCGCCCCCTTCGGGTTCACCTGCTCCTCGTCCTTGTAGGTCTCGAACCAGTCGGCGGTCCACTCCCAGACGTTGCCGACGACGTCGTCGGCGCCGAACCTCGTCTTGCCCTTCGGGAACGAGCCGACCGGCGCCGTGCCGAAGAAGCCGTCGTCGGCGTCGTACATGCGCGTGCTCGGCGTGAGCCCGCGCGCCTTCTCCCACGCCGTGCACTCGGTGCCGCACGCGTTCATGAAGGTCCGATCGCCGGGCGCGTCGCCCCAGGGGAACTTGCGCCCGTCGGAGCCGCGCGCCGCGTACTCCCACTCGGCCTCGGTCGGCAGGCGCTTGCCGTGGACGTCGCAGTAGGCGTCCGCGAGGCTCCACGGCACGCAGTTGATCGGGTGCTTCTCGAGCTCGGGCTTGCCGAAGGTGCAGAGCTCGGCGAGGGCCGTGAGCGTCTTCTCGTGCTCGGCGGCGGACACCCCGTCCGCTTTCGGGAAGTCGGGCGTGGATGGCGGCCGCTTGCACTCCCCCTTGTCCGAGCACGCCTTGTAGTCGCCCGCGGTCACCTCGTGGATGTCGATGCAGAACGTGTCGAGCGTCACCTTGTGCGCCGGCTGCCACAGCTTGAAGGCCGGCTCGTCGGAGCCCATGAAGAACTTGCCACCGGGGACGAGCACCATGCCGGAAGGGCACTCGGTCCGCCGCGCGGGCAGCGCGGCCGGCGCGGCCGCGGCGCTCGCCGTCGGGACCGCCGTCGCGGACGCGGTGGCGACCGGATCGAGGCGCGACGCCTCCGGCGCGGGCGGCTCGGAGCGGAGCAAGCTCCAGGCGATCGCGCCGCCGGCCGCGAGCGCGATCGCGCCGCCGCCGAGCGCCAGCGCGCCCCTCGACCTCGGCGCCGCCGTCGCCGACGACCGCTGCGTCGACGCGTCGTTCGCGGTGCCGCCCGTGGTGCTCGGGCCGACCGCGGCGACCGTCGGCGACGTGGCCGCGCGCGGGGGGCCCGGCGCCGTGGCGGGCGCCGCCATCGTCGGCGCGATCTGCGGCCAGGACATCCGCGGGGCGGAGCCGCGGGTCGCCGTCGCCCCGGAGGGGGGCGCGAGCGAGCCGCCGCCCGTGGCGAGCGCCCAGCCCGGATCGTCGGGGAAGACGGCCCGGTGCAGCGCCGCCCAGAAGCGGCCCATGGTGGGGAAGCGATCCGCCGGCGCGACGGCGAGCGCCTTCGCGAAGACCGCCTCGACCTCGTCGCTGACCGTGAGCCCCAGGGTCCGCGGGGTCGGCCGGCGCGACGGATCGCGGCTCGCGACGGCGAGCTGGAGGTAGTCGTCGCCTTGCAGCGCCGGCGCTCCGCCCAGCATCACCTCGACCATGATGAGCGCCATCGCGAACACGTCGGTCCAGGGCCCGGTCGCGCCGTGGGTGCGGCTGAACTGCTCGGGGGCGCCGTAGCTCGGGGTGAACGCGGTGATGTCCTTGCCGGTGTGGGCGAGCGCCGTCGCCGCCGCCGCGTGCTCGGCCATCACCTTGGCGATGCCGAAATCGAGCACCTTCACGAAGGTGGAGGCGTCGCGCGGCGGGCCGATGACGAACAGGTTCGCCGGCTTGATGTCGCGGTGCGCGATGCTCCGAGAGTGCACGAGCTCGAGCGCGATCGCCGCCGACTCGAGCAGCGCGACCATCGCGTACAGATCGCGCGGCGGCGCGTCCTGGGTCGCCTCCTCGTGGAGGACCCGGTCGAGCGGCTTGCCGTCGAGCCACTCGAGGACCATGTAGGGCAGCCATTGCCCGTCGGGCGCGTTGAACGTGCCGATGTCGCGCGCCTGGACGATGGCGGCCGATCGGCTGGAGAGCTCCGCCATGAGCTTGCCCTCCTGGATGAACGCCTGGAGCAGCTGCTCGCGCTGCTCGGCCGGCGCGTCCGCGAGGAGCGTGAAGCACTTGAGGGCGACGGGCTGCTTCCAGATGATGTGCTCGGCCCTGTAGACGACGCTGAAGCCGCCTTCGCCGACGGCTTGCTCGATCCTGTACTTGTCGGCGATCAGGCTGCCGGCGATGTTGAGCGGATCGCTGCGGTCCGGGTTCTGGCTCATGAGATCTCTACGGGCCGCGACGGGGCGCCGATCGGAGCGCCTCGTGCGTGGTCGGGGCCATCTTAGTGGCCCCGCGGTCGGTTGGAACTCTTTCGCGCGATCCGGCGTCCGCGCCGCCCCGGCGCCGCCCTCCACCGCCGCGCCCGGCGAGCGCCGGCGAGCGCTGCCGGAGACGGCCCTCGGTGTCCGGCATGACGGATGTTTGAGGCAGGTGTTGGCGCGTACAATTCTGGGTTCTAGCGCTGTTGTCGCCATCTTCAGGATGCCTTGACAGCCTCGGCCGTCCGTTATATTGGACAAGGACACGGTGGTTCCCTGCTGGCGTCGCTGATCCCAGCTGGGCGCTCGTGGCTGCTGTCCGGTGTCTGCGCGTGTGGCGCGAAGCGCAGGCCTGGGAGCGCTGGTCCGCCGCCTGCGAGGGCGTGGTGCGCCTTCGCGCCGGCGACCTGCGCCGGCTGGACGCGCAGCAGAGGGTCTGATCCGAGGATAAAGACGCTTGAAATCGATCAACCGAACGAAGTCGCACACGGTCCGCGCGGCGGCAGCGCTCTCGCTCTTCGCCGCCGCGCTCCCCTTCCAGGCGTCGGCTCAGGAGCCCGCGGCGCCGCCACCGGCACCGGCGGCAGCGCCGCCACCGGCGCCACAGGAGGCCGGCGCGGCGGCTGCCGTCGAGCAGCTGAGTCGCCGGGTCGCGGAGCTCGAGCAGCAGCAGCGCGCGCTGGAGGAGCGCCTCGCCGCGGAGCGCCGTGCGGCGGCCGAGAAGGAGGCCGGCGCCGGGCAGAAGCAGGAAGCGAAGGACAAGGGCGGCGGCGTCAAGGTGACGGCGGCCCCCGGAAAGGGCTTCACCGTCAGGGCGGCGGATGACAGCTTCTCGTCCACGATCCGGGCCCGCGTGCAGATCCGCGAGACCCTCACGCACACGGCGGAGGACGACACCAACGAGATCAACATCAAGACGGTGCGCCTCACGACGAGCGGTCATGTCGTCTCGCCCGACCTGAAGTACAACGTGCAGCTCGCCTTTGGCGGCAACGATTTCGAGAAGGACAGCGCCTCTCCGGTCTTCGATGCCTTCGTCGAGTACACGGGGATCCGCGATCTCAACGTGCGTGTCGGCCAGTTCCTTACCCCGTTCAACCGGGCGCGGACCCTGCGCGAGGTCTCCCTCCAGCAAACCGAGCGCCCGATCGCCGTCCGCGAGCTCAACCTCGATCGCGACGTCGGCCTGATGTTCTCGTCGCCCGATCTCTTCGGCCTGGGAGGCAAGCTGTCGTACAACCTCTTCGTTGGCGGCGGCGAGGGGCGCAATCGCTTCGGCGGCCAGAAGCACGGTCCGCTCGCGGTAGCGCGGCTCGCCGTCCACCCGTTCGGCGCGTTCGACGACGACCAGGACGGCGACCTCAAGCGCGAGGCGAAGCCCCGGCTCGCGGTGGGCGTCACTGGCGCCTACAACCACCAGACCAATCGCCAGAACAGCACCTTTGGCACGACGCTCTCGCTCGGCGCGGCCGACTACCTGCATGGCGCGGCCGATCTCGTCTTCAAGTACGCCGGCTTCTCGCTCTCGGCCGAGGCGGTCGTGCGCCACGCCGAGAGGGACTCCTTCGAGGGTGAGATCGACGGCGCGCCCGCGCGGCAGTGGACCCGGTCGGGCTATGGCTACTTCGTCCAGTCGGGCTTCCTGCTGACCGAGCGGGTCGAGGTCGCCGCGCGATGGGACCAGATCTTCGCCGAGCGCGGCACCGATCCGAAGCTTGTCGAGCTCGTCGACACGCAGGGGAAGCAGGTCGGCGGCGGGCTCAACTACTACCTGAACGGCTATGCCCTGAAGCTCCAGGGCGACTACTTCTACATCTTCGGCAACGATGCCTCCGAGGGCCGCCACGTCGGTCGCCTCCAGCTCGACGCCACGTTCTGAAGGGGGAAGGGCCGCGCCTGGGGAGCGCGGTCTCCGAAGGCCTGGAGAGCTCGGCGCGGGGCTGGTGACGACCTGCGCGCTGGCCTGTGCGCGGCCAGGCCGGCCAGGCCAGGCCAGGCCGGCCAAGACAGGTCGGTCCAGGCCTGGCCAGAGGCATGCACGGGGCGGTGGAGAGCGCGAGACCCCGAGGTGTCGCGCGTGGCTCCGTTCTTGCCATGGCGCGCCTTCCCGGCGCAAACGATTGCGCCGTTTCAGGGAAGGAGTTCACCATGGCCCGTTCATTCACCTCCCAGGATCTCGTCGCGCTCCCGCGCCTCAATGCCGCCGAGTCGGTCGTGCTCGCCACGGAGCTCATCACGGTGGCTGACGCCAGGGAGCGGCGGCTCAAGCCGAAGAAGCTCCCGGAGGCGATCGGGCGCTCGAAAGGGCGCCTGGTCGCCGCGGTCGCCACGCTCGAGGCGCTCACCCGGCCGCAGGGGGGCGACCCGGTGGAGACGAAGACCAAGCCGAAGGCCGATCGTCTCCTCGACAACGCGTGGAGCGCGACGTTCGACTGGCTCGGAGGCTGGTGCAAGCTCCCGCCGGAGCGGAACCCGAGCCTCGATGAGGCGAAGGATCTCTTCAAGATCCTTTACCCGGACGGCCTCTCTTTCACCCGGCTCCCGTACAAGCTCGAATGGAAGGAGTCGAAGGCGCGCCTCGACGCGCTCCGCGGCGCGCGGCACGACAGGACGTTCAAGAAGCTCGGCGGCGAGGGGTTCCTCGCGCACCTGGAGGAGGCGCACGAGGCCTACGGCCGGGCCCTGCACATCACCGCGCCGAAGCCCGAGAGCGCTCCGACCGGCGACGTGCGCGCCGCGTTCATGGCGACGCTCGCCGCCCTCCGCGACTACGCGACCCGGGTCGCCGCGCACGCGGACCCGGACGTGCCCGGCAGCGAGGAGGTCAGCGCGGCGCTGCTCGAGCCGCTCGCGGCGTGGCAGTCGCGGCCGGCGGGCTCGAACGGCGGCGCCGGCGACGTCCCCGAGACGCCCGCCGCGACCGCCGCGCCTGCCGCGCCGCCGGGAGCGGAAGCGGAGCCCCTGGCCGATCCGGCGTGAGCCGAGCCTGAGGCTGTGAGACGGCTCACGTTGTCGTCAAAAGTCAAGCAATCTTCATAAGATCCATCTCCGCGGACCAGGACGCGTTGTGGTCGCGGGCGAGCGCGGTCGGTAATGCTCAACTTTGGCCCTGAGTGCTCAACTTTGTTTGATCGGCGTGGCGACTAGGGATCTCGCCGCGTAGGGTCGGCCGGAAGAAGTGCAGCCCGCGGGTGCGGCAAACACCCCGGGCTGCGTGGCCGAACCCCGAGCTACCGAGGTCCGACAGTGCAACTGTATCTGATCCACCCCGACGGTGGGCAAGGCGAAGGTGCGCCCGCGCGCCGCCGCCGTTCCATTCCCTGCCTCTCCCTCACCCCGACCCAGCGCAAGCGCCTCCGGGCAGCCCTGCGCAACCTGCGCGCCGCGTACGGCTCGTGGTCATGCCTCGCCGAGGTCATGGGCATGTCCGTCGTCAGCGTCGAAGCCATCGCGAACGGTCGCGACAACGGCTCGCCCGCGACCGCGCAGCGCGCCGCGAAGGCTGCCGGCGTCCCGGTTGAGCAGCTCCTCGGCGGGCTCACGGCGGCGGACCGCTGCCCCACGTGCGGGAGGTCCGGGTGACGAAGTCGCGGAAGGTGGCTCGCCGCCCGCCTGCCGCACGACATCGGAGCAAGCGACCGCCGATGGCAGAAATCCTAGCGGAGCGCGGCATCATATTGGCGACGCTCGCCGGCATCCCGAAGCGGGACCGTGCCGACGTGGAGCAGCAGGTGCTCATGGGCGCCTGGCACGCCGTGAAGCGAGGCATGTACAGACCCGACCCGAAGGACAAGCCGCGCGACGCGCTCCGGAAGTGGCTCCACGGGATCGCCTGGCGCCTCGCCTCGCACTACATCAAGAGCGCGTACGTGCGTCACGCGGTACTCCATCCGAGCCCGCTCGGCATGCTTCGCGAGCCTGTCGGCGTCGACTGCACGCGCAGATGGAGGCTCGTGAAGTGCTGGACGCCATGGCCAGCCTGCCGGGCTGGCAGGTCGACGCGCTGCTCTCCGTCGACGACCCGGAGAGCGTCTCGGCGTACGCACGGCGGCACCGCATGAGCCCGCACACGGCGCTCAGCCGGCTCCGCATCGCGCGGGAGGCGCTCGCGCTGAAGTTTCGCAGGTGGCGGCGATGAACAACAGCCGTGGCCCCTAACGCGAAGCGCTAGTGGACTGTTCGATAAGTTTTTTAACATATTCCCCGGGGTGGCGTAAGCTTCGGCATGCGAGGACGACCACCCAGGAGGATCGAGCTGTCGCGGGAGGATCGGGCGTACCTGGAGCGGCTGGTGCGCGATGGACGCACCGAGCAACGCGTCGCTCGCCGAGCTCGGGTGCTCTTGGCCATGGCAGACCCGGCGACGGTCGTGGAGGAGCTGGCGGCGCACGTGGAGCAGAGGCGCGAGACCATCTGGCACCTCTGCCGTCGGTACGAAAAGTTGGGGGTTCGGGCGGCCGAGGACGCTCCTCGCGAAGGTCGGCCCCGGGCTTTTTCCCCCTCTGCAACGCGTCGGCCTCGAGATGCTCGCCTGTTGTGAGCCCGCAGGGCTCGGGCTGCACATGACGCACTGGTCGACACGCAGCCTGGCGAAGGTGGCGGCTGAGCGTGGGCTGGTGCCGAAAATCGCGCACTCGACCGTCTCGCTGATCTTGCGTACCGCCGATCTCCAACCCCACCGTTCGCGGTACTGGAAGACGCCCACGATCGATGCCGACTTCGAGAGGAGGGCGACGCGCATCCTGTGGTGCTACGAAAGAGCCTCGGATCTAGCTGCGCGCGGCGAAGTTGTACTTTGCTTCGACGAGAAGCCGAACATCCAGGTGCTCGAACGTCGACGACCGACCCGCCCCGTGAGGCGCGGCCAGATCGAGCACCAGGAGTTCGAGTACATCCGGCACGGGACGGTGAACTTCGCCGCCGTGCTCGATGTGCACACGGGCAAGATGCGCGGGTGGTGCCCCAGCCGGAACGATAGCGAGCACCTGCGCGCGATCCTGCCCGAGTTACTCCACGAGTGCTGCAATGCGCGACGCGTGCACCTGATCTGGGACGGAGCCCCGTCCCACGTCGCACAGGAGACCACCACCCTGCTGCGTACCCTCTACCCGCACGTCCGCGTGCTTGTGACGCCGGCGCACGCCTCGTGGCTCAACCAGGCCGAGTTGCTGCTGCGCGCATTCAGCGAGCGCTACCTGAAGCGCGGCAGCTGGAACAGCCGCCAGCAGTTCGTCGAGCACCTGAACGTGAGCTGGCGGGAGTACGACCAGCTCTACGCTCACCCTTTCAGGTGGTCCTGGACGCGGCAGAAGATGCACCGCTGGGTTGAGCGGCATGCCGCGTGATTATGTTAAAAAACTTGTCGAACAGTCCACTAGGGACGCCTGCCGATGTTGTTGGCCTCGGTAAGCGTTTCGACAATGGCATCAACCACTGCTTCCTTTGTGAGCGCAGTCGGATCGAACGAGGCAACCTCGCGCGGGGCCACGGGCGACGGCTCACGAAGGTCAGTCACGAAGAGCACAAGCCTGCTCTTGGACTTGTCCGCCACTATGCCCAAGTCGGGCATATGAGGCACCCTAAAATCCTTCGGCGAGAGCCACCCCTTTATGAGCTGAAACCTCATAGAGATCAGCGACTTTTTCACGCCGGCAACGTGCGCCTCTGTGGACTTCTCGCCGTTGCAGGTGATGGGCCTACCTTCCCCAGTCTCCGCCTTCAGCCCGTTCTCCTTGTAGCGAGAGGCCACTTCCTCGAACGCCGGCCTCAGCGCTGTGTTCAGCGCTTCGTCAACCGCGTTAGAAAACGCGTTTTTCTCATTGTCACGGCGAGTCTTGTCCTCCCGTACACGCTGTTCCTCAGCCTTGTACATGCCGAAAAGTCGATTCAACTTATCCCCGGCTCCTCCGCTCTCTGACATCCTATGGGTACCTCCGTGTTTGATTCGGCCTCGAACATGACCAAGCACGTCATCGCGCTATCCAACAATATTGAAGCAGTTGTCTTCGTGCCGTGTCCTGGGTGGATCGTACTGTCTATACGACACGGCGGTCGTCCGCTGCGGGTGTGGACGACCGCAGCCGGACGTGGGTAGCCGGCGCTGAGACTTGGTCCGGCACTTGCCCTTGTCAACCTCGCCTACGGGTCGAACAGCGACAACTGCACCATCCTGCGCGGTCCCGGCGCTGGCGGCGGCTCCGACTGCGGCCCGTCCGAGCTGGGCCGCAGTCGTCAGGCGTGTCGTTCGCCGCTATACTGGCACGCGCCGGGCCTCGCGCCTCAGCTCCTCTTGAACGTGCTCAAGGAACACCTGATCAGACGCGCACTCGCCGCGATTCGCGTTTAGAATGATCGTGTTCCAGTTTCTGCGGTTCGTGTACTGCTGAACGACCGTTATGGGCACCGGCCGCCCGTCAAACGTTACAGAAAACCAGCCTTGCACCGTGTAGTTGGTATCGATGGCGAAAGCGCCCGACGTCGACAACGGCCGCTCGCCAACCCTGGGCCTGTTGCTGGGCTTCGGGACTTCCTCCCAACCGCTTGCACCGACGGCGTTGAAAATTCGCGCGGCTTCCGACCTGACGCGCGTCACGTGCTCCTCGTAGCTTACTCCCGTATCCATCGTCTGAACCTCCTGTTGGTCCACTTCCGCGTGTGCGGTTTGCGGCCTGAGACACGGCACCCCCGCGCCTCTGTACCGAAGCGTGGACCGCATGCCACCGGGACGTCAAGGAGATTATTGCCCGAAAATCAGGTGGCCCATTGAGTGACCAGGTACAGAACTGCTCCACCAATGCAAGCATTGCCGCGTGACCGACAGGGTAGCTGAGCTCGACGCGCCCCTTTTCTTGGCCGCCTTGCCCGCCTTCACGGGCGGCTCGACGCACCGGATGCCCTTACCCCGTGCTGTCAGGCTCGCCGAACAGGCTCAACTGCACCATCCGCACGCGGCGCGGGCGGTGGCTCTGACGGCGGGGGCTCCGGAGCTGGCGTAGGCGCCACAGGCGCAGCCGGAACGCTCCCGACTAGCCGGAGGAACCCGCGCCCGTTCGGCAGGGCTCTGGCGGGCGCCGTGGGCGTCCCGGCGGGCTGCTCCGGCAGCTTCAGCGCCTTCGGCTTCGGCGGCTCCGTGGGCGTCTCGGCGAGCGCCGCCGTGACGAGCTCTTCGATGCTCCAGACGTGATCGGCCACCCCCGCCTCCATGGCGGGCGTGACGCGTAGCGCCTCGTGCGGGCGGCAGAAGTTGTAGAACGCCATGTGCAACGCGACCGCCGCCTTGTGGTGCGGCAGGCGCTTGCTGAAGCCGTTGCAGAGCCGCGTGAAGCGGCGGATGTGCATCCGGATCGTGAGGTACTGCCGCTCGACGTGGCTTGTGCTCGCCCGCTTCACGTCGGGCACGCCGAACACGGGAGTGCGCGTGATGAACGGGTCGCGCGGCGGCTCGTACCGGTGGTCGTCGTCCCGGCGCGCCTTCCGGCTGTAGTTCTTGACGACCTGGGCGTAGTCGACCGAGCCGGCGAGCGCGAACGACTCGCCGACGGCCGTGGTGTAGGGCTGCCAGCCGTCGCTGTAGAGCTGCGGGATGGTCATCAGGCGGGCCCGCAGATCGGCGATGAACGCGCGCGTGTTCTCGTCGTCGCGCTTCCCCACGCGGTAGGAGATCACGAGCTTCGACGCGCTCGCCATGCCAACGAACACGTACGCCTCGCCGACCTCGGGCGAGTCGCCCGGCTGGACGCCCGCCTGCTTCTTCTGGACGTAGCTCCAGATCTCGTCGACCTGGACCGTCCGGCAGTCGACGTCGCGCACGAGCCGGTTGTGGAGCGCCGCGCAGCCGTCGCCGACGCGAAGCAGCAGCGACAGGATCGCAGGCTGGCTCACGCTGGTGAGCCGCGACGTGGGGCGGATGCCCGCTCCCTCGACAAGATGTGCGACGACCTCAACGCGCTTCGTCATCGGCAGCACGTGTGCCATGCAGGGCCTTGCCTCTCCCCAAGCGGCGGCCCATGATGCGCGTGCGAGGTGCGCTGGACGGGCCACCGTCCGGTGTTCCGCAGCCCTGTCTTCGGGGTCCAGCCGGGGACAGGGCGCTTTGTTAAGTACCCTGGAACAGAGCACGAAACGCCTGAATTTTCCGGCGTTTCGGTGTAGCTAGGACACACGATGTCATAGCCAAACAGGCGCGGTTACAGCCTGTTTGACGGCCTCGCTCCCCCTCGATGTGGACTGGCGGATCGGTGGCGGCATGCATGTGATAGCGTCTCGCCCATGCGTGCGCGACTCGTCCTGGAGAACGGTGGTCATGCCATGACCAAGGTTGTGGAGATTACCAAAGTTCCGAGGGTGGACTCTACGGTCGAGGCTGACCGGCAGCGGAAGGTCAACGCTGTGGAGGAGGACGCCGAACGCGGCGAGGTCAGAGTCTCCCTGTCCGAGGACGCCGAAGATCTAGCGGTCCAGATCCTGCCTCAGGCACACATGGCCTACATCGAATTGATGAAGCGGGAAGGGTGGGAGGTAGAGGGTGAGGAAGAGCTGATGGCCTGGCTAAAGCATCGAGTCAGGCGTCAACGGCACACCGGGCCCATTGCTCAAAATTGAGCAGTACCGCGCGGTCGCGAGGGGACCAGGACGCGTTGTGGTCGCGGGCGAGGGCGGTCGCGAGGGGACCAAGGCTCGCGGTGAGCCGCGCGTCAGGGCGAGTCACCCCCCTGACAGCGGCCCTCGGTGCACTCGATCGGGCCCGGCTCGACGCATTCGTACGCGCACGCCCGCCCCCAGCGCTCGTAGTCCTCGATGAGCGCGCGCGCCTCCTCTTCCACAACCGCTTTCTTGGTGCTGTTCACGGCCACGAAACACCCGAGCGGGCAACCGGGCGACGCATAGACGCATTCAGAGGCGTCGTTGCACGCGTTCGACTCGGCGACGATCGTATCGAACTCCTCCTGGACGTCTTCCTCGCTCTTGGCACAGCTCGCGCAGACAAGGCCAAGGCCGAGGCCGAGGCTCAAGAGCACCATCCCTTTCGCGCGCATCGACATGCTTCACCTCCGGCAGTAGGCCGCGAGTCCCGCACCAGCAGGGAGCGTTCGCCGCGGCGCTCTGCTCGGGTATACATCACCCTCCCCGGCCCGGGCCTCGCCAGCACGAAAGCGGCCCGGGGAGGTCCGTGCCCGGAACGGCCTCCGTGGCCAGCGCCGCGCTGGCTGGCGGCCCGGCGGCATGCTGGCCGCAGGGTGGGCCGGGATGTGTTGAGCCCGAATGCGTTCACGGAGGAAGTCGGACCGAGGCTCGGCATGCCGCGCGGCAGGCTGCGAAGAAGGACTGTGCGCCACCTTCGCCCGCGGGGGCGCGTCCGGCGCATACAGTTTGACATTCCGACGTCAGGCCGCCTTTTCTCGCCCACAGGTCAGCTCAGGCCGATTGACTTCGCGCGGGCGGCACCGTTCCGTGCCCTCATGCGTCACGCTCGTCGGTCTCTCACGCTCGTCGCGCTGGGCTTGGGGGGCGCCCTCGGCATTTCCGGCTGCTACTCCGAGAGCTGCGCGGATTTCTAGCGGTGTGAGCTCCCTCCTCCCGAGCCGTCTCCTTGTGACGGGGATCCAGCGCTCGCGCCGGCAGCGGACAGGCGATCGTGCGAGCGAGCGAGGGCGTCGCGGGCAACGGCACGGACGGGGAGGCGGGAGAGGACGTGCCGGGCGACCGGGCGAAGGACGGGGTGAAGGGGAACGACGGCGCGGACGCCTGCACGGCGGACGTCGTGACGGGCGCCCGGACGGTGGTGACCGTGTGCGACGACGGCATCGAGTATACGCGCGGATACGGGGGTGACGGCGGCATCGACGAGGGGCGCGATGGCGCTCCAGGGCAGCAGCCGGAGCCCGCGGACAATCCAGAGGGCAAGGGCCGTGGAGGGACCGGCGCGGGCAGCGAGGTGTGCACACCTGGGGCAGGCGGCGGACGGTGTCGACCGCGGGCGCGCTGCCGGCGCGGCTGGCGCAGGCTACCTCAGCGTCGATGGATGGATCGGCGTCCGGGGTGACGACAGGCGGAAGGGCGGCGTCGCCGTGGAGACGCTTCGCTTTCCTGAATAGGCGGAGTCGAGCTGAGACGCTCCCCCCGGCGCGCGCGATCGAGATCGCGATCGGCTCGCTCTCGGGCGCGACGGAGATGTGCGCTCACTGGTTCGGGCGCATCAAGGCCTCGACGCCGTCCGCGAGCTTGTCGTGCTGCTGCCTCCGGAGGACCGAGACCAGCGCGGCGGCGAGCGGTTCTGGGGCGACGATCGGTCCGGCGAGCTCGTTCATCCAGACTGCCATGATGTCGCACGGATCGCGATCGATGACGGCGCCCCGCAGCAGCAATGCGATGGTGTCCGCGAGCTCCCCGCGTCCTTCGACGCGGAGCTGAGCGACCAGGTCGGCCGCGAGCCGTGCCGGGTCGACGATCGGCCCGGCAATGCCGCGCGCCCAGAACATCATGAGCGAGCCTGCGAGCACGTCGCGGCCCTCGGAGCGAAGCTTGGTGACGAGCGCATAGGCCAGGACGCCCGCGGGGTGGGTGCGGCCGAGCGCGTCGGCGAGGGCCCAGCGGGCAGCGACATCGGGCGGGGGCTCGTACTTCGTAGCCGGTACGGGCGGCTGGGCCGGAGCCGGCGCTCCTGTTTCGCAGCGCTCCTGTTCTTCGTAGGCATAGGTCGCCCTCGAGATGGCATCCGCGAGGTCGCGGCGCCCATCGGCGCAAAGCCGCTCTCTCAGCGCCACCCGGAGGTCGAGCGACAGGGTGTTCTCGACCAGGCTCGCCATCTCGTGGTGCCCGCAGGCGCGGTGCGCTGCGGCCGTCTGGCTCCTGATGGCGATCTTTCCTTGAACCTCGTTGAGCCAGGGCATCGGGTCGGCGTCGATCGGGCCGCCGCCCAGCAACGACACGATCGCGTCCGCGAGCTCGCCTCGCCGGTCGACGCGCAACTTTCCCACCAGGGCCGTGGCGAAGCGTCCCGAGTCGCAGATCGGGCCCGTGGTCTCCTGCCTCTCGCTGTGCCGGATGAGCCCTGGTAGACCCTCGCGCTCGTCGAGGGAAAGCCTCACCTGAAGCGCGTGGCTCAGGACGTGCCAGACGTGGGTGCCGGCGAGCTCGTCGCCGACCGCGACAACGGTCGCGCGCTCGGTCGATTCAGTGGGCATGACCATGAGTTCCTGCTTCGGTTCCGACGTGTCCCACCGTCCGTGCTCGACGACCTCGAACGTCCGCTAAGCGCTCGCGTTCATGGGGCGTCTCCGGCGAACGGAGAGTCCCCGACGCCGACGTCTTTCGCGCCGCTGGGCGGCGCGCGGTCTGTCGAGTCGGCGCCGAGAGCGCCCGGGCTCGGGCACTGCGCCTGACAGGCGTCGTCCAGGCACGAGGCTGCCTCCGTGAAGACCCGATCGGCGGGGCCGCAGTTGTCGGGCAGGGTGCAGATAGAGACTGGGTTGTCGCCGGCCAGGCAGTCGACAAGGCAAACACAGCGAGCATCACCGGCGCTCGCGTCGTACTCGTTGCAGCACGAGGTCTTTGCGCAGCTCACGCAGTTGTTGTGAGAGGGCATACGTGTAGATGACGCTTGCGTCAAGGAGCACTGGGCGATGGGGGCAGAGGAGAGCCATGGGTGAGGTGACGGGGACGCGACCGGCGCCGACCGAGAAGGCGGGCTCATCGGCATCCAAGGCGCGCAGGTAAATTTCTTCCAATACGTCGGCGGCGCGATCCTCTAGGCAGGAAGGCGACATCCGCCGTTCCCCCGGGAACGATCGCGATGCGATTCGAGCACCAAGGAGCGCGACGATGACGAAGAGCCAGGTACCCCCCGTCCCCGAAGGTCAGACGTGCTTTCCCTACCTGAGCGCGCGCAACGCCGTGGAGGCGATCGATTTCTACAAGCGCGCTTTCGGCGCGCGCGAGGACTGGCGCGTCACGATGCCCGATGGGCGGATCGGCCACGCCGAGCTGTCGATCGGTCGAGCCCGGTTCTTCCTGTCGGATGAGTATCCCGAGCTCGGCGCCGTCAGCCCCGAGACGCTGAAGGGCACCAGCGCGAGCATCGTCGTTTACGTGGAGGACGTGGACGCGCTCGCCGCGCAGGCCGCCGCGGCGGGCGCGACGATCGAGCGCCCGCCGCAGGATCAGCCGTTCGGAGACAGGATGGCCTGGCTCCGCGATCCGTACGGCCATCGCTGGGGCCTCGCGCACCGGATCGAGGACCTCTCCCTGGAAGACAAGCAGAGGCGCGTCGCGGCGATGTAGCGAATCCACCGGAGGGCCCGGGGGCGTGCCCAGGGGAGGGCGCCCCGGTCACCGGCCCAGCTCGGCCACGATCCCGACATAGGTGGGCTCGGGGACCTCCGTGACCCGGCCTGTCGGCTCGAGGGCGCCCGTCGCCTCGTCCACGTGAAACGCGACGATGTTCCCCGAATCCTGGTTCGCGACCAGCAGCAGCTTGCCTGTCTTCGCGATCTGGAAATGGCGCGGCGTCTTGCCCCGCGTCGACGCGTGGCCGGCGGGCGTGAGCGTGCCCCGCTCGGGATCAACCGCGAAGATGGCGATGCTGTCGTGACCCCGGTTCGACCCGTAAACGAACTTGCCCGACGGGGACACCTGGATCTCGGCGCACGCGTTCTCCTCGCCGCTCACGCCGTCGGGGAGCGTCGAGACGGTGTCGAGGGCGGACAGCGTCCCGCGCGACGGATCGTAGCTCAGGGTGGTAATCGAGTCGGCGGACTCGTTGATCACGTAGGCGAACCGGCCGTTCGGGTGGAATTCGAGGTGCCGGGGCGCCGTGCCCGCGGAGAACGAGAGCGCCGGCGGGTCGTTCGGCTCCATCCGGCCCGTCTCCGCGTCGAAGGTGAGCTGGGCTATCGCGTTGCTCCCGAGGTTCGTGACGAAGGCGAACCCGTTGGCCGGATCGGTCACGGCGTGGTGCGACCTCGTCCGGCGCCCGAAGGACACCTCGGAGGCCGCCTGGCCGAGCGCGCCCTCCTGGCCGACGGGGAGCACCGCCGCCGTCCCGCCGCCGTAGTTGGCGACGAGGACGAAGCGCCCGGACCGATCCGTGGACAGGTGGGCAGGGCCCTGGCCCTTCGACGAGACCCGGTTGATGAGCTCGAGCGTCCCGGCCTGCGGGTGGATCCGGAACGCGCTGACCGCCCCCGACATCTCCCCGTCCACCTCGCTCAGCTCGTTCACCGCGAAGAGGCGCTGGCGCGCGGGATCGACGGCGAGGAAGGTCGGGTTCATCTCGGCGTCGAGCGGGCCCTGCACGGCCGAGAGCGCGCCGTCGGCGTCGTCCAGGCGGAAGACGTAGATGCCCTCGTGGCCCCCGACGTAAACCAGGGGCGCGCCGGTGGGCTGCGCGCCACCGCCGGCGCCACCGCCGGTGCCGGTGCCGGCGCCGGTGCTGCTCGCGCTGCTGCCGTTGCCGCCGGTGCCGGTGCTGGTCGTGCCGTTGCCTTGGCTCATGCTGTCACCGCCGCTCCCGGAGGTGCCCGTCGTCGCGCCGTTGTTCGCGGTCCCGGCGCCGGCTCGGCCGCATCCGAGCCACAGTCCGGCCACCAGGCAGAGGAAGGTGCGCTGCATCGATCGATCCACGTTCACCTGGACCTGGGTTATCCCCGGACTGCGCCGCGGGGCAAGCGCCACGGCGCTCCCCGTCGCGATGCGGGGCGAGGCGTGCTTGGCCGACGCGCCCCGCGCGGCGCTTTCCGGGGAGGGCGCACGATGCGGCGCGGCGCTTCAGGCGCGCCCGCGCAGCGCCCCGGCGGCGGCGCCGAGGAGCGCGCCGGCCGCGATCGGGAGGCCGTGGGCGAAGGCGACGTGGAGGAGATCGTCGAGCGCGCAGTGCGCCTCGACGCCAACCACCACCCCGAGGCCGCACAGGGACCCGATCGCGGCGCCGCGCCACGCCGGCGCCGAGAGGAACGAGCGGCGCAGCACGAGCGCCGCCAGCGCGAACGGCACGAGCGCCGTGCAGAGGGCGCTCACGATGCACTGGAGGTGCAGCTCCAGAGGCACCGGCGGGTCGGACACGCGCGACCTCACGACGGCCGCGGCCAGGAATCCGACCGGCACCGCGACGGCGAGCGCCTGGATCGCCCTCACGCTCGCCGGCAGCCCCCGGGCGCGCGGCCTCAGCGCGAGCAGCAGGCCGAGGCCGGAGAGCACCGCCACGACGGCGAGCGGGACGACCACCCGGGGTGACCCGAGGTCGTCGCGGAGGCCCTCGCTCCAGCTGAAGAGCAGGACCCAGGCGAGCCCGGCCAGGGTCGCGCTCAGGGCGCGGCGCTCGCGCGCCGGGCGCGTCAGCGACGGCTCGGCCGGCGCCTCCGCCAGGGCGGGCGGCGGGCGCGCGGCGAGGTGGGCCGCGGGATCGGGGATGTCGTCGATCCCCCTCAGCAGGTCGTGCTCATTCGCCATCGACACCTCCCCGGACGCCCGCCTGTCCCTTGCCACGGCGACCGCTCCGCTCCGGCCTCGCGGCCGCGGGCCTGTCGCTCTTCTCCTGGCCCTTTTCTACGCTCCTGTCGGCGCCTCGTTCCGCCCCGGGCCGCCGCTTGAGCTCCTCGAGCGCGGCGCGCAGCGCCTCGTAGGCGCGGAACGCGCGGAGCTTCACCGCGGTCCCGGTCGTCCCCAGGATCGCCGCGGCGTCCTGCACGCTCAGCCCCTCGTACCGGAGCAGGACGAACGCCTCGCGCTGCGACGCCGGGAGGCACGAGAGCACGCGCTCGACCGCCCGCGCCGTCTCGGAGGCGATCGCGACCGCCTCGCCGTCGGCGCCGTCCGCGTCCGGCGGCTCCGCGCCAGGATCGCTCGGGAGGCGCTCGGTGCTGCGGTGCTTCTGGGCGCGCGCGTGGTCGAGGTACGCGTTCCGCGCGATGGCGTAGGCCCACGGGGTGACGGCGCCGCCCTGGGCGAAGGTCGATCGGGCGCGGTGCATCCGCAGGAACGTCTCCTGCGCCAGGTCGCCGGCGAGCGTCTCGGAGCCGCACATGCGGGTGAGGTACGCGAGGAGGCGCGTCGACAGCGCGCGGTGCAGCTCCGCGAACGCGCGCGCGTCGCCGCACGCGTACCGGTCCATCGCTGCGTTCAGGGCGAGCTCGTCCATGGCGGCTCCGACGGCATACACCCGTTGCGCGCCGGCGATCAGCGTGGCGTCTCGCTCGGCGCGCCCGGGGCCTGCGGCCCGCGGCGCGACGGTCCGAGGAGCGCCCCGCGCTCGGCGAGGTCGCTCAGGAGGGCCGCGGTGCTCTCCAGCACCGGGCCGTCGACCGGGTGCCCCAGCGCAGCGCAGCCCTGGACCACGGCCTCGCCGAGCGTGGCGCCCGCGAGGAGGCGGCCGAGGAGCTCGGCCGCGAGCGGCGTGAGCTCGAGGAAGCGCACGTCGTGCCCGGCGTCGCGGTACACGAGCAGGCGCGTGGGCTCGCGCGCCGGCACGTCGCGCGCCGACTCGGCGCCCTGCAGCCTGTGGACCGCGTGCTCGTGGCGCACGAGCGCCGCGGCCGGCTGGAAGCGCACGCCGCGGTCGAGGGAGAGCTCGTCGCCGGAGGCGGGCGCGTCCGGCGCGTCCGGCGCACCCGGGTCACCTGTCGGGTCCGGTCGACCCGCTGCGCCGGCCTCTTCCCCGTCCGGCTCGGCGAACGACGCCGCGAAGGCGGCGAGCTCATGGCGCGCGAGATCCGCGAGGTAGGCGGGCACCTCCGGGTCCTCGGCCCAGCGCGGCGCCGCGAAGCCCACGAAATCGAAGGCGACGTCGCGGAGGTAGCGCGAGCGGGGCAGCTCCACGTCGAGGAAGCGCGCCGCGTCCGCCTCGAACCGGGCACCGAGGCGCGCCGCGGTCCGCGGGATCCCGGCGCGGATCGCGCCTGTCAGCCCGCGGCGGATGAGGCCCCGGTAGAGCAGCAGCCGCTTCGGCGGGAGCGCGGCCATCGCCTCGAGGTCCGGCCCCTCGAGCCCGGCGCGGGCGAGCCACGCGCGCGGATCGGCCGCGATCGCCTCGCCGTCCGGCGCGCTCACGCTCAGCTGGAGCGCCCGCTGCAGCGCCGCGAGCTCCGGCGGCGGCTCGTTCAGCGCCTCGCGCGCCGCGCTCACACCCGCGTCTCCGCGCGCCGCGCTCACGCCCGCGCCTCGCGCGCCGCGCTCACGCCCGCGCCTCGCGCGCCGCGAGCCCGCGCCGGTACGCCGCGTCGACCTCGGCGAGCTCGGCGAGCAGCGCCTCGAGCGGCGGCACCTCGTTGTCGCGCTCCAGCACGACCGGCACCGGCCCGGTCCGCGCGACCGCGCGGGCGAGCAGGTCGAGCACGGGCTCGATGACCGGCGCGCCGTGCGTGTCGACGAGGACCTCCGCGTCGTCGCGCCACGCATGCCCGGCCACATGCATCGAGACAACGCGTGCAGGTGGAATTTTCTCCAGGTACGCGGCCGGGTCGAAGCCGTGGTTCCGGGCGTTGACGTAGACGTTGTTCACGTCGAGCAGGAGCCCGCAGCCGGCGCGCTCGAGCACCTCGACGAGGAAGTCGGCCTCGTCGAGCGAGGCGCGGCCCGGGACCAGGTAGTAGGTGATGTTCTCGATCGCCATCGGGCGCTCGAGCCGCTCCTCCGTCTCGCGGATGCGGGCGGCGGCGTGGGCGGCGGCCGCGGAGGTGAGCGGGAGCGGCAAGAGGTCGTGGAGGAACCTGCCGCCCACGCCGGAGAAGCACAGGTGATCGCTGTGGAAGGGGGGATCGAGCCGATCGACGAACCCCCGCAGCGCGCGCAGGTAGCCGTCGTCGAGCGGATCGACCCCGCCGACCGACAGGGTGAGCCCGTGCGTCAGGATCGCGCGGTGCTCCCGGACGCGCTCGATCGCGGCGGGGAAGTAGCCGCCGCGGCGCATGTAGTTCTCGGGGGAGAGCTCGAAGAAGGGGACGGGCAGCGCCGCGCCGCGCGCGCCCTCGCCGGGCGCATCGAGCGCCGCGAGCACCTCGTCGAGGAACTCCCATCGGAGCCCGAGGCCGACGCCGGTGAGCGCGCTGCCGGTCATGGGGGTGCGGGGCGGGCAGGGCCGATCGGGATCAGCCGCAGGTGCCCTGGCCACAGCCCGCGTGGCCGGCCTTCTTGGCGCCCGGCTTCTTCGCGGCGGGCTTGGCCGGGGCGGCGGTCGGCGTGGGCGGGACGGGCGCCGGGGTGGCCGTGGGGGCGACCTGCGGCGCCGTCGCGGCGGACTGCACGTCGCTCGCGGGCGGCGCCGCCGGGGCTTCCGGCGCGGCCGGGGCCGCGGGGACGTTCGCGCCCGCGGCGGCGTCGCCGGAGGTGGTCTCGGCCGGCGCGGGCTCGGCCGGCGCGACCGGGGTCGCCTCCTGCTCGGCGGGGACCTCGGTCGCGTTGACCGGCGCCTGCGCGCCGCCACAGCCGCTCATCAGCATGGCACCGGCGCTCAGCGCGGCGAGCGTCTCGTAAATGCTCTTCTTCGACAGCATCGTGTGGCTCCTCTGGTTCTCGTCATCGACGGGCCTGCACCCCTTACGGGCGAGGCGTGATCCGGTTTCCCGGCGGCGTCCGGAGCGCCATGTTTCCCAGACCCGCCACGGCGCCGCAACGGCTCACTGGGGGGCCACCGGGCTCGCCGGCGGCGCGCGCGGCGCTCACCGCGCGGCGCTGCCCGCGGGCGCCGTGGCCGCAGCGCCGGCGGTCGCGGTGAGCTCCAGCGACACCATCGCCTCTTTGGCGACCTTGGGCGACAGCACCTCGAGCGTCTTCTGGGCGAGCTTGCCGAACGCCTCGCGCGGGCGGACGTCGTGCTCGGCCAGCCCGACCGAGAACGGCTTCGCCGTCTTCACGGTGACGGCGGCGGGCCTGTCGCCCTCGTACCTGAACGTGGCGATGAGCTCCACGGTCCTCGGGGTCTGCCGCTGGTGCAGCAGGAGGTCGCCCGATGCGGTGACGGTCACCGTCCGCTCCGCGCCGGACAGCTTCGAGAGGTCCTTCTCGCCGGCGGTCGAGATCGACCGGATCGCGAACTGGGCCTTCTCGTTCTTCGCTCGGACGTCGTCGGGCGTGTCCTTCGAGATCTCGAGCCAGGTGCGAGCGTGCTCGTTCTGCAGGTCGCTCTTCTTCTCCTCGCCGGGCTTGCCGTCGTCGCCGACGGCGGTCTGGAAGAGCTCGAGCGTGGAGAGGTCGACCGTGATGAGGCCTGTCGTCCTCGTGATGTCGGCGGGATCGACCTGCAACGTCCCCCCGGCGGCGCCCTCGATCCGCCCGCGGATCTTCTCCCGCGGCGCGTCCATCGCGAGCTCGAGTTTGCTGCCCGCCCTGTCGATCGCGAAGGCCGCCGCGGCGGGCGCCTTCGGCTCCGGCGCCTTGAGCTCGGTCGCGGCGGGCGCGAGGGGCGGCGGCGGCTCCCCCTGGCATGCGGCCGCGCCCGGCCCGACGGCCGCGAGCACGAGGAGGAGCAGGGGCCTTGTTCGCATCGTCGTCATGATCGTCTCCTGGATTCCATGGGTTGATGCGCGGCCGTCCCGGTCGCGTGGCGCTCTCCACTTGAACAGGAAGGCAGGAGGACGGGAAGGGAGATCGGGGCTGCCCGTCCCCCCATCCGCTCGCTCGATGTCGCTGTCGATCCGAGCTGGTTCGCGGCCGCAAGCGGCATCCGATCCGAGCGAGCGAGGGGTCGCTCGGGCGCGCCTCGCTTCACTTCCACGTACGGGTTACGTGCGAGCGGCGGCGCGGTTTCGCCGGCGGACGCGGCCGCGCGGAGGCGGGCGTGTGGCGCGGGGTGGGGCCGCCGGACCCGCGCTGCACAGCCGCGCGTGGCCTGCGGTGTGCACGAGGCGGTCGTCGACGACGGAACCGGTCCATGGGGGGAGAACAGCAATGAGCACGCAACGATTCGCGGCGCCGGCCTTGGCCGCCGCCGCCATGATGGCGCTCGCCGGCGCGGCGGAGGCGCAGGGGGCGGCGCGACCGGAACAGCGCGATCGGCCGCTGGGCAATGTCCCTCCGGCGGATCAGCCGCTCATCCGGCGCATCCCCGAGCCCTCGATCGCGGTCGAGGGCGGCTTCGGCATGCTGGGCTACCTGGGCGGCACCGCGGGCGTCGGGCCCACCTGGAACGTGCGCGTGACCGGGAGCATGTCGCCGCGCGTGGCTGTCGAGGCGAACTACATCGGCTCGGTGAACCAGCGAGCGACGCTGGGGAGGTCGCTCGTGATGACCTCGCTCGATGCAGGGCTGCGCTACAACGTCCTGCGCGCCGACGAGGCGATCGTGCAGCCGTTCGTGGTCGCGGGGGTGGGCTACACGGGCTGGGCGGGCGAGGGCGGCGACGCGTTCGCGGTGTCGGTGCCGCTCACCGCGGGGGTGGAGCGGCTTGTCACGCGCAACGTCAAGCTGGGCGCCCGGCTCAACTTCCGCCCTGCCTTCTTCGACGACCTGACCGTCCGCGGCTCGGCGACCCAGACGGGCGGAGACAGCTGGGCGCTGCTCGCGCACGGCGGCGGCGCGTTCTGACCGTGGTTGAGGCGGCCCGACCGGGGTTGGGGCGGCCCGGCCCGACCGTGGTTGAGGCGGCCCGACCGGGGTTGGGGCGGCCCGACCGGGGTTGGGGCGGCCCGGCCCGACCGTGGTTGAGGCGGCCCGACCGTGGTTGAGGCGGCCCGACCGGGGTTGAGGCGGGCGGGCGGCTCAGCTCGTTCCGACCGTGGTTGAGGTGCGCGGCCTCTCTGGCAGCCGGCAAAAGCGCCCGGACGACGTCGTTCCGTCGTTCCGTGGAGTAGTCTGCCGGGCGCGCCGGGCGGCGACCTGCCTTTCGGGTTCCCGGCACGACCTCACCCACGGAGAACGACCGCATGAACACGCGCAGCAGCTCGCCCCGCCGGGGCCTGCTCTTCCTCTTCACGGGGCTCACGCTCGCCGGGAGCGCCGCCTGCACGCCCCGGCAGCAGGCGACCCAGGGGACGTCGACGACAGCGACCGATCCGACACCGGAGAGCGACTGCTCGGTCGGGCCGCTCCTTGCCTGCCCCGAGGGGCAGCTCGATGGCTGCGCCAACGGGACCACCCCGGTGCACCGGTGCGTGGAGGCGGGGCCCGGGAAGTGCCTCGACATCCGGGCGGCGCTCGTGAAGTGCCAGGAAAACGAGATCCTGACCCACGAAGGCTGCCCCGAGCCTGCCTACATGCATCGGTGCGCGCCCAGGCCGACGCAGCAGCAGCAGCCGTGAGCCGGCGGCCGACCGCGAGACGCCGCGAACCGCGGCCTCGCTAAAATATATGTAATTACGAAGGCTTGCGGCCAGAGCTCCCCGCGGGGAGCTTCGTGTCCGAGACGACCGGCCCCCCCTCGTACACGCCGGCGCCGCCCTCGCTGCCCCAGGTCTCGACCTCGCCGGGGGGAGCATCCTCTCGTTCGCCGGACGACGTGATCGGCCCGCGGACGCCGGGGACGTCCGCCTGCGGGTGAGGCCGCTTCTCCTCGCTGACCTCGCCCGCGGCGCGCGGCGCGTCCAGCGGGTCGTGCGTTGTCTCGTCTCCCATGTTTCCTCCTTCCGGAGGCCTCTGGGGCCGGCGCGCGCGATCGTCCACTCCTCCGCGGAGGCCGTGCCGGCGCGCTCGCCGCGGGCTCACCCCCCGGCCGCGCGACCCGCCGCCGGCCGCTCCTGCCCGGCCGCGCGACCCGCCGCCGGCTCAGCCTCGGCGTTCCCCACGGGGATCGTGAACCGGAAGGTGGTCCCCACGCCCACGCGGCTCTCCACGTGGATGGTCCCCCCGTGCGCGACAACGAGCTCCCGGGCGATGGCCAGCCCGAGCCCGGTGCCCTTGTAGCCGTTCCGCTGGCCGCGCCAGAACCGCTCGAAGAGGTAGGGCAGCTCGTCCTCCGGGATCCCCGGCCCCGTGTCCGCCACCGAGAAGAGGACGTGCTCCTCCCGATGCTCGCACCGCACCGTGACCGACCCCTGGGCGCCCGTCACCTTGACCGCGTTGCTCAGGAGGTTCGAGAGCACCTGGAGCACGCGATCGCGATCGCACACGACGAGCGGGACGTCCTCGGTCGACGACACGACGCCCAGGTGGATCCCCTTCTCCTGGGCCTGCGGCTCGAACGTCTCGACCGCCTCCCGGCCGATCTCCCGCGGGTCCTGCGGCTGCCGGCGCAGCGCCAGCCGGCCGGCGCGGAGGCTCGCGAAGTCGAGCAGGTCGTGGAGCAGCCGATCCATCCGGTGCGCCGAGCGCTGGATCGCCTGGATCGCCTTCGAATCGCCCGTGTCCCCGCGCACCGCCGCGCGCTTGGTCATCACGGCGGCCGCGGTGATGATCGCGCTCAGGGGGTTCCTGAGGTCGTGGGACACCGTGGCGAGCACGTTGTCCCGGAGCTCGATGGCGCGCTGCGCGGCCTCGTAGACCCGGGCGTTGTCCGCGGCGAGCGCCGCCCGCTGCGCCAGATCGTGCGCGACCGCGAGGTCCGCCTCGTCGTAGATCCGGCCGGACTCCGCGGTCGCCAGGGTGATGCAGCCGAACGTGCGGCCCCGCGCGACCATCGGGACCACCATGGCCGACGTGATCCCGAGCTCGCCGACGAGCCGGCGGAAGGCGGCGTGCTCGCCGAGCGAGGCGAGCAGCGGGTGCGACAGGTCCCGGACGAGCTCCGGGCGCTCGATACAGGGGGCCTTCTCCATCAGCGCGGCGAGCCCCGGAGGCGGATCCACCTCGCGGAAGAGCGCGCGCGCCCTCCGGACCGCCTCCGGGTCCGCGTGCGTCACCGTGATCCGCCGCGCCGCCTCGAGCTCCGGGAGCGTCTGGATGACGCACCAGTCCGCGAGCTCGGGGACCGTGAGGCGGCCGAGCCGGTCGAGCGTGCCCTGGAGATCGAGGCTGTCGCTCAGGGCGGCGCTCGCGGCGGCGAGGAAGCGTTGCCCCTGCTCGGCGCGCGTGCGCTCGGTGATGTCGAAGAAGGTCACGACCCCCGCCGAGACGCGCCCGCCCGGATCCCGGACCGGCGACGAGCGCACGAGGATCCGCCCCCACGTGCCGTCGCCGCGGAGCAGGTCGATCTCCTCGTCGTTCACGACCTCGCCGGTCGTGACGGTGCGCGCGAGCGGCCACTCCCACGTCTCGTACGGCTTGCCCGACCGCGGATGGAACCCCCGGTAGAGGTTGTAGCCCTCGATGCTCTGGATGCCGGCGAGCGACCCCCGGAAGATCGCCGTGGCCTGCTGGTTCGTGAGCAGGACGCGCCCCGTCTCCCGCTCGCCGATGATGAGCCCCGCCGGCATCTGCTCGACCACGGTCGCGAGCAGCGCGCGGGCGTCGTCCGCCTGGTGCCGCGACGCGCGCTCCTTCGCGACGAGCTGCGCCTGCACGATGATCCCGGTCGCCCGGTTGGTCATCGTGCGGAGCATCAGCAGGTCCTCGTCGGAGAACTCCTTGGCGCTGCGGGAGCCGAGGATCGCGACGCCGATCGGATGCCCCCCGTGGAGCAGCGGCACGCCGTAGACGGCGCGCAGCCCCCTCGACCGGATCTCCCGCGCCGTCACGGGCAAGGTCGGGAGCGCGGCGTCGAGCGAGGTGGGCCCGCGCAGCGCGAGGACCGCCCGGGCGAGCTCCCGCGTCGCCTCGAGCGGCGGGCCGAGCAGCGGCCCGTCGTCGAGGCCGGCGGTCGCGTGCACCTCGAGGCGGTCCCCGTCCCCGAGCAGGACGATCGCCACATCCACGGCGGCCGCCGCCTCCCGCGTGGCCCGGATGAGCGCCTTCAGGAAGGTATCCAGGTCGCTGCTGCCGAGGGCGGCCGCCGAGATCACGTCGAGCGCCTGGAGCAGGCGCACGCGCGCCTCCTGGTAGCGCGACACGGCGTCCGCGATCGCCTCGTCGAGCGCCGCGTTCAGCTGGATCAGCTCGCGCCCGCCGTCCCCGCCGCCGTCCCGCTCCCAGAGCTCCAGGATCACGGCGCGGAGCGCCGCGTATTCCATCACCACGTCGGCGAGGTCGTACCCGTGGGCCAGCCGGCTCAGCGCGTGATACCCGGGCATGCCCTGGAGCTTCCGGTCGACCGCGGCCCCCGTGCTCGCGCTGCCCGTGACCTCGGCGATGTAGTCGAGGACGTTCGGGACGTGGTCGATCAACATCGGATCCGACAGCCGCCGCGCCGGGCTCATCGCGCGGACTCGCTGTTTCCATGCCTCCAGGACCGCGTCGCGGTGGCGCTGGATGAAGCCGGAGAGCCGCTTTGGGCTCGGTCTACCGAGCTGATCCATCTAGGCCCTTACGATAGCGCGAAACCTTGAGCGTGTGTTCACCTCGCGCCGCGCGGTGAATGGAGCCGACGAGCGGGAGTCTAGCTCAGGTGCAGCCCGCATGGCCGGGCGCGCCCCGCGCGGCCACGCGCGAGGGCCCTGTCAGCTCCGGATGCCTGGCGCCTCGTGTCCGCTCTGGGCGACATACTCCAGGTATCCGCCGCCGTAGACGCGCGGTCCCTCGGGCACGAGCTCGAGGACGCGGTTCGACAGCGAGGCGAGGAAGCGGCGATCGTGCGAGACGAACAGCATGGTGCCCTCGAACGAGGCGAGCGCCCCGACGAGCATCTCCTTGGTCGCCATATCGAGGTGGTTGGTCGGCTCGTCGAGGACGAGGAAATTCGGCGGATCGTAGAGCATGATCGCGAGCACGAGGCGGGCCTTCTCGCCGCCGGACAGGATGCGACAGGGCTTGTCGATGTCGTCGCCGGAGAAGCCGAATGCGCCGGCGAGCGTGCGGAGCGAGCCGATGGAGGCCTGGGGGAAGCTCGCGACGATGGACTCCCAGACGGAGCGGGTCGGGTCGAGGAGCTCCATCGCGTGCTGCGCGAAGTACCCCATCTTGACGCTCGCGCCGACGCTCACCTCGCCGGCGTCCGGCGCGGAGGTCCCCGCGACGAGCTTGAGGAGGGTGGATTTGCCGGCGCCGTTCACGCCCATGACGCACCAGCGCTCGCGGCGGCGGATCAGGAGATCGAGCCCGTCGTAGATGGGGCGGCCTCCGAACGATTTCCTGACCCCGTCGAGGCGCGCCACGTCGTCGCCCGAGCGCGGCGCGGGCTTGAACTCGAAGCGGATGGTTTTCCGGCGCTTCGGCGGCTCGACCTTGTCGATCTTCTCGAGCTTCTTCACGCGCGACTGGACCTGCGCCGCCTTGGCGGCCTGCGCCTTGAAGCGCTCGATGAAGCGCATCTCCTTCGCGAGCATCGCCTGCTGGCGCTCGTACTGGGCCTCGGCCTGCTGCTCGTTGATGGCGCGCTGCTGCTCGTAAAACTCGTAATTGCCCGAGTAGCTGGTGAGCTCGCCGCCGTCGATCTCGATGATCTTCGTGACGATGCGGTTCATGAACTCGCGGTCGTGCGAGGTCATGACGAGCGCGCCTGGATACTGCTTCAGGTACCCTTCGAGCCAGATGATCGACTCGATGTCGAGGTGGTTGGTCGGCTCGTCGAGCAGGAGCGCGTCAGGCCGCATGAGGAGGATGCGCGCGAGCGCGACGCGCATCTTCCAGCCGCCCGAGAGGGCGCCGACGTCGCCGTCCATCGTGGCCTGGCTGAAGCCGAGGCCGGCGAGGATCTCGCGCGCCTTGGCGTCGAGCGCGTAGCCGCCGAGCTCCTCGTAGCGGGCCTGCGCCTGCCCGAAGCGCTCGATCAGGCTTTCCATCTCGTCCATGCGCTCGGGGTCGGCGAGCGCGGCCTCGAGGTCGCGGAGCTCCGCGGCGACGGTGGAGACCGGGCCGGCGCCGTCCATGGTCTCGGCGACGGCGCTCCTGCCCTTCATCTCGCCGACATCCTGGCTGAAGTAGCCGATGGTGACGCCGCGGTCGATCGCGACCTGGCCGCCGTCGGGCGCCTCCTCCTTGGTGATCATCCGGAAGATCGTCGTCTTGCCGGAGCCGTTCGGCCCGACCAGGCCGATCTTCTCGCCGCGGTTCACCGCCGCCGAGGCCTCGAGGAAGAGGATCTGCTTACCGTGCTGCTTGCTGATAGAATCGAGGCGGATCACGAGGGTCGCTGCCGCGGGAGGCGGCTCCTTTCCGCGCACGTATACCAGACGGCCCGTCGCGCGATGTGGCAATTCTTGCGCCCTGCGCGGCGGCCTGGGCCCGCCGCCGAGCCGTGGTGACTCTGCGCTTTGCTCGCTTCCGGACCGAGGTCTTTGCTTATGCGAGCTCGGGTTTCTCTCTTGCTATGGGGAATCTTTCCAGTGACGGCCCTCGGCTGTGGCGACGGCTGCGTTTCTCCTGCATTTCCATCGGGCTTGCCCTCTCCCGGGGGCGAGGGCAGAAGGCCGGCATGAGCAAGGTTCAGATCCTCTCCTATGCCGGCTGCAGCACCTGCAAGAAGGCGCTGAAGTGGCTCGGCGAGCGCGGCGTGGACGTCGCCGTCCGGCCCATCGTCGACGAGCCGCCGACGGCCGAGGAGCTCGCCCGGTGGGTCCCGGCCAGCGGGCTCCCGGTGCGCCGGTGGCTCAACACGAGCGGGCAGAGCTACCGCGCCCTTGGCAAGGCGCGGGTGGACGCCGCGAGCGACGCGGAGGTCGCGCGGTGGCTCAGCGAGGATGGGAAGCTCGTCAAGCGGCCCGTGCTGGTGAAGGGCAACCGGGTGCTGGTGGGCTTTCGCGAGGACGACTACGCCGCGCTGTTCGCCTGAGCCGGCGCCGCTCCCCTGCGGGCCCCGGATGCGCGGCAGCGCGCCGCCGGCGCGAGGGGACGAGGGCGATCGCGGGCTCCTCACATCGCTCGCCTGAGGTAACTGGTGTGAGGAGCGCTCCCTCGAGCTGTGTCGTCGCGCCGGGGGATCTGCGGCGACTGGCTCCTCGGGGGCAGGGCGGCGGCAGGCGGTCGCGAGGCGCCCCGGCCATGTCCCCATTTCATTTGGGCGGACACCGTCCTACCCTCGTTCATAGAAGATGTCGGGAAGACTGCCATGAGAAGGAAGACAGGGCTGTTTTTCGTTGGGTGCGCCGGCGCATGTGCCATCGCGATGCTCGGGCTCGGATGCGCGCAGATCTTCGGCTTCGACAAGAGCTACGACACCGTGGGCGGGGCCGCCGGGGGCGGCGGCGCAGGAGGCGGT
Organism: Sorangium sp. So ce887; assembly: GCF_051521455.1. NCBI lineage: Bacteria > Pseudomonadati > Myxococcota > Polyangiales > Polyangiaceae > Sorangium > Sorangium sp. So ce887. The sequence goes on along the minus strand of NZ_CP150354.1, from coordinate 8,581,379 downwards.
GACGGCGGGGGCGCAACCGCAAGCAGCGGCTCAGGGGGCGCAACCGCGAGCAGCGGCTCAGGGGGCGCGACCGCAAGCAGCGGCGCCGGGGGAGGGGGCGCTGGGGGCGGCGGTCCGGATCCGGAGTGTGAGGTCCTCGAGGTGATGCCGGGGGAGAGCCTGGAGCTGTCGATCATCGACGACATGGAAGACGAGGACCTCTGGATCCTCGACGGCGACGGCCCAGCCCCTCGGGAAGGGACCTGGTTCATGGACCACGACGAGTCCGTGGGAGGAATCCACGAGCCTGCGAACGAGCCTGACCTGATGACCCCCCTCGACCCTCCGCGCGGCGATAGCCTTGTGGCCCTGCACACAAGCGCCAATAACGGCTTCCGTGTCTGGGGAGCCGGCGTTGCCGTCTTCGTGAACGACGATGACTACTACGACGCCTCCGCTTACCGCGGCATCACCTTCTGGGCCCGCGCCGCGGAGGGCTCCTCCAGGAGGCTGAAGGTGATGTTCGTCGAGCGGCAGACCCGTCATACGGGGGGCATCTGCGACAACGCGAACGACCAATGCAACGACCATTTCCACAAGCGCGTCGTGCTGGCGGACGACTGGAAGCATTTCAAGGTTCCAGCGAAGTGCCTCGAACAGGAAGGGTTCGGTCAGCAGTTCAACGCGCCCGCCATGGATCAGCTCTGGGGCTTCTATTTCAGCTTCGATCCGAGGCAGGCGTTCGATATCTGGGTCGACGACGTCGCCTTCTACCGGTAGGCGCAGATCTCGACAGGCTGACCCGTGCTGGTGATGGGGACCGGATGCTGGTGGGCCCTCGCGAGGACGACCGCGCCCGCGCTGTCCGGCTGAGCTTGCTGCCCCGCGCTGACGCCGGGGAGGCTCCGCGCGAGGGGGGCAGAGGGCCGGGGGTGCCTCAGGGCGCCGAGGTGAAACGGCCTTCCCGGACCTGGGCCAGCTCGAACGAGCTCTCCGGGTCCAGGGTCTTGTCCGTCGTGCCGCCGCGCGTGCGGCTGATCACGAGGTCCACATCGCAGGTCTCGGGCTCCTGTGAGCTCGTCGGGTCCAGCTCGCCCGCCTCGATGGTGTACGTCCCCGTGTCGCCCCCCACATCGAACGTCTTGGAGAAGATGCAGTCGCCGTCCACCCGGATCACCATGTCGTCCCCCGAGCCGCTCGGCGACCACGCGATCGTGAGGTCCTCGCCGCGCGGGACCGGCTCCTTGGGCAGCGCCTCGAGCTCGAACGGGTCGGGGAGCGTCCCGGCGTTGTCCGGCGCGTCGTCGTCGTCCTCGCGGTCGAGCCGCACCGTGAACTCGGTGCCTCCTTCCCCGACGTCGAAGTGAGCCACATAGACCCCGGCGCTCTCGGAGCGCATCTCGACCTCCTCGTCGTCCGCCGTCGCCGAGATCCGGTCTCCCGCGCTCAGGATGACGTAGGTGTTGCTCTCGTCGCCGCCTGCCTTGAGGGTGGCCTTCAGGCTCGTCGACGACGCGCTCTCGGCGGTCGCCTCCAGGGTCGCCGAGATCCCTCCGGTGCGGATCTGCTTCGAGTCGAGCGTCTCCGTGCAGCCCGCGAGCAACCCGCAGGCGGCGAGCCCGAACATGGCCATCGTGGTCTTCGTGATCATGAGTTGTCCTTTCCTCATCGCCAACTACCACCCGGGCGCGCCGGCCTGTAGTTTTTTATTGATACTATATCCGATCGCGTCCCACGACGAGACGCACGGTTTCGACGAGTCGGGGAGATCCCGTCATGGATTCACCGTGCACCGCCTCTGGCAACGTGAGCGCAAGGGCACGTGAGCCCACCCTGTGCGCGCGGCGCGAGGCGCCAGCGTGCGGAGCGCGAGGGGCGCCGTGGGCGCGCAGCGCTACCGGGCGTACGCGCCGGCGGCGACGGGCGCGGGCTGGCTCACCACCGGCTGTGCACCGCGACGCCGCCGCCGTTCGGTCCGGCGAGCAGCGACCAGCTCACCGCGCCGGCCCTCGGGCGGGGTGCGGCGCTGGCCTGCGAGCGGGCCGCCGCGGCCGCCCGCGGGCCGGGCGGGGACGGCTCCGTCAGGAAGAGCAGCACCGCCGCGCCCGCCAGCACCGCCCCGGCGCTGAAGCCGATCGTGCTCACCTTCCCGAGGTCCTTCGCGCGGTCGCCGGCGGCCTTCCCTTCGGGGCTGCATGTCGCCGCGCCGGGGCCGTCGTCCTCGCACGCCTCGGCCGCGCGGCTGCTCTCGTTGAGCGCCATCCATCCGGTCACCGACCCGAGGACCAGCCCGCTCACTGCGAGCCCGCCCGCCACGTAGGTCACGACACGGCGGCCGCTGGGCCCGGACGTCTCCGTGGACGGAGCGGGCCCCTCGATGGGCTTCACGGGCGGCCCGACGACCTGGCTGGGCGGCCGATCCATCGGCCTCGCGCGCGGCGGCTCCTCGACGGGGAGCTTCACCTCGAGCTCGATCGTCCTCGACGCGGACTTGTCGATCGTGAACCGCACCTCGTGCACGGGCCCCCCTGGCGCCCTCGTCGTCACGACGTGCTCTCCCGGGTTGACGGGGAGCGCGATGCCGAGGGAAGGCCGCTCCAGGGTGATGCCGTCGCGCTGCACGACCGTGCCCGCGGGCGCGCCGCTCGGCAGCGATAGCGTGAGTTGCGGCACGAGCGGCGCGAGCGCGTTGCGCTGCTCGAGCGCGACCTTGTAGCGCTCGTGCTGCTGGAGCTTCTCGGCTTCCGACATGCGGGAATACAGCGCCAGAAAATCGTTGTAGCGCGCGACGGCGGTGGCGATGCGCCCCCACCGGGCCTCGCACTCGGCGAGCGTGAACAGCCGCCCTGCGCGAGGATCGAGCCGATAGCTCTCGGCGAGGGCAGGGCAGCCCGCCGGATACCGGCCCGCCAGCATGTCCGCGAGACCGCGGTTGAAGAGCGACTCGGCCACGGCGACGGCGTCGGGTTGCGCGCTGGCCGGAGCGATGAGGGCGATGCTCAGCAATCCGCTCAACACGGGCGCAGGCCAGACGAATCGCATTGGTGGGGCAGGAGATATCATCCCCGGTATCGCGCCAGGCAAGAAAAGCACCGCTCCGCTGCCGCTGCATCCGGCCGCCGCAGAGGCCGCGACGTCAGTCCGCCGAGTAGAGCGACTCCCGGGGCCTGGCCGAGGAGGAAGCGGACGGCTCCGCGGCCGGCGTGGGCCCGTGCCCCGCGTCGGGCGAAGGCGCCGCGCCGGGCGAGGGCGAGGGCGCCGCGCCGGGCGAAGGCGCCGCGCCGGGCGAATGCGCTGCGGCGGGCGAATGCGCCGCGGCGGGCGGCGGCATCGAGGCCCTCGCGCTCGCGGACGCTGCTGCGGGGGCGGGCGTCCGGTCGCCGTCCTCGCGCGACGCGGAGGCTTTCGTCGCGGGCGTCACGAGGCCGGGCGCTCCAGGCGTCCCGGAGGCCTCGGGGAGAGCGGGAGCCGACCCGGCCCAGGTCGGCGCGGGGGTCGGCGAGGCGGCTGCAGCCACGGCCGCCGGCACGTCCTCCGCAGTGCCGGGGGCAGGGGGCACACCCCCGCGCAGCGAGGCCAACGCGATGGCGCCTCCGCCGGCCAGGGCGAGGGCCGCGGCAGCGATCGCGGACCGGCTCCGCGGCCTCGCGGCGACGACGATCCTGGTCTCCACGCCCGTGCTGGAGGACTGGGCGGCCACAGGCACCGACGACGCGGGCCCCTGACCCCCACGCGGGTCCGGCGTGTCCACCCTGGACAGGAGCGACGAGCTCATCGGCACGGGCACGATGTCGAAGATCTCGGCGAGCGCCGCCACGGCGGCCGATGCGGTCGAAAAGCGCGCCGTCGGGTCGCGCGCCGTCGCCTTCGAGAACCACGCGTCGAAGGCCGGGGGCAGCATCACCCCGTCGGCCTCCGCGCGCGCACACGGGGGCTCCTGCGGGCCGTACATTGCGATCACCGCGAACGCGAGCGTGTTGCTGAACTCCCGCATGTCGTTCAGCCAGTAGGCCTTGCCGACGAGGAGCGTGTACGCGATCATGCCGAGGGCAAAGAGGTCGGCGGCCTTCGAGATCGACGCGCCGCTGAACTGCTCGGGCGCCATGTAGAGCGGCGTCCCGAGGGCCGCGGTCGTCGCCGAGTCGAGCGACGTCTCGGCGACGAGCTTGGCAATGCCGAAGTCGAGCACCTTGATGCGGAGCTCGTCGTCGTCGTCGCTCGCCGCCAGGAAGAGGTTCGCCGGCTTGAGATCGCGGTGGACGACCCCGGCGGCGTGCGTCTTGTCGAGGGCGACCGCCGTCTGGCGCAGGTAGGCGATGACCTCCGCCGGCGACAGGCGCCCGGCGCGGCGGAGGCGCTTGTTGAGCTCCTCGCCGCGGAGCAGCTCCATGACGAGGAACGGCATGCCGGTCTCCTCGTCGATCCCCGCGTCGAACACCTCGACGATGTGCTCGGTCGCGATGCGGGCGGCGATGCGCGCCTCGAGCTTGAACCGGGCGTGAAATTCGGGGTTATCGGCGAGGTGGGGGTGCATCACCTTGAGCGCCCGCCGCCGCTCCGTCTCGACGTGCACGACCTCGTAGACCGCGCCCATCGCGCCGGTCGCGATGCTGCGCACGATGCGGTACCTGCCTGCGAACAGCCTCCCCTCGTTGAAGTTCAGCGACATGGGTCCACCGCGTCGAACGAGCTTACACCTGAGGCCGGACGGCTGCACTCAGGAACTGAACGTCGTAGGTCCCCCTACAGCGATGGCCAGGTGTGAAGGCTGCGCGTTCGACCTGCGCTGTCTGCGCTGTCTGCGCCATTGACGCAATTTGCGCCTTTCGCGATGCGTTGTCGAGGCTCGTTGTCGGCGCCGGCCGTGACCGCGTGACATTCCTCGATAGACAGGCTCAGGGCGACGGCAGATCCGGCTCAGAGCACGAGCACCGCGAGCAGCCGGGGCCCGTGGAACAGGTCGAAGCCGCCGATATCGAGCTTGCGGCCGACCGTGTAGGTCGTCTCGTCTCCGCGTCTCGTCGCGTGGATGCTGGACACGATGCCCTGGCCGATCGCCTCGACGTTGTAGGACAGCTCGGTCAGCAGGCGGAGCCGGCTGAGGTTCGAGGTCAGCCGGAGCCGGAGCCCCAGGGACAGGTTGCCGGAGAGCGCGATCATCGTCGCCTCGTCGGCCTCGCGCGCGCCGCCCGGGACCGCGGGATCCGCCGGGAAGGCGTAGCGCACCGGTCCGGCGCCGCCGTAGAGGCCGAGGTCGCCGAACGGCGCGAGCCGCGGCCACTCGCCGTTGCCCATCCGCAGGCTGAAGCCGCCCTGGTAGAAGCGCGACGTCACGCTCTGGGCAGGGCTCTGCCGCTCGAAGACGTAGACGTCGCCCGTGCCCGGATCCCGCTCGCGGAGCGCATAGAAGATGCGCGGGAGCTTGTAATCCATGTACCGGAAGCCGACGAGCAGCTCCTCGAGATAGAGATCGTCCGCGGCCTCCGGGAAGAGCTTCGTCACGTCGAAGCCGACGTCCACCTGGCGGACCAGGAGCTGGAATGGCGCGCTCGCCACGGCGCCGGCGTCTCGCCCGGTCACCGGATCGACGGCGAGCTCGGTCACGCTCCCGGCGGTGAACCGCGCGATCTTGAGGCTCGTGCTGATGCCGACGAGGTCGGCGCCGATGTCGAAGACGTCGCTCGCGAAGCCGTTCAGGCCGATCAGCCTCCCGAGCGAGTTATCGTACGCGATGTCGCCCCCCGACGAGAACAGCCGGTCGGTCTTGAACCCGGCGTTGAGGCGCGCGGCGTTGCGCACGTGCTCGAAGTCGTACGTGAGCAGCGCCCGGCCGCCGACCATGAACACGGGATCGACGTCGTAGGCGAGCCGCCGCGTCCTGCCCCGGTAATCGTTGATGCCGCCGGAGGAGCTCGGGCTCGCGAGCTGGTGGAAGAAGAGGAGCTCGACGTCGCTCTTCAGCTGCAGGTGGACAGCGTCGAGGCTGATCGCCCTGCCCTGATCGAGCAGGCTCTCCTGCATCTCGAAGCCCGCGGTGTCCTCGAGCGGCGTCCGCGCCGGCACGGAGAGCGCCTCGGCGCAGGCGGAGAGCGCCTCGCGCTGCTCCTCGAGGACCCTGGAGAGCGCCTCCGCGCGCGCCACGGTGGCCCCGTAGCCGGGCTCGCCCCGCGCGACGCGCCGGGCCTGCTTCACCACGTAGGGCGCCACGGTGAGCGCCTCGGTGTGCATCCGCAGGAGGAACGACGTGACGCGGAGGGCGTCGCGCGCGAGGGTCGCGGCGGGCTCCTGCCCCGCGCTCGCCGCGCGGAGCGTGGCGGCGGCGCCCGCGATGTCCCGCTGCGCTCCGGCGAGCGCCCGCCGCCGCGCGGCGGCCCTCCCCTTCGCGGCGGCGATCTCGGGCGTGTCGGGGGCACCGAGGGGCCTTCCGGCCGAGAGCCGCTCGACGTTCCGCTCCTCGGCGGCGAGCGCCCGCGCGTGCTCGGCGAGCGCTTGCCACGCGGCCGGCAGGCGGCTCGCGGCGCTCTCTCCGGACGCGGACGCGGGCGCCGCGAGCGCGGCGAGCGCGTCGAAGAGCCGCGCGAACGCGGGCGGCGCCGGCCGGGGCGCCGCCGCGCGGGCGAGCGCCTCGTCGAGCTTCACGCGGTAGAGCTTGGCGAGCGGGACCTCGTGCTCCCCGTCGTACGGCGCTGCTTCCTCGAAGCGCTTGCGGAGCCGCTCGCCCTCGTCGTCGTCGAGGCGGAGCGCCGCGACCCACGTGTCTCCCGGGGAGTAGGGCGTGTTCGCGAGGGCCTCGTCGGCCAGCCAGGCCGCGCGCTCCAGATCGGCCGCGCGGTCGTCGATGATCGCGCGGCGGGCGTCCTCGTTGGCGAAGGCGCGCGCCGCGCGGACGTTGTACGTGGCGGGGCCGCAGGCCGACGCTGCGGCAGCGGCAAGGAGGAGGCCTACGAGCGCCGGGCCCGGTCGCACCGGCGCGAGCCTACCACGGCGCGCGAGCGCGGCTCCACGCCGGCGGCGCGGCGTCCAGCGAGCGCATGCGGCGGCCGGTCACGAGCGCACTGGACGCCGCGCCGCCGGCCTGCTCAGAATGCGCGGCCGTGGCTGCCAGCCGACCCAACGAGATTGACGGCGCGCGGGCCGAGGCCTTGCTGAGCCCTCCGATGCGCGCAAGACAAGCGGTCGCTGACGGAGCATGAGCAACGTGTGAAGGAGAAGAACCGGGATGAATGATGCCACATCCAGCTGCGACATCGGCATGATCGGCCTGGCCGTCATGGGCGAGAACGTCGCGCTCAACATGGCCGACCACGGGTTCAAGGTGGCCGTGTACAACCGCACGGTGCAGGTCGCGAAGGACTTCGTCGCGAGGAACCCGAGCACCCCCGGCGGCCTGGTCTACTGCGAGACGCTGAAGGACTTCGTCCGCGCCCTGAAGAAGCCGCGCAAGGCGGTGATCCTGGTCAAGGCCGGTCCGCCGGTGGACATGGTGGTCAAGCAGCTCCTCGAGGCGGGCGTCGAGCCGGACGATATCGTCGTCGACCTGGGCAACTCGCTGTGGACCGACACCATCCGTCGCGAGCAGGAGTACGCGAAGCAGTGCAAGTTCTTCGGCTCGGGCGTCTCCGGCGGCGAGGTGGGGGCGCGCTTCGGCCCCTCGCTGATGCCCGGCGGCGACCCCGAGTCCTGGAAGCACCTGGAGCCGATCTGGCGCGCGATCGCCGCCAGGGTGGATCCTGCGACCGGCAAGCCGCTCGAGGGCGCGTCCCCTGGCAAGCCGGTGGAGGGCGGCGTGCCTTGCACGGCGTACATCGGGCCGAACGGCGCGGGCCATTACGTGAAGATGGTCCACAACGGCATCGAGTACATCGACATGCAGCTCATCTGCGAGGCGTACACGCTCCTCGACGGGCTGCTCGGGATGTCGAAGGACGAGATGTCTCGGGTGTTCGCCGAGTGGAACAGCGGCGATCTCGACTCGTACCTCATCCAGATCACCGCCGATATCCTCCAGCAGAAGGATCCTGTCCAGAAGGACAAGCCGTTCGTCGATTTCGTCCTCGACACGGCGGGGCAGAAGGGCACGGGCAAGTGGACGAGCAGCAATGCGCTCGATATGGGCATTCCCGCGAACGCCATCGCCGAGGCGGTGTTTGCCCGTTGCCTGTCGGCGCTGAAGGACGAGCGTGTCGAGGCCTCGAAGCAGCTCGCGGGACCGACCCCGACCCCGGTCAAGGACCGGCAGGGGACGATCACGGCGATCCGCGACGCGCTGTATTGCTCGAAGATCTGCGCCTACGCCCAGGGGTTCCAGCTCATGGCGGCGGCCCAGGCGGAGTACAATTGGAAGCTTGATTTCGGCACGATCGCGAGCATCTGGCGCGGCGGCTGCATCATCCGCGCCCGGTTCCTCCAGAAGATCACGGAGGCGTACACGCGCAATCCTCGCCTGACGAACCTCCTGCTCGACCCGTACTTCAACGATCAGATCAAGCTGGGTCAGTCCAACTGGCGCAAGGTGGTCTCGATCGCCGCGCAGAACGGCGTCTGGGCGCCTGCGTTCATGTCGGCCCTGTCGTACTACGACGGTTACCGCGCGGCCCATCTGCCCGCGAACCTCCTGCAGGCGCAGCGCGACTACTTCGGCGCCCACACCTACGAGCGCACGGACCAGCCGCGCGGCAAGGCCTTCCACCTCGACTGGCCGCATCCCTCCCGTCCTCAGCTCGAGATCAAGGGGACCGGCGGCGGGCACTGACCTTCGCCGGCTCCGCACTCCCCTCCTGATAGCGCAGGGCTGAGCAGGTCCAGCCGAGCCGGCCGGACCTCCCTCCTCGAGCCGGGCCTCCAGGAGGGCCTCAGGGCCCTCTGCGAGGAGCACCCCTCAGGTGAGGCTGATCCGCGGCCGCAGGTTCCGCTCGCGCAGGAACGGCTCGAGGTCGTCCGTGACGTCGAGCTGCACCCCCGCCAGGCTCATCGCGGCCGCGATCGTCTGGATCCCCATGCGCCCAAGCTTGTTCATCTCGGGCGGCGGACGGACCACGATGTGCTCGATCCTGTCGCGCACGCTGAGCCCCCACTGCGTCAAGACCACGCGCGCCTCGGTCTCGTATCGCACCATGAGCGCCATGTCGTAGATGAAGTACGCCCGCTCCCCCGGGCGCATGACGCCCACGAGCTTCTGGTACGCGTCGACCGAGATGAACCGCGCCAGGTCGCCTGTCGCCGCCGTCTCGCGCAGGAGCTGCACGACCATGCCCGACGGCTGCGTGATCCACACGCCGACGCTCCCGCTGTCGTCGAGCAGGTGCGGCTGCCTTCGGAACGCGAGTCTGCGGTTCGACGGGAGCATGTCTCTAACGACGATAGCCATTCCGGCTGCCAGGGCCCGCCCGCGACGACCGGAGGCGCCCCGCCGGTCCATCCGGTCCGGCAACGCCGAAGCATGCTGCTGTTCCACACATCACCGGCCGAGCTCCTCCCGCGGGGTCAACGCTGCGCCATGGTGGTCCCAAACGGCGGATACGGCCAGAAATGTGCGATCCTGCCGCCACAGGATGCCCGAGGCACGGTCGCGCCGCCAGGCCGGACGCCGCGGTCGCTCTGGACAGACAAGCGGAAATCCTGGAAATCTGTACGCTTCGCGCTGCCGGCAGCCTGTTCAGGCTTCGCGCTGCCGGTTCCGGCGCGCTCCGCGCCGCGCGCGGCCGATCAGGCGAACAGCGCGGCGCAGGCCGACCCGATCAGGTTGACGTGGTCGAGCCGGGCGATCCGCGGCTCGACGCGCGAGCCGACGAGGGAGCGCAGCGTCTCCTGCACCCGCGGCGCGTAGCGGGGGTCGCCCCAGAACAGGCTGCCCTCCGCGAGGATGCCGATCCCCGGGGGGCTCTCGAGCACGTCGGCGACCGCCGCGAGCGCCGAGGCCACGAGGTCGGCCGAGCGCTGGAGCAGGTCGCCGGCGACCCGCCCCGCGTCCCCCGTGCCCTCGTCGCGGAGCCGCACGAGATCGGCGGAGCTCGTCAGGGGGGCATGGTCCGGGCACAGCCGCGCGAAGAGCCGCGGCAGGTAGGCCCCGGACACCGCCTTCTCGAAGCGCTGGGCCCCCGGGTTCTCCGAGCTCGCGTCGACCTCCGCGTCGAAGGGCTGGAGGTGCGGAGGGTTGAAGTTGCCGTTCTCGAGGTTGACCGCCATCGGCGCCACGAAATGCCCCGTCTTGAGCTTCGGGATGCGGCCGGCGGGGAGGAACGTGGCCATGTTGGTCCCCGTCCCCACGATGAGCCCGATGAACGCCGCAGCCTGCGACCCGCCGTGCGCGAAGGCGCCCCCGAGCAGGCTCGCCACCGTGTCGTTCAGCACCCGGACCGGGCCAGGCCGGAGCCTCCGCGCGCCGAGCGCCCGGCCGAGCCGCTCGCCCACGGAGGTGCCCTCGACCCCCGCGACCTGGACGCCCTTGGTCCAGCGGAGCAGCCGCGCATCGAGCGACGGCAGCGTCTCCGAGGGATACGAGAAGCAATACCCCACCGGCAGCCCGTGCACGGCGCCGAGGCGCTCGACAAGCTCCGCCTGCACATCGAAGAAGGCGTCGCCCGCGACCTCCGGCCCGCCCGGGAACTTCGCCGGCTCGGGCCCCGCGACGATGCGCGACACGCCGCCCGGCAGGAGCTCCACGACCGCGGCGCGCAGGTTCGTGCCGCCGGCGTCGACCACCACGGCGCGGCCCGTCATCCCGTCCGGCGGCGGCGCGAGGTAAGCAGGGAGCGCGGCGATCTCGGTGCCGGGCGTGGAGAGGCCGAAGACGATGCGGGCCGCGAGGGTGCGGCGGATGTCCTGGAGCTCGGTGAGCGAGAGCTTCATCGGGGAAATGCTTACCCTCTGGCTCCTGAGAAGGAAATAACTTTGCACGTCAGGCCGCGAGCATGCTTGGCGTCGGCCCCGCTCGGACGGTAGATGTTCACCGCCTCGCCGCGGCGATTGCGCTCTGCGTCACCTGGCGGACGTGGCCGAAGGGCGGTTGTCGTCCACACCGAAGACGACGGGATAGACCACCGTGGCGACGCCCTTGCGGTCCGCGGGGGAGGGGAATCGGAGGCCGCGGAAGACGTCGAGCACGCAGCCGACGACCTTGGGGTCGCGGAGCGGCGGAGCGGTCGACGACGGCGCCGATGCGCCGGGCGAGGGGAGCGCGATGAGGAGGGGCGCGTCCGCGGGGGGGTGATCGGCGTCCCCCGCGTACGTCACCTTCCCCTGGCCATCGACGGCGAGGTGGACGGGAATGCGCCCTTGGAGCTTCGGGTTCTGGCGAAGGCCCTTTTCGTAGCAAGCGCGCATCGCGCCGAAGTTCTCCTGGACGACGCGCCGCACGACCTGGGGTGGAATGTGGGCTTTGCCCTTGATCGGATCATAGGGATTGCTCTTGCAACGGCCGACGATGCTCCGGACGACCTTCGCGTCCTGATCGAGCTCCCGCTCCAGCCCGGCGCGGCTGACGCCGGCCTTCTTGCGGTCGCGCGCGACGAGGGACGCCCGGAATTTGCGGACCGCGGCGCCGGTCCGGGCGAAGCTCTCCCGGAGCTCCGTGGCCGCCTGGGCGAGCTTCGGATCCGAGGCCTGCACCGCGGCCGTGCGGGCCCAGAGGCCGAGCCGGTCCGCGATCCGCTGGAGCACGTCGGGCGGCGTGCTCAGATCGGATTGCCGGAGCACCTCGACCATCCGTGAGGCCTTCTGCACCTCCGGCCCGAGCGCCTTGCAGTCGGCCTCGAGCGAGCGGGCGGCGCGTCCCTTGTCGGCCGAGCGGACGGGGGTGCGCTCCTTGTCGGCCGAGCGGATGGGGGTGCGTTCCTTGCCGGCCGAGCGGACGGGGGCGCGCTCCTTGTCGGCCGAGGGGACGGGCGTTCGCCCCTTGTCGGACAGGGGAATTGGGGCGCGCTCCTTCGGGGCGTCAGGCGCGCTGTCGCGGGCGCGCTCGCTTCCAGGCAAGCGCAGGGCGGCGCGCTCCTTCTCCTCGGACGCGCGCAGGGGGGCCTCCTCGGGCGAGGGCAGGGCGGCGCGCGTCTCTCCGAGCGAGCCGTGCAGGGCGGCGCTCCGGACGTGCGCGGGATCCGCGTCGGCTGCCGGCTCTCTCCGCGACGCCGCCCCGCAGCCCAGCAGGGCATGAACTCCGACGAGGACGAGCAGCGCGCTTCGCATCGGTTCCTCCGAGGTGCGTCCGACGTACGGTCCGCCGTTTTGATACAGTACACCGGTCCGAACAACCGCTGCACGCGAAAGCTGCACGCGAAACGGCGGCGCCCTTCCGGAAAGTGCGGCAGGCGGGGCAGCGCGTCCCCCTCACACCCCCTCACCTCGCGAGGCCCGCCCCGGAGCGCGCGGCTCAGTACGGCGAGGAGCGCGTGCGGTCCACCTTGTCCGGCTCGGCGGACGGGGCCTTCGACGAGGCGGCGATGAGCTCGCGGATGCTGCGCTCCAGCTGCTCTATCCTGATCGGCTTGCTCAGGAACATCGCGTTCTCCACCTGGCGGAGGCTCTCTTGGATGGCCGGGTCGCGCGTGCCGGTGAGCAGGATGATCGGGAGGTCGGTGCGGACCTTCCGGACCATGGAGACCAGCGTCAATCCATTGATGTCGGGTAAGTAATAGTCCGTGACCAGGACGTCGGCCTGCATGATGAGCGCCCGGTTCTCGAGGGCATCCCTGCCGTGGAGAAAGCAGTGCACGTGATGGCCGTCGAGCGTGAGGATGTCCTGCCACCCTTCACACAGCTCCTCGCTGTCCTCGACGATGATGATGTTCAGGAGCATGCTCCCACCACCGCATGGGCCCGCGTGCCAACATGCACGCAGGGCATTCACGACGGATTAGCAGCTCGTGCGACGGACGTCGAGGTTTCCAGTCCCAGGGGCGCGCCCTGCTCGAAGCGCGGGCCGTCTCCGGCGCTTCGAGCAGACGTAAGGCGCAGGCGTAAGCCTCGACCTTACATGAAGTCGTGTATTCTACGCAAAACGACCGCCGATTCAAGGGGGCCGGCCCCGGGAACGAAGCCCGGGGCGCCGCTCGGCGGCCCGCCCGCGCCTGCGGCGACCCCAGGTACGCACCAGGTGCGCGGGCGGCCTCAAGCTTGCTTCCGGGGCAGCTCCAGCTCGAAGCAGGTATTCTTGTGCTCCGAGACGAGCCTCAGATCGCCTCCGTGGTGCTGCGCGATGTTCCGCGAGAGGCTGAGGCCGAGTCCGGTGCCGTGCTCTTCCTTCTTCGTCGTGAAGAACGGGGTCATGATCTTCTCCGCGAGCGCGGGATCGATCCCCTTGCCGCTGTCGATCAAGCGCACGTAGACCTTGTCATCCGAGGAGCGCGCCTCGATCCGGATCCATCGCTCCCGGAGCGCCGAGATGGCGTCGACCGCGTTGTTGATCAGGTTGATGAGGATCTGCACGATCTGGACGGGGTAGCAGTCGATGACGAGCTCCTCCCGCGGTAGATCGAAGCTCAGCTGGACGCTCGCCGGCTGGAGCCGGAAGCCGCTGACGCGGACGGCTTCCCGGATCAGCTCCTGGACGTTGTGAGGGCGGAGCTTCTCGGACTCCATCCGGGTGATGGACTTGAGGCCGGAGATCACGTTGGTGATGTTCTCGACCATGCCGTCGATCTCGGTCGCGAGGCGGGCGAGGCGCTCCTTCTCCAGCTGCCCCCGCTCCGCGAGCCTCTTCAGGAGATCGGTCTTCGTGGTGATCACGTTGAGCGGCGTGTTGATCTCGTGGGAGATCCCGGCCGCGACCTCGCCGAGCGACGCGAGCTTGCTGAACTTCGAGAGCTCCTCCTGCTGGGAGAGGATGATCCGCTGCGCCTGGACCCGCTGCGTGACGTCGAAGATCAGGAGGATGAGGTAGCTCGGCTCCTCGGCGCCGAAGCTGACGGTGGCGGTCCGGAGCTCGATCCAGAGCTCGCCGCCCGTCCGCTCTGCCAGGTTGATGGTGAACGACGCGAGCGGCTTCTGGCGGGCCGCCTCCGAGACATCGGCGATGCGCGGCGACCCCGCGCCGCGAAGGACGACGCCGAGCAGCTCGTCGAGCGCGAGGCCGTGGAGCTCGGCCTCGCCCCTGCCGACCTTGTCGGCGAACTCGTTCGAGGCGAAGGTCACCCGGTAGAGCCCCTCGTCCGACTCGAGGATCGCGAGGCCCGCGTTGGACGCGGAGACGACCTTCTTGAAGACCTCGAGGTGCTGCTCGTGGAGCACCCGCTCCGTGATGTCGAGCGCGATCGTGCAGACGGACTGGGCGTTGCGCCTGTCGTCGAGCAGGGGGAACTTCGACGACAGCCAGTAACGGAGCCTGCCGCCCACATGCAGGCTCTCCTCCAGCCACGTGGGCGACCGGCTCTTCAGCACCTCGAAATCGCGCTCCCGCAGCGCGCTGCCGGCCCTCTGGCCGAACAGCTCCTCGTCGGTCCTCCCCAGCACGTCCTTCTCGGCGCGCCCGAGGACGTCGCAGAAGCGCTGGTTGACGTAGACGTAGGCGCCGATCGAGTCCTTCATGGTCACGAGCGCCGGCGTGTTGTCGAGGATGGCGGAGAGCCGCTCCCTGCTGACCCTGCTCTGGGTCAGCGCGTGCACGAGCTCGGTGTTGTCGACGAAGCTCACGACGGCCCCGTCCACCTCGCCCTTCGGCCCCGGGATGAGCTGGAGGCGCGCCTCGAAGTGCCGGTCGAGGACCTCCAGCTGGAGCCTCATCGGCCGCCGCTCGCGCGCGCTCTCGATGATCATCTCGAGGACGGGATCGACGTTGAGGTGCGCGAGGGCGGCGCGGACGTGCTGGCCGCGATCCACCTCCGAGATGCGGAACAGGTGGCGGGAGGCGGGGTTGTAGTCGGTCAGGCGGAGGTTCTTGTCGATGACGAGGAGGGGATAGGCGATCACGCTCTGGATCGCGACGAGCCGCTGGTTGAGCGTCATGAGCTCGGACGACTTGACGTTGATCTCCTGGTTCAGCGTCGTCAGCTCCTCGTTCGCCGACTGGAGCTCCTCGTTCGTGGTCTCCAGCTCCTCGTTGGTGGACTGGAGCTCCTCGTTGAGGGCCTGGAGCTCCTCGCTCGCGGTGTCGTGCTCCTCGACGAGGGTCTGGAGGTGCTCCCGCGTCGCCGCGAGCTCCTGCTCGAGCCGCCGGATCTGCTCCCCCGGCGCGAGGCGGGAGGCGCTCGCGGGCGCCTTGACGGGGCGGGGCGGGGCGTGCGGCGCGTGGCTGAAGCGGATGATGAACTCGGTCCGGCCGTCGGACGGGAGCGGCACGACGGTGAGCTGGAGCCTCCTCTCCTCGCGGTCGACGACGAACGCGTGCCGCTGGTCCCCCTTCGCGGCGTGGCCCGACCGCCCGGCCCGGTGGAGCAGCGCGGTGAGCTCGATCGCCACGTCGGGCGGGAGCAGCTTCTGGATCGAGACGGTGGGCTCGCCCTTGGGGAAGTTCAGGTACCGGTTGGCGTTCCCGAACACGTGCCGCACCCGGTGGTCGTCGTCGACAAGGACCGAGTCCGGGGCGAAGCCGTTCACCATGGCGTTGAAGAGATCGATGGCCGTGGTGGACTGGCGATCCTTCGTGATGAGCGCGCTCTCGCGGTTGAACTCCTGCCTCGAGTACGACCGCGGGAGGTCGCCCTTCCTGGCGGACCGGACGAAGATCTTCGCGTTCTTGTCCGTGAGCTCGAACAGATCGCCCACGATCGTCGCCGCCTCGGATTTGCCGAGAAACAGCGCGCCCTGGTCGTCCATCGCGAAATGGAACGTCTTGAGCGTGTGCTCCTGCAGGTGGGGGTTGAAATAGATGAGGACGTTGCGGCACGAGACGAGATCCAGCTTGAGAAAGGGCGGATCCTGGGCGACGTCGTGGCGCGCGAAGACGATGGCGTCGCGGATATGGTCCTTGATCCTGAACGACGGGTCCTGCTCGTCGAAGTATCTGGACCGCAGCCGGGAGGGGATGTCGGCGACCGAGGCCTTCTGATAGAGCCCCTTGCGCGCGACGGACATCGCCTGCTCGTCGATGTCCGTCGCGAAGATCTGGACGTTGAGCTGCTTGTTCGCCTTCGCGAGCGCCTCGAACACGAGGATGGCGATCGAGTACGCCTCCTCGCCCGTGGCGCACCCGACGACCCAGGCGCGGAAGCTGTCGCCCGGCCGCTTCCGGTCGATCCGCTCCGCGATGGCGGCCGCGAGGGCCCTGAACGAGGGCTCGTCGCGGAAGAACGACGTCACCGAGATCAGGATGTCCTGGAAGAGGAGCCTGCCCTCCTCGGGGCGCACGCGGAGGTAGTCGGCGTAGGCCTCGATGGACTCGCAGCGCGTGGCGATGACGCGCCGCTCGATCCGCCGGCGGACGGTGGTCTGCTTGTACTGGGCGAAGTTGACCCGGCTCGCCTTCTCCAGGAAGGAGAGGATGCTGTGATAAGGATCCTGCTGGCTCAGGCTGAGCTGTCTGAGCGAGGCGTCCGGCTGGTCGGAGCGGCCGGCGAGCTCGTTGAATTTGCTGAGCTGATTGGCCATCTCCTCCAGGCCGAGCTCGAGGTCGACGGCGCCGGTCTGCTTCGCGGCGCGCGGCATCCCGTCGTACTTGGCCGACTCGGAGGTCTGGCAGAGGGTGACCCCGCCCGCGGCCTTGATGGCGCGGACGCCCTGCGCGCCGTCGGACCCCGTCCCCGGGAGGACGACGCCGATGGCGTTCTCGCCGTAGTGCTCGGCGATCGACTTGAAGAACAGGTCGACCGAGGGCTTCGGGCCGACCTTTGTCTCGGGCCGCCGCAGGAGGAGGACGCGGCCGTCGGCCACCACGTCGGCGTTGGGCGGGGTCACGTAGACCGTGTTCGCGCAGAGGACCTCGCCCTCGGAGACCTCTTTGACGCTCAGGGCGGTGGAGTGGCTGATGATCTCGACGAGCCGACTCCGATGCTGCGGCGCGAGGTGCTGCACGATGACGAGGCTCATCCGGTCGGCGGCCTTCAGGCCGCCTATCAGGATCCTGAGCGCCTCGAGGCCGCCCGCGGAGGAGCCGATCCCGACGACATAGGTGGGGCTCGCCTGGACGAGCGGCTCGCGGGGGGCCGGCGCTCGGGTGTCCTCGGCGCTCTCGGCGACCGGGCCAGGCGCACGAACATCCAGCTTGGGTGTGACCTGCGCAGTCGCTGGCTTCTTCTTCCTGCTGGATGGCCGCCTGGCGCGGCTGCTGTTCTTCGTGCTCATGGACAACAACAGACCGCGAGGGGATCGGGGTCGCGAGGATACCGGACGCGGGCGTAGGGGGCCATCCGGTACCACGCTGCCCGGGCCGGCGCAGGGGGGCCGCAGGCGCCGGCGCGCCCGCGACACGCCTGTGGCGGCAGCGCCGCTCGGCCGGGATCGCGCGCCGGGCGAGAGCGGGGGCTGCCGCGCGGGCCGGGGATCGTGCAGGATGCACGGCGCCTCACGCGGACGGACGCAAGGGGCGGTCGAGAGTGCACAACGTGAACAAGCGCGAGAAGAACGGCCGCGGCGGGGGCGGGAAGGACGATCACGGCAAGGGCGGGGGCGAGCTCGCCGAGGCGGCGCGCGCGCTCGAGCGCGAGCTCAGCCGCTTCGAGGAGCTCGCGGACTCGGCGCGGAGGCTGCCCCTCGACACGCGCAAGGGGCTCGAGCGCGCCGCGAGGTCGACGACCGAGGCCGCGGAGGCGCAGCAGCGCGTGAGCTTGGCGCTCGGGTCGCTCATCGCGGCGATCGCCGCGGCGCGGGATCGCCACGAGGCGACGGCGACGGCGCTCGCGGGGCGCGGCGAGGAGATCAAGCGGCGGGCAGAGCAGCTCGGGGAGCTGTTCCAGCGCTTCGCGGCGCTCGGCGAGGAGGGGCGGAACATCAACCAGCTGGTCCAGGAGGCCGCGGCGCGCCAGCGCGAGGCGACGAGCCCCGAGCAGATCGGGGAGGTGGTGGCCGCCATGGACGAGGTCGAAGGGCGCATGGGGCACCTCGCGGACGAGGCGCGCGGGCTGGCTCAGGCGGCGACGGAGGCGGGGATCGTGGATCTCGCGGAGCAGGCGGACGGGATGCGGCAGCAGGTGACCGCGATGCGGAACAAGGTGGGGCTCCTGAGAAAGGGGATGATCGCGCGGCTGTCGGGGACGGGGGGGACGGGGCCGAACTAGGGGGCGGCGGATACGCCTTTGGGAAGTGAGGGTGGGCTAGGACGACGGGGACCGACAGAGCGTGAAATAATGATCGAGCGACTTCTCCCCCTTGAACGCGGCGCCGATGGACACGTCCTTTGAAACCCGGCGCATGAAGTCGCGCGTTCCGTTGTAGACGAAGAATTGGAGGCCTTTGCCGTTGGGAACGACCTGGGGCCAGCCGTCGGGCACGGGGCCGTCCGGGACCTGGAAGTAATCGATCACGACCGCTCCGCGCTCCTGCCACGCCAGGTTGCCCGCCGTCGGGAGCGCGACGAAGAAGCCAGGGCCGATCCAGGAGCGCGTGAACCCCTCGTTGTAACCAAAGAGCCGAGCGCTGCCGTCCTCGGGCAAGGCAAAACGCTTCTCGAAGAAGCGGAGCAGGGACGGGAGAGGAAGACTGTTCCTGCCCTTGTGATGAACTGCAACACGACGCGGGGTGCCGTCCGGGACGAAGAAGTCGAGCGTGAGCGGGGGGGCGTGGAGCGCGGCGGTGTAGAGCGACCGCTGATCCGCGCGGGTCGTGGTCGACAGGGCGTGGAGGCGCTCGTCGTGCGTCAAGCCATCAAGGTGCTCCGCGAGGCGAGCTACCGGGGCGTTCTGGCGAAGAAGTTGGATGAGCTCCGACATGGGCAGAGGAGCCTAGCAGCGTTCCGCTTCGGCGCAGGCGGCCAGCCTCGCCTTGAAACGAGGCCGGCCGGGCGAGGCGCCATGTCGCGGCGAGCGATGCCTCAGCCGCAGTCGGAGGGAGTACGCAGCAAGGCCGCGGCGAGATCCGTCAAGTCGGCGCCGTCGAGACCCGCGGCGAAGCGGCGGAACGCCTGCTCGTCACCGCCCGTCAACGCGTGGGCCGCGCAGACGGCGCGGGGGTGGACCGAGCGGGCCGCGGGCGCGCGGAGCACCCGAGTCAGGCCCTCCAGCGCCTCCTCGTTGCCTGCCGCCGTGGGCGCGGCAGAGGCCACCACGGCGCGAAGATCCGCGGTGAGGACATCGGAGACGTCGGTCACGCGGAGCACGCCGGCGAAGAAGGCGCGCCACGCGGGGAGGGCGGCAGGGTCGAGCCCCTCCAGGTACGCCGCGAGGTGCCGGAGCGCGAGCACGCGCGCGCGCACCGAGCTCGACGCCAGCGCGACCTGGCCCCACGTGCGGAGCGCCGCGTCGGGCGGCAACCTGAACTTGGACAGGTACTGGAGCCGCGCGTCCGAGACGCCGCCGGTCGCGAGCCCGGTCCGCAGCGCGGACCAGTCGTCGGCGAACAGATCCTCGGGCGAGACGACGCTGCTGCACGCCGCGTAGCTGTCGACGTAGTCGAGCCCGTAGCTGTAGGGAGCCCCGGCGAAGATGCCGGTGAGCACGCTCGACCACGCGCCGCGGACCTCGACGTCGAGGCCCGGCGCGCACGCGGCGTCGCACGCCGCGGCGAGCGCGACGGCCCGGGCCGCCTCGGCGTCGAGGCCGGCCACGAACGCCTCGAGCTGCTCGGGCGCGAGCCCCGCGGGCAGGCCGCCCTGGAGCGCGGCGAGCTGGTGCGCGCCGCCGACGTCGAGGAAGCGCGAGATCGCGTCGGGATCCGACGGCACGCGGTGCGGGGCGAGCGTCGTGGCGTAGGCGTCGAGATCGCGCTCGGTGCTCAGGAAGGCCCACTCGGGGTGGCGATCCAGCGGATCGACGACGAGGAGCTCGGAAGGCGCCCCGGGCGCGACCTCGACGCGCTCGGCGGGCGCGAGCGTCTGCACGCGGGTGAGGCCGTCCCCGGCCACCCAGGCGAGCTCCAGCGGGGCAACGAGCGCGCCGTCCGGGTCGTGCAGCGTCACGAATGCCCCGCCGGAGGCCGCGGGCTCGACCGTGAGCCAGGGGAGCGCCCTGGCCGCGACCGCGCGCCGCGCGCGGGCCAGCGCCTCCGGGCCGAGCGCCGGCGCGAAGGCGTCGAGGAACTCGTCCGTGCCGATCGTCCCGAAGCGGTGCTCCTCGAGCACCCCGCGGAGCGCCGACCAGAAGGCGTCCTCGCCGGTGAGGCTGCGGATCTGGGTGAGCAGCCAGGCGGCGCGGCCGTAGGGGCCGCTCGTGTACTTCTCGCCCGGCGCGAGCGATGGATCGCGGACGGCATCGCCCGCGTGGGGGCCGAGCTCGTCGCCGTTCAGCGTCCCCGCGCCGCTCTCGTCCGTGTAGGCGCGGACGCCCTCCTGCTCGAGCAGCGTCGCCATGCCCTCCTTGATCCAGAGGTCGTCCCAGGTCTCCACCGTCACCAGGTCGCCGAACCACTGGTGCGCGAGCTCGTGCGTCGTGAGCAGGAGATCCGAGGCGAGGGCAGGCTCCGTGCTCCGCTCCTCGCGCTGGAAGCTGATGCTCGCGTGCTCGATCCCGCCCACCGAGAAGTCCGGCAGGAGCACGAGCGCGTACTTCTCGAACGGGTACGGCACGAGCAGCTCCTCGAAGCGGTCGATCGCGCGCGCGATCTCGTCCAGCATCTTGCCGTGATCGCCGGGCAGCCCGCGGCGGCGCCAGATCGCGATGGGGAGGTCCCCCTTCGCCCCGCGCTCGACCTCGAAATCGCCGATCGCGAACGCCATGAGGTAAGGCGGCAGCGGATAGGCGGTCTCGTAACGGACGAGGCGGCCCGAGGCCCCGAGGTCCTCGTCGCCCACGAGATCGCCGTTCGCGATCAGCGACTCGCCGCCGTCGACCCGCATCGCGACCGAGAACAAGGCCCGGTCCGAGGGCGCGTTGTGACACGGCATCCACCGCGACGCCCCGAGCGGCTCCGACACCGTGTAGACGGCGCGCACGGCGACGGGATCGCCCATGCGCTCCGGCACCGCGCGGAGCGCGTCGCCGGAGAGCGCCTCGTAGTCGATCTCGATCTCGATCGGCTCGCCGCGCGTCGCCTCGGGCACGCTCGAGAGATCGACCGCGAGCGCCGCGCGCGCCGGATCGAGCTCGTGCGGGAGGGCGCCGCCGTCCTTCTGCCGGACCTCCTTCACCTCGGCGACGGCGCTGTCGAGCACGACGACGCGCGGGCCGTCGCCGGTGACCGACAGCGTGAGGCCCAGCGTCGCGACGAGGCGGCCTCGCTCCCAGTCGAACTCGCCCCGGAGATCGTATCGCTCGACGTCGAACGCGCTCCCCTCGAGCGGCGCCGGGCCTTCCCCCGAGCACGCCGCGACGAGCGATCCAAGCAGCAGGCAGGCCACCCGGAACGCTCCGGGGCGGTGTTTCTGGACAGTGCAGTGCATCCGGTCTCCTTCGATCGGAAGAGGCGCTTCATCTCGCCCGCCGGAAGCCGCAGCCCGGTAACCCGAGCCCAGACAGGCGCAGCGACGCGTAACTGACCTATGGACAGTTACGCGTCGCTGCGCCCGTGGCCAAGCGGAGGTGACGCCCCGGAGATCGCGGCGGGGAGGCCCGGTGTTGAAAAAGCGGGGCGCTCGGTTGCGTGCGCCACGGGCGCGCGACGCTCGGGGTCGCCGCGCGTCGACGCGGCGCCGCCGGCGCAGGCGAGCGCGGCGCTCGGGCCGCGGGCAGCCCGAAGCGCGCGCCGGCGCTGGCCAAGGCGCGCGCACCCTTGCGTACCCTGGGCGCAGCGCGTCTGTCGTTTCGCCGTTCATTTGCAAGGGTTGCAGCGACCTATGCGAGGATGCTGCCCGCCATGGCACATCATCGAGAGGGGTGGAGGAGGGGGCGTTGGCTGGCCGCGCCCCTGGCTGTGAGCGCGGCGCTCGCCGTCGCGCTCGTTCCGAAGAGCTCGTCCGCTCAGACGTGGACCGGCGGACGGACGACGCCGGTGCTCGACGAGATCGTCGCGATCGACAGGACCGGGGAGCCGCGCTGGCCCTACGGCGACGAGGACGTCGCGGGGGACGGCGAGGCGACCTTCGCGGAGCCGGAGCAGTCGATCGATTTCCGCACCGCCTACGCGGTCGCCGACGCCGGACGGCTCTGGGTGCGCGCCTACGTGTCGGGGACGACCGCGATCGGCGCCCAGACGACGCTCTTCGTGTTCATCGACGCCGACAAGAACCGGGGGACCGGCGGCACGGCCGAGGCGCCCGAGATCGACCCGAAGTTCACGGCCGATGCGTCGATGGGCGGCTACGAGTACGTGCTCGGCGTGAAGGGCGACGGCACGCTCTCGGACGTCTGGAGGTTCGTGGAGCCGCCGGGGAGCTACGAGCGCGTCACGGTCACCGACATGCAGGTGGCCACCGAGGCAAGGACGGACGTCGATCCCCTGCTGCTCGGCGACGCGACGCGGGGATACGTGCAGGGATCCATCGATCTCAACATCGTGGGCGTCAGCGTGGCGTGCGCGGCGAACCTGTACTTCCGGTCGGTGAACGGCGCCGCGGAAATCGGGCCGGGCGATCTCGACATCGGCCTCTCCGCCCCGTGCGTGGCCGACGACGGGGACGGCGACCGCGTGCCCGACGTGATCGTCCCGTCGTCCGGCTGCACCCGCGACGCGGACTGCGCCGGCGCGGGCGTGTGCGTCGCAGGCGACTGCGTGCTGCCGGTGTCGTGCGTCGACGATACCGACTGCGCCGGGGACGAGGACTGCTCGCCGGATCACCGGTGCATCCCCGCGCCGTCGGGCAGCTGCACGTCGAACGTCGACTGCGGCGACCTCGTGTGCGTGGGCGGGCAGTGCAGCCCATGCTCGCTCGGCGGCGACAGTTGCGGCCCGGACGCGCGCTGCGCGCCGACCGGGCGCTGCGTCGACGGCGCGGCGTCGAGCGGCGCGGGCGGGCCCGGCGAGCCGGATTTGCTCGAGGGCGATGCGGTCCAGGGCGGCGCCTGCGCCTGCGCGACGGGGCCCGCGCCCCTCGGCGGCGGCGCCCTCTCGCTGCTCGCCGCCGGCGGGCTCTCGCTCGCCTGGCGCAGACGTCCCCGCCGCGGACCGGGGGCTGGCCGATGAAGAGGAGACCCATGCGCGCACGGATCACCGCCGCCACCGCCTGCACGATCTTCACGATCCTCGCCGCCGCGACGGGCGCGTCGGCGCAGGAGACCGACATCGACATCGAGCGCTTCAAGCCCGCCGTCACGCACGACGCCTTCGTGGTCACCGAGGGCTCCGGCGTCCGGGAGCCCGAGGATCCCTGGGAGTTCGGGCTGCTGCTGAACTACGCGCGCAACCCGCTCATCGTCGCGACGGGCGACGGGGACGTGCGGACGCAGATCGTGAGCGGCCGCCTGGGCGCCGATCTCATGGCCTCGGTCACCATCGCCGAGCCGTTCGCGCTCGGCCTCGACATCCCGTTCTTCCTCTTCCAGTCGGGGGAGGGCTCGCCGTCGTTCGGGGGCCTCGGCGACATCCGGCTCGTGCCGAAGCTGCGCATCCTCGACGACCGCGACTCCATCGGCCTCGGCCTCGTGGCCGAGCTGCGCGTGCCCACGCACACCGGCGATTTCTCAGGCGGCGCGCGCAACGTGGTGTTCTGGCCGCGCATCATCCTCGATCACCGGTTCGCGCCGGGCCTGCGGTTCGGCGTCAACGCGGGCGTCGCGATCCGCGAGCGGACGACGTACGCGAACGTCGAGGCGGGGAGCGAGCTGACCTACGCGGCGGCGCTCGGCTACCGCTTCGGCGGCATCGACGGGAAGGTCGAGATCGGCGCCGAGGCGAACGGCGGCATCGGCTTCACCGCGGACGACTTGAAGGAAGAAGAGACGCCGCTCGAGGCGCTCGGCTACGTGAAGATCAACCCGAGCGAGGAGTGGGAGATCGTCGCGGGCCCGGGTATCGGCGCGCTGGCCGGCTACGGCGTGCCGATCTTCCGCGTGTTCGCGGGGGTGAAGTACACGCCGACCTCGCACGACCGCGACAACGACGGGGTCGACGACGAGCGCGACCAGTGCCCCGACGTGCCCGAGGATCGCGACGCCGACTACGACAGCGACGGCTGCCCCGAGGAGGACGCCGACGACGATCAGGACGGCGTGGCGAACGCGGATGACGAGTGCCCGGACGAGAAGGAGACGATCAACGGCGTCGAGGACGACGACGGCTGCCCGGACAAGGGCGAACCGCAGGTCACGTACGAGCAGGGCCAGATCGTGATGCGGGATACCGTCCGCTTCCGGACCGGGTCGGCCGAGCTCGAGCCGGAGTCGTACAAGACCCTCGACCAGGTGGCGCTCGTCATGAAGGCGAACCCCGAGGTCGAGCGATTGCGGATCGAGGGGCACACCGACGAGACCGGCACGCGCGAGCTGAACCTCCGGCTGAGCCAGGAGCGCGCGGACACGGTCCGGAAGTACCTTATCCAGAAGGGCGTCAGCCCTGGCCGGCTCACGGCGGAGGGCTTCGGCCCGGACAAGCCGCTCGCAGAGGGCGACGACGACGCGAGCCGGGCGAAGAACCGCCGCGTGGAGTTCGTGGTCGACAACTGAGGCGCGCTCCTCCCCGCGCGCGCGCTCTTCCACGAGGGCGCCGCGCGGGCGGCCGCCCGCGCGTCGAGGGCGCCGCGCGGGCGGCCGCCGCGCGTCAGAGGCGACCGCTGCCGTCCGTCAGAAGCGGCCCTGGATCCCCAGGCCGCCTCCGGTGGTCCCGACGGCGGGCGTGACCACGATCCGCGCCGCCGCGGGCTCGGCGTCGCCGAGCGACGTCACGAACAGCGCGACGCCGGCCGCGAGCCCGACCCCGCCGACCACGAAGCCGATGTTGGACAGCGTCGCCGCGCTCTTGGCGTCGTCGACCAGCGCCACGCCCTGATCGTCGCAGAGCGTCGCGGTCCGGCAGTGGTCGTCCTGGGCCCGGCCCCACCGCGCGCTGGCGATGAGCCCGAAGATCGAGCCGGTCACGACGCCCGCGACGCCGACGCCGCCGGCCACGAAGGCGAGGGTGCGGCGGGTGCTCGCGCCGTCGTCGCCGTCGCCGCCCGCGACCGGCCGGAGCGGCGCCCCGGGCGCCGGCGCGGACGGCCCTCCGGGCTGCGACGGGGCCGCTGCGGTCGCCCCGGCCGCCGCGGGGTCGTCCTCGAGCGGCGGGACCGCCACCGTGACGACCTTGCCGGGGCCGGCGGTCTGCGCCTCCACCGAGAACGGCTTCTTGCCGGGCGCGGTCGCCTCGATGCGGTGCGTGCCCGGGTCGACCGGGAGCGGCGCGCTCCACGCGCCGGCGTCGAGGACCGCGCCGTTGCGCCGCACGACGAGCCCGTCGGCCGGCGCGCTCACCGCGATGGCGAGGCGCTCGAGCCGCTTCTCCAGATCGGCCGCGCGGCGCGCCGCCTTCGCCTCGCGGTCGGCCTGGCCAGCCCGGCTCGCCATGTCCGCGGCCTCGCGGAACGCGGCCCAGGCGCTCGCGGTCCGGCCGAGCCGCTCGAGGCAGTCCGCCAGGTTCCACTGGGTGCCGTAGCCCGGGTCGAGCCGCTGGCTCGCCGCGAACTTGGGGCACGCTTCGACGAGCTTGCCCTGCGCGACGAGATCGCGCCCCTGGCGGAAGAGCGCCTCGGCCGCGGCGGCCTGATCCGCCGAGGGCTCCGCGCGGGCGACGCCCGCGGAGAGCGACAGGAGCGCGGCGACACACCACGCGACGCGGCTATTTCCTCGATGTCTCGTCATCATCATTCCTCGGGGGCCTGGGAGTCGACGGCGGCCTGGCCGCGGGCGGCCTCGGCGCGGGCGGGCGCGCGACGGCGCCCGCGCTCGCCGACGCAGCGACGCGCGCGGTCGCCGAGGGCGGCGCCTCGGGCGTCGATGAAGCTGCGGCCGGCGCGTCCCCCGGCGCCGGCGCGTCGGCGCGCGGCGGCTCGGCCTCGGCGCGAGGCGCCGGCCTCGTCTCGGCGCCCGCGGACGGCGGCGGCGGCTCGGCCTCGGCGCGCGGGGGCTCCGGGGCGGCCGAGGGGGCGGCCGGGGGCGACCTGCCGCGCACCGCGAGGTAGACGCCGGCCCCGCCCGCGATCGCGGCGGCCAGCACGCCGCCGGCGACCAGGGCGATGGGCGCGCGCGACGCCGGGCGCTCGCTGCGGCTCGACAGCCCCATGCTCGTGGCGGGCGCCGTGCCCGACAGCGCGTGCGGCCCGGCCGGCGCGCCCGACAGGCGGGGCGGGCCCGACGCGGTGTCGAACGGCGCGCCCGACAGGCGCGGCGGGGTCGAGGCGGCGTCGAACGGCGCGCCCGACAGGCGCGGCGGCCCCGAGGAGGCCCCGAACGGCGCGGCGGTCCCGAACGGCGCGGCGGCCCCGAACGGCGCCCGCGACGCGCGCACGGTGGCGTCGAGCGGCACGAGCATCGCCTCGACGATCGCCTCGCCGTGCGGCAGGAACGCGCGCAGCGCCGCCGCGAGCTCGCCGGCGCTCGCGGTGCGGCCGGCCGGATCGATGATCAGCGCCCGGTGCACAACGTGGGCGACCTCCGGCGGCACCCACGGCGCGATCTCCTGGATCCAGCGCACGGGGGTCGTGCAGATGGCCAGGACGAGCTCGCCGAGACCGGTCAGGTGCTGGTTGGGGCGCTGCCCCGACAGGGCGTGGTACAGGCTGATCCCGAGCGACCAGATGTCCGAGCGCGCGTCGATGGCGCCGCTGCCGCGCGCCTGCTCGGGCGACATGTAGAGGGGCGAGCCGAGCAGCGCGCCGCTCTTCGTCATCCCGCCGTTGCCGAGGCTCTGGTCGCTCATCTTGGCGACGCCGAAGTCGAGCAGCTTGACGACGCGCTGGCCGCCCTGCTTCCGCGCGAGGAACAGGTTCGCCGGCTTGATGTCGCGGTGGACGACGCCGGCCTCGTGCGCGCGCTCGAGCCCGAGGCACGCCTGCAGGCCGATGCGCAGCGCGAGATCGACCGGCAGCGGGCCGAGCCGCTCGATGAGCGCCTGCACGTCCTCGCCGTCGAGGAACTCCATCGCGATGTACGGCGAGCCGGTCTCGCGGTCGCGCCCGGTGTCGAACACCTGCGCGATGTGCTCCGACTCGACCGCGCCGACCGCGCGCGCCTCGCGCTGGAAGCGGCGGAGGAGCTCGTCGTCGGCGGCCTGGCCGAGGATGACCTTCACCGCGACGCGGCGGCCGGTGCCGGTGTGCCGCGCCTCGTAGACGGCGCCCATGCCGCCCTGGCCGAGCAGCCGGAGCATCGCATAGCGGTCGTCGAGGACTCGACCGATCATGACGGGAGGCCCGGAACGCCGGCGACGGCCGCCTTGGCGAGCGCGTCGGCGGAGCGTGAGGCGGCGGCTTGGGGGCGGGCCCTCTTCACGGCTGCAGGCTAGAGCACCTCCGCCCCCGCGTCATCCCTCGCCGCAGCACCTGCACCACGGCAGCCTCACGAGCGTGTGGCGCGACGTCTCGAAGGTCGAGAGGTCCTGGATCAGGAGCCGGCCCCCGAGCCTCGAGGGCGTGTACGCCGAGAGCACCTTGAGGGCCTCCATGGCCACGAGCTGGCCGAGCAGCTGCCCCATCGCGCCGGCGTGGGGCGCGGGCTCGGCCCGGAGGGCCGCCGCGGGCAGGGGGCTCAGCGCCTCGGCCATCGCGCAGACCCGGCACGCCGTCTCGCCCGGGAACACGAGGGGGCCGAGGACGGCCGTCGCCCCCGCGAGGTGCGCGAAGAGGGAGGCGATCCGCGCGCGGTGGCCGAACCGCGCGACGCGCGAGAGGAGCTCCGCGTCGTCGCCGCGCACCGCCGCGACGAGGAGGTGGGGGCGCTCGTCGGGCGCGAGGAGGTCGTCCGAGAGGAGCGCGGCGGCGGGGCTCTCGTCCACCCGGCACAGCGGCGCGCGCTCGCGGATCAGCGCCGCCACGGCGCCGCGGCGGGGCGCGCCGAGCGCCGCCTGGCCCCGCGCCTGGGCGACCGCGACGTCGCGCGGGTCGACCGCGCCGCCGCGCTCGTCGATCAGGCGCAGCGCCGAGATCCCCGCCGCCGCGAGCGCGAGGGCGGCCGCGGCGCCCCAGGGCTCCGGGCCCACGACGAGCACGCGCGCGCTCGCGATCCGCTGGGCCGCCTGCTCCGGGGCCGAGGACCACCTGCGCAGGAACTCGACTTGCCCGCGGAGGCGATCGCGATCGACGGACGGCGGCGCGTCGGGCGCCGGCTCGACCAGCCCGCGCGCCTCGAGCAGGTCGAGGAACGCGGTCACGCTCTGCGGCGAGTAGTCGGCGAGCGCCTCGACGAGCGCCTCGCGGTCGCGCGACCCGTCGAGCAGCGGCACCATCCGCTCGAGGAACGCGCCCACGTCCCCGCCGGTGAGCTGGAAGGTGCCGAGATCGGAGCGGAGGATGACGCCCACGTCCGTGGGCGTGATGCTGGCAGAGCGGCTGAGTCGAATGCTGGGCATGGTGCTCTCCGACGATCCCTGTTCAGGCCTGCTGGGCCCCGGTCCGGCCCTCTGCCGGTGCGGGCTGACCGATGCAGACGAGGTACATGGCGTCCTCCTCGGCCGGGAGCGCCAGGAAGCGCTTGAGCTCCTCGTCGTAGAAGCCGCCGATCGCCACCGGGCCGAGGCCCATGGCCGTCGCGACGAGATAGAGGTTCTGGCCGAGGTGCCCCGCGTCGAGCCACAGGAAGCGATAGCCGCGCTGGCCGTACTTCCACATCGTGCGGAACGGGACCGCCGTGATGACGACCACGACGTTGGCGTTCAGGACCATGTGCTGGTCCACGGCCAGCTCCGCGAGCGCCGCGTGGGTGACGCCTTCCCGGCGGAGCTCGAGCTCGTGCGCGCGCGCGTCGTAGTGGTGCAGGCCGTCCGGGACCCCCTCGACGGCCTGCGTCGCCACGTAGATCTCGAGCGGGTACCGGGCGCCGGCCGAGGGAGCGGGGCGATCGTGGCTCCACTCTCCCTCGATTTTTCGCATGCCACTGACGCCGTAGCTCGCGTGGAGGAGCCGCCCGAGCGTCGCCGCCGGCATCGGCCCGAGGGCGAAATCGCGGACCGATCGCCGCCGCTCCAGCACCGCGCCGAGCGGGGCGTCGATCGAGAAATCGCGCCCGGGCAGCGGCGTGCGCGTGGAGCCGGCGTACGTGCGGAAGCGGAGCGGCTGGAGATCCTTGTCGAACGGCGGCTCGATCCCCCGCGATCTCACGTGGGAGGACTGGAGATGATAGAGCCGCGCGACGTCCGCCTCTTTGCTCCTTGCCATGGTGTCCTCTCTCAGGCCATCGGGTGAGGGTCAGGGTTGATCCCGCGGGGGGCCATCGCGTGGAGGCGCGGATTGCCGAGCCGCGCGCGCTCGTGGCCGAAGTGGATCTGCTGGAAGTCCGGCCCGAGGGCCCGGGCGACGCGGAAGGGGGTCGGCGCGAGATCGGGCGACGTCACGTCGACGATCGCGATGCGCAGCCCCGCGGCCTCCACGCGTCGGGCGAGCTCGGGCAGCGAGACCTCCCCGGGCTCCTCCAGCTCGGCGGCGGTCACCGTCCCTCCGCGGCGGAGGAAGTCGAAGGCCGCGGCGCGGCTCGGGGGAATGTAATAGACCGCGTGATCCTCGAGCGAGCGCACGTCCTCCGGCCGCTCGGGGACGGCGACCGCTTCGCCCGTCATGAGCCGGAAGACGTAATGGCCTATCTGGCCCTGCTCCAGGATGGCTTTCTTGATCGCGGTGAGGGGGCTCAGGTGGGCGGAGACCGAGACCACCGCGCCGGGCCAGCGCTTGCCGTCGCCGTAGCCCACGCACATGACCACGGGCACCGCGATGCCGGCGTCGAGGAGGTACAGCTCGATCCGGGCGCCGCGCTCCTCGAGCTGCCGGGCGATCTCGTGCACCTCGCGGTCGACCGTGTCGTCGGGCAAGATCCGCTGCCCCGGCCGGCGAGCGAGCCACGAGATCATGAACGCGTCGCGCTCGATGAGCTCGAGCGCGGCGCCCATCGACGCGGCCTCGAGCGTCGCGCCGGCGGCGAGCCCGTTCGAGGTCACCTCGCAGAAGGTGTCGGGCCCTGCGCAGTAATTGTAGTAGGTCGGGAGCGCTGGCACGTGCACGGGTGCGTGGGTGTCCAGCCAGCGCCCCACGGCCCACGCGATGGGCGTGGCCGGATCGAGCCGCGCGAAGGGGAACTCGGGCCTCGCGTACTGCTCCTCGGCGTAGAGGCTGAGCCGCTCCGGAGCGATGAAGTCGCCCTTCATCTCGGCGACCGAGGCGCGGAGCAGCGCCTGCTCGTCGAAGATCCCGGCGGAGTAGCGCTCGACCGCCTCGCCGGTCGCCCGGACCATGGCCTCGACGGCCGTGAGGCCCTTTCCGGTGCCGACCTGCCGCTCCTCGCCGCGGTGAGCGTGCTTCGAGCCGTCGGTGAAGTCGCTGAGGACGGCCACGGCCGTGACGGGCGCCTCGGGGGCGAGCGCCGGGCTCGTCGCGCTCAGCGCGAGGTGCTGGACGATGCCGACCCGCGCGTCGACGATGCCGGCGAGCATCCGCCGGAGCGCCGCCGGGTCGCGCGCGTCGCGGAGGTGCACGCGCGGGCGCCTCCGCGCGCTCCCCCTGCGCAGGGCGCCTTCGGCGCCGCCGCAGACCGGGCACCAGGGCATCTGCAGGACGGCGTGGAACGACGCCTCCAGGTCGATCAGGTCCTGGACCAGGAAGCGCCCCGCGAGCGGCGAAGCGGCTCGGGTGACGAGCAGATCGAGGGCCGCGAGCGCGACGGCGTGGCCCAGGAGCGCCGGCACCGGCGCGAGGTAGGTGCGCGCGCGGCGCCCTGGGCGCCCGGCGAGGAGCGACGCCTGGAGCGCGTGATCTGCCTCGGGCTGAGCGCTGGTGGCGAGCCTCCGGAGACGGCAGCAGTCCCAGCATGCTGTCTGGCCCGGCACGACGGCCGGGCCGATGACGGCGTCGAGCCCCTCGAGGTGCGCGCTGAGCGAGAGGACGGAGGCCTCGTGAGCGAAGCGGGCGACGCCCTGAAGGACGAGGAGATCATCGCCCGGGACGCACGCGAGGATCAGGTCCCATCGGGTGTCCTCCAGGGCGAGCGGTCGACCGGCCTCGGCGATCAGCGTCCCCGGCGTGACCGCGCAGCCGGGAGCGATCCGCGACAGCGCGAGCGAGAGCGAAACCGCGCGAGCCTTCCCGAGATCCCCCTCGGTGAAGGGGCCGAGATCGTCCGCCGTGACCTCTCCGTCGTCGAGGACGTGGAGCGCGCCGACGCCGGCGGACGCGAGCTCGGTGGCCGCGACGGCGCCCCACGGCTCGAGCCCGACCACGAGGACGCGCGAACGCGCGAGCTTCTCGTGCGCCTCCGCCGGCGCGGCGGTCCCCCCGAGCGACGAAGCGGCGATCGATGCGCTGGGCAGTTGGATGGTCACCCGAGATCTCCAGGAAAGGGCAGCGCGGCGGCGTCTCGACCGGCGCCGCGCTGCACCTTCGGTAAACAGGTTCAACAGGTTCAACCCTGGCGCTCGCGGAGCGGCGCCCCGACAAGCAAAGGAGAGGAGAACCTCGCGCGCGGCTGGCGCGCGAGGTCGCGTGATCGTGGTGAGCCCAGGAAGACGGGAAGGTGCTTTTGGGGTCCCCCGCGCTCCTCGCCTTTCCCGAGAGCTCGATAGCTCGGCCTCGCCGGCCTTCGGGCTGGTTTCAGCGCTACCTGTGGCCGCACCTGTGGCCGCCGCAGTTGTGGCCGCCGCAGCGGTGGCCGCCGCAGCGGTGACCGCCGCAGTTGTGGCCGCCGCAGCGGTGGCCGCCGCAGTTGTGGCCGCCGCACCTGTGGCCGCCGCAGTGGTGGCCGCCGCAGCTCCAACCACAGCTACAACTGCAGCTCCAACCGCAGCTACAGCTACAGTTGTAGCTGGCCGGATTTGCTATTTCCATTTCCTCCAGCCTGCTCGACAAATCGTCGATGGCATTGCGGAGCTCCTTTATCGAGACATCCAGGTCTTTCGGCGCGCCATTTTCGTTGTTCGAATCACTCATCGCAGAGCCTCCCACGAGTAGGTGAGGCACGCAAAGGGTCTTCGTCAATCCGATGGCTCATTGCCTGACGACGGAAGTCGAGGTGATTCCCTGTCATCCAGGCCCGTCGGGGTCGTGGGCCGCGCGATGAGTCTGCGGCTCAATCGCGGTGCTCGGGAGAGATGGATTCGAACTGTAAAGGTGCCAAGGACGCCAGGGAGAAAATAGTCTCGGCTCTCTTGGTGTCCTCGGCGTCTTGCGTTTTTCTCGTCCGGGCCGCCGTGCCAGATTTCGGTGAGATTGCCTGTGATCCGGAGCGACCACGCGCGCGGGCCGCGGAGCCGAGAGGGGCGCCCGGGACGGAGCGCTTACCTCGCATCAACCCCGCTCGCGGGCCGCGGAGGGCTCCTCGGCGCTCGCCGCGGCCGAGATAACGTGTTCGGGCTGCTCCGTGCTCGAGGGAGGTACGGTGTTCGACGGCGCGCGCGCTCAGCGCGACACGAGCAGCCAGGTGATCACGCCCCCCAGCGTGAAGAACAGGATGCCCGCGCCGGCGAGCACGGCGCGCGAGGCCCGCCGCTCGATGAAGCTGGCGGCCGCCCGGAGGCTGGCCGGAGCGGCGATGCCGAGGCTGCTGTCCCGCGCGCCGATCTTCTGCATGGCGGCGTCGAGCGCCACGAGCACCGCGCGCGCGTGGGGGAAGCGGTGATCCGGATCCTTGGCGAGCAGGCGCATCACGACCGCCTCGAGCGCGGGCGGGACGACGATGCCGGGGGAGCGCTCGGCGATCGGCGGCGGCTCGGTCGAGCGGTGCTGCGCGAACAGCGCCGAGGGCTCGACCGCCGTGAAGGGGTGCTGGCCCGCGAGCATCTCGTAGAGGATGATGCCGAGCGCGTAGAGATCGGCCCGCCGGTCGACCGAGCGCATGCCGAGCGCCGCCTCGGGCGCCATGTACGCCATCGTGCCGAGCAGCACCCCGGCGTTCGTGAGCGAGCGGCGCGAGCCCTCGTCCGTGAACGAGAACTGCTCGATCGGGACCTTGGCCAGGCCGAAGTCGATGAGCTGGACGCGCTCCTCCGGCCCGTCGAGGACCATGATGTTGAGCGGCTTCACGTCCCTGTGCACGATCCCGAAATCGTGCGCCGCGTTCAGCGCCGTCGCGATCTGGCGCGCGATGTTCGCCGCGCGCGGCGGGGGGATGGGGCCCTGGTCGATGAGCTTGCGCAGCGTGATGCCGCGGATGAACTCCATCACCATGAACCACGCGCCGTCGTCGAGCTGGTTGATCTCGTAGACCGCCGCGACGTTGGGATGGAAGATGTGGCGGCCGGCGATGGCCTCGCGCTCGAAGCGCTCGATGAGCTCCGGCAGCTCCTCGGCGTCCGGGTGGAGCACCTTGACGGCCACGTCCTCGCCGGTCGCGAGCTTCGTGGCCCTGAAGACGGCGGCGATGCCGCCCATCGCGACGAGCTCCTCGATGCGGTACCGGTGGAGGAGCGTGCGCCCGATGAGCGCCATGGCCCGCTCGTGCGCCGCGGAGCTCGCCTGACCACCCGCGAGGACCATGGGCCCGCTCATGCGGCGGCGCCTCCAGGCCGAGCCCCTCGCGCGCAGGCCGCGCCGCCGCGCCTTGCGGGCACAGCCGCGCCGCGCCCGCAAGGCGCCTCGCGGTGGAACGGCGGTTCCACCCTTGCTGACATCATACGCTCACGCACCGGGCGTTCGAGGGTAGCGCCCCTCCGTGCCCAGCGCCATCGCCACGGTTCGGCGCGCGGGCGGGAAGCGCGCCCGCGCGGGGGCGCTTCCCGCCCGCGCGCCGAGGCTGGAGCTCACGGAGCACGGGTGAGCCGCGCCTCCCGAGCGAGCCCGGGAACGGCACCGCTCGCCGCCCTCGGCGGGGGCTGCCCGCGGATCGTCGTGCCCTCGTCGCCTCGCGCCCGGGATTCGACCGCTCCGCCGTGACGGAGAATCGCCGGGCTGCGCCGTCTCCTGCTCTGAAGGCGCAGGCGCATCGTGCCTCCGGCCGGACAGCGGGTCAGGAGCCATCATGGCCTGTGGCCCGCGGCGGCGCGGACAAGGAGAGACGCTGGAAACGAGATGCGGAGTCGCGCCCGCAACCCCCGTTGAGAGAGGCCCCATTGCGCGCCGGGCGGCGCCCGCCCGTCGCCGGCGGAGCGCGACCACCTCTCGGCAGATCCCGCGACCTCGCCGGAGCTCCGGCCCCGCGCGCGGGCCGGACGGCCGAGCCGGCTCTGGCGGGCGCGCGCCCGCTGTTCTGCCACGAGCAGCCCACATCGGCGCCCGTCGTGCGTGGACGAACGCCGTTTGAGCAACACGCCAAGTTCGCAGATGCGTTTTCTCGACGGGCTCGTGTAGCCTGTATTCGTGGAGGTTTCCATGCAGAGCACAATGCGTCGCACCGTTCTCCTCGCGCTCTTCTCCGGGCTTTCCGTGGCAGCTTGTTCCGCTCCCGATGCGTCGAGCCTCTTCGCTACCGGCGGCTCCGGACCGGGGAGCGTGACCTCCGCGAGCGGAGGCGAGGGCGGCGCCCCGGGCGACGGGGGCGCGGCGGGCGTGGGCGGCGATGGGGGCGCGGGTACCGGGGGCGCGGGCGCGGGTACCGGGGGCGCGGGCGCGGGCGCGGGGCCCGTCATCGTCGACGAGCCGCCGGTGTGCGGCGATGTCTACGTCGACTGCGACGCGGACGAGGAGAACAGCTGTGAGATCAACGTGACGAACGACGCCCTCCACTGCGGCACGTGCCCCGTCGTGTGTGACGGCATCTGCCGGGCCGGCGTCTGCGCCGGCACCACAACCCACGTCTCCGGCCAGCAGGAGCCGCTGTACCTCGCGGTCTCCCGCGGCACTGTGTTCTGGACCAACGGGGAGCAGGGCGTCGTCAGGCAGTGGTCGCCCGGCGAGAACATCGCGATCAACATCGCCACCGGCCAGCCGGAGCCGGCCGACATCAAGGCCGACGACACCCACGTCTTCTGGGCCAACCAGGGCCAGAGCGGCATGAACGACGGCCAGGTGATGAGGGCGCGCATCGGCGGCGAAGAGGAGCCGATCGCCCTCGCCGCAGGGCAGGCCGCCCCGTTCGGCGTCGCGCTCGACGACGAGTTCGTCTACTGGACGAACCGCGAGCGCGGCGGCTCCGTGGTCCGCGCACGAAAGGACTCGGACGGCAATGGACCGTTCGTCACCATCTCGAACCGCGGGGGGACGACCCACGCCCTCGCGGTCGACGCGACCCATGTCTACTGGACGGTCCGCGACGAGATCGGCCGGGTGATGTCCGCGCCCAAGGACTCCACGGGCGAGGGTCCGTTCAACGAGCTGGCGACCGAGCAAGGCGAGGTGCGCGAGATCGCGATCGACGCGACGCACGTGTACTGGACGACCAGCAGGACCGGCACGGTCATGCGCGTGGCCAAGACCGGAGGAGAGCCCACGGCGATCGTCACGGAGCAGGAGAACCCGAGGGGCATCGTCGCCGACGCGACGGGCGTCTACTGGACCGACCCGACGTCGCCGCACATCATGCGGATGCTGCCGAACGGCATCATCGGGGCCTTCGCCGCCAGGGAGCTGTCGCCCTTCGGCATCGCCCTCGACGCGAACCGCGTCTACTGGACCAACGCGCTCGGCGATGGCGGCACCATCGTGAGCGCCCCGAAGTAGAGGTCGCGCGTGGAGGCCGGGGCGCGGCGTGCTACAAGCCCGCCCCGTGCTGCTCGAGACGTTTGCCGTCGGTCCGCTGGGTTGCAACTGCTCGATCGTCGTCGACCCGGCCAGCAAGGCCGCGGTCGTCATCGACCCCGGGGGCGATTTCGACAAGATCCGCGCGCGCCTCGAGCGGGCCGGGGCGACGGTCGCGGCCATCGTGCACACGCACACCCATATCGATCACGTCGGCGCGACCGCGCCTCTGCAGCGCTGGTCGGGCGCCGCGGCGCGCATCCACGAGGCCGACCGCTTCCTCTATGACCTGCTCCCCGACCAGGCGGCGCTCCTCGGCATCGCGCTGCCGGAGCGCTGCGAGCTCGACGGCGACCTGAACGACGGCGCGGTCGTGAAGGCCGGCGGGCTCGATCTGCACGTGCTCCACACGCCGGGGCACACGCCCGGCAGCGTGTCGTTCCTGGCCCTCTCGACGACGGGCGCGGTGGCGTTCACGGGGGACACCCTGTTCCGGCGCAGCGTCGGCAGGACCGACCTCTGGGGAGGCGACTCGCAGGCGATCTTCACATCCATCCGGAGCAAGCTGCTCACGCTCGACCCGTCGACCCGGGTGGTGACCGGACACGGCCCCTCCACGACCATCGGTGAGGAGCGCGACACAAACCCTTATTTGCGTGCGTGATCCGCCGCCGGCCGATCGCGCTGTCGCTGGGGGCGAAGACGTGTAAAGCGGGAACGCGGGAACGCTGGAACTGGAAGAAGAGCCCCGGCATCTTCGCGCCTTCCCGCCTTGAACAGCCCGCGCGCCGGCGCCGCTTTCCCGCGAGAAAGTGCTTGCATCCTGGCAGGATTCTTCCGAAAAATGCCGCACGACGAGAGCGCGCACCGGCTCCCTTGAGCCGGATCGATCGCCGTCCGTCGCGGAAGTCGAGCACGATGAGCACCGAAAGCGCGTCCGCCACGAAGGTCGATCTCGAGATCCTCCCCACGCAGCACCCTCTCGGCGACGCGGAGCGCGCGCAGCGCATGCAGAACCCCGGCTTCGGGCGCGTGTTCACGGAGCACATGGTCGTGATCCCGTACGCCGCGGACAGGGGCTGGCTCCGGGGGCAGCTCAAGCCGTACGCGCCGCTCACGCTGGATCCCGCGGCCATGGTGCTGCACTACGGTCAGGCGATCTTCGAGGGGTTCAAGGCGTACCGCCAGCCGGACGGGCGCATCAGGACGTTCCGGCCGGAGGCGAACGCGCACCGCTTCAACAGCTCTGCCCGGCGGCTCGCGATGCCGGAGATGCCGGTCCCTCTGTTCGTGGGCTCCGTCGACGCCCTGATCCGCCAGGATCGCGCGTGGGTGCCCGCGGCGGTGGGCGAGAGCCTGTATATCCGACCGCTGATGTTCGCGACCGAGGTGGCGCTCGGGGTGAGGTCGTCACGCGAGTACGATTTCCTGGTGATCGCGTCTCCCGCGGCCGCGTATTTCCCCCAGGGCGTGAAGCCGGTGACGGTCTGGATCTCGGAGGATTTCGTCAGGGCGGCGCCGGGCGGCACGGGCGCGGCCAAGTTCGCCGGCAACTACGCCGCGAGCCTGCTCGCGCAGATGAACGCCGCGGCGGAGGGCTGCGCGCAGGTGGTCTGGCTCGATGCGGTGCACCGCAAGGT
The DNA here is from genome assembly GCF_051521455.1 of Sorangium sp. So ce887. Lineage (NCBI taxonomy): Bacteria > Pseudomonadati > Myxococcota > Polyangiales > Polyangiaceae > Sorangium > Sorangium sp. So ce887. The sequence goes on along the minus strand of NZ_CP150354.1, from coordinate 8,544,095 downwards.
CGTCGAGGAGATGGGGGGAATGAACATCTTCTTCGTCTACGAGGAGGGCGGGCGCACGGTGCTCGTGACGCCCGAGCTGACAGGCACGCTCCTCCCGGGCATCACCCGCGACAGCATCATCCAGCTCGCCCGGGATTTCGGCTATGGCGCGGAGGAGCGCAAGGTCACCTTCGACGAGTGGCGCGCGGCGGTGCGCGAGGGCCGCATGACCGAGGCGTTCGCGTGCGGCACGGCCGCGGTCATCACGCCGATCGGCGCCGTGAAGTCGCGAGAGGAGAGCTTCGCCATCCACAACAACGAGACGGGGCCGGTGGCGGCGCGCTTCCGCGAGGCGCTGCTCAACATCCAGCACGGCCTCGCCCCCGACCGGCACGGCTGGATGCACGACGTGGTCTGACGAGGATCCCGCGCGGGCGTCGCGCGGCGCGGGCTCCTTGCGCGGCGCCTACTCCGTGGCCGGCGATCGCTTGGATTTCGCCGTCAGGCCGTATTCGTGCAGGCGGTACTGGATGGTGCGTATGCTGATGTCGAGGAGCTCGGCCGCGCGCGTCGTCGAGCCGTTCGTCGCCTCGAGCGTCGACAGGATCGCATAGCGCTCGATCTCCGCCATGGTGGCGCCCGGGACCCGCAGGGCGCCCTTGGCGACCGGCGCCGCGTCGATGGGGAGGTGCTCCGCGTCGATGCGCGTCTCGTCGCAGAGCACGACGGCCCGCTCGATCGCGTTCTCGAGCTCGCGCACGTTCCCCGGCCACCGGTGCGCGATGAGCTTCGCCCGCGCCTCGTCGGTGAACCCCTCGATCTTGCGGTGGTTCTCCGCGGCGAACCGGCGGAGGAAGTGATTCGCGAGGAGCAGCACGTCGGTGTCGCGGACGCGCAGCGGAGGCATGTCGATGTGGACGACGTTGAGCCGGTAGTAGAGGTCCTCCCGGAAGTGGCCCTCCTGCACGGCCGCCGCGAGATCGCGGTTCGTGGCCGCGATGAGCCGCACGTCGACCGACACGGTCTCGTTCCCGCCGACGCGCTCGAACTTCCGCTCCTGGAGCACGCGGAGCAGCTTCACCTGCGTCGACGGCGCGATCTCGCCGACCTCGTCGAGGAAGAGCGTCCCGCCGTGCGCCTGCTCGAACCGCCCGATGCGCCGCTTGTCGGCGCCGGTGAACGCGCCGCGCTCGTGGCCGAACAGCTCGCTCTCGAGCAGCGACTCGGCGAGCGCCGCGCAGTGCAGCGTCACGAACGGGCCCTTGACGCGCGGGCCCTTCGCGTGGACGGCGCGCGCGAGCTCCCCCTTGCCGGTGCCGCTCTCGCCGGTGATGAGCACCGTCGCCCGCGCGCCCGCCACCTGCCGGGCCATCCGGTAGACCTTCTGCATCGCCGGGCTCGTCCCGATGAGCCCCTCCACGCCCTCGCCCTCGCGCTCGCGCAGCTGCCGGCGGAGGTTCTCCGCCTCGACCCGGAGGGCGCTCCGCTCGAGGGCGCGCTCGAGGGAGAGGAGGAGCGCGTCGAAGTCGACCGGCTTCGTCAGGTAGTCCTCGGCCCCGGCCCGCATCGCCTGCACCGCCGAGCTCACATCGCCGAACGCGGTGACCACGATCACCGGCAGCGAGGGGTCCTGCTCGCGGAGCTTCCCGAGCAGCGTCACGCCATCCATGTTCGGCATCTTCAGATCGGTGACCACGACGTCCGGCGGCCGCTCCGTCGCGACCTCGAGCGCCTCGACGCCGTCCGCCGCCGAGTCGACAGCGTAGCCCTCCTGTCGCAGGAGCTTCTCCAGCCCCGAGCGCGCGCTCGCCTCGTCGTCCACGACGAGCACCCTCGAGCCCTGCCTCTTCTCAGCGTTCATGTCGTCCCTTCCGAAGACCGCCAGAGGATACCGCGCCGCAGTCGATGGAGGCGCGTCGCGGCTCTCCTCCGGCTGCGGCGCGCCTCCGTCGGCGACGGCGCGGCAGGCAAGCACCGCCCGGAGGGTGGCGCAAGGGCCGCGGGGTGAGCGGCGCGTCGCTTGGGTCTGCTGGATTAAGGACGAGGAGCCGTCAGCGGCTCTCGGTCGCGTCGACGTTGTCGCGGATGCCGGCGCCGAGGTCCGCCAGCTCCGCGGCGAGCATCACGGTGAGATCGTCGGCCGTGACGATGCCGGTCACGTTGCCGTTGTGACGGACGATCGGCAGCCGCCGGACGCCGCGATCGCGCATCAGGCGGAGCGCCGTCTCGATGCTGTCGGTCTGCTGGAGCGTCGTGGGATCGTACGTCACGATCTCGGACACGAGCGTCTTCCCGGGGTCGCGCGCGTCGGCCATCACCCGCATCACGAGATCGCGATCGGTGAGGATGCCAATGGCGCGCGCGCCCTGCGTGACGACGACGCAGCCCACGCGGAAGTCGCGCATCCTGCGCGCGACGTCGATTGCAGTCTCGGTCAGCTCTGCGCACACGGCGCCATGTTCAAATCGGCACAGGGACATGCCTGGACCTGGTGCACGAGGCGCGCCACGCCGGCCCCGCCCGGCTCCCGGCCCCCTGCGTCGCGCGCCCGCGTCCACGGCGCGCCGCCGGCCCGGGATCCATGGCGGAGGGAGGCCGCGCCGCGGCCTGCCCGCCGGCCGCGGCGGGGTGATGGATCGCAGCGGTTGCACGGGGGCGCAAGCCGTTCGCCCGGGCGGGCGCTCGCCGGGGGCTCAGGCCGGGATCGGGGACGGGAGCGGGCCGGGGGCCGCAGCGCTCGGCTGCGCGCGCGCGGCGCTGGAGGACACCGCCTCCACGCTGGAGCGCAGCTCGGCGCTCAGGGCGGTGTAGTCCACCGGCTTGGTGTGCACCACCGCCTCGGGGACGAGCCCTCGCCCGAGCCGCGCCACGAGCTCGGGGTAGCCGGTGAGCACGAAGAGCGGGAGATCGGGTCGGAGCGACCGCGCGAAGCGCGCCACCGCGATGCCGTCGGCGTGGGGCATGCGGAAGTCGGTCACCAGGATGTCGGGGACCGGCGTCCGCGCGAGCCGCGCGATCGCGAAGGCGCCGTCGGTGGCCAGCTCCACCCGGAAGCCGTCGTCCTCGAGCAGGCGCGCGAGCAGGCGAGCGGTGCGGATGTCGTCATCCACGAGGAGGATCAGCGGCTCTTCGATGATGCTGCGTGGTTCCACGCCGGGCGATCTACCAACTTGCGTGCCAGCGACGGGGTGCGGCCCGTGCGCCGCGGACGGCGGGGAGCTCAGCCGGAGAGGCGGATCGGCAGCGTCACGCGAAACAGCGTCTTCCCCGGGCGGCTCTGGAAATCGAGGGTCCCATCGTGATCGGTGATGATGCGGTGTGCGATGGCCAGGCCGAGCCCGGTGCCGTCCGGCTTCGTCGAGTAGAACGGGTCGAAGATCGGCGCGTCCGGGCTCGCGACCCCGGGGCCGTCGTCCTCCACCTCGAGGAGCACGTGGCGCGGCTTCCGGCGCGCGCGGAGGGTGACGGTGCCGCCTCCGGCCGACCCCGCCGCCTCCATCGCGTTGCGGAGGAGGTTCAGCAGGACCTGCTCGATCCGGGCGGGATCGAGGTCGAGCACCATGTCGGTCGAGGGCAGATCGACCTTCACCTCGGCGTGCGCGCCGGCGCCGTCGCCGTCCGACGCCACGGCGACGCGCGCCGCCCGCTCGCAGAGCGAGACGACCGACGTCGGCTTCACGACCAGCGGCCTCGGCCGGGCGAAGTCCAGGAACTCGCTCACCAGCTCCGACAGGCGGCGGATCTCGTCGCGGACGACCTGGATGGCCTCCACGGTGTCCGGGTCGTTCATGCCGGCGCGCGCGAGCCCCCGCTCGAGGAAGGTCACGTGCAGCTGCGCGCCGTTGAGCGGGTTCCTGATCTCGTGCGCGAGGCCGGCCGCGAGCGTCCCCACCGCGGCGAGCTTCTCGCTCTGACGCACGCGCGCGGCGAGCGCGTTCTCGTCGGTCGTGTCCTGGCCGATGGCGAACAGCACCACCTCGTCATCCGCCGCGGAGGGGGCGTACGCGAGCTGCCATCGCACGTCGCGGATCTTGCCGGCGCGCGTGCGGAGGCTGCTCTCCAGGAGATCGGCGCCGGCGCGGCGGCCCGCGGCGACGTCCTCCACGAGCGCGCCGTGATCCGCGCGGATCTCCTCGGGAAGGAGCATCTCGACGAACGGCATCCCGAGGATGTCCTCGCGTCCGAGCCCGGTGATCCGCTCGGCCTCGCGGTTGAAGAGCCGCACGACCGCGTGCGCGTCGAGACCCACGACCAGGACGCGCGCGAGCTCGACCGCGCTCTTGTACCGGTGCTCCGTGCGCGCGAGCGTGCGGCCGACCTCCTCCCGGTCCAGGCGCTCGGCGCGCTGCGCGCGCGCGAGGAAGTCGTCCCGGTACGTCTCCAGCATGATGGCGAGCTCGAGATCGAGCACCTTGCTCACCGCGGATCGGACCGGGATCGCCTGCGCGCCGAGCGCGCCCTGGGCGATCTCGTAGAACGCGATCCGGATGAGCGTCATCGCCGTGAACATGTACCGCTGGGGCAGGCCGACCCGGACGTGGATCCGCCCGATCTTCGCGGTCTCGTCGAAGTACGCGCCGTCGTAGGGCCCGGTGCAGATCCGCGTCATCCAGCGGACGAGCGAGCGCTTGAGGCGCTCCACCTGCTCTTCGCCGGTGAAGACCTCGTGCGCGCCCTCGTGCTCGCGGATGCGATCGTAGAACTCGTCCGCGATGCGGGGGAAGTGCGGCTCCGCGTGCGCGCGAAAGGCGGCCAGCCAGCCTGCGTCCTCGTCCTCGAAGCGAACGTAGCGCTTGATCTCGTCGAAGAGCGTCTCGTGCGCGGGCACGGCGCGGGAGCCTACCATGAGCGCGCTTCCGCGGCGGCGGACCACGATCTCGCGCGCTCCAGGATCGCCCCGAGCGCCGCTTCATCCTCGCCGCCGCGCGCGACGATCTCCGGCGAGCGCGGCGCCTCGTAGTCGGGGCCTGCGCCGGGGAGCGCGTCGATCTCGCCGGCGCCGGCCGCCCGGTAGAGCCCTTTCGGATCGCGCTCGCGGCAGACCCCGGGAGGGACATCCATGTACACCTCGACGAGCCGCGGCGCGAGCGCGCGGGCACGCTCCCGGTAAGCGCGGCGGTGCGCGGTCGCCGCCACGATCACGAGCGGCCCCTGGCGCGCGATCAGCGCCGCGAGCCGCGCGAGGGTCTCGTAGAAATCGTCGCGCTCTCGCGGCGCATACCCCGGCCGCGGGACGAGCGCGTCGCGCACCTCGTCGCCGTCGAGCAGGCAGCTCGCCCGGCCCTCGCCGAGGAGCTCGCGGTGCACCCGCGCGGCCAGGGTGGATTTGCCCGACGCGGGGAGCCCCGTGATCCAGACGACCCCGCCGCTCACGCGAAGAGCCTCTCGGCGTCGGCCGGATCGAAGCGCGGGGCGTCGAGGGTGCGCTCCACGAGGTCGAGCAGGGCGTCCCTCGCGCTCGCCGTGACCGCGGGATACCAGCCGGGGTTGGCCAGCACGAGCGCGCGCCACGCGAGGAACGGCGCCGCCACGTCGAGCACGCCCGCGGAGCCGCTCCAGCCGAGGTAGACGTCCCAGAACCGCTGCCACAGCGCGCGGAAGCCGCCCTGCCATGCGCCGGGCGCGCCCAGCGCGAAGAAGACGTAGTTGATGGCGAGGCAGGTGACGTCGTCCGCGGGGTCGCCCTGGGACCCCCGGCTCGTGTCGAGCAACGTGAGCTGCGACGCTTCGTTGAACACGATGTTGAACGGGTGGAAATCGCCGTGCGTGCGCGCGAGCCGCTGATCCCGGCCGCGGAGCTTCCAGCGCCATTCCACGCAGCGCCGCTCGATGGCCTGGAGCCGGGCGGGCGGCGCGCCGGGCACGTCGTCCGGATAGCCGTCGATGATACCGAAGATGCCCTCGCCGTGGCCCACGAGGTCGCGCACCGCGCGGCGGTAGCTGCCCGGCTGCGCGCCCTTCGCGCCGTGGAGCGCGACGAGGTATTTGGCGAGCGCCTCGCAGCGCATCCGATCCTCCGGGCGCGCGCGGCGCTCCTTCGCGATCCGCCGCAGATCCGCGGCGTAGACGTCTCCCTCGGCGTACGTGGTCAGGAGGTAGAACTCGCCCGCGTCCCGCAGGGACAGGAAGCGCCCGTCGCGGGTCAGCGAGCCGACGTCCACGACCTCCACGTGCGCCGGGATCGACCCGAAGGTGTCGAACGCGAGCAGCATCTCCGCCGCGCGATCCGACCGCCTGTCGTGTCCGAACGCGTTGGCGGTCGACGTGTGCAGGACCAGCCGCTGCGTCGAGCCGTCGGGCCTCACCACCGTGATCCGCCGGGGGACGCCGTAGCCGGCGGCCTTCTCGGTCAGGTCGTTGCCCGGGCCGCCGTCCGGTCCCAGGGTGGTGACGTCCTCGACCCGTGCGTCCGGCAACACCGCCTCCACGAGCTGGCGGACCTGGCGTGAGGGGTCGGATTCAGGCAGGGTCTGCGGGGCGTTCATGGGCTCCTCGGGCGTGCGGGCGTCGTGGCCTGGGCGCGATCTGCGAGAGACTTGCGAGAGTCGGGCCACGTACCTGACGAGCCCGGTCGCGCTGCGCCCCGGTCGCCGCCGGGCCCGGCGCCGACCGGGGTCCACGGGGGAGGCCGCGCGTCGGCCCGGCCGCGGTGCGCTTGCAGAACTTGCGTCGCCGCGCGAGGCGTGCGCCGCGCCGCACCTCTCGGGCGCAGCTCAGCGTACGGGCGAAGCTCCGGATTCGCGAGCGTGCATGACCACGATGGGGAATCCGGACTTGCCGAACCCTCAGCGCGACGGGCGTGATTGTGTCCTGGGAGGGAGCGCGGTCGCCGCCGGCGAGCGCGGCGGCGGGGGCGCCTGCCGGGCGGCGCGGCCCGGCCTGGGGGCGACTACTTGCCCGCCGCGGGCCACTGGTCCTTGGGGAGGTCCTTGTAGACGTCCTCGACCTTGTGGAACCCGTCCGCGATCACCGTGGAGGCGAGGTTGTCCTTGTCCACGGCGATCGGCGCGATGAGCACGCTCGGGACGTCCTTCTTCCCGTTGTTGATCGCCTGCGACTTCTCGCCGAGGGGCTCCTTCTTCGCCAGCTTGACGGCGAGCTCGGCGGCCTTCTCGGCGAGCGCCTTGAGCGGCTTGTAGACGGTCATGCTCTGGGTGCCGGCCGCGATGCGCTGGCAGGCGGCGAGCTCGGCGTCCTGCCCCGAGACGACGACCTTGCCGGCGAGCTTCTGCTCGCCGAGGGCCTGGACCGCCGCGCCCGCGAGCCCGTCGTTCGAGGCGACGACCGCGGTGACGTTGTTGTTGTTCTTGGTGAGGGCGTTCTCGGTGATCTTGAGCCCCTCGACCGGCTGCCAGTCCTTGGCCCACTGGTCCGCCACGACCTTGATGTCCCCCTTGTCGATGAGCGGCTTCAGGATGTTCATCTGCCCGTCGCGGAAGAGCTTCGCGTTGTTGTCGGTGGGGGAGCCGCCGATGAGGACGTAGCTCCCCTTCGGCTGCTTCTTCACGAGGTAGTCGGCCTGAAGCTCTCCCACGCGGACGTTGTCGAAGGACACGTAGAGATCGAGGTCCGAGTCGAGGATCAGCCGGTCATAGGCGATGACGGGCACGCCCTGCTTGTGCGCCGACTCGACGATGGTGGCCGTCGTCTTGGCGTTGTGGGGCACGACCACGAGCACGTCGACGCCCTGCGTGAGCAGGTTCTCTGCCTGCGAGTTCTGCAGGGCGTCATCGCTGTTCGCGGACTGCACGAGCACCTGCGCCCCGAGCTGCTCGGCCTTCGCCTTGAACAGGTCGCGGTCGCGCTGCCACCGCTCTTCCTTGAGGGTATCCATCGAGAATCCGATGGTGATCTTCTTCTTCTTCTCCGGAACCTTGGCGTCCGCGGTCTTTGCGGCTTTGTCCTCGGTCTTGGCCGCGCCCGGCTCGCCTTCGGAGGCCGGCTTCGAGCAGCCGGCCGAGAACGTGAGAGAGAGCAGCGCCATGAGAAAGGTGGAGCGACGAATCAAGGTGACCTCCGAGTCAGATGATGAGAAATGTGGGGCTGTGTTGGGGCCGGAGCTACTCGATCGTACTGATGCTATCGGCGTAGCTCATGATGACGTTCAGCGTTTCCGTGTCGTTGTCGTACACCGAGTACCACCCCTGGAGCTCGTGGGGCGGATCGCCGATGTAGTCGTTTCCGAGGAGCCAGTACTCGTTGTCGTCGTCCGACGGCCTTCCGGCCCCGCCCCAGGCCCAGAAGTTGACGCCGGCGAGCTCCGCGTTGTTGACGACGGCGTCGAAGACGGACGAGTAGTACTCGTTCCTCTTGGCGACGGGCGACTCGACCGGCTCGGACTTGTCGTCCCGCGCGAGGCCGAACTCCTCGACGACGATTGGCTTGTTCAGCGCCTTGGCGTGCGCGATCTGCAGCTCGATGTACTCGTCGCTCTTGGTGATGGCCGACCGGAGCGACTTGTCGGCGGAGCTGTCGATCGGGAGCGACGGGTCGTACCACTCCCAGTTCTCCGGCCAGACGTGGAAGGTGAGGTAATCGATGCCGGGCACGTCGTGGAAGGCCCGGAAATCGCTGTTGGCGTAGTCGCCCCAGTTGTAGGAGAGGTCGCCCTCCGAGCCGATGGAGACGAGGTGGTTCGGGTCGATGTCCTTGATGAACTTCGCGTTCCTCTCGACCCAGAGCTTGAAGAGCGGGCCCCAGCCCTTGAAGGAGCGCGGCTCGTTCCCGAGCTGCCACGCCATGATCCCCGGGTGATCCTTGAGCTTCTCGATCACGGCCTTGGCCCGGCTGAAGTAGAACTCCTGGGCCTTCTTGTTGCAGAAGAACAGGCTGGAGAGGTCCATCTGGTCGGGCCAGGGGTTCGTGGCCGGGTCGAGGGTGCCCGAGTGCGGGATCGCCCACTCGTTGATGGCCACGGCCTGGCAGTCCTCGCCGGTGCCCTCCTCGAACCGAATCGAGCCGGCGAACGGCACGTGGTGGTCGGCCGCGAGCAGGTCGGCGCCCGTCGCGGGGTGGGTCAGGCCGACCTGGTACGCGCCGAAGTCCTCTCCGCAGGAGGTGTCGGCCTCGTCGTGGGCCCACTTCATGTACTGGGGCATCCCGCCGGACCAGTGCCAGAAGTCGTTCAGGGTCATGACCGCCTTCATGCCGCGGCTGTGGATCTCGTCGAGCACCGTCGCCAGGTTGTCCGCGAACGTCTCGAGCTCCGGATCGGCGCACGGCTCGTTGGACGACGCGGGGTAGATCCGCTGCGGGCCGTACTGCGCGTCGTTCTGCTGCGCCTCGGGGATGTCGCCCTCGCTGAGCGCCATGAGCCGGAGGTTCATGACGCCATGGGCCTCGAGGATGTCGAGCTCAAGGCGCAGGCGCTCGAGGCTGATGTAAGGAGCTGACCAGAAATTCGTGCCCATGTACTTGTACGGTTTCCCGTCGAGCGTGAGCATACTCCCATCGGCGCGGACGTAGCACTTTTCGGGTTGCTCGGCGCAGTCGAGCGGCTCGCTGCCGCCGGTTCCGTCCCCGCCGCCGCCGGTGGCGTCGCTGCCGCCGGACCCGCCGGACCCGCCGGTGCCGCCGCCGCCGGTGGCGTCGTTGCCGCCGGACCCGCCGGACCCGCCGGTGCCGCCGGAGGGCCCGGGGTCGGTCGTGTCGGAGGTGCACGCGGCGAGGGAGAGCAAACCCAAAGCGAGCAACAAGGTCTTGTTCATGGTCGGTTCCTTACGTGGTACGAGGTTCGTTCCTCGAGAGTGGTTGAGCTCTGCCGCCCGGAGCCCACGGCCGGCGTGTGGTGACGTGCCGGGCTGTCGCGTCGCCGTCGTGGTGATCGTGTTGCCGTGGCCACAGCGAGCTCCCCGGTTCTCGCGCCGATGCAAATCTCCACTCAGGGTGTCACCCTCGCATCGGTGCGCGTCGTGGCAGACCACTTAAACGGTTCAGCGTCAACAGGGAAGAGCGTGCTGGGCGGCGCCGTTTTGGCTCGTGCGCGCGGTGCGGAGCAATGCGCCGGCGGGCTGTGGAGCAATGTGCCTCGGCCGAGGTCGGCCGGTGAGATGCTTCACCGGGCGTGCCGAGGGGTTCAGGCTAGAGCGGCGGTCACCCGCTTCGGATACGGGCCCATCTCGACGTTTTCGGTGCTCAGCGCACTGGAGTGCGCTTCCGCGCCGAAAACGCCGATCTGGGCCCGTCTCCTGTGCGGGTGACCGCCGCTCTGGGCCGCATGTGCGAGCGACGTCGGAGCGCAGCGGGAGAGCGCCGGGCAGCTCGGAGAGAGGTGTCGGGGGCGTGACATGATGTCTGCCGTTGAGTCGTGGCTGCCATCCTGGCGCGCGGGGCCCTCGGGAGGGGCGCCCTGGGGCGCGGATCTCCGCTGAGCTCGCCGGGCACGGAGCGTGAAAGGCGCGCTCGCATGCCCATCGAGATGACATCGATCGATCGCGAGGACCGGCTCGCCGGCGTCCTCCTCGGCACGGCGGTCGGCGACGCGCTCGGCCTCCCTCGTGAAGGCCTCTCGCGCCGCCGCGCCGCCCGCCTCTTCGGCGCGTCGCCGCTCGAGCACCGCTTCGTGCTCGGCCGCGGGATGATCAGCGACGACGCCGAGCATGCGTGCATGACGGCCCAGGCCCTCCTGGCCGCTCCGGCAGACGCGGCGCGGTTCGCGCGCTCGCTCGGCTGGCAGCTCCGCGGCTGGCTCGCCTCGCTGCCGGCGGGCGTCGGATACGCCACGCTGCGGGCGACTCTCAAGCTCTGGCTCGGGTTCTCTCCGGAGCGGAGCGGCGTCTTCTCGGCCGGCAACGGCCCTGCGATGCGCGCGCCGATCCTGGGCGCGGCCCTCGCCCTCACGCCTTCGCGCGTCGAGCCCATGGTGCGCGCGTCCACGCGCCTCACGCACACCGACCCGCGCGCCGAGGAGGGGGCGCGGATCATCGCGCTCGCCGCCGCGTACGCCGCCGTGCGCACGCCGGAGCAGGTGAATCCGGCCGAGCTGCTGGCGCTGCTCCGCGAGCGCGTCTCGGACGTGGAGCTCCGCCGCCGGCTCGACTGCGCGGCGGAGCTGCTCGACCGGCGCGCCTCGGCGGAGGAGTTCGCCGCGGCGATCGGGCTCCAGGAGGGGGTGAGCGGGTTCATCGTCGACACGGCTCCAGCGGCCCTGTTCTGCTGGCTCGCGCACCCGGGCGATTTCCGGCGCGCAGTGGAGGACGTCATCCTGCTCGGCGGCGACGCCGACAGCACCGGCGCGATCGTCGGCGGCCTCGCGGGCGCGACGCTGGGGGCGCGCGGGATCCCGGGAGCGTGGCTGGAGGGGATTGCCGACTTCCCGCGATCGATCCCGTGGATGCGGCGGCTCGGCGCGCGGCTCGCGCGGGCGTTCCGCGGCGAGGACGGTAGCGTCGCGGCGGGGGAGCGCGCTTCCGGCGGGGAAGGGCCTCTCGGCCTCTTCTGGCCGGCGCTGCCGGTGCGCAACCTGCTCTTCCTGGTGCTGGCGCTGGGGCACGGGTTCCGGAGGATGCTGCCGCCTTATTGACGTGGCCCGCGGCCATGATCGGATTGCGCGCTCGATCAGTATCCGATCAGGTAAGCGCTCGGGCGGATTGAAGCTCTGCCAGCAGGCGCCCTCTTTGCGATGCTTCGGGGTATAGTCGGCGCGTGACGACGCGCCGCAAACGCAGCAAGCCGCCGCCGGTGTCCCCGCCGGGGGCAGGCTCCTCCGGTGAAACCCGGCTCGTCCTGGAGAACGTGCGCTGCTTCGTGCGTGGCGAGGTGCCGCTCGGGGCGCAGGTCACGGTCATCATCGGGCAGAACGGCTCCGGCAAGACGAGCATCGTCGAGGCGCTCGCATCGCTCGCGCCCGGCGACGGCGAGGGGCTCGACCGCTTTCCGCTCCGCCGCGGGGCGTCCGGCGGCTCGATGGCGCTCCGCGGGATCGGCGCCGAGCCGCTCGCGCGCTGGGCTGATGGCGAAGGGCGCCCCGAGCGCACGCGGCTCCCGCGCGGACATCATGTCTTTGCCTACGGCCAGTACCGCGCCCTGCGTCCGCCCGCGAGGCCGCGCCAGGCGACCGGCCCTGCGCTCCTCGGTCCGGAGTGGGAGCAGGCGCTGGCGAGGGCGCTCCCGGCGCACCTCGAGGACGCGCTGCGCCGCCCGGCCACGCGCACGCTGGTCGACTTCGACGAGTACCTCTTCCGGGATCTCTCGGCCTATGTCGCGCTCCTGGAGGAGCGGGGCGAGTACGACCCTGCCGCGCGGGCGGTCTGGGAGCGGCTCCGCGCGTGGCTGGTGGGGCTCGACCGGCGCATCGAGGGGGTGGAGATCGTCGAGCAGGAAGGGCGCCGCGTGGCGGCGTTCCGTCGCTCGGGCGTGGTGCTCTCGATCTCGGAGCTCTCCGACGGGTACCGCGCGATGCTCTCCGTCGTGCTGGATCTCGCGATCCGCTACGCGCAGCTCTTCTCCGCGCTGGACGATCCGCTCGCCGGCGAGGCCATGGTGGCCATCGACGAGGTGGACCTGAACCTCCACCCTCGCTGGCAGCGGCGGATCATCGACCAGCTCACGCGCCTGTTCCCGCGTACGCGCTTCGTGCTGACCACGCACTCCCCGGCGGTCGTGCAGGCCGCGATCGACGACAGGGAGCGCGAGATCCAGATCCTCGTGCTGGACGAGAAGCCTGGCGAGGGCACGACGGTGCGGCCCTTGACGAAGGGCGATCTGGAGCGGCTCGACGGCGCGGAGGTCGACTCGGTGATGGTGGACGACGCCGTCTTCGATGTGCCGTCGCGCCTCTCGCCGACGTACGAGGCGCTGGAGGTGAAGGCCGCCGAGCTCCGGCGGAAGGTCGAGGGCGGCACGGCGACTGCGCGCGACCGGCAGGCGTTGCTGGAGACGCTGGATCAGCTTCAAGGCGTTCTGGCGCGGGAGGAGGAGCGGGAGGGCAAGGGGCCGCTGCTCTCCGAGATCGCGCGGACGCAGATCGCGCTGCTCAGGCGGCTGGATGCACAGCTTTCCGCGAAAGGAGGGGGACGGCGTGATCCGGCTCCGGCGAAGAGGCGTAAGGCCGCCCGCTGACTGGCAAGGCACGGTGGACGCGGCGCTCCCGGACGCGGCGGCGTTCTGGAAGAAGGCGAGGGCCTTCGAGAAGCTCGCCGGGCAAGGGGCGAAGCGGAAGAAGGGGTTCACCAGCTACGCGCCGGAGGTGCTGCCGGCGGACGAGAAGGGGAAGCCGGATTTCCCGCCCGTCTGGCGCACCGATGCGCGGGTCCGACAGGCGATCGCCGGGATGTCGCAGGGCTTCTGCGCCTACTGCCAGTCTCCTGTCAGCTCGAACCACCCCGGGACCAGCGGCGAGGACAGGCCGCCGGGGCAGGTCGAGCACTTCCGGCCCAAGGCGCGTTTTCCCGCGCAGGCTTACGAGTGGAAAAACTACTTCCTGGCGTGCATGGCGTGCAACGGCGCGAAGCACGACAAGTGGCCGGCTTGCGGGTATGTCCGGCCTGACGAGGGCAGGCCGGGAAGCCGCTTCGTGTTCGCGGAGAACGGCGAGATCGCGGCCCGTGAAGGCGATGAGCAGGCGAGGTGCACGGTCGAGGACTTCGGCCTGACGCGTCACTGGCTCACGCAGCACCGGGGGACGGCGATCCAGTGCCATCTCGACTTCGTGAGGAGGCTAATGGGGCGTCCTGGCATCGAGCTCCAGGACATGCTGATCACGCGGCCGGTGGCGTTCTCCGAGGCGATCAACCAGAACGTGCGGCGCGTCTGGGCCAGCGGGCGGCGAAGGCGGAAGAATCCTTCGCGTGTGCGGCCTCGGCGCGCGCGATGAGCGCTTCGAGCTTGCTTTGCTCCCGGGGGCCCTTCTCAATCTTCCTGAAGATTTTAAGCATCTCTATGGCGCTTGGATGGGCCAAGGGAATAGCGTCCAGGAACACGGAGAACGCTGCTGGCGAGACCTCGATCACGAATTTCACAAAATGAGCGGCACATTCGGCGAGTGTGTAAGTTGTAACGCTCATTCCGTTGAGGCTGGGGAACGGGCGATCGGTCCGGCTGGGGTCTTTCAGGAATTTGGTGACTGTCCTTGTTGCTGGCTCATATCGGATAAATGCGAGTAGCATCAAGATCGAAGCCCGCTCTTCCGTGCTCGCCTTATCGAGCGAGCGAAGCAGCGCCGGTCCAGCTACTTCGCCGAGATGGTAAAGTGTCCAGAACTCTGTCCGGCTCGCCGGCGGGACCAGCCGTGCCACGCGCTTCTCGAGCTCCTTCCGCAGCGGCTGCCTCACCTCGATGGCGGTCTCGGCGCACTGCGCTGCGAGCATCGTCCCTGCAGCCACGTCTTCGCCGTCCTTGTCGAGGAGCCCGCGGATGATCCGATCCGCATGCGCCCCCGGGAACCCGGCGGCGAGGACGATGACCTCGTGCCACCATTTGTCCTTGTGGTTGCGCAGCAGCTCGTCGTAAGCGTGCGCGTTCACCAGCTCCATTGCTGCGAGGTATTCCTGGAACGTCAGGTGCGAGAACGCGAACGACCCCGGCGCCCGCTCCACGAGCACGCCGTTGCGGTCGCGAATCTCGGCCACGATCGCCGCCGCCTCCTCCTCTGGACGGCCAAGATCCGGTAGGTGGGTCGCGAGCCGCTTGACGACCTCCTCCGCGGGCAGATCCGCCACGCGCGCCCTATGCATGGAGAGTGCTAACCGGGCGAGCAGCGCGCGCTTTGCGTGAGCGTCGAGCTTGCCGATGATGGCGCCCTCCGCGAACTTGGCCCGGTCCCACTCGTAGAGCAGCACGTTGGTGATCGCCTCGTAGAGGGCGACCCGGCGCTCCGGGATCCGCTGCCCGAGGAAGCGGTGGACGACGCAGATGATCGAGCAGAGGAGGGGAGTCTCCGCGAGCTTCTCGATCGCCCGGCTCGCCCGCACCCGCTCTTTCAAGTCGTCTGCGGCGGCACGTGCGTCGAGCTCGGCCTGGCTGCGCGGTTTGTTGAGGCTCAGCTCGGCTGCAAGGCACCATCGGTCGATGAAGACGCCGACCTCGTCGCGCGTCATGGGCACGAGGCGTGCGCGCGCAAAACCCCTGGGTGCGGTCTCGTCCTTCCCAGGAGCGGCGGCTGGCCTCGTCGTGACGATTACAGAGTTCCCCGGGGACGCGTCGAGCGTCGCCGTGAGGGTCGGGAGCACCTTCCCCGCCACTTCGGTTCGAGCCTCGTCGAGGCCATCGACGAGGAGCAGCGCTCGCCCGCGTCGAAGCGCCGCTTCCACAAACCAGGGCTCCGCGCCGGCCGCGCGAGCGATCCCCTCCGGGCTCGCTGCATCTTCTTGAAGTGCTCGCACCGGTACGAGGAAGGGAATGGATTCAGGCTCGCGCCCTGGGGTGGAGGTGGCCACCTCGCCGCGGGCGGCGCGCGTGGCCAGGTACGCGAGGAGCGTCGATTTGCCGCTACCGGGCTCGCCGACGATCAGGAGCCGAGGGTGATTCACGAGCGCATCCGTCGCGAGCACCCGTGGCCGCTCCAGCACGCGTAGCATGGCGCTGGCCGCCTTGGCTTCGACCGTCGTCTCTTCGCCCTTTGGCCTCTTGCCAGCCGCTTTCCTCGGCTTCGCTGAGCGCAGCTCTTCGAGCGGCTCCTCGACGTGCAGCGGCACATAGGCGATCTCGAGATCCTGGCGCACGCGCGCGCTGAGCTGGAGCCCACGGATCTCGATCTGCCCGTACCTCGCCTCGACCTCGCGCCGATAGGCCCGCTCCGCCGCCGCGAAGCGCGCCTCCTCGTCGCCCCGGGCCGCCGCGTCGAGCACGGCGCGTTCCTCGGCGCACCGGATCTCGAACGCATCCGCCTCCGGAAACGCATCCTCGAAGCCCTTCTGCCCCCACCGCTCCACGAGCGCGCGCAGCTCGCCGCGCAGCCCCTCCGGGACCGGATAAGGCCCGCGCGCCGCGAGCGCATCGAGCAGCCGCCGCCTTGCCCGCCCTCGCCGGTTCTTGCGGACCACCTCGGGCAGGCCGTCGCTCGCGTGAGGGTTATCCGGCAGCTCGCCGAAGATCCTGTCGAGCAACGCCTCCGGCGATTCCGCTGCCGCAGCTTTCACCTTGGCCTGGCGCTTCGCCCCGGCGGCGGCCTTACCTCGCCCCGTCCCAGTCTTCGCCTGTCGCACGGCCGCCGTCACGAGCCGGCATCCTAGAGATCGCCCTCCCCACCGTCCAGCCGCCGAGCACCGCGCCCCTTCCGGGCCGCGCCTCCCCGGCTACGCCACGCGCCCGGAACGGCTTCCTCACGCCACCCGGTCCTCCGCCCATGGCATGCTGCCTCCCTCGGGCCGCCCCATGCACTTCGTCACGTACGCCCCGCCTCCACCGCTCGACCGCTTCGTCCGCCTGCTCTGGTACTACGCCGCCCCCGAGCTCCCCGACCTGCTCGAGCGCGTGCTCCCCACCGGTGCCATGAGCCTCCTCATCAACCTCGCCGAGGACGAGCTGCGCTGGTACGAGGCCGCGCCTGCCACCCCCGCCGGCGCCACCGTCGCCGCCTCCTCCGCCCGCTGCCACCGCCTCTCCGGCATCGCCGTCTGCGGCGCCCACGCCGAGCACTTCGCGATCGACACGGCCGAGCAGCGCGCGATCGTCGGCGCCGAGCTCACGCCGGGCGGCGCGTCCCCGTTCTTCGGCCCGGACACCGAGGCGCTCAGCGGCGCCCATGTCTCGCTCGACGCGCTCTGGGGCCGCGAGGCCGCCCTCGTCCGCGAGCGCGTCCTCGAGGCGAGGACCCCCGACGCCAGGCTCCGCGCGCTCGAGGCCGCGCTCACGGCGCGGCTCCTCCGCCGCCCCGCGCGCCCGCTCGCGCGCGACCCCGCGGTCGACTTCGCGCTCGCCGCGTTCGCTGACCCGTCCCGCGCGACCACCGTGGCCGACGTGACAGGGCAGCTCGGGATGAGCTCGAAGCGGTTCATCCGCAGCTTCACCGCGCAGGTCGGCCTCACCCCGAAGCGCTACTGCCGCGTGCAGCGCTTCCAGCAGGCGATCTCGGCGATCGCGCGCGACGAGCGCGTCTCGTGGGCGGGCGTCGCGGCCGCGTGCGGCTACTACGACCAGGCGCACTTCATCCACGACTTCCGCGCGTTCGCGGGCCTCACCCCGACCGAGTACGTCGCGAGGCGGCGCGAGCGGAACCACGTCCCGCTCGACGGCTGACCCGGCCGGCACGTTTTTACAATACCCGCTCGGGCCGCGTGGGCATCCTCCGCCCATGACCCAGCGACCTCACCCCATCGCCCCGCCCCCGTACCACACCGTCGTGCCCCACCTCGTCGTCGCCGGCGCGACGGACGCCATCGCGTTCTACAAGAAGGCGTTCGGCGCGACCGAGAAGATGCGCCTCGCCGACCCGAAGCTCGGCGGCGCCATCGTCTGCGCCGAGCTCGTCCTCGGCGACTCGGTCGTCAGCGTCGCGGACGAGGCCCCCCAGTGGAACGCCCGCGGCCCGAAGGCGCTCGGCGGCTCGCCCATCGTCATCACCCTGAACGTCGAGGACCCCGACGCCGTCGCCGCGCGCGCCGTCGAGGCGGGGGCCAAGATCATCTACCCGATCGACGACCAGTTCTACGGCCGGCGCGAAGGCAGGGTCGAGGACCCGTTCGGGCACCAGTGGATCCTCTCGGCCGTCATCGAGGACGTCTCCGTCGAGGAGATGCAGGTGCGCATGGCGAGGTGGTGGGACGAGAAGGGCCCGAGCGGCGCCTGAGCCGCGCGGCGTCCGCCCGGGCCGCCGCCGCCGATTCGCCGAGTCGCCGCACGCGCCCATGCGGGTCGCGCCGCGCGCCGCGGCCCGCGGGCTCACCGGGCCGGCCGTCGCGGGGCGCGGGGCGAGAGCGCGACGGCCCGCGACGGCTCCGGCTCCTGCAGATCGAGCGCGGCACCGCGCGTCACGCGGGCCTCGAACCTCGTGGATCTCGGCGCCCGCGACGACGACTCCGGCGCGGCCCCGGCGTCGGACCCGTCGCACGAGATGAGCTCGCCCCCGGGGTCGGTCGGCGTGAGCGAGTCCGCCATCGAGTGAACCGAGCGCTTCATCTCGGTGAGGCGCGCCAGCTGGAGGACGAGCGCCATCAGCCGCTCAGGATGGAACGGCTTGAGCAGCACATGGAGAACTCCCGCCTCCTTCGAGCGCGCGTACTCCTCGGCCCCGGTGATCAGGAGACAGCTCGTGTAAACGGGCATGCTCGTGACCTTCCGGAGGAGCTCGTCTCCCTTCATTCCAATCATCATGAGATCGGAGCAGACCAGGTGGAACTCCTTCGTTTCGAGCAGCGCGAGCGCCTGCTCCGCCGACGTACATTCCACGACGTCGACATCCGTGGAGAGCACCGCAGAGATGCTGCTCAGCGCTTGCTCATCATCCTCGACAATGAGGACGCAGTATCTCCGCCGGGACGATGAGCATACGGCGCCTCTGTGTTGACCCTCCGAAGAGGTGCGATGAGCTCTTACGGTCGATGACACGGTGGCTGCCTCCTGCGACGATCGCGGGTCCGCGTCCTGTGCCGCTGGTCGCGGAGGTGCGCGAGCGCGCTTGCGTGGTGTAGAGCGCCTGCCCGGCGCCCCCCGCGCCGACGGCCTCTGCTTTGGAGATCTACACGACCCGGTTTGTTGGAGTCAACACCGCAACACGCCCTCTCGATAGGCCAGCACGAAGATATCAAGTTCCGTTCTGCCTGCGTGAAATGGGGTATTCCAGGTAGCCGGGACGTCGGAGGTGTAACGTGAACGAACCGGCTCATCGCGGCTGCGGAAGCGCGCCTCGGGCTTGCGGACGCGGATGCACGATAATTAACAAATGTCCGATGTTCGAATCTTCACAGTGAGGTACGTCTCTACCCCCCTGGAGCCTGCCAGTCGCGCGTGCCCCGTCCCTCCGCTGAGCCCGTCAGGCAAGGAGCGCGCTGGCCATCTTGCGACAGCTGTGGCCGAGCGCCTCATCCGGCGTTCGCCTGTCGCGAGACAGGGCAGTCGCCTGCGTGGAGCGCCCTTTGCAAAGGCTCCGCGAGCTGGAGGTCAAGGTGGCATTTCGCTTCTTGTACGCCTGATCCAGGCCTGCGCGCCCCTCTTCCCGCTTTCCCGCCTTCCTGCTCGAATAGGACCACGACCCGAATCTGGCTCTGCTGGCCCAGGTCCTCGAGCGCCTCGATGGCGGGCCCGATCGGATCGTCGGGAGGGTCCGTGTCAGACCGGCGCGCTCAGCGCTCCGCCGCCGTCGGTGCCCGTCCCCGGCGCTGCCGGTCCGGTCGGGGCGGCCGGGGCGGTGGGCGCGCTGTTCGTCGCCTCGCCCTTGGCGCCGCCCTGCCCGCGCCGGGCGCCGGTCTCGCGGTGCGCGTCGAGCGGGCGGAGCGCCTTCCGGACGGTCTCGATGGTTGCGGGCTCGTCCTCGTCGACCATGCCGGCGACCTTGGTCGCATAATTCACGATGGCGGACTGGATGGCGCGCACGACGGTGGTGAGGTTCGATGTCGCGGCGGTCTCTTTCTGCAGCCTGTCTCGCACCATCGCGTTGTAGCGCGGCAGGACATTGCCGATCTGCTCGAGGAACTCGGGTCCGGCGATCGCATCGATCTCCGGCTGGAGATCCGCTTCCTGGATGTGCTCGACGATCGAGGCCATGACCGTGTTCTGCACGGAGTACTCGGCGGTGAGGAACGAGAGGCCGTCGTCGCCGAAGAGCTCTTTGACCAGCTCCCCCGCGCGCCGCGCCTGCGGGTAACGCTCGGCGGGCAGCATCGAGGTCGCGACGAGGCGCATGCGCAGCGCTCCGAAGCTCGCGTCGCCCTCGCGGTCGAGCACGCGCACGTCCTCCTCGGACAGGGCGCCGTTCTCGCGGCGGCGCGTGGTGAGCGCCTTCTGGCCTGCCTCCGCGGCGGCCTTCAGCTTCGTGCACGCCTTGGCGACGTTCTCCGGCGCCGCCTCGGGACAGGCTGCGACCAGCGTGTTGGCGAGGGTCACGCCATTGGCGATGTTGATGATGGGAGCGCGAACATACACGGAAGCATCGAACGTGGGATCCATCGCCGCATGGTATGAACGCCGGTATCCCGAGTCCAGCGCTCCGGCCGTCGTCAATGTGCTCTCGGCGCCCTGGCGCGTGCCGGGGAACGCCCGTGGTGAGGGGGCGGGTGGATGCCTGGAAGTCTTCACGAGGAGGGGAAGAGGAGAAGGAGCATTGAGGTTTTCCGCCCCCGCGTGCCCATGTCCCTGTTCGGATGGGGCCACCGCCGGCGCGTGTGGGGGAGGGCAGCGCGACGGTGAGCCCTGCCCGGGGGCCGTCCGGGGTTGCCGGACGGGTCGGCGACCTGCCGGCGATGCCCGGAGGGTTGCCGGACGGGTCGGCGACCTGCCGGCGATGCCCGGAGGGTTGCCGGACGGGTCGGCGACCTGCCGGCGATGCCCGGAGGGTTGCCGGACGGGTCGGCGACCTGCCGGCGATGCCCGGAGGGGTCGCCGACAGGTCGCCGTCCGGCCCGGAGATACCGCAGGGCTTCCGGGATCGGGTCGCCGTCGTGCTGGCGCAGGCCGATCGGGTTCTTTCCAGGGGTCGGCGACCTGTTTGAGAGGCCGGCGGGCTTTCTGGAACGGGGGATCGACCCGTTCCGCAGACCTCGAGGTCTTCAGCTCCCGTCAGGGTGGGCGCGGCGGGTGGCTGCGGCGCGGAAAAGTCCGTTGTCGGATCCCGGTCGTGTTCCGTAATTCCATTCGGTGCAGGGCGCAGCCGAGACGGCTCATCGCGGCCAGGCTCGTTGCGTGCGGCGTCCCCGCGCGCGATCGCGAGGACCTGCTCCAGATCGTGCTCATCGCCGCCTGGGAAGCCATCCAGTCGGGCAGGTACCGCCCCGATCCGCGGGCCGATCCGCCGCGCGCTCCAGTCGTGGCTGCATGGCATCACGTGGCGACAGGCGGGACATCACCTGGGGCGCGCCTGCGTCCGCCGCGAGATTCCGGTCGACGAGCCGCGCGCGCTGGTCGATGAGGGCAGCATCGACCCGGAAGGCAGGCTCCTGGCCCGCGCCGCGCTCGAACCCCTCGCCGAGCTGTCCGCCCGCCATCGCGAGCTCCTCCGCGTCGCGGCCGGCCCTCGGACCCTCGCCGCCCACGCCAGGGCGCACGGCCTGAGCCCCGCCACGGCCGCCAGCAGGCTGCGGCTCGCCAGGAGCGCGCTCGCTGGCCGGATCGCGCGCCGGTGCTGGTGAGCCAGGGCTCCACCCTCACGCCGGCCTCCGGCGCTCGCCGCCACGCCGGTCGATCCTCTGCGCGCTCTCGATCCGCCGCGCCCGGCGTGCGGCTAGACTCCGCGCAATGTTCTGGTTCGATGCCGTCCTGCTCGGGGTCCTCGAGGGCCTGACCGAGTTCCTCCCCGTCTCGTCCACCGGTCATCTCATCCTGCTCGGCGCGTGGCTCGGTCACCAGAGCGAGGCGGCGAAGACGCTCGATATCGTGATCCAGCTCGGCGCGGTCCTCGCCGTCGTCGTCTATTTCCGCGAGCGCCTCGCCGCCACCGTGCGCGGCATCTTCCGCCGCGACCCCGACAGCCTCCGTCTCGCGCTCGCCCTCGCGGTCGCCTTCGTCCCGGCCGCGGTGGTCGGCCTGCTCTTCCACAAGGCCATCAAGGCGTACCTCTTCGGTCCGGGCCCCGTCGCGGTCGCGCTCATCGCCGGCGGCCTCCTGATGATCGGCGTCGAGTCCGCCCGCCGGCGCCGGTCCGACCAGGGCGCTCCCCGCCTCGAGGACGTCACGCTGCGGCGCGCGCTCGCGATCGGCGTCGCGCAGTGCTTCTCGCTCTGGCCCGGCGCGTCGCGCTCGATGGCCACCATCGTCGGCGGCCAGCTCTCGGGCCTCAGCACCGCCGCGGCCGCCGAGTTCTCGTTCCTCCTCGCCATCCCGACGCTCGGCGCCGCGACCGTCTTCGACCTCGCCCAGAATGGCCGCGCCCTCCTCGAAGCGCCCGGCGGCGCTGCGGCCCTCGTCATCGGGCTCGCCGTCTCGTTCGTGGTCGCCCTGCTCGTGATCGCGGTCTTCCTTCGTTACCTCAAGCGCTACGGCCTCGCGCCGTTCGGCTGGTACCGCATCGCGCTCGGCGCCGTCGTCGTGTGGCTCTGGTTCGCGAGCCGCACCGCCCCGGTCGACGTCGGCGCCGCCGCGGCCGAGCCCGCACCGCGCGGGAACGTCGCGACCGCAGAGGGCGGCCTCGCCCGCGCCGACGATCAACCGAGCCGTCCGTAGGCGAACCCGACCGCAACCGACCGCGCAACCAAGCGCAACCGAGCGCTCGCAGCGCCGGAAGCAGGTTCCGCGACGGAAGACGGAACGGCCCGCTTGCGAAAGACGTCGCGTCGGGCTAGGATGCTCCTCCTCACGAACGTCCCTGGCCCTCGATACGACGCTTTCCCTCTTCCCTCTTTCGCGAGGGAGACTGCAGCTCGCTCGGACGACTGGACGACGCACCGTGTGACCGCGCGGGGGTTCCGCGCGGCACGTCTCCGTTCGATCCGATACGGCTTCGTCGGATGGCAGGCCGAGAGCGCCGCATGGCGCACCAGAAAGCCGTAAAAAAAGCAGGATGGCATGGGAAATCGTCTCTACGTAGGAAACCTTTCGTTCAGCACCACCCGCGAGACCCTCGAGTCCGCGTTCGCCGCAGCCGGCGAGGTCCGTGAGGTCGCGATGCCGACCGATCGTGAGACCGGGCAGCCGCGCGGCTTCGCGTTCGTGACCATGGGCTCTGCCCAGGCCGCGAACAGCGCCATCTCGCAACTCAACGGCGCCGTCCTCGACGGCCGCGCGCTCAAGGTCAACGAGGCGCAGGAGCGCCCGGCGCGCAGCTTCGGCGGCGGCGGCGGTGGGGGTGGCTTCGGCGGTGGCGGCGGCGGTGGCGGCTACGGCGGCGGTGGTGGTGGCGGCCGCGGCGGCTACGGCGGCGGTGGTGGCGGCCGCGGCGGTCGCGACCGGTACTGATCACCGGCGCGGCGCGGCGGAGCTCGTGCGCCGCCGCGCCTGCGCCTTCAATGCGCCATAGGGCGCTGAAGAACGCGCCCGAAGGCGCCGAAAGGCCTGGTTCCGCATGCAGAAGCAGGGAGCATTGAAGCGGCAAAAAGAACGCGCGCGCCAAGAAAAGCAGCGCGAGAAAGACGCGAACCGCGTCGCACGCCGCAAGGAAAAGGGCCCCGGCGACAACGGTTCACCGGGAGAGGATCCGGACATTGCGGGGATCATCCCGGGGCCTCAGCCTCCGGTCGTAGAGTGAAACGCGCAGCGCCGAGCCAGGGCGCCGAGAGCGCCCCGTCCGAGCCAGAGACTGATCCGGAAAACTCGGCGCAGACCACCGCAAGGCGACGGTTCATCGAGCAGAGCGCGACCACGCTGGGACAGGCGTGGGCCAAGCAGTGGCGTCAAGACCTTCATCGCGAAGGCCGCCCCGCTGCTGGCGGATGGCCCGGCACGCTGCGCGAAGCGCGGACTCAGGTAGAGATCAACCTCCCGAGCGAGCTGCTGCACCGCAAGATGCCCGCCATCACCGGCGTAGAGCGCGAGCTCGCCGCCCGGACCGCGTACGCAAGCGCTCGGAACGAGTGGCGTAGACACCTCGAGCCCGAGACGCCGTAACGTAACATCGCCGCTCTCGATCGGTGCACCGACTTCATCCGGTGCAACGACTCAGAAAAGAAGACCGTCAGGACACCAAGGGAACCAAGAAGGTCTCTTCTTGGGGCCTCGGCGGTTTACTTTTCTTCGTTCAAGCACCGCTCTGGCCTGGGTACAGACGGTACAGACGGCCCGCAGCGTCGAGCGCCGGGGCACAGGCCGCTCGCGGCGTCCGTCGAGCAATGCCTCATCACCCGAGACACGCCTCGGGTGATGACGGGGCGATAAACGCTCGCCCCCCCGCCTCTACGCTTCGGGGCCCGACCGGTACGTGGCCGTGGCGACGTAGTGGAGGACCCTGGAGCAGAACTCGCCACCACAGCTCCCCCGACAGGCGCATTCACCCTCGAAGCGCGCCGCGCGCGAAGCGAGGGCGTTCAGGACCTCTCGTGTCACGTCGTAGCCGCCGTTGTCGCAGGAAGAGTACGAGCACGGCATTTCGAACAGCGCATGGGCGTGCTCCACGACGACACGGCGGATGTACTGCGTGTCGTTCGTGAGTCCGTTGGGGCGGCTCTCGCGGATCTCCAGGTTCAAGCTCGTCAGATCCGGCACCTTCTGAAGGAGCTTGCCAGCCGCCTGTTCGCGCTTCCCGCGGAGGAGCATGCGCTCCTCCCGCTCGATATTCCTGCGACGATTCGCTGAATACATCTACCACCTCGGTCGCGCAGGAATGCACCAAGCCCCTGCCCTTGTACAGTATAGCGCAGTCGACGGCGCGGTGCATGCACAATCTGGGCTCTCCTGGATGGCGTCGATCGGCCACGAGAGGGCGTAACGGGAGAGCGCCTGCATCGAAGTCACATCAGCCGAGGACAGCCAATCACAGGCCAGCACACCGCGCTGGCCGGCGGGCGCGAGGGGATGTGCAGAAGAGCTCGATGCGGATGCGCTGGACGTGGAGAGGAGCGCAGGATCGCGCGCGGCGAGCTCCTCCATTCCGTGCCGAGCGCGCCTCGTACCGAGGTCGGCGTCGCCGCTCGGTCCTCCCGTGCTTCGGTCCTTCCGTGCTTCGGTGCTTCCGCGCGGCTCAGTCCTCCTCGCTCATGACGAGCCTCTCCAGCTCGGTGAGGTTGATCCTCGCGGCCCTCAGCTTGGTGAACGCCTCCTGGACGACCTCGCTGACGGCCATCTTGTCGGCGCGCGGCGCGACCTGTATCTCCGCGAGGGCCTGCTCGAGGTTGCCCTCCGCATCGGTGATCTCCTGCTTCGCCGTCGTTAACTTTTCCAAGAGAGTTTTCTTCAGCATCGGCTTGCGCCCTTTCGACTTGCTGCGCGCTTCCAGGAGCACCTCGCCGCGAGGTGCGGCGAGGCGGGCAGCGATTGCCCTTCGGTCCGGGCAGCAAGGCAGCATAGGCGAAGGCCCGGCGGAAGGGGACCAAAGCTCGCGCTCGCCGCGCCGGAGGAGCGGCGAGCCGCCGGCGACCGCGGCCGGCGCGGCGACCCGAACCGGCTGCCGCTGCGGCCCGTCGTGGGCAGCGGTCGCGGGACGGCTCGGCTCGGTCCGCCGGGCGGGGACGGCGACGCCCGCCGCGCAGGGGCCGCCCGCCGGCGGCTTCGTCGCGGCTCCCTCGTGAACCACAGGCGCCCTGCGACCCGCTCGCGGCCCCGAGCGCCCGCAGAACGTGTGAGAAATACCCGATGTCGACGGAATGTGCCGAAGGCGGCGAGCGGGCGCGGGCGGTCGCACAGGAGGCGAGAGCGGACCGTCCAAAGACACGTTGACCCGTCGCCATCTCTTCCCCGGAGAGCGCTTCCGTCGCTGCGAAAAGGCCTTAGGGTGTTCTCGAGATGCACGAAGCCGCCCTGCGCGACCCGCCGCGGTCGCCTTCAGAGGAGACTCCACACGAGGACGAGGAGCGGCTCGCGCGCGCCACCGCCCTCGCGGCGTGCGCGCCTGTGCCCGCCCGCCTCGATCGCGTCTTGGCCGGGACCGCCGGGTGGACCGATCCCTCCCTGGTGAAGAGCCAGCGATTCTACCCGAAGGGCGTGTCGAGCCCGGAGCAACGGCTCAAGTTCTACGCGTCCCAGTTCCCGGTCGTCGAGGTCAACTCGACCTATTACGCCCTCCCCCGCCCGGCGATGGTGGAGCAGTGGGTCCAGCGGACGGCGCCCGACTTCGTGCTCAACATGAAGGCGTTCGCGCCGCTCACCCAGCACCCGGTGGAGCCCGCCCGCCTTCCCGCGGACGTCCAGCGCGCCCTGCCGGCAGGGCTCCTCGACAGGCGGCGCCTCTATCCCGGCGACCTGCCGGCCGAGACCAGGGACGTGCTCTGGGAGCGCTTCCGGCAAGCGCTCGATCCGCTGCGACAGGCGCGAAAGCTCGGGTACGTGCTCTTCCAGTTCCCTCCGTGGTTCACGGCGACGCGCGGCAGCGTGCGGGTCATCGAGGACTGCCGCGGCCGCATGGACGGGATCCCGTTCGCCGTCGAGCTCCGGCATGCGTCGTGGGGCGCGCCCGGTCGCATCGAGCGCGTCGTCGACTTCCTGCGAGATCTCGGCGCCTTCTATGTCGTCGTCGACGAGCCGCAGGGCAAGGAGAACAGCATGCCTCCCACCCCGCTCGTCGCCGACACGCGCCTCGCCGTGGTGCGCTTTCATGGCCGGCGCGCGGAGACCTGGGACGCCTCGGTCAGCGTGAACGAGAAGTTCAGGTACGTCTACGATCCCGCAGAGCTCGATTCGTGGGCCGAGACCGTCGCGCGGCTCTCCCAGGAGGCGGAGCGGGTACACGCGATCTTCAATAACTGCGTGTCCGACTACGCCGTGCTCGGGGCCAAGGGGCTCGTGGCGCTCCTCGCCCGCAGGGCCGAGTCGCCGGACAGCGAGACTGCCCCGGTCCAGGCCGCCTCGACCGTCCACTGAGCCTCCGTCGCCCCCGCAGCGTCCGTGGACATCCCGCGTCCGGTGGACGCCGGTGGCCTGCGCCGCGCGCGGGCGCCTGCGGCCGGTCGCGGCGTCGCCACGGCCGCGGATCACGGTAGGCTCCGCCGCGATGATGCAGCCCAGAGCGGCGGGCGCTCCCCGCCTCGCAGCTCCCCCGCGCCGGTCTCGGCGAGCGGCCGCGCTCCTCGCGGCGCTCGCGCTCGCCCGCTGCGGGGGCGCGCCGCCCCGACCCGCGCCGCAGGAGGGCCGCGCGCCCGCGTCGGCGCACCCCCCGCGGCCGGCGCCGGGGCTCCTCCGCGCCCGCTGGGTCGACGCGAGCGGCGCGACCGCGGTCGGTCCCCGGGTCGCCGGCGGCACCATGGCCCTGCTCGGCGGCCGGCGCTTCCTCGTCGGGAGCGACGGCGCAGCTCGGCCGGAGACCGCGGCCTGCCCCGAGCCCCTGATCGAGCTCGCCCTCGTGCCGTCCGCCGCCGGCCCGCGGCTCGTCGGGCGCGGGGTCCACGGCGTCTACCGGTTCGATGATCCGCTCGGCGCGCCCGCGCTCCTCGCCCGGTCCGAGACCGAGCTCCTGCGCCTGGGCGGCGGGCCCGCCGTCGTCGCGGTGTGGGACGCCGCCTCGGATCTGCCGAGCTTTCTCGACATCGAGACGGGGCAGCCGCGCGCGCTGCCGGGCTTGCCCGCGCTGCCGCTGCGCGCCGTCGCGTTCCGGGATCCCCGGCAGGGGGCCGGGCTCTTCGAGGCGGCGGGGCTCGCGGTCACGGCCGACGGCGGCGCGTCGTGGCGCCCCGTCGCCCCGGCGCTGCGCGACGACGGCCAGGAGGCAGACCCCGCGGCCCTGCTCCACATCTCCGGCCTGCGGCTGCGCGGCGACGAGCTGCTCGCCGTGACGCACGGCGCGACCGCGCCGCCCGGGCAGCGCGAGGCACGGATCCTTGTCGCCGAGGCGCGGCTCGCGCCGGCCGGCGGCGCGCCCGAGCCCGGCGCCGGCGCCCCGCTGCTCCGCTGGATCCGCGCGACCGGACGCCACCCGCTCGAGGCCGCGATCGCGAGCGGCGCGGCGTGGACGGGCCCCGCGATCACGGCGAGCCACGGCCTCCTCGCGCGCGTGGACCTCGCCTCGGGCGCGCTGCACGAGGTCGCCCCCGTGGGCCGCGGCGACCGGTGGCTGAACGCCTGCGGCGTCGGTCGCGCGGGGCGCTCGGCGTGGGTGGCCTGCGCGCTCGGCGAGGAGGGGGCCGACAGGCGTCACGATCCGTTCGGCGTGCTCCAGGTCACGGCCGCCGGCGCCCTTGGCCGCGAGCCCCCGGTCCTCCTGCGGAGCGGCGAGGCCGAGCTGCGCGTGTCGCCGAGCGGCGGCGCCATGCTGCTCGCGCCGTGCGACGCGGACGAGGAGGGCAGCGCGTGCGTGCGCCAGCCGAGCGGGCAATGGATCACGGTCCGCCCGGGCACCGACATCCACTGGCGCGGCGCCGGGCCGCTCGCCGATGGCCGGATCGCGATCGTGCGCGGCCTCTGGAACAGCGACGTGGCGCCGCGCGAGGACCCCACGCCCCGCGGGGAGCCCGCGCCGCGCGGCGGCCAGGGCCGCGAGGGCGCCGCGGCCGGCGCCCACGTCGCGGTGATCGACGCCCGCGGCAGGGAGGAGCCGCTGATCCCGCTCCGCTGGCTGCGCGACGGGGGCGGCGACATCCACGTGGTCAGCCCGATCGAGGAGGGGCACGACGGCGCCCTGTCGTTCGTTGTGGCCGACGAGGCCGGCGAGCTCACCGCGGTGGTGCTGCCCTCCGGCGGCGAGGCGTCGCGGGCTCGTCTGGCCGGCGTCGCGCACGCCCTGATCCACGGCGGCCATGGCGTCGCCGTCGGGGAGGGGAAGGTGCTCGCGTCGGCCGACGCCGGCCGCTCGTGGGCGCCCATCGAGGTCCCGCCCCGCGCCCTGGATGCGGCCGCCCAGCTCGGCGATCTGCTCGCCGAGCCCGGGGTGCTGGCCGTCAACGAGGTCGGCCTGAAGATCGACGCCCACCTGCGCGTCGGCTGGGGGCCGGCGTTGCCAGCGCAGGGGGCGCCCGCCGCCGGGCCGGCGCTCGAGGCCGCGCCGCTCCTGCCGCACCGCCCGCCGCCGGCGCCGGGGCTCCCGGAGCGCGCGCTCGCCTGCACGACGCAGCCGGGCCCGCCGCCCGCGCCGCCGGGCGTGCCGCCGCCGAGCAGCGCGCAGGAGGCGCTCGCGCTGCTCGCGAGCGACGCGAAGCCCGCGCCCACGGGGCAGCGGCACGTCTCGTCGGTGAGCGACCGGCGGTGGGGTCTGCTCTCCACCGTCGCCGTGCTCGAGGCGCGCGCGCCCGACGGCGCGGCCAGGAGCGCCGGCCCGGGGGGCGGCGCCGCCGCGGCGCCGCGCGTGACGTGGACGCTGCGCTGGCTCGACCCCACGGAGCTCCAGGCCAGGGTCCGCTCGTGGACGGGCCCCGCGCCCGAGGGCGTCGGCCGGGACGCGATCCTCACGCGGTTCGCGGCGTCCGGCGACCGGCTCGTCTTCGGGGTGCGCGCCCCGGGCCGCGACCTGCTGATCCGGGCGAGGCCCGGCCGCGGCCCCGAGGTCGTCGAGGTGCCGCAGGAGCTGATGCCCGAGACGGAGGTCGCCTTCAGCGAGGCGCCGGACGGGCCCATGGCGTGGCTCCGCGGCACGTCGCTCATCGCCTGGCAATCCGGCGACGCCCCGCGGCCGATCGCCTCGCTCGCGAGCCGCGGCGCGCGCGCGCTCGGGCAGCCGACGAGCGCCGGCGTGCCGCTGCTGCTCGGCTTCCGCGACGTGACCCTCGGCCGCACGGTGCCGATCCCGCCCGCGGAGAAGACCCCGCCGGGGACGCCCGCGCAGCGAGGCGCGCAGGCAGCGCCCGCGCCGGGAGCACCTCCGGAGAAGACCGCGCCGGCAGCGCCCGCGAAGGTCCCGCCGCTCCTGCCGCTCGACGGCTGGGAGATCGCCCCGAATGTCCGCACCGAGCTCACCCGCCTGCCGGCGTGCCCCGCGCGCCCGCGCGGCGCGCGCTTCGTGCTCGACCGCGCGAGCGCCTCCGTGGTCATCGACGGTCACGGCGCGATCGCGAGCACGGCTGTCTATGACGTTCGTGTGTCAGGCCATGACGCTTGCGTGGCGAAGGTCGCCGCGCTGATCGATCTCGATCGCCGGACCGAAGGCGAGCCCAGCGCCCGCCCCGGCGCCGGCGAGATCGCGTTCGTCCGCGCCGATCTCGCGGCCCGGCGCGCCGAAGGTGGCGAGCGTGGGATCGGCGAAGGCGTTGGCAGGGGCGGAGGAACGGCACGCGGAACAGCGCGCGGAACAGCACGCGGAACAGCGCGCCGCCTCGCGTGCTCCCTGCCTGTCCGGCCCTGAAGCGCCGCTGCTGCGAGGACCTTCGTGCTCGACGCCCCACCCCCCGGGCGGTTATATGTTCGCGCGCCATGTCCTCTCCGAAACACCCGAGCTCCTCGCACCGACATCTCGGCGATGGGGTTGAAGACAAGCTCGTCCCGCTCGAGGCGCTCGACCCGCTGAAGATCGGGTCGTTCGACGACCTGCTCCGCGCGATGAGCCGGACCGCGTTCGGCGGCCGCGCGCTCGGCGAGGCGTGCGACGTGCTCGAGGCGATGGTGCGCGACGAGGACTGCCTCGTCGTGGCGACCTTCTCCGGCGCCATGACGGTCGCCAAGATGGGCGTCGTCATCGTCCGGATGATCGAGGCCGGCATGATCGACTGCGTCATCAGCACCGGGGCGCTCATGGCGCACGGGCTGAGCGAGGCGGTCGGCCTGACCCACTACAAGGCGAACCCGGGCATCTCGGACGAGACGTACTTCGACAAGGGGTACAACCGGGTCTACGACACGCTCGAGATGGAGAAGAACCTCAACGCCATCGAGGTCTTCGTCCGGAAGGAGCTCGACCAGCTGGACCCCGGGTCGCCCTGGTCGAGCGAGATCATCTGCCGCCAGCTCGGCAAGGCGCTGGCCGAGATGGGCGACTCGCCCGGCGTGCTCCGGAGCGCGTACCTCCGCAACGTTCCCGTCTACGTGCCGGCCTTCACCGACAGCGAGATGGGCCTCGACGTGGCGACGTGGATGCTGCGCAAGGTGAAGGCGCAGCACGGCGACAAACCGGACTTCGACGTGTGGCGCGAGGCCGTGCCGCCCTCGTACAACCCGTTCCTCGACCTCCTGAGCTACGCCCGCCTGGTCCGCACGAAGAAGCGCCTCGGCATCTTCACCATCGGCGGCGGCGTCCCGCGCAACTGGGCCCAGCAGGTCGCGCCGTTCTACGACATCGTGGGCGATCGCCTGGGGATCGAGGTCGAGCACCCGCGGTTCCAGTACGGCGTCCGCATCTGCCCCGAGCCCGTGCACTGGGGCGGCCTCTCCGGCTGCACCTACTCCGAGGGCGTGAGCTGGGGGAAGTTCACCCCGCCGCGCGAGGGCGGCCGCTTCTCCGAGGTGTACGCCGACGCGACGGTCGCCTGGCCGCTCCTCGTGCGCGCCCTCCTCGAGCGGCTCGGCAAGATGCCGAAATAGCGGAGCGGGCCAGCGTGCTTGCCGCCATACCCCGCCCGCCGCGCCTCCTCGAGGTGCTCCTCTCCCTGGCCGCCGCCGGCGGCGCGCTCCTGTCCGCCGGCTGCCCCTCGCAGGAGGAGCGCGCGTGCGATCTCCTCTGCGACTGCACCGGCTGCAGCGAGGCGCGTTACCTCGACTGCGTCGACAAGACGGAGACCGCGAAGACGGTCGCGGCGGAGGCGAGCTGCCCCGCCGCCTTCGACGAGTACCTGGCCTGCCTCGAGGAGGAGATCGAGTGCAAGGACGATGCGTTCTCCTCAGACGGCTGCGAGGACCAGGAGAGGAGCCTCCGCCAGTGCGGCGTCTTCGTCTTCCGCACCGTCTGCGAGCACGCCAACGACCACCTCGCGGCGTGCGGGCAGAGCGGCGCCTTCGCGCCCGGCGCCGAGGCGTGCTCCGAGCAGATCGCGTGCAACGCCGAGTGCATCCTCAGCGTGTCCTGCGACGGGGTGAACGGGACCCAGTTCGACGAGGCCCAGCGCTTCAACGAGTGCAATAGCCTCTGCTTCCAGGGTCGCTGATCGCCTGGGCCCTCAGGGGCCCGCGATGAAGCTGTCCTGGTAGCCGGGGTCCTCCACCGCGAGCGCGGCCGGGGTGGCCGCGAGCGGGCGGATCGTGTCGAGCATGACGGCGAGCTCGCTCGTCTCGCGGCTCCCGAGGCTCGCCTCGTACGCGCCGGGGTGCGGCCCGTGCGGGACGCCGGCCGGGTGGTGCGAGATGCTGCCGGGGCCGACGCCGCGGCGCGAGGTGAAGTTGCCGCGGCAGTAGAACAGGAGCTCGTCGCAATCGACGGACGAGTGGGGGTAGGGGCAGGGGATCGCCTCCGGGTGGAAGTCGACAGGGCGCGGCACGAAGCTGCAGATGAGGGCGCCCCGCGCCGCGAACGTCCCGTGCCAGTCCGGCGGCAGGTGCACGAGCCCGACGCGCGCCTGGAAGCTCTGGATCGGGAACGCGAACGGGTACACCGTCCCGTCCCAGCCGACGACGTCGAGCGGCGAGCGCTCGCAGGCGAAGCCGTGGAACGCGCCGCCGCGCTTCACGACGAGCGCGCGGATGCCCTCATCGAGGGGGCCGACGAACGTGGGCCGCCGGAAATCGCGGTGGGAGTAGGGCGCGTCCATCCGCAGCTGGCCGACCTCGTTGCGCCACCTGCGCGGGAGGTGGATGTCCGCCGCCTCGATCGAGAGCCACAGCTGGGGCGCGGCGTCCGGGAGGAAGCGGTGGAAGAGGCCCTTCGGGACGACGACGTAGTCGTCCTGCTCGAAGCGGAGATCGCCGAGCATCGTGCGCAGGACGCCGCCGCCGCGGAAGACGAAGTGCAGCTCGTCGGCGTCCGCGTTCGCGAAGTACACCGGGTCGGCGGCGTCCGGCTGGGCGATCCCGATCACCACGTCGTCGTTGAAGAGCAGCGGCACGCGGCAGTCGATCGCGGGCCCGCCGCGCCGCGGCAGGTCCTGCGACCGGTAGTGCCGCTTCGCGAGCGGGCGCGCCGGCGCGGCGATCGGCAGCGCGAAGCCGTGCGCCGCCCGCGCGACCCGGTGCTCGTGCGGCCGGCGCTCGTGGTAGGCGATCGTGTAGGGGCCGTCGAAGCCCTCCCGCGTCAGGCACTCCTCGTAGCGGAGCTCCCCCGCCTCGCTCCGGAGGGCGATGTGGTGCTTGCGCGGGACGCTCCCGGCGACGACGCGATCGAGCATCAGCCGCGCCCCTCCGACTTCTGCTGCCGCTCGATGCTCTCGAACAGCGCCCGGAAGTTGCCGGCGCCGAAGCCGCGGTCCCCCTTGCGCTGGATGAGCTCGAAGAAGAACGGTCCGGCGTCGGGATCGCGGTGCGTGCCCGACGACTCCTTGAGGAAGATCTGGAGCAGGTAAGACCTCTCGCCGTCGCCGTCGACAAGCACCTCGAGCTCCCGCAGCGCCGCCACGTCCTCGTCGAGCTGCCCGACGCCGAGCTGCTGCAGGCGCTCGGGCAGCATGTCGTAGTAGGCGGCCGGGGTCGGCATGAACTCCACGCCACGCGCGCGCATCGCCCGCACGGCCGCGAGGATGTCCTCCACGGCGAGCGCCACGTGCTGCACGCCGTCGCCGCGGTGCTCCTCATTGAAGACGTTGATCTGCGAGCTCTTGAAGTAGGGCCGATAAGGCTCGTTGTTCGCGAACTTCACGCCCGAGCCCGGGTCCCACATCACGGCCGAGCGCAGGCCCGAGCCGTGATCGGCGTCCTTCGCGACGTCGTTCGTGTGGAACGCGATCTTCCAGAACGGCTCGAGCCCGAGCACGTGTTCCATCCAGAGCAGGGCGGGCGCCATCGTCTGGAAGTTCGAGGTGATGTGATCGAACCGGGCGATCCCAAAGCGGTTCTCGCCGCCGCGCGGCGCGTCGTGGGCCACGCAGCCGGGGAACTGCGCCGGGTAGCCGCGCCGCTCCACGAAGCGGAAGGTGGTGTCCCCGAACGGCGTCGTGATCGAGAACGAGGCGAAGGCGCCGCTCCCCTCCGCCACCCGGTGGATCTCGTCGATCGGCGTGCCCCCGCGGCCTTCGAGCAGCCGGAAGGCGCGGTCCACGTCCTCCACCTCGAAGATGATCGTGCCCACCCCGTCGGGGTGCTTGCGCAGGTAGCGCCACGCCCGCCCGCCCTCGCCGAGCGGCTGCGAGCAGACGATGGCGCACTCGCCGGCCTGGAAGACGACCGACCGCTGCGCCGCCGCCGCCGTGAGCTCCGGCGAGCTCGCGGCGATCTCCTGGAAGTCGAGCTTCTCCGTGTAGAACCTGCGGCTCCGCTCCAGGTCGCGCACGTAGTAGTGCAGCGCCTCCACCCGCTTGATGCCGATCGACTCCACCTTGGCCATCCGGTCCTCCGTCGCGAGGGGGGTACGCAGGGGGTGAGCTACGCGCCCGCGGCGACCGCGTCGGCCTGGCGGTCGGCGTGGGCGGCCTGGAAGGCGGGCAGCGCCATGCACGCCGCCTCGATCCGCGTGAGGGTCGAGAGCGGCGCGAGGTCGACCCCGTGGCGTCGCGCATTGTAAAGCTGGGGCACGAGGAACACGTCCGCCACCGTGACCTCATCGCCGACGCAGAACTGGCCGCAGAGCTCTGCCGCCGCGGCCTGGAACGCGGCGAGCCCCGACGCGATGAAGCGCCTCGCGAACGCCTTCTCGTCACCGCCGAGCTCGCTCTGCACGTATTTCAAGGTGGCGGTGTTCTGCATCGGCTGCGTGCCGGAGTTGACCATCTCGACGAGCTGCCGCGCCTTGGCGCGCAGGTACGGATCCGCGGGCAGGAGCGGCGGCGCGGGGAACAGCTCCTCGAGCAGCTCGATGATCGCCACCGACTGCGATACGCGCCGGACGGCGCCGCCCTGCTCGAACTCGAGCAGCGGCACCTGCGCCATCGGGTTCTTGGCCCGGTAGTCGTCGCGGAGCTGCTCGCCGCCGTCCCGGACGAGGTTCACCGGCCGGTACGCGTGCGGGGCGCGCTTGTGGGCGAGGGCGATGCGCACGCGCCAGCTGCACGAGCTGCGCCAGTAGCCGTAGAGCGTGAGCCCCTGGATCGCGGCGCTCATCCGGCCACCACCCGCTGCGCGATGCGCCCGAACAGGCTCTCGCCCGAGCGACTCAGCATCTCGATCATGATCGTGTCTCCTGGCTTCATGAAAGGCGTCCTCGCCGCGCCGTGCGAGAGGATCTCGAGCATGCGCTTCTCGGCCAGGCACGACACGCCGCGCGCCGGATCCCGGTTCGAGACGGTGCCGCTGCCGAGGAGGGTCCCGGCCGTGAAGCTGCGGGTCCTGGCGACGTGCTCGACCAGATCGGAGAACGAGAAGTGCATCTCCGGGCCGGCCTCGGGATCACCGATGAGCGCGCCGTTGTAGGTCGAGCGGAGCCGCAGGTGGACGCGCCCGTCCCGGAACGCGTCGCCGAGCTCGTCCGGCGTGATCGCGAACGGGGAGAACGCCGTGGCCGGCTTCGAGCAGAAGAACCCGAAGCCCTTCGCGAGCTCGGCGGGCACGAGGTTGCGCAGCGTCACGTCGTTGGCCAGCAGGAAGAGGCGGATGTGCCGGTGGGCCTCGTCGCGGCGCGTGCCCTGCGGGGTGTCGCCGAGGACGACGCAGACCTCGGCCTCGAAATCGAGGCCCCACGCCTCGTCGCGCAGGACGATGTCGTCGGTCGGCCCGAGGAGGACGCCGGAGCCGCCCTGGTACACGAGCGGATCGGTCGTGAGCGTCTCGGGGGGCTCGGCGCCGCGCGCCTTGCGCACGAGCTCGATGTGGTGGATGTACGCAGATCCGTCGATCCACTCGTACGCGCGGGGCAGGGGCGCAGCGAGCTCTTCCATGACGAGCGGGGCCACCTCCGCGTCGCCGCGCTCGATGTCGTCGGCGATGCGGCGGAGCGCGGGCTCGGCGCGCTCCCAGTCGTCGAGCGCGGCCTGGAGCGTGGGGAAGGCGGCGCCGGCCGGCGCGCAGGCGAGGCCGTCGCGGCGGACGACGACGAGCGTGCCGTCACGGCCGGGGCCGCGGAGAGAGGCGAGCTTCATGCGGGTGCGAGCTCCTCGTGCCGTTACGGTGGTCTCATCGTCTTCGCTTGACAAGCACGACGCGGCTCACGCCTGCTAGCGCCTGTGCTCTCTTGCGCCGTGCGCAACGTGCGACCGGGTGACCGGCTGAACGGATCTGCATGAATACCGGACTCGATGTTTTCTCGACGCTCCACCACCTGGTGCAGCGCGCCACGGCCAGCCTCCCCGGCGCGCAGCGTGGCAGCCTGCTGGTGCGCGCTGGACGGCGGCTCGTGTACAGGGCGTCCGTGGGGCTCGATGGCATCCTGCCGGGTCGGGTGCACATGCCGTCGGACGGCGGGCTGCTGAGCGCGTCGGCGCCGTTCGGCCCCGCCGCGGCGCCCGAGGCGGCGCGCGGCCCGTGCCTCGTCCCCGCGGCTGTGTGGTACCGGGCGCACCTGCCCGAGGTCGCGCAGCGGCCCGGCTGGCCTCCGGAGGGGGCCCACGTGCAGGTCGTGCCGGTGCACCTGTTCGGCGCGCCGGGCGCCTACTTCGCGCTGGAGCAGCCGGACGACGCGCCGCTGTCGGGCCCTTACCGCGCGCTCCTGGAGTCGGTCGCGGAGAGCGCGGGCGCCGCGCTCGAGCGGCGCGGCCTGTTCGAGGAGAAGGCGCAGGTCGCGCAGGAGCTGCGGTTGCTCGAGGAGGTGCTGAGCTCCGTCGCCGAGTCGGTCGATCTCCTCGAGCTCATCGAGACGCTCGCGGACGGCATCAGGAGCGTGCAGACGGGCCCGCGCTGGGGCACGATCGACCTCGCCATCCTGGAGGACGCGGGGCGAGGGCCCGCGGCGGATGCGCGGCGGACGCTGCGCCTCTACCGGGCTCCCCGCCGGCCCATGACGGCGTACTGGAACAACGTGCGCGACGGCGTGCTGGCCGCGGGGCGGGACCTGCGGGTCGCGGTGGGGTTCAGGAGCGGGGTGGGCGCCGATCCCGCGTCCCAGGAGGCGCTGTTCGAGGAAGGGCTCCGCCGGGGCGTGAAGGGGATCGCCGTCGCCCCCATCGATCCGGTCGCGCTCGAGCCGCTCATCCGCCGCGCGGTCGCGGCGGGGATCGCGGTGGTCGCGATCGACTCGCCGACCGTGGAGGGCAGCGCGGCCCCGGTCTACATCGGGACCGACAACCGGGTCGCCGGCAGGCTCGCGGGCGAGATGATGCAGCGGCTCTTGCCGCAAGGCGGGCTGGTCGTCACCCAGGCGCCTTCGTTCGCCGTGTCCAACGCCAGCGAGCGCCTCGAGGGCTTCCGCGAGGCCGTCGCCGGTTCGGCGACCCGCCTCGACGCGCCCCTGGAGAACCATTTCGACCCCGCGCGCGGGATCGAGCTCGCCCTCTCCACGCTGCGCGACAAGCCCGGGATCGCCGGCGCCTTCGGGGTGTGCAGCGAGAACGGCTCGAGCTTCGGCACGGCGTCGATGACGCTCGGCAGGGCCGGAGACCTCAAGATCCTCGCCTTCGATCTCATCACGTCCACGGTCGCCATGCTCCAGGACGGCGTGATCCACGCCGCGATCGTGCAGCGCGAGTACGACATGGGCTACCGCTGCGTGCAGGTGCTCTACGAGATGGCCACGCGGGGCGCCGAGGCGGCGCTCTCGGAGCTGCCGGCGTCGCGCTTCATCGACACGGGCGTCGACGTCGTGACCGTCGAGCGCACGCCGTTCTCGGTGGCGCTCTCGGATCACCTCGCCATGAGCTCCGCCCGCCGGGTCGCGAACCGCAGGCTGGGCGCGGCGAGCCGGGCGCGATCGCTCGAGTTTCTGGTGATCGGCATGGCCGAGCGCGAGAGCCTCGTCGACGACGAGCGCGCGCCGGTCGTGGACGACTCCCTGGTGGGCCGGGTGATGAGCTCGTGCTGCTCGCTCGTCATCGACACCGCGTCGAGCGAGTACCAGCACTTCAGCGATGTCGTCGAGGCCCGCTGGAACGGCGCGCGCACGCTGGTCGGCGTGCCGCTGCTCTCCCGGGACGCGGTCCTCGGGGTCCTCGTCCTGAGCAGCCCGCAGCCCGACGCGTGCTCGGCGAACGACCTGGCGCTGCTCGAGCGCGTGGCCTCGGTGGCGGCCGTCGTGCTCGAGAACGCGCGGCTGCTCTCGCGGATCAAGGAGCGCACGAGGGAGCTCGAGTCGCTGAGCAGCCGCCAGGTGGCGCTCCTCGACACGATCGCCGTGATGTCGAGCCCGGTCGTGCCGATCGCGCCCGGCGTCCTCGTCATGCCGATCGTCGGCGCGCTGGACGCAACGCGCTCCGGCCGCTTCATCGAGGCGATGCTGACGGAGATCTCCGAGCACCAGGCGCGCGTCGTGATCATCGACGTCACCGGCATGGCGGTCGTCGACGCGAGCGCGGCGAGCCACCTCGTGCAGGCGGCGCGCGCCGCCGCCATGCTCGGGTCCGAGGTGGTGCTCGTCGGGATCGCGCCCGAGGCGGCGCGGCTCATGGTGGAGCAGGGGCTCGATCTCGGGGACATCGTCACCCGCTCCACCCTGGAGCTTGGGTTCTCGTACGCGCTCGGCAAGACCGGCGGGCGGGTCGTCTACCGTCGCTCCTGAGCCGCGGCGGCGCCCGTCGCCCTCGGGCCGCGGGGCCCCGCGCGATCAGCGGTCCCGGTGGAGCGCGATGGCGGTCGCGACCAGCGCGGCGATCTTGGAGACGTCCACGTCCTTGGCGGAGCGGATATGGACGTTCCTGGCCGGCTTGGGGTTGCCGGTGAGCACGCGGTCCGGATCGGGCAGCTCGGCGCCGTGCTCGAAGCCGAGGTTCACGCCGAAGCGCTGCGGGGCGAGCCAGCAGATCTGGTGCTCGTGCCCGTCGCCCATCCGGAAGCTGATGATCCGCCAGCCTGGATAGACGTGCTCGTGCACGTCGGGGATGACGCGGAGGAGCAGCTTGCGCACGCGCAAGGTCAGCTGCTGCGCTGCGGGCGGGTACTCGCTCAGCAGAGCGGCCACGGCCGGATCTTCCGACACAATCGCCCACGCTAGGTCCACGCCCACGAAGACGCAACCGGCTGCGCGTCGCGACGCGACGTTCCGGTTCGGGCGCTTTCCTTCCTGTCAGGTCAGCGCAGGCCAGGTCAGGTGCACGCGCTCGCTGTGGGATGGGTCATTCGGTGGCGGGCACGCCTCTCTGGCGTTCGTCCTTGGCGATCCAGACCGTCTTGATGTTCACGAACTCGCGCAGGCCGTAGGACGAGAGCTCGCGGCCGTGGCCGGACATCTTGATCCCGCCGAACGGCAGCCGCGGGTCGGACACGACCATCCCGTTGATGAACACCTGGCCGGCGTCGAGCTCGTCGATGAGGCGCTCGCGCTCCTGCGGGTCGCGGGTCCAGGCGCTCGCCCCGAGGCCGAATCGGGTGGCGTTCGCGATGTGGATGGCCTCATCGATGTCGGCGACGCGGATGACGGCGGCGACCGGGCCGAAGAGCTCATCGTCGGCGGCGGGGGAGGGGCTCCGGACGTCGGTGAGCACGGTCGGCGGGAAGTAGTTGCCCGGGCCTTTCAGCCGCTTGCCGCCGGTGAGGAGGAGCGCGCCCGCGGCCACCGACGCCCGCACCTGCTCCTCGAGCTCCGTGACGATCTGCGCCGTGGCGAGCGGCCCGACGTCGACCGACGGATCCATCGGATCGCCCACCCGGAGGCGCCGCATGGCCGCGACGAAGCGCTGCTCGAACTCCGGCACGATCGACTCGTGCACGATGAAGCGCTTCGCCGCGATGCAGGACTGCCCGTTGTTGATGATGCGCGCCTTGATCGCGGTCCCGACGGCGGCGTTGAGATCGGCGCTCGGGAGGACGATGAACGGATCGCTGCCGCCGAGCTCCAGCACCACCTTCTTGAGGTGCTTCCCCGCGTGGGCGCCGACGCTGCGCCCCGCGTTCTCGCTGCCGGTGAGCGTCGCGGCCACGACGCGCGGGTCGGCGAGCAGGCGCGGCACCGCGTCGGTCCCGATGAGCAGCGCCTGGAAGACTCCTTCCGGGAAGCCGGCCCGGCGGAGGATGTCCTCGATGGCGAGCGCGCAGCGGGGGACGTTCGCGGCGTGCTTGAGGAGGCCGACGTTGCCGGCGACGAGCGCCGGCGCGGCGAAGCGGAAGACCTGCCAGAATGGGAAGTTCCACGGCATGATGGCGAGCACCGGGCCGAGCGGGTGGAACGCCACGTAGCTCCTGTCGGCGTCGGTCGCGACCTCTTCGGGGGCGAGCAGGCGCTCGGCGTTGTCGGCGTAGTAGCGGCACACGGTCGCGCACTTCTGGGCCTCGGCGATGGCGGAGCCGATGGTCTTGCCCATCTCGACCGTCATGAGCTGCCCGAGCTGCTCCTTCTCTCCCTCCAGGATCTCGGCCGCCCGGCGCAGCTTCTGGGCGCGGTCGGCGAGCGGGGTCTGCCGGAAGCTGCGGAACGCGGCGTGCGCGCGCGCCACCTTCTGCTCCAGCGCCGCCGACGAGAGGGGCTCGAAGGTTTCAAGCGTCTCTCCCGTCGCTGGATTGATCGTCGCGATGGCCGTGTTCACGGATGTGCCTCCTCTTCGAGCGCCGGGGGCCGCGCCCTGTCTCCTGCCTGCGCAGGGCGCGCCGAGCGATCCCGGCAGGCGAGCTTGAGCCAGACCTGCCTCTCCTTGCAATGGTCAGCGAGGACGACCCCGCCTATGTTCCCGTTCCCGCGGCTTTCGCCCCTCTGCCGCAGTTCGCGGTCGCATGGGGGCGGAGGGGGGTCGCCATCGCACGTTCTGTTCATTACGCAGAGCGGGATGGCCCGCAGCGGATCCCCTGCCGTTGACGACGCGGAGCGCGCGGTTTCTGCCCGGGCGACGCGGGCCGGCGAGCGCGCGACGCTCCCTCCGCCGGCCGTCGACGATGCCGCTGGCCCGCTGTCCTGTGCGGGCGAGCTGGAGGTGAGGGTAAAGGCGCTGGAGTCGCTCCTGTGCGCCGGTGTGCCGTTCATGGTGGCGGGGGCGTATGCCTTCTTCGCGTACACCGGCATCTTCCGCGACACGAAGGATCTCGACGTGATGCTGGACGAGCGGGAGGTGCCGGCGGCGTTCCGGGCGCTCGAGCGGGCCGGCTTCCAGACGGAGGTGCTCGATCCGCGGTGGATCGCGAAGGCGTATGCCGGCGACAGGTTCATCGATCTCATCTTCTCGTCGAGCAACGGCCTGGGCGTGGTGGATTGCGGCTGGTTCGAGCACGCGCGTCCGGCGACGATCCTGGGGCACAGCTGTTTGATCGCGCCGGTCGAGGAGATCATCTTCACGAAGGCGTTCGTGGACGAGCGGGAGCGGTACGACGGCGCCGACGTGAACCACCTCATCTACGCGTGCGGCGACGAGATGGACTGGGAGCGGCTCCTCGATCGGTTCGGCCCGCACTGGGAGGTCCTGTTCGCGCACGTCACGCTCTACCGTTTCGTCTATCCCGGCGCGCGGAGCCGGGTGCCCGAGTGGCTCGTCGAGGAGCTCTGCCGGCGCACGCTGGAGCAGTCGCGGGCGGGCGACGCGCCGCACCGGGTCTGTCGGGGGAACCTGATCAGCCGGCGGCAGTACATCCATGATTACGAGAAGCTCGGGCTCATGGCTGCGCCCGCCGTGCTCGAGCCCGAGGTGATGCGGGGGTCGCTGTGCCGGAAGCGCCGGCCGCCCGCGGCGGCGCGGCGGCACCTCGGCAAGGGGGTGCCGATCCGCGAGGGGGCTCCGGGCGGCGCGGAGCGTCTGGGGGCGGAGGTCGAGGCGGCGCGGCTCCGCAAGCCGGGATCATGAGCGCCGGCGCCGGCGCAAACGGGGACCGCGGGGACCACGGCAAGCGGCGCGTCGCGGCGGCCTCGGACCTGCACTGCCGGCCGGAGCACGGCGGAAGGATGCGCGAGTTCGTGAAGGCGGTGAACGCGGAGGCCGAGGTGCTCGTCCTGTGCGGCGATCTCACCGATCGCGGCCATCCCGAGGAGGCGAAGGTGCTGGCCGACGCGCTCTCCGGGCTGTCGGTGCCATGCGCCGCCGTGCTCGGCAACCACGACCTCGACCGCGGCGCGGGCGCCGAGGTCACGAGGCTCCTGGGCGACGCGGGCGTCGAGGTGCTCGACGGGGATCACCTGATCCTGCGCGACGACCTCGGCGTTGCCGGCGTGAAGGGGTTCATGGGCGGGTTCGGGAATGCGACGCTGCAGGCGTTCGGCGAGGGCCCGCTCAAGGCCTTCGTCCAGGAGGCCGTGACCGAGGCGCTGAAGCTCGAGGCGGCGCTCTCGCAGCTCGACAGCGAAAAGCGGATCGTGATCATGCATTACACGCCGATCCTGGAGACGACCGTCGGCGAGAACGTGGAGATAAGGCCTTTCCTGGGGACGAGCCGGCTGGCCGCGCCGATCGATCTGTACGGCGCCGACGTGGTCTTCCACGGCCACGCGCACCACGGGGCGCTCGAGGGGCGCACGCCGAAGGGGACTCCCGTCTACAACGTGGCCATGCCGCTGCTCAGGAAGCTCACCGGGCGGTCGTTCCTCCTGGTCGAGGTGTAATGGCGCCGGATCAGTGCTTCTGCAGGAACTCGCGGATCGCGCCGAAGTAGGCGGGGGCGAAGAGGAGGATGTCGTTGTGTCCGGCGCCGTCGATGAGGCGCAGCTCTTTCTTCTCGTGCGGGACGGCCGCGTGGTTCTCGCGGGCGTGGAACGGCGGGAGCAGGCTGTCGTGCGCGCCGTGCAGGGAGAGGACCGGAATTTCGACGTGCTTCAGGAGCTCCGGGTTCGAGAAGCGGCGGTGCGCCTCGTCGCGCAGGTCGCCGAGCTCGATCTGGAAGAGGGCGAGGAGGTGCCGCACGTCGCTGAAGCCGCTCTCGAGGATCAGCGCGCGGTAGGCGCTGCCGCGCTCGCCAGCGATGCGCGACGCGGGCGAGCTGCCGAGCGAGCGGCCGAAGAGCAGCGGCTTCGGCGGCCGGTCGAGGCCTGCGGCGCGGCTCTTCTCGGCGAGCTCCCGCTCGAAGAAGCCGGCGACCTTCGCGGGATCGTCATGGAGCGAGCGCAACGTCGGCCGCCCTCCGCTCCAGCCGTAGCCACGGTAATCGACGATGAAGAGGTTGAGCCCGATCGCTTGCCATTCCTGGGCGATGTCGTCGTAGTCGGGGACGGTCTCGCCGTTCCCGTGGAAGGCGAGCACCGTCGGGCTCTGCGGGTCGGACAGGTGCCAGCGCGCCCCGACGGTCACCCCGGGGGCGACGGGGACGTCGTAGTCCGTCGCGCCGCCGAGCGGGACCTTCCTCACCTGCCTCGGATAGAAGATGCCGGCGGCGTGAGGGGTCGCTTCGAGCTCGCGAAAGAGCTCCTCGAGGGAGCTTTGGGGCTGGTTCGTCGGCATGGCGTGATGACCCTCCGTGAATGCGGCGGCGACGGGCGGAGGATATCGGAGCGGCGCGGGCTCGTCGATGAAGGGCCGCTCCTGCCGGTCCTGCGCTCGGGGCGCATCACGGCGACAGCCCGCCTGTCCCGTCCTCCTCCAGCGCGTCCGCGAGCGCGCGGCGCGACGACCGGGACCCCGCCCCCGGGTTTCCGGCCGGCTACTCTTCGCCGTCCCCGTCCACCGCCGGCACGAGCTCGATGTCGATCTCCTGAGGAACGGAGTCCTCGCATTCCTCGCTCATGACAGGCGTGAGCGTCTGCTCGAAGTCCTCATAGCCTGTCCCCGAGATCTTCACCTGCGTCACCCCTGCTGTCCACAGCTCGCAGACGAGCGCCTCCAGCGCGTCCGGAGGCGGCTTCGCGCGATCGACGGCGCACACAAGGTTGGCCTCGTCGAGCGTCTTCCAGGTGGTCGGGTCGTTCAGGACGAAGGTCGGCTCCTCCGCTGCGCTCCACGCGACGTGAACGGTGGTGTCCGGCGGGACGGGGGCGCCTTTCGCGCGCACGGTGATGGTGAACATCGCCTGTCGCGGCCCCATCGGGCAGCCATCGGCGCCGCCCATGCCCGAGCCGCCGCCGGCCCCGCCGACCCCGGGGTCCTTGCAGGCGCCCACGGAGGCAGCGGTCGCGAGCGCCGCCGCGGCGAGCGCCGCGAAGGTT
Organism: Sorangium sp. So ce887; assembly: GCF_051521455.1. NCBI lineage: Bacteria > Pseudomonadati > Myxococcota > Polyangiales > Polyangiaceae > Sorangium > Sorangium sp. So ce887. The sequence goes on along the minus strand of NZ_CP150354.1, from coordinate 8,500,381 downwards.
GTGAGCGATACGACTCGACCTGGCGCGAAGGGAAGGCGTGCAGCCACAAAGGCGACAGGGTAGGGGCGCAACGCTGGCAAATCCAGCGGGAGCAGGCTTTGCGCAGGACGCCCCGCCCACCTCCCGGATTCCCGGATTCCCGGATTCCCAAATTGCCGGATTCCCGGCCCCCCGGGACGCGCGCGGGCGCCTTCCAGCTCAGCCCTGGGCCTTGAGCTCCGCGATGTCCTGGAGGAGCGTCTGCTCGTGCCCCTCGGGCTTCACCTTCAGGTAGGTCTTCCGCAGCGCGCCCTGCGGATCGACGACGAACGTCGTCCGGTCCCAGTACAGGTTGCCTTTCCACTCGCTCTGCCCGACGCCTGCGGCCTTGAGGAGCTCGTGATTCGTGTCGGCGAGCAGATCGATGGTGAACGCGAACTTGTCGCAGAAGCTCTTGTGCGACGCGACGTCGTCCGCGCTGACGCCGACCACGGTGATATTGGCCTTGTCGAAGTCCTCTTTGGAGGCGGTGAACGACTTGCCCTGGATGGTGCAACCCGGCGTGTCGTCCTTCGGATAGAAGTAGACGACGAGCCATTTGCCCGCGAAGTCCTCGAGCTTCACGGTCTTGCCGTCCTGGTTCGGCAGGGCGAAGCTCGGGAACGGCTTTCCAATCTCTACACTCATCTTCTCTTTGCCTTTGCTGTGGGCCGGAGGAAGGCTCCTCCCGGCCGGTGACCGGTCGTGGAACGGTGGAGCGGTGCGGCGCGGGCGTCACGTCGCTGCCCGCGCGGGATCAGCGCGGGATGAGCCCCCGGAACCAGGCCGCCACCGACGAGGACGACTCGTCCTGGTGGAGCGAGTCCGGTCCTTCCAGCTCGTCGGCGAGCCCGCCGAGCGGCGCCTCGCTGCGCGGGGGCGAGGAGCTCGGGTGCGCCTGCCCGTGCGTCAGGCTCGTGGCCCCGTCCAGGGTGGGCAGCAGGCTGAGGCCGCTGCCCCCCGCGGTCGGATCCTTCGTGAGCGACTTGAACTCGAGGAGCATCATGTCGATGAGCTCGGCGATCTTCTGCGTCCCGTCGATCGTCCGCGCCGGCCCGCCCTTCGTGCGCTCCACGAGCGCGGCGACGTCGTCCTCGCTCACCGGGCGGCCGTAGCGGTAGAGGAAGCGGGTGAGGTCGCGCCCGAGGTCGCGCGCGTTGCGGTAGCGAGCCCCCGGATCGCGGGCGAGCGCGCGGCGGATGATCTGCTCCAGCTCGCGCGGCACCTCGCTGTTGACCTGCTGGAGCGACGGGACCACCGCGTCGCGCACCAGCCGCACCGTGATGTAGTCCGAGTCGCCGAGGAAGAGCCGGCGCCCGGCGAGCATCTCCCAGAGGATGATCCCGAGCGCGAAGATGTCGACGCGCTGGTCGACGCCCTGCTCGAGCACCGTCTCGGGCGCCAGGTAGCCGAACTTCCCCTTGATGATGCCCGCGTCGCTCTCGGCGAGCTGACTCGACGCCTTCGCGAGCCCGAAGTCCACGATCTTCACCTCGCCGTAGCGGGTGATGAGCACGTTGGCCGGGGTGATGTCCCGGTGCACGATCTGGAGCGGCTTTCCGTCGGCGGTCGCGAGATCGTGCGCGTAGGCGAGGCCCTGGCACATCCTCGCGGCCATGAACGCGGCGACCTCGACGTTCATCGGCCGGCCGACCTTCTTCTGGTGCTCGAGGAGGGCCCTCAGGTCGGCGCCGTCCACGTACTCCATGACGATGAAGTAGGTGCCGTCGCCGACGCCGATGTCGAACACCGACACGACGTTCGAGTGCGAGAGGTGCGCCGAGAGGCGCGCCTCGTCGAGGAACATCGCGATGAACTGCTCCTTCTTGCTGAGCTGCGGCAAGACGCGCTTGATCGCGACCTGCTTCTTGAACCCTTCGATCCCCGCGCTCTCGGCGACGAAGACCTCCGCCATGCCGCCGGAGGCGAGGCGCTTGATGACCCGGTAACGCTGCTGCTCGGACATGCCCTGTCTGTCGTCCTCCCGCCCCGTCCCGTCTGTCTGCCCAGTCTAGCGGCTCGGGCCCCGCAGCGGATGAAATCCATGCGGCGCCGCCTCGCGCCTGCCGGGTCATCGGAACGTGGCGAGCGCCGCAACCGCCGCGAAGGAGAGGCCGACGAGCGCGGCGAGCGCGAGCACCGACACGAGCGGCTCCGCCCGCACGGTGGCGAGCAGCCGGCCGCGATCTTCCCTGGACAGCGGCGCCCCGTCGGTTCCGTCCTCGCCCTCGCCGCCCGACGCGGCGGCGAGGTGTGCCTCGAGGCGCCGCCGCGCGGTCCGGGCTCGCAGCGCGAGCAGCATCATCTGTGCGACCCCGGCGGCGCCGAGCACCAGGAGGCCTGCGCGCCGCGCCTGCGAGGCGCGGCCCTGCTCGCGCGCCTCGGCTGCCGGCATCCCGTCCGCGAGCAGCGCCACGCGCCGCGGCAGGGCCGGGCCTGCGGCTGGCGAGAGCGGCCAGGCCACCGTACCCGCGCCCTGCTCGTAGGGGTCGCTCGCGACGACCGCCCAGCCCGCTGCGCCGGGCGAAGGTCCGTCCGGGAGCGCCAGCGTCCCCGAGAAGAAGCCTGCGCCGTCGGCCGCGAGCGGGACGACCGCCCCGAGCAGGCGGCCGTGCGCGCCTCCGATCGAGACGTAGGCGCGCGGCTTCGGCGCCGGGGAGGTGAGCCGGAGCTCCGGCCGCCCGCCCGCGAGCCCGGCCGGATCGAGCCAGATCGCGCCTGGGATCACGGGCAGCCTCCCTTCCCAGGTGCCGCTCGCCCCCCGTGACCCCGGCGGCCCCGGCGCCGCGCTCCCCGGGCGCGTCGCGCGCAGCGTGAGCTCGACGGCGTGCGCCAGCGGCTTGATCGTGAGCTCCGCGGCGCCGCGCGCATCGGCCGCGAGCTGCACCGGCCCGCTGCCCTGCCCCTCGAGATCCGCCCCGACGGCGCTCGCCTCCACGCGCGCCCCTGGCACGGGCGCTCCGTTCTCGGTCTCGACCGCGACGCGCACCGGCTCCGGGAACGGCGCTGCCAGGGCGCCCCGCGCGGCCGTGACCCGGAGGCGGAGCTCCCCGTCCGCCGCGCCGGGCAGCGCGCTCGTGTGCGCCGCGCCGGGCAGCGCGCTCGTCTCTGCCGCGGGGAGCGGGGGCAAGAGCGGCAGCTCCTGCTCCACGAGCGTGTCGCCGCCCCGCGCGATCCGCACCACGACCGGCTCCTTCAGCCCGCCCCTTGCGCGCAGCAGCGCCTCGCCGATGCCGTCCTTCCCGGTCGAGCCGATCCATCGCTCGAGCGGCGTCCCCGCGGACGTCGCGCTCACCTCGAGCTCCGGCAGCGCAGCTGGATCGTCGGCGCCGTAGAGCCGGCGCACCCCTTCGATGCGGAGCGCCAGCGCCTCGCTTCCGGCGACGGGCGCTCCCCACACCCGCACGCCGGTGGCCATGCGCTGCGCTCCTGGTCCCAGGATCACGAGCGCCGCGAGCCCGATGCTGAGCGCAGGCAGGACATAGGTCGCCGCGTTGGGCATCGAGATCATGGTTGCCCCAGCATACCTCTCCGTCCCTGCGGCGCGGTCGGGGCTCGGATCGGGCTGGCTGCTCGTGCGGAGCGCTGTCGTTCGTGCCGAGCCCCTTTGCGTCCGGGCGTCTCCTCCGATAGGAAGCGGCCGATGGCAGGCGACAGACCGGTGAAGCGCAGGCGCAAGGGCTCGGGGGCCACGGGGCAGGGGGGCGAGGTTCTTCTGCGGCAGCGGACCGATCCGCGCAGCGAGCGGCGTTTCGAGCCGAAGGCCTCGCTGGAGCTCGGTCTCACCTTGCTCGGCATGTCCATCGCGGCGCTGCTGGCGGGGGCGGGTGTTTACGGCCAGTGGTTCCGGGGCGAGGAGGCGGGCTCGCACCCAGCTGCTCCGTACCTGCTCGTCGGCGCGCTGCTCCTCGGCGCGGCGGTGGGTCTGTTCGGTCAGTGGTCGATGAAGCCCGTCCGTGTCGGTGATGCCGGCGTGGCGATCGAGAACGGGCCTGGCGAGATCGAGCGCATCGGCTGGCACGATGTCACGGGCCTGTTGCTCACGGAGTCTGTGCTCACGGTTCAGGGGGGCGGCACCGTGCTCGCCATCCCGCTGCGCGCGCATCTCCCCGCGGCCTCCCGCGTCCTGGCGGAGGCGAGGAAGCGCGTCCCCGGGCGAGTCGTCGACATCAAGGAGGGCGCGTTGCCTCCGCCCGACGACGCAGCTGGCGAGGTGCGCCCGCTGGACCCGCCGCAGGTCGCCGGGCTTCACTGCAAGGCGACCGACAAGCTGATCTCCTTCGAGGCCGACGCCCGCCTCTGCGGCCGTTGCGGCGAGCTCTACCACAAGGACGGCATCCCCCCCCGCTGCGCTACCTGCGACGCCCCCCTCCGCTGAGCGGCGGTCGCCCGTTTCGGATACGGGCCCATCTCGGCGTTTTCGGTGCTCAGCGTACTGGAGTACGCTTCCGCGCCGAAAACGCCGATCTGGACCCGTCTCCTGTGCGGGCGACCGCCGCTCGGTGAGCGCTTGGTACAGCGTCCGCCCGGCTCGTTCGTGGGCCGGGCAGCTCAGCAAGCGGCCCGGCCGCCGCCTCTCAGATCCCGAAGCGCGTCGCGTGCTCCCGGAGGAACGCGATGTAGACGTCCGCCTCCTGGTGCGACGGCACCTCGCCCTCCTCGACCGCCTGCTCCAGCGCCCGCTTGACCTCGCCCACCCGCCGCGACGGCGGCAGCCCGAACGCCCGCATGATGGCGTCGCCGATGCCGCTCGGCAGCGGCGGCACCACCGCGTCCTCGGCCTGGACATGCAGCACCCGGTCGGCCAGGTCGCTGATCTGCTTCAGCCCTTTCCGCTTCTTCTCCGGCCGCTTCGTCGTGATGTCCGCCCGCGACAGGTCGAGCACGTCGTTCAGACAGTCGCCCATCTCCTTCGCGAAGCGGCGCACCGCGCTGTCGGTCCACGACGGTTCGTACTGGCTCGCCCGCAGGTGGTGCAGGATCAGGAAGCGGATGCTGCCCTTCAACGCCTCCTCCTTCGCGAAGAGCGGCAGGCGCCGGTCGATCTTGTCGAACATGCGCGCGCCGACCTCGGCGTGACCGAAGAAATGGACCTCTCCCGACGGCGAGATCGAGCGCGTCCTGGTCTTGCCGATGTCGTGGAGCAGGGCCGCCCAGCGGACCTCGAGCCTCGGGACCGCCTGACGCACCACCTGCTTCGTGTGCTTCCACACGTCCTTGTGGCGCCACTCCCCGTCGCCGAACCCCACCATCGCCTCGACCTCGGGGAGCATCGCCGCGAGGGCGCCCGACTCGAGCAGCGCGTCGAGCCCGGCCTCGGCGTCCTTGCTCATCATGATCCGGTCGAGCTGCTTGCGGACGTCAGGCAGGTAGATCGCCGCCGCCGCCTTGAAGTCGGCGGGGCGCCCGGAGATCACCCTGGCCGAGGAGCGTGGCTCGTCGGCCGCCTCGGGCTGCGCGGGCTCCGCCGTCTCTGATCGCTGAACGGCCCATTCGAGCGCCTCCATGGCCCGCTTCGGGCTCGCTTCCTGGGTGAGAATCTCCTGCACGCTGGCCTTCCACACTTTCGAGGTTACGGGATCGCCCGTGGCGCGCCGGTTCGCGCGGCCCGCACGGGGTCCGCCGGTTTAGAGCCAGCCGGTACTCCGCGCAATGGTTCGTCGCTCGGCGCGGGTTCGTCGCTCGGCGATGCCGGATGGCGAGCGTCCGCCGGAGACGGCGCCTCAGGTGCGGAGGAGCCTGACCACGTGGTCCTTCTCCCAGGAGAGGGCGCGCTCGTAGTCGCGGAAGAGCCGCTCGCGGGCGAGGAACTGGGGCGGGTGGAGCATCCGGCGCCCGTTGCCGTGGCTCGCGGGCATCACGTGGTGGATCATCTCGTGGTAGATGACGTAGGAGATGAAGTAGCGGGGGACCCAGGGCCGGTCGAGCACCGGGTGGATGCGGATCAGCCGCTCCACCGCCGAGTAGCTCCCGAGCTTGATGGTGCGCCGCGGCTTCCGCGCCCTGGTCCGCTTGCCCCAGGTGATCAGCGCGTCGACCACGCCGCCGAAGTACGCGTGGTTGAGCTTCTGGAACAGGGTCAGCAGATCGTGCGTCTGCCCCTGCGTCGAGAGCGGCGTACTCACCGGCTGGCTCGCCCGGATGCGGTGGCCGTTCTCGTCGATGTACTGGCCGACCACGAGCGACGCGGCCCGGTCCTGGGTCACCACATACCGGACGAGCGCCTCCTGAACGACCGCCGGCGCATCCAGGAACATGTGGTGGACGCGCGCCTGCAGGATGCCCTCCCGCAGCGACGAGGAGATCATCTGCCGGTAGTTGTCGGTCACCGAGAGGAGGACCGGCCGCTTCTGGGCCAGCTCGAGGCGCCGGATGAGCGCCTGGCGCGCCCCCTCGTGCACGTAGATCTGCGGCTGGCCCGACGGCAGGCCGATGTGTAGCGGATGGTGACGGGGGTCCGGCACCCGGACGACCGCCCGGGAAACGCGCGGCCACAGGGAAGAGGGTGCTGCGCCCTTCCCACCGCTGCGCGACAGACGGCCTGGAGGGGGTTGAGCGAAGGGGAAGGCCATCTGTCCCGCCATCTCAATCCTCCTTATTTGGGCGTATTCTCGGGTGGGATCCTTGTCAAGCGAGCGGCCGAAATCATCGAAATCGTTTGGCTTTATGATTACGTAAGCAGGAGGCCGACCTCGCCGGAGGGGTATGGCGGGAGTCGCCGCCGCCGTCCGCCGGCCACCCGGATTTCTGACGCACTTTCATGGACTTGCCTGAACCGCCGCGGCTCGCCGCGGGACCGCTCCGGTCGAGCTGGCTCCGGTCGAGCCGCCTTCCGCCTCGGACGCGTGCCGTCTGCTCCTGCTCCCTCTCCAGGACACGGCACGCACACGGCGCGCCCTCGCTAGGCGCGCACACGGCGCGCCCTCGCTAGGTGAGCGCGCGGGGGTCGACGATCTGCGCCACGCGCCAGCGGTCCTGCGCGCGCGGCGCCGGCTCGGGCTCGAGGGCGACGACCAGGGCCGTGCAGAAGCTGGCGAGGAGCAGGCCCGTCGCGCCCCGGCCGGGCGAGTCGATGAGCGTCCTGACGAGGTGTTCCACGTTCGGCTGGTGGCCGATCAGGAGCGCGTCGGCCCCGCCTCGGACGAGCGCGGCGACCAGCGCGAGCGGGAGCTCTGCGTCGACCGAGAGCTCGTCCCGGACCTCGACCTCCGGCGCACCGCAGAGGGGCGCAGCGATCTCGGCGGTCTCGCGGGCGCGCGCGAGGGGGCTCGCGAGCACCCGCGACAGCGGGGCGCCGCCCCGGACGCGATGGAGCTCGATCGCGACCCGCTCCACGCGCGCGCGGCCCTCGGGGGTGAGCCTCCGGTCCGCGTCGCGTCCGCTCGCCGACCGGTCCTCCGCCGGGCCGTGCCGCATCACGTAGAGGTGCATGGCGATGGGGCGATCGGCGTCAGTTCGTCTTGCCCGGGGGGCGTCGGGCGTCCGGGCCGGCCGGGGCTGCCTCGCCGCGACCCTTCGCCTGCGCGGGGGGCTCCGCCGCGGCCGCGGCCGCGGTCGCGCCGCCCTTCGGGCCGGCGGCTGCGGCGCCGTTCGCCGCGGCGCCCGCGCCGGTGCGGGAGATACCGTGCTTCGAGAGGACCATCGACTCGATCTTCTCGAGCACCGCCGGGTGCTGCTCGAGGTAGGTGCGGGCGTTCTCCCGGCCCTGGCCGATGCGCTCGCCCTGGAACGAGAACCAGGAGCCGCTCTTCTCGATGATGCTCGCCTCGGTCGCGAGGTCGATGACGTCGCCGCTGTGGCTGATGCCGTGGCCGTAGAGGATGTCGAACTCCACCTCGCGGAACGGGGGAGCCATCTTGTTCTTCACGACCTTGACGCGGGTCCGATTGCCCACGACCGCCGGCTCCTTGCCGCCCGCGGCGGCCTCCTTGATGGCGCCGATGCGGCGGATGTCGAGCCGGACGGAGGCGTAGAACTTGAGGGCGTTGCCGCCGCTCGTCGTCTCGGGGCTGCCGAACATGACGCCGATCTTCATGCGGATCTGGTTGATGAACATCAGCAGACACTGCGAGCGCGAGGTCGTCCCGGTCAGCTTGCGGAGCGCCTGGCTCATCAGCCGGGCCTGGAGGCCGACGTGGCTGTCGCCCATGTCGCCCTCGATCTCCGCCTTGGGGACGAGCGCCGCGACGGAGTCGACGACGATGACGTCGACGGCGTTCGAGCGGACCAGCATGTCGGCGATCTCGAGCGCCTGCTCGCCGTAGTCGGGCTGGGAGATGAGCAGCTCCTCGGTCTTCACGCCGAGCCGCTTGGCGTAGTTCACGTCGAGGGCGTGCTCGGCGTCGATGAACGCCGCCGTCCCGCCCGCCCTCTGGACGGCCGCGATGGCGTGGAGGGTGAGGGTCGTCTTGCCGCTCGACTCCGGCCCGTAGACCTCGACGATGCGGCCGCGCGGGTAGCCGCCGATGCCGAGAGCGATGTCCAGGCCGAGCGAGCCGGTCGGCACGGCCGCGACCTCTTCGTGCAGGCTCTGCCCGTCCTTGAGGCGCATGATCGCCCCCTTGCCGTACTCCTTCTCGACGCTGGCGATCGCGAGCTCGAGGGCGGCAGACTTCTGCTTGGTGTTCTTCTCGTCACTCATGCGTACCTCGGAGAGGGGGGCCAAAGGGAGGGGGAGACCGAAGGGGATCGCGCCGGCGAACCCCCGACGCGCGGACCCACAGTTTCCGGCAGCTTTACTGTCCGGTTGTTCAGGAAGCAAGACTCCCGCACCCAGGATAGGACCGAAAACGTCCGCGCAGCGACCCGGCCGGGCCGGACCTGGCAGCGGGCGCGCTCGGCGGTGCGTCGGGCCGCCGCCCGGGCACGACCCCCGGACTGGCCGCCTCCGAACAGGGCGATCCTGTCGCGGTCGGAAGCGCTGTTTCCCGGCTGATGTGGAGTCTCACAATCCAGGCAACAATCGTGATCGTCGCACACGGGGAGCGCTGGCGGACTCTTCATCTGTGGGCCACACCTTCCAAGTGGGGGGTGGGGGCCGCTTTTTCCCGGGGTTTTCCCTGGGCCGGTACGAGCTCGTCCTGCGGGTGGCCGCAGGCGACATGGGAGAGATCTGGGCGGGGCGGCTCAGGCGGGAGCACGGGTTTCAGAAGCTCTTTGCCATCAAGGTGCTTCGTCCCGAGCTCTCGCCCGACCCCGACGCCGTGCGGATGTTCCTGGAGGAAGCCGCGCTCGCGGCGCGCATCCGGCACCCGAACGTGGTGCCCGTCGTGGATCTCGGCGAGGAGGGCGGCACCCTCTTCTATGTCATGGAGTGGGTGAGCGGGGAGCCCCTCTCGTCGGTGCTGCGCGCCGCGCGCGGGCGCCCGGCGCCGGTGCTCGCCGCGGCCAGGCTGGCCTACCAGATCTGCGCGGCGCTCGACGCCGCGCACGAGCTGCGGGACGAGGTCGGCAACCCCCGGGAGCTCCTCCACTACGATGTCTCGCCGGACAACGTCCTCATCACGTCCGAGGGGCTCGTCCGCCTGGTCGATTTCGGCATCGCGAAGTTCGAGGAGGAGCGGCTATCGGAGCGCCGGCCTCCATCGCTGCGAAGCGACGGCAGGCGCGCCTTCGCCGCGGCGGCGGGGGGCGGCGAGGGGGGCGCGCTCCTGTTCAGGAGCAGCGCGCCGTACATGGCGCCGGAGCACATCCGCGGGCAACCGTGCGACCGGCGGGCCGATCTCTTCGGGGTGGGGGTGCTGCTCTACGAGCTCCTGTCGGGCGCGCACCCGTTCCAGGCCGACGACAGCGAGAGCACGATGACCCACATCGCGAGTGAGCGGCCCGCCGCGCCGCTGTCGTCGCGCGCCGTCCTGTCCCGCCGCGGGTTCGCGGAGCGGCTGAGCTCGGCGCCGCCGCGCGAGACGATCCCGTCCGCCCTCGATCGCCTCGTCTCCGAGGCGCTCGCCAAGTCGCCCACCGCGCGCACGGCGACCGCCGCGCAGCTCATGCGCGCGCTCGAGGAGGCGGTCCCGGGCGCCGCGCACCCGGGCAACGACGTGCTGGTCGCGAGCTGGATCGGACAGGTCCTCGGGGACGCGTCCCACCTCCGCACGCAGCAGCTGCGCGCCGCGCTCGAGTCGCTCGATCCGGGGGGCGGCTCGGTCGACGAGACCGAGCCTTCGGGCTCCCCGCGGCGGTGGGCGCAGACGGCGTGGGCGTTCGGGGCAGCCGTCCTCGGGGTCGCGCTCGCCGGGACCTCGGCGGTGAAGGACAGCCCGCTCCCGCCGGCCGCGTTCACCGCCCCCGCCGGGCCGCGCGCGGAGAGCGCCGCGAGCAGCGTCAGCTCGCCCCCACGTCGCCGAGGAGCGGCGACCACGCCGCACCGGAGATGAGCCAGAGCTGGTGCGACGTCCGCGTCACCGCGACGTGGAGCCGCCGGCGGGCCTCGTCGGTCATCGGGTACGCCGCCGCGGTCGCGTCGGGCACGACGACGTAGTCGAACTCGAGCCCCTTCGCGCTGTCCACGTCGGTGACGTCGATGCCCGGCTCGAACGAGAACTCCCCCTCCAGCACGAGCCGCGCCTCCGGCAGCTCCGCGACGAGCGCGTGGAACTGCCGCGCGGCGGCCTCGTCCCGCGCGATGACGGCCACCGAGGCGCGGGGTTCGCGGTCCGCGAGGTCGCGGAGCGCGCCGGCGAGGAACAGGTGCGCCTGCGCCTCGCTCGGGAAGCGGAAGAACCCGATCGGCGCGCCGTCCCGCGCCGCGCGCGCGGGCGCCTCGGGCGCGAGCTTGCCGAGGAGCCGCCGCGCGAGCTCCGTCACCGGCCGCGGGCACCGGTACGACACCGCGAGGCGGCAGGTCGCCGCGTCGCCGACGCCGAGCGCCGAGCGCGCCCCGTCCCACCCGGCGAAGCTCGACGACGTCTGCTGCGCCTCGTCGCCGGCGAGCGTGACGCTGCGCGCCTCGCCAAGGAGCTTCCCCAGGACGAACAGCTCGAACAGCGAGACGTCCTCGGCCTCGTCGAGCACGAGGTGCGACCACCCCGCCCCGTCGAGGCCGGCGCGCGAGGCGCGCAGGAACAGCAGGATCGGCAGATCATCGACATCGAGCGTCCCGGCGAGCTCGTCCGGGGTCCCCTCGGCGATGGCGCGGCCGTCGAGCGCCTGCTTCATCGAGGCCACGGTGATCGAGGCGAGCTGCCGGTCGAGCGGCTCGGCGATCTGCAGCAGGGTGTGCCGGACGGTCTCCTCGACGGCGCTCCGCGGGACGTCCCCGCCCGAGGCGGCGGCGACGCCCTCGAGGAACCCTCGATCCGTGAAGACATCGGCGAGGCGGCGGCGCAGCCGCGGGAGCGTCGTGCTCGCCCGCGCGAGCTTCGCGAAGCGGTCGCGAAGCGCGCGGTAGAGCGCCGGGTGGCGCTTGAGGCTCGAGACGAGCGCCGGGGGGTCGGCGCAGAGGGCGATCGGCTGGCCGAAGACCTCGCGCGCGGTCGCGGACGACCAGGCGTCGAGCGTCTTCACCTGGGCCTCGCCCGCGCCGAGCGGGGCGAGCAGGCGGCGCGACAGCCGCGCGAGCCCCTCTTCGGGGACGACGACGCTCATGGCCGCGAGCGGGTACCGCGCCGGATCGAGCGCGGCGATCCTGGCGAGGCGGTGCAGCGCCACGGTCGTCTTGCCGCTCCCGGCGCTGCCGAGCACGAGCAGCGGCTGCTCCGGCGGCGCGCACACCGCGGCGTACTGGTCGGCGTCGAGCAGGGCGGTGACCTCGGCGGCCCGCGCGCGCTCCTGGGCGCCGGCGCCGACACCCAGGCTGCCGGGGCGCGCGGCGGTCCCGGCGCCTCCCGGCTGCATGGCGAGCGCGGCGCGGTCCGCCAGGGTCCACCGCCCGTCGCCGCCCTGCGTCAGGACCAGGCCGTCACCCACGATCCGGGTGAGGACGCCGCGCTCCACGACGACGATGCGGCGCGCCTTCACCACGCCCTCGGCCACGCGGCCCGGGAAGGCCTCCTCGTACTCGTCGCCCTCGCGGTACCGGTAGAAGATCTGCGCGACCGGCGCGACACGCCAGTCGAGGATCCGCACGTCGGCCGACGGATCCAGGAACGTCGCGTGGCCGAGCAGGTAGTCCTTCGCCCCCTTGCCCTCGTCGACCCGGAGGTGGGCGAGGTAAGGGCAGAGCGGGTCGGGCAGCGTCTCCCCGGTCTCCTGCGCGATGAGGCGCTGGCGCACGCTCATCTCGAGCAGCACCGCCGGCAGATCGTCGGCCGAGGCAGCGGCGGCCTCGTCGCGGAGCTCCCGGAGCGCGGCGACGGACCTGAGCTCGCGCGGCGCGGCCGGGCGCGCCGCGCGCTCCCGCGCCCGTTCCAGGGCCGCGCGCACGCGCTCGAGGAGCGCCTCCTCTTCCTCGATGACGGCGCGCGCTTCGACCGGCAGATCAAGCCTGCTTTGCAGCATGGTGGGCCTCCGTGCGCCCCTCGCCGTCGCGAGGGGCTGAGCTCGCATTGATGAACGATACATTCACTTTTGAGACGAAAAAAATCTCATGCAAAGAAGCACCTGAGCCCGGCGAGGTGGTACTTCGAGTAGCCGTGGATCGCCTCGCGGATGGCGGCCTCGTCCTCGAAGCGCGCGAGGGCGCCGACCATCGTCCTGACGAGGCTCTGGTAGATCTGGTCCAGGTTGAACCGCATCGCCTCGGTCACCGACAGGCACGGGTTCACGGAGCGGAAGTGCTCGATCGAGAGCGCGACGAGGCGCTCCACGGTCTCCTCCGAGAACCGCTCGTACCTGGAGCCGCCGGCCCGTCCGAGGACGATCACGACGCGCAGCCTGTTCTCGATGCAGAAGCGGAGGAGCTCCTCGGCGACCCGGTGGTACGGGGCCGTCGGCGCGAGCGTCCGGAGGTCCTCCACGCCGTCGAGCGCCTTCATCCGGCGGCGGAGCAGGAGCGTGAGGGCGCGGGCGAAGCCGTCGTCCACCACCGCGTAGAAGAGCGCGTCCTTGTTCGCGTAGTACCGGTAGATGTTGCCCGTGGAGACGCCGGCCGTGCGGGCGATCTCGGCCATGGTCGCGCTCTCGTACCCCTTCTGCGCGAAGATCGTCAGCGCGGCAGCGGCGATGCTCTCCTGGACGTCGTCCTTGAGTACCTGTGCCATGGCAAATAGTGAACGGTTGGTTCACTTATAGCGGGGCGCGCGGTGCCGTCAAGGAAGCGGGCCCTCGTGGGCTCAGGGCTCGATCTTTCCTTCGAGGATCGCGCGCGGGCCGTCGATGAGCATGAAGGTCGCTTCCTCCTCGCCGACCCTGGCGAAGAGGGCGTCGATGCCGCCGCGCACGGCGGCGACGTCGCTGGCGGCGTGGGCGTCGCTGCACGCGGCGTAGTAGTAGCCTGCCTCGATCAGCTGCTCTGCGGCCCGGCGGGGGGCGCGCCCGTACTTGCCGGTGAGGGCCGCGACGTCGAGGAGGAGGACCGCGCCGGCGTCGATCAGCGGATCCAGCGAGGAGCAGTCGTCGAGGACGGGCTCGTAGCGCTCCGGGTGGGCGATGACGGGGCGGAGCTTGCGGCGGCTGAGGTCGAAGAGCCGCTCGGCGATGCGGACGGGGAAGCTCCGGGTCGGGAACTCGACGAGCGCCGCGCGGCCGCCGGGGTAGGGGAGGGCGCTGCCGTCGAGGAGGCGCTGGAAGACGACGTCATCGAAGAAGTGCTCCGACGAGAGGTCGAGCGCGGGCAGGTCGCGCGCGCCATCGGCGCAGCGCAGCGCGGCGCAGGTCGCGTCGTAGGCGGCCCGGAGGCTCTGCTGGGTGTTGTCGAACATCCCGGGGCGCATGTGCGGCGTGGCCACCACGGTGTCGAACCCGGCGCCGCGGAGCGCGGTGAGGAGGGCGAAGCTCTCCTCGACGGTGCGGACGCCGTCGTCGATGCCCGCGACCCAGTGGCAGTGGAGATCGATGAAGCCGCGCATCGTGGCCTCGAACTTAGCAAAGTTGGCCGCCGTCGTGCGCTACGACCATCCTTCGCGTCGAGGAGGTGTTCGTGTCGCTCTCGTTATCGAACCAGCAGCTTGTGCCTCAGCCCGGGTCGGATGGCTGCGCGGGGGGCCTGCGCGGCGACCAGCAGGGAGGCCGCGCTCAGCGGCCGGTCGACCCAGGCGCGCTCTCGGCCGAGGGGGGCGCGAACGCCTCGGAGGAGGCGGTCCCCGCCTCCGAACGGCGGCGCCGTCGCAGCGACGACCCGATCACCGCGCTGCATTATCAGCTCTCGACGACGCGCTCCGAGGCGAACCTGGACGTCGTGGTCCTCGTGGACGACAGCGGCTGCCTCGTCGCGGGGGCGGGCGCGTGGCCTGCGTGCGAGGAGCTCGCCGCCTATGCCCCGCTCCTCGTCAACCCGGACGCCGTCCAGAGCGCGGCGCTCGGCTCGCGCATCGCCGCGCTCACCGCGGAGGTCGAGGTCCAGAGCCTCTCCGTGGCGGGCAGCGAGGTGCTGCTCTGCGGCCGCGGCGGCACGGCGGAGCGCGGCGCCTCCATCGCACGGGCCGCCGCCGGGTGCCTGCGCATCCTGCGCACCGCAGCCTGAGCGCTCGCCCGTCCGCAGGCTGAGCGCTCGGCCGGCCGCAGGCTGAGCGCTCGGCCGGCCGCAGGCGAGCGCTCGTCCCGCAGCAGCCCGAGCGCTCGCGTTCCCCGGTTCGTGCTACAAGGGGCCGCGGCCTCAGGTCGCGCGCCATGCCCGGCCCGCTCGCACCCCCTCGGAACACCCCGCCCGCCGTTCACGCATCCCTCCTGGCGGACGACGCCGGCCTCGCCCCGCTGCTCGCCTCGCGCAGGGTGATCCTCTGCGTCGGCTGCGGCGGCGTCGGCAAGACGACCACCACCGCGGCGCTCGGCCTCGCCGCGGCCCGCCGTGGCAAGCGCGTCCTCTGCCTGACGATCGACCCGGCGCGCCGCCTCTCCCAGAGCCTCGGGATCGAGGAGATGAAGACGGAGGCGCAGACGATCGAGCCCGCCCGGTTCGAGAGGGCCGGGGTCGACGTGTCCGGCTCGATGACGGTGATGATGCTCGACACAAAGTCGACGTTCGACAGCCTCGTCGCCTCGCTCGCCCCGTCGCCCGAGCAGCGCGACCGGATCCTGGGCAACGTCCTCTACAAGTACATCTCCACGTCGCTCGCGGGCACGCAGGAGTACATGGCGATGGAGAAGCTCTACGCCGTGAGGAGCGACCCGAGCTACGACCTCGTCCTGCTCGACACGCCGCCCACGGCGAACGCGCTGGATTTCCTCGACGCGCCGGAGCGGCTCGTGGGCGCCATCGACAGCGCGGCGACGCGCTGGTTCGTGCAGGCCTTCCAGAGCTCCGGCAAGCTGTCGCTCAACCTGCTGGCGCGCTCGACCGCCGCGGTGCTCCGGGGCATCGGCAAGCTGACCGGCAGCGGCTTCCTCGAGCAGATCGCGGCGTTCATCCACGAGATGAACGCGGTCTTCGGCGGCTGGAAGCAGCGGGCGGACGCGGTGGCCTCGGCGCTGCGCGGCCCCGACGTGGCCTACGTGCTCGTCACGACGCCCGATCCGCTCTGCGTGCGCGAGGTGCTGTACTTCGCCGATCGCCTGCGCGAGCAGGAGATGCGGCGCGACGCGTTCGTCGTGAACCGCGTCCACCCGGTGTACGGCGCGATCCCCGGCGCCGCCGAGATCGCCGCCGCGCTCGACGGGAGCGGCCTCGCGCTCGGCCCCGGCGCCGCGGCGCGCCTGCTCCAGGCCGCCGAGGACGAGAGCCGCATGGGCAAGCTCGATCACCTGAACCTCATCGCCCTCGATGCGGCGCTGGAAGACGAGCAGACCGGCGGCAGCGTCCGCGTCGACGTCCCGGCCTTCCCCTACGACATCTACGATGTGGCCGGCCTCGCGAGGATCGCCGACGTGCTGGCGCCGCTGCCCGGGGCGGCGGGGTAGCACCCGCCCCTCCTGTCGACGTGCGGCGCTGCGCGCGCCTGCGGTGTGGCCGCAGGCGCGCCCGCGGCGCCGGCTATCTGCTGCCGCGCCGGCGCTCCTTGTACTTTACCCGGACCGGCACGCCCTCCAGCCCGAACGCCTGCCGGAGCTGGTTCGCCACGTAGCGCCGGTAGCTGAAGTGGAGCTTCTCGGGGTCGCTCGCGATCACGACGAACAGCGGCGGCGACGTCTCGGCCTGCGTGACGAAGAACAGGCGGGGCGCGCGACCGCCATGCGTGGGCGGCGGGTGCGTGAGGAGGATCTGCTCGAAGAAGCGGTTGAGCTCCCCGGTGGGCACGCGCTTCCGGTAGGCGTCGGCCACCTGGACCACGGTCTCGAGGAGCTTCGTCGCGCCGCGCCCGTTGCGCGCGCTCACGTGCGCGATCGGCGCCCACGACACGAACGCGAGCTTGTCGCGGGCGTCCTGCTCCGCCTTCGCGAGGGCCTTCCGGTCGAGGAGATCGATCTTGTTGAGGCCGATCACGATGCCGCACCCCCGGTCGACCGCGAGGCCGAGGATCTTCGCGTCCTGCTCGGCCACGCCCTCGGCCGCGTCGCAGAGCAGGAGCACGACCTCTGCCCGCTCCATGGCGCGGATCGCGTGCATCACGCTGACCGCCTCGACGGCGCTGTCCTCCTTCGTCACCTTCGCTTTGCGCCGGATGCCGGCCGTGTCGATGAGCAAGAACCGCTTCCCATCGCGCTCGGCCAGGGTGTCGATCGGATCGCGCGTCGTGCCCGGCTGCGCGTCGACCAGCATGCGCTCCTCGCCCGCGATGCGGTTGACGAGCGACGATTTCCCTGCGTTCGGCCGCCCGACGATGGCGATGCGGAGCGCCCCCTCGGCCGACTCCTCGGGCGCCGTGGGCTTCTCGGGCAGCGCGGCCTCGATGGCCATCTCCAGATCCGAGATGCCGCGGCCGTGGAGGGCGCTGATCAGGATGAGCCGCTCCATCCCGAGGCGGTACAGCTCCGCCGCCTCTGCTTCGGCGCGCGTCGAGTCCGCCTTGTTCGCGACGTAGATCACGGGCTTGCCCGCGCGGCGCAGGAGGCCGAGCTCGGCGTGCTCGGACGGCGTGACCGGCGTCACGGCGTCGAGCACGCACACGATCACGTCGGCCTCGGCGATGGCGAGGTCGATCTGGCGCTTGATCCCCTGCCGCATGGGATCACCGCTCTCGGGGTCGAACCCGCCCGTGTCGACGAGCGCGAAGCGCCGTCCCCGCGAGATGACGTCGCCGTAGTGGCGATCGCGGGTCACCCCGGGCTCGTCGTGCACGATCGCGACGCGCCTGCCGACCAGCCGGTTGAACAGCGTGCTCTTGCCGGTGTTGGGCCGCCCGACCAGGGCGACGATCCCGGCCAAGGGGAGCGGCGCAGGCGCATCGGCCGCGGCGTCCTCGGCGGCCGCGAAGGCCTCATCGGCGAGCTCCGCCGTGAGCTCCTCCCTGTGCTCCGTCGGATCGTGGCTGCTCTGCTCGGAGGGAGCACGCCCCTTGCTCGGGCCCGATCCTCTGCCCTTCTGCGAACCGGCGGCGCCCTTGCCGGACGCGGTAGCGCCCTTGCCGGACGCAGCCGCGTTCTTTCTGGGAGCGACGGCGCTCTTGCTGGAGACGGCGGCGCCCTTCGTGGGGGCGACGCCGCGCCTCTTCTCGGGGGCAGCGTCCTTCGTGGGAGCGACGCCGCGCCTCTTCTCGGGGGTAGCGTCCTTCGTGGGGGCGACGCCGCGCCTCTTCTCGGGAGCAGCGCCCTTCGTGGGGGCGACGCCGCGCCTCTTCTCGGGAGCAGCGCCCTTCGTGGGGGCGACGCCGCGCCTCTTCTCGGGAGCAGCGCCCTTCGTGGAGGCGACGCCGCGCCTCTTCTCGGGAGCAGCGCCCTTCGTGGAGGCGACGCCGCGCCTCTTCTCGGGAGCAGCGCCCTTCGTGGAGGCGACGCCGCGCCTCTTCTCGGGAGCAGCGCCCTTCGTGGAGGCGACGCCGCGCCTCTTCTCGGGAGCAGCGCCCTTCGTGGAGGCGACGCCGCGCCTCTTCTCGGGAGCAGCGCCCTTCTTCGTCGCCCGACCCCCTCCGGCGGCATCCTTACCGCGCCTGGTCGTCCTTGAAAGAGCTGATTTTGCCGCGCTCACGTGGTCTCTCCCTTGTTGTAACCGAGCTCTTCCAGTCGCTGGAGCGACTCCCGCCACTCCGGTGTCACCCGCACCCAGAGCTTGAGGTTCACCTGCCGCCCGACGAGCTCCTCGATCCGGAGCCGAGCCTCCGTGCCGATCCGCTTCAGTTGCTCCGCGCCGGCGCCGATCAAGATCTTCTTCTGCCCGGGCCGCTCCACGTGGATCGTCGCGTCGATGTGCAGCACGCCGTCGCCCGTCGGCTCGACGTAGCGCTCGATCTGCACGGCGCTGGCGTGCGGTACCTCGGCCTTCGTCGCGCGGAGGATCTGCTCGCGCACATACTCGGCGGCGAAGAAGCGCGTCGGCCTGTCGGTGAGCTCATCGGGCGCGAAGCCCCAGTCCCGCTCGGGACAGAGCTTCGCCACCTCGTCCAGCACGCGCTGAACGCCGTTCTCGCGCAGCGCCGAGATGGGGACGATCGCCGCGAAATCCCGGAGCCTGCCGAACGCGTCGAGGAGCGGCAGCAGCCGCGGCTTGTCCCGCATCCGGTCGACCTTGTTGAGCACGAACACCACCGGCGCCTCGCTCCCCAGGTCTGCGAGCAGCGTGAGGTCGCCCGGATGTGGCACGAGCGGCGGGCCGTCCTCGCCTTCCTTCGCGCGCCGTGGAAGGCGCGCAGGATCCGGCGCTTCCGTCACGAAGACGATGACGTCGGCGCTCCGCGCCGCTTCGCGCGCCGCCTGGTTCATCACGCGCCCGAGCTCGGTGCGCGGCCGGTGCAGCCCGGGCGTGTCGAGCAGCGCGATCTCCGCCGAGCCGTGGTGCACGACCCCGAGGATCGCGTCGCGCGTCGTCTGCGGCATCGGCGAGACGATCGCGAGCGGGTGGCCGAGCGCCGCGTTGAGCAGCGTCGACTTGCCCACGTTGGGCCGCCCTACCAGGGCCACGCGCCCGGATCGCCGCGGCAGAGAAGCGTCCGGCTCCTCCGTCCGCCTCGGTTCGGCGCTCTTCCTTCGCTGTTGCTGCCCGCCGCCTCGCGCGCCCGCCGCCCGTTCGGGGAGCGGTCGCCCCTTCGCGTCGCCAGCGGGGCGGGGCTCACGTCCTGCCTGGCCGCGGGCAGCGCCGGAGGAGCGCGCCGCGGAGCTCCGGCTCTTCCTGGCGCCCCGTTCGGTATCCCCTGCCTTGGTGGCAGCGCGCTCGGCGCCGCCCCGCCCGGCAGCGCGCTCGGCGCCGCCCCGCCCGGCAGCGCGCTCGGCGCCGCCCCGCCCGGCAGCGCGCTCGGCGCCGCCCCGCCCGGCAGCGCGCTCGGCGCCGCCTCGCTTACCCGCGCCTCGCGACCTGTCGTCGGCGTGCGCCTCGTCTTCACGCCGCGGCGGGCGCGCCGGCGGGGTCGCCGCCTCGTCCGTCCGGGGCTCCTCGCCGGATTGCGCTTCCCGGCGGCTGCCTCGGCCACCGTTCCTGGCTGGACGGGGGCCGGCGGCAGCCGGGGAGGGCTTCGGCGCCTGCTGGCGCGCTTTCGCGCCCTTGGGCGCACTCTGGGGACGGCCTTTTACCACGCCGCGCGCGATAGCAGACGCCCAGGGGGGCTACAAACGCTTCCCTACGATCCGTGGTCAAGCGCGCGCGAAGGCGGTAAGGGGATGCCTCGCATGTCGAGCGTCCACCGAGGGGACCCCCAAAGCGGAGCCCCGCCCGCCGCCCCCGACCCGCACGCGACCGGAGCCCCGTCCCACGACGCGGCGCCACCCCGCGAGGACCGCTCGGCCGAGACCGACAGCGCGCCGGCCAGGGTCCGCGCCGGCGCGGTGGACGGCGGCTGGAGAGCCGGCCCTGCGCGGCTCGCCGCCCTCGCGCTCGCGGCCCTCGCGCTGCTGCCTCTCCTCGGCACGAGCGGGATCTGGGACCCCTACGAGCTCGACAACGCCGACCTTGCCCGCCGTATCGCCCTCCACGTCTTCGGCGCGCGCGGCGTGGATCTCGCTGCGTCTGTCGGGCAGCTGCCGACCCTGACCGACCTCGGGATGGGCGAGCTCGGGTTCACCTCGATGGCGCTCGGCTTCCGGCTGTTCGGCCTGCACGACTGGGCCGGGCGTCTCCCGCTCGCGCTGTGGGGGCTGGCCGGCGCGCTCGTGCTCTACGAGTTTCTCGCGCGCCTCGTCGACCGCAAGGCCGGCCTGTACGGCGTCGCGGTGCTCGCGACGATGCCGCTCTACGTGATGCAGGCCCGCACCATGCTCGGCGACATCGTCACCATGGCCGCGCTCACGATGGCGTTCTGCGGGCTGACCGGCGCGCTGCTCGAGGGCGGGCGACGAGCGCAACGCGGCGCCCTGCTCGCGCCGGCCGCGTGGCTCGCGGTGGGGATCCTCGGCCTCGCCGCCGGATACCTCAGCCGCGGCCTGCTGATCGGGGTCGCGGTCCCCGCGCTCGGCGCCGGCCTGACCTGGCTCGTGCTCCGGACGTCCGGCGCCTGGCCCGGGCCGGAGGGCCCGCGCCCCACGCTCGGCGACCTCGTGGGCTGCGCTGCGCTCCTGCTCGGCGTCGCCGCGGCAGCGAAGGGCCTCCTCGTGCTCGCGAGCGCCAGCGCCGACGCGCCGCTCCCCCGCGCCCTCGGCGTCGCGCTCCTCAAGAAGCCGCCGGTCGAGTCCACGTTCGACCTCACGCTGCGCCAGCTCGGCCACGCCCTCTTCCCGTGGAGCGCCTTCCTGCCGTTCGCCATCGGCCGGATCTTCCGCGCCCCTGCCGTGGAACCAGGGGCCGCGGCCGTCGCGCCCCGCCTCGATCGCGAGGCGGGCGTCCGGATCGCCCTCGTCGTCACATCGGCGCTCGCCTACGGCGCCTTCGCGCTGCTCGCGCCGCACGCCGGGGCGCTCCCGTTCAGCGGCCCCGCGCTCCTCGCCGCGATCGCCGCGCTCGCCATCCGCGATCTCGAGCGCGGCGCCCCCTCCTCGCGAGCGCTCGCCGTCGGCTGCTCCGTGCTCGCGTTCGTCCTCTACCGCGACCTCGTCCTCTCGCCGGACAGGGCCCTCAGCGTCTTCTCCGTCGACAAGCCGGTCTTCCCGAAGAGCTTCGAGGAGGAGGCGGCCTCCGCGATGCGCTTCGTCCTGATCGCGTTCGCGGGCCTCGTCGCGCTCACCTGGTTCGAGGAGCAGCCCCGCGAGCTCGATCGCAGCTTCAAGGCGTGGGCGCGGCGCCTCGCCGACGAGCTCCACGCCGGCGCCGGGGAGCTCGCCCGCATCTGGGGCGGCAACCTGCTCTTCCTGCTGATCGTCCTCGAGGCGGCGCTCGTCGGCGTCGGCGCGATGCTCTTCGTCGGCAGGCGCATCGGATGGGGGACCGTCGCGCGGATGCCGAACCACCTCGCCGCCTACGGGATGAACGCGTGGTGGGCGCTGCCCTTGCTGCTCGCGGCGGGGCCCGTGGTGCTCATCGCGGTGCGCGACGCGTTCCGCTTCGTCGTCGCGCGCGCCGCCATGCCCCGCGCCCTCGGCACGCCGCTCGCCGGCCTCCTCGCCGGCTTCGCGCTGAGCTTCTGGTACTACCCGGCGCTCGCGGCTCAGCTCTCCCCGAAGGCGGTCTTCGAGTCGTACGGGTCGCTGCGCAGACCCGGCGAGCCGCTCGCGACGCTCGGCGTCCGGAGCCGCGCGGCGGCCTACTACCAGGGCGGTGAGATCGCGTCGTTCGACGACGTCCCGCAGGCGTTCGCCTGGCTCACCGCCACGGCGGACAGCGCTGCGGAGGGATCCGCCGCTCCCGGGGCTCGCCGCTGGCTCGTCGTCAAATCCGACGAGCTCCCCAGGTTGAACAGCCTCTTCCGCAAGCACCACAAGCGCAACCTGCCCGTGCTCGACGGCCGATCGAGCCAGATCCTCCTCGCGTCGAACGAGCTCGGCGGTCGACCGAACGAGAGCTGGCTCAGCCGTGTCGTGCTCGACGAGCCCGTCGCGCCCGCGAACCCGATCGACGCGATGTTCGAGGATCAGCTGGAGGTGCTCGGCTGGGAGCTGACCGACGACGATGGCCAGAAGGTCTCGAGCGTGGTCCCCCAGAAGACCTACCACTTGCGGACCTACTTCCGGGTCCACCGGTCGATCATCGGCAACTGGAAGATGTTCGTTCACATCGATGGGTTCCAGCGCCGTTACAACGGCGACCACCCCGTGCTCGAGGGGCGCTACCCGCTGAGCCTGTGGCAACCGGGCGACGTCATCGTGGACGACCATGAGCTCCGGCTCGAGCCCAACTTCACCCCGGGCGACTACGCGTTCTACTTCGGCCTTTTTGCCGGCGAGACGCGCTTTCAGGTGACGCGCGGGCCTGAGCACGAGAACCGCATCCGCGGCGGCGTCATCCGCGTGCGGTGAGCGGCTCGTTGTGGGGTTCACGACGCGTGCCGTGGCGCGCGGGTTCCCCTGTGCGCCCGGCGACGCGCGCGCGGTCCTCGCCGTCGAGCGCCCTCGACGCGCGTGCGGAAAGCGGCTAGTCGCAGAAACATGACCGGGGGCCGTGGTGATTCCAACCATCCGCCCGACGTGCCTGGCGGTTCATCGGCATCCCCCGCGCAGAGCGGCGCCTACGGGGACGAACGCCACGCCGGCGGGGAGGACGAGCGCGAGAGCTCCGCCCCGGACTCGCTCAACCGACGCTCGTCCGAGCGCCTCGACGTCACGTGGCTCGTGGACTGCGAGACGGAGGAGACGTTCCTCTACGCTTCCATCACCAACATCTCGGAGATGGGCATCTTCGTCCGCACGACGCAGCCGCTCTCGATCGGCACGCGGCTCACGCTCCGCTTCTCGCCGCCGGGGGCCGAGGGCTCGTACGTGCTCGAGGGGACGGTGCAGTGGATCAACGAGGTGCGCCCTCTCCACGACAACCCGAACCCGGGCATGGGCATCCGCTTCATCGATCTCACGCCCGACGCTCGCGAGCGCATCGTCGACACGATCAGGACGATCGCCTACATCCGCGATGCGCCGGTGAGATCGAACTGACGCCGGCGGGTGCGCCCGCGGCGTCCCCTCGCGGCGACGCCGGCGCGTGCGCCCGCGGCCCGTCAGCGTCCCATCACGGCGTCGGGAGGTGCCGCCTGCGCCGGCTCCTGCGCGTCGTCTGCGCGCGGCGGCGCCGCGGGCTTCGCGCTCGGCGCGGCGCGGCGAGGTGGGGCTGCCGCGGCGGGGCGGGAGGCCATCGGGATCGCGTTCTTGGCCTGCGAGCGCCCGACGTTCGTCTCGAGGCCCGCGAGCATCTGCTCGGCGCGGTCGCCGTACCCCTTCGCGGCGCGGAGCGCGAGCAGCAGCTCTCGCGCCTTCTCCGTCTCCCCGGCAGCCTCGTAGCACCGGGCCGCCTCCCACATCGCCGCGTGCGCGGCCGGCGTGCCCGGGTACCGCGCGCCGACCTCGTCGAGCTTGCCGACGGCGGCCGCGCAGCCCGACTTTCGTTGCAGCGCCTGCGCCTCCCGGAGCGCGGCGCTCGCGCCGTCCTCGGGGTCCGCTGCCGCGCGCGCGCTCTTCTCCTTCGCCGTATCTTTCGTCGCCTCCACCATCGTCCTCGGTGGCTCGCCCGCCTTCGCTTCGGCCAGGCGCCGGGCATCGCCCTCCTCCGTCGATGTGGCGAGGGCGGCCGGCGCGGGGACGCTGGGCGGCTCCTGGTGAACCGACGCAGGCTGGCCCCACTCGGTGACCCGCACGGGGGCCACGCCGGTCTTCGGCCGCAGCAGCAGCAGGCTCGAGCCGATGACGAGCACGAAGAGCGCCGCCATCGCCAGCTGCGGCCGCATCGCGTGGCTGCCGGCCCAGGCGAGCGCGCGGAGCGCCTTGCGCCGGAACGGCGTCTTCTTCTGCGCGACCTCGACCGCATCGAGGATCCGCGCCTCGAGCTCCTCGCTCGGCTCCTCGAGCGGCAAGGGGCCGGCGTCGCGGGCCGCGCGCAGCCCCGCGAACGCCGAGGCGCACCGGCCGCAGCTGTCCATGTGCCGCTTCATGGCCGCATGCGTCAGCTCGTCGAGCTCGTCGTAGAGCGCGTCCATCACGTGCTGGTCGAACTTCTCGCAGTCCATAGACAGCTCTTCCGGCGCGCTAGCGCAGCGCCCTCGCGTAATCTTCGTACTCCGAGAGCGCCTCCTGCAGCCGCTCCAGGGCGTAGCGCATCCGGCTCTTCACCGTGTTCTCGGGCACCCCCACGATCTGGGCGATGTCCTTGAAGGGCACGTGCCCGATCTCCCGGAGCAGGAAGACCTCCCGCTGCTCGTGCGGGAGGCCCTCCACCGCGCGCACGATGAGCTGCCCCATCTCGGCGCCGATCGCGACCCGGTCCACCGCGGCCTGGGGCGCCGGGTCCGCGGTCCGCTCGCCGAGCGTGGGCCCGTCGCCGCCGTCACCGGAGCCCTGGTCGAGCGACGGGTGGCGCCGGAGCGACATCTTGCGCAGGTGATCGATGCAGACGTTGCGCGCGATGGCGTAGGTCCAGGTGGTGAACCGCGCCTCATGCTTGAAGTCGGACGCGCTCTGCACGATCTTCACGAACACATCCTGCACCAGATCCTCGGCGATCGCAGGCCCGCGGACCTGCCGCAGGATGAAGTTGTAGATGGGCGTCTTGTGCCGCCGGACGAGCCCGGCAAATGCGGCGCGGTCGCCGCCCTGAAAACGCATCATCAGGGCTTCGTCGGTGACCTCCTCGCGAGAAATCGGGACCATCCTAGCTCCCGGAGCGGCCGAGCCTCTGCGGCGCTCCTTCGGCGGCCCGATCGGCGGGGTGTTCGTGGCGACGACCGCGGCGTCGGATCGGACGCGCAGCGCGGCTCGAAGATCTGAGGCGCTCTCCTTCCCCTGACACAAGCGCACCTTAGCGGATCCGCCCCCGAGCGAGCGAGCCCCCTTCGCCCACGGCGAGGCGAGGGTCGCGGGCGTCCGGAGGGGAGCCCGCTTTCGGTCGCGTGGCGTCCTCGTGGCAGCGCATCGCCGACCGGCCGAGGACGCCGCGGGCGTGCGCTGGGTGAGGGCTCCAGCACGATTTTCGCTGCCCGGTTCGCGCCGCCGTTGCGTCGCGAGCGGCGGCGCGCTCTGCGGGGTGATGAGGAAGCTGTCCAGGTCGTTGCGCTCGGAAGCCCGCCGCCACTAGACTCCCCGGCACCGGGCGTGAGGTCGCCCCCCTCTGCTGACGAGGGTAAAACCACGAGGTTACCTTTCGATGCGACTTATCAGGATGCTGGCTGTGGGGGTGGGGGCCTCGTTCTTGATGGCCATGCCCGCCCTCGCGCAGAGCCCCGGCGGCGCGTCGGGCAAGGCCGCTGCTCCTGCCGCCTCTGCGGCGCCGGCCGCCTCAGCGCCTGCGGCGGGAGCGCCGGCCGCCCCTGCGCCCGCCGCCACGACGGGCGCTGCAGCTGCATCGCCTGCCACGGCGGGCGCCCCGGCTGCGGGCACGGCTGCATCGCCTGCCACGACGGGCGCCGCGGCTGCATCGCCTGCCGCGCCGGCTGCGGGCACCACCGCCGCCCCGGCGATGGACGGCCCGACCTACGCGGTGCGGCTACGCGATCTGGAGCAGCGCATCGATGAGCTCAAGGAGCAGATCCGCCGCAGCCATACGCGGCTCTCGCTCCTCAGCGACACGATCCTCTCCGGGGGCGGCGCCGGCTCGCGCGCCTCGATCCGGTTCAACAACGAGCTGTCGAGCGCGTTCCGCGTGACCCGCGTGCTGATCGTCCTGGATGGTGCCGTTCAGTACAACAAGACCGATCAGTCGGGCGCCCTCGCCGAGCAGACCGAGATCCCGATCTTCAACGGCTCGGTTCCGCCGGGGGATCACACCCTCCAGGTGCTCGTGAACCTGCAGGGCAACGGCTACGGGGTGTTCTCCTACCTCCGCGGCTACCGCTTCGAGGTGCGCTCCAGCCACTCCTTCACGGCGGTCGAGGGGAAAACGATGAACCTCCAGGCGGTCGCGTTCGAGAAGGGGGGGGTCACGACCCCGCTCGAAGAGCGCCCGGCGGTCCGTTTCGTCGAGAAGATTGTGAGCGGCCTCTCGGATGCTCCCGGGCAGCCGGCCGCCGCCGCGGGTGGCAAGTAGGTTCGAGCTCGTTAGGACAAGTCGCCATGACCTGGGACTCCGGATCGCGGGTTACCCCTGCCTTGCTTGGCCTGCTCCTGCTCGGCGCGGCCACGACCGTGGCCCCTGCCGACGCGTGGGCCCTGGACTCCGAGCGCGCCTACACGAGCGCGTCTCAGCAGATCAGCGGCGTCGCCTCCGGGCTGGGCGCCATCCAGGCGGCGATCCAGAAGTCCCGCGGCGAGCAGCGCACCCCGGCGCAGCGCATCGCGGATGCCGTCCTGCTGATGGGCTCCAGGGACTACGAGCGCGCGGCGAACGTGCTGAACCAGGTGGTCGAGAAATACCCTGACCATCCGACGGCCTTCCCGGACGCGCTCACGCTGCTCGGCGAGACGTACTTCCGCTCGAAGCAGTACCTCTCGGCTCGCCGCGCGTTCCAGCGGATCGTCGCGAGCAGCGCCGAGCCGCGCTTCGCCGCCTACCAGGCGAAGGCGCTCGGGCGGCTCGTGGACATCTGCCTCCGGATCAAGGATTACGACGCCCTCGACGCCATCTTCGCGTCGATGAACAACATCCCGTCCTCCGCGGCGGGGAGCACCCTCTCGTACGCGCGCGGCAAGGGCCTTTACGTGAAGAAGGACTTCGCCGGCGCGAAGGCGGCGCTCGGCGCGGTCGACCCGCGGAGCGAGTACTTCCACCAGGCGAGGTACCTGCTCGGCCTCATCGCGGTGAAGGAAGCGACGCCCCCGCCGGAGCCGCTCAAGGAGGGCGACGTGCCCCCGGCGGTGCCCAAGACCCGCTACGTCGCCGCGATCGACCTGTTCCAGAAGGTGACGCAGCTGCCGGCCGACACCCCGGAGCACCGGCGCGTCATCGATCTTGCGTGGCTCGCGATCGGGCGGCTCTTCTACGAGGCGGACCAGTGGGCCCAGGCCGTGCAGGCGTACGGCCACATCGACCGCGTCTCGCCCGAGTTCGGGGCCATGCTCTACGAGCTCGCCTGGGTGTACGTCCGCCTGGGCGACGTGGATCGCGCCCAGCGATCGCTCGAGATCCTCGCCATCGCCGAGCCGGACAGCCAGAACATCGCGGATGGCTCGCTGCTCCGCGGCGATCTGATGCTGCGCGCCGGCCGCTTCGAGAAGGCGCTGAAGGTGTACGAGGGCGTCCGCGCCACCTACGACCCGATGCGCGCGCGCGTGGACGCGTTCCTCGGCTCGACGAGCGATCCCGCGGTCTACTACGACAAGCTGAGCCAGGAGCAGCTCGAGGCGCTCGACACGACCTCCGCGCTCCCGCCGCTCGCGGTGCAGTGGGCGCGCGAGGCCGAGGATGGTCCGGCTGCGTTCGCGGTCATCGACGACATCCACTCCTGCCGCGAGCTGATCAAGCAGTCGAACGAGCTCATCGAGAAGCTGAACGCCGTGCTCAGCTCGCCCAACCGGGTGCGCGCGTTCCCGGAGCTCAAGGCCGGCGAGGAGAGGGCGCTCGCGCTGCTCAACCGGGTCGCGCTCGCGCGCCTCGCGCTCGGCCAGGGGATGGACGACGTGGAGGACGGCTCGCTCTCGGGCGAGATCGGCAGCGTCCGCGCGCGGCGCCGCGCGCTGGAGAAGCGCCTCTCGCGGGTGCCCGTCACCGACGGTGACTTCCAGGATCGCGAGACGCAGGCGCTCAAGCAGTGGAACACCCAGTCGCAGCGCCTCCAGCAGTTGACGCTGCAGATGGACACGCTGCAGGCGACGGTCAACGGGCTCAGGCGGCTGCTCCGCGAGGGGCCGCACGCCGGGGTCGTCCGAGATCCCGCGAGCATCGCCCGGTTCGAGCACGAGCTCGCGCAGAACGAGCGCGACCTCGGGCTCTACCGCCAGCAGGCGGACGTGCTCCGCAAGCAGGTGAGCGCGGGCCGGGTCCAGGTCGGCTTCGGCGATCAGCGCTTCATCGAGGACGCGCAGACGCGCAAGGCGCACCGCGACGCTCTGACGCGCGAGGTCGAGCTGGCCGCGGCGGGCGCCGGCGGCCCGGATCTCGCGGCGTACGCGCAGCGGATCACGCCGGTGCTCCGCGCCGGCGACGCGGCGGACGCGAAGGTCGAGGCGGCGCTCCGCGAGATCGAGGGAGAGGTCGCCCAGAAGTCCTCGGGCCTCCGGCAGATCGTCAGCCGGGAGACGGCGAGCGTCGTGCATCACTCGGTGCAGCTCGACGCGCTCGACCGGGAGGCGCGCCTCGTCGTCGGCGAGGTCGCGATGCGAAACTTCGGCCTCGTCCGCGACAGGCTGAAGAACATCATCCTCCGCGCCGACGTCGGCATCACCGAGGAGGCGTGGGAGGTCCGCGAGGAGCAGATGACGCGTGTTCGCAGCCTGCAGGTCGAGCGCGCCCGTGAGGATCGGCTCCTCAAGGAGGAGCTCAACGAGGTCCTCGACGACAGCGGCGATCCGGAGGACGAGAAGTGAGCAAGGAGCAGGGCGGCGCGAGCGCGCCGAAGAACGCTGACGCACCGCGCGCAGGGGCAGGGGCGCAGATCCTCGAGCCCGGGGGCGCGCGCGTGCCGCTCGGCGACGCCGTGAGAGCGGGGCGCCGTCGCCCGCGCGGCGCGCTCGGGGTTGCCAGCCTTGCCCTGGTGCTGGCGGTCGCGCCCCTCGCGCGCTCGCAGCCAGGCGGCCAGCCGTCGCCCGGGCCGGCGACCTCCGCCGCTCCTGCGGCCGCGCCGACCACGGCCTCGCCGGGGGCCGCGGCGCCGGCCTCGCCAGGGGCCGGGGCGCCTGCGGCGCAGGCCGGCGCCGCCCCTGCGCCGCCGGCGCAACCCTTCGCGCCGCCGATGTCCGTCGGGCGCAAGCAGGCGCCGCCGCCTCCACCTCCGACGCCCGCGCAGCTCGCCGCGCTCGCCGCGCTCGAGAAGGAAGCGGCCGCCTACGAGAACGCGGCCCGCGACTACCGGAGCGCCATCACGCGCATCGTGCAGCACCACTACGAGGACAGGCGCCGCCGCATCCTCTCGTCGCTCGACCGGGAGATCGAGACGGAGCGGAAGGGCCTCCGCGACGCCCGGGAAGAGGCGATCCGCCGGCTCGAGGTGTTCGTCCAGCGCTACAGCGGCCCGAACGCTCACCCCGAGAACACCCCCGACGCGATGTTCCGCCTGGCCGCGCTCTACGAGGAGCGCGCGCGCACCGACACCGACGCGAGCGAGGATCTCAGCCTCGCGCTGCTCCCGGCCATCGCGCTCTACAAGCGCGTCATCAACGAGTTCCCTCAGTACCGCGAGCTCGCCGGGATCTATTACTACCTCGGCCATGCGCTGAACGATTCGGTCCGGTTCCCCGAGGCGCAGCAGGTGTGGCGCTCGCTCGTGTGCCACGACAGGTATCCCTATCCCGTCGCGCCCGACCCGAAGGATCCGACGCGCGACACGGTCGGCAAGCTCCCGCAGGACCACGACGACGATTACTGGACCGGCTGGGAGGCGCGCCACCCGACGCCCATCGGCTCCACGCCGGGCGGCCGGGCGATCCAGCCCGCCCGCAGGGCCGCGCGGGGGACAGCCCCCGTCGTCGAGGACGAGACGGCCTATGTCGCTCCGTATCCTGACGATTGCCAGCCGATCCCGCAGAAGACGGCGCTCGGCGCCGAGCCCCGCTACATCGCCGAGGTCTGGTGGCAGATCGGCGACTACCATTTCAACGAGATCGACCGCGCCGGCGGCCCGTTCAACTACAACAGGGCGGAGTCGTCCTACCGGCAGTCCATCAAGTACAAGAAGCCCCCTGTCCACGGCGTCGCGATGTACAAGCTCGCCTGGACGTACTTCAAGCAGCAGCGCTACGAGACCTCGGTACGCCAGTTCATCGAGCTGCTCCGCTACACCGACGAGCAGGAGAAGCTCACGGGCGACCCAGGCGCGGATTTCCGGGCGGAGGCGTACACCTACATCGCCGGCTCGCTCACGTACCTGGATTTCGTCGGCCCTGGGCCGGAGGAGCCCTACATCCCGCGCAACGACGTCCTCGACGTCGAGACCGACCCGCGCATGGCCGAGCAGAAGATGCGGATCGCCATCGAGCGCGTCCAGGATCCCAAGCTGATCCCGCAGGATCAGAAGTGGACGGTCGAGGTCTACAAGGCGCTCGCGCTGGAGTTCAAGGAGCTCAACCAGTACCGGAACACGGTGGAGGTGAGCGAGATCATCCTCCAGAAGTGGCCGATGCACCGCGACGCGCCCGTGATCCAGAACCAGATCGCGGACATCTACGACACGCTCACGTCGCAGTCGCGCGAGGGGACGGCCGAGCGGGCGATGAACTCGGCGAAGGCGCTCGAGGCGCGGACGAAGCTCGCCCAGTACGTCGGCACGACCCCGTGGGTCGAGGCCAACAAGGACGATCCTGAGGCGATCCAGACCGCCGAGCGGCTCGTGCGCGGCGGGCTCCGCCGGGCTGCCGCCGATCACACCAACGCGGGCAGCGCCCTCGTGCAGCAGGCGCTGACCGTCAGCGAGAAGGAGACGCGCGACCCGATCTTCGAGCGGGCGCTCGGCGAGTATCGCCTCGCCGCGCAGGGCTGGGCCGGCTACCTGGCCCAGGACGAGAACGCTCCGGACGCATACGAGAGCCGGTACTGGCTGGCCGACGCGCACCACATGGTCGTCGTGATCGCGGTGGCCATGGATCGCTCGCCCACCCCGCAGGAGGTCGAGCTGGCGAGGACCTCTGCGGTCAGCGTGCGGGACTCCAACGAGGACGACAAATACCTGCAGCCCGCGGCGTACATGGTCGTCGACACCGCCCACCAGGCGCTCCTGGATCGGCACAAGCTCTTCCAGCGGACGAACGGCGCCGAGGGGATCGAGCCGCGCGAGAAGGTCAAGATCGCCGGCGAGGGCGACGAGCAGCGCGTGATCGCCGAGCCGCTGCCCCCGCAGGTCCAGGCGTCCGTCACCGCCCGGGACGAGTACATCCAGCGCGTCCCGCCCGCGCTCGACGCCCCGAAGAACATCGATCTCTATGCGTTCCAGGCGGCCGACTACTACTTCCTTTACGGCCAGTTCGCCGAGGCGCGCAGGCGGCTCGAGCCCATCTACAACGCGCAGTGCGGCAAGACGGAGTTCGGCTACAAGGCGTGGGAGCGGCTCACGACGATGTCGAACCTCGAGAACAACGTCGAGCAGAGCCGCAAGCTGGCCGAGGCGGCGCTCACGCGGAGCTGCGCTGTCAGCGAGGAGCAGAAGCTGAAGGAGGGCGACATCGCCCGGCCGACGATCTCGCGCGGCTACTACCTCGACGCTGCCCGGGCCTTCGAGAAGGCCGAGAAGATGCCGGACGGCCCGGCGCGCGTCGCCGCCTGGCGCGAGGCTGCGGCGCTCTACAAGGTCGCGCTCGAGAAGGCGCCGGCCCGCGACGAGGCGCCGGAGGCCGCGATGAACGGCGCTTACTGCTACAAGCAGGTGGGCGACTACGACCAGGCCATCGCGATGTACTCCCTGTTCATCAAGGAGTACGGAAACGAGGAGAACCTGGCGAAGCTCGAGAAGGGCGATCCGGACGCGAACCCTCCGAAGAACCCTGATCCGAAGCGCTACGCCGAGCGGGTGAAGTACCTGAAGCAGGCCTACGACGCGCTCTCCGCGGCGTATGTCCTCTTCTTCAACTACCGCGGCGCGGCCGAGACCTACGACACCATCGCGCGCAACACGCGGTTCGAGCAGGCGGCGCGCCGGGACGCGGCCCGGAACTCGGTGCTGCTCTACGCGAACATCGGGGAGCGCGACAAGATGACCGCCTCGCGCGCCACCTTCATGAGCCTGAACCCGCCCCCCGAGCAGAAGGCCGACATCGACTTTCTCGTCGCGTCGGCGGACCTGAAGGCCTGGGACGAGCAGGGGTCCGACGAGGGTCCGAACCGCGCTGCGCGCACCAAGGCCATGCAATCCATGGAGGCCTATTATGCGGCCAACAAGAACAACCCGGCCGCGCGCGGGTATGTCGTCCAGGCGGCCTACCACGCGTCCAAGATGCGCAGCGCCGCCGCCGATCCGAAGGCGCGGGACTGGTGCAAGAACACCATGACGGCGTTCACGTCGTTCCGGAGCTCGGCGACCGGCGACAAGGTGAAGCCCCTGGGATCGGTGCAGGCCGACATGGCCGCGGAGTGCGCCTACAAGGCCATCGATGATCGCATCAAGGCCGAGTTCGACTACGACACGGGGCACCACCGCTACGAGGGGGTCATCGATCAGGTGAAGCGGGCCTTCGAGGCCGACATCACCAAGGCCAACGACCGGTACTGGAAGGAGCTCCAGGAGGTCATCGCCGCCTATGAATCGCGGCAGTGGTCGGTCGCCGCGCGCGCGCGGCAGGGCTCGCTCTACGACTCCTGCCGCACGGGCCTCTACAACGCGCGCCCGCCGGGCCTGAGGCTCTACACGGACAAGGAAGAGAAGCTGCTCAAGCTCGCCGAGACGAGCGATCGCGAGGATCTCCAGGAGACGGCCGACGCGCTCCGTCAGAACCGGCGCGAGCAATGGCGCGCGGCGCGCGAGCGGCTCCTCACCGACGCCGACAAGGCGATGGTCAAGTTCTACGTCGAGTCCGTCGTCTGGGCGAAGGCGTGGAAGGTCCGGAATCCGGCGGTGGACTATGCGATCCAGCGGCTCGCGTTCTTCACGGACATCCTCGGCGACGCCAAGCTCCGCGAGTGGAGCCAGGGGATCATCGACCCCGAGACGAAGCGTCCGTTCGAGTACAAGGATGGCCTTTTCCTCCGGACGCGGCCCGGCATGACCCCGCCGCTCGCGCCCGACGGCCTCCCCCTGCCCCTGCCGGTCGTCCCATGAAGCGCCGCCTCTCTGTCACCCTCTTCGTCAGCCTGCTCGCGGTCGTGTCGCCGTTCGCCCTCGCGTCCTGCGGCGACGAGGCGACGCCGCCGCCCAAGGTGCCCACCCGCCCCGTGGCGGGTCCTGGCGCGGCCCCGCCCGTCCAGGCGCCGTACGGCATGAACGACGCGCCGAGCTCGACGCGGCCGTACGACCAGCCTGCCCAGGCGACGCATCCGGCCATGAACGCCCGGGCGGCGGCGTTCTACCAGGGCGGCCTGCAGTCGTTCGCGATCGGCGACCTCGCCGGCGCGAGGGCGCAGTTCACGCAGGCAACGCAGGCCGATCCGCGCGCGCACCAGGCCTTCTACTCGCTCGGCGTGGTGCAGGAGCGGCTCCGCGACGAGGGCGCCGGCGCGAGCTACCGCCAGGCGTTCACGCTCGTGCCGGCTTACGAGCCCGCCATCATCGCGTACGCGATGCTCCTCGCCCGGAAGAACCAGCTCGGCGAGGCCGAGCGGCTCCTCAACGAGAAGCGCGGCCAGATGCCGAAGTCGGCGGCCGTCGCGGCGACGCTCGCGGAGATCAAGTCGCTCCAGAAGGACACCGGCTCCGCCCAGCGGATCGCGCAGGAGGCGCTGAAGATCAACCCGGACTACCGGCCGGCGATGGTCGTCATCGCCCGCGATCACTACAGAAACCGGCGCCTCGATCTCGCGCTGTACGCGCTCCAGGCGATCCTGGACGGGTTCGAGCCGGTCAGCGAGAACCCGCCGCGCGACAAGGACAACGCGGAGGCGCTGCTGCTCCGCGGCCTGATCTTCCGGGAGCAGGGGCAGCGCGCCGCGGCGCTGGAGGAGTTCCGCAAGGCGGTGACGCGCCGCCCCGATCTCGTCGAGGCGCGGGTGCAGCTCGCGACCTACCTGCTCGAGGCGGGCAATGCCCAGGAGGCGCTGCCCCTCCTCGAGGGCGCCGTCCGCTTCGACGCCGAGCACGTGGCCGCGCACCTCAACCTCGGGGACGCCTACCGCCTGCTCGAGCGCTACGGCGACGCGAAGCGCGAGTTCGACTGGGTGCTCGCCCGGAATCCGAACCTGCCCCAGGTCCACTACGACCTCGGCCTGCTCTACCTGTTCGCCCCCAGCGTCCCCGGCATGACGCCCAAGCAGCAGGTGGCGGAGGCGATAAAATCGCTGACGAAGTTCCAGGAGCTGCGCAACAAGGGCCAGCGTGACGACTCGGAGGAGCTCCTGAACCGCGCCAAGCTCAAGGAGGGCGAGCTCAACGCGGCTGCAGCCGCAGCGCAGCCCGCGGCTCCTCCTCCTGCCGCCGCCGCGGATGGAGGCGTCGCCGACGCCGCGACCGACAGGTGAGGGAGGCCATGAGCATGTACAAGACACTTGCGCTGGGTTCGGTCCTGCTCGCGATCCTCTGCCACGGCGAGCGCGCGAGCGCGCAGGAGAAGGGCAAGCAGCGCGGGGTCATCACGCTCGCCGAGGTGACGATCACCGGCCGCATCCAGAAGCCCATCGCGGCCGTCGACGTCAGCCGGATCCAGCCGAAGCTCACGCTCGCCGAGCTGCGTCAGCCTTTCCTGGACCGCATCGAGCAGGCGATCTTCAAGGAGCCGTTCTAGTGCCTCGCGCCGCCGGCGGCAGCTCGCGCGCCGAGCGCTAGGCGGCGGTGTGTCCGCCGCGCTCTTCATCGCGGTGTCGCTCGCGGCGAGCGGCGCGTGCGCCGCGATCTCGTGGAAGCATCCGGCGCAGATCGCGCGCGCGACGGGCGGCGACCTGACGGCGCTTGCGCGCTCGCTCCGCGCGCTGCCCGGCGAGGCGCGGCTGGCCGAGCTGGCGAGGCGCTCGCCGCCGGAGAGCTGGGAGCGCCGGCTCGCGCTCGAGGTCATGTCCGCCGCGGACCCGCGCGCGAAGATCGCGGCGGCCAACGATCTCCTCGTCGAGCTCGAGCAGCGGCTCGACGCCGGCGCGGGCTGGCCGCGCGCGGCGGCGCGTCTCTCGGCGCTCGCCGCGTTGCTCCTGGCCGCGCTCTCCTTCCTCGCGCAGGCCGGGCCATCGGTCATCGCGCTCGTCCTTGTCGCGGGCGCCGCCGGTGCGATCGCGTCCGCGGCGGCCGGGCGCGCCGGCCGCACCGCCGCCTCGCGAAAGCGCGAGGCCGTCGATGCGCTCGTCGGCGTCGCTCTGGGACCGCTCGACAGCGTCGTCCGGGCCGCCAGCGCGCCCTCTGCATCACCGCGGCGATCGCGCCGCGCGCGGCCGTGAGCGCGGCGCGCTCTCCTGGACCGCCCCCACCTGTCCGTGTACCCTCGCGAGCTGTGGTGCCCTCCGCCGTGCAGCGCTCCTTCCGCGGTTCGAGGCCCGGGGCCCACCGGACCCGGGGGCGCGGCTCCGCCTGCCGCGCGCGATCGGCGGCGGCCCCTGCAGCGTCCCCTCTCTCCCGGAGTCCCTTGGAATGACCCAGCAGCACCCGCACCCCACCCCGTCGCGCCCCGGGCAGCCCGGGCAGATGACCGCGGTCATGCGGGCGGTCGCACCGGTGACCGGCCCGAAGGTCCTCAGGATCGGCCTGGTCCAGGGGGGAAAGGTGATCGAGGAGCGTGTCATCAAGCAGCGCACCCACGTCACCATCGGTCCCAGCGAAAAGAGCATGTTCGTCATCCCGAGCAAGAGCATCCCGCCGAGCTTTCGGCTGTTCGAGCTCGTGGGCGGCGACTACCTCCTCAATTTCCTGGACGGGATGACCGGCCGGGTCGCCTTCAAGGCCGGCGTCTCGGAGCTCTCCACGCTCAAGTCGTCTGCCAAGCGCGCGGCCGTGGGCAATGCCCAGGCCTATCAGGTCCAGCTCAGCGAAGAGGCGCGCGGCAAGATCGTCGTGGGGGAGACGACGTTCCTGTTCCAGTTCGTCGCGCCGCCGCCGGTGCAGCCCAAGCCGCAGCTGCCCGTCTCGGTGAAGTCGGGGATCGCGAACGACATCGACTGGACGACCACGATCATCGCCGCCTTCTCGTTCCTGTTCCACTTCGGTGCCGTGGGGTCGATCTACTCCGACTGGATGGACCCGGTCGTCGACGATGAGGTCGACGTCGCGGCGCTGCTCGAGTCCGTGAGGCAGCTGCCCCCGCCGCCGGTGGTCGAGCAGCCGAAGGAGAACGCCGAGGCGACGGCGGCGACGGCGGCGCCCACCGCCGAGGCGCCGAAGGCCGCGAGCGGCGGCGGGAACAAGGGCGCGGCTGCCAGCCCGGGGAAGGGCTCCGGCGGGCTGAGCGACGCTCGCGCCTCGGCGCTCACCAACGAGCTCGCGCAGCTCGACATGCAGATGCTGGGCGCGCTCAACTCGAGCGCGAACGCCACAGCCAGCGTCCTCAGCTCCGGCGATGTGCCGACCGGCCTCCTCGAAAACGCGGCCGCCTCCGGGTCCGGCGTCGGAAAGGGCGGTGTGGCGGGATTGAACATGGGCGCCGCCGGTGGGGGCACAGTGCGACCTGGCTCCGCCGGCGGCGGTGGCCTTGCGAGCATCGGCAACACCGGGACCAGCGGCCCGGCGACCGCCGGCTCGGCGCAGACGGTGAAGGGACCGGTGGGCAACGCCCAGGTGGGCGGCGCCGCGGTCTCCGGCGGGAGCGTCTCGAACGCACCCTCCGTCGTGGCAGGGATGACGGCTGGCTTCCGTCGTTGCTACAATAAAGGTCTTCAGGAGGACCCGAGCATGAAGGGGTCGGTCCGGGTCACCGCGAAGATCGGCCCCAACGGTGAGGTGCTCTCGGCGACTCCCTCCGGCGGCTCCGGCCTGTCCGGGACCGTGGTCTCCTGCGTCGTTGCGCGCGTCCAGAGCGCGCAGTTCGCGCCGCCCGAGGGCGGCGGCGCGACGGTTGTGATTCCTGTCACCTTCGTGAGCCAATAGACCCGATGCCACCCGACTCCGTGGACAAGGCGCAATCCTCTCGCTTCGCCTGAAGGTGAATGGCGTGCTGGCGTCGCGCATCCAATGGGGAAGAACCTCGTACGGGTCCTCCCGATGGAGCGAGCTGCTGGATGCCCGGCATGTTCATTGCGTTTTGACAACCGCGTCTGCCCGCACTTATAATGCGCGGGCCTGACTTTCGGAGGCTTCGATGAAGCGTGAACAGATCCCCGGCTTCGCAGCAGTCGCGCTGATCTCGGTCGTGATCGGCCATGGCATCGCTGCTGCGCAGGCGCAGACGGCGCCTCCGCCGGATGCGTCCGCAGGCCTCGCGCGGCAGGTGACGCTCTCGCCTGCCGAGCAGCTCGCGCAGAGCGAGACCTTCCTTGCCCGGATGGACGGGGCCCGGACGTCCGTTCGTCGCCAGCTCGAGACGGCGCGGTCGCAGCGAGACGTCGTGAAGACGCTCTGCCTGAACGACAAGCTGAATCAGGTCGACGTCGCCATCCGTTCCGCCCGCGAGCGGCGGCAGGGCCTGGAGCTCGCCGTGAATCGGCAGGATGCCGATCTCTCCAACCACGAGTTCACGATCCTGACGGTATTGCGGCAGCGGACCGAGCAACTGACGGCTGAGGCCAACCAGTGCATCGGCCAGGAAGCGGGCTTCGTGGGCGATAGTGCCGTCACAGCCACGATCGATCCGAATCTTCCCAAGGAGGATCCTTCCGAGTATCCCGTCAACCCGAT
Organism: Sorangium sp. So ce887; assembly: GCF_051521455.1. Classification (NCBI taxonomy): domain Bacteria; kingdom Pseudomonadati; phylum Myxococcota; order Polyangiales; family Polyangiaceae; genus Sorangium; species Sorangium sp. So ce887. Next base: position 8,462,762 of record NZ_CP150354.1, on the reverse strand, counting down.
CATCATCGAGCCGCCTGCGTGCAGTAGCTGTTTTCGGTAGGCGACCGCCTCTCTCGGATTGCCACTGCCCAATAGGCGATGAAACTTCGTGAAATCATAGTCGCTGCCGTATTCCCACTCACTCTGTCCCCGGCGTTGGCCCTGGCGCAGGATCAGCCCTGGCTCAAGGATCGTCGCTACACCGAGGGCATCGGGATACGCGCTGGCGACCTCGAGCTGCACCCGGGGGTCGCCGCGGAGTTCGGCTATGACTCCAACTTCTTCCGCAGGGCCGAGAGAGACGAGGCCAGCCCGGACGACATCGGGCCTGTGGGCTCGATGCGGCTCCGGATCACGCCGTCCTTCTCGCTCTCGACGCTCAGTCAGCAGCGCCAGGAGGCGACGCCCGGCGCGCCCCCGCCGGATGTCGAGTTTCGCGGCGGCATCGCCGCGACCTACGATGAGTTCATCCCGGTATCCGGGTCGGAGCGCGGGCAGGAGCGGCTGAGTCAGCAGCGGAACATCGGCGGCATACTCGACGCCAACCTGACGATCCTGCCCCAACGCCCGTGGTCCGCGATCCTCGATGCGTCGCTCGGCCGGACCATCGCCTCCTCCGATATCGGGATCTCCAACCAGAGCTTCCGGCGCGTCAACGCGGGCGCGGGAGCAGAGCTGGTGTGGACGCCGGGCGGGGGGCTGCTCGATTGGCGGTTGGGCTATCGCTTCATGGGCACGTTCTTCGAGGTCGATGAGTACGACAGCCTGACGAACATGCATCATATCGTCCGGACGCGGGGCCGCTGGCGCTTCTTGCCGCGCACCGCGCTCATCTACGACGCGTCGCTCGGGTTCGTCGATTACCCGAATCCGGGCGCTCAGCTCGGCTCTCATCCTCTGCGGGCCCAGATCGGGATCAACGGTCTTGTGACGTCGTCTTTCGGTCTCCTCGCGATGGCCGGCTGGGGCGCGAGCTTCTACACGCCAAACGACGCCGGGGACGTCGTGCACGACTTCGACAGCGTCATCGGCCAGCTCGAGCTGAAGTGGTTTTTGACGCCGAACCCGTCAACCGATCCTGCGGCGGCGACGCTCGCGCTCTCCTCGCTCTCGGCTGGCTTCACGCGCGATTTTCACGACAGCTTCCTCACGAGCTATTTCGAGCGCGATCGCGGGTACCTCAAGCTGACCTACTTCTTCGGCGGACGGTTTCTGCTCATCGTCGACGGCGGCGTGGCAGCCCACGTGTTTCCCGGGATCCCGGGGGAAAACGGAGGCCTCGTCGGGCGCCAGGAGCCCTGGACGGACGTCCGTATCGATGCCTCTCTGTTCGGCGAGTACCGGATAGGGGACTCTCTGGGGATCAACTCGACCCTGCGGTACGGCAACAACGTCAGCAGCACCGCGCTCACGATCCTCGGCCAGTCCGAGCCGCAGAACTATCTCGGATGGCAGCAGCTCGAAGCCTACCTGGGCGTGCGCTGGTTCATGTGATGCGGCGTTCCGGTCGGTGGGTTGCCGCCATCCTCGCGCTGGTGATCGCCGCCTGCTCGTCGCGCCAGCCCGGGCCGGTGAACCTGCCCCCGCCGGTGGAGGCGACGACCATCGGTGTCGGAGATGTGTTCGAGCTCCGCATCGTCGGGGAAGACAAGCTGCCCACGGCGTTCACCGTCGCGCCGGATGGCACCGTCGACTTCCCCTACGTGAAGCGGCTCAAGATCGCGGGCCTGGAGCCTCAGGAAGTGGCGGAGCTCGTCCGCGCGAAGCTCATGGAGGGGCAGGTCCTCACCGACCCCAGCGTGAGCGTGAGCATCAAGGAGTACAACTCGAAGCGGGTCGAGGTGCTCGGCGAGGTGCAGAAGCCCGGGTCCCTGCCGCTTCAACCTGGCATGACGCTGCTCCGCGCCATCTCGATGGCGGGGGGATTCAACAGCATCGCAAACAAGGATCGCGTCACGATCCGCAGGAAGTCCCAGGGCAAGACCGTGTTCGCCACCGTCTCGGTCGAGGACATCATCGACAACAAGATCCCCGATGTGCCGCTCCAGGCAGGGGACTCGATCAACGTCGCGCAGCGCGTCTTCTGAGCGACGACGCGCTGCGCGCCACCTCTCGAGCGAGGTGGCGCGCAGTGCGCTCAGTTCTTCCGCGCGAGGCGGAACTGCTTCCTGCCCGTCGCCGGATCCACGGTGTGAGGCTCGATGCGGAGCATCGTCAGCGAGACCTCGCGCACGCGCCCGTCGCGCTCCTGGCGGAGGCGGATCCGCTCGCCGTCGGAGCTGATCACGGTGCACTCGCCGAAGTGAAAGTGGGTCACGCTGTCGCCGACTTCCGGATAGCTCTCCTCCTCCTGGCGAGGGCGGACCGGGCGGTGCGGCAGCGGCAAAACGGCGGGCTCCATGACGGAGGTCGTCGCCGCGCGGGCGGGCTCGGCAACTGAGGCCACCGCCGCGCGGGGCGGCTCGGCGGCCATCGCGCGGGGCGGCTCCGCGGCCGGCGCCGGAGGCGCCGTGCGCGTCGGCTCGGCGGCTTGCGCCGGAGGCGTCATCCGGGGCGGTTCGCTCACGGTCGCCGGGATGCCGGTCGACTGGGCTGCGAGCTGCATGAGGCCCGTTCGATCGTCGAACGCCCGCACGAGGGGCAGATCGTCGAACGCTGTGACGCGGAGCTCGAGCCCGTAGACGCGCGCCCAGACGAGCTCGCCGGCGGCGAGCTGGAGACCGACGCCGGACTCGCGGGCGAGCGTGGCGGACAGGCGAAGCGAGGTCTCGCCCTGCTGGAGCGCGACGCTCCCGGAGAGCGCCACCACATCGCAGGGCCCCTCGAGGACGCGCGTCTTCGCGTAGGTGCGGGAGGCCTGATCGAACAGCGCGATCTCCGCCTTCTCGAGCGAGCCTGTCCCCTCGATCCAGCCGGCGCGCGCCTCGGCCTCGTCAAGGGCGCGCACCAGCGCTGCTGGGAGCTCCTCGCCTCGATCGAGGCGGATGATCAAATGGCGGGCACGGCGTGCCTCGAGAACGTTCATCGCGGTTTCTTCTCTCCGGGGGTCGAGGAGGCTGCGCCCGGCGCACGGGGGGCTTCTTCCGAGCGCCGAGCACGGGTCGCCGTCACCTCGATCTGGGGCGCGTCTTTCGCGCGCATGGCTGATGTGTCGCCAGCGGCGGCCGTGATCCGGTCCGCCGGGAACCCTGCGCTTGCGAGGTGATCTTTGACGGCGCTCGCGCGCGCGCCAGCGAGCTCGATCGCGCGCGTCGACTGATCGCCCTGACGATCGGGGTAAGCCTCGACGATGACGACGTCGAGGGGCATGCGCCCGCGCATGAGCTGGGCGATCATGCCGATCTGTGCCGCCAGGGCCGGCGGTACCCGTGCGCTCCCCGCAGGGAAGCGGACCAGGCCGTCGAGGAGGATCCGGTCGCCGGACCACTGCGGCAGCGACCTGGCCGCCGGCTCGGGGCAGCCGTCGGCGTCGTTCGTACCGTCGATCGTCTCAGCCGTCACCGGGCATGCATCGGCCGTATCGACCACGCCGTCCTCGTCGTTGTCGGGATCGGGGCAGCCGTCGTCGTCCTGGAAGCCGTCGCGATCCTCGGGCGCGTCCGGACATCGATCGCGGGCGTCAGGGACCTGGTCGATGTCGTTGTCGGGATCGGGGCAGCCGTCGTCGTCCTTGAAGCCGTCGACGTCTTCTGCGCCGTTCGGGCACGTGTCACGCTCGTCCGGGATCCCGTCGCCGTCGTTGTCGGGATCGGGGCAGCCGTCGCTGTCCTGGAACCCGTCGCGGTCCTCGGCGGCGTTCCGGCAGGTGTCGGTGTCGTCCGGGACGCCGTCGTTGTCGTCGTCGGCATCGGGGCAGCCGTCGCCGTCCTGGAAGCCGTCGATCGTCTCGGCCTCGTCCCGGCACCTGTCGCGCCCGTCGGGGATCCGATCGCCGTCGTTGTCGGGATCGGGGCAGCCGTCGCCATCCTGATACCCGTCGCGATCCTCCGCGATGAGCGGGCACGCGTCGTCGCGATCCAGGACGCCGTCGGCATCCGCGTCGCGTCCCGTCGGCGCATAGCGCAGCCCCAGGTTGAACCGGAAGCGCGGCGCGGTGAGCGCGCCTTCGGAGGAGAACGGGATCGCGCTCCCGCCGCCGGCGGACAGCGAGACGTCGCCGGCGAGCAGCGGGGCGCTCGTCACAGAGACGATCCACTCCGCCGGCACCGGCGCCGCGTCCCGGGCGGGCTGCTCGGCGAGCGTGTAGAGGGCGAACGCCTCTGCGGACGCCGTGAGCCAGCGGTCCGGGAGCACGTCGACCGCGGCGCCGAAAGCGCCGAGGAGCTGCGAGCCGATCGCGACGTCGATCAGCGTGCTCGAGCCGCGGAGCCTGGCGCCTACCTCGGCCGCGAGCCGGAGCTCGCCGAGCTGGTACGCCGCGGTGACGGTCGGCGCGAACGTGACGGTCCCGGCGCTGGCGAACACGGTCTCGTCGCCGGTGGGCAGACCCAGCTCCAGGCGCGCTGCGAGCGAGAAGCCGTCGAGCGGACCCTGCACGGGCGGCGGCACGATCGCGAACGCTGCGCCGAGGCGCGTGTCGCGCATCACGCTGCGCTGCAGCTCCGTGTCGGTGCCGAGGACATCGGAGAAGCCCGCGCCGTCCTGGTACAGGGTGACGGGAGCGGCGACCGTGACCTCGATCCGATCGGTGAGCCCGAGCGACCACAGGAAGGTCGCGTCGAACATGTTGTCGAGCACGTGGACGACCGTCCCGTCAGGGTCGGGCGAGGGGTCGCGCAGGGCCACCGGCCGCGACAGGTAGCTCGCCACGAGGCCGAAGGAGGCCTTCGCGCTCGGAGCCGTCCCCGTGCTCCCCACGGCGAAGAAGGGGCCGCCGCCCGCGTGGGGCCAGAGGTTGTCGGCGTCGATGCAGCCCGACAGCCCGTCCGCCGGCGCGCACTCGTCCGCGCGCGCCGGCGCCGGAAGGAGCGCCGCCATGAAGATCCCGGAGGCCACCAGCAGCGGGAGGCTTGATCGTGCCGGCACCCTGCAGTTGGCGCGCATCGCGCCCGACCCTCTACTACTGCCGGGGTGAGAGTCAAAACAGCAATCGCCTCGGCGCGATCCGGGGGGCACCCGACGCTCCGCGGCGCGCTGCGTCCCGCGCTCGCTCTCGCGCCGTGCTACGACCACGCCCGGCCGGGCCCGGCGCCGCCGGCGTCCGCACGACCATGATCGACGACGCGCATCCGCTCCTGCTTGGCTCCGGCTCGCCGCGTCGGCGAGAGATCCTGACCACGCTCGGCCTGCCTCTCCGCGTCGCGGCGGCCGAGGTCGACGAGGCGGGGCACCCCGGCGAGGGGGCTATGGCCTACCTGGAGCGAGTCACCCTGGCGAAGCTCGCGGCCGCGCGGCGCCTGCACCAGGCGGCCGGGACCGGCGCGATCCTCGTCGCTGACACCTCGGTCATCCTCGAGGACTCCATCCTCGGCAAGCCGCGGGACGAGGCCGACGCGCGCGCCATGCTCCGCGCCCTCTCGGGCCGCGAGCACCAGGTCTGGACCCGGTTCGCGATCGCCGGCGGCGGTCACGCCGATCTCGCGCCGGCGGCCGTCCCGGGCCGCGCCGAGGCCCTCCACGTCGAGACGGTCGTGACGCGGGTGCGCTTCCGCGAGCTCGACGAGGACGAGGTGGCGTCGTACGCGGCGACCGGCGAGGGGCTCGACAAGGCCGGCGCCTACGCGATCCAGGGCGTCGGCGCGTTCGCCGTCGCGCGCATCGATGGCTCCTATTCCAACGTCGTCGGCCTGCCCGCGTGCGAGGTCGTCGCGGCGCTGCGCGCCACCGGCTTGCTCGCGCGCTTCCCGCTGTCGCCCGCGCGCTCGTCATGAGCGACGCCGTCTCGATGGCCGCGCGCCGGCGCGACGGAGGCGCGATCTTCGCCTTCGCCCTCGCGGTGCGGATCGCCGTCGTCGTCTGGGCGGCCGGGCGCTTCCCGCCCGCGGCCGACGGCACCTATTACCAGCGCATCGCCGAACGGATCGCGGCGGGGCTCGGCTACACGTGGATGTGGCCCGACGGCGTCGTCACGTACGCCGCGCACTATCCGGTCGGCTACCCGGGCGCCGTCGGGGCGCTGTACGCGCTGCTCGGCGCGCACCCTGCGGTCGCGATGCTGCTGAACGCGGTGCTCGGAGCGCTCGCGGCGCTCGCCGTCCACCGCCTGGCAGCCCGCGCTGCGCCGCGCTCGCGCGCCGTGCCGGCGCTCTCGGGCGCGCTCGTCGCCCTCCACCCCGGGCTCGTCGCGTACACCCCGGCCCTCATGACCGAGGGCGTCACCGGCTCGCTCGTCGCCTGCGCGGCGTGGGCGTCTGCGTGGGCGCGCGAGCGCCGCCCGGCGCTGGCTCCCTTCGCCGTCCTCGGGTTGCTCGTCGGCGTCGCAACCCTCGTCCGCCCGCAGACGCTCCTGCTCGCGCCCCTCTTCGCCGGCCTCGCCCTCCTGGGCTCTCCACCCGGCGACGGTGCCCGGATCGATGGGCCCCTCGCCGCGCGCGCGGCGCGACGCGCGGCGCCGGTCCTGGTGACCGTCATCGCGGCGCTCCTCGTCTGCGCGCCCTGGACCGCGCGCAACTGCGTGCGGATGAACCAGTGCGCGCTGGTCAGCGTGAACGGCGGCTGGAACCTCCTCATCGGCGCGGACCCGGCCTCCACCGGCGCCTGGGCGCCCATCCAGGTGCCCGAGGCGTGCCGCGAGGTCTTCGACGAGGCGGGCAAGGACGCCTGCTTCGGCCGTGAGGCGCGCCGCTACATCGCCGAGCACCCCGGCGCATGGCTCGGGCTCGTGCCCCGCAAGCTCGCGGCGACGTTCGATTACTGCGGCGCGGCCGGGTGGTACCTGCACGCCTCGAACCCGGCGGCGTTCAGCGAGGACGACAAGGTCGCGCTCGGCGCCGTCGAGACCGCGTTCGAGCGGTTCGTCCTCCTCTTCGCGCTCATGTGGGCAGCGCGCAAGCCCGCGCAGGCGCCCGTCGCTCCTCATGATCGCGCTCGCCGGCTCGCGCAGCGCGCGCTCTTGCTTGCTCGGCTCGCGCTGTTCGCGCTGGGGGTCGTCGCCGCGCTGCACGTCCATGCGTGGGTGGGCTACCTCGCGCTCCTCGGCCTCGCGCTGCTCCAGGGCCGCGCGCTCCTCCGGGCGCCGGTGCTCGCGGTCACCGCGCTCGCCGTCCTCGCTGCGACCGCGGCGACGCACGCGGTGTTCTTCGGCGCGGGGCGTTACGGGCTGGTCGCGTTCCCCCTCCTCTCGGGGCTCGCCGCCCTCGCCGCGGCGCGCCAGAGCTCCGAGCCGCCTCGCGCCGGCGCGCCGCACCCCACGGGCGAGGCGGCCTCCGCGCCTCCGAGCGGGCCGGAAGACGAGCTACTTTGACAGCGCCGCCCGGGCTGCTGCATCCTAGGCGCCCGCCGGCTCGGGAGCGCGTGCCCCCGGCCGGCGAACCTGGAGGAGAGACGGATGCCCTTGATTGAAACCGAAGAGGCGGCGCGACGCCTTGCGCGCGCCATCGCAAGCGATCTCTCGCTCTACAACGAGGAGAAGATCGTGCAGGGCATCCAGCAGGATGACCTCTTCACGGTCCTGTCCGAGGAGGTCGAGGAGGGTCGCGCCCTCTACAAGAGCCGCGTGTCGCCGGATCTCTTCCAGAAGAATTTTTACGACCGCGCCCTCGTGGACATCCTGGTCAAGTCCAAGGGCCACATCAAATCGAAGATCTGGTAGCGAGCCTGCGCAGCTGGTCGAGCGCCTTGCGCATGTCCGCTGGCAGGGCGCTCTCCCAGCGCACCGGCTCTCGCGTGGCGGGGTGGATGAACCCGAGCACGCGCGCGTGCAGGGCCTGCCGCCCGAGCTCCTCCGCGATCGCCCGTACCGCCGGCTTCTTCGGCGGCTTGCCGTAGAGGGGGTCGCCGAGGACCGGCGTCCTGCCGCGCTCGGCGAGGTGCACCCGGATCTGGTGGGTGCGGCCCGTCTCGAGCGAGCACGCGACGACCGTCGCCGCGTCGCCGAGCCTCTCGAGCACGCGGACGTGCGTCACCGCGCGGCGCGGCGCCGTGGCGCGCGCGCCGGGCGCGGCGGCGTCGCTGCGCATCCAGGACGTGTAGCGGAGCCTGTCGGTCGGGTGGCGGCCGTGGAGCGTGTCGTAGGTCGCGTCTCGCGCCTCGCCGGCCACGATCGCGGCGTACTCGCGCTCGATCTCGTGCCTAGCGAACCGAGCTTTCAGCGCCTCGCGGGTGGGCTCGTCCTTGGCCACGACGAGCAGGCCGCTCGTGCCTCGGTCGAGCCTGTGCACGATCCCGGGGCGGACATGCCCCATGGGATCGCGCGGATCGGCGGGCGCCAGCGCGAACCCGGGCAGGGCGAGCAGCCCGTTGACCAGCGTGCCCGACTCGTGCCCGCGCGCCGGGTGCACGACGAGCCCTGCCGGCTTGTCGATCACCAGCAGGTGCTCGTCCTCGTACACGACCGGGATGGCCACGCCAGGGTCGGCCGCCGCGGCGGAGGGCGCCGGCTCTTCCGGCCGGATGTCGACGAGCGCGCCCGAGCGCACCGCCACCGACGCGCGCGCCGGCTCCCCATCGACGAGGATCCGACCGGCGGCGATCCATCGTTGCACCGCCGCGCGCGAGGTCGCGCGGCCCGCGCGTTCCAGCAGGTGGACGACGAGCTTGTCGAGCCGGTCACGCGGGTCGCCGTCGTCCACCCGGAAGTGGAGCGCTTCCCCACCGGCAGCCATCGCGTTCGTCACGGGCGTCGTTCACGGCCGAGCGGCGCCAGCGTGAGGGCGTCGCTCGCCGCGCGATCAATACTCCGTATCGCCCTCGTCGTCCTCTTCGGCGGTCCCGAGCTCGGGGTTGAGCGCGATGTGCGACTCGAGGTCCTCGAGCCGCTGCGCTTCGGACAGCCTGGCGAGGCCGCACTGCTCGACGAGGTACAGGTCGAACGCCGTGTAGCGAGGGAAGACCCGGACGTTCGTGTCCTCGTTGTCGAGGCCGAGGATGACGAGCTCGCCGTCCCGCCTGGCCTCCCCGAGGTAGAGCGCGTTCCACGCCTGACCGGGGAGGTTGGGCAACCGCACGACCTTGCTTCGGAGGCGCGACTCGGTCCAGCCGAGGTCGGTCTTCGCCTCGGCCAGCTTGCGGACCGAGGTGAGCTTCGGTCGAGGCGCCGACGGGTCCTGGCCGAAGCGATGCCGCCCCTTGAACCGCGGGCCCAGGCTATCGAGGGTGAAATCGAACTCCAGGAACGCCCGCAGCGTGGGCGGTAGCTCGACCATCAACTTCGACTCGAGCGCATCGAGCGCTGCCTGGCTCGCTCCCACGGCGGCATGGCTGGAAGGGCGCTTCTTCAGTTGCGCGATCACCCGATGCACAAGCTCAACGCCACGTTCGATCGGTGCCATGTATCCACGGGCCGCAGTTGCGCGGCGTTCTTCAGGAACCAAAGGGCCTCACTAGGCCGCGTTTTCGGCCCCGGTTGTTGCGGGCGCGTCGCGCGCTCGGGCGGCACTCTACATCAGCCGACCGGGAGCGCGTCCCTCTAAGGTGCCTACCGGTCCGGTCTGCTCGGTGTCAACCCGCGATCGCACCTGCTGTCGATCATTCATCCGCCTGGAGCGGGCGACCGGCACTTTCCTCGTCACCGGCGTCCCGCCGAATGCGACCCGCCTCTCCCTCGTGAGCGGAAGGCGCGCCGCGCTCGCCAGATCAGGACGGCGACCGCCCCGAGCACCACGGCGGCGCCGACCGCCAGGATGACCCATTGTGGCGCAGGGTAACGGCCGCGCTGAAGGCCGGCAGGCGGCCGCTCGTACTCGATCTGGAGCTGCGCGCCCACCGAGCCTCGTTACACGCGGATGCGTCGACCCGCAACTTGATCCGCGGCGCGAGCCAGCCTGATCGGCGCACCACCCCGCCCGCCAGCCGTCCTGGCACCTCCTCAATATCCAGCCGCGCAGCTCGAGGCGGCGGGCCCCCGGGGCCGCGCAGACAGACCGGACAGCGTCAGGGGATCAAGACTTGCTTTCCTGGAAACTCGGGCGTGTAAAGTGAATCGACGCGTGGGCACCATGCGGCCGGTCCGAGAGGGTCAGAGATGAAGCCGGGCTCTTCAGCATGGGTCGGGGAGGCGCATCCGCGGTCCCCCGGGATTCGACGATCCCTCCTCGCGATCGGGGCGTGGGCGGCTTTCGGCGCGCTGGTGGGGGCGTGCGGCCGGACGAGCCTCCTCGAGCTCTCGGATGCCGGCGTCGGCGGGGCCGGCGTCGGAGGTGGGCTCGTCGGCACGACCAGCGCCAGCGCGTCGACGTCGTCGAACGGCGGCGACGGCGCCGGAGGCTTCGTGGCGTGCGGCAGCCCCACGGACTGCGACGACGGCGACGACTGCACAAGCGACGACTGCGAGGACGGGCGCTGCGAGCACCGTCCCCGCGACGACGACGAGGACGGCCGGGGGCCGACGATCTGCGGCGGGAGCGACTGCAACGACTTCAACCCGTCCGTCTTCCCGGGCGCTCCGGAGATCTGCACGGACGCGGCGGACAACGACTGCAACGGCGTGAGCGACTGCTTCGATCCCGCGTGCGCCGCAGGGCAGGACTGCGGCTGTACCCCGAGCCCCGCCGGCGAGCGCTGTGAGAACGGCGTCGACGACGACTGCGACACCATCGTCGACTGCTTCGACGCGGACTGCTCGGGGACCCCCGCCTGCGGCTGCTCCGCCTCGGAGACCGGGAAGTGCGGCAACGGCGTCGACGACGACTGCGACGGCGTCTTCGACTGCGATGACGGCAACTGCGGGGCCGACCCGCTGTGCGCCTGCAGCCTCCAGGGAGAGCTCTGCGACAACCGCGCGGACGACGACTGCGATCTCCTTGTCGACTGCGCCGACCCGGACTGCCGCAACTTCTTCCCTTGCGTGTGCGAGCCGCCCGGCTCGCTGGAGCGGTGCGAGGACGGCCAGGACAACGACTGCGACGGGAGGATCGACTGTGCGGACCCGCAGTGCATCTCCGCGCCGGCCTGCGATCGTTGCGTGCCAGAGGTCTGCGACGACGGCGTCGACAACGATTGCGATGAGCACATCGACTGCGCCGACGCCGCCTGCGTCTTCGCGCCGAACTGCGAGCCGACGCCGGAGCAGTGCAACAACGAGCTCGACGACGACCGCGACGCCCTGATCGACTGCCGGGATCCGGACTGCGCGAGCAGCCCGGTGTGCGTGCTCGCGCAGGCGAACTGCCTCTCGCCGAGGCGTATCCCCGGGACCGGCACCTACACGGGGGACACCACCGGCCACGTGAGCGAGACCCGGGGCGCGTGCGGCGGCGACGCCGGCGAGGCGGTCTTCTTCTTCGTGCTCACCTCGCCGTCGCGCGTGCTCCTCGACTCGCGGGGGTCGGGCTTCGACTCGGTGCTCTATGTCCGCACCGGCATCTGCAACTCCGGCCGGGAGATCGGCTGCGACGACGACAGCGGCGGCGAATCGGGGTCCTCGCGGCTCGACTTCAGCATCCTGTACCCGGGCACGTACTTCGTCTTCCTCGACGGCTACACGATCGATCCCGGGAGCGGCGCGAACGAGGGGCCCTTCGTGCTCAACGTCGAGATCACCCCGAACCCGAGCGAGCGCTGCGACGACGATCTCGACAACGACGGCGATCACCACGTCGACTGCGCCGATCCCGACTGCGCCGCCTTCGGCCCCTGCCGGGGCTGCGCGAACGGCGCCGCGCCTGGCCCCGAGTTCGGGTCCGCCGCGTGCACCGACGGGATCGACAACGACTGCGACGGCACGCTCGACTGTGCTGACGAGGACTGCAGCGCAAGCGACTTTTATGTGACGGAGTGCTGCGACGGCCTCGATGAAAACGGCAACGGGATCCCCGACGACTTCAACTGCCGATGCGCCTCGGACGCCGATTGCGACGCGGGGCAGATCTGCTACGCGCACACGGCGTACACGTGCGGTTTGCCGTGCAACAGCTTCTTCGGGAGCGTTTGCCCCTTCGTGGCACCGGGCTCGCACTGCAACGACGCGACCAGCCAGTGCGAGTTCTGAGGGCTCGGAGGCCGGCGCCCTCGCCTCGTCCGCGCGCACGGCGCTCCCCTGCTGGCGGTCGCCCGGGCTAAGGTCACGGCATGGAGATCCTCATCATTCGCCACGGCCAGGCCGTGGATGACGCGTCCGACCTCGGTGACGCCGGTCGCTGGTTGACGGGCAAGGGTCGCAAGGTGACCCGGCGCGTCGCCAGGTGGCTCGCGAAGCAGAAGGGCCGATGCCCTGCGGCGCTCTGGACGAGCCCCCTCGTGCGCTCGGTGCAGACCGCGGAGATCATCGCCGAGGCTGCCGAGCTGACCGACGAGGTCTCGGTGGTCGCCGAGCTATCTCCCTCCCGGGACACCGCCGAGATCCTCCGCCTCCTCTCGCAGTATCAGGGGCCGCAGCCGCTGGCGCTCGTGGGGCACGAGCCCTCGCTGTCGGCGCTGGTGACATCGCTGCTCGGCGACGTCGGCTGGACAGGCCTGAAGAAGAGCGGCGTCGTTGCGGTGAGCTGGGACGGGCGTGGGCCGGGGACGTTGCGCTTCGCCCTGGATCTGAAGGCCATGAAGGCGGTCGACCCGGTGAAGGAAGCGCAGTAGCAGGCGCCTCGCTCCCGCTGAGCGGCGGGGAGGTACGGACGCGCGCTCAGCGCGCCGAGCGTTCCACGGCGCTCAGCACGTCGACGTCGCGCACGCCGTCCGCTTCGGCGCGGTACGACAGCACGATCCGGTGCCGCAGCGCCGGGATCAGCAGCGCCCTCACGTCGTCCACGTCCGCAGCTGCCTCGCCGCGGAGCGCTGCGCGCGCCTTGGCGGCGATCACGAGCGCCTGGCTCCCGCGTGGCCCCGCGCCGTAGCGCACGTAGTCCCGGACCTCCTGCGCGGCGCGCTCCGCCCCCGGCCGCGTCGCCCTGGTGAGGCGCACCGCGAGATCCACGGCCTCGTCGGTCACCGGGATCCTCGGGATGAGGCCGCCGATCGCACGCACCTCTGCCGCCCGGAGCACCGCCGCGATCACCGGCGGCTTCCCCGAGGTCGTCCTCCGCGCCACCTCGCGCTCCTCGGCCTCGCTCGGGTACGTGACGTGGATCTCGAGCAGGAAGCGGTCGAGCTGCGCCTCTGGCAGCGGGTACGTTCCCTCCTGCTCGATCGGGTTCCGCGTCGCGAACACCTGGAAGGGGTCGGGCAGGGCGTGGGTGGTGGTCCCGACGGTCACCTTGCGCTCCTGCATCGCCTCCAGCAGCGCCGCCTGGGTCTTCGGCGGCGTCCGGTTCACCTCGTCCGCGAGGACGAGGTTGTGGAAGATGGGGCCGGGTTGGAAGCGCAGGCTCCGGGACCCGTGCTGCTCGTGCAGCACGTCGGTCCCCGTGATGTCGGCGGGCAGCAGATCCGGCGTGAACTGGACGCGCCCGAAGCTGAGGTCGAGCGCCTTGGCGAGCGACGACACGAGCAGCGTCTTGGCGAGCCCCGGGACGCCCACGAGCAGCGCGTGCCCGCGCGCGGCGAGCGTGATCAGCATGGCCTCGACCACGTCGTCCTGCCCGACCACCGCCGCCGCGATCGCCGAGCGGAGCCGCTTGGCTCCTTCCGCTGTGCGCTCGAGGAGCGCGGCATCCGAGAGGGAGCTCGACTCCTCGTCGGCGGTCGTCTCGGCGTCGTTCGTGTGCTCGGGATCGCTCATACGGGCAGGGCTCGTACCCCGAGGCGGCGATGCCGACAAGGACCCGGCGGAGCCAGCGCTCACCGCGGCGGCGTTCTGCTCCGTGGACGTTTGCTCCGACCGGTGAGCCAGTGTTAGCAATCGATCGCAATGGCGCAGAGCTCTGAGGCCCGGGAGAGGAGGGGGGCGCACGCGGCGGACGGGGAGGCGCAGCGCGAGCTCAAGGTGAGCGAGCCAGCGGACGAGCCGCCCAGCGGCGGCACCGGCGCGGCGGAGGACGGCATCGAGGCCCCCGCGGCGGGTGGACAGGACGGCCCTGACGAGGGCGGTGGGGCGAGCGGCGAAGCGCCCTCGGCGCCGCTGGAGTCGCTGAGCCTGCACGACGGACCGATCCCGCACGCGCCGCTTCCGCCGGTCGCGGGGCCGTGGCGTTCCTACAAGGAGATCCTCGCGACCCTGGCCCAGCGGGTGCTTGAGGCGCAGCGCCCGATCCGGATCCTCCAGGCGCTCCGGTGGGAAGCCGAGGTCGAGGAGCAGTTTTTCCGCTCGAAGCAGCGCGAGCTGCCCAGGGTGACTTACTCGGACGATCTCGGGTTCGACCCGGCGGCGAAGCAGCGCGAGCTCGAGGAGATCCTCCGCGACGCCGAGCGGGAGCTCGGCAAGCGAGATCGGCTCGGCCAGATCCTCCGCACGACCGCGGACGAGTACAGGAAGGTCGTGACCATGCTCATGGGGCGGGGAACGAAGGCGTTTTACACCCTGTCCCGCGAGCTCTACGGCTCCCCCAAGGACAAGCTGCCCGATGGGAAGACGAGCGTGCGGGACATGGGGTTCGTGCTCTATGATCTCCTGACGGCGATCGGCGGTGAGCGGCTCGGCCCGTCGCAGCAGCGCGAGATCACGGCGGGGATGGCGGCGCTCGAGCTGAACGGCCGCTTCGACCGCTTCTTCGGCGGCGCGTCGATCCGCGTGCAGGTGGACGACTCGCTCCTCGCGGACGCCGCCGCCGGCAGCGACTACGTGAAGATCAGGAGCGGCGCGATGTTCTCCAGGAGCGACGTCGACATCCTCGAGGCGCACGAGGGGTGGGTGCACGTCGCGACCAGCCTGAACGGGCAGGCTCAGCCTGTGGCGCGCTGGCTGGCGAAGGGGCCTCCGCGCACCACGGCGGTTCAGGAAGGGCTCGCCGTCCTGCTCGAGATCCTCACCTTCAGGAGCACGCCGCGTCGCGCGAAGAAGCTGAACGACCGCATCCTCGCGGTGGACAAAGCGGAGGACGGGGCATCCTTCCTCGACGTGTTCGAGTGGTACCGCACCGAAGGTTACGAGGAAGAGGAGTGCTTCCAGAATGCCCGGCGCGTCTTCCGCGGCGGCGTGCTCGCCGGGGGAGCGCCGTTCACGAAGGACGCCTGCTACTGCAAGGGGATTGTCCTCAACTACGCCTTCATGCGCGCTGCCATTCAGCACGATCGAGCGATGCTCATTCCCTTCCTGTTCGTGGGGAAGGTCGCGCACGAGGACGTCCCCGTTCTCCACGCGCACGTGACCGACGGGATCATCCGCCCGCCCCCGTATCTCCCGCCGCTGTTCGACGACATGAACGGGCTGGCGATCTGGATCTGCTATTCATCCTTCTTTTCCCGCCTCGGTGGGACGGCGCTCGCCGAGCACTACGGCAGGATGCTGGAGCACTGATCGCGCCCGACCCGCGCGCCGCTCCCGGCGGCGCTCGCCTCGACGTGCTCGGTGCTCGCTCAAACGGGCGGCGCGGCGGCTGCCTGCGCGCTCGATCCGGCCGTGTGCGCGTGGGCGAGCGCGCGCGTCACCGCGATCCAGAGCCTGCGCCGGATCGCATCCGGCACCTCGGGGACGAGCCTGGCCTCGCTCATGAGCGCCTCTCCGTCCACCGCTCGTGAGCGCTCCGCGACCGGGAGGCTCAAGGGATCGCGGAGCGCGCGCCGGTCCTCGGCGTTCATGCGCTTCACCGCCACGCGGAAGTCCTCGCGGGCGAGCCGGAGGCGGTTGCGCACCGTGTTCTCCTTCACGTCCAGATCGCGCGCGATGTCGGCGGTCGTCACGTCGAGCAGGTCGTGCAAGATCAGGACGACCCGTCGCTCGAGGTCGATCGCTCCCAGCAACCGGCCGACGAGCTGGCCGCTCTGCTCGCGCGCGAGCAGCTGTTCCGAGCTCAAGCCTGGGTCGGCGAGGTCGAACGGCCAGCTCGTCCCCGCGCCGACCGCGATCTCTCGGCGGCGATGGGCTCGCGCACGGTAGTGGCCTACCTGTCGCCACGCGATGCCGAACAGCCAGCGCCTGAGGGGTTCGCCGAGCGGGATCGCTGTCTGCGGAGCCCTGCGCTCCGAGCTGGGGTCGTGCCTGGAACGGGGGTGGCCGGCGCGTGCCCCGTCTGTGCTGCGCCTCGGATCGAAGCTTTCCAGGGCGTGGTACGCAGCGATCATCACGTCTTGCAGGACGTCGTCGATGTCGCGCTCCGCCACCCCGAGCCAGCGGAGCGCTTGCCGGAGAAACGACAGGCCAACCGTGTACACGGTCTCGAAGCTGGGCCGCTCCAGGAGCGGCACGTGCCCAAGAGGCTCTTGCATGCCTGAACTTACGTGCAGCAACCCCCGCCGATTTGAAAATCGTCAGACCATCCCAGCGAGCTGTTTATTTGTAGTATAAACTACAAAATTTCACTGCACGTGCAGCGCGAGCTCACTTGCCCTGGAACACCGGCTTCCGCTTCTCCATGTATGCGGCGAGCCCCTCGCGAGCATCCTCCGATGCGAACAGCTCTGCCTGGAGCTCTCGCTCGAGGGCGAGCCCCTGTTCGAGTCCCACCTCGAAGCCTGTCTGCACCGCGCGCTTGATGCGTCCGACCGCCAGGGCCGCGCGATCCGGCAGCGTGAACGTGTGGCTGTACGCGAGGATCCGGTCCATGAACTCGCCGTGGGAGGCCGTCTCCCAGACGTCGTTGACCAGGCCGACCGCGAGCGCCGTCTCGAAATCGAACGTCTGGCCCTCGCAGATCAGCTGGATCGCCCGGGATTTACCGATGAGCCTGGCGAGGCGCTGGGTGCCGCCCGTACCGGGAAGGACGCCGAGCGCTACCTCTGGGAGGCCGATCTTTCCGGCGTTCTTGCGGGCGATGCGGAGGTCACACGCCATCGCGATCTCGAGGCCGCCGCCTACCGTGTGACCGTTCAGCGCCGCGATGCAGAGCTTTGGCGTGTGCTCGAGGCGGCTCAGCGTCTCGTTTGCGTGGAGACAGAAGTAGTATTTGAACGTCGGATCCGACTCGCGGAGCATGTTCATGTTCGCTCCGGCGCAGAAGAACTTTTCGCCGTGCCCGGTGATGACGATGACATGTACATCGTTGTCGAAGCGGGCCTCGAGGATGGCCGCGTCGAGGTCCTTCATCATCTCGTGGGTGTACCCGTTGACGGGCGGATCATTGAGGGTAAGCAGCGCGACGCCTGCAGAGGTGGCGTAGTCGACGAGAGCCATGGGCCTCTTTACCAAACCGTCAGAAAAAGCGCTGCCCCCTGGTAGAATGGCGCGAGATTGTGCTACCCCGCAGGGACGTGCTCATGAACGCGCAGGACGTGCGGCAGAAGTTGAAAGAACTCATGGTCGAGGAGCTGAACCTCGAGGGGAAGACGCCGGCCGACATCGACGACGCCGCGCCGCTGTTCGGCGAGGGGCTGGGCCTCGATTCGCTGGACGCGCTCCAGCTCGCCATGAGCGTGGAGGAGCGGTTCGGCGTCCGCATCCCGGAGGGCGACGAGGCGAGGCCGATCTTCGCATCGGTGGACGCGCTCGTGGCCCACATCCTCAAGTCGACCGCGGCCGCGTGATCCCGCCGCAGAGAGCCGTTCGAGCGTGCGAATCTGGGTGACGGGCATCGGCGTCGTCTCGCCCCTGGCGCGCGGGGCGAGGGCGACGATGGACCGGCTCATCGCAGGAGACCGGGCCTTCGCGCCGCTCTCCTTGTTCGAGATCCCCGGGGCGCGCGCGCGCATCGCCGCGGAGGTCCGCGATCTCTCCGCCGAGGAGGTCGCTCCGCCGGGCGAGGCGGAAGGGTGGTCTCGAACCGACGCGATGGCCGTGCTCTCGGCCCGCGAGGCGCTCGCACACGCGGGCGTCGACCCCGGGGCCATGCCGGTCGACCTGGTGGTCGGCGGGACGACCGCCGGGATGTTCGAGACGGAGGAGCTGCTCGCCTGGCTCTCGCACGATCCCAGCGCGATCGCTCCCTTGAAGCGGATGCTCTCGCACCCGCTCTCGTCGACGGCCGATCACGTCCGCGCCGTCGTCGGCCCATTCCGCCGGGTGAGGAGCGTTTGCAGCGCCTGCTCGAGCGGCGCCAATGCCGTCTTGCTGGGCGCGGCCTGGCTCCGCGCCGGCCTGTCCACCCGCGTGCTCGCGGGGGGCGCCGACGGCCTGTGCCGGCTGACGTACACGGGCTTCGGCGCCCTCGCGGCCGTCGATCCGGATCCGTGCCGCCCGTTCGATCGGCGGCGCGCCGGGCTGAACCTGGGCGAGGCTGCGGCGTTCCTGCTGCTCGAGTCGGAGGATGCCGCGCGCGCGCGGGGAGCGGAGCCGATCGTCGAGCTCCGCGGATGGGCGACCGGCGCCGAGGCGCATCACATCACGAACCCCGAGCGCGAGGGGCGCACCGCCGCCCGCGTCATGCGCGACGCGCTCCGGTGCGCGGCGCTCTCGCCCTCGGATCTCGACTACGTCAACGCGCACGGCACCGCGACGCCGCTGAACGACGTCATGGAGAGCGCCGCCCTGCGCGCCTGTCTCGGCGCCGAGGTGAGCCGCATCGCCGTCTCGTCGTCCAAGGGGCAGATCGGGCACACGCTCGGCGCTGCGGGCGCGGTCGAGGCGGCGATCACCGCCCTCGCCATCGCGCGCGGCGTGATGCCGCCGACCGGCGGCCTCGAGGAGGTCGATCCGGCGTGCCAGCTCTTGCACCTCAAGGAGGCGCGCGAGGCGCCGATCCGGGCGGCGATGTCGAACTCCTTCGGCTTCGGTGGCACGGACAGCGTGCTCGTGTTCACGCAGCCCGATCGGTTTCCGCCGCCGCTCGGCGTCGGCAGCGCGCCTGTGCGGCGCTCGGTCGTCGTGACGGCGGCCGCGACGATCGGTCCGCTCGGCGTCCTCGCGTCCCGCGGCGGCGCCGCGTACCTCGAGCCCGGCCCTCCGCCACCCGAGGGCCCCATCGCCTTCAACACGGGCGCGCACCTCGATCTCGCGCGCGCGAGGCGGCTCGATCGCGCCGGCCGCCTGGCGACGGCCGCGATCCTCACGGCGATCTCGGATGCCGGCCTCGGTGGCGCGGCTCAGGGCGATGCCGGCGCGGGCGACCCGGCGGCTGACGTCGCGCCGAGCCGCACCCTGCCCGGCGCCATCGTCGGCGCCTCCTTCGGCAGCGTCGACGCCTCGACGGCCTACATGCGGCGCATCTACGACAAGGGGGCGAAGTACGCGAGCCCCGCCGATTTCCCGAACCTGGTCCCCTCGTCACCGGTCGGGCACGCCTCCATCTACCTTGGCCTCCGCGGGCCGGTGTTCGCCATGGCCGATCTCGGCGCGACCGCGGAGGCGGCCATGGTCACGGCCATCGAGCTCATCACCGCCGGGGAAGGGGAGGTGCTCGCCGCCGGCAGCGTCGAGGAGGCGAGCCCCATGGTCGAGCGGTGCCTCGGTCCGATCTGCTCGCAGGTCGTCAGCTGCGGCGTGCGCAGCGAGGGCGCCGCCGTGCTGCTCTTCGAGAGCGCCGCGCGGGTGCGCGAGCGGGGGGCGCGCCCGATGGCGACGGTGGCCTGGTGGAGCTCCTGGCGCGGCGACGGCGCGGGGATGCTCGCGGGAGCGCCGGCGCCGGCGCCCCCCGGCCCTCCCGAAGCTGTCGCGCAGCGCGTGCAGCCCAGCGTCCCGACGCCCGCCGCCGTGTTCGTCGGGCGGAAGGCGGAGCGCATCGTCGCCTGCCTGCGGGGCTCGCCGTGGGCCGAGGTTCCGTGCTCCACGCTGGCGCCGCGCGCAGGCGATCACGAGGGCGCTGGCGGGTTCGCTGCGGCTGCGGCGGTCGCGGCAATCGCGAGCGGCGCCCTCGCGAGCGTGCTCATCCTGGGCGGCGCACCCGACCGCGGATACGCCATCCTGCTGGTCGCTCCCGGCGACGCGTGACGACATCGCTGCCTGCGCCCGGCCGCCGTGTGCGCCGCCTCGTGAGCGCTGCGTGCCTGCTGCTCTCGCTCGCGTGCGCCCCCGCCTGCGCCGCCAACGTCGCGCGGCGCGGCAGCCCGCTCGACGCCGAGTTCGCGCGGATGCTGCCTCTCCCGTCGCCGGGCACGTCCGCCGCGCGGCCCGATCGTTCGGGGTGGCGCGAGGGGCGAGAGCGCCTCGCAGATCTCCGCCGCGAGGTCGAGGGGGCCGGCCCGCGCACGCTCCGCGTCCGCCTGGCGCTGCGGGAGCCGCGCACCGGCCAGGTGCTCGAGGCCCGCGGCGCGATCGCGATCGCGCCGCCAGCGATCGACGGGAGCGCCCGCGCGGCGGGTAGCGCGGTCCTCGAGCCGGAGGGCGCGCTCCGGATGATCCTCCTCGGGCCAGGCGGCACCACCGCGCTCGATCTGTGGGCACGCGGCGACCGCTTCCGCTTCGCCGTCCCCGCGCTCGATCTGCTGAAGCGCGGAGATGCCGCGACGCCACGGGCATCGCTCCGCGGCCTGCCGGTAGATTTCCTGCGCTGGTGGATGCTCCACCCGGCAGCGGGGACGCTGCTCTGGTACGAGCGCGCCGCGAGCACGGCCGCCTTCGTCCTGCGCGACGGCGACGCCGTGATCGATCTGCGGATCAACGACCGCGGCTTGATCGGCGCGCGCCGCACGACGTGGTCGGCGGAGGGCGCGCGCCGGCGCCGGCTCGATGAGGAGATCGTGATCGCCCAGGGCATGGGCTGCGGCCACGTCCGCTACGCGCAGGCGTCGACCGGGCTGCTCGTCACGGTGATCTGCGAGGCCGAGGAGCGAGACCGCGCGCCGGATCCGCGCGCCTTCGTCGATCCCGATGCGATCGGGCCGGGGGACGACTCATGAGCGATGCCTGCGTCATCGCTTCGGGCGCTGTCTCCGCGCTCGGCCTCGGCCCTCTCGCCTACCGCGTCCCCGACGCTGGCGAGCCCGCGCCTGTCGCGATCGCGCGCGACGAAGGGCTCGTGCGTGCCGGTCTCCTGCGGCCCTTCGCCGCTCGGGCGCCCGCAGCGCTCGGCGTCGCTCCGGGGACCGATCGCGCCACCGATCTCCTGAAGGCCGCGCTCTCGCAGACGCTCTCGGCGCTGGAGGGCGTGCGCCCGGGCTGGCGGGGCGAGCGCATCGGCATCGCCCTCGGCACGTCCAGCGGCGGCATGCTCACCGCAGAGCGGTTCTTCGCTGCGCGGGCCGAGGGGGCCGACGCCGCCTCGCTCGCCGCGCTGGCCTCGGGCGCGACCTATTTCGCGCCGTTCAACGATGCGCTCGCCGCGTTCGGGCTGGAGCGGACCCCGCGGCGCACGCACCTGCTCGCCGCGTGCGCCGCGAGCACCCTGGCCATCGGCCTCGGCCTCCGCTGGCTCGATCGCGACGCCTGCGATCTCGTGCTCGCCGGCGGCTACGACGCCCTCAGCACCTTCGTCGCCGCCGGCTTCGAGGCGCTCCGCGCGACGACGGCGTCCAGGTCGCGGCCCTTCCGCCTCGGCCGTGACGGCATGGCGCTCGGCGAGGGCGCGGCCGTCGTCGCCCTCGTCCGCGAGGATCGCCGCCGCGGCGCCCCGGTGATGGTTCGCGTCGCCGGCTTCGGCGCCTCCACGGACGCGGTGCACATCACCGCCCCGGATCGGACGGGCTCCGGGCTCATGCGCGCCGGCGCTGCGGCGCTCGCCGACGCCGGGTGGCCTGCTTCGCGCGTCGGCCTCGTCAGCGCCCACGCGACGGCGACTCCCTACAACGACGCGATGGAGTCGCGCGCGATCGCCGCGCTGCTCGCGACGCCCTGCCCCGCGGAGGGCTCGGGCGAGCCGCCGGGCGTCCATCTCCCTCCGCCCGTGGTCCACCCGTTCAAGGCGCAGATCGGACACACGCTCGGGGCCGCGGGCGTGCTCGAGACGCTCTCGGCCGCGGCTGCCCTCGCGGCGTCCATCGCCCCTCCGGCGGCGTCCGAAGGCGAGCTCGATCCCGACGCTCCGGCCCTCCTGCTCGAGCGCGCCGAGCCGCGCCCGCTCGCTGCGGCGCTCAAGCTCTCGGCGGCCTTCGGCGGCGCCAACGCCGCGCTCTTGCTCACGTCCTGCGCGAGCGGCCGAACGCCGCGGCGCGCTCGCCCCGTGTACCTTCGCGCAGAGGCGCGCGTGACGGGCTTCGATCTTGGACGCCTCGCCGAGGCGACCGGTATCGCGCGCGACCGCCTTGCGCGCCTCGACGCGCTCTGCCGTCTCGGGCTGACCGCGGTGGCGGCCCTCGCCGACGTCGTCGGCGCCGACTCGTTGCGGGGCGCCGGCATCGTCGCGGGCCATGCGCTCGCGACGATCGACACAAACGATGTCTACGACGCCCGCCGCCGCGCGCGCGGCGCCCGTTTTGTCGAGCCGCGCCTCTTTCCCGCCACGTCGCCGAACGCGATCGCGGGTGAGTGTGCCATCGCGTACCAGCTCACCGGGCCGAGCTTCGCGGTCGGCGCCGGGCTCGGCGGCGCGCTGGAGGCGCTCCGCGCCGCGGCAGAGCTCGTCGCGTCCTCCGACGCCGATCGCATGGTCGTCGTCGCGGCCGACGACGCGGGGCCGGTCGCGCGCGAGCTGCTCGGCCTCACCGGAGCGCAGCACCGCCCGTTCGCCTGCGGCGCCGTCGCGCTCCTCCTCCAGGCGGCACCCGGCGACGCCGGGCAGGCGGCACCCGGCGACGCCGGGCGCCTGCGCCAGGTCGAGCTCGACCTCTCTGTCGACCACGAGGGGCCAGTCGGTCATCTCGCCCTCCTCCGCTGGCTCGATGAGCACGGGTAGCGGGTACGCCCGTGCCCGTCCGTGTCATCCGCCGTGGTCTTGATCGCTTCGCTTGCCGATCTGCACCTCGATCTGGCAAGGTCCCCGGCTGGAATCAGCTACTTCCCCTGAGCGTTGTCCTGCCCGCGTATGCTCTGCCGCCAAACAAAAGCTGTCGCCTCGTTCCTCGTCGTCGCTTCGACCGTCCTCGCCGGCTGCGCGACCCACTACATCCCGAACACGGACGTCGAGGACAACGACGACAACCGCAAGATCATCTCGTTCTGCGAGAAGTACCGCAACGCGGTGGAGAGCAAGAACATCGGTGCGCTGCTCCAGCTCGTCTCGCCCAAGTACTACGAGGACGGCGGCAACATCGACGCGGCGGACGACCTCGATTACGCCGGCTTGCGCGAGTACCTCAACGGCAAGTTCCAGGACGCGCGCGCCATCCGCTACGAGATCCGCTACCGGCGCGTCCTCAGGGAGGATGACCTCATCTTTGTCGACTACACCTTCAGCGCCAGCTACCGCATCCCGGGTCGCAAGGGCGAAGAGTGGCGTCGCAAGGTGGACGACAACCGTCTCGAGCTGGTGGAGCACCAGGACGAGTACCGCATCGTCGCGGGGATGTAGCCGCTCGGCCGCTGCCCTGTGGCGCCGTCGAGCGACGCAGGGGGCGGAGCTAGTTCAGCGCGCTCTTCGATGAGGGGGCATCGAAGACGCCCTTCTCCTTCGCGGCGGCGAGCACGCGGAGCGCCGTGCGGTAGCCGCGCAGGACGAGCGGCTTCGCGGCGAACCGGTTCATGTAGCTGTATCGGCCGATCGCGGGCGCCACGTCGAGGAAGGTGACGTTCGGGTAGAGCTTCGAGAGGAGCTCGACGCCGCGGCGCTCCTTCTCGGCCAGGAGGATGCTGAGCGACTGCCGGACGACGCCGGGCGCGCCGCTCCTCGCGATCGAGCGCTGCGACTCGTCGCGCTCCTCGGGACGGTAGATGTTGGAGATGATCACGATGTTCGCGCCAGCGTTCACGGCCACGTCGGCGGAGAGCGTCCGGATCACCTCGCCGCTCAGGTGATAGCGGCCGTTGATGCGGTAGGGCCGGAACAGGCCGGGCACGCAGCAGCTCGCGGCCACCGCCTGGCTGATCGGCGTGGCCTCGTCGTAGCCCGGGCCGAACACGACGCGCTTGGCGCTGTCCACGTCGACCGCCGTCACGTAGACCGCGTGCGGCAGCTGTCGGAAATCGTTGATCGGCAGCGTCCGGCGCACATAGCGCTCGAGCCGATCGATCGAGAACACCCCCGAGCAGAGGTACCCCGGGTCGAGCAGATCGCGCAGCGCGGGCGGTCCGAAGAAGCTCGAGACGTGGAGGCGAGGTCCGCGGTGACGCCGTCTCCACGGGAGGCGGTAGGCGTCGAGCAGCACATCGAGCGGGATGTCCTGCCCGTACGTCGCGCTGACCAGCGCGCCAGCTCCCGCGCCCACGTAGATCTCTGGATGGATCCCGAGCTCCTCGCAGGCCTTCAGCACGCCGAGGTGCGCCAGGCCTCGCGCCGCCCCCCCGGAGCCAACGAACGCGATCTTGAGGCGGCTCATCGAGCCCTGATCTTGTCGGAGATGTGGCACAAGCGCAAAGCCTACTGTAGCTGGAAGTCCTCGAGCAGCCGGTAGATCTTGAATCTCGGTCCGTCTCGCCGCAGCCAGACCACGAGCTCGTCGCCGAGCAGCCGATCCGCCGCGATCCGAGCCGTCATGATCGGCACGCGGATCACGATGTCCTGGTCGTCGAGCGTCTCGGGCTGGATCGCTGGGTGTTGCGGCGTCGCGAGCACGTCCTCCGCCCGGAAGATCTGGAGCTCCGATTCCCGGTAGACCGGCTCTCCGGCGAGCTTGCCGTACTCGAGCCGCCGGAACCGCTGCTCCCACCAGAGCCCGGCGCTCGGCGGCTGCCCCGATCCGCCGGAGCCGGTGTGGATCGCGAGGGCATCGCGCGTCAGCAGCTCGCTCAGCGCCTCGCTGTCCTCGGCGATGATCCGCTTGAAGAACTCGGCCACGACGTCCAGCGCCAGGCCGACCCCGAGCGGCGTCCGGAGGGTCACGACGCTGTCGCTGGCGTCTGCCTGGTTCGCGGGTTGCGGTGGAGCGCTCGCCGGATCGATCGCCACGCCGTCCGGGCGGCGACGCTCGTCGGGGAGCTCGGAAGCGGCGGGAAACGAGGCCGTTCCTCCGAATCCGCACCCCAGGAGGGATGAGCCGATGAGCACGGCGATGAGCAGCGAAGGGAGCGCCGGCGGCGCTTGCGAGGCGTCGGGGACGCCGGCCGGCCATGCATGCACCCCGGCCCCCTGCGGGCCATGGGGGCGGTCAGATCGGCTCGATCGCTGGAGCATCGGCGCGCGTGAACGTCACGATCGCACGCTCGCCGACGTCGGTCCACCCCGCGGGGGCCTGGTCGTCGTCGAAGTCCGACGCGACGAGCGTCAACCGGCTCGCGGCGTAGTCGGGCATGCGCATCCGGCCGAGGCCGCCGTCGCTCAGGAGCCGCTCCATGTCGTCGCTGCCCTGGTAGATGCGGTACGCCATCGGCGTGCCGCCGTGGGCTGCGAGCAGGTACTCCGGGTTCGTGACCACGATGTTCATCGCGCTCGGTCCGGCCCCTTCCTCCGCGCAGAGCCGATCGACGAGCGATACGGAGGACCGGAGGGCCGCCCGCGCGCTCGCCGCGTCCACGTTGGGCCGATCAAGCTGGCCGCTGTCGTGGAGGAACGACAGGAACAGGTGGAAGAGGATCTCGCTGTCCGTCTCGCCGCGGACGTCGCGCTGGAGAAACTGCGGCAGCGAGTCGCTCAGCTGGCTCCGCAGCCGGGCGAACCCTTCGACCGTGCCCGTGTGGGCGAACAGCCACTGCCGGTAGCGGAACGGGTGCGTGTTCTCGGTGCGCAGGCTGCCGACCGTCGCAGCCCGGACATGCGCCACGAGGATGTCGGCGCGCACATCCTTGGTCATATCGACCAGGCTGATCTCGGGTCGATCGTCGATCGGCCGGCGCTTGAGGAGAATCTCTCCTCCCTGGTAGAAGCCGACGCCCCAGCCAGGAATCACGCCCTCCCTTCGCCGAACCGTGAGGGCACGGTCTTCAAGCTCGATCGCACGCGCGCCGAGATCCGGACGGTTACCGATAAAGCCGACGAGACGAGCCATAGCTTTGTCCTCGCGAGTTGGGCCGGGGGGCGGGGGCAGGGTCCGGCTCGCCGGTAGAGCGCTCCCTCATCTGCAAGCAGGGGTGGCTCCGTCGGTCGGCCGAGTGAGCGTGGGTCGCGGGTTGCGCCCTATGCTTTCTTGATACGACAGAGTCGCCCTGCAAGCGGAGCAAAAACGGATCCCCAGCGGCGACGCTGGTCGCGGGCACGGCTTGACCACACTGCCCGCCGCTCGTTCTCGTTGTGTCGGTGCCGCCGGTGCCGGTCGCGTTACCTCTTACTCACGCTCCTCGCACGGCGCGCTCCTACCTGCCGCTCCTTCCCTCTCCTTCCCGCTCCTTCCCCCGCGAGCGGCTAGCCTCGTCTGCTCTGCTCTACGCGTCGGCTCATCGCGTCGAGGCCGTGGCGCATCGCGCCGTGGCGCGCTTCCTCCAGCGCTCGGCCGCCCCGCCGGTAGCTCGCGCTGGCCTCGCGACGTGCGGCCGGCACAGGCGGCTGCTGCACCGCGGGCCGCTGCGCAGCGGCCGCTGTGCATCCGCGGCCTCGGGGCAGAGCGCGCGGCCGAGACCCGAGGAGCAGCCCCGCGCGGCGCGCGAGGCGCGGCAGAGCGGTGGCCAGACATACCGTCAGGACCTCTGACGCGCGGCACTAAGGCGAGAGCCGATTCAGCATACGCGGGAACGGGATTGTCTCGCGCACATGGGGCAGGCCGCAGATCCAGGCGACGCTCCGCTCGACACCCAGCCCGAAGCCCGCATGCGGGAAGGTGCCATACCGGCGCAGATCCAGGTACCAGCTGAACGCCTCGGGGGGCAGCTGATGCGTCTCGATTGCCCGCTCGAGTGTAGCGAGATCGTCGTCGCGCTGCCCGCCCCCGATCACCTCACCATAGCCCTCAGGCGCCAGGACATCGACGCAGAGGGCGAGCCGGTTGTCCGTCGGATCGCGCTTCATGTAGAAGGCTTTCACCTGGGCCGGATAGCGGTGGATCATGACGGGGCGATCATACCGGCTGGAGATGATCGTCTCGTCCTCGCCGCCGAGGTCCTCGCCCCAGGGAAAGTCCGGAACTCCAGACTCTGCCGCTATCTTACGTTTCTCCACGCGCGCCTCGTTCAGGAGGGCGACGGCCTCGTCATAACGAATGCGCGGGAACGGCTTCTTGACGGCCTCGAGCTTCGTGACGTCGCGCTCGAGCACGGAGAGCTCGGGCCGGCGCCGCTCGAGGACGCGCTCGACGATGAAGCAGAGGAAGTCTTCCGCGAGGTCCATATCCCCCTCGAGGTCCATGAACGCGACCTCGGGCTCGACCATCCAGAACTCGGCCAGATGGCGGCGGGTCTTCGACTTCTCCGCGCGGAACGTGGGGCCAAAGCAGTACGCCTTCCCGAACGCGGCCGCCGCTGCCTCCATGTAGAGCTGCCCCGACTGGGTGAGGTACGCCTTGTCGCCGTGGTAATCGGTCTGGAAGAGCGTGCTCGTCCCCTCGCACGCGTTCGGCGTGAAGATGGGCGCGTCGACCAGCGTGAACCCTCGCCCGTCGAAGAAGTCGCGGATGGCCTGGATGATGGTGTGACGCACGCGCAAGATCGCGTGCTGCCGCCTCGATCGCAGCCAGAGGTGGCGGTGATCCATGAGGAAATCGGTCCCGTGCTCCTTCGGGGAGATGGGGTACTCGCCCGTGGTAGGGCCGAGCAGGCGGAAGCCGGACGCGACGACCTCGACCACCCCGGCGCGCTTCGGGTGCGCCTTCACCTGACCCGTGACCTCGATCACGCTTTCCTGGGTCACCCTGTCCGCCGCCGCGAAGACCTCGTCGCCGACGTCGCTCTTCGCCATCACGCACTGGACGGTGCCGAAGCCGTCGCGGAGCTCGAGGAAGTGGAGCTTGCCGCTTGAGCGCTTGTTGTAGAGCCATCCGCGGAGCACGACCCTGCTGTCGACGTGCTCGCTGAGGTCGCTGGTAGCGATGACGGGCGAGTCCTGCATGGGGGCCCGAAATAGCACGGTTTAGTTGCGGCTGACGCCGGCTCCGGCCAAAAATGGCGCCATCGTGGCCTTCCGAAAGCGTCGCGCGCTCTGCGCGCCTGTGTTGTCCAAGCTGCTCGCCGCAGGGAGCATCCTGCTCGCCGCAGGTGGCTGCTCGTTCCTCTACCCGGAGCTCGCGACGCGGCTCCACGAGCCCCCTCCAGGGCAGGAGCTGCATCCTCCGCCGCCTGAGGACGTCCGGTGGCTCCGGATCGTCCAGGCCAGGATCCCGGAACGCACGCGGGACGGTCGAGCCTGGGATCCAGAGGCGGGCGGCCTCCCCGACCCCTATGCCCGCATCCTGGTCAACGGCGAGGAGGTCTTTCGGACCAAGGTGCAATCGGACACCCTGGACCCGACGTGGCCCGACGCTCCCAGCGGAAATTTTCATATCTCGCCCGAGGATCGGCTCCGCGTGGAGGTCTGGGAGTCGGACGCGCTCCTCGACACGCCGATCGGGGTACGCGACATCGGCCGGCCGACCGATACGCAGCGCGCCGCCGCGGAGATCGAGGTCGAGCTCGACGGGGGCGGCTGGCTCACGCTGGCGTTCGAGCCGGCCCACGCCAAGCTCGGCCTCGGCTTCTGGTACGAGCTGCACTCGGGCTCCGCGTTCATCTCGCGGACCTTGGAGGGGGGGCCCGCCGAGCGCGCCGGGCTCCGCAAGGGCGACGAGGTGCTCGAGATCGCGGGGCGGCCTGTGCGACGCCTGTCGGTCGCCGCGATCCGGGGCGTGTTCGACGCCGCGCCGCGCGCCGGGCTCGTGCTCCTGGTCAAGCACACCACAGGCGCGACCGAGCGGCTCAGGGTCCACGAGGGACCCATCTATCCGCTGTTCGATCGCTTCTCTGCCGCCGAGTAAGGGAGCCAGCGCGCCGTGAAGATCCCGCCGTTCGGGCTCACCACCCTGGAGATCCGCGAAGAGCTCGCCCCCCTGCGGAATGACTTCTCGATCGCCGTCTGCCGCGCGAAGAACCCGTTCAACATCGGCGCCATCATCCGCGTCGCGCACTCCTTCCTGGTGCGGGAGATCTTCCTGATCGGGACCGAGCCCTATTACGAGCGCGCCTCGATGGGCATGCAGAAGTACGAGACCCTCGTCGAGTGCCCCGACGAGGCGGCCTTCCTGGAGGCGGCGCGCGGCCGCCCGCTCATCGGCGTCGAGCGCGATCACGCGCGGCGGACCCTCTGGGAGGCGCCGTTGCCCCACGGGCTCGTCTTCCTCTTCGGCAGCGAGGACGACGGGCTGCCGCCGGTGCTGCTCGACGCGTGCGAGGACGTGATCGCGATCCCCATGTACGGGATCAACCACTCGTACCCGGTGGCGATCGCCGCAGGCATGACCTTGTGCGAGTGGGCTCGGCGGCGCGATCCGCGCGGCGGCGTGAGCCGCGCCGGCGGCTGAGCCGCGCCGGCGGCTGAGCCGCGCCGGGAGGCTGAGCCGCGCCGGGAGGCTGAGCCGCGCCGCCGCGCGGTGTCCGCGCGGGGCGAGGGGCCGCTACTCGCGAAAGCGCTCGAAGACGAGGAGCTCGCCCAGGAGGTCGTGATCGAGCGTCCCGGCAGGGCGCATCCCGAGCTTCTCGATCACCCGGAGCGACGCGCGGTGCCAGGCCGGCGTGGTGGCGATCACGCGCCTCACGCTCGCCTGCTGCAGCGTCCAGCGCAGGACGGCGCGCGACCCCTCGGTCGCGTAGCCCTGTCCCTGGGACCTGCCCTCGACGCCGTAGCCGATCTCCACCGTCCCGGTCGCGTCGGGCCGGCCGTTCAGCACCACGCTGCCCACGACGACGCGCTCTTCTTGCCCGCGCGTCACCATCAGCCGCGTGCCCCACAGGAAGGCGTCCGGATCCTCGCGCAGCCGGTCGAGGGGTGAGCTGAAGGCGCGCTCGACGAGCGCGCGCCCGGGCCAGGCGTCGGGGAAGCGCGCGCCGGAGATCGCCTCAGCCTCGAGGCGATCTCCGCGGATGACCGCCTCGAGCAGGGGCAGCGAGACCGGGGTCAGATCTAGGCGCTCGGTAGTCAGGGTGCTCATCGCGAACCTACGCGGATCAGATCACGCGTCGCGGCCTGCCGGAAGTCGAAATGGCGAAGGGCCGACTTCCCCAGGAGGAAGCCGGCCCTCGCCCGCCGGGCTTAGCTGCCCGCGCCGCGATCAGAAGTCGTGGCCGTGGCCCGCGTGGGCCCCGCCGGCCGCCGCCTTCTCGTCCTTCGGCCGCTCGGCGATGAGCGCCTCGGTGGTGAGCATCAGGCTGGCGACGCTGGCCGCGTTCTGGAGCGCCGACCGGACGACCTTGACCGGATCGATGACGCCCATCTCGAGCAGATTGCCGTAACTGCCCGACGCCGCGTTGTAGCCGAACGAGTCCTTGCCCTCGCGCACCTTCTGCACGACGATCGAGCCCTCCTCGCCGGCGTTGGCCGAGATCTGGCGGAGGGGCTCCTCGATGGCGCGGCGGATGATGTTCACGCCGAACCGCTGCTCGTCGTTGACCTGGATCTTCTCGAGCGAGCTCTGCGCGCGGATGAGCGCCACGCCGCCGCCCGGGACGATGCCCTCCTCGACGGCCGCGCGGGTCGCGTGGAGCGCGTCCTCGACGCGGGCCTTCTTCTCCTTCATCTCGGTCTCGGTCGCAGCGCCGACCTTGACCACCGCGACGCCGCCCACGAGCTTCGCGAGCCGCTCCTGGAGCTTCTCGCGGTCGTAGTCGCTCGTGGTGTTCTCGATCTGGGCGCGGATCTCCTGCTGCCGGGCCTTGATCTTGTCCTTCTTGCCCTGGCCGCCGACGATCGTGGTGTTGTCCTTGTCGATGATGACCGTCTTGGCGCGGCCGAGATCGCTGATCGTGACGTTCTCGAGCTTGAGGCCGAGCTCCTCCGCGATCACCTGACCGTCCGTCAGGGTCGCGATGTCCTTCAGCATCTCCTTGCGGCGATCGCCGAAGCCCGGCGCCTTCACGGCCGCGCAGTGCAGCGTGCCGCGGAGCTTGTTCACGACGAGGGTCGCGAGCGCCTCGCCCTCGACGTCCTCGGCGATGATGAGGAGCTGCTTCTGGCTCTTGGCGATCGCCTCGAGCACGGGGAGCAGGTCCTTCATGTTGGAGATTTTCTTCTCCGAGATGAGGATGTAGGCGTCCTCGAGGTTCGCCTTCATGGCCTCGGGGTCGGTCACGAAGTACGGCGAGAGGTAGCCGCGGTCGAACTGCATGCCCTCGACCACGTCGAGGGTCGTGTCGGAGCTCTTGGCCTCCTCGACCGTGATCACGCCCTCCTTGCCGACCTTCTCCATGGCGTCGGCGAGGAGCTTGCCGATCGTCTCGTCGCCGTTCGCGCTGATCGTGCCGACCTGCGCGATCTCCTTCGCGTCCCTCGTCTGCTTGGCCGTGCTGTGGAGGTGCGCCACGATCGCCTCGACCGCCTTGTCGATGCCGCGCTTGATCTCCATCGGGTTGTGGCCGGCCGCGACGAGCTTGGAGCCCTCGCGGTAGATCGCCTGGGCGAGCACGGTCGCGGTGGTCGTCCCGTCGCCGGCGATGTCGCTCGTCTTCGAGGCGACCTCGCGGACCATCTGGGCGCCCATGTTCTCGAAGCGGTTCTCGAGCTCGATCTCCTTGGCGACCGTGACGCCGTCCTTGGTGACCGTCGGCGAGCCGAAGCTCTTCTCGATGACGACGTTGCGCCCCTTCGGGCCGAGGGTGACCTTGACCGCGTCGGCGAGGGCGTTGACGCCCGCGAGGATCATGCTGCGGGCGGACTCGTTGTAGATGATTTCTTTGGCTGCCATGGTGTCTCTCCTAAGTTCCTGCTGTCGCCCGCGTCACTTCTCGATCACGCCGAGGATGTCGTCCTCGCGGAGGATGAGGTGCTCCTCGCCGTCGATCTTCACCTCGGTGCCCGAGTACTTGCCGAAGAGGATGCGATCACCCTCCTTGACGTCGAGCTTCCGCACGGTACCGTCCTCGCCGACCTTGCCGTTGCCGACGGCGATGACCGTGCCCTCGATCGGCTTCTCCTTCGCCGTGTCCGGGATGTAGAGACCCCCCTTGGTCTTCTCTTCTTCCTTCACGCGCTGAACGATCACGCGGTCCTGGAGCGGTCGAATCTTCATCTTGCGAATCCTCCGGGGACGAGCGGCCGCGTCCCTCGAGACGGCAGGACCCAGACAGCCCGCCTGAGCTGCCGCAAGGTCCCATACGATTGCAGTCTGGGCACTTTGCTAGCACTCACCTCATGGGAGTGCTAGCGAGCGCGCGGAAGATAGCCACCCCCTCCGGGGTGTCAAGCGCGGGCCAGTCCGGCACTTTGCGGGCTGGCAGCCAGGCGCTGGGGTGGCTGTAAATGCTGAAGATCCCAAGGAAAGGTGCGGGGTGTGAGGCTGGGCTCGGTCAGGGCCATCGGCTAGAGTGAGCCTATGAGGGCGGAAATGCGGCAGCAGCGTGACGCGACGCCCTCACGGTCTCCAGCCCGATGGAGGCCGACAGGACGTGTCTGGTTGGCCTGAGCGCGCGGTGGCCCGGGTTACGTCGGTATCCAGGGCGCCCGCGCAGGTGAGGTGCCCCCGTGAGCCAAGCGATCTCTCTGTCCCCGAGCATGACCCGCTACTTCCAAGAGGTTGTGGACGAGGCGCTCCGAGTTCGGAACGTCACCGCGACCGAGGCGGCGTCGAGTTACCTGGTCAGTCTGCTTTGTGCTTTCGCTCACCCGGACGAGCACGCCGAGTCCGCCTTCAACCAACCCCTGACCTTTCTCCTGCGCGATGCCCTGGAGGCCTCCGGAGCCGAGCGCTTCCGCCGGCTGCGCAACCTCGGCGATGGCGTCCTCTATGTGGTCGGCTTCTTCGGCGGCCACATCGAGCTCAAGGGCGTCGATCGCGGCTATGTGGTCGGGGTCGGGTCGACCGCCTACCACCATGCCGCCGCTATGCTGCGCCTCAACGCGCGCGTCGGCCAGGGCCCGGATGTCCTTTCGGAGATGGCCGAGAAATTCGAGCGCTTCGTGAGCGTCTTGAACGATGTGGCCGACGGCACGCTCGCGTCCGGTGCTCGGGATGAGCGCTCGGTGCTCCGGCTGTACGAGCGCTGGGTCCGCACCGGCTCCAGCCGCCTCGCCGAGGAGCTCGGGGCGCGTGGGATCGTGCCGGGCCGTGGCACGGGCGGGCTCAACTGATGCCGGGCGCGACCTTCCCCGGTCGGATCCAGCAGCACCTCGCGCGCACCTACGCGCTCGACGACGCGCCCGCCGTCGACGATTTCATCCGGCCGACGGACGGAAGGGCGCGCGAAGCGCTGCTGATCCGGCACGCGGACGGGGACATCGAGGTGGCGCTGCACCTGCCCCGCCGCGCGATCACGCGGGGGCGAGAGGGGACGTTCGACGAGATCTGCCAGATCGTCGAGGGGGTGAGCCACTTCATCTATGTGGCCGAGCGGGCGCGCAGGGAGCTCCCGGCGACCCAGCTCGAGCTCGAGCTCCAGGCCGAGGTGGACAAGTACGTGCTGCTCGTCCACGGCGGTCTGGCCGAGGAGGTGGAGCCTCCCGGCCCGCCGCTCCGGCGCCGCCGCGAGGTCGCTCCACCGGGGCCCGCGTGCTTCGAGCCCGAGCGCGCCGCGCGGATCCGCGCCCACCTGTTCGAGCGCGTCACCTTCATGGATCCCCCGGGCACGGAGACCGGCGATCGCTACCGGATCGCGAACGATCTCGCGGCGCGGTTCGCGGGCCGGCTGGAGGCCCAGTTTGCCCGCCGCGGCCGGCACGCCGAGCTGTTCGCCGCGCTTCGACGCTTCTACGCGGCGGGGCAGACGGAAAAGATAGCCCTCGCGCGAGCCGCTTGATCGCGGCCGCGACCGGCGCTCGGGGTCGTCCTTGGGGGACGGCTCCGAGCGCCGGTCGTGGCCGCGCGGGCTCGTTCTCTCTTGACCGGTTCGCGCGCACGTACTCTCATCCGCATCCACGATGCCTTCCGCGAGCATGATGCCGCCCCGTGTGCTGGTGGCCGAAGACGAACCGGCGATGTTGAGCCTCGTTGCGCGTCACCTGAGGAACCTGGGTTTCTCCGTGATCGAGGCCTCCGAGGGCGACTCCGCCTGGGATCTCGCGCGCGAGCACCAGCCGGACCTGGTGATCCTCGACGTGATGATGCCCGGCATGAGCGGCTGGGAGATCTGCAAGCGGCTGAAGAGCGACACGTCCGACGGCCGGCCGTTCGCGAGCACCGGCGTCATCATGCTCACCGGGATCGGCGAGAACCTGAACGAGATGACGTCGCCGCTCTTCGCCGCGGACGCCTGGTTGAACAAGCCGTTCGACTTCGCGGATCTCGATGCGCGGGTGCGCGAGACGCTCGCGCGTTACGCGAAGCAGCTGCCCGAAGCGAACGGCAGCAAGGGCCAGCCGAGCGCAGCAGGCGAGGAGCGCGAGACGGATGCGCCGCGCGCGCAGCAACCGTCCGCCGCGCGCGCGACCGGGGCGAAGAAGTCGGCGGCGAACGGCGCTGCGACGAACAAGGTGGCCGCCAAGCCGCCGGCGAAGAAGCCGGCCGCGAAGCAAGCGGCGCCCAAGAAGGCCGCGGCGAAGAAGCCGGTCGCAGGGAAGAAGCCGGCCGCGAAGCAAGCGGCGTCCAAGAAGGCCGCGGCGAAGAAGCCGGCCGCGAGGCAAGCGGCGCCCAAGAAGGCCGCGGGGAAGAAGCCGGCCGCGAAGCAAGCGGCGTCCAAGAAGGCCGCGGCGAAGAAGCCGGCCGCGAGGCAAGCGGCGCCCAAGAAGGCCGCGGCGAAGAAGCCGGCCGCGGTGAAGAAGACAGCCGTCACGAAGGCGGCACCCAAGAAGAAGACGGCGAAGTAAGCCACCCTGGGCCGCGCCGTGCGCGCGCCCGGTCACGTCGTTCCCATAGAACGCACGCGTTCGCCTGCTGGCGCCAGGGCGCAGGGGATCCATCCGGTCGGAAATCGGAGGAAGAGCCCTCGCGCACTCCCGGGAGCGCGATCGATGCCGGAAGTCCGCTGAGCGCAGTGGCTGTCCTGCGCGGGAATGATCGGGGTTCGCCGCGCGTCATGCCCTCACGCGTCGCGCGCAGCCTCCCAGGAACTTTCGGGCGCCTGACCCATCAGCGGGTACAATGCTGCGACGTTTCCTCTTCGAGGGCCCCCGCGGGGGGCGTCCGGAGCGCTGAGCACCGTGAGCGACTCTCGCACGAAGCATCTCGACCGTATCCGCAGCGCCGCGCTTGCCGTCGAGCTGAGGCTCCGGTTCGGACGCGCGCTGCGCGCTCTGCCGACCGCGCTGACCCTCGCGCTGGCGCTCGCAGCCGGGACGCTGGCGGTCCACAAGGCGCTCCCCGCGCACCTGAGCGAGCCGCGTACGCGGCAGATCCTGCTCGGCGCGGGGCTGCTCGTGCTGGCCACCCTCGCGCTGGCGATGCTGCGCCGCCTGCCTCCCCGCGCCGGCACGATCGCCCTCGACCGGCACCACGGTCTTCACGACCGGCTGACCAACGCCCTCGCCTTCGAGAAGCTGCCCGCGGCGCAGCGGACCCCCCTGATGGAGGCGGCGATCGATGACGCCTGCGAGCACGCGGCAACGCTGCGCCCCGCCGGCGCCGCGCCGCTCGCGTTCCCGCGCGAGCTCTGGACCTCGGCCGCGGTAGGCCTCGGCGTGCTCGCGGTGGCGCTGCTCGAGGTGCGCATCCCGCGGAAGCAAGCGCCTGTCGCGCAGACCATCGACGCGCTCGCGATGTCGCCCGACGACCTCGAGCTCTTCAAGGACGCGGCGAAGGCGCTCGACCGGCAGGACCAGAGCCCGGAAATGAAGTCTGCGGTCGAGCGGTTCAACCAGCTCATCGAGGACATCGCCAACAAGCGCCTCGATCGGACCGAGGCGTTCCGCCGCATGGAGGCGCTCGAGCGCGAGCTCCTCAAGGGCGCCGAGGCCGACCTGAAGGCGCTCGAAGAGGCGCTGAAGGAGACCGGGATCGATCTCAAGAAGAGCGACCTGGCGAAGGGCGTGGGGGAGTCCCTCGAGAAGAAGGACCTCGAGAAGGCGAAGAAAGACCTGAAGGAGCTCGCCGAGAAGCTCCGCGACAAGAAGCAGAAGTTCAACAAGGCCGAGATCGAGCGGCTGCGCAAGGCGCTCGCCGAGGCGGCCTCGCGCCGCAAGGAGGCCCTCGCCGCGATCAACGAGAAGCGGGCCGAGGTGCGCGAGCAGCTCCTCAAGCAGAAGCAGAAGGCCTCCGCGAACGAGCAGCAGAAGTCCGAAGAGGAGCGGCTGCTCAAGAAGAAGGAGCGCGAGCTGGAGCGGCTCGACCGCGACGCCGAGCAGAAGGAGCGGACGGGGCGCCAGCTCGACCGGCTCGACCGAGAGCTCGCCAAGGCCGCCGAGGATCTGATGCGCGATCTCGGGATGTCAGCGGACGATCTCGAGCAGGCCGCCGAGGACATCAACCGGATGCAGCAGGAGGAGATGTCCGAGCAGGAGAAGGAAGAGCTGCGCCAGCGGCTCGAAGAGCTCCGGGAGCTCGTGCGCCAGCAAGGGCAGGGCGGCAAGCAGCGGATGGCGAGGATGCTCCGCTTCGGCAAGCGCGCGCGCGGCAACCAGGGCAGCGGCGAGGAGCAGCAGGGGCAGGGCCAGCAGGGGCAGGGCGACGGCGAGCAGGAAGGCCAGAACGGTCAGCCAGGCCAGGGCGGTCAGGGCCAGGGCGGTCAGGGCAAGGGTCAGGAGCTGGTGATCGGGCCCGGCGGCAAGAAGATCCTGATGCCCGGCGGGCAGGGGCAGGGGCAGGACGGGCAGGGGAGCGGCCAGGGCAACAGCAACGGCGGCAATCAGCCCGGGGGCGACGGCGCCGGCTCCAGCCGCGGCGGCGAGGTCGCAGGCAAGCGCACCGACCCGAAGATGGGGACCCAGGACGTCCAGGCCCAGGGGCTCGACACGCAGCAGGGGCCGTCGAACAGCGAGGTGATCCTCAGCGCCGCCGAGCGGGGCTTCAAGGGGACCGGCTACAAGAAGGTCTTCACGGACTACCACACGGTCGCGGAGCAGCAGATCAACAAGGACCAGATCCCTGATGGATACCGGTTCTACGTGAACCGGTATTTCCAGCTCATCAGGCCGCGCGAGTGAGTCGAGCCGGCGGCTCGAACGCGACCGCGCCTCTCTACTCCAGCGGCGTTCCGCGACTCTAGCGGCGCTCCACGACAGCGGGCACGAAGCAGGAAGCTATGGCCGAGAAGACGAAGGAAGCAGCGCGGGCCGAGGTAGACGAGTTCCGCGCGAGCATCGGAGGGCTGCGCGAGGAGGTGGGGAAGGTCATCGTCGGCAACCGCGAGGTGATCGATGGGGTGCTCACGTGCATGCTCGCAGGCTCGCACGCGCTGCTCGAGGGCGTGCCGGGGCTCGGCAAGACGATGCTCGTCCGCACCATGGCCGAGGCGCTCGAGCTCCAGTTCTCACGCATCCAGTTCACGCCCGACATGATGCCCGCCGACATCATCGGCACCACGGTCATCGATGAGAGCGCGGGCGGGCAGCGGTCGTTCTCGTTCCGCAAGGGGCCGCTCTTCGCGAACATCGTCCTCGCCGACGAGATCAACCGGGCGACGCCGAAGACGCAGAGCGCGCTCCTCGAGGCCATGCAGGAGCACCGGGTCACGGTCTCGCGGCAGAGCTACACTCTGGAGGAGCCGTTCTTCGTCCTCGCGACGCAGAACCCCCTCGAGAGCGAGGGGACTTACCCGCTGCCCGAGGCGCAGCTCGATCGGTTCTTCTTCAAGCTGCACGTGCCGTTCCCGAGCCGCGACGAGCTGAACTCGATCCTCGAGCGGACCACCGGGACCGACGCGGTCGCGGCGCGCCCGGTCCTCAACAGGGAGCGGATCATCGCGATGCAGCGGCTCGTCCGCGAGGTGCCCGTGGCGAAGCACGTGCAGGACTACGCGGTGCGGCTCCTGCAGGCCACCCACCCCACCGAGGGAGACAGCCTCGACGAGGTGAAGCGGTTCGTGAAGTTCGGCGCGTCGCCGCGCGGGGCGCAGGCGCTCCTGCTCGCCGCGAAGATCCGGGCGCTCTTCGAGGGGCGGTTCGCGGCGTCGGTCGACGACGTGCGCGCGTGCGCGCTGCCCGCGCTGCGCCATCGTGTGCTCCTCAACTTCGAGGGAGAGGCCGAGGGGGTGAAGACCGACGAGGTGCTGCAGGCGATCCTCAAGCACTTGCCGGAGAGCAAATGAGGCGCCGCCTAGGGTAGCATGGGGCTCTTCGACGCGTTCAAGAGGGCCGCCGCGCCGCTGCGCCGGCTCTCAGCGCTCTCCGCCGGCGCCCCCGACGAGGAGCTCTTCGACGACGAGTTCCAGCGCAAGCTCGACTACCTCGCCATGGTGAGCCGTCGCGTCTTCTCGGGAGCGATGCGCGCGGAGCGGCGGACCAAGAAGACCGGCTCCGGGGTCGAGTTCGCCGATCACCGGGACTACGCCCCCGGCGACGATTTCCGGTACCTCGACTGGGCCGCGTACCAGCGCTTCGACCGGCTCCTCATCCGGCTCTACGAGGAGGAGGAAGATCTCTCGATCTACTTCATCCTCGACACGTCGGCGTCGATGGCGTTCGGCGACGGCGCGAAGCTGCGCCACGCGAAGCGCCTCTGCGCGGCGCTCGCGTACGTGGGGCTCGCCAACCTCGACCGCATCGCGATCGTCACCGCGACCGACGAGATCAGCGGGCGCATGCAGTCGACCCGCGGCAAGGCGCGCATCTTCAGGATCTTCCGCTTCCTCGGGGAGGCGCGCAAAGGCGGCGCGACCGATCTCGGGGAGGCGATGAAGACCTTCGTGGCGCAGCACAAGCGGCGCGGGCTCGCCGTCATCCTCAGCGACCTCTACGATCCGGTGGGCTTCGAGCGCGGCATCAACGTGCTCCGGTACAACCGGTTCGAGCCGTTCGTGCTCCACATCGTCGACCCGCGCGAGGCTCGGCCCGCGCTGCGCGGCGACGTGCGCGTCTACGACTGCGAGACCGGCGACGAGCGCGAGGTCACCGTGACCGCGAAGGTGCTGGATCGCTACGCCGAGGCGTACGAGCAGTACCTCGACGAGATCCGCCGCTTCTGTACGTCGCGGCAGGTGAGCTACTTCCGCGCCGACGTGTCCGTCCCCTTCGACGAGCTGATCCTGCGCGTGTTCCGCAGAGGCGGCTTCCTCCGGTAGCGATGCTGCACTTCACCGGCGTCCCGCTGCAGACTCTGCTCCAGATCGGCGCCCTCGCCGGCGCGGTGGTCGTCGTCTTCTACATCCTCAAGCTGCGCCGGCGGCCCGTCGCGGTCCCCTTCTCGAAGATCTGGGAGCGCGTCCTCCGGGACAAGGAGGCGACGAGCCTGTTCTCGCAGCTGAAGCGGCTCCTCTCGCTCCTGCTGCAGCTCGCGCTCCTCGCGCTGCTCCTGCTCGCGCTCGGGGATCCTCGCCCGCAGGCGAACCTCGTCGAGGGGCGCAACATCGTCGTCCTCGTCGACGCGAGCGCGAGCATGCAGGCCGTCGACGTCGCGCCCTCGCGGATCGAGCTCGCGAAGGAAGAGGTCAGGAAGATGGTCCGTGGCCTGTCCGGCAGCGACCGCATGCTGCTGGCCCAGATGGACGCGGCCGTCACGCCGCTGTCCACGCTCACCGGCGAGATCGCCGATCTCGAGGCCGCCGTCGCGGCGGTGAAGCCGACCGACGCCACGGCCGATTTTGCGCGCGCGCTGCGCTTCGCGGGCGATACCCTGAGCGGGCTCCCGTCGCCGGAGGTCATCGTCGTGAGCGACGGCGCGCTCGGCGAACCGGCCGACGCCGGCGGGCCGGTGCACCTCGGCGACATCAAGCTCTCGTTCTTGCCCATCGGCACGGGCCAGCGGAACGCCGCCATCACCGAGTTCTCGGTGCGGCGCTACCCGCTCGACAAGAGCCGCTACGAGGTGATGCTCGAGGTCACGAACACGAGCGACGAGCCGCTCGATCTCGAGCTGTCGCTGCTCGGCGACGGCCAGCTCACGGATCTGACGCGCATCCGGCTCAAGCCCAAGGAGAAGCTGCCCCGCTTTTACCCGAACCTCTCCGGCGCATCGAAGACGCTCGAGGCGAAGCTCGCGCTGGCCGACGGCAGCTCCGATGACCTCCCGGCGGACAACCGCGCGTACGCGCTCCTCCCCGAGCGGCGCCGCGCGCGCGTCCAGGTCGTCTCCGCGGGGAACATGTTCCTCGAGGCGGCGCTGCTCCTCGACGAGTACCTCGACGTGACGTACGTCGAGCCGCAGCGTTACCCGACGGCGTCGTCGTTCGACGTGACCATCTTCGACGGCGTGGCGCCGAGCGTCGCGCCGGGGAGCGGGAGCCTGCTCTACCTCAACCCGACCGGGACCACCCTCCCGTTCGAGGTAGGCAAGGAGATCCTGGACGACGACCCGAACTACCGTCTGGGGTTCGACGAGCTCGACGCGAAGCACCCGCTCCTGCGCTACACGGCGCTCAGCGACGTGAACGTCGCGCGCGCCCATGTGCTCAAGGGCAACAAGGAAGACAGGGTCGTCGGCCGGAGCTACAAGGGCCCGCTGCTCATCGAGGGGCGGCGCGGCGGCGTCAAATTCGTCGCGCTCGGCTTCGACGTCCGCGAGAGCGATTTCCCCCTCCGCATCGCCTGGCCGCTCTTCCTGCTCAACGCGATCAACGACTTCGTCGAGGAGGACACGAGCTACATCTCCTCGTTCCGCACGGGCGCCGTCTGGCACATCCCGGCGTCCTCGTCCGCGGAGTCGGCCAGCCTGGAGCTGCCCGACGGGACGAAGCGGGCGGTCCCGATCCAGGACGGGCGCGCCGTCTTCCTCGGACAGCACGCCGGCTTCTATACGCTGCGCGTCGGCGCCGCCGGCGCGCAGGAGGAGAGCATGTTCGCCGCGAACCTCTCCGCGCCGCAGGAGAGCGCGATCGCACCCGCCGCCGAGCTCAAGGTCGACGGACGCGGCGCGGGCGCGGTGAGCGAGTTCAAGATCGGCGTTCGCCGTGAGCTCTGGGTCTACCTGCTCGCGGCGGTGCTCCTCGTGACCGCGATCGAGTGGTTCACGTACCACAGGAGGGTGACGGTGTGAGCGCGTTCAGTGGCCGCAAGTTCCGCGTCGTCGCGTGGGCCATCACCTGCGCCGCCCTCGGTGGGATCCTGTTCTGGGCGTACCGGAAGTACGTCATCTTGCATCCGGATCCGACGCTCACGTGGGTGCGCGAGGGGGTGAAGTACGAGCTCCTCAACCCGAAGATGCTCGGCGCGCTCCTGCTCGCCCCCTGGTTCGTGGGCGTCCTCGCGGGATCGCTCGCCGACCTTCCCCTCCCGCAGCGCGTGCTCTCCGTGCTGCTGAGGATCGCCTTCGTCGCGCTGATCGCGCTCGGGCTCTCGCGGCTCGCGAGGACCGCGACCACGGAGAAGGTCGCCACCATCTATCTCATCGACGTCTCGGAGTCCGTCACCGACGAGTCGCTCGGCGACGCGCGCGCGGCGGTCGACAAGGCGTTCGCCGAGAAGCCGGAGGACGGCGTGATCAAGGTGATCACGTTCGCGCGACGGCCGCGGCTCGTCGAGCACGCCGCCGGCGAGGCGGCCGGCCGCGACGCAGAGCGGCGCGCGCCGGCCATCGGCCGCCACCTCGACGAGAAAGGACAGCGCGGCGATCTCGGCGCAGGCTCGAACCTCCAGGCAGCGCTTCAGCTGGCCTACGGGCTGTACCCGCCCGGCTATCTCAAGCGCGCCGTGCTGATGTCGGACGGCGTCCAGACCGACGGCGACGTGCTGGCCGAGGCCAACCGGGCGCGCGATTTCGGGGTACGGCTGTTCTCCATCCCGTACCGGCGACCCGCGCCGCCCGAGGTCGCGGTGCGCGAGCTCAGGATGCCGGACCGCGTCAAGGTCGGCGAGACGTTCGAGATCCACGCCGACATCTATGCCAGCCGCGCCACAAAGGCCCGTGTGCGGCTGTTCCAGGGGGAGGCGCTGAACGGCCTCGAGGGCATCCGGGATCTCGAGCTCAAGGCGGGGCCGAACGACGTCGTGTTCAAGAGCGTCGTGCGCATCGCGGGGCAGGTGACCTACGCGCTCGAGCTCGACCAGATCGCCGACGACAAATTCAAGGAGAACAACCGGTACGCGACCACCATCGACGTGCCCGGACGCCCGTCGGTGCTCTACATCGAGGGGACGCCGCAGCACGCCGGCCCGCTCTCGAGCGCGCTCACCGCGCAGCAGCTCGACGTTGACGTCAGGCCGCCGGCCGGCTTCCCCGGCTCCCTCAAGGAGATGGAGCGCTACGACTTCCTGATCGTGTCCGATACCCCGAAGGAAGCGCTCAGCCTGCAGGGGCAGGAGATCATCGAGAGCTACGTGCGCGATCTCGGCGGGGGGTTCCTCTTCGCCGGCGGCGAGTCAGGGTACGGCCTCGGCGGCTGGTACCGCACCACCATCGAGCGGATCCTGCCGGTGCGGATGGACAACGAGCGGAAGAAGGACATGCCGAGCGTCGCGATGGCGCTCGTCATGGATCGCTCGGGGTCGATGACCGGGCTGCCCCTCGAGATGGCCAAGGCCGCGGCGAAGGCGACCGCCGGGGTCCTGTCGTCCGACGACCTGATCGAGGTCATCGCGTTCGACTCGGCGCCGACCCGGTACGTGAAGATGCAGCCCGCGCGCAACCGCTCGCGGATCGCCGGCGAGATCGCGCGCATCCAGCCGGGCGGCGGGACCGAGATCTTCGCCGCGCTCGACGCCGCCTACCAGGACATGACCGTGACCCAGGCGCGCAAGAAGCACGTCATCCTCCTCACCGACGGCAAGGCGTCGACGGGCGGCATCCGCGACCTCGTGTCCGCGATGATCGCGGAGTCGATCACGGTGACCACCGTGGGGCTGGGGAACGACCTCGACGAGCAGCTGCTCAAGATGATCGCCGACGTGGGCGGAGGGCGCTTCCACGCGGTCCCCGATCCGAACAACCTGCCGCGGATCTTCACCAAGGAGACCGAGATGGTCGCGCGCGCCGCTGCCGTCGAGGAGTGGTTTCCGGTCACGCAGGTCGGCGACGCGGCGTTCCTCCGCGGCATCGACATCCGCACGGCGCCGAACCTGCACGGCTACGTCTCGACCAAGCTGAAGCCGTCGCCGGCCCAGGAGCTGCTCACGAGCGACACCGAGGAGCCGATCCTCGCGCGCTGGCGGGTCGGCCTCGGGTGGACGCTGGCCTGGACGAGCGACGTCAAGGCGCGCTGGGCCGTGGAGTGGCTGAGGTGGCCGGGCTTCGAGAAGTTCTGGGGGCAGCTCATCCATGAGCACATGCGCCAGAAGCACCGGCGCGAGCTCGACATGAAGGCCGAGATCGTGGACGGAGAGCTGCGCGCGTCGGTGGACGCGTTCGGGGCAGACGACCGGTTCGAGAACAACCTGTCCTCCCGGCTCAGCATCATCGGGCCCGAGCCGGGCGGGACGACGCGGGTGGTCGACATGCGTCAGACCGCGCCGGGCCGGTACGAGACGGCGCTCGCGCTGGATCGGTACGGCTCCTTCCTG
The DNA here is from genome assembly GCF_051521455.1 of Sorangium sp. So ce887. Taxonomy (NCBI): domain Bacteria; kingdom Pseudomonadati; phylum Myxococcota; order Polyangiales; family Polyangiaceae; genus Sorangium; species Sorangium sp. So ce887. The sequence continues at coordinate 8,419,263 of NZ_CP150354.1, read as the reverse complement.
CTGCGGGCGGAACACCTTCGCGAGGCCGAGGACGGCTCGCTCCGGCCTGTCGCCGTCAGCTACGGCCACGTCTCGAACCCGTACCCCCGCGAGTACGCAAGCTTCGAGCCCGAGCTCACGACCCTCGAGAAGGCCGCGACGTTGACCGGCGGCGCGGTCGATCCGAACGGCGTGGCGGCCATCTTCGACCCGGCCGGGGAGAAGGTGACCTTCCACGAGGAGCTCTGGCAGCGGTTCATCTATGCCGCCATGCTCGTCTTCCTGCTCGATCTGTTCGTCCGGCGGGTGCGGCTCTTCGACCGGAAGTTCGTCGCACGCCGCGGCCGCGGGGTAGGAGGCCGGAGCCTCCCCGCCGTATGACGGCCCGCGGCACAACCGAGCCCCGATGATCGCTGATCCCCCGTTCCGCGCCGCCGTCACGCCCAGCACCGGCGAGCATCCGTCAGGTTGCCCCCGACTCCGCTGCATGGATCGCTGTGCTCCAGACCGCTGGCCCGCACCATTTCGCGACGCGGAGGGGCTGTCTTGGGCTAGTTTCCCCTTATAGACCGGTGGTAGAGGAGCCCTGGAAAGCAGCGAAGGACGTGAACGCGCTCGAGGCCTCCACCTTTCGGCCTCCGGTAGGTCGTCCGCTCATCATCAGCGGCGATCCGCTCGCCTCGCTCCGCGGCCGGGGCGCCTCGGTCTCCTCCAACACCGCCCTCGGCCGGCTGCTCCGCGAGTCGCCTCGGACGATCGCGGAGCTCCACGAGCAGGAGATCGCGCTGGGGATCGACGTGGTCCGGGCCCTCACGTCCGCGACGACGACGCGTGCCCTGGCGCCCATCGGCATGGGGTTCCGAGCCGCCGCGCTGACCGGAACAGCGGTCGAGCTCGCGGCGGAGGCGGCAGGCGCGGCCGCTCGCCGCGTGGCGGTGGCCGGTATCCTGGGCCACACTGCCGCCGCGCCCATGGCCGACCGGATTGCGGAAGATTACGCGGTCCATGCGGCCAGGCTGGCGGCCGCCGGCTGCGAGATCCTCGTCGCTTGCGGCTTCGATCCCGTCCAGGCGGCGTGCGTCTCCCCCGCGGTCGCGCGGCTCGCGCGCCGCGCGGCGGTGGTCAGCGCCAGCACGACGCAGCTGGCGACGTGGGCGCTCGTGGAGCTCGACGGGGCCGGACGTACCGCCGACGGCGAGGGCTTCGAGGAGGTCGCCCGGGGGGCGCTCGACAGCGGCGCGGACGCGCTGCTCTTCGAGATCGCGTCGGTCGACCTCGGGCTCAACATCCTCCGGCGCCTCGAGGGCGTCGCCCACGAGGCCCAGGTCGGCGTGCTGCTCGGCGTCGAGCCCGCGCATGGAGAGGGGGCCGAACGCCCCTCGCCCGCCGAGGCGTGCGACGCCTGGGCCGTGTCCGCGGCGCGGCTCATCGAGGCGGGCGCGCGAATGCTCGGGGGAGGGACGGGGACAACGCTGGCGCACCTCGGTGCGCTCGCGAAGATGCTCCGTACGACGCAGCGCGCGCCCCTGCTTAGGCGTGCGCTCTAGGCGAGAACGAAACAAACCGGAACCGTGATGATGGCCGATGCAAGCCACGCGAGCGAGTCGATGTCTCAACCGTTGAAGACGTTCGACGATCTGATGTTTCCCTTCCACGAAGCGGTGAAGCCCGAGTCGCTCCACCGGATCGGCGCCGAGGCGGAGAAGTTCGGGGTCGATGCCAGGACGGGCGCCGCCATCCCCTACGAGGGTGAGCGGAGCATCCTCTCCGTGCTCCAGGCGCTCGTCGAGCGGCACGGCTGGACGCCCGAGCACGAGACCCCCGGCGGTCCGCTGATCGCGCTCGCCCGGGCCGGCGCCTCGGTGACCCTCGAGCCAGGCGGGCAGCTCGAGCTGTCCGGGGCGCCCCTCGAGAACATCCACCAGATCTGTATGGAGATGAGCGGGCACCTCGCGGAGCTGCGCGACATTTCCGCCGAGCTCAGCTTCGCGTGGCTCGGCATCGGGTTCCACCCGTTCGCGTCCCAAGCCGAGCTCTCCTGGGTGCCCAAGGGGCGCTACGCGATCATGCGGCGCTACCTGCCGACGCGCGGCGCGCACGGCCTCGACATGATGCGCCGCACCGCCACGGTGCAGGCGAACTTCGACTACGCCAGCGAGGAGGCGGCGATGCGCGCGCTCCGCGTGTCGCTCCGGCTCTCCCCGCTGGTGACGGCCATCTTCGCGAACTCGCCGTTCTACGAGGGCGCGCTGTTCGGCGGGCGGAGCTACCGCGCCAAGGTCTGGCTCGACGTCGACCCGTCGCGGCAGGGGCTGCTCCGCAACGTGCTCGAGCGCGGCCGCCGCTTCTCGGACTACGTCGCGTGGGCGGTCGACGCGCCGATGTTCCTCATCAAGCGCGACGGCGAGGTGATCGAGAACACGGGGCAGACGTTCCGTGAGTTCCTGGAGCACGGCCGCGATGGGCACCGGGCCACCCGCGCCGACTGGGAGATGCACCTCAACACCCTCTTCCCGGAGGTCCGACTGAAGCGGACCCTCGAGGTCCGCGGCGCGGACTCGCTGCCGGGCAACCTGGTCTGCGCGCTCCCGGCGCTGTGGACGGGGATCTTGTACGACGCGCGCGCGCTCGACGAGGCCGACGCCCTGTCCGAGAGCTTCAGGTTCGATGAGCTCGAGGCCGTGCGCCCGATGATCGCCGAGCGCGCGCTCCGCGCTACATTCCGCGGCAAGCCGCTCGCGGCGATGGCCGAGCAGCTCGTCTCGATCGCCTCGGGCGGCCTCGAGCGGCGCGCGCGCCTGAACAAGAGCGGCAAGGACGAGCGCGTCCACCTCGACCGGCTCAGCGCGCTCATCGCCAAGGGGCAGTCTCCGGCCGATGCTCTCGTCGATGGACTCAGCAACGACGACCCGGACCTGCGAAGCAAGATCCTCGATCGTGCGCGGATTTAAGCGCGGTTCGTCGCCGGGGAGGCGCGGGGGGGCAGGCGCCTCCGCGGGGGGACGTCGACCGGCATGACGTTTGTCTATCTCCTGGGCACCGCGCTCCTGGTGCTCCTCAACGCGTTCTTCGTCGCCTCCGAGTTCGCCATCGTCAAGATGCGGCCGACGCGGCTGGAGCAGCTCGTGCGCGAGGGGGATGCGCGCGCGCGGCTCGCGCTGCAGATGTCGCAGCGGCTCGACGAGTACCTCTCGGCCAACCAGCTGGGTATCACGCTCGCGTCGCTCGGGCTCGGCTGGATCGGCGAGCCCGCGATCGCCCACCTGATCGAGCCGATGCTCGCGCCGATCGGCGCGTGGTCGGGGGTCGGCGCGCACGCCCTCGCCGTGGGCATCGCGTTCATCGTGATCATGGCGCTCCACACGGTGATCGGCGAGCTCGCGCCGAAGTCGCTCGCCATCCAGCGGACGGAGAAGGTCACGCTCTGGGCGGCGCGCCCGCTGCACGGGTTCTTCGTCCTGATGTGGCCGGTGATCTGGGTGCTCAACTCGATGGCAAACGGGTTCGTCCGGCTCTTCGGGCTCCGGCCGGTCGGCGAGGCCGAGATCGCGCACACCTCGGAGGAGCTCCGGCTGCTCCTGACCAAGAGCCCCGCGGGGCTCGATCCGGCGCTGCGCAGCATGCTCGTGCGCATCTTCGACCTGCGCCGGCGCACGGCGCGGCACGTGATGTCGCTCCGCTCCGACGCGGCGATCCTGCGCGCGAACATGACGATCGAGGAGGCGGTGCGGACCGTGGCGGACGCCGGGTACTCCCGGTACCCGGTGCTCGACGAGCAGGGCAAGAACGTGCTCGGCTACCTGCACCTCCGCGATCTGTTCGACGTCCTGAGCCACCGACGCCGCGCGACGCGCGTGGCCGAGCTGCTCCGCAAGCCGATCTTCGCGCGCGAGAACACCTCGGTCGAGCGCCTCCGCCTCGAGATGCAGGCGCGCCAGGTGCCTGTGGCGATCATCACCTCGGCCTCGGGCGAGTTCATCGGGCTCGTCACGATGGAGGACCTCATCGAGGAGATCGTCGGCGAGATCCGCGATGAGAACGACGAGGAGGTGCCGCCCATCCACCGCCGCGGCGGCGGCATCGTCGACGTCGACGGCCGCGTGCTGCTCGCGGACCTGGAGCGCGACGCCCATATCGTGCTGCTGCCCGAGGTGAAGACCGTCGAGACGGTCGGCGGCTATATGCTCGGCCGGCTCGAGCACCCACCGGAGGCCGGTGAGCGCGTCGAGTGCGAGGGCTATACGCTGGTGGCCATGGACGTGGCTGGCCGGAGGGTGCGCCGCGTCCGTATCGTCCCGACCGACGCGACCGGGGGCGAGCGGTCGTGACGAGCGCGTCCCCCCGCGCCGCAGATCCCCGCGCCGGCGCCGTCCGTCGGGGGCGCCGCCCCCGAGGAAGGTGCGCGGCTGGACGCGCATCCCGGAATTGGTCGGTCCCGGTGCGAACTGCACGCGGATCCCGGTACAAACTTCGGCGAACCGGTACTACCCTGGCTTCGTAAGTGGAAACGCTTGCAACTCGGATCTTGCGCGATGGCCCGCTGAACGAGCTCGACGCCGTCGGCTGGGCCATCCGTCTCGCGAAGAGGATCGAGGCGCTGCACGCCCTCGGCGTTGCGCACGGGGCCATCTCGCCCGAGTGCGTGCTCACGACCGCGGTCGACCGCACCTCGAAGGCCATCCTGGCTGATCTGCGCCAGACGCCGAGCCGCGCCGCCTACCAGTCGCCCGAGCGCATCGCGGGCGGGACGCTCTCGCCCGGCGACGACGTGTGGGCCATCGCGGCGACGCTCTACGAGGTGCTGACCGGGACGAGCGCCTTCGGCGGCGGGAGCGACGCCGAGACGCGGCAAAGGATCGCGAGCTCCTCGCCGGCGCCGCTCGCGGTCTTCGACGTCGGCGACGACGATCTCCAGCGGGTCCTCGACGACGCGTTCCAGCGCGATCGCTCCGTCCGCACGACAAACGCCGCCGCCTTCCGGCGCGCCCTCGAGGAATGGCACCCCGACCCCGCGGTGCGCACGCTGCTCCCGCTCGACGACGAGGACGCGACGAACGACGAGGACGACGACGAAGTGCGGACGCTGATGCGCGTCGCGCCGCTGAGCTCGAGCCAGCTCGACGCGATCATCGCGCAGCGCACGGCGGCAGCGGCCGCAGGGCAGCCGCCGCCGCAACTTCCGCCTGAGCGCCCGCAGCCTCCAGCGGCGTACCACGGCGCGTCGTCGCCGAGGCTGGGTGCCGCCCCCGTCCCCAGGGCGCCCGTGGCAGCGCCTGCAGCTGCAGCGCCAGCCGCTCCAGCAACGCGAGGCCGCGCTCCGGCCGCGCGAGGGCGGCTCCCGGGCGTCGGGGCGGTCCCGCTGACCCAGTCGTTCGGCGACGAGCGCGAAGGCGAGAAGCCGATGACGCTCACGCGGGAGGGGTCGCCCCTGGACCTCCGCGGAGCGGCGGGGCCGGCGGCCGCAGCGCCGCCGCCCTTCGGAGGAACGCCCTCCGTCGCGCACCGCGTGAGCAGCGCCGGGCGGCCCGGAACGAGCGCGGGGTTGCCCGCCGGAGGTCCTCGCGAGCCGTCGGCGCTCGGGGCGCCGGCCCCGGCGTTCGTTGGGCGCGAGCGTCCGGGCGCTGAGCACGGCGCGCTGGCGAGGCCGCATCCGCAGCGCAACGACGACATGCCCTTCCTGGGCGATCTCGACGACGACATCCACGACGAGCCCACGCTGGATGCGCCCACGGTCGTCGACGACGAGGACGACGAGGACGACGTCCCCACGCGGACGCGGGAGGCATCCCAGACCACGTCCGACGCGCCGCTTCAGGTCATGGCGGCAGCGTCGGTCAGCACGCCACGGGCGCTCGCCGACGCGGCGGCGAAAGGCCGCCCCGCTGGAGCGCCGGTCGATCGCGCGCCGGGGGTGCCCCTGGCCCCTGCGTCCGGGAGCCCCGACGCCGGGAGCGGCGGGCTCCCCGGGCCGCGCGCCGCTGCCGTCGGTGCGGTCAGCCCGCGACAGCCGGCATCGCCGCCCCCGCAGAACGCCCTCGCCGCGCAGCCGAGCGCGGCTCCGGCGCAGCAGGGCTCAGCCGCGCCGGCGTCGCCGCCCTTCGGCAGGCTCGACGGCATGACCACCGACCCGCCCCCCGATCGCTCGGGGCGGCTTGGGATGATCATCGCGGTGCTCGTGGCGCTCCTCCTGGCGGCGGGGGCGATGCTGTTCGCCGCGCAGCTCGGCCTGCTGGGGGCCGCGCCCGGCGCGCCCGGGGAGGGGACGGTCCAGCCGATCCCCGCGCCGGCCGTCGCCTCGGTCGAGGCTCGCCTGCGGCTGGACCGCCGCCTTGTGGAAGCTCTGGATCTGGGCGTCGAAGCCGCCCAGGTCCACGCGCTGGAGCGCCTCGGGCCGGAGGCCTGAGCGGCGCGCGACCGCCTCGGTCCGCTCGGGGAACGGCGAGATCCACACAAGCCTGCCGCCGGGTGCGAGCGCGTGCGCGGCGCCCTCGACGAAGCGGTCGAGCATGGCGTCGAGCTCTCCCGTGCGCTCGACGCGCCTGCCGAGGGGCGGGTTGGTCAGGATCAGCGTGGGGGCGTCGCCCGGGGGCGGCCCACCGTACGCGTCGCGCTGGAGGAGCTCCGCGTCGCGCGCGCCCGCGGCGTCGAGGTTCTCCCGCGCGATCTCCAGGGCCCGAGGATCGCGATCCGAGCCCACGAGCCGCCGGTACGGCCCGAGCAGGGCGCGCTCGCAGAGCTCCAGGCCCGAGCCGACGAACGGATCCCAGACGACGTCGTCGGCGCGCACCCCCGCGATGCGCGCGAGCGCCGCCGCGATCGTCGGGTGCGACGCCGCGGGCACGTCGCCCCGGCGGTACGTAAACCTCGGGTCGGGCAGGCGCGGCGCGAGCTCGACCCGGACGCGGCCCGCGCCCTCGTAGACGACCACGTCCCACGTGCTCTGCGTCGGATCGTTCACGAGCTCCGGGGCCCCTGCCTCGACCGCCGCCGCGGCGCGGAACACCGCTGCCCGGCGCTTGCCGCCGCCGGCCCAGTCGATGCGGTAGCGGATCGCGCCGAGCGTGAAGCGGCGCAGGATCTCGAGCGACTCCCGCGAGAGCAGGCGCTCGGCGACCGCCGCGGCGAGATCGGCGCCCGGATCGAGCTTCCGCAGCGGCAGCGGCAGCGCGATCGACAGCATCGTGCGGGCCCCGAACAGGACGTCGAGGCGGCCGCTCAGCATCACCTCGACGCGCGTGCCGCCGCACGGATCGCTCCGGAGCTCGGGGACGAGCGCCCCGCCGGGAGAGTCCTTGTCGAGCGCCGCGAGCTCCTCGGCGAGGATCGCCTCGAGCCCGCGCCGGCAGCGCACCGCCACGCGGACAGGGAGCTCCGGCGCGCGATCGCCGGCGATCTCCGACGGCTCGCCGCGCGACAGGGTCCTCCTGGCCAGGAGCTCGGCGCGCGCGCGCACGCCGGTGACGTCGTCGTCGCCGCCGAGCTCGGCCAGCACGTCGAGCGCGACGCCGCCGCCGACCTTGCCGAGCGCGTCGATCAGCGCGCGGCGGACGTCGGGCGAGCGCTCGCTGCGCGCCGCCTCGGCGAGCGCCTGCTCGACGAGCGGGCGACCGAGATCCGCCGCTTTCGGCTTGCCGAGCGCCACCGCCGCCATCCGGCGCGTGCGGCGATCGTCGTCGCGGAGGCAGGCGAGCAGGTAGTCGCGCGCCCGCTCCGAGACCTGGGGATCGAGCGGCGCGGCGGCCATCAGCTTGCCGATGAGCCGGGTGAGCGGCGCGCGCAGCGACGGCGCCGCGCCTGCGGCGCGCTCGAGCGCGGCCGGCAGCGCGGCCGCGCCGGCGCGCCGCAGCGCCCGCTCGGCCAGCTCGGCGGGCTCGCCGGCCGTCTCGAGCAGCTCGAGGAGGGCGGTGAAGTGGCGGCGCCCCGGCGTGAAGCCCGGGTCCGAGAGGGCGCGCTGGAGGTCGGGGTCGGGCGTGGCGGGGGAGCTCATCGAGTCTGGGATCTCCACGTTTTCATTGGGGATCCCGGCGGATGCAGCCGGCCGGGATCCAGGGGGTGCCTGCGTCGCTCGCCGCGCGCGCTCGACTTTCGCGACAAGCGCGCCGTTCCGGCAAGCTCTTTCAGCGTGGGACCTCTCGGCGCTCTCGTTTTCGGTCCCCGGGTCGCTAGAGTTCCACCATGCCGGATCTGAGCCAGGTCATCCCGCGGACGGCGTTGCCGAACGACGTGCTGCGCGCGGCGCTCGGCGCGCTCGAGGCGGGGCGGCGGGTGGTGCTCGCCTCGGTGGTGGCGCGGCACGGCTCGGCGCCGTCGACGCCGGGGCAGAAGCTCTGCCTGCTCGAGGATCTCACCGCGATCGGCACGATCGGCGGCGGCGCCGTCGAGCGGGCGGCGCTCGGGATCATGGGGCGCGCGCTCGACGAGCTCGCCAGCACCCCGAAGCTCGAGACCTTCCGGCTGGGCCCGAGCCTCGGGATGTGCTGCGGCGGCTCGGTCGAGGTCCTCATCGAGCCGATGCTGCCCGCGGTGCACGTCCTCGTGATCGGCGCCGGGCACGTGGGCGCGTTCGCGGCGCCGCTCCTCGCGTCGCTGGGCTTCCGGGTCACCCTCTGCGACGCGCGCGCCGCCGCCGCCGATCCCGCCCGCGTGCCGCCGTCGGGGCCGCTCACCGGCGTGCCGCCTTTGCACGACGGCGCGCAGCAGGGGCCCCTGCCCGCGCTCGCGGAGCAGGTGCGGCTCGTGCTCGCAGATCACGACGACCCCGAGGTGGCGGCGGGCCTGCCGAGGGATCTCGGCGAGGCGGCGGCGCTCGTGATGACGCACGACCACGGGCTCGACCAGGCGGCGATCGAGTGGGCGCTCGCGCGCGGGTTCGGCTACGTCGGCGGGGTCGGGAGCCGGGCGAAGGCGGCGCGCACGCGCGCGCGGCTCGAGTCGAAGGGGGTGTCGGAGAGCGACGTCGCGCGGGTCCGGATGCCGGTCGGCGTCGACATCGGGGCGCGCACTCCGGCCGAGATCAGCGTCGCCCTCGCCGCGGAGCTGGTCGCCTGGCGCTCGGGGCGACAGCGCGCTCGGGGGTCGACCGCCGCGGCCGCGCAGGCGGGGGAGGAGCAGGCTCGATGAAGACCGTGATCACGATCGTGCTCGCCGCGGGCGCGGGCAAGCGGCTCGGGGGGCCGAAGGCGCTCCTCGCCTGGCCCGCGGGGGCGAAGGGAGGGGTCGAGCGGCCGCTGGCCATCGCGCACGCGGAGGCGCGGCTCGCGGCCGAGAGCGCGCGGGTGCTCGTGGTGGTGCGCACCTCCGTCTTTCACGCGCTCCTGGCCCACGTGCGGCCGGGCATCGACCTGGTCTCGTGGACCGCCCCGGACGACCTCGGCCCAGCGGGCTCGCTGGCCGTCGCCGCGCCGCGCATCGGCGACGCCGACGCCGTCGTCGTGACGCCGGTCGACGTGCCCCCCGCGAGCGCCGCGACGGTGGCGCGGCTGATCGCCCGGCTCGACGCGGGCGCGCCGTCCGAGGCGCCGCCGCTCGCGGTGCGGCCGCGGCACCTCGGCCGCGGCGGCCACCCGGTGGTGCTGCGCGCCGAGGCGCTGCAGCGCTACCTCGAGCCGGATCCGCCGCCGCTCCGCGAGCACCTGAGGGCGCTCGGCGACAGGTGCGTGGGCGAGGAGGTGGACGATCCGAGGGTGCTGCACGACCTGAACATCCCGGTGGACGTGATCCGCGTGCTCGGGGGGCCGCCGCGCTTCCTCACCTGAGGGCGATCGGCGCTCGTCGACGACGTCGCGCAGCGCGCCCGGGTCGACGTCACCCGGGCGACCGGGCTATCGTCGGTGAGGAGGAGCAGAAGAATGGCGACGAGCCCTCCAGCCTCAGCAAGCGCCGTGGGGAGCAGCGTGCCCCGCGCCGACGGCCCCCCCAAGGTCACGGGGGCATCGCGCTACGTCGACGATCTCCCGGCGATGCCGGGCGAGATCTTCGGGCGCACCGTGCGGAGCCCGGTGCCGCGCGGGATCCTCCGAGGGGTGCGGTTCGACCCCGCGTTCGACTGGAGCGACGTCACGGTGGTGCTCGCCGAGGACGTCCCGGTCAACGTGGTCGCGCTGATCCTGGACGATCAGCCGATCCTCGGGACCGGGAAGGTGAACCACGCCTACGAGCCGATCGTCCTGCTCGGCTGCGCGGACCGGCTGAAGCTTTCGCGGGCGGTCCAGGCCGTCACGCTCGACATCGATCCGCTGCCGCCGGTGCTCGACATGCGCGCCGCGCTCGAGGGCGACGAGATCCTCTGGGGCACCGACAACGTCATCAAGCGGTACCTCATCACGAAGGGGTGCGCGGACGCCGAGCGTGAGCGCAGCGAGGCCGCCATCGACGCGGCGCTCGCGCGCTGCGAGGTGGTCGTCACCGGGACGTACGCCTCGCATCACCAGGAGCAGCTCTACATCGAGCCGCAGGGGGTCATCGCCTGGTGGGACGAGGCAGGCGCGCACGCGACCGGCTCGATCCAGTGCCCGTTCTACGTGCAGAAGGCGTTCCTGAAGGCGTTTGGGCTGCCGCCCGACCGGATTCACATCACGCAGTCGGTGACCGGGGGCGGCTTCGGGGGCAAGGAGGAGTACCCGTCGATCATCGCGCTCCACGCGGCGCTCCTGGCGAGGAAGAGCGGCCGCCCGGTGCGGATGATCTACGACCGGACGGAGGACATCGAGGCGACGACGAAGCGCCACCCGGCGTCCTGCGAGATCACGAGCGGCTGCGATCGGGACGGGACGCTCCGCGCGCTGAAGATCCGGGTCCTCATGGATGGCGGCGCGTACGCGACGCTGTCGCAGGTCGTCCTGTCGCGCGGCGCCCTCCACGCGTCGGGCGCCTACCGCTGGGACGACGTCTGGATCGAGGCGACCGCCGTCGCGACGAACACGCCGCCGAACGGCGCCTTCCGCGGCTTCGGCGCGCCGCAGACGATCTGGGCGATCGAGCGGCACCTCGACCGCGTCGCGGGGGAGCTCGGCTGCGATCCGCTCGACCTGAAGGCGAAGAACGTGCTGCGCCCCGGCGACTCGACCGCGACGGGGCAGGTGCTCCGCGAGAGCGTCGCGGGCGAGGAGTGCATCGCGAAGGCGATCGCGGCGAGCGGCTACCGGCAGAAGCGCGCGGCCGGTCCGGTCGTGCGCGGGCGCGTGGCGCGCGGGATCGGGCTGTCCGTGTTCATGCACGGCGCGGGCTTCACCGGGTCGGGCGAGCGCTACTACAAGGGCAAGATCGCGGTGGACCTCGCGCCCGGCGGGCGCCTCCGCATCCGCACGGCGTCGACCGACATCGGCCAGGGGACGGAGACGGTGTTCCGGCAGATCGCCGCGGACGCGGCGGGGCTGCCGCTCGATCGGGTCGAGTTCGAGGTGCCGTGCACGACGACGGTGCCCGACTCGGGCCCCACGGTGGCGTCGCGCACCGTCATGGTGGTCGGGTCGATCCTCGAGGCCGCGGCGCGCGAGCTGGCGAGCCGCGTGCGCGAGGAGCAGGAGGCGGCGCGGCAGCCGCGCGCCGCGCAGGAGGGGCAGGCGAGCAGCGCGGCGCCTCCGGCGCTGAGCTTCGAGGAGGCCGCCGACCGCCTGCTCGCCCGCGAGGGGAAGGTGACGTCGCTGAAGCAGTACGAGCCGCCGAGCTACGTGCGCTGGGACGACGAGGCCTACAAGGGAGACGCGTACCCGTGCTTCGGCTGGGCGTGCGACGTGGCCGAGGTCGAGGTGGACCTCGACACCTTCGAGGTGACCGTCGTCGACTTCTGGTCGGCCGCGGACGTGGGCAAGGCGATCCACCCGGTGATGTGCAAGGGGCAGATCGAGGGCGGCAGCCTCCAGGCGATCGGCTGGGCGCTCTCCGAGGAGATCGTCTGGCAGGGCGGCAAGATCAGGAACCCGAGGATGACCAACTACATCATCCCGACGTCGCTCGACGCGCCGCCGTTCCATGTCGTCCTGGTCGAGGCGCCGTTCCCGTTCGGTCCGGGCGGCGGGGCCAAGGGCATCGGCGAGATGCCGATGGATGGCGGCGCGCCCGCGGTGGCCGCGGCGGTCGAGCACGCGACGGGGATCGCCGCGTGCGCGCTGCCGCTCACGCCGGAGCGCCTGTTCGAGGCGGCGCGCGGCGCCGCGGCGCCGCGGACGGCGGCGGGGAGAGGGGAGCGCGCATGAAGGTATCGCTCGTCGTCAACGGCTCGCCGCGCGAGGTCGATCTGCCGCCGCTCTCGCGGCTGCTCGATGCGCTCCGGGGGCCGCTCGGGCTCACGGGCACGAAGGAGGGGTGCGCGGAGGGCGAGTGCGGCGCGTGCACGGTGCTGATCGACGGCGACCCCGTGAACGCGTGCCTCGTCGCGATCGGGCAGTGCGAGGGGCGGCACGTGACGACGGTCGAGGGCCTCGCCGCCGCCGGGCACCTGTCGCCGTTGCAGCGCTGCTTCGTCGAGGAGGGCGGCGCGCAGTGCGGGATCTGCACGCCCGGCATGCTCGTCTCCGCCGAGGCGCTGCTCGTGCGGAACCCGGATCCCTCGGAGCTCGACGTGCGCGAGGCGCTCGCGGGCAACCTGTGCCGCTGCACCGGCTACCAGCGGATCGTCGAGAGCGTCCGCGCCGCGGCGGCGTTGCGCCGGGGAGGGGGGAGGGCCCCGTGAGCATCGCGGATCTCCCCCTGTTCGAGATGCGGCGCGTCTCCGGGCTCGGCCCCCTGTGCGAGCTCGTGGCGGAGCAGGCCGCGCGCGGCGCGCCGGTCGCGCTCCTGGCCGGCGGCACCGACTGGGTCGTCGAGCAGGAGCTCAGGCCTCCGCTCGGTGTGCCCGCCCCGGCCCCGGCGGCGGCGCCGCCGGCGAGCGCCGATCCGGCGGCGCCGCCGATCGTCGTCGACGTGTCCCGGCTCCCGGACCTGCGCGGCATCTCGATCTCGGGCGACACGCTCCGGGTGGGCGCCGCGACGACCTACCTGGAGATGCGCCGGAGCGACGCGATCGCCCGGCGGGCGCCGCTCCTCGCGCGGATGAGCCGCGACGTGGGCGCGGTGCAGATCCAGGCGCGCGGCACGCTCGGCGGCAACCTGGCCACCGCGTCGCCGGCGGCCGACGGCGTCGCCGCGCTCGCCGCCTACGACGCGATCGTCGTGGTGCAGAGCGTCCGGGGGGAGCGGCGCATCCCGATGAGCGCCCTGCAGACGGGCTACAAGCGCACATCGCGCGCGCCGGACGAGGTGATCGTCGCCGTGGAGATCGCGCTGCCGGAGCCCGGAACGCCCTGGTACTGGCGGAAGGTCGGCGCGCGCCGGGCTCAGGCGATCTCGAAGGTCGCGCTCGCGGGGGTGGCCGAGGTGCGATCCGGGCGGCTCGTTCGGCTCGGGCTGGGGATGGCGTCGGTCGCGCCCACGACGGCGCTCCTGCCGAGCGTGCGCGCGCTCTGCCTGTCGCACCCGCTCGACGAGCTCACCGCGGCGGAGCTCGACGCCGCGGTGGCGCAGGACATCTCGCCCATCGATGACGTGCGCTCGACGCGCGCCTACCGGGAGCACTGCGCTCGCGGGGTGGTGCGAGAGCTCCTCCGGCAGCTCGGCGCGCCGGTCTGATCACTCCATCCAGTCGAGCTGCGCGGCCTCGAGTCGGCGGCTGCGCCCGCCGGAGCACGCCGACCGCTCGCGCGACGGCAGCGCGGGCGGGGGATCCATGTCCACGTCATCGCAGCGAGCGCATCGCCGCGGGGTGTTGGTGCCGGCCTGGAAAATGGTGACGCAGCCGCAGGCCTGGCAGATCATGCCGATATCGTATTTCATGAGCACTCCTCGACGATGAACGCTCCGGGACGGCCCGAGCGGCGGGAGGATGCGCTGGAGGGGCGACGCGCGCGCGACGGCGCGGCAAACATCGCGCGGAAGCCTCGGATCGTGGCTCGAAGAACGGGCCGCGCCGACATCCCGGGACATGCCGTACCCGACGCGGCAGAGCGCTGCCTAATTGATGTTGACTTTCATTTTGAGTGGGTCCGTGATACCCGCGCGTTCGAGACGCTGCGTGCCCGCCGAGCGCGCGGCACGGTAATTTTCTATTTGTAATATTTGTTACATTTGATGCTGCTCCGTACCTCCCTGCGTCGGCTTGGCCTCGCCGCGCCCGTGCTTCTGCTCACCCTGGCCCGCGCGTATGCGCAGTCTCCTGAACCGAGCCCAGGGGCCACGGGGAACCCATCCGCCTCGGGTTCCCCTCCGGATGCCGGAGCGCCGCCGGAGGGTCGGGACGCTGCTGCGCCGGAGCAGGCGGCCTCTCGCGACGAAGCGCCGGCGGAGGCCCAGGGCGCTGCTGCGCCGGAGCAGGCGGCCTCTCGCGACGAAGCGCCGGTGGAGGTCACGGTCGCGGGAACGCGCGTGACGAGGACCGCGGGCTCGGCCCATGTGATCAAGAGCCGCCAGCTAGAGCGCTTCGAGCACGACGACCCGCACGCGGTGCTGATCAGCGTCCCAGGCGTGTACGTGAGGGGCGAAGACGGGCTGGGCCTGCGGCCGAACATCGGTGTGCGCGGCGTCAACCCCGATCGCAGCAAGAAGGTGACGCTCATGGAGGACGGCGTCCCCATCTCGCCTGCGCCGTACTCCGCGCCAGCAGCCTATTACTTTCCCCTGATCACGCGCATGTCGAACGTGCGGGTGATCAAGGGGCCCGGCGCCATCGCTTATGGCCCGCAGACCGTGGGCGGCACGGTGGATCTCATCACCCGCTCCGCCCCGTCGCTCGCCTCGGGCGCGCTCGACCTCGCCCTCGGCGAGTACGGCTACGGCAAGGCGCACGGCTATCTCGGGTCGAGCGACGGTCAGATGGACTTCCTCGTCGAGGGCGTGCACCTCCGGAGCGACGGGTTCAAGGAGCTCCCGGGCGGCGAGGACACCGGGTTCTACCGCAACGAGGTGATGCTCAAGGGCAGCTACGTCGTCGACCCGACCGCGCGCATCAAGAACGAGCTCCGCCTCAAGCTCACGTACTCGGAAGAGCTCTCGAACGAGACGTACCTCGGCATCACGGACGAGGACTTCGAGAAGAGCCCGCTCCGCCGCTACGGCGCGAGCGCGCTCGACCGGATGCGCAACCACCGCACCGCGGTCGCCCTGACGCACGTGCTCGAGCCGTCCCCGGACGTGTCGGTGACGACGACCGTCTACCGGAACGACTTCTCGCGCGCGTGGCGCAAGGTGAACGGGTTCCGCGGGGCCAACCTGTTCGACGTGCTCGCCGCCCCCGACAAGCCGCAGAACGCGGTGTACTACGCCGTGCTCACCGGGCAGCTCGACAGCTCGACGCCGGGAGAGGCGCTGCTCATCGGCCCCAACGAGCGCGACTTCGCCGCCCATGGCGTGGAGACCCGCGTCCGCTGGAACACGACCACGGGGCCGGTCTCGCACCGCGTCGAGTACGGCCTGCGCCTGCACTACGATCGGGTCGAGCGCCGCCACAGCGAGAACGGGTTTCACGTGCTCGGGGGCACGCTCGTGCCGGACGGCGGCCCGACCGTCGTGACCCAGTTCAACGAGGCGTGGACCGAGGCGGCCGCGCTCCATGCGAGCGACGCGGTCACGTGGAGATCGCTCACGGTGACTCCCGGCGTCCGGATCGAGATGATGCGCTCCGCGCTCGTGGATCGCGCGGCCGGGAGCGAGCAGACGCGGCTCGCGCGGGCGCTCCTGCCCGGCGCCGGCGCCTACTACGCGCTCACCGAGGCGCTCGGGCTCCTGGCCGGCGTCTACCGCGGCTTCAGCCCGCCGGCGCCGGGGAGCGACGAGCACGTCCAGCCCGAGCTCAGCGTGAACTACGAGGGCGGCGCGCGCTTCGCCGACGGACCGCTGCGCGCGGAGCTCATCGGTTACTACAACGATTACTCGAACATCACGGACGTCTGCACGCTCTCGAGCGGCTGCCTCGACGCGGATCTCGACCGCCAGTACGACGCGGGCGAGGCCAGGATCTACGGCGTCGAAGCCTACGCCGAGCACGAGATCCCGCTCGGCCAGCTGAAGCTGCCGATCACCGTGGCCTACACGCTCACGCAGACCGAGTTTCTCACGAGCTTCACCTCGGACGACCCCATCTTCGGCCGGGTGGCGAAGGGGGACGAGATGCCCTACGTGCCGCGGCACCAGGCGAGCCTGTCGGTCGGGGTCGAGCACGAGCGCGCCGGCGTCGTCGTGGGCGCAAGCTACGTGTCGGCGATGCGCGAGAAGGCCGGCGGCGAGCCCATGGCCCAGGCGCTCGCCACCGACGAGCAGCTCCTGATCGACGCGAGCGCCAGGGTGCGTGTCGTCGGGCCGCTCGTGCTCTACGCGAACGCGCGGAACCTCCTCGGCTCCGAGTACATCGTGTCGCGCCGGCCCTTCGGCGCCCGGCCGAACGCGCCGCGGTGGATCCAGGTCGGGGCCAAGGCGTCGTTCTGACGCGGAGCCTGGCGTCGATCAGAGCGGCCGGAGGTGCGGCGGAGGCTCCTTCGGGCCCGGGAGGATGTAAGACGCCGGGCCGATGCCGTCGCGGACCGAGGCGAGGTCGACGCCGGGATCGATGAGGCGCGCGATGCGGCGGCCGTTGAGCGAGACGAGGGCGTCGGCGCGCACCTCCACGGGCCCGCGGCCGCGGCGCTCGAAGTCTTCCCGGATGTGGCGAGAGAGCTGCAGGATGAGGTCGGGCTGGCCCGCCATCTCGCGCTCCTGCTGGCGGGTCAGGTACTCCCGCGGGCTCACGTGCCACGTACGGCCGGTCTGCGTGTTGCGGACCATGAAGGTGACGCTCCCGTTCTTCTCGCGGACCATCACGCGCCAGGAGAAGCGCATTCCCTGCTCGTGCCAGCGCACGTTGCCGCCGTACGCCAGGAAGCGGAGCGGCAGCGCGAGCTGGACGGCGCAATACGCGGCGCCGAGCGCGAGCCCGAGCGCGCGCAGCCGTCGCGAGGGGGGCGCCGCCGGCGAGGCGGCAAGGTCGCCGGCGAGCGCGGGCCGCTCGCCGGCGCTGGCGTGGCCGCCGGCGCTGGCGTGGCCGCCGGCGCTGCCGTGGCCGCCGGCGCTGCCGTGGCCGAGGAGCGCGCGCGCCCGGGCGACGAGCCGCCTGGGCCACGCCGGGGGAAAGAACACGAGCGCGGACAGGACCATGATCACCGGGAACATCCCGATCGGGAACAGGGCGCGCGTGACGGCGTGGAACAGGATCACCGCGACGTAGGCGAAGGGACGGAGCCTCCGGACGAGGAGCAGCCAGACGATGCTTGTGTCGAACAGGAACCCCGCCCAGCTCATGAGCGGCGCGGCCCACGGGTGCGTGAAGAGCGGGCCGAGGACCGGCATGTCGGTGCGCGAGCCGAGCCATATCCTGAGCGGCTGCGCGTGCAGGAGCCAGTCGGCGTGCGCCTTGGCGAGCCCCGCGAACGTGTAGACGACGCCGACCTGGAAGCGGAACAGGGTGAGCCACGCGGCCGGGACGGAGCGCTGGCGGCGCCGGGAGAACCGTGCGTCGACGGACCAGGCGCGGTGCGCGGGCGACACCGCGAGCAGCAGGCCCAGCAGGCTCGCGAGGTAATAGTGGTTGAGGTACGTCGTGACGTCGATGACCTGCAGGTAGGTGAAGCCGACGACGAACAAGGGCGCCGCGACGCGGAACATGAAGCCGAGGGCGATCGCCAGGGCGAGCGCCCCGAGCGCCCAGAACAGGGCGTGCATTCCGGCCGGCGGCAGCGGCTCGACCCAGGCGAAGCCCCAGTACTTGAAATGAAAGCTCGGCTTGACGAAGAGCTCGTCGATCCAGCCGTACGCGACGAAGCGCGCCATGCTCACGCACATCGTGAGCCCGAACAGGGCGCGGAACGCGGCGAGCCAGGCGATGTCGATCGGGCGAGTCAGAGCCCCGGCCGCGCGCGACCACGCCGCCGCGAGCCCGCGAGGGGGCGCGCGGTCAGGGAGCTCAGTCGTTGTCACCTTCCGACGACTGGGGCAGCTCGAGGTTCAGCGCGCTGACGAACTCCGTCTTGAGCAGGTCCGTCAGGGCCTTCACGGCGTTGTAGACCCCCTCGACCTTCGCCCGGTCGGTCGCGAGCGCCTGCTCCATCGGCAGGTCGAGCGCGTCCACGGCCGCCTGGGCCCCCGAGAGCGCCTCCAGCATGCGATCGGCGAGATCACCCGAGCCGACCTCGCGCAGCCAGTCGTCGAACCCGACGCCCTCGCCGCCCTCGCCGCAGCCCTGAAACAGGCGCCGGAAGCCCCTCAGGTTCGCCCGGAGGTGCGCCGTCGAGACCAGGGCAAAGCGGGACTCCAGCGCTTCCGGGCAGGTGGGGGTCACGCAGTCCGCGGTGAAGCCGAGCGGCCGCCCGAGCTTCCAGTCCTTGAGCTCCTTCTCGACATAGAACATCGCGTCGCTCACCGCGTTGAGCGCGTCCTGCTCGGTCGCGAAGACGGGGCTCCCGTGGCCGGCCTGGGTGAGCTTCTCCCGGAAGCTCCCCGCCTCGGGCGCCCAGACGCGCGCGAGCGCGCCCGCGCGGGTGAGCACGTCCGCGGCCACCGCGGCGGCATAATCGGCCTTGCGCCGCGCGAGCTCTCCGGCGCCGAGCGCCGCCCAGGTGCCGTTCGCGTTGATGGTCGAGAACTGCGAGCAGGCGTTGTCGCCGCCACCGTGGAAGACGAGGTACTCGAACGCCGCGAGGCCGCGGGCGTTGATGAGCGACGAGGAGAAGCCCGGCTGCGCGTAGGCCCGGCTCACGATCTGCTCCTCGATCTTGCACCGGCTCACGAGGGGCCAGGCGTAGATCTGGTCCCGGAGATCCTGCCCTCCGGGCTGCGCGGAGCTCGCCGCGGGGCCGAAGCGGAAGATCTCTGCCTCCTGCCAGACCGTCATGGCGGCGAGCCAGGCGCCGCGCGCGGCGGAGGCGCTCGGCTCGCCCGGGGCGCTGGCGAGGGCCGAGGCGCTCTCGTTCAGCGCGCGCGCCTGCGCCTCGAACTCGCAGGCGCGGTTCAGCGCGCAGTCGGCGGCCGCCGAGAGCAGCTTGGCTTTGGTGAAGGGGCCTTCCGCGATGGGGACCGGGGCGCAGACGTCACCGACGCCCGGCTCGCCGCCCCCCGCGCCTCCGGTCGCGGCGCTCGTGGAGGCGCCCGTCGTGGCGCTCCCCGTCGTGGCGCTCCCCGTCGTGGCGCCCCCCGTCGTGGAGCTCACGGCGCCGCTCCCGGTCGAAGGCGCGGGCGCGGCCCCGCCGCTGCCCGATGGCTGCGCGCCGCCGGGAACCGCGTTCTGGCCGGTGTAGACCACCTCGTTCGGGGGAGGCTTACGACACGCGACGACCGTGGCGATGCCGGCGAGCGACAGCAGGAGCGCCGTCGGGAGGCGGTGGGCTGCGCTCCCGTTCCGGGCCCGGTACATTCTCGGCCTCACGCTGTTCATGGAGCCTTCCTGGGATACGGGCGCTCGCCCGGGCCCCGCGGCGTCGCGGCGGCCCCAGGCTCGTTTCACGGGAGGATCGTCCGTCGCCCCCCGTCCGTCAACACGAGACGGGGAGCGCGCTGCCTCTCGTATCGGTCGTGTCAGTCCCTCGGGGCCGGGACCGGCAGCAGGACCAGCGTCGCGTCGTCATCCTCGGGCCCATTGCCGTCGGACCGGTATCCCGCGGCCGCGATCCAGGCGCCGTTCGGCGACACCGCGACGCCGTAGAGCGAGTCATCGGAACGCTCGAAGCCGTAGAGCCGATGTCCGCTCGGAGAGAAGCGCGTGTCCGGGGCGCCGTTCCGATCGAGCAGGGCGATCATGGCATCGACGTTCCCCGTGGCGGGGGTGGCGCTCCCGACCATCACGACGCGATCGTCGGGCAGGGCGAGGAGGTTGCGCCCGCGATCGTTGTCGCCGGCCACGTCGAGCAGGAAGCCGCCGCTCACGCCCCAGGAGGCGTCGAATCCGCCGGTGGCCGTGACGCGGAAGGACACGAGATCCACAGGGCCGCTCTCCTCGGCGCGCCCGTATCCGGTGGTCACGTACTTGCCGTCCGACTGGCGGGCCGCGCCGTAGGCCTCGGCCATGCCGACCGGGAACGGCGCGAGCCTCACGACGCCGTCCGACGAGAAGGTCGTATCGGGGGTCCCGTCGTCGTTCAGCCGCAGCAGCACGATCTGGTTCCTGCCGCCCACGCTCGTGTAGCCGGAAGAGAAGATCTTGCCGTCGGGCTGCACGAGCCCGTTGCGCGGGTTGTCGCCCAGGTTCAGCCCGTCGATGTCGAGCGTGTGAACCCCCTCGGTCGCAAAGGTGGTGTCCAGATCGCCGTCCGCGGTGAGCCGCACGATCGCGCGGTCTCGATCGGTGCGGCCTTCCGCCTTCTTGGAGGCGAAGAGGACCAGCTGATCGTCGATGTCGCGGTCGACGCCCCAGAGCATGTCGCCCGTGTTGCCCTCGCCGGCGCCGAGATCGTGGATGGCGATGCCGTCCGTACCGAAGGTCGTGTCGAGCGTGCCGTCGGTGTTGAACCGTACGACCGCGAGATCCGCGTCGGGCGGCGTGGCGCTCGGGTCGTGCTCGACATTGCCCGCGAGCACGACCTTCCCGTCCGACTGCAGGACGATGCCGCGCGCGGTCTCTGCGGTGCTGCCCGCGACCACGTTGACCTTCGCTATCCCGTTCGTGCCGAAGGTGGTGTCGAGCGAGCCATCGGTGTTGAAGCGCGCCACCACCATGTGGGTGTCGCCCTCCACGGCCACGTGTCCCGCGGCGTAAGCCTTCGATTCGGCGTCGAACGCCACGGCCCAGAAGCGGTCGTCGGCGGCCTCATCGAGCGCCACGACCCCTGCGAAGCCGTCCGCCCAGGGCTCCTCACCGGTGCCGCCGCCTTCGCCCGCGCCGCCTTCACCCGCGCCGCCGCCTTCGCCCGCGCCGCCGGTGCCGCCGCCTTCGCCCGCGCCGCCCTCACCCGCGCCGCCGCCTTCGCCCGCGCCGCCGGTGCCGCCGCCTTCGCCCGCGCCGCCCTCGCCCGCGCCGCCGGTGCCGCCGCCCTCACCCGCGCCGCCCTCACCCGCGCCGCCGGTGCCGCCGCCCTCGCCTGCACCGCCCCCGCCTGTGCTGCTCGTCGAGGTCGCGCCGCCTGCACCCCCGCCGCCTCCAGAATTCTCCTGGCCGTCGGTGTCGTCACCGCATGCAGCCACCCCGCCGAACAGCACGCACCAGGAAATTCCGAACGTTGCGAGAACGGTCCGATGAGCGGACGGCAAGGTTCTCCTCGAAGGCATGATCGACGACCCTTTCATGAAGATGATAATGAAAGTCGCTAGCTGAGGCGGCTATGTACGTGCAGGATGACCGCCCTGTCAAGAGATTCCGCTGGACCCATCGCGTCGATGGCCGGTGATTGCCGGGGATTTCGCCGGGACAGGCAGCGCGGCGTTGCCTCCACGCCCGTTCTCGAGGCGCGAATCGCCTGGATCGAAGCCGTGCCACGGCGATCCTCGGCGCATGCGTGCTTGCTGGTCTTCCGTCCGCCTCGATCGCGGCGGTCTCGACGTCGTGCCGCTCGGGCTCGCGTCGGGCTCGCGTCGGGCTTCAGAGCAAGGTGAGGAGGCGCCGGGCGCGGGCCTCGGCCGACTGGATGATCTGCTCGGACTCGAGCTCGGGGATCTCGAGCTTCTTGCACAGCGCGGCGAGGTACTGCTTCTCCGCGTCGTGCTGCTCGCCGTCGACGAAGGTGAGCAGCACCGCGTGCTGGAGCAGCGTGCGGCGGTCGTCGCCGCCGAGCTCACCGAGGGGCACGTCGTCCAGGGTCTTTCGCTCGGCGGCGTAGGCGCGGATCTCCTTGGCCTGGTCTTCGCTCGCCTCGAACGCCGCGATCAGCCCCTCCACCATCTCGCGCTCGGTGTCGTGGAACTCGCCGTCCGCCCACGCCACGCTCACGAGCGACTTCACGATCGCCATGCTCTGCTCTTGCATGGCGACGAGTGTCGTCGCTCCTCCGGGGCAACGTCAATCGTGAGGGGGCGGCGTCCTCGCCTCCGCGTGCGGCACGACGTGCAGGGCGCCGCGCGCGAGCGGCCCGGCCAGCGAGGCGAAGAGCTCCGGCCGCAGCGTCCCGGCGAGCCCGGCGAAGAGCAGGGCAAGCGCGACGAGCGCGAGCCACAGGGACAGGCCTCTCCGGCGCCGGGTCACCAGGGGCGCAGGCGGTCTGCTGCCCTCGTCCAGGGGGAGCGGCTCGGCTTCGGGCGCGGCGCGCTCGGACGGAACGGGACGCCCCGCCCCGGAGACGGGCGAGCGCACGCCCGCGATGGCGAGCGCGGAGCTCGCGGAGAGGGTCGCGACCGGGGGAGGCGTGAGGGTGAGGTCGAGGCCTGCGAGCGCCTTCATGCTGCGCGCGGCGCGGCGCTGCGCGCTGTGCTCCGACTGCGCCACGAAGCGCGCGACGAGCTCGTCGACCCGGGAAGCTCCGGCGCCGTCCGCCGGGGGGCGCGCGCTCCGGGATCGACGCGAGGCGCTCCACACGATGGCGTCGATGGGACCGAGGCCCGCCGGGCACGGCTCCTCCGCCGGGGCCGCGTCCGCGGGCGGGTCTGCCGGGGCCGCGTCCGCGGGCGGGTCTGCCGGGGCCGCGTCCGCGGGCGGCACGGCGTCGAGCGCCGACAGCGGGGCATCCGCCTCCACCGCCGGCGAGGCCTCGGCGGACGCAGGCGGAGCCGCCAGGGCCGCCGCGGCCGGAGCATCGTCGCCGCGCTGCGCCGGAAGGGGCCAGGGCAGCGTGTGTCGCGCTTCCGGCGTTTCTTCGAGCGACGCGACGGGCGCTCGAGGACCCGCGGGCACGGCGCCGAGGTGCTCCCGACGGACGAGCGGCCAGCCGCCGTAGGCCGGGGTGACCTGGAGAGCTGCCGCCTCCTCGACCTTGAAATGGATGGCGAGGGCGCGCGCAGCCTCGACGGCCTCCGCCGGAACCTCGGTCACCCCGGCGGGCGCCTCCGCCAGGCGGTTGGCCGCGGCGCCCTCGGCCGCCATCCTCTCCGCCCATACGGCCGTGGCCACGGTGGGCGTCGGCTCCTGCGAGAGCGGGACGACGCCGGCGGGATCCGGCGAGAGCTCGACGAGGATCGAGTCGGTCGGCGTGGGCTCCCAGGGAGGCGGCGCGACGCCGGCGGGGGCAGGGGAGAAGTCGACGAGGAACACCTCGATCCCCTCGGGGCTCGTGAGCGCCTCCCCGTACCCCGAGGCGCAGGCGACAGGCGATGAGGCTGCCACGGCGCGCGTCTCTTCAGGCGCGACGGCCGCCACCGCCGGCGCGATCGGCGAGCTCGACGCGATGAGCGCCACGGGCGCGATCGACCGCACAGGCTCGATGAGCTCCGGGATCACCGGGACCTCGGCCCGCGCTCCGGCCGTCTCGATCTCCACCACCGCCTGCACGATGGTGGGCGTCGGCTCCGGGAAAGCCTCGGCTTGCGCGCCGGCGTGCGTGGGGGGCTCGACCGCGCCGGTCTGCGCCTCGGCGCGCGGAGGGGGCTCGACCGCGCCGGTCTGCGCCTCGGCGCGCGGAGGGGGCTCGGGCGCCCCGGACTGCTCGCCGGCGCGCGCGGCATGCTCGGGAGACGGCTCGACGGCCGCGGTCCCGGTGACCTCGCCCGCCACCGCAGAGGCCGGGAGCGGCGGCCGGGCGGCCTCGCACGCGACCAGCCCGGGCTCGCACGCGACAAGCCCGGGACTGAGGGTGAGCTCCACGATCGCCGCGCAATCGGCCCGGGGCTGAGGGTGAGCTCCACGATCGCCGGCGCCGGCGGCGCGGCCTCGTCGCGCATCGCAGCGGCTGGGTCACGCGGCGCCACGGCGGCCTGGTCACGCGGCGCGACCGCTGCCTCGGCGCGCGGCTCGCGCTGCGATCGCGCGGGCGGCGGCTGCACCCTCTCGTTCGCTTCCTGCGCCGCGGGCTTCGCCTGGACCTCCGCCCGCGCGCGCTTCAGCCGGCCGGCCTCCTTGGCGCGCAGCGTCTCGCGGGCGAGCCGCGCCAGCGCGCGCCGGGCGGCGTTGCGGTTCACCGGGATCAGCGCGGCCTCGAGCTCGCGCGCCACCGCGTCCGGGTCCTGCTCGGACGCGGGGCGCGGGCGCGCCGTCGCCCCGAGGCTCGGCATGCTGCCCGCGGACGAGGCGAGCAGCCGGGCGAGCAGATCGCGCAGCAGCCGCGCCGCCTCCGCCGGCGCCACCGCCTCGCCGCGCGAGCGCAGCGTGACGGTGCCCTCGGTCGTGAGCAGCACCGCGCGATGGTCGAGCCGGAGGGGCAGGCGCGACGTCGCATCGCTGACCGCCAGCGCGAGGTAGCCCGAGGTCTCCGGCACCAGCGAGGCGCAGCGCGCGTGCGCCGCCGCGAGCACCTCCTCCAGCGTGACGCAGGCGCTCACGAGAGCCCCCGCGCCGCCGCGTCGCTCGCGCGCGCCGGCCTGACCGGCACCCCCGCCGCCTCGAGGTACGCCTTCGCCTCGCCGATCGTGTACTCGCCGTCGTGGAAGATCGACGCGGCGAGCGCGGCGTCGGCGCCGCCCTCGACGAGGCCGGCGCGCAGGTGATCCAGCGTCCCGACGCCTCCCGACGCGATCACCGGGACCGGCACGGCCCGCGCGATGGCGGCCGTCAGCAGGAGGTCGTACCCGTCCCGCGTGCCGTCGCGGTCCATGCTCGTGACGAGCAGCTCGCCGGCGCCCGCGCGCGCGATCTCCTCGGCCCACGCGACCGCGTCGCGCCCCGTATCCCGCCGGCCGCCGTGGGTCACCACCGTCCATGCCACGCGCGAGGGATCCGCGATCCGGCGCGCGTCGATCGCGACCACGATCGCCTGCGCGCCCCACCGATCCGCGGCGCGGCGCACGAGGTCGGGATCGTTCACGGCCGCGGTGTTGATCGCCACCTTGTCGGCCCCGGCGTGGAGGAGCGCCTCGATGTCCTGCTCGGACTTGACGCCGCCGCCCACCGTCAGCGGGGTGAACAGCACGTCCGCCGTGCGCGCCACGACGTCCAGGATGATGCCGCGCTTCTCGTGCGACGCGGTGATGTCGAGGAACGTGATCTCGTCCGCGCCCTCGGCGTCGTAACGGCGGGCGGCCTCGACGGGATCGCCGGCGTCCCGCAGCCCCACAAAGCGGACGCCCTTCACGACGCGGCCGTCCTTGACGTCGAGGCACGGGATGATGCGCTTCGCGAGCATACGTGGGCGTTAGCGTACCTGCCGCGCGTGGGCCAACTGTTGCGCCGTGCGCTCTCGCCGGCGAAAGCGCGCGAGCGCCCTCCCGCGCTTTCGCCGGCGTTTCTGTCGCGGAGACCGGGCCGCGCGTGGGACCGGACGCCCGGAGCCTGACCGCGCCGCGGTTCCTCGCTACCATGGCGCCCATGCATTGCCCGCACTGCGGGAAACCCATCTCCGAGGGCTCGAACGCGTGCCCGCACTGTGGCGCCGCGCTCATGCCGCCGGGCGGAGCGGCGGGCCATCACGGCCTGAAGCCCGCGGCCCGCACCATGGTCGGCGTCGCGCTCCCCGACCTGCTCCGGCAGACGCCGCCCGCCCCGGCCGATCCGCGCGGCGCGGGCCACGGCAAGGCCGCGCTGCCGCCCATGGCCGGCGCGCCGAGCGCCGCCTCGCGCACGATCGTCGGCATGCCCGCCGCGATCTTCGGCCAGGCGCCTGTGCAGGCGGATCCGCGCCTGTCCGGGGGCACGCTTGCCGTCGGGACCCCGGGGGCAGTCGCGTCAGGCGCGCGCTTCGATGCGCCGGCGCCGCCGGGCGCGCCTGTGTACCCGCCGCCGGGCGCGCCTGTGTACCCGCCGCCGGGCGCGCCTGTGTACCCGCCGCCGGGCGCGCCTGTGTACCCGCCGCCGGGCGCGCAGCTCCTCGACCTTACCGTGCCGCTCGCCCCGAGCCTCGCCGCGGCGCGCGGTCCGGCGCCACCGCCGCCGCCGGCCGCGTCCCGCACGCTGGTCGGTGTCGCCCGGCCCGGCATCGCGCCGCTCGCGCCCGGCGCCCCGGCCGAACCCGGGCCCGATCCCGAGCTCGAGGCGCGCTACCAGCCGGCCGGCGAGCTCGGCGCGACGATCGCCCCCATGCGCTTCCGTCCCCCGGCGCTGCGGAACCCGGAGCTCATGCGCCCGCAGCGCCTGAAGCAGCGGCTGGCGCCGGCGCCGCCGAACACGCGCGCGCGCACGTCCCGCCGGGCCGTCGTCGTCGTCGCCGCGGGCGGCGTGCTCGCGCTCGGCGCCGTCCTGTTCGCGCTGCTCTGGCCGAGCGCGCCCCCGGTGACCGCGCGCGCCCGCGCCGACGCCGGCGGCCGCGAGGTCATCGAGCTCCGGTGCGACAGCTGCCCCGACGGCACGGCGGTCTCCACCGGCGAGGGCCGCGCGACCATCGCCGCCCGCGTCGCGCAGATCCCGCTCGCGAGCCCGCTCTCCGTCGGCGAAAACCGGATGAAGGTCGCCATCGACCGCCCCGGGAGGGGGCGCGACGAGACGGTCGGCGTCTCCATCCACGTCGCCTACCGGATCCGCCCCGACCTCGGCACCCTGCAAGGGGAGCGCCCCTCGATCCAGGTCGTGGTCGAGGCGAGCAAGGGCACGCAGGTGATCCTCGACGGCAAGGAGGTCGCGCTCACGAGCGGCCGGGCCATCGAGTCGATCGACGTCACCGCGGCGGTCACCGGGCTCTCGGACGAGACGAAGACCTTGAGCCGGCAGGTGCCGTACACCGTCGTGCCGCCCGACGGCCCGCGCGAACAGGGCATGGTGAGCGTCGCGGTCGGCATCGTCCCGCTCGGCATCGAGGCGCCCGGCCCGAGCGTGGTCATCGACAAGGAGAGCTTCGTGCTCGCCGGGCGCACGGCCCGCGGGGCCCAGCTCTTCGCCGGCGCGCACCCGATCGCGGTCCGCCCCGACGGCACCTTCGCGCACGTGATGAACGTCTCGTCCGTGGGCGCGACCCAGTTCGAGGTGCGCGCGAAGATGCAGGGCATGGCGCCGCGCATCGCGAAGATCGCGGTGCGCCGGGTCGACCGGCTCGCCACCGCCGCGAAGGAGTTCGCCGGCCGCGGTCCCATCGGCTACGCCGAGCTCGCCGCGGGCGGGAAGGACCACATCGGCAAGCCGGTCGCGCTGACCGGCGAGGTCCTCGAGGCGCGCCGGCAGGGGTACTCGACGCTGATCCTGCTCTCGGTGCCGCCCGCCTCCGGCTGCAAGGAGGCCGGCGCGACCGCCGCGAGCGCGAGCCCCGGCGCCGCGGCGCGCTCGCCGGATGCGTGCAAGGTCCGGCTCGTCCACGGCGCCGACAACCCCGCCCAGCGCGGGGACGTCCTCACCGCCTACGGCAGCGTCGCGCCCCCGTTCGCCGCGCCGGGCGGCGCCGAGATCCCCGAGGTGTGGGTCGAGTTCACCCTGAAGGGCGCCCGATGAGCGCCGCGCGCGCGCCAGAGCGCGGCCCGCGCCGGCCGCGTCGCCTCTGGAGGGCGGGCCTCGCCGCGGCCGCGGTCCTGTTCCCCGCCGCGGCGCCGCTCGCCTTCGCCGACGCGGTGGACACGAGCCGGCCGCACACCATCGTGGTCGGCGCGCCCCGCGGCTTCGCCCCGAGCGACCGGCTCGATGCGCGCCGCACCGGCCGCTCCGCGGCGCGGCTGCCCTTCCCCGCGCGCGAGGCGTGGCGGAGGCAGCTCCGCGGCGGCATCGACGCGGCGCCGCTCGTCGACGCCGACGGCGACCTGCTCCTCACGCTGACCGTCCCCGAGGTCGTCAAGCTCGGCGCCGACGGCCGGGAGCGCTGGCGCGTGCGCATCGGCGACAGCGCGCCGCTCGCGCCCGCCGCGATCACGAGCGACGGCACCCTCGCGCTGATCACCTCGTCCGGCCTCGCCGTCGGGCTCACGCCTGCGGGGAGCGTGCGCTTCGCGGTCCCCCTTGGCCTCCGCGGGCGCGACGCCGACGTGACGCCGCTCGCGCTCGACGACGGCGGGCTCGTGGTCGCCGCGGGGCGCTCCCTCGTCGAGCTCGCCGCGGACGGGAGCGTGCGCGCCCGCGCCGAGATCCCGGATCGCGCGACCGGCGCCCTGCTCGCGGGCCCCGGCGGCACGCTCGTCACCACCGAGTCGGGCGCGGTGCTGACCTGGCGTCCGCCCAGCGCGCCGAGGCGGCTCGGCTCCCTCGGCGGCCTGCCCCGCCGCGGCGCCGCGCTCGCCGACGCCCGCACGCTGCTCGCGGTCATCGACGGCCGCCGCCTCGTCGCGCTGGATCTGCCGACCGGGACCACCGGCGTCCGCGTCGGCGGCGCCTTCGGCGTGCTCGACGGGCCGCCCGCCGTCGGCGTCGGCGGCGTGGCCGTGGTCCTCTCGACCGTCGGCCTGCTCCTCGGGGTCGACGCCTCGGGCAACGAGGCGCTCCGGGTCGCCATCGACCGGCCTCTCGCCGCCCCGCCCGCCGCCGGGCTCTCCGGCTTCCTGGGCCCGGCGGACGCGAAGCCGAGCCCGCCGGTCGTGATCGATCGCACGGGCCGCGTCGGCTTCGTGCGTGCGGGAGGCCGCGCCGGCGTGGTCGAGGCGGACGGCAACGTCTCGATCGCCGCCGAGCGTGTCTGCGCTGCCCCGGTCGCCGTCGTCCCTGCGGGCGAGGAGCGGATGGCGATCGCTTGCCGTGACGGCACCGTGGTGATGCTGGCGCGCTGAGCCGCGCGCCCGGGCCCTGGCGCCCCCTGCGGCCGGCCGCAGGGGGCCGCGGTCAACGCGCCCGCGCGGTGCTCCGGGGACGGCCGTGGGTCAGCCGTCCTGGCTCGCCGTGTTCGGGGTCCACTTCTTCCAGGTGCCCTCTTCGTCCAAGTACAGCTCCGACTCGCCCGCGGCCGTCCTGAACCGCGTGATCGTGATCTGGTCGTCGAGCGTCGCCGCGTCGGCCTCCTCGTACAGGGGTTTCGCGAGCGCGTCGGCGGGGAGCATGTGCATGCTCACGACGAACTCCTCGGCGTTCGCCTCGGCGATGCAGAATCCGTTGCTCTTTGTGTTGCTGAAGGCGAGGTACGGATTGATCGTCGCCTCTTTGGGATTGAAGGGGTCGACTTCGATGAGCTCGGCGATGTTCGCCATCTCGTTGACGTTCTTCAGCAGCGGATGGCTGGCCACCTGTTTCTGCAGCCGCGATTGGTACGTCGTCGACGAGATCGCGGCGCCGGCGAACTCCACGATCTTCGGCGGGTCGGCGTCGGCGCTGTCCACGGCCGGCGTCCCTGCGAGGAAGGCGTGGGGATCGCCCGAGATCGCCACCACGTTGGGGGCCGCGATCTCGCGGATCAGCGCGTTCCGCTGCTCGCGGAAGCCGTCCCAGCCGTCGCAGCTCAGGTAGAAGCGCCGGTTGAGCGGCTCTGTGGCGGACATCGTTATATCGATGGCGAGCTGTGAAAGGCAGTACTCGTTTCCCCACACCTTCCATGTGCTCTCGGACCCGTTGATCTTGTCCCTGAACCACGCCAGCTGTGCCTCCCCCATGACCGTGGCCTCGGCGGGCGGGTTGAACGCGATCAGCGAGGCCGCATCGAAGGTGTCCTTGACCACGAAGTAGCGCGACCCGAACGCGCTGTAGTAGTCGGGCTTCTCGAGCGCGAGATCGACGTACTTTCCGAGGTCGACGTAGGCGAGCCCAATATCCAAGAAGGCGCTCATGGTGCTGTCGATGAGGCGCAGCGGCGGCTCTGCCCCCTGCTCGTTCAGCTTCTCCACGATCGCATTGATGAAGGCGACGCTGATGGAGCGGGTCCGCTCGTCCTGCGTGTACCCGAGGTTCGGATCGAAGCCGAGCACGGGCGCGGCCTCCTTCAGCACGTTCGCGTAGTAGCCGTCGTCGTAGTCATCGATGTCCGCGATGTACTTGCCCGCTACGTCGGGCACGCTTCCGCCCGCGCTCACAATAGCGCTATCCGTCGCGAAGACCTTACCCGGGAAGCCCTCCTCCGGGATCAGGTGATCCGCGCGGTAGGTGCGGAGATCCGTCATCACGAGGTGGACGTGCTTCCCGAAGGTGAAGTCCCGGTAGATGGTGATGTCCTCGGGGTACTCGACCGTCTTGTCGTAGCGGAAGTCGTCGCCCGCCGTGTAATCGACCGGCATGTACTCGAACCAGGCCTGGTTCGCCGCCTTGCGCCGCTCCTCGTCCGTCTCCGGCTGCCGGCCGTTGAAATAGGTCGCTGTCGCGCCGTGGCAATCGCCCGAGAACTCGTGATCGCCCCAGACGGCGATCATGGGAAACAGCTCGTGCACCCTCTGGAGCGCCCGGTCGGACCGGTACGTCCTGTAGAGCTCCCGGTAGTTGCTCAGCGACTTGGCGGCGTAGTACGGCGCGCCCTGCGCCGGCTCGAAGGCGATGGCGCCGTTCACGTCCGAGAAGGTGATCTTGCGCTCCTCCGAAGGGGCCTGGAAGCTCGGATCGCCGGTCGTCTCGACGATGTAGTCCCCGAGGTGAACGATGAAATCGAGCTGCTGTCTCGCCAGGGCCGCATACGCGTTGTAGTAGCGACCGACGTAGTCCTGACTCGACACGAAGGCGAAGCGCACAGGCACGTCCGCGTCGGGCGCCGGCGCCGTCCGCGTCCGGCCGATGCGCGAGCTGACACAGCCGTCTCCTGTCGTGTAGTAAAAGCGGTAATAGTAGGTGGTCCCGGCGCTCAGGCCGCTCACCTTGACCTTGACGCAGTGATCGAACTCCGCCCGGGCGGTCACGGGGAACCGCGTGCTGTTCGATCCCACGGTGGCCGCGTTGCCGGAGGTCGCCTTGAGCGTCACGAGCCGCGTGAACTCCTCGTCGAGCGCGACGACGAGCGACAGGCTGAGATCCGTCTTCTGGTCGCTGTCGACGAGCCGGGTCCACAGCACGACGCTGTCGGGCTTCGGGTCTCCGGAGGCCACCGACTGGGGAAAGGACGCGTCATCCTCTTGTACGTCGCAGGCGCCGGGCCCGCCCTCTTCGTCGGTGCAGGCCGTCGACACGACCACCGAGCCGGCGGTCACCAGGGTGGCGCGAAGAAAGTCTCGGCGTCTCATCATCGATTGAAGTCCTCCAACGACGGATACACCCCGGGCGCTGCGCGCGCAACGGCGGCGCCGGGCCCGCCCTCGCGCCGCGCGCCCGCGCGCTCCTCGGGCTCGCTCGGGCGCCGCGGGCCGCAGCATGGCGCCTCCGCGCGAAGGGCGCGAGGGGTACTTGACGTGCCGAGTAAGGCGGCCTCTCGTGCGGGCTCGACCCGCTGAAAGCATGTCATGTTCCAGACCCACCTCTCCCCTGAAGCGCTGCGCGGCGCCCTCGCGCGCCTCCGCAGCGGGCCTCCCGAGCGGGGCCGCGCCGGCGCGCGCCAGCCGGTCCATACCGTCTACGGCGGCGCCCACCTGTTCAAGGCCGACACGGCCCGGAAGCTCGGGGCGGTGGCGCTCCGCGTCGTCGAGGAGCACGCCCCCGACTTCGCCGCCTTCGCCCGGGCGATCGGCCTGCCGGGGGCCGACGGGCTCCCGGAGGAGCGCGCCGAGGCCCTCGCGCTCTCGGCCGCGATCGAGGCCGGCGGCGGCGCGGCGGCGCGCGCCTCCGGGCCGGCGAGGCTCGCGCACGCGGTGTACGCGCGCGTGCTCGACAAGCTCCGCCGCGAGCCCGTGGAGGACCTGCGCATCGACTTCGAGGACGGCTACGGCGTGCGCCCAGGCCACGAGGAGGACGCGCACGCCGCCGCCGCCGCGCGCGAGGTCGCCCTGGGCATGGCCGCGGGCGGCCTGCCGCCGTTCCTCGGGATCAGGATCAAGTCGCTCGGCGACGAATGCGCCGAGCGGAGCCTGAGGACGCTCGACCTCTTCCTCTCCTCGCTCGTCGCCGCGTCGGGCGGCGCGCTCCCGCCCGGCTTCGCGGTGACGTTGCCGAAGGTGGTCGCGCCCGAGCAGGTCTCCGCGCTGGCCGACGCCCTCGACGCGCTCGAGGGCGCCCTGCGCCTGCCCGCCGGCTCGATCCGGATCGAGCTGATGGTCGAGACGCCGGCGTCGATCCTCGGCCCGCGCGGGGAGATCGCGTTGCCCGGGATGGTCGAGGCGGCCCGCGGGCGGTGCGCGGCGGCGCACTTCGGTGCTTACGATTACACGGCGAGCTGCGAGATCACGGCCGCGCATCAGCACCTCGCCCACCCGGCGTGCGACTTCGCGCGACACGTGATGCAGATTGCCCTGGCCGGCTCGGGGGTCTGGCTCTCCGACGGCGCGAGCAACGTCCTGCCCGTCGCGCCGCACCGCGCGCGGCCCGGCGGGGCGCCGCTCACACCGCAGCAGGTGGAGGACAACCGTCGCGCCGTCGTGGGCGCATGGCGGCTGAAGTACGAGCACGTCCGTCGCGCGCTCGGGAGCGGCTACTACCAGGGCTGGGACCTGCACCCGGCGGAGCTCCCGGTGCGCTACGCGGCCACCTACGCCTTCTTCCTGGAGGGCGTCGAGGCGACCTCTGCCCGGCTGCGGGGCTTCATCGAGCGGGCCGCCCAGGCGACCGTCGTCGGGACGGTGTTCGACGACGCCGCGACGGGGCAGGGGCTCCTGCGCTTCTTCCTGCGCGCGATCAGCGCGGGCGCGATGACGGAGGTCGAGGCGGCGGAGAGGACCGGCCTCACGCCGGACGAGCTCAGGGGGCGATCCTTCCCTGCCATCGTGGCGCGCCGGAGCGTGTGATAGGAGAGCATCGGAACGGACGCATCGCACAGGGGCCCGGGCCCCGGGCCCGAGGAGAACCGATGAGCGCGATCACGACGCACGTGCTGGACACCTCGCGGGGCTGCCCGGCGAGCGGCGTGCTGGTGGTGCTGGAGGTCGGCGACGGCGGCGGTTACCGGGAGGTCGGCCGGGGCACGACCGACGACGACGGCCGGCAGAGAGGCTTGCTCCCGCCCGGCGAGCGGCCGATCGAGGGCGCCTACAGGCTCACCTTCCACACCGGCGCCTATCACGCGGCGCTCGGGGTCGAGAGCTTCTACCCCACCGTGTCGATTCTCTTCGAGATCCGGGACCCGGCGCAGCACCATCACGTCCCGCTGCTGCTCAGCGCTTACGGTTACACCACGTACCGCGGAAGCTGAGAGCTGAGCGCGCGCCCGCGGGCGATGCGACGGAGCATGGGCGCTCGAGCGTCGCGCGCTGGAGCGCGTGCGCTGGTCGCGCCTGATGCGGATGCGATCGAGGGGCCCGCGGCGGCGGCGGCTCCCGCGTGGCGCATGGCGATGGAGCTCATGATACGATGGACGCCGCCCGGTATTGGGGCAGCTGGAGGGGAAACGGTGAGCTCTCTACGAACTCGCTCAGGTGAAGCGCGGGATCGCCGGCGCGGTGCTGGCTTGCTCGTCGTCGCGATGGTTGCGCCCTCGCCCGGGTGTGCGCCGGAGGAGCGGCGCTTCGTCGATCCAGGCGCCACGGGAGGGGATGGCGCCGCCGGTGGTGCAGCAGGTGGATCCGCCGCTGCGGGAGGCGGCGGCGGCGAGGCTGGCGGCGGCGGGGCTGGCGACGGCGGGGCTGGCAGTGGCGGGGCTGGCAGTGGCGGCGAGGCGGGTGGCGGCGGCGCTGGCAGCGGCGGGGGGAGCCCCGTGGCGTGTTCTCCCGCGGAGGCGCGGTGCGCCGGCGATCTCCTGGAGGCGTGCGGCGGAGACGGGCAGTGGCGACCCGTCGGCTGCGCCGGGTGGTGCGGCGCGGGCGCGTGCGTCGTGCCGCGGAGCTGCCAGGGCGGCTCGCCCGGAGCAGGCGAGGCCTGCGGTCCGGAGCGGAACCAGCCTTGCTGCGCGAGCCCGCGCGTTCCGGGCGGCAGGTACAACCGGAGCAACGACGAGGCCTATCCTGCGGAGGTGAGCGATCTTCGCATGGACCGGTACGAGGTCACGGTCGGACGGTTCCGCAGCTTCGTCGAGGCGTACCCCGAGAGCCGACCTGCCGCCGGCGCCGGAGCTCACCCGACGATCCCGCGAAGCGGCTGGGACGGCGGATGGGGCGCTCGTTTGCCGGCGACCCAGGCCGAGCTGAGGGAAGCATTGAAGTGCAAGCCGGGATTGCACACGTGGACTGACGACGCGGGCGAGAACGAGGCCAGGCCGATCAGCTGCGTGAGCTGGTTCGTTGCGTTCGCGTTCTGCGCCTGGGATGGCGGGCGGCTCCCGACGGAAGCGGAGTGGAACCATGCGTCTGCCGGCGGGAGCGAGCAGCGGGAGTATCCGTGGGGCAACGCGTTTCCCAACGCGACGTACGCCGTGTACAACGCGGCGGGCAGCGCGGTTGTCGGCTCGAAATCGCCGAGAGGCGATGGCCGGTGGGGGCAGGCCGACCTCGCGGGGAACCTGTGGGAGTGGACCCTGGATTTCCATGGGCCGTACCTCG
The DNA here is from genome assembly GCF_051521455.1 of Sorangium sp. So ce887. Taxonomy (NCBI): domain Bacteria; kingdom Pseudomonadati; phylum Myxococcota; order Polyangiales; family Polyangiaceae; genus Sorangium; species Sorangium sp. So ce887. The sequence continues at coordinate 8,384,910 of NZ_CP150354.1, read as the reverse complement.
CCCGGTGCTCCGATTGCGCGGAGGTCGAGGGCGGCTCCACGCGGGTGATCCGCGGCGGCAGCTGGTGGCAGCCCGAAGCGGAGGACATCTCCACTCCCCTTCGGGAGAGCTGGGACCCGGCCGATCTCACGGACGCGCTCGGGGTCCGCTGCGCAAGGCCGCTGTAGCGCCGGCCGCGCTTCGTGAGGCGACGCTGACCAGCGCCGTCAGGCGCCGCGGTCAGGGGGAGATGAGGTAGATGACCGTGAAGGCCACGGTGAGCGTCGCGGCTGCAAGCGCGATGAGCTTGGGCATGGTCCAGTCGTCTTCGATCTTCGGGTTCTCTGTGCTCATCGTGGTCCTCCGCCGTGCTCTCCGCGCGCGTCGCGCGCGCCCGTCTCCTGGCAGAACGCGGACTCGCCGTCAACCTTGACCCCGGCCGCGACGGACCGGGCGCCCTCAGGCGGGCGCCTCCGCCGCTGCTTCGGCCGCGCCCTGTCCGCCCGCGTGCAGCAGGGCGAGCCTCACCACCTCGGGCAGCAGATCGGCGAGCAGATCGCGCAGCGACGTCCGGTCGAGCTCGTGGCGCTCGATCCAGTCGAGGCTGGTCGCCTCCACGAACCCGATCCACCCGCGGAGCGCCACCCGGAGCGCCGGGGGCCGCTCGGCCACCGGCGCATCGGCGAGCAGCTTGTCGAGGAACCGGCTGCGGGTCTCCTCGATGATCGCCAGCACCTCGGCGTCCGAGCCGATGCCGCCCCGGAAGATGGCTGCGTAGGAGATCCCCTGTTGCTCGACATACGTCAGATAGGCGTCCAGCCCGGTGCGCAGCCGCTCCGGCTCCGGCACGTCGTCGACGTCCAGCGACCGCTCGACGAGCTCGCGCGCCGCTTCACGCAGGACGTCGATATAGAAATCGCGCTTGGTTGGAAAATAGTGGTAAAGAAGCCCTTTCGAGATGCCTGCGGCCTGCGCCACCTCGTCGATGGATACGTCGTCGTAGGCTCGCTGGCTGAAGAGCTCGAGCCCCAGCGCGAGCAGCTGCGCGCGGCGCGCGTCGAGGTCGAGCCGCTGCCGGGGCGGCTTGCCATCGACGCGCCGGGACGTCGCGGCGCGGGACGGCTTTCGGGGCGAGATCATGAGAGGCGGACACCCTACGCTTCCGTCGATCCGGGTTCAATCTCGGCAGAAGCGGCGACTCCGGTTCATGCATTGGGCCGCTCTCGCTGCGCTCCCGTTGCGCTCTTGTTCCGCTGGCGTCCTCTCTTCGGCTTGCCGGACGCGGCCCGGGGAGAAAGCGTGTCCGTCGCAGCCCTCGCCGGGCGCCGCCGCTCGACGTGCCGGGCGTCGCGCGGCGTGCGCGCGGGCCCGGCGTCGTCTTTGCTCCTTGTGGCGCCCTTGCATGGCGCATCCCTGGGATGTGCAGGAGGGAGACATGCAGCATCTCACGATGTCCGCTCTGGGCGCCGTCCTGCTCGCGACGGCGCTCTCGCGCGCGGCGTTGCCTGAGCGCCCGGCCCGCCCGCTCACAGCCGCGCTGACCGGGCAGGACGAGGTCCCCGGTCCCGGCGATCCGAGGGGGAGCGGCACGGCCCGCCTCACGTTCGATCTCGTCCGGGGCGAGGTCTGCTTCGACCTCACGGTCGCCGGCATCGCGCCGGCGGTCGCGGCGCGCATCCACGAGGGCCCTGCCGGCCACGCGGGCCGCGGTGTCATCACGCTGATGCCGCCGACGGGCGGCAGCTCCAGCGGCTGCGTCAGCGCGGCCCGCGACGACCTGAGCGCGCTGCTCACCGCACCGGAGCGGTATTACGTCGCCGTCCGCACCGCCGATTTCCCCGACGGCGCCTTGCGAGGCCAGCTCTCGCGCTGATCGCCCCGCCCGAAGCCCGGACACCCCGGCAGCCCGGACAGGCGCTGTGCCGATGACGAGCTCCCTCCCCGGGGGCCGTGCCTCCCCGGATCTACCCGCCCCACAGCAGCTTCCTCAGCCGGATCTCCGTGATCTTCCGCTGCTCTTCCGCCGCGATGTGCAGCTCCTCCTCCGGCGTGTGCTCGATCCGCTCGCGCAGCATCTCCAGCATCTCGTCCGCGCTCTTCCCGGTGGCGCAGACGATGTAGATGAACCCGAACTTCTCGTCGTAAGCGAGGTTGTACTGCGCGAGCGCCTCCCGCAGCTCCTCGGCCGCGGCGTTCATCCCCGCCTGTTCCTGGCTCGAGAATCGCCTCGCCGTCGCGCTCGCCTCCGCGGCCTCCGCCTGCGGCCAGGTCTCCCCGATGCGGGGGTGCGCGCGGAACGCCTCGAGCCAGTCCTCCGGACCGAGCCGCGCGAACCCCTCCGACGCCGCCGCGAGCAGCGCCTCCTCGTCGCGGAACGGCCGCGCCGCCGCCATCCGCGACGCCCACGAGGACGCCCCGCACGCCGCGCGGAGCTCCGCCTCCGCCTCCCGTTCGGTGAGCGCGTTGAGCCAGCGGAGCCGCTGCTCCGCCGCCCCGCTCCGGGTCGCCTTGCCGAAGATGCGGAGCCGGCTCACGCCGCCGTCAGGATAGATGTTCATGCGGACGTGCGTGAACGGCCCCGCCGCGCGCAGCTCGTCCTCGAAGAGGTGGCGCGTGTGCGCCTGGAGCTTCGTCTGCGGCACGATCTCCCGCCAGTCGCCCGCGCCGGCGAGCTCTTCCACGGGGCGCCCCGCCGCGTCGAGCCCCTCGATCATGCAGCTGTCGGGGTAATTGCCCTTGAAATGGTTCGTGTCGACCTCGATCCGGCGGATCTCGCCCTGGGCTGCGAGCGCCACGATCGCCCAGTCGTACCCGGGCCCCCTCCGGCGGCGCGTCTCCCAGCCCTCTCCCATGTTCGCCGCCCGGCCGGGCAGGATGAGGTTGTGGCGCACCCCGAAGAACATGTCGCTGCACGAGAGCACGCGGGCGCCGTTCTCCGCGGCCCCGAGGTCGAGCTCCGCGCCCGGCCGGTCGAGCCGGCGCCAGTCGGGGACGGCATCGCCGTGCACCCGGAGCCGCGCCACCCCGCCGTCCGGATAGATGTTCAGGCGGAGGTGCGTGAGCCGAGAAGGGCAGCTCACCGCAAACGCGTTCTGCGAGTCGCCGGCGAGCGCCGACCGCGTCAAGATCTCGACCCAGTGGGTCCGCGGATTCAGCAGCTCCTCCACCCGCGTGTCCGGCCGCGCCGCGCACGCCTCGATGGAGCAGTGCTCGGGGTAGTTGCCCCGGAAGAACGCCGTGTCGATGACGACCCCGCGGATGATCCCGGGCAGCCCCAGCCGGACGAGGCACCAGTCGAACCCGGGAGTCCGGCGCCGGCGCGTCTCCCAGCCATCCATCCACTTCCCGCGATCTGTGTACTCGTGCTCCAGGAACACCGGTCTCCCGGCCTTGAGCAGGTTCTCCTTCGGCGCGAAGAACTCGTCGTTCGCCGAGATCACCGCGCCGCCCAGGCGCTCCGAGGCGAGGTCGAGCGCCTCCGCGAACGCCGGCCCCGTCACCCCTCTCTCTTCAGCCATCGTCCCCTCGCCTCCCCGGAGAAGCTCCCGCGGTCATAGACCCTCTCGCCGCGAAGGTAGGTGGCCTGAACGACCCCGTGGAGCTCCTCCCCGGCGTACGGCGTCACCTTGTGCCGGTGCTGGAGGAGCGGCGGCTCGACCCGGAAGGTCGCCTCGGGATCCCAGATCACGAGATCCGCGTCGAACCCTCGCCGGATCTCCCCTTTGCAGCGCAGCCCGGCGAGCCGCGCCGGCCCCCGGCACAGCCAGTCCGCGAGCCGCTCGATCGGGATGCCCCGGCGGCGGGCGTCGGTCCACACGATCGAGAGGCCGAGCTGCAGGCTCGAGATCCCGCCCCAGGCGGCGTCGAAATCGCCGGCCTCGAGCCGCTTGAGCTCGGGCGTGCACGGGGAGTGGTCGGAGACGACGAGATCGATGAGCCCGCCCTGGAGCGCGGCCCAGAGCTCCTCGCGGTTCTCCCGCTCCCGGATCGGCGGAGCGCACTTGAAGGGCGTCGCGCCGTCCGGGATCTCCTCGGCGGCGAAGTGCAGGTAGTGCGGCGTCGTCTCCGCGGACAGCGCGGCGCCGCCGTCGCGCGCCCGCCTCAGGATGCCGAGCGCCGTCGCCGACGAGAGGTGGACCACGTGCGCGGCCGCGCCCGTCGCCTGGCAGAGCGCCGCGAGCAGGGCGATCGCCTCGTCCTCCGCCTCGCGCGGCCGCGAGCGCAGGTAGGCGGCGTACGTCCGCGGATCCAGGCCGGCGAGCGCCGCGCGCGCCGCGTCGATGGGGCCGGGGAGCTCGGCGTGGACGAGCAGCGGCGCCCCCGTGCCCGCGAGCACCTCGAGCGCCGCCCGCAGATCCGCCTCGGCGACGTGGCCGAACTCCGCCACGCCGGAGTCGACCATGAAGCACTTGAAGCCGAGCGCGCCGGCCTCGAGCAGCGGAATCAGCTCTCCCGCGTTGCCCGGGACGGCGCCGCCCCAGAAGCCCACGTCGACGAGGCACCGGCCCTCCGCCGCGCGCGCCTTCTCCTCGAGGTGCGCGACCGTGGTCGTCGGCGGGATGCTGTTGAGGGGCATATCGACGAGCGACGTCACGCCGCCCGCGGCCGCGGCGCGCGTCGCCGTCTCGAACCCTTCCCACTCGGTCCGTCCGGGCTCGTTGATGTGCACGTGCGCATCGACCAGGCCGGGCATCACCACAGCGCCCTGCGCGTCCACGACGGGGCAGCCCTCCGGCACCTCGTCATGTCCGGCGACGGCGACGATCGTCCCGCCCAGGATGTGCACCGAGGCCGGCCGCACGGCGCCTCCGGTGACCACCCGCAACCCGCGAACGATGAGGTCCGGCGTCATCGGGATGCGACGATACCACGGCGCCGGGCGGACCGCCGAGGCGGCGCACCGTCGCGGCTTGAGCTCTCGCCGTCCTGCTCCTACGCTGCCCGGCGTGAGCGCCGACGGCCGATCTGCGCCGCGCCAGGGCGGCGCACCGGGGCGCAGCCCCGTCCCCTGGGAGCCGCTCTTCCACGAGAAGAGCCGTCTCTACTGGCCGATCCGTCCGCGGGCCGAGGCGTTCGCGGGGTGCGTCGACTGGCCGCCGGTCGAGGACTACAACCGGGCGCTCGGCGAGGGCTTCCCCGTCCGCTTCGTGGAGCAGCCGCCGAGGCCGCGGCGCCGCGGGCGGCACGGGCCGCTGGACCTCTCGGCGCTCTACGACGCGCGCATCCACGTCGAGGGTTGCGTGCCCACGCGTCCGAGGAACTGGCATGACTTCCTCAACATGCTTGTGTGGGCCGCGTTCCCGCGCGCCAAGGCGGCGCTCCACGCGCGCCAGCACCGGGCGATCGCCGCGCGCCTCGACCCGTCCGCCGAGGCGCTCCCGCCGGCGCGCACGCGCGAGCTGGACGGGCTCGCGCTCCTCGACGAGGGCGGGCTCCTGCTGCTCTACGACGGCGCGCACGCGCGCGCGGCGCCCCTGCTCGTCGACGCCTCCGATCTGCGGCGCTGCGCCGGCGAGGTGCAGGGCGCCGTGCAGCGGGGCGAGGCCGCGGCGCTCGTCTTCGGCCACGCGCTGTACGAGAGCCTCCTCCGGCCCGGTCCGACCGTGCACGCGCTGGCGCACGCCATCGCCTGCGAGGGCCCGCTGCCGGCGGCGCCCGACGCGCTCGTCTCGCTGGCCGACGCGCGCCTCAGCGACGCGCTGCGATCGCCCGGCAGCTTCGCGCACCCCGAGCGCAGTCCGCGACTCCCCGTCGACGAGCGCGTTCTATGCGGGGGAGCGCCGCTCTGTGTTGCGACGATCGGGGTTGCTGCAGGTGCCGTGGGGAGGGGATAAGAGGCGAAACGATGAGCACCCCCGCGCTTCACCTCTACATCGGCAGCAAGAACCTCTCGTCCTGGTCGCTCAGGCCGTGGCTCGCGATGTCCCATGCGGGCGTCCCGTTCGAGGAGCACGTCATCCCGTACGAGCTCCCCGACTGGGGCGACCGCGTGGCGGAGCGCTCGCCGACGCGCAAGGTGCCCGTCCTGCGCCACGGCGAGCTCGTCGTGTGGGAGTCGCTCGCCATCTGCGAGTACGTGGCCGAGGCGTTCCCCGGAGCGCGGCTGTGGCCCGAGGGGCGCGAGGCCCGCGCCGTCGCGCGCGCGGTCAGCAGCGAGATGCACTCCGGCTTCGCCGACCTGCGCCGGGAGCTGCCGATGGACATCGCGCGGCGGCACCCGCGGCGCGCTGTCTCGGACGCCGCCGCCCGCGACATCGCGCGCGTCCTCGGGATCTTCCGCGACTGCCGCGCTCGGTTCGGCCAGGGCGGACCGTTCCTGTTCGGCGCCTTCTCGATCGCCGACGCGATGTTCGCGCCCGTGGTGACGCGCCTGCTCTCGTACGATGTCGAGATCGATGACGTCGCGCGGGCGTATGCGGGCACCCTCACGTCGCTCCCGGCGATGGCGCGCTGGTCCGCGGCGGCCGCGGAGGAGGTCGAGAGAAACCCGCACCTCACCGCGCCGGCGGGCAGCTCGTATACGAAGGCGGCCGGCGGCGCGGCGCCCTGAGCGTGCGCGAGGCTTGCGCCCGCGAGCGGGTTGCCCGGAGGATGGCCGCCGCCATGACGACCATCCGACTCTACGATCTCCAGGTGCGCGACGACCGCCGGCCGAGCCCGTTTTGCTGGCGTATCAAGTACGCCCTGGCCCACAAGGGGCTCCCGTTCGAGGCCGTGCCCACCGCGCTCACGGACATCCCGTCGATCGCGGGCGGCGCGCACAAGACCGTGCCGATCATCGAGGATGGCGGCAAGACCGTCGGCGATTCCTGGGCGATCGCCGACTACCTCGACGAGGCCTATCCGGACCGGCCGCGCCTCTTCGGCTCGGCGGCGGAGCGCGAGCTCTGTCGCTTCGTGGAGGCCAGCCTGTTCGTGAGCGCCGGCAAGTCGCTCCTCATGAGCTACCTGAAGGACATCCACGATCACGCGCTCGAGAGGGACCGCGCCTACTTCCGGCAGAGCCGGGAGAAGCTGTTCGGCCGCACGCTCGAGGAGCTGGCCAGCGAGCGCGCGGAGCGCATCGAGGCGGCGCGCGCGGGCTTCGACTCGGTCCGGCTGACGCTCAAGGGCGGCGCGCGGTTCCTCTCGGGGGCGCACCCCGGCTATGCGGACTACATCGTCGCGGGCTTCCTGCTCTGGATCGCGTCGATCGCCACCGCGCCGCTCCTCATGAGCGACGACCCGCTGCTCGCGTGGCTCGGCCGCGTCCAGGATCTCCACGGCGGCCTCGGCCGGAAGAGCCCGCTGAACGCGCTCGTGGCCTGAGCCGCCGCTCGCCCACGCAGGACGAGCTGAGAAGACCCGGCCCTGTACGGGGGTCGACCCCCCCGCGACCAGGCCCAAGGCCAGGCTGTGCGGCGGTCGAACCCATCGCGAGCCGGCGAACCCCGTTCAGGACCGCCGCCGCGCCGCGAGCGCATAGACCAGCGGCAGGCGGCGCCCGAACCTCCTCATGCGGAACTGCCCGGACGGCCCCTCCGCCATGTCCGGGAAGATGTCGTACGGAGACCAGTCGATCTCCCGGAGCCGCTCCAGCGTGAGCCCGGCGTCGAGGAGCGCTGTCACAACCGTCCCGATACCGTGGTTCCAGCCGACCTCCTTGAGCCTCACGGGCGCGTCGCGGTCGGCGTACGTGCCTGTCTCCTCGGTGAGGATCGGCTCTCCGTGCCCGTCGTACGGATAGACGATGTGCTCGAACGCGTCGTCGAACGTCCACACGACGGGGTGGAACTCGACGAGGTGCAGGACGCCCCCGGGCTTCAGGCACGCGGCGGCCGCGCGCGCCCAGCGCGTCATGTCGGGAAGCCAGCCGAGCACACCGTATGATGTGAACACGATGTCGAATGTCTCGCCGCCGACGGCCGCTGGAGCGTCATAGACGTTGGCCTCCACGAACCGCGCGTCCAGCGAGAGCTCCTCCGCGAGCGCGCGCGCGGCGAGGATGGCCTCGTCGGAGAGGTCGAGCCCGGTCACGCGCGCGCCCAGGCGCGCCCAGGACAGCGTGTCCTGACCGAAGTGGCACTGCAGGTGGAGGAGAGACTTGCCGCGCACGTCGCCGACCTGATCGAGCTCGATTGGCTTGAGCGAGCCCGCGCCGGCCCGGAAGGAGGTCAGATCGTAGAACCTGGAGGCCAGGTGCACGCGGGTGCGGGCGTTCCAGGCGGCGCGGTTCGTGTCAAACCATTCGGCCTCGGTCATGGGAGCCTGTCTATCACGGCTCCTGCCGCGCCGCATCGCGCCGCGGCCTCCCGCGGACGCCGCCGTGATCGCGCGTGCGCCAGGTCGCGCTACGTCGCCGGTCGGGCGCGCCTTCATCATGGACCTCCGAGCGCGCGGGACCGCGCCGGAAGGGCGGGTCGCCTGCGGAGGATCCATTCGGCCACGGCGAGGTTGATCGCCCAGCCGGCCGCCATGGCGAGCGCCCGGCTGAGCTCGCCCTGGATGCCTCCGAACAGGAGCCAGGGCACGTGGGTCAGCACCTGCGTGCCGGCGCCGAGGCCGAGCGCATAGCCACGCACCATCCAGGCGCGGTGCCTGGCGATGTCCCGGCGGCGGATGGCGACGAAACCGAGGCAGATGAACAGGGCCATCGCCGAGCCCACCACCAGCCGGATGGCATGAAGGAGCGGGCCGTCATGGTCGGCAGGCGGGTAGGTCCGGGTCAGCCACAGACCCGAGAGCGCGGCGGCAAGCCCGAGAGGAACCAGCACCCGTCCAGCAGCGCGGTGCCAGCCGGGGCTCCGGCGGCGCAGGCCGGAGGAGAACTGGAACGCACCCAGGACACACCACGCGCTGACGCTGACGATGTGCAGCACCGCGGGCAGGGGGGCCGCGAAGAACCGCGCGTTTTCCGGTGTGATCTCCGCGCCGCCGGCCAGCCCGACCAGGCGAACGATGCCGGCGACGACCGGGACCGCGCTGAGCGCGATCAGCAGCGCGGGCGCTCGCCACACCCCCTTCTCCGAGGGGATCGTCGTGCTCGACCGTCCTTGTTGTCCGCCCTCCAGGCGCCTGCCGCTCGGCGGCGACAGGGAGGGCGAAGCACAGGACGCCGCAGCGCTCTCATTCATCATGCGCTCGAGCGTAACGATGGCTCCGGTCGCGGAACATCGGCAGAGCGGCCAGATCTGAGCTGGCCGAGAGTTCGACCGTGGAGTCGTACTTTCGGCCGATCAGCTCCGGACGCGATGGGTCTCGTACGCCCAGATGGCGATCTCGACCCGGTTGCGCGCGCCGAGCTTGGTCATGAGGCTGGCGATGTGGCTCTTGACGGTGCTGAGGCTGATGTGGAGCTCGTCGGCGATCTCGGCGTTGGTTCGCCCGCGGGCCACGGTGAGGAGGACCTCCTCCTCCCGGTCGGTGAGGGCCTCCCTCGGTTGCGCTCGCGGCAGGTCGCGCCGGGAGTCGGCGAACGCAGCGAGCAGCCGTGCGGTGATGCTCGGGGCGATCAGGGCGTCGCCGCTCGCGGCGGCGCGGATGGCCTGGGCGAGCAGGTCAGGGCCGGCATCCTTCAGCAGGAAGCCGCGGGCGCCGGCCTTGAGGGCGGCATACACGTAGTCGTCGTGGTCGAAGGTGGTGATCACGACGACGCCGACGGGCCGGTCGACGTTCGGGCCGGCGAGCCGTCGCGTGGCCTCGATGCCGTCCATCCCGGGCATGCGAATGTCGAACAGGCACACGTCGGGGTGAAGGTCGAGCGCCAGCCGCACGGCCTGGAGTCCGTCGGCGGCGACGCCCACGACCTCGATGTCGGGCTGGGCGTTGAGGATCATCGTGAGTCCGGTGCGGACGATCTCCTGATCGTCGGCGATGATGATTCGAATGCTCATGTGGCCGGTCCTTGTCGAGGTAGCACGGCGGTCACCGCCCAGCCGCGCTCCGGGTTGGGGCCCGCGTGGCAAGTGCCGCCGAGCAGCTCCGCTCGCTCGATCATGCCGAGGAGCCCGTAGCCCGCCGAGGCGGGCTGCCGAGCGTGCGTGGGGTCGCCGTCATCGCTGACACGCAGGCGCACCGAGGCACCGTCGGCGGTGACTCCGACGTCGATCCGCGTCGCGTGCCGCGCGTGTCGCCGAGCGTTGGTGATCGACTCCTGCGCGAGGCGGTAGATGGCGGCTGAAACAGACGGTGAGAGGTCGTCGAGGTCCCCGGAGATATCGACATGGATCTCGGGGCCTTCGGCGGGCCGCTGGGTCAGGCGCTCGAGGTCCGCGATGCGCGGGTTGGGAGCGAGATCGGCGGATTCGTCTCGCCGCAGGAGCCGGACCATCGCACGCATCTCGGTGAGGGTGCGCGATGCCTCGGTCGCGATGACGCGGAGCGCGTCGATCGCGGCCTCCGGGTTCGTGGGCGCCGTGGCCAGGCCGGCCTGCGCGCGGATGGCGATGGCCGACACGTGGTGGGCGACCGTATCGTGGAGGTCGCGGGCGAGCTGCTCGCGCTCACGCATCTTCACCTGCTCGATCTCGTGAGAGCGCGCGCGAGCCCGATAGCGGACCGCCGCACCGAGCGCCATGGCGGAGAGCAGGACGGCGAAGCCCCCGATGACATCGCTCACCTTCGCCTGTTCCGAGAGGAGACGCAGCGACGCCGAGGCCAGCATGAGGGCGGCGCCCATCATGACCTCGCGTCCCGCACCCCACCGGAGCAGGGAGTAGGGGAGCAACAGCAGGAAGACCGCCGTGTACAGCGTGGGGAGGTCGCTGCCGGTCAAGAGCCGGGCCAGCGCGATGGCTGCGGTCGCGCCGAACAGGATCGAGATCATCAAGAGCGGCCGCGATCGCCGCCACAACACCGTGGGCATGAGCGCGACGCCGACCACCAGCGAGGCGGACGTCCACGACTGTTCCAGCCTCGCGGCCACTTCGAGCAGCCCGATCGCGACGAGCACGCCGAGCAGCCCCCAGTCTCGCTTGCCCGGACCAGGCGGATGCGGTGCGCTCGGCTCGGGCCCTGCGGGGCGAGGAAGACCGCGCGCCTGCCTCATGCGCTGGCAGCCGCCTTCGGGTCATACCCGAGGCTCGGCGACAGCCACCTCTCGGCCTCCTCGACCGTGATCCCCTTGCGCTTCGCGTAGTCCGCGACCTGATCCCTGCCGAGGCGCCCCACCATGAAGTACCGCGACGCGGGGTGCGCCAGGTAGATGCCGCTGACGCTCGCCGCCGGCATCATCGCGAAGGTCTCGGTCAGCTCGATGCCGACCGCGGGCGCGTCGAGCAGCGCGAACAGCTTGCTCTTCTCGGTGTGATCCGGGCACGCCGGGTACCCGAACGCCGGCCGGATCCCGCGGTATTTCTCCTCGATCAGCTCCTCGTTGGTCAGCGCCTCGCCCGCGCCGTACCCCCAGTCCTTCCGCGCCCGCGCGTGCAGCAGCTCCGCGAACGCCTCCGCGAGCCGGTCCGCGAGCGCCTTCGCGATGATCGCGCTGTAGTCGTCCTTGTCCTGCTCGTACGCGCGCACGATCTCATCGAGCCCGATCCCCGCCGTCACCGCGAACGCGCCGACGTGATCGGCGAGCCCGCTCTCCCTCGGCGCCACGAAATCGGCGAGCGACAGGTGCGGCTTCGCCCCGAAGGCGGCCTTCTCGCCGTCCTCCTCGGCGCCGCCCGCGGCCTTCACCTGCTGCTGTCGCAGCATGTTGAACCGGAGGAGCTCCCGCGAGCGCGCCGCGTCCCCGTAGAGCACGATGTCCCGCTGCTCGCCGCTCGCCGGCCAGAACCCGTAGACGCCCCGCGCCTCGAGCAGCGCGCCGTCGATGATCCGCTGCAGCACCTTCTGCGCGTGCTCGAACAGCTCGCGCGCCGCCTCGCCGTACTGTGGGTGCTCGAGGATCTGCGGATACGGCCCCCTGAGCTCCCACGCGGTGAAGAAGAACGTCCAGTCGATGTACCGCGCGATCTCGGAGAGCGAGATGTCGTCCACCACGCGCCGCCCGGTGAACGACGGCGCCGCGATGTCCTCGGGCCGCCACGCGATCTTGAGCCGCCCCTCGTCCGCCGCGGCGAGCGTCACGAGCGGCTTCGCCCGCTTCCTCGCGAACAGCTCGCGCAGCCGGGCCTGGTCCTCCCGGTTCTGCGCGTCGAACGCCCGGTGTTTCGCCGCGTCGAGCAGGCTCGACACAACGCCCACGGCCCGCGACGCGTCGAGCACGTGCACCACGGTCCCGCTGAGCTCCGGCGCGATCTTCACCGCCGTGTGCTGCCGGCTCGTCGTCGCCCCGCCGATGAGCAGCGGCAGCCGGATGCCCCGCCGCTCCATCTCGCGCGCCACGCTGACCATCTCGTCGAGCGACGGCGTGATCAGCCCGCTCAGCCCGATCATGTCGGCCTTCTCGTTCAGCGCGGCCTCCAGGATCCTGTCCTGGTGCACCATCACGCCGAGGTCGACCACCTCGTAGTTGTTGCACCCGAGCACCACGCCCACGATGTTCTTGCCGATGTCGTGCACGTCGCCCTTCACGGTCGCCATCACGATCTTCCCCTGATACGACGACTCGCCCGCGGCCTTCTCGGCCTCCATGAACGGCATGAGGTACGCGACGGCCCGCTTCATCACCCGGGCGCTCTTCACCACCTGCGGGAGGAACATCTTCCCGGCGCCGAACAGCTCGCCGACGATCTTCATCCCGTCCATCAGCGGCCCCTCGATGATGGAGAGCGGCCTTTCGTACTTCTTGCGCGCCTCCTCCACGTCCGCCTCGATGAAGTCGACAAGCCCCTTCACGAGCGCGTGCGACAGCCGCTGCTCGACCGGCGCCTCGCGCCAGGCGAGGTCGAGCTCCTTCTTCTTCCCCTTGCCCTTCACCTGCTCGGCGAAATCGACGAGCCGCTCGGTCGCGTCCGGGCGCCGGTTGAAGATGACGTCCTCCACCCGCTCGAGCAGGTCCTTCGGGATGTCCTCGTAGACCGCGAGCTGCCCCGCGTTCACGATGCCCATGTCCATGCCCGCCCGGATCGCGTGGTACAGGAAGGCCGAGTGCATCGCCTCGCGGACCGCGTTGTTGCCGCGGAACGAGAACGACAGGTTCGACACGCCGCCGCTCACGCGCGCCCCCGGGCAGGTCGCCTTGATGATCCGCGTCGCCTCGATGAAGTTCTTGGCGAACTCGTTGTGCTCCTCGATGCCTGTCGCGATCGCGAGGATGTTCGGGTCGAAGACGATGTCCTGCGAATCGAAGCCGGCCTCCTCGATGAGCAGCCTGTACGCGCGCTGGCAGATCGCGACCTTCCGCTCCACCGTCTCGGCCTGACCGAGCTCGTCGAAGGCCATCACCACGACCCCGGTCCCGTAGCGCCGGACGACGCGCGCCTTCTTGAGGAAGTCCTCCGGCCCCTCCTTGAGGCTGATCGAGTTGACGATCCCCTTGCCCTGGATGCACTTGAGCCCCGCCTCGATGACCGACCACTTCGAGCTGTCGATCATGATCGGGATGCGGGCGATCTCGGGCTCGGTGGCGATGAGGTTCAGGAACGTCGTCATCGCCTGCTCGGAGTCGAGCATGCCCTCGTCCATGTTCACGTCGAGGATGTTCGCCCCGCCGCGCACCTGGTCGAGCGCCACCTCCAGCGCGGTCGTGAAGTCGCCCTTCTTGATGAGCTCCATGAACCGGGCCGAGCCCGTCACGTTGGTCCGCTCGCCGATCATCATGAAGTTCGTGTCGGGCCGGATGACGAGCGTCTCCAGGCCGCTGAAGCGCCCGAAGCCGTCGCGCTCCGCGGGCAGGGGCCGCGGCCTGAGCTCGGCCGTCGCCCGGGCGATCGCGCGGATGTGGTCCGGCGTCGTCCCGCAGCAGCCGCCGACGATGTTCACGAGGCCGCTCTCCGCGAACTCCGCGAGCAGCCGCGACGTCGTCTCTGGCAGCTCGTCGTACTCGCCGAACGCGTTGGGGAGGCCGGCGTTCGGGTAGCAGCTCACCCGCGCCCGGGCGAGCTTCGCGAGATCCGCGAGGTATGGCCGCATGTCGCTCGCGCCGAGGGCGCAGTTGAGGCCGACGCTGAGCGGGCTCGCGTGCTCGACGCTCGTCCAGAACGCGTCGATCGTCTGGCCGGAGAGCGTCCTGCCGCTCCGGTCGGTGATCGTCACGCTGAGCATGATCGGGAGGCGCCGCCCCTTCTCGGCGAAGACCTCCTCCATCGCCACGATGCACGCCTTCAGGTTCAGCGTGTCGAGGAATGTCTCCGCGAGGAGCACGTCGGCCCCTCCGTCGACGAGCCCGCGCACCTGCTCGGCGAACGCCCGCCGCAGCTCGTCGAAGGTCACCGCGCGGAACGACGGGTCGTTCACGCTCGGCGAGATCGACAGCGTCTTCGGCGTCGGTCCCAGCGAGCCCGCGACGAAGCGCGGCTTGTCGGGCGTGCGCGCCGTCCACGCGTCGGCCGCCTTCCGGGCGATCTGGGCCGCGGTCACGTTGATCTCGTAGGCGAGCGACTCGAGCCGGTAGTCGGCCTGGGCGATCGAGGTGCCCGTGAAGGTGTTCGTCTCGATGATGTCAGCGCCGGCCTCGAGGTACGCGCCGTGGATCTCGGCGATGACGTCCGGCCGCGTCAGCACGAGGAGATCGCTGTTGCCCTTGAGATCGATCGCGTGGTCGCGGAAGCGCTCGCCGCGGTAGTCGGCCTCGCCCAGGCCGTAGCGCTGGATCATCGTGCCCATCGCGCCGTCGAGGCACAGGATCCGGGCGTCGAGGATCTCTTCGATGCGCGCGGGGTGTTCGCTTTCGTTCATGGCTCTGCTCTTTGTATCTACTAATCCGGATGAACGGATTGGAGACTGGCGGACCTGCGGGCACGCGTCAAGCGCCGCCTGCGGTCGGCGAGGGCAGCGGTCTTCCTCCGAATCCGAGGCCTCACCTGGCGCGGCCTCCCCTGGGACGAGGGGGGCGGGCCCCTGGGCGAATGGCGGCTACACCTGGACGGGCGGCGTCGGGTCGATCGCGTACCCCGTTCCGGCTGAGGCACTGGCGGACATCGCTGGAGGTGCGTATCTTTGGCTAGCCCTGAGCACCCCACCCCAGGGCACGGCCGGCCGGGCTCACCGCGCGGTTCGCCTCCAGCGGGGCGAGCGCCCCCTCGGGCAGGGCAGCCGTCCCCGGCCGGACAAAGCACGCAGAGGAGATTTCAGGATGATCACGATCACGCAGAAGGCAGCCGAGAAGGTGATGGAGATCGCGACCGCGGAGGAGCTGATGGGGCAGGGGCTGCGCCTGCGCGTCGTGGGCGGCGGATGCGCAGGCTTCTCCTACGACCTGTACTTCGAGGACAAGCCGACCGAGTTCGACGAGGAGTTCGAGGACCGGGGCATCAAGCTCTACATCGACCCGCTGAGCTACCAGTACCTCGACGGAACCGAGATCGACTACGTCGAGGGCCTCCACGGCTCCGGCTTCAAGTTCAGCAACCCGACGGTGAAGAGCACCTGCGGTTGCGGCTCCTCGTTCTCCGTCTGATCGCGCGCTCGCACTCCGCCTGAACCTCGCGTCCGTCCTGGCTCGCTCCGTCCTTTGGCGGAGCGGCCGACGTGAGATGCACACGAGCCCCTGGGCGCGTCCGCCCGGAGCATCGAGACCTTCCCGGCTCTCTCGTCCCTCCTTTTTGCCTCAGTGCTCGCGCACGCGAGCCTGAGCGGCGTGCGCCATGGCTTCGCAGCCACGGTGTACAACCTGCCCGCCCGGGGCGGCATGCCAGCTGCATCGCAGCCTGGGTGGGCTGCTCTCTTCGGTATCTCGAACCAACCACTTCGGCGGCAAGTGCCGGTGAAGCGATCAACGCGATCGAGGCGCGTCGTCGGCCGGCCTCGACAGCAGGAGCCGAGGTCCGGCATCGGCCGGCCTCATCAATCGAACCGGGGTCTTCGGACCTTGAAGGAAACCCTGTGCAAACGTCCCGAGATCAGGCCAGCGCGGTTTCGCGCTACATCACGCATGTTCGGCAGATCCCGGAGCTGTCGCGCGAGGACGAGGTCGAGCTCGCTCGACGGTGGCGGGACCACGGCGACGAGCGGGCCGCGGCCGCTCTCGCGCTCGCGAACCTGAGGCATGTTGTCTCGATCGCGATCAGCTACCGGCGTTACGGGATCCCGCTCGCCGATCTCATCGCCGAGGGGAACTTCGGGATCGTCCACGCGATCCGCAAGTACGACCCGGACCGTGGAAATCGCTTCGTGACCTACGCGGCCTACTGGATCCGGGCGTACATCCTGAACCACGTCATTCACTCCTGGAGCCTGGTCGGCGTGGGCTCGGGCCCGCTCCGCTCGAAGATGTTCTTTCGCCTGCGGCGGGAGCGGGCGCGCATCGCGGGCCTCGTGGGCGAGGGGGAGGAGGGCGATCGGCTGCTGGCCGAGAAATTCGGAGCGCCCGCGGAGAAGGTGCTGGAGATGGCCCACCGGCTCGAGGCCCGGGACGTCTCGCTCGACACGAAGGTGTTCGAGGACGGCGCCCGGTCGCTGGTCGATACGCTGCCGGCGGACGACCAGGACCAGGAGGAGCGCTTCTCCCGCGCGGAGGAGGGGGCGCTGCTCCGCGAGCGGCTGACGCAGGCCGTGGAGAACCTCGACCCGCGCGAGCGGTACATCGTCGAGACCCGGATGATGGCGGATCCGGAGGAGGAGCTGTCGCTCGCCGAGATCGGGCGCCGCCTCGGGGTATCGCGCGAGCGGGCTCGGCAGCTGGAGGCGCGCGCAAAGAAGAAGCTGCGCGACCGTCTCCAGCCGCTGGCCGCGTAGCGACTTGCCACAGGTGAGCGGCGGGCGAGCACAAAAGCACGGAGCCCCGCCGAGGCGGGGCTCCGTGGTCGCAGGGGACGTAAGCCGAGTTCTGTTGCGCGGGGGGTCGCCCCCCTTGCGCCGGCGATCATTCCTCTAGGGCGCGCGTTGCCGCGCGCCTCAAGCAGCCAACCCGGAGGCCTGGGGCGGGCAACCCTTGCCGCGGCGGCGGTTGCCGCCGCGGACGCCTCCCTACGCGGCCTTGCTCCAGGTGGGGTTTGCCGTGCCGCCCTTGTTACCAAGGGCGCGGTGGGCTCTTACCCCGCCGTTTCACCCTTGCCGCGCGGCGAGCCCCTCGCGGAGCGCGCGGCGCGGCGGTCTGTTCTCTGTGGCACTTTCCTCGAGATCGCTCTCACCGGGCGTTACCCGGCACCCTGCCCTGCGGAGCTCGGACTTTCCTCCCGCGACCGGGCTTCCCCGGCCGCCGGCGATCGCCTGTCCCGCTGCGACGCGGCGAACATAGTCAAGAGACGGCCGAACGCCAACACCTCCGCGCGGCGCCCCCGAGGGCTGCCCCTTCGCTCAGGTGCGGCGGAGCTTCTGCGCCATCTGGGCGCCCAGCTCGGCCGAGCGGTTCGACGCGGTCTCGACCGCGTCGATCAAGGTGCGCCGGAGCCCGCCTGCCTCCAGCGTGTGGAGCCCCGCGATCGCCGTGCCGCCGGGGCTCGTCACCATGTCCTTCAGGCGGCCGGGGTGCTCGCCGGTCTCGAGCTGGAGCTTGGCGGCGCCGTACACCGTCTGCGCCGCGAGCAGCAGCGCCACGTCCCGGCCGAGGCCGACCTTCACGCCGCCGTCGGCCAGCGCTTCGATGATCAGCATGATGTACGCGGGGCCGCTGCCCGACAGGCCGGTCACCGCGTCGAGCAGCGACTCGTCGAGCACGACCACGCGGCCGACCGCCTGGAACAGGGTC
The DNA here is from genome assembly GCF_051521455.1 of Sorangium sp. So ce887. Taxonomy (NCBI): domain Bacteria; kingdom Pseudomonadati; phylum Myxococcota; order Polyangiales; family Polyangiaceae; genus Sorangium; species Sorangium sp. So ce887. Next base: position 8,367,218 of record NZ_CP150354.1, on the reverse strand, counting down.
CGCGCGATCTCGATGTCGTCGCTCGTGGCGTGGCTCCCGGCGGAGATCGCCGTGGCGCCGGCCAGCGCGATCGCGGCGGTGTTCGGCATGCTGCGGATGACGCGCGCGCCCTCCGGCAGGCGCGCCTCGATGGCGTCGATCGGCACGCCGGCCGCCACCGAGATGACGACATCCGTGCGGCCCAGCCCCGACGAGAGGGGGGCGAGGATGCGATCGACGATCTGCGGCTTGACGGCGATGACGAGGACGTCGGCCCACTGGCAGAGCGCCTCGTTGTCCTCCGTGGTCTCGATGCCATACCGCGTGTGGAGGAACGAGAGCCGCTCGCTCTTGAGATCGCTCGCCCGGATCTGCTCCGCGCCCACGGCGCCCCCCTGGAGCAGGCCTCGGATGAGCGCCTCTGCCATGTTCCCGCCGCCAAGAAACCCGATCTTGCGCCCTCGCAGCCGGCCGTCGTCGCTCCCCATCGCGATGCTCACCTCCAAGAGCGCGCACCCTAGCAGCCCTGCCGAGCCCGCGGCTCAAATCTCGACGGTCATCGCCGCCGGCGCGGCGCGCTGCCATGGACGGGCGAGCGGACGCGCGGCGCGCCTTCCCCCCGCGCGCGGCGAGCGCCCTTGTCAGCGGACGCCGTGACGTTATTTGTGCGGCGGAATGAACGCAGTCGGTTCCCTGTTCGCCGAACGCAGGACGGGACCTTTCGACTGCCCGACGGAGATTCCATGATTCAAGCGGTTTCCTATCGCTCTCGCGCTTCGGCCCTCGCGCTGCTCTCGATGGCGGCGCTGGCGTTCGGTGGGTGCGGCCAGCAGGCGCACGCCACGCCCCCCTCCACCCAGGCTGCCGTCGCCTCGCCGCCCGCTGCAGCGCCGCCGCCCGTCTCGACCGTGACGCTTCCGCCGGCGCCGGTGCCGGCCACCTTCGATGTCGCGGCGCTGTCCGAGCGGGTCAGGCCGATGGTCGTCAACATCACGACGATGCACGAGTCGCGCGGTCCCGAGGGGCTCGATCCCTTCGAGTACTTCTTCGGCCCGCAGGGCGGCGGCCGGCTCAACCCGCGGGGCCCGCGGCCGCCGCAGACGGCGCTCGGGACCGGCTTCATCATCGATCCGAGCGGCTACGTGGTGACGAACGAGCACGTCATCCACGACGCGTCCGGCGTCCGCGTGCGGCTCGCCGACGAGCGGGAGTTCGAGGCCGAGGTCGTCGGGCGCGATCCCAAGCTCGATCTCGCGCTCCTCCGCCTGAAGGGCGCGAACGGCCTGCCCGTGGCGCCGCTCGGGACGAGCGAGCAGCTGCGGGTCGGCGAGCACGTGCTGGCGGTCGGCAACCCGTTCGGGCTCGGCCACACGGTCACGCTCGGCATCGTCAGCGCGAAGGCGCGCGCGATCGGCGCGGGGCCGTACGACGACTTCATCCAGACCGACGCCTCGATCAACCCGGGCAACAGCGGCGGGCCGCTGTTCAACTGGCGGGGCGAGGTCGTCGGCATCAACACCGCAATCCGGGCGGGCGCGAACGGCATCGGCTTCGCGATCCCGGTCGACGCGCTGAAGGACGTGCTCCCGCAGCTCCGCGAGAAGGGGCACGTCGAGCGCGGCAAGCTCGGCCTCCTGTTCCAGCCGGTCACGCGCGAGCTCGCCGCGGCGCTCCAGCTGGACGCGCCCAGGGGGGCGCTCGTCGCCGAGGTCGAGCCGGGCGGCGCCGCCGCGCGCGCCGGCATCAAGCCGGGCGACGTGATCGTGGACGTGAACGGCGTCCCGATCCACCACGCCGAGGAGCTTCGGCGCAACGTGGCGCGCAACGCGCCCGGCGCCGAGATCGAGGTGACCGTGGTGCGCGCCCAGAAGCGGCACGAGCTCCGGGCCAAGCTGGACGCGCTGCAGGACGAGGAGGGTGACGCGGCCAGCCGCGCGCGGCCGAGCCAGGGCGCCCGGCCCGAGCGGCAGCAGAGCGCCGAGAAGCTCGGCATCCAGATCTCCGACGCGCCCGGCGGCGGGGTGCGGGTCGACGGGTTCGCGTCGGGCGGCAACGTCCAGGATCTCCAGGTGGGCGACGTGATCGTCGAGGTGAACAGCACCCCCATCAAGGACACCGCCGGCCTCCGCGCGGCCATCGCCAAGGTCAAGGAAGGGTCGATGGCGCTCCTCAAGGTGCGGCGCGGGAAGGTCGTCCAGTTCGCGGCCGTGCCCATCCCCGCGCGCTGATCCTGCGGCGCGGCCGGCGCGCGCCGGTCTTTCCCGATCACCCCACGCCTTGCCGTCGGCCGGCGGTCTCTTCTCGACCCTCGGGCGCGTTCGCAGGCGAGGCGTCCGCGGCGCGCGCCGCCTCCATGAGCGCGCGCTTCTCCGCCTCCGTCTGCTTCACGCGCTCCTCGAGCACGTCGGCGCCGAGGTAGCGGAAGACATAGATGCCCCCCACGAACATGCAGAGGAACAGGGCGAGCACCCGCCAGATGACGACGTACGGCACCACGAACGCGCCCTGGACCCAGGGCGACATGAGCGCGTTCGAGCCGAGCTCGGCGACGCCGCTCGCGCCGGGCGTGGGGCTCATGTAGAGCGCGAAGTTGAGCAGCGTCTGGGTCAGGACGACCTGGACGATCGGCGGGCCCACCGAGACGAAGGTCGAGGGCGACGTCGGGATGCCGAGCCCGAGCAGGATGAAGTAGGCGACCGCGAACCGCGACCAGAAGAAGCCGAACGTGAGCAGCAGCGCGGCGGCGTAGGCGCGCTTGCCGCGGCGCATGTAGACGCGGAAGCCCTCGTGGAACTCGTCCACGCTCCGCAGCAGGCGCGCGGTCATGGCGCCGGGCGCGGCGAGCGCGGCGTCGGCGCGGGCCCGCAGCCGGGGCACGCGCCGGGCGCCGAGCAGCGCGGCGCGCAGGAGCCGCCCGAGCGGCACCGACAGCGCGCGCACGATCGCCTTGAGGAGCGGCGGGTACGCCGCCGCGACGATCAGCGCGACGAGCGCGGAGCCGAACATGGCCACGGTGAAGAAGAGCAGCCACTCGATCTGCGACCCCCCGTGCATGACCAGCATCCCGTTCTGCCGCAGCGCGAAGAGGGTCAGGGCCGAGAGGAGGAAGAATGTGACGGTGCACGAGGCGGTGAGCAGCTCCGCCGTGGCCACGTCGACGAGCCGCATGCCGCCGTGGACGAGCACGGCGGCCTGCGAGGGCGCCGCGCCGGCCTGCCCCGGGGTCACGCCGGCGCAGAACATCAGCACGAACTCCGAGGTCACCGCGGTGCGGAAGCTGAGCCCGGGCCAGAGCACGCGCCCGAGGACCCAGATCCTGAGGCCTCCGAACACGCCCTCTTGCAGCGCCAGCACGGCGCCGACGAGCAGCCAGCCCGGCCGCACGTGCGCGAGCCCGGCGGCGAGGCTCTCCTGTTTGTCGTGGATCTCGCTGTAGAGCACGTAAGCGAACGACGCGAGCGTGAGCGTGACGACGACCTGGATGCCTCGGATCAGGGTGGCGCGGTTCATACGGGGGCGTGCAGCCGGGGTGATCGCCTGCGCATGCCCCTATACCCTGTCGCCGGCGCTCGCGACCGTCATGCGGCGCTCCGCCCGGCGCGCGAGACGCGTCCCGGGGCGGCCCCGGCCGCAGACGAGCGCGGCCGGTGCGAATGACGCTTCGCGGGAGCGTTCCTTGTGTTGTCCAGCGCTCGTCCAGCGCGGCGCGCGTCGTCGTTCGTGGTCGCCGCGAAGCGCGGCTCTCGCGCGCGTTCCGCGGCTCTCGCGCGCGTTCCGCGGCTCTCGAGACCGGGGCGAGGAAGATGTCTATTGTCTATTGCGTCGCCGAGGAGGGCTCGCGATGCTGGCCGCCTCATGGCGGCACGTAAGATCGCTATCAATACCGGAGGCGGCGATGCGCCCGGGCTCAACGCTGTGATCCGCGCGGCCACGCTCGCCGCGATCGAGCGTGGCTGGGAGGTCTGGGGGATCCGGCAGGGCTACCGCGGGCTGCTCGACGACTCTCCGGACGGGCTCATCCGGCTGGACCGCGAGCGGGTGCGGGGCATCGCGCACCTCGGGGGCACGATCCTGGGTACCGTGAACCGCGGCGATCCGTTCCACTATCCGGTGCCGGGCGAGCACGGGCTCGTGCCGCGGGATCGGTCCGAGGATCTCGTGCGGCGGTTCCGCGCGCTCGGGTTCGACGCGCTCATCGCGGTGGGCGGCGACGGCTCGATGCGGATCGCGCACCAGCTCCTCGAGCGCGGGCTGCCCCTCGTCATCGGCGTGCCGAAGACGATCGACAACGACGTCTGCTGCACCGACGTCACGTTCGGCTTCGACACCGCCGTTTCCATCGCGACCGAGGCGCTCGATCGGCTCCACACCACGACCGAGGCGCACGAGCGGATCATGGTCGTGGAGGTGATGGGGCGGCACGCGGGCTGGATCGCGCTCAACGCCGGGGTCGCCGGGGGCGCCGACGTCATCCTGATGCCGGAGATCCCGTTCCAGTACGAGCCGATCGCCGAGAAGATCCGCCTCCGGGATTCGCGCGGGCGGCGCTTCTCCATCGTGGTGGCGGCGGAGGGGGCGTGCTCGCAGGGGGGAGAGCTGGTCATCAAGGACGCGGGCGACGCCTTCCGCCGCGCCGCCGTCCTCGGGGGCGTGGCGGAGCGCGTCGCCAAGGAGCTCGCCACCCGCACGGGCAAGGAAGCGCGCTCGATGGTGCTCGGCCACCTGCTGCGCGGCGGCGGACCCACGACGGCGGACCGCTTGCTCGCGCTCCGCTTCGGCGCGGCCGCGATGCGCTCCCTCGTCGAGGACTGCGGGAGCGGGATGGTCGCGCTGCGGGCGAACCGGATCGAGCTGGTCTCCCTCGACGACGTGGCCGGCAAGACGAAGACGGTGCCGCTCGATTCGGACACGGTCGTCACGGCCCGTGAGATGGGCCTGTGCTTCGGCGACGAGCCGTCCGACCATTTCGCCGCCACCTGATCCCGGGGCGCGCGGGTGTGCCGCTGTCGGCCGTCGGCCCGGCAGGAGCCGTGGCGGATTGTCCAGGTTCGCCTGCCACCGGGTGTCATTCGCGCGGCGCGCCGCCGGCCGGGCGGCCTGAGCGTGGCGACCAGCCTCGTGTTTGACACTCGTCGAAGGGGGCCGATATCTTGGGTTCCCCTCCGAACCCGCGCACACCCCGGAACATGACGAAAGTCCTCGTATTTGAGAGTGATCCGGCGTTTGCCGGGGAGCTCCGCACGGAACTGGGCCGCCTCGGCTGCACCGTTCAGGTCGTCGACGACGGCAACGTCGGCCTGCAGGCAGCCGCGGCCGATCGCCCCGACCTCATCCTGCTGTCGATCGAGCTGCCGCGCATGAACGGCTTCTCGGTCTGCAACAAGCTCAAGAAGGACCTGCAGCTCAAGGACGTCCCGCTCGTCATCATGTCGAGCGAGTCGAGCGAGGAGACCTTCGAGCAGCACCGAAAGCTCAGGACGCGCGCGGAGGACTACATCCACAAGCCGATCGCGTTCGGCGAGCTCCTCGAGCACATCCGCAACCATGTCCCGCTCGACGGCGACGACGCGGAGGCCGATCCGATCATGATCGATGAGGCCGAGGTGCTCGAGGCCGACATCGACGAGGACTCCGGGGATCCCACGATCATCACCGCGGCGGTGGGCTCGAACGGCACGCCCGCGAGCGTCGCGCCGCCGGCGCCGTCGGCTGTGCCGAGGCCGCCATCCGTCGCGCCGAGGCCGCCATCCGCCGCGCCGAGGCCGCCGTCCGCCGCGCCGCCGTCCGCCGCCGCCCAGGAGCGTGTGCGGGCGCCAGGACCGACGAAGCCTCCTCAGGCCGCCGTCGTGAGGTCGGATTCCCGCAAGTCGGATGAGGACATCGAGGAGTTCATCGGCGGCGCGTTCACCCGGTTGATCCGCGACGAAGAGGAGGAGCCGACCGACGTCAGGCCCTCGGTCGCGCCGTCGACGCGGACGCCCTCGGTCGCGCCGTCGACGCGGACGCCCTCGGTCGTGCCGTCGACGCGGACGCCCTCGGTCGTGCCGTCGACGCGGACGCCGACGTCCACCGGCACGCCCCTGCCAGCCTCGGTGCCCCCGCCGGTGAGCTCGTCGCCGGTGGCCACCTACCGCGCTCCGGTCTCCGAGCGCGGGGGCGCCTACCGCGCCCCGGTGTCCGAGCGCGGGCGGCTGACCCCGGCGCCGCCGGCGCCGCATCGCTCCGACGCCGACGCGGGCGAGATCGAGCGCCTGCGCGCCGACCTGGACAGGTCCAAGAGCGAGATCGTCCGCCTCACCAAGGAGGTGGCCGCTGCGCGCGCCACGTCGCTCCGCCTCGAGGGCGAGATTTCCACGGCGAACGACGGCAGCCAGGAGGCGGTCCGCCTGCGGCGCGAGCTCGACGAGCTCAAGGCGAAGCTCGCGGCCGGCGGCAGCGGCTCCAGGCCCGGCGGCGTGTCGAGCCGCGAGTTCCTCGATCTGCGCGAGGCGCTGAACAAGAAAGACAAGGAGATCCTCGCGCTCCGCGACCAGATGTCGCGCAAGGACAAGGAGCTCCTGGAGCTCCGGGATCAATCGCTGTCGCTCGATCGGGAGAAGGCCGATCAGGTCGACAGGATCCTGGAGCTCGAGCGTGCGAGCGAGGACCTCGACGGGCAGCTCGCGTCGCTGCGCGCCGACAAGGAGCTCGCGGCGAAGCGCGCCGACGACTTCAAGGCGCGCGCCGAGAAGATGCAGGCGCAGGTCGTCGCCCGCGACGCGGAGGTCTCGGCGGCCCGGCAGGCCCTGATGAGCGCGGAGGCCGCGCACACCGAGGCGCTGCGCTCCGCGGCGGACGAGATGGCGCAGGCGATCGCCGCCGTCGAAGCGTCGGCGCGGCGCGAGATCGAGGAGAGCGCGCAGGCGGAGCGGGAGCGCTTCGAGCAGGCGACGGCGGCGCACCGGACGGAGGTCGAGAGGCTGAACGCCGAGCACGCCGCCCGCGTGGAGCAGCAGGCCGCCGAGCAACGCGCCGCCGCCGACAGGCTGGCCGGCGAGCACGCCGCGGCCATCGACAAGCAGGCCGCCGAGCATGCTGCGGCGCTCGATCGGGTGAGGGCCGAGCATGCGGCGCTGGCGGATGGCCTGAGGGCCGAGCACGAGGCCGCCGTGGACGGCGTGAGGGCCGAGCACGCCGCGGCCGTGGATGACCTGAGCGCGGAGCACGCTGCGGCGCTGGACCGGCTGAGGGCGGAGCACGCCGCGGCGGTCGAGGCATCGCAGGGCGAGCACGAGGCCGCCGTCGAGGCGCTCCGGCGCGAGCACGCGGGCGAGACGGAGCGGCGCGACCGGGAGCACGCCGCCGGGCTGGACGCGGCGCGCGCCGAGCACGCCGCCGGGCTGGACGCGGCGCGCGTCGAGCACGCCGCCGCCGTCGAGCGGATCAACGCGGAGCACGCGGCCGCGCTGCAGGGGGTGCGCGCCGAGCAGGTCGCCGCCGTCGAGCGGCAGCAGGCCGAGCACGCCGCCGCGCTGGAGGCGCTGCGGGGCGACCACGCGACCGCCGTCGAGGCGCTGCGGCGCGAGCATGCGGAGGACGGGGAACGGCGCGACCGCGAGCACGCGGCCGCGCTGCTCAGCCTGCGAACCGAGCACGCCCGCGCCATCGAGGGGCAGGCGAACGAGCACGCGCGGGCGCTCGAGGCGACGCGAGAGGACTTCGCGGCGCGGCTCGCAGCTCGAGAGCGCGAGCTCATCGAGGAGCGCGAGCAGGCCGTTCGCGCCGCCGAGCACGCGCATGCGGCTCGGGTGTCCGAGCTCGAGACGCGCGCCGCCGACCGGCAGGCGCAGATCGAGGCGGCGCACGCGCAGGCGCTCGCCGACCTCCGCGGCGCACACCAGGCCGAGATCGCCGAGCGCGAGGCCGCCTGGGCGGCGCAGAAACACGAGCTGGACGAGATCGCCCTCGGGCTCTCCGCCGAGCTCGGGCAGGCGCGCAACCAGGTGGCGCACCTCGAGGCCCGCTCGCGCGACCTCGATCAGCAGCTGGAGCAGCGCACGGGCGAGCTGTCCACCCGCGTCGAGGAGCGCGATCGCCTGCTGGGGGAGCTCGCCGAGCGGGCGCGCGCCGTCGAGGCGCTCCAGGGCCGGCTCACCGAGGCCGAGCAGCGGGAGAGCGAGCTCGGCGCCCAGCTCTCGCACCGGACCGAGGAGCGCGACACCTTGAGGACGCAGGGCGAGCAGCTCGCCGAGCAGCTCGCCGTCGAGCGTGCCCGACTGCAGAAGGCGCGCTCGAAGTGGGGCGAGGACCGCGCCTCGCTGGAGCGCGCGCGGGAGGCGCTCGCCTCCGCGCTGTCGCAGATCGATCAGGGCGAGGCGCTGTCGATCGAGTGAGCCGGCGGCGCTCGCTGGCGGGGCGCGGGGGCGATCAGCGCGAGAGCGCGGCCGCCCCGAACGCCTCGGGCAGGAGCGCTGCCAGCGAGGTGAGCCGAGGCGCCACGCTGCCGTCTCCGGCGGCGATGAGGCGGATCGGGAGATCGACGGCGAACTCGGCGAGGGTCTGCCGGCACATGCCGCACGGGCTGCCGAGGACGGGCCCGCTGGTGGCGACGGTGAGCGCGATCGGGTCGCGCTCGCCGGCCGCGACCATCTGCGCGATGGCCGAGCGCTCCGCGCAGAGGGTGAGCCCGTACGAGGCGTTCTCGACGTTGCAGCCGGCGAACACGCGGCCCGACCGCACGAGGATCGCCGCGCCGACCCAGTAGCCCGAGTACGGCGCGTGCGCCCGCTCCCGGACGGCGAGGGCCGCCCGGTCGAGCGCGTCCCAGTCGATCGCCCGCGCCGCCTCGGTCGCGGCGGGCGCCTCGACGGCGTCCTGCGGGGCGCGGCTCACGACGCAGGGCTCCCGGCCGCGGCGCCTTCGCCGGCGCGGCGGACCCATGCCGAGAGCAGCGCCGTGAACCGGGCGCGCGCCCTCCGGGCGGTCTCCTCGACCTCCTTGTGGTCGAGCTCGCGCTGCGTCAGGCCCGCCGCGAGGTTCGTGATGCACGAGATGGCCGCGGCCGGCACGCCCATGTGCCTGAGCGCGATGATCTCCGGGACCGTGCTCATCCCGACCGCGTCTGCCCCGAGCGTGCGCAGCATCCGGATCTCGGCGGGGGTCTCGTACGTCGGCCCGAGCAGACCGGCGTAGACCCCCTCGCGCAGCGAGACGCTCGCGTCGTTCGCCGCCGCCCGCGCGAGCTCGAGCAGCCTGGGATCGTGCGCGTAGGTCATGTCGGGGAAGCGCTTGCCGAGCGCCTCGTCGTTCGGCCCGAGGAGCGGGTTCACCCCCATCAGGTTCAGGTGATCGGTGAGCAGCATGAGGTCGCCGGCGGCGAAGCCGGGGTGGATGCCGCCCGCCGCATTCGTCAGGAGCACGGCGCGACAGCCGAGCCGCGCGAGCACGCGCACGCCGAACGCGACCTTCGCCGGCGGGTGCCCCTCATAGAGGTGCGCGCGCCCCTGCAAGCAGGCGACCGGCACGTCCCCGACGCGCCCGGCGCAGAGGAAGCCGGCGTGCCCCTCGACGGCGGGCCGGGGCATGCCGGGGATCTCCGCGTAGGGGACCTTCACGAGCCCGGAGAGCTCGTCGCCCCAGCCCCCGAGCCCAGATCCCAGCACCACACCGATGCTCGGAGGCGCCGGAATTCGTTGGTGAATGATGTGCGCTGCTTCGTCGAGCTCGGCCAGGAGGGTCACCGCGACAAGCTACCCGAGGGCGACGCGGGAGGTAAACGTCGCAGATGCACAGCGGCACCGAGCGTGGTAGGGTCGCCGCCCTTTCGGGGCAAGTGACGACGATGGGCACCAAGATCGAAAATTTCTTGAAGGAACAGAAGATCGACCCCCGCCGCATCATTGCGGTGTCGGTCAAGATCGAGCGGCTGCAGCCGGAGGATCGGGCGATCCGCCTGACCAAGCGGCTGGCGCGCAGCAGCGAGGATGCTGCGAAGAAGAAGGAGGCCGCAAGCACCAAGAAGCCGCGCAGCGGCCGCCCGGTGACCGACCGCACGCTGGGTGCGGCGCTGCAGGGCAAGCCGATCAGCGGCCCTGCGAAGACGCGCCTGCTGCGCGCGGTCAACCGCATCCTGGAGCAGAAGAAGCAGGAGAAGATCGAGCTGTCGGCGCTCTTCGAGCTGCCGAAGAAGGGCGGCGCCGCGGTGGAGGGCGCCGAGGCCGCGGGCTGACCCGGCCGGACGACCCGGGCACCCCCACGGTTTTTTCCCGTCGCCCGGCTTGAGCGCACGTCGGCCTGAGGCCGAAGCGGGCTCAAGCCGGGCACCTTTTTGTCCAGGGACTGAGGCCGGTCGCTACGCGCGATCGCGGCGGCGCGAGCCCAGCTCGAGCAGGTCAGCGGCGACGAGGGCCACGGTCAGCGACACGGCGATGAGGATCATGCGCCGGAAGGTCGCGCCGATGTGCCCGAAGGAACAACTTTTGTGCGTTTCCGGGCGTCATCGCGGCCCGGGGCGGCGCTGCATGGGCGCTATCGGCCCTCGCAGCGCCATGAATGGTCCGGCTGCTCGGCGCATCGGAGACCTTCGTGCATACCGTGGCGGTCGAGACGGGGGCGTTCTGGGCGCACCTCCCGCAGTCGTTCTTCCGCCTCGGCTGGGGGGCGCCGAACGGCCGCGCGGACGCCCGGGCCGCGCAGGACGCGCGCGTGGCGCTCGACGCGGCGCTCGCGCGCCATGACCTGTCTCGCCGTCCGGCGCTCGTTGTCTCGCCATCGAGTTCCATGAGCGCCGAAGGGGCGGATAGGCTTCCGCCCGTGACCGAGCCCGACGACGTGGGCGAGTGGATCCGCCGCTTCCAGAGCGGCGACCCCACGGCCTTTGCCGAGATCTTCCGGCGTTATCGCCGCGACGTCGCGCGGCTCGTCTTCAGGATGCTCGGGCCGACCGCCGACGCGGAGGACGTCATCCAGGAGGTGTTCATCCAGGTGCACCGGAGCCTGGGGGACTTCCGGGGGCAGTCGAAGTTCTCGACGTGGCTCCACCGGGTGACGGTCAACGCGGTGCTGATGGCCCGGCGCGCGGCGCGCTCCCGGCCGGTGTTCGCGTGCGAGCCCAGCATCAATCTCGAGGCCGACCGCGGCATGCTCCCGGACGAAGACGCCGCTCGCGCTCGCAGGATCGACGCCTTCCGGCGGGTGCTGGAGCGCCTCCCCGAGAAGAAGCGGGTCGTCTACGTCCTCCACGAGCTCGAGGGCATCGCGCCCACCGAGATCGCGGAGATCGTCGGCGCCCCGGTCCTGACCGTCCGGACGCGGCTGTTCTATGCGCGCCGGGAGATCGAGGCGATGATGCGCGCCGAGCCCGCGCTCGCCCAGCTCGCCGTCGAGCTGGCCGAGGGCGGCGCGGACAGGGTGGACGCCACAGGTCCGGAGGCGACGCGCGAACGGGTTTCGAGAGGGGGCGCCGCTGTGGGGTATCCCGCGGCGGATCAAGCGGCTGTCGACGCGGAGGACATGTGAGCGGCGCAAAGCAGTACGAGCGGGCACGGGAGCACATGGATCGGCTGCTCCGCGCCGAGGAGCCTCCGGAGCCTCGCTGGGACGCCATCGAGCGCGAGCTGTTCGCGCGGATCGATCGGCCCTCTTCGGAGCGTCGCGCCGCTCCGCCGCAGCGCTCGCCGCTCGGGCGCGCGCTCGCGTTCGCGGCGGCCGCGGCGGCGATCGCGTTCGCGGTCCTCGCGGCCGGGCGCTCCGCCCCGCCCGTCGCGGCGACGTCGACGCCGCCGCGCGCCCGCGATCTCGCGGACGTGCCCAGGGCCGCCGGGGCGGCCGACGACCTGGATTTTCGCGCCCTCCGGCCAGGCGACTCCGTCGAGACCGCGGCCCACGCGATCTCCTTCGTCGATGTCGGCTCGGTGCGCTGGACGCTCTTACCGAACAGCCGCGCCGTGGTGCGCGCCGTGGGCGCGGCGGGGGTCGGCCACGTGATCGCGCTCGATCGGGGCTCGGTCCGGGCCGACGTCGTCACGCGCGCGCCCGAGGAGGGGCTCGTCGAGGCGTTCGCCGTCGAGGTGGACGGCACCCGCGTCGCGGTGCACGGCACGCTCTTCACCGTGACCCGCCTGGAGAATCGCGTGGAGGTCGACGTGGAGCACGGCACCGTCGCGGTCGGTCCCGCGGCGTACCGCGGCGCGACCACCGCGCACCTGCTCGTCGGTCCGTCGCGCGGCACCTTCTCGCTCGACGGCGGCCGCGAGGCGCGCCTCCTCCAGCGCCCCGCGCCGCAGGACAGCGCCCCCGCCGCCGCCCCGCCGGAGCCGGCGCGTCCGCCTGCGTCGCCCCGGCCGACCACCGGCGTGCGTCCGCCGAGCGGAGCTGCTGCGGCCCCGGTGGCCGTCGCTCACGTGGAGGAGGCCGCCGCGCCCGCCTTCTCGGCGATCGCCGAGCCGGCCGCCCCGGCGGTCGACGAGCCGACTCCGCCGTCGGCGACCGAGCCGTCGCTGGCCGTCGCAGAGCCGGTCCCCGACCCGCCGGCGACCTCTCACCCGCCGGCGCTGACGCCAGCGTCCGTGCAATCGCTGCTGTCGAGCTGTTTCGCGCGCGAGAGCGCTGGCGGTTCGTCCTGGGTCCGCAGGTCGATCGTCTCGACGCTGCGCATCTCCGTGCACCCGGACGGCAGCGTCGCCGCCGTGCGCTTCGACCCGCCGCTCCGGCCTGCGCTGCAGGCCTGTGCCGCAGGCCTCTACCAGGGTCGCTTCGCGGAAGGCCCGAGGCAGCTCGCCATCCCGTTGACCATCGAGGACTGAGCGCGGCCGTCGCGCGGGGAGCGCTGCGCGGCCGTCGCGCGGAGGCTCAGAGCGAGCCGAGGAGCTGCGTGAGCGCGTAGGTCTCCCGCGCGCCCATCACCCCGAACTGCACCCCCATCCCCTCGGAGGTGGTCCATCGCACGATCGACGGGATCGCGGCGGCCTGCTTCAGGCCCGCCAGGGACAGCAGCACCTCGATGGTCGCTCCGAAGGGAGCGGGCGAGCTGGTCTTGATGAACATCCCGCCGAGGCTGATGTCGCGGCATGTCGCATCGACGCGCGGGCCGTCGCCGATCCGGAACGCGATCGAGAGCTCGATGGGCTTGCGCGGGTGCTTGCGGTGATCTCGCACGTGCCTCGCTGGCTAGGTGCGCGGCGCTGGAGGTCGCCGCGTGGGGTATTCTGAAGCGCAGAGGAGACGATCAATGTCGCGAGCCGAGAGCGTCGCTGTCAAGCGCCGGGAGCCGCGCTCGGCTCGGTCGAGCCGCAGCCGGGCCGTCGCGTCGTCGCGCGCGGAGGTCGCGGCGGAGCGCCGCGGCTGGAAGCGGCACCTCGAAGGCTGGGAGCCGGGGCTCGTGGCCCTCTTCATCGCGGGCTCCGCGGCCATCCTCGCGGTGCCGCGATCGGTCGAGCCCGCCGAGCTGCCGCTGCCGCTCGCCGACGCGCAGGCCCTCGCGCAGGCGCGGGACGCGGACATCGCGCGCGCTGGCGAGGCCGAGCAGCTCGGGCTCGACGCCGAGGTGCGCGAGCTCGGCTCCGCCATCCGCGCGTTCGGGGTCGTGGACGCCGACGCGGATCACACCGAGGCCGAGCTCCTCGCCGCGCGCAGGCGCGTGCTCGAGGCCGTGGGCCCCGCGCTCGCCCAGGGGGACGAGGCGGTGCTCCGGCTGCGGGCCTACCAGATGAGCTCGTTCGTCCGCGAGGTGCGCCGCTTCGAGGCGACCGGCGAGGAGTCCGACGAGCTCCGCGAGCTCGGCGGCAATTTCATCGGGCTGCTCCGCCGAAACACATGGCTGAGGCGAGGGGAGGCGGGGCCGCGCGGCGGCGACGAGGCGCGCCGCATCGCCATGGATGGCGCCGTGCTCGGGGTGCTCTTCAAGAAGCGCTGGGGCGCCATCGTGGGCCTCCAGCGAGCTCCGTTCGGGGTGGCGCTCGACGAGGAGCGCGCGCTGTTCAAGTTCCTGCTGTCGCACCCGCTCGGCGGGAGGAGCGCGCAGGATCTCGCGGCGCCTCCCGCCGCGGAGGCGGCGGCGCGCCCGGAGCAGCAGGCCGGCGAGCCGGGGCCGCGCTCGCCCGCGGCGGCGCTCCGCGCGGCGGAGGCGCAGCGCGCCGAGGAGCACTATCGCCTGAAGAAGATCGACGAGCTCGCCGCGCTCGACCCGGCGTACCCCAGGCACCTCGCCCGCGGCGTCACCCTCTACCGGCTGGGGAAGTTCGTGCAGTCGGCGGAGGCGTTCCGCAGCCACCTGGAGCAGCACCCCGACGGGGCGTACACGCTGCGGGCGCAGAACCACCTGCGCGCGGCGCTGGAGCGCGCGAGCGAGGAGACGTTCTAGAGCGACAAACGGGTTGAAACCCCGAAAAAAAGCAGGATTTTCACAGGGAGGCGAGGAGGCGGGGAGCGAGAGACGGCGAGAGGGAGAAATTCATTTTTTTCTTCCTCCCCGCCTCCTCGCCTCCCTGTGAAAATTCTCCGGGTTTCAACATGATTGGCGTTCTAGCGGACCGAGCGCCGCGCTCGAGGAGCGACTCGATCAGGCGGCGCCGAGCCGCTACGGGCCCCTGCGCATCCCGCCTGGGCGGTGAGGGCGCCCGCTGATCCCCTTGGCAGGGTTGCCTTGCGCGCCGCGCCCCCGGCGCGTCTCCATCTCGTTCATGATCCCCTGCATGGCCGAGGCCTGCAGGAACCGGCGAGCGGCCGGAAAGACCTCCTGCTCCTCGCAGGCCACGTGGCTCTGGTACGCGGCGCGCAGGCTCTCGATGAGCTGGGGGAGCACCTCCACCGCCTCGGGGCCGCCGTCGCGCTCGATCGCGGTGCGCAGCGCGTTGATCGCGCGCTGATGCGCCTTGTGCTCCTGCCGGAGGCGATCGAGGGTCGGCGCGATGGCTTCGAGCACCGCGAGCCGCGGGAACAGCGAGCGCTCCTCGTCCTCCTGGTGCCGGCTCATCGACCGCTCGAAGTAGGCCACAACGCTGGAGAGACCCTCGAGCGCGGCGGCGCGCCCGCGGCCATCGCTGAGCGCCCGCGCGGCGCGCGCGAGGTCGTTCAGGTTCTCTTCCAGGCTCCGGTGAGCGGCGGCGAGCTTCTCGAGAGGATCGTTCCGGTCATCGGGCATCCATCGATGATCGAGCAAGTGCGCAGAGGCGTGGGAGCTTTTTTCTCTCCGCGCGCGGTTTCGCGCCCCCGCGCGCTGGCCGTCCGATCACCTCGCCGCTTGCCCAGCGCGGGGGATGACCTCCCACCTTGCCTTCACGGAAGGCTCGCGTTGCGGGGCAGCTCGATCCGCAGCTCGGGGGCCAGCATCTCGCGCGCGAGGTGCACCTCGAGCAGGTCGATCACGGGGCTCTTCGACACCGCCCGGAGCCGCTCGTCCGCGCCCGCATCGCCGGCCGCCTTCTTGGCCATCGCCGTGTAAAATTGCGTCTCCACGCGCTGCGCCGCGCTCTGGGCGAGCTTGCCGAGATCCGCGTCGCTGAGCCTGCCGTTCGCCCACGCCGCGAGCTTCCCTGTCCAGGACGCGCGAGTCGCCGCGCTGTCCAGCGCGCGGCCCGCGGTGCCGTCCGTCGCGACGCCGAGGGCGCGCTCCAGCAGGAGGACCCAGAGCCCGCCGTAGACGAGATCCTCCTCGTCCACGTTCGCCTCGAGGCCGCGCTTCAGCGCCCGCCGCGCGGCGGGGAGATCGCGCTCGACGAGCGCGCGCCCCACGGCGTCGAGCATCGTGGCGCCGAGCTGCGGCGGCTCGGCGGCCACCAGGGCGAACGCCCGCTCGTAGGCGCGGGTCGCGCCCTTCTCGTCGCCATAGCCGTCGAGGATGCGCCCGAGCAGCCGCTCTGTCCGCGCCTTCGTGCCGGGATCCCGCGCGCGCTGCCGGGCGTCGAGCGCGGCGGCGAGCGCCGCGTCGAGCGACTCCTTGGCCCGCTCCTGCGTGCCCGCCTCGCGGTGGAGCTCGAAGGCGAGCAGGTGCGCCTGGATGATCTCGAGCGGCGCGGTGCGCGCGTCCGGCGCTCCCAGCGCCCGCCGCACGTCCTCCAGCGCGGCCTGGAGCTCGCCGGACTGCCGCTCGGCCATCGCGAGCAGCGTGAGCCCGTTGACCGTCGGCTCGGCCGCCGTGGCGGCGCGGAGGAGCGGCAGCGCGCCGGCGAGGTGGCCGGCGCGCAGCTCGAGCGACGCCATGAGGGACCGGACGCGCGCGCCCGACGGATCGAGCACGGCGCCGCCGCGCGCCGCCCGGTCGGCGAGCACGAGCAGCGGCCCCGCGGCGCTGTAGGTGCGCCGGGCGGCCTCGAAATCGTCGCTCGACGCCTCCTCCGAGAGCGCGCCCAAGAGGAGCCCCAGCGCGGCCCCGAGCGCGCCGGGGCTCGGCCGGTCGCCGAGCGCGCCGGCGATCACGAGCGGCGTCGCCTCCGACATGCCGAGGCGGATCATCACCTGGGAGAGCAGGGTGGCGCTGTCGTAGCTCAGCGGATCGCGCCGGTAGGCCTCCAGCGCCGTGCCCCAGATCGCCCCGTTGAGCAGGTCCTGCAGCATCCCGGTCTCGGCGTCGCGCTCCTGCGTGTCGTGGAGGGCGAAGGCGGTCGCGAGCGCCTGCCACGACACCGCGTCGTCGCCGGACGCGGCGGCCTTGATCCGCTCGTACAGGCCGGGCGGGATCACCCGGCGCGCGCTCGTGCGGTCGATCTGCTCGAGCGCGCCCTTCGCGTCGCCGTAGCGGAGGAGCAGCGCGGCCATGCTCGCGCCGCCCGACTCCAGCGCGCGCGCCGCCTCGACCGCCTCCTCCCGCTCCGGCCGCTTTCCCCCTTGCCGGTACTCGATGTTGAACTCGATCGCCCGATCGATCCACGCCGCGGTGGCGGCGGCGGCGCGCTGGATCGTCTCCGGGCGGCTGTCGATGAGGGCGCGCGAGACGGACGCGCGCTGCTCCATGCCGAGCTGCTCGAGCGGCCCGCCGGTGCGCGTCTCCTTCATCCAGCGATCGAGCGCGGCCAGGTGCTCGTCGACCTCGGCGCGGGCCCGGCTGCCGCTCGGCAGCGCGGCGGCGCGGAGCTCCATGAGCGCCCGCACCCGCCCCTCGTCGCCGCGCGGGCTCATTCGCTCGATGGCGCCGGCGAGGGCGCGCTCGCCCACGGCGTCGATCATCTCGGCGTGGCCCTCGCCGGGACGGACGAGGTAGAGCGCGCCGAGGACGCTGTCGACGGCCCGGTCGGGCTGCCCGGCGTGGAAGCGCGCCGCGGCGTGCGCGAGCTGCCTGCGGATCACGCCGATGAGCAGGCCCGTGCGCTGCGGGCTCTGCTTGCCGTCGCGCACGATCGTGTAGAGGCTGCCGGAGAAATCGGCGTCGCGGACCTCGACGACCGCGGCGCGGCCTTCGGCGCCGGGCGGCCCCTTCGCCCCCGGTGTGCCGGAGGCCCCGCAGGCGAGGGGAGAGAGCGCGAGGGCGAGCGCGGCGAGACCCCGGGCGAGACGGCGCCGGGGGAACAAGGTCGGCAGCGACATTGCAGGGCAGTGTACACGGGCGAAGCGTGCGCGCACCCCCCGGGGCGCTCTGTCGCCAGCGCTACCGCGAGGCGTCGCCGAGCTTGCGGCCGAGCAGCTTGGACGCGAGCGTCTCGCCGAGCTCGCTCATCATCAGCTGCTCGACCACCGCCTCGGTCGCGGCGCTCTCCGCCTCGCTCGCATACTGGAACTCGATGCCCATCCCCGCCGGCGCCTCCTCCGTCGCCTCGGCGGGCATCACGATCCACTTCACCCGCCCGCGGAGGCGGAGCGGCTCGGCCAGGTTGCGGATCGAGAGGGCGAAGACGAACTCGGTGCCGATAGCGAGCGGCCGATCGGTCCGGATGAACGTCCCGCCTTTCGAGATGTTGCGCGTGTAGTCAGCAAAGAACGTGTTGAGTCGCTTGTACTCCACGCTCAGCTCGATCGCGGCCCGATGGGCTGAGCGGCGGTCCGTCTCCGTCACGGCACCACCCTACCACGGCGCACGCGGCCCAGAGTAAAGTCGCCGGTCATGGAACTTGGTGGTGCCAGGGCCGCGGTCGCGAGCGGGCGGCGCAGGATCGGCGCGCTCAAGGACGGGGCGCTCGTCGCCGGGCGGGCGGTGACGCAGACGGGGCTCCTCGCCGCGCTGCGTTGGCCGGGGCTCAAGGTCCTCGCGCGCGAGCTCGCGAAGGGCAAGGCGAACCCGTCGCTCCTGTTCCGGTTCTACGCCGAGAACAGCCCGCACCGCATCGCGGTGGTCGACCCGCGGAGCCTCGCGCGCGGCGCGGCCGAGGGCGACGTGAAGGCCCCGGCCGAGGATCGGGTCTACTCGTTCTTCGCGCTGAACGAGGCGATCGAGCGGCTCGGCTACGCGCTCGACCGGCGCGGCGTCGGCCCGGGCGCGACCGTGCTGCTCGCGCTCAAGAACCGCCCCGAGTTCGTGATGAGCCAGATCGCGCTCGCCCGCGTCGGCGCGTCCGTGGTGACGGCCTCGTGGCGATCGACCCCCGCCGAGCTCTCCTACCTCGCCGGCCACTCCGGGGCGCGCCTGCTCGTGTTCGACGCCGACATCGCCGACGTGATCCGCGAGGCCGCGCCGCGGCTCGAGGGGATCCCGCGCGAGAGCATGATCGCGGTCGGCGAGCGCGCCCCGGGCTTCGCGCACTTCGACGAGCTCATCGCCGAGCGCGGCGCCGCGCCGGATCGGAGCGAGCGGGCCGCGGTGGTGATGTACACCTCCGGCACCACCGGCAAGCCGAAGGGCGCGGTGCGCGGCTTCGGCGGCGGGGTCGTCGTGTCGGCGCTCGGGGCGATCGGCGCGACCCCGATGCGCGCGGGGGACGTGCACCTCGCCGTGGGCCCCCTCTACCACCTCACGGCGCTCGGCTTCGTGAACCTCTCGCTGGTCCTCGGCGCGACGATCGTGATCCTCCCGGAGTTCGATCCGGAGCTCTTCCTCGAGGCGATCCAGCGTTACCGCGTGACGACCACGACGGTCGTCCCGACGATGCTCCACCGCGTGCTCGAGCTCGGCGAGGCGCGCCTCCGCGCCCACGACACGTCGTCGCTCACCGCGATCTTCACGGGCGGCGCGCCGCTGCCGCCGGCGCTCGCGACGAAGGTGATGGGGGTGTTCGGCGACAGGCTCTTCAACTTCTACGGCGCGACCGAGACGGGCATGGTGACGATCGCGGGCCCCGAGGATCTGCGCGCGTCGCCGGGCACCATCGGGCGCCCGGTCGCCGGCAGCGAGCTCATGCTGGTGGGCGAGGACGGGAAGCCGTGCCGCGACGGCGAGGTGGGCGAGCTCTATGTGAGGAGCCCCCTGCTCGTCTCCGGCTACCACAGAGATCCGGACGCCACGCGCGAGTCGATGCTGGACGGTTACTTCTCGGTCGGCGACCTCGCGCGCCGCGACGCGCGCGGCTGCTACCACATCGAAGGCCGCAAGCGGGACCTGATCATCTCGGGCGGCGTGAACGTGTACCCCGCCGAGGTGGAGTCGGTGCTCCACGATCACCCGGCGGTCGCCGAGGCCGCCGTGGTGGGCGTCCCGGATCGCGCCTGGGGGGAGCGCGTGCGCGCGTTCGTCGCCCTGCGCCCCGGCGCGGCCGCGAGCGAGGACGACATCAAGGCGCACTGCCGCGCAGAGCTCGCGGGCCCGAAGGTCCCGCGCGAGATCGTCTTCGTCGACGCGCTGCCGCGCAACCCGACGGGCAAGGTGATGAAGCGCGACCTCGCCGGACCCGAGCCGAAACCAGCGGAATAGGCGCGCCGGTAGCCGCTGTCCCGGGAGCGCGATCGATGCTATTTCGCACCTCGTGCGGGATCCGTACGAAGTGTTGGGCGTCGAGCGCTCCTCGACGCAGGATGAAATTAAAGGCGCTTTCCGGCGACTCGCCGCGCAGCACCATCCCGACAAGAACCCGGGGGACCAGGGCGCGCATGTCCGCTTCAAGGAGCTGAACGCGGCCTACCAGATCCTCAGCGATCCGCAGAAGCGCGCGGCGTTCGACCGGTTCGGCCCCGCCGCCGTCGGCGCCGCCGCCGGCTCGGGCTTCCAGGGCGTGCCCTTCGACATGCAGGACCTCAACCTCGACGCCATCTTCGGCGACCTGCTCGGCGCCCTCGGCATCAAGGTGGGCGACCGCGGGACGCTGCAGAAAGAGGTGCGGATCAGCTTCGAGGAGGCGGCGTTCGGCTGCACGAAGCAGATCACCTACGATCGCGTCGAGCCGTGCGGCGACTGCGCCGGCTCGGGCTCCGCGCCCGGGGCGTCGACCGAGCGCTGCGCGGCGTGCGCGGGCCGCGGCCGGGTCCGGATGCAGCAGGGGATGTTCCCCATCGCGATCGAGCGCCCCTGCGGCCGGTGCCGCGGCACGGGCCGGATCGTGACCGACCCGTGCAAGACGTGCCGCGGCGCCGGCCTCGCGGCGAAGCAGAAGACCATCGAGGTGACCATCCCCGCGGGCGTGGAGAACGGCGCGACCCGGCTCGTGGAGCGCGGCGGCAACGCCGCCCGCCCCGATCGCGGGCCGGGCGATCTCGAGCTCACCATCCGCGTCGCGCCGCACGAGCTCTTCCGCCGCGTCGGCGACGACGTGGTGTGCGCCGTGCCGATCTCGTTCGCGCGCGCGGCGCTCGGCGGCGAGCTGGAGATCCCGACCCTCGACGGGAAGGGCAGGCTGCGGATCCCCCCGGGCACGCAGCCCGGCTCGGTGCTCCGGATCAAGGGCAAGGGCATCCCGCGCCGCGTCGTCGGCGGGCGCGGCGACCAGCTCGTCGAGGTGAGCGTCGAGGTGCCGACGCAGCTCACCGCCTCGCAAAAAGAGCTCATCGCCCAGCTGGCGAAGGACCTCGGCGAGAGCGTGCAGCCGCAGCAGGCCAGCTTCATGGACAAGCTCAAGGGCCTGTTTGGTTGACCTGCCGCGCGCCCGCGGGCGATCCTTTGCGTCCCGCTGAACGCCGAGGCACGAGCGCTGCCTCGAGCACCTGAGCCGACATGGCGAAGGAGGCATCGGACATGGACAAACCGAAGTTCATCGACGTCCTGAGCGACTCCACGGGAGAGACGGCGGAGAAGGCCGTGCGCGCCGCGCTGCTCCAGTACCCGGACGCGGGGGTGCAGATCCGCCTCCACACCCGGGTGCGCACGCCGGACATCGCGCGGCCGGTGCTCGAGCGCGCGGCCAGGGAGGGCGCGCTCGTCGTGTTCACGGTGGTGAGCCCCGAGCTGCGCGAGTTCGTGCACGCCTCCACGGCCGAGCTGAACATCGAGGCGATCGATCTGATCGGCTCGCTCATCGGCCGGCTCGGCACCTTCCTCGACCGGGAGCCGATCAACCTGCCGAGCGCGATGCTGCCGCTGAGCGAGGAGTACTTCCGGCGCATCGAGGCGGTGGAGTTCGCGGTCAAGAGCGACGACGGCAAGGAGCCGAGGAACTTCAAGCGGGCGGACATCGTCCTCGTCGGCGTCTCGCGCACGTCGAAGACGCCGCTGTCGACGCTGCTGGCGCAGCGCGGCCTCAAGGTCGCGAACCTGCCGCTCGTGCTCGGCGTCGCGCCGCCGCCCGAGCTCGTGGACGCCCCGCAGGACAGGGTCGTCGGCCTGACCATCGGGCTCGACCAGCTCTGCGAGATCCGGCAGGCGCGCCTGCGCCAGCTCGGGATGCCCTCCGAGACGAACTACGCGATGCGCGAGCACGTCCGGCAGGAGCTCGACTTCGCGCGCCGGCTCTTCGCCGCGCACCCGGAGTGGCCGGTGGTCGACGTCACCGGGCGCGCCATCGAGGAGACGGCGGTGATCATCCTGGAGCACCTGAAGGAGCGCGACGAGCGCGCGAAGGCCGTGCGCTCGTCGCTGATGTGAGGCCGCGCGGCCGAGCGGGGCGCGCGACGCCGCCGCACGGCGCGAAGGCAGGAAAGCGGCGTGTCCAGATGGGCGTGCTGCGTGTCCAGATGGGCGTGCTGCGTGTCCAGATGGGCGTGCTGCGTGTCCAGATTGGCGTGCTGCGTGTCCAGATTGGCGTGCTGCGTGTCCAGATGGGCGTGCTGCGTGTCCAGATGGGCGTGCTGCGTGTCCAGATGGGCGTGCGGCGTGTCCAGATGGGCGTGTGCCGGTCGCCGCCGCGCCCGCTCAGCGGGCGAGCGCCCGCGTCTCTCCCACGTCGAGGATCCAGAGCGCGTCGGCCGGGAGCCCGCGCTCCTGCCAGCTCCCGGCGGGGCGCGCCGCCGGTCAGCTCACGATCTTGAGGGCGCGGCCGACGAGGACCTCGTTGTGGCTGCCGGTCCTGTACCCGCCGAGATCGAGCGTCACGTACCGGAAGCCGTGCCGCTTGCCGGCGGCCACGATCTCGGCGCGCAACGAGGGCTCGGCGGCGCGCGCCAGCTCGCCCGCGTCGAGCTCGATGCGCGCGAGGTCGTCGTGGTAGCGGACGCGGACCTGGCGGAACCCGAGGCCGCGCAGCGCGCCCTCGAAGCCGCCGATCTGCGAGAGCCGTTCGCGGGTGACGCTGGTCCCGTAGGGGATGCGGCTGGAGAGGCAGGCGGCGGCCGGCTTGTCCCAGATGGGCAGGCCGACGCGCGCCGCGCCGGCGCGCACGTCGGCCTTGCTGAAGCCGAGCTCGACGAGGGGGCTCACCACGCCGGCCTCGCGCGCCGCCTCGAGCCCGGGGCGGTAGTCGCCGAGGTCGTCCGTGTTGGTGCCGTTCAGGATCGCCGCGAGCCCCCATTCGGACCGCTTGTGCACGGCGATCCGGTAGAGCTCGCTCTTGCAGTGGAAGCAGCGGTCGGGGTTGTTCGCCACGTAGCGCGGATCGTCGATCTCGGACGACGCGACAAGCCGGTGGTCGGCGCCGATCAGGCGGGCGATCGCCGTGGCGTCTTCCTTCTCGGCGGGCGCGAGGCTCGGCGAGACCGCGGTCATGCCGACGGCCCTCGGGCCGAGCTCCTGGTGGGCGACCGCGAGGACGAAGGCGCTGTCGACCCCGCCGGAGTAGCAGACGAGGACGGAGCCGAGCTCCCGGAGCCGGGCGCGCAGCCCGGCGAGCTTGGGGTCGATGGGGGAGCCCTGGGGCGTGAGCGACGGCGCGGACATGGCGATCCTCCCTTTACCACAAGCCGTCTGGCGCGCCGGTCGGCCCGGCGCCCGAGCGGGATCCGCGCCCGATGCCGCCAGGTTACTTGCGGTTCGAGCGCCGGTTCTGACACGCTAAACGGCGAGATGGACTCGAAGAGGAAGCAGGCAGGCCGCACCGCCCTGCCGTTCGCGGTCGCGGTGGCGCTCGCGGCCGCCGCGAACGCCGGCCAGGGGTGCGGAGACAACCGGCTGCCGCCGCGGGATCTGCCGCGCGCGGACGAGCAGCGGTCGCTCCCGCGCTGGTACCCGGAGAGAGCCTGGTCGGAGCAGGGCGGGGAGAGCCAGGTCTACATCGAGGGCAAGATCGTCTTCGACACGAGCAAGGCGGTGATCCGGCCGGGCAGCGAGAAGACGCTGGAGACGCTGCTCCAGTTCCTCAAGGAGCACCCCGAGGTGACGCGGCTGCGGATCGAGGGGCACACCGACGCGCAGTCGAGCGAGGAGCGCAACCAGGAGCTCAGCGCGCGGCGCGCCCTCGCGGTCGCCGACTGGCTGGTCGACCGCGGGGTCGAGAACACCCGGCTGATCGCGGTCGGCTTCGGCGAGTCGCGCCCGCTCGGGCCGAACGAGATCGCGGCGGGGCGCAGCGAGAACCGCCGGGTCGAGCTCCACGTGGCCGAGGTGAACGGGCGCCCCTTCCAGGGGCAGGACCCGTACGCGGGCGGCCTCGCGCTGGAGGTGCTGAGCCTCGAGGAGCGCAAGCTGCGCGCGGCGCAGGCCGCGCAGCCCAAGGCGCCCCCGCCCCGCAAGGCGTTCGTGGCGACGGGCGACGAGATCAAGCCGGTGCCGGTCAAGCCGCCGGTCGAGACCGGGGGGCCGGAGGGCGAGCCGCTCAAGCCGAGCGCGCCGGCCAAGGAAGCGCCCGCGAAGGGCGGGGCGCCGCCGGCGGGCGGGGGCTGAGCGCTCTCAGCGCGTGAGCGCCCTCAGGGCGCGAGGTGGCGCGCGCGCGGCGACCGCGTGCGGTACCGCTCCAGGAGCGCGAGCGCCGCCTCCAGCGACGCGCCGTACGGGAGCACGTTGCCCTTCGGCGTGGCGTACTCGAGGTAGAGGTTGTCGTCCGTGGACAGGATCGGCCCGCCGTCCTCGGCCGCGTCGGTGATGAGGCGGTCGAGATCGTCGCCGGAGGTCACGAGATCGTCGAGGAGATCCGCGAGCCGCGCGCCGGCGAGCGTCGCGCGGAGCGCCGGGCGCGCGTCGAGCGCGGCGAGGCGCGCCTCCGAGGCGGAAAGCGGCGCGGCGCTCGCGACCAGGATGCCCTGCGCGCCGCCCACGAACAGCGCCACGTGCGGGAAGGCGCTGCGCATCGTCCGGATCACGACGGCGAGCTCGCGCCGCCGGATGTGGTGGAGCTGCACCCACTGCTGCAGGACGCCGCCCTCGGTGAGCCGGGACCGGGCGAGCTCGTAGAACTCGCGGCTGTAGAGGCTCGCGGCGCCCGCGAACCAGACGCTGGTGAGCTCGATCGCGATGAGGTCGTAGCGGCCCTCGGGGGCGACGAGCAGCTCGTTCCTGCCGTCGTTGAGCGAGAGGTGGACGCGCGGGTCGTCGAGGGCGTGGAGGCTCGGGCCCGCGAAGAAGCGGCGAGAGGCCTCGACGATCGCGGGCGAGATCTCGGCGACGTCGATGCGCTCGAAGGGGTAGGCCGCGATGGTGCCGGTCGTCGTGCCCGTACCGAGGCCGATGACGAGCGCGGCGCGCGTGTCGCGGACGAAGAGCGAGGGGAAGTGCGCGAACCGCCGCTGCGCGGTCATCTCGGGGCCGTCGTCGCCCTGGAATTTGCCGTTCGTGAACATGGTCGTGACGCCGGCGCGGCGCGCGACGGTGGTGACGCCGCCGTGCACGTCCTCGCGCACGAAGTCGATGCGCTCGGGGCGCGGCCCCATGGCGAAGTAGACGTTCGCGCCGCTCGTGAGGCGGGCCATGTCCCAGCGAGGCGAGAGCGCGACGAGGGCCACCGCGGCGGCGGCCACCGCGAGGGCGCGGGGGAGCTCCGCGCGGGCGCGCGCGGCGGCGAGGACGGCCGTGAGGGCGAAGGCGAGCGCGATCGCGAGGAGGGCGCGCTCCGAGCCGAGCGCGGGCAGGATCAGGTAGCCGGTGATGATGGAGCCGGCGATCGTGCCCAGGGTGTTCGCGGAGGTCAGCTTGCCGACGCGCGCGGCGACGTCGGCGTGCGCGGCGGCGCGCGCGAGGAGGAGGGGGAAGGTGATGCCCATGCACAGCGTGGGCAGCGCGAGGATCGCGAGCGCGGCGAGCGCGCGGCACGCCTCGCGGCCGGCCCACCCGTCGACGTGCTTGCCCGCGAAGGCGAAGAGCCGCGGGAGCTGGTCCCACAGCGGGATGGTGGCGGCGAGCGCGAGGGCCGCGGCGACGAGCCCGCGCCAGAGCGCGCCCTCGCCGTGACGGCGCGCGAGGGCCGGCGAGCGCGCGGCGCCGGCCGCGAGGCAGACGAGGAAGACGGCGAGCATCAGCCCGAAGGCGTAGGCGCTGTTGCCGATGAGCAGCGCGAGCAGGTGCGTCTGGACCACCTCGGCGGCGAAGACCAGGAAGCCCGAGGCGAACGCGAGCGGCAGCAGGAACGGCGGCTCGGCGCGGCCGACGGCGGGCGGGAGAGGGGCGCTCGCGGAGCGAGCCTCGGGGGAGCGAGCCTCGGGGGAGCGAGCCTCCGAGGAGCGAGCCTCGGGGGCGTCGGTCGCGACGGCGGTGGACGGGACGGGCGCCGGGCCGCGGAGCCCGGCGACGATCGCGACGGCGCCGAGGACGAGGTTGGCGATCGCCGCGGACCAGAGCGCTCCGCGGATCCCGAGGTGCGGGAGGACGACGTAGGCGCCGGCGAGCGCGCCGGCCGCGCCGCCCGCCGTGTTGATGGCGTAGAGCGAGGCGAGGCGGCGCGCGGCCTCGTGCTCGGCGGGGAGCGCGCCCCCGTCCGGCGCGGCGCCGGCGCGGAGGATGCGCGAGAGCACCGGGAGCGTGGCGCCCATCGCGACCGTGGGGACGACGACCACGAGGGCGGTCAGCGCGGCGCGCGCCGCGGTGAGCAGCGCGAGCGAGTCCGGCGCGGCGCGGGCGACGGCGACGTAGGCCGAGGTCAGCGCCTCGAACACGAACGGCGAGACGGCGCAGATGACGCCGACGATCGCCTCGAGCACGCCGTAGACGACGAGCGGGCGGCGGGCGGCCGCGGCGTGGCGGCCGCCGAGGTGCGCGCCGAGGGCGAGGCCGCCCATGAAGGCGGCGAGGACCGTGCTCACGGCATAGGCGGTGGCGCCGAAGACGTAGGCGAGCAGCTTGGAGAAGGCGACCTCGTAGAGGAGGCCGGTCGCGCCGGAGACGAAGAACAGGGCGACCACGAGCGGGAAGCGGGTACGCACGGGCGCGCAAGCTAGTACAGGCGCGCGAGAAGCAGGCACCTTAGCGGCGCGATAGGGGCGGGCGGCCACGCGACAGGGCGCTCCACGGAACGAGCGTTCCGCGCCGCGCCGTCACCAGCCGAGCCGCTGCAGCCGCTCCCGAGCCCCCTTCACCCCGAAGATCGTCTCCTCGTCGGGCGGCACCACGGGCGCGAGCAGCACCGCCGCGAGGACCGCGGTCACGACCAGCGGCGCGCGCGCGTCGTCGCCGGCGACCGGCGGCTCGCGCACCTGCCAGGCCCGCCGCGCCCGCGCGAGCAGCGCGTCGAACCCGCGCCCGCCGATCGCCCGCACCCCCGCCGCGGCCGCCGCCCGCAGGAGAGGCGCGCGATCCAGCGGCGCCGTCAGCACGAGCACCCGGCTCGGCGCGCCGCCGGCGCGGGCGATGTCGACCTCCACGGCGTCGACCATCGGCGTGGCCCCCGACGGATACGCCTTCTTCTGCACGACCGCGAGCTCCGCTCCGAAGAAGACGCGCGCCTGATGCGCCCAGCGGTGCTCGTCGATCCGCGCCTCCGGCTCGGGCGACAGCAGCGACCAGCCCTGGCCCGGCGGCAAGAGCTCGATACGTCCTTCCGCCCACCCGTTGCTATCGAATTCCATTCGCGCGCCCGCTGCCACGGTAATCCCGGGATCGGCCTGGTCCGGGTCGCGCGAAGGCGCGACCGGTGCTCTATAGTTCATGTCATCTCGGGTAAAGGTGAGCCCTGCATGCCGAAGTCCGATCCGGCGTCGGAAGAGCAAGGTCGGGCCGCCCTGAGGGCGGCCCTCTTCGTGCATCGCCGCGCGCCCCTCTCGCGCCTGCTCGCCCGCCGCGGCCTCGGCCCCTACCGCGGCTACGGCGAGCTCCTCGAGGCGATCGAGCGGCTCGCCGACCGGGGAGCGCAGCTCTCCTTGATCGGGCGCTCGGTCCGCGGCGAGCCGCTGCTCGCCGTCCACCTCGGCGCAGCCCGCCCGGCCGCCGGCGATCGGCCGGGTGTGGGGCGCCCGGCGCTGCTCTCCCAGGGCGCGCGGAGCTCCTCGAACGGCGCCCCGCCCCGCGGCGCCCACGGGGGCAGCGGCGCGCCGGGCGGCGCGGACGAGCCGTCGGCGAGCGACGCCGCCGCCGCGGAGCCGCCCGTGCGCGCCGGCCCGCTCGACCCGCGCGGCTCCGCGGGCGCCGGGCCGCGCGGCCGCGAGCGGACCACGGTGATCCTGTCCGGGATCCACCCCCTCGAATGGGTCGGCATCGAGGCGCACCTCGCGCTGCTCGACCGCCTCGCGACCGAGGACCTCGGCGGCCGGTCGATCTTCGCCGTCCCGATCGTGAACCCCGACGGGCTCCTCCGCGTCGAGATGAACCTCCGCTCCGGCCGCCACCGCTACGTGCGCGGCAACGCCCGCGGCGTCGACCTCAACCGGAACTTCGACGCCGGGTGGTACGAGCGTGGCCTCGTGCAGCGCCTCATCGGGCTCGTCGTCTCGCCCGGCAGCCGCCCCGCCAGCGAGCCCGAGGTCGAGGCGATCGCGCACGCGCTGTCCTCGCGCCGGATCGACCGCGCCCTGTCGCTGCACAGCGCCGGCGGCGCCGTGCTGTACCCGCCGGCGCACAGCCTCTGGCCCGTGGCCGACGCCGCCGAGCACCGCGCCTTCGCCCTGCGCGTCGCGCGCGCCGCGGACCGCAAGCCGTACCGCGCCATGTCCTACGTCCGCTTCGCCTGGGGCATCCGCAAGGCGGGCCTGGAGATCGACTGGCTCCACGATCGCCACGGGGCGCTGTCGCTCCTCGTGGAGTGCTCGCGCGGCAAGCTCGGCCTGCGCCCCTCGCGGCTCGTCGAGCCGTTCGCCTGGTACAACCCCCGGAAGCTCGACGACGCCACGCCGCCGCTCGTCGAGGCCGTCCTGCCCTTCGTGAAGGGCGCGCGCCCCTGAGCGCGCCGCTCCGGGGTCGGTCCGAGCGCGCCGCTCAGGACTCGACCGGCTCGCCGACCGGGATCTTCTGCAGGCCGAGGACGACGCCGATGGCGGCGAAGCTCGCGGCCATCAGGCCGTACGCCGCCAGCGCCCGGTGCTCGATCAGCCAGCCGGCGCTGATGGGGCCGACGATCTGCGAGATGCTCGCCAGCGACTGGCTCACGCCGAGCGCCGCCCCCTGCTCGTCGCGGCCGACGCTCTTCGTGAGCAGCGTGGTGACGGCCGGCCGCACCACCGCCGAGCCGAACGCCCCGATCGCCACGAGCACCAGCAGCGTGGGCAGCGCGGACGCCACGCCGAGCAGCCCGTAGCCGACCGCCATCGCGCCGAAGCCGATCAGCGCGAGCCGCTCCTCGCCATACCGCTTCGCCAGCCGGCCGATCGCGCCGCCCTGGATGCTCCCGCCGATGAGGCCGGAGAACGCGTAGAGGTAGCCCGTCTCCTTGATGCCGAACGCGAAGCGCCGCTCGAGGAAGAGCGCGAGGCCGCCGATGAGCGTCGAGAACGAGAGGGTGAAGGCGAAGAACTCGAGCAGCCGGCGGCGCGGGAGCGGCCGATCGAAGTACCGGCGGAAGGCGTCCCCGCGGCCGATCGTCGCCGCGCGAGCAGGCGCGGCCGCGGCCGCATCGGGCGAGGCCGCCGGCACGATCGGCTTCGCCGGCAGCAGCGTGGCCGTCAGGACGATCGACAGCAGCGACAGCGCCGCCGCGCCGTAGGCCGGGGCGCCGTAGCCGAACCGGCTCGCGAGCTCCCCCGTGACGGCCGGGCCGAGCAGGAACCCCGAGCCGAAGGCGATGCCGATCAGGCCGAACGCCCTTGTGCGCTCCTCCGGCCGGGTCACGTCGCTGATGTACGCCTGCGCGATCGTCAGGTTCCCGGCCGTGAGGCCGTCGATGATCCTCCCCACGAAGAGCATCGACAGCGAGCCCGCCGAGCCGAGCACGAGGAACCCGAGGAACGTGCCGGTCTGGCTCGCGAGCAGCGTCGGCTTGCGGCCCACCCGGTCGGAGATCCGCCCGAGGATCGGCCCGGAGATCAGCTGGCAGACCGCGTAGCTCGCCGCGAGCACGCCGACCATGAGCTCGCTGGCGCCGAAGTGCTCGGCGTAGAACGGGAGCAGCGGCAGGACGAGCGTGAGGCCGAGGACGTCGACGAAGACGGTAAGGAAGATCGGCAGGAGCGGCGAGCGGAGCATGGTGGCTTTCGGTGGCGATGACGGCGGTGAGGACCGCGGAGATCCGCGCCGGAGGTGGCCGGATCGGCAGACGGGCGCCCGGACGGCGGTGTCCTCATGACCCATCTGCGGCGCGGTGGGTACCCTCCAGCGCGCCTCGGCGGCCCCGCCCGGCCGGCGCGCCGGCCCGGGGCGCCGCTGCGCCGGGGGTCAGCGCCCGGCCTGTCTGGCCCCGCGTGCGTCCGGACGCGGGTCGGGATCGCGCAGCGCGAGCGTCATCTGGATGTCGTTCAGGATGGCGTCGTCGACCCGGAACGCGTCCTCGCGGGTGCCGATCGGGACGAAGCCCATCCGCGCGTAGAGCCGCATGGCGCGCTCGTTGTTGGAGAAGACCCCGAGATCGAGGTACGAGAGGCCCGCCTTGTCGCGCGCCCAGGCGATCGCCGTCTCGAGCAGGCGCCGGCCGTGGCCCTGCCCGGTGTAGGGGCCGAGGATGCCCATCGCGAGGACGGCGCGGTGGCTCTCGGACCAGACGCGGCCGCCGCGCAGCTCGATGTGCCCGATGACGCGCGCCCGCGGCTCGGTCGATCGGAGCAGCCAGGCCCGTCCCCAGAGCGGCTCGTCGAGCGCCTTGCTCCAGCGGTCGCGCGCGCTCTTCTCGACCTCGTCGGGGGCGAGCGACGTCACGACGGCGAAATGGGGCACGCCGCGGCGGCCGGACTCGGCCACGTGCTCGACGAGGTAGGTCATGAAGGCCCGCGCGTCCGAGTGCTGCGCCGGGGTGATGGCGGGGAGGGCGAGGGAAACGTCCATGCCGTGGCGCGCGCTGCGCCGCGGGGAGCGTAATGCCGCCGCGGCGCCCGCGCGACCTCCAACGGAGCGGGGGCGGGGGCGGGCGGCCCCTGGCTGAGCCGGACTGAGGGCCGGCGACGGCCGCGCGCGGGGCGAACGGCGAAGGCCGTGGTCCGCGCGCTCGGGTTGCTGGAGCTGGAACTGGAGCTGGAAGGGGAGAGGAGGGCGGGGGCCCCGGCGAGGGGCCCCCGGTGCAGCCAGGAGCGGATCAGTCGAGGTACAAGCCCAGCTGCTCAGGATCGGCGAGGCCGAACCTGGCCATCATCTGGAGCATGTAGTCGGGCACCGACTTGTAGCTCTTCAGCTCGTACGCGTAGTGGTTCTTGTAGACGGTGAGCTGCGTGCAGTTCGGGTCGATGTTCTGATCGCACGCCGGCACGTCCTTGAGCGTGCCGACCGGGGGCACGTCCTTGATGGCCGGGTCCGGGATGATGATGGCGGCGCCGTCCGGGTGGTACGTGACCATCGCGCGACCGTACCTGTTGAAGCCGGGGCCGTACCCGGCCGTGTACGCCGGATCCGCGGGGATGCTGTCGCTGGGGTTGCCCGGCTGCGCCTCGTGCCTCGGGTCGAGCTGGTACCCCTTCGCGGTGAGGGCGTTGGCGTACTCGAGCACGCGCGCCGCGATGCCCTTCTGCACCCACTTGCCGCCGGTGCCCTCGCAGGCCGCCCTGTCCTTGCCGATCCCGAAGAGGCACTCCATGCCGTACGTGCGGGCGTAGTAGACCTGCCCGGACGTCGGATCCTGCCACTCGATGCGCTGCTCGATCCCGGGCTCGGCGTCGGTGCCGAGCCGGTAGACGCGCAGCATGTCCATCCAGTTCGTCTTGCCGTTCGCGGGGATGTACGCGAGCGTCCAGGCGATCAGGAACTTCTGCACCTCCCAGCCGATCTGCGGATCGACCGCGATGGTGCGGGGGACGGTCTCCGGGTTGAAGTCGCCGCCGAGGTAGTTCGAGCAGAGGTTCTTCCCGTCCGTCGGGAAGCAGACCTTCGGCCCCTCGTTCGGCCACCAGCTGACCCAGCCCATCGGGCGCGCCGGGAACTCCTTCGCCAGCGGGTCGGGATCCGTGCTCTCCGCGTCGACCACGGGGAAGCCGTTCGCGTCGGCCTCGATGCGAGGCGCGAGGAGCGAGCGATCGCCGGTGAGGGCGTTGGCGAGCAGGCGGCGGTACCCCTCGGGCAGCACGTCGGCCATGCCGACCGCGCGGAAGCGGGCGTCGTAGAAGTCGCGGCGGGAGCTGCTCACGAACCGGTCCTCCGACTCGGAGAGCAGGATCGCCGCGTTCACCTTGTCGTAGTAGCTGCCCGCGTTGATCGTGAAGTCGGTGTCGAAGTCGCCGTTGTCCTCCGAGTTCGCGTTCTCGAGCGGGTGACCGCCGAACCCGACGTCCTTCAGGTAGCCGGTCGAGCCGTTCGGGATCTGCACCAGCACGGGGCTGTTGACCGTGCCGCCGAAGCTGCCGAAGTCGGTGCCGGCGCCGTAGTCGTCGCCGTCCTTGTTCGAGCGCAGGACGCGCCACTCGGACCAGGGGTCGTTCACGACGTTGGCCTCCGTGTTGCGCAGGTAGTGCGGCCCATCCTCCGGGCGCGAGAGCTGCCGGGCGAAGTGGTCGAAGGCCACCGTCGCGGCCACGACGTTCTCCTCCAGGCCGCCGTCGATGAGGAGCGGCCACAGCGTGTCGAACGACAGGCCCTGGTTCGTCGCGAGATCCTGGTAGATCGTCCCGAAGAACCCGATGCCGCCCGCGATGCCGAGGAGCTTCTCGCTGTAGCGGCTGTAGGACCGATCCGCCGCGCTGCGGACGTTGAACGTCGTGCGGTCGCGCCGGAAGTTGTCGAAGATGTGCCTGTTCTCCTGGGAGGTGAGCAGGAACATCAGCTGCTCGTACGGGTCGGCGCCGTTGTCGTGACGGAAGACCGAGACGTTGCCGGTGTCAGCCCAGTTGTCGCTCGCGAACGCGTACGGCACGCGGACCCGGTTCTGCTCGTCGACCGCCGGACCGCCGCGGAAGCTCCCGATCGCGGTCTCCTTGTCCGTCGGCTTGCGCAGGTGCTTCCAGCCGACGTAGTCGACCGGCTGCTGGCGGCAGCGCTTCGTCTCGTTGCCGACCGTGACGATGCCGCCGTCGATGACCTGGTGCCACTTGCCGTCGACCGCCTCGTTCCAGCTCGCGGGCGGCTGGGTCGGCACGTCGTAGCAGTCGCGGATCATGCCGTACTCCGAGTGCAGCTGGGAGTAGTGGAAGTCCGTGACGCTGGGGTCGTTGGTGGCGTTGCCCTTCGCGAACGTGCCGTACTTGATGCCGGCCAGCCCGCCGAAGGAGTCGGTCGCGGCGAGGAGCGCGCCGCCGATCTTGCGGCCGGCCAGGTAGTTGGGGTCGCCGTTGTCGTAGACGCTCACCGTGTCGCCGTAGAAGAAGCGCGCGGCGGCGAAGTCGTAGACGCCGAGGCCGACGAGGTCCTGCGAGACGTCGCCCGGGTAGTCCATGACCGTGGAGTGCTGGAACATCCAGATCATGTTCTTCTGCTCTTCGTCCGTGATCGCGTCGAAGTAGCGGGGGCCGACGCACTTGTCCGTGTCCTCGCCCGCCTCGCCGGTGCACGCCGCCTTGATCGCGCCGTTCTTCGTCCTGAGCTGCCAGTACTGGGGCCGGAAGAAGAGCGAGGCGTAGGTGCTCACGAAGTTGTGCCGGAGGCCGACGGAGTGCCCCATCTCGTGCGCGATGACCGCGTACTGGTAGCGGCGCTGGATGTACTTGAACATCCGCTCGTAGCGCCCCCGCTTGTCCGCGTCGGTCTCCTTGTCACCCACGGGGAACTTCTCGCTGAGCGCCTCCGCGAGGCCCGTCATCGCCGAGGCCTCGGGGGCCTCGTGCAGGATGCAGGCGCCGCGCTTGGCGAGCGCGTTGTCGTGCATGCGGCGGAGCTGCGACTGCACCTTCGGGTTGTTCATCCCGAACGGCGACGCGGCGTCGGCGAGCGGGCCCTCGACGGGCATGCCGGCCGGGATCCCCGCGCGCTGGAGCATCGCCGGGTTCATGAGCTCCGCCTCGGCGAGGCTGCCGCGGGCGGCCTTCATGCGGGCGCTCACGACCGCCTGCTGCGGCGAGGCGATGTCGCCCCGCACCGCGATGTCGGCGACCTGGGCCTTCATCGGCTGGATGATCGCCTTGAGCGCGGGGGAGGCGCCCTGCGCGACGAGGGCCTTGTACGCCTCGGGGTCGAGCTTCGTGGCGCTCGCGAGCCGCGAGGTGACCTCGTCCTTCGTCATCGTGGGCCCCTGGCCGCCGCCCGAGACGCGGCTCGCCTGCGACCAGTCGCGGATGTACTTGCCCTCGGTGATCTCGGCGGTCGGGATCTCGCCGTTGATGTAGCGGACGAGATCGAGCAGCCCCTGCGCCGCGGAGTCGGTGACGTGGCTCCAGATGTTGATGCTGGCGGCCAGCTTCTCGCCGGTGATCGGGTCGTCGGCGTCGGCCATGATGCCCCACGGCGAGGGGGTCTGCGGCTTGTCGACGATGAGGACGCTGTTGTAGCGGAGGTCGCCGAGCCGCGGGGAGAGCCCCTCCTCGCCGCAGGCCGGGTGATCACCCGCGATGACGGGGTTGTGGCAGAGGACGATCACGGGCGGCTGCGTCACGACGCCGCCGATCGCGAGCGTCGCCTGGTCGTTGCCGCGCCTCTCGGAGAGGTCCTGCACGGCCGCCCTGGCCGCCTGGTCGCACTGCGGCGCGTCCCAGCCGTTCGCCCGACGGCACGCGTTCAGGTCGCGCGAGATCGTGGTGGCCTCGTCGATGTCGTCCTGCTGGCCTCTCCACATCGGGAACCGCGCCTCGCAGTCGGCGCCGCCGGTCTTCCTGCACTCGACGAGGCGCGACGTCTGGATCGCGGTCTTCATCGCGAGATCCCACTCCTCGGCGGCCCAGTTGGTCGCCTCGAAGAGGTCCTCCGACGTGTTGCCGCCGAGGTACCAGGGGATGACGACGGCCTCGCGCTGCGCGTAGGGCAGCGTGCACTTCTGCTTGTACACGTCGCACTGCGAGCCCGGGCCGGCCGCGGCGCACTCGTCCGCGGTGCCGTCCTTGTTCTCGTCGCGGTTCGGATCGGCGGTCAGGTCGCCCGATCCCTGGGTCGTCTCCCGGGTCGCGCAGGCGATCGCGCCCTCCATCGTCTCCGGGCTCGTGTAGTGGTGGCTGCGCTTCCAGAGGTTGTAGCGGGCCGCGAAGCGCCGCCACTGGTTGTCCAGGATCCCGTAGTTGCGCTCGTAGCCGTAGCGGTAGTCGAAGTTGAAGATGCCGAACGCCTGGAACCGGACGCCGTCGAAGTCGACCGGCTCGTAGTCGGTGTCGACCACCTTCTTGAACGACTGCCGGATCGTGATCTCGACCGGGTTGCAGTTGCCGTACGGGTCGGTGCCGCCGGCGAAGTCGCCCGGGAGCATGCAGGCCGGGAACTTGTCGATGCCCCAGCCGAGGCTGGAGAGGTCGAGCATGGCGGGCGTGGCGAACGCCTTCGTCGTCACGTCGAAGTAGCCGTTCTTGGCGTCGAACTTCGGGGCGTCGGCGGCGTTGGGATCGTTGACGTAATAGGCGAGCGGCTCGTACTCGACGCCTCCGTAGAGGCCGAGCATCGAGAGGGTGTCGAAGTCGTAGGCGTCGGTCGCGAGGTTGCGCGACCAGTCGACGCGCATGTACTCGCGATCGAACCAGAGCTTGTCGGTCGTGTTCTCGACGATGACGTTCGACTCCTCGCCCGTCGCCGGGTTGTAGTCGCGGCGGATGTCGAAGTGCGACTCGATCGCGTAGCTCGCGACGATCTGGCCGTCGTTCGTCGTCTTCCTGGTGAGCCCGTTATAGGTGTTGCCCTTGGTGTCGGTGCCCTCGATGCGCTCGTAAGCGAGCCGAGCATTGAGCTGGTGCTCGGTGACCTCCCACTTGATGCGAGAGACGGGCTGGGCGTACGTCGATGTGAAGAGGCCATCTTGGGCAGCGCCGTACCCGACGTCGATGACCGTGCCCCGCATGTAGAACTCGGGGTCGTCGGCGATGTCGTCCAGGCTCCCTCCGACGAAGAAGGACTTGGCCAGCGCATCGCTCTGGACCTTTCTGATGGACTGCCGCTCCTCTGCGCAGCCCGCCCCCACGACGGTCAGCGCAACGGTGCCAAGGAGCACCGCGCGCCTAAAAATTCGATTCATCAACGATCCTCCGGAAGCTGCCTGTCGAGATCGATGCACAAGCCGGCCTTCGCGACGCACCCGGCGCGGCGCGAGGCGTTTCCCCCAAGCAAGAATGTTGCCAACGCTCGAAGGCGAACCCTTTCGATAAGTTAAGCACCTGTCGCACATTTGCACCTGGGGTGGCGTTAAAGAGTTAACTGCCGTCGGTCGAGCCTGCGACCGGCGCCGTGTCCGGGGTGACGGTGGTCGGGAACGGTGGTCGGGACGGCCGATCGCGCTGGGAGGCGGCTGTGTCCGCCGCCGGGGGGGCCGACAAGTCGTCCCCTGTCACGTTCTTTGGTATGGTCGCCGCGTGCACTCCCCCTCGCATCGAGCGCGCGGGTCGCGCAGGCGCGCGGACGGCCCTGGTGGCGGTGCGCTTCTGCGCGGGCGCCCGCGGGCAGGTGGGCGGTACGGCGGCCCGGTGACGAGCGAACGTCGCAGGCGCGGGCGGGTGCCAGGCGCATGAGGCATGACGCTCTCCTCGGCCGCAAGGTGGCCGGGCGGTTCACGATCACCCGCTTCCTCGGCGAGGGCGGGATGGCCAGCGTCTTCATCGCCGAGCGCGACGCCGAGCCCCGCCGGGTGGCGATCAAGATCATGAACCCGGAGTTCACCGCGGACCGCGCGTTCGTCCGGCGCTTCCAGCGCGAGGCGAAGGCGGCGGCGCGGGTGAAGCACCCGAACTCCGTCAAGATCTTCGAGTACGGGATCGAGGGCGCGCTCAGCTACATCGTGATGGAGCTGCTCGCGGGCGACGACCTCTACGTCCTCCTCGAGCGCCACGGCGCGATCGGTCAGGCGAGGGCGGTCCGCATCCTCTCGGAGGTGTGCGAGGCGCTCGCGGTCGCCCACGAGATGGGCGTCGTGCACCGCGATCTCAAGCCCGAGAACATCATGGTGGTCCCGGACCTGACGCACCCTCACGGCGAGCGGGTGAAGGTGCTGGATTTCGGGATCGCGAAGATCCTCGACACCGCCTTCGCCGGCGACGAGCCCGAGATCCACGCCGATCCGCTGTCGGTCGTCACGCGCGCGAACACGTTTGTGGGTACGCCGGCTTACATGTCCCCGGAGCAGTGCGGGCTGCTGCCGATCGATCAGCGGGCCGATCTGTACACGTGCGGGGTGCTGCTGTTCCAGCTCGTCACGGGGCGGCTGCCGTTCGAGGGGGAGACGCCGCTCCACACGGCGACGCTCCACATCCACGCGCCGGTGCCGGTGCCGAGCACCTGCGCGCCGGGGATCGACCGTCGGCTCGAGGCGCTGCTCGTGAAGGCGCTCGCCAAGCAGCCGGCGGACAGGCATCAGACGGCGCGCGAGCTCGGCTATGCGCTGCACACCTTGCTCGCCGATCTGCCCGATACGGCCGTGGGGCTGGGGCCGATCTCGCGCCGGCAGCCGAGCTCGGTGCTCTCGCGGGACGTGCCGCCGCGGCCGCAGTCGTCGCTCCCGCCGCTCACGTCGCTGCCGAGCTCGACGTCGGTGCCGCTCTTCGGCCCGGACCCGCGCGCGGAGGCGTCGATCGAGTCGGCCCGGACGCTCGTCTCCGGGACGGTCGCGCCGGAGACGGGGCCCCCGCCGCCGGTGCAGCTCCGCACGCCCGCCCTGGACTTCCCGCCCACGCTCGATCCGCCGGGCGTGTACCCGTCCATGGGCGCCGAGCCGCAGCGCTGGGCCGCGGAGTCGGTGCCGGAGATCTCGCTGCAGCTTCCGTCCTGGTCCCACAGCGAAAGCGAGGCGCTGCTCTCGGGGAACGGCCTGGCTGGGCCCGGCTCGTCCGACGATGCGGTCGATGCGGGCGATGCGGGCGAGGACAGCACGTTGACGATGGTCCGCCGCGACGAGCTGCTCGGTCCGGCGAGGGTCCGGGTCCACACCGGGTCGTATGATGCGTATGACGAGGGCGACGAGCTCGACCTCACGCCGCCGGGGCGCGAGGTGAAGGCGACGCTCCGCTCCGCCGAGGATTTCGGGCTGGGCACGCCGGAGAAGCGGGCCGAGGTCGGCCTGGTGCGCGTCGATTCCGCGCCGATGCCGCCGACGCCGCCGAGCCCGCAGTTCGACCCGGACGCGGCGGCGTGGGAGACGAGACCGAAGCGCGTCGCCAACACGCTCCGGCTGGTCTCGTACCCGCCGCCGGCCGACAGCCAGATGCCCACGGTACAGCCCGGCGATCTGCAGGCGGCGAGCCCGTCAGGGCTGGGTGCGGCGAGCGCAGAGGTCGCCGGGAGCGCCGCGGCGGGGGCCGCAGCAGAGTCGCTGCCGCTCGGGCTCGCCTCGACGCTCACAGCGGAGCGCACGATCCTGGAGCGCAGCGCGACGATGCCGGATCATTTCCTTGTGCCGCAGGCGCCGCCCGCGCCGTCGCCGGTGCGGGAGCCGAGCTGGCTCGCCGGCAAGCGCGGGCTCATCATCGGCTTCGTCGCGGGGATGATCCTCACGGCGGCGGCGATGGTGCTCCTGATGCGCCTCTTCTCCTGACGCGCTTTCGCTGATGCGCCGCGCCTCCCCGCGCGACCGGCGCGCGCCGCGCGGCGAGGCGCGCTTCAGGGGATGTCGTACGTGAGCAGGCGGCACTCGATCGGGCCGTTGAACACGACGAGCGACCGCTCCGGCCGGCGGCGCATCGCGTGCTCGATGTCCTCGGTGCCGGCGAGGATGGCGACGCGGTGGCCCGCGAGCCGCGAGAGCGCGGCCGCCATGTCGCGGTAGAGGTCGAGCGTCCCCGGGAGGCGCTCGCCATAGGGCGGGTTGGTCAGCACGTGGCCCGGCGGCGCCGTCGGCGCGAGCACGGAGATGGGCTGGCAGCGCACGTCGAGCTGCACGCCGGCCATCCGGGCGTTGCCGCGGGTGATCTCGACGGCGCGGGGATCGATGTCGGCGGCGAGGATGGGCGGGCCCTCGGGCCGGATCCGCGCGCGGGCGGCGTCGCGGAGGGCGGTCGTGCGCTGCGCGGCGGCCTGATCGTGGCAGGCCCACCGCTCGAAGCCGAAGCGCTGCGCGCGCAGGCCGGGGGCGATGTCCCGCGCCCAGAGCGCCGCCTCGAGGGCGATGGTGCCGGCGCCGCACATCGGGTCGACGAGCGGGCGGGCGCGGTCCCAGCCGGAGAGGCGGAGCAGCGCGGCGGCGAGGGTCTCCTTGAGCGGCGCCCCGCCGATGTGCGTGCGGTAGCCGCGGCGGTGGAGCGCGGCGCCGCCGAGGTCCGCATAGAGCGTCGCGTGGTCGTGGACGAGGTGGACGAAGAGGGCGAGGTCCGGGTCCTCGAGGTCGACCGACGGGCGCGCGCCGACGCGGCGCCGGATCTGGTCGACGATGGCGTCCTTGGTCCGCTGGGCGATGAACTGGGTGTGGGTCAGCGCGCTCGAGCGGCAGGAGGAGCGGACCGCGAGCGTGTGGACCGGGCTCAGGTAAGGCGCCCAGTCGACGCGGGAGACGCCCTCGTAGAGCGCGTCCCCGCTGGGCGCGTCGAAGGAGGCGAGCTCCGCGAGCACGCGCACGGCGGTGCGGAGCTCGATGCAGGCGCGGAAGCCCTCGTCCGCCGCGCCGGCGAAGTGGACCCCGCCGCGATCGGCGCGGACGCCGCGGAACCGGAGCTCGCGGAGCTCGTCGCGGAGGGCGGGCTCGGTGCCTTTGGCGGCGGTCGCGAAGAAGTCCATGGCGACCGGGCTTGTAGCCGAACCGCCGCGCGGCGGCCCTCACGAACGGCCCTGCGGCTGCCGGACGAGCCGGGCGAGCCGCGGCGGTGGCACTGGATTCGCACGGAGCTCGGCGAGCTCGTTGATGTGTGGGTCGGGCGCAGGCACGCCGGCGCTCGGCAGAGGGGGTGAGCGGACTCGGCCCTTCCGGGCCGCTCGGGAGCGTGACGCCTGCGCGCGGGCTGCGGCGAGCGGGCGGGGGAGCGAGGGAGCGGGAGCGCCGCACGGCGGAGAGCGCCGGCACGGCGACAGGAGAGGAGGGGGAAGCCATGCAGAGTCGGACGGCGACCGTGCGCGGCATCAACATCGCGCTCGGGGTCTGGTTGGTCATCTCCGCGTTCCTCTGGCGGCACAGCCAGGGGCAGTTCACCAACACCTGGGTGGTGGGCGCGCTGTGCGTGCTCTTCGCCGTGCTCGCGATCTGGGCGCCCCGGGCGCGCTATCTCAACACGATCCTGGCGATCTGGCTCTTCCTCAGCGCCTGGTCGATACCGGCGCTGTCGGCGGGGACGGTGTGGAACAACGCGCTCGTCGCCATCGGCCTCTTCATCGTGTCGCTCGTCCCGACCGAGGTCGCGGTGCGGCGGTCGCGGACCGTGCCGCGCCTGTAGCAGCCGTCGGGCCGCGGCGAGCGGGGGCGTGGCGTCCGGTCCGGGGTCGCCGGCAGGCCGCGTCCCCACG
The DNA here is from genome assembly GCF_051521455.1 of Sorangium sp. So ce887. Lineage (NCBI taxonomy): Bacteria > Pseudomonadati > Myxococcota > Polyangiales > Polyangiaceae > Sorangium > Sorangium sp. So ce887. The sequence goes on along the minus strand of NZ_CP150354.1, from coordinate 8,327,134 downwards.
TCCGGCTCGTGGCGTGTTCGCCTCGGGGCGTCGATCGTGTATAGCGGCGTCGCGAGCGCCGCGCCCGAGCCCGCGAGAGGATGCCCCCATGAAGCTCAGCGTCAACGTGAACAAGATCGCGCTCCTGCGGAACTCGCGGGGACACGACGCCCCGAACGTCCTCTCCTTCGCCCAGAAGATCGTGTCCTACGGGGCGCACGGCATCACGATCCATCCGAGGGCCGATCGGCGGCACATCACACCGGACGACGCGCGGGCGGTGACTCGCCACATCACCACCGTGGAGACGAACTTCGAGGGCGATCTCCGCGAGGAGTTCCTGGACCTCACGCTCGAGCTCAGGCCGACGCAGTGCACGCTGGTCCCGGTGACGCCCGGAGAGCTCACCTCGCACCGCGGCTGGGACGTCGTGAAGTGGCGCTTCCTCCTCCAGCCGGTGGTGAAGCGGCTCAAGGAGGAGGGGATCCGGACAAGCCTCTTCGTCGAGGCGGACCCTGCGGTCGTCCCGGTGGTCGCGGAGATGGGGGCCGATCGCATCGAGATCTACACCGGGCCTTACGCAGAGGCGTTCGATCGCGGCGATCACCGCGCGGAGCTCGACAAGATCGTCGCGACCGTGCGGGCCGCCGTGGCGGCCGGGGTCGGGATCAACGCGGGGCACGACCTCACCGTGGAGAACCTCGCGCCGCTCGTGAGCGAGGCGCCGCAGATCCAGGAGGTGTCGATCGGCCACCACCTCGTGGCGCTCGCGCTCGAGGTCGGCATGCAGCAGTCCGTGCTCGACTACCTCACGGCGGTCGAGGGGCGCCGCGCGCCGGCGCGGTAATCGAGGGGCCTTCCGGCTCGACGAATCTCAGGCCGTTGCTACCAACACGGGTATGCTTCATTCCTCGCGGGGGCATGGGCGGTTTTTCCCGTTCGCGCGGGTCGTCATGTCCAGAAGCGACGATATCACGTCGATCGTGGAGGTCGTGTGCGGGGCTGCGGGGAACACTCCCCGGCCTTGAGAGGCACTCCCCGGCACCATCCAGTACGCTTCGGTCCAGCGGTACTTCGGTGCGACGAACGTGCGGTCGACTCGCGCGTCGAGGTCTCTGAGACGATCTCGGTCGTTCACCTTCGGTGGGACGCGCCCCTCGAGGACGAGGCGCTTGCCCGGCGCCGTATCGAACGAAAACGGGCCGTCGGACGCCGCCCGCTGACCCCCACGGCGCCCCGCCTCCGGAGCTCCGGACAATGCTACGTGGGCGTGTTCCAGCTGAATTCAAGTATGCTATCGTTGTAGTCGCCGTCGTCTCCATTTTCAGCGACGATCACCATGAGATTGTAGTTGCCTATCGTGTAAGGGCCGCCAGATTTCAGCTGGCGGGACTTGATCCATTCTGCGTTGATGTCCGTTTGATACTCGAACTTCGCTTGCAGCTTCGCTCTTGAATTGGAGACGACGGTCGACTGGCCCGTCATCGCGTTGCGCTCACCAGAGCCTGCGAAGACGCACAGGACCTCATCGTTGCGAGTCACGGTTATCTTTTGAGTGTACCTTGAGTTGGTCGTGACTTTGATGGTTACGGTCACACCATCCGGAAGCTCATCGATTTCACAGGCGTTGCCGTTCAATTGAGGCATGTGCTCATGGTCCTTCCTATGGATCGCGCCCCGCGGCCGGGCGAATGACCGTCGAGAACGGGGACGGTTTCGCGGCGTCAGAGGATGGCTATCAAACCTGCCGCAAGCGTGCAACGACAAACATCTTCCTGTGCTGGAAGCGGTCATGGGCAGACCGATCTGACTCAGCCGAGCACGGCGCGCCGGTCCTGCGACGGGGCAAGCTGGTGTCTCACGGGCCAGGACGGCTCGCCCGGCGCCGTCCCCCGCCGGGCTTGACATGGGCAAAAGCCCTACGTTCCTATCCGCCGCGACATACGCTCCGGCTCATGGAGCAGCTCCGTGCGGACGTGGGGTCCGACCTCGCACGCGCCCGAGGTGCGCGCCGACGAGGCGAGGCCGGCTCGCTCGGCATCGACGGCGCGCCGTTCTTCGTGGTCGGCGGCCGCTCCGCCGTGTCCGGTGCGCCGTCCGGCGCGGGCGCGACGCCCGGCCGGTCGTGGCGTCGCCCCTCGAGCGGCGCTCGCGCCAGGGCGTCGTTCCCAATGACGCGCGCCGTGGCGTCCCTCCTCAGGCGCTCCTGCTCCTCGCCCGGCGCGCCGGGCCGGCGCCGCGGCCGCCGGGACATGGATCGAGGACGAACAGGCGTGCCGTCGTGGCTCATCGAGGCCGCCATCGCTCCTGGCGAAGGCGGCTTGTCGCTCGCGGCTGAAGACGAGGGCTTGCTGGCTGGCTGGCCCTATCCGCGCCGCCAACGAGGCCGCATGGGCATGCGCCGCGACGGAGGAGCCAGCAGGCTGTGGAGTGAAGGCGGCACTTTGCGAGCATGGCACACGTGAGCTCGTCAATGATGTTGACGCGGAGCACGTTTCCGATAGGATGCGAGCTCGCTAAAGAGGACAGTGATGAACTTGAGAATGTTAAAGTTTCCGGTCGCATCGTCATGGTTCGCGCTCACGGTGATCGCCTGCGCGCCCAGCAACCAAGGCAACCAGGTTGGCTCTCCCAATCAGGCGAGCGCTACAAATCAAGCCAGCAGCGCCGCTCCGGCCGGCACCTCGAGCCAGAGCGGCGCGGCTCAGGCGTCCCCGGCGGCGGAGCCTGCGCCCCTGGGTCCCCCGCTTCAGCCGGCCGCCAAAGGGGCGTACTTCACGGGTGAGTATCGCAATCTGTTCGCCGAGCTGGGGCACAAACCCGCCGAGATCGACGCCAAGATCGCGAAGGCCTACGCGCAGCTGTTCCATGGCGATCCCAAGGAACAAGCCGTCATGTTCGCGGCGGGGAAGAACGCGAGCGGCCCCAAGGCGTACATCATGGACATCGGCAATAATGACATCCGCTCCGAAGGGATGTCGTACGGCATGATGATCGCCGTGCAGGTCGATCGAAAAGACGACTTCGATGCTCTGTGGAACTGGGCCAAGTCTCACATGTATCATGCGGATCCGCGTCACCCCGGGTTCGGCTATTTCTCCTGGCAGATGCGCCCGGATGGCACGGCCATCGATGAGAATCCTGCCGCCGACGCGGAGGAGTATTTCGCCACGGCATTGCTGTTCGCGTCCCATCGCTGGGGGAACGGCAAAGGGATTTACGACTATCGGAAGGAGGCCTTGAGCCTCCTCGATGCGATGAAGAACCGCAAGTCCATCACCGGACCGGTCAACGCAGACAAGCGCAAGACCACGCTGCTCTCGCTCTTCAATGCCGAGCACAAGATGGTGCGGTTCACGCCTGACTCGGACAACTTCTCGAAGAACGGCGATCATACGGATCCGTCGTATCACCTGCCTGCGTTCTACGAGATCTGGGCAGTTTGGGGCCCCGAGGCGGATCGTGCGTTCTGGGCCGAAGCGGCCAAGGTGAGCCGCGATTACTTCGTCAAGACGACCCATCCGAAGACCGGGCTCGCTCCGGATTACTCCAATTTCGATGGCACGCCCAAGGCTGCTTCCTGGGACGCGGGGACCGCCAACTTCCGTTACGACGCGTTCCGTACCGCGATGAACTGGTCGGTGGATGCGGCATGGTGGGCGAAGGATCCGCGGGAGACCGAGCTGAGCGATCGACTTCTCGCCTTCTTCGAGTCACAGGGCCCCAAGTACCGGGCCAACTTCACCCTCGAGGGGAAGCCCATCGTCGAGCACGATTCGCTCGGACTCGTGTCGATGAACGGCGTTGCGGCGCTGGCTGCTACCCATCCGCGGGCCTGGCGCTTCGTCGAGGACGTGTATCAACGTGAGGCGCCCACGGGCAAGTGGCGGTACTATGACGGCATGCTCTACACGATGTCCCTGCTGCACCTGAGCGGGAAATTCCGCGTCATCATGCCGCCCGCGCAGGCCTCGGCGTCGACTGCTTCAGGTAAGCGCTAGTCCGGCAGGTGTGGGGGCGGCATGGCGTGGGCGCTCGGATCACTCCTGTGATTGCGGGCGCCCAGTGCTGATCTGGCCAGAATGAGCCCGTGCAACTCACCCGCGAGACGCGCCCTCGCCGCCGCGACCGTGGCCGCCGCGCTCCTGTCTCCGGCCGCGGCCAGCGCCTCGAGCTCGGCGCCCGCGTTCACCGGCCTGGGCTCCGCCGTCGTCGAGGCGCTCAATGAGCTCCGCTTCTGGGGCCAGGCCCAGATAGGCGCCGCAGCCGCGATCAGCGATTGGGAGGATCCGGGCGGGGTGAGCCTGCGCGCCTCGATGAGCGTGCGCGGAATCGGTCTCGCCGGCGCGATCCGCTATGAGCAGGTGGAGGGGCGCGGCGGCGGCGTGCTCGCGCTCGGCGGCCAGCTCCGGCCGCTCGCCTTCGCCCAGATGACGACCTACGAGCGGATTGACCCTTTTCTGAGCCTGGGCGGTGAGGTCGGCGGCGAGCAAGGCGCGCTCCGCGCCGACCTCTATGTGGGCGCTGGCCTCGATTTCGCGCTCTTCCCCGAGGAGGACGCGCAGCCCACGCTCGTCCTCGAATACCAGGTCCGCCCCCTCCGCACGCCCTCGGACACGCCGCTCCAGATCCTGCACCTCGGCGCCGCCATGCGAGGCGTCTTCTGACGCTACTGCGAGAAGTCGGGCTGCGAGGGGGACCGCCATGGCCCCAAGGGCGCGCGCCTCAGAGCTGCATTCCGCCGCTCGCCTCGATGCGCTGGCCGTTGATCCACTGGCCCTCGGGCGAGAGCAGCAGCGCGACCAGGCCGCCGATGTCGTCGGGGAGCCCGACCCGGCCGAGGGCGGTCTGGGCGGCGATCATCTTGTTGAGCTCGGCGTTGTCGCGCACCGCGCCGCCCCCGAAATCGGTCTCGATCGCGCCCGGCGCGAGCACATTGACCGCGATCTTCCGCGATCCGAGCTCCTGCGCCATGTAGCGGGTGAGCACCTCGACGGCGCCCTTCATCGCGGCGTAGGCGGCGTACCCGGGGAAGGAGAACCGCGTGAGCCCCGACGAGACGTTGAGGATCCGCCCCCCGTCCGCGATGAGCGGAAGGAGCTTCTGCGTGAGGAAGAACGTCCCCTTCAGGTGGACGTTCATGAGAGCGTCGAACTGCTCCTCCGTCGTCTCGGCGAAGCTCGCGTGGGCGCCGATGCCGGCGTTGTTCACCAGGTAATCGAGACGATCGCGCCCGAAGCGGCCGGCGAGCTCCGCCTTCACCGCCCCGGCGAACGCGTCGAAGCTGCGCGTATCGGCGGCGTCGAGCGCGAGGGCCGCTGCGGTGCTCCCCTTGGCCTCGATCTGCTTCACCACGTCGGCCGCCTCGGCCGCGCCGCTGCGGTAGGTGATGACGACGCCCACGCCGCGATCGGCGAGGTGGAGGGCCATGCTCTTTCCCAGGCCGCGGCTTCCGCCGGTGATGAGGGCGACGGGATTGGGCTTCGATGTGCTCATGATCAGGTCCTTTCGCGGGTGACGCGGCCGCTCGCCGCTGTCTGCGAGCATGAATAGCGCTCCGTTCCGGGTTGATAAAGGCCGGGAGAACCGACACACTGTTTCGCCAGGCGAAACAATGAGCGTCGACCTGGAGTCGCTGAAGATCTTCGTGAAGGTGGCCGAGCTCGAGAGCTTCACGCGCGCCGGCGAGCACCTCGGGATGCCCAAGGCGCGCGTGTCGCTGCGGCTGAAGGCGCTCGAGGCGGAGCTCGGCAGCCGGCTCCTCCAGCGCTCGACGCGCGTCGTGCGCCTCACGCCGGACGGGGAGGCGCTCCTCCCGCGGGCGCGCCGCCTCGTGCTCGAGGCCGACGACATCGGCGGGATGTTCCAGTCGGCGAGGGCCCTGCGCGGGCGCGTGCGGATCGATCTGCCGGTGAACTTCGCGCGCAACGTCATCATCCCGCGCCTGCCCGAGCTGCTCGCGCGCCACCCCGAGCTCGAGATGGTCGTCAGCACGACCGACCGGCGCGTCGAGCCGCTCCGCGAGGGCTTCGACTGCGTCGTGCGCATCGGCGCCCCGGGCGACGCGGAGCTCGTCGGCCGCAGGCTCGGCGTCCTGCGGATGATGAACTGCGCGAGCCCGGCGTACCTGCGCAAGCACGGCACGCCCCGTCGACTCGAGGATCTCGACCGGCACCTCGTCGTGCATTACTCGTCGGCGCTCGGCGCCGAAGCGCCGTCGTTCGAGTACCCCGATGACGGCGGCTACCGCGAGCGGCCGATGCGCAGCGTGGTGACGGTCAACGGCGCCGACGCCTATCGCGCGGCGTGCGTGGCGGGCCTCGGCATCATCCAGGCGCCGCGGGTAGGGGTGCTCGAGAGCATCACCGCAGGCGTGCTCGTCGAGGTCCTGCCCGCCCTCACCTGCGCGCCCATGCCGGTCTCGCTCCTCCACACGCACGGCAGGGGCGTGCCGCGCCGCGTGCGCGCGGTGATGAGCTGGATCACCGAGGTGCTCTCTCCGCACCTCGACGCGCTCGACCGCTGAGCGCGCGGGCGTGTTCAATCGATCTGCGTGATCGTCGAGACTGGCAATCTCCTCTCTCCGCGCGCGCGTTGTTCGGTGTTCGTTTATTCTTGTGTGTGCCCGCTGTCGTCGCAGGTGGGAGCGTCTCGGTATGTCATGAGCCCGCTTGTGCGCTTCACGTGCAGGATAACCAAGCTCGCTTCATCTGGCGAGTTGAAATTGCCAGATCGCTTTTGGTGTGCCCTGTCGCACAGATTGGCAATTGTCGATTGCCGTCGATGAAGTTGGTCCTGTAGGGTCATCACACTACGGCTTGCGGTTTAAGACGTACGAAAGGGGAGCGAACGTCATGACATACCTTCCTACTTGTTCTTCCATTGGAGCACAGGGGCTTCGCCGCTTCGGCTGCGCGATTGCAGCGGTGTCTGCGCTCACGGCGCTGTCGGCTCCGGCGAGCGCGCTCCCGGCGTTTCCCGGTGCAGAGGGCTTTGGCGCCGTCGCGACCGGCGGGCGCGGCGGGCGCGTCATCAAGGTCACCAACCTGCGGGCGAGCGGGGCGGGCAGCCTCCAGGCGGCCCTCGACGCGAGCGGGCCGCGCATCATCGTCTTCGACGTGAGCGGCGTGATCGAGGGGGATGCCGTCATCCGCAATGGAAACGTCACCATCGCGGGCCAGACGGCGCCGGGCGCAGGCATCACCGTGCGCGGCCGCCTCCTCGCCAGGTACTCGAATGCGGTCAACAATGTCATCGTAAGATTCCTGCGAGTCCGCCCTGTGTTCGGCGGCTCGGCCGGAGAGCAGTTCGACGGCGCGCAGTTCTCGCTGAACTCGAAGCTGATCCTCGATCACGTCTCCATCGCCTGGGGCGTCGACGAGACCCTGGATCTCTATGAGGCAGATGACGTCACGGTGCAGTGGTCCACCATCGAGTCGTCGTCGACCACGGGCCATCCAGAGGGGGCGCACAATTACGGTCTCATCAACGGCCCTGATGGCCATCGGATCACGATTCATCACAACCTGTTCGCGCATCACAAGGCGAGGTGCCCAGCGGTCGCGAACGGCCCCGCCGATATCCGCAACAACGTGGCTTACAATGTCAGGCACGGGTTCGTGCATCACAACCGGGCGAGCGGCCAGTTCAACATCGTGGGGAACTCGTACATCAAGGGGCCGAGCGATCAGCTGATCCCCTTCTATTTCGACGGCAGCGCGGGCGCGGGGCTCAAGTACTTCCTCGCCGACAACCACATCGACGATCCTGGCAGGTTCACGGGGGTGGTGAACAACCCCTGGCAGAAGCCGTACCTCCACCCGAGCTTCAGCCGGCTCAACAAGCCCGAGTCGCACCGCGCGTCGTCGCAGTTCAACTTCTCGCGCGACGTCCCGGGGTACATCCCCGTGACGACGCACAGCGCGGCGGATGCCTCTCGGCTCGTCCTCGCGCAGGCGGGCGCGCTGCCGCACGACGTCGTGACGAGAGGCGTCCTTCAGAACATCGAGCGCCGCGACGGCGCGTGGGGCGCTCGCTACGCGAAGAACCTGATGGAAGGGCTCACCCCCGGGAGGGCGCCCGCCGACGCCGACGGCGACGGCATGGCGGACGCGTGGGAGCGCGCGCACGGCCTCAGCCCGTCCAGCGCAGACGATCACAGCAGGGTGATGTCGTCCGGCTACACAGCGGTCGAGGAGTACATCAACGAGCTCGCCGCGGCGCTGATCAGCGATGCAGAAAGCAGCCTGGCGATGCTCCAGGGCGACGAGCTCGACTAGCGACCTCGTCGCCCTGGCTCGTGATAGGCCTCGTTCGCGGTGCCCGAGGAGGAGGAGGTGCTCGACGGCTCGACAAGCGCGTCGTGGCCCCGGTGCGTCCTGTCCGCGCCGCACCGCGTCGCCGACGAGCTCGTTGCGCAGCCCGTCTTGCCTGCTAGGTTCCCCGCGGCGCTCGACGAGAGCGTCCCGGACGAGACGCGCCGTACCCGGTCAGGACAAGACGACGCAGCCACACCACGAGGAGATTCGTCTTGTCCTGGCTGTTGTTGCTGTTCGCAGGTCTGCTCGAAGTCTGCTGGGCTGTCGGACTGAAGTACACACAGGGCTTCACGCGCCCGCTGCCCACCGTGCTCACGATCTCCGCGATCATCGCGAGCCTCGTGCTCCTCGAGGCCGCCTCGCGGACCCTGCCCATCGGCACGGCCTACGCCGTCTGGGTCGGCATCGGGGCGTTCGGGGCGGCGATCGCCGGCATCTTCCTGTTCGGCGACCCTGCAACGCCCGCGAGGCTCGGCTTCCTCGCGTTGCTCGTCGTGTCCATCCTCGGCCTCAAGCTGTCGAGCCCCTGAGCGATCTCCGCTCCGGCGCGCACGACCGACCGCCGCGGGTCGACTAACCTCCCCTCCATGCACGGAACCCCCGAAGCCCGCGCCCTGCACGCGCAGTTCCCCGCCATCGATCTCCACGCCGACAGCCTCATGTGGGCGCGCTGGGTCGGCTACGATCTGCACGAGCGCCACGAGCCGCCGCTGCCGCTCGCTGCCCTGGCCGGGCACGTCGATGTCCCCCGCCTCGTCGAGGGCGGCGTCGGCGCGCAGTTCTTCGGCCTTGTCTCGGTGCCCATCGGGCAGCGGCGCGGGCTCGCCGCCGTCGTCGACGAGCAGATCGACCTCCTGGAACAGGCCGTCCGCGCGCAGCCGGGCCGCCTCATGAAGGCGCTCACCGCCGAGGACATCGAGGCGGCGAGCGCCCGCGGCGCCGTCGCGGCGCTGCTCGGGATCGAGGGGGCGCACGCCCTCGAGGGCGACCTCGACACGCTCGAGCGCTTCGCGCGGCGCGGCGTGCGCTACCTCGGGCTCTGCCATTTCAGCGCCAACGACGTGTGCTATCCCGCCTACGGCCGCGGGCGCAGGGACGGTGAAGGCCTCACCCCCTTCGGCCGCGAGGTCGTGCGCCGCGCCGAGGATCTCGGCGTCATCGTCGACCTCGCGCACATCAACCGCGCTGGCTTCCTCGAGGCGTGCGCGCTCGCGCGCCGGCCACCCATGGTCAGCCACACCGGCGTTGCCGGCGCGTTCGAGCACTGGCGCAACATCGATGACGAGCAGCTCCGCGCCCTCGCCGACCGCGGCGGGTGCGCCGGGATCATCTTTTGCCCGCTCTACCTCGGCGGCAACGGCCTCGCCCCCGTGGTCAAGCACCTCCTGCACATCATCAACGTTGCCGGCGAGGACACCCCCGCGCTCGGATCCGATTGGGACGGCTTCATCGTTCCCACACGAGAGCTGTGCGATGCCGCCCATCTTCCGCTCTTGACGGATGCGCTGCTCCAAGCTGGGTTGAGCGAGCGTGTCATCGGCAAGTTGCTGCGCGATAACGTAATGCGCACCTTGAGCGATAATCCGCTTCCAACGAGGCTCCAGGCTGCGTAGTCTCTCTCGACAGGGCCGTCGGGGTGGGTGGTCCCTCCGGCGCTGCACGAACTCATCCTCACGCGGAGCGGATGCAGGCCATGACTCTCCATCGCCTCGCTGCACAGGGCTATGCCACTGCAGCGGATGCCTATGAGAAGGGGCGCCCCGACTACCCGCGCGGCGCGATCGAGCTCCTGCTCGACACCCTCCGCATCGACGCCGCGAGCACCGTGCTCGATCTCGGCGCGGGGACCGGCAAGCTCACGCGCCTCCTCGTGCCGACGGGCGCCCGGCTCCTCGCGCTCGAGCCGGTCGAGGGGATGCGCCGCAAGCTGGGCCAGATGGTCCCGTCGGCCATCCCGCTCGACGGCGTGGCCGAGGCGATCCCCTTGCCCGAGGCGTCGGTCGACGCCGCGGTCGCCGCGCAGTCGTTCCACTGGTTCCACGGCGATCTCGCGCTCACCGAGATCCACCGGGTGCTCCGGCCGAGGGGGCGCCTCTCCCTGCTCTTCAACCTGCGGGACGAGCGCGTCGACTGGGTCGCTCGCATCTCCCACATCCTCGACCGCTACGGCCGGGATGCCCCGGTCCACCGGTTCGGGGCCTGGCGCCAGCCTTTCTCCGACTCCCGCCTCTTCGCATCGATCCGAGAGCACGAGCTCACCCACACGCAGGAGCTCGATCTCGACGGGCTCCTCGAGCGCGTCGCCTCGACCAGCTACATCTCCGCGCTCCCCCTGAAGGAGCGGTACGCGGTCCTGAACGAGGTCCGCGAGCTGGCCGGGAACCACCCGGACCTTGCGGGCAAGAGCGTGTACCTCTTTCCGTACCGGACGCTGGTGGCCTTCTACGAGCGGCGCTGAGCGTCCCGCGCGCCCGCCGAGCGCCCCGCGCGTCCGCCGAGCGCCCGCCGAGCGCCCCGTTCGCCGGCCGAGCATCCCGCGCGCCCGCTGCGGGAGGCGCCGTGCTAGAGCGGCGCCGCATGTCGGCGCATGAAGTCGTGATCGTCGGCGGCGGGCCGGCGGGCCTGAGCACGGCGATCTTCCTTGCCCACCATCGCCCGGCCCTCACCGACAGGATCGTGGTGCTCGAGAAGGAGCGCTACCCGCGGGACAAGTGCTGCGCGGGGGGGCTCGGCGAGCGAGCGGACAGGGCGCTCGCGGCGATCGGGGTGACGATCGACGTGCCCTCGGTCGTGGTGCACGGCGTCAGCGCGGCGTTCCAGACCGGCGAGATCGCGCTCCGCGAGGGGAACATCGGCCGCGTCGTCCGGCGCGTCGAGTTCGATCGCGGCCTCGCCCTCGCCGCGCGGGCGCGAGGCGTCCGGATCGTCGAGGGGGCGCGGGTCACCGGCGCCTCCCTGGGCCCCCACGGCGCCCGGATCGAGAGCTCGGCCGGGGTCTTCGACGGCCGCGTCGTCGTCGGCGCGGACGGGGTCGGCAGCGTCGTTCGCCGCGCGATGGGGCTGCCGTTCGGCAGGCTGCGCGCGCAGGCCGTCGAGGTCGACACCGAGCCCGTCGCGGGGGACCGGGCGCGCGACCTCCTGCACTTCGAGATGCGGGACCGCTCGTTCCCCGGCTACCTGTGGGATTTTCCCACGATCGTGGGCGGGCGCGAGCTCGTCTGCCGGGGAGCGTACGTGCTGCACGAGGGCGCCCTCGGCGCAGCGCGCCCCGCGCCCGACGCCGAGCGCGTCCTCCGGAGCCGGCTCGCGGCGCTCGGCCTCGACCCGGACCGCTACCGGCGGAAGCGCTTCGCCGAGCGCGGTCTCGACCGGAGGGCCGCGGTCGCGCGGCCTGCGGCCCTGCTCGTCGGCGAGGCCGCGGGCATCGATCCGATGCTGGGAGAGGGGATCGCCCAGGCGATCGCGTACGGCGCCCTCGCGGGTGAGTACCTCGCCGAGAAGCTCGAGGCCCGCGATCTCGGGTTCCACGACTGGGCCCGGCGCGTCGAGCGCTCGCTGCTCGGCCTGGACATCCGGTTCCGGCGCCGGGTGATGCGCGCCTTCTACGGCGCGCCGCGGGAGCGCGTCGAGCGCTATCTCCTCGGCGAGCCGTCGTTCCTGCGCTTCGGCATGCGCCACTTCGCCGGCAGACCCCAGCCGGCGCCCGACGCGCTCCGCGCCGCGGCGACGGGCGCGCTCGTCGTCGGCCGGCTCGGGATCGAGCGCCTCGTCGCGTCGCTCCCGCCGCGGGGCGTACATGGCGATGGCGATGGCGACGGCGCTGGCGCGCACCCGTAGCGACCCGCGCCGCGCCCGTGCGCGCCGGCCCCCCTCGACAGCGCCATGCTAGCATCGCCGGCCATGATCGCGCCGATTCAGCCGGCGGCCGGGATGCTCTTCGGAGAGTTCCGGATCGTTCGACCCCTCAGCGCCGGGGGCATGGGCGCCGTGTACATCGCCGAGCAGGCGAGCACCGGCAAGCTGCGCGCCCTCAAGCTCATGCACCCCCAGCTCTGCGCCGACACCCGGCTGCGCGAGCGCTTCGAGCAGGAGGCGCGGGTCGGCGCGCTGGTCGAGAGCGATCACATCGTGCAGGTGATCGGCGCCGGCATCGACCCGGCGAACGGCGTGCCGTGGCTCGCGATGGAGCTGCTCGAAGGGGAGGACCTCGCGCAGCGCATGAAGCGCTGCGGGCTGCTCCCGCCCCAGGAGGTGCACGAGATCTTCCGGCAGCTCTGCCACGCGCTCGGCGCCGCCCACCGGGCGGGCGTGGTCCATCGGGACATGAAGCCGCAGAACGTCTTCCTCGCGAGGACGCACAGCGCGACGGCGCCGTGGTCGGTCAAGGTCCTCGACTTCGGCATCGCGAAGATCGCCGCGGAGGCGAGCACGATGGCGACCGCGTCGCTCGGCACGCCGCTCTGGATGGCGCCCGAGCAGACGGACACGCGCGGGCAGATCGCGCCGGCGACCGACGTGTGGGCGCTCGGGCTCATCGCCTTCGCGATGCTCACCGGCCGCACGTACTGGCGCGCCGCGAACGACCCGATGGGCACCGCGATGCCCGTGCTGCTCCGCGAGATCCTCTTCGAGCCGATCGACCCGGCCTCGACGCGCGCGACGGCGCTCGGGAGCGCCGGCAGCATCGTGCACCCGTTCGACGCCTGGTTCGCGCGCTGCCTCGCGCGCGAGCCGTCGGAGCGCTTCCAGACGGCGCAGGAGGCGTTCGACGCGCTCGGGCCGGCGCTCTTCGCCGACCCGCGCAGCGCGCGCCCCGCCGGCGCCGCGATCTCGGCGGCGCCGCCCGCCATCGCGGCGGCGGCTGTCACCTCCGCGGGGACGGCCTCGCGCCTCTCGATGACCGGCCCGACCGAGGTGGCCGCCGACGCGCAGCGCCCGCCGCCAGCGGCCCCCGGCGCGCGCTGGGGTGCGCCGCCTTCCTCGCAGCCGGCGGATCGGTCGCGGCAGGGCGCGTCCTTTGCGCCGGCGAGCGCGCCGGCCCTGGCGAGCAGCGCGCCGGCGGAAGCCCTCCGGAGGCCGGCCCGGTGGAGGCCCATGCTGCTCCTCGCGGGTGGCCTGCTCGGCGGCGCTGCGGGGGCGGCGGCGCTCGCGTTCGCCACCGGCCGCACGCCGCGCGATGTCGCGCTGGTGCAGCGCCTGCCCGCGCCGGCGCGCCCCACGGTGGTCAGCGCGGGCCGCGGCGACGGGGCGCGCCCGCCGGCCGCCGGCGCGGACGGCGCGGACGCCCAGCCGTCGGCGCCCGGCCCTCGCAACGGGCTGGTGCCCCTGCCGAAGGCTCCGCGCCCCTCGCGCGAAGGCGGCGCGCCCGCGCCCTCGACCACGGCGCAGCCGAGCGCGGCGAGGCCGTTCGATCACGCGGCGGCCCACGCCGCGCTGCAACGCAAGGGGTCGACCGCGCCGGTCCACTGCAAGGGCAGGGAGGGGCCGAAGGCGGTGACGGCGCGCGTGTTCTTCAACCCCGCGGGCGCGGTGCAGCGCATCGGGATCGATCCGAGGGTCGCGATGACCCCGGCCGGGAGCTGCGTGCACATGGTGCTCGGCTCCACGCGGGTGCCGCCGTTCGACGGGAACGAGCTCCAAGAGGTCTCGACGACCGTCGCGATCGAGTGAGCTCCGCGGGCGGAGCTAGAACGCCAATCATGTTGAAACCCGGAGAATTTTCACAGGGAGGCGAGGAGGCGGGGAGGAAGAAAAAAATGAATTTCTCCCTCTCGCCGTCTCTCGCTCCCCGCCTCCTCGCCTCCCTGTGAAAATCCTGCTTTTTTTCGGGGTTTCAACCCGTTTGTCGCTCTAGCGGCCGGCCGGCCCGGTCACGGGCCCTCGGAGACGCACTCGCCCTCGCCGCGGAAGTGCCCGAGCGTGCGCGAGAGCGCCGCGACGAACGCACCGAGATCATTGATATTTCCGGCGCTGCCCGTGCCGTAGCCGCCCTCCTCGATCGCGACGAGGCGCACCGCGGCGAGCTCCTCCAGGGTGACGGCGCCGTCGCCGTCGGCGTCCGCGGCGGCGATCGGCGCGAAGCGGCGCGCCGCGGTCGCGGACTGGAGGTCGTCGTAGAAGAAGTGGTCGCCGTGGATCGTGAGCTCCACGGTGTCGGTGCCGCCGTTCGTGACGAGGACGCCCTCGGTCTCCTTGCCGGCCTTCTCGCCCTGGCAGTCGGCGTAGCGCGTCGCGAGCGAGAAGGTCCAGTCGAGGCGCTTCTCGTCGCCGCCATCCCCCTTCCGCGCGATCGCCTCGATGTGCACCGACGCGCCCGCTGCCAGCATCAGCGCCTTGTCCTCCTCGGTCGCCCCGTCGAGCGCGGTGTCCGCGTCCGCCGGGCCGATCTCGTAGGAGACGCGCTCCCAGGGCTTCGCCTCGAGGCCCTCGAACGTCACCACCGGCTTCACGCCGGGCTTCGTGTGGTCGACCAGGATCGAGCCCTCCATCCGGGCCCCGACGTTCCCCTCGCGATCGGCGACGGTCACGTTCCGGAGGACGAACAGGAACTTCTCGTACCGGATGCTCCAGCCGTCCTCGAGATCCGCGGCCGGGATCTCCTGCTCGATGTACTCTTCTCCCCACGTCGAGAACGCCACGCTCCCGGCCCCCGCCGCGCCGTCGTCGCCGCAGCCGGCGAGCGCCGTCGCGGCGAGCGACAGCGCCGCCGCGCACATTCCTCCGGTGATCCTCATCGCTCCTTCTCCTTCTCCTGCGGGGCGCCGGGCGCGAACGAGAGCGCGTAGGCCGTCCCCTTCTTGAGGCCCCGCGCGAAGCCGCGCCGGGCCTGGCTCTCCGGCTCGAGATCGGCCGGCGCGCCGTCGTCGCTCCCGGCCACGTCCTCGAAGTCGACCTGGTCGAGCCAGACCGCCGGCTTGACCACGAGCGTGACGACGCCGGGCCCGTCGAGGTAGACCTCCTCGAAGACGCACCCTTCCACCGCCGGCTCGCCGGTCGCGCCGCTGACGACGTCCGCGAGCAGGGCGCGCGCGCGGAACACGCGCGCGACGTCGCCCTTCTCGGCGCGGCCCTCGAGGGCGACGACGTGCCCGTCGAGCTCCGCGGCGAACGGGCCCGCGGGCGGCGCGCCGAACGTGAAGCGCGCCGATCGCACGACGCCGCTCACCGCGTCGGCGTCCGCGAGCGGGGTCGCCCCCTCCAGCAGGTCGACCGAGGTGGGCTGCGTCATCTGGCCCCTCGCCTCGCCGGCTTGATAATGGCCCGGGTGGGCGTGCGCCTCCGGAACGGCCCAGCGGGCGAGCCGGTCGAGCAGCGAGGGCGCGCCGCCGCGGCCCGGCGCCCCGCGCCGCGCCGTGAACGGGGCGCCCTCGAAATAGTAGAGCGGCCCGACCGACAGGTGCGCCTTCGACAGGGTGATCGTCCAGCCGAGCGCGTTCGTGAACGGCTCGGCCGGCGCCGCGTCGGCGGCGATCTCGGTCGCGAGCGTGAGGCGCTTGCCGGCGGTCGAGTCGCCGTCCGCGGCGCCGCACCCGGCGGCGAGCGCGCCCGCGGCGAGGAGCCCCGCCGCGGCGAGCGCGGCGCGCCGGCGGGGCCTTTCGTGTGCTGTGGTGGACGTCATCGAGGACCTCATCCGAGAAAGAGAGAGAGCGAGACGAGGAAGCTGCGCGGGGCGCCGACCGTCACGTGCCGCGCGGGCAGGAGGTCGGGCGCCGCGCCCCGGGTGAAGCTCGACGGGTAGACGAACTCGCCGTCGAACCAGGCCGCGTCGAGGAGGTTGTAGACGTCGAGCCCGAGCTCGACGCGGTGGTAGCGGAGGTGCGCCGTCACGTCGGTGAGGAGCGCGTCGCGCCCGATCTCTCCGTACGGCAGCGGGCGGCCGTGGAGCAGCGTCACGCCGGCGCCGGCGCGGGCCTCGAGGCGCCGGCCGAACAGCGCGCCGAGGCGCGGCGTCACCGCGAGATCGGCGCGCGCGACGACCTGCGGCACGAACGGGAGGAGATCGCCCGCCGCGTAGCGCCCGCCCGCGGCGGTGAAGGCGGCCCGCGTGTACGTCAGGCCGACGCTCGACACGAGCCACGGCGCGGGGCGCGCGACAGCGTCGAGGGCCACCCCGGTGCGGGCCGTGGCGGGGACGGGCTCGTTGCGGCCGATCGCCTCGTCGAAGACGAGATCCTCGCTGAGGCGCGCGTGGAACAGCGCCGCCGACGCCCTCACGAGCTCGTCCGCGTAGCGGAGCCCGGCCTCGGCGGAGAGCGCGCGCGTGAAGGGGGCCCGCTCGCCCTCGCCGAGGCTGCGCGCCTGGGGCGAGCGGAACCCCTGGCCCACGCTGGCGAGCGCGTGCAGCCCGGGGAGCAGCGTCACGTCGATCGTGCCCTTGCCGCCCACGTGGACGCCCTGCGCGCTGCGCGCCTGCGCGCCCTCGCCGGCGTGGTCGACGACCTGGTAGGCGAGCCCGTCGGCGCGGAGCCCGCCGCGCACCGTGACCCGCCGAACCGGCCGGATCGACGCGTCGAGGTAGCCGGCGAGGTCGGTCGCGCGGACCTTCGCGTCGACGAGCGTCGCGGTCGGCCGGCCGTCGACGGCCGCGAGGCGCCGCTGCGACTGCTCGATCCAGTCGGTGCGCGCGACGATGCCCGCCTCGAACGTGTCGCGATCCGACAGCACCGGGAACCTGAGCCGGTACGAGGCGGTCGCGCCCGCCGTGATCGCCTCGTTGAGCTGCTGGGTGGCGTCGCCGGAGGTCGGATCCGTGAGGTAGCCGGTGAAGTTCGAGCGCAGGCGGAGCGCGCGCAGCACGACGAACGGCGCGAGCGAGAGGCCCTCGCCGCGGGCGGCGTCGCCGCCGGACGAGCGCAGGTCGACGACGAGCTGCGCGCGCGAGGAGTCGCCGCCCTGATCCGGGTCGTACGAGGCGAAGCGGTCGACCTTGCCCGCCTCGAGGTCGTCGAGGCGCAGGACGCCGGCGGAGCCGAAGCGCGAGGCGAACGCCGACACCATCACGCGCGCGCGGACCCCCGCGAAAGGCTCGTAGACGCCCTGCGCGATGGCCGAGGTCCGGCTGGCGGCGCGGGCGGGGCCGAAGCCGTCGGTCGTGTACGCCTCGAAGGCGGCGAACGTGGTCTCTTCGGCGTGCTCGGGGTGGTAGGCGAGGAAGAGCCGTCGCGCGCCGAACGAGCCGGCGGAGGCGGTGGCGGTGATCCCCGGCTCGTCGTAGCCGAGCTCGAGGCGCACGGTCCCGGCGACGGCGAAGTCCCCCTGGCGCGGGTCGTACGACCCGGGTTGCGCGCGGAGCTCGCGGATCACCTCGGGCATCACGAAGTGCAGATCGGCGTAGCCCTGCCCGTGGACGTTGGACACCTCGTTGACCGGCGCGCCCGCGATCCAGATCTCGAGGTCCTGCCCGTGGACCGCGTCGAAGCCGCGGAAGAAGATCTGGTGCGCCTTGCCCTCGCCGCTGTGCTGGGCGGCGAACACGCCCGGCACGAGCTGCAGCACGTCGCTCGCGGTGCGGTGGGGCGCGGCCCGCACCTCGGCCCGCTCCCGCACCGTCTCGGAGGCGCTGCGCGGCGGCGGCGCGCCCTGCACCACGACCGCGACCGGCGCGGCGTCGCCGGCGCGCGCCGGGACGGCGGCCGTGGTGATAAGGAGCAGCGCGAGCGCCGTGCGCAGGGAGAGGATCACAGCGGGACCGCTCAGTAGCACGTTTTTTTGAGTTCGTGCTACGCAGCTGGATGCGCTCGCTCGCCTGGGACCCCACCGGCGCGCCTGCTAGAGGTTTCAGGCGGCGGGCGCGGGGTGTCCGCGGCGTTCCTTGTCGCTGGCCGCCTGGCGCCGTTCCTGGACGAGCAGGGGCTATTTCTCGATGCCCGCTCGATTCGTGCGCTGGAGCGGATCGCGATAGCGATCGCGACAAGATGACGCATTCAGGTTGGTGACGACGCGGCCTATCGTGGCGCGCGTTGTTCCTTGGTTCCTCAGGAGGACTCTCATGAAACGCGGTCTTCGTGCATCACGGCTCTTGTTCCCGCTGGTCGGGGCGGCGCTCTCGCTCACGGCGTGCGGCAGCGATGGTGGGGTGAACCCTGTCGATGGCACCTCATCGACCTCGACGGGCGCCGCCGGCGGCGGGGCCGGCGGGGGCGGCGGGGCCGGCGGGGCCGGCGGCGAGGGGGGGAGCGGCGAGGCAGGCGGCGGCGGGGCCGGCGGCGGCGACGCGGCGGTCGCTGTCGAGCTGCAGTTCGAGGGCCGCGTCCGCGACGAGGTGTTCTCCTGCAGCGACACGTACGCTGTCGGCACCGCGGCGACGGACGTGAAGCTCAACGACTTCCGCCTGTACATTCACGATGTACGCCTGCGCCGCGCGGACGGCGAGGTGGTGCCGCTCTCGCTCGAACAGGACGGGCTGTGGCAGCACGAGAACGTCGTGCTCCTCGATTTCGAGGACAGGTCGGGCAGCTGCGCCAACGGGACGCAGGAGACGAACGGGCTCGTGCGCGGGACGGTTCCGGCCGGGGAGTACGATGGCCTGTCGTTCAAGCTCGGCGTCCCGTTCGAGCTCAACCACGGCGACGCCTCGGTCGCGCCGTCGCCGCTCAACTTGACCGGGCTGTTCTGGAGCTGGCAGGCCGGGTACAAGTTCCTGCGCCTCGACAGCGTCTCCGAGGTGGGCGAGAACCCCTTCCTCGTGCACGTCGGGAGCACCGGCTGCGTCGCCGGCGAGGGCGGCGAGATGGCCGCGTGCGATCGCCCCAACGTGGCCGAGATCGTCATCCAGGACATCGATCCGCTCACGACGAAGGTGCTCGTCGACTATGCGGCGCTCGTTTCGGACAGCGACGTGTCGGGGAACGCCGGCGGCACGCCCGGTTGCATGTCCGACCCGACGGATCCCGACTGTCCGCCGCTGTTCCTCCACCTCGGCATTGACACCGCCGACGGCTCGCCGCGCCCCGAGCAGCAGTCGTTCTTCAGGATAGACTAGGAGCCATGACCATGTTCCCCCTGGTGAACGCCCTCCGCCGCTCCGCGCTCTCCTCTGTCCTGGCCGCGCTGGCGGCCCTCGCCTGTGCGTGTGGCGACGACGTCGTCTCGCCGGGCGCGGGCGGGCCTTCGGGGGAGGGCGCCGGCGGCCAGGGCGGGGGCGATGGTGGAAGCGGCGGGGGAGGCGACGCGGGCGCGTACGTCTGGGGGCTGCCGCCGGGCTTCCCGGTGCCGAAGGTCCCCCAGGACAACCCGATGTCGTCGGCCAAGGTCGAGCTCGGCAGGCGGCTGTTCTACGACAGGCGCCTGTCCGGCAACGGCACGTACTCCTGCGGCTCGTGCCATGTCCAGGAGCTCGCGTTCACCGACGGCCTCGCGAG
Organism: Sorangium sp. So ce887; assembly: GCF_051521455.1. Taxonomy (NCBI): domain Bacteria; kingdom Pseudomonadati; phylum Myxococcota; order Polyangiales; family Polyangiaceae; genus Sorangium; species Sorangium sp. So ce887. The sequence continues at coordinate 8,307,477 of NZ_CP150354.1, read as the reverse complement.
CGCCGAGGGCTCGACCGGCCAGCTGCACTCGCGCGGCTCGATGGCCCTGGTCAACGTCGCTTACCTCACGACGCTGACCTGGGGGAATCCGCTCCTCGACACGCTCGAGGAGCAGGCGCTCCTTCCCATGTTCGGCGAGACGCCTGTCGAGCTCGGGCTCGCGGGCATGGAAGAAGAGCTGTTCGAGCGGCTCCGGGACGAGCCGCTGTACCAGGAGCTCTTCCCCGCGGCCTTCCCCGGCGACGAGGCCCCCATCGACCTCGCCAACATCACGAGGGCGATCGCGGCGTTCGAGCGGTCGCTGCTCTCGTACCGCTCGCCCTACGACCGGTACCGCTACGACGGCGACCCTTCGGGGATGCCGGACGCGGCGCTGCGCGGCATGGATCTCTTCTTCTCCGAGAAGCTAGAGTGCTTCCACTGCCACGGTGGCTTCAACCTGTCGGACTCGGTGCAGCACGACGGGACCACCTTCACGGAGGTGATGTTCCACAACACGGGTCTCTACAACATCGGCGGGAGCGGGGATTATCCCGAGGGCAACGCCGGGGTCTACGAGATCTCCGGCAACGAGGCGGACATGGGCCGGTTCCGCGCGCCCACGCTGCGCAACATCGCCCTCACGGCGCCGTACATGCACGACGGCAGCGTCGAGACGCTCGAGGAGGTGCTCGACCATTACGCCGCAGGAGGGCGCACGATCGAGGACGGCCCCAACGCCGGTGTGGGGAGCGAGAACAAGTTCAAGAGCGAGCTCATCACCGGGTTCGATCTCACAGCAGAGGAGAAAGCAGACGTGATCGCCTTCTTGCAGAGCCTGACCGACGATGAGTTTCTGAAGGACCCGCGCTACGCGGATCCGTGGGCGGAGGCGCCGTGAGCCGGGCACCCATCCTCCAGAGGGCGCTCCTCGTCCCCGCGCTGGCGGCGCTCGTGTCGGCCGCGATGTACGCCGGGGCGTGCGGCCACGACCACGACCACGGGGACACGTCGAGCGGGACGTCGTCCGGGCCGAACCTGGACGACGTCATCTACGAGGGCGGCGCGACCGACGAGGCGCTGCTCGCGCTGCTCGCGGCGGCGCCGAAGGACGAGCCGTCGCAGGGGACGGTGTTCGATGCGCCCGCGGAGGGCGCGACGCTCGCCGGCGACGCCGCGCCGGAGCTGACCTTCCGTGTCGCGGGCGCGGCGCAGTGGATGGCCCCTCGGGCCGCGCCGGCGCTGCGGTTCGCGGGCGCCGCGCCGGGGGCGGGGGATTCCGGCGCGGCGGGGGCGTCGCTCTGGGCGGAGGTCGGCGCGCTCCTCGGGCCGGTGCGCGCGGCGCGGGCGCACGGGACGCCCATCAACGGGCGCGCCTACTTCCTTGTCTTCTCGACTGCAGAGCGCGAGGGGCTGCTCCGGGTGTTCACGACGAAGCTGAGCTACACGCCGGACGCGGCGGCCTGGGAAAAGCTCCGCGCTGCCGGCGCGCCGATCACCGCCAGCGTGATCAACGCGGTGTTCGAGAACAACCGCATCGTGCAGGGCGGCGGACCGTTCCCAGGCGAGCCGGTCTCCTTCTCCGTGGCGCCCTGAGGGCCTCCGTGGCGCCCTGAGGGCTCCGTGGCGCCCCCGAAGGCCCTCCAGGCCCCTCTGGCGCCCTGAGGGCCTTCCGTGGCGCCCTGAGGGACTTCCGTGGCGCCAGCGTCCCACGGCGGCGGTCAGGCGCGCGATCCTCGCGACCATGGCTGTCACCGCGTCCGTCCCCGCGCGCACGCCTCTTCCCGCGCTCCGGGAGCCCCCGTGCGCTGTGCGCCGCCCCGGAGCGGCCGAGCGGCTTCTCGGCCCGCGCCGTGGCCAGCCCCGACGCCCTCCCGAGGGCTACCAGCAGCCGCGGCGCTGACCCATGTAGCGCGTCGGGGGGATCTTCATCATGACCATGAGGACGAGCGGGCGGACGGAGCTCGAAGCAAGCGCCGGGCATGCGGAATCCGCGATCACCAACAGCCTGGAGCAGGTGCGTGACATCCTGTGCGGCGCCCAGCTCCGCGAGCTCGCTCGCCGGCTCTCGCACACCGACGCTCAGGTCGCCGCCCAGGCGGAGGAGCTCCGGATCGAGGCGCGACGGCGCCTGGACGTGCTGGAGGCGCACGTGCGCAGGGAGATCGAGGCGCTCAGCGCGTCGATCGAGGCCCACCGCGCGGCCGGCGTCGGCGCGCTCGGCAACGTCGCGCGCGATTCGCGCGAGGGGCTCGAGCTGCTCGAGCAGCGGGTCCAGCGGCTGGAAGATCTCGTGGCGCGCACGCAGCGCGAGCTCCGGCAACAGCTGCTCGAACAGTCCAACTCGTTCCTCGACGAGACGCGGCGTACGCGGAGCGAGCTGAGCAACCTGCTCGAGCGCGAGCTCGCCGCCATGTGGACCGACAGCGCCGACGCGGGCGCGCCGGACACGCCGACGCGCGAGGGGGCCGCGGAGTCCGAGCGGTACCAGAAGACGGAGCGCCGCTCGGACGAGGCCGCGTGAGGCGACGGCGCCGCTCCTGCGAGCGGGCGCGGAGGTCCGGAGACGAACGATGGGACAGCCGAGAGCGCGTCGCGGGGCACCCTCGCCGGTGGTGAGGACGCTCGAAGACCTCCGCCCCCTGCTCGTGGGCCCCGAGCAGCGCCGCATCCGGCGGATCGAGGAGCGGCTGGACCAGTCCATGGCCGAGATGGTCGCGGGGGTGCTGCCCGAGGCCGTGATCGAGAGCCGCAAGAAGGGCGAGGCGCTCACGTGGGCGCTGGAGCCGCTCATCACCGCCGCGATCCACGAGCGCGTGCGCCGGGACCCGGGGTCGTTCGCGGACGCGATCTCCCCTGCCATGGGGCCGGCCATCCGCAGGGCCGTGGCCTGCGCTCTCCGCGCGATGATCCAGCGCCTCAACGAGGCGCTCGCCCTCGGCCTGTCCTGGGAGAGCCTGCGCTGGCGCCTCGAGGCGCGCCGCACGGGGCGTTCGTTCGCCGAGGTGGTGCTGCTCCGCTCGATGGTCTATCGGACCGAGCAGCTCTTCCTTGTCCACCGCGGGACGGGGATCGCCCTCGAGCACGTGACCGCCGAGGACATCCCCTACAGGGATCCCGATCAGGTCTCGGCGATGCTCACCGCCATCGACGCGTTCGCCCACGACGCGTTTCGGACCGATGCGCGGCTGGAGCGCTTTCGCGTGGGAGATCTCACGGGGTGGGTGGAGCATGGCCCGTCGGCCCTCCTCGTGGCCATCGTGCGCGGCGCGGCGCCGCCGGCGTACGGGACCGTCCTGTGCGAGACGCTGGAGCGCGTTCACCTCGCGTACGGTGATGAGCTCGCCGGCTTCCGCGGCGATCGGACGCCGTTCTCCGGCGCCCGCGAGCTGCTCTCGCGCAGCCTGCAACAGCAACGCAAGCCGGCCCCGGGCCGAGGTCGGGCCGCGCTCGCGGCGGCCGCCGTGCTGGCCGCGCTCGCCGCGACCGCCCTCGTCTTCTGGGTGCGCGCCTCGTGGGAGGACCAGCGCCGCTTCGCCGGCTGCGTCGAGGCGCTGCGGCGCGAGCCCGGCCTGCTTGTGACCGCGGCGGAGCGGCGCGAGGGCCAGGTCGTGCTCACGGGGGTGCGCGATCCGCTCGCCGCCGATCCGAGGGCGGTCATCGAGCGCGGCGTCCCCGCGCCCCCGGCGGTCACGCTGCGCTTCGAGCCCTTCTATTCTCTCCACCCGCAGATCGTCGAGCGCCGGGCGGCGCGCGCGCTGGAGCCGCCGCCGGGGGTCTCTCTGGCGCTGCGCGACGGCGTCCTCGTGGCCAGCGGGGTCGCGCCCGAGCGCTGGATCGAGCGCGCGCGCTGGTCGGCGGCGGTGCTCCCGGGCGTCTCGGGGTTCGACGGCGAGCGCCTGCAGGCCCAGGAGTCGATCGACCGGGCGCGCGCCGCGGCGAGATCCCTCGAGGAGGTGGAGCTCCTCTTCCCCCGCGGCGCTGCGCGGCTCTCCTCCGAGCAGCGCGCGCGTGTTGACGAGGTCGCGGCCGCGGCCGAGCGGCTGTTCGCGCTCGCGCGCGAGGCCGGCATGACCGCCGAGATCCGCGTGATCGGCTATGCGGATCCGGTCGGATCGGAGGCGTCGAATCGAGCGCTCAGCCTGGCCCGCGCGGAGCACGTCGCGGCCGAGCTCGGCGCGCGCGGCGTCCCGGCCGACCGGCTGCGCGCGAGCGGCGCGGGCCTGCGGCGCGAGCTCCAGTCCCCGTCCTGTCCGGGGGGAGCGGCGCGGACAGGGTGCATCGCCGGCGCGGACGAGCGGCGCGCGCGCAGCGTGATCTTCCTTGTGGACCTGCGCGCGGCGAGCAAGGAATGAGTCATGGCGGAGAAACGCAAGGTCTGCGTGCTGGGCGCCACGGGGGTCGGCAAGACGAGCCTCGTCGCCCGCTTCGCGCGCAGCATCTTCTCCGAGACTTACCTGACGACCATCGGCGTGACGATCGAGACGCGGCGCGTGAGGTGCGATGATCGCGAGCTCGACCTCATCCTCTGGGACCTGAGCGGAGAGGACGAGTTCCAGGACGTCCAGATATCGTACGTGCGCGGCTCCGCGGGCTTGCTCCTCGTCATCGACGGCACGCGGCGCTTCACGGTGGAGACGGGGCTCCGCCTCCACGCCGCCGCGCGGGCGATGGCCGGGGAGCTCCCGTCCGTCGTCGTCCTGAACAAGGCCGATCTCACGGCAGCGTGGGAGATCGACGAGGCCGCCGAGGCCAGGCTGAGGAGGGCGGGCCTCCTTGTCACGAGGACGAGCGCCAAGACCGGCGCCGGGGTCGAGGGCGCGTTCAGCGCGCTCGCGCGCGCCATGCTGGCGAGCGATGCGCCTTTGTGGCGGGGCTGATGGACGTGGACACCTGGCTCCTCTCGGCGCTGGACAAGCTCGTGCTCGAGCGCCTGTGCGACGGCACCTTCGTCGTCCGCGGCGAGCCGCCGCCGTGGTTCCACCGGCTCGGGATCGCGCCGCCGTGGCGCGATACGCCGCTCCGGATCGATCGCGCGCTGCCGTTCCTGGAGGTGTTCCTCCCCGAGGCGGAGCGGGCCTGGTCCACGGACGCATCGCGGAGCGCGCGAGCCGACGGCTGGACGCAGCGGAGCGTGCAGTCCGACGGCTGGACGCAGATGACCGAGGACGACGAGGCGCTGCACCTCGAGGCGACGGCGCTCTGCGTGGGCTCCTCGCGGCTGCTCGTGATCACCCGGAACGACGCGCTGTTTCACGAGCGCCGCCGCGTCCTCCAGCGGGCGCGCGAGCTGCGCCTCGTGCACGAGGCGCTGTCGCGCGAGGTCGAGCGGAAGGACGTCCTCGTCCACTGCATCGTTCACGACCTCTCCGGCCCGCTGAACAGCCTCCTCGGCGCCCTGTCCCTGCTGCAGGAGCAGCCGCTCCCCGAGAAGAGCGGCGCGCTCGCCGCGGTCGCGCTGAAGGCCGCCCTGCGGCAGCGCGAGCTCATCCGGGAGATCCTCGACACCTTCGCCGCCGAGGGGGCCGCGCTCGATGCCTCCGACGGCGAGCTCGCCGAGGTGGCGGACCTGCGCGGCACCGTCGCTCAGGTCGTCGAGGCGCTCCTGCCCATGGCGTGCAGCCGGTGTGTTCGCCTGGAAGGACCGCCCGAGAGCGGCGGGGGACAGCCGTGCTGCGTCGTCGGCGAGGGGCGCAGGCTCGCGCGCGTCGTCTCCAACCTCGTCGAGAACGCGCTCCGCTTCGCGCCTGCGCGCACGTCGGTGCGGGTCCTCGTGCACGAGGACGAGCCCGGGTGGGCTCGCGTGACGGTGGAGGACGAGGGCCCGGGCGTCTCGCCTGCCATCGCGCCGCGCCTGTTCCAGAAGTTCGCGTACGGCCGCGACCCGGGGGCGGGCAGCGGCCTCGGGCTCTACGGCGCCCGGATCGCGGTGGAGCGGTGGGGCGGGGCGATCGGCTACGAGGCGCGGCCGGAAGGAGGGGCGAGGTTCTGGGTCCGGCTGCGGCGCGTCGGCGCGGCGGGCGAGGCGGCGGGCGGCGGGGCCCAGTGCGAGACGCGAAGGGAGTGATGACATGGCCAAGCTCTTGCTGGTCGACGATGATTCGGGGACGCTCGCGTGGATGGCCGAGGCGCTCGACGGCGCGGCGTACGACGTCCGGACCGTGAGCGGCGGGAGCGCGGCGCTGGAGCTCCTCCGGACCTGGACGCCGGACCTCATCCTCACCGATTTCCTGATGCCCGAGATGGATGGCTTCGCCTTCAACCGGCTTGTGCAGTCGCGCGAGCGGGTGCCCGTGATGCTCGTCTCCGTCGTGAACAAGCCGGCGGAGGCGATCCTGCGAGGGGTCGCCGGCTACGTGCGGAAGCCCGTCACCGCCCCGGAGCTGCGCGCCGCCGTCGAGCGCGTGCTCGGCGCCGTCGAGGGGGTCGCCGTCCTCGTCGTGGACGACGACGCGGACATCCGCGAGTGCTACCGGTTCATCCTCGAGCCGCGCTTCACCGTGCTCGAGGCCGAGAACGGGCGCGACGCCCTCGCGCTGCTCTCGAGCGAGCCCGTGGCGCTGGCCATCGTGGACGTCCACATGCCCGTCATGAACGGGATGGAGCTCATCCGCGCGATGCGCGCCGACGCGAGGTTCTGCACGATCCCGGTCGTGGTGCAGACGAGCGATCGGGCCGCGGCGCGCGCGCCCGTCTGGACCGACCTGCACGTGGCGCAGACGATCCTGAAGGACGAGTTCATGGACTGGCTGATGACCCAGATCGACGCGCACCTCGCGCCGCCGCCGCCGCGCGAGGCCGAGCGCGCGTGGTCGACCGCGAGCCGGTAGGCGCCCGGCGGCCCGCGACGGGCGCCGTAGGCGCCCGGCGGCTCGCGACGGGCGCCGTCAGCCGGGCGTCCACTGCGGGTTGGCCGTGAACAGCCCGGACCCGATGCTGATGTCGTAGGCGAGGAACAGGCCGAAGCCCACGCTGAGCAGGCCCGCGCCCGCGCCGAGCGCGCGGTGCATCCCGCCGAAGCGGGCGTTCGTGTACGCGAACGGCACCGCCAGCATCCCGGTGATCAGCATCATCCCGGCGACCGTGCCCGCGCCGAACAGCGCGATGTACCCGAGCCCCCACCGCGGATCGCGCACCGTGGTCAGCACCAGGAGCGCGACCGCCGCGGAGCCCGCCACCCCGTGCACCACGCCGATGAGCAGCGGCCGGAGGCTCACGTAGACGCGTGACCGGCCGAACACGCGGTCCGCCCAGCCGACGCCGTGCCCGTGGCCGTCGTGATGCTCCGCCCCCTGCGCCTGCGGCTCGCCCCGCCGGACCGCCCGGTAGAGCCGCAGGAGATGGTACGCGCCGAGGCCGATCAGCATCAGCGCGACCGTGAGCTCCATGGCCAGGCCGACGTGCGGCGGCACCACGAGCCCGAACAGGAGGATGCCGCCCCCGATGAGCATCAGCGTGAGGGTGTGCCCCAGACCCCACATCGCGCCGATCAGCAGCGCCACCCCGAGGCTCCGGACGCGGCTCACGATCGTCGCCACCGCGATCACGTGGTCCGCGTCGGTGGCGTGGCGCATACCGAGCGAGAAGCCGAGGAGCAGCAGCGGAAACGCCGAGGCGAACATGGCCCGTTTCGTAGCACGGAGCACGCGCTCCGTGCTACGCCGGCGTGGGGCGGCTCCCTGCCGCGCCCGCGGCGCACCGGCCCCGCGCGCGGCGGCCGAGCGCTCGATCTCGTCTCGTCCGGCCCGCGGAGCTCCGTGGACTCCCGGCAGATCCGGTGAAGAACGCCCGCTTGACTCGGCCCAAGAAAGTCGGTTCGTCGGGCTCGGCGCGGCGGTGCGTGACACCCGATCAGCGCAGCCTGACGAGGCGCGCTCATCCATCAGCCGTCGATCCGCGTCGGTCAGCCGTCGATCAGCCGTCCATCCACAACCATCGTCCCACGCCGCGTCGCTTCCAGCGTGGTTCGAGGAATACAGATCTCTTGTATCTCTTGTACGAGCGCCCGGTCCCCAGGACCCCAGACGCCGTCTCCTCCCGGCGTGTCAGTTGGCGTGGTCTCGACTCAGCGCGTCGATGGCCTCTTGCATCCAGACCGCGTCCTCTTCGGCCTGCTTCAGCCCGTGCATCATCTGCTGGCGCAGCATCCCCGAGGTCTCGCGGATGCCCCGACGAAAGACCTCGGCAGCGCGCTCGTGGACGACCTTGAGCCACGGGGCAAGGACGCGTTTGTCAAGGGGTCCCGGAGCGTCCAGGACGGTTATGCAGGCCTCGATCGCCTCGCGCATGGCACGGGATTCGAGCGCGTCGGCGAAGGCGGAGAATTGGAGCAGCGACTCTCGCAGCGCAGCGCGGCCGGTCGATGAGACTCTCTCTGTCATGGCCGCGCTCAGCCTACCACCTGGGCGACGCCTCCGCCCGTGCGCGCGCTGCGATTGCGCGCGTCAGCGCAGGTGGGATCGGCCCGCCGTCTCCAGCAGCATCGCGAGCACGAGCGGGTCGCCGAGGCCGTGCTCTGCGCCCATGTGCGCGCGGAGGCGCGCGAGGCGCGCAGCGTCCTCCAGAAACAGCGGCTCGTTCAGCCGGGCCGCTGCCTCGCGCAGGATGCCCTCGCGCTCGGCGAGGAGCGCGGCCGCGCCGCTCGGGTCGCCTCGCCCGACGCGGGCGGCGGCCTCGGCGAGCGACTCGCCCGCGGCGAAGCCTTGAAGAGTCCGCGTCATCGAGGCGTCGACAGACGCCGCGCTCGCCGCGTCGCTGTCCGCGTAGCGCACCTCGATGGGGATCTCCTCGATCACGTTCTTCCTGGAGAGTCGGTCCTTGTACTTGAGCTCGACGGTCGCCAGGGTACGCTTCCCGGTGCCGGGCTCGGCGCTCAGCTTGAGCAAGAGGGCGTGCCGGTCATCGCGGGCGAAGATTGGCAGGAAGAAGCGCATGCCGCCCTCGGCATCGTCGCGCCGGTCGACCGCGATCCTGTCCCGCGACAGCGCGGCGACGTCGGCGGCGATCTCCTGGGCGCGGACGCGGGAGGCCTCGGCGTCGTTCAGCCGGCGCGAGCCGTAGACGCGGAGCAGGTCGACGCCGCGCTTCAGGCGGACGCGCACCTCGACGGCGGTCGCCACCGGGTCGAGGCGCTTGTCGAGCTCGGTCGACAGCGCGGGCGCGATCTGCGCCGGGTCTCGCAGGTAGTAGTAGCCGCCGGCCCCGTCGCTCGCGATCGCGCTCATGAGCTGGCCGTCGTAGTCGTCGCCGAGCCCGAGCGCGCTCGTCTGGACGCCGCGCTGGAAGGCGCCCCGCGCGAGCCCCGCGAGCCGCTCGCCGTGGGTGAGGCCGCTTGTCGCGCGGCCGTCGGAGACGAGCAGCACCACGCGCACGGCGTCCTCGGGGATGCCGGGCCGGCTCGCCTGCGCGTAGCCCAGCGTGAGCCCCGCGCCGATGTTCGTGCCGCCGCCCTCGTGGATCCCCTCGATGGCGCCGCGGATCGCCGCGCGGCGCGGGCCGACCGGGCCGTCCTCGATCCTCACCTCGGCGTCGCTCGAGAAGGTGGTGAGCGAGAAGTCGTCGGTGGGCGCGAGGCGGTCGACGAGCGCCTGCGCCGCGCGGCGGGCGCTCTCGATCGGCGCGCCGGCCATCGAGCCGCTCGTGTCGAGGACGAGGTGCACCGAGAGGTGCGGCCGCTCCGCCGCCGCCGCCGCCGCCGCGGAGCGGAGCGCGAGGCGCAGGTGGAGGGCGCCGCCGCCCGGTCCGAGCGCGGCGCGCTCCAGGTCGGTCCGCAGGCCGAGCGCCTTGCCGGGAGCGAGCGGGACCTCCGGGGCGTAGCGGGCGCCGACGTCGCTGACGAGCTCGCGCTCCGCCTCGGGCACGACGCCGCGCGCGAGGGCGGCCTCGAAGGCGGCGAGGTGACCGCCCCCGGGCCGGTACGTGGTCGCGAAGCGGCCGTTCGGATCGAGCGGGATCTCGGCTTCCGGAGCGTAGGCGGCCGCGCCCCGCGGCGATCCCGGCGGCGCGGCGGCGCCGGCGCGCCCGTGACCGCTGCCGAACCCCTGGCCTGTCCCGGCGCCCGCGCCGTGCCCGATCGTCCCGATGGCGCCGAGCCTCAGCCCCCCGCCGCCAGCGTCCCCGAGGCCGCCGGCGGCGTCCCCGAGCCCGTCCAGGGGGAGGCCGGATCCGCCGGCGCCCGCGGGCGCGCTGGGGTGGCCCCACGCCGCCGCCGGCGCGCCCGGCTGGCCGCCGGCGCCGCGGTTGAGCAGGCCGATCATCCCGAACTCCGCGGCGTCGCGCAGCGCCTCCTGCGGTGTCCCGTGCGGCGCGGGGTGATCGCTCGGGCCTGTGACCCCCCACCGGTTCCCCATCGCCATCCCGGGCGCGGGCGGGTTGCCCATCGATCCTTCCTCGCCCTTCGCCCTCGTTCCCGTGCCGCCCTCCTTCGCGTCCGCGCTCTGCTCGCCTTCCTCCTCGTGTGAAGCGCGCAGCTCGCGCTCGTCTGCGGACGCGAGGTACCGCTGCACGAGCGCGATCCGATCGGCGCTCATGCCGGAGGACGGGTCGACGAGAGGCGGCGCCCAGCGCGCGAGCGCGCCGAGGAGCCCGAGGTGCAGGGCCGCCGAGGCGGCGTGGAGGGCGAGGCTCTTCCGGTTCACGAGCGACCGGCGCGCGCGCACGCCCGCGGCGACGTCGGCGCCGATCTGGATCCGGACGCCCGCGATCTCGACGTCCACGCGGGCGTGCGCGGGGAGGGGGACGCGCACCGCGCCGGGGATCTCCGCGTGCGCCGCGCCGGCGTGCCGCTCCCGCGCGGCGGCGGCGGACAGGGGCGCGCCGCCCAGGGTGAGCGTCCCCGTCGCCGCGCCGAGCAGGACGAAGCGGACGCGCCCGGCGCGATCGACCTCGAGGAGGGGCGCGCGGCGCGCGCCGAGCACGCGCTCGGGGAGGAAGCCGTCGCACGGGCGCCCGTCGTCGCGCCCTTCGCCGACGTCGAACGCGCGGGGCGGCGCGAGGTGCTGGACGAGGAGGACGGTCGTCCCCCAGGAGATGAGGATCTCCACGCAGCGCACCGCGGCCACCGCGGCCTCTCCGGTGCTCGCCGCGTCCGGGGGCCCCGCGGCGGTGGGGCTCGCGTCGGTGGGGCTCGCGTCGGTGGGGCTCGCGTCGGTGGGGCTCGCGTCGGTGGGGCTCGCGTCGGTGGAGGCGGCGGCGCCGCCCTCGGCGTCCGATGGGTTCGCGCTGGGCATGGATCTCCCCTGTGCGCCGCGAGGGGCGGCGCGCTCATGTCGTCAGAAGTCCGGCGGAGGGCGCGTGGATCCGCGTCCTCCGGGCGAGGCGCTCGGCCGCTCTGGCCGGCTGTCCGTCGTACGGGCAACAGACAGCGGCGCCGCGGGGAGGTTCCGGCGGCGAGGAGGCGGCGGTGATCGTCCCCGGACGGTACGGACTGCAGTGAGGATCCTTCCGGACTGTGGTCGGGACCCCTCCGGACTGCACCCGGACCGTTCGAGACTGCAGACGGGACCCCGCCGGACCGCAGTCCGGACCCCTCGGGACTGCGGTCCGGATCCCCGGGAACTGCAGCCGGGATCCCTCCGGAGCGCGATGGAGACGCTATGTCGCCGTGGTCAACGCGCCCCGGACCACGGTCGACCGTGTTGGGGGCGGAGGGGGGACCCGTCGGGCGCGCTTGTCCGACGGGGGTCGTGGAAGGTCGTGACCGGCGGCGCTGCTAGAAATCGCCCGCGTCGCCGTCCTCCTCTTCCTCGCCGTCCGGCAGGGCGTCCTCCGGCGCGGCGTCCTTCTTCTTCCGCTTGAGCGCCGTGAGCCCGAGGGTGATCTGCGCGCGCGTGCCGAAGACGCCGCGGAACGTCGTGGCCCAGTCGTTGTACCAGAGCCGGAGCGACTCGAGCGCGGCGAGCTGCGCCTCCTTGGCCTTCGCGATCTCCTCCCGGCTCAGCGCGGGCGCGGCCTTGTCCGGCGTCCTGTGCTCCTCCGCGGCGGCGATCAGCCGGCGCATCGCGTCGATCTTCTTCGGCGTGAGGCCGCGCTCGCCGAGCGTCTCGTACAGCGCCCGCGCGCCTGGCTCGGCGCTCGACGCGAGCTCGTCGATGCGGTTCAGGAACGTCTTCACCGAGTCCACCACGGCGGGGCCGAGCGGCTGCTGGGAGAGGTCCTTGAAGAACGCGGCGGCGAACCGGTCTGTGCTCTCGCGCGGGATCACCCGCGGGATGAGCGCCCGCATCCGCGGGAACCAGAGGTTCTCGAACGCGTCGATCTCCTGGAGCAAGCGCATCCGCTCCGCCGAGACGCCGGTCGCGACGTCGCGTTGATCGCTCTCCGCCAGCCAGTGCTCGAAGCGTCGGTTCTTGCCGGAAGCCGTGGTGTACAGCTCCCATCCCAGGTCGTGCTCCTTCTGCGTGTACCCGTGGCGCCTCGCCCGGTCGAGGTGCTTCGGGAGGTTGAACAGCAAGGTATGGACGCGGCCGAGGAGCGCCGTGGCCTCGGCGTCGAGCTCGGTCGGCGTCGCTTCATCGAGCGGCTCGTCGAGCGGCTCTGTCTCGGTGCGCTCGGCTTTGGGTGCCTTCGGGGACTTTGATGTCTTGGGTTGGCCCATGAGATCCTCCAGTGTGGCAAGCTACTTGGACAGGCAAGCCCATGTCACCCGCGGCGTGCGTCGGGAACGTGCGCCCCCATGTCGACCGCACCGGTCCGGGTCGGGAGCGCTCTCGAGGCGCTGGTCTCCGTCTCCTGGTAGACCGAGGAGCAACGCGGAGCGCCTCCCCACCACCTTGGTCGCTGAAGCGGTGACGGAACCCGTCTCTTCGCAACGGGAAGCCGGAATTTAACGCAAAGGCGCAAAGGCGCAAAGGCGCAAAAAGGCAAGGAAGGGGGGAGTCATTCCTGCAATCCGTTGACCACGCGATGGATACCCTGACTCACTCTCACCTCGCCAAAATTGATGACGATCGCGAGCTTGAGATTCGAGAGCCGCAGGTAGGTGAGGGCCTGCGCTTCGAATACTCTGTTGTACGCGACCGTGGCCTTGCACTCGACGATGACTCGCTCGCCCACGAGCAGATCGAGGCGCAAATCCGACGCAAGGCGCTTGCCCTTGTACACGAGCGGCACCGTCTTCTGGCGCACCACGCTCAGCCTTCGCGACTCAAGCTCGAAGGCAAGCGCCTCTTCGTAGACGGCTTCGAGCAGCCCCGGACCTCCCAGGCTGCGATGCACCTCGATCGCCGCGTCGACGACGATCTTGGCCATCTCATTCTCGTTCATTTTCCCTCCGTCGTTTTGCGCCTTTGCGCCTTTGCGCCTTTGCGTTGAATTCCGGGAAGGGTTTGTGCGGGGTGTTCGTCAACCGATCGGCTGGCGAGCTCCCCACCCTCCGCCGCTCAGCCCCCCTCCCGCCCTTACGCCCCCCGCCGCCGCCCCCAGAGCGCCATCGCCCCGAGCAGCGCCGCCCCCAGCGCCGCGCCATCGCCGCCCCCGCGCTGCGGGTCGCCCAAGGTCGCGCAGGCGCAGCCGCCGCCTGGACGGAGGAGGACCGGAGCCTGCTGCGCCCCCTCGCACAGGTCCACGGTGAGCGGGCGCGGCGCGCGCCGCCCGCTGCCCTGATCGAGCGGCGTCTCGAGGTTGCCTGTGTTCCGGTTGTCGTGGTGGAAGCTCTCCCAGGCGATGACCGCGTCCGTCGTCGCCTCGGTGTGCCAGGCGAAGAGCCAGCCGTCGCGGGTGCCCACCACGACCTCGAGCGTCCCGTCGCCGTCGAGATCGCCCACGGTAGGCGTCGTCGCGATCGACTGGCCGGTGAACTTCGGGAACCCGCGCGGCTGCCGGCCGCACCCGTCGAAGGCGTGCAGGAAGTAGCCGCTCGAGCCCGTCAGCACCTCGGGATAACCGTCGCCGTTCAGATCGACCACCGCCTGGCTGTTGCCGAGCGTGTGATCCTCGAGGACGAACGGCGCGCGCGGCAGCATCGCGCCCGACCTGCCGCTCCAGACCGCGAGCAGGTGAGGCCCCGGCTGCTCCGCGCCGCGCGCGCCCGCCAGGGCCAGCGCGGCCGCCTCCGAGGAGCCGGCGGCGATGACGTCGGGCGTGCCGTCCTGATCGACGTCGCCGAGCGCGGGATGCGAGAGCAGCGGGAGCATCGTCCGCGCGCCCGCGGCGGGCGAGAGCGGGCCGAACGTCGGATCGAGCCCGGCCTGCGAGCCCCCCCGCGCCGGCGGCAGCGCGCCCGCGGGGGTCGAGAGGAGCGCGTCCTGCCCGCCGGGCGAGGCCGGGAGCACGAGCGGCGCGGCGCCGTTGCCCTGGATGACGCCGGCCAGCGTGCCGTCGAACCGCCCGACGACGCCCGAGGCCGTGATCCCCTCCGCGACGAGCGGGGCGAGCGAGAGCGACGGGATCGTGACAGGCCAGCCCGCGAGCACCGGCCCGGAGGCCGCTGCCGTGCCGCGCGCGTCGAGCACGTAGACCGCCCCGGCCTCGCCGTCGTCGCCGAGCCGCTCGCTCGACCCGACGAGCAGGTCGGGGAGGCCATCGCCGTTGAAGTCGGCGACGGCCGGCGTCGCGAGCAGGCGGCTCCGCGCAGGCTCCGCGGCCAGCGGTCCCGTGTAGTGCACCTCCACGGGCCAGCCGCGCAGCGCGTCGCCGTTCGCGTCGAACGCGTAGATCTTGCCGTCGAAGGCCGCCTGGATCACGTCGAGCCAGCCGTCGCCGTCGAGGTCGGCGATGACCGGCGAGGCGGAGGCCCCCCGCGCGATCCGCGCCCCCTCGGACATGCACGGCGCGCTCGCCGGCGCGCCGGGATCGAGCGGGCACGAGGGGATCTCGGGCAGGCGTACCGGCCACCCGGCCCGGAGGAGGCCGTCCGCGCCGACCACGTAGACCGTGCCCGGCCAGGTGGAGACCGCGATCTCCTGCGCGCCGTCTCCGTCGAGATCCGCGATCGCGGGCGCGCCCAGGATCGGCTCGCGGCCGAGCGCCCAGGCCACCTCGCCGTACGCGCGGGCCCTCCGGTAGACGGGCGTGGCCGGCGACGGCGCAGGATCGAGCAGGCCGTCGGCGAGCCGCGTCTGGAACGGGAACCCCGGCAGCGGCTCGGGTCCCTTCGGCGTCATCGTCAGCACGTGCAGCTCGCCGCCGGCCGTCGGGTAGATGAGCTCGCGGGCCCCGTCGCCGTCGAGGTCCGCGAGCTTCGGGCTGCCCTCGCCGCTGTCGCCGATGAAGCGGGGGAAGCCCTGGACCAGCGTCGGATCGCTGGCGACGTAGTACGTGCGCCGCGCCTCGCTCTCCACGTCGCCGGTGGCCCCGTCGTAGTGGGCGACCGCGTGGATGCGCACCGTGATCGCGCGGTCGTTCTCGCCGTGGGGGCTGTCGGCGTCGCGGGCGTGGGACGTGTCGATGGTGCGCACGTCGAGCGAGGCGATCGGGCCCTGGCCGCCGATGGTGACCGTCGGCGCGACGTTCACCTCCCGGTGGATCACCTTGAAGTCCGCGGCGAGCGGCTGCACGCCCGGCGCCCACGCGACCGAGTAGTCGTACGCCGTCGCCCGCTTCGCCGAGACGGTGCCCTCGATCGGCACCGGCACCTGGACCTGATCCTTGTAGAGGACCTCGAACCACCGCGGCGACGTGAGGTCGATCGCGGGCGGCACGCGCCCGTCGCTGAGCGCCTCGACGGCGCGGTTCGCGTTGACGCGGCCGTGGCCGAACCGCTGATCGAACCCGGGCTGCGAAGCGCGGTACGGCGACCCCGGCTCGCGCGACTCCGGCACGGCGATGTCGTCGGCGCTCGCGATGAGCAGGCCCCGCATCTCGCCGGGGGACAGGGTCACGCCGCGCTCCAGGGCGGCGGAGTACAGGAGCCCCGCGATGCCGGAGAGCTCGGCGGTCGCGTCGCTGGCGCAGCCGGCGCTCGACACGGCGAGCAGGTTGTTGCCGCCGAAGCTCGAGCACGGCGAGGCGTCGAGGAACGAGGTCGACGTCGTGACGCTCTGGCCGTCGTAGCGGACGGCGCTCACGGGCAGCGCGTGGTTGCTCGTCGCGGGCGCGCTGTGGTGGCGCGAGCCCTCGTTGCCCATCGACACGACGACGAGCGTCCCCTTGGCGTGGGCGTGGTCGAGCGCCGCCTGGAGGAAGGCGGTGCTGTCGACGGCGGTCACCGGGCACTGCACGACGTCGGCGCGGAGGTCGGCCGCGTAGAGGAGCGCCTTCGCGAGGTCCTGCGCGTCGGCGACGTGGCTGTCGCCGACGCGCAGCGGGACGACCCTGCACTGCGGGCAGACGCCCGCGCCGCCCAGCTGGTTGTTCGTCTGCGCCGCCGAGGTCTTCGCCCCCTCGGTGCCGTGGCCGTTCCGGGTGTCGTCGAACGGATCGTTGTCGTTCTTGAAGAAGTCCCAGCCCGCGATGTCGTCGACGTAGCCGTTCTGATCGCCGTCGACCCCGTCCGAGAAGTGCAGGATGAGGTCACCGGCGTCGAGCTGGCCGTTCGCGTTCCGGTCGCCCTGCGGCCGCCCTTCCGACGCCCCGGGCGTGAGCCAGGATGTATTCTTGTAGTCCGAGGCGGACAGGACCCCGTCGCCGTTGCAGTCGAAGCCGGCGAGCTCGCCGTCGCCCCCGCACGGCGTGCCGTCCGCGTGCAGCGGCGGGTAGGGCGCGAGCTCGCCCCGGTTGATCCACACCTTCTCGAGGAGATCTCCCTCGCCCCAGAGGATCCCGGAGTCGGTGACGGCGATCCTGACGCGCGGGTCCCCCTGGGTGAGCCGCCACGCGAGATCGATCGCCATGCCGGCGGCGGTCTCCTCCGGGCGCGGGCGGACGCCCTCGCTCGGGGCCGGGATGAAGGAG
Organism: Sorangium sp. So ce887; assembly: GCF_051521455.1. Taxonomy (NCBI): domain Bacteria; kingdom Pseudomonadati; phylum Myxococcota; order Polyangiales; family Polyangiaceae; genus Sorangium; species Sorangium sp. So ce887. Next base: position 8,290,668 of record NZ_CP150354.1, on the reverse strand, counting down.
TAGAAGCTCCACTGCCCGCTCTGCGTGGCCGAGGTGCCGTACCCGGGATCGCTCGGCCAGCTCTCCGGATCGGCCATGTCCGCTGCGCTGGCCGAGGGGGGCGGCGGCCAGCCGCCGGACGCATCGGAGGGAACGAGCGCGCCCGCCGCGGCGCCGCCGAGCGCCCCCAGAAAAGCAAGCGAGGAAAAGCGAATGCAGCGCATATGCCGAGACCCTACCATCGGTCCATGCGCGCGAGGCAACCGGCGCTCGCCGCAGGAAAGCGGCGCTTTCCCCGCGCCCGCGCCCGGTTCGCGGAGGTCTGCGCGCCGCGGGGGACCGGGCGCGGCGGCGGCGCTCAGGGCGAGGGCGGCGAGGGCGTGCAGGCCGCGGGGGTGGGGTGCTGGGCGCAGTACGTCGGGTCGTCCGGCGGACCGATGCGGAGCACCATGTCCTGCGACGCGAGGCGCGGTCGCGCGCCGCATGTGTCGGGGGACGCGCTCTCCGACGGCGCGCACACGCCGGCCTCGTTGGGCACGGTCCAGGCCTGGCCGGTGCCGTAGATGAGGTTGAGCGCGTAGCGCCCCACGGGCAGGCAGCCGTAGACGACCTCGATCGTGCGCCCGAATTGCCGCGTGAGCGCCTCCTCGACGTCGCGGACACCCCATGCGCCGGCGTTCTCGTCCTCCGGCTCGGGGAGGATGGCGTTGCCCTCCGTGTCCGTCTCGTGGCTGATCACGAGGACGCCCTTCGGCTCGGTCGGGTGCATGCAGAGCGCAGCGGGCCGGACGCCGACGAGCACGCTCTCGCGCGGCTCGTCCAGCGGCGCCGCGCCGAGCAGGGCGGTGGTCGCGAGGTCGTCGTAGATCGTGAGCCCCTGGAGGAGCACCGCGGGCGCGGCCTGGCGGACCAGCGGGTCGTGGTCGTCGAGCTTGGTGAACACCGAGATCGGGAAGAGCGCCGGGATCTGGGCCGAGTCGGGGACGTGGTCGTCGGCGTCGATCGCTCCGTCGCGGTTCACGTCCTGGCGCGCGTACGTGAGCGTCGGCGCGGGCTCGCCGCCCACCGGCAGCGAGATCGGGGGCATCGCCGCGCTCGCGATCTCCCTGGCCGGCACCCCCGCGGCGAGCCGCAGGCGCAGGAGCGACGCCTCGGCGCCGGCGGGATCGGCCAGGGTGAACGTCTCCAGCTGGAAGTCGGACGCCATGACCACCTCGCTCGAGCTCGGGCGGATGCCGGACGCTGGCGCGAGGACCTCGGCGACGTGGAAGATCGGCCGCTCCAGCGGGAGCGGGAGGCCGAGGGTGACCGCGATGCCGCTGACGCGCGCGCCCGTCGCGGGGATCGGGGCGGCGAGCGTGATCTCGCGGTAGCGCGGGGCGGCGCCGCCGAGCACCTCGGTCGCGTTCTCGATCGCGCCGCCGGCCACGTCACCCCGGCTCGGCAGGTTGGCGATGCTGAAGGTCGGGTCGAAATCGCCGTCGTGGTCGTAGAAGCCGCGGATCTGGTAGGTGCCGGCGGGCAGCGGCGACAGCCTCCAGGTGGCGCTCACGGTCACGGGCGGATCGTCCGGCTCGGGGCAGCGGAGCACGCCGTCGCTCGTGAGATCGAGCGCGGCGCCCAGGCCCCCGAACAGCTCGTCGCCGGGGATCACGTCGAGGCTCGCGGCCGAGGTGCCGAGCCCCTCCGGCGGCGGCAGGAGGCGCGTGTCGAAGCCGAGCACGACGGCGGCGCCGACGACGTGGCCGTCCTTCGTGCAGGGCCGGGGGCCGGCGTACGTCACCGTGCCGTCGAGCACCCCGGCGGGGCCGCTGTGGTCCGGCAGCGGGATGAAGACGTCCACCGCCTCGCAGCCCGGGAGGGCCGCGAGGAGTGCGCCGAGCAGGGAGAGACCGGTGCGGGGGGTGGGTCGGAGCATGGGGGTGCCTAGAGCGAGTACCTGAGGAATCCCATGAAGCGCCGGCCGATGCGGTTGCCGAACGGGTGCATCTGCAGCGGCTGATCGCCGAGCCCGTCGAGCGCGTTGAAGACGGTCGCGGAGATCTCGGCGCGGTTGTTCAGGAAGCGGTAGCCGAGGCGCGCGTTGAGCAGCGTGTACGCGGGCAGCTTGTAGATGTGCGTGTCGATGACCGTCCCCGCCGGGACCTGCTCGGCCCACTCCTGCTTGGACTGGTAGTGGAGCGTGACCTCGCCGTCGACGCCGACCGGGGTGCGGACCTGGACCCCCGCGTTCACCTTGTGCTGGCTTGTGCGCCCGTCCTTGAGGGCCTTGCACCCGGCCGGGAGCTCCTGCTCCGACAGGTTGAGCGCGTAGTTGGCGAAGACGTCGAGCCCCTCGGCGGGGTAGACGCGGCCGCCGAGCTCGCCGCCGAGCACGTGGTAGATGTCGCACTGGTTCTCGAAGCCGCCGAGGCCGGAGGTGTAGCGCCCCGTCTCCGGGTTCAGCCCCCCGAACCCCTGGGCGCGCTGCGAGAGCGTCGTGCGCTGCGGCTCGGCGAGCACGATGAGGTTGCTCACGCGGTTGTAGTACGCGGTGACCTCGAACTCGAATTGGTCGCTCTGCTGGTTCAGGTAGCTCGCCTCGGCGGTGATGATCTGCTCGGGGTCGACGATGACGTCGGACCTGACCGGCGGCCGCGTGGTCGAGAGGAACTCGAGGCCGGGCAGCGCGAGCTGGATCGGCAGGTCGACGTAGGCCTCGAGCGACGTGGGCGAGCGGAACGCGGTCGAGCCGGAGACGCGGATCGCCTGGCGCGGGGTCGGCTTGACGATGACGGAGCCGCGCGGCGACGGGATGAGCCGCTCCAGGTAAGGCACGTAGTCGAGCCTTCCGGAGGCGACCAGCGTGACGCGCTCCCCGAGCTTCATCGAGTCCTGGAGGAACACCGAGCCGTGGTGCTCGATCGGCATGTCGTCGTCGAGGTAGCTCCAGTCGGTCGCCTTGAGCCGGTAGCCGAGGCCGATGTGGAAGTCGTGCACGACGGGCGCGGGCGCCCGGAGCGTCTTCACGAACTCGAGCTCGGCGTTCACGATGTGCTGCCGCGGCCTCCCCGCGTACAACGGGTGTCCGAGGTACGCGGCGTTGAGCTGCGAGTACCCGTCGATGTGCGAGTAGTACGTCCGCGCGTTGACGTTCTCGCTGCGGTACGCGACCGAGGCGTCCGTGTTGGCGGCCTCCAGGTTGTAGTCGTTGAACGGGCCGATGCCGTAGACGTCGAGCTCGCTCCGGGAATAGCCGGCGCCCACCGCGAGCTCGCGCTGAGGCCCGAGCCGCTGCGTGGCCCGGAGGTCGATGCGCACGTTCTGCGCGCCGAGATCCTGGCTCTGGCCGCTTGTCTCGAGGTCGATCCGGTCGTCCGCGACCTCGCGCGTCCACCGCGGGTAGCGCGTGTAGCCCGCCGACAGGCGGTACGCGAAGTCCCCCTCGCGCGCCGAGGTCCACACCGAGCCGTAGCCCTGCTGGTGATCGCCGTAGCCGGCGCGGAAGCCGCTCTTCCCGACGCCGGGCTCGATCGTGATGATGTTGACGATGCCGGCGAACGCGTCGGCGCCGTAGAGCGCCGAGCCCGGGCCGCGCACCACCTCGATGCGCTCGATCTGGTCCACGTCGATCGAGAGCGCCTCCCAGAAGGTCGAGCCGAGCACGTCGTTCTTGACCGTGCGCCCGTTCACGAGGACGAGGAGCTTGTTCGCGAGGCGGCTGTTGAAGCCGCGCATCGAGACGTTCGCGTCGCCGCCCGTGATCTGCATGACGTCCATGCCGGCGACGCGCCGGAGCAGCTCCGGGATGCGGGTCATCCCGGAGAGCCGGATGTCCTGGCGGGTGACGAGGGTCGTGGAGTTCGGGGAGTCGAGCGGGCTCTGGGCGCCGCGCGACGCGGTGATGACGGTCTCCTGGTAGACGTCCTCGGTGCGGGCCGCGCCGACGATCCCCGCGGCGTCGCCGGGGGCCGCGCTCGATGCCGGCGCCGGCGCCGGGACCGCGGCGTTCGCGGGCGCGCCCTCGGCGGTGGGCTGCCCGGCGGTGGGCTGGGCGGGCGCGTCGCCGGGGGCGGCCTGCTGCGGCCCGGGCGGCTGCGGCTCGGGCGCCGGCGGCTGCCTCGGCTCCGGGGCCGCCGCGGCGCGCTGCGCGGCGAGGCGTTGCTCCAGCTGCTCCACGACCCGCGTCGCCAGCTCCCTGTCCGGGGGGTCGCTCGCGATGTACTCGCGGTACGCGGCGATCGCCTGCTCGATGTGGCCGGCCTCGGCGTGCGCGCGCGCGATGTTGAAGACGACGTTCGGGTGCGGGAGGATCTCGTTGGCCTTGTGGAGCTGGCGGATGCCCTCGTCGAACTGCTTCTGGGCGATGAGGTCCATGCCTGCCCGGAAGTGGACGCGCGCCTCGGTGCGGGCGTCGGCGAGCGCGCCTCGCGGGGCGGTCATCGCGCCGAGGGCGACGGCGCAGGCCAAGAGCCTCCGCCCGAGCGCCGCCCCGCTGCGCGGCCGCGCTGCGCGGGCGTCGTTCGTCGGGGCGGGCGCCGGGACGGCGTCGCGGAGGCCGTGCGAGCAGGAATCGGAAGACGACATGCGTTCGCCCTGTCCTCATCGGGGCCGGGGGCGCGACCGCGAGCCTCCGGCGACAAAGGCCGGGTCGCGACGGCGAGCCCGGCGAGAGCTCGGGAGCGCGGACGGCGCTGCTCCCCACATCACACCGAACACTTCATCGACGCGAGGAGCGCCCGCCACGCCCCTCGCGCGAGCGCGAAGCCACCGCGGTCATGGTAAGCGGTTCTGGCCGCGAAGGCGCGGCGATTCTAACAAAGCGGCCGGCGCGCGTCCGCGCGCTCGTCAGTACGGGTTGCTCTTGTACGGCTCGGTCTTCTGGGCGTTCGCCCTGGGCTTGCTCGGCGTCCCCGGCGCCGTGATGGGGGCCGGATCGAGCTTCGCGCGCACCTTCTCCTCGGCGCCGGAGACGCGCACGATCGCGGGCTTGTAGCCCTGCTTCTCGAACACGAGCTCGTGCTCGGACGCGAGCGAGGCCGCCCTCCCGCGCCAGATGATCTCGCACGGCGTCTCGGTGCAGAGCTCCTTGTTGCCTTCCCTGACCGCCGCTCCGGGCGGCGTGCTCTCGACCTGGAGCGGGCGCGCCGGGGGCGCGTTCGCCGCGGGCGCGTTCACCTCCGGGGCCGTCTCGTCCGCCGGCGTGCTCCCTGCGCTCGGTTCGCGCGCCGCCGCGCTCGTCTCTGCCGCCGGCGCGCGCGTCGTCATGACGGCGGCGACGCCGACCACGGCCGCGAGGGCCGCGGCGATCGCCCAGGGGACGACCTTCCGACCCGGGCTCGCGCCGGGCTGGGTCGACGCGAGGCCCTCCGCGTGCGGCGCCGGGCGCGGCCCCATCGAGTCGGTGATCGACGGGGCGACGAAGAGGGGCGCCGCCGGCGGCTTCAGCGCGCTGTCGGTGGTGAGGGGGCCTGTATAGGTCACGAGCGAGCTCGTGGGAGGTGACGAGTTCGGCGTGGAGAGGGCCGGGAGCTCGCCCAACGTCGAGTACGACGGAGCCGACGGATACGAAGGGATCGACGGATACGACGAGGCCGACGGATACGAGGGGGCCGACGCGCGGTAGCTCGTCGTGCCCGGCAGCATGGGCGCGGTCTCGCCCGTGTCTCGCGTGGAGATGCCCCCCGCGGCGAACTTGAGCGCGGTCACGAGCTCGTTCATCGAGGAGAAGCGCTGCGCCGGGTCCTTCTCCAGGCAGCGGTAGACGATCCCCTCCATCGTCTGAGAGATGGAGAGCGTCGGGTTGTGCACCTGCATGGGCGGGACCGGGTCGTGGACGTGCGACATGAGCGTCCCGACGCTCGCGCCCTTGTCGAAGGGCACCTGTCCCGACAGCATCTCGTACATCATCACGCCGAGCGCGTAGATATCGGTGCGCGCGGACACGTCGCAGCCGGCGATCTGCTCGGGCGCCATGTACTTGGGCGAGCCCATGAACAGGCCCTGTTGCGTCAGGTCCTCGCCGCTCTGGGTGTCCTTGACCAGCCCGAAATCGAGCACCTTCACGTGGTCCTGCTCGTCTTCGTGGTCGACGAGCAGCACGTTGCCCGGCTTGAGATCGCGGTGCACGACGCCGATCGCGTGCGCCTCGCGGAGCGACCGGCAGATCTGGCGGGCGATGTGCGCGACGCGCGCCTCGGGGAACGGTCCTTCCTCGCGGAGCACGCGGTGGAGGGTCTTCCCCTCGATGTACTCCATCGCGATGTAGTAGATATCGTCGTCGCTATGGCCGTAGTCGAACACGGTGACCGTGTTCGGGTGCGAGAGCTTCGCCGCGGTCGACGCCTCGAGGAAGAAGCGCCTGTGGAACTCGGGATCGTGGTCGCCCTCGTACTTGGGGCTCAGCACCTTGAGCGCGCAGATGCGGCCGAGCGGCGCTTGCTCGGCCCTGTACACCTTGCCCATGCCGCCGCGGGCGATGACGCTGACGATCTTGAAGCGGCCGTTGATGACACGCCCTAGCAGCGGGTCCGGCGCGGCAGACCTCGATGCCCTCGAGCTGCCGTTTACCTCTCGCTGTCGGCCATCAGGCATGTCGTGCCTCTCCTCGGGCAGCGTGAGGAGGTGAAGATTGGACACACAGCAGCCGCCTCGGGAGCAGTGTGACTGAGGCGACTCTGACGTGTCAATCTGCAGTGCCACGATACACGCAGGAAATGCGCGGCATGTGGTGCGCTGCCGTCCGGACGGTCGGTGAGCCGCGGTGCGGCGGCTTCCCGGCGCGGTGATCGCGCCGGAAGGGTCCGCTGGAGGTGGCTCAGCGTCGGGCGGCGACAGCGAACAGGAACCCGCCGCTCGGCAGGGGGCCGCCGATCCAGAGGCGGTTCTCCTCGTCGGCGAGGAGCGCGAGCGACGTGCCCGCCGTCGCGAGCTCGAGGAGCGGGGCCGGGGAGCCGTCGGCGCGCACGCGACCGCCGTCGTCGCTGAAGGCGACGGCGACCGGCGCGAGCGCCTCGTAGGTCGCGGGGTCGCTCGGCTGGAAGACGAGGAGGCCCGGCGCGCCCTGCTCGGGCGCGAGGGCTGCCAGGCTCATGCCGCTGCCCGGGAGCGAGAAGAGGACGTCGCCCTCCGCAGGCCCGGCGCCCCGCGCGATCGCGCTGGCCGCGAAGCCGCGCGCCTGCTGCGTTCCGTCTGCAGACGGGAGCACGGCGAACACGTTGCCGCGGAGGTCCGCGGCGACGGGGCCGGAGCTGTCGCCCCACGCCGCGACGGCGGTGGGCTCCGCGCAGCTCGCGTCGCCCTCCGGCACGAGCCGCGCGTCCTGCCCCGCCGCGCCGCAGCGGTCGGCTGCATAGAGGCCGTTCGGGCCCGCGGCGGGATCGCCGAGCGGCGAGAGCCCGGTGTGGAGCAGGCGCCCCTCGACGGCGGCGACCGCGAAGAAGCCGTTCACCTCGTAGCGCTTCGCCACCGCGCGGTCCTCGATGAGGACCAGGTCCCCGCGCGTGTCGGGGAACGCGCTGGTCCACGAGATCGCCGTCCAGCCGAAGAAGGGCAGGTCCACGGCCTGTCCGCCGAGGAAGGCGCCGTCGGGGATGCCGGCGTCGACGGTCGTCCGCGCCGCGGCGAGCTCCCCGTCCGCTCCGTCCGGCGGCGTGAGCCGCACGATCTCGACCGCGCCATCGGCGTCGCTCCGCGCGAGCATCGGTCCGCCGTGCCGTCCCCACGTCACCGAGGCGAAGCCGATCTCCTCGTCCGTCGTGTAGACGGCGATGGCGCACCACGCGGGGTCGACCAGCGAGAAGAGCGCGTCGTGGGATCGCGCGTCCAGGCACCCGGCGCCGTCCGCGTCGCCGCTCCCGCCCGACGTCGCTCCGGCGCTCCCGTCCGTGTCGTCGCCGCAGCCCAGCGCGAGCGCCGCCGCTGCGCAGAGCGCCGCCGCGGCGAGGCGCGCTCTTCCCTGTTGGATCCAGCCGTCCCAGCGCATCGATGCCTCCGAGGATCCGCGGCGCTGCGGTCCGGTGATCGCGTCCGTCCCGGGCTCCGGGCCGGCGGGGGCGCTGCGCCGGATCACGGCTCCACCGGCTCGCTGGCCCGGAGCGCCTCGCGTCGTCAGCGCCGGCGCACGGCGGTCGCGCCGGGCTGATCGAGCCGCGTAAACAAATCGGCGGTCATCGTCAAGAGATCCCGGCGCCCGGGGCGTCCGGAGGGGCGATCTCGGCACAAACCAGCGGGCCGGCGGCTGCCGCCGCGCGGTGTCCTGCCTGTCCCCCAGAACGACCGTTGCGCTCCACGTTCAGATGGACGACGCTGTGCGCCGCAGCCGGTGTCGGGCACGCTCCGGTTCGCGCTCCTTTTATCCACCGCGGGCCGTGACCAAGACACCCCCTCCTCCCATTACTGCCGGAACGGTCATCAACGATCGTTACGACATCCGTCAGAGCCTCGGTAAAGGCGGCATGGGCGAGGTCTTCCTGGCCTTCGATCGCTCGACCCAGCAGACCGTGGCTCTGAAGGTGGTTCGCGAAGAGTCGCGCATGCCGGGCGACGACGAGGCGCTCCGCCAGGAGCTCCTCCTCGCGCGCTCGGTCGGCCACCCGAACGTCTGCCGCGTGCACGACCTCGCGCCGAGCCCGTGGGGCCCCATCCTCGTGATGGAGCAGATCCCCGGGCAGACGCTCCACACGCACATCCGCAAGCGCAAGGCCCAGGGCGGCTACACGGCGGACGAGTTCCGCAAGATAGCGAGCGAGGTCTGCAACGGGCTCGCGGCCATCCACGCGCAGGGCCTCGTGCACGGCGACCTGAAGCCCGGCAACGTGATGGTCTCCGAGGGCCGCGCGGTGATCCTCGACTTCGGCTTCGCGCAGGAGCGCGCCCGCGCCTCGGCGCGCCGCCCCGGCGCGCCGCCCGACGGCGGCACGCCGAACTACATGTCTCCCGAGCGGCTGCGCAACGGCGGCGCGAGCCCCGAGGACGACGTGTACGCCATGGCCCTGACGCTCTGGGAGATGTGGACCTGCCGCGTCCCTGAGCCCGGCTACAAGCCGCGGCTCAAGACGATGAAGCAGCAGATCATGTTCGACGTCCCGGCGGGCCTGTCGATCGACGAGGTGCGGCAGATCTTCCGCGGCCTCAACGAAGATCCGTCGATGCGGCCGCAGGCGCGGCACATGCGCTTCTTCAACCCGTCGCAGCTCACGACGAGCCCGATCCAGCTGCCGCGCGAGCGCCTCGATCCGGGGCCGCCGCCGGGCGGCGCGCTCAAGCTGAACTTCACCCCCGCGGCGCAGTCGCTGCTCGTGACGTACGCGACGAACGCGCCCGAGATCGTCGGCTCGCTGCTGCCGCTGCACGACACGAAGCTCGCGCTCGGCCGGCGCAGCGATCAGAGCCTGTGCGTGCCCGAGGCGACCGTCTCGGGGGCGCACGCGATCCTCAAGTGGCAGACGGGCTCGTGGCTGATCGAGGATCAGGGCAGCACGAACGGCACCTACGCGGACTTCAACTACGAGCGCAAGTCGCAGGTCTCGCTGCTGCACGGCGGCGAGGTGCAGGTCGGCGAGTGCCGGATGAAGCTCGTGACCTTCGGCCCGGACTCGCCGCAGCACCGGCGCGCGAAGCAGTACCTCGCGAAGCGCGACGGCCTCACCGGCCTGCTCGTGCGCGAGCACCTGATGAAGGCGATCGACGAGGACGGCCTGTTCGCCGACTGGGCCGAGGTGCCGATGCAGGTCGCGCGCTACGAGCTGCGCGGGCCGAACCGCCAGGTCAGCGAGCGCCCGACCATCCTGGAGATGCTCGCCTTGCGGAAGGCGGCGCAGCGGGTGATCGATCTGACCGAGATGCTCCTGCTCAGCCTCACCCCCGCCGTGGCGGGGCGGACGGGGCCGCTCAAATTCGTGGTCTCGATCGTGGGTCCGAGCATCGACGAGGCTCGCCACGTGGTCGAGCAGGTGGTCGCGCAGGTTCAGGGGATGCTCCCCGAGACGCTCGAGCTTGGCGCGACGCTGGTGAAGGGCGAGCCCGGGCGCCCTGCGCGGACGCTCATCGATTGAACCTGAACGCGTCCGATGAACAGCCGGCCTCCGTTCCCGTCCAGTCCGCCGTCTCAGCCCTCGCCGTACCGTTATCTCGGTCGCGGCGGCGGCGAGCGCCCCGTGCGGCTCCAGATCATCATCGCGCTCGTCGCGGGGCTAATCCTCGTGGCGGTGCCGCTCTACCTCTGGCGCCGCCCGAAGCCTGAGTCGATCCCGTCCGCCGACGCCGCGACGGCCGACGCCGGCGCCTACGCCTGGGACGCGGGGGCGCTCGCCGACGCGGGCGCCGCGCTGGCGGAGGGCGTCAAGCTCTCGCCGTTCACCACGATCAAGTGCGAGAACCCCGGCCCGGGCACCACGCCGCCCGAGCGCTGCGATCACGTCACCTTCTTCGAGGACGCCCTCGCGCGCGCGATCCGCGACAACGTCCAGTGCGCCCCGTCCGGCAAGGCGAGCGTCACGGTGAGCTTCGTCTTCGAGATGGACTTCCGGCGCAAGCGCACCAACGTCTACGCCGGCAAGTCGACGACGGTGGACCGCGCGAAGACGAAGGAGCTGCTCCGCTGCGTGAAGCGCGCGATGCCGACGCCCGACTGGGGGACGATCCCGCACCAGTACGTGAAGTACAAGATCAACGTCATGGCGACGTACCCTGCCAGCGACTCCTTCTGAGGCGAGCGGCTCGTGCGGCGCGCATCGATCGTGCTGATGCGCTGCGCGCCTTCGCTCCTCGGGGCGGTCATCGCGATCGCGTCGCAGGCGCAGGCGCAGCAGAGCGCGCCGGCTGCGCCGGCCGAGCCTCGCCAGCACGAGGGCTACTCGAGCTACGAGAGCGCCACGATCGATCGCGCCCTGGCGCGGCTCGGCGCGACGCTCGATCCCGCCCCCGAGGGCAAGATCGTCGAGGGGATCGACGTGGTCCCGTTCGAGGTGATCGAGGACCGCGATCCCGCGCCGTCCTTCCTGAACTGGTTCCACGCGCTCTCGCGGCCGTACGTCATCCGGCGCGAGGTGCTGCTCGCGGTCGGGCGCCCCTACGCGCAGGCGCTCGCCGATGAGTCGGCGCGCAACCTGCGTGGCCTGAGCCAGGTGTCGCTCGTCCTCGTCTTCGCCGTGCGGGGCAGCGCGCCGGATCGGGTGCGGGTCGCGGTCGCCACCAAGGACGTCTGGAGCCTGCGCCTCAACACGGACTACCGCATCGCCGAGGGGGAGCTCGAGAAGCTCTTCCTGCAGGCCGCCGAGCAGAACCTGCTCGGCATCCACCACGCCGTCGCGGCGCAGCTCACGCTCGATCCCGGCGCGCTCTCGCTCGGCGTCGCCTACGCGATGCCGGGCATCGGGGGCAGCCACGTGCGGATGCGGACCGAGCTGAACGCGATCGTCGATCGGCAGACCGGCGAGCTCGAGGGCACGCGCGGCGAGTTCGTGTACGGGCAGCCGCTCTACGCGACGGAGGCGGAGTGGGCCTGGGACGCCGAGGTCACCTGGCGTGACGAGGTGACCCGCCGCTTCATCGGCGCGAAGCTCGCCACCTTCGACGCGAGCGCCACGCCGGACGACGACCGCATCCCGTACCGCTACCGGAGCGATCTCCTGGTGGGCGGCTACGCCGTCACGCGCAGCTTCGGCGCCGCCGCCTCGGCCGTGAAGCACGATTTCTCGGTGGGCATCGAGGCGAGCCGCAAGGTGTACCGCCTCGACGCGCCCGCGGGCTTCGCTCCGGCCGCGCTCGCCGAGTTCGAGGCGCGCGTGATGCCGGTGAGCGACACCCGCGTCGCGCCGACGTTCAAGTACTCCACGTACTCGACCCGCTTCTCGCGCGTGCTCGACTTCAACACGCTCGCGCTGCAGGAGGACTACCGGCTCGGACACGAGCTCTCGATCCTGCTCTACCCGGTCACGACCGCGCTCAACTCCACCCGGAGCTTCCTCGGCGTCTCCGCCGCGGCGGCGTACACCGTCGCGCTCGGCGACGGCCTCGCGCGCGCGGTGGTCGAGACCGTCACGGAGCTCGACCGCTCCCGGATCTTCGACGCCTCGATCGAGGCGCGCGCGCGCGTGCACACGCCGAGCTTCGGCGTCGGGCGGCTCGTGTTCGACGTGCGGTTGCTCGACCGCTACCGGAATTACCTCAACAGGCAGTCGCCGCTCGGCGGCGAGACGCGCCTCCGCGGGTACAAGTCGGCGGCGTTCATCGGCGAGGACGTGCTCTCCGCGAACCTCGAGCTCCGCACGCGCCCGGTGGAGATCTGGTCGTGTCAGCTCGGTGGCGCGGCCTTCTTCGACGCCGGCGACGCGTTCGACGGCTACGACGAGCTGCGCCTCAAGCAGTCGGCGGGCTTCGGGCTCCGGGCCCTCTTCCCGCAGTTCAACCGCATCGTCACGCGCGTCGACTGGGGCTTCCCGCTCACGCGCGGCTACAGGGGGCCCGGTGCGATCCCGGGCATCATCGTCCTCAGCGCCGGTCAGGCGTTTCCGATGCTCCCTGCGGACGAGTAGGCGCGCCGCCGCGCCCGCGTGGCTCCTCCCCGGCCGGGGCGCCCCTCGGGGCCGCCGGGGCCGCGCTCGCCACCCGCGCGCGGTGGGCCGTGAACGCCCCCCGGAGCGCGGGCGGCACCGGCTCTCGGTCGAGCGCCGCGAGCGTCTCCGCCGCCGGCCTGCCCGCGAGCAGCGCGTGCCAGGCATGCTCGAGCGCGCCCCTGAGCCGCGCAGCGTCGTCCTTCGGCGGCTCCTGCCGCTTACCCTGCCCGGCCGCCTCCGCGCCCGGGCCTCGCGCGCGCGTCTCATGAAACGCCTGCGCCGCGCTGCCCCGGTGCGTGTAGCGATCGCCCTCGAAGCCCGCGACGTCGAGGAGATCCGGCGCGATGGGATCCTCCTCGGCCACGCCGATCCGACCGGCGAGCTCCAGCGTGCCGTCGTGGTCGACGTCGAGCGCGAGCCGCGGTGGCATCGCGAGCTCGACGGTGTACCGGGTCGCGCCGAGCGGGTGTACGCCCCAGATCTCCAGCTCTCCCGCCTCGTTTCTGAGCACGACGTCCGGCGCACCGTCGCGGTTGAGATCGGTCCCCGAGCGGAACGCCCCGAGCTGCTCCGTCGCGTCCGGCTGCGATCCCGGGAGGAGCGACGGCATCAGCTGGGTCGCCTGGCTGCGGTCCATGCGCCCGCTGTCGAGGGGCCCCGCGGCCATGACCACGCCGCGCGGCGTCGCCACGCGGACCGCCGAGGTGCGGCGCCCGAGCGCGTCGGTCCCGCGGTAGCCGCGCAGGACCACCTCGCCTCCGCGGCGCGGGAGCGCGCCGCGGAGCTCGACCTCGAGCTTCAGCCCGAGCTCGGCGGTCTCCACGTCGATGGCGCGCAGCTGAGCCTCGAGGTCCGGGGGCGTGACGTACGCGCCGAGGGGCGGCCTGCGCGCGGTGCCCCAGGGCGAGACCTGATGATCGCTGGCGCAGGAGATGAGCAGAACGCACATCGTCAGCGAGAGCTTTTCTGTTACCGTTCCCTTCCGCATGCGCCTGCTAGTCGCCGATAAGATGGATCTCTCGGCTCTGGAAGAGCTCAAGGTACTCGGGATCCAGATCGAGTCCCGCCCCGAGCTCACCCAGGACACGCTGCCGGCGGCCCTGGACGGGATCGGCATTCTCGTCGTTCGCTCGACGGAGGTCACGGCGAAGGCGATCGAGGCTGGCCGTCAGCTCAACCTGATCGTGCGGGCCGGGGTCGGCGTGGGCACGATCGACGTCGCGGCGGCGAGCGCGCGCGGCGTCTACGTGGCGAACTGCCCCGGCAAGAACGCGACCGCGGTGGCAGAGCTGACGATGGCGTTCATCCTCGCGCTCGACCGCCGGCTGGTCGACGCGACGTCCGAGCTCCGGGCCGGCCGCTGGGAGAAGACGAAGTACTCGTCGGCCCGGGGGCTGTTCGGCCGGCGGATCGGGATCGCGGGGCTCGGCGCGATTGGCCGCGAGGTGCTGATGCGCGCCCGCGCCTTCGGGCTCGAGCCGCACGCCTGGTCGCGCTCGCTGACGCCGGGCCGCGCCGCCAAGCTCGACGTCAGCTACGCCCGGACCCTGGAGGACCTGGCTGCCCGCTCGGACATCTTCACCATCCACCTGACGGCCACCCCGCAGACGCGCGGCATCGTCGGCCGGAGCGTCCTCGAGGCGCTCCCCGACGGCGCGATCGTCGTGAACGCCGCGCGCCCGGAGGTCCTGGACTACGCCGCGCTCGAGGAGCTCATCCCGCGCAAGGGGCTGCGGGTCGGCCTCGACGTCTTCGCCAGCGAGCCCGACAAGGGCTCGGCGTCGTTCGAGTCGCACCTCCTGGCGCGGGGGCTCGTCTATGGGACCCCGCACATCGCCGCGCAGACGGAGCAGGCCCAGCGGGCCATCGCCCTCGAGACGGCCCGGATCATCCGCTCCTTCATGACGGAGGAGGAGCTGCCCAACGTGGTCAACATCTGCGCTACCTCGCCCGCTCGCTACGCGGTCGTCGTCCGGATGCTGGACAAGGTCGGCGTGCTCGCGAACACGCTCAGCGTCATGAAACGGCACGGAATCAACATCGAGGAGATTTCAAATACCGTCTTCGAGGGGGCCACTGCCACGTGCACGAAGATGCGGGTCTCCGGCCGGCCGAGCGAAGCCTGCCTGAAGGAAATCGCGGCGTTTGAGGAGGTCCTGCACGTGGATATCGTCGCGCTGCCGAATCTGGCGTAAGGCAGCCCGCCCTCCGGCGGTGACGCGGCGCAGACCAGGGCGGGGGCGAACCGGCGGGGAGATCCCCGGCCACGAGGGGGCGGTTTGCCCGTATCCCCCCTTGCATGAGGTCCAGCATTCGACTAGGTTGTCCGCCGACAACTAGGCGGATCCGCGAGCCGGGTTCCCAGTTCGGGAATCGGCTCTTTTTTTTTGGCGCAGGGGCGCCGGGCACCGTCGCTCGGGGTTCATGGCGCTGAAAGTTCCCGGATCCGCCAAGGGTGACGTCTCTCACATGCACATGCCGCAACTGATGGAGCCTTCGACCAGAGCAGTGTTCGATCTCGGGCGCGTTCGCGACGCCCTCGCGCCGGTGCTTGCCACGCATGGGGTCACGCTCGTCGACCTGGAGTGGACCACCGAGCGTGCGGGCTGGACGCTGCGGCTCACGATCGAGCGCGAGGGGGCGGCCGAGGTGGGCGGCGGCGTCACGCTGGAGGACTGCGTGGATGTGTCGCGCGACGTCTCCTCGGTCCTCGACGTCGAGGATCTCATACCCAACCATTACAACCTCGAGGTCAGCTCTCCGGGCCTCGACCGGCGGGTGCGCACACCGGCCGAGTTCGTCCGCTTCCTCGGCAAGACGGCGAAGGTGAAGCTGTCGCGCCCGGCGCCGGACGGCCAGCGGGTGCTCCGGGGCGAGCTCCTTACGGCTCCGGAGGGGCAGGTCGCGGTCCTGGTCGACGGCAAGCGGATCGAGGTGCCGTTTTCGGATGTCATGGAGGCGCGCCTCGTCTTCGAGCTCTCGTCGCAGCCCAAGCCCAAGAAGGGGCAGCGGCAGGGCAAGGAGACCGCTAAGGAGTCGGGGCCGACGAAGCGGCTCTCGGAGGCGGCTCCGCGACCGGCCTCAATGCGGAGCGCGCGCGGTTCCGAGAAGCGCAAGTAGAGAGAAGAAAGATCAGGAGACAGGGACGTCATGGCAACGATGGCAGCGATGCCGACCTCGGAGACGAGCCTCGGCAGCATCCTCGATCAGGTCGCGAAGGAGAAGGGGATCGACAAGAAGATCCTTGTCGAGACGATCGAGGCCGCGATCTTGAAGGCCGCGCAGAGCGTCTTCGGCCCCACCCGCGAGCTCGAGGCGCGCTTCAACGAGGACAGCGGGCAGATCGACCTCTTCCAGTACATGACCGTGGTCGAGGCCGTGGCGGAGCCGGAGCGCGAGATCTCCATCACTGACGTGGACAAGCTCAAGCTGGACGCGACCCTGGGCGAGGAGCTCGGCTTCCAGGTCTTCTGGCGCCCCGAGGACGCGGAGAAGGCGCGCGATCAGGACAAGGAGTACGGCGACATCCTGAAGCTGAAGCACGGCCGCACGACCTTCGGGCGCATCGCCGCGCAGACGGCGAAGCAGGTCCTGCTCCAGCGCGTGCGCGACGCCGAGCGCGATCTCATCTTCAATGAGTACAAGGATCGCAAGGGCGAGCTCATTCGCGGTATCGTGCGGCGGTTCGAGAAGGGCAACAACATCATCGTCGACATCGGCCGCACCGAGGGTGTGCTCACGTTCCGCGAGCAGACGCCGCGCGAGACGTACCGGCCGGGGGACCGCATCGTCGCGTACGTGAAGGACATCGATCGCGAGGCGCGCGGCCCGCAGGTCATCCTCTCCCGCTCCGATCCCCGGCTCGTCGAGAAGCTCTTCGAGGCCGAGGTCCCCGAGATCTACGAGGGCATCGTGCGGATCGTGTCGGTCGCCCGCGAGCCGGGCGCCCGCTCCAAGATCGCGGTGACCAGCCGCGACGCGGACGTCGACCCGGTGGGCGCGTGCGTGGGCATGAAGGGCTCGCGCGTGCAGGCCGTGGTCCAGGAGCTCCGCGGCGAGAAGATCGACATCGTGCCGTTCGATCGGGATCCGGCGCGCTACGTCATCGCCGCGATCCAGCCGGCCGAGGTGCACAAGGTGATCGTCGACGAGGCCGACGGGCGCATGGAGCTCGTGGTCCCGGACGAGAAGCTGTCGCTCGCGATCGGGCGCAAGGGCCAGAACGTGCGGCTCGCCGCGCAGCTGACCAACTGGAAGCTCGACATCATCAGCGAGACAAAGTTCAAGCAGATGGAGGAGGAGGCGATCTCCGCCCTGCAGCAGATTGACTGGGTGACCGAGCAGATCGCCAAGTCCATGTACCGGCTCGGCTTCCGCGCCCTGGAAGAGGTGAGCGAGGCCTCGGTCGAGGAGCTCGCCGCCATCCCGGGCCTCGGCGGCGCCGAGGCCGCCGAGCGCATCAAGGCGCAGGCGGACACGACGATGGAGCGACTGCGTCAGGAGCGCATCCGTACCGCGAGCTCGCGCACCGAGCCCCTCACCGACCGCGAGCGGCTGATGTTCATCCGCGGCGTCGGCGAGCGGACGGTGGTACTGCTGGAGGAAGCCGGGTACCGCAGCGTGGAGGACCTGCTGCGAGAAGACGAGGATCGGCTGGCGATCCGCACGGGCCTTGGCATCAAGAAGGCGCGCGCCATCAAGCAGGGCGCGCGGGACTTCGTCGAGAGCGAGCAGAAGGTGCTCGATGCAGCGCGGGCGGACATTCGTCGCGCCGCCGAAGCGAGACACGTGTAACGCGTTTCAAGGAGTGGGGTTCAGAGGACCGAGGATGGAATCATTGGTGAGCAGACAGAACGACGCGGGTGAGCGCGAGCCCTTCGAGAGGGGGCGGGTGCGCACGTGTGTCGGCTGCGGGGAGCGCGTCGGCGTCGATGACGTCCGCGGCGCTCGTCCGCTCGTCCGGCTCATCCTCGGTCCCGGCGGCGTGGTCGCGGTCGATCCGGGCGACGGCGGGTTCGGGCGGGGCGCCCACGTCCATCCGCAGCGGGACTGCGTGGCGGCCGCGGTCGCCCGGGGTCTCGCCCGTGCCGCCAAGGGGCGGGTCCACGCGATCCTGGGAAATTCAGGCCCGGGCGCGGAGGGCGCCGGCGATCAGGCCGCCCCGGGCGCGGAGCCGCTCACGGCCGTCTCGCTGGCGCGGGCCATCCGGGAGGCGACGGAGCGCCGGCTCCAGGGGCTCATCCGTGCGGCCGTCCGCTCTCAGAGCGTGGCGATCGGCACCGATGCGGTCGTGGGGTCGTGCGAGCGGGGCGAGGCCGCGCTCCTGCTGGTCGCGTGCGACGCGCCGGCAGGCGCGGATCTACCGGAGGTGCGGCGGGCGATCGCGGAGGGGCGCGCTGTCGCATGGGGCACCCAACAGGTGCTCGGCTCCCTGGCGGGCGGCCCGCGCGAGCGCGGCGTGGCGGTGATGGCGATCTTCTCGGCATCGCTCGCGGTCGCCGTTGCGCACGCAGCGCACGTCGTGGACGCCTGCGCCCGCATCGAGCGGGGCGAGGGCGCCGCGGAGGGCGGGCGCGGCAGCTCCGGTCGAAGGGGGCGGTCGGCGCGCAACGCGGCTGTCCGGTCGGAAACAGGTGGGGTCCCCGAGCGACGGAAGGCTGCGTCCGGCCATGCTGGCCCGGCCCCTCGCCGTGGATCGGGGAGGGCGGGGGTGGACGTCGAGCACGTCGAGCACCTCAGCTCTGGCGCTCGGCCAGCGTCCGAGGGGGTCGGGGAAAAACCTGACAGCCCGGCGGGCGGGCTTGCTGGCCGCGACGAGCGGCTGGCGTCAAAGAGTGGGTCCGGTCGGCTTCTTGCAATTGCGCGGGGCACCGGGGAAGGCGGCCCTGTCGGGGGCACGGTGGCGAGGTCCGGTTCTGCCGGACGCGCCACGACGGTGGACAGAGTGGCCGCAACGGGTCGCCCGCGCGGATGGGTGAAGCGGATTGGTTAACGTGGAGCGAGGTGCATGAGCAAAGTCCGGGTCTACGAGGTCGCCAAGCAGCTGAACATGGACCAGAAGACGCTGGTCGCGCTCTTCCAATCCATGGGTATTGGCGACGTGCGCAATCACATGAGCGCCGTCGAATCCGACGTCGTCGAGCGGGTTAAGCGGCATCTCGAGCGGCAGAAGTCGCCTGAGGTGGTGGAGGAGCGGATCCGCCCGACGGTCGTAAAGCGCCGTGCTCGGCCTGGGGCCGATCCCGAGCCGTCGTCGCCGGGCCGCGGGCCGGACCCGGAGGCGCCGGTGCGCGCCGCTCCGGAGCCGGCGCCTTCGCGGCCTGCGGCTGCGTCCGTTCCAGCTTCCCCGCCGCACGAGCGCGTTGCTCAGGAAGAAGCGCCGGTCCATCGCCCCGCTCCGCCGCCGCCCGCCGCTTCCATCGCAGCGCCCCCGGCGCCGGCGCCTGAGCCGGTGGTCGCCGCGAGCCCGCGCGAACCAGCGCCCGCGCCCAGCGCACCTGCCCCGGCAGCGCCGCCCGTTGCGGTAGCGCCGGCAGCGCCGCCGCCTCCGGCGGCTCCCGCTCCCGTAGTACCCGCGTCTGCCGCGGCGTCCGCGCCCGCGCTCGCGGAGGAGACGAAGGTGACCTCGCCCGAGCCGAAGCCTGCTCCACCCGCCGCCGTCGCGGCGCCATCTGCCGCCGCCGTCGCGCCGGCTCCCGCCGAGTCGGCGCCTGCCGCGCCGGCCCCCGCCGCGGTTGCGCCCTCACCGGCGCAAGCGCCTGCTCCCGCCGCGCCGGCTGCGCCCGCGCCCACCGCGGCGCAGGCGGCTGCGCCGGCTCCGGCGAAGCCTGCAGCGCCCGCGTCCACCGCGGCGCCTGCGCCGGCCCGGACGCAGGCTGCGCCCTCGGCGCCTGCCCCGGCGCATGGGGCGTCTCGGTCGACGCAGCCGCCCCCCACGCCGCATCGGCCTTCCGGTCCGGCGCACCACCCTGCGTCGTCCGCGGCCCGCCCGGGATCCCGGCCGACAGCGCCGCCCGCATCGGCGTCCGCGGCCAAGCCGGACGACCCGGCTGGCGCGAACCAGGCGCCGCGCCGGCCGTCCTCGCCGCCGAAGACCGGCATCGAGGTGTGGCAGGGGCGCCCCGGCGTCACGATGCCTGCTGCCCGCACCGGCACGCCGCCGGCGCGGCGCACGACCTACGATCCGCGTGCGAACGCCCAGCAAGCGCGCCCCGGCGGTCCCAGCTTCGGTCCAGGCGGCCGGCCCATGGGCGGCCGGAACACGCGCCCGGGGATGTTCGGGCGGCCGCGCCCGGGCTCTCTCCCGCGCAAGCCGGTCCAGGTCTCCACGCAGGAGATGGCCTCGCACAAGAAGGTCATCAAGATCGAGGAGCAGGTCACCCTTCAGCAGCTCGCCGCGAAGATGAGCCTGAAGGCCACGGATGTGCTCATGCGGCTCCTGTCGATGGGCATGACGGGCGTGAACATCAACAGCACGCTCGACGCCGAAACGGCGAAGATCCTCGCGAGCGAGTTCGGCTGGAGCGTCGAGGACGTGGCTGTCAGCGAGCAGGACACGCTGACCGCCGCCATGCAGGCCGGCACCGAAGCCGACGAGGAGTTCGAGAACCGTCCGCCCATCGTCACCGTCATGGGTCACGTCGACCATGGCAAGACGTCGCTGCTCGACAGGATCCGGAAGGCCACTGTCGCCGAGGGCGAGGCGGGCGGGATCACCCAGCACATCGGCGCTTACCGCGTCGACACGCCGCGCGGGACGATCGCCTTCCTCGACACGCCGGGCCACGAGGCGTTCACGGCGATGCGCGCCCGCGGCGCCTCGCTCACCGACATCGTGATCCTGGTGGTCGCGGCCGACGACGGCGTGATGCCCCAGACCAAGGAGGCGATCTCGCATGCGCAGGCCGCGAAGGTGCCGATCATCGTCGCGGTGAACAAGATCGACAAGCCGGGCGCCGACGAGGACAAGATCAAGCGCGACCTCGCTGCGCTCGGGCTGCAGCCCGAGGAGTGGGGCGGCGAGACGATGTTCTGCAGCGTGTCGGCGAAGCTGGGGCAGGGCATCGACCAGCTCCTCGAGTCGGTCCTGCTCCTCGCCGAGGTCCAGGACCTCCGCGCCAACCCGAAGAAGCGCGCCAGCGGCACCGTCATCGAGGCCTTGCTCGATCGTGGCCGCGGACCGGTCGCGCGCGTCATGGTCCAGGACGGCACGCTCCGCACGGGCGACATCCTCCTGGCCGGCGCCGCGTGGGGCAAGGTCCGGGCGATGACCGACGAGCTCGGGCGCTCCGTCGCCGAGGCCGGCCCGGCGACGCCGGTCGAGGTCCTTGGCCTGGCCGAGGTGCCGAGCGCGGGCGATCCCGTCCACGCCGTCAAGGACGGGAAGACCGCGGAGGAGATCGCCGAGACCCGCCGCAAGAAGGCGTCGAAGACGCTGATCCCGCAGGACTCGCGCGTCTCGCTCGAGTCGATCACGAAGAACCTGCAGGAGGCCGATCAGCTCGAGCTCAAGCTGATCATCAAGGGCGACGTGCAGGGCTCGGTCGAGGCGATCACCCACGCGCTGGCGAAGCTCACGACCGAGAAGGTGAAGGTCACGATCGTGAACGGCGCCGTCGGTGGCATCACCGAGGGCGACGTCAACCTGGCGGTCGCGTCGAAGGCGATCATCGTCGGCTTCAACGTCCGACCGGCCGGCAAGGCGGGCGCTCTGGCCGAGAACGAAGGCGTCGAGATCCGGCTCTACAACATCATCTACAACGCCGTCGACGACATCCGAAGCGCGATGGAGGGGCTCCTCCCCGCGACCAAGGTGGAGAAGGTCCTCGGCCGCGCCGAGGTTCGCCAGGTCTTCAAGATCACGAAGGCGGGCACGGTCGCCGGCTGCATGGCCGTGAGCGGCTCGGTCAAGCGCACCGCCGAGGCGCGCCTGATCCGGGACAACGCCGTCATCTGGACGGGGCGCCTCTCGGGGCTGCGCCGCTTCAAGGACGACGTGAAAGAGGTGGTCGAGGGGTTCGAGTGCGGTATCTCGCTCGATGGCTACTCGGACATCAAGGAGCGCGACCTCATCGAGAGCTTCGAGATCGACGAGGTCAAGACGAGGCTCTGAGCCGCTAGATGTTCGTCGGCGTTCTCCGTCTCCGCCTCGATATCGTCGGGGCCCGCTCCCTCAAGGACAAGCGCAGCGTGGTGCGCTCCTTGAAGGAGCGGGCGCAGAGCCGGATGCGCGTGTCGATCGCCGAGATCGGCGTGCTCGATGATCCGAGGCGGGCGACGCTCGGCGTCGCGGTCGTCTCGAACTCGGCGGCCATGTGCGACAAGGTCCTCGCGGACGTGGCCGCGATGGCCGGATCGCTGCCCCACGCCGTCCTCACCGACCGGGCGACCGAGATCGTGTCGTTCGGTGAGGGAGGAGCGGGGGTGCAGGGCGGCATCGAGCAGGCGCTCGGTCGCGAGGATGGGGATCTGGGAGCGCCCTCCGACATGTTCGAGGACGCAGAGGACGACGAATGAGCGGCACGGTGAAGCGGGCGACGCGGGTCGCCGAACGGCTCCGCGAGGACCTGTCCAACCTGCTCCGGGATATGCGCGATCCGCGGATCGCCGGCGTGCTCGTGTCGCGCGTGGAGATCACCGACGATCTGCAGAGCGCGAAGATCCACGTGCGCCACGAGTTCGGGGCGGAGGACGCGGCGTCGCGTCGCGCCCTGCTCAAGGGCCTGGAGGCGGCGTCGGGCCGGCTGCGCAGGGACGTCGCACGCACGATGGGCCTGCGTGTCGTGCCGACGCTGCGCTTCTTCTACGACGAGGGCCCCGACGCCGAGCGGCGGATCGACGAGCTGCTCCGGGAGATCAAGGACGAGCCAGGAGACCCGCGCTCGTAGCGCCGGGGCCGGGGAGCGCCGCGCGCTCCCCGGGCGCGATCACCGCGGGATGAGCCGCTCGATCGCCTGCGCGGGCTCGAGGTCGAAGCGCCACGGTCCCACCTTCGTCGGGGCGTCGAGCGCCGTCGTCAGCGCGCGGAGGAACTCGCGCCGCGGCCATTCCACGGCGCCGAAGCGTTCCAGGTGGTCCGTGTACACCTGGCAGTCCACCAGCGCGAAGTCCCAGGCGACGAGGTTCCCGAGCAGCGTCGCGAACGCGACCTTCGAGGCGTCGGGCGCGCGCGCGAACATCGACTCGCCGAAGAACATGCGCCCCAGCGACACGCCGTAGAGGCCGCCGACGAGCTCGCCGTTCGACCAGGCCTCGATGCTGTGCGCGATCCCGGCGCCGTGCAGCGCGGTGTATCCGTCGACGAGCTCCTCGGTGATCCACGTACCGCTTTGCCCGGGCCGCGGCGACTCGCTGCAGGCCCGCATGACGTCCGCGAACGCCGTGTCGGTCCGCACCTCGAGCTCGCCCCGGCGCACCCGCTTGCGCAGCGAGTGCGGGATGTGCGCCTCGCGCGGCGGCAGGACGAAGCGCGGATCCGGGGAGAACCAGAGCAGCGGCAGCCCCTCGTGGGGCCACGGGAAGATGCCCCGGCGGTAGCCGGCCAGCAGCCGCTCCGGCGAGGCCTCGCCGCCCACGGCCACGATCCCCTCCGGGGTCGCGCGCTCGGGCGGAGGAAAGTCGAGCTTGCTCGTGAGCACCGGGACGCGCATCGCTGTGGGGTCGAATCCTCCCACCGGAGCCCGCGGTTGCAAATAGCCGCTCTGCGCGCGCTGCGCGCTCAGGACGCGCACACATAGTCGGAGCCCTCGACGAAGCCGCGCGCGGCGAGGTGAGCGCGGATGAGCGCGCGCGCCCCCCGCGCCCCCACGGCGACGACGAGGGTCTGCGCGCCCCGCGAGAGCCGCGACGGGTCGACGATCGGCGCCCCCTGCGCGATCCGGCCGATCTTGCGCGGATCGATGTCCACGAACCGCTCCGGCGTCACGCCGTTCCGGGCGAGCGCCCTCGCCAGCCGCCGGCCGGTCTTGCCCGCGCCCCACACCGCCACGGGGCGCGCCGAGCCCAGCTTTCTCGCGAGGTAGTGCGCCTTGGCCTCGAGGAAGCGCGCAATCGCGTACCGCGGATCCGCGAACGTCGCCCGGCCCTCGCGGTGCCGCCAGCGCAGGCCGAGCTCCGGGAGCTTCGCCATCCGCGCGCCGGCGGCGTCGAGGCGCAGCCACAGGTCGTAGTCCTCCGCCCAGGGGGTCTCTCGGAACCCGCCGACCTGCTCCAGCGCGCTCCGCCGCAGCATCACCGACGGGTGACACAGCGGGGATTCCACGAACATCTCCCGCGCGTGGTCCTCGGGCGTGATGATCGAGTTCAGCCAGTCCACGTAGCGGAGCATGCCCTCGCCGATCGGCCCCGCCGCGAACGCCTCGACGCGGGCCCCGACGACGCCGAGCCCTGGATCCCGCCGGAGCGCCTCGACCTGGCGCGCGAGGCGCCCGCCGACCGAGATGTCGTCGCCATCCATGCGCGCGAGCAGCTCGCCGCGCGCCGCCTCCGTCGCGCGCGAGAGCGCCCGCGCGATCCCCACGCCGCCCGTCGCGACCGGAACGACACGGGGGTCGCGCTGCGCGATGCGCGCGACGCTGGCCGGGCCAGCGTCGGTGGAGCCATCGTCCACGGCGATCACCTCGAGGTCGACCTCGCGCTCGGCGAGCACGCTCTCCAGCGCCTCCTCGATCGTCGCCTCCGCCTGCCGGTACGGGAGCAAGACGGAGACGAGCGGCGCCACGCCGAGACCATGGCGGCGCGCCGGCGCAGCGTCCACAGGAAGGGAGCGCCGCCGGCGCATCGCCGACGGGGCGCGGCGGCGCGGCGAGCCGCGATGCGCGGTACCGGGCGCGCGCCGATACGGTCCGCGTCAGGCGGCCCGCGTCAGAGATCGCGGGCCAGCCGGATGCCGCTCATCTGCCACCGCGCGTCCGGCGGGAAGAAATTCCGGTACGTCGCGCGGACGTGCGTCGCCGGGGTCGCGCAGGAGCCGCCGCGCAGCACGAGCTGGCTGCTCATGAACTTGCCGTTGTACTCGCCGAGCGCTCCGGGCCACGGGCGAAACCCGGGATAGGGCGCATACGCGCTCGACGTCCATTCCCACACGTCGCCGAGCAGCTGTCGTGGGGCTCCCGGTCGCGGCGGCGCGCTCGCAGGCTCCGGGTGAAAGCGCCCGCGCTCGGCGAAATTCCCCGGCGGCGCCTCGCCCGGCGCGGCGCCGCCGGGGACCTCCTCCGCGCCGGAGAGCGCGCCCTGCGCGGCCGTCTCCCACTCGGCCTCCGTCGGGAGCCGCGCGCCTGCCCAGCGGGCGTAGGCGTCGGCCTCGTAGTGGCTCACGTGACAGACGGGCTCATCGACGTCCACCTCGCGGAGCCCGTGGAGCGTGAACAGCTGAACCCCTCCGTCCCGAGGCTCCCAGTAGAGCGGCGCCTCCCACCGGTTCGCGACGACCGCGTCCCAGCCGCTCGATAGCCAGAGCTCCGGCCGTGCGTACCCGCCGTCCTGCATGAACCTGAGGTACTCGCCGCACGTCACCGGCCGCTCCGCGAGCGCGAACGCGCCGACGAACACGCGGTGCCGCGGCGTCTCGTTGTCGAACGCGAACGCGTCCCCGCCGTGGCCGATCCAGCGAACGCCCTCGGCGTGCTCCACGAAGCGGAGCTCCCCGGCAGCTCCGCCGCTCCGGCCCGGCGGCGCGCCGCCGAAGATCGCCGGGCGCAGCGGGTTCTGCGCCATCGCGTGCTTCAGATCGGTCAGGATGAGCTCCTGGTGCTGCTGCTCGTGGTGCAGCCCCACCTCGATCGTGAAGGCGAGATCGAGGTGCCGGCCCGCGCCGATCTCGTCGAGGAGCTCGCGCATCCTCTCGTCCACGTGGCGCCGGTAGCGAGAGGTCTCCTCCACCGTCGGGCGCGACAGGACCCCTCGCCGCGGGCGGCAGTGCCGCTCGCCCACGCTCACGTAATACGAGTTGAAGAGGTACCCGAACCGCGGGTGAAAGGGCGCGTATCCGGCGCGCTCGCCGAGCACGAACGTCTCGAAGAACCACGTCGTGTGCGCGACGTGCCACTTCACCGGGCTCGCGTCCGGCATCGACTGGATGACGTAATCCTCGGCGCAGAGCGGGGCGCAGAGCGACTCCGTGAACGCCCGGACGGCGTCGTACCGCGCCCTCAGCCTGCCCGCGACGCGCTCTGGCTGTTCCATCGCGTTCCCCTGGGGTCCTTCGTCTCCACGAGAGGTGTCGCCGCGGCGACCGGGAGCGGGCACCTAGCGCTTCTTGAAGTCGCCGAGGTGCGTGATGTACCAGCGACCCTGCCACGAGATGATCGTGTGGACATCGAGGCTCGCCGGCTTGCCGTCGATCTCGTACTTCAGCTTGCCGTGGAAGGAGCGGTAATAGCCGATCTTGTTGACCTCGTCGCCCGGAGGCACCCACTTCGGCCTGGAGCCGACCTCGAAGCCGACGAAATGCGCGCCTTCCCAGCTCTTGCGCTTCCGGTGCATCGCCTTCACGTCGTTCGCGTAGGCGGCGTGGAGGTGGTCCCAGTACTTGCCGGGATCCTTCACGTCCTTGAGCGGGATGAACGGCTCTTTGGGGAACCAGAAGGGATCCGCCAGCGCCGGCTCGTTCTTCACGATGGCGTCGAACAGCTCCCTGGCCCGCGCCGTGAGCTCCTCGCTCTCCAGCGGCGGCAGGATCTTGTTCGTCGCGAGGGCGGTCGCCGTGGCGCCGGTATCCGCGCCAGGGACAGGCGGCGATGCCGGCGGGGGCGACCCGTCCGTCGCTGCCGCCTCGGCCGCCGTGCGAGCGCCCCCATTCTGCGGCGGCCCCAGCGCACCTGCGTCCTCCGGCCGCGGCGCCGCCTCGGCCGCGCCCGCCGCCGCTGTCGCCGCCGCCGTGGGCGCGGCGGCGGCCGAGGAGGGCCGGGCGCTCTCGGCGGGCCGGGCGTCCGGCGCCGGGGTGGGCGCCGCGCAACCCGTCATCACCGCGAGCGCGCCCACGACGACGTGCTTCATCATGCGCGTGCCCTATCGCACCGCCCCGGCGCCGACAAGCGACCGCGGGGCGCGGCCGTGCGCCGGATCCGCCCGACGGCGGGCCAGGCTCACTTCTCCACGATGATGAACTGCACGCGCCTGTTCTTGGCCTTGTTCGCGGGCGTGACGTTCGGCGCGACCGGGCGGTCCTGCCCGTAGCCCTTCGCGAGCAGCCGCGAGGCGTCCACGCCGGCCCTGGCCAGCCAGGCGCGCACCGAGTTCGCCCGGGCCTCGCTGAGCGTCTGGTTGTGCTCACGCCCGCCCGTGTTGTCGGTGTGCCCCTGGATCTCGACCTTGCGGATGTTCGGATTCCGCTGGAGCACGTCCGCGATCTCCTCCATCAGCGCGTTCGAGTCGCCCAGGATCTTCGCCGAGTCGGTCTCGAAGTGGATCTGCCGCGAGATCTTGATCTCGTTGCCCTGCACCTTCACGAGCGAGACCTTCGGCCGCTTGTTCACCGTGAGCGCGGCGCGCGTGTCCTCGCTCGTCCGGACGTCGGCCTGGTTGACGTGGTTCATGTACCCCTGCGCCTCGACCTTGAGCGTCACCGCGCCGGCCGGCAGATCCGGGAAGCGGAAGGCGCCGCTCGCGTCGGCCGTCGCCGTCTGCTC
Organism: Sorangium sp. So ce887; assembly: GCF_051521455.1. Lineage (NCBI taxonomy): Bacteria > Pseudomonadati > Myxococcota > Polyangiales > Polyangiaceae > Sorangium > Sorangium sp. So ce887. The sequence goes on along the minus strand of NZ_CP150354.1, from coordinate 8,263,526 downwards.
GCGGCCCGCCACGTCGACCAGCCGGATCGTCGCGCCGGCGACCGCGTCCCCGCTCTCCGTGTCCTTCACCGTCCCGACGATGTTGCCCGTCTTGGGCAGCGCTTCGAGCGAGCAGTCGACGTCCACGAACGTCGGCCCCTGCGGCTGCGCCGCGCTCGGTGCACCGCCGGGCAACCCCGGCTGCGGGCCGAAGGGCCCCGGCTGCCCGGGCTGCGGGCCGAAGGGACCGGGCTGCGGACCGAAGGCGCCGGGCTGGCCGGGCTGCGGACCGAAGGCGCCGGGCTGGCCGGGTTGCGGACCGAAGGCGCCGGGCTGGCCGGGCTGCGGACCGAAGGCGCCGGGCTGGCCGGGTTGCGGACCGAAGGCGCCGGGCTGGCCGGGCTGCGGGCCGAAGGGGCCCGGCTGCGGGCCGAAGGCGCCGGGCTGTCCGGGCTGCGGACCGAAGGCGCCGGGCTGCGGGCCGAAGGCCCCCGGTTGCGGACCGAAGGCGCCGGGCTGCCCCGGTTGCGGACCGAAGGCTCCAGGTTGCGGACCGAAGGCGCCGGGCTGCCCCGGCTGCGGGCCGAAGGCGCCGGGCTGCCCCGGTTGCAGGCCGAAGGCGCCGGGCTGCCCCGGCGCCGCCCCGCCGGCGAGGACGGTCGCCTGGCAGGTGCCCGGCTTGTAGCCGTTCGCCCGGATGTTGAATGTGTATGTCCCCGGCTCGAGGTGCCGCGTGAGGAAGCGGCCGTCCGGACCGGTCGCGTACGGCGGCTGGGGCGCGCCCTCGACCGTCACGATGGCGTCGGCCACCGCCGCGTCGGGCCGGTTCTGCTCGTGCACGAAGCCGCGCACGAAGCTCTGCGGCGCCGGCACGAGCTGCGGCGGCTCCTTGATGATCTGCGGCGCAGGGGCCGGCGGCGGCGCCTTCTGCTGCGTGTCGTAGGCGTAGCCGATCCCGAGGTACAGCGTCCACGGCGCCTGAGGCGCGACCTCCTCGATGAACACGGAGGTCGCCGACAGGCCGAGGTCGAACGCTGCATGCCCGGAGAGCCCGCGGAACGCCTTCTCGAACGGTGTCACCCGCACGCCGAGCGACAGCCGCGACGGCGCCGCGGCGTAGCCCGGCCCACCCTGGCTCTGGGGGTCGGGGGACGCGAAGTCGTCGAGCCCGAGACAGACGTCGCCGCGCGACACGCGGCTCGTGTGACACTCGTAGCCCTGCCGGTTCACCGGGATGTCGAGCGTGTACTCGAGGTACGGCTGCACCTTCGGCAGCGGCACCTCGACGCCGAGGTGGGTCTGGAAGAAGTCGACCCGGTTGATGCCGAGCCCGAACCGCTCGATGCGCGAGATCGGCTGCCGATCGCGCTCGTCAGTGAACGCCTTGGCCCGCTCCTTCTCGACCTCCTCCACGAGCTTGCCGGAGTTGTCGACCTTGTAGCCGAGGTTCACGTTCACCCGCAGCGGGAACCCCTTGCCCTGCGGCTTGCGCAGATCGAGCGTCGCGAGCCCGCGGAAGACCGCGCTCGTGCCGCCGCCGGCGAGGCCCACGTCGCCCGTGCCGTTGAGCAGCAGCAGCTGCGCCTCGCCGCCGAAGGTGAACGGCTTGCCGATCTTCGTGGGCGTGAACGCCTTCACGCCGAGCGTCGTGTCGCCGAGCACCTGCAGCAGCCGCGGGCGGCCCTGGTCGTTCGCGTTCGCGAACGTGCGGATCGACGCGTAGCCTTCGAGGAAGGGCAGGGGGGTCGCGTTCAGCGTGAAGAACGCCCCCACGTGGCTCGCCGAGTCCTCCTGCGCGTCGGGGCCGCAGGTGATCGGGTGGCCGGCGAGCGTCGACTCGGCCGGATCGCAGAGGAAGCCGCTCGTCGAGAACCAGTCGAGCAGGAACGACACCCGGAAGGTGCCCGGCGCGCCCGAGCCCGCGTACGACGTCCTGAGGAGGCCGGTCGACCCCCACAGGTTCGGCTGCGCGGTGAGCGAGAGCGCGCGCTCCTCCTCGTCCCATGCGGTGGAGCGCGGCGCCGTCGCGCCGGCCTGGAGGCCCTGATTGCCGGCGGACGCCTGCGCACCGAAGGAGAAGTTCGCGTCCGGCGGCGGCTGCCCTGGCTGCTGGCCGAACTGCGGCGGGGCGTCGCCCGGAAAGCCCGGCTGAAAGCCCGGCTGCGGGCCGAACTGCGGCGGGGCGTCGCCCGGAAAGCCCGGCTGAAAGCCCGGCTGCTGGCCGAACTGCGGCGGGGGCGCGTCGCCCGGAAAGCCCGGCTGCGGCCCGAAGGGACCGGGCTGGGCGGGAGGAGGCTGGGGCCCGAACGACCCAGGCGGCGGCGCCGGCTGGCCCGGAGGTGGCTGCGGTCCGAAGGGCGGCTGCGGCTGCTGTGCCTCGGCAGCGCCCGCGAGCGTGAGCGAGCCGACGAGCGGCAGCGCCGTGAGCGCAGCGCGCCGGAGCCTGTCGGCAAACACCTTCCGAAGCGTATGCATCGAGCCTCATCCGCGAGATCGAACAAGGAAACGCCCGCCAATCGGGACGGTGGAGACCTCGCGCGCGGCCCGTTGTATCACTCCGGGCGGCACACGAAACAGCGGTTTTCTTCGGCAGCAGCTCCTCGACAGGCCGCGCCGCACGCCTCGTTAAGCGCGGCCTCGCCGCGCCCGTGAGGCCCGGTCGTTCGGCCTCCTCCGCGCCTCGTTCCTGCGGCGCGCTCGGCGCTCTGTCGCGTTCTGCGCGCTCTGTCGCGCTTCGGCGCCGGCGACCCGGTCGCAAACGTGCTCGACCGGGGCGCCCCGGGGCGACGGCGCTCCTCGGCCGAGGCCGAGCAGCCGCCCAATTCTGCGGGCGCGCATGCTAGGAAAGCCATCACCATGGCATCCCGCGGGCGCATCCTGATCGTCGACGACGAGGCCAACGCGCGCGCGGCGCTCTCCGAGATCCTCCGCGAGGAGGGGTACACGACCGAGACCGCGGCCGACGGCTTCAAGGCGCTCGGCAAGCTCGAGGAGTTCGCGCCGGATGTGGTCCTGACCGACCTGAAGATGCCGGGGCTCGACGGCATCCGGATGATGGAAAAGGCGCAGCTCGCGCTGCCGGACGCGACGTTCGTCGTCATGACGGCGTTCGGCACCATCTCGAGCGCCGTCGAGGCGGTGAAGAAGGGCGCGTACAACTACCTGACGAAGCCGCTCGATTTCTCGGTGCTCGCGGTCGTGGTCGAGCGCGCGGTGGAGCGGGCGCGGCTGCTCCAGGAGAACTCGCGCCTGCGCGAGCGGCTGCGCGAGCGCAACGCGTTCGGCCACGTGATCGCGAGCCACCCGAGCATGGCGAAGCTCCTCCGGATGGTCGAGCAGGTGGCGCCGAGCCGCGCGAGCGTGCTGATCGTGGGCGAGACGGGCACGGGCAAGGAGCTCATCGCCGAGATGATCCACCGCGCGAGCCCGCGGGCGAAAGCGCCGCTCGTCCGGCTGAACTGCGCTGCCCTGAGCGAATCGCTCCTGGAGAGCGAGCTGTTCGGCCACGAGCGCGGCGCCTTCACGGGCGCCGTCGGCCGCCGCGAGGGCCGCTTCGAGCAGGCGAACGGCGGCACCCTGTTCCTGGACGAGGTGAGCGAGATCCCGCTCGCCACGCAGGTGAAGCTGCTGCGCTTCCTGCAGGAGCGCACGTTCGAGCGGGTCGGCGGCAACGAGACCCTCAAGGTCGACGTGCGGATCCTCGCCGCGTCGAACCGCGACCTGCGCCAGCGCATCGCCGAGGGCCTGTTCCGGGAGGATCTCTATTACCGGCTCAACGTCGTCACCCTGGAGATCCCGCCGCTCCGCGAGCGCCGGAGCGACATCCCCGAGCTCGCGACGTTCTTCCTGGGCCGCTATGCGCAGGAGAACGGCAAGCGGATCGATGGCTTCACGGACGAGGCGCTGTCGGCGCTGACGAGCTACTCGTTCCCCGGCAACGTGCGCGAGCTGGAGAACGCGATCGAGCGGGCGGCGGTGCTCTGCGACGGCGCGCGCATCGAGCTCCGGCACCTGCCGGCGCAGATGGGGTCCGAGCCGGCCGAGGCGTCCGACGCGATGCCGCGCGTCCCCGGGAGCACCATCTACGACCTGGAGCGTTACGCGATCCTGCGCACGCTCGAGGCGTGCAAGGGCTCGACCTCGAAGGCGGCGACGATCCTCGGGATCAGCCCGCGCAAGATCCAGTACAAGCTGCACGAGTACAGCGCGGCCGGGCGTGGCCGGGCACGGCCGGGAGACGGCGCGTCCGGCGAGAGCTCCGAGGGCGAGGAGGGCGCATGAGCAGCGGTGCCGGATCGATCGTCGAGGAGCGCGGCGAGCGCGCCGTGCCGGCCGGCGCCGGCGGGGAGGCGCTGGACGGCGAGCTGCTGATCGACGTCCGCGGACTCCTCAAGACGTTCCAGGTGGGCTTCTTGCGCCGGAAGGCGGTCGAGGCGGTCAAGGGAGTGAGCTTCGGCGTGCGCCGCGGCGAGATCTTTGGCTTTCTCGGGCCGAACGGCGCCGGCAAGACGACGACGATCAAGATGCTGACGGGCCTCATCGCCCCGACCGGCGGTGAGGCGTACCTGTTCGGCGCGCGCGTGCCGTCGCCCGAGGCGCGCCGGAAGATCGGCTTTCTGCCGGAGAACCCGTACGTGTATCCCTACCTCACCCCGCGCGAGTTCGTGGAGCTCTGCGGCCGCCTGTCCGGGATGCGCGGCGCTGCGCTGCGCCGGCGGACGATGGAGGTGCTCGATCAGGTGAAGATCGCGTACGCCGCGGATCGGCAGGTGCGCCGGCTGTCGAAGGGGATGCTGCAGCGCACGGGGCTGGCCGCCGCGCTGGTCGCCGATCCCGAGATGCTGATCCTGGACGAGCCCATGAGCGGCCTCGATCCGGTGGGCCGCAAGGAGGTGCGCGATCTCATCTTTGCGGAGCGCGATCAGGGCCGGACGATCTTCTTCTCGACGCACATCCTGAGCGACGTCGAGGCGATGTGCGATCGCGTGGCGATTCTGCGCGAGGGCCACGTGGTGGTGAGCGGCGCGATCCGGCAGCTCCTGCGGGGCGACGTGCTGCGCACCGACGTCACGCTGGCGGGCGCGAGCCCGGCCCTCCTCGAGGAGCTCGGCGCGCTGGGCTTCGCGACCACGCGCCGCGGCGACGTCGTGGTGGTCGACGTGGAGGGCGAGGCGGGCGTGCGCGAGGTGCTTCAGCGCTCGCTCGCCGCGGGCGCGCAGGTGGTCGAGGTGACGCCGCGCCGCGAGACGCTCGAGGACCTCTTCATGCGCCGCGCCCTCTGAGCGAGGTCCGCTCGCTTCGGATACGGGCCCATCTCGACGTTTTCGGTGCTCGGCGTACGAGAGTACGCCTGCGCGCCGAAAACGCCGATCTGGGCCCGTCTCCTGTGCGAGCGGGCCTCGCGCTGCGCCGTGGATGGGGAGGGAGAGCTCGGCGCGCTGCGCCGCGGATGGGGAGGGAGAGAGGGGGGGCGCTAGGCCGTGGCGCCGGCGACGTCCTGCTTGGCCGCCTCGATGATCTCGAGCGCGTACGCCTCGATGGTCGATGCGTCCTCGCCCTCGACCATGACGCGCAGCTTCGGCTCCGTCCCGCTCCACCGCACGAGGATGCGCCCCTTGTCCCCGAGCGTCTTCTCGATGCGATCGACCGCGATCCGCGTCCGCTGCATGCTGTCGAGCGGCAGCCGCGTCGAGAACGTCGCGTTCTCCAGCACCTGAGGCACCCGCTGCATCGCGCTCGAGGCGAGCTCGCTCAGCGGCTTGTCCTCCTCCATCATGATCGCGAGCACCTGCAGCGCCGCCACGATGCCGTCGCCCGTCGTCGCGTGGTCGAGGAAGATGAGGTGCCCCGACTGCTCGCCGCCGAACGAGTAGCCGCCGTTCCGCATCGCCTCGACGACGTAGCGGTCCCCGACCGCCGTCCGCACCACGTGCCCGTTCTGGGCCTTGAGCGCGCGCTCAAGGCCGAGGTTCGACATCACCGTCGTCACGATCGTGCTCCGCGGCAGCTTGCCGATGCGCAGCATCCTGAGCGCGCAGAGCGCCATGATCGCGTCGCCGTCCACGACCTGGCCGCGCTCGTCGACCATGATCACCCGGTCCGCGTCGCCGTCGAGCGCGATGCCGATCGCCGCGCCCCGCTTGAGCACCTCGGTCGTCACGTTCTCCGGGTGCAGCGCGCCCGTCTCGCGGTTGATGTTGCGGCCGTTCGGCTTCACGCCGAGCGCTGTCACGTGCGCGCCGAGCTCGGTGAACACCGAGGGCGCCACGCGGTAGGCCGCCCCGTGCGCCGCGTCGACGACGATCTTCACGCCGTCGAGCGACAGCGCCGTGGGGAACGTGCTCTTGCAGAACACGACGTACCGCCCCCGCGCGTCGTCGAGCTTCACCGCGCTGCCGATCGCCGACCCCACCACCCGGGCCTCGTCGAGCTCGTGGCTCTCCATGAGGCGCTCGATCTCCTCCTCCGCCGAGTCGGGCAGCTTGTAGCCGTCGGGCCCGAAGATCTTGATGCCGTTGTCCTGATACGGGTTATGGCTCGCGCTGATCACGACCCCGGCGTCGGCCCGCATGCTCTGCGTGAGCTGCGCGACCGCCGGCGTCGGAATCGGCCCGCTCAGCATCACGCGGCCACCCATGGCGCACACGCCGGACGCGATCGCGGTCTCCAGCATGTAGCCGGACAGCCGCGTGTCCTTCCCGATCACCACCCGCACCTGCCGCGACTTCCCGTGGCTCGCGACGAACGCGATCGCCCGCCCGAGCCGCAGCGCCATCTCGGGCGTCATCGGCGGCTGGTTCGCCACGCCGCGCACCCCGTCGGTGCCGAAGAGCTTGCGCCCCGCGGAGGCCTTCTGTGGTGCGCCCGTCGCCGACGGAGCGCCCTCCCTATGATCCTTCTTGGTGTGCTTCGGCACGGTCCCTCTCTGTGGGTCTGGGCTGAGGAGACCACCCTTAGCAACCTTTGCCAAGACAGCCTACGGCCAACTGCCGGCGCGGCGACCCTGGGCTCATCGTTCCGCTTTTGTGATGCGGTCGCTCATCGCGCCGCTTTTGTGACGCGGTCGCTCATCGCGCCGCTTCCGTGTGACGCGGTCGCTGCCTGCGCCACCGTTCGCCGCGCGCCGGCGCCGGCGGCGGCGCACCGGTCACCGCGCCGCTTCCGGCGGCGCCTCGTTGTTGCGCCGCGCCGCCTCGTTGCTCAGCCGCAAGAGGACCGACCCCTGCGCCGGCGCGTGCAGATCCCGCCCGCGCGTCGTCCCCTCGCCGCCGCGGGGCGACGGCAGGAGCGCGTTGATCAGGCCCATCAACCGCACCGTCGTCTGAGGCGCGATCCCGTGCGCCCAGCTGAGCAGGTGCGAGGACAGCCCGAGCTTCACCTCGGCGCGCCCCTCGCGCGCCGCCGCCACCACCTGCCGCGCCGCGCGCCGCGCGTCGATCGTCGCGATCGGGATCGACGAGACCAGGCTGAACCAGCCGAACTCGCGCTGCGGGTTGCCGCCGAACTCGGCGTTGTAGATCGACCCCGTGCGCATGGGCCCGGGGATCACCGTGGTGACGCGCGGGCCCCGCGCGCTGCCGTGGGAGAGCTCGGCTCGGAGGCTCTCCGAGAAGCCCATCATCGCGAACTTCGACGCATTGTACCCGAGCATGTGCGGCACGGCGACGCGCCCGCCGATGGACACCACGTTCACGATCCGCGCCGCGCGCCCCTGCCGCTGGAGGTGCGGCAGCGCGCGCAGGGTCGTGTAGACCGCGCTCCAGAAGTTCGAGCGCATCGCCTCGTCGAGCTCCTCCACGCCGAGGTCCTGCATCGGCGCGACCTGGATCACGCCGGCGTTGTTCACGAGCACGTCGATCCGGCCGAACACGCTCGCCGTGCCGTCGATGAACGCCTCGGCGGCGGCGCGATCGCCGAGGTCGCACGCCACCGCGTGCACCTCGATGCCGAGCGTCCGCAGCCGCTGCTCCGCCCGGTCGAGCGCCCCCGCGTCGCGGCCGGCGATCGCCACCCGGGCGCCGTGCCGGCCGAACTCCTCGGCCAGGAGCAACCCGAGCCCGCGGGAGCCGCCCGTGACGACCACGACCCGGCCGCGCAGGTCGAGCCGCCGCAGGGCGCGGAACGCCATCCGCGCGAACGCGGCCGCCCCGAGGGCTGCCGCAGGAAAGAGCACCGGAGAACGCCGCTTCCTGAACGCCATGCCGCCGGACCGGCATCGCCCGTGCCAGACCGGCGCGCCGTCACGCAGCGACGCGCCTGCACATCGCGCGGCGGCGCGCTCGCTTCAGAGCGTCACGACAGGGTCCGGCACGATGCCGAGCAGCGCCGACCGCACCTCGCCGACCAGGTAGATCGAGCCGGCCACGACGACGAGCCCACCCGCCCCGGCGACCTCGATCGCTCTCGCCACCGCCGCGCGCGGATCGCCGATCGGCTCGCCCGGCGCGATGTCGCGCAGCGCATCGAGCGGGGCCGCCGCGCGGCCCTGCGGCGTCGCGTAGAACCGCCGCTGCGCACGCGGGGCGAGCGTCTGTAGCATTTCGCCCCACCCCTTGTCGCCCATCGCTCCGAACACGAGCGCGGTGCGCGCCGCGCCCGGACCCTCCTCGTCGAGCCACGCGGCGAGCGCCTGGGCGCCGTGCGGGTTGTGCGCAGCATCGAGCAGGACCTGGGCGGCGCCCGCGTCGATCCGCTCCAGCCGGCCGGGCCAGCGGGTCGCGGCGAGCCCCTCCGGGAGCGCCCGCTCGATCTCGGGCCACCGGCCCGCGAGCTGCCACGCGATCCCGCACGCCACGCCTGCGTTCTCCGCCTGGTGCGCCCCGCGGAGGCCGAGCTCCACCTCGAGCGCGCGGCGCCCCGGTCCGGCGATGCGCGTCGCGCGCGCTTCAGGCCCCGCGCGCCCCACCGCGATCTCGCCCGCGCGCCCGCCGTGCTCGGCCCGCGCAACGCGGAGGCGCGGGCCGGCCCCGATCGCCTGTGCGACCGCCTCGATCGCGGCGTCGGCCTCGGGATCGAGCGGGCCGAGCACCACGGGCGCGCCCGGCTTGAGGATGCCGGCCTTCTCCCGGGCGATGTCGGCCAGCGTCGGGCCGAGCAGGTCCACATGGTCGAACGCGATCGACGTGATCGCCGTGCAGAGCGGCGCCGCGATCACATTGGTCGCGTCGAGCCGCCCGCCGAGGCCGACCTCGAGGATCGCGAGGTCGACGTCCGCGTCGCGGAACGCAACGAACGCGGCCACCGTCAGCGCCTCGAAGAACGTGAGCGGCGAGGGGACCCGCTCCAGCGCGGCCGCGAGCGCGCGCTCGAGCGCCGCGTCGCCGATCGCGTCGCCGCCGATGCGGATGCGCTCGGCGAAGCGGGACAGGTGCGGCGACGTGTAGAGCCCGGTGCGGAGCCCGGCCGCGCGCGCGACCGACTCGACCATCGCGCACACGCTCCCCTTGCCGTTGGTGCCGGCGACGTGCACAGCGGAGAGCTCGGCCTGGGGGTCGCCGAGCGCCGCGAGCGCCTCGCGCATCCGGTCGAGCCCGAGCACCATGCCGCGCGGCGCCCGCTGCCCCAGCGCCGCGAGCAGCGCCGGGAGCCGCGGCGCCGCCGAGCTCATCGCCGCGCCTGGCGATTGCCCACGAGGTGCTGGAGCAGCGTACCGATGTACGCCTTCATCTCGGGGCGCGGCACGATGGCGTCGACCATCCCGTGATCGAGCAGGAACTCGGCCCGCTGGAAGCCCTCCGGCAGCGTCTGCCGGATCGTGTTCTCGATGACCCGGGGGCCGGCGAAGCCGATGAGCGCCTTCGGCTCGGCGATGTTCACGTCGCCGAGGAAGGCGAAGCTCGCCGCCACGCCGCCCGTGGTCGGGTGGAGCAGCACCGAGAGGAACGGGAGCCGCGTCTTGCGGTAGCGCTCGAGCGCGGCCACGCTCTTCGCCATCTGCATCAGCGAGAGGATGCCCTCCTGCATCCGCGCGCCGCCCGACGACTGGAGGAGCACCACCGGGAGCTCCTCCCGCGTCGCGCGCTCGAACAGCCTCGTGATCTTCTCGCCGACGACGGAGCCCATGCTCCCGCCCATGAAGGCGAAGACGAACGCGCCGTACGCGATGTCGCGGCCGTCCAGCCTGGCCCGGCCGATCTCGATCGCCTCCTTCGCGCGCCCCTTCTTGTGGAGCGCCGCGACGCGGTCCCGGTAGCTCTTGCCGTCGCTGAACCGGAGCGGATCGTTGGGGACGAGGTGGTCGTCCCACTGGGCGAGCTCGCCGTCGTCGAGCAGGAGCCTCCGCCACCCCTCGGCGTCGAGCTTGTGGTGGTGGCCGCACTGCGAGCACACCTCGAAGGTGCGGGCGAGCTCGGAGGCGTCGTGCGTGTGCGAGCAGCCGTCGCAGCGACGGAACACGCCCGCTCCCAGCGAGCGCTTCTCGCTCGCGTCGGTCGTCGGCAGGGTCTTTTCGGGCCAGGTCATCGGCGAACCCTCAGGCGCCCCGCTGGCCCATCTCCTGGACATCGGAGGGGACCCGGAGCGTTGGTTGTGTCTTCTCCTGCACCTCTCGGGCGCTCACGCCGGGCGCGAGCTCGCGCAGCACGAGCCCCTCGGGCGTCACGTCGAGCACGGCGAGATCGGTGATGATCCGGTGGACCACGCCGCGCCCGGTGAGGGGCAGCGCGCACTCGGTCAGGATCTTCGGCGCGCCGTTCTTCGCCGCGTGATCCATGATCACGACGACGCGCTTCGCGCTCACCACGAGATCCATCGCCCCGCCCATCCCCTTCACCATCTTGCCGGGGATCATCCAGTTGGCAAGATCGCCCTTCTCGGAGACCTCCATGGCCCCGAGGATCGCGAGGTCGATGTGGCCGCCCCGGATCTGCGCGAACGACTCGGCGCTCGAGAAGATCGCCGAGCCGGGGAGCATCGTCACGGTCTCCTTGCCGGCGTTGATGAGGTCCGGGTCCTCGGCGCCCTCGACCGGGTACGGGCCGATGCCGAGCAGCCCGTTCTCGCTCTGGAGCACCACCTCGACCCCGGCGGGGATGTAGTTGGCGACGAGCGTCGGCATCCCGATGCCGAGGTTGACGTAGTAGCCGTCCTTGAGCTCCAGCGCGGCGCGCTGCGCGATCTGTTCCCGCGTGAGTCCCATCGTCTCCCCTGTCCCGGCGCCGCGCCTAGGCGGCCGACGCCTTGCGCACCGTGCGCCGCTCGATCCGCTTCTCGTGGCGCTCGCCCTGGAAGATCCGGTGAACGAAGATCCCGGGCGTGTGGATGTGGTCCGGGTCGAGCGACCCGACCTCGACGAGCTCCTCGACCTCGGCGATCGTCACCTTCGCGGCCATCGCCATCATGGGGTTGAAGTTCATGGCGGTGTGGCGGTAGACGAGGTTGCCGAACCGGTCGCCCTTCCAGGCCTTCACGAGCGCGAAGTCGCCGCGGATGGCCGGCTCGAGCACGTAGTCGCGGCCGTCGAACTGCCGCACTTCCTTCTTCTCGGAGTACCTCTTCACCGTGCCGTCGGGGTTGTAGAGCACCGGCAGCCCGCCCTCGCTGATGGCCGTGCCCGCCCCGGTCGGGGTGTAGAACGCCGGGATCCCGGCGCCCCCGGCGCGGATGCGCTCGGCCAGCGTGCCCTGCGGCGTGAGCTCGACCTCGAGCTCACCGCTCAGGTACTGCCGCTCGAACTCCTTGTTCTCGCCGACGTACGACGAGATCATCTTCCGGATCTGGCGGTTCTGAAGGAGGATCCCGAGGCCGAAGCTGTCGACCCCGCAGTTGTTGGACACGACCACGAGATCCTTCGTGCCGAGCTCGCGGAGCGCAGCGATGCAGTGCTCCGGGATGCCGCAGAGGCCGAAGCCGCCCGAGAGGATCGTGGCGCCGCCGGGGATGTCCCTCACGGCATCCAGAGCGCTCTTGTAGACCTTGTCCATGGCCGACCGAGAGGTACCCCAACTGGCCGCGAGGCAAAAGCCTCCGCTGCCGCCGCAGCGCGGCACGGGGACCGGGCGGCGCCGGCTTTTTGGCCCTACCCGCCGAAACCCCGTAACGCACCGGTGTGCCTCGACCGCTCTCCTTGCTGTTCACGATCCTGGCGCTCTCCTTGCCCGGCGCCCCGGCGGCCGCGGCGCCGGACGCGCAGGCGCGCTCTGCCGCGGAGACGCCGGCGGGCTCGAAGGCGCGCTCTGCAGCGAAAGAGCCGGCAGGCTCGAAGGCGCGCCCCGCCGCGGGCACACGGGCGCGCGCGGGGTCGCCGCGCGCGCGGCTCACGAAGGACGCCGGCAAGGGCCACCGTCCCCGCGCCGGCGACGCAGGGGCGAGATCGGCCGAGCCGGCCAAGACCAAGGCCGCGCCCAAGGCGCCCGCCTCGTCGGTCGGCCACCCGAACGAGGGGCGCCTCGAAGGCGGCGTGCGGCTCGACACCTCGCGCAAGGACATCCGCGTCGTGCCCGCCTACGCGCACGCCGACGTCCGCTGGGGGGTGCCGGCGCTCGTCGGCATGATCGAGCGCGCGGCGCGCGGCGTGGCCAGGCGCTTCCCGGGCGCCGTGCTCGAGGTCGGCGACCTGTCGCGCCAGCGCGGCGGCGACGTCCACCGCCACAACTCCCACGAGAGCGGCCGCGACGTCGACCTCGGCTTCTACGCGCTCGACGGCCGCGGCAAGCAGGTCCACGCGCCGCGCTTCCTGCAATTCAACGCCCGGCTCGCCTCGACCAACCTGCCCGGGGCGCGCTTCGACGTGCCCCGCAACTGGCTGCTCGTGCAGCACCTGCTCACCGACCCCCGCGCCCACGTGAGCCACATCTTCATCTCCGATCCGCTGCGGCACGCGCTGCTCGCCCACGCCAAGCGCATCGGCGTCTCCCGCGCGCTGCTCGTCCGCGCGCAGCTCGCCATGATGCAGCCGACGGGCGCCGAGCCGCACGACGACCACATGCACGTGCGCATCTCCTGCCCGCGCGCCATGCGCGGCAGCTGCATCGAGCTCGCGAAGAACGCGCCCTCGTTCCGCACGCGCGGGCGCATGGCGAAGACGGCCAAGGCGCTCCGGACCCCCTCCGCCCGCGCTCAGGCCGCGCGCCCGCAGGCGGCGACCGCGACGCCCGCGCCGGAGCGGCCCCGCGAGGCCGGAGCGAGCCGGCGCGATCCCGCGAAAGGCTCGCGCCGCGAGGACCCGCGCCGCGAGGAGCCGCGCCCTGAGAAGGAGGGGCGCCGCGCCGTGCCGCGCGCGGGTGAAGCCGACGCGCTCCCCGCCGCCGCCGCGCGCGCGGCAGCGCAGCAGCCCATGGGCGGCCTCGACCTGTCGTTTCTGCGAAAGTCCACGTCCCAGGACGACGTCGAGGCCGACTCGGACGGCGCCGACGCGAGCGGCGCGCTCGACGACAGCGGGGCGCTCAAGATCACGGACTGAGACCCGCCTCCCCGCGCACCGTCACAGTCAGGCGCCTATAACGCAATGCGTTGCAGGTGGTTCCGCAATCTTTGACCGGGGCGCCATCGCATCTGGACCGCGAGAGAAATCCTCGTGCAGACTGGGGTGGATAAAGGGGGGTGTTCATGCGCCAAGCTGACTCCCACACCTCGATTCCCACGCTTCCATCGGCTCCGTCGCTCGTCGCCAGCGGTCACGATCGGCGCGCGCTGCTCGCGGCGCTCACGTTCGTCGACAAGCCTCCACAGAGCTGCGTGGCGCTCGCGCGCTGGTTCGAGAAGCACCTCGTGGCGCCCGGGCGGATGCCACGCCCGGCCTATGTGACCGAGGGCTTCTCCAAGCAGGTGGCGCTCGGCCCGCTCGCCCCGGCAGAACCGGACGAGCCCGAGCTCCAGGAGCTCGTCGAGGCGGCGCGGTTCCGGGTGCTCGCCTCGCTCCGCGCCTTCATGCCGCCCGCCGCGGACGATCGCTTCCTCGCCGCCGCGATCGACGGCGGGCGCGTGCGCCGCGCCGGAGACGCCGCGCTCTGGGAGTCGTGCCCGCGCGAAGAGGACTTGCTCAGCGACATCGTCCTCAGCCTGTTCGCGGTGGACATGCTGAACTACCGCGAGTTCCACGACGCCTATCTCTGCGTCTGCAAGACCTGCCTCCGCATCGACTTCGACCCGAGCCGATCCGGCCGCACCGGCTGCCCCGAGCACCAGCCGACCGCCACGGTCAGCGTGATGCGCCGCAGCCGCCCGCCGCTCTGACGCCGGCCCGCGATCGCGCGGCTGGCGCCGGTCGCTGGGCGCAAGCCGCTCGCGGGGCCCTGCCGTTCACGGAGCCCGCGCGACGCTGCCGTTCACGGCGCCCGCGCGACGCCGCCGTTCACGGCGCCCGCGAGCGGGAGGCAGCTCAGAGGCAGCCGAGGCGACACCTGGACGCCTGCTCCAGGCACGTCGACAGGCAGCTCTGGTAGCGCTGGTACTGGCTGCCCTGCGTGGGCTCCTTACCGCATTGCGTCGCCCTGCACGCCTTGTGTCGCCGCTCGCACGCCCCCACGCACCCGGCGTTGCCGCCGGCGGGCGTGTTGCCGGCCGCGGCGGCCGCGCGAGGCGCCGCCCCTGCAGCGGCCGGCGGCAACGCCGGGCGCTCCGCCGCCGGCGCATCGCTCCCTTGCGCCGGGGCCGTCCGTTGCGCCGGGTGGGCGGGCGCCGGTCCGCAGCGCTCGAAGGCGCGGCGCATCACGTCCTCCGCGGAGCCCGGAGAGATCTCGCACGCCCGCGCCACGCTCTCGATCCGGCGCTCGATCGCGGCGGCCGCGCGCGCCGCGACCCCGTCCGGTCGGGCCGCCGGCGGCGGGGCGCTCGCGGGAGCGGCGCTCGCGGGCGCGGCGCTCGCCCGCGCCGCCGCATCGTCCGGCGCGCTCGACGCCCTGCCGATCAGGAAGGCGACGAACAGGCTGACCGCCACGAGCCCCAGGGCGGCGAGCAGGAGCCGCGAGTCGATGCGGCGCGAGGCGCGGGCCGGCGCGCGCTCGGCGGCGCCCGGAGGGCCGGCCGCGCGGTACGCCGGCCCGGCGGCGCCGGGCGACCGCAGCTTCGCGGGCTCCGCCATGGGGACGGTCGGCGTCCGTGTGGTCGGCGGGATCGGCGGCGGCGCCAGCGTCGGGACCTCCGTGGGAGGCGAGGGGACCTGCAGCGGCGCGAGCTTCGGCAGCGGCGCCGGTCGCGGGATGTCCGTGTGCGCCTGCGCGATCGATGTGGCCGGCGGCACCATCGGCATGTCGGGCCACTCCACGAGCGGCCGTACCGCGCGGAGCTGCTCGACGAGCGACAAGAGCTCGCGCCGCTGCTCGAAGCGGCGGACGAGCTCGTGCGCTGCTCCCTGGATCCCCCGATCCCAGGGGATGTCGGGCACGCCGAGCTCTTCTGCGAAGCGGCGCAGCTCGGCCAGGCTGAAGCAGGCCGTGATGCGTCCGCGGATCTCCGCGGCGTTGCGCGCCGTGTTGCCGGCGCTCCGCGGCGTCCCCGTGACCTCGTCGTCCACGCCCGCAGCTTACCGCACGCGCCACCGAAGCCGAACCTGGTATAGGCTCGGGACATCGTGTCCCCGCGCTGCGGCACCCGGGGACGCGGAGGCAGGGAGATGAGCCGAGGGGAATGTCCCGCGCTGCGGCCCCCGGGGACGTGGAGGCCATGGAGATGAGCCGAGAGGACAGTGCAACTGGCGCAGCGACGCCCGCCCGCGCACCGCTGATCGGGCGCGAGGCCGAGCTGTCGGCGCTGGCCCGCGCCCTCGACGCCGTCGAGCGGGAGCGCTCCACCCGGACCGTGACGCTCGTCGGCCCGCCGGGCATCGGCAAGAGCAGGCTCGCGCGCGACTTCCTCGAGCGGCAGCGCCAGGGCTCCGCCGCGCTGCGCGTCTACGCGGGCAGCGCCGGCGACATGGCGTCCGCGTACGGCATCTTCACGCGGCTCCTGCGCGCCCGCTTCGGCCTCTCGGACGGCATGGACAAGGACGCGGCCCGCGCCGAGGTCCGCGCGCAGGTCGCGCACGTGATGGGCGACCGCAAGGTCGGGGACGTCATCTACTTCCTCGGCCAGTTCATCGGGCTCGCGTTCGGCGACAGCCCGCTCACCCGCGCGGTGCAGGACGACCCGGCGCAGGCCGACCTCATCCGCCGCGCCGTGCTGAAGGCGTTCCTCGAGGCGGACGCCGCCCAGGGCCCCGTGTGCCTCGTCTTCGAGGACATCCACGCCGCCCACGACGACTCCCTCGCGCTCCTGCGCTACCTCATCGAGTACCTCGCGGGCCCGGTCCTGATCGTCTGCGCGGCCCGCCCGGAGCTGCTCACCCGTGAGGACGACTGGGGCAAGGTCGGCGAGCGGCGCCACGCGCTGGTCGAGCTCACGCCGCTCGGCGAGGCCGAGGCGGCGGAGCTGGCGAGGGCGCTGCTCGCGCCCTGCATGCCGCGCGGCGGCGAGGACGTCGTCGTCGTCGACGCCGCGGGCGCGGAGTCGCAGGGCCGGCCGGGCGCGCCGCCCGAGCTCGTCGAGGCGGCCTGCTCCTTCGCGAACGGCAACCCGGCGCTCATCGAGCAGATGGTCCGCATCTGCCACGACCAGGGCGTGATCGAGGAGCTCGCGCCCGACTCGGGCGGGCCGCGCTGGCGCGTGCAGCTCGGCAAGCTGTCGACGGCGCACCTCCCGATGACGGTCGAGGACGCCGTGAACGTCCGCCTCGCCGCGCTCGATCACGACTGCCGGCAGCTGCTCGAGCAGGCCGCGACCATCGGCCCGGCGTTCTGGAGCGGCGCGCTGTTCGTGCTCGGCCGGGCCGGCTGTCAGGCGCCCGAGCTGTGGGGCGAGGAAGAGAGCGACAAGGACCTCGACCGGATCAACGCCGCGCTCCGCTCGCTGTGCGACCGCGGCTACCTGCGCAAGCAGAGCGAGTCGAGCTTCGCGGGCTCGGACGAGTTCGTGTTCATGCACGACAAGGAGCGCGAGGCGCTCCAGAAGCGGATGAGCGCCGCGGCCCAGCGGCGGTACCACCACGCGATCGCCGAGTGGCTGGAGCAGCAGGTGGCGGTGCGCGCCAGCGAGGAGTTCCTCGCCGAGCTCGCGACGCACCGCGAGCGCATCGGCGACTCGGTGCGGGCGGGGCTGTCGCTGCTCGACGCCGGGGACGTGGCGCGCGGGCGCTACTCGAACGCGAAGGCCGCGGAGTATTACGCGCGCGGGCTGTCGCTGCTCGGCGACGCGCACGTCGCGCGGCGCATCGACGCGCTCCACGACTACGGCGACGTCCTGCAGCTCGCCGGGCGGATCGACGACGCGCTCGCCGCCTTCCGCGAGATGCTGACGCTCGCCTACCGGCTCGACAACCGGCGCAAGGGCGGCGCGGCGCACAACCGCATCGGGCGGCTCTACCGCGACAGCGGCTCGCTCGACGAGGCCGGCAAGCACCTCACGACCGCGCTCCGCCTCTTCGAGGGCGCGCGGGACGAGCGGGGGATCGCCTCGACCATCGACGACATCGGCAAGCTGCACTGGCTCCGGGGCGAGTACCAGGAGGCGCTGAAGTGGCTGCGCGACGCCCTCGCCCGCCGCGAGCGGATGGGCGACCGCCGCTCGATCGCGCTGTCGCTGAACAACCTCGGCCTCGCCCTGCAGGACTCGGGCGAGTTCAAGCAGGCCCTCAACACGTTCGAGCGGTCGCTCGCGATCCGGCGCGAGATCTCGGATCTGCTCGGCGTCGTGGTGAGCCTGAACAACCTCGGGATGATCGCCCAGGATCAGCGCGACCACCGCCGCGCCCTCGAGCTCTTCGAGGAGGCGCTGGAGGTGGCGCGGCAGGTCGGCGATCGCAACCGGACGGCGCTCATCCTGACGAACATCGGCGGGACGCTCTACCGGAGCGGCGATCCCGACGAGGCGGTGCGGGTGCTGCAGCAGGCCGAGGAGCTCTGCGACGAGCTCGGCGACCGGCTCGGCCTGGCCGAGGCGCGGCGCGCCCTCGGGAAGGCCTACATGCTCCGGGGCGATCTGGAGAAGGCGCGTGACTCGATCAGCCGGGCGGTGGACCTGTTCGCCTCGGTCCGGAGCAAGGTGCACCTCGGCATCGCGCTGCGGACGCTCGGCGAGATCACGGCGGCGGGCGGCTGGGGCAGCGCGCACACGAAGAGCGCGCGCGCCTACTTCGCGCGGTCCGTGAGCATCTTCGAGGAGACGGGGAACGAGCTCGAGCTCGCGCGCACGTTCCAGGCCTACGCGCGGTTCCTGACGACCGACCGGAGCTTCCTGGCGAACATGGCGGCGCGGCGCGAGGCGGTGACGATGAACGAGCGGGCCGAGGCGATCTTCGCGCGGCTGAAGGTCACGTCGATGCGCTTCGAGGACGAGCCCACGCTCCCGACGGGGCCGGCGGGGCTCGCCAAGCAGCCGCCGGTCTCCTCGTCGAGCCCGGGCCGCACGCCCACCCCGGAGGAGCCGGCGTTGTTCCCGAGCCCGGGGCGGGTCTCCAGCTCCAGCTAGCTAGTGCCGCGTCGCCCGCGCGCTCGAGGACGAGCGCGGGCGACGCGGTGATACATCTGGCGGGTGAAAGCACAGCAAGAGAAGCGCGCCTCCGATTCGGTCACGACGATGACCGAGTACGTCCTGCCGACGCACGCGAACGCGCTCGGCTCGATCTTCGGCGGGCAGGTGCTCGCCTGGGTCGACCTGTGCGCTGCGATCTGCGCGCAGCGGCACACCGGCAGCACGGTGATCACCGCGGGCATCGACGATCTCTCGTTCGACCGCGGGATCAAGGTCGGTCAGGTCGTGCGCCTTGCCGCGCGGGTGACGGCGACGTTCCGCACGTCGCTCGAGATCCTGGTGTCGGTCGAGGGGGAGGACGCGACGACGGGCGACGTCTGGCCCACGGTCACGGCCTTCGTGACGTTCGTGGCCGTCGACGCGTCGCTGCGGCCGACGGCGGTGCCGCCGCTCCGGCTGGAGACGGACGAGGATCGCCGCCTCGCCGACGCCGCGGCAGAGCGGCGCGCGCGCCGGCTCTCCCGGCGCGCGGGCGGCCGCGGCGGGGCGTGAGCGCTACCTCTTCTTGAACCGGTCGGGATCCCCGAGGAACTCGAAGTGCATCGTGTCCTCGAGGTCGTCGTGGCCCAGCCAGTCGAAGCCGTAGCGCTCGAACGCCTTGATCCAGCAGCGGGGGAGGGCCGTGCGCTCGTAGGCGGTGCGCTTCTTCTCGTGGCACAGCGGGCTCGTGGGCCACGGATCGACGCAGCCGCAGCACGGATTCCGCTCGGGATCGATGTCGATGGCGGTGCCGAAGAGGTGGTTCGAGATCTCCGCGCCGCGGTAGCTGTTCGCCGTGCGGAACCCGCCGACAGCGCGCGGCGTGTAGCGGCGGGACTTGCTGTTGCACGTCGCGCGGATCCGCTTCTCGACGCAGTGGAGCGCGGGCGCGACCTTCTCGTGGATGGAGAGCGGCAGGCCCATGAACCGCACGGTCGTGGCCTGGGCGTGGGCGCTCTCGGGGTTGTAGCGCCGCGTCTCCTCGGTATCGACGTGGCCGTAACGCTCGGCGAGGTAGCGGACCGCCTTGGCGTGCTTCTTCGGGTTGAGCATGCCCTTCTGGACGAAGGTGCGCCGCTTCAGGAACTTCTGCGGGCTCTGCGGGCGGCACTCGTACTGCGGCGCCTTCTTCTTCTTGCTCTTGCCCCCGGCGGCCTCCTTGGCCTCCGCGACGGGCCCGCCGCCGAGCCCCGAGGGGCCGGCCGCGAGCAGGGCGATCGCTGCTGCCACGAGCAGATGCACCCGTGTCCGACCGTTCGCGTTCACGCGCGGAGGTTAAGCAGGCCGCGTCAGGCGCGGCAAGGACTTGCCGCAGGCGCCTGTCAGGAGAGCGCTGTCAGGCGACAGGGCGCACCCTCGCGGCAGGCGGCGCACTGCGTCGCAGCGACGGTGCCACCGCGATGGCGCCGCGGCGCAGCGGTCGATCTCATGAGGTGGTCCACGGCGAGCAGATCTCCACGAGCACGCCGTTCAGATCGCGCACGTAGGAGACGCGCTGGCCCCAGGGCATGTCGTGGGGCTCCGTGACGGGCGCGGCGCCGGCCTGAACCGCGCGCGCGAACGCCGCGTCCACGTCCTTGCTCGTGACGGCGATCTCGAACCCGGCGGGGTGCGCGCCGGACCGGTTCTTCACGAACTCGGGCAGGTGCTTCTGGACGTAGTCCTCCTGCACGAACCCGAGCGGCACGTCTCCGTGCATCTCGCAGTAATCGTTGCCGCCGGAGACGAACTTGCGCTCGAAGCCGAACGCGCGCTCGTAGAACGCCGCGGCTTCCACCGCATCGGGCACATAGACGATCACGCCACCCAGTCCTGCCTTCATGAGGTCCTCCTCGCGGGACTTCCGCCCGCGCGCCCTGGCAGCCTACGACGGCCCTCCTGACAGCGTGCTGTCAGGAGACGTGACGCGGTGTCCCTTCGCCCCGGGCGCTCTCGGATGTGTGTCTCCGCCTACGCGCGCTCGCGGCCGGAGCGGAGGTCGGTACCGTCCGGGCCATTGCCCTCGGTTGCACCGCTGAAGCGGCGTTTCATCCATGCAAGGGAAATCCGCCGTGAACCCCCGTGTTCGTGCGGTGACTCGTGTCGACATCGGGCGGCATGGCCGTTGCAATAGCGGGAGTGTTCCCTCTGCTGCGGTGGTTACCGCAAGCGGCCCCGTGTCGAGGATTTTCCGCGGCGAGCACCATGATGAAAGAGGTCCGCAGCGACCAGCAACGGCAAGCGAACGAGACGCCGATTCCCAGAAGCGGCGTCATGCGCACCGTGCCTCGAAGCGTCATGCCGGCGAGCGCGCCGGCCGCCGAGGGGCCGCTCGTGGGGCCGAACGGTGCGTCCTTCGACGTGCGTCCGTCCGACCCGCTCCTCGGCAACATCGACATCGACGCCGTGGTGGCGGGTGTCCCCGAGTTTTACGCGATGAAGGGGATGTTCTTCAACGCGCTGGCGGCGACGCTCGGGGAGCGGTTCGTGCAGGTGGTGACGACGCTGTCGAGCCCGCCGCGGGGTGGGCTTTACTTGCCGTTCTCGGACTATCCGATGCGGGACTTCCTGCGTGTCTACGACGCGGCCGCGCGGCTCTCGCACCCGAACCGGAGCTCGCGCGAGGCGTACCGGCGCCTGGCGCGGCAGCAGGTCGCGGCGTTCAGGGAGAGCGCGCTCGGTCGGATCACGATGCACCTCGCGACCGACCCGGGCGCCGCGCTGATGCGCTACACGGGCAGCCTCGGCGCGCTCGTGAAGGGGCCGTCGGCCAGGGCGCGGCAGCTGGGTCCGTCGGAGGTGCAGATCGACATCAGCAGCTTCCGCGGCACGCTGGAGTACCCGCTGGGCAATTTCGAGGCGCTCGTCATGGGATACGGCGCCAAGCCGACGATCTCCGTGGATGTGCGAGGGCCGGACGCGCTGCAGTTCGTGGTGAGCTGGTAGGGCCGCGCGCGGGGCGGTAAGGGGCGGTCAATCCGGTCGCAAAGCCGATCGCGAGATCCCGTGGCGAGATCGGGTGTCGCGGAGACCGACGTACGCGAGGCGCATTCGTCCACGCGCTGACCGACAGCTCAAGAGTCGATGAGCCATCTCCCCTCATCGCGGCACCCCCCCTCGTCCGAGCCTCAGCCCCGAGTCGCAGCTCCCCGAGCGGGCAGGTGCAACGTTCCCATCGCGCTGCATCTCCCGCCGATTCCCCGCCCGCGTCCTCCCGGCCGACCTTGCGCCCGCCCCCTCCCCTTGCGAGGGTCTCTGCCGGGCCGCCGGGCCCGTCCCGGGGACCACGCCAGATGACCACCAGCGAGATCGCGCTCTTCGTCTACGACAACCTCATGAAGGGCGAGGACCAGCACGAGTGGCTCTCGGCGGCACGCCCGCTCGGGGAGGCGAGCACGATCTCCCGGTACGCGCTCGTCGACCTGGGCACGAGCGGCGCCCTCGTCGAGGGCGGGCTCGTTACCGTGACCGGCGAGCTCTACGCCGTCGCGCCCGCCGCGCTCGCCGCGCTCGACGTGCACCGGGGACACCCGATCCTGCACCGCCGCGCCGCCGTTCGCCTCGCCGACGGGCGGGAGGCCCAGGCCTACCTCCTCTCGATGGAACAGGCCGCAGGCTGCCGCCGCGTCCGCGAAGGCGACTGGCGGAAACGTCGCGGCGCGCCCGGCGCCGCGCGGACCCGCGACAACAGCCCGCTCGTGAGCTGGGCCAAACGCCGCTTCGATCCGTCCCGTTGATCGCCGACAGCTCGGCCCACAGCATGGACCGCCCGCCTCCGTCCGCTCGCTCACGCCGCCCGAACGAGGTCGATGCGCCATCCGCTCGAGCGGCACCTCCCTACGCAGGTGCTAGGCCAAGGTCCGAGGACGCGTGACGATGATCTCGGCGCATGACCGGACCCCGGGCACGAACGGAGAGCCCGCAGCGGCCTCCGCCCAGCTCGCGGAGGCGATCGTCGAGGCGTCCGCCGCGCTCTCCGGGAAGCTCGATCCGCAGCAGCTCCACGACACCATCGCCGCGCAGGCCACCCGGCTGCTCGGCGCCGACCTCTCGCTCCTCCACGGCACGCGCACGCGCATGCCGACAGATCGCCCGCGCCCCCTCCGCCTGCTCGCCTCCTCCGGCTTGCCGGGTGCGCTCGCCGGGGCGCTCGACGACCTCACGAGCACCCCGTCCCTCGCCCTGAGCGCCGCAGAGAGTCGCCGCGTCGAGCAGGCAGCGGCGGACGACGCGGCCCTCGATCGCTTCGCCGATATCCGCGCGATCGAGACCTGCCTGAAGGCCTGCTGGGTGCTGGCCGCCCCCCTGCTCGGCGCAGACCGGCTGCTGGGCGTCCTCACCTGCGCGTTCAGCGGCCGCAGCGCGCCCTCGCTGGAGCTCCTCCCGCGCGTCCAGGCCCTCGGCGCGCTGTTCGCCCTCGCCCTGGCGGCCGCCGAGCGCGAGGTCGAACGGGGCGCCGAGCGCCGCCTCCACGGCGCGCGCGTCGACGACGCCGACGCGCGCGCGCAGGCGGAGCAGCGCGCCGAGGCGCTCCACCGGGACGCCCGGGCCGCGGCCTGCGAGGCGGACGCCCGCCTCGCGGCGGAGCGGCAGTGGCTGCGCAGCATCATCGAGGACTTCCCCGTCGCGATCGCCGTCTTCGACGAGCGCGGCGACCGCTCGCTCCTCGCGAGCCGCCGCTGCGAGCAGCTCTGCGGCGGCCCGCACCCGCTCACGACGCCCGCGCCCGCCCAGCGCGCGCTCCTCTGCGCGCCGGGCGGGCAGCCCCTTCCGCACCACGAGATGCCCCTCGTCCGGGCGGCGCGCGGCCAGGGGACGACCTGCGCGGAGCTGTGGTTCCGGAGGACCGACGGGAGCCACGTCCCCGTCGTGGTGAGCGCCGGCCCCATCCGCGACGGCCAGGGCACGATCCTCGGCGCCATCGCCAGCTACGAGGACGTCACCCATTTCATGGAGCGCGAGCGGCTCCGCGAGGAGTGGATCACCATCGTGGCGCACGACCTCAAGCAGCCGCTCACCGCGATCACCGCGTGCGCGGGCGTGCTGTCGCGAAGGTCCGAGGCCGCCGACATCAGGCCGTGGAGCCAGAAGATCCTGGCCAGCGTCCAGCGCCTCGAGCGGATGACGGGGGATCTGCTCGACGCTTCAAAGATCGAGGCGCGGCGCTTCTCCCTCGACCGGCGGCCGACGGACCTGCGCGCCCACCTCCGCGACGCCGTCGAGCTCGCCGCCGCGGAGCGGCCGGAGCGCGACGTCGTGCTCACCGCGGACGACGACGTGCCGCTCGTCCACGTGGACGAGGCGCGCATCGAGCAGGTGATCGGGAACCTCCTTGTCAACGCCGCCAAGTACGGCGACCCCGCCGCGCCGATCCGGGTGACGCTCTCGCGCCGCGACGCCGAGGCGGAGATCGCCGTCGAGAACCGCGGGCCGGGCATCCATCCGGACGATCTGCCGAGGCTCTTCCAGCGCTTCCAGCGGCTCGCGTCAGCCCCGTCCAGGCGGAGCCCGCCCGGGACGGGCCTCGGGCTCTACATCTGCAAGGGCATCGTCGAGGCGCACGGCGGTCGCATCTGGGCGCGGAGCGAGCCGGGCGAGACGACGGCCTTCCACTTCACGCTCCCGCTCTCGGACGCGCCCTCGAGCGGCGACTGATCCCGCGCCCGCGGCGCCCTCCGCCGCGACGGCGGACACGCGAGCGCCGCGCCCGCGGCGCCCTCCGCGGCGACGGCCGACACGAGGTCCGCCGCGACCGCTCAGCCGTTCTGGATGCGCGCCACGATGGCGTCCGTGAGCGCCTTCGTGTCCGACTTGCCGCCGAGGTCGCCGGTGCGCACCCCGTCCACGTTCAGCGCCCCGTCGATCCCGGCGCGCAGGCGGCCGGCGAGCTCCTGGTGACCCACGTGGTCGAGCATCATCGCGGCGGCGAGCATCAGCGCGATCGGGTTCGCCACGCCCTTGCCGGCGATGTCCGGCGCCGAGCCGTGCACCGCCTCGAAGATGGCGGCGTGCTGGCCGATGTTGGCCCCCGGCGCCATGCCGAGGCCGCCGATGAGGCCCGCGATCTCGTCCGAGAGGATGTCGCCGAAGAGGTTCGTCGTGACGATGACGTCGAACTGCCACGGGTTCAGCACGAGCTGCATCGCGCACGCGTCCACGATGCGCTCGTCGGTCGCCACGCGGCCCTCGTAGCCCTTGCCCACCTCGCGCGAGGTCTCGAGGAAGAGGCCGGTGAGGGCCTTCATGATGTTGGCCTTGTGGACGATGGTGACCTTCTTGCGGCCGTGCTTCTCGGCGTAGTCGTAGGCGAACTCGGCGATGCGGCGCGAGCCGACCCGGGTGTTCACGCCCGAGCCGATCGCCACCGCGTGCTCGTCGCTGCCGATCGGGATGTAGTGCTCGAAGCCCACGTAGAGGCCCTCGAGGTTCTCGCGCACGAGCACGATGTCGATGTTCTCGTAGCGGCCGCCCGGGACCAGCGTGCGCGCGGGCCGCACGTTCGCGAAGAGCTTGAACTCCTGCCGCAGGCGCACGTTCGAGGAGCGGTATCCCCCGCCGATCGGCGTCTCGAGCGGCCCCTTGAGCGCGAGCTGCGTGCGGTGGATGCTGTCGAGCGTGGCCCGGGGCAGGGGATCGCCGGCCTCCTTGACGCCGGCCATGCCGGCCACGCACGTCTCCCATTCAAAAGGCGCGCCGAGGGCGTCGAGGGCGCGCAGCGTCGCCTCCACGATCTCGGGGCCGATGCCGTCGCCGGGGATGAGGGTCGCAGGGTGCTTCGGTGAGGTCACGGTCTGTCTCTTCTCGGGCTCGAGGTGATCGTCGCGTTGACGAGGAAAGTCGCACACATAGCCGAGGTGCGCGCCGCGATCTACCTCGCCGGAGCGGCGGGACGCGCCGCCGCTCCGGCGAGGTAGATCGCGGCCTCACCCCCTTGGCCCGCCCTCTCGTCTCGTCGGCCGCTCGTCGCTCGTCGGCCCCTCGCGAGATTGCCCGCCGGGCGCAAGTTCCCTTGAGGTTCCCCGTTCGCGCCGCCATCATGACGCGCGTCCATGATTTGCCCGCGCTGCCACCGCGCGTACGCCGACCGCTCTTACGGCTTCTGTCCCGACGACGGCTCCCGCCTCGTCGAGTCCCTGTCGTCCGCGCCGCCCGCGCAGCCGACGCGGCAGTTCGGCGCCGTCCTCGAGGATCGCTACGTGATCCAGGGCTTCATCGGCGCCGGCGGGATGTCGCGCGTGTACCTCGCGGTGGACAGCCGCACGAAGGAGCAGGTCGCGATCAAGATCCTGAACCGCAACTTCGCCGCGGACCGGACCCAGCGCGAGCGGTTCCTCCGCGAGCTCGAGGTGGCGGCCGAGCTCGGGCACCCCAACATCATCCGGGTCCTCGACGCGGGAGAGCGCAAGGACGGTTCCCCATTCATCGTGCTCGAGCTCCTCACCGGCGAGTCGCTCGGCGTCCTGCTCCGCCGCGAGGTGGCCGTGAGCGAGGCCGTCGCGCTGCCGCTGATACGGCAGGCGGCGTCGGCGCTCGCCGACGCGCACGCGGTCGGGATCGTCCACCGCGACGTGAAGCCGGACAACATGTTCCTCGTCCGCTCCCCGAGCGGCCCGCGCGTGATCAAGGTGATGGATTTCGGCTTCGCCAAGCTGAGATCGGGCCCCGTGACCGCGGCCGGCCTCGTGCTGGGCACCGTCCCCTACATGGCCCCGGAGCAGGCCCTCGCCGATCCGGTCGACGGCCGCACCGACATCTACGCCCTCGGTATCACGATGTTTCGCATGCTCGCCGGCCAGCTGCCCTTCTCCTCGCCGGACGACGTGGTGGTCGTCGCCCAGCACGCCTGCACGCCGGCCCCCCGGCTGAGCACGATCCGCCCCGGCATCGACCGGCGCCTCGAGGCGCTGGTCGCCACCGCGCTCCGCAAGCTGCCCGGGAACCGCTTCGACTCGATGCAATCGCTCCTGGAGGACGTCGAGCGCATCCTCGGCGCCCGTCCCGGCGAGCCGATCGGCGCGCCGCTCCGGAAGAGCCCCGACGTCTACGAGCCGGTGAACCCGGCGGCGCGCGAGGCGCTCAAGTTCCTGCGGCGCCAGCTGCCCTGAACGGACAGGCGGTCTCCCCTCCGGCGCGGATGCGCCGATGCGCTGACGGGCCGATGCAGGGTCACCGCGCGCCGAGGTCCTCGACGCGGTAACCTTCCGGATACGTGCGGCTCTTCATCCTGGTGAGCAGGCGCGGCGAGCGCCGGCGCGGCATCGCCCGCAGCAGCGGGCCGCGCGCGCGGAGCGCCGCCGCGACGATGCGGCGCAGCGCGGGCGGCGGCCGCGGCAGCCCGACCGCGTCGAGCAGGGGATCGTCGATGAGCGCGTGGATGACCTGCGCCCCGAGCGGCCACAGGGCCTTCGGCAGCACCCAGCCGAGCATGAGGTCGCGCGTCGCGACGGCGAGCCGATGGTTGTTCTCCGAGAACCGCAGGTGCTCCGCCTCGTATTCGAGGTTGAAGCGCTCGAACGCCTCGAAGCTCGGCGGGATGTCCTGGATGTTCATGAGCGTCCCGACCTGCTTCCAGTAGTGATATCCCGCGAGCTTCTCTTTCCGGGTCAGCGGCCGCCAGCCGAAGCGCTCGTTCCAGCGGACGGGCTCGAAGATGAAGGTCGACAGCGTGTACAGGTACTCGTCGTTCGGGATGGTGTAGCGCCTGTGCTGCTGGTTCATGCGCCGGAGCGCCGCCCGGCCGCGCTCGCTGTCGTATCCGTTCTCCAGGATCTCGGAGAGGATGAGGGTCGTGTCATCGTAGCGCTTCTGGGTGCGCTGCAGGAGCTCCCCTGTCTGCACCAGGAGCGGTGTGCCCTTCGCGATGCCGAAGACACGGAGCAGCGCGAGCTCGAGGCCGCGCTGCGTGTCCCACGGGAAATCATAGTATGTCGTGAGAAACGCGATTTCTTGATGGTCCTTGACCGGATCGAGGTTCGCCTCGATATGGTCGCGGATCGCATAACGGGATCGCGATTCGGGAGGAGTCCAGCGCATGGAGAGATCTCCTGATATGTATCCGCTCGATGACTCCACTGTGTCTATCATATCTCCGCGGTTCCTGGCGGAAACGTTGTTGAGCCGGTGCGGGTGCTGCCAATGCGCCGAGGTGGAGCCGACGAGGTGGGGACGGAAACCGGGCGCCGTGGCCATGACGCGGGGACGAGGCGAGGCGGCCGGCGCCCCGCGAGCCAGCTGTTCAGGCCTTTGCGAGCGCCCCGGCCGCCGGGGCGGTCGCGGAGGACGGGCCGGAGCGCTCGGGCGGCTCAGCGGTGCGGGCGCCGGCGCTGGGGCGGCCTGCGCGTGCGCGGCCTGCGCGAAGGTGGCACCCTAGCTCCGTGCGGCCTGTCATTGACGACATGATCCAGGAGCTCCTTACGCGCCATCGGTCGACCGGTCGGGTGGACCTCAACGACATCGCCGACGTCATCGACCGCCGGCCGGTCTCGTATGAGGAGGTGGAGTACATCATCGACCAGCTCGAGTCCGAGGGCCTCCGCGTGGCCGAGCCGCTGGACTCGGGCGACGTCGAGGTGCTCCACGTGGTCCTCGGGAGCGCGAGGCGGCTCGCGGCCGAGCTTGGGCGCACACCCACGATCGGCGAGATCGCGCTGGCTTCTGGCCACGCCCCGCACACGGTGCGCCGGGCCCTGGAACAAGCCGGGCGTGCCAAGACTTGTTGAAGAGGACGCGTGGAGGCCACGCCGGACGCAGCGCGGCGCGGCAAGACGCGGCAAAACTCGGCGAGACCCAGCAAGGGCATGCAGAACGAGCAGAACGAAACGGAGCCAAACAAAACGAAAGCGCCGCGCCGTTGAGGGCAGACCGGAGCTCTACAGCAGTGTTACTATGGTGATGGAGGGGTGCTCTGTAGCCGTAGTCGATTGTCTCCTCTACGCGTCAGGGAAGGAAGGCTGGCCCGATGAACATTACGATCACGTTCCGGCACATGGTGGGTACCGAGGCCGTCAAAAAGTATGCTCACGAGAAGGTCGCCAAGCTCCAGAAATTCCTTAGGCAGGCGATGACGGCGCAGGTCACCCTCTCCGTCGAGGGCCTGACCCACGTCGCCGACGTCCGCATCTCCTCCGGCAGCCTGGCCTTCCAGGCGACCGAGCGGGGTGAGGACATGTACGCGTCGATCGACATGGTCCACGACAAGATCGAGCGGCAGATCCGCGATGGAAAGGGGCACACCATAGCGCGCAAGCGCGGCGGTACGAGCGCCGGAGAGTACGCCGCCGAGGTGGAGAGGGAAGCGGTGGCAGGGGCGGGACGCACGCGATCCTGAGCCGCCGAGTCGGCGGGGCGCACCCCATCCGAGCCGCCGCGCTCGCTGTCGCGGCGGTGGCGGCTCTCCGCAGGTGAGCCGCAGCGCTCGCCGTCGCGGCGGCGGCGGTCTCCCGCAGGCGAGCCGCCGCGGCGTCGAACGGCGATCGTCGCTGCGGGCCTGATCCCGCACCCGAGCGCGCAACGCGCCCGAGGATCCCGCCGCCCGCGCTGCGGCGGTCGTCTGCGATCACGAGGCGAAGGACGCTCCCTCCGGGGCCGCTGGCCGCGATGGCGTCCTTGAGTCGCGTACCCGAGGTCCCCAGGGTACGATGGCCACCGTCGGCGCGCCTGGCCCTGGCCGAGCGCCGCGCCGTCCGTGCCACGGGCGCCACTCCAGAGCCCTCTCACCTCTCCCGAGCGCCGAAATCAGCATGCAAGTCTGCGACATCTTGACCGCGCACCAGGTATCCGTCGCCAGCGAGCAGGAGGGGGTCGTCCGCTCCAAGGCGGACGCGCTCCACCGGCTCGCCGCCCTGCTCGCGACAGCGCAGCAGGGGGTCAAGACCGAGGACATCGAGCGCGTCCTCGCCGAGCGCGAGCGCCTGCAGTCCACCGGCGTCGGCAGCGGCGTGGCCATCCCCCACGGCGCCATGGAGGGCGTCGAGCGGCTGATCGGCGCCGTGCTGCTCTGCCCGAAGCCGATCGACTTCGACGCGATCGACGGGGCGCCGGTGTCCATCCTCGTCGCCGTGATCGGGCCGAAGCGGGCCACCGGGGAGCACCTGAAGACGCTGGCGCGCATCTCCCGCCTCCTGCGGGACGAGGCGTTCAGGAGGCGGCTGCTCGGCGCCTCGACCGGGCGGGCGGCGTTCGAGCTCATCGCCGCCGAGGAAGGGAGGTCGGTATCATGAGCAGCTCGCGCGGCAGCACACAGGAAGGGGACGGAGGCGGCCGGGTGCCCCCCACCGGCGCAGGGCGGCCCGACCGCCCCGCCCTCACGGTGCGGAGCCTGATGGCCGACGAAGGGCTCGGCATCGAGCTCACGCTGATCGCCGGGGCGGCGGGCCTCGACCGGCCCATCATGAACACCCGCATCCAGAAGTCGGGGCTCGCGCTCGTCGGCCACTTCCACGGCATCGTCCCGACGCGGGTGCAGATCCTCGGGCAGACCGAGCTCTCGTTCCTGCACAAGCTCACCCGCGAGGACCGGCTCCTGTCGCTGCGCGGCTTCTTCGAGCTCGGCCTCTGCTGCGTCATCATCACGCAGGGCGACCAGCCGTTCGAGACCAACGGCTCCGGCATCGGCTTCGTCCCCGTGCCGGAGCTCGCGCAGTGCGCCGAGGAGAGCGGGACGCCGCTCCTCGTCTCGGCGGTGCGGTCGAGCGTCACGATCACCGCCCTGCACGCGCTGCTCGACGACCGCCTGGCGCCGCGCATCCGTCTGCACGGCGTGCTCGTCGACGTCTTCGGCGTGGGCCTCATGCTCGTGGGATCGAGCGCGATCGGCAAGAGCGAGTGCGCGCTCGACCTCGTGATGCGCGGCCACCGGCTCGTGGCCGACGACGCCGTGGAGTGCGACTACCGCCCGCCCGGCATGGTGTTCGGCGCCCCGGCGGAGCTCCTCCGGTACCACCTCGAGGTGCGCGGCCTCGGCATCCTCAACGTGAAGGACCTCTTCGGCGTCACCTCGATCCGCGAGCGCAAGAGGATCGACGTCGTGGTGAAGCTGGTCGAATGGTCGAAGGACACCGAGTACGACCGGCTCGGGCTCGACGAGCGGTACCACACCATCCTCGGCGTGAAGATCCGCGAGCTCGTCATCCCGGTGCGCCCGGGCCGCGATATGGCGTCGATCCTCGAGGTCGCCGCCCGCAACGAGCTCCTGAAGAACGCCGGGTTCCACGCGGCGCGCGAGTTCTTCGGCAACGTCGAGGGCGAGCTGCTCCGCGAGCGCTCGGCCGAGGAGTCGTCGGTCCCGCCGCCGGTGCGGCTCGCGGAGGAGGGGGCCCCGCGCCACGCGGCGCCGCACGGCCCGCCCCGGCCGCCGCGGCCGGGGCGGGCCGTGCAGAGCCCGCCGAGCAGCGCCTTCCGGCAGCCCGTGGAGCGGGGGAGGCCGCCCCCGCTCCCGGAGCGGCCGAGCCCCGGGTTCGACGCCACGGAGTCGTCCGTGAGCCTGCCGCGGCCGAGGAGGCGAGGGTGAGCGGCGGAGGCGATCCGCAGCCGCCCGCGCAGCCGCCGCCCGACGGCGCGACGTCGCGCGTCGTCGTCGTCACGGGCCTCTCGGGCGCGGGCAAGTCGACGGCGCTCCACGCCCTGGAGGATCTCGGCTTCTTCTGCGTCGACAACCTGCCCACGTCGCTCGTCCGGCCGGCGGTCGAGGCGTGCGAGGCGGGCGGGATCACCCGGATCGGCCTCGGCATCGACGTCCGGGTGGGCTCGTTCCTCGCGGGCGCCACGGCGGCGCTCGACTCGATCCGGGTCGGCCGCGACGTGGTGATCCTCTTCCTCGACGCCTCGGACGAGACGCTGCTCCGGCGCTTCAGCGAGACCCGGCGCCCGCACCCGCTGACGACCGGCGGCAGCGGCGCCATCGCGATGCTCGACGGCGTCCTCCTCGAGCGCGAGCGGCTCGCGTCGCTGCGGGCGAGGGCGACCATCGAGCTCGACACGACGCGGCTGTCGACGCACGACCTGCGCCGCGTCGTCATCGAGCGGCTGCGCCCGGCGAAGGTCGATGTGCCCCGGATGTCCACCCGGTTCATCTCGTTCGGCTACAAGTACGGCATCCCGCTCGACGCCGATCTGCTCTTCGACGTCCGCTTCCTCGACAACCCGTATTTCGTCCACGGCCTCCGCGAGCTGACGGGCAACGACGAGCCGGTGCGGGAGTACATCCTGAAGAACGCCGATGCCCTCGAGTTCATCAGCAGAACGGAGGGGCTGCTCTCGTTCTGCATGCCGCGCTACGCCAGCGAGGGAAAGAGCTATCTCACGATCGGCATCGGGTGCACCGGGGGCCGGCACCGCTCCGTCGTGCTCACCAACGTGCTCAGCGACAGCCTGCGGCGGAAGACGGGGCTCCCGATCACGGTCGTGCACCGGGACGTCGCCCGGGTGAGCAGTAGTGTAGTACCCTCGGGGGCGGGTGAGGGCATGGCCGGGACGCCCAGCGTGGATTTCCGGCGGGTTCAGCCGGGAGCGGCCGCGCCGGAGTCTCGCCCGGCGTCGGACAAGAGCGTGACGGGGGGCGAGCGGTGACGACCGAGCCGGTGACGATGCGGTTCACCATCATCAATGTGCGCGGGCTGCACGCGCGCGCCGCGACGAAGCTGGTGCAGCTCGCCGGCCGTTACGACTGCGAGATCTCGCTGATGGGGCCTGATGGGCAGTCGGCCAACGCGAAGAGCGTGATGGGCGTGCTCCTGCTCTGCGGCTCGATGGGCACCGTGATCGAGGTCCGCGCGACCGGCGATCAGGCCGCCGAGGCGGTCTCCGCCATCGGCGCGCTGATCGCCTCGCGCTTCGGAGAGCCCGAGTGACGCGCGGCCGGAGCGCGTTCTCCGCGGGGGCCCCGGGCCCTCATACCGCCCCGGCGGACGCCGCCCGCGGCGACGCGACGGCGTCCGGCGTCCGGAGCGACCCGGAGCCGCCCGGGGCCCAGGACCCGGCGGCGCCCGGCGCCCGGGACCCGGCGGCGCCCGGCGCCCGCGGGAGCTCGCTGCCGCCCGGCGCCCGGACCGAGACGCTGCGGGGCATCTCCGGGTCGCCCGGAGTCGCCATCGGCGCCGCCGTCGTGATCGGCGGGCACAGGACGGATCACCCGCGCCGCCGCGTCAGCTCCGGCGAGATCAAGGCAGAGATCGGGCGCTTCGAGGCCGCGGTCGAGCGCGCGCAGGACGAGCTCCGCGACATGTCGAAGCGCGTCGGCGATCACCGCGCCGAGGCGTCGATCCTCGAAGCGTACCTCTTGATGCTCGGCGACGAGGTGCTCGCCGACGCCGTGAAGCGCCAGGTCACCGAGGAGCGGCAATGCGCCGAGTGGGCGGTCGTGACCGCTTGCGAGGCGATCGCCGGCCGCTTCGCCGCCCTCGACGATCCGTACCTGCGCGAGCGCAGCCACGACGTCATGTTCGTCGGCGAGCGCCTGCTGCGCGCCTTCAGCCTCCCGCCCCAGGAGCCGCCGTCCTCGCGGGACACCTCGCCGCTCTCCACCCGCAGCCTGATCGAGCTGCAGAACTCGATCGCCATGCCCGCGACGTTCGGCGCGGCGCTGCCGCGCTTCTCCGGGCCGACCATCCTCATCGCGCACGATCTATCGCCGGCGGACACCGCGGCCATGGTCGACGAACCGGTCGTCGGCTTCGTCACCGAGGTCGGCACCCGCACGAGCCACACCTCCATCATGGCCCGCGCGCTGGAGATCCCGGCTGTGGTCGGCGTCAGCGACGTGCTGCAGCGCGTGATCACGGGCGACGTCGTCGTGATCGACGGCCTGCGCGGCTCGGTCATCGTCCGCCCCGGGCCCGCCGAGCTCGCCGAGGCGCGCGCCCGCGCCGAGCGCCTCGGCGCGCTCGCCAAGGCGCTCTCGGAGTCCCGGCACCGCGCGGCCCAGTCGAAGGATGGGGTCAAGGTGTCGCTCCGGGCCAACGTCGAGCTCCCGGCCGAGGCGATCCTCGCGCGCGACCAGGGCGCCGACGGCATCGGCCTCTACCGGACCGAGTTCCTCTACATCGATCGCACGTCTCCCCCCTCGGAGGACCAGCAGTTCGAGATCTTCCGCGCCGTCGTCGAGGCGCTCCGCCCGAAGCCGGTCACGCTGCGCACGTTCGACATCGGCGGCGACAAGTTCGTCTCCACCTTCCAGGTGCCGCCGGAGATGAACCCGATGCTCGGCCTCCGCGCGGTCCGGCTCGCCCTCTCGCGCCCCGACGTCTTCCTCGAGCACCTCCGCGCCATGGTGCGCGCCTCCGCCTACGGCGACGTGCGGATCATGATCCCCATGGTCGCGGGCCTCGGCGAGCTCCGTCAGGTGCGCGCGCTGCTCCACCGCGCGCAGGAGCAGGTGCGCGCCCGCGGCCAGCCGTGCGCCGACGAGATCCCGCTCGGCGTGATGATCGAGGTGCCCGCGGCGGCGATCATGGTCGACCATTTCGCGCGCGAGGCCGCGTTCATGAGCCTCGGGACGAACGACCTCATCCAGTACGCGCTCGCGGTCGACCGGACCAGCCGCTCGCTCGCCTACCTGGCCTCGCCCTTCGATCCCTCGATCCTCCGGCTGATCACGAAGGTGATCCGGGCGGGGCAGGAGTTCGGTCGCCCGGTGTCGCTCTGCGGCGCCATGGCGAGCGACCCGCTCGCCGCCCTGCTCCTGCTCGGCCTCGGCCTCCGCGATTTCTCGATGGAGGCGGCGGCGATCCCTGAAATCAAGGAGACGCTCCGGCGCGTGACGGTCGCCGAGGCCGAGGCGGTCGCGGCGGAGGCGCTCGCCTACGCCACGGCGGAGGAGGTCGAGTGCTGCGTCGCCGCGGCGTTCGCGCCGGATCTCTACGATCTGCTCACGGGAGAGCGCGACGCGCGGTGACCTGCGCCGCGGGTCGACCGCCTCGCCGCCTTCACCTCCTTTTCGCTTGAGCTCGCGTGGAGGGCTTCCTAGCGTGATGCCGCTCCATGAAGTCCCGTAAAGCCATGGGCGCGGCGCCGGGGGCAACGACACCGCCCTCCGAGGCTCTCCTCTCTCCGGCGCGCGGCGTGACGGGCGCGGCGGGGCGTTCGCCCGCGGCGCCGGCCGCGTCGCGCGTGTCGCGCGCGCTGGCCGCCTGCGCCGTGGCGCTCGGCCTGTGCGCGGCGGGCTGCGAGCAGGAGAATCCGCCCACGCGGCTCGTGGGGCAGGTGCACCTGACGCTGCTCCACACGTCGGACATCCACTCGCGGCTCTTCCCGTACAACCTGCAGCTCGGCCAGGTGGACGCGGGGCTCGGCCTCGGCGAGGCGACCTCCATCGCCAACGTCGGCGGCGCCGCGCGCATGTCCCATATCATCGGCCGCGAGCGCGCGCGGTCGTCGCGCGCGCTGCACCTCGATGGCGGCGACTGCTTCCAGGGGGCGCCGATCTTCAACTTCTACTCGGGCGAGGCGGAGATCCGCACCCTCGGCGCGATGGGCGTCGACGCCATGATCGTCGCCAACCACGAATTCGACCGCGGCGCGCTGAACCTCGGCATCCAGCTCCAGCAGAATGCCGGCTTCCCCATCCTCGCGGCGAACTACCTCCTCGAGGACCCCGCGCAGCCCGGCGCCTCCCCGCTCGGCGCGATCCTGCAGCCGTTCACGGTCTTCGATCTCGAGGGCCTCCGCGTGGGCGTCATCGGGATGGGCAACCTCTCCAGCCTGACGTCGATCTTCGAGGCGCCGAACCGGCTCGGCGTCACCCCGTTGAACACCACCGAGGTCGCGCAGTTCTACGTCGATCTGCTCCGCCCCACGGTGGACGTCATCGTCTTCGTCACCCACCTCGGGCTCGACGTCGACGAGCGGATGATCGAGACGACGACGGGCATCGACGTCGTGCTCGGCGGGCACAACCACATCGTGCTCCAGCCGCCGAAGCGCGTCCGCGACTGCTCGCGGTACTACGACGAGGAGAAGCAGAGCCATTACATCCTCCTGAACGACGAGCGTTCCCCGGAGGAGGGCGAGAAGCGCCGGCGCTACTGCGCGCCGCGCGACGTGGTCCTCGCGCACTCCGGCGCCTTCGCGAAGTTCGTCGGACGCCTCGACCTCGTGCTGTCCAAGGACGCCTCGGAGCTCGGCAAAGACCACGACCCGCTGAACGGCTTCGAGGTGATCTCGAACCGCTACGAGCTCTTCCCGGTGACCGAGAGCGTGCCCGCCGATCCGATCGTCGCCTCGGTGCTCGAGCCGTACGCGCAGGGGCTCGACGCGCTCGCCAACCTCGATCTCCTGGTCGGCTACGCGCTCGACGGCTCGCGCCGCTTCTCGACGAGCGGCGGCGACTCGCCGCTCGGCAACATGATCGCCGCAGCGATGTGGCTGCGCCTCGGCATCCAGACCGACTTCTCGCTCACCAACACGACGGGCATCCGCGCCGACCTCGTGCCCGGACCGGTGACGGTCGAGCAGATGTTCAACATCTTCCCCTTCGACAACTCGATCTCGAAGATGCAGCTCTCCGGGCTCGAGGTGCAGGACCTCTTCGACTTCGTGGCGCGCCGATCGAGCGGCCGCGGGTGCGTGTCGCAGGCGCAGATCGCGGGCGCGCGGGTCGTCATCGACTGCGCCGGGCGCGCCTCCGAGGGCGCCGCGCCCGGCGTCGCGACCCACGTCTATATCGGCGCTCACGACCCGCCGATCGCGTGCCCGGACGGCGACGCCGACTGCCCGGGGGGCCTCTCGGGCAGCTGCGACGTCGAGGCCGGCCGGTGCTGGCAGCCGATCGATCCGATCTCCACCTACGAGCTCGCGACGTCGAACTACCTCGCCCAGGGCGGCAGCGGGTTCCGCGTGCTCCAGCGCAACACCACCCAGTTCGACACCCAGGTGCAGCAGCGCGACGCGCTGATCGACTACATCCGCGCCGGCCGCCCGTGCGGCGCGGACGACCGCGGCGAGCTCGCGTCGTGCCAGCGGGACGCCGACTGCGCGGGCGTGGGCGAGGGCTACGTCTGCGCGTGCCCCGAGTCGGTCGTCGAGGGGGCGGTGTGCGCGACCGGCGACGCGCCGTGCGCCCAGGGCGCGTGCGTGCTCGCGCGCTGCCGCGACGACGTCGCCGCCTACCAGCGCGACGTCTGCGCCGCGGCGCCGACCGCCGAGGTGCGGCGGCAGTGCGAGAGCGCGCTCGCCCCGTGCAGCGCCGCCGGCGAGCAGTGCAAGTACCTGCCGTGCGTCGACCGGCGGCTCGGCAACTTCTCCGACGGCCGCCTGCGGATGGTGGGCCAGTGACGCCGCGGGCGCGGCTCCGGGCGGCCCTCCTGGCCGCGGCGCTCGCCGGGTGCGGCAGCGACGCCGGACCGCCCCGGGGCGTCTCGAGCTTCTGGGTCCAGGTCGTTCAAGTGAACGGCGAGGCGCCGCCTCCCGCCGACGCGCCCTTGCCGGCCAACCGCGGCGACGCGGTCGACGCCTGGGCGTTCCGGGTCGAGGCGCGCGATCCCGCCGGTCGCCGGGCGCCCTTCGACGGCATGGTCCGGCTCAGCGTCGAGCCCGGGGCCGTCGTCGACGTCGAGGCCGACGAGGAGGGGCTCGCGGTCGGCCGCAACCTCCGTCTGCGCGACGGGGTGGCGGAGGGCGTCGTCCACGTGACGGCCGTCTACGGGCCCACCCGGCTCTGGGTCGAGGACGTCGGCTACCGGCCCGCGCCCCGGGACGGCCAGCCCGCGTGCGCGAACGGCGCCAACGACGACGCGCCGGGCGACGTGCTCATCGACTTCCCCGCCGACCCCGGGTGCGCGTTCGCCGACGACGACACCGAGGAGGGCGGCACCTTCAGCGCGGGCGCCTCGAAGCCCGTCGCCTACGCCCTGCCGCGCATCGCCGATATCCAGGGGGGCGGCTCGGCGACGCCCTACGCGTTCGAGGGGATCGAGGTCAACACCGCTGCTCCCCAGCGGGTCGTCGTCACGCGCGTCGCGAGCGATGGCTTCTACGTCACCGACCTCGGGGGCCAGGACGGCGGGTACAACCACCTCTTCGCGTACAACTTCAACACCCCCGCCAACATGCGTGTCTGCGATCGGCTCGAGTACCTCGCGGGCACCGTGAACGAGTTCTTCGGCTTCACCGAGCTCTCGTTCCCTTCCTACGAGATCGCGCCCTTCGAGGAAGGGGCGGAGTGCCAGGTCCCGGAGCCGAGGGGGCTCGACGCGCGGACGATCGCCGACGCCTCGGCCATGGAGCGCCTCGAGAGCGGGCTCGTGCGCGTCGAGGGGTTCCACATCAGCGAGAACTTCGGCCCGAAGCCCGCGAGGAACAACGTCTTCGGCCCGGAGCAGTCGAGCTGCGATCTCAACGGCGACGGCCAGGTCGATTTCGAGAGCCCGGCCGAGGGGAGCTGCGGGAACGCGTGCTCGCGCGACCCCGAGTGCAGCGAGTGGACGAGCTACTCCGCGCGCGGGAACTACAAGGTCACGGACGGGTCGAGCATGATCCAGATCCAGACGGGCACGGTGAGCGCCTTCGATCCGACGTCCCACCGGGGCGAGGTGCTCGACGCCGTGACGGGCACGCTCCGGAACTTCTCGGGCGGCTCGCTGAACTGGACGATCGAGGCCCGCTGTCCGGACGATCTCGTCTGCGAGGCGCCCGGCTGCGCGCCCGCCGCGAAGCCCTCGAACGAGGCCTGCGTGCGGCGGCGCAGCCTCAACGACAACGACGCGGAGACCAACTAGCCACCACCTTTCTTCGCCGCGGCCGCGCCGCGCCCGCCGGATCCCCCTGGCCCAAGGA
Source organism: Sorangium sp. So ce887 (assembly GCF_051521455.1). Lineage (NCBI taxonomy): Bacteria > Pseudomonadati > Myxococcota > Polyangiales > Polyangiaceae > Sorangium > Sorangium sp. So ce887. The sequence continues at coordinate 8,225,321 of NZ_CP150354.1, read as the reverse complement.
AGCCCACCGCCCGCCATGCACCGAAGCGCGCTCCTCGCCCCTGCTGTCTCCGCGGCCCTGCTGGTCACCCTCGCGCCGCCGGCGCTGGGCCAGCCCCAGCCGGTCCCCGGCCAGGCCGCGCCGGCGCCCGCTGCGCCCGTCGAGACCCCCATCGCGCCGGCGCCTGCGCCGCCGGCTCAGGCTCCCGCCGCGCCGACCCCGGAGCCCGCCGCGGCGGCCCCGGCCCCCGCCGCGGCGGCTCCGGCCCCCGCCGCGCTGGCCCCGACCGCGCTGCCCGCGCCGGCGCAGGCCCCCGCCCCGACCGCGCTGCCGCGGCACGAGCGCCGCGTCGCGGCCGAGGAGCCGCCCGTCCGGGTGGGGGACGCCATGGACACGCGCCTCACCTGGACGCTCGGCGACGACGACCTGCTCCACGACACGGGCCAGGCGCAGCCGCTCTCGCTGAACCTGAGCATCGGCGATCGCAAGCAGTACCGGCTCTTCTTCGACAACCTCAACTCCCGCTTCAGCGGGCGCGAGAACCTGACGCACCTCGCGCTCTACAAGAAGATGCCTGGGTTCATCGAGCGGCTGGACACCGAGGCTTCGCTCGTCCTGCGCATCGACATCGCGTCGCTGTCCAGGAACAACAACAACGTCAATCAGGCGTTCTACGACGCCGGCTCGTTCATCCGCGCCTTCTATCACACGGACGGCAAGGCCGACGGCAAGACCGGCCTCGGCATCACGCTCTGGCCCCTCGACACCGACCGCTTTCGCCTCGGCTACCTCTACGACATCTCGTGGGGCGGCACGAACGGATCGATCAACCAGTCGATGTTCCCGCGCATCATCGGCACCGCGCCAGGCGCGAAGGTCCAGTTCGACGCCGAGCGGTTCAGCGTCTTCGCCGGGTTCAAGGTCGCGAGCCTCACCCAGCTCCAGCGGGTGCTCACCCCCGGCACGAGCGAGGTCGAGCAGATCAGCGTCGCGCAGACGAACTACGGCTTTCTCCTCGGCGGCGGCGCCGATCTCCACCCGTACGTGCACGCCGACCTCGGCGCCGGCTACTTCCAGCAGGGGAGGTTCGAGTTGCCCGACGTCGCGGGCGAGCCGGTCTATACGTACGGCGCCTCGGCCCGCGTCGTCGCGCACACGAAGGGCGAGCCCATCCCGCAGTCGGTCGACTTCCTCCTCTACCGCAACGACCCGAACCGTCCGCATATCATCTTCAAGCCCGAGGCGTACACGCCGGGCAAGACGACATGGGCGGTGAGCCTCGAAGCGTCGAACCTCTACCAGAACCTCAAGGACTTCGAGTCCACCGGTGTGACCACCCTCCAGCCGGCCCGCACGGGCGCCCTCCAGGCGGTCCTCAAGTCGGGGTACGCGCGCGCGAGCGTCACCGGCATCTACCGCGATCTGCCGTTCGTGCTGCGCAACCAGCCGAGCTTCATCCCCTTCCAGACCATCCCGGAGACCGGCGGCGCCTGGACGGGGGACGAGCTCTTCTTCGCGCTGGCGGCCGACTACTACATCGCGTCGGCGCGGCTCACCCCCGGCATCGGCGCGGGGCTCCAGTTCCCCGCCACGTTCAAGACGACCTCGCTCGACGTCTTCAGCGCGCCGATCGCGCGCACCGTGGTCGTGCGCGAGCAGGGCAACCTGTCGATCCTGCCCTACAACCGGTCCGCCGTGCCCATCTTCCAGGCCCGCGCGAGCCTCAAGTGGGATATCAGCCGGATCCTCTCCGCGATCGCGTGGGTCCAGTACGTGCGCGACAACAACGGCACCTTCATGGAGCGCGACCCCTCCGAGGGCACCGTCGCGCTGCGCACCTTCCTGAACCCCGACTTCCTCGGCGGCGGCATGAGCGCCCAGGCCCGCTTCTGATCCGGGGCACGCCGCGCCCGCCTCTCCGAGCTCCGGCGCTCGCCGCGCCGCTGCCCTCGCGCCGCCGCCGGCCCGCCGCCCGCGCTCACCGCGGCTGGAACCCCTTGAACGCCGCCACCGCCCGCTGCGTGCTGCTCACGGTCTCGACGATGCGGAAGCCCCCGCGGACGTAGAACCCCTCGAAGTGCAGCACGCTCTCCCCCTCGGCCGGCTCGATCTCCCAGTAACGCGAGCGATCCTTCGACGTGCCGAGGACGGCGATGCGCCGCCACCCCGCGGGGATCCTGCCCGTCCATTCCGGTCCGCGCTTCTCCGTCAGCTCGAAGTCGTCGCGGCTGTGCTTCACCCGGAAGCTCGCGTCCGGGCCTGATCCGATGCGCGCGTCGAGCGTCCCGCCGGGCGGCCCCTTCGCGTCCTGGTCCTGCCGCCGCGGCCCGCGCTTGCTCACCCGGTAGCCCGCCACCGCGTGCGGATCGAGGTAGTAGGTGCCGCCCTCCTTGCTCGCGCGCAGCCGCCCCGCGTAGATCGCCTGGCGCACCGCGCTCTCCGAGATGCCGAGCTGCTGCGCGGCCTCCGGCACGGTCATCGTGTACCGCGTCCGCGGCGTGGCCACCGCCGACTCGGGCGGCAGCCGCTTGCGCGCCAGGCAGTCGAGCATCACGTGGAACGCCGGATCGCGGTACACCTCCGCCGTCGCGACGCTCCGCCCCGCCACGGCGGTCCTGTCCAGCAGCGGGTTCTCCGGACCGAGGACGAGATCGGCCAGCTCGGCCTCGGACACCGACGGATCCCGGGCCGCCGCCAGCACCCGGGACAAGAAGGTGCCGAGCTCGCCGGTCGGCGTCGCGAACTCGACCGTCTCGCCGGACAGCAGCGTGTATTGCGTCTTCATCTCGCCTCTTCGCAGCTCGTCGTGTGCGCTCGCCAGCACCGCGCGCCGCACGCGTGCCCGGGGCCACGCGTGCCCGATCCGTCCACGAGGCGGACGAAGTCCCTCGCGCGCCGGAGCGGGCGCGCGCAGGCGGATCTCACCCCCCGGGGACGCCGCGCCGGCAGCGCCCGCCCCCAGGGACAGGACCACCCGCACGCCGCCCCCGTCGGGCACGCGTTCAGCGCCGCAGCTACGGATTACTGTATGCCCGTTCAGTTAGTTCCGTCTAGTGCCTTCGCGCGCCGGTAGGACAAAGGTCGTCCGCCTCCGGTCCGCCACCGCGTCCGCAACTATCTGAAACCCATCATTTATTCTGTGCGCTTAGAACGCAGGTAACCCGCGGAAAAATCGTCGGAGGCTCGCGAGGCAGGACGGATCCGGCCGCTGACGCCGGCGCAGCACCCGGGTTGGGCGGGGCGCTGTTCAGTGCCGTGTGCGGCGTCGTCGGTTCAGGTGGCGGGCTTCTGCCGCGTCTCGGCGAGGGCCTCGATGGTGTCGGGGTCGTGGTCGCGGATGCAGTCGACCCCGTTGCGCTCGAACTGGACCGCCGCGGCCAGCGCGGTCCGGCTGCGCTCGCGGTCCATGGCCCACGCCGCGTGGCGCACGAGCAGGGCGAGCTGCAGCGCCCGGCCCAGGGTGATCGCGACCCGGCGGGCGCCCGCCTCGAGGCCGGGGCGGTCCTTGGCGGCCATCTCCTTGATCCACGCGCGGGCGTGGGACACCGCGCGCGACGCGGCCGTCTCGGCCTCGGCGAGCTTCGGCTCGACCACGCCGGTGAGGAGGCGCGCCACCTCGGCCGCGAGGACGTCGAGCGAGCCGTCCTTCTGGATCACCCGCAGCGCGTCGAGGGCGAGCACGTTCGTCGTGCCCTCCCAGATCGTGAGGACCTGCGCGTCCCGCAGCAGGCGCGGCAGCCCCGTGTCCTCGACGTAGCCGGCCCCGCCGAACGCCTCGAGCACCTCGCTCAGCACCGACACCGCCTGCTTCGCGGTCGTGAGCTTCGCGAGCGGGATCATCAGCCGCAGGAGCTTCGCCTCCGACTCGGTGAGCGAGCCCGTCTCCTCGCGCCCGAGCAGCTCGATCGCGCGGAAGGTGATGTGGAAGGCGCCCTCGAACTCGGCCTGGAGCTCGGCGAGGGTGTCCATGTGCAGCGGCTTCTCCGCCAGCGTCGTGCCGAACTGGACGCGGCTCTGGGCGTAGGAGCGCGCCAGCGAAAGCCCCCGCCGCATCCCCGCGATGGCGCCGATCGCGTTCCAGGTGCGCGTGACATTGAGCATGGGCGCGATCGCCCGGACGCCGTTCGTGAGGCCCGCGACCGGCGTCGCGAGGACGCCGTCGAGCGTGAGCTCGGCGGTCGGGACCTTGCGGGTGCCGAGCTTGTCCTTCAACCGGTTGAGCAGCACGCCCTCGCGGCGCCCCGCCTCGCCCGCGAGCTCGACGTAGAACAGCGCGAGCCCGCGGCTGCCCTCCGGGTTGCCCTCGGGGCGCGCGAGCGCGAGCGCCATCTCGGACGTGGCGGCCGAGGCGAACCACTTCGTCCCGTGGAGCCGGTAGGCCCCGTCCGGCCCGGGCCGCGCCACCGTCTCGCTCCGCCCCACGTCCGAGCCGCCGGTGCGCTCGGTCATCCACTGCCCCGACGTCCAGGCGAGCGCCGGGTCGCGGCTCGTCAGGCGGGGCACCGCGCGGTCGATGAGCGCGCGGTTCTCGCTCGCGAGGAGCGCCCGCGCGGCGCCGTCGGTCATCGCGAGCGGGCACGTGTACACGTCGCTCGACGCGTCGAAGAGGTACGCGAGCGCGAACTGGTGGACACGGGAGAGCGCGCCGTGCGCCCGCTCGTACGCCGTCGCGACGACCCCGTGCTCGCACGCGATCCGCGCCGCCTCCTTCCAGAGCTGCGTCACCTCGATCTGGTCGACGCGCTTGCCCCAGGCGTCCCACGACGTGAGCTTCGGCTCGTTCGGGCGATCGGCGAGCTGCAGGCGGTAGAGGCGGCCGCCCGCGAGCTCGCCCATCTCCCGCAGCGAGGGCGTGATCGACGCGGCCACCTCGCGCGGCAGCACCCGCGCGAGGTAGGACCGCAGCACGCGGTCATCGTCGTACTGGTTCCCGAGTGATGGGGGGTCTTGATAGAAAGCCACCGGCCGACTCCTGGGTTGGTGCGCCGCAGCCCGAACCGTCCGACGCGGACGCGTCGGATCCGGTTCCGCGCGCCCATGCGGGCAGGCGCGGCGACTCGCAGCCTCATCGACTCGAAGCTACTGAACACGTCCCATCCGGTTCAACAGGAAGCCGAGCGACGCGTCGCGGTGACGCAGCGGACGGTGAACCCCGGCTGTCAATTTCGGCGCGCCGGCCGGTTTCTGTGCGCTGTTCGGGTGCCGTGTCGCACGGAAAGAAGCCCAAGTCGCTCTTTGTGGGGTTCTTGACTTCTCCGATGCACCAATGCATATGGCTGCCGGTGAAGCTCTCGAACAAGGGTCGCTACGGTGTGCGCGCATTGTTCGATATCGCGTTCCACAACGACGGGCGGCCGACGCAGATCCGCGAGATCTCGGAGCGGGAGCTCATCCCGGCCCGGTTCCTGGAGCAGATTTTCCAGGATCTGAAGAGGGCCGGGCTCATCAGCTCGAAGCGGGGCCCGCGCGGGGGCTACCACCTGGCGCGGCCGGCGAACGAGATCAGCCTGGGCGACGTCGTCCGCGCCCTGGAGGGGCCGGTCGCGGTGCTCGTGCCGGACGACGACGGCAGCCCGGAGAGCTCGCCGCTCGATCCGCCCACGGCCGTGTTCCTCGATCTGGCCCTCGCGATCGAGCGCTGCTTCGACTCGGTGTCGATCGCCGACGTCTGCGAGCGCGGAGTCGAGCTCGGCGTGCGCCGCAAGGGGCGGCCCGAGCGGTCGACCTACGTGATCTGAGCTGACAGCCATGAGAAGCCCCGACCGAGCCGACCTGTCCCCCGGCGTCCCCCGCGCACCCGCGGCGGGGGACGCCGAGCTGCCCCCGCTGCCCTCGCACCCGCGCGTCGTCGACAGCGTGCTCGACCTCGTGGGCGACACGCCGCTCTTCGAGATCTGCCGCGTCGACGCGGCGACGCCCCGGGGGCGCGTCTTCGGGAAGGCCGAGCAGTACAACCCGGGCGGCTCGCTGAAGGACCGGATCTGCCTCGCGATGATCGAGGGCGCCGAGGCGCGCGGGCGGCTCGGCGCGGGCGCGGGCGGCGTGGTCATCGAGCCGACGTCGGGGAACACCGGGATAGGGCTCGCGATCGTGTGCGCGGCCAAGGGGTACCGGTGCATCCTGACGATGCCGGCGAGCATGAGCCTGGAGCGGCGCCAGCTGCTCGAGGCCTACGGCGCCGAGGTCGTGCTGACGGAGCCCGAGCTGCAGATGGAGGGCGCGATCGAGCGGGCGCGCGCGCTCGCGGCCGAGATCCCGGGGGCGGTCATCCTCAGCCAGTTCGACAACCCCGACAACCCGCGCGTCCACGCGGAGACGACCGCGCGGGAGATCCTGCACGCGATGGCCGGCCTCGACGGGCCCGGGCGGTCCGGCCCGCGGCAGTCGCTGGCGATCGACGCGTTCGTGGCCGGCGTGGGGACGGGCGGCTCGGTGAGCGGCGTCGGGCGCGTGCTCAAGCGGCTGCGCCCCGCGACGCGCGTCATCGCGGTCGAGCCCGAGTCGTGCGCGACGATCTCGCGCGGCGAGCGCGGGCCCACGAAGATCCAGGGGCTCGCGGCCGGGTTCGTCCCGGCGAACTACGATCCGGGCGTGGTGGACGAGGTGCGCACGGTCAGCGATCGCGCCGCGTACGAGACGAAGGCGGCGCTCGCCCGGCAGGAGGGGCTGCTCGTCGGCATCAGCGCCGGCGCCGCGGTGCGGGTGGCGCTCGACGTCGCCCGCGAGCTCGGCCCCGACGCCAATGTCGTGACGGTCCTCTGCGACACAGGCGAGCGGTACTTCAGCCTGGACGAGTATTTCCGATGAGCGGCGGCGACGGCGAGGCGATCCGCGGGTGCGTGCTCCTCGTCGGGGCGGGGGGCATCGCCGCGCCCGCCGCGCTCGCGCTCGCGGCGGGGGGCGTGCGGGAGCTCCGGGTGGTCGACGACGACCAGGTCGATCTCACCAACCTGCACCGGCAGATCCTGTTCGACGCCGACGACGTCGGCCGCCCGAAGCTCGACGCCTTCGCCGAGGCGCTGCGCCGCCGCTTCCCGGGGCTCCGGGTCGACCGCCGGCACGGCCGCTTCGCGCCGAGCGCGGCGGCGGGCCTGCTGCCGGGCGTCTCGGTCGTCGTCGACGCGACCGACAACTTCGCGTCGCGGTTCCTGATCGCCGACGTGTGCCGCCTCACGAGGACGCCGGTGGTGCACGCGGCGGCGATCCGCTGGTGCACGACGGTGATGGCGGTCGCGGCGGAGGGGGGGCCTTGCTACCGCTGCCTGTTCGAGGATCTGCCGACCGGGGACGCGCCGGACTGCGCCACGGCCGGCGTGGCGGGCCCCGTGTGCGGCGTGGCCGGCGCGCTCGCGGCGGACCGGGCGCTCGCGATCCTCCTGGGCGACACGTCGGTCTACGGCCGGATCGCGACCTACGACGGCCTCTCGGACACCCTGCGGAGCGTCCCTGTCGCCGCGCGCCCCAGCTGCGCCCTGTGCGGCGAGCGCGCCGACATCGCGACCATCGACGCGTCTCGCTACGTGATCTCGTGTGGTGCAGAACGAGGGGACCGCGAGAGCGGCTCCCCGACCCACGTTGAAACGGACCGCGAGAGCGGCTCCCCGACCCACGTTGAAACGGACCGCGAGAGCGGCTCCCCGACCCACGTTGAAACGGACCGCGAGAGCGGCTCCCCGACCCACGCTGAAACGGACCGCGGAAGCGGCTCCCCGACCCACCTCAACACTGGAGACCAAGACCATGGCTGACACCGCGACCGTCCGCATCCCGACCCCGCTCCGCACCCTCACCGGCGGGCAGGACGAGGTCAAAGCCGCCGGCGGCACCGTCGGCGAGCTGATCGAGAACCTCGAGAAGAGCTACCCGGGCATCCGCGACCGCCTCCTCGACGAGAAGGGGGTGCGGCGCTTCGTGAACATCTTCGTGGGCGACGAGGACATCCGCTTCCTCGACGGGCTGAAGACGCCCGTGAAGGGCGGCGATCAGATCGCGATCGTGCCCGCGATCGCCGGGGGCTGAGGTGGACGACCCGCGCTATCTCCGCCAGGTGCTGCTCGCGGAGATCGGTCCAGAGGGACAGGCGAGGCTCGGGGCGGCGACGGCGCGCGTGCTCGGCGGCAGCGGCGGCGCGCCGCCGCTCGCGCACGAGGTGGCGGAGCGCTACGCGCGCGGCGCCGGCTTCGGCGCGCTCGCGGAGGGCGCGATCGACGTCGCCGCGCTCGCGCCCGCGGAGCTCGTCGCGTCGCCCGCCGCGCGGGCGGTGCTCGCCGGGGCGCGGGCGGCCCTCGCCGAGATGCGGGCCGCGCTCGGCCGGGGCGTCGCCGGGGCGGGGCAGGGGAGCGCGCCGGAGGGCGGGCTGCCGGAGGGCGGGCCGTCATGAGGCGCTCCCTCGCCCGCTCGATCCGGCTCGGGTCGGTCGTCGACGCCGTGGGCGACACGCCGCTCGTGCGCCTCTCGCGCATCGGCCGCGAGACGCCGTCGGTCGAGGTGTACGCCAAGCTCGAGTTCACGAACCCCGGCGGCTCGGTGAAGGACCGCGCCGCGCTGCGGATGATGAGCCGCGCGGCCGAAGAGGGTCGCCTGACCAGCCAGAAGACGCTCATCGACTCGACGAGCGGCAACACCGGCGTCGCCTACTCCATCTTCGGCGCGGCGATGGGCTTCAAGGTGGCGCTCGTCATGCCGTCGAACGTGTCCAAGGCGCGCAAGGACATCGCGCGCGCGTTCGGCACGGAGCTCATCTTCAGCGACCCGATGGAGGGCTCCGACGGCGCGATCCGTCACGTGCGCGCGCTGGTCGAGAAGGACCCCGAGAAGTACTTCTACCCGGACCAGTACTCGAACGAGGACAACCCGCTCGCCCACTACCACGGCACCGCGCGGGAGATCCTCGAGGCGGTCGGCGACCGGATCACGCACTTCGTGGCCGGGGTCGGCACGAGCGGCACCATCGTCGGGACGAGCCGCCGGCTCCGGGAGCACCACCGGCCGATCCGCTGCATCGCGGTCGAGCCCGCGGACGCGCTCCACGGGCTGGAGGGGCTCAAGCACCTGCCGAGCTCGCTGGTGCCCGCCATCCACGACGCGGGCGCGTACCACGAGACGATGCGCATCATGACGGAGGACGGCTGGGACATGTCCGACCGCCTCGCCCGCGAGGAGGCGCTGCACGTGGGGCACTCGGGCGGCGCGGCGATCTTCGCGGCCTTCGAGGTGGCGAAGCGCCTGCACCGCGAACAGCAGGGAGGGTGCGTTGTGGCGATTGTCCCGGACCGGGGCGACCGCTATTTTGCGCCAATGAAATGGGAGAAGCGTTACCTATGGTGATGTCACCTCACCCGTGGACCGCCGGCGGGGTCGTCCTGAAGGCGGGCGTCCTGAAGGCGGTCGAGGACGAGGCGCTCGCCGGCTACGCGCGCGACGAGGAGGCCTGCGGGTACCTGAAGGGGCCCGCGGGCGAGTCGTTGCTCTGCGACGAGCACGTCCGGATGGACAACATCGCGAACAAGCTCCACGCCGTCGATCCGGAGCGGTACTTCCGGACGGCGCGGACGTTCTTCGACTTCAACGGGAAGCGCTTCTCCGATGCCGTCGAGAAGGGGGCCGCGGAGGGACGCCCGGTGAAGGTGCTGTACCACTCGCACCTCGATGCCGGCGCCTACTTCAGCCCGACGGACGCCGCCATGATGAGCGGCGGCGAGCCGCCGGCCGAGGAGGGGGCCCAGATCGTGATGGGGCCCGGGCCGGCGTTCCCGCTCGCGTTCCTCGTCACAAGCGTGCGCGGCGGCTCCGGCGACGGGGGCCCGGAAGGGAAGCCCCGGATCGCCGAGCACCGCCTCTTCGTCTGGGACGGCGCCGCGTTCGTCGCGTCGACGTTCACCGTCGTCGATTGAGCTCATCGCGCCGGGGCGCGTCCGCCGTCCTCGCGCTGCCCGCACCCGCTTGCAGGGATCGACTCCCGAGGCCCAGCGAGGCTGATTCTGTAGTTGTCACTTGATCATCGAAGGAGTTGCCTAAATGTCAGGTTTTGTTGTCTGGTTCACCGGTTTGAGCGGCGCAGGCAAGAGCACGCTCGCGGCGATGCTCTCGGCCGAGCTCCGCGCCCGCTCCGTCCACGTGGAGGTGCTCGACGGCGACGAGGTGCGCACGAACCTCTCGAAGGGCCTCGGGTTCTCGAAGGAGGACCGCGATACGAACATCCGGCGGATCGGATACGTGGCGAAGCTCATCGCCCGGTCGGGCGCGTGCGCGATGACGGCCGCCATCAGCCCGTACAAGGCGATCCGTGACGAGCAGCGGGCCCAGATCCCGCAGTTCGTCGAGGTGTACTGCTCCTGTGCGATCCCCGTGCTCGCCGAGCGCGACGCGAAGGGGCTCTACAAGAAGGCGCTCGCGGGCGAGATCAAGAACTTCACGGGGATCGACGACCCGTACGAGGCGCCCGAGAGCCCCGAGGTGGTCGTCTACACCGACAAGGAGACCAAGGAGGAGAGCCTCGCCAAGATCCTCGCCAAGCTCGAGGAGGTCGGCTACGTCCCGCGCCGCGGCGCCGCGGTCGCGGTGTCCGGCGCTGCTGCCGCGGGGGCGGCGGCGGGCGGCGGCCGCGGGCTCATCGCGCCGCACGGCGGCGAGCTCGTGAACCGGTGGGTCGAGGGCGCGGAGAAGGCGTCGCTCGCCGAGCGGGCGAAGGGCTTGCCGGTCATCGAGCTCGACGAGCGGACCGAGAGCGACGTCGAGATGATCGCGGTCGGCGCGTTCTCGCCGCTGCGCGGCTTCATGAACTCGAAGGACTACCTGCGCGTGGTGCGCGAGATGCGGCTCGAGAGCGGCCTGCCGTGGTCGATGCCGATCACGCTCGCCGTCTCGGAGCAGGCGGCGGAGGGGCTCCGCGTGGGCTCCGAGGCCGCGCTCCGCGCGCGCGACGGCCGCATCGTGGCGGTCATCGAGCTGAGCGACAAGTGGCGGCCGAACAAGGAGATCGAGGCGCAGGAGGTGTTCCGGACGACCGAGACGAAGCACCCGGGCGTCGCCTACCTGATGAGCACGGGCGCCGTGTACGTCGGCGGCGAGATCCGCGTGCTGGAGCGGCCGGTCGAGTCGCCGTTCCCGTCGTACGATCGGGGCCCGGCGGTGACGCGGGCGTACTTCGCCGAGAAGGGGTGGCGCCGCATCGTCGGGTTCCAGACGCGGAACCCGATCCACCGGGCGCACGAGTTCATCACCAAGACGGCGCTGGAGAGCTGCGACGCGCTGATGATCCATCCGCTGGTCGGCGCGACAAAGTCGGACGACATCCCGGCGGACGTCCGGATGCGCTGCTACGAGGAGCTCATCGCGAAGTACTATGTGAAGGACCGCGTGCTCCTCTCGATCTACCCGGCGGCGATGCGCTACGCGGGCCCGCGCGAGGCGATCTTCCACGCGCTCGCGCGCAAGAACTACGGCTGCTCCCACTTCATCGTGGGGCGCGATCACGCCGGCGTCGGCAGCTACTACGGCACGTACGACGCGCAGGAGATCTTCAATGTCTTCAGCCCCGGCGAGCTCGGCATCGCCACGCTCAACTTCGAGAACGCGTTCTACTCGACGGTGGTCGGAGCGATGGCCACCGCGAAGACGGCGCCGGGCGACGCGTCGACGCAGGTCAATCTGTCCGGGACGAAGGTGCGCGAGCTGCTCCAGCGCGGCGAGCTGCCGCCGCCCGAGTTCTCCCGTCCGGAGGTCGCGCGCATCCTCATCGAGGCGATGCGCAGCTCGTCGTAGCCCTGGAGCCGTGATGGCGGCGGCGCGCGGCCTCGTCGAGCGGGGCCGCCGCGCGGCCGCCGGCGCCGCGCGCGGCGCGGCCCTCGCGCTCCTGACCGCGCTCGCCGGCCTCTCCGCGGGGGCGCCGGCGCGCGCGGACCTCAGCGACGATGCCGCGCGCGTCGCGCGGGTGTGGTCGCTCTCGGGCGCGCGCGTCGCGCGCCTTCCCCCCTTCTTCATCGAGCATGGCCGCGTCAGGGTGGTGGCGGTGGATCCGCCGCCGGCCGGCGTGGCCGGCGTGGCCGGCGCGAGCGGCGCGGCCGGCGCGGCTGGACCGAAGGCCGAGGAGTGCCTCACCGTCGTGTTCCTCGCGCCGCGCACCGTCGAGTTCACGCTGGAGCCGGACTCTTTCGCGGGCGAGCCCTCCGCCCTGGAGGGCCTCGTGCACCGGCTGCGGGGCCCGGATCCCGAGGACGAGCGACGCATCCACAGCGTCGCCGGGGCCGCGGCGATCCTCCGGTGCGGGGCCGCGCGCGAGGGGCTGCGCCGCGTGGCGGTCGAGGTGCTCTCGACGCGAGGCGCCTTCGATGTCGTGGTCGCGGCGTCGAGCGGGCCGCCGGAGCGCCTCGAGTCCATCCTGCCCGAGCGGGTCTCCGGGCCCATCGCGCCGCGCGGCGACCCGGGGCGGCCGGCCGAGCCTGGGCCGCTCGACGCCCGGGTCGCGCGCGCCGCGCGCCGCGCGCGCGCGGAGGGGGCGCCGCGCGTCGCGCCGATCGACATGCGCGCCTCGTCGGTCGGGACCGGACAGTTCTCGGTCAAGCTCAGCGAGGGCTGTCACCGGCTCGATCTGATGGCCGAGGTCCCGGGCGTCGCGGTGCGCCGCGCGACCGACCTGGACGCCGAGGCGCGCGAGGCGGGCACGGGGAGGCTGCTCGGTCGCGACCGTTCCGACGCGCCCGACACGCGGCTCGACTTCTGTCTCGGGGAGCCCGGGGTCGTCGAGGTGCCGTTCCTCGGGGCGGCGGGCCCGGTGAAGGTCGTGCTGTCCGACGCGCAGTGGCCCATGCCCTCGCACGTGCCGGGGTATTTCGGCGCGCGCGCCCGGGGCAACCTGGCCTTCGCGCTGCAGCGCCGCCGCGCGCCCGCGCCGCGCGCGCAGGCGATCGTCGAGGCCGTCGGCGCGCAGGGCGACACGCTCGTCCCCGTCCAGGTCGAGCCGGGCCGCTGCTACTTCGCGGCGGCGGCGCTGGTCCGGGGCGAGATGCGCGCGCTCCGGATCTCGGTCGAGCTGGGCGATCGGGCCGCGCGCGACGACGCGGGCGAGCACGGCGAGGGCGCCGGCGTGGCCTTCTGCTCCGAGATCGAGGAGAGCGCCGCCGTCCGCGTGTCCGCGCGCGGCGGCTCGCCGGTCTGGGTCCTCTCGGTCTGGCCCATGGACTGACGCCGGCTCACCCCTCCGTGCGGGGGCGTCTCGGGCGGCGCGAGGTGATCGGCTCCGGCGTGGGCCTGGTCACGGCGCCCGACTGGGCCCGCTCCGGCAGGAGCTGGCGGAGCTGCCACGCCTGCAGGAACGCGCGTCGCTCCGCGTCGCGGAGCGCGTGCTGGTGCTGGCCCATCATGAACGCCGGCACGACCAGCATGAACAGGGTGGTCAGCGTCAGCGCCGTGATCGTCGGGACCTTCGAGTGCTCGACGGCCTGGGGAAGGATGACCATCGCGCCGCCCGTGAACTCGTACGAGCGGGGCAGGATGCCCGAGTACTCGATCCACGCGGCGGCCAGCACCGCGAGGCAGCCGGTGACGACGACGGCGACGCGGTAGGCCGTCCGGTACGTGAACGAGTTGCCGTACGTGAAGATCACGAGGAGCATCGGCATGAAGAGCAGCGGGCCGAAGCCGCGCGCGATGAACAGGAAGCTGAGCACGTTGAAGACGAACCCGGCGTAGGCGTACCACTCCGCGGACCGGCGGTGGACGAGGCGCGCCGCGATGAACTTCATCAGCGCTGCCAGGGCCGTGAAGCCCAGGATGAAGCCGAAGACCTGCCACTCGCGGATGCCCAGCCACACCGCGGCCACGAGCGTCGCGATCGCCGTCGCGAGCAGCTCGGCGCGGATGCCCGCGTGCAGCTGCAGCCGGTGCCGCGTCGCCGCGGTCGCGTCCAGCTCGGCGAGCACCTCCTGCGGCATCTCGCGCGGCGGCTCGGTCAGGATGCGCCGGAGCGTCTCCAGGGCGCGCTCGTTGGAGGGATCGAGGGCGAGCGCCTGGCCGACCTCGCTGAGCAGCGCCTTGCGGGCGCTCTCGGCCTCCCTCCCGCCGGCGAGCGCCATCGCCACCTTCTCTTCGGCCAGGCCCGCGTGCCGCGCCGCGAGGCCGCGGCGGAGCTCCACGTCCTTGTCGCCGTCGAGGAACCGCTCGACCGCCTCGTAGAGCGAGCGCGCGGTCGGGTACCGCTCGGACGGCTCGCGCCGGGTCGCCCGCACGCAGATGGCATCGAGCTCCGGGGGCACCTCGCGCTCGGGCGCGCGCACCGACGCCCGCGCGTCGGCCCCGTGGATGAGCGAGTCGAGCATCTCGCCGCGATCCTTCTTCGGGTGGAGCGGCTTGAGCGTGAGCAGCTCGAAGAGGATGGCCCCGAGCGAGTACACGTCGCTGCGCACGTCGAGCGTGTCGACGCACCCCTGCGCCTGCTCCGGCGACATGTACCCGAGGGTCCCGAGCACGTCGCCGGGGATGGTCCTCGTGCTCATGGGATCTTCCCCCATGTCGATCGTCTGGTGCGGCGAATCGATGAGCTTCGCGACGCCCCAGTCGAGCAGGTACACCTCGCCGAAGTCGCCGAGCATGATGTTGGCGGGCTTGAGGTCGCGGTGGAGCACGCCGCGCGAGTGCGCGAAGTCCACGGCGATGCAGATGGACGAGAACGCGGTGAGCAGCTTGCGGCGCGAGAAGCTCTGCAGCGCCGTCGCGTCGCCCTCGCGGAGCTCGTTCAGGATCCTCGCCAGCGTGAGGCCCCGGAGGCGCTTCATCGTGAAGTACGCCGAGCCCTTGGCGTCCAGGCCGAGGTCGTAGACGGGCACGATCGAGGGGTGCTCGAGCTGGCCCTGGACCCGGGCCTCGCGGAGGAACCGGTGGCGGAGCGTCGTGTCGCCCTGGTGCTCCGCGCGGATGACCTTCATGGCCACGTCGCGGCCGATGCGGCGGTCCCTGCAGAAGTGGACCTCCCCCATCCCGCCGACGCCGAGGAGCGAGCGCACCTCGTAGCGGGGACCGTCGCTCGTGAGATCCGAGAGCTCCGCCCGGGCGCGGCCGGGGTTCACGGGCGTGGGGCTCTGGCCGTGCGAATCCCCGCCCTTTCCGCGAGATTTTCGCATCTCGGGGAGCTGCTCGAGCGTCTCGAAGTCGTCGTCGAACAGAGCCATGGCCTTCGGGAAGCCAGGCTGAGTCGCGCCATGCCAGCAAAACCCCACACCGGCAGGGCTCCGCGTGGCGACCCCCGGACCTCCTTGACGGACGGCCGCGAGCAGCGCTGCGGAATGCTGGGCTTCCTTGCCGAGAGGATCTCGTATCGGGGGGTGATGTCAACGGGATGCTGCGTCCGTCGAAGACAGCGGACGAGCGATGCAGCGTCGCACACCACGCGCGCCGCTGCGGTGAAGGCGCGCGACTCGCGCAAATGAAGGTCGATGTCGGAAACCCGCGCACGGCGCCGCGGCGGCATCCGCGTCATGTGTGGGGAGCATCACGACGCAAGCGATCGGCGCTGAGGCGCCGGCGAAGGCCCGGCGCGCTCGATGCGCTCAACGCGCGCTCGATGCGCTCAACGTCCGAGGAGCGCGAGCAGCGTCTTCTTGTTCGTGAGGCCGATGTGCCGCCCCAGAGGCTCGCCGTTCTGGAAGGCGACCACGGTCGGTAGACCCCGGATCCCGAAGCGCTTCGCGGCCGCGGGCGACGCGTCGACGTCGAGCTTGACCACCTTGACCTGGCCCGCTGTCTCCGCCGCGATCTCATCGACGATCGGCGCGAGCCGCTTGCAGGGGGCGCACCAGGACGCGGAGAAGTCCACGAGCACCGGTGTGTCCGTCTCCAGGACCTCTCGCGCGAAATTCAGGTCGTTGACTTCAATGACGTTGCTGCTGCCCATGGCGCTGTCCTTTCAGTTCTTCTCGGAAGCGAGCGCCCCTGGCCGCGCGCGCCGGCTCGACGCCGGCCTGGTCGCGACAGCGACGCTCGCATGAACTGTTATAGGCACGGTTTCAGTTTCTGCCAGGGGGAGGGGAGACCGCCGCGCGGGCCGATCAGCGGGCCTTGACCGGCGCCGGCGCAGGGCGGCCGAGGTGCTGCGCCCGGAGCGCGATGTCCGCGACGGTCCTCTGCGAGAGGCCGCGCAGCAGCCCTTCGTTGGCCGCGTCCGCGACCTCGTCGAACGCCCGCTGGATCCCCGCCCCGATCGGGCACTTCGCGTCCGGTTCGCACGGGCTCGGCGCGATGGCGCCCTCCGGCTCCACGGCGGCGTACACCTCGCTCAGCCGGATCCGCTTCGCCGGCCTCGCCAGGCGATAGCCGCCCGCGCGGCCCTCCCGCGCCTCGATGAGCCCGGCCTGCGACAGGCGCGCGAGGATGCGCCGCAGGAACGCCGGGTTCGTGTTGATGCTCGCCGACAGCTCGTCGCTCGCGCAGCTCTCACCGGTCTGCGCGAGCAGCGCCAGGGCGTGCGTGGCGATGGCGAAGCGACCCGACGACATGAAAGGGCCTCTCGGCCGTATCTGAGGGCTCCGAGGTGTCCGCTGTCAAGCCTGCGGGGTCGCCGCCCCGCGGCGGCGGCCTCAGGGCGACGGCGCTCGAGAGGAGGTGCGGGTCAGCACGAGGGCTTCGCCCTTGCCGTCGGCGAGCCTGAGCTCGATCGACGCGGGGACGGGCGAGGCGCCGGCGCAGCGGCTGTCGGACACGATATGGCGCGCACGGGCGAGCGAGCTCTCCCCGGTCGAGGTGTCGACGAGCCGCAGATCGACGCCGGCGCCCCCGGCGTCGAGCGCCGCGATCACCTCGGCGCACGTGTTGGCCGGGATCTGGAGCGGGAGGATCTTGAGGCGCGAGGCGTCGAGCGCCACCGTCTGGGCGCCGGAGGCCGCCGCGGCGTCGACGAGGCCGGCGGCGCTCATGCGCCCGAGCAGCCTCGCGGCGGCGAGCGGGTGCGCGACGAGCGCGGGCGGGGCCTTGGGCTCCTTGCGGACCTCCACGGCGAACGGGCCGGGCTGCGCCATCGACTCGACGTCGATCCGGGCGGGGCCGCCGCTCCCGCAGGCGAAGAGCGTCGCCCGGGCGCCGCCCCGGGCGCGGCCGAGGAGGGCGTGGGCGTCGCTCCAGAGCTCCGCGAGCACGTCGGCGAGCGGCCTGCCGGCCAGCACGTCGATCCGCGCGCAGCCGGCCGGCAGCTCGATCGGGAGCGTCGTGCGGCTGCCGAGCCGCGCGGCCCCGGTCGACACGCGCGGCGCGCCGTAGCCCCGGCCCGCGAGCGCGCGGCCGTGGGCCGCCCGCGCCTCGGCGAGGTCGCGGCTCTCGGTCACGCGCTCGATCGGCGTGGCCCCGGAGATCTCCGCCTCGGCGCCCGGCTGCGAGCGGCCGACGACCACGGCCACGAGGCCCTGGGTGCCGCGCGAGCGGACGGCGATCGAGAGCTCGATCGAGATCGTCGAGCAGAGGAGCAGCAGGCGATCCTGGCCCCGCTCGCGGGCGCGCGCGACGATCCTGCCGGTCTCGTCCTCCGCGACCACCTCGAGCGAGGCGACCTCGTCGCTCGGCGAGACGAGCACGTCGATGCAGCGGCCGCCCTCGAGGGTGGCCCCGATGCGGCTCGCGGTCCTCGAGCCGACGGGCAGCGCGACGCGCCGGACGTCCTCCCAGCGCGCGCCGATCGCGCCGCGGTGCGCCCGGACCTTCGCCTCGAGGCCGGGCCACGACTCGAGCCGCCCGCTCTCGTCGCCGGCCCGGCCGCGCGCGCCGACGGCGCGCGCGACGGCGTCGGCCGCCTTGAGCGGGACGCCCTGCACGCCGACGCTGACCGCCCCGGCGCCCGACATGACGCGCGCCATGACATAGAGCCGCCGCGGGTGCGGCGGGCAGACGAGGATGGAGGCGCGCGCGTCGGCGGCCTCGTCCGTGGAGAAGGCGCTGCCGTCGTCCTCGAAGGCGAACAGGTCGACGTCGCCGATCGTGGGCGAGACGCGCGCCATCGCGAGCATGCACTCCCCGGCGGGCACCTCGACGAAGGCGCCGACCCGATCGCCGTCGGACGCCATGTCGGCGCCGATCACCCGGAGCGGGCCCGCGCCGGCCTCGGCGGCGCGCTGCGCGTCCCTGCCGAGCAGGGTGCTGCCGTCGATGCGATCCGGGAGCGCGCGCAGCGCCTCGGGCGCCGGCGCGCCCGGCGAGGCGGTCGCCCCGGCGCGGCAGGCGGGCGCGGCCGCCAGCAGGGCCGCGAGCGCCCAGGCCGCGCGGGCGGGCGAGGGACGGGCCGCGCACGCGGGCCCGGAGGGACGGAGCGCGGGCGGCGGCGGGGGCGCGGGCGAAGGAAGGGACGCGGGATGTCTGGGACGCAAGGTCGTGGGCTCGTCGGGGGCGCTCGTGGCGAGCGACGAGGTTCTACTTCAGGGCGGGTACGGCATCCAGGGCGCGGCCGTCAGGGGTCAGCCGCGCCGTCTGCCGCGGCACGCCGCCGCCGTCTCGACGAGCGGGCGCCCTCGCCGCCTCGGCGGGCGGGTCACGCCTCCGCCGCCTCGGCGCAGAGCCGCCCGAGCGTCCGGACCGCGTGCTCGGTGAGGTCGGTGAACGGGTAGCCGCAGTTCACCCGGATGTAGTTCGAGAACCGGTGCTTGGCCGAGAAGATCGGCCCCGGCGCGATGCTGATGCCGTGCTCGAGCGCGCGCTCGTGCACGTCCAGCGCGCTCGCGCCGGGCGGGAGCTCGACCCAGAGCACGAAGCCGCCCGCCGGGCGCGAGACGCGGGTGCCGGGGGGAAAGTGCTCGGCGATCGCCTCGCTCATGCGTGCGACCTGGGCGGCGAGCCGGCGCCGGAGCGTCCGCAGGTGGTGGTCGTACCCGCCGATCTCGAGGAACTCGGCGACCGCCATCTGCGGCAAGGTCGCGCACGCCACGCTCTGCCCGAACTTGAGCTGCTCGACCTCGTCGAGGAAGCGGCCGGGGGCCGTCCAGCCGACCCGGTAGCCCGGCGCCATCGTCTTCGAGAACGACGAGCAGAGCATCACGAGGCCCTTGCGATCGAACGCCTTCGCCGGGCGGGGGCGGACGTCGCCGAAGTGCAGGTCGCCGTAGATGTCGTCCTCGATGAGCGGCACCTCGCGGCGCGCGAGCATCGCGACGAGCCGCTCCTTCGCCTCGTCGGGCATGGCGCTGCCGAGGGGGTTGTTGAAGTTCGGGATCGCGAGGCACGCCTTGATGCGGTGGCGGCCCAGCATCTCCTCGAGGACGTCGAGGTCCATGCCGGTGCGGGGGTGCGACGGGACCTCGATCGCCTTGATGCCGAGGCTCTCGATGAGCTGGAGGAGCCCGTAGTATGCCGGCGACTCCAGCGCGACCGTGTCGCCGCGGCGCGCGACCGCGCGCAGGCAGAGGTGGAGCCCCTCCATGGCGCCGACCGTGGTCACGATGTCGTCGGCGGAGAGCGCGACGCCCCACTCGACCGAGCGCCGGGCGATCTGCCGCCGCAGCGCCGGCAGGCCGGGTGGCGGGTCGTACGAGACGCCCGCGCCGCCCGCGCTCCGCGCGATCGCGCTGAGGATCCGGTTCAGCTTGTCGGTGGGCAGGAGCTCGGGGCTCGGGCAGGCCGCGCCGAACGGGACGATGTGCGGATCCCGGGAGGCCCGGTAGACCTTCGAGACGAGGCTCTTCACGCTGACGCGCGAGGCGGTGGTGCAGGCGCGCGCGGCGCGCGGCTCGGGGAGCGCCGAGAGGCGCCGGGCGCGGACGTAGTGCCCCGACTGCGGGCGCGCCTCGATGATCCCGCGGTTCTCGAGCTGCAGGTACGCCTGCAGCACCGTCGCGACGCTCACCCCCTGCTGCCGGCTGAGCCGCCGCACCGACGGGATCCGGTCGCCCGACCGCAGCGTGCCGCGCGCGATCAGATCGGCGATGTGCGCGGCGACGCGATCGTAGAGATGGGCCTCGGCCTCCGCTTCGATGGGCACCAGCACGAGGGACGAGTGTACAACCGGGCGGGCGCTGCGGTACCGGTACAGCCGGCGGGCGTGAGGACCAGCACAGTCGCCGGTTCCGCGAACTGTGCCGGCCTCAATGTCGGGCGGACTGCCTCTGTGCCGGTCGCTCGCTTGAGCCCAAGCTGGGCGGCATGAAATTGACCTCACTTGTTCCGGAGGCGCGCTCGCGCCTCCGAGAGTCGTCGCGGATCGAGCTGGGGAAGGGGGGCCTGTGGACGCACCGCCTCCGGGGCGGGCCGCTCCTCCTGAGCTGCACCGCCGGCTCGGTCTGGCTCACCCGAGAGGGGGAGCCGGACGACGTGGTGCTGGAGGCGGGGGCCAGCTATGGAGGCGAGGGGCGCGGGCTCCTCGTGGTGGAGGCGCTCGAGCCGGCGCAGATCGCGGTGGCCGCGGGCGAGGCGCAGAGGACGGTGCGCGCGGCGCTCGAGCGGGGGCGCGCGGCGCTCGAGGGGGCGCGGGGGAGCTGGCTCGTGCTCCTCTCGCTCGCCGCGCTGTACCTGATCTGGGGCTCGACGTACCTGGCGGTCTCGATCGCGCTCGAGACGCTGCCGCCGTTCCTGCTGGCCGGGGTGCGCTTCGTGACGGCGGGCGCGCTGCTCTACGGGGGGCTCCGGCTGCGCGGCGTCCCTCGCCCGACCCTGCGGCAGTGGGGCGCGGCGGCGCGGGTGGGGGTGCTGCTGCTCGTCTTCGGCAACGGGCTCGTCGTCGTCGCGCAGCAGTGGGTGAGCTCCGGCGTCGCCGCGGTCGTGGTGTCCACGATGCCGCTCTGGCTGGCGCTGTTCACGACCGTGCGCGGCGCGCGCGGCGCGTCCGCCGGGGCCCCGGATGTCTCCCGGGGCGAGTGGCTCGGGCTCCTCGTCGGGTTCGCCGGCGCGGCGCTGCTCCACCTCGGCGGCGGCCTCCACGCGGCGCACGCCGGGGCGTTGCTCATCGTGCTGGCCCCCGTGGCGTGGGCGCTCGGCTCGCTGTACAGCCGCTCGCTGCCGCTGCCGGAGGGGCCGATGGCGGTCGCGGCGGAGATGCTGGCGGCGGGCCCGGTGATGCTCGGGATCAGCGCGCTCACCGGCGAGCACCTCGCGGCGCCCCCGTCCGCGCGATCGCTCCTCGCGCTCGGCTACATGACGGTGTTCGGGTCGATCGTGGCCCTCAGCGCGTACACGTTCCTGCTCCGTAACACGCGCCCGGCGATCGCGACGAGCTATGCCTACGTGAACCCGATCGTCGCCATCGCGCTCGGCATCCTGCTCGGCGGCGAGCGCGCCTCCACGACGACGTGGGCGGCGGCCGCCATCGTCGGCGCCGGCGTCGTCATCGTCTCCTGTGCGGGTGACCGCCGCTCTGGATCCGCGTGGGGCAACGTGGGGCGCCTCGGCCGCGGTGGTGGGCGCCGGACGGGCGCCGCTCTGCACCAACGCCGTCGACCGTAGGCAATGCGGGGGGCGACGTGTAGTGTGCGCCGCGAGGAGGCGAGGTAGATGAGGAGAGGTTACCGGCTGCTCGGATGGGCGCTGCTCCTTTCAGGTGCGCCCTCGGCCTGCGGCGGCGACATCGGCGAGACGACCGGCGCGACGTCGGGCGGCGGGGCGGACGCGACGTCGAGCAGCGCGAGCTCGGGCGGCGGTGAAGGCGGCCGCGGCGAAGGCGGCGGCGAGGCGGCGGGCAGCGGGGGTGGCGGCGTGGGCGTGGGTGTGGGCGGGGGCCCGACGGGCGAGTGCGCGGCGGTCGCGCCAGGGCCCTTCGAGCCGACGCTGGTCACAGACGTGTTCAGCGGCAGCGAGGACTTCGCGTTCGATGGCCAGGGTTACCTCGTCGCGAAGCAGGGGCCGAACCTCGTTCGCTTCGACGCCACGACGCACACCTCGAATTTCGCGTCTCTGCCGGGCGACGTGCTCGGGCTGCGCTATCGGTCCGACGGGACCCTCGTGGCGGCGCGGCCCGACCAGGGCGACGTCGTCCAGATCTCGGCGACCGGCATCGTCTCCGAGTACGTCGAGGATCTCCAGGACCCGAACGGTCTCTCTCCGGACGCGGACGGCAACGTCTGGGCGACGGACCTCGCCGGCGGCCGGGTGCTCCGCCTCAACCCGGACGCCACGGTCGACGAGATCGCGAGCGGCGCTCCCGAGGTGAGCCAGCCGAACGGAATCGTCTTCGACCCGGCGCGAAGGGCGGTTTTCTACACGAACTCCTCAGCGGGCGAGATCCGCAGGATCGACCTCGCCGCCCCCGACGCGCGGCCCGCGCTCGTGGCGACGGTCGCGTCGGCCACGCTCGATGGGCTCGTCCTCGACACGTGCGGTCACCTCTACACGCTCGATAACAAGGACAGAGAGCTCTATCGCGTGCGGCTCGATCGGGGCGGTGCGGCCCTGGGAGGGCCGGAGCTCCTGGCGAGCTTTCCGACCGGGGTCGCCAATGCGCAGTTCGGATCGGGCCCCGGCTTCGATGCAAGGACCCTTTATGTCGGGGGCGCAGCCGGCTCGATCTACGCTGTTGCGGTCGGCATCGTCGGCGCGCCGGTCCCCGCGCCGCCAGAAGCGCCGTGATGAACGCTCCTCGGCGGCGCGGAGGATCGGTGGCAATTCAGCGGGCGCCCTCGGCCGCGGCCACGTCGCCCTTCTTGAGCTTCCCTTGAAGCTCGCCGAGCTTTCCCGCCGTCCGGTCGAGGGTGCGCGCAGCGTGCTCGAGCGCGATCCGCCCATACCCGATCGCCACCCCTGCCCAGGAGGTGCCCAGCTCGCGCAGCGTCTCGACGAAAGGCGGCTTGGTCGCCGGCGCCGCGGCGCCCGCGTCCACCTGAGTTGCGGGGGCGGCGCTCCCGTTCACGCTGTTTCCGGCCTTCGGCTCCGTGATGCTCTGGGTCTCACTCATGATCTGCCTCCCACTTCGGTTTGTCCCCCCGCGACGGCCGCGGGCGTACAGAAAGGATCCATCGAGCGCAGACCCCCCGGTCCCGCGCGTCGCCGCAAGACGCGATGTGCACTGGAGCGAGGGGCCTCGCCGCGCGGCCATGCCAGCCAACAGCGCCACTCGGTGGGCCCGTCGGAGGCACAAGCGCGACGTCACGACACTGCGACGCGACGCGTTAACTGTCAAGGGTTCATGTCGATTTTGTTGCAGTCGTTTTTCACTAGGTTGTTTGATGAGGACGCTGCGGCGGCCATCGCGTTCGCTCGGCAGGTCAAGGAAGGGAGTTTCCCTATGTCGCTAGCGCGCTGGAACAAGGCGGCGCCTTCAAGGCTCTTCTGGCTCCTCGTGGTGCTGTTGCTGCTCGCCGTTCCCTCGCCTTCGCTGGCGCAGGGGCCGGGCGATCCGACGGCGGCGCCTGCCGCGGGCGCGGCGCCCGCGCCCGCGGCGAAGGCGGCCGCGGCGCAGGCGCAGGCACAGGCGCTTGGGCCTCCGCCGGACTCGTGGGCAGGCCAGCTGGAGATGCTCTCCCGCTGGGTCGACCAGCGCCGCGGCGCGGGGCGGTGCGCGGAGCGTTGTTACGCGCTCGACCGGCTGCGCATCACCGGCGCGGTGGGCGAGGGGCCGCTCCAGTTCGAGCTCTCGGGCGGCGTGCTCGCGGACGGCCCGGTGGCGATCCCGCTCTTCGGGCCGCCGGCGCACCTCCGCATCGAGGCCGTGCTCGACGATGGAAGGCCCGCGTCGCGCCGCGAGGCCGCGCCGATCAGCTTCGCGGAGGGCCATTACTACCTCTGGACGGCCGCGCGCCGCTTCGTGCTCCGAGGCTCGCTGTGGCTCGAGGGCGACCTCACGCTGCTCGTGGCCGGTCCGCTCAACACGTTCGAGGCCGACGTCACCGGCGGCTCGGTCGCGGAGGGCGCCCAGCTCTCGGGGCTCTCGGGGGCGACGCTCCACTTCAGCCGCGACGGGGGCGCGGCGGCGCAGAGCGCGGGCCCCACGGTCTTCCAGCTCGCGCGCGCGGTGCGCGTCGGGCGGGAGATCGGCTTCGAGTACCGGCTCGTCCTGCGGTCGGGCAGCGACCTCGGCGTGGTGCGCCTGCCGCTCGCGTTCGGGGAGAAGGTGCTCGACGTCACCGGCGCGAGCGGCTTCCGGGTCGAGGGCGGGGAGCTCGTGCTGCCCACGTCGGGCCGCACCGCGGAGATGACGATCTCGGGCACGCTCCCGAAGGTCGGGGGCTTCTCGCCCGATCCGCGCTCCGCCTACGAGTGGTGGCTGTTCGAGTCGGACGTGGAGCACCGCCTCACGGTGAAGGGCGACATTCGCCAGGTCGACGCCGCCGAGTCGCCGATCCCGCGGACCCAGGCGACGTCGCGGCTGCTGCTCCTGAAGCGCGGGCAGCGCGTCGAGGTCGAGGTCGAGCCGCTCGCGGGCGTCGACGTGCTCGCCGCGGTGGTGCGCGAGCACCGCCGCACCCTGATCCTGACCGAGCGCGGGGACCTCGTGGCCGACGACGAGCTGACCTACGAGAACAACGGCATCGATTACCTGACCTACGCGCCCGGCGGGCGGCCGATCTTCCTCGCCACCGACGGCAAGGCCCAGCGGATCATGCACCAGGGCGCGGCCGCGGAGGAGGTCCTCGTGCCCCTGCAGACGGGGAGCCACAGGATCCAGGTGCAGTCGCTGGCGCAGGCGGTGGTGCGTCCGCTCGGCGGATCCATGGAGCTGCCGATGCCGAGCTACCCGCTCACCGCGAGCGAGGTGGCGCTCACGGTCGGGCTGCCCGAGCTCGTGGTGCCGCTCGCGCTGCTCGGCGGCGACCGGCCGGTGTGGTTCGCGGACTTGGGCGACGCCGTCGCCGTGGCGTTCGGCTTCGTGGCGGCGTGGATCGCCGTCCGCCCCGGCGGGGCGCCGAGCCGCGGGCGCCTGCGCGCGCTGCGCGTGCTGGGCGGGCTGATCATGGCGGGCCTGTGGTTCGTGGCGCCTGCCACGTTCGTGGCGCTCCTTGTCGGGATCGCGACGGCCGGGGCGGCGTGGCTCGTGGGGCGGCTCTTCAAGGGCACGAGCCGCGCTGTCGCGATGGTGGTGCTGCTCGGCATGGGCGGCATCGCGCTGCTTGTCGGGCTCTTCGCCGTCTCGGCGGGGCGCTACCGGGGCGAGCGATGGAACTCCTCGTACGAGACGTCCATGGCGCCGTCTTCGTCCGCGCGCATCGCCAGCACGGACGACCAGGCCAAGGCCAAGGGCGGAGGCTCCCTCGCGCCCGGCGGCACCGTGCTGGAGGGGGTGACGCCGGTGGCGCTGACGCTCCCGGAGTACGACCGGGCCGTCCAGGCGAGCCGCGAGCTCGTCACGCGCGATCGCGTCTTCCACCCCGTGCTCATCTACACGACGTCCTCGGCGCTCGTGCCGCTCGCGCTGCTGTGGCTGGCCGGGGCGACGATCCTCCTCGCCGCGCACCGCGCGCCGCTCACCGAGCTTTACCGGCGCGCGGCCGTGCGCCTGTCGCGCCGGCCCGAGGACGACGGCCCGGACATCGACCGGCCCGGCGGGGGCGGCGGCAAGCCGCAGGGCGGCGCGAGGCACGCGCCGCCGGTGGGCTGACGCGGAGCCCGGGCGAAAGCGGGCGAGCTGTGCGCTCCGCGCCGCCGCGGAACGGTGATACGACCGCGGCATGGCGCGGTCGCCCCGTCTCGCCCTGGCCCTTGCGCTCCTCGCGCTTGTCGCGCTGCGCATCGCGCAGCTGAGCCCTCCCAGCGTCGTCCCGGCCAGCGCCCCGCCCGACGTGTTCTCGGCCGAGCGGGCCAGGGCGCACCTCCTGGAGATCGCCGCGGAGCCGCGCCCCACGGGCTCGGCGGGGCACCGGCGGGCGCGCGACTACCTGCTCGCGCAGCTCTCGCAGCTCGGCGTGCAGGCCGAGGTCCAGAGCACCTCGGTCCTCAGCCGGCAGTGGGGCCTGCCGTACGACGCCGCGCACGTCGAGAACCTCGTGGCGCGGCTGCCGGGCGCGGACAGCACCCGGGCGGTCGCGCTCGTGGCGCACTACGACTCGGTGCCCGGCAGTCCGGGGGCGGCCGACGACGGCAGCGGGGTGGTGGCGCTGCTGGAGACGCTGCGCGCGCTGAAGAGCGGCCCACCGCTGCGCAACGACGTGCTGCTCCTGTTCACGGACGCGGAGGAGGGAGGCGTGCTCGGCGGCAAGGCGTTCATGGACGAGCACCCGCTGAGCCGCGAGGTGGGGATCGCGCTCAACTTCGACGCCCGCGGCGCCGGCGGCGTGGTCGCGATGTTCGAGACCGGGCCCGGGGACGCGTTTCCCGTCCGCGAGCTCGCCCGCGCCGCGCCGTTCCCGATCGCGTCGTCGCTCTTCCCCGAGGTCGCGCGGCGCCTGGGCCACAGCACCGATTTCAGCGTCTTCAAGCGGGCTGGCATCCCCGGGCTGAACTTCGCCTTCAGCGACGACGCCGCGCACTACCACACGCCGTCCGACACCCTGAGCAACCTCGACCTCCGGAGCGTGCAGCACGCCGGGGACTACGCGCTCTCGCTCGCGCGCCGCTTCGGCGGGCTCGACCTGCGGCACCGGGACCGCGAGGACGCGGTGTACTTCAACACCTGGGGCGCCCACGTCGTCTCCCACCCGATCGGCTGGGCGATCCCGATCGCCGCGCTGGTCGCCGGCCTGTTCGCCGGCGCGGTCTTAGTCGCGCGGCGCCGGCGGGTCGCCTCGCTCGGTCGCATCTCCGCGGGATTATTCGCCTTTCTGGCGCTGCTCGCCGGCGCCGCCGCGGCGGTGGGCGGGCTCGGGTGGATCCTCCGGCGCGTCCACCCGGTGCTGCGGGCGATGCCGTTCGAGCCGTACAACGCGCCCGCGTTCCGGCTCGCGCTCGCCCTCGCCGCGCTCGCGGTCTCCGCGGCGGGCTACCGGCTCTTCCGGCGGCGCCTCGGCGCCTGCGAGCTCGCCCTCGGCGCGCTGCTCCTGTGGCTGCTGCTCCTCGTCGGGGCGAGCCTCTTCATGCCGGGCGCGAGCTTCTACTTCGCCTGGCCGCTCGCGTTCGCCCTGCTCGGCCTCGCCGTGACGATCCGGCGCGGCGACGCCCCTCCCACGCTCGCGGACGCGGCGCTCCTCGTCGCCGCCGCGGTGCCGGTGGTCGCGCTGGCCGTGCCCGGCCCGTACGTGCTCTTCGTCGCGGTGGGGCTGCCGATGGCGGCGGCGCCGGCCCTCGCCGTCGCGCTCGTGTTCGGGCTCTTCCTGCCGCACGCCGAGGTGCTCGGCGGCGGCCTCTCGCGGCGGCTCGCGCTCGCCTTCGCCCTCCCGGGCCTCGCCGCGCTCGCCGTCGCCTGCGCGCCCCTCGGCTTCACCGAGGCAGAGCCCCGGCCGGCGAGCCTCGCTTACGCGCTCGACACCGCCGCCGAGCAGGCCCACTGGCTCTCGGCCGACCGGGACCTCGACCCGTGGACCGCCGGGTACTTCCCGGCGGAGCGCGAGCAGTCGCCCTCGTTCGCGGTGCCGTTCGTGAGCGTGACCCGCCAGAGCGAGGCGCCGTCCCTCGCCCTCCCGCCGCCCTCGCTCACGGTGCTCGGCGACGCGGTGCGCGGCGGTGTCCGGTCGCTCCGGGTCCGCGTCGCGTCGCCCCGGGGAGCCCCCTGGCTGCTCGCCGAGGTGGCGTCCCCGACCGAGGTGATCCGCGCGGAGGTGGACGGGCGGCGCGTGGAGGAGTCGGCCCGCGGCGCGGCGGCGGGGCGCGACGTCCGCTGGGGATTCACCTACATGGGCTTGCCGCCCGGAGGCATCGAGTGGTCGCTGGAGGTCGAGGACTCCGGGCCGCTCGAGATCCGGCTGATGGACCAGACCTACGAGCTCCCGCGCGAGCTCGCGCGCGGGCCGCGGCCGAGGGAGATCATGGGGGTGCCCTACCGGTTCGCGGATTCGACGTTCGTCAGCGGGTCGTTCCGGTTCTAGCGCCGCGTCGCCACGCCGTCCCTGGGTTCATGAGAATTTGAACCACAGAGAGGCACAGCGGACACAGAGGAGAGAACAGAGAAACTCTGTGTCCTCCGTGCCTCCGTGCCTCGTGGCTCAAATTCTTCCGCGCGCCGCGCGAGCGCTGCTCAGTCGACGAAGATGGGCTCGCAGTTCGTGAACGCGAGCGTCGACTGGATCACGAAATTCGACTCGTTCGTGTGCCGCTCGGCGTGGAAGAAGTCGAGCGGAACCTCCTGGCCGGGCACGATCCCGAGCTCGGAGGCCATGGCATCGAGGTCGAGCTCGTCGGACTGCGGGCTGTGGAGGCCGCCGAGATCGATCGCGAGCCGGTTGTTGATGAACACCCAGAGGTCGTCGTCGCCCCTGAACGAGAACACCTCGCCGCCGCTGTAAACGAACTTCATGTGGAGCTCGAACGTGAAGTGGAAGTTGTGCTCCCTCCGCTCGTTCCCGAAGCCCTCCCCGTCGATGGGGAAGAACGCCCGGTTGTCGTAGGTGGCAATGCCGTCCGCGTCGACCGTGGGCGTGATGGTGAACTGG
The DNA here is from genome assembly GCF_051521455.1 of Sorangium sp. So ce887. Taxonomy (NCBI): domain Bacteria; kingdom Pseudomonadati; phylum Myxococcota; order Polyangiales; family Polyangiaceae; genus Sorangium; species Sorangium sp. So ce887. Next base: position 8,196,933 of record NZ_CP150354.1, on the reverse strand, counting down.
ATCGGCATGTTCACCCCTTGTACGTCGCGATACCACTGATCGAACTCGGCCGGCCCGGTTGTGTGCTCGGTGCCCCCCTGGTGCGCATAGACGGGCTTCTGATCCGGCCCCAGCTCGCGCTCGACGATGCCTTTCAGGCCGCTGCCCGTGAACGTCTCGAAGTCGGGGTGCCCGTCGCCGTCGTCATAGGCGCGGAAGTCGCGCACGATGCCCGTGAGGTTCGCGTCGCAACCGCTGCCGCTGCCGCTGCCGCTGCCGCTGCCCGCGCCCGGCCCCGTCACGCCGCTCCCGATGTCGTCGCCGCCCGAGCTCGCGCCCGCGCCAGCCCCGGCGCCGGAGCTGTCCCCGGAGCCGGTCGACTCGCCGTCGCCGCCCCCACAGGCGACCCCGGCCAGGACCAGCATCATTGCGAGCGGAGCACACCAATTCGATTGCAGCGGCTGAAGCATGCGAAGACTCCTTCTGAGCGTGAGTTGCGCGGACACGCGCCAGGGCAGCCAAACCAAACGCCGGCCCAGGGCGCAAGGGAGAAAACGATCTTATCCCGCCATCATAGCGGGTCGAAGCACAAAATTGTGACGACGCGACAGCGGCCGGTCCACAGGAGACGCGCTGGTAGGTAGGTAGGTTTTTTATCGAGAGCTGCCGCCACAGTAGGTGTTGAGCCGCCGCGACAGCGCGGACGGGAGCCGCTCGCAGAAATCGGATGGGCGGGGCAGGGGCTCGCGCCGCGCGGTCTGCCAGAACAGCACCGGGCCGAGCCGCCGACCCCGCGCGTCCGCCATGAGCGCGGCCATGGCCTTGCCGGTGTAGACCGGCTCCAGCGAGATGCCCTCGGCCGCGAGCGCCTCGCAGGCGGCGAGCGACGCGGGGGTCGGGGAGCCGTACCCGCGGCCGAGGTAGCCGTGGACGAGGTCGATGGGCGCCGCGGGGGGCAGGGGCGCGACGCCCTTGCGCGCGAGCAGGGCGCGCAGCTCGGCCGTGAGGGCGCGGAGGCGGAAGCGCGACGCGAGGAGGCGCTCGACCACGGCGACGGCGACGACCCGCGATCGCAGGCCGCCGAGCGCGAGCCCGGCGGCGAGCCCGGCGGCGGTGCCGCCGGAGCCGAGCGGGACGTAGACGCGCTCGGGCTCGGGGAGCTCGCCCGCGCGGACCTGCGCGCACAGCTCGAGCGCCGCGCGCACCACGCCCACCATGCCGAGCGCCGACGTGGCGCCGAGCGGCACGATGGCCGCGCCGTCGCCATCCCGCGCGCGCAGCGGCAGGAAGAGCGAAGGGCGCGCGAGCGCGAGCTCGAGGCGCGAGGGATAGAACCGGATCGAGGTCGGCCCCGAGGCGATGAACGCGAGGTTGTCGATCACGCTCCTGGACGGGTCGGTCCAGAACAGGTGCGCGTGCACCCGCCGGCCGAGCCGCTCCGCCGCGGCGGCGAGCGCCGCCACGTTGCCCGAGCCGATGCCGCCCGCCGCGGACCACGCCGCCGCGGTCGAGAGCGGGGGCGCGGCGAGCACGTAGTCGAGCTTCCGCATCTTCATCCCGCCGTGGAGGGGCTCGCAGAGGTCGTCGCGCTTGATCCCGAGAAAGTCGAGGCCGAGCGCGGAGGCGAGCCGCGGCAGCGCCGCGACCGGCGAGGGCGCGCCGATCCACCCGAGCCGGGGAATGCGATCGATCATCCGAAGGGCGGCTGCGTCGCGCAACGGGGGCACCTCGCGAAGGCGGCTGCGATCAGGCGGCCGGGCGGCGTCAGCCAGGCGTGCCGGCGCGCTGGCCCGCGAGCACGGCGTCCGGCTCCAGCACGAGGAGGCGCACGCGGCCCGTGGCGCAGAGCCGGCCTTCCTCGTCGTGGACCGAGCCCTCCCAGACCTGGGTGCGCCGCCCGCGGTCGAGCGGCCGCGCCGTGGCGCGGAGCCGCCCCGACCGGACCGCGCGCAGGAAGCTCGTATGGTTCTCGAGCCCGACGACCGAGCGGCCGTCCGGCAGGGCGTGGAGCGCGGCGCCGACCGACGCCAGCGTCTCGATGAGCCCCGCGTGGACGCCGCCGTGCACGATGCCGTAGGCCTGCAGGTGCTGCGGTCCGATGTCGAGCTCGGCCTCCACCCCGTCGCCCGTGGCGCGGATCAGCCGGAGACCCATGGCGCTGATCCAGCCGTCGATGCTCGCGGCGTTGAGCGCCGCGGCGAAGTCCTCGGATTCCCCTTCGGCCATGGAGGCAGCGTAGAGCACCGTTCAGGTGGATTGGTGACAATTCCGGGCGCTTCGATGGAAGGCTCGACGGTCTCGCCAGGCCATGATCTCGTCCGCGTCCGGAGCTCCCTGCATCAAGGCCGGGCTCGACCTCGACTGGAGCGACCCGAAAGAGAAGGCGGCGGCGATTCAGATCCTGGCGCGGCGGGTCACATCGCCGCAGCAGTGTTGTGTGCTTCGATTCACAGGCTTATCCACTTCTTCAAGTTCGCGACGTAACGCGGCGTGACACGCCGTGACGCGCCGTAAGCCGTGAGCCGTGAGCCGTAAGAAAGCATGGCATTGGGCGTAGAATTATCGTACAGGTGAAGAGTGCATGGGCGACGAGCGCTGGTTCGTTCCAGAGTGCACCGATATTCTCTGCATCGACGCCGCGCACTGCCTGTGCGCCGCGACCTAGCGCAGCCAGAGCCGCTTCTGCCATCGATCGTAGCGCGACGTGGTCCGCGTGTTACCGATCGTAGCGCGACGTGGTCCGCGTGTTACCGATCGTAGCGCGACGTCGCCGAGCGAGGCTACCCGCGCGCTTTGCCAGGGGTGAAATGTGTATTCTCTCGACCCCTCGTGTGGTACCCGAATCGGGGAGATCAGCAGACGGCGTGTGCGCTGCGCAGCGGCCATTTCGACGCGTGGCGGCGCGCCAGCTCCAGCCTGCACAAGATCGCCCGGATGCGGCCTGTCGCGCACGATGGCAACGCGTTCAACGCAAGCATCGTGACAACGGCGATTGCGACCACGAGGAAGCTGATGGAAACGCCTTCCACCGGGAATGTACATGCGGTCGCGCTGCGCGGTGTTTCCGACGGAAAAACACGCAGCACGACCTGTCCGACCATGACCATGCCGAGCCCCTTAGACTCAGCGAGGCCCCCCATGTCCTTTCGACCGAAGTACTCCAAGCTCACCGCAGCCGCCCTCCTCCCCCTGCTCGTCGCGTGCGGCTCGAGCGATGACACGGGCGACACAAGCGCCGGCGGCTCCGACGGCACCGGCAATCCGACCGGCAGCACCGGGTCGGTCAGCAACACGTCGTCAACGGGCGGCGCCGGTGGCGGTGGAACCGGTGGCGGTGGAACCGGTGGCGCAGGCACGGGAACGGGGACTGGGGGCGGTGCCCCCGGCACAGGCGGCGGTCCGGTCGTCGGTGATGGCTACCCCGAGCACACCGGCGCCGACTGTGAGGTAACTGCCGGTGAACTGAAGAAGAATGACAATCTGCCCAATCCCTTCGTCATGAACGACGGAACCGCCATCACCACCAAGGCAGCATGGAAGTGCCGACGAGCGGAAATCAAGACGGAGATTGAGAAGTACGAAATCGGCCCCAAGCCTGAACCCCCGATGGTTGAGGCCAGCGTGTCCGGCAACATGCTGAACGTAGTCGTCACGACAGCTGCAGGCTCGATCACGCTCACCTCCACTATCGGAGGGTCGGGCAGTTGCGTCGCCATCGGGATGAACGGGAACGCGGGCCTGATCAGCGGCTGCACCCAGATTCCCTTCATGCACGATCAAGTGGTGGGTTACGACGGGGGCGGCGGCTCGCACAATCAAAACAACCCCTTCTACAAAGTGTACCCCGAACTGTGGGGCAAAATCGGAAAGTACAACGCCTGGTCATGGGGTATCAGCCGCCTCATCGACGGTATCGAGCAGGTGAAGGATGAGCTGAATGTCGACCCGACCAAAATCGGCCTGCAGGGCTGCTCCTATGCCGGGAAAATGGCCCTGTTCGGCGGTGCGTTCGATGAACGGGTGGCGCTCACCGTTGCCCAGGAATCGGGCGGGGGTGGCATCACCTCCTGGAGGACGTCTCAAAACTTCACGACCCGCACCGGGACGAACATCGAGAAGATCGACAACACCAACGGCTCCTGGTTCCTGGGCAGCATGAAGCAGCTCGACCCCTACAGCTTGCCCCACGACCACCATGAGCTCATCGCCATGATTGCCCCCCGCGCCATCATCGCCCTGGGCAACCAGGACTTTGAATGGTTGGGTGATGAATCCGGATGGAAATCGATCAATGCCGCCAAGGAAGTCTGGAAGGCCATGGGAGTGCCAGAGAACATCGGCTTCGACTTCACGAGCAACCACGGCCACTGCGCGGCCCCGGCAGCTCAACAGGCTAGCGTCAAGGCATTCGTGGACAAGTTCCTCAAAGGAATGGACGCACAGACCGAGATCGTCATCCAGCCGCAAGAGGGCAACTTCGATTTGGACTTCACCGATGTGATCGACTGGGAGACCCCCACCTTGTAGTAAGGCGAGTGAAAGACGGGCCCCGGTCACCGAAGAAAAGGTGCCGGGCCCGCTCGACGGCCCGGTCACGCCAAGGCGTGGCCGGGCCGTTCTGATCGGTTTGCTTTCCCTTCTATCCGAAGGCCGCCGGGGGAAGCCGTGGCCTGGAGGAACAGCAGCGCCCCGGGGCGCACGCCGGCGCCCGAGCGGCGCTGGACGGCGCTCGTCATGTGGCGACCGTGACGGGGAAGGGGGGTGTCTGCTGGGTGTGCGCGCCGGAAGGCGCGTCCAGTGACGCGCCCTGCCGGCGGCAGACATCATGTCGTCTGCACGAGCTCTTCGTGCGGTGACCAGGCGACCGCTTCGGCGGGAGCGGTTACTCGAGGCGCGGCGCCGTCCATTTCATCCACCGGGTCAGGTCGGCCCTCGCCCCGTCGCTCCTGACCACGTTGGTCTCGCCGGAGCCGCCTCCGACGAGGAACTTCTTCACGTAGGCCTCGAGGAGCGCCCTCTGCGCGGCGGGGAACTGGCAGTGTTCATGGCCGCCGAGCTGCCAGTAAGCCATCTTGTCGGGCACGCCGAGCCCCTCCCAGATCGCGTGGGCGATGGACCCAGCCGTGAAGGTGCTATCGATGCCGAGCCAGTCGATCCTGTTGTCGAGGACGAGCAACGCGCGCGGAGCGACGAGGCCCATGACCATGTGATGATCGAAGGGGAGGTTGTTCACCCTGCTGCCGAAGGTCGAGCCGAAATTCTGGCGGAACCACGGCTGCTCATTGGCCGCGTTGGACAGGGTCTGCACGTTCTGCCCAGAGTTGGCCCCTGCCTGCGACACGCGCCAGCTCGCCGAGCCTCCGGCGCCCGACTCCTGAGGGATCGTCAGCACGATGCGCTCGTCGAACGCGCCCGCAGTGAGGGCGCCCTTTCCATCCCGCGAGCAACCCGTCACGGCGATGCGCCTCGGGTCGATGTTGGCTGACGGGGTCTTCTCCAGCGCGTCGATGATCCGGCTGATACCCCAGGCCCACGCTATCATCGAGCTGGCCGAGTGGCTCCTGCCGTAGAGGTCGTAGAACTTGCCCGTCCCACGTGAGCCGCCCCCGCTCTGGGCGCCGATCTCGTTGTTGTTGTAGATGGCCGTCGCGACGCCGTTGGCGCTGAACACGCTGGAGTCGAGGGTGATCGCGCCGAAGCCGGAGAGGCTGATGAGCAGCGGAATCGGACCGGAAGGCGCCCCGGAAGGCCGGTTGATGTCGAGGCCGAAGGAGGTGCTCTTCGACCCCTCGCTGACGTTGACCGTCAGCTTCTTCCCCGAGAACGAACCCGTGACCTTGTCCTTGGACACCACGGGCTTCGCGCCGGACTCGTACTCCTCGACCTGCGCCTTGATCTCGGCGCGTCGGCATGCCCAGTCCGACTTCCTCGCGATGCGCGAGCCGCTCGTCATCAGGAACGGATCCTGATGCGTCTCGTGAGCCGGAAGAGACGACGCGGCAGGCAAGGCCGGCCTGGGGCAGCTCGCGCCGCTGTCTTCGACGGGGCCGGAGCCGCCCGTCCCGCCGCCGCCGCCGGAACCGCCGGAGCCGCCGGAGCCGCCGGAGCCGCCGGCCCCGCCGGAGCCGCCGGCCCCGCCGCTGCCGCCCGTCCCCGAGCTGCTGCTCGACGATGAGCTGCTGCTCGACGATGAGCTGCTGGACGACGATGAGCTGCTGGACGACGAGGTCGAGCTGCTGCTGCTCGATGAGGTGGAAGCGCCCGTGCCGACCGTGCCGCCGCTGCCGGTGACCGATGCGATCGAAGGCCGCCCGGTGCCGGTCCCGCAGAATCCCCACGTCGTCGAGTTGCCCGGAGCCAGCGCTCCGTTATGGCTCACGTTCCTGGCGGTGAACCGCCCGTTCGAGTCCGTTACGGTCACGTTCCACGGGGTGCCCTTCGACGAGCCATTGAGCGCGACGTCCACGCTCCAGCCGGTGGTCCCCGGGGTGCGGTTCTTGTTCGTTACCGTCACGTCCGCGCAGTAGCCGTTTCCCCAGTCCGACCGAAGGATGAGAGCCGCCGACATCGAGTTATCGGCGCTGTCCAAGGCGGAATCTAGATGGTCGAGCTCCTCGTCCTCGAGGGGCTCAACGCTGCACCCGAGCACACTGAATGCGAGCGAAGCGGACATGCAGCCAAGCAAGCGAGTGATACGCATTAAGGTTCTCCATGATCGGACCGGTCGGGTCGCAGGCTTCTGCTCAAGGCAGAGTTGTGAACCAGCGTGACGCCCGCGATCTCCCCCGATCCATTGGTTAGAGTTCGAGATGAACGGCCAGCGTGCTCCCGATCACGGTTGCTCCCGCGGGCCTGTGCCGACGACATGCCTGGCCTACACGATGTTGGTCGGAGAGATGCTCACCTGCGGATACCCCGCGCGAGGAGGCTGGGCATCTTAGAAAGCAAGAGCAGCTCGGACGCGCAGCCGCCAAAAGCAAGTTATCCCGACAGTAGCCCCGCTCGGAGTCGGCCCCTGAACGTCCGGCGACCGACAGCGGCGCCCGGCCGGGAACGGTCCGGGGCGCCAAAGGGGATTAGAACATTCATACAAATTCGTGGCGAAAGTCAAGACTCTTTTATTTGTCGAGGTGATTTCGCGTGCAGTTCGCGTGCAGTTCGCGTGCAGCTTGCCGTGCAGCGTACAGTCACGTTGCGCGCGCTGGCTCGAGCATAGAACCTTATGAGGTTCGTTCACTCTCCTGGAAAAGCGACGCTCTACCGATAATCGACACCGCCGGCCGATCGGGGTCACCCTGCCTTGCGGTAAAACTCCACGAAGAACCGGACTGGACCGTGGAGGTCGACGTGGTGCAGCACCTCCGGCACGACGGTCCCCGGGGACTCCGGATCCAGCAGCATCTCGCGACCGCCGAGCCCGTCGATGCGATAGCGGAGCTGCCCCGAGACGACGTGGATCACGCCCCACACACCGGGCTTGGTCGTGTGGTTCTTTCTCAGGCCGCCCGGGATCGTGCCCTCGTCGAACTCGGCCGTTCGACTGTACGCGACCATCCCGTCGGGCATCTCCAGCCGATCGCAACGCACGCAGTCGAGCTCGGTTCCGAGCATGGACGCACGGCCCTCGGGCGTGAGCACCCAGGGGCGCACCATGAAGGGCGGGGTGTGCCGGACGTGCTGGCCGTGACCGCAGCTCAGCTCGGCCACCCAGTCGTTCGCGTCGTCCCGATGGTAGCCCGTGATCGCTCGATGCATGGCGTCGAGCTACCCGATCCGAGGACGGGTGTCACGGCGGCTTCCGCCGGCCTGTTGGGCGCTCCGCCGAGCGCCCCCGGCGATGGCTCGGAGATCGCAAGATTCTCCAAGAACGACGCTTGGCGCGGTGTCTAGGATGAGCGTCGACCAGAGAAGGTCGCCCCAAACCGAGGTTTTCCCATGGCCGAGATCGTTCTCCACCACTATCCCCTGTCGCTCTTCGCCGAGAAGATCCGCAGGATCCTGGCATACAAGAAGATCGCGTGGCGCTCGGTCGAACAGCCGATGATGGCGCCGAAGCCGGAGCTGACGCCGCTCACCGGCGGTTACCGGCGGATCCCGGTCATGCAGATCGGCGCGGACGTCTACTGCGACACGGCGTGCATCGCGCGGCGCCTGGAGCAGCTACGGCCGGAGCCTGCCTGCATCCCGCCCGGGGAGGCCGGGCTGGCCGGGCTGATCGAGGACTGGGCCGACCACCGGTTGATGCAGCAGATCGTGCCGCCGGTGATCGTCGATCTGTTTGCTTTCCTGCCGCCCGGCATCCTCGCGGATCGAGCGGCGATGTCGCCGGCGTTGAGCAAGGACGCGATCTTCGGGGCGGCGCCGCACGCCCTGAGCCAGGCGCTGCTGTCGCTCGATCGCCTGGACGGCCAGCTCCGCGACCGGCCTTTCCTGCTGGGCGACGCGTTCTCGATCGCGGACGCGGCGTGCTTCCACCCGGTGTGGTTCGTGAAACAGAGCGTGAAACAGAGCGCGAGGCTGTTCGCGGAGGTCGAGGCGCGGCCGGCGCTCGCGGCGTGGCTCGCGCGCATCGAGGCCTTCGGCCCGGGCGACGCTCGACCGATGAGCGCCGCCGAGGCGCTCGCGATCGCCCGGGCGTCCGAGCCGGCCGACGTCGCAGGCGGGGAGATCGCGGCAGGAGAGGGCCTCCGGCCGGGAGATGCGGTGGCGATCGCGGCCGACGATTACGGTCCAGAGGAGAGCCGGGGCGTCGTCGTGCGGCTCTCGGCCTCCGAGATCACGGTCCGGCGCCACGATCCGGCCGTGGGGGAGATCGCGTTGCACTTCCCGCGCGCGGGGTATCGCATCACGAAGCAGTGAGCCGCGCCGTCTGAAAATCAAGCCCCTCGCGGCCTCCGTCCCATCATACAGCCACGCTGCATACCTGGTTGATCAAGAGCTCTCTGTGATCCGCCCTCGCAGAAAAACAACGCTGTGTCGGGATTTGTCCGCGCGTCGAAGGCGTATCCTTCACGCCACGATCGTGCGGGTGTCGGCTCGGCGCACGAGGGGCTCGAGTTCAGGGCAACCGCGTGGAAGACTGCGACCGCTTCACGCGTCCCGAGCGATCGGGGGCGGCCGAAAGGAGCGGGTCATGCGTCCTCGTGCTTCGTGGCTTGGGTCGACGATCACCATCGCGAGCAGCCTTGCCGTGCTGGCGAGCTGCTCTGCGTCCGGCGAGAACAACAGCACGGGCACCCCCGGCGGCGGCGGCTCGGGCGCCGGGGACAACACCGGCACCGGCGGCGAGCTCGGCGATGGCGACGGCGACATCGGCATCGGCGACAACAACGCCACGTTCCGTTGTGGTGACGGGATCCTGACGTCGGACGAAGCCTGCGACGACAGCAACCTCGCGGGGGGCGACGGTTGCCCCGGAGATTGCCTCTCGGTCGAGCTGGGCTGGTCCTGCCCCAGGCCCGGCGCTGCCTGCACCCGCGCCGCCCGCTGCGGGGACGGTGCCGTGGTGTTTCCGGAGCTCTGCGACGACGCCAATACCGAGCCGGGCGACGGCTGCTCGCCGACCTGCAAGGTGGAGGTGGGCTACAAATGCGACGGCAGCCCGAGCGCCTGCACCGAGACGACCTGCGGCGACACCGCCCAGGAGGGGGCCGAGAGCTGCGAAGACGGCAACACGATGCCCTTCGATGGCTGCTCCTCGACGTGCCAGGCCGAGCCCGATTGCGCCGCGGGCTCCTGCGCCTCCCGCTGTGGAGACGGCCTCGTGCTCGCGGAGGACTGCGACGACGGCAACAACATCGACGGCGACGGGTGCTCCGGGGCCTGCGCGACAGAGCCCGGGTATCGCTGCGCCGTGCCCCAGCCTTCGGGATCCATGGCTGTGCCGGTGGTGTTCCGCGACTTCCGGGCGGCCCACCCCGACTTCGAGCCGAAGGGTCCCGGCCGCAGCGCGCCGGTCTTCGGCATGGTCGCGAACCGGCTCGACGCCGAGAAGAAGCCTGCGTACATGGCGGTCGCGAACAGCCTGGTCACGAGCGCGCAGAGCTTCGCCGACTGGTACCACGACGTGCCCGGCACCAACAGCACCACGGTCGCCACCCTCACGCTGTGGGACACCGGGGATGGCCGCTTCGTGAACCGCTGGGGCGCGGAAGGCGAGCCGTGGACCCTGCTGTCCCCGGAGAGCGCGCACTATTGCGGCAACGTCGGTAACGAGGAGGACGGGGAGCCCTGTACCTCGACGACCGAGAACACCGCGGCCTGCGGCGACATCCACAGCCCCGAGTTCCACAGCTGCGAGGCGCGCGGCGGGGTCTACTGGGCGAGGTACGTGGACGCCACCTACGACGGGAACCCGCTGTTCTTTCCGGTCGACGGCGATCGATTCACCCCGGCGGCCGAGCGCGTCCCTGCCGATATCTTCCCGAGCTACGGGGACGGGAGCTGGTTGAAAGAGGACGGCACCCCGGACCACAACTTCCATTTCACGAGCGAGATCCGCTACTGGTTCCAGTACACGGCGGGCGAGGAGTACGTGCTCGACTTCACCGGCGATGACGACGTGTGGGTGTTCATCAACGATCGCCTCGCTGTCGACGTGGGCGGCATCCACAGCGCCGTCACCGGGCACCTCGTCATCGGCGCCAACGGGGCAGGCAGGGTGACCTACGCCGGAGGAGAGGACGACAACATCCCGGCGCGGAACGTCGACCTCGGCCTGGTGGACGGCGGCGTCTATCAGATCGCCGTGTTCCACGCCGAGCGCCAGACCGCGGCGTCGACGTTCAAGCTCACGCTGCAGGGCTTCGCGACGGCGCGCAGCGAGTGCGCCGCGATCTGCGGCGATGGCGTCGTCGGCCTGGGCGAGCAGTGCGACGACGGCGTGAACGACGGCGGCTACGGCGAGTGCGGACCGAGCTGCCAGCTCGGCGAGTTCTGCGGCGATGGCACCGTGCAGGATGTCGAGGAGTGCGACGACGGCAACAACCTCGACGGCGACGCCTGCGGCAGCGGTTGCCGCAACCTCGTCCCCCGCTGAGCCGGCGGAGGCGCGCCCCTCGCCATACCCGCTCAAGACGAGGCCCTCAGGCTGCGCCCTGCTTGCGTTCTGGAGAACTCCCCTATGTTGCGTCCTTGGTCCTGCCTCGCACTCCCATCCCTTCTCGCTCTCTCTTGTTCATTCGCCTCGTTCGCCTGTTCGAGCGAGCAGGGCGCCGATGATCCGGCCGCGCCCGCCGGAGGCGGCTCGCTCGCCGCATCCGGCGGGCCCTCGGGCGGCACGACGGGGAGCGGCGGCACGGTGTCGCCCGGCGGCCCGGGAGGCGCAGGCACCGGCGGAAGCGCCGGCGTGTCTAGCAGCACGGGCGGGACCTCGGGGACCGGCGGCGACGGCAGCGGCGGCTCAGGCGCCGGCGGCTCAGGCGCTGGTGGTTCAGGCGGCGGCAGCGGTGCCTCCGACTGCAACAGCGTGACGGGTGGGACGCTCATCGAGGTGAACCGGGATGGATCGGGTGATTTCACCTCGGTTCAGGCCGCGATCAACAGCGTCGCCAGGTCGAACACGACGCCCACTATCCTTCGCATCGCCCCCGGGACCTACTCCGAGAAGCTCGTCGTCGACCGTCCGCACGTGACGCTCTGCGGCCAGACAGGTCAGGCGGAGACGACCGTGCTCACCTACGGCGACAGCGCGAACACCTCGAACGGCGCAGGGGGCACGCTGGGCACCTCGGGGAGCTTCAGCGTCAATATCTCGGCGAGCGACGTCTCGGCCGAGAACATCACCTTCGCCAACAGCACGGGCCCAGGCGTGCAGGCCGTGGCTCTCCTCGTCTCCGGCAGTCGCGTGCAGTTCCGTCACTGCCGGGCCATCGGTTACCAGGACACGCTCTATGTGAAGAACGGATCGCAGTACTTCAGGGATTGCTACATCGAGGGCACCGTCGACTTCATCTTCGGAGGCGCCACGGCCGTGTTCGAGGACTGTACGGTCCATAACGTCGCGAGCGGGACGGCGATCACCGCGCCGAGCACGGACGCATCGATTCCTTTCGGAATCGTGTTCCTCGGAGGAAAGGCCACGGCGGTCGGATCGATCCGGTCCGGTTCGATCGCCCTCGGTCGCAACTGGAGACCCTACGGCGCGGCCACCTACCTCGGAACCGAGCTCGGCGCGCACATCTCGCCCGTCGGCTGGGTCCGCATGAGCGAAAACACGCTCGCGACAGCGCGCTTCGCCGAGTACATGACCACGGGACCTGGCGCGAAGCCGAGCGAGCGGGCCCGCGAGTCCAAGCAGCTCAGCGCGGCCGAGGCTGCAAGCTATACGGTCGAGAACATGCTCGCGCCCTGGAAACCCACGTTTGCGGACTGAGAGCGCCTCTCGTCAGCCCTTGTCGCTCGAGACCCACGACGTCGGCCTTCGAGTCGCCGGGAGCGCGACGAGGCAGGGGATGAGCCCCCGGTCCGATCCTCCCCGCTGAGCCGGCGAAGGCGCGCGCGCCTCCCCGCGAGCTCGCGGCAAGGCCGGCGTGCGGGCGGGCTCGGTCGTCTCGAGAACCGTCGTTCGCCGACAGCGTGGGCAGCTATCCCACGCAGCGCGGACGGCTCCGTTGCGCTACGACTGCGGGATGTTCGGTCCCGGGCATCCTCAGAACCGTCCTCCGCCGCCGCCTTACTATCCTCCGCAGCCGCCGCCTTACTACCCTCCTCCGCCACCCCCTCCGCGGCGTCCGAAGCCGGGCGTGTCGCCGCTCGTGATCGTGCTCGCCGTCGTGGGCGGGTTGTTCGCGCTCGGCGTGGGCGCCCTCGTCGTGATCGGCGGCGCGGTGTACCTGGTGGCGAGCGCGGAGCCGGAGCAAGCGGTCGGCGAGCCCGCGCTCTCCGACGTGTCGACCACGGGCGGCGTCTCGCCCGTGCTGCCCGTGCCGCCCGCGCCGACGAGCACCCCGCTCCGCCCGGACCTCGAAGCCGATGAGGTGGCGGGCGCTGACCCGTCCAGCGGCGACCACGCCCCGGGCGATGTCGCGTCGCCCTCCGGCGACGACGGGACGGGCGAAGCGCCGACGCCCTCGCTGGCCGCGGGGCGGACGCCCACCGCTCCGAGCGAGGGCTCCTCGAACGGAGGCCCCAGCAGCGGTGGCGCGACGGGCGGGGCGTCCTGGTGGTGCACGGCGAGCGCCTCCGTGCGCGTCTGCGGCTTTGCGGGCGCCTGCAACTATCAGATGGTGTTCGGCAACGGCGGAGGGAAGGACCGCTTCCTCGCCTCGCAGCAAGCCAAGCGGTCGTGCGAGGCGAGCGCGCGCGCGAAGGGCGCCTCGGCCATCTGCGTCGTGCAGTGCAGCCCGCGCTGAGCGGCGCGGAGCTGCGCGTCGCTCGTTTCCGGCTCAGAGCTCGGTGAACAGGCCCCAGAACGCAGCGGGCGCGAGGGCGTCCTGGCGATCGTGGCCCCGTCCGCTGGTCTCGCACCAGATCACCGGGTACCCCTCGTCGCAGCCCTGATAGCGCACGCACGGCGCCGGCTCTTCGGCCACCGGTTCGAGCTCGGCGTCGCAGTGATTGGCCTCGAGCAGGCGATCGCGCTCGACCACGCTGCCGCTGATGTCGTTGTCCATGTCGTTCATGTCGTGCACGAAGATGCGCGCGACCTGCCCGACGCAGTCGCGGGGGTTCACCGCGCCGCCCGCCACCGACCCGGCGGCGCGCAGCCTGTCGCCGCGGCGGCACTCGAGCGTGTTGATGAGCCACGCGCCGCTGCTGTAACCGGCCGCGAAGACGCGCGACGTGTCGGCGCAGTGATTCTGGAGCACGGCGTCCAGCATCCGATCGAAGAAAGCGACGTCGGGGCCGTCCGCGGACGCGTCCCAGCAGGTGTTGCTCGACACACCGACGCCGCGCACCAGGATGGCGTCGTCCCCTGTCTGGCGCTGCATCGGCACGTTGTTGTCGCCCGAGCTGCAGCCATGAAAGAGAAACACCACCGGGTAGGCTCGCGTCGGGTCGTACTTCGCGGGCAGCCAGACCCACCACTTCCGATCGACCGACTCGATGTTCAGGTCGGGCTGCGCGACCCACTGCTCGAGGGCCTGCGAGGCGTCCTTGTCGCAGCCGGCGCTCGGCATCGGGCTCGCGCCGCCGGATCCACCGCCGCCGCCGCTGCTGCTGCTGCCTGTCGAGCTCGCCTGTGCGCTCCCGCTGCCGGACGTGTTGCCGCTGCCTGTGCTGCCCGACGACGCACCGGAAGCCGCGCCGCCTGCGCCGCCGCCGCCCCCGTCCTGGGAGATCGCGCCGCCCGCGCCTCCGCCGCCCGCGCCGGGGCTGTCGCTGCTGCACGCGACCACGAGAGAGAGCGAGGCGATCAGGGCTGGCAGGGGGCGCTGGATCATGGCGGGCTCACTATCTGCCAGCGGTCCCGTGCTGTCATCTGCGATCGCGTCCTGCGCGCCAGGTGCGTCGTTCCCCGGCTTCGCGGCGTCGGGCGACGCTGTGCTCTAGCGTCCCGCGGGCGGCGCGGCGCGGCGGAACGCGCGCATGTGGAAGCGGCGTTGCTCGTCGGGATAGATGTGCTCTTGCCCGACCGGGCACGCGCGGCGCGACAGGCACCCTCCGGTCATGCACGCCCCGGCGAGCTGGGCGTCGAGGTGGCCGACGCAGGCGGCGACATCGTAGCTGCCGGGCGAGAACGCGGAGACGGGGCAGGCGCCCAGACAGGGCTTGTCGGCGCAGGACGCGCAGGGGCTCGGCCGGTCCTCGCGCGGCGGGAGCGACAGCCGCTCGGCGAAGACGAGGGCGGCGCGGTACCCGTGCCAGAGGCCGAACCGCGGGTGGATGAGGATGCCGAGGGGCGACGGGTACACCGGCTCGGCCCGCTGCGCCCAGCGCTGGAAAGGCCAGTACGGAGGGCCGGTGAAGGGGAACAGCGCGGCCGCGCCGAGCTCCGCGGCGAGCGCGGAGACCACCGCGAGGGTCCAGTCGTCGAGCGCGAGATCGGGGGCCTGCTCGCGAGCGCGGGAGAAGGCGCGCCACATGGACGGGCCGGCATTGCCGAGCAGGACGAGCGTCCCCGCGGCGAGGTCTCCGGCCGCGGGGACGCCGTCGGCGTCGAGGGGGTGGAAGCCGCCGCGCAGCGGGATACCCGCGCGGTCGCAGCGCGCCGAGAGATCTGGCCAGCCGATGGGCACCGGGGCCCGCTTAGGGCGCCCGGACCGGCGCGGCAAGCGAGCTCTGGCCCCGGCGCCCGCGCGAAGGCTTCCGTCGGGGGCACGAAGGCTTCTGTCGCGGGCACGGAGGCTTCCGGAGCGGGCACGAAGTCAGGGCGCGCCCTCCTCCCCGGATAAGGCGTTCTGTTCTAGAGTGGCGCTGTGGCGCGGAGGCTCGATTGCCGGCTCGGGACGAAGACGCCGTCCCCCAACGCCCGCGCGGCGCGCGCGTTCGGCCGCGCCGCGCGGGCGCCCGCGAGCACGCCATGAGCGCTCCGCGCCCGCTGGTCACGCTCCACTTCGCCCAGACGCTCGACGGCCGCATCGCGACCCCCAACAAGCGCGTCGAGATCAGCACGCCCGCGGGGCTCGAGCACGCCCACCGGGCGCGCGCGGAGCACGACGCGGTGCTCGTCGGGATCCGCACCGTCGTGATCGACGATCCCCTGCTGACGGTGCGCCTGTGCGAGGGCCCGCAGCCGATGCGCGTCGTGCTGGCGAGCGCCCTCGGCGTGCCGGAGGGGGCGCGCCTGCTGCGGTCGTCCAGCCGAGGGCAGCCGGCCGGCGGGCGCGTGCTCGTCATTGGCGCGGCAGGCCGCGCGCTGGACGCTGCGCGCGCGCGGCTCGAGGAGCGCGGCGCGGAGGTGGTCGTCGTGCCCGCGGACGACCACGACCGCGTCTCGCTGCCGCACGCCCTCGCCGAGCTCCACGCGCGCGGCGTGCGGCGGCTGCTCGTCGAGGGGGGCGGCGCCGTGCTCACCTCGTTCCTGCGCGCGCGGCTCGCCGACCGCGCGGAGGTCGAGATCGCGCCGCGCCTGCTCGGCGACACGGCGATCCCCGCGGTCGGCGCCCTGGGAGAGGCGTCGCTCGCGTCGGCGATCGACCTGCGGGAGACGGCGCTCGAGCTCCTGGGGAGCAACCTGCTCCTGCGAGGGAAAGTTGCCTATCCCGACTGATGATCCGGCGCCGCCGGAGAGGCCCGCGCCGCTCACGGCGCCCGCGCTGCCCGCCCGGGAGCTCTGGTTCGTCCGGCCCGGCCTCGTCGAGGTGCGCCGGGGCGCCCCGGCGCGCGAGCCCCGGGCCGGCGAGGTCGTGGCGCGAGCGGTCGCCTCGGGCGTCAGCCAGGGGACCGAGCTCCTGCTCTTCCGCGGCGAGGGGCCGACGCCGTTCGATCCCTCGCTCGACGCGCCGGGCGCGCCGACCTACCCGCGCCGTTACGGCTATGCGTGGGTGGGCGAGGTCGTCGCCCGCGGCGAGGGCGCGGCGCTCGGGCTGGGCGACCGCGTCTTCGCGCTCGCGCCGCACGGCGATCTGCACCTGCTCGGGCCGGGCGCGGCGCGCGCGCTGCCCCGCTCGATCCCGGGCGAGCGCGCGGTGCTGGCCGCGAACCTCGAGACGGCGATCACGTGCGTGTGGGACGCGGGGGTGGGCCTCGGGGACGCCGTGGTGGTGCTCGGGGGCGGCGTCGTCGGGCTGCTCGTCGTGGCGCTCGCGCGGCGCGCGGGGGCAGCGGTGCGGCTGATCGAGCCGAGCGAGCGGCGGCGCCTGGCCGGCCTCGCGCTCGGCGCTGCCGCGGCGATCCGGCCGGAGGACGACCGGCCGTGCGGCGACGCGGACGTCGTGATCGCCGCGACGGGCGACCCGGGCGAGCTCGACCGCGCGATCGCGCACGCGGCGCGCGAGGCGACGGTGACGGTCGCGTCGTTCTACGGGGCGCGGACGAGCCCGGTCGCGCTCGGCGCCGAGTTCCACCGCCGGCGGCTGCGCCTGCGCGCGAGCCAGGTCTCGACGATCCCGCCCGAGCGCGCGCCCCGCTGGGATCACGCGCGGCGCTTCGCGCTGGTGCGCGCCCTCCTGGAGGACGCTGCCCTCGACGCGCTGCTGGACCCGCCCGTCCCGTTCGACGCCGCGCCGTCGGTGTACGCCGAGCTCGCCGCCGCGCCCGGGGCGAGGCTGCAGACGGTCTTCCAGTACGGCGCGCGATCGGGTACGCGAGAGGCAACCTAGAGGTCTGCCATGTTCCTCCTCGGCGTCAGCGATCACGTGATGATCGCGCACAGCTTCTCCGATCCGTTCTTCGGTCCGGCGACCCGGATGCACGGCGCGACGTACGCCATCGAGGTCGAGATCCGCGCGACGGCGCTCGGCCCGCACCACGTGGTCATGGACATCGGCGCGCTGCACGCGTCGCTGCGCCGGGCGCTCGGCACGATCGACTACCAGAACCTCGACGAGCACCAGGCCTTCCCCGGGCGCACCTCGACGACCGAGCGCGTGGCCGAGCACGTGGCCGGCCTCCTCGCCGCGGACATCGCGAAGCTGCCCGCCGACGAGGCGCCGCACCCGGGCGCGACGCTGCGGGTGCTCGTCCGCGAGTCGCCGTCGGCGTACGCGGGCTTCGAGCGCGACCTGTAGCGCCCGCCGCCGGGCGAGCGCCGCGGGGGCGTGCGGCGAGGGCAGGCGTCGGGCGAGCGGCGCCGCGGGGCCAGGCATGCGTCGGGCGCGCGACGCCGCGCGGCGCGTTGCTGCGCGTCGCGAGGGGGGTATATCAGGTCGAGCTGCTCTCCGGACCCATGCGCATCGCCTGGATCGTCTACGGCGCCCTCGACCAGACCACGGGCGGGTACATCTACGATCGGCTCGTCGTCGAGCGGCTGCGGTCGCGGGGCGACGTCGTGGAGGTCGTGTCCCTCGACCCGGCGCCGCGGTCGCGCGCGCTGGCCGGGCTCGCGCTCGCGCGGCGCCTCGCCCGGATCGACCCTGCCGTCGTGGTCGGCGACGAGCTCTGCTTCCCGGAGCTCGGGCCGGCGTTCGCGGCGCTGCCGCGGCGGATCGCGCGCGTGCTCCTCGTGCACCACCTGAGCGCGTGGGAGCTCCCGCCCGGCGCGCGTCGCGCGGCGCTCTCGCTCGCCGAAGGGGCGGTGATCCGGCTCTCCGATGCGCACCTCGCGACGAGCGCGACGACCGCGGCGCGGCTCCGGGGCGAGCACGGGCTCGACCGGGTCGACGTGGCGACGCCGGGCGCGGACCGGCTCCCCTTGCGCCCTCGCGCCGCGCGGGACGGCGGCCCGCTGCGGCTCACGTTCGTGGGGAGCTTCATCCCGCGCAAGGGGCTGCTGGAGCTGCTCGCGGCGTTCGAGCGGGTCGGGAGCGCGCGCGCCACGCTGCGCCTCATCGGCGATGCGGCGCGCGATCCGGCCTATGCCGAGCGGGTGCGCCGGGCGATCGCCGGCTCCGCGTACCTGCGGGCGCGCGTCGCGGTGCCCGGCGTGCTCGACGACGGGGCGCTCGCGGCCGCGCTCGCCGAGACGGACGCGCTGGTCCTGCCCTCGTTGCTGGAGGGCTACGGCATGGTGCTCACCGAGGCGGTCCGCGCCGGCGTCCCGGTGCTCGCCGCCCGCGCCGGCGCGATCGCCGAGGTCGTGCAGGACGGCGCCGAGGCGCTGCTCTGGGACGACGGCGAGGGGCTCGTGCGGGCGCTCTCCCGCTTCATCGAGGACGGGGCGTTGCGGGCGAGCATGAGCCGCGCGGCGCTGCTCCGGGCTGCGGCGCTGCCCACCTGGGACGGCGCCGCGGTCGCGGTGCGCGCGGTGCTCGCGCGGGTGCCCGACGCGCGCTGAGCCGTCATTCCGCGGCGCCGACGGGATCGCGCAGGAAGCACCGCTTGGCGCGGACGAAGGCGTCGAACCGGGCCTCCTGCAGGCCGTCCGCGTCGGCGGTCGGGTCCTTCACGATGCACGCCGCCACGGAGAGCTCCCCTTCGTAAGGGTCCTTCTCGCGCGTTGTCTTGTGGTTCAGCTGGCAAACACCGTTGAGCGCGTCGTCGCCCAGGTTGGCGGACACGTTCCAGGCGTCCTGGCTCATGTCGTGGGATGCGCGGAGGGTGATTCCCCAGAACCCCTTCTTCTCGCGGATTGGACTGTTGAGGATCATCACCTCGAACTCATCGCCTTTCACCCCACAATCGGTGTACCAGCTGCGCTGATTGTCCTCGTCGAACGCGACCGCGGTCTCCCCGTTGTTGCCCGTATCAAGGAAGAACTGCTTCGCCCCGA
Organism: Sorangium sp. So ce887; assembly: GCF_051521455.1. Taxonomy (NCBI): domain Bacteria; kingdom Pseudomonadati; phylum Myxococcota; order Polyangiales; family Polyangiaceae; genus Sorangium; species Sorangium sp. So ce887. The sequence continues at coordinate 8,177,702 of NZ_CP150354.1, read as the reverse complement.
GGGTGAGCACGGCTCTCCCCGCGACCAGCGGTGGCTCGAAGTCGCTGCCGCATCCGAGCGGCGCGAGCAACAACGCGGTGGCGAGCAGTGTTCTGAGCATGGGTGTCCTCAGTCGTGAGGATCATGCGTGGCCGATCCACAAGTCAATCGGCAAATCGACCAATTCACGCGTTCGACCGCGGTAATTTGTGTGAGTCCATGGGAATGATGAGGGCCGGGAGTGTGGAAATCCGTCTTCCCGTCGACCCACATCCCCTTTTGTGAGCCTTTCGAACGATAATCAACTCATGTTACGGCAATTTTGTCCTGTTCGCGGGAATGGGCTCGCCTGTGTGCTTCGTTGCATCGGCTCGAATTGCCGTGGCCTGTTGCGGTGCACTCGTGCCCTCGTGCACTCGTGCCCTCGTGCCCTCGTTTTGCACGATCGATTCCTGGTCAGATGTCTGGCTGTCCGTGGCGTCGGCCGACCGCTTGAGGCGGTTGCATGCGCTCAACCGCATCAGCCGGGACAATCTCGTTTTCTGTCGTCCCCCGGCGAGCGGACCCAAGTCCTGGAGGGCCGCTGGAGAGGTGAGCCCCCCGCGCGTCCCGCGTCCCCCGCGAGCAGCGCCGCCGCCTCCTCCCGGAGCCGCCGCGTGAGCCCCGCGTCATCGTCTCCCCCGCCCATCACCACCGCCGCCGCCTCCCGCGCCTCGCCGAGCCGCACCCGCACGTCGACGTCGTCGAAGCCCGGCAGCGCCACCTGGAGGAGCGGCGCCAGCGTGCTGATCCCGCGGCGCTCGGCCCACCGCGTGACGGCCAGCCGCTTCGCCCGCGGCGAGTGCACCCCCGAGACGACCGCCACCGCGACGCGCCCCCCCGCCGCCGCCGCCGCGCGCAGCAGCGCCCCGGCGCTCGGGTGCCACGCCCCGAGCAGCGCCTCGCCCGCGCCCGCGAACGCCGGATCCGCCTCGATGCGACCCGCCGGGAAGTGCAGCAGCGCACCCCCGCCGCGCAGGTGCCGCAGCGCGCGGCGCACCCCGACCGTCCGCGCCGCGAGCTCGCGCCGGCCGCCGCCCTCGTCGATCGGCACGAAGAGCAGCCGCTGGCTCACGTGGGGCAGCGCCCGCAGAAACCGCCGCTCGGCCGCGACGATCATCAGATCCCCCCGGCCGAGCGCCGCCATCAGCGCGAGCGCGTCGTAGGCCCCGGGGTGATTCGAGACCACCAGCAGCGCCCCCCGCGACGGCGGCGCCGCGTCGGCCGCCCACCGCGCGCCGAAGCCGGAGAGCGCCTCCCGCGCCGCCACGTGGAGCCCCGCCTCGCCGGTGCGCCGATCGAACCGCGCGAGCACCCGCCCGAGCGGCAACGACGGCACCGCGAAGGCGGCGCACCCCGCGCGGCGCACCCACGCCGGCGCCCCGCCGAGGCCGAGCGCCGCCACCATCTCCTCGCCGGACAGCCTCGCGAGCTCTCTCTCCAGCGGCTCCGCCATGTCCGCGTCTCTACCCGCGCCGACGCCGCCACGCCAGCGCCCCGCTCCCGCGCGGCCGACCGCGAGGCGCCCCGATCCGCGCCGCCACGAACGCCTCGACCCACGCCCACCGGCGCCGGTGTCGGACGGCGACGCAGAGCGCGCCTGCCTCGATGGGTCCAGCGCTACGAGCGCGCGTCCTTCATGGCCTGTCGGGTTTGCGCCGGGGCGCGCCGGCTCTGTATGAAGAGAGCATGAAGGCCACGCTCCCTGCCATGGATGACTCCATCCGCCGCGGCGCCGAGCCCGCGCGCCCGCGGCGGACGCTGGCGGACCTCCCGGGGCCGAGGGGGCTGCCCGTGATCGGCAATCTGCTCGCGATCCACCCCGACCGCTGGCACCTCGAGTTCGAGCGATGGTGGCGCGTCCATGGAGACCTGTTCGTCGTGCGGCTGGGCCGCCGGCCGATCCTCGTCGTGGCCGACGGCGAGCTCGTTCGCGACGTGCTCCAGCGCCGCCCCGCGGTGTTCCGGCGGATGCGCACCATCGAGGACGTGTCACGCGAGGCGGACATGGTGGGGCTGTTCTCGGCGGACGGGGACACGTGGCGGAAGCAGCGGCAGCTCATCAGCCCGACGTTCCACGCGCGGCACGTCGAGAGCTTCTTCCCGAGCATCTGCGAGATCACGGGCAGGCTGCGCGACCTCTGGGCGCAGGCGGCCGACGAGCGCGCCGCGCGCGATGTCCTCGGCGATCTCATGCGCTACTCGGTCGACGTCACCTCGTCGGTCGCCTTCGGCCGCGATCTCAACACGCTCGCCCGCGGGCCGGACGCGCTCCAGGAGCACCTCCAGCGCGTCTTTCTCGGCCTGAACCGGCGGATACTCGCGCCGCTGCCCTACTGGCGCTACCTGGGCCTCCCCGCCGACCGCGCCTACGACCGCGCCTTGGTCGCGGTGAAGCGGTTCATCCTCGATCTCGTGACCGCAGCGCGGCGCGAGAGCGAGGGCGGCGCGGCAGCGCGGCGCGAGAGCGAGGGCGGCGCGGACCGGCCCGCCCGCCCGCGGACGCTCCTGGAGCTCATGATCGCGGCGCGCGACGGCGAGGACCCGAAGGCGCGCCTCTCGGACGCCGAGGTCTACGCGAACGTCCTCACGATGCTGCTCGCGGGCGAGGACACCACGGCGAACACCCTCGCGTGGATCCTCTATTACCTGGGCTCGCGCCCCGACGTGCAGGCGCGCGCCCGCGAGGAGGCGGATCGCGTCCTCGGCGGCGCCCTGATCCCGACGCTCGAGCAGAGCAAGCGCCTGGAGTACACGAGCGCCGTCACGCACGAGACGCTGCGCCTGCGCTCCGCGGCGCCGCTGCTCTACCTCGAGGCGAACCACGACACCGCGGTGGGCGACGTGGCGGTGCCCGCCGGCGCGGGCGTCATGGCGCTCACGCGCGCGGCGGGGCGTAAGCCCGAGTATTTCGGCGATCCGGAGTCGTTTCGCCCCGAGCGCTGGCTCGCGGGCGCGCCCGCGACGCTGCCGCACGAGCCGAGGATGGCGCTCGCCTTCGGCGGCGGGCCGCGCATCTGCCCGGGTCGCTCGATGGCGCTCCTGGAGTGCGCGGTGACGGTCGGCATGGTGCTCCGGAGCTTCACGGTGCACCTCGCGGATCACACCGCGCCGGTGCGGGAGCGGATGGCGTTCGCGATGCAGCCGGAGGGGCTGCGCATCCGGTTCACCAGGCGCGCGGGCGTGTGAGGGCGCAGGCGCCCGCGATCCGGCTCACCGCACCTTGGCGAGGGCCGCGTCGTAGTCGGGCTCCTGCGCGATCTCCGGGACGAGCTCCGCGTGGACGACCTTGTTCTGCTCGTCGAGCACGAGGACCGAGCGCGCGAGCAGGCCGGCGAGCGGCCCGTCCACCAGCTTGACCCCGTACTTCTCGCCGAAATCGCCCCGGAAGGTCGAGAGGCCCTCCGCGTTCTTGATGCCCTCGGCCGCGCAGAAGCGGCCGTGCGCGAACGGCAGGTCCGCCGAGATGTTGAGCACCGTCACGCCCGGGAGCTTCTCGGCGCGCTCGTGGAACGTGCGCACGGACTTCGCGCAAACCCCCGTGTCGACGCTCGGGAAGATATTGAGGATCTTCTTGCCGGAATAGGACGAGAGCTTTCCTTCCGAGAGGTCGCTCTTCACGAGCGTGAAATCGGGGGCAGTCGCGCCGACGGACGGCAGCTCGCCGGCGGTGTGGACGGGGCTTCCCTTGAACTTGGTCTGAGCCATGGTTGCATCCTCCTCTGTGCAGCTGTGCGGCAGCAAGGGTCGTAGGCGCGCGGAGGGCGGATGCCAAGCAGATCCACCCAGGCCGCCGGCTTCGAGGCGCCGGTCGACCTGCCGCGTGGGCGATGCGCTGTCGGACGGTCTTGCCGGCGCGAGCTGCCGCTCGCATCCGTCAGCGCGAGCTGTCGGTCGTGCCAGCGCGAGCTGTCCGCGCCAGCGCGAGCTGTCGGTCGCGCCGGCGCGAGCCGTCGCTCGCGCCGGACCCTCAGCCGAGGGGCGAGCGGCTGACCAGGGGGAACGGCTCGACCTCGGCGTCGTCGGGGTTCATCGAATCCCTGCTGTACCCCATCTCCTCTTCGGCCGTGGTGACGATGAACGGGCCCCCGAGCTCCTCGGAATCCATCGTGTCTTCGTAATCCTCGGAGGGGTCGCCCCTGCCCGATGTCGCGGAGGCGAGGTACTGCTCGGCGATCTGCTCGGCGAACTCGTCCACCCCCTGCGTGGGGCCGTCCCCCGGGTCGGGGATGAACGCGTCGCGATCGTCCGCGCGACTCGCGCTATTGCGCGCTGCCTCCACGATATCCTGGCCGTGGCTTCTGCGGGTGGCCCGCTGGGAGCCGTCTTGCTTGGTCTGCATGATGGATAATCTCCTCGCTCGGCGGCACTCCCACGCGCTTTCCGCTGCGCCGCCCGTCCGGTGTTCTGACGTCGCGTGACATCGCGAGATGCACCGCGTGTACCAAGGCTGGAACGCCATCCTGATCACGCTTTGGCGAGGAAATCGGATCGGTGTTCGCGCGCCGTGACGCGCGCGCTGTACCGGACGTGCAGCGGGTGTAGCGGCGTGCCACAGCGGATGAGAGGCGCCGGTGACACGATGCCCGGTGCCGTACCGCGGTGGCACGGCGCGTCGAGCTGCTGCGGGGTGCTGGAGAAAAGGCCGATCTCGTGGCCAGGCTGCTCTTTGCAGAGCAGAGAGCGACGAGCCGCGGCGCGGCTGGGGGGCGCAGGGGAGGATCGATGTCCCTGCGCCTCGTCGCCCTGCTCTTACCAGTCGAGCTCTTCGCTGATGGCCTCGGAGAGCTGCTGGGCCATCATCTGGTTCGTCTTCACGCTCGGGTGGTAGTCGCAGCCGAGCCCGTTCGCCGCTCCGTCCTGCGGGGGGAACTCGAGGAAGCGCACCCGATCGTCGCCGCCGTCGGTCCGAGCCTTCACCACCTGGCCGACGTAGTCGCGCGCCCTGGTGAGCGCCTCGGCGCCCTCCGGGTAACCGTCGCTGAGCATGGGGCCGATGGTGCAGAAGATGAACGCCTCCGGATAGTTCTCCCTGACCGTATCGACGAGGTCTGTATAGGCGTTCGTGAACGGCGCGCGGAACTGGGCGTCGCCCGGGACGTTGATGCTGAAGTCGTTCGTGCCCAGGTTGATCACGACGACCTGCGGCTCCCAGGACGAGAAGTCCCATGCGGGCTCCGGCTCGTCGGCGATCGCCCGGCCGTAGATCTCGGGCATGGTGTCGGCCGCTTCATCGTCGTAGTTCCGGTAAACGCCTCTGCCGGACCAGGCGACGATCGTTGTGTCGGCCTCGAGCATCCGGCCCGTCAGGGCGCTGTAGGCGAGGTAGTTGTTCTCCGTGTCGCTCGTGAAGGGGCAGGTCTCGTCCGCGCCGTCGATGCCGTAGCCGGCGGAGATCGAGTCGCCGATCACCTCGATCCGGCGCTCGGGCGCGGGCGGAACCGGCAGGAGCGCCTCGCCCTGCTCCGGGACGAACTCGACGAACTGCGTCACCCCGACCAGCGGCTCGGTCCGGCGGTGGAGCAGGAGATCGTGCTCGCCGTCGGGCAGCCCTTCGGCGACCGTGTAGAGCTCTTCGTCTCCGTTGACCTTGAGGACGCCCTTCGACTCGCCGTCGATCACCACCTGGAAGAAGTTGGATTGGGCCGCGGTCGACGCGTCGTTGAAGCGGACGCTGATCGACGTCCCCGAGAACCGCGTGGCGATCGCGCTGCCAGCCCAGGAGAAGCGGGGGCCTTCGGGTTTCGTCGTGTCGAAGCGCCCGATGAAGCGGATGGTGTCCCCGGAGGGGTTTCCCCCGCCGGTCCCGCTCGTGCTCGACGTCGTCGCGCCTGCGCCTGCGCCGCCCTCGCCTGCGCCGCCCTCGCCTGCGCCGCCCTCGCCGGTGCCGCCCTCGCCGCCTGCGCCGGAGGCGCTGGTCGAGGTCGATGCGCCTGCGCCTGCGCCCGTCGCCCCGTTCGGATCGTCGTCCCCGCACCCGGCCAGCGCCGACGAGGCGATGCAGACGGCGAAAGCGAGCATCGGGAGGCTTGAGTAAGCTGCTGTCTTCATGCGGCGGAGGATGCTGCAAGTCCGTGGCGCACACAACACCAATCTTTCCCTGCGAACCGGTTCAGACTCCGCGATGCGGGCGTGGAGACGCCGAGATCGGTTGATGTCCTCCGCGCCGCCGGAGCGCAGGCTCGCCCGGCGGGGGAGTCGACTGCGCGCCCCGCGCGGCGGGCATTCGGGGGAGGGGGAGTGTCTATCGCGGCGGCGCGCGGCGGAGGCGCTCAGTTCCAGGTCCGGTTCTGGCGCTCGTGCTCGGAACGACCGCTGTCCTCGGCGGAGGAGCGGCGCTGGCCCTGCGAGGCGCGCACGTCGTCGCGCTCGTGGATGCGGGTCGAGTACCCCTGCGGGAGCTCGTCGCCCATGAAGCGGCCGAACCCGGGCCGGCGCTCCGGGCGGTTGTACAGTTCGCCCTGGCCGCGGCCGTGGCCTTCGCGCTCGTCGCTGCGGCCCTGGTAGCCGCGGTCCTCGTCGCTGCGGCCCTGGTAGCCGCGGTCCTCGTCGCGATCGCGGCGACCGCCGCCGCTGAGCCCGCCGCGCTCTGCCTCCCAGCCCCGGCCGCCGGAGCGCTGGTGCTCGTCGCGGCCGCGCTCGCCGCCGCTGAACCCGCGCTCGTCGCCCCAGCCGTGATGGCCCGGGTTCTGGCGCTCGTCGCCGCCTCGATACCCGCGGTCCTGGCCATCGCCGCGCCCGTAGCCGTAGCCGTGGCTCTGGCCCCCGCGACCCTGGTAGTCGTCGCGGCCTTGATAGCCGCGGCTCTGGTAGTCGTCGCGGCCTTGATAGCCGCGGCTCTGGTAGTCGTCGCGGCCCTGAGAACCGCGGCCCTGGCCCTCGCGACTCTGGTAGTCGTCGCGGCTCTGATAGCCGCGGCCCTGGCCCTCGCGACTCTGGTAGTCGTCGCGGCCCTGATCGCCGCGCCCCTGGCCCTCGATGCGCCCGTGAGCGTAGCCGCGGCTCTGGCCCCCGTGGCCGCGGCCCTCGTATTCCTCCTCACGCCCGTAGCCGCGGTGCTGGTTCTCCTCGCGGCCGTAATCGTCGCGCCCGTAAGCACGGCGGCCCCGGTCCTCGTCCTGTCCGGTGGTCCCGCGGTTCATGTCGCGGCCGAGATCGCCGCGGTTCTCGTCGCGCCCTCGCTGAGCCGATCCAAACCCTCTGCGCTCGTCCTCCGCGCCCCGTCCGCTGAAGTGATCGCCGCGCCCGCCGCTCCGCTCCCACGACGGGCTGTCCTTTCCGTACGCGCGGTTCTCCTCGTGCTCGCGGTCGCCGCGCCCGCCGAAGCCTCCTTGCTCCTGTCCGCGCCCGCCGAACCCGCCGCGGTGATCCGGTCCGCGCTGGCCGCCCGCCTGCCACGGGCCCCTGCCTTCGCCGCGCCCTTGCTGTCCGTACTGCGGCTGTCCGTAGCGCGGCTCCTGGCCCAGCTCGCCCTGCCGGCTGCCACCGCTCTGGTTCGCGTAGTTGCCGCGGCTGTACGAGCCTCGCTCGAACGCGTCGCGCTCCTGCTCGTGTCCGCGGAAGCCGCGCGGATCATCGCTCTCTGGAAAGCGCCCCTGCTCTTCCCGGTGACGCCAGTCGTCGCGCATCCCCTCGTCACGGAAGCCCCGGTCATCGTAGCGATCTCGTGCCATGTCGCTCTCCTATGGGTGCTGGTGTACACCTCTCGAGGCTCACACAGGCGGACACCTCCGTGAGCCGCGGGTCCACTTGCGCAGCAACCGACGTGCCCAGAGGGGCGGAGGAGGAGCGCCGGCACCATGAAAGATGGCCTCGCCGGGCTAGACTAGGGCGCTGCCGAGCCGCCGATGCGCCAATGCGCCACACGCTGGGGCAAGCTGTCACGCCGGCGCGGCCGGGCCCGTCCGGGACGAGCTCGCCACGCCGGCGTGACAGCCAGGTTCGGCTTCGATGGAGCGATGCGGGGCGCCGCGGACAGCGGCGCTCACCCGGTGCTCAGTACCGCGTCTCGCAGGGGTGCTGATCGGCGAACGCCTTCACGGCGGTCTTGTGGGACGACCAGGGGAAGTTCCCATCGGTGATCGACCAGGAGAGCGCGCCCGCATAGCCGATGTTGTAGAGGTCGCTCACGAACTTGTCGTAGCCCACGTCCATCTCGGCCATGTTGATGGGGAACTCGCCCATGACGACCGGCTTGTCCGTGAGCCCGTACTCGGAGAGGGGCTTGTTGTACGGGAAGTAGTCGTTGACCCAGCCGTACATGTGGACCTGGTAGAAGTCGACGTCCGACTTCGTCCACGCCTGACCCCACTTGATCGCGGCGCTGCCGACGCTCACGGGCGCGCCGGTCTCGCCCCTCAGCACGGCGGCCGATTCCTTGGCGAGCGCCTCCATCTGCTGGTGCGTGACGAGGTCGAACTTGCTGGAGTCCCCCTCGAACGGCGGATCGTCGCCGTGGAGGCTCGGCCCGGTCATCGCCCACTCGGGCTCGTTGATGACGTCCCAGGCCAGCATGCGGCTGCGGTGCGGGCTCGACGCGACCGTCTGGGCGATGGGCCGGACGACGTTCTCGATGAGCCGGGCGCGCCGGCTCGCGTCCGCGACGATGGGCCCCATGCTCCAGACCGACAGGCCGTCCGGCGGGTTGTGCGACGTCTTGTGGAAGCCGTCGAAGGAGAACAGCGTGAACATCACGTTGACCTGCGCCTGGTCCGCGAGCTCGAGCGCCGCCAGGATGTCCTGCTTCGACGTGCCGCCGAGCCCGGTCGGATTGCCCTGCCCGTCGAAGGCGATCTGGTCCCCGTAGAAGCGGGGGTAGATCCACCAGCGGACCACGTCGACGCCGTTGGCGCGCATGTCCTGGAGATCGGCGAGCACCTGGCTCCGCTTGCCCGAGATGCCCGCCTGACTCCACCGGGACTGACCGCCGAAGTCGGCGCCGAAGTCGCGCCAGGCGTAGTTGACGCCGTACATGAAGCGGAGGCGGCAGGCGATCTCGACCCCTGCATCGAACGGACAGGCGTCCTCGTCGGTGCAGGTGCTGGGCTCTCCGCCGCTGCTGGTGCTGCTGCCCACGGGGTCGCCGCTGCCCGTGCTCGCGGGCCCGCCCGTGGGCGAGCCGCCACCCGTGCCGGTGGGCGAGCCGGCGCCCGTGCCTGTCGGCCCGGCCGTGCCCCAGGAGCCGCTGCCGGTAGGGCCGCTGTCCGCTGGGTCGCCGCCCGCGCCGCCCTCGCCGCCGTAGCCCGTTCCGTCGCCACAGCCCAGTCCAGCCGTGGTGAGCTGGAGAACCCCAACAAGAGAAAGCCAGTTGCGCATGGGCCGATTATCGCCAGAAACGCGCGAGCGAGCCAGCCCGATCTCTTAATCGGTTCAGTGACTCGGCGCGTAACGTTCTGCCATGGCTACAAGATGATTGTCACAGCGGCCCTGGCGAGATCATCGTCTCTCCTGCACGGCAGCCAGGGTATTTCGCCTTACCTGGAGGGCCCACGCGGCCTGGGGTGAATCCCCATGTACGCGGCGGCGCTCTTCGCCGAGGGGTCGTCCGGATAGCGTTCGACGAGGTCTTCCGCGAGGCTGCGGGCCTGGCCGGTCCGGTCCATGCGCACGAGCGCCCGCACGCGGAGCAGGCCGCGCTCGGCGATGCGGGGGCTGTCGCCGAAGTCGCGCGACGCGGCGTCGTCGAGCCGGAGCACCTCCTCGGGGTCGCTCGTCAACGCGGCGCGCATACGCTCGATGACACGGGCCTCGGGGTCCGTGTCCGGCGGTGGCTCCGGCTCTTCCGCTGCGGCGCTCACGGTGGCAGCGACAGGCGGCGGCGCGGGAACGACGGATGACTCATCGCGTCGCTGCGGCCTCGTAGCTGCACTGGACTCCGCGCTCGACGGCCGCGCCTTCAGGGCGGGGGGCTCGTCGCGATCCAGGAAGAGGAACGCCGCCGCGGCGAGCGCGGCGAGGGGGAGGCCGATGAGCAGCGCACGGCGAGTGCCGGACGGTCGGGGTGCGTCCACGGCGGCCACCGTAGCGCGGAGGAGCGGCCGGCGGTAGCGATCGGCGTGAGGAGAAGGGGAGAGCCGCTCACGCGAGATGGCGCCGCCGACGTCAGCGAGGCGGGGAGAGGTCGGGGCCGTCGACGCGGATCCGCCCCAGGCCATGGCTCGTGCACTTGCCGATGAGGGCGGCTCCCGTGCGAGAGTTGCCATTCTCGAATGGCATGATGGCATTGAAGCACGAAGTCGGAGGCCGCGACAGCGGCCTGAACAATCTCCCCCGAGCGGGACATGCCTGTTCATGCCAGATGGCGCCCGCCGGGCGGTTACGTCGAGACCTCCGGCACGGACAGCTTCGAGATACCGATCGACGGTGCTCACGCGTCACCGCATCGAGCTCAGCGTCGACGGAATGACGACCGCGGCGCGACAACGCGCTCCAGGGTACACCTTCGCTCGCGTCGGCAGTCGCCCTCTGCACGAAGCTTCATCGGCCGTCCAGGAGAGTGCTATCCTGAGCGAACATGGGCAGGCGGCGTCGGACGGGCTCCGGTGACTTGATGACGCCGCGTATCGCGGGTGTCGCAGTCATGGCGCTCGCGGCGCTGCTGTTCGTACCCACACCCGGTGTGCGCGGCGATCCGTTGCCGCACCTGCCGGGCCCCGCGCCACAGGCGAGGCCGCAGGGCTTCTCCGCGCGCACAGAGAACCAGCGTTGCGAGGGGTGCCACGAGGACATCGCGGCCGAATGGCGCGCCTCGCTGCACCGGCAGGCGTTCACGGATCGCGTCTTCCAGCGATCCTACGCGATCGAGCCGCTGCCCTTCTGCCGTGGCTGCCATGCGCCCGAGGCCGATCCGGCCCACCATCCCGGCGCGGACGCGCAGGCGGTGGGGGTCGCTTGCGTCACGTGCCACCTCGTGGCCGGAGAGGTCGTCTCCGCGCACGGCCGGGACGCGCGTGGCAGCGCGCACACGGTCCGCGGCGACGCGCGGCTCTCGACCGATGAGGCCTGCGCCCGCTGCCATCAGTTCGATTTTCCGGAGGCGCCCGGCGCGGCCATGCAGGACACCGTGGCCGAGCATCGCGCAGGGCGCTTCGCGGCGCGACCCTGCCGCGATTGCCACATGCCGCTGGTTCAGGGCAGCACCGGGAGGGCGCACCGCGATCATCGGTTCACCGTGCTCGGGTCTCCGGCCCTGCTGCGCTCCGCGATCGACGCCAGCGCGTCGCGCAGCGGCGCGAATGCCATCGAGGTGAGCGCGCGCGTGATCGCCGCGGGGCACGCCGTCCCCACGGGCGATATGTTCCGCCGGCTCGAGATCCGCGCGTCGGCCGTGGATGCGGAGGGAACGACCGTGGCCACCGCCGCGCCTGTGATCCTCGAGCGGCGGTTCTCCGTGCGCGCGATCGACGGAGGCATCGAGCGCGTTCCGGCCGGCGATACGCGCCTGCCCGCGTCGGGGGCGCCGCGGGTCGTGCGGCTCGTGTTCCCGGCGGCCATCGACGGGCTCGCGGTGCGCTGGGAGGTGGTCTACCAGCGCATGGGCGCCGCGATGGCCGTGGCCTTCGGCATCGATCCGGCCGCGGACGAGGTGGTCCTCGCTGCGGGCACGCTCGGCGCGCGCCCGGGCCTCGCCGGACGACCCGCTCCCATTCGAGTACCATGAGGTCTCCCATGCGAACCCGTCCCCCGCCGGCCGTCCTTCTCGCGCCTCTCTTTGTCGCTGCCTGTCGGCCCGTGCCGCCTCCCGCGACGATGCGCGCCGAGACCGCGACGCTGCCTGCGCCCGCCGTCGTGGCGCCTCCAGCGGCCGCGCCCCGGCCCTCGCCGCGCGTCAGCGTGAAGACCGAGGCACGCGTGCCCGAACGATTCGCGCTCGATGGCGACGTGACGGAGTGGGGCTCGCTGGTCCCGTCGCCACCACGTACTCCGCGGCCCGCACAAGGACAGAGCCCGCCGCCCTCGCCCGGCGCGCTGGATGCGCCTTCGCACGTCGTCGTGGTGCTCTCCAGCGCGGGCGTCACCCTCGCGGCCGAGCTCGACGAAGGGTCGCAGGACGGGATCTGGCTGGGGATCGGCTTCGGCGTCCCGGAGCTGCCGCCCATCGGCTATTTCCAGCGCGGGGGCGGGGTGACGCCGCTCAACTGCGAAACGGACATGGGCGGCGAGCCGCTCCCGGCCGAGGTGCAGAAGGACTGCAATGAAACCCTGGAACGGCATGCCGCGTTCACCGCCGGCCACGAGGCGCGCTTCGAGCGGTTCTTCCGGCTGGATCGCGGCGGTCTCTCGGTGATCGGCGAGGACGGGGAGCGACGCCTCGTGGACGGCGCGAAGGCGGCGGTGAAGGGCGGCGATGGGAAGCTCACCATCGAGGCCACGCTGCCGACCTCGGCGCTGCCCCGCGCCTCGTCGGCGCCGATCGACGGCATCCGGCTCCTCGCGCGGGCCGCGGACGCGCCGCGCCCGCCGGCGCCCGCGGACGAGGCGTGGGTCTGGCTGGCCGTCCCGGAGCCGGTGAGTTACGAGCCCTTCGCAAACCTCCGCGCCCTGGCGTTCCAGTCGCCGGAGATGATCGGCCGCGTCGCCATGTCGTACCAGCCGGGAGACCCGCTCGGGCTCGAGATCATCGGCTATTCGAGAGGCTCGGACGGTACCGCGCTGGAGCCCGGGTACCAGGGGCTCTACAGCCCGCTGTTCACGATGGGGGACATCGAGGTCGGCGAGCTCTTCTTGCGGCGGCCCGCGCTCGTCATCCTGCGCAAGGGCGAGGTCGTCGACACCATCGAGACCTCCGGCGCGCCGACGGGCTTCGTGGTGCGCAAGAAGGAGCTGCACGTGTTCTTCTACGATCGTTACACGTCGACGGACATCTGGGCCGAGAGCGCGAGCTGGCGAGTCATCGGCGTCAAACCGAGCGGCGAGTACGCCGATATCCTGGAGCACTCCGAGGACAACCGTCCCTGGGCCGACGACGTCGAGGAGTTCCATTCGACGAGCTTCGACCGCTTCGGGATCCGCGGTACGCGGGTGCTCCCGGAGAGCGAGGGCGAGGCGAAGCGCGCCGTGGAGATCACGTGGCGCTACGACGCGCCGACGGGGGTGTATCGGCCGAGGTCGCGCGCGCTGCCGGCGAAGAGGGCGAAGTAGGCGCGGGTCCGGTCTCTCTGCGTCCGTCTGCGCATTCACGACCTGCCGGTCGAGGCACCGACGCGCCCGGTGCCGCTCGCTCCGAGCTCGGACGCGCGCACGCCGACGCCGTGGGGCCATGGGCCATGGACCGTGAGAGACGGGCTCACCTCCGTGGCAGGGTCGCTCACCGGGAGGTGGGCAAACCGTGCTGCCTCTGCCCTCTGTGCGCCGCACGCGGCGTGGCCTTGCACAGCACGAAGCGTCGCGTCCGCTCGCCGTGCAGCGCGTTGCTTCACGCTGGCGTCGCGGCACTGCGCTTGCTGAGCACGCGGGTGAGAGGAGGTTCCTTCCCATGGCGGAACAGCAGCGCCAGCAGGCGGGTCAGGACGTGCCGGTCTCCAGGTCGCAGCAAGGCAAGCAGAGCAGCCGGGCGACGGGCCGGCGGGCACTTCAGGGGGCCGGCGGTCAATCCACCGGAATGCAGCGGCAGCGAGCGGGCGGGCAGATAGGTCGCTACGGCGGCGGGCGGCAGGCTCAGCCCCTTCGCGAGGGTGCGCCGCAGGATGCACGTCGCCCCGAGGGCGCGCCTTCTTGGAGAATGCGATGATGACCGAATTCATTGTTCGAAACTGGTGGGCGCCCGTCATCCGCGGCGTGTTCGCGGTGCTCTTCGGCGCGTTCACGCTCGCCGTGCCGCGGATCAGCCTGAAGGCGCTCATCCTGGTCTTCGGCGTCTATGCCGTCGCCGAGGGCGTGACGAGCATCATCGGCGCCGTCCGGGGTGGTGACGAGCGGCGGCGCTGGTGGGTGCTGCTCCTCGAGGGCATCGTGGGCGTCGGCATCGGGCTCATCGCGCTGCTCTTGCCGGGTATCACCGCCGTCGCGCTCGTCTTCTGGATCGGCGCGTGGGCGATCCTCCGGGGCGCGCTCGAGATCGGCCTGGCCATCCGGCTCCGCGATCACATCGAGGGCGAGTGGCTGCTCGGCCTCGCGGGGGTGCTCTCCATCGCGCTCGGGGTGCTCATGTTCGCGTCGCCCGGCGTCGGCGCGCTCGTGATGATCGTGTGGATCGGGGCGTATGCGCTCGTGTTCGGCGTGTTCCTGATCGCGCTGGGGATCCGGCTTCGCGGGATCGGCGTCGCCAGGTTGCGCCAGGGCCCTGGTCCGATCCACGGGACCTGAGGGGGAGGGGACCGCCCTCATCGAGCGCGCTCGCCGGTCGGTCGACCTCGATGTCGCCCTCCGCAGGTCGAACGCCCCCCGGTCTCACCAGGTCAGCTCGTATCGCCTTCGTGACCGCTCAGAAATCCATCACGGCGTCGTAGGCCGGCTTCGGGTCGTGGTTGACGTCGAAGAGCAGGGGGAAGTCCTTGCGCCCCGAGCTGAACTCGGACAGCCAGGTGTTGTCGTCCGCTATGCCCCAGAAGGTGACGCCCGTGATCACGCTCTTGTACTCCCGGAACAGCTCGAAGAACTCCCGATAGCGCGCGGCTTGCTTGGCCTTCAGGTCGTCGGTGAAGGTCGCGGCCGTGTAGAACGTGCTCTGGTTGTACGTCATGCCGGGGATGTACAACGAGATGTCGAGCTCCGTGACCTGCACCTCCAGGCCGAGCGACGAGTAGAGCTTGATCGCCTCTTCCAGGTTGGCCACGTGCTGGTAATATGCCTGGTTCGTGGTCACCGTGGAGGGCTCGACGTTGAAGTGAGCTTGCAGCCCGACGCCGTGGACTGGCACGCCCTGAGCGAGCAAGCCTTTGAGCATGTTGTAGATGCCCTGCTGCTTGGCGGGGATGTAGTTGTAGAAGTCGTTGTAGAACAGCTTGGCGTCCGGGTCGGCTGCGTGCGCGGACTTGAAGGCCTCCGCGATATAGCTCTCGCCGATGATCTCGTGCCAGCGGCTCTTCTGGCCATCCGCCAGGTTGCCCGTGCGGTACGTGCCGTCCTCCATCATGGCCTCGTTCACGACGTCCCACGCGTAGACCTTGCCCCGGAAGTGACGCATCACGTTGCTGATGTGGCTGTTCATGCGTGCCAGCAAGGTCTGCTTCGAGACGGTGCCGCCAGAGCCGTTCGAGAACAGCCAAGCGGGGTTCTGGCTGTGCCAGACCAGGGCGTGTCCGCGGATCTTCATCCCGTTCGCGACCGCGAAATTCACGATGCTATCCGCCGGGCCGTAGGAGAAGCTGCCTTCGGTCCTCTGCAGCGACTCGAACTTCATTTCGTTCTCGGCGGTGATGCTGTTGAAGTGCGTCTTCAGCAGCGCGGCGTGCGTCATGTACGACTGCGAATCCACCGCTGCCCCGATCGGGAAATAGCTCGCGTACTTCTCCGCCAGGTTCTTGGGGTCGTCCTCCGCGCCCCCCGTGCCTCCGGAAGTAGCGTCGGGGGTGCCACCGCTTCCACCCTCGTTCGTCTGACCACCGCTGTTGGTACCGGCCGGCGCCCCACCGCTGCCTCCAGCGTCGCTTCCGCCCGCGCCCCCCACGGAGCTCGCCGATGTTCCTCCCGTTTGAACCGTGCTCGCGGTGCCGCCGGTGGCGCCGGTGGCGTCGTCCGGGGCGGCATCGTCCGGACTCGACGTCGACGAGTCGCAAGACAAGAGCAAGCAGGTGAGCAGCCCAATCGAAATCAAATTCTTGTGCATCGGTGCCATCCCTCGAGCGCGCACCCTACCGAATTGGGGGTCGCCAGGCGAGTGCGGCCTTCCTCGCTTCAGCCGAGCAGCTCGTGCAGCCAGCGCACGAGCCTGCCAGGTACCGTAACCCTGTACTCGCTCGGCGCCCGCGTGCGCGTCGAGGCGCAAGGTGGACCGCAATTTCCGCTGCTGCGGCGCTCGTTCGTGTTCGAGGAGCCCGCGCCGCTCATCCACGAGGTGCCCCCGGTCACGCGGGCGCTCCACGTTGGCGCGAGCCTTTCGTTTTGCTGATCAGACGGCCGCGATCCGGAGATTGCACGAGGTGTGAGCCGTGGTGAAGCGCTGGCCCTGACGGATCTCCCCGCCGCCGTTCTGACCGAGAGCCGGGCGGCGGCGGGGCGAATCGCCGCGCTCGTGGCGGAGCACTCGGAGTTCGTGTGGCGCTCGCTGGTGCGGCTCGGCGTGCCGCGCGCCGACGCCGAGGACGCGGTGCAGCAGGTCTTCCTCGTGGCGACCCGGAAGCTCTCGGTCATCGAGACCGGCCGTGAGTCCGCGTTCCTGTTCTGCACGGCGCAGCGGATCGCCTGGCACGCGCGGAGGACGCAGCGGCGGCGCCGGGAGGTCCTCCAGGACGCGCCCTACGAGCGCGTGGATCCGGCGCCGGATCCCGAGGAGATGGTGGATCGCGCACGCGCCCGCGCGGCGCTCGACGCCATCCTCGAGAGCATGCCGCTCGATCTGCGCGCCGTCTTCGTGCTGTTCGAGCTGGAGCAGATGACGATGGCGGCCATCGCCGTGATGCTCGAGCTCCCACCGGGCACGGTCGCCTCCCGCCTTCGCCGCGCGCGCGAGCACTTCCAGGCCGCCGTGAGGCGGATCGAGGCGCGGGGCCATTCCCGAGGTGAGTGCGATGAGTGATCCTGAGCGCCTCCTGGACCAGAAGGGGAGAGAGCTGCAAACGACGCTCCTCCGCGCGGCGCTCGACGAGAGCCCGCCGAGCGGCCTGACCCGGCGCACGCTCATCGCGCTCGGCGTCACACCCACCGGTCGACCAGGCTGACTTCAGGGCGAAACCTCGAACAGGCACCGCGTGATCGGGATGGCGACGTCCGCCCACACGTACAGGTAGTATTTCGTGCCCGGGACGAGCTCCTCGGGGCTCCCGTCGGCGGGATAGCCCTGCTTCGTATCCGGTGGAACCTCGCCGTAGGCGATACCGCTCTTCACAGGCTCGCCGCTCGAGGGCACGTCGAGCCGCCAGAGCGTCC
This sequence comes from Sorangium sp. So ce887, assembly GCF_051521455.1. Classification (NCBI taxonomy): domain Bacteria; kingdom Pseudomonadati; phylum Myxococcota; order Polyangiales; family Polyangiaceae; genus Sorangium; species Sorangium sp. So ce887. Next base: position 8,160,659 of record NZ_CP150354.1, on the reverse strand, counting down.
CCTCGGGCAGGTCGAGGTTGGGCGGGGCGCCCGGGTTCTCGGCGTCCGCCGATAAGACATAGACGTAGCGGGCGTCGCCGCCGGTCCAGGTGATCTTGCCTGCGGCGTCCACGCCTTCCCCCGCCGCGCACTCGCTCGGCGCATAAAGGCTCTGCTGGTAGAGGGGCCCGCCGAACGGGGTCTGGTCCGCGAAATCCTCCTTCGTGAATCCGCGGCGCTGGAGCTCGCCCTCGAAGAACGCGACCATACGCGCCGAGTCGGTGGTGGGCAGGCCGGCGACGTCGCGGGAGAAGCCGTTGTTCTGGTCCGCCGGATAGGCGCCGAGCGCATCCGAGGAGACCCAGCCGGCGACCAGCGCGAGGCCCGCCGGATAGAAGCTGTCGGTCCAGACCGGCCCGGCCTCGATGTACCAGTTCGACGGCCCCGCGGCCGGCGCGGCCTCCTCCGAGTGACAGCACACGCACCCGCACGCCTCGGTCTGCTCCGTGACCCAGGCGAGCTCGCCGAGCCATTGCGGGTCGGAGAGGCGTGGATCATCGCTCGGGGTCTTGTAATCCGAGGGAGGAGCGGGCCAGTACGGGCGCTGCGTGAGGACCGGCTCGCACGACGCGTAGTCGGTGAACAGGCGGCCGGGCTCGGTGCAGCCCGAGATCGCGCCGAACGTGCAGACCTTGCCGTCGCTCTGCCCGGCCGGCTCGCCGGCCATCGGGTCGACGCAGGCCTGCTCGGGCCATTGAAAGACGGCGCCGCCCGTGCCCACGCCGCCGGGCTCCTCGGTCGCTGCCTCGGGGGCCCCCGAGGCGGCCTTTCCCTCGGTCTCTTGACAGGCCCCCAGCCCTCCGAGGGCCGAGACGAGGAGCGCTGCGCCCAGCATCACGTGCGGTGAATGGAGGAGCTCTTGCTTCACGGTCGAATCTCCTGAACGTGGCCTTCGAACGAAGGGTGATTGTGGTTTAGCTCACTATTCTGCGCGGCGCGCACTCAGGTGTGTATCGTTTGTTCATGAATGTGCAATGATTGTCTAATCTTTTGCGATGGATAAAGTGTTCCAAATCACATTACGGAGGGCGAAGGCGCGGCTCAGGGTGCTGGCAAGCTCGGCAACCCCGGCGCCCGAGGTGACGGGCCGGCCGGCGTGAGCTCTCCACCCTCGACGCTCTCCATCCCCGACGCTCGACAGACCCTCCGCCGAGGCGCAGCGGCCCGCCGGTCCGACAGCCCCTCACCGGAACGCGCCGATGCCGAACGAGAGACAGGGCTCTCCGTCGCGCACCGAGATCGCCGCGAGCTGCTTCTCGGGAGGGTACATGTACCCGAACAGCGTGCACATCTCGTTGTCGCCGAGGCCGAAGGTGAGATCGTGGTCCGACGTGTTCCGGAACCTGCACGCGTACCGGAGGGAGTCGCCCTCCTCGAGCGCGATCGCCGGCCGGTAGACCTCGATGTCGCCCTCCAGGTCGAACGCCCCGCCCTCGTAGACGCGCGCCTCGCCGCCGTCCTCGCGGACGATATCCACGTCGAAGGCCTCGGCGTAACGGTGCGTGTGGGGCATGAGGGAGACGATGTTTCCGCCGAACGTCGAGCACGCGGCGCCGATGGTCCGGGTGGCGCGCGGCGGGACGAGGAAGTCGTTCACGTTCATGACGAACGGCACGAGCTCTTCCGTGCGCTCCGAGAGAGGCATGGTGAAGAAGTCGTAGGCGATCTCGACGACCGCGGGCTCGGCCGACGCGTTGAGCAGGTGGACGCTCGTCGCGATCTCGCGGGACGTGTCGAGGGTGAAGCCCATCCCCTCCGGGAAGACGAGCGTCTCGTCGCCGACGACCTGGGTGGAGCTCGCGAAGAGGACGTCCGGGATGACCACCGGCAGCGCGCCAAAGGGGTCGTCGGCGCCAGGATGGCAGTCCGGGTACGGGTTCGGCCCGAGCGATGGATTGACCGGCTTGGCGATGACGTTGCTGTGGTGCAGCCCGGCCGTCGTGTAGACGCGCGCCGCGTGGACGGTCTCGTTCACGAGGGCAGGGAAGGGCCATGAGAGGCAGAAGGTCGCCTCCTCGCCGGGCGCGAGGGTCCGCGGCGGCGCGATGATCCTGAAGCCGCTGCGCGGCGGCTCCGGCAGCGTGAGCCGGGTGGGCGGCTCGCCGAAGGCGACGACGTTGTCCCGGTCGATGCGCTCTTCAGGCTCGTAGCGGGCAGCAGGGTGGACGCACCGCCCGCGAAAGAGCTCCTCGCCGGGAGCGCACGCCGCGGGCGGCGAGGGCTCGATCCCGGCGCAGGCAGGGAGGAGCAGGATCCAGAGGAGATTGTTCGAACGTGCTCTGTCCCTCGGGACGGAGCGGAGCTGGGGAGTTCGCATCACGAATCACCTGCGACCGGCGGCGCCTCACCGGAAGCCTCGAGTGTGGATCTCCCCTGCCGGAGGACAGGGGCAGCACGCGCCCAGGGCGGATCCCGCGGCCCCCCGTGACGCTCCCGGCACAACCGAGGACAGCGCGGGCCGGCGCTGCCCAGTCGCCGCGACCGCCGTCCCGCCGGGCGGCGTCAGCGCGGCGGCCTCTCCGCCGGCGCGGCGGCCGCTCTGCCGGCGCAGGGCGACCCCAGCACCTCCCGCCGGTCTGGAACGCCGGGTTGTCGCCACGGCGCCGCGGGGCCGCCCACGTGAACACCCTGTTCACCCGGCTCGACGCTGTGCGCAACAAGGGCGTGACGTGGGCGTCGCGGATCGTCTAGCATCCGCCTGCGAGGGGCATCACGCCCCACGATCCCCTGCATCGCCCGACGACCACGCAGCGTGGTCCCAGCTCGTGGAGAGACAGCATTGAGCGAGCAAGCAATCGAGCCCGCCCTCCCCGTCACCGCTTTCGAGAGGCGCTTCAAGCACCCGCCGGGGCTCGTGATCCTCTTCTTCGCGGAGATGTGGGAGCGCTTTTCCTATTACGGCATGCGCGGCCTCCTCAAGCTGTATATGGCGAACTACCTGTTCGTCACAGCGCGCGAGGCGTACCAGGGGTGCCGACAGCACGCGCCGCCGTGCGAGCTCGTCCATGGCGATCCGGCCTCGGTGTTCGGCTGGGAGTTCATCCGGGGCCTGCTCCCGAGCGCGCCAGGCGAGCAGGCGTCCGTGCTCTACGGGCTGTACACGGGCCTCGTCTACCTCACCCCGTTCTTCGGCGGCATCCTCGCCGACCGGGTGTGGGGCCAGCGCAAGACGGTGGTGATCGGCGGCGTCCTGATGGCCGTCGGACACTTCGTGATGGCGCTGGAGAACTCGTTCTTCCTCGCGCTGCTCCTGCTCATCCTCGGTAACGGCGCGTTCAAGCCCAACATCTCGACCCAGGTCGGCAGCCTGTACCCGAAGGGTGATCCGCGCCGCGACGGCGCCTTCACCATCTTCTACATGGGCATCAACCTCGGCGCCTTCATCAGCAACCTGGCGTGCGGCACGCTGGCCGCCGTCTACGGCTGGCACTACGGCTTCGCCGCCGCGGGCGTCGGGATGTGCCTTGGGCTCGTCGTCTACCTGATGGGGCAGAAGTACCTCGCCAAGGACAACCTGATGAAGGCGGCGGAGGGCACCGGCGAGGAGAAGCAGCCGCTCACGAGCGACGAGTGGAAGCGCGTCGGCGCGCTCGTGGCGCTCTGCGCCCTCAACATCGTCTTCTGGGCGGTCTACGAGCAGCAGGGCAACACGATGCAGAGCTGGGCCGACGAGAAGACGATATGGCCCAGCGTCCTCGGCTTCCAGCTCCCCTCGACGTGGTTCCAGTCGTGGAACCCGCTCTGCATCATCCTGCTCGCCCCGCTCCTCGACATCTTCTGGCGCTGGCAGGCGAGGCGGGGCACGGAGCCGACGAGCGTGTCCAAGATGGCGATCGGCTGCACCCTCCTCGGGGTGTCGTTCATCGTGATGATCCTCGGCGCGCAGGCCGTCGGCGACGGCAAGGGCAGCCTGTTCTGGCCGCTCTTCTGCACGCTGCTCCTCACGATCGGCGAGCTCTACCTGTCGCCCATCGGCCTGTCGCTCGTGACCAAGGTCTCGCCGGTGCGCATCGTCTCGATGATGATGGGCATGTGGTTCGTCTCGAGCTTCTTCGGCAACACGCTGAGCGGCTTCCTCGGCATCTTCTATGAGCGCTGGTCGAAGGACATGTTCTTCCTGATGCTCACCGTCCTCGGCATCGGCGCCGGCGCCGCGATGTTCGCGTTCAACAAGCCGCTCCGCCGGGTCATCGGCAATCAGTGAACCGGGCGGATCCCGGCGCGGCGGTGCCCCCGAGACGGGGGGCGCCGCCGCGTCAGGGCGCCCGGGCCCCGCCGGGGTCGACGATCCGCTCGTCGAGCACCGCGAGCCGCCCCGCGGGCAGCGCGCTCTCGATGGCGGCCACGGCGCGGCGGACGCTCTCCAGCGTGCTGCACGAGGCGACGTCGACGAAGAGCCGCCCCGACTCGGGCCAGGAGTGCAGCGCCACGTGCGACTCGCTGACGACCGCGCACGCGGTGATGCCCTGCGGCGAGAACGGAACGACCACCATCTCGAGCAGGGTGAACGGCCCGGCGGCCACGGCCGCCTCCAGCACCCCGCGGAGCGCGGTCGGGCTGTTCAGGAAGTCGAAGGGACAGCCTTCGAAGTGGGCGAGGGCGACGTACAACCGCATCGGTGGCAGGGCGCGCAGCGGCGGCGCCGCGCTGGCTCGGCAGGATAGCCGAGGCCGGGCGGCGCGGGACCGGAATCGGAGCGGCCCGAGCCGCGGGGGCGCGCCGGCGAGCTCACGCCGCGGGCGCTCCGGCCGGCGCTGGCGCCCGGGAGGCGCCGGCCTGCGCCGCGGCCTCGACGCAGACACGGACCTCCTCCAGCAGCTCCTGGAGGCCGAGCTGGCCCTTCTGGAACACCCGCTCCGTGCCCATCCGGAGCCGCGCGCGATCCTCGTCCGTGAGCTCCTTGGCGGTGAGCACGATGAGCGGCATCCGGCGCCAGTGCTCGTGGAGGCGCAGCCGCTCGATCAGCTCGAACCCGTCCATCTCCGGCATCATCAGATCGACGATGGCCGCGTCCGGAGCCTCCGTGTCGGTGGCCAGGAGATCGAGCGCGAGCCGCCCGTTCGCCGCCGACAGCGCGTCGCAGCCCGACCGGCGCAGCATCCCCTCGAGCACCTCCCGGCTCGGCGCGTCGTCCTCGACCACCAGGACGCGCGGGCTGCGCCCGCTCCGGAGCGCGCAGCGCGCGAGGGCGCGCTCCAGGGCCTCGCGCTCCACCGGCTTCGTGATGTAGTCCGCGGCGCCGAGCGAATACCCGATGCCCCGCTCCTCGACGATCGAGATGACGATCACGGGGATCGACGCGAGCGCCGGGGTCGACTTGAGCGCCGAGAGCACCCGCCAGCCGTCCATCTCGGGCATCAGGAGATCGAGCGTGATCACATCGGGAAACAGCGTGCCGGCGAGGCGCAGCCCCTCCTTCCCGCCCGGCGCGAGCGCCACGTGGTGGCCGAGCGCCTCGATGTGCCGCTTGAGCAGGTCGCGCACCGTGGCGTCGTCATCCACCACGAGGACGAGCCGCTGCACGTCCCCGTGACCCGGTGTCCACGCCTCGACGCCGGCGCGTCCGTGGCCGTCCGCCGCGCCGTTCCGCGCAGCGGCCTCGTCGGGCGCCGCCGCGAGCGGCAGCCGCACGCTGAACGTGGAGCCTTTGCCGGGCTCGCTCGTCGCGTCGATGGCGCCGCCCATGAGCTCGACAAGCCGCTTCGTGAGCATGAGGCCCAGCCCGGTGCCGCCGTACCTGCGCGACGTCGACGAGTCGGCCTGGACGAACGGCTGGAACAGCCGCTTCAGCTGCTCCTCCGTCATCCCGATGCCCTCGTCCTCGATCTGCAGGTGCAGCGTCGGCCGGCCGGGCCCGCCCTCGACCGCGACCCGCACCCGCACGGCGCCGTCGGCGGTGAACTTCGCCGCGTTGCTGAGGAGATTGTAGAGGATCTGCCGCGTCCTCCGCGGGTCGGCGTGCAGGGTGATCGCGCCGTCGGGGCGGTGGATCGAGAGCGTGTTCCGGTGCTGCGCGACCAGCGGGCGCACGGTCGAGGTCACCTCGTCGAGCAGGGCCTGGACGTCGAAGGACTCGGGGTGGAGCTCCATCCTGCTCGCCTCGATCTTCGACATGTCGAGGACGTCGTTGATGAGGCCGAGGAGGTGGGTGCCGGCCTGATGGATCTTCTTCAGGTCCGACACGAACGCGTGGTTGCCGAGGTCGGTCGCGTCCTCCTGGAGCATCTCGCTGTAGCCCAGGATCGCGTTGAGCGGCGTCCGCAGCTCGTGGCTCATGTTGGCGACGAACTGGCTCTTCGCCAGGTTCGCGCGCTCGGCCGCCCTCGCCATGGCCTCGGCGTGCGTCTTGGCCTCGGAGAGCTGCCGGTTCACGACCTCGGCCCTCTCCATCGCCTGGGACAGCGCCCGCTCCGTCTCCTTGTGCAGGGCGATCTCCTGCTGCAGCTGCTCGTTCTGCCGATCCAGCTCCTCCTCGACGAGCTCCCGGCTCTCCCAGGACAGGACGAGCCACCACGCGCCGACGCCGATGAGGACCGCCACCGCCGAATAGAGCTTGATGAACGCGGCGAGGACCTCCGGCCGCGCCTCGGGGGTCAGGGCAGCGCTCCAGTAGAACAGCCAGAAGAGCGCCCCGACGACGCCGGCCATGGCGAGGAACACGAGCGCGAAGCGCAGGAGCCGCGACGAGAGCCGCGCCGACAGCCGCTCCGCCACGAAGGCGCGGAGCGCCGTCGCCCGGCGCGCGTCGACCCCGGCCCGCGGCGTCTTGCAGACATCGTGGCAGCGCGCGTCCAGCGTGCAGCAGAGCGAGCAGATCGCCCCCTCGTACACGGGGCAGTACGCCATGTCCTGCGGCTCGTATCCGTGCTCGCAGACGCAGCACTGCGCGATACCCTGGTCCTTGTCGTTCGAGAAATGGGTGTTGTGGCGGGCGATGTAATACTTGCCCTTGGTGAGCCAGGCGATGGCGGGGGACAGCGCGAACGCGAGGCCGAGCGCGATGAACGAGGAGTACGCCGCGGCGGCGGGGCCGAACACCCCGGCGAAGCAGAGCATGGACGCCGCGGCGCCCACGCCCATCGCGCCGACCCCCACCGGGTTCACGTTGTAGAGGTGCGCCCGCTTGAACTCGATGTATCGCGGGCTCAGCCCGAGGGGCTTGTTGACGACGAGGTCGGCCACGATCGCGCCGATCCACGCGATCGCGACGCTGGAGTAGATCGCGAGCACCTTCTCGAGGGTCTGAAAGACCCCGAACATCATGAGGAGGAGCGCGATGGCGACGTTGAACACGAGCCACACGACGCGGCCGGGGTGGCGGTGCGTGAGCCGCGAGAAGAAGTTCGACCACGCGAGCGACCCGGCATAGGCGTTGGTCACGTTGATCTTGAGCTGCGAGACGACGACGAACGCCATCGCCACGAGGAGGACCACGCTCCGGTTCGAGAAGACGTGCTCGTAGCCGGCCAGGTACATCACCACCGGCCGGAGCGCCGCGTCCATGCTCGAGCCCTGCCTCACCGCGAGCGACGCGAGGAAGGCGCCGGCCAGCTGCTTGGCGCCGCCGAGGAGGATCCACCCCGGGCCCGCGAGGATCAGCGCGATCCACCACAGGCGGCGGTTCGATCTCGTCCTGTCCGGCATGAACCGCAGGTAGTCGACCTGCTCGCCGATCTGCACGATGAGGGAGAAGCTCACGTTGGCCGCGAGGCCGAAGAGGAGCGGGTCGAACGCGTTGCCGCTCGGCGACCTGCCGGCAAAGCTGGTCCAGCCGGACAGCGCCTCCGGGTCCTTCTGGAGCACGAAGACGAACGGCAGCGCCATGAGCACGAGCCACAGCGGCTGGGTCCAGAGCTGGAACTTGTTGATCAGGGTCACGCCATAGAGCACGAGCGGGATGATCACCGCCGAGCACACGAGGTACCCGGGCACGAGCGGCAGCCCGAAGTAGAGCTCGAGGGCCTGCGCCATGATGGCGGCCTCGAGGGCGAAGAAGATGAACGTGAACGACGCGTAGATGACCGACGTGATCGTCGAGCCGATGTAACCGAACCCGGCGCCTCGCGTCAGGAGGTCCATGTCGAGGTTGTAGGTCGCCGAGTAGTAGGTGATCGGCAGGCCCGTGAGGAAGATGACGGCGCTGCAGACAAGGATCGCCCAGAGCGAGTTCGTGAATCCGTAACTGACGATCAGCGAGCCGCCGATGGCCTCCAGCGCCAGGAACGAGATGCCGCCGAGCGCCGTGTTGGCGAGGAGCGCCGGGGACCACTTCCGGAACGACCTCGGGGCGTAGCGGAGGGAGTAGTCCTCCATGGTCTCGTTGGCGACCCAGCTGTTGTATTCGCGCCTCTCCCTGACGATGTTGTGGATGACCTGCATGGCCTGCCGCTCCGCGCCGCCGCGGCACGCCGCGGCCAGGCGCACTTGTGTTCACGGACCATCGCCCCGCGACGCGCCCCGGCCGGAGCGGTCCCCCTCGCTCAGCCCCCGCCCTGCTCGTTCGCGGCGCCCCGCGCCGCGCGCTGCGCCTCCTCCGCGCGCGCCCGGTGCTCCCGGAGCAGCGTGACATAGGCCTCCTCGCACTGCCTGAGCCGCTTGAGCTCGAGACAGGCGCGGATGCGCGCGTGGAGCAGGACCATGTTGAACGGCTTGGTCACGTAGTCCTCGGCGCCGCACTCGATGCCGCGCGCCACGTCGCCGAGCTTGTCGGACGCGGAGAGCAGGACCACCGGCGCGAAGCCGAGGCGCCCCTCGCCCCTCAGCTTCTCCAGGACCTCGAGGCCGTTCAGGTCCGGCATGACGAGATCGAGCAGGATCAAGTCATAGTCGTTCTCGCGGATGAGCTGCAGCGCCGTGCGCCCCCCGGGCGCCTGGTCCACCTCGTACCCCCGCCGCTCGAGGCACGAGGTCAGCATGTCGCGGTTCACGGAGTTGTCGTCCACGATGAGCAGGCGCCCTCCGATGCCCCCGGCCCTGGTCTGGGGGAGCAGCGCAGGAGGGGGAGGCTCGTCCTGGCCGAGCGGCAGCCCGAGCCACGGGGCCTTCGGGAGGCCGCTCTGCGAGTACCCCGCGATGAGGTTGCGCAGCATCACCCCCGCCGCCTGGATCCTGCAGAGGATGGGGATCAGCGCGAATCGCTCCTCGCGCTCGAACCGGGAGAGCAGCTCCGCGCAGAGAGGCTCGATCTTGCTCGTGTGCGGCTCGGTGGCGGCGTTGAGCTCACGCAGGCTGCAGAGCAGCGCCTGCGAGTCGCGGCTGCCGAGGGCTTCCTCCGAGATGCGCTCGTCGACCTGGGTGAGCACGAAGGCCCCGATGCCCCGGAGCCCGTTGAGCGCGTCGAACGTGCTCGTCGGCGCGTCGAGGGGCAGGCACTCCAGGAGGTGGTCGCCGTAGCCCACGATCGCGGTGAGCGACGTGTGGAGCTCGTGGCGGAGGTGCGCGACGAGCGATCTCCAGAGCTCCTGTCGGCCAGGCCTGTCGCCCGTCGCGGCGCCGCGCCCGGCGAGGGGATCGGCCGGGCGCTTCACGGCGACTCCCGGCCGAGCAGCGTCTGGATCTTCGCGTCGAGGCGCTCGATCTCGACGGGCTTGATGTCGTAGTCGTCGCCTCCCGCCTCGATGGCCTGCTCTCTGTCGCGGGTCATCGCGTGGGCGGTGAGGACGATGATGGGAATGTCCCTGGTGCGCGTGTCTCCCTTGAGCCGACGGGTGGCCTCGAGGCCGTCGATGTTGGGCAAACCGACGTCCATGAGGATCAGCTGTGGCCGCTTGGTCCGCGCCATCTCCACCCCCGACTCGCCGTCCACGGCGGTCACCACGGCGTATCCACGGCGAAGCAGGCGTCGCGATAACATGTCACGGTTCATCTCGTTGTCTTCGACGAGGAGAATGGTGGTCATGAAGTGGCCCCCTTGAAAGCAAGATCCCGCAGCGCCCCGCCCGATGACGAACGCGGCCGCCGTCACGCCGACACGCGCCGGAGGCGGCGCCCCGCGCTGCCCGCGAGCGCCGCGTCGGCAGGCCGCTATTCCGCCTTCAAGAGCTCCCGAGCGGACGTGTCCCCCGTCTGCGCCGCCTTCGTCGAGTCGATGTCTCGTACGTTACGGTATCGGTTTTTGAGGGTCCATAAAAATCGGTGTTTGCTCCGCCACGAAGGTGCTTCTCCGAGAGCGGGTGTCTTCGGTCGGCGCCTCTCCCTGACGGGGGAGCTGCGTTGTGTCCAGCACGTGTAAAGCGGTGACGGGGAGAGCGGCGCGGCCGCGAGATGGCCTGTCGCAGGTGGGAGGAGTCGATTCAGGACGTACGCCGCCGGCGCGAGCCGGCCCCGGGCGCTCAGCGCCGCGCGATCTCGACGATCTCGCGCACGCGCTGGCCGCCGATATCGAAGCGCCCCTCGAGCCCCGCGAACACGAAGCTGTTCACGCGGCTGCCCCGGACCTCGCGGGCGGCGCTCGCGCCCCCGGCGCGCTCCAGGAGGAACATGTCGAGCCCGCCGCCGATGGATGGGCCGAGCGCGACGCTGTCCGACATGCGGACGTCGATCACCGCGCCGAGGCGCGCGAGCTCGACGCCGTGGGTGAGCGTGTCGCGCTGCCGGCCCGGCGCCGCGGACCAGAGGGCCCGGTAGCCGCTGCCCAGCGAGATCACCGGGTCGATGCGCTCGAACGGCGCGAGGTGAAACCTCGCCTCCACGCCCGCCGTGAGGCCGCGGACGTCGGTCTCGCGCCGGTCCGGGCCCATGGCCATGTACTGCTCGTAGCTCGACGTCAGGCCGAGGCCGAGCTTCGGCGTCGCGCGGTAGCCGAGCTTCACGGCCACGCCGGCGCCGGGGCCCGACACGTCGCGAAGGCGCCGCTCGCTCGCGATGTGGCCGAACCCCTGCGTGTATCCGGCGCCGACCCCGAGCTCGAGCGCGTTGCTCGGCGCCCTGAGCGGCGAGCTCAGGTAGCTCGGCGGGATCTCGCCCCCGAAATCCTGCGCCGAGGCGGCGCGCGCGCAGAGCACGCCGAGCGCGCCCGCGACGACCACGAACCCCGTGTTTGCCTTCATTGCGGATCCTCCTCGTTCGCGGCGCCACGAGGCGGCGGAGCCGATCCGCGATCCGCGCTCCACGCTGCGCGACCCACGCCGCGCGACCCGCCCGGGGACGCCGCTCGCCGGGGGCGCGAGCATCGCGTGTGCCACGGGGCGGCGCGCACCGCCTTCTCGGTCGCGGACGGGCGGCGCGGCGGCGCGAGAGGCCGCCCCGCCGCTCACCGCACGACGCCGCCGCGCGGCCCGCGGGCCTACCAGCGGTGGTAGGCCGGGTGCCCTTCCTTGACGGCCACGAACGTCCCGCGGCACGTCGCCGTGACCCGGCCCCCTGCCTCCAGGGTCGCCTCGACCACGACGCGGTCGCCCTCCGCCTCCGCCACCTGCGCTCGCAGGCGCAGCGGACCGAGCGGCGTCGGCTTCTTCAGCTTCACGTGGAAGTCCGCCGTCACCGTGCACGGCGGCGCGTCGGCCCCCCGCGCCTGCATGAGGTGGTGGGCCGCGGTCCAGTTCGAGTGACAGTCGAGCAGCGCCCCGATGATGCCGCCGTTGAGCATCCCGGGGAACGCCTCGTGGTGCGGCTCCGGCGTGAAGTCGCAGACCACCGCGTCGCCCTCGACGCGGCTCTTCAGCCGGAGCCCCCTGTCGTTCGCAGGCCCGCACCCGAAGCAGCGGCTCTGCGGCGCATACCTGTCCTGCAGGCTCGCCGCTTCGCTCAACTCCTGCCCCCGACGAACGCCTCGTCCATCAGCATCTTCTGCTCGAGGAGGTGGCTCGCGCGCGAGCCGGTCGCCGGGCTCGCGCTCGGCGATCGGCCCACGCACGAGAGCGGCAGCCGGTCGCCGATGCGCTGCCGGAGCACCGCGAGGATGTAGTACCAGGCCCCGTAGTTGCGCGGCTCCTCCTGCACCCACACGAGCGGCGTGCCGTCCTTGTAGGGCGCGAGCGCGTTCACGATCTCCTCGTTGAGCGGGAACAGCTGCTCCAGCCGCAGGATCGCCACGTCCTTGAGCCCGCGCGTCTCCCGCGCGAGCGCGAGGTCGTAGTACACCTTGCCCGAGCAGAGCAGGACCCGCTTCACGTCGGCGGGATCGACCCCGCTCGTGTCGGGCAGCACGCGGTGGAACTTGCCCTCGGCGAGGTCCTTGATCGTCGACACCGGCCGGTGCGGGCCCTTCGACGTCGCCGGGACGCGCAGCAGGCTCTTCGGCGTCGCGATGATGAGCGGCTTGCGCCACGGCCGGTGCACCTGCCGCCGCAGCACGTGGAACAGCTGCGCCGGCGTCGTCAGGTTGCACACCTGGATGTTGTCCTCGGCGCTGTTCTGCAGGCAGCGCTCGATGCGCGCGCTCGAGTGCTCCGGCCCCTGGCCCTCGTAGCCGTGCGGCAGGTAGAGCACGATGCCGCTCAGGCGGTGCCACTTGTCCTCGCTCGACGTGAGGAACTGATCGACGATGACCTGCGCGCCGTTGAGGAAGTCGCCGAACTGCGCCTCCCAGATGACGAGCCCGTCCGGGTAGTCGAGGCTGAAACCGAAGTCGAAGCCGAGCACCCCCGCCTCGCTGAGCGGGCTGTTGAACGCCTCGAAGCGGCCCGGCGCCTCGGCCACGTGCGACAGCGGCGCGTAGCGCGTGCTCGTCTCCACGTCGCGCAGCACCGCGTGCCGGTGGCTGAAGGTGCCGCGCTGCACGTCCTGCCCGGAGAGCCGCACCGGCGTCTTCTCGGCGAGCAGCGTCGCGTAGGCGAGCATCTCGCCCGTGCCCCAGTCGAACGGCTCGCCGGCGACGAGCCGCTCGTGCCGCAGCTTGAGCGTCGGCAGCACCTTCGGGTGCGCCTTGAAGCCCTGGGGCAGCTCGAGGAGCCGCTCCGACAGCGCGATGAGCTTCTCGGCCGGCACGTTCGTCGGCACGTCCGGCGTCGCGTGATCGGCGCCGCCGCGGTAGTGCGACCACACGCCGCCCATCGAGTAGAGCACCGGCGCGAAGCCCTTCTGCTTCACCTCGTCGAGCGCGGCGGCGAGCGCCTCGCGGCGCCGCACGACGATCTCCTCGGCCTTCTCCTCGGTGACCTGCCCGAGCTCCATGAGGCGCCGGACGTAGACCTGCCGCACGGTCGGCTTCTTGTCGATCGCGGCGTACATCCGCGGCTGCGTGTAGCGCGGCTCGTCGCCCTCGTTGTGGCCGTACCGCCGGTAGCAGTACATGTCGATGACCACGTCCGAGCCGAAGCGCGTGCGGTAGTCGATCGCGAGCTGCGCGACGTGGGCGACCGCCTCCGGGTCCTCGCCGTTCACGTGGAACACCGGGACCTTGAGCATCCGGGTGATGTCGGACGCGTAGCGGGTCGAGCGCCCCTCCATCGGATCGGTCGTGAAGCCGACCTGGTTGTTCACGATGACGTGGACCGTGCCGGCGGTCGTGTAGCCGGGGAGGTTCATCATGTTGAGCGTCTCGGCGACGACGCCCTGGCCGATGAACGCCGCGTCGCCGTGGATGAGCAGCGGCATCACGCGGCGGCGCGCGTCGGGGGCGCCGTCGGCGAGCCGCCGGTCCTGCTTCGCGCGGACGCGCCCCTGCACGACGGGGTTCACGAACTCGAGGTGGCTCGGGTTGAACGTGAGCGTGAGGTGGACGTTGCGCCCGTTCTCGAGCGCCCGGTCGGTCGAGTAGCCGAGGTGGTACTTGACGTCGCCGCTGCCGAGGTGGCGCTCCGCCTCCTTGTCCTCGAAGGCCGCGAAGATCTCGCGCAGGCTCTTGTCCATGATGTTCGCGAGGACGTTGAGCCGGCCGCGGTGCGCCATGCCGACCACGATCTCGTCGACCTCGTGCGATCCCGCGCGCTCGATGATGAGGTCGAGCAGCGGGATGAGGCTCTCGGCGCCCTCCAGCGAGAAGCGCTTCGTCCCCGCCTCGTAGGACTTGTGGATGAACTGCTCGAAGATCTCGGCGTCGGAGAGCTTCGTCAGGATCCGGAGCTGCTTCTGGCGGTCGAGCGTCAGGCGGTTGCGCGTCGACTCCATCTGCTGCTGGAGCCACTGGCGCGCCTCGGGCTCCTCGATGAACGTGAACTCGACGCCGATCGAGCGACAGTACGTCTCCTCGAGCCGGCGGATGATCTCGCGCAGCGTGAGGACGGGCGGCACGCCGGCGAGGTCGGTCGTCGGGAAGGCGAGGTCGAGGTCCTCGACGCGGAGCCCGAAGTTCGTGAGGTCGAGCTCGGGCGGCGTGGCGGGCGGCAGGCCGAGCGGGTCGACGTGCGCGAAGAGGTGGCCGCGCACGCGGTAGGCGTTCACGAGGGCGTACACGCGCGCCTTGAGCGCGGCCTCCGCGAGCACCTTCAGATCGCGCGACGTCTCGAGCGAGGTCGGGTGCTCGCTGAGCGTCTGCGCGAACGCGGCCTCCAGCGTCTTCGCGGCCTCGCCGTTCGTCTTGCCGTGCCCGTTCCCGGGCGCCGCCGACGGCCGCAGCACGTGAGGCTGGATGGATGGCAGCGCGGCGGGAGCGGGCAGCCTGATGGGCGCCGCCCCGCCGTTCTTGCTCTCGAAGAACGAGCGCCAGCCAGGGTCTACCGACTCGGGGTTCTCGAGGTACTGAGCATAGAGCTCCTCGACGAGCCCTGCATTGATTCCGAAATCAAGCTGCATCGTGTTCGTCGTGCAAATAACGCGGGTCGGGGCGGCACGCTAGAGTCGTTTTCCGATGGCTCCGGCGCATGGGGCGGATCATCGCCCGGGCAAGGGGTCCGAGCGCCTGGAGAAACGGTAGGGAGAAGCGGTAGAAGGGGCCCATGGATCAAGACCGCGCAACCCCGGGTCGAGGACCGGCGCCCGCCGTCCTCCCCTTCGATCGCTTCCGGGACCACCTCTTCCACGACCCCGGCCTCGGTCTCTGGCTGGACGTGAGCCGGATTCACTTCGAGAAAGATTTTCTCGCCACGATGGAACCGCGCATCCAGGCGGCGCTCGCCGAAATGGCGGCGCTCGAGGGCGGGAGCATCGCGAACCCCGACGAGGACCGCCGGGTTGGCCATTACTGGCTGCGCGCGCCGGAGCTCGCGCCCGAGGCCGCGCTGCGCGCCGCGATCGAGGCGACGAACGCGCGGATCCTGAGCTTCGCGGCGGACGTGCACGCGGCGCGCGTGCGGCCGGAGCGGGCGGCCCGCTTCCGCAAGGTGCTCGTCGTCGGGATCGGCGGCTCGGCGCTCGGGCCGCAGTTCGTCGCGTCGGCGCTGGGGACGCCGGCCGACCGGATGCAGCCGTACTTCTTCGACAACACGGATCCTGACGGGATCGATCGCACGCTGGACGCGATCGGGGACGACCTCGGCGCGACGCTCGCGGTGATCGTCTCGAAATCGGGCGGGACGAAGGAGACGCGCAACGGGATGCTCGAGCTCGAGGCGGCGTACCGGCGGCTCGGTCTCTCGCTCGGCGCGCACGCGGTCGCGGTGACGGGGGAGGGGAGCGAGCTCGACAGGTTCGCGACGAAGCACGGCTTTCTGGCCCGCTTCCC
This sequence comes from Sorangium sp. So ce887, assembly GCF_051521455.1. Taxonomy (NCBI): domain Bacteria; kingdom Pseudomonadati; phylum Myxococcota; order Polyangiales; family Polyangiaceae; genus Sorangium; species Sorangium sp. So ce887. The sequence goes on along the minus strand of NZ_CP150354.1, from coordinate 8,145,079 downwards.
GATGTGGGACTGGGTCGGCGGGCGGACGAGCGAGCTCTCGGCGGTCGGCCTGCTGCCGGCGGCGCTGCAGGGGCTGTCGATCGTGGAGATGCTGCAGGGGGCGCGCGAGATGGATGAGGTCACGCGCTCGAAGGAGGTGCTCCGGAACCCGGCGGCGCTGCTCGCGCTCGCCTGGTACTCGGCGACGGGCGGCGTGGGCCGGAAGGACATGGTGCTGCTCCCGTACAAGGACAGGCTCGAGCTCTTCTCCCGCTATCTCCAGCAGCTCGTGATGGAGTCGCTCGGCAAGCGGCTCGATCGCCAGGGCAAGGAGGTCTGCCAGGGGATCGCCGTCTACGGCAACAAGGGCTCGACCGATCAGCACGCGTACGTGCAGCAGCTGCGTGACGGGCTCGACAATTTCTTCGTCACGTTCATCGAGGTGCTCCGCGATCGCGCGCCCTCGCGCGGCGCGATCGAGGTCGACCCCGGCGTCACGACGGGCGACTACCTCTCCGGCTTCCTCCAGGGGACGCGCAAGGCGCTCAGCGAGAGCGGGCGCGAGTCGATCTCGATCACGATCGAGACGGTCGACGCGCGCGCCGTCGGCATGCTGATCGCGCTCTACGAGCGCGCGGTCGGGCTGTATGCGTCGCTCGTGGGCATCAACGCGTACCACCAGCCTGGCGTCGAGGCCGGGAAGAAGGCCGCGCAGGTGGTGCTGGATCTGCAGGCCAAGGTGCTCGCGGCGCTGGCCACCGGCGCGGGGCGCGCGCTGCCGCTCGAGGAGATCGCGCGCGCGGCGGGCACCGACGACGTCGAGACGGTCTTCTGGATCCTGCGCCACCTCGCGGCGAACCCGGACCGCGGCGTCGTCCGGGAGGTGCCGCAGGGGGGCTCGCCGTTCGACGCGACGTACCGGCTGGCGCGGTGAGGGGGCGTCCGCCCCGGGGGGCGTGCTGCCTTGCTCGGGGCGGCCGACGGATGGGCCCCGGCGAGGCGTGAAGGACGCAGGAGGCGCCGGGAGCCGAGACGCGCTCCTGGCGCTCGCGCCTCAGAACTGGACGCGCAGGGTCCCGCCGGTCGGGCCGACGAGGAGCTCGGGGGTGTGGAGCGACACCTTGCGCGGGATGTCGCTGCGCACCCAGACCTGCTGGTTGGAGACGAGGCCCGCGACGAGCAGCGCGAAGCCCGTCACCTGGGTGAGCCCGCCGAGGAGCACGAGGGTGCCGGCGACCTGGCCGTCGTCGCTGGAGAAGTCGATGTCCTCGCCCGTGGCGAGCGTGATGAACGGGCCGCCCACGGGCACGAACAGCGGCGCGTAGCTGCCGGCCTCGCTCTCTCCCTCGGCGAGGATGCTCCCGGCCGTCAGCGCGGCGAGCGCCCACGCGGTGCCGAGGACGATGGACCCCGCGACCACCAGCCGGCGGCTCATCTGCGTCTCGAGGCGGTAGCCCTCCGGCGGCGGCTCGCGTTCCTTGAAGGGCAGCGTCCGCGGCATGCCGAGGATGACGAGCGGTGCATAGGCGTGGCCCGGTGGCGGCGGGTAGCCAGGAGGCGCGTAGCCAGGCGGCGAGTAGCCTGGAGGCGGGTAGCCTGGAGGCGGGTAGCCAGGAGGCGGGTAGCCAGGCGGCGGGTAGCCTGGAGGCGCGTAGCCAGGCGGCGGCGGGTAGCCAGGCGGCGGCAGCGCGCCCTGCACGGACGGTGCGACGCCCTCCGCGGCGGCCGGCGTAGCGAGCGCGAGCACGCCGAGCAGCGAGGCCATCGAGAGGACAGTGCGGATCGCGATCACGTGCGTCTCCCTTCGGGGTGAGAGCTCCCGGCGCAGGATCGCCGGCTCAGAATCGCCATCGGAGCTCCGCGGACGACGGGCCTATCGAGATCGCAGGCCACAGGGACGCAGCGTGCTCGTTGCCGCGCGGGCTCACCGAGAACTGGCGCTCCAGGTAGACCTCCTCGTGGGCGAAGCCGGCGGCATACAGGAGCAGCCCGCTCACCTGGAGCACGCTGTCCATCGTGAGCCAGAAGAGTCCCGCGCCCTCGACGTCCATGGTCGCCGTGCCGATCATCGGGCCGACGAACGGGATGAACAGCGGCCCGAACTCGTCGAAATCCTCTTCCGCGAGGGTCGCGATGCCCGCGACCGTGAACGAGATCGCGTACGGGATGCCGAACGTCAGGAGCCCCGCCCCGACGAGCGTGCGGTCCGGCCTGGTCCTGAGCGCGTAGCCGCGCGGGATCGGGTCCCCCTCTTCGTACTGGATGGTCCGCGGGTTCGCCCACGGCGGGAGCGACGGCGGCGGCAAGTAGTAGCCCTGCGGAACGGGCACCAGCGCGCCGCCCGCAGGCGCGGGAGGAGCGCCCGCGGATGCGGGAGGAGCGCCCGCGGATGCGGGAGGAGCGCCCGCGGATGCGGGAGGAGCGCCCGCAGGCGCGGGAGGAGCGCCCTGCACGGCGGGGCTCGCCGACGTGCTGCCGAGCGCGGGCCCCGGCGGCGCGGCCGGCACCTGCGCGGCCGCCGGCGCGGCCATCCCGAGCAGCGCGGCGAGCAGCGCGGCGGCCTGCGCGCAGCGGGCGCGCGGCGCGGCGAGGCGGCGACGCGGCACGATACTCCCTTCCGTTTGCCCGATCGGCATGCTGGCTCCCGTCGCGCTCGCGCGGCGACTCCAAGGAACTGCGGGTGGCTTCGGTGCAGCGAGGCCAGGATACGCGGACTGCTCGCGAACTCAACGAGGCGCGCACGATGTCCGCGCGTCGCGGCGAGGTGCGCCCGAGGGCGCCCCGCGCAGCGCGAGCGAAGCCGCCTCCTCGGCGAGGTCCGCGCCGTCGAGCCGGACGTCGGGCTCGAACCCGCGCAGCTCGGCGAAGTCGCCGAGCGGGTCGCGGAACGCGCGGGTGCCGAACGAGAGGGTGACGCCCGAGCGCGGGAGCCGGAAGAACGCGATCTCGCCGACGCTCATGCCGCCGCGGGTGTTCTGCCCGGCCACGAGGACACCCGGGATCTGTCGGACCAGCGCGAGCAGCATCTCGCACGCCGACGCGCAGCCGCGGTCGACCAGGAAGACGGCGCGCCCCTCGAGCGGCCCCTCCGCCCGCCCGCGGACCTGCGCGCCGCGGGTCGTGAGGTCGGCGCGCGGCGCCGCGGCACCGCCGTCCAACGCGCGCGCCCGCAGCGTCCCGGCGAGGCGCTCGAGCGCGGCGAGGTGATCGACGAAGCGCGGTCGCGCCTCGTCCGGGACGTCGCCGCGAGCGAGCCGCCGGCGGACGCTGTTGGCGCGCCCCTCGGCCGCCGCGACGGAGAGGACCTCCCGCTCGTCGAGCGCGCAGAGCGGCGCGTCGGTGAGCGCGAGCGCGAAGCGCTCGGCGAAGAGGTAGTTGCCGCCGGCGTTGCCGCGCAGATCCACGACGAAGGCGGGCGCTCGCCGCAGCTCGGCCGCGAGCGCAGGGAGCGCCGCGAGCGCCGCGGCGGCGGCGCTGCTGAACGTGCGGATGGCGAGCACGGGGACGCCATCGCGGCTCCGCGTGAGCTCGACGGCCGGGCTGTGGCCGAGGCGGCGCGGCGAGTCGAGCCGCCGCGGAGGGGCATCACGCCGCCGCGGAGGGGGCGCGAGGGGCGCGGTCTCGGCGGCGGTTGCGCGCTCGAGGCGCGGCGCGGGGCCGGGCGGCGGGGTCGCGGGCGGCGGGGTCGCGGCCAGCCGGAGCGGCGCGCGGCCGCCGTGGCCGAACGCGAGGTGGCCGTCGGGCGCCGCGAACACGTCGCGGAGGAGCCGCGCGAGCTCGGCGGGGCGCCACGCCGCGCGGCTGCGGAGCGCGCCCTGGGCCCGGGCGATCGCGAGCGGCGAGGGCGAGGGCGAGCGCCCGTCGAGGCCCGCGTAGGCGTGCTCGAAGGCGTAGCGCGCGTCGTCGAGATCGCGGAGCGCCTCGGCCGCGGACACGGTCCGCGGCTCGCCGTCGAGGTCACCGTCGGTGATGCGCAGGCTCCGGAGCGGCGCCGGCTCCCTCGCGGGGGAGAGCGCCGGCGCCGGGACGCAGGAGAGGGAGAGCGCGGCGCACGCGAGCGAGGCGCAGGAGAGCGCCGCGGTCGCGGCGCGGCGCGGCCGGCGGAGCGAGCTGCTGGCGGGCATCGCGCGCGAGGGTGCGACGGCGCGCCTCGCCGGCGCAACCGGAGCCGCTCGGGCTCGTGAAGCAGGTCACGGCATCCGAGCGAGATCCAGGGCTCCGGCGCGACGGCGAGGCGCCGCCGAGGTCGATCCAGGCGCCTGCGGCCCCTGGCTCTGGATCCGGAGACCGAGCTCGCGCTCGCGAAGATCTCCGGCCGCCAGGAGCCGGGCCGCCGCTCCGCCGGCGGATGCAGGAGCAGCACGGCGGCGCGCGGCGCGACGCCCGTCAGGGCGCGTCGGAGAGCCGCGCGACGAACCCGTGAGGCTCCGCGTCGGCGTGGCTGCCGAGCCGCTCGTCGAGCCCGAGCTCGAGGGGTCCGGTCAGGTTCCCCGCGACGTAGACGGGACCGCCGCGCGCCCCGCCCGCCGCGACGACGCGCAGGTCGGCGGCGCCGTCCCCTTCGAGCGTCGACGCCGAGACGACGTTGCCCGCGCCGTCGAGCCTGATCAGAAACCCTGCCTGCTTCCCCGGCCGGACCGCGAGCTTTCCGGCGGCGCCCAGGTCGATCTCGCCGGTGAACAGCCCCGTGACGTAGATCGCGCCAGCGTCGTCCACCGCCACGCCGGCCGCCGTTTGGATCGCCGCCGCGTCGCCGAACCCGCGGCTCCACACTGTCCCGTGCTCCGAGACGCGCGCCACGAAGGCGTTGTCCGTGCCGCCCGCCTCGGGCATTCGCGGGCAAGGATCCTCGAAATCGAGGGCTCCGGCATAGCTGCCGGCGATCACGACGTCGCCGTCCGGGAGCCCTGCAGCGCCGTGTGCCGCGACGCGCTGATCGCCCTCGAGGCGCAGCATCGTGACCTTCTGCGGAGCGCCGTCGCTCGACGCGTAGCGCGCGACGAAGATCCCGCGGCCCTCCGCCGCGCGGGGTGTATCTTCGCCGAACGCGACGGAGCCGCGCGTCGTGTCGTAGTCGCCCACCACCGCCACCGACCCCTCCCCCGACGTCGCGCCGGCGACGAGCGTCCTGACGGTCACGCCCGCTCGCGTCCCGAGGTTGCGGCTCCACTTGCACGCACCCCGCGCCGGATCGAAGGCGGCGACCAGCACGGACTCCTCCGTCACGGTGCGCTTGAGATTGCACGGGCCGAAGCTCCTGCCCTTGTCCACTGACTCGACGGCGAAGACGACCGCGTCCGAGGTCACCGCGAGGCCCCGGGCGGCGGTGCCGTGATCGGAGTCGATGCTCCACGCCCAGGCGCACCGACCCGCCGCATCGAGCGCCGCCACGAAGCTGGGCCGGGTGGTCGTGGCCCCCTCGTGCGGGCCGACGTGACACCGCGCATCGGCGAGGTCGACGCCCAGCGCCGACTCCCCGGCGACGACCGTGACGCCCGCCCCGATGGCCAGGTGCGTGCCCCAGACGCCCGGCGCCGACAGGCCATACCCGCTCTGGCGCACCCCGGTGGAGCTCCACCGCGCCACGGTGAACGAGGCTGTCTCGTTGACGATGGCCGTCACCGCATCATCCAGGGCCGCGATGTCCCCCACGTCCACGCCGATCGTGTCGCCCCAGAGGCCCGACGGCGCGGCGATGGCTCCCGGCCTCGTGTCGTTGCAGGCGAGGTCCCCCCCTCCGCTGTCGGCGCCGCCGCCCCCTCCAGCACCCGCGCTGACGGCGGAGGAGCCGCCCGCGGACGAGGAGGGCGCGCCGTCATCGATCTCGCCTGGATCGGCCTCACCGACCTCGAGGCCGATGAGGGCGTTGCAACCTCCCGCGCCCGCGGCGAACAGCCCAGCGCAGAACACAGCTCGGACCATCGTGAGAGCGCGCTTCATTGCGTCGACCTCTATTGCACGGCGCAGTCGTGGCCGCCATGAGGCGAGCGCAGGCTCAAAGGCCGGTCCGCTCGAACACGCAGTGTGCCTGAGTCCGGGCCGGCAGAGCATCATGCGGTCCCGGACGGGGCGTCTCTGCTGCTCACGACGTCTTCTGGAAACACAATGTTGCGTGCGGATAAACAAATCCGCCCTTGAAATCGACCGCAGGGATCCCCATACGCCTCATGGCCGCTGAGGCCGTACGGGACGCGAGCGCGGCGCCGGCGCTTCCAGCTGTGCTCGCCGCGCTCGCGGATCAGCGCATGCTCGACAGCCTCGCGATGAACCCGTGCGATTCCGGATCACCGTCGCTGCCGAGCGGTTTGTCGAGCCCGGGGAGGTCGAGGGTCCCCGTCACGGCGCCTGCGACGTAGAGAGGCTCGTCGGATGTCCCGCTCGCCGCGACGACCCGCAGGGCGACGGAGCCGTCTCCCTCGAACCGGGCCGCCGAGATGAGGTTGCCTTGGGCATCCAGCCTCATCAGGAATCCCGCCCGCTTCCGGGAGGTCGTGAGCACCCCGGCGCTCCCCAGCGCGATCGCGCCCGTGAACTCGCCCGTGACGTAGATCGAGCCACCCTCGTCCACCGCCACGCCGGCGGCAATCTGGCTCTCCGTCGCGTCGCCGAACCCGCGGCTCCACATGACGCCATCGTCCGAGACGCGCGCGATGAAGAAGTTCTCCGTCTCCCCCGCGTCGGGCAGCGCCGGGCAGCGATCGCCGAAGCTGATGCGCCCGCGGTACGTGCCGGCGATCACGACGTCGCCGCCCGGGAGCAGCGCGGCCCCGTGCTGCGCCACCTGCTGATCGCCGTCGAGGTTCAGCGGCTTCACGCCCTGCAGGGCGCCGTTGCTCGACACATAGCGTGCGATGAAGACATCGCGGTGCTGCGAGGCGAAGGGGGTGTCTCCGCCGAACGAGACATCTCCGCTGAGCGAGTCGTAGTCGCCCACGACGGTCAAGAGCCTCGACCCCGACCTCGTGTCGGCGGCGATCGCCTTGACGGTCACGGCCGCTCGCGGTCCGAGGCGGCGCTGCCACCTGCACGCACCGTCCGCCGGGTAGAGCGCGGCGAGCAGCGCCGAATCGGCCGGGATGTCCCCGGGCGCGCACGGCCCGAAGCTCCTGCCGGCGTCCGACACATCGACGGCGAAGACGACCGCCTCGGAGGTCGCCGCGAGGCCGCGCGCGGTGGTGCCGTGCTCGGCGTCGACGCTCCACACCCACCCGCACTTGCCCTCTGGACCGAGCGCTGCCACGAAGCTCGTCGTGAAGGCGGTGCCGAGCAGAGCAGGGCCGACGCGGCATGCGCTGAGGTTCCCGGTGGGCAGGTTGACGGCCCCCTCGGACTCCCCGGTCACATAGGTGAAGTCACTGCCGGCAGCCAGGTGCAAGCCCCACACGCCCTTCGTCGCCAGCCCGTACCGGCTGTCGCGCGCCCCGCCGGCGCTCCACTTCGCGACCGTGAACTGATACGCCGAATCCTCGAGGACATCCGTGACGACGGCCGTCAACGCGCCGCCCGATGCGGCGAGGTCGCCCACGTCGAAGCCGAGGGTCTCGCCCCACTCGGCCGACGGCTCGATGATGGCGCCCCCGGCGTCGCTGCACACCGGACTCCCGCCGCCGCTGCCCCCGCCGCCGCTGCCCGCACCTCCCGCGCCCGAGCCCCCGCCGCCCGACTCTCCGGCGCCGGAGCCACCCGCACCGGAGCCACCCGCACCGGAGCCACCCGCGCCCATGCCGCCGGTGCCCGAGCCGCCCGTGCCCGAGACCTCCGAGGAGGAGGTCGCGCCCGGGGCCGCGCCCGCGCCGGCCTGCGATGAATCCAGCTCGCCGACCTCGAGCCCGATGAGCGCGTTGCAGCCGCCCGCCACGGCGGCGAACAGGCCGGCGCAGGACACGACGGATCGGATCGTACGAGGTTCGCGTTTCATCGGATCGGCTCTCCGCTGCGTGGCATCCCCGAGGCCGCCATCGCGCCAGCGCGGGCTCAGTGGCAAGCCCTGACGGAGTCAGGATAGGTGATGGTGCTCTGGCAGAGGGTGTTGCAAGCGCCGAGCGGACCTCGGCCTCCGCACGCGACGTTCGTCAGGAACACGTTGGTCCTCGCCGCGCAAACGAGGCCGCTGCAGTTGGCCGCCGGGAGCTCCGGCTCCTCCGCGCCGCTGCAGTTGTAATCGAAGCCGCGTCCCAGGGCGATCGGCGTGTCGTAGAACACGCTGGGCTGGCCGGGGTGGACCGAGGGGTTGTCGTCGTTGCAGTCGTTGCCGCCCTCGCACGCGGTCGAACGATAGCCGTCTTCGTCGGCGTCGCAGTCGACGCTGCCGCCCCCGCCGGAGCCGGAGACGGCCGAGCTGGAGCTCGCGCTGGAGGACGCCGCGCCGCCGCCGGAGCCGGAGGTGGCCGAGCTGGAGGTCGCCGCGTCGCCGCCCGCGCCGCCGCCGCCCGCGCCGCCGCCGCCCGCGCCGCCCGCGCCGCCGGAGCCGGAGGCCGCCGCGCCGCCGCCGTCCCCGCCGGCGCCGGAGGTCGCCGCGCCGCCGCCGGAGCCCGCTGCGTCCGAGGACGAGGCGGCGGTGCTCGCCGACGACGTGGTGGCGCCCGCGCCAGCTCCGCCAGCGCTCGCGGCGCTCGTGTCATCGGTGAACGTGGCGTCGGGGAAATCACACCCCGCGGCGGCGCTCAGAGCGGCGGCGGCGGCGGCGGTGGGGAGAGCCAGGTGGAAACATCGGTGAAGCGAGCGCATGCACGAATGGAAGCTGCCGATCCCCCCGGCGTCAACCGACGGCTGGATGATGCGCCGCGCCGCACCGTGGCAGGCTCTGCGGTGTCGTGTGGAAATGTCGTGGGCTGTTCGTCGGGCGCGCGCTCGAGACCGCGCGCGGCGGTCACGGCATGCCCTTCAACCGAGCGATGAACCCTTCTCCCGGCGCCAGGATGGGATGGTCGTCGATGGGCACGAGAGGGAACGTGTCCGTCAGCTCACCGGCGATGTAGAGCGGATCGCCGAGCGTCGCGCCCGGCGCGACCGACCAGACAGCCACGGTGCCGGCCCCCGCGAGCGCGTTGGCCGAGAGGACGTTGCCGTCCGGACTCAGCACGATCAGATAGCTCGACAGCTGATCCATCTCGGCCGCGAGCCTCTCGCCGGGCCCCAGAGGAATCTCGCCCTCGAGCGTCCCCGCCACGTAGATCGAGCCGGCGCTGTCCACTTCGAGGCTGACGACCATCTGATCTTCCGCGGCGTCGCCGAATCCACGGCTCCAGACCACTCCACCCTTCGAGACGCGCGCGACGAAGGTGTTCTCCGTCTCCCCCGCCTCCGGCAGGAGCGGGCAGTCGTCCTGGAAGCTGAAGGACGGCCCGGTGTACGTCCCGGAAATCACGACGTCGCCGCCCGGGAGCAGCGCGGCCCCGTGTCGCGCCGCCGACTGGTTTCCAGGGGCCCTGAGCGGGAGGACCTCCGTCACCTCGCCGTCCTCGAGCCGGACGCGCGCGACGAACAGGTCGCGATCCGGTGTGGCGGGGAGCTCTTTCGCCTGGATCTTGATCGCCCCCTCCGGCGCATCGTAGTCGCCGACGACGAGCACCTCCCCGGTCTCCGGGGCGGCGACGAGCTCTTCGACGCGCACGGTCGCGGTGGTCTCGAACGCGAGATTCCAGATGCACATGCCGTCCGCGTCAAGCCCGACGAGCTCCGTGGACCCGCGCGCGTCGCCGGTCCCGAGGATGCAATCGCCGGTGCTCGCGCGCGCCGCTCCCGACACCGAGACAGCGAACACGACCCGCTTGGGCGTCGCCGCCAGAGCGACGGGGGAGGTGTTGAGCTCGGCATCGACGCTCCAGATCCAGCTGCATTTGCCCAGCTGGTCGAGCGCCGCGAGAAAGCTCGGTTTATGCCCGGTACTGGCGTGCGCGCCGACGGAGCACCCGCCATCCGGCGTGAGCAAGGTGAACTGCGCATCCGACGACCCGGTCACGTAGGCGACGTCCGAGACGACGAGGAGGTGCTCGGGCCAGATGCTGCCGGGCAGGTCCCCGGTCCGCATCCCGTACGCGCCGTCGAGGGTCCCGGACGGGTTCCACCTCGCGACCGAGAACCCGATCTTGTCGGACGCGGTGGCGAGCCCTCGGCTTTCCTTGACGATCGCCGTCACCGCGCCGTCCAGCGCCGCGATGCCGGCGACCGACAGGCCCGACAGCTTTCCCCACTCGCTCGACGGCGCGCGGACAGCCCCCTCGCGGACATGGCTGCAGAGCGCCTCCTCCCCGCCGCCGCCACCCCCGCCGCCGCTGCCACCCTCGCCGCCGCTGCCACCCCCGCCGCCGCCACCCCCGCCATGGCCGCCGCCGCCCGTGCCGCCCGCGGACACGCTCGCCGACGTCGCGCCCGCGCTGCCGGACGAGGAGTCCAGCTCGCCGACCTCGAGCCCGATGATCGCGTTGCAGCCCCCTGTGGCCGCGACGACGAGCAGCCCGGCGCAGAACAGGGGTCGAGTGCTCATGAGATCGCGCGTCATCTTCCCGCCTCCCGTGGCGCGGCGCGTACGGCCGCCGTCAAAAGATCACCTTCGCCACGGCGCCTCCCGGCACCACGCCCACCATCGCCCTGGGGGCCGAGGACGCCTGTGCCGGGGAAGGCGCCGTGAAGATGAGCACCGCGCCGGCGCCCAGCGCCGCCGCCCCGACGAGGAACGCGACCGTCGAGATCGTCCCTGCGGTGGCGCCCTGCTCCTGCAGCCGGATCCCCTGTTCCCCGCAGACGTTGGCCTCGTTGCAGTAGGCCTCCGCGTCGCCCTTCTTTCCGAGCGCGCGCAGCCCGAACGCGGCGCCGACGCCGATCCCGACCGCGCCGACGCCGGCGCCGATCCAGCCGGCCGTTCGCCAGGCCGAGCTCCCCGCCCCTTGCGAGCCCTCCTTCGGGGGGGGCGCGGGCCCTGCGCTCCCGCCGCCGGCGGCGGGCTCCTCCGGCGCCACGACCAGCTCGGCCTGCGCGCCCTCGGCGAGCTGCGCCTTGAACGTCTTCTGCTTCCGGCCCGGCGCCGTCGCCGTCACCTGGACCTCGCCCGGGTCCACGGGCAACGGCGCGCCCAGCGAGCCCGCGCCGACCGGGATCCCCGAGCGCTGCACGGCGGTGTCCGCCGGCGCGCCGGGCGCGAGCCGGATGGTGAGCCTCGGCACGCGGCCCTCCAGCGCGGCGGCGCGCGCCTGCGCGATGGGGCGCCGGTCGTCGTTCGCCGGCAGATCACGGGCGAGCTGCCGGAAGATCGACCACGCGGTCGCGATCTTGCCGCGCTTCTCCTCGCAGTCGCCGAGGTTGAGCAGCGCCCCGGGCGCCGGGTCGAGCTCGTAGCTCTCCCGGAACTTCGGGCACGCGGTCTCGTAGTCCTTCGCCTGGAGCGCCGCCCTGCCGGCGTCGAACAGCGCCTCCGCGGCCGCGGGATCACGCGCCTGCGCCGAGGCGTCGGGGCAGGCGAGGAGCGCGGCCCCTCCCAGGGCGAGCACCTCGGCCGGGAATCGTCTACGCGAGCTCAATCTACCCATCCGTGCGACCTCAACGTCTCCGGTTGTACGGGTCCTCTGCCGGCGTCGGCGCGGGAGCCGGCGTCGGCGCGGGCGGCGTCTTCACCGGAGCGGTCGCGGGCGGTCGCGCCCTGTCCCCCGCGGCGGGCCTCGAGGTGGCCGCGGTCGCGCTCGACGGCGCCCCGGTCGCGGACGCGCTCGGCGTGGGCGCGGGCGGCGGGGCGGGCACGGGCGCGGACGGCGCGATCGCCGGGACCGCATCGCCGGACGGAGCGGGCTGCGCGCCCGCACCCGGCGAGCCCGCGCCGCCGGGTGGCTCCGGCTCCGCCCCCGCGCGCTCGCCTGGGCGCGGCTCGGCCTCCACCGCGGACCCGCTGGACGGGTGCTCTGCGTCCCCGCCCGGGCTCCCCCGCTGCCACCACACGAGCGCGACAAGGGCACCCACGGCCAGCGCGCCGGCACCGGCCAGGATCGCGCCCAGGACCGCCGAGCGCGGCGCCGGGCGCTCCGTGCCGACCGAGCGCTCCACGACCGGCGAGACCGTGCCGGCGCTGGCCGGGCCGCCCGCCGAGCCGGCGCTGACCGCGCCGCCGCTCCCCGGGCTCGCCGCGGTGAACTCCGTGCCGCGCGGCCCGCTCCCCGGGCCTCGCGCCTGCACGGTCGGGCGCCCGGGATCCGAGAACATGAGCGCGCGCCCCGGATCCGGGTGCGCGGACATGCGCGCCGCATCCGCGTGCGAGCCCGGGGCCGGGTCGAACGCCGCGCCCCCCCGCGCCTGGCGGAGCGCGCGCTGCATCGCGTGGGCGTTCGGCCAGCGCCGGTCGGGATCGAACGCGAGGGCCACGTCCATGACGGCGGCGATCGGCGGGGGGACGGCGGGCAGGACGCTGCCCACGGGCGGCGCCGGCTGGGTCATGGCGGCGAGCAGGAGCAGCGGGAACGTCTCGGCCTCGTGCACGTACCGCCCCGAGAGGAGCTGGAACATCGTGCTCCCGACGGCCCAGAGGTCGGTGCGCGCGTCGACCTTGTCCCACTGCCCCCGTGCCTGCTCGGGCGGCATGAACTGCGGCGTCCCCATCAGGGTGCCGGCGCGCGTGGTCGCGTTGTTCGCCGGGGACGAGAGCTCGCGCAGCCGCGCGATGCCGAAATCGAGCACCTTCAGCTGCCCCTGGCGCGTGAGGAACAGGTTGTCGGGCTTGAGGTCGCGGTGCACGATCCCGCGCTCGTGCGCGACGGCGAGCACGTCGAGCAGGTCGTCGGCGATGCCGAGCACCTCGTTCACGCCGAGCGTGCCGCTCGGCTCGCGCGCGCGGCGCGCCTCGACCGTCTCGCCCTCGAGCAGCTCCATGACCAGGAACACCGAGCCGTCGTCGGTGACGTCGTCGTCGAGCACCCGGACGATGCCCGGGTGGTCCACGCGGTTGGCGACGTAGCCCTCGCGCAGGAACCGCGAGCGCGCTTCCTGGTCCTCGGACAGCTCGCGGCGGAGGATCTTCACCGCGCCGCGCATCCCGTTGCGGTGCGTGCCGGCGTAGACCATGGCCATGCCGCCGAAGCCGAGCAGGTGCTCCAGGCGCCACTTGCCGCGCAGGACCTGGCCTACCAGCGCCTCCGGCCGGAAGCCCTCAGGTTCGACTCGGGTCATCGGCGAGGACCACCCCCGGTCGTGGCCACGGGGGTCATCGCGGCGCCGGCCAGGCCGGCGAAGCCAGCGCGGCGAGAGCGGCAGGGATGGCTGACGGGCGCGCGAGGCATGACGGGCGCATGTTACCCCGGTCTGGCGCGGCGGGGCGCGAAACCGTCAAGGTACGCCCGCGCCCGCCCTCGCACGGGTTCCCCACGGCAGGCCCGCCGGCCACGGTCTCCGCCGAGCACGCGTCGCCGCCGTACATCCCATCGGCGCCGTCGGGGGTACGGCTCGGCCCGGGCAAGTCCTCGCCAGCCGGCCCCCCGTCCGTGGGAGGGTGAACGCCTGGCCGTTCGCGATGTTGCTGAACCCGTGCTGGAGGTTGGCCGAGCCATGCTCCGGGGTTGACCCCGCAGGCTTCGACGATGGCCGTTGCAGCATGGAATGATGGCCGACCCATCATTCCATGCTGACGAAGCCACCATCGACCTTGAACCCGCCAGGGGGAGTCCATGGTTCCCCGAACGACGGAGGCTTTCGGCTGGATGCGCACGGGCGAAGCGCCCCGGCGGCGGGGCCGCTGCGCCCCGCGAGGGCCGTGTGCTGCGCCGTCGCGGTGCCTCGTGGTATCTTGCGGCTCATGGAACGAGCCATCCAGGGCCCGCCGTCCGGCCTCGATGCTCGGTCGGCCGCTGGTGAGCACGTGGCCGTTAGCTATCAACAGGTGCATTCGTGTCGAAAGTTGATCTCAAGAGGGAGCTCAAACATCTCTACCACGCATCCGCGAAGGAGGTGGTTCAGGTTGAAGTGCCAACATTTCGGTTCCTCATGATCGACGGCGAGGGCGACCCCAACACATCACAGGGGTATGCCGAGGCAGTGGAAGCGCTGTTCTCCGTTTCCTACACGACGAAGTTCATGGTGAAGAAGGGGGCGCAAGGAATTGACTATGCGGTGATGCCTCTCGAAGGCCTTTGGTGGTCGGATGACATGTCCGTCTTCACCTCCGACGATAGGTCAAGGTGGAAATGGACGATGATGATCATGCAGCCTCATTTCGTGGAGGAGGCGGTGATTCAGGGGGCCATGGTGGAGGTGAGGCGAAAGAAGGCGCTCCCCGCGGTAGACGCGCTCAGACTGGAGAGCTTCTCCGAAGGATCATGTGCTCAGATACTTCACATTGGCCCCTTCACTGAAGAAGGACCGACCATCCAGCGAGTCCATGATTATATCGGTGCGCGCTCGGCGCTTGCAGGAAAGCACCACGAGGTGTATCTGAGCGACATACGTCGCGCCGATCCGGCCAAGTGGAAGACCATCGTCCGCCAGCCTATGGAGTGATAGATAACCGATCGTTCAAGCCTACGCCGCTTCGCGGCACGGCTTGACTCAGGCGTTCGCCGAGCGAAGGATTATGGGACTTCTCGACGTCGTCATCGCCCACGCACACTGCCCTGGCTGTGGTGATTCCCAAGAATGGCGCAGTCGAGGTGCCGCCGCACGCCTCGGTCGCGGTTGTCGAGTCGTCGCTCGACCAGCTCCTCCCGGTGGAGTTCCGCGCCGATCTGGTGCTCGAGCTTCGAGACGAGAACGACGCGCTCGTGCTGGCGATCGTCATCGAGGTGCAGCGCGACGTGGACCCGGACAAGAAGTTCTCGTGGCCGGCGTACGTCGCGGTCGTGCGCGCCAGGAAGCGCTGCGGCACGGCAACGGGCCGAGCGGGCTCACCGTGGTCCAGGCGGCGCTCGCCGGCATCGGCCGGCTCGACCAGGCGCACGCGATGGTCTATTTTCAGCTCATCTGGAACGGGTTGCGGGAGCCCATGAGGCAGGCTCTGGAGGTATTGGTCATGGAACGGCAGATCGAAGGCGAGGCGACGTTTCCTCCGTTCGTGCAGAAGCTCGTCGATCGCGGCAAGCTCGAGGGCATCCGTGAGGGCGAGCTCAAGGGCATGCGAGAAGGCAGGCGTGAGGGCAAGCTCGAGGGCAAGAGGGACACGCTGCTGCGGCTGCTTGCGCGTGCAGGGATCGTGCTCACCGAGAACGAGAGCGCGCGCATCCAGGCATGCACGGACATCGCGACCCTCGACCGCTGGATCGATAACGTCCTCGGGGCGAAGACTGCCACCGACGTGCTCTCCTGACGATGGACGGACGCGGCCCAGCAAGGCGATGAATCCGTCGGGCCTTGCCGGCTGATTCATCGCGGGGCGTTGCGCGGGGGCGGGCGAGCTCGAATCCCGCTATTCAGGAAGCCGGACGCAGCGCGCCGGCGGCAGGGCGCTGCGCCCCGCGAGGGCCGGATGTCGGTGCCCGCCTCGAGCAGGTGGGTCGCGAAGCTGTGGCGGAGGGCATGCACTTGGCTCCAGCGCGTGGCGAGAGGTTTGAACAGTCACTTGACGCGCCGAGCGGACCGCGGGGAGAATTGATGCCGATATTCCCGCGTACTTGGACCTGAACCACTTCATCACACTTGCGAAGCTGCGGCAGGCAGGGACAGTTCCATGACGACCTGGATCCGTGGAGTCTGCGAAACGAACGGCATCAACATCCACTACCTCCGAACTGGAGGCGCCAAGTATCCCGTCGTTCTGCTCCATGGATTGATGGGGAGCGGCGCCTGCTGGACTCCCCTGGCGCGGGCGCTCGAAGGTGAATTCGACGTCGTCATGCCCGACGCCAGAGGGCACGGCGGTTCGAGCGCGCCGCACCACGGATACCGGTACGACGATCACGCGAGCGACGTCGTGGGCCTCCTCCGCGGCCTGGGGCTCTCTCGTCCGGTTCTGCTTGGCCACTCGATGGGCGGCATGACCGCCGCGGTGGTGGCGAGTCGAGGGGCGGGGGGCATCCGCGGCCTCATCCTTGTCGACCCGACGTTCTTGAGCCCCGAGCGCCAGCGCGAGGTGCGCGACAGCGACGTCGCCGATCAACACCGCCAGGCCCTCGGCTTACAGAAGTCTGACCTCGTCGCGCAGGCCCGAGCCCGACACCCGCGTTGCTCGCCCGAGATCGTCGAGCTGCAAGCCGAGGCGAGACTGAAGACCCGCATGGGCGCGTTCGACGTTCTCACGCCGCCGAACCCCGAGGTTCGCGACGTGGTGAGCGCGATCGACGTCCCGAGCCTGCTCGTCATGGGTGACAGCAGCCCCGTCGTCACGCTCGAGATGGCAACGGAGCTGCGGAGTCTCAACCCGCGCGTACGAATCGAGCAGGTACAGGACGCCGGCCACGGCCTTCCATTTCAACAACCCGAGCGCCTGGGAGAGGTGGTCCTGTCGTTCTTGCGTCAGCTGGCTTAGCTGCTGCGGTCACTCGTCCGCTGTGCCGAATCGGGTGTTGCTGCACGCGCAGCACGCGCCCGCTGCTGGCGCAGCAAGGGGGCGACGTCGCGCTGTCCGTGGATGAGGTCGTCCTACCTTGAGGGTCAGGTCATACCCCGAGGGCAAGGTCGTCCTGGGGGCAGCCTCCTGCGCGGGCTGCGCGGGCCGGGGGCGGCCCGTCGTGGTACAGCCCGTCTCCGACGTGAACGGCGCGAGCGATCGCCCGTCTGCGTCAGACGACGCACCTGGACCGCCGGCCTCCGCGCTCGATCGCGGGCGGCTCGGCTCGAAGGAGTGACGAATGAAGATCGGAATCATCGGTGCCGGCTTGATCGGCGGGTCGCTGGCGAAGCTGTTGGGGAAGCTCGGTCACCAGGTGGTGATCGCGAACTCGCGCGGGCCGGAAACGCTCCGCGAGCTCGCCGCCGAGACCGGGGCCACCCCCGTCACGGCCGCGGAGGCCGCGCGCGGCGGCGAGATCGTGGTCGTCACGATCCCCCAGCGCGCGGTCGTGGACCTGCCGAAGGATCTCTTCGCCGGCGTGCCCGCCGACGTGGTCGTGATCGACACCAACAACTACTACCCGGTCCGCGACGGCAGCATCCCGGCCATCGAGGCGGGGCAGGTCGAGAGCGCGTGGGTCGCCGAGCAGATCGGGCGGCCGGTGGTCAAGGCGTTCAACAACATCTACTTCGAGAGCCTGCTCGCGAAGCGCAATCCGAAGGGCACGCCGGGGCGCGTCGCCCTCCCGATCGCGGGGGAGCCGCCGGAAGCGCGGGCGAAGGTCATGCGCCTCGTCGACGAGCTCGGCTTCGATCCGGTCGACGCGGGCGGCCTCGAGGACTCGTGGCGCCAGCAGCCGGGTACCCCCAGCTACCTCCACGACCTCGACGCGCCTCGGCTGAAGGAGGCGCTCGCCGTGGCCGAGCGGAGCCGCGTCCCCGAGTACCGCAAGGCCTCGGACGACTGGCTGCGATCGCTCATCGCGTCGCAGAGCCCGAGCTGAGCCTCCGGGGAGAATTGAATTTCAACCCGGAGGGTGTCGAGAGGTGGTGCCCTAATCAGGGCAGACGGCCCACCAGGCGCTTGACGGCTGCTGCCAGGATTGACCGACCCGGGGACGAGATGTTCGAATCCCTTCTCCTCCGTCGAGCTCCGTGCGGCTTACTGCACGGCCTTTGGATCCATCCACAGCACCTCCCAGTGGTGCCCGTCGAGATCCTCGAAGCTCCGCCCGTACATGAACCCGTGGTCCTGCGGCGGCCCCGCCTCCTTGCCGCCGCCGGCGAGCGCCTTCGCCACCATCGCGTCCACCTCGGCGCGGCTCTCGCACGAGAGCCCGAAGGCCCCCTCCACGTGCGTCGCGGTGTCGCAGATCTCCTTCTTGGTGAACGTCTTGAAGAACGGCTCGACGAGCAGCATCGCGTAGGCGTGCTCACCGATGAGCATGCAGGCGGCGTTCTCGTCCGTGAACTTGAACGTGAAGCCGAGGGCCTTGAAGAACGCCATGGTGCGATCGAGGTTCTTGATGGGCAGGCTGACGAAGAGCTTGTGGGACATGAGGGGGTCTTCCTTTTGCTCCATGGACCCCCCGCCCGCGGAGAAATCATCGGTCGCTCGAAAAAATCTTCGCGCCCTATTCCGGCAGCTCCATGGGCAGGCCAAACGCCGGGAGCGGCCCGTCGCACACGGGGCAGCCCTCGGCCGCGACCCGGCGCGTCACCGCCTCGTCCACCTCCACCAGCACCCTGAAGAACTCGCGCCCAAGAGGGGGGTCGTCGCGGGTGATCGCTCCGCGGCGTTCACCACGCCGTGGTCGTCGTGCTCAGGTAGTGGCCGAGAGCGGTGTTCAGGTAGATGCGGTCGTCGGCCAGGGCCACGGCCCGAGGCGCCGCATTGACCCCGAGCAGGCGGCTCTCCCAGGTATCGCCGTCGTCGCGCGACATGGCGATGCCTTGTCCGAAGGCGAAGACGTTGCCCTTCGAGTCGACCAGCACATTCCAGGCGTCGGCGGTGACCTCGGTGAAGGAGACTCCCCTGTCGATCGAGCGGAAGATGCCTCTCGTCGAGGCGAGGAACAGGTGGCCGTTCGGGGCGGCCGCGAGCTTGACGTAGCTGTCGTCGTTGTCGAGGGGCACGCCGTCGAGGGGCTCGAACGTCCTGCCGCCGTCGAGCGAGCGAACCAGAGACCGTGAGCCATGAGCGTAGAGATCGCCGTTGTCGGTGAAGACGACCCCCGTGATGTCTCGTGATTCATCCGATACCCGTTCCCAGGACACGCCGCCGTCGCTCGAGAACCCTTGCTTGAAGCTGTAGAGGCGGCCGTCTGGATGGAGGGCGATCGCGCCCACGTCGAGGGTCGCGTCGATCACGCTCCACGAGCCGCCGCGGTCCGACGAGCGATACAGCTCGGCGCCCGAGGTGGCGAGCATCGTTCCATCTCCCATCTGGATGACGGTGCTGATGAACGGCAGCGGCTCGCCGTCGAGCTCGAGGGGAGCCCACGAGGCGCCGGCGTCCGTCGACCGGTACCTTGCCTCCTGATTGTCGAAGAACAGCGTGCCGTCCGGCGTCGCTGCCACCCATTGAAGGTTCGTGAGGTTCACCTCGGCGAGGCGCCGCCACGTCGGACACGCCGGGCAGCTTCCGCCGCAGTCGGCGCCCTGCTCACCCGGGCCCTGGGCTCCGTCGGTGCACGACGCCGGGAGCGGCTCGCCACGGCGCTCGTGCTTGCCCCAGAACGTGGTTGGCCGGCTCACGAACACCTGGTCGTTGTTGTCGAGGACCACGAGGCGATCGTCCGGGAGCATCACCATCGACCGGAAGCCGAACAGGTCGCCGTCGCCCCGCTCGGTCCAGGTGAGCCCGCCGTCCTCGGACATGTCCACGCCGGTCCCGCCCGAGAAGAGCAGATCCGTGGAGTTGGCCGCGAGCACCCACGCCGTCACGTCGACCTCTTCGGGCTGCTGCCAGGAGTCGCCGCGATCGACGGACGACACGGGAGGACGCGCACCTTGCCCGACGAGCACGACTCCATCGGAGAGCTCGACGAGCCAGGCGCTCGTATCGCCCTCCGTGGAGGCCACCTCGAACCAGGTGGCGCCGCGATCCAGCGACCGCATCACCAGCTTGTGGGACAGCAGGAACCAGATCCCGTCGGAGTTGACCTCCAGGCGGACCAGCTCGCCACCTCCGAAGCCGCCGGCGACGAGCTCCCAGCTCACCCCGGCGTCCGTCGACCGGTAGAGATCGTTGCCGAGCCCGGCGTAGAGCGCGTCATCCATCACCTTCAAGAACCTGGGGCTGAGCTCGGGGTTGATGACCTGCCATGTCAGCCCATCGTCGTCGGAGCGCACGAGGCCGTCGCCCGCGCCATAGATCTCGCCGCTGCTCCCGTTCGCCAGCGGCTTCACCGTGACGTTTTCACCGTCCGCCAGCACCCGCTGCCACGCGCCGTCCAGCCGCTCGAGCCGGCTGAGCCAGTCATACTCGTTGCTCCCCAGCAGGGTCCCCTGCCCGGTGAGGAACAGATGGACCGCGCCGGAGGGCGCGACGCGCTGCCAGAACACGCAGGGCTCGCACGGGCCGCCGCAGTCCACGTCGTCTTCACGCTGGTTGCGCTCGCCGTCCGAGCAGGTCCCGGGGTCGTCGAACGGGTGACCGGCGCCGGCCCCACCCTCGCCGGAGCCGCTCCCCGTGCTGCCGCCCCCGCCGGCGTGCGCGCCGCTCGTGCTCGTCGCCGCGTCGGCGGAGCTCCCGTCCGAGCAGCTCGTCAAGAGCGCCCAGGCCAGCATCGAGAGGGCCGCCGACAAAAGGCCGAGGTTCCCGCTGCGCCACTGCCGTTCGATCGTCATTCACCACTCCGCCGGACAACCTGCGTCCGCCAGGCCGCCGTGGCCTCGCCAGCAAGTTGAACAAGGGGGCCAGGAAGCCAGAGGGCGATACGGGAGTCAAGCCTTGGGGCGACCGCCTGACCACCTCATCCGGCCATCTGGCCATCTGGCCCGCAGGCTGTGGAGTGAACGCGGCACTTCCTTCTCCCTCCCGCAGCACACCGTCAGGGCGTTCGCGATGTCGCTGAACCCATGCTGAGCGCTGGCCGGGCCTTGCTCCGGGGTTGACCTCGCAGGCCTCGACGATGGCCGTTCCAGGATGGAATGATGGCCGCCCCATCATTCCATGGTGGCGAAGCCATCATCGACCTTGAAGGAGCCAGGAGAACTCCATGGCTTCCCGAACGACGACGAAGAAGAGCTCGAAACGAGCAGAGTACCTCGCCGCGCGCGAGGCCGTCGCGCAGGGGCGTGACGATGACGTGGGCCGTGAGCGGAACTTGCAGCTCCGAGGCGAGGTGGCGCAGCTCCAGGGTCATCGCTTCGTCCTCGCGGGTCGGCGTCGGGTCGCCGCTGGGGTGGGATCGTTGGCGCTTCGACGATCGAGGATTCATCAAGGCGGCCGCTCACCCAGTTCCCCAGCCAGCGACAGGATTCTCTGGCGGATCTCGCCAGACAGCCACATGCCCGCATCGGCGAGCTTGTCGACCCACGGTCCGACGTTCTGCGTGATCCCTCGAGACTTTGCCTCCAGCAAGATCTTGAGCGTTCCCCAGACGACCAGCCCTGCCGCTTGAGCCGTGCGTCGTGCCAGCGCATCGTCGAGGAGAATCACACGGGATGGATTTTCCAGAGCCAGGGCCATGGCTGCAAGCTCTCCCGCTCCCAGGTCGAGCGCGAGCCATTCCGATGGCTTGGATTTGGGGTCGACGATCTTCACCCACCCATGAGTGCTCAGCGTGGGGACCTCATACCCCTTGCGTCGCCCCTCCTTCAACTCAAGATCCACAGCGCTGGGGACCCAGACGTCTTTGAACATCTCGGCGAGCCAGTCGATGGCGCCGATGCGGTGAAGGTACAGCAGGGGTGAGGTATTGCTGATGGCCTCAACCAACTGCGGCCTCCAGCGCGCGGAGCTCGGCGTCGAGAGGGAAAACCTTGTAGCGACCCAGACTCAAGAGAAATTCGACTCGCGCCATGCCGGCGAGCTCCGCAGCGCGTCCGGACGAGAGCCGCCCCAGCTCGTACAGCTTGACCGCGGCGAGGGTGCGGAGCTCTCGCGCGAACTCAGCTTCGTCCATCTTCTCCGCAAGGAGCACCTTCTCGGGCACATCCACCACAATCTGTCGAGTTGCCATGTTCCGTCCTTGGTTGCTTGGAGGGGCGGGCAATTCTGCTTTTAGCACGAATTTTAGCACGAAAGGTGCCGGGCGAGCACGCCGAGGAGCTCAGCGATCTTCGTCGGCGCGAGCATGCGGTTCTCGCGCGCGCCTGCTCTCACGGCCGAGCGTGACGAAGTCGATGTGGGCCTGGAGGGTGGCGACCCGATCTGCGGGCGTGAGCCTCAGCATCCAGCGGATGAGCGTGAGGTCGACAGTCCGTCGTCCGTCTCGTGGAGGGCGCGCGCTACGGAGAAGCGACCGCGTGCCCGCGCCATCGCAGGAGCGCCGCAGCGTGCGCCTTGCGGAGCATGAACAGGTCGCTCTCGTGGCGAAGGCGCTCGATCTCGATGCGCTCCGCCGGCGTGAGGAGCCCCTGGGCGTTCCGGTCGAGCAGCTCGTCGTAGCGCGCGAGCTCTGCTTCGGACCTGGGGCTCTTCGCGATTTGCCAGAGCGCCTGGTCGTCCATCTTGTCCAGGCAGGCGAGGTCGACCTGGAACTCCGGGGGCGCGTCGTCCCAGGCGGGAGGGCTGCCGAGGCTCAGCGCGCGCAGCATCACGGCTTCGAGCGGCTGTCGGGTCGCGAGCGCAGTCCCCCTCAGCCGCTGGTAGAGCGCCTCGGGCAGAGCGAGGGTGACGGTGGCGGTCGACATCGCGCTGGGGTGGACGCGGGAGGCAAGCCCGCTTCGCCGTCGAGCCTAGCACGAGGAGCCCTCCGCTCCTCTCCGCCGACCGCGATGACGAGGCGGCCCGGGCTCGGCCGGACGGCGCGGCAGTGCGTGATTCGCCGTCGGCGCCGCTCGTTCTCGACCGCGAGGGCCGTGTGCTGCGCCGTCCCGGTGCCTCGTGGTATCTTGCGGCTCATGGAACGAGCCATCCAGGGCCCGCCGCCCGGCTTCGACGATCTCACCGTGCACGAGCAGATCGAGTACGTCCAGGCGCTCTGGGAGCGGATCGCGGCGAGGGAGGACGAGGTGCCGGTACCCGAGTGGCACAAGGTCGAGCTCGATCGCCGGCTCGCCGAGTACGAGGCCGCACCGGATGCTGGCCGGTCCTGGGAACAGGTCGAGGCCGACCTCCGTGCGCGCCTCGCAACGCGTCGATGAGTCGGCTCCTCGTTCGCCCGTCTGCCGAGCTGGACATCCGGGAGGCGGCGGACTGGTACGAGGGCGAGGAGGACGGGCTGGGCGGACAGTTCGTCGACGAGCTACGGCACATCGTCCGCCGGATCAGCGACCTTCCGTCGCAGTTCCCCGATGTCGGGCGGGGTGTCCGGCGCGCGCTGCTCAAGCGATCCCCCCACACGGTTTACTTCCTGCTCCGTGTTGAAGGAAGCGAGCGGGCCGCGGTCATCCTTGCCGTACTCCATCAGCGGCGCAGCCCGTCTGTCTGGAAAAAACGCGTTCGAGACGAAGGTAGAACGGGCTGACCTGGCCCTGGTGCCTGCGGGCGCGTCAGGAGGCGGAGCTGGTGGAGGCGCGGAGCGGCTCGGCGGGGAGCTCGCGCTCCCTGGCGGCGGGGACGTGCTTGGGGGCGGTCTTGAGGTGGGTGACGTACAGGGTGAGGCCCGTGAAGGTGATGCCGCCGAGCATGTTGCCGACGACGGTCGGGATCTCGTTCCACACGATGTAGTCCATGACCGAGAAGTTGCCGCCCATGAGCATGGCCGACGGGAACAGGAACATGTTCACCACGGAGTGCTCGAACGTCATCGCGAAGAACAGCATGATGGGCATCCACATCGCCGTCACCTTGCCGCCGACGGTGTTGGAGATCATCGCGCCGACCACGCCGGTCGAGACCATCCAGTTGCAGAGCACGCCGCGCACGAAGAGCGTCAGCATGCCGGCGGCGCCATACTCCTTGTAGCCGAGCGTGCGCGCCTCGCCGATGCCGGAGATGGCCTTGCCGACGGCGCTCGGCTCCGTGGAGAAGCCGAAGGTGAAGACGACCGCCATCATCACGGCGACGGTGACGGCGCCGGCGAAGTTGCCCATGAAGACCAGGCCCCAGTTGCGCAGGACGCCGCCCAGGGTGACGCCCTTGCGGCGATCGATCAGCGCCAGCGGCGACAGCACGAACACACCCGTGAGCAGATCGAAGCCCAGCAGGTACAGCATGCAGAAGCCGACCGGGAACAGCATCGCGCCGATGATCGGGTATCCCGTCTGCTGGGTGACCATCACCGCGAAGACGGCGGCGAGCGCGAGCAGCGCGCCGGCCATGTAGGCTCGGATCAACGTGTCCCGGGTCGACATGAAGACCTTGGACTCGCCCGCATCGACCATCTTGGTGACAAATTCTGCCGGCGCCAAATAGGACATAAGCTTGGCTTTCCTCCGTGAAGACGTGACTGGCGAGAGGACTCGAGCTTGGCGCGCCCGCCCCTGGCTGGCCGCGCCACGCTGGCCGGCGCGGCCTGGGCGGCAGCGCGAACGGATCGCCCCGGCGTGTGCCGGAGCGATCGAGCTCCCTCGACGTCCCGCGGAGTGTAGACGCGGCTTCATTTCGTCAATGTTTCCGTCGACGATCGAACTGCGATTTATCGAGAGGCGAGGCTTGGGGCCGGCGCAGGGATCCCCTTTCACGCCGCCCCAGGTGGACCCGCCGAGGCGCGTCTGCCCTGTCTTGTCCTGCGAATCGGAATCCTGGATGAAGAGTCCCAGCGGTGGGACTTGACGTCTCCGAAACGTCTGGACTCCAGAGCTCCTCGTGCACCAGGGAGGCGAGCCTCGGGCCGAAGGTGCGCGCCACGCGGGCGGCGTCGGTGAGGAGCGCGCCCCGGCGCGCGCGGGCGGCGTGGGTGCGGCAGCGGAACCCGACCAGGTCGCGGTAGCCGGCTTGCGGTAGCCGGCTTGCGGTAGCCGGCGTCGCTTCGTTCTCGCAGGTCGACGTCGGTCAGTATCAGGGGGATCGGCGCCCACGGATCGCAGCGATCTCACCGAGATCGAGCAGATCTTTGGCACGACCGGCCGCGCGCTTGGCGCGTTCCAGGGCGTTCAGCCCCAGGATTCGAACCGCGGAGCCGTAGAGCTGGATTTCCTCCGACCCCTTCACAACGTCGTCGAAGCTACCCACTCCGGGCACATCGCCCAGCAGGTCTATGGCGCCAACCGACATGCTCACCGCTGAGCGCTTCAACGACGCGCCGAAAGTCGGTGACCATGGGCTGCTTTCGCTTCCTCGATGAACTCCAGTGCCTTCCGCATGCGCTCGACTCTCCCCGACGATAGCGAGCGAACAACGCTCCCGAGGCCGGCCGGCTATCGTCGCCCTGAGCGCGTACGCTCGTCGCACTCCTCCCGCCTTGGACGTCGCCGCGGCCGGGTGGCTCCCACCGCCCGACCTCGCGAGCGCCTTTCTCGCGCGCCATCCAGGTCGAGGTCGCACGTCGGGCGCACGATGCCGGGCCTCGGTGCGGACGCCGGCGCGCCGGCGGTCGCCGGAGGCGATGCGTGAGTGCGGATCGGCCTCGATGCAGTGCCCTGGGTCGGGTCCCGTGGTGGCGCCATGTGCTCCAGCACCTCGTGCCCTCGCCTGCGGCTTACGGAACAGCCGGCCGGGGCGATGCGTGGCGCGTTGGCGGCTGGATGCGCAGGGGCGCAGCGCGCCGCGAGGGCCTACTCGTGGACGGCGGCGTAGCGGCCGCTGGGCGTGACGATGACGTGGGCGGTGAGCGGGACGTGCAGCTCCGCGGAGAGGTGGCGCAGCTCCAGGGTCATCGCTTCGTCCTCGCGGGTCGGCGTCGGGTCGCCGCTGGGGTGGTTGTGGGCCAGGACGAAGCTGTGGGCGGCCATGTCGAGCGCCGTGCGCAGGACGGTGGAGCGGCCGACGTAGAGGGCGTCGTCGGAGCCGCGGGCGAGCAGGCGCCGAGCCGGACTATTGGCGCCCGCGCCAGGTGAAGGGCCGCCGCTTCTGACGTGCAATCGCGAGAATACGAATGGGATCGTCGCGTACCCGGTACAGCACGCTGTAGGGGAATCGCCGCACGAGCCACCAGCGCACATCGCTCTCCACGGCGCTCCCCGCGAGCGGTGATGCAGCCAGGGCATCGACTGCACCTTGAACCTCGGCGAGAAAGGCGTCGCCAAGGCCAGGACGTGCCCGAGCTTAGTGAGCGGCGGCCTCGTTCAGCTCGACCTCAACCAGGTCGTGAACGATGACCGGGAGCGTCACCGGAGCCGCGCGCGGGCGTCACGAAAGACGTCCTCGGCCGGTCGCCCCCGGGACGGATCTGCGTCGAGCTCTGCGTCCCGGCGCGTCGCTTCCTCGGTCCAGAGGCGGCAGTGCTCCTCCTCGGCGAGCTCGCCCAAGCTTTCCAGAAGCGTCTCTGCGAGACGTGCGCGCTCCGTGACGGGCAGCTTCAGGGCTTCGGTTTCCAGCTCGGGAAGGTTCACGGAAGGATTGTACCGCGCGGCTCGGAGGCTGCCCAGGCGCGCTTCCCCATCGGCGAGGAGATGCCGCGACGACGGCGACGAGCTGTCCTGCTCAACGACCATGCTCTCGTGCAAGGTAGAAGAGGCCGGCCGTTGCCCCGGTGCTCCTGGCCTGGTATGGCTAGGGTGGCTGTCATGAGCTGGACCAAGGATGACCAGAGCAAGCTCGACCATCTCCGTGGCAAGGAGCTCTCCGGCACGTTGACGGAGCCCGAGCAGGCGGAGCTAGCGGCGCTCATGGCGCGGATCGAGGCGGAGGAGGCGGCGCTGCTTGCCCCGGAAATGGCTCGGCTGCGTGCCGAGGCCGGAGACGTGGCGGCCGAGCTGGCTCGGGTCGAGAGCGAGAACGAACAGCTGGCCCAGCTCATGGCCCAGCAACAGGCCCTCGTGGCCGACACGCGCAGGTTCCTCGAGGAGTTCGACCGGCGCCGCGCCTCCATCCTCGACGGATTTGCCCGCATCGCCGGCGGCCCGCTGCACGCTGCGTGAATGGCCGTCTCGACGGAAACGCGCGCCATCGTCCGGGTCGCCTTCGGTGGCCGGTGTGGTTACTGCGGCGTTTCCGAAACGTCCGTGGGGGGCGAGCTGGAGATTGATCACTTCCACCCGCTGGCAGCGGGTGGGTCCGATGACATCGAGAACCTCGTCTACGCTTGCACCGCGTGCAACCGGTTCAAGGGCGACTATGCGCCCGCACACGATGCACCTGAGAGCTTGCGGCTCCTTCGCCCTCAGCGTGACGATTTCGGCGCGCACGTCGAGGAGACGGTCCACGGCCGGCTCATCGGGCTCACGCCTCGTGGCTGGTTTCACATCCAGCGACTGCACCTCAACCGCCCGCAGCTCATCGAGAGGCGCCATCTGCTCCACGTCCTTCAGGCGCAGAGATCCGATCTCTCGCGTTCACGGGAGGCGGAGGCGCGTCTGCGGCGCGAAAACGAGGCGCTCCAAGGAGAGATCACGCGTCTTCGGGCAGCCGTGGCCGCTTTGCTTGGTGGAAGCGAGCGCTGAAACGTCCGGCCCTTCGCGGTGCCGCCACATCCGTGCTGGAGGTTGACCGGGCCTTGCTCCGGGTGTGATCCCGCAGGGGCGGGGCGCCCCTCCGCAGGGGCGCTGCGCCGCGCGAGGAGACCTACTCGTGGACGGCGGCGTAGCGGCCGCTGGGCGTGACGATGACGTGAGCCGTGAGCGGGATGTGCAGCTCCGAGCCGAGGTGGCGCAGCTCCAGGGTCATCGCTTCGTCCTCGCGGGTCGGCGTCGGGTCGCCGCTGGGGTGGTTATGGGCCAGGACGAAGCTGTGGGCGGCCATGTCCAGCGCCGTGCGCAGGACGGTGGAGCGGCCGACGTAGAGGGCGTCGTCGGAACCGCGGGCGAGCAGGCGCGTCTCGCGGACGCGGCCGTGGGTGTCAAGCGCTGCGATCCAGAGCTCCTCGTGGACCAGGGACGCGAGCCTCGGGCCGAAGTAACGCGCCACGCGGGCGGCGTCGGTGAGGAGCGCGCCCCGGCGCGCGCGGGCGGCGTGATAGCGGCGGCCGAGCTCGAAGGCGGCGGCGAGCCGGGTGGCGTCGAAGAGGGCGATCTGGGTGCGCTCGGCCAGCGCCGCGGGCGAGAGGCGACCGAGCGAGGGGAGGGCGGCCGTGCCGAGGATGCGCGGTCCGACGCCGGGCAGGCCGAGCACCATCTCGAGGAGGGCGGCCTCGGTCGCGGTCGGCAGCTCGGCCGCCGTCTCGGCGGGGGCGTCGACGGGGGCGCGGCTCATCGGGCTCATCGGGGCCACCTCCGAGAGCGGGTGAGGGCGCGGGCGAAGAGGCGGCGCGCGAGGCGGAGGCGGGTGGCGACCGTGGGGCGCGGGAGCGAGAGGGAGGCGGCGATCTCGAGCGAGGAAAGGCCGGTGGCGGCGAGCGAGAGGATCTCGCGCAGCTCGGGGCGGAGACGGTGGAAGGCGCGGAGGAGGCCGCGGGCGACGAGGCGGGCCTCGGGAGAGGGGGCGGCGAAGGCGGAGAGGCGGTCAGGGTCGGCCGCGGGGAGCTCGTGGCGGCGGTGGGCCTTGTCGCGGTAGTGCGAGGCCTGCCGCGAGGCGATGCCGGAGAGCCAGCGGCGGAGGGCGTCGGCGGGAGGGAGAGCGGGGGAGGGGCGGAAGCGGCCGGCGCGCATGCTGCGCCAGGCGCCGAGGACGGTGTCCTGGGTGAGGTCGTCGAGATCGGCGGGGAGAACGCCGCGGGCGCGGAGGGTGCGGCGGATGAGCGGGCGCTGTTCGAGGAGCGCGGTGGGGTCGAGGTAGACGGCGGGATGTGCGGCGGGAGAACCGCGCCTGCCGGGCCATTGCCCGAGCGGGCGTGGAGCGCCGGAGCGGACGCGGCGGCGGGAGGGCGGATCGATCTCTTGGCCCTGTTCAGGGCGTGAACGTATTGTTCCCATGTCGGACCTCGTTCGAGCGGGGTTCGGCCACGCCGCCCGGGGTGTTACCAGCACCCGCGGGCGGCACTATTCGTGGTCCCGCAACCCTACGGGCTGCCGGCGGGAAGCGTCAAGGAAAAGCACGGTAGGGCCGCGTTATTCTGGGCCGAGCAAGGGTGTACGTCGACCTGGTGCGAACGCTCACCCTGGACACCGTTCTGGTCTACATCGCCGCGAATCTTCGGCGTCTGCGCCAGAAGCGCGGCATGACCCAGGAGAGCCTCGCGGAGGCTGCCGAGCTCGATCTCCGGACGTTGCAGGACATCGAAGGCATGCGGCAGAGCGTGAGCCTGGGCGCGCTCGTGCGGCTCGCGAACGCGCTCGACGTTTCACCGGCGGCTCTCCTCCGGCCTGCGGAGATGCCGGAGATCAAACGCGGCCGGCCGCGCAAGCGTCCCGCCGGCATTTGAAAGCCATTCCCGGTGCCCGCATCGCGACAGCCCGCGGGCATCCACGCGCTTGGCTCAGAGTCGACGCGTGCACTGCTGCGACTGCGGACGCTACCCCGCGTGGTGGGTTGGACGGCTCGGCAAGCCGCGGCAACTTGAATAGCCGGGCCGCTGATCGGCCGGACCGTTCCAGCGCTTCTTGATCGGCTCGGAGGGGTAGGACGTCGGGGGTCCGCTCGCGCCGTCGAGGTGGGGCCCGCACGCGCCTACGCTGGTCTCCTTGACAAGGCGGGGTAGGCGTCGGATACGCTGCCTTCCTACGATGCATGGGGGTGGCACGACGGGGGTCGGAGGTCTGCGCGCACCGCGGCTGGCTGCGATCACGTTCGACGGTCCGGAAAACTCACCATCCGCTGCATAGATTGCCTATAAATCCATCTCCTCGAGTGACAAATTTCATGAATTACCGCGACATAGTCATTTTTCAAGCAGTCTGCGACCTCGTCCCCAAGAGCGAGCAACTTGCTCGCGACGTGCTCCTCGATGCCTACGTAAACATGGGTCACGCCGAGAAGTGCACAACACCCATCCATCAGTATATCGACGGTCGCAGAGGAACGGGCAAGACTCACCTTTTTGGCTTCCTCGCCGAAAGCATAAACACAAAGATCAACAAAGATCTCCACTGCGCAGTTTACGTCGACGCAAGAGATCTCGCGATTGAGTCGGGAGAGTCAGAATCTCCGAAGATCGCTGCCCGTCAGATGTTTCGCGAACTGATCCTTCGAATCGCGGACGGATTGCGAGATATAGCCGCTCGCGAACTTTGGCAGAATGAGGTTCCCACAGAGCGTTCAGAGTGGGAGAAACGCGTAGCTGAGAACAGTCACCGAGCCATCGAAACTCTCCTGACTGCTGCAGTGGTCGGCGTAGACCGTCCTATGGCTCTAGGCACCTCGAAATCGACCACATCCGACCACGAAAGTAAAGAGGCCGGGGTCAGCATCGAAGCATCCCTGTCTCATGACCCATCGAGCGCAGGCGCCACAGCAAAGGGTCTTTTGGGCTGGCTAAAAAAGAGAGAACAGAAGACCGAAACGCAATACCTTAGCGCAAGGCGAGTCTCATACGTCGCCATTCGTGAAGCGATCGAGCAATTTCTAGACGCGAACGATCTTGAGCGACTTTATGTGCTGTTGGATGAGTGGGCATTCTTCACGTCTTCCGTGCAGCCTTATCTTGCGGACCTCATCAAGCGAACTTTCCTGCCTAGTAAAAAAATCGCAGTCAAGATTGCGACGCTTCCCTTCCAGACAAACTTCGCGATTAGCGAGGGCCCTGACACCGTTGGCTTTGAGCGCAACGGTGACATCTATCAGGCGATAGATCTCGATGCCGACCTCGTTTATCAGCGCAACCCTGAGCGTGCCGCTCGAGTTTTGCCCGCCGTTCTTCACAAGCACCTTGTCCATGCATTGCGGCGGATTCCACGCCACATGGTGACCTTGCCCACGTCCGCCGACCACTTTCTGGATGAACTTTTTACCGAGGAGGCACATGTTCGGTTACTGAAGTTCTCCCATGGCAACCCGCGTGATTACCTGAATTTGTTCAAGAAGGCTTACCTGTACTGGAGAGAATCCGAAGCACCCAAGATTAACGTCGATAATATAACCAGTGCGGCGCGAGACTTTGGGGCAGAGAAGCTCGACTCTATCAAGGAGAACGTTGCAGGATCAGCATTGTTTCAAGGAATATTGAAAGAGATATTACAGGTCAAGCACCAGGGCGTCTTTATGGTCCGTGAGCATCTTGCGAGCTCCGTTCCTCTTCAGTACCTCGTGCACAATAGAATTCTTCATATATACGACCGAAACTATAGTTCGCCAACATACTCCGGCGAACGGTTTGTGGTGCTTGCCATCGACTACTGCGTGGTGGTCGATCATCTCAACGCTCCCAATTACCGCCACATCTTGAAGGCGTCCGATGTTGTTCTGAAGGAGGCGCGGGAAGCTGGCGTGGAGCCCGAACAGACGCTGCCGGATTGGGTCGAGAAGCTTTTGGAGTTACAGGATCCGGATCGCCGAAAAATCCGGAACACTGTTCTACCCGATGAATACCTGCGTAGCCCGGATGAACGATCATGCCCACATTGTCGAGCGCACTTTCCAGAAGATCAGCCTGTCTTCAAGAAGCACCACATGTGCCCTCAGTGCGGCGAGGTCATTTAGTTGTTAGTTCAATGAGCACGATCGACATCGAGTCCAGGCAAAAATTGCTTGCAGTCGACGGGCGCCTTCGACTCGACTGATACTGGCGTTAACCGGGCACAGGCGGCACGGTACATCGACGAAACGACGGCTCCGCCATAGAGCCGATCCCGAGTCGTGAAACGAATCGTGGTCAAGCTGCACCCGGACTACGCGAAGCATGAACACCGGCTGAGGCTCTCACATGGACTTTGCAATCCTCGTTGCCACGGGTCGCGGCGTTGTAGCTAGCGAAGCTCACCGTCGCGAGGCGCACATGTGTCCCAATACGGATTGCGCAGCCCCAGTCGAACTTCGCGACGGGGACCGAAACAAAGTGTATTTCGCGCATGTCCGTGGCACGGCGAGCCCGCAGTGCCCGTTTTACGCTGCTGCAGGGTCAGTCCTGTGGACCGGCAAGAGCGACGCATTTCCTGCGCGTAGTGTCCGCGTAACCGAAGACGGAATATGGGTTCTTGCCGTTGATACCGTATCTCGTTGGAGTGCGCAACTTTTACGAGATGAGTTGATTGGTCATAAGCACGTTGAAGCCAAGGGTCTCTCGTGTGACGCCAGTAGTTCAAAATGGATGGTGTTCGATGCGACCGCGCTTGGAACCCGAGTCCTGTCTCGGGACATCGTGCTACCTGGCGGAGACTACTATATTTTGACCTCCGCGAATGACTATATGCCATTGGGTGCGACTCCGGTTTCCCTCTTGCAGCCTCCGCGACATGGAGGCAACCTCGCGAAGTGGCGCGCGTGGCGAGTCAGCGTTCCAGACGAGCCCGACGAGAGTGTTTTGCGCTGGTTCGCGAATGCCCGTGTGCGGGTCATGTCGAATCGTGCAAGCTCGACAGTCAGCGGAACGAGACGCCTCCTTGAGGACCCTCGACGCGTCGCCTTTCGGGTGGGTGGAGGTGGTTGGGATATCGCAGTGGTTGTAGGCGACGGGGTCCGAACCGCGCGCGAGCAAGACCAATGGAGCGTGACGACCGACGGGCCTCGTGTCGAGGTTATTCTCACCACGTGTCCGACGTCGGGTCCCCCTGTGCTCGTCGCTCAGAATAATGCATGGCGCGTCGTACTGCATCAGGGGCGCAGCGGGTGTCCACCGATCAGCATCTCTTGGCGATCGCAATCGGAAATGGCGGTGGAAGAGGCCTTGACCACCGACCGAGATTTGCTCGTCGAGTGGCTCGAAAAGCTGGATGCTCGCATGCAGGGCGTGTGGAGGGGGATGGATCGCGTCGACCGGTTCTGTGAGCGCGTACGGCAATTTTTGCCCGACACCGGTCTGGAGCACGCACTCATGAGCGCCTTCGCGCAACTCTGCCACAAGCCCGTCATCACGCCTGGCGGGCATCAGGGAATCACTACTTGGCCATCTGGCTTCTGGAAGATGAGTTCCGTCTGGAGCGTGAAGCCTTTGCGCGAGCGTCTTGACAGAATGGATGGTGCGATCTCGGAAGACGATTTTGCAAACTTTGTCCACGAGATGCAAAGTCGCCTTTCCGAGGTGTTGTATTGGGAGGGTGTTCTGGTCAATGTCAGAGACGCATTTGGGGACGTCGGATTGATGGAAGCAGTTAGAGGAACCGAGCTGGAGGGAAGGGTTGAAGTTAAAGACGCCCATTTCTGGTTTGATCACGGCGGGCGAAGAATGAAGCTAGGGCTGGATAGCCTCAAGGTTGTCCAGGCATAGAGCACCGGGCGGATGAGACCCCAATGGCCACCCGTGCATCAATGATGCTGGGCGGTCCAACAGGCGGTTCCAGCTGACGAGCGCCGCCCGTTACCTCGCGAGACGTCGGCGTCGGTCGTGGGGAAGTTGCAGCCAGCCACGACCGTTACGACGTCG
This sequence comes from Sorangium sp. So ce887, assembly GCF_051521455.1. Classification (NCBI taxonomy): domain Bacteria; kingdom Pseudomonadati; phylum Myxococcota; order Polyangiales; family Polyangiaceae; genus Sorangium; species Sorangium sp. So ce887. The sequence goes on along the minus strand of NZ_CP150354.1, from coordinate 8,112,041 downwards.
GGACGTTGGCGGCGGCCTCGGGAAGCTCAACCTCAGCCTCGTCGATGCGAGCGAGGCCGGCGTCGAGACCACCTACCGGCGCAGGTCGACCGGACAGGCCATGACCCTCCGCCCGTCGGTCGCCTTCCGCGCGCGTTTCCGGCACGTGCCGAAAACGCAAGTCGCGGCGGCCGGCCAAGAGGTCCTCTCCGTCTCCTTGCCGGATGCTGAGGTGTTCGAGCAGGTGCTGGCGCCTCCCGCCGGGGCGCCCCGCTGACGGAGCAGCCCGGGGTGTTGGGGCGAGTTTGGGGTGCTCGACCTATCACCCCCATGGCCGCCGCTGCACCCGGGCCTGTGGACGCGCCGGCTTCCACCGACGCGGTTCGCTGGGCGAGCTCCAGTCCAGCGATTCAGCAAACCGGAGCGTCTCGACGGCGACGCCGTCCTCGCCCGAGCTCATCTTACCCTCGTGGTCCCAGCTGATGCCGCCCTTGCCCGGCGGCCCCAGCGTGAAGGTGACGCCCTCGACCGTGAGCCGGTCCTCGTCGAGGTAGGCGATGCCGATCGCGTCGCCGCCGCGCCCCGGGCCGCCGTCGCCGCCGTCGCCGCCGTCGCCGCCGGGGCCCCGTTGCAGGAATAGGCCGAGCGGTCCTTCAGCACGCCGCCCGGTGCGTCCCGGCCGCTTCGTCCGCCTCGCTGGGGCTCGCCGCCGTCGCCGCCCTGGCCGCCGTCGGACGTCTCGATCTCGTAGTCGCGCACAGTCACCTTGGCGTGCAGCGCGACCAGGGCGATGCTCGGGTAGCCGTTCTCGCCCCCCTTGCCGCCTCGTCCACCGCAGCCGCCGGCCCCGCCCGAGCCTTCCCCGGCGCCCCCCTGGACGCCGCGCCGCACACGCCGAGCCCGCCCCTGCGGCCGCCGCCTCCGCCGCCGCCCTGGCCCGGCGTGCCCCAGCCGCCGTCGCCGGCCCAGTCGACGACACGCCCGCAACGGCCTTGCCGGGCATCGTCCCAAGCCCGCCCGGGCCCGGGCTGACGCCGCCCCGCGTCCAGCATCGTCGCCCTTCGGCGACAGCGGCAAGGGCTCACGACCATGGCGACGGTCGGGCGGTTACCCCTCGCCACCCGAGCACGGCAGACGTATAAGAGAATGTATGGTAGATCTTTTTGACTTGATCGTAGCTGAATCCAAAGCTCATCCCGCGTTTCTGGCGTTAAGGAATTCGCCGAATCACTCCGGTGCGCGTCTGCTCATGAATGGACTATATGATCGAATGGGGGACCCCAACGGAAATTTTTGCTCGGACTTTCAGTCCGAGGGGTTCCACTCTCGAATGTTTGAACTCGCTTGTTTTGCATATATTGAAGAGATGGGAGCGCTCATTGATCGTGAACACGAGGCCCCCGACTTCTTGATATCTGTCGATGGCAGCCGTGTAGCCATAGAGGCTGCCACGGCAAATCCAGTGTCACGACAGACGACCGACATTTCTCTCCGGAGCCTTGAGGATCTGTCTCACGATGCACTCTCTGATAAAGTTCTTAACGAGTTTCCGGTAAAAATGGGAAGACTATTGATTGGCAAACGCCAGAAGCGTTATTGGGCGCTCCCTCACTGCAGAGATGTGCCATTCGTTATCATCGTCAGCCCTCTCTTTGAGGCTGGCTCGACGTCGTTTACTGATGATGTGCTTAGTCGATATCTGTATGGAATCGAGGAATATACCGGCTGGGTCGAGCGCAATGGTCTTTGGGTGCGCTCAGTGCCGGTCGATCGTCATAGCTACAATGGACGTTCTGTGCGATCGAACTTTTTTTGTCAGGTGGACAGTGAACACATTAGCGCCGTGATTTACGCGAACTCGTTCACGGTCCCGAAGTTTCTTCGCATCGCCATTGAGAGTGGCCTTGAAACGTCGACCTCGGCGCAGCGGGCTGGTACCGCATATGTTTTTTCGCCAGGAGACCGGTGTGAGCTAGTTGATTTTGAGTATGATGTCGGTGATTCGCACATGTCTCGCGAAGCATGGTCTCAGGGAGTTACTGTGTTCTTTAACCCGCGTGCGAGAGTGCCGCTTCCGCATGACCTCCTTCCATGTACGAGCTCTGTTCGATTGGAGCATGGATCCATAGTGCGGGAATTGTATGGGTTCCACCCACTTGCCTCAGTTACTAGGGCAGGAGATGTTGTCGGATATGGGTCTCCAATGGAAACAGCCGGCTAATGTTAAATTGGTGCGCCTTATGCTCTTGGGCCTGAAGGCGTCAGCTCGCGACGACACCAAGCTACGTTCGCATCTACGCGGCTACCGGAGCTTGTCCCGTGGCTGGACGCGGTAGCGGAGCCAGAGGACGTGGCCAGCACGCCGCTCGACGGCGTCGAGCGCGAGCCGGTGCGCGCTGTGTCCCTGCGTGTCTCCTGGCCCCACGCCATTGACGTCGAAGAGCGACCGTGTGCCTCAGGAAGCTCAATCTCAGCCTCGTCGAGGCGAGCGCGGCCGGCGTCGGGACCACCTACCGGCGAAGGTCGGCCGGACAGGCCATGACCCTCCGCCCGTCGGCCGCCTTCCGCACGCGTTTCCGGGACGGGCCGAGAGCGTAGCTCGCGGCGGCCGGCCGAGAGGTCCTCTCCTCGCCTGACGCCCCGCTGACGGGGCGGCCCGGATCCCGGGTGGTGGGGGGAGCTTGGGGTGCTCAACCGATCACCCCCATGGCCGCCGCTGCACCCGGGCCTGTGGACGCGCCGGCTCCCACCGACGCGGTTCGCTGGGCGAACTCCAATCCAGCTATTCAGGAAACCGGCGCGTCTCCACAACGACGCCGTCCTCGCCCGAGATCCTCTTGCCCTGGTCGTCCCAGCTGATGCCGCCCTTGCCCGGCGGCCCCAGCGTGAAGGTGACGTCCTCGACCGTGAGCCGGTCCTCGTCGAGGTAGGCGATGCCGATCGAGTCACCGCCGCGCCCCGGGCCGCCGTAACCGCCCTCGGCGCCATCGCCCCCGGGGCCGCCGTTGCAGGAATAGGCCGAGCGGTCCTCCAGCACGCCGCCCGGTGCGCCCCGGCCGCCTCGTCCGCCTCGCTGGGGCTCGTCGCCGTCGCCGCCCTCGCCGCCGTCGGACGCCTCGACCTCGCAGTCGCGCACGGTCACCTTGGCGTGCAGCGCGACGAGGCCGATGCTCGGGTAGCCGTTCTCGCCCCCTTGCCGCCTCGGCCACTGCAGCCGCCGGCGCCGCCCGAGCCTCTCCCGTCGCCCCCCTTGGACGCCGCGCCGCACACGCCGAGCCCGCCCCTGCGGCCGCCGCCTCCGCCGCCGCCCTGGCCCGGCGTGCCCCAGCCGCCGTCGCCGGTCCAGTCCGCTTCCCAGTCGGCCTCGCTGACGCGCCCGATGCCCTGGCCGGGGGCGCCGACGGTGCCTCGCGCGCCACAAATCCTGTAGCTCCCGTCCGTGCAGCCCACGTTGGTCACGTCCCCGCCTCCTCGCCGTCCGCAGTTGCTGGGGTTCGGCGTCGGCGTCGTCTCGCCGTCGCGCCCGTCCTCCGCGCCGTCGGGCAATCCGTCACCGCCCTTGCCGCCGACGCTCGGGAGCCCGCCCCCGCACGGGTTCACCACGGCAGGCCCGCCCTGCGCGGTGGAGAACTCGGCGAGCTGCGGCAACCTGAACAGCCCCGCCGCTGATCGGTCGGGCCGTCGTAGGGGCACTGCTTCGCTTCGGAGGGGTAGGGCATCGAGGGCTCGCTCGCGCCTTCGTCCGGTGTAGCGCCGGCTCGGTCCTGCGCTGGTCTCCTTGACAAGGTGGGGCAGCTGTCGGATACGCTAACTTCCCACGATGCGTGGCGGCGGCACGAGGGGGCGGGGTCGGGGTTCAAGGCGCTCCACGCGGAAGCGGCGGTCAGCGGTCGAGAGGGCTGATCACGTCGAGAAGTCCGCGGTCGACGATGTGGTTGTAGATCATCGTGGTCCGCACATCGTTGTGGCCGAGCAATGTCTGAATCGTCCGGATGTCGGTGCCCGCCCCGAGCAAGTGGGTCGCGAAGCTGTGGCGGAGGGCATGGCATGTCGCGCCCTTGGTGAGCCCCGCCGCGCGTCCGACATCGTGCACGGCCCTCTGTACCGCCGATTCGTGCAGGTGGTAGAGGACCTGTCGACTAGTCGCACGAGCGGTGCAAGGGCGAGAGGCGGGGAAGAGGGACTGCCAGGCGAGGCTCGTGGCTCGTCCTGGCATCTTGCCTCGCAGAGCGTGGGGCAGGTCGACCTCGCCGCGACCAGCCGCGAGTTACCTCAGGAGCAGGGCCGGCCGGTCGCGCTGTCCTTTTCCGCGGCTCAACATGATTTGCCGATGATCGAGGTCGACGTCTTCGATGCGAATCGAAAGCGCTTTGAGGAGGCGGAGGCCGCTTCCGTAGAGGAGCTCGCCGATGAGTCGAAGTTGCGGCGGCCGGCGGATATTTCGGCCGCACATCAGTCGCCCGAGGTGATCATTTACAGGCGCGTATCTTGCTCCGCGACACGCCGTCGCCGTCCGAAGCCCATCAACGCGGATACATATTTGTGCAGCACAGCTAATTGCGACGTTGGGCCGGCAGCAGGGAGTAAATGTCGCACACTGCCCAGTGCACCCATGCCGCCACGATCGAAATATCGTCGGGCCAAGTCAACCAAAGAAGGAATCAATGGTATTCATTATCATAGACGGCGACGACATCGGGAGAAAGATCACGTCTTGCTACATATCTAACGATGAATCCAGATTGGCCCAAATCAGCATCGACATGAGCAGGGCAGTGGTGGCGATATCTCGACTACTGGACAAGATGGGATTTCGAGTTATTTTTTGTGCCGCCGACGGGGTAGTTGGAGCAAATGAGAATCCAATCAATGCCGATAAGTTGCTCGACCAAATTCGAGAGTTGGCGCCTAAAGGCATCACGTTTTCTGCTGGTACCGGCCAAAGTCTTCAACAGGCTTATCTGGCATTAACTCACGCAAAGTGCTCTGGGAAAAATATGCACGTAGACTACGAAATCATTCACCAGGAGCCCATTTAATCATCTATCCGGAGCGTCTCATGCTTCACCTCTTGGATCCCAAGAAAGTGCTCCCAGCTTACGCCCTCGTCACGACTGCAGCTTCAGTAGCCGTTTTCCTGGTAATTCAACGCGTGCTCAAGATAGACTGGGAGATATACAAGATCGTTACACTATCGTCATCGATTTCTTCGATATTAACCATTATAGCGTTTTCGAACTTTGTGTCCCGAGCAATCTGGGATACCCTTCGGTGGTGGAGCAGGGATACATATCCAAACTTAACAGGATCCTGGGAAGGGAAGATATGTCCGGTGCCGGACAGGGCCGACAAGGCGAGTGAGCCTTTGGTGGTGCGCGCAAGCATTAAACATTCGATATTGGTTCTATTTATCGATTTTCACGGAGAAACATTTGATTCTGTTACTCAGTCTGCGACGCCAATTATTGAAAAGGGCCAGCACCGTCTTCACTACGTGTACCGGTCCGACTCGAAAATACCCGGTCGGGAGTCATATAATGGGACCGCAATACTTAGAGTTGTAGCCGTCAAAACAGACAAGGGTACTGCTTTGTCACTAAAAGGTCAGTACAGTACAGATCGCCGGACAATCGGAACCATCGAACTCCTCCAAATCGGAACAGATGCGCATCATGACGTGGCCTTTTAGGAGACGATACTCGCGAGGCTAAGAGGTATTGGGGGCAGTCCTTCCGCGATCTGCCGGGGGGAGTTTGGCTCCTACCTGCTAACGATGCTTTCGATCGTGATTCAGATGCCAAATGCGGAGCAGAGACGGGAGCACCCGAGAAGGATGAATAACCCGTTCGTACCCGCAGGCCCCCCAGCCCTGCATGCAGCCGACGAGCGCTGCGCGTCCGCGGCTGATTCTGGCGTTGGGCCGAGAAATGCTGCCAGCGACGCAACCCGTTGTCATCGTCGCGCCACTTTGATATGATGCCATGGTCCCTACCATCCAACATTCATCACACCGATGCCAAGGCGGTGGCGAGCAGGAACGTCCCCGCGTCCTCGCCGTCCGTAATTGCCGGGGTTCGGCGTCGGGGTCGGCTCGCCGTCGCGCCCGTCCTCCGCGCCGCCGGGCAATCCGCCACCGCCCTTGCCGCCTACGCTCGGGAGCCCGCCCTCGTAGGCCATCGAGCTGGAGGCGGCATCGCCGTGCGTGGCGGACCCGAGCCATGCCATAGTTCTCCTATGTCTACTGAGGAACTTCTCGCGCAGGTGCTGCTGTTGCCCCGCCACGAGCGGGCCCGGCTGGCAGAAGAAGTGCTCTCCAGCCTTGAGGAGCCCGACGCCGAGGAGGTCGCAGCAGCGTGGACCGGTGAGCTGACGCGCCGAGCGCTCGAGGTCGCGGAGGGTAAGGTCCAGACGGTCGACTGGGGCACGGCGCGGGCGGAGCTCCTGAAGGAGCTCGAGGACCGGCGTGCGGGTCGAGCTTCATCCTGAGGCGCGCGCCGAGCTTCGCGCGGCGGCCATCTGGTACGACGAGAGGCGCCCCGGGCTGGGCGACGAGTTCATCGCCGAGATCTCGTCGATGCTCGATCAGATCGGAGAGGCCCCGACATCTTTTCAGATCTGGCCAGGGACTTCTCCTGCACCACGGGAGCATTCGCAGAGCGATCGTCGACCGTGTTCCGTACGTCATTGCGTTCGAAGTGCACCCCGAGCACACGCTCGTGCTCGCCATCGCGCATGCAAAGCAGCGTCCGCTGTACTGGCTCACTCGTGCCTTGTGAATGGCCCGCCCAATACGGCAATGCACCCGACGCCGCTTCGCGCTGCACGTGACTCTCAAGGCGTTGCGCGGACGCGGGCGATCTCCACTCCAGCTATTCAGCGAACCGTAGCGTCTCCGCGGCGGCGCCGTCCTCGCCCGAGATCCTCTTACCCTGGTCGTCCCGGCGGATGCCACCCTTGCCCCAGGTCGACGCCGGAGCACCGGGCCGCCGCGGCGCGTTCATGACCCGGGCGCGCGACAGGCTCGGGAACGAGACCGCTCAGGAGCTCGCCCTGAGCGCGGCGAACTCGCCTGGATCGTGGATGGTGGGGGGATTGATCCCGCCACCGATGAAGTCTTCCGTCCGGTCGTACATGCCGAAGTGGGTCACCGGCTCCGAACCGCCCCGTGCCGGGAAACCATCCACGCCTGCCTTGACCCCGAGGGCGTTCATCAAGTTGCAGAAGTACTTGTTGATCGGCGCGTTGGCGAGCGACGGATCGGTCCCCGTTTCTTGGGACATCCCGTCGACCTCGTTCGGAGTGCCGTCGGCACACGTGATCTCGCTGTTGCCGGTCGTGAGATCGGGCGAGCCGTCATCGACGTTCACGGCCCAGCCGGTCTTGAAGTAGCCGCCGGCGCTGCCGACCTGGACGATCGGCAGGTTGTTGAGGTTGCGGGCGCAGCCGTCCGACACGTCCTGGAGCCAGACGGCCGCGCAGTTGTCGAGGAGCGTCCCGTCGCCCTCGTCGATACCGTTCAGCTGCCCGACGAGGTGGGCGAACTTCCTCGCATAGTAGTCGTCGATCGTGAGGAGCTTGTCGATCGCACCGGGGACGCAGGTGCCGACCATGCCCGCGCTCCCCAAGCGACCCGAGAGACCCGCGCTCTCCTGCGTCAGGCCGAGCCCCTTGAAGGTGTAGCTCCCGGGGTACTTCAGGAAGATGACGGGGTTCGCGTTGCACGCCGCCGCGAGCACGGCGAGGTTCGAACAGAGGTCCGCTCCGTCCAGACTGTCCGAGATTCGCCGCGTCAGCCTGTCGTCGACGCTCGGGGCCGTGCTCGCCAGGTCGATGTTTTCTTGCGTCACACCGAGCGCCGTGGCGAGGGACGTGTCGCACTGCGCAGAAGCCACCACGTTTCCTGTCGAGTGGAGGAGCTCCTTCCAGGCTGCGAGCTTCTGCTTGTCGGCTCGGCTCATGTCGAACCGCTCGAGCGTCTGCAGATCATCCTTCACGATGTCGAGGATGCTCTTGCCGCGCATCGCCGCATAGGTGTCCGGAGACGGCGGCTTCCCCGCCTCGAAGATGCCCGTGAGGCTGCTGAAGGCCTGCGACGCGTTCAGGCCCTTGAAGAGGGTCACGGCGGCGGAGTAGGAGATCGCCGACTGAGCGTTCTCAGTCTGACCCGTCGTGTTCAAGAGCAACGGAGTGCCTTGCGGGCTGAGCTGTCGTGCGATGACGTGGTCCAGCGAGGGACCGGTCGGCATGGCGTTGAATTTCGTCTCCAGGGCGAAGCTGAACGGGTCGTCGCTGTTGGGAGTGACCGGGTGGCAAGTGAAGTACGACCCGTTCACCTGCGTGTGGCGATCGTTCCCTTGCCCCCGCGCCAGCGTCGCCGTCCACTCGTTCATCGCGCGGATGCCTCGGGGCATGAGGAGCTTGTCGACGTAAGGCGCCAGGTGCTTGAGCGTCGTCGACTGGAGGTCCGCGGCGGTGAGCGGGCCGTGCGACTTCGTCGGGAACCACCGCGTCGTGATGCAGCCATAGTGCGTGTACATCACGATCAGCCGCTTCGGTGGCGTGGCCGGCTGAGCCATCACGGTGCGGTCGAAGATCGAGCCGAGGAACGGCGCCGCGACGCAAGCTCCGCCCAGCCCCCGGAGGAAAATTCTTCGGTTCATGCGTTTTGACATGGTCGCAATTCCCCTACCTCAATGGACGCAAACGCCCGGCTGCCACTCGGAACGCCCTCGGATGCCCGGGTTTGCCACCGCTCCATCATCCCTAGAATGCCCGCGGGCCCGTGAACGTATTTGTGTTTCGCTCGGCCGGGCGTTCGTCGAGCGGAAAGATGCCCCGCCGAGCACGGCTCGACGCGGCAGTTCGGCACGTCGCGGCAGTCCTCGAGAGCGATCTCGGAACAGGGCGCCGGGGTGCCCTCGCAGTACTGCGAGGGCAAACAATTGCGCTTACCGCAGACGTCGGCATCGGTCTGGGCCGCGCAGCGCCCTCGATCCCGTGCCGCGTGCCGAGCTCCTCGACGCCGGCGAGCGCTCCGCCACGAACCCGCTCCCGTTCCCAGCGCTTCGCCGACCCCAGGCACGCAGATTTCGCTGCGCTGTCAGACGCCTTCTCGGCCCGAGCTGGGCCTTCCCCGCGTGCCCGGCGGCCGGGCCTTCGCCGCCACGGACCGTGTTTCGCGTGCCTGGGTCGCGTAGGCACCCAGCTGCGCGACGAGGTGCTCGAAGACGAGGCGGACGCGGCGCACGGCGCGCAGATCCTCGTGCATGACGACCCAAGCGTCCAGGTGGAAGGCGAGCGCGGGCAGCACGCGCACGAGCGGCACCGGCCGCCGGCTGAGCGGGAGCTGGCACACCCCGATGCCGAGGCCGGCGCGCACCGCGGCGAGCTTCGCGATGTCGCTGTCGCTGCGGAACGCATAATCGCGCGGCGTGGTGACGAGCCCGGCGGCGGCGATCGCGTCGATCATGGCGCGGGAGCCGTCGGCGCCGATGAGGGCGTGGTCGGGCACCAGCCCCGCGAGCGACGTCGGGGCAGCGTGCACGGCGAGGTACGCCTTGGTGGCGAAGAGGCCGATCTCGACGCGCCCGGCGCAGCGCCTCACCAGGCCGGCCTGCGTCGGCTCCGCCATGCGCACGGCCATGACGGCAAGGAAGGCACCGTAGAGGTCCCACGAGGGCTCGGCTGGGCTCATCAAAAGATGATGAGCGGATGGACGCATTTGTACAATGTTCATGAGCACCCGCAGCGACCATGCTCTCCACGTCGCCGGCACCCGCGCCGGTACGCACGACGAGGAGAACGACCATGACCACCGCCGCGATGCTCCCTGCGCTCGACCTTGCTCCCGCTACCCGCCGCCCCGTGCCGCAGCCCACCTGCGAGGCCTCGGCGGGCGGGGCCAAGGGCATGCCGCGCGCGCTCCTGCGCCTCGAGGGCGCGCTCGTGCTCGGAGCAGCGCTGTTCGCCTACGCGCACCTGGGCGGGCGCTGGGGATGGTTCGCGGCGCTCTTCCTCCTGCCCGACCTGTCGCTGCTCAGCTACCTTGCGGGCCCGCGCGTGGGCGCGGTGGCCTACAACGCGGGGCACAGCCATCTGGCTCCGGCGCTGCTCGCGGGCGCGTCGGCCGCGCTTGGCTCGCCGGCGCTGCTGCTCGGCGCGGCGATCTGGGTCGGGCACATCGGCTTCGATCGGATGCTGGGCTATGGGCTCAAGTACGGGACGGCGTTCGGCGACACGCACCTCGGCCGCGTGGGCTCGAAGCGCTCTTTCAAGCAACGATGGTTTCAACGGTCGCCGACCTGAAGACGGCTGCTGAAGTAACAGAGTGGACGGCAGCCCGGCTCGACAACTTCACCGAGGACCTCGAAATTCTGCAAGAGCTTCGGATCGAGCCGCATCACCTGATCGAGAGGGTCCGCGCCGCAGACGGCGCTCGTGTCTATCTCTTGCACCCGCACTCTTGCACCCGCAGCGCCCGGTGGGTGAGTTCGAACAGTGGATCAGAAATCGGTGAGAGCGCTCGGACAGTGAAGAATGGCCGCGCGCTCGTCGCGCAACGAGGCTCGAGAGAAGGGCTCGCGGCGGCCGGCCAAGAGGTCCTCTCCTTGCCTGACGACGAGGTGTTCGAGGAGATGCCGACGCTTCCCGCCCGAGCGCCCCGCTGACGGGACGGCCCCGGGTGGTACGGGAACCTGCGGTGCTCGACCGATCACCCCCATGGCCGCCGCTGCACCCGGGCCTGTGGACGCGCCGGCTTCCACGGCCGCGGTTCGCTGGGCGAGCTCCATCCCACTCCAGCGATTCAGAAAATCGGCGCATCTCCACGGCGACGCCGTCCTCGCCCGAGATCATCTTGCCCTGGTCGTCCCGGCTGATTCCGCCCTTGCCCGGCGGCCCCAGCGTGAAGGTGACGCCCAGGGCCGTGAGCCGGTCCTCGTCGAGGTAGGCGATGCGCGATGCCGATCGAGTCGCCGCCGCGTAAGCGCCCGACCAACGCCATCGTGACGGTCCGTGCGGCGCCGGTTACCAGTTCCCATCGCGACGAAGGAGCGAGCGATGGCGACGAGAGTGGAGTGGGGCGAGCGGGGGACCGATGGGAGCGGAGCTGGCTGAGTGCCGAGCAGTTCGCGCGGCGCGCACGGGCGTCTGATGGCTGACCCCGCCCTGCCGCGCCAGGGTGGCGTGCTGCCCGGGTCGAGCCGGAGGGCGAAAGTGTGAGGCTGCGCATCGTCACGATCGCCGCATGGGGCTTTGGCGGTCCGGCGAACGATGCCGCGCCGATCGCCGCCGACGGTACCCGCCTCGGGGCGACGCGCTCGCCGGCGTCAAGGTGCGCGGCGCGCGGCACGGGCTCGAGGGCGGCACGAGCGCGCCGCGCTGGATGCGCTCCGAACGCCGCCCGCCGCCCGGACCCCACGCCCCTTCGCGCCTCGCTGCCGGAACCGTGCTGGCCCCCCGCGGCGCCCGGCGGGCGAGGATATAACTTGCTCGCCCCGTGCGTGGATGGGATCCTCGACACCTGCTTATCGCCAGCCCGGCTAGCCTGATCCCGCATCGGAGGTCCGGCCCGCCCACGGCGCGTTAGCCAGCATCAATGAGGGTATCATGAAGGGAACCGGCACCTCGGCCACAGCGATCCTGAATATCGATCCGTCCTCCTCGAGGCGTGGGGACACCCGAGCGGGAGGCGGCTGGCGCGGCCGGGCGGTGCTGCGCGCGGCCGCCGCCGGGACGGCCCTCCTCGCGCTCGCGGCGCTCATCGCCGGATGTCCGTTGTGCAACGGCACGGACGTCGGTTGCGAGGACGGCGTCCAGATCTCGGGGCCTATCGGGCTCGCCGCGAATGCGTCGGCGCACATCGAGGTCCGGGCGTGCTGGAACGGGCGCTGCGGAGAAGCGACGCTCAGCTCGGATCCGGGTGATTTGCCGAGCTCGCCGAGCCCTACCAACGGCGCGAACGCCGACATCGACGGCGGGCGGTTCGGCTTCTCGCTCTTCGACGTCGACCCGACCAACGCGCAATGGGAGCTCTCGATCGATTTCTCGGCGGACGTCGACACGGAGCTCGAGGACGGGGACGTCTATTCGGTCAGCGTCATCGACGTCGACACGCAACGCGAGCTCGTGAGCTTCGAGCGCACCATCTCCTACCGTGAAATTCAGCCCAACGGCGAGGGCCCCTCCTGCACGTCATGCAACGTTGCGAACATCAAGCTTCCTCCGCCCGCTGCGCAGTGATCACGAGAGCCCCACCGGCGGCGGCGCTCGCCGCGGCGAAACCAGGCACGTTGAATACCAGGTGCGCGCATCCACGTTTGCCACGGAGTGTTTTCACAGCATCGAGCTGCACCTGAAGGCGCTCCTCGCTTCAACCGCGGGCTTCCGTAGAGCCACTTGCGGAGCGCCTTGAGGGGCCCGCACGCCGGCCCCTCTCACGTCACGACGGAAGAGACCACGAACTCCACGAACGCCCGCACCTTCGCGGGCGGCAAGTGCCGCGACGGATAGAACACGTAGAGCGGAAACCGCTCATCCCCCCACTCCGGAAACAGCTCCACGAGGCTGCCGCTCCGGATCAGCTCGCCCACGCCGATCTCCATCGCCGGCGCGATCCCGTGCGCGGCGGCGCAAGCAAAGAGCAGCGTCGTGGAGTCGTTCAGGGTGAGCCGGCCCGAGACAGGCACCTCGATGACCTCGTCCCCGCGGTGGAACTCCCACGGAAAGGGCCGCCCCGTGGCCGGATCGCGAAACAGGATGCACTCGTGCCGCCCCTCGGCGATCTCCCGGGGATGCGCCGGCCGGCCATGCCGTGCAATGTAGTCGGGCGACGCGCAGGTCAGTATCCGTGTCTTCAGCAAGAGGCGCGCGACGAGCGCTGACGGCTCCGGCTCGCCGAAGCGCACGGCCGCGTCGAAGCCCTCCGAGACGAGGTCACCCAGGCGATCCCGCACGGAGAGGTCGAGGGACAGGCCGGGATGCGCGGCCAGGAACCCGGGGAGGCGGGGCGCGAGGACGAGGCGCGAGAACAGCGGATCGACGTGGACGCGGAGCCGCCCGCGCACCGCAGCCGACGAGCCCGCCGCGTCCGTGGCGGCGTCCTCGATGCCCGCGAGGAGCGGCGCCACCTGCTCGTAGAACCGGCGCCCCTCGTCCGTGAGCACGACCGCGCGCGAGGTGCGATCGAACGCCGCCGCGCCCCGGGCCGCCGTAGCCGCCCTCGCCGCCGTCGCCCCCGGGGCCCCCGTTGCAGGAATAGGCCGAGCGGTGCTCCAGCACGCCGCCCGGTGCGCCCCGGCCGCCGTCGCCGGCCCGGTCCGCTTCCCAGCCGGCCTCGCTGATGCGCCCGATGCCCTGGCCGGGGGCGCCGACGGTGCCTCGCGCGCCGTAGATGCCGTAGTTGCCGTCCGTGCAGCCCACGTCGGCCACGTCCCCGCTTCCTCGCAGTCCGTAGTTGCCGGGGTTCGGCGTCGGGGTCGGCTTGCCGTCGTGCCCGTCCTCGGCGCCGCCGGGCAATCCGTCACCGCCCTTGCCGCCGACGCTCGGGAGCCCGCACTCGTAGGCCATCGAGCTGGAGGCCGCATCGCCGTGCGTGGTGGACCCGAGCCATGCTACATTTCCCCTATGTCCACCGAGGAACTTCTCGCGCAGGTGCTGCTGTTGCCCCGCCACGAGCGGGCCCGGCTGGCAGAAGAAGTGCTCTCCAGCCTTGAGGAGCCCGACGCCGAGGAGGTCGCAGCAGCGTGGACGGGTGAGCTGACGCGCCGAGCGCTCGAGGTCGCGGAGGGTAAGGTCCAGACGGTCGACTGGGGCACGGCGCGGGCGGAGCTCCTGAAGGAGCTCTTGGACCGGCGTGCGGGTCGAGCTTCATCCTGAGGCGCGCGCCGAGCTTCGTGCGGCGGCCATCTGGCACGACGAGAGGCGCCCCGGGCTGGGCGACGAGTTCATCGCCGAGGTCTCGTCGATGCTCGATAAGATCGGAGAGGCCCCGACATCTTTTCAAATCTGGCCAGGAACTTCTCCTTCACCACGGAGCATTGCAGAGCGATCGCCGACGTGTCCGGACGGCACCCCATCCGATCACGGATCGACCCGTTCAACAGCTCGCCGAAGCCTGGAACTTCGCTATTTCCTCTCACCTGGGGCAATCCAGCGCCACGCTCTAGCATCGTGATATTCTGGTCTCGCGCCTTGGTCGACATCGCCACCATCCCGTTCAAAACGCTCGCGCTCCCAGGCGCTCGATGCACCGCGACGCCTTTGTTCGCCTTATCCCCACGGCGGTCTAACTTGTCGTTGCACCAGACGAGGCCCTCGCTGCGCTCGGGACCTCGCGGGTGAACTCCAGACGTTGGGCAGACGATGGTACCGATCATGGCACGGCAGGGGAGATCGGCCGGCTGCGCGTCGGCGGTGCCTTGCACCGCCGAGCTTGCTTGTCTCGACGGCCCATCGTAAACTAGGACATGGCCGTTCAAGCCGTTACCGTGAACCTGCCCGAGCCGCTGTACGAGCGCCTGGCTCGCCGCGCGCAGGAGACGCAACGAACCGTCGAGGCCGAGCTCGTCGATGCGGTGACAACCTCCCTCCCTGACGAGTCCGACGGGCTGCCGGCCGACATGGCGGAGGCCATCGCCGCGCTGCACTTGCTAGGTGACGAGGATCTATGGCGGGCCGCCAGGCAGAGCCTCGCCCCGGAGAAGGCCGCGGATCTCGAGGAGCTGCACATCAAGCGCCAGAGCGAAGGGCTCTCCGCGTCGGACATCGAGGCGCTCGCGACGCTCATGAAGGAGTACAGCCGGATCATGCTGGTCCGTTCCCGATCTGCCGCGCTGCTCAAACAGCGAGGTCATGACGTCTCGGGGCTTCACCAAGGACATGAGCCGTAGCTACATCGGGAGGGCGCTGCGTGAGCAGGTCGCCAGTGAGGCGCGCCATCGCTGCGGCTACTGCCTGACCTCGGCGCGTATCATCGGCACGCCGATGGAGATCGATCACATTATCCCTGAGTCGCTGGGCGGACCTACTGCCAGGGAAAACCTCTGGCTCGCATGCTCGATGTGCAACGATCACAAGGGCAATCGAATCGCTGCTCCCGACCCGTACACCGGGGAAGTCGTGCGTCTCTTCAACCCACGACAGCAGGTCTGGCTGGATCATTTCAGCTGGAGCACGGAGGGATCTCTGATCATCGGTAAGACGCCAACTGGCCGAGCTACGATCGCTGCGGTTCGCCTGAACCGCGCCGAGATCGTGGAAGCCCGGCGAGGCTGGGTCATTGTGGGGTGGCATCCGCCCGATGATTGAACCATGAAGCTGCCCAACCAGCCGCTGCTGCCGGCGGCGCTGCGCGCCGCGGCAGACCGGCAGGGCGTTCGGCGGGCGAGCGCAGTGTCAACGTGGGCCAGGTGGGAGACCCCACCTCGGTCGTCATGAAGGGGCCCTCGCCGCTCAGCCCGAGCTGGGCCTTCCCCGCGTGCCCGGCGGCCGGGCCTTCGCCGCCACGGGCCGTGTTTCGCGTGCCTGGGTCGCGTAGGCACCCAGCTGCGCGACGAGGTGCTCGAAGACGAGGCGGACGCGGCGCACGGCGCGCAGATCCTCGTGCATGACGACCCAGGCGTCCAGGTGGAAGGCGAGCGCGGGCAGCACGCGCACGAGCGGCACCGGCCGCCGGCTGAGCGGGAGCTGGCACACCCCGATGCCGAGGCCGGCGCGCACCGCGGCGAGCTTCGCGATGTCGCTGTCGCTGCGGAACGCATAATCGCGCGGCGTGGTGACGAGCCCGGCGGCGGCGATCGCGTCGATCATGGCGCGGGAGCCGTCGGCGCCGATGAGGGCGTGGTCGGGCACGAGCCCCGCGAGCGACGTCGGGGCAGCGTGCGCGGCGAGGTACGCCTTGGTGGCGAAGAGGCCGATCTCGACGCGCCCGGCGCAGCGCCTCACCAGGCCGGCCTGCGTCGGCTCCGCCATGCGCACGGCGACATCGGCGTCGCGGCGCAGGAGATCCTCGTTGCGATTCGTGGCGACGAGCTCGATCTGAAGGCGCGGATGAGCCACGAGGAGCGCGGCGAGCATCGGGGGAAGCACCTCGGCGCCGACGACCTCGCTGCACGTGACGCGCACGGTGCCGCGGTCGGCATCGGTGGGGCTCGACACGGCGCGCACGAGGGCGCGCGCGCTCGCGGCGATGGACTCGGCGTAGGGCAGCGTGGCAAGCGCGAGCTCGGTCGGCACCAGGCCGTTCGGCGCGCGGGTGAAGAGCACGACGCCGAGCTGCGACTCGAGCTGCTCGATCTGGCGGCGCACGGTGGGCTGCGCGACGTCGAGGGCACGCGCGGCGGCGGAGAGGCTGCCGGTGCGCATGACGGCAAGGAAGGCACCGTAGAGGTCCCACGAGGGCTCGGCTGGGCTCATCAAAAGATGATGAGCGGATGGACGCATTTGTACAATGTTCATGAGCACCCGCAGCGACCATGCTCTCCACGTCGCCGGCACCCGCGCCGGTACGCACGACGAGGAGAACGACCATGACCACCGCCGCGATGCTCCCTGCGCTCGACCTTGCTCCCGCTACCCGCCGCCCCGTGCCGCAGCCCACCTGCGAGGTCTCGGCGGGCGGGGCCAAGGGCATGCCGCGCGCGCTCCTGCGCCTCGAGGGCGCGCTCGTGCTCGGAGCAGCGCTGTTCGCCTACGCGCACCTGGGCGGGAGCTGGGGATGGTTCGCGGCGCTCTTCCTCCTGCCCGACCTGTCGCTGCTCGGCTACCTTGCGGGCCCGCGCGTGGGCGCGGTGGCCTACAACGCGGGGCACAGCCATCTGGCTCCGGCGCTGCTCGCGGCCGCGTCGGTCGCGCTTGGCTCGCCGACGCTGCTGCTCGGCGCGGCGATCTGGGTCGGGCACATCGGCTTCGATCGGATGCTGGGCTATGGGCTCAAGTACGGGACGGCGTTCGGCGACACGCATCTCGGCCCCGTGGGCTCGAAGCGCTCTTTCAAGCAACGATGATTACAACGGTCGCCGACCTGAAGACGGCTGCTGAAGTAACAGAGTGGACGGCAGCCCGGCTCGACAACCTCACCGAGGACCTCGAAATTCTGCAAGAGCTTCGGATCGAGCCGCATCACCTGATCGAGAGGGTCCGCGCCGCAGACGGCGCTGGTGTCTATCTCTTGCACCCGCACTCTTGCACCCGCAGCGCCCGGTGGGTGAGTTCGAACAGTGGATCAGAAATCGGTGAGAGCACTCGGACAGTGAAGAATGGCCGCGCGCTCGTCGCGCAACGAGGCTCGAGAGAAGGGCTCGCGGCGGCCGGCCAAGAGGTCCTCTCCTTGCCTGACGACGAGGTGTTCGAGGAGATGCCGACGCTCTCCGCCCGAGCGCCCCGCTGGTCATCAGGTTTCTCGCCTGGCGGGTTCCTCGCCCGGAGGGTACGTTCGGCGCGCCTGGAGGCCAAAGGTCCCGCAGGTGAACTGGGGCATTGGGCTTGTAAAGACCGGGATAGGGTCTCTCAGGCGCAGCTTCCGGCTCATCGCGTCGGGTCGAGCCGGCGCCTGCCGGACATGTCCGTCCGGGCCGCGCGCACCGGCCGGCCCGCCTCGGGCATCGCGCGTGACGCCGGGGAGCTCTGACGCTAGACTGAGATCGCCGGTAACGGAGCAGGAGGAAGCATCGTGCAAGCCGCCAAGATCCCCATCGTCATCCCCGCAGACCGTCGGGTAGAGCTGCAGGTGCCCGCAGACCTTCCAGAAGGCCCAGCGGAGGTGATCGTCCTCATCACCTCCCCGCAGAAGGCTGCGCCACTCGACAAGCGGGCAGCGCTTGGCATGGATCGGGGTACGGTCCAGATCGCCGATGACTTCGACGCGCCGTTGCCGGAGGACCTACAGCGAGCGTTCGATGGCGAGACATGAGGTTGCTGCTCGACACACACTGCTGGCTCTGGCTCGTCGCCGACCCCGAGAGGATCAGGCGCGACGTCGTGGAGATTGCTCGTCGCAGAAGGTACTGACGTCTACATCTCGGCTGCGACAGCATGGGAAATCGTCATCAAGCACGCGCTCGGAAAGCTCTCCCTTCCCATCCCGCCTGCCGAATACATTCCTTCTCGCATGGCCGCCCTCGGTCACCTTTCCCTGCCCATCGAGCAACGGCACACCCTCCAGGTCGCTGGACTTCCCCCGCATCACAAGGATCCATTTGACCGGATCTTGGTCGCGCAGGCCCAGGTCGAGGACATCCAGCTCGTCACCGCCGATCGGCTCATGACGCCCTACGATGTCCGTGTGATCTGGGCAGATGCATGATCGTGCTGGGATCAAAGCATGCGTCGATCGACATGTGGTGTCATTCTGTCGAGACTCCGCCCAGCAGTGGCACTGCACCCGACGGCCTCCGGCCGCGTGTGAACGACAATAGTCAGCCCTCATGGACACAGTAGAGGAACACCCGCATCCATTCCCGGCCTCAGAGTGGCCATTCTGGCGGAGCTCCTGGCGTGCCTGCGGGGGGAGCCGCTCGGGCGGGTGGTGGGTGAGCAGCAGGCCCGCTGCAGCCGCCCTGCGGGTCCGTCGAGCCGGCGGGCGGGAAAGGACGCTCAGGAGCCGGGAGGACGCAGCTCCGCATCGAGGAGCGCGGCGAACTCGGTGATGCGCCGGTCGATCTCCGCCTCCGACGTCGCCAGCAGCCATCCCTCGAAGTCGTCGAACGATCCCTTGAACCGCGTGATGAGCTCGCCGAGGGCCTTCCCCTCCAGCCCCGGCACGAGCCGCATCACCCGCTTCCCGCTGAACTTCGTGTCGATCTGCGCCCGCCGCGCCTCGGCCGCGCGCTCGCGCTCGATCTGCCCGCCGAGATCGGCCTCCGGGAACGCGGCGAGGATCATGGGCAGGTACGACCGCCGGTCCCCGAGGGTGGGCCGCTTGTCGATCCCCCGGGCGCTCAGGTACTCGATGAACCGCGCCACGGTCGACCGCACGCCGGCGCGCTCCCGCAGCGGGCTCTCGCCATCATCGAGGTAGGGCGCCACCGAGAAATAAGGGCTCGCGATCACCCAGTCGAACACCGCCGGCAGCGACGCGAACCCCGCCTGCCACGCCCCGTGATCGAACCCGAGGAAGCCGCAGATCCGCTCGAAATCCCGCGTCACCTCCAGGTCTGCCCGGTAATTGCCCCCCTCGCGCCGGTACACGTAGGCGAGCCCGCGCTCCCCGTACTTCAGGTCGAAGCGCCGGCAGATCCGCCCGATGAAGTTCCCCACGTCGTTGAAGCACATGAAGCTGTACGCGCTCTCGAGGTAGCGCTCCGGCACCGGGAAGAAATCGGTCTGCAGCCCGCGGTACACCGTCGAGAACACGTGCCCCACGGCCTTGGTCTGCGTGACCCCGAGGTCGCGCGCGATCTCGGCGCGCACCTCGCCCCAGTCCGGCCGCGACGCGACGATCACATCCATGTCCCCGAAGTCCGGCTTGTCGCCGTAGTAGCGCGGGATGCGGTACTGCCCCGGCAGCTTGACGTCGAGGTAGCGCCGCACCTCGGCCTCGATCGCCAGGTACTCGCCTCGGGGCATCCTCGGTAGGTTGAACAGCTTGCCGCCCATCGCCCAGCTCCGGCCTCGCAGTCTACACCGATCCCCGATCGGGTCGTCCGCCCGCCGCCGCCCGGGCTCGAGCGCCCTCCTCCTTCTCCGTCCCATCCCTGCCCCCGGGTGCCTCCGGGGGTGTCGACGGAAGCGGGGCAGGACCCCCCTCGGCGCGAACGATGTGTAGGATGCGCCCCTTGGACCGGCCGACGCTCCCCCGCCAGGATCTGCTCGACGTGCTCGAGGCGCGGTTCGGGTTCCGCGATCTCCGCCCAGGCCAGCGCGCGGTCATGGATGCCTTGCTCTCGGGCCACAGCGCGCTCGCGGTCTTCCCGACAGGCGGCGGCAAATCGCTCTGCTACCAGCTCCCCGCGCTGCTCCTCGACGGGGTCACGATCGTCATCTCTCCGCTGATCGCGCTGATGAAGGATCAGATCGATTTCCTCACGGCGCGCGGCATCGCCGCGGTCCGGCTCGACTCGTCGCTGTCGACCGACGACGCGGCGGAGGCGCACAGGGACCTGCGCTCGGGCAAGACGAAGCTGCTCTATGTCGCCCCCGAGCGGTTCGTGAGCGAGCGCTTCATGGCGCTGCTGAAAGAGCTCAAGATCGCCCTGTTCGCGGTGGACGAGGCCCACTGCATCTCGGAATGGGGGCACAACTTCCGCCCCGACTACTTGAGGCTCGCGGACACCGCCCGGGCGCTCGGCGTGCCGCGCGTGCTCGCGCTGACGGCCACCGCGACGCCCGGGGTCGTGCGCGACGTCTGCGCCACGTTCGGCATCCGCGAGGAGCACGCGATCGTCACCGGCTTCTACCGGCCGAACCTCGAGATCCGCGCGACGGCGGTGAGCGCGCCCGCGCGCGACCGGATCCTGATCGAGCGCCTGAGATCCCGGCCGCCCGGCTCCACCATCGTGTACGTCACGCTCCAGAAGACCGCCGAGCACGTGGCCGAGCAGATCGCTTCGGCGGGGCTGCCGGCGCGCGCCTACCACGCCGGAATGGACGCGGTGGAGCGCGCGCGCGTGCAGGACGACTGGATGCAGAGCGACCGCGGCGTCGTGGTCGCCACCATTGCGTTCGGGATGGGGATCGACAAGGCCGACGTGCGTTATGTCGACCATTACAATCTCCCGAAGGGCCTCGAGAGTTATAGCCAGGAGATCGGCCGCGCGGGCAGGGATCAGGCGCCCTCGGCGGTCGAGCTCTTCGTGTGCGGCGACGATCTGCCGGTCCTCGAGAACTTCGCCTATGGCGATACGCCGACCGCGGAGGCGCTCCACCGGGTGGTCGGCGTCGTGCTCGGCGCGCCCCAGGTGGAGCTCGGCCTGCACGCGCTGTCGGCGCGCCACGACGTCCGGCCGCTCGTGCTCCGCACCGCGCTGACCTACCTCGAGCTGATGGGCGCGGTCCGGCAGCTCACGCCGTTCTACGCCGGCTACGAGGTGCGGCTCCACCGCAAGCTCGAGGAGGTCGTCGCGACGGTGAAGGGCGAGCCGGCGCGGTTCCTCGAAGCGCTCTTCGGCCATGCGAAGAGGGGGCGAGTCCTGTACGCGATCGATCCGGCCGCCGCCGCCGCCGCGCTGGACCAGCCGCGCGAGCGGGTGGTGCGCGCGCTCGAGTACCTCGAGCGGCAGGGGCTCGCGGAGCTCAAGGCGTCGGACCTGCGGCACCGCTTCGTGCGCGTCGCGCCGCCGGACGACGCGCCCGCCCTCGTCGGCGAGCTCCTGGCGCGGTTCGCGAGGCGCGAGGACGCGGAGATCGCGCGCGTGCGGCAGGTGCTCGAGCTGTTCACCGCGGAGCGCTGTCACGCCGCCGCGCTCGCCGAGTACTTCGGCGAGCGCCTCGACGCCGCGTGCGGGCGTTGCACCTTCTGCCGCACCCGGGTCGCCCTGAGGCTGCCGGAGCCGCCGCGCGCGCCGCCGATGCCGGCGGGGCTCGACGTCGCCGCGTTCACGGCGCTGCGCGCGGCGCACGGGGGCGCCCTGGGTCACCCTCGCCAGGCGGCGCGCTTCCTCTGCGGCCTCTCGAGCCCGGCGACCACCCAGGCCAAGCTCGCGCGCGATCCGCTCTTCGGCGTCCTGGTCGCTCGCCGGTTCTCCGAGGTGCTCGACTGGTGCGCCGGGCTCCCCCTCCTCGCCGGCGCTCGTGAACATGCGCCGGGGAAAGATGCGCACGCGGGCCTGCGCGGCGGCCGGGGAGCAGCTCGAAGCGGCCGGCGCTGATGTTAGCCGGCTGCTGAGTGATAAGGTCGTCAGCGGTCGTCGGCCGACGCCAAGGCTTGGAACTGGGTGATGGCTTCGTAGACTCCCAAGCCGATGCCTCTGCTGAGCTGGTCCCGCTCGACCATGTTATGTGCCAGAAAAATCAGCACCGAGTTGTCGTTGGCGTCCGCGCGCCACCAGCCTCCGAAGCCGCCAGGCCAACCGACTGCACCCTTGCGGCCCCCACACACCGTGGGCTCGGCCTTCTTCGGATCGAGTACCACGGCGACGCCCATCCCGAACCCATGACCGCCCCGGAAGAGCGGCATGCCTCCCACTTCAGCCGTAGCGCGCTGCTGCTCCGTGAGACGGTTGGAGGTCATCAAGGCGAGAGTTTCGGGCTGCAATATACGCACGCCATCCACGGCGCCTGCTCCCAGGAAGATGCGGGCGGACGCGAGATAGTCGTCCAACGTCGACCACAGCCCCTGGCCGCCGGAGACATATTCCATGTCATCAGGCCGTTCAGGAACCGTCGAGTCGCCTGGACAGGTGAGGCGCGCGGAGAGGCGGCCCGAACCATCGAACCCGTAGTTCTTGACTCGCCGGTTCCGCTTCTCACGTGGCACGATGAAGCTGGTGTCGGCCATGCCAAGCGGATCGAAGATCCGGCGCTTGAGCACGTCGCCGAGCGGCGCGTCCTCGATGCGTGCGATGAGCAACCCAAGGAGATCGGTCGAGTGACCATAGTGAAGGGTGGCCCCCGGCTGGTCGAGCAACGGCAAAGCAGCCAGCCGCGTGATCCAATCATCGGGCGCTACGTGGCTATCGATATCGCCTCCCAGCGCCTCCCCATAGGCCTTCGCGATGGGCCCAGGATGCAAAGCCCCGTAGGTTAGTCCCGAGCGGTGCGTCAGCAGATCCTCGAAGGTGATCAGTCGTTCTGCCGGGTCGGTCTCGTCGAGCGGGCCCGTGGGAGAACGCAGGACGCGCATGTCTCTGAACTCCGGTGCCCAGCGGGTGATCGGATCGGTCAGCGCGAAGCGCCCCTCCTCGAACAGCATGAGCGCCGCCGTCGAGGTGATCGGCTTCGTCATCGACGCGATGCGGAACAGACTGTCATGCTCAAGGGGCAGCTTGGCCTCCAGGTCTCGCCACCCAACAGACGCGCGCTGAACCACCTTGCCGTCGCGCCAAACCATCGTTGCTGCGTTGGCAAGCGCGCCAGAGTCTACGATCGCTCCGACGGCCCTCGCGATCTGGTCTCCTCCGTTCATTCGTTCCCTCGATTCATTCCATGTCCGGTCAAGGTCGCAATCAGCTGCGTCGCAGGGCCTAGCGGCGAGTTATAGCATGTAGACGGCGAGGCACCGCGGCCAATCTCCGTATTCCCGCGAACAGGTCGCGACGCTCCGCGGCAACTCTGCGCATTCCCGTGACTAGGCAGCGACTTCCGCGACCTATCTGCGCATCTCCGAAGATAGGCCGCCGCTGCGGAGACCCGGCGAGGGCGGGCCACCGGCAACCCCGCGGATCCTGCTACCTGGGGCGAGGGCGGCGTCGCGGTCGAGACACTCCGCTTTTCCGAGTGAGCCGCCCTGGCGCCCCGCGTCCAGGTTCGCCGACCCCGGCGCGCGCCGCGAGGGGCCACGCCCATGGCGGCCGATGGGCGGTTACGGCGCTGACGCCATGGAGGCGGGTCACGCCGCGGCCGCCGGGGCCGTCGTGCTCCTCGAGACCGAAGAGGGAGGCGCCCTGCAGGCGGTGCCTCGCGCACCGTAGCTCCCGTAGCTCCCGTCCGTGCAGCCCACGTCGGCCCCCTCCCCGCGTCCTCGCCGTCCGTAGTTGCTGGGATTCGGCGTCGGGGTCGGCTCGTCGATCGCCCCCTCCCATCGGCAGACGCCGCGGCACCCGCACCCTAGCGCGGAGCGGCAGCAGCAGTGACTTCGGCGCCCGTGGCGCGCAACCTCGAGAGAAGCCACTCCTCCGCGTCGGCCAGCGTCGAAAACGCTCGCGCCTCATGTCGGGGCCGCACGATCCAGTGGATGGCGGTGAATACCTCGGAAAGCGGGACGCCTCCTGAGAGGCAGTCCCGTCGTTCATGTCCCTTGTGGTGATCAGCGCCGGCCCTCCGCGAGCAGCTCGCGGGTGCGCTTCAGCGTCGACAGCAAGGCGCTCTTGTAGCCCTTGTCGCCGTTCATCCACTCCTGCTCGGCCTGCTCCTCGGGGCCGTTCGGCTCTTTGCCGCGCAGGCCGAGGTAGCAGTAGAAGCGGAGCTGGAGCGTGCCGTCGGCGTCCTCGAACAGCTCGTTGATGATCGCGCCCTCGCGGGGACCGGTGGCCTGGAAGAAAGTGACCTTGCTCTGTGGCTCGAACGTGATGATCTCGCGCAGGTCGTCGCCTGCGATCGTGGCTTCACGCACGATGTGAGAGCCGCTCTCCTCGACGACGTCGCAACGGGTGCAGAGGCCGGGCGGTAGGAACAGGCGGGCGTCGCGGGCCTTGAGGACCAGGCCCTCCCAGGCCTGCGCGCGGGTCAGCTCGGTCTCGCTTTCCGGGTTCACCGGGACGGTGGCGGTCGAATAGATCATGAGGATGTTCCTTGTCGTGAGTGTTGGGGTTCGCTCGGCCGTTGGACCGAGGTCGCGATCTCGGCGGCGAAGTCGCGGTAGGAGCGCAGGGGGCGTCCCAGGAGCGTGGTGAGACGTGCCACATCGCCGGCCTCGGGGAGCATGCCCTCGGTGAGGAAGCGCTCGCTCATCAGGCGCATGTCGAAGGCCATCCAGCTCGGCATGAACTGCCGGAGGTTCTGCTCGAGCCCGGCGGTGTCATCGCCAGGATAGGCGATCGGGCGCCCCAGGACCTCCGTCCAGATGGCTGCGGCATCCGCACCGGTCAGCGTGTCGGGACCGACGAGGTTGATCCGGTCGAGGGGGAGCGGGGCGGCGGCCTGCTCGCGGCGGATCAGCTCGATGGCCGCGATCTCGCCGATGTCGCGCGCGTCGATCATGGCGAGCCCCTTGCCGCCGATCGGCATCGGGTAGACGCCGTGTCCGGTCACCACGTCCTTGATCGTGAGATCGTTGTTCATGAAGTACGCGGGACGCAGGATGGTGGCGTTCAAGCCCATCTGCTCGATCATGCGCTCGACGGCGAACTTGCCCGCGAAGTGCGGCACGTTCACGTAGAGGTCGCTGTGGATCACCGACAGGTAGACGATCCGCTCGATGCCGGCCTCGCGGGCGAGGTTGAGCGCGATCAGGGCCTGGGTGAATTCGTCAGGCGCCACGGCGTTGAGCAGGAAGAGCGTGGAGACGCCCGAGAAGGCGCTCCGCAGCGAGTCGACGTCGAGCAGGTCGCCCGGCGCGACGGCGACGCCCGCCGGGAAGTCAGCTTTGGCGGGATCACGGACGAGAGCGCGCACGTCGGCGCCGCGCTTCGCGAGCTGTTCGACGACTTGGCGGCCGACTGTGCCGGTTGCGCCGGTAACGAGGATGGTCATGGGGATCATTCCGGTTTGGGTCAAAAGACACCCTGTAAATTGGTGATTTACATTCGTGCCGATAGACGATATTTTGGGACAGACCGTCTCACTGGTGGAACGCATGGATCTGCTTGCTCTCGCTGATTTCAGCCTCGTCGCCCGACACGGAGGCTTCGGACGAGCCGCACGCGCCGCGGGGCGCCCGAAAGCGACCCTGTCCCGCCGGGTCGCGGAGCTGGAGACCGCCCTCGACCTGCGTCTCTTCGAGCGCGGGGGGCGCACACTGAAGCTCACCGAGGAAGGACGGGCGCTCTATGAGCGAACGGGGGCATTGCTTATCGAGCTCGACGAGACTGCGGCAGCGATCGCCTCGGGTGGGGACCGGCCGCGAGGCAAGTTACGAATTAGCGCGCCTTTGCTCTTCTCGCAGATCACGATGGGTCAGCTTGCGGCCGAGTTCGCGCTGAAATATCCGGAGGTCCGGCTTGAGGTCACGACGGAAGATCGGGCCGTCGACATGGTAGAGGAAGGTTATGACCTGGTGATCCGGGTCAATCCGGATCCGGATGAAAGCCTTGTCGGACGAATCTTGCTGCGCGATCGGCTGGTCGTCGTCGCGAGCCCGGGCCTCGCTCGACCGGCGGACAATCTTGCTGTTCCGGCTGTAGTGCGGGGGGCAGGCGACCGGACTGCAGCCTGGGATGTCAAGGCGCCAGCTGGAAGATCACGCATCGTGGTTGATCCAGTCCTGCGCCTATCGTCGCTCGTCCTGGTCCGCGATGCTGTCCGAGCGGGCGTCGGCGCCGGACGCCTCCCAATCTCACTTGTAAGTCACGATCTGGCCGCTGGAACTCTGGTGCATTGGGGCGATGTGGACGGCCCAGACATCGCCCTGTGGACGCTCTATCCGTCCCGGCGGCTGCTGAGCGCTCGTGTATCCGCCTTCCTCGACCATTTGAAGGAAGCCTTTCCCATGGGAAGTCCTGACGAGCTGGCGGCCTATATGGGGGCATAAGGCGGCTAACCCCGCCGACTTCTACGCTACGGCACTTACTTTCACTACGATCCACGGCAGCGCCTTGCGCTACGACCGCCCTCGCCGCCGTCGCCCCCGGGGCCCCTGTTGCAGGCAAAGTCGGCCAGTCTGGCTCGGCAGCCCTCGCCCAACCCATCGAAACCCAACAGAAAGCACGGTCATTCCGCGCACTTCTGCGACATGGGAGGGGCCTGCGAGATCGGACAGGACGCGACCCAAGACTGCTGCCGACGTGCTCTCCTGATGCAGCCCGAACAAGCGCCTCGATTCCGTGAGCGAGTAACGTACGCGTGCCCCCTCACGGCGCGATCCCTGGCCGTGAGCGGCGGAGCGCCTTCCGTGGCGTCAGAGCGACTCGAGGTACGCCACGAGCTCGTCGAGCTGCGCCGGGGCGAGCGCGGAGACGTCGCCGTGGCGGTCGCCGCCGCAGGCCGGGTCGAACCGGTCGCGGAGCGTCCTCGCGCAGCCGTCGTGCATGAACGGCGCTCGCGCGGAGAGGCCGATCAGCGAGGGCACCTGGAGTGCCTCGCCGAACCCGACATCCTCGTTGAGGTTGTTCGTGAGCATCGGCCCTGCGTGGCATGTCGCGCAGCCTACCTGCGGGTCATGGAACAGGGCTTCTCCTCGCCGGACGGCGGCCAGGTCGTCGGGGGGCGAGGCAGGGAGCGCCGGCACGCTGTCGAGGAAGCGCTCGAGGAGCTCGACATTCCGATCTCCTGGCCATGAGCCGCCCATGCGCGAGACGAAGACCTCCCGCATGAGGTGGGTGAGGTCGCTCTGGTCGCCGCTCCAGTGGAAGGGAGCTGTCCTGAGCACGCCGCCCGCGACCGTCTGGGTGCGCCGGAGGCCGAGCTTGTCGAAGCGCCACGTGTGACCGTCCTCGTGCGCTTCCGGATGGCAGGAGGCGCACGCGATGCCGCGGGAGCTGAGCGGCGGCTTGTGGAACAGCGCGTGTCCCGGGTCCCTCACGCTGTCACCGGGGAGGTCGATGCCCACGCGATCCAACGTGTCGATATCGAGCACCTCGATCCTCGCCGACTCGCGGAACTGGACGACCGCACGGCCCCGCGCTGTGAAGGCGACGGCGATCGGCTGGCTCGAGTGCTGCCACTGCTTGTAGACACCGCACGTGCCCGAGGCGTCCTCGCTCGTGATGGTGTCGAGGTGGATGAACTCGGTCGTGTAGTTGCCGGCGCCCACGACCGCGGCGCGCTTTCCGTCCGGCGCGACCGCGATGTCGACCGGGAGCGCGATCTGCCAGAGGGCCGGCGTCGGGGGCTCGGCTCCGTCGCCTGGAGCGGCCGAGGCCGGGGGCAGGACGCTGACGGCGCCGTGCAGGATGCCGCCATCGCAGGCGGCAGCCTCGTAGTAGCCCGTGGGGGCGAGCACGACGGGCGAGGTCAACGCGCGCTGGTGGACCATCGCCGCGCCGCCGCCGGGGAGGGCGACCATGCGCCAGGCGACCGAGGGGCGGTAGTCGGAGTCGACGGCGGCGTTCGCGGTGAACGACGGGAGCGACCGCCGCGAGAGCACCTCTCCGTCCGGGCCGACGACGAGGGTCTCCGCGGATTTGAACCGGCTGACGAGCAGTCGATCGCCCTCGACGATCACGTCGCGCAGGTCGGCGTCGAGCCGTAGCTTCCGGAGCGCGGCGCCGCCCTGGGCCGGGAGCGTCACGAGCTCGCCGCCGGCGCAGGCCACATGGATCGCGTCGAGCGACGCGTCGTAGGCGAGGCCGCGCGGCGCGGGGCAGACGGCGCGCCGGTCGAGCACCTTCGCCGTCCCGACATCGATCGTCGCGAGCTCGCCTGCGCGGCGCAGGGCGACGTGGACGCGGCCGGCCGCGTCTTCGACGACGCGCCCGGGCTCGTCGCCGCGCGCGAGGGGGATCGCGCGGGGCTCGCCGCCGTCGGTGTCGACCACCCAGACGCCGTCGCGATCGGGGTCGGCCGCCACGGCGGTGTGCCCGTCGCGGGCGATCAGCAGCGTGCCGCCGCTGATGGGCGGCGGGGGCTCGTCGAGCGCGGGGCTCGACGGCAACCGATTCGCGGAGTCGTCGGGGAGAGAGGAGCAGGCCGCGACGCCGGCGGCGATCGCGCTCAAGGCCGCGAGAGCCAGGTGGGTTGTCGTGCGGGAGAGATTCCGATGCATGAGGCCTCCGGAGGTGGCGGGCTGCTCGGCGAGCGCGAGCAACAGCAAACCCAGAACGCTGTCGAGGAGTCGACGGCGCGCGGCCGAGCAAGAGCAAGGCGCGTGCGCGGAGGCGGGGGCGCGCGGCGCGCCCGGGAGGCGCGGTGTTCGGAGGTGCGGGGAGCGATGGGCGGGGCGGCGGCAGGGGGGGTGTGGTCGCCTGGCATCAGTGTTCTGGCGTCAGTGTTACGGACAGCCACACGGGGGCAGCGCGGAGCGGGAGGGAGCTCCGGCGCGAGGGCGTGCCCTCACGGCGGCTCGCGGCGCTCCTGCGCGGCGGCGCCCTCGGGGCACGACGGGGCGCTCTCCACGGCGCAGGGGCTCGCGCCTTCGTCCGGTGTAGCGCCCGCACGATCCTGCGCCGGTCTCCTTGACAAGGAGGGGCAGCCGTCGGATACGCTATCTTTCCACAATGCGTGGGGCCGGCACGTGGGGCTGGGATCGAAGTTCAAGGCGCGCCACGCGGAAGCGGCGGTCAGCGGTCGAGAGGGCCGCGGTCGACGATCTGGGTGTAGATCATCGTGGTCCGCACATCCTTGTGGCCGAGCCATGTCTGAATCGTCCGGATGTCGGTGCCCGCCTCGAGCAGGTGGGTCGCGAAGCTGTGGCGGAGGGGTTGGCATGTCGCGCGCCTGGTGAGCCCCGCCGCGCGTCCGGCATCGTGCACGGCCCTTTGCACCGCCGATTCGTGCAGGTGGTAGAGGACCTGTCGACCCGTCGCAGGATCGGACCCGCATTGACCTTTATCGGCGCAAGGCGGGCGCGAGTTGTCTCCGGAGATGCGCAGATAGCCTGCGGAAGATCGCGACCTGTCCGCGGAAATACGAAGATATGCTACGGGGTGCCGCGACGCATCCGCGAGAAGGAAGACGATGTCTCGAAGACGCAAGGCTTCCGGGACTACCGGGCAACAGGAGCACAAGTGAGCACAGGCCTCGTTCGATCTCTCCCCATCGTTGCGCTCTTGGCCACAGCCTGCTCCGCACCCAGCGCACCGGCAGCCGCGCCGAAGCCGGACGTCCCCGCAGCGATCATATCTGCAGAGCCGCCGCCGACGGCTGTCGCAATCGATGTGGCTCCGAGCCAGCCTTCCTCGTCGAGTCGCGTTCGAGATGATGTTTCCAGCACGCCGCCTGCTCCTTCGAGGAAGGGGAGGCCGATCCCCAACTGGACGGTGAATGGCAATGACGAGGAGACGGGCGACATGGTTCTCCGTTGTGAGAACGCGTTTCCTCCCGATGACCAGTCGGGTCGCTGCGACTGCGAAGGGTATGAATTGAATGTGTGCGCGGATGGCATCAAAGCGCTCCGGGTGGATCGAAAACAGTGTGGCTTCATCTGCAAGCCCACGCCTCAAAGCTTGAAGAGGATCGCGCTCATCTGTCCGGACGGGAGCACCCCCGAAGCGTCCGAACAAGGATGTGCATGCAGCGGTCGAAAGCCGCTCAACCCGTGTGCCGGCGGCATTCAGAAGGCAAGAGTGAGCGCCGGGCAGTGTGACGTAACGTGCAAGAAGGAACAGTGACCGCATCGTGATAGCGCGGCCAGCAGCTCTGGGCCAAGGAGCAGTCCTTCGCACGACCACCGTCCAGAGCCGGCCAACCTCCGCTCCTGTCACTTTGTCACTTGAGCCGAACCGCGCGATGCCACCCGAGCACCACGATGAGAAATCGCCTCGCGAGCTGCGTTGGTTCGTAGATCCTCGCGCTGTCTGCGCTGCCCCGTCGTGACGAGAACTTACGCTCTAGAACACCAATCATGTTGAAACCCGGAGAATTTTCACAGGGAGGCGAGGAGGCGGGGAGGAAGAAAAAAAGAATCTCTCCCTCTCGCTGTCTCTCGCTCCCCGCCTCCTCGCCTCCCTGTGAAATTCCTGCTTTTTTTTCGGGGTTTCAACCCGTTTGTCGCTCTAGCGGATGTCGTCGACGCTCACGCCGAGTCGCTCGGCGTAGAGGCCAAGGGTGCGCTGCCACGCCGGGCGGGCCTGACAGCGCTCGTAGTAGGCCTTGAGCCTCGGGAAGGGATCCATCAGGTCGGTCTTGCGGATGCTGCGCAGGACGCCGGCCATCATGATGTCGGCCGCCGTGAAATCGGCGCAGGCGATCCACTCGCGGTCCTCGAGGCGGCGCTCGACGTCGCCGAGCCAGCGGCGGGCGAGCTTGGGCACCTCCGCGTGGAGCTTGTGTGCGGCCTTGCCGCTGTCGAATATCCCGATCAGGTCGATGCACACCAGGGTCGGCTCGACGGTGCTGACCGCGGCGAAGCACCACTGGACGACGCGGGTGCGGCCCTGGACGTCGCCCGGGATCAGCTTGCCGGCCTTCTCCGCCAGGTAGAGCACCACCGCGGCAGATTCGGCCACCACGAAGCCGTCGTCGTCGATGACCGGCGCCTGGTGGAAGGGGCTGATGCGGCCGTAGGCGTCGCTGTCGAGCTCGCCGGCGGTGTGGTCGAGCGCGTGGACTCGATACGGCAGCCCGGTCTCCTCGAGCGCCCACTGCGCCCGGAGGTCTTTGGTCTCGCCGACCCCCTCGGGAAAGATACGTCCGAAGCCATAGAGCGTGATCATGTCGTTCTCCGATCGGTGGCCGGATCCACCGGCCCACGCCGGAGCGTGCCATGCCGCGGACGGCGGCGCGAGTTCCAACGCCAGACCGCGCGCGAGAGCCTCCATCTTCGTCAAGCGGCTCCGAGCACCGCGGTGCCAAAGTCGTTCGGATGATCGGTCAACTCGCCCGACACGAAGCGGCTTCAGTTGAGATCGCTCTCGTGCCCCCCATCCGTAGGAGGGGTGAATCCAGCTTCGGAGGATCTCGACCTCGGTGTTTGCGCGGCCCGGAGAAGCATCGGCATGCCGAACCCATCGCCTGTTCTGGCCCGCGAGCAGACCAGCCTGGCGCGGGTGCGGCGGGCCATCGAGCTGGAGGCCGCATCGCCGTGCGTGGCGGACCCGAGCCATGCTATCGTTCCCCTATGTCCATTGAGGAACTTCTCGCGCAGGTGCTGCTGTTGCCCCGCCACGAGCGGGCCCGGCTGGCAGAAGAAGTGCTCTCCAGCCTTGAGGAGCCCGACGCCGAGGAGGTCGCAGCAGCGTGGGCGGGTGAGCTGACGCGCCGAGCGCGCGAGGTCGCGGAGGGTAAGGCCCAGACGGTCGACTGGGGCACGGCGCGGGCGGAGATCCTGAAGGAACTCGAGGACCGGCGTGCGGGTCGAGCTTCATCCTGAGGCGCGCGGTGAGCTTCGTGCGGCGGCCATCTGGTACGACGAGAGGTGCCCCGGGCTGGGCGACGAGTTCATCGCCGAGGTTCTCGTCGATGCTCGATAAGATTGGAGAGGCCCCGGCATCTTTTCAGCTCTGGCCAGGGACTTCTCCTGCACCACGGAGCATTCGCAGAGCGATCGTCGACCGTTTTCCGTACGTCATTGCGTTCGAGGTGCACCCCGAGCACACGCTCGTGCTCGCCATCGCGCATGCAAAGCGACGTCTGCTGTACTGGCGCCGCCGTGAACGTCTTCTGCAGCGTCGTCTCGTGCATGGGAGCGACGCCGTCCTGCGGGACGAACAGGTACGGCGCCGAGGATCGGGGCCGCTCGGTTTCCCAGTACTGACGCAGACGCGCGAGCAGCGGGCGCGGCAGCGGCACGCCGCGATCCCTGGCGCCCATCCCGTCGCGCACCCAGACGACGAGCCTTTGGCCGTCGGTAAGCGTCACCGTGGTCGTCTCCGTCGAGCACGCGGCGACACTGCGTCGTCGTGCGAGGACAAGCGTGCCAGGTACCGACGGTTCGCCCTGCCGCGCTTCGCGTGGCAGGGCGAACCGCGGGTGAGCGGGTAGTCGTTGGGCGTTCCGACCGCATTGACAGGTTTCCAGCATGGGGATGTTCGACTGGTACACGCCGACGCCGCCGCTCGCTTGCCCCAGGTGTCGGTCGACGCTCGACGGCTGGCAAGGAAAGGACGGTCCCTGCGGCCTCTTCGAATGGGTGCAGGGGATGCCTTCGCCGCCGCGGCAGCACGTCGACGAGGAGTGCGCCTTACCGGCGTCCGATCGCGAGCGCTTTCGGCTGCCCGAGCACTTCCAGATCTATACCGAGTGCGCGCAGTGTCGCGCCTGGATCGAAGCCGAGGGCTCGTGCGAGGGGGACGTGTGGAGCCGCGTCGAGCTCGTCGACCCTCTCGAGAGCCTGGCCGTGAACGGGAGGTGATCCATGGGGTCCCATCGTGACGTGCAGGCCCCCGATCGCTGGAAGCACACCATCGCCGACGCGTGTGCCGTCCACGCCATGGTGCTCGCTCGCGAGCCCCTCGCGGCGCGCTTCGCGCGGCTTCACGACGACATTCTTCGCGTCTGGGAGCAGGAGCTCGATCGCGACCGCTTCAACATCGCTGCCATCGAGGCACAATGGGAAGCCTTCATCGATCGCAGGTCGACCGGACAGGCCATGACCCTCCGCTCAGGTCCCGGAGCGCGCGACTCTCGTGGTCGCCGACTGCTGGCTGGCCGGGCGACCCGTCGAGGCACCGCCCCCGAAGACCGGTTTCTTCCGCCGCATCCTCGGCCGGGCCTGAGGTCGGGGTGCTCCCGAAGCGTTGCGCTGCGGTGCGCTCGTGTCTCTTGGCTTCGGCACCGCGCCCCGGCTACGGCCGACTGCAAGCGAAGCCCGGAGCGTTGGGCCGCCGTGCCCTGGCGTGGCGCGAGGTGGTCGCCCCCGTCCGCCATGGCGCCGCCACCCCTGAGCTGGAGCTCTGCTCGCATTTCCCCGGCGTTTCGTGTCGGCATGGGGGGTGCTGAAGGCCGAGCGTCATGCCGACGCTCGAGCACAACGCCCTCGTCGAGATGTTCCGCGAGCACCCGGAGCTCGCGCCCCGCTTGCTCGCGACGCTCTTCCACGTCGAGGTGCCGCCGCACGCCTCGGTCGCGGTGGTCGAGTCGTCGCTCGACCAGCTCCTCCCGGTGGAGTTCCGCGCCGATCTGGTGCTCGAGCTTCGAGACGAGAACGACGCGCTCGTGCTGGCGATCGTCATCGAGGTGCAGCGTGACGTGGACCCGGACAAGAAGTTCTCGTGGCCGGCGTACGTCGCGGTCGTGCGCGCCAGGAAGCGCTGCGGCACGATCGTCCTCGTGGTCGCGCCGGACGCCGGCGTGGCTGCCTGGGCCGGGGAGAACATCGACCTCGGCCTGGGCCGCGGCAACGTCGAGCCGCTGGTGCTCGGTCCGGCCGTCGTCCCCGAGATCACCGACCCGGCCGACGCAGAGCAGGAGACGGAGCTCGCCGTGCTTTCGGCGGTGGCGCACGGCAACGGGCCGAGCGGGCTCACCGTGGTCCAGGCGGCGCTCGCCGGCCTCGGCCGGCTCGACCAGGCGCACGCGATGGTCTATTTTCAGCTCATCTGGAACGGGTTGCGGGAGCCCATGAGGCAGGCTCTGGAGGCATTGGTCATGGAACGGCAGATCGAAGGCGAGGCGACGTTTCCTCCGTTCGTGCAGAAGCTCGTCGATCGCGGCAAGCTCGAGGGCATCCGTGAGGGCGAGCTCAAGGGCAAGAGGGACACGCTGCTGCGGCTGCTTGCGCGTGCAGGGATCGTGCTCACCGAGAACGAGAGCGCGCGCATCCAGGCATGCACGGACATCGCGACCCTCGACCGCTGGATCGATAACGTCCTCGGGGCGAAGACTGCCACCGAAGTGCTCTCCTGACGATGGATGGACGTGGCCCAGCAAGGTGATGAATCCGACGGGCCTTGCCGGCTGATTCATCGCGGGGCGTTGTGCGGGCGCGGGCGAGCTCCAATCCAGCTATTCAGGAAACCTGAGCGTCTCCACGGCGACGCCGTCTTCGCCCGTGATCATCTTGCCCTGCTCGTCCCAGCTGATGCCGCCCTTGCCCGGCGGACCCAGCGTGAAGGTGACGCCCTCGACCGTGAGCCGGTCCTCGTCGAGGGTTGCGATGCCGATCGAGTCGCCGCCGCGCCCCGGGCCGCCATAACCGCCCTCGCCGCCGGCGCCCCCCGGGCCCCCGTTGCAGGAATAGGCCGAGCCGTCCTCCAGCACGCCGCCCGG
This sequence comes from Sorangium sp. So ce887, assembly GCF_051521455.1. Taxonomy (NCBI): domain Bacteria; kingdom Pseudomonadati; phylum Myxococcota; order Polyangiales; family Polyangiaceae; genus Sorangium; species Sorangium sp. So ce887. The sequence continues at coordinate 8,077,508 of NZ_CP150354.1, read as the reverse complement.
CGCGCCCCGGCCGCCTCGTCCGCCTCGCTGGGGCTCGCCGCCGTCGCCGCCCTGGCCGCCGGCGAGCGCCACGATCTCGGTGTCGCGCACGGTCACCCTGGCGTGCAGCGCGACGATGCCGATGCTCGGGTCGCCGTTCTCGCCCCCCTTGCCGCCTCGGCCAGCGCAGCCGCCGGCCCCGCCCGATCCTCCCCCGGCGCCTCCCCTGGACGCCGCGCCGCACACGCCGAGCCCGCCCCTGCGGCCGCCGCCTCCGCCGCCGCCCTGGCCTGGCGTGCCCCAGCCGCCGTCGCCGGCCCAGCCCGCTTCCCAGCCGGCCTCGCTGATGCGCCCGATGCCCTTGCCGGGAGCGCCGACGGTGCCCCGCGCGCCGTAGATCCCGTAATCGCCGTCCGTGCAGCCCACGTCGGCCACGTCCCCGAGTCCTCGCCGTCCGTAGTTGTTGGGGTTCGGCGTCGGGGTCGGCTCGCCGTCGCGCCCGTCCTCCGCGCCGCCGGGCAATCCGTCACCGCCCTTGCCGCCGACGCTCGAGATCCCACTCTCGCACGGGTTCACCACGGCAGGCCCGCCGGCCACGGTCTCCGCCGAGCACGCATCGCCGCCGTACATTCCATCGGCGCCGTCTGCGTCGCTCGGATCGGGCAAATCCTCGCCATGATGGCCCCCCCACCCATAGGAGGGGCGAAACCGGCCTCGGAGGATCTCGACCTCGGTGTTCGACTGGACGAGCATCGCGATCGTGCCAAATGAACTCAGGCTCATGTCGACGATCCTCGATACCCCGTCCGCAGCGCCCGTATCCTCGGCGGTCGCCGGCACGACGGTCAGGGGAAAAGCCGGCTTGTCGGTGACCTGAAGCTGGGAGACGCTGCCTGCCTGACGCTGCCACTGGAAGCAATGGAACCCTCCGAGGAGATCGACCCCGGAGGGCAGCTCCAGCGGACCATGGAACCCGTCGGCACAGACGAACACGCGCCCGCGCCCGGTGCGCGCGATCTCGACAGCGCGCTGGAGCGTGCGCACCGGCTTCTCTTTCGTCGTGCCGGGGTTCGCGTCGTCACCGCCTCCGAATTCGTTGGTCACGAACACGCCGCAGCCGTCCACCAGCTCATCGGCGGCGAGGCGCTCGAGACAGACGGACTCCGGCGGCGCCTTGTCGTGGCACGACGCGGAGCCGTCGCACGGTGCTCCGCCGGCGTCGCTCGCGACCGGCGCGGTCCCGCACCCGGCCACGACGAACAGCAGTGCAAGAACCGGATAGGTCGATCGGGTCGTCTTCATGGTCCTCTGTCGGCGCCGCACGCGGCGCGCCGCCACGGTCACTGGGGGGGCCCTGGATCGGGCGCATCGAACGGACGGTAGGCCGTGGCGTCGCCGGCCTGGCCCCCGCCCCGGTCGTCGTCAGGCGCCGCATTGCCTCCTGGCCCGCCATTGGCCCCGTCTCCGACGCGGACGATCACGGCCGGATCGATGCTCACGAAGGCACCGATGAACGCGACGCCGTAGGACGAGCCACCGATGCCGCCGCCGGCGTCCCCGCCGCGGCCTCCACGGCCGCCGCCCCCGCCGCCGCACGCGTTCAACATGTCCGTTTCATGGTGAACCCCGCCGGAGCCGCCACCGCGACCGAAGCCCCCCGGTTGGCCCCTGCCGCCGGCGCCCCCTTGAGCCCCGTAGCCCGCGGTGATCTCGGTCGCCTCGAGCGTGAGCGCGCTCCCCTGCAACGCGACGATGCCGATGCTCGTGCCGCCGTAGCCGCCCCCCGTGCCGCCCCGCCCACCGCAACCGCCGCTCCCGCCCGAGCCGCCGGCCGCGCCGCCCTGCGGTCTGCCCGCGCGGCATGCGATCGTGCCATCTCGCCCTTTGCCACCGCCGCCGCCGCCCCCCCCTTGGCCGACGCCGCCCCTCTTGCCGTCCTCGCCCCGGACGCCGATCCAGCCATACGATTCCGAGAGGTAGCCCGCGCCCACCGCGCCGGCAGCGCGCCCGCCCTCGCCGCCTTCGGCGCCGTCTTTCCCCGGTGTGCACGCGCTGCTGCCTGCGCCGGCCCCCGCGAGGCCTCTGCCTTGCGGATTCGCCGCCGGCATCGGCTGTCCCGGCTCCCCGTCGCCCCCCGCGTCGAGCCCGCCGTCGCCCCCGTAGCCTCCGACGGACTCGGTTCCATCGTCGCACGCGGTCACGACCGGAAGGGCGCCCGTCGCGGCGTCCGCCGTGCAGGCGTGCGCGCCGTGGTTCCCCGGCGTCCCATCGGTCGCTCGCTCGCTGAGCGCGTCCTCGCCCGGCTCCCCGTCCTTGCCGTTGCCCGCGACGATCGCGCTGTCCCGCACGATCGCCCGGGTCCCCGCGCTCAAGATCATCGCGATCGACGACTTGCCATCCGGCGCCGAGGCGTCCGCCGCCACGGCGCGCACGCCGAAGACCATGGAGGTCGCGTCGTCCCACGGGATGCTTTGCAGGTCTTCCCCCTCGACGATCCGCAGCGGGATCCCCTCGGGCGGCGCGATGACGGTGCGCTCCTCCGGCCCGCCGAACGACCACGCGTACGACCCGTCGCCGTCGTCACAGCGGCGGCCGCCCCAGAGGTCGACTCCGGAAGGCAGCGTGATTTCCTCCTCGAACGACCCGCCGCACGCGTACACGCGCCGGGTCGGCGGCTTGCCGTCGCCTCGTCCGTGCGCGGCGAGCCCGATCGCGTGTTGCAAGGTCTTCACCGGCGCGCCCTTCGTGCCAGGGTTCCCGTCGTCGCCTGACGAGGCGCTGACGAACACCCCGCACGCGTCCTTCGCCGGGCTCGCCGCAGGATCGCCGTCGCACGGCGACGCCGGCAGCACCGGCGGCTTCTCGCCGGGGAGCGGCTCGCACGTGAACGTCCTCGCGCAGTCGTGGTCGTAGGAGCACCCGGACACGCCCGCAGCCCCCACGGCGCTCAACGCGAGGACCGCGATGCGACGAGCAACCCCCCGGCATCGATCCTGGAGCCTACGACGCACGCGCTCCCCTCCGCCTCGCCTCGCGCCCCGACGGAGGAGCGCCTGCTGGCCCGGGGACCGCCACCGGAACGGCGCGGACGCCCTCGGCGGATGGCGCGGTCCCGCCGAGCGTCACGCAGACGTCCAGCGATGGCTCGACGACATCCATCCGCGGACGGTACGTACGCGAGCCGCACGGCGTCAACGGGGTAGAAATCGCCACATACCGGCGCTTCGGATGAGAAGATACGGTTCGATACCGTAAGGCGTTTGTCGGTTCCCCTCCGACGAACCAAGCGCCCCCTCATGGACGCGCCCGCCGCGGCCAGGGGCGATTACCCCTCGTCTTCGCCCTCGCCCGGCGCGCCGTCTTCCGTTGCGCTCTCCTCCGACGCGTCGCCTTCCGGCGCGCCGTCCTCCGCGAAGGCTTCGCCTTCCTTCTCCTCTCCGGTGGACGCGGCGCCGCGGGAGACGGGGAAGGGCGCATAGTCCTTCATCCTGTCGGTGCCGGCGTACCAGTACTCCGCGGCGGCGCGCAGCCTCCGCTCGGCGTGCACGACGAGCGTGTACGCGGCGTCGCGGAGCTTGCGCGAGCGCTGCGCCTCGGGAGAGAGCGTCTTGTCGGCGAGCATGCGCGCGAGCAGCGGCGAGAGCTCGCGGAGGCGGGCTGTCGCGTCGACCTCGCCGCGAGGCGCCTTGTGAAGGGCCTCCGCGTGCTCGGAGCAGAGCAAGAGGAGGTCGGAGACGTCCTGGACCAGATCCGCGTCGCCGCTGCCTGCGCGGATCGCCATGAGCCGCTTTTGACCTTCAGGGCTCTTCTTGAAGCGGAGATCGAAGAAGCGGAGGAGCGTCTGCCGGTGCAAGGCGGCTTCGGCGGCCGGCCCCTTGAACATCGCGATGGCCCGCTCTTGACGCTGCTGCGCGGCTTGCCAGCGCGATTGCGTGACGCGCAGGAGCTCGATCTTGTCGCGGAGCGCATGGATCTCCTCGTGTGTGAGCGCGGGCTCGTCCTCGGGGAACGGGGTGCGGACGAGATCGGCTGCGTCGCGCTCGGCGGCGAGCTGGATGCGGCTCGCCCAGATGACGCGTCGAGCGAGCTTGCCTGGAAAAACCAGGGTGTTGTCCCCGAGCGACGCGGCCTCTCCGAGGAGCTCGGCCTCGCGGGCGGCGCTCAGCGTGTACGCTGCTGCTCTCGTCGAGGACCGAGGCGCGCCCTGTGCCTCGCGCGGAGCGCGCTTCCTTGCGACCTTGTTGGTCCTGGGCGACGTGGTGGTGAATGCCTTTGCCATGGTAAAGATACGCCTCCTTGTCGGGGCCAGCGCCCCTCGGAATGGGGGGCCGCAGCATCGGCGAGGGTAGCGGCGAACAAGGCATTGGCCAGCGGAGAGCACGAGTCGGTCACGTCGCGAGGGAGGGAGGCGCTGGGGCCGAGGGTGGGAGAGGCGGTGTGCCGCGGCATCGAGAGGAGCGGCTTGCCCGGCGCCGCCGGCAGCGGGCCACGGAGCTGGCGAAGGGGGCGCACGATGGAGAAAGTGTTGCGCAGCATACGAAAAAGGCGTGCGAGACGACGCCGTGGCTGCGCAGGAGACTCACCGGGGCTGCGCAGGAGACCCACCGGGGCTGCGCAGGAGCCGGACGATGGTGACGAAGGACACCAACAGGGGCGCGCAGGAGGGGCGCTGGGGCCGCGCAGGACTGGGGCGGGTGTAGCATAGGACACCAATGTTGGTGCGCAGGAGGAGCCGGGGCTTGCGCAGGAGGGGGCCGGGGCTTGCGCAGGAGGGCCGACGGGCCCGCGTAGGAGGGTGCCGGGGCTTGCGCAGGAGGGCCGACGGGCCCGCGCAGGAGGGCGCCGGGGCCTGCGCAGGAGGATCGACGGGCCCGCGCAGGAGGACTGACAGGGCCGCGCAGGAGGTAGGGGAGGTCACGAAAGACGACCATCTAGAGCACCAATCATGTTGAAATCCGGAGAATTTTCACAGGGAGGCGGGGAGGCGGGGAGGAAGAGAAAAAAGAATCTCTCCCTCTCGCCGTCTCTCGCTCCCCGCCTCCTCGCCTCCCTGTGAAATTCCTGCTTTTTTTCGGGGTTTCAACCCGTTTGTCGCTCTAGACAGACCTCGTCCGGCGGCTTCGGTTGACCAATCGACTGATAGTTGGGCGGACCGAAGGTCGTTGCTGCGTCCGCGTACTCAGTCCGCGTGTCACGTTGCTCAGGTCGTGCCGCTTACATTTGCTCTTTACGGTGATGGCATTCTCTGCGATTCTGCTTCGAGCGACATGACTTCTCCCCGCCACCCTTGTTCCGGCTAGAGGCAGAGCATATGGCCGGCCCGGTCAATCGAGCGAGCCTATGAAAATCTACGACGAAGGATCGGAACCACTTCACGACCTGTTGCGCGCGGCGAGCTCCGACGAAGGCGCGACGCTGCTGGTCCCCGACCTGCAGCGTCCCTACGTGTGGAGCCCCAGCCAGGTGACGCTCCTTGTGGATTCGTTGCTCCGAGGGTGGCCCTTTGGAACGCTGCTTCTCTGGAGCGTCCAGAAGGAGGACCTCGCCGGAATCCCATCACGTCCGTTCTGGAGGGTTGCCGATCGGACCGGTGAGTTCGACGACGCCCAGGTGAGCAAGAGCAACCCGCCCGCGAAGTTTCGGATGGTGCTCGATGGACAGCAGCGGTTGCAAAGCCTTCTCCTCGTGTTCGGCGGGGACAGTTGGGGCTTCCGTCTCCTCGATCATGAGTGGTCCACAGTGCTCGACTCGGAACGGCCGCGGGGACGAAACGCCAAGCGTCATTGGTCACTCGGACATCTGTCGCTCGACGTTTGGGCGTTCCGGGATCGATTGAAAACGGCGGAGCACGTTACCAAGCTGGACTTCCGCGACGTCCTCAACTGGGTCGTGCAGAGTCCGGACGGAGGTCCGTCGACGCTGAGGCGCCCTCCGAACTACAAACACCCGCTCGCGAGCGGTCTCGATGCGGAGAACAAGGGCCGCTTCGTACGACTCAGCCGACTTTGGAATCTGGCGTCCACGCAACCCGGGCTATACGAGCGCCACTTTCGCGAGAAGCTCGTGCCCCTCCTGAAGGAGCACGGTGTTCCGCAGGCCGTGAGCGACGACGTGCTCGAACCGCTCGCCGAGCTCGTCGTCACTCTGGTCGCCATCAAGCAGTCGAAGGTCTCGTACCTTCAGCTTACGCCGTTCAACGATCAGGCCTTCACCCAGGATTTATACAACGACGCCATCGTCAACATCTTCACGCGGCTGAACACGGCTGGTCGAGCGCTCACCCGTCAGGAGATCACATTCGCGTGGATCAAAACCGGGTGGGACGAATCCAAGACCGGGAACCGGACCGCTGGAAAGTGCTTCGATGACCTCGGAGAGGCGCTCGCCACGGTGGGAGTCAAACTCGACATCGACGCGCTTGTGGGAGCTGTGTCGGCCATGTGGTCTGTGCTCGATCGCGATGGCAACCTGCTCACGTCAAACGACCTTCTCCGGGGAGAGAAGGTGCGCCCGATGGCGGAGGATCTCGTTCGGCGATGGGAAACGGTGGCATCGAACGCCGTTGACGGGGCTCAGATCGTCGAGGATCGTGGGTTCCTCTTCGGCGTTCACTATCGGTCGCTGAACGTGCTGACGCTGCTCTTGTGCTGGCGCCTCCTCGGCCGGCAGTGGCTGACCGAACACTTACTGAGACTGAGCGTCACCGCGAAGGACAGCTTCGAAAAGAGTCTCGACGCTGCGTTCGAATCAGCATGTGACCGATGGATCCTGCTCTCGCAGTGGTCGGGGCGTTGGGGCAAGTCAACCGACAAGGCGTTTGCGGAGTACGTGAAGGACCTCGCAACGGACTGGGACACCATCAAGCAAGCAGCGGCCCCCGATTCCCTCATCAAAGCGCTTCAGGATCGGATGCAGCTGTGGACCACGGCACTGCACTCTGAATCGAACAAGTACATTGACGACCTTGCCGTGCTCACCCGCGACGCGGTTCACCAGTACTTTCTCCCGCTCTGGCTATGGCACCGTCTGGATGCCGGCCGTTGGAAGGCGTCGGCTTTGCCTCTTCGCGAATCGAAGCGGGGCAGTCTGAGCATTGACGTTGACCATGTCGTCGCCGTGAAGCTGTGGGAGAAGCTGCAAGGCGCGCCCGCACAGGCGGTCGCCGAAGACAATGACGCCGCCCTCGCCTTGGAAGATCTCTCGACGACGATGAACGCGCTCGGCAACTGCTGCTTGCTCGAGAAGTCCTTCAATATCGCCAAGGGCGCAGAGCCATTGCGGGACTTTCTGAAGCGGGTTCACGAATTCAAAAGCGGCTCTCTCACGGTCGAAGCATGGGCCAAGGACCTGGACATCGACGACGCTCTGGTCGACCCGCCTGCCGCGAAGACGATCGACGACGTTCGTGGCGCAGTCCAGGCCCGGGCATCTCGCATGAAGACCGAGCTGAAGGAGTACATCGCCGGGACGCGACACCGGGCGGACGTGTGACGGCGGCCGCCCAGCAATACGATGGTGCAGACCAAGCCCGCCTTCCGACTGAAGCGTGGCACTCGCGCTGCCTCGTGCAGCGCCCCGTCGCGGGCTTGGCAGCACATCGCAAAGCCGTTAGCCAAATCTTCCTCGATCCCATGAGAGACTTGCTGCGTCGTGCAGATTCGTTGGTGCGCGCTGGACGTTGGTCCGAGGCGATCGAGCTCTATGAGTCGGCCGCCGACGCCCTCGATCGAGGCGGTTTTGACCTCAAATCGGTCGCGGTCTCGCGGCATATTGTTGCTATCATTGCGGCATCCGCGCCCGAGTTGACAGCTGCACGAGTGGCGGCACTGACCCGTCTCGAGCGCCTATATACACGTCTCGGGTTATCCACGGAGGCAGAGGACGTGCGACGGTCGCTCCGCGAAGGGCCAGGGCAGCTTCAGTAGCATGAGAACACCGACCAAACCCCTGCAACAAGGCTAAACTGGTGGATCCGCGCCTTGCCAAGCTCATCGAGGACTATCGTGCAAAGGTCGCAGAGGCCGTTGCCTTGCTGGAACGTGCCGGCATACCGCGTCCTTCGAGCAGCCTCGAATGGTCTCAAACAGACGTCGCCGGTCGCGGTGAATTCACGGGAGGCTACCGCTATTTCAAGCATGGCTTTGGCTGCGCAGTAGCGGGGCCAAAATGGACGGTCGATTTCGATTTCGGCGACGAGGGTCAGATTGACGGATTTGATGCCTGGCGCTTACTGCAGTTTGCAGGGAAGAGGCTCGGCCAGTACGGGTTCACGTCGCAGGAGCAGCTCGAGCACACCTTCGAGGACGCGAAAGCAGCTGGTGACCTGGTCTACTCTGGCTACATCCTGTACTACACAAAGTGAGCACTTGGCTAACAAGGTCTTGCTGCCGGCGGCGCTGCGCGCCGCGGCAGAAGCCGGGTCGTTCGGCAGACGGGTTCAGTGCTCAGTGCTCAGTGAGCTCTGCCCGATGACGCTGACAGGCGTAAGCACCGGCTCCGCGAGGCCAGGCCTCCGCACCGCCGGTGCACGGGGTGGATCCTGCTACGGGTCGTGCGCTCCCCCTCGGACGTGGAGCTGCTTCGCCGGCCCGAGGCGGGCGGAGCTTGAGGCGACGGCGGAGGGATGGCATGCTCTCCATGCCGACGTCGGACGGAGGACCTCATGGAAAGGCGAACCCTCGAACAGCTTGAGGCGGCGCTCGATGCCGTCAGCAGAGACCTGGCCCCACGCGTCGAGGAGCTCGCGCAGAAGAGCGCCGAAGGCGCGCTCACCCCGGAGGAGCAAAGGGAGTACGCCGAGATCGTCCGCTTGAACGACCGGCTCAGCCTCCTCAAGCTCGAGGCCGAGGATTTCTGGACGATGCGCGCGGCTTCGTGAAGCTCCCGAACGATGTGCGGGAGACGGTACAGCGGCGCGCTCAGGGCGCGTGTGAGTACTGCCAGCTTCCTCAAGAAGCTTCAATCCTCCCCCATCAAGTCGACCACATCATCGGGAGGCAGCGCCGAATACGACAAAATTGACGCGACGAGCGTATGAGGGCACCGCGATGATCGAGCCTGTTGTGGATAAGGAGAGTCACGGTCGGGCGCTCCGCAGAATCGAAGAGCTCTGGGACGCCGAGCCAGGCTCGCCCGAGGCGCAAGAACTCGATGCGCTCGCGATGCTGGTCGACGCGTACGAGCGCAAGCAGTTCCCCATTGCGCCGCCAGACCCGATCGCAGCGATCGAGGCGCGCTGCGAGCAACTCGGGTGGACTCGCAAGTAGCTTGAGCGGCTGATCGGTTCCAGGGCACGCGTCTCGGAGGTCTTGGGCCGCAAACGGGCGCTCACGCTCCCGATGATCCGAGTGCTCAGCGAGCTCTGCCCGATGACGCTGACAAGCGTAAGCACCGGCTCCGCGAGGCCAGACCTCCGCACCGCCGGTGCACCGGGTGGATCCTGCTACGGGTCGTGCGCTGCCCCTCGGGCGTAGAGTTGCTTCGCCCGCCCGAGCCGGGCGGAGCTTGAGGCGACGGCGGAGGGATGGCATGCTCTCCGTGCCGACGTCGGACGGAGGACCTCATGGAAGGGCGAACCCTCGAACAGCTGGAGGCGGCGCTCGATGCCGTCAGCAGAGACCTGGGAAGGCATCGAAGGAGCCAGGTGCGATGAGAAAGCCGGAACTGGTGAGGTTTGAGATTGAAGGTGCCGAAATGGCGGTCCGCCTGGCGGGCGATCGCGAGAAGCCGGCGCTTCTCCTGATCCACGGTTTTCCAAGCTCCTCGGAATCGTTCCGGAACGTGATCGACACCCTCGCGCGGGACTGCTTCGTGATCACCCCGGACCTTCCGGGGTTCGGAGGCTCCGAGCCGGTTGAGCGGCCCTCATTTTCGCGTTTCGCGGACATGATCGACGGACTGCTCGCGCGGCTCGGAGCCGGGGCCTTCCACCTCTACCTCCACGATTATGGAGCGGCGGTAGGGCTTCATCTCGCCACGCGCGCGCCGCGCAGGATACGCAGCCTCATCGTCCAGAATGCCAATGCCCATGAGAGCGGGATGGGGCCGCAATGGTCGGCGACCAGAGCCTATTGGGACGATCCCACGCCGGAGCGGGAAACCGAGGCGACCGCACACCTGACCTTCGAGGGGACGCGCGACCAATATGTGGGCGGCGTTCCCCGGGACATCGCCGAGCGCATCGATCCCCGGTGGGAGGAGGACTGGCGGATCATGTCGCTCCCCGGCCGGCTCGAGACGCAGCGTGCGCTGGTGCTCGATTATCGCAGCCATTTCGCGCGGTTCGCGGAAATTGCCGATTATCTCGATCGCTGGCAGCCCCCGGCGCTGATGCTATGGGGGCGGCACGATGTCTTCTTCGATCTCGAGGAGACCCTCTCCTGGATGAAGGCGCTCCCGCGCATGGAGGCGCACATCCTCGACGGCCCGCATTTCCTTCTCGAGACCCATCCGGCCGAATGCGCCGAGTTGATGAGCGCCTTCGTCAGGCGCGCGGAGGGGCCGCGTTAGGCCTGACGAAATGAAGAGAACATGAAGCCACGAATCACAGTCATCACACTCGGCGTCGACGATCTCGAAGTGTCGTTGCGTTTCTACAGGGAGGGTCTCGGCTTCCAGACCGAAGGCATTGTTGGCAAAGAGTTTGAATACGGCGCTGTTGTGTTCATCCAGCTTCAGCCTGGCTTGCGTCTGGCTTTGTGGCCTCGCGCGAGCATCGCGCATGACACGGGCCTCTCCGTAGGTCGTGCTAGCCCGACCGAGATGACGCTGGGCCATAACGTCACATCGAAGGCGGAGGTTGACTCTGTCATGGCAAAGGCGAGAGCAGCGGGAGCCGCCATCATCAAGGCCGCGCACGACACCTTCTGGGGCGGCTACTCCGGTTACTTCCAAGACCCAGATGGCCATCTCTGGGAGGTTGTCTGGAATCCGCAATGGTCCGAGTGAGCCCAACGCCATCGCTGCATGCGACGTGCGAAGACGCACGCGCGTGCAGGGATAGCGTTGGGCCGCGGGGCCCGTGGACCGCATGTCGATGATCGCGGGGCATGGGGACTCCTGGATGGCGATCCGGGGCCTGGAACCCCCGCCGGCGGCATCCGTACGCCCATCACCCGGGGCGCCATCCAGCGGGCGCACGCAAGGCGGGTCAAGGGCTCGCAGCGGCGACCGGCGGGGGAGCGGGCCCTGGGCGCGCTCCCACATCCGCAGGAACGACTCGGCCGAGGACCTCAGGGCCGACGTGTCCACGCCGAGCCGATCGAGATCGGCCAGGCGGCGCTCTCCCGCCTGGACCTCCGCGGCACGGTCTCGCACGACGATGAGCTCGTGCCGGCCTTCCGGCACGCCCGGGCGCTGGCGCTCGATGCGGGCAACCCCAGCCTGGTGCGCGTCGGCGACAGCTTCGGGAGGAGCGCGCGGAGGAGGACGCTGCATCGGCGCCTGGCCGGGGTGGGCGTCAGCCACCGGGAGCTCCTGCAGGAGCTCACCGGGAGCTCCTGCAGGAGCTGCGGCTGGAGCGCGCGCGGCCGGCGGGCGCGCCACGTTCGTCGTGACCGGGCTGGCGCGGGCGCGCTTCCGCCGGAATTCACCGGAAGCGCAGGCGCCCACGTGCTATCCCCCGCGCCGCTGAGATGATCACGCTCGAAAAGCTCACCAAGCGGTACGGTCCCAAAATTCTCTTCGAGAACGTGTCGATGCGCTTCGACCCCGGCAAGCGCTACGTGCTCGTCGGCGCGAACGGAGCGGGGAAATCGACGCTCCTCAAGGTCATCTCCGGCGAGGAGGAGTCGGATCAGGGCGCCGTCGAGATCCCGAAGCAGCTCCGGGTCGGGGTGCTCAAGCAGGACCATTTCGCCTACGAGTCCCACCGCATCATCGACACGGTCCTGATGGGGAACCGGGCCCTCTGGGAGGCGATGCACGAGCGCGACCGGCTGTACGAGGGCGAGATGACCGACGAGGTCGGCATGCGGCTGGCCGAGCTCGAGGGGACGATCGGCGAGGAGGACGGCTACACGGCCGAGGCGCGCGCCGCCGAGATCCTCGAGGGGCTCGGGATCGCGACCGCCCGGCACACGAGCACGGTGAGCACGCTCGCGGGCGGGTACAAGCTCCGCGTCCTCATCGCCCAGACGCTCTTCGCCGGCGCCGACGTCCTGCTCCTCGACGAGCCGACGAACCACCTCGACCTCGACTCGATCCGCTGGCTCGAGGCGTACCTCAACGACACCTTCCGCGGCACGCTGCTCGTCGTCAGCCACGACCGGCACTTCATGAACGCGATCGCGACGCACGTCGCCGACGTCGACTACCAGACGGTCACGCTCTACACGGGCGACTACGACGACTTCATCGAGCAGAAGACGACGGGCAAGCGCCAGTCGGACGCCGACGCCGCGCAGAAGAAGAAGAAGATCGCCGAGCTCAAGGACTTCGTGGCCCGCTTCGGCGCGAGCGCGAGCCGGTCGAGCCAGGCGCAGTCGCGCGTGAAGGAGATCGAGAAGCTCGAGGCGGGCATCCACGTGCGGCGCACGAGCGTCGTCCGGCCGTACATCAAGTTCGAGATCGAGAAGCCCTCCGGCCGCGACGTGCTGCGCGTCGAGGGCCTCGCCAAGAGCTTCGGCGACCTGCACGTCATCCAGAAGCTCGATTTCAACCTGAACCGCGGCGACAAGCTCGCCGTGATCGGGCCGAGCGGCATCGGCAAGTCGACGCTGCTCAAGCTCCTCGTCGGCGAGCTCACGCCCGACGCCGGGAAGGTCACGTGGGGCCACGACACGAACGTGGGCTACTTCGCGCAGGATCACCACGAGGCGATCGAGCCGGGGTTCACGGCCTACGAGTGGCTGTACCGCTTCGACCCGAGCGCGCCCAAGGAGCACGTCCGCTCGGTGCTCGGCAAGCTGCTGTTCAGCGGCGAGGCCGGCCTGAAGAAGACGGAGAACCTCTCCGGCGGCGAGGCGGCGCGCCTGTTCCTCGCGAAGCTCATCCTGGTGAAGAACAACATCGTGGTGCTCGACGAGCCGACGAACCACCTCGACGTGGAGAGCATCGACGCGCTCCTCCAGGCGCTCATCGAGTACAAGGGGACGGTCATCGTCACGAGCCACGACCGGCACTTCGTGGGCAAGCTCGGCACCCGCGTGCTCGAGCTGTCGCCCCGGGGGCCGCAGCTGTACAACGGGACGTACGACGAGTACCTCGAGGGGCCGGGGAACCCGAGCGCCCAGGGCGTCAAGGCGTCGTAGCCTCGCGCCAGGCGGCGGTCATCGAGCGGCCGCCGGCGCGCCTCGTCCGGACTGCCTCAGACGAGCGCGAGGAGCTCGCCGAGGCCGTCGACCGCGGCGTGAGCGACTTCCGGGGGCGGGAAGTGCGGCGTGCGGACCCAGACGGCGTGGAGCCCGGCGTCGCGGGCGCCCAGCACGTCCTTCACCGGGTGATCGCCGACGTAGCAGGCCTGTCCTGCGCGCAGGCCGAGCCGCTCGACCGCCCGGAGGAAGATCGCCGGATCCGGCTTCCGGAGCTGCTCGCGCTCTGAGATGAGCACCACGTCGAGGTACGGGAGGAGGTCGAGGGCGCGCAGCTTCGCCTCCTGCACGCGCACCCTGCCGTTCGTGACGACCCCGAGCCGATGGCCGCGGGCGCGCAGCGCGGCGAGGGTCGCGCGCGCACCGGGTAGCGCCGGCGCCACCGTGGCGTAGGCGCCCCAGAAGTGCGCGTGGAGGCGCGCGGCGAGGGGCTCGGGCAGCCCGAGCTCCCGGACGAGGCGCGGGTAGATCTCCGACTTGTCGCCGTAGCCGTGCGCGTCGAGCTCCAGCACGCGGCCGACGAACCGCTCCCGCGTCGCCCCGGCGAGCTCGGTCGAGAAGGCGGCGTACTGGCCCGTGACGACCTCGCGCACCGCGGCCTCGCGGTCGAACAGCGTGCCGTCGAGATCGAACAGGACGGCCTGGATGTCCCGGAGCGGCGTCGAGATCAAGGGCGAGCTCCCGAGCGAGGGACCTGGAGCGTCGAGCATCGATGCCGGCGCAGCGACGCGCGGCAGGGCAGATCCATCAGCCCGCCGGCGGTGGCGCGAGGCGATCGAGCTGCTGGAGGTCGTCGGCGGTCAGCCGCCAGCTCACGGCCGCGGCGTTGGCGCGCACCTGCTCCGGCGACGTCGCGCCGGCGATCACGGAGGCGACGGTCGGCCGGCCGGCGAGCCACGAGAAGGCCAGCTCCAGCAGTGTGTGGCCCCGGGACGACGCGAAAGCGGCGAGCGCCGCGGCGGCGCTGCGGTTCTGCTCGGTCAGGAAGCGGGCGGTCAGCCGGTCGTCGGGCGCCGAGAGCCGGGCGCCCGCGGGGGCGGGGCGGTCGGGGAGGTACTTCCCGGAGAGCAGCCCGCTAGCGAGCGGGAAGTACGGCAGGAAGGTGAGCCCGAGGCGCTCGCTCTCCGCCAGCACCTCCCGCTCGGGCTCGCGCTGGAGCAGGCTGTACTCGTTCTGGACGCTCACGAAGCGCGCCGCTCCCGGGCGGGTGGCCTCCTCGGCGCCGCGCAGCTGGGAGGCCGAGAAGTTCGAGTTGCCGATCTCGCGCACCTTGCCGGCGCGGACCAGCGCGTCGAGCGCCTCCAGGGTGTCGCCGATCGGCGTCTCGGGGTCCGAGCGGTGGATCTGGTAGAGGTCGATCCAGTCGGTGCCGAGCCGCCGCAGGCTGTCCTCCACGGCGCGCTGGATGTACGCCGGCTTCGCGCCGCCCTTGCGCTCGTCGTCGAGCGGGAGGCCGAACTTTGTCGCGATGATCACCTGGCTGCGCCGGCCGCCGAGCGCCCGGCCGAGCAGCTCCTCGCTGCGCGTACCGCCGTAGATGTCGGCCGTGTCGAAGAAGTTGATGCCCGCGTCGAGCGCCGCGTCGACCACCGCCGCCGTCCGCTGCTCGTCGATGCGACCGCCGAAGTTGTTGCACCCGAGGCCCACGACCGACACGTCGAGCGATCCGATCCGTCTCTTCTCCATCTGAATCATTCCTTCTACACGAGAGATCTCGCCGGGTTCTGCGCCGGCGGGCATGCGTCGCCCGCCGGGGGCTCCGGGCGCGCGGATGCGCAGGCTGCTCGAGCTCACGTGGATTGCACGCCCTGTGCCGCTGCCCGCCGGCTCCGGGATGGCCCGCCCCCGGCCGCTGCTGGGAGCGCGCTGTCCGAGCTGCTCGGCGCCCAGCAGCCGAGCAGCAGCGCTGCTGATCCACGAGCAGCGGCGATCGCGGGCCGCGGCTCGCTCGCGGTGGAGGCGCCGGCGCGGCTCGCTGCGCCCGCGGCTGGCCACGCCGCACCGGGCGCCGGCACGCCCCCTGCTCAGGCGGCCCGCATGACCACGATCAGCCTTTCTCTCGATACCCCGGAGCTCGCCCAGGCCTACGAGCGCGGCAGCGACCGGCAGTTCAACCACGGCAAGCTCCTCATCGAAGCGCTGGGCGTGCGGCGCGGCCAGCGCGTGCTCGATGTGGGGGCGGGCACCGGCCGACTCGCCGCGCACGTGGCCGAGAGCGTCGGCGCCGAGGGCAGCGTGGTGGCCATCGATCCCCTCCCGCTCCGCGTCGACATCGCCCGGCAGAAGACCCGCGCGAACCTCACGCCCGCGGTCGGGCGCGCCGAGGATCTCTCCGCCTTCGCCACGAGCAGCTTCGACGTCGTGTACCTGAACAGCGTCCTTCACTGGCTGAACGAGGTCCAGAAGCAGCGCGCCATCTCCGAGGCGGCGCGCGTGCTGAAGCCCGGCGGCAAGCTCGGGTTCAGCACCGGATCGCGGGAGAAGCCGCACCAGCTCGAGCCGATCCAGCGCAAGGTGCTCGCCGAGCTCGGGAAAGAGGCGCAGGGCACTCTCCCATACAAGCTGACGGTCGACGAGGCCCGGGCGCTGCTCCAGCGCGCCGGGTTCATCGTGGACACGCTGGAGATCCGCACCTTCGTCGACCACGCCGCCGACATCGATGAGATCTTGAGGCACAGCGGCTCGAGCTCGTTCGGCAATCACCTCTCGCACCTGAGCGCCGAGGAGAAGCGCGAGGTGCGCGAGCGGCTGGCGAGGGAGCTCGAGGCGTGGCGCACGCCGCAGGGGATCCGGCTCGAGCGGAACCTCATCTTCGCGATCGCCCACACGGCCGGCAACTAGCCTCGACGCCAGCCTCTCTCGCCATTCCTGGTGCGACCCGATCGGCGGGATGCGCCGGCATAGCTGCCGGAGTGAACACCGCCGCCGTGCGGTTCCACGCCGCGCTACTGGTCGGCGGTGTCGCCGGAGCAGATGACGAACTGCGTCGCGCCGTCGCGGGCTTCACCGTCGCCGGTGAACCGGACCTGCCGGCGCTCGGTGGACGGGCACTTGGCGACGACCTCGTCCTTGCCGAGGCCGAGCCGCGGGTCGACATAGCACCACCCGTGCACCTTCTCGCCTCCGACCTCGACCGGCGCCGGCGGAATCGTGTCCTGGCAGGCCTTGAGCTCGTCCGGGTGGCTGAGCTGCTCGACCTCGCAGACGCAGTTCCAGCCGTTCGCCGCCGCGACCGGATCGTCGAGCACCATCCGCTCCGCGACGAGGTTCTCCGAGGGCACCTTCCGCCGCGCCGCGAGCCCGTCGCAGCTGCACTGCCCGTCGCTCACGCTTCGCGCCTCGAGGACCAGGCAGCTGACCTGTCCGGCCTCGCTCGGCTGGAGGGCGCGGGGCAGGCACTGCCCGCCGAGCCTCGTCTTCAGGCGATCGACGATCGCGCCGATCGCCGGCCGATAGCCGAAGTCGGAGTCACCCGGCCCCGAGTTCTTGAGCTGCGCCGGGCACACCGAGCCGACGATGCCCTGGTCCCCGAGGTCCCGGATGAGCTCGAGCTGCCGCAGGCCCGGATAGGCCTTCGCGTAGACCTGGAGCTCGCTGTCGGTGCCGTCCGGGTTGTCCTTGCACAGAGGGTTATTCCGGTCTGCCCCGTCATTCGCGCAGTCTCCGCCTTGCGTGGGCGCGAGCAGCGGGAAGGTGCAGGCGAACTGGAGGTCGCCGAGATTCGTCCTGGGATTCCACTCATGGCCGTTGATCTCGTTTGCGTTGTCCGGCGAGTCCGGGCCAGCGATCCACGTCCCGGTGATCGGGTTCTCGCCCTCGCGGGGGGCCGGCGACTCGATCATGTGGGGGTCCGCGGGAGGGCGGCGCGCCTTGGGATCGCCGAGGATGATGTCCCAGGTGCTCGAGAACCCGGCGTTCGGGGCGCTCAGCTCCTCGGCGCTCTTGAAGCCGCCGACGGGGTTGCCGTCCTTGTCTTTGCCTTTCTGGAGGTCGGGCTCGCCCGCGTCGTTCTGGCGCGCGATGTCCTGCCAGGGCACGCCCACGAGGCCCGCGAAGAACACGAGCTCCGGCGGCCGAACCGTGCTGTTCTCGTCGGTCGGGTCGAGATCCGAGAAGATCGGGTTGTCCACGAGCTCGCCCTTGTGATCCGCGATCTGCGCCTCCGTGAGCGCCTTCGTGTAGCGGTCGATCGGATAGAGCAGGTTGGCCCCGAACCGCCGCTTCTGGTCGAAGCAGCGCAGGTTGATCGCGTCCTCTTTCACGTCGAGCGGCGCGATCCTGCCCCCTTCGGTGCAGGTCTCATCGACCGGGCACTCGTCCCTCTCCGACGCGCATGACCTGCAGCACGGGTCATCTGGGCCTTTCGTCTCGCACTCCTTGCGCGGCCGGGGCATCCGGCTCGACCTCGCTACCCAGAAGGCCGTCCCGCCCTCGCGGATGGAACAGTCGTTCTCGTCCGACAGCATGATGATCGCGAGGAGCGAGTCGGGTCGGAGGAACGCCTTGCGCTGCGCCAGCAACGTCGTGTCCAGCCCTTCCCGCACCGCGTTGTCCTTCTCCACCACGATCTTATCGTGGGGCGCAGGATCCGCGAGGAACCGGTACCAGCTCTCCAGCTGCGACTCGTAGCCGCACCCGACGTCGCCCACGCCTCTGACCATGTTCGCCAGCGTCGGCACGAGGCCGCCACCCTGGCCGTCGTCGAGGATGGACTCGCCCGCTGGGGTCAGCTTCTGCTCCGGGTCCCAGGCGAGGAAGCCCTTGTCTTGATAGGTCGGCAGCTCGTTGTCGTTGTCCGTGTCGCTCCTGGTGATGAGGTGCCCCTTGTCGTTGTTGGAGAAGTTATTCCCCTCCGCCTTACACGGGCCCGCCGCGCCGTGGTCGCCGAGGCTCGTGCTGATGATCCCGATGTGGATGTCGAGGACGGGCTCGAACTCGCGCTCCGTGCCGCTCGGGCAGCTGCCGTTCATCGGCGGGGATGATTCCGTGGGCTCCAGCGGATTGATGCACCGGGGGTCGACCAGGCGCCTCACGAGGTCGGGCACGGCCAGCGCGAGGATGTCCTGCTTGTCCTTCATCGACGCCGAGTTGTCGATGGTCAGGAGGAGATCGATCTTGTCGACGCGCTGCGGGAGCCGCTCGACGACGGTGCCAGTCGTGCGCGTATCTTGATGGGCGATGGGGCGGCTCAGGCACCCCGAGATGAGCGATGTCCCGCCCACGACGAGAGAGCTCATGAGCAACGCGGCTGCGCGGGCAGCGCGGGACGGAGGGCGATCGGCCATGGATCCTTCCTTGCGCGAGAGATGGAGTGGGCCCTTCGCGCGTCGCACACGGCGCGCGCGCGCTGCGCCGGCGCGCCTGTCTCGCGCGGGGTGGATGACAGGCCGCCTGGCGATCGCGAGTCAGACGCGGAGAGGGGGCGTTCTCTTGGCTGTGTGGCGAGAGGAGCGCGACGCCATCACGAAAAATGCAGGAAGCACAGGGAGGGCGGCGCGGTCGCGGCGTGGCGCAGGGGCCGCGCAGCCATCGCCCGGAGCGAAGACGGCGCGGCCGTCCCCTGGAACGAACACGGCGCGGCCGTCGCCCGGAGCGGACGCGGCTCGCGCCGGTCGGTCATGAGGTTGTAAAATTGAAGAAAGCGGAAAATAAGAAGGCCGGGCGCCGAGGGGGCGCCGTCGGCCAGCGTCGGAGCTCAGCTCTCGGCGGGGGCGGCCGTCTCGGCGCCAGCGACGATCGGCGCGTACTGCGCGAGGAACTTGCTCCAGCGCTTGGTCTTGCGGCCGGGCTTGCGGGAGCTCTGGGCGCTCCTCTCCTGCTTCTGGGCGACTTTGAGGGTGAGGTGCTGGTGCTGGCGCGTAGGGCGATACATGGCGGCGGATATGCTCGAAGGCGCAGCGCGCCGCAAGCCTCAACGCGACGGAAGCCGCGCCCGCTCGTCATGCTCCGGCCCCAGCCGGCCGAAGCTGTGGATGCCGTAGACGAGCACGACGAGCGCGAGCACCGTGAGCGCCATGCCGGCGTCCGACGGCCCGACGCCGACCAGCGCGAGCCCGGCCACGAGGAGCAACCCCCCGCCGCCGAGCGCGCGGCGCGCGCGGTCCTCGGTCGCTGTCGGCTGTCCCCGGCGGCGCGCGGGTCGGCGCGGGCCCTCGTCCTGCTGGCGCGCGCTCACTGGAACTTCTGCGTCCGCGCGTAGGTGATGAAGTCCTGCACGTCGCGCGTCAGCTCGCGCTCGGCGGTGATCGTCGTGCGCTCGTGCGACTCGCCGACGAGATCGTCGTAGAGGTAGTTCTGCTGGTAGAGGAGGACGATGCGGATGGCCCCGTCCGGCCCGCCGCGGACGATGCGCAGCTTCTCGTCCCGGCCGTTCGGCGGCGGGATCGCGGCGCCGAGCGCCTGGGCGTCCTCCTCGGTCACGTAGACGACGCCGTACGAGCGGCTCTGCACGCCGACGTCGATGCGGACCTTGGCCCCGCTCACGAGATCGATCTGGCGCCCGAGCACCGGTTTCGCGCCCTCCTGCACCATCGCCCGGCGGATCACCTCGATCGCCCGGCGCTCGTCGAGGGAGCGCAGCGGGTTCGGCGCGCGCGCCTCGCCGCCGCCGCAGCCGGCGAGCGCGAGCGCCGCGGCCGCGATCCCGAGCGCGGCGCGCGCCGCCTCGCGCGCCCGGCCGAGGAGACGGGGCGCGCCCCGGGCAGACCCGGGCGCGAGCGCGCGCTCTGAAGACCGATGCTGAAGGGGACCGAGATGGTGGGCCCCCGACCCGCGTTGAAGCTTCCTCCACATGAGCGGCATGAGAGTAGCCAACAGCCCGGAGCTTCGCTACTTCTCCCGACATGGCGCGGCTCGCTGCGATCGATATCGGATCCAACGCCATTCGGCTGCGCATCGTCGACGTCGATCCTCCTGCGCTCGGGGCGTTCGGCGCCGGCCGGGAGCCGGCGCTCGCCGGGGGCTCGTCCGGGGCGCATGACGCGCCGCGCTTCCACCCGTTCCGCGACGTCCACGCGGATCGCGCGCCCGTGCGCCTCGGGCACGACGTGTTCACGAAGGGCCGGCTCGAGTCGGGGGTGATCGGCGCCGCCTGCGAGGCGCTCCGGCGCTTCCGGACGGCGATGGACGCGGCCAAGGTCGACCGTTACCGCGCCGTGGCGACGAGCGCCGCGCGCGAGGCCCAGAACGGCGACCTCTTCGTCGAGCGCGCTGCGCGTGAGGCCGGCGTCCACGTCGAGGTCATCGAGGGCGTCGAGGAGGCGCGCCTCGTCCAGCTCGCCGTCTGCGAGCGCGTCCCGCTCGGCGAGCGGACCGCGCTGCTGATCGACATCGGCGGCGGCTCCACCGAGCTCACGCTGCTGCGCGGCCGCGGGGCGGTCTTCTCGCGCTCGCTCCCCGTGGGGACGGTGCGGATGGTCGAGGCCTTCCTCGAGGATCGCCGCCCGGTCGACGCGGGGCACCGGCGGCTCGTCGAGGAGTACGTCGACCGCGTCATGGCCGACGCCACGCGCGAGATCGTGGAGCTGCTCGGCGAGGGCTCGGGGGTCGATCTGCTCGTCGGTACGGGCGGCAACATCGAGACGCTCGCGGACCTCTGCCCCATGCCGGGCGCGCCCGTGGAGGGGCGGGCGATCGACGTGGCCGCGATGTCCCGCCTGCTCGACGACCTGGCGTCGAAGACGCCCGAGGAGCGCGCGCAGATCTACGGCCTGCGCCCGGACCGCGCCGACACCATCGTCCCCGCCGCGACGATCCTGACCCGCATCGTCCGGACGTTCGCGCAGCCGCTCATCGTCGCGCCCGGCGTCGGGCTGAAGGAGGGCGTGCTCGTCGACCTCGCCCACGCGCACTTCCTCGGGCCCGACTTCCGCGGTGAGGCCGCCGCCGTCAGCGACGCCTGCACCCGGCTCGGCCGCCGCTACCACTTCGACGAGCAGCACGGCGCGCTCGTGGCCCGCTTCGCCGAGCGGCTCTTCGACGACCTCGCGCCGCGCCACCGCCTCGGCCAGCGCGACCGGATCCTGCTGCGCGCGGCGGCCCTGCTCCACGACATCGGCGACTTCGTCCGCTACGAGGGGCACCACAAGCACAGCTATTACATCATCGTCCACAGCGACCTCATGGGCCTGACCCCGGAGGAGCGCGCGATCGTCGCGAACATCGCGCGCTACCACAGGAAGTCGCCGCCCAGCATGGACCACGACAACTTCCGCGCGCTCTCGCGCGACGCGCGCGCCAAGGTCAAGGCGATGGCGTCGATCCTCCGCATCGCCGACGCGCTCGATCGCGAGCATCGGGCCAAGGTCGTGGACGTGAGCGGCCGCATCGAGGACGACACGCTGGTGCTCGAGGTGCAGGGCGCGGAGGACCGAGCGCTCGAGGAGTGGACGGTCGTCGCGAAGGCGGGGATGCTGCGCGACGCGCTCGGCCTCGATGTGCGGATGGTCGACGCCACGCCGAGATCGCTCCCGCCCCCGGCCGCCGCGACCGCGGGCGGCTGACGCGACGGGAACCGCCGCGAACGTGGGCGGATGGCGCGCGAAAAAAATCGCCGCGACCTTTGCGCGGAACCCTGCGCGTCACCATGTAGGTCAGCACGGGGGAAGTTGTGCCTCCGGAAACGAGCGCGGCGACGCCGTGCCAGCGGTCGCGGCGGTGCCGCGAGCGAGGGCGGCTGCGCCGCCGCGGAACGAGGGGCGAGCGACCGTTGACGCTGAAATCTCCAAAGCTGATGGAGGCCCGCCGCGCCGCCGGCATCTTGGAGTCCGCCCTGCGCGGGCACACCGGCGATCTGACGCTCGCCGACGCCTCGGCCAGGAGCGGCCTGCCGCTGCGCGACGCCGAGAGCGGCCTGCACCTGCTCGTCAGCGAGTACCGCGGGCACCTCAAGGCGACGTCCGAAGGCGAGCTGCTCTTCCGCTTCCCGCACGGCTTCACCAAGCCGTGGGAGACCCGCACGCGGCTCGAGCGCGCGCTCGGGGCCGTCCTCCGCGGCGCCGCCGGCGTGGCCCGCTTCGTCGTGCGCGCGTGGATCGCGATCGTCCTGATCGCGTACGTCGTGATCTTCGTCGGGATCCTGCTCGCCCAGCTGTTCGCCCGCTCGAGCAGCGACTCGCGCGATCACGGCAGCTTCTCCGGATCGTTCGCGGGCTACTTCCTCTTCCGGATGATCTTCGACGCGATCTTCTGGACGTTCCACCCGTTCTCGCCGTTCGTGTGGACGGCCGATCCGCCGTGGTCCTCGTCGCACGGCCGCCGCGGGGCGTTCGGGCAGCGCCGGGACGAGACGCCGTTCTACGAGAAGGTGAACCGGTTCTTCTTCGGACCGACGCCGGCGCCGCCCGATCCGCTGGAGAACGAGAAGCTCATCCTGGCCGAGATCCGGGCGCAGCGGGGCCGGATCGGGCTCGCCGATGTGATGCGCGTGACGGGGCTGTCGCGCGATGAGGCGGACCCGCTGATGGCGCGGCTGATGCTCGACTACGACGGCACGGTCGACGTGTCGGAGGAGGGAGGCATCGTCTACCGGTTCGAGGCGATCCGGCGGACGGCGGCCGAGGCGCCGTCGCGGGCGCCGGCGCCCGTCTGGGCGAAGCGTGAGGAGCTGCCGCCGCTCACCGGGAACGGCCCGGGGGCGAACGCGCTCATCGTGGCGCTCAACGGGTTCAACCTGCTGATGAGCCTCTACGCCCTCGGGGCGAACCTCACGCTGGACAACCTCGGACTCCTGGCCCGCGGGGTGCCGATGGCGGAGCTGCCGGCCACGGGGACGGCGGTGGCCCTCGGGGTGGTGCCGCTCGTCTTCTCGCTCGCGCTCTTCGCGCTGCCGCTCGGCCGCGCGCTCCTGCGCCCGCTGAAGCGGCGGCGGCTCGCCCGGCGGAACGCCCGGCGGGCGGTGCTGCAAGCGATCCTCACCCGCATCGGCGCCAGGCAGGGCCGGGAGCCGATCACGGAGGCCGTGCTCCAGCGGGCCTGGCAGGACGCGGCGGGGGAGGCGCCGCGCTCGGAGGAGATCACCCGCGAGGTGGTCGCGCTCGGGGGCGACGTCGATCTCGAGGCGGGCGAGGGGATCCGGTACCGGTTTCCCGATCTGGAGACCGAGGCGAAGGCCATCGAGGCCGAGCGGGAGGCGGCCTCCGAGGACGAGGCGCGCCCCGGGAAGGTGATCTTCTCGTCCGACGCGTGAGCGCCGTCTCGGGCGGTTTTGTCCTCTGGAGGCGGCCGCAGACAAAGCGCCATTGGCGTGGGCGCGCGTACGGGGCCGTACCGCACGAATTCGCCGTTCATTGACGCGCTCGGGCTCGGACGTCTACGGTACGTTTAATTTCGCTCATGTACTCCGTTGACAACAGAGCCGGTCGTCTCATCGAGGTGAGGCTCGCCTCACCGCTCCCGGCTGGTGAGGTCGACGCGTGCATCGCCAGGATCCAGGGCATCGTGACCCAGAACCGGCACGGGGCTGTGGTGTGCATCGAGCTGCTCCAGGTCGACGTGCTCGCGCCCGAGAGCGCGGAGAAGTTCCTGGAGATGATGCGCGTCCAGAACGCGACGGTGCATCGGACGGCCTACCTGCTGCCGGTGGCGAACGCGATCCTGGGTCTTCAGGTCGAGCGGCTCATCCGGGACGCGCACAACTCGAGCCGAAAGGCGTTTCGCGACACCACCTCGCTCGAGGCCTGGCTCGTCCCGGTGATGACGATGGTGGAAGCGCAGCAGCTCAGGAAGTTCCTGTCGCAGCTCGGCTGAGGCGCCAGCGAACACCGACGGTGAGCGGACCGTCGAGGAGAGCAGCGCGGCCGATCGCGCGCCGGCACGGAGGGGGAACGGGTCGGCGATGAGGCTGGCCCGGCTGACGCCGCGCCGGGCACGCCGGGCACCACAGCCACGTTGTGGAGCGGCCCTGAAGAGCGCGATCGGGGCCAATCGACCTCCATGGGGTCGCGGCCGAGCGTGCCTCTCGTGGCGCTGCGTCGTGGTATAGGGGTGCGATGCGACGCATCGCCATCGTCGGAGGCGGTCTGGCCGGGTGCATCGTCGCGTTCAGGCGAGCGGCGGCGGGCGACCGGGTGACGCTCGTCGAGGCGGCGCCGCGGATCGGCGGGCAGCTCTGGACCGAGCGGACCTCTGGCTTCGTGGTGGAGCACGGCGCCGAGGGGTTCATCGCGCGGAGCGAGGCGGTCCCCGCGCTGGCGGACGCGCTCGGCATCGCCGGCGATCTCGTCGGTCAGGAGACGCACAGGTCGTTCGGCTTCGACGGCGCCGCGCTGCGGGAGCTCGCGCCGGGCGAGGCGGCGGCGTTCCTCGGCTTCCAGGTGCCGCGCGACGAGCTCGGCAAGGGGATCCGGACCTTTCGCCTCGGGATGGCGCAGCTGACCGAGACGCTCGCGCGCGCGCTCGCGAGCGACGGGCGCGTCGACGTGCGCACCTCCGCCGCGACCGTCTCGCTCGAGCGGGCGGCCGGCGGCTTCCGGCTCGCGCTCGCCGGCGGGGTCGAGGTCGACGCCGACGTCGTGGTGCTCGCGACCCACGCCGCCGGCGCGGCCGCGCTGCTCGGCGAGCCGGCGCGGGCGCTCCGCGACGCCGAGACGCTCTCCAGCGTGACCGTGTCGCTGGCCTACCCGCGCGCCGCGATCGAGCACCCGCTCGACGGCACCGGCTTCGTCGTCGCCGCGGGGCACCAGGCGCACGGCTTCCGCGCGTGCACGTTCACGACCTCGAAGTTCGCCGATCGCGCCCCCGCCGGCCATGTCGCGCTTCGCCTCTTCTTCCGCCCCGAGCCGGCGGATCTCGAGCAGATGAACGACGGCGCATGGGCGGCCCGCGCCGAGGCCTCGCTCGCGCGCGTGCTGCCCGTGCGCGGGCCCTTCGAGCGCGCGTGGGTCTCGCGCTGGTCGAGCGCGCTCCCGGTCTCCACGCCCGCCCACGCGGCGCGGGTCCGGGAGACCGAGCAGGCGCTCGCCGGCAGCGGCGTGCTCCTCGCCGGCTCGGCGTTCCACGGCTCCGGGATCGACGCGGCCGTGCGCTCCGCCGAGGCGGCCGCGGGGCGCGCCGGCGCCCTGTAGTACCCTGTCGCGCGCTGTAGCGACGTGACGGGGCGCGTGCGAGGCGCCGAGTCGGAGAGGGCTCATGGCCTCGAGCGCGCTCCGGTCTTCCGGACGCTTCGTCCGGCTCGAGGCCGGCGCCCGATAAGGCACGAGGCGTTCTCCGCGCAGCCACGTTCCGCCGCCTCCTTCCCATGATGCCTGGTGATCGGGCCCGCCGCCGCCCTCGGCATATGCCGGGCAAACCTCCGGAAAACCGCGGGATTCCCCGATTGCGCTGACCCGCGTCGGAGCCCGGAGAGCCCAGGTATCGACGGCGGCGAAAAAAAATGAATCGACTCGAGGAACTTTTCGGTTGCACAGCCCGTCCAAGGGGAGTACTCATTCGGCACAAGAAGGATTCGTTATGTTCAGCCGCCGCGACAACATGCAGCTCATCGCCAGCCAGCCAAAGGTGGGAACGCCTGAAGCGATCGTGGCATGGGAGCATCTGCTGGGTGGCGATTCCTTGGCGCACGACCCCGGACACTCCTGCGGCCTCCGCCCGTCGCGGAAGCTCGGTAACCCGGAGAATAGCGCCTAGAGGCAGCTAAGCACGCGTCGATCCACGACGTTCGCGAAGGCCGCCTCGGGAAACCCAGGCGGCCTTCGGCGTTTTGGGGCTCGTGAGCTGGAGGCCCGTTGTGGGCTACAGGCCCGCTGTGGGCCGTGGCTCCCTTGTGGGCTTCGGGTCCGCTGTGGGGTGCGGGCTGCAGGCTCGTTGACGAGAGGGATTGTCTTGCTTGCAACGCGCGCGAGGTCGTCGCGCGCTGTGGGGGGAATTGCGCCCATGGAAAGGAGGCGCGGTAGAGAATGCGCTGGAAGCATTCGAATCGATAACGAATGACGTTCGGGGGACATGGCGCGCGCTCGCGGGGGCGCGATCGGGATTCGTGTACGCCCGCTCCGGGCGAGGGGTGGCCCGAGCGGCTGTAGATCATCCGCTCTTTCGACGCGGAGGTTCGAGCTCTTCAGAGGATGATGGCCTGCCGGCGTGGCAGGCGATGCGGAGGTGCGCCCTCCGTGCGGACCCGTAGCTCAACTGGATAGAGCAGCCGCTTCTTAAGCGGACGGCTGGAGGTTCGATTCCTCTCGGGTCCACCCGGCGCACCGCTCGGCGTGAAATGCCGGCGCGCGCGGCGTGAGAGCGCAGAGATCGTCGATGCGCTCTCGTGGATCCCTCTGCGGAGGGGTCGCTCGTTCTGTGACAACCAGGATGTACAATGTAGATGGAGGCGCGCTGCGCCTCCATGTTCCGGTGTAGCTCAATGGTAGAGCGTCCGCCTGTTAAGCGGAGGGTTGGAGGTTCGATCCCTCCCGCCGGAGCCGCGCCCCCGGCGCTCGGAGGGCAGGGCCCGCCTCGTTCACGCGAGGCTCGGGCTCGCCTCCGGGCCCGGGGGCCGTGGGCGCCTGCCGTGGGCAGGCGCTCCGGGATGTAGCCCAGTGGAAAGGCGCCTCATCTGGGGTGAGGAGATCCGCCGGTTCGAATCCGGCCATCCCGACGATAGTTTGCGTGGGTGTTACTCTTCTGGTGAAGAGGGCAGGTTGTGACCCTGCGAAGGCGGGTTCGATCCCCGTACGCCCACCCAGGACGGGTCGATTGCGCTCGGTTATCTTTGGTAGATCCTCCGAGCGCGCCGCTTATCCGTCCTCTTTTGCCCGGGCTCTCGGGCCGGAGGTGATGTCATGGCCAATTATCTGAAGCACTTTGCCGCGCTGGTCACCCCGCAGCGGCACAAGGCCCGCGCCGATCAGGCGAGGAACAGCGCCGGTGGCTTCGCCTTCGCCCTCGACGAGTGGGCGAGGCTCGACCGCTGGCTCATCCTCGGCGCGGAGGGGGGGACCTACTACGCGACCGAGCGGAAGCTCACCGTGGAGAACGCCCGCGCCGTCGAGGCCTGCCTCGCCGCGGACGGGCCCCGCGCCGTGCAGCGCATCGTCGACATCAGCGGCTCGGGGCGAGCGCCGAAGAACGCGCCTGCGATCTTCGCGCTCGCGATGGCCTCGGCCGACCCGAAGCTCGAGACCCGGAAGGCTGCCCTCGCGGCCTTGCCCGAGGTATGCCGCACGGGGACGGATCTCTTCCACTTCGCCCGCGACGTGCAGGGTTTCCGCAAGTGGGGGCGCGGGCTCCGGTCCGCCGTCGCTGCCTGGTACAACGGCAAGCCGGTCGACAGGGTCGCGTATCAGGCGATCAAGTACCAGCAGCGCGACGGGTTCAGCCACCGCGATCTCCTGCGGCTCGCGCATCCGGTCGCGCCGACCCCGCAGCACGACGCCCTGTACCGCTGGATCGTCGGCGGCATCGAGGCGCTCGGCAAGGAGTCGGTGCGCGGCAAGGCGCTGCCCCCGGGGGAGCTGCCGGACGCGGTGCGCGCGTTCGAGTCGCTCCGCGCGGCGACGAACCGGAAGCAGGTCACCGCGCTGATCCG
Source organism: Sorangium sp. So ce887 (assembly GCF_051521455.1). Lineage (NCBI taxonomy): Bacteria > Pseudomonadati > Myxococcota > Polyangiales > Polyangiaceae > Sorangium > Sorangium sp. So ce887. The sequence goes on along the minus strand of NZ_CP150354.1, from coordinate 8,049,707 downwards.
GCAGCATCGCTTCACGCACGAGATGCTCCAGACCGAGTGGAAGAACGACCCCGCGGTCTGGGAGGCGCTGCTCGAGCACATGCCGCAGACCGCGCTCATCCGGAACCTGGGGAAGATGACCGCGATCGGCGTGCTCTCGCCGATGAGCGACGCGTCCCGCAGGGTGGCGCAACAGCTCACCGACGCCGGCCGCCTGGCCGCGGCGCGGGTCCACCCCGTCGCCGTGCTCTCGGCCCTCAAGGTCTATGAGCAGGGCCACGGCGAGCGCGCTCGCCGGCGCGCCAACGCGCTCTCGTGGACCCCGGTCCGCGAGATCGTCGACGCCCTGAACGAGGCGTTCTACCTCGCGTTCCGGGCGGTCGAGCCGACCAGGAAGAAGCACCTCCTGGCGCTCGACATCTCCGGATCCATGACCAGCGGCAACATCGCTGGTGTCCCCGGCCTGACGCCGCGCGTGGCGAGCGCGGCCATGGCCATGGCGACGGCGAGGATCGAGCGCGAGTACAGCGTGGTCGGCTTCTCGGCGGCGTCGGGCGGGTACGGCGGCAAGTGGGGCGGGGGAGTCTCCGGCCTCTTGCCGCTGTCGATCTCGCCGGAGCAGCGGCTCGATGACGTGCTGCGCGCGGTGGAGGGCCTTCCCTTCGGCGGCACCGACTGCGCTCTGCCGATGATCTGGGCGAAGCGGAACCGGGTGGAGGTCGACTCGTTCGTCATCTACACGGACAACGAGACCTGGGCGGGCGGCGTTCACCCGTTTCAGGCGCTCAGGGACTACCGGCAGGCGATGGGCCGACCGGCGAAGCTTGTCGTCGTCGGCATGACGTCGACCGGCATCTCGATCGCCGACCCGACGGACCCCGGCATGCTCGATGTCGTGGGGTTCGACGGGGCGGCCCCCCAGGTGATGGCGGATTTCACCCGGGGTGCCTCGTGACAGACAGCGTGACGGACGGGCTCCGCCGGCCCGTCCGTCCGATGCCGGGGGGCGGTTCGACTCCAGCGTTCCGCTCCCAGGAGCTGCCCCCGAGCCCGAATGGATAGGGGCCGGCCTACGAAGCCGGTCGATGCGGGTTCGAGTCCCGCCGGGGGCGCCGGGATCCCGCCCTCCGTTGTCCGCCCATTGCCCGACCCGGGCCGAGGGACGACGGTTCTCGGATCCCGACCTTGCCGCTGTAGCTCAGCCTGGTAGAGCACCTATACCGTTCTCCGCCCGCTTGCCCGACCCGGGCCGAAGGAGGACGGTTATCATTACCTAGGATGTCGCGGGTTCGAGTCCCGCCGGCGGCGCCGTGTTGCCCTCGTATGCATCTGGTGAGGCAGCCTGATTGTCGATCAGGTGAGGGGAGTTCGATCCTCCTCGGGGGCGCCTCGGGAGCTCTACAGAGCTCCTGCGAAACGCTTCGATTCCTGCACGCCCGGCTCCTCCAAAAAAGAGCGAGCCTGACCCAATAGAACCGGCGGACAGCCGTCCAATGGAGCCAATGGATAAGGAGATGACGATGAAGATCTGACGCGAGAGTCGAGTCGCTGAAACGGGGTGATAGTTCAACCGGGAGAACACTGCCCTCGCACGGCAGGGATCGAGGTTCGACCCCTCGTCGCTCCACCGGACGGGCCGAAGCTCGTGGGTTACCACCTTACCCTGCGTCCCCACAGCGCCCCTTGCCCGTTCGTTCGTTTCGTCGCCGAGGCGGGCCGCCGGCCGGCGTGCCGCACATCGTGCGGGCGCGCGCGGCGCCCGGCGGCCCGCCTCCTTTTTTTCGTCATGAACCTGCGGTGGTAGCTCAATGGTAGAGTGCGAGCGTGCCAAGCTCGCGACGGGAGTTCGATTCTCCTCCACCGCTCCAGCCACGAGCCGCGCCTCGGGAGAGGACCGCGCCCGCGACGTCGCGGAGCCGGGATCTCCCGCGGCCGGCGGTCGCTATTGCGTGGCTATGTGACCACGTCCCCATCTTGCTAGAGGCTCAGGCGGCCGGATTTTCGCTCCGGAGACGCGGGTTCGAATCCCGCTGGGGACGCCGGGCCGCTCCGCTCGCCTGCGTGCTACTTCGGGAGCCCGCGCCCGAGCGAGCGAGCCTGCCAATTCTATCTCAGCGACATATTTCTGGGTGTGGCTCAACCTGGTAGAGCACCGGCTTCGGGAGCCGGGGACTGGGGGTTCGAATCCCCCCACCCAGACCGCGGAGAGGCGACGCCTCGCCGCGACGCGCGACGAAGACCCTCTGGGTGTGGCTCAACCTGGTAGAGCACCGGCTCGGGGAGCCGGGGGCTGGAGGTTCGAATCCTCCCACCCAGACCGCGGCGCGCGGACGTCACCGTGACGGAACGGCATACGTGGCAGGCTGAGATCCTGCGCCCTTCGGGGTATGTGGGTTCGAGTCCCACCGGTGACACCCTGCCCGGGTGGCGAAACGGCAAACGCTGCTGGCTTAGACCCAGCCTACTGGGGGTTCGACTCCCTCCCCGGGCACCGATCGCACGTGACGTGGAGTGACATCATGAAGAGAAAGAGACGCTAGAGAGGTGGGCCATGACCGCGCAGACGCTGCTTTTGACGCCATGGATGGTGCCCCATAAGGTCATCTCGTGGCAGACCGCTGTCACGATGAGCTTTCTGGGTAAGGTGGAGGTCATCGAGGAATACGACGACGACATCCGGTCGCCGTCGCTCTCCATCAAGGCGCCCGCGGTGGTGCGGCTGAAGCGGCCGACGCTGGGGATGAAGCGCGGCGTGAGGTTCTCGCGGGTCAACGTCCTCCTGCGCGACGGCTTCCGCTGCCAGTACTGCGGCGTGAAGAAGGTGGCCCGCGAGCTCAACTACGACCACGTCGTCCCGCGCGTGCAAGGCGGCAGGACCGTCTGGGACAACATCGTCGCGTCCTGCTACGCGTGCAACACGATGAAGCGGGGCCGGACGCCGGAGCAGGCCGGCATGAAGCTGCTCCGCGCCCCGGTGAAGCCGAAGTGGCTGCCGCCGGCGCCCGTCATGGGCCTGAGCGAGCGGCGTATCCCGGAGGTGTGGGCAGGCTACTGCGCGAGCGCGGGATGACCTGAGCCCCTCGCGCCGGCGCGTCCATGCCCCCCGTCCCACGGTCGAGGGGTCAGGCGCGCCGGCGCGCGTCGGGGCTTCCGCCGCCGGGCGGGCAGGTGCAGGATGCTCGGGCATGGAGATGCGTCCGGCCTCCGACCGCATCGAGGACGAGCTCGCGCCGTTCCCCGCGGTCCTGCGCGGCTGGCTCATCGAGGGCGAGCTCGGCCGCGGCGGGATGGGGCGGGTGTTCCGGGCGCGGCACCCGAAGACGCGGGCGCGGGCGGCGATCAAGGTGCTGCTCGGCGACTACGCCCGCCGGCCGGACGTCGTGGCCCGCTTCCGGCAGGAGGCGATCGCCGTCAACATCATCAACCACCCGGGCATCGTCCGTGTCTTTGACTCCGGCGAGCTCGAGGACGGCTCGCCCTACATCGTGATGGAGCACCTCGACGGGCGGGGGCTGCGCGACTGGGTGCAGGCGGCGCCGCCCGCGGATCGGCCGCGGCAGGTCGTGCGCCTCGGTTACCAGATCGCCTCGGCCATGGCCGCGGCCCACGCGTCGAAGGTCGTCCACCGCGATCTGAAGCCGGAGAACATCATGGTGGTCGACGACGAGCTCGCGCCCGGGGGCAGCCGCGTCAAGATCCTCGATTTCGGCATCGCGAAGGTGCTCTGGGGCGGTCTCCCCGAGGTGCTGGAGCTGGAGGGGAGGGGATCCATCGCGCCCGCGTCCGTGCCCACGATCCGCACCGAGCTCTCGGCGCGGCCGGCGCCGACGGTGGCCACCACGAACGGCCCCGCGCTCGCGGCCGGCACCGCGAGCGCCGCGGGCGCCACGTCAGAGAGCGACGCGCGCGAGGACGATGCGCTCAGGAGCCTCCCCGTCGTGAGCGTCAGCAGGCCCGCGATCCACCCCGCGTCGGTCGAGATCCCGCCCGAGGCGGCCTCCTCCGCGGTGGCGCGGGGGTCGCGCGCGTCGATCGAGCCCGCGCCGCACAGCGACGGCGCGGGACAGCCCACGATGCCGTTCACGCAAGAGGGCGTGTGGGGCCTCGGGACGAGGAGCTACATGGCGCCGGAGCAGGAGCGCCACTCCGGGAGCGTCGACGTCAAGGCGGATGTCTACTCCCTCGGCGTCATCCTCTATGAGCTGCTCGAGGGGCGGACGCCCGACGCGCCGAGCGGGGCATGGCCGCCCCCGATGAGCGCTTCCACGCCGCCCGATCTCGTCGCCCTCGTCCACCGGGTGCTGTCGTTCGAGCCCGAGGCGCGGCCGCGCATGACGGAGGTGGCGAGCGCGCTCCACCGGCTCGGTCGGGCGAAGAAGGAGCTCGACGAGGCGCTCTCGAGGTGGGTCGTCGGCGGCAAGGCGCCGAGGCTCTTGCCTCGCGGCAAGGCGCTGCACGAGCTGTCCGCCTGGGCCCGGGACATCGACGATCTCACCGTTCTGGAGCGCGCCTTCCTCGACGCCGCCGTCGCGGCGGAGGCGCGCCGCGAGCGCCTCACGCGGGGGCTCCTCGCCCTCGGCGTGGTCGTGCTGATGGGCATGGTCGCGACGACCACCGTGTTCTGGGTGCACGCGACGCGAGCGCGGAAGACGGCCGAGGCCGCCGAGCGCGCCGCGAGGGAGCACAGCCGCCTCGAGGCGGCCGCGAACGCTTCGGCGCAGGAGGCGCTCGCGAAGATGAGCGAGGCGCAGCGCGCGACCGAGGAGGCGCTCGCCCTGGCGATGCGGGCGAGCGACGACGCGAAGAGCGCCAACTCCGCCAAGGAGTCGATGAACGAGGCGAAGCGCCTGGCCGAGCACGCCGAGCTCCGGGCGAGGCGCGCGGCCCACGCCGCGTCGGCCGCGAAGGCCGAGGCCGATGTGCGCTACGAGCAGTCGAAGAGCGCCATGGAGCACGAGATCGCCGGGCTCGAGATCGACCGCGAGCGCCTGTCGGCGCGGATCGAGCAAGCCGAGAGCGAGCGCGAGCGGGTGAGGGCCGCCCTCCGCTCGAGAGATCACGAGCTCAGGGCGGCGCTCTCGGAGCTGAGGCGTGAATCCGCGCGCGTGGGCTGGCTGGAGCGCAAGCTCGACGAGGCCTCCGACCGGATCGACGACCTGGAGCGGCAGCGCGAGGAGTGGGAGGCGAGGCGGCAGAGGGCGCAGCCGCAGCCAGATCCTCCTCGGGACGGGGACGCGGCGCCTGCACAGGAAGAGAAGGAGGAGATCGCGACGCCGCCGGCCGAGCCCCCGATGGACTCGACGTCGCCGCGGGCGCCTCTCCCGCCGTTGCCGCGCGATACGACGATATAGCCGCTCGCAGAGCGGACGAGGGGAGGCGGGGCCCGCGCCGCGCGCACGAGCCCCGCGCTCTCTTCGCTCGGCCTAGCTGAGCGTAGGTATCTCCTCGCGGCTGCGGTTGCCGCCGCGCGCGTCCACGACCCGCACCGTGCTCGCCTGAGGCCCCTCGTCGCCGTCCTCTTCCGTGTAGGCGACGCCCATGCCGATCTTCAGCTCGGCGAACGGCGCCGATACGATGCTTCGCTCGTGGAAATAGATCTCCCGACCCTCGATCGTCCTGATGAACCCGTAGTCGTTGAACAGCTTCGTGATGACGCCGGCGGTGTCCTGCGCCGGGTGGGCCTTCACCTCGCTCCGCTGCTCGCTCGCGAGCTTCTTCAGCTGGCGACCGGCGCGGTGGAACACGTCGCGCACCGCCGTGGGCAGCAGGTTCCTGGCGGCCCGCTCCTCGCTGACGATCTCGTGCTTGCCGGCCACGTGGAGGTCGACGCGCACGCGGTACTCGCCGCCCGTGCCCTGGCTCGCGTGTTCGCGCTCGACGACCACGGCGCAGCTGTTGATGTGGTCGTTGAAGCGCTCGATCTTGTTCGCCTGCTCCCGGATCAGCTCCTCGAGCGAGGGGCTTTTATCGATGTGCCGGAAGGTGAGCTCCACTTGCATGCTCGCTCCTTTTCATCCTGCGTCGCTTGGACGCGTCACTGCAGTCGATGTGCATCGCTGATTCTTACCAGCCGATTCAAGTGCATGTGCGAGGGCATCCGATTGGGGCACCGGGTACTGTCCCGGCCTCGCGAGCATCTGCGCTGTCTCCCGGAATGCGCGCCGCTCCGGATCTGTGAGGTAACTCCTCGTGTGTGCTTGAAGTGAGCAGGTAGCAAGTTCGCTGCCAGGGGTCGCTCAGCCGTGCGGCAGCCCGATGGCGGCGAGCTCCGCGGTCGAGCGACGCCGGGCGCGGTCCGGGCGGCGCAAGCTCTGCGCGACAAGAGCAGCTTCTTGCGTCCCTCGTGGATCTCCAGGCTGGCGCGGGCGGCGTGGGCGAGGAACGACGGAGCGTGCTCTCCTGGGGCAATCTGCGACACCCGGGGCGTCTCGCGTCATTCCGTTGCATTTCATCGCGTTCTACGCGCCTGTCCGGTCCAGGAAAGCGTGTCAGCGCCCGGCGGGCGAGCTCTGCCATGTAATGCAGCGAGGGGCGGTCACTGCGGCGGGCGGACCCTCGCGCCGAACGATGCGAGGGGCCGCCCGCCGTGCCGAAATGCCGTGCCGATCGGGAGCAGGTGCGCATGGCGCGTCGTCGCGCCGGCGCCGAGGAGCGACAGGGGAGCGAGCACGAGGGCGAGATCTCGCGGCGTCACCTCGCCTCGCCCTCGGAGGAGCAGCGGGTGCCCTGGGGCATAGCGCCCCGCTCTCGGGCCGTTCCGGGGCGCTGGACACCCTCGGCGCGAAGCGCGGGGTGGCCTGGCCGCAGCTGCGGGCACGGCGGGGCCCTCGGATCGCGGCGTGCCGTCCCCCGCCGTCAGCGGGCGCGCCGGCCGCACCCCGAGCGCCGCTTCAGCGGATCTCGAAGACGTAATCCGTGTCGTAGGTGCGGACGAAGAGCTTGCCGTCCTTCTCGACAAGGAACTCAGGCCCGCTCTTCAGCGGGAGCTTCGAGACCACCTTGCCGGTGGCGCGCTCGAGGGCATAGAGGAAGTCCGGCTCGGCCGTGAAGCCGTATCCGCAGAGGAGATGATCTCCGCGCAGGACGAAGTTCTCGGCGTTGCAGACGAGCGGCGCGCTCTGCCAGAGGAGCTGCCCAGAGGCGAGATCGATGGCCGAGAGGTAGGCGTTCTTGCCCTTCGATGAGGCCGCATACGTCCTGTGTCCCGACGAGACGTAGAGCACGCCGTCCTTGACCACGGCCCAGCCGACGTGGCCCCGCACGAACGCGGCTTCCTTGGGCGCGAACTCGGGCGGCCTGAGGAAGCTCTCGAAGTCGAAGAAGGCGACGACCCTGCGCGCCGCGTCGAGGATCGCGACGAAGCGCGTTTCGGCGAAGTCCGGGCCGTAGAACAGCGCGATGTGGTCGCCGTGATCGATGGCCTTGACGAGCGCTTGATCGCGGTAGCCCTCGGGAACGAAGGAGGGGAGGGGACGGGCGCCGCCCGCGCCGCCCGCGGCCGCGCTCGGCACCTGCAGCGTCGGCAGGGAGAGGCCGTTCGTGGTGAACCACGCTGCCCCGTCCGTGATCTCGTTCTTCCGCTCGGCGATCTTCACGAGGCGCGGCGCGGCGGAGCCTCCGGCCGGCGCGGGCCGGACGAGCGTCTGGCTGAACGGCGGCGGCGCGAGCTTCACGGGGGACCTGCTGTCGAGCGTTGCGCGCGCCGCGCCGGCGCCCGCGCCCGACGCGCCATCGCCCGCGATCGACGGCGCGGGCTGCGGGGCCGGGGCGGCGTCGTGGGGCGACGGCGTTGCGACGCCGGGCGCGCCGGGGAGCGGCGGGGCGTCCTGGGAGGCGCGGGCCGGCGGCGCCGGGGCCGGCTGGCAGCCGCAGGCGGCCAGCAACGCGGCGGCGAGCAGGCGCGTGCGGTGAGGTGGCGGAGCGGAAGGCGGGGCGGCAAGCACGCGCGCAGCGTACCTCATCCGCCCCGTCCGGAGGGCGCTCGGTCGCGCCGCGCGGCGGCGCCGGAGCTCAGGGAGAGGGGGTGAAGGAGAGGTTGAGCGTGTAAGGCCCAGCGTTCCTCAGGCTGTCCGTGTCGACGAAGATGAGCAGGGGCACGCCGCCCTGGACGCTGACCGAGAGCGTCTCATCGCGGCCTCCGAGCACGGCGTCGACGCACGCGAGCTCGGGGCCCGTGCAGCCCGTCCGCACGTACATGCCCTGATCGGTCTCGGAGGACAGCACAAGCCTGAGCCTGCCGGCGCTCGGCGGCGTGAACGAGTGGATCCTCTCCGGCGTGTTGGGGCGGATGCAGCTGCCCGCGAACAGCACCGTGCCGCCCGTCGTGTTGCCTCGGTTGTCGCCCAGGACGGCCACGGACGCGTCCTCGCAGACGTCGTCGAGCTCGGCGGTGCACGCGGCGGAGCAGCCGTCGCCGCTGACCGTGTTGCCGTCGTCGCACTGCTCGGGCGCGCTGACGGTCCGATCGCCGCAGGTGGCCGGAGAGAACACGAGCTCCAGCGTGTACGGCCCTGCGTCGGCGCGCGTGCGGGCGTCGACGACGATCGGCACCGCCTGGCCCTCGTGCACGACGATCGCGAGCGACTCCTCCTCGGGCGCGGCGTCCGAGGCGGCGTGCTCATCCGCGCATGCGAGCTCGGTGAAAGCATCCGCGCACGCCGTGCGGGTATAGAGGCCGTGGTTGCTCTCCGACTGGAGCGCGACGAGGAGCGTGCCCGACTGGCCCGCGGGCGGCGTGAACAGGTGGAGCTCCTCCGGCCCGTCGCCGGTGCAGCTGCCTTGGAGCGCGCGCGTGCCGCTCGACGTGTCGCCCTCGATCGTCGTCGTCACCGGCGTCGCGCCCGCGCAGGCTGCGTCGACGAGCGGGCCGCAGGTCGCGGCGCAGTCGCTGTCCGCGCAATCGATCTGGCCGTCGCCCTCGTCGTCCTCGCCGTCGGAGCAGTCGGCCTCGCCCAGCTTGCAGACACCGTCGAGCCTGTCGCACACGCCCAGATCCGCGCACTGCGAGTTCACGGTGCACCCCGGGATGCACGCCGTGATCTCGCCGCCGATGTCGCTGCACCTGTAGCCATCGCGGCACTCGTCGGTCGTGCTGCAACGAAGGATGCACAGGCCGAGCGACTCGCCGAAATCGACACAGACGGCGCCGTCGGAACATGCGCCCACGGCGGGATCGCAGAGGCTCGCACAGGCCCCGGCCGGCCAGCCCCAGTCGGTCTCCGTGATGCAGTACTCACCGGCGCACGCCGCATCGTAGGTGCACGCCGCGCCATGGCCGGCGGACGTCCCTCCACCGGAGCCGCCGGTGCCGGTGGGCTCGGCGCCGCCGGAGCCGCCGGTGCCGGTGGGCTCGGCGCCGCCGGAGCCGCCGGTGCCGGTAGGCTCAGCGCCGCCGGAGCCGCCGGTGCCGGTGGGCTCAGCGCCGCCGCTGCTGCCCGTGCTTGTCGCGTCCGGCGCGCCGGCGCCGCTGCCCGTGACGCCGCTCCCGCCGGCGCCGCCGGCTCCGCCCTTGCCACCTTCGCCTTCATCATCGCCGCATCCGGCGGTCGCCGAGAACGCGAGCACAAAGAGACCTGCAACGAGTCGTACGTTCATCCACTCGCTCCACCAGAAGAGAGATCGTCAAGACGCGAGGTGCACCCCACCCCACGGCGCAGCGACGCCATCTTCAGCGCAATGGCTTCGCCTGCCAACCCCCCGGTTCATGTCGCCGGCGTTCCGTGACCGGCCGCTCTCGGCTGCGAGATCCGAGCAGGACAGGCCGTCCCTTTCGTGGAAAGAGGGCGCACGAAGGCGGTGCGCGGAGCATGCGAGCACACCTGCCCACCGCCGGAACGCGTGCGTTCGCTTTCGGCCTCGCGTACGGTCGCGTCCGATGAAGTCCGAGAAAACATTGCTCCTTTCCCAGTCCGATGTGGTCTCCCTTCTCGCCATGGACGCGGCCATCGCCGCCGTGGAGGCAGCGTTCGCGGCGCACGGCCGCGGCGAGGCCGCGATGCCGCCGAAGGTGTACCTGGGGCTGCCGGCCCACGACGGCGATCTCCGTGCGATGCCGGCCTACGCCGACGGCGCGGCAGGGGTGAAGTGGGTCAATTCTCACCCGAAGAACCCGGCGCGCTTCGGCCTGCCGTCCGTCATGGGACTCTACATCCTCAGCGATCCGGCCACGGCGTCACCCCTCGCCGTGATGGACGCGACCCGCCTCACGGCGGTGCGGACCGGCGCGGCGGCGGCGATCGCGTCGAGGCTCCTCGCGCGGCCGAACCCGAGGACGCTCGGCTTCATCGGCTGCGGCGTGCAGGCGCGCTTCCTGCTCGACGCCCACCGCGCCGTCTACGGCGCTCAGCTGGAGGTGCTCACCGCGGACGTGTCGCGCGAGGCGAGCGAGCGGTTCGCGGCCGAGGCGGGCGGGCGCGCCGTCTCGGTGGAAGAGGCCTCCGGCTGCGACATCCTCTGCACCTCCACGCCCGCGCGCGCGCCGGTCGTCCAGCGCGCGTGGGTCCGCCCTGGGGCGCACATCAACGCGATGGGCGCCGACGCGCCCGGCAAGCAGGAGCTCGATCCGGAGATCCTCCGGGACGCGCGCGTGATCATCGACGACTGGGCGCAGGCGACCGAGAGCGGCGAGGTCAACGTGCCGCTGCACGCGGGCGCGCTGCACCGCGAGCACATCCAGGGGACGATCGGCGAGCTCGTCGCGGGCAAGCTCGCGGGGCGCGGAGACGCGGCCATCACGGTGTTCGACTCGACCGGCCTCGCGATCCAGGACGTGGCGCTTGCGCGCGTCGTCTACGCCGCCGCGCGCGAGCGGGGCGCCGGGACGGCGTTCGATTTCTTCGGCTGAGCGCGGCCTCCTACGGCGTCCTCGCGCACCGCACGCCGAGGCTGTAGTAGGGGGCCGACGGCGCCACGCTGACCCGCGCGGACGTCAAGAGATAGCTTGGCGCGCCGAAGGTGCTCCCGCCGCGGACCACCCGGTTCGAGGTGTCCGTCAGGTTGGCGCAATCGACGCATTCCGCCGGGTAGGTCCCGTATCCATCCAGCATCCACTCCCGCATGCTCCCGCCGAGATCCGCCTGTGCCCACCGCCCGTCGCCCCTCGGCGAGCGGGACCCGGAGGGCGCGATGTCGCCAAAGTCGCTCTGGAACGTGCAGCCGGGCGCTGCGCTCTCCCTGCAATCATAGGAGGCATAGCTCGCGTCGATGGTCGTCGACTCCGGCGGATTCGACCACGGATACTGCCGTTGCTCGTCCCCTCCGGCCGCCGCGTAGTTCCACTCGGCTTCCGTCGGGAACCGGCCCTCGTCCCACGCGCAGAACGCGAAGGCGACGTACCAGCTCACGCAGTTCATCGGCAGGTGCTCCTGGGCGCCGGGCTCCTCCGTCCACGTGCGCATGTCCGGGCTGTCTGGAGTGCACGTCACCGCGGCTCGCAGCGCCGCCGCATCCGGGGGCAGCTCGCCGTTCCAGGCCGGGTTCCACCCGCTCGCCTGGATGCCCGAGTGCGCTCCCGCATCGGCCGCGGGCCGGCTCCCGGGGTACGCCTCCACGAACTTCCGGAACCTCCCCACCGTCACCTCGAAGCGATCCAGCCGGAAGTCGCTCACCGTCGCTGGATACGCAGGATCGTTGCCGCGGTTGAACGTCCCCCCCGGCACCAGCGCGCTCGCGCAGCAGCCCTCGTTGGCGCCCGACCCGCACGTCGCCGGCAGCCCTTCGCAGCTCGGCGGTGTCGTGCACGCCCCTCCGCTGCACACGGGCGCCTCCGCAGGACACGGCTCCGAGGCGTCCCACTGACCGAGGTCGTTGCACCGCTCTGGTCGGTTGTCCGAGCACCGCGCGTCGCCGGGCGTGCACGCTCCGGTGCCGGCGCCGCTGCCATTGTCGATGCCGGCGCCGGCGCCGCCGCGGCCCGAGCTTGCGTCGCCGCCGCCGGAGCCGGTGTCGCCGCCCGCGCCATCCAGCGGGTGATAGTCCTTGTCCAGCCCCAGGAGCGTCGTACAACCGCTGGCCAGGAAGGCCGATGCCGCCCACCACCACCCGGCGCGCCTGCTGAGCATGTTTACTCCTACAGCCGCCGCACGGGCGCTGTCCACCGCGCCGCGCGCCCGTGCTCGCGTTTGGTCAGCGAGCAGCTGCGTCGCATCGGCGATGCGTGCGCTCCCGGATCGCACCGGCGCGCCGTGTCCGGCGCTCTCGGGAGCACGCGGCCAGCGGCGCGGGCGTGAGCTGAGCGAGGTCATCTGCTGAGTGGAGTGCGCCAATGCTGCCCCGAACCCGACGTGTGGCGAGCTGTTCGCTGATCAGAACACGCGGCCTCGCGTAATTACACACAGTCCGGTGCGCCCATGTCTTTTTATCTGCCATGGAGAGCGGTTATTCGAAGTGCGCTCCTCCTGGAGCGCTGGTATCGAAGCCGCGTGGGAAAGCTGCTGGAGCCGGTTGCGCCCGGTTGTTACCGCGTGGGGCCGTCGCCGTTTCAGTTTTTGTGGATCGCGGCCAACGAGCTGCCGCTGCGGGACGAGCTGGTGCCATTCCTGGTGGCGCGCTCGGGACGCGCCCTGGACGAATTCGCCCGGTGGGTGGCACCGCGGCGGGAAGTGGAATGGGTGCTCTCCATGGTACAGTACATGCCGATGTCAGCGTGGACGCGTGAGGACTTGAAGCGGCGGTTCGGCCGGTCCGACGATCCGGAGATCGAGGCGCGGCGGCAGGAGATCCTGCAGACCTTGCTCGCAGACAGCCTGGAGGTGACGGAGCGGCTCGTCGAGAAGGGAATCGAGCGGGGCCAGCAGCAAGGCCGGGTGACGGAGGCGCGCGCGGCGCTGCGCAGGGTGCTGGCGCGGCGCGGGCTCGCGCTGAGCCCCGCGCAGGAGGCCCGGATCGATGACTGCTCCGAGCTGGTCACCCTGGAGCGCTGGCTCGATCAGGCGGTGACCTCGGCCAGCGCAGAGGAAGCGCTGGCGTAGGTCGTCGCGCGGCCGCTCACACCGCCAGAAACTCCCTCGCGATCTCGTCGTCGAACTCCGCCACGCTCCCCCGCCGCACGATCCCCCCGTTATCCATGATGAAGTACTCGCTCGCCGTCGAGAGCGCGAAATCCAGGAACTGCTCCACGAGCAGGATCGCCATGTCCCCCTGCTTCCCGAGCCCTTTGATCACCTCCCCGATCTCCTGCATGATCGACGGCTGGATCCCCTCCGTCGGCTCGTCCAGCAAGAGGAGCTTCGGCTTCCTCAGCAGCACGCGCGCGAGCGAGAGCTGCTGCTGCTGCCCGCCGCTCAGCGTCCCTGCCGCCCGCGCCTGAAACTTCTTGAGGATGGGGAACATGGCCATCATCTCTTCCAGCGCCGCCGGGCTCGGCGTGGGGTCGCTCTTGGCCTCGAAGCCCATGAGCAGGTTCTCCCGCACCGTCAGATAGGGGAAGATCCCTCGCCCCTGCGGCACATAGCCGATGCCCGCGCGCGCCCTGTCGCTCGGCGACCTCGAGGTGAGGTCCGCCCCGTCGAGCGCCACCTTCCCGCGCCGCGGCTTCAGCACGCCCATGATCGCCTTGAGCAGCGTCGTCTTGCCGACCCCGTTGCGCCCAAGAAGGCACGATACCCGGCCGGGCGCGACCTCCAGGCTGACCTGCGACAGGATGCAGCTCTCTTCGTAGTAGACCGCGAGATCCTCGATCACCAGCATGTTCTCTACCGCTCCTCCGCCGCAGCCGCGGCCGCCGCGCCGCCGCGCGCGCGCCCTGCGTCGTGCGCCCGCCCGAGGTAGACTTCGATCACCTGCGCGTTGCCCTGGACCTCCTCGACCGGCCCCTCGCACAGCCTCCTGCCGGCGTGCAGCACCGTCACCGTGCTCGCGTAGCGCCGCACGAACTCCATGTCGTGCTCCACCACCAGCACCGACCGCTGCTTCGCGATCTCCTGGACGAGCTCCCCCGTGCGGTCGCGCTCGCGCCGGGTCATCCCCGCCACCGGCTCGTCGAGCAGGAGCAGCTTCGGCTGCTGCACGAGCAGCATGCCGATCTCCAGCCACTGCCGCTCCCCGTGCGCGAGCACCGCGGCCCGCACGTCCGCGCGCCGCCGGAGCCCGATCCGGTCGAGCGTCTCGGAGATCTCCTTCTCCTGCGCCGCGGACAGCCCGCGGAGCAGACCCGGCGCGCTCTCCCGGAAGCCCATCGCCGCCTCCAGGTTCTCGAGCACCGTGAGGCTGCCGAACACCGCCGGCGTCTGGAACTTCCGCCCGATCCCCAGCTGGACCAGGGCGTGCTCCGGCAACCGGTGCACCTCGACGGCCTCTCGCCCCGACTCCCCACCTCCGTGGAACACCACACGTCCGCTCGACGGCCGCGTCTTGCCCGTGAGGATGTCGAGCAGCGTCGTCTTGCCCGCGCCGTTCGGCCCGATCAGGAACCTGAGCTCCCCGCGCTCGATCGAGAAGTCGAGCCCGTCCAGCACCTTGAAGCCGTCGAAGCTCACCGTCACCTGCTGGATCTCGACGATGTTGCCGCGGCTCATCCCCTCGCTCCTCTGTTCGTTGTCGCGCTCATTCCGGCGTCCATCCCCGCGTCCATTCCCGCGCTCGTCCCCGCTCATCTCCGCTCCTCCCCCTCAGCGCCCGGACGTCGCCGGCGCCTCGGTGTGCGCCACCGGTTCGACCTCGCCCGCGCCCGCCGGCCCGGCCACGGCGGCCTCGCCGAGCGCGCCCGCCGGACCCGCCACGCCGCCCGCGTGGCGGCGCACGAGCCTCGACCCGTGGCGCCGCAGGAAGCCGGCGACGCCGGTCGGGAGCAGCATGACCGACGCCGCGAAGAGCGCGCCGAAGGCGAGCTGCCACACCTCGGGGTACGACTCGCTCAGCGCGCTCTTCCCCAGGCTCACAAGGATCGCCCCGACGACCGCGCCGATCAGCGTGCCGCGCCCGCCGACCGCCACCCAGGTCACCATCTCGATCGACGGCATCACGCCCATCGAGGACGGCGAGATGAGGCCGACCTGACAGACGAACAGCGCGCCGGCGATGCCGGCCATGCCCGCCGACAGCGCGAACACAAGTGTCTTCAGGGTGACCGGGTTGTAGCCGAGGAAGCGCACCCGGTTCTCGTCGTCGCGCATCGCCACGAGCAGGCGCCCGAAGCGCGACTGGGTGAGCCTCCGGCAAAAAAGGTAGAGCGCCCCCAGGCAGAAGAGCGTCACGAAATAGAGCACCGTCTGCGTCGAGGCCGCCCCGCGCGTGAAGCCGAAGATCGTCTTCAGGTTCGTGATCCCGTTCGTGCCGCCCGTGAGCGCCTGCTGGCCGATGAAGAGGATCGACGCGATCAGCGTGAGCGCCTGGGTGATCAGCGAGAAGTACACCCCCTGGACGCGGCTGCGGAAGACGAGGTAGCCGACCGCGGACGCGACCGCCATCGGCAGGAGCACCACGGCGCAGAGGGCCACGACCGGCGAGCGGAACGCCTCCCAGAAGAGGGGCAGCGCCTCGAGGCCGCTCCAGCTCATGAAATCGGGCAGGCGCGAGCCCGACGTCTCCAGCTTCAGGTACATCGCCATCGCGTAGCCGCCGAGGCCGAAGAAGAGCCCCTGTCCGAGGCTCAGCATCCCGCCGTAGCCCCAGATGAGGTCGAGCCCGAGGGCGACGATGGCGTAGGTGAGGAACTTGCCGAGCAGGTTCAGCCGGAAGTCGGAGAGCACGAGCGGCGCGACGAGGAGCGGCAACGCCACCGCGAGCGGCGCGCCCCAGGTCCAGAGGAAACTGCGAAGGGTGGAGTCTCGAAGGGCCATGTCCGTGTCCTCTTCTATCGGGTGCGCAGGGCGAGCAGGCCTGTCGGCCGCCACTGCAAAAAGGCGATCACCAGCGCGAACACGAGCGCCTTGCCGAGCGACGCCGTCGTCGAGAGCTCGAGCAGCGTGTTCGCGACGCCGATCACGAGCGCCGCCACCGCCGTGCCGGGCAGCCGCCCGAGGCCTCCGAGGATGACCACCATGAAGGCGTCGACGATGTAGTTCGTCCCGAGCGACGGCCCGATCGAGCCGAGCTGCGTCAGCGCGCACCCCGCGACCCCGGCGAGCCCCGCGCCGAGCGCGAACGTCGCGGCGTCGACCCGGCGCGTGCGGACGCCGAGGCACGAGGCCATCTGCCGGTTCTGCATCACCGCCCGCAGCCGCCTGCCGCCCGCGGAGCGGTGCAGGTACGTGTAGACGGCGGCGATGCACGCGATCACGAGGGCGATCAGGAAGACGCGCTTGTAGGGCAGCTGCACCCCGCCCGAGAGCGCGACGCCGCCGCTCAGCCACGACGGGCTCGAGACCTGCACGTTGGACGCGCCGAACAGGCTGCGCGCGGCCTGCTGCAGCACGAGGCCGACCCCCCACGTGGCGAGCAGCGTGTCGAGCGGCCTGCCATAGAGAAAGCGCACGATCGTGAGCTCGAGCAGGAGCCCGAGCACGCCGGCCACGAGGAACGAGGCCGGCAGCGCGAGCAGGAACCAGAGCCCGGCGTCCGTCCCCCCGACGAGCGGCGCAAGGTGCTGCCCGACGACGTACGTCGTGTAGGCCCCCGCCATGATGAACTCGCCGTGGGCCATGTTGATCACGTTCATCAGCCCGAACGAGAACGCGAGGCCCATCGAGATGAGCAGGAGGATCGAGCCCAGGCTCAGGCCGTTGAAGGCATGGAGGAGAACTTCGTTCATGCTAGAGCACCGAACAGGTTGAGACGCCGCGCAAGAGAGCTTCGAGCCGCAGAGGCACAGCGGGCATCACGACGAGCCCCCTGTGCGCTCTGCGCCTCCGTGGTCGGGCCCTCGGGCTTCGAGGGCGGGACTGCCGCCTCCGGCGGCGCTACTTGGCGACCAGCTCCTTCGCCCAGGGGTATGCGGTGAGGTACGGGTCCGGCTGGACCGGCTTGCCCGAGCTCCAGACCTCCTGGATGAGGCCGTCCTTGCGGACCTGGCCGATGCGCACCGTCTTCCAGGTGTGCTGGTTCTTCCCGTCGAGCCGGACGAGCCCCCCGGGCGCGGCGTACTCGATGTCTCCGGCGCTCGCGGCCTGCTTCACCTTGGCCACCTCCGTGGACTTCGCCTTCTCGACGGCCAGCTTCCAGAGGTAGACCCCGAAATAACCCGCCTCGATGGGGTCGTCCGTGACGCGCGCGGCGCCGTACTTGGCCTTGTACGCCTCGACGAACTTCTTGTTCTCGGGGGTCTCCGTGGTCTGGTAGTAGTTCCACGAGACGAGGTGTCCGGCGATGTTCTCGGCGCCGATGCCGCGCACCTCTTCCTCGGCGACGCTCACCGAGAGGACCGTCATCTTGTCGACCGTGTAGCCGGCGTCCTTGAACTGCTTGAAGAACGCCACGTTGCTGTCGCCGTTCAGCGTGTTGAAGACGGCGTCCGGCTTGGCCGCGCCGATCTTGCTGATGATCGTGCTGACCTCGGTCCCGCCGAGCGGCAGGTACTCCTCGCCGGCGAGCTCACCGCCCTTCGCCGCGAGCTGGGCCTTGATGATCTTGTTGGCCGTGCGCGGAAAGACGTAGTCGGAGCCGAGCAGGTAAATGCGCTTCTTGCCCTGCTCGATCAGGTAGTCGATCGCGGGGACGATCTGCTGGCTCGGCTCGGCGCCGGTGTAGAAGATGTTGGGCGACTGCTCCAGGCCCTCGTACTGGACCGGGTAGAAGAGGAGGCCGTTCAGCTCCTCGAACGAGGGCAGCATCGCCTTGCGGCTGGCGCTGGTCCACCCGCCGAACACGACGGCCACCCCGTCCTGCTGGATGAGCTTTCTGGCCTTCTCGTTGAACGTGGGCCAGTCGCTGGCGCCGTCCTCGATCACGGGCGTGATCTGCTTGCCGAGCACGCCGCCCGCCTTGTTGATTTCCTCGATGGCGAGGATCGTCGCGTCCTTCACGGCCACCTCGCTGATCGACATCGTGCCGCTCAGCGAGTGGAGCACGCCGACCTTGATGGTGGCGCTGTCCGAGGCGGGCGCCGCGGGCGCCGTCCCGGGCGCCGGCGCCTCCTCGCCCTCCTTGCCGCAGGCGGAGAGCAGGGCCGCGCCGGCGAGGGCCGCCGCCGCGAAGCAGACCGCCCGCCGCCGAAAGGAGCCCGCCGCCGGCCGCTCCTCAACGTCCAACCCAGACGTGAACATATTCAACGCATCCTCCTTGGGTGCCGGGTGCGCGTTCAATGCCCTGCATCGACGCGGCGCGGCGATCCGACTGCACAAGAGCCGTGGGAAAGCTCGGGAGTCGGCAACTGGAGACTCCCGGCTGGACACCGAAGGACCGCCCTGCGCAGCAGGGCTCGGCCCTCGGACAGGGGCCAGCGACACGACGTCGTGGTGAAGTGTCTAATGCCGAGCACCATGTTTCCTCGAGGTTTCGTCGAGATGAAATGTCGACCGGTCGGGCGACGAGGCGCGCTTTCCGCCGGCCATCGGGGTCCCCGATCACAAAGCGAGTCTCGCGCGCGCCTCGACTGCGGCGGCTGCGGGCGCGGACACGGGCCGCGCCCGGAAAGGCAGGGCGGCGCGCGGAAGGGCGAGGCAGGGCCGTCCGAGGCGCCAGCACGGGCTGGGCAGGCGGTGGCGCTGGAGCGCCGGCCCCGGCAGCGAGGCGCGTGCGCCACGCCCGGTGTCGCCGGCGCCGATACAGTGTGGGGAGCTCTGGCCTCCGCGCGCACGAGCGCTGAGCGCTCCGGCGCTGTTGCGATGAGGTGCGCTCTCCAGTGCAGTAAAAAACTTGTATCAAGAGCGGTGGTGCCCAGGTACATTGATGGACGCTGTCTGCGCCCTGTCCTCGAGCGACACGGACGGCAAACGGGGTGGAGCGTATGGGAAGCACGAATCACATGCCCGGTGAGACGGATGGGCGATCCTCGAGCGGTGGGGCGACGCCGAACAGCGTCGTGGCCGGGCCGCGGGACGAGAACTCGGTGGTGATCTCCCTGAGCGCGCTGCTCGCGGTGGAGCAGGCAGCGACCACGAAGGTGGCCGGCGCGCGGGTCGATCAGGGCCCGAAGGGCTCCGGGACGGTGGATATCCACGGACCGGCCGCCGGCGATGAACAGGAGCGCAGCAGCTACCTGGATCTCTTTCCGTTCGGCGCGCCCGAGCTGCCGGCGTTCAGGTCGCCTGAGCTCACGCCGGTGCCGTCCGAGGTCCCGATCGACCTGCGCCCGCCGCGCGCGCGGCGGGCGGCGGGTGTGCGCTATGGCGTCATGGGCCTCGTCGGCGCCGCGGTCGTCGCCAGCGCGGTGTGGCTCGGCGCCCCGCGCGAGACGCTCCACGCGGCCGCGCAGCCCGGGGTGCGCTCCGCGGCGAGCGCGGCGCTTTCGCACCTGCCAAAGGTGGAGGCGAAGGCCCCGGGCGCGATCGCGGCGGCGCCTCCGGCAAAGCCGGGCGACAAGGCGAAGGAGCGCGCCGGCCGCGGGGCGAAGGCCCGGCCCGCCGCCCCGGCAGGCGCGGGCAAGGCGGCGGCGAAGCGCACCGCCGAGAGCAGCGGACCGGCCGCCGGCGGCGCCGCCCCGCCGCCGAGCCAGGGCGGCGCGCGCGCGGCGAGCGATCCCTGCAAAGGCGACCTCGACTGCGCCATGCGGCGCGCCGCGGGCGGCTCGTAGCGCCCACCCGTCTCGCGGCCATCCAACGCTCTCCCTTCCTCGCGTGAGCTCAGCGCACTTCGCGTGAGCTCAAAGCAGCTTGCCCGGGCGCCGCGCCGGCGCTCTGGCCTCGGCGGGACAGCTCGGACGAGCCGTGGGATCGCCGGAATGACGCGCCGCTGCAAACCGGCCTGACTGGGCCGTTCGCTCGTCTGGGTACGGACCCCCTGTACTACGAGGATATCGCACGAGCGAGCTCGTCCGATCCCGGTGTCGCGCATGAGCCGCTGAGGACGCCTGCGCTCGTCGTGGTTCCCGGAGAGCAGGTTATCTACGCGACACACTTGATCCCCCACGTCGCCTCCGTGCTAGGGTCTGCTCTTGCTTCACAAATTCGCTGATGGTGGATCGCTCACACGCGCCTGGCGGGCGCATCTCGCGGAAGCGCGCGCTCTTCGAACGCCTCCGGGGCGCGCCCGTAAGGCGCAGCTGTGAGCACGCAGCGGATACCATCGCGTAAATTTCTGGTGTAGGAACAGAACCCGGCGCCAACGGCGGCGCTGAAGTGCACAGGAAGGGCTGCCGGGCGGCGTCGCCCGACGTGTCCTTCCACATGAGCAGCGCAACTCTTCTTGTCGGAGGATTCATTCATGAAAGCTCTTGGTTTTGCGGCGATCCTGGTCAGCGTGTGTGCGTTGGCGGCCTGTACGGTCACAGACGGCGACGGCGGCACGGGCGGTGAGGGCGGTGAGGGCGGCTCGACGAGCACCTCCACGAGCACCACGTCGGGGACCGGCGGCGAGGGCGGTGAGGATAGCGGCACGGGCGGCGAGGGCGGGGGCAATGAATGCTCCGGCCTGGAGGTCCAGGCGTGCATGGACTGCTGTGCTGAAGCACATCCCAGCGAGGCGGAGGCGTTCAAAAAGCTGAACTTCTGGCATTGCGGCTGCGCGGCAGAAATTCGGTGCGCCGCGTTCTGCGACACCACGGATCCCACGACCGACGTCTGCGGGGAAGACGGGGAGGTGAACATGGAAGTGAGCAACGACGATTGCCAGACGTGCGTCGCCGAGGAGTCGGCGACGGGCTCGTGCTACGACGACGCCTACACGGCCTGCGAGGCGGCCGAGGACTGCCAGGCGCTCACCGAGTGCTCCAACTCCTGCGAGTGATCTCCCGCTCTCCGGCCTGACCGGGCACGACAGGCGGCCTCTCGCAGGTCGCCTGTCGTGTTTTGTGGGCCTGACGCGAAGGTGGCTCCGGGCTCGGCCGCTCTCCTGCGCGACATGTTCGCCTGCTCAGCGCTCCGGGGGCCTCACGGCGCGAGCCGCACCACCAGGAGGTCGGCCGCGGTCGACTGCGCGGCGGCGCCGTCGAGGTCCACGCTCCCCTCGACCGTCCCCGCGAGCAGGACGTGGCCGCGGTCCACGGAGGCCGCGACGCCCGCCGCGGACCGGCGCCCGCCGCTGCGCCCGGCGCCCGGGCCGAGCCGCTTGCTCCACACGTGGCGCCCCTCGGCGTCGAGCCGCGCCGCCACGATGTCGTTGCCGCGGCCGGCGCCGTCGAGGGGCCCGCCGCCGAGATCGGTCGGCCCCTCGACGCTGCCGGCGAGGACGAGCCCGCCGTCCGCCTCGAGCGCGAGGCGCGGCGGCTGCTCCGCCGGGTAGGCCCGGCTGAAGCGGTGCTCCCGCGCGGCCCCGAGCTCGACAACGAACGCCGAGACCCCCTCCGAGAACAGCGTGCCGCTGCCCAGGTCGAGGAGCCCCTCGAACGTCCCGCTCAGCGCGATCTCGCCGCCCGGCCCGATCTCGATGTCGCCCCCGTGCTGGCGGCGGCCGTCGCCGAAGGCCAGCGACGCGACGTGCTCGCCGCGCTCGTCGAGCTTGGCCAGGAACACGTCGCTCATCCCCGCGGACGAGAGCCGGGGCGCCCCCTCGCCGAAGTCGAGGTCGCCCTCGAAGGTCCCCGTCAGGAGGATATCCCCGCGCGCGTCGACGGCCACGCCCGTCGGCTCCTGCGTCCCCGCGCCGCCGAGCACCCGCGTCCAGAGCGGCACGCCCGCCGCGCTGAGCCTGGCCACCGCCACGTCGCTCCCGTCGTGCCCGAGGAGCGCCGACGCGACCACGACGTCGCCCGCGGCCGAGACCGCGACGTCCTGCGGTTTGCCGGGGAGCAACGTCCCCCAGCGCAGCCCGCCTCCCGCGTCGAGCTTGACCACGAACCCTTGCTGCGCGGGCGCGGTGAGCCCGGCGGCGCCCATCACCCCCTCGAGGTCGCCCGCGATCGCGATCTCGCCCTCGGCGTCCACCGCGAGCGCCTGCAGCGCGCCTTGCCCCTCGTCGACGAGCCGCCGCACCCACGCGACCGCGCCGTCCGCCTCGAGCCGCGCCACGAAGACGTCCCGCTCGGCGCCGGTCGCGATCGGCCCGGCGCCGAGGTCGAGGGAGCCCTCGAACTCGCCGCCCAGGATCGCGAAACCCCCGCGCCCCGCCGCGAGCGCCCGCGCCCGCTCCTGGCCGGAGCCGCCGAGGAGCGCGCCGAGGGGCCCGCCGGGGAGCACCGCGCCGCAGTCGCCGCCGCCGCCGCAGTCGTCGTCGGCCGGCGTCGTGCAGTCCTCGGCCCGCGGCGTGACCTCGCCGGCGCAGGCGCCCCACCGGCCGTCGCCGCCGCACGTGCGCCGGCCGGCGCTGCACGCGCCGACGCCCACGGTCCCCGGCGGCCCGCCGTAGGGGCACACCTCGACCGTCCCCGGGTCGCAGGCGCAGGCCTCGCCGCCGCCGGCCGCGGGGTCGCCGGCGTCGCGGGCCGGCTCGTCGACCGCGCCGTCGCAGTCGTCGTCGGCGGCGTTGCCGCAGCGCTCGGGCGCGGGCGTCACCTCGCCCTCGCAGGGGCCGTAGCCGTCGCCGGCGGCGCTGCACCGCCGGAGGCCCGTCTGGCAGGCGCCGATCCCCTCGGTCGTCGGCGGTCCGGTGTAGCAGGCGACCGCCGAGAGCGGCTCGCAGCGCTCGTCGACGAGGAGGCCGTCCTCGAGGCCGAGCAGCGTGTTGCACCCGGCGCAGCCGAGCGCCACGAGCGAGAGGCGCCCGCCGATCCCGATCGCACCGCGCGCGCCCACGTCAGTAGCTCCCGCCCACGACGAGCGAGAACGCCCCGGGGCCGGCGGCGGCCGCCGCCGTGGCGCGTCGCGCGGGCGGGGCGGCGGCGCGGGGCGGCGCGGTCCAGAGGAGCAGGCCGGCCGCGAGCAGCGCGGCGGTGCCGGCCGAGAAGGCGATCGTCGAGGCGGTGCCGGCGGACTGGGCGTCCTCGCGCAGCGCGACCCCGGCGGCGTCGCAGCGGCTGCGCGCGTCGCAGTGGCCCCGGTTCGAGGCGTCCCGGCGGGCGATCGCCTCCGCGCCGAACACGGCGCCGAGGCCGAGCCCCACGAGGCCGGCGCCGCCGGTCGCGAGCGCGATCATCCGCTGCGCGCGGCCGCCGGTGTCGCCGCCGTCGCCGCGGTCGGCGCTCGCCAGGACGGGAGGCGCCTGCCGGCGGGGGCCCGGCGGCGTCGCGGAGAGCGCGCGCGGGGGCGGCTCCTGCTCCAGGGGGGGCACGTCGATGACCACGCGCGCGCCGTCCGGCGGGACGGCGCGCGCGGTGGACCAGCGCCTCCTGCCGGGCGCGCGCGCCTCGACCGTGTGGGTCCCGGGATCGACCGGGAGCGCCTGCCCCCACTGGGCGGGCAGGATCAGCACGCCGTCGCGCCGGATCTCCAGCCCCGGCGCGGCGCCGGCCGCGGGCGGCTCGATCGCCATGCGCGAGAGCCGCGGTTCGAGCGCCGCCGCGAGCGCGGCCGCGCGCGCCGCGCGGGGGTCACCCGCGCTCTTCGCGATGGCCGCGGCCTCGCTGAAGACGTTCCAGGCGCCCGCGGTCCTGCCCGCGCGCGCGAGGCACTCGCCGAGCCGCAGGAGGAGGTTGATCGCCGTCGGATCGAGGGTCCTGCCCTGCTCGAGCACGGCGCACGCCTCGGCGACGCGCCCCGCGTCGAGCAGCTGTCGGGCGACCTGATACAGCGCGAGCACCTGCTCCTTGTGTCCCCCGGGCTGACCCGGGTTGGGCTGTCCCGGGTTGGGCTGTCCCGGGTTGGGATGCCTCAAGCCGGGCTGACCCGGGTTGGGCTGACCCGGGTTGGGGTGCCTCAAGCCGGGCTGACCCGGGTTGGGCTGACCCGGGTTGGGCTGTCCCGGGTTGGGGTGCCTCAAGCCGGGCTGACCCAGGTTGGGCTGTCCCGGGTTGGGGTGC
The DNA here is from genome assembly GCF_051521455.1 of Sorangium sp. So ce887. Lineage (NCBI taxonomy): Bacteria > Pseudomonadati > Myxococcota > Polyangiales > Polyangiaceae > Sorangium > Sorangium sp. So ce887. The sequence goes on along the minus strand of NZ_CP150354.1, from coordinate 8,025,865 downwards.
CTCAAGCCGGGCTCGGAAGCCGCCCCGCTCGCCGGCGAGAGCGACAGCGACAGCGCCGCGAGGGCGCAGGCGAGCCCGCGCGGGCGCGAGCTGCAGACCTTCGGGAGATCTCCTCGGCGCATGGCGATCACCAGGGGCTGTCCGGCGCCCCCACCGTCGGAGCGTTCGCGCCGCGGCTGGGCCCTGCCACGTGGACCGGAGCGCCGGCCGCGGAGTCCCGACCGGGCGGCGGCGCCGGAGCAGACGACGTCGTGGGCGCGGGCCCCGGAGCGGCCTGCACCGGGGCCGCCTGCGGCGCACCCGCCGGCCCCGCCCCCTCCCCAGCGGCGAGGGCAGCCGAGGCCGGCGAGGGCACATCGGGCGGCGCAGGGCGCTGCGGAGGCGCATCGCGCCCAGGCGAGGCCGCCGAGGGCGCACCGCCGCCGGCAGGCGCGCCGCCGGCAGGCGCCGCCGGCCTCTGTCGCCCCTGCGGCGCCGGGCCCGCCCACGTCCCGGCCGCGAGCGCCGCCCGCGCGGGCGCGCGCGACGGCCTCCCTGCGTTCGCCCGCGCGGGCGGCGCCCCCCTCGCGGGCGCGACGGGGCCGCCGCCGTCGAACGCGGCCGGTGGCGCACTTCTCGCGTCGGTTTCGGGCGCGCCGTACGCGCCGCCGGCGCCGCCGTGCGGCGCGCCGTCAGCCGCGGCGCGGGGCGCGTAGAGCGGCCCACCTGCCACGGGGGTCCCCGGCGGCTCCGCGGCGAGCCCGTGCGGCACCCCCGCGAGGTGCTGCGCGCCGGCGCGGTCGGTCCAGGTGACCCCCCCCGTGCGCGGCCACCCGAGCGGAAGGACGGTCATGGCCAGCGCGGCGCTCGCGGAGAAGGCGCCGGCCGCCAGCCATGCCCGCCTGGGGCGGTGGACGACCCCGGACCCCCGCGCCTCGGACGGCCGAACGGCGGTCGTCGGCGGCCGGAAGGCGGTCGTCGGCGGCCGGAAGGCGGTCGTCGGCGGCCGGAAGGCGGTCGTCGGCGGTCCCTCGTCCAGCCATGTGAACGTCGGCTGGGCCCGCTGGACCGCCGTGGGCAGCGTCGCGTCGGGCGGCCCGCGCAGCGCGAACGGCGCGAGCGCGGCGGCGAGCTCGCGGGCCGAGGCCGGACGGCGGGCCCGGTTCTTCTCCAGGCAGCCCATCACGATCTCCTCGAACCCCTCGGGCAGATCGGCGCACACGTTCCGGAGCGGCCGGGGCGCCTGCTCCGACACCACGAGCACGAGCTGCTCCAGCGTCTCCGCGCCGAACGGCAGCGCGCCGCTCACGAGCTGGTAGAGCACGACCCCGAGCGCCCACAGGTCCGCGCGCAGGTCCACGTCCTTGGGCGTGAGCATCTGCTCGGGCGCCATGTAGCGGCGCGAGCCCATGACCGACCGCGCCGTCGTCATCTCGAGCCCGTCCTCCTCGGGCCTCGCGCACGTGAACTTCGCGACGCCGAAGTCGAGCACCTTGATGAGCGGTGTGCCGTCGGTCCGGTACGTCAGGAACAGGTTCGCGGGCTTCAGATCCCGGTGCACCATCCCGAGCGCGTGCGCCTCCATGAGCGCGACGCAGGCCTGGCGGACGTACTCGGCCGCCTCGTCGACCGGCAGCCGCCCGCGGCGCTCCACGATCGAGCGGAGATCGTTGCCCGAGAGGTGCTCCATCACGATGTACGGTACGGGCAGCGCGATCCCCGGCCTCGGCGCGAGCGCGCCCAGGTCGTGGATCCGCGGCACGTGCTCGGTCTTCAGCCGGAACATCCCGCGCGCCTCGCGCTGGAACCGCCTCAGCAGCGCCGCGTTGCCGCAGTGCTCCGCCCGCATGAATTTGATCGCCACGAGCTCGCCCAAAGACAGGTGCCGCGCCGCGACGACGGCCCCCATCCCGCCGATCCCGAGCAGCCGCTCGACCCGATAGCGGTCCGCGATGACCTCGCCGCAGTGCACGGGCACCACTCCCTCTTCATCGCTCACTACGCGCCCCCCCACTCAGTCGCTCTGAGATTGCAGATCGGCCAGCCACGATCTCGGACCGGATGGTTCCTTGCAGGGCCACGCTCGTCGCGCTTACCGCAGGCTCTGTTGAGATTCGATTCTCCGGAGAGGCAATGCGTCGCGTCGCCTGTCGAATTTTCCGGCGCTCCTGTGGGCGCTTGCAGGCGCGCTCCGTGTGCCGCGGGCGATCTGGAGCGCGCCTCCGCCCCGCACGCGCCGCCCGGCCGTTGCGCGCGGCGGTTCCTTTTCGGCGTTCCCTGCGATACATGCGCCCCGTGTCTGCCTCTCCCGCCCTGGTCTGCCGCGGCCTGGTCAAGCGTTACGGCGACGTCGTGGCCGTGAACGGGCTCGACCTCGAGGTGCGGCGCGGCGAGTGCTTCGGCCTGCTCGGCCCGAACGGCGCGGGCAAGACGACCACGGTGGAGATCCTCGAGGGGCTGACCCGCCCCGACGCCGGGGAGGTCGAGGTGCTGGGCGAGCGCTGGGCGGGGGACGGCATCGCGCTGCGCCAGCGCCTCGGCATCCAGCTCCAGGAGACGCGCTTCCCGGACAAGCTCCGGGTCCGCGAGGTGATCGCGCTGTTCCGCAGCTTCTACCCGCGCGGGCTCGATCCGGAGGAGGCGCTGCGCTGCGTGTCCTTGCAGGAGAAGGCAGGCGCGTTCGTGCGCGGGCTATCGGGCGGGCAGAAGCAGCGGCTGTCGCTCGCCTGCGCGCTCGCGGGCGACCCGGAGGTGCTCTTCCTCGACGAGCCGAGCACCGGCCTCGACCCGGCGTCGCGCCGCGAGATCTGGGACGTCGTCGAGGACCTGAAGGCGCGCGGCCGCACGATCCTCCTGACCACGCACTACATGGAGGAGGCCGCGCGCCTCTGCGACCGCGTCGCGATCGTCGACCGCGGGCGGCTGCTCTCGCTCGGCACGCCGGCGGCGCTCGTCGCGTCGCTGGGCGCCGAGCACGTCGTGGAGGTCGAGGTGGACGGCGAGATCGCCGAGGAGGAGCTCAGGGCGCTGCCCGGGGTGGAGGCGGTGCGCTTCGCGCACGGGGCGCTCCGGCTGACGGTGCGCGACGTGGCGCGCGTGCTCCCGCCGCTGCTCGCGCTCTGCGCCGCGCGCGGCGCCGCGCCGCGGCGGCTCGCCACGCACCACGCGAGCCTGGAGGACGTGTTCATGGCGCTCGCCGGGCGGAAGCTCGCGGGCGAGGAGGCGGCGTGATGGCGCGGTGGCTCCGCTCGCTGCGCGGCGCGCCGCTCGTGCTCCTCATCCGGGCGCGGGTGGCGGAGTTCCTGCGCGAGCCCGAGGCGATCTTCTGGATGCTCGTGTTCCCCATCCTGCTCTCGTCGGCGCTGGCCGTCGCGTTCCGGGACCAGGCCGCGGCGCCGCTGCCGGTGAGCGTCGAGGCGGGCGCCGGGGCCGAGGCGCGGCGCGCCGCGCTCGAGGCTTCCGGGCAGGTCGTCGCCCGGGTGGTCCCGCGGGAGCAGGCGCAGCAGGAGCTCCGGGCCGGCAAGGTCGCGCTGGTCGTGCTGGCCACCGATCCGCCCACGTACTGGTCCGATCCGACGCGGCCGGAGAGCCGCATCGCCCGGCTCGAGGTCGACGAGGCGCTCCAGCGCGCGGCCGGGCGCGCGGACGCGTTCCGCCCGGCCGCGCTCGAGATGACCGAGAAGGGTTCGCGCTACATCGATTTCCTCGTGCCCGGGCTGCTCGGCATGAACCTGATGTCGACCGGGATCTGGGCGATCGGCTTCTCGATCGTGCAGCAGCGCATCGGCAAGCTCCTGAAGCTGTTCGTGGCGGCGCCGATGAAGCGCTGGCAGCTCCTGGTCGCGCACCTCGGGGCGCGGCTCGTGTTCCTGGCGATCGAGGTCATCGCCTTGCTGCTGTTCGCGGTCCTCGTCCTCGGCGTGCCGATCGCCGGCTCGCTCGCCGCGCTCGCGCTGGTCATCGTGCTCGGCGCGCTGTCGTTCGTCGGGCTCGGCCTGCTCATCGCGGCGCGGCCGCGGACGCTCGAGGGCGTCTCGGGCCTGACCAACCTGGCGATGTTCCCGATGTGGATCTTCTCCGGCGTCTTCTTCTCGACCGAGCGCTTCCCGGACGCGGTCCAGCCCTTCATCCAGGCGCTGCCCCTCACGGCGCTGAACGACGCGCTCCGCGGCGTGATGCTCGAGGCCACGCCCCTCGCCGCCCTCGCGCCCGAGCTCGCGGTGCTGGTGGGCTGGGGCGCCGTCTGCTTCGCGCTCGCCCTCAAGCTCTTCCGCTGGCAGTAGCCCGGGCTGCCGCCGCGCTCGGGCCTTCCGGCCGGGCGGGTGCTTCCCTGCCAGCAGCGCTTCCGCAGCGCTGGTGGTCCGGTGCTGCTCCCGCAGCACGCCGTCGTTGTGCCGGGGAGGCGGTGCCTCGCTCTCCACGGGCGCGCCCGTGGTCCCGCTCCCGGGCACGCCGCTTGCGCTCAGGGCAGGGCACGTAGGGCACGCAGGGCGCGCACAGCGCGCACGGCGCTCGCGCGGCGGCATGTCCGCCCGCGGGCGCCAGCACCGAGACCGAGGACAACCCATGAGCGACAATCCGCGGCAGATCCGTTTGGGCGCCTTCTTACCTGGCGCAGGACACCACGTGGCCGCCTGGCGGCATCCGCAAGCGCAGGCCGACGGAGGCATCCGCTTCGGTCATTACAAGCGCATCACGCAGACGGCGGAGCGGGCCAGGTTCGACGCCGTGTTCCTCGCGGACGGGCTCGCGCTGCAGAACCGGCCGGGGGCGCAGGGCCGCACCGCCTACGGGGCCAGCTTCGAGCCGGTCACCCTGTTCTCCGCGCTCGCGGCCGTCACCGAGCGCATCGGCTTCATCGCCACGGCGTCGACCACGTACGAGGAGCCTTACCTGCTGGCCCGCAAGTTCGCCTCGCTGGACCACCTCAGCCAGGGGCGGGCAGGGTGGAACGTGGTCACCACCGGTGGGGGCGAGGCGGCGGGGAACTTCGGGCTCGACGCCCACCCCGACCATGCGCAGCGGTACGCCCGGGCGCGCGAGTTCGTCGACGTGGTCACCGGCCTCTGGGACAGCTGGGAGGACGACGCCTTCCTCCGCGACAAGGCGTCGGGGGCCTACTACGACCCGGACAAGCTGCACAGGCTCGATCACAAGGGGAAGTTCTTCTCCGTTCGAGGGCCGCTCAACATCCCGCGTCCGCCCCAGGGGCACCCGGTGATCGTGCAGGCGGGATCGTCGGAGGCGGGCAGGGAGCTCGCGGCGGAGACGGCCGAGGTGATCTTCACCGCGCAGCAAACGCTGGAGGACGCGCAGGCCTTCTACGCCGACGTCAAGGGTCGGATGGCCAGGTACGGTCGCCACCCCGACCAGCTGAAGATCATGCCGGGGGTGTTCCCCGTGGTCGCCCGGACGGAGTCGGAGGCCAGGGCGAAGTACCAGGAGCTGCAGGACCTCATCTTGCCGGAGGTCGGCCTGTCGCTGCTCTCGGGCCTGTCGGGCGGGATCGATCTGTCGGGGTACCCGGTGGACGGTCCGCTGCCCGATCTGCCGGAGACCAACAACAACAAGAGCCGGCAAGCGCTGATGTTCGACATCGCCCGCAAGCGCAACTTCACCATCCGCGAGCTTTATCTCTGGGTGGCGGGAGCGCGCGGACACTGGACGCTCGTCGGCTCGGTGGAGCAGATCGCGGACCAGCTGGAGGCGTGGTTCACGCAGGGCGGCGCCGACGGGTTCAACGTGATGCCGCCGTGGCTCCCGGGCGGGCTCGACGACTTCGTCGATCTGGTGATCCCGGAGCTGCGGCGGCGGGGGTTGTTCCGAACGGAGTACGAGGGACGCACGCTGCGGGAGAACCTCGGGCTGGCGCGGCCGGCGAACCGCCACGCGGCCGCGGCGAAGCCCCGGGCGTCGGCGGCCTGAAGCCGCGTCCTCCGCGCGAGGGGCGCGTCGCCGCGAGCGACGCATCGTGAGCGCGCCCCACCGCGTCACGCGCTCTCCCCCGGCCGGCCCGCCGGCTCGATGCTGGGCGCGAGGTAGCGACAGACCGCCTTTTTCGCCTCCTCGACGTAAAGAGCGCCCTGCTGCTCGTCCTGTTGCGTGGCGAGGGCGAGCAGCGTCGAGGCGATGTACAGCGTGCTCCGCGCGACGACGCGCCGCTCGGCAGGCGCGAGCGCCGGCGTCAGCGGCGAGAGGATCGCCTCGACGCGCGCCGAGAACTCGTCCCCCCACGCAACGCCCGTCGAGAGCTGCGCGCCGGAGAGCTGCGCGCCGAACCACAGCTCCCGATAGCCCGGCTCCGTGCGGTAGAACGCCGCGAGCGCGTCGATCCAGCGCTCGGTCAGCTCGCGCCATGGGCCCGGCGGCGCCTCGGCCAGCACGGCCTCGGTCCGTGCCTGCAGCCGCTCCAGGTAACGCCCCGTCAGCGCGTGGAGCACGGCCTCCTTGTTCGGGAAGAACTCGTAGACCGAGCCGATGGACGTCCGCGCCCGCGCCGCGATGGCGTTGGTGGTGACCGCGTCGAGCCCGCGGGACGCGAGCAGCGCCGCCGTCGCGTCGAGGATCTGCTCCCTGCGCCGCTGGCTCCTCGCCTGCAGCGGGACCCGGCGGGGCGCGGTCGACGGCGGCTTCTTGCGCTTCGTGGCCACGCGCCGAGTGTACTTGACAAACTGAGCTAAAGCTCGACTATATCAGAGTGAAAGCTCAACTTTGGGAGCGGCTCGGCCAGATCGGGCAGAACGAGCAGCCCGGCGCGGCGCCGCTCGGCGCTGTGGCGGTCGGTGAAGCCGCCGGGCGAGCGGGCGCGCCTCGCCTTGGCTGGTCGGGGCTCGTCGCGGTCGCTGCCGCGACGCTCGCCTACGGCGCGTACCCGTTTGCCGCGGCGGACCGCGTCCTCGGCCTGGCCTGCTTCGGCGTCGCGCTCGCGTCCCTGCTCGTCACGGCGCGCGCGTCGGGCCGCGCGGCGCTGCACGCGCCGCTCCTCGCGGTGCTCACGCTCGCGCCCGCGGCGGCGGGGCTCGTCGTGCCCTGGCCGATCTCGCTGGTCGCGCCGCTCGTTGTATATGCGCTGCTCGCACGCGCCGTGCCGGCGCTCCGGTCGTCGGCGCCGCGGCCGCGGCGCGGGGCGCTCGGGCCCGTGATCCTCGGGTGGGTCGCGGCGGTCGCCGTCGTCTCGGGGCTCGCGCTCGTGCTCTGGGTCCGGCTGATGCGGCCCGATCTGTCGCAGATTCGGGCCCTGATGCCGCCTGTCTCGCTGCCGCTGTTGCTCCTCGGCGGCCTGGGGTTCGCGCTGTTCAACGCGTTCCTCGAGGAGGCGGTCTTCCGCCTGGTGTTCCTCGAATCGCTGGACGCCGTCACGACCTCCGGCTGGACCGCGGTGCTCGTCCAGGCGGCTGCCTTCGGGCTCCTCCACCTGAACGGCTTCCCGAGCGGGGCGGTCGGCGTCGCCCTGGCGGCGATCTACGCGGTGATGCTCGGCGTGATCCGGCGCCGCGCGGGCGGCCTCCTCGCGCCGTACGTGGCGCACGTCGCCGCCGATCTCACCATCTTCACGCTGCTGCTGACCTGGTGTCGGTGATCATCGCGTCCCGAGTCCGATCGGTGAAGACCGCGGCCACGTGATCGCCGGCGTTCACCGTTCACCGCCGGTGCCCACGCCGATCTGGGCCGCGGTCGACACCTTCGGAGACGAGGCCACCCCAGAGGTGACCCTCAGGCTCTACGACGCATACACAGCCGACCGCTGGAGCTAGAGCGACAAACGGGTTGTAACCCCGAAAAAAAGCAGAAATTTCACAGGGAGGCGAGGAGGCGGGGAGCGAGAGACGGCGAGAGGGAGAGATTCTTTTTTTTCTTCCTCCCCGCCTCCCCGCCTCCCTGTGAAATTTCTCCCGGTTTCAACATGATTGGTGTTCTAGGTACGAGGGGCAGCCCGACGAAGACCAGCACCGTCGACCATCCCGGGTGACATCGCCAGCTGCGAGTGATCGATGCAGACGAATGTGAACGGCGCCGCCCACGTATACGAGAAGTCAGCGAGGTCGCTGCACATCGGCGGCCCTGCGGCGGCCGAGCGATGGCCGTGGCGGGAGACTTCAGTTCTTTCCCTCCCAGGTGTGGATACGGAACTGGACTCCCTTGTACTCGATTGCCACATCGGTTTCACTGCCGTAGGTGGTCTGCGATTTGATCTTCTCGTCGCCCCGGTACTTCTCCAGCACCCGACCATACAGGTAATGGACGACCACATGTTTGACCTGCCCAATCTCGAGGACCAACTGGACGAACCGCAGGATTCGCCGCTTGCACCCGTCGCACGGACCATAGGGACCCAAGATGATGAGCTGGACGACCGGCAGCGGCTTCTGCCGTAGGATGGCGAGCGCCGACGAGAGCACGCCCACCTCGCCGTCGTCCTTAGAGACCACGATCTCGGCGTCGTCCCCGATGAGCGAAAACTTGGAGGAGAACTCTTTGTTCTCTCCGATCTCGATTCCGAGCTCGCCCACCGGGCCGGAGAGCCAGCCGGCCACCCATTTCGGGTTCCCGCCCTGCGTCTTCACCTTCGCCAGCTTGAGGACGTCGTTGGACAGCTTGACCGCGTCCGAGCTCGAGTGGTTGATGATCGGTCCGGTCCTCCCCTCGTTGACCACCTTCTTCTCGTACTGGTACGTCCGACTGCTCACGATCGAGCTGTACTCGCGCCAGAACGCGCTCTCTCCGTCGTTCTTGTACGCCGAGACGAGGCGCGACTTTTCATCACTGGAGAGCTCGTCGGTGTCGAGCACGTCCCAGATCAGCTCGTGGAGCGGGCGTTCCCGTTGATCCATCCGCTGGAGCGACCGTCCGCCGGCCGGACCGGGCTTCGTCGCCGCAGGCTTTGCCGGGTGCGGCGGCAGCATGGCTGTTCCGGCCGGCGCGGCCCGGCGCATCGCGATCGTGGCCGCGTGCGGGGGTCGTGGGGCGATCCCGGGCATGGGCCGCCTGGGCTGCGCGACGGTGGCCGGGTGTGGAGGCGGCCTGGGAATGCCGGAGGGACGAGCGTTCTTGGGGATCATCGAGTCGGGACGACGGGCACCGTCCCGATCCATGTTCCGGCGCTTGATCGGCGTGGACCAGTTTTCGTCGATCTGCCGGCGGCGAGCGCGCGACGGCCATCGCGTCCTCGGCCACCTCGGCGGCGAGCCGCTCGAGCCCCTCGACGCCAGGGCCGGAAGCCTACCGCATGCGGGACGCGCCTTGCCCGCGTCCGTGCGGTCACCCGGCGTCGCGGCTCAGCCGCGGCCGGTCGCGCCCGCCGGCTCCGCCGCGGTCGTGCGCAGCCGCTCCTTGATGTCGTCGGACAGGCACATCCGCGAGACCATGTCCTCGAACGTGTCGCGCCGCCGGATGAGCCGGCTCCGCCCGCCGTCGATGAGCACCTCGGCCGGTCGCAGCCGGCCGTTGTAGTCGTAGCTCATCACGTGGCCGTACGCGCCGGCGTCCATCAGGACGACCACGTCCCCCTCGGCGACGTCCGCGGGGAACTCGCGCTCGCTGATCCACATATCGGTGTTCTCGCAGACCTGGCCCGTCATCGCCATCGGGGCGGTCTGGCCGCGGCGGCCGTTGATCCGCACCTCGTGGTAAGCGCCGTACATCACCGGCCGCGCCATCGTGTTCATCGAGATGTCGGTGCCGATGATCGTCCGGTATCCCTGCTTGATCGAGATCACCCGCCCGAGCACGTAGCCCGCGTCCCCGACGAAGTAGCGCCCCGGCTCCATGACGAGGCGGGGCGCCTTCAGGCCGTGCTCGGCGCACTTCTTCTGCACCATCGCGGCGATCTCGCGGGCGACCGCGTCCACGTCGAGCGTCGGCTGCTCCCTGCGGTAGGGGATGCCGAGCCCGCCGCCGATGTCCAGGAACGCGAGGTCGAAGCCGAGCTTCCGGGCGACCGGACCGATCAGGTCGAGCAGCTTGCCGGTGACGTGCGCGAAGCTCTCCGGCTTGTTCGCCTGCGAGTGAGGCATCATGTGCACCCCGAGCCGCTCGACCCCGTTCTCCAGCGCGGTGCGGTAGGCCTCCTCCACGTAGCGCGGGTGGATCCCGAACTTCGCGGACGGGCCCGCGAACGGCTTCAGATCGGGCGTCGCGATGTCCTCGCCGCTCGGGTTGATCCTGAAGGACATGCAGCGCGGCCGCCCGAGCGAGAACAGGCGCTGCAGGATGCCGTGGTCATCCACGTTGAAGATCACACCGGCGCGCAGCCCCGCGGTCAGGTCGTCGTCCGAGAGGCTGTTGCCCGTGTAGATGATCTGCTCGCCCGAGAGCCCGAGCGCCTGCGCCAGGCGGATCTCGTTAGGGCTCGCGGCGTCCACGCCGGAGCCCTGTTCGACCAGGAGCTTCGCTATCTCCAGGTTGTTGCACGCCTTGATGGCGTAGAAGACGGACACCTCCGGGTAACAGCTGCTCAGCGCGCGCGTGAGTCGACGGAAGTTCTCCCGGATGCGCTCGGCGTCGTAGGCATAGAGCGGCGTGCCGTACTGCTCCGCGAGGTCGCGCACCGAAATGCCCCCGATCTTGATCTCTGCCTCTTGCATACTCCTCGTCGCGTCAACGCTTCCACTTCGAGAGACAACCCGAAGGAACTGGCTGCAGGTTTACAGTACACCAGCATACCATATGCCACCGGCGGCCGGCAACGGTGCGGGCGGCGCGGCCCTGCAGCGCGCTCCGTCCCTCCGCGGGCGCGGAGCGCCGCCTGTGCGGCTACGTGGCGTCGCTGTGGCTCGCGTCGCTGCGGCCTGCGTCGCCGCTGCCGGCGTCGCTGTGGCTCGCGTCGCTGCGGCCGGCGTCGCTGTGGCCTGTGCCGCTGCGGCCGGCCTCTCTGCGGCTGCTGAAGAGGTGGCGCCAGAGCGTGCCGAGCCCGCCCACGAAGAGCGAGCCGTTGCGCTGGTCGATGTCCTCGACCGCGGCGGGGTCGAACGGCAGCTGATGCGGGTCGATCACCTCGAGCAGGGCGCGCTCGTCCGCCGTCGGCGAGGGGTGGAGCCTCAGCCGGCACGAGCTCCCCGGCGCGCGCGGCCCGATCGCGGGGCTCGCCAGCCCGTCGAGGTACGCGACGAGGTCGTCCACCTGGTCGAACGCGGTGTCGCCGAGGTGCTCGCCGATGAGCGACGCGCGCGCCCTGCGGATCGAGCGGCCCAGCGCGTCGTCGGGATCGTCGGTCTCGGCCGAGGCGTTGATCTCCGTGTCGATCGAGAGGCTGCGGTTCGTCAGGTTGGCGGAGCCCACCGTGAGGAAGCGGTCGTCGACGATCATCACCTTGGAATGGATGTACGTGGCGCGCTCGGCCGTCTCGTCCTCGCCGCACGCCGGCAGGGTGTAGTAGACGCCGAGACGGTGGCCGGTCTCGGCCGCCGCCTCGCGCAGCGTGCCGAGCACCTTGGCCTGGGAGAGCCCGACGGCGATCTGCTCCTTCATCGTCTCGGCCTCCATGTTCAGCACGAGCACCACGTCGAGGAGCGGCCGGCCCTCGGCGCGCATCCGCCGCACGATCCCCTCGGCGATCACGTGAGAGCTGAAGTACTGCGTCTCGATGTAGATGAAGCGCTCGGCGGCGTCGATGGCATCGAGGTAGAGCTCGCGTATCTCGGTGCAGTGCGGAGCGCCGGTGGGCGCGCCGTGCGGATCGGTGCGGCTCAGCGTCACGTGCCGCGCCGCGAGGGGGATGCCGCCCTCGGGCCGGTAGTCGGGGAACGTCGGCTCGGCCGCCTCGAGGTCCGGCAGCGTCATGGCCACGCCGCCGGCGCGCCGCCAGCGATCCGTGAAGATCTCGGTCAGCGCCCGGGCGACCTCGCGGCTGCGCACGTAGGCCTGGACGTCGTGAAACGGCTTGTGCGGCTCTCCGCGGCTGACGCGGAGCGGGTTCTTGTTCGTGTGGCTGCGGTCGTCCCAGCGGTGGTCGCAGAGGTCGAGGCCGCCGAGAAAGGAGAGCTCGCCGTCGACGACCACGAACTTCTGGTGGTGCGAGGCGCGCTCGACGTGGGTGGAGTCGAAGAGGAAGTGCAGGCGATGGTTCGTCCACTCGAAGACGAGCTGCTGGAGCCACTCGCGCTCGAGCGCGAACACGAGGTGGAAGTCCCAGGCCAGGATGAAGATCTGGAGATCCGGGGTGATCTCGCAGAGGTGGTCCAGGAACTTGAGCAGGGTGATCGGGCCTGACACCCCCGCCTCCCGCCCGCCGCGGAGCAGGGCGACGTCGCTGTCGAACTGCCAGCCGGCGAGGAGCACGTAGCGCCGCGCCCCGGACGCGACCCGGTAGAACTCGGGGTAATACTCGTCGGCATCGACCAGCAGGCCGAAGCTGTCCACCGGGGTGCTACACCACGTGTGACGTTGAGGGTCGATGATCTTCGCCATCGCCCCCTCCTTAGCGACGCGCGAGGCGCCCTGCCAGGGCATCGCAGCGGCCGAGGGTCGGAGTATCGGGCCCCACGCGCAGGAAACGGCGCGGCCTCGCTGCCGAGATGAGCACGTCAGACGCTTGACACCAAGTCATCACGTTCGCTCCGCGGCAGGCCTCTCGGGTCCTTGCCTTAGCATCGGTTCTTCACGTCTTCACGTCTTCACGTCTTGCCGCCGTCGCGCCTTCACGTCGTCGCGTCCGGGCGCTCCTCACCGCGCGCCTGCGGTGTCGCGTGCTCCTCGATGAGCCGCTTCAGGCTCGCGATGTCCAGCCGGTCTCCGCTCGCCTCGCCGACGGCGGCGAGCCGCTCCGCCTCATCGGGCGAGAGGTCGGGGCATATCCACTCCAGCAACGCCGCCCAGTCCGGTGCACCGTCGCAGCTGTAGCAGTCATCGGGGATCGGCGTATCGTCGGGGAAATTCCGGAAAACAAAGTACGGCATCGCATCTACCTTCATGCCGAGATCACGGGCACGTCCTCATCGCGGCTCGGATCTCGCGCTGTCGCGCGCCAGCGCGCGGCCCGTCGGCTATGGTGCCGGCCGCACGGGGGGGCAAGCGCGTCCACGCTCGCCTCGGTCGGCTCGCCGGCGATCGCGCCTGGAAGAGGGCGGCGGAGCGGGTCCGTCGCGCCGCGGCGTGGACCCAGGGAAGAAAAATCCACCACGACCGAGCTCGGCGGCTCGGTCGCTCGGACGCTGAAGGTCGAGCTTGTCCGGGGCGCTCCTCTGGGCTGAACTCTACGCCAGGATGAACGACCTCGACTTGAGGGCGCTTGCTGCCCGCGGCGCGCTGGCGCTGATCGTGAGCCTCACGGCGGTGGGCTGCCAGCTCGTCTCGGGCATCGACGGGATGAACGTCGATCCGTCGGCGGGCGGCGTCATCGGCGACTGTGGGCCGGTGGGTACCCGGTGCGGCGGGACGTGCGAGGACGGCACGGTCACGCCTCCGGGCACCTGCAGGGGCGACGGGACGTGCTCCGCCGAGCCGAGGAGCTGCGGGTCCTACGCCTGCGACCTGAGCGGGACGGCGTGCGCCACGAGCTGCTCGATCTTCGACGGCTGCGTCGACGCCGCGGTCTGCGACACGATGACCGCGACGTGCATGGCGTGCGGGGCGAGCCCTTCCGATCCGGCCCCGTGCGACGGCTGCGAGCACTGCGAAGGGGGCAAGTGCGTCACCCGGTGCGACACCGAAGGCGAGTGCGTCGGGGACCGGATGCTCGACGCGAAGGAGCGCCCGGCGAGGCTCGAGTGCAACGGCCAGTGCAACAACATCCGCGTGGTCTGCATAGGGCCGCACCCGTGCGAGGTCGTCTGCGGCGACGGCGGGTGTCAAGGCCTGCTCATGCGATGCAGCCATGACGGCCCGTGTTATCTCGAGTGCGGCCGGTCAGGGTGCGCGAGCAACGTGAAATTTGAATGTGGGACGAATATTTGCATCACTGCTTGCCTCCTCGAGACCACCATCATCGATCAGGAGTGCGGGAGCTCGTGCTCGTGCATGTCGCAGGTATGCCAGTGATCCATGCGGGCGCCGGGCGGGGTCGCGTTGGCCCGGAGAGAGCTCCCATGAAGGCGGGAACGTGGGAAGATCATTGAGCTTTTCTTCTCGCCTCCCCGCCTTCATGCTCGGATAGGACCCCTGCCACGCGCCGCGCCGCGCCGCGCGCGCCGCGCTGCGGCGTGGACGCGGCGGGCATGCGCCACCTGCGCGTCCCGCAGGGCCCGGCGGCGCGATGAGCGCGATGAGAACAGCGCCCGGCGGCGCCGGGGATAGGGGTAGCCAAGACCACGCGACCCCGATATTCTAGGGCTTTGCATGACGACTTGCCCCGCGTGGGGGCAGCCGGGACCACGCGACCCCTAGCTTCCATGGCTCAGTATGGCGAGGTGCCCCAAGTGCGGTGCGGTGTACGATGAGGATGTGACGGCGTGTCCGGCAGACGGCAATCCGCTGCTGCACACGGACCTGAGCCTCCCCGCCGAGCCGCTCCTCGCGGCGCACACCATGGTCGGCGAGTACCGCATCGAGCGGAAGCTCGGCGCAGGCACGTTTGGAGAGGTCTACGCCGGCGAGCACCCGATCATCGGCAAGCAGGTCGCCATCAAGGTCCTGAACGGGTATTTTGCCGCGCAGCCTCAGGCCGTCGCCAGGTTCGTCGCCGAGGCGCGCGCGGTGAACCGGATCCGCCAGCGCAACATCATCGATATCTTCTCCTTCGGCGTGCTCCAGGAGCTGCAGCGGCACTACTTCGTCATGGAGCTGCTCGACGGCCTCACGCTGGGCGAGCTGTGCCGGCGCAGGAGGCGGCTGCCGTTCCCGACGATCGTCCCCATCCTGCGGGGCATCGCCGACGCGCTCGACGCCGTGCACGAGGCGGGGATCACGCACCGGGATCTGAAGCCCGACAACGTCTTCCTCGCGGCGGAGCGCGACGGGACCTGGTTCCCGAAGCTGCTCGACTTCGGGATCGCGAAGCTCGCGGACGGCTCGGAGGAGACGAGCACCGGGGTCGTGCTGGGCACGCCGCAGTACATGGCGCCCGAGCAAGCGCGCGGGCAGCGGATCGGGCCGCCCGCGGACATCTATGCGCTCGGCGTGATGATTCACAAGATGCTGACGGGAAAGTCCCTGTTCACCGGGGAGTCCGCCGTGGAGGTGATGTACAAGCACGTATCGGATCCTCCGCCGCGGATGTCGAGCGTCTGCGCCGATCTGCCGCCCGAGCTCGACCTGCCGGTGCTCGCGATGCTCGAGAAGCGCGCGGGCGACAGGCCTCCGAGCGCGAGCAGGGCAGTCGCCGCGCTGCTGGACGCCGCGCGCCGGATCGGGCTCACGCGGGGCCTCGCGCCGGAGGAGCCCGTCTCGGCGCCCCCGGTCGAGACGCGGGGTCCGGGAGAGACGCGCTCGACGACCGAGGTTGTGGCGCCGGCGAGCGCGACGTGGACGTCGGGGCTGGCGTCATCGGCCATGGAGCCTTCGGCCACCGAGGATGTGGCGCCGGCGAGCGCGATGTGGACGCGGGGAGGGGGGGCTCCGGCCACCGAGGATGTGGTGCCGGTGAGCGCGACGTGGAGCCCGGGGCTCGCGCCTGCGGCGAGGGAGGACGCGACCACCCTGGAGACGGGCGTTCCCTTCGAGACAGGGCCCTCGGCGACCGGCGGGAGCTGGGCGCCGGACCGCTGCTCGGACGCCGGTACCGTCCCGACGCCGGAGCCCTCGATCGCGCCCGGGGGCTCGGCCATCGCGGTCGCCGAGAGCACGGCCGGGCCGATGGCGAGCCCTGGAGGCGCGACCCTCCCCCCGGCAGGGCCGCCCGCCGGGGCGGTGGACCCGGTGCGAGGAGCGGACGCGGAGGATCGCTCGTCGCTGCGCGAGCTGGCCGCCGTCGAGGCGCCGTCGAGCGCTCCGGCCGCACGGGCGGCGGCGGCGAGGCGCTGGAAGCTCCTGGTCGCGACCGCCGCGGGGCTCCTCGCCGCGACGTGGATGTGGGCGGCCGGGCGTCCCTCCCGGCTCCCACCGCTGGACGGCTCGAGCGCCGTGGCGCTCGCCTCGGCCGCCGCCGCGCCAGCGCCGCCGCCGCTCGCCTCGGCCACCGCCGCGCCAGCGCTGCCGCCGCTCGCCTCGGCCACCGCCGCGCCGCCGCCGCTCGCCTCGGCTGCCGCAGCGCCGCCGCCGCTCGCCTCGGCTGCCGCAGCGGCTTCGGGGGCCGCGCCGCCGCGCACCGCGACCTCGCGCCCCGCGACCCCGCGCGCCGCGACCCCGCGCGCCGGGGGGTTGCGCCAGGGTCACGTGGAGAGGCTCCTCGACCAGCGTGAGTGAGCCGGGAACATGAAGCGAGGGCTCTCGTTCCTCGGCTCCGGCGTGCTGCTCGGGGCCGTCGCGCTGTCGAGCGCGGCGTCGGCGCAGCGCGCGCAACGCGCGGTCAAGCCCGTGGCCGAGGTGCTCTTTCGACAGGGGCGCGACCTCTTCAAGGAGGGGAAGTATCCCGAGGCCTGCGACAAGTTCGAGGAGAGCCAGCGCATCGAGCCGAAGCCCGGGACGCTCCTCAACCTCGCCGTCTGTCACGAGAAGGTGGGGAAGCTCGCGACCGCCTGGGCCGAGCTGAGCTCGGTGGAGGAGGTCGCGCGGCGCGAAGGCCGGAAGGACCGCGAGGGCTTCGCGCGCGCGCAGCGCGAGGCGCTGGAGAAGCGGCTCGCGCGGCTCGAGGTCAGGATGGCTGCGCCGCCCGCGAGCCTGCGCCTCACCCTCGACGGCGAGCCGCTGAACGGCGCTGCCCTGAACGCGCCGTTCCCCATCGATCCAGGCCAGCACCGCGTCGCCGCTGCGGCGCCGGGGAAGAGGGCGTGGTCGACCGACGTCGAGGTGCCGCCCGAGCGCGCCACGATCGTCGTCACCGTCCCGGCGCTGGAGGACGCGCCCCCCGCTGCGCTGGGTCCCGCCGGCGCGCCGCCGGGCGCGCTGGCGCCGCGCGCGGCGGGGCCGGCGCCCGCGTCGAAGCCGCAGGCGGGAAGCACCGGGACGGTGCTGATGACCACGGGGTTCAGCGTCGGCGCGGTCGGCCTGGTGGTCGGGGCCGTCGCGGGCGCACTCACGCTCTCGAAGTCCGGGGCGCTCGCCGAGGCGTGTCCGGACGACCGATGCCCTCCGAGCCGGCGCGGCGAGCTCAGCACGGCCAACACGCTGGCCAACATCTCCAACGTCGGCTTCGCGGTCCTCGCCGTCGGCGCTGGCGTCGGCGTCGCCGGCCTGCTGATGCTGCCACCCCGGGGCCCGACGGCGGGCTCGCGCGCGGCGCTGACCCCGGTGCTCGGGCCTGGAGCGATAGGCCTGCAAACCACCTTCTGATGGCTGGAAATCGGCGGTGTAACTGCGAACGAGGCGTGGCCACGCCGCGCTCAACGTCGGGGGAGGGGAGGGCCAGCGGAGCGCAGCTCAGGGGAGCCGCGGGCGCGGCAGGGCGCGGCCCTTGCCCGGGTCGTGCAGGGCCTCGCGCATGCGCGCGATCGCGCGATCGTGCTCGGACGACGACGCCCCGGGCGCGCGCCGCTCCGCGCTCGGATCGCCCTCCCAGGCGTCCTCCGTGCCGAGGTAGGCGGCGCTCAGGCCCGGATCGACGCTGAATTCCAGGGGCAGGACCTGCTCCGTGCACGACGTGTCCAGCGTCGCCTCGGGATCGGCGAGGAACTGGAGCAGGAGCTCCCGGTCGCACGAGCCGCCCATGAGGTCGGTCGGGCTCTCGAGGCCGTGGGGCGCCCGCGGCAGCATCACGAAGGTCTGGTTCGGGCCGGTGAAGTGGCTCTCGACGGCCTCCGGTATCGCGCTCGGGATGAAGTCGAGCTCCCCGTGGAGGAGCAGCAGGGGCACGCTCGTCGTGGCCCACTGCCCTGCGTACGCGTCGGGGGTGTAGCGCGGCCAGCTCTCGCGGATGGCGGCGGCGTCGTCCGTCAGCCCGATGACCACGTTGGCCTGGGCGAGAAACTCCTGCGTCTCGGACACGGACGGAGGCGGGTCGGCCCAGAGCTCCGACAGCATGATGTTGTTGCGGAGCACCGGCGAGAAGAACCGCAGGCTCGCCGGGAGCGGTTCGGGGAGAGGCGCGAGCAGGAGCCCCGCGAGGTGCGTGAACACGGCGACGTCGGCGGGAGAGCACCGGTCCAGCCGGTAGATCAGCGCGGGGATGAGCGGCCGCGGCGCCCATTGATAGAGGATCTGCGCGAACCACGTCTGGAAGAGCTGCCGGTCATAGCCGAGCGCGGCCACCTCCGGGCAGGCCCCTTCCTCGAACGCGTCGAGGGTCCCGGTCATCGTCGCCCACGGGTCGGCGCCGAGCTTGTCCGAGCAGGACGGGTCGGCGCCGCAGAGGTCCATGACACGCTGGCCGAGGTCGTTGAGCCAGACATCGATATCCGAGAGGTGCGAGTTGACGGCCAGCCCGGCGAGCGACGCGCCTGTCGGCTGGTCGGGGTAGAGCTGGAGATAGCGGTGACCCCAGATCGTGCCGTAAGAGCCGCCGAAGACGATGACCTCGCCGCCCGGGGCGCGCGTCCGCTCGATGATCTCGCCGACGTCGCGCGCGGCGTTCGTGACGGTGAATCCCTGGATGTCGTCGCCCAGCTCGGCCTTGATCGCCGGCAGACAGGCGGTCATCTCGGCGTCGGTGAGGTAGCTCCCGGCCTCGCTCTCCGGCGTCTCCCCGTCCGCGCAGCCGAGGCGATTCGAGCGGCCCGTGCCGCGGTGGTCCGGCATGTACATGTCGAGCGTCGGATCGACGCCGGCGAGGAGCTGCACCAAGGGCTCGAAATCGGCGCCTGAGGCCCCCGGCCCGCCGTTCAGGAGCCAGAGCTGCCCGCGGCTCGGCTGGGTCGCGGCGAGCTTCCGCTTGACGAAGAAGGTGATGGTCTTGCCTTCCGGCTGGTCCCAGTGGAGCGGGACGGGGATCTCGGCGCACTCGGCGTCCTCGCCGGTGCCGTCGGTAAAGAGCGGGCAGGGAGTCCACGCGATGGCGTCGCCGTTGCCGCCGTCGCCGCCGTTCCCGCCGTTGCCGCCGTCGCCGCCGTTACCGCCATTGCCGCCGCTGCCGCCGCTGCTGCCCGTCGAGGAGCTCGACGACGCCGTTCCACCGGGATCCGTCTCGTCACCGCATCCCAGCATGCCCTGGGCAAGCAAGATGACCATCGCTCCGCAGGCCAGATTCACTCTCATGCTCGACACTCCTGAAGAATGGATACAGCCCCGCACGTCACGTGAAGGGCAACCGTCAACTTCGCGCCACGCCGCTCCGCACCCGCGCGCTCGACGACGCCCTTCGCGAGGCCGTCGATGCCCGGCTGCGCTGGCCTCGAGTCAGCCCTTCTCGCCCCCCGCCCTCCGGATCCCGAGCTTCCGCATCTTGCTTTGCAGCGTCGTCGGCTTCAGCCCGAGCGCCGCGGCCGCCCCGTCCTCCCCGTAGATCTTCCCGCCCGAGGCCTGCAGCGCCTCCTCGATGCAGCGCTGCGCCGCCTCCCTGTACGTCATCGCGCGCCCCGCCGCGCGGGGCGCCGCGGCGAGCGGCGCTGACAGGATGAGCTCGTCCCCGGTCGACATCACCATCGACCGCTCGATCACGTTCTCCAGCTCCCGCACGTTACCAGGCCAGCCGTGCGCCCGCAGCCGCGCCATCGCCTCCGCGCTCACCCGCTGCGGCGGCCGGCCGAAGCTCGCCGCGACCTTCTCCACGATGACCCGCGTGAGGGGCTCCAGGTCCTCGGGTCGCTCCCGCAGCGGGGGGACGACGATAGGAAACACCTGCAGCCGGTAATACAGGTCCTCACGGAACGCCCCGCTCGCCACCATGGCCTCGAGCGGCCGGTGCGTCGCGGCGATCACCCGCACCGAGACGCGCACCGCGCCCTCGCCGCCGACGCGCTCGATCTCGCCCTCCTGGAGCACGCGCAGGAGCTTCGCCTGCGCCGCCTTGGGCAGCTCGCCGACCTCGTCGAGCAGCAGCGTCCCGCCGTTTGCGCGCTCGAACATCCCGTGGTGCCGCGCCGAGGCGCCGGTGAACGCGCCGCGCTCGTGGCCGAAGAGCGCGCTCTCGACGAGCCCCTCGGGCAGCGCGCCGCAGTTCACCGCGAGGAACGCCCGCTCCGCGCGGCGCGAGAGCGCGTGGATGCGGCGCGCGATCACCTCCTTGCCGGTGCCCGTCTCCCCGCGCACAAGCACGGTCGTGTCCTGCCGCGCGACGAGCGGCACCATCTCCTGGAAGATCGCCCGCATCGCCGGGCCCGCCGCGACCACCTCCCGGGGCAGCGCGACGCGGTCGAGCTCCTCCTGGAGCGCCCGCTTCTCGCCCTGCGCGCGGCGCGCGATCGCCGCGACGCGCCCGAGGACCTGCACCTGCCGGAGCGCCACGGCGAGCAGGCGGCCCAGCGCCTCGAGCAGCGCGGGCGAGAGCTCGAGCGTCGCGCCCTCGCCGAGCGCCATCGTGGCGCAGCCGACGGCGCCCTCCGCGTCGCGGAGCGCGAAGACGGCGAGCGTCTCGCCGCCCGCCTCGCGCCGGATCTCCGGCGCGCCCGGCGCGGCCGCGCCGCGGCGGAGATCGAGCCGCCGGAGCGGGAGGTGGCGCGCGAGCACGGCGCTCACCGCGGGGACGAGCGTCGCCTCCGTGTGCGCGCGCGCCGAGGCCTCGCCGAGGTCGGCGAGCAGGAGAACGGCGCGATCGGCGGGGGCGGTCATCGTGCGCGGAGCGACGCCACCGAAATGGCGTTGCGCGGCACCGTAGGGGCGTTGCCGGGGCAGCACAAGGCCAGCGCAGGCCCGGGAAAGGGCCGCTCGGGCCGCGGGTACGCGCCGTGCACCAAGCAGGGAGAGAGCGCGCGGACGACCGTTCCGCGGAAAGGACCCTTCATGGCCTATGTCATCGCCGAGCCCTGCATCGCCACCTGCGACACCGCGTGCGTCTCCGTCTGCCCCGTCGAGTGCATCCACGGCCCGCTCCCGGCCGACGAGATCGCGCGCATCCCCGAAGAAGAGCGGAAGACGCGCCTTGCGCGCCTCCAGCTCTACATCGATCCCGAGTCGTGCATCTCCTGCGGCGCCTGCGAGGGCGAGTGCCCGGTGGACGCCATCTTCGATGAGGACGAGCTGCCGGCCGAGTGGGAACATTACCGGGAGATCAACGCCCGCTTCTTCGCGGAGCGCGCCTGAGCGCTACCGCAAGCGCTCGCAGGTGTCCTGGGCCGGCGAGGCCACGACACCCACCTTGATCCTGAGCGGCGAGGCGGATATCGACACAGGAGAGACGGAGGTGGGGCTACGGGACCTTGACAGCCCGGACTCTCCCGGATTTCATGAGCCTCCCTTCCTCGTGATCCGCCCCCCTGTCACCTTCCGAGCGCGCGCGATGTTCATCGGGCTCGCCAGCATGGCGCTCGCGTGCATGGCGCCGGCCGGCCCGAAGGGCGTTCTTCCCTTCCTCGCGTCTCCGGCGGGCCTGGGCATCGCCGCATTGGCGCTCATGGCGCTGGGGACGTCGATCGAGGAGCTCGGCAGGATCCGGCGCATCCGGATCGGCCTGGGCCTTTGCGTGATGGCCGCCGCGCTCGTCGCGGCCGGCGGTCTGTGGGGGGCTGCGCTCGCCGCGCTCGACGTGTCGATCGCCTGGCCTGTCTGGCTCCTCTACGGCGCCGGAGCGCTCGGCGTCGCCCTCGCGCTCGGGCGTGACATCGCCGTCCTCCGCGATCCCCGTCACGGTCAATCCGTCCGTCTGGAGGCGATCTCGGCAGATGCCGTTCGTCTCACCGCCAACGGGGTTCCGGTCACCATCCCCGCCGCCCTGATTCGCGACGTGACCCTCGCTACCAGCCCTGAAGGGCGAGGCGTCTTCGTCCTCCTTGGCAGCCGGGACAAGGTGATCGGCGACGCGCGCGCGCTGCCCTGGGTCGCCGCCCAGCGGGACGGCGACACGCTTCTCTTGACCGAGCACCAGGCGGCGCTCGACGCGGAGCTGCTCGCCGCGCGACTGCTCGAGGCGGCGTCCGCCGGCGAAGGAGGGTATCGATGAAACCCAGCGACAACGCGGGCGGCGACACGCTGGAGATCCCGCTCCGCCGTCCCTACCGGGAGCTCCTCCTGGCCGGCTTCTTCTTCGCGGTCTGCGCGGCAGTCCTCGCCCACCGTGCCCGGGCGAACGACCGGGGCCTGATCCTGAACGGGATCATCCACCTCGAGCACGGGGGCGCCGACATCTTCTACGCGGCGCTGGCGATCCTGTCCGGGGCCATGTGCGCGCTGGGGTTCCTCGGCGCCGCGCGCTTCGCCGCGCTGAAGCAGTTCCGGATCCTCCTTGGCCCTCGAACGATCACCTTGCCATCGATGCATCCGTTCCGAGCTGCGCGGGAGGTCACCGTGCTGCTCGATCGCATCGAGGCCGTGGAGATGCAGCCCCCGGCCAAACCGCTCACGCTGGTGATCCGCGAGGACGACCGCGCCCACACCATCCCGCAGCGCTGGCTCACCGAGCGCTGGCCGGCTCAGGAGGTCGCCGGCGCGATCATCGCGCGCGTGCGGGAGGCGCAAGCGGGGCAGCGCGCCGGCGGGTAGCGCGCCGCAGGTTGTGGGATCTCGGCGGCAACACGGTAGTAGGATGGAGCCCGATCGGAGGAGGCATCCATGAAGGCCGCGACCGCGCTGGTGAACGAGATCCGCGAAGAGCTCCACAACATCGACGATCAGCTGAGGGCCCACCCCTATCCGGGCGCCATCGAGCGGGGCGAGGTCACGCTCGATGGGCTGAAGGCGTTTCCGGGCCACCAGCACCACGTGGCGCTCAGCGATCTGCGCTCGATGGCGATGATGCTCCAGCGCTTCGCGGACACGCCCTTTCGCGACTTCTGGAGCGGCGTCCTCCAGGGCGAGCTCGCGGCCCCCGGCGGGATCGCCGCCATGGGCCAGAAGCTCGGCATGACCAGGGACGACCTGGATCGCTACGAGGTCACCGCGGAGGGGTTCGCCTACGCCACCCAGATGGCCTGGGCAGCGGCCAACGCTTCGGCGGCCGAGATCGCGTGTGCCCTGCTCATCAACTTCCCTGCCTGGGGGTTCAACTGCGGCAGGATGGCCAGGGCGCTCCGCGACCGGTACGGCTTCGGCCCGGAGCCCACTGCGTTCCTCGACGCGTTCGCGGCGCTGCCGTCGTTCGAGGACACCGCGGTCGCGATCGTGCAGGACGGGCTCGACCGCGGCGTGGCGCCCCGGGCGATCCATCGCACGACCCGGCTATTTCAGGCGTATGAGAAGATGTTCTGGGACACGATGCTGGCGCTGGGAGCGCAGAACGCGGGCAGATAGCTCCGAGCGTCAGAGCTCCCGCCAGGAGCTCTCCGGGCTGCGGTGGCTTGCGACCTGTGGTTCATTCTCGGTCTTCAAGCGATCGGTGTTCTAGCGCCGGCCGGCGCTCTTCCTTGCCATGAAGCCCGCCCGCGCGCTCTGGACGCGGCAGAGGAGCACCGCCGCCGGCTCGTAGTCCCGGCCCTCTGCGCGCGAGAGCTCCGCCTCGGTGGGGACGAGCTCGCCCGAGAACGCCCGGGCGAGGATCGTCTGCGCGAGCCTGTCGGCCCGGGCCGCGGCGGCGGTCACGCGCTCCTCGACCGCGCCGGCGAGCGCGAAGAGCGCCTGCGCGCGGCGCACGATCTCCGCCTGCTCCTCGCTCGGCGGCAGCGGGGCAGGGATGCCGTTCAGCGCCGCCTGCGTGAGCTTCGGCTGCGCCGAGCCGGTCACGTGGTGCTGGAGATCGAGCGAGTTCAGGAGCAGCTCGAGGTACCCGAGGACCACGCCGGCCTTCGGCTGGACGACGTGAGCGTGGTTGTTCACCCAGAACCGCCCGCTCGCGGCGAAGGCCACCGCGGTGCTCCTGGACAGGAGGTTCGCGCCGTCCTCGGCGACGAGCAGGTAGTCGCCGTCGAACAGATAGCCATCGATCGAGTCGATGATCCCCGACGCGCCGTAATAGGGATACGAACCCCGGCGCCCCGCTCGAACCGTGGAGTTCACCGGGACGCGCCGCCCGTCGTGGTTGTCGACAAGGGCGCCGAACGGGCAGAGGGCCCACGACGCCGGCAGGCGCCGCGTCGAGCCGCCGTCGCTCCCCGCGCCCGGCGCCGCCGGCCAGGAGCGCCGCAGGGCCTCCGGGGGCTCGGCGGAAGGCGGCGCGGCGGCGTCCGGCGCGCGGAGGTCCTCGGTGAGCCTGCCCGAGCACGC
This sequence comes from Sorangium sp. So ce887, assembly GCF_051521455.1. NCBI lineage: Bacteria > Pseudomonadati > Myxococcota > Polyangiales > Polyangiaceae > Sorangium > Sorangium sp. So ce887. Next base: position 8,001,694 of record NZ_CP150354.1, on the reverse strand, counting down.
CGCCGCCAGCACGGCCTGCCGGAGCCGCCTGAGGACGAGCGACGCCCTGGCCAGCCGGGCCCTCGCCGCGTCCACCTCGCCGAGCAGGGCCTCGACCTTCGCGACGATGCGGCGCTGCTCGGGGAGGGGAGGCAGCGCGAAGGGGCGCTCGAAGGTCTCGCGCACCTTCACGAACGGCTGCGCGGAGCCGCCCTTCGCCCAGAAGCCCTCGTCGTTGAGGTGGAGGAACAGGTAGTCGACGTCGATGGCCCGCGGGTCCGGCCAGACCACGTGGGTGTTCGCGATCGCCGACCACCGCCCGCGCGCCTTGAACGCCTTCCCGCACCGCGTCCCCACGGCGGAGACGACGATCGCCTCGCCCTCGTGCTCCCAGCGGTCGGACCACACGTCGGGGCCGGAGGCGCTGAACGCCTGGAAGCGCCCGGGCCGCTGCTCGGCGTGGAGCTTCCCCTTGATGAGCTTCGAGCTCCCGCTCCTGTGCGAGCAGAGCGACGCGAGCGTCGTCTCGGCCCACCCCTCGGGCAGGCGCCCGCTCACGCCTCCGCCGCCTTCGCCCCGCCCTCGAGCAGCGCGAGCACGCGGTTCAGCGCGGCGACCGCCTCTTCCAGCTCCTGGATCGCGTCGGTCGCCAGCTCCTCCGGCTCCGGCAGCTCGCCGGCGTCGTCGGGCGACTCCTCCCGGAGCCATTTGAACCCGTCGAGCTTGAACTCGCGCTCCTCGACCTCGCGGAGCTCGAAGCTCCGAAAGCGACCCTCGCTGGAGCTCGCCGCCTCGCGCCGCGCCCGCCCCTCCGGGTCGCCGCCGTAGCACCGCTCGAACTCGGCGAAGTGCGCCGGCGAGAGCGGCCGATCCTTCTTGGTGATCGACGGGACGCCCGTCCGCGCGTCGTAGATCCAGACCTTCTCCGTCGCGCGACCCTTCGTGAAGAAGACGACGTTGGCCTTCACGCCGGGGCTGTACGGGGTGAACGTCCCGCGCGGCAGGCGGAGCACCGTGTGCAGATCGCAGCCCTCGGCGAGGATCTCGAACACGGCGCCTGCCTGGTCCGCGAACAGGCAGTTGTCTGGCAGGACCATCGCCGCCCGCCCGCCGGGCTTCAGGATCGTCAGCACGTGCTGGATGAAGTTGAGCTGCTTGTTCGCCGTCGCGATCGCGAAGTCCTCGCGGGCCGGCGCCTGGCGCGCCCCCTTCGTGCCGAACGGCGGGTTCGTCAGGATCACGTCGAACTGCTCTTCGGGCGGCGGCGGCGGGGCGTCGATCGAGTCGCCGAGGGCGATCCTCGGCTCGATCCCGTGGAGGTACAGGTTCATGAGGGCGAGCCGGCGGGGGCGCGCGACGAGCTCGTGGCCGAAGAACACCGTGGACTTGACCCGGCCCGCCGCCTCCCGATCGAGCGTTCCCCGCGCCTCGGCCTCGAGCCATTCCCAGGCGGCGACCAGGAACCCTCCGGTGCCGCACGCCGGGTCGCAGAGGGCGAAGCCCGGCTTTCCCCGCGGGTCGGGCCGCATGCACCGCACGATCGACTGGATCAGGACGCGGGGCGTGAAGTACTGCCCCGCGCCCTTCTTTCCCTCGGCGGCGGCCTTCTCGAGGAGCCCCTCGTACGCCGCGGCCTGGATGTCCACGCCGAGGCGCGTCCACGCGACGTCGTCGATGAGGTCGACGAGCCGCTGGAGGTTCGCGGGGCTCTTGAAGCGCGCCTGCGAGCCCGCGTAGATCTCCCCCAGGACGCCGGGGGCCTGGTCGAGGCACCGGAGGACCTCGGCGTAGCGGTCGAGCAGCGCCTGCCCGCTCGTCGCGCGCAGGGCCGGCCAGGAGCAATCCATCGTCTCGGCGTTGTCGCGGGGCGCCCGTGGCTCGACGCGCGAGAGATCGAGGCCTCGCTCGGCGGCCATCTTCAGGAAGAGCAGGTACGTGATCTGCTCGATGTAGTCTCCATGATCGATGCCGTCGTGGCGGAGCGTGTGGCAGAACCCCCAGAGCTTTCCAACAACGTCGGTCATGCGGCGATGGCTTCGTTCAGGTCGTGGAGGAGATCGTCGAGGCGCGGAGGGCGCCGCCTTACCACGGCCGGGTCTCCACGTGTCTCGACGGCGCCGGGACGCGCCGGCGCCGATGTACTAGGCTCGGCCTGTGCCGCGTGCCCTCACCTCGCTGCTCGCGCTCCTCGCGCCGCTCACCGGCCTCGCGTGCGCGTCGTCCTCGCTCCCCGACCCGAAGGAGGCGGTGCGGGCCTACGCGGACGCGGCGGCGCGCGGCGACGCCGACTCCATCTACGGCATGCTGAGCGAGCGGAGCCGCACCGCGACGTCGCGCGAGGAGGTGCGGCGGCGGGTGGCCGAGGCGCGCGCCGAGCTCGCCGAGCAGGCCAGGAGCGTCACGGCGCCCGGGGTGGTGGTCAAGACCCGCGCCCGGGTCCGCTACCCGGACGGCGAGATCGCGACGCTCGAGCTCGATGACCGCGAGCGCGCCTTCCGGATCTCGGCCGCCGACGCGCTGCCCGCGGGCGGCCGCACCCCCGAGCAGGCGCTCGAGCAGCTCCGCCGCGTCCTCGCGCGCCGCAGCTACGCCGGCCTGCTGCGGGTCCTCACGCCGGCCACGCGCAGCGCCATCGAGAGCGACCTCCGCTCGCTGGTCGAGGGGCTCGCCCAGCCCGAGGGCCTCGAGGTCCGGATTGCGGGCGACTCCGCGACGGTTCAGATCCCGGGTGGGCACGAGGTGAAGCTCCGGCGCGAGGCGGGTGTATGGCGGGTCGAGGACTTCGATTGAAACGGTGGCTCGCCAGAGCCGGCTCCTCCGGGCTCCGCCGCCTCGCCGCGGCGACGCCTGGCCGCCTCGTCGCGGCGGTGCCGCTCCGCCGCCTCGCCGCGGCGGTGCCGCTCCGCCGCCTCGTCGCGGCGGCGCTGGTGCTTGTCTCGGCGTTGCTCCTCTCGGCCGTGCCGCGTCCGGCGCGCGCCTTCGGCGAGGAGGGGGCGTGGAACCCGCGGCCGCTGCTCACGGGCAACGCGCGGTGGGAGGGCGTGCGCGCCACCGCGCCGGCGCGCTGGTCGTTCGAGCTGGAGCGCCGGACGAGCGCGCCCGCGCGTCGCAACCCGACCACGGTCCGCGCCGACGATCCGGCGCTCCTGGCCGAGCCGTTCGCGCTCTGGGGCGGCGAGGGCGATCTCCCGCCGCTCACCGAGCGCGAGGTCTTCGGCCTGCGGCGCTTCCTCGCGCTGGGCGGCGTGCTCTTCGTCGACGACTTCGCCCCGGGGAGCGGCGCGTTCGGCCGCGCCGCGCGGCGCGAGCTCGCCCGTGTCCTTCCGGAGGGCTCGCCCATCCCGATCGGCACGGAGAACGTCGTCTTCCGCTCCTTCTATCTCCTCCCGCGCGCCGTCGGCCGCGTCGAGGGCCCGCAGAAGCTCTCGGCGATCGTGCGCGGCGGCATGCCGCAGGTGATCTTCTCCGACCACGACCTCGCCGGCGCGCTGGCGCGCTCCGACGGCGGCGGATCGAGCGTCGATGTCACGCCCGGGGGCGAGGCGCAGCGCGAGCGCGCGTTCCGGCTCGCCGTGAACATCGCGATGTACGTGCTCTGCTCGAACTACAAGGACGATCAGGTGCACGCGCCGTTCCTGATGCGCCGCCGCGCCATCGACGACGCGCGACCCCGCTCCGTGCCCGCGCTCCCCGGGGCGCCGTGAGCTGACATGCCGGGTCGTCTTGCCCCCGCGCCGAAGCCGGTCTGGCAGAACGACTACTACGCGGTCCTGGTCGACGCGCCGCTGGCCATCGTCTGGAATGTGCGCAGCAGCAAGCCGTTCGCCTCGCTCGAGGAGCTCGAGGCCTCGGTGGCGTCGGTCTGCCGTTGCCTGGATGGGCTGGGCCGCTCGCGTAATGCCCTCCTCCTCGACGTCCGCGCCGCTCCCGGCCGGAACGATCCCGCGTTCGAGGCCGCCCTCGACCGCCTCCGGCCGCTCTGGTTCCAGGGCTTCCGCAGGGTCGGCGTGCTCGTGCAGAGCGTCGTCGGCGAGCTGCAGGCCCAGCGCTATGCGAGGAGGGACAGCATCAAGCGGCTGATCACGAGCGACGAGGCCGCGCTCCTGCGGTACCTCACGCAGGGCGGCTGAGCGGCGGATCCTGTCGCGTCCCCGCTCCGCGGCCGGGTATGGCGGTTGCTAAGGCGCCTCTGGACGAGGTGATCACATGAGACACGTTCTTCTTCTCGGAGCATCCTTTGCGGCGATCGCGCTGCTGAGCCATCCAGCGATCGCGGCGCCCACGGTGTCAGGGGACGTCGACGTCGGCCACGCGGTCGGGGAGGCCGCCGACTGGAACGGCGCGACGTTCGGTATGACAGCTCGAGCAGGGTACGAGATCGATCTGGGCAAGGGCGTCTTCCTCGCCCCCGAGGCCGGCGCGGGATTCGTGTTCATCGCGCAGGGAGACGGCGTCGCCGACGGCTCCTCGCTCCTGCCGTCGAATCCGTCGGCCTTCCGTCTCCTCGGCGGCCTGCGCCTCGGCGTCGGCGACCGGGTCGTCCCGTCGCTGTTCGCGCGCGGCGGGTACGCGTGGATCACCGGCGACACCGACGGCTACGAGCGCCGCGCGCAGGCTCCGCTGATGGACGTCGGTCTGGCCGTGGATGCCGCCCTGTCGCGCAGGTTCCGGGTCGGCGGGCACGCGGGCTTCGGAGCGATGTGGGCGAGGGATTACGGCGGCGCCTTCACGTCGCTTCACCTCGGCATCACGGGCGCGTTCTCGTTCGGCGAGCAGGACCGACCAAGCACCGAGACAGCCTCGGCCCGGTAGAAGCTGCCATGAGCCGGAGGAGGCCATGAGCCCGGTGCGCCGCCGGGCTCACCGGCCCTGCCGCTCGAGGGGCTCGCCGTCACCGCCGGGCGTGACGCAGGGCGTGCGCGATGCCGCTCTGCAAGGTGCTCAGCGTCGTGATCCCGGAGAGGTCCACGCCGAGCGTGACAAGCGTCTGGGCCACCTCCGGGCGGACGCCCGTGAGCACCACGCGGGTGCCGAGCAGCTGGGCGGCGCGCGCGGTCCGCGTCAGCGCGTCCGCGACGTGCGTGTCGACGGCGCGCACGCCGGTGATGTCCAGGATCGCGGTGTGGGCGCCCTGTCTTGTGATGCCGGAGAGCAACGTCTCCATGATCTGCTCCGCGCGCCCGCTGTCGATCGTCCCCACCAGCGGCATCGCCACCACCCCGTCGGCGAGCGGGATGAGCGGCGTGGACAGCTCCCGCAGGGCGGCCTGTTGCCCGGCGATGATCTCCTCCTGAAGCGCGGCCCGCTCGGCCTCCGCGCGCTTCAGGGTGGTGATCTCGGTCACGATGCCGCCGAGGCCGATCGGCTCGCCGTGCTCGTCGTGGATCGGGAATTTGACCGTGAAATAATGGAGTCGATCGTCGCCGATCGGCAGCACCTCTTCGAACTGCATGACCTGACCGCCGGCCATCACCTCTCGCTCCTTCTCCGCGAGCAGCTCGGCGACCTCGGGGGGCATGGGTCCCTCCCTGTCATCGCTTCCGATGAGCTCGACGACGTGCTTCTGCAAGGACTGCGCATAGGCGCGGTTGACGAAGACGTAGCGCCCCGCGATGTCCTTGACGAAGATGGAGCTGCGCGCGTTGTCCACGAGCTGCAGGAGCATCTGGTAGCGCCCGTGCACCGTTCGCTCCCTCCGTCGCTGGTCGCCGGTGTCGTCGACGATCGCGGCGATCTCGCGCGCGTCGCCCCGGTCGTCGCGCAGCACGGCGTAGGTCCACCGGCAGACGAGCGCGTTTCCCTCTTTCGTCCTGGCCTCGCTCGCGGTCGCGGCGAACCGGCTCTCTTCCCGCGTGAACTCGAACGCCCGCACCGCGGCCGGGGACACGGGATCCGCGGCCACGAGGTCGGCCAGCCTGCGGCCGACGGCCTCGCCCGCGCTCCAGCCGAACATGCGCTCGGCCGCGTCGTTCCAGCGTGTCACCGTGCCGTCCAGGCGCCAGTAGACCACCGCTGGCACCGCCGTGGGCAGGCCGTCGAGCGCGGCGTGAGCGCCCGCGCTCCCCGCGCCGTTCGGCGCCGCGCCGTTCAGCGCCGCTCCGTTCGGCGCCGCGCCGTCTAGCGCCGCTCCGTTCGGCGCCGCGCCGTCCGGCGCGCGACCGTCGGACCGCTCCGCCAGCGCCTTCTCCAGCGCCGCCACGCGCGCGCGCAGCTCCGCGTTTTCTTCTCTAAGCCGCCCGGATTCGCCCAGATCTTCGCGCGCCATCGGCAAGATTGCGAGCCTACGCGGAGCGTCGCGGGCGTTTCAAGGTCGCTGGCAGGGCTGTTCGATGTTGCCTGGCAGGTCGCCGCAGAGACGGTGCTGGGCTGGGACACGCGGCGTCGATGTGAGCGCCGGGCTGGGACACCCTCGGCCCGATGTACTAGGCTCCGCCCGTGTCGCGCGCCCTCGACTCGCTGCTCGCGCTGTCGCGTTCCCACGCAGCCGGCGCATCCAGCGGGCCTCCCTCTTCGCTCTCTCCTGCTCGCTCTGCTCGCTCGCTCCCGGAGCGGCCGTGACGCGGAGCTTCGCGCCCTCGGGGGATCTCTCCTCGCCGGTCGTCGCCATCGCCTGCGTCGTCGCCGCGCTGAGCTTCGGGCTGCTCGTGCTGGAGCTCGTCCGCTCGCGCGGCCGGGCCGCCGCGGGGGCGGGCGGCGGCCGCGGCGCGGCGCTCGGCACGGCGCTCACGGGCGCGCTCGCCGTGCTCTGCCTGCTCGCCGCCATCCTCCGCCCGGTCGCGGTCGCGTCGCGCGGGAGCCTCGTCGGCCCGAAGGTCGTGGTGCTTGTCGACGGCTCCCGGTCCATGGACCTGCCCGGCCTCGCGGGGACCCGCCGCGACAGCGCCCAGCTGGCGCTCGCCGAGCTCGGGAAGCGCGCCGACGTCCGGCTCTCCCGCTACCTGTTCGGCGAAGGGGTGCCGCTGCCGGCCGACGGGCAGGCAGGCGATCCCGGCGGCCTCGCGCCGGCGCCAGGCGGGAGCGCCGGCACCGCGCCCGCGCCGGGGGGGAGCGCAGGCGCCACGCCGGCGCCCGGCGGGAGCGCAGGCGCCCCTGCGCCCGCCGCGCTGGCCGCGACGCCGGCGCGAGGCCGGCCGCAGCGCCGCTCGGACCTCAGCGCCGCCCTCGAGGCGCTCGCCCGCGCCGCGGACGAGCGGCCGTCGGCGTTCGTCGTCATCTCGGATGGCCGCCTCGACCGCCCGGGCCCGGAGGACACCGCCGCGGCGACGCGGGCCGCGCTGGAGGGGCTCGACGTCCCGGTGCACACGGTCGCGGTGGCGACCGAGTCCGTGCGCGACGCCAGCGTCCGCGCGGTCCGGACCTCCGGCGCCGCCGTCGCCCACCAGCCGCTCTCGCTCCGGATCGACATCGGCTGCAGCGGCGGCCTCGCGTGCGACGCGGTCCCCGTCGTCGCCCGCGAGCTGCGCGAGCAGGGCGCGCCCACGACGCTCGCGACGGGCACGGCGCACGTCGAGGGAGGCGTCGGCATGGTCGAGCTCGGCGTGACGCTCGATCGCGCCGGCAGGCGCATCCTGGAGGTGGCGATCGACGCGCCGGACGGCGACGAGCTCCCCGAGAACGACGTCCGCTACGTCACGCTCGACGTCGCGCGCGATCGCATCCGGGTGCTCCACGTGGCGGGCCGGCCGACGTACGACGTGCGCGCGCTCCGGATGTGGCTCAAGGCCGACGCCTCGGTCGACGTCGTGGCGTTCTTCATCCTGCGCACCCCGGGCGATGAGGTGAACGCGTCGTCCGACGAGCTCGCGCTGATCCCCTTCCCGGTGGACGAGCTCTTCAGCGTCCACCTGTCCAGCTTCGACGCGGTCGTCCTGCAGGACTTCGACGCCGCGCCGTACGGCCTGACCAAGCACCTGCCGGCGCTGGCCCAGTATGTCGACAAGGGCGGGGGCCTCATCATGGTGGGCGGCCCGAACGCCTTCGTGCAGGGCAACTACGCGCGCACGCGGCTCGCCCGCGTGCTGCCGGTGGATCTCGACATCGGCCGCGCGCCCCCGGATCTCGGCGCCTTCGTGCCGCGCATCACCGCCGCGGGCCGCGCGGCGCCGGTGCTCGCGCCGCTGCTCGCGCTGATCGGCGACGAGATGCCGGAGATGCCGGGGACCAACGTGGTCGGCGATCCGCTCCCCGGGGCGACGGTGCTGATGACGCACCCGACGCGCACGACGGCCTCGGGCGCGCCGATGCCGGTGCTCTCGCTGGGCGAGCACGAGAGCGGCCGGACGATCGCGCTGACGCTCGACGGCAGCCACCGCCTGCTCTTCAGCGCGTTCGCCTCGAGCTCGGCGGGCCGCGCGCACGGCGCGTTCTGGGACGCCCTGCTCGGCTGGCTCATGCGCGATCCGCGCTTCGAGCCCGCCGCGATCGAGCCGCGCGGCGGCTGCCTCGCGGGCGAGGAGACGGCGCTCGTGCTGCGCCCGCTCGCCGGGCAACGGGGTGAGGCCAGGGTGACGATCGCGCGCCTCGGCAGCGGCACGGTCGTGCGGACGCTGAGCGCGCGGATCGGCGAGGGCGGCGAGCCGATCGAGCTCGCCGCCGGCCGCCTCGAGCCTGGCGGCTACGCGGCCACGGTGGAGATCGTCCCGGCGGAGGGCGCCGCCGGCGACGCGAAGGGCGCCACGACGAGGCGCGACTTCGCGTGCGAGCGCGGCGGCGACGAGTGGGCGGATCCGCGCCCGGACGTCGCGCGCCTGGAGGCGATCGCCAGGGCGACGGGCGGGGCGTCGGTGCTGCCGGCGGCCGCCGGCTCGCTGCCGCTGCCGGCTGCCACGCAGGTGGCGGCCGAGCGCCACGTCGCGCCGCTCCTGCCCCCCTGGGCCTGGACGGTCGCGGCGGCCGCGGCCCTCGGCGCGCACTGGATCGTGCGGAGGCGCGGGGGCCTCGCCTGAGGGGGCCTCGCCCGAGGCGCGATGTCGCTCGTCAGCTCGCTCGCCCCGTCCCGCGCGATGAGCCCCCTTCCGCGGGACGGCGCCGCTCGCGGGCTACCCGCCTCGCCTCAGGGAAGCCACGGCTTCTCCAGCGGATCTGCCTTGTCGCCGACCCACACCCTCAGCACCCCGAAGTGGTCCGGGTTCCCGCTGAGGAGCGCGTGGTTCACGATGAGCAGCGTCTTCGCCGAGTCGTTGAAGGCGACGTTGGCGGGCGCGTCGAGGGGCATCTCGTCTCCGGGCGAGCTCTCGATGCGCGTCTCCTCGACCCCGTGCTCGTCGAGGACCGAGATGGCGTTGGCCGCGGCGAGCGTGACATAGAGCTTCCCCGATTTGCCGAACGCGAACCCGTCGGGCGCCTCGCCGGCGGTGTAGTCGTGGACCCGCTCCAGATCGGCCTCCTCGGGGGCGTCGACCAAGGGGAGCCGGTAGATGGACCCGAGGCCCGGATCCGACAGGGAGAAGGTCACCGACACATAGACGTGCTCCCGCAGCGGATCGAGCCTGATCCCGTTCGCGCCGAACGGCAGGGGACCCCCTCCGGAGAGCGCCTGGCTCTGAAACCAGATCTGCGGCGCGCCGCCCCCGGGCGCATAGCGGAAGATCGTCGCCTGGAACGAGTCGGTCACATAGGCATAGCCATCCTCGTCGAAGACGATGTCGTTCGGGATCGGCGGCACCTCGAAGGGCGTCGGCGAGCACGCCTCTCCCGGCGCGGCCGCCACGCACGCCGGCAGATCCGGCAGCGGAGCGCCGTAGGTCTCCTGGACATATCCGTGTCCAGTCTTGGTGAAGCGCAGCAGTCCTAGCTGCGTGCTGAGCGCATAGACACGGCCCTGGCCGTCGACCGCGATGCAGCTCAGCGCATGCTCCGCGCCGAGGGCCTCGCCCGCCACCGTGATCGTGCCCTTCAGGACCTTGCTGTCCCTGTCGTGAACGAAGATCTTCGACGGCCCCCGACCCGCGGTGCCGAACGTCGCCGGGCCAGACACGAAGACCCGATTGCCATCGACCGCGATCCCCTCAGGGAACCCGGGAGACGCCGGGAACGTCGCGAACGTCTTGATCTGGCCGTGCCATTCCCCGTGCGCCCGGGCCGAATCTGCGACCAGCGCCGACGCGATGGAAAGCAGCGTCAGCGCGCCGCAAACAAGCCCCGTTCTGCTCGAGCGCGATAGTTTTGACTGCACGAAATGCGACATGCTCCCTCCTGGGTCCGTGGTCCACGGACCGGGGTTGTCGAAATGAACGCCATCGAGAAGCGAAGGCGCGATCGGCCCGGCTTTGTCAAGCCGAAGACGCGTCCATGATGGCTGGAGTATATGTCGATGAGCCAATCGGCTGTCGAGATAAATTTCCTTCACTCATGAAGTCGCGGCGAGGCGGCTGCGCGACGCGGACAGGTTCCTGTCTTTACTATGATTGAATCTGCGTACTTGTGCGTTTGCGCCCCCGCTGAACCACGTGTTACCACGTGTTGACATGAGTGGCTAACAGGCGCGTGTCGTCCTGTGATCGAATGTGATTGATCCGCGCACCAAGCAATGTCTTGTCGGCGCGGGCTCGGCGCGACGCGCCGGCGTCGATCACGCAGCTGCGTCGGGCAGGCGGTGTGACGGGAGCAGCGGGAGCGCCGCCCCGAGCGTGGCCAGCTTGTCGGGATTGCGCAGGATCCAGGTCGCGTCGATGCCGGCGGGCGACACCCAGCGCGCCGCGCTGGCCTCGACGTCTCGCCCGCCGGACCCCGCGTCTACGGCCGCGCCGGCCAGGCGACGGGCGTCGGCACGAGCCGCGGCTCCACGGTCCCGTCGCCCAGCTCGCCGTTCCTGTTGTCTCCCCAGCAGAGCATCTCGCCCGTGCGCCTGAGCGCGCAGCTGTGGTCCGATCCGAGGGCCAGCTCGACAACGTCGGTCAGCCCGAGCGGCTGCGGGAGGATGAATGGATCCTGCGTGCCGTTGCCGAGCTGCCCCTTCGTGTTGTCGCCCCACAGGAGCACGTCGCCGCTGGCCAGCACCGCGCCGGAGTGCCTCGCGCCGAGCGAGAGCCCGCTCACGTCCACGAGATCCGGGATCTCGCGCGGCGCCGCCTCGACGTTCACGGTGCCTGTCCCGAGGCGGTACTGCGCTCCCTCACCCCAGCAGGAGGCCACGCCGGTCGCCGGCGCGGCGCACGTGTGCAAGGCGCCCGCGGCCGTGAGCGCGACGCTGGTGAGGCCCGGGAGGGGCAGCGGGACGCTCGACGGCTGGAAGCTACCGGAGCCGAGCTGGCCGCTCTCGTTGTGGCCCCAGCAGCTCATCCGCCGCTCACCCATCCGCTCGATCATGCCCGCGCAGGTGTGCGAGAGGCCGGCGCTCACCGAGGCCACGCCGTCCAGGACCACGGTGGGCACGTACTGATCGGCCTCGTCGCCGTAACCGAGCTGGCCGGAGCTGCCTTCGCCCCAGCAAAAGAGATCGTGCGACGCCGTCACCGCGCAGGTGTGGTTCCCGCCGGCGGCGACCTGGGTCGCGCCCGCGAGCTCCTTGGCGCGCACGGGAGAGAGGGAGTTCGTCGCCTCGCCGTCGCCGAGCTGCCCGCTGTTGCCTGCGCCCCAGCACGCCACGGCGCCGTCGGTCAGCACCGCGCAGGTGTGCGACCGCGCCGACGAGATGCTCGTCGCGACCTTGACGGCGCCGCCGCCGAGGCCGATGACCTGCCTCGGGATCGGCCGATCCTGCTGCAGCGTGCCGTCGCCGATGTTGCCCCAGGTGTTCCTGCCCCAGCACCAGACCGTGCTGTCGCTGAGCACCGCGCAGGTGTAATCGGTGCCGGCCGAGATGTGCCGGGGCACGACGCAGGCACCCTGCACGCACTGGCCGCTGCAGGGGTTGTCGCAGCTGCCGCAGTGCGAGAGGCTCGTGAGGAGATCCACCTCGCAGCCGTTCTCGGGGTCCTTGTCGCAGCTGCCGCGGTTCTCCTCGCACTCCGGCGACTGGCAGACGCCGTCGAGGCAGCTCGGCCGGCCGCCGAAGGCCGAGCAGACGACGTCGCACGCGCCGCAGTGCTCCGCGTCGGTCGTCGTATCGACGCACGTGTCGCCGCACACCTCGCCGCCGCCGGGGCACCCGCCGCCGCTGCCGCCGCTGCCGCCGCCGCTGCCGCTGCCGCTGCCGCTGCCGCCGCCGGTGCTGGAGCTCGTCGACATGTCGGACGGGCGCGCCGTGAACTCCTTGCCGCACGCCCCGGAGGCGACGGCGACGGCGACGACGACAGCGGCAGGCACGTACGCCGCCGCGAGGGGCAGCGAGGCGGACGGGAGCCGGCTGGCCCGAGGTCGATGCGTGGAAGCCATGGAGGGCGCTTTCCCTTGCGTTGTGGCGCGGCAGCGCCGTGGGGGCGCGACGCGCGCGCGTGCAGCATTCTAGACGAAGTCGAGGGCCGAGATCTCGCCTCGCGCTGCGCGCCGGCCGGCCTGCCGCTCCGATCAGCGCGCGGCGACGAGCAGATCGTCGATCGGCGGCACCTTCTCGAGCACGCCGAGGTCCACGAGCTGCTTCGCGAGCGTCTCCCAGCGTTCGCGGGTCATCACGCCGAGGCCCTTCTCCCGGGTCTCGGGGGTCTCGATGAGCGGCCGCTGCGCCTCCGCCGCGGCGACGAAGGTCTCCGCGTCCATCGCGGTGTTGAGCGGGGCCATGACCTCGTTGGCGCGCTTCGGATCGTGCAGGTACGCGCGCCAGCCCTCCCGCGTGGCGCGGATGAACGCGCGGACGCGCTCCGGGTTCTCCTTCCAGAGCGCCGCGCGCGTGATCACGACCACCACATACGGGTTGAACCCCTCGCTGGCCACGAGGAACGCGGCGGGATCGCTCCCCTTGCGCTTGGCCGCGATCGGCTCGGCGGTGATGAAGCACTGCTGCGAGAAGTCCTTGTCGGCGACGAAGCGGGCGACGCCGCCGTCGTACGGGACGACCTTCACCTTGCTGAACCCGTACTTCTTCTTGAGGTACGCCGCGTAAGGCAGCCCCGGCTCGATCGCGAGCGTGCCGCCCGACGCGAGGATGTCGGCGATGCCCTTCGCGCCGCGGCTCTCGTGGGTCATGATGGCCTGCGGCGAGGTCTGGAACACGGCGAAGAGGGGGAGCACGTCGGCCCCGCGGGCGCGGGCGGTGAGCACCTCGTCGGCGCCGGAGAGGCCGAAATCGACCTGCCCGCCGGCCACCATCTGGACGACCGGCACGCCGGCGCCGCCGCCGAGGATCTCGACCTCGAGCCCCTCCTTCGCGAACGCGCCGGCCTCGCGCGCCGCGTAGAACCCGCCGAACTCGGGCTCCGGGACCCAGTTGAGCGCGAGCTTCACCTTCGCGGCCGGCGCGCCCTGGGCCGGCGCGGCCGGCGCGCCCTGGGCCGCGGCCGGCGCGCCCTGGGCCGGCGCGGCCGGCGCGCTTCCCTGAGGGGAGGGGGCCGATGAGCGCCCATCGCCTTCCGGCGACCGCGAGCACGCCGGGGCGAAGAGGGGGACGGCGATGAGGGAGGCGAGGCGCTGGAGGACCAGCCGACGACTGTCACGGGAGTGCATCAGCGATTGATCTCCGAAGGATGCCAGCGCCGCAAGAGCCGCTTGCCGGCGAGGTCGACGGCGCCGAACAGGGCGAGGCCGAGCGCGGAGGCGAGCAGCACGGCGGCGAAGAGCAGATCCGTGCGCAGCTGGCGGTAGGCGGACAGGACCAGGATGCCGAGGCCGGCGGCGTCCTCCGAGAAGCCGGCGACGAACTCCCCGACGATGGCGCCGATGACGGCGAGGCCCGCCGCGATCCGGAGCCCGGTCACGATGTGGGGGAGCGCCGAGGGCAGCTCGAGCTTGCGGAGCGTGGCGAAGCGGCGGGCGCCGTAGAGCCGGAAGAGATCGCGCAGCGCGGGCTCGACGGAGCGCAGGCCGGTGAGCGTGTTCGCGATGACCGGGAACACGGAGACGATGAACGCCGAGACCGTGACCGCGCGCAGGCCGGGGCCGCACCAGAGCACGAGCAGCGGGGCAATGGCGACGATCGGGACGGTCTGCAGGAAGACGGTATAGGGATAGAGCGCCCTCTCGAGCGGGCGCGACGAGGCGAGCGCGATGGCGGCGAGCACGCCGACCGCGGCGCTGAGGCAGAAGCCGGCGAGCGCCGCCTTCGCGGTGGTGAGGGCGCCGGCGAGCAGGGTGGCGGCGTCCCTCGCGCCGGCCCGCGCCACGTCCGAGGGGGGCGGCAGGAGATAGGCGGGGATGTCGAGCGCGCGGGCGAGCACCTCCCAGAGCGCGAGCAAGAGCACGAGCGCGACGAGCGGCGGCGCCACGGCCTGGAGCAGAGTCGGTCGCACGGCTCGAGCCTCATAGCGCGACGCCGCCGCGCCAGGAAGAGGGCGCGGCGGAAGAAGCCAGGCCGGCGCGCGGGCGCGGCGCGCGAGGCCATGCGCAAGGACGACGGCTCGAGCGCGCCGCGAGGAGAGCGATTCGGCGCATCGCGCCGCAGAAGGCGGAGAGGCCGAGAGCACAGGGGGGTTGCGAGCACGGAGGAGCCGCGTCGAGAACCCTGCGCGCTCGATGAGAGATGGGGTGGAGAGCGACGCATCGCGCGGCCGGTGCCTGACCGCGGTGGATCTCTATGCGTCCGGAACACCCGCGACGGCGGGCGGAGGGTGGGCTTGGGCGAGAGGGGGTCTTGTCGAGGTGGGGCGTGAACCGCGCCGAGCGCGGCGCCTCACGGCCCGACTACTTGCCCTTCTTGGCGGGCGCGGCCGGAGCCGGCGACGCCTTGGCTGCCGCGGCTGCTTTCTTCTGGTTCTTGTCCGCCGTGTCCTGCTTCTTCTGTCGATCTTTGGCCTTCGGAGATTTGTCACCCATGGGAGCACCGCCTCGGTGGACGCGTTGGTAAAAAATCCACCTTCCTCGAGGGTAGCACCAACTCCGGTGGCGTAGTCACGAACTTTGTGTTTCGCGATCGCGCGCGTCTTGCCGTCTCGCTGCCTTCGCTCGCCCACGGAGAAGCAGGACGGCCGGGAGACGGTGGGGCCTTCAGCATGGCCGCCTGCTTCCTCCGGGCGATGCGCGGCTGCCGGAGGTGTCCACGGCGTGGACGCCGGCCGCCCACCGGCTGGGCGCCGGCGGGGCTACGGTCTCCGGAATGTGCCTGAAAACAAGGGTCTTTGACCCGGCACCGGGCTTGCTGAACAGTCTGAGCGAAGGGCACCGGGAAACCGCCGTGGTCTGCCGGCGTTTACCGGGTTCACCGGGCCCGAGGGGAACCTGTCATGAGAGCCACGTACCGAAACGATGAGGACGTTGCCCGTCTACATATCGAGTCGCTCCTCGCGCGCCACCGCGAGCAGGTCGACGCCATCCCGGAGTCCCTCCGTCGCCTGTACGGTCGCCGCGTCGCCCGAACGCTGGCCGGCCAGGTCGCCCTCGGCGGCGCGGTCCTCGTGATCCTGGCCGCGGCCGCGCCCCCCCTGCTCGGCGTCCTCGACGACGGCGCCGCCACGACCGCGCTCCTCGCCGCGTGGGCGACGTCCGCGCTCGCCGGCGTCGCGGGCCGGGAGCTCGCCGACGGGAGGCTCCGGCGCGCGCTCTCCCGCGAGATCCAGCGGAGCGGCGATGTGCACGCGGACCGCGCGCGGATCGAGGCCGCGGCGCCCGAGGCGCGCGTGCGCGGCATGATCGACGCAGAGGAGCGCCGCAGCGTCGCGCTCCCGCTCGCCGGCTTCGTGGCGCTCGCGCCGCTCACGCTGCACTTCGTGATCTACTGCTGCTTCGAGGGCTGGTACGCCACGTTGAGCGGCCTGACCGAGGACTTCGACAGCTGGGTGCGCGCCTCCCTGGTCCTCGTGGGCCACGTGCACGCCCTCATGGCGTACCTCGCCTTCCGCCACGCGCGAGCGATCCACGAGGCGTCGACGCGCGATCTCGCCGCCGGCGCTCCCAAGGGCGCCGTCCGCGCGCTCGGCTACGCGACGCTCGCGAGCCTCTTGCCGGGCGGGATCCTCGTCCTCCCGCCGCTCCTCGTCCTCGCCACGGGCGCCGCGATCCTGCCCGTCTTCGCCCTCGCCCGCGGGCGCATCCTCGCCGAGCGGCGGCTCATCGAGGGGTAGCGCCCGCTCCGCGAGGCTCGCTTGCCGGCCTGGAGGGGCGGCGCTAGGAACGCCCCGCGTGTTCAAGGCCATCCTCTGGGACAACGACGGCGTCCTCGTCGACACGGAAGGGCTCTACTTCCAGGCGACGCGCGAGACGATCGCGTCGGTCGGCGTCGAGCTCACCGTCGAGGACTACCGCCAGCTGTTCCTCGTCGAGGCGCGCGGCGCCTGGCACCTCGCCAGCGCGCGCGGGGTCGATGAGGCGGCGGTGCGGCGGCTGGCCGACGAGAGGGACCGCCGGTATCTCGAGCTCATCGCGGGCGGAGACATCCTGTTGCCCGGCGTGCGTGAGATCGTCGCGACGCTCGCCGCGCGCTTCCGCATGGCCATCGTCACGAGCAGCAAGCCCGAGCCGTTCCACCGCGCGCACGCGATGACGGGCCTCCTCGCGTGGTTCGAGTTCGCGCTCACGCGGGATCAGTACGCGCGCGCCAAGCCGGATCCCGAGCCGTACCGGGTCGCCTGCGAGCGGCTAGGGCTCGCCGCGCAGGATGTCCTCGTCATCGAGGACTCCGAGCGCGGGCTCCGGTCGGCCAAGGCGGCGGGCCTCGCGTGCTGGGTCGTCCCGTCGCCGCTCACCGCGCTGTCGGACTTCACCGGCGCGGACGAGGAGCTCGGCTCGCTGCGCGAGGTGCTCGAGCGCCTCGAGGGAGATCGAGCGTGATCTCAGGCTCGGGCGATGAGCTGGCTCACAGCGCTTGCCCGCTCACCCCCACCGCACCGCGTCGCCGCGTGGATTTTTGCACGGCCCAGCCGGGGACTGCATGAGCGTCTGGCGGTTTGCGAGCGGTTCGTGGCACCTTCGCGCCCGTGGCTTCCGGTGACGGCATCTCGTTCATCGAGCTCGTCGTCCTCGGCTGGTCCTCGGCCACCGCGGCGCCGACGCCGATCCCCATTCGCATCGACTTCGACGCGCCGGCGGACTGCGCGACGGTCGACGATCTCTACGACGGCATCCGCGCCCGATCGGATCGCGTGCGGCAGGCGGAGGACAGAGAGGGCGGCTGGGAAGTTCGCGTGCGGCTGATGCGCGTCGGGTCCAGGGTCCACGGCGAGCTGCGCGTGATCCACGAGCGCGGCGCGACGGACACCCGCACCGTCGAGGCCATGTCGTGCGAGGTCGTGGTCCAGGCGCTCTCGCTCACCGCGGCGCTCGCGCTCGACGAGGTGGCCGAGGAGACCGCGCCCTTGCCGCCGCCCCCGCCGCCCCCGCCGCCGCCTGCGCCGCCCCCGCCGCCGCCCGAGGCCCCGCGCCAGGGGCTGCCGTTCACGTTCGGGCTCGGAGCGCAGGCCCTTGTGACGCAGGTCGTCTCGCCCTACGCGAGCCTGGGCGGCGCGCTCGTCGCCCGGGCGACCTTGCACACGGACAGCGCGCTGAGCCCTTCACTCGGCCTCTCGCTGACCTACGCCCGAAACGACATCCTGCAGGGCACCGACAACGCCCTGATCCACTGGACGGCCGCTGCGCTCACCGCCTGCCCGCTGCGCTGGCAGATCGCCGACATCGTCAGCGCGGAGCCGTGTGTCGTGGCCACCGGCGGCTGGTTCACGGCGACGGGGGAAGACCTGTCGAACCCGAGGTCCGCCGTGCGGTCGTGGTGGAGCGCCGGGGCCCTCGCGCGCGCCGCCGTGTCGCTCGGCGGGGGCACCGCCTTCGAAATCGAGGCGGGGATCAGCGTGCCGCTCGTTCATCGGCGCTTCACCATTTCCTTGCCGACGGAAACGGTCGGTAAAACGCCTGTGATCTCGCCGCTGGCGGCCGTCGGGATCGTGCACAGCTTCTGAGCCGGCACTTCCGTGATCAACTCGATGCAGCCTGGGAATTATGAGACATGGACGGCATCAGGAAGCAGTGCGGCAGGCACGGTGCCCACCCCGACCCGACGCACCTGCTCCGCGCTGACTGCCGCCGGTCGTCGTCCGTGCGGAACGCCTGTTCCCTGGTCTCATGTCCCGCCTCGCGGTGAGTGGAAACATGGTTGCCGAAGTCCTGACATCGCCTGCTTTGCCTGAAATGGAGCCGGCGAACGTGAAACCTTCGGCAGCGAGCTTGAGACAACGGGATGCGCGCCTGCGCCGGATGGTGGACGCGCATCTTGACTTCATCGGGCGGGTGCTCCGCAACGCGGGCACCCCCGCCGCCGAGATCGACGATGCGGTGCAGCGCACCTTCATCGCCGCCGCCCAGCGGCTGGACGATGTCCGGCCGGGGGCTGAGAAGAGTTTTCTCCTCCAGACAGCGCTTCACGTGGCCGCCCACGCGCGACGCAGCGCTGCGCGCCGGCGGGAGTTTCCGGCGGCCGAGCCGCCGGAGGTCGTGGACGCCGCGACACCGGAGCAGCTTACTAGCCAGAAACACGCGCGGCAGATGCTGGACCAGGTACTCGACCAGATGGAGTCGGACCTGCGGACCGTGTTCGTGCTGTACGAATTTGAGGAGATGAGCATGGTGGAGATCGCCGGCGTGCTGGGGATCCCGCAGGGTACCGTGGCCTCTCGGCTACGAAGGGCCAGGGCCGATTTTCGCGAGCGCGTCCGCGCGCTCGAGCTCGTTGGGACGAGCGAGGTAAGACGATGAGTGAACCACGCCGCATGCTGGAAGAGAGCGACAGCCCGCTCGAGCGCGCGCTGCTGAGCGCCGGCGCGTCGTACCAGACTTCACCGGAGACGCGCGCGAAGACGCTGGCCGCGCTGGGCCTCGCCGGCGCCGCCGCGCTGTCGGCCAGCGTCGTCGCGCCTGCTGCGGTCTCCGCGGCGGGGACGGCCGTTGCGTCCTCGTCGCTCGCCGTGAAGCTCGGCTGGACCAAGATCCTCGTCGCGCTCTCGACGGTGGGCGTGCTGGCCGGCATCCCGGCCGGCTATCTCGCCTGGCGCGGGCAACAGGCGCCGGAGCCCGTCGCGGTCCACCGCTTCGGCGGCGCGCTCGCGGACGCGCTCGCGGACCCGATTGCACGGGCCACGCCGCGCCCGACCCCGGCGGCGGCCCAGGCGGCGCCCGTGGAGGCTCGGCCGGAGGAGCTCCCCGCCCCGGCGCGCGCTGACGACAGCGGCGGCGCGGCCCCCAGGGTCGCCCCGAAGCCGTCGGCCTCGAGCACGGCGCTCCAGGCGGAGCTCAGCGCGCTGGATGCGGCGCGCACGACGCTCGCGAGCGGCAACGCGCAGGGCGCGCTCGCGCTCCTGGACGCCTACTCCAGGGAGCATCCGCGCGGCCGGATGGGGCTCGAGGCCGAGGTCTTGCGGATTGACGCGCTCGCGAAGAGCGGCCGGCCGGACACGGCGTCGCAGCGCGCCGAGACGTTTCTGCGCCGGCATCCGAACAGCGTGCTTGCTTCCAGGGTTCGGCGCTATGTAACTGATTAAACTCCGGGTCATGCGCTGTCCCGCCCCCCTCCGTTGGTTCCGCTTAGCGTCGGGCATTGTGTGTGCCCCGCTGGCGCTCTGCGCGCTGCCCGCGTGTGGGACAACGGTGGATTGGCTCGGTCACGACCGGATGATCAGCGATGAGCTCCGCCCGCTGACCGGTCCGCCGGAGTACCCCAACGCGCTCCGCGACGTGCTCGGCAAGACGGACGAGGAGATCGCGGAGAAGATCGACGATCGCTTCAATCAGCTCTTCTACGGCGATCCATGGAGCGAGGCGATCTTCTACCCGGACCTGTCCAACACCGATCGGGCCTATATCTGGGATGTCCTGCACGAGCAGGTGCGCACCGAGGGCATCGGCTTCGGGATGATCATCACGGTCGAGCTCGACAAGCGGAGCGAGTTCGATCGGCTCTGGAGGTACGCCAAGGCCTGGCTAGAGCGCACGTCCGGCCCCAGCGAGGGCTACTTCAGGTCGTGGTGCGACACCTCGGCAGGTACAACGGTGCGGTGCACCGATCCGTTCGGCCTCCAGCAGCTCGCGATGGCGCTGCTCTTCGCCCACGGCCGCTGGGGGAGCGACACCGGGGCCATCGACTATGGAGCGGACGCGATCGCCCTGCTCGAGGTGATGCGCCACAAGGAGACGCTGAACGGCGGCGTCGACGACGGCGTGACGAACATCTTCGACGCGGAGACGAAGCTCGTCTTCGACGTCCCGCACGTCGACGCGGCGGACACCACCCGCCCGTCCGCCGCGATGCCCGCGTACTACGAGCTCTGGGCGCAGGCCACGGGCGACCCGTTCTGGTCCGAGGCCGCGGCCCGCGCGCGTGAGCACTGGAAGGCGGTCGCGCACCCGGGCACAGGGCTCATCCCGGTGCGCGTCCGCTTCGATGGCACGCCGGTGACCGGCTCGGAGCGGTTCGGTTCGGAGTCCTACCGGGCGCTGCTGAACATCGCGCTCGACCACGTGTGGTTCGGGGTCGACCCGTGGCAGGTGGAGGAGGCCGACCGGCTGCTGGCGTTCTTCTCGAGCAAGGGCATGGACTACTACGTCGGGTCCTACACGCTCGAAGGCGAGGCGGCCGGCGCACGGGAGTCTGCGCTCATCGTCATGAACGGCGTCACCGGCCTGGTCGCGACCACCGAGGAGCGCGCCGCGTTTATCGAGGCGGCGTGGGCGACCGAGCTGACGACGGGGCAGCCGCGCTACTACTCGGGGCTGCTCCACCTGCTCTCGCTGTTGACGCTGAGCGGTCAGTTCCGCGTGTACTGATCCGGCGCGCGTCCTGCGGCGCCGCCATCGCGCGGATCGTTCGTGGTCTGCGACGCGACGATCGACATCGGGGCTCAGGTGCAACGCCATGGCGATCGGCGGGGCTCACGCGAAGCGAAGGTGGAGGACGGACGGCGCGGCTCCGTCCTGGATCAGGCGCGCCGCCCTGCTCGCTTCGCGCAGCGCTCGCCCGAGCGCCGGCGCGGCCTCGTCCCCGCCGAACGGCCGCAGTCGCGGGTAGCGCGCCACGGATCCATCCAGCGTCGGGAGCTCCAGACAGGCGCGCAGCCGCGGCGGGATCCGCAGCGGCGACGACGCATCATGATCGAGGAGGAGCTCCGTCCCCGTCGCGAGGCGCAGGGAGGCTCGCGTGAAGAAGGCGTCGACGAGCTCGGGCGGCTGGCCGGCCAGGGCGCCCTCGGCGATGAGGAGCGTCGGCAGGTCGCCCGCGCCGCGGAGGCCATCCATCCACCCCGTGCACGCGATCGAGCAGCACCTCGCGATCGCGTGGCGGTCCGACGCGTGGCAGAGGCGATGCGCGCACTTGAACTCGGCCACGTGGGGCGGATCGAGCTCCACCCAGCGGAGCGTCCCGTTGTCGATGCGCGAGAATCGCGTGCAGAGCCCGGCGTTGAGCGCGATGGCGAGGCCGAACGGGTTCCGCTCGAAGTAGTCCCGGACGAGCCGATCGACGATCATGGTGCGCACCGTCGAGGTCCGGAGCGCGCGGGCGTCGAAGCCCGCCGGATCCACGTCGAGCGAGGCCAGCATCGCCTCGGCCCAGGGATCGGCGAAGTCGAGATCCGGAAAGCGCACCCGCGCCTCGGCGCGCCCGACCAGCGAGAGCACCGTGTCCCTGGAGACGGTCGTGGAGCTCATGCGCCCTCCTGGCGGCGCGGGGCACGAGGCCGCGCGAGCGCGCGCACCCCCGGGGGCCGGCGCGTCACGACAGCACCCCGCCGCTGCCTCGGACGACCTCGGCGACGAACGCGCGCTCGAGGCGCAGCACCGCGGACCTCTCCGGGAGCTTCGCCGCGAACAGCCCGCCGAGGAGCGTCACGAGCCTGTCGTAGTCGGGCGCCTGCGCCTTCCAGTTCGCGATCGGATACGCCTCGTAGAGCCCGCGCGTGAGCCGCGAGGGCGTCAGCACCGAGACGCGCGCCTCCGGGTGCCAGAGCTGGAGGTGCCAGAAGCCGCGCGCGACGAAGTACTCGAACTTCCGCCCGCCGAAGACGCGCACCTCCCAGCCCTCGACGACGAGGGCGAGCTCGCGCTCGCGAGGATCGTGCGGCGGTGGAGGCCAGCCTTCCTCGTGCTCGGGCGCTGCGAAGCGCGCGGGATCGGTCCGGAGCGGGCGTTCCGCGGCGAGCGGCGTGCGCGAGCTCACGAGACCTCCGCCCGGTGCGCGACGGACCAGGGGAAAGCGGCGAGCGGTGCGCAGGGGGACGGGCTCAGGGCAGGGGGCATCTCTGGGCTCACGAGGGCTCCGTTGTTGATATTGAAAGTGATGTTCAACTTCGATAAATGGAGGCCTCGCTGGTGTCAAGCGAAAATGGAGCTTGCTCGTGCGCCATGGCGAACGGACGCGCTGGTGGATGATCACCGGAGGCCAGCCCTGGCTAGAATGCGCACCGATGACGCATCTCCTTGCAGGTTGTCGTCTCGCCGGAGCTCCGGGTGCGATGGCTGCCCTCGTCCTCTCCGCGTTGCCGGCCGTCGCCTGCGGCGCGGGCGGCGGCGGAGCGGGCAACGCGACGGCTCCCGGCGGCGGAGCCCAGGCCGGAACAGGCGGCCACTCGACCGGCGCGGGCGGCGCGGCGGGCGAGGGCAGCGGCGCCGCGCCGAGCAGCGCCACGAGCCACGGTGAGGGCGCGGAAGCGGGCGGCGAGGGCGGCACCAGGCTCGTCGGCGCGCCGCTCAGAGTCGTCAGGATCATCGCTATCGGCGACACCGGCGAGGGCAACCTCGCGCAGCACCAGGTCGCCGATCGGATGAGCGAAAAGTGCCTCGAGGTCGGGGGCTGTCACGCCGTGATGATGAACGGCGACAACTTTTACGATCACGGCGTGGTCGACACCAGCGACGCGCAGTGGGGCCCGAAGTTCGAGCAACCCTACGATCGGCCGGGCCTGAACGGCCTCCCGTTCTACGCAGTCCTCGGCAACCACGATCACGGCCCCAGCAGCAACGGCGTGCGGCAAGCGCAGATCGATTATTCGCTGCTGCCGCCGGGCGACGGGCCGGGTACGCGGATGACCGACAAATGGCACATGCCCGCTGCGTACTACGATGTTCGCGTCGGGCACGTCCATCTCTTCGGGATCGATACCGTCGACTTCACCTCCGATGAGCAAGCGCTCGACATGAGCGCGCGGGTCGCCGCCTCGGACGCCCGGTGGAAGATCGTCTTTGGCCATCACCCCCGCTTCACGTCGGGAGCGCACGCCGCCGACAATCAACAGTTCGGGCTGAACGGGATGTTCGACATGCAGCGCGCGATCTACTGCGGGGCCGACATGTACATGAGCGGCCACGACCACAATCTAGAGCTCATCGACAAGGGGCGCGACGGGCGGTGTCCGGGCACCTATTTCGCCGTCAGCGGCGCCGGCTCGAAGATCCGCCGAGCGTCGGCCTCGGTCCCGAGGGAGCCGGGGCAGCTCTTCTACACGGACGGGACCGAGGGCTTCGCCTACCTGGAGTCCGAGGGGACCACGCTGCGCTTCGAGTTCATCGACAAGCAAGGCGCGGTCCTCTACGCGAAGACGATCGCCAAGTGAGCTGACGAGGCCCGCGGCCCCGGCCGGCCTGCGGCGTCAGCGCCGCTCGTCGTCGCGCGGCGCGCCGGCGCTCGCGCCGCCGTCGGTCCGCTTCCCGAAGGAGATCGTGCTCTCGGTGCCCGCGATGATCCGCCGGATGTTCGGGGTGTGCTTCAGCCAGATGAACGCGCAGAGGAGGAGCGAGAGGCAGAGGACCGGGGTGTCCCGCTCGTCGAGGAGCCAGAGGAACGCCGGCAGGACGAGCGCGCCGGCGAGGGAGCCCGCCGAGACCGTGCGGGTCGCCCGCACGACGACCGCGAAGACGGCGAGGGTGGCGAGCGTGGAGCGCGGCGCCAGCACGAGCAGCACACCGCAGGACGTCGCGACGCCCTTGCCGCCCCTCATCCCGAGGAAGACCGTGTAGTCGTGGCCCAGCACCGCGGTGAGGCCGCCCGCCGCCGCGACCCACCCGCCCGGCGCGGCGGCGAGCCACGACGCGAGGGGACCGGCGGCGAGCGCGCCCTTCGCCACGTCCGCGGCCATGACGGCCAGGCCGGGTCTCCAGCCGAACGCGCGCAGGACGTTCGTGGCGCCGATGTTCCCTGAGCCCACCGTGCGGATGTCGATCCCTTTGACGAACCGCGCAAAGAGGTAGCCTGTCGGGATCGCTCCGAGGAGGTAGGCAAGGACGAGGTAGATTGCTGTCATCGGGCGCCTCCGTGTCCGAGCGCACGGCGGATGTAGCATGGCGCCGCGCGCGGCGCGCTTTTCAGGGTCGGTGTCGCGCTGGCGATCATGGTACTCTGAGAGCATGGTCGACCTCTCGCCCGCTTCGACCCGGAATGGCCGCGCCCCCAAGATCGCGCTCGTCCTGGCCGGCGGCGCTGCCCGCGGCGCTTACGAGGTCGGCATCGTGCAGCACATCCTCGAGGAGGTCTCGCGCGACCTCGGCCGCGAGGCGCCGCTCGACATCCTGTGCGGCACCTCGGTCGGCGCCATCAACGTCTGCGGGCTCGCCGCGTTCGCGGACGAGGCGCGGAGCCGCGCGCGGCGCCTCGCCGGGGTGTGGACGCGCCTGCGCATCGACGATCTCGTGCGCCTCGACGTGCGCGGCGTGCTCGCGGTCGGGCACGACCTGCTCCGTGGCGGGGCCCCGAGCGCGCCCTCGAGCGGCGGCCACGCGGCGCTCCTCGACACGTCGGGCCTCGAGCGGCAGATCGCGGAGGCCATCCCCTTCGAGCGGATCGACGGCCACCTCGAGCGAGGGCTCCTGTCGGCGGTGACCGTGTCGACGACGCTGGTCAAGAGCGGCCGCACCGTCGTCTTCGTCCACCGCCGCGAGCCCGGTCTGCCGCCCTGGAGCCACGATCCGACGATCTCCCCGCGCGCCACCGCGATCCGCGCCGAGCACGCGCTCGCCTCGTCCGCGCTCCCCATCCTGTTCCGCCCGGTGAGCATCGACGGCGAGCTCTACTGCGACGGCGGGCTGCGCCAGAACGTCCCGCTGTCGCCGGCGCGGCGCCTCGGGGCCGACGGCGTGATCGTCGTCAATCCGCGGTACATCGAGCCGGCCTCGGCGGCGACCGAGCGCGACGCGCCGGGCTTCCCCGGGCCGCTCTTCCTGCTCGGGAAGACGCTGAACGCGCTGATGCTCGACCGGATCGACAACGACCTGGCGCGCCTGGAGAGCATCAACGGCATCCTCGAGGCGGGGCGGCGCCGCTATGGCGAGGGCTTCATCGACGAGCTGAACGACGAGCTCGGGCTCCCGCCGGGGCGCACGCTCCGGCCGATGCGGTCGCTGCTCATCCGCTGCTCCAAGAACATCGGCAGCCTGGCGGCGGATTTCGTTCGCTCGCCGGCGTTCCGCGCGCGGACCACGAGCGTGCTCGGCCGCGTGATGCGGCGCCTCGCCGACGGGGACGAGCAGCGCGAGGCCGACTTCCTGTCGTACCTGCTGTTCGACGGGGAGTTCGCCGGGCGGCTCATCGAGATAGGCCGCGCGGATGCGCGGGCGCGGCACGAGGAGCTGTGCGCGTTCTTCGAGCGGGCGCTGAGCCCGGGCGGGTTCGAGGCGCGGGCGCGCTGAGGGGGGCTCGGGGACACAGGCCTCCTCCGGATCGCCTCCGGACCCTCTCGAGCCCTGAAACGCAATGACGACATCCGGGCTCTCCACACCCGAGCACGGCGCGATTTCCGCGCGGCAGCGGCGCCCGGTGTAGACTCGCGCCGGGCGATGGCACCTTCGGATCCCTTCGGCTGGGTGGGCGCGACGATCGGCGGCAAATACCGGCTCGACGCCGTCGTCGGCGAGGGCGGATTCGGGGTCGTCTACCGCGGCCACCACCTCGGGTTCGACGAGCCGGTGGCGGTCAAGTGCCTGAAGCAGCTCGGGGCGCTGGCTCCGGCCGAGCGCGAGGCGTTCCAGCGGATGCTCCTCAACGAGGGCCGGCTCCTCCACCGCCTCTCCCGGGCGAGCGCCGGCATCGTGCAGGCCCTCGACACGGGCGCCGCGGTCTCGCCGTCGGGCGAGTGGACGCCGTACCTCGTGCTCGAGTGGCTCGACGGCGCGCCGCTCGACCACGACATCGCCGCGCGGCGCGCCCGCGGCGAGGCGGCGCGCCCGCTCGCCGAGGCGATCTCCCTGCTCGCGCCCGCGGCGCTCGCGCTCGAGGTCGCGCACACGCAGGGCGTTGCCCACCGCGACATCAAGCCGGCGAACCTGTTCCTCGCCGACATCGGCGGCCGGCGCACGATGAAGGTCCTCGACTTCGGCATCGCCAAGGTGCTCAGCGAGCTGTCGAGCATGACGCAGGCGATGGCCGAGACGGGGAGCGCGCTCCGGGCCTTCACGGTCCACTACGGCGCGCCGGAGCAGTTCCACCATCGCTTCGGCGCGACGGGGCCGTGGACCGATGTCTTCGCGCTCGCCCTGGTGCTCATCGAGGTCGCGTCGGGCAATCGCGCCCTCCTCGGGAGCGACGTCACGCAGCTCTACATCGCCGCGACCGATCCGGCGTTCCGCCCGAGCCTGCGCGGCGCGGGCGTGAGCGCGCCCGACGCCGTCGAGGCGGTGGTGCGCCGCGCGCTCGCCGTCGAGCCGCGCGAGCGCTACCGCACGGCGGGCGAGCTCTGGGGAGCGCTCGAGGCCGCGATGGCCGCGACGTCCGCGCCCGCAGCGCTGCCCGCTCCCGCAGGCGCGCTGCCCGCTCCCGCAGGCGCGCCGCCCGCCCCGCGCGTCACCACGATGCGCGGCCTCTCCGCGAGCGCGGCGCCGCCGGGGCCGCCGCCTCCGGGATCGCCTCCCGCCGCGCCCGCGGCTGCCGGGGCCGCTCGGCGGCGCGGCCTGCTGCCCGCGGTCGTCTCGGCGGCCGCGCTGGCCGCCGCTGCCGGCGCGGGCGCCGTCGCGTTCTTCCAGCACCGCGCCCCCGACGGCGCGCCGCCGGCGCGCGCGCGCGGCGGCCTGGCCGCGCCGCCGGTGAAGGCGCCGCCGACGGACATGGTCCGGGTGCTCGCGGGTCGGTTCACGATGGGCAGCGCAAAGGGCGGCAAATCCGAGCGGCCGCCCCACGAGGTGACGCTGACCCGCGCGTTCGATCTCGATCGCACCGAGGTCACGGTCGCCGCCTACGAGCGCTGCGTCGAGGCGGGCCGGTGCACGCCGAGCGGCCTGCACGGCCCCCGCGCGACCGACGCGGATGTCGAGCAGCGCGGCGCGCTCTGCACCGCGGGGGATCCCGCGAAGTCGCAGCACCCGATCTCGTGCGTCGATCAGGCGCAGGCGGCCGCGTACTGCGCCTTCGCCGGCAAGCGGCTCCCGACCGAGGCCGAATGGGAGTACGCCGCGCGCGGCGCCGACGGCCGCGAGTACCCGTGGGGCAACGAGCCGCCGGGGTGCGCGCACGCGATCGTGTCGCGGTCTTCGGGACACGGCTGCGGCGCGCCCGGCAAAGGCACCCAGGAGGTCGGCTCGGTGAAGGCCGGGGCGAGCCCGTCGGGCGCGCTCGACATGGCGGGCAACGTCTGGGAGTGGGTGGCCGACGGCTGGGATCCAGGCGTCTATGCGAAGGGCGCCCAGACCGATCCCCGCGTGCCGGCGGCCGGCAGCAAGGGCGTGCTCCGCGGCGGATCGTGGGACTTCTCGGCGAGCGCGGCGAAGTCGACGTTCCGCCTCGCGTTCGACCGCGAGGCGGGCGACGTCTCGACCGGGTTCCGCTGCGCTCGCACGGTCGATTGAGCGCGAGCCACCCCCCTTGTCCGCCCGTCTCCGAGAGGCGCTCGAAGAACGATGAGCCCGCCGGTTCGTGGGCAGACCCACGGAGGCGAGCCGCGGCTCGGCCGATCCCACGAGCAGGTTCCTTCCAGCCGTGACGAGGATGGGCTATTTGTCTGTCCTGGGTCGAAAGCCGATTCCCACGGCGGGCCGTCAGGTAGGATATCTAAACAGGTGTAGTTGTGCGGCCTGGTGCACGCGGTCAGGCCGCCACGCGCGCGTCTGGGCGCGCCGGCCGCCGTTGAGGGCGACACCGCGCCTCGACACCGCGAAGGAGCAGCGAGGCCTTTCGGTCAACCCCTGCTGAGCGCACAGGAGCCCATGCAAGAATCCGAGAACATGATCTCTTTCGAGGAGCGTCGGATGCAACGCGTCATCGACGCGGTCGCGCTCGCATCGACGGGAGAGATCGAGCTCGCCTTGAAGCAGATCGAGGCTGTCGAGCAGGACGCCTTCGGGGTGGTCGAGGAGGCGCTGAGGGTCTTTCTCTCCGAGCTCTCCACGACGACGCAGCAGAGCGCGCTGGCGCTCACCGCGCTCGCTGCCTCCAAGCGGGAGCTCGAGAGCCAGCTGGAGACCATCCAGCGCCAGGACAGCGCCATCCGGGAGCTCTCGGTGCCGATCATCGACATCTGGCACGGCATCCTCACGCTCCCGCTCGTCGGGCTCTTCGACTCGGTGCGGGCCGTCGAGGTGACCGAGCGGCTCCTCGCCCGCGTGGCGGACGACAGCGACGTCGAGTGGGTGATCCTCGACCTCACCGGCGTCACGGTCATCGACTCGATGACCGCCCTGCACCTCGTCAAGCTCGCCCAGGCGGTGCAGCTCCTCGGCGCGCGCTGCGTCCTCACCGGGCTGGGCGGTCACGTCGCAGCGACGCTCGTCACCCTCGGCGTCTCGTTCGATGAGCTGAACCCGATGCGCAGCCTGCGGGAAGGCCTCAGGTTCTGCCTGGCGCAGCGCAAGGCGCACGACATCGCCGAGGTGATCCGCCGCGGCGCCGGGCAGATCGAGGCGCCGCGCCGGACGGAGACCTGAGCGCGGCAGAGACTCACGGCGGTGGAGACCCCGAGAGCGCGCTGCGCTGACCGCGCGGTCGTGGAATTCACCTCTCCACTTCACCTCACGAGGGGGATGGCGCCCTCCCGCCATGCAGCATCGACTACCGAGCTGGGCGACCCGCGACGCTGTGGGGCAGCGCCCGGGCTGGCACCCCATCGCCGCTCACGGCTCCAGGGAAGTGCTCGCCGGAAGGCGGCGCCGGCCGTACGGGCTCGCCTTTGCGTAACGCCGTCGGTGTGCCAAGGGATTCCGTATCACCGCATGAAGAACGCGACGATCCCTTCTCGGTTCCAGGACACCGCAGATGCCCGCCGTCGCTTCGGCGACCAGCTCGATCGCCTCGCGCCCTTCCTGCTCCGCGTCGATCCGGTGGCCGACGCCGTCGTGGAGGCGTTCGCGTCGATGCCCTCGGGCCAGGGCTTTGGCCTCCTCGAGGCCGCCCTCGCGCGCGGCGTCGACCACGTCGCCAAAGACGCCCCGGCCGAGCTGCGGGCGCTCTTCGCGGCGGTCGACCACGTGCCCCTCTGGGTGGACTGGGAGGCGGTGAACCGCGGCGGGACGGCGTTCCTGCGCACGGGCGTGCTCGGGGGGGTCCTGCTCGCGATGCAGGCGCTCATCCTCGGGTACGCCTCGCCCGGCGGGAACAAACCGCTCGTCTTCTCGGGGAGGCTCCGCGAGCAGGCCGGGCGTCGCCTCGGCGAGACGAGCCGGTTCGTTTACGCCGTGAGCCAGGCGAACGGCATGCGCCGCTCCGGCGAGGGCTTCGCGATCACCGTGAAGGTGCGCATCATGCACGCCCAGGTGCGGCGCCTCATCCGCGCGAGCGGCCGGTGGCAGACATCGCTCTGGGGCGAGCCGATCAACCAGCACGACATGGTCGCGACGGCGCTGCTCTTCTCGGTCGCGGTGCTCGACGGCTTCGACAAGCTCGGCTACCACATCCCGCCCGACCAGAAAGAGGACCTCATCCATCTCTGGCGCTACGTGGCCTACGTCATCGGCGTCGAGCCGGAGCTCATCCCGGGGTCGTGCGCCGGGGCGAGGCGCCTGGCCGAGATGATCTTCGTCACGCAGGGCGCGCCGGACAACGACTCGCGCATGCTCGTCGACGCGCTGGTCACCCACAGCATCCGCAGCGCGCGGAGCGACGGCGAGCGCCGGCGCGCCGAGCGGATCATGGCCATCTTCTGCTGCGTATCCCGCGCCGTCCTGGGCGAGGAGCTCGCCGAGCAGCTCGGAGTGCCGCGGCAGACCTCGCTCCTCGCCGTGCCGCTGCTCCGCGCCGTCGCCGCCGCCTCGAGCCGCGCGCACGCGCTGCCGTCGCTGCAGGACTTCGCGCTCGGCCTCGGCGGCCGCTACTGGGAGCGCGCCATCGCGGTCGGCCTCGGCGGCCGTCCGGCCGACTTCGCCCCTCCGGAGCGCTTCGCCGGCGACCGGCCCTGAGCGAGCGAACCGCTGCGGGGCCGCGCGGGCTCCGAGCGCGCCGCGTGCGGGCCTTCCGGAGGCCCTGCGCCAAGAGCTCGCCCGGCTGTCGGGGTTGAACCGCGATCGGGTTCTGCGGTACGAGACCTCCCTCATGGAGATCATCCCCTACGGCGGTTGGAAGCGCGCCGCGCGCCTCGTCTGTGGCGACACGGAGCTCGTCGTCACGCTCGACATCGGCCCGCGGATCATGCGGTACGGCGTCATCGGCGGTCCGAACGAGCTGTCCGAGATCCCCGAAGATCAGGGCGCGACGGGCGGGACCAGGTACAGGTTCTACGGTGGCCACCGGCTCTGGATCGGCCCGGAGGACGAGCAGCGGACGCTGCAGCCCGACAACGATCCGGTGGAGTATCGGGAGGAGAACGGCGCGCACGTGTTCCGCTCCGCCCCGGACAGGTACGGGATGCAGAAGGAGATCCGCATCACGGCGGACGCCGCGGCGGGCAGGTTCGTCCTCGATCATGCGATCGAGAACCACGGCGCCTATGCGGTCGAGCTCACGCCCTGGTCGCTCACCGTGATGGCGGGCGGCGGTGAGTGCCTGTTCCCGCACGCGCCGTTCTTCCCGCACCCCGACCGCCTCTTGCCGGCGCGGCCGCTCGTGCTGTGGCCCTACGTCGACATGACCGATCCCCGGTGGACCTGGGGCAAGCGCGTGCTCCGCCTGCGGCAGGTCGCCGGCGAGGCCCCGCAGAAGGTGGGTATGCTCGTGAGCCAGGGCTACGCGGCGTACGCGAACCACGGGAACGTGTTCCTGAAGCGGTTCCCGTTCGTCGAGGGCGCGACCTACCCGGACATGGGGGTCAATTTCGAGGCCTTCACGAACCAGGACATGCTCGAGGTGGAGTCGCTCGGCCCGCTGCAGCGCGTGGAGCCGGGCGCCCGCGCGCAGCACCGGGAGGCGTGGTATCTCCTGAAGGGCGTGCAGCCGCCCGCAGACGACGTCGCGTGCGCGGCGTGGCTCGAGTCGCTCGCGGCGCAGCGCCCGCTGTGAACCGCAGGTCCTGAGCCCGCCGCGGGCCGGCTCACCTCCTCGGCGGCGGGCGGCGATCTTCGCGTCGCCGAACATCACGCCTCGGGGGCCATCGGCTTCGTCAGGAAGTCGCGCGGGGAGCCGAGCGCGACGGCGCTGGCCCGGCCAGCCTCGGCGCGGTCATTGGACGCAGGAGCACGCTCCGCCTGCATCACGCTGCACGCTCGCGCAGGACGTCGGAGCGAACCAGTCCGGCTTTCCGCTGCCCGAGAACCGTGCGATCAGCCGGCCGAAGCTCACGTGATAGTCGCCGTGCGCATCCCCTGTCACCGATGCCTCGAACGCGCGCGGTATCAGCAGGTTCGACCACTGGCCCACCGTATCCACGCCCGCCTTGGTCACCCGGTACAGGGCGCCGCATGTGCCGATGAGCACCGCATCGGCGCCTGGATCGAGCACGCGCGCGGCGGGGCAGCCGACGACATCTGCGTGCGGCGTCAGCGCCCAGTCACCTCGCTCGTTGCGGTCGATTCGATAGAGCTTCGTGTGCCTCGCGCACGCCTCGCCATGGCACAGCCCGGCGACCCCGATGAGCCCGAACGTGACGCGTGAGATCCATCGGATACGCTCGTCGAGCGCCGTGTCGATGCGTCGGCCTCGCATCCCCGTCTTGTCGACCCAGAAGAGACCCGCGCCGAACTCCCCTTTGTCGACCGCGACCAGCCAGCCATCGTCCACATCGATAACGCGACGTGCAGCGTCGGCGGGGATGCTGGAACGAAGCTCAGCTGGCAGCTCGACCGGGAGGGGGTCTACGACGGGAGCCCACTTGCCCACCTGGACAGGGAGCACGCGTCCCCCGTCATCGCGCCGGAGACCCCACATCGGTGCTGACAGCTGCCCGGCGCACTCGATGTCGTCCGGACGGGTTTGGGGGTCCGGGACAGCGACCCAACCGGGCCACGGAGCCCCACGCCCGGCCCCCTGCCCATCGGCAGCGCCTGTGGCCGGCTGGTGGACGCCATGGTCTACCTTCGTCGGTGCGGCTTCTCTCGCGCTCCTGGCTGCGCATGAGCAGAGACTGAACGTCGCAGCAGCAACGCCGCCGATACAGTGCAACCACGTCATGCGCATGAAGACCTCATCCTTGCAGCGGGCCGAGCGGAGGGGTTTTTGCGACTTCGATCGATGCTACTGGATTTGTCAGAACGAGCAACCTAGATGCGAGGTGATATTCGTCGCAGGGTCATATCTGTACCCACAGTCATCGCTGCACGCCACGAAATACATGCGACTGTCGGCCTCGGCGTCGGCTATGTCCTCGGGGCTGAACTCGGTGTCCACCCCTGCAGGGTGCGTGTGATAGTAGCCGACGACGCTTTCACCCGCAGAGAGCGAGATGCTCGCGGAGCAGAACGTCTGGGAATTCTGTGTCACCGGGGCTCCGGCGCGGTACTGGCCGTTGGCCTTCCGGACCACCAGGCCGCAGTATTCCCACAGGTTTCCGTTGGCTTGTGTCAGGTTCTGCGCGGCCTGCAACGCCAGCACGCCGCTCCCCACAAGCTGCGGGCTGTCATAGAGCGCGCTCGCGGACTCTTCCGTCTTCTCCTCCTCGGCAGCTTCGTAAATACAGCCCGAAGAAACGACAGCTGCCAGAAGGGCAAAGGCAGCACCAACGAGCGCTCTCACGCCTGCATGTCTCTGTTCCATCAGTAGGATCTCCTTGAATTGAGTCCAGTAAAGGTCGGCTGCGATGCAGGAACATCGCTCTCTGAATCGTCACAAAGTCCGGCGCCTCGTCCGATGACCTGCTGGACGACGCGAAGGGGCCCCGGTAGTCCCCGTACAGCACACGTCCGCTTGCTTCAGCCGGACGGAGGTCAGCGTATGTGCGCCGGATTGTTTGCGTCAACACTCGGCTGCGTTACGTTCCTGCTACGAAGCCTCGCTCGCAATTTGGAGCGACGATGCACGGGTGATGATGGGTACCGACCCCTCGCCGGAGGATCTTCAGCAGGTTCGGCGCACTAGAGACCGCCCGGACAGCCGGGCGCTGCGCTCCTGGGCAGCGCTGCCGCGCGCCTCAGGAACCCCTCTGTGGCCTGCGCCGACGCCTCCGGCGCGAGCTGCAGCACGAGGTGCGGCGCGTCCACCGTGACGGACTCGAGGTCGGGCCGCAGGCGGCGGAGCTCGCGGAGCACGCGCGGCGGCACCAGCGCGTCGCCCGCGGCGCCCAGGTAGAGCAGCGGCGCGGCGCAGCGCTGGAGCAGCGCGCGCGCGTCCACCGAGAGCACCTCGCGCACGCGCGCCGCCATCACCGCGGGGTCGACGGTCGCCACGTTCGCGGCCACGCGCTCGATCCACGCGGCGGTGGCGCCCGCGCCGACGAGGTAGCGGCGCGAGACGAACGCCGGCGCGCGCCGGCGGAAGAGCCACGGACCGACGAGGTGCCGCGCGAGCGACGGGACGAGCCACACCGGGTTCGTGACGAAGGTGGCCACGAGGACGACGCCGACGAGCTCGCCGGGGCGCCGGCAGGCCAGGCGGAGCGCGAGCGGCCCCGAGAACGACTCGCCGAGCAGCGCGTACGGCCCGTCCGCGGGGAGGCGCTCCGCGACGAGCTCCTCGAGCGCGTCGTAGTCGAGCGCCCTGTCCGCAGGGTAGGAGACCACCTCCGGCGCGATGTCGCCGGACAGCGCCTCGAGGAACGGCTCGAAGAGCGCGCCGGTGCCGTCGAGGCCGGGGAGGAGCAGCAGCCTGAGCGGCTCGTTGCCGGGCACCATGGGCCGTCAGTCGGGAGCGCGGGTGTACTCGACGCCGCGCTCGACGACCACGGCGATCGGGCGCGGCGAGGCCGAGGCGGTTGCCCGCGGCTCCGGGGCGCCGGCGGTGGCCTGCGCGTCGGCGCAGCCAGAGAGCCAGGCGAGGAGCACCGCCGCGACAGCGATCGTGCGGGCGCGCCGGTGCGTCTTGAGGTCTCGATCGCTCCGCATGCGCGACCCGACGAGGATACCGGGACGCAGCACGCAGATCAGCAGGAAAGGAGGCCTCCCGGCGCGCCGCGCGCTCGGCCCGTGGCGCGCTCGTGCGGCGTCGCTCGCCGCGGCGTCCGGTGCGCCGAAAGGCGGAGCGGCCGCAGCGCCGCGCGGAAGGCTTTGCTCGTCCCGCGCGCTCGGCTATGCGGAGGCTCATGCCGCTCCACCCCCTCGCAGGCCGTAAAGCCCCGCCCGATGTGCTGATCGATCCGGACAAGCTGCGCGCGCAGTACTACAGCGAGGTCCCCGACCCGAGCGACCCGCAGCAGCGCGTCGCCTTCGGCACCTCCGGTCACCGCGGCTCGGCCGCGCGGCGCAGCTTCAACGAGGCCCACGTCCTCGCGATCGCCCAGGGCATCTGCGACTACCGCGCGAAGCAGGGCACGACGGGCTCGCTCTACCTCGGCATGGACACGCACGCGCTCTCCGAGCCGGCGCAGCGCTCCGTCATCGAGGTCTTCGCGGCCAACGGCGTCGACGTCCTCTTCGCCGAGCACAACGGCGTCACGCCGACGCCGGTCATCTCGCACGCGATCCTCACCCAGAACCGCGGGCGCACCTCGGGGCTCGCCGACGGCGTGGTGATCACGCCCTCGCACAACCCGCCCGACGACGGCGGCATCAAGTACAACCCGCCCAACGGCGGGCCCGCCGACACCACCGTCACCGGCTGGATCGAGGACCGCGCCAACGAGCTGCTCCGCGCCGGCAACGCGGGCGTGAAGCGCATGCCCTACGAGTCCGCGCTGCACGCGTCGACGACCCACCCGTACGATTACATCGGCTCCTACGTCGCCGATCTCGGCAACGTCGTCGATCTCGAGGCCGTGCGCGGCGCCAAGCTGCGCCTCGGCGTCGACCCGCTCGGCGGCTCGAACATCGCGTACTGGGCGCCGATCGCCGAGAAATTCGGGCTGGATCTGACCGTGGTGAACCAGGTCATCGACCCCACCTTCAGCTTCATGCCCCTCGATCACGACGGCAAGATCCGCATGGATTGCTCGTCGCCGTACGCGATGGCGAACCTCATCGCGCTCAAGGACGACTACGACCTCGCGTTCGGCAACGACGCCGACTCGGATCGCCACGGCATCGTCACGCGCAGCGCCGGGCTGATGAACCCGAATCACTACCTCGCCGTGGCGATTTCCTATCTGTACCAGAACCGCCCGCACTGGCGGCCTGACGCGGCCGTGGGCAAGACGCTCGTCTCGAGCAGCATGATCGACCGGGTGGCGAAGCACCTCGGCCGCCCGCTGCGCGAGGTGCCGGTCGGCTTCAAGTGGTTCGTCGACGGGCTGCTCGACGGCTCGCTCGGCTTCGGCGGCGAGGAGAGCGCGGGGGCCTCGTTCCTGCGGCGCAACGGGCAGGTGTGGTCCACGGACAAGGACGGCATCCTCCTCGACCTGCTCGCCGCCGAGATCCTCGCGCGCACCGGCCGCGACCCCGCCGAGCACTACCGCGACCTGACCGAGCGCTTCGGCGCGCCGCTCTACACCCGCATCGACGCGCCCGCCACGCCGAGCCAGAAGAGCGTGCTCAAGAAGCTCTCCCCCGACGCGGTGCGCGCCACCTCCCTCGCGGGCGAGCCGATCACCGCGAAGCTCACGCGCGCGCCCGGCAACGGCGGCGAGATCGGCGGGCTCAAGGTCGTCGCCGAGAACGGCTGGTTCGCCGCGCGGCCCTCGGGCACCGAGGACGTCTACAAGATCTACGCCGAGAGCTTCAAGGACCAGGCGCACCTCGATCGCGTGCTCGACGAGGCGCGCGCGATGGTCGCCGACGCGCTGTCGAGCAAGTGAGCCCGGGCGCGGCGGCGCCGTGAGGACGCGGCGCCGGGTCGCCGGGTCAGAAGAGCGACAGCTGCCGCCGCGCGCCGGTCATCGCGTCGAAATCGGGCCCGCCCAGCCACCGCAGCACCGAGTCCGCGATCGGCTTGAGCTGCTGCGACACGTAATGGTCGTAGTCCGGCGGCGCGGTCGTCTGGCCCGCCGGCTCGGGGCCCGCGCGCGTGATCACGTAAGCCACGATCCGCCCCGCGTCCCCGCTCAGCTTGCGGGCCGCCTTGACGTGCGGCGGCGTCGTCTTCGTGTAGGCGCCGAGCGGCTTCCGCAGCGCCTTCTTGTACACGAGCTCCGCGTCGAACCGCCCCGCGCGCAGCTCCGTCACGAAGGCCCGCACGAAGCCCTCGACCGGGCGATCGTGGAACACGAGATCGAGCAGCTCCCGCTGGAAGCGCCGCGCCACGGCGCTCGCGTCCCGCCGGACCGCCTCGAGCCCGACGATCTCGAGCTTGCCGCCGCCCTCGCCGGCGACGAGGCCCGCATACCGCTTCTTGCTGCCCTGCGCGGCGCCGCGCAGCTCGGGCAAAAGGAAGCGCGCATAGACCTTCTCGAACTCGAGCTCCAGCCGGCTCTCGCACCCGAAGGTCCTCCCGATCTCGGCGGCGACCGACCCCGAGACGGCGTCGCGGAGCTCCTCGGCGCGGGCGGCGGCGCGCGCGGCGTCCGGCTCCCCGAACTCGACGAAGAGCGAGTCGGTGTCGCCATAGAGGACCCGGTGTCCGGCCTTCCGCACCGCCTCGGCCGTCAGCCGGATGACGTGCTGGCCGGCGCTGGTGATGGCGTTCGCGACGGCCGGAGAGAACAGGCGCGACGCCGGGGAGCCGAGCACGCCGAAGAGCGAGTTCATGAGGATCTTGATCGCCATCGCGCCCCGCTCATCGCCCGCCCGCCGCGCATCGGCCCGCTCGTCCCAGAACCGCGCGACGAGCTCGGGGAGGATGCCCGGCTCGCCGCGCCGGAACGCCGCGCCGCCCGGCGTCACGATGAGCGCCTCGGGCGGCGCGCCGTCCCCGGCGACGAACGTCAGCGGATCGATGTTGAAGGTGCGAATGAGGCTCGGATAGAGGCTCTTGTAATCGTACACCACGATGTTGCGGTACAGCCCCGGGAGCGGCTCGAGCACGAGGCCGCCGGCGATCTCGACCTCCTCGTCCGGCGCCTCCCTCGACACCGACGGCGCCACCTTGCCGCGGGCGCGGAGCGCGGGCAGGTACAGCGAGTCGATCGCGGCGATCTGCGCGCCCACGCGGTCGACCTGCATGCCCGTGAGCAGGCTCCTCCGCACCGAGAGCTCGATCAGCCCGGTCTTCTCCAGCAGATCCCGGACGAGCCGGGCGTCCTCGAGGTTGTAGGCCGCGAGGCGGGCCGGGTCGTCGCGGTACGACGCCTCGATCTGGGCGCCCCGGTCCTCGGACCCGAACAGCTTGCCGCGCCCGAGGATCGTCTGCGCGGCGGTCTCGAGGCGGTAATCGTCGAGGCGCATGAAGGCGCTGCGGAGGAGCGCGAGGCCGTCGAGCACCACGCGCCCCGGGAGGATGGCGCGAGCCTCGCGCGAGAAGCCCGGATCGCGCAGGATCGCGATCTCGTCAGCGCCCCGCCCGAGCGCGCACGAGAGCCCGGCGCGGCGGCAGTAGCGCTGGAGCGCGGGCAGATCGAAGTCGGGGATGTTCCAGCCGGTGAGGACGTCGGGATCCGCCTTCGCGACGTACGCGAGGAACCGCTCGAGGAGCGACCGCTCGTCGGGAAAGCGCTCGACGTAGGCGGGCAGGCCGCCGGGCACGGGCTCGTCGCGGACGAGGAGGCAGCGCTCGCCGCCCGCCCCCGCGAGGCCGATTGAAAAGAGGTGCTCGCCGTCGAGGCTCGTCTCGATGTCGAGCGACAGCACGCGCAGCGCCGGGACGAAGGTCGCGGGGACGAGCTCGGGGTTGCGGTACACGCGCCCGACGCCTGGGCGGAGCTCGAACGGCCCGGAGACCGCGAACGCCCCGCGGACGCCGCGATCGATGAGGAAGCGGTAGGCGAAGCGCACGTCCGCCTCGAGGGCGTCGGCGCCGGCCTCGGCCAGCTTGTCGCGCAGCGCCGCGACGTCCCGCGGGAGCGCGGCGTCGATGCGCAGGACCGGCTCGCCGTCGAGCGTCTCGAGCGCCTCCGGGGAGACGCGGTTGCCCGCGAGCCGCCGCGCGATGTCCGCGTCGCTCTCGCGCACGAAGAAGTAAGGCCTGAACCGGTCCTCGATGACGAGCGCCGGGGTGCCGTCCTCCATCACCGCGTACAGATGGATTTCCGGGCAGCCGGCGACGACCCGGTAGGTGGGCGTGAGGATGAAGCCGCGGTCAGGCATGTGCGGGTGCGCGGAGGCCTCCGTGCGAGCTCGTCGCCGGCGCGCGGGCGGCCCGGGACCGCTCCGCGCCACGCCACACTTGACCACCGGGGCCGGCCCCCCGCAACCCCCTCTCGCCCCCCGCGCCCAGGATTTCCCGGAGGAGCGCGAGGGTCGAGGGAGCCGGCCTCCGCCGGAGAGGACGCCTTTCGCGGAGGCGCTCTCTCTCGATGGATGACGGCAAGACTCCCTCTTCGCCGTGAAGGCCTGAGAGGCGGCGACGAGCGCTCGCCGGGTGCGCGGCGATCGCCCTCCCTGCGCGCCTCGAGGTGAGCAGCGCGGTCGCGCCGATTCCGTCGAGAGCGGGTCCACCGCTTGCTTGATGTCTGAGACGTCGTGAACCGCGGGCGTCCATGGATGGGTCCGTGAAGCGCTCCGTGGAAATCAAGGAAGGGAATCCACCATGATGCGTCATCATTTCAAGCATCGCGTCGCGGTGATCGCCGCGCTCGCCGCGAGCGTCATCGCCAGCTCTGCGCACGCGACCGGGCGGGGAGGTTACGCTCAGAAAGGTGCGCAGATCTCCCAGCAGCAGAGACCGCAGCAGCAGAGGCCGCAGCAGCAGAGGCCGCAGCGCGCGCAGGCCCAGGTGTCGGACGGCGCCATCGCCGGGATCATCTCGGCCAGCAACCAGATCGAGATCACCCTGGCGACGATCGCCCGCAAGCAGGCGCGGTCGCGCGAGGTCAAGGATTTCGCCAGGGAGATGCTCGAATCCCACACCCAGACCGAGCGCCGTCTGAGCGCGGTTCTCCTGCGTCTCAGGATCGAGGTGCAGCCGACGCGGATGAGCGCGATGCTCGTCGGGCACTCGCCGGTCTTCGCGAATTACCTCCGCAAACAGCCGGCCAAGAAATTCGACCAGGTGTTCATGGCCACCCAGGTGATGACGCACCGCTACGCCCTGCGGATGCTGGACGAGCAGCTCATCCCGAAGGCGGAAGCGCCGGCCCTGAAGGAGGAGCTCCAGCGCATTCGTGATGAGGTGGCGAGCCACCTGGAGCATGCGCGGACGATCCTGGCGACGCTGGAGAAGCAGCAGGGCACGCCGTCAGAGCAGGGTCGCTAGCTCCCCGCTCTTTCCAGGGGGGTGGCCGGATTTGAACATGAAGGCGGGGAGGCGGGAAGAAAAGATCAATGATCTTCCTGCCTTCCTGCCTTCCCGCCTTCATGGGATTCACTCCGGGTCAAATAGGCCACCACCCCCTCCGTGGCCCGGCGTCAGGGTGCGAACACCGCGCGCATGCACCCTTCCGCGCGCTCGTCGAACAGCCGGTATCCGCGCGGCCCGTCGTCCAGGCACATCCGGTGCGTCACGAGGTACGAAGGATCGAGGTCGCCGCGCTGCATGAGCTCGAGCAGCCTCGGGATGTACCGCTGTCCGTGCTGCTGTCCGGTCCTGACGATCAGCGCCTTGTTCATGAGCGCGCCGAGCGGGATCTTGTCGGCGAACCCGGAATAGACGCCCACGATCGACACCGTACCGCCCTTGCGGCAGGCCAGCATCGCCTCGCGCACCACGAGCGGACGGTCGTTCTGCAGCCGGAACGTCTGCTTCACCCGGTCGTACGCGTACTGCAGGCCCGTGCCGTCGGCCTCCATGCCGACCGCGTCGATGCAGGCGTCGGGGCCGCGCCCGCCCGTCATTTCGCGGAGCGCCTCCTGCACGTCGACCTCGGCGTAGCTCAGGACCTCGGCGCCCCCGTGCGCCTTCGCCATCGCCAGGCGGTCCGGGACCCTGTCGATCGCGATCACGCGCTCGGCGCCGAGGAGATAGGCGCTCTTGATCGCCATCTGACCGACGCCGCCGCACCCCCACACGGCCACGACCTGGCCCGGGCGGATGTCGCAGAGCTCGGCCGCCATGTAGCCCGTCGAGAGCGCGTCGGAGGCGAACAGGGCGCTCTCGTCCCGCACCCCGTCGGGCACCTTGAACGCGCCGTGATCCGCGAACGGCACGCGCACGTACTCGGCGTGGCTCCCCGCGACCCCCCCGAAGGCGTGCGAGTAGCCGAAGATCGCGGCCGTCGTGTCCCCGAACACCCGGTCCGCCACCACGTGGTGAGGATTCGAGTTCTCGCAGAGCGACCACAGCTCGCTCTGGCAATACGCGCACCGCCCGCACCCGATGATGGACGCCACGACCACCCGATCACCCCGCTGTACCCGCTTCACCTCCGCGCCGGTCTCCACGACCTCGCCGAGGAACTCGTGCCCGAGGATGTCTCCCTCCTTCATCGTCGGGACGTACCCGTGGAGCAGGTGCAGATCCGAGCCGCAGACCGACGACAGCGAGACGCGGACGATGGCGTCGTGCGGGCCGAGGAGCCTCGGCTCCGGCACCGACTCGACGACGACGTCATTCACCCCGTTCCAGCAGATCGCTCGCATGATCACATCCTTTCACGGCCTGTCCGGCCGGACGGCTGCCCCACCGTCGTCGGGATCTCTCCGATCTCGATCCATTGCCTCAACCGCCGCAGATCGCCCCGCAGCCGCCGCTTCGGGACCTCCGCGAGCAGCGCGCCGGCCGCGCGGGCGAGCCGCCCCCTCGGCCGCGCGCCGGGCAGGACCACCCGGATCTCCGTGCCCCGCGCTCCCGGCGCCTCGGCGAGCGACACGAGCCCTGTCCTCCCGCGCTCCCGGCCTTCCATGCCGGACGTCCAGATCGTCGAGGTCCCCTCGGCCACGCCCCTCTCCACGCGCGCGACCCGCTGCAGGTAGCGCCGCACGCCCTCCGCGTCGTACAGCGCGCACAGCACCGCCGCGCGCGCCCGGCTCACCGTGACGCTGCTCGCGATCCGCGGCGCGTGCACCCCGAGCGCCCGCAGCACCGGCGCCGCCATCTCGACCCCGAGCGCCGGCCGCTCCTCGGACAGCCCGGAGATCCGCTCGAAGGCGCGGTATGCCGCCGTCTCCACGCGGCTCCAGAGCCGCCTCGCGATTCCCCTCCTTCGCGGCAGCGGCGCGCACGGCTCGCCCGGCCCTGCGGCGAACACCTGCGCTCCCGGCGAGGCCCTCTCCTGCTCCGGCGGGGGCGCGCCCTCGCTCGCGCTCCGCTCCCGGCCCGCGCTCTGCTCCGTACGTTGCGCCGCGGCGCGCGCTCGCAGGACAGCCTTCTTTTTTGCCATCTTTCCCCCCTCGAGCCTCGTCCAGAGAGCCCACGAAGGCGCGTTGCAAGCAGGCGGCCACTCGCGATGATCCAGCCGCTCACGTTGCAACGATGCTCCGAACACTCCACCGCCGTTGCGAGCGGCCCCAGCAAGGAGCTCCGCGCGAGCGCTCCCTTTCGCGGCGTACGCGAGAAAGACGGATTGCAGCGTGGAGAGAAGAAGGTTGCGGTGCCTGAAATTCCGGGCGATACTCGGCGCGCCAGGACGCTCCTTAACTCACATGATGTCCGGCTTAAGGCGACTCCTGATTGGCATTTGGCGGAGTACGGAGACTCGAACGTATGAAGACTAGAATTTTTCTGCGCGGATTTAACTTGGCGATCGCCGGCCTGGCCGTGGCGGCGTTCGCGGGGTGCGGTGATGACGACGGGGGCGGCTCCGGGGGCGCGGGCGGCGCGGGCGGCGCGGGCAGCACCACCTCGGGCACCGTGGAACCGTCGACCACGACGACGACGGGGACCACGGAGCCCACCACCTCGACCACGACGGCCGCGAGCACCTCGGCGACGACGGGCACGGGCGGCGGCCCCCAGACGATCGAGATGATCGATGACATGGAGGACGGCGACAATGCCCTCCTGCCCGAGGGGGGTCGAGTCGGCTACTGGTACACCTTCAATGACGGGACGGAGGGGGCCACGCAGAATCCTCCGCCCGATCCGGACGGGACCGGGGAGACGCCTTTCACCATGGCGGAGCTCGATCCGGCGCGCGGGCAGAGCGCGTACGCGGCGCGCTCCTGGGGCACGGGCTTCGAGGACTGGGGCATCGGGTTCGGCTTCGATCTGAACAGCGTCGAGGGGGCC
Organism: Sorangium sp. So ce887; assembly: GCF_051521455.1. Classification (NCBI taxonomy): domain Bacteria; kingdom Pseudomonadati; phylum Myxococcota; order Polyangiales; family Polyangiaceae; genus Sorangium; species Sorangium sp. So ce887. Next base: position 7,959,153 of record NZ_CP150354.1, on the reverse strand, counting down.
AAGACCGAATATGACGCCTCGGCGTACACCGGAATCACGTTCTGGGCCAAGCTCGGTCCGAGCTCCGGCACGGGCGCGGTCGTCCTGATCTCGGACCCGGGCACGGACCCGGTCGGCGGTGCCTGCTCCGACCTGTGCGACCCGTGGAAGAAGGACCTCGCCGTCACCGAGGAGTGGCAGCAGTTCACCATTCCTTTCGCCGACATGAAGCAGGGCGGCTGGGGCGATCCGGCGGGCACCGAGCAGATCGACGCGGCGAAGCTCTACTCCATCCAGTTCCAGATCACCGACGCGGCCTCGTTCGACGTCTACATCGACGACCTCGGCTTCTACAACTGAGCGCCCTCGCGCCGGCCTCTCCCCAGGGGCCGTCGCGCCGCGGGCCGTCATTCATTCTGCACGTCTTGCGCTTCCAGCTGGCCCGGGCGACGGCGACGGCGACGACTGCCCGCGCAGCTCGTCCGTGCGCCGCCCGGGCGCCGTCCGAAATAAGTGCTTGCATCTCAGGCGTGTCCCGGGTAAACGTGGCCGCGCTTCCGCACCTGCGCCCAGGACAATGCCTCTCCTCGAGCTCGCATCGATAACGAAGCAGTTCCCGGGCGTGAAAGCCCTCGACGGCGTATCGTTCGACCTCCAGGAGGGCGAGATTCACGCCCTCTGCGGCGAGAACGGCGCGGGCAAGAGCACCCTCATCAAGACCCTGTGCGGCTACTACCCGGCCGGCACGTACGGCGGCGAGATCCGCTTGAACGGCCGCGTCGTGGAGTTCAGCAGCATGCGCGGCGCCGAGGAGCACCGGATCGCGCTCATCGCGCAGGAGCTCGCGCTCGTCCCCGACCTCACCGTGGCCGAGAACCTCGTGCTCGGGCGCGAGCCCGTCCGGGGAGGGCTCATCGACTGGGACGCGGTGCGGGCCGTGGCGCGGCAGGCGCTCGCGCGCGTGGGGCTCGACGTCGACCCCGAGCGCCCGATCAAGGACCTTGGCATCGGCCAGCAGCAGATGGTCGAGATCGCGAAGGCGCTGCTCAAGGACGCGAAGATCCTCGTCCTCGACGAGCCCACGGCGGCGCTCACCGACTCCGGCGTGAGGACGCTGCTCGGCCTGCTGCGCGACCTGCGCGCCCGCGGCGTCTCCTGCATCTACATCAGCCACCGTCTCGAGGAGGTCTTCGAGATCGCCGACCGCATCACGGTCCTCCGGGACGGCAAATCGATCACGACGCAGCCGCGGACCGAGCTCTCGCCGGACAAGGTCATCTCGTTCATGGTCGGGCGCGAGGTGACGAACCTCTATCCCTGCCCGCCGCCGCCGGAGGGCCCCGTCGCGCTCTCGGTCGAGCGCTGGTCGGTCGAGGACGCGGGGCACCCCGGACGGTTCGTGCTGCGCGACGTGAGCTTCGAGGTGCGCGCCGGCGAGGTGCTGGGCGTCGGCGGCCTCATGGGCGCCGGGCGCACCGCGCTCGTCTCGACGATCTTCGGCGCGGCCCAGAGCCGCGTCACCGGCGCGATCTCGGTCTGCGGACGGCCCGCCTCGCCGCCGTTCACGGCGCCCGCCCGGGCCATCGAGGCGGGCATCGCGCTCGTCAGCGAGGATCGCAAGCGCTACGGCCTCGTGCTCGAGGCGACCCTCCTCGACAACATCACGCTCGCGACCCTGCGCCGGTTCGTGAAGGGGCTCTTCCTCGATCACGCCGCGCGGGAGGCCACGGCGGTCGAGCAGATGAGGGCGCTCAGGACCAAGGCGCCGGGGCCGCTCGCGCTCGCGAACCAGCTCTCGGGCGGCAACCAGCAGAAGATCGTCATCGGCAAGTGGCTGATGACGGGGCCGCGCGTGCTCCTGCTCGACGAGCCGACCCGGGGCATCGACGTCGGGGCGAAGGCGGAGATCTACCAGCTCATTCACAAGCTCGCTTCGGACGGGCTCGCCGTGGTGCTCATCTCCTCCGACCTGCCGGAGCTGCTCGGCATGAGCCACCGCGTGCTGGTGCTCACCCAGGGCAGGGCGACCGCCTGCCTCGACCGGAAGGACGCCACCGCCGAGCGCGTGATGGCTGCAGCAACGAGGAAGGTGACGGAATGAGCGAGGCGAAGCTTCGCGTGCGTATCCCCTGGCGCGCCCTCTCGATGGTTGGCTCGCTCATCGCGATCTGGGTCGCCTTCTCGATCACGACCGACGGGACGTTCGTGACGTCGCGCAACCTGACGCTGCTCGCGCGGCAGATGTCGGTGACCTCGATCCTGGCCGTCGGCATGGTGATGGTCATCGTCGCGGGGCAGATCGACCTCTCGGTGGGCGCCCTGGCCGGCCTGCTCGGCGCCACGTCGGCGATCATCTACGTGAACCTCGACTGGCCGCTGCCGGCCGCCTTCCTCCTGCCGCTCGCCCTCGGGGCGTTCCTTGGCTTCGTGCAGGGGACGCTCGTGGCGCGGCTGCGCATCCCCCCCTTCATCGTCACGCTCGGCGGGATGCTCATCTTCCAGGGCGCCATGCTCGGCACCACCGGGGGCGTCTCCGTGTCACCGGCGCGGCCCTACCTGTTCGTCGGCCAGGCGTATGTGCCGCACGCGCTCGGCTGGGCGGGCGCGGGCCTCCTCTCCGTCGTGCTGCTGTACAAGGCGGCGCGCGCGACCGGCTCGGCGCGCCTCCCGTGGCTCGGGCTCACCGTGTTCACCCTCGCGTTCGCCGCGCTGATGAACTCCTACCAGGGTGTCCCGTTCCCCGTGCTGGTCGTCATCCTGCTCGCGGCCGCGTTCACGGTGCTGGCGAAGCACACGACGTTCGGGCGGCACCTCTACGCGATCGGCGGCAACCGCGAGGCGGCCTTCTACTCCGGCATCAACATCGATCGTCACCTCATCGCGGTGTTCACGCTGATGGGCGTGATGTCGGCCATCGCGGGCATCGTGCTCACCGCCCGGGTCGGCTCGGCGACCTCGGACGCCGGCCGGATGATGGAGCTCGACGCCATCGCGGCCGCCGTGATCGGGGGCACGTCGCTCCTCGGCGGACAGGGCACCATCTGGGGCGCGCTGCTCGGCGCGCTCGTCATGGCCTCGCTCGACAACGGCATGAGCCTGATGAACACCGAGAGCTTCTGGCAGCCGATCATCAAGGGCGTGATCCTCATCCTCGCCGTCGGCATCGACATGGCCAGCCGCAAATCCCGCTCCCACTGAGCGACGGCTCACCCGCTTCGGATACGGGCCCATCTCGACGTTTTCGGTGCTCGGCGCACTGGAGTGCGCCTGTGCGCCGAAAACGCCGATCTGGGTCCGTCTCCTGTGCGGGTGAGCCGCCGCTCGGGGGCTCGTGAGAGGGCGGTCGGGGGCTCGTGAGAGGGCGGTCGGGGGCTCGTGAGAGGGCGGTCGGGGGCTCGTGAGAGGGCGGTCGGGGGCTCGTGAGAGGGCGGTCGGGGGCTCGTGAGAGGGCGGTCGGGGGCTCGTGAGAGGGCGGTCGGGGGCTCGTGAGGGGGCGGTCGGGGGCTCGTGAGCCGGAGCTCGTCCGGGGGAGGTGGGGGTCTGTCCTGCGCATAGAGGGGGGGAGAGGAAGAGTTGCGTCTGGTGCGACGGGGGGCTGCCGCATGCATCCAATCGCCACCTGCTGAGGGCCTGGACCGGCAGGAGGACGAGGAGGACGCATGGCCGACCAAGGGAAGAAGAATGAAAGCCCAAGCATCGACCCGAACAGCAAGGTCGCGAGCCTGGAACCCCACCGCGAGGACCTGACAGGCACCATCCTCTCGACTGACCAGGGCATCCGGATCGACAGCACCGATGACTCACTCAAGGCAGGGGCCCGAGGGCCATCACTCCTTGAGGATTTTCATCTGCGGGAAAAGATTACGCATTTTGACCATGAGCGGATCCCGGAGCGCGTCGTCCACGCGCGGGGCTCGGGGGCGCACGGGTATTTCCAGGTCTATGAGCCGATGGCCGAGTACACGAGGGCGGGGTTCCTTCAGGACCCGAGCGCCAAGACGCCGGTCTTCGTCCGGTTCTCCACCGTGGTCGGCTCGCGCGGGTCGGCGGACACAGTCCGCGACGTGCGCGGCTTCGCGACGAAGTTCTACACCGAGGAGGGGAACTTCGACCTCGTCGGCAACAACATCCCGGTCTTCTTCATTCAGGACGGCATCAAGTTCCCGGACGTCATCCACGCGCTCAAGCCGGAGCCGGACCGGGAAATCCCACAGGCCTCGTCCGCTCACGACACCTCCTGGGACTTCATCTCGCTGATGCCGGAGTCGACCCACATGGCCCTGTGGGTGCTCTCGGATCGCGCCATCCCGCGGAGCTTCCGCATGATGGAGGGCTTCGGCGTCCACAGCTTCCGCTTCGTCAACGCGCAGGGCAAATCGCGCTTCGTCAAGCTGCACTGGAAGCCGCTCCTCGGCGTGCACTCCCTCGTCTGGGACGAAGCGCAGGAGCTCGCCGGCAGGGATCCGGACTACCACCGCCGCGACCTCTGGGACGCCATCGAGCGGGGGGATTACCCCGAGTACGAGCTCGGGGTGCAAATCATCGAGGAAGAGGACGAGTTCGCCTTCGACTTCGATCTGCTCGACGCGACGAAGATCGTGCCGGAGGAGCTCGTGCCGGTGCGCCGCATCGGCAAGCTGACGCTGAACCGCAACCCGGACAACTTCTTCGCCGAGACCGAGCAGGTCGCGTTCCACACGGCCAACGTCGTGCCCGGGATCGACTTCTCCGACGATCCCCTGCTCCAGATCCGGAACTTCTCGTACCTCGACACCCAGCTCCTCCGGCTCGGCGGCCCGAACTTCCCGCAGATCCCCATCAACCGCCCCCTCGCCCCGGTGCACAACCAGAACCGGGACGGCTTCATGCAGCAGCGGATCAAGCAGGGGCGCGCACACTACGTCCCGAACTCGCTCGCCGGCGGCTGCCCTGTGACGGCGTCGTGGCAGACGGGCGCCTTCGTGCACTACCCCGAGCGGGTCGTCGGGCTCAAGCTGCGCGAGCGGAGCGAGAGCTTCAAGGACCACATCACCCAGGCGAGGCTCTTCTGGAACAGCCTCTCTGTGCCCGAGAAGAGGCACCTGGTCCGCGCGGCGCGCTTCGAGCTCGGCAACGTCGCGACCCGGGACGTCCGCGAGCGCATGGTCGCGCGGCTCGGCGAGGTCGACGCTCAGCTCGGCAGGCTGGTCGCCGAGGGCCTCGGCATCGCCCCGCCCGCGGGCCAGCCCCAGGCGCCCTCGAAGGGCAAGGCCGCGGGCAAGCGCTCCGTGGACGCATCACCGGCGCTCAGCATGGAGAACACGGTGAAGGACACGGTGAAGAGCCGGCTCGTCGCCGTGCTCGCGGCCGACGGGTTCAGCGGCGCCGAGCTCGCGGCGGTGCGGGCGGCGCTCGAGGCGGCCGGGGCGCATGCGCAGGTCGTGTCGACGCGCCTCGGACCGATCCTCGGGGACGACGGCAGCACCGTGGAGGCGGACAGGACGCTGCTCACGACGAAATCCGTCATGTTCGACGCGGTCTACGTCCCCGGCGGGCGCGCCAGCGTCGAGGCGCTCGCGGCGATCGGCGAGGCGGTCCACTTCGTCAACGAGGCGTTCAAGCACTGCAAGGCGATCGGGGCGACGGGCGACGGCGTCGCGCTCCTCTCGTCGTCGCTCATCCGCGGCGTGGCGCTCGCCGACACGCCGGCCGCGGGCCCGCTCCTCTCCGACAAGGGCGTGATCACCCTGCGCGATCCCGCCGGGCTCACGCCGTTCACCCAGGAGCTCCTCCGGGCGATCGCGCAGCACCGCCACTGGGACCGCGAGGACATCGCGCAGATCCCCGCCTGACGGGCGGCTCATGAAGCCGGGCAGCTCGGCGAGACCTCACGGCTGGATGGCCCCGAGCTCGGCGATCTCCTGCTCCAGCTGCTCCCATTCGGCCATGAGCGCGTCGATGCGCGGCCCGAGCGCCTCCTCCTCGGCGTTCAACGCCGCGATCTCCGCCTGCCCCGTGCGCTCGAAGAACCCGTCGCTGCAGTAGAGGTCGTGGATCGCCTTCTTCCGCGCCTCCGCCGCCTCGATCGCCGCGAGCACCTTGTCGCGCCGCCCCGGGAGCTCCTTCTGCCGGTTGCGCCGCCGCTTCTGCTCCTCCCAGGAGCCGCCCGCCTCGGGCGCGGCGGCCGACTTCTGGTGCTCGCGCTTCGCCTTGAGCACCACCGTGTCGGCGTCGAGGTGATCGTCGCCGCAGCCGGCCAGGTACTCCTCGTAGGTGCCGAGGAAATCGCGCGGCCCGGTCTTCGTGACCTCGAGGATGCGCGTCGCCAGCTCGGACACGAAGAAGCGATCGTGCGAGACGAAGAGCACCGTCCCCTCGAAGGCCTTGAGCCCCTCGACGAGCCCGTGGATCGCCTCGAGATCGAGGTGGTTCGTCGGCTCGTCGAGCACGAGCACGTTGGGCCGCTCGACGAGGATCCGGCAGAAGATGAGCCGCGCCGCCTCGCCGCCGGAGAGCGAGCCGACGCTCTTCTCCACGTCGTCGCCCGAGAACAGCGCCTTGCCGAGCTGGCCGCGGACGTAGCTCGGCGACTCGTCGGGGCACGCCTCCCACAGGAAGGAGAGGGGCGTCATCGATCCGTCGACGAGCAGCTCGCGGTGGTCCTGGGCGAAGTAGCCGACGCGCACCTCGTGCCCCCACGACGCGCCGCCGGCGTCGGGCGCGAGGCGGTCCACGAGGATCTTGAGCAGCGTGGATTTGCCGAGCCCGTTCGGCCCGATCACCGCGACCCGCTCGCCCCGCCGCACCGACAGCGACACGTCGCGCAGCACCTGCTTGTCGCCGTACGCCTTCGAGATGCCCCGCGCCTCGAGCACGTCGCGACCGCTCGGCCGCTGGACCGCGAACCGGAACGCCGGGGTGCGCCGCGACGTGTCGGCGAGCTCCTCGACCTCGATCTTCTCGATCTGCTTGAGCCGGCTCTGCGCCTGGCGCGCCTTGGTCGCCTTGGCGCCGAACCGGTCCACGAACGCGCGCTTGTCGGCGATGATCTTCTCGGCGCGGGCGATCTCGGCCTGCTTGCGCTCGCGGATCGCCTGCTTCTCGACCACGAAGGCGGCGTAGTTGCCCGTGTAGAGCGTGATGGTCTCGTAGTCGACGTCGAGGATGTGCGTGGCGACGTTGTCGAGGAAGCGCTGGTCGTGCGAGATGACGACGGCGCACCCCTTGTAGCCGGCGAGGAACTTCTCGAGCCACCGGATCGACAGGATGTCGAGGTGGTTCGTGGGCTCGTCGAGCAGGAGCACGTCCGAGCCGCCGAGGAGGACCTGGGCGAGGAGCACGCGCAGCTTGAAGCCGCCCGACAGCGTGGAGAGCGACCTGCGGTGGGCCTCCACGGGGATGCCGAGCCCCTCGAGGACGGCGCTCGCGCGCGCCTCCAGGGTGTAGCCGTCGTGGGCGCGGATGCGGTCCTCCAGGTCGGCGATTCGGCCGGCGTCGCCGCCTTCCTCCGCGAGGCGGCGCGACTCGACGAGCGCGTCCCAGACGACGCGATCGCCCATCATCGCGAGATCCAGGATGATCTGGTCGTCGTCGAGGAACCGGTCCTGCCGGAGCACGCCCACGCGGGCGTCCTTCGGCAGGCTGACGTTCCCTTCGGTCGCGGGCTCGTCGCCGGCCACGATCTTGAGGAAGGTGGTCTTGCCCGAGCCGTTGGCGCCCACGAGGCCGTAGCGGGACCCCGGGTTCAGCTTGAGCGAGACGCCCTCGAAGAGGGTCCGATCACCGAAGGATTTCGCTAGGTTGGACGTTCCGAGCATGGCGCTTTGGGGGCTTGGGCCGCGCGGCGCGGCGCGCGCCGTCAGGAGCGGCGCGGTGCGCGGCGCCGCGGGGGGCAGAGGCATAGCACTGCGCCCCGGGAGAGCGGGGGGTTCGTGCGCCGCCGCGGTCGTCTAGGGGCCCCGGCGGCCGGACGGCGGCGCGTCAGTCGACGCGCTCACACACCACCTTGTCCGAGGCGGCGTCCTTGTTGTTCCCGTCGTTGCACTCGTTGATCGCGCCGTCGGGGTCGACGGCGCCGTAGATCAGGATCGAGAGGTTCCACGGGAACTCGTCGATGGTGGCGGTGAGGCTCACGCTGGCCCCCGGCGCGATCGGCCCCGCGACGACCTCCTCGTGGAGCACCGTCCCGCCCTGACCGGGATCGCCGGCGTAGTACCGGATCCGCACGTCGCTCGCGGGCGCGGAGCCGGCGTTTGTGACCCTCGTCGGGACGTCGACCTCCTGGGTGTTGCACTTCACGTCGGTCACCCGGCCGATCTCGATCTGGAGGTCCGGCAGCGCGTCGCCCTCGTCCACGACCACGATCTGCTCGTTGTTGCCCTCGTTGCACTCGCGCTCGATGGCGCTCTCGTCGACGACCGCGCGCACGCGGCCGGGCAGCGTCGCCAGCGGGCTGTTCGCGGCGTTGTAGCTCACCGTGAGGAGCAGCGAGCTGTGCGGCTCGATGCTCGTCTGGAGGACCGCCTTCAGCGGGACGAGGGTCTCGTCGAGGAGCGGCTCCCAGCCGTCCGCGGCGTCCCACTCGCCGTAGAAGCTGAGGACGACGCCGGGGCCCACGCGCAGATCGCCGTCGTTCTTCACGCGCACGGTGATCTCGACGTTGTCGGTGAGCTCGCCGCAGGCCGCGTCGGGCGACGAGATCTGGATGGCGTCCAGCGCGAGGTCCGGCGCGATCCCGTACGACCGCGGGTTCGAGCGGTAGGTGTTGTAGACGCGGCCGCCGTAGGTCTTCCAGCTCTCGGGCTCGCGCTGGGGGATGCCGCCGCTCTCGAGCACGTTCGTCACGTGGTAGCTGTGCTGGTTCCAGATGCGGCGGGCCGAGACCCAGGTATCGGTGGGGCTGCCCCAGACCTCGAGGCCGTTGTTGTAATCGACGCCCTCGCGGCAGTTCTCGGACTCGTTCGAGGTGGCGAACACGATCTCGGCGTTGCCATCGTTGTCGACGTCGGCCACGACCGGGTACTCGGTCCGCGTGCGGCTCGGGGAGTGCTCCTTGAACAGGACGCTGGCGGTCACGCCGTCGTAGATGCGGAAATAGCACTCGTCGTTGTAGATGACCTCGGCGGCGCCGTCGCCGTTGAAGTCGAACACGCTCGATCCGGTGGCGCGGCTGGAGTTGTCCTCGATGACGCGCCGCCAGCCGTTGTGGTAGCAGACGCAGGTGCCCCGCTGCGTGTTGCAGGTCGCCGCGCCGGTGCCGCCGCAGTCCTCGTCGGTCGTGCACTCCTTCCCGTTCGGCGTCCGCGCGGGGTTGGCTGTCCCCGAGCCGTTGTCGTAGATCGGGTTCGGCCACTCCGGGCACTCCGCCGTCGGTTCCTGGAGGTCGAGCATCACGTAGCGCCCGCCGAACGCCGTGCCGACCTCGGGGAAGCCGTCGCCGTCGAAGTCGTCCACGTTCGGCGCCCCGCCGTCGAAATTGGCGCTCGCGCCCATCGCCATGCGGCGCGCGATCGTGCCGTCCTGCCCGTTCAGCACGAAGAAATACCCGTTGTTGAACAGGATCACCTCAGGGAGCTGGTCGAGCCGGTTGCTCGGTCCGGGCGCGGCGCTCTGGTCGGCCCCGAGGACGTCGGCCACGGCGCAGAACCCGTCGCGCTGGGCGAGCGGGATCTGGGTCGCCCCGTTGACGGTCTGCCCGTCCCAGACCACGACGAGCTCCCCGTTGCAGAACGCGGTCGCCTCCGGGTCCGTGTAGGGGGGCGCGCACTCGGCCCTGCTCGTCACGCCCTCCGGCGGGCGGGGCAGGGCGTAGGCGGTGCTGCCCGCGACGATCTCCAGCCGGTGGTCGTCCTTGAGGTTCGCCACGCACGCGATGGGGCCGAGCCGGTTGGCCGCGTTCGCCGGATCCCCCTGGATCCCCTGCGCCGCCTTGCCCACGAACCTGTCGACGATCGAGAGCGCGCGGGTCGTCGCGTCGACGCGGAGCGTGAACACGCGCGCCCCGACCACGATCTCCGGGAGCCCCGCTCCGTCGATGTTGGCGATCGCCGGCGCAGGCTCGTTGTAAACGTCGGTGGATAGCCAGAGGTCGTTCGCGACGAGCCGGGTCTCGCCCGTGTTGGTGAAGATCTGGAGCCCTCGCGACTCGGTGATCGCGACGATCTCGGGGACGCCGTCGCCGTCGAGATCGCCGATGGCCAGCGAGGCGGTCGGCATCAGCGTCGCGTCGGCGCAGAGGTAGTTCGCGTCGAAGGCCTCGCCTTCCTGCCATACCTGCGCACCGAGCACCGCGAAGTAGTTGCGCCCCTTGTTGGGTCCGCCGCCGTGGATCGCGCGGAGGACCCCGCTATCTCTGTACGTCGAGCCGCAGAACGTCGTGAAGATGATCTCGGGGAAGTCGAGCTCGTTGATGAGCCCGTCGCCGTTGTCGTCGTCGAGGTTGGCGACGAGCGGGGTCATGACGTTCTGCGCCGAGATCGGGAACGGGCTGTCGACGGCGTCCGTGTTGGCGCGGTTCTTCCCTCCCCACGTGAACTCGACCTCCGGCAGGACGCTCGCGAACGGCTCCGGGGGCAAGAGGCACGTGGGCGCGGCGCCGGTGCCGGAGCAGGAGCCGACCTCGCAGGCGGCGTAGGTGGGGCAGTCCCAGTCGTCCTCGCAGGGGCAGCTCGCGTTCCCCATGCCGTCGTCGGTGCAGGTGCTCTCGTAGTAGGCCTCGCCGCCACACGTGAAGAGCTCGCTCGTGGTGCTGCCGTTGGAGACGCACGAGAGGAGGCTCTCGCCGTCGCACGTCCGCTCGCCGGCGGTGCAGGCGTCGGCGACGCAGATGGTGCCGTTGCAGAACTGGTTGAAGGGGCACCGGAGGTCGTCCTCGCAGCTGATATCCACGCAGATGGCGCCCCCCTCCGGGGTCATCTGGCATTGCTCGGTCGGGTCGCAGGTGAGGTCGGCGCAGGTGTTGTTGACGCAGGTGCCCTGTCCGTCCTCGATCTCACAGCGCTGATCCGGCCGGCAGTCCACGTCCCCACAGCCGCTCTCGACGCCGCCCGCCCCGCCGCTGCCGACCGTGCTCCCGACGAACCCGCCGCCGGTGCCTCCGCTCGTGCTGCCGCCACCCCCGCCGCCCTCGCCCGGGCTCGTCACGATCTCAGGATTGCTGCAGGCCGTTGCAGCGAGCCATAACCAAGGAAGCGCGAGGGGAAGCATCCGCCGGGGGCACGTGGGCATGAGACGATTGTACGGGCGCGCAGTCGACATGGAAGCGCGTTCGCGCGCGACTTCGTGCGGCGAGTGGGAGCTCTGCCCACGATGGGCGTCGCCCGCGGCGGAGGTCCGCGGCGCGGGGACGCGCGCCGCGCGCGCCGTGCGGGACGGCCACGGTGGGGGCAGCCCCGAGGGTTTACGCGAGGAACGCCGGGGCGCGTTGAATCGCCCTTTCGCTCCCCGGTCCGCGGTTCACGCCCCGCCGCGCTCGAGCGCCTCCTGCAGCGCGCGCACCTCGCGCGCGAACGCCGGCTCGGTGCGCAGCGCGGCGGTTCGCTCCGCCGGCAGCGAGAGCGTGCGGTCGGCGACGATGCGCGCCGGGCGCGGGGACAGCACGACGGCGCGCTCGGCGAGGTAGGCGGCCTCGATGATCGAGTGGGTCACGAAGAGCACCGTCATCCCGAGCTCGGCCCACAGGGCGCGGAGCTGATCGTCGAGCCGGCTCCGGGTGAGCTCGTCGAGCGCGGCGAACGGCTCGTCGAGCAGGAGCAGCCGCGGGCGCGTCACCATCGCGCGGGCCAGCGACACGCGCATGCGCATGCCGCCGGAGAGCTCGGCCGGGTACCGCGCGTCCGCGTCGGCGAGGCCCACCTGGAGCAGCGCGGCCCGCGCGGCGGCGCGGCGCTCCTCGACCGGCGCACCGGCGAGCTCGAGCGGCAGGGCGGTGTTCTCGAGGACGCTCCGCCACGGCAGGAGGTGCGCGTCCTGGAAGACGTACGCGATGGGCGCGCGCGCGCCGCCCGCGCCGCTCGCGCCCCCCTCGGCCTCCACGACGGCCGCGCCGGCGTCGGCGCGGTCGAGCCCGGCGACGAGGCGCAGCAAGGTGGACTTGCCGCACCCGGAGGGCCCGAGCAGCGCGACGAACGCGCCCGGCGCGACGTCGAGATCGAGGCCGTCGAGCACGACAAGGCCGGAGGCGCTGCCCCCCCGCGCGCGGCCGGCGTCGTCCAGCACCGGGAAGACGCGCCGGATGCCGGTCAGCCGCACGCGGACGCCGCCGCTCGCCATCGCCTTCGTCATCTGCGCCCGGCGTTCTATCCGCGCCGCCGCCGGTTGGCCAGCAGCGCGTGAGCCGCCGCGCCCGCGCCGATCAGCTCGACGAGGCCGTGCGCACGCAGCGGAAGCCGCCGTCGGCGAAGCGGTAGTGCGCCTCGAAGCTCATGCGCGCCCAGGTGCGGAGCGACTGCGCGCCGTACATCCACGAGCCGCCGCGCATCACGAGCAGCGGCCTGTCCGGAGGCCGCGTGTTGCGCGGGTTGTGGGAGGGGCCGTCCGCATAGAAGTGCGGATCGTCGTAGTCCTCGCACCACTCCCACACGTTGCCGGCGAGGTCGAGGATGCCGTAGGGCGAGGCGCTGCCCGGCGTCGAGCCGACTGGCACCGTCCCGCCCTCGCGGTTGTCGTAGTTCGCGCGCGCCGGCCCCGGCTCGGCGCGCCCCCAGGGGTACTTGCGGCCGTCGGTGCCGCGCGCGGCCTTCTCCCACTCGGCCTCGGTCGGCAGGCGCTTGCCGGCCCAGTTGGCGTAGGCCCGCGCGTCGTCCCACGACACGTACACCACGGGGTGGTCCTCGAGGCCCGCGGGGATCTCGCCGCGCCTGAAATGGGAGAGGAACCGGCTCGCGTCGGCGTCGTCGGGGCGATACCCCGTCACGTCGACGAACGCCTTGAACTGCCGGTTCGTGACCGGCGTGCGGTCCATGTAGAAGGCGTCGACATGGAGCTTCCTGCGCTGCTGCCCGCTCAGGAACGGCCCGCCGGGGACGAGGATCATCTGCTCGCCGGTCTTCTCGCGGACCGTCGGCGCGAGCTCGCGCCCGTCGGACGAGGGCCGCGCCGGCGAGGGCGAGAACTCCGCGAGCGCCTCGTCGAGCCGCGCCCGGAACTCCGCGCACGACGCCGGCCGCCCGGCCGGATCCTTCGCGAGCGCGTCGAGGATGAGCCGGTCGAGCGCCGGCGGGAGGTCGGGGCGGAGCGATGAGGGCGGCGCCGGCGGATCGGCGACGTGGGCCATCATCACGGCAAAGTGGTTGGGGCTGTCGAACGGCACCTGCCCTGTCGACAGCTTGTAGAGCGTCACGCCGAGAGAGTAGATGTCCGAGCGCGGGTCCGCGGCGTGGGGGCTCTTCACCTGCTCGGGCGACATGTAACAGCACGTCCCGAGGAACGCGCCGCTCAGGGTGTAGGTCGTCCCCTCGAGGATCTTGGCGATGCCGAAGTCGACGATCTTGGGCATCAGGCCGTCCTTGCCGGTCGTGACGAGGATGTTGTCGGGCTTGAGGTCGCGGTGGATGATGCCCATCCGGTGCCCCTCATCCATCGCGTCGAGGACCCCGCCGAACAGCGCGCGGATCTCCTGGAAGGGGATGCGCCCGCGCCACCGCTCGAGGTGCCGCACGAGGGTCGACCCCTCGACGTACTCCATGATGATCGCGAGCAGGTGCTCGCGCTCGACGAAGTCGTAGACGGCGACGACGTTGTCGTGGCTCCAGGAGCGGAGCACCCGCGCTTCCCGCGCGAACCGCCGCCGGATCTCGGGGTTGCCGGAGAGGTTCGAGTGCAGGCACTTGACGGCGACGACGCGCTCGCGCGCCCGGTCGTGGGCCCGGTAGACGACGCCCATGCCGCCCTCGCCGAGCGTCGACTCGATGCGGTAGACGCTGATCTCCGTGCCGGGCAGGAGCCGCACCGGCGGCAGCGGCAGCGAGGGTGGCGGCAGCCCCCCGGCGCCGAGATGTGTGGGGGGAAACGCCGTCGCGGCGAGCCCGGGATCGGTGATGAGATGGCCGCACGAGGGGCAGAAGCGGGCGTTCTCCGGGAGCGGAGCGCTGCAGCCGGCGCACCGGGGAGAGCTGTCCTGGCCCATCGGTCGCGGCGAGTCTCGCACAGGTCGGGGCCGTCGTGGGCGGCGAATGTGTGGCGCGCCGGGAGCGGCCCCGGCCGCCGTGTGGACCGAGCGGCGCTCCGTGTGGACCGAGCGGCGTGGTAGCGTCGCGCGATGAGCGCTCCGGGGGACGACGCCGCCGATCGGCCCATGGGTGCGATCCACGCGGCGCTCGTCGCGGGCGGCACGATCGCGCCCCTGGTCATGGACGACCGGCAGACGTGCCTGTGGACGGATTGCGAGCTCGCGTCGCTCGTCGAGAACCGCTTCTTCGCGCGCATCGATCCTGTGGCGCGCGGCGCCGAGCTGCGCGCCGTGTGGGAGCCGAGGGCGACGCGCGACGGCGCGCTGATCGGGACGCCTCATGCGGGCGCGCGCTATGTGCGCCCGTACTGGCTCATGCAGGGTGGCAGTCGTGTCGGCACCATCGCGCTGTCGACGGGCGCCCGCGGGGAGCGGCTGATCGAGGTCTCGAGCCTGTACGTGCTCCCCGCCCACCGCGGGCGCGGCGTCGCGGGCGCCGCGCTGCGCCGCGCGGACGTCGTCGCGTGGGCCCACGGCGTGCCCGGCGTGCGCGTGCAGACCTGCTGGGCGTGGCAGCCGGCGGTGCGGTTCTATCTCGGCCTGCGCATGTGGATCGCCGGCTGGACGGACGCGCTCGTCTTCACGTGGCGCCGCGGGCTGCCCGCGCACGACATCGAGATCGGCGAGCGGGAGGCCACGTTCAGCGTCGTCGTCGACGGCCGGAAGGAGCGCCTCATCCGCGCCTCGGCCGAGGGCGACCGGCTCGAATGGGTGGAGTCGCCCCGGATGGATGCCTATCGCGGCGAGCCCTCCGACGTGGCGTATCTCGGCCCGGGGACGTTCGCTGTCGCCCTGGCGACGCGCGGCTTCCCGCTCGTCCGGTCCGAGGGCCTCTGGCGAGAGCGCCACCGCTCGTCCAACGTCGGGGAGCCCGAGGGGCTCGCGTACAAGATCGAGCTCTTCGAGGCGGTCGATCGCAGCTTCGGCTTCGACGTCCGCACGCCGCGCATCCCGGGCCTCCTGTACCGAGCGTACGAAGACATCGACTGAGGTGGCGCACGTGGCGCACGTGGCGCGAGCGCCGGCGCCCGGTCGTGTAAGCTCCGGCGCATGGACGACTGGCTCCACCGCGCGCCGACCGCGTTCCGCGGCAAGCGCATCTTCCGGCTCGGTCTCGCGGCGAACTACGGCATCGACGAGGGCGGCGTGCGCTCGGCGATGGATCGCGGCGTCAACCTCTTCTTCTGGACCCTGCGGGCGGGTGGGCTCGGCAATCCGCTGCGCGAGGCGCTGAAGCAGCGCCGCGACCGGGTGGCGGTGGTCGGCGTCGCGCAGGTCGGCTGGTTCGGCTGGGGCGTGCGCCGGGGGGCCGAGAAGCTCCTGCGCGAGCTCGGGACCGATCACCTCGACGCCTACCTGCTCGGCTGGCTCGGCGTCGGCGCCGCGTGGACGAGCGCGACCGAGCGTGAGCTCGTCCACCTGCGCGAGAGCGGCAAGGTGGGCGCGCTCGGGGTGAGCATCCATGACCGGGCGCGGGCGGGCGGCCTCGCGGCGTCCTCTCCGCTCGACCTGCTGATGATCCGCTACAACGCCGCGCACCCGGGGGCGGAGCGGGACATCTTCCCGCACGTGCGCGACGCGAGGCCGAGCGTCCTCGCCTACACGGCGACGGCGTGGCGGCGCCTCTTGAAGAAGCCGAGGGGCTGGGACGGCCCGGCGATGACGGCGGGCGACTGCTATCGATTCCAGCTCTCCAGCCCGCACGTGGATCTCGCGCTGACGGGGCCGAAGACCCGCGCCGAGGTGGAGGAGAACCTCGACGCGCTCGCGAAGGGGCCGCTCACCGCGGACGAGGAGGCGTGGATGCGCGAGTTCGGTCGCGCGGTGCACGGGTGAGCGGGGCGTCCATGGATCCGAGGATCATCGCCTGCACCACCGTCTTCCCGGCGGATGCGGCGCGCCTGCTCGTCGAGGGGGTCGCGCCGCACGCGCTCGCGCTGCCTGCGGCGCGCTCGGCGGAGAACCTCGCCGTCGTCGCGCCGGATCCGGTCGTTCTGGGCGCCGAGGTGGTCTTTGGCCAGCCGCATCCGGACGACGTCTGCGCGGCCCCGCGCCTGCGCTGGGTGCACCTCAGCACCGCCGGCTATGCCCGTTATGATGTGCCCTCCGTGCGCGCCGCGCTCGCGGCCCGCGGCGCCGTCCTCACGACGAGCAGCGGTGTCTACGCCGACCCTTGCGCGGAGCACGCGCTCGCGTTCCTGCTCGCGGCCTCCCGGCGGCTGCCCGAGTGCCTCGAGAACCAGCTCGGCCCGCGCGGCTGGCCCGACGCGCCCGTGCGTTCGCGGAGCGCGCTCCTCCGCGGCCGGCGGGTGTTGCTCCTCGGCTTTGGCGCCATCGGCCGCCGCCTCGCCGCGCTGCTCGCCCCGTTCGAGGTGGATCTGCGCATCCTGCGGTCCCGTCCCCGCGGCGACGAGCCTGGCCGTGTCGTCGCGAGGGACGCGCTCGGCGACGCCTTCGCGTGGGCGGACCACGTGGTCTCGACCCTGCCTGACGCGGAGAGCACGCGGCGGCTCGTCTCGCGCGCGCTCCTCGCGCGGATGCGCCCCGACGCGTGGTTCTTCAACGTCGGCCGGGGCGCCACCGTCGACCAGGCGGCGCTGCTCGAGGCGCTGGAGGCGCGCCGCCTCGCGGGCGCGTACCTCGACGTGACGGATCCCGAGCCGCTGCCGCCCGAGCACCCGCTCTGGCGCGCACCGGGCTGCTTCATCACGCCGCACACCGCCGGCGGGCGGCGCGAGGAGCCGGTGGCGCAGGTCGAGCATTTCCTGGCGAACCTGCGGCGGTTCGAGCGGGGGGAGCCGCTCGTGGACCGGGTGATCTGAGGCGGCGGCGCGCGGGCGCGCTCGCGAAGGGAGCAGCATCGGAACGGGGACGATTCCCCCGCGTGACAGTCGGATCCGCGCTCGATCGGGCTCGCGACGCTTCACTCCGGTTCCGGTCGGAGCGGATGGCGAAGCGCCGCGGGGAGGGACGCCGGAGAGCTCCGTCGTTGCACGGCGCACCGTTCGGGGGAGCGCCGGAAGGTCGTCCACCCAGCCCCCTGCATCGTCTTGCTGCGCGGTGAGCGCCTTGAAATCGCCCTCTCCTGCGCGCAGTCACCCGCTTCAAGGCTTGAAACGCCCGACTCGGTCGCCCAGTCGGCGATCTCAAGCCCTGAAACGGTCGACTCGGGGACCGAGCCGCCCATCTCAAGCCTTGATCCGCCCCGCTGGGCCGCCGAGTCGGCCGTCTCACGCCTTGAAACGGCCGACTCGGCCCCCGAGTCGCCCGCTGCAACGCTTGCATCAAGCGTTGCAGCGGGCCGCAGGCTCACGCGTCCGGCGAGGCCTCCTGCTGGCCCGCCGGCCCGGCCGCCGGCGCGGCCGGCGCCGCCGGCTGGCCGGGCGGGAGCGCGTCGCTCACGCCGCTCGCGCGGTGGACCTCGGCCAGGTCGTCGAAGAGGAGCGGCAGGAGCTCTGGCTTGCCCAGGTGGGCGAGCAGCCCGCGCACGAGGCTCTTGTTCGCGTTGTAGACACCCAGCCAGGCCTCGCGCGCGGTCGACACCTCGGGGCCGAGCTCGAGCCGCTCGACGCGCGTGGCGCGCTGCTGCCGCTCGATGATCCCGAGCTTCTCGTGCGCCTCCCTGAGCTCGGCCAGCCACACCTCCGCGCCCCGGATCTTCTCGCGGTGCTTCTCCAGCTCGTCGGCGATGTGCCCGACCGCCGCGGTCAGCTTCGTGAGCCGCCGGCGCGCGAGGACGCTCGGCGCCTCGCCGCGGAAGAACACCTTGGGATCGACCGGCCTCCCCTTGAGCGAGTCGAGGTACGAGGCGAACCGCACGACGACGTCCCGCGCCTCCTCGAGCACCGCGCCGGTGTCGAGCTCCGGCGCGGGCTTGGGCTGGCGATCGAGGACGTCGGACATCGCCTGATCGGCCATGAGCTGCTTGCCGATCGCGAACTCGACCATGCCGTCGAGCGCAGGGAGCTTGCCCATCAGGACCGCGGCCATCTGCTCGCGGGCGAACTTACCGTAAATCTTCGTCTCGAAAGGATCGATATAGGGGTCTGCCACAGGCGCCTCCTTGGGTTGAGCCAAACGAGCCGATGCTTGCCGAGCGCGACTGCCCTTCGCAAGACCATGGCAGGGATCCGGCGCATGGGGGTTGCGCCGGAGTTGCCCGGAGAGGTTCACAGGAAGGCGAGAAGGCGGGAAGATGATTGGTTTTTTCTGCCCGCCTGCCCGCCTCCCGCCTCCCCGCCTTCCTGTTGAAATCCAGCCACCCCCGGCGCCGGCGTGGACCCGTCGGGCCTGGGCGACGGGCGGCAGCCTTCGCCTTCGCATCCGACCCCCACCGCGTCACTCGGGGCGCGCAGAGGCCGGCCGGCGTCGCAGGATCTCCTCGCGGTCACCTGCATGGACGCCCCGGGGGAACTCGCGCCGGTGTTGCTCGAGCAGCTCGCGCGCCGCGTCTCCTCCTCCCGAGGTGAGCGTCGTGATGGCCTGTCGCCACAGCCGGTCCTCGCGCCCGGACAGGGCGCCGCCACCCGGGAGCGGACCGGGTGCTCGCAGCGGGCTCGACCGGATGCGGCCTGTCGCCTCGGGAACGCCGCCCGCTGCGCCGGCGGCCTGTGGATCCGGCGGCGGCGCAGGTGCCCAGGGGAGGGCCCTGCCGCGCTGAACGGCCGCCTGGAGCTGCGGTGAGCTCCGCGAGCCCGCGTCGGCTGGTGGCGTCGCAACATCGCCTGTCCCACCCGGGGCGAACAGCACGAGAGCGCCCGCCGCGACGCCGGCGGCGGCGCTGGTCACCGATCTTCCGACAGCGCATGTCGCCACCTGCGAGTTGCCCCGCGAGCTCGCTGCCTGGCTGGCATCGCCGCGGGACGGCGCGCGCCCGAGGGCGCGGCGAGCCCAGCCGAGCAGCCGCCGCAGCGGGCCTCCGTGGACTGGCCCCGACGAAGCGCGCGCTTCGCCCGCGCCGAACGCGAGGGCGAGCGGCGCGAGCGGCGCGCCTCGGCCGCGGTTCCGCGCCCGCCAGCGCCGCGCGGCGGCGTCGAGGCTCAGCCGCGCGAGCCGGAGGTGGTTCCACGCGGTGTTGCGCGGGATCGCGCGCTCCTCGGCGATGACCTGGACCGCCTCCTCCTCCAGGTCGTGCGCGACGAGGATCTCACGGCGCATCGGAGGGACCTCCAGGAGCAGCTCGGCGAGGAGGTCGCTCCGTTGCGCCTCGATGAGCCGTGTCTCGGAGTCCGGCGCATCGCTGGGGAGCCCGTCCAGCGCCTCCTCCGGCCACAGCGCCTCGCGCCGGCGATGGGCGCGCTTGCGCTCGTTGGAGGTGAGGTTGAACGCGATCCGCAGGAGCCAGGTGCGCACGCTGGCGAGGCGGGGATCGAACCGGGGCAACGACCGCGCGGCGCCGTGGAAGATCTCCTGGAGCAGATCGTCCCGATCCGCGCCCCGGAAACCCCGCCGCTCCACGTAGCGGCGAATGGCGTCCTGGTGCTCGGCCATGATCGACTCCAGGGTGAGCGGTGAGCCCTCGGCGGCGGCGTCGGTCTTGCGAGAAGGTTTCCCCATACCCGCTCAGTTACGTGGCGCGTCTGTTCGACATTTGAAAAAACGTCATGCTGGGGCGGGTCGATCCAGGCCGGTCGTGCTCGTGTGTGCGCGCTCTGGACCATGCCGTGGAGGGGAGCGCGGAGCATTCCGGAGGAGCTACCAAAATTGGCTGACGGTTGAGCTGATTTCGTCGTTTGCTCCGGGCCAAGGCAGCTTGACCGCATGGAGCCTCACTCGTAGTGTGCCGGCGAGATGGGCTCCACGGGTTGAGGAATCCCCTCAAATTTTTCGGAAAATTCACAGGGAGGCGGGGAGGCGGGGAGTAAAATCTCAGAAAAACTCCCCGCCTCCCCGCCTCCCTGTTCAATTTCCCGCTGTAAACGGGCACAAAATGAGGGAATTCCCCAGCTCCACGGGTCGATTGCTCCTCGCGGTGGCCGCTGCATCTGTCGTGTGGAGTCTCGCGGCGGTGTCTGCCGGCGAAGATCGTCCTGCTGGACCGTCCGGAGCGGCTGCGGCGCGCTCCGAGGCCGAGGAGGCGTTTGCGCGAGGCGAGAGGGCGCGCCGCGCGAGGCGGTGGGCGGAAGCCGAGGCGGCGTATCGCGCCGCGTGGCAGGCGGATCCGCGGCCGGAGATCGCGGGGGAGCTCGGGCTCTCCGAGCTCGCGCTCGGGCGGTTCCGGGACGCGGCGGAGCACCTGCGGGAGTCGCTGCTGGATCCCGCGACGCTCGCGGCGGCGGCGCGGCGGCGCTTCTCCGACGGGCTCCAGCGGGCGGAGCGCGAGGTATCACCCGCGACCGTCGCGGTGAACCGACCCGAGGCCGAGGTGTTCATCGACGGCCGGCGGATCGGCAGCGGACAGGGCATGTACTTCGTTTACGTCGAGCCGGGGCGGCACGAGGCGCGCGGCAGGATCGAGGGGTATGTCGACGAGGTCTATCCGTTCGAGGCGCAGCGGGGCCGGGAGGCGATGATCGGCCTTCACCTGGAGCCCAAGCCCTCGCCGCCCGCTGCGGCGCCGGTCGCGCCCGTGCCGGCCGCTGCTGCTGCGCCCGCGCCGTCGAGCGGCCCGGCGGCGGGCACGGTGTTCCGCGTCGGGGGGATCGCGCTCGCGTCGACGGGCGTCGCGCTCGGCACGGGCTTCGCGCTCGCGGCGGCGGTGCGCGGCGACGAGGCGGCGGCTCAGGCGGACGCGATCCGCCGGCGCGGCGGGCCGGCGGCGTGCATGTACACGGACTACGAGAAGCCGTGCGGGGCGCTGCGCAAGACGAACGGCGCGCGCGACACGCTGGAGACCTTTGCCTGGGCGAGCTTTATCGGCGCGGGCGTCGCGGGCGCCGTCGCGATCTCGTCGTTCTGGTGGGCCCCGGCGCCGCGCGCGAGCGCCGTGCGCGCGGTGCCGCTTGCGACGGCGGAAGGCGGTGGCGTGCTCTTCGTCGGGGCTTGGTAGGCCGGAGCGACAGACCGAAAGGAGCGATGGCGATGCGGTGTGTGCGGAGCTGGGTGGCGGGCGGCCTGCTCCTCGGTGCGGGCGGCCTGGCGGCGGCGGGAGGGTGCGGCGCCGGGGAATACGACTGCGCGGAGGGAGTGACCTGCGAGATCGTGAACGCCAACGGCACGAGCAACGGCCACTGCTGGGGGCAGTGCGTGCCCGAGCCGCCGCGTGGTTTCGATGAGCCGATGCTCGTATGGACGGGCCTCGAGATGCTCGCGCCGTCGTGCGACGATCTCGTCTGGGCCATCCCCGGAACGAACGAGGTGATACGGATCGCCGACCGGCCGCCTGCGTTCGTGGGGCGCACCCCGCCGGGGGAGGCGCCTTCCTGTCCCGTGTGCGCGTGCACCGCACCGTCCTGTGCGCTGCCTTCGGACGTCACGACGAGCTCGCTGCGCCTGTGCGAGGGAGAAAACGCCGGGACACGGACGCCCTTCGCGCCGCCTCCGGGTTGGGACGGCTCGTGCGTGTCGCCGGGCTGGGTGCCGTCCGAGCTGCTCGGCTCGCTCTACCTCGGGTCCACCACCGAGCAGCCGTGCGCGCCGGTGGTCGAGGAATCCCCCGCGCCTCCGGATGCGCTCACCGGCGAGGTGGCGATCGCCTGCTCCGGCAAGGTGTCGTCGACACTGTGCGCGCAGGACGGGCAGCGCTGCATGCTCTACCAGCAGCAGGACCACCTGCCCGAGGGGTGGCGGCACTGCATTCTCGCGGACGGGGACGACCGCGAGTGCCAGGCGCCCGTCGCGGCGGGGGACCCTTGGCCAAGGTTCTCCGAGAAGCTGGGGGTGTTCTACACGGAGGTGGACGACACGCGCGGCTGCACGCCGTGCACCTGCAAGCCGCCCGAGACGCACCGGTGCGAGGCGGACCTGTCCGCCTACGAGGACCGCGCGTGCAGCGACTTCCTCGTCGTCGGCCGTATGACCACGCAACGAGCGATCTGCGTGGACCCTGGGTCAACCCGGACGCTCGGGAGCCTGAGCGCGACATGGATCGTCAACGAGCCGGGGCGCTGCACGCCCGAGGGGGGAGCGCCGGTCGGCGAGATCGATGCCCGAGGTCCCAAGACGATCTGCTGCTTGCCGAGGGACACGTGATGCGGCTAGAGGCGGAGCACCTGCGGGAGTCGCTGCTCGATTCGGAGTCGCTCGCGCTGGCGGCGTGGCGCCGCTTCTCCGAGGGGCCGCGCAGGGCGGAGCGCGAAGGTGGCGCCGGCGACCATCCCGGTGAGCCGGCCCGAGGCCGAGGTGTTCATCGACGGCCGGCGGATCGGCCGGGGACAGGCGAGCTGCTGGACTGGTAGGCCGGAGGGGAGACCGAAAGGAGCGATGGCGATGCGGCGCGTGCGGAGCTGGGTGGCGGGGGGCCTGCTCCTCGGTGCGGGCGGCCTGGCGGCGGCGGGAGGGTGCGGCGCCCGGGAATACGACTGCGCGGAGGAAGTGACCTGCGAGATCGTGAACGCCAACGGCACGAGCAACGGCCACTGCTGGGGTCAATGCGTGTACCCGCCGGGCGGGAAGTTCGGGGAGCCCATGCTCGTCTGGACGGGGCCCGAGACGTTCGCGCCGTCGTGCGAGGATCTCACCTGGGTCGTTCCCGGCACGGACGAGATCATCCGGCCGTCGAGCGGAACGCCGAAGCTCTTGGGACGGGCGCTGCCGCGCGTCGAGCTCCATTGCCCCACGTGCGCGTGCACCGTACCGTCCTGCGCGTTGCCCTCGGACGTGACGGCGGTCTCGTTGGCCATGTGCGGGGATGGGCCCGCGGAGACACGGACGCCCTTCGCGGCGCCGCCGGGCTGGGACGGGGCGTGTGTGTCGCCGGGCTGGGGGCCGCCCGAGCAGCTCGGATCGCTCCTGATCGGGTCGATCATCGAGCGGCCGTGCGAGCCGGTGGTCGAGGAATCCCCGGTGCCCCGCGACGCGGTCGCGGGCGAGGTCGCGATCGCATGCCCGAGCCGGGTATCGACCACGCTGTGCGCACAGATGGGCCAGACATGCCTGGTCTACCAGCAGCAGAATTCCCTGCCCGAGGCGTGGCGGCAGTGCGTCTCGATCGAGGGGCTCGACACTGCGTGCGAGGCGCCCGCCGCGGCGGGAGACCCTTGGCCGAGGTTCTCCGAGAAGCTGGCGGTGTTCTACAAGGGCGTCGAGGATACGCGCGCGTGTACGCCGTGCACGTGCAAGCCGCCCGCGACAAGCCGGTGCGAGGCGTTCATGTCCGCCTACATGGACAGCGCGTGCAGCGATTGGCTCGTCGGCATCAGTGTGACCACGCAAGAGGTCTGCGTGGCCCCTGGGCCAGCCCCGATGATCGGGAGCCTGAGCGCGACGTGGATCGTCAACGAGCCAGGACGCTGCACGCCGGAGGGCGGTGTACCGGACGGCGCGCGAGAGCCGGAGGAGCCGGTGACGATCTGCTGCCTGCCCAGGGAACGGTGATGTTGACATGCAGAAGATCGCCCCGACGCTGTCCTTCGGGCTCCGGTCGTTGCGGCCGGGCGAGGAGCCCTGTCCCGAGTGCAAATGCAGCGTTCCGTACTGCCGCATGCCGGAGATCGTTGCGGCGCACTCGCATGCGTCCTGCGAGAACACCCCGGCGGCGATGCTCAGGCCGTTCAATCCGCCGAAGTACTGGCAAGGCGAATGCACGTCTCCAGGGACCGTGCCGGCAGAGGAGTTCAGGGCGATCTGGATCGCGGCGGCGCGGGATGGATCGTGCACGCCGTCCACCGTGGACGAGCCTTCTCCGCCGGCGGGCCCTGCCAAGATCGCGGTCGCGTGCAGTGGCTACGTAGCCGACTTTGAGTGTCCAAGGGGTGGGGAGGTCTGCATGGTCAACCAGCAAGAGGCCAATGTGCCCCCCGGGTGGCGGTACTGCATGGTCGCGCGGTACGAGGGGCCTCACGAATGCGAACGCGGTCCTCTTCAATCACCCCAGGAATCACCCCAGGCCGCACGCGGCGGCCTTCGCCCGGCAGCTTCAGGGCTTCTTGCGGGGGCTCCGCTGCGCCGGAAGTCGTCAACCTGTCGAGCTCCGCTGCGGGCGTGCCGGCGCCGCGCGACGGAGGGGGCGGGAGGGGAGGGCGCACCCGCGTCGGCCCCAAGCGGCCCCATGTACGCCGCGCCCTTCCCCATCGTGAGACTGGACTAGACTCCGGGTCTGCCTCACCCGGATCAACCCCTCACTGAAGACCAAGAGGACCTGCTCGACTGGGCGACTACGGCCGTTCTCTTCGCAGGCGGCTACATCCGCATCCTCGCCGACGCGATCGAACGCGGCGACGCCGATCTCCAGGTGGATACCGTGGCGTGGGAAAACACCCTGACCGCCGTCGAGGGGGTGATGGTGGAGCACATCCGCGGTCACCTGCACGGGCCTACAGCCATCACCGTGGAAGACGTCGAGAGGATGCGGCGACTCCGCGGACTAGGCTCCGCTGCGCTCTCGGGCGGTGAGCGGTCGCCTGAGCTCTACCCGCTCGCTCTTCGGTGCATGGAGTCTCTGTTCGGACCGGACTGGAAGCGCACGGCGCGGGAAGCCGCGTCCTACGCGCGCGCTCTCATTCAGGAGTTCCACCCTCGTAGCGGCACCTAACGGGAAGCATCCCGGTCCTCGCTAGAGCGGGCGGCCGATCCGGGCGCGGATCTGCGCCCGGACATCCTCGGGAAGCGAGCGCAGGTAGTCGTCTGGGAGCAGCCGCAGCACCTCGTCGGGAGCCAGGAGGAGCCGCTGCTCGGGCGTCAGCCCCGCGACCCGCTGCTCGGGCGGCAACCCGGCGAGCAGCTCCTCCATCGGCAGCGCTGGCAGCAACGCCTCGATCGGCAGCTTCGTCAGCAGCGTCCGCAGCACCTCGTCGAAGCCTTCCAGCTCGCGCATCGCGATAGAGCTCTCCTCTGCACCGACCTGCTCGGCCAACCACCGGCGGGCCTCGACCGTTCGCGCCGCACCGTGATCGAGCAAGTGTAGCAGATCGTCGTCCTCTTCCTCGGCCACCGTGGCGAGCTCGACCACGTACAGCGCGAACGCTGCATCATGCCGAGGGAGTGCGTCGCGCGGGTGAGCGCCTACTCGGATCGCGCGTGCAGCGAGGGCGCGCTCCTCGGGACGACGACGGTGACGGCCGGCGAGGTCGATCGCTGCCTGCGTCCCGAGGAGGATGGTGCGGCCCTCGGCAGCATCCGCGCCGAATGGGAGGTCGACGAGCTGGGGCTCTGCGAGCCGGCCGGCGGCGAGCCGTACCCGACCACCGTCTGCTGCCTGCCGGAGCCCGCCGGATGACGCGGTCGTGAACGGCAACGGCCACGCGGACGCGGTCGGCGATCGGCGAGCTCAGCGAACGCGCCAGCGTCGATGTCCTGGAGCGCGAACTCGGACGCCATCGGCGTGGGCGCTGCTACACATTCGTCAGGCTGGAGTAGACTCCGCGCATGGCTCACTCTGATCGACCCCACGAGCAAGACCTAGAGGATCAGCTCGACTGGGCGGCCAATGCCGAGGTTTGCGCAGTCAGCTACATCCGCACCCTCGCCGCCGCGCTCGAGGGCGGCGACGCCGAGCTCGGGGTCAATCCCTCGGCGTGGGAGAACACGATGGCCGCCGTCCAGTGGGCGATGATGGAGCACGTGCACGGGCGCGCGAGATGGCCCCCGACCATCACCCTGGAGGATGTCGAGCGGATGCGCCGGCTTCATGTGCTGGGCTCCGTGGCGCTCTCTGGCGGTGAGCGGTCGCCCGAACTGCACCCGCTCGCTCTTCGGTGCATAGAGTCGTTGCTCGATCCGGGATGCCCCACGGACGAAGCCGACCGAGCCGAGCAGGAACACATGGAGGATCAGCTCGACTGGGCGTCTAGTGCCGAGGTCTACGCAGTCGGCTACATCCGCATGCTCGCCGACGCGCTCGAGCGCGGCGACGCCGAGCTCGGGGTCGATCCCTCGGCGTGGGAGAACACGATGGCCGCCGTCCAGTGGGCGATGATGGAGCACGTACACGGCCGCATGCAGGGGCCTACGTCCATCACCTTGGAGGACGTCAAGTGGATGCACCGGCTTCATGCGCTGGGCTCCGCAGCGCTCTCGGGTGGCGAGCGGTCGCCCGAGCTGTACCCGCTCGCTCTTCAGTGCATGGATTCCCTAGTCGGCCCGGACTGGAAGCGCATTTCGGACGAATTCGCGTCCCACGCGCGCGCCCTCAATCATGACGTCCACCCTCATACAGGCAGAGATGAAGCTTCCCAATGAACCTACAGACGTGCCCGTTTGGGTAATAGTACCAGCAGCAGTTGACTCCGGCGGCTGATCTGCACTGTCCTAGCATTCCAGTACCTACATTGCGCATGTATGGATGGCGGCGTCCTGCCGCGCAAGATATTCCTTCTTCGGCGCACCGCTCCATGCATTCTGCGCCGCGTTCGCTTTTCTTGCATCGGATGATCTTGAGCGCGCTCCTTGCTTCTGCTGTTTCGGAGTCGCTCTCCGGTTCGTCATCGCCAGGTGTTACATAGTCAGTTTCTGGTTCGCTGTCTGGTGTGGCGTCCTCCGTCTCGGACGCTGGTTCTGTCGTCTGTGTGACGCATGAGACAACACACAGTGCGACTCCAGACAGAGAGAGTACGGCGAGAATCGTTTGGATGGCTCGCATGGTCATCGGGACGCAAACCGCGGACCTCGGCCGTTGAGCGTGAATGTGCCAGATGATAGGAGCCTCTAACACACACACACGGAAGCAGGAGGACGAGGAGAAGCTGCAGGAGCTCGGTCGGGGACCTTCAAATGCAGCCTTCCAGGCGAGCCGTCCAGCTGCCCGAGGGGGGACCCTCACGCGACCGACGTGCTAGCCCTCGATCAAGCGCTTGGCGACCCTCGAAATGGGCCGAACCGCCGTCTCGAATCGCCGAGCGGATCCGTCCTGCCGGAGAGCCGGAATTCGGTGACCGTCGCTGCGGCTGGTCAAGGATCCCTCGTCTCGTGGTTCGAGGTTGTGGGTTTGCGATCGGGCTGCCCGTGCCTCAGTGCGTCGGGCAGCCCCGGCCGTCAGAGCGCATCAAGGAAGCGGGAGAAGATGGGCAGCTCGGGACGCCAGGCAAGGAGCCGATGGACGAGAGTTCGACCGGTATGGAGGATTTGCGCCGGCACGAGAATGAAACGAATAAGTAAGCTTTCGTCACGCCTTCTTCAGGAGCAGGCGAATCGCGCAGACACCGGAGCCGCCGCCCCCGATCGGGCGCAGCGGCCGCTCGCCGGCGCCGCCTACTTGGCGAAGGTGGACCCATTCCAGACGTACCGCACCGGCTGCGCTCCCCCCCACGGCAGGAGCAGCGGCTCGAAGCCGCCGACAGGGCCCTTGTCCTGGTTGAAGGGATACGTCTGCTCCGTCCACTCGATGGCTCGCCCGGGGGCGAGCTCGATCCCCACCTTGTCGTCCACGCGCACGAACTTGAGCTCGCCGGCGATCTTCTTGTCGTCCATGCTGCGCGCGACCTCGGCCGCGAAGATCCGCTGGATGCTCTCGCCCTCGATCCGGAAGATGAGCACCACGTCGCGATCCACCGTCCCGCCACCCGCGTCCTTGGGCGCCGCCGCGCGGACGGTGCCGTGGACGATGATGTCGGCCTTGCCGTCGCCGGTGAGATCGCGCGCGCTCACCGAGCGGATGTCGCCCGGGGAAGCGAACTGCGCGAGCGTCATGAACGCGTACCCCGCGCCGCCCCGGAAGCCCTTCCCGAACACCACGAGATCGCGGTCGTGCAGCAGCACCCGCTCGGGCTCGCGACCCGCGGCCACGTCGGCGGCGAGATCGAACCGCGGCTTGCTCGACGAGGCGCCGCGGTCGCGCCGGTAGAGCGCGTACACCTTGTCGAGCATCTCCGCCGGCGACAGCGCGGGCGGCTTCGCCGCACCCCGCGCCTCGTCGGCCTTCGCCGCGGGGCGCGCCGCCGCGGCCGGCGCCTGCCGCTGCTCGCTCGCCTTCGTGAACACCCCCCCGGTCAGCTTGTAGAGCTGCGACTTGATCGACCCCCACGGCAAGAGCAGCGGGTCGTACGTCGTCTCCACCGCCTCGGCGTAGTTGCTCGCGTCGTACCGGGTCGCCTTGCCCGGCTCCACGCGGATCGCCATCCTCGCGCCGTCGGGCACGAACTCGACCTCGTTGACGACCGAGCCCTTCTCCGTCGAGATCGCGACCTCGTGCTGGAAGATCGGCTTCGGCGTGTCGCCGGCGCCGAACTGCACAACGTGCATGACCTCGCGGTACTTGGCGCCGCTGCCGGAGCGCTTCCTCAGGATGAGCTCGGCCTGGCCGTCGCCCGTCAGGTCGCGCGCCGTGAGCGACGGCAGCATCCCGTCGCTGGCGTCGACCCCGAGGTCCTCGAAGTAGTACTGCGCCCCCTTCCGGAACCCGGGGCCAAGGACGATCAGGAAGCGCTCGTGCACGATCACCCGCTCCCGCATCGCGTCGCCGACGACGTCGGCGACGAGGTCGTACTTCGGGGCGCCGCGGATGCCCTTGCTCCTCAGCAGGCCGTCGGTGAGCGCGAGCTCCGGCTCGGTCGCGAGCGGCGACAGCGACCCGTACGCCTCCGAGGCGGCGCTGCCGAGGATCGCCTCGACCCCCCCGGCGCCGTCGGCGTCGTGGACGAAGAGCCCCGCCCGCAGCCCGACCCGGGTCGTCGCCGCCTCGGGGAACGCCGACCAGGGGACGCTCGCCTCCAGCGTGTACCCGCCGCTCCGCGGCGCCTCGATCACCTTCGCCCCCGCCACCGCCTTGCCGCCCGGGAGCTTCACGCTGCCCGCGGTCTTGCCCGGCTGGCCCGGGTAGAGCGCGACCTCGCGGACCTTCCCGCCCGGGAAGCCAAGGACGAGCTTCACGTGATCCGCGCCGCCGCGCAGCGCGTCATCGGTCACGTCGGCCGCCACGTAGATCCGCGCGTCGTCGTAGGCGACGGCCGCATGCGCGGCGAGATCGGCCTTGCTCGGCTTGCCCTTCACCTTGATGCCGAGGGAGGTGAGCGCCACCGGCCACTCCTTCGGGATGCCGTCGAACTTGAGCCATTTCGACTCGACAAGCGGCGCCGCGAGCGGCGCGCCGGCGGCGAGGGCGGGGGGAGCGGCGGCCGCCAGCACGGCCAGCGCGGCCGGCGCGAGCGCGGCGAGGCGGAAACCGAGGGCCGGAGCCCCCGGCGCACGGAGATAGGGTGTTCTACGTCTCATAAGCTCGGGTTTGGACGCCTCTCCGCGCCCGCTTGTTCTTACCACGAGCACTTTGTTTCCGGATCGCTTCGCGCGCGGGCCCTACGCCGCCACGAGCGGCCCGAGGCAGCGCCCCGGCGTGGCCGAGGCGGCTACCTCGACGCGGCGAGGGAGGGCGAGGGGAGGGCGAGGAGAGGGAGAAGGAGAGGGGCCGGCGGCGCCGGCCCAGACCGGCGGGTCAGCGGGAGCCGGCGGAGGCGGGGAGGCGGGCAGGGCCGGCGTCGGCAGGGCGGATCCGGCGGTACACGAGCTTCGCGATCTCGACGGCCGGCACGATGAGCGCCGAGAGGAGGAGCAGGAGCATCCACTCGTTCGACGACATCTCGTACGTGCGGAAGACCGGGCGCAGCGCGGGCACGAGCAGCGCGACGAGGTGGATCACCGCGCTGGCCGTCACCGCCAGGAGGAGCGGCAGGCTGACGAGCGGCTTCGACTTGAAGATCGAGATCACCGGGCTCCGGCAGCTCCAGGCGTGGAAGAGCGGCGACAGCGCGAGCAGCGAGAAGGCGACGGCGCGCGTGCGGAGCAGCCCGTCCTCGGTCTGGTCCGACGTCGCGTAGAGCGCCACGGCCGCGAGCCCCATGAACGCGCCGACGTACAGGATCCCCAGGTAGTCGCGCTTGATGAGCAGGCCCTCGTCGCGCGGCCGCGGCGCCTCGCTCATGAGCTGCGGATCCGGCGGATCGATGCCGAGCGCGAGCGCCGGCAAGCCGTTCGTCACGAGGTTGATCCAGAGGATCATGAGCGGCGTCAGCGGAGGCCACTTGCCGAAGAACGAGACGACGAACACCGCCACGAGGAGGCCCATGTTCGACGAGAGGAGAAAGAAGATGAACTTCTGGATGTTGCGGTAGATGGCGCGCCCCTCGCGCACCGCCTCGACGATGGTCGCGAAGTTGTCGTCCGCCAGCACGAGATCCGCCGCCTGCCGCGCCACGTCGGTGCCGCCGCGCCCCATCGCCACGCCGATGTGCGCCTCGCGGAGCGCGGGCGCGTCGTTCACGCCGTCGCCCGTCATCGCCACGATGTGGCCGTGCGCCTTGAACGCCCGCACGAGCCGGAGCTTCTGCTCCGCCGTCGTCCGGGCGAAGACGCGCACGTGCATGATCCGCCGCGCGAGCTCCTCGTCGCCCATCGCCGCGAGCTCCGCGCCGCTGAGCGCCTCGTCGCCCTCGTCCCAGAGCCCGATCTCCTGGGCGATCGCCGTCGCGGTGAGCCGGTGGTCGCCGGTGATCATGACGGCGCGGATGCCGGCGCGACGGCACTCGGCCACCGCCTCCTTCACCCCCTGCCGCGGCGGGTCCATCATCCCGACCAGGCCGAGGAACGTGAGCTCGCGCTCGACGTCGTTCTCGTCGCGGCTGACCCGCACGCGGCGGCAGATCGCGAGCACGCGCAGCGCGGACGCGCTCATGCGATCCGCCTCGGCGGTGATCGCGCTCCGGTCGTCCTCGGTCAGCGCCCGCACGCCCTTGTCGTCCGCGAACTTCACGCAGAGCGGCAGGAGCACGTCGACGCTCCCCTTCACGTGCGCGATGTCGCGGCCGCGCTCGTCCCGCGTGATCACCGTCATCCGCTTGCGATCGCTGTCGAAGGGCAGCTCGTGCACGAACGCGTGCGACGGCGCCACCGACTCGCGCGAGTGGCCGCCCTTCGCGGCCAGCGTGAGCAGCGCCCCCTCGGTCGGGTCGCCGACGATGTTCCAGCGGCCCGTCGCCTGGTCCTCGTTGAGCGACGCGTTGTTGCAGAGCGCGACCGTCGCGAACAGGTAGCCGAGGGGCGCCGAGGGGTCGACGACCTCCGCGCCGCCCTCGTCGCGCAGCGCGCCGACCGGGTTGTACCCCTCGCCGGCCACCGTGAAGCGGTGGCCGCCGGCGTACACGTTGCGGACGGTCATCTCGTTCTGGGTGAGCGTGCCCGTCTTGTCCGAGGCGATGATCGTCGCGGCGCCGAGCGTCTCGACCGCGGGCAGCTTGCGCACGATCGCCCCGCGCTTCGCCATGCGCTGCATCCCGAGCGCGAGCGTGATCGTCGTGATCGCGGGCAGCCCCTCGGGGATGGCGGCCACGGCGAGGCTCACGCCCTCGAGCAGGAGCTCGTGCCACGGCCGGCCGCCCCGGATGAACCCCCAGCCGAGGAGCACCGCGGACAGCGCCAGGCACACCCGCAGGATCATCGAGCCGAAGCGATCGAGGCGCTCCTCGAGGGGCGTCTTCTGCTCGCCGACCGAGCGGATCATCTCGCCGATGCGGCCGAGCTCGGTGTGCACGCCGGTCGCGGTCACCACCGCGCGGCCCTTGCCGCGCACGATGCTCGTGCCCGTGAAGATCATCGTGACCCGGTCGCCGAGCGGCGCGTCGTGCGCGACCGGGGCGAGCGCGTCCTTGACCGCGGCCGCGCTCTCGCCCGTCAGCGCCGCCTCCTCGGTCGCGAGGCTGATCGTCTGCACGAGCCGCGCGTCGGCCGGGACCGAGTCGCCCGCCTCGATCTCGAGGATGTCGCCGGGCGCGACGTCCTCGGCCGCGATGACCACGGTCTTGCCGCCGCGGCGCACGCGCGCGTTCGGGGCGCTGAGCTTCTGGAGGGCCTCCAGGGCCGCCTCCGCGCGCCGCTCCTGGTAGTAACCGAGGAACGCGTTGAGGATCACGATGAGCAGGATGGCGATCGCGTCGCCGAACCTGTGGAGGAAGCTCTCGCTCTTGTCGGCCGTGAAGCCGACGACGACGGCGATCGTCGCCGCGGCGAGGAGCGTGAGGACGAGCGGGTTCGCGAACTGCTCGAGGAGCCGGAGGAGCGCGCTCTTCTTCTTCGTCTCCGGCAGGCGGTTCTTCCCGTGCTCCTCGAGGCGCTTCTGCGCCTCGGCCTCGGAGAGCCCGCCGGACGAGCTCACGCCGACGCGTTCGAGGAAGGCGCCGACCTCTTCGGCGTGCACGGGAATGAGAGCGGAGGGGGCGGCGTTCGATTCGGTCCGGCGGAGCGCCGTGGCAGCTTGGCTCATGGGCGGGCGTGCTCTAGCGCTTCATCCTGGCTTGTTCACGTTGTTCTTCGGCCTCGAGCTCCGCGATGGCCGCCGCGAGCTCGTCCTGCTCGGCCTGCTGGGGGCCGGCCGGCGCGCCGCCCGTCCCGGCCACGCGCACCTGCGGCGGCGTCGCGGCGGGCGGCGGCTCGGGCGGGAGCACGCCCATCTTCCGCTTGAGCGCGAGCAGCTCGTCGTCCGCGCCCGCGGTCGCCTCGAGCTGCCCGAACTTGTGCGCAAGCGTGTCGCCCGTGTACTGCTCGGCGATCTCCCCGGCGGCCTCCGCCTCGGCCTCGATCTGGTCGATCTTGTTCGACATCCGGTCGAACGTCTCGAAGGCGGAGGCGTTGTTGAGACCGCTCATGGTCTCCTGGATCGCCTTCTGCGCCTCGGCCCGCTTCTTCCGGGCGATGAGCACGTTCTTCTTGCGCTTCGCCTCCTCGATCTTGCCGTTGAGGAGGCGCAGCGCCGTCTTCAGCTGGTCGACCGCCTGCTTCTGCTTCTGCCACTGGTCCTTGTAGGTCGTGGCGAGCTGGTCGTGCTCCTTCTTGCGGTTCAGCGCCTCCTTGGCCAGCGCGTCGTCGCCCGCCTTGATCGCGAGCATCGCCCTGCGCTCCCACTCCGCGGCGTGGGCCGCCTCCTGCTCGGCCTGCTTCGCCAGCCGCTTCTCGTCGGCGATCGAGACGGCGACCTGCTTCTTCGCCTCGATCAGCTGGTTTGCCATGTCGATGACGACCTGGTTCAGCATCTTCTCGGGGTCCTCCGAGCGGCTGATGAGGTCGTTTAGGTTCGACTTGATGAGGGTCGCAAGGCGCGCGAAAATTCCCATAGATCAGCTCCAACTCACGGGTAGCGCAGGGTCGAACGTCGCGGCAGGTCAGCTCAGCGCGAGATCGTGCAGCACGGGGACATGGCGGGCGAGCGCGAGATCGATGTCGCTGAGGATCGCCTCGAGCTCGTTCATGTCGAGGTTCTCGAGCTCCAGCGCCGCCGACAGGACGATGGTGCCCGCCTCGATCCCGTACGAGGCGTGCATCAGATCCGTCGCGTTGTACTCGAGCAGGCGGCGGAAGAGCCTGGTCTGGTGGGCGTCGTCGGGGGGAACGGAGCCGATCGAGACGCGGACCGCAACGATCGGCGGATCGATGCGGATCGCGATCGGCGGCGCGTCAGGGCCCCCCGAGACGAGGTAGGTACCGGCGTCGTTCTCGAACCGGCGATCGAGCTGCAGGAGGTAGGTTTCAACGTCCTCGGCGGTGCGCGGCATGGCGCGGCGAGCCTACAGAATCATGTCGCATCGGGCTAGTGCCGCGGCCCCTCGAGTTCCTCCCGGGATTCCGAGCCGCGGCGCCGGCTGCGGCCCCGCCGCCCCGCCGCCGGATGGAGGGCGCGCCGCCCCGACGCCACGCCGCCACGCCGCCACGCCGCCACGCCGCCACGTCGGATTGAGGGCGCGCCGCGCCGGCCGTGGTGGTCCACCGAACCGAGGCGAGCCGTCGCTCCGCGCGCGATGAGGTGCCGCTCCGTGATCGGTTCTGCTCGCTCCGGGAATCACAGGGTTTACCTGGACACTCGCTTTTTTCTCACCGGTTCTGCGTCCGCGCTGGTACGGTCCCGATCCAGGTTACGTGGCGATCCACCCGGGCGACCTTGTTGCTGGTTACCGTGTCACCCGCTTACTCGGGCGGGGCGGCATGGGCGAAGTCTGGGCGGCGACACGGGAATCGGACATGCAGCAGGTGGCCATCAAGGTCCTGCTGGCGCGCGCCGCGATGAAGCCCGACCTCGTGCGGCGCTTCGACCGCGAGGCGAAGATCGCCTCCGCCATCAAGAGCCCGTACGTCTGCCAGCTGATCGAGGTCGGCGAGGCGAACGACGGCGCGCACCTGCTCGTGTTCGAGCAGCTCGACGGCGAGTCGCTGGCGGATCGGCTGAAGCGCGAGCAGTACCTGCCGTTCAGCGAGGTCGGCCCGATCATCGACGACGTGATCCAGGGGCTCGTGGCGGCGCACGCCGCCGGGGTCATTCACCGCGACCTCAAGCCCGGAAACATCTACCTGGAGCACCTCGGCCTGCCCGATCGGCGCGAGCGCGCGAAGATCCTCGACTTCGGCATCTCCAAGCTCACGCGGCGCGAGAAGGAGGAGCCGACGCTCACGGCCTTCGACGCGACGCTGGGCTCGTTCGCGTACATGGCGCCGGAGCAGGTGCGGGGCGCCGCGCGGGCCGACGAGCGGGCTGACATCTACGCGGTCGGCGCGGTGGCCTTCCGGGCCCTGTCCGGGCGGCTGCCGTTCGAGGGCGCGACGGCCGCGGTGCTCGTCGCGATGAAGCTCGACCGCCCGGCGCCGTCGCTCGCCGAGGCGACCGGCGAGAAGTGGCCGGTGGGCATCGAGCGCTTCCTCGAGCGGGCGCTCGATCGCCGGCGCGAGGGGCGCTTCAGCACCGCGGCGGAGGCGCTCGCGAGCTGGCGCGCCATCCAGCCGGTGAACATCTCGCGCGCGATGCGCCGCTCGCAGCGGAGCCGGTACCCCTCGGAGCTGCCCGATGCGTTTCTGGAAGACAACCCCACGGTCGTCGACGGACCCCCGACGATGACCGAGAACGGCGGTTTCGGCGACGTTGGCCAGAGCTCGCTGCCGCCGCCGCCTCCGCCGTCGCCGAGCAGGATGGGGAGCGTGGTGCCGCCGGCGCCGTCGAGCAGGACGGGGAGCGTGCCGCCCCCGGTGCCGCCGAGCAGGACGGGGAGCGTGCCGCCCCCGGTGCCGCCGAGCAGGACGGGGGGCGCGGCGCCGCCGAGCCGGGCCGGAGGTGCGGCACCCCCGGCGCCGCCGAGCCGGACGGGAGTCGCGGCACCCCCGGCGCCGCCGAGCAGGACGGGAGTCGCGGCACCCCCGGCGCCGCCGAGCCGGGCTGGAGGCGCGGCACCCCCGGCGCCGCCGAGCCGGGCTGGAGGCGCGGCACCCCCGGCGCCGCCGAGCCGGGCTGGAGGCGCGGCACCCCCGGCGCCGCCGAGCCGGGCTGGAGGCGCGGCACCCCCGGCGCCGCCGAGCAGGACGGGGGTCGCGGCACCCCCGGCGCCGCCGAGCAGGACGGGGGTCGCGGCACCCCCGCCGGCGCCGCCGAGCAGGACGGGAGGCGCGGTACCCCCGGCGCCGCCGAGCAGGACGGGGGGCGCAGAGATTCCCCGGCCGGAGGGCCCACCTTCGCGCCGCAAGACAGAGAGGAACTGAGTTGCTCGACGCCACGGTAGGCACGAAGAACAGGGTCGAGGTGCGCGGCGGGCGTATCCGCCCGACGAAGTCGGCCGCTCGCGGCGGCGGATGGCTGGAGATCGGCACCGATCCCGTCATCGTGGGCCGCAACGCGGCCTGCCAGCTGGTCGTCGACGACGCCAAGGTGAGCGCTGTGCACGCCGAGTTCGTCGCCACCGAGCAGGGCGTCCGCGTGCGCGACCTCGACAGCAGGAACGGGACGTTCGTCGGCGGCGTGCGGGTCGGCGACATCTACCTGCTCACGAGCACGAAGCTCCGGCTCGGCGAGACCGAGATCCAGTTCGAGCCGCTGCGACCCGAGCGCATCACGGTCTCGGCGATCCCGTCGTTCGGCCCGCTCGTGGCGAGCAGCCCCGGGATGCGCGCCATCTTCGAGCGCCTCTCCAAGATGGCGCCGACCGACCTCACGGTGCTCATCACGGGCGAGACCGGGACGGGCAAGGAGCTCGTCGCCCAGGCGCTGCACCTGGGGAGCACCCGCTCGAAGAAGCCGTTCGTGGTCGTGGACTGCGGCTCGATCCCGCCGACCCTGGCCGAGGCGACGCTGTTCGGCCACGAGCGCGGCGCGTTCACCGGCGCGGTCGACAAGCGCCTCTCGCCGTTCCACGAGGCGGACGGCGGCACGATCTTCCTCGACGAGCTCGGAGAGCTGCCGCTCGAGGTGCAGCCGAAGCTCCTCCGCGCGCTCGCCGAGCGCCGCATCAAGAGCGTCGGCGGGTCGGGCTACCGCGAGGTCGACGTGCGGGTGCTCGCGGCGACGCGCCGCGACCTCGTGCGCGCCGTCAACGGCGGCAACTTCCGGAGCGACCTCTACTTCCGCGTCGCGCAGATCAAGATCGAGCTGCCGGCGCTCCGGCAGCGCGTGGAGGACATCCCCGTGCTCGTCCGCCGGATGCTGAAGGATCTCGGCGACGAGAGCGCCTACGAGCGCATCGCGAACAGCACGCTCGAGCGGCTGATGCGCCACGACTGGCCGGGCAACGTGCGCGAGCTCAGGAACGCGGTCGCCGTCGCGTTCGCGCTCGCGGGCGAGGGCGAGGAGATCGACGTCGCGGCGCACCTCGGCGCGCTCACCGAGACGCCGGTGCACGGCAACTCGTCGCCGTCGATCCACCCGGGCGGCGGCGGCTCGTTCAACAGCTCGTTCGCTTCGCTCAAGGGCCGCCAGTTCCAGGAAGCGAAGCGCGACGTCCTGGCGCGGTTCGAGCGCGACTACTTCGCCGCCCTGTCCGAGGACGCGAAGGGCAACGTGAGCGAGATGGCGCGGCGCGCGGGCATGGAGCGGGCGCACGTCCGGGCCTACCTCCGCCGCCACGGCATCGGCGCGAAGCAGGAACAGGACTGAGCGGCCGGCGCCGCGGCTCACCCCAGCGTCACACCGCCGCGGCCTTGTCGTCCTTGCCGGACGGCGCGCTCTCGTCGGTCTCGAACAGCCCCTCCAGCTCCTGCGCGGCCTGCTTCGCGCTCTGGATGAGCTTGGCCTCGTCGTGGTGGACCGCGTGCCCGCGGAGGAGCACCCGCTCGTCGTGGGCCCTGAACCGCTCGATGGTGGCGCGGGCGTCCGGCGCGCGCATCCCGAGGCCCTCGAGCGCGCGCGCCGCCACCTCGAGCGACGACAGGAACGTCTCGCGCTCCAGCACCTCCACCCCGATATCCATGAGCTGGTACGCGTGCTGGCGGTTCCGGGCGCGCGCGTAGATCTTGAGCTCCGGGAAGTGCCGCTTCACCACCTCCGCCGTCTTCACCGAGGACGCGACGTCATCGATCGCCAGCACGAAGATCTTCGCCTTGTCGGCGCGCGCCGCGCGGAGCAGGTCGAGCCGGGAGGCGTCTCCGTAATAGATCATGTTGCCGTACTTGCGGACGAAGTCGACCTGCGTCGCGCTCGCGTCGAGCGCGGTGAAGGGGATCTTCCTCGTGCGGAGGACGCGAGAGACGATCTGGCCGAAGCGGCCGTATCCAGCGATGATGACCCTGGGGTCGCCGTCCTCGATCGCGTCGAACTCCCGCGCTGGGCCGGTCCGCTGCCATCGCTTGATGAGCAGGTCGCCGAGCGAGATGACCAGCGGCGTGAGCGCCATGGACAGGGTGACCACGACGACCAGGAGATCGGAGAGGAGCCTGTCCATGAGGCCCTGTCCCGCGGCCAGCCCGAAGAGGACGAAGGCGAACTCGCCCCCCTGCGGGAGCGCGAGCGCGAGGTCGCGCGCCGAGCCCGCGGCGTGCCCGCTCGCCCTGCCGAGGACGAACAGGACGGCGGCCTTGAGCGCCATCATGCCGAGGACGAGCCCGAGGACGAGCAGCGGCCGCTCGATGAGCAGGCCGATGTTCGCCGACATGCCGACGGCGATGAAGAAGAGCCCCATGAGCAGGCCCTTGAACGGCTCGATGTCCGCCTCGATCTCGTGGCGGTACTCCGAGTCGGCGAGCAGCACGCCGGCCATGAAGGCGCCGAGCGACATGGACAGGCCCACCTGCACCATGAGGAGCGCCGTGCCGAGCACGACGAGCAGGGCCGCCGCGGTGTAGATCTCATGGGCGCGGGCGGCGGCGATGGCCCGGAAGAAGGGGCGCACGAGGTAACGGCCGCCGGCGACCACGCCGAGCACCACGGCCACCGCCTTGAGCGACGACGCGAGGGCGCTCCCCTCGGCCGGGGCCCCGCCTCCGGGGCCGAGCAGGGGGAGCACCGCGAGCAGCGGGATCACGGCGAGGTCCTGGAACAGCAGGATGGCGAACGCGGAGCGGCCGTGCTGCGACTGCATGTGGCCCTTCTCGGTCAGGATCTGCAGCACGAACGCCGTGGACGAGAGCGAGAGCCCGACGCCGGCGATGACCGCCGTGTCGATGCGCAGGCCGAGCGCGACGCCGGTGAGCGCGATCAGCGCGCCCGTGACCGCGACCTGCGCGCCGCCGAGCCCGAACACGGCGCGGCGCAGCACCCAGAGCCGGGACGGCTGGAGCTCGAGGCCGATGAGGAAGAGGAGCAGCACGACGCCGAGCTCCGAGAAGTGGAGGATGTTCTCGACGTCGGTGAGGATCCGCAGGCCCCACGGGCCGATGAGCGCGCCCGCGACGAGGTAGCCGAGCACCGCGCCGAGACCGATCCGCTTGAAGAGCGGCACGGCGACCACGGCGGCGCCGAGAAGGACTGCGGCGTGAGAGAGCAAGCTCATGCGTCGGGTCTCCTTGGGGCTCCGCGTCCGGAGCGCGCGCGAGAGGGTGCGATGGAGGTGTCGGTGCGCCTAGCGCAATCAGGAGGCCCTGACGCGGGCGGCGCGCGGAGGCGGTACGGCGCGGCGCGGCCCCGTGATAAACACGATCTGCCATGCAGATCGAGCTCATCGCCACGGCAAGCGAAGATTCCGCCTACCTGCCCCGGGTGGGGCTCGGCACCCTCGCGGCGCTCACGCCCCCCGAGGACGAGATCATCTACACCGATGACGTCGTGCAGCCCTTCGACCTCCAGCGCGACGTCAAGGACGTCGATCTCGTCGGCATCAGCGTCGACAGCAAGACCGCCCGCAGGAGCTACGATATCGCCGCGGCTTACCGGAGGCGCGGCGTCAAGGTGGTGCTCGGGGGCATCCACCCCACGGCCTGTCCTGACGAGGCCATGCAGCACGCGGACGCCGTCGTGGTCGGCGAGGCGGAGGACGCGTGGCCCGTCCTGCTCGCGGACGCGAAGCGCGGCGAGCTCAAACCCATCTACCGCCCCGAGCTGCCGAGCCTGGCCGGCAGGCCCCCGCCGCGGCGCGACCTGTTCACCTCCAAGAAGTACATCCCGTTCCAGGTCGTGCAGACGATGCGCGGCTGCCCGTACCCGTGCGAGTTCTGCAGCGTGTCGACGGCGAACGGCACCACGATGCGGTTCCGCCCGACCGACGAGGTGCTGAGCGAGCTCAGGACGCTCGGCAAGCTCATCATGTTCGCGGACGACAACGTGATGATCCACCGGGCCTACTCGAAGGAGCTGTTCACCCGGATGGTGCCGATGAAGAAGCACTGGATTGGCCAGTGCTCGCTCGCCGCGGTCAAGCGCCTCGAGAACGTGAAGCTCATGGCCGAGAGCGGGTGCAAGGCGCTCTTCATCGGCTTCGAGAGCATCGACGAGGAGACGGTCAAGTTCACCGGCAAGCGGCAGAACCGGCCCTCGCAGTACAAGGAAACGATGGCGATGCTCCACGAGCACGGCATCTCGGTCTGGGGGAGCTTCGTCTTCGGGTTCGATACGGACGATCCCGAGGTGTTCGATCGCACCGTGGAGTTCGGCATCGACATGAAGCTGACGATGGCGCTGTATGCCATCCTCACCCCGTACCCGGCGACGCAGCTGTACCGCCGCCTGAAGGCGGAGGGGCGCCTCACGGACGAGCGCTGGTGGCTGCGCCGCGACCACGACGCCGGTTCACCCTATTTCGTGCCCAAGCAGATGTCCCGGGAGCGGCTCCGGGAGGGCTGGGTGTCGGCATGGACGAAATTCTACTCGCCGTCCTCGATCTGGCGCAGGTTCACCCTGACGCGGCAGTCGAGCTGGATTCAGCTGGCCGGCTTCTTTCCGCTGAACTTCATGCAGCACTCGCTGGCGCACCGGAAGATCGCGGGGGGAGAGCAGCGCTTCCGGTCCGGCGTGCACATCGAGGACACCGCCGCTCCGCCCGCGACGCAGCCGCAGCAGGAGCCGCAGCAGCCCCAGCCGGCGAGGGCCAAGGGCAGCAGGCAGCTGCCGATCCTGGGATAGAGTGGCCCCTCGTCACCCGGCGCGCGTCCGTCCTGCCGGCGCCGTCCTGCAAGCTGCAACGCAATGCAACAGGGCTCTCCAGGCCCGTGGTGACGCGCTGTTCCGGCGCGGCGCTCCTCGGCGCGACAGGACGCTGCGTGTCGGCGGCCAGGCCTGCGGCTCGCCGAACGCCCCGGCTCGCCTGACATGTAGCCAATCGACGGCGCTCGGATCGACGGCGGCGCGCGATGCGCGGGCCTCGTTTCCCTGCTGCGCTACAGTGCAACTGTCGCTTGCTGATTTTGCTACGCTCGCGTGAGCTGTGGAATGCCGGGGGTGGCGGGCGGGGGTGAACCCGCTGGGTCACCGCATTGCCCTCGAATGGAGGTTTCATGGGTCGACTTCGTTTCTCCTCGTCGCTCCTCATCATCGCAGGGGCTGCGGTGTCGAGCGCCGGCATCGCGGTCGGCTGTAGCGCGACGGGCAATCCCGGCGGGCTCAGCTCGAGCGGAGGTGACGACACAGGGGGTGCCGGCGGCCTGGCCGGGGCGGGCGGGGCGGGCGGGCTGCTCAACTTCGATGGAGGGCAGGAGCCCACCGGTGACGTGACGGTGAACCCGTGCGGGAGCGCGTGCGGCGAGCAGGAGCTGTGCGCCGGCGCGAACCTCGGCCTGGATGACGACTGCGACGGTGAGATCGACGAGGACTGCAGCTGCCTCCCCGGCCAGGCGCACTCCTGCTTCCGCGGGGACCCATCGTTCCGGAACGCCGAGGGCTGCTTCCCCGGCTCCCAGCTCTGCGGCGAGACCGGCACGTGGGGGCCGTGCCTCGGCGGCGTGCACGCCGACGAGAGCTGCTATGGGAACAGCGACGTCGCGTGTCACCCGATCCAGGCGTCGCCCTTCGCCGATGTCGACCTCAAGCCGGGCACCGGCATCTTCAGCGCGGATGCGGTCGCGGGCTCCGAGGTGTGGACGGTGGATTGCCCCGAGGGCATCGACCCGTGCCCCGGCGTGGACGGATCGGATCCAGCGGACGATTTCAAACCGCTGCAATCGGGCGAGTACACCGTCACCTACACGAAGCGTGTCGCGAGCGGCGAGACGCAGAGCTGCCAGTACCCGCTCTTCGTCAGCGCGGGCGGCCTGCGCGTCGAGCTCGAGTGGGAGCACGACGTCGGTGGCGTCGATCTCGACCTGCACCTCCACAGGCCGAACAGCGCGCAGCCCTGGGCGACGTCGGGCTCGTCGGAGGACTGCGGCTGGAACAACTGCACCATCGAGCACTTCGCGAAGAACTCGGGAGTCAGCTGGTTCCGCAACAGCGCGACGCCGCCGGATCCGGTGAACTGGTTCCTCGACCCGCTGGAGAGCAACAACAGCTGCTTCTACGCCCCTCAGGGTGTGGGGGACGCGTGGCGCGCGCACAAGCTCGGCTGCCACAGCCCGCGGCTCGACCTCGACAACACGGGGAAGTGCGACCCCACCGTGGACAGCCCCGATGACCCCGGTTTCTGCGCCCCCGAGAACATCAACATCGATTTCCCGCCAAAGGACCAGTGGATGCGGATCGGCGTACATTACTATGGTACAGGCCCGACGGCCGACGATATCCACCCGCGGATCAAGATCTTCTGCAACGGCACCCTCGGAGCCGATCTCGGGCCCACGGGGTTCTACGGCCCCGAGCGGCCCGTCGCCTTCGCGCGCGCGGGCGCGGGAGACACGTTCTGGCTCGTGGCCGACGTGATCTTCCCCGAGGCTGACGAGTGCGGTCAGGCGAACTGCGTCGTCCAGCCGCTCTACCGGAATACCAGCAGCAAGACGCCGCTGCTCACCACCGAAGAATACGTCGAGACGAGCTTCGGTCCAGCCTACCCGACGCGGCCCTGAGCCGCGGGCGCGACGGGCGCCCCCGCATCCGGAACACCTCAGCTCCTCGCCGATCAAGCGAGCGCTGCCGCGATCAAGCGAGCGCTGCCGCGATCAAGCGAGCGCTGCCGCCACGTCTCCGGTGCTGCGGCTGGCAGCGCGCGAGCCGGCGGACTCGAGCGCCTGGAACGGAGCGCCGCCTCGGCCGCGCCCGATAGCAGGACAATAACCCTGTAATGATTAACTAGATCGTGATTTGCCTGACTCAGCTCCTCCGGAGAGCGCGCTTCTCCGGCTCCCGGCTGCTCGTTATCTCCGACGCCGGCCGGAGAACCATGCTAGGGAGCCAGGGAGTCCTGCACGTCACCTGTTGAGCCTGCAAATTGGTTCCGGCTCTCACCGGAAGAGGATGAGGCTTCGTGGTCTGCCATCCCTGGGCACGCATCCTCGCGTGTCGCCGGGCTGCAGCGTCGCCGCTTTGCCAAGGTACGGTGTTCTTCGCTGTGGTGCTGAGCGGACGCAGGCCCGCTGCGACCCCGCGCCGAAGTCGCCGAGTGGAGGTATCATGTTTCGTCTTCGTGTCCTCTCCGCGTTCCCGGTCGTCATCGCAGCCGCGGCGTCGGGCGCCGGCATCGCGGCCGGCTGCAGCGCCGAGGGCAAGCGGTTCGCATTGGATAGGACGACGGGGGGCAGCGCGAACCCCGGCGGGGCGGGCGGCGCCGGCGGGGCGGGCACCGCCGGGGACGAGGCGGGCGACCCGACGGGCGCGTCGGAGGGCTTCGGCGGTCTGATCAACATCGATGGGGGGTCGACCCAGGAGACGCCGCACGTGGAGGTCAACCCGTGCGGGAGCGCCTGCGGCCCGACGGAGCTTTGCGGCGTGGATGAGCTCGGCGTCGACCATGACGGGCTCGACGACGACTGCAACGGGACGATCGACGAGACGTGCCCGTGCATTCCCGGCCAGGCGCACTCCTGCTTTCGCGGCGACCCGTCGTTCCGGCACAGCCCGGGGTGCTTCCCCGGGACCCAGCTCTGCGCCGAGACGGGCACGTGGGGTCCGTGCGTCGGCGGCGTGCACGCGGACGAGAGCTGCCACATGAACGATGTGACGGGCTGCCACCCGATGCAGACGGCTCCGCTGGCGAAGGTCGACCTGAAGGAGGGCACCGGGTCGTTCGGCGAGGATGCGCTCGCGGGCTCCGAGGTCTGGACGGTGACCTGTCCACCGGGCGTGGACCCGTGCCCCTCGGTCGGCGGGACGGATCCGGCGGACGACTTCAAGCCGCTGCAGTCGGGCGAGTACACGGTCACGTACACGAAGCGCGTGGCGGGCGGCGAGACCGCGACCTGCGCCTACCCGCTGTTCGTCGGCGCCCGCGGCCTCCGCGTCGAGCTCGAGTGGGAGCACGATCGGGCCAGCGTCGATCTGGACCTCTACCTCCACAAGCCGAACAACACGCAGCCCTGGACGATCGGCGGCTCGAGCGTCGCGTGCGGTTACGGGAACTGCACGCTCGACGGCTTCCTGGGCGACTCGTCCATCCGCTGGTTCGACGACGGGGCGACGCCGCCCGATCCGGTGAACTGGTATCTGGATCCGGAGGAGGCCAACAACACGTGCTTCTACGCGCCCCGCGGCGTGGGGGACGCGTGGCGCGCCAACGGCCAAGGGTGCCACAACCCGCGGCTCGACCTCGACAACATCTCCTGCGTTCACCGCATCACCGACCCTGACAATCCGAATTTCTGCGCGCCGGAGAACATCAACGTCGACTTCCCGCCCAAGGACGGCTGGATGCG
The DNA here is from genome assembly GCF_051521455.1 of Sorangium sp. So ce887. Lineage (NCBI taxonomy): Bacteria > Pseudomonadati > Myxococcota > Polyangiales > Polyangiaceae > Sorangium > Sorangium sp. So ce887. The sequence continues at coordinate 7,915,001 of NZ_CP150354.1, read as the reverse complement.
GGTCGCCGTGCATTACTTCGGCGGCACCGCGTCGACGGACGTGCACCCGCGGGTCAAGATCTTCTGCAACGGCGAGCTCGGGGCCGACCTCGGGCCGACCGGCTTCTACGACCCGGAGCAGCCCGTCTCGTTCCTCCCGGAGGACTCAGGCGACAGGTTCTGGCTCGTGGCGGACGTGCTCTTCCCCAAGCCCGATCCGGGGCAGTGCGGCGGCAGCAACACCTGCATCGTCAGGCCGATCTACCAGGACGAGGCGATGAAGACGCCGTTCCTCTCGGACAGCCGGACCATGGTCAGGGAATTCGGTCCGGTTTACCCCAGCCTGTCCAGGCCCTGACGGCACGGCGGCGGGCCCGCTTCACGCCTCGACGCCGGCCCGCTTGAGGAAGGCGAGCGCGGGGCCGAGCGCGTACGCGGGCGCCCTGCCCAGGCGCAGCTGCTCCCCGGTCGACAGGCGAAGGAGCAGCCAGCGCGGCGCGAGGCCCGGCTCGTCGACCTCGGCGTCCCAGGCCGGCGGGGTCGAGACGCCGACGATCGCCTGGATCGGAAAGACCCGCCGGAAGCCGCGGCCTTCCTGGACGAGCTCGGCCCGCTCGAAGTCGAGGCGGAACAGGCCGTGGCGCCGGCGGCGCCGGCGGACGACGAGCAGCGCCGCGGTGGCCCCTGCGGTCCACGTACCCGCGATGAAGAGGATGGGAAAGGGGGCCGCGCGCGCCGCCACGATGCCCACGATGATGAGCGAGGCGGTCAGCGCGAACGCGGCGACGCGACGTACGGCGAGGTCGATGCCGTCGCCATGGCACTCGCAGACGAGCACGGCGGGGCCGAGCGCCAGGATGGCGCCGTCGGCGTTCGAGAGCAGGACGTCTCCCTCAGGCACGGTGTTCCTCCCGGTCGGGTGAGGTTGTCGATACCGCAGCGGACGGAGAGAGGCGAGGGAAGCGGAGGGGAGATGGGGGTGCCGGGCTGCTCGGCCCCCGGAGCGGAGGCGCGAGGCGCGGAGCGGGGGACCCGCCGACTCGCCTGGGACGTTCCGCGAGCCGGCGGGCGGAGGCGTCAGTCCGCTAACGCTGGCGGCGCTGCGCGGTCGCACGGCGGAGGTCGACAAGACACCGTACGAGCAGGGGTTGCTGCGAACAAGGGCGCTTTGTGGCGTGTGGCACGCGATGTGCCGCAGACCCGGTGAGGGCGAGCAGAGACGCCAATCGCGCAACCGGGGCGGCCGTCACGGCAGATCGCGTGCGGACGCCGAGGTTCTCATGGGGGCACGCGCGCTCGGGACCGAGCTGCAAGAGGAGGACTCTGCGATGAGTTGGATCGTGAGACTGGCACTGCTCGTGGCAGCCGTGGGATTGAACGCGGGCTGCGCCGAGGAGCGGAAGCCGATCAGCCAGGTGCAGGCGAACGCGCTGGCGAAATCGTTCTTCGTCGGCGCCGATCTGCAGAGCAAAGAGGACGATCCGGAGTTCTGGACGCGGACCACGGTGGTCGACGTGGGCTACGGCGCCTCGCAGGACGGGCTGTTTTCGTCCTCGTACGCGCAGGCGGAGGTCGCGCGCATCAAGTGGATCGTCCAGGAAGATCTCCTGATCGGGCGCCTCACCTACGAGCGCGTGAACGACACCGACGGCAAGGGGGCCGGCGCCGCCACGGACGACGGCGTCGTGGCCGTCGCGTACAAGATCCTCTCGCATTTCGACGTCCAGCGCGATTACAACCGGGCGACGGGGGAAGAGAGCAACGTCGTCGTCGAAAACACGACCGACCGTCCCTGGTATGCGCGGGAGTACATGCGGGTCGACTGGTCGAAGAACCTGAACGTCGACTCCTACGACTTCGATACGCTGTCGCTCATCGGCGTCTACGGCGGCGTGAAGTACGAGCCGCTCTCCTACTACGTCAGCGATCCGAGCCACCCGGACGCGCCCCACTTCGACTCCGAGGAGGGATATTTCGACGTCACAAACAAGGCCTTCGCGATGCCACAGCTCATCGATCTGAGCCACCTCGGGTGGGGCATCGACAGCTTCCCGGCCTGCATGCTCGACGCGGACTTCCCCGGCGGCACCGCGCCGGTGGGGTCCTGCAACCCGGTCGAGGTCACGCTCCGGCAGTCCTTCCGCCGCGTCGTCGATCGGGACTACGAGCCCGCCGAGTGGGACGGGTACCGGTTCCGGGCGTTCGGCCCCTTCCTGCGAGAGCGCTTCGGCTACGCGCGCAACTACGGCATGAGCGACGCCAAGTGGCACCGCATGATCACGCGGTACAACCTCTGGGAACGCAGCCACTACTACGCCGATCCGGAGCGCATGACGGGCGAGATCCCCTGCTTCACGCCCGAGACCACCCCCGCCTCCGCCGATCCGCACCGCGACGACGACAAGAACGGGACCGAGGACGAGTGCGAGGCGGTCACGGGGGCGATGATGGACCGGGAGGGGGCGCCGGTGACGGTGGGCCCCGGCTCGCGGTGCGACGCCTTCAAGCAGCGGTGCACCCTGCCGTACCAGCGGCGCAAGGCCGTGCCGCAGCCGTGGTACGTGACATCGAGCAGCCACCCCGACTACTTCGACGCCACGGACTGGGCAGCCCACGAGTGGGATGTCGCCCTGCGCAGCGCCGTCGTCACCGCCAGGTACGCCGAGTGCGTCCGGACGGCGGGCGACGCGGCGCGCTGCCGCGCGGAGTTCCCGATCTACGACGGGCAGATGGACGACAGCGCCGACGCCATCGCGCTCGCGCGCGAGGTCGACGCGTGCCGGCGCGGCGGGGCGCGGGAGGGGCAGGGGTGCGACGCCCTCGCCGACGAGCTCGGAAAGCAACGCGGCTACGCGCCTGGCGTCGTCGCGCTCGCCAAGATGCCCGAGGCGATCGTGGTCTGTCATAGCCCTGTCGAGGCGACCGACCCGGAGGCGTGCGGCGGCCCCCGGCTCCCGGAGGGCGTGACCGCCAGGATGTGCAGCGACGAGCGCCGCAAGGAGGCGGGGCGCGATCCCGCGCTGATGAAGGCGTGCCGTGAGGCGCTGAACGCGCGGATCGGCGACCTGCGCTATCACCAGATCAACAACTTCGAGGCGCCGCAGTCGCCCTCGGCGTGGGGCATCTACAGCGACTCGGAAGACCCGCTCACCGGCGAGAAGATCGCGTCGAGCATCAACGTCTGGACGCACGTCAGCGACATGTGGAGCCAGGGCGTCGTCGACACGGCCCGCTACATCAAGGGAGAGCTGAAGACCGAGGAGGTCACCGACGGCGACTACGTCCGGGACTGGGCGCAGGCGAGCGACGGGGCGTCGAAGGGCGGCGCGCTGCCGAGGCTCACGCGCGAGGAGATCGCGCGGCGGATCGCCCGGTCCGCCGGGGTGGACGCGGGGGACGCGGAGGACGCGTCCGGCCAGATGGCGCGCGATCCAGCGCTGCGCGAGAGCCTCCGGCGGCTCTCGAAGGAGGTGCGCGCGATCGCGGCCGACGCGACGGCGCCGGACAGCATGCGCGCGGTCTACGAGGCGCGCCGCAGATCCGCGGTGGGCACCGAGCTGGAGGCCGAGCTCACGACGAAGAGGATCCAGGAGCTCACCGGCGTGGAGGCGCTGCCGCTCACGGACGAGGTGATGCGCTTCGCCTCGCCGCTCCGAGGGGCGAACCCGAGCGTGCAGCGCGAGCTCAGGAACCTGAGGGAGCTCGCGCTCGCCGAGCGCGGCGCGTGCGTCCTGCACGAGGCGCCGGCGCCGCTCGCGACAGCCAACCTGGCGGACATCCTCGAGGAGAAATTCGCGAGCAAGCACGGCCGCTTCGGCGAGGGAGACGCCGCGCAGAAGGTGCGGCGCGCCGAGGCCATGCGGCGCTACCTCGCGCAGCGGGCGCACTACGCGGTGATCCTCCACGAGATGGGCCACTCCGTCGGCCTGCGCCACAACTTCGTGAGCTCGTCCGACGCCTGGGGCTACCGGCCGCAGTACTGGCAGCTGCGCACGAACAACGGGCGGGTGAAGACGCGGTGCGAGACGCTCTCGGAGGACGGCGAGGCCTGCGTCGGGCCGCGCTACTACGACCCCGTGACCGAGAACGAGCGGAAGAACCTGCTCTGGATGTTCATGCACTCGTCGACCATGGATTACGCCGGCGAGCCCACGCAGGACCTCATCGGGCTCGGCGCCTACGACTTCGCCGCGGCCCGCATGTTCTACGGCGACGTCATCTCGGTGCACGCCGACCCGAGCTACAGGGCGGCCACCCCGCGCGGCAAGGGCATGCTCGCCAAGGTCGACGACTTCGGCGGCATCCTCGGCTTGCAGCCCGAGTACGACGACGAGGACATCCATTATTCCGACCTGCAGAACAAATACAATCTGATCCAGCCGGGGAGCTGCGTCGAGGTCGACCCGAGCGCGTACATGCCCTCGGGCTGGAACGAGGAGCGGGACGGGGTCTGGCACCCTGTGCTCGATGGGCAGATCGTGCCGGTCGACGGCAAGTACACGCGGTGCCGGCAGCAGAAGGTCGATTACGTGACGTGGCGCGCGCTGGAGACGCCGGACGGCGCGAAGGGGCCCTCGGTGGATCCCGCGGGGCGCACCCGCGTGCCCTACGGGTTCGCGACGGACCGGTGGGCCGACCTCGGCAACCTGAGCGTGTACCGGCACGACAGCGGCGCGGACGCCTACGAGCTCTTCAACTTCTTCATCACGCAGCAGGAGGTGAATCACATCTTCGACAACTACCGCCGCGACCGGCAGGCCTTCAGCGTGCGCGCGGCGTCGGAGCGGACCTTGAACCGCTACAACGCGAAGATGCGCGACGGCGCGAAGGGCCTCGGGCTGGTCGCGAACATCTACCGCGAGTTCGCGCTGGACCGCGGTTACGACTTCGACACGTTCTGGGTCCACGCCGCGGGCAGCACCTTCAAGGAGAACATCCTCGCGGCCGGGATCGCGTTCGATCACTTCGCGCTCCAGATGGCGCGCCCGCAGCCGGGCGAGCACTTCCTGCCGACAGGGGACACCGTCCTCCGGTCATCGAGCGACGTCTTCGGCGAGCCCGGGGCCACGGTGGTGGTCGTTCCAAACGGCGCGACGGGGTATTTCGGCGACATTGCCCTGGGCGGCAAGCCGCTCGAGAACGCGCTCGCGGAGGACAAGGGCGAGTACGACTCGTCGTACACGATGAACGCCGGCTCCTATTACGACAAGGCGTGGGTGGCGATGCTGATGACCGAGTCGGTCGACAACTTCATCAGCGACTCGCGGCACGACTTCCTCGACGCGCGCTACCGCGCTGTCTCGCTCGCCGACGTGTTCCCGGAAGGGTACCGCCGCTGGCTCGGCAACAACCTCACGGGCGACGACGCCATCAAGGGCGTGCGCGTCGAGGCGGACGAGCGCGGCCGGCCTGTCCGGGATGCGAGCGGGTATCCGGCCAGCGCGCTCGGTTGGACCTCGTGGTGGAGCGAGAGCGGGCCGGAGAGCTGCTTCCCCGGCGCGGGGAGCATCGTCTGCAGCGCGTACGGCGCGGTCGACAGCGCGCCGTGGAACCCGCGGGCCCCGGCCAAGGTCGCCATCGTCGACCCGCAGATCGGCTGGGAGCAGCAGAAGTTCCTCATCGCCTGGACCCTCCTCTACCTCCCCGAGAACCAGAAGCAGAGATGGCTGGACATGATGCACATCTGGGAGACCGGGGCGGACACCGATCCTGGCTTCCCGAACCGGATCGAGCTCCACCATCCGTCCGGGAGGGTGTTTGTGGCCAAGGCGTACGGGACCGAGACCATCTTCGGCAAGGTCGTGCAGAAGGGCATCGGCGCGCGCGTCCTGGAGCATGGGAATGAGCTCCTGGCCAGGGCGTATGTCACGGAGGCAGGCCCCGACCTCGACGGCGATGGCAAGGCGGACTGGCACAAGGTGAAGCTGAGCCCGGAGAGCGGGCAGCCGATCGTGCGGTGGGATCCGACGGTCGCCGCCATCGCGCCGGACGGTGAGGTCCTGACGGACGGCGTGCCCGGCTGCGAGGAGGACTCCGCCGCAGACGACGACGATTTCAGCGATTTCTACAGCTGCACGTGCTCCTCGAACCGCGCCTGCGTCGCGCTCGAGAGCTATGTCTCCGTGCCGGTCTTCATGCGCCAGGCGCTGTCTGCGTTCAAGCTGGGCGACCCGACGATGAGGGGCCTTCACTGAGCCCGATACCGCGACGGACGCTGTCAGGGGGGCCCGATCGCGGCCTCAGGCAGGCCCGGCGCAAGGGTCGTGGCATTTTGCCGCACGGGGGCGATTCGCCCCATGCGTGCGACCCGTTCGCCCGCGGTCCTGGACGCGGGCCGCCGTGGCGCAGGTCTTGCTGAACTTTTCCACGAAATGAGCTGCTGTTGGACACCGCCCGTTCCAGGCGTCTCCTGTGTCGGTGACGCAGGACGGCCGGGCAGGTCGCGGTTCCGACGAGTCGCACCCCGAGCTTGCCATCGTGGAGCGCCGATTCCGCCGTAGCGCCGGTACCTGGACACCGGGAGCGTGAAGAAGAGGGCTTTTTTGCGTCGCGAGCGCTGAAGCATCGGTTGCCCGAGGGCACACAGAGAGAACGAGCCATGGACTTCGAGAATGTCACGCATGGCCAGAGGGCGCAGGCACGCGTGGGAGCGGTGCTCAACGGCGCGTGGCGGCTGGACGCGCTGATCGGCCTCGGGGGAATGGCCGCCGTGTATGCCGCGACGCACCGGAGCGGCCAGCGGGTCGCGATCAAGCTGCTGCACCCTGAGCGGGCGAGGGACAAGGTCGATCGGGCCCGGTTCCTCCGCGAGAAGGCGATCGTGAACACCGTGAGTCACCCCGGGGTCGTGGCGGTGCTCGCGGATGACGTGACCGAGGATGGGTCACCCTTCCTGGTGATGGAGCTCCTGGAGGGAGAGACCCTCCTCCAGCGCTGGAAGGCGCAGAAGGGCCCGCTGCCTCCTGCCGAGGTCCTCTCCGTGAGCGAGCAGATCCTCGACGTGCTCGCGGCCGCGCACGATAACGGGGTCGTTCACCGGGATCTGAAGCCCGACAACATCTTCCTCACGCGCGAGCACTCGGTGAAGATCCTCGATTTCGGCATCGCGCGCCTGCGGCTCCCCTCGGGGCAGACGTCGCTGGTGGGGCTGCGGGCGATGGGGACGCCGGCGTACATGCCGCCCGAGCAGGCGCGCGCGCGCTGGGATCTCGTCGATGCGCGGACGGACATCTGGGCGCTGGGGGCGACGATGTTCTCGCTGCTCACGAACCGGTACGTGCAGGACGCGTCGACGGTCAATGAGCTCTTCTTCCTGCGGATGACGTGCCCGATCCCGTCGCTCGCGAGGATCCAGCCGTCGATGCACCCTGTCGTGGTGCGGGTGGTGGACCGGGCGCTCGAGTTCGCGCAGGCGGATCGCTGGCCCGACGTGCGGTCGATGCTGGCGGCGGTGCGCGAGGCGCAGGCTGCGGTCGCGGTCGCGCCGCCCGCGCGGAGCACCCTCGTGCCGCCGTCGCGGAGCACCCTCGCGCCGCTGCCCCGGAGCACCATCACGCCACCGCCGCCGCGGGGTGCGCTCGCGCCTTCGACGGAGGTGCGCGACCTCGGCGCGCTCGATGCGCGGTCGCCGTCAGGTCGTCCCCAGGCCCAGACGCGGCCTCCCCGGACGCCGGGGCTCTCGTCGCCGGCGTCGCTCTCCACGATCCCGGGTGCGATCTCGACGATCCCCCGCGCGCCTTGAAGCGAGCGTCGGGCGGTCAGGGCCCTCAGCCCTCCGCCCGGGCTCGCTCCGGCGCGCATTTCGCGTGAGCGCGCGGTCTACGCGTTCAAGCCGGCGAGCAGCTCGCTCGGCCGCAGCACGGCGCGTCGCTCCGACTCCCGCCGGGAGAGGAGCGTCTCGTAGATATCCATGTAGCTCGCCATCATGCGCTCCGCCGAGTAGCGCCCCAGCGCGAGCTTCCGCCCTCGCTTGCCCATCGCTGCGGACCGCCGGGGATCTGCCTTGAGCTCGGCGAGCTTCGCGGCGAGCGTGTCGACGTCGTCCGAGGGCACGAGGAAGCCTGTCTCTCCGTCGGTGATCAGGGCAGGGATGCCGCCCACGGCGGTCGAGACCACGGGCAGGCCGGTGGCCATGGCCTCCACCATGGAGAGCGGCAGCCCCTCCGACGTCGACGACAGGACGAAGACGTCGCTCGCGGAGAGGAGCTCCGGCACGTCGTGCCGCTCGCCGGCGAACACGACGCGGTCGCCGATGCCGAGCTCCTCGGCGAGGGCGCGCAGCGAGGCGGCCTCCGGCCCGTCTCCGACGAGGAGGAGGCGCCCGTTGTCCGACAGAACCCCCGCGGCCGCGCGGAGCAGGAGGGCGTGGTTCTTGACCTGCGACAGGCGCCCGACCGCCCCGGCGACCCACGCGTCCTGGGGGATGCCGAGCTCGGTCCGGATGCGGCGCCGGGCCACGGAGTCCGGCCTGAACCGGGAGAGATCGATCCCGTTCAGGACCACGTGCAGCTTCGAGCTCGGGACCTCGTTGTGCTTCAGCATGAAGTCGGCCGTCGGCTGCGACACGGCCACGTGCGCGTCGGCGAGCCTGGCCGCCATGTGCCGCAGCCACGCCCTGCGGCCCTGATCGAACATGGCGCCATGCAGCGTGTGGCACACGGGCACGCGGTGGAGCCGGCCCGCGGCCGTCGCGTAGATGAGCGGCAGCTGATTGTGCGAGTGCACGATGGAGACACCATGCTTGGCGAAGAACGCCGCGAGCTTCCCGGGGAGCTTGAGGTCGAAGCCGGGGCGCTTCGGCAGCATGTGCACCGCGACGTCGCGCTCCCGGAGCTGCGCCGCGCGCGGCCCATCGGGGTTCGTCTCGATGCCCACGACCATCACCTCATGCCCCGCCGCGCGCTGCAGCCCGGCCAGATCCACCACGACCTGCTCCGCGCCTCCCACCTGGAAGGAGTTCAGCACGTGCGCGATCACAAGACGGTTGTGGTGCGCTCGGGTCATCGGTGCATGCTGGGTCGTCTTCATAGGGTAATCTACACTCATGGTTTCCCTCTAGGGTGCGCTCTGACGCATGTGGTCTGACCTGAGAGAAACCCCTCCTTCGTGTCCTCGTCCCGTGGGGGAGGTTACCACAGAGTCTATGAGGCAAGGAGCTTTCTCCGTGGTTCTCTCCAACATGCCTCGTACCTCTGGGTTGACGTGAGGGGATGCCTTCACCGGACGGTCAGTCGACTACGTGAAAGGTCTGCTGTGGCACATGGCGACAGCTGTGACAAAAAGGGCACCGCCGTGGCGCCACGCGTCGCGGCGCCGCGCTCGTGCGCAGCAGCCACGACGCGCCGGAATTCCGGCAGGGCTCGCGGGAGCTGCGCATTTTTTTCGGTGCCGTTGAAGAGCCCAGTGTTCACGATGTCACCGACCGGGCTCCTTGCGAAAAGCGTGCAAGCTCCACCACGGCCTGGCCCGGCACCCGGGTCCAGGTGTTCCGATGGTGTGAGCCGTCCTACATTATGGGGAGGGCCCGGGGCGCGTCGGGGCTCCTGGCGCGCGTGGAGGCGTCCGCTTGCTGCTGTCCGCGGCGGAGGGGGATGAGGGCGGGGCGTGCGCGGCGGCGGCGCGGCCGCTCGCCGTGCGGTGTGTCGGGAGCAAGGCTGAGGGGCTGAGCCAGCTGTCCCCTGTCCTCAGGGCTGTGGTGGGGGGGGACAGGGGGCAGCGGGTCGAGAGGTGGGGCTCACGGTCACGTGAGCATGGCCCTGCGGTCGTTCGGCATCAGCGCTCGGGCACCTCGGCGCAGACCGCGAAGGTGGTCAGCGCCACCGTCTGCCCCTTCTTGCCGTAGCCGTTCTCGAACACGGCGGTCGACGTCCAGCCCGGGCGGCCTTGGTCGGCGGCGTCGAACGGCGAGTTCTCAACCACCCTGCTGGTCGCCTGGGCTCCGCCGGAGATCGAGAATCCACCGCTGATCACGACTTCACCCGCGTTGCAGAGCGCCTTGACGTTGACGAACGTGCTTGTCGGCCCTGCCTCGCGCGTCACGGAGACCACGTGGATCTTGGCGATTCCGGGTGACCCCATGGGTCCCTGCGCGCCGCTCTCGCCCTTGGGTCCGGCCGGCCCCTGGAGGCCCCTTGCGCCGTCGGCGCCCTTGAAGCCCTGGGAACCGATGGTGCCTGCGGGGCCCTGGGGGCCGCGCTCGCCCTTGGGACCCTGGAGGCCCTGAGGGCCCATCTCACCCTTGGGTCCGACCGGCCCGGCCGGCCCCTGAGGACCGCGCGCGCCGTCGACGCCCTTGAAGCCCTGGGTACCGATGGCACCCGTGAGGCCCTGAGGACCGCGCGCGCCGTCGACGCCCTTGAGACCCTGGGGACCGATGGCGCCCGTGAGGCCCTGAGCACCGCGCGCGCCGTCGGCGCCCTTGAGGCCCTGGGGACCGATGGCGCCCGTGAGGCCCTGAGCACCGCGCGCGCCGTCGGCGCCCTTGAGGCCCTGGGGACCGATGGCGCCCGTGAGGCCCTGAGCACCGCGCGCGCCGTCGGCGCCCTTGAGGCCCTGGGGACCGATGGCACCCGTGAGCCCCTGAGGACCGCGCGCGCCGTCGACGCCCTTGAGACCCTGGGGACCGATGGCACCCGTGAGCCCCTGAGGACCGCGCTCGCCCTTGAGACCCTGGGAACCGACCTCGCCCTTGGGCCCCTGGAGGCCCTGAGGGCCCATCTCGCCCTTGGGTCCGACCGGCCCGGCCGGCCCCTGAGGACCGCGCGCGCCGTCGGCGCCCTTGAGACCCTGGGGACCGATGGCACCCGTGAGCCCCTGAGGACCGCGTTCGCCCTTGAGCCCCTGGGGACCGATGGCACCCGTGAGCCCCTGAGGACCGCGCTCGCCCTTGAGGCCCTGGGAACCGACCTCGCCCTTGGGCCCCTGGAGGCCCTGAGGGCCCATCTCGCCCTTGGGTCCGACCGGCCCGGCCGGCCCCTGAGGACCGCGCTCGCCGCGCTCGCCCTTGAGGCCCTGGGAACCGACCTCGCCCTTGGGCCCCTGGAGGCCCTGATGGCCCATCTCGCCCTTGGGTCCGGCCGGCCCCTGAGGACCGCGCGCGCCGTCGACGCCCTTGAGGCCCTGGGGACCGAGCTCGCCCTTGGGCCCCTGGAGCCCCTGGAGACCCCTTGCGCCGTCAGCGCCCTTGAGGCCCTGGGGGCCGATGGCACCCACGAGCCCCTGCGGCCCACGCTCGCCACTGACCCCCTGATGGCCCATCTCGCCCTTGGGTCCCATGGGCCCCTGAGGACCGCGCGCGCCGTCGACGCCCTTGAAGCCCTGAGGGCCTATCTCGCCCTTGGGTCCCACGGACCCCTGAGGACCGCGCGCGCCGTCGACGCCCTTGAGGCCCTGGGGACCGATCTCGCCCTTGAGCCCCTGGAGGCCGTGCTTGCCGTCAATGCCCTTGAGGCCCTGAGGGCCGACGAGCCCCGCCTGCCCCTGCGCGCCCGGCTCGCCGCGCTCACCCTTGGGCCCCTGAGGGCCCGTCGGCCCCTGAGGACCGCGCTCGCCCTTGGGCCCCGCCGGCCCCTGAGGACCGCGCGCGCCGTCGACGCCCTTGAAGCCCTGAGGGCCCATCTCGCCCTTGAGCCCCTGAGGACCGCGCGCGCCGTCGACGCCCTTGAAGCCCTGAGGGCCGATCTCGCCCTTGAGCCCCTGGAGGCCGTGCGTGCCGTCAATGCCCTTGAGGCCCTGAGGGCCGACGAGCCCCGCCTGCCCCTGCGTGCCCGGCTCGCCGCGCTCGCCCTTGGGCCCCTGAGAGCCCGCCGGCCCCTGAGGACCGCGCTCGCCCTTGGGCCCCGCCGGCCCCTGAGGACCGCGCGCGCCGTCGACGCCCTTGAGGCCCTGAGGGCCCATCTCGCCCTTGGACCCCTGGAGGCCGTGCGTGCCGTCAATGCCCTTGAGGCCCTGAGGGCCGACGAACCCCGCCTGCCCCTGCGCGCCCGGCTCGCCGCGCTCACCCTTGGGCCCCTGAGGACCGCGCTCGCCCTTGGGCCCCACGGGCCCCTGGGGCCCCTGAGGACCGCGCTCTCCCTTGAAGGCCTGCTGACCCACGAATCCTTTGGTCTGCTCTGCATCGTCGGCCCAGCCCACGCCTGCGCTGACCATCACGCCCGCAAGCCCGGCGACGATTCCAGCAGAAACCGCACTCGTTCGATACTTTTGCATGTGAGTCCGCCTTTCTATCGATTTCGAGCTTCGGTGCGCTCGATTCCCGCAGACAGTCGTGTTCAGATGAGGTGGAGCCCACAGGCGAGCGAATCGGGCGAAGGGCGACTCCGAGGCGGATCTCCGCCCTTGCCCAGCCCCGACTTCTCGACGAAAGTCCCACCAATTACCGGCACGAAAAGCCAGGGCGATGCGTCGATACGACACCTGGCGGGTCGCGCCACGACGCGGGCGCAGCCAGATGCTGCCAGCGTTCGAAGGCTCCAGTCGCCAACCCGCTGTGTCTGGAGCGATCCTAAGTTAATGGGGGCGGTTCACCAAGCCCCCAGCTGAGGGGTTGACAACCACGGCTCCTGCCGGCGCGCGTCCGCGGAGCGCCAATTGGCCGCCGCGACGCCCGCGAAGCCCGGGCGCTCTGCGGGATTCGAACGAAGGCCGAGCACGGCGAACGCCTGGAAAAGCAGCAGCTCGCGCCCGCGAGCGCGCAACGACGCCAGGAGAGCATCACCGCGAAAATGAGGAGATGGTTTCAGCGCTCCGGAGGCATGTCGGGCGAATCGAGTCGCCGCCGGAACACCCGCGTTTCATCTGGAACGCGGAGAACGACTTGCCGGAGCGCCGGCTAGGCGCCGGCGGCGAGCGCTTCGGCGAAATTCCGCGAGAGCCTCCTCGCCGCCTGCTCATCCGGCATCCCGGCGTGGACCACGAGCGCCCGATCGACGTCGCGCCGCGCCTCGTCCTCGAGCGCGGCGAGCGCCCCGCGCCGCGCCTCCTCGACGCGCCGCCGCTCGGCGGCCGAGAGCCGCGGCCGCACCCAGACGTCGATCGCCCACGAGAGCTTCGCGTGCCGCGCCTCGTCGCGCGCGATGCGCGTCATCACGCGCCGGACCAGCGGATCCTGCGCGGCGCGCCCCTGCCACATGCCGACCAGCGCGCCGTACGTCTCCCTCACGCACCCCTCCATCGCATTGTCGATCGCGAGCTCCTCCAGCGATCGGACCGGCCTCGGCTCCACCCGCGGCGGCTGCCAGCGGCCGCCGTAACGCGCCGAGAGGCTCCGCATCACCCGCGCGTGCCGCACCTCGTCGCGCCCGGCGATGCGCGCCCGCTCCACGAGCGGCCGCGGCGCCCCGTGATGGACGAGCTCGCGCCCGAGCACCTCGAAGGCCCGGACGCTCGCCGCCTCGAGCTGCGCCACGTTCGCGAAATACGCCCCGACCTGCGTCGCGCCCCGGCCCGCGGTCCGCAGCAGCCCCGCCGGCCTCCGGCCGACGCAGGCGCCCGACTCCGACTCGATCACCTCGGATTCCAGCTCCTGCACATCGCCGCCCGCGTCGACCCCGAGCACATAGAGCGTGCGCTCGATCGGAGCACAGGTCTCCGTGTACCTCGTCGCGAGCACCTCGTACGCGTCCCCGGCGGGCCGGACGCCGCCCTCGTCAGGCTTGCTGCAGCGGACGGTGTAGTCCGCCAGCGACGCGGCGAGCACCGCGTCCGCGGGCGTGTTCACAGGGCCGAGCCACGCCATCACCCCGTCCCGCGTATCGAGGACGGTCACCTCGTCGCCCGTGTTGACGATCAGGACGTGATCCGGGCAGAAATCCACGCAATCTCCGAGGCGGAACCCCTTGCTGGACGTGGCCGCCGCGATCTTCTCCTCGCAAGCCGGCCTGTCCGCCGCCCCGGAGCACCTCTCCCCCATGGACTCGAGCGCGTTCGTCGTCGGGCCCTCCGGGCCCGTGGACCTCCGTAGCTCGACGTAGTCGGCAGGAGCCCCGGGCTCGACCCCCGCCAGGTACGGGGTGCGGCCGTCGGCCGCGCAAGGGAGGGTCTCGAAGCCGCTTGTGTCGATCCCGCACCCGCCGACGAGGGGCGCGAGCGAGAGCGACAGGACACGACGCAGGATCTTGTCGATGGAGTTGGGAGAGGCCATATGCGTCCGCACGAAACAAGTTCTGTGCCGCTGCGAACGGCGCGTGCAGCTCGCGCTTTGCGCGGACGGTGAGCGTCCCCTGCCTGACATCGTCGTCGCACCGGGCGCCAGGGGAGCGCCCGACGAGGGCGGCCGCCGTCGAGCGCGGGCCCCGCGCCGGCCGCACGAGGCACCCAGAGCGACCGTGGGCCGCACTGTGTCAGGGCCCGATCCGGGGCGACGCTCCCGCCCGGTCGACCCCGCGGGTGCATCGCCGTGGCGGACCCGGTAGGATCGCAGGATGGTCGCCCTCGACAGGAACGAACCTGACGACTACCCCGCTGTCCTCTCGACGGAACGCCTGAGCCTCCGCCCCCACCGGGCCTCCGACGTCCCGTTCATGATGGAGCTGAACGCCGATCCCGAGGTGCTCCGCTACACGGGGGACCCCGCGTTCGCCAGCGAGGACGAGGCGCGCGCGGTGATCGCGCGGCTCGCGCACCAGTTCGAGGCATTCCGCATGGGCCGGTTCGTCGTCTCGGACCGGAAGACGGGGGAGAAGCTCGGCTGGTGCGGGCTGAGGTGGCACGAGGACGACGAGCTCGCGGATCTCGGATACCGCTTCCTCCGGAAGCACTGGGGCCGAGGCTACGCCACGGAGTCGGCCGCGGCGTGCATCCGGTATGCGTTCGAGGAGCTCGGGCTCCCGCGCCTCGTCGCGCATGCGATGCTCGAGAACGCCGCGTCGGTCAGGGTGCTCGAGAAGCTCGGGTTCCGCCGGATGGGGCCAGGCGTGTGCAAAGGGTTCGCGGCGGAAGAGTTCGTGCTCCCGAGGCCGGCGCCGCCTCGGCTGGCGAGCGACGTGGCTCACTCGGGCAGCAGGTAGTCGAACGGCTTCCCCACGTTGCCTGCCCAGTCCGTGGCGCGCACGCAGAACCGGGCCGGCAGGGCGCGGGGGTCGAGGAAGATGGGAAACCGCCGGTATCTGAGCCACTCGGCGGCCGGATCATCGCAGTCGGTCGTGTCCTGGGGGCCGAAGCGGTACTCGAAGTCCGCGAGCTCCGGCAGGGAGAAGATCGGCTCGACGCGCATGCCCTCCGTCGCGTCTCCCCCGCGCGAGAGCTCGGGACGGCGCGAGGGCGGGGTCGTGTCGATCGTGGTGAGGACGACCGTGGGGAACGAGAGCGGCTGCCACGCGGCGTCGGGCGTCGCCGTCGGGCCGGCGAGCACGCAGAGCAGGTGGACCCCCTCGGCCTCGGGCAGCGAAAGGGCCGACAGCTCCTGGGAATCGAGCTTGATCGGGGCTGAATAGCCCTCTGGCCGGCGGCAGTCGACCTCGCCGGCGCGCCCCAGCTTGTAGCGGAAGAACCCGAGCGCGTCCCGCGCGCCGAGCGTCACATTCCAGGGGTTCGTCGCGCCGGTCACCGGGTCGCTCGGTCGCTCGCGGGGAGCGGGATAGGCCAGCACGTCGAGCGCCCGGCCGGCGTCGAGCGCGCAGCCCTCGCGATCCAGCGCGAAGCGACCGTCGTCCCCGAAGCAGGCGCTCACGCCGGTCACGTCGACGGCGTAGCTCGCGCCCCCGGACGACACCCCGGGGGGCGCGTCGATCTCGCAAGGCCTGCCGAGGAAGCAGTCGCCGTCGGGCGGGCTCCCCAGGGTCGTGGTGTTGACGATCGCATAGACCCGCTGCGCGTCGTCCAGCACCGGCGAGCCCGAGCTGCCGTTCGCGATGTCGGCGCAGCGGTTCCGGTGCGCGCCGAACCAGTGCCAGCGGAGCTCGACGATATCGAAGGTGCCCTCCTCGCTGCAGCGGGCGCGCCGCAGGAACTCCACCTCGAGCTGCGGCGCGCCGACCACCGACACGCGCGCCCCCGGAGGCGGCGCCGAGGGCGCGAGGCCGAGCGCGACGACGCCGCGCGCCGCGAGGGCGCCGATCGTCGTGTCGAGCTCGACCACCGCCAGGTCGGTGCCCTTCATCGTCGCATAGCGGATCGTCTTCGCCGGGACCTCCACCTGCGCGTCCTCGGTGTCGCCGAAGTAGTTGAAGATCATCCGCAGCTCCGGGGTCGCCTCGGTGTCCACGAACACCGCGTTGGCCGCGGCCTCCAGGGCCCACTCGTGGGTGCAGTGGGCGTTGGTCAGCACGTGCGCCGGCGCCTCGGGGCGCCCCGCGGGGTCGACGAGAAAGGCTGTGCAGGCGCCGGAGCCGAGCCCGCCGCTCAGCCGTCCCACCGCCCTGAAAGGAGCGCTGGCCTGGTCCCGCCCCGAGAGGAGCTCGGATTCCCCGGCTCCCGGCTCGCTCCCGCCCGAGCCGCCAGCGCCGGCCTCCCCGCCAGCGCCGGCCTCTCCGCCAGCGCCGGCCTCTCCGCCAGCGCCGGCCTCTCCGCCAGCGCCGGCCTCCCCGCCAGCGCCGGCCTCTCCGCCAGCGCCGGCCTCTCCGCCAGCGCCGGCCTCTCCGCCAGCGCCGCCCGCACCTGCCCCCGAGCCGCCGGCGCCTTGTCCGCCTGGGTCGCCGGGGGGCGACGACGGCGCGCAGGACGAGGAGACGAGGCAGGCGCAGGAGAGCTGCCCTGCGATCATCCACGAGAGAGAACGCGACATCATCGAACGAGCTCCTTGATGGCGGGACGCCGTAGCTTACCTGCTGCCTCTGCAGCCCGCCCGGCGCGATCCTGCTCGAGCGTCCCGAGCCCCTCCTTGACAGGCGGCCGAGGTCGTTTCATAAGTTGGTTGTACGACCAACCAATAAACTGGTGCGCCAGCGGGCGCAGGAGCGGCAGGATGCCTCGCCCGTCCAACACCGCCGAACGTCGAGCCCAGATCGCGCGCGCTCTCTTGATGGTCATGGCGGAGCGCGGCTATGAGGGGGCGTCCATCGGGGCCATCGCGGCGGCGGCTCACCTCGCGCCGGGGCTCATCCACTACCACTTCGAGAGCAAGCGAGAGATCCTGCTCGCCGCCGTCGCGCTGCTCGCGCAGGAGTATGCCGATCGGATCGAGCGGCGGCTCGCTCCCGCGGCGGGCGATCCGGAGGCCGAGCTCCGCGCGTTCATCGACGCGCACCTGCGGGTGGGCGAGGGGGCCGACCCGCAGGCGCTCGCGTGCTGGATCTGCGTGAGCGGCGAGGCGCTCCGGGACGCCGAGGTGCAAAAGGCGTTCGCGGGAGCGCTCGAGAGCGCGGTCAAGAAGCTCGCCGCGATCGCGCGGCGCGGCGCGCGGGAGCGGGTGTTCTCCTGCGCGCGCGGCGACGTGGACGCCGCGGCAGCGGCCATCGTGGCCACCATTCAGGGGTATTTCGTGCTCGCGGCCACGGCGCGCGATCTCATCCCCCCGGGCTCGGCCGCCGGCGCGACGTGGGCGATGGCGTCGGGGCTCTTCGGTCTCTCCTCGGCCACCAGGAAGGCGAGCCGCTGATGCGCTTTCCCCACCTGTCCTTGCGACGGCTCGGGCTCTTGACGTCGCTCTACATGTGCCAGGGTCTCCCGTTCGGGTTCTTCACCCAGGCGCTCCCCGTCCTCCTGCGCAAGCAGGGGATCTCGCTGGAGGGCATCGGCCTCGCCTCGCTGCTCGCGCTCCCGTGGGGGCTCAAGTTCCTCTGGGCGCCGCTCGTCGATCGCTTCTTCTTTCCCCGGCTCGGGCGCCGCCGCTCGTGGATCCTCCCCCTGCAAGGGCTCACGATCGTGGCGCTCGGGCTCGTCTCGCTGCGGGAGCCGGGGGAGGGGCTCTCCTCTGTCCTCGTGGCGGTGCTGATCGTCAATCTGCTCTCGGCGACCCAGGACATCGCCACGGACGGCCTGGCGGTGGACATGCTGGAGCCGCGCGAGCGGGGCTGGGCCAACGGCATCCAGGTGGCCGGCTATCGGGCCGGGATGATCGTGGGCGGAGGGGTGCTGCTCGTCTTCTTCGAGCGGCTGGGCTGGCGGCTCACCTTCGCCATCATGGCGCTGTTCATCGCGCTCCTGAGCGTCCCCACGCTGCTCGCCCGCGAGGCGGGGGGCGGGCGCGAGGGGGCGCGATCCTCCTCGTCGGTTGCCGCCATTGCCGCCTCGTTCTGGAAACGCCCTCATGCCCGGCGGGTGCTCGCGCTCATCGTCGTGTACAAGCTCGGCGACGCCTTTGCGGTCGGCATGCTCCGGCCGTTCCTGTCCGATCTCGGCCTCTCCCTCGCGGAACTCGGCTGGCTGCTCGGGACGGTGGGCTTCGTGGCGGGGCTGCTCGGCGCGCTGACCGGTGGGGCGCTTGTGCTGCGGCTCGGGCGGCGATCGTCGCTCGTCGGCTTCGCGGTCCTCCAGGCGGCGAGCGTGCTCGGGTACGCGTACGTCGCCCGCGCAGATGCAGGGGTGCCGCTGCTGACGGCGCTCTGCGCGTTCGAGCACTTCGCCGGAGGGATGGCCACGGCGGCGCTCTTCACGTGCATGATGGACTGGACCGATCGGGAGAGCGCCGCCACGGACTACACCGTTCAGGCCAGCGTGGTGGTGATCGCCACGGGGGTCGCCTCGGCCGCGAGCGGGTTCTCGGCGGGGCGCCTCGGCTATCCGTTGCACTTCAGCCTGGCGGCTGTTCTGGCGGCGCTCTCGCCGGTCCTCGCGCATCTGCTGTTTCCGAGCGCGCGCCTCCCTGCGAAGCTCGCGCTGGAGGAGGCCTCGTCGTCCGGGCGCTCGCCGGACCGGCACCCGGGAGAGCCGTCAACCGGCGTTTGACCTCCGCGGGGACGGCGCCCGCGGCCCGCTGGCGCCTGAAATAGGTGAGGCCCGGGACTGTAGCCTAGTCCCGGGCCTCGGTTTGCCGCCATCTGCGCACACCCACACGTTTAAGGTCAGAGGTCAGTCCTCACACCGTCGTGCTCTGCCATTGAACTACCGGCCATTGTGATCTGCGCGCCGGGGCGGGAACACCCCGGCGCCGCGCGAGGGGAGGCATCGCCTCACCGCGGCGCGGGCTGGCCAGGCTGGAATTGAACCAGCATCCGACGATTTTAGCCTCTTCCCGTTCGATTGGGTGATCGGCGGCGAATGCTCGAGCCTGGAGTGAGAGCTTGAGACCATTGATCGGGCCGGCGCTGCCTCTACCGAGTTGGGCTACCCCGCCGTGAAGGCGACGATGAAATGGCGGGGGCAGGGCTCGAACCTGCACTGGGGCGCCGTGCCCATCAAGCTGAGCTTGAGCTTCAACTTGCACTCCGCCGCCACGATATCGCCCCGGCGGCCGCCGCGCAAGCGCCGCCGGGGCAGGGGAGCGGGCGCGCGTCAGGCGCCGAAGATGAACCCGAGGACGGCGGCCCCGACCTTCTGCTCGTCGGCCGCCTGGTTGTTCGCCTCCTCGCGGGCGAACTTGACCGCCTTCTGCAGCTTCTCCACCCGATCGAGCAGCTCGTTGATGCGCCGCGCCGGCAGCGCGCCCGAGAACTTCACCGTCTTCCAGTAACCGACCACGATATCCTCGTGATAGACCTCCACCTGCGCGGGGTGCTTGTCCGTCGCCTCGGCCTTGACGTGGTTGCGCGGGATCTTCTTGGTCCGCGCGGTCTGCACCGGCTCGGTCGCCCAGGAGTCCGCGGAGGGATCGAACGTCCAGCTCTCGGACGCGTCGAGCACCGGCAGCTTCTTGATGAAGGTGTGCAGGTCGACGAGCTGCTTCTCCAGGAAGAGCAGGTAGGTCACCGGCGCCCCCGTGAGCAGCACCTTGCCGTCGACCACCACGTCCGCGCGCGCCTTGCAGTTGGCGTAGTCCTTTGTGGCCGTGACGTCGAAGAGCTCGCCCAGGATGTCGACCGTGCTCCGGATGATCTCCTCGGCCTTCGCCTGCACCCTCGTCGCCTCGGGCGGGAGCTGCTCCCCTTCCTCGTCCTTCGACCTGTAGGTGCGCGCGATCCCGGAGAGCAGCGCCGGCTTCTGCAGCGCGTGGTGCGCCTCGGTGAGGCGCTGGTGGGAGCGGGCCTTGACGCCCTTCTCGATGGCGATGATCTGGTTCAAGCGAGGCATGGCGGTCTCCTGGGGGGGGCTACCCTATCAGAGGAGCAGAGCGCCTGTCAGCGCCATCGCGCCGCGCGCGCCCTGCTACAGTGCGGCCATCGTGCACGCCACCACGAAGCTGTTGCTCATCCGGCACGGGGAGACCGACGACAACCGCGCGCAGGTCTTCCAGGGACAGGCGGGGCGCGGGCTCAACGCGCGCGGGCGCGAACAGGCCGCGCGGCTCGCCGAGCGGCTCGCCGGCGCGCGGATCCGGCTCTCGGCGGTCTACTGCTCCGACCTCGAGCGCGCCGAGGAGACGGCGGAGCGCGTGGCCTCGGCGCTGGGCCTCGAGGCCGTCGCGGACCCAGCGTTGCGGGAGGTGAGCCTCGGCGCCTGGCAGGGGCTCAGCCGCGCCGACGTGCAGGCGCGCTTCCCCGAGGAGTGGGCTGCATGGCGGCGCGGCGTCGATGTCCGGCGCGGGGGCGGCGAGACGTACGCGGAGCTCGGCGATCGCATGATGCGCGCGCTCGACCGGATCGCGGAGCGGCACGCGGGCGAGGCGGTCGGGCTGGTGTCCCACGGCGCGGCCATCAAGACCGCTGTCGGGCGGATACTCCAGATGGACGCCGGCGGGCTGAAGGCGCTGCAGGTGCTGGCGAACACGGGAGTCTCCCTGATCGAGCACGACCCGAGCAGCGGCTACCGCGTCGTCGTCTGGAACGACGCCGCTCACCTCGGCGACGCGCTGGCCGAGGCGCTCTCCGCGCCGCCGGCGTGAGGCGCGATGCGGTGGTCAGCCGTCCGACCCCGGACGGCCAGACGTCCGGTGCGGGTCAATCGCTCCGAGCGATCCCCGCCGGACGCCCTACGCCGACGGGAGCACGGCACTCCGGCTGTCGGTGTCTGTCTCGGTCTCGGCCGCATCCAGAGGGAGCTCCACGATGAAGGTGGCGCCGGCGCCCGGCTCGCTCTCCACGCGGATGGTGCCGCCGTGCGAGGTCACGATCGAGCGGACGATGTAGAGCCCGAGGCCGAGCCCGCCGAAGTTGCGGACCGACACCGCGCGCTCGAAGCGCTCGAAGATCCTGGCCTGATCCGCCTCCGCAATGCCCATTCCGTGGTCCCGGACCACGAGCGTCGCGCGCTCGGACTGCCCGCGCACGACGACATGAATGGGGCCGCCGGCGCCGTATTTCATCGCGTTGGACAGGAGGTTGATGAGGACCTGCTCTACGCGAGACGGATCCCAGCGCCCGACCACGGGCTCGTCCAGCTCGAGCTGGACGCCGCAGCGGGCGTCGGCGAGCTGCTGGCGCATGCGCTCGACGACCTCGCGCGTCAGGGCCGCCAGATCGACCGGCGTGCGCACGAGCGTCAGCCGCCCGGCGCTGAGCCGGGTCACGTCGAGCAGCTCGTTGACGAGGTGGGCGAGGCGCGCGATCTGGCGATTGAGGACCTGGAGCGCCGCGTCGATCCGCTCCGGGGCGATCTCGGCCCGCTGGTAACGACGCAGCAGCCGCTCGATGAGGTGCGCTTGCATCTTCAGCGAGGTCAGCGGGGTCTTGAGCTCGTGCGAGGCGACGAGGAGGAACTCGTCCCGCCGCTCGATGGCCTTCTGCGCCTCGGCGAACAGACGGGCGTTGTCGAGCGCGAGCGCCGCGCGACTCCCCAGCTCCTCGGCCAGCCACAGGTCGGCAGGGCCGTAATGGCGCCAGGGCGCGGTCGCCAGCAAGGTCATGACCCCGAAGCACCGGTCGCGCGCGAGGAGCGGAACCCGGAGGAACGCGTGAATGCCGAGCTGCCGCAGGCGCGGCGCGGCGCCGACGTCGCCCACCTCGGGCCGGACCGGCGACGCCGCGGTCAGGGGCCGCAGCGCGTCCTTCACGGCGTCGACCAGCTCGTCGGGCACGCCCGCAGTGGCCGTGTGTCCCGGGGCGTCGTGATCGAGGCGCACATCGACGAGGCACTGGTCGGCCAGCTCGGGCACCGCGAGCTGCGCCACGCTCTCGAGGGTCGTGCTGTAGCCGAGGGCCATCAGCCTGCGACCCGCCTCGGCCAGGAAGCGCTCGGCCTGCTCGGCCCGCTTGCGCTCGGTGATGTCCGTGGAGATGCCGCACAGCACGCCCGGCATGACCCCCTCGCCGAGCGGGAACTTGACCGACAGGAAGGTGTGCGGCCCGTCCTTCACCCATATCTCCTCCTCGAACTCCAGCGGCTCGCCCGCCTCGAGCACGCGCCGGTCGTTGCTCTGGAGGGTCTCGACGGTCGGCCTAGGAAAGAGCTCGACGTCGGTCTTTCCGAGGACCTCATGGCTCGACAGCCCCACGGCCTTGCCCGTCTGCCGGTTGGCGAGCACATACCGGCCCTCGCGATCCTTCAGATAGATGGCCGTGCTCGAGTTGTCCACGATCGCTTGCAGCGTCGCCTGGTTGGCCTTCAGCGCCTGCTCCGCCCGCCGGCGCTCGGCGTTCTCCTGCTCGACCTGGGAATAGAGCATGGCGTTCTCCAGCGAGATGGCCGACTGCGAGGCGAGCAGCTCGAGCACGCTGAGCCGCGCCGGGGTGAACGCCCCGGCGACGAGCTTGTTCTCCAGATAAAGCAGGCCGAGCAGACGGGCCTGCCGCACGATCGGGAGGCACAGCACCGATCTCGGCCTCCTCTGGGTGAAATACGCGTCCTCCGAGAACGGGTGTCTGGCGGCGGCGTCGTCGAGCAGCACGCGCTCGTGGCTCCGGCGAACGTAGTTGAGGATGGACCGCGGCAGCGCCGCCGCCGCCGTCTCGCCCGCGTCGAGCAGCCGCGCCGCGCCCCCGGAGGCCGCGATCGCCGCCGCGGTCGACAGGCGATCTTCCCGGACCAGGAGCACATAACCCTCGCCGGCGCCCGCGTGCTCGACCACGATGCGCAGCAGCATCTCGAGCAGGCGCGGGAGCTTGAGCTCGCCGGAGATGCTCTGCGCGGCCTTGACGACCGACAGGACGTCGAACTGCTCGGCCCGCACGGCGAAGGTGACCGTGGGGGCGATCGGTTTGCGCTCGACGAGATCGGGGTAGCGCTGGTCGAGCTGCTCCACCTTGGCGTGGGCGCCCCAGCGGAAGTAGCCGGCGCGTGCCCTTCGCAGGTAGGCGCCTTCGGGCGTGGACAGGCCGCGCGCGCGGTAGAAGCCCGCGGCGAGCTCGCAGGCGATGGCCTCGTGCTGGACGAAGCCGCCCTCCCGCGCCGATGCGATGGCGTGCTCGTAAAGCCGGATGGCCTCCGGCTCCTGCCCCAGGAGACGGGCGATCTCGGCGCGGACGAGGGTGTGCTTGTGAAGGAAGTTCGGGGGGCAGCTCTCCGCCCACTCGCCGAGCTGCCGCTCGCACTGGAGGAGCCCTTCGGGCGGCTGTGCCTCGCCGCAGACGGCGGCGAGCGCGAGCGCGTGATAGTAGAAGGTCTCGGCGACGAGCGCGTGCGTGTCGTTCTTCCCGTTGTAATCGACGACCAGACGGGACGACGCCGCGAGCGCCTCGCCCGGAGAGCCGAGGATGAACAGCGCCTGCGCCTTCAGGCTGTAATACAGGCTGTCAGCGCTGCGCGAGCCCGCTGGAGAGAGCCACTCCTCGAAGCCCGCCTGATCCAGCTCGGAGCCGTCCAGCATCGAGAAATGGACCGGCCGCCCGCGCAGCGTCTGGATGAGGTACCGGACGCCGAGGAGGACGGCATGAACGAACGCATAACCGGCCTTGCGCACGAAGCCGAGGCGGTCCTCGGTCTGGTGGAGGACGTCCTCCAGCGGCTCACCGCAGAGCAGCGGGAACGTCGGCGCCCAGATGCAGTTGTAACAGGCGTTGTTCCAGTCGCCGCATTCCACCGCGGCGTTGAAGCCGGCGCGCGTATACGGATACGTCTCTCTGTAGTGGCGCATCCAGAAGACGATCTGCTGTCCGAACAGCGTGAACACCGGGGATTTTATGGCGAGGACGGGGCTCCTGTCCGCCAGGTCGCAGGCGAGCTTGCCGAACAGATAAGCCTCCTTGTAGCGCCCGAACCGCGGGGCGAGCACCCGCGCGAAGGCGGCGTACGCGTGGGCGGAGCTCTCCGCATTGCCGTGGCGGAGGCTGAGCTTGACCATGCGCACCACGAGCAGATAGTGCAGGTCCGGGTCCACGAAGAACGCCGGGACGGCCACGCCCCGGAGGACCCCCATCGCGATCTTGAACTCCGGGTGCGTCATGGCGGGCAGATGGATCAGGTCCTCGATGGGCCGATCGCCCAGGATCTGCCAGACGCTCTCGGTCTCCTCTTCGGCCTGCGCGTCGGTGACAGGGAGCGGTACATCGATGTCCCAGGCGCGGAGGCACGAGAGCCCGAGCTCCACGGCGCGCGCGACCTGTCCGCGGGTGACGTTCAGCGCGACGGCGAGCTCGACGACAGCGGCCCTCTCGACCCTGGTCCTCGTGCGAGCCATGAGCTCTTCCAGGAGCCGCTCGGCTTCTTCGAAGCTGCCGATGACGTACGCGGCGTACGCGCGCTCCAGGCTCAGGTCGTGGGCGAGCTCGTACTGCGTCTCCCAGCGCTCCTCGGAGAGGAGGGCCATGCCCGCGGCGAAGAGGGCGGCGGCGGTCTCGTGGGCCGCCGCGGCCTTGGCCCTCCTGCCGGCGCGGAGGTTCAGCGCGGCGAGCTCGGCCCGCTCCGCCGGAGATCGGATGAGCGCGGCGCCGCGGTTGAGGTGGCCCACGATGTTGAAGAGCGCATCTTCGCGCTCCTCTGCGCGCTGGGCCTTCAAGAGTAGCTGGCCGATTCTCAGGTGCACCTCGGCGAGCTGCGCCGCGGGGATGAGCGCCTGGGCGGCCTGCTGCACCCGGTCGTGGAGGAACCGGTACGCGCCATTGCGGCGGAGGAGCAGCCCCTCTCGCACGGCCTCCGCGAGCGCCTCGCCGAGCTCCGTCGCCGGGCGCTTCGCGACCACCGCGAGGGTGTCGAGGATCAGGCTGCTGCCGAGGCACGCGGCGAGCTTGAGCGCGTCCTGCGCCGGGGCGGAGAGCCGCTTCAGCTTGCCCACCATCAGGTCGACGACGTTGTCGCTGAAGCCCTTGTCGCGGATCGCGGCGATGTCCCAGCGAAAGGCCCCCGCCTCCGCGTCGAAGGCGATGAGCCCCTCCTGGTGCAGCTCCATCAGGAACTGGATCGCGAAGAAGGGGTTGCCGCCGGTCTTCTCGTAGATGAGCCGGGCGAGCGGCTCGACCTGCGCAGCCGGGGCGTGCACCGCGCCGGCGACGAGCGCGCCGACGTCGGACGGAGAGAGCGGCGCGAGGACGATGTCGGTGACGAGGGCGCCGCGCTTTCGCGCGTCGGCCAGCATGAGCGACAGCGGGTGCGCCGGGCCGATCTCGTTGTCCCGGTAGGCGCCGATCAGCAGGAGGTGCTCGGCCTCGGCGTACGTGACGAGCTGCTCGAGCAGCTGGAGGCTCCCGGCGTCGGCCCACTGGAGGTCGTCGATGAAGAGCACCATCGGGTGCTCCTTCTGGACGCACGCGGCGACGAAGCGCTGGAGCGTCGCGTGGAACCGGTGCCGGGCCTCGACCGCAGGGAGCTCGGGTACCGGCGGCTGCGGGCCGAGGAGCAGCTCGAGCTCGGGGAGCACGCCGGTGAGCAGCCCGCCGCTCGCGCCGAGGGCCTCCCGCAGGCGCTGCCGCCAGCGCTCGAGCTCCTCCTCGCTCACGCACAGGATCTCCTGCACGAGCCCGCGAAACGCCTGAAGGAAGGCGTGGTAGGGGACGTCCCGCTTGAGCTGCTCGAACTTGCCGGAGAGGAAGAAGCCCCGCTCGCGCACGACCGGCCTGTGCAGCTCGGCCACGAGCGACGACTTGCCGACGCCCGAGTAGCCCGACACGAGCACGAGCTCGGGCAGGCCCTGCGCCACGACGCGCTCGAAGACGGCGAGCAGCGCCTCGACCTCGCGCTCGCGGCCGTAGAGCCGCTGCGGGATCTGGAACCGGTCCGAGACGTCGCGCTGCCCGAGCGGAAAGGCGTCGATGGCGCCGCGCGACCGGAGCTCGGCGAAGCAACGGTCGAGGTCGTGCCGGAGGCCGAGCGCGCTCTGATAACGCTCCTCGGCGGCCTTGGCCAGCAGCTTGAGCACGACCGCCGACAGCTGCGGGGGAATCGAGGGGACGATCGCGTGAGGCGAGGGCGGCGTCAGGGCGATGTGGCAATACACCCACTCCACGGGGTCGCTCGCCTGGAAGGGCAGGGTGCCAGTCAGCATCTCGTAGAAGGTGACGCCGAGGGAGTACAGGTCGGTCCGCTCGTCGATGGAACGGTTCATCCGGCCCGTCTGCTCCGGCGCCATGTACGCCAGCGTCCCCGCGATGAGCCCGTCGTGGGCGAGGTCCTCCGGCGCGCGGGGCGAGAGGCGGGCGATCCCGAGATCGGTGAGCTTCACCTCCCCGGTATCGGGGTTGTAGAGCAGGTTCTGGGGCTTGATGTCCTTGTGGATGACATGGTGCCGATGCAGCTCGGCGAGCGCGTCGGAGAGGCGCAGGGCGAGGGGGAAGAAGCGCTCGAGCGGCATCGGCCCGTCGAGGAGCTTGTCGAGCGAGCGGCCGCCGAAGTCCTCCAGGACCAGGGCCACCTGGTCGCCGAGCGCCTCGATCGCGTACGCCTTCACGATGACGGGCACGTCGAGCCGGCTGGCCACCTCGTGCTCGTGGCGCAGCCGCCCGAGGGCCTGAGGGCTGGCGTGGTCGCGCCGCAGGACCTTGAGCACGACCGGTAGTCCGTCTTCGTTGCGCCGCGCTCGATAGAGGATCGTGTCTGCCCCGGTGTGCAGGACCTCCAGCACGAGGTAGCGTGGACTCTGGGGCATAGGAAGATCATCGAAAGCCGGAGCGGCCTCCGAGGCGTCGACGTGGATCAAGATGTTGCCAAAAGTGCCGCGCTTCGCCATGGACAAATCGCGGCGCGCCCTCGCGCCGGCTCGCCTGCGGCGCCCCGGGTCGTGCCAGGTGTTCGTCGAAGCGGCGTCAGCGCAGTCGCCGGATCCGTTCGCGGCGGACGAACCCGTGCGCAATGGGCGCACGATCGTGCGGGCCGCGAGGCGTCGAGGGCTGCGATCGGACGGGAAGTGTCCGTTGTGGAATCGGCGCTCAGGGCGCTTCACGTCGCGACCGGCAGCAAGCAGGCTGAATCGCTCGCAGAGGCCTCGGTGAACACCTACGCTGGCGGGAGGAGGGCGCCCTGGCCGTCGGTGTCTGTCTCGGTCTCGGCCGCATCCAGAGGGAGCTCCACGATGAAGGTGGCGCCGGCGCCCGGCTCGCTCTCCACGCGGATGGTGCCGCCGTGCGAGGTCACGATCGAGCGGACGATGTAGAGCCCGAGGCCGAGCCCGCCGAAGTTGCGGACCGACACCGCGCGCTCGAAGCGCTCGAAGATCCTGGCCTGATCCGCCTCCGCAATGCCCATTCCGTGATCCCGGACCACGAGCGTCGCGCGCTCGGACTGCCCGCGCACGACGACATGAATGGGGCCGCCGGCGCCGTACTTCATCGCGTTGGACAGGAGGTTGATGAGGACCTGCTCCACGCGAGACGGATCCCAGCGCCCGACCACGGGCTCGTCCAGCTCGAGCTGGACGCCGCAGCGGGCGTCGGCGAGCTGCTGGCGCATGCGCTCGACGACCTCGCGCGTCAGGGCCGCCAGATCGACCGGCGTGCGCACGAGCGTCAGCCGCCCGGCGCTGAGCCGGGTCACGTCGAGCAGCTCGTTGACGAGGTGGGCGAGGCGCGCGATCTGGCGATTGAGGACCTGGAGCGCCGCGTCGATCCGCTCCGGGGCGATCTCGGCCCGCTGGTAGCGACGCAGCAGCCGCTCGATGAGGTGCGCCTGCATCTTCAGCGAGGTCAGCGGGGTCTTGAGCTCGTGCGAGGCGACGAGGAGGAACTCGTCCCGCCGCTCGATGGCCTTCTGCGCCTCGGCGAACAGACGGGCGTTGTCGAGCGCGAGCGCCGCGCGACTCCCCAGCTCCTCGGCCAGCCACAGGTCGGCAGGGCCGTAATGGCGCCAGGGCGCGGTCGCCAGCAAGGTCATGACCCCGAAGCACCGGTCGCGCGCGAGGAGCGGAACCCGGAGGAACGCGTGAATGCCGAGCTGCCGCAGGAGCGGCGCGGCGCCAACGTCGCCCACCTCGGGCCGGACCGGCGACGCCGCGGTCAGGGGCCGCAGCGCGTCCTTCACGGCGTCGACCAGCTCGTCGGGCACGCCCGCAGTGGCCGTGTGTCCCGGGGCGTCGTGATCAAGGCGCACATCGACGAGGCACTGGTCGGCCAGCTCGGGCACCGCGAGCCGCGCCACGCTCTCGAGGGTCGTGCTGTAGTCGAGGGCCATCAGCCTGCGGCCCGCCTCGGCCAGGAAGCGCTCGGCCTGCTCGGCCCGCTTGCGCTCGGTGATGTCCGTGGAGATGCCGCACAGCACGCCCGGCATGACCCCCTCGCCGAGCGGGAACTTGACCGACAGGAAGGTGTGCAGCCCGTCCTCCAGCGGCACCACCTCCTCCCACTCCATCGGCACGCCCGCATCGAGCACCTTCCGATCGTGGTCTTCTACGGCCGCGGCGCCCGGAGCATCGAAGAGATCAGCGAGCGTCGTTCCAAGGATCTTCTCCATCGGCAGGCGCAGGAGGTTGCCCACGTGCCGGTTGGCAAGCAGATGTCGTCCCTCGTGATCCTTCAGGTAGATGGCCGCGGCCGAGTTGT
Organism: Sorangium sp. So ce887; assembly: GCF_051521455.1. Classification (NCBI taxonomy): domain Bacteria; kingdom Pseudomonadati; phylum Myxococcota; order Polyangiales; family Polyangiaceae; genus Sorangium; species Sorangium sp. So ce887. Next base: position 7,886,214 of record NZ_CP150354.1, on the reverse strand, counting down.
CGACGATGGCCTGGAGCGTTGCCTGGTTGGCCTTCAGCGCGTGCTCCGCCCGCCGGCGCTCGGCGTTCTCCTGCTCGACCTGGGAGTAGAGCATGGCGTTCTCCAGCGAGATGGCCGACTGCGAGGCGAGCAGCTCGAGCACGTTGAGCCGTCCGGGGGTGAAGGCCCCGGCGACGAGCCTGTTCTCCAGGTAGAGCAGGCCGAGCAGCCGGGTTTGCCGGACGATCGGGAGGCAGAGCACCGACCTCGGTCTCTTCTGGGTGAAATACGCGTCCTCCGAGAACGGGTGCCTGGCGGCGGCGTCGTCGAGCAGCACGCGCTCGTGGCTCCGGCGAACGTAGTTGAGGATGGACCGCGGCGGCGCCGCCGCCGGTGTCTCCGCCGCGCCGAGCAGCCGCGCCTCGCCGTCCGGCGCCTTGATCGCCGCCGCGGTCGACAGGCGATCCTCCCGGAGCAGGAGCACATAGCCCTCCTCGGCGCCCGCGTGCTCGACCACGATGCGCAGCAGCATCTCGAGCAGGCGCGGGAGCTTGAGCTCGCCGGAGATGCTCTGCGCGGCCTTGACGACCGACAGGACGTCGAACTGCTCGGCCCGCACGGCGAAGGTGGCCGTGGGGGCGATCGGCTTGCGCTCGACGAGATCGGGGTAGCGCTGGTCGAGCTGCTCCACCTTGGCGTGGGCGCCCCATCGGAAGTAGCCGGCGCGTGCCCTTCGCAGGTAGGCGCCTTCGGGCGTGGACAGGCCGCGCGCGCGGTAGAAGCCCGCGGCGAGCTCGCAGGCGATGGCCTCGTGCTGGACGAAGCCGCCCTCCCGCGCCGATGCGATGGCGTGCTCGTAAAGCCGGATGGCCTCCGGTTCCTGCCCCAGGAGACGGGCGATCTCGGCGCGGACGAGGGCGTGCTTGTGAAGGAAGTTCGGGGGGCAGCTCTCCGCCCACTCGCCGAGCTGCCGCTCGCACTCGAGGAGCCCTTCGGGGAGCGCCCGCGGCGGGGATGGCCGCCCTTCGTCGCAGAGGGCCGCGAGCGCGAGCGCGAAATAATAAAAGTTCTCGGCGATGAGCGCGTACGGCTCGGTCCTCCAGGGGTGCTCGACCCTCACGCGGGTCGCCGCCGCGACGGCCTCTCCCGGCGAGCCGAGCACGAAGAGCGCCTGGGCCTTCAGGCTGTAATAAAGGCCGCGAACGCCCTGCATATCCCCCTCGTTCAGCCGCGCTTCGAAGGCGCCCTGATCCAGCTCGGATCCATCCAGCATCGAGAAGTGGACCGGCCTGCCTCGCAGCGCCTGGATCATGCCGTGGCCGCCGAGGAGGGCGCCGTGAGCGAACTCGTATCCGGCCTTGCGCACGAAGCCGAGGCGGTCCTCGGTCTGGTGGAGGACATCCTCCAGCGGCTCGCCGCAGAGCAGCGGGAACAGGGAGGCCCAGATGCAGTTGAAACAGGCGTCGTTCAGGTTGCCGGACTCGATCGCGGCGCTGAAGCCGGCGCGCGTAAACGGATACGTCTCTCTGTAGTGGTGTGTCCAGAACACGACATGCTGTCCGAAGAGCGTGAACACCAGCGATTTCGTGCTGAGGAGGCCGCTCCTGTCCGCCAGGTCGCGGCCGAGCTTGCCGAATAGATAGGCCTCCTTGTAGCGCCCGAACCTCGGGCCGATCAGCCTCGCGAAGGCGGCGTACGCGTGAGCGGAGCTCTCGGCGTTGCCGTGGCGCAGGCTGAGCTTGACCATGTGCATGACGACGAGATAGTGCAGGTCCTGGTCCACGAAGATCGCAGGGCCGGTCACGCGATGCATCACGCCCATCGTGATCTTGATCTCCGGGAGCGTCATGGCGGGCAGATGGATCAGGTCCTCGATCGCCCGGTCGCCCAGGGCCTGCCAGACGCGCTCCGTCCCCTCTTTGATCTGCGCGTCGGTGGGGTGGAGCGGAAGAGGGACGTCGCGGGCGCGGAGCCATGAGAGCCCGATCTCCACCGCTCGGGCGCACTGCCCGCGGGTCTGGTAGAACGCGAGGGCGAGCTCGACGACGGCGGCCGTCTCGATCCTCGCGCGAGCCATGAGCTCTTCCAGGAGCCGCTCGGCTTCCTCGGTGCTGCCGGTGATGTACGCGGCGTGCGCGCGCTCGATGGTCAGGTCGTAGGCCAGCTCGTGCTGCGTCTCCCAGCGGTCCGGCGCGAGCAGGTCGAGGCCTGCGGCGAAGAGCGCGGCGGCAGACTGGTAGGCCGCCGCGGCCTTGGCCTTCCTGCCGGCGCGGAGGTTCAGCGCGGCGAGCTCGGCCCGCTCCGCCGGAGATCGGATGAGCGCGGCGCCGCGGTTGAGGTGGCCCACGATGTTGAAGAGCGCATCTTCGCGCTCCTCTGCGCGCTGGGCCTTCAAGAGTAGCTGGCCGATTCTCAGGTGCATCTCGGCGAGCTGTCCCGCCGGGATGAGCGAATAAGCGGCTTGCTCCACCCGGTCATGGAGGAACCGGTACGCGCCATTGCGGCGGAGGAGCAGCCCCTCCCGCACGGCCTCCTCGAGCGCCTCGCGGAGCCCTGCCGCCGGCCGGCTCGCGACGATCGCGAGGGTGTCGAGGTCCATGCTGCTGCCAAGGCACGCGGCGAGCTTGAGCGCGTCCCTCGTCGAGGCCGGGAGCCGCTTCAGCTTGCCCACCATCAGGTCGACGACGTTGTCGGTGAAGCCCTTGTCGCGGATCGCGGCGATGTCCCACCGCCACGCGCCCTCGCCCTCGTCCGCGTCGAAGGCGATGAGCCCCTCCTGGTGCAGCTCCATCAGGAACTGGATCACGAAGAAGGGGTTGCCGCCGGTCTTCTCGTAGACCAGCCGCGAGAGCGGCTCGACCTGCTCGGCCAAGGCGTGGACCGCGCCGGCGACGAGCGCTCCGACATCGGGGGCGGAGAGCGGCGCGAGGACGATGTCGGTGACGAGGGCGCCGCGCTTCCGCGCGTCGGCCAGCATGAGCGCGAGCGGGTGCGCCGGGCCGACCTCGTTGTCCCGGTAGGCGCCGATCAGCAGGAGGTGCGCGGCGCCGCCGTGGGCAGCGAGCTGCTCGAGCAGCAGGAGGCTCCCGGCGTCGGCCCACTGGAGATCGTCGAGGAAGAGCGCCACGGGGTGCTCCTTCTGGGCGCACGCGGCAACGAAGCGCTGGAGCGTCGCGTGCAACCGGCCCTGTGCCTCGGCCGGCGGAACCTCGGGCACGGGCGGCTGCGGGCCGAGGAGCAGCTCGAGCTCGGGGAGCACGCCGGTGAGCAGCCCGCCGCTCGCGCCGAGGGCCTCCTGCAGGCGCTGCCGCCAGCGCTCGAGCTCCTCCTCGCTCACGCACAGGATCTCCTGCACGAGCCCGCGAAACGCCTGGAGGAAGGCGTGGTAGGGGACGTCCCGCTTGAGCTGCTCGAACTTGCCGGAGAGGAAGAAGCCGCGCACGCGCACGACCGGCCTGTGCAGCTCGGCCACGAGCGACGACTTGCCGACGCCCGAGTAGCCCGACACGAGCACGAGCTCGGGCAGGCCCTGGGCCACGACGCGCTCGAAGACGGTGAGCAGCGACTCGACCTCGCGCTCGCGGCCGTAGAGCCGCTGCGGGATCTGGAACCGGTCCGAGACGTCGCGCTGCCCCAGCGGAAAGGCGTCGATGGCGCCGCGCGACCGGAGCTCGGCGAAGCAACGGTCGAGGTCGTGTCGGAGGCCGAGCGCGCTCTGATAACGCTCCTCGGCGGCCTTGGCCAGCAGCTTGAGCACGACCGCCGACAGCTGCGGGGGAATCGAGGGGACGATCGCGTGAGGCGAGGGCGGCGTCAGGGCGATGTGGCAATACACCCACTCCACGGGGTCATTCGCCTGGAAGGGCAGGGTGCCAGTCAGCATCTCGTAGAAGGTGACGCCGAGGGAGTACAGGTCGGTCCGCTCGTCGATGGAGCGGTTCATCCGGCCTGTCTGCTCCGGCGCCATGTACGCCAGCGTCCCCGCGATGAGCCCGTCGTGGGCGAGGTCCTCCGACGCGCGGGGCGAGAGGCAGGCGATCCCGAGATCGGTGAGCTTCACCTCCCCGGTGTCGGGGTTGTAGAGCAGGTTCTGGGGCTTGATGTCCTTGTGGATGACGTGGTGCCGGTGCAGCTCGGCGAGCGCGTCGGAGAGGCGCAGGGCGAGGGGGAAGAAGCGCTCGAGCGGCATCGGCCCGTCGAGGAGCTTGTCGAGCGAGCGGCCGCCGAAGTCCTCCAGGACCAGGGCCACCTGGTCGCCGAACGCCTCGATCGCGTGCGCCTTGACGATGACGGGCACGTCGAGCCCGCTGGCCACCTCGTGCTCGTGGCGCAGCCGCCCAAGGGCCTGGGGGCTGGCGTGGTCGCGCCGCAGGACCTTGAGCACGACCGGTAGTCCGTCTTCGTTGCGCCGCGCTCGGTACAGGATTGTGTCTGCCCCGGTGTGCAAGACCTCCAGCACGAGGTAGCGTGGACTCTGAGGCATAAAGAGATCTTCGGAAGCCGGAGCGGCCTCCGAGGCGTCGGCGTGGATCGAGATGTTGCCAAAAGCGCCACGCTTCGCCACGGGCAAATGGCGGCGCGCCCTCGCGCCGGCTCGCCTGCGACGCCCTCCCGTCACTCCCGCCGGGAGCGGCCGTCCCGCCGCGGGACGCCGTACCTGGACAGCACCTCACGGACCCGATCCAGAGGAATGGCTTCCACCGTACGGCCGTTCCCCGCGGTGGTCTCGGCCGTGAAGAGCGAGTCGTAAATGGCCTCTTCGGTCGCCTCGATCACGGCCTGGAACAGCGCAGACATCTCCTCGTTGGCGAGCTCCGTCGTCACGAGTTGCTTCGCGCCGGAGGGGCGCCGCACCGAGGCGCTCGTCGAAAAGGCGACAGCGTAGTCTCCGGATCCGTTTGCGGCGGAGGAGCCCGTGCGCGACAGGCCCAGGATCGCGCGGGCCGCGAGGCGTCCGAGGTTGCGGTCCGACAGCGGCGCGTCGGTCGCGACCACGATGAGGATGGATCCGCCGCCCTGATCCGGTTCGACTTCCTGGTCCGATGCCTGGTTCGCCTCGATCTCCGACCGAAATGCGTACCGGCCGAGCTCCTCTCCGACAGGCGCCCCCATCACCTGCAGCACGCCGCCGAAGTTCGACTGGACGAGCACGCCGGTGCGGGAGCCGCCGAGCGACGCAGGCAGCACCCGCGAGGCGGTGCCGATCCCGCCCTTCCACCCGAACGCGACCGTCCCCGTGCCCGCGCCGACGCACCCCTCCGGCACGGGCCCTTCGCGCGCCGAGGCGAGCGCCGCGCGCACGTGCTCGGCGGTGATCGGCCGGAGCCGGATCGCGTTGAGCACGCCGTCGTTTGTCTCGCCGACGACCGGGTTGAGCGAGCGGACTTCCTCCATGCCGGGCTGCGCCAGCATCCACTCGACGAGCGCGTCCGCCGCCCGGAACACGCAAAGCGTGCTCGTGAGGAGGAGGGGAGTCTCCAGCTCGCCCAGCTCGCGGACCTGCGTGGAGCCGACGAGCTTGCCGAACCCGTTGCCCACGTGGATCGCCGCGGGGACGCGATCGAGGTAGAGGTTCGCCCCGTGCGGGAGGACGGCGGTGACGCCGGTGCGGATCGCGTCGCCTTCGACGACCGTGGCGTGCCCGACGCGCACGCCGCCCACGTCGGTGATCGCGTTCAGCCGGCCCGGGTCGAAGATCCCGGGCGCGACGCCGAGCTCACGGGCGCGCACGCGGTCCCTCGCCGGTGCCCCGGATCCGGGCGTGAAGGGCGCGCGGCCTGCCTCGACCGGACAGGCCATCGCGCCCCGGCGGGGAGAGGCGATCGGCCGCGACGTGCGCCCGGGTGACGGGAGATGGTCGGCAGCGGTGTCTGGCATTCATGGGGAGATGCGGTATCAACCTCCGTGCCAGAGAGCGCGGCGGCGCGCGAGGTCAAGCTTCAGGGCGCCGGCAGGAGGACGCGCGCGCCGCGAGCGAGCGTCACGCCGTCCACGTGGCCCATCAGCGATCGCTCCGGCAGGACGACGTGGAAGTGCGTGTTCGACCCCATGTGCGTGAAGACGCCGTGGTGGCGCTTCGAGAAGAAGCCCACGAGCGTCCCCTCGGCGGCGGGGAGCGTCCCGCTCACCGACGCCCGGACATGGTCCGCGTGGCCGCCGCCGGTGGCGAGCTTTCTCCCGTCGATGACATGCCAGCTGAGATCGCGGAAGCCCCCGCGCACCTGGACCGGGACAGCGCCCTCCGTGTCGAGGCCGCGCTCCCGCAGCAGCGCCTCGATGCGCGCGTCGAGCTGCCCGTCAGGCACGTCGGCGTCGAGCGTCGCCTCCTGCCACCGCGCGACATTCGCCACCACGAAGAGCGTCGCCCGCTCCTCCGCCCCGGCGGGGCGCACGTCGAGGGTCCCGTCGTCGCGCGCATAGGAGGTCCAGATCGCGTCGTCGATGACGGTCACCTCCCCGCGCAGCTCGCTGAGCGCCCCGATCCCGAATGCGTGCGGGCCCGGCACGATATCGCCGATGCGCACGGCGGGCCCCGTCTGCCCCTCGTGCATGATCGCGCGGAGCGCGCCGAACGAGCGGACCGGCACCGCCGCCGGCGCGCCCGGCGCGGGCCCCTCGGCGGCCTCGCTCGAGGGCGTGCAGGCGGCGATCGGGGACATCAGGAGAGCTCCGAGAAGAACGCTAGACAGGCTCGCTCGTATCGCTCGTATCGCTCGCATGGGGCAGCTCCTCGGTCACGCGCGAGAGCGCGCTGTTCAAGACGTGCAACGCGCTCACCACGGCGGCGCGCTCCTCGCAGGGAATGGCGTCCAGGATCGACTGGAACCTCCGCAGGCTCTGCTCCTCCAGGCGCCCCGCCATGCGGCGCCCGGCTGACGTGAGCCGCAGGCGACGGACGCGCCCGTCCTCCTCGCTGACGTCCTGCTCCACCCGGCCGTCCTCGCGGAGGCGCTGGATCAGCCGGGTGACGTTGCTCTTGTCGATGCCGAGCGCCCTCCGCAGGTCGCTCTGGGAGAGCTGCTCGCCCGCCCGGTCGGCGTCCGCGAGGATCGTCAGGGCGTGGGCCTCGCGCGGCGCCACCCGGACGCCGCACGGCGTGCGCTCCTCGTCCAGGAGACCGAACCCGCGCACGAAGGCGCGAACCTCGGAGCGGAGCTCTCTCGTGGTCACCCTCCGAGGGAAACATAGATCGTTGCGATACGCAACCATCTCCGGGCAGGAAAGTTGCGTGGCGCAACCATCTCCGGCGCTGGGCTGGCGCTACCCGGTGAGCCCCGGGACCGGCTGCGTCCGCGCGAGCTCGTCCGGGTGGCGCTGGAACCACGACGAGAGCAGGAGCACCTCGTCGATCTCGCTCAGCGGCACCGGCGCGGCGGCGGGCTCCGGGGGGCCGTAGACGTCGGCCGCGAGCCGCGCGAGCGCGCGGCGATCGTCGTCCGAGCGCGGCGCCGGGGCCTCGGCGCGGACGCTGCCGCGCCGGACGAGGTAGACGCGGTCGTCGCCGTCGTGGCCAGGGACGGTGTAGAGGAACGAGAGCGACTCGAGGGCGAAGCGGAGCCGCTGGAGCTCGCCGCGGAGGGCCGTGAGGCGCTGGATCCGGTCGCGCAGGGCGGCGGCGCGCTCGAACTCGGCGCGCTCGCGGCAGGCCTCCATCTCGTCGCGGAATCGGCCGATGGGGCCTTCGCTGCGGCCCTCGAGGAAGGCGCGGGCGAGCGCCACGCGATCGCCATAGTCCCGCGACGAGCAGCCCGCGACGCAGGGGCCGAGGCAGCGCTTGATCTCGTAGCGAATGCAGCCCGGCGTGCGGCGTCCGAGCGAGAAGAGCGTCTGCTGATCGTCGAAGCGCATCGGCACGTCCTCGGCGCAGTCGCGCAGCCCGAGCGCGTTGGAGAGCGCGCGCACGGCCTCGCGGACGCGGCCCCCGCCCGTGAACGGGCCGTAGTAGAGGGCGCCCGGATCGCGCGCCGGGCCGCGCACGACATGCAGCTTCGGCGCCGGTCCGCGCGTGATCTTGATGAAGGAACAGCGCTTGAGATCGCGCTTCATGGCCACGTTGAAGCGCGGCCACAGCCGCCGGATGAGCCTGAGCTCGGCGAGGAGCGCCGCGAACTCGCTCGGGCAGTACTCCCAGGCGACGTGGCTCGTCGCGCGGAGGATGCGGGCGCCCTTCTCCTCGGGCTCGCAGCGGAAATAGCCGAGCAGCCGCGTGCGCAGCCGCTTCGATTTGCCGACGTAGAGGACGGCGCCGTCCTCGCCGGCCATCTGGTAGACGCCGGGCCGGTTCTCGGCGCCGGCCCGCACGAGGCCGCGGAGCAGCGCGATCCGCTCCTCATCGCCTGGGCCCTTCCGGGCAGGGAGCAGCGCCGCGCGCGGCATCGCCCGATATTCTTGCGAAGCCGCGGCGGACGCGCAAGGCGCGCCGCGCGGAGCCGAGCCCGCGCGGCCGTCGAGCCGGCCAGGCCGCCAAGGCGGTCTCCCAGCGCGCCGAGGTGCTCCTCTTCGAGGTCCTCGACAACGGCCTCGTCGTCCTCGGGGTGTCGGCCTACTGGCAGCAGATCATCGAGGGCGTCATCATCGTGGCGGCCGTCTCTGTCGACATCCGCAAATACCTGCGGGAGCGCTGAGGCACAGCGCTCGATCCCGGTGGATGGGACGCGCGGCCTGGAAGGGAACAAGCTCGATGGAAATGGATCACGAATCCCGGAGGACCGTTGCTGCGACGGCGGGGGCGCCCCGCGGTGCGCATTTCGCCCATGTTGCGGGGGCGGCGCTTCTTGTGGCGCAGGTGCTGTTGGCTTGCACGAGCGACACCGGCGTCGGTGGCGGGGGCAGCGGCGGTGACGGGGGTAGCGGCGCAGGCGGCGGCAGCGGAGGAGACGGCGGCGGCAGCGGCGGCAGCGGCGGCAGCGGAGGAGACGGCGGCGGCAGCGGAGGAGACGGCGGCGGCAGCGGAGGAGACGGCGGCGGCAGCGGCGGCGGCGGAGATGGCGGTAGCGGCGGCGGCGGAGACGGCGGCAGCGGCGGCGGCGGAGACGGCGGCAGCGGCGGAGACGGCGGCAGCGGCGGCGGCGTCACGGTCTCGGCCGCGTTCTTCGACGACTTCACGTACACCGGCATCGCCGATAGCAATCTCACGAGCCGGTGGTGGGTGCGGACGACCGACGGAGCGCCCGGGGTCGCCGGCGCGCAATGGCCGGCGTCCAATGTATCGTTCATCGACGATCCCGATCTCGCCTCGAACCGGCTGCTGCGGCTCAAGGCGACCACGAGCGGATCCGGCGCGAGCACCTCGCACGCGGAGCTCCAGTCCAACGACGACAAGTTTCGCCTCGGGACTTACTCCGCCAGGGTGAAATTCAGCAACACTCCCCTGACCGGGACCCGGCACCTCGGCGACAAGCTGGTCGAGACGTTCTTCACGATCAGCCCGTGGATCAACGACCCCGAGACCGATCCCAACTATTCGGAGCAGGATTTCGAGTACATGCCCAACGGCGGGTGGGGACAGGGCAATACGAGCACGTTGTGGCTCACCTCGTGGGAGACGGCCTCGCTGGAGAGCACGCAATCGAACCAGGTAGCGGGGGACCAGTCGGGCTGGAAGAGGCTCCTCATCCAGATCACCGAGTCAGGCATCCAGTACTACATCGAAGGCACGCTGCTTTGCACGCACGACGCCGCCTACGTCCCCGAGACGAACCAGCACCTCGACTTCAACCTATGGTTTGACGAGCTCGCTGCCGGAGAGTCCGCCCCGCGGACGTACGCCGAGGACGTCGACTGGGTTTACTTCGCGAAGGATATCCTCCTGTCGCAGGCCGAGGTGGACGCGCAGGTGGCCGGCTTCCGGGCGTCCTCGATCGCCCGCGAGGACACCCTGCCGTAGCGCCGCCGCTCAGGGCCGGGGGTGAGCGAAGAGGAAGTCGATCACCGCCGGCGCGAAGTCGGGCGAGAGCGTCGGGATGTGGCCGGCGCCTTCGCTGGTCCAGAGCTCGGCGTGGCCGCCTGCGTCGCACCCGTCGGCGTACCGCGTGATCTCGGTCTCGTCCCCCTCGATCGAGCTATCGAGATCGAGCTTACCGTCCAGCGTCTCGGTCGTCGGCTCGCAGCCGTCGAGCGTGGCCCAGTCCTCGACGCTCGTCACGGCGCCTGGATAGGCGACATCGTTGATCAATCCCCCCTCGTAGAGGATGTCCGCGTCGGCGGTGCCGTGGATCTGGAGCACCGCCACCGGCTCGGAGGGCGCGCACTTCGAGGCGTCGTCGGGCATCGCGCCCGCGAGGCTCACGACGGCAGCGATGGCATCGGCGTGCTCACACGCCATCCGGAAGGCCATGAAGCCGCCGTTCGAGTGCCCGACGAAGAAGACACGCTTTGGATCGACCGTGTAACGCGCCTTGATGTCCTCGATCACCTCGCGGAGGTACGCCGAGTCGTCCACGTCGCTCATGTAGAAATTGCAGCAAGCGTCGCTCGCGTTCCAGAATCGAGCGCCGTCCGGGTTCGCCGTACCGTCGGGGGTGGCATAGAGAAATCCCCTCGACTCCGCGAGGTGCTTCAGCCCGAAATACTCCTCCTGTACGGCGCCCGACGCCGTGAAGCCGTGAAGGAGGATGACCAGCGGGGCGGGCGTGCCTTCTTCATAACTCGGCGGGACGTAGACCTCGACGGGTCTGTCGCCCCCGATGGGATCTGCGCCGCCCTGACCCCCCTGCCCAGCTCCACCGCCACCACCCTGCCCACCGCCGCCGCCCTGCCCACCGCCGCCGTCCCCTGCGCCGGTCGAGCTGGCGGTCCCGGTGGTCGCAGAGCTGGAGGATGGACCTGGCTCCTCGCTGGACGAGCAGCCCATGGCGGCGAGGAGCAGCGAGCAGGGAAAGAGCACGGTGCAGGCAGAGCGACGTATGCGCATAGCGCGAGCCATACGCGGCCCGGCGGGCCGGTACAAGTGGCAGCGACGCGCATCGCCCCCGTGCCGCCGAGCGCCGGGATTGAACCTGTACGATCGCGCGAATGACGTGGTGTTGCCGTGCGACGCGGCCCTCGTCCTTCCACCTGCGGCCGGTCAGTGGTCGTCCGGGGGCATGAGCCCGCGCACGAGCTTCTGCGCGCTCGCCATGCTCGAGACCACGCTGTGGTGCTGGACGGCCTTCTCCACCGCCGCCTTGAGCCCCGACACGTCGCCGTTCTTGTCGAAATAGCCGAACGCTTTGTGGGTCGAGAGCAGATCTTGCTTCTCCAGGATGTCCTGGAACGCGGTGTAGAAGATGATAGGCACCTTCGGGTAAAGCGCCTTGATCTTCAGGTACGCCGTGAGACCGTCGATCCCCGGCATGCGGATGTCCAGGATGACCAGGCTGGTCATCTCCGTCACGGCGACGATGCCCTCCTGAGCGCTCGCGTACAGGCGCACGTCGTAGTCGTGACGCAGCGTGAACGCGAGCGCGGACCGCATCCGCGGGTCGTCGTCGATCACGACCACGATCGGTCGCTCCTTCTGGGGCGTCTCCGGCGCCTCGTCCGAGGCCCCGCGAAAGCGCCTGCTGAATTTCGCCGATGTCATCTTGGCGCCCCCTTTTCAGTTCCCGGCGAGGTTGAGCTCGATACGGCTGGCATTGGCGCCGGCCGGCTGCGACTGTCCGCGGGACGCCGCGCGCGGGAGCCGGACGACGAACGTCGTGCCGCGCTCCGCGTCGCTGTCGACGTCGATTGTCCCGCCGTACATCGCCACGATGCGAGAGACGAAGCTGAGCCCCAGACCCACGCCGGTCGTCGGCTTCGTCGAGAAGAACGGCTGGAAGATCTTCGAGAGGTCGTCGGCGGAGATCCCGTCCGCGTTGTCGCTGACGGTGAGGAGCTGGAGCTCCCCCTCATCGACCGTCTCGATCCGCACCCGCCGGCCGCGGCTGTCGCCGACCAGGAGCAGCGCGTCGCGCGCGTTCAGGACGATGTTGTTCACGATGGAGTCGAAGTGCGACTCGGACCCGAGGACCGCCGAGCCGCCGCGGAGATCGAGCTCGACCGACACGCCCTGGCGCGCGAACTCGTCGCGGTGCCGCGCCGCGACCGACTCGACGATGCGGCGGAGGCTCACGACCTCGTTGCCGGCGAGCGCGACGCCGAGCTTCGAGTACTCCAGGATGCTGTTCGTGACGCTCAGCGCGCGCGCCGTGCAGTCGCCCACCATGCAGAGCACGCTGTCCAGCGTCTCCTCGGCCTCCTCGATGTCGCCCAGCCGGGCGAGGACCGGCTTGAGCTTGCCCTCGGGGATGTCGTCCTTGAGCAGGTCGAAGAGCTCACCGAGCCGGGCCGCGTTCTTCGCGCACAGCGTCTGGCCGCCCTGGGTCACGGACCCGAGCACCATCGCGGCCCCCGAGAGGGCATTGCGCATCTCGTGCGCGAAGCCGCCCGCCATCTGGTTCTCGACCGCCTCGCGCTCCAGCCGGACGATCGTCGCGTGGGCCTCCTCGAGCTCCGCCGTGCGCTCGCGGACCTTCTGCTCCACGCCGGTGTAGAGCTTCGCGTTCTCGATGGATATCGCCATCTGCGAGGACAGCATCGTGAGGAGCTCCAGCCGATCCTGGGTGAACGTGCCGGTCGCGGTGTTGTTCTCGAGGTAGATGGCCCCGTAAAGGCCGCTGTGGTGGACGAGGGGCGTGCACAGCACCGACCTGGGGCGGCGCTGCGCGACGTAGTCGTCGCGCTGGAACTGCCTGTCTGTCGAGGCGTCGGCGAGGACGACGCTCTCGCCCGTCCGCGCGACGTACTGCACGATCCCGGCCGAGACGAGCGGGCGATCGCGCGCCGTGGCCTGGTCCAGGAGCAGCCCCGGGAAGCGCGCGTCGTCGCGGCCGTCGGTCCAGTCGACCTCGGCCTCGACCCGCAACCCGTCGCTGTCGTGGAGCACGAGGCAGCCGCGCTGGGCGCCGGCGTTCTCCATGGCGACCGACATGAGCTTGACGAGGAGCCGGTCGAGCACGATCTCCCCGGAGATCGCCTGCGCGGCCTTCAGCACCGTCCGCAGGTCGAGGCGGGACGCGCCGAGCGAGGTCGTCGTGACGAACGTCCGCGAGGGCGCGACCTCCGGCGATCGCTGCGAGACCGCCTCGCGCGGGGCGAGCTCTGGATACCGCTCCGCCAGGTCCTGCGCCTTGCGGACGGCGCCCCAGAGGCTGTAATTGTAGCTCGCGTCCGCGAGGTACACGCGCGCGAGCTTCTCCTTGCCCTGCGCGAGCCAGAACCGGCCCGCCAGCTCGCAGGCCACCGCGGCCTCGTTCACGTAGTCGTGCTCCGACGCGGACGCGATGGCGCGGTCGTACAGGTCCAGGGCCTCGGCCACGCGGCCGTCGAGCCGCGCGAGCTCGGCCTCGACGAGCAGGTACCGGTGCAGGAAGTTCTCGGTGCACGTCTCGGACAGCGACTTGAGCTTCGCCTGGTTCTCCGACACCTTGGCGCGATAGCGCTCCTTGTCTTCGGGCGAGGCCGCCGGGTAGAGCGCCGTCATGGCGAGGGAGTAATAGAAGGTGTGCAGCGGCGTGAACACCTTGCCCGTGCTCGCGCCGAGGGTCGGCTCCGTCTCGGCAGCGTGCTTGTAAGCGAGCTCGTATTCGCCGAAGACGAAATAGAGCATGGCCTGCGCCGTATGGATGTAGTTGACCGTGTTGAAGTTCCTCGTCGCGTACAGGCCGGGGAGCGCCTGCTCGGCGTCGAAGAACTCTCCCTTGATCTTCGCCCCGAGCTCGGACCTGCCGGTGAGGTTCCGGATGACCTGCCGCCACACGCTGAGCTGGTTGATGACCTGCTCTTGCTTGAACCTGAAGACCTCCTCGATGTACCTCTCGAACATCGACTCGAGCTCGAGGAGGTTCTGCCCGGAGACGGCGCCGCAGACGAAGGCGTTGATCAGGCAGTACGCGGCGCTCTCGGCGTCGCCGTTCTCGGCGTAGCTCAGGTATCCCTCGATGAGCGGCGCCTGGCTCTCGCGCGCCGGACGGTAGAAGTGCCGCGAGAGGCCGTAATAGAAGTTGTAGACGCTCGCCTTGTAGAGCGGCTCGTCCCGGCGCCGGTGCACCTCGATCGCCAGCTCGCCGAACTGGGCTCCTGTCCTGATGTCGCCCACGCCGGCGTTGACGAGGACGCTGAACGCCGCGAGCGCATAGGACGAGAGCGGCGACTCGCCGTGAGCCATCGTCAGGTCGAGCGCGCGGCAGATGAAGAGCCCGAGCATCTCCGGCGCGGCGAAGTACGACGCGTGGATCGCGCGCCGGAGGATCACGAGCGCCGCCAGCTTCGGGGCCTCCGTCATCGGAGGGAGCTCGGCGAGGCGCCCCTGGCCGAGCGCGGCGACCTGCTTCGTCGTCTTCGTGTAGGCGTCGAGGAAGTCCTGCATGCCGGGGCTCGCGGGGAACGCCTCGCCGAGCTGCGCGAGCGCCTCCACGGCGGTGTCCACGGCCTCGCGGAACTCCGCCTGGGTGTGGTGATAGAGGATCAGGAGCTCGTAGAGCTTGCTCCTGCTCATCACGTCGCGGATCTCGCCCAGCGCCGCGTCCACGAGCTCCTTCATGGCGCGCCAGTCGGCGTTCATGCACGCGGCCTCGGCGGCGCCGAGGTGCAGCGCGCTCGTCAGCGCGTGATCGCTCTGCCAGGCGCCCGCGGGCAGGAGCGCGAGGCCCTCGGCGAAGTAGCCGCGCGCGGCGTCGAAGGCGGCGGAGAGCAGCGCGCGCCGGCCCGCGAGGAGGTTCAGCTCCGCGAGGCGCCGCCGCTCGCCGGCGTCGCTCAGCAGGTCGGCGCCGCGGTTCAGGTGGTAGACGATGTCGAAGACCTCCTCCTCGGGGTCGCGCCCGCCCAGGCTCCGCAAAAGGAGCCGGCCGATGTCGGCGTGGAGGCCGCTGCGCTCGCCGTCCTCGATCATGGCGTACGCGGCCTGCTGGACGCGATCGTGGAGGAACCTGTAGTCCGGGAAGACGAGCGGCGCGCCGAGATCGTCCGGGGCCGCGGGCTCCATCGGCGACAGCGGGACGATGAGGCCCTCGTGCAGCGCGGGCAGGAGGTGCCGGTGGGCCTCGCCGCGCGTCTCCTCGAGGATGACAGCGAGCCTGCCCAGATCGAAGCGGTTGCCGAGGCACGACGCCGACATGAGCGCTCGCTGCGTGTCCGCCGGGAGCCCGCGGAGCTTGCCGATCATCAGGTCGACGACGTTGTCCGTGATGTTCCTGGACTCGATGTAGGCGACGTCCCAGGTCCACGCCGCGCGGCCGGCGTCGTACCGCAGGCATCCGGTCTGGTGCAGCGTGCGGAGGAACTCGTTGACGAAGAACGGGTTGCCGCCGGTCTTCCGCGCGACCAGCGCGCCGAGCGGTATGACCGCCGCCGCCTCGGCGCGCAGCGCGTCCGCGAGCATCCGGCAGACCATCTCGGTGCCGAGCGGCCCCGGGGAGATCTCGCGAACGACGGCCCCCTCGCGTCGCAGGGCGGCGAGCGCGGTCGAGAGCGGGTGAGCGGCCCCGACCTCGTTGTCGCGGTAGGCGCCGATCACGAGCAGCCCGCGCAGCTCGGCGTCCGTCATCAGGAGCTCGATGACCCGGAGCGACGCCGCGTCGGCCCACTGCAGGTCGTCGAGGAAGACGGCCAGCGGGCGCTCGGCGTCGCAGAACACGCGGACGAAGTTCTGGAGGACGCGGACGAAGCGGTTCTGGGACTCGGCGGGCCCGAGCGCCTGGACGGGCGGCTGCTCGCCCACGATGAGCTCGATCTCCGGGATCACGTCGACGAGGACTTGCCCGTTCACCCCGAGCGCCGCCTTGATCTTCGACCGCCACAGCGCGAACTGCGCCTCGGGCTCGGCCACGATCTGCCGCACGAGGTCGCGGAACGCGCTGGTGATCGCGGTGTACGGGGTGCTCCGCTTCAGCTGGTCGTACTTGCCGGCGACGAAGTACCCGTGCGCCCCGGTGATCGGCTTGTACAGCTCGTGCGCCAGCGCGGACTTGCCGACCCCCGAGTACCCGGCGATGAGCATCAGCTCGGTGCCGCCGCGCGCGACGCGATCGAACGCCTCGAGCAGCGCCTCTACCTCGCGCTGGCGCCCGTAGAGCTGCTGCGGGATGCGGAGGTCGCCGGAGGCGTCGGCGCGGCCCAGCGGGAACGGGGCGATCTCGCCCGCGGCGTCGAGGCGCCGCTGGCACTCCTCCAGGTCGTGGAGGAGGCCCGCCGTGCTCTGGTAACGGTCCTCGGCCGTCTTCGCCATGAGCTTCATCACGACGTCCGACAGGGCCTCCGGTACGCTCGGGCACCGCGCGCGCGGCGGGGTGGGGTCGAGGGCGATGTGGCAGTGCACGAGCTCCATGGCGTCCGTCGCGCCGAAGGGCGGGGCGCCCGTGAGGAGCTCGTAGAAGGTGGCGCCGAGCGAGTAGAGATCGGTGCGATGGTCGAGCGACCGGTTCATGCGGCCGGTCTGCTCGGGAGAGATGTAGGCGAGGGTCCCCTCGATCACGGTGGGGCTCTTGCTCGACAGCTCCTCCCGCGAGAGCCGCGTCGAGATGCCGAAGTCGATGATCTTGACCGTACCCGCCTCGCGGTTGAATACGACGTTGGACGGATTGATATCCTTGTGTATAATTCCGCCATCATGGACATCGTGAAGGGCGCGCGTGACACCGATCGCGAGCGGGAGGAACTCCGCGGCGTCGAACCGGCCGCTCTGCAGGTGGTGCGCCAGCGAGTGGCCTCCGAAATCCTCGAGGACGAGGAGGAGCCCTCTCTCGTTCCGGCACAGGTCGAGCGCCCCGACGACGCCCGGCGCATGCAGGTTGCGGAGCACCGCGTATTCATGCCTGTAGCGCGTGAGCTCCGTCTGGCTGGGATAGTCTGAGCGCAAGAGCTTGAGGATGACGGGGCGCTCGTCGCCGGCGCACCGGCCTCGGTAGACGAGCGAATTGCCGCTCTCGTAGATCTTGGCGACCGCTTGATAACCGGAGATCGTCAGCATCTCACCCCTTGACTGACGTGGACGTGCCCTGACGGCACGGCGTGGCCGGCGGCTGTTGTGTCCTGGATGATACCACGAAGACACGTTGCGGCAGGACGAATCTCGCCGCGGGAGGGTGCGTGGATGTCTGTCCTTGATGCCTGTTCTGGTCCAAGGTGATGCCGCGGTATCCAGATAGGCGAGGTCTCCGGACAGGCCGGAGGGGCGACGAGCCGCATGGAGAGGAGAGCCTGCACACCTACGGTGACGGAGCGCAAAGGGAGGAGCACGCTGCCCGCACATCCCGACCGTGCAGGGGAGGGGATACGACGTGGGTGAACCTGTGCACCTGGCGCCTTTGACGGCGCCGTTCGGCGGGGAGCCGGTGGCCGTCGTCGTGTCATGGCGTTCCGGAGGAATTCACGTCGGAGCGGCTGGGCGCGATAGCGAAGGGGAGAGTCGCCGGAACATTTCTGCTCTTCATGGAATGCTTGCGTTGCAATGCATGCGGGACGTAGCTTGATGCCATGTCGATACGATGCATGCGAGTCGTCTGGTCACTGATTCTCGTCGCCTTGCCCGCGGGCTGCACTGGAGAGTCGGGCTCGGCGGCAAGCGGCGGCGGCGCGGGGGCGTCGAGCGCGAGCGGCGGCGGCGCGGGGGCGTCGAGCGCGAGCGGCGGCGGCGCGGGGGCGTCGAGCGCGAGCGGCGGCGGCGCGGGGGCGTCGAGCGCGAGCGGCGGCGGCGCGGGGGCGTCGAGCGCGAGCGGCGGCGGCGCGGGCGGCGATCCTGGGCCAGGCGCGTGCGGCGTCACCCAGGACCGTATCCGCATCACCGAGATCGACGTTGGAATCCGCGTGATCAACAACGAGGACGAGGCCGCGCTGATGCCGCTCGTCATCTCGCCAATGCCGTCCGGCGGGTCGCGCCTCGCATGGATGAGCGACGACGATCAGGTCCACGTCGTCCAGCTCGACGCAGGTGATCAGGCCGTGGGCCCCTCGCTCGGCCTGCCGGCGAACGACCTCTCCGATCTGCTCGCCGATGACGCGGGCGGCGTGCTGCTGCTCACCCGCGATGCCGAGGGCGGCGGAACGTTGAATTGCGGCGCACCGGCGAACCTGTGCGGCACGCCGCCGTCCCCTCCGGTCCCCTGTCACGACATGTACATGGTCCGCTTCGACGGCGCGCGCGAGACCTGGGCGACCAAGCTCACCAGCTCGAGCGCCGCGCTGCCGCCCTACTCGACCGGCCCCACCGGTCCCAGCGTGTTCATGATCTGGTGGTACGCCCACCACGGCCGCATCGCCTTCGACGGCGCGCGCTATGCGGGCTATTTCGGCGCCGCGATCAGCGTCTCGCAAGGGGGGTGCATCAACATCCACCAGGGCGATCGCATGAAGGTGGTCGACGCCGGCGGGGAGCTGCAGCGGGACGGCTTCGACTGGGGCTGCAGCCACAGCGGCTACGAGCGCATCCTCTGGGACCCCAGCGCCGGCAAGTTCGTGACGGTGTGCAAGACCGACAACAACAATCGTATCGCGCTTGCGCCCGATTACACGACCATCGCTCCGGTCGATCTCGCCTACTCGAACCTGGGGAACCTCGTGACGGC
This sequence comes from Sorangium sp. So ce887, assembly GCF_051521455.1. Lineage (NCBI taxonomy): Bacteria > Pseudomonadati > Myxococcota > Polyangiales > Polyangiaceae > Sorangium > Sorangium sp. So ce887. The sequence continues at coordinate 7,867,654 of NZ_CP150354.1, read as the reverse complement.
GAATGGCGGCGGCTACTGGCTCACGGCGAGCGATATCCGCCCGGGCCAGCCGGCGGGCTCGAACGGGCTCGCGGACGTGCGGCTGCTCCACTTCACCGACGGCGCTGCGGACAAGGACATCACGATCGCCGACGGCGCCGGCCTGAACCACCGCGCTCCGCACCTGGCCGCCTACGGCGGCTCGCGCCTGCTCGCGGCCTGGGAGAGCACCCCGCGCGCCGGCGATATCGCCCGCAACGATCCGGAGCGCGCGCTGTACGTGCAGACGCGCGATCGCGCCACCGGGGAGGCCGAGGGCGAGCCGCTGGAGGTCGACGTGCTCGGCAATCGATATCAGGACTTCGTGGCATTCCCCGACGGGAGCGTGGCCTTCGCGGCGCCGGGCAGCACGAGCACCAGGATCCGGGTGCTGCGCATCCTGCCCTGCGAGTAACGTCACGAAGGCGCGCTGGGGACGGCGCAGGCGGACGGCGGGCACGCCATGGCTCAGGCGGCGCTCTCGACGGGGCTGAGCTTGCCGCGCTCCACGCCGGAGCTCGCCGCGATGCCGGCGTCGACGCGCGCGGCGAGCATCGGGCGGAACGCCGCGCGGTAGGCGAAGGCGAGGTAGAGCCCGAGGGCGAGGATGAGCCAGGCGACCGGGTTGGGCGGCGTGAGGAAGGTGTGGAATGCGACGATGTTCACGACGATGGGCGCGAGGAGCGCCAGCGCGAGCGGGACGTAGCGGTTCGAGAGCAGCAGGGCGCCCGCGACGACCTCGGTCCCCTTGATCAGCGGGAACATGTAGCCGGTCGCGGCCAGCGCGGCCCCGAAGCTGGCGGCGGCCTCGGGCGCCGGGGGTTGCGGCAGGAACTGCAAGAAGCCGTTCAGCCCGAAGACGAAGAACACGAGCCCGAGGAGGGTGCGGGCAGCGGCGGGAGCGAAACGCTTGACGATGTTCATGATGAGCCTCGCGGAGGTGAGGCGAGCTCTCCGGCTCGGAGCGCCCGCCCCCTCTCTATGGGCGCTCGCCGAGCCCGGTGCTATTGTGCAACGGCTCAACTCAGCGTTGCGTTTGCGCAACATGCCTGCCTTCGCGACCTGATCGAGCGCCCGACCGAAGCCTCCCAACCCTCCTGAGGTCCCCGCATGCCCGGCCCCCGCACGGCCGCCCGAGCGCAGTCGCCCCGATCGCCCCAGCTCGACGAGATCGCCGCGTTCGCCAGGGTGGCGGAGCTCGGCTCGTTCACGGCCGCGGCCGCGCAGCTCGGGGTCCCGAAGTCGACGGTGAGCCGCGCGGTGACGCGCCTGGAGGAGGGCCTCAAGGTGCGGCTCCTCCACCGGTCGCCGCGCGCCGTCGGGCTGACCGAGGCGGGCCGCCGCTTCTTCGGCGACGTGGCGCCCCACATCGCCGGCCTCCGCGACGCGGCGCTGGCGCTCGACGCCTACCAGGGCCAGCCGCAGGGCCTGATCCGGCTCAGCGCGCCGCCCGACGGCGGCGAGTCCTTCGTGGGCGACCTGCTTGTCGAGTTCTGCGCGCGGTATCCGCTGCTCTCCGTGGATGTGGACCTGTCCTCGCGCCGGGTCGACCTGCTGCGCGAAGGCTTCGACGTCGCCATCCGGGCGACGCTCGAGCTCCCGGACTCCTCGCTTGTCGCGCGCAAGCTGCTCGACTCGCACCTGCAGCTCTTCGCCGCGCCTTCGTACCTCGCGCGCCGCGGCCTGCCCCGCGCGTTCGACGAGCTGGTCGACCACGAGCGGGTGGTGTTCGTCCCGAACGCCCGGCGCGGCCAGTGGCCGGTCGACGACGCGCGCTCGGTGCGCGACGCGATGTCGACCGGGCGCATCGCCACCGACAACGTCCAGCTCATCCGCGCGGTGCTCCGCGCGGGGGGCGGCATCGGTCCGCTCCCGCGCGCCTTCGCCGCGGCCGACCTGGCGAGCGGGCGCCTCGTCCATGTGCTGCCCGAGTGGTCGCAGCGCGCGGGGGCCGTGTACCTCGTCTATCCGAGCGCGCGGCACGTGGCGCGGAACGTGGCCGTGTTCCGCGACTTCGTCCTGGCCTGGGTGAAGCGGCTCGCGTGACCGGGGCGCCCGCGCGCCGACACAGGCGCCGAGCGCTGGCGCGGCGTTGTCATGGGGCAGGGGAGCGGCGATCTCGCGCGCTCGCTCGCGTGTCGGGCACGCCGGTGATGGATAATGATGATGCCTCTGGCGGAGCGCGCGCCCATCGGCGGCAGCGGCGCATGGCCGTGTTTCGCGGCGGTCCCGGCTTGGATACGCTATCTCTCGCGCTCGCCCGCTTTGCGCGTGGATCCGGGGCCGAGCATGCTGTTCTCCGAGGCCCCGCACCCGCCATGTACCGAACCGCTGCGTCCCTCCCGCCCGAGCCGCCCCGCGAATGGCAGCTCATCGTCGAGGCCTACCTGTACGAGCACCTCTCGGTGCCCGAGGCCTGGCTCGCGCGCGCCGGGGGCACCGTTGCGCTGCTCGTCGGCGCGCGGATGCTCGCGCCCGAGCACCACGGGGAGAACCGCGCCTGGTTGTTCGGCGACCTGCGGCGGGTGGAGGGCCAGCGGCCGCCGCTCGTCGCGCCCACCTCGTTCGGCCTGGAGCGCGTGTGCGCGCCGGGCGAGGCGGAGGCCGCGCCGCGCCACGTCGCGGTCTGCCCCTGGCCCGACGCGGCGGGCATGACGCTGGCGGGCATCGCGCGCTACCTGCCGGGCGCGCGCCTCGAGATCGGCGCGGCGGCCGAGGTCGCCGCGCAGCTCGCGCGCGTGCGGCTCGCGGTGCCGCACGCCGGCTTCACGTACGCGCGCGTCGTCGTGTTCGAGAGCGGCGAGGTGCGCGTCGCGCCGCCCCTGCCCGAGACGGAGCGCTCGGCGACGCCGAGCTATACGGGGCTCGAGTACCTCGATGATCTGGGGATCGCGGCCTTCCTGATCCAGGGCCGCGAGGGCCTCGAGCCCGGCTTCGGCGTCGCGTCGGCGCTCTTCGAGCTCGTCGTGGGCTTCGGCGAGGCGGGGGCCGCGGCGAAGCGCCAGCTCCTCGACGCCGCGCTCAGGGCACCGCGCGCGCACCCGCTGCCGTCGGACTTCGGGGTGCGGAGCCGCGAGATCGACGCGCTCGTCGCGCGGGGCACGTCGGGCGAGGCGCCGCTCTCCGAGCTGGCGCAGGCGCTGGCCGCGCTCAGCCAGGCGCTCGACGGCGCGACCGCGCTCGGGCGCGCCGTGCGCGCGAGCGTCGCCGCGGCCGCTCCGTCGCCGCCGCACAGGCAGACGCGGGACGGGAAGCGCGGTTACCTGCTGTTCCCCGACGTGCAGGCGCTCCCCGTCGGCGCCGGCTGGCCGGCGGTGGCGCCATGAAGAGGCCGCGCCGCCGCGGGCCCCCGCGCGCGCCTCGGCGCGGCTAGAGCGGTTTTCGTTCGAGTGCGGTACACCCAGCATTCGGCGGGGCACGGGCTCGACCAACGCGCGCAGGAGCCTGCGACCGGACTGGGCGCCGCCGAGTAGGACGACGAGGTCGTCGGACGTAGCCTTTCAGCGCGAACCAGCCCTGCGCGTCCTGTCGGAAGACCTTGTCGACCCCACGGACCATCGCGTCGTAAACCGCCGGCACGGTGCGCGGAGCGGCGGCGCGAAGTGCCTCCTTGACCTTGGAGCCGCAGTTCTCCACCGGCGACAAGTCCGGCGAGTAGGCGGGCAGAATCCAGTAGCGGACGCCTCGGGCACGAAGCGCCTGGCGCACGCCACGTAGGCGATGCGCGCCAAGGCCGTCGACAATGACCACGTCTCCGCGCTTCAGCTCGGGCATGAGCACCTGGCGCACGTAAACCTCGAAGTGCTCACCGTTCATCGCCCCCTTGAAGGCCCACGGTGCAACGACACCTCGCAAGCCAAGCCCCATCACCAGCGTGATGTTCGGGTCCGGATTGGCGGGGACTTTGCCGTACGCACGCCTCCCGCGAGGCGCACGCCCATAACGGCGCGCCATGCCCAGGTTAGCGCCGAATTCGTCAACGAAGATCAGCCGACGCGCACCCGCCGCCCGCGCTCGGCGGCGGAACCTCCGACGCGCGACTTGGACATCGGGCCTGTCCTGTTCGCTTGCACATAGCGTCTTTTTTTTCGTGTCAAACCGAGCCGCATCAGCGCGCGGCACATCGTCGGGCGGCTCACGCGCGCACCCGTGCGGTGCTCCAGCAGCTCGATGAGCTCATCCAGGGTTCGGTCGTTTTTGTCGTCGACGAGCGCTCGTAGCTGCTGCGCTCCGGCCTCGTCGATCTTCGAGGCCCTTCCGCCACCGTGCGGCCGAGGCGCTACGCTCCCAGTCGACCGCTCGATACTGAGATACTCCTGCACAGTGCTGAGAACGACGGCGAAACGCGCGGCGATTTCTCGCATGCTTCCCTCGCCGTTGCGGTAGGCATCAACGATCCGCTGTCGCAGGTCGACACTGTACGGTCCCATGCGCGTAGCCCACGCAGCCTGCGTGCCATCACCCTACCGGACGTGCTCTGCTTGCACCGAACCCGAACGAAAACCGCTCTAGAGCGACAAACGGGTTGAAACCCCGAAAAAAAGCAGGAATTTCACAGGGAGGCGAGGAGGCGGGGAGCGAGAGACGGCGAGAGGGAGAGATTCTTTTTTCTCTTCCTCCCAGCCTCCCCGCCTCCCTGTGAAAATTCTCCGGATTTCAACATGATTGGTGCTCTAGTACTACAGCCGCACGTCGCGGAATCTCCGCGGATTTCGATGAGCGGGCGGACGATCGTGACGCTTGGCTCCTCCGCACACGGATGGAGCCCAGCTCGTTCGGTGCTCACCGACGTGCGGCTGTAGTACTAGCCGCAGCTCGGCACTTCGTCCACGCTGAAGAAGATCTGTTTGCCCATGGATCGGGACAGCTCGACCATCTCGTCGGCTCCCTTCGAGGCGCCGCCGATCCGCAGGCAAGCGTCGCAGCGGGCGACGAGCCGGCGGGCGACGGGGTGGAAGATCTCGTTGAAGATCTCGTCGCCGATCTCGCGCGACCCGGCGTGCTCGATGAGCGGCAGCGCGAACCACTCGCCCAGGACGGGGAGATGGCCGGCGCGAAACAGGCGAACGGCCATGTCGTTCATGGCGTGAACGTTGGCGGCGATCAGGACGGGGTCATCGTTGGTGCCGGAGCGATAGGGCCCGGCGACGAGGATCATGAGCGGCTTGGGGGTCGTCATCGTCTCGAGTCCTCCAGGGGAGATCGCGTATCGGTCACGGGGCCTGCAGGTCCTGATCGGCGCTCTTGAACCAGCGCGTCGCGACGCGGACCGCGTTCGTGGCCGCGCCGAGCCGCAGGTTGTCCCCGACCACCGTGAGGCACACGCTCTTCCGGTCGCGGTCCCGTGCATCCGGGCGGATCCGACCGACCAGCGCGCGGTCGCGGTCCTGCACGCAGTGGAGCGCGCTCAGGCCCTCGCCCGCGGCGCCGGGGAGGTGCTTCACATAGGGCGACTGCGCCGGATCGCTCAGGAGGCTCGCGACGCGCTCGAGGTCCACCGGGCGCTCGAACGTCACCCACGCGTTCTCGTAATGGCCCACGGCGACGGCGACGCGGCAGCACTGCGCCGAGACGCCGAGCTCGGGCATGCCCAGGATCTTGCGGCTCTCGAAGATGAGCTTCCGCTCCTCCGAGGAAAAGCCGCTCTCGTCGGTGCCGCCGTTGTGCGGGACGGTGTTGGCGGCGTAGCCCGCGAGCTTGAACGGCAGGCCCAGCCGGTCGAGGGCCTGGTAGCCGTCGCGCGCGTCCGCGATGAACGCGTCGAGGGCGGCGATGCCGGCGCCGCTCACCGCCTGGTAGGTGCTCACCGTGACCGCGCTCAGCCCGAACTCCCGGCGCAGGGGCGAGAGCGCCAGCGTGAGCGGGATGGTCGTGCAGTTCGGATTGGCCACGAGCCGGACCGAGTCGTCGACGATGCTCGAGTTCACCCCCGCGGCGACGAGCGGCACCTTCGGGTCGGCGCGGAACGTGTTGCTCTTGTCGATCACGCGGTACCCGAGGTCGAGCAGCCGCGGCACGTACCGCTTGCTGTGCTCGTCATCCAGGGCCACGAACGCGAGGTCCCCGCGGGGCGCGTCCTGCGTCTCGAGCCGCGACGCGCTGAGCACCTCGTACGACTTGCCGTCCAGGGTGAGCTCCTGGTCCCGGCTCGCGAAGAGGGCGAGCGTTGCGCCGGGCCAGGCCCGCGCGATGAGGGTGATGGTTTCGCGACCGACGAGGCCCGTAGCGCCGAGGATGCAGATTCGCATAAGGCCGCTCTTTACCAGACCGGGGCCCAGCCGACGAGGGGCCAGTGTGGGCGGGCGCGGCAGGGCGCCCGCGCAGGGGCCACCCGCGCCCCTGCGCCGCAGGCCCCGGAGAGGCGCGCATCGCCCGGAATCGCCCGGGATCGACGGATGGCGAGGCGACGGCGCCCCGGACAGCGCAGAGCGCCATGCCGGGCGGCATCGCGGCGGGTTGTTACGGACGCGCGGGCGCGGCGGTGCCGACCTGCGCGGGCGAGCGCGCCGCCGGCTTCGCGGGGCGGATGGGGCGGTCTCTCAGATGACCGTGCCCGGGGGCACGACGGCGTTCTTCGGGACGACGACGATGCCCTCCCGGGCCGCGTAGTACTCGGCGTCGGAGTCCTCGCGATCGGGGATGTTGCGGATCACCACCCCCTCGCCGATGCGCGCGTTCTTGTCGATGATCGCGCCGTCGATCCTGCACCCCCGGCCGATGCCGATGGGCGGGAGACCCCTGCTGCTCTCGGGGCCCTGGGCCTGGAACAGGAACTCGTAGTCTGCGCCCATCATGACCGTGTTCGACATCGTGACGTGAGGCCCGATCGAGGAGAGCTGCCCCACGATCGACCGGGAGATCTTCGACTCGATGATCCGGCTCCCCTCGGCGAGGAGCACCTGGTCGAGGACCGAGCCGGCGCTGACGTGGGCCGGGGGGAAGAACTGCGGGCGGGTGTAGATCGGCCGGTGCGGATCGTAGAAGGAGAACGGAGGATTTGTGTCGGTGAGGGCGAGGCTGGCCTCGTAATAGCTCCGGATCGTGCCGATGTCCTCCCAGTACCCGTCGAACGTGTAGGTCACCATCCGGTGGCTGTCGAGCGCGCGGGGCAGGATGTGGTTGCCGAAATCGGAGGCGTTGTCGCGCTCGAGCATCTCGTAGAGCGCCTTCGCGCTGAAGATGTAGACGCCCATCGAGGCGAGCCACGGGTACTTCGGATCGGGCAACCGCCGTACGCCGTCGAGCAGCTTCATCTCCTTCGGCTTCTCGACGAACTTGACCACCCGTCCGCTGTCGTCGGTGTCCACGATGCCGAGGCGCGACACCTCGGCGGTCGGGACGGGCCGCACGGCGAGCGTGACGTCGGCCCGGGTCTCGCGGTGGTGCTCGAGGAAAGGCTCGTAGTCCATGCGGTAGAGGTGGTCGCCCGAGAGGATCATGACGTCGCGCGGGTTCGGCGACTTGACCTCGCCCAGCTGCTTGCGGACCGCGTCGGCGGTGCCCAGGTACCAGTCGCTGTGGTTCGGCGTCTGCTCGGCGGCGAGGATCTGCACCGCGCCCGCGGAGAAGACGTCGAATCGATACGTCTGCGTGATGTGGTTGTGGAGCGAGACCGAGTTGTACTGCGTGAGGATGTGAATGCGATTGAAGCCCGAGTTGAGGCAGTTGCTGATCGGGATGTCGACCAGTCGGTACTTGCCGCCGGTCGGGACGGCTGGCTTCGAGCGCAGCTTGGTGAGCGGGTAGAGGCGGCTACCGACGCCTCCGCCGAGGATCAAGACCACCACGTCGTTGTGCTTCAAGCGGACCTCCGCAGATGAGGGGGACGGTTCGACGTCCGGAGCGATGGGCGCGACTAGACTAGCCGATCCTCGGGATCGGTCGAGCCGAATACCATGCTGCGCGAGGTGGTTGCAACCCTCGCGATCTCCGGGTGATCTCAGGGCAGGTGGCGCGGCGGGCTCCGGCGCTGCCGCCGCCGCGTCAGGGCGGTGATCGGACGAGAGCGTGACAAGCCGCCAATGCGGCAAGGACGCCGAGAAAAGGAAGTCTCGGGGACTCCTCGCGCCTTGGCGATCTCTTTCTTCATGGCGTGTCTGGCTCGGCGCGCCCGCTACCGGGGCGTCGCGTCGTTCCTGCGGGCGCGCGGGCCGTCGTGCGAGGACGTGGGCGAAGACGGCGGCAGCTCCGCCGGATCAGCGCGTGCCGCCGGAGCCCGGGGCGCTGCCCGGGGCGCCGGGGCCCGCGCCCGGGCTCTGGGTGCCGGTGCCGGGCGTTCCACCCTTCTTGTTCGGCGGATTGCCCTGCTGCGGGCCCGTCGTGGGCGACTGCGTGCCGCTGCTCGTGTCGCCGCGGAAGCCGCCGGGGACGCCGGCGTCGGTGCCCGTGGTCCCGGTGCCCGTCGCGCTGCTGCCGGTGCCCGTGGTCCCGGTACCCGGGGCCCCGGTGCCCGTCATGTCGCCGGTGCCGGCGCCGCCGGGACCCATCTCCGTCGGGGCAGCCCCCTGTCCAGCGCTCGTGTCGCTCGTGCCGGCGCCCATACCGCCCATCGAGGGCTGACCCGTGCTGGTGCCGGCCCCCGGAGCTCCCGTGGCGCCGCTCATCCCGGCGCCCGTGCCCGCGTTCGTCCCGGCGCCGCTCGCGTCCGAGCCCCACGGCGCCTGCGTTCCTTCCGTGGTGCCCGGGGCGCTGGCGCCAGCAGGGCTCTGCGCAGGCTGCGAGTTGCTGGAGCAGCCGAATCCGGCGAGAGCGAGCAGGGTCGAGAGCGCAAGAGAGTGAACGAGTGTTCGCATGTGATCCGTCTCCTCGCTACCGCCCGAGACGGGCTTGGTAGCGCGCTGAAGCGAGCGCCGTTGTCTCGAGTCTCGTGGACAACGGCAATCCGTGGGTGTGAGCGCTGGCGGCGCAATGCACGAGGCGAGCCAGCCGCATGACAGCCCCGGAAAATAGGCGGCTTCCTCACCGCGCCATCGCGAGCTCTGCCGGGCGTTCGTGTGGCGGCGCTCTGCCACAGGTGTGGCGCGATGGCCGGGGCCGCCGGCGAGCTCAGCGGCAGCGCGACGGGCGGGCGCGCGAGCGCATGCCTTCCCAGGCGATCGCCCCCGTCTGCTCCTCGACGCTGAACGAGGTGATCAGCGGGTCCGGCGAGGTGTCGACGCGCACCGCCACCGAGAGCGCGCCGCGCTCGCAGCGCAGGCCGAAGCGCGCCGACGTGGCGCTCTCCACCATCGCAGAGCCGTCGAGCGCGCACGGGCCCACCCTCGCGCCGACGTCGCGCAGCTCCTGCCGCAGCGACGCGAGGTGATCCTCGGGGAACCAGCCGGGCCGGAGCCTGCGATCGAGCAGGTCCGTCCGCGCTCGACCGATGACCGAGGCGACCGCCTGCGCCGCGCGCCGCACCGACGGGGAGGGCGGGACGACGCGCGCGACCATTGCGCCGGTCGCCACGAGCCTGCCGAGCACCCTCGTGTTGAGCGACTCGAGATCGGCGCCGGCCACGTTGGCGAGCGCGACGACGCCGACGCCGCGCTGCGGGAGGAGCATCACCGAGGCGGAGAATCCATCGATGAGGCCGTTGTGGAAGACCACGTGGCCGAGGTCGCAGTCCTCGCGCACGTGCCAGCCGAGCCCCGGGCCGTCGGCGCCGCCGGCCGCCGGGAACGCCGAGCCGTTGCGCGCCATCAACTGCGACTCGCGCACGGTGCTCCGCCGCAGGACCCCGGCCTCGGGCGCGTCGCGGGCGGGCCAGGCGGCGAGCTGGAGCCCGATGAATCGACCCATGTCCGAGAGGCTCGCGTAGAGGCCCGCGGTCGACTCGGAGGCGCCGAGTCGCCACGGCTGGATCGGCGTCACCGCGCCGCCGACGCCGCGCGCGTGCGGCGACGCGAGCGCGCCGGCCGGCACCTGCGAGGCGTCCCACGCGGCGTCGCGCATGCCGAGCGGCGCGAGCAGCGCGTCGCTCATGTAGCGCCGGTACGGCACGCCGGCGGCGCGCCCGACGAGCAGCCCGAGGAGCGAGTAGCCGAGGTTCGAGTAGGACGTCTCGGTGCCGGGCGCGCTCTCGAGCCCGAAGCCGTCGAGGGTGGCCAGGATCTCGCGCTCGGTGACGTCGCGCGCCGTCGACGCGGGGGAGAACACGCCGAGCCGGGGCAGGCCGGAGCTGTGCGTGAGCAGGTCGCGGACCGTCATCGGCCGCGAGTCGCGCGTCGGGTAGACGACGCCGGCGAGCGCGGGCAGGTAGCGCGCGGCCGGGGCGTCGATCGACAGCCGCCCTTCGTCGCGGAGCCGCAGGATCGCCGCCGCGGTGAGCGCCTTCGTGATGGAGCCGATGCGGAAGCGCGTGTGCTCGTCGACCGCTCCGCCCAGCGTGACGTCGCGCACGCCGATCACCTTCTGGATCGCGAGCTCCTCGTCGATGACGACGCCGAGCGCCAGGGCGGGCAGGCGCTCCCTCTCGGCGGTGCGCTGCGCCAGCGCCTGCACGTCGGACGTCGCCGCGCGGAGCTTCCGCCCGCGCTCCGGATCGAGGAAGCGCGGCGCCGGCGCGGGCTCGCTGGCAAAGCGCTGGAGGAGCGGCGCGGGGGCCGCAGGCCGGACGGCCCGCGGCGCGGGCGCGGTCGACGTGCACCCGCCGAGGAGCGGGAGCGACGCGGAGAAGGCGGCCGCCGCGAAGCGGACGGCGAGCTTGCTGTCAATCGTCCTCAAGGCGGAACCGTGATTGTCGCTCCTCAATCACGATCCGACAATTCCAAAGCAGCAGGCGCGCGGTTTCCGTTCTCGACTATTCCATTGAAGGTGGATGGGAATGGCGACCTCGACGCAGCCCGGCGTAGCTCTCCCACCGTGTGGTGTGGCCGGCGCGCGGGTCCTTGTCGTGGGCGCGGTGGGCGCGGGCTCGGTCGTGCCCGCGACGGTGCGCGCCTACGCCCCCGCGAACCGGTCCCGGAACGCCCGGTAGTTCGGCTGGTCGGCGCCCCGGTCGTACACCGCGAACACCACGCGCGAGAACGCGCCGCGGAAGCGCGGGTGCCCGAGCCACCGGGCGAAGACGTCGGCGACCTCGTCCGGGTCGTTGCGGAAGACGCCGCACCCCCAGGCGCCGAGCACGAGGCACCGGTGCCCGTGCGCGCCTGCCGCCGCGAGCACCATGGCCGCGCGGCGCTCCAGGGCCGCGCGGATATCCTGCTCCACCCCCTCGTCGCGCTGGAGCGCCTCCCCGGCGTTCGGGGCCGGCACGGTGATGATCGACAGCGCGAAGGGCCGCTCCAGCAGGGCGTGCTGCTCGTCGCGGAAGAACGGCACATCCGGCGAGTAGATGAGGTGGTCGGTGTACAGGAGGCTCCCCGAGGCGCGGTTCTGGTCGTAGTAATCGCGCTGCTCGACCAGGCAGGCGTAGAGCGCGGAGCACCTGGCGAGGTCCTCTTCCTGGGCCTTGGCCCCGCGCAGGAATCCGCCCCCGGGGTTCTTGCCGGACGCGAAGTTGAGGATCGCCACGCGGGCCTCGCCCTCCTGCTCGACGAGCCGCCGCCCGGCCGCCCCCGTGGTCTCGCCCGTGACCTCGATCGCGGCCGGCCGATCGATGCGTTCCTTCGGCTCCCAGGTGTCGAGTGAGCCGGGCCGGTAAAGCACGCTGCCCTTCACCGCGGCGAGCACGCGGTCGCGGATGCGGATCGTCGCGCCCGAGGGCGCGGTGTACTCGCCTCGGCTCGCGATCTGCACGGTTTCTGCGGCGACGCTCGTGAGTTTCATGCCGCCAAAGATTGGCGAGCCGCGGCCGAACGTCCAGCGAAACGCGCTCGGCCGAGGGGGCGCTGCCCCGCTCTGTCGGGGTCCCGGCAGGCCGGCGTTGCCGTTTGCGCGCGATCGCCCCCGCCGATCGTCGTCGCGCCGACGAGACTCGCGCTCCGGGCGGAGAGCGCCGGCCGCGCTCGCGCCGCCGGCGGCAGGCACGTGGTGCGCTTCATCACGCGGCCTGGGTTCGTGTTGTTCATCGAAGTACACGGCGGCCGGCAGGCGCGCCATTCTCCGCGCCATGTCGGACACGATCTCCCCTGCCATGGCGGACGCGGCATCGTCGGCGCGCCCCTCGCGGCGAGCCGCCACCCTGGCGGGCGTCGCGGCCATCGGCCTCTGGGGCAGCTTCACGCTGCTCGCGACCTCGGTGAGCAGCCTGCCGCCGCTCCAGGTGCTCGCGTCGACCTTCGCGATCGCGGCGCTCCTCGGCGCGGCGCGGCTCGCCCGGCGCGGCCGGGGCGGCCTGGGCGCGCTGCGCCAGCCGCTCGGCGGGTGGCTCGTCGGCGTGGGCGGCCTGTTCGGCTATCACGCCCTCTATTTCTACGCGCTCACCGCCGCGCCGCCCGTGCAGGTCAGCATCATCTCGTACCTGTGGCCGCTGCTCATCGTCCTGCTCTCGGCAGCGCTCCCCGGCGGCCGCCTTCGCCTCAGGCAACTGGCCGGGGCGCTGCTCGGGCTCGCGGGCGTCTGGGCGGTCCTCTCCGCGAGAGGCGCCGTCCGCCCGAGCGCCGCGCACGCGCCCGGCTACCTGGCCGCGCTCGGCTGCGCGCTCATCTGGTCGACGTACTCGGTGCTCCAGCGCCGCTTCGCCGACGTCCCCGCCGACGCCCTCGCGGGCCCCTGCGCCGCGACGGCCGCCCTCGGCCTTGCCGGGCACCTCGCGCTCGAGCGCACGGTCGCGCCCACGGCCGGCCAGGCGCTCGGCCTGCTCGCGCTCGGGCTCGGCCCCGTCGGCGTCGCGTTCTTCGCCTGGGACCACGCGACGAAGCACGGCGACGTCCCGCAGCTCGGCGTGCTGTCCTACGGCGCGCCGGTCCTCTCGACGCTGCTCCTCTGCCTCGCCGGCCACGCCGAGGCGAGCCCCCAGCTGCTCGCCGCCTGCGCCCTCGTGACCGCCGGCGGCCTCGTGGCGACCGCGCGCTCGACCGCCGGCGCCGCCTGAAGCTCGAGGCCGCGTCCCTCGCTCGCTCCGGCGCAGCCGCGGGCTGGAGGTGGACGCCGGCGCGCGCGAGGCCGCCAAGTGCCGCCCGGCGGCGATTGCCGGCAGTGGGCTTGCGCCGAGGTGCCGCCGGGCAGCGCGAAGCTACGGCAGCTCGTCGCCGAGGAGGCCCGCTGTCGCGCTCGGCGTCGCGAAGACCTCCTGCTCCTCGCCGGCCGCCGCCCATCGCCCCGCGCACATCAGCGCGCCCCCCATGATCTCGGGCTGCGCTGCCGGGCGCACCTGCACGTCGTCCGCGTGAACGCTCACATTGACGTGCACGCGCGCGTCCGCCCCCGCGCGATGGGCCACCGCCTCGTGCAGCGCCGTCGCGACCCGGAGCGCCGCGCGCCGCGCGCTGCGCTCCTCGTCCGCCCCGGTGGGCAGGAGGCGCACGCCGAGCACCTCGTTGCCGGTCGTCGAGGCCAGGATGAACCCCGCGCGCTCGAGCTGCGACTCGGCCGTGTCGAGCACCTGCCCGATGTCGGCCGCGAGCGCCTCGTCGAGGTCGTCGGAGTCGCCGCGCGTCCGCACCTCCAGGTACACGCCCACCGCCGGCTGCGTCGGATCGGTCCCGCCCCTCGCCCCCGACGCGGGCTCGCCGATCGCCTCCCGGAGCGCTCGCACCAGCTCCTCGACCGAGCTGAACCGCCGCTCCCGCCGCTTCTCCATGCAACGCAGCACAACCGCGTCGAGCTCGAGAGGAAGCGGCACCCGCAGGCTCGGGGGCATCGGCGGCTCCTCAAGGTGCTTCCGCACCATCTCGTCCATGTCATGGGTGTGGAAGGGTAATCTTCCGACCAGCATGCGATGGAGGAGCACTCCGAGCGCATAGACATCCACCCGCGCATCAATGGGACCGCCCAGGATCTGCTCGGGCGCCATGATGGACGGCGTCCCGGGCATTCTTCCGGCGGTGGTCAGCCAGGTCGAGCCCTCCTCGGGTCCCATCAATTTCGCGATCCCGAAGTCGAGCAGCTTCACGATTCGTGGTTTGCCGGAGGAGATGAAGATGTTGCTGGCCTTCACGTCGCGGTGAATGATTCCGGCGGCGTGCGCGGCCCCGAGCGCCGCGCAGATGGGCTCGAACAGATCGAGCGCCTCCCGGGGCGCGAGCCGGGTTTCGGCCCTGATCAGCGCGTCGAGCGTCATCCCCTCCAGACGCTCCATCACGTAGAACGGCTGGTGGTTGTTCAGCTCACCTACTTCGTAAATTTTTACGATGTTGGGGTGGGAGATCAGCTGCAAGGCCTCGATCTCACGTGCGAATCGCTCGACCACACGGCGCGAGTGAGCTACCGCCTCGCTCAGCACCTTGACCGCGGCGGGCCTCCCTGAACGGGCGTGCCTCGCCGCATAGACGACGCCGCAGCCGCCGCGCGCGATGAATCCTTCGAGGATGTATTCGCCGGCCAGGGTCCCCGCCACGAGCTCGCCGCGCGCGCTGGTCCGCTCGAACTCCGAAAACGGCCTCGTCTCGTCCTCTTTTGCCATCTCGCCTCACCGCGCGGCGCGTCACGGGGCCACCGCGGCCATGCGGGCCATCGGGACCACCGGGGGACCCCAGCGCGCTGCTGTCCCCTTCGAGGAAGATATTTGATGAACCGGTATACGCAGGAGCGTTTCTAAATGGTAACTTAAACTTGGCCGTCACTCGACTTGAAACGCCTGGACCCGTCGCCGAAAGGGGGAACGAGATGTTTCTTTGCTGTCCACGGGCTGTTGCGCTCCTCGCAATACCTCTGGTTACTACCGCCTGCATCGGGGCCGAGCTCGACGCCGAGCTCGACGAAGAGGCGGCGGAGCCAATCGGGGAGGCCGAAGGCGCTGTCGTCAGCAGCAACAGCATGCTCCCCAATGCGCTCTACAAGAACGCCCTCAGCTCGAACGCGCTCAACCCCGCTGCGCTCAGCCCGAACCCGCTCACCTGGGCCGGGCTCAGCTCGAACGCGCGCGCAGCCCTCCAGAATCCTGGATCGAGCGGCGCCCTGTCAAGGGAGCTTTTGCGGTACATCGTCAGCTGCGCGCTCCGGCCCAACCAGTCGTTCTCGTTCTCGTGGAACGATGGCGGGACCGTCCGTTCAGAGACCTACCGCGGCGACCTCGGCATCGCGGACTGGTGGGTCTACGGCCCGCTGGCCGATCCCTTCTACCAGCGCTGGATGTCGGGGTGCCTCGCCTCCCGCACCAACTGGTACGGCGTCTCGGTGCTGATCTCCCTGCGCTCCAGTCAGCCCTTCATGTCTTCGGGCACGACGGAGCGCGACAGCTACACGGTGAGAGAGGGCGCGTTCTGGGGGAACCTGTTCAGCTCGACGCCGTATCTCCGCGCCTGCTACTCGCCCGCGGGCGTCGCCCGCGCGCGGGCCCTGCAGCGTGACTGCGCGGCCGGTCACCTGGACGTGAACCCCGGGACCGGGGCGAGCACCACCCAGGCGTGTGGTCCTATCGCGATCGTGGGCTCCTGCGATACGGTGTGCAGCGGTGTGAGCACCAACGGTGGGTTCTACTCCCAATGTCTCGAAAACCCCGCGATCTCGTCCACAGTGCGCACGGACCAGGTGGTCACGTCGTTCCTGCCGCCGTAGGAGCGGGCGTGCGCTCGGAGGCGCTGCGAGGCGAGGGGCCGGACCGCGCGCCCCCCGAAGCCCGGCGCTGCCCGTCCTGCGGGCGGCGGAACCAGGGCGCATGCCCCGAGTGCGTGGAGCAGCGCCAGTCGTCGCTGCCGGACGACGCGACCGTGCTCGACATCACCGAGGTCGTCCCGGTCGCGCTGCCCCGCTTCGACGGCCACCGGACCGTCCGGATCCTGGGGCAGGGCGGGTTCGGCACCGTGTTCGAGGCCGAGCGCGAGGGCGGCGGGGCGACGGTGGCCATCAAGCTCGCGCGCGCCGAGCGCCACGGGGCAGGCGCGCACCTGCGGCGCGAGATCGCGGCGCTGCTCGCCGTGGGCGCGCCCCACGTGCCGGCCGTGCACGCGTGGGGCACGCTGGACGACGGCTTGCCCTACGCCGTGATCGGGCTCGTCGCCGCGCCGACGCTCGCCGCCCGCCTCGCCCTGCGCCCGGCGCCGCGCATGGAGGAGGCGGCCCGGCTCGGCCTCGCGACGCTCGCGTCCCTCGAGGCCGTCCACGCGCGCGGCTACGTCCACTGCGATCTCAAGCCCGAGAACCTCTTCGTCGACGACGCGGGGAAGGCGACCCTCATCGACCTCGGCACCGCCCGCGTCGTGGGGCGGCGCGACAGCGCGCAGGACGACGACCTGGCGCTCGGGACGGCGGAGTACATGGCCCCGGAGCAGTCCGCCGGGCGCGCGGATCTCGACGCACGCGCCGACATCTACGCGATGGGCGTCATCCTGTACGAGCTCTTCGCGGGCCGGCCGCCCTTCTGGGGGCCGCGGGCGACGGTGCTGGAAGATCACAGGAGCCGCAGGCCCCCGCGCCTGTCGTCGCGGGCGGTCGTGCCGCGGGCGATCGAGGAGGTGGTGCACCGCTGTCTGGCCAAGGACCGGAGCGAGCGGTTCGCCAGCGCGACCGAGCTCCGCTCCGCGCTGGAACGCGCGCTCGGGGAAGATCTCGCGGCGCGCGAGCACGACGGGCCGCGGGCAGGAGGCGGGGCCCCGCGCCGCGCGGTGGGGCTCCTGTTCTTCGAGGGCGCGGCCGACCGGGGGGCCGTGCAGCGCCGGATCCGGGCGCTGGGGGGCGAGCTCGCGCACGCCTCCGGCTCGCGCTACGCGGCGGTCTTCGGCCACGAGGGCGCGGCGAACCCGGCGCGGCACGCGCAGCGCGCGGCCGACGAGCTGCTGCGAGGCGGGCTGTGCGAGCGCGTCCTCATCGATCTCGCGCCCGTCTCGGTCCAGCTCCGGCCGGGCGGGGCGACGCGCTTCCTGAGCCCGCTCTTCTCGCGCGCCGAGCGGTGGCCGGCGGCGTCCGGGCCGCCGGGGCCGTTCCTCACGCCCGCGGCCGCGGCCGCGCTCCCCGAGGCGCCCGTCGCGGGGGAGGAAGAGCTCGCGCGCGAGCGGACGCTCGGCTCCGTCGGCGTCGCGCGCGAGCCGACGGAGCCCGGCGCGTTCATCGGTCGCAGCGACGTCCTCGATCCGCTGCTGCGCAGCGCCGAGGAGGCGCTCCGCTTCCGGCAGCCCACGATCGTGTCCGTGATCGGGGAGCCCGGTTACGGGAAGAGCCGCCTCTTCGCCGAGCTCGGCAAGCAGCTCCGGGCGCGCCTGCCGCACGCCCAGCTCATCGACCTGCGCGGGCAGGAGCCGACGAGCGGCGTCTCGGACGCGACGCTCCAGGAGCTCGTGCGCGAGTCGCTCGACGTGCCGGAGGCGCCCCCGCAGAGCAGCGTCCGCGCGGTGCTCGCGGAGCGGCTCGGCCCCGCGCTCGGCGACGAGCTCGGCTCGGGGCTCGCGATGGCGCTCGGGTGGGTGGACGAGCGGTCGGGCGGCGAGGTGTTCCCCGAGATCGAGGCGCTCAAGGCCGCGCCCGGCGCGCTGCGCTCGGCGCGCGTGCGCGCGGCGGGCGAGTGCCTGCGCCGGCGCACGGCCGCCGCCCCGGTCCTCGTCATCCTCGACGACGCGCAGTTCGCCCAGGATGTGACGCTCGCGGCGCTCGAGTACGCGGCGCTCGCGGACGGCGCCGCGCCGCTGTGGATCTGCGCGATGGGGCGCCCCGCGTTCGCCGAGGCGCACCCGTCCTGGGGCGAGCGGGCCGCGCGGCGAGAGACGGTGCGGCTCGGGCCCATGGATGCCGAGAGCGCGCGGACGCTGTGCCGGCGGCTGCTCTTGCCGGCGCGGGACGTGCCGGACCCGGCCATCGATCACCTGCTCGAGCGCTCGCAGCGGGTGCCTCTGCTGCTGGTGGAGCTCGTGCACGGGCTCAAGCGCGAGGGGATCCTGCGGCGGCACCCGCGGGGCGACGCGTGGTACCTGGCGACGGACGAGCTCGATCGCCTGCCGGTGCTGCCGCTCATCGACCCGCTGGCGCAGGCCGAAATCGCGGCGCTCGGGCCGGCGCTCGGGGCGCACGCGCGGCTCGTCTCGCTGCTCGGCGCCGAGGTGTCGCTCGACGAGATCGCGGGCGTGCTGCGCCACCTGGACGAGCGCGGCGAGGGCGCGGCCTTCCCGCTCGACGCGCGCGTCGGGACCGGGCGGCTGGTCGAGGCGGGCGTGCTGGTGGCGGGCCGGAAGGGGCGGTTCGCTTTCCGTCACGCGCTCGTGCGGGAGGCGATCGCGCAGGGGGTCGCCCAGGCGGAGCGGCGGCGGATCCACCTCGCCGCGTACGAGCACCACCGCGAGGCGGCCCACGAGAGCCAGGAGCAGGGTCGGTTCAAGATCGCGTTCCACGCGGCCGAGGCGGGGCTCGCCGCGATCGCGGAGGAGGCCTACCTCGAGCTGGCCGATCGGGCGCGGGCGCGGCACGCCTATGTCGAGGCGGAGATCCACTACAGCCGCGCGCTCGCGCAGCTGGTCGAGGAGCGCGGCGCGCGGAGGAGGGCGGCGTACCGGGGCCGGGGGCTGATGCGCTACCGGCTGGGGCGCTACCACGACGCGCTCGGCGATCTGGATCGCGCGCGCGCGATGGCGGTCGAGGAGGGCGACGTCATCGAGCAGATCGAGATCCTGCTCGACGAGGCCACGGCGCTCGACTGGATGGACGACTACGGACGCTCGGAGGAGCGGGTGGAGCAGGCGAGGGCGATCGCGCCGGGCGCTCTGCCTCCGGCGCTCGCGGCGCGCCTCTCGATGGGCGTGGCGCGCTCGCTCGCCCGCGAGAGCCGCGAGAAGGAGGCGGCGCCGCAGCTCGAGCTTGCGGCGGCGCAGGCCGAGGCGTTGGGCGACGAGGGCTACGAGACGCTCGTGGTGTCGCTGCTCCTCCTGAGCTTCATCGACCAAGGGCTGGGCAAGCTGGACGAGGCAGGGGTGGCGCTGGATCGGACGATCCGGATGTGTGAGTCGCGCGGCGACCTCCTGCACCTCGGGCCCGCCATCAGCAACCGGGCCCTCCTGCGCGCGTGCCTCGGGGACAACGAGGGCATGATCCTGGACCTGTGCCGTGTCCTGGCCATCTCGCGTGAGCTGGGCCTCGGGACGATGGAGCTCGTGGGGGAGTTCAACCTGGGCGAGTACCTTTACCTGATGGGCAACCTGGAGGTGGCGACACCGCACGTCGAGCGGGCCGTGTCGCTGGAGCGCCAGCAGCGGGGAGAGGAGGCGCGGCCCGTCGTGCACCTGCTCCTGGCGAGGCTGCTCCTCTACCGGGGTGAAGAGGGCAAGGCGCGGGAGATCATCGAAGAGATCCGGGCTCAGCAGGCGAAGGCCACCGCGGAGGGGCGCACGGGCATGGAGATGGCCCCCGCGGAGGAGGTGCAGTGGTCGATGATCGACCTGGCGACGCGGGACGCGAGCGATGAGGCGTGGGACGAGCTCGAGGGGCGGTCCGCCCGATTTTCCGCGGGGCAGGAGCAGATCGAGGTCATCGAGGCGCGGGCGCGCGCCCTCTCCCGTCGCGGCCGCCACGCCGAGGCGCGCGCGGTACTCGAGAGGGCGATGGAGGCAGCCGGGAGGATTCCCAACGTGATGCGAGAGCGAATCGAGCGGCAGCGAGGGGGCTCGCCCGAAGGCTCATCGCCGGTCCGCGTCGGCTCGTGACCGGCGGATAGACCACGTGACGGGGCCCCGCGCCGGGGTTGGTCGCGTCCTGGGAAACGAAGTACATGGGAAGAGCCATGCGCGCTCTGGATGTCGTCGAGGGGCGATTCGAGATCGAGCGCCTCGCAGGCTCCGGCGGGATGGGGGACGTGTATCGCGCGCGCGACCGGCTGTCGGGCGAGGCGATAGCGCTCAAGGTGCTGCAGGGCGCGAGCGCGGACGATCTGCGCCGGTTCGCGCGGGAGGCGGAGGCGCTCGTCACCCTCCGGCTGCCGGGGGTCGTGCAGTACGTCGCGCGCGGCATGACCGGCGCTGGACAGCCCTACCTGGCGATGGAGTGGCTCTGCGGCGTCACCCTCGAGGAGCGGCTCGCTGAAGCGCCGCTCACGCTCGCGGAGAGCGTGACGCTGGCCGCGCGCGTGGCCACGACGCTCGGCGCGGTGCACCGGCTCGGCATCGTTCACCGCGACCTCAAGCCGAGCAACGTGATGCTCGTCGACGGCGCCGTCGAGCGCGTCACGCTGCTCGACTTCGGCATCGCGCGCGACCTCCGGCTCACGCAGACCCTCACATCGCCCGGCGCGGTGCTCGGCACGCCCGGGTACATGGCCCCCGAGCAGGCGCGCGGCGAGTCGTCGATCGACGCCCGGGCCGACGTGTTCGCGCTCGGGTGCGTCCTGTTCGAGTGCCTCGCGGGGCGCCCGCCGTTCCTCGGCAACAGCGCGCTCGCGCTCCTCATCAAGGTCGTCCTGGAAGAGCCGCCACGGCTCGGGGAGCTCCGCGGCGACGTCCCGGAGCTGCTCGAGCGCCTGGTGACGCGGATGCTGTCGAAGGAGGCGGGGGAGCGGCCGCGCGACGGCGCTGCGGTCGCAGCGGAGCTCGCGGCCGCGGCCGGTGATGGGCTCTCCGCCGGAGCGAGCGCGGTCGCGGCGCCGCCCGCGCCGAGCGAGGAGATCACGACGGCCGAGCGCCGGGTCATGTGCGTCGTCGTGGCCGAAGACGGCAGCGCCGAGACGGACGCCACGCTCTCGGAGGCCGACGCCGCGCGGGCCGAGGCGCTGCGGGACATCGCGGCGCGCCACGGAGGAAGCGTCGATCGCCTGCACTCGCGCTGGCTGCTCATCGCGCTGTCCGGCGCCGAGTCCCCGACGGATCTCGCCACGCGGGCGGCCCACTGCGCGCTCGCGCTCCGGACGGTGCTCGGCGGGGTGCCCATGGCCGTCGCGACGGGGCTGGCAGAGATCGAGGGGAAGCTGCCGGTCGGCGAGCTGGTCGATCGGGTCGCGCAGCTCATCGCCGGGCGCGACGGCCTGCCGCCCCGGGAGATCCGGCTCGACGACACGACGGCGAGCCTGCTCGCGAGCCGCTTCGAGACGGCGCAGGGGCCCGGAGGGGGCCGGCTTCGCGGCCCGAAGGAGGAGCCGGACACCGTTCCCCGGCTCCTCGGCAAGCCGACGCCGTGTGTGGGGCGAGAGCGCGAGCTGCTGCAGCTCGCGACCGAGTGGCGCCATTGCGTGGACGAGCCCGCCGCGAACGCCGTGGTCGTCGTGGGCGCCCCGGGTCTCGGCAAGTCGCGCCTGGCGTGGGAGTTCCTTCGCGCACTCGAGGCGCGGAGCGAGGCCGCCGAGGTCTGGATCGGCAGGGCCGATCCCATGGCGGCCGGCTCGGCGTTCGGCCTGCTCGCCCGGGCGCTCCGCCGCGCCATGGGCCTCCTCGACGGCGAGCCGCCCGAGGCGCGGCGGCGCAAGGTGCGCGCCCGGGTCGAGCGGCTCGATGCGTTCCGGAGCAAGGGCCCGCAGGTCGCGGCGTTCCTCGGCGAGCTCGTCGGGGCGGCGTTTCCCGACGAGGGCGACGTGCAGCTCCGTGCGGCGCGCCAGAGCCCGATGCTGATGAGCGACCGCCTCCGCCAGGTGTTCGAGGACTTCGTCCGGGCCGAGTGCCAGCGGCGGCCGGTGCTGCTGGTGCTGGAGGACCTGCACTGGGGCGACCTGCCCACGGTGACCCTGGTCGACGCCGCGTTAAGGCACGCCAGGGACCTGCCGTTCTTCGTGCTGGCGCTCGCCCGTCCGGAGGTCGACGAGCTCTTCCCGGCGCTGTGGCGCGAGCGCAACGGCCTCCGGCTCCGCCTTGCTCCGCTGCCCCGGCGCGCGGGCGAGCGGCTCGTGCGCGAGGTGCTCGGTGACGGCGTGGGAGCCGAGCAGGTGGAAGAGCTCCTCGCGCGCGCCGACGGCAATGCGTTCGTGCTGGAGGAGCAGATCCGCGCGGTCGCCGAGGGCAGGAGCGAGGGCATGCCCGAGACGGCGCTGGCGATGGTGCAGGCGCGGCTCGAAACGCTGGAGGTCGAGGAGCGGCGCGTGCTGCGCGCGGCGAGCGTCTTCGGCGAGACGTTCTGGGAGGGCGGGGTGGCGGCCCTCGTGGGCGGCGCGCCGGTGGCGCCGCGGCTCGCCGAGCTCGCGCGGCGGGAGCTCGTGCAGCGGCGCCACGAGGCGCGCATCGCGGGCGAGGTGGAGTACGGGTTCCGCCACGCCCTCGTACGAGAGGCCGCCTACGGCATGCTCACGGAGCGCGACCGGCGCGTCGGGCACGGCCTCGCGGGCGACTGGCTGGATCGGGCCGGCGGCGCGGATGCCATGGCGCAGGCCGAGCACTTCGAGATCGGCGGCGCACCGGCGCGGGCGGCGGATGCGTTCCTGCGCGCCGCTGAAGAGGCGCTTCGCGGCAACGACCTGGCCATGGCGCTGGCGCGGGCGGACCGCGGTATCGGCTGCGGGGCAGCCGGGGACACCGCGGGCAGGCTCCGCCGAGTCCAGGCCGAAGCCCACGTGTGGCGCGGCGATGCCGCCCTCGCGGTGGAGCGCGGCACCGAGGCGATCGAGCGGCTCGAGCGCGGCACGACCGCATGGTTTTTGATCATCAGCCAGGTGGTCATCGCCTCATCCAAGCTGGGAGGGCTCGATGACGTCGAGCGATGGGCGACCGCGGCGGCGGATACCCCGGCCGTGGGCAACGCTCAGCGCGCCAAGCTCATCTGTCTTGCCGACGTTGCGGCCGCGCTTATTCTGGGGGGGCATTATGCCGAAGGGAATGCCCTGATCGAAACGGTCGAGCGCGCTCTTGCACGAGCAGAGAACCAGGATATCGAGGTGGATGCGCGCCTCCACGAGGCGCGGTCCTACCTCGCGATGTGCGCTGGTGATCTGGGCGCCGGCGTGAGCGGCCTGGAGGCTGCGGCGCTTGCGTTCGAGCAAGCGGGCGATCATCGCAACGCCTGTAACATGCGCGCGAACCTCGGGAATGGCTATACGGAGCTCGGCGACTTCGAGCGGGCGGAGTCGATGCTGCGCGCAGCGCTGGCGGAGGCTGGCCGGTTGCATCTGCATGACATGAGGTTCTCGGTCGAGCTGAACCTTGCGCAGGTCCTCGCGTATCGCGGTCATCTGGCCGAGGCGCGGACGCTCGCCGAGTCCGCTGCGACGCTGAGCGGTCAAGCGGGGGTGGTGCGCACGGAGCTGATTGCTCGTTGTTACCTCGCGAAGATCGCTCTCGCCAGCGGGGATCTCGGGGTCGCCGAGCGCGAAGCGCGCGCCGTAGTGGCGCTCGCGTCGAGCGCGCCGACGTTTGCCGTGCAGGCCTCTGCCGTCCTCGCCCGCGCGCTGCTCGGGCTCGGTCGTACCGACGAGGCGATGCGGGCTGCCGCCGAGGCGAGCTCGCAGCTTGCGGAGCTCGGTACCCTGGAAGAAGGCGAGCCGCTGGTCCGGCTGACGTATGCCGAGGCGCTCGCCGCGAGCGGCAGGCACGCCGAGGCGATGGCCGCCATCGCGTCGGCCAGGACTGCGCTGCTCGCGCGCGCCGAGAAGCTCATCGACCCGACCTGGCGCGAGCGCTTCCTCCGCGGCGTTCCCGACAACGCCCGCACGCTCGAGCTCGCGCGGCAGTGGCTCGCCAGCTGACGCAGCGCCGCGCTCAAGCGCGCCGCCGGCCGCGCGCGATCCCCAGCATGGCGCCGAGCAGCGCGAGCCACGGCGCCGGCGAGCCGCCCGCCGGCGAGCCGCCCGCGGCGCGGCAGTCGCAGCCGTCGCCGCCGCTGTCGAGCCCGCCGCCGCTGCCCGACGAGGACGACGCCTCGCTCGATGAGCTCGCCGCGCTCGAGGCCGCCCCGCCGCCGCCCTCCCCTCCTGGGCAACCCCGGGTCGCGGCCGGCCCGGCCTCGGTCGGGCAGGCGTCATCGATGTCGCTCACGAAGTCGTTGTCGTCGTCCGTGTCGCAGTCGTCGCCTGCGCCGTCGCCGTCCGTGTCGGTCTGGGCGGGGTTCTCCCTGGCCTTGCAGCTGTCGCACGCGTCGCCCACGCCGTCGGCGTCGGTGTCGGCCTGGTCCGGGTTCGGGACGGCAGGGCAGCTGTCCGCGCTGTCGAGCACGCCGTCGCCGTCCGAGTCGACGCCATCGTCCTCGCAGGCGTCGCCGGTCCCGTCGCCGTCCGAGTCCTCCTGGCCGGGATTGGCCACCTTGGGGCAGTTGTCCGCGTCGTTGTACAGGCCATCCTGATCATCGTCGATATCGCAGGCGTCGCCGATGCCATTGCCGTCCGAATCCTCCTGTCGCGGGTTCTCCGCCAGAGGGCAGTTGTCGCCCAGGAGCACGCCGTCGCCGTCGAAATCGATGGCGCCGGGCGTCGGGACGGCGCACGCGGCCCAGGTCGACGACAAGGGCTCGCTGGTCTCGACCGCGCCGGTCACTCCATTTCCCCCGCTCGCGGTCTGGGCGCCTTCGGTGAAGTCCTGCCGGCAGCTCCCGCCCGCGGTCGACAGCGGCGCGTGCAGCGCGATGTCGTCCGCCGCGTCGTCCAGGTAGGCGCTCGGCGCGCTCCCGGGGTCCGGTCCGTCGAGCGAAGCACCCGTCTTGTCGACAGGTGCGTTCGGCCCCGTCCCGCCATAGAAGACGTAATCGACGTCCCTCACGAGGTCGCTCACGCCGTCCCAGTAAAAGAGGATCAGGCACTCATGATCGTTCGTCAGCCCGCGCGTCTCTCCCACCGATGCCGGGAGCGGCAGCCGCATGTCGGGCACGGCGGCGACCGACTTGCTCTCCCCCTGGCCATAAGTGGCCGTGCTGTGGATCTCGTAGGTGGGGTGCGAGCCCCAGCCCTCGAACGCCCTCGTCTCGTTGCACCCCATGCGGTAGCACTCGGCGCCTCCGAGCGACACGGTCTGGATCTCACCGGGGCCGATCGCGGCGCCGTCCGGGAAGCGCACAAGGAAATCGTTCGTGTTCGGGAGCGTGGGGCTCGGCGTGACGAGCTGGTGGTAGAAGCGGTAATCAGCGAGGTAGTAGTCCGAGAGGTCGACCGCGCGGCTGCCCGGGTTGTAGATCTCGACGAACTCCGCGGCCGTCGGGTGGACGAGGAACTCCGTCAGGAGGAGCTTCGCGGGGCTCGACACCTGCGCGCGCATCCGGCCGTGGCGCGCGTCGAGCTCCAGCGTGACGACCTGCCCGGCCGCCGCGCTGAAAGCGCCGTTCGAGGAGTCGCGCGGGGCGTAGCTCCAGCCGTTCGCGCCGAGCCTCGTGCTCCACGGCCCCTGCGCCGCGAACTTGAAGGACGTACCGGAGAGCGCCGTCCGGGCGACGAAGCGGTACGTATAGACCTCATCGCCCGCGCGACGATCGCCGAGGCGGCCATCGTCGCGCGCGACCGTGAGCGAAGAGTGAGGGTTCCAGTCGGTGTCGCCCACAGAACCCTGCCAGTCTCCGACGGCGACCCACACCTGCGGCGCGCCGTCGGCGCCGATCGAGGCGTTGCGCGAGTCCGAGGCCGATTCCGTCGCCGGCAAGAACCCTTGTGCGGTCAGGTCGCGTGTGTCGTAGTAGAAGGTGACATCGTAGGGCGGTGTCCCGCCGGCCAGCGTGAAACGCAGGCTCTCGCCGCTGGCCGCGCCCGCGCCGCCATCGTCGAGATCGACGCCGTTCCGCGAGATCTTGTACTCGACGTCGCCCCGCGCCGCGAACGACACCGCCGCCGTGAAGACGCCGTCCCCGGGCGTCGCGTCCGGGGCGATCCCGTCGTCGCGCAGGGGGGCGCCGCGGGGTGCGTCCCACGCTCCGAGCTCCGGCATGGAGCCGGTCACCGTCGGCAAGGCGAGCGCCGCCCTGGGCAGGAGCGAGAGCAAAGCGAAGCTGATGCCGACGAAGGAGCGGCGACGTCGCACGGGGCCACCTCGGTGCCGGGGCGAAATATCCGGACAAGCGGAACCCTAGCGCAGGACGGACGAACAACGAAGGCACAAAGCAGGAACGATCCAGCGCTCGTGAGGCGGCGTCACGCGCCAACCATCGATGAGCGCTGAATCCCGACCTCGACCGCCTCGGGCTGCGTAAAGGTGCCTCGATGTCGCGGCTCAGGCGCGCGGGGCGCTCCGAGGGCCCCGGCCGAGCCGCGTCCTCATCGCGGGACAGCCGCTGTGGCGGGGCGAGGCGAGTCCTCGCGATGCGAGATGCCCGTGAGGACGCTCTTCACGCTCGTCTGACCGGCGCGGTCGCCCGTCGCGTCGAAGAGGGCGAGCGCCCTCGTGTAGTCGAGCGCCGCTCCGGCGGTGTCGCCCTGCTCGCAGCGCAGGTCGGCGCGCGCCTTGAGCACGGCCGCCTGGCCAGCGCCGTCCCCGAGCGCTTCGAGGAGCCGGAGCGCATCCTCGTAGTCGCGCTGCGCGCCCGGGAGCGCGCCCCGCTGGCGGCGCAGGTCGCCGCGGACCTTGAGCGCGGCGGCCTCGCCGGGGCGATCGCCGCTGTCCCGGTACAGGAGGATCGCATTGCCGTAGTCGCGCGCCGCGAGCGCCGTCTGGCGCTCTCGCAGGCGCAGGTCGCCGCGGGCCTGCCACGTGCGCGCGTGGGCCTGCTCGCACCCGAGCGCCCGGAGGAGCTCGGCCTGCGGGAGGACCTCGCGCGCGGCGTGGCCGCTCGCCCCGCGGCCCTCATCGACGCCGCTCGGGGGCGAGCGGAGCTGGCTGAGGACGCGCTCCTCCACGCCCTCGAGAATGTAGAGCGCCCGGTCGTAGTCGCGCGCCGCGCCCGCGAGATCCCCCTCCCGGAAGCACAGATCGCCGCGCGCCTTCAGCACGTTGGCCTCGCCCGGGCGATCGCGGCAGGCCCTGAGGAGCATGAGCGCGCAGCCGTAGTCGCTCGCGGCGCCCTGCGCGTCGTCCTGGTCGAGCCGGAGGTTGCCGCGCGCGAGCAGCCCCATCGCCTCTCCGGTCCGGTCGGCCGCCGCCTTGAAGAGCGAGAGCGCCCGCTCCTCATCGCGCAAGGCGGCCGCGAGATCCCCCTGCCGCCGGCAGAGGTCGCCGCGGAGCAGGAGCGCCGTCGCCTGCCCGCGCCCGTCCCCGGCCGCCTCGAACGCGGCGAGCGCCTCGCCGCAGTCCGCCGCGGCGTCCGCGAGCGCGCCCTCGCGGAGGCGCAGGGCGCCGCGCGCGAGGAGCTCCTTGGCGCCGCGGAGGGCGTCGTCCTCGACCGGCGCGCTCCGCGCCGCGGCGCGCTGCGCGTTCGCGCGCACCGCCTTGCGAAGGACGTCGCGGTGGCCCGGGCGGCCGCGCTCGCGGGCGGCCGGCGTGGCCCGGAGCGTCCCGAAGGTGCCCCGCCGCTTGCTCGCGAGCTCGGCGCGCCGCGCGCCCTCGATCGCCGCGAGCGCGCGCTCGCGCAGCTCGGGGAGCGCGTCGCCGCAGAGGCGCGCCGCCTCGTCGAGCAGCCGCTGCTGGACCTCGGACGTGAGCCCGAGATCGAGCACCGTGCAGGCGTCGACGAGCGCCCGCGCCAGCACGTCGGCGCCGCGCGCGCCGTCCCGGAACGCGGCGATGTCGAGGGCCGCGAAGAGCTCGGCGGCGATGCGACGGCGCATCGCCGCCTCGGGTCGCCCCTCGGCCGCGGCCGTCCAGAAGAGGAGCGCCTGCATCGCGTCCGCCGCCCCGCGGTGCAGCGCGTCCCAGCGCTCCGCGTCGCCGACAACGTCCTTTCGGGCCACGGCGCGCACGAGCGGCGTCACCCGGTAGGTCTGCGTGGCCTGCTCGAGCGACACGAGCCGGCCATGCACGAGCAGCTGGAGCGGCCGCGCGGCGGAAGGCGCGGGCTTCCCCGCCGCGGCGGCGACCACCTCGAGCGGAACCCCCGCCGCGGGCAGCGCGGCGAGCGCTTGCACCACGCCGCGCGCCTCCTGGCCGAGGGACTCCAGCGCGTCACCGAAGACCACACCCAGGATCTCGTCCCCGGGCCCTTCTGGATCCAGATACGTCGCATTTTTCCGCAGGTACGCCTCGGTCGACATCCCCGTCCGCCGCAGCGTGGCGGCGGCGATCTCGACCGCGGCGGGCAGATACCCGAGCGCAGCGACGAGCGCATACGCCCACTGGACCTCTGCCGCGGGCGGCGCTTCCGTCCCCCATGCACCCTGAGAGAGGGCGGACATCGCAGCGGAGACCGAGAGCACCGAGACCCTGAGCTCAGCTGTCTTCCGATCTCCGGACGTGGAGCGGAACCTCAACATTTCGCCTCTATCATTCCAGAAGAGCTGGTTGTCCGAGCAGGCGCCGGCGGGCTCTCGGCCCGTGACGACATGCCTGCTGGCTCCCATGAGCCTGGAGATTGCTGCTGTTGCGAAGAGCTTAGCGCGGCCCGGGACGGGCTCAACGACCTTCCAGGTTTTCGCGCGCGTGGTGGGCCCGCGCCGCGCGCGCTCCGTGTCGCGACTTCGCACCGGCGCCGCGCCCGCGCTGGCATACGCCCGGCATCGGCTTGCCTCTCCATGGGCCAGCGCGTTCGACGACATGGAAAGATGGAACCCTGCGCTGGACGCCCGCTCGGCGCCACCGGGGTGTCTGTCCCGCGGTGGGATCGAAGAGAGAAGAGCCCACGCATCTCCGCGGACCCTGCGGCGAGGCGACCGGCGCGGGAGGAGACCCGCGGGCGGGAGATCCGGGTCGGGGACGAGGTCGTTTATGTGACCGAGACGGGCACCGGGACGCCGGCGGTGCTTCTGCCCAGCATGCTGATCAGCGGCATGACCTACCGGTCCACGGTGGACGCGATGGCGCGGCGCGCCCGGGTGCTCGTCGTGGAGCTGCCCGGCTCGGGCCGCGGCTCGCGGCTGCGCGCGCCGTGGACGCTGGAGCGGTACGCGCGCTGCGTCGCCGACACGCTGCAGGCTTTGCAGCTCGAGCGCGTCACGCTGATCGGCCACTCGCTCTCGGGCGCGGCGGCGCTGGTCACCGGCGCCCTGTACCCCGAGCGGCTATCGGGGCTCGTGCTTGCCGATTCTGTCGGAGTCAACCCGCCTGGCTCGGTCCTGGCGCTCACCCTCGGGCGCGCGGCCGACGCGCTGTTCGAGCCGCGCTTCTCCGTGCGGGCGGCGCCCGCTCTCCTCCTCAACCTGCTCCGCCACACGCGGAGCGTGCTGAGCCTCCTGCGGATCGCCGCGACGGCGGACCTGAGCGCCTACGCCGCGCGCGTGCGCGTGAGGACGCTGCTGGCCTGGGGCGCGCGCGACCTCACGGTGCCGCTCGGCTCGGCCCTCGCCATCCAACGCCTGATCCCGGACTCGACCCTTGTTGTCTCCGCGAAGGGGAGCCACGACTGGATCGTGGAGCGACCCGCGGAGTTCGCGGACGCGGTCGCGAGGTTCATGGCGCGCGGCGGCTGAGCATGGGGGTATCGTGGCGCGCCGGCGTGCGCTACCCTCGTCCCGACGTTCTTTGGCGTGAACCTCGGGAGCGCGATGCGCGGCGAGCGCCGCGCCGCCGTCGCAGGGGGTGGGCTTGACTGGTTTGTGGCGCCTGCTGGAACAGGCCGCGCGGCGGGCGCGGCTCGCGATCCCGCTCCTCGCGCTGCTCGCGACGATGGCCCTGTGTCGCCCCGCGCGCGGCGATGCGGCGCCCACGCCGGCCGCGGGGGCCGCCGGTGGGGCGGGAGCGGCCGGCGCCCCCGCGCCGCCGGGGCCGCGGCCGCTCCCGCCGATCCCGGGCGCGGGGAAGGTCACCGTGGTCGCGATCGCCGGCGCGATCGACCTCGGCCTCTCGCCGTTCCTGGAGCGCGTGGTCGCCGCCCAGGGGGAGGGCGATCTCCTCGTGCTCGACATCAGCACGCTCGGCGGGCGCATCGACGCCGCGCTCGCCATCCGGGACGCGCTGCTCCGGGCCCGCGCCCGCACCGTGTGCTGGGTCAACCCGCGCGCGATCTCGGCCGGCGCGCTCATCTCGCTCGCCTGCGATGTCATCGCGGTGGCCCCAGGCGCGACGCTCGGGGCGGCGACGCCGGTGCAGCTCGGCGAGGGCGGGGAGATGAAGCCCGTCGCCGAGAAGATCGTGTCGTACATGCGCAAGGAGATGCGCGCGACCGCGGAGGCGAAGGGGCGGCGTGGCGACATCGCCGAGGCCATGGTCGACGCCGACGCGGAGGTCCCCGGGCTCGACGAGAAGGGGAAGCTGCTCACGCTCGACGGCGCGCAGGCGCTCGCGTGGGGCGTCGCCGAGGTGCAGGCCGGCAGCGAGGCGGAGCTCTTCGGCGCCCTGGGCCGCCCGTCGCCCGGCGAGATCGCGCGCCCGCGCCCCAGCTTCGCCGAAGAGCTCGCGCGCTTCCTCTCCGATCCGACGCTCTCCGGGATCCTCATGACCCTCGGGATGCTCGGCATCCTCCTCGAGCTCTACGCGCCGGGACACGGCGTCTCGCTCGCCGTCGGGCTCTCGTGCCTCGCGCTGTTCTTCTTCGGGCACCACGTCGTGAAGCTCGCCGGCTGGGAGGAGATCGCGCTCTTCGTCGCCGGCGCGATCCTCATCGCGGTGGAGATCCTCGCCCCGGGGCACGTCGTGCCCGGCGTCGTGGGCGCGGGGTGCGTGGCGCTCGCCCTCCTCCTCGCGCTCCTCGATCTGGAGCGCGTGCCGCTCGACATCGCCTGGCACGCCGGCTGGCTGCCGCGCGCGCTCGCCACGGCGAGCGTCTCCCTCGCCGCGACGGCGGTGCTCGCCGTGGTCGCCGCCCGCGTCGCGCCGAGGACGCGGTTCGGGCGGCGCCTCGTCCTGGACACGGCGATCCGCGCCGTCGCCACCGAAGGACCTTCCGGGAGCTCGGCGGCGCCCGCGTCGCTCGCGTCGGCTGTGGGCAGGGTCGTCACGGCCGGCACCGATCTGCGCCCCTCGGGCAAGGTCTCGCTCGACGGTCGGCGCGTGGAGGCGCTCTCGGAGCTCGGTTACGTCGAGGCGGGCGCCCGCGTCCGCGTGATCCGCGCGGACGCGGGCCGGCTCGTCGTGCGGGCGATCGCGGGCGGCTCGGGCGAGGAGGCCGGCGCGTGACGCCGGCGCTGCTCGTCGTCGCCTTGCTCGTGGTGGGCCTCGTGCTGCTCGCCATCGAGGTGCTCGTCCTGCCCGGCATCGGCCTCGTCGGGGTCCTCGGCGGCGCCGCGGTGCTCGGGGCGGTCGCGCTCGCGTGGGCGGCCCTCGGGACCGGCTATGGCCTGCTCGCGCTCGGCGCGGGCGTCTGCGCGACAGGGCTTCTGTTCTGGGCCGTCCCGAGGACCCGGGTGGGCCGCAGGATGGTGCTGCTCGAGACCCAGCAGGGCGGGCGCGGCCCGGAGGCGCGGCTCGCCGCGCTGATCGGCAAGGAGGGCAGGGCGCTCACGCCGCTGCGCCCCGCCGGTACGGTCGAGATCGAGGATCGCACGGTCGATGTCGTGACCGACGGCCTCTACGTGGAGGCGGGCATGCCCGTGCGCGTCGCGAGCGTGGAGGGGAATCGGGTCGTCGTCGAACCGCAGAAGCCCTAGGGCGCGCGCGAGAGGCGGCCCATCACGGACAGGACGGGTGAAGAGTGGATATGGAGATCATCTCGGTCATCGTGATCGGCGGGCTCGTGCTCGTCGCCATCATCGCGACGCTGTACATGATACCGCTCCGGCTGTGGATCGCCGCGCAGGCGTCGGGCGCCGCGGTCTCGATGCTGACGCTCATCGCGATGCGCCTGCGCCGGGTGCCGCCCGATCAGATCGTCAACGCGCGGATCAGCGCCGTGAAGGCCGGCCTCGAGGGGGTGTCGATCGACATGCTCGAGGCGCACTACCTGGCCCGCGGGCGGGTGGAGGCGGTCGTCTACGCGCTCATCTCGGCGGGCAAGGCGGGGATAGCGCTCGATTTCTCGCGTGCGGCCGCGATCGACCTCGCCGGCCGCAACGTGCTCGAGGCGGTGGCGATGTCGGTGAACCCGCGGGTCATCGAGACCCCGAAGGTCTCGGCGGTGGCCAAGGACGGCATCCAGCTCCTCGCGATCGCGCGCGTGACGGTGCGCGCCAACATCGATCGCCTCGTCGGCGGCGCGGGCGAGCAGACGGTGCTCGCCCGCGTCGGCGAGGGCGTGGTCTCGACCATCGGCTCGGCCAACGACTACAAGCACGTCCTCGAGAACCCCGACACCATCTCGAAGAACGTGCTCAAGAAGGGGCTCGACGCGGGGACGGCGTTCGAGATCCTCTCGATCGACATCGCCGACGTGGACGTCGGCTCCAACATCGGCGCGAAGCTCCAGACGGAGCAGGCCGAGGCGGACAAGCAGGTCGCGCAGGCCCGGGCGGAGTCGCGCCGCGCGCTGGCGGTGGCGCAGGAGCAGGAGATGAAGGCCAGGACGCAGGAGATGCGGGCGAAGCTCGTCGAGGCGGAGTCGATGATCCCGCTCGCCGTCGCGGAGGCGCTCCGCACGGGCAAGCTCGGCGTCATGGACTACTACAACATGCGCAACGTCATCGCGGACACCGAGATGCGCCAGGGTATCGCCGGCACCGCGGGGGGCAAGCCCGACCCCGTCGGGGAGTCGTGAGATGCCGCCGCGGGACGCTGCGAGCCCGCTCCTCGCGTGGCTCGGCCGCCGCGAGGGGCTCGTGCGGCGCTTCGTGCTGGCCGAGGTGCTCGGCCCGCCGCGCGCGCTGTCGCCGCATGCGACCGCCCTCGGGCGGCCGGTCGGCTGGCAACACCCCGAGGACGCTGGACGGGCGCCATGGATGACCTCGATCGCTACGTCGGCTACCTCGTCGCGGCGGCCTGGCTGATCATCCATGCCGCGATGAAGTTCGGCGCCCGGCGCCTGGAGCGCGCCGCGCGCGCCGAGGCGCTCCGCGCGGCCGCGGCCGCGGTCGAGGTGCGGCGCGGTACGCTGCCAGCGAGCGCAGACGAGCCGCGGGGCGACGAGCCGCGGGGCGACGCGCCGCCTGCCGGGGCCGCGCGGCGGAGCGCGGCGCCGCGGGCGGCGGTGCCGTTCGGCGCGCCGCTGGCGCCCGATGCAGCCCGGCTGCGCGCGGCGCTGTCGCGGCTCGCCGAGCTCGACCGGAGCGCCGCCGCGCTCGGCGAGGCGGTGCGCCACGAGCGCGCGAACCGGCGCTTCGCGGACGTGCTCACCACGTTCGTCCCGCGCGAGATCGCGCGGCTGCGCGCGGCCGTCGACGCGGGCCTCGGGGCGCACGAGGTGGAGGCCGCGGCGGATGACATCGAGCTCGTGGTGAGCGAGATCGCGGTGCTCGCGCGGCAACGCCGCGACCCCTCGCTCCTGCCCGAGCTCGGCGACGCGGACGCCCTCGCCGACGCCTGCTACGCCCCGGTGATCGCGTTCGCGCGGGCGGAGGGGCTGCCGCTCCGGAGCGGATTGCCGGCCACGCAGCTCACGCGCCTCGATCTCGCCATCTGGACGGGCTTCATCCCGACGTCGATCGCGCCCATCTTCCTCCCCGCCGACTTCTTCTCGACGCCGCTGCGCTGGCCGGCGCTCGCGCACGAGATCGGCCATGATTTCCTGGCGTCGGTCGACGGCCTGGAGCCGGCCCTGCGCCGCGAGCTCGGCCTGCCCGACCGGAGCGAGCGAGCGCGCCCGCTCGCCCTGGACGACGAGCGCGCCGGGCCTTCCGAGCTCAGGCGGGTGTTCGGCGCGTGGTTCGAGGAGATCTTCTGCGACGTCTTCGGAACGCTCATGTTCGGCCCCGCCTACGTGCTCACGATGAGTGAGCTGTTCTTCCAGGAGGACTCTCCGTATGCGTCGCTCGCGATCCAGACCGACGCGGGCGGCGCGCGCTATGACGAGCACCCTCCGCCGCACCTGCGCGTGCTCATCGGGTGCATGGTCCTCGATCGGGCCGGGCTCGGCGATGCCGCGGGCGCGCTGAGGGAGGCGTGGGCGCGCCGCCACGCCGAGGTGGACCTCGACGAGCTGCTCTTGCCCGCGGGGAGGGCGTGGCACGCGTTCCCGCTGGCACCCTTCACCGAGATGGCCGAGCGGCTCGTGGAGCGCCTCTATGCCGGACCGCTCGTGGCCCTGTCGGGCTTCGGTCTGCAGGACATCAGCGGGCTCGACCACGGCCCGCACGCGCACCAGGAGGGCCTGCGCGCGCGCGACGCGCTGCTCGCCGGCCGGGTCCCCGCGGTCCGCGACGCGCGGGCGCTCCTCGCGGGCGCGGTGCTGGCGGCGCACCAGGCGCCCGAGAGGGCGCTGCTGATCCTGACCCGGGCGCGCGCCGCGATCCCGGCGCTCGGCACGAGCGAGCAGCGCCCCGACGCGTTCGCGCCGGCCCTCGGCGCGTTCAGCATCGCGCTCGACCGCCGCGCCGTGACGGAGGCGCTGCTCTTCCGGGAGGCATTGCTGCCACCGAGAGCGCTGCGTGCGCGCCGCCGGGCGCGCAACTAGGCCGCGCTCGGAAGAGAATGAGTCGAGCTGCCAGGTCGTGCTCAGACGAGAAAGAGTCGAGACGCGCGGTACGCCGAGGACGCCAAGGAGAAGATAGATGAGAGAGGTGGAATCTTTCTCTCTTTGTGTCTTGGCGGTCAGCTGTCTGTCACGCTTGCCGCGCCGCGCCGCGCGGATCAGAGGGCGTCGAGCTCGGCCGCCCCCTGCACGGAGTGGACGGTGTGGATCGTGGGCGTCCGAGGCGCGGCGAGGCTGCCTGCCGCGATCAGGGGCAAGGGCGCGCGCGGCGAGGCGAGGCTGTCCGACTGGAGCTTCACGAGCTCCTCGCGCTGGTACTTCCACACGGTCCGGTAGCGGAAGAACGGCACCGCCGGGTAGAGGTGATGGATCAGGTGATACGTCTGCCCGAAGAGCAGCACGTTGAAGAGCGCGCTGTCGATCGCGCGCGTCGCGCGATACCGGTTCTGCGCCGCCGTGACGCCGTGAGGGTAGTGAGGCAGGTAGTCGAAGGCGAACGCGAGGAAGAAGATCGCCATCCGCGCCGGCACGATCCAGTAGAGGAGCGCGATCTCGCCGTAGCCGAGCCCGAAGGCCAGCGCCACGAGCGCGAGCATCGCCGCGAGCGTCGCGACCGTCTCGATCCGCTCGCTGCGCTTCTGCGCGTGGTACGAGCGCAGAAACAGGTAGTAGTAGTGGAGGTCCTGCGTCGCCCAGCGGAACGGGAGGAGATACCACGGGCCGCGCCCGCTCCAGTGGTCGGGATCCCGGTCCTCCTCGTTCGTGTGCTTGTGATGCTCGATGTGGAAGTGACGCACCGCCAGGAACGGCGCCATGAGCAGCAGCCCCGACAGCCGTCCGACCACGCCGTTCAACAGCGCGGAGCGCGCCAGCGACCGGTGCGCGGCCTCGTGCATCGGCGTGAACGCGGCATACGCGGCCACCGCCGCCCCGAGCACCGCCGGCACCGTCGGCACCCAGCCCATGACGCCGGCGTAGACCGCCGCCGCCCAGAGGGCACACGCCCCCGCGAAGAGCGCCAGCGTCGGCCACTCGATCGGCCGGGTCTGCAGCAGCCCGCTCGCCAGCGGCAGCACGCTCCAGATCGCGGGCCGCCCTGAAGGCCGTCCTGACGGTCGACCTGACGGTCGTCCTGACGGTCGCACCGAGGGCCGGATGGAACGAGGCTCGTCGTTGTTCATCGTGAAACTGCAGGCCGCTGGCCGCCCCGATGGACGACTGAGTCGATTCTCGTCGTTGTTCATGGCGTTCAACACTCCCGGGGGAAGCTTCGGATCTTCACTCTTGTGACAGCGGACGATGCACGCCGGACCGAGCGCAAGCGAACGTTCGACCACTCGGGACCGCGCTCCAGGGATCGCACCGAGAGGTCGTCACCGGCCCGCGATCTCCAGAGCGAGGTCCTCCACGGCCATTCTCTCGAGTGAACAGGGAGCGCCATGGGCGTTTCCGCTGCGAGAGAAGGCGGGAGTTGCTCGCAGACGAGCACGAATCCAATCTAGCAGCCTCGCAACAGGAGCACAACGAGACTTTCGGAGCAATGCGTTGGGCTTCTGGCTAGCGGTTAGCTGGATTCCAGAAGCGGACTCTTCTGTTGTGCTTTCACCGGGGTCGCGGTGGCCGCGGTGGCCGCGGTTGTTGCCGCTCTTGCGGCTGCCGCGTGAGCGAAGCGCGCGGCTTGGCTGCCTGTGCGGAGCCGGCCCGGAGGCGTGGCGCTGAGCATGCCGACACCGTCGAAACCGTGCAGGGGGCGCCTTTTCTTTCTCTTTTCCTTCTAGATGTGCCGCAGCATCGCGCTCACCTCGCCGGCACAACCCCACGCCAGCGTGTACCCAGCGCCGCCATGGCCGTAGTTGTGGATCACGCGGCCTTCGCGCTCGAGCCGCACGGTGCTCCGATACGGGCGCAGGCCGGCGCGCGCCCTGAGCAAGCGGCCTGGTCGAAGACCGGCCGCGCGCACCCGCTGGAGCATTGCGTCAGTACGCTCGGGGTCGGGCGTCAGCGGGCGGTCGTCGGGGGACGGAATGACACAGCCGCCAATCACGATCTCGCGACGCCGCGGGACGACATAGACGAGCGCGGATTCGTCCCTTTCATCACCCAGTGCGACATCTGGGGGTATCTCGCCTGGCTCGACGATGGCTACCTGGCCGTAAAGGGCGAGGAGCTCGCCGTCGCCGGTGAGGGCGCGCGCCCCGAGCCCGGTGCAATTCACGACGCCGTCGCCCTCGACCTCGGCGAGCGATTGCACGCGCTCGATGCGCACCGGGCTGTGGAGCTGCGACTCCAGCCAGGGCAGGTGCAGCGACGGCTCGATGCGCGGCGCCGTGAACCGGAAGCTGTACGGCGCGCCCAGCGGGTGCGGTCCAGGCTCGAGCGCGAGGTCCGGGGCGCTCGGGGCCCACCAGGGCAGCTGCGTGTCGTCCGACGCCTCGCGCGTGGTCAGGAGATCCACGCCCGCCTCGGGGTGCTCCCGTGCGATGCGCGTGAGCTCATCGAGGCTCGCCCGCGACCAGGCGTTGACGCGCTCGGGCGGGTTCGCCGCGAACGGGTGCCACAGCGCGGCCGCGACAGCGGACGTCGTGCGCTCGCCGCGCTCCGCCGCGATCACCTGCACGCGGTGCCCGTCGCGCTGGAGGATGACCGCCGTGGTCAACCCGATCACCCCTGCGCCCACGACGGTGATGTGCCGCTCCGGCGCTTGTCTCGTCGATGACTCCACGGTTGCGCGCTCTAGCACGCTGCCCCCCTGCGTCGAGATCGCACGCCGCGCCCGGCGATCGAAGCCGATCGGTCAGCCGTCCCGCGCCGCCCCGCGCAGCCTCGATCCGCTCGCGCCGTCCCATGTGGCCGGCCGCCTGCGCCGAACCCGGGGGCCTTCACCTCGCGGATAGCGCGCGGCGCTCCTCCGGGGCCGGCTGCGCGCCGCGCCCTGGACGGCGCCGCGCGGCCGCGGTGGTCTGCGCCTCGCGCGCGCTGACGCGGCCGCGCACAGACGGTGCTACGCAGTCCCGGTCCGCAGCGCCGGGCTCGCCGCGGTCCCGCGGCCCGGCGCGCGGCGCGAGGGACCATGTCGAGCCACCGCTTCAACGATCCGGAGATCGCCGCCGTGTATCGCGCCATCCACGAGCGGCGCGACATGCGCCACTTCCTGCCCGAGCCGGTGGACCCCGGCGCGCTCGCCAGGCTGCTCGCGGCCGCGCACGCCGCGCCGAGCGTGGGCATGATGCAGCCCTGGCGGTTCGTGCGGATCACGGCGCCGGAGCTCCGGCGCGAGATCCACGCGCTCGTCGAGGCGGAGCGCCTCGCCACGGCGCGCGCGCTCGGGGAGCGCGAGGACGAGTTCATGCGCCTCAAGGTCGAGGGCATCCTGGAGTGCGGCGAGCTGCTCGTCGCCGGCCTCATGGCGGGCCGCGAGGCGCACGTGTTCGGCCGCCGCACGCTGCCCGAGATGGATGTCGCCTCGGTGGCCGCGGCCATCCAGAACCTGTGGCTCGCGGCGCGCGCGGAGGGGCTCGGCGTGGGATGGGTATCGCTCTTCGAGCCGGAAGGGCTGGCCGCGCTGCTCGGCATGCCGCCGGGCAGCAGGCCGCTCGCCATCCTGTGCGTCGGTCACGTGGCGGCGTTCTACGATCGCCCCATGCTCGAGGCGTGCGGCTGGGCAGCGCGCCGCCCGCTCCCGGAGCTCGTCTCCGAGAACGCCTGGCCCGAGGAGGCCGCCGCGGCCGGCGAGAGGAGCCCGTGATCCCGGCACGCTCGCGCCGGTGGGCGAGGCGAGCGCGGCGAGCGCGCAGGCAACGAGGCGAGCGCGGCGCTCCGCGGAGCTACAGGTCCCGCGCGCAGCGGGCGCCGATGTTGTTGACCCGGTCGAAGGGGTAGCTGTAATCGCGGTTGCCCGCGCGCACGTCCGACGCCGGCGCACGGTAGCTCCCGCCGCGCGTGACCCGCGTCGCGTCGCGCTCGCCGTCCACGCGATGCACGCAGTCGATGCACGACGTGGGGAGCGCGTCGCGCCACCAGTCCATCGTCCACTCCCACAGGTTGCCGGCCAGGTCCGAGTGCCCCCATCGCCCGTCTCCGCTCGGCTTCGACCCCACCGGCAGGATGTCGCTCAGCGCGCAATCTCCCGCGGCGCTCCCATCGCCGGTGCACCCATAGGCGGCGC
Organism: Sorangium sp. So ce887; assembly: GCF_051521455.1. Taxonomy (NCBI): domain Bacteria; kingdom Pseudomonadati; phylum Myxococcota; order Polyangiales; family Polyangiaceae; genus Sorangium; species Sorangium sp. So ce887. The sequence continues at coordinate 7,829,127 of NZ_CP150354.1, read as the reverse complement.
GCGCGCTGTCGATCCCGGAGCCCCAGGGATACGGTCGGTGCTCGTCGCCTCCAGCGGCCGCGTAGTTCCACTCCGCCTCGGAGGGCAAGCGGCCGCCGTCCCACGAGCAGAACGCGAAGGCCTCGAACCAGGTGATGCAATTGATCGGGAGCTCCTCGTTCGGTCCCGGCTCGTCGGTCCATGTCCAGAGGAGATCACCATTGCATTGCAGCGCCGATTTCAGCATCGCGGTGTTCGGCGCGAGCCGCTGGTTCCATCCCGCGATCCACCCGCTGCCGTCGACGTGAGGGTGCCGGCCAGCCCCGATCGCGGGCGGACTCTCCTGCACGCCCCGCCCGGCTTCCACGAACGCTCGGAATCGCCCCACCGTGATCTCGAACCTGTCCAGGCGGAAATCGCTGACGGCCGCAGGGAACGAGTCGTCCGTGCTCGATTCACCGTCGTAGCTCCTCAGGTACGTGCCGCAGGGGACCCGTCTGTTGCCGCAGCAGCTCGCCTCGCCGGGACCGCAGCTGTCCCCGGCGCCCGGCCCGCCGCCCGCGCAGCTCCGAGGCATGGCCAGCACGTCCGGCGAGCCGCACGTGTTCGGGCAACCCGGCTCCCCGCACTCGCCGCACTCCGCGCCGCCCTCGCACATGACGCAGGCCCCGGCGCCATCGCACGCGGAGCCGCCGTCCGAGCCACAGGGCGTCTGCGCCGGCCGCGGCAGCTCCGCGCACAGGCCCTCGCCGCACACCACCTCCATGCAGGCGCTCTGCGCCGGCGGGCAGTCCTCCACCGGGTCGACGCAGGTGTCCGTCGCGCCGCCACCGTCACCGCCGCCGCTGCTGGTGCCGCTGCTGGTGCTGCTGCTGCCGGTGCTGGTGCTGGTGCTGGTGCTGGTGACGCCGCCGCCTCCGCCGCCCTCGGACCCACTTCCGCCGCTCCCGGACCCGTGGTCGCCGGAGAAATCACGGATGCGTGGGCTGCAAGCCGACACGAGAGAGATGGACACGAGGAGCGCCAATTGTCTCATGTACGGCATCCTACGCCACCCGGCGGGCCGCGTCGTCGCGTCGGTGGTGGATCGACGCCGACGCGGCGACTCGACAGCAGCGGGCTCGGCTACTTGCGCTGGACGGCGGCGTCGCCGGCGCGCCGGCCGGGCTCGATCTGGCTGACGTCGCGGACAGCGCCGTTGGCGGCGCTCGTGGCCATGAGCGCGTAGGCCCGCAGGGCAGGGGAGACCTTCCGGTCACGGTTCGGCTTGAACGCATCGGCGCCCCGCGCCTCGACGGCGCGGCGGCGGCGCTCGAGCTCCGCGTCGCTGACGAGGACATCGATGGTCCGGGCGGGGATGTCGATCCGGATGCGATCGCCCTCCTCGATGAGCCCGATGGTCCCGCCTTCGGCCGCCTCGGGCGAGACGTGCCCGATGCTCAGGCCCGAGGTCCCGCCGCTGAACCGGCCGTCGGTGATGAGGGCGCACGCCTTGCCGAGGCCCTTCCCCTTCAGGAACGACGTCGGATAGAGCATCTCCTGCATGCCGGGGCCGCCCTTCGGGCCCTCGTAGACGATGACGACCACGTCGCCCGAGCCGACCTGGTTGTCCCAGATCGCGTCGCACGCCGCCTCCTGCGACTGGAACACCCGCGCAGGCCCCTCGAACTTCCAGATCTCGGGATCGACGCCCGCGGTCTTCACGATGCAGCCGTCCGCCGCGATGTTGCCGTAGAGCACGGCGAGGCCGCCCTCGCGGCTGTAGGCGTGATCGACGTCGCGGATGCACCCCTTCTGGGCGTCGTCGTCGGTGTCGGCGAAGTACTTGTCCTGCGAGAACGCGACCGTGGTCGGGACGCCGCCCGGCGCGGCGAGCGAGCGCTTCTTCGCGGCCGCCGCCGCCGTGGGGCGACGGAGGTCGTTCTCGTCGATCGCCTCGCCCAGCGTGCGCGCGTGCACCGTGCCCACCTGCCGGTGGATGAGCCCCGCGCGGTCGAGCTCCCCGACGATCGTCAGCACGCCGCCCGCGCGGTGCACGTCCTCGACGTGGTAGTGCGACGACGGCGCCACCTTGCAGATGTTGGGCACCTTGCGCGACATCCGGTCGATGTCCGCCATCTTGAAGTCCACCTCCGCCTCGCGGGCGATCGCCAGGAGGTGGAGCACCGTGTTCGTCGAGCCGCCCATCGCGATGTCGAGCGCCATCGCGTTCTCGAACGCCTCGAACGTCGCGATGCTCCGTGGCAGCACCGAGGCGTCCCCGTCGACATAGTACCTCTGCGCGAGCTCGACGACGCGCTTCGACGCCGCCTCGAAGAGCCCCCAGCGCGCCGCGTGCGTCGCGAGCAGCGTGCCGTTGCCGGGCAGCGCCAGCCCGAGCGCCTCGTTGAGGCAGTTCATGCTGTTCGCCGTGAACATGCCGGAGCACGAGCCGCAGGTCGGGCACGCGGACCGCTCCATCGCGGCGAGATCCGCGTCGCTCACCTTCTCGTCGCTCGCCGCGATCATCGGATCGATGAGGTCGAGCTTGCGGACGAGCGGCTTGCCGTCGCGGTCGTGCGTCCCGACGATCTTGCCCGCCTCCATCGGACCGCCGGAGACGAAGACGGTCGGGACGTTGAGCCGCATGGCCGCGAGCAGCATGCCGGGCGTGATCTTGTCGCAGTTCGAGATGCAGAGCAGCGCGTCGGCGCAGTGCGCATTGACCATGTACTCGACGCTGTCGGCGATGAGCTCCCGGCTCGGCAGCGAGTACAGCATGCCGGCGTGGCCCATTGCGATGCCGTCGTCGATCGCGATCGTGTTGAACTCGACGCCCCACCCGCCCGAGGCGTCGATGACCTTCTTCGCCCGCTGCCCCACGTCGTGGAGGTGGACGTGCCCCGGAACGAACTGCGTGAAGCTGTTGGCAATGGCGACGATCGGCTTCTCGAAGTCCGCGTCCTTCATGCCGGTGGCGCGCCACAGCGCGCGCGCCCCTGCCATGTTGCGTCCCTGGGTGGTTGTACGACTGCGGTATCCGGCCATGCCCGGAACCTACTCCGTTCCAGCCTTCGCGCCTAGCCGACAGGCGGTGTCGGCGTCAGGGGACCACCTCGACCCACGCGGACACGGGCGAGACGTCGTTCGACGCCGGATCGACGCCGGTGAGGCTCGCCCCGTACGCGCCGACGCGCCGGTTCCTCCCGAAGGTGATCGCCGGACCGGGGCCGGGATCGAAGCCCCGGAGCTCCTCGAGCGCCGCGACGAGCCCGGGCCGGGTGAGGTGGGCGCCGGCGCGCTTGAGCGCCTCGACGAGGACGCGGGCGGCGGCGTACGCGCTCGCCTGGAAGGCGGTGTGCCGCGGCGGGACGCGGTGGCGCTCGAGGAACGAGGCGAGCGAGAGCAGGTCGAGCCGCTCGGCCTCATCGGTGGGGCTCGCATGGACGAGCAGGAGCCGCGCGGCGGCGGCGAGCCGGAGCGACCCGGGATCGCGCCGCATCAGGAAAGCGGGCGCGTAGAGGGCGGGGCGCGGGCGCGGGCGCGTCGCCGGGGGCGACGGCGCCGCGAGCCACCGGGAGAGCTCGTCGCCCTCGCCGGCGAGCAGGACGGCCCGCGGCCGCAGGCGCGCCGCGGCGTCGGCCGCCGCGGCGGCGTCGAAGCGGCCGGGCTCGAAGGGGAGCGAGACAGGGGCAGGGAGGCCGCGCCGCAGCGCCTCGGAGCGCGCCCCGCGGAGGAAGGCGTCCCCGCGCGGGCCCGCCGGGTGGACGACGAGCAGGGCCTCGGCGCCGGAGGGCGCAGGGGCGCCGGCGAGGTGCGCGACGGCGACGCGCGCGAGCGTGTCGAGGCCGGGCTGGAGATGGAACACGACGCCATCGCCCGGGTCCGAGGCGGGGAGCCCGGACCCGAGCGGGCCGACGAGCGGCACCTCGTCGGCGGCGAGGCGCGCCGCCGCGTCGCCGTCGCCGCTCCACACGCTGCCGACCAGCGCGAAGACCCGCTGGTCGAGGAGGCGCGAGGTCGCGGCCGCGCCGTCGAGGGTGTCCTCGCTGTCGGCCACAACGAGCTCGAGCCGCCGCCGGAACACGCCGCCCTGCGCGTTCACCTCCGCGAACGCCGCGGCGAGCACGTCGCGGGCCGCGGCGCCCGCCGCCGCGAAGCGCCCGGTGAGCGGGAGCGCGGCGCCGAGCCGGAGCGCCTCCGGCGAGACGCCCGGATCGGCGTCGCGGCCGACGCAGCGCAGGTAAGCGTAGAGATCGTCGAGGTGCGCGCGGTCGAGCCGGTAGCGCGGCATGACGAGGTGGAGGTCCCGCGCCGCCGGCGCCCTCCCGTCGCGGACGGCGATCGCGAGCGTCTCCGCGGTGTAGGCGCCCCCCGCGCGATCGGCCGCGAAGAGCTGCTCGGGGGTGAGCGGCGGCGCCGCGACGCCGCCCTCCGACGTGCCGTCGCCGCTCCGGCCGTGGCAGCCGGCGCACGCCGCCGCCTTGCCGTGCAGCGCGGCGCCGCTCGCGCCGAGGCGCCCCTCGACCGGCTCCCCCGAGGCGAGGGCCCCGTGGTGGAAGATGCGCCTGCCGCGGAGCGCCGCCGGGCTGAGCTCGGCGCACGAGGCCGCGCCGGCGGGGGCGGGCGCGGGCGCGTCGCGGACGGCCGCGGCGCCCTTCAGCGCGGCGGCGAGGCCGAGCGCCGAGAGCGCGGCGGCGAGGGCGCGGCGCCGCCGCTTCGTCACGAGATGACCCACATGCACCTCACGGCTTGTCGTTGATGTGATCCACGAGCTGCACGATCGTCTCGGGGCGCTCGGTGGCGACCGTCTTCAGCCACATGCCGGTCGTCACGTCGCCGATGAGCAGCGTCGAGGTGTGCTCGTCCGGCTTCTTCGTGAGCCCGCCGAGGCGCCCGAGGACCTTCTCCACGTTGTCCGGGGTCCCGGTCAGGAAGCGCCAGCCGTCGCCCGCGCTGAACTTGGCGGCGAACCGCTTGAGCACCTTCGGCGTGTCGTTCACGGGGTCGACGGTGATCGTGAGGATCGCGACCTCCTTGCCGGCGCGCTTGCCGAGCAGGGCCTGCACGCGCGCGAGGTTCGCCGCCATCGTCGGGCACGCGCCCTTGCACGAGGTGAAGGCGAAGTGGATGAGGACCTTCCGGCCGCGCAGGAGGTCGGTGTAGAAGCGCCGCGCGCGCCCGTCCTGATCGATGAGCTCCGTGTCGGTGAAGTACGCCGCGGCCGCGGCGTCGTCGCGGGCGGGCGAGCCGCCGATCCGGGCGCGGGTCCGGTCCGGCACAGGCTCCGCGGCCGGGCTCGCGCACGGCAGCGCGAGCGCGAGCGCCGCCGCGAGCAGGGGCGCGGCGCGCCTCATCGCCCGCCTCCCGCCGCCGGCGCGGCGCCGGGCGAGCCGGCGTGGAGATCGACGAACGGCAGCGCGCCGAGCGGGGCGTTGCGCGACTCGGCCTCCACCAGGAAGCGGTAGTGGCCGGGCTCGGGGGGCGTGAACGTCACCGAGAAGGCGCCGTCCGGCTCGGCGCGGGGCCGCACGATGTCTCGGAAGCCGACCGGGAACTGGAAGATCATGACATTCATCTCCTTGGCTTCGAGGGGAGGCGCCGAGGCCTTCGGCCTCGCGTGGAAGCGCAGCGTCGCCGGCTTCGAGACCTCGATATCGATGCTGCCGTCGAAGAGCGGCTCGACGGTGAGCCCGGGCGAGCGGTCCTCGGCCGGGACGGCCGACGGCGCGACGGTCCCCTCGAGGCACGCGGCGACGCGGCGGCCGCCGAGCAGGAGCTCGACATCGTACGCGCCCTCGTCGCCGAGCCGGACCGTGGTGGCGTACACGCCGGGCTGCACCTCCTTGAGCGAGCGATCCTCGATGAGCGCCGCGCGGGGCTCGCGCCCGTAGTTCGAGAGCGTGCCCATCGGCGCCATCATGCCCTCGACGTAGTAGTAAAGGGCCTTGTCGGCCGGGCTCGCGACGATGGCGCCGTTGCCTTCGGGCACGACGGCGAACGGCGCGGCGCTCCCGGCGCCGTTCGCCGTCCGGGGTGCCCCCTGGCCGACCTGGACCTCGACGACCGCCGGCTTGCCGGGCCGCTCCAGGGAGGGCAGCTCGACGAGCGAGACCCTGCTTTCGCCGAGGTTTCTCACGTAGGCGAACGTCTTCGTGAAGGTGATCGCGTCGGGGCTCGCGAACCCGGCGAGCGTGTGCGCGAGCGCTCCCACGGAGGCGTCGAGGATCGACACCTCGCCCTTGGCGGGGTTCAGCGCGAAGGCGAAGCGGCCGCCCGGCGCGAACTGGATCGCGCTGACGCCGGCCTTCACCGCGATACGGCCGGCGACGGCGCGGCGCTCGGCGTCGAGGATCACGACCTCGCCCTTGGCCTCGTTCGCCACGTAGACGGCGCCGGCGGCGTCGCTCGCCGCGACGGCGGCGGCCCCCTCGCCGATCTCGATCTCGGCGACGGGCTCGAGCGTGCCGGTGTCCACGGCCGTGACGGCGCCGGCGTCGCGGCTCGTGATCCAGGCGGTGCGCCCGCCGTGCGAGAAGGCGATCTCGTGATGTCCGGCGCCGACGCTCAGCGTCTTCAGCACCTCCGCCACGCGCGCGTCGACGACGCTGACCGTCCCGTCGCCGTCGTTGCCTACCCACACGGTGCGCCCGTCCGGCGCCACCGCGATGCGCATCGGCGCCGCGCCGACAGGCACGTTGGCCGCCACCAGGCTGCGCCTCGTGTCGACGACGGCGAGGCCTCGCCCGTTCTGGAGCGTCACGTAGAGGCGGCTCCCGTCCGGGTGGAGCGCGACCGACGTGGAGCCGGCCGCGAGCGTGACGAGGCTGCGCAGCTTGCTCCGATTGAACGCGAGCTGCGGGTTGATGACCGACAGCGTGTTGTCCTCGTTCTGGGTCCACAGCAGGTAAGCGTTCATGTCCACGTCGGGGCGGACGGCGATGAGCCCGCCCATGAAGCTCTTGATCTTCTCCTGGCACCCCGCCTCGTCGGGCGGCGCCCCCGCGCGCCTCGTCATCCACGCGAGCGGCGACAGGTCGCGCGCGGGCGCGCCCGTGGCAGCGTCGGTGATCGTGAAGACGGCCGTCGCGTCGGAGCGCGCCTCCGGGCGCCCTCCGGCGCCGTGGAGCGGCCGGAGCTCGAAGGCGATCGACAGCCCATCTCGCTCGACCCGGCTCACGTCCGGACCTGGTTCGCCTTCACCGCGGGCCTCGACGGGGGCCGGGGCCGGATCGGGGGGTGGGGGAGGCGGCTCCCGCCGGCCGCAGGCCAGCGCCACGACGGCGCCGAGGAGCCCTGCGGCCCGCGAGAGGCGGCGCGAAGCGCTCGAGGGCCTCACGGCACCACCCGGAAGAGGCCCCAGAGCCCGTTCGCGAGCATGGGGGTCGACTGTTCGTTGTAGAGCCGGTCGCCGGTGACGAGGAGCTCCCCGCCTGCCGGGAGGAACGGGACGATATTGCGGTGTGTCATGGGTCCTATGGGGTTCTCCACGGCGAAGTTCAGCACTTCGCGGTTCTCGCCGATGCGCCGGGAGCGCTCTCCTTCGGCGAAGGGGTTGTGCGGCCACGCCGTGTTCCAGAGGCTGAACGCGTGCTGGCGCCGGTGGCCGGACGGCTGCACGAGGCGCAGGCGGACCTTCTGGACGGCGCTGGCCATGAAGATCGGCGTCACCGGGTCGCCGTGGACGCGGGAGCTGAAGATATCGCGCAGGTTCTGGCCATTGAGCGCCTCGCTCGCGACCTCGGGCGGTAGCCCGAGCCGCGCCCAGAACGGCTCGGTGCGGTAGTTGAAGGCGTCGTGGCCCGTGTCCTCCGCGTCGTCCTCGCCGTCCTGGTTCCGGAGGGCCGTGCCGCAGTTGAGCCGCGGATCGAGGCACCGGAACCGCGGGTTCCGCGAGTGCAGGCCGACCTCGTCCTGGTAGACGGCGACGAGGTCCCGGAACGAGCGCGTGGCTCCATGCTCGTCCGTGAAAACGACGTCCGCCTGGGCGTGGGTGCCCGGATCGCTGCGCCAGGCGGCGCCCTGGGGCTCGATGATGAGGGCGCCGACGGCGCCGTGCATGCCGTGGTTCACGACGTCGGCCATGTCCCTGAGGTTGATGGCGCCGTACTCGACGGCCCGGGGCTCGACGGGGCCCGACGTGCCGTCTCGCTGGGAGAGCTCGCCGGCATACCAGGTGTACTGGCGGAATTCGCCGGGGGCGACGGTCTGCCCCTCGTTGAACCCGACGTTGGCGCCGTCGTCGGTCCTGACGTCGTAGGCGACGAGCTGCGGGTGGAGCGAGACGTGGTTCGAGGGCCGCACCTGGTTCGTGTTGAAGCCGTCGACGATCGGCGGGCTGTAGTTCCAGTGCGGCGTCTTGGGCAGCTCGAAGGGCAGGTCGTTCACGAGCGTGACCTGGATGCAATCGCCGGCGGCGGCGCGCAGGATGAGCGGCTCCGGGGCCCGGCGCCCGGCGCGGAGATCGGGCAGATCCTCGGCGCGGACGAACAGGATGGCGTCGGGGTCGTGGAGATCGAACACCTCGTTGTAGATGAGGCGGCCGCCTGGCAGGTTGCCCTTCGCGGTGATCGCGTGGACGACATACCTTGTGACCGGCGCGCTCGCCGGGCAGGTCTCGAAGCCTCGCTGCGCGCGCGGTATCCAGCTCGGGTGCGAGGGCAGCGGCAAGAGGCCCGGCGCGCCGTGCGGCCTCACCCTGAGGAGGCCCCAGACGCCGTCCCACAGGTCGTCGGTGGGCGCGCTCTTGTAGAGGTAGTCGCCGGCGCCGATCTCGCCGAGCGCGGCGCCCGAGCCTCCGAGCCCGAACCCGAAGTGCTCGGAGATGCCGATGGGCTGACCGTTCGAGTAGCCGCTGTCCGGATCGTCGATCTCGGTGAGCCACCGCTGGCCGTGAATCGAGAAGACGTGCTGTTCCTCCTGCGCGCCCTGGATGAGGCGCACCCGGATGTCGTCTCCCTCGTTGGCGAGGAGCAGGGGCGTGAACGGGTCGCCGTGGACTCGCGAGCTGAACACGTTGTGCATCTCGCCCACCTCCCCGGGCTTCTGCCGCACGCGCCCCGTGCTGCAGTCGCGCTCGGCGATGCGGAGCGGGATCGGCTCGTTGCGGTAATTCATGAGCTGTCCGCCGGGGTCGCGCGCCGAGATCACCTCCGGGGCGAAGATTTCGCGGTGGTCGACCGCGAGCGGGAGCGGCGCTTCCTCCGTGGTCGGCGGGTTCACCGGCCGCCCGCACTCGTCGAAGAGGAGGGCAAAGTCGGCGAGCGCGAGGTTGAACTCCCGGAACGGCGCGAGCGAGGAGCCGCTCGGCGGGAGGATGTCCGCGCGGAAGCTCGTGGGCCCGCCGTCGGCGCGCGAGCCGAACACGACGCCGGTCTCCGGATCGCGCCAGACCGAGCCGCGCGGCTCGATGATGAGGGCCAGGTAGAGGCCGTGCTGCTGGTGCGACGAGGGACCGAAATGGTCGTGGGACAGCACGGTGTTGAGGGTGCGCTCCACGTTCTGCTGGTTTAAGATCGGATCGGCCCACCAGCGCTGAACGGTGGTCTGCAGCCCGAGCACCGGGCTGTAGATGCGCGGGTGCGGCCGCGGGGTCAGCGCGACGCGCGCGCCGTGCTCGCTCAGCGTGCCGTCGGCGGCGAGGGCGCCGCCGAGGGCGTTGGCCGCCTCGATGCGCTGCACGACCTCCTGGGCCGCGAACGTGCCGTCCTCGTAGTTGAAGCCGTTGGCGCCGCCGTCGGCGGAGGTGATGTCGAACTTCACGAGGTGGATGTGCTGGCCGATGGTGTCGGTGGGCGTGAAGATCTGGAACGGGTCCTCTTTCAGCGCGTCCGGCATGAGGTTCGTCGTCTCCGAGACGACGCATTCCCCCGAGTTGGCGCGGAAGAACAGCGGCTCAGGAGGCCTGACGCCCGACAGGGTCGCGTGGATGTCGTCCTCGAGGACCATGAGGCGCATCTGGGCGTCGTGCCATCCGCGCCCGTTGACCACGCCGTCGATCTGGACGAACGCGCTGCGGTACCTGCGCTCCGGTGTCCCCTGCGGGCAGGGGTTCGTGTAGAACGCGCCCGGCGCCGGCGGCTGGCCGTTGACGGCGAACTGCGACAGAGCGCCCTCCGGCGTGAACGCAGGATAGACGCTCGTGGGGAATCCACCGCTCATGACGGGTCGCGCCCCCGGGAACCGGCCGGAGTGGAACGCCTGAGCCGACAGCTCGAAGGGGGTCCCTTCCTGGGGGAGCAGCTTGAGGTTGGCCGCCTCGAGCGCCACATCGAACCTGCCGCGCTCGCCGAGCACCGCGCCGTCCGGCGGCACGCTGGTGACGACGTGGCGCGGGAGCCCGCCGTCGGCGGCGAGGTCGAGCGGCGGCTGAGGGGCCCTGTGGCCTTCCAGGGCAGCGATGTAGAACGGATACCCCGGCATGGGCGGACGCGTCGCGATCGCGCCGTCGGGGAGCTGCACGGCGGTGGACGCGTAGGTCGGCATGGGCGGCATCGCGAGCTCGGGGATCGGCACGACGGCGGGCGTGGGCGTCCCGTGCTTGATCTCGCCGTCGGGAAGGAACCGGTCGCGCGTGCCGGCCTCGAAGACATCGTGGTTGCGGAGGAGCCCCCACATACCCTGCGCGAAGTGAGGATAGAGGTGGCAGTGGAAGATCGCGTCTCCGGCGCCCAGGGAAAGGCCGCCAGCCCGGCCGATGTTGTAGGTGAAGGCGCCGCCCGGGCCGATGCTCTGCGAGTCGATCGTGCTGCCGTTGTCGTTGTTCGGCGCCCGTAGCCACTGGTGGGCGTGCAGGTGGAAGACGTGGGTCTCCTTCGGCCCTGCGTGGAGGTTCCTGAACCAGACGGGGTCGCCGAGGTACGCGTGCTGGACGTTCGAGGGGTCGTCGGGGAACAGCGCCTGGTTCGCGTTACGGTTCCTGTCCCGCTCGACGATCATCGCCGGATCCCCGTTGGGCCAGGAGCTCAGGAAGAACTCCTCGAACCTGCACTCGATACACTCCTTGCTGGGGCCGAGCCTCGCCCGGTTGGCGAGGAGAATGGCGCCGAACCCGGAGGCGCCGTAGTTGATCCCGAAGCCGTCCCGCACGCCGTGGAAGGCCTCGTCCTGCTCGAGCTCCGGGAACGCCTGGACGACGTTCAGCTCGTCGTGGAACAGGACCGTGAGCTCGCGGAAGCGGCCCGGAATCAGCGGGGGCGCACCGTCCAGCTGGCTCGCCTGGTAGCCGGCGATGATCGCGTTGAGATCGCCGTGCACGATCTCGTCGCGATCGTTGATCATCCTGAGGATCGGCTCGCCGTGCCCGTCCAGAGCGTCGTAGTCGAGCCTGGGTGTCCCGTCGGGGTTCGGCGTGGGCAGCGAGGCGGCCGCGAGCTCCTCGGCCGTGACCTGCGACCGGTACGCGACCGCCCACGGGGGCTCGACGTGGACCGCGCCGAACAGCCCCTGGACGATCTGCCCGCCGTTCCCCTGGCCGCCGGCCATGGCGCCGGTGCTGTGCATGAGGAACGTCCCCTCCCGGTTGGCGAAGAGCTCGTAGACGCGCGTCTCGCCGGGCTCGGCGAGGGAGTCTGGGCTCCGCCCGACGTTGCCGCCGAGCGACTCGATGTTCGCGACGTCGAGCCCCGTGACGTGCACGGACGCGCTCCTTGTCCTGGGAGAGTCGTCCGGACGCCTCCCCGGCGCGAGCAGGTTGGTGAACCTGATCTTCAGGCTGTCGCCGACGTTCACGCGCAGCACGAGCGGCCTGGGTCGCTTGCCCGGGCGCAACCTCGCGTTGCCCGGGCCGAGCGGCTCATCCGGCCGGATGGGCACGACATCCCGCTTGAGCGCGTAGATCATCCCCGCCGGGTTGAAGGACCCGAATCGGTTGTACACGTAGACCTGATCGAGCGCGACGACATCGGCGTATACGGTCCTGCCGCTCGCCCGCGCGCCGTGAACCCCCGACTCGGCCGCCAGGTCCGCGGTCTCGCCCTCGGCCGGCGGAGCGCCTTCGTCGGCGCAACCCGCGAGCCCGAGCACCACCGCAGCCCAGCCGAGAGCTCCGAGCAGCCTGTTCGAAATCAAGGTTCCTCTCCTCGGCATGCCCCACCTGCACGCCTGGCTTCGGACATCGAGCATGTCCCACGCGCACCCACAGGAGATTGGAGCGTGACCGTCCCCGAGATCGGCCGAAACCATCAGTCTGTATTGTGGCTCACAAATCTGTCGGCGCACCCTATCGGGGTCAATGGATTTCGCCGCTCAGGCCGGCATCTCCCGCGAACAGAGCGAACTTGATGTCGAGCTCGGGTGGAGACGAGAGATCCGGCGCGTACGAAACCGTGTGTCTCGGCGAGAGCTCGTTGGACCGGCTCGCGTGCGGGCTTCCCGTGTCCCGCGTCTGCACGGCGCCGCGCCGGCGTGGAGGAGGCCGCCTCCGCCGAGCGCCGGCCGGCGCCATGGTAGGCTGAATGGATCAGCGATCGGCGGGAGCCGGCGTGAGGAAGGCGGTCACGGGGTCTACCGCGTCACCCGGAAGATGCCCCAGAGCCCGTCCGAGACCTTGAAGCTCGGCTGATCGAGGTAGAGCCGATCGCCGGGGACGGCGAACCTCCCGCCGGCTCCGGAGAACGGAACCAGGTTGTGGTGCGTCATGGCGCTGATCGGGGCCTCGACTCCGATGTTCAGCACCTCCGGGTTCTCACCGATGCGGCGGGAGCGCTCCCCCTCGGCGAACGGGTTGTGCGGCCACTGCGCGCCCCAGAGGCTGAAGGCGTGCTGGCGCCGGTGGCCGGACGGCTGCACGATGCGCACGCGCACCTTCTGTGTGGCGTGGGCCGTGAAGATCGGCGTCGCCGGGTCGCCGTGGACGCGGGAGCTGAAGATGTCGCTCAGGTCCTTCTCGTTGAGCAGCTCCCTCGCGAGCTCGGGCCTGATCCCGAGCCGCGCCCAGAACGGCTCGGTGCGGTAGTTGAAGGCCTCGTGGCCCGTGTCCTCCGAGTCGTCCTCGCCGTCGTAGTTCCGGATGGCGGTACCGCAGTTGAGACCCGGATCGAGGCACTGGAACCGCGGGTCGCCCGAGTGCAAGGCGACCTCGTCCTGGTAGACGAGCACGTGCTCCCGGAACGAGCGCGTGTACCCGTAGTAATCCTTGAAGGTGACCTCCGCCTGCGCGTGGGTGCCCGGATCGGTGCGCCATGTGGCGCCCTGGGGCTCGATGATGAGGGCGCCGACGGCGCCGTGCATGCCGTGGTTCACGACGTCGGCCATGTCCCTGAGGTTGATGGCGCCGTACTCGACGGCCCGGGGCTCGACGGGGCCCCACCTGCCGTCCTTCTGGGAAAACTCGCCAGCATACCACGTGTACTCGCGGGAGTCGCCGGGGGCGACGGTCTGCTCCTCGTTGAACCCGACGTTGGCGCCGTCGTCGGTCCTGACGTCGTAGGCGACGAGCTGCGGGTGGAGCGAGACGTGGTTGGACGGCCTGACCTGGTTCGTGTTGAAGCCGTCGACGATCGGCGGGCTGTAGTTCCAGTGCGGCGTCTTGGGCAGCTGGATCGGCAGCTCGTTGACGAGCGTGACCTGGATGCAGTCGCCGGCCGCGGCGCGCAGGATGAGCGGCTCCGGGGCGAGGCGCCCGGCGCGGAGGTCGGGCAGATCCTCGTCGCGGACGAACAGGATGGCGTCGGGGTCGTAGAGATCGAACTTCTTGTTGTAGGTGAGGCGATCGCCGGGCAGGTTGCCTTTCGCGGTGATCGCGTGGACGACATAGCTCGTCACGGGCGCGCCCTCCGGGCAGGTCGGGAAGCGCCGCATCCCGCGCGGCGCGCCCGGCGATTCGGGCAAGGGCAGCAGGGCCGGGTCGCTCCGCGGCCGCACCCTCATGATCCCCCAGATCCCGTCCCACAGGTCGTCGGTGGTCGCGCTCTGGTAGAGGTAATCGCCGGGGCCGCTGTCGCCCCGCGCGGACACCGGGGGCGTGAGCCCGAACTCGAAGTGCTCGGAGAGGCCGATGGGCTGACCGTTCGAGTAGCCGCTGTCCGGATCGCTGAACTCCTTGAACCACCTCTGTCCGTGGACCGTGAAGACGTGCTGTTCCTCCTGCGCGCCCTGGATGAGGCGCACCCGGATGTCGTCGCCCTCGTGCGCCGAGAGCACGGGCGTGTACGGATCGCCGTGGACGTGGGAGCTGAACACGTTGTGCATCTCGCCCTCTTCGCCCCGCTTCTGTTTCACGCGGCCCGTCCTGCAGTCGCGCTCGGCGATGCGCAGCGGGATCGGCTCGTTGCGGTAGTTCATGAGCCCGCCGCCGGGATCGGCCGCGGAGATCACCTCCGGCGCGAGGACGTCGCGGTGGTCGACCGCGAGCGGGAGCGGGGCCTCCTGCGTGGTCGGCGGGTTCACCGGATCGTCGCACTCGTCGTAGAGCAGGGCGAAGTCGGCGAGCGCGAGGTTGTACTCGCGGAACGGCCGCTGCGTCGAGCCGTCCGGCGGGAGGATGTCGGCGCGGAAGCTCGTGGGCCCGCCGTCGGCGCGGGAGCCGAACACGGTCCCGGTCTCCGGGTCACGCCAGACCGAGCCGGTCGGCTCGATGACGAGGGCCAGGTAGAGGCCGTGCTGCTGGTGCGACGAGGGGCTGAAATGGTCGTGCGAGAAGGAGGTGTTGAGGGTGCGATCCTGGTTCTGCTGGTTCACCACCTGATTGGCCCACCAGCGCTGCGTCGTGGTCTGCAGGCCGAGCACCTTGCTGTGGATGCGCGGGTGCGGCCGCGCGGTCAGCGCGACGCGGGCGCCGCGCTCCTTGACCGAGCCGTCGGCGGCCAGGGCGCCGCCGCGGTTGTTGGCCGCCGCGATGCGCTGGACCACCTCCTGCGGCGCGAACGTCCCGTCCTCGTAGTTGAACCCGTTGGCCGAGCCGTCCGAAGAGGTGACGTCGAACTTCACGAGGTGAATGTGCTGGCCGGCGGTATCGGTCGGCGAGAAGATCTGGAACGCGTCCTGTGCCAGCGCGTCGGGCATGACGTTCGTCGCCTCGGAGACGACGCACTCCCCCGAGTTGGCGCGGATGAACAGCGGCTCCGGCGGCCGGGCGCCCGACAGGGTGGCCTCGATGTCGTCCTCGAGGACCATCATGCGCATCTGCGGGTCGTGCCACCCGCGCTTGTTGACCACGCCGTCGAGCTGGATGAAGGCGCTCCGGTACGTGCGCTCCGGCGTGTTCGGGGGGCAGGGGTTCGCGTAGGCCGCGCCCGGCGCCGGCGGCTGGCCGTTGACGGCGAACTGCGACGGCTCGCCCTCGGGCGTGAACGCCGGATAGGCCTTCGCGGGGAACCCGTCCGTCGTCGTGATGGACGTGGCCCCCGGGAACCTGCCGGAATGGAAGTCCTGAGCCGCTCGCTCCTTGGGGGTCCCTTCCTCGGGGAGCAGCTTGAGGTTGGCCTCCTCGAGGTCCACATCGAACCTGCCGCGCCTGCCGAACACCGCGCCGCCCGGCGGCACGCTGGTGATGACGTGGCGCGGGAGCCCGCCGTCGACGGCCATGTCGAGCGGCGGTTGAGAAGCCCTGTGGCCCTCCAGGGCAGCGATGTAGAACGGATACCCCGGCATCGCCTTCCGCACCTCCTTGCCGCCGCCGGGGACCTCCACGACGGTGGGCTTGTAGGTCGGCATGGGCGGCATCCCGAGCCCCGGGATCGGCACGACGGCGGGCGTGGGCGTCCCGTCCTTGATCTCGCCGTCCGGCAGGAACCGGTCGCGCGTGCCGGCCTCGAAGACATCGTGGTTTCGGAGGAGCCCCCACATGCCCTGCGTGAAGTGGGGATAAAGGTGGCAGTGGAAGATCGCGTCGCCGGGCGTCAGGATGCGGTTGCCGGCCCTGTTGATGTTGTAGGTGAAGGCCGCGCCCGGGCCGATGCTCTGCGAGTCCAGGGTGATGCCGTTGTCGTTGTTCGGGGCCTTCTGCCACTGGTGCGCGTGGAGGTGGAAGACGTGCGTCTCCTTCGGCCCTGCGTGGAGGTTCCTGAACCAGACGGGGTCGCCGAGGTACGCGTGATGGACGTTCGAGGGGTCGTCCGGGAACAGCGCCCGTTTCGCCTTACCGCGCCTGTCCCGCTCGACGAGCATCGCCGGGTCGCCGTTGGGCCAGGAGCTCAGGAAGAACTCCTCGAACTTGCACTCGACACACTCCTTGCTGGGGCCGAGCCTCGCCCGGTTGGCGAGGAGGATGGATCCGAACCCGGAGGCGCCGTAGTTGATCCCGAAGCCGTCGCGCACGCCGTGGAAGGCCTCGTCTTGATCGAGCTCCGCGAACGCCTGGACGGCCTTCAGCTCGTCGTGGAACAGCACCGTGAGCTCGCGGAACCGGCCTCTCGCCACCGGGGATCGGCCGTCGAGCTGGCTGTCTTCGTAGCCGGCGATGATCGCGTTGAGATCGCCGTGCACGATCTCGTCATGGTCGTTGATCATCCTGAGGATCGGCTCGCCGTCCTCGTCCACCGCGTCGTAGTCGATCGTGGGCGTCCCGTCGGGGTTCGGCGCGGGCAGCGAGGCGGCCGCGAGCTCCTTGGCCGTGACCTGCGACCGGTACGGGACCGCCCCCGCGGGCTCGACGTTGACCGCGCCGAACAGCCCGAGGACGGTCTGTCCGCCGTCCCCCTCGCCGCCGGCCATCGCGCCGGCGCTGTGCATGAGGAAAGTCCCCTCCTTGTCGGCGAAGAGCTCGTAGACGCGCGTCTCGCCGGGGTCGGCGAGGGAGTCGGGCCCCCGCCCGACGTTGCCGCCGAGCGCCCTGATGTCCTTGATCTCGAGCCCGGCGACGTGCACCGATGCGCTCCTTGTCCTGGTCGAGTCGTCAGGACGTCTGTCCGCCGGCCTGAGCAGGTTGGTGAACCTGATCTTCAGGCTGTCTCCGACGTTCACGCGGAGCACGAGCGGCCTGGGTCGCTTGCCCGGGCGCAACCTCGCGTTGCCCGGGCCGAGCGGCTCGTGCGGCCGGATCGGCGCGACGTCCCGCTTGAGCGCGTAGATCATCCCCGCGGGGTTGAAGGACCCGAATCGGTTGTACACGTAGACCTGATCGAGCGCGACGACATCGGCGTATACGGTCCTGCCGCTCGTCGGATGGTCGTTCAGCTCCGAACCTGCAGATTCATGACTTTCTTCCTCGAGCGCCTCGGCGCCCGGGTCTCCGCAACCAGCGACTCCAAGCGCCACCGCAGCCCAGCCGATAGCTCTGAGCAGTCTCCGACTGATCAAGGTTGTTCTCTCCTCGGTATGCGCGTACCCGCGCGCCTCGCCCTGGACGCCGAGCGCGTCCGTGCGTCTCCACTGCGCCGGATCGCGGCCGTCCGCCGTGGACTGGCCGTGCAATCCGGAGAGCAATCCGGGTGAGCGACTTTGTGACTTTGTGAGATCGCCGTCAAATAGAATTGATCGCGTCTGGCCCGGCTCGGTCGCCCCGCGTGGATTACGAGCTTTACAGGGATCGTGTCGTCGTCCGGCACCGGGGGTGCCCGGGAGAATGGATCCCGCTGGAAGAGCGATGAGAGGTGGAATGAGAGGTGGAACAGCGGCGCGCCCTCTCGGCTCCTCGCCGCGGCGCCCGCCTCGGGGCTCGGGGAGGGGCCCTCAGGATCTTCGGGGGGGAAGCGCCCGTCTGTGACGTACTGGCCCCGCCGCTGCGCGCGGAGCCTAGCTGGCGGGGTGTTATCGGCCTTGCGGCTTCGATCAGCGGTCCACGGCGACCCTCGCGGCGCCGAGCCCGTCGATTCCGGAGCGCGCGACGAGGGTGACGAGCCCGCGCGCCGCCTCGCGGTGGAGGACACGGAACCCGTTCGCTTCGAGCCTGTCGCAGACCCAATCGGGGGAGAGCCGCAGCTTGCGGTAGAAGCTCGCTGACAGCCTCCACCGGCCGTCCTCTCGGCCGCGCGTGTGGACGAGATCGTGCACCTTGACCGTCTCCGGCTCGTACTCGAGGAAACAGGTCATGATCACGTCCGCCGAGTCGTGTACGGGGATGAACCGGTCGGCGCCCTCGAGCTCGCGGGTGAGGTCGCGAAACGTGAGCACGAGCCGGCCGCCGGGCGCGAGGCGGCGGGCGCAGCCGGCGAACATCCGCTCCACGTCGGCCTTGCTGCCCAGGTGAGGGAGCGTGTCGCCCATGCACACGGCGAGCTCGCAGGGACCTCCCGGGCGCTCCAGCGCATCGAGGAGATCCCCTCGCGCGACGTCGACGGCGAGCTGCCCGCGGCGCGAGGCGAGCTCGGCGAGGAGCCTGTCCGAGGTGTCCACCGCCGTCACCCGGAAGCCGAGCTGCGCCAGCGCGAGGGACTGAAAGCCCGAGCCGCACCCGAGGTCGATGGCCTCCGAGGCGCCCTCGGGGTGCACGCCGAGGCGCTCGAACAGCGCCCGCTGCTCGGCGACCTTGGCGTCGTAGTCCCCGAACATCCTCGAGTAATGCTCGGCGAGCAGGCTGTCGTAGTGATCGGCGACCGTGGGCATGGGCTCTCTTCCTCCGTGGTCATCCTACAGCGGCGCGGCGCGGCGCGCGTTTACGAGGCGCGCGTTTACGAGGCGCGCGCCAAGCGTACCTGGACGCACGGGGGCGCACCAGAATCGCCTGCGTTCGAAAATTTCTGTTCTGCTTTGACGGAGCCATGATATCTTGGCTGGAACGCGACTTTTACTCCGACATCGATTTTCGCGTCGGCGATGTTGGAAGGCAACGGGGATGATCCCGGAGCGATGTTGAAGAGGGAGAGGTCGCGGTGCTGTGCGCAGCTGGTTTCGTCGGACGGGTCAGAATGAGATACGGCGAGCTTGGACCGAGCACGCCGGTCGCTCGCGCGGGCCTCTCGCTCATCGAGAGCGCGCCTCGCGCGAAGCGCGCTGACCTACCCGTGGGCGGAGCCAGCCAGGCGAGCCGGAGAGTCCAGGCGAGCGGTCGAGCCGGGTAACCAGGCAGCCGGAACGAGAACGCGAGAGCGGCGGGCGAGCCAGAACAACAGGCAAGCCGGATGACCAGGCGAGCTCGGGCGAGCCGCGGTGCGCTCTTGCGTGCGCCGCTCCCCCGGGCCGATCCGCCTCGCCGAGGCGGCCAGCACCGGAGGCCGGAACCTTTGATGCGCGGGTGATGCGCGGGTGATGCACGGGTGATGCGCGGGTGATGCGCCGGTGATGCCGTGGCGGCGGTGACGCGCTCCGTGAGACAGAGAAATGAGTTGCGGAGAGTGTCAGTCTCGTGCAGGATGAGAAGTTTTATGACTGGGGAGTTTGCGGCCTCGCCGGGTGGACGAGGGCCGTGGGGTCTCATTGGAACGAAGGAGCGGAGTGCATGAAGACGGTTGTTGGTTGGCTCTCCAGGTGCTCTCGATCCCTCGTCGCGGCGGGTGCGGCCGCGCTCCTCTCTGCCATGCCGATCGCGGCCTCGGCAGAGCGCCCGGTCGGGCCGCGGCAGGCCGCGCCCGGGGGCGCGCCGGCGGCGGTCGGGGCCGCGGAGAGCGCGCCTCCGGCAGAGCTCGCCGGTTCGTCCGGTGCGGGCGAGTGGGACAGCTACTCCGTGGAGGTCTACGGCATGCTGGTCTCCCGAGCGGGGAAGGTCGCGACGCTGCTGCCGCTCGTCGCCACCACCGCGACGCCGGTCGCCGCGGGGACGAAGGCGGTGCTCTTCCGCAGGATCGGGGACCCCAAGGGCGCGAGTCCCATGAAATGGGTCGAGATCGCCAGGGTGACCATGAAGAAGATCGAGGTGACCGGCAACATGCAGCTCACCATCGACTCGGAGGAGCAGGCGCCGGCCGGGGAGAAGGGCAAGGCGCCGGGCCACTTCGTGAAGGGCGCGCGGCTCAAGCTCGCGATCCAGTAGCCCCGACCCAGTAGCCCCGACACCGCCGCTCGGCTGAGCGCGCACGCGGGCGTGCGCTCGCGCTCGGTGCCACCGCGCCGCGCGGCGGCCTTCGCGGTCGCCGTCGCCCGGGGGGGGCGGCGCGCCGTCGGCGCGGCCTGCGCGGGCCGCGGCCTGCGCGGGTGAGGCCGCCCTCCGGATCTCGCCGTCGCCGCACGACATTTTGGAACGCCGCGCCTCATCGTTGATAGAGTCGCCTTGCGGAGACGAGCGACGACGATGAACGCCCTTCGATCCTGGCTCTCGCAACTGAATCGCCCCGAGGTGACCGAGTTCGCCGTGGCCACGGGGCGCATGCCCAGCGTGAAGATCTCGGGCGCCTTCCAGGCCGTCGATCCCGGCGCCCTCTCCACCGAGGACATCCTCTCGCTCCTCAGCGCCCTCGGCGGCGGCCGCTTCATCGAGGCGCTCGGCGCGAAGCCATCGCAGTGGCACATCCGCATCGAGGGCATCGGCGCCATCTCGGTCGTCGCCGCGCGCCAGGGCGACCTCGTGCACGCCCGCATGACGCGGATGCAGCCGTCGTCCGCCGCGTCCGGGACCGCGGCCGCCGCGCCGCCGGCCCGCCCCTCGCAGCAGCTCTCCATGCGGGAGCACCTCGCGCTCGAGGAGGTGCAGCGCCCGCCGCCGCGCGATCCGGACGCGAACAGCACGAGCTCCTCCGAGATCGCGCTCGACCTCCGCGGCGCCCCGCCGCCGCCCGCCGAGCCCCGCGCCAGCCGCGCCTCGACGCCGCGCTTCGATCCGCGGGCCGATGAAGCGCCGGCCGTCGAGCGCGCCGCGCCGGCCGGCCGCGCGTCCGCGCCGCCCGCCGAGCCCCGCGCCGCCGCGCCGGCCGGCCGCGCGTCCGCGCCGCCCGCCGAGCCCCGCGCCGCCGCGCGGGCGACCGCGGCGGGCCCGCGCGCGCGGCCCTCGTCCACCGACATCCGGGCGGGCGCCCTCGACGGGCTGCTCGCCATGGCGCGCGATCAGGGGGCGAGCGATCTCCACCTCGTCGCCGGCCGCCCGCCGCTCCTGCGGGCGGGGGGCGAGCTCGTGCCGCACGGAGAGCCGCTCGACCCGGCGGCCGTCGAGTCCCTCCTGCTCCCGCGCGTCCCCGCGCGTCTCTCTCCGGTCCTCGCGACCGAGGGCTCCTGCGACTTCGCGATGGATCTCGGCGCGCTCGGCCGCTTCCGGGTCAACATCGCGCGCCACCGCCAGGGCTACAAGGGCTGCTTCCGCCTGATCGCGCGCAGCATCCCGACCCTCGCGTCGCTCGGCGTGCCCGACGCCATCGGGCTCGCCACCCGCCACCATCAGGGCCTCATCGTGATCACCGGGCCGACGGGCCACGGCAAGACCACGACGCTGACCGCGATCGTCGACATCCTGAACCGCGAGACCAGCCACCACATCATCACGGTCGAGGATCCCGTCGAGTTCGTTCACGCGCGCGGCCAGGCGATGATCAGCCAGCGCGAGGTCGGCACGCACACCCGCTCCTTCGAGAACGCGCTCAAGGCCTCGCTGCGCGAGGACCCCGACGTCATCGTCGTCGGCGAGCTCAGGGACACGGCGACGGTGCGCATGGCGCTGGCGGCGAGCGAGACGGGCCACCTCGTCCTCGGCACGATGAACACCCCGAGCGCGGCGAAGACCATCGATCGGCTGATCGATCTCTTCCCGCCCGGCGATCAGCAGCAGGTCCGCGTCACCCTCGCGGGCGGTCTCCGGCTCATCGTCAGCCAGCGGCTCCTGCCGAGCACGGACGGCAAGCGCATGGTCGCCGCCGCCGAGCTCCTGCCCGGCTCGGTCGCGCTGTGGAACCTCATCCGCGACTCCAAGACGTTCCAGATCCCGAGCCTCCAGCAGCGGGGGAAGGGCCTCGGGATCATCCGCCTCGACGACTCGCTGGCCGAGCTCGTCCGCGCCGGCAAGACCACGCTGGAGGCCGCGCTCGCGGTGGCCGAGGCGCCGGACGAGCTCGAGGCGGTCCTCGCCGGCAGGAGGCAGCCCGTGCTCGCGCCGGACAGGAGGCCTCCCGCCTCGCCTTCCGAGGCGTCGAGGCCCGCCGCCACCGAGGCGGGCAAGGGGCTGTTCGAGCGCGCGGGCGCGCTCTTCGGGAAGAAGGGAGGCTAGCGTGGCCAGGATCGATCGCCTCTTCGACGAGCTCCTGTCCAGGAAGGGCAGCGACCTGCACCTCGGCATCGGCTATCCGCCGCTCGTCCGCGCCCGCGGCGAGCTCCTCGCCCTGCGCGACACGCCCCTCGACGCGGCCGAGATGGAGGCGCTCCTCTTCGAGATCACGACCTCCGAGGAGCGGCGGCGGATCGTCGACGAGCTCGACCTCGACTTCGCCTATTCCTACGCGGACAAGGCCCGTTTTCGCGCCAACTATTTCTACAAGACCACCGGGCTCGCGGCCGTCTTCCGCACCATCCCGAGCAAGATCCTCTCCCTGGACGACCTCGGCTGCCCCGAGACCATCCGCCGGCTGTCGGAGCGGCTGAGCGGCCTCGTCCTGATCACGGGTCCGACCGGCTCCGGCAAGTCGACGACGCTGGCGGCGATGATCGACCACATCAACCGCTCGCGCGCCTGCCATATCCTCACGATCGAGGATCCGGTCGAGTTCGTGCACAGCCCCATCCGTGCCCAGATCACGCACCGCGAGGTCGGCCCCGACGCGGGCAGCTTCGCGAGCGCGATCCGCAGCGCCGGGCGGGAGGACGCCGACGTGATCCTGATCGGCGAGCTCAGGACGAACGAGACGATGAAGCTCGCCTTGCAGCTCGCGAGCTTCGGCGTCCTCGTCTTCGGCACCGTCCACACGAACAGCGCCGCCGCGACGATCGACCGCATCATCAACGCGTTCCCCGCCGACGAGCAGCTCCAGGTCCGCGGCATGCTGTCCGAGAGCCTCGCCGCGATCATCGCCCAGCAGCTCCTCCGCACGAAGGACGGCACGGCCCGCGTCGCCGCGCACGAGATCCTCGTCGGATCCAGCGCGCTGTCCGCGATGATCCGCGAGGGAAAGACGTTCCAGATAGCGAACCTGATGCAGGCCGGCCGCTCCGCCGGCATGCAGACGATGGACATGGCGCTGGAGCGGCTCGTCAAGAAGGACACCATCTCGGTCCAGGCGGCGCTCGAGAAGGCGATCGACAAGGACACCTTCCAGCGGCTCTTTCCCGACGCGCAGGGGTCGTGACGGCGCGCTGGGCCGGAAGGACGCAAGAAGGCTCGATGAAGGAGAGTAATTTTTCCTGGACCGACCCGATGAATCAGCCCGCACAGGACATCGCCTCGCTCGACCTCGACGCCTATCTCGCCCGCATCGGCTACCGCGGGGCGCTCGCCGCGACGCGGGAGGTGCTCGATGCGCTGCACACAGCGCACGCCTACTCCATCCCTTTCGAGAACCTCGATATCCTGCTCGGCCGCCCGATCCGCATCGACCTGGCCAGCGTGCAGGCCAAGCTCGTCAGGGCGCGCCGCGGCGGCTACTGCTTCGAGCAGAACACCCTGTTCGTCGCGGCGCTGCGCCGGATCGGGTTCAAGGTCACGACGCTCATCGCGCGGGTGCGGTTCCAGCGGAGCGAGCTCGGCCCGCGGACTCATATGCTGTCCCTTGTCGAGCTGCCCGAGGGGCCGTTCGTCGCGGACGTCGGCTTCGGCGGCGCGGGCCTGACGCAGCCCATCCGGCTCGTCGAGGGGGAGAGCCAGGCGCAGGCGCACGACGTGGCCGGCCTGCGCCGGGAGGGCCCGTTGTGGGTGCTCGAGTCGAGGGCGCGCGAGCCGTGGCAGGACCTCTACGCGTTCACGCTCGAGGAGCACTTCCCCGTCGACTACGAGCTGGCGAACCATTACACGTCGAGCCACCCGAGCTCGCTGTTCGTGAGCAATGTGGTCGCGGCGCTCTCCTCGCCGGAGGCTCGTCTGACGCTGCGCAACCGCCAGCTGGGGGTGCTCCGGGGCGGCCACTTCGAGCGCTTCGAGCTCGGCGACGACGAGCTCCTCGACGTCTTGAAGACCCGCTTCGGGCTGGAGCTCCCGGCCGGAGCGCGGCTCTCCTGCGCGGGCCTCGACGGCTGAAGCGCGGCGGCGCGTCGAGGGGGGGTGTCCGGCGCTCGCCGTCGCGGAGGCGGGGCGCGCGCTCGTGCCGGGGCTGGCGGGCGCGGCTCCCCGGCCGCGCCCGCCGCCCATCGCGCCGGGGCTTTACCGGGTCAGTGCACGCGCCCGATGCCGCGGCGGATGAACGCCGAGCGGCTCGCGGCCGAACCGGCTGGCGCGGCGCCCCGCGCCGCGGTCGCGGCGCCTGCGAAGGTCGGGGCAGGCTCGCAGACGAGCGCCTTCAGATCCGCATTGCGGCGCCCGAGATCGTTCAAGTTGCGCGGCTCGCCGGTCACCGGATCAGGGATGTTGATGCCCGTCATGAAGCCCGACAGCGAGGTCTCGTTCCCGGGGGACCTCGGGTTCACGTGCAGGAAGCCCGTCCCCGTCTCCTGCGCTCCGTGGCACCCGTTGCAGGTGTTGAGGGAGAACTTGTGTCGCGCCTCGTTGTTGAGGATGCCCGGGGCCGTCCACGCCGTCAGGTTGTTGAACGACGAGCCGCCGAGGAACGGGCTCCCCTGGAACGTCTCGGGCACCGTGTGCTGCTCCGCGACGATCGCCGCCTCGTTCTGGTTCACGAAGTCCGCGAGCGTGGCCGACCCATCGAACGTGATGTCCGGCGTCAGCTTGACGGTCTCCGGGCGCAGGAACCCCGTCTGGGGTGAGAGGACGAACTCGCGCAGCTCCCACGGGCTCGCGAGCGCGATCTCGTTCGTGCGGAGCTGCCCGAGCGAGCTCCCGTTCGGCCTGCCGGGCGCGGCGTTCCGGCCCGCGAACTGCGTGGTGATGTCCTGGAGCGCGGCGTTGTACTCCTCGGACGGGAAGGGCAGGCTGCCGAGGGCGTGCCAGGAGTTCGCCCAGTCGAGGACGTCGGCCTCGGTCGACGCGGGGAGCTTGTACTCCAGGATGATGGTGAACTGTTGCGGGAAGCCCTGGCTGACGACGCCGAACACGAACCGCCCTTCGCCCGCGTGACCTTCGGCGACGTTCCGCACGTCGATCCGGTTGACGATGCCGAGCAGCAAGAGCGGCGCCTGCTGCAGGTCGAGGGACCCATCAGGGCTCCTCGGCCACTCGTCGAGCACGACCTGTTGAATGACCGGGCGCGCCGGCAGCGTGAACCCGTTCACGACCTGGTCGCTCAGCCAGGTCGTGAACATCTCCTCGACCATGGCCGGCGCGTCGGCGGGCGTGGGCGCCATGTCCTCCATGAGGCGCGCGAACGTCCACGCGCCCGTCCGGGGGTCTTCCGGCGGCCCGTTGGACGTCGTGCGGAGGGGATCCTCGACCACGCTGAGGTCCTTCACGAAGATCTCGCGGCTCGTCCGGACGAAGCAGCCCGTGGGCTCGGCGAGCTCGAAGTTGAGGGCCCCTGAGCCGACGATGAACTCGGGCGAGTTGAAGTTGATCACGTCGAAGGGGAGCTGGTGGGCGCCGGGGTCCGCGTCCTCGGTGCCGCTCACGGTGGCCGCGAACGTCACCGTGCTCCCGGACGGGACGCCGGGGAAGAACTCGGGATCCACGGAGGCGTTGATGCCCGGCGACTGGCTGAAGAGCTGGACCAGGTAGTCCCCCGGGACGCACGCGCCGACATCGTTGTTGGTGACGGCGATCTGGTACGTCACCGGCGTGTTCGGGGCGACCGGGCCGCTGCTCTCCGGCGTGACGGTGAACGTCGTGGGGCGGCTGAGGCAGGAGAGCTGGGCGATCTCGTTGCCGGTCGTCGGGGACGCGGAGACCCACACCTCGTCGATCAGGCCATTGAAGCGCTGCTGCTTCTGCGGGTTGCTGCCGATGTGGATGGGCGCGTTGATGTCGGCGAGCGTGCCCGTGGCGCTGATCTGGCCGACCTGCTCGCCGTTCAGGAAGAGCCGCACGAAGGTGCCGTCGTAGATGCCCGCGACGTGCGTCCACACGTTGGCCTGGATGGGGGCGCGGGAGGTGATCGTCCGCCCGTTGGTCAGGGTCACGGCGAACCGCGCCTGGTCATTCCGGATGTCGAGCGAGAAGCTCGTGTCTCCGCCGCCCCGCTCCTGCACGATCGTCCGCACCGCCGACCCGGACACCGAGGTCGGGTTGACCCACGCCGCGACCGCGAGGTCCTGTCCGAACGTGAAGCTGGGATTGTCGTCGGCGGCGACCGTGTCGTTCTTGCCGTCGAAGGAGATGGCGAGGCCGCTGACGCCCTGAGCGCACGCGGCGCTGGCCGAGCGGGAGGCTGTCATGTCATTGCCTGACGAATCGAGCAGGTCCGACGTCGAGCTGTCGCAATCGTCGAACTGCCAGAACCCGACGGCCGGCGGCCCGACCGGGGCCGGATCGACGGGGCCGCCGCCGGTACCGCCGCCGACGCCGGTGCTGCTGCTGCTGCCGCCGCCCGTGCCGGGGCCGCCGCCGACGCCGCTGCCGCCGCCGACGCCGGTGCTGCTGGTGCTGCTGCTGCCGCCGCCGGTGCTGCTGGTGCTGCTGCTGCCG
The DNA here is from genome assembly GCF_051521455.1 of Sorangium sp. So ce887. Lineage (NCBI taxonomy): Bacteria > Pseudomonadati > Myxococcota > Polyangiales > Polyangiaceae > Sorangium > Sorangium sp. So ce887. Next base: position 7,802,717 of record NZ_CP150354.1, on the reverse strand, counting down.
GTGCCGGTACCGACGCCGCCGGTGCCGACGCTCGACGCGCTGACCGCCTCGTCGAGCGCTTGTTCTGCATTGCCGAGTGAGTCTTCATCGACGCCATAGCTTCCGCATGCGGCGGCGCCGAGGGCGAGCAGGGCGAGGATCGCAGCCGAGCTGGTGTTGATTGCGTGGGGGTGGGCGAAGCCGAAGGAGAGTTTCCGCATCTGCGTTCTCGTTAGGTAAGAGTTGGCTGCACGAGCGCCTTCCGGCCGCAGCTTGTTCTGTGACCGGAGGCGCGAGCAGGTGTCTGTCAGACCCGACCGGGCTGTTCGGGTTTGGGCGCTGGTGCAGAGCGCCTGCCTGGCAATGGATATGCCCGGTCCTGGAGGTCGATTTTCCCCTGCCGCGTCGAGTCCAGCGTGCCTGGCCATGTCGTGGGCGCCCGACACTGGCACATCTGGCACACCATCTTTACGGGACCGGCGGGTGCTCGAGATCAGACAAGCACGCTTTCCACGCGTCCGATTGCTGCGCGTGCCGTCTGGCCGCGCATCCAACAAAGCTCCTCCCCGGAGCCGCGCGCCTGTCGCGCTTCGTCCCGAACGCCGTGCCTTTGCCGTCCCTCGCGTCGCGCTCGCGTTGGTCGGTCGTCGTCCCGCCGCTTCTATAAGCCGCGCCGCGCCACCGCCTCAATGCATCGCGCCGCGTTCTCCCAGCGTCGCCTCGCCGTCTCCTTATAAGGAAGGTGCGCCCACCCCTATCTCATATAAGGAGGAGGTCGCCGGCCGTTCCGCTCCGTCCCGTCACGACCGACCCTCGTCGTTCCCGCGAACGGCCGCGGCCTTCGGATCGAATCCCCAAGCCCCAAGCGGCGCCGTTTGCTGTCCCTCTCCCGCCGTGCCCCCAGCAAGTTTCCGCCGCGCCCCCGGACCTCCTCACCCCCAAACTCTGAACACCCGTCAGCGGAGCGCTCCCGCACAGGAGACGGGCCCAGATCGGCGTTTTCGGCGCGGAGGCGTACTCCTGTACGCCGAGCACCGAAAACGTCGAGATGGGCCCGTATCCGAAGCGGGAGTGCTCCTCAGGACGACGTCCAGCGGGGGCCGGCGGGGGTATCTTCCAGGACGACGCCGGCCTCGGCGAGCAGGGTGCGGATGGCGTCGGCCTTGGCGAAGTCCTTCGCCTTCCGCGCGGCCTGGCGCATCGCGATCAGCCGGTCGACGGCGGCGTCGCCCCCGCGCCCCGCTTCGCCCTCGGAAGGGACGAGCGCGTAGTCGGCCACGAGCACCGGATAGAGCGCCGGCTCCGCGATCTCCACCCCGAAGACCCAGAGGTGACGCGCGATGGCGCGGTAGACCGCGAGCAGCGAGGCGCGGTCGTCGCACTGCTCGATCCCCGCCGAATAGAGCGCGCTCACATAGTCGAAGAAGGCCGCCACCGCGTTCGGCGTGTTCAGGTCGTCGTCCATCGCCTCGATGAAGCGCCCGATGAACCGCTCGGTGTGCTCCTTGAACCGGCCGTGGACATACTGGTGGCGCATCCTCGGGAACCGCTCCTCCTCGGGCCGCTGCGACGCATAGGCGCCGGGGGCGAGGGGCTCCTCCGCCGCGCCGCGCAGCTTCTCGGCGAGGACCGCCGCGAGCTTCTTGATGCGCGCGTAGCCCTGGGCGCTCTGCTGGAGCAGATCCCAGCTGAACGGGAGCTTGCACCGGTAATGGTGCGTCACGAAGAACCACCGCGCCTCGTCGTGCTCGTGCCTGGACAGGAGCTCCTCGATGGAGACGACGTTCCCGAGGCTCTTCGACATCTTCACCTCCTTGAGATCGAGGTGCTCGGGGTGCAGCCAGTAGCGCACCCAGGGCCTCCCGCAGAGCGGCTCGCTCTGCGCGATCTCGTTCTCGTGGTGCGGGAACATGTTGTCGATGCCGCCCCCGTGGACGTCGAAGTGGTCGCCGAGCAGCGCCGTGCTCATCGCCGAGCACTCGATGTGCCAGCCGGGGCGCCCCGTCGGCCACGCGTCCGCTCCGGTCTGCCAGCTCGGCTGGCCGGCGGCGGTCGGCTTCCAGAGGCTGAAGTCCGCCGGGTGCCGCTTTCGCGCGAAGTCCTCCTCGACGCGGCCGCTCGCCCCGACCTCCTGCTCGTCGACCTTGCGCCCCGAGAGCTCACCGTAGGACGCGCACGTCGAGACTTCGTAGAAGACCTCGCCGTTCACCGTGTACGCGTGGCCCTTGTCGATCAGTCGCTTCACCATGTCGACCTGCTCGTCGACGAAGTCGGTGGCGCGCGTGTAGACCGCGTAGTCCTTGATGTGGAGCTTGCGGCAGTCGCGCCGGAACGCCGCGATGTTCCGCTCGGCGACGTCGACGGCGCCCTCGCGCTCGTTCGCGCGCTGCATGATGCGGTCGTCGATATCCGTGTAGTTGATGATGCTCAACACGTGATAGCCGCGGTACTCGAGGTAACGGCGGAAGACGTCCCAGAAACAGTAAGTACGCGCATGACCGATGTGCATCGGCGCGTAGACCGTGAGACCGCATGTGTAAATGCGCACGATCTTCGGCTGGGCGGAGACGAATGGCTCCTTCTTCCTCGTGAGCGTGTTATGGACCTTGAGCGGCATCAACCACCTGCGTGAATGTGCGAGCTGCCCCCCGGACCGCGTACGCTACCCCGGCCCTGTCGCCCGGTCAACGCGGAACATCGCCGTCGTTCCCCTGGTTTTCCCTCAGGAATGAGGGCGCCCGGCCAGGAATGAGGGCGCCCGGCGGGCGCGCTCCGCGACTGGCGACTGGCGTGCGAAACTCTGGATGACCACCCCGCGCTGCGGTGAGCCCCCACCGCGCCCCGGGGATGGACACGGCTGCTCGCGCCGCCCCGGCCGCCGTGGACGCTTGCGGCCGTCCTTCCTTCGGTCTACGCAGCCGTGCATGCACATCACTTCAAGGACCTTGCCGTTCGTCCTCGCCGGCGCGCTCGCCGCTTGCGCGTCCAATCCGCCGCCCGTCGAGACCGCCCCGCCGCCCGCGCCGCCGGCCCCCACGCAGCCCACGCCGGCCGTTCCGGCCGCGCAGCCCGAGGCGGCGACCCCGCCCAAGGCGGACCCGGCAGAGGAGAAGAAGAAGGCGGAGCTCGCCAAGCTCGCCGAGGACATGAAGGCCATGGAGGCCAAAGCCGACCAGGAGGCCGCGCGCTTCGACGACGCGCTCAAGGCCGAGGTCAAGGCGCTCCTCGCGGCCAATCACCCGAGCGCGGGCGCGGCGCTGCGCGCGGCGCTCAAGGGGAAGCACCGCCTCCCGGGCAACGCCGAGCGGGACGCGGCCCGGCACCCCGTCGAGACCCTGGAGTTCTTCGGCCTCAAGCCGGCGAGCACCGTCGTCGAGCTCGGGGCAGGCGAGGGCTGGTACACCGAGCTGCTCGCGCCGGTGCTCGCGAAGAAGGGCAAGCTCATCGTCACGTCCCTGGATCCGAACGGCCCCGCGGACTCGCGCAACACCCTCTATGGAAAGCGGGTGAAGCGCCTGCTCGACAAGTCGCCCGACCTGTTCGGCAAGGTCGATGTCGTCGTGATCGACCGCGACAACCCGAAGCTCGGGATCGAGGGCAAGGCCGACCTCGTCCTCGCCATTCGCGAGGCGCACGGCTGGCAACGGAACGGCAAATTCGACACCTACGTCGCCGAGGCGTTCAAGGCGCTCAAGCCGGGCGGCGTCTTCGGAATCGTGCAGCACCGCGCCAAGGCCGACGCGAACCCCGACGAGAGCGCGAAGCAGGGGTATCTCCCCGAAGCGTGGGTGATCCAGAAGGTCGAGTCGGCCGGCTTCAAGCTCGGTGGCAAGTCCGAGGTGAACGCCAATCCGAAGGACACGAAGGATTACCCGGAAGGGGTCTGGACGCTGGCGCCGAATTTCCGGCTCGGCGACAAGGACCGCGCGCGCTACGCGGCCATCGGCGAGAGCGACCGGATGACCCTCAAGTTCGTCAAGCCCGCCCGCTGACCCCCGCCCGCCCGGATCCCACCCGCACCTCCCCTCCGCGCGCCGCGGCGCCTGCTGCCGAGCGGCGCCGCGTCGGCGCCCGCCGCTACGCGGGCGCCGCGTCGCGGCCCGCCGGCGGCGGAGCGACCACGCGGCGCATCGGGATCGCCGCGCCCGGGGCCCCCGAGGCCCGGTAGGACGCGAAGCCGAGGCCGTCCAGCATGGCCGGCGACGCGTAGACGCCCGGCTCCGCCGCCTCCGGGAGGCACGACGAGAGCTCGATGACGTTCCCGCCCACCACGGAGCCGTCCTCGGTGACCACCACGTCGCCGGCGTGGAGGCAGAAGCGCACGCCGACCCTCCGGTCGCGCCCGCCGGACCCGGCGAGCCGCTCGTACAGCGCGAGCGCGGCCGCGATCGCGCTGCGGCGCGCCTCCTCGGCGCCGCGCTCGTCGCGCGGCCAGTCCGCCGACAGCAGCACGCTTGTGCTCGTGACCGCGAGCGGCGAGAACCCCGCGGTCGCGAGATGGGCGATCGCCTGCGGGAGCACCGCCTCGAAATCGGTCAGGAAAGAGTCGGTGGGGGCCTCGAGCGCCCGGGTCTCGGCGAGGACCTCGACGAGCATCCCGATCGCGAGGCGCCGGATGCGCCCCGCCTCCTTCGCGCCGGCGCGCAGGACCCGCGCCGTGGCGGCCCGCACGTCCTCCAGGAACGCGGTGACGTCCGGATGGCGGCCCGCGGGGTCCTTGCTCATGGCCCGCACCACGATGTCGTCGAACGCCGGATCGACCGGCGCGTGCAGGCTCGGGCGGGGCGGCGCCTGGTGGAGGTGCAGGTGGCGCAGCACGGGGTACGCGCTCGCCGAGAACGGCATGGCGCCCGCGACCATCGTGTAGAGCAGCGCGCCCAGCGCGTAGACGTCGGTCCGCATGTCGACCGGCCGGTTGAGGAGCTGCTCGGGCGACATGAACGCCGGGGTCCCCACGACGTGCCGCGACGAGGTGAGCGAGAGATCCGTCGTGCCGAGCAGCTTCGCGATGCCAAAGTCGAGCAGCACGACCCTGAGCCCCCCGCCCTCCTCGCACAGGATCACGTTCGAGGGCTTCACGTCCCGGTGGATGATCCCGAGCGCGTGGACCGCGGCGAGCGCGCTGCAGAGCGGGTCGAGGATCGCGAGCGCCTCGTCCGCCGGGACCCGGCCGCGCGAGAACAGGTGCTGCTCGAGGCTCCTGCCCTGCAGCAGCTCCATCGCGTAGTAGGGCCGCCCGTCGCCGAGCCGCCCGACGTCGAGGATCTCGACGACGTTCGGGTGCCGGATCCGCCCGATCGCGTCCACCTCGCGCTGGAAGCGGAGCACCACGTCGATGCGCGAGATCAGCTCGGCGTGCATGATCTTGACCGCCGCCGGCGCCCCGCTCGTCCCGTGCACCGCGCGGTAGACGACGCCGAACCCGCCTTCGGCGATGACCCCGTCGAGGAGGTACTCGCCCGCCCGCGGCACCACGGCGATCGGGATGCCCGGACCCTCGCCCGCCAGATCGTGCGTGTCGAGGTTCCATGTCGGCACCGTGCCGGCCGGCGCCTCGCCTGCAGCGGGCGCGTCCGCCGCCGGCGCGGCGGGCGGCGACTCATTGTCTTTGCGGGAGGTCTTCATACATGACAGCGGTTGACTTCGCGCGATACTGTAGCCCTAAGCCGGTGTCCAACGTGACCGTCGGCTGCCCCGAGATCGAGCCGAATCATGCATCGATGCGCCGTATGTCACGGGCGGCTCGCCGATGGCGCGCCCTGCGCCAGAGACGGCTTCACGCCGCCGCCCGGCGAGAGCGACGCCGTGGAGGCCGCGGCGCCCGCGCTCGAGGGCTTCGCGGTGCTCGGCCCGGTCGGTCGCGGGGGCTTCGCGGACGTCTGGGCCGCGGAGCGGGACCACGACGGCGCGCCGGCCGCCATCAAGGTGGCGCGGCAGTCGGGGTCGAGCCTCCGCGAGCGGTTCCGGCGCGAGGCCTGGCTCCTCGAGCGCGTTGGGGTGCCGCACGTCGCGCAGCTGTACGCCCACGGCGAGCTCGCCGACGGCCGCTCTTACCTCGCGATGGAGCGGCTCTTCGGCCGGACCCTGGCCGAGGAGCTCGCGGCGCTGCGCGCCCCGCTCGACCCGGATCGCGCCGCCGGGCTCGCGGACGCGATCCTCGCGGTGCTCGAGGCGGCGCACGCGACCGGGGTCGTCCACCGCGATGTCAAGCCGGAGAACCTCTTCCTGCTCGGCTCGAGCGGCCGCGCCGTGCTGCTCGATCTCGGCCTGGCGAAGCTCGCCTCTGCCGACGACCAGCCGGCCACGCCGGTCCACGCGACGCGCGCCGGCGCCATCGTGGGGACGCCGGAGTACATGGCCCCGGAGCAGCTCCGGGGCGACGCCGCGAAGATCGACGCGCGCGCGGACATCTATGCGTTCGGCGTCATCCTGTTCGAGCTGCTCACCCTGCGCCCGCCGTTCGTCGGGGACGAGAACGCCGTCGAGCACGGCCACCTGGCGCTGCGCCCGCCGCGCCCGAGCGACCTCGCGGACGTCCCCGAGGGGCTCGAGGAGCTCACGCTCGCCTGCCTCGCCAAGGACCCGAGCCGCCGCCCGGACAGCGTCGCCGCGCTTCGCCGCACCTTGCACGCCCTGCGCGCGCGCCCGTCCGGCGACACCCTCCCGCCGCCGTCGGCGCCGCGCTCCGCGCCGCGGTCGTCGAGGCCGGGCGATGACGTCGCGACGGCCGCCGCCGAGGGGCGGCAGCCGGTCGCGCTGCTCTTCGTCGAGGCGGGCGCGGGGCCGGTGATCGCGGCGGTCGGCAGCCGCCGGGGGTTCATCGCGCGGCAGCGGGGGCAGCGCTGCCTCGCCGTGTTCTCCGCGAGGGACGTCGACGACCCGGCCCGCGCCGCCCTCGCCGCGGCGCGCGAGCTCACGGAGGGCGGCGGCGCGCGCGTGGCGCTGCACCTCGCCAGCGTGCGCCTGCGCCGGGTCGCCGGCGGCCTGCACGCCGCCTATGGCGCCCCCGTCGAGCGCCCCGAGACGTGGCTCCCCGCCGAGCCCTGGCGCGGCCTCGTGATGACCGAGGAGTTCCAGCGCGCGCTGCCCGAAGACGAGCTCGCCCCCACGCCGCCGGACGACCCGGAGAGCCTGAGCGAGCCGCCGCTGCTCGGCCGCGACGACGTGCTCTCGGCGCTCGCGAGCAGCGCGACCGACGCCTTCGACGGGACGTGTCCCGGCCTGTTCACGCTGATCGGCGACGCCGGCCTGGGCAAGACGCGCCTCACGGCCGAGGCCGCCTGCGTCGCCGGCGTGCCGGTCCCGGACGTGCGCGTGGTGGTGGTGCGCGCGCTCCACCCCATCCACGGCGGCGCCGCGCAGGCCGTGCGCGCGCTCCTGCGCGTCGCGCTCGATGCGCCGGTCGAGATCCCCGACGATCCGCGGGGTTTCTGCGTCGAGCGGCTCGGCGAGCCGATCGGGGGCGCCACCTGGGAGGCGGTCGCGGCGGTGCTCGGCTGGGCCGGCGCGGGGGGCGGGCGGCTGTCCGGGGAGGCCCGCCACGGCCTGATGCTGGCGCTCGCCGACGCGCTCCGCCATCGGGCGCGCCGCGGCCCGCTCGCCGTGATCCTCGACGACGCCGACCAGGCGGACGACGTGCTCCTCGACGCCCTGGAGTACGCCACGCTCGACGGCGAGGGCACCCCGCTCTGGGTGGTCGTGACCGCGCGCCCTCGCTTCGAGCAGGCCCGCCCCAGCTGGGGCCAGCGCAACCAGCGCCACACCCGCGTGACGCTCGCGCCGCTCGCGGAGGAGGCGGCGATGGATCTCGCCTCGCGCCTGCTCCTGCCGGCCGAGTACCCGCCCGCGGAGACCCTCCGCCGGCTGGCCGACTGGGCGGGCGGCAACCCGGACTGCCTGCGCCAGATCGTCCGCTCCCTCAAGTACGCGGGGATCGTGCGCCGGCGCGCCGGCGGCGGCTTTTACGTCGCGACCGCGGAGGTCGAGGCGCTGCCGCCCGCGCCGGCGTGGCAGTGGCTCGCGGCGCGGCAGCTCGACGAGCTGCCGGCGGAGCTCGCGGCGTGCGCCCGGGTCTGCTCGGCGCTCGGCATGTCGTTCGATCGCGCCGAGCTCGAGGCGGTGCTGGACGGCCTCGAGCGCGCGGGCGGCGCCGGCTCGCTTGTCGACGCGGGCTTCGGGCTGGCGGCGCTCGTCGAGCGGCGGATCCTGCTGCGCGACGGCCAGGGTCATGGCGGCGCGGGCGACCGGCACGCGTTCCAGAACGCGGTCTTCCAGGAGGCTGTCTACGAGATGTTCGACCCGGCGCACCGCGCCGAGATCCACCGGAGCGCCCTCGAGTACTGGCGGGCGCAGGTGGCGGCCGGCTCGACCGACGGGCTCCGCGCCCTCGCGCGCCACGCGGCCGTCTGCGGCGAGCGCGCCGAGGCCGCCGACGCCTACCTCGCGCTCGGCGATCTCGCGTCCGCGCGGCACCACGCCGTCGAGGCGGACCAGCGCTACGACGCCGCGCTCCACGTCGCCGAGCGGGGCGACGCGCGCCGGCGCGCGCGCGGCCTCGCCGGGCGCGGCAGGAGCCGGTACCGCATGTGCCGCGTCCAGGAGGCGCGCGGCGATTTCGGCGAGGCGCTCGCGCTGGCCGAGGCGCTCGGCGACGCGCACCTCAGGGCGACCCTCCTGCTCGAGGACGCGATCGCGCTCGACTGGGCCTTCGACTTCGACGAGTCGGCGCGCCGGGTGGAGGAGGCGCAGCCGCTCGTCGACGCGGAGCGCTCGCCCGAGCTCGCGTTGCTCCTCCGGGTCGCCGAGGGCCGGACCTTGTGGCGGCGGGGGCGGCTCGATGCGTCGATCGCCGAGCTCACCGACTGCGCCGGGCGCGCCGCGGCGTCGGGACACTACGACGCGCGCGTCCTCGCCCTGCTCATGCTGTCGTTCCTGCTCGCGTCAGCGGGTCGCCGCGAGGAGGCCGAGCGGGCCTCCGGGGATCTCATCACCCTGCTCTCGGCGGCCGGCGATCGATTTCACCTCTGCGCGGCGTACATCAACCGCATCGCGCTGTGGGCCTGGCGGTGGTCTCTGCCGGGCGCGGTCGACGACCTCCGCCGGGCCGTCGATCTCGCGCGCGAGATCGGCAATCCGTGGCTCGAGAAGATGGCTTCGTACAACGTCGCGGTGCTGCTTCACTGGAGCGACAGGCAGCGCGAGGCGCTCGCGCTCGCGCGGCGCGCCCGGTGGCTGGAGGAGCAGGCCTCGGAGCGCCCGATGCCCCAGACGGCGATTCTGCTCGGGCAGATTCACCTCGTCCTCGACGAGTACGAGCAGGCGAGCCAGCTCGCCCTGTGGATCGAGCGATCCTGCGTCCTCGGGCCGGGCGACGTCCCGGACTACACGTTGCTCAAGCTCGTGCTCTCCGAGGTCGGGCTCCGGCCGGCCAACTGGCCGGCCAACTGGCCGGCCAACTCATCCTCTGTCTCGTGGAGCGAGGCAATCCAGCTCGCGAAGGACCAGCCCTTTGTCGAGAACACGCTGCTGCTCCTCTACTGGCGTGCTCGAATGGCGCTTCGTCGGGGACACACCGCGGAGGCCGAGGAAGCGCTCGCGAGCGCGCGGGAGCGCCGCGGCGAGAGCCCCATGTGGCTGTCCCGCTTCGGCGAGCTGGAGCGCAGGCTGGAGGAAGGGTCCCGGGCTCCAGACGTTCGTCCAACCCTGCCGGCCTGACTCGACAAGGTATGTTCCCGCGCCGCGTTCGGGCGAGACCCGATACGTGATGCCTAAGACCTGAGACCTGAGACCTGAGACCTGAGACCCGATATTCGGACAAACAGGGTCTAACGCTTTTCAGCATTGCATGTCTTCCTGGAAAGTGAAATACTGCGCGTTTGAGAAAGAACGAGATTGTCGGCGTGTGTCTACCGCTGTAATCATCTCGAAGGAGCGCGGAATGTTCTCGATTCGCTTCGTCGCAGTGTGTCTTCTTGGCGCCTGTGTGCTCACGGCTGGATGCGTCGGGCCATCGGACGTCGAGCCGGTCGAGACGGCCGAGATGCCGCTCAAGCCTCGCACGGTGGTGCCCATCGGCGCGAACGGCCTGGATCCCGCCCACTTCTGGGCGCCGGCGAACCGCACGGCGTTCCGGGCGCTCGGCGGCGCTGCGCTCACCGGCGCGGGCGCCGTCCTGGTCGCGACGCCGCTGCTCGGCACCGATGGCGGGAAGAGCGTGCTCGACTACACGGTGCGCTGCGCGCTGTCCTCGGATCAGGTCGTCTACGGGCCGGGCGGTGATGTGTTTTCCGGTGCCTTTGGATTCGCGCCGGGGTGGACCGGTCGTGCTCTCAACACCTCGGAGCAGCGCTGGGTCTCGGCGTGCATCTTCCAGCACCTGAACGGCTCCGGCGATCACGTCGATATCTTGCTGAGGGGCGGCCACCCGGTCCTCGAGTGTCCCCTGGACGAGGAGCCCTTCGTGGATTTCATCGTGCGGGACGCCACGATGTACGGTAACGCCTTCGCTCCTGGGCCCATTGCCGGGTTTGCCTGCATCGATCCCGATCTGACGGGGGAGCTCTCGAGGATCTCGCTGAGCTGCCCGCTCGACCTCAGCCTCCTCGCGCTGGAGAGGCTCTGCGGCCATCTGCCGACGTGCGGGATCGCCTTCGTCGGGCTCTGCGACCTGGCCTGCACGGAGAACGCTGCCGGCGACAAGACGTGCCACACGCTCCCGCTGCTCGGGCCGCTGCTCGGGCCGCTGCTTGGGGCGAGCTTCTCGGAGACGATCCGGACCGAGCTACGCGACGTCGATCTCCTCCCGCTCTACCCAGGTTGCGGCCTGCTCTGACCGGCGCTGGCCTGGTGACGGGCCGGCGGGAGGGGAGCTCGCCGCGCGCTGGCCGGCGGAAGCGCAGCTCGCCGCGCGCGCTCGCTACGTCCCGAGGCGCGTCTTCAGCTGCTGGATGGCCTCGGCGATCGCCTTGTCGTCGCGGAAGCAGCACGGGTCGGTGCGCCTGCACCGCGCGCCGTGCAGCACCTGCAGCTCGAAGAGCGTGCGCTCGTCGCCCTCGGCCGCGGCGCGGCCGAACAGCGCCCGCTTGCCGTTGCATGTGGCCTTGCGGAACGCGAACGTGACGCGGAGCGCGGGGGTCGCGCGCGCCATCACGGCGGGCCGCGCCAGGATCTCGCTGGCGCGCCGGGCCGCCTTCGTACCCCCGCGCGCGCGCGTGATGTCGAGCAGCACGTCCAGGCCGCCGCTGCCGAGCCGGTTCGTGAGCAGGTCGAAGACCTCGTCCGCCGCCGGATTGCCCTCCTCGAACGCGATGCCCGCCACCGTGGACAGGACCTCTTCGCGCAGGCCCCGGCTCAGGATCAGCTCCGGGTCGACCTCCGCCAGGGCCAGCATCGATTGCGCCCCGAGCACCCAGTTCCTGATCGCCACCGCCCGGCTGAGCTGAGCGCGCAGCCCCGCGGCGCCTCGGTCGTCGGCCTCGGGCGGCGCGCTCGCCGTCGTTGCCGGAGGCGGTGCTGCCGGCGCGGGCGGGGGCTCCACCACGGAGGCGGGGGCGGGCGCCGCCGTGGTCGCCGTGGGCTGCCGGAGGACGAGCCAGATCGCGCCGCCGATCGCGAGCACCGTCACGGCCGCCAGCGCCGCCGCGAGGGGCACCCAGCCCGCCGAGGGCGTGGACCGGCGGTGCGCGTGCGCGAGCAAGGTCTTCCGGGGCCCTGACCAGGCAGGCGGCGCCTGGGCTCTGGGAGCCGCCTGGGCCCTGGGAGCCTCCTGGGCTGCGTGCGCTCCCTGGGCTGCGTGCGTCCTTTGCGCGGCCTGCGTCCCCTGGGCTGCGTGCGTCCTTTGCGCGGCCTGCGTCCCTTGGGCTGCGTGCGTCCCTTGGGCTGCGTGCGTCCTTTGCGCGGCCTGCGCCTCCTGAGCGGCCTGCGCCCCCTGGGCTGCGTGCGCCCCCTGAGCGGCCTGCGCCCCCTGGGCGGCCTCCGCCCCCGCCTCCGCCTGCGCCCGGCTCTCGACCGCCGCCGGCGCCGTCGCCCGCGCGAGCGCCGCGAGCCCATCGTCGAGCGCCGCGATCGCGTCGGCCGCCGTCTGATAGCGGAACGACGCGTCGTGTTCCATGAGCCGCGCCACGACCTGCTCGACCTCGTAGGGCACCACCAGATCCGGAGCGCGCAGGCGGAGGGCCGGCGGGCCATCCGGGCCCTGCTGCTTGAGCCGCTCCACGATGTTCTTCGTGTCGAAGGGGTGCCGTCCGGTGAGCATCTCGTAGAGCACGAGCCCGAGCGCATACAGGTCCGCGCGCGCATCCACCGCATCCATCCCGCGCAGCGCCTCCGGCGCCAGGTACGCGAGCGTGCCGAACACCTCGCCGGCGCTGGTGAGGGCGGGCCTCGGGCTCGTCGTCTCGCGGCGCTGGCTGGACAGGAGATCGACATCCACCTTCGCGAGCCCGAAATCGATGAGCCTGACCTGGTCGTGCGCGTCGAGCAGGATGTTCAACGGCTTCACGTCGCGGTGGACGATGCCCTTCTCGTGCGTCGCCGAGAGCGCAGACGCGAGCTGGCGCGCGATGCGGAGCGCTCGCGCGGGCTGGAGCCGCCCCGCCGCGATCACGTCCTTGAGCGGCGTGCCCTCGACGTATTCGAGGATGAGGAAGAACGACGCGTCGTCCAGCTGGCCGAAGTCGATGGCCGCGACGACGTTCGGGTGCCGGATGTGGGCGCCCGCCACGGCCTCGCGCTCGAACCGCGCCACGAGCTCCGGCATTCGCCGGGCGAGCGGCCTGAGCAGCTTGATCGCGACGTGCTTGCGGAGGTGCACCTGCTCGCCGCGGTAGACGGCGCCCATCCCGCCCTCCCCGATGAGCGCTTCCACGCGGTAGCGCCCCGAGATCAGGCTCCCGATCAGCGCGTCGCCGCCCGCGCCGCCGGCGTCCGCCGCCTCGACGCCCTCGGCGAGGACCGCCGCCTCGACGTCCTCGGCGAGGGCCGAGCTCGAGAGCTCCTCCACGGGCCCTGTGGCCGGCGCTCCGGCCCTCGGCACCGTGAGGTCCTCGATGTAGGCCGAGCCGAGCGGCTCTTCGGATCGCGGCGTCTCCGGCATGCGGCGCAGGATATCAGGTCGGCCGGCGCTGCGGGGAACGGGCGCGGCGCTCCGGCCGGGGGGTGGACGGCAGCGCGCGCCCTCCGGCGGCGCACCTCACAGGAGGAACGACACGCCGAGCGAGAACGCGGGATACCCGAGCCGCATCGTGAGCGTGATGTTCTCCGTGAAGTGAAAGCGACCTCCGACGGATAACACCGGCGAGACCCCGGGATACGGATCGCGCCCCAGGTCGCCGAGATAGAACGACAGCCCCGGCTCGCCGAAGACGGACCATCGCCGGTGGAGCCAGAAATTCCACTGCATCACGACCGAGCCGAACAGGTAGTTCGACGCGTCCCCGTACGTGTCGACCTCGGTGCAGACGCGCGTGCCCGCAGGCCCGTTCTCGAAGCGCCTGCAGTCGCCGCGGTAGTTCCCGTTGCCTCCGTAGTGGATGCCGTCGATGCCGAAGCCGATCCCGACCGAGTCGTTGATGCGCTTGATGAAGCCGTCGGGCGCGAGCTCGATGGTGGCGCGGAAGCCGGCGCCGACGCCCGTCCCGACGCCGGGGCCGAGCGGCTCGAACGGCGCGATGAGCAGGTGCGGCTCGAGCTCGACCTTGTAGTCGGGGCGGTCCCCTGGGCGCTTGATCGTCATCTGCGCTTCCCCGACCTCGGCCCATCCGACGGTCAGCGCCACGAACGAGAGCGCGGCGGCCAGCAGGCGCGGCGCGCGAAGCTGCGATGTCATCGCTGTCTGCATGGTCTCGGTCTCCTCAGCATCCGCCGCACGCGAGCGCGCGGTCCGTGCACAGGACCGGAGCCTCGCCGTCGGGGCAGGTGACGCGGCACTCGCCGCTCACGTTCTCGCAGAACACACGGCACGAGCCCCGGCACTCGATCTCGCAGGTCCCCACGTTCCGGCAGGTCACGACGCTGCTCGACCCGACGCTGACGCCGCACCGGCTCGTGTCGTGGCACTCGTACCGGCAGCCGCGGTCGCAGATGGCCCCGCACGACGCGGTGTTGTGGCAGTTGAGATCGCAGTCGTCGCCGCAGGAGGACGAGCACTCGTTGACGTCGAAGCACTCGAACGAGCACCCGTGCTCGCAGACCGCTCCGCAGCGATCCATCTGGAAGCAGCGCTGGTCGCAAAAGTCACCGTCGCAGCCGAGGTAACACTCGTCTCCGTTGGAGCACTCGCACGCGTCTCCATCGACGCAGGCGCCGCTGTTCCAGCAGCTCGCCAGGCAGAGGCCCGCGAAGAGCATGAGCAAACATAGTGCATAGAAGCGCATGGCCGGGCCAGCATACCGAGGCGCCCGGAAATTGTCACCAAATCCGCGGATGTGCGCCTGCTGCCCGGCTCACCACCGCGTCCAGCGAGAGATTCGTCGCACCCGCGTGAAGCGTGTCTCGTCGCTGGCGAGCCCGAGCCGCTCCGCGATGTGCGTCCCGAGGTGAGGACCCCAGCCGCCGTCGTCGAGCGGCGCCTCCGCGTCCGCGCCGAGGTTGTATTCCCAGCACTGCGCGTAGTGCTGGGTGACGTTCAGGAACTCGAGCGCACAGTTCCCCGGGTGAGGGTCGCCGTCGAAGTCGTGGGACGACCACCCCGAGAGGAAATGCGCGACGTAGACGTCGGCATTCCCCGAGACGTGCGCGGGGCGGAGGAGCTTCATGGTCGCCGAGTCGATGCCTTCGGCGGTCGCGCGCATGGCCTCCTCGACGGTCCCCTCGATATCCTCGATCTCGTCGCGGTACTCTCGACCGACGAAATAGAGCGAGCCCCGGTAGAAGTTCTGCGAGGTGTCCGGCTCTCCCCGGGTCCCGAGCCGCTCGGCGTAAGGGATGTTCCAGAACGGAAGCGTCGCTCCCGCCTCGGAGCCGACGCTGTTGTAGACGAGCGCCCAGCCGCCGCCGTCCGTCGCCAGATCGCAGTAGGCGGGGAACTCCGGCTCTGGGCCGGGCCCGTCCAGATCGAGGAGAACGACGCCGCTCGGCAGGCCGGGGGGAACGTCGGCGCACCTCGGGTAGACGCACCCCTGGTTGGCCACGCCGTCGCAGTCCTCGTCCTCGGCGGTGTCGCAGCGCTCGGACGCCGGCAACACCTCTCCGGCGCACGGGCCGTATCCGTCTCCCTCCTCGTCGCAGGTCCTCACGCCGCCGCGGCAGGCGCCGCGGTTCAGCGTGTCGGGCGGCCCGCCGTAACAGCCGTCCTGGCTCCCGGGCTCGCACGGCCGCCCGCCGCCCCCGCTCGCCGTCGAGCCGCCCCCGCTCGCCGTCGAGCCGCCCCCGCCGGCGCTCGCCGAGGCGCCGCCCCCGTCGCCTCCGGCGCCCTCCTGCTCGAACCGCCGCACCTTCGTCGAGCAGGCCGGCACGGCGGTGAACAACACGATGGCTGCGCAGCAGGCTCCTGCGACCGGACCTCTGCCGAGCACCATGCGACCTCCGGGGACACGCGCGCGCACCACGCGGCCTTATACACGAGCCGCCTCGCCGCGTGCATCCGCCGCGCGCGGATCGCGGCGGGGGGGCGGAGCCGGCGCGGCCGCGGCGCCGCCGCGCGACCGTTACAGGGCCAGGGCCCGGGCCGGGGCCTGGCCGCTTTGCAGCGCGAAGGAGATGGCGCTCTGGAGGGTGCTCTTTGTGATGACGCCGGCCAGGTCGAGCCCGAGCCCGACGAGCGTCTGGGCCACCGCCGGCCGGATGCCGGTCAGGATGGTCCTTGCGCCGAGCAGCTGCAGCGCCCTCGCGGTGTCGACGAGCGCGGAGGCGACCCGCGTGTCGATCTCCTTGAGCCCTGTCACATCGAGGATGACGATCTGCGTCTGGGTGGACTGGACTCCGTCGAGCGCGACCGACATCACCTGGCCGATCCGCTCCGAGTCCATCTGACCGATGAGCGGCATGACCACGATGCGATCGGTGATCGGGATGAGCGGCGTCGACATCGCCTGCATCGAGTCACGGAGCCGCGCGAGCGTCCGCTCGAACTCTCCGAGCAGCTCCCGGTAGGACGTGACGTCGTGGGCGGTGCCATAGACGAGGCGGCTCGCCGGATCCTCGGCCGCGTCCAGGTGCGCGGTCCACGCGAGCCACTTGTAGGAGCCGTCCTTGCACGCGTAGCGGTTGTCGAAACGGATGGTCGTGCGGCCCTGGAAGAGGGCGGTGGCCTCGGCGACCGTGGCCTCGCGGTCGTCGGGATGGACGAACTCGATGAACGGCTTTGCGGTCATCTCCTCGGGGGACCAGCCGAGGGTGCGCTCCCAGGCCGGGTTGGCGTGGCGGAAGTACCCGTTGACGTCCAGGGTCACGAGCAGGCCCACCGAGACCCGGAACAGCCGCTCGTACACTTTTGCGAGCTCCGCCACCTGCGCGAGCTGCTCTGTCCGCTCGCGGTCGCTCGTCAGGTCGAGCGCCGTGGCATAGATGAGGCGCTCCGAAGGGGGGTCATCCATGTCCACACGGGCGGACCAGCCGAGCCACCGGTACGACCCGTCCTTGCAGACATAGCGATTGTCGAACCGGAATGTCGTGCGACCCTCGAACAGGGCGGCGGCCTCGGCGAGCGTGGCCTCCCGGTCGCCTGGGTGGACGAACTCGATGAACGGCCTGGCCCTGAGCTCGTCGAGCGACCAGCCGAGGGTCCGCTCCCAGGCAGGGTTCAGATCGTGGAAGTGGCCGTGCGCGTCCGCGGTAGCCAGGAGCCCCGCCGACACCTGGAACATCTTTTCGTGGCTCAAGCCCATATCTTCCCCTGTGCCGGCGGCGCGCGCTCCTCGTCGCGACCGCCCGCTTCCTGCGATGTCCCTGCCCGGATGCAGGTGAACGTTGCTCACGCCGTCTGGCCGGAGCGCGCAGGCGCTCGCGTCCAGGCAGCGCGAAGTCGACCCCACCCGTACGTCGAAGCTTGCTTGTCCACGAGATCGATTTTTATGTCAAGGGCGTCGCTGCAGGCGCCCAGAGCCACGAGGAGCGGCCGGGGCCGGGTGTGCGTGTGCGCCGCTGGCTGGCGCCCACTGTCGGTGTCGGCGCGGTTGCCAGGCCCTGGTGAGGCGGGTAGGGTCCGCGCCCAAAGGAGTGGACCATGACCGTCTCTGCGATTTTCAACCCGGCGCGCTGGCGCGAGGTCGACGGGTTCTCGTTCGAGGATCTCACCTATCACCGCGCCGTGGATCAGGGCACCGTGCGCATTGCGTTCAACCGGCCCGAGGTGCGCAATGCCTTTCGTCCCCGCACGGTCGATGAGCTGTACACCGCGCTCGAGCACGCGCGCACGACCTCCGACGTGGGCTGTGTGCTGATCACCGGCAACGGGCCCTCTCCGAAGGACGGCGGCTGGGCGTTCTGCTCCGGCGGCGATCAGCGCATCCGCGGGAAGGACGGTTACAAGTACGAGGGCGAGAGCGCGGGGCAGGCGGATCCGGCGCGGCTCGGTCGACTCCACATCCTGGAGGTGCAGCGGCTCATCCGGTTCACGCCGAAGGTCGTCATCGCCGTCGTGCCCGGCTGGGCGGCCGGCGGCGGCCACAGCCTCCACGTGGTCTGCGACATGACGCTGGCGAGCCGAGAGCACGCGATGTTCAAGCAGACGGACCCGGACGTGGCGAGCTTCGACAGCGGTTATGGCTCGGCGCTGCTCGCGCGGCAGGTCGGCCAGAAGAAGGCGCGGGAGATCTTCTTTCTGGGGCTCGACTACACGGCGGAGCAGGCGGCGGCGATGGGGATGGTCAACGCCGTCGTCCCTCACGCCGAGCTCGAGGACGAGGCGCTGCGCTGGGGGGCGATCATCAACTCGAAGAGCCCGACCGCGATGCGGATGTTGAAATACGGTTTCAACCTGCCTGACGAGGGGCTCGTCGGACAGCAGCTCTTCGCCGGCGAGGCGACGCGGCTCGCTTACGGTACGGACGAGGCTCAGGAAGGCAGGGATGCTTTTCTAGACAAGCGCCGTCCGGATTTCAAGCGCTTTCCCTGGCACTACTGACAGCGCCGCTCCGTGGGGTCGCGGTCGACCCCCCTGGAGGGGCCGGCGAACGCGCGTAAAGATTCGAAAATAGACAGGAAATATGGGGAGAATCGCGGGCGCGGGGCGCGGATCCTGCGATCCGAACGTTTGGGTTTACCTGTAAATTTTCGTCTTTGGTGTACGAGTGCGACGTGTCCACGGTGGCGGCGCCTCCAGCGACGCCGCAACGCGTGATCTCGATGACGCCGCGATGCGTGATCTCGAGTTGACGAGGTCAGGTGATCGTACCGCTCCCGGAGTGCATGTCTGCGCTTGACAATCACACCGGCTCCATTGATGTTTGCGCCGTCGTAACGTTCCGTGCGCATCGTCCTCTGCTGCACGGCTGTCAACTTCATCCGGAGATGCTCATTATGCTTTTTGCTTCTAGGTCGGCTGGTTGGAAGCGCTCATGGTTGTCCTTGGGAGGGTCGCTCCTTCTGGCGCTCGTGGGCGGCCTCACCGCCGTTGGCTGCGGCGACGACAACGCCTCGAACGGTTCGGGCGGCGCGGGTGGCGAGGGGGCCTCGGGCGGCACGGGGGGTGCGGGGGCCTCGGGCGGCACAGGGGGTGCGGGGGCGTCGGGCAGCACGGGCGGCGCCGGTGGCGAGGCGCCGGTCGAGACGGTGCCGCCTTCTGGCACGGAGCTGATCCGTGTCAATCAGGTCGGGTATCTCCCGAGCGCCGCCAAGGTGGCCACGGTCGTCGCCGCGGCGGACAAGCCGCATGCGTGGGAGCTCGTCGACGCAGCCGGCGCGGTGGTCGACAGCGGGGCGACCCGGGTCGTGGGCGACGACGCCGCCTCCGGCGAGCACGTGCACACCATCGACTTCAGCGATTTCACGACCGCCGGCGAGGGCTACAAGCTCCGCGTCGGCGAGGTGTCGAGCCATCCGTTCGACGTGAGCCCGACCCTCTATTCTCAGATGAAGTACGACGCGCTCGCGTATTTTTATCACAACCGCTCCGGCATCGAGATCCTGGAGCAGTACGTCGGCCCGAGCCATGCCCGTCCGGCGGGGCACCTGCCGGACGAGGCGCCGTGCGCCGACGGCATCGGCTGCACGTACTCGCTCGACGTCACCGGCGGGTGGTACGACGCCGGCGATCACGGCAAGTACGTGGTCAACGGCGGTATCTCCGCCTGGACGCTGCTGAACCAGTACGAGCGGTTCGTCGCGCTCGGGTCCACGGCCGGGGACTTCGGCGACGGCAAGCTGAAGATCCCCGAGAGCACGAACCAGATCCCCGACATCCTCGACGAGGCCCGGTGGGAGCTCGACTTCATGCTCAAGATGCAGGTGCCCGCGGGCGACGCCAACGCGGGCATGGTGCACCACAAGATCCACGACGTGGAGTGGACCGGCCTGCCGCTGGCGCCGCACGAGGATCAGCAGCCGCGATTCCTGCGGCCGGTCAGCACCGCGGCGACGCTCAACCTGGCCGCCACCGCGGCCCAGGCCGCGCGCATCTGGAGCGAGCTCGACCCCGCGTACTCGGCGAAGTGCCTGGAGGCCGCGAAGCGGGCGTGGACCGCGGCGAAGGCGAACCCGGAGGTCATGCCGAACGAGGGCATGGTCGTGGGCGGCGGCGCCTACGGCGATGGCGAGCTGAGCGACGAGTTCTACTGGGCGGCAGCCGAGCTCTTCCTCACCACGGGCGACGCCGCGTACAAGGCCGAGCTCGCGGCGTCGCCGTACACCGAGGAGCTCATCGGCGTGGACGGCACGTTCAGCGCCATGACCTGGGGCCAGGTCGACGGGCTGGGCGCCATCTCGCTCGCCGTGGTCGAGGCCCAGCACGCCGCGGCGGAGCGCGAGGCGGTCCGGACCCAGCTGGTCGCGCTCGCCGACAAGTACCTCGAGATCATCGGCGCGGAGGGGTACCGGGTGCCCTTCAAGGCGGACCAGAGAGGGTATCCCTGGGGCTCGAACTCGTTCGTGCTCAACAACATGCTGGTCCTCGCCCTGGCGCACGACTTCACCGGCGAGCAGAAGTACTTCGACGGCGTGGCGTCGGGCGCGGATTACCTCCTCGGGCGCAACCCGATGGACAAGTCCTATGTCTCCGGCTACGGCGAGAGCCCGCTCGAGAACCCGCATCATCGCTTCTGGGCTGCCCAGATCGACCCCGAGTACCCGTCCGCTCCGCCCGGCGCGGTGTCCGGCGGGCCGAACTCCGGGCTGGAGGATGACGTGGCGAAAGCGGCGCTCGACGAGACGGAGGAGCGCGCGAAGTGCGTCCCGCAGAAGTGCTACATCGACGACATCGAGGCGTGGTCGGTCAACGAGATCACCATCAACTGGAACAGCCCGTTCGCGTGGACGGTGGCCTGGCTCGACGAGAAGGCCAAGGCGAGCGCCCAGTGATCTGGAAGCGCCGCGCGGTCGCGTGACCGCGCGGCGCATCCCCGCCGCACCGACAGCACACGCGTTCCCGCCCCGCAGGCCGCCCGCGGAAAGGACCGCACCGCGCGGGTCGTACACGCGGCCCCGCCGCGCCCGTCGTGCACGCGGCCCCGCCGCGCCGGTCGTGCACGCGGCCCCGCCGCGCCGGTCGTGCACGCGGCCCCGCCGCGCTCACTGAGCGATTGGCCGCGACAACCGTCCAGCTTCTGCTAGATTGCGCGGCTTTCATGAATCCAGAATCAATGCTCGACGCCTTGCCCGCGCCGCTCGCGGGCGCGCTCGCCCACCGCGGCTTCACCTCCCTCACCTCCGTTCAACAGGCCGTACTCGCCCCTGAGCTCGCCGGACGCGACCTCCGCGTCTCGTCGCAGACCGGCTCAGGAAAGACCGTGGCCATCGGCCTCGCGCTCGCCCCCCGCCTCGAGCGCGTCCTCGCCGAGCGCGCCGCCGCGGCCGCGCCCGACGGCGCGCCCCGGGCCGCCGCCGCCCCGGCCGCGGTGATCATCGCGCCGACGCGCGAGCTCGCCGCGCAGATCGCCGGCGAGCTCAGCTGGCTCCTCTCGGCCATCGGCGTGCGCGTCGCCTGCGTCACCGGCGGCACGAGCTTCGGCGCCGAGGCGCGCTCGCTGCGCCGCGACCCGCTCGTCATCGCCGGCACGCCCGGCCGCATGGTCGACCACCTGGAGCGCGGGACCATCGATCCGCGCGGCGTCCTCACCCTCGTGCTCGACGAGGCGGACCAGATGCTCGACCTCGGCTTCCGCGACGAGCTCGAGGCGATCGCCGGCAAGATGCCCGAGGACCGCCAGACCCACCTCGTCTCGGCCACCTTCTCGCGCGAGGTCCGCGCGCTCGCCGACCGCTTCCAGCGGGACCCGGTGAGCGTGCAGGGCACGCGCCCCGGCGCGGCCAACGTCGACATCGCGCACGTCGCCCACCTCGTCTTGCCGTCGGAGCGCGACGCGGCGCTCGTGAACCTGCTGCTCCTCGCGCCCGGCGAGCGCACCCTCGTCTTCGTGCGCACGCGCGAGGGCGCCGCCGAGCTCGCGGACAAGCTCACCGCGCTCGGCCTGCCCGCGCGCGCCCTGAGCGGCGACCTCGAGCAGCGCGAGCGCACGCGCACCCTCGACGCGTTCCGCTCGGGCGCCGTCACCACCCTCGTCGCCACCGACGTGGCCGCGCGCGGCATCGACGTGCCTGAGGTCGGGCGCGTCATCCACGCCGATCCCCCGGGCGACCCCGAGATCTTCACGCACCGGAGCGGCCGCACCGGGCGGGCGGGCCGCAAGGGGATGAGCGTGCTGCTCGTCGCGCCGTTCGCCCGCGAGCACGCGCTGAGGCTGTTCCGTCGCGCGCGCGTCGAGGCCACGTTCCGGCCCGCCCCGTCGCCGGAGGACGTGCTGCGCGCCGCCGACGAGCGGCTCGCCGCCGAGCTCGCCGCCGCGCGCCGGGGCGGCGCGGACGACGCGGTCGCGGAGGGCGAGAGCGATGCGGTCGCGGGCGACGCGATCGCGGAGGGCGTGAGCGATGCGGTCGCGGACGACGCGGTCGCGGACGGCGTGGTCGCGGAGGGCGTGAGCAACGCGGTCGCGGAGGGCGCGCGCGAGGCGCGCGAGCCCCGCGCGCCGTCGGGCCCCGCGCCCGACGCGCGGCTCAAGCAGCTCGCCGCGCGGCTGCTCGCGGACATGGACGCGACCGAGCTCGTTGCGGCCCTCCTCGCGCGGGCGAAGCACACCGGCCCCTGCGCTCCGCAGCCCGTCACCGCCATCGCGCCGCGGTCCGACGCGTTCGCGCCGCGCGGCCGCCCCGCCGCGCCGCCGTGGTCCGGGGGCCCGCCGCGCGGCCGCCCCGCCGCGCCGCCGTGGTCCGGGGGCCCGCCGCGCGGCCGCCCCGCCGCGCCGCCGTGGTCCGAGGGCCCGCCGCGCGGCCGTCCCGCCGCGCATCGCGCCGACGGCGAGCAGTCCCCGCGGCTGCCCTTCGTGCCTTTCCAGGTCAACTGGGGGGAGCGCCACGGCGCCGATCCCCGGCGCCTGCTCGCCCTCGTTTGCCGCCGTGGCGGCGTATCGAGCCGTCAGATCGGCGCGATCCGGATCGGCTCCACCGCGTCCGTCGTCGAGGTGGCCTCCCCCGCCGCGCCCGATTTCGCGCGCGCGGTCAACCAGCCGGACGCGCGCGACGCGCGGATCCGGATCGTCCGCGCGAGCTCGATGCACGTCGACTAGGCGGGCTCGGCCGTGCGCCCCGGCGTCGGAGCGCACACGGACGCACGTGGCTCGACCGCGCGCGGATCCAGCGCAGATCGAGCGTGGATCCGGCGCGGCGCACCGCGACGCGCGCTCGAGCTCGCGCGATAACGACAATCGCCAGCAAGTGCAGGGGTTTCCTGATTTATCGGGGACCTCAGGTGTTGTACAAACGCCGGGTGAACCGAAGCCCCAACATCAAGCCAGCCATACGCCGTCTTGCGAGCCCGGCCGCAGTGCTCGCTGCATTGGTCGGCCTCGCCCTCGCCGGTTGCGGCGGCACCGTGCCTCCGCCGAACGACCAGCTCGCCGCGTCCCAGGCCGCCATCCGCGCGGCCGACGAGGTGGGCGCCGAGGCCGATCCCCAGGCCACCCTCCACCTCAAGCTCGCCCGCGAGCAGCTCGACAAGGCCAGGCAGCAGATGGCGGCCGAGGACAACGAGTCCGCCCTGCGGCTCCTCGAGCGCGCCGAGGCCGACGCCGAGCTCGCGCTCGCGATCGCCAAGGCGCGCTCCACGCAGGCCCAGGCGCAGGAGGCGCTGAAGCAGGTCGAGAAGCTGAAGCAGGCGGGGGTCCAGTGATGCGCGAGGTGAAGGTGATGGCTTCTGGAGTGAAGAATCTATCGTTGCGGGGCCGGTCGTTCGCGCTCTGCGCCGCGCTCATTGCGGCCTCGGGGTGCAGCGCGGCGATCCCGCCGAAGGAGCTCGTCGACGCCCGCGCCAGCTACACGCGCGCGGCCCAGGGCTCCGCGGCGAGCCTCGCGCCCGCCCAGCTCGACACGGCGAAGCAGGCGCTCTCCCGCGCCGAGGGGGCGTTCAACGAGGACGCCGAGTCCCAGCAGGCGCGCGACCTCGCCTACATCGCCGATCGCAAGGCGCGGGAGGCCGAGGCGGCGGCGGCGTTGCAGCAGGCGCAGCGCGACAAGGCCGCGGCCGAGGACAATTTCAAGGAGCTCTCGCAGCAGCAGCTCGCCACCGCGAAGGACGCGCTGCAGAGCGGCCAGCAGCAGATCGAGCGGGAGCGCCAGGCGCGCGCCCAGGCGGAGAGCGCGCGGCTCCAGGCGGAGAGCGCGCGGTCCCAGGCGGAGAGCGCGCGCTCCGTGGCCGAGAAGGGGCGCCAGGAGGCCGAGGCGGCGCGGCGCGAGGCCGAGCGCGTCGCGAACGCGGCGCTCGCGAGCCTCAAGGAGATCGCCGCGGTGAAGGAGGAGAAGCGCGGCGTGGTCATCACGCTCTCCGGCGCGGTGCTCTTCGCCTCGGGCAAGTCCGAGCTCCTGCCGATCGCCAAGGAGAAGCTCAACCAGGTCGCGACCACCCTGAAGGACCAGGGGTCGCCGCCCATGCGGATCGAGGGGCACACCGACTCGACCGGCTCCGCCCAGGCGAACCGCAAGCTCTCGCTCGATCGCGCCGACTCCGTGAAGGCCCACCTCGTCAGCGTGGGTCTGCCCGCGGACAAGATCTCGACCGTCGGCCACGGGCCGGATCGCGCCGTGGCGGAGAACTCGAGCGCCGAGGGCCGCGCCAACAACCGGCGCGTCGAGATCATCGTCAATCCCACCTCCGCGCAGTGAAGCCGCCGAGGGCCGCGCGCCTGCCGGCGGCCCTCATGTTCCGGTCCGACCCTCACCTCACTGGGCCGGGAGACCGTCGCGGATCCCGGATCCGCCGCCCCCGCCCGCCACCATCGGCACCCCGGTGCTGCTTCCCGGGGTCCTCCATGTCCCGTACGTGATCTCAAGCGCAGCGCGATCGTCCCCGCGCCGGATTGTGCCAGGGGGTGCGGCGGTGATAAGCACGGCGCGTGATCGGACGTGTTTTTCGCGGGATCTGGCAGGAGTACGTCATCGATCTGCGCGACCGGCTCGACGCCGAGGCGGCGCTCCACCGGGCCACCACGCCGGCGGGCGAGGTCACCCGCCGCATGGTGAGCGTCTTTCTCACCGTGATCGGCGTGCTCCTGTTCGTCCGGTTCGCCGGCAACGAGAACGACACGCGCTGGATGGTCCAGGGCCTGCGCGCCGTGGGCCTCGATGACGCCGCGGCGGGGCTCCACGACGCGCTGAACACCTCCCCGGACCGTCGCTTTCACCAGCGGATCGTCTGGGCGGCTGGGCGCCTCACCGGCTACCTGGTCCCGACCCTCCTCGTCGCGCGCTTCGTGCTGCGGGTGCCGATCACGAGCCTCGGCCTGCGCGTCCGCGGGACGGCCCGGCACATGTCCGTCTATGCCTTCTTCTTCGCGGTCATGGCGCCGATCCTCTACGTCGCGTCGCTCTCGCCGGCCTTCCAGGCGAAGTACCCCTATTACAAGCTCGGGCGGGGCGAGGACCTGTGGCCGTGGTTCTGGGCATGGGAGGCCCTCTACGCCGCGCAGTTCGTCGCGCTCGAGTTCTTCTATCGCGGCTTCTTCATCCACGGCGTCCGCCGTGCGCTCGGCTACGCCTCGATCTTCGCCATGATGGTGCCTTACGCGATGATCCACTTCGGCAAGCCGTTGCCCGAGGCGCTCGGCTCGGTGATCGCCGGGTTCATCCTCGGCACCGTGAGCCTGAAGAGCGACTCCATCTGGGGCGGCTGCGCGATCCATATCGCCGTCGCGACATCGATGGACCTCCTCTCCCTGTGGCACCAAGGGCGTCTATAGCGACGCCCCGTGGCCTCCGCGATGGAGACCTCCTCCTCGCCGCCAGGGGAGCACCTCACGGACGAACTGGCGGCCCCGCGACCGCAGCCCACGTCGAGGACGCGCATGCGGGCGCCAATGCCTGCGAGCGGCGACCGGCTGGCAATGAGAGCCGCCCTTGTTCCAGCGCGACGGTAAGTTTATCGAACCGATCGCTCTGTGAATGCTCCATCGTTCAACTCTGCACGACGTCGCGGTGGAGAGCGTGCCCCGCTGCGCCTTCCAGGGGGTCGTGGGCGATGGGTGCAGGCTCGAGAACGCACAAAAGCGCGCATTGCCCTCGAAAGAAAAAATTTGAACACCCGCGCGGGACAGGTAATTGTTAAGCATCATGACAAAGTCGCCACGACTCGCGCTCGTCATCGCCACCGCGGCATCCCTCGTGCAAATTGGCTGTGCTGTGCTCCCGGAGGATACGGCTGACGAGCCCATCGGTGCGGACCGGCAGGCCGCGCTCATGGGGAACGGGCTGACGTTCAACGGGCTGACGTTCAACGGGTTGACGTTCAACGGGCTGACGTTCAACGGATTGACGTTCAACGGGCTGACGTTCAACGGGCTTGTCATGGAGGAGCTCTCGGATCCGCTGGGCCGCATGCTGCTGTCCGCCATCGTGAGCTGCGCGCTCCCCGAGGGGGAGGCCATCGGCCTGAACATCGAGGGCGTCGACTACTCCTTCGCGGGCTCGGTTGGCCTCGCGCCCGCGTGGGGCGAGGACGACGGCGAGTGCGGCGAGAGCTGCAAGGCCTGGGTGTCCGCGTGCGTGATCTCCCGGGTCAACTACCTCGGCCAGAGCGTCATGATCTCGGTCCGGGGGAAAGACAAGGCGCTCGCGAGCACGAGTGAGGAGCGCTCGGATTACACCGAGCGCGAGGGCGCCTATTTCGGGGACATCTTCGCGAGCCCGCAGAAGCTCTATGCCTGCGTCGCGCCCGGCGCGTCGCAGATCCCGCGGGTGTGCGGGCCCTCCCTCCAGGGCTGCTCCCCCATCGAGGTGCTCGGGGACTGCGATGACGTCTGCAGCCGGGAGCTCGACGACGGCGCTTACGACAAGTGCAGGGATCCCTACGGCAAGATGCAGAAGGGCGCCGCGACGGTGTTCCTGGCTCCTTAGTTCTTCAAGCTTCGCGCTGCCCTGCACCGGCAGCGGCGTCGAGGTTCCTCAGAGGTCCGCCACCGCGTAGGTCATCACCGGCTGCACCCGGCCTTTGACCGTGATCTCGCTGACGGGACGGGTGTTGAAGACCTCCTTCACGAGCTGGTGAGTCTCCTCGCTGAGGAGCACGCTCACGCCGAGCTCCTTTGTCGCGTTCTCCAGGCGCGAGGCGAGGTTCACGGCGTCGCCGATGACGGTGTACTCCATGCGCGCTTCAGACCCGATGTTGCCCGCGACGACCTCGCCGGTGTGGATCCCGACACCGGTCTTGAGATCCGGGATGCCCCGCGCGGCGAGGCGCCCGTTGAAGCGCTCGAGCGCCGCGCGCATGCGGAGGGCCGCGCGCACGGCGCGCACGGCGTCGTTCGGCTTGGGGACGGGCGCGCCGAAGACCGCCATGATCGCGTCGCCGATGTACTTGTCGACGACCCCGCCCTCGTCGAGGATGATGGCCACCATCTCGGTGAAGTACTCGTTCAGGAGCCCCACGAGCTCCTGGGCGTTCATCTTCTCGCTGATCGTCGTGAAGCTCCGGATATCGCAGAAGAGGATCGAGACGGTGAGCGTCTCGCCGCCGAGCTGCACTTTGCCGGCGAGCAGGTGCTCGAGCACGGCCTCGGTCATGTACTTGCCGAAGGTGCTGCGGAGCTTGTCGCGCTCCTTGAGGCCGTCGACCATCGAGTTGAAGCCGGTCGCCAGATCCTCCAGCTCGTCTCCGGTCTTCAACGCCTCCACGTGGACGTAATGCTGGTGCTCGAGCTGCTTGAGGGCGACGTTCACGCGCGAGAGCGCGCGCGACATCGTGGTCGCGAGGCGCGCGCCGAGGATCAGCGCGACGATCGCCGTGAAGGTGAGCACGCCGGCCGCGAAGGTCAGGTTCTGGCGCACGATCTTCCGGACGTCGCTCACGTCGAGCGCCATGACGATCGAGAAATCACCGACCTTGCCGCGCAGCGATCGGGGGGCGAAGCGGGAGAGGGCCCACAGCGAGCTCGCGTCCTCGACGATCGTGGGGTGGGTCTCGTCGCCGATGACGGCGCCCTGGAGCAGCTCGGTCGGGAAACGTGCCGTGCCCGTGATCCTCTTGCCGGACGGCTCGACGAGCGCGATCTCCACGCCGAGCTTCGTCGCCACCTCGCTGAAGTACGTGGGATCGATGGGGATGCAGGCGAGCAGCGATCCGGCGTCGCTCCGCGCGCGCTGGGCGACCAGATACGCCGGCGGCGAGCCGCGCTGTCCATCGCACCCGTGGACGAGCACGTCCCGCAGGTCTTCCATCTCATCGAGGCCCGAGAGGCCCTCCGCGAGCCCGGGGACCTCGTCCGTGCTCGGCGGCGGCGCGTCGAACCCCCTCGCCGCGACGAGATCGCCGAGCTCGTCGAAGGCGGCGATGGCGACGTTCGGATGAGCGTCGATGACGGCCTCGAGCGCCGTTCCCACGGCCGCCTCGTTCCACAGCCGAAGCCCCTCGACGAGCTCGCGCGTACGAGACGCCTGGCGCGAGCTCGTCGCGATGGCGCGCTGCTGCTGCCTGAGCTCCAGCCGGAAGTTGCGGATCGCCTGCGGGACGCGCTCGCTGATCTGCGCGATGAGCTGCCGGTGCATCACCCACGACAGCACGGGGAGGGCCGCGAGCGTCGCGAGCGAGGAGAGCGCGACGAGGACGATGAGCTTCGCGCGAACGGTGCGGAGGCGGAACATGAAGACCCGCATCAGAGCAAAGTCCACCCGCAGTGGATAGCTCTCGGCGGCATCGACCCCGCGCTGCCAGAGCCGGCCGAGCTGCACGGGCGGGAGCTCCCCTCCTGTAGACCCTCATTCGGTATGCTGCTTCGCATGGACCAGCGCCCCGAAGACGCCATCGCCGTCCCGCCGGCGCTTGCCCACCTCCGCCGGTTCCCGCTCGACGGCGCTCTCCTGCTGTTCGAGCGGCGCTCCGGCCTCACGGCGCTATGCGATGGCCCCGAGACGGCTCACCTGCGCATGCGCGCTCCGCGGGTCGTCCAGTTCGCCATCACGAACGCCTGCAATCTTGCCTGTTCCTTCTGCTCGCGCGACGCCGGGGCCGACAGCGTCTGGACCGCGGGCGACGCCTTCGCCATGCTCCGCGACCTCTGCCGTGCGGGCGCGCTCGAGGTGGCCTTCGGGGGCGGCGAGCCGCTCGTCTTCAAGGGCTTCGCCGATCTGGTCCGGCGCCTCGACGAGGAGACCGTGCTCGCCGTCAGCCTCACCACGAACGGCACCGGGCTCACCGATCGGCTCCTCGCCGCGCTCGTCCCGCACGTCGGGCAGATCCGCCTCTCCGTGTACGACGACGTCGACCACCGCCCCGTCATCGCCCGCCTCGCCGCGCGCCGCGCCCGCTTCGGCGTCAACTGGCTCGTGACGCCGGCGCGCCTCGCGCGGATGGAAGAGCTCGTCTTCGATCTGCTGGAGCGCGGCTGCCGCGACGTGCTGCTCCTCTCGTACAACGGCCGCGATCGCGCGCTCCACCTCTCTCCCGCCCAGGCCGGGGACCTCGCGCGGCGCGTCCGGGCGCTCGGCCGCGCGCTGGAAGGGCGCATGACGCTCAAGCTCGATGTCTGCTGGGGCGAGCGGATGGAGGCCGTCCCGCGCCTCTTCGCGCCGGGCCCGTGCCCGGCAGGACGCGAGTTCATCGTCCTGACGAGCGACGGGCGGCTCGCGCCGTGCAGCTTTCACCAAGCCTCGTTCCCTGTCGCGACGGCCGCCGAGGTGCTCCGCGTCTGGGAGCAGGAGCGCGCCTCCCTCGCCGCCCCGGCGCGCGACCCCGGCTGCGCCCGGGCCGCCGGGTTCGGCCTCGATGCCGGGCCGCGGAGCCTTCCTCTCGCAGGTTGAACCATGAGAATCCGCCTCTTCAACGCCTTCGCCAGCAACAACAGCGGCAGCTACACCATCGTCGGCTCCTTCCGTGACGCCGCCACGGCCGAGGAGGTCGCGCGGCTCGTGCAGGAGGTCTGTGACGCCCACTCTGCCTGGCTCGGCGCGCGCGACGCGGCGCCGGCGGCCGCTGCGCCCGAGGGAGACTCGCCGCTCGAGGCCTTTGCGCAGCGCGAGGGCCTGCGCGCGGACAACCACGGAGGCGACGGCGACGACTGGCCCCAGTACGGGCCCTCGCCCGCGGCGATCGCGGCGGGCCATCAGGTCATCGTCCACGCGCCGTACACGGTGACGATGCCGCCGGTCTTCGGAGCGCTGTTCTACGCGAAGGGCGGCCGCGTCGAGACGGAGCTCGATCACGCCCACGAGGAGCTGGCCGTCGAGTTCAGCTACTGGCCCGCGGACGTGCGCTGGGACGACCCCGGGGCGGCCGAGCGGCTCGACGCGTTCGAGCAGCGCGTCACCGCCGAGCTCCCCGCCTGGACGGCTCCCCGCGAGCACGACAGCCGGCCGCCGATCGCGCCCGCGTGGCACGGCGACGGATGGCGCTCGCGGCACCTGTCCGCCGTCTTCGCCGACCTCGTCGAGGGCGTGCAGGGCGTGCGGCGTCTGGCGCGCGAGCACGGCATGCGCCTCACCGTGCGCGTGACGGAGTGCCCGCACGGCGTGGCCGATCCGTTCGCCCGGCTGCGGGCGCGGCCGAACCCCTGGGGCCCGTTCCACGTGATCCTCTGGCAGATCGGCCCGGACCGGATCGCGGCGATGAAGGCGGTGCGACAGGCCGTCGGCTGCGACCTCGACGAGGTGAAGGCCGCCCTCGAGGGGCTGCCGCGGGAGATCCTCGTCGACGTGACCGAGGAGCACGCGCGGCGCGCAGCCGACCTGCTGCGGCAGGCCGGGTGCGACGCCGAGGCGGTGGTGC
The DNA here is from genome assembly GCF_051521455.1 of Sorangium sp. So ce887. Lineage (NCBI taxonomy): Bacteria > Pseudomonadati > Myxococcota > Polyangiales > Polyangiaceae > Sorangium > Sorangium sp. So ce887. Next base: position 7,772,347 of record NZ_CP150354.1, on the reverse strand, counting down.
CGGCGCGGCGCTGAGGGGATCGCGGGACGGGAGGGGGAGCTGGGGAATCCCCTCATTTCGTGCCCGTATACAGCGGGAAATTGAACAGGGAGGCGGGGAGGCGGGGAGTTTTTCTGAGATTTTACTCCCCGCCTCCCCGCCTCCCTGTGAATTTTCCGAAAATCTGAGGGGATTCCTCAGCGGGGGAGGACTGGCGCTCTCAGGAGGCGCTCGCCGGCCGGGCAATGCGCGCGTCACGGACAGGGGCGCTCGTTCGGGCGCTCATGTGCTGGAGCAGGTAGCGTGGAAGGATGAAGAACCCTCTGGAGCGTGGAACGATGAGCGACCATTTTCAATCTACCCTGGCGGCGCTCGCGGTGGTCCTCGCGGGCTGCGGCGACCCGTCGAGCGCCACCGGCGATGGGGGAGCACCGGCGGGCGGCTCGCCGCCGTCCATGGACGGCGGTGTGTCGCCGCCCACGGACGGCGGCGGGGGCGACGACGAGGACGCTTCGGTGTCGCCGACGGGCACGCTGAGCGCGCGCTACCCGGGCGACGAGGGGATCCGCGGCGACCCGGCCGTGCTCTTCCACGACGACTTCGAGGCAGGGTGGGGGCGCTGGGACGGGCCCGCCGCCGACACGCGCACCCTGCACATCGAGGCCGATCCGGCCACCGCCCACGGGGGACAGGGCTACCTCCGCTCGACCGTGACCACGGCCGACCTCGCGGAGGACATGTACATCTCGTCGTCCACGTGGGTCACCCACGAGCGCGTCGACGCGATCTACTGGCGCTTTCACGCGCGCTTCCCCGAGCTCGCCCCGAACCCGCACCACTGGGTGCGCATGGCGGCGGGCACCGAAGAATGGGACTGGAGCGGCCTCGCGAACACGGTGCCGGCCGGAGACGAAGGTTTCTGGTTCGACTTCGACACGAACACCGACGACGTCTTCAACTTCTACGCCTACTGGTACAAGATGCGCTCCGGCCGCTGTAACGACGGGACCGCCACGCCCGGATGCGCCGGCGATCAGGGGACCACGTATTACTACGGAAACGTCTTCGAGCCGCCGGGACAAGCGTCGTTCCCGCGCGACCGCTGGTTCTGCATCGAGATGCATGCGCGCGCGAACACGGTGGGCGAGAGCGACGGCGCGCTCGCGTTCTGGATCGACGGCGCGCCGATCGGCGATTACCGCCCCGGGTACCCCGACGGCACCTGGCTCCGCGCCCAGTTCCACACGGGAGGGTGCGAGTTCAGCGCGTGCACGCCGCCCGAGCCGTTCGGGGGCTTCGACTTCCGATCGAGCGAGGACGTGCGCTTCAAGAGCTTCATGCTCGACGCGTACTACGAGCGCGACTCCGACGCCCGCCGGCGGGCGGAGATGGAGGAGCGCGGCCTCACCGTCTCCGACGCGCACACGATCCTGTACGACGATGTCGTCATCGCGACCGAGCGCATCGGCTGCCGCCGCTGAGGCGCGCTCCGCGGGCGCTGCTCGGCATCTCGGGCGCCGCCGAGCGCCGCGGCCCTCGCGGATTGGCCCGCGGGAGGGCCGGCGCGGCGGCTCGTCGGAGGAGACGGCTACGGGAGCTCCCAGTCCTGCGTGGCCTGTCGGCACCCAGGACTGCAGTCTTTGCCGTTCGGGTACGAGGTCTGGTACCCGGGGGTGAAGCTCCGCTCTCCGAGGGCGGCGCCGTCCCGCCGCGCCACGACGTCGACGCGCGCCGGCGTGCCCTGGATCGCGAGCAGCTGCGTGAACTGCCCGGGGATCGGGACGCAGGATTGCGATACGGAGTCGCGGTCCGACCTCTCGGTGCATCGTGTCACGGGCTGGATCGAGACGGATACGGTCGGGCTGCACTGGACGAACACGCCGCCGCCGGGCTGCGGCGTGTTCGTCCAGCTGTAGGCGCACGACACCTTGCTGCCATCCACCTCGAGATCCAGCGTGTACTCTCCCGCTGCCCAGCTCTTGTCCGCCGTCGCCGCGGTGATCGTGAAGCCTTCGACGCAGCCCATCTCCGTGCATTGCTTTGTGGCGCAGCCGGACGCGGCGATCAGGGTGAGCCCGGCGAAGAGTGCGGCTGCCTTACGAGCGAAGGAGTCGAGTCGAACGAGGGAAGAAAGAGATCGATTCATGGGGTCCTCCCGGGGGCCGGGTCAGGCCAGGGTCCTGCCGCCGTTCACGGACAGCTTCTGGCCCGTGATGAACCTGGCGGCGTCGGACGCGAGGAAGGCGACGGCATCGCCGATCTCGTCCGGCGTGCCCATGCGCCGGAGCGGGTTGCTCGCGGCATACGACTGCATGGCCGCAGGGTTCGCGCCCTCGCCGAGGTGGCGCTCGACCGGGACCCAGCCGGGCGCCACCAGGTTGACGGTGATCCCGTGCGGGCCGAGCTCCAGCGCCCACGAGCGCGTGAGGCCGAGCTGGGCGCCCTTGGCCGAGACGTAGCTGGAGAACTCGGGGACACCCTGCTCGAAGACCTCGGACCCGATCTGGATGATCCGGCCCGCGCGGCGCTCCTTCATCCCGGGGAGCACCGCCTTCGCGAGGAGGACCGGGCTCTTCACGAAGAACTCGAGCTGGTCGAGGCAGTGACGCCACGTCAGCTCCTCCAGCTTGACGTGCGGCTGCGGGCCCGTCGCGTTGATCACGAGCACCTCGATCGGACCGAAGCGCGCCCGCACCCCGTCCACGAGGCGGGCGACCTCCTGCTCTTCGCGCACGTCGGCCTGGAACGCCTCGGCCTCGCCGCCGCCCCGGCGGATCTCCTCGACCACCCGCCCCGCCTCCTCGCGGCCGGCGAAGTAGTTCACCGCCACACGCGCGCCGGAGGCCGCGAGCCTGCGGGCAATGGCGGCTCCAAGGCCGCGCGAAGCGCCGGTGACAAGGGCAACTCGTTTCGACAGATCGTGCGCCATTCAGGCCTCTCCAGGAGATGGGGGATCGCGGTTCGCCCGGCACTGTAAAGGAGATCGACCGCGCAGGCGCGCCTGCGGGAGCCTCCCTGCGCGCGCGGAGCCGCTCGCCGCGCGCGCACAGGGCCGAGGTAGGTCAACGGTTGCGGTATCCACCGAGATCCAGCAATACAGGATTTTTACGTCGTTCTGTCGTGCTGCTGCGCCGGTGCTCCGCCTTTTCACCAGCAGAATTGAAGTTTTTCAACGCAACGCGCTACTGGTCGCCCCCTGGGCGTCGTATGCTGGGCCACATGAATAGACGCACGTTGCGACAGGCCCTGCGCCCTCTCGTGATGCTCGCCATGGGACCCGTGTTCTGTGCTGCCGTGGGGATCTCGTTGATCCACGCGTGGCTCGACGTGCGGCGCAGGTCGCCGGAGCGGCGCCGCCTCGCCCGCGCTGCGGTGCGGCATCGGCTCCAGCGGCCGCGCGACCAGGCCAGGCTGTGATTGACACGGTGCTTCCAGGGCGCGGTGGCGGTACGGCTCAGCGCACGAAGAGGAGCCAGAGGAGCGCCGCGGCGGTCGAGGCCAGCGTCACCGGGACACCGACCCTGGCGTAGGCGCGAAAGCCGATCTCGCGCTCGGCGCCCACGGTCTCCACGACGATGATGTTCGCCACCGAGCCGAGGAGCGTGAAGTTGCCCGCGAGGGTCGACACCAGGGCGGTCGCGATCCAGGCGATGTGGGGATCGGGCTGGCTGCGGATGTACGACTCCGCGAGCAGGATGAAGGGGACGTTCGACACGATCTGGCACCCGACGAGCATCGCGATGCCGAGCCCGAGGAGGCCGAGCGTCGGCCCCGCGGGGAGGTAGGGGCTCGCCGCGCGCAGCGCCTGCTCGGGCATGCCGGTCTTCTGGAGGGCCGCCACGACGATGAAGAGGGCGCCGAAGAACACGAGCACGGTCCACGAGACCCTGTCGAACAGCCCGTTCGCGTCGCGCCGGTGCAGCAGGATCGCCGCGGTCGCGCCGCCGATCGCCGTCCACGCCAGGTTCGCGCCGAGCACGAACAGCACCGACACGACCGCGATGCACGCGAGCGGCACGAGGGCGCTCGGCCGAACGTCCGGCGTACGCGCGGGCGTGGGCAGGGGCTCGGGCTCGGGCAGGGGCGCCTGGACCGCGATGCGGCGCCGGAGCAAGAGGTGCAGCATCACGGCCGTGACGGCGAGCCCGATCAGCGCGGCGGGGCCGGCCTCCAGCAGGTACGTGCGGTACGAGATGCCGGAGAGGTGGCCCACGAGCATGTTCTGCGGGTTGCCGGCGAGCGTGAGCGCGCTGCCGGCGTTGGCGCCCATCGCGAGCGCGAGGAGGTACGGCACCCGATCGAGCCCCGCGCGCCGTGCGGTCCGGTCGACGAGCGGCGCCAGCATCACGCAGACCGAGTCGTTCAGCAGCACCGCCGAGGCGAGCCCGGCGCCCACCGTGACGAGGTAGAGCAGGCGGACCGGCGAGAGATTCCGCCGCGCGACCCACGCGGCGGCGCGCTCGAACACCCCGGCCGCGTCGAGCGACGCCGAGAGCAGCATCATGCCGAGCAGGAGGCCGATGGTGTTCGGCTCGATCGCCGCGAACGCCTCGTGCGGCGTCAGGCCGGCGCCGGGCTCGATCGCGCTCAGGAGGACCATGGCGCACGCGCCCGCGAGCGCGCCGGCCGGGCGCCCGATGGGCAGGATCGACAGGCGCCGCGCCGCGATGAGGAGGTACGTCGCGGAGAATACGAGCAGGACGGACCACACGGCGCGGCATCTGAGCGGTCGGGCGCGCGGCTGTCAAACGGAGGCGACGCAGCGGTCTCGCCGCCGGCGCGCATTCCGGGTAAGCAGCGACGGCCTCGCACGGGCGCGGGCGGGGCGCTCTCCCGGGGTCCGCGGGGGCGCTCTCCCGGGCTCCGCGGGAACGCCAAGGCATGGGCAGGCAGCTCTCGACCCCCACCGCGATCCTCCTCGGCAGCGCCCTGATCGCCGCCGCGGTCTACCTCGGCCTGCGCCACGGCCCGGCCGCCGTCGCCCCGGACGCGCGCTCCGCCGGGGACACGGCCGCGGAGCGCGCCGGGCCGGGGTCCTCCGCCGGGCCGGCGGAGCGCGCCCGCGCGTCCGGAGAGGGCGCGCCGGCGCCGCAGCGCGCGTCGAGCGTGCCGCGCGAGGAGGTCGCGAGGCAGGCCGCGCGGGCGCTCGACGCGCACCGCCCGGCCCTGGTCGAGCGCTGCTACAGGCCGGCGATCGCGGCGCAGCCTGCGCCGCGCGGGGTGAAGTACGTCTTCAACCTGACGTTCGACGCGCAGGGCCGGCAGATCGCGCGCGGCATCCTCGAGGATCGCGAGACCTCGCGCCCCGAGATCACGGCCTGCCTGGTCACCGCGCTCCCGCCGGTCGCCGTCGCGCCGCCCGGAGCGAGCGTGCGCGTGGACGTCCCGTTCTCGCTGCCGTGACGGGCGCCGAGCCCGCCGGGGCTGTGACCCCGCGCGTCGCCCTTGACGCACCCGCCTGAACGCCCGATGCCGGAGCGGTGACGCCCGACCAAGCCTTGAAGGAAGCGACGACCGGCGCCCTTCGCCCGGTCTACCTCGTGATGGGGGAGGAGCGCTGGCTTGTCGATCGCGTGGTGAGCGCGATCCGGGAAGCGGCGTCCAAGGGGGGCGTCGCCGGCTTCAACGAGGACAAGTTCACCGCGGGCGACGCGCCGATCGAGTCGGTCCTCGGCGCCGCGCGCATGCTCCCGATGATGGGCCCGCGCCGCTTCGTGATGGTCCGCGGCGTCGAGCGCTGGGAGAAGAAGGACGACGGCGACGACGGCGAGGGGGACGACGAGCGCGGCGGCGCGGGCGGCAAGCGGGGCGCGTCGAAGCAGCTGAGCCCGCTCGACGCGCTCGCCGAGTACGCCAAGGCGCCCTCGCCGAGCGCGGTCCTCGTCCTCGTCGCGGCGAAGCTCCACGGCCAGCGCCGCCTCGTCACGTCCGCGAAGAAGGGCGACTTCCTCGTCGCGTGCGAGCCCCTGAACCGCCGCGCTCTGCCCGGCTTCATCACGTCGATGGCCCGCGACAAGGGCAACCCGATCTCGAGCGACGTGGCCGACCAGCTCGCCGAGCTCGCCGGGCCCGAGCTCGGCTACGTGGTCGACGCGATCGAGCGGCTCTCGCTGTACGTCGGGCCGAAGCAGCCGATCACCGAGGACGCGATCGCGCAGGTGGTCATCCGGGTCCGGCAGAGCACGGTCTGGGAGCTCATCGACGCGCTGGGGCGGCGGCGGCTCGACCGCGCGCTCGCGGCGCTCGCCGACGCGTACGACCCCCGCGACGGAGGGCTGCGCCTGCTCGGGGCGGTCTCGTGGTCGGTCCGCCAGATGGTGAAGTTCGAGTCGGCGCTCGCCACGGGCGCGAGCCAGGCCGAGGCCGCGCAGCGCGCGGGCGTGGCCCCCTTCAAGGCGAACGACGTGGCGCAGTCGATCCGCCAGCTCCCGAAGGGCGCGCTCGCCGGCTGGATGCGCATGCTCGCCGAGACCGATCTCGCGCTGAAGAGCAGCCGCCGCCCGGCGCAGGCGGTGCTGGAGACGATGCTGATCGAGATGTGCTCGCGCTGAGCGGGAGAGCGCGGGCCCTCAGGCGGGCTTTCGGGCCCAGGCGCCGAAGACCATGTCGCTGATGTACGTGGCGTTCGCCTGGGTTCGCTCTTCCACGAGGCGCTCCTCGAGCGTGTCGACGTCGATCTCGGCCTCGGTCGCGACCCCCTGCTGCAGGATGCGAGGCAACATCGCGCGGACGATGGCCGCGGTGCGGTAGCGCGTCTGCGGCGTTTGCACGACCGCCTCCGCGCGCACGCTCACGACGGTGAGGCCGGCCTGCTCGAGCACGGACGCGAGATGAAAGCCCATGTGGATGTCGGCGCCCTCTCGCTCCACCGTCCCCCACGTCCATTGATGCGTGCGCTCGTGGAGCGGCAGGGGCTTCACGGATGCCGGCACCATCGTGGTGTCGTGCTCCTGAAAGACGACAAGGCCGCCGGGGCGCAGGGCGCGGGAGAGGCTCTTCACGGCCGCCGCCGCGTCGGCCTGGTACATCAGGACGCGTCTGCCCACGATCGCATCGAAGAGGCCGTGCTCGGGCGCCAGCGCGCCCAGGTCGCCCTCGGCGAAGGTCATGTTCGAGAGGCCGAGCTCGCGCGCCCTGTCTCGAGCCGCCGCGAGCGGACGCGCGTCGCGGTCGACGCCCACGACCTGCCCTTGCTCGCCGACGAGCTTCGCGACCCGGAACGAGACATCCCCGGGACCGCAGCCCACGTCGAGGACGCGCATGCCGGCGCCGATACCTGCATCGGCCAGCAGGCGGTTCGTCATGTCGCCCACCACGTCTGTCATCGGTCCACTGTCCTTCGCCTCGTTCGCCATGCTCGAGTCGTAGCGCGAGCGGCACCTCCGCTGCAGGGCGCCGTTTGTTGCCGGATTGGCGGATCTTTCGATCCGGGGAGGGGAGGGGAGCGGAGCGGAGAAGCGGGGAGCGGAGAAGAGGGGCCCCGGAGCGGGGCCTCATTCCGAGCTATTTCCTCTACGGGCCGGGCGCCAGGAGCTTGCGCGGGTCGTAGTAGGAGCGCAGGCGCTTGATCTTCGGCGTGTCCGGATCGATCTCGAAGTGCTCCGACTGAACGACCTCGCCGACGGGCGACGGGAAGCGGATCAGGGTCGCCACGCAGTGACCGTCGGGGCTCAGGTAAGTGGCCTCGACCGTCAGGTGCTTCAGGTAGGGCGCAAAAGCGGTCGCGGCCTTCACCGCATCCTGACCGCGCAGCGGGCCCCCATACTTGGCGTGCACCATGGGGCTCTCGACGACGAACTCCTCATGGAAGACCGCGGCCAGCGCGAGGGCCACGGCGGCCGATTCGCCGGCGCGAAAAGCGTCATAGTATGACTCCACGACCGAAAGCGCTCGCGGTGTTGCCATTTCGACTCCTCCCTTGCCGCCCTCAAAAGCGGCTGAATTTTCGACAGAGGTCAATTGAACCAATTGCTAGACAAGCTCACGACGGTGGGAGGGTACGCCTCCCCGCCGGGGCACAAGTGCATCCATGGAAAAGATCCGCCTCGGGGACGCGTGGTCAGCCCTCGACGGGGGCCAGGCGCACGCGGAACGCCGAAGGGTACCCGTGATGGCGCGGCGTGGGATCGATCCGGTTGGGAACGCCGGCCCGCAGCAGCTGTTTGACGGCGATCGAGATATGCAGAATGGCTACATACTTGCCGTGGCACGTATGGATCCCTGACTCCCAGAACAGGTAGTTCTTGCTCGCCAGGCGTCCGGGCTTGAACTCGTCCGGGGCCGCGATGTGCTCTGGGTCGTGCATCGCCGAGGCGCTGCAAGCCATCACCAGCGCGCCGGCGGGGATCTTCGCCTGGTGATGCGTGCCAAGCCCGACCGTGTATTCGCGCACACAGCGGCTGGTGACGCCGACCGACGGGGGACGGAAACGGAGCGCCTCCAGCACATAGCCGGTTATGGCGGCGTCGTCCGCGACATTCGCCACGTTGAGCGCCTCGCGCAGCACGCGCGGGCGCTTCATCAGCTCGACCAAAACGTTGACGATCGCGCCGCCGCTGAGATCCACGCAGCCCATGAGCAGCCCCAGGATCACGTCGCGGATCCCCTCGTCGCTCTCGTAGGTTTCGGGGACCGACTGCATGAGCAGGTAGCGGTCCATCACCGAGGGCTGCTCTGGCGGAGGCGATTGTGCGAGCTGCTTCTTGCGCGCGGCGATGATCGCGTCGATCATGGGCAGCGCCTCCTGACGAGCGGCCTGCGCCGCCCCCACGGCTGCCGGGTCATTGGTCGGATTGAGGAAGATGTCGTGGAACAGCGCGTGGGTCCACGCCACCACCTTCTCGGTCGGTATCTCGCCGACGCCGAGGTATCGCGCCATCGCAGCGGCCGGCACCTTGAGCGCATATTCCCCGGCGAGGTCGAACGGCCTGTCGATGCCAACATGGGTCAACAGCCGGTTCGCCTCCTCGATGACGAATTGACGGTAGCGGGGCAGATCGGCGCGAGGAAACGCCAGGCGGAGCAGCGACTTCTCCTTCTCGTACTTGGGCGAGTCGTTCATCGCCAGGATGTTCTGGCCCACGTCCTCGATCAGCTTGGGCGCGATGTTGTCGACCGTGAAGACGTCGTTGGTGTTGAGCACCTCGACGACATCGTTGTATCGAGTCACGAGCGTGAGGGCTGGGTTGGCAAAAATGGGCCTCTCGCGTCGCAGCTGGCGGAGGAACGGAAGCGGCTCCTCTTTTAGCCACTTGAAGACCATGCCGGCCTCGATCTGCTGCCTCTTGACCGGATCATTCTCGTGCAAGAGCGCGCTGTGGAGGGCCTCGAGATAGTCAAAAGGCGCCTTGGAAGAGTCCGTCTTCTCGTCTTGTTCATCTTCTTCGCTGCAGATGCTCATGGGGTAAATTCCTTTCTCGCAGGTCGATCAGATCGCGACGCTCTGGGGGACCATCGAAGGGAGCAGGTACATGTACGGTTGCTCGCGGGTGCGATTGCGCTCGGTGATCTCCCGCTCGATGTGGACCAGGCGCTCGCGGTAGCGAGCGAACGCCTGCTTTGCCGCCGGATCTTGCAACATGCACTTCATCGTCGTGAGGCTCGCGCTGGTCAGCGGGGGGCCGATGCTGAGCGAGCGGCTGAGCACCATCTGGCGAATGCTCTGTGTCCGCCCCGGGAGACGCTCCAGCGGCGTGAACTGTCGCTTGTCGTCTCCGTTCAGGATATCGCTGTAGGGGCGATAGGTGGAAAACTGAGCATTGGGGATCCAGGTGTAATAATCGGCTTGGCCGAAGTTGACGGCGGCGTGGTACGCGGTCGCCGTGAAGATGATGTTGGTGACGATGGCGATCAGGTCGTCGAGGTTCGTGAGCGTCTTGAGCTGATCGGAGCTCTCCGGCGGGAGCAGGCCGTTCACGTCGCCAAGATCAGGAGACGCCAGCTCTTGAACCCACCTCTGCAGGCTGGCGTCGCTCGCCAGACATCGTGGCGTCGGAAAGGCGATCTTCAAGACCTGTTCGACGTACTCCTGGATCGCGGTCCAGTGCAGCAGCGCATCGTCGCGGTAGTGATAATTTTTCAAGTCGCCGACGTCGCGCGCTGCCACATCGTAGGGGAGCGCGCTCTCGAAGAACCGCCAGGGCTTGCCACGGTATCCTCCGATGCCCGAGCCGGCATAGGCGCGCCTCAGGAGCTCGAAAGAGCCCTCGCTGGCCACGGCGCTGGTGACGCCGAAGAAGCGCCCTCGCCCGAGGAACCGCCGGCGAGCCAGCTCGTTGATCGCCAGGGTGTTGAAGAAATGCGGCCTGAGCAGCTGATGGAGCGGATGCGTCGCGGGCAGGTTGCGGTAGGTGCTCACCGCGAACGGCTCCATGATCAGGTGCGAGAAGAGTAAATGGGTCACTTCGCCCTGGTAGATGGCGTCGGTGCTCGCGACGGCGATCTTGGCCGTGAGCCAGTCATCCGCTGGGCCCAGAGGGGTAAAAATCTTGTCGGGCGGCGTCCCGTCCCCGCCGTGCGAGTGCGCCAGTCTTATGGCCACTGGCAAGAGCTCGCCGGCCGCGCTCTGGTGCAGCATGCACGTCGGGGCCAGCGGGTACTTCCCCAGCTCTTGCTGCACTTCGGTGTCGACGATGCCCTTGAAGATGCGATAGTCGATGGAGTAGAGCTTCCCGCTCTCGCACAGCATCTCCAGCGTGCGACCGTCGGCGAGGGTGATCGGCTGGGGCTCGGCGCCGCTCAGGAACTCGCAGAGATCGCGCGGCGTCGCGCGGCGGATGTGCGTCGGATTGATCCCCACCAGGCGCTGCCGCCCGAACTCGGCGTCCTCCATCCAGCGCGCCGCGACCAGGGGCCTGCGCATGAAGGTCCACGGCTTGAAGAACTCGTCGAACTGGTCGAAGGTCTCCCAGTCATCGACGGACTCGAAGATGGCGCCCAGCCCGAGATCGGACGTGGCCTTGATGATGAACTTCCCCTCGCGATAGCGCTTGTACCCGTACGCGAACAGGTGAAGCGCCTGCGCGATTTGCAGCCCCGCCGTGTCCTTCCACTTGCCGAGGTTGAGCGCCAAGATCTTCGCGACGGGAAAGCCTTCCCCCGGTGGTACAAAGTCGCTACCGGCCGGCAGATTGGACCCGAATTTGCGCCAGTTGGGTGTCGAGCTGGGCTCCATCATACTCGTGCTCGCTTCTCCGTCTCAGGCAGATGGTGGATTGGGTGGTTCAAGTAAACCTCACTCTAGCGTCACAGCGGTTTGGGCGCGTGCGGGAGGGTTCCGTGTCGATCGCAACAGGACTCAGTGGTTCCAGCGCCGTCCCCCGTCCTCGCCCTGCCCCCGCAGCCGATCGCGTCGCCCTTCAATGTTGAACCGGCGAGTCGCCGTCCTACGAAAGGTTGTCGCGCCGGGTTGCACCTTGCCGAAGCGTACAGGTGCATCCTCGAAGTGGTTAGGAGACCGTAGAGCGTTGGCGCATGTCAAGCCATTTCGGTGGCGAACCTTCGAGCGCCCCGCGCGTGCTTCAGTCCTGACGCTCCGCTGCCTCGACGACCATGAAAGGTCGCATTTCAGGAAGATTTCGCGCAATGGTCAGGCCGCGCGGCGCCGAATATCGCAGGATATCGACGCGCGAGTCGGCGCCGCCCTCGTGCGAACCGTTCCGTCCCGGACAACTGGTCGAGATCGGGACACCTCGCAGCGCTGTGCATTGAGCTGTGGAGTGAACGCGACCCCTTCGACAGGTGGCCAGGTCGTTGAGCTGGCGCCAGACGTGTCGGCGGCGCCTCACCCGATCAGAATGCATCTCCGGTATGTCTTGGAGCGATGGGTGGCCCGTGAGTCCAGCGCTCGCGCTCGGTGATGGCCTCTCGCTCTGCTGTGCGCTGATGCCCTGGATGGCCATCGTCCGTATCACGGCGCGCAAGCATCCCACCGGCGCGGCGGTGTGCAGGTCCGCGATGCAGCGGATCTCTGCGGTAGCCCGGTCTATCGGGGCGGGGGTTGACCGTGAACGCTCAGAGGGGCAACGACGCGCTGGGTGCTAGCCGAGCAGCGCCTCGAGCACGCCCTTTTCCCCGAGGTCGCTGAAGCTGTGGGTCGGGGCGCAGGCGGCCAGCTCCGCGAGGGCGTAGCTGCCGGTGGCCACGGCGATCGACTCGGCGCCGATCGCCCGGGCCGCGGCGATGTCCTTCGGCGTGTCGCCGATGACCACGACGCGGCACGCCTCGAGCGGCGCCGCGAGCCTCGCCGCCCCGCGCGTCGCGCCGATGCGCAGGAGCTCGTCGCGGCGCTCGTGATCGCAGCCGAAGCCGCCGAACGCGAACCGCTCGTAGATGCCGACGCGCGTGAGCTTCGCCTGCGCCCCCGCGCGGACGTTCCCCGTGCCGAGGCCGACGGCGCACCTCGCCCGCCGGGCGGCGGCGTCGAGCGCCTCGACGACGCCGTGGTGGACCCGGGTCTCGTCGGCGAGCGACATCTCCTCCGCGAGGATCTCGACGTAGATCGCGAGGAGCGCGTCGATCGCGCTCTCGGTGACCTCGCGCCCGAGCGCGTCGAGCCCTGCCCGGAGGATGGCCCTGTCGGTCATGCCGGCGAACGAGAACGATTCGCACGCGTCGGGCCGGCCGGCATACCGGGCGAACGCACGCTCCATGGCGCGCCGGCCCGCGCCGCCGGTGGAGAGCAGGGTGCCGTCGATGTCCCAGAGGAGGACGGTGGGGCGCATCTCCCCATGGTAGATGCGGCGCGACGCGAGGGCGAGCGCGGAGGCGCGGCGAGCGGTCCTCGGGCGGCCTCATCGGAGCGGGGCGATGGCTCGCCGACGGACAGGGGCGGCGTTCGAGGACAGCGTGCGCCGACGCGCCCGGTCGCAGGCGCGTCCTGCGGCCGGCGCGGGCGTCCACGCGGCTGGCCGCAGGACGCGCCTGCGCCGCAGGGCACCACAAGCATGTCGGCCGCACCACAAGCATGTCGGCCGAGGCGCGATGGACGCCTCACCGCTGCTGATCGGAGAGTCGGAGAGATTTTTTTGAGGACGGACCAGAAAACAGAGAATTGAAGCGCGTTCGCCGCAATGCATGTGGCGCGCGCAACGTCTGCTTTCCTGTGCGCCTCGAGCGCAGCCGCGCGTCGATCTCTGCTAAGAGAGGCCTGTCGAGGGCGGGAGATCGCGTTGCGCGGCTCTCCGTGCGGGTCGTCGACGCCGGGTCGAGCGACAGGGCGCCTGCGAGCTCCTCGCGAACTGCACAGGGCGCCGGTTGCGCGGAAGACGCCCGGGAGACGAGACCATGCGACGCTCGCTGCACAGCCCGATCACCGCCGTTCTGCTGTTGCTATGGGGCCCGGCGGCGGCGGAGGCAGAGCCGCTCCCGCGGCGCCCGCCGCCGACCGGACCGGAGCAGGAGATGCTCGACGAGGCGAAGCGGCTCGTGGACCAGGGGCGAATCGCGGACGCGCGCGACATCCACCTGACGCTCTGGCGGCTCACGAGGAGCGCCTCCGACGCGTTCCGCGTGGGGATGCTGTCGTTCCGGTTGCGCGAGTTCCCGATGGCGGCGGAGTTCCTCTCGATCTACTTCGACATGGTCGGCACCCCCGAGGCGCCGAAGATCTGGGTCCCGCCGGGCTTCAAGGAGAGCTACGACCTGGCGCGCGCCAACTTCGCCGAGGCGCGACGGCACGTCGGGGCGCTCGAGGTGCGCGCGAGCGAGCCCGGCGCTGCCGTGCTCGTGGACGGTCGGCAGGTCGGCGTCTCCCCGCTCCCGCGCCCGGTGTACGTCGCGCCCGGCCAGCACCGCGTGAGCGCGCAGCTCGCCGGGAGGCAGGTCGAGGTGCCTGCCGCCGTCGACGCGGGCGGCGAGCGGACCGTATGGCTTGTGCTCCAGCGCGCCGGAGCGGAGGCGCCCGCGCGACCCCGGGCGAGCACGGCAGGCGATCTGCCCGGCGCGGCGCCGCCTCGGTCTGCGCGCGGCCCTGAGCTCCGCTGGTGGACGGTGGGCGGGCTCGCGGCCACATCGGTCGTCCTCGGCGTCGTCGGGGGCGTTTCGGTCGCGGAGGCCAACGACGCGGCCGGCGACCGGGACGCCGCCTTCGCCCGGGCGCACCGGGAGGTCTTCCGTTGCCGGCCGGGGTTCCCGGCCTGCGACGCCCACGCCGAGGCCGACGGGCGCACGAGGACCTTCACGGCCCTGTCGGTGGGCGCCTTCATCGGGGCCGGCCTTTCAGCCGGCGGCGCCGTGGTCGCGGGGTTCCTGCTCGCGCCGGAGGCGAAGGTCCGCGTGGGGGCCGTCGGGGCCGCCCCCGGCGCCGTGCTCTCCTTCTCGTGGTAGCGCCACCTCGTACCGGCGTGCTCCCGAGCGCGGCGCCGGGTTCATTTCCAGGAGCGTTAATCCATTTTGTAGAGAATTTTGGCGCACTCAACGTAATGCTATCCACGCTCGCGTTTCCACACCTGCTCCGGATCTCCCTGTCCGCTGCACGAGGACGCCTGATATCGTGGCGCGCATGTGGAAGCGGCACCTGTGTGCCTCCTGCGCGGTGTTCCTGGCAGGTGTCCTCTGGGCGGCCTGCAACGGTGACGCCTACGTCGACGTGGAGCAGGATCCTCCTTGCGACTCAACGAAGGAATGCGCGCCCGAAGAGACCGGAACGCAGTGCATCGACGGGCGCTGCCGGTGCTCGGATCCCGAGGAAGTGAGCTGCTGTGAGCCTGGCGCCAGGGAGGAAGAGGGCGATGCCTGCAATCGGGCGTGCCGGCCCGTTGGGGAGTGCAGCGCCACGCGCTGCGAGGCGACTCGGGACTGCCTGGGACCCGTGGATCCACGGTGCGGCCAAGCTCTGTGCGTCGCCGGCGTCTGCAGGTTGGCCCTGCGCGAGCAGCTCGACCACCAGCTCCCTGGCGACTGTCGTATCGTCAAATGCGATGATGCAGGGGAGATCCGGGTCGAGCATTCAGGGAGCGACGTCTTCGACGACGGCAACGAGTGCACAATCGACGGCTGCACAGACGGAGCTAGCTCGCACCTGCCTCAGCCGACTGGGCCATCGCCGGAGACGTCGGGATATTGCAAGGGTGGCAAGTGGGTTGGTTGTCTACGAGATGAGGACTGTGGAAACCCATCCTATGCATGTGCCGCGTCCGGCAGGTGCGTCCATGAATGGTGCGAGAACGGCATCCTGGATGTGTCCTCCGGAGAGACTGCGCTCGACTGCGGCGGCCCCTGCGATCCCTGCGAATCCGGACAGCCGTGCGACAGCGACGACGATTGCGTTGAGCAAATCTGCGCCGAAGACGGGACGTGCGCGCACGCGCGCTGCGGCGATCGTGTGCTCAACGGAGCGGAGACGGACGTGGATTGTGGCGCCCCATCGTGCCCCGCCTGTGACTTGGGAGAGAGGTGCAGCTCACACGAGTCGTGCCAGAGCGGCGTGTGCGTGGACGGCGTGTGCCGCGAGGCAACCTGTAGCGATGGAGTGATGAATGGCGACGAGGCTGGTCGCGATTGCGGCGGCCCCTGCCTCTCGTGCCCGCTGTACATCGACCGCCCAGATATCTGACACGAGGGATCATGAAGAGACCTAGAAGCTTCGCTGCGGCATTCGCGGCGCTCATCGTCGCCTCGTCCTGGCTCGCTTGCTCGGACACTCCACCGCCCCCCTACACGCCACCACCGGAGTGCAGAGCCGCAGCGGATTGTGAATTTCCTTATGATATGGACCCGAGATGCGGGATGATGGCTTGCATCGAAGGCGCCTGCGAGATCGAGCTGCTTGAGACATCGAGGAGCCAGTATCGAGGCGACTGTGAGATCACCCGCTGCCATGATGGGCAACGTGTCGCCGAGCGCGACCCGAATGACGTGTGGGACGATGGCAACCCGTGCACCGATGACGTCTGTGATCCGACTGGGCCCGTCAACAAGTATGTAGCGCCTTCCCCCGCGCCCTCCGGCTCTGGGTTCTGCAATGGCAGTGGACAGGAGGTTACATGTTTGTACGATGCGGACTGCGCTGACTCGACGCTGTTCTGCTCCCTCCTCGGGAACTGTATTCCCCTCGAGTGCAAGAACGGCATGCTCGATCCCGATTTTGGGGAGACTTACATGGATTGCGGCGGTCATTGTGATCCATGCAGGATAACGCGGCCGTGCAAGAACAAGTACGACTGCCTCACGGGTGTGTGCGGGCAAGACGGGACATGCTCGGTTGACAGGTGTCTTGATCGCGTGCAGAACGGTAACGAGTCCGACGTGGATTGTGGCTACGGTTGCTACCCTTGTGCAGATGGGTACAAGTGTCGGGCCAACGAGAACTGCGAGAGTGGCATTTGCTTCGCTGGCACGTGTCAGCCGCGCACGTGCAGCGACGGCCGGCGGAATGGGGAAGAGGAAGACGTCGACTGCGACGGGGACTGCCCTCCCTGCAATTGACGGGAGCTCGCCGGCGGCGAAGCTGGGATCGGAGGACCTCATGCGCAACATCGCGAGGCTGGCCGTGCTCGCCGTGCTGGGCCTTTCAGGGGCGGCGTGCTCCGGGCCGGACGAGCACCGGCCGCTCGGGGAGAACGATGCCGTTCGTATCGACGTCTTCGGGTTCGACACGCCCTTCGTCCGCGCGTCGATCCTGGCATCCAAAGGGGCTCGATCTTCGCTCGCCAGCACCACACGGTACGGATCACGCTGAAGCCGTGGCTCGTCCTGCAGGGATCGACCACGTGCACCTCGCGAGCGGGAGGCGATGCGAGCAGGGGCATGCCGGGCCGTGCATCCATACAAGTCTGATGGTGGAGCCGGAAAACATGATTTGGCTGAGCGATGTGTGCGAGCCTTGAAAGGAATTGATGCGTCGTCCGCCGGACGAGAGAGTCAATGATGCCGAGGCGGCGGGCAGCTCACGCGTGAGGGGTGATATCGATGTGCTGGCCCGGCCAGCGCCGTCTGGCCGAGGGCAGGTGCGGGAGGTCCCGCGCAGGAGCGGGCGCGTCCTCGCGAGCACAGAACACACGTCCTGCAGGGCACGCGCGCAGGTTGAGCGCGCCGAGCGCTCCCGTGACGAGCGCGGGCGACCGTGGCGGCACGGAGCCGGAGCGCGCGAGAAAGGCGCCCGCGTGGCGGCGTGCGCTGCGGCGCCCCCGCGCGCCCGACGGAACCCCGGCCCAGGTGCTGCGGAGCTCGATGTGCGTCGCGGGCCGGCACACCGTTCACACGCTTACGAGCAGCCCGTCAGATCCGTCAGCAAATCGACCTGAGTGGCTCGGCGTGCACCGACGGCCCTTCACACGCTTACGAGCAGCACATCAGATCCGTCAAAAAATCGATCTCGGTGACGCTGTGGATGCGACGCGAAGCGCCGCGGCGTGACTGCTTACGAGCAGCGGCAAAAAATCGTTAAGGAAAATTCGTTGAATCATCGCAAATGCTCTGCGGCGGGGTCGCCCGGCGCGGTGCATTTCGCGAGAGCATGGAGATGAAATGGATTTTCTCTATGGGAGAGGAGGTTTAACGTCGTCTCCATGGGACGTGTGCTGGGACAATCGTTCGGCTTTCTTCTCTGGCTCGCGGGCCTCGGGCTGATACTGGCGCTGGTCAACAACTACGCGGCGGAAGAGCCGGAGGTGGACGCGATGGCGCGGGCCCAGGCGTGCGAGGGCGCGCAGGCTCCGTGTGACGAGCTCTTGATCAGCTACGTGCGCAGCTCGCTCGGCCGGAGCTTCCAACTCATCGTGCGGGGTAAGGACATCTCGGTCCGGTGCCGGCGCGAGCACATCGTCCTCGGGGACTACCGGTGCACGCGCTGGCCGCCGGCGGCGCCACCGGCTGCGGTGAGCTCGAGCCCGGTGGCGACCTCCACCGGAAGCGCTCTCCCGGCGCCGCGAGGCGGGAGCGCGAAGCGCGGGGCTCCACCGCCGAGCGCGGGAAAGCCGGAGAGCAAGTTGTAGGGAGCGCCGCGCCCCTCCGAGGCGCCTCGTGGCCGGCGTGACGCTGCCCGCCGCCCCGCCTAAGCACGCGCGCTGGGCCGCGAGTTGCGCTACTCCTCCAACTCGATGGCGCTCCAACCTTTTCGCGTCGCCGCGCTCGCCCTCGTGGCGGGCCTTGTCCTCATCGGCTCTCCGGCCTGCAAGAAGGGCGAGGAGGCCTCGCCCGAGCAGGGGCGCAGGTCAGGGAAGCAGGGGATGAGCTTCCCGGTCGAGATCGCGCAGGTCGCGGCGGAGCGGGTCGAGTATGCCGTGCCCGCCGTCGGCTCGGTCGATGCGTTCGAGCAGGTGCAGCTCACCGCGCGCGTCGCTGGCGTCGTCGAGGCGGTGCGGTTCATGGAGGGCGACGAGGTCAAGGCGGGGCAGGTGCTCGTCGAGATCGATCCGGCCCGGTACAACCTCGCCGTCCGCGCCGCGCGCGCGACGCTCGACCGCATGACCGCCACGCAGGCCGAGGCCGCCTCGGGCCTCGAGCGGCGCGAGGCCGAGGGCGCCGAGGGCGTCTTCAGCAAGGAAGACGTCGCGTCGTGGCGCTCCAGGTCGGCGACGACCGCCGCGCAGGTCGCCGAGGCGAAGGTCGCCGTCGACCAGGCGCTCCTCAACCTGCGCGACGCGTACGTGCGCGCGCCCATCCAGGGGAAGATCCAGACGCGCACCGTGCAGACCGGCCAGCACGTCGCGGTCGGCACGGTGCTCGCGACGCTCCTCCGCCGCGACCCGCTCCTGCTCCGCTTCCAGATCCCCGCCGCCGACGCCGCGCGCGTCCGGCCCGGCATGGAGGCGCGCTTCACGGTGAAGGGCGACGCGCGGGCCTACACCGCGAAGCTCACGCACGTCGCCGACGCGGCCGATCCCGCGACGCGCATGGTCGCCGTGACCGGCGAGGTGCAGGGCGAGGGCAAGGACCTGCTCCGCCCCGGCACCTTCGCCGAGGTGACCGTGCCCGTGGGCGCGAGCGGCGAGGCGCCCGTGATCCCGCAGACCGCCGTGCGCCCGAGCGAGCGCGGGTTCCTCGCCTACGTGGTCGACGGCACCACCGCGCGCGAGCGCGTGCTCTCGCTGGGGCTGCGCACGGCGGACGGGCGCGTCGAGGTCAAGTCGGGGCTCTCCGTGGGGGAGCGCCTTGTGGTGCGCGGCGCGGAGGCGCTGCGCGACGGCTCCCAGGTCCGCGCCGCGCAGCCCGGCAGCATGCCCGAAGGCCAGGCCGCGGGGCACGCCAGGGAAGGCGAAGGCGCCGGCGCGTCGCCGGCCGGCTCGGCGCCGGCGACCTCCCCCGCCAGCTCGACGCGGAGCGCGCCGTGAGCCTCACCGAAGCGTGCCTCAGGAAGCCGGTCTTCGCCTGGATGCTGATGGCGGCGACCATCGTCTTCGGCCTCGTGGCCGTGTCGCGCATCGGCATCAGCCAGTTCCCAGACGTCGACTTCCCCACCATCACCATCTCCGCCACGCTGGAGGGCGCCGCCCCCGAGATCATGGAGCACGACGTTGTCGAGCCGCTCGAGGAGGCGGCCGTCCAGGTCGAGGGGATCCGGTCGATCACGTCGACGTCGCGCCAGGGCAGCGCCTCGGTCACCATCGAGCTCGACCTGTCGCGCGACGTCGACGTCGCGCTCCAGGACGTGCAGACGAAGATCTCGCAGGCGCAGCGGCGGCTGCCGCTCGACCTCGACCCGCCCGTCGTCTCCAAGAGCAACCCGGAGGACCAGCCGATCATGTGGGTCGGGCTCTCCGGCCCCTTCTCCCCCCAGCTCGTCGCCGACATCGCGCGCTACCGGCTGAAGGAGAAGCTCCAGACGGTGCCCGGCGTCGGCGAGCTGACCCTGGGCGGCTACCTCGAGCGCAACGTCCGCATCTGGCTCGACGCCGAGCGCCTCGCCGCCAGGGGGCTCACCGTCGCCGACGTCACCGAGGCCCTGCGCCGCCAGCACATCGAGCTCCCCGCCGGCCGCATCGAGACCGAGGGCCGCGAGGTGAACGTGCGGGTGATGGGGGAGGCGCTCGACCTCGCGACCTTCAGGAAGATCGTCCTCCGCCAGGGCGATCTCGGCCCCGCCGCCCGGCCGGCGGACGCGGCCGTCCAGCCGGCGGGCCCGCCGTCGTCGGCGCGCGCCACGGTGTACCTGGAGGACGTCGCGCTCGTCGAGGACGGCTTCGAGGACGTCCGCCGGCTCGCCCGGGTGAACGGCCAGCCCGCGCAGGGACTCGGCGTGAGGAAGCAGCGGGGCTCGAACGCGGTCGAGGTCGCGCAGGGGGTCCGGGCCGCGCTCGCCGAGGTCGAGAAGACCTTGCCCGAGGGGATGGAGGTCGGGGTGAACTTCGACTCGACGAAGTTCATCGAGGAGTCGGTCCACGAGATCGAGCTCGAGCTCGGCATGGCCATCGCGCTCACGGCCCTCGTCTGCTGGATGTTCCTCGGCTCGCTCTCCAGCACGCTCAACGTCGTCCTCGCGATCCCGATGTCGCTGCTCGGCACGGTCGCCGCGATCTACTTCCTCGGCTTCACGCTGAACACCTTCACGCTGCTCGGGCTCTCGCTCGCGGTCGGCATCGTCGTCGACGACGCGATCATGGTGCTCGAGAACATCCACCGGCACGCCGAGGCGGGGAAGGACCGCGTCCGCGCCGCCCGCGAGGGCACGGCCGAGATCACCTTCGCGGCGCTCGCCGCGACGCTCGCGGTCGTCGCGATCTTCATCCCGATCATCTTCATGGAGGGGGTGGTCGGCCGCTTCTTCCTCCAGTTCGGCGTGACCCTCTGCATCGCCGTGCTCCTCTCGTACCTGGAGGCGATCACCCTCGCGCCGGCCCGCTGCGCGCAGATCCTCGACGTCTCGCGCGAGGGCCGGAGCCGCGTCGGGCGGCTCGTCGATCGCGGCTTCGAGTCCCTCTCCCGCGGCTACGGCTGGCTGCTCGCCCGGGCGCTCCGGTTCCCGCTCGTGGTCGTCCTGCTCGGCGCGCTCCTCTTCGCCGGCGCGATCGTCACGATGCAGCGGCTCCCGACGGAGTTCGTCCCGTCGCAGGACCAGGGGCGGCTCATGGTCCGCCTGCAGACGGCGGTCGGCTCGGACATCGAGGAGACCGACCGGCTCTTCCAGCGCGCCGAGGCGTTCGTGGGCGAGCACCCGGCGGTGTCGCGCGTCTTCGCCGTGGTCGGCGGCTTCGGCGGGGGCTCCGTGAACACGGGCATCCTGTTCGTCACGATGAAGCCGGCCGACGAGCGGTCGTTCTCGCAGGCCGACCTCCAGGGCGTCCTCCGCAAGGAGCTGAACGGCTACCCCGGCCTGCGCGCCGTGGTTCAGGACCTCTCGCAGTCGGGGTTCACGGCCCAGCGCGGCTTCCCTGTCGAGTTCTCGATCCGCGGCCCCTCGTTTGAAGAGCTCACGAAGCACAGCGAGCGCATGCGGGGCGAGCTCGCGCAGAGCGGCCTCGTCGTGGATCTCGACACCGACTACCAGCTCGGCATGCCCGAGCTCCGCATCCTGCCGGATCGGGCGCGCGCCGCGGATCTCGGCGTGAGCGTCGAGGCGATCGCGACGACGCTGAACACGCTGGTCGGCGGCGGGCGCGTCGCCAAGTTCAACGACAACGGGCGCCGCATCGACGTCCGCGCGCGCCTGCTCGCCGAGCAGCGGAGCCGGCCCGAGGACCTCGCGCGCATCCAGGTGAGGAGCGCGTCGGGCGCGCTGGTCCCGCTGACGTCGGTCGTCACCTACGAGGAGCTCCCGGCGCTGCAGGCGATCACGCGCCGCGACCGGGAGCGCGCGATCTCGATCTTCGGCAACATCGCGCCCGGGCACTCCCAGGGCGAGGCGGTCGCCCGGGTCGAGGAGCTCGGCCGGGACCTGCCGGCCGGCTACCGCCTGGTGCTGGGCGGCGCGAGCGTGACGTTCCGCGAGTCGATGGGCGGCCTCCTCTTCGCGCTCGTGCTCGGGATCCTTGTCGCCTACATGGTGCTGGCGTCCCAGTTCAACTCGTTCCTGCACCCGGTCACGGTGCTGACGATCCTGCCGCTGTCGATCGCGGGCGCCGCCTTCGCGCTGCTCTTCTCCGGGCACACGCTCAACATCTTCAGCATGATCGGCATCCTCCTGCTCATGGGGATCGTGAAGAAGAACTCGATCATCCTCGTGGATCACGCGATCGAGGTGAGGCGCGAGGGCGGGCGCGCGGCCCACAATGAACCGGGGCGCGAGCGCGGGGCAGGGGAGGCCATGGACGCCCGCACGGCGATGCTCCGCGCCGGCCCGGTGCGGCTGCGCCCGATCCTGATGACCTCGACGGCGACGCTGATGGCCGCGGTCCCGTCGGCGCTGGCGCTCGGCCCCGGCGCCGAGATCCGGGCCCCGATGGCCGCCGCGGTCATCGGCGGCCTCCTCGTCTCGACGGCGCTGAGCCTGCTCGTCGTGCCGGCGTTCTACGTGGTCGCCGACGACGTGCAGGGGCGCGTCGCGCGGCTCCGGGCGCGGCGCGCAGGGCGCCGGGCGCCCGCCGGTCCGGCGCACCCCGCCGCGCCCGAGCGCTAGAGCACCAATCATGTTGAAACCGGGAGAAATTTCACAGGGAGGCGGGGAGGCGGGGAGGAAGAAAAAAAAGAATCTCTCCCTCTCGCCGTCTCTCCCTCCCCGCCTCCTCGCCTCCCTGTGAAATTTCTGCTTTTTTCGGGATTTCAACCCGTTTGTCGCTCTATGGCCGGTCGTTGCGTGGGGAGGTCTGGCCCCCACCCTCCGCCATGGCGCCGCTACCCCTGACTTGTGCCCAGACGCGGGGGTCATCGGTCTCGTTCTCATCGAGAACGAACGTGCGTAAGGATCACGGCGTCGGGATCTTCACGGGGCGGATATCCGGGATGGTCGGGGGCCGCAGCGTTTCGGGGCGCTGGTCGACGATCACGCCACGGAGCTGCGTACACCGCTGTTTGCCCTCGTCCCAGACGCAGCCTGAGGGGCATACCGGCGGATCGCCGGTCGGCTGCTGGTCCGCGCAGACGTCCTCTTCGGCCTCACCGGCGGCCGTCGTCTGCGCGCGGCTGGCAGGTGCGGTGTCCGGGGTCGCGCCTTCGCGCGTGCCGGCAGGCGTGGCGGCGGCAGGGGCGTCGGCAGGCTGCGGCTGGCTGCTCTGGCAGGCGGTCGCCGCGAGGGCGAGCGACGAGAGAAGCATCAGGATCAGGCTTCGGGACATGACAACTCTCCGTGATTGCACGTGGGCAGCATCCGCTTTGCGTCCGGCGATCCGGCGCGCGCGGTGCGGCGATTGGGTCTCAAGGAGCACCCTCTTGGCAACCAGCATTCCACGCCGTACCCGGCGCCGCGCGTCCCGCGCCGCCGCCTGCCGCAGGGCCACGGTTCGTGGAGGGGATCCGCCGGACCGTGAAGGGGACGCCGTTCCTCGGCGCCCCGGCGGCGCGACCCGCCGGTCGCTGGAGCGGGCCGTCCCGCGGGCCCTTGCCGGGACGAGGGCGTCGCACCGAGGCCGGAGGCGTTGCCTTTCGTTCCCTGCCGTGTCGCACCCGCGCTCGGACTCCGAGTCCGGTCATGCCCCGGCCGCCCTTCGAGACCCGCCAGGTGACCCTACATGTCCCCCACGAACCGTGATCCGGCGCAGGCCCGGCCGCGGTAGCATCGTCGCCGGCTGGATGCCGTCTCCCACCTCCTCCGTAGCGCCCGCTTTCCTGCAGCGCCCCGCTGCGGATCGCTGGCTCGGTCCGTTCCGGCTGATCCGTCAGCTCGGCCGCGGCGGCTTCGCCCCCGTCTGGCTGGCAGACGAGGTCTACGAGGGACGCAAGCTCCGCGACGCTGCGGTCAAGCTCTTTTTCCTCCCGATGGACCTCTCCCCGGGCTCGGCGGACGCCGCGCGCTGGCGCGATGCGATCCTCGACGAGGCGCGCGCCCTCTGCCGCGTCGAGCACCCGAACGTCGTCCGCTTCTATGCCCTGCACCGCGACGACGCCTGGGGCGTGGTGGGCCTCGCCATGGAGCACATCGCGGGCGTGAGCCTCGATGTCCGTCTCGCGGAGGCCGGCCCGCTGAGCCCCGATGGGGTCGCCAGGGCCGCCCTCGGCGTCGCCTGGGCGCTGGCGGCCGTGCACGGCGCCGGCCTCGTGCACCGCGACGTCAAGCCGGCCAACATCATCGAGCGCGCCGCAGCGAAAGGGGCGCGCGGCGAAGGCCGGGGCCTCGCCGCCCATCCGGTCCACAAGCTGATCGACTTCGGCATCGTCGTCGATGACCCCGCGCTCCGGCCGCGAGGCGCCGCCGCGCCGCTCCTCGTCGGCACCCCCGGCTTCATCGCGCCGGAGATCATGCTCGGCGGTGCGGCCACCCCTGCCGCCGACCTCTACGCCCTCGGCGCCACCGTCTTGCGCCTGTGCACCGGCCAGGTCCCGCTCGACCCCGCGGGCGGGCCCGTGGCCGTCCATCCCCAGCGGCGTGCACCCCGGCTCGACGCGATCCTGCCGCTGGACACACCCGCGCTCGCGCCGCTCGCGGATCTCACCGCGCTCCTCCTGGATCCCGATCCCCGCGCGCGCCCGCGCCACGCCGAGTGGGTCGCGCGCGAGCTCGAGCGCGTGCTCGCGCTCTCGACCGGCGAGGTCCTGCCGCACCTCCGGCGCGCGGAGCACGGTCCTCCGGGCGAGAGAGCCGTCCCGCACGACCTGGCCGCCTTCGACTCCCAGCCTGCGATGCCCACCGCCCCGGGCGGGATCGCGGGGCGGGCTTCGCAGGTCGTGGGCCCGACCGTGCTTGTCGCGCGTCCGGCCGCGCACGCCGGGAGCCCGACCGCGCCGGTCTCGCGTCCGGCCTCGCAGGTCGAGGGCTCGAGGGCGCCGACCGAGACCCTCGCGCCACCCGCGCCCTGCCTGCACACCCCGCTTTTCGGCTGCGACGACGCCCTCGCGGCGCTCGCGCGCCTCGCCGCGGAGGTGCGCGGAGGCGGGGTCCGCGCCGCGCTGATCACCGGACCGCTCGGCATCGGCCGCACCCACCTGCTCGCCGCGGCGCTCGAGCGCGAGAGCTTCGGCGCGGACCGTGTCCTGCGTGCCGCCTGCTCCCCGGAGCGGAAGAGCCCCCTCCGGCCGCTGCTCCGCGCCCTGGAGGCGCTCCCGCCGGAGGCCGCGAGCGCGCTCGGCCTGGTGGTGGACGCGATCGAGCGGGCCCTCTCACCGAGCGTGCTCCCCGGCGCGCCGGACGCGACCGCGGCGCTGGAGGGCGTGGAGGACGCGCTGCTCTCGGCGAGCACCGAGGCGCCGCTGGTCCTCGCCCTCGACGACCTCCAGTGGGCCGACGCGCACACCCTCGCGCTGCTGCGGCTCCTGGTCGAGCGCGTGGGCGCGACGGTGGCGCGCAGGGGCGCTCCGGCGCGCCTCCTGGTCCTCGCGGCCGCGCGCGACGAGCCGAGCCCTTCGCCACCCCTGCGCGCGCTGCTCGCCGAGGCGCGCGGGCGCGCCCGCCCCGGCGCACGGCACCTCGCCCTCAGCCCGCTCGGCGACGAGGACGCCGCGCGCCTCGCCCAGGCCACGCTCCCCGTCGCGCCCGCGCTCGAGCGCGCGGTCGTGCGCGGCTCGGGCGGCGTGCCGTTCTTCATCGTGCACGCGCTCGTCGCGTGGCGCGAGACCGGCGCGCTCGTCTATCGCGCGGGCGCCTGGGATGCCGCCGAGCCCGACCTCGCGAGCCGCGGCGTCCCGGGGGTCGCCGACCTCGTGGTCGCGCGCCTCGCCAGCTATCTCGACCCCGCGAGCGACGAAGGCCGCCTCGCCCTGCGCGCGCTGGCCGCCGTGGCGCTCCACGGCGGCGGCCTCGGCGTGGACGTGCTCACCGAGGCCGCGGGCCGCGACGACGAGGCGCTGGAGGCCGCGCTGCTCCCCCTCGTGGACGCCGGCCTGCTCACCGCCTCCGGGGCCGGCCAGCACGGGCCGGAGTACAGCTTCGTCCAGGAGATGGTGCGCCTCTCCGTGCTCAACCTGGTCCGGCCGCGCCCCTGGCTGCGCCGCCTGCACCGCGCGCTGCTCGACGCCATCGCCCGCCGCCCCACGGCGGCCGCCGACGCCGCGTTCCTGGCCTCCGGCTACGAGCGCCTGGGCGCGGCCCCGGAGGCGCGGCGCTGGCTGGGCCCGGCGATGGCGGCGGTGATGTCGGCCGGCCTGTTCACCGAGGCGGTGGAGCTCGGCGAGCGCCTCGCCGCGCTCATCGAGGATCCGGACGAGCGCGCCGCCGCCGAGATCGACGTGGTGCGCGCCCTGCTGCGCGGCAGGAAGCCCGAGGAGGCGCGGCGGCGGCTCGACGCGCTCGACGCGCGCGCGGCGGTGTTCCCCGCGCGCCGCGCCGAGGTGGCGCTGCGGCGCCGGCTCTGCCGGCTGGAGGTGGCGCGGGGCCTGCGCGAGGAGGGCTACGACGATCCCGGGCTGCTCGCGGCCGCCGACGCCCAGCCCGACGAGGCCCTCCGCTGCGAGGCGCGCATGGCGCTCGCCGGCGTCGCCGTCCCCGAGCGGGCCCTGGAGCTCGCGGGCGAGGCGGTGGCGCTCGGGGCGCGCGCCGGGCCGGCGCTGGAGTTCGGGGCGCGCGTGCTGCGCTTCGAGCTGAACTACGCCTCGAACCGCCGCGATCTCGCGGTGGCCGAGGAGGACCTCACGCGCGCGCTCGCGATCGCCTCGGCGCTCGGATCGCGCTGGCACAGGCTGCACATCGAGGCGGATCTCGCGGTGCTCGACGCCGAGCGCGGCCGGCTCGGCGAGGCGATCGGGCGGCTCGAGAGGATCGCCGGCCAGGCCGAGGCGGACGGCATGCGCGGCCAGCTCCGCCTCGTGCTGACCAACCTGGCCGCGTTCCTGCTACGCGACGGCCGCGCGATCGAGGCCGCGGAGACGGCCAGGCGCACGGCCGAGCTCGCGGCGGAGGCCGGCGATCCGGGGCTGCGCGCGAGCGCGCTGTCGCTGCGCGCGGACGCGCTCCGGCGCGTCGGAGATCTCCCTGGCGCGCTCGCCGCGGCCGACGAGGCCGAGGCGCTGCAGCGCGCCCACCGCGACCGCCGCCAGGCGCTCACCCTCCTGCGGCGCGCGGAGATCCTGGCCCTGGCCGGCCGCTCCGACGACGCGCTCGCCGACGCGCGCGCGGCCAGGAGCGTCGCGGAGGCCCGGGCCGACCGCGATCTCGCGATGGGCGCGCGGCTGTGGGAGCTCCTGCACCTCGCGCGGCGCGGCGAGCTCGTGGTCGCGGCCCTGGAGGAGGCGGTCGCCGAGGCCGCCGGGTCGGGCGTGACGTTGCGCCCGCTCACGCTCGGGCTGATGGACGAGGCGCGGGCGTGGGTCGCCACGACGAAGCGGGCGTGATCCGCGCGGACAGGCCTCCCGGACGGCGGATCAAGCGGTCCGTGGCCGCAGGGCGGCGCTCCGTCGCCGGAGGCCCCCGACGAGGACGCCCGCCGCGAGGAGCGCGCCGCTCCCGGCGCTCCCGGAGAAAGCGCCCGTACCCGCCGCG
Organism: Sorangium sp. So ce887; assembly: GCF_051521455.1. Classification (NCBI taxonomy): domain Bacteria; kingdom Pseudomonadati; phylum Myxococcota; order Polyangiales; family Polyangiaceae; genus Sorangium; species Sorangium sp. So ce887. Next base: position 7,744,929 of record NZ_CP150354.1, on the reverse strand, counting down.
CCGCACGCGCAGCCGCGGGGCCCGGGCGGCACGGAGGGCACGGCGCGAGGCGCGGCCGGCCGCGGCGCCACCTCGCGGCCGTCGAGGGCCGCGCCGTCGCCGGAGACGATGAACGCAGCCCAGTAGAAGGGGTGTGCCGTTCCGGGTCGGGACCGCATCTCGATCTGCGCCTGCCGCATGGCCTCGACCCGGCCCCCCCCGGCGGCGAGCTTCTCGTAGTAGGCCTCCATCAGGTTGCGGGTCTCGCGGTCCTGGACCTTCCAGAGGCTCATCACCTGGGTCTCCGCCCCGGCGAGCACCAGCGCTCGCCGCAGGCCGTGGACCCCGTCCGCCCGCTTCACCTCGCCGAGGCCCGTCTCGCAGGCGGACAGCACGACAAGCTGCGTGCCGTACAGGTCCAGGCCCGAGGCCTCCAGCGCGGTCAGGACGCCGTCCTCGGGGCCGTCGTAGGGCCGGTTGGCCGAGGCGAGCGCCACGCCGGCGCGCAGCAGCGGGTTCTCGCCGGCGGCCCCGCCCGCGTGCTCGCTGTCGGGGAGGAAGAACCCGTGCGTCGCGAGGTGGAGGATCCGCGGGTGCGCCGCGCTCTTGAGCGCTTCCTCGGTCGCGCCGAGCCCGGTGAGCACCTTCGCCCCCGGGAACCGCCGCGCGATCGCCGTCGCCTCGGGCAGCGTGCCGGGGAGGGCCGGGAACGACAGCGCGCGCATGTCGATCGATCGCCTCGCCGGCGTCGCGCCGGCCGGGGCCTCGCGGCGGAAGCGCGCGTGCCGGGTCGCGTCGCCGAACTCCGGCGCCCCGATGACCAGCGCAGGCAACCCGGGTTCGGCGCGCCGCGGGTCGTGATGCCGGGCGCGGAGCAGATCGCGGCCGCTCGTCAGGTAGGTGAACGAGCTGTGCTCCAGCAGGTAGCTGCCCTGCTCGTCGACGAGCGCGCCGAAGGGGACCAGGTTGAGCTCGCCGTCGGGGCTGAGGAAGATCCAGCGGGCGCCGCCGAGCAGCGCCCGCACCGGCTGCATGACGCGCTCATCGACGGCGCGCGCGGTGCGCTGCGGGTCACGGAGCAGCTGGGCGAAGGCGCGCCGCAGGTCGCCGGCGGCCGCGTCGATCGGCGCCGCGTCGCGGAGGTCGGCCCAGGCGACGCGGCCGTCCGAGTGGAGCACGTACGCCGCATACCGCGGCGCGCCCCAGGCGAGCGGCGCGGCGCCGCCGCGCTCGCGCACGCGCGGGCGGCGCACGACGAGCTCGACGAGCGCCGCTCCCTGCGGCAGGGCGGCGACCACGCGGTCCAGGGTGACCGGCTCGTCGTCGATCCGCAGCGGGGCGCCGCGCCGGCCGATCTCTCCCTCGAGCGCCTGCTTCTTTCGCTCGAGCTCGTCGATCGACGCGCGGAGCTCGCCAGGCTGCCCCGAGGAGGGGAGGCGGATGATGAGATCGGCGAGCCGCGACTCGACGGAGACGAGCTGCCGGAGGAGCATCGCGTCGTCGGGGCTGCTCCGGTCCCTGAGCGCGGCGATCCGGTCCGCGGCGGCGTCGAGGACCACGCCCTTGCGCCGGAGCACCGCCGTGAAGGCGAGGCGCGCCGCCTCCGCGTCGGAGGGAGCGCTGTCCGCGTGCAGCGAGAGGAGGAGATCGGTCTCGTCGCGGAGCGCGCCGGCGAGGGCGGTCCGCTGCTCCTCGCTCGCCGCGGGGAGCAGCGCGAGCGCGCGCCGGTCCTGGATGTCCGCGCCGCGCGCGAGCAGGCCGATGGCCTCGCGGATCGCCCCCTGGTCGAGCCGGTGCCGGCCGAGCCGCACAAGGGCGCGGGCGACGCGCGGATGGCCCGGGCCGAAGGCGGCCTCCTCGATGGCGAGCGCGCGCCGATAGAGCGGCTCGGCGGCCCGAGGCTCCCCGCCCTCTTCCCGGAGCTGGCCGAGCGCGGCGAGCGCCTCCGCGACGCCCGGGTGCCTGTCGCCGAGGCGCTGCTCGCGGAGCGCGAGCGCGTCGCGGTAGGCGCGCTCCGCGGCCGCAGGATCGCCGCGCCTCAGCGCGAGATCGCCGCGGAGCATCAGGGAGGTGCTCCGTCCCACGTGACCCTTGCCGAGCGTTCTGTCGCGCAGCGAGAGCGCCCGCTCGACGAGCGGCTCGACCTCCGAGGGCTCGGCCCCTTGCAGCAGCTGGACCGACGCGAGCCGGTCCAGTGCGGCGGCGAGGCTCGGGTGCTCCGGGCCGAGCCGCTTCTCGAGGATGGCGAGCGCGCGCTCGAGGAGCGGCCGGGCCAGCGCCGGATCACCCGCCTCGGCGTGGATGTCGGCGAGGTCCTGGAGGCAGCGCGCGGCGATGGGGAGGTCGCTCTCGTCGCATTTCCATTTCGATTGTCTCTGGAGGCGGTGGAGGCGGTCCTCGGCGCGCCCGTGCTGCGCGCGGGCGATCTCGAGCTCCGCCAGGGTCAGGACGAGGTGATCCCGGCCGGCTTTGCCCTCCGGGAGCGTGCTCAGGAGCGCGTCGGCACGGCCGTACTCCGCCTTCGCCAGGAGCAGGCGAGCGAGGCCGTCCAGGGCTCCAACGACTCCCGCGTACGTCCACCGGGCATGAGCCTCTCCCCACAGGAACGTCGCGCGCGTGAGGAGCGGCTCCGCAGCGGCATAGTCGCCTTGCTTCATGCGCAGCTCGCCGAGCAGCGCGAGGGCCATCGCGAGCCGACCGCGCCGACTGTCGTCCTCCGGCTGCGCTGCGTGATCCCGCTCCGCCACGGCGAGCGCGCGGGCGAGCAGCGGCACGGCGCTGGAGTAATCTCCGCTCCCCATCCGCGCGGCCCCGAGATCCATCAGATCACGGAAGACTTTGGCGTCACGTTCGACCGCATCCCTCGGGAGGCGGCCGCTGTTCGATCGCCGCTCCTCGTGGGATGCGATGCGGGACTCTGGCCAGCGTGCCACGCCGGTGTAGTCCTCGCCGATGTACCAGAGCGCGGCCGTCGTATCTCCCGGCCCGAGCACGGCGCCGCGCGGCTCGGCGGCGTTGGCGCTCGCCGCCAGCGCGAGCCAGGCCACGAGGAGCGACGTCAGGCCTCCGATCCATCCACTCCATCGGGTCATGTGTCCCGCGCCTCCACGGCCGCTGCCTGCGCCCCGCATCCTACCGCGCATCGCCCTTCTTCCTGCGAGCCATCGTTGCGCCCACCGTGCCGAGCGCGCGCCGAGGAGCCGCGAGCGCAGCTCCCCGGCATTGCGCCGGGCGCGCACGCCGCCGGCTCCCCCGGCGAGGCGCCGCCCGCGTATACTTCGATGCGTGGCAGAGGAGCTGACGAAGCCGATCGATCGCGACGGCGCCCACAGGCTCGCCTCACGCAAGATCCGCGTCGAGGTCGTGGACGGCCCGGACCGAGGGCTCGTCGTGGCCGAGGCGGTGCACGAGGAGAGCCCACGCCACGCACCCGTCCCACCGAACGGCGGCGCCCTTCGATGGCGCTGCCTCCCGAGGCCTGCCGTCGTACTTGGCCGCGTCGCAGGCGCTCGACGCGCCGCCGCCGTCGCGCGGCCCCGGCATGCGGGTGGAGCAGACCGCTGCTCCAGGTGATGGCCCGAGCCGCCACCCCTGAAGACTCCAGCCGCTGACCGGGCGCCTCGAGGCCCGCGCAATGGTCGTTTTCGCGAGCGAATCGCCCCGATCGGCCGCGCGCGCCGGTGGCATCAAGGTTGCTATTCATCCGGACACGCAGGGACGTCCCCCTTCCGCCGCCGTATCCGGCGATCGCTGGGAGGGCTCCCCGTCGACCTGCAGAACACCACCCGAGGTGGATTGACATGCGATATTCCGCGATGGTCTCGAGCGCGTTGACGGCGGCATCGGCGATGATGATGGGCTGCGTGGCGGCGCCTGATCTCGAGGAGCAGCTCGTGGGCGAGGTATCCCAGCCCAGCATCTGCGGCAGCACGGTCGATTTCCAGCACGTCGAGCAGTACGACGGCACGCTCGGCGTGACGGCGGGGTTCGTCGGAGCGCACCAGGCGCCGGTCGGGCAGATCCAATGGAAGAGCGATCTCGCGTCCCGCTACGCGAACCCGGGCAACGTGAGCGGCACCCGCACCTGCTCCGGGACGCTGATCGCGCACAACCTCTTCTTGACCGCCGGCCATTGCTTCGATCCTGACGGCAGCAACTGGACCTGGCCCCGGACCGCCGCGAACACGCCGATCTCGGCGAGCCAGGGGGCCGCCGAGATGCGCGTCAACTTCGGTTACCAGGAGGACCCGAGCGGCGACCTCAGGACCGCGGTGTCGTTCGACATCGTGTCCCTGCGCGAGTACCGGCAAGGCGGCCTGGATTACGCCGTCGTGCAGCTCGCGCAGAGCGCCGCCGCGAGCTACGGCTTCACGGTGGTCTCCACGACGGACGCCGCGGTCAACGACATGCTCGCCGTCATCGGCCACCCGAGCGGCGAGCCCAAGCAGATCGACGCGGGCCCCGCCAGCAGCTTCAGCGGCGATTATCTCCAGTATGGCTCTCTCGACACGCTCGGCGGCAACTCCGGCTCAGGCGTGCTGCATGGCCCGTCTGGCAAGCTCGTCGGCGTCCACACGAACGGCGGGTGCACCTCGGTCGGAGGCGCCAACGCCGGCGTCAGGATCACGTCGATCATCGAGGAGTCCCCGATCCTGCGCGACGTGACGCAGCGGCTCGTCGTGTTCTCGAAGGGCTCGGACAGCGCCATCTGGCACAAGTTCTACGACGGCGGCTGGTCCGGCTGGACCTCGCTCGGCGGCACCCTCGCCTCGGCGCCCTCCGCCACGCTCACGCAGGAGGGCCGCCTGACGGTGTTCGCGAAGGGCACGGACAGCGCCATCTGGCACAAGTACTATGACGGCGGCTGGTCGGGCTGGATCTCGCTCGGCGGCACCCTCGCCTCGGCCCCCGCCGCGACCGTGACGCGCGAGGGGCGACTGACGGTGTTCGCGCGCGGCACCGACAACGCCATCTGGCACAAGTACTATGACGGCGGCTGGTCCAGCTGGATCTCGCTCGGCGGCGCGACCACGCATGATCCGGCGGCGGTCGTCACGGCCGATGGGCGACTGACGGTGTTCGCGAGGAGCACGAGCGGCGAGCTCGTCCACCGGTACTACGACGGCGGCTGGTCCAGCTGGATCTCGCTCGGCGGCGCCATCGCGTCGGGCCCCTCCGCGGTCGTCACGGCCGAGGGGCGACTGACGGTGTTCGCGCGCCGCCCCGACAACGCGATCTGGCACAGGTACTATGACGGCGGCTGGTCCGGCTGGCTCTCGCTCGGCGGCGCGATGGTCGACCAGCCCGGCTCCGCCGTCACGCCCGAAGGGCGCCTGGTCGTCTTCGCGCGCGGCACCGACAACGCCATCTGGCACAAGTACTACGATGGCGGTTGGTCGAGCTGGACCTCGCTTGGCGGCGTGTTGACCTCGAGCCCGGCTGGGCTCTGATCGGAATGCGTCTGCGCCTCCTGAACGTACCCGTTGCGGTGCTCCGCGTCCTGCTGTAACACCGCACGTCCAGCCTCCGCCCGCCCTCCCTTCCATGGGTCCCCGCCGGCTGACGACGAGCTCGACCTCGGCTGACGATGGCTTCCTCCCCGGCTGACGACGCCCTCCGCCGTGATGCCGGCGGCTTCGCGCCCCGCGCCGTCGCGATCCACCGGCGCGCGTCCGTCCACGCTCGCTGGACCCACGGCCGAGCCAGGCCCTCGACATCCCGCCTCATCGGCGCCTAGCTTGCGCCAAGCCCGGCGAGAGACCCCATGACCGCCCCTCAGAACCCGCTGCTCAACGACCGCGACGTCGAGTTCCTCCTCTACGAGGTGCTCGACGCGCCCCGCCTCTGCGAGCTCCCCTATTTCGCCGATCACGCGCGGGAGACGTTCGACCTCTACCTCCAGAGCTGCCGGCGGTTCGCGCGGGAGGTGCTGTTCCCGACCTACCGGCCGGTGGACGCGTCTCCGCCGCGCTTCGAGGGCGGCGCCGTCACGGTGCACCCCGCCCTCAAGCAGGTCTTCCGGCCGATGGTCGAGCTCGGGATGCTCACCGCGACGCGGCCGGCCGCGGTGGGAGGCCAGCAGCTGCCGCTCGTCGTCGCCACGCTCGCCGGCGCCTACCTGCAGGCGGCCAACCTGAGCGCGTGCGGCTACCTCGGGCTGACGACCGGGGCGGCGCACCTGATCGAGGCGTTCGGCGACGACGCCCTGAGGTCCGCCTTCATGACCCGGATGTACGCCGGCGAGTGGACCGGGTCCATGGCGCTCACCGAGCCCCAGGCCGGCTCGAGCCTGGCCGACGTGCAGACACGCGCGGAGCCGACCCAGGCCGGGCACTACCTCGTCCGCGGGTCGAAGATCTTCATCTCGGGCGGCGATCACGACCTCACCGAGAACATCGTCCACCTCGTGCTGGCGCGCATCGAGGGCGCGCCGCAGGGCATCAAGGGGGTGAGCCTGTTCGCCGTCCCCAAGCGGCGGCCCGAGGGCGGGCAGCTCGTCCCGAACGACGTCGAGGTCGCCGGCGTGATCCACAAGATCGGCTGGCGCGGGCTCCCGAGCCTGGCGATGAGCTTCGGCGAGCGGGGCGACTGCCACGGCTACCTCGTGGGCAGCCCCCACCAGGGCATCGCCTACATGTTCCAGATGATGAACGAGGCCCGGATCATGGTGGGCGTGAACGGCGCGGCCACCGCCTCGGCGGCCTACCACGAGGCGCTCGGCTATGCGCTCGTCCGGCCGCAGGGCCGGCGGCTCGGCGCGAAGGACCCGGCGGCGCCGCAGGTGCCGATCCTCGAGCACGCCGACGTGCGCCGGATGCTGCTCCGGCAGAAGGCCATCGTGGAGGGCAGCCTCGCGCTGCTCGCCACGACGGCGCGGTACGCCGATCTCGCGGCGCACGCCGCCGACGCGGCGGAGCGGGAGCGCGCGCAGCGGCTCCTCGACCTGCTCACCCCCATCGCCAAGACCTTCCCCGCCGAGAAGGGCTTCGAGTCGAACGCCCTCGCCCTCCAGGTCCACGGCGGCTACGGCTATTCGAGCGAGTACCTCCCGGAGGCGTGGCTCCGGGACCAGAAGCTCAACTCGATCCACGAGGGGACGACGGGGATCCAGGGCCTCGACCTCCTCGGCCGCAAGGTCGTGGCCGGGGGCGGCGCGGCGCTCCTGGCGCTCGGCGGCGAGGTCGAGCAGGCGATCGGCCGGGCGCAGCGGGCCGGGGTCGAGCCCGCGTGGGGCGAGCGCCTCGGCGCGTCGATGTCGCTGCTCGGCGAGCTGACGGCCCACCTCGCGGAGGCGGGGATGCGCGGCGACGTCGAGCGGATGCTGCGGCACAGCGCGGACTACCTGGAGCTCGTCTCGGTCCTCGTGGTCGCCTGGCAGTGGCTCGCGATGGCCGCGGCGGCCCGGGAGGGGCTGGCCCGGGGGGCCTCGCCGGCCGGCTTTTACGAGGGCAAGCTGTGCGCGGCGCAGTACTGGTTCTCGACGGAGCTGCCGCGGGTCGAGGCGCTCGCGGCGCTCTGCCGCTCGGGCGACGACTCGTACGCCAGGATGCGACCGGAGTGGTTCTGAGGAGCGCGGGGCGCCGAGGCGCCTCGGTGGAGGAGCGATCGAATGAAGAGGGCGGTCATCCTGGTGGGGCACGGGGCGCCGGCGGCGGATTGCCCGCGCGAGCTCGTGACGCGCCTCAAGGCGCTGGAGGGCCGGCGCGCGGCGTCGGGCGCGGCGCCGGGCCCGGAGGAGATCGAGCTCGACGCGAGGGTCCGCGCCTGGCCGCGCACGCCGGAGAGCGACCCCTACCGCGCCGGCATCGAGCGCCTCGCCGCCGAGCTCGCCCCGCTGCTGGGGGGCGCCGAGCTCCTCGTCGCCTACAACGAGTTCTGCGCCCCGACGCTGGCCGAGGCCGTCGCGACCGCGATCCAGCGGGGCGCGGCCGAGATCGCGGTGGTCCCGTCGATGCTGACCCCGGGCGGCGTGCACGCCGAGGTGGAGATCCCCGAGGCCATCGCGCGGCTCCGCGCCGAGCACCCGTCGGTCACCCTCCGCTACGCCTGGCCCTTCGACCTCCCGGAGGTGGCGCGCCTGCTCGCCGCCCAGCTCGCGCGGGACCTCGGCTAGACCGGCGCCCGCGCTCCACTGAGCCCGCTGGGATGCGTCCCGTATGCCCCCAGAGCAACAACTTGGAGAGCTTACCTTGTCCCTGTTCGGGGCTTACGCTACTTGATTGACGCCACCTTCAGGGGTGGCCGGACATCGGCAGGGTAAGCGGGCAAACTCGACGCATCGCACCTTGCTTGACACGAGACCCAGGATTCCTCCACCAGGAGAGCGAGATGTACGTCCCGACGACGGCGATCCGGCCTCAGCTCGATATTCGCGCCCAGGCGCCCGTGCCGACCAAGCACGGTGTTTTCCAGATGCTTGTATTCCACTGGGGCGGAACGACGACCCACGAGCAGGGGCTCTCCCCCGATCACGTCGCCCTGATCATGGGCGACGTGCGCGGCAAGTCGGACGTCACCCTCCGCGTCCACTCCGAGTGCCTCACGAGCGAGGTGTTCGGCTCGCTGAAGTGCGACTGCCGCGAGCAGCTCGAGTCGTCCCAGGCCGAGATCGGCCGCCGCGGGCTCGGCGTCGTTCTCTACCTGCGGCAGGAGGGGCGCGGCATCGGGCTCACCAACAAGATCCGCGCGTACCAGCTCCAGGCGTTCGGCCACGACACGGTCGACGCCAACCGCATCCTCGGCCTGCCCGACGACGCCCGCGGCTACGAGCCCGCCGCCGCGATGATCGACCACCTCGGCATCGAGTCGATCCGGCTCCTCACGAACAACCCGGACAAGGTGGAGGGGCTCAGCGCGCTCGGCGTGCGGATCTCCTCGCGCTCGCCGGCCCTCGTCCCGGCCAACCCGTTCTCCGCGCCCTACCTCGAGGCGAAGCGCCTCCGGATGGGCCACGCCATCCCGTCGCTGCGCGACGGCGCGGTCGCGGAGAGCGCCGCGGCCGGCGACGCCGAGTAGCCTCCCAGCCTCGAACCGCCCTCAGGAGTCGCGGCGTAGCGTGAGCGGAGGCGGAGTGTCGGCTGCTCCCGCAGCGCGGCGGCGGAACAGCGCCACGCGTGCCAGGAGCAGCGTGGTCACAGGGACCGTGATGGAGAGCGTGATGATGATGAGCCACGGGTGCAGCACGAGCTGGGACTCGATCATCGAGAAGTAGAGGATGCTCGCCAGCGTCACGCACCAGCTGCCGAAGGTGTACGCCAGCGCAGGGGGATGCATGCGCAGGAAGAAGTCTGGCAGGCGTAGGAACCCGAACGCGGAGATGACCACGAACAGGCCGCTCAACACGAGCAACGCAGCGACCGCCGCCTCGACCCAGAGGGGAAGCTGGTTCATTCAATCACCTCCCCGCGCAGGATGAACTTCGCCATCGCGGATGAGCTCACGAAGCTGAAGAGTGCGATCAACAACGCGGCTTCGAAGTACGTGTCGCTCCGGTGACGAATACCGAGCACCAGCATGACCAGCATCGCGTGGAAGTAGAGCAAGTCGAGCGCGAACACGCGATCCTGCGCCCGCGGCCCCCGGATCAACCTGATGACCACCAGGACCGACGCGACGGCGTAGCAGCCGAGCGCGAAGGCAATTGCGCCGGACAGAAGTGCGCTCATTCGAAGATCTCCCTGAGAGGCTCCTCGTAGCGAGCCTTGAAACGGGCGACGAAGGCGCCTTCATCACCGACATTCCACACGTGCAGCAAGAGCGCGCTGCGATCGAGCGCGAGCTCCGACCACACGGTGCCCGGAACCACGGTCGTCACCATGGATAACGCGGCCAGCCCGAGGGGGTCGCGCAGATCGAGGGGCACGATCACGAACTTCGACCGCGGTCGCCGCCATCGCCATCTGACCACGTCCCAGGCGACTTCGAAGTTCGAGAGCAAGACGTCGTAGCCGACCCTCAGGATGAAGCGCACGACGACCAGCGGTCGCCGCACCCGGACATTCGTCAGTCGCAGGGTCGAGGTGAGGAGCGGCACCGCCAGCGCGAGCCCTAGCCCCAGGACGATCTGGCCCACGCTCGTGGAGCGCGCGAGCGCCAGCCACAACGCGAACAGAGCGGCGGACAGCAGCGGCGCGAGCACGAGCTTCCCGAGGAAGGTCACGGCGCCTCCTCCTCTTCGATCACGGGACGCGTCGGTCCCGGACGAGGCCTCATCGACAAGACGGCCTCGATGTACGCCTTCGGCGAGTGCAATCCCGCGGCTGTCGCGCTCGTGGTGCGCAGGACCGGCTCAGCGAACAGCGTGAGCAAGGTGCAGCAGAGGATGAGGCCGAGGAGGGAGGCGGCCTCGACGGCCTTCAAGCGGGGCGGGAGCCGCCCACCCGACGACCAGAAGTATCGAATGCCCGCCCTCGCGAGGGAGATGGTGGCCGCGAGCCCCGAGAGGAGCAGCAGCCCAAAGAAGATCCACGCGGCGGGCGGGACGGGGGCGCCGGTGCTCGCGGGGTCGCCCCCTCGGGGCGACAGGAGGGCGGTCAGCAACGAGATCTTCGCGACGAAACCCGAGAGCGGCGGCAGCCCTGCGACGAGCAGCGCGCAGACCATGAACGCCAGGCCGAGCAGCGCGATGGACACCGGAAACGCTCGGGCGACGAGCGGCGCCTCCTCGTCATCGAGGTTTGTGTCCTCGCCCGGCTCCACGTCGAGGTCCGGCACCCGCTGTCCATCGGAGCCGATGCGCTCCACCAGCTCGACGAGGAGGAAGAGGGCGCTCACCGCCAGCGTGGCGCTCAGCATGTAGAACAGCGCCGCCGACGTCACCGCGGGGGTCCCCGTCCCGAGTGACGCGAGGAGCGTCCCCGACGACACGATCACCGAGAAGCCCGCGATGTGCCCGAGGGACATGGAGGCCATGAGGCCGATCGCGCCGAAGGCGATGGTCGCGAGCCCTGCGTAGAGCAGGACTGTCCCCCCGAACTGCGCTGAAGCGCCCGCGGAGAAGAACAGCGTCCACGAGCGCATGAGCACGTAGATGCCCACCTTGGTCATCAGCGCGAAGAGCGCCGCGACAGGCGCGCTCGTGGCCGAGTAGGCCGGCACCAGCCAGGCGTTGAGGGGCCAGATCGCCGCCTTGATGAGGAACGCCACGGCGAGGACCGCCGCGCCTGCGTGCAAGAGCCCGCGATCGCGCGCCGGGACGAGCGCGAGCTTCTCGGCGATGTCGGCCATGGAGAGCGTGCCCATGACGCCGTAGAGCACCGCCAGGCCAACGAGGAAGAGCGACGACGCGAGCAGGTTCACCGCGATGTAGTGGAGCCCCGAGCGCACCCGCGGCCACCCGGATCCATGAAGATGCAGGCCATACGACGCCGCGAGCATCACCTCGAAGAACACGAAGAGGTTGAAGAGGTCTCCCGTGAGAAAGGCGCCGTTGAGCCCCATCAATTGAATCTGGAAGAGCGCATGGAAGTACGCGCCCGCGCGACCCCACGCGGCTTCGGCGTAGAGGGCGGCGCAGAGGCTCACCACACCGACCAGCACCAGCATGAGCGCAGAGAGCCGGTCCGCGACGAGCACGATCCCGAAAGGCGCCTCCCAGTTCGACATGAGAACCACCCGGGCGGCGCCGGACGAACCGCCAGCGTCGGCGCCGCGCATGATCTCCAGCGCCACGAGGAGGCCTGCCAAGGCCGCGCCGACGTTGGCGATCGACTTGGCGCGCTTGCGCTTCTGACCGAGCAGGAGCAACAGGGCCGCCGTCATCAGCGGCAGCACGACGGGCGCGACGATGAGGTGCGGGAAGCGCTCGATCATGGCTCCTCCCTCGTTCCATCCACGTGGTCGGTGCCGCTGAAGCCGCGCGAAGCGAGGAGCACGACGAGGAAGAGCGCCGTGGTCGCGAAGCCGATCACGATGGCCGTGAGCACGAGGGACTGCGGCATCGGATCCGTGTAGTGCTGAAGATCGGCAGGCACGCCAGGTCGCACGAGCGGTGGCTTGTCGATGAAGATGCTCCCCATGCTGAAGATGAAGAGGTTCACCGCGTAAGAGAGCAACGTGAGCCCCATGATCACCTGGAAGGTTCGTGGACGCAGCACGAGCCAGATCCCGGATCCGCCGAGCACACCGATGACGAGCGCGAGCAGGGCTTCCATCTAGCTCGTGCCCTTGCTCGTCGACGACGCCGGGCTCTGTGTTGGTCGCCGGTGTGCACGCAGCGACTGGTGAGCGAGCGCCGTGAGGGTGAGGAGCGTCGCTCCCACGACGACCGCAAACACGCCGAGGTCGAAGAAGGTGGCGCTCGGCAGGTGCACTTCGCCGACCAGCGGCAGCCTGACATGCGCGGTGTGCGTCGTAAGAAAGGGATAGCCGACGGCGAGCGCGCCAAGGCCCGTGGTCGCCCCGAGCAGCAGTCCAACGGCGATCCAGCGCACCGGACGGAGGCGCGCGCGCGCCTCCAGCCAGAGCGCCCCCGAGACCATGTACTGCATGAGCATCGCGATCGCGACGACGAGGCCGGCCACGAAGCCGCCGCCTGGCTCGTTGTGCCCACGAAGAAGGAAGTGCGCCGCGACGAGGACGGAGACCGGCAGGAGCAGGCGCGCGATGACCGCCGGCACCATCATGTATCCGCGCGCGGCGTCCTCGGCCGTGCGCGGCTTCACGAGGTCGGTGACGACGTCGGCCGGAAAAGCTCTCTGTTGGTGGGGCTGCTCGATGCTCTCCGGGGGCGGTCGAAAGCGGCGCAGGAGGGCGTAGACCGTGAGCGCCACCGCGCCGAGGACCGTGATCTCACCGAGCGTGTCGAAGGCGCGAAAGTCGACGAGCATGACGTTGACGACGTTGGCGCCTCCTCCCTCCGGCAGCGCGCGGCTGAGGAAGAACGGTGAGATGCTGTGCGGCGCCGGCCGGGTCAGCATGGCATAGGAGAGCGCGGCGAGGCCGCTGCCGGCGCCGATCGCGAGCAGCAGATCGCGCCCGCGCCGCATCCTGTCGCGGGCCGTGACAGGCCTCGAGATCCCTTCGATGCGCATCGGCAACCAGCGCAGCCCGAGCAGGAGCAGGATGGTGGTGATGACCTCCACGACGATCTGTGTGAGGGCAAGGTCGGGCGCCGAGAACCACATGAACGTCAGGCAGGTGACGAGGCCCGCGCCGCCCATCAAGGTGATCGCGATCAGCCTGTGGAACTTTGCCATCACGGCAGCGCCGACCGCGCAGACCGCGCCGATGACCCACAAGAGCACGAACGCAGGCGACGCGGGGAGCCGGTCCCGGTCGCCCCACTCCAGCGGGACGCCCCGCGCCGCGAGGAGCGCGAGGAGGAGCGCAACCGCGATGATCGCGAACATCTGCGTCTGAAGTCGTCGAGTTCCGACGAGCCGAAGCACCCTTCGCGAGAGGCGCGTGAGCCCGATCAGCGCGCTCTCGAACAGCCGCCTTGCGTTGAGCCGTCCGACGAAGGGCGCATCCTGGAGTCGCCCCTGCTCCTGATGCTTGCGCAACCAGAGGTACCCAACGACGCCGCCTGAGATGGCGACGAGGCTCATGACGAAAGGCGGGTTGAATCCGTGCCATATGGTGAGGCTGTACTCGGGGAGCGTCCCACCGACCACGGGGCGGGCTGCCGCCGCGAGCGATGGCCCGATGGAGATCGTCGGCGCGACGCCGACGATGAGGCAACTGAGCACCAGGAGCTCGATCGGTGTCCGCATCCACCGCGGGGCTTCTTCCGGCTGGCGAGGGAGATCGGTCGACGGCGGTCCGAAGAAGATGTCGTAGCCAAAGCGCAGCGAGTACACGACCGCGAAGATCGCCGCGATCGTCGCCACCACCGGGAGCATCACCTCCACCGAGGGGTGCGCGGAAAAGAACATCGTCTCGGCGAAGAACATCTCCTTCGACAGGAAGCCGTTGAGCAGCGGCACGCCGGCCATCGCGCCGCTCGCCACGAGCGCCAGCGCGCCGGTGCGAGGCATGGAACGAATCAGGCCATTCAAGCGACGGATGTCGCGCGTCCCGGTCTCGTGGTCGACGACGCCCGCGGCCATGAACAGCGAGGCCTTGAACGTCGCATGGTTCATGATGTGGAACACGCCGGCGACGGCGGCGAGCGAGCTGTTGAGCCCGAAGAGGAGCGTGATGAGGCCGAGGTGGCTGATGGTCGAATAGGCGAGCACGCGCTTCAGATCGTGCTGGAACATCGCGATGTACGCGCCGAGCAGGAGCGTCGTCATGCCCGCGCCGCTGACGATCCAGAACCACAGCTCGGTCCCCGACAGCACCGGCCAGAGCCGCGCGAGCAGGAATACGCCCGCCTTCACCATGGTCGCCGAGTGCAGGTAGGCGGACACCGGCGTCGGCGCGGCCATCGCCCGCGGCAGCCAGAAGTGAAACGGGAATTGAGCGCTCTTGGTGAGCGCACCCAGCAAGATGAGGACGAGCGCGGCTGGGTAGAGCGGGTGTGCCCGCACGCGGTCGCCCGAGGCGAGGGCCACATCGAGCTCGTAGCTGCCGATGATGTGGCCGAGGATAATCACGCCTCCGAGGAGCGCGAGCCCGCCCGCGCCGGTCACGGTGAGCGCCATGCGCGCGCCCCGCTGCGCGTCCACCCGGTGATGCCAGTAGCCGATGAGCAGGAACGAAACGAGGCTCGTGAGCTCCCAGAAGACGACGAGCTGAACGAGGTTGCCCGAGAGCACGACGCCCAGCATTGCGCCCATGAACGCGAGGAGGAACGCGTACAGGCGCGCCACCGGATCCTCGGGGGACATGTAGTAGCGCGCGTAAAGACAGACGAGGGCGCCGATGACGGTGATGAGCACGGCGAACATCCACGCGAACCCGTCGAGCCGAAGGACCAGATCGAGACCGAGCGAGGGCACCCACGAGATCGTCTCGCGGATCACGCCCCCGTCGCGTACCCGCGGGAACAGGCTGATGACCCAGACCGCCGCGCCGGCCGACACGAACCCTGCGCAAGCCGCAAGCTCAGACCGTGCCCGCGTCGGCAGGAGCGCGGTGAGCACGCTCCCGAGAAATGGCAAGAGGAGCAGGGCGGCCAGAGGCATGGCGCGCGAGTGTACTTGCTGACCGCGCGGGTTTCAGCCAAAAGGTGGGAGGGGTCGCAGCGTTCGCGACACCGACGACAAGAGCTCTCAAGCGGAAGACGCCGTGAGCTCGAACAGGATATCCCGCGGTTCTCAACCTGCCGTGCGACCTCGTCGGCCCGGGGCCGGAGGTCGCGCCGCCGCGCCCGCTACGTCTTCGCCGCGCCCTTCAGCCGCGCCTTGAGCTTCGCGGCGTACCCTTCCTTGTTCTCCTGCTTCACCCGGCCGATCGCCAGCGCGTCGTCCGGCACGTCGCGGGTCACGGTCGTGCCCGTCGCCACGTAGGCGCCCGCGCCGATCTTCACCGGCGCCACGATCTGCGAGTCGCTGCCGATGAAGGCGCCGGGGCCGATCTCGGTCCGGTGCTTCCGGAAGCCGTCGTAGTTGCAGAAGATCGTCCCGGCGCCGACGTTGGCGCCCTCGCCGATGTCGCCGTCGCCGAGGTAGGCGAGGTGGTTCGCCTTCGCGCCCTTGCGGACCACCGTCTTCTTCGTCTCGACGAAGTTGCCGATGTGCGCGTCGGCCTCGATCTGGCTGTCCGGGCGGAGGTGCGAGAACGGCCCGATCTGCGCGCCGGCGCCGATCGACGACTGCGAGGCCACGGTGTACGGCTTCACCGTGGCGCCCGCCTCGACGACCACGTCCGTGAGGACCGAGCCCACGTCGATGCGCGCGCCCGCGCCGATCCGCGTCTGCCCCCGCAGCACCGCCGCGTGCTCGATCACCGCGTCCGGCTCGACGGCCACGCCGGCGTCGACGCGGGCGCTCGTCCGGATGGTGACGCCGCTCCGGCGCAGCCGGTCGGCGATGCGGCCGTAGAGCACCTCCTCGGCGGCGGCGAGCTGCGCGCGGTCGTTGATGCCCACGAGCGAGCCGGCGTCCCGCGCCACGACCACCGCGGCGCCGCCGGCCTTCGCGGCCTGCGCGACGATGTCGGTCAGGTAGAGCTCGCCCTGCGCGTTGTCCGTCGTCAGCCCGGCCAGCGCGCGCTCGAGGAAGGCGCCGCGGGCGAGGTACACGCCGGGGTTGATCTCGGTGATCGCGCGCTCCTCGGGGCTCGCGTCCTTGTGCTCGCGGATGCCGATCACGCGGCCCGCGCCGTCGCGCAGGATCCGGCCGTAGCCCGCCGGATCGGCGACCTGCGCGGTGAGCATCGCCATCGGCGCGTCGCGCGCGCCGTCGAGCGCCCCGCGGAGCTGCGTGAGCTGCTCCGGATCGAGCAGCGGCGTGTCGCCGCACAGGATCAGCACCGCCTCGGCGGTCGCCTTGAGGTGCGGCATGGCGCAGCGCACCGCGTCGCCCGTGCCGCGCTGCTCGGCCTGGAGCGCGGTGCGGACGTTCTTGCCCTGGGCGCCGAACGCCCTGTCGAGGTAGCCGGAGACCTCGTCGCGGCCGTGGCCCACGACGACCACGACGTCCGAGGCGCCGGCGGCCAGGGCCGCGTCGACGACGTGGTGGATCATCGGCCGGCCGCAGAGCTCGTGGAGCACCTTCGGTCGGGCGCTCTTCATCCGAGTCCCTTGTCCGGCAGCGAGCACGACAGCGGTGAGCGGGGTGGGTTGGGCGGTCGCCATCGCCCCGCAGCCTATCACCCTCCGCCCCGCCGCCGTCCCTGTCGCCGCGCAGTGAGCCTGGAGAATGCGCGCTGTGTCACCGCCGCCCTCACCGACAGGCACGAAGTCCTACGCACCTGGAGCGGAATCGTCTACCTTGGAGGTGTCTCGGGGAGGTTGTCGTCCATGCGCAGACGAACGCTGCGTTCCTCGGCCGCTTGTGTGCTTCGGCTGGCCGCGCTCGTCGCGTCCGGCGCTGCGGTCGCTTCATGTCATGAGCCGCTCGACACGACGCGGAGGGCGCCTCCCACGGTGGCGGTGGGCCACGGGCTGGGCGACGACGTCTTCGGCATGCTCTGCGACCGCGTGGGCGCGTCGAGCCTTGTCGAGGACCCCACAGGCGCCTCGTACCAGCGTGTCTGTCACTACGACCGCGAGGGCCGGTACGAGGACGAGGTCGACGTCTCCCTGCTGCCGCCCGTCTCCGGCGAGCGGGCGGAGCGGGCGCGCAGGCTCGGCGTGGCCAAGGTGGAGGCCATGGCGCGGTGGCGCGGCGACCTCGTGCGCGCCGTCAACGCCGCGGTGCCGGACGTCGCGATCGACAACCTCGCGCCCGGCGAAGGGGGCGGCGAGATCCGGCTGCACGACGCCTTCCTGAGCCTGTCGCACACGATCGCGCCGCTCTACGAGACGAACCCGTTCGACCCGAGTCCCGGGGCCGAGCCGGTCCTGCCGGCTTCGACGCGGGGGCTCGGGCGGCTCCTGGACGCGCTCCTCCACGGCAGCGAGGAGAACGCGGCCCGGGACGAGGGGGAGAAGAAGACGCAGCGAGAGCGGGCGCCGATCGACTGCGACCGGGCCGAGGAGGGGGCGGAGCTCGTCTGCGCCCTCTCCAGGATCTGGGGGCGGCAGGGCTACCGGTCGGCGGCGGTGGGGCTCGGCGCGGTGCGCGCGGCGCTCGCGTACCCCGGCCTGCGCCCGATGACCGTGGCGGCGCTCGACACGATCGGCCCCGGCGGCCCGGGGGCGCCCGCGCTCCAGGCGCTCTTCGCGGCCGGCAAGCAGGAGCTCGGCGCGCTCTCGCCGGAGGAGCGGGCGCCGCTCTCGGTCGACGCGCCCACCGCGCAGCCGAGCCGCCCGCGCACGCTCGTGGAGCTCGCGCAGGCGGCGCTGCTCGCCGAGCACGACGCGTTCGCCTCGCCGCCGTCGAGCTTCATCGCCCGCCGCGACGGGCGCGGGTGGGTCCTCCCCCAGGGCGACGGGGTCCCCGCGCCGTTCGCCGACGCCGACCGCGACGGGCTCGCCGACGTCGACGCGTCCGGCAGGTTCGTGGATGAGCGCCGCGCGCCGCTCGCGATCGACCCGCCGTTCGCCGTCCCCGGGGTCACCTCGCCGCCGCGGGACGACTTCGGGCGCCTGTCGCCGGAGCTCTACGCCTACGTCGACACCTCCGAGACGCTCCTCGGCGCGGCGCTGCGGGCGATCGTGCCGCTCGTCGACGGGACCCGGTACGCGGGCAAGGACGACCTCGAGCCGTGGAAGACCGAGCACGAAGGCCTCATGTACGCCCTCGCCGGCGCGTACCTGCTCTTCGGCGACCGCGAGGAGGCCCGCTACGACTTCCGCAGCGACAGGATCGTGCCGGCGGGCGAGGCGTGCGACGGCTGCCTTGTCTACCGCCGCTTCCGCGGCGAGGACTCGCCGCTCGCCGACCTCGCGCACGCGCTCGGCCAGGTGCTCGCCGACAAGGACTCGGACGTCCTCCTCCTCACGCTGATCGATCTGCTCGAGAACCACGAGGCGGAGCTCGCCCGCATGACCGGCGCGGCGCTGCGCATCCGCGATCTCGCCCGCGAGCACGACCGGCTGGCCGCCGAGGGCGCGGAGGCGCTCGCGCAGATCGACGGCGAGGCGCCGCTCTGGGACGAGCTGGCGGCGGTGCTCGACCGGGCCGTCGCGCAGCCGGGGCTCGTGGCGCGCCTGATGGAGGCGCTCGCGAGCGACGCGCTCCTCGCCCCGCACGGCAGCGCGCAGCACGCGGGCGACGCGATCGCGACGATGCTCCGGAGCCGCGATCAGTACGCGTACGACCCGGAGGTCCTGAACGGCCCGGCGATCAACCTCACGGTCGGGGCGCCCTCGACGGCCGACCCGCGCACGCCGGTGGACCCGACGAAGCCCAGGGTCGGCGACAACCGCTCGGCCATGGAGCGGCTGATGCACCTCATGCACGACACCGCCGGCGTCCGGCAGTGCAACAAGGAGGGCGCCACGGTGAGCGCCTTCGAGGTCACGGTGCCCTTCCTCGAGTTCGACGAGTGCGAGCTGTTCCAGATCGACAACCTGGCGGCCTTCTACCTCGACTCCCTCCTCCCCGAGGCGCACCCGAAGCGGGCCGAGCTCGACGTCAAACCCGCCGCCCTCGATCTCGTCGTGACCGACTCCGTGCTGGAGCTGTCCAGCGACATCGACGGCCTGACGGGGCACCCCACGCCGGCCGCGCTCAGCCGGCTCATCTACTTCGGGGCCGACTCGGACAGGTTCCCGGGGCTTGTCGATCTCGACCCGCTGCGGGACCTGACGAACTCGACGACGAACCTGTTCATCTCGGGGACGCTCGAGCCGGCCGGCACGATCCACTGCCCGAAGAACGCGCTGGGCGTGAACGCGTGCAGCTCCCCGGAGAACCTGATCCGGATCCGCCACCCGGGGACGACCTTCCTCATCGAGCGCCTCGGGCTCGGCGCGTACCTGAGCCCCATCGTGGCGGCGTTCGCCGACGTCGCCCCGGATTCTACCGGGGAGGAGATCCTGATCGATCTCTTCAGCACGGCGTACCGGCACTGGCCCGGCAAGGAGCACGGGCCGGAATGCATCAAGGCCGGCTCACCGGCGACAAACACCGCGTACTGCTCGGAGGCGGGGGCGAACAGCTACGAGCCGCTCATGGCCGACGCGCTCCAGGCCGAGGACGTCATGGCGTCCTCGGTGGCGTTCGCCGGAATGCTGATCGACCCGTCGGCCCCGGTGACGGTGCAGCGCGGCCCCGGGGCCGAGCAGACCTGGACGAAGGCGCAGGCGATCGAGAAGCTCGCGCGGATCTTCTTCAGCACCCGCCACGCGGCCAGCGTGGACATGGTCGACCGCTGGGGAAAGAAAAGTGCGACGTGGGCCGACGGCCGGACCCAGGACCAGCTCACCGCGTTCACCCTCCTCGCCGACGCGCTGAACGGGATCGACGCGCGCTTCGAGCAGAGCGCAGCGCCCGACGCGATGGCGCGAAAGGGCCAGTGGAAGCGCGCCACCGACGAGCTCGTCGACGCGCTCCTCGCGGTCGAGCGGTCAGGGCCGGAGACCCGGTTCAAGAACCGCGCGCTCCCGAGGATGGGCGCCCTCGTGCTGCGCGTCCTCCGCGAGCAGCTGAACGCGCACTGCCCCGATCGCGAGACGACCGGGCGGTGCGTCTGGGCGCAGAAGGAGCTCGGCAGGAAGGTGAGCGACCTGGTGAGCCACCCGCTGTTCGCCGCCGCGGCCGACGTCTCGGAGGCGGTCCGCGCCCACGAGCCGGCTCGCCGGGAGCTCGAGCGGTTCCTCACCTACCTGCTCGACGAAGGCGCCGGCGGCGCCACGCTCCGCGCGCTGCTGGCGACGCTGGCCGACGCGCTCCAGCTGCTCGGCGACGAGGACACGCTGCTCCCGGCCCTGAAGGCCGCGTCGACCGCGCTGACCCCGGAGGGCGACCCCGGCGGCCCGGGCGCGGCCGACACGGGGCTCAAGGCGCTCAGGGCGCTCAACGACGATCGGTACGACAGGTATCACGCGATGGATCACATCCTCCCGGCGCTCGTGACGCCGATGGACGACGGCCGCGCGCCGCTCGAGGTGTTCCTCGACGCGTTCGCGGACGTGCACCGCGTCGAGGCCGCGAGCGGCGAGCCGCTGATGGCGGAGGACTACCGGCAGGTGCTTCTCACGGCCAGGGACTTCCTGACCGACGAGACCCGCGGGCTCGAGCAGCTCTACACCATCCTCAAGAAGCGGCCTCGCGAGTGACCCGCGTCCACACGCCCACGATCCGCGCCGCGCTCCTCGCGGCGTCCGCCGCGGGCGCGCTCGCCCTGCTCCCGGGCGACGCCGGCGCGGCCGGGCTGTACTTCACCGATCGCGGCGTCCGGCCGTCGTCGCGCGGCGGGGCGTACATCGCCGGCGGCGATGATCTCGGGGCGATCGCCTACAACCCCGCGGGCGTCTACGAGGCGGGCACCCAGGTCCTGCTCGACGTCGGGCTGTTCGAGTGGCGCAGCGAGCACACGCGCCAGGCGATCGTGCGGCAGGTCGATCCGAACACCGGCGAGCCGACGGGCGCGAGCTTCGTGCAGACGATGGAGCCCGTGACAGGCAGCGCGCCGGTGCTGCCGATCCCCACGCTCGCGGCGTCGTTCCGGGTCGACCCGCGATGGGTCGTCTGGGGCGGGATGTGGGCGCCGTACGCGGCCCTCTCCAGCTACCCGGAGCAGGTGAAGGGCATGCCGGCGCCGCAGCGGTACGCGCTGTTCACCCTCGAGGGCTCGGCGCTCGCGTTCCTCGGGGCCGGCGCGGCGTACGCGCCGTCGCCCGAGTGGCGCCTCGGCGCCGCGCTCGGCGCGCTGGTCGGCTCGCTCAACAGCCGGATGGTGGTCTCCGGGTGCGTCCCGGAGCGGATGTTCTGCGCGCCCGAGGATCCGGACTGGGACATCCACTCCGAGCTCACCGTCGGGCCCATCGTGGCGCCGACGGGCCAGCTCGGGGCGCTCTTCCTCCCGACCCCGCGATGGCGCATCGGCCTGGCCTTCCAGCTGCCCGTCTGGGTGCGCGCGCCGGCCACCTTCAGGGCGCGGCTCCCCGCGGCGCCCGTCTTCGAGCGGGCGGTCCAGGAGGGCGAGGACGCCGACATCTCGTTCGATCTGCCCTGGATCCTCCGCGCCGGCGTGGAGGCGCGGCTCGTGGACGACCTGCGCGTGGAGCTCGGGCTCGGCGTCGAGGGCTGGGGCATGCACGACGACATCCGCGTCGAGCCCGACGGGGTGGTGCTTCGGAACGTCGCCGGCTTCCCCGAGGCGTTCCGCGTGCCCCCGGTCGTGGTCCCCCGGCGGTTCGAGAGCTCGCTCTCGGCGAGGCTCGGCGGCGAGTATTCCTTCGAGCTCGCGGGCAGGCGGTGGGCGCTGCGCGCCGGCGTGAGCCTCGAGCAGAGCGCCGTCCCGCCCGAGTACCTCTCGGTCCTCACGATCGACGCGACGAAGCTGACGACGGCGGCCGGCCTCGGCGTGCACCTCGGGAGGTGGCGCCTCGACGCGAGCTACGCGCACGCCTTTGCCGCGGACGTGAGGGTCGATCCGAGGGAAGCGCGGCTCCCGCAGGTGAGCCCGGTGCAGGGCAATCCGCCCGAGAACCCGAACACCATCAACGGGGGCGCCTACAGCGCCCGCGCGAACGTCGTGGGGCTCGGCGTCGCCTACACCTTCGACGACGCGGCGAGCGATCCGGAGGTGCTGCGCTGACAGGTCGGAGAGACGCGCAGGCGAGCGGCGCTACTGGGCCCGCAGCTCGCGCAGGCGCTCGGTGAGCCGGGGGCCGTCGAGCCAGCTCAGGTCCTTGTCCACGCTCGTCTCGATGTGATTGCTGACCTGCTTGGTCACCGTGTTGCGGAGCAGGCCGAGGAAATGCGGCGGCGCGATGAGCACCAGCGAATCGTAGGCGTGCTCGTTGAGACCCTTCTCCAGCACCTCCGCGAGCTCCTGGGCGAACTTCTGCTTCTCGACCTCCTTGGGATCGGTGTCGGGCGCCGCGCCGGGCCGGCCGAGGTGCTGGCCGCCCGCGCCGCCGTTGAGGTTGCCGTTCCCGCCGGGGGTGCCGTTCGGCTTCCGGCCGTGCGCGTCTGCCATGAGATCCCGCACCCGCGCCCGGCTCTCCTCGTGACTGTAGGACTCGAGCAGGGTAAAGCCCTTGCCCGCAGGCTCTTCACGATAGAGCTGGGCACGGCTTGCGTCGGAGACCAGGATCCACGTCTTCCGTGCTGCCTTGTTTGCCATAAGCCTCCACAGGGAATCAACCCTTCCTTTTGTCTACGTTAAAGACCGACCCCGCGCATCGCAAGCGGCCGGAGAGCCCAAACCGGCGAGATTCGACCGGATTGCACGCCGCGACACCGGATCAAGCAGGCTCATCCACCTCGCGCAGCACGAATTCGAGGAGAACGGGAGACGGCGAGAGCCCATCAGGAAGTTGTTGAGGGATAAATACGGTCGTCGGTGTACGAGAGGGGGCCGCTCCTCGGCGTCCGCCCTCAATCGCCAGCGCGCGCTCGGCTCGGCGCGCCACCGCCCGCGCGCCTCAGCGGAACCGGTCGGTCGCCTCGACGAGCTCGTGCAGGATGCCGGGCTCCATCGCCGAGTGCCCCGCGTCCGCCACGATGCGCAGATCGGACTCGGGGAGCGCGCGGTGGAGCGCCCACGCGCTCTCCGCCGGACAGACGACATCGTAGCGGCCCTGCACGATGACCGTCGGGACATGGCGGATCCGGTGCGCGTCGTCGAGCAGCTGCGTCTCCGACGTGAAGAACCCCTTGTTCATGAAATAGTGGCACTCGATCCGGGCGAACGCGAGGGCGAACTGCTGTCCTGACGTCTTCGCGACGAGCTCCTGGTTCGTGAACAGGCAGCTCGTTCGCCCCTCCCAGACGCTCCACGCCCGCGCCGCCTGCTGCTGCACCTTGGGATCGGGGCTCGTGAGCCGCCGGTGGTAGGCCGTGAGCAGATTGCCCCGCTCGGCCTCGGGGATGAACCCGAGGTACTCCTCCCACGCGTCGGGGAAGATGGCGCTCGCGCCTCGCTGGTAGAACCAGTCGAGCTCCTGCTTCCGCAGGAGGAAGATGCCGCGCAGCACGAGCTCCGTCACCCGCTCCGGGTGCTTCTCGGCATAGGCCAGCGAGAGCGTGCTCCCCCACGAGCCGCCGAACACCTGCCAGCGCTCGATCCCGAGGTGCTCGCGGAGCGCCTCCATGTCCGCGACGAGGTGCCAGGTGGTGTTCTCCTCCAGGCTCGCGTACGGCGTGCTCCTTCCGCTGCCCCGCTGGTCGAAGAGCACGATCCGGTAGACGGCCGGGTCGAAGAAGCGCCGCTGCTTCGGCTCGGTGCCGCCCCCGGGGCCGCCATGCACGAAGATCACCGGCTTGCCGCGCGGATTGCCCGACTCCTCGAAATAGATCTCGTGAAGATCGGAGACGCGGAGCCTCCCGGCGCGGTACGGCTCGAGCTCGGGATACAGCGTTCGTCTCTGGGTGCCTGTCGTCGTCATGCCGCTCCCGTCCGTTGACCCGGCGTGAAGCCCGCGCCAGCGCGCGCCAGCCTACGCCAAGGCGCGCCGGGAGGGGAGAGGGCGTGGAGGAGAAAGGGAGGGGAACAGCAGGGGCGGCGGTGGCCACCGGCCGGGAGGCGCCGGCCGATCAGCCGGCCGGCGCGGCCTCGCGCGCCTCGGTCCTCGCCGCGCCGGTGTACAGCGCATCGAGCGCGGGCGCGTACTTCTGGAGCGCCACGCGCCGCTTCAGCTTCAGGGTCGGCGTGAGCATCCCGTTGTCCGCGGTGAAGTCCTCGGCCGAGAGGGCGATCTTCTTGATCTTCTCGAAGGACTTGAAATCCGTGGCGTACTTGTCGACCTCGGCCTGGAGGTGCGCGACCACCCGCGGGTGCTTCAGCATCGCGTCGGGCGACTCGAACGAGAGCCCCTGGGCCCGCGTCCACTCGGTGAGCGCCTCCATCTCGGGCACGATCAGCGCCACGTTGAAGGGGCGGTTGTCGCCGTAGATCATCGCGCCGTTGATCAGCGGAGACAGCTTGATCTTCTCCTCGAGCGGGGCCGGCGCGACGTACTTGCCGTTCTCCAGCTTGTACTGCTCCTTGATGCGGCCCGTGACGAAGAGATAGCCGTCGTCGTCGAGGTAGCCCAGATCGCCTGAGCGGAAGCCGCCGTCCTCGGTGAAGACGGCCTTGTTCTCCTCGTCGCGCTTGTAATAGCCCACCATGACGTTCGGGCCGTAGATGACGATCTCACCCTGCTTCGGATCGTGCGTCTCCGACTTGTCGATGACGACCCGCACCCCCGGGATCGCCTTGCCCACGCTGCCGAGGCGGCGGGCCCCCGGGTAGTTCACCGTGGCGACGGGCGACGTCTCGGTGAGGCCGTAGCCCTCGTAGACGGTGATGCCGAGCGCGTCGACGAACTCGGCCACCTGGTAGGAGAGCGCCGCCCCGCCGCTGATCGCGTACTTCAGCTTGCCGCCGAACTTGGCGCGGATCTTCGAGAAGATGACCCGGTCGGCCACCGCCAGCGTGAGCCGCTCGACGAGGCCGAGGGCCTCGCCCTTGTTCTGCTTCGTCGCGGCGCGCAGCCCGGCGCGGAACAGGCTCTGGATGAGCGCGGGCTTCTCCGTCATCTGCTTCTGCACGCCCTCGTAGATGCGGTTGAAGATCCGCGGGACGCTCATCAGCACGGAGGGGTGCACCTCGGCGAGGTTCGCGACGATCTTGTCGACGGACTCGCTCAGCGCCATCGACGCGCCGACCGTGATCATCAGGTGGAGCTCGCCGGTGTGGCCGAACGAGTGGGCCCACGGGAGGAACGACAGGCTCCGGTCGCCGCTGCCGAACGGGATGAGATCCAGCACGGCGCAGACGTTGGAGGCGATGTTGCCGTGCGAGAGGATCACCCCCTTGGGATTGCCTGTCGTGCCCGACGTGTAGATGAGGCACGCCGTGTCCTTCGACGTCGGCTGGATGGCCGGCGCCGGGCTCCCCTCGCCCGCGGCGAGGAGCTCCTTGTACGAGGTGGTCCGCGCGCCGGGGACGCCGTCTCCCGCGCCGCCGGGCTCGAACAGACAGACGAGGTGCTTCAGCGAGGGCGCCTTCTCGGGGAGATCCTTGCACTTGCCGTAGATCTGCGGCGTCGCGACGATCGCGGCCACGGCCTCGCAGTCGTTGATGATGAACGCCCACTCTCCCGGGAGCTGCGCCTCGTACATCGGCACGACGGCGACGCCCATGCTGAAGCAGGCATAGGCCGAGACCGCCCACTCCACACGGTTGTTGGAGATGAGGGCCACCCGATCGCCCCGCTGGACGCCGAGCGACGCCAGACCGCCGCGGAACTTGGCGACGAGCTGCCCGAACTCGGCATAGGTGATCCAGTCCCAGCGGCCCTCGGTCTTCGTACCGAAGATCGGCTGGGGGCCATGAAGCTTCAGCGAGCGATCGAGCAGTTCTACCAGGTTCTCCAGTTTCGCCATCGGCTCTCCTCCCGGCCCGATTTTTACCATGATAACGCGCCGGCTCTGCGTCCTTTCGGCGGCGCGCGATACTTGGGGTCACCGAGCCGGCGCCGCATCTGTCCCGCCCGTGCATGGCGTGCCGCGCGGGGAGGCGGCGTGCCGCGCGGGAGGCGGCGTACCGCGCGGGAGGCGGCGTGCCGCGCGGGAGGCGGCGTGCCGCGCGCCGGCTGCTGCGGCCCGTGGCGCGCCTCGCGCGCGAGGTGGCGGCCTCGGGCACCTTCTGTTAGAGGGTGCATCGCTTCAATGCCCCGGTATTCGATCACGACGTTCGGCTGTCAGATGAACGTGCACGACTCCGAGCGGATGCACGACGTGCTCCGCCGCGCCGGCTACACCGAGGCCGGCGGCCCCGAGGAGGCGGACGTGCTCGTGCTCAACACGTGCAGCGTGCGCGAGAAGGCCGAGCAGAAGCTGCGGAGCGAGGTGGGGCGGCTCGCGCGCTGGAAGCGGGAGCGCACCGACCGGGTGGTCGTCGTGGCCGGATGCGTGGCGCAGCAGGAGGGGGAGCGCCTCCTCAAGCAGATGCGGACGATCGACGTCGTGGTGGGGCCCGACAACATCCCGGAGCTGCCGGGCCTGCTCGGCGACCTCGCGCTCGGCGGGCTGCCGGTCGCGCGCACGGTGTTCGACCTCGACGCGCCCCGGTTCCTCGTGGCGTCGCCGTCGTCCTCGTCGCGCGCCGCGCCGACGGCGTTCGTGACCATCATGAAGGGCTGCGACGAGCGCTGCTCGTTCTGCATCGTCCCGCACACCCGGGGGCCGGAGCGCTACAGGTCGAGCGACGAGATCGTCGCCGAGATCGCGGGGCTCGTGGCCGCGGGGACGCGCGAGGTCACCCTCCTCGGCCAGACGGTGAACAGCTACCGCGATCCGCTCGGCGCGCTGCCGCGGGCCCCCGGCGCGAGCGCGGACGACCCGGACGAGAGCGAGTTCGCGGCGCTGCTCCGGCGCGTCGCGGCCGACGTCCCCGGCCTCGCGCGCCTGCGCTACACGAGCCCGCACCCGCGGCACCTCACGCCCTCGCTCGTCCTCGCCCACGCCGAGCTCCCCGTGCTGCCGCGCCACGTGCACATGCCGGTGCAGTCGGGCAGCGATCGGGTCCTCCGGCGGATGATCCGCCGCTACACGCGCGCCGAGTACGTCGCGAGGACGCGGGCGCTCGTGGAGGCGGTCCCGGGGCTGACGCTCTCGACCGACATCATCGTCGGCTTCTCGGGCGAGACGGAGGACGACTTCGCGGCGACGCTGTCGCTCGTGCGCGAGGTCGGGTTCAAGGGGCTGTTCGGCTTCAAGTACTCGCGCCGCCCGCACACCCCCGCGCTGAAGCTGCCGGACGACGTGCCCGAGGGCGTGAAGGGCGAGCGGCTCTCGCGCCTGTTCGAGGCGAGCGAGGCGCTGCTCGCCGCCCACCTGTCGGGCCTCGTGGGGACGACGCAGGCGGTGCTCGTCGAGGGGCGCGACAAGGAGCGCGGCGCGGGCGGCGCGCGCGGCCAGGGCGGCGCGCTCTGGTCGGGCCGGACGGGGCGCCACGAGATCGCGCACATCGAGGGCGCGGGGGAGCTCGATCTGCTCGGCGAGGTCGTCGAGGTCTCGATCGCGCGGGCGAACAAGCACTCGCTGCAGGCCGAGCTCACGGAGGCGGCGCGCGCCGCGGCCCGGCCGCGGCAGCGGGGCGGCGCGGAGCCGGGGCCGGCGCGGCGCTCGCTGCCGGTGGTCGCCGCCGAGGGGGGCTGACGTGGCGCTCGTCCTCGACTTCGGCGGGGCGTCGCCGCGGCTCGGGCGCGACGTGTTCCTCGCGCCGAACGCGACGGTGATCGGCGACGTGACGCTCGGCGACGAGGCGAGCGTGTGGTTCGGCGCGGTGCTGCGCGGGGACATCGGCGCGATCCGCATCGGCCCGCGGACCAACGTGCAGGACCTCGCGTGCCTGCACCTGACGAGCGGCGTCTCGGAGACGATCGTCGGCGCCGACGTGACCATCGGGCACGGCGCGATCCTGCACGGCTGCCGCGTCGGCGACGGGTGCCTGATCGGGATGGGGAGCATCCTGCTCGACAACGTCGTGATCGGCGAGGGCTCGGTGATCGCCGCGGGCGCGGTGGTGCCGCCGGGGAAGGTGATCCCGCCGCGGTCGCTGGTGCGCGGCAACCCGGCCCAGGTGATGGGCGAGGTGCGGCCGGACCAGGCCGAGCTCGGCAGGCTGGGCGCCGCGAGCTACGTGGAGAACGCGAGGCGCTTCCGGGCGGCGCTCGCCGCGGCGACCGCGGCCGGCGAGCCGGGGGCGGCGGCGGCGGCGAGGCGCGATGGCGGCGCGGTGGACGAGGTGAAGAGGTCATGAACATCACGGTGAACGGGGAAGCGCGCGAGGTGCCGGCGGCGGTCACGGTGCGGAGGCTCGTCGAGCTGCTCGGGCTGACCGAGGGGCCCGTGGCGGTCGAGCGCAACGGCGAGGTGGTGCCGCGGGCCGAGCACACGGCCGCCGAGCTCGTCGAGGGCGACGTGATCGAGATCGTGCACTTCGTCGGGGGCGGCTGAGGCCGCCCGGCTGGCAGCTCCGGAGCTCGACAGAGCCCTCGACGGCCTAGCGATCTTCCAGATCGTCCGCGATCCGGCTACCATGGCGAGCTGCCGTGGATACGAGGGCCCTCGTCTTTGTCTTGGCGCTCGGCGGTTCGGCGGGCGTGGGCGCCGCCCTGGCGGTGCGCGACGCGCTGCCGGCCTCGCCGGTGGTCCGCGGCCTCTCGATCGGCGAGCGCTTCCTTCCGGACGGCGCCTCGCCGGCGACCTGGCTCGAGGCGAGGCGCGACGCCCTGCGCGCGCGCGTCGTCCGGCTCCGTCACGACGACGTGGAGCTGACCTCGACGCTCGGTGAGGTGGGCGTCGCGATCGACGTCGGCGAGACGCTCGCGGCGGCGCAGAGCGTCGGCCACGAGGGCCCCTGGGCGCGGCGGCTCCGGGAGGCCCGGCGGGCGCGGCGCGGTGGGATCGACGTGCCGCTCGTGTGGACCGTCGACGAGGCGAGGGCCCGCGCGCTCCTCGAGCGGCTCGCCCCGCAGGTCTACCGGATGCCCGTCGACGCGCGGCTCGACCTCGCGAACCGGCGCAAGATCCCGGAGCAGGCCGGCCGCGAGCTCGACATCGACGCCTCCCTCGCGGCGCTCCGGGCCGGCGACCACGACGACGAGGAGCTCATCGAGCTCCCGGTCCGGTACATCGCGCCCGCGGTCGGCGTCGACGATCTGGTGAGCGTCGACGTCAGCCGGGTCGTCGCGGCGTACGAGACGAAGTTCAAGCGGCACGGGAAGGAGGCCGGGCGCGCCGTCAACATCAAGGCCGCGGCGTCCAAGATCGACGGCACCATCGTGGCTCCCGGCGAGACCTTCTCGTTCAACGCCCATGTCGGCCCGCGGACGCGCAAGAACGGCTTCACCATCGCGCCGGAGATCCTGGGCGACGAGACCGTCCCCGGCTACGGCGGGGGGACCTGCCAGGTCTCCAGCACGCTCTACGCCGCGTCGCTCTTCGGCGCGCTCGACACGCCGGACCGACAGAGCCACTCCCGCCCGAGCGCCTACATCCCGATGGGGCTCGACGCCATGGTGACCTACCCGGAGTCGGACCTGAAGATCAGGAACACGCTCCCGTTCCCGGTCATGATCCACGCCTATCTGCCGGAACCGACGGTGCTCCGCGTCGAGATCCTCGGCGGCGACCCGGTGGCGGAGGTCGATCACCGCGTCTCGGCCGAGCACACCGACGACTTCATCCGCCGCATCTACGTGAAGTCCGAGCTCTCCGAGGGCAAGGTGAAACGCCACCAGAAGGGCTCGTGCGGATACGACGTGAGGTCCCACGTCACGCTCCGTTACAAGGACGGCAGGGCCGACGAGCGCCGCTATACGAGCGAGTACAAGCCCGCGCCCGAGGTCTTCTGGGTCGCGCCCGACTACGACCGTTCCGCGCTGCCGGAGCTCTCCGAGCACGCGAAGGCGGTGGAGGAGCTCCAGGAGGGGGAGACCCCTACCGCGGAGAGGCAGGCCCCTTCCGCGGAGGGGCAGGGCGACGGTCCTGCGGTGGGGCAGGGCGACGGCTTCTCGATGTGAGCGCGCGGAGGCCCTCTGCGGCCCCGTGGCTCATCTCCTGGCAGAGGCGGGCGGCCTGCGGCCGGCGCGGCGGGCGCCGCAGGCCGCGCAGCCGTCGATGAGCTTGCCTGGTCGATATGAACCTGGTGAGCGACGACATCAGCGGAGAAAATCTCAAGATCGAAGAACGAACAACACGGCAACATCCGACAGTCGTGTGGTCGCCCCTGCGCTCGGGGAATATTCCTGTGGACGGTGGGTGACACAGGTGTAAATGGCCGTGCCAGCCGGGGGACCGGGGTGAGCTGCATCCCGGCTCGGACGCGGGCAACACGCCGGAAGCGAGCCCTCCGCGGTGGGATTGCGTGAGCCGAGGGCAGATGCAGAGGGGGCGAGCACCGATTGCGCGGGGGGATGCCGGGCGGCTGCCGGGCCGTCGCGAGCTCCTCGCCGGCGTGGGGGCGACTGCGGGCCTCCTGCTGCTCGGCTGTCGTGGTGAGCCGGTCGACGTGCGCGCGCAGGCGGCTATCGCCGCCGGCGGCAGCCGGGGTTACGCGGGCCCGCCCGTCGAGCTCTCGTTCTGGACGGGCTTCACCGGGGGCGACCGGCCGCCGATGCAGCGGCTCATCGAGCGGTTCAACCGCGAGCACGACAACATCACGGTGCGGATGAGCGTGAACCGCTGGGGCGACTTCTACCAGAAGCTGCCGGCCGCGGTGGACAGCGAGAGCGGCCCCGACGTGGCCGTCATGCACGCCGACCAGCTGGCCACGGCCGCGGTCCACCGCACCGTCCTCCCGCTCGACGAGGTGACCGAGGCGCTCGGCCTCGGCGCCGCCGACTTCTCCGAGACGCTCTGGAACGCCGGCGTCTTCCGGGGCCGCCGTTACGGCGTCCCCCTCGATATCCACCCGCTCGGGCTCTACTACAACCGCGTTCTGCTGGCCGACGCCGGCCTCGACGACGCCGCGCTCCCTCGCTCCCGGCGCGACTACCTGGAAGTCCTCGAGCACCTCAGACAGAAGGGGATCCAGGGATCGTGGGTGTCGCCGGTCCTGTTCACCGGCGGGCTGATGTTCCAGTCGATCCTGTGGCAGGCGGGCGGCGAGCTGTTCTCGGAGGACGGCGCCCGGGCGATGTTCAACTCCGAGGCCGGCGTCGAGGCGCTCGGCTTCATGCTCGAGCTGATCCGGCGAGGCTACAGCCCGCGCGACGTCGGCCAGGACGCCGACAGCATCGCTTTCACCAACAACCGGAACGCCTTTCTCTGGAACGGCATCTGGATGATCAACATCTACCGGGCGATCCCCGGGCTCCGGTGGGGCGTCCTCCCGGTGCCTGTCATCGGCGCGCAGCCGGCGGTCTGGGGCAACGCGCACCACCTCGTGCTCCCGCGGCAGCCCTCGACCGGCGCCGGCCAGCGCCGCCTGAGGGCGTCGGTGGTGTTCCTCGCCTGGCTGAGCGAGCACTCCATCGAGTGGGCGCAGGCCGGCATGGTGCCGGCCCGGCGGGCGGCGCGCGAGAGCGCCGCGTTCGGGCGGATGACGGAGCAGGCGATCTTCGCCGAGCAGCTGCCGGTGGTCCGCTTCCCGCCGGCGATCGCCGGGATCGACGCGGTGCGCGCGTCCACCCTCGATCTCGCGGTGAACGAGGCCGTGCTGCTGCGGGCCGCGCCGCGCGAGGCCCTGAACCGCGCTGCCCGCGAGGCCGACGCGCTGCTCGCGGCCAACCTGAAGAAGTTCGCGAGGGCCCTGTGACCTCGGTCGACGTCCCCCTCGTGGAGCCCGGCCAGGCCGAGGCGGACGGCGCCCCGCAGAGCGCCCCCGGCGTCGGCCGGCTCCGGGAGCGCGGCCTCGCGCGGCCGCGCCGGTGGGCTCCCTACCTGTTCCTCGCGCCGTACCTCGCGCTGTTCGGCCTCTTCGTCGCGGCGCCGATCGTCCTCGGCGTGTGGATCAGCCTCCACGACTGGGACCCATACCTGCCGTCGCGGCCGTGGGTCGGCCTCGACAACTACGCGGATCTGTTCCGGTCCGGCTCGCCGATCCGCGGCAATTTCTGGCGCGCGCTGCGGGCCACCGCGCTGTTCACGGCGCTGAGCGTGCCTGTCCTCGTGACGCTCCCGCTGCTGCTCGCCCTCGCGCTCAACCGGCGCTTTCCCGGCCGATCGTTCTTCCGGGCGATGTTCTTCGCCCCCTACGTGCTCGGCGTGGCGGTCGTGGCCCTGATGTGGCGGCTCCTGCTCGACCCGCACCTCGGCGTGATCAACCACCTGCTGGGGAAGGTGGGTTTGCCCGCCGACACGGGCTGGACCACGGCGGTGCCGTGGGTGTGGGTCTCGCTGGTGGGCATGACGGTGTGGTGGACGCTCGGCTACAACGCCGTGATCTACCTGGCCGGGCTGCAGAACATCCACCGGGAGCTCTACGACGCTGCCCGCATCGACGGCGCGACCCGCTGGCAGCAGCTCCGCCACGTCACGGTGCCGGGGCTCAGGCCGGTGTTCGTGTTCGTCGTGACGATGACCGTCCTCGGGTCGGCCAACATGTTTGGACAGGCCTATCTGATGACCGGGGGCGGGCCTGGCAGCGAGACGCGCACCACGATCATGTACATCGCCGAGGAGGGGTTCCGTAACTTCCGCCTCGGCGCCGCGGCGGCCATGAGCTACGTCCAGGCGTTCTTGCTCGCGCTCGTGAACCTCGGCATGTTGCTCCTGTTCTTCGGCCGGCGCGGCGGCGGGGACGCTCGATGAGGCGCCGGCTGCTCGACGACAGCTGTCCTGTCCGCCGCCGGCAGATCGGGAGTGTCCTGTCGTATGCTGCGCTGCTCCTCCTCGCCGTGGTCTACCTCGCTCCGGTGATCTGGATGGCGCTCACCTCGCTCAAGTCGCCGCCGGAGGCGACGGCGGTGCCGCCCACGCTCTTGCCCGCGCGGGCGACGCTCGAGAGCTACGAGGCGCTCGCGGGCTCGAGCTCCGGGGCGCCGGTGCTCCGCTGGCTCCTGAACAGCGTCTTGGCCGCGGTGGCCCATGCGCTGCTCGTGCTGGCCACGGCGGCCCCGGCGGCGTATGCGCTCGCGCGCATGGAGTTCCGCGGCAAGCGGCTCGTGCTCGCCGCGGCCGTCGCCACGCTGTTCATCCCGCCGATCCTGTTCCTGCCCGCGAACTACCTGATCGTCCGGGCCCTCGGCTGGCTCGACAGCCTCCCGGCGCTCGTGGTGCCGCCGGCCGCCTCGGCGTTCGGCGTCTTCTTCCTGCGCCAGTTCTTCCTCGGGCTCCCGAGGGAGCTCGAGGAGGCCGCCGCGCTCGACGGCGCCAGCCGTCTCCAGGTCTTCTGGAAAATTGTGCTGCCTCTGTCGAAGCCGGCCCTGGCCACGCTGGCCGTGCTCAGCCTGCTGAGCAACTGGAACGACTTTCTCTGGCCGATCTACGTGCTGTTCAACCCGGAGAAGCTCACGCTGTCGCCCGGCCTTGCGCTGCTTCAGGCGGCCCACGCCACCGATTACGCGCTCGTCACGGCGGGCGCGGTGGTGGCGAGCGTCCCGGTCCTCGCGGTGTTCATCGCCGCGCAGCGGTACGTGATCGAGGGCGTCGCCCGCACCGGCCTGAAGGGGTGATCCGCGGCGCGCCACGGCGGCGCGACGGCAAGGACATTGGCTGTCCGCGCGTCATCGCCTCTGCTTGACCCGGAGTCGCTCTCGGGGGAAGCTCTCTGTCCTCGGCGGCTGGCAGCGCCCCTTTTGCGCGGGGCCGAGGCGCCGCGCTGTGCCTGCTGCCAGGGACGACGGCTGGTGTGTGTGCTTGGCTTATCTTTGCTTCGATCTCACGAGGAGATTGGGCCGGATGTCCTGTCGGCCGAGGCGGTCGTGGTGATCAGAATTTAACGCAAAGGCGCAAAGGCGCAAAGGCGCAAAAAAAGGCCAGAGAATGGGTGAGGACGAACCAAAGCTCGTGAGTCGTGGTGATCGCACTGCGGATTGCGCCCCATTTCTTCTTCTCCGCTTGCGTCTTTGCGCCTTTGCGCCTTTGCGTTAAATTCTCTCCTTCTGGCTACCTCAGCGCGGCCTCCGCGCGAGCTCGCCCATGAGGCCGAAGAGCTCGACCGGCCCGGGCGGGGTGAGCTCTCCTCCGCTGAACTCGCGGTAGAGCGTGTGCACGTTCACCGCGATGCGCTCCGCGTCGCTCCAGCTCGCGTAGTCGGCGAGCGCGATGTCGCGGGCGGCGTCGGCCGGGGGCATGCCGGCGTCGTAGCGGCGACGCGCCTCATCGCGGATGTACACGAGGTAATCGCGGACCGCGCGCACGCCGGCGCGATCCGTGATCGGGCCGTGCCCCGGCACGATGACGTCGACGTCCAGCGCCAGGATTGTGTCGCACGCCTTGATCCAGTTGCCGACGGGCCCCGCCCACATGATCGGCGTCACGTCGATGAAGAGGATGTCTCCCGTGTAGACCGCGCGGTCCGCGGGCACGTGCACGAGCAGATCGCCCTTCGTGTGGGAGGGGCCCACCTCGATGAGGCGGACCTCCTTGCCCCCGACCGCGACGGTCAGCTCCCCCTCGAAGACCCGGGTCGGCGCCGTGGGGGCGATCCCGTCGAAATCGAAGGCGCCGAAGCAATGGACGAGGTACTCGCCGAGCGCGCCGGCGGCGCCGCTGCGCGCCTGTCGCATCAGCATGGCGAGCATCGGCGCGGGGACCTCATCCATCTCGGCGGCGCCGGCGCGCGTGGCGATGATCGTCGCGCCGTCGACGAGCGCGTTGCCGTAGCAATGGTCGCCGTTCGCGTGGGTGTTCACGAC
The DNA here is from genome assembly GCF_051521455.1 of Sorangium sp. So ce887. NCBI lineage: Bacteria > Pseudomonadati > Myxococcota > Polyangiales > Polyangiaceae > Sorangium > Sorangium sp. So ce887. The sequence continues at coordinate 7,710,050 of NZ_CP150354.1, read as the reverse complement.
GGTGCCTATCCGCGCCGCGGCGGGGGTCGCCGCGCGCATGGCGTCGAGCATCTCGCGCGTGCGCTTCAGGTCGAAGAGCGTGTCGACGAGCAGGGCCTCGCCGTCCGAGGTGACGAGCCCCGCGTTGCTGAGCCCCCAGGTGCCGGCCGGCTGGAGATACGCAAAGCAGCCGTTGCCGACGTCCTGCAGCCCTTGCTCATACCGCCATCGATTCATGTTCATCTCCTTGTGCACGAGCGTTTCCCGGCGCGGCGCTACCAGGCGTAGGCCTCCGGCGCCTCGCCGCCGGGGCCGGGGAACACCTCGTCGAGGCGCTTCAGGTGCTGCGGAGTCAGCCGGATCTCGAGGGCGCGCAGGCTCCCGTCGAGCTGCTCGGCGGTGCGCGGGCCGATGATGGGCGAGGTCACGACCGGGTTCTGGAGCAGCCAGGCCAGGGCCACGTCGGCGGGCTTCTCGCCGAGCTCGGCGCAGAACGCCTCGTAGGCCTCCAGCTTGGCGCGGCTCTTCTCGATGCGCGCCTGCGCGTCGGCCGAGGCGCGCCGGCCCTCGCGCGCCTTCTGGAGGGCGCCGCCGAGCAGCCCCCCGGCGAGCGGGCTCCAGGGCAGGACGCCGAGGCCGAACGCGCGGCAGGCGGGCAGGACCTCCAGCTCGACGGTGCGCGCGCTCAGGTTGTACACGCACTGCTCCGAGACGAGGCCGAGGAAGTGCCGCTGCGCGGCGAGGCCGTTCGCCTGCGCGATGTGCCAGCCGGCGAAGTTGCTGCTGCCGACGTAGAGGACCTTGCCCTCGCGGACGAGCTGCTCCATCGCCTGCCAGATCTCGTCCCAGGGCGTCTCGCGATCGATGTGGTGCATCTGGTAGAGGTCGATATGGTCCGTCTGCAGGCGGCGCAGGCTCCCCTCGCAGGCGCGGCGGATGTGATAGGCCGAGAGCCTCCTGTCGTTCGGCCCTTCGCCCATGGCGCCGTAGACCTTCGTGGCGAGGACGATGCGGTCCCGCCGCCCGCCGCCCTGGGCGAGCCAGCGCCCGACGATCTGCTCGGTGATCCCCTCTCCGCGCTTCCGGCCGTACACGTTGGCCGTGTCGAAGAAATTGATCCCGTGCTCCAGGGCCCGGTCCATGATGGCGAAGCTGTCGGGCTCGCTGGTCTCCGGGCCGAAGTTCATCGTGCCGAGGCAGAGCGGGCTGACCTTCAGGCCGGTGCGTCCGAGATTGCGGTAGTTCATGGTGCCGGGGAGGGTAGCAACACGCCCCGCGCGCGGTCCATGCGCAACCGCTGAACGCGCCGTCGGGTTTCGCCGGGGTCACGCGTCCGTGAGCCGGCACAAGGCCGGTCTCAGCGATCGAGGGGTTTTCTGGCGCTGATGAGCGAGTATCCGGCGTACGCCGGCATGACGGACACGTCCGTGAACCCGCACCCGCGGACGAGCTCGTCGAGCTCGCCGGCCGTGAGCTGCTTGCCGGGGGTCAGATACACCATGTTCATGGAGCTCAGCGCCGCCGTGAGCGGGCCGTCCTGCCCGTCCGAGAGCAGGAGCTCGTAGATGAGGATGCGGCCGCCCGGGGGCAACACCTCGAAGCTGCGCTGGATCAAGCGCTGCCGGCGCGCGCTGTCCCAGTCGTGGAGGACGTTGGCGAAGAAGATCACGTCGTGACCCGGAGGCCACGCGTCGCGGAACATGTCGAGCGCCACCACGTCGATGCGCCCCTCGAGGCCGTGCTCCGCGACGTACTGCCTCGTCGTCTTGCACACGGGCGGCAGCTCGGCGACCGTGAACTGCACGTGAGGATTCTGCCGCGCCAGGGCGATGCTGAAGCAGCCAGAGCCGCCGGCGACATCGAGCAGGCGCCCCACGCCCGTCAGCTCGACCCGCTGCGCGAGCCCGACCGCCGTGGCGAAGGAGTGGCTGTGCATCGCCCGGGTGAAGACGAACGCCCGCTCCTCCGACAGGTCCACACGGTCCCACTCCTCCGTGATGACCTTGCCGGCGTCCCACGCGATGGCCCCGTCCCGCCGCAGGGTCTCCAGCAGGGTGCTGTGCGTGACCGGAACCTGACCGATCAACCGCAACATGTGGCCCCAGTAGAACGGCCTGTCCGGGAGCAAGAAGTTGCGGGACGTCTCGGTGAGGTGGAACTTGCCCTGAAACCGGGCCAGGAGCCCCATTCCGGCCAGGGAGGCCAGGAGCGCCTCGGTCGCGCGGAAGCTGAGAGAGAGCTGCCTGGCCAGCTCCGCGATGCCCGTGGGCTCCCGCTCGAGATGCGAGAACACGCCGAGCTCGTCCGCAACGCTGAGGATGGGCAGCTGAAAGATCGATATCGAGAGCTGCCGTATCAGGGAGTCGTCACAGGTGGGCTTTTCAAGGTCCATGGGCATCGAACCGTTCCTCCGCTCTGCTCAAGAAGGGATGCGCGCGCCGGCGCGGCCGGCGATCGATCCGTCCTACACATACCTGAGCGCGGTCGGTTCTGCCCGGGCGTTGCTCTTCGCCTCGCGGATCCCGCTGTTTTTTCGGTCGCCGCGCGCCCGCCGGTCGGCACGCTCACTTGGCCAGTTTGATCACCGAGGCAGGCGCCTCCTCGGTTGCCCATGTCGTCCAGTAGAGGGCGCGGCAGTCCTGCGCGAGGCTGCGGACGTAAGCGGCGCTGTCGGCGAGCGGCTCCGGCGCGCCGCCGGAGGTGCGCACCCGCTGGAGCTGGTTATCGCCGCCGCTGTACCAGTAGACGAAGGTGGAGTCCGTCAGGAGCCGCGCGGGGTAGTCCGCCGGCGTGAGCACCCCTGCGCCGGAGCCGTCCTTGTTCGCTGCGTGGATGTTGCCGCCGACGATCCAGTAGATGCGCTCGCCGACCGCGATCTCCCCGGGCAGCTCGTCGCCCTCGACGCGCGTCGACGCGACGGTCTCGGGCGTGCTGGGCTCGCCGAGCGCCATCCTGCGGACCGTGCTCTGCTCGCCGCCGGGCTCCAGCTCGGTCCAGTAGAGATGGGTGCCGTCCTGCGCGAGGCCGCCGACGTACGTGTGCCTGTCGAGCACCGGCAGCCCTGCCTGGTCGGTCTGGTCGACCCGCGCTGCCCAGATGTGCTGCGGGGCCTGGGGCGCGTCGGCCTCCTGGTACGGCTCCTGAGAACTCCCGGTGATCCAGTAGACCCAGCCGTTGCCGACCACAGGCGCCCGGTAGCGCGCCTCTCCCTCGGCGCTCGCCACCGTCGGGACGGTGATGTTCCCTTCGAGCGGCATCCGGTACACCTCGGACGCGCTCCAGTCGGTGATGAACAGCGAGCCGTCGGCGTGCGCGAGCATGCTCGCGAGGGAGTCGAGGACCACCAGCGGCTCGGTCGCGCCGAACGCCGCCTTCTCGGTCGCGAAGACCGTGCTCCCATAACCGCTTCCCCACAGCACGCGCGCGTCGTCCCCGTCCCCCTCCACCGCGATGCCGAGCGCCTCGTGCTCGTCGGTGATCGTGGTGAGGACGACCGGCTGGCACTGGCCCCCCTCGCAGGCGCCGCCGAGGCAGCTCCTGCCGGGAACACAGCAGTTCTCCGGATCGGAGAGGTAATCGTGATCGCCGTCGGCCTGCTGGCACGCGCCCGGCGCGCGCCCGGTGAACGGCTCGGACGGGCACTCCGGAGGCGGACCCCCGGCGGCGCCGTTCCCGCCTGCGCCGCCCGCGCCGCCCGCGCCGCCCGCCGCGGGCGCCCCGCCGCTTTCCCCCTCGGAGATCCCCCAGATCGCATTGCAGCCCAGCGCCGTGCTCAAGGCGGCGCACGCCGCGAGGCAGGTCCATTCGATCCGTTGCATCGCGGTACTCTAGCGCCGCGCGCCTCCCGTGGAGAAGCCGGAGGGGCGGGGGTGTTCGTTGTACCGCTGGGTTGAAATATTTGCTCCTTGCAGGAGAGGGAGAGTTCAACGCAGCGGCGCAAGGACGAAGGGAGAGAGGAGGAGCGCGCGGGGACTCGACCGGCGATGGCGTCACGGGGGATCGGCCTGGGCCGCCTCGCGACCACGGGACCAGGCAAACGCTGAAGCTCGGTATAACCTGCGCGCCACGCCGTGCCGGCGAGCGCATTCAGCATCGACGTCGCCCGTCATCCTCCGTTGCCCGCGCAGAGATCCACGCTAGGGTCCCACGCAGAGAGCCCTGTTATCGGGCACCCACCGCGAGGTCCTGAAGATGTGGCCCGACACGCAATTGACGAGGGCGCTCGGCGTCGCGTTGCCCATTGTCCAGGGGCCGATGGCCGGCGGCGTGACGACCCCTCAGCTGGTGGCCGCGGTCGCGAACGCCGGAGGACTGGGCTCGCTCGGCGCCGGGTACATGGATGCCGCGGCGATCCGGAGCGCCATCAGGGAGATTCGCGCGCTGACCGGACGCCCCTTCGCCGTCAACGTCTTCGTCGGCGAGCCTCGGGCCGAGGCGGCGAGCGGGGTCGACAAGATCAACGAGGCGATGCACGTCTATCGGCGAGAGCTCGGGCTCGAAGCGCCGACCCAGCTCAAGGGCGTCCCGCTCCTCGAGGAGCAGCTGCGCGTCGTCCTGGAAGAGCGCGTGCCCCTCCTCAGCTTCACGTTCGGGGTGCTCTCCGCGGCGTGGTTGCAGCAGCTTCACAGCGCGGGCTGCTCGGTGATGGGGACCGCGACCACCGTTCGAGAAGCCGCCGCGCTGGCCGACGCCGGCGTCGATCTCATTGTGGCCCAGGGCGCCGAGGCCGGCGGACATCGAGGGACGTTCCTCGCGCCGGTCGACCGCTCGATGGTCGGGCTCATGGCGCTGCTCCCGCAGGTCGTCGATCAGGTCCGCGTACCGGTCGTCGCCGCCGGGGGGATCATGGATGGCCGGGGTATCGTGGCCGCCCTGGCGCTCGGGGCGGCAGGGGTCCAGCTCGGGACGGCGTTCCTGCCGTGTCCGGAGAGCGGCGCTCACCCGAAGCACAAGGACGCGGTCCTCTCTGCGACGGACGAGAGCACGGTGCTCACCCGGGTCTTCTCGGGCAAGCCAGCGCGCGGCATCGCGAACCGATTCATCGCCGAGATGAGCCGTCACGACGACGCCATCCCGCCCTATCCGATCCAGCACGAGCTCACCACGGACATCCGGCGGGCTGCCGCGGCAGCAGGACGCGCGGAGCTCATGTCGCTGTGGGCCGGACAGGCGGCCGGCATGAGCTCGAGCCGCCCGGCCGGCGAGGTCGTCACAAGCTTGAACGCTCAGGTCGAGACCGTCCTGCGCCGGCTGCGCGGATGACGTGACTCGCACGGGGCGGTCGCGACCCTTCACGCGGTCGCGCGTCCACACGCCGCCGCTCGTCGGCTCCCTGTAGGCTCGACCCCGAGATCGCGGGCACGTCAGCGCGGGCACGCGCTTGCTTGATCGGGCAATGCCGTGATCGAACCGCGACGGCGCGGCGCCGGCCGTCGCGGCGATCGGCGAGACTTCCGGCCACATCGCCGCTGGCATGCGCGGTGCAACGCCAGGTCGCCAAGGCAGCGTCGCCAAGGCAGCGTCGCCAAGGGCAACGTCGTCATCAGCCCAGCCGGGCCCCTGATCCTCAGCGACCAGGAGATCGCTGACGCGATCGCGTCAGCGCATGAGCTTGCTCGGGTGTCCCGGACTGGCCCTGCCAGTCGGCGCTCCCCGGAGCTCCTCCCTGGTTCCTCGCCCCGGGGCCCGCTGAACAGCGCCGTCGAACAACCCTGCAATGGACACCTATCTACGATGAGATTCACCACCAAATCAGCCAATCTGTTCATGCACGGCCGCTCGGTCATGCCGGATGGGGTCAGCTCCCCGATGCGGGCGTTCGCGCAGGTCGGGGGCAACCCGATCTGCGCCGCCTGGGCCAGAGGGTCAAAGATCATGGATGCGGACGGAAACGTCTACATCGACTTCCTGAACGCGTTCGGCGCGCTCCTCCTCGGTCATGCGCGAGACGAGGTGGTCGAGGCCGTCTCCAGACAGGCTTCTCTCGGCACCGTCTACGGCCTCTCCACCGCGCTCGAATATCAGCTCGCGGAGAAGATCGTCGCGAGCACACCGTCGATCGACAAGATCCGCTTCGTGTGCAGCGGAACCGAGGCGGTCATGACCGCCGCGCGCATCGCGAGAGCCCACACCGGCAGGAGCCTCCTGGTCAAGTTCGGCGGCGCGTACCACGGGCACTCCGATGCTCTGCTGGCGACGCCGCAGAACCTCGGCCCGGCAGCGGCGAAGATGAAGGGCGCAACCCAGGGCATCGCCGAGCAGCTGAACCGCGAGGTGCTGCTGTGCGAGTACAACGACGAGGACCAGCTCGAAGAGCTGTTCTCCGCGCACGGGCCCCAGATCGCGGCCGTCCTGGTCGAGCCCTTCGCCACCAACATGGGCTTCGTCAAGCCGCGGTCTGGGTTCCACGCGCGGATCAGAGCGCTGTGCGACCGTCACGGCGCGCTGCTCATCTTCGACGAGGTCGTCACCGGCTTCAGGTTCAACTTCGGTGGTGTCTGCAACTCGCTCGGCATCGACCCCGACCTCGTGACCTTCGGGAAGATCATCGGCGGCGGCGCGCCGATCGGCGCCTACGCAGGAAAGGCGCGCTACATGCAGCACGTCGCCGCCGGCAACAAGGTGTTCCAGTCCGGGACGTTCGCGGCCAACCCGCTCACGATGGCGGCCGGCAACGCCGCGCTCGACGTGCTGGCGCGCCCCGGCTTCTACGAGGCGCTGGACGCCAAAGGCTCCTGGCTCGAGGCCGCGATCCGTCGCCAGTTCGCGGCACGGCACATCCCGTTTCACTTCTCCCGCCATGGAGCGCTCGCCGGCGTCGCCTTCCGCGACAGCCGGGAGCCGATGAGGTCGTACAAGGACGTCAAGACCCAGGACTACGACGTCTTCAAGAAGGTTCATGCTCGCCTGCTGGAGCGCGGCTTCCTGATGCCGCCTTCGCTCGAGGAGCCGATCTTCATATCGGCCGCCCACAGCCTCGACGACCTCACCTCGCTGGCCGAGGCGCTCGCCGAGTCGATCCAGCTGTCGAGGGCCGACCGGGCGGCGGCGGACGGCCAGCCGACGTCGGCCGTCTGACGCGCTCCGAGCACGCCGCCCGCATCACGAAGAGCATTCATGTCACAGGCCATCAATTCACCGAATCGCAAGGGAGACCCACTCATGAACCCCATCGCAGCGCGGAGCGCACCGTCAGATCCGGAATCGGTCGAGAGGTGGTATGCCTCGGCCACGGTCCGCAACAGCCCGCGGATCGTCGTGCCGGACATCACCCAGGGCGAGTACATCTTTCCTCGCTCACGCCAGCCGTTGAGCGAGCACCCCATCGTCACGGGCCTGGGCGAAGACGCGATCTCGTTCGTCCTCACCCAGTCGGCCTACAGGTACATGTACGAGATCGGCCTCCTCGAGACGCGGTACGTCATCGACTGCGCGCTCAACATCGTCAACAACGAGATCAAGGGCGCGAGCGACAACGAGAAACGAGAAGCGCTGGCCATCGTGATCGACGAGGGCTACCACGCCTACGTCGCGCTGGATTTCATCCTCCAGATGAAGGCGCTGAGCGGCGTCCAGCCCGTCGAGGTGCCCGACACCAACGGCAATCTGGACGCCGTACGGCGCGCCTTCGAGGTCCTGCCGCAGCACATGCACCATGACTTCCAGCTCATCTCCGTGTGCCTCGCGGAGCACACCTTGACGAAGGACCTCTTGAGCATCGGTCGAGAGAAGGACGCGACGCGCACGTTCACGCAGGTCATGACCGACCACGTCTCGGACGAGGGCCGGCACGCGAACTATTTCGCGAGGCTGACGAAGGCCCACTGGGCGCGGCTCCCCGACGCGACGAAGACCGTCATCGCAACGCTGCTGCCGAGCTACCTCGACGACTATCTCGCCGGCGACCCCGAGCGGGGCTTCGACCGGAAGGTCCTGTCCGCGTACGGCCTCGCCGAGAGCCAGGTGAGCCGCGTGATCGACGAGACCCACGAGACCTATCTGGCGAGCATGAACGGATACATCACGAAGACCAAGGCCAACCTGGTCAAGCTGCTGCAACGCGTCGGAATCATGGACTTCCCGGCCGCGAGGGCCGCGTTCCTCGCCCACGAAGCGAGCGCCGCGCTGACGTCGACGATCCGCGCGGCCTGACACGGGCCGCGATCACCCCCGACCGCGCCAACCATCGAGCGAGCCGACGAGGCGCTCCGTCCGGTGGTCAACACTGCCTGGCTTCGACTTACAGCTGTGCGCACGAACAAGACACACCATGAGACCCATCGCAGGGATCTTCGAGGAAGACACGCACTATGTTGATTCATCAGATAGATTCAATCGCCAGCAGCACGCCAGGCCGCCTCGCCGTGGTCGCCGGCAAGAGCCGCCTGAGCTTTGGCGAGCTGGTGCGGCGGGCGAATGAGCTGGCTGCGTTTCTGTCGGAGGCTGGCAACTCGGACGGCGCGCTCGTCGCGCTCTACATGCAGCGGACGGCGGACGCGCTGGTGGCCCTGGTCGGCGTGATGAAGGCGGGCGCCGCGTACACGGTCGTGGAGGACGACGGGAACCATGCAGAGAACATGAACCGCCTCGCGTCGATCGACGCGCGCGTCATTCTCTGCGAGCAAGAGCGCCTCGCTTCGCTGCAGGCGCTCGGCTTGCCCGCGATCTGCATCGACGACGCGCGCCGCCCCTCCACCGAGGTCGCGTTGCCGCCGGTGACCGCGGACCAGGTCGCTTACGTGCTGTACACCTCCGGTTCCACCGGAAAGCCGAAGGGCGTCGCCGTCACCCACGGCAACATCGCGCACTACACCTCGGCGATCGCCGCCCGCCTGAGCGTCGAGCCGGGCCTCCGGTACGCCCACGTCAGCACCCTCGCGGCTGACCTGGGCAACACGTCGCTGTTCCTCTCGCTGTACACGGGCGGATGCCTCCACCTGATCGACGCACGGACGAGGAAGGACCCGGCCGCGCTGCGCGACTACCTGAGCGACAACCAGATCCAGTTCTTGAAGATCACGCCTTCCCACTGGAACGCGATCTTCTCCCTCGCGACAGAGCCGCGCGACGAGGCGCTGCGGCTGCTCTACCTCGTGCTCGGCGGGGAAGCGCTGCCTGTCAGCCTCGCCCGGAGGATCCTGGACTCCGGCCTCGTCCGCACGCTCGCGAACCACTACGGCCCGACGGAGACGACCGTGGGCGTCACCGCCTATCCGATCGCCGGAGTCGAGCAGATCGCCGAGCTGAGGTCGGAGTCGATACCGATCGGCCGCGCGCTCGGCAGCACGGTGTTGAAGGTCCGCTGCGAGGACGGCGTGTTTCGCGAGAGAGACGCGAGAGGAGAGCTGTACATCGGAGGCCCCTCCGTCGCCGCCGGCTACGTCGGGGATCCCGCCGCCACGGAGAGGAGCTTCGTCCTGATCGGCTCAGGCGAGGAGGCGCCCGGGCGGTTCTACAAGACCGGAGATTACGTGTCGATCGACGACGATGGCGTGGCGCTGTTCCTCGGGCGCGTCGATCGCCAGGTCAAGGTCAACGGGTACCGGGTGGAGCTCGAGCACATCGAGAGCGTGCTGCGCACGGTCGACGGCGTCAGCGAGGCGGCCGTCTTCTTTCCGGAGGTCAGGGGCAAGAACCGGATCGTCGCCGCGCTCACGGGCCCGAAGCCCGACGACCCTCTCGACTGGCTGAAGACGCGGCTCGAGAGCCTCGTGCCAGACCACATGATCCCGAGCGTCTTTCTGCCGATGGAGCAGCTCCCGCGCAACGAGAATGGCAAGACCGACCTGAAGGCGCTGAAAGAGCAGGTGCTGTCGCGGCTGGCCGAGGCGCCGCCGCGCGGCGCCGAGCGCCCGGCCGACGCTCCTCCCGCCGGATCCCCGCTGGCGCAGGAGGTGCGCGCGCTGTGGCAGCGCACGCTCCAGGTGGATTCCTTCGGCGACGACGACGGCTTCTTCAATCTGGGCGGCGACTCGCTGGACGCGATCCAGCTCATCGCCGACCTGCAGGTCAAGGGCCACGCGGTGACCGCGCACGCGTTCCTGAAGAACCCGACCGTGTCGGGTCTGCTTCAAGCCATCCGCGACGGCGCCCGGGCGCTGCCGCCCCGGAGCGGCAAGCAGGCTGCCGGAGAGAGCCGCTCGTTCTCGGCCGCCCAGGACTTCTTCTTCCGTCAACAGCTGGTCGCTCCCGACCATTACAACCAGGCGGTCCTCCTCGAGTGCGGCGTGGAGGTCGACGCCGATGCGATGCGCAGGGCCCTCGGGCAGCTCATCTCGAACCACGCTTCGCTGCGTACGGCCTACGGCCGCGACGCCCTCGGCGACCTGGGTCGCGTCGTGGCCGCAGAGGACGCGGAGGGAGCGATGGATGTCTCGTTCATCGCGGCGAGCACGAGCGAGGCCTCGTTCGAGGATCACATCGAGGAGACCTCGCAGCGAGTGCAGCAGTCGCTCTCTCTGGCGGAAGGGCGGCTGATCAGATGCCACCTGTTCAAGCGCGCGTCGGGGCCAGACCACCTCTTGCTTGTCGCGCACCACGTCGCGGTCGACATGATCTCCTGGCGGCTCCTGGTGTCCGAGCTGGCGAGGCTGTACAGCGACCACCGCGCCGGTGCGCCCTCGCCCGTCGCGCCCAGCCGGACGACCTTCTGGGACTGGGTCGCCCACATCGAGGAGCACAAGAGCACGCTCTACAGCAACGGCGGCGCATGGCTGGACGCGACGGCCGCGGCGGCTCGACTCACCGCGCCCAGGTACGACGCGTCGAACACCGATGGCGCGGCCCACACACTGTGGATCGGCTTCTCCGAGGAGGAGACTCGACTCTTGCTGCGGGACGTGACCACCGAGCTGGGAGCGCCCATTCACGTGGTCTTGCTGGGCACGTTCGCGTTCTGCCTGGCGCGTCGCCGAGGCCTGAGGGAGCTCGGCGTCGACGTCGAGAGCCACGGTCGGGTCGCGTTCGACGACTCGGTCGACGTCAGCCGCGTCGTCGGGTGGCACACCTCCACGTTCCCGGTGCTCATCGACGTGAGCGAGGGGAGCGTCCGGCACACGGTGGCTTCCGCGGCGTCGGCGATGCGCGAGGTCCGTGATCTGGGCGTCGCTTACGGCGTGCTGCGCAGGGATGGCGCCCGGGAAGAGCGGCCGGCCACGCCGTCGGCGGCGGTCTGCTACAACTATCTCGGCGACATCGATTTCAGTCACGACCCCCGCTTCCCCGTCACCCCGGCCCGGTACGACATCGGGCGCGCGCGAGGCAAGAGCAACCACCGCGGCCACGAGCTGAAGCTCACCGCCCGGATCGTCGGCGGCCAGCTGGCTCTGGACCTGTCTTTTCCGGGGACATGGGGCGGAGGCGGAGTGGAGATGACAGCGGTGATGCAGGACATGAAGCGTGAGCTCGCCGCGCTGCTCGGATGGAGCGCGCCGGCCCCCCGGATCGTCGCGGAGCCGGGGACGCGCACCGGCCTCATCACGTACGTTCCGCCCGACCTCGTCGCGCAGACGGTCGCACGGCCCCGGCCGCCGTACGAGGCGGTTCTCCTGACCGGCGCTACAGGCTACCTCGGCGTGCATGTGCTGCACGAGCTGCTGTCGCGGTCGAAGGCGCATGTCTATTGCCTGGTCCGCGGGAAGGAGGGCTCCTCGGCGGCGCAGCGGCTGCGCGCGGCGTTCGACTGGTATTTTCCCGGCACGTCGCTCGACGGCCTCGTCGGGCGCTACACCGTGATCGAGGGCGACGTCGCGCTGGAGCGCTTCGGGCTGTCTCCGGGGCTGTACTCGCACCTCGCGGCGGAGACCGACGCGATCTACCACTTCGCCGCCGATACCCGGCTGTTCGGGTCGGACGAGGAGTTCCGCAAGAACAACGTGGCTCCGGTGCAAACCTGCATCGACCTGGCGATGCATCGACGGCCCAAGGACCTGCATTACATGTCCACGCTGGCGGTCAGCGGCGTCAATCCCGCCCCGGAGCCCGTCAGCTTCTCGGAGGACTCGCTGGACGTGGGGCAGGAGTTCCAGAACCACTACGAGTCGACCAAGTACATGGCGGAGCGCCTGATCAAGGGCTTCGAGGCGGCGGGCGGGCGAGGCTTCATCTACCGCTCCGGGAACGTCTCGGGGCACTCGCGGACCGGACGCTTCCAGCGCAACGCTCGGGAGAACCGCCTCGTCCAGTTCCTGGCCGCCTGCGCCAAGGTGGGGAAGGTGCCGCAGCAGATCGAGGACACGATCGCGCTGAGCCCCATCGACCAGGTCGCCGCCGGCATCGTCGCGATCTCGCTCGATCCCAACACGCGGGGCGGCGTGTTCCACGTCGACAGCCCCTATGAGGTCGCCCTCGAGCAGGTCTTCGACGCGCTGCGGAGGAACGGCATCGCGTTCGAGCGGTCGGAGCACGTCTCGTTCTCGAGCCTCTTCGGCGCCGTCCGGGAGCAGAAGGACTCGGACCTGGCGCTGGGATATTTCTGGGCGTCGAGGAAGCCGCGCAACGTCCGCTACGACCACGATAGAACGCACCAGCTGCTCTGGCGGCTCGGATGCTCGTTCTCCGAGCTCGGCGAGGAGTGGCTCTCGAAGTTCACCAGGTCGCTCGCTCGGGAGGGCGTGTTCGGCGCCGTCACGCCGAGCCGGACGACCAGCCCGGCCGTCATGAGGGGCATTCGCGTGCGGAGCATGAAACGGGCTTCATAGCCTCGCGGCGCGGCGCATCGGCTGGCCCATGCGCCGCGTCGACGGCAAGAGGCGGCCAGCTTCACGAGCCAACTACCGCCATCAGGGCGAACATCGATCGAGTCAACAACAGGGCGATTCATGGAAACGATCAGCGACAAGTTCAGCATCACGGAGAGAGACATCGAGAGCTACCGGCAAACCGGCTTCGTTCTTCTGAAGAGATTCTTCTCCGAGGACATGGTCCTCTACCTGAGGGACAAGGTGAGGGCGGAGCTCTCCACGCCCACGGACAGCTACCAGAAGGGCTTCAGCAGGCTGGGGTACGACCTGTGCTCCGGCGACGCGATGATCTACGAGCTGCTGCGCGACCGGAAGTTCCGCGCGGCGATGTCGGCGCTCACCGGGCACCGTCTGTTCTTCACGCAGGGCGTGGGCTTCGAGCTGAAGAGGAATCTCAGCAAGGGCTTCGAGTGGCACATCGAGTCGCAGAGCTTCGGTTTCCACAGGACCGAGGACTACGCTTGCACGATCTGGGCGCCCCTCCACCCCATCGACACGAAGGGCCAGCGCGGCGGCATGAGGTACGTCCCGAAGGACATCATCTCCGGGGAATACATGTACTCTCACGTCGATCCCGCCGTCTTCAGGTGCATCCAGGAGCGGATCGACGCCGGCGGAATCGCGTTCGAGGACTACGTTGCGCTGCGCGACGGCCCCCTGAACTCCTCCGGCATGAACAACCTGCTCGAGTTCTTCGCTGTCGAGGACGATTACGAGCTCGGGGACATCTTGCTGATGGACAAGTACGTGATCCACAGGAGCGTCCTGCTGGGCGATGGTCCTCTCGAGTCGAGGGACGCGTTCTCCTTGCGGTTCATCTGCGAGACGTCGAGGTACGACCGCGCGCGGGCCCACATGATCGAGATCCCGCGCAACTATTTCAGGTACCCCGGCCCGACGAGGTTCCACCTCGATGTCTGCCAGAACGACAGCGACCGGATCGTGGACAGCCCGTTCTTCCAGGACCGAGAGCAGCGACGGATCGGCGTTTGATCCTCCGGAACCACGATCGGAAGCGACATGGCCCTGGTAAAAGACTTCTCTGTGTCCGCGGTGAACGCGGGGCTCGTGACGGTGCTGGTGGGCTTCACCAGCTCGGCGGCGATCATCTTCCAGGCGGCGGCTGCGCTCGGCGCGACGGAGAAGGAGATCGGCTCCTGGATGTGGGCGCTCGGCCTCGGCATGGGGCTGACCTGCATCGGGCTGTCGCTGCGCTACCGGATGCCCATCGCGACCGCGTGGTCGACCTCGGGCGCGGCGATGCTGATCACCGGGACGGCCGGCCTCTCGATGCGCGAGGCGGTGGGCGCGTTCCTCGTCTCGGGGGGCCTCATCACGCTGTGCGGGTTCACCGGCTGGTTCGAGCGCGCGCTGAACCGCATTCCGATGTCGATCGCCTCTGGCATGCTCTCGGGCGTGTTGCTGCGCTTCGGGCTGGATGCCTTCGCGGCGATGAAGATCCAGTTCGCGATGACGATGGCCATGCTGTGCACCTACCTGCTCGGGCGCCGCTTTCTGCCGCGTTACGCGGTGATCTCGGCGTTGCTCGTGGGCGTGGCCATCGCGGGCGCCCAGGGCCTGCTGCACACGGGCGGCATACGCCTGGAGCTGGCCGAGCCGGTGCTCGTCGTGCCGCGGTTCTCCCTGCACGCGGTGATCGGCGTCGCGTTGCCGCTGTTCGTTGTCACGATGGCGTCGCAGAACGTGCCTGGGGTCGCCGCGCTCCGCACGTCGGGCTACAAGGTGTCGAGCTCGCCGCTTGTCGGCTGGACCGGGGCGACGACGCTGCTGCTGGCGCCGTTCGGCGCCTTTGCCCTGAATCTGTCCACGATCACGGCCGCCATCTGTGTCGGTCGGGAAGCGCACGAGGACCCGGCCAGGCGCTACGTGGCCGCCGTGACGGCCGGGGTATTTTACATCATGACCGGGCTGTTCGGCGCGACGATCGGCGCCGTATTCGCGGCGCTCCCCCGGGAGCTCGTGCTGGCGATCGCCGGGTTCGCGCTTCTGGGGACGATCGGGAACGGGCTCGTGTCGGCGCTCGGCCAGGAGCGCGAGCGCGAGCCCGCCCTCATCACGTTTCTGGTCACGGCCTCCGGCGTGAGCTCGTTCGGTATCGGGTCGGCGTTCTGGGGGCTCGCCGCTGGCGTCCTGGCGCTGGTGGTCCTGAAGGCAGGACGACGCTCGTAGATTGTCCCCGGAGCGCCTCCCTGGTCCCCCGCGGAACGGCCGGAGCCAGGGAGGCGCTGCGGGGGACGCGGCGCGAGGGGCCGCTGCGATGGACAGACAGGCGGCGTGATGAGCTCGAGGCGCTGTGCAGCGCGGGCCAATGGGCCGTGCACGCCGGTTACGGCCCGGGGCTCTCGAAGGCGGCCCGCGGCCAGGCGTCTCTGCTTCCTTGAACTGCTCTCGATGGCACAGATGCTGCAGTTTGCGCAGGTCGCGCAAGTTGAGCGCGAGTCAAATAGCGCAAGTCAACAGACGATATTCCTGAGGAGACCCAAGATGAAACTGTATTTCATGCCCGGCGCCTGCTCGCTGGGGCCGCACATCGCGCTGGAGTGGACCGGCAAGCCGTATGAGACCGTCAAGCTCACGGCGCCGCAGACCAAGGAAGCCGAGTATCTCGCCGTGAACCCGCTCGGCGCGGTGCCGGCGATCGTCGAGGACGACGGCTGGGTCCTCACCGAGGGCGCGGCGGTCCTGAGCTACATCGCCGATTCGTATCCGGAGGCGAAGCTCGGCGGCGACGGCTCGCCGCGCAGCCGCGCCGAGGTCACGCGCTGGCTCGCGCACCTGACGTCGGACGTGCACAAGGCGTTCGTGCCGCTGTTCGCGCCGGACAGGTTCATCACCGATCGCGGCCAGTGGGACGACCTCAAGGCGCACGCCGTGAAGAAGATCCGCGCGTTGCTGGCGAACCTCGACCGCCAGCTCGCCGGTCGCGACTTTCCGGTGGGCTCGCGCCGGACGGTCGTGGATGCCTACCTGTTCGTCTACCTGGGCTGGGCCGAGAAGCTGGCGGGCGGCCTCGCCGAGTTTCCCCATCTCGCGCGTGTCTTCGCGCGGATGAACGCCGATCCGGCCGTGCAGAAGGTGCTGCGCGACGAGCAGGCCTGACGTCGCGGCGCTACGTCCCCGCCCCTGGATCCTTGCAGCAGCGAAACCCGATCTCGTAGAACCGGAACATCGGTCCATGCGAGTCGTTGGTGCCGCGGCACCCCGCCCACGGCTTGGACCAGTAGCCGCCCTTCAGCGACGAGCGGTGCGGCCACTCGGGTCGCGACGTCGACACCCACTCTTCCACGTTGCCGACGAGATCGACCGCGCCGTACGGGCTCACGCACGCCGGATACGAGCCCGACGGCTCGCCCTGCCAGAGCCGCTGCGTCTCCGCGGCCCGCACCGCCGGGTCGTTCGACGCGAGCCGCCGCTCGCTGATGCCCCGGTAGGGCTTGCTCACGTTGCAGGCGGCCGGATCCTGCGCGTAGCCGTAAGGGAAGGGGAGCGCGGACGGCCCCTCGCACGCGAGCTCCCACTCGAACTCGGTGCAGAGGCGCTTGCCGGCGGCGGCGCACTCCCGCTCGGCCTCGACGAAGCGGAGCATCACGACCGGCAGCGCGCCCGCCCGGTTCGGCCACTCGTGGCGGTCCATGCACGTGCGCACCGGCGTGAAGCGCGGCTCGGCGGCGAACAGCCCAGGGAAGAAGCTGAAGCAGTGGCCGCCGCGGTAGCTCGTGCAGATCCGCTGCACGTTCTCCGTGTGGGTGCCCTCCACGAGCACCATGTCGGGCGGGCAGGACGCCGCTGGCCCGGGTCGGGGCAGCGCGTCGCCCTGGGCGAGCAGCGGGGCGAGCAGGAGGTCGAGGAGCACGCGGCGGCTCTCTATCGCAAAGCCGCGCGCGCCGCACGAGAGGCCGCACGGCGGCTCGTCATCGGCGCGAGCGCGGCGCTCGCGCCCGCGCTCGCGTCGGGTTAGTCTCGCGCCATGGGAATGACGCTGCTTAGGATGCGCATCGCTGCGCTCGCAGTCCTGGCCTGGGGGAGCGCCTGCGGTGGGAACGTCGTCGTCGACGGGATGCCCGGCGGGTCAGGGGGCGCCGGCGCGACAAGCGCCAGCGCGATCAGCGTCGGCGTCGGCGTGACAAGCACCAGCGCGAGCTCGACGACCAGCTCGACGGTGGGGACCTCGACCGGGGTGGGCGGCGGCGACGTGCGGTCGAGATGCGTGGACTACTGCGATCTCTTCCTGGCGACGTGCGGGCAGGGACCGGGCGACTGCGGCGACTTCTGTGATGGGCAGGTGTCCAGCGCGCCCGAGTGCAACGGCCTGCTCGTACCGTTCTTCGATTGCGCGATGGACGAGGTGTTCAATTGCGACGCCATCCCGCCGAGGTGCCAGCCGCTCCTGGAGGGGTACGACGCGTGTGCGTCCGACCCCGCCTGCGGGGCGCTCGAGTGCTTCGACGGCGGCGGCAGGGCCTGCACCTGCAAGGGCTCGTGCTCGGGCGTGGACCTGGCCGTCGAGTGCCGGCCGAGCGGGCCCGGCGGCATCAGCTGCTCTTGCCTGGTCAACGGCGCGGAGGTGGCCACCTGTCAGGACAACGGGCCGGCGTGCGATCTCGCCCTTGGCTGCTGCGGGCCGATCTTCGAGAAGTTCCGCTGAGGGGTACGAACGGCGTTCGCCATGGAGGACGATCAAGGGAGCGCGGCGCGAGGCGGGGCGCTCGCCGAGGCGATGGCGAGCTGGGTGGGGGCGCGGATCGACGCGGCGCACGCGAACCCCGCGACGGGGCTCGTCGCGCTGGCCGTGTACGCCGGAGCGCGGCGCGTGCTCGGCGTCGGCATCGGGCCGCGGGTCGCGGGGACGGGGGTCCTGCCGCGGCTGCCGCGGCTCCGCGCCGACGCGTCGCACCCGCTCCTGGCGGCCATGCGGGCCCACCTGGTCGGCCGCCGCGTGCTGGCCATCGAGGTGCGGGGCGACGGGATCGCCGTCATCGCCGGCGATGTGCTTCTGGTGGAAAAAGACCAGGAGAGTGAACTGTTGAGCGAGGCGGGGGCGGCGGCCTCACCCGGGTTGAGCCCGGGGGCGGGGGCGGCCTCACCCAGGTTGAGCCCCGGGGCGGGGGCCTCACCCGGGTTGAGCCCGGGGGCGGGGGCGGCCTCACCCAGGTTGAGCCCGGGGGCGGCGGCCTCACCCGGGTTGAGCCCGGGGGCGGGGGCGGCCTCACCCAGGTTGAGCCCCGGGGCGGGGGCCTCACCCGGGTTGAGCCCCGGGGCGGCGGCGCCCTCACCCGGGTTGAGCCCGGCGCCCGCCCCGGCGGCGCGGCTGGAGCTCGCGCCGGGTCGCCGCGGCGAGGTGCGGCTGCTCGACGGCGCCGGCCACCTCATCCTTCGCTGGCCGCCGCAGGGGAGCGCCCCGCCGGCCGAGATCGCCTACCCGGCGGATCCTCTGGCCGCCGGCGCCGCGCTCGTCGAGGCGAGCGACGACGCCGCCGCCGGGCAGGAGAAGGCGGCGCTCGCGCGCGCCGTGAAGGCCCGGCGCGCGGCGCTCGAGCGCAGGGCCGAGGCGGTGCGCGGCGATCTCGGGCGGCTGGGGAGCGTGGCGCGCCTCCAGAAGACGGGGCAGCTCCTGCTCGCGCAGGGCGCGCGGGTGCCGCGGGGGGCGGCGAGGGCGCTCCTCGACGACTGGGAGACCGGCGGCAAGCTCGAGGTCGCCCTCGACCCGGCGCGCCCCGCGAAGGCGCAGGCCGAGGCCTTCTTCGCCAAGGCGCGGCGCTACCAGCGCGGCGAGGCGGTGATGCGCGCGCGCCTCGCCGAGACCGAGCGCGCCCTCGACGCGATCGCCGCGCTCGCCGCGGACGTCGCGGCGGCGGAGGCGCTGCCGGACGCGCTCGAGCCGCTCGCGCAGCGCGCGCGCTCCCTCGGCGTCGCGCGCGCGGAGCTCGCCGGGGTGGGCGCCGCCGGCGCCGGTGAGCCGGGGATGCCCGGAGCCCGCGGCCGGCGGGCCGCCCGGGCCGCCCCGCGGCGGCCGTTCCATGCTTACCGGAGCGCGTCCGGCGCCGCGATCCTCGTCGGCCGGGGCGCCGAGGACAACGACGCGCTCACGACCAAGCACGCGCGGCCGCACGACCTCTGGCTGCACGCGAAGGGCGTCGTCGGCTCGCACGTCGTCGTGCCGCTCCAGAAAGGGGCGAGCTGCTCCGCCGACGTGCTCGTGGACGCCGCGACCCTGGCGGCGCACTTCAGCGACGCGCGCGGCGAGGCGGTGTGCGAGGTGAGCTATCTCCCGCGCCGCTACGTGCGCAAGCCACGCGGCGCGGCTCCGGGCGCGGTGGTCTTCGACCGGGAGAAGGTCATCGCCGTCCGCATCGAGGGAGAGCGCCTGTCGCGGCTGCTCGCGACAAAGGAAGAGGGCTGACGGCCGCCCTCGGCCGGCGCAGGCCGCCTCAGGCCGCGAACGCCCCCCGGACCTGCTCGTTCAGCTGATCGAGCCGGCGCACCGGCAGCTCCGCCGCGCGGGCGAGCGACTCGATCACCGCGCGCTCCGCGTCGGAGATCCCCTCGCTCGCGTGGGCCACCGCCAGCGCGACGAGGATGCCCTCCTCCACCGCGTCGCAGTCCATGAGGATCTCCGCGAGCAATCGCACCCGCGGCTCGACGCCCGCCGCCGCGATCACCTTCAGGCTCGCCTCGATGAGGTAGCGGACGAGCTCGGCGTTGAGCTGGGTGCCGAGCATCGGCTCGATCAGCTGCCGCAGGGCGTCGATCTCCTCGGCGTCCACGTTGCCGTCGGCGTTCGCCACGAGCGCGCCGAGGTCGACGATCGGGGTCGGGTTGTACTCGTTCAGATCGAAGCGAGCGCGGAGCAAGCCGGCCGCCTGCTGGATCAATGCGGGAGGCTTCATGTCGTCTCCGCTCCGGCGATTCGGCTCATGACTCACCACCTCTCGGAGCGCGGCGCCGCACCGTCTCGGCCTCGCTGAGCCCGAGGCAGAGCTGCGCCCGCAGCGCGCGCAGCCCCTCGAGCACCTCGGCCGAGACCTTCTCGGATTCGGCCCGCTCGATGGCCGCGTCGAGCGTCGCGAGCCGGCCTGTCTGGAGCGCCTTGAGCGAGTAGGTCATCTGCACGAACGTGTCGAAGAGGTCTCCGAGCTCATCGCCCTTGCGCAGCCCCTCTCCGATGGTGAGCCGCGTCGTGCCGACCTGGCGGCAGAGGCGCTTCAGCTGGTGGACCGGCCCCACGATGCGCTGGGTGATGAAGATGCCGAGCACGCCGAGGACGACGAGGAGGAACACGCCGCCGCCGACGAGGACGTTGAGGAGCCGCTGTCGCAGCGCCTCGACCTCGGAGCGCCGCTTCGCGACCTCTGCCAGGTTGCGCTCGTGCTCGCGTTCCGTCTTCGCGAGCTCCTCGTCGAGGGTGCTGTCGAGCTCGGCGCCGTCGCCGCCCAGGGCGGCGGTGCTCATCTTCAGGATCTTGGCGCTGTTCGCCGCCTCTTTGAGGGCGAGCTCCGCCTGGGTCGCCGCGTACTGCGCCTGCTCGTTCGCGACGCTCGCGGTCTGCCAGATGACGAGTCCGAGCACCGCCATGACCGCGAGCACCACCGAGACCAGGAGCCCCGTGTACTTGAGCTGGAATCGCGGGTTCAGGAGCAGCTTGCGGCGTGGGGCCGGGCGGGCTGTGGCGCGATCCTGGGCGGGAGAGGTCATGAGGTCTCGTCGGCGGGCGGACGGCATCACCGCCTGCCCAGGGCAGGGCACGAGCGGGGCCGCGCCGGTGCGACCCCCCCGAGAATGCACTGCGTTCTCACTGGTACCCCATTCCTTGCGCCGGTCGCAAGGGTCATTCAGAGGTCGAACAGCGTCCCCTGCCGGCTCGGCCGCCGGAAGGTCGAGCGCGCTTTTGCCGCGTCCGCCGCGTCCGCCGCGTCCGCCGCGTCCGCCTCGTCCGCCTCGTCGCCAACGCGCGCGGCGTTCAGCCCGAGGCGCTGGCAGTGCACCTCGAACAGCCGCTGGATCGCCGCCCAGCGCGCGCCTGCGCCCTGGAAGCGCGCCCCGAAGGCGGCCTCGTTCATCTTGCCGCCGCGCATCTCCTGGATGCCGCGGCGGACCTTGCCGGCGCGGTCCGGGAAGGCCTCCTCGAGGCGCTCGTCGAAGACCGGGAGCACCTCGCGCGGCAGGCGCAGCGGCATCATGAAGGCGCTCTGCGCCCCGGCGTCCCGGGCGCGCTCGAGGAGCTCCGGCACGTCGCTGTCGTTCAGGCCGGGGATCATGGGCGACAGGGAGATCCCGGTCGGCACGCCCGCGTCCGAGAGCGCGCGCATGGCCTCGAAGCGCAGCGATGAGCGGCTCGCGTACGGCTCCATCTTGCGCGCCACCGCGTCGTCGGCGAAGGGGATGCTGAAGTGGACGCGGGCGCGGGCGCGCCGCGCGAGCTCGCCGAGCAGGGCGGCGTCGCGCCGCACGAGCGCGCCCTTGGTGATGAGCCCGACGGGGTTCCGGAACGCGAGGCAGACCTCGAGGCAGCGGCGGGTGAGCTCGTAGCTCGCCTCGAGCGGCTGGTAGCAATCGACGTTGCCCGAGAACACGATCGTATCGCCCTGCCAGCCCGGCTTGTTGAGCTCCTTCTCGAGCAGCTCGGGCGCGTTCGCCTTGACCACGATCTTGCGGTCGAAGTCTGTCCCGGCGCCCCAGCCGAGGTACTGGTGCGAGGGCCGGGCATAGCAGTAGGCGCAGGCGTGGATGCAGCCCCGGTACGGGTTGACGCTGTACCGGAATGGAAGATCGGGGCTGTCGTTCGCGGTCACGATGGAGCGGGCCTGCTCCTCGAAGATCTGCAGCGTCGCCGGGGGCGCCTCTTCGAGGTACTCGACCTGCGTTGACGACCACGGGTTCGGAGGGTTGTTCACGGGGCGCGGCATGGTGCGGTCAGCGCCGGGCGAGGGGGCGGTCGCTGCGCGGGCAGTGTAGCGCGTCCTGGCCGGGATGGGAGCATTTGTTCAGTAGAGCCCGGCGGGCTCCGTCGTGGCGGGCTGGGCGGCGGCGGGCGCGCCGGGGAGGCGCGCGGCGGCGGCGCCGGGGAGGGCGGTTGACAGGGCAGGGGCGGCCTGTTGCCATGAGGACGCTCAGGAGCGACGTGAGGGACGAGATGGCCAATCAGAGACAGCCCGGGTTCGATCTCCGCAGCACGTACCTGCACCTCGCGGACGGGGGCGACGCGCTGCCGATCGAGGTGAGGCCGACGTTCTGGCAAGAGCTGATGTCCGGCGACTCGAAGGCCGCGGACATCCGGCGGATCACGGACGATGGCGGCTGGCTGGTGATCCGGTTTCACCTGGCCGAGGACACGCCGCAGTGGGAGATGCACCCGGCCGGGGACGAGATCCTGTGTCTCCTGTCGGGCGCGAGCGACGTCGTGCTGGAGGAGCAGGGCGGCGAGCGGGTCGTCGCGCTGCTCGCGGGGACGACGTGCAAGGTTCCGCAAGGCGCGTGGCACCGGCTCATCGTGCGCGAGCCGGGGGACCTGCTGTCAATCACGTACGGCAAGGGGACGCAGCACCGGCCGCTGTAGCTGCGCGGCGGCGACACCGGCTCACTCTCGTCGTCCGCTGTGCCCTCGGTGTCTGATGTCCCTGACGAGCCTCAGCCCTGCCCGGCGACGCGGCGGTGGTCGACCATGAGGCAGCGGCTCTGCACGACGAGGATGCCGGCCTCGACGAGCCGCTCGGCCACCCTGTCGTTCCGGATGCCGAGCTGGAGCCAGACGGCGCGCGGCCGGGCGGCGAGCAGGTCGGCGAGGTGCGCTGTGACGTCCTGGCCGCGCCGGAAGACGACGACGATGTCGACCGGGCCCGGGACGTCCGCCACGCGGCGATAGACCTGCTGGCCGAGGATGGTCTTCACGTCGGGGTAGTAGACGGGGACCGGGATCACCTCCACGCCCGCGCTCTGCAGGTAGCTCGGGACGTAGAAGGCGGGCTGATCCGCCTGCGCCTCGATCTTGATGCCGAGCACGGCGACGCGCCTCGCTGAACGGACCAGCTCGGCCACCCGGGCCTCGTCCTGGCTGATGTCGCGAATGTCGTTCATGGAGGGAGTGTACGTCCGCAGAGCCGGCGTGGCACCCATGGCGGACGCCTTGCCACCGCTGGAGCAGGCGGGGATCGCGGTCGCTGGAGGCGGGGAGCGAGCGCGGGGTGGCGCGGAGCGAGAGAACGGGGCCGGGGAGGGGAGCGGCGGAGGGCGGGGGGGCAGGGGAGGGGAAGCGCCAGCAGGAAGGCGTCCGCTCCGCGTCCATCAAGGACGAAGGACGGGGGGTGAACGCCTTGCAGCTCGCCAGGCGCTCAGGGAAGCCATCGCGCGACGTCGACAATCTCCCGGGCCACCGCGGCGACGCCCTGCGGTCCAGCGATGCGGCCGAACAAGGGCGCCAGGTGCCCGAGGTCGTCCTTCGTCCAGTCGTCGAGGAGATCGGGGCGCCGCTTCCAGTCGAGGTGTTGCAGGAGGCGCTGGCACAGGTGGCGCGCGTGCCGCTCGGTCATCGAGGCGGCCAGCGGGATCAGCGCGAAGAGCGCCTCGTCCTCATCGCTCGGCCGATCGAGGGCGCGTGCGAGCAGCTCGCGTGTGATCGCTGGCGCGTGGTCCGGCGAGGCCTCGGCGATTGCAACAAGGGTTGGCCACGTCGCGCCGAGCTCGCGGGACAGGTCGAGGACGACGTCAGCCCCGACAGCCCGGGTCCACGCAGCGGCGTTCCGCTCGAGGAGCGTGCGCCCGCCGTCGCTCGCCCGTAAATCGCTCGACAGCCGCGTCCAGACGGCGTCGCGAGCCGCGGCGGGGAGATGCGCCAGCAGGGCAGCCTGTGCCTCGACCCGGTCGGATGCCTCGGGCAGCGTCGCCACGAGCGCGAGCGCGTCGTCCGCGCGGCCGAGATCGCCCAGGCGCGCCGCGACCGCCGTCACCATTGGCCGCCGGAAGCAGGGCGCAGCCGCGCACGCCTGGACCAGCGCGGGCACGAGGTCGGCAGGCGCGTGGGGCGCGAGCGCGCACACGCTCCAGCACGCGTCCGCCGGCAGCTCGCCGTCGGCCACCAGCGACAGCGCGAGCCCCAGCGCCTCCGACACGCCCGCGTCCCGCTCCGCCGCGGGCAGGCCCGCGCAGAGGCGCGCGAGGGTCTGGTGTCGCTCCGTGGCGGACAGCGCCTCGGACCAAGCCCAGAGCCCGCGCACCACCGAGGGAGGCAATCGCGCGGCGGCCTCCGAGAGCCGCGGCAGCTCGTCGCTCCTCGCGTCGGCCGCGACCTCGGCGAACGCGTCGCGCGCGAGATCGAGCGCCTCGGCCTCGGGCAGCAGCGCCGCCAGGGCCACGCGATCGAGCCGGCTCTCCTCGGTCCGCTCGCGGCCGAGCCGCGCTGCCGTCTCGCGCGCGGTCGTCTCGCGCGCCTGCCCCTCGAGCGCACGCGCCGCGGCGGCGAGCGCAGCCCCGCCGGCGCGCTCGTCGCGGGCGGCCTCCAGCGCCAAGCCGAGCACGACGGCGCGCTCGGGGTCGGGCAGCTCGCGCGCCAGCCGGATCAGGGCGCCGGCGCGTTCCCCGGCGTCGGCGATCGGTCGGCCAGCGTCGAGATCGTCCTCGCCGACGCGCGGAATCTCGAGCCGCGGTCCGGCCGAGTCGTCGCTGCCCTCGGGCCTCTCCTCCTCTTCCTCTTCCTCTTTCTCCTCTTCCTCCTGCGCGGCGAGCCCACGTCGCGTCTCCTCGAAGCCGATGATCGCCCGCACCGAGCTCGTGACGAGCAGGCAGCGGACCCGCGCGGACAGCGCTCCCACGACATCGCCTCCGGCCGCGACATCGACGAGGAGGCGCGCCGCGCAGGCCGCCGTCGCGTCCACGTCGGCGATGAACCCGGATGACCCGTCCGGGCGCGTTCTCCAGACCTCCAACCACGCTCTCGAGACCAGCTCGAGTCGCTCCGTGAGACGCGCGTCGATCCGCTCCAGGTGAGCGCGCCAGCTCCGGCACACATACTCGGAGACCGTGGATGCGGCGAATGCCCTCCTTCCGTGGTCGGCGAACCGGCGGTCGATCGCCGCGCGCTGCTGCGGCGCGAGCCGAGCTCCAATGGCCTCCGCCCAGGCCGGGTGGCGAAGCGCGATGCCCGGCTCTCCGGCGGCGACGAGCGGCCCGCCGGCCGTCAACTCGCTGGAGGTGCCGGCTCCCTCGGTCGAGATCGCGAAGAGCTCCTCCGCCGCAATCGGACCGAGCGCGCGGGAGAGCCATGGCAGCGCCGGGCGGATCGCGTCGCCGGTGCAGAGATCGAGGACCGCCGGAGCCCCGACGGGAGCGCTCGCGAGCCACGGCGTGACGCCCGCCGGATCCCGCGAGAGGGCCTCGAGGAGCGCCTCCACGAGGAGCGGCTCC
The DNA here is from genome assembly GCF_051521455.1 of Sorangium sp. So ce887. Lineage (NCBI taxonomy): Bacteria > Pseudomonadati > Myxococcota > Polyangiales > Polyangiaceae > Sorangium > Sorangium sp. So ce887. Next base: position 7,684,917 of record NZ_CP150354.1, on the reverse strand, counting down.
CCACCGCTCCCACGTGCGATGTCGCCGGCCACCCTGGCTGGCAGCGCACCCAGCCTCGGTCGGATAACTTCTGCAAGCTCATCGGCCTCGAGCGGCGGCAGCGCGACCACCTCGACGTCCTCCCGGAGCCATCCGACCCGGTCGAGCGCCTCGAGCGAGCGCACGGAGAGCACGGCGCGCACGCCCGGGCCGAGGTTCCGCAGGAAGCTCGCCGCCGCATCGGGCGTCCAGTCGACGGCCTCGTCGATCCCGTCGAGGATCAAGAGGAGCGGCCTCGCTTCCGGCGGCCGGCCTTCCTGCAGCATGGTTGCAAGGTCGCGCCGCGTCTCCGCGATCCCGTGCGGCCGTTCACCTGTACGTCGCGGAGACCTGAGGAAGAGGGCCACACGCGCGTAGATGAGGTTCAGCGCCGTGTGCTCCAGGGCAGTCCCGAACCGGTGGCTCACGGGGACGAAGGCGATCTCCTGCTGGCCCGCGCGAGCCAGCGCAAGCGCCCACGCGCCGAGCAGCGTCGACTTGCCGCGCCCGCTCGGGCCGAGCAGCGCCGCGCGCGTGCCGCCGTGCTGGAGCCATCGATCGAGGTGCGTCATGGCGCCAGCGCGCGCGTGCCCCCCGAGAGGGGCGCTGAGGCAGCGCTCGACCTCGCGCCAGAAGGCGAGGACGCCGCGCTCCGCCGCCGCCGGACCGGCCGCCGGCGCATCCGGTGCTCGCGGAGGAGAGGTCATGTGCCTTCGAAAGGCGGAGTGCTCGAGGGAGCGGTCTTGAAGGGCACCGAGCTTCCCTTGTGCCAGACATTGCCGTTCCACGCCTTGCCGTCCGAGCCGATGACGCCTTTCTTCTTGCCCGTGCCCCCGTTGTTCGCCGGGTGCAGGCCGAGCTCTCGCATGACCTGCGCGCAGAACTTGCACGGGTCCATGAGCAGACCGTCCTTGTCCGTCTTCGTCGTCATCTTCCCCTCCTTCACCTGTTTCTGCATCTCTTTTCTGATCTCGGCGTCTTCCGCCTTGGGATCCTTCAATGCCTTATTGTTCTTGGCGCGGTCCTCCCGGATGTCTGTCGCCAGCTTGTTCAGCGCTTCGATCTCGGCGCAGTGTCCGGCGCTCGATGGCTTCGGGCCCGCCACCTTGCCGTCGTCGAACTTCTTGTGGGCATTGTCGACCGCAGTCTTGAGCGCGGGATCGAGAGGACCTTCGAACGTGCTCTTGCCGGTGTGCGGCTTGCCGCCGGCGGTCTCGATGGTGGACGAGGCCTTGGCCATGAGCCCGTCCGGATCGCTCAACCGGGTCGGCTGGTTCTCCGCGTAGGCGAAACCGTTGACACCGCCGAGGATCCCGATCGGATCAGCGCTGATATAGCGACCAGTCTCCGGATCGTAATAGCGGTTCCGGTTGTAGCTGAGCCCGATCTCGTCGTCCCAGTACTGCCCGCGAAAGCGGATCGGCGTCGACGTCGATGCGCCGGGCGCGGGTTCGACCCTTCCCCAGGCGCTCAGCCGCAGCTCGCAGGCGACGACCCCGTCGGGGCCGACGAGCCGCTCCGGCGTACCCATCTCATCGTTCAGGTAATGGTACCACTCGCTCTGCCCGCTGCGCTGCGCCCACGGCGCGCCGGCCTCGAAGACGTAGGTGCGCGCCTCCACGACGGGGGCAGCCACCTCGCGGGTGACCTGTCGGATCTCGTGCACGAGCTCGGCGCCATCCCAGACGAACCTCGTCGCGCTGTCGGGTCGCAGCTCGCCGGTCGCCAGGCGCCGCGAGACCCGCTTGGTGACGCGTCGGGCGTCCGGATCATAGGAGAACTCCACGACGGTGCCGTCGGCGCGCTCGACCGACCGTAAGAGCCCACGCGCCTCCCAGGTGTACCGAGTGACCTCGATCGCGCCGGCCGGGGTCCTGGTCCGCGTCTCCTTGAGGCGCGCGTCGTCATCCCACACGAGCTCGGTATTCCCCTTCCTGAGCAGGCGATTGCCCGGACCGTAGGAGCGATCCTCCTTGCCGGCGGCGACGTCGAACACGTTTCCGCAGACGTCATAGCGAAAGAGCTCGGCGCGCTCACGCTCCGAGACATTCGCCAGGATCTGGCTCGCAGGGTCGTACTCGAACCGGCGCACGCCGTACGCCTGGTCCCATGCCTCGACGAGCTCCGAGGCGGGCGAGTATCGGTAGGCCTGGTGGACCGTCATCACCGGCGCGGCTGGGCCCACCCATTCTGGCTCGTTGGGCCCGACCGGGACGCGGCTCGACGGCGAGCAGACGCGCCGCTGGACGAGACGATCCATCGGGTCCCACGCGCTCTCGATCCGGCCGCCTCGCGGGAGCGCGCGACAGACCTCACGCCCCGCGGCGTCAACCTCGATCCGGATCTCGTCTCCGCCATCGAGATTCACCCTCTCGGCGCGTCCGTCGAGGTTGCGAGTCCACCTGGCGGAGTGACCCAGCGACATGGTGCGTTCGACGACGTCACCCATGAGATCGTAGGTGCGCCGGACGGTCGCGGCTTCGCCGCCTACAATCTGGGTCTCGGACACGACCCAGCCGACGGCGTTTCGTTGGTACGAGAACGAGCCGGCGGCGCTGTCGGAGGCGATCAAGTCGCCTCGCTCATCATAGATGAACGTCTCGACGCTACCGTCGTCGTGCGTACGCGCGACGAGCTGCCCGGCGAGGTCGTAGGTATACTCGGTCTTCTCGCCCGCGGCGTTCTCGAAGAAGACGAGCCGGCCATTGTAGTCGTATTTGTAACGAGACACGCGCCCGTCGAACCCGCGCTCGCTGGTCACCATCCCCGCGGTGTTGAGCTCGATGCTGTGGCGCTCCCCGAGCGCGTTCTGGACCTCGACCAAGCGACCCTCCCGGTTGTACCGGAACCGCGTGACCTCTCCGTTCGGCTTGTGTACCTCGCAGAGCTTGTGGAAGCCGCCTCGCACGAGCCGGGTCAGCTGCTGGTTCGGCTGGAGGACCGAGGTGCAGTCCCCCATGCCGTCAACCTCGTAGCGGGTCGTTCCGCCGTCGGGTCGGTAGACGCCGGTGAGGTTGCCGCGATTGTCGTAGGTGTACGACACCACCGCGCCGCTCGGATCGCGAAGCGAGCGGCATCGACCCCAGTAATCGTAGGCCAGCTGAGTCTTGGCTCCGAGCGCGTCGGTCTTCTCGACCATGTTCCCGAGATCGTCGTAGAGATATGTCGTGCGGCCGCCGTTCGGCGCCACCGTCTCGATCAGCCGCCCGCGCGCGTCCTGGCGCACCTGGAACACCGCCCCTATCGGGTCGGTCCAGGTGAGCCCATCGGGCATCCGCCAGAGCTCCGTGACGCCGCCTGCCGGATCGATGGCCCGACGAACGTGCCCGTCCGCGTCGCGCTCGATGGTTGTCATTCGACCGAGCGGGTCGGTGACGGAGATCACCCGACCGAGGCGGTCCCGCTGCCAGAGGGTCATGGCGCCGAGCGGGTCGACGAACGTTCGGAGATGCCCGTGCTCGTCATACGTCCGGCTGAACACGGCCCCGGCGCTCACGGCCTTGTCCACCTTGCCCAGGGGATTCCCGAGGTAGCGGTGAACCGTGATCGAGTCCGCGACCTCGGAGTATCCGTCCTCTCCGAACTCGATCTTGCAGTGGTGAATGCCTCTGGCGACGGTCTTCCCATCGGCCAGGTGCGTCGGAAGGTTCTCCGCCAGGCCGCTGTCGCGCCCATCGGCGTAGGAGCCCCACGTCTCGACGCAGCGGCGCCGATCGTCGTAGCGGAAGAAGAACGTGAGCCCCGTGGGGCTCGTATGGGAGGTGACGAGGTGCTCCTGGTACGCGTAGCGCGTCGTGTATCCGTCCGCGTCGGTCGCGGACGTGAGATCCCCAGCTTCGTCGTAGGTGTATCGGGCGCAAGCGATCCAAGCACCGCGCTCTCGTGCGTTCTTGAGCTCGAAGGCACCGATGCGCCCGTCAGGCGCCCGTCGGACTCGGACGGTCCGGCCGACACTGTCGATGATCTCACCGAGCACACCCTCACGGTACGAGAGCTTGATTTCGTTGTTGTATCGGTCCTTGATCGCCGTGAGCAGGTAACCCGTCCCCGCCGATTCGGCGAACACGTACCAGCGGTCGTCGCCGGTATCGAGGACGAAGCCGCCCTCCTCCCGCGCGAGGACCCAGCCGTGAGGGCCCGCGGCGCCGGCGCCCACGGGCATCGCGTCGAAATCGACCGGTCCATCGTCGGTCCATACGCGGATGGCGCGCCGGCGGACCTCGATCTCCCACGCCAGCGAGTGGCTCCACCCGAACCCCAGCCCGACGTCGCGATTGCTCGCCGCCGTCGTGTACGACCGCACGATCGAGAGCGGCAGCGGTCCCGGCAGATCGAGGTCGACGGCGGGAATCGTGAACACCCGGCCCGTCACCACGTCGACCGGGTCGCCCTTCGACACCGCTCCCGATTTCTTCCCGCCATGGTGATTCGGGCAGCCGCCGCCGTCACCGCCTGCGCCGCCACATGCGGCCTTTCCGCCGCCGCCTGCGTCCTTGCCGCCGTTGGCCCCCTTGCCGCCCTGCCCATCTCCAGAGCCGCCACCGCCTTTTCCGTTGCCGCCGCTCCCGCCCCCGCCCCCTCCCATGATGAAGACGCCCGGGTTCATGCCAGGAATGGCGGGGATGTTCGGTACAGGCGCAGTGCGGGCCATGGCCTTCTCCTGAGTCTCAGCACGGGCTTGCTGCCGTGCGACACCAGGCGAGGGTACACCACCTGGCATCCGGACGCAGGACCTCCTGGCCGTTCTCTCCGGCAGGGGCGCGGCCGCTGTCCGAGCTGCGGTGCGCGGCGGATGTGCAGCGCTGCGGCGCACGTCGTGGATCGGGCGTCGCAAGCCCTGCCGCCGGCGTCTGCAGGGTCTGCCGAGGCCCCGCAGGGTTGCGCGGTCGCCACCATCGGCGGAGCAAGGAGAAGCTTGTGGAGGCCGTGGCGGCCTCCAGGAGCGCCACGCAAGGACGGCGATCGCAACGTGTGGCATTCCTTCGACGGGAAGCACTATTACATCGACGGGTCGGGAGCACCCGCACGCGACCCAACGTGGGAACCGATTGCGTTCGGGTTCGACGCGGCGTAGCTGGGCACACGGCCCGAGCCGGTCATGGCGAGCGCACGCCGCGGTCGTCGAGGCAGCGCTGCGCCCGGAGCACGGCGCGCCGGCTCTGCGACGGGGCAAGCGGGTGTCGGATGGGCGAACGACGGCTCGCTCGGCGCCGTCCCCGCGGGGCTTGACTCGGACGCAAGTTCTACCGTTTCCTATCCGCTCTATCCGGAGGGGGGCTACACCGGATCCACCCAAGTCCACTTGTCCGAGAACAGGCACACGTAGATCGTCGCGTTGCCCATCAACGCCCCGTCCATCTCCACATCCGGCACCACCTCGTTCCCAAGCTCCGGTGGGATCGGTCGGTAGCCGGGGTACGTGGCCTCGATCTCTTCTGCGACCGCCGCCGATATCTCGTCGGGCTCGCCCCTGTCGTGGATCCCGTAATAGGGCCCGAGAAGGCTCACGTGGAAGCTGAGCGAAGCCCTTTCGCTGAGCGATGGAACGGGCCCCGAGTCCTTGGGGCGATAGATGCGAGCCGAGTAGGCCGGCTCGACCCCCCCCGCCAACAGGCTGAGCGACTCGCTCTGAAGGCTGTATCGATCCCCCACTCGGCGAATCATCGCTTTCCACGTCAAGTACTCCGCTCGCCCGCGGTTTGCGGCGTCCACCAGGCGGCGGTGCTCCTCCGTGTCGTCGTAGAAGGGCTCGTTGGGAGGCACGTGGATGCGCTCGAAGTTACGTACGCCCCGCGGGTAGAAGCGGTAGACGACGTCGAGCAGCTCGGAGCGAGTTATCCTCATGGCCTCATCACCGTGGCGCCGAGCCGCGGGTACTTGGATTTGAACGTCGCCCGCATCTCGTCGATGAACCTACTGCAGAAGATCCCTTCCGGGAGGTTATAGTTCATGCGGCGTGCGACGTCCTCTGCGATCTCTATGCTGAGCATGGCCGCACGGTTTGGCCGGATTCGCCCCATACGCTGAGCCCGCAGCGGCATCCTTACCCTGAAAGAACACGTCCAGCGGCGCACCGGGCGCAGGTTATGCAATTTCGAGAATGGCAGGTTGGCCTTGGCCTCCTGCCATCCACCGCCCTCGTCCTTGCCGTCATCTTTGACAAGGGTGCCGAAGGGGAAATCCTTCCGTGAGAAGGAGACGATGGGAAACTGCTGCTGAGCTTCGCCAGTCGGATCGCCTGCGTTCGTTGGCTCGGCATCCAGAATGCACGAGACTCCGAAGAGCGAGGAAGACAGAGCGAGGATGACAGATATCCCTGTCTCCCCGCCTCCCTGTTCAATTTTCCGCTGACAAAGCGAACGAATGAGGAATTCTCAGCCCGCGATCCCCACGGCCGGCATCATCAAAGGCCGCTCGAATCCAGGGGATTCGAGCGGCCTCGGTTGCGCGGACACCCGCCGCGAGCCGCTTTGCTACCAACCCAAAGCTTCGATCATCTTCTCACCATAACGCGTGCCCATGAGAACAACGGACGCATGATCGAAGTGGTACTCATCCATGACGTTGGTCCCCTGCTGAGTGACCCAGTGTCCATCAGGCAACATGTCGGCCGCTTGGTGCACGAGGTTGTTATGGCCGCTGCAACATCCGCCCGCGGGGAGCTCTCCAAGAATGAAGGGAACGTCGTAGTCGGCCCCCCAGGCTTCCTTCACCTCGTTATAGAGCTGAACGACCTTGCCGGGCCATGAGTTCTGGCCGCTGTCGGACTCACCCTGGTGGAAGATGATGCCCGCGAAGCGCGCATTCTCAGCCGTCTTCGCTTTGGCGATCTTGTTCAAAATCATCTGGTGATGTGAGCCACCAGAGATGAACGTGTTGATCGACTCACCGCTCTCAGCAGTAGCGACCAGCCCGATCGTGTCCCCCTCGTTCAGCTTTCCGAGCAGGGTCTTGCCGAACCAGATGCCCGGGTCGACGGCGGTCGACAGGTTCCATCCTTTTTCACCAGGGCAATCACTGAGCGGCGGATTGGCCACGTTCCACTGTCCGGCCGGCTGATTGCATCCGCCGAGGACCTTGAGCCGCGCGTCAGAATTTTGGTCACTGGCCTGTTTGTCTGCGACACCGGCCATGTTCGACTGGCCCATGAGCATGAAGACGTGAAACGTCGGGCTTGAGCTCGGTGCGCCGCCGGTGCCTGCCCCGCTGCTACTCGATGCGGTCCCTCCCGTGGCGCCACCTCCAGTTCCAGCGCTCGTGCTGCCTGTCGCGTCGCCTCCGGTCCCCGCGCTCGTGCTCCCCGCCGAGGCGCCTCCGGTTCCCGCGCTCGTGCTACCCGTCGAGGCGCCTCCGGTCCCCGAACCGGCCCCTCCGGTGTTGTCGCTCGCACCGGTCGCGCCGGGCGAAGCGGACTCGCCACAACCGGACGCAGCGATCATGAAGAGAAATGGGAGGAGCAGGAACCTGGGTGTGCCTCGGCTTGTGCGGTTCATCTCGGTCATGGTCGTTACCTCGTCGCGCCGGGGCGCGATCTGAAGAGAATGGCGGAATTGGTAGGCCGGCGTCGCGATGCCGGTGCGGCGAACCTCGCCCGCAAAGAGCTCAGCGTCGGGGCCTAGCCTATCGCATCTTGGGAGCTTGGCATCCAGGATTCGGTTTCAGGACAGCACAGGGAGAAGACCGTTGATGCTGAATTATTCCATTGTCGACGGCGCTCGTTCTTCGCTGCGCCTCAAGCGCCGACCGATCCTTTCGAAGCGAAGCGCTCTCTCGGTCCGGGGCGCCAGGCGAGGAGCCGATAGACGAGCGTTCGACCGGTATGGATAATTTGAGCGCGGTGACCAGCCCGACCTTGCAGGCCAGTTGATGAAGGGCACCGATCCCGCCGCAGGGGATCGCGTGAAGCCGATCCGACGCCTCGTAACGAATCGTGCGCGCGGCGAGCTCGGGACCCGTTCCACGCGGGTCGCGTCCACGCTGGGCGGGCTTCAGTCGCCGGGCGATCTTTCTCGCTTCACTTCGGCGCCAGCTTCGTCGACCCATCACCTGAAGAGCCTCCGGGGGTTCTCTGTCAAGCTTCCGCAGCTCGACAAACACCCGGGCTTCTCATTCTGAGCCCGAAAAAGAGCGATTTTCAAGCGCTTGATTGCGGTCTAGCGCAGCGCGAGCCCCCCGCCCGCCGCTTGTGGCAGACTGCGCCCCGTGAACCTCGACCGGCTCCCGGCGCTCTGGGCCGACCTCTTCCGCTCCCCCGCCTCGCTGCCCGCCGCGCTCGGCATGTCGCTCGCCGTCTTCGCGCTCGGGTTCGTCGCCTACCGCCTGCTCTTCGGCTTGCTCTCGCGCGTCGCGCGCGCCACGCAGACGTCGCTCGACGACCTGCTGCTCCGGCGCATGCGGCTGCCGGCGCGCGTGCTCGTCGCGCTGCTCGCGCTCCACACGTACATCGCCCTGCGCGGGGGCGAGCTGCCCAGGATCCACAAGGGCGTGCTCCTCCTGGAGCTCGCGCTCGCGTCGTACCTGGCCATCGAGATCGCCGAGACCCTGGTCATCGACTACTGGCTCGCCGAGCGCCAGAAGGTGCAGCTCCCGGCGCTCGTACGGCACCTCCTGCTCGCGATCCTCTACCTGGTCGCCGGCCTCTCGATCGTCGGCGCGGCCACCGGGGTCGACCTCGTGCCGCTGCTCGCCACCTCGACCGTCATCACGGTCGTCCTCGGCCTCGCGCTACAAGACACCCTGGGCAACCTCTTCGCCGGGCTCGCCCTGCACTCCGAGCGCTCGTTCGGCGCGGGCGACTGGATCCTCGTCGACGGGGTCGAGGGGCAGGTCGTCTACGTGGGCTGGCGCTCGACCCGCCTCAGGACGTTCTCCGGAGACATCGTGATCCTGCCGAACTCGATCATCGCCAAGGCGCGCGTGCAGAACTTCTGCGCCCCGGACCGGACGTGCGCGCGCAACATCGAGATGCTCGTCTCGCTCGGCGCCGCCCCCGAGGCCGTGGAGCGCGCGGCGCAGCGCGCCTGCGCGCAGGTGCCGGACATCCTCAGCGAGCCGCCGCCTAGGCTCTGGCTCGCCGCCGTCACACCCCTCTTCCAGCGGTACGTCATCAAGTTCTGGATCGCCGACTTCGAACGCCACGATCTGCTGGAGTCCGAGGTGATGAAGGCGTTCTTCCGCGCGTGTCGCGAGGAGGGCGTCGCCCTCAGCCCCGCCGCGGCGCAGCCCGGCCTCGCCCTCGATCCGCGCGTCATCGACCCGCGCGCCGCCGTCGATCCGACGATGGCGCCGCTGGTCCTCCCGGCGATCGTCGCGGTGCCGGCCGCCCCGGCGCCCGCCGCCGCGAGCGGCAAGGCCGACGCGGGAGCGCCGCGCCAGGGGCGCTCCACCGAGCCGCTCCCGGAGAGCTGAGCCCCGCGACCGGACACAGCGGGCGCCGGACATCGCTCGCGCCGGCCGCGCGGGCGAACGCCGCCTGTCGCGGCCTGTCGCGCCCCTGATTTGGCTTGGTCCGGCCCTGCCGCCGCGGTAGCCGATCGGTATGCCTGACAACCCGTCCGTCTCCCCCAGCAAGGTCGCGATCGTGGGTGCCGGCAGCGTCGGCGCGACGATCGCTTACGCCTGCCTGCTCCGCGGCGCGGCGAAGGAGGTCGCCCTCTTCGACGTGAACCGGACCAAGGTCGATGCCGAGGTGCTCGACCTGAACCACGGCCTTCAGTTCGTCCCGGCGGCGACGCTCGAGGGCAGCGACGACGTCGAGGTCTGCCGCGGGGCGCACGTGGTCGTCATCACCGCCGGCGCGAAGCAGAAGCCCGGACAGAGCCGGATGGACCTCGCCACCGCGAACGTCGCGATATGCCGCGAGCTCCTGCCGAAGCTCCTGGCTGTCGCGCCGGACGCGCTCTATCTGCTGGTGACCAACCCGGTCGACGTGATCACGTATGTCACGCTCAAGCTGACGGGCCTCCCGCCTGCCCGCGTGATCGGCAGCGGCACGGTGCTCGACAGCAGCCGGTTCCGCTTCCTGATCGCCCGGCAGCTGAACGTGGCCGTGCAGAACGTCCACGCGTACATCGCCGGCGAGCACGGCGACAGCGAGGTGCCGCTGTGGAGCAGCGCGAGCGTCGCGAACATCCCGCTCGACGCGTGGTCGGTGCCGGGCCACGGCAAGATCGGCGCGAGCGACCGGACGGAGATCTTCCACGGCGTGAAGAACGCCGCTGCCCAGGTGATCTCCGGCAAGGGCGCGACGAACTACGCGATCGGCCTGGCGACCGCCAAGATCCTGGAGGCCCTGCTCCGCGACGAGAACCGCGTGCTGCCCATCAGCAGCCTGCTGAGCGGCTATCGCGGCATCGACGACGTGTGCCTGAGCGTGCCGTGCATCGTGAACCGGTCTGGCCTCGAGGCGCAGCTGCCCATACCGATGAGCCCCGAGGAGGAGGCCGGCGTCCGTGCCAGCGCGGACACGATCCGCAAGGCGATCCGGTCGCTCGGATTCTGAAGCGACCTTGCGCGGGCTGAGCGACCGCGGGCTCTCGGACCGACCTCGCGGCAGAGCGCGCTTCGCTGGGGCACACTTCCCGGGCCTCTCGCCTGCATGGTCCGAGCCCCGCGCGTGAGCTGGACGGGTCGAGCCCCTTCGAGCGCCGCCTGCCCGACGCGCTACTCTGCGCGGCGCTCACTGCCGGACGCGACGATCCCCGGATCGGTCTGGATCCAGCGTATTTCATTGCCCGACGGCTCGGTGAAAAAGTCGTAGTTCTCTTCCCCCCCGGCGGACGTCGTCAGCGTCAGCCTGCCCCTGCATTCGGCGTCGATGGTGTATTCTCCATCGACCGTGACACGGGCGATGGCGCGCCCGATGCTGACAGTGACATTCCCATCCATGGTGCCGTCTCCACGGAAGACCTCGACCCCGGCCGACGCGAACCTGCGCCCTGTCGTCACGTTGAGACCATCAGCCGCGAAGATATAGGAGCCCTTCAACGTAGCCTCGGAACAGCGACGAGGCCGTGGCCTGTGGTCGGCCGCGGCCGAGTAGGCGAAGAGTCCGCCGCTGACGATGATGCCCACGCAACAAGCAACCCAGCGCGCTCGCGATCGCATGACCAATCTCCTCTCCTCGTGCCCGTCCTGTCTCGACAGGAGGGACGCATCGGTCCCGACTGCAGACTGCAATCACGCAGTCAACATCGTCGCACCGACGACGCACAGGTAGGAGAATAACATGGTTGTATGGAGGGCACGAGCTCTTTTCAGCTTCTAGAACCGCGTCCCCCAGATTCGTCCCTGGTTGCGCGTGACGTCCTGAACGCGGCGCCGCGCGCTCGAAGCGATGTCCGGGCTCGGCGCGTCGCGACTCGGCTGGTCGCCGAGGCGCGTTGTGGTAGCACTGAAGCCGAAGGTCGAATGGCTCGACGCACAGCAGAGAGAGTGTGTGGTGACGGCGGGAGCTGGACGTCCGGCCCAAGATCACGCAGAAGCGGTACAAAAGACCCTGACGCTCGGAGCCAAGGGGACCGGAAAGACGTCGCTCACGCTCAGGTGGACCCATCCCCTCGTCGACCTCGGCGGGGTGCAAGGGAGAGGGGGGAAGTCATTTCTACAATCCGTTGACCACGCGATGGATACCCTGCCTCACGTCGCCAAAACAGTGAGCCCGTTCGGCCCGTTGCCGTGCGCCACCGCCGAGCGCACGGCGAGCTCAGTGACGAGCTGCACAGCCACTCCTGCCGGAGGAGCGGTGTCCTTTCGGCCATACGGCGGTGCCGTGCGAGAGTGCCTGTCGCGATGTGGCACCGTGCGGGGTACAACCCTGCGCGGCGCGCTCGTCGAGGAGAGCCGCGTGATCGGTGGGGTCGCCTTTCCCTTCTCGACGGCGTTGCCTTCCGCGTCGATCACAGCTGCCTTCTCGACGAGAGGCAGCTCCCCTCGACCTCCGGTCGAGCCGCGTGAAACTGCGGGAGCGACGCTACCTGCGCCAGCGCGTCAGCCGGCGCATCGGGAGGGAACGCGGCCGACGAGCGACCGAGGCGCTCGATCCACCGCCGATCGAGCGGGCGCGCGAGGTCCCGGAGATCCACCGCCGCGCAGGTCGCTGTCTTGTTCTTTCCCGTCGACTCGCCCATGCCCACGGCGAAGCCCGCGAGCAGCAGCGCCGAGCGGGTCGCGGTCGCGCCGCTGTACGTATGCACGGTCGCGCCCGCGCGGCAGCAGCGCCGCAGCGCTGTGAAGGCCGCGAGCGTCCAGAGGTCGGGGTTGGCGCGCGGCGAGAACGGGTCCCAGAACGCCACGTCCGCCGCCGCCGCGGCCTCGAGGTCGAGGGCCGCCGGCAGCTCGCCGTGAACCAGCCGCCAGCGCGAGCGCGCCGTCTCGTGGTGTCCGGCGGCGAGCAACGCGCGGGCGGCGAGCCCGGCCGCGCCGTCGAGCCCGAAGTCGGCGGCGTGCTCGGGACGAGCCGCGAGCGCGAACGCGTCGAGGCTGTGATCGAAGCTGACGATCTCCAGCCGTCGCGCGCTCGCCGGCAGCGCCTCGGACAGCCGCCACGCGGCGCTCGCGTTGGACCCGGCGCCGAGGCCCACGTCGAGCAGCACGAGCGGCTCCGCGCGCGCGCCGGAGACCGGCGCTGACAGCCGGGCCGACAGCCGGGCCGGCTCGCAGTACAGCCGCGCGGATTCGATCGACGGTCCGACCACGGGGTGCATCACCTCGCCGGTCTTTCGGTCGAGCATCGCCCGCGCGCCGCCGCGGGTGGTCACCACCTCACAGCGCGGATCGCCGGCGCTCACGCGGTCGCCTCGGCGCCCATCCGGCGGCCGCTGTGCTCGTGCCGGTCGATGGCCTCTAGCTTGTCGCGGGCGTGAGCGGCGAAGTTGCCGGCGACGATCGCAGCGCGCGCCTCGGCCATCAGGGAGAGATAATGGTGGAGGTTGTGCATGGACAGCAGCCGCGGGCCGAGCGGCTCGCCGCACTTGAAGAGGTGGTGCAGGTAGGACCGCGTGAAGCTGCTGCACGTCGCGCAGGCGCAGTCCGCGTCGAGCGGTCGATCCTCGGCGGCGTGCGACGCGCGCGTGAGCTTCACCCGGCCCGTCGACGTGAACGCGGTGCCCTGCCAGGCGAGGTGGGTCGGCAGGATGCAGTCGAACATGTCGACGCCGGCGAGCATCGCGTTCAGGAGGTCGGGGGGCGTCCCCACGCCCATGAGGTACCGCGGCCGATCGGCGGGGAGCAGCTCGGCGGCCATGCGCGTGACGTCCTCCCGCTCGGCGCGGGTGTCGCCCACGGCGAGGCCGCCGATCGCGAAGCCGTCGAACGGGTGATCGGTGAGGAACGCGCCCGACTCCCGACGCAGCTCGGGGAAGATCCCGCCCTGCATGATGGCGAAGAGCGCCTGCGGAGAATCGGTGCGCGAGGCGAGGCTGCGCAGCGCCCACCGGTGGGTCCGCTCCATGGCGTCGCGGGTGGTGGTCAGGTCGGAGCGCGCGTCGACGCAGACGTCGAGCACCATCATGATGTCGGCGCCGATGGCGGTCTGCACCTCGATGGAGCGCTCCGGCGAGAGCATGTGCACGCGCTGGTCGGTGTAGCTGCGAAACCGCGCGCCCTGCTCCGTGATGACCCGGTCGCCCGGCAGCGAGAAGATCTGGTAGCCGCCGGAGTCGGTGAGCACCGGGCCGCTCCAGCCCATGAAGCGATGGATGCCACCGATGCGGCGAAACAGCTCCACGCCGGGGCGGAGCATCAGGTGGTACGTGTTGCCGAGCACCACCTGCGCGCCGACCTCCTTGAGGTCGGCAGGTGAGAGGCCGGTGACCGTCGCGCGCGTACCGACGGTCATGAACGCCGGCGTCTCGACGCGTCCGTGCGGGGTCAGGAGGGCGCCGCGACGCGCGCGTGAGCCCGGGTCGACTGCGTGCACCGTGAAGTGGAAGGACATGGACGGCGAAGTGTATGCCGAGCACCGGAGTCGGAGAGGATAGTCCGCGCAAAGACATTCCGACCTGTCAAGAATTTTCCGCCAACGAATAGGCGTTTGCGGGACTGCGCCGGGACCTCGCCGCCGCTGCTGCTCAGGCGCAGTCCCGCAAACGCCTATTCGTTGGGCCCGCGTTGGGCCACGCCGGAAGACGACTCGGCCAAGCGTCAGCCGGAACCCATTGAAATAACAAACATTTCTGCCGCTGGCGCCTCGGCGCCGGAGAGGTCCTCACGGAACATCTCGACGAGGGCGTTGTGCTCGAGCGTCGGCATGACGCTCGGCCTCGAGCACACCGCATGCCGACATGAAACGGGAGAACGCGAGGAGAGAGCCAGTTCACGGGTGGCGGCGCCATGGCGGAGGGTGGCGGCCACCGCTCCCCACTCCATGGTACGCCCGGCCCAACGCTTTGCCGGTGTGCTGCGGTCAGCACCACTGGCTTGTTTGGCGGCACCCAGTCATCATGTCATCATGGCCGCGCCGAGCCATGGCAAGGGGGCGACCGCATTGGGCCAGCCCTGCGAGATAGCTCCGGACGGCGTCCCCGAATGCGTTTTCTGAGGGCGCTGCCGCCCTCTCGCGGCGGCTAGGGCCGACCGCGGGCGGGGGCGCCGTGGCCCTCCTGGAGGTGCCGCGCGAGCAGGCTGTCGCCGAAGTCGTCCTGCAGGTCGCGGAACACGGTGTGGATGTGATCGCCGCCGCGGTTGTCGTACTCGATGAGGTGGGTGGGGCCGTGGATCCGGTAATAGTGCGACTGCTTCGGCGCGGCGCCGCCGGCCCAGGCGAAGTGCAGGCGCTCCACGCCGGCGCGCGCGATGCGGTCGAGGTGCCCGTCGGCGACGTCGGCCGGGAAGTTGCGGGCATAGACCTCCAGGAGGCGCAGCAGCGCGGCGCGCTGGGCCGGGGTCATCTCGGCGGCGGGCAGGCCGTCGAAGCTCGACAGCGCGGCCCTACGGGAGGCCTCGGTCACGAGGTCGGGCGGCGCCTCGGAGGCGATCACGGCGCGCTGACGCTGCGCGGGGGTGAGGGAGGCCAGGAAGGCGCGGCCGAGATCCTCCTCGACCGCGAGCACGCGCAGGCCCTTCCGGGGACCCGAGGGCACCTCGGCCGGGTTGGCGCCCAGGAACGCCGGGGTGGTGGCCACGCCACCTCCTGCGGAGGTGAGGTTGAGCGAGACGTGGTGTCCCTCGAAGCGAAGACCCCACGGGGCCCGGGGCCCGGGCTGGCCGAAGAGGGCGAGGTGGTAGCGGCCCGGGTCGCGGAACGCCGGGTTGCCCTCGATGCCCCCGAGGATGCCCTCGAGCAGCAGGACGCCCTCCAGCTTGCGATATCCCTCTGGGCTGAGGCCGGCCCGGAGCAGCGCGTGCGCCGCGCTGCGCTCGCCGCCATCCATGTCGCCGAGCGCGAGGCCGGCGCGGCGGCGCGGGACGTAATGCCAGTCCTCGCGCTCGCGGCTCTGGAACGCGAGCAGCGCCCGGCCGCGCGCCTCGCCGTCGAGTCCGTCCAGGAAGACGCGCGCGGAGGCCGCGATCGCCTCGACCGTGGCGCGCCCCGCAGCGCCGCCCGGCGGAGGCGCGGCGCCCGGAGGCCCCGCGGGCGCCGGCGGCTCGGGCGGGGCGGGCAGGGCGCCCTGCTCGGCGGCCTGCTGGGCCGGCGCGGACGCGCTGCCCGGCGCGGCAGCGGGCTCGCCGGGCAGGCCTTCCTGGGGTCGCATGCTGTTGCAGGAGGTCGTCATCATGAGCACGAAGGCCATCGCGCTCCACGAGCCCGGCCCGGACGGGCGAACCTCGGGGCATGCTCCGCGAGCGGGAGGCGAAGCTCTTCCGCCGCGTGCCCTCGTCGCCGGTTTCGCACAGAGGTGCTGGGTAACAAGCACCGGGGCGCACCTCCGAGATCCGACATCTGCCCTGGCCCGCCTCTCGCTTGCGCTTGCAGGGCACGAGCAGCTCGGCGCCGCAGGCCTCACCCGCTGGCCGGCCCCGTCCCCTGGTCCGACTCCCCCCACGCCACCATGACCGCGCTCGTGTTGTAGAAGCCCTCGACGCTCCCCCCGAACTTCGCGATCTGCCCGTAACACGCCATCCCGAACATCGGATGGGCCGTCCCGCTCGGCGACAGGAACGCCCGCACCTCGTCCCGGTACCGCTCCCCCAGCAACCGGAAGCGCGACGCGCAGTCGAACACAAGCGCCCCCGACACCGCGGGCAGCGACCCGAGCACCTTCGTCGATAGCCCCTTCGCCGCCTGCAGCAGCGCGTCGGCCGTCGCGTTCACCACCCGCACCACCTGTCCCCGGGCCAGCCCGCCTGTCAGCACGACCGCCCCATCCCCCCGGACCGCGATCGGCCCCCGGATCTTCAGCGCCTCCCCGAACGGCGTCTTCGCCCCGAGCGCGTGCTTCGCCATCGTCTGGAGCAGCCCCTCGCCGCTCGACCGCAGCCCGAGCCGCGACAGCTCCTCCTCGATCACCCGCGCCGCCGGCTGCCCGTCCAGCGTCCTGAGCACGTTCCGCTCGATGTCCGTGATCGTGAAATCCCGCCCCCCCTCGGCCGCCCGGAACCCGTGCACCACGTCGATGTTCACCCGGTGCCGGTGCGTCAGCCGCACAAGCACCGCCGCGTCCGTCAGCGCCTTGCGGCCCAGGAACACCCGCGCCCCCTCGAACGTCCACCCGTCGCCCGCCGTCCCACCGAAGACCCGCGTGTGCGGCGGCACTCCCTGCCGGAGCGCCGCCACGAGCTCGTCCCCGTCGCACGCGAACGCGTCCGCCAGCACCAGGATCGAGCTCGGCGCGCCGCTGCGCGGGCCGTTGCTCGAGACCGCCTCGTCCATGTCGCTCAGCGCCGCCCGGATGCTCTTGCCGTGATCCGCCCGCAGCTCGCGCGCCACAGCGCACGTCACCTCGACGTGCGCGCCCCCGAGGAACGCGCACGACACCCCGCTCCTCGTGAAGCCCCGCTCCGTGAACGACGCCCCGCCCGTGGTGGCCCCGATCACCGGGACGCCCGTCGCGTCCTCGACCGCGGCGAGGTACTCCTCGTGCTTCCCCCCGTTCGGCAAGGCCAGGATCGCGAGCCGCGCGGGCTCCTTCCACTCCGCGACCGTTCGCTCGACCTTCCGGCCGAGCAGCCACGCGTTCCCATCAAAGGGTCCGAGGGTCATCATCTTCATGCGCCGAAGCTCCTACGTGCCCAGCGCCGGAGCGCGGGGCTTCGAGTCCAGGCCATCCGCTGACGATACGCGTCGCGGCATGGTGATAACACGCACGACGGACCCCTCTCTACTCCTCTTGTAGACTTCTGCTCCGTGCGGTCGCCCGCCTGGTGAGAGCCCCGCGGCCGCTCGTCGGTGGAGCGCGGGTGCTGTGATCCGCTCACGCACCACCGCGCCCGCGCGTGGGGTCTGCTTCACCAGGCCACTCCGGCGGCGGCGGCTGGCTCTGCGGGCGCGCCGCGGCGCGGACCCGCTCGTCGAGCGACCGGAGCGCCTGGCCGAGCTCCGAGATCTGCGCCTCGATCGCCCGGATGCCGAACGCGCTCTGCGTCGTCGCCTTCGAGAGCGGCGCGACGATCCGCTCCACGAGCGACAGGTGGTGGCCCACGAACTCCGACACCGAGCGATCCGTCTCGACCTTCACCTCGACCGTCGGCTGCGCGACCCCCTTGAGCGCCGCGGAGAGCCGCTCGAGCTCCGGCGCGAGCCACTGCTTCATCTCCCTCGCCCGCGCGTCCCCCGCCTGCGCCGCCACGGCCGCCTTGCCGATCGCCCCGCGGATGCCCTCGAGCTGCTCGCCCAGCATCGAGAGCGTGCCGGTCACGCGCACGACCGGATCGTCCTCCTTGCCGCCCATCCGCTTGATGCGCTGGTACCCCTTCCTGATCTCCTCCCACCGCGCCTTCTGCTCGGGCGTCATCCGGCCGCGCAGCTCGCCGAGCTTGAGCAGGTTCTGCTCGGCGCCCGTCGTCAGCGTCTGCGACTCGCTCACGTAGTGATCGTCGATGAGCCGGTCGATCTCCTCGGGCGTGTGCGCCGCGACGACCTTCTCGGCCAGCTTGTTCATGTTGCGGTAGCTGCCCTGCAGCTTGAACGGCGGCTCGGTCCGGAAGGCGTCGTCCTGCGACGCGCTCCGGATGTACTCGAGGTTCACCGACAGGAGCACCTTCTGCACCCGGAAGAGCCGCTCGAACACGGCGACGATCTCCGAGACCTCCGCCGCGGAGTAGGCGTGCTCGAGCTCCGTCGTGGCGACCGACTCGCCCTGCGCCATCCGGAGCAGCCTGTGCGTGTCCCCCGGCGGCCGCCCCGAGAGCGGCGCGAGCGTCGGGTTCGACGTGAGCGCGTTCTCCAGGTAGCTCAGCGCGAACAGCTGCTCCTTGCCGTCGAGGATGTCGCCCAGGTTGTAGGTGTCGGCCCGGTTCGACAGCATGTCGGGGATCTGGAACCGCGCGCCCGACTCCGTGTACGGGTTGCCCGCCATCACCACGCAGAACTTCTTGCCGCGCAGGTCGTACGTCCTCGTCCGGCCCCGCCACACGCCCTCGATCCGGCGCTGCCCGTCGCAGAGCGAGATGAACTTCTGGAGCAGCTCCGTGTTCGTGTGCTGGATGTCGTCGAGGTAGAGCATCACGTTGTTGCCCATCTCGAACGCCAGGTTGATCTTCTCGACCTCCTGGCGCGCGGTCGCGTTCGGGGCCTCGGTCGGGTCGAGCGACGTCACCTCGTGGCCGAGCGACGGCCCGTTCACCTTCATGAACACGAGGCCGAGCTTGCTCGCGACGTACTCCATCAGCGTCGTCTTGCCGTAGCCCGGCGGCGAGATGAGCAGCAGCATGCCCATCAGGTCGGTGCGCTTCGCGTCGCCCGCGGCCCCGAGCTGCTTCGCCAGGTTCGCGCCGACGAGCGGCAGGTACACCTCGTCGATGAGCCGGTTGCGCACGAACGACGTGAGCACCCGCGGCGCGAACTCCTCGAGGCGCAGCCGCCTCCGCTCCCGCTCCGCGATCTCGCTCCGCACCTTCCTGTAGGCGCGGTAGCGCGGCGCCCTTTCGTGCAGGAAGTCCTCGATCCTGCTCAGGAATTCGTCGAGCCGGAGCGCGAGCGCGCGCTCCTTGATGCGCGGGTGCTGGCCGAGCAGCCCCTCGACGCGCGCCTCGGTCACGGCCCCGCTCGGCTCCCGCTCGATGTGCCGCTCCGTCACCATGACGACCGCCGCCTCGAGCGCGAGGTGGCCGAGCGGGGCCGACGCGGCGTCGCGCGCGGCGAGCCCCCGCAGCCACGCCAGCGCGAGCTCCAGCCGCTCGGCCGGGTGCTTCTCGAGCTGCCGGAGGTCCTCCTCGAACGCCCCGCGGCCGCCCTCGAGGTCGAGGCGCGCGAGCAGCGCGGCGCGCAGATCGAGCGCCGCGTCGCTGGTCACGAACCTCGGGTGCTCCGCCGCGAGCTCCTCCACGAGGTACCGCGCCGCGACGCGCACGTCCGCCGCGCTGCTCACGTCCGCCGCGAGCCGGTGCGCCGCCGCCGCCGCGGCCACGCCCGCCGCGAGCTCGGCCGCGAGCGCCGCCCGCGCCTCGCCCGCGCCGAGCTGCGCCGCGAGCCGGCCGAGGCTCCGCGCCCGCCGGTGCGCGAGATCCCGGGCGCGCGGGTCGAGCCCCGCCCAGGTCAGGCAGGCGAGGGCCCGCGGCACGCTGCCGAAGCGGAGCAGCCCCGCCGTGGCCCGCAGCGCGAGCAGCTTCTCCAGGAGGTGCGCCGCGTCCGCGTCGTGGACGCCGCGCTCGTAGCCCTCGTCGTGCCGGTCCGCCGCGTACGCGCGCACCGCGGCGAGCAGCCCGCCCGGGCCGAGCGACGCCTCGCGCAGCCGCTCGATCGAGAGCCCGCCGCGCCCCGCCTCGGCGTCCGCGAGCATCGAGCCCGCGAGGAGCTCGCCCCGGTAGACCTCCGGGGTCTCGCTCACGAGCTCCTGGCCCCAGAGGTCGCGCGCGCTCTCGAGCGCCGGGTCCTCGATCGGCTCGAAGAAGTCCGTCCCGGTGAGGTGCAGCGCGAGCCCCTCGCCGTGCGGGACCAGCGTGAGCTCCAGGGCCTGCGTGCTCACGTTGAAGCGGTGGCGGCCGAGCTTGATGACGTCGCCGCCGCCCTCGAACAGGTCCTCCCGGTCGCGCAGCGCCCGGAGCGCGTCCTGCCGCGCCGACTTGAGCCGCGCCTCGACCTCGTCCCCCTTCACGCTGTCGCCGAGCGCGTGGAGGCTCGCCGCGAGATCGCGGATCTTCGCGACCATGGCGTCGGACGCGAAGTACGTGTTGAGCTCGTCCACGGTCGCGAACGAGCGCGCCCGCCGCGTCACCCCCTGGACGATCCGGTCCGCCGCGGCGACGAGGTTCGAGACGCGCCGCTGCCGCTCGTCGAGCAGCGTCTGCCGCCGCGCGGCGATCGCGTCGTTCACCTCCTCGCGCTTCGCCGCGAGCTCGCCCAGAAACTCGTCGAACTCGCCGAACTTCCCCTCGAGGTCCTCGAGCTGGACGAGGAGCTTCGAGAGCTCGGCGTCGCAGCGCTCGGGCGAGTCGCAGACGGCCAGCGCGCTCGAGACGCTCTGGCCGAACACCTTGAACTGCGCGCCGAACTCGGCGCGCCCCTCGGCGCCCCGGAGGTCCTTGCCGCGGGCGCTCAGCGTCGCGCGCGCGCGGTTGAGCTGCGCGTAGACCTCGCTGATCCCCTCCAGGATCCGGGTCCGCGCCGTGGGGTCGTCGACCTTCAGGCCCGCCACGATCTCGGCGAGCACCGAGAGCCCCTCGTTCACGCCGTCGAGGTCCGCGGCGAACGGGGCGAGCTCGGACGACTTCGCGACCGCCTCGATCCTGGCGATGAGGCCCGCGAGCCGGTCGGCCAGCGGCCGGAACGCCTGGTCGCCGAGGAGGAACGTCACGCACGCGCCGCTCACCTCGCCGGTGCGCGCCAGGATCTCGGCCTCGAGCGCGTCGAGGCGGCCGAGGTCCATGTACTTGAGCTCGCGGAGCGTGATGAGGTGCCCCCGCTGCCGCCGCAGCGCGGTCAGGGCCTTCAGGAACGCGTCGACGCTCGCCGCGTCCTCGGGCCGCACCCCGCCGAGCAGCTGCTGCTGCGCCGCCTCGGTCTCGGCGAGCGCGCTCGCCGCGCGCGCCTTGATGGCCTCGACCTTCTCGAACTCGTCGACGATGCTCTCCGAGACGGTCCGGAGCTCGTTCACGGTCGACAGGAGGTCGCCCGCCTCGGCGTGGCCGAGCCAGTAGTAGGCGTCGGTCATCCGCTCGGCGGTCCGGATGAGGTCCTCGAACGTCTGGCGGGTCGGCGACCCGTCCATCGCCGCGCGCCGCATGCTGAGCGCGTCCGAGATCCCCCGCACGAGGTCGGCGTTGCCCACCTTCGCGAGGTACGAGCCGTCGGTCGGCGCCGACGCCGCGAACTCCGCGGTCATGAACGGCGTCTGCCAGATCTGCATCGGGTGGACGCGGGTCGGTTCCTCGCCCAGCGCCCGGAAGATCACCATCTTGCCGTCGTCGAAGAGGCTGTACCCGTGGCACTGGATCGGGGTCGCGATCTCCTTGCGGATCAGGTTGTACGGGAAGAGCACGTAGCGCCCGTCCACGACCTGGTGGAACACGTAGAGCACGTCTTCCCCGTTCGGCGAGCGGATGACCCGCTCGAAGACGAGGCTGTCGGTGCTGCCCTCGAAGCGCTTCGTCTCCCCGGTGATGAGGTAGTAGCCGTTCGGGAAGACGATGCCCTGGTCCTCCGGGAGGCTCAGGCAGGCGAGGCCGATCGCGTCGATGCGCACGACCTTCCGGGTGCGGCCGTTGTAGACGAGGTAGCGGTACGACGGCTCCCGGAACGGCTTGATCTTGAGCAGGATGAGCGGCCCGAGCCGGGCGTACTGGATGTCGGCGTCGTCGAGCGCCTGGCCCGCGTCGTCGACCGGCTCGCGGTAGATGCCGAGCCCCGTGGCCGTGTTGTTCTCGACCTTGATGGTGAGATCGCCGCCGACCGTCTCGACGAAGATCTCGCCGAGGAGGGCGACGTGCGGGTGCTTGCCCTGCACGTGGTCGTCGCGCGTGGTCTGCGTCCAGGCGAAGTCGTGCGCCCGCGGGCGGACGTTGTCCTCGTCGCCGCGCGCGTCGAGGTAGCGGACGCGCCCTGTCGCGTCGATGCTCCAGCGGAACACCTTGACGTCGCGCTCGGTCGCGCCGACCTGGAAGATGGCGAGCATCCGCGTGTCGCTGCGCCGGAGCTGGAGCAGCCGGGGCTCCTTGACGTAGCGGTGGAGGTCGTTGAACTCCTTGACGAAGGTGGCGTCGCCGAGGAACGCGTCGCCCTCGTCGAGCGGCGCGTGCGACAGGTCGAAGGCGCCGCCTTCGCTCGCGAAGCGGTGGAGGCTGAAGACGTCGCCGACGTTCACCTCCTTGAGCCCCATGAACACGAGGTAGCCGACGAGCAGCTTGCCCCGGATGCTCACGATGTCGCGCGGCAGGCAGTTGTTCTCGGTCCTGACGCGCGCGTTCTCGAGGAGCGCGAGGTCGGTGCCGCCGAACACCTGCTTTCGCCGCGCGTTGAGCGCCTCGGCGCGGCGGCCGAGCTCCTCGGCGCGCTCGACGAGCCGCCGGCGGATGACCTCGTAATTGCCCCCATCCAGCGTCTCCGCCGCCTGCGGGGGGGGAGCCCCCGCCGTCCGGGCCGCGCCGTCCAAGGCCCCTGTCGCCACCATGCATGCTCCGTGTGGTCAGGCTCGATGCCCGCCCCCGCGTCGAATCCGCGCGGGCCTCGGCCTGTCCGCGGCCAGGTTACAGCCGTTCGCCGCGTCCGGGGGGCGAGATGGCGACCGCACCGCGCGGCGGCGCGAGAGAGGCCGCGGCGCGCGCGGGCCGTGAGGGGGGTCACGGCGCGCGTGGGTCGCGAGGGGGCCGCGGCGCGCGCCGGCCGCCAGCGCGCCGGGATGTCAGGCCCGGGCTGCCCCCTGCCGGCCGGCGCGCCGCCCGCGGATTCCGCCGCGTCCCGGCGGGCGGCGCGTCGCAAAGCCGCCACGGCGTCAAATCCGCTTGCTCCACGGGGGGTGTTGCGTTGCGATGGGCCGTTAACGAGGGCGACAGCCGCGCGCATGCGCGCGTGAGCCCACGCCGCCTCCGGCGGCGCACCTCGTCGACCGGGGCGCCTCGCGGCGCGGCTTGGAACTCACGACGAACTTCAGCGAGTTGGGATGGTGGCATCAATGGGCTTGGGAAAAAGACTTACTTCCGTGCTCCTCGTCCTGGTTGCCGGTCCGCTCGCCGCCTGCGGGGATGACGGCGGCGGCGATGGCGGCGCGGGGGGCGGCGTGGGCGGGGCGGGCGGGGCGGGCGGCGCCACGGGCACCGGCGGAACCGACGACAGCTCCGGGGCCTTGGGCGGCGGGTTCATCACCGTCGGACCCGGGGGGACCACCGGCAGCGGCGGCGATCCGTGCGAGTCGCCGGATCCTCCGCCGGAGTGCGACGCGGTGGCGCCGGCGTGCGGCGACGGCGAGATCAACCAGGAGACCGAGGCGTGCGACGACGGCAACAGCCTGCCCGGGGATTGTTGCTCCGGCGCCTGCAAGGTGGAGCCGTACTGCGCGTGCGAGCCGGGGGAGCCCTGCCACACGACGATCGCTTGCGGCAACGGCGCGATCGAGCCCGGCGAGAGCTGCGAGGACGGGAACACCGCCTCGGGCGACGGCTGTGACGATCGCTGCCAGCGGGAGCCGGGCGACTGGGTGTGCCCGGGGCCCGGGGAGCCGTGCTACCGGCTGCACTCGTGCGGCGACGCGCGGGTCTCGGGCGGCGAGACCTGCGACGACGGCAACGCGGTGCCCGGAGACGGGTGCTCCGACGTCTGCGCCCTGGAGGACCCTGGCAACATCACCTGCCCGATCCCGGGGCGGCCTTGCAGGCCGGTCGAGCGGTGCGGCGACGGCCTGCTGCGGCCGAGCGAGGGGTGCGACGACGGCAACCTGGAGCCGGAAGACGGCTGCTCGCCGAGCTGCCAGGTCGAGGCCGGCTGGGTGTGCCCCGACGGCGTGAGCTGCGTCTTCACGGTCGTCTGCGGCGACGGTCAGATCGGCGTGGGCGAGGGGTGCGACGACCGCAACAGGGCCGCGGGCGACGGGTGCTCTGCCACGTGCCAGATCGAGCCCGGGTTCGAATGCGCGCGCGCGGGGAGCCGCTGCACGGCGCTCTGCGGCGACGGTCGGGTCGTGGCCCGGGAGGAGTGCGACGACGGCGGCGCGGCGGACGGCGACGGGTGCGACGCCACGTGCAAGTGGGAGCCGGGCCTCGTGTGCGAGCCTGCGGCCGGCGGTTACATCTGCCGCGCCACCGTCTGCAACGACGGAGAGAGGGAGGGCTCCGAGCCGTGCGACGACGGCAACAGCACGATGGGCGACGGCTGCACGCCCTTCTGCCAGGTCGAGCCGGACTGCGGCGACAGCGGCTGCACCTCGGCGTGCGGCGACGGGCTGCGCCTCGGCGGTGAGGCGTGCGACGACGGCAACACGGCCGACGGGGACGGCTGCTCGTCCGCGTGCGTCATCGAGCCGGGGTACAGCTGCACGAACGACGCGCCCGTGGGCGACGAGCTCCTCGTGCCGATCGTGTACCGCGACTTCAAGGAGGACGCGCCGAACTTCGAGCCGAACACAAATCCGCCGAACGCGATCGTGACGGGGATCGTGCAGAACGTCCTCGGCACCAACAACAAGCCCCAGTTCGCGGCGGCGCGGCCGAACGGCTTCCTCACGAACGCCGCGGATTTCAACAACTGGTACAGCGACTCGACCCTCTCGAAGACGGTCGCGGACCGGCTCGCGCTCGCGCGCGTCGGGACGTCGGACTTGTTCGTCTACGAGGATCACACGTTCTTCCCGCTCGACGGCAGGGGCTGGCAGCACACGTCGGTGCCGGTGGCGCAGCGCGAGGCGAGCCGCGCGGCGACCGATCCGTTCAACGACTGGTCTCCTGCGGGCAACCACAACTTCTACTTCACGAGCGAGGTCCGTTACTGGTTCGAGTACCACGGCGGGGAGCGGCTCGATTTCTACGGGGACGACGACGTCTGGGTGTTCGTCAACAACCGGCTCCGCGTCGACCTCGGCGGCATCCACGCCCCCATGGGGACCGGCGAGATCGACGGCGTGGAGGACGATCGCGGGACGGTGCTCATGGATGACCTCGGCCTGACGGAGGGGAGGGTCTACGAGGTCGTCGTGTTCCAGGCGGAGCGCCACATCACGGGGTCGAGCTACAAGCTGACGCTCGGCGGCTTCAACGCGGCCCCCTCGCGCTGCGAGCCCGTGTGCGGCGACGGGATCGTCACGCCGGACGAGCAGTGCGACGACGGGGCGGAGAACGGCCCTGGTTACGGGAACTGCTCCACGACCTGCACGCTCGGGCTCTACTGCGGCGACGGGGTCCGGACGACTCCGTACGAGATCTGCGACGATGGCACCAACCTGGGCGGCTACGGCTCGGGGGCCTGCGCCCCGGGCTGCGTGGCGGCGCCCCGCTGCGGCGACGAGGACATCAACAGCCAGTTCGGCGAGACGTGCGACGACGGCGTGAACGATGGCCGCTATGGCGGGTGCACGCCGGAGTGCCTCGTCGGGCCGTGGTGCGGCGATGCGACGGTCCACACGCCGGACGAGACGTGCGACGACGGCGTGAACGACGGCCGTTATGGCGGGTGCACGCCGGAGTGCGGCGACGCGGCGAAGTGCGGCGACGGGACCCCGCAGGCGGAGTGGGGCGAGGAGTGCGACGACGGCGTGAACGACGGCAGCATGGGCTGCCTCGGCTGCCGGATCGGGGCCGTCTGCGGCGACGGGTTCCCCCAGACGGAGCTCGGCGAGGAGTGCGACGACGGCGTGAACGACGGCGGTCACGGCGAGTGCGCTCCCGGTTGCGTCTACGGTCCGCGCTGCGGAGACGGCGTGACCCAGACGCCGCCCGAGGAGTGCGACGACGTGGAGAACGACGGCGGTTACGGCGAGTGCGCTCCTGGTTGCGTGTTCGGTCCGCACTGCGGCGACGGCGTGCGGCAGCTGCCGTACGAGCAGTGCGACGACGACAACACCGCGAGCGGCGACGGCTGCAGCGCCACGTGCCACGACGAGGTCGACTGACCCGGATCGATCCGTGACGGAGAGCAGAGCGCGGCGGCTCGCCCGGGCCGCCGCGCCGCTCGTCTGCTGGTAACAACCCGCCGAGCGAGATCCTCTGTGGTTCGGCGGGAGGTCTCGCCGAGGCGACCGGCCCCCGGGGAGGGAGCTGGGCTCGAATTTGCGGTGGCGCGGCCACTTCACGGCCAATCACGAGGGAGCGTCGGTTGCGATAGCTTGTATGGCAGGTGACTGAGCAGGCGTAGTATCCATCGATTGAAGCCTGCGGCGACGCTCACCTATCTGGCGCTCGCGAGCGTCACTCTCGCCGTCACGGACGACGCGGGCGTCGGATGGCCGTCACATTGTGATGAGGCCGAAAAGCGGGGCGACTGGCGCGAGGCGCTGCTGCTCTGTCAGGCGAGCTACGCGCGTGATCCACGGCCGAGCTACGGCCTCGCCCTGGCGCGGGCGAAGATGAGCCTTGGCGACGACGACGGGGCGCTGGAGCTCGCGCGCCTCGCGGAGGCCGGCGAGATGCGCGCCGAAGCGCGGATGATCGCGGGGCTCGTCCTCGATCGCCGCGGGGACGCGGCGCCGGCGCGCACGGCGCTCGAGGAGGCGCTCGCGCTCTTCCGCGCGCGGGGCGAGTCGCCCAAGGCCGCGCGGGCCGCCTACGCCCTCGCGGGATCGCACTGGCGGAGGGCTCGCTACCGCGACGCGCTCGCGGAGCTCGACGCCTCGATGCGCGACGCGGAGGCAGGCCACGACGCGCGTATGCTCGGGTACGTCGCGCTGATGCGCGGTGACGTGCTGCGAGCGCTCGGCGACGCGCGGGGCGCCGAGGGCGCGCTCCGCGAGGCCGGCGCGGCGCTCGCGGCCACGCGCGGGGATCTCGTGTACGTCCGGCTGAAAATGGGGATGCTCCACCGGGACGCCGGCCGGCTCTCGCTCGCGCGGCAGGCGTTCGAGGAGGCGCTCGCGATCTCGCGCGAGACCGGGCTCCGCGACGTCGAGGCCGCTGCGCACCTCAACCTCGCCTACACGGCCCACCTCGAAGGGGACGCCGCTGCGGGGCTAGCACACCTCGCGGGGCTGCCCGCGCCCCGCGAGGTGTCCTACCTCTACAACCGCGCGCTGCTCGAGGCCGATCGCGGTGGATTCGTCGAGGCGGCGCGCCTCCTCGACGAGGCTGCAGCGGTGGCCGGGAGCGACGACTGGGCGTGGGACGTCGCGTATGAGCGTGGCCGGATCGCCGAGCGCACAGGCGACACGGCGGGGGCGGAGCGCGCGTATCGGGCGTCCATTGCGGTCGTCGAGCGCATGCGCGATGCGGTCGACCTGACGGAGCTCCAGCCGTGGGTATTGACGCGCCGACGCGCGCCCTACGAAGCGCTCTTCGCCATGCTCGCCCGCGCCGGCCGGACACCCGAGGCGCTCGAGGCGCTCGAGGCGTTCACCGCGCGCTCGTTCCTCGACTCCCTCGTGCGCGCGGAGGGCGCCGCCGGCGATGCGCCCGCGCACGCGGACGCGATCGGCGCGCTCTGGCGCGGGCTCCGCGGGGAGGCGGTGAAATCCGAGCTCGGAGCGCGCCTCGGCGACCGCGAGATCCTTGTGCACGTCGAGGCGCAGGGCCGTCTCTGGGTCGTGCACCGCGGCCGGGACGGGGAGTTCGCGTTCGCCGACCACGGCGACGCGGTGCCAGCGCGGAGGCTCGCGGAGCGGCTCGCGGCCGATCTCGACGACGACGCGGCCGCCGGCGAGCTCGGGGAGCTCTTGATCCCCGAGCGCGTCACGGCGGGCGACGATCTCCTGTACGTCGTTCCGACCGGAAGCTTCCTGTCCGTTCCCTACACGGCGCTCCGGCGTGGGTCTCGCCGGCTCGTGGACGAGCGCCCCGTCGCGGTCGCGCCCAGCCTGCGCGCGCTCGCGGCGCGCGCCGTATCCGCCCGGTCCGAGGGAGCGCTCGTGCTCGCAGACGCCGACGGCACCCTCCCGGCTGCGCGCGAGGAGGCGGCGCTGGTCGGGCGCATCCTCGGCGTCGCGCCGCTCACCCTGGCCGACGCGACGCGTGAGCGGCTCCTGGCGGCTCCGTCGCGCCGCGTGCTCCACGTGGCCACGCATGCCGGGATCGACGCCGGGGGGGCGTGGCTGCGCCTCCACGACGGGCGGTGGACCGCGCGCGACGTGCTCGCGTCGAAGCTCCGCGCCGACGTCGTGGTGCTCGCGAGCTGCTCTTCGGCCTCGACGCGCCACGAGGAGATGTGGGGCTCTCTCGCCGCGGCGTTCCTGGCCAACGGCAGCGGCGCCGTCGTCGCGACGCTCGGCTCGGTCGACGACGCCGACGCGCGCGCGGTGGTAGCGAGCCTCTACCGCAATGGGGTGACCGACGATCCCGTGCGCGCGCTCGCGGCCGCGCAGCGGGAGATGGCGCGTTCGGTCCCCCCCCGGCGCTGGGCCTCGTTCGTGGCGTACAGCGCTGCGGCGCCATCGCATGAGCGATCCCGATAAGGCGATGGACCTCTGCGACGCACGACAACGTTGTCTTCACAATCCTGCCAACGGCTCGAAATCGCTTCACTTTTCAGTGAGTCCGGCGGCCCCTCGCCGATTCTGGGCCTCCTGCGGCGCCTTCCGGGGTGAGCGCGCCGAGATTTCGGCCGCACGCTCGATCCGACATCCTATCCTTGGCGGTACGCGTCGTATGCATCGTGGAGGCAAACGCCGCTCCGCGCGCCACACAATCCGACAGGAGACGAACATGAGCTATGCACGATACTATGTCATGCCGCGGTCGCCGTTGCTGGCCCCGAAGCTGAATTTCACCGTGAGCCAGCCGTGGATCCAGGTGGCCATCCGCGGCGTCGACCCAGGTGGAAAGGAGATCGATACGCCGCCCCTCAGCATCCAGCAGGGCAGCGGAACCCTCGTTCTGACCGCGCACTGTGTCTACGAGATGTACTTTTCGGACGTCATCATCGATGACAAGGAGCTCGACCGCCTGAGGAAGGCCGGCCAACCCACGTTGGGTGGGAACGGCTTCGTCTTCTCGCCTTCCCTCCGCAAGATCGCCGGGGGGGTAGAGGACCCCCCGCCCCCACCGCCTCCAGGGAGCAAGCCCGGCGCCCCGGACGTGCCATTCGACATGAAGAACGTGCACCGCATCTAGCCCTGATAGAGGCTTGCTCCGCGTCCGTCCCAGCGAACGAGCTCCGCGATCCACGGATCGCCGCTCACTCCACGTCGACCGCCGGGCCCACCTCGACGCGCCCGCCGAGCGCGCGGGCCGCTCGGGCGTCGCCGTCGAGCGACCCTCCCGGCGCCGCCAGCGGCGCGTCCGCTGCGAGCACCAGCGCGCGGTAGCTCCCCCTCGACTCCAGCGTCAGATCCGCCTCGATCGCCCCGCCTGCGGCGCGACACCGACGGTCCCCCGGGCACCGCAGCACGAGATCCCGCTCTCCCCGGTAGACGCGGAGCTCCGCGTGCGCGGCGCCGCCGGTAGAAGCCCGTAGCCCGAGGCGATCGCCGACAACCGCCGAGTCGGCGCGGCGGCCCGACGCCGTCGGGACCACCTCCTGGCGCAGCGCGAGCCGCTCCTCGCGCGGCCGCCGGAGGATCACCACCGCGGCGACCAGGAGGAGCGCGGCCGCGAGCGCCCATGTCCAGCGCGCCGGGAGACGCCTCGCCGGTGCAGCCGGGGGATCGACGCGGGCGAGCAGGCGCTCCTCCCACCCCGCCGGAGGATCGAGCACGGGCAGGCTCACGAACATCGCGGCGATGCGATCGTAGCGAGCGCGGGCCTGCTGGCATTCGTCGCACCCGCGCTCATGAGCGTCCGGACGCGCTCCGTCGTCCCAGAGGACGAGCCTCTCGTGCTCCGATCGGTCGCAGCTCGGCCGGCTCATGGCGCGATGCCCTTCCCTTCGAGGCAGCGGCGCAGGAGCGGCAGCGCGCGCGTCACCCGCGCTTGCAGCGTCGTCGATTTCTCGCGGCACATGCGGCCCATGTCCTCGTAGGTCATCCCCTCCTGGAATCGGAGGAGCACGGCCATCCTCGATTCGACCGAGAGCTCGCGGATGCACGCGGAGAGGGCCTGCGCGACCGTCGTCGCGTCGACGCGCTCGGCCAGGTCCCGTGGCTCGTCGGCGACGTCGGCGAGCCCCTCGTCGTCGCCGACGAAGCGCCTCTCCATGCGGCGTCGGGCCTTGATGGCGTCCAGGCACCGGTGGTTCGCGATCCCGAAGAGCCATGATCGGGCGTGCTCCGGGCGCAGGAGCTTGCCGAGGTCGCGGTACGCCTCCTCGAACACCTGCTGGTGAACGTCGGCGCCGAGGGTGGCGTCGCCGAGCACGCGCGTGCAGTAGCCGTACACGGACGCGCCGTGCTCCGCCATGATCACGCGGAGCGCTGCGCGATGGTCGCCCCGGTCGAGCGCAGCGTGCAGCGAACTTTCGGGTCGTTCGCCGCCGTCTACCGCCCGCCTGCCCGCCATGCGCTCGGCAAGGTACGCCAGGGGTGACAGCGCTTCAAGCGGGTTGGTCTCGGGGAGCCGCATGCCGATCCAGATGAGGCGACGGACCTGCGCCGAGGACGACAGAGTTTCTTTTTTGTATTCGATAAGTATCTGTAACAATTGTCTTTTTTGCGTCTGAGCATCGAGCCGGCGTCGAGCCTCGTCGCGGCGGGCGCCCCATACCCGTCGGTTCGCATTCTCCGAGGCCCCGCCGCGGGGTGCCCTCGCGGGATCTGCAATCGGCACCTCAGTTACTGACATCTCGCGGCGCCGACGAGGATCGCCGACGGTAGCGAGCCTCGCATCGCGCGCATCGTTATCAATGAAGGAGCTGCTCATGAAAAGGTGCTTTGCCTGTGTTCTGCCCGCTCTCGCAAGCCTCATGGTCGCCTGCGCGACGCCGCCCTCGACAGAGCTGGAGCTCGGGGAGTCGACGACCGCCGACTCCCCGCTCTCCGTTCGTGCGTCGGCGAGCACGCACGACGCGCTTCGCATCGCGTCCTGGTCCGTCTCCGGCGCCGGCGACGCGCGGACGTTCGTCGGGCTGGACGACGCCGCGGCACCGATCGCGACCCTCTCGATCCAACCCGAAGACGTCGAGCGAGGCGCCAGGCTGCTCGTGGAGGTCGACACGCAGGCCACCCGCGAGACGCTCACCTTGACGGCGGACGGCGTCGTCATCAGCGGTGGCTCCGCGCGCGCCGTCGCGCTCGCGGACGCGCTCTACGGGGATCTGCAGGCGTTCGCGGCGTCGGGTGTGGCGCATCCGTCGGATCCTCCGATGTCTGCGGATGGCGAGTCGATCGGCGCCGCCAGCGAGGCCTTGACGTATTCGTGTGGTTCGACAATCGCCCAGGGGGATTGGGTCCGCTGCGGAACTCTGTTCCTCGGCGAAACGCTGATCTGCATCACGAACAATACCAGCGTGCTCGGGTCAGCGTACGTGGACTGGTTCGGCCTGGAATTCGGCGTTCGTCCGCGCAGTTCGACCTGCTTCTATCGTTGGTTCTGGGGCGCCGACGTTTACGTGCAGAACTGGTCGGGGTCGGGCGCCGCCCTCACCGTCAGCCACTGACGCGCGTCGCGCGCGCACGCAGGACCACGCTCTCGGTGGTCCCGCCCACGCAAGGACGTCTGGTTCCCGCTCGCTGGCACGCATGATGCGGACCGCACCATGCGTGCCTTTGCCCAGCTCGCCAGAAACCATGTGAGGGTATGGGTCGTCGGGGACTTCCCCGTTGCCCAGGGTACCCTCTCGACCGTGACCCCACGGCCCGAGCGGCTCGCGACTCAGAAGGTGCCGCCGAGGCCGAAGGTGGCGCCGCCGGGCGCGAAGCCGATCTGGGGCTCGAGCCGGACGCGGGTGGAACGAAAGCTCTCCGGCTCGCTTTCCTCGTACGGGAGGACGGCGATGTCGACGATGTTGGCCGCGAGCAGGCCGAGGCTGCCGCCGAGGATCGCGCCAACGGCCGAAGGATCGACCCAATCACCTTCGTCGGCCTTGCCGGCGGCCTCCGCGCCGATCAGGCCGCCGACGAGCGTGCCCCCGATGTTGATGCCGAGGCTGGCCAGGACCTTGCCGGAATTGTCGTGACCGCCGTGGATGATCGGGCCGCCGAACGCCATGCCGCTGACGCTCACCAGGAGGAGCTCCGGGGTCCCGGTGCCGATGGCGAAGGGCACGAGCAGGAGACTCCCGCCGAGCACGATGACGTGCTTCCAGCCATACCAGACGAGCCGCGACGTGCGCATCGCGCCCGGGCCGTGTTTCCCGGGCTGCCATGGGCCCGCGCGCCAGCCGTCGGGCGGCGGGGCATACCCGGGCGGCGGGGCGTACCCGGGCGGCGGGGCGTATCCGGGCGGCGGGGCATACCCGGGCGGCGGGGCATACCCGGGCGGCGGATACCCCGCCTGTGGCATGCTCCTCACGCCGGACGGAGGCTGAGATGGTACGCCCCCCGCCTCGCCCGCAGGCTGCGCGAGCGTCGCGGGTGGGGCGGCGCCAGCAGCCGGCGGCACGACGACCGGCGGCGCCGTGGTCGAGTCCGCCGCCGCAGGCCGAGACGGTGGTGCCGGCGAGATCTGCGGCGCGGAACCGGGCGGCGGTTCCATCGCGCCCGCCTGACCCAGCGCCAACGCCACGGCGGCGGCGCAGCAACCCCCCAGTCCATCGCGCACCCTGCTCGTCATCTCGGCGCTCCTCTCTCTTCTCTGCTCCTCTTCTGTTACCCGCAAGCGCGCAGCATTTGTGCTCGAATGAGGGTCGCATCCGTGCTCATGATGGCGAGCGAGCCCGGAGGACCGAAGGCCCTCGCGGCGTCGTTCAGGTCGCTCGCGCTTGCCGCCCGGCGCGGCGCGGGGCAGGAAATGCAGGTGGATTGTCCCTCTCCCTCTCCGCGCGGGGCGCATGCTCACGGAGCACCGCTCGCGCAGCGCGCGCGCCCGCGCGTGAGACCAGAAAGGACTCCACCATGAGCGTTCACGACGATCCCACGTTCACTTTGCCCCTGAGCCTTCCCATGGAGCGCAAGCTCCAGGTGGCGCTCTTCGTCTGCCCCGGCTTCTTCTTGCCCGACAACATCGGCCTGCAGACGGTGTTCGGGCTCCTGCCCAGCGTGGACCTGCACCTCGTGTGGAAGAACAGGGACGAGATCGCGGGCGTCCCGCGTTTCACGACGCGGGCCACCACCTCCTTCAGCGACTGCCCGAAGGCGCTCGACATCCTCCATGTGCCGGCGGTTCCCCCCCACGTCATGGAGGATGAAGAGTCGCTCGCGTTCCTCGCAGAGGCTGGCAGCCGCGCGACGTGGTTGTCCGGCGTCTGCGCGGGCGCGCTGATGCTGGGCGCCGCGGGCCTGCTCAAGGGCTACCGGGCCACCACGAACTTCCACCTGCACGACCAGCTGGCCTATTACGGCGCGATCCCCACCAAGGGGAACGTGGTGGAAGACCGGAATCGGCTCACCTCAGGGCCGGTCTCCGGCGGCTTCGATCTCGGGCTGCGCCTGCTCGGGCGTCTCCACGGTGACGAGGTTGCCAGGGAGTGCGAGCTGGAGATGGAATACGCGCCGGAGCCGCCCTATGGCACGGGCAGCCCCGAGCTCGCCGGGCCGGAGCTGACGGCGAGGTCGCTCCAGAGGATGGCGCCGCTGATCGAGGCGACGCGCCAGGTAGGCATCCGCGCTTCCCGGCGGCTAGCGCGACAAACGGGTTGAAACCCCGAAAAAAAGCAGAAATTTCACAGGGAGGCGAGGAGGCGGGGAGCGAGAGACGGCGAGAGGGAGAGATTCTTTTTTTTCTTCCTCCCCGCCTCCCCGCCTCCCTGTGAAATTGCTCCCGGTTTCAACATGATTGGTGCTCTAGAGATCGCCTGAGCCGCGCTTCCACCCACGCCTGCCAGCGCCACCCCGATCCTCTATGCAGACGGCGCTCTAGCCCTTCGGCCGCAACGAATCGGCGGTATAGACGACCTTTCCCCCGACGATGGTCATGAGCACGTGAGTCTTGCCGAGATCGTCCTCGGGGATCTGAAGGAAGTTCTGGTCCAGCACGACCATGTCAGCGAATTTGCCGATCTCGATCGAGCCTACGACCTTCTCCAGCCGCAGCTGGTAGGCCGAGCTCATGGTGATCGCACGCAGCGCGACGCTGCGCGGCAGGAGCGGGTCGTCGTTGAGCCGGCCGGCATAGGCCGGACCAAAGCTGGCCGGATGCGTGGGGTCCCCCCTGCGGGTGACGCCGATCTTCAACGCCAGGAACTCGGCGAACGGATCGATCGGCCAGTCGCTGCCATAGGCTATCCTCGCGCCAGCGTTGTGCAGGCTGCCCTCGGGCTCCAGGCGGGCATAACGCTCCGGCCCGAGCTGATTCTTCATCCCATCGACGGAATAAGGCGCCTCTTGCGCCCACTGGAACGACATGACCGGGATCACGCCGAGCGCCTTGAAGCGACCGAAGTCCGCCGGATCGACCGTCTCGCAATGCGCGATCGCCGCGCGAACGTCGTTGCCCGGCAGTCGGGCGCGCAGGGTCTCGTAAACGTCGAGCGTCTGCCGCACCGCACGATCGCCGATCGCGTGGACGTGGGGATCGAACCCGGCCTCGACCGCCGCGAGGAGCAGTGATTTCAGCGTGTCCGGCGGAAAGTAAACGTCGCCGCTGTGCGTGCCAGGGGCCCATTTCGGCGCGCCGCCCGTGCCCACGTCGACATGGTACGGTGCGAGCATCGCCGCGGTCTGGGCCGGCGCCTGCAGGACACCATCCATCATGACCTTGATGTGGCGCGCGCCGATGCCAGGGGCCGGCTCCGAGGCGGGCTGATCATAGGAGGCCGCCAATGCCCTGGCCGCGGCGATCGCTTTTTTCGGATCCTTCGCCACCTTGTCGGGATCGATCATGATGGCGAAGAGCGCCCTCGCCGTCAGCTCGCCGCTGCGCTGCACGGTCGTGAACGCTCTCAGCGCACGTTCGTCCGAGGACGCGTCCATGAAGGTGGTCACGCCCTGGCGGCGGATGGCGTCGAGCGCCGCCTTCGCGCTGCGCACGTCGTCCTCATGCGTCGGCGCCGGCATGGCCGCCGACACCAGCGCGATGCCGGCATCCTCGAAGATGCCCGTCGGCTGGCCGCCTGCCTCGCGACCGATCTTGCCGCCGACCGGATCGGGCGTGGCAGCGGTGATGCCCGCCAGCGCCATGCTGCGCGAGTTGGTCAGCGCGCTGTGGTGGTCGGTGGAGTGCACGAGGATCGGCCGCTGGGTCCTGAGCGCGTCGAGCGCAGCCCGCGTCGGGTCGGCGTCCACCGAGACCGTGCCCTGCCGATCCCAGCTCGACACCTCGAGCCACTGGTCGGGACCCTTGGCTGGCTCGCTGTCGAGGCAGGCCTGGATCTTCTCCTGGAGCTGCGCGATGGTGTGCGTCTTGTAGTCAAGACTGCACATCAGACGTTGCGACCCGCCGGACATCACATGCAGATGGCCGTCGACCAGGCCGGGCATCAGCATGCGGCCCTTCAGATCGATGACCTCGGTCCGGGCGCCCACGTAGCGCTGTACGCCGCTGTCAGCGCCGACATAGACGATCCTGCCGGCGCGCACCGCGACCGCCTGCTGCACCGAGTCCGCGCTGTCGACGGTGTACACGAACCCATTCCGCAGCACCGTGTCGGCGCCCTGCGGCATGGAGCCGCCGCAGGCGACCTGCATCGCGAAGAGGGCGTGCGACGCCGCGCACGCGGCGCCGAACGCGCGACGGCGGCGGGGGGGGACGCGGCTTTCGCCTGCAGCCCGAGAGGTGTTCCTCATGAGCGCTCCTGTGCCCGTCCGGCGTCATCTGCGACACGGCGTCGCCATGGTCGAATGGGCTCGCTCATCATCGGAAACGGGGAGCTTCGTCGTCGTAGCTCGCGAGAGCTCCGCGCTGGCCATGCCTGTGTCGCTCGAGAGGTCATGAGTCGAGCTCCATCATAACACCATCGGCGCGGCGGGAGGGGAGCCGGCCGCGGCGGAAGAGCGGCCGCCGGAGGTGCGGGGCCCCGCGCGCGATACAACGTCCGCGCTCGATCTGCTGCACGACCTGCGAAGAGCTCCGCAGGGTCCGTGGGCCTTCGGGCGACCCCGCGGACGGCTCCGCGGGGTCCGTGGGCCTTCGGGCGACCTCGCGGACGGCTCCGCAGGGCCACCCTCCAGCCGCCGTGGCCTCTCAGATGGAGTTGCCCGCGAGCCCCGGGCTGCCCGCGAGCCCCGACGAGGTACCGCCGGCGCCCCCCGTACCGTGGGCGAGGACGTTGCCCACGAGCGACACCGAGCTGCTGCCGACGCGGTAGACGCCGTACGAGACGCCGCCGGCGCCGCCGCCGCCGTACCCGCCCAGGCCGCCGTTGCCGCCCCGGCCGCCGGTGCCGCCGGCGCCTACCTCGCCGGTGCACACCGTCCCGCCGTTGCCGCCGGCGCCGCCGCTGCCGCCGTTGCCGCCGTTGCCCCCTGCGCCGCCGTTGCCGCCGTTGCCGCTGGAGATCTGGTTGGCGATGAGCTGGAACCCGTTCGAGCTCACGAGGAACAGGCCGAACGAGCCACCGCCCCCGTTGCCCCCGAGCCCTCCGAGGCCGCCGCAGCCCCCGGCCCCGCCGCCGCCGCCGCCGTTGCCGGCGCCGTCGTTCGCGATGAGGCCACCTTGCCCGCCACCGCCGCCGCCGCCGCCCGCTCCGTTGCCGGGCGCGCCCATTCCGCCGGTGTTCCCCATTCTCGCCCGCCAGAGGTTGCTCGTGACCGTCCCGCCGGTGCCGCCCGTGCCGCTCGTCCCGATCCCCCCGGTGGCGCCGTTCTGGCCGGCGGTGCCCGGCTGCCCGGGGGAGTCGTACCCCGCTGCGCCGCCGTTACCGCCGGGCGTCCCGCCGGTGCCGATCGCGCCGCCGCTGCCCGCGCGCTCCCCCTCGGGACCCCCGTTGCCCCCATTGCCGCCGGTGCGCCCGCAGGTCGACGTCCCCCCCAGGCCGCCGGTGCGCGTGCCTGGGTTGTCACAGCTGCCCGCCCCGCCGGTCGATCCGTTGCCGCCCGCCGCACCGACGTCGCCGATCGCGCCCGCCGTGCCCGGCGCCCCCGCCCCGGCCTCCAGCGTGCTGTTCTTCAGCGTCACCGCCGTGCAGTTGACGCATCGCATCGCATAGTTCGAGATCCCGGGCGACGAGACACCCAGGTTCGATGTCTGGATCGTCAGCCGGTCGATCGTCGTGGGCGCGTTGATGTTCGTGCCCTCGACCGCCGCGGCGTAACCGCCCGTCGTGTCCCCCGAGCGCACGACGACGGTCGCGGCGGCCGATCGCGCCCATCCGAGAGCCCTGTTGTAACCGCCGTAGAGCGACACGCCGCTCGTGAGGGTGACCCGGCCGATGTACGTCCCCTGCGAGATGTAGACCTGCGTCTTCCCGGTCAGCACCGCCTCGTTGATGCCCCCCCTGACCGTGAGCTTCGGCGCCGCCATCGTGCCCGGGTTGGCGTCGCTCCCCGTCGTCGCGACGAAGATCGCCAGGCTCGCGTCGCCGTCGATCCCGTCGCAGTTCGTGTCGACGAACGCATCGTCCGGCCGGTCCTCGTCGCTCACGAACGCGCACGCGTACTCGCAGCCGTTCGCGAGCGACCCGTCGATGTTGTAGAAGCCCGGCAGGCAGCCCTCGAAGGTGCACGCCCCCGCGCCGCACCCGACCGCCGCGTTCGGGATCGCCGCGGCGCAGCTCGCGCCGCAGGCGCCGCAGTTCGACGGATCCGTCGCGGTGCGGATCTCGCACCCATCGGCCTCGATGCCGTTGCAGCTCGCGTACCCCGCGTTGCAGACGACGAGGTCGCAGGCGCCGTCGACGCACGCCTCGGCGGCGTTCGCGAGGTTGCACGCCGCGCCGCAGGCGCCGCAGTGCGCGGCGCTCGTGCGGGTGTCGGCCTCGCACCCGTTCGCCGGCGCGCCGTCGCAGTTCGCGAAGCCGGCCTCGCAGTCGCCGAGCACGCACGTGCCGCCGAGGCACGACTCGGCCGCGTTCGCCAGGGCGCACCCCAGGTTGCAGCCGCCGCAGTTCGCGAGATCGCTCGCCGTGTCGACCTCGCAGCCGTCCGCCGCGCTCGGGTTGCAGTTCGCGAACCCCGGGTCGCACGCGCCGATGACGCACGTGCCGCCGAGGCACGCCTCGGCGGCGTTCGCGAGGTTGCACGTCGCGCCGCAGGCGCCGCAGCTCGCGGCGCTGCTGTTCAGGTTGACCTCGCAGCCGTTCGCCGCCGCGCCGTCGCAGTCGGCGTACCCCGCGGCGCAGGCGCCGAGCACGCAGGCGCCGTCGACGCACGACTCGGCGGCGTTCGCGAGGTCGCACCTCGCGCCGCAGGCGCCGCAGTGGGCGGTGCTGCTGTTCGTGTCGACCTCGCAGCCGTTCGCCGCCGCGTCGTCGCAGTCGGCGTGGCCGGCGTCGCAGGCGCCGAGCACGCAGGCGCCGCCGAGGCACGACTCGGCGGCGTTCGCGAGGGAGCAGGCGAGGTTGCAGCCGCCGCAGCTCGCGAGGCTCGTGCCGGTGT
The DNA here is from genome assembly GCF_051521455.1 of Sorangium sp. So ce887. Taxonomy (NCBI): domain Bacteria; kingdom Pseudomonadati; phylum Myxococcota; order Polyangiales; family Polyangiaceae; genus Sorangium; species Sorangium sp. So ce887. Next base: position 7,646,233 of record NZ_CP150354.1, on the reverse strand, counting down.
TGACCTCGCAGCCGTTCGCCGTCTCGCCGTCGCAGTTGGCGAAGCCGGCGTCGCAGGCGCGCATCACGCAGATGCCCGCGAGGCAGGCCTCGGCGGCGCCCGGGTAGCTGCACGTCGCGCCGCAGGCGCCGCAATGGGCGAGGCTGGCCCCGAGGTTCGCCTCGCAGCCGTTCGTCAGGTCGTCGTCGCAGTCGGCGTAGCCCGCGTCGCACGCCCCGAACTCGCACGCGCCGGCCGCGCACGTCTCGCTCGCGTGGGCGAAGTCGCAGCGGACGTTGCAGCCGCCGCAGTGGGCCGCGCTGGTCAGGAGGTCGGTCTCGCAGCCGGTCAGCGCGTCGAGATCGCAGTCGGCGTGGTCCGGCGCGCAGCCGAGGATGTTGCAGTGGCCCCCGTTGCAGAACGCCTCGGTGTGCTCCTTGAGACAGTTCGTCCCGCACGCCCCGCACCGCTCCACGTCGGTCAGCAGGTTGGCCTCGCAGCCGTTCGTGGCGTTCCCGTCGCAGTCGGCGTGGGGGGGTGTGCACGACGAGACCGTGCAGATCCCGTCGATGCAGCCGGTGGTCCCGTTCGGCGAGACGCACAGCTGGCTGCACGCGCCGCAGTGGGCCGCGCTGGTCAGGAGGTCGGTCTCGCAGCCGTCGTCCGGCTCGTCGTCGCAGGCGGCGGTCCCCACCGGGCAGCTGTTCGAGCGCCCGATGACGGGCACCACCACGTCGGGCGCGACGGTGCTGCCGATCTCGGCCTCCACGATCACCCGGTCGGCGGGCAGCGGCCCGGCGACACCCCTGGAGGTGAACGTCACCTCGAAGTAGAGCGCGCCGCCCGGCTCGCTCTGCACCGGCAGCGTCTGCGCGGCGCGGATCCACGTGTCCGGGCTCGCCGGATCGGGCTCGTAGCGCGCCGCCTGGACGGCGAAGTCGGTGCTGGCGATGGCGGCCTCGGTGAAGACGACGTTCGCCGCGGTCTGGTTCTCGACGCGGAACAGGCGTGTCCGCTGCCTGCCGGCGGGCACCGACTCGAAGTCGAGGACCTCGGGGCTTTCGCACGCGCCCGCCGGCCCTCCGTCGTTGAGCACGCAGAGCTCGAGCTTCCCGCTCCAGGCGCCGCCGCTGCCGCCCGCACCGTCGCCGCCCGCGCCGCCAAGGCCGCCGCCGCCGCCCGCGCCGCCGGCCCCCGACGGCCCCGCGGTCGTGATCTCCGAGCCTCCCGCGCAGCCGGCCGCGGCGAGCGAGGCGAGCAACGCAAGCACGGGGACGAGGGGCGCCATCCGGACGAGCAGCGAGGCGACTTGCGGACGTAGAAAATTCCTATCGCACGCCATAAGGCGAGTTGAGCTCAGAGGCCTTACGGTGTCTACCTATCTCGCGTGCACCGAGACGATGGGGGGGCCGTAAGTACCGTGGTGTGGGTGTGTCCCTGTGTCCCGGATGCATCGAGCTCGACATTGCAGCCCGGGGGCGCTGCGCGGCGTCACCCCGCCGGCCGTGATGATGCGCCACCCGCTGCGGTCCGCGGCCACTCTCGCGCGTCCGGGGCGCGCGCGTCTCCTTCGGAGCCTCGGTGCTCCCCAGGAACTATTCTGCGCGTCCCGGGGTCTCTTTACGCCACCGGACATGCTGCACCAGGCGGTAAGCTGCGTCACTGTTCGTGACCGGCTGCGCCGGTCGAGCCGGCGGGCTGCCTCGCGATGAGGCCTTCATGATCCCGGCGGCGCGTCTGCGCGGCGGACGCTGTTGAAAAGGAGTTCCATGCGAAAGTCGACATCGGGTGTGCTCACGTCGGTCGTGTTCCTGCCGGCGCTGCTCCTCGGTTGTTCTGGCGAGGAGGGGCCGGGCGCCACGGCGACGTCGCCGACATTCCATCGCGACGTCGAGCCGCTGTTGCAGGAGCACTGCATGAGCTGTCATTCCTCCGGGAACATCGCCCCGTTCAGCCTGACGACGTACGACGCCGCGCGCACGGTGGCCGCCCTGCTCGCGGCCTCGACGCGGGAGCGCTCGATGCCGCCGTGGGGAGCGGAGGAGACCGACGAGTGCCAGCCTCCTCACGGCTGGAAGGATGATCTCCGGCTGACCGAGGACGAGATAGCTGTCTTCGAGGCGTGGGCTGCTGCGGGCAGCCCCGAGGGGGATCCGGCCGACGCGCCGCCGCCGTTCGTCGCCGGCGCCGGCGGGCTCGCCGGTGTCGAGCTGGAGGTCGCGCCGAAGGCGCCGTTCGTCGCGAGCGGCGATGCCGACCAGTTCCGGTGTTTCGTGATGGATCCTGGGCTCGCGGAGACGCGTTACGTCAACGGCGTGCACATCCTTCCTGGCAACAGCAAGGTGGTGCACCACGCGCTCGTGTATCTCGACAAGGAGGGCGCGGCCGACGAGCTCGCGGACGAGGAGGGGGGCTACGACTGCTTCGGCGGCCCTGGCTTCTCGGGCGAGCTCGTGGCCGCGTGGGCGCCGGGGGCTGTTCCCGTGGAGTTCGAGCCGAACATCGGCGCCGAGCTCCCGGCCGGCGCGCGGCTGGTGATGCAGGTGCATTATCACCCGGCGGGGACGACCGCGGACCCGGACACGACGCGCCTCCAGATGCGCTTCACGCAGGGCGTGCCGGAGTACGCCATGGGGGTCGCGCTGATCGGCAACTTCGAGTCGTCGGTGGCCGAGGGGGGCGGCCTCTTGCCCGGGCCGAACGACGCGAACGGCGTCGAGTTCCTGATCCCTGCCGGCGCGAAGGATCATGTCGAGACCATGCAATTCAGGCTACCCGAGTCGGTGTCTGCCTCGGAGACGTACCTCTACGGCGCCGGCACGCACATGCATTATGTCGGCACGGACATGAAGGTCAGCCTGGAGCACAAGAAGGGGGCTGCCGGCGGGCCTGGGGAGCAGTGCCTGGTGCAGACGCCGAGGTGGGATTTCTCGTGGCAGCGCGCGTTCTACTACGACGTTCCCATCGCGGAGCTCCCGCGCCTCCGCGGGGGGGATCTGCTCACGATGCGCTGCACCTACGACAACTCGACAAGCAACCCGTTCCTCGCGAAGGCGCTCAAGGAGCAGCAGCTGCCGTCCCCCGTCGACGTTCACCTCGGCGAGAGCACGCTCGACGAGATGTGCATCGCCGCCCTGATCTACCTGACCAAGAACCAGTAACGATCGCGCCTTCCCAAAGCGGTGGGTCGAGGATCTCGCGGGGGCCCCCCGAGCTCCCCCGTAGCCGAGCGGCGCTCTCCCGCACAGGAGACGGGCCCAGATCGGCGTTTTCGGCGCACAGGCGCACTCCAGTGCGCCGAGCACCGAAAACGTCGAGATGGGCCTGTATCCGAAGCGGGAGCGTGCCGCTCAGGTGCGTGGCGTTCGCTGCTGCCCGAGCTGGTCGAGGCCGAGGTCGCGCGCCTTCTGGGCGAGGGCCTCGATCTTCTTCTTCCCGTCGGCATCAACGCTCGGCATGAGCGACGTCAGCATCCCCGACAGCGTGCCGTCCGCCAACTTCGCGCTCGGCGAGCCGGGCGCGACGAGCTGCTTCAGGTCCTCGGGCAGGCTCGCATTGCCGTTCAGGTAGTCGCCGACCAGCGCCCGCACCGTGGCGCTCTGATCGACGATCCCGTCGATCGACTGGCCGAGGGTGATCGCCTTGACGAAGCGGTCGAAGAACGCCCCGTCGCCGCCGACGATGTTGATCTTCGCCTGATCGAACGCGCCCCGCAGGATCTCGGCCTGCGCCCGCGCGATCTCGACGCGGATGCGCAGCGCCTCGAGCTCCACCGCCCGCTCCTTCTCGAGCCGGAGGCGGAACTCCTCGTGCTCGCGCCCGACCCCGTCGAGCGCCCTCATGGCCGCGGCCTTCTCCGCCGTGCCGGCCGCCTCGGCCAGGAGCCGCTGCTTGATCGCGGTCGCCTCGGCGAGGCCCGTCTTCTCGAGGGCCATCGCCTCGGCCTCGCGCGTCCTCGCGGTCGCGAGCCCCTTCTGCTCGATGCCCGAGGCCTCGGCGAGCAGCCGCTCCCGCGTGACGAGCGCCTCGGCCCGCCCCTGCTTCTCGATCGCCTGCGCCTCCGCCTCCTTCACGAGCACCCGCGCGAGGCCCTGCTTCTCCTCGCCGACGGCGGCGGCGTTCATCTTCTCGAGCGCCACGCGCGCCTCGGCGAACCCCTGCTTCTCGATCGCCTGCGCGTCGGCCTCCTTCACCCGGATGCGCGCCAGCCCCTCGGCCGCGGACTCGGCCTGCACGCCCTCGGCGATGCGGATCTTCGCGCGCGCCGCCTTGTCGCTCGCCTCGAGGTCGGCGTCGGCCGTGATGAGCTTCTCGCGCGCCCGGAACTTCGCCGCCTCCTCGCTCGCCTCGGCCCCCTTGATGTGCTTGACGAGCTGCTCCTGCGCCTCCGCCTCGGCGTTGATGCGCGTCACGTCCTTGAGGCGCGTCGCCTCGGCCACGGCGCGCACGTCCTTGATCCTCTCCTCCTCCTCGGCCACCGTCTTCTCGACCGCGATCCGCGCCCGGACCACGTCGGCGATGTCCTTCTTCTGGATCTCGAGCTCCTTCTCGCGGGCGATCTGCTGGAGCGACACGTCGCGCTCGCGGCTCACGATCTCGAGCTGCCGCGCCTTCTCGACGCGCTCGGTCTCGACCGCGATCTCGCGCTCCTTGTTCTTCTGGGCGACCGAGACGCCGCGCTCCTTCGTCTCGCGGGCGACGAACGCCTCCTCGTCGTTCTTCTCCTGGAGGAGCACCGTCTTCTTGCGCTCGTCGCTCGTGACGCGCGCGGCCTCGTTCTGCTCGCGCGCCTGCGACACCGCGATCTCCTTCGCCTTCTTCGCCTCGGCCTCGGCCCGGCGCTGCTCGAAGCGGAAGATGGCCTCGTCGGAGTTCAGGTTCTGGCTGCCGATCTCCATCCGCTCCTTCTGGCGGAGCTCGTTCGTCAGCACGTTCTGCGCGACCGTGAGCTCGGTGATCTTCCGGATGCCCTCGGCATCCATGATGTTGTCCTTGTCGAGCAGCTCGATGGGCGTCTGCTCCAGGTAGTCGATCGCCGCGTCGGCGAGCACGAACCCGCTCAGGTCCTTGCCGATGACGTCGAGGATGTCGTCCTTGAACTTCTGCCGCTCCATGTAGAGGTCCTCGAAGTTCAGGCGCTTGCCCACGGTCTTGAGCGCCTCGGAGAACTTCGCGGCGAACAGCTGCTCGAGCGTCTCCGGGTTCGACGCGCGGACGCAGCCGATGGTCCGCCCGACCGTGCGCACGTCGTCCTGGGTCTTGTTGACCTGCACGAAGAAGGTGACCTTGATATCCGCGCGGATGTTGTCCTTGCAGATGAGGCCCTCCTTGCCGCGCCGATCGATCTCGATCGTCTTGACCGAGATATCCATGTACTCGGCGCTGTGGATGATCGGCAGGACCATCGTCCCCGTGAAGGTGACGATGGGATCCTGGCCTCGGGTGTTGATGATCAGCGCCTTGCCCTGGTCCACCTGGCGGTAGAACTTGGCGTACATGACCAGTATCCCGAGGGCGACGAATGCGAGGACACCGACGAGGACGGCGATGAGGGGGACAGTCAAACTGGGCACGCGGAGCTCCTTCGCGTTTCGGCGGAGGGGAGGGCGCTGACCCTCGCTTTCGATTCAGCGAGGGTCAAACGCCCAAGCCCGCTCCGAGCCGGGTCGGGGGCCACACGACACCCCCTCAGGCGAGAGCGTACACGAAACCGCCGGCGCGCCAGCGGCGTTCAGCCGCCGCGACGCTGCTCGTCCCGGGGTCGCACCGCGGGGGTGGGCTCGTCCTCGGCGCCCTCCGGGGGCGCTTCCACGCGGGACGCAAGCCGCCCGGCGAGGGGAGGGGGCGGGCCGAGCAGGGCGTCGAGCGGTTCGACGCTGAAGACCTCCCCGTCGGGGTCCCAGCTCACGAGCAGCGCGCGGTCACCGCGGCGGAGGGCGCCGGGCGTGTCGCACCGGACGTCGAGGATGTGGCTCGCGCCACCTTCGTCGATCACCGCCTGGCCGAAGCGCTCGTCGACGCGCCCGGTGGAGATGACGCACACGCGGCCCACGAGGTCCTTCTTCGCCTGGCCGTGCCGGGTCACGAAGAGCGGCCCGAGCGGCCGCACGGCGAGCGAGGTGAGCAGCACGGAGACGACGAGCGATCCCGCGAGCACCGCGAGGCCGAGCGCCCAGCGCGGCAGCTCCCAGCCGACCCAGAGCGGCTCGACGGCCATCGTGGACAGGGCGCTCGTGAACCAGCCGAACGCCGCGATCAGCGTGAGCGTCACGGTCGCGGGCACGCGGTGGAGGTCCAGGGCCACGAGCACCGAGCCGACGCCGGGCGCGCCGTCGGCCCCGTCGGCCACGCCCTCGACCGCGCCCTTGGCGGCGCCTTCGAGCGCGCCCTTGGCGGCGCCCTCGAGCGCGCCCTTGGCGGCGCCTTCGAGCGCGCCCTTGGCGGCGCCTTCGAGCCCGCCGAGATCGGGCGTCGCGTCCCCGTGGGCGCCGCCGAGCAGGTCGAGGTCGAGCGCGCCCACGAGGACGAACAGCCAGTAGATGAGGGCGAGCGCGAGCACGACCGTGAAGATCACGGCAGGGAACATCAGCGATGCGGCGAGCACCTCGGCCATGGGCAGACGCGAGCAGGGTGCAGGCGCGGGGGAACGAGGCGCGATGCGGCGCCCGCGACCGGCGCCCCGATTGGATCACAGGGAGGGGAGGAGCGGGGCCAAATTCGGCCGTCCGGCATGCCGCCGAAAAGACTTGACATGCCCCGGCAGGCGTCCGCGGCGCGGCGCGCGGATCCGGGGCCGATGGGCCTGCTGATTGCTGGCGCTCGCTGCAAACGGCGGAATTCCGGACAGCCCGAGCGCTGGGTGAGTCGTTCGTTAGCCGGCTGCTGAGTGATAAGGTCGTCGGGGGTCGTCGGCCGACGCCAAGGCCTGGAACTGGGTGATGGCTTCGTAGACTCCCAAGCCGATGCCTCTGCTGAGCTGGTCTCGCTCGACCATGTTGTGCGTCAGAAAAATCAGCACCGAGTTGTCGTTGGCGTCCGCGCGCCACCAGCCTCCGAAGCCGCCTGGCCAACCGACTGCACCCTTGCGGCCCCCACACACCGTGGGCTCGGCCTTCTTTGGATCGAGCACCACCGCGACGCCCATCCCGAATCCGTGACCGCCCCGGAAGAGCGGCATGCCTCCCACTTCAGCCGTAGCGCGTTGCTGCTCGGTGAGACGGTTGGAGGTCATCAAGGCGAGAGTTTCGGGCCGCAATATACGCACGCCGTCCACGGCGCCTGCTCCGAGGAAGATGCGCGCGAATGCGAGATAGTCGTCCAACGTCGACCACAGCCCCTGGCCACCGGAAACATATTCCATGTCATCGGGCCGTTCAGGAACCGTCGAGTCGCCTGGACAGGTGAGGCGCGCGGAGAGGCGGCCCGAACCATCGAATCCGTAGTTCTTGACTCGCCGGTTTCGTTTTTCACGTGGCACGATGAAGCTGGTATCGGTCATGCCAAGCGGATCGAAGATTCGGCGCTTGAGCACGTCGCCGAGCGGCGCGTCCTCGATGCGTGCAATGAGCAACCCAAGGAGATCGGTCGAGTGACCATAGTGAAGGGTGGCCCCCGGCTGGTCGAGCAACGGCAAAGCAGCCAGCCGCGTGATCCAATCATCGGGCGCCACGTCGCTGTCGATATCGCCTCCCAGCGCCTCCCCATAGGCCTTCGCGATGGATCCACGATGTAAAGCCCCGTAGGTTAATCCCGAGCGGTGCGTCAGCAGATCCTCGAAGGTGATCAGTCGTTCTGCCGGGTCGGTCTCGTCGAGTGGACCCGTGGGAGAGCGCAGGACGCGCATGTCTCTGAATTCCGGTGCCCAGCGAGTGATCGGATCGTTCAGCGCGAAGCACCCCTCCTCGAACAGCATGAGCGCGGCCGTCGAGGTAATCGGCTTCGTCATCGACGCAATGCGGAACAGACTGTCATGCTCAAGGGGCAGCTTTGCCTCCAGGTCTCGCCACCCAACAGACGCGTGCTGAACCACCTTGTCGTCGCGCCAAACCATCGTTGTTGCGCTGGCAAGCGCGCCAGAGTCTACGATCGCCCCGACGGTTCTCGCGATCTGGTCTCCTCCGTTCATTCGGTCCCTCGATTAATTTCATGTCTGGCTAACGTTGCGGTCTGCTGCAAGCGTGTGAGGAAGCCCGAAGGGCGCCCGAACACGCTTGTCAGGAGCAGCGCAGAGTTGGGCAGCCTATACGTCGTCGGCGATGCGGACGACGACCTTGCCCTTGGCGTGGCCGCTCTCGAGGTAGGCGAAGGCCTCGGCGACCTGGTCGAGCGCGAACGTGCGGTCGACGATGACCTCGAGCTTGCCGGCGTCGATCGTGCGCGCGAGCTCGGCGAGGTCGGCCCCGCTCGAGTGCATGAACAGGAAGCGATAGTCGACCCCGCGGCGCGCCGCCTGCAGCCGCGTCTTCGCGCTGATCAGCCAGAACAGCGCCGCCAGCCCGCCGCGCCCGCCGAGGTCGACGAGCGCGGTCCGGGGCTCGGGCACGCCGGCGATCGAGACGACGGTCGCCCCGCGCTTCACGACCGCGAAGCTGCGCGCCAGCGTGTCGCGGCCGACCAGGTCGAAGGCGCCGTCGTGGTCGCGCAGCTCGTCCTCGAAGCGGCTGCGCGTGTAGTCGACCACGACCTCGGCGCCGAGCCGACGCACCAGCGCCTCACCGCGCGGCGACGCCGTCGTCGACACGTGCGCGCCGAAGTTGCGCGCCAGCTGGATCGCAAAGGTGCCGACCCCACCCGCGCCGCCGGGGATGAAGATGCGCTGACCCGGCGCGACCCGCAGCACGTCGCGCAGGGCCTGCAGCGCCGTCAGGCCTGCCAGCGGCACACCGGCGGCCGCGGTGAAGCCGAGCGTGGCGGGCATGTGCGCGACCAGGTCCTCGCGCACGCAGGCGTACTCGGCCAGCGCGCCCATCACGTCCTTGTTGACCCGCGTGTACACACGATTGCCGACGACGAAGCGGGTGACACCCGGCCCGGTCGCGTCGACCGTGCCGGCCAGCTCGTTGCCGAGCACGATCGGCAGCGGGTAGCGGCGGATGACCCGCAGCTGGCCCTGACGGGTCTTGAAGTCGACCGGGTTGAGGCCGGCCGCGTGCACGCGGATCCTCAGCTCGCCGGGGCCGAGCTCGGGGCGCGGCACCTCGCGCAGCTCGGTCGCCTCGGGGCCGCCATATCGCTTCAAAACGAACGCGCGCATCTGCATGGTGCGCGCAGTTTACACCGATTATTTTGTCGCGCCGACGCGGGGCCCGCGCGCCGTGCACTGGGCGCAGCTCTGGCTCGACGACCGCGGCGTGCGCTCGCCATGACGGGCTCGGGCCGGGTGCCCACCTACGCCGCGTCGAACCCGAACGCCATCGGCTGCCACGTTGGATCGCGCGCGGGTGCTGCCGTTCTGGGCTGCGAGGGTAAGTTCAGAGGATCGAGGATGCGGCGCACCACCGCTGAGTCGGTGATCGTGGAAAGCACGCGCATCCTCCGTTCGCATCTCGGGCAGCGGAGCGCATCGAAGCCGAACGAACGCTTCATGAGCACGGCCCACTCGACGTAGCGCGACGTTGCAAACAACTCCCCTTCGAGCAGCCGCCCCCAGTGCAAGACCGAGATCAGGGTCGGCTCAACTCGCACCGTGGGCTCGGCATGCGCGAGCGACCTCGCTGAGAGCGCCGGCGGAGCGCACGGCGACGCGGGCGCGGGCGACGCGGGCGCGGCGGGCGACGCGGGCAGAGGCGCGTGCCCCGCGCACGGCTCAGCCTTCGCTTCGGCGGCGCGGCTTTCGGGCGGCCGCGCGAGCCGCCGTTTCCGCCGCCGTTTCTCACGCCGGCGAGCTCGCCGCCATCGAGGTGGACGCCGGCGCGCGGGGCCGCCGTCGATGTCCAACTGGCCGGGGGTGCGAAGCGGGTCGCGGAGGTCGAGGGGGACACGTCGAGTTCTGGTGACTGGCCGTTCGTCAACCAGTTGGTTGACGAACACTCCCGCCGCGTAACCGCGTGCGCGCCAGCGCACGCCCGGGACGGCTCGACCCCCATCCGTTGCGGTTTCACCGCAGCGTTTCTCTTTGACGCCAACGCCACACGCCCAGAAAGATCGTTCGCGCCCCATAGCGCGGGTCGCGATCCGGCCAGGGTTTCCGCCATGTCTACGTGCTCACACCCCAAGGTCTGCCTGCTCTGCGCTTGTGCGCTCGTCGTTGTCCCGGCGCCCGCACAGGCACTCGAGGTCAGCGGCGGCGTGAGCGTGGGCGGGATCCAGGTCGGGACCGAGCCAAAACTTGCGGTGAGTCCTTCTGTCGGGTGGCTCTGGCGCAGAGAGAAGGATTTCCGGATCGAAGTCCACAACATGCTCAGCATCGTCTCAGGGGCACGTGTAGGAGTCTACGATCGAACGGCCGTTACGCTTGGATACGTCACGAAGACAGGTAACGTCAGTCTTGGGCCGTCCCTGGCGATCTACGCGATGCCCGTGTGTGGTGTCGTGTTCTGCGACAGCGTGGTAGGTCTTGCTCCAGGTGTTCGCGGGCAGTCTGATTGGTTCTTTGCTGGTCGCCTGGGCGCGTCCGTGAGCGCTAACGTGGACTGGGCCGGCGGGAGTAGCCGGTTTCTTCCTGGTAGCTGGGTTGTGATGGTCGCTGCTGGGCGTGTTTGGAGATTCGGCGGGGAGTCCAAATGAACAAGCTCTGTGCTCTTCTATCTTTCGGTCTCGCAGGGTGCAACTTCGATGTCGGAGACTGCTACCTCCGGAGTGATGGCGAGAGCGGTGCCGGCGGCATCATCGTCACCGCGACAGGGGTCGGCGGCTACGGCTTCGGCCCGACAGGGACCGGTGGCTTCGGGCCTGTGCCGCCGCTGGAGCCGCAGGACGTGGATCCCGCTCCTCCCGTCTGCAACATCGCGGCCCAGAGCCCATGCAACGAGAAGTGCGAGGCGGACTACGAGTCTGCTTCCGTCGCATGTGGTAAATTCGAGAGCGAAGCGCAGCGGAGGGCGTGCAGTGAGAGCGCCTACGCTGATTATCGTAGCTGTCGAGAATATTGCGAGCGGACAAGTAATAGTAGCTGTGACGAGAAGTATCAAGATTGCATCAACCGCGGTTCGTGGCGGTCTTGTGCAAGACCAGGGTCTGGAGACGCAGGCGAAACGAAGTGTCGAACCTGCTATAGACGATGCCAGTCCGGGGATCCTCCATCGTCGGATTGCAAAAAGTGTCTATTCTGAGGTTTCAATGAATATTCACGTCACCACAAATGAGGACATTCGGAGAGCGGTTCGGCGCGGGCTTCGCCTTCCTGTACGTTTCATGCGCGATAACGTGCTGGAGGGGCCGTGCGCGTCCGATCCCGAAGACCATTGTGAGCGGCGGTGCGATTATTGGAATCTTCGAGGACGGGAACGGACACGATTCCGTTCGTCATTTGATGATCTTATCAGCGCCGTGAAATCGCGTCGACGAATCGTCGTATGGACGTCCGGGTTGTGGAGGGATAGGTTGATGCTGTGGGCGCTCTGCGCGTGGAGGCTCCGCTATCGGCCCGAGCACCCGGATCTCGACATCGTCGTCCTGGGAGATGCGCCGGAGGATGGGTTTAGCCGTGGATTCGTCCACGTGAAGCCGGCCGACGCGCGCCGCGGTCTGGACGACGCACGCGCTCAATCTCGGACGCGCGTCCAGCACATGGCGCGCTCTTGGCGAAAGCTATCCGGTCGGTCTCCGGTGCTGTCCGCCGAGGGTGGGCGCGCAGATCGAGTGCGGAAGGATCTCGTAGAGCTGGGCACCCACCAAGCTGCGTTCTTTCCTCGGGTGGACGGTAGCGCGCTCACCCTATCTTGGGTTGACGAGCTCTTGTTCGCGTGTCTCGATAAAAACTGGTCGACGCCCGCGGACGTATTTATGCACCGTTCATCGGCTGGCGAAGAGCTGCGTGATGGTTGGGGGATGCGCATCGGCGATTGCTTTCTCGCCATGCGGCTGCGCCAGTGGGCCGAGCACCGTGGGACCGATGCCGCACTGGAGAGCGTGCCCTATCGGGAGGAGAGGATTATGCTTGAGGCTCGCTATAGGTTGACGGCTGTCGGCGATGAAATAAAGCGACACGGTCTTGTTGAAATCGCTCAAGGAGCGCCGCTGCCGGTGTGGGGTGTCACAGCGTACGATCCGCTGGCTCCTTGGGTCGTGGTGGACCATGGCACAGCTCACCAGCGCGTCCGGCGACTTGAAGATCGCGCTACGCAGGACGAGGAATGACGCCCGCGGCCACACGCGCGTCCGTCTGGCCGAGTTCCGCGGGGTCGCCCCTCGGCCAGGGGATCCTCTCCTCCAGGTAGAAGCGCCGCGCCAGCTCGGGGCCGTCGCCGTCCACCGTCAACTTGGTCGAGCTTGGGGCCGTCGCCGGCGAGCTCCTCGAGCGCGGGCTCGACGACCCCGCCGCGGTGTGGAGGTGGAGGCCAATTGCACACGGCGGCCGGCTCGGTGACGGCACCGGCCCCGATGCGATCGGACGCGGGCTCGGTCACGTCAGCGCCGAGCTCGACGTCTATTCCTCGCTCAGAAGGGCGCGCATCTTGTCGAGCAGATCTCGCTTGACCCGCTCGCGGTTCAAGTCGTCCTCGTAACCGGCGCCGACAGGCGACACCTTTGTGACTACCCTGAACATCTTGAGAGCGTCAATCATCCGCTCCGCCTCATGGTCGTCCAGGTCGCGCCGGAGGTGTACAACCAGCCCTTTGATGCTCACCGCAGCCGCCCCCCTTTTCGCATGGAGAGCTCCCTGGCGTATCGGCTTCTGAGGATCTCGCGCAATGCTTCGATTGCCTTCGCGCGTCGCTTGTAGAGCGTGGAGATAGGCAATTCTACATCCTCGGCTATCTGAGCCATCGATACACCGTTCAGATCGTGTGCCACGAGAATAGATCGTAGATCCGGATCCAGGTCGTTCACCGCGTCGATGACGCCGGTTCTGATGCTGTCGGACTCCATCACAGCAGCGGCGTCCGGCGCTGGATCGACCGCATCGATCCAGTCGACCAGCTCCTCCCTGCGGCGCTGCGCACGCTCGTGGTAGCGCGAGGCAACGTGTACGGTGATCCCGTTCAACCAGCGTTCTGGCGTGCCGCGCGTCGGATCGAACCTGGACCAGCTCTCCCAGGCGCTGACCCAGACTTGGCCCGCCACGTCGCCACGATGGCACCGCGGGACACCAAGCTTCTCCAACCAGCGCAACACGGCACGAACCAGCGTCGGACAAAACAAGCGCTCGCGTGCAGCGGCGCGCTCGCGTTCATTCGGCGGACGACACACGGATTCACCCCCCTGCGCACTATCTCCCGTCCCGTGATGACGACTCGCCCCGGAGCCGCGGCTGTGGAGGTGGCGGGAGCTTGGCCCGTGCGTTTCGTCTCCTGGACGCGAACATCCTTGTCTGGACGCAAGGCAGATCTCGGCCTTGTGCTGTCCGACGACATCACCCGCGTCACCGCTTGCTGGCTGTCGGAGGGACGCCGAAGACTCAGCGAACTTGCGTCAGAAGCGCTTCACGCTCCGCGGCGAGCTCTCCCTGCGGGAACTCCCGTGCATGTGTCTCAAGCAATCGGCGCGCCTCTGCATCTGCGACCGCGTTATGGTCCTCGATGGCCCTTCGGGCCTCGTCGATGAGGCTCTGCTCGCGCTCGCTGACGGCTGGAACCACCGCGCGGACGGGGAGCGAGGTACGACGAACCGGCGCGCCTGACGGGGCAGACGCCCGTGCGTCTCGGTCCTGCGCCGCCTGTTCGATCGCCTGCGCGGCGGTCGCAACCGCCGCGGCCGCCGTGCGCATCGGGAGTTGGGCCGGTGGCTGCGCGACGTCTTCCACGGCCGGTGCGGGCGCAGGAGCGCTCTCCACCGCCGCCCCCAACCGCGACTCCGGACTGAACGACTCCGGCAACGTCGAGATGACGGCGCCGGTCAGCACGACGGCCGCCCCCTGCACCAGGATCTTGATGCCCAGGCGGCCTAGCTGGCCCAGCCACCCCTCGCGGCCACGCAGATCGAAGGCGAACGGGACGCATGCAGCGTCGTCCCATCCGCGCGCGCGTTGCCGCGCCCTCCGGCGTTCCACGGCCGCGGCGAGCTCCTCGAGCGCTCGGCGGTATCGTGTCCTCACCGTCTTCGGCTTGAGCCCCAGCTCGGAGGCGATCTCGACGAGCGGCACCTCCTCGATCGCGTGCTTGATCAAGACGTCGCGGTACTTGGGGTCGACCTGGTTGATCAGGTCGCGGAGGAGCGCCTCTCGCTGCTGCCTGCGGAGCATCTCTTCCGGAGTCGGGCACTCCGCCCGAAGCTCGTGGTCGTCGAACGAAGTCAGGACTTCCCCCCGACGGCGTTCGTTCCGGACGTGGTTTCGCGCCTGGTTCAGGACGATGGTGGCACCATAGGACGCTCGGGCCTCCCCGAGCTCGATCCGCAGATCCGCCTCCAGTCCCCGCAGCAAGGCGTCCTGCGCGAGGTCCTCCGCGTCTCGCGCAGGGACCCCGAAACGCCGCGCGAGGCGCCGGAAGAACTCGAAGCCGGTAGGGGTGCTGCCTGGCTCGCCCATCACCGGTAGAACACCTGAGCCGTCCGGAGGGCTTCAAGAAAATGCAGGGCGGCCCCAGCGTCGGTCGGGCAATGTGCGACATGTGGGCCGCGAATTGCGTGACTGCATGAGCAGCGATGGCCGCATTCCTCGATCGGGCGGGAATTTCTCGTCTGATCGTTCAGGTCATGCTGCTTTCAGAGCCGTTGACGCGCCACGTCTGACGTAAGTACGGTCTATCCATGCGTTTTGTTGCGCAATCGCTCTGGAGTTGCCTGATGCTTGGCGTCGTGATCGGCACCACGCATCCGGCGCGGGCGGAGGACCGCAAGCCGGCCGCCGCACGAAGCGACGATTCGATCGTAAAAGACCCTCTTCGCCGCGCCCGACGAGCTCGGGCATCGGGCAAGTGGACCGAGGCACACGCCGCCTACAAGGCGGCCTTCGAGGCGATCGACTCGACATCTGTCACAGAGAGAGAATCCGCTGAGATCGCTGGAGAGCTGGGCCTCTGCGAGCTCGAGCTGCGCAAGTTCCGTGACGCGGCGGAGCACCTGGCTTGGAGCCTTGAGCGGCGGAAGGCGCTTTCTCCTGCCCAGCAAAAAAGATTCGCGGATGGACTGGCCAAGGCCGTTCGGTTCGTCGCGACGCTCTATCTGTCGGTGGATCCGCCGGACGCCGAGGTGCTCGTCGATGGCAAGCCCATCGGTCGACCCAGGCGGACCTACACACTGTTCTTCGAGCCTGGCAAGCACATGGTGAAGGCCCAAGCACCGGGCCGCGAGGAAGGATCCCAGACGCTGGACGCGCAGGCGGCGACCGAGCCGACCATGACGATCCAGTTGCCGCGCGCCGCGGTGAGCAGCGCGGGCGAGGGCGAGCCAGCAGGCCCCACGAAGAAGGCAGCCACGGAGGCGCAAGCGGCGAGGCCCTCCGCGCCGGCTCCGGCGCCATCGGCTACCTGGCCGGGGACGGCGCGGATTGGCGGCGTTGTGCTCACGACGGCGACGGCGGCGGCAGGCGCGATCTTTCTCCTGCGGGCCAATGTCGTGCATGGCGATCTTCGCGAGGGGGATGTCCGGCGTCGCGCGCAGGGGTGGACGTCGTCGACGTGCCGGGACGCGGACGCCGCCGCGGCCTGCGCGGACATCCATGGCCAGATCAAGGAGCGGAATCTGTTCGCCACCCTCGGCAAGGTGTCGCTGGCGACGAGCGCCGTGTTCGGGGTGGCGACCGCCGCATCCTTTTTCACCGAGACCGCGCTCTTCGGGACCGCGCCGGCCGCCGGGGGCCTCCACGCTGCCCCGGTGGCGACCAGCGAGCAAGCGGGACTGATCCTTCGGGGCGCCTGGTGAGGCGGAGGGGCGGAGGGAAGCTCATGGGCCGTCGGCTTGATGATCGAGTTCGCGGGATTGCTCGTTACCTCGCACTCCTTGCGCTGGGCTCAACGGGCGCCGCCGGCGTCTCCGGCTGCTATTCCGACAGCTGCGCAGAGGGCTACCTGTGCGAGCCGCTCCCTCCCCAGCCATCGCCCTGTGACGGGCATCCAGCGACGGCGCCGGCGCTCGACGAGTGCGGGGTGTTCGTCAGCGAGCAGGGCGACGACAGCAGCCCCGGCATCAAGGGAGCGCCGGTGAAGACCCTGCAACACGCGATCGGGCTCGCAGAGCACGGGCGAGGCCGCGGCGAGGAAGCGACCCGGCGCGTGTACGCGTGCGGCGGGGAGTTCGCGGAGACGATCACGCTGCC
Source organism: Sorangium sp. So ce887 (assembly GCF_051521455.1). Taxonomy (NCBI): domain Bacteria; kingdom Pseudomonadati; phylum Myxococcota; order Polyangiales; family Polyangiaceae; genus Sorangium; species Sorangium sp. So ce887. The sequence goes on along the minus strand of NZ_CP150354.1, from coordinate 7,629,900 downwards.
CTCGGGGATCGACCTCTGGGGCGGGCGTCGGTGTGACGGCGGGGATTGGTCCTACGAGGGATCGTTCGGCGGACCGGATCACCCGACGATCATCGCTCCGCCGGGGGGGATCCCGCTGCGGGTCCTCGGGGAGGCGGGTACGGCGCTCGCAGGGGACGACACGACGTCGGTGATCGCCGGCGTGCGAGTGGTCGCGGCGGACGCCTCGGCGCCCGATGGCAAGTCGTCGATCGCGGTGATTTTGAGCACCGGGGCCAGGGCGATCGTGCAGGACAGCGTGATCGTCGCGGGCAACGGCAAGGGCGGGGCGCCGGGCGAGGACGCGGACACCGAGCGGGCGAAGGACGGCGAGTCCGGGAACCACGGCGCGAACGCATGTACTGTGGACGCTGCCGTGGGCGCCCTTCCGGTGGTCACCGTGTGCGACGACGGCATCGAATCGACGGGCGGCTACGGCGGTGACGGCGGACTCGACGTCGGCGGCGATGGCGCACCGGGGCAGCCGGCGCTCGCGGAGGATCCCGTGCGCGACAGCCAAGCGGGGCGCGGCGCGGATCAAACGCGATGCCGCGACGGAGGCGATGGCGCAGACGGCGCCGACGGTGGTCGTGCGGATGGCGCGTTTGGTCCAGGCTTTCTCAGCGACGATGGATGGATCGGTGTCCGTGGTGAGGACGGGACGAAGGGCGGCGTCGGCTATGGCGGCGGCGGCGGCGGCGGCAGCAAGTCGCGCGGACCCATGTTTGCGTGTCCGACAAGCCGCCCCCAAAGTGGTGCGGCCGGCGGCTCGGGGGGAAGCGGGGGTTGCGGCGGCAAGGGAGGTTGGGGCGGCGGCTATGGCGGCGCGAGCATCGGTATCGTCGCGCTGGAGGGCACGGACCTGACCGTCGCCAACACCAACGTGTTCACGGGCAAGGGCGGCAACGGCGGGGTCGGCGGAACGGGCCAACCGGGCGGCGCTGGTCAGCTGGGCGCTCACGGAGGCGTGGGTTTTGTTGATGCAATGTGGGGTGCATGCAAGGGCGGCGCGGGAGGTCACGGCGGTCGCGGAGGCGATGCCGGCGGCGGGCTGGGCGGCGCCTCCGTCGGCCTCGCCTACGTGGTGCCCAACTTCGCCATTCGACCCGGGACCAGCATCACCGTCGGCTCCGCCGGTGACGGCGGCCTCGCGGGGAACGCCGGTCCGGAGGACGAGGTGGGCAAAGGGAAATCCGGCCCCCAAGGTCCTCTGGTTGCCTTCCCGGCGGCAAGCGAGCCGATCCATTGAATCGCGCCGCGTGACACGCGGCCATCGAGGGATGCCCATGAACCTGAATTCCGCGATCCTCCTCGTCATTGCTCTGCCGCTCGCCTCGGCCGGCTGCGGGACCGCACCGGGGGTGGACGACCCGAGCGGTGCGCCGCCGTGCGACGGACCCTCGACGTGTGGAGGCGATCCGGTCCCCGAGTCCGTCTGCCTGGAGCAGCTTGCGAAGGGTCGGTTGGTCGACGGCTGCGGCGTGTTCGTCAACCATCCGTTTTTCGGCGGTGACGACGCGAACCCCGGCACGAAGGACAGGCCGGTTCGTTCCCTCCAGCGCGGCATCGAGCTTGCGCGCACCGGGCGCGGTCGCGTGTTCGCCGCGAGCGATGGCTTCGAGGAGTCCATCACGCTCCCCTCCGGGGTGGATATCTACGGAGGCTTCAATGTCGTCGATTGGGAACCCCTGAGGGAGACTCCACTCCCGGCGCAGGGCATGAGCAAGGTCGATCCCCCCTCGGCCGGGCAGATTGCGCTGATCGTCGAGCCGGCCCGCGCCGGCGACACGGGGGCAGCGGACGGGGTCTCGATCATCGATCACATGTCCTTCCGCAGCCAAATGCATGTCGGGATGATCGTTCGGTCGGGCACCGCGGTGGAGATCGTCGGAAGCTGGATCGAAGCCGACCCCGGAAGGCGGGGCCGCGATGGGGAGAAATGGCCGGGCCGGGCAGCGGAAGGACCGGATGGGCAGTATGGGGGAGACGCGTGCTCCGCAGCGACGGTCCCGGGTGGGGCTCCGCCGGTGAACTCCTGCGAGGGAGGGATCCCGAGCGCCGGTGGCAAGGGGGGCGACGGGCTCGCCGGCGGCGCCGGAGATGGGGAGGACGGCGAGCCCGTACCCGAGCCGAACCCACAGCACGAGGGGCGTGGGGGATCTGGCGACCCGGCAGACGGGGGTTGTTCCAGCGGCACCACCGGGAGAAGCGGCATGTGGGGCGCCGCCGGCGCAGCGGGAAAGGGCCGCGGGCGAATCGATGAGACCGGATGGCACGGCGACGGGGCCGGCGACGGCGACCGGGGGATGCCGGGTCAAGGCGGTGGTGGGGGCGGCGGGCGTCGCGGTGGGCTCGCGGTGTGCGGCGTGGCCACCAAGGGCGGCGCCGGCGGCGGCTCCGGAGGCGCGGGCGGTTGCGGGGGGCGGGGCGGCCGAGGGGGCGGGAACGCCCAACCGAGCATCGCGATCGTGGCGCTCCACGCCAAGGTGACGGTGCGCGACAGCATCATCACGAGCGACGACGGGGGCCAAGGCGGCGATGGCGGGGAGCCGGAAGAAGGCGGCAAAAGCGGCCGAGGCGCTCCAGGAGGCGCCTTGGGGGACGGCATGTGGTCCTGCCAGGGTGGCAGCGGCGGCCCCGGAGGCGACGGCGGCTACGGCGGCCCCGGGCGCGGTGGCGACTCCATCGGCATCGCCTACCTCGACGAGGACCAACTCACGCTGGAGGGGGTCACCTGGGAGATCGGGCTGCCGGGCCCGGGTGGCACGAGTTGGGATTGGTCTGGTGACGTGATCACGGGAGAGGACGGGAGCGCCGTCGAGACGCTGCGCTTCCCTGAGTAGGGTCGACGCAGAGGCTCTGTGAACACACACCGGTGGCGCGTTGGCGGCGACGCGCCCGGGCCTGCGGGACACCGCACGTGAGCCTGAACTCAGCGAGCTAGACGGTCGCACCGAGCTCCAGGAATCTTGCTCCAGGCCGCGGCGCCGAGCCCGCGCTCGAGAGCTCGCCGGCGACAGCCCCGAGCTCGATCTGGCAGTCCACGGCGCCGAGACCTCGCTCGCGGAGCGCGCCGGCGAGGGCCACGAGCTCAGCGGCGTCCACCTCGACCCCCCGGCCGGCCCGCAGGCCGTGGCGCCACGCACCCCAAGCACACCTCTCCGGTTCGGCGACTGTCCGCGCATTGAGGACGGACGACCTGGCGTTCCGGGCGCGATCCAGCGCCGAGCAATGTCCTACCGCTCTGGTGCGGACGCTTGCAGCGGGCGAACGTGCGGGCGAGCGTGCGCAAGCGAGAAAATCGCGGGGTGGAGGGAATGAGTATGAGCGAGAGATCGAGACCGTGGCGACGGAGGACGATCCTTGCGGCGGCTGTCGGCGCCCTGGCGCTTGGCGCGGCGGGGGCCGGGTGTTTGTGGGAGCGGGAGGACCCCACGTTCGGGAGCTTCTGCGCGGCCGCGGTGGGCGGCGAGGAGCATTGTGTTGGCGAGAACCTCGGCCCGGGCGCCGCGTGGAGCCAGGCCGAGAAGGACGGCGCGCTGCCCATCGAGATGTGGGCCACGTGGCCGAACAACAAGACGCTGGATGCGATCGTCGCGAGCGGCACCTCGCTCGACGTCTGGTTCCGCCATGTGGACGAGGCGATCGACTACGTGCGGGACGAGGCGAGGAACGCCGAGTCGCTGCGGGCGACGCTCTCGGGCAAGCTCGAGTCGCTGCTCGACGAGGCGACGGACCGCCAGAGAGCGCTGCTCGCGCAGGCGCCGGTCGACGCGACAGGCAACTTCAAGAGGGCGATGATCGACAAGGCGAGCGCCGAGACGGAGCCGCTCGCCGTCGCGCTCGCGGCCGACAAGCAGGCCATGGCGGTCGTGCAGGCGATCTTCGACCAGGCCCGGAGCGACGCGGCCCCGCTGCGATCGAAGTACGCGGGCGTCGCGGCGCGCTTCGCCGCGTACCGCGCGACCGAGGCGGCGGAGACGGCGGCGTACGCGGCGCTCTCGGAGCAGGCGTCGCGGTCGGACATCGACGGCCTCGACGGCGTGGAGCAGGCGGTGCTCGCGGCGGCGCGCGAGGCGAGCCGGGCGCCCGGCGAGCTCGCCGCGGAGATCCTGAGGTCGTCGGCGGCGCTCCAGGTCTTCGCGGCCTCCTTCGACGAGGCGATGGCGCCGCACCGGGAGTTCCTCGCGACGCACGGCGCGGTCCTGCCGGACATGACCTCGGGGGCGCTGCGGTCGCTGAGCGCGATGCTGGGCTACGCGGATCGGCGGGTCGCCCGGAGCGACGCGACGGCGACGGCGCTGCTCGGCGGGATCGCGTTGCGCCGGCAGGCGCTCCGCGTGTTGCGGATGGACGAGGGGGCGCGCGAGGCGATCGCGCGGTCGCGGACCCGGAGGGCGTCGGAGACCTTCGGGGAGCGTGCGCGCGCGCAGGTCGCGGCGCTGTCGGCGGCGCCGCCGGTGAGCGAGAAGCTCGGGCTGCCGCTGCTGGCCGAGCGGTGCGGGGAGCTGGCGGGGCTCGTGCAGATGCGGCCGTTCTGCGGGGCGGCGGGGTCGTCGTGGCGCGAGGCCGGGTGCGCGGCGCTTCGGGAGCGGTTCGACGACGCGGAGGCCGAGCTCCGGACGGGCCTGCCGCGGAAGATCGCGGAGGGCCTCGCGGCGCTGCGGGAGAAGGGGATGGTCGCGGCGGCGCTCGACGCGGCGCAGGCGAGGCTCGACGCGGGCGACGTGAAGGGCGCCGCGGTCGCGTATGACGCCGCCGTGCGCGGCGCGGAGGGGACATGAGAGGCTCGAAGGACGTTGCGCGGCGTGGCTGGGGCGCCGCGGCACTGCAGAAGCTCGTCGCGCTGGTCACCGTGGCGGCCGTGGTGGCGCCGTCGTTCGCGTGGGCTGGCACGCCGTACACCCTCGACTGGGTCTCCACCCAGTTCAACCCGGGGTGTCTCACCCCCGAGCTCGCCAACCCTGGAGCGCCGTACTTTCGCGTGAACGATACGCCGCTTCCCACCTACGAGGTTCCGGGCGAGTTCGCGTTCCATGACGACGGCTCGGAGAGCAATCGGATGGAGGCGGCGTTCGATTCGGTGTTGCTCGGGATGGGCATGAACGACTTCCACTTCCGCGCCAGCAGGGAGGGGGGCGACAACACCTGCGTCAACGCGCGCGAGGTGGTGAACCTCGTTTCGGTGCCGCTCGGGCTGAACAAGCCGCTCTTCGACGTCCGTCGCCGCGGGGTGGCGTTCTCCGGCGACACGACCCTCGACCTGAGCCTCGCGGAGATCAACCCGGCGCTCGCGCGCGACATCGAGATCCTGCTCGCCGACATCGCCAAGGAGCGCAAGGCGCTCGTGGCGAACGCCCCGCGGGTGGCGCGCCTGGCGGAGAAGATGGACCTGCTCCAGCAGCTCGACACCGAGCTGAAGGACCTGGTCAGCCGGCCGCTGGACGAGATCTCGCGGACCGATCTCGACGCGATCCTCGACCGGTACAAGGACGCGGTCGGCGCGGAGACGCGGGCGGCGATGGAGCAGCTCGTCGACGACCTGAAGAAGAGCGTCAGCGATCTCGAGGACGAGCTCGCGCGGCTGATGGACGAGTTCGGCGCGCAGGCGGACGAGGTGGCGGACCTGGCGACGCAGGACGCGCGCGCCGCGGGGTGGAACCCGGACGACGCGGGGGCGTACGCGCTCGGGGAGAGCGAGGTGCCGTGGGTCGAGGTGCCGGACATCGCGGACGTGGACGGGGCGTTCGACGAGGGGAGGGACCCGTACGCGGCGTACGCGGACGCGGTGATCGCGGCGCTGGAGGCGGACGTGAGCGGCCGGGTGGTGGTCCTTCGGGCGGACTTCGTGGCGAACGTGCGGGCGTGGCGGGCGAACAGCGCGGCGCTGGAGATCGCGCTGCGCGACCGGATGGGGGTGTCGCTCTCGGAGACGAACGCGTTCCTGAAGGCGCAGAACCGGATCACCGGGTTCGTGCGGCAGTTCATGGATGCGTCGGACTGGTTCGAGGACTCACCGGTGCCGCCGGACCTGCGGGCGCAGGTGGACAGGGTGCTGAAGCCGAGGTTCGATGTGCTCGCGGATCAGATGAAGGACAGCCTGAACCAGTGGAGGGGGGACGGGCTCGACCTGGAGCAGACGCAGCTCTACCAGACGATCAGCGCGTTCGCGGGGGCGATGTCGACGGTGGGCGAGGGCTTCGAGGCGTACGCGGAGGTGATGCAGACGCTGGTGCACGCGACGACGCGCATCGGGGTGGGGTTCGTGCCGGTGGTGGGACCGGCGCTCGACCTGTGCGAGGCCGTGACGGGCAAGGAGTGGTGCCTGCCGGCCGGGCGAGAGCTCAGCGACGAGGAGCGGATCTTCTCGGGGCTGGGCTTCGGGCTCGGGGCGGTCGGGCACGTCTGGCACGGCGTCGCCGCCGCCGGCGCGCTACCGCCTCGTGGGATCCGGATCGCTGGGGAGATCGCAAAGGTCGATAAGGTCGTTGTCAAGGGGTTCGAGGTATGGAGGCTCCGCGGGTTCAAGACGCTGAAAGGGCACGTCACGGAAGCCGGGTTCAACACCTTCGAGAAAACGGCGATCAGCTTCATGACCCGCGACGAGCGGGCGCTCCTCGGCGTCGGCGACGGCGGCGTGCGTAAGATGCTCAACCTTCCAGACGAGTCGCTCCCCGGCATGTCCGGTGGGAAGGCTCCTGACTTCGTGACGGTGTCCCGCGGGCAGAAGCTGATCGTGAGCGAAGTGAAAGGGGGCAACCCGGTTGAGCTAGACGATGTGTTCAAGCAGTTGTCGAACGGGATGGAGGGGCTACGGAACAAGGGGGTCGCGGGGGATGTCGAGCAGGTCGAGCTCATCATGACGCGCGGTGCGAAATTCAAGCCGAAAGATACCTATGCCGTCAAGGATGGGTACCTCTTCAACACGAAGACGCGCAAGAAAGTGACCCTGAAAGGATTCAATCACCCCATCAAGGTGACCCAGCTATGAGCGAATCAGGACCGTCGTTCTTCGCCTGGTGTCACGCGGCAGAGACGCTCGACGCGTTCCTGGCGGCGCTGCCGGCGCTCATGCATCCAGGGACTCGTATCAGCATGATGACGGACGATGGTCTATTCTACACGACCTCCATGGACGAGGCGGTTGCGATGAACCGCGCCGAGTTTGCCGCAGGTCCTTCCGCTGGAGCAGGCCTCGACGTCATGCTGACCGGCTCCAAACGTATCTTCGGCTGCAGCTGCCACTGTTACACCGAAGAGGCCGGCCGTGACATTTCGGCCGGACCCATCCACATGACCACGTGCGACCAGCGTAGGTTTCTCTGCTCTTACCTCGAGCTCGCCTGGGGCAGGGGCCCGCGCTCGATCGAGGCCGAGGCCGCGGTCGCGTGGCACCTGCTCCGGGACGACCTCGAGGACCTCCTGCTCCGCCTCTGCGCGCCGGACGCGAGCGGCCGCGTCCGCACCGGCGCGTGCACGAACGGGGGAGACTGGATCGCACCCGTCCGCATGTGCGCGACGTACAACGCGGACGCGCGGGACATCGCGCGCGATCTCGCCCTGTCGTGGCTACAGCGCCACGACAAGGAGATGGTATCGCGCAACGCGGGCCTGTCCCTGGAAGCGCTCCACGCGCGCGTCGACGCCGCGCCGGCTGGGGCGCGCGTCCCGCTCAAGGGCGGCAGCGAGCGCGCGCACGCGCTCTCCCGCGAGACCGTCCTCAAGGCGCTGGCAACGCCGCCCGCCACCCTGCTGGAGGCGCTCGAGGCCGCGGCGGCGCCCGACGACGCGTGGCGCGCCGCCGAGCCGCGCGCGGGAGAGATCCTGGCGCTGACGAGCCAGATCGCGGAGACGGGCGAAGGCCCGCCCACGTGGCCGGTGCACACGGACACGCGTGCCCACGTCCGCTTCCTCCGAAAGCACGCGCCTTTTCACGTGCGCCGCCTCGCGGGCGGCGGTGTGATCCTGGCGACCCACCCGTTCCGCTCGCTCTGGCCGCTCTGGGTCGACGCGCTCTTCTCGCTCGGGCTGATCCCTGACCCAGCAACCTCATGAGGGTGATCCAAGGATGAAACCAGGGCCGTATTTCTTCGCCTGGTGTGACGAGGCAGAGCGGGGCGACGCGTTCGCGGCGGCGTTGCCGGCTCTCGTTGCACGAGGGAGTTATATCAGCGTGAGGATGGGCTCCGACGTGGATCGCTCGGTGAACTTCGTGGACGAGGCGGTCGCGATGATCCGCGCCCACTTCGGACGCACCGACGCCGAGACCTACTTCGCCATGGAGCTCGACGACCGACGCACGTTCTATGGCCACTATCGCTGCTTCACGGGCAAGAGCGAACGTCTCAAGCCACGGGGCCCCATCCACATGGTCCCTGCCAGCGCGGCGGACATTCTCCCGCTGGAATTGTACCCCGCCCTGGGCAGCGGCCCGCGCTCCGTGGAGGCGGAAGCCGAGCTCGCGTGGCACATCGTGCTGGATGACCTTGAGGACCTGCTGCTCCGCGTCTGCGCGTCGGACGCGACCGGGCGCGTCTCGACCGGCGGCTGCACGAGCGCGTGGACCTGGCTCGCGCCGGTCTCGATGTGCGCGACGTACCACGCGAACGCCGGCGACATCGCGCGCGATCTCGCCCTGTCGTGGGTCAGCCTCCACGATGGCGAAAGCGTCTCGCGGATCGCGGGCCTACCGGCGGAGGCGCTCCGCGCGCGGGTGGAAGCCGCGCCGGCCGGGGCGCGCGTGGTTCCGTCGGACAAGAGCGGGCGCTCGATCCCGCTCTCCCGCGAGACCGTCCTCAAGGCGCTGGGCCTGCCGGGCTCCGCCCTGATCGAGGCGCTCATCGCTGCGGCGGACGTGCCCGACGAGGCGTGGCGCGCCGCGGAGCCACGCGCCGAGGAGATCCACAACCTGACGGTGCAGGCCAGGGCGCGCGGCGAGCAGTTCACGCGCGGCGGCGGGTCCCTCACCTGGGTGGAATTGACGGGCGAGCACGTCTACTTCCTGGTGGATCACGCCCGGTTCCACGTCCGGCGCCTCCCGAACGGTGGCATCTTGCTGGCGACCCACCCCTACCGCACGCTCTGGCCGCTCTGGGCCGACGCGCTCTTCGCGCTCGGCCTGATGTCATGACAGAGGCCGCGCATGCTCTCTGTTCTCCGGGCGTCGCACCCGGGCGCGCACGCGCTGGACGGCGCACCCCTCCCTGAGCGCGCGGAGCGCGCGATTAGGGAGGGGCGGGCCGCGCGCAGGCGCGAAGCGCCGAGCACGGACCGGGGGTGGGCATCCACTCCGTCGAGACGCTTCGGTTCCTTGAATAGCCGGAGTCACGTCATGGGAGAACGGCACGGACCTCCACGACGGCTACCACGATTGCAGGAAGGCAGGCAGCGAAGCGAACCGCCGTGACGCCAAGAAACCATGGGAGTAGGAGGGGACATGCCGGGACGGCCCTCCCGCTCTCCTCTTGGCGATCTCGGCGGCTTTTCTGCTGATCGGGGCAACATCCAGCAGTCGTGCTACGACGAAGCTACGGGCTCCGAGTTCACGGGCCAACTCGCCAGGAAGCTCATGGCCCAGGCGACCATGGCGGCCGGCGGCTCGCCGTCACCGTCCCACGAGGCGACCAGCGCTTCGAGCGCGCGCGTGGCAGCTTCGAACTCGCGCTTGGCAGCGATGCCCCATGGAGTCATCGGCGGCTCAAGGAGCACGCGAATCTTCGCGAGCGCCTCGATCAACTCGTCCTTGCGAAGGACTCCATCCGTCTCCACCACGCAGTAGCAAGAACCGCTCTGCAGCTCTCGCATCAGGGGCCACAAGATGCAGTAGAGCGCCGTGAGCACCGCACCCAGGGGAACCGCTACGGATCCACCAAAGTCCAGACCTGTATCCGACCTCCTCCGTGATCTCCTCGCTGAGACCGGCTGCACGGACTGGATCGATTTTCCCCATAAACTCAGTCCGGAGCGGCATCTTGATGGTGAGAGGACAGTACCACTCATTGACGCCGCCCGGACCCCTGTGCTTGAAGTTCAGGTTGGCCTTGGCCTCTTGATACCCGCCGGCCTTGCCCCGGCCGTCATCCTTGACGGTGGTGACAAACGGGAAATCCTCCGAGCTGTCGCTGTCGCTCGGTCTCTCCCTTTCGTCTTCGAGTTCCCACTCGTTGCACGCGATCTTGCGCTCGCCGCCACCCTGCGGGTCGGCCCCGAAGTCACCGGATGCGGCGGATCTGTAGATAGGGCGGGGCTCCGAGCCTGGACCGGCACCTGCGCCCGAAGTTCTTTCCCCGACAGGATAGCAGTCTCCTATCGTTCAGTTGCACGCCGTCAGCACCCAAACCGCGATGACCAAGATCAATAATAGAACTTTTCTCACGTTCATTTCTCAATCCATCGAAGCACAGGACCAGCAACGACGACGACGGACACATAGCCCGGGAGCACCAGGCTGCCCCGACCGACCCAATCCACGTTGACGCTCACCGACACCCCAGCGGTCCGGCGACGTACGCGTTGGTCTGCGCGTGGCCGCCTACGGCCAAGCCACCGACGCGGCCGCACAAGGTGACGCCGCACGCCGGCATGACGTAGAACGCGACAGTCGGCCCCGCGCTGACGTTGCCGTCCTTCCACGCGTACCCGATGTCGACCGAGGTCTGGTTGTAGACCCCGGGCCCGTCCTCCTGGGTCGGGGGTAGGATCGTGCACAGGTCGTGCACCGTGAACAGGATGTCTCGCTGGATGGGCCACGATATGCCCGCGTGCGGCCCCACCGCGAGGCGCGGAATGGTACCGGCCTGGAGCCACCCGAGGCTCACACCGGCGCTCAGTTCGTACGCTCTCGCTTGCGTCGGTACGACGACGAGCGGGGGGACGACCAGGACCACCCATGGGCTCCGCCGGCTTCCAGTGCCCATCATCCCCCTCTCCGTTCTCCTCAACGAACGAGCAACGTGGCGACGCGGGCGATTCTTCTGATAACAGGGATCCAGCCGTCGTTCGGTCTTCCTATCCGCCGCCCGCGCGCAAGGCCTCGGGCAATGGCCATGAGCGGGTCGCATGGAGTCGTGACCGATCGTGACAGTGTCACACCCGCCGCGCCGTGGCGCACGACCTCAACCTGGGTCGGGTCTGCTCCCTGTCCTTCGCTTCGGCCAGCGTTGGCCTACGATCCCGTGGCTGCTGGAAGGATTCGTTGCGAGGGGCGCGGCAGCGAGCCCCTCGGAGCGAGGCCGCGAACCTGGTGAACAAGGTCGCGCGGACTCGTCGAGGGGTGCTCTCGGCGCCGGACTACGGGTAGAGCTCGGAGCTCGCGATGATGCCAAAGGCCGTCGAGCCGCCCGTCGCCAGGACCTGGCCATTGCCGAGCAAGGTCGTGGTGAAGGCCACCCGCGCCTTGCTGAGCGAGGGGGCGAGCGTCCAGGCGTCAGCGACGGCGTTGTAGACCTCGGTGCTCGCCAGGTAATTGCTGTAGAGGTCTCCCCCTCCGGCTATGAGCACCTCGTCGTTCGCGAGCAGCGTCGACGCGCCCCTGTAACGCTCGGTGCTCATCGACGCGGCGGGCGTCCAGACATCGTTCGCCGGATCGTAGAGCTCGGCGCTCGACAGGGGATTGCCGCCAATCCCGCCCGCCACCAGCACCTGACCGTTGGCGAGCCGTGACGCCATGTGGAGCCAGCGCCCCGCATTCATGGGGGCCATCATGCTCCAGCTGTTCGTCGTGGGATCGTAGATCTCGGCGCTCGCCAGGTTGGAGCTGGCGTTGTTGAGCCCGCCTGCCACCAGCACCTCTCCGTCCTGGAGCAGCGTCGCGCTGTGGTACGCGCGCGCGGTGTTCATCGGTGTGGCGTAGCTCCAGGTGTTCGTCGCCGGATCGAAGAGCTCGACGCTCGCGAGATAGCCTGTCGGACCGCCTCCGCCCGCAACGAGCACTTTGCCGTTGGACAGCACGATGGCCGTGTGGCTCTCCCGAGCGGCGTTCATCGGTCCGGCGGCTTGCCAGAGGTTCGTCGCCGGAGTGTAGACTTCGGCGGTCGCGGTCGTCTTGGCGGAGCCGAAGCCGTCGGTGCGCCCGCCCGCGGCGAGCACCTTGCCGCTCTGGAGCAGCGACGCAGTGTGGCGGGCGCGGCCCAGGCTCAGCGCGCCCGCGGTGCCCCAGACGCCGCTCGCCGAGTCGTAGAGCTCGCTGCTCGTGAGGTGCGTGAACGAGGTCCCTTGCCCTCCCGTGACGAGCACGTTGCCATCGGCGAGCTTCGTCGCCGTGTGCTCGGTCCGCGCGGCGCTCAGCGCGTTCGTGGGCGACCAGAGGTCCGCGTCGTAGATCTCGCTGGTGCCATCGGTGGCGCCGAAGTCGTTGACGCCGCCCGCGACGAGCACCTTACCGCTGGTGAGCGGCGTCGACGTGTGGTCGTAACGCGAGGTGCTCATGGATGCCGTCGTGGACCAGGTGTTGGTCAGCGGGTTGTAGAGGTCCACGGTGCTCGAGGTCGAGCCGGGGGGGAAGTAGGGGAAGCCGCCCTCGACGATCACCTTCCCGCTCGGCAGCAAGGTGGCCTGATGGCGATAGCGGCTCACGCTCATCGACCCGGACGCCTTCCACTTGTTGGTTGACGGCGTGTAGATCTCGGTGGTCGCGTCCAGGGCCGAGTTGCCGGTCGTGCCGCCCGCGATGAGGACCTTGCCGTTGGCGAGCAGCGTCGCGGTGTGGAAGGCGCGCGCGTTGGCGAAGGGCGCTCCGGCCGTCCATACGTTGGTCGTCGGATCGTAGAGCTCCGTCGACGCGAGCAGGCCCCACGTCTGGCCGCCGACGACGAACACCTTGCCGCTATGGATGCCGTTCTGGAGCAGCGTGGCGGTCTGATAGACGCGGCCCACGCTCATCAGGGCACCGGCCGCCCAGCTGTTCGTCGCCGGATCGTAGATCTCGGTGGTCGAGAGAGCGGCGGTCCCGGTCGTCGAGCCGCCCGCCACCAGCACCTTTCCGTTGGGGAGCAGCGTCGCGGTGTGATTCCACCGCGCCGCCAGGAGCGAGGTCGCCGCCGAAAAGAGGTTCGTCGCCGGATCGTAGAGTTCCACGGTCGACAGGCCGGTTGTGGCCCCGAAGCCACCGACGACCAGCACCTTGCCGTTCGGCAGGATCGTCGCGGTGTGCAGATGGCGCGCGGTGATCAGCGTCCCCGCGCTCGCCCAGTGGTTCGTCGCCGGGTCGAAGAGATCCGTCGTCCCGAGGACGGTGCTGGAGCGGATGCCGCCGACCACCAGCACCTTGTCGTTCTGGAGACGCGTCGCGGAGTGGCTGCTGCGCGTCGCGCTCATATTCGTCACCGGGGTCCACGCCGGATCGACGAGCACCTCTTCACCGCCGGCGTCGACCGAGAGCTCGATGCGGGCGTCGCGCACCGCGAGGTGCGCTTTGACCTCGCGGCCTCCCGCGACGTACGCGGCCGGCGCCGTCACCCGGAGCCGTGTCAAGCCGCCGGCGTCGAGGATCTCCACCGCGTCGTCGTGCTGCTGCAGCGTCGCGCCGGTGACCTCCCACGCGGCCACCGTCTCGCCCGTGCGGGCCACCCCGGCGTCGAGGTGCAGCCACTCCTCCATGCCCGAAGGCACGGCGGTCCAGAACGAGGTACCTCCGGCGCGTCGATACGAGACCGCGTGGTCGGTCGGCTGGCCCTCGCCCACCACATCGAGCTCGCGCACGCTCACCTCGAACTCGCTGTCGATGCGCAGGCGAACCGCGTCGGCGCCGTCGCGCGGCAGCGTGGCCACGAGTTTGTGCGGGGACGCGTCGCTCTCCGCGGCTCGCCGCGTGAAGCCCTCGCCGGTGGCGACGAAGGAGCGCTCTTGATCCAGCACCATGCCGGCCTGATCGGGGAAGCGGAGCCGGAGCGACGAGCCGGCGGAGCGCTCGGGCTCATCTCCGCCATCACTCATGCACCCTGGAGCCGCGGTGAGCAGCGCGAGCAGGGTGACAGACAGTACGGGGGTACGAGGAAACGACATGAGAAGCTCTCCTGTTGGAGGGTTGGCGTACATCGAGCCACGAACGTCGCCGCGCCATCGGACGACTGACCCGATCCCCGACGGAGGGGCGACGGGATTGGACGTTCGTCTATGGCCAGTTTGGTCGGTTGCTGCCCAGACCTACGCGCGGGGGAGGCTCTGGTTTCACGGAAGCCCGCGGGCTCTGTCGCGAGCCCGCAGATTGTGGCGTGGAGGCGGCCCCACGCGCCCAGGGGCGATCTCATGCTGGACGGCAGGATTACGTCGACGTCTCCTACCAGCCGGAGGACCGGTCCGCGGTCGAGGCCATCGCGGCGCGAGCACGCGCAGGCCCGCCAGCGTGGTGTAGACAATATACCACAGCCGAGTGAACTCGTTGGATCTGTTGGTTTTTATAGGCAGATCAGTGGATCGTACTTTTGGACGTTATGTCGACTGCCGGTCGTTGGCCGTTCGTCTCGACCACGTGTGACCCCAGCTGCTTGCCGCTCTGCCCCGACCACCGCAAACGTCGTGCTTGTGGCATGCACATCCAGACCGATGTGTCTCTGCATTGGCGCCCCCTTGCGCAGCTGACACGAGCGAGCACGGTGCCACCGCCCGCAGGCGACGGCGGAGATGCGCCGACGTCACCGGTGGGACCGATGCGGTCGGCACCTGCGAGGATCTGCGGGGACGAGGTTGCGGACGCCACGTTCCCAACATGCCTATCCTCTCACTTCGCGCGCCAGCAGAAGGAGCGCGTGCCGGCCTGAGTCGCCCGCGACGCCGACATTCACCGGACCCCGGCCGCGCCACGAAAGTGGGTGCGGCCGGGGTCCTCGCAATTCTATACGTCGTCGGCGATGCGGACGACGACCTTGCCCTTGGCGTGGCCGCTCTCGAGATAGGCGAAGGCCTCGGCGACCTGGTCGAGCGCGAACGTGCGGTCGACGATGACCTCGAGCTTGCCGGCGTCGATCGTGCGCGCGAGCTCGGCGAGGTCGGCCCCGCTCGAGTGCATGAACAGGAAGCGATAGTCGACCCCGCGGCGCGCCGCCTGCAGCCGCGTCTTCGCGCTGATCAGCCAGAACAGCGCCGCCAGCCCGCCGCGCCCGCCGAGGTCGACGAGCGCGGTCCGGGGCTCGGGCACGCCGGCGATCGAGACGACGGTCGCCCCGCGCTTCACGACCGCGAAGCTGCGCGCCAGCGTGTCGCGGCCGACCAGGTCGAAGGCGCCGTCGTGGTCGCGCAGCTCGTCCTCGAAGCGGCTGCGCGTGTAGTCGACCACGACCTCGGCGCCGAGCCGACGCACCAGCGCCTCACCGCGCGGCGACGCCGTCGTCGACACGTGCGCGCCGAAGTTGCGCGCCAGCTGGATCGCAAAGGTGCCGACCCCACCCGCGCCGCCGGGGATGAAGATGCGCTGACCCGGCGCGACCCGCAGCACGTCGCGCAGGGCCTGCAGCGCCGTCAGGCCTGCCAGCGGCACACCGGCGGCCGCGGTGAAGCCGAGCGTGGCGGGCATGTGCGCGACCAGGTCCTCGCGCACGCAGGCGTACTCGGCCAGCGCGCCCATCACGTCCTTGTTGACCCGCGTGTACACACGATTGCCGACGACGAAGCGGGTGACACCCGGCCCGGTCGCGTCGACCGTGCCGGCCAGCTCGTTGCCGAGCACGATCGGCAGCGGGTAGCGGCGGATGACCCGCAGCTGGCCCTGACGGGTCTTGAAGTCGACCGGGTTGAGGCCGGCCGCGTGCACGCGGATCCTCAGCTCGCCGGGGCCGGGCTCGGGGCGCGGCACCTCGCGCAGCTCGGTCGCCTCGGGGCCGCCATATCGCTTCAAAACGAACGCGCGCATCTGCATGGTGCGCGCAGTTTACACCGATTATTTTGTCGCGCCGACGCGGGGCCCGCGCGCCGTGCACTGGGCGCAGCTCTGGCTCGACGACCGCGGCGTGCGCTCGCCATGACGGGCTCGGGCCGGGTGCCCACCTACGCCGCGTCGAACCCGAACGCCATCGGCTGCCACGTTGGATCGCGCGCGGGTGCTGCCGTTCTGGGCTGCGAGGGTAAGTTCAGAGGATCGAGGATGCGGCGCACCACCGCTGAGTCGGTGATCGTGGAAAGCACGCGCATCCTCCGTTCGCATCTCGGGCAGCGGAGCGCATCGAAGCCGAACGAACGCTTCATGAGCACGGCCCACTCGACGTAGCGCGACGGGGAGCCGATCGACGACTTTCGCCGTACCAAGCTTCGTGAGGTCTGTGAGGCGTGTCGGGCTAGCCGAAACATGGCCGATTCGAGCGATCTGCCCACCCCACTTGGCGTGCGGACGCCCTGCTAAATCGGTGCCACCACCAGCGTGGTGCGTTGTTGCTCTGACTGGGAGTGCTGCCGTGTCATCAGCACCCGACACTGCAGCACCCGAGCTTGGACTCGTCCGCGCACCCGCAGATCGGTGCGCAGTTCGTGAGGCCTCGGCCCCTCGCGCACGATCATGCTGCGTCGCTCGTACAGCCACCACGGTGCGTACACCACGCCGGTGGTGCGATCGATGATCAACACACCAGGCTCGCCGCCGTCCGGTTCGAACACCGTGATGTCTACCTGGTGTCCCACTGGGATCGCGGCGGCCCCCTCGAAGTCGAACACCAGTGGCGGAACCGTAGTCGGCGGATGCTGCATCAATAACTCCCGTGCAGGTGGTGTGCAGCGATCCTTGCTGCGATGCGGCTACGTTACCGCGCACGAACGCGCGATGGAAAGGCCCAACGCTCGCGGCGTCGCTTGCGCATTCTTGCGCGATCCCAAGGTGAGCCGTGGCGGGTAGGAAACCGTAGAACTCTCGCCCGGCGCCGTCCCTGCGGGGCTTGACACGGCCGGGAGTTCCACGGTTTCAGATCCGTGGCGTGCGCGGCGCGGCTACACTGCGCGGCCCGTGGACTCCGTGATGGACCGCATCGAGGCGATGGTCGCCTGGTTCCGGCAGCGCCGGTGGGCGCACCTCGCCGTGGTGAACCTGCGCATCCTGATCGGCTTCGCGTTCCTGCCGGCGGGGCTGAAGAAGATCCTCGGCGAGCCGTTCACGAATCCGGGGAATCGCGGCCCGTTCCACGAGTTCTTGCAAGCGTTCCACGCGACCGGGCACTTCTACACGTTCGTGGGCGTGGTCCAGCCGGTGGCCGCGACGCTGCTCATGACGCAGCGGTTCGCGACGGCCGGCGCATTCATGGCGCTGCCGGTGACGGGCGCGATCCTGGCGTTCTGCTGGAGCACGGCGGTCGTCCCGGCGGCGAGCGTCGTCACGCTGATGTTCGCGGGCCCTCGCGCGTGGCCGTTGGCCAACCTCTGCCCGCTGCTCGACCCCATGCGAGCGGCGCCCTCGTTCTTGGGCCTTTTCGTCCCACGCGCATCCCCGATCGCCAGCCCGCGTTCGTGGCCCGCGCCGTTCTGCCTTTCGTGATCCGGCCGGCTCGTCCTAGCCTCTGGTGATGCTCCCGACGCGGAAGAGATCTCCTGGCTTCACCGGCGTCCTCGTCTCGATGTCGGCCATGCCCGCCGCGCCACGAAAGGAGCAGCCTCCGAGGTCCACGGCAGCGGCAGCTCCGGGGAGCCCCTGGGCGTCGATCGCCGCTTCGAGCGCCGCCCGAAGCCTGACGGCGAGCCCGTCGCAGCCCGCCGCGCCGGCCCCCGCGCCGGCGCCGCTCCCCGGGGCCGGTGAGCCTCCGGGGCCACCGCCGTGGTCACCGTCAACGTCGGCGAGAGCCTCCGTGGAGCCGGCGCGGTCGGATGCGCACCCAGCGAGCGACGCGAAGATCGAACAAGCAATCCAGGTAAGCGAGTAATGGACACGACGCATCAACCAGATCTCCAGATCCCCCCTGGGACGTTGAAAACCAAGACGCCGAGATGACGTGACCCGGACGGGCATGAACGCGCTGCGCGCCGAGCGGCGCGCAAACGACGAAAGAGCACCTTCGGTGTCAACCGGTTTTCACGTCGAACGTGACTTCGCGCACCGCCGGACTGCGGCCCACCTGTCATCGCCGGGCTGCGGCCCACCTTCAGTCGTCGAGCCGCAGCCCTGGAGCGGCGCTCGGCTCGGCGCGGCGGTGTGCGCCCCGACGTCCGGCTCGGGGCCGAGCCCATCGAGGCGACGTTCATCGGCGTCCGCACCTGCGACGATCGCGTGCCCGACCTCGGCGACGCGCGCTGCCGCGCGCGCCAGGTAGCGCGCGTCGAGGCGCTGCTCGGGCCGGTGCGAGCGGGGCCCCATCACCCTGCCGCTCCTCCGCGACCAGATCGCGCGCTAGTGGACTGTTCGATAAGTTTTTTAACATATTCCCCGGGGTGGCGTAAGCTTCGGCATGCGAGGACGACCACCCAGGAGGATCGAGCTGTCGCGGGAGGATCGGGCGTACCTGGAGCGGCTGGTGCGCGATGGACGCACCGAGCAACGCGTCGCTCGCCGAGCTCGGGTGCTCTTGGCCATGGCAGACCCGGCGACGGTCGTGGAGGAGCTGGCGGCGCACGTGGAGCAGAGGCGCGAGACCATCTGGCACCTCTGCCGTCGGTACGAAAAGTTGGGGGTTCGGGCGGCCGAGGACGCTCCTCGCGAAGGTCGGCCCCGGGCTTTTTCCCCCTCTGCAACGCGTCGGCCTCGAGATGCTCGCCTGTTGTGAGCCCGCAGGGCTCGGGCTGCACATGACGCACTGGTCGACACGCAGCCTGGCGAAGGTGGCGGCTGAGCGTGGGCTGGTGCCGAAAATCGCGCACTCGACCGTCTCGCTGATCTTGCGTACCGCCGATCTCCAACCCCACCGTTCGCGGTACTGGAAGACGCCCACGATCGATGCCGACTTCGAGAGGAGGGCGACGCGCATCCTGTGGTGCTACGAAAGAGCCTCGGATCTAGCTGCGCGCGGCGAAGTTGTACTTTGCTTCGACGAGAAGCCGAACATCCAGGTGCTCGAACGTCGACGACCGACCCGCCCCGTGAGGCGCGGCCAGATCGAGCACCAGGAGTTCGAGTACATCCGGCACGGGACGGTGAACTTCGCCGCCGTGCTCGATGTGCACACGGGCAAGATGCGCGGGTGGTGCCCCAGCCGGAACGATAGCGAGCACCTGCGCGCGATCCTGCCCGAGTTACTCCACGAGTGCTGCAATGCGCGACGCGTGCACCTGATCTGGGACGGAGCCCCGTCCCACGTCGCACAGGAGACCACCACCCTGCTGCGTACCCTCTACCCGCACGTCCGCGTGCTTGTGACGCCGGCGCACGCCTCGTGGCTCAACCAGGCCGAGTTGCTGCTGCGCGCATTCAGCGAGCGCTACCTGAAGCGCGGCAGCTGGAACAGCCGCCAGCAGTTCGTCGAGCACCTGAACGTGAGCTGGCGGGAGTACGACCAGCTCTACGCTCACCCTTTCAGGTGGTCCTGGACGCGGCAGAAGATGCACCGCTGGGTTGAGCGGCATGCCGCGTGATTATGTTAAAAAACTTGTCGAACAGTCCACTAGGTCGCGTCGCGCTGGCTCTCTTCCGCGATCACCGGTTCGCCAGCACAGATTCGTCGCGCTCGGGGATGGCGTCGCCCCCCGATGCACGCGTGGCCACGTCACGCTGCGATCCGTGACATGTCACGGCGCGACCCGTGACATGTCACGCTGCGATTCGTGACATGTCACGGGGGAATGGGCCGCATTTGAAGGCGGGCGGCTCATTGTCCGGCGCGTGGAGCGCGACGGATCGAGAAATCGAGCGGTCTCCGCGCCTGGCACATGGCGTGCAATGACCCTGCGAGCGAGGCCGAGCAGCAGCGTCGCGCTTCCGGAACCCACCTGGTTGCGTTCGTCTGCTGCCGGCAGAGGAGAGAGGACGATGGTCGATGCTTCGATTACTCGTGCTCTGCTCGGTGAACTCAGCGAATGAGGACGCATATGAAGAACGGTTCAATGAGAAAAGTCTTTCAGGTGATCGCGGCGTCGACGGCCATGCTGGCGCTCGGAGGCACGATGAACACCGCTGAGGCCGTGCCCGTCTGCCTCACCGTCCCGGAGCACACCCAGATCGCCAGCCTGGTGCAGCAGTTCTATGAGGCATCCACCACGGGCGATATCGATTTCATGGAAGGCATCATCTCGACCTCTCCCGACGCGCTGTTCCTCGGCACGGCGCCGGGGGAGGTCTTTACCGGCCACACGGCCATCGTTCAATGGTGGGAGGAGATGTTCGTGTTCCTCGACGGCCTGGGATACCCGAACGACGGGGGACTCCCGATCGAGACCACCGGGGGGCTCCTCCAGCTGAAGCAGGAGGGCCACGTCGCCTGGGTGGCGGATGATCCGACGTTCGCTTTCCTGGGCGGCGACGTCCCGACCCGATTGTCCCTCGTCTTCCGCAAGGAGAGCGGACAGTGGAAGATCGTCCAGGGGCACTGGTCCGTCGGCCTGCCCAACGAGGAGCTTCCCCTGCTGCCGAGCGACTGACGTCTACAGCTGCTGTGATCGTGGTCCTGGAGGGGGCGGCGCGCACGTCGCCGACGCCGACGCCGCCCCCTGTCCGGCTGGCGAGAGCTGCCTACTCGGAGGTGATCTGGATCACGCCGAAGCTGTTGCTGTGGACGAGGATCGTCTTGTCGGGCGAGAGCTGTGTGTCGACCTGAATGGTGGGCCTCAGGCCCGCAGCAAAGGGCGTGACCGTGCCCGCGGTGCTCCACACGCCGCTCGCCTGCTTGGCCCGCCAGGGCGCGTTGGACTTCCGGTAGCCGATGTGCGTGTTCAAGGCGTCGTCGATCACCAGCGATGCATCCCAGTCGCCCAGCGCCGTGTCGACGGTGCTCACCGTCCAGGCGCCGGTCATCGCGCTCCACCAGGAGTGCTTCAACGCGATGCTGCTCGCGGTGCCGCTCGTGTACGCGATTTCGCGACGGTTCGACTTGATGTCCATGGACGCGGAGGCCCCGCCGTTCGCGTCGATCAGGGTGGTCACCCAGTTGCTGAGCGCGGGCCCCAGAAGCTGGCTCACCTGCACCCCGACAAAGTCCTCGTCATAGGCGACGAACGGTGCCGAGCCGTCGAGGGCGATCGCGTCGGAAGCCAGCCTGATGAAGCCCGCGTTCGCCTTGATCACCGCGGTGGACCAGGGCGCCCCGCCCGCCTTCCGCGCGTATCCCAGCCTCGTCTCCTTGCTGTTCGGCTCGAAGGTGTAGACGACGTGAACCACGTAATCATCGAGCGCCGAGTCGAACTTGACCGCGATCGAGGGCGAGTTCACCACGTCCGCGGCGACGACCGTCTCGCAGCTCCACTGGCTGAGGAAGCCGCAGTTGCCGGCGGTGCCGCCGACCCGCCTGGCGACCTTCAGGCTGTGCGTGGCGTCATCGACGTACGCGACGAACTCGGCGTCGTCCTCCTTGCCGAGGGCGACTCGTCGCCTACTCGTGTAAATGCCGAGGCACGTGCCCCTCGTGCTCGGCCCGGCGGATGTGCGGGACCGCGGCGCATCTTGTCGATCATGTCCTGCCCGATGTGCCCGTGCGCCAGTGGGTGCTAACGACGCCGTTTGCCGTGCGCCGCCTGCTCGCCCTGCGGCCCGATGCACTGAGCTCTCCCCGCTCGAAGCGTGCATGCAACTGTCGCTCTTCGGCGGCACCTTTGTGCGCCTCGATGAGGACGGCGTCCCCCTCGCAGAGGCGGACGACGAGGATCGCTTCCGCCCCCGGGGCAAGAGCCCGTGGGCCGGTGAGGTGGCAGGCTTCAACATCCATGCGGGCGTCACGATCCGCGCGGGGGATCGCGCCGGCCTTGAACGGCTGTGCCGCTACGGCGCGCGCCCGCCCTTGAGCCTGGAGCGCATCTCGCTCCTGCCCGATGGCCGCGTCGCGTACCGTCTTCGCAAGCCCCGTCGCAACGGCGCGACTCACCTGGTGCTGGCGCCCGTGCATTTTCTGGCGCGCATCGCGGCTCTCGTGCCTCCACCCCGGTATCCGTTGCTGCGCCTTTCCGGCGCGCTCGCGTCGGGCTCGTCGTGGCGAGCCGCCGTGGTGCCTCACCGGCCCGCGGGGACGGGCATCCCGGTGCCGGAGACGAAGACGAAGACGAAGACGAGCGCGACGGCGCCACCGACCTGCGCCAACGACATCACGGCGCCACCTCCCGCGGCTAGCAGGGACCCTCCGGCGAGCGCGCGCACCAGCCTCGGCGACGGCATCGTCCTGCCCGTCTACGCACGCATCGACTGGGCTTCCCTCATCCGCCGCGTCTATTTGGACGATGTGCTCGCGTGTCCGTGCGGTAGGCGCCGGCGGGTCGTCGCCGACATCGGTCAACGTGCGCAGCGCGAAGCCATCGTGGCGCTCCTGACCCATCTCGGCATCCCCACCGAGCCGCCGCCCATCGCCAGGGCCAGAGACCCGTCGTTCGACGCGGCGTGAGCCTCTCGGCCTCGTCCCTCAGCGTGCCGCTCGCGCGTGGCCGTTGGCCAACCTGTGCCCGCTGCTCGACCCCATGCGAGCGGCGCCCTCGTTCTTGGGGCTCAAGCGACGCGACCCGGCAGCGGGATGTTGCGGGGTGTGGGATCGCGACATCCCGCACGACATCCCGCAAGGAAAGCCGAGCAACGGCGCGGGCTTTCGGCGACTGCGGGATGTTGCGGGATATTTTCTCCTCCCCTTACGGGCGCGCACGCACGCACGCGCGCTCAGTAGGGTACAGCTATACGGTAGGATGCCTTCCGCTTGGTGCTACGTCGCGGTAATCCCAGGCATTTCAGGCGTGGAAGACCTGCCTGATCGCATAGGGCCCGTTCTGTCGATAAGCTCGTACAGTCGGACTGCACGAGCCAGGAACGGCTCCGAGAATCTTGACTTTGCGGAACGCGTTTGCTTGTCCTATCCGCCAAAGCGCTTGACGACGCTGAGCGGCTGGGCGAGGACAGAGTCACCATGAGGCGTTGGCTACTGGCTTTGGGCGTGTGCGTTTCCACCGCGGCGTGTGGTAACGGATCGAATGGGGACGCTGCCGCGAGCGGGGGCGCGGTTGGCACGGACAGCGGTGGGACGGGCAGCGGGGGCACGGCCTCCGGTGGTGCGACGGGCTCTGGGGGAACGGCCGAAAGCGGCGGCGCATCCAGCGGCGGCGCATCCAGTGGTGGGGCTGGCGGCTCGGCGTCGGGCGGCTCGAGTGGGGCCACGGGTGGCGCGGCTTCGGGCGGGCAACCGGGCAGCGGCGGCCAAGGAAATGCCGGAAGCGGCGGCACGACCGGTAGCGGCGGCTCGGTCAGTAGCTGCGTCGGCGACCCGTTCCCCACGGCCGATCCTACCAAGACGGGCCCCTTCTCGGTCACCGCAGACAAGAACGTCGGCCCCCTCGCCGGCGTCGTTCCCGATCCGATCTATGGGGACGAGCAACAGCGCTTCAACGTGTACCGCCCGAGCAATATCGCAACCAGCGGCCACTGCCATCCGATCCTGATCTGGGCCAATGGCTACCGGGACAATCCGGAGCAGAACCCGCCGAAATGCGTCGTCAACGCCGGCAGCAATCAGTGGTGCGGACAATACGGACCGATCGTCAACCATCTCGCGTCCCACGGTTTCGTCGTGGTGGCTTCTCTCAGCACCGCGACCGCCGAAGGCGATCCTCTTCCCACGACCGCGGGCCTCGATTGGATCTTGGAACAAGCCGAGGATGCGAGCAGCCCGTACTATCACGCCCTCGACACCACGAAGATCGGCCAGCTTGGCCATTCCTATGGGGGCATGTCGACTTGCAAGACGGCCTCCGATCCCCGTTTCTCGGCCCTCGGCACGATTTGCGGCACCAGTGCCCTCGAGGGAGTGCACACCCCCATGTTGTTCTTCTGCGGGGGGAACGACTCCACGGTGAAATGCAGCGGGGTCCACGATGTCTTCAAGACGGTCACCGATCAGCCCGCGTTTTTCCTCAACGAGCTCAACGCGGATCACGGTAGCTGGGTCTATCAGGGCGCAAATGGCGTGTCCCTGTCGTCGGCCGCGGCCTGGTTCCGCGTTCATCTGATGGATGACACAGCGAACAGGAACTTCTTCTACGGCGACAACTGCAAGTTCTGCACCGATGGCCGCGTGCAAGCAGAGCAGAACGCCCTGATGAAGGTCCCCTGAGCGACGGGGCCGATCTGGCTAGGCTTCACTGACTCACGAACGTCGTCACGCTCATGGCTTCGAGGGCCATCGGGAGCGTGGCGTCCGTTACGGTGACGGGAGTTCCTTCGGCCCAGTTCTTCGAAGCGGCGGTCACGAAGGGGACCATCGCGCTTGGCGCGGTGCCGCCTGCGAAGGCGAGGGGAACGGTCTGGGCGGAGGTTGTCTCGTTGATGGCGACGACGACGACTTTGCCGCTGTCGTTTGTGTAGGCGCTGACGAGGACCTTTTCCGGGAAGACGCCGGTGACGGCGACGCGGTGGTAGCCGGGGCGAATGTAGCGGGTGAAGTTTCCGAACGTGTAGTAGCGCTTGGTGGTGACGCTGCCTGACTGCTGAATCAAGCCTTCGTTCGTGGTGTTGCCCGAGTACCACCACCAGAGCCAGGCGTTGGCTTCGCCGAGCGGCTAGGACATCCAAGGGCGATCTGCTGCGGAGCCCCCGTCGGCGCTCCGCCGCCGATGCACGGACCGCGGCAGCTTGCCCGCTCCAGGCGCAGCGCTGGCGGCGTGTGGCCTCCGGCGGGCACACGTCCCCTTCGCCGCCCCCCTTCCTCGCGCTCGCGTCACGCTGCCTCGCACCCCGTTGGGTCGCGCGCTCGGGCCACGGCCGGCCCCTCGGTCGGCAGCCCCAGGTGGACCAAGATAGCGGTCACCACCTCGGGATCGTGAAGGTCCGCGATCACCCGACGCCGACCGCCACAAGGGCAGGCGAGGACATCTTCGAGGTACACGCGGCGAAGCAAACGGGCCCAGTCGAACCGCGCGCCGACGACCTGCACCACGCCGCTGCCGAGGCTGGTCCTGCCTGGGCTCGAGCGCGGCACGTCGCCCTCCTCGGGCACCTCGTCACGCCTCGCGCCCCCATCGACGAGGATCGCCGCCGCGTTGCCGTCCTCCTTCTCCTTGCCCTTGCGCCTCTTCCGCTTCGGGGCGTCGTGGGCTGCCTTCGCCGCCGCAACGCCTCCGCGGCCGTACACCACGACGGCGGCGCGCCACGGCGCGTTCGGCCCGAGCACGCCGCTGAGCCTCAGTAGCGGAAATCTCGGCGGAGGAATCAGCCCTGCAACGCGGGCCAAGAAAGAGACAGGCGTCATCACTAGGTGCGTCGCCCCGTTGCGCCTCGGCCTTCTCAACCGATACGCCACACGGCCGTCCGGCAAGAGCGACAGTCGCTCCAAACTGAACGGCGGACGCGCACCGTAGCGGCAGAGTCGCTCGCGTCCCTCTGCATCGTCGGCGCGCACCGTGATACCCGCATTCACGTTGAAGCCACCGACCTCCGCCGTCCACGGCCCCTTGCCTCGTGGCGCATGCGGCTCGTCGTCGTCGCTCCCGAGCTGCGCGCCGCCGTCGCCGAGGCGGATAGGACAAGCAAACGCGTTCCGCGAAGTCAAGATTCTCGGAGCCGTTCCTGACTCGTGCAGTCCGACTGTACGAGCTCATTGACAGAACGGGCCTTATGCGATCAGACAGGCCTTCCACTCGTGAAACGCCTGCGATTACCGCGACGTCGCACCAAGCGGAAGGCATCCTACCGTATAGCTGTACACTACTGGCACCAAGCGGAAGGCATCCTACCGTATAGCTGTACACTACTGAGCTCGTCCAAACGGCCGCCGTCGCGGTTCGCGGCGCGTCGTGATGGCCGGCGCACGCACCTCAGGGCAGACCTCCCCCCGGCCACGTCGTCGAGCAGCGTCCCTCCCCTTTCAGTTTCGTCACGCGGGGTCCGCCGGGTACCGCGCGCGGCACTCCAGCGGCTCGGCGAACAGACCGAGGTGGCTCAAGATCTTCCTCGCCGTCGCCTTGTCCGTGATCGCGGCCATGAGTCGCATCCGCCCGCTGCATCGCGGGCACGCGAGAACATCTACTGCGTAAGTCCGCCGCAAAAGCTTCGCCCATTCGACGCGAGGCGACGTCGCCAGAAGGAGCCCATCCAGCAGCCGATCAAGATGTCGAACCGAGATCCCCTCCGACACGAATCCAACATCAGCCCACGGCAGTACAGCGCCCAGCGCAGTCGACACCCGCTCGCGCTCGACCGCGCCATGCACCATCGTCAACAGCGCCCCAACCGCCACGTCCCGAGCGCCTCGCTCCGACACTGCCGACGGCGCCGCCTCGCTTCGCTCGTCTCCTCTGCGCGACGGCGTCTCCATGCCTCTCGCCGGCCCCTTCGGCGCCTGCCTCGCCGGCAAGGGCGTGATCGTCGTCGTCTTCTTCTTGTCATCGCTGCCCGCGCTATCAGCTCCGGCGCGCTGCTCGCCCTTACGCGCCTTCCCCGTCGCCTTCGGCACCACGAGGCTGCGTTGCTTCGCATGCGGCGCGAGCACACCGTGGTAGCGCACCAGCGGATGGCGCGGCGGCGGCACCAGCGCGGCGAGCCTCGCGAAAAACACAATCGGCGTCATCACCCGATGCGTTCCTTTTCGCCGCGGGTATTTCACCTGATAGGCCACCCGACCGTCGCGGAGGATGCTGAGCCTCGGCGCGGCGAATGTGCGGGAGCGCGGCGCACTTGGTCGACCACGTGCTGCCCGACGTGCCGCTCCGGCAGTGGGTGCTCACGGCGCCTTATGAAGTGCGTCGGGTGCTCGCGCTGCGGCCTGACGCGCTCACCGCGCAGAACCGCTTCTTCGTCGAGGAGATCGCGCGGTGGCAGAAGCAACGCGCGGCGGCGTTCGGGGTGCAGGGCGGGGAGACCGGGGCGGTCACGTTCGTCCAGCGGTTCGATTCCATGCTCCGGTGTTTCGTGCACCTGCACGTCGTGGCGCCCGACGGCGTCTTCACGAAGGCGGAGGACGGCGCGCTCGTCTTTCACGAAGGGCGGGCGCCGTCGCACGAGGAGATCGCGCACGTAGCGGCGCGCGTCGAGAAGCGGATGGTGCGGTGGCTCCGGCGAAGGAAGCTCATCGACGAGCGACCCGCCGAGGAGCGCTCGAACGAGCCACGCGAGGTCGAGCCGCTCGAAGCGTGCATGCAGATGGGGCTCTTCGACGGTGTGTTCCTGCGACTCGGCGACGGCGGCGCGCAGCTCGGGAGCGACGACGACGAGCCGCATGCGCCACGAGGCAAGGGGCCGTGGACGGCGGAGGTCGGTGGCTTCAACGTGAATGCGGGTATCACGGTGCGCGCCGACGATGCAGAGGGACGCGAGCGACTCTGCCGCTACGGTGCGCGTCCGCCGTTCAGTTTGGAGCGACTGTCGCTCCTGCCGGACGGCCGTGTGGCGTATCGGTTGAGAAGGCCGAGGCGCAACGGGGCGACGCACCTGGTGATGACGCCTGTCTCTTTCTTGGCCCGCGTTGCAGGGCTGATTCCTCCGCCGAGATTTCCGCTACTGAGGCTCAGCGGCGTGCTCGGGCCGAACGCGCCGTGGCGCGCCGCCGTCGTGGTGTACGGCCGCGGAGGCGTTGCGGCGGCGAAGGCAGCCCACGACGCCCCGAAGCGGAAGAGGCGCAAGGGCAAGGAGAAGGAGGACGGCAACGCGGCGGCGATCCTCGTCGATGGGGGCGCGAGGCGTGACGAGGTGCCCGAGGAGGGCGACGTGCCGCGCTCGAGCCCAGGCAGGACCAGCCTCGGCAGCGGCGTGGTGCAGGTCGTCGGCGCGCGGTTCGACTGGGCCCGTTTGCTTCGCCGCGTGTACCTCGAAGATGTCCTCGCCTGCCCTTGTGGCGGTCGGCGTCGGGTGATCGCGGACCTTCACGATCCCGAGGTGGTGACCGCTATCTTGGTCCACCTGGGGCTGCCGACCGAGGGGCCGGCCGTGGCCCGAGCGCGCGACCCAACGGGGTGCGAGGCAGCGTGACGCGAGCGCGAGGAAGGGGGGCGGCGAAGGGGACGTGTGCCCGCCGGAGGCCACACGCCGCCAGCGCTGCGCCTGGAGCGGGCAAGCTGCCGCGGTCCGTGCATCGGCGGCGGAGCGCCGACGGGGGCTCCGCAGCAGATCGCCCTTGGATGTCCTAGCCGCCGGTGTGATCTGTCGGAAGCACCTTGGCCATGGGGTCCCCTTCGTCTAACGATCGGCCGGTGTGCTGCGGTCCGGGCTGCCGAGCGGAGCGAGGCAGCCCGGACCGCAGCACCAGCGGCTTGCTCGGCGGCACGGCATCAGGCAAGGGGAGGAGCCTCACGCTATACGGCTCGTACCGGCAGCGCTCATCGTGCCGACCTAGCGCGAGGGCCAAGCGGGCGCGCGAAGCACGAGTAACGTCGGGCGCCCGAACATCTGCTGCCTGGTGCGTCCGAGGGGCCCATCCGGCTTGGTGCTGACGAACTCGGTCCGCCCCTTCGAGAAGCTGCGGGATGGTTGTGGGTTGCCACGTGGCACGAGTCTACAGTATCGCACGTCTTGCTCGCCTTTCGAGACGCTCAGCGGCGCAAGTCAGAAGAGGGCGGCCAGCTCGCCCGGCATCAGGTGCTTCTCGAGCAGGGGACGATGCTCGACGAGGCGCACGCCTTTTGCTTCGCGATACAGGCGATCGGACAGGGACGGGCGCACGTCGTAGTTGAACCGCGCGACGCCGGCCGCCGAGCTGTTCAGAACCTTGATGCCGGACACCGCCAAGCCGAAGGCGTTTCCGCTCGCCAACGAGACCAGCCCGCCGAGCGCTTCTGGGCCCACGTGGCGGATCCACTGCCACACGGAGAGCTCCGCCTTCGCCAGCTGCGCGATGCGCTCGGGGTAGCGTTCGATCTCCTTGAGGATCTTGATTCCCTCGGCTTGGTTCGTAACCGCGTTGAGGGCGGTCAGCTTGTCGTGCAGGTCCTTCACGGCGCCAAGGAGCTCCCCGCGCAGGTCGATGATCGCGCTAAGGATCTGATCCCGCCGAGAGGCGCGGCTCAGGACGACCGCGAGGAAGACGGGCAGCACGAGGTAGACACGCGGGCGCGCCAGCTCGGCTCCTTCGAGAGGATCGAACCACTTGTCCAGGAGCTTCAAGGTGTCCGCGAGGACCTTCTCGGTAGGCTCCGTTGCGCTTCCCCAATACACGCCGGCGCCCCCTAGCTCGGCGGCGATGAGACGTATTGCGCGCTGCACGCGGTGGACGGACTCGGTCACGACGGACATCATCCCGGGCACAGCGACCTCCACCGGGCTCCCGCCCCGGAAGAGAACTGCGCCACCTCTTCGCAGGGAGGAATCGCGCCGCTGAGCATCGCTCAACGGGCGGGCAAGGCCGTGCTCCAGAGCGTGTGTCACCGCCGCGTTGATGTGGGCGCCCGGAAGCTCCGCGGCAGCGTGAAGCTCGGCGCGGAGCGAGGGCGAAATGAGAGGGTCCTCCTCGGAGAACGGGAGCGAGGGATCGAACGGCTCGAGGATGGACGTGAGTGATCCGTCCGTAGGAGGCTCGATCGCGGAGCAGCCGGTGTGCAGCACGATCGCTCGGATCGCGAGCTCGCACCGCTCCACCTCGTTCCAGGTCACGATCGGCCCCTCGATGAGGGCCACGAGCGCATCAAGCAGCGGGCCATCCAGAAGGACGTGGCCGGCGTAGGCAGATGGCGCCACGTGCGCGCGCAGGCCGCTTGGCACTGTCGGAATTGCTTGGGGAATGTTCATGCCGCCGGCCTGAGTGTAACTAGCGCGTGGAGCGGCGCTAGCCCTTGAATCCGGCACCTGCCCGAGGTGGTGACCGCTATCTTGGTCCACCTGGGGCTGCCGACCGAGGGGCCGGCCGTGGCCCGAGCGCGCGACCCAACGGGGTGCGAGGCAGCGTGACGCGAGCGCGAGGAAGGGGGGCGAAGGGGACGTGTGCCCGCCGGAGGCCACACGCCGCCAGCGCTGCGCCTGGAGCGGGCAAGCTGCCGCGGTCCGTGCATCGGCGGCGGAGCGCCGACGGGGGGCTCCGCAGCAGATCGCCCTTGGATGTCCTAGCCGCCGCGATGCTCCACCCGCGAGCACGCTGTCGCTGAAAGCGAAGCGATCGACGCGGCCGTTCGGGGTGGCGCGCGGATCGAAGAGACCCTCGAAGGCGCCCGGCGGCGCGCGCGGTGCTCCTGTTCGCCAGGCTTACGAGCGCTCTCACCGAACGGCGCGCGCCTCCGCTTGGGCACAGGCCGCGCGTCTTGCACGAGCTGGTCTATTTTGTCGTCACACAGGACGCGTCGTCCGTCGGAGTAGTCAACTCTAGCTCTTGAGACGGATAGTACATCACGAAATTATAACACATCTCATCCACCGTCCGCTCCCCGAATTCCACGGCCCTGTTGCCCGGGTTGTCCCACGCGCAACGCGTCCTCACGGTGTCGCCGCCTCGAAGGATGGTATCGTTGTCGTACCAGATCTGGTTGTCGAAGTTCCACGGATCGGCGAGCCCCAGGTTGCTCGGCTCGCTGCCGTCCGTGGGCACCGTGTTGCTCGACAGGTGCTTGCCGAGATCGTGCATGTGCGGCATAACACTGATTACCGAAATCGCCCCCATATCCCGCGGGAACTGGTAATCGCAGCTCACGTCGAGCGAGCCGTGAGGCGGGATGTTGATGTCTTCTGTGCCGAACGAGAAGATGCCGGCGTCGTTGGGGCGGAGCTCCGTCGTCGTGCAGACGTTGAAGCCGGTGCTGTCTTGCTGCCCGTCGAGGCCTTTGATGTTGCTGTAGTGCACCTGGACTACGAAGTGTGCCGTGCCTTCCAGCGGGAAGCCCGCCTCTAGCGGCAGCTCCGTGGCCTTGCCGCCGGGCGCCCAGACGGACAAAAGAGCCCCCTGGATGTCGCCCCCCTCACAGGGCGTGGGCGTCGAGGGAGACGCCTCATCCGCCTTGAAGAGCAGGATATGGTGTACAATGGTGCTGTTGTCGATCTGGGGTGCGATCCCGACGAGGTGTCGTTTCTGGCCGATCTCTACATCGACCCCATAACACATATACTGGTCCTGGACGTCCTTCGGCATGACGTAAGGCGCGGACGGCGCTAGCAGGACATCCGGTGTGCAGCTCAGGGTCGGAGGGTCGATGGTTCCGCCGCCGCCCGGGTCGACGCACGTGTCTTTACCGGCCGGCATGCCGGCGGCGATCCATTGATCGAAGATCGCGAGCTCCGCGGCGGTCAGGCGCTCGGTTGGGGGCGGAGGCATGGGGCGCGCGGTGTCGCGGGCGCGTGCGGCGACGAGCTCGTAGACCTTCTTGTTGGGATCGCTCACCGCGGGCGCGACCAGATCGCTCCGGTCGACCAGCGGGAACGGCGCGCCGAACTTCGGGGACGCCCCGTGACAGGTCTGGCACTTCGTGGAGAGGATCTTGTCGACGTCGCACGGCAGCGCTTCCGCGTTGCCGTTCTCCGGACCGGAGCCGGATGAGCCGCTGCTGCCCTTCTCGGCGTCGCTGCACGCGACGACCACGAGAGCGGATAGGAAGGACAGCGCCGAGAACAAATAACGACTACGATTCATGCGAGCTCCTCGGGGAAAAGTGCGACCTGAATCGGCGTTCGATGGTATCGAGCGCTGATCTGCAGCTTTTTGAAAGGGCGGTCGAAGACCGAGATTCCGAAAGACGCCGTCGAATTGGGTGGAAGAAGAACGCGCGCCGCGAGCTCCCGAGAACAGCGGGAGACTTGGCGCGTGAGAGCACCGGCGACCCAGGTCTACGGACGGGCCGGCGACCTGGCGTCGGTGCTCCTTCGGTGAGTGCCCGCCCGCTCTGAGATCGTTCAACGGTGCGCTCACGCGGAAGGTATCGAGGCGCTCGCGCGCCAGGAGGCGCGGTGCCGTCTGGTCAAAGCTCGGCTGCGGACTAGGGTCGCGCGCGGGGATCCATCTACGGGGCGCGCCCGAGCCCGCTACTGAGGCTCAGCGGCGTGCTCGGGCCGAACGCGCCGTGGCGCGCCGCCAGTAGGGTACAGCTATACGGTAGGATGCCTTCCGCTTGGTGCTACGTCGCGGTAATCCCAGGCGTTTCAGGCGTGGAAGGCCTGCCTCATCGCATAAGGCCCGTTCTGTCAATGAGCTCGTACAGTCGGACTGCACGAGTCAGGAACGGCTCCGAGAATCTTGACTTTGCGGAACGCGTTTGCTTGTCCTATCCGCTCACGCTCCTCACGCCGCTCCGGGTTCAGGCCAACATGACCTACACCGTCTCGGTATCGAACAGCAGCGACCGCTGGTACGCCGCCACGAACGGCGGCTTCAATTCGCCCATCAACAACGGCAACCTGGTCACCTTCGTCGGCAGCGGCGTCTACAGCACCTCGGCCGGCGCCCGGCCCACCCAGACGTACCAGAACAGCAACTACTTCCGCGACGTCGTGTTCGAGGCCGAGCCGTTCGTGATCTTCAGCGACAACTTCGAGGACGGCAACCTGAACGGCTGGGACATTTCTCCGTCACCCAGCCCTGATCAACGGCGGCGCCTCGCGCCGCCGCTCCCTCACCCGGGGATAGCCAGCCCTCCCGCTGGAGCTGCGGGCATACCGGGCCACATCGGAAGGATGTCATCATGGCATTGTTGAAGAACAAGGTGATCATCATCACGGGCGCCACCTCGGGCATCGGGGCGGCGACGGCCCTCGAGGCGGCCAGGGAGGGGGCGACCGTCGTGCTGGCCGCGCGCCGGGAGGAGGTCGGCGCGGCGCTCGTGGCCCGGATCCGCGATCAGGGCGGCACAGCGACGTTCGTGCGGACCGACGTCACGCAGGAGAAGGACATCGAGAACCTCGTGGCCCGGACGGTGCGCGAGCACGGGAGGCTGGACGGCGCGTTCAACAACGCCGGGGCGCTGGACGCCCTGGGGAAGCTGGATGCCATCTCCTCCGAGAGCTACCAGAAGGTCCTGGACCTGAACCTGCGCTCCATCTTCCTGTCCATGAAGTACCAGATCCCGGAGCTGAAGCGGCAGGGCGGGAGCATCGTGAACTGCTCCTCGATCGGCGGCAAGGTCGGGGCGCCCGGGTTCGGCGTCTACGTGACCACGAAATTCGGCATCATCGGCCTGACCAAGGCGGCGGCGCTGGACCACGCGGCGGAGGGGATCCGGGTGAACGCGGTGTGCCCCGGGCCGGTGGAGACGGAGATCTGGGATCCGCACGCCGAGCAGGGCAAGCAGATGCTCCAGGGATTCGCGGCGGCCACGCCCATGAAGCGCTATGCCCGGCCGGAGGAGCTCGCCAGGCCGGTGGTCTTCCTGCTCTCCGACGGCGCCTCGTACATCACCGGCACCGAGCTGCTCGTCGACGGCGGTTACACCTGCGCCTGAGCCATTCCCATGACCGATGCCCCGGCCGGGGCAAGCAACTCGAGGAGGTACCATGTTCGCAACCACGAGGCAGATCGCCGGCGCGAGCCTCGCATATGTCATTCTCGCGTGCGGCTGCGCCACCGAAATGGCGACGGACGCCGAGCCGTCGGAGGCCCGAGCTCTCTCCGCTCGAAGCGTGCATGCAACTGTCGCTCTTCGGCGGCACCTTTGTGCGCCTCGATGAGGACGGCGTCCCCCTCGCAGAGGCGGACGACGAGGATCGCTTCCGCCCCCGGGGCAAGAGCCCGTGGGCCGGTGAGGTGGCAGGCTTCAACATCCATGCGGGCGTCACGATCCGCGCGGGGGATCGCGCCGGCCTTGAACGGCTGTGCCGCTACGGCGCGCGCCCGCCCTTGAGCCTGGAGCGCATCTCGCTCCTGCCCGATGGCCGCGTCGCGTACCGTCTTCGCAAGCCCCGTCGCAACGGCGCGACTCACCTGGTGCTGGCGCCCGTGCATTTTCTGGCGCGCATCGCGGCTCTCGTGCCTCCACCCCGGTATCCGTTGCTGCGCCTTTCCGGCGCGCTCGCGTCGGGCTCGTCGTGGCGAGCCGCCGTGGTGCCTCACCGGCCCGCGGCGACGGGCATCGCGGTGCCGGAGACGAAGACGAAGGCGTGCCGCTCGCGCGTGGCCGTTGGCCAACCTCTGCCCGCTGCTCGACCCCATGCGAGCGGCGCCCTCGTTCTTGGGCCTTTTCGTCCCACGCGCATCCCCGATCGCCAGCCCGCGTTCGTGGCCCGCGCCGTTCTGCCTTTCGTGATCCGGCCGGCTCGTCCTAGTACAGCGTTCCCGAAGTTCGTCCCTGGATCGGCGGGGGGCGGGGTGCCATCCGGCTACGGTCCTGGCTGGCCGGCCGGGCTTGTGAATGAAGCGAAGTCGTCGCGGGACGCGGACGGAACGCCCCGACGACGCACCACCATCGCGGCGGGGGTTATTCGATCGGCGCGAGAGTCCAGGGGAAGTCGGTCATCAGCAGCTTGAGCAAGTCCTGCCACAGGCCGCGGAAGCCGGTCTTCTCCCACCTGCCGGTGTGGGTCGCGATCTCGAGCGTCCAGAGGTGGACGGTGTCGCGGCGCAGCCTGGCGTGGGCGATCGGGTCGGCTTCAGGACCCGACTCCATGATCACCATCTGCCCGTGCTTGCGGGCCCGCAGGTGGGAGAGCCCCTGGGCTGCGAGGTAGGAGCGGACCGCGGCGGCGTGCTCAGGGGCGGCATGCTGCTTCGTCATGAGCTTGCACCGAAGCCCAGGCTGCGTAGGACGGCAAGGTCGCCCTCCACTGGCCCCGAAATTTCCACCGAAAAGGTCGCGCGTCGTGCTCGTTCCAGTGGCGCACGAAGTCGAGCACGCGACGGCTCAACTCCTCGGCGGAGCCGAAGGAGGCGTTCTTGAGCACCCGACGGCTCAGGATGCTGAACCACAGCTCGATCTGATTGACCCACGACGCATGCAGAGGCGTGTAGACGAAGTGAAAGCGCCCGCCGTGCCGCGCGCTGAACTCGTTCCACCTGGCACCGTGGTGAATGTTGAGGTTGTCCCAGACGATGTAGACGTCGCCCGTGGGGTAGCGCTCCGCCACCTTGTCCATGAACGCGAGCAGATCGGCGGCGGTGCGCGTCGGTTCGCAGCGCGCCACCACCTCGCCCGTCTTGACGTTGAAGGCACCGATCAGCGTGCGCGTGCCGTTGCGCTTGTACTCGAACTCCTTGCGCGCGGCTTGGCGGCTACGACACGGCTGCATGACGAACCGATGCTCCAGCGCCTGCATGCCGGTCTTCTCGTCGACGCAGAGCACGGTGACGCCTGCGGGAGTCTCCAGGTACAGCTTGCAGATCGCCTCGACCTTGGGGCGGAAGTCCGGGTCCGGGCTGTGCAGCCACAGCCGGACGCGATGCGGTCGGAGGCTGGCTCCCCGCAGCACGCGCCAGATCTCGGTGCGGCTCAGCTCCACCTGGGTCTCGAGCTTCAGGGCCTTCGCCAGCTGCTCCAGCGTCCAGACCTGCTCGAACGGGACCTTGTGTTCGTCGGGACGGCTGCAGGCCAGCTTGATGAGCTCGTAATGCACTGCGGTCGCCACGCGCGGCGGTCGGCCTGAGCGCGCTCTGTCCTGCAGCATCGCCTCGTCAGCAACCTCCGCGATCCGGTTGCGCCACTTGCGCACCGTCTTGATGTCGCAGTCCAGCTCGCGCTGGATTTGCTCGTTGCTCCATCCCTCATCGGCCAAGAGCGCGATCCTGGCGCGCTGCGCATCGCGCTGCGAGGCCTTGGGCGAGCGCGTCGTGTGCTCCAGCTTCTGGCGCAGCGGCGCAGGCAACAGGACCGATCTGGCGCGAGCGTGGGCCACCTACGCGCGTGGGACTTGCCCGGCGCTGAGGGCTTCAAAAGCGCAAGCGGTCCTGCATGGGCTGGGAAAACCGCCTCGCGCTCCGGAATCTACCGTGCGTACGCTCGCCGCGCTCGGGCCACGAGCTACCGCGAGCGCCTGGGCTGGCGCGCCGTAGATCCAGGGACGAACTTCGGGAACGCTGTACTAGCCTCCTCGGCTCGACGATCTCGACCGTGACGGCCGCGTCAGCGGCCCCGGCCGAGAGGGAAAGGACAACAGCAATCGCGGTGCCAACGTACCGGCGGTAAGCTTGCATGGACCCTCCGTATTTCAGGAGGCTCCGGTGCGCCCGCGGTCTCGAACATTCATCCAGCTCGTCGACCGAGCGCGCGGAGCCGGACTTGTTTTACGCACGCGCTCGCCGTCCGGCCGGAGGCCGTTCGTCCCTGAGAGGGGCTTCGCTGCTTCCCCGTGCAGCCGTGCCGGAGCGGAAAAGCCGCGCGCGCGGTCCCGGCTCAGGTCGACCCCACCGCCGCCCTCCGACGACGGATCAAGGCCGAAAGCGCGACTGCCAGAGCAACCAGGGAAGTCCCGAAGGACTCCCCCGAATCGGCCCCGCCGACCGCGCACGATCCAGAATCAGCGCCACCCGTCGGGCCACCCTCCGTGACGCCGCCGCCCGTTCCACCGCTCCCGCTGACGCTGGGCGCGCCGCCGCTCCCGCCCGCGGTGCCGCCCGACCCCGTGCTCCCAGTGCTCCCAGTGCTCCCAGCGCTCCCGGGACCCATGCCACCCTGACCCGGTCCGCCGCCCCCACCCTCTCCACCGGTTCCGCCTGCGCCACCGCTTCCCCCCGCCCCAGCGCTGCACTTTTCTATCTCGGGATCGACCGGCCCGGTCTTGTCGAGGCCCAGAAAGGGGATGACGTACTCGGCGGGAAATAACGCGTCGGATGGGCCGTGATCGCCGCCAATCGAGGTGAACGCGTCGAGGACCACGTAGCCGCACTCATTCTCCCAGCGCTGCCGCGTCGCATCGTGGTTGCCGAGCCGGACTCCCATGTCGGTCGACGTCGGGCTCGCGCTCACGCCCAGGACATCGGTCCATTGCTTGATGGCCTCCGTGTGGTTCGGGTACCTGATGATGGTGTCCGCGTCGCCGTGGAAGAGCTGCAGCCGCGGGCGATGTCCCGCATACCCTGGGGCCAGCGCACGAGCGATGTCCCCCCACTCTTGCGCTGTCTGGGTCACCGAGCCGCCCGCGCACGCCCCGCTATATCCGCCGTTATTGCCTGATTCGTTGGCCGCGCGGCACCCGGCCGGCATGCCCGCGAATGCGGCGCCTGCCTTGAAGACCTCCGGGTAGAGGGCAAGCAGGAGCTCGGTCATCATGCCGCCGGACGAATCCCCCGTCGCATAGACGCGATCCGCGTTACCTCCGTACGTGTCGAGCGCGTATTTCACCATCTGCCTGATGGCGTGACTGTCGCCACCGCCTTCGCGCGTGCGAGTCTTGTTCGACACGACGTCCCAGCATCTTCCGCTGCTGGGGACGACCATGATGAAGCCATACTCGTCCGCCGCGTCGACGATGCCCCCGCCCTGCGCCTGACCAAACACCGCACCGGCGGTCC
Source organism: Sorangium sp. So ce887 (assembly GCF_051521455.1). Lineage (NCBI taxonomy): Bacteria > Pseudomonadati > Myxococcota > Polyangiales > Polyangiaceae > Sorangium > Sorangium sp. So ce887. The sequence goes on along the minus strand of NZ_CP150354.1, from coordinate 7,592,527 downwards.
CGCCGCAGTAGTGCACCAGGGTCAGAATCGGAGGGTTCGGCGCCACGTGGTCCGGGACATAGACGTGCATGCTCACGTCACCGGGCAAACCGCTCATTCCCCAGTCGTTGACCAGCTGCAACGTCGCCGCTCCCGCGGAGGGCACCGACCCCAGCATGGCTGCCAGCAAGGCGCCCCACGCAGTCCACTTTCGGATCATGACGGATTTCTCTCCAGTGTACGAAGTTTGCTCTACGGCTACAGAACAACCGCCACGGCGTCCACGACCAAGGTCCCGCCCAGCACTTTGACCTGAACAGTGTGTGCGCCATGGCCAAGCCCACGGAGTGAAAACGTCTGGTAGAGCTCCTTGGAGGCCAGCGTGCTGGCCGAAGGATTGACGACCTGTCCGTCCACCGTGACCTCCAGCTTCGCCGAGCCGTTGTTCGGACCCAGGATGTCCAGTCCAGTGCCCGTGAATGTGTATTCCAGCGTAGCGCCTGTCCCTCGGCTCGTGGAAAGGGAACGCTGGTAATTGTACATGCTCTTGCCGTTCTCGTGAGCCCACGCGCCGCCGTAAACTAGCTTCGGAGCCGGCGGCGAAGCCAGATCGTTCATCTCGAGATTGTCAAGCAACTCAGAGTAGTACGGGGCATGACCGTCGACTGTCTCCACCTTCAGGTTGTCAAAACGGGTGAAGTAATAACCGCTGGCCAGATCGATGCGACCGGAGAGCCTGGGATTGGAATCGGTGTAGGTGGCGAGCGTCACACCGTCCAGAAAAGCAGTAACTTTGTTCTCCACGACCTGAATGGCAATGTTGTGCCATGCGTCGTGAGCGGCGTTGAATCCATTGATCGTCACGCCGCCAGAGCCGCTGACCACATTCCCGCTGGCTACGGACACGCCGTCGACCAGCAGCTGCCAGCCGCCGTCGAACAAGAACTTCAGAAAATAGGGAGTGCCGTTGAGATAGTGGGAGTTGCCGCCGCCCTGTTGCCGGGCTCCGATGGCAGCGTAATTGTTGCCGCTCTGGGTGCTGTTGTTTTCAAATGAAACGTCGACGCTGGCCTTGTAGTTGAGCCACCGGTTGTCACCGATGCCTGTGATCGGATTGCCTTCGTTCCACGTGCCTCCGAGCCCCATGGTCGGTCGATCTACCTGCTGGCGCAGGATGAAGTCGCTGGAACCGTCGGGGAGATACGCCTCGAACGCGCCGTTGCGGTCGCAGGCATAGCGGGGGATCACGCTCTGGGGGCCGCCGCGGGACGTTATATAGCTCTCGGTCCCCGTGATCCGGCCGCCTGACCCGATCACCGGGACGGTCCTGGTGGAATAGTCGAACTTGTCGGCGTATAGAGTCTTGTCGGACGTGTTCTGAGTCGAGCCGCTCGCATCTGTGTCGAGCACGGCGCGCGCACCCTCTACCGGTAACGGTTGATTGTGTGCTGGGTCTCCAGTGTTCGCCAACGTGGTAGCAGTCAAGATCGAATAGGGGTCTACATGGATGGTGTAAATGCCGCCGGCGTCAGCGGACATGTTACAGCGGTATTTCATGTAGTTGCTGTTGAAGGCTGCTCCCGGGTCGGCCGCGCGTGTCTCCCAGAGCTCCAGGGCGGGGTTGCCCGCATAATCCATATTGACCGTCCGGAGCTTGTAGGTCTGCGCGCGCTCGCTGTCGTTTATGAAGATGGTCGAGAAATTGCGCTTGTCGGGAGCGGCGAGCGTCATGTAGCTGGGGGTGCCGTTGCGTCCATTGACAGGGTTCGTGCCCGTCGCGCCGGTGTCGCTGGATTGAGGTACGACCCTCCAGATCCCCGCGGTGTTGTCCTGGTTTTCCCAGCCGGCCTTCGCAAACCAGCTGAAATGCCTCAGGATATCCAGGCCTGCGTCATAGTGGATCCAGCCCGACCATGGGTCGCGTGCGCTGAGTAATTCTTTGAAGGAATATTGTCCGCCTTCGTAGAAGGAGCCGATGGCTGGCTGGTAGATGAAGTGGGTTCGGCGGGATTTGACGAATCCCTTGATGATGGTGTTGCCCATCTCCAGCGGGCCGTTGATGCCGCCGATGCCGGTGCCTGCCACCGTGGGGTCCTTCATGTTGTTGCTGGGTCGGAAGGCCGTGTTGCCAAATGTGGCCTGCGCCTCGCTGTTCCAGACCTCTTTATCGATCTCCTCCGCGATCTTCTTGAAATTGCCCGCGCTGTCGTCATCCGTGTTGTAATGGTACCCGGTAGCCGCCACGGCGTTCCGCAGGGTGGCGTCGCTCACGATGCTGCCGCCGAACGTGCCGACCCCGACTTCGTCGGAGATCATGACCTTGATGCTGTTGTACAGCGCTTGCTCGGTCGCGTCATTGAAGCCAGCGGTGTCCGCCTTGACCCGAGCGGCATATTGCTTGGTCCATGTCAAGTCCGGCAAACGTTCGTTGAGGCCGGGGTTGACGTAGTCGACCATGTAACCGTAAGCGCGATACGCGGCCAGGATGGTATTTTTGAACCAGGTATAAACCTTGTCGTTGTTGTTTGCCCAGCCGGGAGCGTTCCAGCGCAGGATGCTCACTTTGAGATCGGGGTTGACCCCCTTGGCGTCGGCAGCGAGCTGGAAGCCGGGGCTCCGCCTGACGTTTGCCGCTTCAGTTGCCAGTCGCATCGTGGCCGGGTCCGCGCCGGTGGAGTTGTTTCGGTCGTTGCCCATCTCGACCTTGACGTGCGTGATGATGGGCCTTGTCCCGCCGAACAGGATCTTGAGCAATTCGGCATATCGCTCGGGGTGCTCGGACTTGTAATCCATCAAAAGCTCGCTGGTGCTGTTGGCGCTGAGCACGCCGAAGCCTTTGAATGTGAGGCCGTTGACGTTGCCGCTCTGGATGTTGATGCCGTCCAGTGAAATACTGGTCGCCGACCCGACGTCCGTGAGCTCTTCGCACGCGACTGGAGAGATCGCCTCACCCGAACCGGCCTGACCCTCGCCGCCGGAGGCGCCGCTGCCATCTGAGGCGCCGCTGCCGCCGGTCGAGGTCCCGCCTGAACCGGCCGTCGCGCCGCCGGGCGAGGGGGTTGAACCACCTGCTCCGCCTGTGTCGCCACCAGCCGACCCGCTTGCTTCACCGTCCGTGCCAGCGCCCGGCGATGAGCTCTCGCCGCAGGCCAGCGAGAGCGCCATGAAGCAAAGAACCAGGGAGGATACGTTCTGCTTGGCCATCGTTTTCTTCTCTTCTTCGGCGTTCCACGAGCGCGCGGAAAGAGCGGTGCGCCCGTCATCCGATTGCGTATCGTTGAGTGAATTGAATCGAATCCAGCCCGCCGCGCCCGGTCAGGGGAAGGGGGAAGCAAAAGCAAGGACGATTCGAGGATCTCGATGGCAGATCGCCACGCTCACCTCAGGTGACAAACGTTTCCTCGTGCCAGCCGCCTACCTCCTGGATAAGTGGCGCCGCATCAGCAATTCATCGACGCATCGAATCGACCGCGTTCACTCCACAGCGTGCAGGAGGCAGCTCGTGCTGCGTCGCGATCGTCTTCGCTGCACGCAGGCAGAGCGACACTCGAGACCAGGCAGAGGACATCGAAGCACCGACGGCTGTATTTTGTGCATGAGGCCTCCTCTGGTCACGTCACGCCAGCGCGAAGCTCCGCCTTCAAGCAGACGATGGCGAAGCTGGTAGACCATGCGAACGGAGTCGGTGCCCAGATCGATCGGATGACGAAGGTCTCGGTGTTCACAACGGACCCATCCATGGCGAATGGCGAAGCAAAAGGATGCCGATGGGGCATATTGTGAACGTTCACATGGCCAGCGTCAATTCCAATCGACCGGCCCGCGGTATGCTCCAGTCCGAGGGAGACCAAGGCCGGCGGGGCGCCTCTGGAGCGCGGCGTCACGAGGAGCGGGCGCGAGGCGCCGCGGGACGTCAGCCTCGTCGGCTTCAACAACATCCCGGACGACGTCATTCACGCCTCGGCTCACTACCGTCCGGCAGGATTTCTGCGACCTCGGGCGCTGTCGCCTCCAGCGCCTGTGCCCCCTTGGACTCGGCCCGTCTCCACCCGGCACGCTCCGTGGGCTGCGCACCAGAGTTGCGGCTCCACGCCTGCAGGTCATTGCCGTTGGCGTTCTGCCCCACGAGCCGCTATGCAGTTCGGAACACTCACGTGGTGCGCCCCATCCCTGGCTGGGATTCCCGGCGGGCGGCGCTACGCCGCCAGCGCCTCGGTCAGCTTCCAGAGCCGCTCCTGCGCGGCCTCGTCGAGCGCCGCCGTCGCCGCCGGCACGATGCGGCTCTTCTCGAAGTACTCCCCCGTCACCCCGGCGAGCTCCGGCGCCGTGGCGACGTGCAGCGAGCACGCGGCGCCCTGCTCGGGCGTGAGCAGGAACAGCTTGAAGAGCTTCACGGCGAGCTTCGGGAAATCGCGCGTGAGCTCCGTCGCGACGACGCCCGGGTGGACCGCGTTGACCGTGACGCCGGTGCCCTCGAGCCGCCGCGCCAGCGCCTTCGTGAAGAGCACGTTCGCGAGCTTCGACTGGTTGTACGCCACGCCCGAGCCGTACTTCCGCCGCTCGAACTGCAGATCGTCCCAGCCCATCTGGCCGCGGTAGTGCAGCCTCGACGACAGGACCACGATCCGCGACGGCGCGCTCTGCTTCAGCAACGGGAGGAGCTCCTGCGTGAGCAGCCACGTCCCCACGTGGTTCACCCCGAACGTCGCCTCGATCCCGTCCCTTGTCGTGCCGCGCGAGCGCTGCCACACCCCGGCGTTGTTCACCAGGACGTCGAGGCGATCGTGCTTCGCGCGGAGCTTCTCCGCGAAGGCGCGGATGCTCGCCTTGCTCGCGAGATCCAGCGCCATCACGTCCACGCCCTTGCTGCCGGTGGTGCGCGCTATGTCGTCGCGCGCGGCCTCGGCCCTGCCTGTGTCGCGGCACGCCAGCACCACCCTGGCGCCGCGCTGCGCGAGCCCGCGCGCCGTCTCCTTGCCGATGCCCGTGTTGCCGCCCGTGACGACGCAGACCTTCCCGTTCATGCTCTCTCTCTCTCTCTCTCGCAGGTTCCGGGCGCGAGCGGCCTGTCTCGTCCTCTCCGGAGAGGGAGAGACAAGACACCTCCGCGTCCCCCGCGGCGCCAGTCGAACAGCGTTGTCCGGAAAGCGCAAGCCGCGAGGGGACGCCTGGCTCAGCGGCCCGGCGCGCGCCCCACCTCGGCCGGGCCGGCGGCGCTCGCTACCGCGCTGCGCATGAACTGCATCGCGAGCTCCGCGGCGTCGCGCTCGTGAAACAGGACGAAATGGCCGTCCTCCCCGCGCGTGGCGGGCACCTGCACGAACGCCGCCGTGGCCTGTCCACCGGCGATGTTGCCGCGCACAGGCCCCTCCGGCGGCGCGGCGCGCAGGAAGGGGAGCACCCCGGCGGCCGCGCGGACGGGGCGGAGCGGCGTCGCCGCGAGCGCGGTCGCCAGCGCGACAGCTGTCTCGGGCGGCGTGTACGTGTCGGCGAGGCCGCCGAAATGGAGCACGTTCTGGGGCCTCCGGCCGGGCAGGGGCTCGCGGTAGAGTCGCGCGTAGCTCTGCGGATCCACGGGATCGACGAGGCTCTGGACGAGCGTCATGAAGGGGTGGAACTCGGTGAGCTCGCCCTCCCGGAGCCCCAGCGCGGCCTCGATGAGCGGCATGAACGGGAGATCGCCGCGGCGGAGGATGCCGAGGCGCGCGTCGCCGCCGCACCCGGAGAGGATCACGCCGCGGAAGAGCGGATCGAGCGCCGCCTGCGCCGCCGCCGACTGGCTCCCCTGCGAGTGGCCGGCGAGCAGGACGCGGCCGCTGTCGAAGCGGGGCGCGACCCGTCCGGGCACCGCGCCGAGGAGCCGGCGGCTACCTCCCGGCCGCGCCGCCTTCGAGAAGTCGGTGCCGGCGATCAGCCGCGCGAGCAGGCTCGCGTCGACGCCGGCCTGGCGCAGGTTGTCGCGCGTCGCCGCGGGGTTCACGGGGTTGTAGAAGGCGAGCGCCGCCCCGAGCTGCTGGCCGCGGAACCGGCCCACGGGGATGCCCGCGATGGAGAAGACAGCGGCGTCCCGGCTGCCGGGGCGCGCGCCGGGCGCGCCGGCGCCGCCGTGCAGCGGCTGGTCGGTGGAGACGGCGGCGATCCCCTGGCGGGCGGCCCAGCCAGCGAAGTTGCCCTCGCCGAGGAAATCCGTCGCGTCGCCGCCGGTGCCGTGCGCCGTGACAAGCAGCGGAAAGCCGCCGGGCGGCGGGCGCACCCTCGGCACGGTCAGCACGTAGCGGGCGCTGAGGAGGCCGCCGCAAGCGTCCGTCCTGTAGCGCGACCCGGGCGGCAGCTCGACGACGCGCGGCGCGCCCGCCTCGTCCGGCGCGAGGGTGCCGCCCCCCGAGAGGAACGGGGCTTCGGCGATCCGCGACTGGAAGTTCGGCGTGCAGTACGTTCCGGCGATCGTGAAATAGGACCGCTTTCCTGAGGACGGCCGCGGATCGGGCTGCCACGCGGCGCTCACGAGGCGCGGCGCGAGCGGCGGCGGAAGGCGCATGGCCGCCTCGAAGAGGCGCTGGGAGACGGCGTGCGGCGTGCCCGTGCGGAAGAGCGCCACCGCGGCGATGTCGCCCCGCGCCACGCCGCGCGAGGCGAGGTAATCCAGGGGCCCGGCGTGCAGCGCGCGGGCGCGCTCCTCGACCGGGTCGGGTAGGGGGCTTGTCCATTTCGTCCTCTCGAGATCGCGCGTGGTGCCGAGCAATCGCCCTTCCGGGTCGCCCAGATCGCGCCGGACGACGGCGAAATGAAGCGTGTCTGGCCGGAGCACGACGCCGGGCACCGGCTTCGCGGCGAGCGTGCCCGCGGGGATGAAGCGGAGCGGCGCTGCCACGTGACGGAGCTCGAGCGGGATGAGCGCGCCGCGCTCGGGGCTCTGCGGGTCGACGTCGATGAGGAACACGGGCGAGCCGAGCGACATCGTGTCCGCCGGCCGGGCTGGGAGCCGGCGCGCGTCCGGCGCGGACGAGAAGTGAAAGTAGATGGCCGGCGCGACGGAGAAGCCCGCGCGGTCGGACTCGGCCGCCGCGATGTACGAGGAGAGCAGCGCCTTCCCGGCGCCCGGGAAGGTGCTCCAGGCGATGGAGCCGTCGTCTCTGCGCCAGAGCTCGCTCGGCCAGGGGAGGGTGTAGAAGGCGGGCGGGCCGCGGCGGGGCAGCCGGAAGTCGACGCGCGAGGCGCCCGGGAGCGCGTCCTCCGGCGTGTATGGCGCGAGGGGGTCGAGCGGCGAGGCGCGGGGCGCGCCGGCCGCGGCGCCGCCGGCTGGCGACGCGGAGCAGGCGAGGAGCGATGACGCGAGCGCGATCGCGGCGAGGAGCGGGTGCCCCGGGCCGGGGCGGGAGCGAAGGCGCATCATACAGCGGCTGCAGAGTGGTGCTTCGTTTCCAAGGTTCGTCCCGGGTCCGGCAAGGACGTGTCTACGCGAAATCACATAGCCTTCTGGCTACGCCAACCCGGGAGGAACCTGGGGAACCACTGTACTAGCTAGTGGACTGTTCGATAAGTTTTTCAACATAGTCGCGGAGCATGTCGAGCGGCCCAGCGGCGCAGCTTCGGCCGCGTCCAGGACCAGGTAATCGGATGTGCGAAGCGGTCAGTATGTCGAAAGACTTACTCATTCCCCCGCCGAGGTACCCGCTTGTCCGGTATCATGGAGTGCTTGCGCCCCGTGCGAAGCGCCGGAGTGCCGTGGTGCCCAGGCCAGAGCGGACTCGGTGTACCGGCGATCTGGGTACGGGAGAGGCCTTCGCGGAGAAGGCGGGCAGGACGCCGGCCCTGGAGCAGGGTGGAGCGGGGCAGAAGGCGAAGGAGCGAGGACTCGCCTCTGCGGCGGAGATGGCTGGGGCGGCGCCCCCGGGTGGATCACCAAAGCGCCGCGCGCGGCGCTTTCAGAGGGCGGCGCCGTGGATCACCAAAGCGCCGCGGGGTGGATCAGAGGGAGGCGCCGCTGGCCTCGGAAGGTCGTATTCCTTGAGCCGGGAGACCAGCGTGCGTCGCGAGATGCTCCGGCCGGCTCGTCCTAGCCTCCCGATCCGCGCCGTCTCCGCACGAGAGCCCGGTCACCCAGAGCGAGCGCCGGTCGCGTCGGAGCTCGCCCAGGTACCGCTCGAGGGCAGACCTGTCGCAATCACACCAATGCGCCGCGATGATATTGACGCGGCAGCCTTCGCACGCGGCGAAGAGGGCGGCGTCAAATCAGCGGTGAGAACCTATGTGAGCCCCCAACGCGCGGTCCGCGGCCAGGCGCGCCAGAACGGCGCTGAAGCTCGGCGAGCCGGTCTCGAGCTGCGCGATGAGGAACTTGAAGAAATCGTTGCCCTTCGACAGGGCAACGCCGAAGTGGGAGGCACGTATTGTGAGCGATCACATTTTTGATGTCAACGATGATCTGTCCATCCGCGGCCAGGCTCGACATCGGATGGCTGGCGAGTCTCCTCCGAGCGGCGCGTCAAGAGGACGGGCGCAGGCCCACGGTATTGTTCGATGTGGATTCCAATTTCGGGATCGAGGCTCGCCTCGCGCCGGTTCATTTGCGTTGACATGGGCGATGTGAGCGCTCACAATTTCGTCTCACGGGGCGTCCTTCCGCTTTGTCCGGGTAGCCGTCGTGGTTCGGATTGGGGATGACGGTCTGCGCGCCGGCGCGCAGGCCGTCGACACGCCCCCTGCGGCAGCACCGCCTGCGCCGGCGGCGGCCCCCGCGACGGACGCCTCTCCAGCGGCCCCGGCCGCCAGATCCGAGCCATCTGGTGGTGAAGCCGTGAACGCAAAGCCCGCTTCCGTTTCCAAGGCGCCCATCGGCAACGCCGATGGTAAAGAGGTGAGCCTCTACACGCTCACGAACGCGAACGGCCTGGTCGGGTGCTGACGGTCGAGGCCGATCAGCAGCGTAACGCAACCCGATCCCAGGAGGATCCATGATCCGCTCGATCACATGCAGTATCTCGCTCCTTGTCGCGCTTTCGATCGCTGCTTGCGGGTCCGACAACGACGCCGCCGACGGCTCGGGCGGCAGCGGAGGAAAAGGAAGCAGCAGCTCTTCGAGCAGCAGCAGCTCTTCGAGCAGCAGCGGCAGCACCTCGGGCACGGGCGGCACGGACGACCCGAACCCGAACGGCGGGGGAGGACAGGGCGGGACTGTCGATCCGATCGGCACCGAAGGCGACGGCGATTTCGAGATCGGGCCTGACTACCAGGACGCCCCGGAGATCAAGAGGATCGACGGCGTTCCCCAGGGGCGGACGTTCACGTTCTCCCTGTCGTCCCGGGAGAGCGAGATCTTCACCGGCCACGATCCGACCTTGAACGACAACGCCAAGGGGGATTTCAACCGCCACGTGGAGGTCGCGATCCCCGCGACGTACGTCGACGGCGCGGAGGCGCCGTTCATGGTCGTCCAGGACGCGACCAACAGGGACGAGATCATCAACACGATCAACAACTTCGTCGCGGACCCGAGCAACCGTTTCCCGAGCGTCATCGCGATCTTCGCCGCGAGCGGAGGGGGCGACTCGTACGGCAGCGAGCGGGGGCTCGAATACGACACCATGTCGGACGCCTATCAGAGGTTCGTCGATACGGAGCTCCTCGAGGCGGTCAAGAACAACCAGGCCGTCCACGCCGCGTACCCCAACCTGAAGTTCACGAGCAACCCGGACGGCCGCGCCACGTACGGATGCAGCTCGGGCGGGGCAGCGGCGCTGACCATGGGCTGGTTCGGCCACGACACCTACCGCAAGATCGTCACCTACTCCGGCACGTTCGTCGACCAGCAGAACCCCCGCGCGCCCACCGAGGCCGAATATCCCGACGGCGCCTGGGAGTACACGGAGGCGCTCATCCGGGAGAACCCGGTCAAGCCGCTGCGCATCTTCCTGCAGGTCGGCGAGAACGACCTCGGCAGCACCCGCGATGAAGCCAGCCACCACAACTGGGTGATGGCGAACCAGCGCGTGGCGGCGATCCTCAAGGAGAAGGGGTATCATTATCGCTTCGTCTACGCGAAGGGCGCCAACCACTGCGACGGGAGAGTGCTCAAGCAGACGCTCCCCGACACGCTGCGCTGGATGTGGCGGGGCTATCCGGTCGATTGACGCGTGGTGGTCCAGCACATGCCAGCGTGGTGTACGCCGCCGCAGGTGGTGTAGGCCGCCGCCGGCCGGCGGCGATCCGCGCGAGGCCTCGGGCTGCGCCGCCGCTCGGCCGCCGGTGACCCCGCGCCCGGCCGAGCCTGCCCGAGGCGCCCACGCGCCGGAGGAACCCGTGGCCCCCGGGTGCCGCCACGCGCCCGCCATGCTACGCGCCTCGCGTCGGGCTCGTCCTAGCCTCCCAGGCCGAGGGGCATATTGTGCCGCGACGCACCCTGGCACAGCCCGGCGGTAGTCGTTGCTCATGGCTGAATACGGCGCCATCCGCGGCGAGGGAGGGAGAGCTCTCGCGCGGCACAACGGTTGCCACGTTGCAGGTCATGTCAATTCAACACGACCTTCTTCTGGGCATGCTCTCGCTCTCTCTCCTCGCCGGCTGCACCGCTTCCGAGGTCATCGACGGCGGCGCGGGCGGTGGCGGCGGCGCCGCCGAGTGCTCGATTCCCGCGATGGACCAGATCACGTGGTCGCTGACCGCCGCGGATGGCACCACCTTCTCTTCCGAGGATCCGGCCGGCGAGGCGGGCGATCCTCCTACGCAGCGCTCGATCGAGGGGCAGATCGTCTCCTCCGCACCGGGCGAGATCGCCATCGACTCATGCTCTCCCAACGCGGATTGCGACCAGGCGCTCACCACGCTGACGCTCGCCGCAAGTGGGTTGCCCGACGTGCTCGTCCCGGAGGGCGCCGCCCGTGTCAAGCCCCGCGGGGACGGCGTCGGGCGAGCCGTCTATCGCGTATCAAACACCCGCTCGGCCCGTCGCAGGGCCCGCGCGCCGTGCACTGGGCGCAGCTCTGGCTCGACGACCGCGGCGTGCGCTCGCCATGACGGGCTCGGGCCGGGTGCCCACCTACGCCGCGTCGAACCCGAACGCCATCGGCTGCCACGTTGGATCGCGCGCGGGTGCTGCCGTTCGGGGCTGCGAGGGTAAGTTCAGAGGATCAAGGATGCGGCGCACCACCGCTGAGTCGGTGATCGTGGAAAGCACGCGCATCCTCCGTTCGCATCTCGGGCAGCGGAGCGCATCGAAGCCGAACGAACGCTTCATGAGCACGGCCCACTCGACGTAGCGCGACGTTGCAAACAACTCCCCTTCGAGCTGCCGCCCCCAGTGCAAGACCGAGATCAGGGCTTTCGTCTCGACAGGGACCAGCTTCGTGCGCTCGGGCTTGCGCCTGAACGGCTTCCACCCGTGGTTCGTCGGTTCATCATCGGCAGGGATTTGGTTCAGCGATTCGAGGAGCGCTGGATCATCGATTTCTATGGCTTGACTGAAGAGACGGCAAGACAGCAATATCCGAAGCATTACCAGCGATTGCTTGTTGAGGTAAAGCCTGCGCGCGAACGTAATCGGCGTGAGACGCGGGCACGTAACTGGTGGATCTTCGGCGAAAACGCCCCGAAGATGCGCCGAGCCGTCCACGGGCTACAACGGTTTATTGCCACGTTGGAAGTGTTGAAATTTAATCCTTTCCGAGGAGATCTGCCGGCCTGTCGTCCTCATCGTCTCCTTCCCCGCCTTCCGAAACACGCGAGCGACATGGCGACGCGGGCCATTCTTCTGATCACGGGATCGGCGTCAAACGGAATCTAGACGAGAACACTACACTGGCCAGGGGTCGTACCGTCCAGAGCGTGCGCCAGCGCGCAGCTACCTGCGCGGCTCCAACGCGTGTCGACGTGCTGGCGCCAGCTGCCTGGCCGCGCAGCCGCGGGAGCGCGCTACCGGCCACACGCCCCGCGCTGCACGATACCGGCTGCAAGCCTGACCCAGCGCGGCGCCGTGCGCAGGCGGCGGTGACCGCGCGACAACCTGAGAGGGGTCCTGGTCGAGCCGTGATCGAGCGACCGCCAGCGCGGTGTAAGACGCACTGATCTCGCGGGACAAAGCCGCAACATCCGCGGTGACCAGGGTGCGCGCGTCCGCCACGTTCCCAGAGTAGGCCGGCCGAGGCGGGGCTGTAGGTCTGGCGTCCGAACAGGCAGACGCAGACGCACGAGCGCGGCCGATGTTCCCTGCGTGGCCGCGGCGCCGAGGTGGACGTCGGTGAGCTCGGGCCCGCCGCCGGCATCGTGTGCCCATGGCCCCGGAGCAGATCCCCGCACGGCCGCATCCGCGCGCGAGCTCGTGGCGCTCGCGGGCGACGTGGGCATCGAGGGCGCACTCGTGCGCTCGCCGTCCATCTGGTCGAGCGCTGCGCGGCGGGCGAGCTCGAGGCGTACACCGGCGAATGCTGCGCTGTCGCTCACGACGAGATTCGCGCGCGCGTCAGCATGGCAGCGCTCGACGTCAACGAGCTGGCGAGCGGTCGCTGCGGCGAGCTCACCGCGAGCGATGACGTTGAGCTGTGTGCCCATCAGCTCGGCGCCACGGCATCCAAGCTGTTTCGAGCGCATGTGCAAAGCTTTGGCTTCGAGCTTGCGGTGGCGCCGGAGCGCCCCACGCTCGTGAGCTGGCGCGGCTACCATGCCCAACGTGAAACCTGTTGACCCCGCTCGCGTGTTGCAGCTTGCGTCGTTTCTCCAGGACCACCAACAAGCGCTGATACAACGATGGGCCCGCCGCGTGCGTGAGGACCCAGGGGTGCCCGAAGCGTGCCGGCTGAGCGTGCCGGAGTTGATCGACCACATCCCGAGCCTGCTCGACCAGATTGTTGACGCCCTCCTGCGACCCGATGTCGAGCGAGCAGGGGGCGGGGCACGTGGGCGAGCCATCGGCAGCAGCTCGGTCGCGAAGGAACACGCGCGCTCGCGCTTCGTCTGTGAGTACGGCTTGGATCACGCGCTGCGTGAGCTCTCGCTCCTCCGCGCTGAGATCCTCGAGGAGTGCTGCTCCGCGTCGATCGCGCTCGATGGTGACCCGGCGCAGCTCCTTCACTCCGCGATCGACACGGCCATGAGCACCGTCGCCGTGACCATGGCGCAGGCGGCAAGCAACGAGCTACGCAAGGATGCCGAGTTTCGCGACCGCATCATGGCCATCCTCGGACACGACCTGCGCGATCCGCTCTCGACGATCCACTTCGTCGCGTCGCTCTTGCAGAAGCGCGAGGACATGCCGGAGGGAGTCAGCAAGATGCTCGCGCGGCTCACCCGTGGCGCTGACCGCATGACGCGGCTGATCAACGACCTGCTCGACCTGACGCGCAGCCGCGCCGCCCGAGGCATCCCCATCAACCCGAAGCCGACCAACCTGCACGACCTCTGCCGTCAGGTGCTCAACGAGCTCGAGTTGCTCCACCCCGAGCGTGCCATCGTCTACAGCCGCCACGGCGATGGGCGCGGCGTTTGGGACGCCGATCGGCTCACCCAGGTCTTGTCCAACCTGCTCAGCAACGCCATCCACTACAGCCCCCCAGGTACGCCCGTTCACCTCGCCCTCGACGGACAGGAGGAGCGCGTGATGCTCGCGGTGAACAACCAGGGCACGCCGATCTCGCCGGAGCTGTTGCCCAGGATCTTCGAGCCGTTCCGGCGCGGCGCGCGCGAGGTCGAAGCGCAGGGGGCATCCGGCGGGCTCGGGCTCGGGCTCTTCATCGCCCGGAAGCTCGTCGTAGCCCACGGCGGCACCATCGGCGTCACGAGCGATCTGGAGCACGGCACCACCTTCACCGTTGCGCTTCCGCGTCTGTCGCAGCCATCCAGCACCACGCCGCGGGAAGCTGACCCAGGCGCCTGAGCAGACAGGCCCCGCGCCACAGCGCCCGGCCATGGCGTCGAGGCGGGCCTCGGCGAGCTCGGGGCGTCGCCTCCTGGCGCCCGAGCAGACAGGCCCGAGGCTCGCCCGAAAGCCGATCGGGTGCTGCCGGCTGCGCCTTGGAGGCTGCGGCTCTCCGGTCCGCTCGCCCCGATGGCGGGCGTCATCTTGACCCGTCGCGTGTTTGCTCGAGGGGGCTGCGGCAACAGCCGCCCGCAGCGCTACGGTTCCGTATGCCACGGCCGCAGCCGCGGACAGGTCATTCTCCGCAACGCCGTGGCGGGGCTGGTCACGCTTCGGCTCGGTCGCGCAGCAAACCCAGGAGCAAATTTCATGCGGTCGGCAGAAGGCCGGAGCGAGGAGGAGACGTGAACGTGCACCGGAACGGGCGTCCGGTCGGCAGGCGGCGGGTCCTGGTGATCGACGATGAGCAAGACATTCGAGAGACGCTGGATACGTTCCTCTCCTGCGAGGGGTACGAGGTCGCTACCGCCGAGAGCGGCGAAGCTGCGGTCGAGCAAGCACAGGGCGAGCCGTTCGATCTGGCGATCACCGACCTGCGGATGCCGGGCATGGGAGGCGATGAGACTCTGGTCGCCCTGAAACGGATCCATCCGAACCTGCCGGTCATCGTGGTGACGGGCTATGCGTCCGACGAAGCCGCCATGCGCTGTTCGACAGGGGGAGCATTCCGGATCGTCCACAAACCCGTCCAGCTCGAGGATCTGCTCAGCCTCGTTGAGGCCGCGCTTCGCTGCGCGCGCGCATGAGCGGCGCAACGCGCGGACGCCCGCGCCGCGCGCGCCCTCTGCGCCAACCGAGCACAGCGCGGCCGATGAGCGCCATCGCGTCGGCGCGGCCGGACAGGATGGAAATCGCGGCCGAGGTTAGGCGGATGGCCCCTCATCCGTGGCCGATTTTTACGCTGCGAACCTAGATGTTCCCCGCGTCGGTTGTAGGCTGTTTGGCTAACAAGACAATGCTGTGCCAATGCCGCCGACCCGCCGATGTCAGCAAGATCGTGCCCCTCCCAACGCGCGCCAGCCCGGCACGCTCGTCCCAAGCCTCGGCGCCGGTGGATTGCTACGAGCAACTCCACTCCGTGCTCAGCTATGCCCCGATCGTGCTCTTCTCCTTCGACGAGTGCGGGATCATCACCCTGTCCGAGGGGCGTGGGCTCGAAGCCTTGGGGCTCAAGCCGGGCGAGCACGTGGGGTGCTCCGTGTTCGACGTGTTCGACGCCTACCCGTGGATCATCGAGAGCGCTCGCCGTGCCCTGGACGGAGAAGCCGTGACGACAGTCGGGCAGACGCGGGGAGGCTGGATAGAGGCGCGCTGCGTCCCGCTCCGGGACCCCGCAGGCAAGGTCACCGGCGTCATCGGTACCGGCATCGATATCACCGCACGGCAGCGGACGCTGGAGGCGCTCGACCAGCAGCAAGCGGTGCTGAAATACGTCATCGCCAACGTCCCCCACGCCATTTTCTGGAAAGATCGCCAGGGCCGGTTTCTCGGAGGAAACCAGAACTTCATCAACGACTCCAACATCAAGGTCCTGGACAACCTCATCGGCAAGACCGATTTCGATCTCTGTAGCAGCAGCGATGACGCGGCCACCTACGTGAAAAGGGACCTGGAAGTCATGGACCAGGGCGTTCCGAGCCTCAGCATCGAGACGCCCATGCTCCGCTCCGACGGCCAGCAGCGGGTCCACATCACCAGCAAGGTGCCCATCCGCGACGAGAGCGGCAACGTGACGGGGCTGATCGGGATCTACGCCGACATCACCGAGCGCAAGCAGATGGAGCTCGACCTGCAGCGGGCTAAGGAGGAGGCGGACGCCGCCGCGCGCGCCAAGGGGGAGTTCCTCACGGTGATGAGCCACGAGCTGCGCACGCCGCTGTCGCTGATCCTGGGGCCGATCGCGTCGCTCCTGTCGAACGCGGACGAGCCGCTCTCGCGAGGCGTGCGGGCGGTCCTCGAGCGCGTGCTGCGCAGCGGGCGGCGGCTGCACCGGTTGGTCGACGACGTCCTCGATGACCAGAAGATCGAGGCCGGCAAGATGCAGCTCGACTGGGAGGCCGTCGACGCCGCAGAGCTCGTCGCGGACATGGTGGACGAGGCTCGTCCGGCGGCGGAGCGCGGCGGCGTCCAGCTCTCGATTCAGGTGGATCCCGCGCTGCGGGCAGTCCCCCTTGATCGGCGCAAGTTCGAGAAAATCGCGCTGAACCTCCTGGGCAACGCGCTGAAGTTCACCCCGGAGAATGCCAACAGGTTTGAGACAGGCCAGACGAGAATCCTATGAGTGGATCGCGCTGAGGGGCGGGTTCCGGCTCTGGGCAGCATCCGGTCGAGGTCGGAGCGGCCGCGGCACGGCGGTGGGCGTGGCGCCAGGTTCGGGCGCGGCGCTGGTCGTGCCCGTGTGCGTGGGCGCCGCGGCCTCTCCGGCAGCATCGTCAACGGACAGCGGGTTGATGGCTACCGAAGCGGGCGGCCTGCGCACGACGGGCGGCCCGTTCGGGAAGCGTTCCGGATGCGCGGCGTAGGCCGTGTCCAGGGCGACCTGGCGCCGAGCCGCGATATCTTCGACTCGGCCGTAGAATACATCAGCAGGTGTGAAGAGCGCAAGTCCAGAATGCTGATGAAGGTCGTTATACCAGCTGAAGAACTCCTGGCACCACGCTCGTGCATGAGCCAGCGAGGCAAAGCGGTCCGGATAGTCTGGCTGGTACTTGAGCGTCTTGAACTGCGACTCGGAGAAGGCGTTGTCGTCGCTGACGTGAGGCCGGCTGAAGCTACGAACGACGCCGAGCGAGCCGAGGAGCTGAGCGAGCCCCTCCGACCGCATCGCGGAGCCGCGGTCGGCGTGCACCGTGAGCGAGCCGGGCTCGACGCCGTGGCGGGCGACGGTCTCTGCGAAGAGGTGCTCGGCAAGCTCCGCGCTCTCGCGCTCGGCGAGCAGCCAGCCAACGGTCATGCGACTGAACAGGTCGAGGACGACATACAGGCAGTAGAAGACCCCAGGCAGCGACCCGCGCAACTTGGTGATGTCCCACGTCCAGATCTGGTTGGGAGCCGTGGCGGTAAGCGTTGGCTTGGCATGCGTCATCGGTCCACGCTGGGCGCGCCGCTCCCCGCTCTCGCCGGAGGCGGCGAGCAGCCGGTACATGGTGCGGATGGAGGCGAGGTAGACGCCGCGCGACAGCAGCGTCGCGTAGACCTCCGGCGGGGGCTGGTCGACGAACTCCTCGCTGTGCAGCACGTCGAGCACGGCTTGCCGCTCGGGGTCGCTGAGCCGGCGTGGGCTCGGAGCGGGCCCGGTCAGCGCGGACGGCTTCGCGGGCTGAGTCTGCCGGTAGAGCGTGGCGCGGCTGACGCCGAGTGCCGCACACGCCTGGGAGATGGGGACGTGCGGGTCATCGAGCTCTTCGATGACGTCCATCAGCGCTCTTCGTCGTTCGTGAGGTTGATGCCCAGAATGGCAGAGACTTTTTTTTGGAGGTCGATGAGCTTCTCAGCGAGCGCGAGCTTCTCCTCGAGCCGCGCCGAGCGCTTCTCGAGTTCGGCGATGCGCCGGTCCTTCGCGTCGTGCTTCGGCTTGCGGCCGGGCTTGCGCCCCGCGAGAGCCTCGCTGCCGTGGAGGGCGAGCTGCTTGCGCCAGGCCGTCAGGAGGGAGCTGTAGATGCCCTCGCGGCGCAGCAGCGCCTCGATGTCCCCGCGCTGGGTGCACGCGGCCGCCTCGCGAACGATGCGCAGCTTCTCCGCCGCCGAGAACTTCCGCCTCTTGCCCCGCTTCGGCACAGTCTCGACGGCGACGCCACTCGGGCGGGGAGCAGCGCCCTGCGCCGCTGGGGCGGGGGTAGGATCGACGGATCGGAGATGGGAAGGCTTCGGCACGAGTCAGGTCCATTCTCCGCCCTCTCACCACAGATTTCCAGGGGGAGCTTGTCTCACCCGACGTTGGCACAGAGGGCCCCGCCGGGGGGGCGGGTCGCGGTCAGTTTACGGACGCTCGACGGCGTGTTTGAGCTGTCCGTCGAGGACACCGGTCCGGGCATCCCGGCGGACAAGAAGCACCTCCTGTTCCAGAGGTTTCAGCAGATCGACGCGTCGGCGACGCGCAAGCATGAGGGGACCGGGATCGGGCTGTCGCTGGCCAAGGAGCTCACGGAGATGATGGGGGGCACCATCGGCGTCGAGAGCGAGCGCGGCGTTGGCTCTCGCTTCTTCGCGCGGCTGCCGTGCTCGGCGGACCGTGGGATCGCGCCGCAGCCGCTTCGCTCGCCGGAGCCGACGAGCGCGCGAGGATCGCGCATCACCGTGGGCGACTTCGCTCAGCCGGAGCTGTGCGCCACGGGCCCGAGCGGCGCCGAGGGCGGGCGGACCGAGCCCGCGCCGCGGCTGCTCGTGGTGGAAGACAACCACGACATGCGCTCCTACCTGCAGGACATCTTGGTGGCCGAGTACGAGGTCGCGCTGGCGACCAACGGCCGGGAAGCGCTCGAAGCGGTCAGAGCAAGCCGGCCCGACGTCATCGTATCGGACGTGATGATGCCGGAGATGGACGGCTTCGAGCTGGTCCGCCAGCTCAAGCGAGCGCCTGAGCTCCGAAGCATCCCGATCCTGCTCCTCACGGCCAGGGCGAGCCGCGCCGAAGCCGTGGGGGGCCTCGATATCGGCGCCGACGACTACCTGAGCAAGCCGTTCGATCCGCTCGAGCTCAAGGCGCGGGTGCGCGCGGCCGAGCGCCTGCACCGCGCTCATCTGGAGCTTGCGGCGAAGAACAGCGAGCTCGCGACGGCCCTGCAGCGGCTCTCGGACACGCAAGAGGAGCTCGTCCGGGCAGGCAAGATGGCGGCGCTCGGCACCCTGGTCGCGGGGTTGTCGCACGAGATGAACAACCCGGTCGCCATCATCCTGATGAACGCCCAGCTCGTCCTCAAGCGGCGGCGCGACGGCCAAGCGCTGCCCGATGAGCCCACGCTTCTCAAGGTCCTGCGTACCATCGAGCAGCAGGCCAACCGCTGTTCCGACCTCACGCGAGCGCTGCTCGATTACTCGCGCGACAAGACGATCGGCCAGGAGCCGTGCGACGTGCGCGCCGCGCTCCGCCGCGCGCTCGATCTCTCTGCGCCGCGGGCGCATGTGCGCGGCGTCCACCTCGAGGTGAACGGCTCCGCCGCGGCGCCGCTGCCCACCGTGCTCGCGAACCCGGCGCAGCTTGACTCCGCCTTGCTCAACGTCATCGGCAATGCGCTCGATGCTACCCCGCGCGGCAGCTCCGTCGTGGTTGGGGCTCAGCCGCTCCGATGGCGGGACAGTCAGGGCGTGCAGATCGAGGTGCGCGACACCGGCTGTGGCATCCCCGCCGAGGATCTTGGACGCATCTTCGATCCCTTTTTCACCACCAAGCCGCCGGGGCTGGGCACCGGCCTCGGGCTCGCGCTGACGCACCGGTTCATCGAAGCGAACCGCGGCAGCATCCGGGTCGAGAGCGAGCCCGGCGAGGGGACCACGGTCCGCATGTGGCTGCCCGCATCGGACGCGCACCGCCGGAGCGAGGAGGCGACGTGGACGGCCAGCTGAGCGAGCACCCGGCCGGCAGGCGGCGGGTCCTGATAATCGACGACGAGCCAGCCATTCGAGAGTCCCTCGATACGTTCCTCTCCTGGGAGGGGTACGAAGTCGCTACCGCCGAGAGCGGCGAAGCGGCGGTCGAGCAGGCCAAGAGGGAGGCGTTCGATCTGGCGATCACCGACCTGCGGATGCCGGGCATGGGCGGCGATGAGACCGTGGCCGCCCTGAAGCGGATCAACCCGAGCCTGCCGGTCATCGTGGTGACGGGCTTTGCATCCGACGAAGCCGCCGTCCGCTGCTCGAAGGAAGGAGCGTTCCGGATCATCAGCAAGCCCGTACAGCTCGAGGATCTGCTGCGCCTCATGGAGGCTGCGCTCCGCTGAGCGCGTGCGGATACCGGGCTCTCCGTCGGACTTCGGCGCGCGCGAGCGAGCCCGCCGTAGCGGTCCGGTGACGCGAGTTCACTTTACAGGGCGCGCCGCCGCGTCTATCCTGCTCCAGCTCGATGGCATCGTCGTTGGAACTGAAGCAGGTTCAGTCGCGCGCGGATCGCCTCACGCCGCTACCGCCTCACGTGACGCGCCTTTCGGTCTCGAGGAGGATCTGGAACGGCGTCTGTGTCGACGTCACCGAGTTCTGGGGCAAGGGCGAAAGCTACAACCACCTCTGTTTCGAGAACCAGGTGCGGCTCTCGGGGCTGCTCGAAGAGGTCGGTGGCCACTGCGAGCCGCGGCTGCAGGCGGGTAAGCGCTGCCCGATCGATTACACGCCGCGCCACATGCATTTCGCGCCGGCGGGGATGAGCATCTGGGGTTACAGCCCCGACCTTCGGTACCTGAAGGACATCACGCTCGTCTTCGACGTACGCGCGCTGGAGGGGCGCGTCGGTGAGAGGCTCAGCACCGAGGCAGTGTCGACACCGCTACTGCGCTTCTCCGATGACAGGCTCTGGACCCTGCTGAAGCTGCTGTCCGACGCGGCGCACGAGTCTGACCCGTCGACGGAGCTGTACGGGGACGGGCTCACCGCCGCGATCGTCGCCCGCCTGCTCCTTCCGAGGCAGCCCTCCCCGGCACGGCGCGCCAGCCTTCCGCCACGGCAGTTGCGCCGGGTGGAGGAGTATCTCGACGCCCACCTCTCTCGCCCCGTCGCGCTCGCGGAGCTCGCGGAGCTGACCGGGCTATCCCAGGGCCACTTCGCGAGGGCGTTCAAGGAGTCCACGGGTAAGGCTCCGTACCGCTGGCAGCTCGAGCGACGAATCAGCCGCGCGCAGGCCCTGCTGCTCGACGCGAGGAGCTCGCTCGAGGACGTGGCAGCGGCGACGGGCTTCGCGGATGCTGCGCACTTCGGGCGTGTGTTTCGCAAAGTGGTGGGGGCGACGCCCGGCGCCTGGCGACGCGAACGCTTCGGCTGACGCGGCTCGGCGCATAAAAACCTCAAGTTCGTACAGGCGATGTCCGGATCGTTCAGTGCTTTTCCAGTGCTCGTGTCTTAGAAGTCACCCCATCCGGCTCGCCGCGCCGAGTGAGCGCGGCCTACGAGCCAAGCCCAAGGAGAGCACCCATGGCAGCCAAGACGGGATTGCAGGCACTACTGCGTCCGGAAGACAGCGTTTTAGTCCTGATCGACCACCAACCTTTCCAGTTTGCGAACCTGCACAGCCACGAGCCCACGCTCATCGTCAACAACGTGGTCGGCCTCGCCAAGGCCGCGAAGGCATTTCAGGTGCCGACGATCCTCACCACCGTGCTGGAGCAACGAGGCGGCTACCTGATCAAGAGCCTTCAGGACGTTTTCCCGGAGCAGAAGCCGATCGATCGTACCTTCATCAATACATGGGAGGACCGCCGGGTTGTGGAGGCGGTCGAGAAGACCGGGCGCAGGCAGCTCGTACTGGCTGCGCTCTGGACGGAGATCTGCCTGGCCATGCCCGCGATCCACGCCCTGGGCGACGGCTACGACGTATTCGTCGTGACGGACGCGTCCGGTGGCGTTTCGGCCGAAGCGCACAACATGGCGATTCATCGCATGGTCGCGGCGGGGGCGGTTCCCATCACCTGGCTCGCGGTCACCGGCGAGTGGCAACGCGACTGGGCGCGTGAACACAGCGCTTCCGCCATGGCAGAAGTACTCGCCGGACACGGTGGCGGCAGCGGCATCGCGTTCGCCTGGGAGACCCAGCTCCTCGAAGGCCGCGAACGCTGACGCACGGAGTCG
The DNA here is from genome assembly GCF_051521455.1 of Sorangium sp. So ce887. Taxonomy (NCBI): domain Bacteria; kingdom Pseudomonadati; phylum Myxococcota; order Polyangiales; family Polyangiaceae; genus Sorangium; species Sorangium sp. So ce887. Next base: position 7,570,872 of record NZ_CP150354.1, on the reverse strand, counting down.
ACGAGGCGCACCCCCGACACGTCTCGCCGAGTCCGAGGGCTCCGAGCCGCCGACCTTTCGCCTCGTGAACACCAGAAGCGTTACATCGCTGGCGCGCTGACGATCGGCTCCGGGAAGCTGACTAGTACAGCGTTCCCTAAGTTCCTCCCGGGTTATCGCGGCCAGAAAGCCTCATGCTTTCGCGCAGATATGACGTCTCGGACCCCCGGGACGAACTTAGGGAACGAAGTACTAGGAGGCGTTCCGGCGCGACTCGTTGTTCTTCGTCTCCGAGGGCGTCGTGGCGCCCATGGAGGTCGCGGCGCCGGACGCGCCCGCGGCGGCGCCGGACGCGCCCGCGGCGGAGCGCTCGCTCGACGACAGACCGGCGCTCGTCTTCGCCTCGTTCTGCTGCTGCTCGCGGTACATCCGGATCTCGTTCCGCACGTCGGTCACGCCCGAGATCCGCTCCGCGAGCACCTCGAGCTGGTGCTTGAAGCGGCGCTCGCGGACGGTGCCGGAGAGGACGACCTCGCCGTTCTGCACCTTCACTTCGACGTCGCTCGCATCGAGATCAGGGTGATCGGAGATCTTGTCGCAGAGGTCTTCCCGGATCCGCTCGTCCGAGCGCTTGTATCCCTTGGGCGGGCGGCCGCGCGAACCGCCGACGTTTCCGCCCAGTCCGACGGTCTCGAGGAAGCTCTGTCCGCCTGAGCCCTGTCCGCCGGAGTGCTGTCCGCCGGACGGATAGCCCTGATCGCCGCGGAAGCGTGACTCCTGGCCCTCGTACCCGCGCTGGTGTCCTGACCGCTCGTTCCAGCCGCGCTCGTCGTCGGCCCACTGCCGGAGGCCGCCCCGGGCTCCGTAGCCTTCGTGCTGGCCTCCGCCGAAGCCTCCCTGGCCACCGAAGCCGCCCTGGCGGCCACCAGATCCGCCCTGGCCACCGAATCCACCCTGGCCGCCGAAGCTGCCCTGGCCGCCCTGGCCGCCGCCGAATCCACCCTGACCACCGAAGCTGCCCTGGCCGCCGCCGTAGCCATCCTGGCCGCCACCGTAGCCGCCCTGGCCGCCACCGTAGCCGCCCTGGCTGCCCCCGAATCCACCCTGGCCCTGGCCGCCGTAGCCGCCCTGGCCGCCGCCGAACCCGCGCTCACCGCCGAAGTGGCCCTGGCCGCTATCGCCGCTCTGGCCGCCCAATCCGCCCTGGCCACCGTAGCCGCCCTGGCTGCCCCCGAATCCACCCTGGCCGCCGCCATAACCGCCGAGTCCACCCTGGCCACCGAAGCTGCCCTGACCGCCGTGACCGCCCTGACCGCCGCCAGATCCGCCCTGGCCGCCGCCGTGACCGCCTTGGCTGCCGCCGAAGCCGCCTTGGCCGCCGTGGCCGCTCTGGCCGACGCCGAAGTGACCTTGGCCGCCGTGACCGCCCTGGCCGCCGCCGAAGCCGCCCTGGCCGCCACCGAAGCCGCCCTGGCCGCCTCCGTAACCACGCCCGGAGCCAAGATCGTCGCGACCTCCTCGCTGGAAGTCATCGCGCGGGTCGCCCGAGGCCTGGCGCGGGCCTCCGTAATTCTCGTGCTCTGCCCAGCCGCGATCCTGCCGGCCCCCCCAGCCGCGCTCGCCGCCGTAGCCGCGCTCACCCTCGTGACCGCGGCCGCCGAACTCCCGCTGATCCCACCCGCCGCGGAGGTCGTGCTGACCGCCTCGGGAATGGCGCTGATCGTCTCGCTGGACGACTTGCTCGTAATTGCCACGATGCCCGTAGCTAGCATCGCCCGAAGCTCCGCGCTCGCCTCGATATCCCTCATCCCCTTGCTGCCCCTGGTGCCGCCCAGACCTCTCCTCGTCGCGCCCCCGCCCGTCGTTATGTTCCTCGTCGATCCAACCTTGACGATTCGGCATGACTCCTCCGCCTTCCTTGCGACACGCGCGACACGGCAGCGAAACCGCGTCGCTCCTCCCTCGTGATCCGGTCGACGCGCGAGGGCACGAGGGACAGCAGTGATCGGGCCGCCTGCTCTGCGCGCCTGTCCGGTGCCGCGTGACCTGAAAAGAACCGAGGCCCCGATGCCCCAGCGCGCCCGGACATCGCAAGGGGTATTCCAGGACGAGCGGGGCGATGTTTCACTCCGATTTCAGGAAGATTACGCCCCGCCGCGCACGCGCCGAGGTGCAAAGTGCCTCATGCCAGAACGACAAAGCGTCTCATCGAGACGTTGTGCCACAGCCACGACATCGCGAGTTAGGGCTCCCCCTGAGATTGCTTAGGGAGTCGACGGAGGCAATCGGACACAGCCGTGCGTGATGGCGGCTGATCGCGAGAAGGCCGCCAGTGCCGCCGCTCACCTCGGCGCGCGCAGCGCCTCGAGGATCCCGTCCAGCCGCTCGATGATCGCCTTGCCCTGGTCCTGCGCGCCCTGCGGCGCGCCGAGCGCGGAGGTCGCGAGCGCCGGGCCCATCGTCATCACGAAGGAGGCGATCGCCTTGCCCGCGGCGGTGTGCGCGAAGCGGTCGACGTAGCCGCCGGACAGGCAGGTCGAGATGAACAGGAGGGCGTCCAGGAAGCTCGCGCACCGCGGGTTCTCGCCGTGCTCGGCCTGGTAGAACAGGTACGAGCTCCCGAGGACCATCGCCGCGAGCGAGTCGACAGGATCCCGCGCCATGGCGCCGCGGCAGCGCTGCTTCAGCTGGTCGTACGAGAGCTCGCTTGCTCCCCCGGCGGCGAGGCCCAGCGCGAGCAGGGCCACCGCGCCGCGCAGCCGTTCGTCCCGGCCGAGCGAAGGGGCCGCGGCCGCGACGTCCTGCACGATCTTCGTTGCGGCGAGCGCTGACAGGTCTCCCAAGGCGTGCCCTCCCGGCCGCGCCGCGGGTCACGGCGCAGGATCCATGTCTCGCACGGACGCGCGCCGAAGGGAACGGTCGCGCGCCGCACCGAAAATCCGTGCGCGCGCCGCACCGAAAATCCATGCGCTTGCCGCGCACCCGTGATTACCCTCGCGCCTTCCTCGGAGCTCCCATGCCGGCCCAGAGAAGTGTGACGAGATGGCTCGAACGGGCGCCCGCCCCGGTGTTCTCGGCGTTCGCCGTGCTCGCCGCGTTCGCGACGTACTTCTGCATGTACGCCTTCCGCAAGCCGTTCGCGGTCGGGACCTTCAACGGCGCGGTCGCGCTGCCGCTGCTCCCGGACCTCGATCTGAAGAGCTTCTACATCATCGCCCAGGTGATCGGGTACTGCGCCTCGAAGTTCCTCGGCATCAAGATCGTCTCCGAGATGCGGCCCGAGCGGCGCGCCCTCGCCATCCTCACGTGCATCGGCGTGAGCGAGGCCGCGCTCGTCCTGTTCGGGCTCGTCCCCGCCCCGTACGCCGCCGTCTTGCTCGTGCTGAACGGGCTGCCGCTCGGCATGGTCTGGGGGCTCGTCTTCGGCTTCCTCGAGGGCCGCCGCGTGAGCGACCTGCTCGGCGCCGGCCTCTGCGCCAGCTTCATCGTCGCCAGCGGCTTCGTGAAGACCATTGGCAAACTGACGCTCGGCTGGGGGGTGCCGGAGGTGTGGATGCCCGCGGTGACGGGCGCGCTCTTCTTCCCGCCGCTGCTGCTCTCGGTGTGGATGCTCGCGCAGATCCCGCCGCCCACGGCCGACGACGAGGCGCTCCGGACCCGGCGCGCGCCGATGGACCGCGCCGCGCGGCGCGCGTTCGTCGCGGCGAACGCCGGCGGGCTCGCGACCCTGGTCCTCGGCTACATCGTCCTCACGGCCTACCGCGATTTCCGGGACAATTTCGCCCGCGAGATCTGGGACGCCCTCGACTACGCCGATCAGCCGGCGATCCTGACGACCGCCGAGATCCCCGTGGCCATCGGCGCGCTCCTCTCGGTCGCGGTGATGATGGGGATCCGGAGCAACCGCACGGCGCTCCTCGTGGTCCACGGCATCATGGTCGCCGGCGCGGTGCTCGCCGGGCTGAGCACCGCGCTCTACCAGGCGGGCGTCATCGGCCCGGTCGCCTGGATGATCAGCGTCGGGCTCGGGCTCTACGTGGGGTATGTCCCGTTCAACTGCGTGCTCTTCGACCGGCTCATCGCCGCGGTGGGCTCGGTGGCGACGGCGGGCTTCCTGATCACCGCGGCCGACGCGTTCGGCTATCTCGGGAGCGTGGCGCTGCTGCTCTACAAGAGCTTCGGCCAGGCGAAGCTCTCGTGGATCGAGTTCTTCGTCGGCTTCAGCTACGCCACCGCCTTCCTCTGCGCGGCGCTCTTCGCCGCGTCGGCGGCGTACTTCTGGCTGCGCACGCGCGCCCCGGTCCCCGCCGCGCGCCCGGCGCTCGACGCCTGAAGCCCGCGCGCGGCAGCGCTCCTCAGAGCTCCCGCCAGCGCCGTATCCCCGAAGCTCGTCCCCGCTGTCGTGGGGGGTGAAGAGTTGAAACCACAGAGAATTGGAACCACAGAGAGGCAGAGAGGACAGAGAGCGTAAGATCTCTGTCCCCTCCGGGAGCGCAGGGGGAAGGGGCTCAGTTGACCGGCGGGATCTCGGTCTTGCAGCCGACGCGGAGCTGGACCTGGCCGCCCTCCTGGAACCGGGTGCAGGTCGCGGGGCACATCACGATCTTCGTCGGCGCGCCGCCGGTCGCGGGGTCGACGTCGTAGTACCAGCCGCCGGCGGCCGCGTCGCAGCTCGCCTCGTCGGCCACGTAGAAGATGGTCGACGAGGCCTCGCCGTCCTGCGAGGTGTGCTGGACGTTGAGCGTGTCGTAATCGAGCGTCTGCCCGGCCGACGGCGCCGGGACCTGGTACTCGCACGCCAGGCTCTTGCCGCGGATCGCGCTGAGCGCGTCGAGGAAGGCCTGCGCCACGTCCTCGTTCGTGTCGATGAAGAAGGCCGACTCGGTCCCGCCGCCCTCGGCGATGCGGTCCATCGTGGCCTGGGCGCCGTCGTCGTTGCCGTCGAAGACGCCGATCACGAAGGTGGAGATGCTCGGCGTGCCGCTCACCCCCTCGGCCGCGAGCGCCGCCAGGCCGTCGGCGTCCTTCGGCTTGCACTCGGTGGGCATCCCGTCGGTGGCGAGCACGGCGACGACCCGGTGGGTCGGGTTCGCCGCGGCGTGGGCGCGGGCCTGCGCGAGCGCGCCGGACAGGGCGCCGGCGGTGGGCGTGCCCCCCTCGGGATCTGTCCGGGCGATCGACCGGACGAGCTCCTCGGCCCGCGCGGCGTCGAGCGGCTCGATCGAGACGGCGGGCGTCGCGTAGTCCTCGGTGACGCACGAGTCCGGGTTCGCGCAGCTGCTCCGGGTCACCTTCATGCACGTGCCCCCGCGGCCGGCGCAGGCGTCGCCCAGGGCCGCGCAGAGGTCGCCGTTCCGGGAACAGACGCCGAGGTCCACGCACGCGTCGCCCTCCGCGCAGTCCACGTCCGTGGCGCAGAACTCCGTCCTCGTGGAGAACGTGTCGCGACAGACCCGGAGCGCGCACGGCCCGTTGTCGCCGCACTGCGCGTTGGTCGTGCAGGAGTCCGGCACGTCATCGTCGGGCAGCGGGAAGTACTGGAGCCCGACGCCGAGCCCCTCCGATTGCGAGTCGGTGAAGAAGGTCTCGAGCGCGTCGGTGACGGCGTTCCACTTTGTGACGCCCCCCGCGAGCGGCTCGTCCATCGACCCGGATGCATCGAGCATGATGTAGAGGTCGAGCGGCACGATCTCCGCGGTGCTCGACTCGCCCGCGCACGAGGCGTCGCCGCCGGCGCCCTCTCCCGTGCCGCTGCTGTTCCCGGCGTTGGTTCCTCCCGGTTCATCGGGGCCGTACCCGGTCTCCGAGCTCGTCCCCGAGCCGGTCTCCGAGCTCGTCCCCGAGCCCGCGCCGGCCCCAGTCGCCGCCACGCCCCCGGTCCCGCCGCCGGAGACCGAGCCGCCATCGGCCCCACCGCAGGCCGCGAAGATCGCGCAGATCCCCGTCGCGGCGAGCGCCACCATCCTTGAGCGGTTCTCCATGAGCAGAATCGAAACACCCCTACCGCGCTTTGTCGAGTGCGTTGGTCCGAGCCGCTGTCTGGAATCTGGTCAGGTGTGGTGCTGGGTGAGACGCTTCGAGTGAGGTGAGTGGAACCCCGATATCCAAGCGTGGGTCGGGACACAGGATTGCCGCGAAGCACAGGATTGCTCCGAGGGCAGGGGACTCTGGAGCTCAGGGGGGCCTGGGGCGCTGGGCGCTCCGGGCACAGGGGTGCTGCGGGCTCAGGGGCGCTCCGTCGCACAGCGGTGCTTTGGAGCACCGGGCCGCTCCGTCGCACGGATGTGCTGCTGGCTCAGGGGCGCTGCTGGCTCAGGGCTGTTTCTTCGGACCCACGAGGCTGCGGAGGACGGCGCGGGCGACCTCGGCTCCTGTCGCGTCTCGCAGGCTCACGGGGATCGGGTACTCCCTGCGTTCGCTCGTGTCCGGGACAGGGCACTCGCAGACGGCGCGGAGCGTCCCGCGCGCCTTCTTCAGGTACTCGATCGAGAGGCCCGCGACGATGAACCGCGCGTCGTCGGGCAGGGCGTAGGCCAGCGCCGTGTTGGCGGTGAGCTCGGCGAGGTTGACGAGCGCGACGGCGTGCACCGAGCGGAGGTGGTTGCGCAGCCCGGGCCGGTCGCGCATCGATACCTCCGCGCGGCCGCGCTCGAGGACCTCGATGTCGGCCCGGATCGTCCCGGTGTACGGCGCCATCGCGCCGATGAGCCGGCTGAACAGGCGCTTGCCCCCGGGCAGGAGGTGCAGCCTGTCCCAGAGCTCGCGGATGGTGTTGCGGCGCGAGCTCGCCGCGATGGCTGCGAGAGAAAAGTCAGAGAGGTTCATGCGCTGGACCCGCGTGGCAGCGCCAGGGTGCCCCAAGTCGCCCGCGCACGCACCCGGAATGTTCCCCGTCGCGAAGCGAGGCGGCAGTCTGTCCGACGCGCCACGGAGCCGCGCAGACACCTCCGGTTGCGCAGCGAACAGCGCCCGCGCGTCGGCGCCGATGCCGCGAGGGTGGTGGGCAGCGCTGGCGCGCGGCCCTACGGCTGGGGCTGCCCGCCACGCCCGCTCCAGGCTCGTGCCACGGGACGATCTCGGCAGATCCCGCCGGCCAGCGCTTACGTCCCAAGGCCTCGTTCAGGTTCCTGAAGCGAGCCGGAAAGAGCAATTCACCAGAAGAATTACGCGCGCGAAAATTATTCGAATTTCGGATGGATCCAGGGACGCCTCAAGGCGCCGCCGGCGCGAGAATTCCGCGCGGATCCAGGCTTCCTGGCGCTTGCGAGCCGTCGCCAGCCCCCCGCGCTCGCCGCTCGTGGCCTGCCCCGGGCGGCAACCCGCCCTCCGCGCCCGGAATTTTTGTTGTGTATGACGCGACCTCGCCGCCCGGGCCAAGGTGGTCCACCCGAGAAGGAGCGAGCCTTCGAGCTGCTCTTTCGTGAAAAAACATTCACGCTGATCTGCCGCTGGCTGACGCGCCTGGGAGTTCCACTGCGCGACCGTGGAGACCTCGCTCAGGACGTCCTGCTCGCTGCGTATGTGAGCTTCGACAACTACAAACCTGAGATATCCCGGCCCGAGCGCTGGCTGAACCGGATCGCGGTTCACACCGCCGCGCACTACCGGGAGCGCGCCCGGCACCGCTACGAGGAGCTGGTGCAGGAAGAGGAGTTCCCGGTCCTCGTCGACGAGTCCAAGAGCGCGGACGAGCTGTTGATCTCGGACCAGGAGCGCCTCATGGTGCTCGAGCTCCTGCATCAACTCGACGTGGACGCGCACTCGATCCTTGTCGCGCACGACCTCGGCGACGTTCCGATGGCGGATCTCGCGCAGCAGCGCGGCATCCCGCTGTCCACGGCGTACAAGTGGCGCGCGCGCGCCCTCGACCTGTTCCACGATGTCGTCGCGAAGCGCCGGCGCGAGGAGCGGAGGAAAGAGGGCCGGCGCTTCGTGCTGCCCCTGGACCCGGCGGCGCTCTTCGCCACAACCCGGGTCGCGCCGCGCGTGCCCGATGACGTCCAGATGTCGCTCCTCCGCGGCGTGCAGGAGTCGGCGCGGGCGCTCAAGGAGGGCAGCGCAGGGAAGGCCGCCGCCGGCGTCGGCAAGGCGCTGAAGGAAGCCGCGGCGTGGCTCAAGGGGCTCGTGAAGCTCGCCCGGCAGCTGCTGCCGACCGTGGGCGTCGGGCCCCTCGTCGCCGCGCCCGTCGTGGCCACGGCGGCGGCCGGGGCGCTCTGGCTGGCGCTCCGGACCCCGGAGCCGCCGCCGCCACCGACGGTGAGGTACGTCGCGCCCGCGATCATCACCGCCGTGCCTCCACCGCCGCCCGTCGAGCCGCTGGCGCCGCCCGAGGAGCCGGCGCCGCCCGAGGAGCCGCCGGCCCCGGAGCCCGTCCAGGCGCCGCCGAGGCGCACCCCGGTCGAGCGGCGAGCGCGCGTCCCGGCGCCCGTCAGGGAGGAGCGCGCTCCGGCGCCGGTCGCGCCCGAGGTGCCCGCGCTCGAGGGCGAGGTGCCCGGCGGCAGCCTCGACATCGCCCTGTTCGAGGCGTGCAGCGCGGCGGTGCAGCGGCGCGAGCCGACCCGGGCGATCGCGGCGCTCGATCGCTACGAGCGCGAGATGCCGCAGAGCGCCTTCGGGGTGGAGCGGAAGGTGCTCTGGATCCGGGCGCTCCTGCTCGCGGGGCGCCTCCCCGAGGCGCGCACGCTGCTCGACGAGGCCCTGCTCGATCCCGCGATCGACAGGCGCCTGCTCGACGAGCTGGACGAGGCCTTGCCCGATCCTTAGAGCGCGCGCCGCGCGCCGCGCCATAGAGCGCGCGGCGCGTCGCGGCGGCTCAGTCGCCCGCGTACGTGCCGAAGCTCGCCCGGCCGCTCGTGGAGACCTGCGGGGCGGCCTGGCCCACCTGCACGACCGCGGAGACGAACGCGGCCGGCTTGAGCCCTTCGTCGGGCCCCGCCTCGTTGGTGATGTACTCCAGCCCGATCCCCGCCAGGAAGCCGAACGACGTGGTGTTGCCCCCCGAGCCGAGGATCGGGACCGTCGGCGCGACGCCCACGTAGCCGAGCAACCCGACCCGCCCCTCGCCGAGCGTCTGCACGAAGCCGCCGAGCTGCGCCGCGACCGGGAAGGCCCGGCGCTCCACCGGGTCGTAGCGATCGACAGCGAGCGCCACGCCGACCGCGCTGAGCACGCTCCGCGTGACGAGGGGCTTCTCCACCCACGGCGCGCGGGTGACCTGCAGGGTCGCGAGCATCGCCGGGACGGTCAGGTAGGCGCGGAAGCAGCTCCCCGCGGCGTCCAGCGTCTCGAAGTTGTCCTCGCCGCACAGCGGGACCGAGTGGATCGCCACCGAGCCCACGAGCCGCCGGGCGCGCTCCGGATCGCCGGGCTCGCTCGAGCGGAGCGAGCTCGCGACGCGGCCCGCGTCGGAGAGGAGCACCACCTTGCCCTGCGGGCTCAGCGGATGGCTGTAGACGGCCAGCCGGAGCCGCGCATCCCCGTCGAAATCCTCTGCGAGCGGCGGCAGCGGGAACTCCGCGCTGCTCGGCGTGACGATCCACGTGCCGTCCTGGAGGAGCTCGATCGGCGCGCCGCCCCGCAGCTGGTCGGTGCGCGTCAGCGAGACGTGGAGCGCGAGCGGCGCCACGAGCCGGTGCTTCGTCTGGCCCGTGAGCCGGATCCGGCAGTTGCCCAGCCGGAGCGGCGCCGGCGAGATGACGACCGCGCCGTGCGCGAGCGGCTGCGGCCCGGGGCGCGACGGATCCACGTCGGGCGCCCGGCGCGGCGGCAGGGCGCCGGGCGGCGGCGCTGGCGAGGGGGCCTGCGCCGCCGCCGGACCGGCCGCGGCGCGCGGAGGCGCCCGGCCCCCCGGCGGGGCGACGGCCGGCGGCCGGGACCCGGGCGGACGGTGGCTCCCCGGCGGGGCGCCCCCGAGATCCGCGCGCTGCGCGATCGGCGTGGGGCCGCAGTCGACCTTCAGGTCGTCGGCGAGCGGATCGGGGAAGAGCAGCCGCGCGGGGTTCGACTCGACGAGGTTCTCGAGCGGCGGGATCGTGACCCGGTACGTCGCGTTGACCACGTTGCCCGCCGCGGGCGCGTGGAGGTTGAAGGCGGAGACGCGGAGCCAGCCGCCGCCCGGGAAGACGCGGAGCACCTTGCCGTCGGGGCGCCCGCAGGCGCCCGAGGCGACCTCGAGGACCGGCACCGTGAACGTGCGCTGGAACGGCTGCACCCGGGCGTTGCCGCAGCTGTCGACGATGGCGAGGTAGTGGAAGTCGGCCATCTCCGACTGCTTCGGCCACTGCATGCCCAGCGTGAGCTCGCCCGCGTCGGCCGGCGGCGGCTCGGGCCGGCCGTCGCGGCAGACGTCGACGCGCTCGGGAGACGGCGCGGCCGGCGCGCCGGAGGGGGACCTCGCGGCCTCGGCGATCGGCCGGTAGGCGCAGACGTGCCGGTACGAGCGGCGGCCGAGGAGCACCGGATCGAAGTCGAGCAGGCGCTGGCCGTCCTCGCTGAGCCGCCCCCAGATCGTGAGCGGGAGGGGCAGTGTCGGGGTCTGGAGCTTGATCGAGCGCAGGACCTGGTCGCCGACGGGGCTCTGCCCGGGATCGCCGGTCTGCGCCGCGCAGCCGCCGCCGCTGCAGAGCCAGCGGCCGCCGCGGCGGGCCGCCTCGATCGGGACCGGATCGGTGTCGCGGACGGTCATCCAGACGCGGCGCGCGTCCGGGAAGATCTCCGGTCCGCCCGCCGACGACGCCGCGGCGCCGGCCGTGCCCGCCGGGGCGCGCACGACCTGCAGGCTGCCGCCGAAGTCGGCGGGGACGGCCATCGGCAGCGCGCCCGCCGCGCTCCGCGCCGAGGCCGGGCTCCCCGCGGGCGCGTCGCCCTCGGCCTCCCCGGCGTCGGTCTCGGGCTCGTCCTGCGCCGGCGAGGTGGCGGGCGCCGCGAGCGCGACCGCGATCGCGATGATCGATAGGAATATCGAGGACTTGCGTGCGCTCACGGCGAGCCCTCCTCTTCCGGCTCGGGTTCGGGCTCGGGTTCCGGCTCGGGCTCGGGTTCCGGCTCGACGACGGTGATGGGCTCCGAGGAGCACTCCGGGCGCGCGAGCAGGCGCGGCGTCACCCGCAGCACCGTCGTCCCCGGCGCGACCGCGACGCCCTGGATGATCGTCGCCTCGCTCTCCTCGCCGCGCAGGGTCACGGACGCCTCGCCGAGCGCGATCACCTGGTCGTCGCCGACGGTGAGGTCGACGGGGACGGCGATGCGCACGCGCTCGGCGTTGTAGGCGCTCACCTCGAAGAGATCGCCCGGCGTCCCCGCGGTCACGACGCTCCGGAGGGCGCGCACGCGGAGCAGGCGCGGCTCGGGGTCGACGGTGAGCGATGGGTTCGGCTCGATCGCCTTCTGCCCCGAGCTCACGGCGAGCGTGACCTCGCCGCCGAGGTCGCTGAAGCACAGGGTGAAGGGCGGGCTCTCCCCGGTCGCGCCGAGCAGCACGCGCACGCGCGTGGTCCGCTCGCGGCAATCCGGGGCGAGCGAGAGGGCGGCCTCGCTGTGCAGCGACTCGATGATCACGGGGGCGTGCTCCACCACGCCCGGCGCGTCCTGGGGGGGCGACGCGCGGACGCGCGCCTCGCGCGACCGGATCGCGCCCGGCCGCCAGGTGGCGCCGAGGTCGTCCGGCAGGGGGCCGAGCGTGCACGCGAGGGGCAGGTACGTCGCGAGCACCCGGTCGCTCTCGCCGAGGCCCCCCGCGATCAGCGCGAAGTTTGTGGCGTCCTCCGGCAAGCCCGCGGGGAGCACCGTGATCGGGAGCTCCTCGGTGCGGTCGGCCCAGGCGACGACGAGCCGCGCCTCGCCGGACCAGTCGCCCTCGGAGGCCACGGTGAGGCCGGCGTAGCCCTGCGTGCCGGCGGTGCAGCGGAACGCGCCGTCCTTCATGCCGCACGAGGCCCCGTCGCCCGCCGCGCCGTCCGCCGGCTGCAGCGCGAGCGCCTCGCTCGGGACCACGCGGACCTCGACGTAGGCGCCGTACGCCGGCTCGTTCGCCTCGGTGAGCTTGAGCGAGACGTCGGTGCGCCACGGGCTCTGGCGGGGCGGCACCGGCCTGCCCGTCGCGTCGAGCGTGTCGGCCGCGAACAGCGGCCCGGCGACGTCGGCGCGGAGCTCGACCTGCCCGCTCCCGGCGAGGGGGTAGCCGCGCTCGATGCAGGCGGCGGCGAGGACGAGCGCGCCGCCGCCCGCCACGAGGAGCGGCGCTCCGGGTCGGCGCGGACGACGGGTGGGGCGATGCGGGCGGCGGGGGGCGCGCGCGGCGGAGGGCGCAGCCGGTCGAGGTGCGCTCACTTCTGGTAGATCTCGGTGTACTCGGTCCCGAGCGGGTGGCGGTGCCACGCGTAGGCGCTCTGCGGGAATCCGCTCTCGTCCGTGTAGTCGCAGGGGCCCAGCTCCCATTCGGTGTGCCAGACGCTCGCGCCCGTCGCGGGGTCGACGGACATCGCGTGGGCCGTCACGTCGCTCTCCGGCTCGCCGGGGTCGTGCACCATGCGCGTCTCGTCGTCGAGGTAGCGCTCGAGGACGGCGATGGGGATGCGCGCCACGCGCTTGCCGGGCATCGGGATGAGGAACACGTCGCTCTTGTCAACGGGGCTGGTCATGGCGCTCTCTCCTGGCGAGCGGCGAGGGGGCGGCCCTCCGGGCGCGGAGCGCCGGCTCCCGGATCGCGGGCTCTGGGTGGTGCTCGGCGCGTCCCTCCACGCTGTCTCGATCATACCTGCTTCGCGCGGCGCGCGGGGGCGCTTCGCGCAGCGCGATCCGACTCCGGCGCACCGCGACCGCTGTCCTCCGTCGACCGCCAGGGAGTGCCCGCTCACCACCGTGGATCGGCAGCGGCCGAGGGCGGGGCGCGGGCGGCGTGTGGTAGGCTACCGGCGCCGCGGCCCATCGCGAGATCGTCCCTACCGCGGCCGTCCGATGCGCTCCCCAGATCGCCTGATCGTCCTCGGTGGCCGCTACCGTCTCCTGAGCGAGATCGGCCGGGGCGGCGCGGGCGTTGTCTACATGGCCGACGACCTCGACGGCGGCGGCCGGGTCGCGGTGAAGGTCCTGCTCCGGACGCACGCGGCCGGAGACGCGGCGGCTTCCCGCTTCCAGCGCGAGATCCGGGCGATGAGGCTCCTCGACGCGCCCGGGTTCGTGCGCATGCTCGACGCCGGCGTCGCCCCCGAGCTCGACGGCGCGCCCTTCCTGGTGATGGAGCTGCTCCGGGGCCACGACCTCGAGCACCTCGTCACCACCCAGGGCAAGCGCTCGCCCGCCGAGGTGCAGCGCTGGCTCGGCGAGGTCGCCGACGCCCTCGAGGTCGCCCACGCGCAGGGCCTCTTCCACCGCGACCTCAAGCCCGCGAACCTCTTCCTCGCGATCGGCGACGACGGCCGGGAGCGCGTGAAGATCCTCGATCTCGGGCTGGTCAAGGAGATCGAACCCGGCGCGCTCGGCGCGTCGGGCAGCGTCACGGCGACGGGCATGGCCATCGGCACGCCCATCTACATGGCCCCCGAGCAGGCGCGCGGGCGCTCGGACCAGCTCGGCCCCGCGGCGGACGTGTGGGCGATCGGGCTCATCGCCGTGCGGCTCCTGACCGGCGACATCTACTGGACGGCGAACAGCATGGCCGAGCTGATGGTGGCGCTGCTCGTCATGCGGCTCTACCCGCCGTCGACGCGGTGGCGGTGGCTCCCGCCCGCGTTCGACGCGTGGTTCTTGCGGTCGTGCGACCGCGACCCCGCCGGGCGCTTCCCTTCGGTCCGCGAGCAGAGCCTCGAGCTGCGCGCCGCGCTCGAGGCGGTCAGCGTGCCCGCCGAGCCGCCCGGCGCGGGGGTGCCTTGGTCGGCGGGAGACCCCGCGGCGACCGACATGCTCCGCACCGACACGATGGAGCTCGCGGGGACGGTCGAGGCCCCCTCCCAGTCTTTCCCCGGCGGCACACCCCACCATCCCGGCCCTCCACCCGCGTGGCTGGGCTCCCTGCCGCCGCCGGGCGCCTCGCCGCCGCCGGGCGCCTCGCCGCCGCTGGGCGCCTCGCCGCCGCTGGGCGCCTCGCCGGAGGCCGAGCGGCCTCGCCACAACCTGCCGGTCCAGCGCACGCCGTTCGTGGGCCGCGCCCGCGAGCGCGCCGAGATCGCCTCGCTCCTGCTCGATCCGAGGGCCGGCCTGCTCACGCTCACCGGCGTCGGCGGCACCGGCAAGACCCGGCTCGCGCTCCAGGTCGCGGAGGACCTCGTCCCCGTGTTCTCCGGCGGCGTCTTCTTCGTCCCCCTCGCGTCGCTGCGCGAGCCGGCGCTCGTGCCCTCGGCGATCGCGCAGGCGCTCAGCCTCGGCGACGGCGACGCGCGGCCGGATCTGGAGCGCGTGGTGCATTTCCTCCGCGACCGCCGGCTCCTGCTCCTGCTCGACAACCTCGAGCACCTGACGGCCGCGGCGCCGGCGATCGCGCACCTCGCCGCGAGCTGCTCGCGCCTGTCGCTCCTCGTGACGAGCCGCGCCGCGCTGAACCTCTCGGGCGAGCGGCGCTACGTCGTGCCGCCGCTGGAGCTGCCGGAGCCGCGCGGGGTCACGGTCTCTGCCGCGCTGGCCAGCTCGGCGGTGAGCCTGTTCTGCCGCCGGGCCTCCGCGATCAAGCCCGGCTTCCAGCTCGGCCCCGAGAACGTCGCCGACGTCGTGGAGATCTGCGCGCGCCTCGACGGCCTGCCGCTCGCGATCGAGCTCGCCGCCTCGCGCCTCCGGGTCCTCACCCCCGCGGCGCTGCTCGCGCGCTTCCGCGACCGCGGCGCCGCCGGGCGCCCCTCCGCGGCCGCGGGCTCGTTCCGCCTGCTCACGGGCGGCGCGCGCGACCTGCCCGAGCGCCAGCAGACCATGCGCGCCGCCATCGACTGGAGCTACGGCCTGCTGGAGCCGGAGGAGCAGCTCGCCTTCCGCACGCTCGCCGTCTTCGCGGGCGGCTTCTCGCTGGCGATGGCGGACCTGATGTGCGCCTTCCGCGACCCGGCGCTCGACACGCTCGGGATCCTCGAGTCGCTGATCGACAAGAGCCTGCTGCTCCAGGCCGCGGGCGAGGAGCCCCGGTTCCAGATGCTCGCGATCCTCCGCGAGTACGGCCTCGATCGGCTCGCGGAGGAGGGCGCCGCCGCGGCGTGCAACCGGCGCTTCGTGGAGCTCTCGCTGGAGCTCGCCGAGCGCGCGGCCGAGGCGCTCCGCGGGCCCGAGCAGGCCGCGTGGCTCGCGGCGCTCGACCTCGAGCACGACAACCTCCGCCTCGCCCTGGAGCTCGCGATCGAGGGCGGCGACGCGGGCGCTGCGGTCCGGCTCGCCGCCGCGATGGCGCGGTTCTGGTACATCCACGGGCACTACCAGGAGGGCCGCGCGTGGCTGCGCCGGGCGCTCGGGGCCGCCGCGGGCGTCGCGCCCGAGCACGTGGCCTCGGCGCTCCGGGGCGCGGGGACGCTCGCGCTCCTCCAGTGCGACTACCGCGAGGCGCGCGCGCTGCTCGAGCGGGGCGCGGCGCTCTACCGCGAGCTCGGGGACGAGCGCGGGCTCGCCTCGGTGATCCAGATCCTCGGGAGCGTGGCCCGCGAGCAGGGCGACTACGAGCGCGCGCTCTCGCTGCACGGCGAGAGCCTCGCGCTGGCCACGCGCCGCGGCGACACGCTCGAGGCGGCGCGCGCGCTCGGCTACTCGGGCTTCGCGGCGTGGCTCTCGGGCGACACCGCGCGCGCGGAGGGCGCCTGCCGCCTCGCGCTGCCGGAGCTCCGCGGCGCGGGCGATCGCGAGGGGACCGCGACGGCGCTGCTCTACCTCGGCTGCGCGGCGTTCTACCGCGAGGATCTCGACGAGGCGGTCCGCCTTTGCGAGGAGAGCGAGGGCCTGTCGCAGCAGGTGAAGTTCAAGGAGGGGATCGCCTGGACGAGCAACCTCCTGGGCCTCGTCGCGATCGAGCGCGGCGATCTCGCCCTCGCGGGCCGGCGCCTGCGGGCGAGCCTGCGGCTGCACCGGGAGCTCGGCGATCTCTGGCGGTCGGCGAGCGTCCTGGAGGCGCTCGCGCGCGCGGCGGTGTGGGCGGGGAAGCCGGAGCGCGGCGCCCGCCTCCTCGGCGGCGCGGCGGCGCTCCGCGAGGCCATCGGCACGCCGGTGCCGCCCATCGAGCGGCCGGCGCTCGTCGCGTGCGCCGGGGCCGCGCGCGCGGCGCTCGGGGATGCCGCGTACGAGGCGCGCTTCGCCGAGGGGCGGGGAGCCGGGCTCGACGCGGCGATGGCGGCGGCGCTCTCGGATTGAGCTGGATCCGAGCGGTCCGCTCAGACCGCCGCCACGCGTCCGTCGGACGCGCCGAGCGCACCTGGAATCGTGAAATAGAACGTGCTGCCCTCGCCCACCCTGCTCTCGACCCAGATCCTGCCGCCGTGCGCCTCGACGATGCTCTTGCAGATGTACAGGCCGAGGCCCAGGCCTCTCCGATCCCTCTTGCCGACTTGCCAGAACCGCTCGAAGACGAGCTCCAGCATGTCGCTGGGTATGCCAGGGCCGGTGTCGCTCACCGAGACGAGGAGCTCGCCTCCTGCGCGCTCGCCGCGAACGCAGATCCTCCCGCCCGGCGCGGTGAACTTGATCGAGTTCATGACCAGATTGGAGAGCACCTGGAACATCCGCTCCGGGTCGAAGTCTGCCGGCAGGGAGCGCTCGGCGATCATGAGCTCGATGGTGATTCCCCTCTCCGACGCCGCGGGCCGGAACATCTCCACCGTATCGACGAGCAGCGTGAACGCATCGCCTCGATCCGCGGTGGTGGCGAGCTGGCCGGATTCGATGCTCGCGACGTCCACCAGGTCGTTGATGAGCGTGTTCATCCGGGCGGCGTAGCGTCGGATTCGCTTCGCTGCCACGGCGGGCTCGCTCTCCTTGTCCTGAGCGGAGGTATCCTTGGAGAGCAGCTCCGCGCTCAAGACGATCCCGCTGAGCAGGTTTCTCAGGTCGTGGCTGACGATGCCCAGGAAGTCGTCCCGGTGCGAGATGGCGTCGTCGGAGCGGGCGCGCTCGGTCAAGAGGTGCCTGTCGGTCTTCTCTCTCTCCAGCGGCAACAGCCTGGAAAGGACACGGCCATGCTCGGCGCGCTCGCGGCGAAGGTTGTCATCCGCAACGGCCCGCTCGCCTCGGACGATGACGTCTTCCAT
Source organism: Sorangium sp. So ce887 (assembly GCF_051521455.1). Classification (NCBI taxonomy): domain Bacteria; kingdom Pseudomonadati; phylum Myxococcota; order Polyangiales; family Polyangiaceae; genus Sorangium; species Sorangium sp. So ce887. Next base: position 7,553,689 of record NZ_CP150354.1, on the reverse strand, counting down.
CGATCGTTCTTCGGCGACGGCCCCGCTCGCCTGATCGGCGCGGTCGGACTCCTGCGATCGCTGGTCCGCCTCCTCGCGAGCGGCGCTCAGCACCGCGTCGGAATGCTCCCGGGCGAGGACGACCGCCGCGTCGGACTTCGCTTCGATGATCGCCCGCCTCTCGGCCAGCGCTCGGTCGGTCGCATCCCGCTCGGTGCGCAGGCTCTCGTCCGTCTCTTCGCGCTCCGGCCGCGGTTTTGTGACTTCGACCGTCATGCCAGAACGCTAGCACGAACGCCCCGCCGCCCGGCCGAGACGCTCGGCCACGCGGCGCAGGACCTCGATGAGCTCCTCCGGCTCGTGCACCTCGAAGTCGAACCCCATGAACCCGAGGTGGAACGCGAGCGCCTCGAGGCTCCCGCCGCCGGTGTGGACCACGCAGCGGTCCGGCCCCAGCGCCTCGATGCGCCCTGCCACGCCGGACAGCTGCGCCGAGACGGTGTCCGCGGCGGCGTGCACCGTCACGCGCGCGCGGAACGGGTACGCGTCCGTCGAGACCGACTGCGACACGTAGGCGGCCACGTCCTCCGCGGGCAGCGGGCGCGGCTTGAAGCGACCGCCGGTCCTCGGCCTGCCCTGGATGCGATCGACGCGGAACGTCCGCCACGCTTCCCGATCGAGATCGTACGCCAGCAGGTACCAGCGGCGGCTCGTGTGCACGAGCCGGTAGGGCTCGACGACGCGCGCGCTCGCCGTGCCGTCGTGGCTGCTGTACTCGAAGCGCAGGACCTCGGAATCGCGGCAGGCGTTCGCCATCACGGCCAGCGAGTCCGCGTCGAAGCCGGGCCCGCCCTCGCCCAGCCGCACGCTCACGGCGTCCAGCGCGCTCACCTTGCGCCGGAGCCGCTTGGGGAGCACCTGCTCGAGCTTCGTGAGCGCGCGGACCGACGCCTCCTCCAGCCCCTTCACGGGGCCGGTCGCGGCGGCGCGCAGCCCCACGGCGACGGCGACCGCCTCGTCGTCCTCGAGCGGCAGCGGCGGCAGCTCCTTGCCGGCGCCGAGCTGGTAGCCGCCGCCGATCCCGGGGGCCGCGTGCACCGGGTACCCGAGGCTCCGGAGCCGGTCCACGTCGCGCCGGACGCTGCGCTCGGTGATCTCGAGCTCGCGGGCGAGCTCCCCGCCCGTCCAGAAGCGCCGGGACTGGAGCAGCGACAGCAGCTTCAGTAGCCGCGCGGAGGTCTGGATCACGTGCCGCTCCTCCTCGGTGAACCTTGCGGACCGAATCTGTCCGCAATCGAGTGTAGCCTCCTCTCAACCCGCGGGCGAGGCGCCTGGAGGCGTCCCGCCCCCCCCATCCCTGGAGTTACCGCCCATGAGCAACGCCGCTTCCGCGCAAACCACGACGACCCCCGGCCCCCGGACCCACCGGGGAAGCTGCGCCTGCCGCGCCGTTCGCTTCGAGGCCGACTTCGACCCGAGCGCCGGGACGACGCAGTGCAACTGCACCATCTGCACGAAGACCCGGTGGTGGGGCGTCATCGTGAAGCCGAGCGCCTTCCGTCTCGTCGCCGGCGAGGACGTCCTCGGCGACCACTCGCGGTCCGAGGCCGGCCACGCCCGCTTCTGCAAGACCTGCGGGATCCGCGTCTTCGGCCACGGCAACCTCCCGGAGCTCGGCGGGGAGTATTGCTCCGTGAACCTGAACTGCCTCGACGACACGGATCTCTCCGGCGTGCCGGTGATGTACCTCGACGGTCTCCACGACACCTGGGAGCAGCTCGCCGTCGCGCCGTACGTGGACCCGGTCACGGCCGCGAAGAGGGCTTGAGCCGAAGGCCGGCGGGCCGCGTCCTCTGAGTCGAAGGCCGGCGGGCCGCCTCCTCCCGTGGGCGGCGACTCACCGGCCTTCGACGCCGCAGCGCGCCTGTGGCGTCGGGACTGAAGAGGTTACGGCGAGGTCGCCTTGACGACGTCGGCGATGATCGCGTCCAGGTTCACCGCGTTCGCCATCGCCTGGTAGCCGGCGTCGTTCGGGTGCAGCTTGTCCGCGTCGTAGGCCGGGAGCAGGCGGCTCGGATCCGACGGGTCTCGCAGCGCCTTGTCGAAGTCGATCACGCCGTCGAAGGCGCCGCTGGTGCGGATCCAGGTGTTCAGCGCTTGCCGCTCCTTTTCGCCCTTGGCAGTCCCATAGTCGCCCTTGTAGGTCCCGGTCGAGCCGACGAATGGCACCAGGGTGCCGCCATAGATCTTGAGCCCGGCGGCGCGGGCAGACTGGATGATCTGCTGGATCACCGGGATCAGATCCGCGGCCTTGGCGGAGCGGTCGCCGATGTCGTTGATGCCCGCCAGCAGGATGACGGCCCGCGCGCCCGGCTGGGTCAGCACGTCGCGCGCGAGGCGGGCCGGGACAGGGTACCCGAACTGGAGCTGGGGGCGGACGGTGAGCAGCTCGTTCCCGATGATCCCGGCGTTGACCACGGAGAGGGTCTGACCCTTCCGGCTGGCCAGGCGCTGCGCGAGGAAATCGGGGTAGCGCTGGTTATTGTTCTTGGTCGAGAGATATCCATCGGTGATCGAGTCGCCGAGCGTGATCAGGGTGCCGACGACGTTCGGCGCGGCCTTGACGTCGACGCCCGACGCGAACATCCAGCACGAGATCTTCCGCGTGAACTGCTTGTCGGCGCCAGGCCCCGTCTGATTGCCCGCGGCGAGGAAGTTGTCTTGCGCAGCGAAGTAGTGCTGCGTGGCCGGCCCGGTCTTGGCCGGGAGATGGATGTTCACCGCCAGCGTCTGGAGGGGCTGCACGTTCAGGGCGACGGGGTCGCTCACCGCTTCGCCGCCCGCGGCGATGACGATCGAGGCTTGACCTGCGAAGCGCAGCGGCTTCGACGTCCCGGCGACCGTGGCTGCGCCGCCCGCCGAGGCGGCGACCGACGCTGCGCCCACCTTGAGCGGCTCGCTGCCGCCGGCGTTGGAGATCCGCACGCGCACCGAGCTCCCGCCGGCGCTCAGGCGGACGATGTTCCGGACCGTCTGGCCGGTGAGGCCGACATCCGAGGGACAATCCTGCGAGTTGAACGTGCCGCCCGGGGTCGGGCTGCCGTGCCATGAGGAGACCCATCGTCCCTCAGGCGCCTGATCTGCGGCCAGCGCGGGGCGCTCCGATGCACCAGCTGTCAGCGCCATCACCGCGGCGATGAGCGCAAATCGTGGCAAGCGCCCGAGCTTCGGCTTCGGCAGCTCGAGCAGGAAGCGCGCGGCGTTGCGGCGCTCCGAGGTGACTTCGTGAGGTCTTCGTCTATCTGCCATCGATCCTCTCCCGGTTTTCTGTTGGGACGCGAAACACTTCCCTGGCTCCTTGCGGGCTGAGCTCTCACGTAGCCCACGTCCGGCATCGCTGGCTACAGCAGCTTCCCATTCTTCGCGACACGCGCGCTCGAGGCCAGCATCGCCGGCTCACCGGCGGTCGACGGCTTCGCGCAGCCTTCCGAGCGACGCTCCGAACGCGTCGACGCTCACGTCGAGGCCTGTCGCCGCGGGCAAGATGTCGGCGAACATCAGCCCGGCTTTCCTCAGGTCGCACACCCTGTGCGGGTATCGCTGGCGGGCAACGAGAGAGAGCCCTGTCACGACGCTGCGCACCGCCGCCGCCCGGAAGCCTGCTCCTTCGACGACGACGGCCGAGCACCTGATATACGCGCTCGCGTCCGCGAGGAAGAACGAGAGCGCCTCGCGCACAGGTGCCGGCGGGGACGACGCCCCGCTCTCGACGATGGTGAGCAGCCCGATGCCGCGCGGATGTTGCTTTGCGAACCTTCTGCACCCGTCGTGCAAGCGGCGAACCCCTTCGTAGGTCGTCTCCTGGCGCCAGATGACGCAGAAGATCTGGCGCCAGCTCGCCAGGATATAGTCCGAGTCTTTGGTCACCAGGCTCCAGGGCTCGATGGGCACGGTCGCGCTGGAGCCGAAGAGGGGTGATTCCGCGTCGACCGTCGTGTCCTCGTGGCCGATCTCCCCTTGCGTGACGGGGCTCGCGAGGGGCCGGTTCCCCCCGCCTGCGGTGTGCACCGTCGGAAGCGCGGCCGCCGTCGCGGCGCGGCTCGCCGCGCTGACGGGGACCAGGAGCTCGTCCCGGAGGGTAAAGCCGTCGGGCAGCAGCGATCGGATCGCGTCGAGCATCGCCGCCGCGGTGGCGAATCGCTCGCCAGCGTCGAGCCGGAGCGCGCCGTGCACCACGGCCGCCACGTCCCTGCGGACCCAGGGCGCGAGCGCCCGGAGCGAGGGCGGCGGCTGCGAGCAGACAGCGATGATCAGGTCGCCGAAGCCGCCGATATCCTCGTACGGGAGCTTTCCCGTGAGGGCACGGTAGAGCACCATGCCGAGCGACCAGAGGTCGGTACGGTGATCGATGTCGCTGTGCCCCCGGGCCTGCTCGGGGGACATGTAGAGCGGCGAGCCGAGGATCCCTCCGGTGCGGGTGAGGCCCGTGGTCAGGCCGCCCTGATGTGGCTCCCGCTGGATCTTGGCGATCCCGAAGTCGAGGATCTTGACGACGATCCCGCCCTCCCGGCGACGGGCGAGGAAGAGGTTGGCTGGCTTGATATCCCGGTGCACGATGCGCGCTTCGTGGGCCTTCTGGAGGCCGAGACAGACCTGCGCCGCGATCCCGAGGGCGGTGTCGGGCTCGAGGCTCCCGACCCTGTCGAGCAGATGCTGGAGGTCCTCTCCTTCCAGGAGCTCCATGATCAGATAGGGCGCCTTGGTCTCCGGATCCGTCCCTGAATCGAGCACCCGGACGATGTGCTCGGTGTCGATCGCGCCCATGGCCATCGCCTCGCGGTGGAAGCGCTCCGCGCTGCTCTTGCCCGGGACCAGGAGGGCGCCATCCATGCACTTGAGCGCGACCCGCTCACCGGTCTCGACGTGCTCGGCCTCATAGACCGCGCCCATTCCCCCTTGCCCGAGCAAGCGGATGACCCGGTACTTTCCGTCGTGGAGCTGTCCGAGCAAGACTCGGATAGGGTAAAGGATGCGGGTGTCAGGACGCAACAGGCTTCCGCCTACACCTCGACGTCATCTCCGTCATTATCCATCGTTCGCGATACAATACGCATGAGCGCGAGTCGACAGAGCGTGTGCGACGCATCGGCGTCGCTGATGGCCGCAGGAGACGTTCTCGATATCGTGTGCCCCCTGGGCCGGGGGGCTGGCGCGGCCAGCGTGCTGCCGACGCTACGCCGCGTCAGGAGGTCAGCGGCGGCGTGGCCAGCCGCGCGCTGCGGCGGCGGGCGACGGGCGGGACGGCGCGGGCGAGAGCGCGGGGAGGGGCGGATGTCGCCGGGCGGCGCTCGCGGAATGCCGAGCGGCGCATTTGCGTTGAATTTGCCTGGGCGCGGTGCGGTAATCGCCCGAGGGGCCGGCAGGGCGCTCGGACGGCGCGGCCCGCGGGATCATCATGGACAGGCACGCGTGACGGGCGCACGAGACAGCGGAGGAGACTTCCCGGCGGGCGAGAGCATCCCGCCTGCGCCCGTCGAGGCGAGCGGCTCCGAGGGCGCGCCCGGGGCGGAGCTGCGCTCGGTCGCTGCGAGCGGCGCCACGCTCTGGCTCACGCAGTCGCCCGGGTTCTCGCTGTGGCGCGGCGAGGTGGCCGCCCCGGATCGGCTGCGGATCGAGGGGCGCGACGGGTACCTCCACGAGCTCCGGCTCGAGCCGGTCGGCGTGCTGCGGCTCGGCCGCGCCGAGCGCGTCGGCGACGAGCGCAACGATCTCGTCTACGCCGACGTCGCGTCGCGGCTCGCGGCCACGCTGCGCCACGACGGCGTGCGCTGGTGGCTGCGCCGCCGCGAGGAGTGCAGCGTGCCCGTGCAGGTCGGCGCGCGGCACCTCGCGCGCGGGCAGGAGTCGCCGCTCGTTCACGGCACGTTCGTCTGCGTCGGCGGCATGCGCGCGACGTTCTTCGACCGCCGCTACGCCGCGCTGTCGGTCCCCGCCGGGGCGGTCGACCCGGCGACGGGCCTGCTCGCGCGCGGCGGCCTGGAGCAGGAGTGCGCGTCGCTGCTCGCGCGGAAGGGCCAGGGCGCGCTCGTCCTGCTGCGGCCGATCGAGGCGGGCGCGCCCTCGCGCGCGGCGGCCGCGGCGGCCGCCCTGGTCGCGGTGCACCGGCTCTGGCCGGACCTGCCGGTCGGCGACGCGGACGGCACGGCGGTGGTGCTCGTGCGGGGCGGCGCGGCGGAGGCGGCCGCGGCGGCGGGTCGCGCCCTGGAGGCCGTCGAGGCGGAGGGGCTCGGGGCGTTCGCGTGCGGCTACTTCACGGTGGCCGGGGAGGCGGACGTCGCCGGCCGCGAGGTCGAGCTCGGCTTGCACGCCATCGCCTCGCTCGCGGCGGAGCGCGACCGGTGCGCCCCGGGGGCGTCCACCCCCGTGACGGAGCTCCGCGACGCCGCGGCGAGCGCGCGCTTTGCCGCGCCGGGCGAGGTGATCGAGGCGTCGCGGAGCGGGCGCCGGGCGACGGTCCTGTTCGGCATCGAGGAGCAGAGCGCGCTTTTCGGCGTCGGGCCGCATGTCATCGGCGCGCTCGCGCAGGAGCTCGCGGCGGTCGTCGCGAGCCACGCGGGCACCGGCGCGCTGATCGCGCCGCTCGCGCCCGGCGTGGTCGCCGCGTGCGTACCCCGGAAGGCGGATCCGGCGGTGATGGCGAGCGCGGTGCAGTGCGACTGGCACGGTCGGCCGCCGATCCTGGACGGCAGGGTCGAGCACGCGCGGACCCTGTCGTGGGAGCTCCTGCACGGCGCCGACGCGGGGGCGCGGGCGGCGGAGATCTCGCGCGAGTGCGACGATCCGCACGGGGTGCTCTCGGCCCTGAGCGGCGGCCTGCCTTATCCGATCGCCGGGCGGGTGCGGGCGGCGATCGGGGCGTCGAGCGCGATCGAGCGGGTGAAGATGCTGTTCGACGTGCTCGAGGGCACGTGGCGGTTCATCGCGACGGTGCTCGTCTCGGCGTTCTTCAGCGGAGGAAGCGCGCCGCCCGGGTCGGGGCGCGGCGGCGGGGGGAGCGCGAGCGCGAGCGCGAGCGGAGCGGGCGATGGGGCCGGATCGGGCGGCGGGCGCGGGTCGGTGGCCCCGGCGAGCGGCGGCAGGCCGAGCAGCCCGAGCAGCCCGAGCAGCCCGGGCGGCGCGGGCGGCGTTCCCCCGGGGTGGGGCGCGCTGCTCGACTTCTACGGCCGCACGCGCACGCGCGACGGCCTGGCGCTCGGCGCATGGCGCGAGCTGGCGCGCACGGCCGCGCGGGCGTTCGGGGATCGCGACGATCCGATCGGCTCGATGGCGAGGGAGGTGCTCGACGTCAAGCTGTCGCACAACCAGACGTTCGAGACGCTCTCGAACCTGATGCAGGCCGAGCGCAACCAGTTCGCGCACGGTCACTACACCGAGGCGAGGGCGGCCGCGGATCTGCCCGATTTCGAGCAGATGACCCGCGCGCTGCTCCGGGCGCAGCGGCCGCTCTGCGCGTGGACCCTTGTGACGGTCGAGAAGACGGAGCCGGATCTCTACGGCGATCTCCAGACGGTGGAGTTCATCGATCACACAGGCCCGTTCGCGTCGGGGACGCGGCGGCGGATCGGGCTGAACTCGCCGGTTCGGCTGTCGAACGTGGTCTATCTGGCCCGCTTCCGCGAAGGGCTGATGTTGCCGCTGGATCCGATGGTGAAGCGGCTCGCGCCGGACGACCGGTTCGACCTGTACTGGATGGATCACCTGCCGCGGCCGGGCGCGTGCAATATGAGCGCGGTCGTGGCGGGAAAGGCGGTGAGGGCGCCGTGCGATGCGCGGAGGATGGCGCCGCTGCTGAGGGCGATGCTGGACGCGGCGGGGGGGTGAGGGGGCTCGGGGTGAGTGACTGAGGGGCGGGTGGGGGGGCGCATCCGCCCGGAGGGAGCTCTCTTGAGGGTGGGAAGGCGGGAGGTGGGTCGTGCCTTCTTCCCGCCTTCAGGGTCAGATCGGAGCGCGCGGAATCACGTCCCGTCGGTCACGGCGTCCTCGCGCACCGGGCGCCCACGTTCTGGCCGCGATCGACGCTACGATACGTCGGAGGGGCGTTGAAGCGTGCGGAGGAGAGCAGGGGGACCCGTTCGTATTCCAGCTCCCACCGCGCAGCACCCGGTCCAAGCCGGGGTCGATGTTGGCGCAGTCATCGCAGGAGGCGTCTGCGAATCGATCGGAAAACGTGTCCAGATTCCACTCCCACATACTTCCTGCCAGATCCGCTTGCCCCCACTTTCCATCTCCCAGCGGCGACTTTTGGCCTACAGGCTGGATGTCCCATTTGCCGCACATCCAGTCGATGCCTCTCGAGCTACAGTTGTAGACTGCGTGATGTCGATCGAACAGCGTCGAGCTCGGGGGCGTCGACCACGGGTACTCTCTCTGCTCGAATCCTCCTGCCGACGCGTAATTCCACTCCGCCTCCGTCGGTAGCCTCCCGCCATCCCACGCGCAGAATGCAAATGCATGGTGCCACGACAGGTAATTCATCGGTAGGCGGTCTTGATCCCTCCACGTGGAGTATTCGTGGTCGAAAAGCGATTCCAGCGTCTCTCTGTCTGCAGGCAGCTGCGCGTCCCACTCTGATGGCCATCCGCTTCCTGGTATTCTTGGATGCGCTCCCGCTCCCGCCGCAGGCCTGCTCGCGGGGTACGCCTCAACGAATTTGCGAAACCGTGCCACCGTGATCTCGAGTCGGTCCAGTCGGAAATTACTCACCGTCGTAGGATAATCCTCCTCGTTTTTTCGGTTGTACGTGCCTCCCAGGACGACAGGGCTCAGGCAGCAGCTCTCGTTCCAGCGCGGGCCGCACGTCGAGGGCAAACCATTGCAGCTCGGTCCGGAACACGAACCAGCCTTGCACTCCGTTTCACACGCAGTCTGGTCCTGCCAGCGCCCTCCCGCGTCGCACGTCTGTGGCGTGCACGCCTCGAGGACGATGAGCCGGAGGAAGCTGCGCAGGCTCGCCTGGATCTGCTGGGCGAGCAGCTCCGCGGGCACCCAGCGCGCGTCGCCGTCCTCGTCGGCGAACCGCAGGACGGGGTTGCCATGGTCCTGGTCGAAAAAATCGATGACGCTGCTGCGCGAGCTGCGAAGAGATGCGCGAGATGCGCGAGATGCGCGAGATGCGAAGAGATGGCGCATTTCGTACGAGCACGATGCCGACTTGCGGTCGGCTTGCGCTGGCGGTGCCCGCGTGCCTACTCTTGGCTGTCCAGCGATCAACGCTGCAATCGAGGGAAAGGAACCCCGACATGGCTCGTTCTTTCACGTCACAGGACCTGATCGCGCTCCCGCGCCTGAGCGTCGCCGAGGCGGTCGTCCTCGCGACCCAGCTCCTCACGACCGCGGAGGCCAGGCAGAAGGAGCTCCGGCTGAAGGAGCTTCCGGTGCCCATCGCTCGCTCGAAGGGGCGCCTCGCCGCCGCCCGCGACGCGCTGGAGGCGGCGACGCGCCCGCAGGGCGCCGCGGCGAGCGCGTCGAGCAAGCCGAAGGCCGATCGTGCAATCGACAACGCCTGGAGCGCGGCATACGACTGGCTCTCGGGCTGGTGCAGGCTGCCGCCCGAGCGAAACCCGCACCGTGAAGAGGCGATGAGCCTTCACAGCCTCGTCTTCAAGGACGGCCTCTGTTTCATCAAGCTGCCCTACCGGATCGAGTGGAAGGAGTCGAAGGACCGCCTCGACGCCATCGCCGCGGCCCGGCACGAGAAGACCTTCAAGAAGCTCGGCGGCGAGGCGTTCCTCGCGAACATCCAGGAGGCGCACGACGCCTATGGCCGCGCCCTGCACATCACCGCGCCGAAGCCGGAAGGCGCGCCTGCCGCGGACGTGCGCGGCGCCTTCTTGGCGTTGCTCGCCGCGCTCCGCGACTATGCGACGCGCGTCGCTGCGTATGCGGAACCGGACGAGCCGGGGAGCGAGGCGCTGAGCGCGGCCTTGCTCGAACCGCTCGCCACGTGGGAATCGCGGCCGGTGGCGGCCGGCGGCGGCGGTGGTGAGGACGAGGTGCTCCCGGAGGTGCCGGCAGCGCCTCCCCCAGCGCCGCCGGCACCCGTGGACGCGGCGGAAGAGCCCGCGGCGGACCCGGCCTGAACGCAGAGCGTATTGTGATATAACTCACGTCGCCTCATGAAAACTGAGCGATGTTGAAGCGTTATGTTTCAGGGCGACCTGAACGCATTGAGGTCGCGGTCGTCCTGGGACACCGGGGCACCCGAACGCGCTGAGGTGGCAGGCGTCCCGGGACACCGGGGCACCCGAACGCGCTGAGGTGGCAGGCGTCCCAGGACACCGGGGCACCCGAACGCGCTGAGGTCGCGGGCGTCCCGGGACACCGGGGCACCCGAACGCGCTGAGGTGGCGGGCGTCCCGGGACACCGGGGCACCCGAACGCGCTGAGGTCGCAGGCGTCCCAGGACACCGGGGCACCCGAACGCGCTGCTGATCTTTTCTTTCCGCCTTCCCGCCTCCCTGTGTCAAACCGACCACCACCTGCGCGTGCGCACGGCACGACGCCGGCAATGGATCAACTCCGGGGATCGCTCGTCACCACGCCGCCCCCCTCCCGCGCAGCCTTTTGCGGGATCCGGCAAAATCCTGACGCAAGAATGCGCCGCGCCCCTCCGCCGAGCCGCGGATCGGCCCGAACATCTCCAGGACGTTTCGTGGCACACACGGTGCTTGCGGGTGTGCTGGGCGTTCGGCAACGACGAAGCCGCCCCGAGCCGCCCGCAGCCCGGTGGGGACCGCGGTGCTCGTCTTAAGTGGATCATTCTTGGACAAGGAGAGGTCATGGCACAACGGTTTGATGCACGCGCAAGCGCGTGTGGAGCGATGGTCATTGCGCTGGCACTGGGAGCTTCCGCGTGCGACGCGGACAAGGGGGGGTCCACAGCAAGAGAGTCGGAGTCCAACGGGTCCATCCAGGCGGCGCTCACCGTCGGCGGCGCGCGACACGACGTCACCGGCGTCCACTACAAGGTCGTCAACGCGAGCAGCCCGTGCAGCGACACGGCCATCGCGGAGACCACGAGCCCCCTCGAAGAAGAAGCGCTCCCCGGCGGGGCGCTCCCCCCGGGCGCGGGGACCCACGCCGGCGCCGACGGCCTGTTCGTGGTGCCGCCCGGCGATTACCGCGTCTGCGCGACGCCGATGGGAGGCGCCGGACCCTCCCTGGAGTGCGGGCCCACCGAGGGCATCGCGACGGTCATCTCCGAGGCCACGACCGAGCTCTTCCTCGTGTCCCAGTGCCTCGGGGCGAGCAACGGCGGGCTCGACACGGTCGTCGCGCTGAACGACCCGCCGGCGTTCCAGGACCTCGATATCGCGCCGAGCAAGTTCATCACCCAGTGCGAGACCGCCACGATCACCGCCTTCGCGGAGGACCCCGACGGCGACGCGATCTCCTACGCATGGGAGCTGGCCGCCGGCGCCGGCTCGATCACGGGCGACGGCAACGCCGCGACGTTCACCCCGGACGGCCCGGGTGATGTCACCGTGAGGGTGAGGGCGACGGACGCCTTGGGCGGGAGCTCCTCGCTGACCTTCCCCATCCACGTCTCGGCCGCGGACTGCGGCACCCCCGGCACCACGGTCGAGTTCTCGGAGGAGTTCACGCAGGGCCAGCCGTCCTCCGAGCAGTGCGGCGCCTGGGATGCGTTCCGGGCGTCGCTCACGGGCGAGTACTCGTTCGTCACGATCCGGGGCAGCCAGGACCCCGGCGGGGTGACCTGCATGGGCGCGGCGGCGAATCTGCTCTGTCAGGCGCTCCACGATGGGACGCCGACGGGGCCGATCGAGTGCGACGGCCGGACCTGGGTCGTCGGGGCGGGCTGCGGCCCCACCTCCGAGGTGGTCGAGATCACCGCGGATGGCGCGGAGTGCGCGTGCACCAGCGGGTACACAGCGCGGCCGTGCATCGGCAACGAGAACTGGGGCGGCGTGGCCGGCGAGACCTGCTTCGCGCCGAGCCAGACGATCTCCGTCGTGTGCGGGGGCGAGGGCGGCACCGCCCCCACGTGCGACGACGGCATCCAGAACCAGGGCGAGACGGGCGTCGACTGCGGCGGCCCCTGCGCGCCCTGCACCGGCACCACGGTCGAGTTCTCGAAGGAGTTCACGCAGGGCCAGCCATCGAGCGAGCAGTGCGGCGCCTGGGACGCGTTCCGCGCGTCGCTCACGGGCGAGTACTCGGCCGTCACGATCCGGGGCAGCCAGGACCCCGCCGGGGTGACCTGCACGGGCGCGGCCGCGAACACGCTCTGCCAGGCGCTCCACAGCGGGACGCCGACGGAGCCGATCGAGTGCGACGGCCGGACCTGGGTCGTCGGGGCGGGCTGCGGCCCCTCCTCCGAGGTGGTCGAGATCACCGCGGACGGCGCGCAGTGCGCGTGCACCAGCGGGTACACCGCGCGGCCGTGCATCGGCAACGAGAACTGGGGCGGCGTGGGCGGCGACACATGCTTCGCGCCGAGCCAGACGATCTCCGTCGTGTGCTCTGGCGAGGGCAGCACCGCCCCCACGTGCGACGACGGCATCCAGAACCAGGGCGAGACGGGCGTCGATTGCGGCGGCCCCTGCGCGCCCTGCACCGGCGGCCTGTGCGATCCGGCGACCGAGGTCGAGCTCGACGGGCACTGCTATTACCTGGACGGCTCGGGCGGCGCGTGCGACGCCGGCTACACGCTGGCTCCGCAGGGCGCGCTGAGCAGCATCGCGCCCGCGTTCGTGGGCAAGACGTACAAGCACCAGCCGTCGGGCAACTGCTGCATCGTGCACAGCGAGCAGTCGACCGAGCTCCAGGACTGGGGCATGGACTCCCCTGATTGCAACGGGCCGGGCCCGTTCCAGATGGGCCCGATGCTCGGGGGCGCCGGCTGCTCCGACGCGCTGAATGAGGGTCCGGGTCAGCTCACGCTCTGCATGAGCCTGTGAGCGGCTCGTGACCGGCTGACGCGCGGCTCCAGGCGCGCGCGGCGCCTCCGGGCGCCGCGCGCGACGTGAGGCGGGCCGCCGTCGACCGCGACGGCGGCCCGGATCGCGCTCGAGCGCAGCGCGTCCGGCCGGAGGGGCAGCTGCGCGCGGTATCAGGTAGACTGCGGCTGCAAACGCCGGAGGACCTATGGCGCAGCTCGCCTTCGTCCGCCCCGCAGCCCGCTATCACGAAGAAGAGCGCGAGCAGCAAGAACGCAAGAACGCGCGCCAGGAACGATGGCAATCTCGCGTCGACAATGGGAATGCGAGCCTGATTGCCTTTCTGTGGTATCCGCTGCGGAGGGTATGCACTTCCGCTTCGATCGGCCGGAGAGCGTGCTGCGCGGCTTCGGGTTCGCGCTGGACGCCGCCGGCCCAGAGGGCCTGTACGCCCCCGCGGCCGAGTGGCGGGTGCAGGTCGTGGTGATCGCCGAGCTGCCTCGCGTGCGCGGCACGGTGCTCTTGCGGCTGCTCGGCTCGGCGCGGGTGCGCCGGATGGCGCTCCGGGACCTCGCCGAGCTGCCGGGGGACGCGTGGGAGCGGCGGGTGGCGCTGCCGTGGCTGGTCCGGTTAAGCTTCGAGGTGCCGGTGGAGCTCCTTCCGGGGCTGCCGGCCGAGGAGAGGGATTTCATCATGGAAACCCGGGAGTTATACGAGCAAACGCTGAAGCAGGCGGAGGAGCGCGGGATCGAGCGCGGGATCGAGCGCGGGATCGAGCGCGGGATCGAGCGCGGGATCGAGCGCGGGATCGAGCGCGGGATCGAGCGCGGGCAGCTCCGCATGACGGCTCGGCTGTGCGCGATGCGCCTCGGACGGCCGCTCGCCGGGGCGGAGCACGCAGCGCTCGCGTCGCTGCTGGATCGGCTCGGGGAGGAGAAGGTGGGCGAGGCGGTGCTCAGCTTCTCCGCCGAAGCCCTGGCTGCGTGGCTCACGGATCCGAACGAGCGGTAGCCAGCGGGCACGCGTGGACCGAGTCGCCGACGGCGGCGGGCAAGGGCGTCCGCTGCAGCGGCAGCACCCTCGCCGGTGTGCTCATCGACGGCGCAGCCACCGGCGCGCTCCTCCACGTCACGCCTGGCTGCTGCGACGAGGCCTCGGGATCGTGCGGCAGAGCTTCAAGATCGGTCCGCAGCCTGCCGCCTCATCGCTGGCTCCGAGCGTGCCGACGCCTGCGTTGGGCCCTGTGAGCGCAAGAGAACGAAATTTGGAGCGGCTCGTGTAGGTGTTGCGTACATCGAAGGTCGCGTACTGCGCCCCGGTGCCGACCACCTCGACCAAGGCCGAACACCTTCCAGGTGCCCACAGCCGGGATCCCGGGGCGAGCGACAACGAGCACGGAGGAATCAAGTCTCAGGCCATGGCCGTTGCCTCGGCCTCTCGATGCTGCGCGGCGGCGGTCGTGGTATCCTCGGCGCCAGCCATGTCGGCATTCGAGTCCACTGTCCGCCCGCCCGCTGCGTCTCGCCCGCGGATGCGAGCCCACGTCTACAGCCGCTCGCCCGAGCCGGTGTACTTCCCCGAGGCCGAAGAGGTGCCCGAGACGAATCGCCACCTGGAGCTCCGCACCGCGCTGTACCTGATCCTCAAGCGAGAGCTCGCGCACACGGCGACGCTCGGCTCCGACCAGTTCGTCTACTGGGACCCGAGGACCTCGAAGAAGCGCCTTGCCCCCGACGCCTTCGTCCGTCTGGGCGTTCCTCACCGGACCTTCCGCACGTGGAAGACCTGGATGCACGGGGCGCCCGACCTCGGGGTCGAGATCGTGAGCGACTCGGACGAGGGCGAGCCCGACTGGGAGGCGAAGCTGGAGCGCTACCGTGCCGCGGGCATCCGCGAGGTCGTGCGCTTCCACCCCGACGATCGAGAGCGACCGATCCGCATCTGGGACGCGCTCGACGGCGATCTCGTGGAGCGGGCGCCGGACGACCCGGAGCTCCACGCGTGCGAGACGCTGGGCCTCTGGTGGACCGTCGTGGAGGACCCGTCGGTCGGCCCGATGCTCCGGCTCTCGCGCGACCGCGAGGGCCGCGACCTGCTGCCGACACCGGATGAGGCCGAGGCCAAGGCGCGCGAAGCAGCGGCCAAGGCGCGCGAAGCAGCGGCCAAGGATCGCGAAGCAGCGGCCAAGGCGCACGAGGCGGAGGCCAAGGCGCGCGAAGCGAACACGAAGCTGGAGGCCGAGTTGAAGGCGCTTCGGGCGGAGCTCGCGCAGGCCAAGGGGAAGCGGCGGACGCGACGACGCTCCCCGGGGTGAGGCGCTCGCCTGGCCGGAGTGGTCGAGGGCTATCCCGGAAGCTCGGCCGACTTCACCGGACGTGGTGAACCACGTTCCAGCTACATCCGGGGCGACGCCGGGGGGTCAACCACCTTCCTCCGCGCCTTCGGCCTCGTGGTTCTCATCCTCCTCGCCTTCGACGAGCGCGTGCACGGAGCGCTCTACCGCATCGAACGGCTCGGCGAACACTCGCTCTTCCACCCTGGCGACCACGACGAGGAGGAGGAACCCTTCGGGCGTCCATCGATGTCGTTCTCGGCGGCGCGGCCGATCGAGACCGCGCCGCTCGATGGCAGGGGGTGGACCACGACCGCGCCGACGGCGAAGACCGTGAGCTCCCGCGCCGCAGGAGGGCGCGGGCGCCCGGCCGCAGCGCGATCGCCCGCCGGCCGCGCGCCGGCCGGTGAACGACGGTCTGAACGATCCGAGGTCACGGGGTCGTTCTACCCCCTGGGAGGCGCTCTGCCGTGCTGGCGGCCCCGAGCACGCCTCGATACACCTCGTCCACGACGATGTCGCACCCCGCCGACGACAGCACGGCGCGATCGCCTGGGCCATAGACCCGCAGCACCCAGCTCCCGTCGTCCTGGCGCGCGAAGACCTCGATGCGAGGCGCCTTCTGCGACGCCAGGACGACCTCTCGGATCGACGCCACGGTCTGGTAGTGCGCGAACTTGTCGCCGCGATCGTACGCCTCGCTCGAATCGGAGAGCACCTCGAGCACGAGGACCGGGTTCAGGAGCGTGTCGCGCCGCTCATCCTCGAACTCGGGGCGGCCGCAGACGACCGAGCCGTCCGGGTAGACGTAGCGATCCGCGGAGGGGATCTTGATGCGCATGTCGGAGTTCAGCGCCATGCACCCGCGCTCGCCCAGCGCGTTGCCGAGCAGCCGGCCGATGTTCGCGGCGATGGCGCTGTGCTCGAACGTGCCGCCGGACATCGCGAAGAGCTCGCCGCCGGCGTACTCGTGCCTCACCTCCGATGCGCGCTCGAGCTCGAGATACTCCCCTGGCGAGAGCTTCCGTCGCGGTGCCGCCACGCCCATGCGCGATAGTGTCGCGTGCCGGGCTGGAGATGTCCACGCGCAGACAGGCGAGCCGCCACGGGCGCGCGTGGAGCCGTCGGGCAGCGCGCTGCGCGGCGAGACCGTCCACCTCTCCCCGCGCCGGTGATACCGTCGTCCTGCGATGGACCGCACGCTCGTCGACGAGGGCAGCTCCTCCCGCGACCCGGGCGCCGTGCCGCTTCCCCCGGGCGGCCTCGGGCACGCGCCCGGCGACGCGCTCGACCGCCGCTACCGGCTCCGCGTCCGGCTCGGCCGCGGCGGCTTCGGCGACGTGTGGCGCGCCGAGGAGCTCCTGCCCGACGGCGCTCCGTTCCGCGAGGTCGCCCTCAAGCTCCTCGTCTCGGACTTCGCCGAGGCCGCGGACTGGGCCGACGAGGCCAAGCTCCTCGCCTCGTTCCGGCACCCCTCGCTCGTCACGATCTACGCCGCCGGCATCCTCCACGGCGCCGCGAGGACCCCGTTCGTCTCGATGGAGCTCCTCGAGGGCAGGAACCTCGCCGACGTGATCCGCTACCGCGGGCGCATCCCCTGGCGCCGCGTCGTCGCCTGGGCCCGCGACATCGCCGGCGCGCTCGACGTCATCCACGCGCGCGGCGTCGTCCACCTCGACCTCAAGCCCGCCAACCTGTTCCTCACCCAGGACGGCACCCTCAAGGTCCTCGACTTCGGCATCTCGCGGCGCGCAGGCACCCCGCCCGGCGGCCCCCTCTCGCGCGCCCCCGGCGCGCCCCCGGCCGTCAGCATCGGCGGCGGCAGCGGCCGCGACGGCAGCGGCGGCGGCCGCGACGGCGACAGCGGCGCCGGCGGCGGCGAGCTCGGCACCGCCGCCTTCCTCGCCGAGCGCGACGTCTACGCCTCCACCCGCCGCGCCTTCGCCGGCGCGGACAGCCCCGCCGTCGCGCGCAACGTCATCGGCACGCCGGGCTTCATGGCCCCCGAGGTGCTCGAGATGGCCGAGCCCACCGCCGCCACCGACGCGTACGCGCTCGCCGTGTGCATCGCGCAGCTCGCGACAGGACGCCTCCCGCACGACGTCCCCGACGAGCCGGCCGACTGCTCCGACCCGTCGAGCGTCTCCGCCTGGTGGACCGAGCTCCGCAGCGCGACCCTGCGCGGCGCCATGCGCGACCTCGCGGGCGACCCCGCGCGGCTGCCGCGCGGCCTCCTCGCGCTGTTGAAGCGCCTGCTCTCCGTCGATCCCGCGCACAGGCGCGTCGCGCCGGGGCGGCTGAAGCAGCTGATCGACGAGGTCTGGGAGCGACCCCACGGCGTCCCGGACCGGCCGTACAGGGGGCTCGCCCCCCTGTCGGCCACCGACGAAGGCCTCCTGTTCGGGCGCGACGACGACATCGCGCGCCTCGGGCGCGAGCTCGAGTTCGAGCCGTGCCTCGTCCTCCAGGGGCCGCGCGGCTCCGGCAAGACCTCGCTCGCCTCGGCCGGCCTCGTGCCCCACCTCGCGCGCCGCCACGCCGACCACAAGGACGACTGGATCGAGGCGCGCCTCACCCCCGACGGCGACCCGGACGGCGCCCTCGCCCGCGCGCTCGCCGCCGTCTCGCCCGAGCTCGAGGCCGCAGACCTCGCCGAGCTCACCAGGTTCTGCATGGCGTCGGCCGTCGGGGTCGCGCTCGTCATCGACCCGATCGCGCCCCTCGGCGACGGGCGGCTCGCCGCCCTCGTGAGCGCGCTCGCGACCGGCGACGCGCGGCGCGGGCTCCGGCTCGTCGGCGTGCTCGACGAGGCCGACGATCGCGCCGCGGCGCTCCTCGCCACGCCGGCCGGCGAGGGCCTGCGCGCGGCGCTGCGCTACGTGGGGCTGCCCGGCGCCGCCGCCGTGAAGGACCTCGTCGCCGGCCCCGCGAAGCTCGCCGGCGCCGAGGTGCGCGGCCTCGCCCAGGTCGAGGCCGAGGTGCAGCGCGAGCTCCGGGGCGGCGGCGCCGCGCTGTCGTTCGTGGCGCTCGCCCTCGCCGACTGGTGGGCGACCGCGCGCGACGAGCGCGGCGCGCGCGGCGCCCTGCGCGGCGAGGCGTGGCAGGCGCTCGGCGGCGTGCGCGGCGCCCTCGCGCGGCACGCCGACGCCGCCATCGCGGCCCTCACCCCGGAGGACCGCGCGATCGCCGACGAGGCGCTGCTCCGCCTCGGCGCCGTGGACGGCTCGCGCGTCCGCTGGGTCGAGGCGGAGCTCGTCGAGGTCGTCGCCGCCCCGCCCGCCGAGGTCGATCGGATCCTCGGCGCCCTGGAGCGCGCGCGCCTCCTCGTCCGCCGCGACAGGGCCGTGGAGCTCGCCCACGAGGCGCTCGTCGCGGGCTGGCCGCACCTCGCGTCCACCCGCGCGCGGCACGTGGAGCGGCTCATCCTGCTCGAGCGGCTCCGCGAGGCCGCCGACGTGTGGGATCGCTCCGGCGAGAACCCCGACTTCCTGCTGCGCCGCGACCTGCTCGACCCGGTGAGCGCGGGCGCCGACTTCGCCTCGCAGCTGCCGCGGCGCGAGCAGGCCCTCGTGCGCGAGAGCCTCCGGCGCGCCCGCGTCCAGCGCGCCAAGAAGATCGGCGCGGTCGCGGCGCTCGGGCTCGCGGTCGCCTCGGCGTTCGTGGGCGAGCGGTGGGTGTCGGCGCGCCAGGCGAGCGCCGAGGCGGCGCGCCGCGCGGCCGAGGAGCGCGCCGACCTCGCCGAGCTCATCGGCAAGGCGCGCCGCACCGAGGACCCGTACCACCGCGCCGCGTGGATCGCCGCGGCCCTCGGGCGGCGCGCGGACGACGCGGCGCTGCCGCTCGACCTCGCGACCGCGGCCATGGGCCTGCCGCGCGCGCACTTCCTGACGGTCGACAGCGTGGTGGGGCCGGCGCTGCCGTGGGACGACCGCTGGGTCGTCGCCGGCGGCCCCGGCGGCACCCTGCTCGTCGCCGACCTGCGCCCGCCCGATCCGGACGTCATCGACGACGTCGCGCTCGACGTCGACCCGGAGAGCATCGAGCTCGCCAGGTCGCCGCGCGTGCTCGCGCTGCGGCCGCACGACGCCCCGCACATGGAGCGCGTGCCGTTCGCGTTCGACACGGCGATGGCGACGCGCTCGGTCACGGGCGAGGTCCGCGTCTTCCGGCTGCGGGAGGGCGGCACCGTGGCGCTGGCCGCCGTCGCGCCGGTGCAGTGCAGCAGCGCCGTGCACGCGGCCGAGGCGGCGCCCGTCCTCGCCTGCTCGACCGACGACGGGATTGCGCGCTGGGACATGCGGCGCGGCGGCGGCGCCGGCGCGGTCGACCGGCACCCGTTCCGCGGCAACGTGCTCGGCATCTCGCCGGACGGCGCGCGCGTGGCGGCGGTGCTCGGGCGCAGGGCGCTGCTCTGGGGGCCGGACGGCGGCGCGGGCGCCGAGATCACCCTGGCCGCGCCCGCCGTGCTCGGGCGCTTCAGCCCGCGGGCCCCCGCGATCGCGCTCGTGCAGCAGAGCAGGACGTCGATCTACGCCTTCGATCGGCCCGGCGCGCCGCTCCTCGAGCTCGACACGGACCCGGCGCCCGCGTCGGCGCGCTGGGACGCGGGCGGGCTCGATCTGGGCGTCTGCGGCAGCGGCGGCAGCGCCTGGCACTACCTCCGGAAGGGCGGGCGCGCCCCGGGCGACCCGCCGCCCGAGGGCTCACCGTGCGAGGCGCCGCCCGGCCAGCGCGCGCCGCAGCCGCTGCGCGCGCGCAGCGAGGCGGCCGACCTCGCCGAGCGCGACGTCGGTCCGCAACGCCTCCTCGGCGGGTGGCGGCTGCCGGACCGCCGCGTGCTCACG
Organism: Sorangium sp. So ce887; assembly: GCF_051521455.1. Classification (NCBI taxonomy): domain Bacteria; kingdom Pseudomonadati; phylum Myxococcota; order Polyangiales; family Polyangiaceae; genus Sorangium; species Sorangium sp. So ce887. The sequence goes on along the minus strand of NZ_CP150354.1, from coordinate 7,533,575 downwards.
CGCGACCTCGTCCTGTTCAGCCCGGGCCCGCCCGCCGCGGAGCGCTTCCTCCGGTTCGAGGGGCTCGACCCCGCGGGCAGGCCGGAGCTCCGCGAGGCGAGCGCCTCGGCCGCCGCGGTGCTGCGGAACGGGGCCGCGGTGGCCTTCCAGATCGGCGGCGAGGTGCGCCTCTACGACGAGGGGTCGCGGCGCCGCACGGCCGAGCAGCGGGGGCACCTGCTGCGCGCCTGCGACGACGGCCGCGTCCTGTCGTACCGCAAGGACGAGGGGGTGTGGACGCTGTTCGACGCCGCGACCGGGGGGACCGTGGAGGCGGTGCCGACGGCGCCCGCGCTCGTGCTCGGCGTCGACGCCGCCTGCCGGACGCTGTTCACGCAGGAGCTCGACGGCAACCTCGTCGCGACGTCGCTCCGCGACCTGTCGTCGCGCACGCTCGCGGTGACCGACGGCTACGTCTACGAGGCGCGCCCGAGCCCCGCGCGCGGCGACGTCGGCCCGGGGCTGTGGCTCGCGTTCAGCTCGGGCGCGGTGGCGCGCATCGACGAGAGGCGCGGCGAGGTGCGGGTGCTCGGGTACGCGACGCCGCGGGCGACCGCGATCGCGGACGGCCCGCTGCCGGGCGACGTGGCCTTCGCGGACGCGACGGGCGTCGTCCTGGTCCGCCGCGCCGGCCTCGCGGATCGGGTGCTCGACGGCGTGAGCGGGGCGGAGTGGGAGGACATCTCCGCCGCGCCCGACGGCAAGACGATGCTGCTCTCCTCGGCGGACCGGATCGTCGTGCTCGACCTGGTGCGGCGCGAGATCGTCGGCGCCATGCCGTCGGACGGCCGCGAGCGGCTCGCGCCCTGGGACGCCGAGGGCTCGGTGCTCTCGTGGTCGTTCGGCCGCGTGGGCGGGCCGGCAGGCGTCGTGGTGCCCCGGGGGTTGCCCCTGGCCCGGCGGGTGGGCGAGGCGGTGTCGAACCTGCGGGCCGAGGGCAAGCGGCTCGTGGCGCGCCACGGATCCCCGTGACCCGCAACCCACGATCCCCCGCGCCACGCGCCCGGGACCTCTCGTGAATCTCTCGTGAACCGAGGCACCGAGCGCGCTCACGCACGCCGGCGCCACGCCCGGGCCCTCGAAGGGCGCTGTCGCGCGCTCTCTCTCGCTCGGCCCATCGGACGTGACATTGTAGGGCGCGCGCTCACCTACGCGGCCGCGAGAGAGCAGAAGGGATTGGATCCGGTCCGCGAACGCCGTACGCTGCTCCAACCGTGCCCGCGCCCGAACCGAGCCAGAACGCTTCACTGTTCCTTTGCATCACATTCTTCCCGAGCGAGAGGCTGGCCAACGCGGTGTTACGGCTGGTGTCCAGCTTCTGCGGGATGGTGCTGGACGACGCGAACGTGAGCTCGCGGTTCTACATGGCCGCGCACGAGCTCGCCGAGAATATCACCAAGTATTCGACGGGGCCCAAGGTCAGCCTGGAGCTCGCGATGGAGGAGGACGAGAGCTCTTATATCCTGAAGATCCGCGCGCGCAACGAGGCCTCTCCGGAGCGGCTGCGCGAGGTGGAGAGGCGGCTGCTCGAGCTGAAGACCGCGAGCGATCCGGTGAAGCACTATGACGAGCTCATCAACGAGACGGCGATGATAGAGGGGGTGTCGGGGCTCGGCCTCGCGCGGGTGTGCGCCGAGGGCGGGCTCGACGTGGACTACAAGATCGAGGGCAACGAGCTGACGATCATCGCGCACGCGCCGGTTGGGAGATGGAGGGCAGATGAGCAGCTTAAAGGTTGAGTCCGTCGTCACGGACAGCTTCGGGATCGAGCCGACCCTGAGGGACGACACCCTCAGCGTCAAGCTCACCGGCACGGGCGACATGGCGGCCGCCGCGCCGCTCGGCTCCTATTTCAGGACCCTCCAGGCGGAGGTGATACGCCTCTCCGTGAGCGCCGTCGAGTTCGACGTGAGGGCCCTCTACTTCCTCAACTCGAGCTGTCTCAAGGCGTTCATCAGCTTCATCTGCGGCCTCGCGGGTCAGGGGCTCAAGTGCAAGATCCAGTTCCTCACGGACGCGAGGCTGGGGTGGCAACGGCGGAGCCTGACGGCGCTCGAGCGCATGTCTCCGGAGCTGGTCTCCATCGCCGATACCTGACCCGAGAGCCGTAGGCCATGAGCAAGAAGCGCCGGACGATCGCCCTCTTGATGGACTACGTACGAGGCGAGTACCAGTCCGGGGTGCGCTTCGGCGTCGAGCGCGCCGCCGAGGCGCACGACGTCAATCTCGTGATCGCCTTCGGCGAGATGCTCGCCCTCCCCGGGTCGTCCGGTACGGCCCAGAACAGCATCTATCACCTCATCGGCGCCGAGACGGTCGACGGCATCATCGTCGCCTCGACGACCCTGTGCCATCACGTCGGCATCGAGGGAATGCAGCGGTTTTGCCGGTCCTACGCGCCGCTGCCCGTCTGCAGCATCGGGGTGGCGATCGACGGCGTCCCGAGCCTCATCGTCGACAACGCCCTCGGGATCGAGGCCGCGGTCGGGCACATGGTCGACGCCCACGGGCGCCGGCGCGTCGCGTTCCTCGGCGGGCCGGCCAACAACGAGGAGGCGGACGTGCGCACCGCCGCCTACTTCAGGGTGCTCGCCGATCGATCGCTGCCCTTCGACCAGCGCCTCTTCGCGTGCGGCGCGTTCACGATCGACTCCGGGCGCGCCGCCATGCGCGAGATCCTGGATCGCGGGGTCGAGCTCGACGCCGTGGTCGCCGCCAACGACGCCATGGCCCTCGGCGCGATCGACGCCCTCCAGGCGCGCGGCCTCGGCGTCCCGGAGGACATCCTCGTGTGCGGCTTCGACGACGCGGTCATCGCGCGCTTCACGAAGCCGTCGATGTCCACCATCGGCCAGCCCATCAAGCGGCTCGGCGCGCGCGCCGTCGACACGCTGATGCGCATGATCGACGGCGAGCCCGTCCCGGAGCGCAGCCTCTTCCCGGTCGAGCTCACGCTGCGCGAGTCGTGCGGCTGCGGCAACCCGGCGGACGCGGCGGGCGGGCCCTCGAGCAGGGCGCGGCGCGCGCCGCCCCCGCCCGCGCACGCCGGCGGGCGGGAGCAGCTGGAGCGCGCCCTCGAGGAGAGCGTCGCGATCCCGGCCGGCTCGCTCCACGGCTGGGCCGGTGAGCTCCTGTCGGCGCTCGACGACGAGCTCGCCGGGGAGGAGGGCCGCTTCCTGCGCGCCCTCGAGGCGCTCCTCGACGCGGCGGGGCGCGAGGGCGCGAACCTCGAGCATTTCCAGGGCGTGATAACGCTCCTGCGCGAGCGGGTGCGCCGCGGGCCCGGCGACCTCCGGGGCGCGGCGCTCGCGGAGACGCTCGAGCAGATCTGGCACGCCTCGCGCGTGCTCGTCGGGAGCGCGTCGGTGCGCTCCGAGGGGCAACAGCGGCTGAACGTGGAGCTCGCGTCGCTGTACCTGAGCTGGAGCGCGCGGAGCTTCTCGACCTGCCTGAGCCTGCCGATCCTGCGGCGGATGATGGCGTCGGAGCTGCCGCGGATGCAGTTCTCGCGGGTCGCTGTGTCGCTCTACGACGACCCGCAGCGCAGCACCATGGTGCCGCTCTTTCTGATGGAGGACGGCCGCGAGGTCGAGCCGCCGCCCGCGAGCTTCCCGGCCCGGCTCCTCGCGCCCGACGGCTTTCTCGGAGACGGGGAGCGCTGGAGCGTGATCGCGCTGCCGGTCGCGTTCGGCGACGCGGAGAAATTCGGCGTCGCGGTGCTCAACAGCGGCGCGAACGAGCTCGTCTATGACGCGCTCCGCCTCCAGATCGGCTCCGCGGTCAAGGCCGCGGCGCTGCACTGGGAGGTCGTGCGGCAGGTGGAGCTGCGCGAGCGGCTGGAGCAGGAGAAGGTCCGCCAGGAGAGCGTCGTGGCGGCGCGCATCCAGACGGCGCTGGTGCCGACGCAGCTCTCGGTCGAGGGGCTCGAGCTCTCCGCCATCATGAGGCCGGCCGCCACGGTCGGCGGCGACTACTACGATGTGCTCGCGACCGCGGAGGGGGGCTGGCTCGGGATCGGCGATGTCGCGGGGCACGGGCTCGCGGCCGGGCTCGTGATGCTGATGATCCAGAGCATGATCTCGGCGCTGACGCGCAGCGACCCGAACGCCAGCCCGAGCGACATCGTCTCCGCGGTCAACGCGGCGGTGTACGAGAACGTCCGCAGCCGGCTGAAGCGGGATGAGCACGCGACGCTGCTGCTCCTCCGGTACGAGCGGAGCGGGCGGGTGACGTTCGCCGGGGCGCACGACGACATCATCGTGTGCCGCGCGCGCACCCGTCGCTGCGTGTGCATCCAGAGCTCGGGCGTCTGGGTCGGCGCGCTGCCCGCGATCGACGCGATGACGCGAGACGCCGAGTTCGTCCTGGAGGACGGCGACCTCCTCGTGCTGTACAGCGACGGCGTGACGGAGGCGCGCGACGCCCACCGGGAGCAGTTCGGCCTCGAGCGGCTGTGCTCCACCATCGAGTCTTCCCAGGACGCGCCCGCCGACGCGATCCGCGACCGGATCATGAAGGAGGTCGAGGGCTGGTGCCCGAGCCCCGATGACGACATGACGGTCGTCGTGGCGAGGTACAGCGCGCCCCGGGGGCTGTCGCTCCAGTCCGCCGGCTTTCCTACATGAGCGCTACCTCGCGCGCGGGAAGGAAGACAGGGATTGGATTCCGTCCGAGAACCCCGTAGGCTGCTCAATCGTGCCAGTGTCCGAACCGAGCCGCAGCGGGTCACTGTTCCTGTGCATCACGTTCTATCCGACCGAGCGGATGGCCAACAGCGTGCTTCGCCTGGTGTCCAGCTTCTGCAGCATGGTGCTCGACGACGCGAACGTGTGCTCGCGGTTCTACATGGCCGCGCACGAGCTCGCCGAGAACATCATCAAGTACTCCTCCGGCCCCAAGGTCAGCCTCGAGCTCGCGCTGGAGGAGAGCGAGAGCTCGTGCGTCATGAAGATATGCGCCCGCAACGAGGCCTCTCCGGAGCGGCTGCGCGAGGTGGAGAGGCGGCTGTTCGAGCTGAAGACAGCGATCGATCCGGTGAAGCATTATGACGAGCTCATCTGCGAGACGGCGATGATAGAAGGGGTGTCGGGGCTCGGCCTCGCGCGGGTGCGCGCCGAGGGCGGGCTCGACGTGGACTACAAGATCGAGGGCAACGAGCTGACGATCATCGCGCATGCGCCGGTTGGGAGGTGGAGGGTCGATGAGCATCTTGAGGGTTGAGCCCGTCGTCATGGACAGCTTCGGGATCGAGCCGACCCTGAGGGACGACACCCTCAGCGTCAAGCTCACCGGCACGGGCGACATGGCGGCGGTCGGGCCGCTCGGCTTCTTCCTCAAGGACATCCAGTCGGAGGCGCTGCGCCTGCGCGTGAGCGCCGTCGCGTTCGACGTGAGGGCGCTTTATTTCTTGAACTCGAGCTGCCTCAAGGCGTTGATCAGCTTCATCTCCAGCGTCGCGGGCCAGGGGCTCAAGTGCAAGGTGGAGTTCATCACGGACGCGCGGCTGGGGTGGCAGCGGCGGAGCCTGACGGCGCTCGAGCGCATGTCCCCGGAGCTGGTCTCCATCGCCGATACCTGACCCGAGAGCCGTGGGCATGAGCACGAAGCGACGGACGATCGCCCTCTTGATGGACTACGTGGGCGGAGATTACCAGTCCGAGGTGCGGTTCGGGGTCGAGCGCGCCGCGGAGGCGCATGACGTCAATCTCCTGGTCGCCTTCGGAGAGACGCTCGCGCTGCCCGGGGCGACGGACGCGGCCCAGAACAGCATCTATCACCTCATCGGCGCCGAGACGGTCGACGGCGTCATCGTCGCGTCGGCGACCCTCTGCCATCACATCGGCATCGAGGGGATGCGGGAGTTCCTCCGCGGCTACGCGCCGCTGCCGGTCTTCAGCATCGGGATGGAGATAGAGGGCATCCCGAGCCTCACCGTGGACAACGCCTTCGGGATCGAGCTCGCGGTCGGGCACATGGTCGAGGCCCACGGGCGCCGGCGCGTCGCGTACATCGGCGGGCCGGCCAACAACGAGGAGGCGAGGGCGCGCGCCGAGGCGTACTGGGGAGCGCTCGCGGCGCACGCCGTCCCGCGCGACGAGCGCCTCTTCGCGGTCGGCGCGTTCACGATCGACAGCGGCAGGAGCGCGATGCGCGACCTCCTGGCCCGCGGGGGCGAGCCCGACGCCGTGGTCGCCGCCAACGACAAGATGGCCCTCGGGGCGATGGAGCTGCTCAAGGAGCGGGGGATCCGCGTCCCGCAGGACATCCTCATGGCCGGCTTCGACGATGCGGTCATCGCGCGTTTCTCCAAGCCGTCCCTGACCACCGTCCGCCAGCCCATGAAGCGGCTCGGCGCCCTCGCGATGGACAGCATGGTGCGCATGCTCGACGGCAAGGACGCTCCGGACGTGGCGCTCCTGGAGGTCGAGCTCACGTGCCGCGAGTCGTGCGGCTGCGGGGTCCAGGCGAGCGCCTCGCTCCCGCCTCCGGGCACCACGGGGCGGGGCGGCGCGGCCTTGATCGCCGCGCAGCGGGGGTCGCTGGAGCGGGCGCTGCGGCGGAGCGTGTCGATCCCGACCGGCTCGCTCGACGGCTGGCCCGGCGATCTCCTGTCGGCGCTGGAGGCGGAGCTCACGGGGAAGGAGGGCCGCTTCCTGCATGCGCTGGAGGCGCTCCTCGACGCGGCGGGGCGCGCGGGCGCGATCCTCGATCACTTCCAGGGCGCGATCGCGGTGCTCCGCGAGCGGCTCCACCGGCCGGTCGAGGACGGCGGCGACGGCGTCTTCCAGGACGCCCTCGAGCGGCTCTGGCACGCCTCGCGCATCGTCATCGGGAGCGCGTCCGTGCGCGTCGAGGGGGAGCGGCGGCTCAACGTGGAGCTCGCGTCGATGTACCTCAGCTGGAGCGCGCGGAGCTTCTCGACCTGCCTGAGCCTGCCGATCCTGAAGCGCGTGATGGCGTCGGAGCTGCCCGCCCTGGGGTTCTCGCGCGTCGCGGTGTCGCTTTATGACAGCACGCACGGCGCCCACGACCCGCAGCAAACCACGATGAAGACGCTCTTCCTCATGGAGGGCGGCCGCGAGGTGGAGCCGCCGCCCGCGAGCTTCCCGGCCCGGCTCCTCGCGCCCGACGGCTTTCTGGGGGGCGAAGAGCGCACGACCCTGATCGCGATCCCTGTCGCGTTCGGCGACCTGGAGAAGTTCGGTGTCGCGGTGCTCAACAGCGGTGCGCACGAGCTGGTCTATGACGCGCTCCGCCTCCAGCTCGGCTCTGCGGTCAAGGCCGCGGCGCTGCACCGGGAGATGATCCGGCAGGTGGAGCTGCGCGAGCGGCTGGAGCAGGAGAAGATCCACCAGGAGAGCGTCGTGGCGGCGCGCATCCAGACCACGCTGGTCCCGGAGCGGCTCTCGGTCGAGGGGCTCGAGCTGTCCGCCATCATGAAGCCGGCCGCCGCGGTCGGCGGCGACTACTACGACGTGCTCGCGACCGCCGAGGGCGGGTGGCTCGGGATCGGCGACGTCGCGGGGCACGGGCTCGCGGCGGGGCTCGTGATGCTGATGATCCAGAGCATGGTCTCGGCGCTGACGCGCAGGGACCCGGGGGCGAGCCCTGCCCGGCTGATCTCGGCCATCAACGCGGCGGTGTACGAGAACGTCCGCGGCCGCCTGATGCGGGACGAGCACGCGACGCTGCTGCTCCTCCGGTACGAGCGGGGCGGGCGGGTGACGTTCGCCGGGGCGCACGACGACATCATCGTGTGCCGCGCGCGCACCCGTCGCTGCGTGTGCATCCCGAGCTCGGGTGTCTGGATCGGCGCGCTGCCCGCGATCGACGCGATGACGCGAGACGCCGAGTTCGTCCTGGAGGACGGCGACGTCCTCGTGCTGTACAGCGATGGAGTGACCGAAGCGCGCGACGCCCACCATGAGCAGTTCGGCCTCGAGCGGCTCTGCGCCGCCGTCGAGTCGGCCCAGTCTGCGTCCGTCGTGGCCATCCGCGACCGGATCTTGATGGAAGTCGAGGGCTGGTGCCCGAGCCCGGACGACGACATCACGATGGTCGTGGCGAGGTACCGAGCGCCCCGGCAGCCCTGACGGCCCGGCGCGGTGATGGCGCGCGGCCGCGAGCGCGCCTACATGACCGTACGGCGGACCGAGGGGATTGGATCCCGTGCAAGAACGACGTACGCTGGTCGGGTCGTGTTAGCTTCCGGAGTGAGCCAGAACGCTTCGCCGTTCCTGTACATCACGTGGGTGCATCACGTTTCTTCCGAGCCAACGGGCGGCTACCGCGGTGTTACGGCCGGTGTCCAGCGTCTGCGCGATGGCGCGGGACGAGGAGCGCGCGCTCGAGGGCGAGGGCGACGAGCTGACGCGCCTCGCGCGCGCGCCGGTCGGGAGATGGAGGGTCGATGAGCAGCTTGCGGGTTGAGCCTGTCGTCACGGACAGCTTCGGGATCGCTCCGACCCTGAGGGACGACACCCTCGGCGTCAAGCTCAGCGGGACAGGCGACATGGCGGCGGCGCCGGCGCTCGGCCTCTGCCTCAAGGCGCTCCAGGCGGAGGTGCAGCGCCTCTCCATCCACGTCGTCGAGTTCGACGTCAGGGCCCTTTACTTCCTGAATTCGAGCTGCCTGAAGGCGTTCATCAGCTTCATCTGCGGCCTCGCGGGCCATGGGATGAAGTGCAAGGTGCTGTTCATCGCGGACGCGCGGCTCGGATGGCAAAGGCGGAGCCTGGCGGCGCTCGAGCGCATGTCCCCGGAGCTTGTCTCGATCGAGGACGCCTGACCCGAGAGCCCGAGGACATGGAGCAGAAGCGCCGGACGATCGCCCTCGTGATGGATTATGTGCGCGGCGAGTACCAGTCCGCCGTCCGGATCGGGGTCGAGCGCGCCGCCGAGGCGCACGACGTCAATCTCGTGATCGCCGTCGGCGAGACGCTCGCCGGCCACAGCGCCTCCGAGGTCGCCCAGAACAGCATCTATCGCCTCGTCGGCCCGGAGGCGGTCGACGGCATCGTGGTCGCCGCGGCGCCGCTCTGCAACCACGTCGGCGTCGAGGGTGTGCAGAGCTTCTGCCGTGCTTACGCGCCGCTGCCCGTGTGCAGCATCGGGATCCCGCTCGTGGGCGTCCCCAGCATCGTCGTCGACAACGGCCTCGGGATCGAGATGGCGGCCGGCCACCTGCTCGACGAGCACGCGTGCCGGCGCGTCGCGTACATCGGCGGGCCGGCCAACAACGGGGAGGCGAGGCTCCGCGCCGACGCGTACCGGAAGGCGCTCGCGGCGCGCGCGCTTCCCTGCGACGAGCGCCTCGTCGCGGCCGGCGAGTTCACGGTCGACAGCGGCCGGGTCGCGATGTCCGAGATCCTGGCCCGCGGGGTCGAGCTCGACGCGGTGCTCGCCGCCAACGACAACATGGCCCTCGGCGCGATCGAGCTCTTGAAGGCGCAGGGCCGCAATGTCCCCCGGGACATCCTCGTGTGCGGCTTCGACGACGTCGGCGTGGCGCGCTACGCGAAGCCGTCGCTCACCACGGTCCGCCAGCCGATCCAGCGGCTCGGGGAGATCGCGCTCGAGACGGTCCTGCGCATGCTCGACGGCGAGCGCGTCCCCGAGCTCCGCACGCAGCCGATCGAGCTCACGCGGCGCGAGTCGTGCGGCTGCGCCTATCAAGCCGTCGCCGCGCTGCCGCCGCTCACGAGCCCGCCGCCGCGCCACGGGGCGCTCGCGCTCGGCGGCCGCCGCGACGAGCTCGGGCGCGCGCTCGAGCGCGCGGTGGGCATCCCGGCCGCCTCGCTCGACGGCTGGTCCGGCGAGCTCCTGTCGGCGCTGGAGGAGGAGCTCGAGGGGAGCGAGGGGCGCTTCCTGCTCGTCCTGGAGCGCGTCCTCGACGCGGCGGCGCGCGACGGGGTGTTCCTCGATCTGTTCCAGGGCGTGATCACGCTGCTGCGCGCGCGGCTCCGCCGGCCGAGCGAGGACCCGGCCGGGGCCGCCGCGAACGAGGCCCTCGAGCAGCTCTGGCACGCATGCCGCGTCCTCGTCGGGACCGCGTCGGTGCGCGCCGAGGGGCGCCAGCGCCTCGACGTCGAGGTCGCCGCGATCGATCTGAGCTGGAGCGGGCGGTGGTTCTCGACGTGCCTGAGCCTGCCGCTCTTCAAGCGCATGCTGGCCTCGGAGATGCCCCGGCTGCACGTCACCTGCGCCGCCGTCTCGCTCTACGAGGACGCCCAGCGCACCGCCCTGAAGACGCTGTTCTTGATGGAGGACGGCCGCGAGGTGGCGCCCCCCGCGGAGAGCTTCCCCGCGCGCTCCCTCGCTCCGCCCGGGTTCCTGAGCTCGCACGAGCGCAGGAGCACCGTTGTGATGCCACTCACGTTTGGGGACACCGAGTTTTTCGGGATCATGGCGCTCAACAGCGGCATGTCCGAGACGGCGTACGACGCGCTGCGGCTCCAGATTGGCTCTGCGGTGAAGACGGTGGCGCTGCACCGGGAGATGGTCCGCCAGGTGGAGCTGCGCGAGCGGCTGGAGCAGGAGAGCGAGCGGCAGGAGACCGCCCTCGCGGCGCGCCTTCAGACGACGCTCGTGCCGGAGGAGCTCGAGGTCGAGGGGCTGGAGCTCTGCGCGGCCATGACGCCGGCTGCCGAGGTGGGGGGCGATTACTACGACGTCATCGCGACGCCCGGGGGCGGGTGGCTCGGGATCGGCGACGTCGCGGGGCACGGGCTCGCGGCGGGGCTCGTGATGCTGATGATCCAGAGCATGGTCTCGGCGCTGACGAGCCGGGATCCGGGCGCGAGCCCGAGCGAGCTCCTCGCGGCGCTGAACAAGGCGGTGTTCAAGAACGTCCGCGGCCGGCTGAAGCGGGACGAGCACGCGACGCTGCTGCTCCTCCGGTACGATCGGAGCGGGCGGGTGACGTTCGCGGGGGCGCACGACGACATCATCGTGTGCTCCGCGCGCACGCGGCGGTGCGTGTGCATCCCGAGCACGGGCGTCTGGATCGGCGTGCTGCCTGTCATCGACGCGGTGACGCGGGACGCCGAGTTCGTCCTGGAGGACGGGGACGTCCTCGTGCTCTACAGCGACGGCGTGACGGAGTCCCGCAACGCGCACCGCGAGCAGTTCGGGCTCGAGCGGCTCTGCGCCGCCATCGAGGCCGTCCAGACCGCGCCCGTCGAGGCGATCCGCGACCGGATCCTGAGGGACGTCGAGGGCTGGTGCTCGAGCCCCGACGACGACATCACGGTGGTCGTGGCGCGGTACCGCGCGCCCGCGTAGCGCCCCGGGGCAGCGCCCGCCGCGGCGCTGGCCGCGGGTGGCGGCCCTCTGTGACGGCGCTGTGGCGGAACGGAGACGTTCTGTTGTCGCCGGCGCTTTGCGGGGGTTGCAGCGCTGGACTTGCCCGGAGCGCGGTGCTGGACTCGCCGGCGCGCCGCGCGTCGCGGTGCGCCGCAGCGGTGCGAGGATCCGCGCACCGGAGCCCGGAGATCGCGTCATGGCTTGTCCCGACCCGCAGGTTGTTGAGCATGCTCTCGCCGCCGTGGAGGCGCTGCGCGCGAGCGCCGGCGAGCACGAGCAGCGCTACCGGCACCTGCTCGAGGCGGTGCACCCGCGGCACCGGGCGGGGGCGACGAACCTGCTCCACTACCTCGCCGTCCGGCAGCAGGACCTCCGCGAGCTGCAGCGGCGGCTCGCCTCGCTCGGGCTGAGCTCTCTGGGGCGCCTGGAGAGCTGCGCGCTGGCCTCGCTGGACGCGGTGCTCGGCGCGCTCGACGCGCTCGCGCGGCGCCCCGAGGCGCGCGAGCGCGTCGAGCCCCCCACCACGTTCGCGTCGGGGGGCGCGCTGCTGGAGGAGCACGCGCTGGCGCTGCTCGGTGAGGGGGGGCAGGGGCGCCAGACGCGGGTGATGGTCACGCTGCCCGGGGACGCGCGGAAGGGCGAGCTGAAGCGGCTGCTCCAGGGCGGCATGGACATCGCGCGGATCAACTGCTCGAAGGGGGACGCGGACGCGTGGGCCGAGCTCCTCGAGCGGCTGCGGAAGGCCGGGCAGGAGACCGGGGTCGCGTACAAGGTGCTCTGCGACATCGCCGGGCCCAACCCGCGCGTGAGCAAGATCGGCGGGTCGGCGCGCGTCACGCTCCCTGCGTCGGGCGAGCGGCCGAGGTTCTGGCTCTGCAAGGACGTGAAGCGGGCGCGCGCCCTGGCGGGCGGGGCCGAGGCCGAGGAGGCGCTCGCGGTCGGCTGCTCCATCCCGGAGGTCGTCGACGACCTCCGGCCCGGGCACAGGGTGTTCTACGACGACGGGCGGCTGGGCGGCACGGTCCAGGCCGTGACCGAGGGGGCCGCGCTCGTGGAGGTGGATTTCGCGCGGCAGGGCTCGGTGAAGCTGAAGCCTGGAAAGGGCCTGAACTTTCCGGACACCGAGCTCGGGATCCCGTCGCTCGCGCCGAAGGATCTCGAGGATCTCGACTTCATCGCGCGCCACGCGGACATGGTGGGGCTCTCGTTTGTTCGGTCTCCTTCCGATGTGGAGCGCCTCCAGGCGGAGCTCTCCGCGCGCGAGGCGGCTCACCTCGGGATCGTGCTCAAGATCGAGACGACGCCTGCGTTCCAGCAGCTCCCGCGGCTCTTGCTCACGGCGATGCGCAGCGAGAACGTGGGGGTGATGCTCGCGCGCGGCGACATGGCCGTCGAGATGGGGTTCGTGCGGCTGGCGGAGGTCCAGGAGGAGCTCCTGTGGCTGTGCGAGGCCGCGCTGGTCCCGGCGATCTGGGCGACGCAGGTGCTCGAGAGCCTGAACAAGACCGGCGTGCCGACCCGCGGGGAGGTGACGGACGCGGCGATGAGCTCGCGCGCCGAGTGCGTGATGCTCAACCAGGGCGAGAACATCGTCGCGACGGTCGCCTTCGTCGTCGACGTGCTGAAGCGGATGCACGAGCACCAGGACAAGAAGCGGGCGCTGATGCGGCCGCTCAGCGTCTCGCGCCTCGACTGAGGCGGCGCGGGGGCCGCCGGCGTCGCCAGGCGGCGCGGGGGGCCGCCGGCGCCGGGGCCGGTCAGTCCACCGACGGCACGGTGGCGTCGACCCGGGTCGGCAGCCCGCGTGCGCCCGCCGGCGCGCGGAACGCGGCGCCGGACAGCTCCCGGCGCATGCACGTGGCCGCCTCGTCGTGGCGGGGGTCGGAGGCGCTGCCGATGATCGTCGGCACCACGATGTAGCCCTCGGCGTCGACGTTGAACTCGACCCGGACGGCGTCGGGCGGCAGCGTCTTGCCGTCCGGGCCGCGGCAGCGCTGCACGAGGTCCCAGTAGAGCTGCGCCCGCGCCGCCTTCTCGATCGCGGGGCTCGACATGTTGGCCGGCATCATGGGCGCGCCGATCTCGACGCGCGAGCGCGGGGCCGGGGTGGGGTCGGGCGCCGGCGCCGGCGGGGGCGCGGAGGGCGCCGGCAGGCCGGTGCTCGTGCCGATCTTCGCGAGGCTCGCGCCGTCGCCCGGCCTGGGCGCGGCCTCCCGCGCAGCGGCGAGGATCTCCTCGAGCGCGTCCGGCTCGGCGGAGCCCACCGCCGGCGCACCGCCTGTCCGGGGGTGGGCGCTGCGCTCGCTCAGGGACGGCGCGGCGCCGCGCGTCCAGGGGGTGTGAGCCCCGGCGTCGGCCTCCGCCGGCGGCGCGGGCTGAGGGCGCTCGCAGGCCGCGAGCAGCGGGAGCAGGACCACGAGCGCGGTGCGCACGGGGAGAGGGTCGATCGAATGCGCGTCGCGCGCAACGGCGTCCGCGGTGTAGCGTGGCCTCGCACGTCGATGCGCGCGCTCCTCGCGATCTTGCGGATCGGTCTTCGCTCGCTGCGCGAGGGGGGCGGGGCGCACATGTCGCAGGGGCCGGCGGGGGCGCAGGGGCCGGCAGAGCGCCGCGCGGCCCTCTCCGGAGGGCTGCGCCTCGCCCTCGTCGTGGCGCTCTCCTCGCTCGCGGGCGCCCTGTCCGGCCTCCTGCCGGCGATGGCCGGCGCGGCCCTCGGCGCCGTGGCCGGGCGCGCTGCGACGCCCTCCAGCGGCCTCGGCGGCGCGCTCGCCCGGCTGCTCGACGGCGCGCCGCCGTCCGCGGTGGTCCTCGCCGCGCTGGGGGCCACGCTCGCCTCGGCCTCGGCGGCGGTGCTGTCGAGCCGGAAGAGCTCCGAGCTCGCCGGCGACCTCACCGCCGCGCTCCGCGTCGCGCTCTTCCGCGCGGCGCTCTCCGCCTCGCCCCGGGACGTCGACGCCGCAGGGCGCGCCCTCCTGGACGCCCAGGCGGCGGGGCCCGCCGCGTCGCCCCGGCCGCCGGCCGGCTCCGGTGCGCGGCCCGCGCCGCCCGCGCGGGGCGCCGAGGTCGTGCGGCTCGCGATCGCGCGCGACGCCGGCCTCGTCGCCGACTTCGGGGTCGCCTTCGCCACCGGCTTGCCCCAGGCGCTCGCGACGCTCGCGGTGCTCGCCGCGTCGCTCGTCTCGAGCGGCATGGCGCTCGTCCTCGCGGGCGGCGCGGCGCTCTTCGCGGCCTCGCGCCTCGCCGCGGATCGCGCCTCGGGCCGCGTGGCGCGCGCGATGCGGGAGATGCAGCACGCCGACACGGCCGTCTTCGGCGCCCTCGGCGAGGCGCTCGCGGGCGCGGAGGACCTGCGCCTGCTCGGCGCCCGCGCCCAGGCGGAGGGCGAGCTCGCCGGGGCGGCGCACCGGGTCGCGGACGCGCGCCGCCGCTTCGGCCAGGCGCTCGCGGTCTCGGGCCAGATCAAGGGCGTGCTCGCGGCGCTCTCGCCGCTCGTCATCGTGGCGGCGATCGCGGCCTCCCGCGGGGACGCCGGCGCGGGCGAGATCGGCGAGCTCCTGCTCGTGGTGCCGCTCCTGATGGCGCGCCTCGAGGCGCTCGACGCGCTCCGCGCCGGCTTCCTCGAGCGCGCCCCGCTGTTGCGCGCGACGCTCGCCCTGCTGCGCCTGCCGGAGCACCCGCCGCGTCCGGGCGGCGCCCCCGCGGCCGGCCTGGACGGCGAGGCCATGGGGCCTCTGGCGATCGTCTTCGAGCGGGTCACCTTCACCCCGCCGGGCGCGAGCCGTCCGGTGCTCGAGGACGTGTCGCTCTCCATTCCCGCCGGCGTGGTGGTCGGCGTCTGCGGCCGCTCCGGCAGCGGCAAATCGATGCTCCTGCGCCTGCTCCTGCGCCTGGACGAGCCGTCGTCGGGCGCGATTTCCGTGGGGGGCGTGGATCTCCGGCAGATCCCGCCCGAGCAGCTGCCGCGGCTCTTCGGCGTGGTGGGCCAGTCGGCGCGGCTGTTCGAGCGGAGCATCGCGGACAACCTCGCGCTCGGCCTCGCGCCTGCGCCCTCGGAGGACCGCATGCGCGAGGCGCTTCGCCGGGTGGAGCTCGACGAGCTGGCGGGGGGGTCGGACAGGCCGGCGGGGACGCGGCCGGCGCGCGGGATCGCGACCGAGGTGCGCACGTCGCCGCCGAGCCTGTCCGGCGGCGAGGCGCGGCGGTTGCTGCTCGCGCGGGTGCTGCTGCGCGAGCCGCGCGTCTTCGTGCTGGACGAGCCGGAGGCGGGCCTGCCGGGCGCGACCGCCGAGGCGCTCCTGCGCACGGTGTGCGAGGTCGCCGCCGGGCGCACCGCGATCGTTGTGACCCACGGGCCGCACCTCCTCAGGTCGACGTTCAACGTGCTGCTCGACGAGGGCAGGGTCGCGGCGGTGGGCACGCACGAGTCGCTGCGCGAGGGCTCGCCGCTCTACCGGTCGCTGCTGGCCGAGGCGCTGCAGCGCTCGACCCCTGTCACCTAAGGGATCCCCTTATTTGCGCGCTTCGTGCTGCTCGATAGGCCTCCGCCAGCCGGCGCGAACCGCGGCGCAGCGCGCGTCGCCTGATCACCGGGGCCGGCGAGCCTCTTCGGGCTCGTCCACCTGAAGCGCCTCGAGCCGAGCCGGACGAGGCACCGGGCGCTGCCTGCACGGCGATCAGGCTCGCCAGTGGTCGGACCGCTGGAAGGCGAGCGTCAGGCTATCGGGCGATCCGCTGATGAAGAGCCGGGGCCGAAAGGCGCGCAGCCGCGCCGAGCTCTCCTCCTCGAAGTCCGCGACGTCCGCGAGCAGCCGCGCGCTCCGCAGCCGGGGCGACGTGAGGAGCGCGATGAGGATGTGCGTCTTCAGCGGCACGAACATCAGGTCGAGGACCTCGAGATGGGGGAGCGCGGCCCGCTCGGCGAGCTCCTGCCCACAGGCGTCGTCGAACGCCGTCTCGCCGAGATCGAGCGCGCGCAAGCTCCAGGGGCTCGATCCCTCGCCGATGCGCCGGAGCGCCGCCGTGGAGACGTCGCAGCTCCACAGCGAGAGCTCCCGCAGTCGACGCGCGACAGGGCTCTCGACGAGGACCCTCGCCGCTGCGTCGGCCACGTCGCACGCGCCGAGGGCGAGCCGCTGCAGACCGTCGAGCGCCCCCGACGCGAGGAGCGCCTCCAGGCCGCGACCGAGGGCCTCTTCGAAGCCCAGGTTGAGCTGCTCGAGGCGTGTGCGCGGAGGGCTCGAGGCGTGCTCGGCCAGCGTCACCATCCCCGCCTCGGCGAGGCCGCACGACCACAGCGTCAACCCGCGGACGAGAGGGAGAGCTTCGAGCAGCGCGGCGAGGAGGAGCGGTTCGGTCTCGAACACGGGTTGCTCGTCGCAGGACAGCGCGAAGCCCTCGAGACGCGCGAGCAAGGGGCGTCCCTGCGCGAGCAGCGACTCGAGCGCCTCTCGGGGTCGCCCCACATCCTTGAGGCGGAGGGTGCGGGGCGCGAGGTGAACGAGGCTCCCCAGGGCGTCGCCGAGGGGCTGCGTGCTCCCGTCGAAGTCGAGCTCGAGGTCCGGCGCGGAGACGAAGGAGCACGCCGCCAGCCGCCCCAGGGCCCCCACGAGGTCTCCGCCGACCGACGACGGGACGAAGAAGGCCCAGCACCACTCGCCGGAGACGTCCTTGTCGAGCCCGTGCGCGCGTTTGAGGTCGGCCTGGAGGACGTTGCGCCGGCGGAGCAGCTCCAGCTCTTCCCGCGGCGAGCGCTCGAGGAACCGCAGCTCGATGGCCACGAGCTCGGCGCGCGGATCACCCGCCGCAGCCAGGAGCTCGCCGTAGCGCCGCCATGCCTCCACGTCACGTGGCGGACGAGCGGCTGCCTCGGTCGGCCCCCGGCTCCTGGGATCGTCGGCGCGCAGCCGCGATTCGAGCGCGCGCAATGGATCGGACTTCGGCACGTCGTGCTCCTTTGTTCCCGCGGTTCCCGACATTGTACCGGGTAGGGCGCACCGCGGTCCGCATCCCCAGGTCATGAGACAGCCGTACCTTGCTTTGGCGAAATTCTTCTGTGTCGCGGCCATGGTCATGGCCTCGTCGGCCTGCGGCGGCGGCGAGGACCCGGGTTCCGAGCCGGATCTCGACATCGAGCGCTCGGATGTGGGGGCGCCGCTCCAGGGAGGCGCCGGCAGCGGTAGCTGCCAGCTGCCCGACGGTCCACTCTCGTTCAACGAGCTCAAGGGCCCGCTCGAGAACCTGCCGGTCGACTGCGTCCCCAGCTGGACCGAGGCGCAGCTGAGCGATGGGTTCGAAGCGATCCGCGACACGCGGCTCGCGGAGCTCGCCTTGCCGGAGCAACCCGGCTTTCCGCGGCGGATTTCCTGGCTCGAGGCCGATAACGGCTGCCAGGACCGGGCCCCGGCGGCGACCTACTTCCTCACCCAGTGGGGGTATCCGACGCCCTGGTTTGCCAGAGTCCACTCCAGGGTGAACATCGGATTGACCCTGGCGACCGAGAACGAGCCGGACGGCTCGGTGTCGTGGAGCGCCCACGTTGCACCCGTGGTCCGGGCCGGCGGGCAGCTCATGGTCCTCGACCCCGCCATCGAGCCGGATGGACCTCTCCCGATCGCGGAGTGGCTCTCTCGGTTCGTCGCCAGCGAGGTCGACGTGGCGGTGTGCCGCGATCACGCCGACCAGAGCGGGTGTTTCGACGCGGTGCCGAAGGTGCCGTCGCTTCCCAGCATGACCGACCCTCAGGGGCTGCGCAGGCGGCTGACCACCGAATGGCGCGTCCAGGAGCTCCTCGGACGCGATCCGTACCGCTCCCTCGGCGACTGCCCGCCGTGGGCCGACTGCCCCCCCGAGCCCGCGCCCAATCCGAACCTGCCGCCGACCATCCGGGGGTTCGCGTCGGACCGCGACCTGCTCGTCTGGTATCCCATCCATGTGATCGGCGACAACTTCGTCGAGGGCCTGACGACCGTGCGCATCACCGGGAACGATATCGACGCGCTGGCTCCCATCTCCAAGATCAACAAGCGCAGGATCCTGATCGAGGAGTCGTATCCGTCCGGCGTCTATCAGGTGACGGCGTCGAACGGAGCGCACGCCAGTCAGACCGTGTCGCTGACGATCGATTGAGCCGGAGGACCGGGCACGTGCGCCGGTAGGAGAGCGACGCTCGGCCGGGCGCGGGCGCGGCTGGGGCCGGCGACGTCGAAGCGGCCCGTGTGGCGCACGAGGCGCTCGGGCGGCTGCTCGGAGCGCCAGCACTCCAGGGCGAAGCCGGGGCCGATGTCGCCGACCTCGCCCGGGAGCGTGAGCGGAGGGGACGATGATGTCCGCGCGCCGCTGTCTTGCCCCCTCCGCACCGGCCTCCTCGAGGCAGAGCACGTTAGGCTCGCCAGCGCCCCCAGGGCTCTTGTGCTCGCGGTTCGGCCGAGCACCTCGACGCCGGCGAGCGCTCCGCCCCGAACTTGCTGGCATCCCGAAGTTCCGAGCTACACGGGCCGCGTCGGGCGAGCCCCCCAGCCGCCGTGCGAGGTGTACGTGCTCAGGCGAGCTGCTTCGGGCGCCGGTCGGCCCGACGCAGGGGTGCAGAGAGGACGTGGGGCGAACCGGTATCGCGATAGACGACGAGTCCAGTGACGCCGCTTATCGCCGCCGCGAGGAAGCACCACACCGAGACGAACCCCGCCCGGTAGAGCGAGCCGATCAGCGCGAACGAAGCGGCCACGACGACAGCGAGGAGCGACGTGCCGCGCACCGATGACAGCACGAGCGGCGCGATGATGAAGGCTGCATACACGTAGGCCACGAACGGCTTCAATGGCGCGTCGATCTGGATCCAGTAGTAGAGGTTATCGAAGGCGATGCATGCGTCCGACTCGCGGAGAGACGCGCACCCCAGCAGATAGAGGCC
Source organism: Sorangium sp. So ce887 (assembly GCF_051521455.1). Taxonomy (NCBI): domain Bacteria; kingdom Pseudomonadati; phylum Myxococcota; order Polyangiales; family Polyangiaceae; genus Sorangium; species Sorangium sp. So ce887. Next base: position 7,514,326 of record NZ_CP150354.1, on the reverse strand, counting down.
GAGGACCGCTCCGCCAGCCGACAGCGCCATGAGCGCGCGCCGCCGAGCTCGCGCGAACTCGATGGGCACGAGCGCGCCCGGGACGTAGGCCGGCCATACGAACAGGGCGAAGAAGAGGAAGACGCGCGCGAACGACGTGTCGCCCCTACCGAAGGGAGCGTCACGGAGCACCAGCCACACAGCGCCCTCGCACGCTTGCTGGATGGCGAAGAGGAGCGGGATGGCAGCGACAGGCAGGTGGGCGCGTGATGGCGCCGAGCGGAGTGTGAGGACGCCGATGCCCGTCAGCGCGGCCGCCGCCGCGAAGCTCGCTTGCGCCGAGAAGCACACTCAGCCGGCCTCCGACCCAGCGGACGGCGCCTTGTTCACCGGCGCGACCGCCGCGACAGCGGCGCCGTTCGACGCCGCCACGACGGTCACTGCTTTGCTGCTCGGGGGCGCCTCGGCACGCGGCGGATCGTGCGGCATTAGCTTCCCGACCCACGAGTCCACCACGGACGAGAGGAGCAGGAAGACTTTCGTCGAGAACATCCCCGACAGGAAGCCGAGCAGGGAACCCGTCGCAGGGCTCGTGTACGCGGTCAGGTTCGTTCCGCTGAAGGGGATGCTCCCGCCGCTGAGCGCGAGGTAACAGACGATGCCGCCGCCGATGGCCCGGAAGACCGTGCGGAACGCGTCGTCGTGCTCGTCGTGCTCGTACTCTCCGGGCAAGTAGAGCCGGACGAGGGCGCCGCCGACGGCGGCGACGACGATGAGGACCGCGAACACGTCTCCGCTGGAGCGTTGCTCGGCTGTCCTCTTGAGGAACAGCGCCGCGGCAAGGTCTCGAAGCCTGTCTTGCTCCTGGCCGTCGCACGTGACCTCGACGCTTCGGGTCGCGGCGAGCTCGCACAGGATCTCCTTGAGCGGTCGCGTATTCGGCCTCATCGAGCCACCGAGGATGAGCGTGGTCATACGCGCCTTCAGCCCCTGCAGCTTCGTCCGTTCCCTGTCGAGAACCTCCTTTTGCGGGTTGGACGCTTCACCGCGATCGTCGCCCATCACGGCGAGCGCAGCCGCGATCTCGTTGTCGCGGGCGGTCAGGACGGCCAGGACCTTTTCACGACGTTGCAGCTCCTCGATGGCGAGGATGCCGATGAATGCGATGTAGATGATTGCAAGCCCACGAAGGACGCGCCACGTCCATCGCCAACCCCAGCGCTTGTCGCGGAGGGAACTCGCAGCGCCGCGGGTATGTGAGCCACGCTTGCTCTTCTCGTTGTCCGCCGCGGCCATGTCGGCCGGAACGTCCGCGTGCGCTTCGACGTGCGCGTCCTTCATCGAAGGTCGCTCGGCGCCTTGGTTCATTTCGCCCTCCATGCTGAGGGTATATTATCCGTAACTTCGGCATAATTGGAATAAATATTCGCCATTCCCACGGTTGGGTCGCCTGATCACGCCTGGCCGCGCGCCTTGTCCGGGCGGGACGTACTGCACGTCGCCGAGTTCGGCGACGTGCGCGCTCTCGCGGTCGACGAACGCGATGTCCGCCCTCTCCGGTCCCGGGCGACGACTTGACCGCGCACCACCGCGCGACGCCCATCTATTACCGCGAGCATGAGTGCTTCGAGCGCTTCCGCATCGGTCCCGAGGGCGGGCGCCTCGGCACGGCGAATTTCCCGAGCGTGCACTTGACCTGCGAAGAGGTCCAGACGAACGACGGCTGGCCGTTCGACTGCATCGACGAGACCGCGATCGAGATCGCCGCCGGACAGAGCGCGACCTTCCATTGGACCGGTCTGCTGTACGAGCCCCAGCAGATGCCGATCGCCTGCGCGGCGCAGCCGGACAATCCATTCGCCGAGGACTGCCCGCGCGCCGTCGCCGTGCAGCCCGGAGCGTTCGAGATCGCCCTCGAGCTCTTCGGCGCGGCCACGTGTGAAGGCGGCCTGTGCTCGTCCCCCATCGATCCGTTCACCGTCGAGCAGGGGTTCACGTACCCGGACGACACGGCGGTCGCGATCGCAGTCGACTGACGTCGCGACGTCAAGCGAGCCCGCAGCGCACGGAACGAGCATCCCCTCCCGTTCCACGAGACGCCACGAAGGTCGACAGGCCGGTGGAAGCCGGGCTCGGCGTGAGGCACGAGCCTGCGGAGGCGGTGCCCGGCCCACGGGCGAGCGGGGGCCGCCCACCTGAGCCGGTGCACCTCGGGACGTGCGCTACTCCCCGGCGGCGGGCGCTCCATCGGCAGAGATGCAGCCCACCGGCAGACCGAGCGCCGCAACGAGCGACCCTGTGATGAACTGACGAAGGTTTCGAGACATGCTCACCTCTCCGAGATCCGGGCTCCACGCGTGTCGATGGGCGCCGGATCGTGAAAGCGGTTTCTCGACTGGACCGTAGCGGCGCGGAGCGCGCTCGAGAGCGCGGGAGAAAGCTCGCCTCGAAGGAAGCCCCTCATCTCCTACCTGCGACCTGACCGGTCCACTCATTCTCACCGCGAATAAGTATTTCACCGTCAAGCAAGGTCCGCGACATGTCACCAGTCTCCCACGGTGGGATCCTGTCCGACAACAATGGCGCGGGCGTCGGAGAATCTCGTCGCTGAGCGGAGCACCATGGCACGATCACCTCTCCCTTGCCTTTTGGCGCCTTGGCGTTTGATTCCGGCTTCCCGTTGCGATCGCCTGCGCGCGGAGCTCGGCGCCCCACCGGCGTGAGCCCCCACGCGGCTCCCGTGCGAGCGCGGCGTCAAGCCGACAGCGCGTCGGCCATGTGATCCATGAACGCGCGGATGCGGTTCACGTTCTTCAGCTCGGGGAGCGTGAGCAGCCAGAGGTCGCGGTCGAACGCGGGGTCGATCGGGCCGATGCGCGCGAGCCGCGGGTCGCCGTCCGCCGCGATGCAGGCGAGGAAGTGCGCGCCGATCCCCGCGGCGACCGCCTCCTGGAGCGCCATCGAGCCGAAGTCCACCCGCATCGCGATGCGCGCGCCCGGAACGTTCGCCGCCAGCCACGCGTCGAGCCAGCGCGGGTCGAGCCGCTCGTCCCAGTGGATCCAGGGGAAGTCGGCGTAGCGCGCCGGCTGCCCCGCGCGCTCCGCGAGGCCCTTGCTCGCGTACACGGCGAACTGCACGCGGCCGACCTTGCGCCCCACGAGGTGCTCGGGGGGGGAGCTCGTCATGCGCAGCACGACGTCGGCCTCGCGGCGCGGCAGGCTGACCTCGCTGTCGCCGGAGGCGACCGTCAGCTCGACGCCCGGGTAGCGCTCGGTGAACGACGAGAACGCCGGCTGGTACACGCGAAAGAGCATATCCATCGTGGAGACGCGGAGCCTTCCCTGGAGCTGCGCGTCCCGGCCGAGCACGCGCGCCTCGAGCGCCAGCAGCTCGGCCTCGGTCCGCTCGGCGACCTCCACCACGTCCTGGCCCGCCGCCGTGGCCACGTAGCCGTCGGGCGTCTGCGCGAAGAGCAGCACCCCCAGGCGCTCCTCAAGCGCCCGGATGCGGCGCGCCACCGTCGTGTGGGTCGTCCGCAGCCCGACGCCGGCGCGGCTCAGCGTGCCGTGCCGCGCGAGGGCGAGCACGTGCCGCAGGTCGTCCCAGTCCACCTGTGCATCCTTGCACAGTGAATCTGCGGATTCAACCATCGGCTGAACGAACGCGAACCGCTACGTTCGTCGCATGAGGCACCCGGAACACACCCTCTCGACGCCGCCCGCCGCGATCCACCCGCCGCCCCGGGACATGGAGCGCCTCCTCTCGGCGCTGTGGATCTTCGCGATGTTCAACTACCTCTATGCCGACGTCGTGGGGCTGATGGACTCCACGATGCTCGCGCAGTTCCTGCGCGGCCAGGTCGACTCGCTCCGGATCACCCGCGAGTTCCTCCTCGGCGCAGCCGTGCTCATGGAGATCCCGATCGCGATGACGCTCCTGTCGCGCATCTTGCCGCATCGGGCCAACCGGTGGGCCAACATCGTGGCCGGCGCCATCAAGACCGCGGTCGTCGCGGCGACGCTCATGATGGGTCCCACCGCCGGCTATTATCGCTTCTTCGCGGCGATCGAGATCGCGTGCACGACGCTCATCGTGGTGCTGGCCTTCCGATGGAAGCCGCGCCCCGCGAGCGAGGCACGAGGCCGAGGCCCCGGCGCCCATGCGGCGCGGCTGGAAGAGGGCTGGTCCTGAATCGGAGCAAGCAAAGAGACGCCGAGAGAACCCATCTCCCGGCGCCTCCAGCGCTCTCCCGTCTCGGGGGCTCAGCGGCGCGTCAGCGCCGCCCTCCTACGCCTTGCCCGTGACCTTGTCCCAGGCGTGCCGCACCGCGGCCTTCATGTGCTCCCAGGTCCCGGGATTGCGCTCCTCCCACGCCTTGCCCGCTTCCATCTCGATGGTCGTCCAGTCGTGCCCCTTGAAGTTCTGGGACGTGCCGAGCTGGTAGCCGAACAGATACGCCGGCGCGACCTGCTCGTAGGCATAGCCGTGCTTGGAGTAGGCGCCCGTCTTGTAGTGCTGCCGGAAGTCGGTGTCGTACTGCTCGTACCCTCGCGCGCCGTTGCTGCGCTCGGTCGCGCTGACCGGCTCGACGTGGACCTCGGTGTGACGCAAGGTCTCCCGGATCTGCTCGGTCCGCTGGGTGACCGCCTTGCTGACGACGACCTCCTCGATGACGCGCGCCTTCTTCGCGACGACCGCCTCCTCGTCGGTCTCGACGAGCTCGACGGTGCCGGACTGGAAGGTGTCGAGCGCCGCCGGCTGAACCGGCCGATCCACCGGGTGCCGCTCGACGTGGACGTGCTCCTCGCGCAGCCTCACCGACTCCTGGATCGGCTGCTCGACGAGGCGGCTCGACACGCGCACGCCCCCGCGGTTCACCTCGCGCTTGCCGACCTGAAGCTCCTCCTCGATCACGGGGACGGCGACCTGCTCCTGCAGGACGTCGGCCCGGAGGTCCTCGGTCTTCGCGGTCGAGGTGGCGGTCTTGGTGGTCTGCTGGGACTTGCTCAGCTGCTGAGAACGCTGGGACGGGGACATGGAACGTTCGCTGTGATTCATGACGTGACCTCCAGGGTCGGTGGGGTCCCTCTGGACCGTTGTCCCCCGCGCCGCGCGCGAGGGTGGGGTTCGTGGCTCGGGGCCCGGGACGCCGGAGCCCCTCGAAAGCTCTTCACTTGCCGTCGCGCTCGCGCGGGGAGACGCGCTCCACCCGCACGTCCTCGCTCCGGAGCGTGACGCGCTCCAGCGGGCTCATCTCGACCGCGCGGACCCGGGTGATGCGGAGCTCTTCCCTCAGCACCAGGCGCTTCTCGACGAAGAGCACCTCCTCGACGACCGGCACGATCAGGGTGTCGCCCTCCTGCCGGGTCGCGGGCGGCTCCGCCACCACCTGATTGACGGCGACGCGCTCCACGACGACGCGCTCGCTCACGAGCGGCTCCTCGACGGTCTCCAGCCGCTCGTGAACCTGCTTGGTGATGCGGACGCGTCCAGACTCGACCGTGCGCTTCTGCACCTCGAGCTCCTGCGCGACGACAGGCACGATGAGCTCGTCGGCGATCTCTGCTCTCTTATCGGCCGGTTCCTGGCTGTTGATCGAGTCCTGCACGGTGCCCCGGTGCGCTCCACGGAGCGCGGTTGATCGTCGGTGACGCGCTCTCGACGAGCGCTCCCGGCCCCCGGGCCTGGAGCACGGCCCGGGCCAACTGCGGCCGCAGGCGCCGAGGCGCCGCGCGACAGCGCGCTCCCCCCTGCGCGGGCCGCGCCGCGCGAGGCATCGCGCCACACGCGTGGCATGAAGATGTGTTTACAAAGTGCCTGTTGCCGCGAATTGTCGCCGCGAATCGCGACGTCGGAGGCGATGACCAGAAGGCCACAGGTGAGGCCGCAACGCGGTTCAGATCAGGGCGTACCGTGAGCCGCGCCGATCGGGAGTCACAGCGCCGCTCGCCCGCCTGGCTGTGCCATTGTGGAGATCGGCCGCTTGCGCGGAGCTCCTGGTTCGCAGGAGCCGCCCGCTCGTCTGCTCGGCTTCACGGATCGCAGGGGCCGCCCGCCTGCACGGCCGGACGGGCGAGTCGCTCCGCGTCGTTGCCGGCGCGGAGGGCGTCCTCCGGCACGTCCGCCGGGATGCCGGGCGGGCGGCCCGCGAGCCCCCGCGCGAGGTAGACGAGGATGGACACGGTCCCCCAGGCGAGCGCGAACGCGACGCCCGCGTCGACGATCGCGCGGTAGGGCGGGGACATCTGCCGGACGAGCAGGATGAGCGCCACGATGCCCACGATGAGCACCCACGTTGCGATCAGCCGGCGGCGCGTCGTGTGGAAGAGCGCCATGCAGTAGAGCGGCGCCAGCGCCACATGCAGGGGCCGACGGTGCTCCGCGAGGTGGAGCGCGCGCGCGATCACCCGCGGCGAGAAGCGCTGCTGAAAGCCGCGATACCCCTCGAAATAGGCGATCACGACCGTCCAGGCCGCAAGAAGGATGAGCTGGGCTGTCGTGAGATCGTGGGTTGTCAGGATGCGAACCGCCGTGGCCGCGAGCCGGTAGATCGCCTCGACCAGGACGGCCACGACGCCGAGGACACCCCAGAGGACGACGGCGAGACGGAGCCGCTGCTCGCGGACGGACGGGCTCATCGCGCCCGCGCCGGATCGAGGGGCCTCGCGGCCGTGAACCGCGATCCGTCGGCCGCGTGCGCGGTCGATCGCTCCGGACGGTGCGCGGGGCAGCCGAATCGCCGCATGTCCTTGCATGCTAGGAGAGGAGCAGGGCACGTCAACCGGAACCTCGCAGGGCGGGAGGGCGGGCCGCCGCGCCCGCCGGCAGCGCCGTCCGGGGGGCAGCGGCTCGGCGCGGGCGTCATGGCGGTTCGCTCGAGGGCCCTCCGGCGGTAGCATCGCCGCCCCATGCCGCTCGCCGACCGCTCCGCGCCGGGCGCCCCGCCCGCCCCGGCGCGGGCCCTCCCGCCCCACCCGCACGCGCTGCGCTCGCCGCTCGCCCCGTTCACCGCGCGCCTCCGCGATCTGCTCGCGACCGTCGAGTCGGCGGCGCTCCTCGGCGCGGTCGAGGCGCGCGTGCGCGGGCTCGGGGAGCACCTGCGCTTCGCCTGCCTCGCGGTGCCGTGCTCGGAGGCGCTCGTCGCGGTCGAGATGGAGGTGCTCGGGCGGCTCACGGTGCCCGTCGTCGCCGACGCCGCCGGCTTCCGCGCCCCGGGCGCGGAGCTGCCGCCGAGCGGCACGCCGTTCGCGTTCCTGCTCGGCGGCGGCGGTGGGCACGCGGTGGGGCTGTCCGACGGCGACCCGATGATCGCGCCGCTCCGGCCGCTGCTGGCCGCGGCGCCGGCGGCCGCGATCTTCGTGCCGATCCGCGTCGGCGCGGCGACCGTGGGCGGCGCCGCGCTCTTCTCGCATGACGCTCCCCTCGGAGGGAGGGAGCTCGACATGGCCGAGCGGCTCGCCGAGGTCCTCGCGCTCACCGTGGAGTCGTTCCGCACCGAACGGGTCGTCTTCGAGCTCTTCGCCCGCGCGATGCCAGACCTGCTCGCGCAGGCGCCGGGCCAGTCGGCGCAGGAAGGAGCGGCCCCGCCGCCGACCTCGCTCCGCGCCGCGCTGGAGCGGCACATCCACGCGCTCCGCCTCACGCCCGAGTACCGCCGCCGCCTGGAGCTCGCGGCGGTGGTGGGGAGGCTCGCCGAGCACGGAGAGGCCGAGGCCCGCCTCGCCCTCGACCTCCTCGCGCGGATCGACGCCTACGCGCGCGGCGCCGGCGGCGCACAGGGGCCGCTCGCCGAGGGGGAGGGGAGCTCGGCGTGACGGCGCCCCCTCCGGCAGGACCGGGCGGAGACCTCGACGACGCGGCGCGCGGGGAGGCGCGCCGCGGCGCCGGCGTGCGCGTCGCGCTTGTCGACTCCGGCGTCGACGCCTCGCACCCCGCGCTGAGCACGGCGTCGCTGCGCCACGTGGCGCTGGTCCGCCGCGGCGGCGCGCACGAGGCCGCGCCGTGCGCGCCGGGAGACGTCAGCGGGCACGGGACGGCGTGCGCGGGCATCGTCCACCGCATGGCGCCCGGGGCCGAGATCACGAGCGTCCGCGCGCTCGGCGAGGACGGGCGATGCTCGCGCGAGGGGCTCATCGCCGCGCTGCGCTTCTGCGTCCGCGAGCGCTTCTCCGTGGTCAACCTGAGTCTCGGTATCGACATCCCGAGGAGCGCGCCGCTCCGCCCCGGCGACTACCGGTCCCTCGTCGAGCTCTACGAGGTCGCGGACGCGGCCTACACGGCAGAGGTCGTGCTCGTGGCCGCCGGCCCGAACGCGGCGGCGTTCCGCACCTATCCAGGGCGCTTCAAGTCGCTGATCGGCGTCGGTCGAGGGCCCTTCCAGGACCCGGAGGCGCTCCGGAGCGAGCTCACGCTGGACCATGAGATCCTCGCGCCCGGCGAGGAGGTGCTCGCGCCGGCGCCCGGCGGGGGAGAGCGGCGCTGGACCGGAACCTCGTTCGCGGCGCCCCACGTGACCGCGCACGTGGCGCGGATCCGCGCGGCCCGGCCGGAGCTCTCGATCGAGGCGGTGAAGGCGGCGCTGCACGAGCTCGCGCGCGGGGCGGGGAGGAGCGCGGTGGAGGGCGCGACGGCGGCCGGGGAGGGCGCCGCGGCGGCGCGAGCGGCGCCGGGGCGCGCGGCCGCGGAGGAGTGGGAGGATGGCCGTGCTCCCGCTTGACCCGCTCGACGAGAGGATGTCGCCGCTGTCGCGGCTGCTCCGGAGCGCGCCGGGCGCCGAGGTCCGCGCCGAGCTCGACCGCGTCGAGGGGCTCCTCGGGGAGGCTGGCGATCCAGCGGCAGCGCGGGCTGCCCGGCCTTCCGGAGGCTCGCTCCTCGCAGCGGCGCACGGCTTCGGGCGGGGCGCGCTCGCGCTGCGCGAGGGGGCGCTGGACGCCGCGGTCGTGCTGCTCGAGGGCGCCGCCGCGGCGTTCGACCGGGAAGGCGAGGCCGAGGCCCGGGACCTCGCCCGGTGCGAGGCGGTGCTCGCGCGGCTGCGCCGTGACGCGCGGTCGGCCTGCGCCTCCGCCGTCGCGGAGCTCGACGCCATCGCGGGCGCAGGCGACGCGGGGCGCCGCGCCGCGGTCGTGGCCGGCCACTACCGCGGCGCGGCCGAGCGGATCGTCGGCGACGCGGCGGGCGCGCAGCGCACGCTGCTGTCGGCGCTGCGCCGGTCGGAGCCGTTCCTCGGCGAACGGGCGCAGATCCTGAACTCGCTGGGCACGCTCTACGTGACCCTCGGCGCCCACGGCGCGGCCGAGGCGCTGCTGGAGCACGCGGCCGAGCTCCACCGCCGCCGGGGCGACGCGGTGGGCGAGGCGATCGCCTGCGGCCAGCTCGGCGCGGCGGCGCTCGGGCTCGGCGCCCTCGAGCGCGCCCGCGCGGCGCTCCAGCGGCAGGAGTGGCTGTGCGCGCACGTCGGCGACGCGTTTGGCCGCGCCCGGGCGCTAACGTTCCTCTCGGAGCTGGCGCTCGAGCTGGGCCGCGCCGATGACGCCCTCGCGCTCGCGGCCTGCGCGCGCGACGTCGCCGCGGGCGCCGCGCCGCCGCTGCGGACCTGGATCGCCTACGCGGCGCGGGCTGCCGGGCGCGCGCGACGGGACCTCGGCGATCCCGACGCGGCGGCGGCGCTCGAGGAGGCGGGCGCGCTGTTCCGGGAGCTCGGCCATCCGCTCGGGGAGGCGCTCGCCGCGTGGGACCGTGCGTCGGCAGAGGCGCTCGCGCCCGCGGCGCCCGCGGCGCCGGTCGACTGGTTCTCCGCGGCCTGGTCGCTCGGCTCGCTGGGGCTGCCGTCGCGGGTGGCGCAGCTGCTCCGGGAGCGGCTGGAAATCGAGGAGGCCGCGCCGCCGCAGGAGAACGGCGGGCCGGCGCCGGACAGCGGGCTCCGCGAGCGGGCGCTCGCGGCGGCGGCGCAGACGTCGCCGCATGTGGCCGTGCAGCGCGAGGTCGAGCTCGTCTACGACCGACCCGACGACCTCACCATGGTTGCCGCCCGTCGGACCGCGGCGCACCGCAACCTGGGTCGTCTCGCGGCGCTGACGCTCGCCCCACCGGGGCTCGTCGTCGCCGCGATCGCAGCCTCACGCGTCGGCGCCCGCGGCCTCGCACTCCCGCCGGAGCGCGCGGCGGCGGCCTGCGTCGCCGATCTGCCCGGCCTCGCGGTCTGGCTCTGGCCGGCCGCCATCCCGCCGGTCGCCATCGGCCGCGATCTCGACGACTTGCGTGCCGCGCTCGGCGAGCCGCTGCGCACCGCGCTAGCGCTCGCGCCGTTCGGCCGCGTGCTCTGCCCGCCCTTCGCAGGCGACGCCGGCGCCGAGCTTGAAGCGGTCGAGGTCGGCGCCCTGCTGGCACTGACGGCATCGCTCGCACCGGGCGAGCTGCGCCTGGATCCGCGGCTGGGCTGGGGCGGTGAGGTTGGCGCGAGCTTGGAGGCCCTGGGATTCGTTGTCACGCGTTGAGGGCGTCCGCGATCAGCCGGGTGACCCACCTGGGTTGAGCCATCTATTGTCATCGATCTGATCCGATCTGCCCGACCCGGGTTGACCCATCGACCCCTTTCGCGAAGCGACCCGGATTGACCATCGATTGGGGTCGTCGCCAACCGCTAAGGAACGGCACCGGTCGGTCAAGCAGCCCCTATAACCCTTCGCTCCTGGCGTCGCCTCGTACGCGCTCGGCGCGCCATGACCCATGCACAACCATTCACGCAACGCCGCGCGAAGGAGTTGTCGCCCGCTCCGCCTTTTCAAAACAAACGGTCCCCACGACAGCGCGTCGCAGGTGTCGCGCGCCCGTGCACACCTCGCTGTGTAGCGCACCCGCGCAGCGCCTACACCACCAGCACGACATCGGTCACGCTGGCGCCGTGGAACGTGCGCATCCACCACGTCCCCGCCGGGAAGACGACGCTGCGTATTCCGGCACGCCAGCGTTCGAGCGCCACGCGGTACGAGGCGCGAAACGCCCGCACAGCGGCACCAGCGATTCGCCATGCGTCACCCTGATCACGGCCCACCGCGAACGTCGGATTGCGATCGCGCAGCGCCTCGAAGCTCGTGGCCCGCTTGCAAGGGGAGACCTTGCTGGCTCGCTCGGCGCCAAGGAAACGGAGTCCCTGCCGCTGCGCCTCGGCATGTGCCTGCGCTTCCAGTCGCTCGAGCTCGGTGGTGACCTCGCGGCGGAACGCTTCCGCGCTGTCCTGCTCTATGGCCGGGGGCAGCGCGAGCGGGAGCGTCACTTCCTTGGGCCACTGTGGGTTTTCCGGGTCGAGATAGGCCGAGGGTCGTACCGCGTGCAGCACGCCGCGACCGAGCTCGCCCACGTCCACCTTGGCGCCGGGCCACTCATGCGCATGCTGGACGAGGCCAGCGGCCACAGGATTTGCGAGGACGTACGCGATCTTCTCCACCAACGCTGCGCGGGTCAGCAGCCGCACCGCGCTCGTGGGTTCGTGGTCCCACACCGGCCCTTCCCACGTGCGGAGCACCTTCGTGCCGAGCGCGGCGATACGATGGAAGAACTGCAGGAAGCGCGGCAAAACGCCGTTGGCGTCGGTCACGACGAGGTGCAGATGCGTTGACATCGCGCAGAGCGCGTGGACCTCGATGCCGTAGCGGCGGCTGGAGACCGCGAGGGCGTAGACCAAGAGCTGGGTGATGGTCGCGTCCGGGCGGAGGAGGTGGTGCCGGCGCAGGATACGGCGGGTGATCAGGTACGTGGCGCCGGGGATGATCTCGCGGGGCTGGCTCATGGCTGGCGCACATCAACAAACGCCGTGCCGAGGCTCGTGGTGGGCGATTGCAAGGACTTGCCGTGCGCCCGGAGGGTGGCGGCCGCCAGGTTGTCCGCCACCCCAGGCTGCCGTCGGTGGCCACCCCAACCTTGTGTCACCCCAACCTTGGTCAGCCATCGCAGCCACAGCTACCGTAGCTACCGCAACCCGGGTCACTCAACCTGGGTCGGGTCACTCAACCTGGGTCGGGTCACTCAACCTGGGTCGGGTCACTCAACCTGGGTCGGGTCGCCTGTCGCCCGGATGCCGTCCGCCCGGATGCCGTACGAGGACACCGCGCTCGTGTCGTCGGTCGCCGGCACGCCGTCGCCGCCGACCTCAGCCACGATGAGTTGACCGCACCGGTCGAAGGAAAAATCGAACGGGACGAGACTTCTGGAGATCGTCGTGACCGGAGCGTCGCTGGGTAGCCCGCGGCCGCTCACGGGGAACACGTGGATCGGGTCAAGGACGTCCTGGCGATCCTGATCAACTCGATGCTCCGCCGTCCTGGCCGGCGACCACACCTCCCCATCCACACCGGCCTCGCCGACGGCCCGCCACGCCACGGCCCGCCACGCCACGCCACGGCCCGCCACGCCACGGCCCGCCACGCCACGGCACGGCTCGCGCGACACGCCTCGCCCCGCTCTTCCGGCGCGCGGGCGGTCCTGGCTTCGCTGCCCGCGGACACCGCCTCCTCGTACGCCTCTTGCGTACTTGAGCAAACGCGGGTCGCGCGCGAGGACACACCCGCCCTCGGCGGCCCGGACTCGTATGCAAGATCCAGGGTGAATGGCGCTCCGGCCCGCGGCGCGGACGCATGGCATCGCGGATGCTTAGCGACGACAAGACGACGACGCGACGACCCCACGAACGGCCATCCACTGTTGACCGGGATGCTCATCATGTCCGCCCTGAACCCGCAGCCCACTGGAACCCTCGATGCACGCCGGCCCGCTCGCGCCTCGGAGCACGACGGAGGGGACGGCTTTCGGGACGAGTTCCTCACGCTCGCATCGCATGAGCTCAAGACGCCCCTGACCTCGCTCGCGCTGCAGGTGCAGAGGATGAAGCGGATGAGCGAGCGGCAGGCGGAGGACGCGTCGACGTGGGTCGCCTCGCTCGAGGTCGTCGGCCGGCAGGTCAACCGGCTCGCCCGGCTCTGCGACGACATGCTCCAGGCGATCACGCTCCGAGCGGGCCAGCTCGCGCCCGAGCGCCAGAGCGTCGATCTCGGGGCGCTCGTCCGGGAGGTGGTCGCCGGGCTCGCGGTCGAGCTCCGCGCCCCGTCCGTCACGATCTCGGTCGACGCGGCGGAGGGTGTGGTCGGCCGCTGGGATCGTGAGCAGATCGGGCGCCTCGTGTTCCACCTGGCCAAGAACGCCATCATGTTCGGCGAAGGCCGGCCGATCTCCGTCGAAGTGAAGGCCTCTCCCAGCGGGGCGCAGCTCCTCGTCCGCGATCACGGCACGGGCATCGCGGACGAGGACCAGGAGCGCATCTTCGCCTGCTTCGAGCGCGTGGGCGACGTGGAGCACTTCGGTGGACTCGGCCTCGGGCTCTATCTCGCGCGCGAGATCGTGCGCGCCCACGGCGGCCGTATCGGCGTGGAGAGCTCGCTGGGCCGCGGCTCGACGTTCCTCGTCGACCTCCCGCTCGGTCCCGAGCCTGCGATTCAGTCCAGCGTCGCGCGCGCCCCGTGAACGCCGTCGAGCCCATGACCCCGCGTTCCGGACCCATGACCCCGCGTTCCGGACCCATGACCCCGCGCTCCGGACCCATGACCCCGTGCTACGGATCCCCGGGCGGCGCGTACCCGAGCCGCTTGATCCCGAGCGCCTTGAGCTTGTAGACGAGCGTGCGCAGCGGCATGCCGAGCGCGCGCGCCGCCTCCGTCTGGCTCCCGCCCGCCTTGCGGAGCGCCTGGACGATCAGCTCGGCCTCGCAGCGCTGGAGCCGCGCCTTCAGGAAGTCCCCCTCAGGAGCCGCGGCCGTGAGCTCGACGCCATCGCACGGCGGCTCGCGCTCCACCTCCGTCGCGACCGGCGGCGGCGCCGCCCGCGCGCGCTCGGGCAGGTCCTCCTCCGCGATCCACTCGCCCTCGGCGATGACCACGGCCCGCTCGATCGCATTGCGCAGCTCCCGCGCGTTCCCCGGCCACGCGTAGGCCCGGAGCCGCGCGAGCGCGCCGGCGTCGAACCCGCGAACGAAGCGAGCGTTCGCCTGGTTCGCCTGCTCGAGGAAGCGGAGCGCGAGCGGCTCGATGTCCTCCGGGCGCGCCCGGAGCGGAGGGATCGTCACCGTCATCGCGTTCAGGCGGTAGAGCAGATCGCTGCGGAACCCGCCGGACGCGCACATGGTCTCGATGTCGCGGTGGGTCGCCGCGAGGATGCGCGCGTCGACCTCGATCGGCTTGTTCGAGCCGACCCGGGTCACCTGCCGCGTCTCCAGGACGCGCAGGAGCGCGGCCTGCGCCGCGGCCGGCAGCTCGCCGATCTCGTCGAGGAACACCGTCCCCCCGTCCGCCGCCTCGAACACCCCCCGCTGCTGCTGCCACGCGCCGGTGAACGCGCCGCGCTCGTGGCCGAAGAGCGTGCTCTCGACGAGCTGCTGCGGGATCCCCCCGCAGTTGACGCACACCATCGGCTTCCCGCTTCGCGGGCCGAGGTCGTGGATCGCGCGCGCCACGACCTCCTTGCCCGTCCCCGTCTCGCCCAGCAAGAGCACCGGGATCGACGACCGCGCGACCCGCTTGACGATCTCGAAGACGCGGAGCATCGCGGGGCTCGCGGCGACGGGATCGGTGCGTCCGGAGCCCGGATAGCTCTTCACGGTCCCGCCCGGCGCCGAGCGCACCGGCTGATCCACCGTCGCGCTGCGCACCGCGCTCCAGCATCGATGGAGCAGCTCCTCCGCCACGGTCCCCGCGTCCGGGAACGTCGCGAAGCCCGAGAGCACGACGGGCCCCCCGCCCCCGGGCGGCGCGGCGAGCGCGCGCGCCACGTCAAGCGCCGTCTCGGCCCCGGCCTCGAGGAGCAGCGCCGCCACCACGTCCGAGCTGTAGAGCGCGATCCGGTCCACGGGGCGCAGCAGCGCCCGCACGCGCGGGAACAGGTGGCTCACGTGGGCGTCCTGCTGGCGCGCGGGCCGGGCCATGACGATGGCGAAGCTCCGCCCGAAGTAGCGCGCGCGCTTCACCTCCTCCTCGAGGGCGACGCGGAGCTGCTCGTGGCTCAGCAGGCCCGGCAGCTCGCCCTCGGCCGCCGTGATCGAGCGGACGGCGACCACCACCTTGCCCAGGATCACCTCGTCCCCCGGCTTCACCTCGCAGCGCGCGACGCGCGCCCCGCCGAGCCAGGTGCCGTTGGTCGAGCGCAGGTCCTCGATGAGGACGTTGTCGCCGGACAGGGTGAAGCGGGCGTGCTCGCGCGAGAGGCTGGTGTCGCGGATCTGGACCTGCGACGGCGGCGCGCGGCCGATGACGACCGGCGCGCTCGGACTCAGCACGACGCGCTCGGCCCCATCGCGATGGTAGACGAGCAGGGCCACGCGCCGGTCGTCCTGCCTGACCCGCTGGATCGCGTCGATGAAGCTGTTCGACAGCGGCGTTGTCTCCATGCCGCTGTCCTCGCGAATGACTGACACGCTGGTTACCCCCCTCTCACGAGATGTCGTCCCGGGGCCCGGGCGCCACGCTGCGCGCCGGGCGGCGCGTGGCGGCGAGCCCACCCACCCGCCCGCCCGACCGCCCGCCTCGCAGGCAGGCGCTCGCTGATGCTGAATTGCGCACCGGCACGGGCGTCTCCAGCGGCCCGCGACGCACCAGATGGCTCACCGGGTCCGGTGTTCATGCCCCTCATGCCGCGCATGCCTCGCATCTTGCAATTCAAGCACCACCTGCGCGTCGAGCCCGCTGGTGACAAGGAGACCGTGTTCCTGATCGGCGAGCGCGAGCGCTTCATGCTCCGCGGCCGCGTCTATGGGCTCCTCGGGCCGCTCCTCGACGGCCGCCGGACCGAGGACGAGCTCGTCTCCGCGCTCGACGGCGAGGTCTCCGCCGTCGAGGTCCGCTATGCGCTGATGCGGCTGGAGCAGCGGGGCTATCTCGCCGAGGCCGCGCCGGCGCGTGGAACCGGCGCGCGCTCCGGGAGGTGCTCCGCTGGGTGCCGGTCAAGCCCGGCGGGGTCGAGCCGTGGATGGGGCCGATGTTCCGCCCGGGCGCCGGGCCGTGCTGGGCCTGTCTTGCGCACCGGGTGCGGCATAACCGCCCGGTCGAGGCGTACCTGGAGCGGCGGCGCGGCGGCGGCGACCCGCTCCTGGCTCCGCGCGTCGTCCTGCCTGCGGGCCGGAGCGCGGCGCTCGGGCTCGCCGCCGTGCTCCTCGCGCGCTGGATCGCCGCGGGAGGCGCCGGCCCGCTCGACGATCGCCTCTACAGCCTCGATCTCGCGTGCATGCGGCTCGCGGAGCACCCGAATAGTCGGTTGCGCGGCTTTTGCGATCACGACCCCCGGCGCCTCCGGGGCGTGGCGCTGCAGTGCTTCATCGAGATCGAGCCGGACGAGCCTTTGCTGGCGCAGGCGCTCCCGTGGCTCGGGGAGGACGACGCGATCTTCGGGACGGACTTCCCCCACATCGACCACGACGCGGGCCTGGTGGAGCGGGCGCTCGCGCTCCGCGGCAGGCTCCCCGGCGACGCGCTCCGCAAGATCCTCTGGGACAAGGCCGCCAGGTTCTACGGGATCGAGGAATGACTCAGCAGATTCAGCAGATGAGGACGGAGAGCGAAGCGTCGCTCGCGAGCTCGGCCAGCGCGACGGGACGCTCGGACAGCTCCGGCGGCGGTGGGATATAGAGCGTGACGGCGCTCGCCGACGGATCCCAGCCCTTGCGCTGCTCGCAGAAGCGCCACCCGTCGCCGCTGGGCGAGCCCGGCTCCCGCGCCTCGCGGAGGGTGAGCTCGATCCCCGGCGGCAGCGTATAGCTGCAGCAGGCCATCAAGAACTCCCGCGGATCCCTCTTCAGCCGAGCGAGCTGCGTCGGGTCTTCCCACGTGAGCGCGACGGCGCGCAGCCACGCGGACTCCAGCTCCAGGAGCTCGTCCTCCGTCGCGCCTCGCTCGCGCGGGGGGCGCATCTCGACCGAACCGGCTCCACCCTCGACCTGCGCCCTGGTGCTCTCGGTCTCCGACGTCCCGGACTTGTAGTTGGATGACTGAGGGGAAAACATGGCTGTCTCCATCGTGCAGGTGCCCTGGGATACATGGAGCCGACGCTGCGCCCCGTCGACCCCTCCGCGGGAGATCGAGAGCGCTGGAGAAGGTGCCGCGACAGCTCAACCGGCCAGCTCCTGGTGCAGCGTGCGCGCCTCGGCAAATTCGGGCAGAGCGGCGCACTCGACAGGCCAACCGCTGAGCTTTCGGAGCAGCGGGCGCGCCTCGTCGCGCCGGTCCTGCCGCACGAGGATGCGGCAGAGCGAGAGCGTCGAGCGCAGCTCGATCATCCGCGAGCCCTGCTCGTGCGCGATCGCGATCGATTGACGCAGGCAGCGCTCGCTCTCCTGCTCCGCCTGGGCGCCGCAGGCGCGGAGAGACAGCGCCTTCAGGCGGTAGAGCTCCGGGACGTAGTAGACGTCGCC
Organism: Sorangium sp. So ce887; assembly: GCF_051521455.1. NCBI lineage: Bacteria > Pseudomonadati > Myxococcota > Polyangiales > Polyangiaceae > Sorangium > Sorangium sp. So ce887. Next base: position 7,496,903 of record NZ_CP150354.1, on the reverse strand, counting down.
CAGCTCCGCGGCGAGCAGCAAGCAGCCCGCGAGCCGCTCGACCGCGGCCTCGTGCTGCCCGCGCTCGGCCTCGAGCTCCGCCACGAGGGAGAGCCAGTACGGCAATCCCATCTTCTGACCGGTGTGCCGGATCGCCTCGACATCCCGCCTCAGCTTCTCGAGGTCGCGCTCTGCCCAGGAGCGCATGGCCCAGCAGAGCTCCTTGAACCAGAGGCAATGGCGCTCGGTCAGCTGCACGAGAGAGTCGGTCACCGCGGCGACCTTCTCCCGCTCGTGGCCGTAGTGATAGACGCCGGCCAGGTGGAGCAGCGCCATTCCGAGGGTGTTCGGGTGGTCGAGCTCGCGCGCCCACGCCACCGCGGCCTCCCCCTGGGCGAACGCCTGCGCCGGGCTGCCCATCAGGTAGAGCAACAGCGCGAGCGTGTACTGGCCATTGGTCTTGGGATCGAAGCCATACAGGGCGACTTGCTCCCGATGCGCAGGGTCGTAGAGCTCGATGCCGCGAGCGAGGTGCGGGCGAGCCTCGGCGAGCTTTCCCTCGAAGAACAGGCAATTCCCCAGCAGCACCATGGACGCGACCCGCTGGCCGGTGTCCTGCGACCGCGTCGCCATCCCGAGCAGCCGCTCCGTCAGCGCCCGCGCTTCGCGCCGATGGCTCCGGAAGTTGTGGTACCAGAACATCGCCCACAGCGTCGGCGCGGTCATCGGGCTGTCCCCGAACGCGTCGCTCAGCTCCTCGCAGCGCTTCACCGCCGCCGCGAGCTCCTGGAGCATGTACCCGCGGCGCTCCAGGAGCGCCATGATCAGCAGGCTGTTCAGGCGCAGCTCGACGAGCGCGCGCTCCCGGTCGTCCGTGATGGCCTCGAGCCAGCCGAGCGCCTGCGTCACGTGGAGGACGGCCTCGTTGTCGTCCGCGTTCGCCGGCCGCTTCAGCGCGCGCTCCGCCGCGGTCTCCGCATAGGCAATTGCCTGTTGCTTCTGCTCGGCGGCGGCGTGGTGGTGCGCGAGCAGGTCGGGCCGCGCCGCGGCGAGCTCGGGGAAGCGCTCCTCGAGCGTCCGGGCCACGCGGGCGTGCAGCTGCCGCCGGCTCCGCTTCGAGAGCGACTCGTAGGCGGCGTCCCGGATGAGCACGTGCTTGAACAGGTAGGTCGGGTTGTTCAGCCGGCGCTTCCTGTGGACGAGGTCCGCGGCCATCAGCCGATCGAGGTCCTCCTGGACCAGCGCCCCGTCGAGCGTGGACACGGCGCTGAGCACCTTCAGGCTGAACTCCCGGCCGAGCACCGCGGCGATGCGGGCCGTCTCCTTGGCCCTGCCGAGCCGGTCGAGGCGCGCCATCAAGAGGCCCCGCAGCGTCGTCGGGATCGCGAGCGCCGAGATCGGCTCGGAGAGCGTGTAATGGTCCCCCTCGTCCACGAGGGACCCGGACTCGAGCACCATCCGCGTCAGCTCCTCGACGAAGAGGGGGACGCCGTCGGTCCTTTCGACCACCTGCTCCAGCAACGGCTCGGGCAGCGAGCGGCCGCCGGCGAGCCGCGCGACCATGTGCTCGACGTGCGAGCGATCCAGGCGGCCGAGCTGGATCTGGAGCATGCCCGACGTCGACCAGGGCGGCGAGAACTCCGGCCGCGCGGTGAGGAGCGCCATGAGCCGCGCCGACGGCACGTCGACCATCAGCATCCCGAGCCACTCCAGGCTCGTCGGATCGGCCCATTGCAGGTCCTCGACCATGAACAGGACGGGCCGCTCCTCGGCCATGTCGAAGAGCATGGTCGCGAGCGCGTTGAGCGTCCTTTCCTTCTGCCGCGGCGGCGGGTCCTGCGGGGCGGAGTAGCGCGCCTCCAGGGGGATCGACAGCAGCGCCGCGAACAGCGGCACCGTCTCCTCCAGGTCGAAGCCGCGGCGGGACAGGAGCCCTTCGAGCCGGGCGAGCCGGCGCCCCGGCGCGTCGTCCCGGCCGGGGTCGATCAGCCGATCGAGCAGCTCGATCATCGGGTGGAGCGCGCTGCTGCGCCGGTCGGGGGTGCAGCGGCACTCGAGGCAGCTGTGCCCGTCGCCGTGGAGCCGCCGGGCGAGCTCCCAGCTGAGGCGGGATTTGCCGATCCCGGGCCCGCCGGTGACGAGGATGCTCTGCCCGATGCCCTGCCGGACCTGGCCCCAGCGCTGGAGCAGGAGATCGAGCTCCTGGCTCCGTCCGATCAGCGGCTCCGTATCCCGGCCTGCGGTGTCCTGGTCCTGGGGCGGGACAGCGATCTCCTGTCCCATGCGGTAGATCGCGACCGGGCGGTCCGCATACGAGAGGTCGTGCGACGTCACCTGATCGAGCGTGAACCGGCTCCGGAGCAGCCTGAACGCGTCGCCGCTCACCACGATCGTGTCCGGGGCCGCGAGCGCGCTCAGCCGGGCAGCGATCTGCGGTGTTGTCCCGAGGTGCTGTGTGTAGCGTGGACACTGGCCGGCGATCACGAGGCCGGTGTGGAGCCCGATCTGGACCTCGAGCGAGAGGCCCCGCGTCGCTTCCAGGCGCGCGCTGCGCGCGCGGACGCCCTCCACGATCTCCAGCGCCGCGCGCGCGGCGCGCCGGGCGTCGTCCTCCTGCGCGGACGGGTAGCCGAAATGCAGCAGGATCTGATCGCCCAGCGCGCCGGCGAAGCGCCCGCGGTGGCGGCGGGCGATCTCGGAGCAGACGTCCTGTTGCTCGCCGAGCAGATCATCGATCTCCTCGACGTCGGTGCTCTTCAGGCCCGGGCCCGAGGTGGTGAAGGCGCAGCAGACGATGGTGAGCGGCCGCCGTTCGCCGTCGAGGCACCCGGCGCCGGCGCCGCCGGCGCGCTCCCCCTCCAGGGGAGAGGGCGTGTCGTCCAGGCGCGGTGTCGCCGGGGAAGGCAGCGTGTCTGCCGCCGCGCGGTCGCTGGACGTCGCCCGGCCCTCCGGCGGGAGCCGATCGAGCGGCGCCGTCTCGCTTTCGCTGTAAACCCAGCCGTCCCCCTCCGGCGCGTCCGGGGCCATCGGCGGGTCCAGCGCTCGCGCGGGCGCGACGAGGTCCTCACGGCTCAGCTCCTCGACGTCGCAGGTCTCGAGCGCGCGCAGCAGGCTGGAGGCGGTGACGACGCGATCGGACACGTTCTTCAGGGTCGCGCGCCTGAGGAGGGTGCCGAGCGGGTGCCCGAGGAGCGCCGCGGGGATCGGGATCGGCTCGGAGCTGGCCTGTCGCAAGAGCACCTCTTGCAGCGACCTGCCGGCGATCGACGGTCGCCCGGTGAGGCACTCCAGGAAGACGAGCCCCCAGGCGTACAGGTCCGATCGCACGCTCACCGGCTGCCCGAGGAGCTGCTCCGGCGCTGCATAGGCGGGCGTACAGAGGATCTCGTTGCTCGGGGTGAGCTTGGCGTCGATGCCCTCCATGGCCCCGGCGATGAGCGCGCCGATGCCGAAGTCGAGCACCAGCGCGTTGCGCCGCGCGCCGGTGGAGACGATCATGATGTTGCTGGGCTTGAGGTCGCGGTGGACGACGTTCTGCCCGTGGGCGCAGCCGAGCGCGTCGAGGATCTGGAGCATCAGGTGCCGCGCCTCCCGCGGCTCCAGGGAGGTCTCTTCGGCCAGTACCTCTGCCAGGTTCTTGCCGGGCACGAGCTCGAAGATGGTGTAGAGCGTGCCCTCGTCCGTCTGCCCGGCGTCGATGAGCCGGACGATGTTGGGGTGGTGGAGCTGCGCGCAGAACCGCGTCTCCTGGTGGAAGCGGGCGCAGCGCCGGGCGACGTCGGCGGGCTTGCCGCCCCGGGTCGGTCGCATGACCTTGATGGCCACCATCTGCCCGGTGGCGAGCTGACGCCCCTTGTAGAGGTCGGCGAACCCGCTCTCCTGCAGCGCGGAGACGATCTCGTAGCGCTCCTGGAACACGGCTCCCGGGCCGATGGCGGTCCGGCTCATCGTCGCTCCCCCTGCTGGGCGGCGCGGCGCGACAGGGCGAGCGGGCGCGCTCCGGGAGGAGCGGAGCGCCGCGCCGAACGGCTCGCCTGGTCGATGATGCGCTTGCGCAGGGCGGCTGTCGACCTCGTCAATAAGGCTCTTCCACGGCCGACCTCGCTGCTCACGGTAGCTCATATAAGGTGTGGAGCCTCGGACGTCCGTCGAGGGTCGTCCGGTTCCGGCGCAATTGGCGAAGAAATCCGGGATTGCGCTCGCGCCCGGCCGGCGCCGCGGGGGCGCCGCGGCCGGCGGACGGACCGGAGCGCGCGGGGCGGCGCGCCGCTCACAGGGCGGCGGGGCTCGTCCGGAGCTGTCCGAGGCCGCTAGAATCTTCTACCGCAGCTGCCGATTCAATCGCTGCGATCTGCAGTGAATTGACCCCTGACGCCGCCGGTGAGAGGGCGAGGGAGCGGCCTTCGTCGGCGACCTGTCGCGCGACGCGCCGCGAGCGCCCCACGGCCTGTGAGCGACGACGCAAGGTTCTTTGGAAGGAGTGCGAAACATGCTGAGGCAACTGGCGACGAACATCGTTTTGCTCGCATTCGCGGCGGCTGGTCCGGTCGCGTGCTCGGGATCGGGTGACGGCCCTGCGGGCACCGGCGACAGCAGCGCCGCCAGCGGGAGCGGCGGCGCGGCGGTTTCCGGCGGACAGACCTCGGTCAGCAGCAGCAGCAGCAGCAGCAGCAGCGCCGGCGGGGACGGCGGCGCGGGAGGCCTCGCGGACGGGGGCGGCGGGGGCACGGACGGCACGGGCACGGGCGGGGCGGGCACGGGCGGGGCGGGCACGGGCGGGGCGGGCACGGGCGGCGCGGGCGGGGGCGAGGGTGGCGCGGGGACCGGCTGCGTGGGAATGGGCGGGATCTCCTACACGCTCGCGATGGCGCCTGCGCCGACGGCAGAGCAGCAGTCCGCGTACGACATGATCACGAGCGCCATGGATGAGGCGCTGTCGCACTACAACTGCCACACGAGCATCGAGAAGCGCCTGTCGGTGACCTACGTGCCCTCGGTCGCTACGGCCGACGGCAACGTCAATGGATCCATCCGGTTCGGCTCGCTCGCCTCCATGAATCACATCACGGCCATGCACGAGATCGGCCACACCCTGGGGGTCGGCAGCTTCGAGTTCGCGGCGCTGGTGAGGGACGGCATCTTCACGGGCGAGGCGGCGACGAGCCAGCTCAGGGCCATCACGGGGAACGAGAGCGATGTCGTGCACGCGGACAGCCAGCACTTCTGGCCGTACGGGCTCAATTACACGAGCGAGGTCAAGACGACGGACGATCTCGTGAACCATTGCAAGATCGTGGCCGCCATCCGTGAGGACCTCGGCTTCTGAGGGTCTCCCGCGCCGCGGCCCGGCTCCGCGGCCGAGGGCGGCGCGGCTCGCGGGCTCCTGGGCGCGATTCGATGCGCCGGCGCGCGCCGGCGCGGCGTCACTCGAGGTACGCGGCCAGACCGAGCTCCTGATCGCGGAGCGCGTCGGCGACGACCCTGGCGATCTGCTCCGCGCCGGAGCGCGCGAAGTGCGTGTGATCATCGCAGAAGAACTCGCCGACCGGCCCTCCGGTCGTCCCGCTCACGTCTCCCCCGGGGACCGGGCAGAAGCCGAGGGTGTTGTACAGCGCGACGCTGTGCTCGTGGAGATCGATCACCGGCACGCCGTGCTCTTCGCCCGCCTCGTGGGTCGCGGTCATATACTCGCCGCGCGTCCCGCGGGCCGTGCTGCCATTGCAGGCGATCGCGCTCACGGGGGTCACGAACACGGGCTGGGCGCCCCGCTCCTGCGCGGCGAGAGCCATCATCCCGTAGCTGCTCTTGAAGGCGTCGAGCCCCACGTGCCGATCGCACGTGCGCGAGCCGTCGTTGATGCCGAACTGGATGAACAGGTAGTCTCCCCGCTTCATGCCGTCGAGCATCTGAGTCCACCTGTCCTGCAGCACGGGCTCGCCGCTCGAGTCGCGATCGAGCTCGCACTCCCCCGCGCCATCCATGACGGTCTGCACGTGGTAGAGCCACGTCCGCACGCTGCGGCCGCCGACGGCGCTGTTCACCACGGTGACCCGCTCGTCGAAGAGCGCCGCGAGCTGGCCGCCCCAGCCCGCCGGGCAGGGGGTCTGCCCGTTGGCGACCGTGGAGTCGCCCGCGATCCAGATCGTGATGTTCGGCAGCGGCCCCATCCCGCCTGACCCGCCGCCGCCGGCGCCGCCGGGATCGCCGCCCGAGCCGCCCGCTCCGGCGGGCGCGTCGCCGCCGGCCCCGGTGCTTCCACCGGCTCCCGTCGACGCCACCGTGCTCCCCGTGCCCGCGCTCGAGCTGCTCGCTCCGGGCGATGCGCCTCCGCCGGCCCCGCCCGTTCCAGCGCCGGTGCCGCCCCCGGAGGCCCCCGGATCCGTGCAACAGGCCAGGGCGAGCAGCGTGACCCACGACACCCGGGCCACCCTCCGACGAGCGGCAAATCGAACGTCCCAGTGCATGAACATGCCTTTCCTCCAGCGTCCCTGTGTCCGGGACGCCTTCCAATCAATCACGGATAGGCGCTTTTTTCTCGAAGCTGCCGACCGAGGAGCGCTTTATGTGATGCTCGACGCATTTTTGAAGCGTCATTGAAATCGAATCCACGCGCTCCGGCGCTCCGCGGCGGTCCCCTCGAAGAGGAGGCTCCTCGATGTCAGCGGCGGTGGTGCAGCGGTGTCCGGAGGCGAGCCGGCCAAGTCGCCTGGGCAACCCGAACGGAAATCCAGTCTTCCGCCGTGAGCTGTAGATGGCAGTAGGTTGCCGTTGACTGACGCGGAATTTGTCACGTAGCTTTACCAAGGGGGTGACGCTGGCCGAGGGGGGGCGTCGCAAGGGACAGCAGGAATCACCAAGCGCGCTCTCGTATGCCCGCGACGCAGCGGCATGAGACTCGAGCACGCGATAGCCAGAGGAGACGGTAGTTGTGTCAGTGCCTCTAAGAGCTCATCGCACACTCTCGCAGGGGAAGGACGACAGCGCCGTCCATCCCGTCTCGCGGCCAAGGTATCGAGTGCTCGTCGTCGACGACGACGAGCGGGCGCTGCGCAGCATCGCCGCCGTCCTGTCCGCGGACGTGGACGTCGTGACCTGCGCGTCGGCGGAGCACGCGCTGAAGCTGCTCGAGGGGAGGCGGTTTCACCTCGTCTGCTCCGACTTCTTGATGCCTGGAATGAAGGGCGACGAGCTGCTCCGGCAGGTGTCGAGCATGCCCGTGTACACGAGCTGCCTCCTCGTCACCGGGGCCGATGAGTACATCCGCTCCATGAGCGGCAGCCACAACTATGTCATCCTGAAGCCGTTCGACCCTGACCGGCTCATCGGGATCGTGCTGCAGCTCTCGCGCCTCGCCGAGATGAAGCGATCGGTCCACTCGATGACCGACTCCCTCGGTTCGCCGGGCCTGACGGGCGCGGCCGCCGGAGGCGAGATGGTCTCCTGCGAGCCTCCCGACTCCGGCTCGCTGCCGGACTCCGCGCTGGCGCCCCCCACCTCGCGGCTCGGCTCCCGCGCGGCGGCCGGATCCGCGGCGCGCGGGCCGCAGCAGGGGCCGGAGCTCACGAGGGTCGACCCCGCGACGCCCGGCGCCCCGGGGCGGTACGCCAAATGAGGGCGCGCGCGGCGCTGCGGGCGAGGGCAGAGGGACGAGGTGCCGCATGATCAGCTGGGATCCCCTGGGCGCAGCAGAGCAGGTCGCGGTCGCGGACGAGATCCTGTCCGTGCTGCGTCACGACCTGCGCAACCGCTTCGCCATCGTCCGCAATGCATCGTTCTACATCCGACGGAAGGTCGCGGGAGAGGCGGCCTACACGGCGGATCCGAGGATCGCGGAGTTCTTCGGGATCATCGACGAAGAGGTGATCGCGGCGAGCACGCGGCTCGACGAGTCCGTGGACGCCGCGCAGCTCTTCACCCGCAGGAGCGTGCGCGTGAGCGCGGCCGAGTGCGTGCGGCGCGCGGCGGCGTGCGCGCGCACCGGCGCGTCCGGGGCCCGCGTCGAGCTCTCGGCCCAGGACGGCGACGTCGAGGCCGACCCGATCGAGCTCGCCGTCGCGGTGCGGTGCCTGATCGAGAACGCCGTCGAGTCGATGCCAGGGAACGGCGTGGTCACGGTTCAGGGCACCTCGAACGGCGCGCGGTACCTCATCCACGTCACGGACATGGGAGCTCTCCCCGACGACGTGGACGGCGAGGCGATCTTGCGCCCTTTTTACACGACAAAACCGGGGCACTTCGGCCTGGGGCTGAACATCGCGAGGCGGGTCGCCCGGCGCTACAGCGGCACGCTCGCCCTCGAGCCGCGGTCGCGGGGCACGTCGGCGGTCATCGAGCTGCCGCTCGCCGCACCGCCCGAGGCCGGCGGCGCCGGGCCGGAGCCGGCGCCTTGAGCGCGGATCGACCGCCCGGAGACCGCGCGCGGCGCGCGCCGGCGGCCCGGAAGCCGGCGGCCGTGACCGCGTCGCAGCGCGCGCGTGCCGCGATCTCGCTGGGCCTGCTCCTGGCCGCGTCGACGGCGGCCGCGCCCGCGGAGCAGCAGCGGACCGAGGCCGCGGGGGAGCCGGCGCGGCCCCCGGTCGAGGAGCTGTTCCTCGGCGAGACGGCGTTTCCGCAGGAGGCGCTCGAGCTGCAGGTCACGAGCGCGCCGGCGTGGGAACGCGCCGGGCGCCGGGTCCGCTTCGGCATCCCGCTGCTGCTGGAGCTCGGTATCACCGATCGCCTCCAGGTCGGGGGCGAGCTCCCCCTGGAGCTCGTGCGCCACGACAGCGGGGTCGCGGCCGGGCTCGGCGCTGTCCAGGCGGAGGTCCTGGTCAATCTCGTCAACGACCAGGCGCTCGGGCTCGCGCTGTCCGCAGGTCTCGAGGCCGGGCTCCCCGCCGGCGCGCGCGAGCTCGGCGCGCCGGGCTACGCGCTTTCGCCGTTCGTGAGCCTCGACAAGGCGATGGGCGGCGTCCACGTGGCCTTCTCCGCCTCGACCGAGGTCCGGCTGCCGGCCGCGCCGCGTGACGCCGCGGAGCTCGGCCTCGGCGTCGCGCTGGGCGTGGTCTTGCCGCTCGGCGCCGTGGTGCCGACCGTGGAGCTCGCCGCCGAGCTCGACGACGCCGCGTCGCTCCTCCTCGCGTCCGGCGTGCTCTGGCACCCGGCGCGGGGCCTGGAGCTCGGCGCCGCGCTCGAGCTCGGGCTCCTGGGTGAGACGCCCGAGGCCGGGCTCCTTCTCCTCGTCACGCGGGAGATCGAGCTCGCGGGTGACGGCGACGATCCCCTGAAGCACGGCAGCAGGAGCCGCTCCCCATGAGCATTCGAGCCCGACTGGCCTCCATCTTCGGCGTCGCGCTGGCAGCGGTCCTCGTCGCCGCGGCAGCCTTCTACTTCACCATCGCGGAGATGCTGATCTTCCAGCGGCGGGCCGAGGCGTCCTACGAGGACCTGAGGTTGCACGTCACCCTCGCGAGCGACGCCAGCCGCTACATGAACGAGGCGGCCAAGGCCGCGCTCAGCGGCCGCCTCAGCGCGGAGCTCTCGGGGGCGGCCGAGGACGCGGCGCGCGCCCTGGCCGCCATCGAGGCGCTCAAGAGGAGGATGATCGCCGACGAGGAGATCAGGGAGAGCGATGAGGAATCGACGGAGGAGCTCGGCCACATCCGCTTCATGCGAGAGAGCTTCGACCACATCGTCGCGAGCACGGTGGCGACCGCCCGTATCGCGGACGAGCGCGCAGGCGAGCGACACGCGATGTTCGTGCGGCTCTCCGATGACGAGTACACGGAGCGGTTCCTCCCGCACATCAGCGCGGCGGTCCACGACGCGGAGCGGGACGTCGCCAGGATCCTCGCCGACGAGCAACACCTCCGCACGCGCGTGGCGGTGCTCGGGGCGGCGGCGATCGGCGGAGCGCTGGCCGTCCTCGTCCTGCTGCTCGGACGGCTCCTCCGCGCCATGGATCGCGGCTTCAGCACGCTGGTCGAAGGCTCGCGGCGGATCGCTCAGGGCGATCTCGATCTGCGCGTCCCCGAGCTGGATGAGCACGAGTTCGGGCGCATGAGCGCGGCGTTCAACCACATGGCGTCCGGCCTCCAGACCGCCCAGGAGGCCAGGCTGCGCATGGAGAAGCTCGCGGCGGTGGGGCAGCTCGCGGCGAGCGTCGGACACGACCTCAGGAACCCGCTCGGCGCCGTCCGGAACGCGAGTCATTACCTCAAGAAGCGCCTCTCCGCGACGGAGCTCGGCGCGGAGCCCCGCATCGCGCAGTTCCTCGCGATCATCGAGAAGGAGCTCGCGGCGTGCAACAGGATCATCGGCAACCTGCTCGACTTCGCGCGCGAGCGGCGGCCTCTGCTCTCGGCGTGCGCGCTGAGGCCCCTCGTGGACGACGCCATCTCGGTGATCGAGGTCCCGCCGCACGTGCGCGTCGAGAACGAGGTGCCCACCGCGCTCCCTCTCGTGGAGCTCGACAGGGACCAGTTCCGGCAGGTGCTCGTGAACCTCATCCAGAACGCGGCCGAGGCGATCCCGGTCGAGCGCGAGGGGCGCGTGCGGGTCGCCGCGGCGTGGGGGAGCGACGGGCTGACGCTCTCGGTGGCGGACAACGGGACGGGCATCTCCGCGGAGATGCTCGCGCACATCTTCGAGCCGCTCTTCAGCACCAAGCTGAAGGGGACCGGCCTCGGCCTGGCGATCAGCGCCGGGGTCGTCCAGCGGCACGGCGGCAAGATCGAGGCGACGAGCGAGCCCGGCAGCGGCACGACGTTCGTCGTCCGGGTCCCAGGGCGCGAGGCGCCGAGGGCGGCGGAGCCGAGAGAGGCGTCCTCGGGAGCTCAGGGCACATGACAGGGGGTCGAGCCATGCAGGAGTCCGTGCAGCAGATCAAACGTGTGCTCGTGGTCGACGACGAGGAGGGCATGCGCATGACGCTCGCCGCCAACCTCGAGCTCGAGGGGTACGAGGTGGTGGAGGCGAGGGACGGCGTTCACGCGCTCGAGCTCGCAGGGCAGCAGGCGTTCACGCTCGTCCTCAGCGACGTCCGCATGCCCGGGCTCAACGGCGTCGAGACGTTCCGGGAGCTCAAGAGGATCCAGCCGGAGCTCACCGTGGTGCTGATGACCGCGTTCGCGCTCGAGAAGCTCATCGAGGAGGCGATCGTGGAGGGCGTCTATACCGTGATCTACAAGCCGTTCTCGATGGATCACCTGGCGCGCGTCGTCGCTCGCGCGGTCGACGCGCCGGCCGTCCTCGTGGTGGACGACATCCCGAAGGTCGCCGACTCGATCGTCGCGGTGCTCCGGGCGGCGGGGCTGTCGGCCCACGCCGTCCACGACGGGCGGACCGCTGTCCAGCACGTCATCGAGCGAAGCGTCGATGTCTGCGTGCTCGATATCGTCATGCCCGATCAGGACGGCGTCGCGACGTGCGCGCAGATGCGGGGGCTGAAGAAGCGCGTCACGGTGATCGCCATGACCGGTCACTCGGTCCCGGAGATGGTCAGCGCGATCATGAGCAAGGGCGGGTATACGTGCCTGCGCAAGCCGTTCGACGCGCGCGAGCTCATCCACACGATCGCCCGTGCCCGGGGAGACGCGGCGCCGGCGTGAGCCGCCACGGCGTCGTCCTTTCAGGCCGGCGGGCGGCTCGCGGTTGACGGTCCACCGGCGCGTCCAGCGCCCGCGCCGGCCCGGGGCGCGGGCGTGGCCCGGCGCTACTCTGCCGGCCCGTGGGCGGGCGGAGGTGCCTCCGGGGCTCGCGCCTCGGCGGCCGGCCCGCGCTGGAGCTGCTCCAGGAGGAGCGGCATCGCGCCGAACCCGGCGCCGACCAGGCGCTCGTCGAGCCTGGCCAGGCCGCAGCGGAACTCGTAGGCCCTGAGGTGCGCCTCGTTGTGAAAGTACCTGAGGTTCAGGCTGGGGCCCTCGGCGGCGTCGATATCCATGGCGACGACGCGGAATCCCACCTTCAGCTTGGCGATGAGCACCGCGTTGTTGCTCGGCGCGTGCTCGCTGACCACGTAGTCGAAGCCGAGCTCGCGCGTGTAGGCGAGGACCCGCTGGACGATCTCCCCGTACAGGCCGCGCCGGCGGTAATCGGGGTGAACGATCGTGTGCCACATGCGGTAGGTCTCCGCGTCTTTCTGGTGGCCCGCGAACATCGCCGCGAGCCGCTCGCCGTCGCGCGCTACCCAGAAGTCGGCGAGGCGTTGGCCCCCCGCCGACGCCGCCAGGCGGGCGCGGGCACGCTTCCCGTCCTCCCCGGACAGCGCCCGGAGGTTGAAGAAGACCTCGGGCGGGAAATGGCGGCGCAGCTCGACCTCGTGCAGCGCCCAGTACGCCTCATCGCCCTCGATCCGCTCGAGCGGGTAGCGGCCGGCGAGCGGCTCGCCGAAGTGCTTCTGTCGAATCGGCTCGGCCCAGTCCCAGGCGGCGCTCATGCGACGCCCCTACCACGGCGGTCGCTCCACCCCAACGCGCGATCCGGGCTCCTCGGCCCGGTCTCGTCGCTCCGCGCGAGGTGCTCGGCCAGCACCTCCGGGTCCTGCTCGCCGGCCTCCTTCAGCCACGCCCCGGCGAGCCGGTGGCCGAGCGTCCGGTCGCGATCGGTGAGCATCGCGTAGGCGCCCTCCCGCAGGAGCGCATCGCGGAAGGCGAGCTCCTCCTCGCCCGCGAACCGTGAGCTCGGCCGGCGCTCCAGGACCTCCCGATCGACCAGCTCGGCCCACGCATCGCGCTCGCTCGCCCTCGGCGCCGGCGCGCCGAGCAGCGCGCGCACGCCCCCCGCCCAGCAGACCTCCCCGAAGACGCTGGCCGCCCGCAGCAGCCGCCGCGCCTCGGGCCCGAGCGCCGCGAGGCGCGCCTCCACCATGCCCAGCACCGACTCCGGCGGCGCGCCGCCGCGCCCCTCCGCCGCGGCCCGGATGAGCTCCTCGAGGCAGAAGGCGTTGCCCCCGGCCCGCCGCACGAGCGCGGAGACCTGCTCGGCCGCGAGCGACGCGCCGAGCGCGCTCCGCACCAGCTGCTCGGCCGCCCGGGCGGGCAGCTCGCGCAGCCGGAGCTCCGAGAGCCCCCGCTCGGCCCAGAGCTGGGGGAACAGCGCGTGGACCTCGGGCCGGGCGAAGGCGAGCACCGCGTAGGGGCGATCGCCGAGCTCCCGCAGCGCCCGATCGAAGATCCTCACCGAGGGCGCGTCACCCCAGTGGAGATCCTCGAGGACGACGAGCACCGGGCGCGCGCCCGTCACCGCCCGCGCTTGGTCGACGTACGCGCGCTGGCTCTCCTCGGCCATCAGCGCCGGATCGCGCCGCGCGGCCCGCAGCGCCGGCGCGGCCGCGTCCGGAGGGGCGACGCCGAGCAGCTCGCCCAGGACCGCGGCCGCCGGCCGCCCCTCCTCGCCCGCGAGCAGCGGCCCGAGCGCCTGCGCGACCTTCTCCCGCCGCACGTCGAGGGCCTCGTCGGGGGCGATCCCGAGCGCGCTCCGCAGCGCCCCGGCGAGCATCGCGAGCGCGGAGCCCGCGCCGAGGGGGTCGCCGCGGGCGACGCTCAGCACCAGGCCGGGGTGACGCCGGCGCAGCGCCTCGACCGCCTCGTGGCGCAGGCGCGATTTGCCCATGCCCGCCGCCCCGGTCACGAGCGCCGCCGCGGCGCGCCGCTCGGTGAAGCTGTCGTCGACGAGCTCGAGCAGCTGCTGCAGCTCCCGCTCGCGCCCGACATAGGGGCTCGGCCGGTCGAGGAGCTTGCGCGCCCCCGCGCCGATCTCGCGCTCCGCCTCGAGCCGCGCGATCCCGTCCTGCGCCACGACCTCGAAGCGCGCGTCGAGCAGGGCCCGCGTCACCGCGTCGACGTGGACGCCGCCGCGCCGGCCTTCCGCGGGCGCGGCGGCGGCGGCCTCTTCCAGCAGCGCGGCCGCCCGGTCCAGCACCTCGCCGAACGGCGATCGCCCCGTGGCCTCGCCCCGTCCCGTCACAAGCACGACCGCCGCGCCGGGGAGCTGCGCGCGGATCTGCAGCGCGCAGCGCGCCGCGAGCGCCGCCTGGTCGGTCGCGCCGCCCGCGCTCGCCGCGATGGCCGCCACGCCCCCGTCGCCGAGCTCCTGCACCTGCGCGCCGAGCGGCAGGGCCGCGCGGCGCACCACGGCGAGCGCGCCCGGCGGCGGCGCGCGCACATCGAGGGACTCCGTCGTCGCGCAGAACGAGGGTTGCGCGGGCCGGACTGCCACGATCGAGGCCAGCCGCCTCTCCCTCGCGGTGATGGCCTCGGCGCGAGGCAGGCGCGAGGAGGCGCCGCTCCCTCCCAGCGCGCCGAGCGCGTCGAGGCAGCGCGCCACGGCCGCGCCGTCCTCGGGTCGCCCCGACGGGTCCTTGGCCAGCATCTGCGCGAGGAGCGCGTCGAGCGCCTCGGGCACCTCGGGCCGCAGGTCCGCCGCCCGCGGCGGCTCCTCGAGGAGCAGCTTCCACACGAGCGAGAGGTGCTGCCCGCGGAACGCCCGCTGCCCCGTGAGGCACTCGAACAGCACGCAGCCGAGCGAGAAGACGTCGGCGCGCGCATCGACCACCGCCCCGTCGCCCCGCGCCTGCTCCGGGGCCATGTAGCCCAGCGTGCCCAGCACCGCCGACGTCCCCGTCAGGCGGGACGTGGCGTCCGAGAGCAGCGCGATGCCGAAGTCGAGCAGCTTGACCCGATCGAGCGCGCCGTCGACCAGGAAGAGGTTGCTCGGCTTGATGTCGCGGTGCACGATCCCGCGCGCGTGCGCCGTGCCGAGCGCGTCCGCCACCCTCCGCGCCAGGGCGACGCTCTCGTCGACGCGCAGCTCCTGCTGCGACAGCCGATCCGCGAGGCTCTCGCCGGACAGCCACTCCATCGCGAGGTACGGCTCCCCCGCCGGCGTCACGCCGTGCGTCGCGTACCGCACGATGTGCGGGTGCGTGAGCCGGGACAGCGCCTCGGCTTCACGGAGGAAGCGCGCCTCTGCGCGCGCGTCCACCCGGCGCAGCAGCTTGACCGCGACGACCTCTCCGCTCGCGCGATCGATGGCCCGGTAGACCGTGCCCATCCCTCCGGAACCCGCGATCTCCGCCAGCTCGAAGCGGTCGTCGAGCAGCCTTCCAGGCAGCATGCGCGGGCAGGATGCACCCTCACCCGAGCGCCTGGCAAGGCGGAGCGGCGCCGCAATCCTGTTATGGATCTGGACGGCGACGCTCCTGTCGCCTTCGTGATCCGGCTGCTGGACGAGGGCCCCTATCCGCGACGCTGCTCGGTGAGCGTCGGGTGCTCTTCGCCCCTGGAGAGGTCACCGAGGGGCAAAGCCCCCCGGGAGCGTGCTCATCCGGGAGCGTG
The DNA here is from genome assembly GCF_051521455.1 of Sorangium sp. So ce887. Lineage (NCBI taxonomy): Bacteria > Pseudomonadati > Myxococcota > Polyangiales > Polyangiaceae > Sorangium > Sorangium sp. So ce887. The sequence continues at coordinate 7,481,610 of NZ_CP150354.1, read as the reverse complement.
CTCCTTCAGACGAGCTGGACGCACCGGAGGAGGCGCGCCCCGGCAGGCTCATCGGCTCCCGTCGAACTGGACGTCCACGCTTTCGCCCTGGGACCACTCCCCTGGCCCCGGCGAGGTGACCGCGGGGTGGGCCTCCGGGTGGCTCGGGACGGCCCCGTCCCGCGCGAAGAACTGCAGCACCGGCTGCACCTTGTTGATCTGGTCGAGCGTGGATCTGGCGCGCACCGCCTGCGCCGCGACCTCCCGGTCCATCGACGCCTTCACTCCGGCGATCTTGGACTCCAGCAGTTTGATCTGCTGGTTTCCTTCCGCGAGCACCTCCTGCGTGTGCTCTTCGCCGGTGCGGGTGAACGCCTTCAGCGCCTCGATCTGCTTCGACGCTGCGGCCACGATCTCCTGAGTCGGGACATCGAAGGCCTTGAATGCCGCCTCCACGATGTCCCGCTTCACCGGTGCGGGCGTATCGCCGGGCAGCGTCCTCAGGAGCTCCTGCGCCTTGAGGATCTTGCTCCGCTGCTCGGGGCTCACGCCGGCGGCCAGCAGGATGGCCGCGAAATCGACCTCAGAAGGCGGCGCGGGCACGTCGTCCTCCGGTGCCAGCGGCGGCGAGGGCAGCGACGACACGTCGGACCGTCGGCTGAACGGTGACTTGAAGAAATCGGACAGGCTCAAATTTACCCGCTTTCTGAGTACATCGTCATTCTACATGGTTCCGGGCGGCTGCACAGCCAACTCGTGGGACCGACCCTGGCGTCGTGGCGGTTCATTTCTCGCTCGATCCACGTGATCGGTATTCTTGTTCAGCAGGTCGGAGGATCGCCGCCCCCGGGTGTCCCCCTGCGTCGCTGGATTCTGTGCGATCGTGGCGAACATAACGCGTTGCGTTATCGATGACGCGGGTCCCTGGAACGGCCGCGAGCGAAAGCGCGGCGTCGATTGAACGTTCCGCCGGCGTCCGGGAACGGAGGTGTATCCGGCCACGCAGCGGCGACCTCTCGAAGGGGTGCCCGAGGCGCGCCCACAAGGAGTCACCGATGACGCCCGTCTCTTCTGCTCCCGCGGCGCGGAGCTTTGCGCCGCGATCTGCCCGGCGCCGGCTCGTGAGGCCGCTCCTCGGCCTCATGGTCTTCGCGGCGCTCTTCCTCGCGCTCGCGTGGCACCTGGACCGGCCTTCCGCGGCCTCGGGGCCTCTCGCGGCGGCGGCCGCGAACCCCCTCGGCCAGCTCTCCCGGTCCGGCGCCGATCGCGCGCTCCTCGTCGGCCGCGTCGAGGAGCGCCTCCCGGCCGGCTCGTACACCTATGTCGCCGTGCGCACCGGCGAGGCCCTCACGTGGGCTGTCACGGTCGGTGACGCGCCGCCGCCCGGCACCCCGGTGCAGGTGCGGAGCATGGGTCGCAAGACGAATTTCCACTCAAGCCGCCTCTCGCGGACGTTCCCCGAGCTCGTGTTCGGGGTCGTCTCGCGCGCCGACTGAGCCCCTGGCAGCGCCCGAACCTGAAAGGACCGTGACCATGACGACACGCACGTTGAACGAGACTATCGAGCGCTCCTCGCGCGCATTCGCCGCCGCGGCCCTCGCGGCGCTCGGGGTGATGCTGCCGGGATGTGGCAACGACTCCAGCGCGACGCCCCCCGACTCGCCCCCCGCCGAGTGCACAGGCGGCGTGCTCGAGGCCGATCTGCAGGCGGAACCGCTGAGCGGGCCCGGCGTCGATCCCGCCACCGGGGAGCTCCTGCCGCCTCCGGAGGGCTCGTCGTACACGGTCAGCGCGACCTTCGGGGTCCCGAGGCCGGGCGACGCCGTGAGGGAGAAATACGTGCAGTACTTCGGGGCGATTCAGGCGCAGCTCGCGTCGCAGCCAGGCCTCCTGGCGATCCAGCTGGGCCAGTCGCCGTCGTGCGGCTCCGGGCGCACGCTGGCCGTGTGGTCGTCGACCGAGGCGATGTACGAGTTCGTCATGAGCCCTGCCCACCTGGCGGCGATGGACGCCGTGAACGAGCTGCTCGAGCCCAACTATGTGGTCACTCACTGGGAGGCGGCCAGCGCCGACGAGGTGACCCTCGAGGAAGGGGTCCGCCGCATCCAGGCGAGCGAGGCCCGGGCGCGGTGAGCCGACCTCGCGACGGTCGCGCCGCGGCGTGACCCGCCGCGGTCGAGGATCAGCGGGTGGCCGCGCTCGCCGCGCGTTGCGCGCCGAGGCGGCTCATCGCGTAGGCGAGCCCGCTCTGGAGCGTGCTCTGCGTGGAGATCCGGCCGAAGTCGATGTCCAGGCTCACCAGCGTCCTCGCGATCTCCGGGCCGATGCCCACGAGCACGCTCCGACAGCCGAGCAGCTCCGCCGCCTGCACCGCGCGGATCAGGTGGCGCGCCACGGCGGTGTCGATCATCGGCACGCCGGTGATGTCGAGGATCACGAACTCCGCGCCCCGCTGCCCGATCGCGCCCAGCAGGCTCTCCAGCGCCTGGGCCGAGCGCCGGTCGTTGATCTCCCCGACCAGCGGCATGAGCAGGATCCCCTGCCAGACCTGGATGACCGGCATCGCCATGCGATCGAGCATCGCCGACTGCGCGTCGATGATCGCGCGCTGCTCCCGGTTCTCCGCCGCCATCCGCTCGGCCTCCATGTGCCGGCGCTTCAGATCGGTGATGTCCGTGATGAGCCCACAGAGGCCGACCACCTCGCCCCGCGCGTTCTTCATGGGGAACTTGCGGGTCCAGATCGTGCGCGTCACCCCGTCCGAGCCGGTGGCGCTCTCCTCGTTCTCGCTCGGCTCACCGGAGTCGAAGACCCGATCGTCGTAGCTCCAGAAGAGCTCCGCCTGGTCCTTCGGCCAGAAATCCGGGTCGCTGCGGCCGATCAGGGCCTCGTAGCGCTGCCCGATCAGCCTGCAGAAGCCCGGGTTGCAGGCGATCCAGCGGTGTTGCCGATCCTTGACGAAGATGGGATCCGGGATGGTGTCGATGACGAGCTGGAGCAGCTCGAACGTCTTCCAGTCCGCGACGTCGATGCAGGGGAGCTTGAACGCCATGCAGCCAAACCCATCTCCCCCCGGTCAGCCTCTCGTTATCAGCCATCGTGGATCGCGCCGCAAGGACAGAAAGGGGCGGGATACCACGTCACGTGACGAAGAGGTATTGGCGCATGCCATAACGTCTTGAACGTACTTCGTCTTTCTAACGGTCACTACATATTTACGTGGAGCTTGACGAGTGGCGCGTGGGGAGGCCGACGGAGCTCCGCGCGAGTCGCCGCGCGCCGGCCGGCAGCTCGCCCGCCACCGTCACCGCGAGGTCCACCGAGAGGCGGGGGGGCGATCTCGGGGCGGCGCTCTCCGCGGAGCGGGGGACATGGCGACGTGGCGACGGTGGTTGTGAAAATTTCTTCTCTTGGCGCTCTTGGCGGTTCCTCTCCTTATCTAACTCCGGCGCAGCGCTGCAGAGCCCCCTCGGCGGTCGGATCGGGCGACTTGCCGGCGAGGTGGCGGAGATCGCACATTTTAGATCGACGCGTGATCAATTCGTCTCGGTGTGGGAATTCACCGGCGCCGCACAGCAGCGCCTGCGTTTACGCGGACTTGCTGTAATTTTATGCGTCACAGCCGCTGATCGGGTCTTGCACGCTGGAGCCGATCGGGCGATGGCGCGCCATGCAGGTGTCACTGCGCATCGGGATGCTGTTGTCCAACCCATCGGAAAGCTGGGGCCCCGGGAGCCCCATCCTGCATGAGAATCGTTGACATCCGCGCCACCACCGTCACCGTGCCGCTCGAGGCGCCTTTGCGGCACGCGAACGGCTGCCACTGGGGCCGCTTCGTGCGCACGATCGTCGAGGTCGAGGCGGACAACGGGCTGGTCGGGCTCGGGGAGATGGGCGGCGGCGGCGAGTCGGCCGAGGCGGTGTTCCGCGCCATGAAGGCCTACCTCGTGGGCCACGACCCCGCCCGCCTCGAGGAGATGCGGTTCCGGATCGCGAACCCGACGGCCTCGCTCTACAACAACCGCACCCAGATCCTCGCCGCGCTGGAGTTCGCCTGCCTCGACCTGCTCGGGCAGGCCTTCGGCGTGCCGGTGCACGACCTCCTCGGCGGCAAGCTGCAGGACGAGGTCCCCTTCGCGTCCTACCTCTTCTTCCGCTACCCGAACGCCGATGGATCGGGCGAGGTGCGCACGCCGAAGCAGATCGCCGACGAGGCGAGGGCGCTGAAGAAGAAGCACGGGTTCACCTCGCACAAGCTCAAAGGCGGCGTGTTCCACCCGGATTACGAGCTCGAGTGCTACCGCGCGGTGGCCGACGCCGTCGGGGAAGATCGCGTCCGCTTCGACCCGAACGCCGTCTGGTCGACGGAACAGGGCATCCGCTTCGGGCAGGCGATCGAGGGCCTGAACAACGACTACCTGGAAGACCCCGTGTTCGGCCTGCACGCGATGCGCCGCACCCGGGAGAAGGTGCGGATGCCGCTCGCGACGAACACCGTCGTCGTGGGCTTCGAGCAGCTCGCCGCGAACGTGCTCGACACGGCGGTGGACGTCATCCTCCTCGACACGACGTTCTGGGGCGGCATCCGGCCCTGCGTGAAGGCGGCGGGCATCTGCGAGACCTTCGGCCTCGGCGTCGCCGTCCACTCCTCGGGCGAGCTCGGCGTGCAGCTCGCGACGATGCTGCACCTCGGCGCCGTCATCCCGAACCTCTCGTTCGCCGCCGACGCGCACTACCACCACCTGAAAGACGACGTGATCCGGGGAGGCCCGCTCCCCTACCGGAACGGCCGTATTCGCGTCCCCGAGGGCCCCGGCCTGGGCGTCCGCCTCGATCGCGACAAGCTCGCCCACTACGCCGAGGAATACCGCCGCCTGGGCTCCTATCCCTACGACAGAGATCCGCTGCGCCCGGCCTGGTGCGCGACCGTGCCGAACGATCGCTGGGCCGATCCCAAGGACGACCGGATCCCCGAGGTGCCGAGATGACCCTCCCCGAACGCGTGGCCAAGGCGGTCGCCGCCGCGCCCGTCATCGATCTTCACACTCACCTCTTCGCCCCCCAGTTCAACACGCTGAACCTCTGGGGCGTCGACGAGCTCTTGACGTATCACTACCTCGTCGCCGAGACCCTGCGCGCCGAGCCGAAGGTCGCGCCCGAGGCGTTCTACGCCCGCGACAAGACGGCGCAGGCCGACCTCGTGTGGGAGGCGCTCTTCGTCCGCCGATCGCCGCTGTCCGAGGCGACCGCGGGGGTCGCCACCGTGCTCGACGCGTTCGGGCTCGACCCCGCCGCGCCCAACCTGCGCGACGCGCGCGCCTTCTTCGCCGCGCGCAAGGTCGAGGATCACCTGGAGGACGTGCTGCGCCTCGCGGGCGTGACCGCGCTCGCGATGACGAACGACCCGACCGACCCCGCGGAGCGCGCGATCTGGGAGGCGGGCGTCGCGCCCGATCCGCGGTTCTACGCGGCGCTGCGCATCGATCGCCTCGTCGCCTCGAACGACCTCGCGGCCGAGCTCGACCGGTGGATCGCCCGCATGCGGCCGCGCTACCTGGCGATCTCCGTCAACGAGGTCTCGGCCCCGCCCCGGGCCGTGCTGGACGCGTGCCGCGCGCACGACCTGCCGTTCGCGATGATGGTCGGCGTCCGGCGCGCGGTGAACCCCCGCCTCGGCGTGGCCGGCGACGGCATGAGCACCGTCGACCTGGCCCCGCTCGAGCGGCTCGCCGGCGACAACCCCGACGTCCGCTTCCTCGTCACGACGCTCGCGCGCGAGAACACCCACGGCCTCTGCGTCGTGGCGCGCAAGTTCGCGAACGTCCTCCCGTTCGGCTGCTGGTGGTTCATGAACAACCCGAGCCTCATCGAGGAGACGACCTCGATGCGCCTGGAGATGCTGGGGCCGACCTTCGTGCCGCAGCACTCCGACGCGCGCGTCCTGGATCAGCTGATCTACAAGTGGCGCCACGCGCGACGCTCGATCGGCAACGCGCTTTCGCGGCGCTACGGGGCGATGACCGTCCCGCCGACCGACGCGCAAATCGAGCGCGACGCGCGCGCGCTCCTGGGCGGCATCGCCGGGGAATGGCTGGGAGCATGACCAAACTCTTCGACATCGCGGGCCGCACGGCCGTCGTGATCGGCGGCACCTCCGGCATCGGCCGCGCGATCGCCCTCGGCCTCGCCGAGGCGGGGGTCCACACCGTCGCCTCGGGCACGCGCGCCGATCGGGCCCGGTCGGTCCATGGCGAGATCCTCCAGCGGGGCGTCCGCTCGCTCGAGGCGACGTGCGACGTCAGCGACAGGGCGTCCCTCGACGCCCTGCGCGACGGCGTCGTCCAGGAGCTCGGCGGCGTCGACATCCTCGTCAACTGCGCCGGCCGGACCTTCCGCACGCCCACGGTCGACGTCGGAGACGCCGAGTGGAACAGCCTGCTCGACACGAACGTCACGGGCATGCTGCGCGCCTGCCAGTCGTTCCACGGCCCGCTGCGCGAGAGCGGCCGGGGCCGCATCGTCAACATCGCCTCGCTGTCGAGCTTCGTCGCGTTCCACGAGGTGGCGGCCTACGGCGCCTCCAAGGCGGCCGTGATGGCGCTCACCCGGAGCCTCGGGGCCGAGTGGGCGAAGCACGGTATCCGCACGAACGCCCTCGTGCCGGGCGTCTTCGTGACCGACCTCAACCGCGCCCTCCTCGACGGCACCGCGCGCGGGCAGGAGCTGCTCGCCCGCACGCCGCTCGGCCGCTTCGGCGAGACGCAGGAGCTGGTCGGCGCGGCCCTCTTTCTCTGCTCTGACGCGGTGAGCTTCATCACCGGCACGAGCATCGCAGTCGACGGTGGCTTTCTCGCTTCTGGAGTGAACCAATGACCGCTGCATCTCCCGTGGTCCCGGCGAGCGGCGGCGTCATGACGCGCACCCGCTGGACCATCTGCGCGCTCCTCTTCTTCGCGACGACGATCAACTACCTCGACCGGCAGCTCTTCTCGCTGCTCGTCCCGTTCTTCGAGAACGAGCTGCGCCTCGGGCCGACGGACCTCGCGCTCATCAACGTGAGCTTCCTGCTGTCTTACGGCTTCGGCATGGTGTTCGTCGGGCGCTGGATCGACCGCGTCGGCACCCGCAAGGGGCTCACCGTGACGTTCCTGCTCTGGAACGTCGCCTCTGCGGCCCACGCCTTCGTCGCCAGCTTCAGCGGCTTCGCCGCGATCCGCTTCGTGCTCGGGGTCGGCGAGGCGGGCAACTTCCCGTCCGCTGTCCGCACCGTCGCCGAGTGGTTCCCCAAGAAGGAGAGGGCGCTCGCGACCGGCCTGTTCAACTGCGGCTCGAACGTCGGCGCCATCCTCGCCCCGCTCCTCGCGGTGCGCATCGCGGAGGCGTACGGCTGGCGTGCCTGCTTCCTCTTCCTCGGCGGGATCGGCATCGTGTGGATCTTCTTCTGGACGCGCCTCTACCGGCGTCCCGAGGAGCACCCGAACGTGTCGCCCGCGGAGCTCGCGCACATCCGCTCCGACGCGAAGGAGTCGACCGAGGCCCTCGGCATCAGCGAGGTGTTCGGGATGCGGCCCGTCTACGCGGTCGCGATGGCGAAGTTCTTCACCGATGCGCCGTGGTGGTTCTATCTCACCTGGCTGCCGAAGTTCCTCGTCGGCGAGTTCAAGCTGACGCCGACGTTCATGGCCTACGCGATCCCGGTCGTGTTCATCGTGGCCGACGTCGGCGCGATCGGCGGCGGCTGGCTCTCCTCGAAGCTCATCGCGAGCGGCCGCTCGGTCGGCACCGCGCGGAAGCTCGCGATGCTCGCCTGCGCGCTCGCCGCGGTGCCCGTCATGGCCGTCGGCCAGCTCGTCGATGTCCCGAGCGTCGCCGGCATCCCGTCGGTGTACATCGCCGTCGGGCTCATCTCGCTCGCCGCGGCGGCGCACCAGGGCTGGAGCAGCAATCTCTACACGCTCGTCTCGGACACCCTGCCTCGCCCGGCGATGGCGACGGTGGTCGGCATCAAGACCGCGTTCGGCGTCGTCGGCGGGGCGATCTTCCAGATCTTCGTGGCCCGGTCGCTCACGCTCACCGGCTCGTACGCCGTGCCGTTCCTGCTCGCAGGCGGCCTGTACCTCGTCGGGCTGCTCGTGCTGCACCTCCTCTTGCCGCGGGTCGAGCCGGTCGTGCCCAAGCGGCGCGTGCCGAAGGCGGCGATCGTCGCCGGCGGCCTGGCGATGCTCGCCAGCATCGCGGGCCTGCAGTTCGCCCTCAACCGTCCTCCGTACGACTCGGTCGCCGAGTACCGCGCGACGCGGTCCGCCCAGCTCGGCGCGACGGGCGCGCCGGTCGAGGGCCCCGCCGCTCACGTGGGCTGGATGGACGCGCGCTGGTATCTCTGGCCGACGGCCCAGGGGACCAAGGCCGAGCTCGTCAAGCTCGACCGCGACGGGCGGCCCATCCTCGAGTCCAGGGGCGCCGGCGCCAAGGGCTATACGGGCCCGTCCGCCGCAGAGGTGCAGTCGTCCGGAGCCCCTGGAGGCAACCCGTGAGCTCCGCCCCCGGCGAGCCTCATCGCCTCTCCGCGGCTCTCATACCCCCTCGCGCCCTCCTCCGCGACTCGGCCCCTCCGTCGCGCGGCCAGCGCCCCTGCCGGTAAACCATGCCCTTCACGCTCCGCGATCCTGCTGCCTGCCGCTGGGACCTCGTGTCCCTCGGCGAGGTCATGCTGCGCCTCGATCCCGGCGACGGTCGGATCTCGACCGCGCGCGGCTTCCACGCCTGGGAGGGCGGCGGCGAGTACAACGTCGCCCGCGGCCTCCGCCGCTGCTTCCGGCTCCGGTCGGCCATCGTGACCGCCCTCGCGGAGAACCCGGTCGGGCGCCTCATCGAGGATCTCATGCTGCAGGGCGGCGTGGACCTCTCGCACCTCCGCTGGGTGCCCCACGACGGCGTGGGGCGGACCGTGCGCAACGGCCTGAACTTCACCGAGCGGGGCTTCGGCATCCGCGGGGCGGTGGGCGTCTCGGACCGCGGCCACACCGCCGCGTCGCAGCTGAAGCCCGGCGACATCGACTGGGACGCGATCTTCGGCCGGGAGGGCGCGAGGTGGTTCCACACCGGCGGCATCTTCGCCGCGCTCTCCGAGACCACGCCGGACGTGGCGAAGGAGGCCATGGAGTCGGCCAGGCGGCACGGGGTCGTCGTCTCCTACGATCTGAACTACCGCCCTTCGCTCTGGAAGTCGATCGGCGGCCAGGCCCGCGCGCGGGAGGTCAACCGCGCGCTCGCGCCCTACGTCGACGTGATGCTGGGCAACGAGGAGGACTTCACCGCTGCCCTCGGCTTCGAGGTCGAGGACCTCGACGACGCGCACAGGACCCTCCACGTGGGCGCGTTCGAGGCCATGATCGAGCGCGTCATCGCGGCGTTCCCGAACATCCAGGCGGTCGCGACGACCCTGCGTGTGGCGACCTCGGCGACGCGCAACGACTGGAGCGCGGTGCTGTACGAGGGCGGCCAGCTGTACCAGGCGCCCGAGCGCAAGGACCTCGAGATCTACGACCGCGTGGGCGGCGGCGACTCGTTCGCTTCGGGCCTGATCTACGGCTTCCTCGCGGGTCAGGGCCCGCAGTGGGCCGTCGACTGCGGCGCGGCGCACGGGGCGCTCGCGATGACGACGCCCGGCGACACAACGATGGCGACCCTTGACGAGGTACTCAAGGCGATGAAGCTGGGCACGGCGCGGGTGGATCGATGAGCGGACCGATGGACAAGCAAGCCGTGCTCGGCTGGATCGGGCGCACGCGCATCGTGCCTGTCGTGCGCGCGGCCTCGGCCGACGAGGCGCTGCAGGCGGTCGAGGCCCTGCTCGAGGGCGGGATCGACGTCCTCGAGATCACGATGACCGTGCCCGGCGCGGTGGAGGTCGTGCGCGAGATCGCCGCGCGCCACGGCGATCGCGCCCTGGTCGGCGCGGGCACCGTGCTCGACGCCCGCACCGCCGAGGCGTGCGTCGAGGCCGGGGCGCGCTTCGTCGTCAGCCCCGCGCTCGACGAGGCGACGGTGAAGGCGTGCCTCGCGATGAACGTCGTCCACGCCCCCGGCGCGCTCACGCCGACCGAGGTCGTGGCGGCGCACCGGGCGGGCGGGGACGTCGTGAAGGTGTTCCCCTGCGACGCCCTCGGCGGCGCGTCGTACCTCAAGTCGCTCAAGGCGCCTCTGCCGCACATCCCGCTCATGCCCACCGGCGGCGCGACGCTGCAGAACGTGGGCTCTTTTCTCGCCGCGGGCGCGGTGGCCGTCGGCGTCGGCAGCAATCTCGTGGACCTCAAGCTCCTGCGCGAGGGGCGGCGCGACGAGCTCGTCGCCCGGGCCCGCGCATTCCGCGAGGCGGTCCGCCCGGCTTGAGGCGGACACAGTAGGCGCGAACGCCGTTCGTCGTTTCGACCCCGGTCTGCGCCGCCGGGCAGCAGTGATGGTCAAGACGCCCGGGCCGCGATCCGCCCGGTGCGACGTAAAAACGTAACAAAATCAATGTCTTGCGGCGCTCGCGAGGATCCCCGGCGCCGTCGAACATCAGGGGCTTCGAACATGAACCAATCGAAGGTTGCGAACCTATTCGGTGCGTCGATTCTCTTCGCTGCGGCGGCGGCGCATGGCCAGGCTCCCCCGCCGGCGCCGCCTCCGCGCCCGGCGCCTCCGCGGGCGGCGGCTCCGGCCCCGCCTGCGGCGCCTCCGCCGGCCGCGCCCGCGGCGGCCCCGCCCGCGGCGGCTCCGGCTCCGGCCCCGGCGGCGGCGGCAGCTCCGGCCCCGGCGGCGGCTCCGGCCCCGCCTGCGGCGGCGCAAGCCCCCCAGCCGGCGGACGCCGGCATGACGCAGGTCCCGACGGGCACGCAGGCGCCGGCCACGCCTCCGCCGATGCTGGGCACCGGGCCTGCGGCCGCGGCGCCGCCGCCGGTCCCCCCGGCGGAGTCGGCCAAGCCGCCCGTTCCGCCCACCGTTCCCGTGACCTCCAAGTGGAAGGCCACGATCTACGGGATGGCGGAGTTCGACATCATGCACGACTCCACCCAGAGCTTCGGCGAGTCGGTGGGGGCCACGGTGATCCAGCGCGAGGACACCTATGCGGGCAGGCACGCCCGCACGCATTTCACGACGCGGAACTCCCGCCTTGGCGTCAAGGTGAGCGCGCCCGAGTACGAGGGGATCAAGACCACCTCCGTCCTGGAGCTCGACTTCTTCGGCAGCCAGCCGCCCAACGTCTCGGAAGCCGCGCTGGTGAGCAGCGGCACCTTCCGCCTGCGCCAGGCGTTCATCAAGCTGGAGTCGGATTACGTCGACGTGGTGATTGGCCAGACCTATCACCTGTTCGCGTGGCAGCCGTTCTTCTTCCCGGCCACGTCGTCGTTCTTCCCGGTGATGAACCAGGTCTTCGGCAGGATGCCGCAGGTGCGCGTCGGCCACACCTTCAAGTCGGAGCCGGTCAACGTCGAGATCGCGGCGGCCGTCGTCAAGCCGCCGCAGCGCGACTCCGAGATTCCCGACTTCCAGGCGGGTATGCGCTTCGGCTTCAACGGCTGGAAGGGCATTCACACGCTGGGCGCCGGCGGGATGTTGTTCGACTCGCTGACCCTCGGCGTCTCGGGCCTGTTCCGCCACTTGAAGGTGGTCGAGCACACCGCCGCCCCGCTCCACTCGAGGTCGGCCAACGGCTACGGGATCTCGGTCGACGCGCTGATCCCGATCATCCCGGCGAGCGCGCTCGACGACTCGGGCAATGCGCTGACGTTGACCGGCTCGTTCTTCTCCGGCACGGGCATCGCGGACATCGTGGGCGTCGCGAGCAACGTGCCGAACCCGCCGCTCCCGGACGGCGCGACCTACACGCCGGACATCGACAACGGCCTCGCGGTATACGACGCGAACAACAACCTCAAGACCATCGGCTGGCGCGGGATGATGGTCGGCCTCCAGTACTATCTACCCCCCTCGGGCCGCGTCTCCCTCTCCGCCAACTATACCCAGGGCTGGTCGGATCGGATCACGGCGGAGCACGGCTACAGGGACCTTCGCACCGCCTTCCGCGAGTCGCGCTACATCGATGGCAACCTGTTCGTCGACATCATGCCGGCCCTCCGCGCGGGCCTCTCGTTCCAGCGCTCGGAGCAGACGTTCGCCGACGACGTGACCGCGACCAACGAGCGCTTCAAGCTGTCCCTCTACAGCTTCTTCTGAGCGGCGCTCGGCCGCGTCTCCTCGCCGGATCGCGTCCTCGACGATCCTCCCCGGCGGGCCCTCCGCGGCCCGTCGGGCTCTTCACTCACCCGGCAACATGGACTTCGTCGCGGCGGGGCATGCGTCTCGCTCGCCTGGCGTCGCGCGGGCCGTGGCGACGGCGCGCCCACCGGAGCTGATTCGACGTTCGTCGAAACAGATTGACGGCCGCCGCGCGCCGCCTACATTTGTTTCGATGGTCATCGAACCAGATCCTCCGGCGGGCGAGCTGAGCGTCGAGGCGCGCATCGCCGTGCTCAAGGCGCTCGCCGACGCGTCGCGGCTCCAGGTGGTGAACGCCCTGATCGAGCGGCCTCACTGCGCCGAGGAGCTGGCCGAGCGGCTGGGGCGCGCGCAGTCCACGGTCTCCTTTCACCTCCGGAAGCTCGACGAGGCAGGGCTCGTGACGAAGCGCAAGACCCAGTACTACGTGGTCTACGCGCTGCGCGGCGACCTGCTCCGCCTCACGCTGAGGGAGCTCGTCGCGCTGCCGTCCGCCGGCGACGGCCCTGCGCGGCGGCGCGTGGAGCGATCCCGGAGCCAGGTGATGCGCGCCTTCTTCCGCGGGGGCGTGCTGGTCCAGATGCCGAAGCAATGGCGCAAGCGGCGCATCGTGCTCGAGCGGTTCCTGGACAGGTTCGAGGCGGGCCGGCGCTACTGCGAGGAGGAGGTGAACGAGATCATCCACGCTCTGTATCCCGACCACTGCACGATCCGGCGGATGCTGGTGGACGAGGGCTACATGGCGCGCGACGGCCAGCTCTACGAGCTGATCGAGGCAGGGACCAGGACACCCCGGGCAGAGACCAGGACGCCCGGGCCGGGAACGTCGAAGGCGGGAGTGAGCACGATGGAAACGCGCAAGGAGCTGAAGCGGCAGTATCTCGAGACCCCGAAGCAGGCGGGCCTCTTCCAGATCAAGAACTCGGTGAACGGCAAGGTCCTGCTCGGCAGCAGCACGAACCTCCACGGGCCGCTCAACAAGCACCGTTTCATGCTGTCCACCGGTATGCACACGAACGCGGCGCTCCAGCAGGACTGGAAGCAGCACGGCGCAGACGCCTTCACGTTCGAGGTGATCGAGGTCGTGCGGCAGAAGGACGAGCCGGGGTTCTCCGTGGCGGACGAGCTCACCCTGCTCGAGCAGATCTGGCTGGAGAGGCTGTCGCCCCTCGCGCCGCGCGGCTACAACACGGAACCGCGGATCCGCGAGTGAGGCGGCCGCAAGGGCGGCGCGTCCTCCGCGCCTCGCCCGGTCTCCACCGCGCGTGTTCGACCCCGGTGGGTGCACGGGTCGGACGAGGCCCGACCTCGACCGGCCCGTTCACAGGATACTGCAGAGGATGCACTTCGACTGACCGTGGTGGTCCTCTGTGTCCCCGCCGTGCGTCGCCTCCTCCTCGCCCTCGGGGGCAGGCTTCGGCCGTGGCGCCTTCGTGACCGAGATCTTCTCGGACACGACGATGCCGTCAATCCAGGGGTGCTCATCGGGCGGCTTCAGCCCGGAGCCTTTCGCGGTCACGGTGTCGATCTTCTTCCCGCGGGCCTTCCACTTCTTCATCTTCGCGACCCAGCGCTCCGGGTAATCGCGGGCCCGGCAGGCGATGTTCGCCCAGGGGTCGACGATGATCGCATCGCCCCAGTCGTCGAAGCTGTCCGGGTAGCTCCCGTCCTCCTCGGCCGGCGGAGGGTTCAGCACGACGAAGGCGTGATCCCCCCGGAATCCGCGGTCCTCGGCGGCAGGCAGCAGTTTGCCGAGGCGCACCACGTCCACCTCCGTGCCGGGAGAGCTCCCTGGTTCCTCGGAGAGCAGCAGCACCGTCAACGCGGAGAGATCGAAGCAGTTGCCGACCTTCTCATTCCGGACCCGCGCTCCAAAGGCGCACAGCGCCTCCCGGCTCATGTGGTTCGACGTGCCCGCGGTGGCCCGCGCGCGCGCCTCTTGCCGTTGGTTGACCCAGGCCGCGTAGATGAGCTCCTTATCACGCTCCTGGACCTTCGCCAGATCACGCTTGTTGATGGACTTGTAGGGCCACCAGGGGTGCCCTGCCGCGGCCGGCGGCGGTGTCGTCGCGGTGGCGATCGTCATGCGCGCCGTGCTCATGACGGACTCCGCCAGATCGAGCAGCTTGCCGCGCGGGGCGGCCCCCAGATCGAGCATCTCGATCTCGTCACCGCTGCTGTCCATCGAAGCATGGTACGCCGCGACCGTCTTCTCCCGAGCCAGATCCATCAGGGAGCTCGGCTTGCCGGCTTCCTGCCGCTCGATCGTGCTGCCCTCGCTCTTCACCTCGCCGGTTTGCGTCGCGTCGAGCGCGCCGGCGTCGCGCGGGGGCTCATCCTGCTTCGGGATCGAGAGCGAATTGCGGAGGGTCGCCGCGCCGCCCTCCTTGTGCGTCGCGGCGTCGGGCCCCACCTTGTGCCCGTTGTGGCTCTGGCGCCTGTTCTTGTGCATGCGTGTTCCCCCGTTTCATCGCCGTCGACGGCCGAGGTGACGGCTCGGGAAGGCCTGAAGGGCAGGGGATGTCGGCTGGGCCAGGTGCGTGCGAATCGCCTGGCTCTCGCGCCTTCCACTCTCCGTCATCTTCACCTCCTCGACCCCGTGATGACCCGCGTATCCTCCGGGAACAACGGACGTTTGTCGATCTCCAACCCGCATCGCGCGGGGCGCAGGCGGCCGGCGACCCGATCGAAGCTGGGATAGCACAGGCGGACCCCCGGTGGCCGTCCCCCAGCGAGTGAGCCAAGTTGTTGAAATTATTATATATAAATTCATGGGGCGGCGTTTGTGCCTGTCGACGAGCGCCGGCACGCCGTGCGATGATTCCGGACCATGTTGCGGCGACACCTCGGGGCGGCGGTCGACGGGGCGGGGCTCACGGCGGGCCGACGGCGGCGCTGCTCTGCCCAGGTCCCCGGGCACGCCGCCGGGTCTGAACAGCCGTGACCGACAGTCACTCCTTTTACCGCGCGATCCCGCCGCCCGCGCCGCTGCGTCCGTTCATCCGCAGCCTCTGGATCTACGACGGCTACCATCCGGAGCACCTCGTCGATCGGGTGCTGCCCACCGGCACGCTCGAGATCGTCATCCCCCTCGGCGGCAAGCGGCTCTCCTGGACGGAGCTGACCGGCCGTGACGGGGCGTGCCGCACCGCCCTCGTGTCCGGCCCGCGCCGGTCCGCGTTCGACGTGCCCACGGCGCCTCAGGCGCGGCTCGTGGGCGCGCACTTTCACCCCGGCGGCGCGTGGCCGCTCTTCGGCATCCCGATGGATGCCCTCACCGACCAGCATCATCCGCTCGACGACCTCCTCGGCGCGTCCACGCGCGAGCTCGCGGAGCGCATCGACGGCGCAGCGTCGGACACGGAACGACTGGCGGCGCTGAGCGCATACTTCCTCGAGCGCGCCCGATCGCGCCGCGCCGCGCACCCCGCCGTGACCGCGACGGTTCGACGGGCAGAGCTCGGCTCCGCCGAGGGCGCCATCGCCGCCGAGGTCGCGGCGTCCGGGCTCAGCCACCGCCGGTTCATCGAGCTGTTCCGCCGCGAGGTCGGCTTGACCCCGCGCGATTTCCTGCGCGTCCAGCGGTTCCAGCGGGCGCTCGGCATCGCCGCGCGAAGCGGGCGCGCCGGAGCCGATCTCGCCTACGACGCAGGGTACTCCGACCAGTCGCACTGGATCCTCGAGTGCAGGAAGCACTCGGGCCTGTCGCCGCGCGAGCTCCTCGCCAGGCACCGGGGCGCGCGCCCCATTCCGCCGGCCGAGAGGGGTCAAATGCTTCCTATTCGCTGACCGGGCCCCCGATCCAGGCTCCGCGCATGCATGTCATCTTTGGTTCCAGCGGAGTCGTAGGGAGCGCGGTCCTGGCGGAGCTTCACCGCAGAGGGCTACCCGCGCGCGGCGTCTATCGTTCGAGGAAGCCGGGCCACCACGCCGGCGAGGTCGCGCGCGTCGATCTCGAAACGGGCGACGGCCTCGACGCGAGCCTCGCCGGCGCGACGACGGTCTTCATCGCGACGGGAGACATGATCGATCAGGTCACCGCCGAGCTCCGCGTGGTCGAAGCCGCGCGGCGCGCCGGAGCCCGCCGGCTCGTCAAGCTCTCGATCATGAGCGCGGAGAGCGAGGCGTTCTTCTATGCGCGCGTTCATCGCGCGATCGAGCGCGGGGTCGAGGCCTCCGGGATCGCGTACACGCTCCTCCGGCCGGGCGGATTCATGCAGAATTTTATCCACTACTACGGTCACGCGATCCGAACGGAGGCTGTCCTTCGCCTGCCGTGCGATGACTTCGAGGAGAACGTCATCGACGCGCGCGACATCGCGCGTGTGGCAGCCGAGTGCCTGTCGTCCGATCGCTTCGAGGGCAAGGCCCTCACGCTGTGTGGCCCGCAGCCGCTCTCGTACGCGTCGATGGTCGCCGAGATCTCCGCGCATACCGGCCGGAAGGTCACCTTCGCGTCGATCTCGGCGGAGGCGTTCCGCGCGACGATGCTGCCGTACGCCGTGTCCCAGGAGCACGTCGACGGGATCACGGCGATGCTTCGCTTCCATCAGGAAGGTCGGGGGACGAAGACGAGCGACGCGGTGTTCGACGTGACGGGCCTCCGGCCGCGCTCCTTCGCGGAGTTCGCGCGCGAGCACGCGTCGAGCTGGCTCCCCTGAGGCTGCTCCCGGGAGCGGCGCGGCCAGCCCTGCTGCCGCGGTCGCATCCTTCGATCCATCGACGGTGCCTGCCTGACGGAGCCCGTTCAGCGAGGGATGCCGTGCGGCTGGGGGGGGCAGGAGCAGTGCGACGGGGAGGGCCAGTGCATGGGCGATGAGTGCGTTGAGGACAGCGATTGTCCGTGCGGATTTTCCGAAACCTGCATTTGCTTGGCCGGGTCGTGCTATCCCGTGGAGGACTGAGGGGCTCCGGGGCAGCGATGGGCTCGACGTGCGCCCCGCGAGGGGCATCCCCTCATCCGATCGAGCAAGCCCAGGAACGGCCGGCCCGGGAGCGCCGCATAGAGCACAATTTCTGACGAGAGCGGAAATTGGGCCGGTGTCTCGTGCGGTGCGGGGACCCACGTGCTTCTCCCGCTCACATGAGAAGGAGAACAGGGGACGAGTGTGCACGATCGGGGCTCTTCCTCCGCAATGCGATCGAACGAGCGTGCATCGGGCTCCCGGTGGGTCGCTCGGCGCGCTCGGGGCCGCGAGGGAAGCGCTTCCCCGCGAGAGACCCCGTGGTGCGCCGCGCCGGATCGATGCTCCAGGCGCCATTCGAGCTGCATGTCTTCTCGGTTCGTGGGTATGCTTGTCGCCGCGATGGCGGGCTCGCTCGCCGATCACGCTGGCTGCGAGGGGCGCCGGCCGAGATCGGAGGGGTGCCCGTCTCCGCGCGTGAAGGAGGGACGATGATGAGGCCGAATCAAGCCGCAAACGGATGTCCGGTGCTCCATTTCAAGCCGGACGCGCCGGGGTTCGACGCGAACCCTTACCCCGCGTACACGGAGCTGCGCGAGTCCGCACCTGTGTATTTCTGGCCAGATGCGCAGTCCTATGTGGTGAGCCGCTTCGACGATGTGGCGACCGTGCTGCGCGATCCGCGGCTCGCGACCGATCCCGTGGCGGCCGGGCTGCCCGCGCCCGAGGCGGGGCTGCCGGAGCCGATCCGCGCGCCGTTCGAGCACTCGCTGTTCCGCCTCGCACCCAAGGACCACGCGCGCGTCCGCCGGGCCGTGAGCCCTGCCTTCACCCCGCGCGCGGTCGACCGCCTGCGCCCGATGATCCAGCGCACCGTCGACGAGGCGCTCGCGCCGTTCGAGGGCAAGGACGAGATCGAGATCGCGGAGTTCGCCGATTTCATCCCCCTGCGCGTCGTCGCCTCGATGCTCGACATCCCGGGAACGCACGAGAAGGTCTTCCGGGACTTCGGCGAGGCGCTCATCAGGACCGTCGACCCGCGCCTCACCCCCGAGACGTTCGCGGCGGTCGTCGCCCCGGTGCCTGCGGGCGTGGAGCTCCTTCGCGAGCTCATCGCCGAGCGGCGCAGCCGCCTGGGCGACGATCTCTTGAGCACGCTCATCCGCGCCGAGGCCGAGGGGGACCGGCTGAGCGAGGACGAGATGCTCGGGCTCGTCGCCGCGATCATCGCTGCCGGCTCGGAGACCACGGTGCATTTCATCTGCTTCGGCGTCATGTCGCTGCTCTGCGTGCCCGAGCGCGCGGCGACGGTGCGGGCCGAGCCCGAGCTCCTGCGCAGCGCGATGGACGAGCTCCTGCGCTTCGACAATTTCGGCAAGGGAGGGGTCGTGCGGTACTGCACGGAGGACGTCGAGATCGGCGGCGTGCGCATGGGCAGGGGGTCGACCCTCGTCGCGATCCTGCCGGCGGCGCTGCGCGATCCTCGCGCTATCCCCGACGCGGACCGCTACGACCCGCGGCGGCAGCCCGAGGAGATCCTGAGCTTTGGCCTCGGGCCGCATTACTGCCTGGGCGCCTCGCTCGCGCGGCTCGAGGGCGAGGTCGCCATCGGGACGTTGATGCGCCGCTACGCGGACATGCGGGTCATCGGAGAGCCCACGTACGCGCAGCACCCGACCCTCCGCAAGCTCTCGTCGCTGCGCGTGGCGGTGACGCCCGCGGCTCGGTCCGAGGTAGGCGGATGAGCCGGGTCGTCGTGGACCGGGATCTCTGCGAGGCCAACCAGGCCTGCATGCGGGTCGCGCCGGAGGCCTTTCGCGTGGACGAGGAGGATCGGCTCCACGTCCTGCTGGACGAGGTGGACCCGGCGCTGCGCCCGAAGGTCGAGCGGGCGGTGCGGGCGTGCCCGCGGCGAGCGCTCGAGATCGTGGATTAAGGGGTATCCGGGGGAGGGCGCGCGCGCCGGAAAGGGTCGCCCACGTCGCCGTTCGTGGTAGGATCGCGCTCCGCAAAAGGAGATCGGATCGCATGCCTGCCGACGTGGACGCCGAAGTGGACAGGTTGACAGATCTGGCGCTCGCCCTCCCGCCGGCGCTGCGTGAGCTCGTGGCCTACCGGATCTGGGAGAGCCTCCACCCCGAGGAGAGCTGGCCTCTCGCATCAGGGCAGATCGAGGAGATCCGAAGGCGAGCAGCGGAGGTCGAGGCAGGGACGGTGCAGCTCGTGGACGGCGAGGACGTCCTCCGCAATGCGCGCGCCCGGATCGATGCGCGCCGGCAGTGAGGCGGTTCCGGTTCCACCCGCGTGCGCTTCAGGAGTTCGAAGAGGCGGTCGACCATTATCTCGAGCTGTCGCCCGAGGCGGCATCGCGGTTCGTCGATGCGTTCGAGGCGGCCGTCGGGTTCGCTCGACGGAACCCCGACGCCGCGGCGCGGATCGAGGATGACGTGCGGCGGTGGAACCTGCGCAAGTTCCCTTACGCGTTGATCTACCGGCTCTCGAGCGAGCACATCGTTATCATCGCTGTGATGCACGCTCGCCGCGAACCTGGATACTGGAAGAGCCGAATCTCTCAATAGCAGGGTCGGGGCGGGCGTCCTCGACCGAGCCCGCCGCAGCTCGGCGCCCCTCAGCCCGCCTATCCCGCTCCCGCCCGCCGCCCCTCCGGCGCGAGCACCGCGAGCGCCGTGTCGATGAAGGCGCGCGGCTTCGTTTGCGTCTGCGCGCGCGCCGGGAAGTAGAGGTAGAACCCCGGACGCCTCGATCACCGGCTGGGATCATCCGTGATCGGGTGACCACGGAAAAATCGAACCATCGACCGACCTCGTGGCGTGACGCCGTCTCCACCTGATTTGCGATTGACACGGAAACGCTGCTGCCCGCCGAGCGGGTCTGTCCGCGCGTCGCGCGCCACCGGAGCCGGGAAGATTTTCTGAAGGGCGGGCGCCTCGGCGGCATTCAGCCTGGGAGTGCCCTCGGCGGCGTTCAGCCTGGCAGCGTGATCCTGGGTTTCTCCCGGAACATGGCTGACGAACCGGAACAGCCTTGCGCGGGCCGCTCCGTCGCGTTCGTCGCTGCGCAGGTTGCCGCCTCGGGCAACTCTTTACCGCTTGGAGGCTGCTTCCATGTTCATGTCATCCTCGGTGGGGTCCTCATCACGACGAAAAGGAACGCTGAAGCGGATCCTGCAAGGGCTGACGCTGACCTTGCTCGGCGTCGCTGGCAGCGCACATGCCCAGAACCATCCGTTCGGTAGCCACCATCAGCCCTACGATGCGTCGACCTTGCGTGTCTCGGCAGGTCAGGCCGCGGCCGACAGCGCGACGTCAACTTTCTACTGGCAGTGGAAGAGTCGCTATGTTGAGCCCGGTTGTCAGCCGGACGAATACCGCATCCGGGCCAGCACGGGCGACGGCGCCCACGTCGTGTCGGAGGGGCAGGGCTACGGCATGCTGATCGCCGTGATGATGGCCGGGCAAGACGCCCAGGCGCAAACGATCTTCGACGGCCTGCACCGCTACAATCGCCGTCATCCCAGCCAGAACAACCCCGATCTGATGGCGTGGGCGCAGGATTCCAGCTGCCGCGACGTCCTCGATCACGACTCGGCCACGGACGGCGATCTCGACATCGCCTATGCGTTGCTGCTCGCGCACGAACAATGGGGCTCCAGCGGCGCGATCGACTACGCGGCCGCGGCCACCCGCGTGCTCAACGCGATCGCGACGAGCAACGTCAACCCGACCACGCGGCTGGTCAACCTCGGCGACTGGGCCAAGTGGCCCGACGATCCTCTGTATTACTACGCCACGCGCAGCTCCGACTGGATGCTCGGCCACTTCCGCAGCTTCATCGGACACCCCAGCACCGACTGGTCGCGGGTGCTGACCGCGCACCAGACCCTGATCGAGGCGATGCAGAGCCGGTACGCCAGCGCGACCGGCCTGTTGCCCGACTTCATCATCGACACGCAGAAGGCGACGCCTCGCCCCGCCAACGCCAACTTCCTCGAGGCGCCGCACGATGGCAGCTATTCCTGGAACGCGAGCCGCGTGCCGTGGCGCCTCGGCATCGATGCCGCCATCAGCGGCGACGCGCGCTCGCGCAACGCGGTCAGCAAGATCAGCAGCTGGATCCGCGGCAAGACCGGGGGCGATCCGCGCAACATCCGCGCTGGGTACACCCTCGCCGGTCGCGCGATCGAGTCCTACAATGACATGGTGTTCATGGCGCCGTTCGCGGTCGCGGCCACCGCGGATTCCGGCGGTCAGGCGTGGCTGGACAGCCTGTGGAGCCAGATCGTCTCCACCGCGCCCACCGAGGACTACTACGGCGACTCGCTCAAGCTGCTGTCCATGCTGTGCGTCTCACGGAACTGGATGACGCCCTGATCGATCTCCGGCCGCCTCACGCCCCGAGGGACCAAGGCGGCCCACAGCGTCACGCCAGCCCGGAACGCGCGCCCTACAGGACCGTGGTCATCTCGCGCGCCGAGTCGCCGCGTTCAGGGAGGCCCTTCGGTGCGCTGGCCCTGGCCTTGCCGACGATGCGGATCAGCAGCGCGGCCACGACAAGGCTCGCGAACGGCCAGTAAAACGGGTCCGACGCCGCGCGCTTGCCGAAGGAGTTCATGAACGACAGCCACAGATAATAGGATGCCGCGAGATGCAGCGCCTTCCACGCCCGGGGGCCGAGCCAGGCCGCCGTGCGCTTGAAGGACGTGACGGCCATCGCGAGGATGAAGACGTAGCCGAGGCCCGAGATCACATGGGTCGATGGCGGGACCCGCGAGTGATAGAGCACCGGATCCATGAAGGCATACGCCATGATGGCCAGCGCGTGCATGGCGTGCGAGCCCGCGAACGACAGGCCAAGGTAGCGGCGGTTGGCGCGCTGCCAGCGCGTGAAGCTGCTGGGCCACAGGCGGAACGCTGCCGACGCGGTGAAGGCCAGCAGGAACAGCGCCAGGGAGGTGCGCGCCGTCGTCCGCAGCACCATGCGCACGCCATCCACCGAGAAGTCGCTGCGCCACAGGATCGCGACCGCGACGGCCGCGATGATCAGCAGGCTCGTGCGCAGCAGGGACCATCCTTGAAAATGTCTCAGGGGGCTCATTGGGGGTCAGTCCTTGGACGGGGGAGGGATTCTCCGGTTGGGAGCTGCGCGCTCGCGCGCGGGTTGTGCGACCGCATCGCCCTGGATGATCTCGTCGACACCCTCCGGGCGCAGCGCATCCACCGCTCCTACGCGGGGCGGCGTTGCCGGTTTCGTCGCGGCGGCGCCGGACGGGCGCTGTCTCGTCCATCCCGGATCGGACGGTCGAGCCGCATGGCTCGACGCCGTCCACGACGGCTCGCGTCGTGTGCTGTATGCTGCCGTCATGAGCTGGAAAGAGAGCTGTCGCTCCCGCCTCCGCGAGCATCTCGACCCGCACGGCGATCTCGCTCCGCCATGGGAGCGCTTCCCCGACTACGAGCGCCACACCCTCGGTTGGCGAATGGGCGCAGGGGAGGACTGGATGGGGCTGTGGAGCGTCTTCCTCGAGCAGCTTGCCCCGGATCCCGAGAGCCGCATCGCCTACCTGCGACGCCACCCTCCCGCTCCCATCAGCTGGGCAGACGCCGTTCACCATGTCCTGTACCCCGCGGAAGGTGGCGACGAGGACGACAGCGACGAGGACGACAGCGACGAGGACGACCCGACTGCGGTGGTCCAGCGCCGCTCCGCGCTCCTGGAACAGGGGCTCATCGCGTCCGACGTCGCTTTCACCACCTGGCTCGCCCAGCAGAAGGAGCTGAGCTGGCCGTGGGAGATGTACTCGACGCCCGAGGACGCGGCCCGCTACAACACCCGCGAGCTCTGGTTCTGGTCGCGCCAGGTCGCCGAGCTCCGGAAAGGCAGCGGATGGACGCCCCCCGGCGTGCCGGAGAGCTGGCGAGCGTGTGCACAGGCGCTCGAGACAGGGGACGCTGGCCCGATCGAGCCTCAGCGAGGGCTCCTGTCGCTCGCCCGGCTGCTCTGCGCCGGGCACGCCAAGGCGCCCTGGCAGCTCGGCCTGTCGGTCGCCGACTTCGCCGACTCCTTCGAGGACGACATGGGTTACGTCGACGCGTTCCGCCTGTGGGGAATGTCGGCCTTCGATGACGCCCTCCAGCTCCGCCGCTACCTTGAGGCCACGCGCATGCCTCCGGGCTGGCAGGACTGGGTCGCGGAGCAGCTCCCCGTGGATTGAGCCGCCGAGGGCGCTCGCTGCCCCCGAGGAGGGCGGCGAGGACGACCTGACGCAGGCAGGAGAGCGCTTCGGGCGCCTCGTGTCGTCCCTGCGAGCGCACGGCTAGAACAATCCTGCCATCATCGTCGCTCGATCACCGGTCGCTTCGAGGGCGTCGGGCGATCGAGCTCCGGCGATCTTGTCCAAGACGGGTCCGTCATCGGCGGGTAGTGTTACGTGCGCATCGGCCGGAGGGGGCCTCTGCGCACGTTGCTCGCGGTCGGCGAACTCGCCGACGCGATTGTCCATGGCAGGAGCGATAGACAAGACATGAACCCGTATCACAAGCTGTACACGCCGCAGGATACCGCTGTCGTCTTCATCGATCATCAGCCGCAGATGACGTTCGGCGTCGCCAGCATCGACCGCGCGACGCTGATCAACAACGTCACCCTCCTCGCGAAGGCGGCGAAAGAGTTCAATGTGCCCGCGATCCTCACGTCCGTGGAGACCGAGTCGTTCAGCGGCTACGTGTGGCCGCAGCTCCTCGACGTGTTCCCCGGACAGGCCGTCATCGAGCGCACCTCGATGAACTCATGGGACGACCCCGCGTTCCGGGCGGCCATCGAGGCGACGGGCAAGAAGAACATCCTCATGACGGGGCTGTGGACCGAGGTTTGCGTGACCTGGCCTACTATCGAGCTCCTGGGCGCCGGCTACAACATCTATGTCGTCGAGGACTGCTGCGGGGCCACCTCTCCTGCGGCTCAGGAAGCCGCCTTGTCCCGCATGGTCCAGGCGGGGGCGGTGCGCCTCACGACGATCCCCGCGCTGCTGGAGTGGCAGCGCGACTGGGCGCGGCGCGAGCATTACAATAGCCTCATGGCCCTGCTCAAGCAGCAGGCCGCCGCGTACGGCGTGGGGGTCGAGTACGCCTACACGATGGTCCACCACGCGCCGCAGTCCGCGGCGAAGCCGCAGATCGTGCCGAAGAAGGCCAGTCACTAGGCCGCCGCCCATGAATCAGACCCTCCACGTCGCCATCACCCGGCGTGTTCGATGGGAGCACGCCGAGGCGTTCGAGCGAGGCCTGGCGATTTCGCACACCGCTCCATGCACTTCATGCTCTCGGGCCTGCGCGGGCTGCTCGACGGCGGGTGCGAGTGCTTCGCCCATGATCGGCGCAGCCACGGTCGCTCGGACCAGACCTGGGACGGCAACCACATGGACCAGTACGCCGACGACCTCGCGGAGCTGATCGAGGCGCTTCCAGGGAGCCGACCACGGCCTCGCCCACACGCGCGCGGGGGAGTTCAACGCCGAGCTGCTGGCCTTTCTCGAGCGCTGAAGCGGGCTCAGGCGCTGAAGCGCGTCCACCGGCGGGGCCCGCGCCGCCCCGAGGCATGATGACCCCGCCCTGAGCCCTGCTCGCTGCGTTCCAGTTTCCCTCTTGCCCGGCTGATTTCCGCCGTGGTAATTTCCACGGACTCAGAGGTCCGGGGCGGTTGGTTGGCTGCGATACAGGCCGGCGCGCTCTCCTCCTTCGTGCCTCCTGTTCCGTCTGCCACCGGCAGCTTCCCTGGTCGCAAGGCCGTTGCTCTGATCCGCCGTCCGCCTGTACGGTCGGGGCGGGGAGGGGGCACGACTCGCTCGTGCGCCACCCGATCTTCGCGGTGCTCCCTCGAACCCAGCAATGCTCACCCTACCCAGCTACCACTCTGTCATCCACTTCGACCCGATCGGCGACACCGCCCGCTACCGCGCCGTCCGCGCGAGCGACGGCGCCCCCGTGGTGCTCAAGGTGCTCGGCGCGGCCGAGTCGCGCGTCGTCGACCGTGCCCGGCTCAAGCACGAGTACAAGCACATCGCGCGCATCGAGTCCGAGCGTGTCGTCAAGGTCCACGGGGTGGAGGAGGTGGATGGGAACCTCGTCCTGGTGCTCGAGGACGCAGTCGGGGACGAGCTCGGGAGCTTCCTTGCCGCGCGCGGCAGGCTCGACATCGATCTGTGTCTCGATCTCGCCATCTCGATGACCGAGGCGGTGCGCGTGCTGCACGGGCATGGGGTCGTGCACGGCGCCGTCCGGCCGAAGAGCTTTGTCGTCTCCGGCGACGGTCAAGCGCGGATCCTCAACTACGGTGTCGACGCCGCGGTCACCCAGGAGGGCGCGTCGCTCTACAGCGATGCTGTCCTGTCCGACGTGCTCCCCTATACCTCGCCCGAGCAGACCGGCCGGATGAACCGGAGCGTCGACCACCGCTCGGATCTGTACTCGCTCGGCGTGCTCTTCTACCGGATGCTCACCGGCAGCCTGCCCTTCGAGGCGCTCGACCCGCTCGAGCTCATCCACGCCCACATCGCCCTCATCCCCGAGCACCCCGCGGAGCGGAGCGCCGGCGTGCCCGCCCCGCTCGGCGACGTGGTCATGAAGCTGCTCGCCAAGAACGCGGAGGATCGTTATCAATCCGCGCTCGGCCTCCTCGCCGACCTCCACGAGTGCCGGCGGCGCCTCGCGCAGGGCCGCCTCGATCGCTTCGACCTCGGCCAGCGCGACGCCGCGCTCCTGCTGCAGATCCACCAGCGGCTCTATGGCCGCGAGGAGAGCATCGAGCGCCTCACGCAGGCCTTCTTCGGAGTCCTCGGCGGCGCGCGCAAGGTCGTCCTCGTGTCGGGCTACTCGGGCATCGGCAAGTCGTCCCTGGTGCAGGAGATCCTGAAGCCCCTCGCGCGCGAGAAGGGGTATTACATCAGCGGGAAATACGACCAGTACAACCGGGATCGGCCCCTCGGCCCGGTGCTCCAGGCGTTCGACGCGCTGCTCCGGCAGCTCCTGTCCGAGAGCGAGGAGCGCATCGCGCGCTGGCGAGCGGCGATGATCCAGGGGCTCGGGAACAACGCGCAGGTCATCTGCGAGGTCCTCCCCGCGCTCGAGTACCTCATCGGCGAGCAGCCGCCCGTGCCCGCCCTGGGCCCCGTCGAGGCGCAGAACCGCCTGAACCTCACCTTCCAGCGCTTCGTCTCGGTCTTCACGGGGCAGGGGCGCCCTGTCGTCCTCTTCCTCGATGATCTCCAGTGGATCGACGCCGCGAGCCTGAGCCTCGTCAACGCGCTGCTCGAGGGCGACGGGCTCGGGGCGTTCTTCTTCTGCGGCGCTTACCGCGACAACGAGGTGAGCTCCGCGCACCCGTTCATCCGCGCCGTGGAGGACCTCCGGAAGGGCGGTGTCGAGATCGAGCCCATCGTGCTCACCCCGCTCGCGCTCCCGCACGTCACGGCGCTCGTCAACGACAGCCTCGTGCGCTCGGACGGCGGGCAGCTCGCGGCGCTCGTGCTGAAGAAGACCGGCGGCAACCCGTTCTTCATCAAGCGCTTTCTCAAGTCGATCCACGACGGCGGCGCCCTGTCGTTCGACCAGGCCGGCCGCTGGTCGTGGGATCTCGCGGCGATAAGCGCCCTCGAGTACACAGATAACGTCCTCGACCTCATGGCGAGCAACATCCGCCGCCTGCCCGCGCCCACGCAGGAGGCGCTCCGGCTCGCGGCGGCGATCGGCAACCGCTTCGATCTGGGCACGCTGTCCACGATCAGCGGGTGCTCCATCGACGCGTTCTACGCGCGCGTCGAGCCGGCGCTCAAGGAGGAGCTCATCACGAGCGACGGCGCGAGCCACCGCTTCGTCCACGACAAGATCCAGGAGGCCTCCTACTCGATGATCCCTGTCGAGGAGCGGCCGGGGCTCCACCACCGCATCGGGGTGCTCCTGCGGGAGGAGCTCGGGGCCGACGGGCGAGGGCTCTACGACGTCGTGAACCACCTGAACCGCGCGGGCGATCTGATCCGCGATCCCGCGGCGCGCCTCGACCTCGCGCGGATGAACCTCGCCGCGGCCGAGCGGGCCGAGGAGAGCGCGGCCTTCGACGCCGCGCTCAAGTACCTGGCCGAGGGGATCGCGAGGCTCCCCGCCGAGCCGTGGGTGACGGAGTACGAGCTCAGCTTCGCGCTCACCACGAAGATCGGCCTCATGCAGGTGCTCGCCGGCCGCCCCGACGACGCCCTCGTCACGCTGGAGCAGGCCGTCGTCCACGGGACGAGCCGGCTCGACAAGACGCGGGCGTACGGGCTCAAGGTGAAGGTGCATGTCCTCAAGGCCGATCTGCACGCCGCCCTGACCGAGGGGCTCGTGGCCTTGCGGCTCTTCGGGATCGATCTCCCGCCCTTCCCGTCGGACGAGGCGGTCGCCGGCGACGTGGAGGCGACGCTGAAGCTCATCGACGGCCGTTCGATGGAGTCGCTCCTCGATCTGCCGCGGCTCGCCGACCCCGAGATCGCCGCCCTGCACAGCGTGCTGGAGGAGATGATCTCGGCCTGCTATTTCCTCGCCAGCAACAACTTCGGGTTCTGCGTGATGCGGATCCTCCGGGACACCGTGCAATACGGCGTCTCGCAGAGCTCGGTCTTCTCCTACGTCGTCTTCGGCCAGATCCTGTGCGTCAGCGGCCGTATCCCGCTCGGTTACGCCTTCGGCGAGGCCGCGGTCGAGCTCCTCCAGCGCTATCCGGACAAGCGGAGCGAGCCGATCCTCGCGTGCATGTGGGGCGCGTTCGTCATGCACTTTCGGACGAGCTACGGAAGGGGGCGAGAGATCCTGCACACCGGCATCCATGCCGGCCTGGAGACGGGGCAGTACGTCTGGTCGTTCTACTGCATGGTCAACGCGAACACGAGCACGCTCCTGCTCGGCCTGCCCCTCGCCGAGATCAAGGCCGAGTCGCGATCGCTGCTCCCCCTGCGGAAGTTCGACAGGTGGAATTTCATCACCTGGATGGTGAGCGCCATCGGCCAGCTCTGCGAGAACCTCATGAGGCCGGATCCGGGCCCGTCGGATCTCTCCGGCGAGTGGATCGAGATCGACGAGATCATCGCGGCCGCGGCCGCGATCAACAACCAGGCTTCCCTCTTCTTCGCCCTCTTCTACCGCCTCGTCCTGCGCCTGTTCCAGGGCGACCACGCGGGGGCGGCCGCGCTCGCGTTCGACGCGAACTCCAGCATCATCGGGATCGCCGGCTGGCAAGGCAACCCGCCGTTCCATTTCTACGGCGGCGTCGCCCTGATCCTGGCGGCCGAGGGCGCGGATCCGGAGACGCGGGAGAAGTACCTCGCGAAGGCCCGCGCCTTTGGCGAGAAGGTCGCGTTCTGGGCGAGCCACGCTCCCGACAACATGAAGCACCGCCACCTCCTGCTCGCGGCCGAGCTCGCGCGCGTGGACGGCGACACGCGGAAGGCGCTGGACCTCTACGACGAGGGCATCCGCGCGGCCGGCGAGGGCGGCGCTCTGCACGACGGCGCCCTCGGCAACGAGCTCTGCGCGCGCTGCTACCTGAAGCTCGGGAGGACCACGCTCGCGCGCGCCTACATGATCGAGGCGCACGCGCAGTATGCGCGCTGGGGCGCCGCGAGCGCCATGGCCCGCCTCGAGCGCGACTATCCCGATCTCCTGAAGCGCGAGCTGCCGATCCTCGCCAGCGCGCCGGTGGTGGTCCGGGAGGACCTCGACCTGCGCAGCGTGCTCAAGGCCTCTCAGGCTCTCTCCGGGGAGATCGTATTGCCCCGGCTGCTCGAGGCGCTGATGCGCATCATGCTCGAGAGCGCCGGCGCGCGCCGCGGCTTCTTGATCTTGAAGGACGAGGGGAGTCTCACCATCGAGGCCCTCGGCGACGTCGTGGGCGACCGCTTCGAGCGGGTCGCCTCGGCTCCGCTGGATTCCCGCGCCGATCTGGCCGCCAGCGTGATCAAGTATGTCGCGCGGACCGAGGAGACCGTCGTCATCGACGACGGCCCGAGCCATCCCTCCTTCGCGTCCGACCCCCATATCAGGACCGCTCGGGTGAGGTCGCTGCTCGCCTCGCCGATCGCTCATCAGGGGCGCGTCATCGGCGTCGTCTACCTGGAGAACGCGCTCGCCAGCGCTGCGTTCACGCGCGATCGTGGCGAGCTCATCGGCCTGCTCTCGTCCCAGATCGCCGTCTCGCTGGAGAACGCGCGCCTCTTCGCCCGGCTGGAGGACAAGGTGGAGGCCCGCACGGCCGAGCTCAGCGCGGCGCACGCCGAGCTCGGCGTGCTCTACGCGGCGCGGGAGCGGGAGCAGGAGGAGCGGATGCTGGAGCAGCGCGCCCTCATCGACCAGCAGCGCGAGGTCATCCACGCCCTCTCCGCGCCCATCCTCCAGGTGTGGGATGGTGTCCTGGCCGTGCCGCTCATCGGCGCTCTGGACCGCGAGCGCGCGGACGAGCTCATGCACAGCCTGCTGAGCGCTGTCTCGCGCGGCAGCGTCCGCTTCGCCATCCTCGACACCACCGGCGTCGAGGCCATCGACGAGGCCGTCGCCGATCATCTCGTGCGGATCGTGCGCGCCGTCGAGCTCCTGGGCGTCCGCGCGATCGTGACCGGGATCCGCCCCGCGGTCGCGCGGACCATGACCTCTCTCGACATCGACCTGCGGGCCCTGGGCACGCACGCCACCCTGCGCGAGGCCCTCAAGTTCTGCATGCGGAGCCTCACCTCCGGGCCGCGCGCGTCGCGCCACCGCTGACGTTCCGAGCGGCGATCCGACCGCCGGTTGCGACAATCCAACCTGGACGCGGCAATCCAAACCCGGTTGCGGGAATGCGATCCAGATTGGGCAGTCCGACCAGGCGGGGCGACCTGACCCAGGTTGGGCGGGGCCCCGCTCGATCCTCCATCGAGCGGGTTCTTGACGCCCTCCATCCCCCGCGATAGTCAGGCATTCGCTTCATCAACGCGCCTTCGCCCGAACGGTCGTCCCCGGCACCTGCTGAACCGGTTAAGTTTGGATACGGCTTGCGGCCGATCTCTGCGCCGATCCGGTCGTCGGCGTGGAGGGTGGCGCCGGCGCAAAGGAGATCTCCCGGATGTCGCTCACGTTCTACTTCCATCCCCTCGCGTCGTATTGCCAGAAGGCGCTCATCGCCTTGTACGAGAACGACACGCCCTTCGAGCCGCACCTCGTCGATCTCGGGAACGAGGCTGCCAGCGCGGAGTTCAAGAAGCTCTGGCCCATGGGAAAGATGCCGGTGCTGCGCGACGATGCGAGGGATCGGACCATCCCGGAGTCGACCATCATCATCGAGTACCTGGCGCTCCATCACCCGGGCAGGACGCAGCTCGTCCCCGCGGACGCGGACCTCGCCTTGCAGACGCGCCTGCGCGATCGTTTCTATGATTGCTACGTCCACGATCCCATGCAGAGGATCGTCGGCGACAGGCTGCGTCCCCCGGAGAAGAAGGACCCGCTCGGCGTGGAGCAGGCGAGGAGCCTGCTGCTGACCTCCTACGGCATGATCGAGCAGGAGATGGCCAGCAAGAAGCCGTGGGCCATGGGCGACACCTTCAGCCTGGCCGATTGCGCCGCTGCGCCGGCGCTGTTCTATGCGAACCAGGTGCAGCCCTTCGTGGACACTCACAGGAACGTGGGCGCCTATTTCGAACGCCTGATGGCGCGCCCTTCCTTCGCCCGGGTGGTCGAAGAGGCGAAGCCGTACTTCCACATGTTCCCGAGGTAGAGCGCCCAGAGCGGGGCATCTTGGTGGACGGCCTTCACACTCTGTCAAGCGTGATCGCGGGCGGTCCCGCGCAGGGCAGCTCGACTGTGAACCTCGATCCCGCGCCCAGCGTGCTGTCGACGCGGACCGCGCCGCCGAGCGCCTCCACGATCCCTCGAACGATGTAGAGGCCGAGCCCGAATCCTCCATAGTTGTGCGTCGACACCGCGCGCTCGAAGCGCTCGAACACGCGGGCGAGCCGCGCGGGCGGGATCCCGATGCCACGGTCCTCCACCGTGAGCTGTGCCATGCCGTTCCTCCGTGCAACTGTGATTGAGATGGGCTCGCCGGCGCCGAACTTGAGGGCGTTGTCGAGAAGATTCGCCATCACCTGCTCCAGCCTGAATCGATCCCACGTCCCGACGACGGGCGCCTCGGCATGCACGTGGAGCGACGACCGGGATTGCGCTATGCGCTCGCGGAATGGCTCGACGGCCTCGCGCACGACCGCGGCGAGGTCGACCTGCTCGAGGTGGAGAGGGATCCGACCGGCATGGAGCCGGGAGACGTCGAGCAGCTCGTCGATGAGGCGCACGAGCCGATCGATCTGCCTCTCCGTGGTCCGCAAGGCTCGCGTGATCTGCTCCTCGGTCGCGGGCTCGCGCTTCCGGCGCAAGAGCCCCTGAATGGCTAACCTCATCGAGGCGATCGGGGTTCTCAGCTCGTGGGAGGCGATGGTGATGAACTCCTCGCGGACGCGCACCCCCTCCTGGGCGTCGCGATAGAGACGGGCGTTGTCGACAGCCATCGCGGCTCGATGCGCCAGCTCCTCGGCAACGGCCAGATCCGAAGGCCCGTACGAGCGTGTCGGGTCCGCGGCGCTCAGGGTGATGGCCCCGAGCGTCCTTCCCCGAGCGATCAGCGGCACGGCCATGGCGCTGTGCGCCCCGAGCTCGCGGAGAAGCCGGGCGTGCTCGTCGTCCCGGGTATGGGATTGCACGACGGCCTCCGTGAGCTCCGGCAGCACGACCGGCACGCCGGCGGCAAGCACGCCGGTCGACAGCTGGGGTGAGGTCCAGTCGGGCGGGTCCCGCTCCTGCAGCGCGCGGAGCGCCATTTCCTTTGCAGGGTCGGCGTGCTTCTCGGCCACGCGTCGGATCTGTCCGTCCTCCTCGATCACGTCGATGAAGCACCATGCAGCGAGCGTGGGAACGACGAGCGACGCGAGGCTCTGCAGGGTCGTCGGATAGTCGAGCGATGCGGCGAGCACCTCGCTCGCGCTGGCCAGGAAGCGCACGGCCTGCTCCGCGCGCGTCCGCTCGTCGACCTCCACCTTGAGCTTCTCGAAGAGGAGGCTGTTCTCGATCGCAATGGCAATCTGGGCCGACAAGACCTCCAGCACCCGCACGCGCTCCTTCGTGAAGGCGTAGGTCGTCAGGTCGTTTTCGAAGAGGAAGGTGCCGAGCAGCGACTCCTTCCGCTGGATGGGGAGCACGAGGAGCGACTTCACGTTTCCATCGGCCAGGTAGGGGTCAGACGCGAATGTTGCGTCCATGGATGCGTCGTCCAGCACGAGGACCTTCCGGGTCCTGCGCACGTGCTCGATGATCTCCCGCGGGACCTGCCGCGCGCCTTCGAGCGGCGTCCGCTCGATGAATACCGGCTTGACCGCTCGCCCGCTCGCCCGGACGAAGGGAGCGCCCGCTTCCTCGAAGACGAGCACGCCCCGCTCGGCGCCGGCCGCCTGGAGGCATGTCTCCATCAGTTTTCCGAGCAGACGCTCGAGCACGATCTCGCTCGTGATGGCCTCTGCCGCCTTGAGCAGGCTGAGCGCGTCGAGCATCTCCCCGCGGGAGGGCTCGTCGGCAACGCTGGATGCCGCGATCCCCCCGTCGAGGGCGAACTCGCGCTCGAGCGCGCGCGCCTTTTCCAGAGCTCCCCACCGCGCCCAGCCCTGCACAGCTGGGCGCAAATACATGGCGTCCGCGACGCGGCTCCTGCCAAACGCGCGGAGCAGGCGACCGCCGAGCTCGCTCGCCAGCGCCGTATATTGCAGAAATCCCGCCCGCGCCGCCTCCTCGATGGCCTGATCGTAGGCCTGGGCGGAATCGAGGAAACGCCCCTCCACTCGGGCAATCTCCGCGTCCACGATGAGGCGTTTGTGGCGGAAGTTCTCGGCGCAGCTCTCTTCCCACCGCCGCATCTGAGCCTGCAAGCCCGCCACGCGGGTCAAGAGCTCGGTCCGCTCCGGAGCCGTGGCCCCGTCATGAAGCGAAAGCAGGGTGAGCGCGGTGAACAGCACATGCTCAGCTACGGGGCCAAACCCGCCCAGAAGGTCGAGGTGGACGAGCGCCGCCTCGGACCACCTCCGAGCCTCCCCGATCTCGCCGAACAGGTACGAGGTCTCGAGGCGCAGGATGCCATACATGCACGACACCGTCGGCTCGTTCGAGGCAGATGCGAGGAACGTCGCCTCGCTGAACTCGCCGTCGTCGAAGCGGTTGCGTCCGTGCGTCATCCCCCTCAGGCAGCAAATCGCCTGCCGATAGGCGAGGTGGCAGAGAGCGATCCCCTGATTGCCGGCCCTCCGGCAGAATGACAGACCGTCGTTCAGCTCGACCAGCACCCGGTCAAGCTCCATCCCCGCTGTAAATGAATAGACGACCATCGCCCTGCTGGCATAGGCGGCCATGCGAAACTGGCCCGATTGCCGCCCCAGCGTGAAGTCGTGGTAGCTCGCTGTCGCGCAGGAGGCGAAAGGCTGCCGCCAAGGACGGACGAACGCGTTGTGGCAGTGGGAAGCCTCGACCTGCCGCGCGGCGTCCCCGGATCTCTCGGCCAGCTCCAGGGCGACGCGGCTGAACGCCTCGGCCTCCGCGAATTCGCCGACGGCGGCCAGGTACATGGAATAGCAGCCGTACGCCGTGGAATAGGCGCCCTGGCCGCGCTCGAGCGCGAAGCGGACCCCCCTCGCCGCGACCAGCACGAAGAGATCGCGATCAGCGAACCAGGCGGGCTGCAGCATGGCCGATGTGAGCCGCACGGAGGCGTCTTCCTCGGCGCTTTTCACGTGCGGAGCGCCGAGGAGCGCCGCCGGGGAGCGATCCCCGAGCAGGGCCCGAATGGCCTCCCGCTCCGATTCCACCGCGCGGCCGAGATCCTCCCGCGGCAGCTCGAGGCCAAGCGCTTGCCAGGCCGCCCTCCCCCACTCGATCGCTGCCTTGTATTCGCCCGTGGTCGTCGCGCTCGCAATGCGAATCTCCTGGAGATCCACCGCCTCGAGCAGGGAGGCGGCATGGCCGAGCCCCTCCTCGACGAGCGCGCTGCACAGCGCATGGTCGCCCGTCAGCGAGGCGCATTCGGCCGCGGCGCAGTGAAGGGAGAAGCAAAGCTCGTAGTGCGAGCGCCACGCGCCGTCCGGCAGCAATCCGAGCGCAGTCCGGAAGTACGCGAGCGCGGGGCCAAAGGCCGCAGCGCGCCGCGCCTTGATCCCAGCGCGTTGGTTCAACCTCGCGAGCTCGACCCGCTCGAGCCCTGCGAGCAGGTCTCGGCCCAGATCGAGCTGGTCGACGACGTCGAACAGCCTCTCCTCGAGCTCGTCGCCCCGAAAGAGCACCAAGAGGCTGCGTCCGATCTGCAAATGGAGCTTCTTCTGCTGCTCCTCGGAGAGAAGCGCGTAGGCGGCCTGCTGGACGCGATCGTGGACGAACCGGGCGCGGAGCACCGCATC
Source organism: Sorangium sp. So ce887 (assembly GCF_051521455.1). Classification (NCBI taxonomy): domain Bacteria; kingdom Pseudomonadati; phylum Myxococcota; order Polyangiales; family Polyangiaceae; genus Sorangium; species Sorangium sp. So ce887. The sequence continues at coordinate 7,446,966 of NZ_CP150354.1, read as the reverse complement.
TTTCGACCCGTGCTCGTCATCGGGGACGAGCAGCCCCTCGCGCAGCGCCTCGTCCAGCCAGGGGGTCGTCTCGTCGATTGACTTGCCCCAGAGGGTCGCGAGGATTCGCAGGTCCACGTGCTTGCCGACGCACGCCGCGAGCTGGAGGAGCTGTTGCGCCTCTTCGGACAACCTGCGGATGGCCGCCGTCGTCAGCTCGATCACGTTTTCGGTAATTCCGACCCGCTCGATCCGCCGCAGGTTCCAGGTCCACGTCCCTCGCGCGCTGTCGAAGGCAAGGAGGCGGTCGCGGTGAAGCGAGCAAAGGAGCGTTCTGACGAAGAACGGATTGCCCCCGGTTTTCGCGAGGACCAGCGCTGCGAGCGGTCTCACGCGATCATCGGGCTTGCAGCGGAGGAGGTCGGTGAGGAGCGCGACGAGCGCATCGATGCCGAGCGGACCGAGGTCCAGACGCATGATGACGGCGCCCACCCTCCGGACCTCGTCCAGCGCCCTGGCGAGGGGGTGATCGGGGCCGACGTCCCGCGGCCGGAACGCGCCGAGCAGGAGCACGCGCCTGCTCTCGGCGTCCGTAACGAGGGCCCGCAGGACCCGGAGCGAGGCCGCGTCCGTCCATTGCAGGTCGTCGAGGAAGAGCACGAGGGGCCGGAGCGCGGCAACGGCGCGCACGAAGACCTGGAGCGTGAGGTGGAAGCGGTTCTCCGTCTCCATCGGACCGAGCACGGGAACCTCGGGCAAATCACCAATGACACCCCGGAGCTCCGGGACGAGATCTGCGAGCACGCGGCCGTTGGCTCCAACGGCCTCCCGGAGGCGCCGGAGCTCCTGCGCCCGAGACGCCTCGGGCTCGGACTCGGAGAGGACCGCGCGCGCGAGGGCGCGGAGCGCCTCCAATACCGATGCATAGGGCACGTTCGCCGCGCGCAGGTCGAATTTGCCGGAGGCGAACCGGCCGCCTCGCGCGAGCGCCGCGTCACGCACCGCCGCGACGAGGGCGGTCTTGCCGACGCCAGCATCTCCCGCTACGAGCATGAGCTCGGTCCCGTGGGTCGAGACGCGGGCGAGGGCGTCTCGCAGCACGGCGAGCTCGCGCTGGCGGCCATACAGGCGCTTCGGCAGCGGCAGCTCCTTGCCCAGGTCGAGCCGGCCCAGCTCGAACGGCTCGATCGTGCGGGACGCGAGCCATTGCCGCCGCGCTTGATGGAGGTCGGCGGAGAGGGCATCGGCGCTCTGGTATCGCTGCTCCGGCATCTTGGCGAGGAGCTTCTGCACGAGATCGGCGAGCAGCGGCGGGACGCGCGGATTCACGATCGACGCGGGCACCGGCACTCGCGCGATATGTGCATGCGTGAGCTCGAGCGGATCCGAGGAGCGGAAGGGGGGTGCGCCGGTGAGCGCCGCATAGAACGTCGCTCCCAGAGAGTAGAGGTCCGAGCGCCAATCGACGAACCGGTTCATCCGCCCCGTCTGCTCCGGCGAGATCCACGAGAGCTTACGGGTCTGTTTCAGATCGAACGCCCCGGTGACGCTCGTGCGCGCGGACGTCTCGACGAAGTGGATCAGCGTGACCCTCCCGCCCGGACCGAGCACCACGCGAGACGGCGCGATCGCTCGGTGGACGACGTTCTTGGCGTGAATGCGGGCACAGATGTCCGCGAGCTCGGAAGCGATCTCGAGAAAGGCGTCGATGGGCAGGGGGCCCGCGTCGAGCCGCTGCTCGAGGTCCTCGGGGCCCGCGTCCTCCAGCACGAGTGTCGGCGTCTGCTCCTGATCCTCCCATCGGAGCGGACGCGCGACCCCGGGAGCGTCGAGCGCGAGAAGGACACCCTGTTCGCCGCGCAGCAGCTCGGTCGCGCGCGGCGAACACGGGCCCGGCAGGACGCTCTTGCGCACGACCGTCCTGCCGTTCATCGTGTGCCTGGAAATCACAAAATACCGGCAACGGTGAATCTCGGACGATGTCCCGGAACTCCAGACCATCACGCTGGCCCCACGGTAGTTTAGGGCGCCATGCGAGTGATGGCGAGCGCCGGTTCGGCGAGCGAGCCCCCTGAGGCGCGGGCAAGACATCGACACGACATCGAACGGCGCGCGCTCCTGCGCGGCGATCCTTGACACAGCGGACACTCGGGCTCTTTGTTGCATTACTCTCAAGAGACCAGGAGTTATTCAGCAGTGCCATCAGGAGACTGACGGATTCGCTCGTGCCGCGGTCCTCTATCGGGGCGGCGCGGCCGGGCCGACCGGACCCGACGCAGCGAGATACCGCTGCACCGTGCGAAGGCTGATCCCGAGCCGCTTTGCGGCCCTCGAACGATTGCCGCTCTCCAGCGCCAGCGCGGCGTCGAGGATCTTCCGGATCGACTCGTCCAGCGTGGCGTCGAGCGAGATCTCCAGCACGCGAGCGCCTCCGGAGCCCGAGGCGGAGGGGGCCTCGAAGGCCGGGGCCAGCTCCCGGAGCGGCCTTGGAAGATCGCGCAGCCGGACCTGCTTGCCCGATCGCAGGAGCGTGAGCAGCTCGATGACGCTCCGGAGCTCGCGCACGTTGCCCGGCCAGTCGTGCCGGCGCAAAGCGGCCATCGCCGCCCGCGTCATCCGGGCCGGCGGCTCCCCGTGCTTGGCGGCGAGCTGCTGCAGGAACAGGTGCACGAGCGGCGGGAAATCGGCCTGTCGCTCCCGGAGGGGCGGCACCAGCAGCGTCACCCCCTGGATACGATAATAAAGGTCGGCCCGGAAACGGCCGGCCTTCACCTCCTCCTCCAGCGGCCGAAGCGTCGCGCACACGATGCGGGCATCCACGGAGAGCTTCTCGGTGCCGCCCACGCGCATGAACTTCCTGTTCTCAAGGAAGCGCAGGAGCTTTGCCTGAACCGAGATCGGCATCTCGCCGATCTCGTCGAGGAAGAGCGTCCCGCCGTCCGCCGCCTGGATCTTGCCGCGCGTCCTCTCGACCGCTCCGGTGAAGGCGCCTCTCTCGTGGCCGAACAGCTCGCTCTCGAAGAGCGCCTCCGGCACGGCAGCGCAGTTGATGGGGATGAAAGGACCCGAGCGACGGAGCGACAGATCATGGATCTGGCGGGCGAGCACTTCCTTGCCGGTCCCGCTCTCGCCGACGAGCGAGATCCCCACCTCCTTCGGGGCGACCGTGCGAAGAACGCGGCCGAGATCCCGCATCGCAACCGACCGCATCACGGGCTCAATAACTACGTCAAGTTGTCGTGATCGGCGGTTCACGAGCAAATTATAGCGACAATCTGTCGCCATGCCACATTCGTCCCGCTGTTCGCGTTGAACGGGTAGCGAGCGCGCGACAAACAGAGGACATCGTCGCGTGGCACCGATGTTGCTGCACGCCGTGGCTGTGACCGACGTGGCTGTGACCGATGTGGCTGTGGCCGATGTCGCTGTGGCCGACGTGGCTGCGCTGGAGAAGGCGCATCGCGGCGCCGCGCGGCGGTCGCCATCGAAGCAGCGGAGAGGCACCTGAAGGAAAGAACAAGCATGCAGAACGAAGAGCTCGACTCCTGGGTACTCTCGGTCGCGACGCACGTCCGCCCCTCGAGCATCCACTGGTGTGACGGTACGGACGCGGAGATCAGGTGGCTCCAGAAGCAAATGGTCGCGAAGGGCGTGCTGGCGCCGCTCGATCCGGACAGATACCCGCGGAGCTTCCTGCATCGCTCCCCGCCGGACGACGTGGCTCGCGCGGAGTCTCGGCCGCTCCTCTGCACGCAGCAGCGCGTCGACGCCGGGCCGACGAACCCCTGGATATCCGAGGACGACGCGAACCGGATCGTGTGGCCGCTGTTCGCCGGGGCGATGGCTGGCCGGACGCTGTTCGTGGTCCCGTACCTCCTCGGCCAGTGCGACTCGCGCTTCAGCCGCGTGGGGGTGCAGCTCACGGACAGCCCGTACGTCGTCGCGAGCCTTCGGCTCATGACGCGCATGGGGAAGGCGGCCCTGGAGCACCTCGGCAGCTCCTCCGACTTCGTTCGAGGTCTCCACAGCACGGGCGATCTCTCCCCGGACCGCCGGTACGTCGTCCACTTCCCCTCGACGAAGACGATCTGGAGCATCGGCTCCGGGCACGGCGACAGCGCGGTCCTCGGCACGTCGTGCCACGCCCTCCGCATGGCGAGCGCGCAGGCACGGAAGGAAGGTTGGCTCGCGGAGCGCATGCTCCTCCTGGAGCTGACCGATCCGGAGGGAGAGCTGCATTATCTCGCCGTGGCCAGCCCCGGCGCCGGCGGGAACACGCGCCTGTCGACGCTGGTCCCGGACGTGCCCGGATGGTCGGCGAAGGTGGTCGGCGACGATGTCTGCTGGATGCACCCGGGGGAGGACGGACAGCTCTGGGCCATCAACCCGCTGGCCGGGATGTCCGGCGTCGTGCCCGGGACGAGCCTCAAGCAGAACCCCAGCATCAAGCAGCTCCTGGGTCACGATGTCCTGTTCACGAACACCGCGCTTCAGCAGGACGGCGCGCCGTGGTGGGAGGGCATGGGCGAGGAGCCGAGAGACGGGCTCGTCGACTGGCGGGGGCGCCCGTGGTCGGCCTCGTCGCCGGAGCCCGCGGCGCACCCGGACGCGCGGTTCACCGTCGCGGCGAGCCAGTGCCCCACCGTGACGCGCGCGATCCTCAACCCGAAGGGCGTGCCCCTCTCCGCCATCGTCTTCGCCGGCGGCGGGGCGGAGGTGGCGCCGCTCGTGTACGAGGCCACGAGCTGGGCGCAAGGCGTGTACATCGGAGCCACCCTGCTCTCGCAGACGACGCCCGCCGCGGCGCCGCGGAGCGACCCGATGGGGATGCTCTCCTATTGCGGTTACAACATGGGCGACTACTTCGCTCACTGGCTGTCTTTCGGCGCGCGGCTGCCGAGGGCGCCGCGGGTCTTCCATGTCAACTGGCACCGCGCCGACAGGGGCAAGCCCCTGTGGCCCGGCCGCGGGCACGATGCGCGCGTCCTGAAGTGGATCGTCCAGCGCGTGCAGCGCAGCGCCGCCGCGCGGCTCACGCCGATCGGGTTCGTTCCCACCGAGCTCGACGTGGGCGGCCTCGGCCTCTCCGCGGACCACGCCCAGCAGCTGCACGAGGTCGATCTCCGCGCCTGGACAGAGCAGATGGCCCGCAATCAGGAGCTCCTCGCGCGCTTCGGAAACCGCTTGCCCGAAGCGCTGCGCGGCGAGCACGAAGGCATCGTCCACCGCCTGAAGATGGCGTCGAACTGATGGTGAGGAAGACAAGGGCCGCGGTGCACTCCAGCGTGCGACGACGGCGGGGCGATCCGCTTCACGTGGTGATCGTCTCGGACAACGCGGAGACGCTGGATGGGCTGCAAGAGTACCTCCAGCGCGCCGGCGTGACGGCGCACGTGACGCGCCACCTGCGCGCGCCGGTGCTGGACGGCGCCGCCATCTCGGCGATCGTGCTCTTCCCGGACGATTACCCGCTGGCCGAGGTCGAGGCGGCGGTCGAGCGCATCACGCGTGACCGTCCCGGCGTGCTCCCCCTCCTCGTGACCCGGAATCCTCGAGGCTTCGCGGCGCTCGCGACCGGCGGAGGCGCGCGCCATCTCCTCACGATCATCCCGAAGCCCGCCTGGGGATGGACGATCCTGGACACCATCCGTGCGCGGGTGGTGGAGGTGTGACGATGTCTTCTTCTCCTCAGCCTTCTCTTCAGCCCGAGCCGGTGAGGCGTCGAATCCCGGTGGCGGCTGCCCTCCGGCGCAGCTTCAGCAAGGGATACGGCCTCGGCGATTTCCAGGCCGACCTCCTGGCCGGCACCGTCGTCGGCGTCGTGGCGCTCCCCCTCTCGATGGCCCTCGCCATCGCGGTGGGCGCTCCGCCTCAGCACGGGCTTTACACGGCGATCGTGGCCGGCGCGCTCGTGGCGCTCCTGGGCGGTTGCAAGTTCCAGGTCACCGGCCCGACGGCGGCCTTCGTGGTGATCCTCGCGCCGATCGTGACGAAGCACGGGGTGGCAGGGCTGATGACGGCGGGGCTGATGGCCGGCGTGCTGCTCGTGATCATGGGGCTCGCGCGGCTCGGCCGGCTCATCGAATACATCCCGTATCCGGTGACGACCGGCTTCACCGCAGGGATCGCCACCGTGATCGCGACGCTTCAGGTGAAGGACGTCCTGGGCCTCGAGGCAGGGCCGCTCCCGGAGCACTACGCGGCCAAGGTGGCCGCCTTGTGGGCGGCTCGCGGGACGGCCGACGTCTTCGAGCTGGCCGTCGCCGTCTCGACGCTCGCCCTGCTCCTGGTCATCCCCCGCGTCGTCAAGAAGGTGCCGGCGCCGCTCCTCGCCATCACCCTCGTGTCGCTCGCTGCGGTGGTCGTCGCCGAGGTCTACCCCGTGTTCTCCGTGGCGACGATCGGCAGCCGCTTTCACACCACCCTCGACGGCGTGGAGCTCGCCGGGATCCCGCCGGTCCTCCCGACTCCCTCGCTCCCGTGGGGCGACGGGCTCTCGCACGAGCTCGTGAGGGAGCTGCTCCCCTCCGCGTTCGCCATCGCCATGCTCGGCGCCATCGAGTCGCTGCTGTCGGCGGTCATCGCCGATGGCATGACGGGGACCAAGCATGATCCGGACTCGGAGCTCATCGGCCTCGGGATCGGGAACATCGTCGCGCCGATCTTCGGCGGCATCGCGGCGACCGGCGCGCTCGCGCGCACCGCCACGAACATCCGGGCAGGCGCGCGCTCTCCGATCGCGGCCTTCACGCACGCCGTTGTCGTCCTGCTGTCGATCCTCTTCCTCGCCCCGCTCGTGGCCTACGTCCCCATGGCGTCGCTGGCAGCGCTGCTGCTGCTCGTCGCGTGGAACATGTCGGAGCTCCACCATTTCATCCGTATCGTGAAGCTCGCGCCGAGGAGTGATGTGTTCGTGCTGCTCACCTGCTACGGGCTCACCGTGGTGATGGACATGGTGGTCGCGGTGTCGGCCGGCGTGGTCCTGGCCGCCATGCTCTTCATGCGCCGGATGGCCGAGCTGACGGGGGGTCGAACGGTGCTGAACACCGCCGACGAGCTGGGCGAGTTCGTGCTTCCGGAGCGGGTCGCCCTGTACGAGATCAATGGCCCGCTGTTCTTCGGCGCCGTCCAGAAGGCGATGGCGGCGCTGCACGCGATCCGTGGGGATAGCTACGAGGTGATGATCCTCCACCTCGGCAAGGTCCCGTTCATCGACAGCACGGGGTTCGTCGCCCTCGAGAACGCGATCGACGGGCTCGTGCGGCGCCAGAAGACGGTGGTCCTGGCCGGCCCGCTGCCCAGGCCGCGCGAGATCTTCGACAAGGCGCGCCTGGAGGAGAGGTCCAGGCGCGTTTACATCGCGGAGGACCTGGACGCGGCGATCCGCCTCGCCGGCGCGCTGGTGCGCGCCTGAGGCGGCCGCCGCGCTACCTGCACGAGCCCGTCTCGATGGAGTGCGGGCGCACCGAGGTGTTCTGGATGCTGTTCGGGTCGGTCACCGCGACCTCGCGGCCCCAGCCGGTGAGCCCCGCGAAGGTCCCGTCGGTCGTCATGTCGAACGGCCCGTCGTCCTTGCAGTCACCGTTCTCGGCGGCGCCCCACGACCAGGCGAGCCACCCCACCTCGAGCTCGACGCTCTTGGCCAGGAGGGTCTTGTAATCGAACGGGTGCCGGCTGCACTCGTACACGGCGTGCTGCGCGAACTCGCCGACCATCAGAGGCAGGTTCAGCGCCACGGACTCGTTGAGCTCCTTCGTGATCGTGGCCCCGCTCCCGTCCGTCCACCACATGTGCACGCTGAGCAGGATGTTCGGATCGTGCGCGACGAGCGCGGGGCCGACGGCCTGGAGCTGGTCGATGTTCTGCCCCCACTTGGAGGCGTCGATGATGAGCGGCGTCGTGATGCCGGCGTCGCGCATCCGGGTGATCGCCTGCTTGTAGCCCGCCTCCCACGCCGCGTTGTCCACCACGTCCCCGACCTCGTTGCCGATGTTGACGAGCAGGTTCTGCTCGTGCTTCTTGATCACGGCGACGGCCTCCGGTTTCGTCCAGTAGTCGACGAGGCTGGGCAGGAGCTCCCATTTGCCCGTGGCGTCGTGCAGCTCGACGATCGGAATGAGCTTCTGCGAGAGCGCGTTCGTGATGGCCTGATCGAGGCCCGCCACGGACGCCTTGGTCTCCCACACGATCCGCACCGTGTTGGCGCCTGTCTTCGCGATCTCCTGGAACTCCGGCATGCCGTCGGACCCCGACGAGAGCCAGACGATCATCTCGTTGACGCCCCGGAGCAGCACCTTCTCGCCGCAGCGGTCGTGGAGGAAGCGGCCTCGCACCGAGAACCCCGGCCCGGTGACATCCCCGCCCCCGGCGCCCGTGCCGGAGGTGGCACCCGTGCCGGAGGTGGCACCCGTGCCGGAGGTGGCGCTCGTGCCGGAGGTGTCGCCGCCGGCGCCGGACGTCGCGCTGCCGGCGCCGGCGCCGGACGTCGCGCTGCCGGCGCCGGCGCCGGACGTGGCGCCGGTGGCATCGCCGCCCGTGCCCGACGCGCCGCCGCCCGATCCGGTCGCCTCCTGCCCCGAGCCCGGCTGTTCGTCCGCTTCGCCGCACCCGGCGAAGAGGCCCAAGGCCATGAGGGCTGCACCGGCCCAGCCAGCTACCGATCCATGGATAACGCGCATCGTGATCTCCCGTTCTCCTGCCCCCGCCCCTGACTGCACCAGACGCCGGTATGCACGAGCAGAGCGGGGCGGGCAATCCTCGTCGCCCGCCTTCGCGCAGGATCCAGGGTCATCCTTACCATCTCCGCGCGATCACCCTTCAGTCGCCATCAGGCTCACGGTATCGCTCCTCTCTCACTGTACCGGTTCAGTTGGGCGGCGGGATGAAGACGCCCGGGCAGGGCTCGTCGCCGAAGACCCTGACGCCGAGCCGGTACATCGTGATCTTCGGGTTGGGCGCCCAGTTCCAGCTGCCTCCGGCGTAGGAGTGGTCGTTCGACTGGTTGAACGCCTGCCAGCTGGACGCGTGGAACGCGAGGCGGAGCTGCTCGGTGGTGCCCGAGGGGGCGAGCGAGACACTCGGGAGCTCCACGTCGACGTAGTGGGTCGCGTCCGCGCACCCGCCGCCGGGCACCTCATGGAAGCTCATCGCCGGCGTGGTCGAGCAGCCCCAGCACTCCCCCGCGAGCGTGCCAGTCGGCTCCTTGGTGAAATAGTAACGCACGATCGCGCTCCCGACGTAGAGGCTGTCGGTCCCTGCATTGCGCACCTGGATGCCCGGCGTCACCCAGTTCGGCTGCGGCGTGTGCTCGTCGTACAGCACCTCCAGCTGGCAGTCCGCCGGGCAGGACGAGGTGCTCTCGCCGGTGCTGCAGACGCCGTCGCCGCAGGAGCAGTCGCTCGCGCACGAGGCCGGGCTCTCGAGCGGGCCGCAGGCGCCGTCGCCGCAGGAGCACACGTCGGACACCGTCTTCTCGCACATGGCCTGGACCGCGCGGAAGGCATAGGTCACGTCCTCGCCGCGGCATTCGTCGTTCAAGCACTGCTTCGGGCGCACGCAGTCCTCGTCCTCGTCCGGCTCGAAGTCCTGCGCGCCGCGCACCAGGATGCCGACGAGCTCGTGCGTGTCGAGGTCGAACACGCCCGAGCCCGAGTTGCCCACGAACGTGTCCAGGTTCGCGACGAAGAAGTCGAGGCTCGACGCGTTGCTGCGGATCGTGGCGCCGTCGGCCAGCTTGAGCGGCAACCCGCGGGGGAAGCCGTGCACGATGAGATCGGTCTCGTCTTCTTCCAGCGGCTCGCTCGACACGCGCACCGCGGCGGGCTGCCGCCCCACGACCGGCCGGTCCAGGCGCACGACCGTGTAGTCCGCTCCGCTGGGATCCCTGTACCAGGTGATGAAATCCACGCAGCTGTAGAGGTCGTCGCTCGTGATCTGGTTGAGCTGGCCGGTGGAGGGGTTCATCGCGTAATCGAAGACGAAGCGGCTGTCGCCGCAGTTGTTGATGCAATGCCCGGCCGTCAGCACCAGGTCGTCGTCGATCAGCGTGCCGCTGCAGTCGGCGAGCGCCGGCTGCGTGGCGAAGCGCTCGTCGGGGCACACGTCGTCCCGCCCGATCCAGTCGGGCCCGGCGATCTGGATGTCGTTCGGGTCCGAGTCGTCGACCGCCGAGGTGGGGACCAGGGCCACGGTGAAGTCGAGCACGCGCTGCGCCCACACGGGATCCGAGTACGTGAACGGCTCCTCCCGGTCATCGTCGCCATAGATGACCTCGGAGCGGACCTGGCCGGTGGCCTCGTCCTCGACGGGCGTCGAGCACGCCACGCCGGTCCCCGCGAATACAAGACCAGTACAAGCGATCAGTCGAATTATCTTCATGGCAAACTCCCGATTTGTAATGCAAGGACATCGAATGCGCTGCGAGGCCTTCCTTCGCGGCCGTGCCTCGGGTCGACGCGCGCCAAGCTGCGACGCGCGTCGACCCGAGGCGCAAGGAAGCGAGTCGAGCCGCCCTGTGAGCCCGCGCCATGGGCGACGCGGCGCGGGGATCAGCTGGCGATCTCGGACGGGGGCATCAACGCTTGATCCGGCCCCGAGCACGAATCTGACATCTCACGGATCATCTTACGGATACTGACGCGCTCAGGCTCCTCGAGCCACGAGAGCAGGTCAGTCGCGGACTCTAGTTTCCCGGGTGGCGCGGTCCCAATGGATATGCGGCATGGGCGTCATGCACACGGTGCATCGGGCTCTCCCTTACGCCGGCATGACCGCGTGCCTGTCGCCGCGGAGGCCCGCGACTCGCTATTTCCGGGCGTCGCTCAGCCGAGCCGCCTGCGACGTGAGGTAGTTCTGCTCGGGGAGGTTCGTCGTGCGGCTGGCCGCTCGCCGGTAGTGCGCTATCGCCGCGTCGTGATCCCCGGCCCGCTCCAGGAGGTGCGCGCGGGCGGCGTCGAGGCGGTGATGGCCGGCGAGGCGCGGATCGGCGTCGAGCGTCCTCAGCAGCTCGAGCCCCGCCTCGGGGCCGCGCACCATGGCCGTGGCGATCGCGTGGCTGAGCGCCACCATGGGGTTGTCGGACATCCGCATCAGCACGTCGTACAGCGCCAGGATCTGCGGCCAGTCCGTGTCCTCGGCGCGCGCCGCCTCGTCATGCACCGCCGCGATCGCGGCTTGCAGCGGGTACACGCCGATCGCGCCCCGGGACAGCGCCGCGGTGACGAGGGCGACGCCCTCGGCGATCGCGCCCTGATCCCACAGGCTTCGATCCTGCTCGGCGAGCGGGATCAGCTCGCCCGCGGGCCCGGTCCGCGCCGCGCGGCGCGCGTCGGTCAGGAGCATCAGCGCGAGCAGGCCGGCGATCTCGCCGTCGTCCGGGAGGAGCGCGTGCACGGCGCGCGTCAGGCGGATCGCCTCGCTCGACAGATCGTCGCGGTGCAGCTCGGGGCCGGAGCTCGTCGTGTAACCCTCGTTGAAGATCAGATAGAGCACGTGCAAGACGGCGCCGAGCCGCGCCGCGCGCTCTTCGGGCGTGGGCGCCGTGGGCATCTCGAACGGCACGCCGGAGGCCTTGATGGTCTGCTTGGCGCGGCTGATCCGCTGCGCCATGGTCGCTTCGGGGACCAGGAACGCCCTGGCGATCTCGGCCGTCGTCAGGCCGCCGACGGCGCGCAGCGTGAGCGCGATCGCGGAGGACGTCGACAGCGCGGGGTGGCAGCACATGAAGAGCAGGGTGAGCGTGTCGTCCTGCAGGGGCGCCTCGTCGCTGTCGGCGGCGAGGGCGATCTGCTGCTCCGGCGGCACGAGGCTGACCACGAACGCCTCGCGGCGGCGGCGGGCGGCCTCGCTCCGGACGTGATCGGTGATGCGCCGCGACGCCACCTGGATGAGCCAGGCGCGCGGCTCGTCGGGCAGGCCGTCGCGCGGCCACTGCGCGGCCGCCGCGATCAGCGCCTCCTGGACGGCGTCCTCGGCGGCGCCGAAGTCGTGGAACCGCCGGAGGACGGCGCCGAGCACCTGCGGCGCGAGGTCGCGCAGCAGGCGCTCGGCCGGGGCATCCCGTGACCGCGAGATCAAGGGAGTTCTTGGGGCGGCGGCGCGCTCATCACCTCTCGCACTTCGATCGCCAGGTTGAGCGGCCCGCCGCCGGGGCCCGGCGCGGCGGACGCCTGCGCGGCGAGCTCGTAGGCGCGTTCGGGGCGGTCGACGTCCACGATCCAGTACCCGGCGAGGAACTCCTTGGTCTCCGGGAACACCCCGTCGGTGACCGGCTTGCCGTCCTTGCCGGCGCGCACGAGCTTGGCCTGGTCGGGCCCCGCCAGGCCCTCGGCCGCCACGAGCTCACCCGACTCGCTGAGCTGCGCGTGAAAGCGCTTCATGAACGCGATGTGCGCCTGGAAGTCCTTCTGAGGCCAGCTGGCAACCTGGTACGGACCGTCGCTCGGGGTGTGCATCATCATGATGTATTTCATTGTCGACTCCTTCTCATCGCTCTCGCCCCGGCATCGGGGCGCGTTCATGGGCAGGTCGGAGCCGAGGGCGGGGTCTCGACATGCCGGGCGACGATAGCCAAAAAATTTCAGGACCAACACAGGGGCAAGAGTAGGGGAATGTAGGTGTCGCCGGCGTGGCGGCGGGCGTGTGTCGGCGGTGTCTGTCGCGCCGGCGACCTGGCCGTTGCGCTTGCGTGGGCGACGTTGTCCGCTCCGCCCGCGTCGTGCGCCGGCAGGGGGCGAGCGGCGGTACGTCCTAGAAGCCCGTCCGGGGCTCTCCCGCGGACGGTAGATGGCGGGCTCCATGTGCTCGGCAGTCGCAGGTGGCCAGCGAATGAAGGGGCATGTGCTCGGTCTTCGCAGGTTGTCGCCCGCTGACCTCCCATCACGGGCGGATTCCGCGGTCATGCGTCCGACGCCTCCTCCGGCGGCTTCCCTCGTGACGAGGCGCCAGGGCGTGGTGAATGCCGGTGTCGCGGGTCGATGGGATCTGCGGGACGCGCGCCCGCGGACGGCTCTCCGGCCCGCGCCTCGGCCCGGGCGCGGGACATGCACCCTCGCGCTCGGATTCTCAACGCCGTACGAACCTGGAGGAGCGTCGATGGAGAAGCGTGCTTTGCAAGGGAAACTTGGACGCCGGCAATTCGCCGGCACGGCGGCGGTCGCCGCCGGTGTATCGCTGATCGCCACACCGGGCCTCGCGATCGAGCCGAGCAAGGGTCAGGGCAGCTGCGAGCCGATCGGGCCGCTCTCCCTGCCGGAAGGGACGGCGTTCACGCCCGGTGTCTTCGTCGATCAGCGCGCGAGGAAGCCGATCTACCTGCCCGGCATGAACGCCGGGCTCGCCGGGTACGCCATCTCGGAGGTCCTCTTCTGGACGGACATCATGATGGAGCACGCGATGTTCATGTCGCTGCTCATGCCGGGCGACCACCTCCGCGGGCCCCGGAGCGAGGCGCGGCAGTTCCAGCTCGTCTTTGCGAGACACTTCCTCTCGGCCCGTGACGGCGGCTATCGCGACGACGGGCTCTCCTCGCTCCTCTCCTCGACGCGGGCGAGCGTCCTCCAGTTGATCGAGTACAAGCGCCGCATGCAGCGCGCGCAGGAGGCCGGCACGCTCCGGAGCCTCGTCTGGCCGCTCTTCTTCGACCACATCGCGCGCGAGGCCGAGCGCTTCGCCGCCCGGCTCGCGCTGCTCGCGAACGGCAGCGCCGCGCTCCAGCGCGACGAGGTCTCGGCGTTCTGGACGACGATCATGGCGGAGCACCTCGAGTTCGTCGCGCACCTGCTCGACCCGCAGGAGCGCACGCTCGTCGCGGACGCGAAGGCGCGCGCGGAGCAGCTGTATCAGGCGCACACGCAGCGCGTCGGCAGCGGGCAGCTCGCGATCATGGCCGACGAGGTCATCGACTTCAAGACGGCCGCGGAGCAGGGCATCGAGACGGGGCAGATCAAGAGCATCATCGATCCGTCGCTCGCCGATCACGTCCTCCGCGAGGCGGTGAGGTTCTCCGACGAGATCCAGCGCGCCCAGTGAGGTCGCCGGTCGACCGCGCTCGATGAGCGAGCGTGGATAGGTCGCTCGGACGCGAACTCGGACGCGAACTCGGACACAGAGAAAAGCGACAGCGCGCGGCCGCGCCCGGCCGGGTGGACATCCAGCGATGCCCGCACAACATGTCGTGCGGGCATAAGACGATGCGCAATTCCGATCGTTCGTCTTGTGCAGCGGATTCCACGCGGAGGGGGGGACCATGAGAACGACGAGAAGAATTCAGGCAGTCCTCGCTTTCGGCATGCTGGCGGCCTTCGACGGCGGGGCGCGCCCGGCCAGCGCAGAGGAGCTCTTGCCGGGCGGAGCCGAGGGAGAGGTTCAGCCCCGGGCCGTCGAGGAGACAGACTCCGAGACGATCGGCAGCGCCGTCGAAGCCATCTCGCCCTATTGCAGGTTCAGGTGCCAGCGCATGTATCGAGCGTGCGTGTCATTTGCGCTGCCCCACGTGTGCTACCAGCGCTACTGGAGGTGCCTGGCGAGCTGTCCTCCCACGCCGTTCCCGTTCTCCGGGAGATAGCGTCGCTGCGGTGCCGCACATGAGGTCGCGCTGGCCTGCCGCAGGGCGGGCGAGCGCGACCTGGGTCTCGACGTCAGCCCGACGTGGCCTCTGCCGGCGCGCGGCGCTAGGCCCCCTCGCGTGACCGCCGCGGCGGCGCTAGGAGGGACACCGATGTTCGTGCTGATCTCGATCGACCTGGAGGGATGCGCGGGGGTGGTGCATGTCGACCAGACGCGCCGGGGCGGCGGCGACTATGAGCGCGCGCGGGCGTGGATGAGCCGCGAGGCGAACGCCGCCGCGCTCGGCGCGTTCGGCGCGGGAGCCACGCGGGTCGTCGTCAACGACAGCCACGCGGACATGCGCAACCTCCTCTTCGAGGAGCTGGATCCCCGGGTCGAGGTGATCTCGGGCGCGCTGAAGCCGCTGTCGATGGTGCAGGGGCTGGACGCGGGGCAGCCCGACGCCGCGTTCTTCGTCGGCTACCACGGGGGCTCGGGCCTGCGCGCGAGCGTGCTCGACCACACCTACTACGGCGCGGTGGTGGGCGAGATCCGGCTGCACCCCGCGAAGAGCGCGGCGGACGATCCCGGGCTGTGGGTCGACGAGGCCGCCATCAACGCGCTCGTCCTGGGAGAGGCGGGGGTGCCCGTGGCGCTGGTCACGGGGGACGAGGCCGTGACCGCGCACGCGAGCGAGCGGTTCCCGGGGGTGACGACCGTGGCGGTGAAGGCATCGATCACGCGCTACAGCGCGCGGTCGATCCACCCCGACGAGGCGTGCCGGCGCATCCGGGCCGCGGCGGGCGAGGCGCTGCGGGGGCTCGCGCGGGTCAGGCCGTACACGCTCCCGCTGCCGATCGGCGTGACGTTCTCGCTGCTCACGACCGCCTACGCGGACGCGGCGGAGCTCGTGCCCGGGGTGGTCCGCCTGGACGCGCGCCGCGTGCGCTACGTCGCCCCGAGCGCGCGCGAGCTGCTCCGCGCCGTCCTCGCGATCACGAAGATCGCCGGCACGGTGGTTGTCTGAGGGGGAGCGGCGTCCTAGGGAGAGCGGTGCTCGACCGAACCAGCGCACCGTACGGCCGGTTCGAGCGAGCCCGGCGCGTCGCGCGCGACGCCTGTACAGTGGCCATCTCCCGGGGTTACCCTGCGTGGGCCCAGCAATTCTTGAGGCGTTGGGCCCGCGGCGCCGGAGCCGCATGCGAGGGCAGCGATGGAGTTGACGGCGGTCGATGAGGGCGCTGTGAGGTTCGTGGAAGGCCTGCCGGACCAGGCCCTCATGTCGAGCGCTCGCGACGTCGATCGCGTGCTCGAGGCCTGTTTCTCGGACGGCGCGCGGTGCGCCCTCCTCTACGCGGCGAACCTGCCGGCCGCCTTCTTCGATCTCAGCTCGAGAGAGGCCGGAGAGCTTCTGCAGAAGCTAAGGAACTACCGGATCCGGCTCGCCGTGGTGTGTCCGCCGGGGGGACCCGATTTCAGCAGCCGGTTCGGTGAGATGGTGGCCGAGGAGCGCCGCGGCGCGCACTTCGGGGTGTTCGAGACGCGCCTGGCTGCCGTCGAGTGGATCCGCCGGACGTCGGATGCAGATGCGGTGTGACATGCGGCGATGACGCGGGCAGGCGTCGCGCGCGCGTCCGCCCGCGGCGCGGGTCCTGCTGCGTGGCCGTCGCCGGTCCTGCCGGGAGGCCTGTTGGCTCGCCCTGAGGCGCCATGTACACTCCCCTCCAGGAGGTCTGACGCGATGGCCAAGGTGACCGCGCTGGGGACTGGGAAGGGAATTTCGTCAAGCCGCGGCCCTGGTACAATTTCTGGTCGAAGTCGGAGACGACGATCGACGGCAAGGACTACGTGAATGGGCCGAAGGGCGTGATCCACCCCGGCGAGATGAGCGGCACGCCGTGGGATCCCAAGGTGCACGGCGTCGCCAAGCACCCGGTGACCGGGAATAACTGGCTCGATCCGGCGACCAACAAGCCCATTCCCACGAGCGGTCCGGACGGCTACGTCCCCGTGGCACCGAAGCCGTGACCATGGCGGTATGGCCGACAGCGCCTTCCCCGCCTCCGGCGCAGGCCGATCTCGATCGTGCTCTCGACGAGGCCACGGCGGTGTGGCTCGTCCGCGAGGACCAGCGCCGGGTCCGCGTCGGTCGCTCCGCGCTCGGCCCGCTCCGACAGCTGCTCCGCATCCGCGGGGGGGCACGCGCCGGCCGCGCGGCCTGGGCGCGGCCGGTGACCCTCGCGCTCGAGCGTGCCTGCCGGCCGTCCAGCGCGCTCCGGGTCCACGGCGATTGCTCCGTGCAGCTGCTCTCGTGGAGCGAGGCCGTCGACCTGGAGGAGCCCGCCGCGCTCGCGGCGTGGCTCTCGGCGCGCGGCGTCGGGGAGCAGCTGCGCGCGCTGGAGCGGGGCCGCTCGCCGGAGATCGCCGCTGCTCTGGGCGCCTGGCGCGCCGCCGCGCCGCCCGAGCTTGGCAGGCATTTGGACGCGTTGTGGCGGGAGGGGTGCGTCGTGCTCGACGCCGGGTGGCTCGGCGCGGCCCTGAAGGCCGTGCACGCGGCCCGGGGCGGCATGCCCGAGGCGGCGTGGGCGCTCGGCGCCTGGTACGGCGCTCGGCGAGGTGCGTGGGACGAGGCGTATGCCTTCGAGGCCGTGCCCGAGGCGATGCTCCGCAGCCTCGGCATCCACGCGGTCTTCGAGGCGGCGCTCGCGGGCGTGCCCGTCGCGTCGCGCGCGGGGATCGTGCGGTTCCTGGTCGAGCACATCACCTGGCGCGCGCGATGGGGGATAGAGCAGCGCATGCCTCGAGCCGAGCGCGAGGCGCTGTTCTCGGCGGCGCGGGACTCCGGCGCCCAGGAGAACGTCGTGCGCGCAAGGCGCCTGCTATTCGGCGAGGGCGACCTCGCCCCGCCGGGAACGGAGCTCGTTGCCGCGTCGTCGGGCGGGCGGTTCAATCGGCTCTGCACGGAGGGTGTCCGCGCGTTCGGCATCGACGGTCACGAGCTCGTGCGCCTGGAGCGGGGGTGCGGCGCGACCGAGCTGACCAGGATGCTCGCCCCCGGGAGCCCGCTCGCCGTGCGCCGGGGCAGCGTGTTTTTTCTCAAGCGGAGCGGCGTGCACAGCATCTCCGTGGAGGGCGGGGAGGTCCGCGCGCGCGTCGGCCCGCTCTTCAACTTGCCCCCTGCCCGCCTGCGCCGCGCGCTCTCGCGCTTCGTGGAGGCGCGCGACGCGGCGCTCGTCCGCCTCGTCCCGGACGACGCCGATCTGCTCCCGCTCGACCCTGGCCACGACGCCTGCGACGCCTACGAGGTCTTCGGCGGCGCGTTGCCGGCCGCGCTGCGGCTGCGCTCGTTCTGGGGGTGCGACGTGCCCCGCGGGCTCCTGTACGAGGCGCCGAGGCGCGGCGCCCCCCGGAAGGTCGCGCTCGACGGCCGCCCGGCGTGGCTTGGCGCGACCGACACGGGCGTGCTCGTCGTGGTCGGGCGCGCAGGGGGCGAGGTGGCCGTGCTCGCGGTCGACGAGGGCGGCCCGGCTCGCTCGCTAGGCGCGTTCCACGGCCGCGCGGACGACGTGCTCGCCGCGCTGCGCGTGGGCGGCGAGGCGTGGCTCCGCCTCGCGGCGCCGCTCGGCGAGGTCGTTGTGGCGCTGGAGGGCGCCGGGGGCGCCTGCTAGGCAGAGAGCGCGTCCGGCCCGCGCCGGCCGGCCCGCAGCCTCTTCGCTACTGCAGCTGCGCGACCAGCTCCTCGAGGCGGTCGTAGCTCGTACCCGCGCCCTGCTCCATTCCGGACGCGACGACCGCGTCGCGCACTTCCTTCGACGGATAGCGCACCGTGGTCGTGACGCGCGTCTTGCCGCCCTCGTCGGTGAAGACCGATGTCACCACCGAGACGGTGTCCGGAAACTGCTCGAAGATCTCGGTGAACACGATCCGGCTCGGCGGCGTGATCTCCTTGTACTCGCCGTGGAAAGCGGCCTCGCCCTCGGGGAAGCGGTTCACGAAGCGCCACGCGCCGCCCGGGCGAAGGTCGATCTCGCAGACGGGCACCGAGTATCCCTCGCTCAGGCAGCCCCACCATCGCTTCACGTGCTCGGGCTTCGTCATCGCCTCGAACACGAGGTGCCTCGGCGCATTGAACAGGCGCGTCATGCAGATCTCCTGTTCCGACGGCGTCGTGACCTGGAAGCTGTTCTTGTTTGCGACGCTGGTTGCGACCATGACTCTTCTCCTCCTGCGCTGTCGTCCCTGATCCTGAACGGGGTGCCCAGCGGATGGGCCGGCACCCGTATCTAACCAATTGGTTAATTAACCTTTGGGTTAAGTACATCGCCGCCCCGCGCTTGTCAAGGCGGAGCTCCGCCCGATTTCGGCGTCGAGGGCCTCACCGTCGATCGCCATGTCGATCTCGCCGGCGAGCGCATCGACGTCGCCCTCGGGTCCTGCCATCGAGGGAGCGCTCCGCGCCGGGAGCGCGCGGCCCTGGCGAGACAGGCCCTGTCCTGTGCGCTCGTGTCCAGCGGGTGTACAGGGCCTCTGACGAACTCATCGAGGCAAAGCGGGCGGGGACCGCGATCCGCGCGGCGGCGCCGGATGACCGCCGAGCCCGGGGGGTGTGATACAAGCGAACGGTCGCCATGACGGGACAGCGCACGAGCCACCTCGATCCGAGCGAGGAGCGGAGGCTGACATGAGCTGGGTCGAGGCGGCGAGCGCCGGGAACTGGCTGGATCCGGCCGGCGCCGCGCTCTCCGGCGGCGGGGAGATGGGGGCGCTCATCCGCGCGATCGACTGGTCGCAGACGGCGCTCGGCCCCGTCGAGGGGTGGCCCCAGTCGCTGCGCACGGCGCTGTCCATCCTGCTCTCGTCCGAGCACCCGATGTTTCTCTGGTGGGGCCGTGAGCTGATCCAGTTCTACAACGACGGCTACCGCCCCATCCTCGGCTCCAGGAAGCACCCGGCCGCCATGGGCCAGGCGGGCCGCGCGTGCTGGAAGGAGATCTGGGACGTCATCGAGCCGATGATCGAGAAGGTCTTCGCAGGAGGCGCCACGTACCTCCGGGACGGCCTGCTCATCCTCGATCGGAACGGCTTCCTGGAGGAGTGCTACTTCAACTACGGCTACAGCCCGATCCGGGACGAGACGGGCGCTGTCGCGGGCGTCTTCGTGGCGTGCTCCGAGAGCACCGGGCACATCCTCGGGCAGCGCCGGCTAAAGCTCCTCGGGACGCTCGGAGCCAGGGCGGCCGACGCCAAGAACGTCGAGGATGCCTGTCGTGTGATGATGGGGACCGTCGCGGAGGCCGGGCGCGACCTGCCGTTCGCCCTCCTCTATCTCGCCGACGACGACGGCGCGCAGGCCCGCCTCGCGGCGATCGCCGGGCTCGACCCCGGCCACGCCGCAGCGCCGGCCACAGCGCGCCTCGACGCCGCGGCCGGAGGCGCAGTGTGGCCGCTGCATCGCGCGCTGCGCGAGGACGTCGAGGTGGATCTGGCGGAGCTGCCCGCGGGCGTCGGCCCGCTCCCGGGAGGGCCGTGGCCGGACGCCGCGCGCCGGGCGGTGGTGCTGCCGCTGCACCGCGCCGGCGCCGGCGGGCGGCCGGCCGGGTTCCTCGTCGCGGGCGTCAGCCCCCGGCTCCTGCTGGACGACGACTACCGCGCCTTCCTGCGGCTCGTGGCCGGTCACTGCGCGACGGCCATCCAGAGCGCCCGGGCCAGCGAGGAGGAGCGGCGCAGGCTGCTGGCGCTCGCCGAGCTCGACCGCGTGAAGACGGCCTTCTTCAGCAACGTCAGCCACGAGTTCCGCACCCCGCTGACGCTGATCCTGGGGCCCGTGGAGGACGGCCTCTCGGACGCCGAGCAGCCTTTGCCCCCCCGGCAGCGCGAGCGCCTCGCGATCGTCCACCGCAACAGCCTCCGGCTCCTCCGGCTCGTCAACACGCTGCTCGACTTCTCGCGCATCGAGGCGGGCCGCATCCAGGCCAGCTACCAGCCGACCGATCTCGGCTCCTTCACCGCCGAACTGGCGAGCTCGTTCCGCTCGCTCCTGGAGCGGGCCGGCCTCTCCCTCGCGGTGGACTGCCCGCCCCTCTCCGAGCCGGCCTACGTCGACCGGGAGCTCTGGGAGAAGATCGTGCTCAACCTCGTCTCGAACGCCTTCAAGTTCACCTTCACGGGGGGCGTGCGGGTCTCGCTGGAGGCGGCCGGCGGGTCGGTCGTCCTGTCGGTCGCGGACACCGGCACCGGCATCCCGGAGGCGGAGCTGCCGCACGTGTTCGAGCGGTTCCACCGCGTCGAGGGGGCCACGGGCCGCAGCTACGAGGGCAGCGGCATCGGACTCGCCCTGGTGCAGGAGCTGGCGAAGCTCCACGGCGGCAGCGTGACCGTGGAGAGCCGCTCCGGCGAGGGCAGCCGCTTCACGGTGTCCATCCCGCTCGGCAGGGCGCACCTGCCCGAGGACCACGTCGCGCCGGGCTCCTCGCCGTCCGTGGGGGGGCGCGGCGCCGCGCCGTTCTTCGACGAGGCCGCGCAGTGGATCCGCGGCGAGCAGGCGCCGGCTGCCCTGCCGGCGGGCGAGGGGCCGGCCGTGAAACTGCCGGGGCACGTCCTCGTCGCCGACGACAACGCGGACATGCGCGAGTACGCGCGGCGGCTGCTCGTCGCGGAGGGGTGGACGGTGGAGGCCGTGGCCGACGGTCAGGCCGCCCTGGAGCGCGCCTGCGCGCACCCCCCGGATCTCGTGCTCACCGACGTGATGATGCCGCGGCTCGACGGCTTCGGCCTGCTGAGGGCGCTGCGCGCCGACGAGCGCACCCGCGGCGTGGCCGTGGTGATGCTCTCGGCGCGCGCGGGCGAGGAGGCGCGCGTCGACAGCCTCGAGGCCGGCGCCGACGACTTCCTCGTGAAGCCGTTCTCCGCGAAGGAGCTCCTCGCGCGGGTCCGCATCCACGTGGAGCTCGCGCGCCGGCGGCGCGAGGCCGAGGGGCAGCGCCAGTACCTGAACGACCTCTTCATGCAGGCCCCGGGGCCCATCGCCATCCTCCGCGGGCCGGAGCACGTCTTCGAGGTGGTCAACGCGCAGTACCAGCAGCTCGTCGGCGCGCGATCGCTCGTGGGAAAGCCCATCCGCGCGGCCCTGCCCGAGCTCGAGGGACAGCCCATCTGGAGCCTCCTGGACACCGTGTTCCGCACCGGCGAGCCCATCGCCGGCAAGGAGCTGCCCGTGCGGCTCGACCGCCGGGGCGACGGCACGACGGAGGAGGTCTTCTTCAACTTCGTCTACCAGCCGATGCGCGATCGCGACGGGGCGATCGAGGGCGTCTTCGTGTTCGCGTTCGACGTGACCGACCAGGTGAGCGCCCGCCGGCGCGTGGAGGCGCTCGTCGAGGCGCTCAAGCTCGCCGATCAGCGCAAGGACGAGTTCCTCGCGATGCTCGCGCACGAGCTCCGCAACCCGATGGCCTCGATCAGCCTGTCGCTGTCGCTGCTCGACGACGTGGACGGCGACGAGCCCAAGTCGGCGCGCTACCGGGAGATCGCGCGGCGACAGATGGGCCACCTCGTGCGGCTGGTGGACGATCTCCTCGACGTGTCGCGCATCACGCGCGGCACGGTGGAGCTGCGCCTCGAGGACGTCGATCTCGCGGCGGTGGTGCAGAGCGCCGCCGCCGCGGTGAGGCCGGCCGTCCAGGCCCGGCGCCACGCGCTCGCGCTGTCGGTGGGGTCCGGGGACTTCGGCATGAGGGCCGACGCCACGCGGCTGGAGCAGGTGGTGACGAACCTCCTGACCAACGCCGCGAAGTACACCCCGCCCGGCGGCTCGATCTCGGTGCGCCTCACCCGCGAGGTGGCGGGCGGCGCGCCCGAGGCCGTGCTGCGGGTGCGCGACACGGGCCGCGGCATCCCGGCGGCGATGCTCGACAGGGTGTTCGATCTCTTCACGCAGGTCGATCAGACCATCGACCGGAGCACGGGCGGGCTGGGGCTCGGGCTCACGCTGGTGCGGCGGCTGGTGGAGCTGCACGGCGGCAGCGTGGTCGCGGCGAGCGCCGGACCGGGCCTGGGCAGCGAGTTCACCGTGCGCCTGCCGCTCGGCCCGGGCGCGGCGCCGCGGCCCGCCCCGAGCGCCGAGCCGCCGCCGCCGCTCGCGCCGCGCGACGGGCCGCCGCCAGCTCCGGCGGCGCGCGCCGAGGAGCAGGAGGCGCCGGCGGCCGGGCGGCGCCGGGTGCTCGTCGTGGAGGACGCGGAGGACGTGCGCCGCGTGATGCGGGCGTACATCGAGGCGCTGGGGCACGAGGTGACGGTCGCGGCGGACGGGCTGGAGGGCGTGGCGAAGCTCGTGGAGCTGCGCCCCGAGGTGGCCTTCGTGGACATCGGGCTGCCCGGCCTCGACGGCTACGAGGTCGCCCGCCGGGCGCGGGCCGCGCCGGGCGGCGAGGCGCTCTACCTTGTGGCGCTCTCGGGCTACGGCGGGCCCGAGGATCAGGCCAGGTCCAGGCGGGCCGGCTTCGACCTGCACCTGACCAAGCCCGTGGTCGGCGCCACGCTGCAGGAAGTGCTCGCCGCGGCGCACGCAGGGGCTCGTGGACGCACGTAGGCGCGGAGCTCTCGGCGCCCAGCGCGCGGCGAGGACAGACAACGGCCGGGCCGAGCCACCGTCGCCGCGAGGCTTGACGGTGGGGCCCGTACATTGTATAACCATATGGTTTTTTAACCAAGGAGTTATAATATGACGCCCTCCGAGCGCCTCGACGCAACGTTCGCTGCGCTCGCCGATCCGACCCGGCGAGCGATCCTCGCGCGCCTCGCGTCCGGCGAGGCGTCGGTGAACGAGCTGGCGAAGCCGTTCGCG
Organism: Sorangium sp. So ce887; assembly: GCF_051521455.1. Lineage (NCBI taxonomy): Bacteria > Pseudomonadati > Myxococcota > Polyangiales > Polyangiaceae > Sorangium > Sorangium sp. So ce887. Next base: position 7,423,601 of record NZ_CP150354.1, on the reverse strand, counting down.
ATGAGCCAGCCCGCGATCTCGAAGCACCTCAAGGTGCTGGAGCGCGCGGGCCTGATCTCGCGTGGTCGCGACGCGCAGCGACGGCCGTGCCGGATCGAGGCCAAGCCGCTCGAGGACGCGAGCGGCTGGCTGGACAACTACCGTCGTTTCTGGGAGGGCAGCTACGAGCGCCTCGACGCCCTGCTGGAGGAGCTGAAGGAGCAGGAGAGCCAGGGTGAGCGCTCGAAGCGCTGAGCCCTCTGCGCAGGTCACTCGGAGGGCGGTCCCGTATCACCTTCTCCGCGCTCAGGGTGCTTGGCAGGAAATGCAGGTACCTTGTCTTGACGGTCAACTGCGCAGCGGGGTAGCGTCATCGCGTGAACCGGCCCCGTCCATCGAAGATCGCTCCCCGCGTGACGCCGGGCGCGGGCCGTCACGCGCCGACGCGCAGGATCGTGGTCGTGGCCTACGACGGCGCATGCGCCATCGACGTGGTGGCGCCCGCCGACGTATTCGCCCTGGCCTCGGAGCTGGTCAAGGCGAAGCTCCGTGGGGCTCCCCCGGCCTATGATGTCGAGATCGCCGCCGTGTCGGGCGGCGTGGTCCGGACGTTGACCGGGACGCAGATCGTCGCTCAGAGGGCGCTCGCGGACCTGGCTCCCGGCGTCGATACGGTGCTTGTCGCCGGGGGCGATTACCGTGGAGCGATGCGTGACGCCCGGCTGCTCGGCTGGCTCCGCGCGACCACGCCCGGGGTGAGGCGCATGGGCGCTGTCTGCACCGGCGCCTTCATCCTCGCCGCCGCCGGGCTGCTCACGGGTCACCGGGCGGCCACGCACTGGCGCTCGGCGGCCGCGCTGGCGCGCGAGTTTCCCGGTGTCGATGTCGACCCCGACGCGATCTTCATTCGATCCGGGAAGATCTACACGTCCGCGGGCACCACCGCGAGCATCGATCTCGCGCTCTCGCTGGTGGAGGAGGATCTCGGGTACGACGTGGCGCTCGAGGTGGCGAGGGATCTCGTGGTGTTCCTCAAGCGCCCTGGCGGACAGTCCCAGTTCAGCCGCCCGCTGCACGCGCAGACGGTCGCCACGGGGCCGCTGCGGGGTGTCGTCGACTGGGTCCTCCGGCACCTCGACGCCGATCTGCGCGTCGAGGCGCTGGCCGAGAAGGCCGGTATGAGCCCTCGCAACTTCGCGCGGACGTTCACCCGCGACATGCAGATGACCCCCGCAAAATTCGTCGAGGCGGCGCGGCTGGAGCAGGCGCGCTCCTGCCTCGAGGGGGGCCGCGCGTCCATCAAGCAGCTCGCGGGCGACTGCGGCTTCGGCACGGACGAGCGGATGCGGCGCGCGTTCCAGCGCGCCCTGCAGGTCACGCCGGAGGACTATCGCCGGCGCTTCGGCCGAGCGTGAGCGGACCCCGAGCGCGCGGCCGCGCGTGACCGCGTGACGAGGAGCGCCGGGGTCCTGAGCCTCGTGTCCTGAAAGCAGGGTGGAATGTCCTGTCGGTTCACCTCGGCGTCGCTCACAGTCAGGTCCACCGAGCGCCGTCGACAGGGCGCTCGTCATGGCCAGGCGCGGCGCCGCGTCGAGGCGAAGATCCGCGATGGGGATGATCGGCGGATGAAGGAATGAAAGGATCAGGGACGAAAGATGACGGAAGCGTATGAACTCAAGCTGCCAGGCCCGCAGCCGCTGCTCCAGATCGGGATGGTGCTTTATCCGGGGCTCACAGCGCTGGATCTGATCGGTCCTCAAAGCGTGCTGGGCCCTCACGCGACGACCCACCTCCTCTGGAAGACGCGCGCCCTGGTCACGTCCGACTCCGGGGTCTCTATCCAGCCGACCGCGACCTTCGGCGACTGTCCGGACAACCTGGACATCCTGTTCGTGCCCGGCGGCCTGGGCACGTCCGACGCCATGGCAGACGAGGAGATCCTCGCGTTTCTGAGGGATCGAGGCCCTCGCTCCAGGTACGTGACCTCCGTGTGCACAGGATCGCTCATCCTCGCCGCGGCGGGCTTGATGCAGGGATACAAGGCCACGACGCACTGGGCCACGCGCCACATCCTCGAGGCGCTCGGCGTCGAGTGTGTCCAGGCGCGCGTGGTGGTCGATCGCAACCGGATCTCGGGCGGCGGGGTGACGGCGGGCATCGATTTCGGGCTGGCGCTCCTGGCGCTGTTGCGCGGAGACGATGCCGCGAAGCTGACGCAGCTGATGCTCGAATACGACCCTGCTCCGCCGTTCAACGCGGGGACGCCGGAAGCTGCAGGCCCCGAGCTCACTCGGCTCGTCCTGAGCGCTCTTGAGCCGGACGATCGGAAGATGCGGAAGGTCGCAGCAGAGATAGGCATCAGCGCGAGCTGAGGTGCCTTCATGTGAGCTCTCTCCGGGCGGCGCGCCCGCCGCCGCGGGCTACGGCTGGATCGCCGCAGGGTCCATCCAGAGGACCTCCCAGTGGTGGCCATCCAGGTCGTAGAAGCTGGAGCCGTACATGAAGCCGTGATCCTGCGGATCCATCGCGTGCGACCCGCCCGCCGCGAGCGCCTTCTTCACCATCTCGTCGACCTCGCCCCGGCTGCTGCACGAGAGCGCGAAGAGCCCTTCCGTGTGCGTGCTCGTGCTGCAGATCGCCTTCTTCGTGAACGTCTTGAAGTACGGCTCCGCGAGGAGCATGACATAGGCCTCCTCGCTGATGACCATGCAGGCGGCGTTCTCGTCCGTGAACTGCGGGTTGAACTCGAACCCGAGCTTGCTGAAGAACTCCATCGACCGCTTCAGATCGCGGACGGACAGGTTGACAAAGATCTTGCGAGGGTTGTTCGTCGTCATGGCTCTCTTCTCCTTTGCTGTGATGGACTCCGGGGAAGCGTGAAGCTCATCGGTCGAGCGACGCCGGGCTCGCGAGCAGCGCGCGCGCGCGGCGGTCGCGCAGCCAGAGCCCCGCCCAGAGGAGCGCGGCGATGTAGATCGGAAAGAGCGTGTGGCTGAAGAGCGGGCTCCCGACCCGCACGTGGATCGCGATCGCGCCGCCCAGGTAACCGGTCCACAGGATCGCGCCGAGCACCGCGGTGCGCGGGATCAGGTACGTCACCAGACAGGCGATCTGGAGGTAGCCGAGGGTGGGGACGAGGCTGGCCGGGAATCCGAGATCGGCGGTCCCCGCCTCCGCGGGGACCAGCCGCAGCACCTTCACCGCGGCATCGAACGTCAGGAACAGCACGCCCAGCCCGCTCAGGACGCGACCCGCCCACAGCGCTCGCCTGGACGGCGCCGCGCCGGGCGCTGCGACGCGGGTAGGCGCCTCGGTCCGGGGCCCGGTGGTGAGATCTTGGTCACGATGATGGATGCTGGCGACGTTCGCGGTCATGGGTGCCTCCGTGCTGGATTCACCCCGTAGACCCCCGCGCCCGTCGGGGATCATCGGTCGCCGAGAAAAAAGATCGCCGCGCCGCTCCTGGCCGGGCGCCCGCGGTCAGGCCGGAAGGTCAGGCCGGAAGGTCAGGCCGGAAGATCGAGCGGCAGCCCGAACCGCGGGAAGAGCGTCTCGGCGTCGAGGAAGGACGTCATGCTGGCGATGCGGTCCCCGGCGATGTCGAGCACGATGAGCGCCCAGGCCCGGTGGCCGCCCTCGGGGGTGGGGCGATACTGTGCGAACGCCGGCGCGCCGGAGGCCGCCGTCGGCACGAGCCGCGACCCGCGGCAGCCCGCCCCCCGGCCCAGAAGCCAGGTGCGGATCGCCTCGGGGCCGCGCAGCCAGAGGGTGTAGGGCGGCATCGACAGGATCGCGTCCTGGTGCAGCAGCGCCGCGAGCGCGTCCACGTCGTACTGCTCGAAGGCGGCGACGTAGCGGTCGACCAGGGCGGACTGCGTTTCGGGCAGCGAGACGCGCGCGTCGCCGAGATCGCGGCCCGCGAGCGTCGCCCGCGCGCGCTGGAGCGCGCTGTTGATCGCGGCGACCGAGGTGTTGAGGCTGTCGGCGACCTCCGCGGCGGACCAGCCGAGCACCTCGGTGAGCAGCAGCGCGGCGCGCTGCTTCGGCGGCAGGTGCTGGAGCGCCGCGACGAACGCGAGGCGGATGCTCTGGCGGAGCATCGCCTTCTCGGCAGCATCGATGTCCGCCGGCAGGGCGTGCGCGTCGGGAACGGGCTCCAGCCAGTGCGTGCGCGGGCGCGTCTCGAGCGTGTCGTCCACGGTGCCCACCGGGCCTTCCTCGATGGGGCGCGCCCGGCGCGCGCGGTCGGTCCGCAGGTCGATGCAGACGTTGGTCGCGATGCGGTAGAGCCAGGTGCGCAGCGACGAGCGCCCGTCGAACCGATCGAGGCTGCGCCAGGCGCGCACCATCGTCTCCTGGACGGCGTCGTCGGCGTCGACCACCGAACCCAGCATCCGGTAGCAGTGCCCGGTGAGCGCGGCGCGGTGTTCTTCGAGCTCAGCTACACTCTCCGACATCGGCCGGACGGTATCATTGGCTCTCCGGCGGGTCCACCGGTCACGCGTGCTCGGCGCGGAGCATCGGTGTCCCGGGTGGGGGTCAAAGGGCGCTCACGACCCAGCCCCGGAACACCCTCCCTGCATCAGCTCGGGCGCCGCAGGCGGAGGATCTTCGCTCCTCGATGGGGATCGATCGGGGGTAACGCGAGCACGAGCCGCTCGATCAGCGGCAATGCGTGCTGCACCGAGCCTTCTGCCTGGAGCTCGGAGAACGGGCCAGGATAGGCGAGGATCAGGCGGTAGATGTTCGCGAAGGCGCGCGCGTACACGCCGACCTGCTCGTGCTGGCCGATGAACCTGCCGTGAGCGGCGCTCTCCGAGGCCGCAGGGCCCCGCACGCGGTCGATGGCGCGCGCGATGGCGACCTGCCGCCGCCACGCCATCGGGCTGCGCGAGCCGCGCTCCCGGATCTTCTGGAGGTGGCCGGCGATGGTCTCGCGCGCCCCGGGGCCGAGCGACGTTGTCGCGAGCGCCTGCTCCAGCGCGGCGTCGTCGAGCTCGAGCAGATCGATCAGGTTCACGCCGACGCGCTCCACGTCGTCGGCCCACTGCGCCAGGAGCAACGCATCGTCGACGTCCACCTCGTCCCGGCGCGGCTCCGAGGTCCCCCAGATCACCGGGGAGGTGTCATCCACGACGATCGCGCCGAGCGCGCCCGCGCGCGACGCCAGCCCTTCCAGCTCGTCGTCGAGGCGGTGGGTCGACCCGCTGCGCGAGGGCCGCGGGTCCTCACCCCCTGACGAGAGCCCCGAGAACGACGCGGCGAGCTCCTCCAGCTGCCTCGAGACCCTGGCGGGCTCGCCGGGCGGCTCGGCGAAGCGCGCGACCAGCCGCGAGCCGTTCGGCAGCGCGCACCACACCGCGCGCGGATCGCCGGGCGGCCTGCCGCCGAGCTCGATCAGGACGTCATCGGCGGACAGCTCGCGCTGCACGAGATCGAGATAACGGAGCAGGGCAGGGTCCATGGCGAGCAGCTTACTCGAGTTGGCCGGGCCGACGGCCCTCGACGAGCGGCGTCATGGATCCCCTCGCGCAGCCCGGGCAGCCCGATCGCCCGCTCTGCCCGAGCTCGCCGGCTGGCGCGCAGCCGCTTCCCGCGCCCCGCGGTTCGGGCGATCCTGCGATTCATGAGCATCGACCGCGCCGTGCTGGAGCAGCTCGAACGGGTCGGCGGCCGCCTCTCGGAGGGCAAGGCCTTCAAGCTGCTCGACGACATCGCCTGGCCGCGCGAGGTGGAGGAGCGCTTCTTCGCCTCTGGCGAGGACCGCCTCCCCGAGGTCGAGCTCCGCGTCGATCGCGACGGGCTCGCCCGGCGCGTCGCCGAGCTGCGCGAGCTGCTGCGGTCGATCGACGGCGACGCCCCTGCGCTCGCCTGGCTGCGGGACAGCGTCCGCGCGCAGATCGAGGCCGCGGAGCTGCTCGAGGCGGCGGGCACCCGCGAGTTCTCGGCGCGGTCGCGGGCGCTCTACGGCGGCGCGCGCTCGCCGTTCTTCGGGGGCGCCCTCAGGAACATCGACCTCGCCGAGCACCTCACCGAGCGCCTGCGCGTCCACGGCTGGGACGAGGCCAGCGATCCCGAGGAGGAGCCGCTCGACGCCGGCGCGCTCCGGGACATGCTCGCCGCCCGCGTGGCCGCGCGCCGGCCGCCGCTCGACATCGAGGTCACCCTCGACCCGCGCATCACCGCCAAGGTGGTGGCCGGCATGAGCCGGATCCGCATCCGCCCGGAGGCCACCTTCGCGTCCTGGGAGGCCGAGGGGCTGTGGCACCACGAGGTCGAGACGCACGCGCTCACCGCGCACAACGGCGCGGCGCAGCCGCGGTGCTCGTTCCTGCGCTCGGGCGGCCCCCGCACCACGCGCACCCAGGAGGGGCTCGCCATCTTCGCCGAGCTGTACAGCCGCTCGCTCTCCATCGGCCGCCTCACCCGGCTCGCCGAGCGGGTGCGGCTCGTGGACATGGCCGAGCAGGGCGCGAGCTTCCTCGACCTCTACCGCCACCTGCGCGAGCGCGGCGCCGAGCGCCGCGACGCCTACTTCGACGCCCAGCGCGTCTGCCGCGGCGGGCTCGTCGAGGGCGGCGCGCCCTTCACCAAGGACGCCTGCTACCTGGCCGGCCTGCTCGAGGTCTACGCCTTCCTGGCCGCGGTCCTGCGCGGCGGGCTGCGCGACGAGGTGGAGCTGCTCGTGTGCGGCCGGATCGCGCTCGACGACATCGCGGTGCTGGCCGAGCTGCGCGCCGCCGGCGTGCTGGAGCGGCCGCGCTACCTCCCGGCCTGGCTGCGCGCATGGCAGACGCTGCTGCCCTACTTCGCGTTCACCTCGTTCATGGACGGCATCGACCTGGGCCCGGTGGAGCGGCACTTCCAGGAGCTGCTCCGCGTGGCCGCGGACGCGCGGCCGGCGGGGGAGGGGAGGCGGCGCCGCGGCCGGCCGCCGGTGGCGGAGAGCGGCCAGGAGTGAGCGCGCCCGGCCGGGCGCTTCCCGGCCACAAAAAGCGAAGAGCCGGTCTCCCGCCCGGGAGACCGGCCCTCACGCTCCTCCCGGCGGCGCGCGCGGGCTCATCGCCCGGCGCGCGCCCTCAGGAGACTAGAAGTCGCCGTGGCCGTGGCCCGCGTGGCCACCACCGGCGCCGGACGACTTCTCGTCCTTCGGACGCTCGGCGATGAGCGCCTCGGTCGTCAGCATCAGGCTCGCGACGCTCGCCGCGTTCTGGAGCGCCGAGCGGACGACCTTCGCGGGGTCGATGACGCCCATCGCGATCAGGTCGCCGTACTCGCCGGTCGCGGCGTTGTATCCGAACGAGCCCTTCCCGTCGCGGACCTTCTGCACCACGATCGAGCCCTCTTCGCCGGCGTTGGCGGCGATCTGGCGGAGGGGCTCCTCGATGGAGCGGCGGATGATGTTCACGCCGGTCCGCTGCTCGTCGCTCACCTGGAGCTTCTCGAGGGCGGCCTGGGCCCGGATGAGCGCGACGCCGCCGCCGGCGACGATGCCCTCCTCGACGGCCGCGCGGGTCGCGTGGAGCGCGTCCTCGACGCGGGCCTTCTTCTCCTTCATCTCGGTCTCGGTCGCGGCGCCGACCTTGACCACCGCCACGCCGCCGACGAGCTTCGCCAGGCGCTCCTGGAGCTTCTCGCGGTCGTAGTCGCTCGTCGAGTTCTCGATCTGCCCGCGCATCTCCGTCAGGCGGGCCTTGATCTTGTCCTTCTTGCCCTCGCCGCCGACGAGCGTCGTGTTGTCCTTGTCGATGATCACGGTCTTCACGCGGCCGAGGTCGCTGAGCGTGACGTTCTCGAGCTTGAGCCCGAGCTCCTCCGCGATCACCTGGCCGTCCGTGAGCACCGCGATGTCCTTGAGCATCTCCTTGCGGCGGTCGCCGAAGCCGGGGGCCTTGACGGCGGCGCAGTGGAGCGTGCCGCGGAGCTTGTTGACGACGAGCGTCGCGAGCGCCTCGCCCTCGATGTCCTCCGCGATGATGAGGAGCTGCTTCTGGCTCTTGGCGATCGCCTCGAGCACCGGCAGGATGTCCTTCATGTTGGAGATCTTCTTCTCCGAGATGAGGACATACGCGTCCTCCATCGTGCACTTCATGGCCTCGGGGTCGGTCACGAAGTAGGGCGAGAGGTAGCCGCGGTCGAACTGCATGCCCTCGACGACATCGAGCGTCGTCTCGAGGCTCTTCGCCTCCTCGACCGTGATCACGCCCTCCTTGCCGACCTTCTCCATCGCGTCCGCGAGGAGCTTGCCGATGGTGAGATCGCCGTTGGCGCTGATGGTGCCGACCTGCGCGATCTCCTTCGCGTCCTGGGTCGACTTGGCGGCGCCCTTGAGGTGCGCCACGACGGCCTCGACGGCCTTGTCGATGCCGCGCTTGATCTCCATCGGGTTGTGGCCCGCGGCGACGAGCTTCGAGCCCTCGCGGTAGATCGCCTGGGCGAGCACGGTCGCGGTCGTCGTGCCGTCGCCGGCGATGTCGCTGGTCTTCGAGGCGACCTCGCGGACCATCTGGGCGCCCATGTTCTCGAAGCGGTTCTCTAGCTCGATCTCCTTGGCGACGGTCACGCCGTCCTTGGTGATCGTGGGAGCGCCGAAGCTCCGCTCGATGACGACGTTCCGGCCCTTGGGGCCGAGGGTGACCTTCACCGCGTCCGCGAGGGCGTTGACGCCCGCGAGGATCATGCTTCGGGCCGACTCGTTGTAGATGATTTCTTTGGCTGCCATGGTGCGAATCTCCTTGAAACGGTCTTGCCCGAATCAGCTCTCGATAACGCCGAGGATGTCTTCTTCACGGAGGATGAGGGCCTGCTCGCCGTCGATCTTGATCTCGTTCCCCGTGTACTTGCCGAAGAGGACGCGGTCGCCCTCCTTCACATCGAGCTTGCGGACGGTGCCGTCCTCGAGGGTCTTCCCGTTGCCCACGGCGAGCACGATGGCCTCCATCGGCTTCTCCTTGGCGCTGTCCGGGATGAAGAGGCCACCCTTGGTCTTCTCCTCTTCCTGCACGCGACGAACGATCACACGGTCCTGGAGCGGTCGGATTTTCATTTTGTTTTCTCCTGGCGTGACCCACCGGTCACGACCTGACGTCACTTCATCCCGTGCGTCGTGCATGGCGGCACGCTCGTGCCTCGGCTCCCGGGTCTCCCCGGGAACAGCTTCGGGCGCGCCTCTGCCGTCTGGCTGGATGCTGGCGTTGGCTTGGGGTTCTGGCACTCGCGAGATGTGAGTGCTAGCAACGACGTGCACTATACTCAGCCGCCCCGGGTTGTCCATCCTATAAGACGTCGTGAGAGGCGTTCGTTCCTGGGGGCCTAGGGGCCTGGTGCCCCGCTCGCCCGCTCGGGCCGCGGCGAGGAATGAGCAACTCGAAGAACCAGGCTGCTCGGGGCCGCGGGGGAGTCGCGCGCGGACGTCTCGATCGGGTCGGGAAGGGCCTGAGGGACGCGCCTTGACCCCGCTCGTTCGACCGATGACGCTGCGTCGATGGAACCGGTCCAGTCCCGATTCGTGCGTTCGCGCGTGTCGTCGGCGCACCGCCAGGGTCGCGCAGCGCGCTGTCGTCTCGTCGCGTGGGCGCTGGCCTTCGCCGCCGCGGCGCCCGCGCCTTCCGCCGCCGCGGAGCCGCCGGCGGAAGGCGCGGCGCGCGTCTCGACCCCGCCGCCCGCGCCTCCTGTCGCGCCGGCCGTGGCGGGTCTCCGGCCGGGGGCCACGTGGGAGGAGACCGCCGCTGCGCACGAGGCGCGCATCGCGGCGCTGGAGAGCCAGGCGCGCCGCGTCCACGAGATCGGCTCCGAGGACGAGCGGCGCGCCGCGCAGCGCCGGATCGAGCTGGAGCTCGCGGCGGCGCGGAGGGACTTCGACGATTTCGAGGAGCGAACGACGGAGTGGAACAGCCCTGTCATGGCGATCTCGGGGCTCGTCCTCGCGAGCCTCGGCGGCGCCGCCATCCTCGGCGGCGCGGTGCTGGTCTTCGCGAGTTACGACGACAGCAGCGCGGGGCGCAGCGAAGCGTCCAAGCTGGCGATCGCCGCCGCGGCCGGCGGGGTGGCCGGCGTCGCCGTCGGCCTGCCGCTCTACGTGATCGGCAAGAAGCGGGTGCGGAGCGACGCCGCGTCGAGCGCGCCTGTCGTCGCGCGGCTCCTCGTCGGTCCGGGCGCCGTCGCTGCGTCGCCCGGAGCTGGCCCCCTGAGCGCGGGGCTGCGCGTCGCGTTCTGAGCACGAGCGCCTCGTGTCTCCAGCTCAACGATATCCATGTCTCAGTGTCCGCGGCAAAAGGATGCAAGCCAGCGCGAGGCCAGCGCGCGAACTGCCCTCCTTTACAAAATTGCTGGGCATGCTCCCGGCCGAGTGCTAGCGTTCCTCTCGACGCGTAGCCCGCGTCGACCATGCGCACTCCCGGCTGAAACCACCGCTCCGTCGCGCGACCGTCAAGGTTGAACGCCTGTTGCCCAGGGTGGCACGGCGTCCTTGTGTTGTCGCGCATGAGCCGCCACGACGGCGACCCGCGGAACCCCGCGCGAGCTCGCGTCGTGCGCTCATGAGGACGGAGCGCGGCCGACGAGCGAACGAGCCTGATGCGCTGGAGGTCGATCTCCAGGAGATCCGCGATCTCCTGGGGGTTGTCTCTCGCTCGCTGGCCGCGCGCTCGGAGCACCGAGCCGGAAGGTTCGTGGCGCGACGGGCCGACTCGCCATCTCTCCTGACGTCGAGACGCTGAGGCCTCTCGACAGGGAGCGTGCGGCGAGGCGGACCGCCCCGTCCCGACGAGAGGCGGAGGTGCGTCGAGAGAGCGCCAGTCGAGCGGCCGGGGAGAGGCTCAGAGAGCCGGCGTCCGTCGCGGTGTCGGTCTGTCTTCAGTCCGGGGTCGTACGATGAATGGAGGGTAGATGAGAACCGGTTCTTCGAAGGTTTCGTTCAGCCTTGGTGCTCTTCCTGATGTGGTGATGACCGATCGACTGGAGGATTCTATGCAACGACGCGCGCATCTCCCCGTCTCCGACCTCGCGCAGGGCTCGGCCAAGACACCCGACCCGCGCCCGCCGCAGAGAGGGCAGCCCCCTGCGCCGAAGCCCGCGCACCGGGACATCCGCCCGCCGCGCGCGCTCCCCAGCCAGGATCGCTCCCGGCCGGCGGTGAACATCCCGCAGCGCCGCCGCATGGGCGTGCAGCGGTAGATCCCGCGCCGGCTCCCCCGCCGGAGCGCGGACCCCGGGCTTCCGGCCCGGCCGCGCTCGGCGGCGTGGCCGCCCTCCGGCGGTGTCCCGGACCTGAGGCCCGGGATTCCCTCGATGGCGCCCTCCGGCGGCGCCCTCCCGGCTTCGATGGTGATTGGGCCGAGGCGCAGGCTGCGGTAAGACCTCGCCACCCGGCGCGGCTCCCGCAGCCTGAGCCTCGCCGGGCCCGACCATGATCCACGCCGAACCGTTCGAAGCCCGCCTCGTCGCCGCCCGGCCTCTCAGCCCCTTCGTGCGCGAGCTCTCGTTCGAGCGCGCCGACGGGAGGTCGTTCCTGTTCGAGGCAGGACAGTGGGTCAACCTCGTGCTCCCGCTCTCGGGCGGCGAGGTGAAGCGCGCCTACTCGATCGCCTCCGCTCCCGACGGCTCGCCTCGCTTCGATCTCGCGGTCACGCTCGTGGAGGGCGGGGCCGGCTCGGAGCACCTGCACCGGCTCGAGCCCGGCGCCACGCTCCGCGCCATCGGCCCGCACGGGCTCTTCACCCGCGATCCCGGGGATTCCGCGCCCTCCTTGTTCGTCGCCACGGGCACCGGCATCACGCCGCTCCGGAGCATGCTGCACGCCTCCCTGCGCGCAGGGCTCGCCGCGCCCCACCTGTGGATCCTGTTCGGCGCGCGCTTCGAGGAGGACGCCATCTACCGCGACGAGCTCGAGGCGCTGGCGCGCGGATCCGACCGGATCCGCTACGAGATCACGCTCTCGCGGGGCGGCCCTTCGTGGTCCGGCCGCCGCGGCTACGTGCAGGCGCACGCGCCCGAGCTCTACCGGGCGCTCGCGGAGAAGAGCGGCGATCCGGCCCCGCACGTCTTCATCTGCGGCCTCGATCGGATGGTCTCGTCCGTTCGCGAGCTCGCCCGCGGCGAGCTCGGCGTCCCCCGCAAGCACGTCCACATCGAGCGCTACGACTGAGCCTCCGGCCCCTCCGCGACCGCGCCGCCGGCCTCGCCACGGCGCCACGGCGGAGCCGCCGGCCTCGGGCGGACGCGCTCGCGGATCGCCGCCCCGCGGCGCGGCGCGCCTTGAGCGGCACCCGGGGTACGACGTAGGATGCCGCCCCCGCGGGCGGTTCCTGCGGGGTCTGTTCTGCAGGTGACCACGTGACGACCAAGAAGACGTTCCGCACCATCGATCCCGCGACGCTCCCGAAGCACTTCGACTCGCCCGTCGCCGAGCAGCGCCTGGCCGACGTGTGGGAGGCCGACGGGACGTACCGATACGACCCGTCGCGTCCGCGCGAGGAGACCTTCGTCGTCGACACGCCGCCGCCGACCGCCTCGGGCTCGCTGCACATCGGCCACGTCTTCAGCTACACGCACACGGACGTCGTCGTCCGCCAGCGCCGGATGCGCGGCTTCAACATCTTCTACCCGATGGGCTGGGACGACAACGGCCTGCCCACCGAGCGGCGCGTGCAGAACTACTTCCACGTCCGCACCGACGTGCGCACGCCGTACGAGCGCGGCCTGACCTTGCCGCAGGCGTCGCCGGAGGCGATGAAGAAGGAGCCGCCGCGCATCGTGTCGCGGCCCAACTTCATCGAGCTCTGTCACAAGGTCACGCGCGAGGACGAGCAGGTCTTCAAGGCGCTCTTCCGCCGGGTGGGCCTCTCGGTCGACTGGCAGCACGAGTACGCCACCATCGATGATCACTGCCGCAGGACGGCGCAGCTGTCGTTCCTGGATCTGCACGAGAAGGGCCATCTCTACTCGGTCTTCGCGCCCACGATGTGGGACGTCGATTTCCAGACCGCCGTGGCCCAGGCGGAGGTCGAGGATCGCCAGCAGTCCGGCGCGTTCCACGACATCGCGTTCGCGGTGGAGGGGACGGGCGAGCAGCTCATCATCGCCACGACGCGCCCGGAGCTGCTCGCCGCCTGCGTCGGCGTCACGGCGCACCCGGAGGACCCGCGGTATCGGCACCTCTTCGGCAAGACGGCGCTCACCCCCATCTTCCGCGCCCCGGTGCCCATCTTCCCGAGCCCGCTCGTCGATCGCGAGAAGGGCACGGGCATCCTGATGGTCTGTACCTTCGGTGACGCGACGGACGTGATCTGGTGGCGGGAGCAGAAGCTCCCTCTGCGGCAGATGCTCGGCAAGAACGGCCGTGTCCTCCCGGTGACGTTCGGCGAGGGCGAGTGGCAGAGCCGCGACCCGGCCGCGGCCAACGCCGCCTATGCGCCGCTCCAGGGCAAGGGGGTGAAGCAGGCGCGCACCGCGGTCGTCGAGCTCCTCCGCCGCGACGAGCACGCGGCGGCGCCCGGCGCCGGCCCGGCGCTCCGGGGCGAGCCGAAGCCGATCGAGCGCGCGGTGAAGTTCTTCGAGAAGGGCGACCAGCCGCTCGAGTTCGTGCCCACGCGGCAGTGGTTCGTCCGGCTCTCCGACAAGAAGGCCGAGCTCCTCGAGTTCGGCGACAAGATCGCGTGGCACCCGGATTTCATGCGCCTCCGGTACCGCAACTGGACCGAGGGGCTCCAGGGCGACTGGTGCATCAGCCGCCAGCGTTATTTCGGCGTGCAGTTCCCTGTCTGGTATCCGCTCGACGCCGAGGGCAACCCGGATCACGGTAGGCCGCTGCTCGCGACGCGCGAGAGGCTCCCGGTCGACCCGACGGTCGACGCGCCGCCCGGGTACGAGCCGTCGCAGCGCGACCAGCCGGGCGGCTTCACCGCGGAGTCCGACGTCTTCGACACGTGGTTCACGAGCTCGCTCACACCGCAGATCAGCTCGCACTGGGGGGACGACAAGGCGCGCCACGCGCGGCTGTTCCCGGCCGATCTGCGGCCGCAGGCCCACGACATCATCAGGACGTGGGCGTTCTACACGATCGCCAAGGCGATGCTGCACGAGTCGTCGATCCCGTGGCGTCATATCGCGATCTCGGGGTGGATCCTCGACCCCGATCGCAAGAAGATGTCGAAGAGCAAGGGCAATGTCGTCACGCCGATGCACCTGCTCGACGCGTATTCTTCCGACGCGGTCCGCTACTGGTCGGCGAGCGCGCGGCTCGGCACGGACACGGCGTTCGACGAGAAGGTGCTGAAGATCGGAAAGCGCCTCGTCACGAAGATCTGGAATGCGAGCAAGTACGTGCTCAGCCAGTCTGCGGAGCTCCATCCGGTCTCCGAGGAGCTCGACCGGGCGTTCTTGCACAAGCTGTCGGCGGTGGTGGCGGACGCGACGCGCTCGTTCGATGAGCACGAGTTCGCGGCGGCGCTCGAGCGCACCGAGGATTTCTTCTGGCGCTGGTTCACCGACGCCTACCTGGAGCTCGCGAAGGCGCGCGCGCGCGGCGAGGGCGGCGCCGGGGAGGCGGCGCGCGGCTCGGCGGTGGCGGCGCTGCGGCTCGGGCTGTCGGTGCTGCTGCGGCTGTTCGCGCCGGTCTTGCCGTACATCACGGACGAGGTCTGGCGCTGGGTGTACGCGGAGGAGACGGGGCAGGCCTCGATCCACCGGGCGACGTGGCCGGCGGCGGCGGATTTCGCGGACGTCGCGGCGCCGGCGGACGCCGGGCTCCTGGATCTCGCGGCGGCGGCGATGGCGGCCGTCAACAAGCGCAAGAGCGAGCTCGGCGCGAGCGTGGGGCGCGTGGTGACGGATCTCGCGCTGGGCGCGAACGCCGCGACGCTCGCCCGTTTGCGGCCCTCGCTGGGTGACCTGCTCGCGGCGGTGCGCGCGGGCGCGCACGTGCTCGTGGAGCGGCCGGAGCTCGCGGACGGCGAGGTCGTGGTGGTGCGCTGCGAGGTGGAGGCGGCGGCGGCGGGCGCGGCGGCCGGGGCGGGGGAGGCTACGGCCACGGAGTAGCCCGGCCCGAGGGGAGAGAGCCCGCCCCGCGCGGCGAGCTCCCTCCCCTGCTGCGGGACGTCGGGCCGCGAGGGGAACCGCCTGACGCGGCGGGCAGCCACGACGCCATCGACGCTGCGCGGGCGCTTCCTCGCGCTGTCCCGCTGGGCGGGTAGGATTGACCGATGACCCAGAGCACCCCCGCATCGCACCACGAAGCGCTCCATGCGCCCGGCAGGTTCCGCTCGCTGCTCGTCCCCATGGACCTCTCGCCGGCGTCGGATCGGGTGATCGGGCGGACCGCGCTCCTGCCCCTGGCGGATGACGCCCGGATCACCCTCCTGCACGTGGTCCCCGAGGGGCTCAAGCCCCTTTCCCAGGAGCGCGCCGAGAACGACGCGAGGAAGGCGCTCCAGGCCGAGGTGGAGGCCCTGGCCCGGACGCTGCCCCGGACTGTCACGATCCGGCATGCCGTGCGGGGGGGCGCTCCTGCCGTCGAGATCGTCCAGCACGCGGCCGCCGTCGCCGCCGATCTGATCGTCGTGGGTCGAGGCGGAGGCCGCGGGATTCGCGACCTCTTCCTGGGCTCGACCGCCGAGCGCGTCGTCCGGCAAGCGCGGCTTCCGGTGCTGGTGGTTCGCCAGCGCCCGCGCGCCCCTTACCGGCATCCAGCGCTCGCGCTGGCGCTCGACGACGCGGGTCGTGACGTCGTCACCTCGCTGCTCCGGGTGATCCCGCCGCCGCGCCCGACGATATCGGTCATCCACGCCTACGACGCTCCGTATCTGAAGTCGGCCTATCCCAGCTTGTCGATGGAGGAGGCCGAGCAGTACTGCGAGGAGTACCGGCGGAAGGCGCTCCTCGAGCTGGCGCAGATCCTGGCTGCTGCGCTCGCCGAGGCGAACGTCCCGCCGGACGACGCGCCGGCCTGGAAGACCCGCGTCAAGTACGGGTCGCCGAGGGTCCTCATCGAGAAGGCCGTCAAAAAGGCGGAGAACGATCTCCTGGTGCTCGGAACCCAGGGCCGCAGCGGCGTCGCGCACGCCTTCCTGGGGACCGTGGCCGGGGACGTGCTGCGCGCGGTGGCGTGCGACGTCCTGGTGGTGCCGTCTTCTCAGGCCGCATCACCGCCGACCTGATGCAGAACAGCGGCCTCCTCGCTCACCTCGTCACCGCCCTGGGCGCCGCGCTGCTCGGCGCCGCCGTCGCGCTGCGCCTCCGCCAGCCGCTCATCCTCGGCTACGTGCTCGGCGGGGTCGCCATCGGCCCGTTCGCGCCCGGCATCATCGGCGACACCCCAGCAAGCCGTATGTCGTCATCGAGGAGGACCTGCGCGCCGTCGAGTCGCTGCGCGCGCAAGGGGTGACCGTCGTGTTCGGGGATACCGGGTTGCCGGAGGTGCTCGACCGGGCGCAGCTGCGCACGGCGTAGGGGGCCGAGCTCGCGCGAAGTACACTGGCGTCGCGATGCGCGCTGCGGATGTGATCGAGGATCGGTTCGAGATCGAGCGGCTCGCCGGCTCCGGCGGGATGGGGGACGTGTACCGCGCGCGCGACCGGCTGTCGGGCGAGGCGATAGCGCTCAAGGTGCTGCAGGGCGCGAGCGCGGACGACCTGCGCCGGTTCGCGCGAGAGGCGGAGGCGCTCGTCACGCTGCGGCTACCGGGGGTCGCGCAGTACGTGGCGCATGGAATGACCGCTGCAGGGCGGCCGTACCTGGCCATGGAGTGGCTCGACGGCATCACGCTGGAGGAGCGGCTCGCCGAAGCGTCGCTCACGCTCGCCGAGAGCGTGAGGCTGGCGGCGCGGGTGGCGGCGACGCTCGGCGCCGTGCACCGGCTCGGCATCGTTCACCGCGACCTCAAGCCGAGCAACCTGATGCTCGTGGACGGCGCGGTCGAGCGCGCCACGCTGCTCGACTTCGGCATCGCGCGCGACCTCCGGCTCACGCAGAGCCTCACCTCGCCCGGCGCGGTGCTCGGCACGCCCGGGTACATGGCCCCCGAGCAGGCGCGCGGCGAGTCGTCGATCGACGCCCGGGCCGACGTGTTCGCGCTCGGGTGCGTCCTTTTCCAGTGCCTCGCGGGGCGCCCGCCGTTCCTCGGCAACAGCGCGCTCGCGCTCCTCATGAAGGTGGTCCTGGAGGAGCCGCCGCGGCTCGGGGAGCTCCGCGGCGACGTCCCGGAGCCGATCGAGCGCCTGGTGACGCGGATGCTGGCGAAGGAAGCGGGGGCGAGGCCGCGCGACGGCGCTGCAGTCGCAGCGGAGCTCGCGGTCGCCGCCGGTGATGGGCTCTCCGCCGGAGCGAGCGCGGTCGCGGCGCCGTCCGTGCCGAGCGAGGAGATCACGACGGCCGAGCGCCGGGTCATGTGCGTGATCCTGGCCGCCGAGGGCAGCGCGGAGGCGGACGCCACGCTCTCCGAGGCCGAGTGCGCCTCGCGAATCGAGGCCCTGCGCCAGGTCGCGGCGCGCCACGGCGGGCGCCTCGAGCTCCTGCAGTCGCAGTGGTTGCTCATCGCGCTGTCCGGCGCCGAGACGCCGACGGATCTCGCCGTGCGCGCGGCCCATTGCGCGATCGCCCTGCGGGCCGAGCTCGGGAGCGTGCCCATGTCCATCGCCACGGGGCTGACGGAGGTCGCAGGGAGGCTGCCGGTGGGCGCGCTGATCGACCGTGTCGTGCAGCTCCTCCCGCAGCGCTCTCGGCTGCCGGGGTCGGGCATCCAGCTCGACAGCGCGACGGCGGGGCTGCTCGCCAGCCGCTTCGACACGACGCAGGGGCCCGAAGGATCCTGGCTGCGCGGCCCCAAGGAGGAGCCGGACACCGTCCCTCGGCTCCTCGGCAAGCCGACGCCGTGCGTGGGGCGAGAGCGCGAGCTCGCGCAGCTCGCGACCGAGTGGCGCCATTGCATGGACGAGCCCTCCGCGAGCGCCGTGATCGTCATGGGCGCTCCGGGCATGGGCAAGTCGCGCCTCGCCTGGGAGTTCCTCCGCACCCTCAAGGAGCGGAGCGAGGCCGCCGAGGTCTGGATCGGCAGGGCCGATCCCATGGCCGCCGGGTCCGCGTTCGGCCTGCTCGCCCGGGCGCTCCGCCGCGCCATGGGCATCCTCGACGGCGAGCCGCTGGAGGTGCGGCGGCGCAAGGTGCTCGCCCGGGTGGAGCGGCTCGACGGGCTCGGGGACAAGCGTCGGCACGTGGCGGCGTTCCTCGGCGAGCTCGTCGGAGCGCCATTTCCCGACGAGGGCGACGTGCAGCTCCGCGCGGCGCGCCAGAACGTGATGCTGATGGGCGATCGCATCCGTCAGGCCTTCGAGGACTTCGCCCGGGCCGAGTGCCAGAGGCAGCCGGTGCTCCTCCTGATCGAGGATCTGCACTGGGGCGACCTGCCCACGGTGAACCTGGTCGACGCCGCGCTCCAGCACGCGAGGGACCTGCCCTTCTTCGTGCTGGCGCTCGCCCGTCCGGAGGCCGACGAGCTCTTCCCCGGGCTCTGGAGCGAGCGCAACGGCCTCCGGCTCCGCCTTGCGCCGCTGCCCCGGCGCGCGAGCGAGCGGCTCGTGCGGGAGGTGCTCGGCGACGGCGTCGATGCCGACCAGGTCGAGCGGCTGCTCGCGCGCGCCGAGGGCAATGCGTTCGTGCTGGAGGAGCAGCTCCGCGCGGTCGCGGAGGGCAGGAGCGAGGGCATGCCCGAGACGGCGCTGGCGCTGGTGCAGGCGCGGCTCGAGGCGCTGGGCATCGAGGAGCGCCGCGTCCTGCGCGCGGCGAGCGTCTTCGGCGAGACGTTCTGGGAAGGCGGGGCCCGAGCCCTCGTGGGCGGCGCGCCGGTGGCGTGGCGGCTCGCCGAGCTCGTGCGGCGGGAGCTGATCCTGCGGCGCCGCGAGGGGCGCATTGCGGGCGAGGTGGAGTACGAGTTCCGGCACGCGCTGGTGCGGGAGGCCGCCTACGGCATGCTCACGGAGCGCGACCGCCGCGTCGGGCACGCGCTCGCAGGCGACTGGCTGGACCGGGGCGGCGGCGCGGACGCCATGGCGCTGGCCGAGCATTTCGAGATCGGCGGCGCGCCGGCGCGGGCGGCCGATGCCTACCTGCGCGCGGCCGAGGAGGCGCTGCGGGGCGGCGATCTCGCCGCGGCGGTCCGGCGGGCCGATCGCGGCATCGGCTGCGGGGCGGCTGGGGACACCGCCGGCAGGCTCCGCCGGGTCCAGGCAGAGGCCGATGTGTGGCGCGGCGAGCTCCCCCTCGCCGTGGAGCGCGCCACGGAGGCGATCGAGCGGATCGAGCGTGGCTCGGCCGCCTGGTTTTCGGCCATCATGCAGGTGGTCATCGCGTCGTACAAGATGGGCCGGCTCGACGAGATCGAGCGCTGGATGTCCCTGGCGGCCGACGCGGAGGCCACGGTCGACGCGCAGAGCGTCAAGCTCGTCTGTCTTGCCAACGGCGCAACGGTGCTGTCGGTGGTCGGTCGCTACGCAGAAGCGCGCGCTCTGATCGAGATCGTCGAGCGCGCTCTCACGAACAGCAATGTACGGGACGTGGGGCCGCTCGCGCAGCTCCATGAGGCGCGCTCTTGCTATGCGATGTGCACGGGCGACATGGTTGCCGGCGCGCGCGGGATGGAAGCCACAAGCCTTGCCTTCGAGCAGGCCGGTGATCGCCGCAACGCCTGCAGCTCACGCGGTAGCTTGGGCGCCATCTACGTCGAGCTCGGCGACTTCGAGAGGGCGGAGGCGGTGCTGCGGGCGGTCGTGGAGGAGGCTGACCGGATGCATCTGCATGACCTGAAGATGGCCTCGGAGGCCAACCTCGCGCTGGCCCTCGCGTATCGCGGCCAGCTGGCCGAGGGGCGGGCGTTCGCCGAGTCGGCTGCCTCGGCGAGCCGGCGATCGGGGATCGCGCGTACCGAGCTGTTTGCTCGCAGCTACCTTGCCAAGATCTGCGTCGCACTCGGCGACTTCGAGGCCGCCGAGGCCGAAGCGCGCGCCGCGGTAGCGCTCGTGCAGAGCGCCCCGACGCTCGGCGTCCCGGCGTACGCGGTCCTCGCGCGCGCGCTGCTGGGGCTCGGGCGCATCGACGAGGCTGTCAGGACAGCCACCGAGGCGAACTCCATGCTGGAGTCGTTCGGCACCCTCGAAGAGGGCGAGTCGCTGGTCCGGCTGACGTATGCCGAGGCGCTCTCCGCGAGCGGCAGACAGCACGAGGCGATTGCCGCCATCGCGTCGGCCAGGACTGCGCTGCTCGCGCGCGCCGAGAAGCTCATCGACCCGACCTGGCGCGAGCGCTTCCTCCGCGACGTCCCGGATAACGCCCGCACGCTCGAGCTCGCGCGGCAATGGCTCGTCGGTTGAGCCGGACGTCATGACCAGCAGGTCGGCCTCTCGGTACGCTCGCCGGCGCTGGTGACTTCGAGCTCCTTGTGTTGTGTCAACTCGGTTGCGTGGCACCTGCGCGGGAATAGTGCAGTGCCACCCGTGGGAGAACACACACCCGGGGGCTCATTCGAAGTACACAAGAACGGCGATGCGCGCCGGGGAAGTGGTCGAGGATCGGTTCGAGATCGAGCGGCTCGCCGGCTCCGGCGGGATGGGGGACGTGTACCGCGCGCGCGACCGGCTGTCGGGCGAGGCGATAGCGCTCAAGGTGCTGCAGGGCGCGAGCGCGGACGACCTGCGCCGGTTCGCGCGAGAGGCGGAGGCGCTCGTCACGCTGCGGCTACCGGGGGTCGCGCAGTACGTGGCGCATGGAATGACCGCTGCAGGGCGGCCGTACCTGGCGATGGAGTGGCTCGACGGCGTGACGCTGGAGGAGCGGCTCGCCGAAGGAGCGCTCTCGCTCGCCGAGAGCGCGACGCTGGCGGCGCGGGTGGCGGCGACGCTCGGCGCGGTCCACCGGCTCGGCATCGTTCACCGCGACCTGAAGCCGAGCAACCTGATGCTCGTGGACGGCGCGGTCGAGCGCGCCACGCTGCTCGACTTCGGCATCGCGCGCGACCTCCGGCTCACGCAGAGCCTCACATCACCCGGGGCGGTGCTCGGCACGCCCGGGTACATGGCCCCCGAGCAGGCGCGCGGCGAGTCGTCGATCGACGCCCGGGCCGACGTGTTCGCGCTCGGGTGCGTCCTGTTCCAGTGCCTCGCGGGGCGCCCGCCGTTCCTCGGCAACAGCGCGCTCGCGCTCCTCATGAAGGTGGTCCTGGAAGAGCCGCCGCGGCTCGGGGAGCTCCGCGGCGACGTCCCGGAGCCGATCGAGCGCCTGGTGACGCGGATGCTGGCGAAGGAAGCGGGGGCGCGGCCGCGCGACGGCGCTGCGGTCGCAGCGGAGCTCGCGGCCGCGGCCGGTGATGGGCTCTCCGCCGGAGCGAGCGCGGTCGCGGCGCCGCCCGCGCCGGGCGAAGAGATCACGACGGCGGAGCGCCGGGTCATGTGCGTCCTCCTGGCCGAAGACGGCAGCACCGAGACGGACGCCACGCTCTCGGAGGCCGACGGCGCCGCGCGGGCCGAGGCGCTGCGCCAGGTCGCGGCGCGCCACGGTGGGAGCCTCGATCGACTGCAGTCGCGCTGGCTGCTCATCGCGCTGTCCGGCGCCGAGTCCCCGACAGATCTCGCCACGCGGGCAGCCCACTGCGCCCTTGCGCTGCAAACGGTGCTCGGCGGTGTGCCCCTATCCATCGCGACGGGGCTGACGGAGATCGAGGGGAAGCTGCCGGTCGGCGAGCTGGTCGATCGGGTCGCGCAGCTCATCGCCGGGCGCGACAGCCCGCTGCCCCGGGAGATCCGGCTCGACGACACGACGGCCAGCCTGGTCGCGAGCCGCTTCGAGACGGCGCAGGGGCCCGGAGGGTGCTGGCTTCGCGGCCCGAAGGAGGAGCCGGACACCGTGCCTCGGCTCCTCGGCAAGCCGACGCCGTGCGTGGGGCGAGAGCGCGAGCTGTTGCAGCTCGCGACCGAGTGGCGCCATTGCGTGGACGAGCCCTCCGCGGGCGCCGTGGTCGTCGTGGGCGCCCCGGGCGTCGGCAAGTCGCGCCTCGCCTGGGAGTTCCTCCATGCCCTCAAGGAGCGGAGCGAGGCCGCCGAGGTCTGGATCGGCAGGGCCGATCCCATCGCGGCCGGCTCGGCGTTCGGCCTGCTCGCCCGGGCGCTCCGCCGCGCCCTGGGCCTCCTCGACGGCGAGCCGCTGGAGGCGCGGCGGCGCAAGGTGCTCGCCCGGGTCGAGCGGCTCGATGCATTCCGGAGCAAGGGCCCGCAGGTCGCGGCGTTCCTCGGCGAGCTCGTGGGGGCGGCGTTTCCCGACGAGGGCGACGTGCAGCTCCGTGCGGCGCGCCAGAGCCCGATGCTGATGAGCGACCGCCTCCGCCAGGTGTTCGAGGACTTCGTCCGGGCCGAGTGCCAGCGACAGCCGGTGCTGCTGGTGCTGGAGGACCTGCACTGGGGCGACCTGCCCACGGTGACCCTGGTCGACGCCGCGCTAAGGCACGCCCGGGACCTGCCGTTCTTCGTGCTGGCGCTCGCCCGTCCGGAGGTCGACGAGCTCTTCCCGGCGCTGTGGAGCGAGCGCAACGGTCTCCGGCTCCGCCTTGCGCCGCTGCCCCGTCGCGCAAGCGAGCGGCTCGTGCGCGAGGTGCTCGGCGATGGCATCGGGGATGAGCAGGTGGAAACGCTCCTCGCGCGCGCCGACGGCAATGCGTTCGTGCTGGAGGAGCAGATCCGCGCGGTCGCCGAGGGCAGGAGCGAGGGCATGCCCGAGACGGCGCTGGCGATGGTGCAGGCGCGGCTGGAGGCGCTGGAGGTCGAGGAGCGGCGCGTGCTGCGCGCGGCGAGCGTCTTCGGCGAGACGTTCTGGGAGGGCGGGGTGGCGGCCCTCGTGGGCGGCGCGCCGGTGGCGCCGCGGCTCGCCGAGCTTGTGCGGCGGGAGCTCGTGCAGCGGCGCCGCGAGGGGCGCATTGCGGGCGAGGTCGAGTACGGGTTCCGCCATGCGCTGGTGCGGGAAGCCGCCTACGGCATGCTGACGGAGCGCGACCGGCGCGTCGGGCACGGCCTTGCGGGCGACTGGCTGGATCGGGCCGGCGGCGCGGATGCCATGGCGCAGGCCGAGCACTTCGAGATCGGTGGCGCACCGGCGCGGGCGGCGGATGCGTTCCTGCGCGCGGCCGAGGAGGCGCTTCGCGGCAACGACCTGGCCATGGCGCTGGCGCGAGCCGACCGCGGTATCGGCTGCGGGGCAGCCGGGGACACCGCAGGCAGGCTCCGCCGAGTCCAGGCCGAAGCCCATGTGTGGCGCGGCGATGCCGCCCTCGCGGTGGAGCGAGGCACCGAGGCGATCGAGCGGCTCGAGCGCGGCACGACCGCATGGTTTTTGATCATCGACCAGATGATCATCGCTGCATACAAGCTGGGAGGGCTCGATGACGTCGAGCGATGGACGACCGCGGCGGCGGATGCCCCGGTCGTGGACAACGCTCAGCGCGTCAAGCTCATCTGTCTTGCCGACGGCGCGTCCGGGCTGATCCTGGGTGGGCGTTATGCCGAAGGGAATGCCCTGATCGAGACCGTCGAGCGCGCTCTTGCACGAGCAGAGGACCAGGATATCGAGGTGGGTGCGCACCTCCACCAGGCGCGGTCCTACCTCGCGATGTGCGCTGGTGATCTGGGCGCCGGCGTGAGCGGCCTGGAGGCTGCGGCGCTTGCGTTCGAGCAAGCGGGCGATCATCGCAACGCCTGTAACATGCGCGCGAACCTCGGGGTTGGCTATGCGGAGCTCGGCGACTTCGAGCCGGCGGAGTCGATGCTGCGCGTGGCGCTGGCGGAGGCTGGCCGGTTGCATCTGCATGACATGAGCTTCGCGGTGGAGCTGAACCTTGCGCAGGTCCTCGCGTATCGCGGTCATCTGGCCGAGGCGCGGACGCTCGCCGAGTCCGCTGCGACGCTGAGCGGTCAAGCGGGGGTGGTGCGCACGGAGCTGATTGCTCGTTGTTACCTCGCGAAGATCGCTCTCGCCAGCGGGGGTCTCGGGGTCGCCGAGCGCGAAGCGCGCGCCGCGGTGGCGCTCGCGCCGAGCGCACCGACGTTTGCCGTGCAGGCCTCTGCCGTCCTCGCCCGCGCGCTGCTCGGGCTCGGTCGTACCGACGAGGCGATGCGGGCTGCCGCCGAGGCGAGCTCGCAGCTGTCGGAGCTCGGCACCCTGGAAGGGGGCGAGCCGCTGGTCCGGCTGACGTATGCCGAGGCGCTCGCCGCGAGCGGCAGGCATGCCGAGGCGATGGCCGCCATCGCGTCGGCCAGGACTGCGCTGCTCGCGCGCGCCGAGAAGCTCATCGACCCGACCTGGCGCGAGCGCTTCCTCCGCGACGTTCCGGACAACGCTCGCACGCTCGATCTCGCGCGGCAATGGCTCGGCGGCTGAGCCGTACGTCATGGCTGGAGCGACACCCGGGTTGAGATCGCTCCTCTGCATTCACTGCGAAGGCGACCGGACCCCGACGCCGAGGCCAGGCACAAAGCGCCCTACCTTCGCGCAGTACGCTGCGTAAGCCTCGCCGTGGGCGCCGAGCAGGTACGGCTCTTCGACCCACCGAACCTGCAGCTCTATCGCGAAGACCAGCGCCCCGAACGAGGCGAGCGCAGCGGCGTTCGGGACGATCAGCGCCATCCCGAGCGCGGCCAGCATCATGAAGCTGAAGATGGGGTTCCTCACCACGGCGAACGGCCCTCGGGTCACGAGGCTCGTGCGCTCCGCCTCGCTGACGCCGATGCGCCACGACTCACCCATCGCGCCCTGTGACCACAGCGTGCCGAGCGTACCTGCGATCGTCATGGCCGCGCCGAGCCCGACGACCAGAGCGCCGGGCTCGACAAGCGGCCCTATCCAGCCCGCGAGCTCCCCGAGAGGAGCCGCCACACCGAGCAGGATCGCGATCACGAAGAGCACCCCGCCGACCCACGGCAGCGATCCCGGCGGCCCCGAGATGCCGCGGAAGCCCGTGGATCCGGTCGCACGGCGCTGCCGGAGCGACCGCCACCCGAACGCGAGCGCCATGTAGACGGCGTACAGAGCAAGGGCGAACCAGGGACGAGTCATCGTGAGCTCCAATCTTGCTGTTCAACCGGGTTGCAGGCAGCTGAGCGGTCAGGGTCCTGCTCGCTCCTGTCCCATCAGCAGCGCTTTCGCTTCGGGCGCTCGCCAGTCTCGCGCGCCCGTGAACCGGAGAGCCATCGTGCCGTCCGCCTTCACCAGGAAGGTGTCAGGCAACGTCGAGACCCCGAATTGTCGCTGCACGGCGGGCGATCCGGCCCGCACGACCCCCGGAGGAACCTCGCCCCCGAAGAAGGCGCGCACGACCTCCCAGTTCTCGTCGACGCTCACGGCCACGAGCTGGAGCCTCCCGGCTTGCTCCACCTCTCGGCCAAGCTCCAGCAGCAGCGGGAGCTCAGCGCGGCACGGGGCGCACCAGGTGGCCCAGAAGTGGAGCAGCACGGGCCGGCCGCGCAGGGCGCCCGACCGGAGCAAGGTCCCGTCCGGTTGCTCGAAGGCGGCGTCCGGCACCGGCTGGGCGCCGCTGAGCTGCTCGTACGCAAAGGGACGACCCGGCCGCTCCGCCTCGCGGCGATGCTCCACGGCCCAGTAGATCCCCGCTGCGAGCGCCTGAGCCAGGACCAGGATGCCCGCGGTGGCGGCGATCACGCGGAGGCGGGAGCGCGCGCTCATCGCCTACTCCGCGGCGGGCGACAGGGCCGCGCCCGAGCTCGGCGGGCGATCGGCGGCGCCCGGCTCGCCGGCGGCGCCCGTGCGCAGGCGTCCGCCGGCCACGCTGTAGAGGACCGGCAGAACGAGCAGCGTGAGCAGCGTGGAGGAGATCACGCCGCCGATCACGACCGTCGCGAGCGGGCGTTGCACCTCGGCGCCGACCCCCGTGTTCAGCGCCATCGGCACGAAGCCCAGCGAAGCGACGAGCGCCGTCATCAGGACCGGGCGCAGGCGCCGCTCCGCCGCGAGCTCGATGGCGGCCCGCACCGGCATCCCGGCCGCGGTGAGCTGCCGGATCGTGGAGACGAGCACCATGTCCCCGAGCACCGCGACGCCCGACAGCGCCACGAACCCGACGCCCGCGGAGATGCTGAACGGCAGGCCGCGGAGCCAGAGCGCGACGACGCCGCCGATCGCGGCGAACGGGACGCCCGTGAAGACGCGGACCGCATCGAGGAGCCGCCCGTACGTGAAGTAGAGCAGGAGCAGGATCAGCCCCAGGGCCACGGGCACCACGACGAGCAGGCGTGCCTGTGCCCGCTCGAGGTGCTCGAACTGCCCGCCGAAGCGGACGTAGTAGCCGGGCGGGAGCTCGACCTCCCGATCCAGCCTGGCTCTCGCCTCCTCGACATAGGTGCCCACGTCGCGGCCGCGGACGTTCGCCTGCACAACGATCCGGCGCTTCGCCCACTCGCGGTGGATCGCGGTGGGCCCCTCGGCTGTGCGGATCTTCGCGAGCCGCGCGAGCGGGATGCGCTCCCCGCCGGCCGACGTGACCAGGATGCGGCCGATGGAGGTCGGGTCCTCCCGGTAGCGATCGTCGATGCGCAGCACCACGGGGAAGCGGCGCTCGCCCTCCTGGAGCTGCCCCACCTCCCGCGCGCCGAGCGCCTCGACGACCTCCAGGACATCGGCGGCGGCGATGCCGTGCCGGCCGATGGCGGCGCGGTCGACCTCGATCTCGAGCACGGGCTGGCCTGTGACCTGCTCGGTCACAACGTCCGCGGCGCCGGGGATCTTCTTCAGGACGGCCTCGATCTCGCGCGCCTTCTGCTTCAGCGTGTCGAAGTCGTCGCCGAACAGCTTCACCCCCAGATCGGCCCGGATCCCCGCCACCATCTCGTTGACCCGCATCTCGATCGGCTGCGTGTAGATGACGCGCATGCCCGGCATCCCCGCGAGCTCCGACTCCATCGCCTGCACGAGCTCGTCCTGCGTCGCGGCGCGCTTCCAGGCCTCCCGCGGCCTGAGCGTGATGAACATGTCGGACAGCTCGAGCCCCATGGGATCCGTCGCCACCTCCGCGGTGCCCGTGCGGGTCCAGACGCGCTCGATCTCGTCCGGAAACCTGTCGAGCAGGACCCGCTCCAGCTGGGTCCCGTAGCGGATCGACTCGCCCACCGAGACCCCCGAGAGCCGCACGGTGTTGGCGACGAGGGTGCCCTCGCGGAGCCGCGGCACGAACTCGGCGCCGAGCCGCGTCGCCAGGAAGACCGCGTTGCCGAGGAGCAGCGCCGCGCCGGCGAGCACCGCCCAGCGCCACTGCAGCGCCAGCTGCAGCACGGGCCGGTAGGCCCGCTTCAGCAGGCGAACGAGCGCGTTCTCGCGCGCCTTCATGTGGCGCGGCAAGAGGAGGCTCGCGAGCACCGGCATGAGCGTGAGCGACAGGATCATCGAGCCGACGAGCGCGAAGATCACCGTGAGCGCCATCGGCCGGAACAGCTTCCCCTCCGCCCCCTCGAGGGCGAGGATCGGCAGGTAGACGATCATGATGATGAGCTCGCCGAACATCGTCGGCTTGCGGACCTCGAGCGAGGCGTCGCGCACGACGTCCGTCGTGCTCCGGTCGCCCGGCTCCTCGGAGAGCCGCCGGACCGAGTTCTCGACCATGATCACCGAGCTGTCGACGACGAGGCCGAAGTCGATCGCGCCGAGGCTCATCAGGCTCCCCGCCACGCCGGCGCGCAGCATCAGATCGAAGGCGAACAGCATCGACAGCGGGATGGCCGAGGCCACGATGAGCCCGGCGCGGAGGTTGCCGAGGAAGGCGAAGAGCACCGCGACGACGAGGAGCGCGCCCTCGATCAGGTTCCTCTTCACGGTGCCGAGCACCCGGTCGATGAGCTCGGTGCGGTCGTACACGACGGCGACGTCGACCCCTTCCGGGAGGCTCTTCTTGACCTCCGAGAGGCGCGCCTTGAGCCGCGTCGTGACGTCGTGGCTGTTCTCGCCCATCAGCATGAAGCCGAGGCCGAGCACGACCTCTCTCTGGCCATCCGCGGTGACCGCGCCCCGCCGGATCTCGCGCCCCTCGACCACCTGGGCGACGTCGCGCACCCGGATGGGCGCCCCGCCCCTGGCGGCGACCACGATGTCCTCGATGTCGCTCACGCGCGTGGCGATGCCGATGCCCTGGATCAGGCTCGACTCGCCGGCCTGGTCCAGGCTGCCCCCGCCCACGTTGGCGTTGTTGCGCTCCAGCGCTCCGGACAAGTCGTGGAGCGACAGCCCCCGCCCCGTGAGCTCCGCCGGGTCGACGAGGACCTGGATCTGCCGCTCGTCGCCGCCCCAGGCGTTGACCTCGGCCACGCCGCGCACCGAGCGGAGCTGCGGCGCGATGACCCAGTCGTGGACCGTGCGCAGCTCGCTCAGCGACTTGCCCTTGCCCGTGACCACGTAGTGGAACACCTCGCCGAGCCCCGTGGCGACCGGACCGAGCTCCGGCCGCTCGATCCCCTTCGGCAGCGTCACGGTCTGGAGCCGTTCCATGACGACCTGGCGGGCCAGGTAGATGTCCGTGTCGTCCTCGAACCGGGCCGTGACCTGCGAGAGGCCGAAGCGCGAGAGCGAGCGGACCTCCTCGAGCCTCGGCAGCCCCGAGATCGCCTGCTCGACGGGCGCCGTGATCTGGCGCTCGATCTCGACGGGGGCGAGGGCAGGGGCCACGGTGTTGATCTGCACCTGCACCGGCGTCGTGTCCGGGAAGGCGTCGATCGGCAGGCGGCGGAGCGCGAGGACGCCCGCCAGAGCGAGGCCGATCGAGGCCAGGATCACGAGCAGTCGGTGGCGGAGCGACCACGTGATGACGGCGTTCAGCATGACCGCGCCTCAGTCCTCGCCGCAGCAGCCGGCGCCGATGCTCTCCTTGAGGGTCTCGGTCTTGAGCAGGAAGCTCCCTTCGGTCGCGACCTCCTCGCCCGGGCGCACGCCCTTCTTCACCTCGACGAGGTCACCCTCGGTCGCCCCGATCTCCACCCGCCGCGCCTCGAACTGATCCTCCGCGAGCCGTACGAACACGAGCTTCACCGTCCTCGCGCGCTGCACCGCGGCGCGGGGCACCATGACCGCGGCGCGCGCGGGGGCGAGGATGCGCGCCCGGCCGAACATGTTGGCCCGCAGCGCGCCGCCCGGGTTCTCGAGCGGGACGCGCGCCTTGGCCGTGCGCGTCGCCGGGTCGATGGCCGGCGCCACGTACGTGATCTCCCCTCTGAGCTCGCGCCCCTCGATGCCGTCGACCTCGATGACCACCGGCTGCTTCAGCGAGACGGCCGGAAGGTCGGTCTCGGGGACATCGAGCTCGGCCCACATGCTCGAGACGTCGACCACCTCGAACAGGGTCTCCTCGACCCCGACGAGCCTGCCCACGGTCGCCTTGCGCTGGGTCACGACCCCTGCGAGCGGCGTCGTGAGCGTGTAGCCCCCGCTCCCGCCCGCGCTGGCGCCCACGACGGCCAGGGAGGCCGCGAGCGAGGCGCGCTCGGCGCGGGCGGCGTCGAGCTCCTGCTGCGCGGCGAGGACGCTCTTGCGCGCCGCCAGCCCTTCTTTCTCGAGCTGCTCCTCGCGCATCAGGTGCTCCTCGGCCACCTTGAGGCGCGAGAGCGCGCCGGCCAGCCGCGAGCGATCGGCCCCCACGTCGGCGCTGTCGATGACGGCGAGCGCCGCGCCCTTCTTGACCGCCGAGCCCACGTCCACGTGCAGCTGCCGGACGACCCCCGGAGAGCGGGCGTTGAGCTCCGCCACCTTGAGCGCGTCGTAGACGATCCTGGCGGTGGCGGGGATGCCTCCGCTGCCCTGTCGCTCGACGGCCTTCGCCGTGAGGATGCCGGCGAGCCGGGCCGTGTCCCGGGTCTTGAGCTTGACCTTCGTCCCGTCGGCCGGCGCTCCGTCGCTCGCCACGTCGGCCGCCGGCTTGCCGCCGCGCTCGGGGTGGCAGATGGGACAGATGGACTCCGGCAATTCGTGCTCTTTGCACCAGTCCCCCTTTGCCTGGAAGACCGGGGCGAGCTTCGGATTGCACTTCGTGCAGAGCGCTTCCAGCACGCCGTGCTCCTTGCACATGGCGCCCTCGACGGCCGGCGCCGGCCTGGGCGTCGCCTCGGCCTTCTCCGGCGCCGCGTTGCCGGTCCCCTTGGCCCCGCACCCCGAAAGAGCGGCGAGGAGCAGTGGCCACACAACGTGAAGGCGGCCGTGCATCTCAGCTCTCCTTTGGCGGCCTGACGATTTTCAGGTCGGGGTTGCACTTGAGGCACTGCGACTCGGGCAGCCCGTGCTCCGCGCACCAGTCGCCCGTGGCCTTGAAGGCCGGCGTCAGCTCCGGGTTGCAGCGCGTGCACTGGGACTCGGGCACGCCGTGCTCTCCACACCAGTCCTCGTGGGACCCGGGCTTCACGTCGGCTGGCGCGTGCGCCGCCTGCGTCGGCTCGGGCGCGGCCTTGCCGGCGCTCGGCGCTTCCTTCGAGCACGACGCAGCACCGAGGGCGAAGACGCAGATCACGAGCGGGATGGCACGAATCTTCATGACCCTTTTCTCCTTGTTGTTCGCAACGTCATGGAGCGGACGCGTCTCAGGCATGCCTTCGCTCCCGCGCACCTGAGCGCGTTGAGGTCGCCGGCGTCCGCGGACGCCCGCCACCTCAACGCGTTGTGGTGGATTCAGGAGCCAGGATCTCGAAATCGCCCAGCTTTTTCATGTTGATGTGAGCCGGCTCACGAATTGCCGGCCAGGAACGCCGCCGTGCCGCCCCCGCGGCGACGCGGGGCCCGCGCGTTGCGAGCCCCTGCTCACCCGCCCGCCCTCACTTCGTGGCGAGCTTCGTCAGGTCGAGCATTTCGTCCACATCCGGCATCACGATCAGGTCGCACCGGCGGTTCTTCTGCTTGCCGGCCGGCGTGGCGTTGTTCGCGATGGGGTCGGTGTCCCCGAACCCGGCCGCGCTCCAGTGCCGCGTCGGCAGCTGGCCTTCCCGCCCGATCAGGAACAGCAGCACGGCCCGCGCGCGCATCAGCGACAGCCCCCAGTTGTCGTAGTACGGACCGTTCTTGTACGGCTGGCTGTCCGTGTGCCCGGCGACCTGGTAATCGCGGTCCACAAGCGACTTGTCGCCGCGGATGACGTCCGCGATCTTCTTCAGGATCGCCTGGCCCTCCTTGCTCAGGGTGTCCTTGCCCGAGTCGAACAGGACGTCCCCGGGCAGCGAGATGACCATCCGGTTCCGGCGGACCTGGACCTCCAGGCCGAGCTTGGTCAGCTCCTCGAGCTTCTTCCGGAGCAGGTCGAACCGCGCCTGGATCGCCTCCAGCTGCTTCGCGCGCGCCTTGTACTCCGCCAGGGCCTTGTCGCGGTCCTCCAGCGTCGAGGTCATCTTCGTGATGTCGGCGCCCTGGTCCGCGAGCTGCTTCTCCAGCTCCTCGACGCGCTGCTTCGCCTCGGCGAGCTCCTTCTCGAGGTCCGCCTCCTTCTTCTGGCTCCGGTTCTGGAGGTCGTTGTACTTGGCGAGCTGCGCCTTCCACTCCTGCTCGGAGTGGCCGCAGCCCGCGGCGAACAGCGACGACAGCACGAGGGGTAGCGCAATGAGTGTCCGGTTCATGCTTTCTCCATGGCTCCGTCCCGCGGAGCGGGGTGCCGCGGGCCAGAGCCTCGCTCAGCTCGGGCGAGAGATCCAGAGGGGAGGACGCCGAGCTCCGCCCGTCCGCGCGGCCGTGCGCCGCGGGACAGGAGGGATCAGGGCTTCGGCGGCGGAGGGGCCAGCGGCAGCGGATCCGCAGGCGGCGCTGCCGGCGTCGAGGCGGACGGCGCCGTCGTCGCCGGCGCCGCCGGATCCCCGGGCGCCTGCAGCGGCTTCTTCACCGAGTGCAGGATGGTGAACTCGACGCGCCGGTTCTTCTGGCGCCCCTTGGCGGTCTTGTTGTCGTCGATCGGCTTGTCCGGCCCGTAGCCCCGCGCCACGAGCTGCTTCGGATCGATGCCCTTGCTCGTGAGGTAGGCGACCACGGCCTCGGCGCGCCGCTGCGACAGCGCGCGGTTCAGGTCCGCCGGCCCGGCGTTGTCCGTGTGGCCCGCGACCTCCACCTTGAAGATTTCCGGGTGGAGCATCAGCGCCGACACCACGGCGTCGAGCACAGCGAAGCTCTGCGCGCCCTGGATCTTGTCGTTGTTGAGCGCGAACTCGATCCGCTGGAGGATCTTGATGTCCGCCTCGCCGACCTGCACGAGGCTCGCGCCGCGGTCCGGG
Source organism: Sorangium sp. So ce887 (assembly GCF_051521455.1). Classification (NCBI taxonomy): domain Bacteria; kingdom Pseudomonadati; phylum Myxococcota; order Polyangiales; family Polyangiaceae; genus Sorangium; species Sorangium sp. So ce887. The sequence continues at coordinate 7,391,364 of NZ_CP150354.1, read as the reverse complement.
CAGCCGTCCAGGTCCTCGACACCGTTCAGGTTTTCGGGCTGCTTCGGGCACTTGTCCTTCTCGTCCGGGATGCCGTCCCCGTCGGTGTCGGGGAGCTCGTCGGGGCAGCCATCCTCGTCCTTGAAGCCGTTCTTGACCTCGGGCTGGTCGACGCACTCGTCCTGCGCGTCGAGCACGCCGTCGCGGTCGTTGTCCGGGTCGGGGCAGCCGTCCTCGTCCTCGAACCCGTCGGTGTCCTCGATCGCGTCGACGCACCTGTCGACCCGATCCGGCACGCCGTCCTCGTCCGTGTCGGGGCAGCCGTAGTGCTCGGGCAGGAGCACGCGGCCCGCCTGATCCGGGCACTTGTCCTGGGCGTCGGCGACCCGATCCTTGTCGCGATCCGCCAGCTCGTCGGGGCAGCCGTCCTTGTCGTCGAACCCGTTGATGACCTCCGCCTTCGCCGGGCAGCGGTCGCTCTCGTCCGGGATGCCGTCCGCGTCGCCGTCGTCCTCGGGGCAGCCGTCCTCGTCGGCGATCCCGTCCCGGTCCTCGGGCAGCGCCGGGCACTGGTCCGCCGCGTCGCCGATCCCGTCGGCGTCGGCGTCGCCGGGCTCGTGCACGAAGAGGATCCCCGCGATGCCGCGCGCGACGGGCACGCCGATCCCCTCGACGATGCCCGCGCCGCCGCCGACCGTGAACACGAGGCCGAGGTCGCGCGGGGCGATCTGGAGCGCGCCGTCGACCTCGAGCGAGTTCGTCCCGCCCCGCGCCTTGAACTGGGTCGCGCCGTACCCCTCGGCGAGCACGCGGAGCGTCGGGTTGATCTGGTAGCCGAGCCCCCCGCCGTAGCGGAATTCGACAGGGCCGACCTCCGTCGTCGCGATCCGCGCCGTCTCGGGGAGCAGCTTGCCGCGCAGGTTGAGCCCGAACGACAGCGGCCCGGCGCTGCCGTCCACGATGAGGCGCAGCCCCGCGGTCACCGGCGACGAGCTGCCGAGGTAGCTCCCCTCGCTCGTCGCGTGCCCGAGCGGGAAGCTCACGTCCGCCGCCGCGCCGAGCACCAGCGGATCCCGCGGCCCGCCGAAGAACCGCACCTTGGCCTCGAGCGTCGGGTCGCCCGCGCCGAACGCCTTCAGCCCCTCCGCGGGCGCCGCGCCGGTCGCGGCGTCGATGCCCTGGCCGCTCGCGTAGGCGACGGGGAAGCGCAGGCCGGCCTGGAGCCACGGCGCCGGCGTGATCGAGGCCAGCAGGTTCCAGGTCAGCAGGTCCGAGATGACCGGCACCTCCCGCTTGTCCCGCGCGTCGGCCGCGGAGCAGTCGGTCGCCGAGACGCAGCGCTCCACGACGAACGGCTCCCGGGCGTAGTCGAACATCAGGCCGGCCGTGACCCCGAGCGACGCCTCCATCCGGGCGCCCTCGACGCTCAGGTAGTTCTTCGAGCCCGGCGCCGGCTCGAACCGCTGCACCGAGAACTCCCCCTCGCGGACCGCCTCCTGCGCGCGCGCCACGCTCGAGGCGAGCCCCACCCCAGCGCCCACGATCGACAGCAGACTCAGCGCTCGCAGCGTTCTCATCTATCCCCTTTCAGACATCTTCCCGGTCGGTGAGCATCCAGCAGCGCACGGCGCCTTGCAGGGCGGGCGTGCGCCGGGACAGCGGCGCTCCGCGCGGACGGTGAGGCGAGTACGGCAGCCGAGACGCGCGGCGGCATCCACCGCTGCGGGTGGATCTTCCCGGATCATGCGCGGATTTCCAAGAGGGCTCAAATAAGCGGCCCCGCGGGTTCCAGAGGTCGGCCCCGAGCGGCGCCTTGACCACACAAGCCGGGCATGAGACATCGGCCCCCGGCCTCCGGGCCACCGAGAGCTCGGAACTTTCAACCTCTTCCTGCGCGCGGGGCGAAAACGCGCGAACGAAACCAAGCAGATGCCCATCTCGTTGCGGTCTCCGGGAACGTCGTGCAGCCCTGGCACCCCTCGCCGTCGCCTCCGGTCGGGCCTCGCGCTCGCGCTCGTGCTGGGCGCGTCCTCCGCGTCCGCCCAGCCGGCGGGCCGGCCGGCCCAGCCGCCGGCGGCCCCAGCGCAGCCGCCTGCCGGCCAGGCGGGCGCTCCTGCTCCGCAGCCCGGCGCCGCCGCAGCCCAGCCCGGCGCCGCGGCCCAGCCCGGTGCAGCGCAGCGTCCCGCGGCCCAGCCCGGCGTGGCTCCGGCGCAGCCCGGCGCCGCGCAGCCCGGCGCGGCTCCGGCGCAGCCCGGCGCGGCGCCGGTCGGCGGCAACGACGTGGAGGCGCTCGAGCCCCCGGCGCCGTCGCGCGAGCCGCTGATGCCGCCGGCCGACACGGCCGCCCCCGCCGCGCCGCAGCCGGCCGGGCCGGAGGCCTCGGAAGGGCCGGCGGCGGCCACGGCCGCCGAGCAGCCGGAGCGGAAGGCGACCCAGGGGGAGATCGGCGCCCGGCCCAGCGAGGTCTACGCCGAGGACTGGTGGTCCCACGCGCGGCCGACGTTCGAGTTCCACGGTTACTACCGGCTCCGGTGGGAGCTCTTCAACAGCTTCGCCCTCGGCCGCGTCGACCCGCGCGACAGGGCGCTCTGGCCGCAGCCGGCCGACAACTCCTACAACGCGACCCACTCGGTCGACGTCTGCAACCCGAGCGAGACCACGAGCGGCGGCTCGCGCACGTTCGAGCCGTGCACGAACGACACCCAGGCCGGCGCGAACATGCGCTTCCGGCTCAACCCCGAGCTGCACGTCAGCGACAACCTGCGGATCCTCTCGCAGGTCGATCTGCTCGACAACGTGGTGCTCGGCTCGACCCCGGAGGGCTACGCGAACCGGCCGGGGGCGAACGGCGGCTACGAGGTCGTCCGCCGGGGCGGGTACTCGCCGCTCGGGGCCTTCGCGGGCACCCAGTGGGCGCCGAGCGCCGGCGTCAACTCCCCCAAGGACTCGATCTCCGTCAAGCGGATCTGGGGCGAGTACATGACCCCCGTGGGGCTCCTGCGCTTCGGCCGCATGCCGAACCACTGGGGCCTCGGCATGGTGGCGAACAGCGGCGATGGGCACGACTCCGATTACCAGTCGACCGTCGATCGGCTGATGTTCGTCACGGGGATCAAGAAATACGACCTCTACTTCGCCGGTGCGTGGGACTGGACCAACGAGGGCGCGACGAGCGCCTCCCTCCAGGACCTGGAGGGCCAGCCCTACGACCTCGCCCAGGCCGATGACGTCGATCAGTACGTGTTCGTCGCCGTCCGCCGCAAGAACCCGGAGCTCCAGAAGCTCGAGCTCGCCCGCGGCAACGCGGTCGTGAACGGCGGCGTCTACTTCGCTTACCGACAGCAGACCCTGGCGAACGACACCACCGGCGGCGCCGACGCCAGCACGTCTGCCTCGCTCGGCGCGAGCGCCGACGACGTCGCGACTGGGTACGTGCACCGGGGTGCGGAGATGATCCTCCCCGACGTGTGGTTCCAGTTCCTCTACAAGAAGTTCCGCTTCGAGCTCGAGGCGGCGATGATCTACGGATCCATCGACCTGCGCGGGCAGGCTGAGGCCGATTACGCGAACGTCCTCTCCGACAAGGACACGGGCTGGGGCGTCCGGCAGTTCGGGATCGCGAGCCAGGCCGAGCTCACCGAGATGGAGGGCCGCCTGCGGCTGCATTTCGGCTTCGGCTACGCGACCGGCGACGACGACGTGCCCTCCCTCAAGCCCGTGGCCGGGGGCATGGACCCCCAGAACTCGACCGATCGCACCTACTCGACCTTCCGTTTCCACCCGGATTACCGCGTCGACCAGATCCTGTTCAGGAACATCCTGTCTCGGGTCCAGGGGGCCTATTATTTCCGCCCCGGCGTGGACTGGGACTTCGCTCGTGACAAGAACGGCCAGCGCGCCGGCATCGGCGCCGCGGCCATCTGGAGCCGCGCCTCGGAGTTCGTGCAGGCGCCCGGGAACTCCAGGGATCTCGGCCTCGAGCTGAACGGCCAGCTGTACTTCCAGTCGAAGGACGGGACGCTCAACGACGATCCGGACAAGATGGGCGGCTTCTACACGGCGGTGCAGTACGGCGTGCTGTTCCCGCTCGGCGGCCTCGGCCAGCTCCCGGGGGAGCAGGCTGTCCAGAAGGTCGACCTCGAGACCGCACAGACCGTGCGCTGGTATCTCGGTATCCTCTTCTGAGTCGACAAGCCGTCCCGGGCTCGTTCGTGGCAGTGTGTCTGGAAATGAGCGCTCGGGGCGGTAAAGCGGCGTGAAGCGACGACGTCGTCGCCCTCGTCACGAGTCCTGCATGAGCCATCGCGGGCCAAAGGGGCCTTGATCTCGCGACCGTCCTGGCCAAGGATAAGACCGTCTGGACGCCAGGCGCGTCGCGAGACTTCCGTGGTTCACCGAGGAGAGCAGGTGGCGAGGGTCGCCGTTCTCCGGAGGGACGTGATGGTTCGTCGTCTCTTCATTGCGATGTTCTTGGCGACTTCGATGGTTCTCGGGTCGACCTCCCTGTCGAGCGCGCAGGACGGCGACACGTCCGCTTTCCGCGACATCGCGGTAGGCAAGGATTACCGGCTGCGGGTCGCGGCGGCGCTGGCGCTCGGCAGGTCGAAGAGCCAGGGCGCGCGGCCCGCCCTGGAGAAGGCGCTCAAGGATCCGCACCCGGCGGTGCGCGCCTCGGCCGCGGCCGCGCTCGGCGCGCTGGGCAACCCCGCGGCGGTGCCGGCGCTCAAGGCGGCGCTCAGCCTCGAGCCCGCCGCCGGCCGGAAGCGCCCGATCGAGGCCGCCATCGAGCGGCTCTCGAAGTCGTCGGCGAAGGCGCGATTCCTGGTCAGCCTGGGCAAGTTCGAGAACCGCTCCGGCGTGAAGGACGCGATGATCGGCTCGCTGCTCAAGCAGCAGACGCGCAACCGCGTGGCGCAGTTCGCCGACATCGAGGTCGTCGCTGACGGCACGGACGTGGCGGCGCAGGGCAAGAGCCGCAAGCTGCCGGCCTTCACGCTGGACGGCTCGGTCACGCAGCTGAACAGGCGCCAGGGGTCCGACGGGATCGGCTTCTCGGCCAGGGTCGAGTACGTGATCCGCGAGATGCCCAGCCAGACGCTGAAGGGCTCGATGACCGGCTCGGCCCAGGCGGTCGCCGAGGCGCGGCGCGCCAGCGGCCGGCGGGAGCTCGCCCAGCTGCAGACCGACGCCGTCGCGGGCGCGATCGAGAGCGCGCTGCAGCGGGCGCCCCTCGCCCTCGAGGCCGCCTCCGGCAGCAGCGTCGTCCCCTCCGGCCGCTGACCCGCGCGCCGCGCCGGCGCCGCAGGCGCGCGCCGGCCGCGATCGTCCGGCGGCGCCGGCGGGCCTGGCCGGCGCGCGCGCGTCCGCGGCGGCCGGGGCCGGCCCATCGAGCGGGCGGAAGCCGCTCTCCGGTCGTGCTAGACCGCGCCTCCTCCTATGTCCATCGCAACGCCTGCCAGCTCCGATCTGATCCGACGCACGTTCCTCGAGTTCTTCGCCCAGCGCGGGCACGAGGTCGTTCCGAGCGCGCCGCTGCTGCCGCAGAACGATCCGACGCTGATGTTCGTGAACGCGGGCATGGTGCCGTTCAAGGACGTGTTCACAGGCAAGGACAAGCGCCCCTACCAGCGCGCCGCCTCGAGCCAGAAGTGCATCCGGATCAGCGGCAAGCACAACGACCTGGAGAACGTCGGCGTGACCGCGCGCCATCAGACGTTCTTCGAGATGCTCGGCAACTTCAGCTTTGGCGACTACTTCAAGGAAGACGCGATCGCCTTTGCCTGGGAGCTCCTGACGAAGGTTTACGAGGTCTCTCCCTCGCGGCTCGTGGTCACGATCTACAACGGCGAGGGGGGCTTTCCTGCCGACGAGGAGGCCGCGGCGATCTGGCGCAAGGTCACCGGCTTCGGCGACGACCGGATCCTCCGGCTGGGGCTGGCCGACAACTTCTGGACGATGGGCGACGTCGGCCCGTGCGGGCCCTGCTCCGAGATCCACTTCTTCCACGGGAACGAGCCTGACGTCTCGCGCTTCGGCGAGGAGCCGCGCATGGACGGCACCGGCTGGACCGAGATCTGGAACAACGTGTTCATGCAGTACGAGCGCGTCGAGAAGGACGGCCCGCTCGTCCCGCTGCCGGCGCCGAGCATCGATACGGGCATGGGCCTGGAGCGGATCGCGAGCGTGCTCCAGGGCGCGACGTCGAACTACGATACGGATCTGCTCCGGGGGCTCGTCGACAAGGCCGCGGAGCTCAGCGGCAAGCCGTACACGGGCGGGAGCGCCGACGACGACGTGTCGATGCGGGTCATCGCCGATCACGCGCGGACGACAGCGTTCCTGATCGCCGAGGGCGTGATGCCCGAGCGGCAGCGGCGCGAGTACGTGCTCCGCCGGGTGATGCGCCGCGCGATCCGGCACGGGCACCGGCTCGGGATCGACAGGCCGTTCTTGCACGAGGTCGCGCTCGAGGTGGTCCGCCGGATGGGCGAGACGTATCCGGAGCTCAGGGACCGGCGGGAGCTCATCGCCCGCGTCACCGAGGACGAGGAGGTCCGCTTCCGCTCCACGCTGAAGCGCGGGATGAAGATCCTGGACGAGCGCTTCGCGGAGATGCGCTCGTCGGGCGAGAGGACGCTCGCGGCCGCGGCGGCCGCCGATCTCTACACCACCTACGGCTTCCCGCTGGATCTGACGCAGGTCATCTGCGCCGAGTCGAACTTCGACGTCGACGTCCCGGGGGCCGAGGCGGTCATCCACGGCGCGGCCGAGGCCGACGGCCCGATCGATCCGAACGCCGCCGTGGATCCCGCGCACCGCGCGGCGCGCGCGCAGCTCGCGCAGCCGGTCGTCTTCACGGGCTACGAGCACGAGGAGGGCGACAGCGAGATCGTCGCGATCCTCCGGGTCGAGGCGCAGGGCGAGGGCGAGAAGGCGCGCAAGGTGAGGACGCCTGTCCCGCGCGCGGAGGCGGGGGAGGCGGTCGAGATCGTCGTCCGCGAGACGCCGTTCTACGCCGAGTCGGGCGGCCAGGTCGGCGACAGCGGCGAGGTGACGGCGGACGGGGCGCGCGTCGAGGTGAAGGACGCGCAGAAGCCGGTCGCCGGGCTGGTCGTGCACGAGGGCGTGGTCCGCGAGGGGGCGATCGAGGTGGGGCAGCGCGTCCACCTGGAGGTCGACCACGCGGCGCGGTCGGCGACGCGCCGCAACCACTCGGCGACCCACGTCCTGCACTGGGCGCTGCGCAAGGTGCTCGGGGAGCACGCGCAGCAGAAGGGCTCGCGGGTCGGCCCGGACATCCTCCGCTTCGACTTCACGCACAACAGGCCCCTCACCCGCGAGGAGATCGCGCAGATCGAGGATCTGGTGAACGAGAAGGTCCTCACGAACGCGCGGGTGACGACCGAGATCCTGCCGATGGACGAGGCGCGGCGGCGGGGCGCGATGGCGATCTTCGAGGAGAAGTACGGCGACACGGTGCGAATGCTCACGATGACGCCCGAGGTGGTGGAGCTCTGCGGCGGCACGCACGCGCGCGCGCTCGGCGACATCGGGCTGTTCAAGATCACGAGCGAGGGCGGGGTGGCCGCGGGCGTGCGCCGGATCCTCGCGTCGACGGGGCTGAACGCGCTCGGTTACGCGCGCGGCGTCGAGGCCGAGCTCGCGCGGGCGCGGCAGGTCGCGAAGGCGCAGGGCGGCGATCTCGCCGAGAAGATCGGGAAGATCGTGGCGCACGAGCGGGAGCTCGAGAAGAAGGTGGCGGACCTCGAGCGGCGGATCCTGGAGGGCGCCGGTCCGGCGCAGGGCGGCGGCGGCGGCATCGAGGCGATGCTGGAGGGCGCGCGGGAGATCGGCGGGATCAAGGTGCTGGCGCGCCGGATGCCGGACGGCACCAACCCGGGCGCGCTGCGCGACCTGGCGGAGAAGCTGCGCGACAAGCTCGGCGATCGCGCGGCGGTGCTGCTCGGCGCGGCCGTGGGCGACAAGGCGCAGCTCGCGGTGATGGTCTCCAAGCCGGCGACCGAGCGGCTCAAGGCCGGGGAGCTGATCAAGCCGATCGCCCGCATCGTGGGCGGCTCGGGCGGCGGCCGCCCCGACATGGCGCAGGCCGGCGGGACCGACGTCGGGCAGCTGGATGCGGCGATCGCGGCGATCTACGCCGAGGTCGAGCGGGCGCTCGCATCGTAGCGCGCTGCACGCGCGGCGCGCCCGAGGGGGCGGGCGCGCCGCTGCGCTCAGGCGTCACGCCACTTGGTGCGGGCGAGCGGGAGGAGCTTCGGGGGTTTTCCGCTCCTCCCGTGGCGCGTCGGCAGCCGCACCGGCTCGCCCGGCGCGGGCGCCCGCGGCCGCGCGCCGCGGGCGTGGGCGCCGATGGTCGCGCGCACGATCGGCGGCAGGAAGATGGACTCCAGGTCCACGCGCGCGAGCGCGGTCGCGAGGGTGGCGATGCGATCGGGCAGCGACGCGTTGGCGTCGACAAGGATGAGCCGCCGGCCGAGCACGGTGCAGAGCCCGCCACGCGGATTGCGCGCGTCCGACAGGTGCGGATCGAACGCCTCCATCCTGACGGCGATGCCGACCCTGTTGGCCGCCAGGGTGAGCTCATCGAGCAACCGCGAAAGCTCCACCCACGAAGCGTAACCGCCTTATCCAGGAGATGGCAAAGCGCAAAAGCGATGTTGTGGCCGCCGCGGCCGCGCGGGAGGCCCCGCGCCCTGCGAAAGCCGCTCAACCGTCAAGCGTCAAGCGTCAACCGATTTCCCGCCTCCGGCTTATCCCGTGTTCCGGACTGGCCTACAGCCGCTCACGCGCCACATCGATGCTTGTGCAGCAGGGCCCGCGCGCGCAATTGCGCCGCGCTCACGCCCGCGCCACGCTCACGCCCGCGCTCGCTGCCGCGCGCGGCCGACCCCCGGGCTTCGCGCCGGCCGCGCGCCGGTTCCACCCCCAGAGCTCGGCCAGCGGCTTATCTTGAGCCAGATCGCGCCGCCCGTTGACCGCCGTTCCCGTGCATGCTACGAGCACGCCGTTCCGCGCGTCGTGGCCGAGTGGGAGCGAATGTGCGTTTCCCGGCCGCGGTGGGGTATCCCGCGCGCTTCGTCAGCCACAGTAGGACGGGGCGGCCGCGATGGGGACGACGAGGGCGCCCGCCGGGCGGTGCGCCCCGAAGGGCGAACAAGATGACGTTCACGGATGCAGCCGCCGAGGTCCTTCGCCTCATCGGTAGACCGCTTCACTATAAAGAGATCACCGATATCGCGATCGAGAAGAACCTCCTTAGCCACGTTGGCAAGAGCCCGGAGGTCACGATGGGCGCCCGCCTGGCGGCGACGCTGAAGAAGGACACGGCGGACAACCCCCTGGTGCGGGTCAAGCCGGGCGTCTTCGCGCTGCGCGAGTGGGACGAGAAGACGATCAAGTCCGGGGTCGACGGCAAGAAGGCGAAGCGCGGCGGCAAGCCCGAGGCGGCCAAGGCGCGCAAGGGGGAGCAGCCGACCCTGTTCGAGACGGCCGCCGACGGCGAGGCGGTGGAAGAGAGCGATTCGGGCGCTCCGGCGGTCGACGGCGAGGCGGTCGAGGCCGCAGGGGGGGCGGCGCAGGCTGCGCCGGCGTTCGACGAGGACGACGACGACGACGACGACGAGGTCGTGGCCGGCGCGACGAGCGCGGTCGGGATGGCCGGGTTGAACGGGGTGGAGATCCCGGCAGCGCGCGAGGCCGTTCCGTCGCCGGCGCCCTCGTCCCCGCGGGCCGTAGGCGCCTACCTCGACGAGGAGGAAGGCGAGCTCGAGGACGCCGAGCCGCCGGGGCCGGACGAGGCGATGCGCGCCGAGGCCGTCGCCGGCGCCGCCGAGCTCTTCGACGAGGAGGACGACGACGATCAGCCGATCCTCGGCGGCGACGACCGCGCGACCCCCGGCTCGTCGGGTGAGCAGGGCGAGGGACGCCGCCGCCGCCGCCGCCGCCGCCGCGGCCGCGGGACCGCGGAGGCCACCCCGAGCGCCGGTGGGCTGCCTTCCTACGTCGCGACGCCGGTGTTCGAGGCGCGGCGCGAGAACGGCCGCGAGCCGCCGCGCTCCGACCGGAGCACCGACCGGGTCGAGCGCGTCGTCGAGCGCGTCGAGCGTCCTGAGCGCGCCGACCGCCCTGAGCGCGCCGACCGCCCCGAGCGCGCCGACCGCCCCGAGCGCTTCGACCGCCCCGAGCGCGTCGAGCGCGCCGAGGGCTTCGGCGCCGAGCCGGTCTACCGCGGCCCTCAGGTGATCGAGCTCACAGGCGGCGAGGGGCACGCGCTCGACGACCTGGCCGGCCGCGATCTCGCCGATGCGATCGCGGGCATCCTCTCGACCTTCGATCGGAACGCGGGTGCGGTCTCGCTCCGGCAGATCGCGGAGACGGCGCAGCGCCGCGGCCGGCTCGCCGGCGACGTGCAGCTCGTGCAGTCCCAGGTCGCGGCCGCCGTGCGCGCCGACAACGCGCGCCGCATCGCCGCGGGGCAGCGGCCCCGCTTCCGCTTCGCCGGCGGCCGGATCGCGCTGACCGACTGGCTGCTGCCGGGCGACCTCGCGCGGCTGGAGCAGGAGGCGCTCGCCGCCGTGGACCGCTACCGCGACGCCGCGCGGCGAGCCTTCGCGCGCAAGCTCTCCGAGCTCCCGGGCCACGCCTTCGTCGAGATCTGTGTCCTCGCCCTCGAGCGCATCGGCCTCGGCCAGCTGCGCGCGGTGCGCCGCGCCGGTGCGCCGGGCGGCGAGAGCCACTTCTCCGGGGCGCTCCGCACGGCGGGCGACGAGATCAAGCTGGCGCTGGTCGTCCGTCGGGACGGCCGCGAGGTCGGCCGCGAGCGGGTGACCGAGCTGCGCGGCTCGCTCCACCACTACGGCCCCGCGACCGCCGGCTGGATCCTGACCGCCGGTCAGATGCTCTCCGGCGCGCGCGAGGAGGCCGCGATCCCGGGGACCGCGCCGATCTCCCTCTTCGACGGGCTCGCGGTGGCTCGCGTCTGCGAGGAGAACGACGTCGCTGTCCTCCGCGCCCGCCTGCCGATCGCGATCCCCGACGTCGATCTGCTCGAAGCGCTCCGGGCGTCCTGACCCCGGCCGCGCGCGTCCGGCCGGGGGCTCGCTCCGGCCGGATGCGCGGCGCCGCTCTTCTGCTCCTCCCCTCGGCGCCGTCTTCGGCGCCCTTCCTCCACCTTCCTCCACGGTGACGCCGCCCGCACCGCTTCCGCGGTTGACGGGCTCGGCGATCCTTGTCAGCGTCCGCGCCCATGCGCCATTGCGCGATCGCCTGGTCCGCGTCCCTCGCCGTGCTCGTGACCGGCTGTGCTTCCGTGGCTCCGCCGCCATCCCGGTTCCCGACCGCCGACGCGGCGCTCGGCCGGATGAAGGCCACGTATGCCTGCGTGAACGGCGTCCAGGGCACCGCCAAGATCGACCACTTCTCGCGTCAGGGGAGGATCCGCGGTGACGTGTACATCCTGGCGGTCAATCCCGATCGGGTCCGCTTCGATATCGTGAGCCCCTTCGGCGCGACGCTCTACACGCTCACGTCGAATGGCACCCTGTTCCAGATGCTCGATGTCGGGGAGAAGCAGCTTTTGCATGGGCCCGCGAGCGCGTGCAACCTGTCGCGGCTCACCCAGGTGCCCATCCCCGGGCACGCGCTCGTCTCGCTGCTTCGCGGCGAGGCGCCGGTGCTCTTGCACGAGCCGAACGGCGCCTCGATCGCCTGGGACGGCGGCGGCTTCTACCGCGTGCTGATCCAGAGCACCCGCGACGCGGTGGAGGAGATCCACCTCGAGCCGCGCCCGGACGACTGGCGCTTGCCGTGGAGCCAGCAGCGCCTGCGCGTCAGGGAGGTCCGGGTCGCGCAGCGCGGGCTGGACCTCTATCACGCCGAGCTCAGCCATCACGGGACCATCCGCACCGCGGCGCCGCGCGTCGACCCGGAGGGAATCGACGAGCCGATCCCGCCGAGCGGCGGCGCCTGCGAGGCCGAGATCCCCCGCTCGATCCGCATGCGGGTGCCCAATACAGAGGACGACGTCATCTTTCAATACAAGGAGGCGAAGTGGAATCCGCCCCTCATCTCAGGGGCGTTCACCCAGCCGATCCCCGGCGGCGTCGTCCGTCGCCACGTCGACTGCCAGGACTGAGTCCGGCGCTCAGGTGGTTCCTGAGGGGACTACCTACCTCACCGGCGGCGCCGGTCGCCGCCAGCGGCGCTCGCCTTACGGCGTGGACGCCGCTCGGCTGAACGTCTAGATCTGCGCAATCCCACCTCGCCATGGCGGGAGGAGTCGGCGATGGACGTCGAGCCGGGAACGATCGTCGGCGAAAAATACCGCCTGGAAGGGCCGCTCTCGCGGGGCGGGATGGGCTCCGTGTGGGTGGCCCGGCACGTCCAGCTGGGCGCGCCGGTGGCGATCAAGTTCATGGACCCGGAGCACGCGGCCTCGCCCGAGTTCCGCGCGCGCTTCTACCGTGAGGCGCGCACGGCGGCGAACCTCGAGAGCCCGCACGTGGTGAGCGTGCAGGACTACGGGATCCAGGGGACCGTCCCGTACCTCGTCATGGAGCTGCTCCGGGGCGAGGACCTGAGCCGCCGTCTGAGGCGGGTCCGGCGCCTCTCCGTCGCCGAGGCGGCGCGCATCGTCCTCCAGACCGGCAAGGCGCTGCGCCGGGCGCACGAGTCCGGGCTCGTCCACCGCGACCTCAAGCCGGGCAACCTGTTCCTCTCGCGCGTCGATGACGAGGAGGAGATCGTCAAGGTCCTCGATTTCGGCATCGCCAAGCAGCTCACGGGCAAGCTGCTCAGCGACGAGACCACGAAGACCGGCGAGCTCCTGGGCTCCCCGTTCTACATGAGCCCGGAGCAGGCGCGCGGCGACAAGGACCTCGACGCGCGCAGCGACCTGTGGTCGCTCGGGGTCATCCTCTTCCGCGCGGTCACGGGCAAGCTCCCGTTCGAGGGCGACGTGCTCGGCGCGGTCCTGTCGCGGATCCTCGTCGAGCCGATCCCGCTGGCGACGCAGCTCGTGAGCGATCTGCCGGCCGAGCTCGACGCGTTCTTCCTGCGCGCGCTCTCGCGCGACCGGGCCCAGCGGTTCCAGTCGGCGCAGGAGATGGTGCACGCCTTCGTGGCCGCGGCGGGCGACCTCGGCATCCCGCTGCCTGCGCCCTCCGTGCCGCGGCCGGAGCCGGTGACGTCGCGCACGGGGACGCTGCTCGGGCTGTCGCCGGGCGGCGCCGCCGAGCTCACGGGGGCAGGCGACCTCGGCGCGCTCTCCGGGTCCGAGGACGAGGGCGCAGGCCCGCGGAACGACGCGCTCACGCCGCTGCCCGATCCGCTCGATCAGGGGACGCTCACGGCCGCCGCGGCCGGGGAGGTCCACGACGCCCGCAGGCCGCGCGCGAGCGCGACGCGCCGCTGGCTGCTGGCGTGCGGCGCGCTCTTCGTGCTCAGCGGGACGGTCGCGATCACGGCGCTGCGCGCCATCGGCAAGGAGGCCAAGGAGGGCGCCGCTCCCGTGGTCGCGCCGCTCCAGCCCGCGCCCGTGAGCTCGGCATCGCCGCCGGTGGAGGTCGCCCGCGCGTCGACGCCCGAGATGGATCTCCTGCTCGTCGCCGCGGACGCGCCGGCCGCGGACACGGCGCCGCCCTCGCTGGCGCCCTCGGGCACGGCGGAGCCGGCGGCGTCCGCCGCGCGAAAGGACCGGCCGGCGCGGTCCGCTCCGCGCCGGGTCCCGCACCGGGCGCGCGAGATCATCGACCCCTGGCAGCGACGATAGCGGCCGGTCGCGCCCGATGGCGCCGGCCGGCAGCGGCCGGCGGCGCCGGTCCGTAGCGGCGGGTCGCGCCCGACGGCGCCCCGGTCGGCAGCGGCTGGTCGGTCAGGCGAGCGCGTCGCGGATGCGGCGCGGGGCGTCGGTGATCAGCCCGTCGACGCCGAGCGCCGCGAGGTCCCGCGCTTCCCCCGGATCGTTCACCGTCCACACGTTGATCACGCGCCCCTGCCGCTTCAGCAGCGCGATGCGCTCGGGCGACGCGATCGTCCGCTCGATGTGCGCGGCGAGCGCGCCGAGCGCCGGGGCGAGGCGCACGGCGGTGTCGTGGTAGCGGCTCCGGTGCACGAGGAGCGCGCGCGGCACGGCCGGCGCCATGACCCGGAAGGACGCCAGCATGACCGGGTCGAACGACGAGACGAGCACCGGGTGGCGAGGATCCCAGGCGCGCAGCAGGCGCGCGGTCGCGAGCGCGACGGCGGCGCGGTCGGGCACGTCGCGCTTCATCTCGACGTTGACCGCGAGCCGCCGCCCGCGCGCAAACGCGAGCACCTCGGAGAGGAGCGGCACCCGGTCGCCGCCCAGGTCGACCTGCCGGAGCTCGTCCCAGCGGAGCGCCGCGGCCGCGCGCGGGTCCGCGCCCTGGGTCACCCGCTCGAGGTCCGGGTCGTGCAGCGCCACGAGCTCGCCCGAGCCGCACACCCGCACGTCGAGCTCGATCCCGTCGGCCCCTTGCGCGGCCGCCTCGGCGAAGGCGGCGAGGGTGTTCTCCGGGGGGGCGCCCTCGCCGCGCACGCCCCGGTGCCCGAAGAGGAGCGGCGCGCGCGACGCCGCCGTCCCGGGCTCGCCCCGCGACATCGCCTGCCCCGGCCCGCGCGCGCTCCGGCGGAAGCGCTGCTCGGCCCAGGTCACCGCTCGGGCTCCTCGTTGAGCTCCTCCGCGACGGTGCGGGCCGCCTCCCGCGCGCGCTCGAGCGCGGAGAGCGGGAAGGACGCCGCGCCGACGGCCGGGTGCCCGCCTCCATCGTAGCGGCGGCAGATGGGCGCGATGTCACGATCGCGCGCGACGCCGCACCAGGGATTGTAGCCGACCGAGAGCTTGTAGTGCTGCTTCTGCCGGGACAGCGTGACCGAGTACACGCAGTCCGGGAACATCGCGTACGTCATGAACTTGCCGACCGCCTCGAGCGGCGCGTCGGAGAGATCGACCAGCACGACGCGGCCGAGCTTCCGCGCGCCGTGCTCGATGCGCGCGACGAAGGTCTGCCGCGAGAGGGAGAGCGGGCGCCAGAGATCCTGGATGTCGGGCGCGCGCGCCACCTCGCTCACGGGTCGCTCGACGAGGCGGGGCACCACGGAGGCGAGGAAGCGCCCGTCGCCGTGGTGCTCGACGACCGAGGCGAGCTGCATGATCGGCTCCTCGCGGCTCACGGCGGCCTCGGCCGAGGGGAAGCGCGCTGTGTCGATGAGGTCGGCCCAGCGGATGAGCTCATCGACGCCGGACATCTCGACGCCGAAGTGATCGCGGCTGACGTCCGCGATGAGCTTCGTGCACGAGCCGTAGGCGGCGTCGTAGAAGACGTGGGGCGCGTCGCCCGCGGCGCGCGAGCTCGACGCGCCGGCGAGCGCCGCGTCGCGCTCGTCGTCCGAGCCGAACCCGGTGATGTGGTGGTCGAAGTACCACGTCAGCTTCTTCGTCGGCGTGTAGCGGAAGTCGAGGATCGCGTTGTCGTCGCCGTCGAGCCACGAGGGCGGGATCATCGACATGCCCGGGCCGTACCCGCAGGAGCGGTACCGGAGCGCGAGCGGCTCGCCGGGGCGGAGCGCCTGCATCAAGCGGGTGAACAGCGCCGCGCTCGCCATGCCGTCGAAGCAGTGGCCGTGCGTCGCGACGACGATGTCCCTGGGCTTCATCGGGCGAGGGGGTAGCACGACCCACGGCCCGCCGCTCGCGGACCGGGCATCGCGCGGCGGTTCTGGTAGTCTCCGCGCCGTGCGGCGCGCCCTCGTTCTCCTCGCACTGCATCCGTTCAGGCCGGCGCGCCGCTCGTCCGCTGCACCGATCGCGGCGCGGCTCGCTGCGCCGCTCGCGCTCGCGCTCGTCGCTCCGGGCTGCGGCGCCGGCGCCTCGGCGTCCCGCGCGGAGGTCCTGCAGCCTAGCCCGCCGCGCGCGCCGGCCGCCGCGCCCGCGCGCGCGGCGCGGAACCCACCGCCGCCGAGCGATGCGCCCGAGCCGGACCCGGAGGCGGCGCGTCTGTTCCTGAGCCGCGCGGGGCAGCGGCGGCCCGCGGCGAGCGCGCCGGCGCCGCGCGTGACCGCGCTCGCGCTCGCCAACACGGCGCGCGGTGAGGCGAGGGGGATGACGCCGCAGGGCGACGTCGTGTCGCTCGCGATCGGGGAGGGGGAGAGCGCCGCGATCCCGGTGCGCGTCGCGCCGGAGGCGTGCGCGGTGTTCATCGCGCAGGGCGGGCTCGGCGTGATCGAGGTCGACCTCTTCGTCACGAAGGGCGCGCCGCCTTCGCTCGAGATCGTCGCCCAGGACGCGGACAGCGGGCCGATCGCGGTGATCGGCGGCCGGGGCGCGTGCTTCACCCTGCCCGGCGACGCGCCGCTCGCCGTGAGCCTGCACGCGCAGGTGCGGCGCGGCGCGGGCGTCGTGCTCGTGCAGGCCTACCGCGGCCCGCGCCCGGCCGCTCCCCCCGGCGCGGCGCCGCCCGGCGCGACCCCGCCCGACACGGCGCCGCCGAGCGCCGCGCCGCCGGGCGCGCCGTCCCCCGGCGCGGCGCCGCCCGGCGCCACGCCGCTCCCGTAGCGCCGCGGCGGCCCGCGACGCGCGGGGCCGCGCGCTCCTCATTTTGCGCAACTCGTCCCGGGCGCCGGTCGACACGCCGCGTATGGCGTCGATCGAGATCCTGCCCGCAGATCCAACCTACCCCGCGCCGCTCTGGGCCCTCGTGACCGAGTCCGAGGCCGCACCGCCGACGCTCTATCTGCGCGGCGCGCTCCCGTCGCGCCCGGGCGTCGCGATCGTCGGGACGCGCGCCGCGAGCGACGAGGCGCTCCGGTTCACCCGCGCGCTCGCCGCGTCGCTCGGCGAGGCGGGCTTCTCGATCTGGTCGGGCGGCGCGCGCGGCGTCGACGCGGCCGCGCACGAGGGCGCGCTCGATGCGCGCGCGCCGACCGTGGTCGTCAGCGGCGGCGGCCACGCGCACCCCTACCCGCGGGAGCACGCGGCGCTCTTCGATCGCATCCTCGCCGCGGGCGGCGCGCTGCTCGCGCGCGTCCCCGACGACACGCCGCCGCTGCCGGGGCTGTTCCTCCAGCGCAACGCGGTCCTCGCCGCGCTCACCCTCGCGACCGTCGTGGTCGAGGCGGGCATCGAGAGCGGCGCCCGCTCCGCCGCCGCGGCGGCTCGCCGCCTCGGGCGCCACCTCTGCGTCGTCCCCCACGCCCCGTGGAGCCCGCGCGGCGTCGGCTGCGCGCTTGAGCTCGCCTCCGGCGCGCGCCCCATCACGCGCGCCGCCGACGTGATCGACGTCCTCGGCGGGCCGGCGCCGCCGCCCCGCAGGCGGGCGCGGCGTTCGCTGCGCAACAGCTCGCCCGCCGCCGGCACCCTGCCGCTGCCCGACGCGGCCTTCGCCCCGCGGGCGAGCGTCCCGCCCGAGAAAACCGCGCAAATCCCGTCGATGAGCGCGGCCGAGCGCGCCGTCCTCGACGCCCTGGACGCCCACCCGGCGCACGTGGATGAGGTCTGCGAGAGGACGGGGCTTCCGCCCAGGCACGCCGTGGAGGCACTCTTGACGTTGACGCTCCAGGCCGTAGTAGTAGAGGGGCCCGCCGGGTTGTTTCGGCGGGCTCTTCGTTGAAGGGCGCGCCGGCCCACCCTGCCCAGTGCGGTTTCGGGGGGGCTGCCTCCTCCGCGGGGGGGCCTCCCCCGCACCGAAGGGCGCCCTTCAATCCTCTCAACAAGCCCATATCTCGTTGCTCAGAAGGTGGTGATGGCCAAGACGCTCGTCATCGTGGAGTCGCCGGCGAAGGCGAAGACCATCAAGAAGTATCTCGGCAACGGGTACGAGGTGTTCGCCTCGAAGGGGCACGTCAAGGACCTGCCCAAGAAGCAGAACGCTGTCGACGTGCTGAACGATTTTGCCGAGACCTACGAGGTCATCGAGGGCAAGGAGAAGGTGCTGGAGGAGCTGAAGTCCGCCGCGAAGAGGGCGGACGAGGTGCTCCTGGCGACCGACCCCGATCGCGAGGGGGAGGCGATCGCGTTCCACATCTCGGAGGAGATCAAGAACCCGAGGCTCAAGGTGGCCCGGGTGGAGTTCCACGAGATCACGAAGAAGGGGGTCGACCACGGCGTCCACAACCCCCGCAAGCTCGACGAGAACCTCTACGACGCCCAGCGGGCGCGGCGCGTGCTCGATCGCATCGTCGGCTACGACGTCTCGGCGCTCGTGTGGTCGAAGCTCGCGTTCGGCCTGTCCGCGGGGCGGGTGCAGTCGGTCGCGCTGCGGCTCATCGTGGATCGCGAGCGCGAGGTCGAGGCGTTCGTCCCGGAGGAGTACTGGAACATCGCGGTCGGCCTCACCGCGGCGAGCCCGCCGCAGCGCGCGTCGTTCGTCGGGAAGCTCGCCTCCGCCGACGGCAAGAAGCTCGAGGTGACGAACGGCGAGGTCGCCGCGAAGGTGCGCGCCGACCTCGAGACGGCCGGCTACCGGGTGGCGAAGGTCGCGCGGCGCGAGCAGAAGCGCAACCCGCCCGCCCCGTACACGACGTCCAAGCTCCAGCAGGACGCGACGAACTACCTGCACTTCGGCGCCAAGCGGACGATGCAGATCGCGCAGGCGCTCTACGAGGGCATCGACCTCAAGCGCGACGGCGGCCCGGTCGGCCTCATCACGTACATGCGTACCGACTCGACGCGCGTGAGCGACGACGCGATCGCCGAGGTGCGCGGCGTGGTCGCGAAGCGGTGGGGCAAGGAGTTCGTCCCCGAGCGCCCGAACATCTACAAGTCGAAGAAGAACGCGCAGGACGCGCACGAGGCGATCCGGCCGACGAGCGTCGAGATCCACCCGGACTCGATCAAGAAGTACCTCAAGGACGAGCAGTACAAGCTGTACAAGCTCATCTGGAACCGCTTCGTCGCCTCGCAGATGAACCCGGCGGTCTACGACCGCACGACGGTCGAGATCGACGTCTCGCCGACGATCGCGGCGCCCACGTACCGGAGCTACCTCGCGAGGGCGAGCGGGCGGATCCTGAAGTTCGCCGGCTGGCTGCAGGTGACCGAGGGCCAGCAGGAGTTCGCCGGCGAGGAGGAGAGCGCCGGCGCCGCGCCGGACGGCGGTGGAGGCGCCGCGCCTGCGCCCGCCGAGGCGAGCGCCGCCGAGGCGGAGCGGGCGGCGCCGGGGCCCGCGGCCGAGGAGGACTCGGAGGCGCTCCTGCCCGACATGAAGGAGGGCGAGGCGCTCGCCGTGACGCCGCCGGGGGTCGTCACCGACCAGAAGTTCACGCAGCCGCCGCCCCGCTACAACGAGGGCTCGCTGGTGCGCGAGCTGGAGAAGCGCGGCATCGGCCGCCCGTCGACGTACGCCGAGATCATCAGCAAGGTGCAGCAGCGCGCGTACGTGGAGAAGCGGGAGGGCGGCGCGTTCCAGCCGACGCTCCTCGGGAAGTTCGTGGTCGACGGCCTCGTCCGGTCGAACCTCGACATCATGGATCCGAACTTCACGGCGCAGATGGAGGAGGAGCTCGACGAGGTCGGCGCCGGCACCTTGAAGCGCGAGCAGCTGCTCAAGCGCTTCTACAAGAAGTTCAGGGAGCAGCTCGACAAGTCGAAGAAGCTCGCGCCGTGGAAGCCCGAGGCAGAGAAGACCGACATCGTCTGCGACGAGTGTGGGTCGATGATGCTCAAGAAGTGGGGCAAGAACGGCTGGTTCTTGAGCTGCGAGCGCTACCCGAAGTGCAAGGCCACGCGCGACCTGTCCGACGCGCGGGGGACAGCCGCCGTCCGCGAGACCGACATCTCGTGCGACAAGTGCGGGAAGCCGATGATCATCAAGACGGGCCGCTTCGGCGACTTCCTGTCGTGCACCGGCTACCCGACCTGCAAGAACACGCGCCCGGTGCCGCTCGGCGTCGCGTGCCCGAGCTGCGGCGGCGACCTCATCGAGATCCGGCCCCGCAAGAAGGGCGGGCGCACCTTCTACGGCTGTTCGAACTGGAACGCCGAGCAGAAGTGCGAGTTCAAGCTCTGGCAGAAGCCGGTGCCGATCCCGTGCCCGCAGTGCGGCGCGAAGTTCGTCTCCCGCACCGCCGGCAAGAAGGCGATGCTCGTCTGCGCGACAAAGGAGTGCGGCTTCAAGCAGGAGATCGTCGAGGCGGAGGGGGAGGACGGCGCCGTGAACGGCTCCGCCCCCCTCGACGCCGCGGCGATCGTCGCGAGCGCCGCGGCGGCGCCGGCCGTCCGGCCCGAGCCGGCGGAGCCCGCGCCGGCCGCCCGGCCCGAGGCTGTGCCTCCGAAGGCCGGCGCGCCCCAGGGGGCAGCCGAAAAGCCCGCGCGGGCCGTGCGCGCCCGGCGCACGGCGAGCTAAGAAGGCCGCGAACCCCCCATCCTGGTGACCTGTATGAACGGAGCGGAGAGCCCGCACGACGTCGTCGTCGTCGTCGGAGGCGGCTTGGCCGGTTGCGAGGCGGCGTACCAGCTCGCGCAGCGCGGGCTACGCGTGCGCCTCGTCGAGATGAAGCCGCACAAGCGCACCCCCGCGCAGACGAGCGATCGGATGGCCGAGCTCGTGTGCTCGAACTCGCTGCGCGGCGCCGCGCTGAGCAACGCGGTGGGGCTGCTCAAGGAAGAGCTCCGGCGCGTGGGCTCGCTCGCCCTGCGGTGCGCCGACGAGACCTCGGTGCCTGCCGGGGGCGCGCTGGCGGTCGACCGCGAGCGGTTCGCCGAGGCGATGACGCGGGCGATCGAGGCCCACCCGCGCATCGCCGTGGAGCGGCGGGAGGTGACGGAGATCCCCGAAGGGCGCCCCGTGATCCTCGCGACCGGGCCGCTCACGTCCGACGCCCTCGCGGCGAGCCTCGCCGCGGCCGTGGGCGCCGAGCACCTCGCCTACTACGACGCGATCGCGCCGATCGTCAGCGCCGACTCGATCGACTGGTCGCGCGTGTGGAAGCAGTCGCGCTACGGCAAGGGGGGCGCGGTCCGCGGCGAGCGAGCTGCGCCGCCGGAGGGGGCCGCGCAGCCGGAGCGGGCCGCGCCGCCGGAGCGGGCCGTGCAGCCGGAGGACGCGGCCGAGCGCCGCGATGACGCCGAGGCCGGCGACGAGGCGTATGTGAACTGCCCCTTCGACGAGGCGCAGTACAAGGCGTTCGTCCGGGCCCTCGTCGAGTCGGAGAAGGTGGAGGCCCGCGCCTTCGAGGAGGTGCGCTACTTCGAGGGGTGCCTGCCGTGCGAGGTGATGGCCGCGCGCGGCGAGCAGACGCTCTCGTTCGGGCCGATGAAGCCGGTCGGGCTCACCGATCCGCGCACCGGCAGGCGCCCGTACGCGGTGCTCCAGCTGCGCCCGGAGGACGAGGCGGCGACGGCGTACAACCTGGTCGGCTTCCAGACGCGCATGAAGTACGCCGAGCAGCTCCGGGTGTTCCGGATGGTGCCCGGCCTGGAGGAGGCCGAGTTCCTGCGCATGGGCTCCGTGCACCGGAACACCTTCGTCAACGCGCCGGTGCTCCTCGGCCCGGCGATGGAGCTCCGCGCGCTCCCGGGCGTGCACCTGGCCGGACAGATCGCGGGCGTCGAGGGCTACGTGGAGAGCGCCGCGGCCGGGTTCGTGTGCGCGCTCCTCCTCGCGCAGCAGCTGCGGAACGAGCCGCTCCGGCCGCCGCCGCCCACGACGGCGCTCGGCGGCATCCTCACGCACCTCGGCCGGACGCAGCCGTCGTACCAGCCGTCGAACATCACCTGGGCGCACATCGCGCCGCTCGATCCCGCGAGCGGCAGGCTGCGCAAGCGCGCGCGCTACGAGGCGATGGCCGAGCGCGCCCTCCGCGACCTCGACGCATGGTGGGCAGCGGGCTGACGGGCGGCCCCGGCGGGCGTGACGGTGGTCCCGGCGGGCCATGATGGCGGCCTCGACGGAGCCGTCGGCGCATGGGCCCAGACGAGCGCCCATGAAGACGGTAACTCGGGAAAAGCATTGATGTTTGTTCCTGTCTTCCCGCCTTCCTGCGGACGCTGACCCCCGTCCCGCGGCGCCGCCGCGCGCCAGCGACGCGCCAATCGTGCGCGGGCCGCCTGCCACGCGCGGGCTTGGATACCCTGGCGGTGGTGCGCTGCGCGCCGCCCGCGCGCTCCGGGATCCGCACGCGCGGACCCGCGCCCATGGAGGTAACCGATGAAACTTCGCTTGTTCTCGCTCCTTGCGCTCGCCGTTCCTTCCGTGACGCTCCTGCCGCCGCGCGAGGCGCTCGCCTGCGGCGGGTGCTTCGCCCCGACGACCGAGACCACGGTCGTCAACGCGCACCGGATGGTCCTCTCCTTGTCGCCCGTCCAGTCGGTGCTCTGGGATCAGATCCAGTACGCCGGCGATCCGAGCGAGTTCGCCTGGGTGCTCCCGGTGAAGCCCGGGGCGACCATCGAGGTCGGCTCGGACGCCTGGTTCGAGACGCTCGACGCGGCCACGTCGGTCCGCATCACCCCGCCCAACTCCATGTGCGCCTCGAGCGGGGGGGGCTGCGGCACGCTGGGCAGCAGCGACTCGGCGGCCGGGAATGGGGCGTTCGGCGGCGAGCAGGTCACGGTGCTCCACCGCGGCACCGTCGGCCCGTACGACACCGTGACGCTCGCGACCGACACGCCCGGCGCGCTGAACAAGTGGCTGGAGGCGAACGGCTTCGGCGTCGACGCGTCGACGCAGCCGGTCATCGACGCCTATGTCGAGGAGCGCTTCGACTTCATCGCCCTCAGGCTCCAGCCGGGCAAGGACGTGAAGGAGATGAAGCCGGTGCGGGTCGTCATGCCGGGGGCGAGCCCCACGCTCCCGCTCCGGATGGTCGCCGCCGGGACGGGCGCGAACGTCGCGATCACCCTCTTCACCATCAGCGAGGCGCGGCTCGCTCCGGAGGGGTTCGCGGCCGCGGCCGTCCCCCACGACCTCCTCGCGTGGGACTTCGCCTCGCAGGACTCGAACTACGGCGAGCTCCGCGAGAAGGCGCTCGCGGCGGCCGACGGCGGCCGCGCGTTCCTCACGCCGTACGCGCAGCAGGGCTCGCTGTTCTCGCCCGTGTCGAGCTCCGCGGCGCCGTTCGGCGTGCAGTACACGACGAGCGGCTCGACCACCCCGGTCGACACGATCGCGGCGGCGTTCGCCCAGCAGGGGCTCGCGAACGGCGAGGCCCAGGACAGCGCGTGCGCCGTGCGCTTCGCCGAGATCGCGATGGAGGACCGCGTCGTGGCGAACCCGTGCCCCGCCGGCGTCCGGCCCGACGATCCGAGCTGCGGCGAGGTCGCTGCCGGACAGATCGACGCGCGCGAGCTCGCGTGCGGGGAGCTCGACGACCTCGCGGTCGCGATGGTCGGCCTGCACCCGAAGGACGTCTGGCTCACGCGCCTCGAGGCGAACCTGCCGCGCGCGGCGCTCGACACGGACCTCGAGCTGATCCCCGCGAAGCAGGAGCGGGTCGACAACTGGATGCGCGCCCGCGTGAGCGTCCACGCCGAGGTGCTCTGCGGCGCGGCGCTCCCCCTCGTCGACGGCGACCGCGCCTCGCGGACGCGCGGGCAGGGCACGCTCGTGGGCATGACGCTCGGCGCCCTCGCCCTCGCGGCGGCGATCGCCCGCCGCGGCGCGCGCCGCTTCGCCTCGCGCCCCGCCTGACCGGCGCTCAGACGCCCGCGTCCCTCGCCCCCCGCCGCGCGACGGGCAGGCCGTGGCCCTGCTCCGGAATGATGCTGAGATCGCCGTCCGCCTCGAGGATGGCCCAGCGCACCTGGGAGAGGTGCTCCAGCCCGCTCTTGTGCATCTCGGAGACGATCTCCTCCGGCTGGATGCGCTCGCGGTTGCACGCCTCTTCCAGGAGCCGACCCTTCGCGACCAGGACCGTGGGCGAGCCGTCGATGACCTTGGACGCCCGCGGGACGAGGTGCGTCAGGACCGACGTCAGGAACACGAGCACGAGCAGCGTGGACACGCCCGCGAGCGCGTTCGCGAGCGACGCCTCGCGGACGAGGGCCTGAGAGACGATCTCCGGAATCAGCATGAGCGTGACGAGCTCGAAGGCAGACAGCGAGCTGAGCTCGCGCTTGCCGAGCACGCGGAACGCCACGGCGAGGAACACATAGACGACGGCGACGCGGGCTACGGTTTCCATGGCTGTCAGGGGAAGATGAACGTGCGGAGCGGCACCTCGGCGCCGCGCTCCCCGTCGCACGAGAGGGTTACGTTGCCCGAGGTGAGCCAGGAGCGCTCACCCCGGAGCTCGAGGACGATCCGGCGCTGCTCGCCGGGCGCGAGGCCGCCCAGCTCGAAGCGCCCGAGGGTCGTCTCCGCGGGCGTGGCGCGGCGCTCCTCGAAGCTGTCCAGGTAGGCCTCGTCGATCGTGAGCGCGGCGGCCCGGCAAGGCGCGTCCGCCGTGCGCGTCACGTCGATGGTGAGCCGCTCGCTGTCGCGGAAGCGCATCCGCTCGGGGTACGCGACGCGCAGCGCGAGCCCCGGCGCCGTCGCCTCGCGCGTCTCCCGGGCGTGCATGAACAGGGCGCTGGCCGCCACGCAGGCGAGCGCGAACGCGCCGATCGCGTGCTTCGGGCTCAGCTCCAGCCGGCGCCGCATGGCCGGCGCGAGAGGCGGCTCGGGCGGCGCCGCGCGAGCGCGCCCGTTTACCTGGGCGGGCTGAGGAGCAGAGATCTCATGACGGGACGGGACCATCGCGCACCCGCCGTACAAGAGTGATGCCGCGGTCAGCTCGCGCAGGAAGACGTAGAGCTGGGCTGCGCAGGAGAGGCCCCTTGCCCCGGCGGCGATGTGGCGCCGCGGTCGAGCGTGGCAGTCTGCCACGAGGAATAAAATTCTTCTCCAGGTGTCCTGGTGCCTTGGCGGTCTGTCTTCTTCTCATTCGAGCACACCGACCCGGGGCCTCGATGTCGCCCGGGCCCGGTGAACCCGAGCTGCTACGGCGCTGCTGGGGCGCTCGGGGGCTCCTCCGCTACCCCGGCATCCACAGGCGGCGGCGCATCCGCGGGCGGCGGCGCTTGCTCGGCCGCCGGCGGGGGCGGGGCGGACTCCCGCTTGGCCGCCGCTGCGTCCTCGTCCACCTCGACGGCGGGGGTCGAGGCATCGGCCACCGGCGGGCAGGCCGATTCCCCGGCCTCCTGTGCCCCGCCAGCAGGGCAGGCCGCGGCCACGGGCTCGTGCGGCGCGTCGATCGGGGACGCCTGCGCATAGAGCCGCGGCGCCTCCACGCCCGCGTCGGCCACGGGTAGATCCGGGAGCGGCGCCCTCGCGGTCGGCGCCGGCGACCTGACAGGCGCGGCGGCGGGTGCCGGGGACGGGGTCGGAGGGGGAAACGTCTTCGGGGCGCGCGTGGGCGCCGAGGCCACGGGCTCGGCCGGCGGCACCACGACGCCGAGCGCCATGGCGGCCGTGAGGGAGCTCGGCTCGGCCGCCGGACGCACCGGAGGCGGCTCCTCGACCACCGTCGCCGCAGGCGCGGCCGGAGACGCCGGCGTCAGCTCGACGGCGGGGCGCGTCGCGACAGGCGCCACGCTCCACGCCGCCGCCCCCGCCATGAGGACGAACCCCGCCGCCGCGACGCGACGGAACGGGAAGCGCTCCCGCAACGACGGCCGCACCGACGCGGACGCCACCCCCGGCGGATTCACCATCGCGGTCGCCTCGGACCACGCGCGCTCGCCGCTCTCGTCCAGCGCCCCGCGCCCCACCAGAACCGGCGCCCTGCGGCTCGACTCCCCGGGCATCCGGCGCGCGGACGCCATGGGCAGCTGCAGCTCCAGCGAGTCGTCGGCGCGGCGCGAGTGCAGCGTCGGCGCAGCGCTCACCACCATCGGCCGCGGTGACTGCGCGGGGAGCTGGCTCGTCCGCTCGTCCAGCCA
Organism: Sorangium sp. So ce887; assembly: GCF_051521455.1. Classification (NCBI taxonomy): domain Bacteria; kingdom Pseudomonadati; phylum Myxococcota; order Polyangiales; family Polyangiaceae; genus Sorangium; species Sorangium sp. So ce887. The sequence goes on along the minus strand of NZ_CP150354.1, from coordinate 7,365,488 downwards.
CTGCGCGCGGAGCGACGCGCCGGACACGTCCTCCGAAACACCCCGCGAGAGGAGCCACGTCGCGAGCGCGACGCCGAGCTCACGCATGCTCCCCCAGCGATCCGCCGGGGCCTTGCGCAGCCCGCGCTCGATGATCGTCCACAGCGCCGGGTCGGTGCCGCACCGCTCGACGAGCGACAGCACCGGATCCTGGATGACCGCCCGAAGCGTCCCGAACCCCTGCTCCCCGGCATAGGGCGTCTCGCCCGCGATCGACTCGTACAGCATCGTGCAGAGCGCCCAGATGTCCGCGCGATGATCGATCCGGCCCTGTCCCAGCGCCTGCTCGGGCGGCATGTACTGCGGGGTCCCGATCACGGCCGCGCCCGTCGAGCCGGACTCGGGCTCGGTCCACGTCACCTTCGCGATCCCGAAATCGACGACCTTCGGATGGATCCTCCCGTCGCCCTGAGCCGCGAGCATCACGTTGTCCGGCTTGAGATCCCGGTGGACGACGCCGCGCTCATGCGCCGCGTGCATCGCGCTCGCGACCGGCAGCAGGATCGCGATCGCCGCCTCGGGTGAGAGCCGCTGCTCGCGGCAGAGCACGTCCCGAAGGGCCTCGCCCTCCAGCAGCTCCATCACGATGTACGGCGTGCCGTCCGCGGTCTTGCCCAGATCGAAGACGCGCACGATCCCCGGATGACTGAGCTTCGCCGCAGCCCGCGCCTCGCGCAGCAGGCGCTCCGCGATCGCGGGAGAGCGCATCTCCGGCCGCAGCACCTTGATGGCCACGTTGGCCTCGAGCGCCGTGTTCGCGGCGACCCAGACAGAGCCCATCGCCCCCTCTCCCGCCTTGCGCAGAAGCTGGTACTTGTCGCCCACCACGGTGCCGGCCTCGAAGCGCTCCCCTAAGGTGTGCTCGAACCCCTGGGTCATGTTGCTCGACATGCGCTCTCCTGCCGCCTGCTTCGGCCATCCGCCGCCCACCACGTCACGCTTCGCCACGGGCCAAACCTGGAGCATCGCTCGTGCCAGGCGTTCCTCTCGGGGAGCGCCTGAAATGCCGCACGGGGCCGTCAGCGGCGGCGAACCCCATCGAGGCAAGTTGCCACGCGCCGAGCGCCCCGGCAGCACGCGAGCCGCCCCGCGAGTCGACTAGATGAAGCTGTCATAAGGGCGTCGCGCGCTCTCGCTCCGGACGTTCTCGGCGCCGGAATACTCGAGGATCATCTCCAGGATCTCGGCGTCTCGCCCCGAGGTCGCATGAACGCCCACGAGGATCGCACCTTGCCGCAGGCCGCTCTCGTAGACGCGCGCGCGGTGCTCGGGGATTCCAGCGCCGACGAGCGCACCGACGAAACCGCCGGCCGCGCCGCCCGCGCCCGCGAGCGCTGCCTCGATGGGGCCCGCCACGACGAGCCCCAGGCCAGGGAACGCCACGCTCGCGTCGACCCCCGCGAACGCGGCGAAGGCCGCCCCGACCGCGCCGCCGACGTCCGCCCTCGATCCGTTTCCGCCGTCGACAGGGTGGCTGCCCGGAGCGTCGCTCATGACAAGGCTGATGGCGTCGCGCTTGTAGCCACAGCTCATGACGCGCTCAACCGTTCTGTCGGCGTCGAGCCGTGTCCTCACAAGACCGGTCACCAGCTTTGCCCTCACCTACAGCTCCTTTCCCGAAGAACGTCCTCGCCGGGCGCGTCCCCGCTCTGTACTCTGGAATCCCACACCGGCACAGCAGGCTCCGTGCCAGCAAGGAATGCCTCAAATGCACGCTGTCCTGCGCCGTCGGCTGTGGACGGTCGGCGCGCGAGCCTGCGCAGAGACGCCACACTGGGGCGTCATTGCAGCCAAGACGAACCGCCGCGCGCGCTCGGGCACGGCCGCGCGGCGGTGAACCGGGGATGAAGCGAGCTCAGCGATGCAGCCAGATCCGGAGCAGCGCGAGCAGCTGCTCCGTGTCGACCGGCTTGGAGATGTAGTCTGTCGCGCCGGCCTCCAGGCATTTTTCGCGATCGCCCTTCATCGCCCTGGCCGTGACGGCGATGATCGGCAGCGTCTGGAAGGCGGGCCGATTCCGGATCGCCCGCATCGTGTCGTATCCGTCCATCTCCGGCATCATGATGTCCATGAGGACGACATCGATGCCGCTCGTCCTCTCCAGACGCTCGATGGCGGCCTTGCCCGTGTCGGCGGCGAGCGTGGTCATCCCGTGGCTCTCGAGGACGGTCTTCAGCGCGTAGATGTTGCGGAAATCGTCGTCGACGATCAGCGCGAACTTGCCGGAGAGCGCGGCGGCCGACTCGTGGAGCTGCTCCACGATGAGCCGCTTCGGCTCGGGCAGATCCGAGATCCGGCGGTGCAGCGCGAGCGTGACCTCGTCGAGCAGCCGCTCCCGCGACTGGACGTGCTTCACGGGCAGCCGCTGCGCGAGGCGGCCGATCTGCACCTCGTCGTCCCCGGCGATATCGGCCGGTGTGTACACGATGGCCGTCAGATCGGCGAAGCGCCCGGCGCGGTCGAGGTGCTCGATGAGCTCGAAGCCGGGCATGTCGGGCAGGCGCAGCCCGAGGACGAGCGCGTCGCACGGCTCGCGCTCGAGCGCGGCGAGCGCCTCCTGGCCCGTCGTCACGCTGGTGATCGCGAGCCCCTCGTCCCCGAGCAGCTCGACCACGGGATCGCCCGATGCCCTGTCCGGCTCGACCACGAGCAGCCGGCGCCGCGGCGAGCTGACCAGCCCGTCGAGCCGCGCGAACGCCTCGTCGAGCGCGGTCCTGCTGCTGAGCGGCTTGATGAGGAGCCCCACCGCGCCCATCCGCCGCGCGCGGCTCCGCTCCTCCTCCGTCTCCGTCGTGATCACCTGGACCGGGACGTGCCGCGCCGACAGATCGCGCTTCAGGCAGTCGAGCACGCGCCAGCCGTCGATGTCGGGCAGGTTGATGTCCAGCGTGATCGCCGACGGCTTGAGCTCGCGCACCAGCGAGAGCCCCGTCGCGCCGCGGACGGCGACGACCGCCTTGAAGCCGTGCTCTCGCACGACATCCACGAGGAAACGGGCGAACGCTGTGTCGTTCTCGACGATCACGATCGCGCGGTCGCCGGGGCGGACGGTCTCGCTGTCGTCGATGATCTGCGTGTCTGCGACCGTGGCCATGCGCTCCGACGGCCGGCTGCTGTGGACGGTTTCGTCGAGGGCGGGCGGCGCGTCGAGGACGTGCGCCGGCTGCCGCCGCGCGGCGCGCACGGGCCGGTGGCTGCGCGGCAGATAGAGCGTGAACGTGCTGCCGCGGCCCGGCGCGCTGATGAGCGTGAGATCGCCGCCGAGCAACCGCGCGATCTCCCGGCTGATCGCGAGCCCGAGCCCGGTGCCCCCGTACTTGCGGCTCGTGCTCCCGTCCGCCTGCTGGAACGCCTCGAAGATGATCTGCTGTTTGTCCGGCGCGATCCCGATGCCCGTGTCGTGGACGGAGAGGGCGATCACCGCGTCGGCCCGGCTGAGCACATCGTTCTCACGGCTCCAGCCGTCGCGGGCCACTGTCACCTCCAGGATCACCTTGCCGCGCTCGGTGAACTTGAAGGCGTTGGACAGCAGGTTCTTGAGCACCTGCTGCAGCCGCTTCGCGTCGGTGAGCATCGAGGACGGCAGCATCGACGAGAAGGCGAGCTCGAAATCGACTTTCTTGGACTCGGCGACGTGCCGGAACGTACGTTGTACGTAGTCGGACAGGTCCTTGAAGTTGATCTCGCCCACGTCGACGACGACGGTGCCCGACTCGATCTTCGAGAGGTCGAGGATGTCGTTGATGAGCGCCAGGAGATCGGTCCCCGACGCGTGGATCGTCTTCGCGAACTCGACCTGCCGCGCGGTGAGGTTCTGGTCGTTGTTCCTGGAGAGCTGGTCCGAGAGGATGAGGAGGCTGTTCAGCGGGGTCCTGAGCTCATGGGACATGTTGGCCATGAACTCCGATTTGTATTTCGACGTGAGGGCGAGCTGCCGCGCCTTCTCCTCGAGGGCCTGGCGGGCCTGCTCGACCTCGTGGTTCTTCCGCTCGACCTCGACGTTCTGCTCGGCCAGGAGGCGCGCCTTCTCGCCGAGCGCGGCGTTCGTCTCCTGGAGCTCCTCCTGCTGGCTCTGGAGCTCGCGCGCCAGCGACTGGGACTGCTTGAGCAGGTCCTCGGTGCGCATGTTGGCCTCGATCGTGTTGAGCACGATGCCGATCGACTCGGTGAGCTGACCGAGGAACGCCTGGTGGGTCGGGCTGAAGCGCTCGAGCGACGCGAGCTCGATGACGGCCTTCACCTGCCCCTCGAAGAGCACGGGCATCACGATGATGTTGACCGGGGGCGCCCCGCCGAGGCCGCTCGTGATCGTGATGTAGTCGGGCGGCGCGTTGACGAGGAGGATCTTCTCCTTCTCGAGCGCGCACTGCCCGACGAGCCCCTCGCCGAGCTTGAACTGGTTGTCGACGTGCTTGCGCTCCTTGAACGCGTAGCTCGCGAGCAGCTTCAGCACGGGCTCCTCCCGGGAGGAGTCCATGATGTAGAAGACGCCCTGCTGCGCCGTGACCACGGGGGCGAGCTCGGACAGGATGAGGCGGCCGACGGTGAGGAGCGCCTTCTGCCCCTGGAGCATGCGCGAGAACTTGGCGAGGTTGGTCTTGAGCCAGTCCTGCTCGCTGTTCTTCAGCGTCGTGTCCTTGAGGTTGCGGATCATCTCATTGATGTTGTCCTTCAGCGCCGCGACCTCGCCCTGCGCCTCGACCTTGATCGACCGGGTGAGGTCGCCCTTGGTCACGGCGGTGGCGACCTCGGCGATCGCGCGCACCTGCGTCGTGAGGTTCGCCGCGAGCTGGTTCACGTTGTCGGTGAGGTCCTTCCAGGTGCCGGCCGCGCCGGGCACGCTCGCCTGCCCGCCGAGCTTGCCCTCGACCCCGACCTCGCGCGCCACCGTCGTCACCTGATCCGCGAACGTCGCGAGCGTCTCGATCATGCCGTTGATCGTGTCCGCGAGCGCGGCGATCTCGCCCTTCGCGTCGACGACCAGCTTGCGCTTGAGATCGCCGTTGGCGACCGCGGTCACGACCTTGGCGATGCCGCGCACCTGGTTCGTCAGGTTGCCGGCCATCGAGTTCACGTTGTCGGTGAGGTCCTTCCAGGTGCCGGCGACGCCGCGGACGTCGGCCTGTCCGCCGAGCTTGCCCTCGGTGCCGACCTCGCGCGCGACGCGGGTGACCTCGGAGGCGAAGGAGTTGAGCTGATCGACCATCGTGTTGATGGTGTTCTTGAGCTCGAGGATCTCGCCCTTGACGTCGACGGTGATCTTCTTGGAGAGGTCGCCGTTGGCGACGGCGGTGGTGACGGCGGCGATGTTGCGCACCTGGGAGGTGAGGTTGCCGGCCATCGAGTTGACCGAGTCGGTGAGGTCCTTCCAGGTGCCGGCGACGCCCTTGACGTCGGCCTGTCCGCCGAGCTTGCCCTCGGTGCCGACCTCGCGCGCGACGCGGGTGACCTCGGAGGCGAACGAGCGGAGCTGATCGACCATCGTGTTGATGGTGTCCTTGAGCTCGAGGATCTCGCCGCGGACGTCGACGGTGATCTTCTTGGAGAGGTCGCCGTTGGCGACGGCGGTGGTGACGGCGGCGATGTTGCGCACCTGGGCGGTGAGGTTGCCGGCCATCGAGTTGACCGAGTCGGTGAGGTCCTTCCAGGTGCCGGCGACGCCGGTCACCTCGGCCTGCCCGCCGAGCTTGCCCTCGGTGCCGACCTCGCGCGCGACGCGCGTCACCTGCGCCGCGAAGGCGCTCAGCTGGTCGACCATCGTGTTGATGGTGTTCTTGAGCTCGAGGATCTCGCCCTTGACGTCGACGGTGATCTTCTTCGAGAGATCGCCCGTGGCGACGGCGGTGGTGACGGCGGCGATGTTGCGCACTTGCGCGGTGAGGTTGCCGGCCATCGAGTTGACCGAGTCGGTGAGGTCCTTCCAGGTGCCGGCGACGCCGCGGACGTCGGCCTGTCCGCCGAGCTTGCCCTCGGTGCCGACCTCGCGCGCGACGCGGGTGACCTCGGAGGCGAAGGAGTTGAGCTGATCGACCATCGTGTTGATGGTGTTCTTGAGCTCGAGGATCTCGCCCTTGACGTCGACGGTGATCTTCTTGGAAAGGTCGCCGTTGGCGACGGCGGTGGTGACGGTCGCGATGTTGCGCACCTGGGCGGTGAGGTTGCCGGCCATCGAGTTGACCGAGTCGGTGAGGTCCTTCCAGGTGCCGGCGACGCCGCGGACGTCGGCCTGCCCGCCGAGCTTGCCCTCGGTGCCGACCTCGCGCGCGACGCGGGTGACCTCGGCCGCGAGAGAGCTCAGCTGATCGACCATCGTGTTGATGGTGTCCTTGAGCTCGAGGATCTCGCCCTTGACGTCGACGGTGATCTTCTTGGAGAGGTCGCCCTTCGCGACGGCGGTGGTGACGGTCGCGATGTTGCGCACCTGCGCCGTGAGGTTCGATGCCATCGAGTTGACCGAGTCGGTGAGGTCCTTCCAGGTGCCGGCGACGCCGGTCACCTCGGCCTGCCCGCCGAGCTTGCCCTCGGTGCCGACCTCGCGCGCGACGCGGGTGACCTCGGAGGCGAAGGAGTTGAGCTGATCGACCATCGTGTTGATGGTGTTCTTGAGCTCGAGGATCTCGCCCTTGACGTCGACGGTGATCTTCTTGGAGAGGTCGCCGTTGGCGACGGCGGTGGTGACGGCGGCGATGTTGCGCACCTGGGAGGTGAGGTTGCCGGCCATCGAGTTGACCGAGTCGGTGAGGTCCTTCCAGGTGCCGGCGACGCCCTTGACGTCGGCCTGCCCGCCGAGCTTGCCCTCGGTGCCGACCTCGCGCGCGACGCGGGTGACCTCGGAGGCGAACGAGCGGAGCTGATCGACCATCGTGTTGATGGTGTCCTTGAGCTCGAGGATCTCGCCCTTGACGTCGACGGTGATCTTCTTGGAAAGGTCGCCGTTGGCGACGGCGGTGGTGACGGTCGCGATGTTGCGCACCTGGGCGGTGAGGTTGCCGGCCATCGAGTTGACCGAGTCGGTGAGGTCCTTCCAGGTGCCGGCGACGCCGCGGACGTCGGCCTGTCCGCCGAGCTTGCCCTCGGTGCCGACCTCGCGCGCGACGCGGGTGACCTCGGAGGCGAAGGAGCCCAGCTGCTCGACCATCGTGTTGACGGTCTTGGCCGTCCGGAGGAACTCGCCGTCGAGCGGCCTGCCGTCGACCTCCAGGGCCATGACCTGCGAGAGATCGCCCTTGGCGACGGCCCCGATGACGCGCGCCGTCTCGGCGGTGGGGTGGACGAGATCGCCGATCAGCGCGTTGATGCACGCGACCTCGTCGGCCCACGCGCCGTTCACCTCGCCGATGAAGGCGCGCTGCGAGAGCTTGCCCTCCTTGCCCACCACGCGGCTCAGGCGGTCGAGCTCCTTCGCCATCCTGTCGTTGAGCTCGACGACATCGTTGAACGTGTCTGCGATCTTTCCGTCGAGCCCGATCCAGTCGACGGGCAACCGCACCGAGAAATCGCCCTTCTTGAGGCTCATCAGCGAGGTCAGCAGCGTTCGCTGGTCGAGCCCGTCGCGCTCGATGGGCGGGCTCACCGCCGCGGGGGCCTTTGTCGCGCGCGCGGCGCCGTGCAATCCCTCGCCGGACGCGCCCTTCTTGCTCTTGCCATTGCCAGCTTTCGCTTTCCGGGCCTTGTCGAGGTCGCTTCGCTGCTCCATGCCGCTGTTCTCCTGGCCCTGCCTTGCGGGCAGGGCCAATCTGTTAAGGGAAACGAGAGCGCGCCCCGGCCGCGGAGGGACCCCGGAGCGCCTGAAGCGGTGGGACCCGGCGCCCCGGCGCGCCCCCCGGGCGCCGTGGCATCATCGCAAGGCGGCGAGAGGAGGAGAGGTGGAGTTGCCCTCTCGCCTGCGCGGCGGAATCATCGACCGCCTCGGGCTTCGGCGGGGCGCCTCGCGCCGCCAGGAGGCGGGGCTCTCGCAGCCCGACCGTGAAGATTCCGTCGGGGCCCATCGGGTTCAGGCTTCGAGGCACGGTGGCCATGCGCGTCTGCACCCACCGCGCCGCAGCATGCGGTTTCGTATACTACGCAGGCGCGCAGCCAGGCAAGCTTCGCGCCGCGTGCGCGCGCTGGCCGCATGCTGCCGTGGGCGCGGGTGTTGCGCGTCGGCGCGGGTGTTGCGCGTCGGCGCGGGTGTTGCGCGTAGGCGCGGGTGTTGCGCGGGCGCAGGTGGTGGCCGAGGCGCTGCCTCAGGCCACGTCGGCCTTGGGCGTGCGGCGCCTCGGCGGGGGAGCGCTGGGCTTCTCTCGTGGCGTGACGATGCAGTAACGCCCTGCCTCGCCTACCCTCTCGTGGACGCCCGACTCCATGGCCTCTCGCGCCGGCTTCAGCGGCGGCAGCCATCGCGACACGTTGGCGAGGCACGAGGGGCGCTCGGGGAACGGAGAGTGACGGGGGCGCGGCCGCTCCGAGAGGGCGCCGTGAGGCCGCTCCGAGGCGGCGTCGTGCGGTCGCTCGATGGCGTCGTGGGCCCGCTCCGAGGCGGCGTCGTGGGCCCGCTCCGAGGCGGCGTCGTGAACCCGCTCGGCAGCGTCGTGGGCCCGCTCCGAGGCGGCGTCGTGGGCCCGCTCCGAGGCGGCGTCGTGCAGCCGCTCCGAGAGCGATCTGGGATGCAGCCGCTCCGAGAGCGAGCCGGGATGCGGCCGCTCCGAGGGCGAGCCGAGGAGCCCCTCGATGGCGGCAGCATTCTGCGCAGGGAGCGTGCCGGATGATGCGCGCCGCTTCGCGGTCGTCGCGGCGATCCGGAGCCGGAGATCCTCGACGTGCTTCGCGAGCCGCTCCGTCTCCTCGGTGAGCCGCGTGAAATCATCGACCTGGCTTCGGCGCTCTGACATAAACGAGTCCTTTGCTGCGTCTCTTCAGCTGATCTCGACTCTCTGGTTGACTTAGCTGCACACCGCATGCCGGGCCAGCGCAGACTGTTGGAACGGAACGGATAAGGAGGAGTCGTGCGGCGTTGTAGCGATTTGTCGCAGCGTGGCAGGGCTGCCTCCACCTGTAATCGCGATGTCGGCTGTTCGCCAGCAGAGCGCGCCGGACATCCAGAGGGAAATGCCGGAGCGGACTCGGCGGCACGCTCTGTGCCGTGGCAAGGCCGCATACAGGATGGATGAGCCCGTCGCGCCTCGCTGCGTCATGGCCTCTTCCGTCGCGCTCGCGGGGCGCCACGGGAGGGCCGTGCCTCGGGAGTGGACCTGGCATGACGGCGCGCGAGGCGCTGATTGAAGGAGCAGGCCCGTGCAGAACTCGAACTTTGAATCGCTCGGCGCCCGGCTGGGGCTCCCGACCGACGGTTTGTGGCAGTGGGTGATCGTCGCGGCGAGCGTTCCGGTCGGCTTCGCGCTCGCTCGGCTGGTTGTGGGGCTCTTCCGGCGCGCCGGTTCGGTCATCGTGCGACGGACGGCGACGCCATGGGACGAAAAGACGCTCGACGCGGCAATCGGCCCCGTGACGCTTTGTCTCGGGATCATCCTGACGGCGAGCCTCGCCAAGATGACGCCGCTCGGTCAGGACCTCGTGGCCGATCTGCGGTCGCTTCTCTCGGCGCTGTTCATCGGCGGGGTTGCGTGGCTGCTCATGCGCATGGTGGGGATCCTGACGGAGGTGCTGGACGCGCGCGCCCTGCGGCACCTCGAGGAGGGGAGCGAGTCGTCCCGCGGGCTCCGCACCCAGGCGCGTGTGCTCGAGCGGGTCGCGCGGGTGGTCATCGCGATCGTGGCGGGCGCGCTCGTGCTCCTGAACTTCGAGACGGTGAGGAACGTCGGCGTCTCGCTCCTGGCTTCCGCCGGCATCGCGGGCGTCGTGCTCGGCCTTGCGGCACAGAAGCCGGTCGGCGCGATCCTGTCGGGCCTCCACATCCTGTTCACCCGGCCCATCGACTTCGGGGACAAGGTCGTGGTGGATGGAGAGTTCGGGACCGTCGAGGAGATCCGGCTCACCCACGTGGTGGTGAAGATCTGGGACGAGCGGCGGCTCATCGTCCCGACCGCGCGGCTCCTCGATCAGTCGTTCCAGAACTGGACGAAGCACGGCTCGGAGAAGCTGGGCACCGTCGAGCTCTACGTGGATTACCGCACGCCGGTGGACGCCGTGCGGCGGCACTTCGAGTCCACCCTCCCGAAGAGCCAGCTCTGGGACAAGCGCGTGAAGGCCGTCCAGGTCACGAAGGTGACAGAGCGCACGGTCGAGGTGCGCTTTCTTGTCTCGGCCCGTGATGCTGGGGAGCTGTTCGATCTGCGGTGCTGGCTTCGCGAGGAGATGCTGCGCTGGATCCAGGAGCTCGAGGAGGGGATGTACCTGCCGCAGGAGCGCTTCTCGCGGGCGTCTCCGGTCGCCGAGGGGGTCGAGCGGCGGGATCCGGCCTCGGGCCGCGCGCGGCGGGCTGGAGCGGGCGACGGCGTGGCCGATGTGGCGCCGTGACGGAGCGCGCCCGCTACGTAGCGGAACGCCACACCGCGACATCGAGGCAGAGGCGATGACGCCGGCGCGCTCATCCGGCGCATCACGGCCGCGTGAGTGTCCCGTCGCGCCCGCGTCGACTCGATGAAACAGGCGGAGCGCGGAACGGGCCTTCGAGCCCCTCCGCGCGCTCCATCGCCCGCCGCGACCCGCCTTTGCGCGGCGGTGGGTGCCGCGCGCCGGCGGGCGCAGGAAAGCGGCATGCATTTTGCTGTGAACATAGAAAGATCCGGCACGTTGGCCCGTCAGCCGTCGACCGCGCGACGAGGTTTCGCCACGCCCTGGGGGGACTGGGGCGTGGCAGGTCGTCACTGCCCCTCCCGCTCTGCGCAGCTGTCTGCGCGGGAATCCAGGAGCAACACGCCATGAATTGGGTCATCAGGATCACGCGGATCGGCGGAATTGATGTCGTCGCGCACGCGGCGTTCGGCCTGCTCATCCCGATCGGGGCGCTCCAGTGGGGGGCGCGGCACGGCGGGGGCGGCGCGCTCTTCGGCTGCGCGCTGGGGGCGGCGTTGCTCGCGTGCGTGGCGCTGCAGGCGCTCGTGCACGGGATCGTGGCGCGGCAGCTCGGGCTCCGGCTGAGCGAGGTGCTGCTCTCACCGATCGGCGCGATCGCGAGGCGCTCGCGGCCCGATGCGGGGTGGGCGCAGAGCGGCGCCCTCGGCCTCGCGGCGAACTTCGCGCTGGCGGTGCTCTTCTTTGTGGCCGCCGGGGCGCAGCACGGGGCGGAGGAGCTCCGGTGGGCGTCGGTCCTGCAGGCGGCGGAGGCGCCCTCGCGCGAGACGGCGATCGTGTGGATTGCCAGCGCGAACCTCGGGATCGCGCTGCTCGGCCTGTTCCCCGCGCTGCCGCTCGAGGGGGGCCGGGTGCTGCGCGAGGCGCTGTCGCCGCTCACGGGCACCTGGCTCGCGACGTCGATGGCGGCGACGATCGGGCAGGCGATGGCGGCCGTGCTGTTCTTCATCGCGCTGATCGGCGGTCAGCTCCTCATCGCGGTGCTGTCGGCGCTCCTGTTCCTGGGGGCGCGGCGGGAGTGGAGCGCGGCGCAGGCGGTGATGGCGCCTGTCGCGTCGTCCCAGGCGCGCGAGGGCAGGGCGGTCCAGCTGTGGCCCGGCGAGCTCGTTCGCGACGCCGCGCGGCGCATGCTCGCGAGCCAGGAGCCCGACTTCCCGGTGGTCTACGAGGATCGCGTGATCGGGATCGTGACGCGCACGGACGTGATGCGCGCGCTGGCTGCCGGCGAGGAGGGGTCGTTCATCGCCTGGATCATGCGCTGCGACGTGCCGCGGGTGGCGGCGGACGTGTCGCTCGACGAGGTGGGGCGGAAGATGGTCGAGAAGAACACGCCGGTGGTCGCGGTCTTCGACGGGGAGAGCTACCTCGGGCTCGTGAAGCACTCGGACATCGCGGGGGCGCTCACGCGGGGGCGCGGGGGGAGGCTCGGGAGGATCCGGCTGGCGGCTCAGGCGGGGTAGCTGGGGCCCACGGTTGAGCTGATGAGGCGTGGCTCGCGCGAAAACGCCCCGCCCCCCGGAGTTGGGGGCGGGGCGTTGGGACGCGTCCCGGAGAGGCGGAGACTCAATCGTTTCGCACGAAATTGAGCTTGAAGGAGACCACGAGCACGAGCGCGTCCTGACTGATACGCCGCTTGCCCCAGGCGACCCCGATGTGCAGCCCCTCGATCGGCTCGAGGTTGGAGGGGAGACCCACGGTGTTCGTGAGCGTCTTCGTGAAGTTCCACTCCGGCTTCTTGTTCGCAAGCGCCGAGTTGACGGCCTTCATGATGGTGTGGTCGATGATCGAGGGGAGGCCGCGGATGTCAGCCTCCTCGAGCTCGACGTTGAACGCGAGGACGTTCCCCTTGTTCCTCTCGATGATCTCGGGGGAGATCAGCACCCTGAGCTCGTCGAGCTGGATGGTGGGGTTCACGCCCGCGATGGACCACTTCAGCTCCGCAGGACAGGTGACGCGCAGGCCCATGTCCTCGACCAAGGTGATGTCGGTCGCCTTGCCCAGGTAGAGCCAGCGGTCGGTCTTCTCGTCGTCGTCCAGGTGGATCTTCACAGGGAGGAACTCGCCCAGCACCTGGACGAGATCCTCACGCGTGATGATGGCTTCGAGCCACACGGCTTCCGCCTCAGCTCAGGTGGTGACCGCTCTCGCCGCCCTGGGCTCGCCCGCCCTCGGTGCCGTAATGCGAGTTCCCGGTTTCGGACGACGAGACCGCGCCCTTCACCGCGTCGACGGCGCCGTCGACCTTGTCGTGGACCGTGCGCTCGGCCTGCTCGACCCCGCGGGTCGCCTGGCGCTTCAGGCCGTCGAGGCGGTTCAGGATGTCGCGGCGCAGCGCCTCGCCGGACTTCGGCGAGAGCAGCATGGCCACGCCCGCGCCCACCGCGATGCCGGCGCCGAAGAACGCGAGCGTCGTGAGCGGGCTCCGCTTGCGCGCCAGGCCGACCCAGCCGAGCACGTCGTCGAAGCCGAGCGCCCCGAGGGTCGCGGCGATCCCGGCGGCCGCCTTCGCGACGTCGAACGCGGTCATCTTCGCCGTCGTCGCGGCGACACCCGCGCCGCCAGCCGCCGCCTCGTACACACCCTTCGCAGTCCCCACCGCGTCATTCAGTCTCGTCATGGCTCTTGTCTCCTTGTGACGGACATGACGTCCGCCGGTTCGTGAGCGGATGCATTGCAGGCCCCGGACCAACCCCCAGATCGCGCTGCGCGGCCCGCTTACCCCCGCAGCCGCGCCCCCTCACCGTGGCGCCTCCGTGACGAAATGCCACATCTGTCGTGACGCGCCTCCCCAGTCCGCCCCGGCGCCGCGCCGTCGTGCCATCGTGCCGTCGCAAACGTAAGATGTGAACTCAGGATCTGAAGCCGCGCTGCGCCCACGCGAGACGCGCGCTCTTCGCGCCCTCCGATCCGCGCCCGCCGAGCGGGGTGCGCCCGCACAGGAGACGGGCCCAGATCGGCGTTTTCGGCGCGGAGGCGTACTCCAGTACGCCGAGCACCGAAAACGTCGAGATGGGCCCGTATCCGCAGCGGGCGCTCCCCGCTCACCGGGGGGAGTGGGCGATGCCGATGAGAGCTACGTCGACCCGGCGATCATAGCCGTAGGAGTACATCGGCTGAGTGCCGACCGCCTCGGACGCGCCCGTCGCGCGCACCGCGATGCGATCCGCAGAGATGCCCTCCTTCACGAGGATCTCCTTCACCCGCGTGGCGCGGCGGAGCGAGAGATCCTGGTTGTAGGCCTGCGCACCTCGCGGATCGGCCCGGCCAATGAGCTCTATCCTCGCATCCTTGAGGTTGGAGGTGAGCAGGCAGTCGACGACAGCCCGGAGCTCCAGGTGCTCCTGCGGCAGCGGCTCGGCGGAGTCGAAGGCGAAGTTCGTCTTGGGCAGCCGGCAGACATCGGCGATGTCGGCACCGAGGGTGAGCCCGATGAACCGATCCTCGCCCTCCCTCAGATCGGGCCACTCGACCTTGTAGACCCCATCGGGGCCCGGGTTGGGCAATCTCGGCTCAGATCGCGCCTGCTCCGGAGGCGGGGCCGCGGCGCACGCGGAGAGAAGCGAGATCGCAAGCGCGCCCAGGTAGACCCTGGGCAGGTTGAATATCGACGGCATGAATACCCTCCTTTTCGAGGTCTGCGGCCCGAGAGAAGCGACACGGCGCCGGAAGAGTAAGGAGCAATGCCTTCTTCGTTCCGCCATCCCGGCGCGCGTCGTCTCAGGTCGCCTGTTGTATCGCGGAGGGGTGTTCAAACTCCGTGCCGAGCCGGAAGTCACGGCGCGATCGCCGGGCGCGCCTCGAGCCGCGTGAGGCGTCACGTCTCGACCCGACGTGCAGCTCAGGCGGTGGCTGCCGCGATGCTGCTGAGTCCGCGCGCGGCGCTGCGTCACGCGCAGCGCGCGGCGACCGGCAGGGTCATCCGGGCGAGGAGGGCTCTCTGGCCTCGAGCTTCGGCCAGGTGAAACGGAAGGTGGCGCCGGCGCCGACGGCGGACTCGACCCACGCGCGCGCGCCCTTGCTCTGGACGATCTTCTGCACGACCGACAGGCCGATGCCCGTGCCCTCGACCTTGTCGCGCGCCTTCAGCGTCTGGAAGATGCCCCAGATCCGGTCGTGGTACTCGGGCGCGATGCCCGAGCCGTTGTCGGAGACCGAGAACTCCCAGAACGGGCCGGCGTCCCGCGCGCTGAGCCGGACCTCCGGATCGGCGCGCCCCGCGTGCTTCAGCGCGTTGCTGATGAGGTTCAGGAACGTCTGCTGGAGCGGCGCGCGCTCGGTGACGAGGACCGGCATGTCGGGGGCGATCTCCACCCGCGTCTCCGGCGGGGGCGCGAGCAGCTCGACGATCTCCCGGAGGAGCTTGCCGACGTCGATCGCCTCGGGCTTCTCGCGGACGCGGCCCGCCCGCGAGTAGCTCAGGATCCCGTCGATGAGGTTCTCCAGCCGGTGGACGCGCCCGCGGAGCAGATCGAGCTGCTTCCGGCTCTCCGCCGTCATCTTGTCGTTCAGATCCTCCTCGATCCACTGCGAGAGGTTGGCGATGCCCCGCAGCGGCGCCTTGAGGTCGTGGCTCGTGACGTACGCGAACTGATCGAGCTCCTTGTTGCTGCGCTCCAGCGCCTGGACGAGCCGCTGCCGCTCCTCCTCGGCCCGCTTCTGATCGTCGATGTCCGTGTACGTGCCGAACCAGCGCACGATGCGGCCCGACCCGTCGCGCGCCGCGACCGCCCGGCCGATGAACCAGCGGTAGACCCCGTCGGCCCGCCGGAGCCGGCACTGGCTCTCGTACGGCTCGCCCGTGCGGAGCGCCTGCCGCCACGTCTCGATCGCCGGCTCGTGCTCCTCGGGGTGGATGATCCGGCTCCAGCCCTCGCCCCCCGTGTCCTCGGCCGTCAGCCCCGTGTAGTCGTACCAGCGCTGGTTGAAGTACTCGTGATGGCCGTCCGGGCGGTTGGTCCACACGAGCTGCGGCATCGTCTCGGCGAGCAGCCGGAACTGCGCCTCGCTGTGCTTCAGCTCCTCCGCGAGCGTCTCGACCTCCTTGCGCACCGTGACCTCGCGCTCGAAGAGCAGCGCGTTGTCGACGCTGAGGGCGGCGCGCCGGGCGAGCTCCTCGGCGAACTGCACGTCCGCCTTCGTGTAGCGCCGGCCCGACTCCGCATGCGCGAGCGTGATCGCGCCGAGGACGCGCCCGCGCGCCGCCAGCGGCACGACCAGGTACGACCGGAGGCCGAGCTGGCGCGCCATCCGGAGGTGCTCCTCGTCCCGCGCGTTCTCGACGATCAACGCGTCCGGGATGTCCTGGGCCCACTCGGTCTCGCCGGTCCGGAGCACCTTCGGCACTCCGCGGTTCGCCCCGGGATCGACTGGGTATCTCTCCTCGATCTGCCGGACGAGCGTCACCTTCTCGGGGTCGGTGTGCTGGACGGCGACGCGCTGGATGACGCCGTCCTGCGCCTGGATGTCCACCGCGCACCAGTCGGCGAGGAGCGGGACGATGAGCCGGGCGAGCTGCCCGAGCGTCACGCGGAAATCGAGCGAGGAGGAGAGGATCTCGCCCGCGCCCGCGAGCAGGCTGACGTTGGCCTCGGCGCGCTTGCGCTCGCTGATGTTGAGCACGTAAGTGAGGTTGCGCCGCTGCGTCTCGATGCGGGCGGAGCCGACGAGGACCGCCACGCGCTTGCCGTCCTTGCGGATGTACTCCTTCTCGAACTGCTTCGTGGCCCCGTGGACGCTCAGCTCGTGGACCGCGTCGCGATGCACGTGCTCGTACTCCGGGGGGGAGAGCTGCTGCCAGGTGAGCGAGCCCGCCTTGAGGTCCTCGCGGGTGTAGCCGACCATCGAGAGGAAGCAGTCGTTCGCCTCGATCACGCGCCCTTCGTAGTCGCTGAAGAGCAGGCCCATCATGCTGGTGTCCATGATGCGCCGGAACACCTCGTCGCTCGCCTGGCGCTCCAGCTGGCGGAGCGCCGCCTCCTGCCGCTTGATCTGCTCGGCCCTGCGGTGCAGCTCGACGAAGACGGCCACCTTGGCGCGGAGGATGTCGGGATTGAACGGCTTGACGACATAATCGACCGCGCCCTCGCGGTAGCCGCGATACAATCGATCCTCGTCCTCCGGCAGCCCCGAGATGAAGATAATCGGCGTGTGCCTCGCCTGATCGAGCCCCCTCACGCGAGCGGCCGTCTCGAAGCCGTCGATACCGCGCATCTTCACGTCCATGAGGATGAGCGCGAACTCCTCGCGGGTGAGGTGTTCGAGCGCCTCCTCGCCGGATTGCGCGGTGACGAGCCGCTGGCGCAGCGAATCGAGCACGGCCTCGAGGGCGAGGAGGTTCGGGCGGTGATCGTCGACGAGCAGAATGCTCGCGACGGGCTCGGAAGGCGTGGAGGGGAGGGGGGCGCCAGGCGGGAGAGGGGCCTTCTTCTCGTAAGGGCTCAGCCCTGGCCTTCTGTCGGGCATAACGATGACGGTTAACGGCGCCCGGACCGTCTGGCAAGCGAAAGCGGCGCTCGCACGGCAGCGGCGGATTCTCCAGCATCCCAGCCACCACGCCGCACCGCGCCGCGCGGCGCCGGGCCCCCGAACGCCACGCTGAGGCGATCCGGCACGCGTGGCGAGCGGAGCGACAGGCGCCGGCGTCGCGATGCGCCGCTGCAGGCGGCCGCGCGTGGCTGGCATGAAGCCTGCTGGATGTGCCGCCGAGGGAGCACCTATGCGATTCGGACTCAAGCTGGCTTCGTTCGTCGGCGCGCTTGGCGGAGCGCTCGTGGGCGCGCTGCCGCCGTCGCCGGCGAACGCGGCCGACGGGGCGGGGCTCTACGCGCTCCCGCCGGGCCGGTCCGAGGCGTCGGTGAGCGCCGCGATCCAGGCGGCGGAGCCGCCCGCGACGTCTCGAGGGACGTTCGTGGCGCTGGTCGAGCGCACGATGGTGGCCGCCTTCGCGCCGCCTCCGGCCGAGATGCGCGTGGCGCCCCTCGTGAGCCGAGGCGGCGGCGGTGGGCTCCGCCTCGTGCTGCCCATGTGCGAAGAAGGCTGTTCGCGTTACGCGTCGCGCGGAGTGCTCCTCGTCACGCAAAGGATGCCCGACTCGCCGATGGCCTGGCTCGCTGCGGTGAGCAACCGCGGCGCGCGCTCGCCCGAGGGGCCGCCCGGCCTCGCGGCCCTGCGGGAGGAGGCCCGCAGCGCGCGCGCAAAGGTGCCTCAGGAGGAGGAGAGCGCGCTGCCCGAGTAGGCGCGCGGGCGAGGCGGCGAGCGCGCGTCCGCGGGGAACCCGCCTGTCCACCGCGACCGCCGAGCTGGCTTGAGGGGGAACAGCCGAGTCGCGACGGCGGTAGGCGGGCACCACCTTTCGGGAGAGCGGAGTCGGCGGACTCAGCAGCTCACGGTGAGACGGTGGTAGACGCGACCGCGTCGTGGAGGGCGCGAAACATCGCCGCGAGCTTCTCCGGCTGGTAGCTGGCGTTGAGCCCGCTCGGATTCGGCAGCACCCAGAGCCTCGTCGCTTCGAGCGTCTCCGGCTGCGGGCCGGGCGCGGCGTGGGGCCTGCCGAAAGCGCTCCGGTAGGCGCCGATCCCGAGCACGGCCAGGAAGCGGGGGCGGTAGCGACGCACCTTGGCGGCGAGCCGTTGCCCCCCGGCGGCGAGCTCGTCGGTGGAGAGCTCATCGGCCGATGCGGTCGCTCGCTCGACCACATTGGTGATCCCGTAACCGAGCGTCAGCAACTCGCGCTCCTCGGAGGGAGCGAGCACGCGATCGGTGAACCCGCCGGCGTGCAGCGCCGGCCAGAACCGGTTGCCGGGGCGGGCGAAGTTGTGCCCGACAGCGGCCGTGTAGAGGCCCGGGTTGATGCCGCAGAAGAGGACGCGGAGGTCGGGGGCGATGACGTCCGGCACCGTCTTGCCGGCGGCGGCGAGGAGCTCTTCGCGGGTGGGCCTTCGAGGTCGGCGAGGGGTGGGCACGGCTTTCCGGGCGGGCGCAGGGCGCCGCGGGCCGCAGCTTACGATGGGGAGCGAGGGGAGAGCGCGGCTGTCGGCTGGGGGAGGCGGATCGGCGCTGGACGGGGGCGGTACAGCGGATACCGTCGTGTCTTCCCCGATGCTGGCGCGCTCGCTCGGTCTGCTCACGGCGCTCCTCGCGGCCGCCTGCGCGCTCGCGCCCGAGCCGACCCCTGCGCGCGGCGCTGCGGGGGCGGCTCGGTCTGCGCAGGTTGCGCGTGTGTCGAGCGTGTCGGGCGCGTGGGGCGGAGCGGGCGCGGCAGGCGCGGCGCCGGCGGGGGCTCGCTATTTCCAGGGGCTCGCGTTCCAGGGGCTCGCGGACGGCGTGTTCCGCGTGACCCACGGCGGACCGGACGCGGCCGTCGTGGGCCGCGTCGTCGCGGCCGGCGCGCGGCTCGAGCTCGGCGGGGGCGGGCGCGTCGTCGCGGCGGCGTGGGAGCCCGATCTGTGGGCGTCCGGCGATCCCGTCGTCGGGTCGCTCGCGGTCGCGCCCCACCTCGGCGGGGGCTTCCTGCACTGGACCCGGCGCAGGGCGTTCCGGTCGCGCGGCTTCACGGGGCCGCTCGCGGAGGTGGCGATCGGCGGCGGCGCCAGCGCCGTGCGGGGCGCCCGGAACGGCCTGCACGGCGTCGTGGTCTTCACGGAGCAGGGGCCGCGGGCGCTCCTGCCGGGCGAGGATCGCGGCCGGCCGCTCGATGCGCCGGCGATCCACGATCTCGCCGCGCTGGACGCGGCGCGCGCGGCGCGCCTCGACGTCTTCGGCCGCGCGGCGACGACCGTGGACGGCGGCAGGACATGGAGCGATGTCGGCCGGCGGATCGGCCTCGCCTCGCGCGGCCTCGTCGTCGCGCCGGACGCGCTCTGGCTCGGCACGACGCTCGGGCGTGTGGCCGTGCTGCCGGACGGGTCGCTCGGGCGCCCCGACGGCGATCTCCGCGCGATGTCGCCGGGCGGCTCGTTCCAGCTGCTCTTCGCGGGCCCCCGGGCCGGCGAGCGCGGGGAGCTGGCCCTCGAGGAGCGCGCGCCGCTCGCGCCGCTCGAGGCGGTCGTCTCCGCCGGCGCGCTCCTGCCGGACGGGACGGCGCTCGGGGTGTTCGAGGGCGGGGTCGCGCGGATCGACGCGCGCACGGGGGCGACGCGCGAGCGGCTCGCCGGCTGGTTTCCGGACGGGCTGGACTGCGCGCCGATGCGCGCGGAGGACGGGCTGCTCTTCCTGTGCGCGTGGGACGATTACGAGGGCTACGGCAGCTACGTCCTGCGCTCGGAGCGCGGCGAGGCGCCGCGGGTGGAGCGCGCCTTCAGCGACGAGGGGTTCTTCGTGGCCGACGACGGCGGCGCGCTCGGCTACGTCGGCGGCTGCTCGGCGTCTCCGCGGCTCGTGAGCGACGAGGAGCGCGATCGCCGTTACGGAGCGGTCGTGGTTTCGCCGAGGATCTGCGTGCGGCGCGGCGCGAGCGCGTGGGTGGAGCACGCGGTCGAGATCGGCGAGGCGGAGGCGCTGGTCGGCTGGGCGCCGCGCCGGGACGGGAGCGCTGTCGCGCTGCTGCAGGGCGAGCGCGACGCGCTGCCGGCGCCGGTCGGCGCGCCGCTGGGCCGCGACGAGGGGGGCGTGCGGGTCGTGCAGCTACGCGGGCATCTCCCCGGCTGGTACTGGACGCCGCCTCCGCGGGACGGGGCGCGGGTGCTCGTCGACCGGCGCTTCCGTGCGCGCGAGGACGGCGGGGTCGACGGGTGGCTGTCGTCGATCGAGTGGCCCGATCCCGTCAGGCAAGCGAGCCTGGGCGTCTCGATCGCGGCGGACGGGGCGATCCAGACGCACGCCTTGCCGCAGGATCCGGCGGGGATGGTGGTGACCGGCGATCACGGTGTGCTCGTCACGCGCGGCGCGGAGCTCCACGAGACGCTCGATCACGGCCGGACGTGGCGCGCTGCGGGGCGTTCGCCGGTGCCACCGTCGTCGTTCCAGGGCGCGTGCTCCGCGCTCGGCTGCGCGCTGGCCGGCGTGGTGGTGCGGCTCGGCTGGGGCGCGGGCGAGCTGTCGCCGGACGTCGCCCCCGCGCCGGGCCTAGGCTGCGGGCTTGCGGAGGCGAGCGGGGCGGGCGCAGGCGCGGCGGTTTGCCCGAGCGGAGGCGGCCGGCCGCAGGAGACGACGGCGGGGCTGCCGGTGCTGTCGTGCGCGCCGGTCGGCCTGCCGGCGCCGCTCCCGCGCGCCGCGCCCGCGGCCGGCGCGGAGCGATGGACCGTGTCGACGCCGTACGGCGAGACGCTGGAGATCGTCGCTGACGCGCCGGCGTCCGAGCGCGCCACGCCGCCGCCCGAGGAGGCGCCGCCGCCCGAGGACGCGGCGCCGCCCGAGGACGCGGCGCCCGGGAAGGGCGGTCCGAAGGCCGCGGCGCTGCGGACGCACAGCGCGCTGTTTCGCCTTCCGTTCGACCTGCGCGGCGAGGTGCTGCGGCTGAACGCGACCGAGCTCGCGCTGAGCGGCGGGCGCGGCGCGCAGCGGGCGACCTCGGTGCCGCTGCTCGCCGCGGGCGGCGAGACGGCGCTGCTCGTCCTCGCCGAGGTGGGCGAGCTGCTGCTCGGCCCCGGGGGCGCGCGGGCGCTCCCGGCGTTCGAGCCTCGCCGGAGCCCGGCGGACGCCTCCGCGGGGCGGACCCCTGGTCTGCTGCTCGGCCCGGGCCGCGCCCTCGTGCTCGGCGAGCACCGGCGCCGCGCGGCCATCGAGGAGCACACGCCGGAGCCCCGGCAGCCCGCGCGCATCGTGGGGCTCGACCGCGAGGAGCTGCGGGGCCGGCCGATGGCGCTGGCCCGGCGCGACGACGGCGAGACCGGCGTGCTGGTGCTCGACGGCCCGGCCCCCGAGACCGCAGGGGCCGCGGTGCTCGACCGTACGGCCGCGACGGCGGGCGAGGTGGTCGCGCTCGCGCCCTGGTCGACGCTGACCGCCGCGAGCGACGCGCGCTGCCGCGCCATGCGGGGCGCGTGGCGCGCGCTCGTGGCGCTCGATCCGGAGAGCGCGCTGCGCCTCGATCGGAGGGCGTTGCCCGCGATCGCCCCCGGGAACCAGGGCATCGCGCAGGTGCGCTGGGGGCGCGAGCGCGTCTGTCTCGAAGCGCTGCACCTCGCGGTCGCCGACTCGAGGCGGCGCGGCGAGGCGGCGGTGGGCGCGGCGCTGATCGCGCGGTGGACGGCGCCGCGCGGGCAGGGGAGCGGGGAGGGAGGCGGAGAAGGTGTGTTGCGGACCGCGTCGACGATGCAGCGCCTGACGTGCGCTGCGGGCGCCCGGTCGGGCGACGAGTGAGGCGCGGGGCCGCCGACCCGCGCTCCTCGGGCGCGCTCTCCCGCGCGCTCGGCCGGCTATCGCTCGTCGCCGCGCCGGCGCTCGCGGCCTGCGGGGCGCCCGAGCCGGCGCCCGCGCCGCCCGGCGCACCCGAGCCGCCTCGCCCCGCGTCTTCCGTCGTCATGCTCGGCCCGGCCCGGTACGTCGCGCCGCCGGCGCAGGGCCTCGTCGAGCGCGTGATCGTCGGCGGCGAGGAGGTCGGCAGGGCGGTCGTCAACGGCCAGCGCGTCGAGCTGCACGGCCTCGAGCGGATCGAGCCGCTCGGCGCAGACGGCCTGGGGCTCGCCGGCGGCGCAGCGTTCCCCGTCTGGGCTCAGGCCAGCGCGCCGGCCGGGCCGCGCTACGTGTTCTGGAGCGGCGGCGAGATCACCACGGCGGCCACGTTTGCCGGGGAGCTCCGCAAGCGCGCGACCTTGCCGGGCAGCGTCGCCGGCGTGTTCCCATGGCTCGACGGAATCGGCCTGATCACGCCGGTCGGGAGCTTCGTCGTCCAGGGCGCGAGCGGCGCGCTGCGGCCGCTCGGCCTGCCGTCCCTCGTCGCGGCCGCGGCCGCCGGCGAGCGCCGCGCGCTCGGCCTGACCGTCTTCGGGCGCGCGCTCCTCACGCTGGACGCGGGCGCCTCCTACCGCGACGTCACCGCGGACCTCGGCGGCGCGATCGCGCTCGATGTCCGCGGCGAGGAGATCGTCGTCTCGCTCCTCGGCGGCCTCGAGCGCGCCGTCGATCCGAGCGGCCGCATCGGCGAGCCCCGCGCCCCGCGCGCGCGGCCGCCGGCCGGCGTCGACGCCGGGTGGCTCCCCGGCGCCCCCTTCGATCAGCTCGCGGACGCCGTGGCCTCGGGCCTGCCGCTCGCCGACGGCGGGGCGGTGATCGCCGCGGATGGCTCCATCGGCCGCATCGATCTCGCGACCGGTCGCGCCTCGTCCGTCGCGCCGTTGCCGCCCGGCAGCGGCCAGTGCGCGCCGTTTCGCGCGAGCGACGCGCTGCTCGCCGTCTGCGCCGGCCCGGATCGCGCGAGCGTCGTGGACGTCGCCAGCGATGCGCGCGCGCCGCGCGCGCTCCGGATCGAGCGCGCGTTCGAGCTCCGGCCCGAGCCGGAGCGGGAGGCCGGCCGCTTCGTCGGCGTGGACGGCGAGGCGCTCGGCTACCTCGGGCCGTGCGAGGGGCTGCCGAAGCCGCGGCTCGACCTCCGCGCGATCTCGCGCGCGGCGTTCGCCGGCGACCCGGCGCTGCGGAGCGCGGTGTTCTGCGTGCGGAGCGGGCCTCTCGTCTGGGTCGAGCACCGCCTCGATCCGGCGGACGCGACCGACGTGCTCGCGTGGATCCCGCGCGGCGGCGGGGGCGCGGTCGCCCTCGTCGCGCGACCGGGCGCGTTCCTGCCGGACGGCGAGCGCGTCGAGGTGCGCGGCGCGCTCCGCGTCGTGCGGATCGCGCGCAGCGAGCCGCCGCTCGTCCTGCCCGCGTACGGCGACCGGCGGCCGGAGCTGCTCTCGCGCGCGCTCGCCGTGCTCGCGGGCGGCGCCATCGAGGGCTGGCTCCCCGTGCAAGGCGCGGTCGGCCTCGCGCCGATCGCGATCGACGCCGCCGGCCGGCTGCGCCGCCTCTCGCTGCCGGCGCGCGCGAGCTCGATCGAGGCGTCGGGCCCGTTCGCGCTCGTCGAGACGGAGGACGGCAGGCTCTTCGAGACGATCGATCGCGGGAGGCGGTGGGCGCCCGTCGCGCCGCCGCCGGGCAGCGCGGCGGCCGGGCTCGCGGGCTGCTCCGCGGTGGGGTGCCGCCTCGGCCCGTTCCTCCGGCTCGGGTGGGCGTCGGCCGCGAGCGGCGGCGGGGCGCGCGGGGCGTCGTTGCCCGATGCGGCCGCGGCGGAGCCGTCCGCCGGGCGTCCGCGGAGCGAGCGCGACGGGTCGGCGCGGCCGCCGGTCCCGCCGCCCATCGCGCGGCTCGCCTGCAGCTTCGCAGGGCCGATCGCCGCCGCGCGCGTGCCGGAGTCGTACGGCTTCGGCGCCGTGGCCGCGCCGCCCCTGCGCACGACGAGCCCGCTGCGGCTCGGCACGCTCGGAGTGCTGACGCTGCCGTCGTTCGGCGGCGCGCAGCCGGCGGCCTTCGCCGACGCGGAGCTCGCCTGGATCGCCCCGCTCGATCTGCGCGCCGAGATCCGCCGCGCGACCGTGCCGCTCGCGAGCGCCGGGCTGCCCCAGCTCGCGTACCGGCCCTACGAGGCGCAGGTCGGGCTCGTGATCGATCGCGACGGCCGCGTGGCCCCCGTCGCGGGCGGCCCGAAGGAGACGTGCCTCGCCGGCCTGCTGGACGCCGCGCGCGTGACGCGGCCGATCGGCGGCTGCGTCCCCCAGCTCTCGGTCGGCGTCGATCTCGGCGATCGCGCGGTGTTCCTCAGCCCCGGGTACGACGGCCTCGCGGTGAGCGCCGTCGACCTGCGCGGGGAGGCGGGGGCCGCGCGCGGGGCTCCGGCGAGCGCGCGACCCGGGGGCAGCGGGCCGCCGCCGGCGCTCCGGGAGCTCCACCAGCAGCGCTCGGCGCGGGCGGCGGCGCAGCAGGCGCGCTTCGCCTTCGGCGCGGGCGTGCGTGCGGGCGCGCCGGTCGCCGTGGCGGTCGCCGGCGACGGCGGCGCGGTGCTCTCGCCTGTCGAGCCCGAGCTCGGCGAGCTGGGCCCCGAGGAGGCGCTCGCGCCGCTCGGCGAGCTCATCGCGGGCAGCGAGCCGTCGTGCGCGCCGCGCCGCGGGGAGGCGCGCGTGGTCCTGCCGTTCGATACGGAGATCGGCCTCGCGCCCGGCGCGCTGCCAGGGATCACCGAGGCCGGGACGGCCGGCGTCGCGGTGATCCGGTGGTCGCGCGATCGCGCGTGCCTCGACGCCGTGGAGCTCACCGTGCGGGACGAGCGCTACGAGGTCGACCTCGGCTTCTACGAGCCGCCCGGCGTCGTGAAGAAGCTCGTCGCGCGCTTCGCGGGGCCGCCGCCCGCGGCCTCGCTCGGCGCGCGCGGCGGGCCGAGCCCCGCGCCCGCGCGGCGGGGCGAGCCGGCGCAGGGCGCTGGTGGAGGCACGCTCGTGCTCGTCCAGCACGGCCAGGAGGTGCGGCAGCCGGTGCAATGCAAGGCGGTCGTGAGGGTGCGCTGAGGCGATCGGGCGTGCTCGCGATCCGCTCGGCCTTGGCGCGCGGCGGCGGAGCGAGCCGCCTCACGCGGGTCCAGGCCGCGTTCGCTGCGCCCGGGCGGTCCGGCCAGGAGCACGCTGCGGCGTTCGCTCGGATCGTTTACAATGCGCCGCCTGAGCCCCGCGGGTGGCGCTGGAGGCGCTGAACATGGAACGGCAGAGCGAGCCCAGAGCGATGTTCCCCCGGCCCGCACGGGAGCGCGTCGAGCGCGCGGCCCTCGCCCGGGGGATCGGCGGCGTCCGGGGCGCGAAGCTCGCCGCCGGCGCGCTCTGCTGACGCCGCGGCGCTCGCTCCTGCGCCGCGCCGCCGTCGCTGCCGCCGCGATGCCCTCCCGCACAGGCGTCCTCCTCGGGCTCGCCCTCGCCGCTGCCTGCAGCGCCGCCCCGGAGCGCGCCCCGCGGCCGGCCGGCCCCCCGGCCTCCGCGCTCTCCGACGCGCCGCCGCTCGCTCCGGCGCGTTACGTGCTCACCGAGGGCGTCGGGGTCCTCTTCGACGCCGCCGCCGCGTCCGGCGAAGGCTCGCCCGCGCCCGGCCGGCAACCGGCGCTCCACGAAGGGATCCGCGTGCTCCTCGAGCGCGGCGTCGTGCTCGCCGCCGCGCCCGCGTCCGAGCTGCTCCGCGGGTTCCGGTCGATCCCGGCGCGCCTCGGGGGTGGGTTCGTCCTGTGGTCCGAGGGCCGCGTCTACCGCGCCAGCGACTTCCTCGGCGCGCTCGCGCCCATCGTCGACGTCGGCGCCCCCGGCGGCGCCCGGCCGTACCTCGACGCGATCCTCCTGCGCAGCGATCGAGGGCTCCTCGAGATCGACCCGTCCACGCTCGCCCTTCGCCGCTTCGGCGCCGCGGGCGTGGTCGACGCGGTGGCCGTCGACGCGCGGCGCGCGGCGCGCCTCGACCTGCTCGGCCGCGCCTCGGTCACGCTCGACGGGGGCGCCACCTGGATCGACGTGCTCGAGACCCACGGGCTCGCCACGACGCTCCTCGAGGAGGGGGGCGGGGAGGTCGCGCTGCTCGGCCCCTCCGGCGGCCCTGCGCTCCGCGTGACCGCCGCCGGCCTCGTGCCTGCCGTGCCCGCTCCGCCGAGCGACGGCCCGAGCCCGTCGCTCCACCTCCCGCTGGCGCAGGACCCGCCGCGCGAGGCCTCCTCGGGCCGCGCGCTCGCCCCGGAGGCGCTCGCGCTGGCCGCGGCCACCGGCGCCCTCCTCCGCGGCGGCAGGCTGCTCGTCGCCCGCAACGGCGGCCTCGCCGTCCTCGCCGCGGCGACGGCCCAGCCCATCGCCGACGCGGCGATCGAAGGCCTTGACCCGCGCTACGCGCGCTGTCAGCCGTTCCGGGCAGGCGAGGACGTCCTGCTCGCGTGCGCGCACGAGGCCGCCCAGGTGCTCCGGCTCGTGACGACGCTCGCCGCGCCGCGGCTGGAGGCCACGTTCCCGCCCCGCGGCCGCGACCCCGATCCGATCGCGCCCTCGCGGGGGGCGTTCGTCGGCGACGATCGAGGCCGCCTCGCCTTCTCCGGCCGGTGCGGCAGCGCGCCTCCGGGGGTCCACGACTTCCAGGAGAGCCCGGACGGCGCCGACTCGCCGGACGGCGAGCGGTCGCCCTGGCCTTCTGCGCTGCCGCTGCCGGACGAGCCGCGCGCCATCGCGGAGCGCGGCTCGTCCGGCAGCGGCGAGCCCGCCGAGGACCACGCCGCGCGCGTGTGCGTGCGCACCGGCGGCGGCCGCTGGGTCGAGCGCCGGCTCGAGGGCGAGGATGCCGCCCGCCTCTACCGCTGGATCGCCGGTGAGCGCGGGACCGTGACCGCGCTCGTGCTGGAGGCGCCGAGGGGGCCGGGAACGCGGACCGCCGAGGCGGGAGCGCGGCGCCCGCCGCCCGCCGAGGGGGAGGCGCCGCGACCGCGGATCACCGGGGAGGAAGCGCCGCGCACGTCGCCTCCCGTCTCGCGCGACCGCGAGCCTCTTCTTCCCGCGAGCCCGTCCGAGGGCGTCCGCGTGATCCGCGTGCGCGAGCGCGACCCGGCGCTCGCCGGCGGCGTCTTCCCGGCGCTTGCCGACCCCGCCTCGCCGCGCCTCGTCGACACCGACTTCTGGGAGGACGACGACGGCGCCGTGCGCGGCTGGCTCCACCTGCCCGACGCGGCCGGCGGCGCCTCGCCGGACCGCGCGGCGCTGCCGGGGGAAGGCGCGCCCGGACCCGCCGCGCGCCTCCTCTCGCGCCGCCGCGGCGGCCGCATCGCCGGCGTGCGCATCGACCCGCGCGGCGGCATCACCGTCTATCCCCTCCCGGCCGCCGTCGCGCACGTCGTCGCTGGCGGCCGGTTCGCGCTCGCCGCCACCGGCGACGACCCGCCGGCCTACTTCGAGTCGACCGACGGCGGCCGCTCGTGGCGCCCCGTCGAGGGCCCTCCCGCTCGTCAGATCGAGCCTCCGCTCGACGAGGGCACCCCCTTCGCCTGCTCTCCGATCGGCTGCGCGATGGGCGATCACGGCCTCGTCCGCCTCGGCTGGGGCAGCCCTCCGCCGCCGCCGCGCAGCGCGCCGCCGCCCTACGCCCCCGCGGCGGGCCCCGCGCCCCGGACCGCCCCTCCGCCGCTCGTCTCCTGCCGCCTCGACGGCGACCCTCCGTCCTTCCCGCCCCCTGCCGCCCTCCCGGCGGCGCGCCCCCCGGCTCGTCCCGTTCCGGGCCGCGCCCCCCGCATCGCGCTCGCAGCGCCGGGCGCCCCCGCGGCGGCCCGGCTCTCCGGCGGCGCGCCCCCGGCCGTCTCGCTGTGGACCGCCCCGTTCTCCCCCCTGGGCGCGCTCCGCGACGGCGTCTTCACCGCCAGCGTGCTCCAGCCGTTCGCGACCGCCGCCGCCCCGCGCCGCCTGTCCCTCCGCGACCGCTCGCTCGCCGCGGCGTCCGGCGCCGCCCTCCCCGTGTTGCTCGCGCCCGGCGCCGGAGCGCCCGTGGACCTGCTGCTGCTCTTCGACGCCAGCGGCCCGCAGGGGCGGCGCGGCCTCCGCGTGCGCGCGGGCGCCGCGCCCCCGGCGCTGCTGCCGTTCGACCACGCCGGCACGATCGCCGCCGCGGCCGAGCTGCCGGGCGGCGACCTGCTCGCCTTCGACGCCGGCAAGCGGAGCCTCCTCCTCGTCACGCGGCGGGCCACCCTCCCGGTCGCCGGGCTCGCGCCTGTCCCCGATGTCGCGGGCGCCCGGCTCACCCTCGGCCGGCGGCTCGACGCCCCCGGCCTCGTGCTCGTCGGCTACTCCGTCGCCTCGGGGGAGGTGGTCGCCGGGCTGCTCGACGTCGCCCGGGGTCAGGTCGGCCCCCTCGAGCCGCTCGGATCCCTCGCGTCGCTCGCCGAGATCGGCGCTGGCGACTGCGGCGGCGCTCGGCCGTCCCACCGGTTCATCGCCGAGCTGCCCGTCACGCTCCGGGTGGCGTCGAGGAGCGGGACCCCGCTGCTCGAGGAGGACGCCCCCGGGGCCGCGCTGCTCGCCGGCGGCGGCGGCGCGCTGTGCGTCGAGGCGATCGAGATCCGCGCCGCTGCCCGGGGCGCGCAGGACCTCGGCGCGGTGTTCGGCCCCGGCGGGGCCGCGGCCCTCCGCGGCGGCGGCGCGCGGCTCCGCTGCGAGCTCCTGCCGGACCGGCCCTGACGCGCGGCGCGTCCCCGGAAACTCCGCTCCGGCGGACCTCCGTGCTAGGGTCGGCCCATGCCCGCCCTTCGATCCTTGGCCTTGCCGATGGCGGTGGCCGCGTCGATGCTCGGCCCGCTGACCGCTTGCTCCGAGCGGCCTACGAGCTTTCCCGATCGCGACGGCGTCATCGCCGCCCAGGCCGAGTGGTGCGCCGCGCTCGCCAAGCTCCAGCGCGCCGGCGCGTCCTGGGAGCACCTCAACGCGTGCAAGGCCGCCTACCCGACCTCCTCGCCCACCTATCTCCGTGCGATGACGAGCTGCTTCTCGCGACGGATGGAGGCCTCCACCGAGAGCTCGCCTGACCGGAGCCAGATCATCCTCGAGTGCAACGACGAGGTGGCCGTCAAGATCAACCCGGACGAGCCGACGGCGAGGTCCGTCATCGACTCCCGCTGTGCGCGCATGGCCCGCTGCGAGAAGATCCCCGTCGCGGACTGCAAGACCGCGTTCAGCAAGCTCGAGACGGCCCAGCGCGCGATGTTCACCACGATCTACAACGGCGCCGGCCGCTACGAGATCATCGACTGCCTCGACAACGCGAGCTGCACCGACAACGAGGAGGCGGGCCGCCAGGCCTGTTACAAGCCCACCTCCGACGAGCTGCTCTGGTTCCCGGACTGAGCCCGCGCTCCCGGCGGACGCCGGGGGCGCCAGCGGACCGCACCAGCGGCCGCGGAGTGCCCGCGCCGCCGGCCCCTCGTCCGCGCCGCCGGCCTCCTCGTCCGCGCCGCCGGCCCTCTCGTCCGCGCCTCGTTTCCAAGAAATCCCTGGTAGCGTGCTGCGCATGCGAACCGCCCGACCTCGAACCGGTCACCTCTCTCAGCCCGGCGCGCGACGTCAGCGCGCCGAGCGTTCTCACGCCCGCCCCGCCCACGCCCGCTCCGGAGCGGCGCGCCGCCTCGCCGGAGGCGGCCGCGGGCTCCTGCTCGCGCGCGTCGTCGCGGCCGCGCTCGCCCTGATCGGGGCGTGGCTGCCCGCGACCGCGGCGCACGCGGCGGGCACCGTCACCATCGCCGATCGCGCGCCCAAGGAGGACGGCGGCCGCTGGAAGCTCAAGATGACGATCAACTACGGAGGGACGCCGCACCTCTCGCACATCCCGATGCTGTTCTCGTTCACGCCGACGATGCACTACGAGCGAGCGCTCACCGACCAGTCGCCCGAGAAGCCGATCCTCAACCGCATCCCGCTCCAGAACCAGCAGTCGATCAACGAGAGCATGGACGTCGGCTTCTCCGACGGCAGCGGCAAGGTCTTCACGATCACCAAGTTCGACTTCGTCCTCCGGCGCGATCGCGGCTTCGAGGCCGGCGAGTACGAGCTCGTGATCAAGCGCGCGAGCGACGGCGTGCAGATGGGGCAGAAGCAGAAGATCACCCTGAAGGGCGACAACGAGATCATGGATCGCCGCGCGATCGTCTTCACCGGCGAGAAGAAGAAGAAGAAGGACGACAAGGCGGCCGGCGCCGAGACCGAGAAGAGCGACGAGGCCGAGAAGGAGCCCGCGTCCGACGCCGAGCCCGCGTCCGACCCCGCGGAGGCGGAGGCGCCCTCCGACGCCGAGCTCCCGCCCGACGAGGCGCCGCCCCCGGTCTCGCCGAAGCAGGGCGGCTGCGGCTGCCGGCTCTCGCCCGAGGAGGCCGCGACGCCCCTCGCCTTGCCGCTCGTCGCCCTGGGCGCGGCGGCCGCGATCGCGCGAAGGCGCCGCGCGCGCCGCGGCTAGCGTCGCACGCCGCGGTCGGGCGCACGCCGCGATCGGTCGCAGCGCGCGCCGATCGCCCGCGCCCGCAGCCCGGGCGGACGGCTCTTTGCGAGACAGCCTCTGCGCTGGACGGCGCGCGCGGCCTCGGCCCGCGGCGCCCGCACCTCGTGATCGCCCTTGCAGGGACCACCCGAGCCCGCAGACAATCCCTCTGCCGACGCCGACTGCCCGCGACTCCCTCGCGGGCCCGCCGTCCCCAATCCAATCGATGAGCTCTCTAGTCCCTGCCCACCAGCACCCCCTGCTGTACGCGGTCTTCGTGCGCGTCTGGCTCCATGAGCTCTCGCGCGCCGCCAAGGCCAGGGTGACGCTCGCCAGCGTGCCCGACGCGGCGCTCGACCGGCTCGCCGCGCTCGGCGTCGACTACGTGTACCTGATGGGCGTCTGGACGCTCGGCCAGGAGGGCCCGCGCCTCTCGCTCACGCACCCCGACCTGCGCGCCGAGTACGACCGCGTGCTGCCGGACTGGACCGAGGCCGACGTGGCCGGCTCCCCGTTCGCCGTCGCGCGGTACGAGGTGAGCCCCGCGTTCGGCGGCGACGCCGCGCTCGCGGATCTGCGCCGGCGCCTCGCGGCGCGCGGCATCGGGATCCTCCTTGACTTCGTCCCCAACCACGTCGCGCGCGACCACCACTGGGTGAAGGAGAAGCCCGAGTGCTTCGTCGTCGGCGACGACGGCGCCCCGCTCAGCGGGCGCGACCCCTACATCCCGCCGTGGCCCGACACCGCCCAGCTCGACTACCGCCTCGCGGCGACGCGCGCCGCCTCCATCGAGGCGCTCCGCAGCGTCGCGGCGCGCTGCGACGGCGTCCGCTGCGACATGGCCATGCTGGTGATCGACGACGTCTTCCGCCACACGTGGGCCAAGCGGCCGCCCGCAGCGCGAAAGGCCGAGGCCACCGGCGAGTTCTGGGCGGAGGCCATCGACGCCGTCCGCCGCGACCACCCGAGCTTCGTCTTCATCGCCGAGGCGTTCTGGGATCTCGAGTGGCGGCTGCAGATGCTCGGGTTCGACTACACCTTCGACAAGAGCCTTTACGATCGGCTGAGCCACGCCTCCGCGTCCTCCGTCCGCGGCCACCTCGCGGCCACGCCGGACTACCAGCGGCGGAGCGTCCGCTTCATCGAGCACCACGACGAGCCGCGCATCGCGGCCGTGCTCCCGCCGGACCGGCGCCGGGCCGCGGAGTTCATCGCCGCGACGGTGCCCGGCATGCGGTTCATCCACCACGGCCAGCTCGAGGGGCGCACGGTGCGCGCCTCGCTGCACCTCGCCCGCGCCCCCGAGGAGCCGGTCGATCAGGCGTGCCTCGCCTTCCACGAGCGGCTCCTCGCCGCGGTGCGTCGTCCCATCCTGCGCACCGGGAGCTTCGCCACGCTCACCCCGCGCGGCCCGGGCGCCGACGCGTTCGTCGCCTACCGGTGGGAGCCGCTCCCGGCCTGCGGCGCGCCCCGCAGCGCGGCGCCGCTCGTGGCGGTGGTCAATTTCGCCCCGTCGCGCAGCGGGTGCCGCATCCCGCTCGACATCGCCGGCATCGCGGGCCGCAAGGTCCTGCTCGTCGACCTCATGACCGGCAACGAGCACCCGCGCGACGGCGACGAGCTCGTCGATCTGTCGCGCGGCCTCGGCGTCGAGCTCCCCGCGTACGGCACCCACCTCTTCGAGATCCGGCGCTGAGCGGCCGGCGCGCCCGGGTCGGTGCAAGCTCGGAGGTCCTCATGTCGGATGCCGGCGCCGCCGCGCCTTTCCGCCTCATCACCATCCCTTTCAGCCACTACTGCGAGAAGGCGCGGTGGGCGCTCGACCGCGCCGGCGTGCCGTACCGGGAGGACGCCTACCTCCCGCTCGCCCACGCGCTCCCGGCGCTGCGCGCGGGCGGGCGCCGCTCCGTGCCGGTGCTCGTCACGCGGGCGGGTGCGCTCGGCGACTCGACCGACATCCTGCGCTACGCCGACGCGTTCGTCCCGTCGGAGCACGCGCTCTTCCTCGGCGAGTCCGACGCGCGCCGCGCCGAGGTCGAGGCGCTCGAGGAGCGCTTCGACCGCGAGCTCGGCCCCGCCGCCCGCCGCGTCGTGTATTTCCACCTCCTGCCCGACGAGGAGGCCGCGTTCGCCTTGATGCGCGGGTCGTTCCGCTCGCTCGAGGGCGCCGGCGCGGCGCCGCGCTTCTGGCTCGGGCGCGGCGCCTTTCGCGCCTACTTCCCTGTCGCGCGCGCGGTCATGAGGCGCGCGATGCGCATCGACGCCGTCGGCGCCGAGCGCTCGCGGGGCAAGATCCGCGCGGTCTTCGACGCGGTGAACGAGCGCCTGCGCGACGGGCGCCCGTTCCTCGTCGGCGACCGGTTCTCGGCCGCCGATCTCGCGTTCGCCGCGCTCGCCGCGCCGCTGCTCGTGCCCGAGCGGCATCCGGTGCCCCTCCCGCCGCCGGGCGCGCTGCCGTCCGGCCTTCGCGATCTCGTCGAGTCGCTCCGCGACGAGCCGGCCGGCGCGTTCGTCCAGCGCCTGTACCGCGAGCAGCGGCACCGCAAGGCCGGGCTCCACGCCGGCGGGTGACGCACGGCGCCGCCGCCGCGCTCACCCGCGCGCCGGTTCTCCGCGCTCACCCGCGCGCCGGCACGCTCGCGAGCAGGTCCCGCACCGCCGGCCCTGCCTTCAGCGGCTCGCGGTGCGCCCCGAAGTGCCGCGCGTGATCCCGGACCGCCCCGATCGCCGCCTCGGGGGCGAGGCCGTGCCGGGCGCGCAGCCACGCCGCCAGCACGATGCCCGCGCGGCCCGCGCCGGAGGCGCAGTGCACGACGATGGGCGCGCCGCCGGCCTCCGCGCGCCGGAGCGCGACGAGCGCCTGCTCCAGCGCGTCGGGCGAGGGGATCGCGCCCCCCTCGAGCGGCACGTGCGTCACCCGGAGGAACTCGCGCTGGTAGCGGCTGAGGAGCGGGACCCGGTGGAGCGCCAGCTCCCCCTCGTCGAGCAGGCACAGCACCTCGCGCATGCCGTGCCGCGCCATGAAGCCGAGCCACGCCTCGACGGGGCCGTCGCTCGGATCGGGCTGCTGCGCGGCGCCCGGCGTCGCGGCCACGGACGAGCGGATCCCGGAGGCCGACCAGAGCGCCATCCCGAAGCCGGGGCGCTCCGCGCCGTGCACGACCCTGTCGAGCGGCGACGCGGACGCGAAGTTGAAGGGGACCGGCGTCGACTGCTCGCGCTCGCTCCGGTAGAAGAGCTCGAACTCCGCGACGGACGCCTCGAGCTCGGGGTCGTCGATCGAGCCCGGCCGCGCGCGCCGCACCTCGTTGATGGCCTCGGCCGGCGACCGGCCCAGCGACACGAGGCGGCACGCGAGCACCACCCCGGTGCGCCCGATGCCGCCCTCTCCGTGCACGACGATCGGCCGCGGCGCCCGGTCGAGGAACGCCACGGCGCGCAGGAGGTCCACGCTCGGGATGCGCGTGAAGTCCGCGAGCGGGCAGTGCAGGTGGACGAGCGAGCCGAGCGCGTGCGGCGGAGGCGCTCGCCGCGAGAGCGACACCATGCTGCGGAAACCGAGCTCCGCGAGCTCCTCGACCGCCCGCGGCGCGTGGGGGTACGCCATGCCGGCGAGCTCGCCGGGGATGACGAAGGAGAAATGTTCGAGCTCACTCATGGCCGCCGCCTGGCGCGCACAGGGTCGTGGCCTGCGCCTCGCGGTAGGGGGTCTGCCCGCATCGGCCCTGGAGGTCGCAGCTCACCCCGTCCCCCGTCGTCTCCTCGCGGATCGACGCGGCAGGGCGCTGCTCCGGGCCGTCGCGCATCGGTTGCGCGCTGCGTCCTCGGGCGAGCGAGGCGCCGGGCAGGGCGGTGGCGGCGAGGCCGCGGACCGCCGGGAGCGTGGGCCTGGGCGCGAGAGCATTCCTCATGGTGGGTCCGCATTGTAACGGTACTTCACGGCCGCTTGGCAGCCGTCACGGCAAGCTCGGTTCGTCCTGGTCGCGGGGGAGCGGGGAGCCGGTGGTGGCCCAATTTACCCCGCAGTGAACCCCACGAAGGCGGGAAGGCAGGAAGATCATTGATCTTTTCTTCCCGCCTTCCCGCCATCATGTTCAAATCCGGCCACCCCCGGGGAGCGGGGGAGGAGCGGCGGGGCCGAGCCGCGACGATCGCACGTCGCTCCTGGTTCCCTCGGCACGGTCCGGCGTGTATGAAGGGCCCGTGGTCCGCGACTCCCCCGCCCGGACGGCGATCCTGCGCCCCCTGATGCTCGTCGCGCTCGGGCTCGGGTCGGCCTGCGGCGGCGCCGCGTCTCCGGCGCCGCCGCTCCCCGGCGGAGAGGCGCCCGCGCCCCTGGCGGCGTCCGCGGCCCCCCGGCCTCAGGCGGCCCCCCCGCAGGAGGCGCCTCCCAGCGTGGCCGAGGCGCAGGCCTTCCTGGCCGGCGTCGACAGGGAGCTGCGCCGGCTGCGGCTCCAGGCCGCGCGCGCGGCGTGGGTCAACCAGACCTTCATCACGGACGACACCGACGCGCTCTCCGCCTCCGCCGAGGAGGCGAGCATGGAGTACCTCAACCGCGCGATGAAGGCGGCGAGGCGCTTCGATGGCCTCGCGCTGCCCGCGGAGCTCGCCCGCCAGCTCACCCTCCTCAAGATCTCGACCACCCTGCCGGCGCCGAGCGACCCGGCCGAGCGCGCGGAGCTGGCCGCGCTCGCGGTCGAGATGACGAGCCTCTACGGCAAGGGCAAGTACTGCCCGAAGGGCACGCCGGGACGCGCCGCGCCAGCGGGCGCCGCGCCAGCGGCGGGCGCGGCGGCGCCGAAGTGCCTCGCGCTCGACGAGCTCTCCAACCTCCTGAAGACCAGCCGCAAGTGGGACGAGCTGCTCGATGCGTGGGCGGGCTGGCACGCGATCGCCCCGCCGCTCCGCCCGAAGTTCGAGCGCTACGTCGCCCTCGGCAACAAGGGGGCCGCGGAGATCGGCTTCCCGGACGTCGGCGCGCTCTGGCGGGCCGGGTACGACATGCCCCCCGAGGCGTTCGAGGCCGAGACCGAGCGGCTCTGGGGCAAGCTGAAGCCGCTCTATGATGAGCTGCACTGCTACGTGCGCGCGAGGCTGCGCGCGACCCACGGGAAGGACAGGATCGGCGACAAGGCCCCGATCCCGGCGCACGTGCTCGGCAACATGTGGGCGCAGGAGTGGTCGAACGTCTACGCGCTCATGGAGCCGTACAAAGGCCAGCCCTCGCTCGACGTGACGCGCAAGATCAAGGCGAAGAAGCTCGACGAGAAGCAGATGGTCTCGCTCGGCGAGCGGTTCTTCACCTCGCTCGGCTTCGACCCGCTGCCGGCGACGTTCTGGGAGCGGTCGCTGCTCAAGAAGCCCGTCGATCGCGAGGTCGTCTGTCATGCGAGCGCCTGGGACGTGGGCGACCGGGACGATCTCCGCATCAAGATGTGCATCGAGCCGACCGAGGAGGATCTCATCACGATCCACCACGAGCTCGGGCACATCTATTACAACCATCAGTATTACAAGCTCCCGATCCTGTTCCAGGCGGGCGCCAACGACGGCTTCCACGAGGGGATCGGGGACACGCTCGCCCTCTCCGTGACGCCGAGCTACCTGAAGACGCTGGGGCTCATCGACAGGGTGCCCGCGGACGACAAGGGGCTCATCAATTTCCTCTTCAAGAAGGCGCTCGACAAGATCGCGTTCCTGCCGTTCGGCAAGCTCATCGACCAGTGGCGGTGGGACGTCTTCTCGGGCAGGACGAAGCCGGCCGACTACAACAAGGCGTGGTGGGCGCTCCGGCTCAAGTACCAGGGCGTCGCGCCGCCCGTGCCGCGCAGCGAGGCCGACTTCGACCCGGGGGCGAAGTTCCACGTCCCGGCGAACGTCCCGTACACGCGGTATTTTCTCGCGCACATCTATCAGTTCCAGTTCCACCGGGCGCTCTGCAAGGCGGCCGGGCACACGGGGCCGCTCCATGCGTGCTCGATCCACGGCAGCGAGGCCGCTGGCGAGAAGCTGCGCGCCATGCTGTCGCTCGGCGCGAGCCGCCCGTGGCAGGAGGCGATGCAGGCGATGACGGGCGAAACCGGGGCCGATCCGAGCGCGATGCTGGAGTACTTCGAGCCGCTTAGGAGGTGGCTCAAGGAGCAGAACAAGGGTGAAGTCTGTGGGTGGTAATCGAGCGTAGGTGAGCTGTGCGTGTCTTCGTCGCTGTTGATCCAGGAGCTGAGCTCCTCGCCAAGGTCGGAGAGCTCCTGCGGGAGATCTCGCCCCGGGCTCCGTCCGCCAAGTGGGTGGAGCCTGCCGGGTTGCATATCACGCTCGCCTTCATGGGCGAGATCGGAGAGGAGCGCCTGCCGCTCGTCATCGCGGCGGCCGGGAGCGTCGCCGCCTTCCACAGGCCGCTCAGGCTGAGCATCGAGAAGGGCGGGGCGTTCGGCACGCGGCGGCGCCCGCGCGTGCTCTGGCTCGGCGTGGGCGGCGCGGTCGGCGCCCTCACCGCGATCCACCGCGACCTGGAGCAGACGCTCTCGATGTCGACGGGCTACGTGCCGGAGGACCGGCCGTTCGCGCCGCACCTCACCCTCGCCCGGTCGCGCGACCCGCGCGGCGATCCGGCGCTCGACTCGTGCGCTCAGGCGGTCGGCAACGTCGACTTCGGCGAGACGCGGATCGAGGAGATCATCGTCTACCAGAGCGAGATGACCCCGAAGGGCGCGCGCTACACGGCGCTCGCGCGCGTGCCGCTGGAGGGGATCGGCGCCCCGGAGCAGGGGCGCTGAGCTTCGCCCGTCGAGGCGACGGCGTCGCTCTCGAGCGCCTCGGCGCGCGCGCGGCCCGGGCGCCGGCGCGGGCCCGAGGCGCGCCGCCTCCGCGAGCTCCTCAGCGCTTGCGCGGGGCGGGGACGAGCCCGAGGCGCACCGCCTCCTTGTAGGCGAACGAGCGGCTCAGCCCGAGCAGCCGGCCCGCCGTCGCCGCGTTGCCGCCGGCGGCCCGGAAGGCGCGCGCGAACGCCTCGCGACGCGCCCTCTCCAGCGTCTCGACCAGCGGCGCAACCGGCTCCTCCGGCGGCGCGTCCCCGAGCCACAGCGGCGCTCCAGCGGGCTCGAGCAGCAGCGCGCCGGGGCGCTCCGGCGCGTCGCCGGCGACGGCCTCGACGGGATCGATGTCCTCGCGCCGCAGCACGAGCTGCCTGCCGGCGGCGCTCTTGCCCTCCGCGATCGTCCGGCGCAGCGCGGCGCGCTGCACGGTGTTCTTCAGCTCGCGGACGTTGCCTGGAAAGGCGCCCTGCGTGAGCGCGAGCAGCGCCGGCTCGGTGAAGTCCACGCGCTCCGCGCCGAGCTCGGCCGCGACCTCCGCGGCGAAGCGCTCCGAGAGCGCCGGGATGTCCTCGCGCCGCTCGCGCAAGGGCGGCACGCAGATCGGGTAGACCCAGAGCCGGTGGAACAGATCGGCGCGGAAGCGACCCTCCGCGACCTCCCGCCGGAGATCGCGGTTCGTGGCCGCGACGACCCGCACCTCGACGCGGCGCGCCCGGTCCTCGCCCACGGGCTGGATCTCCCCCTCCTGCAGCGCGCGCAGGAGCTGCGCCTGCGCCGGGAGCGGGAGCTCGCCGATCTCGTCGAGGAAGATCGTCCCGCCGTGCGCCGCCTCGAACCTGCCGGCGCGCGCCGCCGTGGCGCCGGTGAAGGCGCCTTTCCTGTGGCCGAAGAGCTCCGACTCGACGAGCTGGGCCGGTATCGCCGCGCAGTTGACGATCACGAGGGCCCGCCCCGCGCGGGGCGACCGCTCGTGCAGCGCGCGGGCGACGAGCTCCTTGCCCACGCCCGTCTCGCCCGTGATGAGCACCGGCACGGGCAACGGGGCGAGCATCGCGATCTCGCGCTCGATCCGCTGCATCGCGGCCGACCTGCCGGGCAGCGCCGGGCCCCCGGGCGCGCCGCTGAGCGCGAGGCCCGCCTCCGTGGCGAGGGCCGGCGCGAGGCCGGCGTCGAGCCGCAGCGCGCCGGCGCAGAGCCCCGCGAACACGCGCGCGTCCTCGTCGCGCAGGCCGCGAAGGCCGTGGGGATCGCAGGCGTCGAGCGTGAGCAGCCCCGCGAGGCGGCCCTGCACGCGGAGCGGGATGGCCATGCAGGCGTGGATCGGGTTGATCTCGCCGGCGCTGCCGAGCAGCCAGCCGCTGTAGGGGTCGGGCTCGCTCGGGTCGAGGAACCGGATCGGCCCGGCCGCGAGCGCCGCCCTGCGGAGCCGCGGGTGCTCCGCGGGCTGGAAGCTGATCCCGAGGGCGGCTGGCGACAGCCCGATCTGCGCGGCGACGCCGACCGACCCGTCCTCTGCGGCCGCGAGCACCGAGAGCGCGTCCGCCGCCGTCACCTGCGCGAGCGCGCGCAGGATCCGCTGCAGCGCCTCGTCGCGGACGGGCGCTTCGGACAGGCTGAGCACGGCGTCGAGCAGGGTCACGGGGTTCCTCGAGGAGACGGATGCGACGGCGGTTTCCTTCCGGAAACCACCGCAGGAAACACCCTGGGGTCCGGCGGCGCAAGCGCGGCTGGGCGTCTCGCGGGCGCGGCGTCGCCTTCGCGGCCGCGCGCGGCCGCGGGCCTGGTTTCCTGGAGGAAACCGTCGCCGGTCGCGGCGCGCGCCGGGCGGGCGGGATCGGCGCGATCCGGCGGAGAGACGCTCATGGCACGGCCCGTGCGATGTCCCTGCGCGCCGGCGGGGGAGCTGGACGGCGAAGAAAACGGCTGGCGCGCGGGCACCGCGCCCGGCTCGGAGGGTTGTCATGGGATTGAACGTGGGCCTGCTGCGGGAGAGCTTCGAGCTCGTGATCGAGAGGGAGCCCAACCTCACACACCGTTTCTACGGCATCCTGTTCTCGCGGTATCCGCAGGTGAAGCCGCTCTTCGGGCGCAACAGCCAGGACCATCAGGAGAAGATGCTCACGGAGACGCTCGCCGCGGTCATCGACCGGCTGGAAGACGCGTCCTGGCTCGAGGAGAAGCTCATGGCGATGGGGGCCAAGCACGTCGACTACGGCGTCACGGACGCGATGTACCCCTGGGTCGCCGACGCGCTGATCTCCGCGATGGCCCAGGTCGCCGCCGCCGACTGGACCCCCGAGCACCAGCAGGCCTGGACGGACGCGCTCGGCGCGATCGCCTCGCTCATGCAGCGCGGAGCGAGGACGTATTGCGCCGGCCGGCCCGACGCGCCGGCGCCCGCTGCGCAGGTCGGCGGCTAGCGCGTCGATCCGGCAAAAATATCAACAAATTCGGTATGTTATGATCCGGCGCGCACGTCGCGCCCGCCTCTCCGCGCGCCAGGGATCGCTGGCGCGCGGAACCGGGACGACGTCCCCCTCGACCTCGCCGCCCGCCGGGCTGGCGCGGCGCGCCGGGGGCGTCACTCTCCCATCGCCTTGACGACGACGCGCTTGCGCCGCTTGCCGTCGAACTCGGCGTAGAAGATCTGCTGCCACGGCCCGAGATCGAGCTTCCCCGCGGTGATCGGCACGATCACCTGGTGGTGCACGAGGATCGATTTGAGGTGGGCGTCGCCGTTGTCCTCGCCGGTCCGGTGGTGGTGGTAGTCGGGCCCCTCGGGGGCGAGCTGCTGGAGCCACGCCCAGATGTCCTCCCAGAGGCCCGGCTCGTGGTCGTTCACGAACACGCCGGCGGTGATGTGCATGGCGCTCACGAGGACCATGCCCTCCTGGATGCCGCTCGCGGCGACGACGGCCGCGACGCGATCGGTGACGTTGATGAGCTCGCGCTTGGCCTTCGTCTCGAAGTAGAAATACTCGGTCTTCGACTTCATGGCTCCTCCCGCGCGCGCACGTCACGGAGCGTGACGGAGCGCGCGATCAACGACCGCGCCGCTCAGGGGTAGAGCCGCTCGACGCGCCAGCGGTCGCCGTCGCGGAGGTAGAGCACGCGGTCGTGCAGGCGGCTCTCCTGGCCGCGCCAGAGCTCGATGCGCTCCGGCACCACGCGGTAGCCGCCCCAGAACGCCGGCCGGGGCACCGGCCGTCCCTCGAAGCGGGCCTCGATCTCGCGCACCCGCTCGATGAGCTCCTCGCGCGAGGGCAGCGGCGCGCTCTGCCGCGACGCCCACGCGCCGATCTGGCTGCCCCGCGCGCGGGTCTCGAAGTAGGCGTCCGACTCTGCGTCGCTGATCCGCTCGATGCGGCCCTCGACGCGGACCTGCTCGGCCGCCTTCGCCCAGTGGATGCACAGCGCGGCGAACGGGTTCGCCGTGATCTCCAGCGCCTTGCGGCTCTCGTAGTTGGTGAAGAACACGAACCCGCGCTCGTCGATGCCCTTCAGCAGCACCATCCGCGCCGAGGGGCGCCCGGACGCGTCCGCCGTGGCCAGCGTCATGGCGGTCGCGTCGGTCGGTTCAGTGGTTTGCCGCTGCTCCAGGAGCTCGCGCGCGAGGGCGAAGGGGTCGGTCGGCTCGTTGGTCATGGTGAAACTGCGGCATGCATATACAGGCAGCGAGCGCGCCTGGCGAACCCGAACGGGCCCCTTGGCCCCGCGAACGCGCCGTGTCGAGGCGGCGAGGAAACAAGGCGCGCGCGTTCTCCCGGCGGCCATGCGCGCGCCCTCGGCGGCGAGGAGGGCGTGGCGGCTTTTCTTTCCGGGAAAGCTCGCGTTGTCGCGCACTCGCCGTTTTGATACTAGCGAAGACTCAGAGCGAGGGCGTGCATGGTCGTACCGGTCAACGTGGGGGACGTCCTCGCGGAGAAATACGAGGTCGAGCGCGTCCTCGGAGAAGGCGGGATGGGCGTGGTGGTCGCCGCCCGCCATCTCCTGCTCGGCGAGCGGGTGGCCATCAAGTTCCTGCTGCCGCAGGCACGCCAGCGCGCTGATCTCGTGGCCCGCTTCCTGCGCGAGGCGCAGGCCGCAGCGCGCATCCGGAGCGAGCACGTGACGCGGGTGTACGACGTCGGCAAGCTCGCCGGGGGCGAGCCGTACCTCGTGATGGAGTACCTCGAGGGGACCGACCTGAAGGCCCTGCTGCGCGACCGCGGGCCGCTGCCGGTCGAGCTCGCGTGCGACTACCTGCTGCAGGCGTGCGAGGCGCTCGCGGAGGCGCATGCGCTCGGCATCATCCATCGGGATCTGAAGCCGGGCAATCTGTTCCTGAGCCAGCGGGCCGACGGCAGCCCGCTCATCAAGGTCATCGATTTCGGCATCTCCAAGATGGCCCTCGCGGCGGAGACGACGGGACCCAAGGTGCGCGACATGACCGAGAGCTCGGCGATGCTGGGCTCTCCGCTCTACATGGCGCCCGAGCAGATGGTCTCCTCGAAGACGGTCGATGCGCGCGCCGACGTCTGGTCGATGGGCGCGATCCTCCATCAGCTGCTCACGGGCGCCATGCCCTTCCGGGGCGAGTCGGTGATGGAGATCTACGACCGCATCCTGGAGGGGCCGCCGCAGCTCCGCGGGGTGCGCGCCGACGTGCCCGAGCGCCTCGAGTGGGCGGTGCACCGCTGCCTCCAGAGGAACCCTGCCGAGCGATTCGGCAACATCGCCGAGCTCGCCGCGGAGCTCGCCCATTTCGCGCCCCCGCACGCGCGGCACCTGGCCGAGCGGGCCGCGCGCGTGCTGCGGATCCGCCTCGACGCGCTCGCCGAGGCAGGCGCGGACGGGCGCCACGAGCTCGCGTCGCCGCGGCGCCCGCTCTCCACGGCGCCCGGGCCCGCCAGCGCGTCGCCGCAGCCCGGCGGCAGCTCGGGCGGCCTGGGTGCGCCGGCCGGCGCGGTGTGGGGCGGCGCGCCCACGGCGGTCCTGACGGATGGTGCGGCCACGGATCGCTCCTGGGGCGGCACGCGCGCCTCGTCGGGCAGCGGTCGCACCAGGGCGCGCGCCCTCGGGATCGTGGTGGCCATCACCACGGCGCTCCTGGGCGCCGCGGGGCTCGCGTGGTTCGCGCTCCGCCCCCCCGCGCCGGACGTCGCGCCCGGCGCGCCGGCGCCCTCGTCGTCGCCGGAGACGCCGTCGCGCGATGCGGCGGCGCCTGCGGCGGATCCCACGGCCGGCGGGCTCGCCGAGCTCCCCGACGGCGGCCCCGCGGCGCCGCCGGGGGCGAGCGCGACCGTGGCCGTCAGCGCGCTCGGGACGGTGGAGCCTGTGGCGAGCGGGTCCACGGCGCCCCAGCCGGCCGTGTCAGCGAAGGGGACGCGGCCGCCCGGGCGGCCCTCGCCGCCGCCTCGGCCCACGTCGTCCCGGCCGCAAGACCTGTTTTCCGATCCACGATGACATCACGTGAGCCCAAGAGAGGTCCTGTCTTGCTTTGCCATCATCGTCACTCGAGCACCTCTCCTGAAGCTGGCTACCGCGCGGCGACCTCCGGCGCACCGTTGACCGGGGGCGCGCGCCGCCGAGCGCTCGCGCTCCTGTCGACGCTCGCCGCGCTCACGGCGCTCGCGCCGGCCGCGCGCGCCGCGGAGCCCACCCGGGAGGAGCGCGCCGCCGCGGTCGCGCTGTTCGACGAGGGGCGCGCGCTGATGGCCGCGGGCAAGCACGCCGAGGCCTGCCCGAAGCTCGCCGAGAGCCATCAGATCGACCCGGGCATCGGCACCCTCTTCAACCTCTCCGACTGCTACGAGCGCATCGGCCGGACCGCGACGGCGTGGATCGGCTTCCGCGACGTCGCGGCTGCCTCGCTGTCGGCCGGGCAGGCGGAGCGCGAGCGGGTGGCGCGCGCCCGGGCCGCCGCGCTCGAGCCGCGCCTCTCGCGCCTGCAGATCGTGGTCCCGAAAGAGGCGGCGCTCTCCGGGCTGGAGCTCACGCGGGACGGCGTCGCCCTGGGGCGGGCGCTCTGGGGGACGGCGGTGCCGCTCGACCCCGGCGAGCATCGGGTCGCCGCCGCGGCGCCCGGGCACGAGCCCTGGGAGACGAAGGTCGTGATCGACAAGCCGGGCGTGGTGAGCGTCACCGTGCCCGCGCTCGAGCGCGCGGCC
Organism: Sorangium sp. So ce887; assembly: GCF_051521455.1. Lineage (NCBI taxonomy): Bacteria > Pseudomonadati > Myxococcota > Polyangiales > Polyangiaceae > Sorangium > Sorangium sp. So ce887. The sequence goes on along the minus strand of NZ_CP150354.1, from coordinate 7,322,047 downwards.
GAGCCGGACTCCGCGGCGGGATCGGGCGCCACGTCGAGCGTGACGGTCGCGCCGCCGCCTCCGGCCCGTCCGCCGGTGACCGCCCCGCCGCCGCCGCAGGGCGGGAGCATCCGCAGGCCGATCGGCATGGTGGGGGTCGGGCTCGGCGCGGTCGGGCTCGGTGTCGGCACGGTGCTCGGCTTCATGGCCAAGTCGACCTTCGACGAGGCCACCGAGGGCGGCCACTGCGACGAGGAGGGCCGCTGCATCGATCAGACGGGCCTCGATCTCCGCGGCGACGCGGTCAGGACGGGCAACCTCGGGACGGTGGTGTTCATCGCGGGGGCGGTCCTCGCGGTCGGCGGGGCGGTCCTCTGGATCACCGCGCCCTCTGCGCCCGACAGCGGGACGGCATCCGCGGGCGGGCGCGGTCGGGCGGGCGACGCTCCCTTCCGCGCGCGCGTCGGCCTCGGCCCCGGGAGCGCGTGGATCACGGGCACTTTCTGAGCGGAGCGCGAGAGGAGCCGGAGTGGCAGCTTCGTGGCCGTGATGGTGCTCGCGGGCTGCAATGCGATCTTCGGCATCGAGCCGGGTGAGCCGCCTCATCGGCGGGGAAGAGGTCCAGTCGGGCCTCAACGTCGCTGTGGACGGCGAGGTATTCGGGAGCGCCTGAGTTGTGACGGCCTCTCCAATTTGATAATCGGGAGCACGAAGGCGAGGACGTGCATGGGCGCACCGGTCAGCGAGGGGGACGTCCTCGCGGGGAAATACCAGGTCGAGCGCGTCCTCGGAGAAGGCGGGATGGGCGTGGTGGTCGCCGCCCGCCATCTCCTGCTCGGCGAGCGGGTGGCCATCAAGTTCCTGCTGCCGCAGGCGCTGTCGCGCCCGGAGCTCGTGGCCCGCTTCCTGCGCGAGGCGCAGGCCGCGGCGCGCATCCGGAGCGAGCACGTGACGCGGGTGTACGACGTCGGCAAGCTCGCCGGGGGCGAGCCGTACCTCGTGATGGAGTACCTCGAGGGGACCGACCTGAAGGCCCTCCTGCGCGACCGCGGGCCGCTGCCGGTCGAGCTCGCGTGCGACTACCTGCTGCAGGCGTGCGAGGCGCTCGCGGAGGCGCACGCGCTCGGCATCATCCATCGGGATCTGAAGCCGGACAACCTGTTCCTGAGCCAGCGGGCCGACGGCAGCCCGCTCATCAAGGTCATCGATTTCGGCATCTCCAAGATGACCCTCGCGGCGGAGATGACGGCGCCCGAGGTGTCCGACATGACCCGGACATCGACGATGCTGGGCTCTCCGCTCTACATGGCGCCCGAGCAGATGGTCTCCTCGAAGACGGTCGATGCGCGCGCCGACGTCTGGTCGATGGGCGCGATCCTCCATCAGCTGCTCACGGGCGCCATGCCCTTCCGGGGCGAGTCGGTGATGGAGATCTACGACCGCATCCTGGAGGGGCCGCCGCGGCTCCGCGGGGTGCGCGCCGACGTGCCCGAGCGCCTCGAGTGGGTGGTGCACCGCTGCCTCCAGAGGAACCCTGCCGAGCGATTCGGCAACATCGCCGAGCTCGCCGCGGAGCTCGCCCATTTCGCGCCCCCGCACGCGCGGCACCTGGCCGAGCGGGCCGCGCGCGTGCTGCGGATCCGCCTCGACGCGATCGTCGAAGGGCGCAGCGGGCTCGCGTCGCCGCGGCGCCCGCTCTCCACGGCGCCCGGTCCCGCCAGCGCGCCGCCGCAGTCCGGCGGCAGCTCGGGCGGCCCCGGCGTGCCGGCCATCTCCGCGTGGTCCGGCGCGCCCGCGGCGCTCGTGACCGACGGCGCGGCCACGGATCGCTCCTGGAGCGGCGCACGCGCCTCCGCGAGCCTTGGCCGCACCGGGGCGCGCACGTTCGGGATCGCGGCGGGCCTCGCCGCGGCGCTCCTGGTCGGCGCGGGCTTCGGGTGGGTCGCGCTGCGCCCTCCGGCGCCGGGCACGGAGCTCGGCGCCTCCCTGTCGCCGGAGACGCCGCCGCACGGCGAGGCCGCGCCCGTGGCGCTGCCCGGGCCCGCGGCCGGCAAGCTCCCGGAGCTGCTCGACGGCGGCCCCGCGCCGGAGCCAGGCGCGCTCGGGGCCTCGCGTGCGCCGCCGCCGGCGAGCGAGCCCACGGCGCGGCCGGCGAGCGCTCCCGCGCCGGTCATACAGCCGCCGGTGCGGCCTGCGCAGCCGCTGCCTCGGCGCCCGCCGCCCCCTCCACAAGATCTCTTCTCTGATCCGCGATGACCGACGTCCGGTGAGCCTCGGCGGTGGGCGTCGCCGGTGGTGATCCGTGCAGGCGATGATCAGAAGGATGCTGGGCGGGAATATAGCCCAGCCCGACCTGCAAGCGGGATTCTTGACTACCGCTCTGTTTCAATTGTCTGCCTTGGAGAGACATCCGGCGCATCGCCGGAACGCCTCGGCGCGTGTCAGGCGCATTCCACCTGAACGCCCCGATTGACTGCATGGGCAAGACCATGCCATTCGATAGCGACGAACGGCGGCGAGCGGCCGAGCGGGCCTATCGGCTGCCTTTGGGCCCGCGGGCCATGGCCTCTGCGACTGCAGACCAGGCTCTTTCGCCCGGGCAATAGATCATGTGGGCGTCACGGCGCCTGTCAGGTAGAATGCGTCCCATGACAAAGCAGCGAACGACCTTGGCTTTCTGGATGTCCCTCTCGCTGGTTGGCAGCGCGTGTCTCGCGCTGGGCGCCGGCGCATGCAGCGATGACGGGGCGACCAGCTCCGGCGACGCAACGTCCAACGCCGGGAGCCAGGGCTCCACCGGGACGGCCGGGAGCGGGACGGGGGCCGGGAGCGGGACGGGGGCCGGGAGCGGGACGGGGGCCGGGAGCGGGACGGCGAGCGGTTCCGGTGGTGCCGGCGGCAGCACGTCGGCGACCGGGAGCACCACGGGACAGGGCGGCACGGGCGGCGGCGAGCCGCCGGTGTGCGACGCCAGCGCGGCTCCCGACGTCGGAAAGCTGGCGCTCGCTCCCGTCGTCACCGGCCTGGACAAGATGGTTTACGCCGCTCAGCCGAAGGGATCGAGCGACTGGTACCTCGTGCAGCAGACCGGGCAGATCCGCGTGTTCACGGGCGGCGCGCTGCGGCCGGCGGTCTTCCTCGACGTGAGCAAAGACATCCAGCTCCTCAGCGGTGCGTTCGACGACGAGCGCGGGCTCTTCACCATCGCGTTCCCGCCCGACTACGCGACGAGCGGCAAGTTCTACATCATGATGACGCCGACCGCGGGCTCGAGCATGAACCGCGATACGGTGCTCGAGTACCAGCGCTCCGACGACCCTTACGTGGCCAACCCGACGCCCACGAAGACGATCCTGCAGCTCGACAGCTCCATGGTGAACCACAACGGCGGCCATATCGTGTTCGGGCCCGACGGCATGCTCTACGTCGGCACGGGCGACGGAGGTGGTTCCTGCAACAGCGACAAGCCCGGGACACCGCAGGACCCGAGCTCGCCGTTCGGCAAGATCCTGCGCCTCGATCCGAATGCTCCGGCGCCGTACGCCGCGACCGGAAATCCCTTCCCGGGCGACGGCGCGCGGACATGGCATTACGGCATGCGCAATCCGTGGCGCTTCGGCTTCGATCGCGCGACGGGCGACCTCTACATCGGCGACGTCGGCCAGAATGATTACGAGGAGGTCGACTTCGTTCCCGCGGGCGTGTCGGGGCTGAACTTCGGCTGGGCGAAGCACGAGGGCGACCACGCGGATACCTGCCGCGGACGCGACCTGCGTGCGGGAACGACGCACACGCCGCCCATCGTCGACATGGACCGGCGGCAGAGCGCGACGGGGCCGTACCGCGATTACGTGTCGGTCATCGGCGGCTTCGTTTACCGGGGCAGCGAGGTGCCGCAGCTCAAGGGCGTGTACCTGTTCGGCGACTACACCGGAGCGCGCATGGGCGCGCTCGTCCAGTGCGGGGACAAGACGTCGCCTGTCACGCTCCTCAACAAGAACCCCGATCCGAACACGCCCAACGCTCCGGCGTTCACGCGCCAGGGCGGCCTGCCGGCGTTCCAGGCGCTCACCGCGATCGTCGAGGACAACGCCGGCGAGCTCTACTTCGTGGCGAACCGCAACAGCCTGGTGAAGATCGTCCCCGGGACGTGAGCGAGCGCGGTCAGGGTGCGGGCGCCGGATAGCCGGCGCCTCGCGCCCTGCCTCCAGCGCGCGCCCGCCTGTGCGCGCACCCCCCCCCGGCGCGCGCGTCGACGCGCGCCCGCTTCGCATCACCGCAGCAACCCTCCATCGCCGCAGCAACCGTCGTGCCGCGTCCGCTCGCTGCGGGCGGAGCGCCCCCCTTCCGAGCGCCCAGCGAATGTGCTTCGCTTGCGCCGCTCATTCAGGAGGAGCCCCATGAAGAATTTCTTGACCGTGCTTGTGGCGCTCGGCGCCGTGTGTCTCATCGGCTGCGAGGACAAGCACCAGCAGGTGACGCCCGAGCCGCCGAAGGCCGCGACGACGGCCGAGCCGGTGAAGCCCGCGCCCAAGGCGGCCGAGCCCGCGAAGGCGGCGCCGGCCGAGACCGCCAAGCCGGCGAGCACCGGCGGCTGGTGATCGGCGCGGCGGCTCGGCCCGCTGCCCCGTGGCATCGGCGCATGCTCCGCCTCGCGCTCTCGCTCTCGCTCGGCCTCGCCGCCGCGTCCTGTGACGGCCGCCCCGCGGCGCCGGCCCCCGGCGGCGGCCCCGGCTCCGCGGCGCCGGCCCCCGGCGGCGGCAGCCCCGACCCGCTCGAGCCGCTGCGGCGCTTCGAGGCGTCCCGCCGCGCCGCGACCGACTTCTCCCGTCTGCCCAGCTCCGACCGGCTGCTCGGGCCCGATCCGATCGCGCTTCGCCCCGTGGATCCGCGGGGTCGCCCCGCCGCGCCGGGCGCGCCCGCGCTGCTCTCGCCGCTCCGCGGCCGCGATGCGCTCGTCCTGCTCGACGCGTCGCTGCGCGAGCTCTCCCGCGCCCCCGCGCCGGCCTCGCCGACGGGGGTCGCGGTCATGCCGTCCGGCGAGGTCTTCGCGAGCGGCGAGGCGTCGCCCGCGCTCTTCCGCTACGTCGTGCGCGGCGCCTCGCTCGAGCCTGCGGGGCGCATCGAGCTCGCGGGACTCCACGGCGTCCGTGACGTCGCGGCCGGCCCCGAGGGCGTCCTCTATGCGCTCGACGAGCGCGCCGGCGTGCTCCTCACGCTGCGCCCTGGTCCCGCCCGCGCGGACGGACGCCTCGAGGTCGAGCGCTGGGACGAGCCGATCGGCGCCGGCCCGTTCCGCGTCGTGCGCCTCGCGCGCCATCTGATCGTCGACTGCCTCCTCGACCACACGCTCGTCGTGCTCCCGGTCGGCGCGGACGGCCGCCCGCTTCCGGGCGGCGCGGCGCGCATCCGCCACGACGGCCCGATCTGGAGCTTCGACGCGCTCGAGACGGCCGGCCCCGGGGGCGGGCTCCTGCTCGCCGCGGGCGGGGTCGAGGATCGCCCGCTCGACCGGACCGGCGGCTCGTTCGGCTACATCGACTCGTTCGTCTTCCTCTACCGCGTCACCACCGGCGCCCGGCCCGAGGCGGAGCGCCTCTCGGCCGTGAACGTCTCGGAGCTCGGCGTGCTCACCCCGAAGGCGATCGCGCTCTCGGCGCTCCCGGGCGCGGCCGGCGTGCGCGTGGTCGCGACCGGCTACGGCGGCGACCGCCGTGCCGAGCTCCTCTTCCGCGCGACGGACGCCGTCCTCTCGGCCGCGCCGGAGGTCTCCACCCGTCCGCTCGCCCCCGGCGTCGCCGGCATGGCCGCGCTCGGCGGCGGCGCCTTCGCCTATGCGAACCCCCTGCTCGACGCGTGGCTGCTCGACGCGGGCGACGACGGCGCCGTCTCGAAGCGGCCGGTCCAGGACGGCGGCGAGGACGCTCGCTCCGAGGAGCTCCGCCTCGGAGAGGCGCTCTTCTTCACGTCGCTGATGGCGCCCTGGAACGGGACCGATGGGCCGCTCAGCCGCTTCACGTGCGAGACGTGCCACTTCGAGGGCTACGTCGACGGCCGCACGCACCACACGGGCCGCGGCGACGTGCGCGCCACGACCAAGCCGCTGCTCGGCCTGTTCAACAACCGCCCCCACTTTTCCCGCGCCCTCGATCCGGATCTCACCGCGGTGGCGGACAACGAGTTCCGCGTCGCCGGCGCGCTGAGCGGCCACGACCCGTGGTTCGCCCTCTCCGCCGCCGACGCCCCGTGGCTCGTCGATCTCGGGCTGGCCGACGCCGCGCGCGCCGGGCTGCCGCCCGAGGCGCTCCGCCGCGCGCTCATGAGCTTTCTCATGGCGTTCTCGCACCGCGCGAATCCCGCCGCCCTCGGCCGCTCGAGCTTCACCCCGCTCGAGCGCGACGGCGCTCGGGTGTTCCGGGACCGCTGCGCGCGCTGCCACGCGCCCGTGCTCCGCAGCGACGATCCCGGCTCCGCGGCGCCGTTCGAGCGCTGGGAGGAGCTCGTGCTCGCGCCCGAGGGGGCGATCGTGTGGGGCCGGGCCGGGTACGAGAGGACCGGCGTCGTGCCGTACGTGCACGAGGACGGCGCGCGGGTGCCGTCGCTCCGCCGGCTCTACAAGAAGCGGCCGTACTTCACGAACGGCTCGGCGAAGAGCCTGCGGGAGGTGCTCGAGCGAGCGCGCTTCGGCGACACGGGCGGCCGCGCCGCCGCCGACCGCGAGCCGAGCGCCGCCGCCGCGCCGGGTGCCTTTTTCCACGACGGCGCCCCCGCGGGCGAGGGCCTCGCCGCGCTGGACGCCGGGGCGATCGAGGCGCTGCTCGCCTTCCTCGATCTGCTCTGACCGCGCGGCGCTCGGCGCGCGCGCCGGCCGACCGCGCGCGCGCCGAGCGCTCGCCTTCTGCGCGGGCGCGCCTGTCCACCTTTTTCGCGAACGGCCGAGGCCTGGGCCTGCCCGCGCGGATCCCGCAGCGTCGCCGCGCGATCCGCGGTAAATAGGCGAGATGCGACTTCACCCCACGTTCCCGCGCCCGTCGGCGGCGGCCATCGACAAGGCGCGCCGGCTCCTCGAGCGCGCGCTCGGCCCCTCGAAGGTCATCACGTCGGCCGAGGGATGCGCCGCCTACGCGGGGGACGAGTCGGATCAGCCGCCGGTGAGCCCGGATGCGGTCGTGCTCGCGTCCTCGGCGGCCGACATCGAGAAGGCGGTGCGGGCGGCGAGCGAGGCGGAGGTGCCGGTCGTGCCGCGCGCCGCCGGCAGCGGCAAGTCGGGCGGCGCGGTGCCTGTGGCGGGCGGCATCGTCATCGCCACCATCGGCATGAGCTCCATCAAGGAGATCAGCCGTGAGGAGCAGGTCGCGGTCGTCGAGCCGGGCGTCATCCTCGCCGATCTGCACGCGGCCGTGGAGGCCGAGGGGCTCTTCTACCCGCCCGATCCGAACTCGCTCAAGATGTGCGCGCTCGGCGGCAACATCGCCGAGAACGCCGGCGGCCCGCGCGCCTTCAAGTACGGCGTCACGCGCGAGTACGTGCTCGGCCTCGAGGCGATCCTCATCGACGGCACGCGCCTCCGCACCGGCCGGCGCACGGTGAAGGGCGTGACGGGCTACGACGTCACGGCGCTGCTCGTCGGCAGCGAGGGCACGCTGGCGATCACGACCGAGGCGACGCTCCGGCTGATCGCGAAGCCCCCGTCGGTCATGACGCTGCTCTGCCTGTTCCCGGACGTGCACGCGAGCGGGCGCGCCGTGAGCGCCCTCGTCGCTGCCGGCGTCGTGCCGCGCTGCCTCGAGCTGCTCGACCGCTCGACGCTCGATGCGGTCCGGGCGCGCGGCGTCGGGGTCGACGAGCGCTCGGGCGCGATGCTGATCATCGAGGTCGACGGCGAGCCCGCGGACTGCGAGGTCCAGACCGAGCGGGTGGGGGAGGTCTGCATGGACGCCGGGGCGCTCGACGTCCTCGTCGCGCAGGACAAGGCGCAGCGCGACCGGCTCTGGGAGGCGCGCCGCCAGCTCTCGCCCACGACGCGCGCCATGGCGCGCTACAAGATCTCCGAGGACGTCGTGGTCCCGCGCAACAAGATCCCGGCGCTGCTCGACGAGGTCGCGGAGATCTCGGCGGCGACCGGCGTCCGCATGCTGACGTACGGCCACGCCGGGGACGGCAACCTCCACGTCAACCTGCTCTGGAACGATCCGGAGCTCGTCCCCCAGGTGGAGACGGCGCTGTCGCGCCTGTTCCACGCGGTGATCGGCATGCGCGGCACGCTGAGCGGCGAGCACGGCATCGGGACGTCGAAGGCCGAGTTCCTCGCGCTCGAGCAGTCGCCGGAGCTCATCGCGATCGAGCGCCGGATCAAGGCGGTGTTCGACCCGAAGGGCCTGCTCAACCCGCACAAGATCTTCCCGCGGCGCGCGCTCACCGCGGTCGAGCGGGGCGAGCGCGACGGGGGGACCGAGCGCGCGCCGGGCTTCCCGACCCACGTCGCGGCGCCGTCGCACGGGGCCTGCTGAGCCGATGCGGGTCCTCGGCATCGATCCCGGGTCGCGCCACCTCGGCTGGGGCCTGCTCGTGCGGCAGGGCACGCGCATCGAGCACATCGCGCACGGCGTCATCGACATCGACACGACCGGGACGTTCGCCGGCCGGCTGGTGGAGATCGACGACGAGCTCGGGAAGGTGATCGCCGCGCACGCGCCCGACGCGGCCGCGGTGGAGAGCCTGTTCTTCGCGAAGGACGCGCAGAGCGCGGCGAAGCTCGGCCACGCGCGCGGGGTCGTGCTGCTGCGGCTGGCGCGCGCCGGCGTGCCGATCTCGGAGTATGCGCCGGCGCTGGTGAAGCGGACCATCGTCGGCCGGGGCGCGGCCGAGAAGGCGCAGGTGGCGCAGGTGATGACCGCGGTCCTGCGCCTCGCCGCGCCCCCGCGGCCGGACGCGGCCGACGCGCTCGCCATCGCGATGACCCACCTCAGCGCCGCGGGCTTCGCGGCCGCGCTGGCGGCGTCCGGCGCGCCCGTCCGGTCCCGGGCCCGGCCGCGCCGGGCGCGCCCGGGTTGAGCGTGGGCCCGCCGGGCGCGGCGGCTGGGCTCGACGTGGATCCGCCGGGCGCGACCCGGGCGGTCCGGGTGCACACCCCGTGTGCTATGGAGCCTGCATTGGACGCGCCCGCGCCGCGTCCAAAGTGAAAACGTGCGGCGCGCCCCGGCTTCAGCGAGGGCGGCGGTCGCCGGGGGAACCGGCCGTGCATCACCGGTGCCCCTGTCTCACGAAGCGCGGAGGCGACACGCCTCTGGACATCAAAGGAGATCGGGAAGGATGACGCGAACCTCACTTTACCGCCTGGCCGCCGCGTGCCTCATCGGGCTGACGGCGCCTGCCATGGTCGTGCTCGCGACCGCCGGCGAGTCCCAGGCCGCGGGCCCTACCGCCGAGGAGCTCGGCAGGCGCGTCCAGCAGTTCTACGACTCCACGAAGACCTTCAAGGCGAGCTTCACGCAGACGTACACGATCAAGGTCCAGGACGTGAAGAAGGTCTCCACTGGCAAGGTGATCTTCGAGAAGCCCGGCAAGATGAGCTGGGTCTACGACGCGCCGAACGGGAACCGCGTCGTCTCCGACGGCGTCACGATCAAGGTCTACGAGAAGGACAACGAGCAGATGTTCGAGACGCCGGTGAAGGGCTCCCAGTACCCGGCGGCGCTCTCGTTCCTGATGGGCAAGGGGCAGCTCACGAAGGATTTCTCGCTGCGCCTGCTCGACCCGGCGCAGATGAAGTTCGAGGGCGGCTATGTCCTCGAGGGGACGCCGAAGGAGGCGACCCCTGCCTATCAGAAGATGCTCCTCTACGTGGACGGGCAGACCAACCAGGTCCGGCGCGTGCTGATCCTCGACGCGCAGGGCAACCGGAATCGGTTCGACTTCGCGTCGCCGGTCGTCAATCAGCCGACCGCGAAGAACGAGTTCGACTTCACGCCCCCTCCCGGCACGCGCGTCGTCCGCCCCTGACGCCATTCCCGCCATGTTCCCGGCGCGGAGCCACCGCCGCGCTGCCACTGCCGACAGATCGAGGAAGCGGAGCGTCACGCGCCCGCGCTCCTCGCCGGCCGCGCGACGCGCCGATGCTGCTGGGAGATATGCCCGGCGCGTCTCTGCCGTGGTAGAAATATCGTGTGATGCTTCGATCCGACGGGTGTGAGCGACAGCTCCGAGACTGCCGTTGCCCGCCTCGGATCGTCGCCGCTTCTGGCGGCTCCACGTGTGCGGTGGGGGTTCGTCTCGGCTGAAGGTCACCCGCTGTCACGAGGATTTCGCGAGAGCGCTCGATCCATGAACAACGCCCACGGACGCCGTCCCGATTTCCCCGGCCTGCCGCAGCAACCCCGGCCGGCGGAGCGCCCGAGCGAGCACGCCCAGCCGGGCGGCGGGCAGGTTCGCCCGGGGTCCCCGGCGCACGGCGCGGGGCAGCTCTCCTCGGGACAGCCGCCGCACTGGCCGCAGGGGCACGGGCAGGCGCCGCAGGGGCACGGGCAGGCGCCGCCGGGCCATGTGCAGGCGCCGCCGGGCTACGGGCAGGCGCCGCCGGGCTACGGGCAGGCGCCGCCGGGCTACGGGCAGGCGCCGCCGGGCTACGGGACGGCGCCGCAGGGTCATGTGCAGGCGCCGCCGGGCTACGGGCGGGCGCCACCGGGCTACGGGCAGGCGCCACCGGGCTACGGGCAGGCGCCGCCTGGCTACTGGCCGCCGGCCCGTGCGCCGATGCCAGCGCAGGGCCCTGCTCCGCCGCACGGCGCTCCCGCGCTGCACGGCGCCGCGCAGCCTGCGCCTGCGCATCCCCACGCTGGCTACCCCGCGGTCATCCGGGTAGCGCGAAGGCCCGACCCGGACCGGCGGCGGCGCATCGCCGGGCTGTGGCTGTGGGCCAACGGCATCATCGCGGGCGCGGTCCTCAACGTGATCTTCACGCTCTTCGGCGTGATCGAGTCCGGGGGGAGCATGCTGAGCGCCATGCTCGTCGGAGCGCTCTTCGCTTTCCCGCCGCTCGTCCTCTACCTCTTCGTCCCGATGGTCATCGATCGGTACGATCCTGAGCCGTGGTGGTGCCTGCTGATGGCGTTCCTGTGGGGCGCGCTCGCGGCGACCGGCTTCTCGATCCTGATCAACACCGGCGTCCACGTCGGCGTCTCCAGCAACTTCGGCGAGCCGGTGGGCGAGCTCGTCAGCGCGTCGGTCAGCGCCCCGTTCGCGGAGGAGCTCTTCAAGGGGCTCGGCGTGTTCGGCTTCTTCTACTTCTTGCGCCGGGAGTTCGACGGCATCGTCGACGGCATCATCTACGCCACGTTCTGCGCGCTCGGCTTCGCCGCGGTGGAGAACGTGCTCTATTACGCGCGCGCCTCGATGCAGGGCAGCGACGTGCTCGCCGGCACCTTCGTCCTGCGCGGTGTGTTCACGCCCTGGCTCCACCCGCTGTTCACGTCGATGACCGGGATCGGCTTCGGCCTGGCCCGGGAGTCGTCGAAGACCTGGGTGCGCGTCGCGGCCCCGATCGGCGGCTACCTGCTCGGCGTCGCGCTGCACGCGGTGTGGAACTTCCTCCCGACCGCGCTGGGGCGCGCGATGGGGGACCTCTTCATGCCGTGGCTGCTGCTCTGGCTCTGTTTCGTCGCGTCGTTCTTCGGGATCATCGTGGCGCTCGTCGTCCGCAAGGGCTGGGTGATCCGGGATCATCTGCGCGACGAGGTCGCGCTCGGCATGCTCACCCAGGACGAGCTCGAGCTCGTCTGCTCACCGATCGGCCGGCTCCGGTGCACCCTCGGCTGGCGCGGGGCCACCGGGCGGAGCTTCATCCGCGCTGGCGCGCGGCTCGCCCTCAGCAAGTGGCACACGGCGCGCGCGATGGAGGGGCGGAACCGGACGCTCAGTGCCGACTTCATCGGTCCGCTCCGCCACGAGATCGCGCAGCTCCGGCAAGAGCTCCGGACCCGCTCCCCTCACTAGAGCGGCGGCCACCCGCTTCGGATACGGGCCCATCTCGACGTTTTCGGTGCTCGGCGTACGAGAGTACGCCTCCGCGCCGAAAACGCCGATCTGGGCCCGTCTCCTGTGCGGGGGACCGCCGCTCTGGAGCTGGAGCCCAGGCGTCGCGGGTGGGGGGGTCAGCTTTGTGAGCCGGTTGTGTCGTCTGTGATGGGGCGGGGGGCGGGGCGGTCCTCGCGCCGTTGCACGGGCTTCGCGGGGATGCCGACGACCGTCGTGTTCGGCGCGACGTCGTGCACGACCACGGCGTTGGCGCCGATCCGGGCGCCGTCGCCGACCGTGACGCCGCCGACGATCTTGGCGCCCGCGCCGATGAAGAGGTCGCTCCCGAGCACCGGCGTCTGACGCCGGTCGGCGCCGATCGTCACCTGGTGCTCGATGAGCACGTTCGTGCCACCACGGACGTTGCCGTTGATGACGACACCGTTCGAGTGGATGAGCACGAAGCCCGGCCCGAAGTCCGCGCCGCGCCCGATGACGCAGCCGCCGGCGAGGTTGGTCGCCTTGTTGAGCAGCATCTCGACCACGGGCATCCGGTGGGCTCGCGCGGCCTGCGTGAACCGGTAGAGGACCATCGCCGCCGTGCCGTCGGTCGCCAGCGTCTTCAGGAGCGTCGGCAATGGATCGCTGCCGTAGCACCATGTCGCCTTCTTACGCACGTCGGCAGCGATGAGTCGCAAAGTCCGCAGCATCCCCGCGAGACTAGCGCACCTCGCCCCGACCGTGCGAGCTTTCGCCGCGCGACCGTGCACCCCCCCTCTGCTGCGCGGGCCCACCTTCAGGAGAAATCGCGGCGCATTCTCCTCCGGAGGAGCGGGCGCACCGCGCTGTTGCCATCCGGTCATCGGCCCGTCACATCGCTCGGGTACACGCTGCTATTCAGCATGGCGCGGATTTTGGTCATCGAGGACGAGCCGGCGCTCCAGAAGGTGCTCGATTACAACCTCAGGCAAGCCGGGCATGAGGTGCTCCTCTCGGGGCAGGGCGGTGAGGGGGTCCGACTGGCCTTGGACCAGCGACCCGATCTCGTCTTGCTCGATCTCATGTTGCCCGACATCTCGGGCACCGAGGTGTGTCGCGCTCTCCAGCAGAGCGAGGACACCCAGCGAATCCCCGTGATGATCGTCTCGGCGCGCGGGGACGAGGTCGATCGCATTGTCGGCTTCGAGCTCGGCGCCGTCGATTATGTCGTCAAGCCGTTCAGCGTGCGGGAGCTCGTGCTGCGCGTGCAGGCCGTGCTCCGCCGCGCGAAGTCCTCCGGCGACGGAGAGCGGTGCATCGAGTTCGGGTGTCTCCGGATCGACGAGGGCGCTCATCGCGTGTGGGTCGATCGCGAGGAGGTCGAGCTGACGCTCCTCGAGTTCAAGCTCCTCGTCGCGCTGTACGAGGCGCGCGAGCGCGTGCAGACGCGCACCGCGCTCCTCGACGGCGTCTGGGGCATCGACGTGAGCATCACGACGAGGACCGTGGACACCCACGTCAAGCGCCTGCGCGACAAGCTGCGCCGCGCGGGCGATTACATCCAGACCGTCCGCGGTATCGGCTATCGATTCGCCGCGTCGCCCGACGTGCCCGAGAGCCGCAGCGCGTGATCGCGATGCCAGGCGAGCCACGACAATCGTTGCCGCCACGCCATTCTGCCGTAACGCAAGCCGGTATACAGTCCGAACGTTGAATCCCACGATGGGCTAACCCATTGAAGCCGCTTGTCCTTATTCTGAGCTCAGGTGGAGCTCTGGTCTTTTCGCTGGCTGGCGCCTGGAGCCTCGATGCACCTTGAGACGTGGAATGCGGGGGAGGCCGATCCTGACCGAGCGAAGCGGCTCGCGATCGGGTACGCGGCCGGGCTCCTGCTGTTCGCGGGCATCGCGCTCTCCGCCGCCCGCCTGAGCGGCGCGATCAGGCCTCCGCCCGAGGAGGAGGTCGTCGACGTCAAGCTCGCCGCCCGGCTCCCCGAGGCGCCTCCCGTCGCAGCGGCGCCGGCGCCCCCGCCGCCGGCGGCGGAGGCCTCGGCGCCTCGCCCCGCGGCGCCCCGGCGCCCGGCGCTCGTCGCGCCGACCGCGGTGCCCACCGAGGCGCCGGCGGAGGCGGACCCGAGCCAGGCCAGGGCGAGCGACGACGCCACCTACGGAGAGCCGGGCGGTGCGCCGGGCGGCGTGCCCGGCGGGGTCCCCGGCGGCACGGGAACGGCCGCCGTGGCGGCGCCCCCGCCGCCGCCGCCGCCACCCCCGCCGCCGCCGCCGCCGAGAGGGCCGATTCACCTCCCGGAGAACGCGACGCCGCCGGTCGCGCTCTCCAACACGCTTCCTTCCGTCCCCGCGGCGGCGCTGAGCGCAGGGGTAGAGGCCACCGTGGTCGTCAGGTTCGTGGTGACCGAGACGGGCGAGGTCACGAACGTCACCATCGTCCGCGGCCATCCGCTCTTCAACGACGTGGTCCTCGCGACGGTGAAGACGTGGCGCTACCGGCCGGCGGTTCACGAGGGGAGGCCGGTGTCGACCTTCAAGACGGTCAGGATCCCCTTCAAGGCGAAGAGATGACGTCGAGCGCGGGGTCGCGGAGGCGGCCTCTCGCGAGAGGAGTGAAGGAGTAGAGCCATGATGCAGTTTGATCTCGGGCACATCTGGGCGACCATGGGGCTTCTCAGCAAGCTCGTCGCGTTCGCCCTCGTGCTCATGGCGCTGGCGAGCGTCGCTGTCGTGGTGGAGCGGCTCATCGCGCTGGCGCGTCAGGCCTCGGAGACCCGGCGCTTCGCGAGCGAGGCGCGGCCGGTGATGGAAGCGTGGGACACCGCGGGGCTCGCCGCGATCGCCGACCGGTACGGGCGCTCTGCGCTCGCCCGGCTCGTCGCGGCGGCGGTGCGCCGCTTCCAGCGCGCCGTCGACGCCGGCGAGGGCGGCGTGCCCCCGGTGGAGCTCGCGCGCCGCGAGGTGTCGCGGCGCCGCGAGGCGATCTCCGCCGACCTGCGCCGCGGCCTCTCGGTGCTGGCGACGGTGGGCTCGGTGGCCCCGTTCGTCGGGCTGCTCGGCACGGTCATCGGCATCATCACCGCCTTCCAGACCATCGCCTCGACCGGTTCGGGCGGCCTCGGCGCCGTGAGCGGCGGCATCTCCGAGGCGCTCATCGTCACCGCCCTCGGGCTCGGGGTCGCCATCCCGGCGGTGCTTTGCTTCAACTACCTCACCACCCGCATCGCCGCGGTGGAGCTCGCGCTCGAGCGCAGCGCGGGTGAGCTCATCGACGAAATGGAGAACGAGCATGGGCGTTCGAGCGGAGAGCGGTCGTTCGGGTCGGCAGCCGCCGCCTGAGCCGGAGATCAATGTCACGCCGCTCGTCGACGTGGTGCTCGTGCTCCTCATCATCTTCATGGTGATCGCGCCCCAGATGGAGCACGGCGAGCGGGTCGAGCTCCCGGCGGTGTTTCAGCCCGATCGGAGGTCGAAATCGACGCTCGATCCGATCTACGTGACGATCACCGGCGCCGGCACCGTGTTCCTGGAGAAGGAGGCCGTCGCCGACCTCCCGTCGCTCGGAGAGAGGCTACGGGCCATCCGCGCCGCGGAGCCGGAGCGCCGGGTGGTCATCAAGGGCGACGCCTCCGTGAAGTACGGTCGCGTGCGGGAGGCCTTCGCGCTGTGCCAGGAGGTCGGCTTCGGCGGGATCTCGCTGCAGGTGAGCCAGCGGGGCGGCGGGGCCTCCCCGGAGCCGGAGGAGGGCTAGCGTCGTGGGGATGAGCGTTTCACAGGGCGGAGGCAAGAGGGCCGGCGTCACGCCGAGCATGAACGTCACGCCGCTGGTCGACGTGGTGCTCGTGCTCCTCATCATCTTCATGGTCGTGACGCCGCTGCTCGCGAAGCAGTTCTGGCTGAACCTGCCCAGGAAGGACGACACCGCGAAGCTCGCACCACCCCCCGACGACGCCAGCAAGCCCGTGGTGCTCACGGTGGATCAGCGCGGCGTCATCCGCATCAACCAGGCCGAGGTGCAGCGCGGCGAGCTGAAAGAGCGGCTCGCCCGCATCTTCGCGGCGCGCTCGGACAGCGTGCTTTACTTCGACGCGGAGGACGAGGCCGTCTACGCGATCGCGGTGGAGGCCATGGACGCCGCGCGCATGGGCGGGGCGAAGACGATCGCCGTCCTGACAGAGAAGACCGGGCGCTGAGCCGGCGCGGCGCTCGGCCCCGATGCGGCGCTGACAGGGCGCGCGCGGGGCCGACGCCCGAGGGCGCGCTCGCGGCGCGGTGCACAGGAGCGGGCGGCGGGGAGCTGGCTCTCCGCTCTCCTCATCGACGGGCGCAGGTGCGCCCAGCCATCGGATCGACAGGCGCGCCCGAGCTCGGGGCGTGAAGGGACAGGTGCATGAATCGCAGAAGGATCTCGGGGGTAGTCGCAGCGCTCGTGGCGCCGCTTTGCTGGGGGGCCACGGCCCTCGCCCAGGGCGACCCTGGAGCGACCGCGCCGCCGCCCGAAGGCGCGGGGACCCCGGCCGGCGCCCCGGCGGCGGAGGACGCCGCGGGGATCGACGAACCGAGCCCGTCGCGCCTGCCGCCGGCGGGGAAGGGCGCCGTGTGGGGCGTCGTCACGGACACCGCCACGAAGGAGCCCCTCCTCGACGCCCAGGTGTCGGTCGTCGGGACGAAGCTCAAGGCCATCGCGGATCTCGACGGCCGCTATCGCCTGGAGCTCCCGCCGGGGAGCTACCAGCTTCGGATCTGGTACGAGGCGTACAGGCCCCAGCGCGTGCAGGACGTGCGCGTGACCGCCGGGCAGGTGAGCCAGATCGACGTCGGCCTCGATCCGGATCAGCAGGCGGAGGAGGTCATCGAGGTCGAGTTCGAGCCGGAGCGGGCGAGCGTCGCGGCGCAGCTGCTCATCCGGAAGAACGCGGCTCACGTGGGCGACGCGGTCGGCGCGAAGGAGATCGCGAAGACGCCCGATCGCAACGCCGCGGAGGCCGCGAAGCGCATCGTCGGAGCGACCGTGGTCGACAGCAGATACGTGTACGTGCGCGGCCTGGGCGAGCGCTACACGAACGCCCTCTTGAACGGCGCCCCGCTGCCGAGCCCCGAGCCCGACCGGCAGGCCGTCCCGCTGGATCTCTTCCCGTCGCTCGTCCTCAGCGACATCACCGTCGTCAAGACGTTCACCCCCGACATCCCCGGCGATTTCGCGGGCGGCTCGGTCCAGATCAACACGCGTGAGCTGCCGACCAAGTTCCTCTTCCAGGCCTCGCTGTCGCTCGGACTGAACAGCCAGGCGACGTTCCGGGATCGCCTGAGCTACGCCGGATCGGGCACCGACTGGCTCGGCATCGACGGAGGCGCTCGCGCGCTCCCCAGCGAGATCCCCGAGTACAAGGTGGTGCGCCTCGGCCCCAAGCCGGGCGGCGGCACGCTCTCGAGGGACGAGATGACGGCCTATGGTAGGGCCATCAACTCGTCGATGGCGACGACGCGGTCGTTCACCCCGCCGAACGGGAGCGGCAGCGTGGTCGTCGGCGACACCCTGAAGCTCGGCGGCGAGCAGCGCCTCGGCTACATCGCCACGCTGAGCTACGGCCGGAAGTTCTCTCCGCGCGTCGACGAGCTCACCGGCACCTTCGTGCCCGACCCGCAGGGCGGCGAGGCTCGCTCCGTCAGCGACATCAGCACGGGAAGCATCCGTGATCAGGTGTCCTGGGGCAGCTTCGCCAGCGTCACCTACAACCCGGACCAGAACCACAAGGTGACGATCACCGGGCTTCACAGCCGCTCGTCGGAGGACCTGGCCAGCGAGGCCGGCGGGAACCCCACGGACGGTAGCAGCGCGTTTCGCGACACGCTGCAGCGGTTCATCTCACGATCCCTCACCCTGGGTCAGCTCCAGGGGGAGCATCGCTTCGGGGCGCTGGACGGCGGGACCCTCGACTGGAAAGCGTCGATCTCCCTCGCGTCGTCGGACGAGCCCGATACGAGGGAGACCGTCTACATCAGGGACGACACGAGCGGCGCCTTCTCGTGGGATGAGGGCACGTTGAGCGGCGCGCACTTCTTCAGCGATATGACGGACGCGAACTACGGCGGGCAGCTCTCCTACACCCAGCCTCTCGTCCGCGGGGACACCCCGACCCGGCTGAAGCTGGGGGGTCTGGTCAATTTTCGAGAGCGCGAGTTCAACGCGCGCCGGTTCCGATTCAAGCAGCGCCCGGGATCGGACCCGACGCTCCTGCGTCAGGAGCCGGGTCAGCTGTTCTCGGACGAGAACATCGGCACGGTGCTTGAGCTGGAGGAGATCACGCGCGAGACCGACTCCTACACGGCGAACGGCGATCTCTATGCGGGTTACGTGATGACCGACGCCGCCATCACACGATGGCTTCGCGTGGTGGTCGGCGCGCGGATCGAGGCCTCCTCGCTATCGCTGAGGGCGTTCGACAGGTACTCCCCAGAGAACCCCGAGATCAAGGCCGAGAGCGACAAGGTCGATCTCTTGCCCGCGGCCAACGTCATCGTCAAGGCGAGCTCGAGTTCGAACGTCAGGCTCGGCGTGTCCAGGACGCTGGCTCGGCCACAGCTCCGCGAGCTCAGCCCGTCCTTGTATCAGGAGGGGTACAGCGGGAGGGAGGCGCAAGGCAATCCCGACCTCGAACGGACCAGCGTCGTGAACGGCGATCTCCGCTTCGAGATCTTCCCGACGGCCGGTGAGGTGGCCGCGGTCAGCGTCTTTTACAAGCACTTCCAGGATCCGATCGAGGAGATCCTCTTCCCGAACGGCAGCAGAGGCAGGCTCAGCTACGTGAACGGAGACACCGGCTATGTCGCCGGGGTCGAGCTCGAGCTCAGGAAGGGCTTGGGCTTCATCGCCCCGCTCCTGCGGGAGGTTACCGCGCTCGGCAACATCACGTTCGTGCAGTCGGAGGTGACGGTCGATCCCGAGGCCAACGCGGGGGGGGTCACCATCCAGAGCAACCCGACGCACCCGCTCCAGGGGCAATCCCCCTTCGTCGTGAACCTGGGGCTCGACTACGCCGGAGAGTCGACCGGCACGAGCGCCCGCCTCCTCTACAACCTGTTCGGCGCCCGGCTCAAGAGGGTGGGCAGCAGAGGGCTGGAGGACGAGTACGAGCAGCCGCGGCATCAGATCGACCTGACCGTCGCCCAGCGCCTCGGTGAGCATGTCGAGCTGAAGCTGGCCGGTGAGAACCTCATCGACGCTCCTGTCCTCGTCACGCAGGGGAAAGAGGGCGGCGAGGACAAGATCGTCAGCCAATACAGTGTTGGGACGACTGTGACGTTGAGCGCGGCGCTCACCTACTGAGCATATGCCATTGAATCGTCACGCGGCGATCGTCGCGATTTTGCCTGCCTGCTCCATGTTGGTTCAGGAGGTAGACTAATATGCGTACATTCAAAATTGCCTTGGTTTGCGCCTCGGCGCTCTCCGTCGCGGCGCTCGCCGCTTGCGGCGACGACGAGTCGATCGCCCCGTCCACGTCCAGCTCCTCGTCCACGAGCGGCTCCGGCGGTGGCGATGGCGGCGCCGGTGGTCGTGGTGGTGGCGGCGGCGGTGGTGGTGGTGGTGGTGGTGCCGATTGCGCCGCCCCGGTGGAGGTCACCGAGGCGATCACCGACGACGCGACGTGGACCGCCGACAAGTGCTACCTCATGAAGGGGATCGTCTTCGTCGAGTCCGGCGCCACGCTGACCGTCGAGCCCGGCACGACGATCATGGGCGAGAAGGTGAGCCTCGCGACGCTGGTCGTGAAGCCCGGCGCGAAGCTCCACGCCAAGGGCACCGCCGACAAGCCCATCGTGTTCACGAGCCAGGGCGAGAAGGGGGACCGCGCCGCGGGCGACTGGGGCGGCGTCATCCTGCTCGGCGAGGCGCCCATCAACGTCGAAGGCGGCAAGTCCGCCGTCGAGGGCATCACCGGCGAAGGAACCGAGTACGGCGGCGATAAGCCGGAGGACAACAGCGGTGTCCTCGAGTACGTGCGCATCGAGTACAGCGGGATCCTGCTCTCTCAGGACAACGAGGTGAACGGCCTCACCTTCGCCGGGGTGGGCTCCGGGACGACGGTCGATCACGTGATGGTCCACCACACGCTCGACGATTGCTTCGAGTTCTTCGGCGGCACCGTCAACGCGAAGCACCTCATCTGCGCGCAGAACGGCGACGACGGCATCGACTGGGACCTCGGCTACGTCGGCAAGCTCCAGTTCATCGCGGTCCAGCAGGATCCGTCGGTGGCCGACGACACGAACGGCTTCGAGGGCGACAACGACGCCGACTCGTCGATCAACACGCCGGTCAGCGAGCCGACGATCTACAACGCGACCCTGTGCGGCAAGAACAAGGACGTCGACAAGCAGCAGTACGGCATGCTGCTCCGCCACTCGACGAAGGCCCATATCTTCAACACCATCGTGACCGGCTTCGAGGCGGGGGTGGACCTCCGCGACGAGCTCACCGAGGTCGAGCTCGCGAGCTCGATCTTCTTCGGCAACATCGCGGGGAACATCGCCCACGTGGAGAACGACGCGAACGAGACCACCGAGTCGAAGCTGGATGACGACGACGACGCGGGAGCGGACGAGATCGCGTGGTTCGAGGGCGAGGCGTCCAACAGCGTCGAGGATCCGGGGCTCGCCGACTGCTTCGCCACGACGCCCGACTTCCGGCCGGCGGCCACGCTCTCCGAGAACGCGGCGACGCCGCCCGACGACGGCTTCTTCGACGCGGAGGCGAGCTACATCGGCGCCTTCGAGGCGGATGACACCTGGGCGACCGGCGCCTGGGTCTCGTTCGACGCGAACTGACGCCGCGCCGTCCACGCGGGCGCCTCGTCGCGTGACGGGCGGACAGGATCCGTAACGAGAGAAATGACGAAGGCCGGCTCTTCAGCCGGCCTTTATCGTCTCCATCATCACGCCTCCGCCGCAGGCGCTCAGCGCACCCGCGGCGTGAACCCGGACACACTGCTCCGGTGCTCGCTGCATACGCCTCGCGCGTCCGGGTTGTCCTTGAATGACACCCTCCCGCACACTTCACAGATGCAGAGGTGTGCGCGATAGAACTCGCGATCGAGCAGGATGTCGGCGGCGAGCAAACTGAGCACAATGTCGCCCAGGAAGTCGATCTCGCGCGGCGAGGCGACCCAGACGGGACGGCCGCCGACCGCGGCCCGGCGGACCCTGCCCCCGTAGATCGCCGCGTTCAGGAATCGATCGTCGGCGACGGGAGCGATGAGGCCCCGGAGCGCCGTGATGACGCGACCGCGGGCCTTGTGGATCAGCTCCTCGAGGTTGCTGCCGCCGTCGGCGCGCGGGTCGAGCATGACGGGCGTCGCGCCGGGCTCGCGCACGATCTGCGGGCGCTTCATCAGGCCCGGGGTCACGAGGTGGTCCACGAACCAGTCCTGGAGGTCCTTGAGCGTCCACTCGGAGGCCGGCCACTCCAGGAACTCGAGCGCGCCGCGGAGGCCGCTGATGCTCTGGAGGCCGGGATGGGTAGGGAAGCTCGGCAGGGTGCGGGATGTGTGCAGACGCCGGGGTGAGCGGCGGCCCGCGTCGTCGATGTTGCGGCCGGAACCCATGTTCACCTCGAGGGCGGACCCCCGGTCCCGATGGATGCGAGCTCTTGCAGAGGCCACCATGCCGACAAAACAAGCACAACTCGTGCCGAGCCTGGCGAACGGGAGGACCTTGATTTACCAGGAGTTCTGCCCTGGTAACCCGAAGCGACCGATGGGATGGCCGGCCACTGGCCGGCCAGGTTCTTGAACAGGTAAGATAGATCCTGATGGACCACTCCACCGTCCGCGTCTCGGTCCCCCCGGAGGCCTCGGTCGCCGAGCCTGTTCCCGGTATCGTGCTGATTTTCTCGGGGGATCAGCCGCGATGCGCGCCGATCCCCCTCGATCGTGGCGCCGTGGTGCTGGGGCGCGGGGGCGTCGCCGGCGTGCCCCTGGTGGATGACTCGCTCATGTCGCGGCGACACGCCCGCATCGCGTACGACGGGGCCGCCTGGACCGTGGAGGACCTCGGCAGCACCAACGGGACATCGGTCAACGGCGAGCCCATCCGCGGCGAGGTCCGGAGGGAGGCGATCCAGATCGTCGGCGCGGGGACGTCGGTGTTCCTCGCGCTCGCCGACATCCGGAGCTTCTCGCGCGGGGGCGTGCAGATCGAGAAGGAGAGCGTCCTCGGGCCCAGGCTGCAGCTGGTCTACGACACCATCCTCCGCGCCGCGGCCGCGGGCGACAGCCTCCTCGTGACGGGCGAGAGCGGTACGGGCAAGGAGCTCGCGGCGCGCGCCTACCACGAGGCAGGGCCGCAGGCGCGCGGGCCGTTCGTGGCCGTCAACTGCGCGGCCATCCCGGAGGGCCTGGCCGAACGGCTCCTCTTCGGCGCCCGGCGCGGCGCCTACTCCGGCGCGACGCACGACACCGAGGGCTACGTGCAGGCCGCCCACGGGGGCACGCTCTTCCTCGACGAGGTGGCCGAGCTCGACGCGGCCGTCCAGGCGAAGCTGCTGCGGACGATCGACACCCGGCAGGTGCTCGAGCTCGGCGCGGTCGCGCCTCGCCCGGTGCAGATCCAGATCTGCGCCGCGACACACGACCTGCGCGCGCGGGTCGCCCAGGGCCGCTTCCGGGACGATCTCTACTACCGCATCGGCCGGCCCGAGGTCCGGCTCCCGCCGCTCCGTGAGCGCACCGAGGAGATCCCCTGGCTGCTCACGCAATGCGCGAAGGCGGTCGGCACGGCCTACGGCAAGGCGCCGCCGACGATTCACCATTCAATGATCCTCGCGTGTGCGATGCGCCGCTGGCCAGGGAACCTGCGCGAGTTCGTCGGCGAGGCCCGGCGCGCCGTGACGCGCGCGCTCGACGAGGGCCGGCGCTCGGTCGAGGCCAAGGATCTCGACCCGCTCGCGGGTATCGGGCTGGGCCCGGAGACGCTGGAACCGCGCACCCGGCAGGCGAGCAGCGATGTGAGGCCGGGCCCTTCGCGCGCGAGCCAGGCGCCGCCCGAAGATGAGATCGCCGAGGCGCTTCGCCTCGAGCGAGGCAATGTGTCTCGCGCGGCCAGCAGGCTCGGCGTGCACAGGAATCGAATTCGGCGCTGGCTAGAGAAGAATGGCGTGGATCGCTCCCACTTCGCCGAGGGGAGCGATCTGTCCGATAACGACTGAGCAGCTCACCGACTTCGTAAGCACAAGTACAGGATCACGTCAATGACGACACCGCATCGATGGAAAGCGTTTGCCCACCGCGCTGCGCTTCGATGACGAAGTCGCTCCGGGCGTAGGCTGCTGAGGCCGCCAGGACGTTCGTTCCATACATTGCCTCCAGCAAGCCCTCTGTTCCCCCGGGCGATTGCTGGGCCGCGGCGCCGCTCCTCTCCGGCGAACCAAGCCCTGCCGTCGAGGAGGCAGGTCGTCGCAGGGTTGCCTCCATCCGGCGACGCAACGCTGGCTCGATCGACCGAGCGCCCATGTATAGGGACTTTACAGACGTGGTGTTGCGGGTTGTAATATAGTGTGTAAGCCCCGTCTCCCAGCGAGGTGCTGTCACGACCACGGTCAAGTCAACGCGTCCGGCGCGCGCGCGGCGCGCCAGGTCGGAGGGCGCGATGCGCTCTAAAGAATGCAGCGGTAAGGTGTGCCGTGTGCTGCGCGGCGCGCCGCGCGCGTCATCGCGCCGCGCGCGAGCCACCAGGTCCGCGACGTCGAGGCCGCGCGCATCGCGGTCCGCCCGCGCCCCGCGGCGGGCGGGGACTCCTTCCTGGGGGGCGGCGGCGGTCGCCTCGTGCGGTGCCTACGAATGCCTACGTCTGCCGCCAGAAGGCAGGTTCGGACGGCGCGAGGCGCGCGAAGAAGGGAGCGCGATGCACAATCATGATCTTGGACTTGACCGGACGAGCGGCTTCATCGATGTACAGAGAGTTGTCTGTCGGGCCCTCGTGCGAGCTCAGGTCCCGTCGCGTCATGGGCGTGCGCTGCGCTTCGCAGCGTTACCGCGGGCGCGCGGCCGCCGAACGCCTGCTCCCGGCTCGCCGTCGGGCTCTCCCGCAGCGACATCAGCAAACATTGAAACCCCCGGCTCCTGCGAGGTGATCGACGTCATGCGTTCGCGCTTGAACCCGGCCGATCGCGGAGAGCCCAGCCAGGACGGCGGGCTGCCTGGTTGAACAGCCCTGGACACCATGAACGCGATCCGTAGACACGCATCGGCCGAAGAGGCGTCTGTCAGCCTACGAGAGCACATCGAGGGGCCGACCAGCTCGGCCGCGTCCGGCCCCGGGCTCGGACAGCAGCCAAGCTCGGGTACCCGGCAGACCCACTCCCGGCGCCGCCCGTTCCTGAGCCGCCTGCTGGCGGCGGGCGAGGCGATCGACGCGGGGGATGGCGAGAGCGCGAGGGCCCTCTTGGAGGGCATCCTGCGGGCGGAGCCCGATACGGGGGACGCCTCGGAGCGCATTTCAGGTGTGTTCGGCCGAGCGTTGCTCGCTCGCCTGGACGGAGATCGCTCCGGCGACGGCAACCTCTACCTGCGCAGCGCTGGACCGCGGGACATGCTCGCGGCGTTTCAGCTGCTCGTGCACGCGACGCCGCTCATCCGTTTCGGATACCTCAGCGCGAACGCGGCGATCGTCGAGGCGTTCCAGGACGAGCGGGAGATCCACGTCATCGACATCGGCGTCGGGGGCGGTACCCAGTGGCCGTTCCTGCTACATCGGCTGGCGACGCGGCCCGGCGGCCCGCCGCGGGTCCGGTTGACCGGGATCGACCTGCCGTGCCGGGGCCCGGATCCCGAGCAGCGGCTGCGCTGGGCGGGCGCGTTCATCGGGGGATGGGCGGAGCGGCTGAAGGTCCCCTTCGAGTTCCACGGCGTCGCGTCCTCGGTGGAGCGCGTCGACTGGAGCCGTATTGCGTCCCGCGCGACGGCGCCCATCGCCGTCAATGCGGCGTTCGCATTGCACCACGTACCCGACGCCTCGGTGCACGCCACCGCGAACCGCGACACCATTCTCACGCGGATCCGCGCGCTGTCACCGCGCGTGCTGACGCTCGTCGAGCCGGACGTGGAGCACAACGCGCTGCAGTTCCTCCCGCGCCTCTCCGAGGCGATCGGCCATTACTATGCGGTATTCCAGGCGCTCGAGGCGCTGCTCCCGCCGCACATCGCCGCGCGCGAGACCATCGAGCAGGTCTTCTTCGGTCAGGAGGTGATGAACGTGGTGGTGGGCGAGGGGTCGGCGCGGGTCGAGCGGCACGAGCGCCGTGGCGCCTGGCAGCGCCGCCTCCGCATGAACGGCTTCGAGCCGCTGCGCGTCTCCCAGCACGAGCCGCCGGTCCGCGGAGGGCTGCGCCTCAGCCAGGGGTTCGACGTCCGGACGGACGAGCCGGCGCTGCTGCTCATGCGCAACGGGGTGTCCATCGTGTCCGCGTCGGCGTGGCGCCCGCGGCCGGTGCCGCCGCCATCGCGGTTCATCTCCGGGCTGTTCCGCCGGGCCGGCTGAGCGCTCGCTTGTCGAGGACGCCCGCGGCGCGGGCCTCGTGCGAATCGTCCGCTGAGCGGTCGTTGTGGTGTGGGCTGTTGTTGGCGCTCATGGCTGCTCCGTGCCCGGTCGGGGGGATTGGCCGGCGCTCTGAGTGAAAGTGCCACCGCCGAGCTCAGGGATGAGCTCAGCGGGTCACGAGCACCTTGAGGGCGCCCGGCGCAGCCGCGGCCCGCAGCGCCTCCTCGGCGCGCTCCAGCGGGAGGCGGGCCGACACGAGCGAGCGGACGTCGACGGTCCGGCCCTCGAGGGCGCGCAGGGCTGGATCGAACAGCCCGCAGCGCGAGCCGACCACGGTGATCTCGTGGACGACGAGGTCCGCGAGGTGGACGCTGGAGAGCCCGGCGACCGTGCTCTTCAGCACGAGCGTGCCCCGCGGCCGGGTCGCGCGGACCGCCCTCGTGAAGCCCTCGGCCGTGCCGGTGGCCTCGACCACGAGCTCGGCCGGCTCGCCGGCCCAGGCGCCCTGCGGAGGCGCGGCGTCGGTGTCGACCGGCGCGACCGGGCGAAAGAGCTCGGTCGCGATGCCCTGCGCGCGCAGCAGGGCGAGCTTCTCCTCGTGCTTGCCGACCGCGAGGACGCGGGCGCCGGCCTGGTGCAGCACCTGGGCGATGAGCAGGCCGAGCTTCCCGTCGCCGAACACGAGCGCCGAGGTGCCCGGCGCCACGCGCACTTGCTCCAGGATCGCGAACGCCGCCGCGAGCGGCTCCGTGAACACCGCCTCCTCGTCGTCCACCCGGTCGTCCACGGCGTGGAGGTTCGCCACGGGCACCGCGACGCGCTCCGCCAGCGCGCCGTCGGCGCCGACGATGCCCATCACCGTGCGCGCCGGGCAGTGCCGCCCCAGCCCGCGCGCGCACGTGCTGCAGCGGCCGCACGCGAAGTTGATCTCCCCGACCACGCGGCGGCCGCGCCAGGCGGCCGGCCCGTCCACGACCTCCCCGACGAACTCGTGCCCGAGCGTGCCGCGGAAGCCCATGTAACCCTTGGTGATTTCGAGATCCGTGTTGCAGATCCCCGCGCACCGCACCTCGACCACGGCCATGCCGGCCGTGATCGAGGGCGGGTCGCGGTCGATGACGCGCGCCGCCGTGCCGTCCCAGACCAGCGCTCGCACGGGCGAGCTCTAGCCTGCCGCGAGCGCCAGCCGGCGCTTCGCCGCCTGCATCAGGTACGCGTCGACCGCCTCGGCGGCCTTGCGCCCCTCCGCGATCGCCCACACGACGAGGCTCTGGCCGCGCGACATGTCGCCGGCGGCGAAGACGCCCTCCACGCTCGTGCGCCCGCCCGGCGCCTTCACGTTGCCGCGCTGGTCCATCGCGACGCCGAGCTGCTCGATCAGCCCCTCGCGCTCGGAGCCGACGAAGCCCATCGCGAACAGGACGAGCTCGCACGGGATCTCGAACTCGCTCCCCGGGACCGGCACGAACTTCCCGCCTTCCAGGCTCACCCGCGCCGCCTTGAGGGCGCGCACGTGCCCGTGCTCGTCCCCGAGGAACGCGGTGGTCGAGACCGACCAGTCGCGCTCGCCGCCCTCCTCGTGCGAGGACGACGAACGGAGGATGAGCGGCCACGCGGGCCACGGGTTCGTCAGGGAGCGCTGCTCGGGCGGGCGGGGGAGGAGCTCGAGCTGCGTCACGTGCGCCGCGTTGTGCCGGTGGCTCGTGCCGAGGCAGTCCGAGCCGGTGTCGCCGCCGCCGATGACGACCACGCGCTTGCCCGTCGCGAGGATCGCCTCGCTGTCGGGGATCACGTCGCCGGCGACCCGCTTGTTCTGCTGCGTCAGGAAATCCATCGCGAAATGGACGCCCTTCAGCTCCCGGCCCGGCACCGCCAGGTCGCGCGGCCGGCGCGCCCCGCCGCAGAGCACGATGGCGTCGTACTGCTCGCGCAGCGCGTCGCCGGTGATGTCGACGCCGCAGTGGACGCCCGTGCGGAAGGTCACCCCCTCGGCCTGCATCTGCTCCATGCGGCGGTCGATGAGGTGCTTCTCCATCTTGAAGTCGGGGATGCCGTAACGGAGCAGGCCGCCGATGCGGTCGTCGCGCTCGAAGAGCGTCACGTCGTGCCCCTTGCGCGCGAGCTGCTGCGCGGCCGCGAGGCCGGCCGGCCCCGACCCGATCACCGCGACCTTCTTGCCCGTGCGCTGCTTCGCGATGACCGGCACGACAAGGTTCCGCTCGAAGGCGCGATCGGCGACGCCGCGCTCGACGTTCTTGATCGTGACCGGCTTGCCCTCGATGTTCAGCACGCACGCCGCCTCGCAGGGCGCCGGGCACACGCGCCCGGTGAACTCGGGGAAGTTGTTCGTCGCGTCGAGCGCCGCGATCGCCTCGGGGAGGCGCTCGCGGAACATGTGATCGTTCCAGTCGGGGATCAGGTTCCCGAGCGGACACCCGTCGTGACAGAACGGGATGCCGCAGTCCATGCACCGCGCCGCCTGATCGCGCAGCTCGGGATCGGGGATCGGGAGCTCGAACTCCTGCCAGTCGTTCAAACGCTCGGAGACGGGTCGCTTCTTGATGTCGACCCGCTGGATCTCGAGGAAGCCTCGTACCTTACCCATGGGCGGCCGACCTCTCTCCCGTGCTCGCGGGGCCCGCGTTGGCGGGGATGTAACGTCCAGTGGAAACGTAGGGGGTGGAGGGTGAAAGGAGGGACACGATCCCGTCCGTCGCGTCGGCCCCGTTCGTCGCGGGCGACGCCGCGGCCTCGAGGGCGCGCCGGTACTCGCTCGGGACGACCTTCACGAACTTCGACAGGACGGCCTGCCAGGAGTCGAGCAGCTCGGTCGCCTTCCGGCTGCCCGTGCGCCGCACGTGCTCCTCGAGCAGCGCCCGCACCGACTCGGCGTCGGACGCGGTCATCGTCTCGAGCTGCACCATCTCCTTGTTGCAGCGCGCCTCGAAGAGCGCGTCCTCGTCGAAGACGTAGGCGAGCCCGCCGCTCATGCCGGCCCCGAAGTTGCGGCCGGTGGTGCCGAGGATGATCACGGTGCCGCCCGTCATGTACTCGCAGCCGTGGTCGCCCACGCCCTCGACGACGGTGGTGGCCCCGCTGTTCCTGACCGCGAAGCGCTCGCCGGCGCGGCCGTTGAAGAACGCGCGGCCGCTCGTCGCGCCGTAGAGCACGACGTTGCCGACGATGACCTGGTCGTCCGGCTTGAACGGCGCCTCGCGCGGCGGGCGCACCGCCACCACGCCGCCCGAGAGGCCCTTGCCGACGTAATCGTTCGCGTCGCCCTCGAGCTCGAGCGTCATGCCCCGCGAGGCGAAGGCGCCGAAGCTCTGGCCGGAGCTGCCGGTGCACTTCACCACGATGCTGTCCTCGGGCAGCCCGACGCCGCCGTGGCGGCGCGCGATCTCACCGCTCAGCATGGCGCCGAGCGTCCGGTCCGAGTTCCGCACGCGGGTCTCGATGACGACGGGCGACCCGCCGTCGATCGTGGCGCGCGCCTGCTCGATCAGCCTGAGGTCGAGCACCCGGTCGAGCTTGTGGTCCTGCGGCTCGACGCAGTGGTTCGGGCTCGTGAGGGCCTCCTTCGGGCGGTAGAGCACCTCGGAGCAGTCGATCTTCCTCGCCTTCGCGTGGAGCCCGGTGCGCCGCTGCACGATGCAGTCGGAGCGCCCGACCATCTCGGTCAGGGTGCGGAAGCCCAGGCTCGCCATGATCTGCCGGAGCTCCTCCGCCACGTAGAAGAAGAAGTTGATGACGTGCTCCGGCGCGCCCGTGAACTTCTTGCGGAGCTCCGGGTCCTGCGTGGCGATGCCGACCGGGCAGGTGTTGAGGTGGCACTTGCGCATCATGATGCAGCCCGCCGCGACGAGGGGCGCCGTGGAGAAGCCGAACTCCTCGGCGCCGAGCAAGGCGGCGAACGCCACGTCCCGGCCGGTCATCAGCTTGCCGTCGGTCTGCACGATGGCGCGGCCGCGGAGCCCGTTCATCACGAGCACCTGGTGCGCCTCGGCGAGCCCGAGCTCCCACGGCACGCCCGCGTGGTGGATCGACGTGAGCGGGGAGGCGCCGGTGCCGCCCGAGTCGCCGCTGATCAGCACCACGTCGGCGTGCGCCTTCACGACGCCCGCGGCGATGGTGCCGACGCCCGCCTCGGCGACGAGCTTCACGCTGATGCGCGCCTTCGAGTTGATGTTCTTCAGGTCGAAGATGAGCTGCGCGAGATCCTCGATCGAGTAGATGTCGTGGTGCGGCGGCGGCGAGATCAGCGTCACGCCGGCGGTCGAGTGGCGCACCTTCGCGATCACCGCGTCGACCTTGTGGCCCGGGAGCTGGCCGCCCTCGCCGGGCTTGGCCCCCTGCGCCATCTTGATCTGCAGCTCGTCGGCGTTGACGAGGTACTGGGCCGTGACGCCGAACCGCCCCGACGCGACCTGCTTCACCGCGCTCCGCTTCGAGTCGCCGTTCGGCAGCCGGAGGAAGCGCCCCGGGTCCTCGCCGCCCTCGCCGGTGTTCGACCGCGCACCGATGCGGTTCATCGCGACGGCGAGGGTCTCGTGGGCCTCCTTCGAGATGCTGCCGAAGGACATGGCGCCCGTGGCGAAGCGCCTGACGAGCGAGGTAGCGGGCTCGACCTCCTCGATCGGCACCGGCGGGCCGACGGGCTTGAAGTCCCACAGCCCGCGGAGCGACATCGGGTGCTCGTGCTGCTCGTTGATGATCGCGGAGTACTCGGCGTAGCTCTTCGCGTCGTCGAGGCGGACCGCCCGCTGGAGCGTCGAGATCGACTGCGGCGTCCAGAGGTGCCGCTCGCCGAACACGCGGAAGTGGTGGTGGCCGCCGACGTCGAGGTGCGCGCGCGCCCGCTCGCCGTACGCCGCCTGGTGGCGGGCGAGCGTCTCCTCCGCGATCTCGCGCAGCCCGACGCCGCGGACGCGCGACGCCGTGCCGGTGAAGTACGCGTCGATGACGAGCTGGTCGACGCCGATCGCCTCGAAGATCTGCGCGCCCTGGTAGCTGGAGAGCGCGCTGATCCCCATCTTGGACATGATCTTCAGGATGCCCTTCTTGAGCGCCTTCACGTACCGCGAGCTCGCCGCCGGGGGCGACAGGTCGGGGCCGAGGGTCTTGTCGCGGCACATCGCCGCGATCGACTCGAACGCGAGGTACGGGTTCACCGCGCCCGCGCCGTAGCCGATGAGCAGCGCCATGTGGCCGACCTCGCGCGCCTCGCCGGTCTCGACGATGATGCCGGCGCGCGTGCGCGTCCCCTCGTTGATGAGGTGGTGGTGCACGGCGCCCGTCGCGAGCAGGCTCGGGATGGGGGCGAGCGTCTCGTCGATGCCGCGGTCGCTCAGGATGAGGATGCTCGCGCCGTCGGCGATCGCGCGGCTCGCGTCCTTGCAGAGCTTGGCGAGCGCGTTGCGCAGGTTGTCCTCCGGGTCACCGTCGACCGAGAAGTACATCGGCAGCGTGGCCGCGCGGAAGTCGGGGAAGACGTTCTTGCGCAGCTTGGACAGATCGTCCTGCGTGAGGATCGGGTGCGGCAGCTCGAGCATCCGGCACTGGCGGGGCGTCTCCTCGAGGAGGTTGCCCTCGCCGCCGACGCAGCTCACGAGCGACATCACGATCTCCTCGCGGAGCGGGTCGACCGGCGGGTTGGTGACCTGCGCGAACAGCTGCTTGAAGTAGCGGAAGAGCAGCTGGGGCTTCTCGGAGAGGACGGCGAGCGGGATGTCGACGCCCATCGAGCCCACCGGCTCCTCGCCGAGGGTGGCCATCGACGCGAGGATCATCCGCAGGTCCTCCTCGGTGTAGCCGAACGTCTGCTGCAGGGACCGGAGGTCCGCGTGCGGGATGGTGTAGAGGCTCGGCACGTCCTCGAGGGCGCGCAGGTCGATCTTGTTCTCGGCGACCCACGCCGCGTACGGCTTCTGCGTCGCGACCCGGCGCTTGATCTCGTCGTCGCTGACGACGCGCCCCTCGCTCGTGTCGACGAGGAACATCTTGCCCGGCTGGAGGCGCCCCTTCTGGATGACGCGCGCCGGCTCGATGTCGAGCACGCCGAACTCGCTCGCGAGCACGACGAGCCCGTCGCCCGTCACGACGTACTTCGCCGGGCGCAGCCCGTTGCGGTCGAGCGTCGCGCCGATCAGCTGGCCGTCGGTGAAGCACAGCGCCGCGGGGCCGTCCCAGGGCTCGATGAGGCAGCCGTGGTACTCGTAGAACGCCTTCTTCTCGGCCGACATGTCCGGGTCGTGCGCCCAGGCCTCCGGCACGAGCATCATCATCACGTGCGGCAGCGACCGGCCGCTCGCGAGCAGGAAGTCGACAACGTTGTCGAGCGCGGACGAGTCGGACCCGCCGGCCCGGATGATCGGCTTGAAGTCCTCGATCGCGTTCGCGAACACATCGCTCTTGAGCAGCGCCTCGCGCGCCGACATCCAGGCGGTGTTGCCGCGCACCGTGTTGATCTCGCCGTTGTGCGCGATGACCCGGTACGGGTGCGCGCGCTCCCACGTGGGGAAGGTGTTCGTCGAGAAGCGCGAGTGCACCATCGCGAGCCGCGACACGGCGCGCTTGTCGGACAGATCGGGGTAGAACGCCGCGACCTGCTCCGCGAGCATCAGGCCCTTGTAGACGACGGTCCGCGATGAACAGGAGGCGATGTAGAAGTCATCGGAGTGGGCGGTGCGGCCGGCGCGCTTGCGGACCGCATAGAGGACCTGCTCGAAGGACTGGCGAGGCGCGACCCTGCCGATGAACAGCTGGCGGATCGCGGGGCGCGAGTCGCGCGCGACCGGGCCGATCGCCGCGTCGTCGATGGGGACGTCGCGCCAGCCGAGGACGCGCTGGCCGTGATGCACGACCGCGGCCTCGAGGATCGCCTCGCACTGGCGGCGCCGGGACGGGCTCTGCGAGAAGAACACCGTCGCGACGGCGTAGTCGCCGGGAGGAGGCAGCGCGATGCCCACGGCAGCCAGGGATGCGGCGTACAGCTCGTGCGGGATCTGGAGGAGGACGCCCGCGCCGTCGCCGGTGCAGGGGTCGCAGCCAGCGGCGCCGCGATGGGTTAGATTTTCGAGGATCTCGAGCGCTTGGCAAACGACCTCGTGCGTCGCTTCACGGCGGAGCGTGGCGACGAATCCGAGACCGCAGGCGTCGTGTTCGAAAGCCGGATCGTAAAGACCTTGTCGTTGGGGCAGAGGCATGGTGCTGACTTCACACGCGCGTAGCACATGTGGCACAAGGATTGGAGCCCTAGTTAATGCGGCGCGCCAGTACCCGCCGAATCGGGCGCAAAACCGGGGGAGCGGTCCCCCCTCCGCGGCCCGGATGGGCCGGGGGCGGGCGGCGCTCGGCAGTGGACGCCCGTCGCCGCCCGTGGTGTGGGTGGGGCTGGCCGGCTTGCTGGCCCGTCCACCGGCGACGTGTCATTCGGATGAAGCTCTTCGCGCTCAGTGATCTCCACGTCGGTTATGCGGAGAACCGGTGCGCCATCGAGCGCATGACGCCGCGGCCGAACGACTGGCTCATCCTCGCTGGCGACCTCGGGGAGACGGAGCAGCACCTGCTCTACGTGCTCGATACCCTGGGCCCGCGGTTCAAGCAGCTCGTGTGGGCGCCGGGCAACCACGAGCTCTATACGGTGCCGAGTGAGCGCGGCGCGCCGCGCGGCCGGGCTCGCTACGATCGGCTGGTCGAGCTATGCCGGAGCCGCGGGGTGATTACGCCGGAGGACCCTTACGTGCTTTGGGAGGGCGAGGGCGGGCCGCACGTGCTGGCGCCGATGTTTCTGCTCTATGACCACAGCTTCCGGCCGGCCGGCGTGGCCGAGCGCGACGCGGTGGCGTGGGCGATGCAGAGCGGCGTCCTCTGCATGGACGAGGAGCTGCTCGACCCGGCCCCGTACGCGAGCCGGCCTGCGTGGTGCCGGGCCCGCCTCGCCGAGACCGAGGCGCGACTCGCCGCGATCGAAGACCACCCCACGGTGCTCATCAACCACTTCCCGCTGCGGGAAGAGCTCGTGCGCCTGTGGCGCATCCCGCGCTTCTCGATCTGGTGCGGGACGCGGCGCACGCACGATTGGCACACGCGGTTCCGCGCGCGGGTGGTCGTCTCAGGGCACCTCCACATCCCCCGCACCGACTGGATCGACGGTGTTCGTTTCGAGGAGGTGTCGTTCGGCTACCCGCGCCAGCGGCCCGCCGGGCTCACCGTCGACAGCTGCCTGCGCGAGATCCTGCCGGGGCCCGCGGACGCGGCTCCGCTGGGGGCGTAGATGATCGAGATCGGTCCCGGCACCGCGCACCTCTGGTACGTCTTCTCCGAGCCGGTCTGCGACGAGGCGCTGCTCGCGGCGTACCACCGGCTGATGGCGCCGGACGAGGCGGTGCAGCAGGCGCGCTTCCTGTTCGCCGAGAACCGGCACGAGTACCTGCTCACCCGCGCGCTCGTGCGCACGGTCCTCTCGAAGTACGCGGACGTCGCGCCCGAGGCATGGACGTTCGTCCGGAACGAATTTGGTCGGCCGCAGATCGCGGGGCCGCCGGGCGTGCCGCCGCTCCGGTTCAACTTGTCCAACACGCGGGGGCTCATCGCATGCCTGGTCGCGCTGGACCGCGACGTGGGGGTCGACGTCGAGGACACCGAGCGATCGAGCAGCGCGGTGGACATCGCCGACCGCTTCTTCTCGCCCATCGAGGTGCGCGCGCTGCGCGCCCTGCCGAAGGAGGCGCAGCGCGCGCGCTTCTTCGAGTACTGGACGCTCAAGGAGTCGTACATCAAGGCGCGCGGGATGGGGCTCGCGATCCCGCTCGACCAGTTCTCGTTCCACCTCGACGACGGGCCGGCGATCGGCATCTCCTTCGATCCGCGGCTCGGCGACGATCGCTCGGCCTGGCAGTTCGCGCTCTACCAGCCCTCGGCGCGGCACAGGATGGCCGCCGCCATCCGCACGGGAGGCGAGCCTCCGCTGTCGATCGAGCTCCGGGAGACGGTGCCGCTGCGCGACGGCGGATGAGCGGCGGCGCGGGCCGCCCGCGCGGCGCGGTCAGTCCGGCCGCTCGATCGAGAGCTCGACGTTGCGCCACGACGGCGCGCCGCTGCCGTCGCGGCCGAAGCCGGAGGTGACGTCCACGACGGCCCGGCGCCGCCCCTCGGCGGCGACCGGGTCGTCGTCGACGGCGTAGTCGAGGGCGACCCCCCGGATGGCGGCGAAGCCGTTGTCCTCGTCCCAGATCTCGATGACGCGGACCTGGTGGGGGTAATCGGAGAGCGCGGAGGTCTCGAGCTCCCAGTACGCGTGCCCGCCGCTCGGCGTCACCGGGGTCACCCGGTGCACGTGCGTGTGGCCCGCGAGGTGGAGGAGCACGTTGTCGTAGCCGCCGACGAGCGCCTGCCACGCCTCGACGCTGAGCGCGCCGGGCACGACGGGGGTGCCCGTCGCGGCGAAGGAGCCATCCCCGAGCAGGCGCGACGCGTGGTGGGACGCGAGGACGACCCACCTGCGATCGCGCTGCGCTCGGTCGAGCGCCGGGCGGATGAACCGCTCGACGTCGTCCTCGAGGAGCACGCCGTTCGGGCCTCCGGTCTCGGCGGCCGTGTCGAGCACGAGGACGCGGAGGGGCGTGTCCTTCACGTCGAACTCGTAGAACGCCTTCCCGTACGCCTGCTCGTCGGGCCCGATCCCGTGCCCATCGCCCGTCGCCGCCAGCTGATCGAGCAGCGCGGGGCGGCTCAGGAGCGCTCGCCTCGGGTCGGGCACGACCTCGCCGGTGACCACCGGACCGCCGGGGAGCGACCAGTCGCGCGTCCCGCCGTCCGAGAGGCTCCCCGTCACGAGCTCGGCGCGGGTGTCGACCGGGAAGTTCCCCTGGTGCAGGACATCGTGGTTGCCGGTCACCCAGCGCCACGGCATGAGCAGCCCCTCGGCGAAGAACGGGTCCTTGGGATCGTTGTCCGGGCCCTGGACGGGATCGTCGTCGTCGCCCGAGTCGCACTCGACGCGCTCGGCGCCGTCGAGGATGGCCGTGAACCACGCGATCTCGTTCGTCTGCGCGCTGTCGGCGTTGTCGCCGCCGAGCAGGACGAAGTCGATCGGCGTGCTCCGGTGGAACGCGTTGATGGTGCGGACGGCGGCGTTGAGGATCCGGCACTCGTGCCCTTCCTGCGGGCGGAACGCCGACGCGAAGGGGCCGGGCCCGTCGAAGATCGCGAGCCGCGCGGGCGACTCGTCGTCGGCGAGCTGGGTATCGGCGAGGTGCACGAACCGCGTCAGCAGCTTCGGGCGCGGGCCGCGCGGCGGCGGGGGCGTGCCGTCGAGCGTCGCCGGCGCGAGCGGCTGTCCCGGCCCGATCTCGAGCTCGCCGTAGCCCTCGGCGAGCATCTGCTCGATCTCCACCGGCACCGCGGGGTTCCTGGCCGGCGGATCGATCACCGCGGTGCGCGGCACGAGGGTGCGCTCGGTCGTCAGCGGCGGCGCGCCCGCGAGCGCCGGCAGCGGCGTCGGCGCAGGCAGGGGCGCGGGCTCGACGGACTCCTCCGCCGCGCAGGCCGCGAGCGCAAGGAGGAAGACCGCCGCGGGGCGACCTCCGCGCGCGCGTGTGCGGAGCGATCGGTCGGGCTCCGCCGTTCTCGTGCCCACAGCTCGTGTCTGGCTCATCGCTTCCTTACATGACAAGACAGCAGCGCCCGATCAAGAAATGTTCATTCAGGCGGTATCGTCCTTGCTGACGGCCGGCATCGACAAAGAAACGAGAGTTTCCGGAATGCGTGTTAACTACCCCACGTGTTCCGGGGGTCGCCGCGGAGCGTCACGTGGATGAGCACGGGCGGACTGAACCATGGTAGGGCGGAGCCGCGGCCAGCGCGCCGGCTGCTGCTAGGATGCGGCGCGTCCGGGCTCCGGGCGCCCCTTTCGAGGTCATCCATGGTCATTTCGCGATTCCTGGGCTGCGCCCTCGCGGCGGCGGCGCTGGTGGGCTGCAGCGAGCCCGATCCCCTCATCGAGACCCATTACGGTGCTTATGAGGGGGACGCCTATCCGGACCGGCGTCCGGAGATCGTCGTTCCGGAGGGGGGAATGGGTGTGGTCACCGATAGCCGCTCCGACACGCTCTCCCTCATCTCGCTCGCGACGGGAGAGCGGTTCGGTGTTTACCCTGTGGGCCGCGATCCGGTGACGCTCGACGGGCCTCATCATGTCGCCGTGGACGCCCCGGGAAACGCGCTCTATGTCGCGCTGTCGTACCCTGTCCTCGCCGGCACGATCGGCCCCCACGCGACCCACGGATCGAGCGCGGTGGCCGGCTATGTCCAGAAGCTCGCGCTCGACGACATGCGCGTCCTCGGACAGGTGCGCGTCGAGCCCAACCCGGGCGACATCGTGATCTCCGAGGATGGCAGCCGCATCGTCGTCTCTCATTACGATCTCAAGCGCGTGCTCGACAATCCGGGGGACATCGAGGCGGCGCGCTCGTCCCTCGCGGTGATCGACGCCGACGCCGTCCTGCCCACGGGCTCGGCCGCGCCGAGGCTCATCCCCGTCTGCATGGCCGCGCACGGCATCGTCCTCTCGCGCCCGG
This sequence comes from Sorangium sp. So ce887, assembly GCF_051521455.1. NCBI lineage: Bacteria > Pseudomonadati > Myxococcota > Polyangiales > Polyangiaceae > Sorangium > Sorangium sp. So ce887. Next base: position 7,284,954 of record NZ_CP150354.1, on the reverse strand, counting down.
ACGCCGCCCGCGCCTACGTCGCCTGCTATGGCGAGGATGTCCTCGCGATCGTCGACCTGACGGACCCGGACGCCGAGGTGAAGCGCGTCCCCGTCGGACCGAGCCCGCGCATCGCCAACCCCACCTACGGGCCCTACGCCGCCGTCATGTCGCCCGATCAGAAGACCATCGCCGTGAGCAACATAGAGACGAGGGACGTGCGCTTCTTCGATGTCGCGTCGGAGACGTTCGACGAATCCCGCACCATCCCCGTGATCGGCGCGCCCTACTTCGTCGCGTGGACCCCCGACGGGAGCCGCATCTACCTGCCGACGCAGGTGCCCGACGCGATCGCGCTGATCGGCGTGGCCCCGGGCGACGACGACATCGTCTCACGGGAGCTCTCCGGGGAATGCTTCAGGCCGCACCTTGCGGATCTCGACGAGGAGCACGGGCTCTTCCTCGTCTGCGAGGGGGATCAGACCGAGACCCCCGGCAGGGTGCTCCGGCTCGATCCCGAGACGCTGGAGACGCGCAGCGACACCGAGGTGGGCCTCTATCCCGACGCGTTCGCGCGCGTCGCCGCGGGGGCGCGATGAAGGCGCTCTCCGGCGCACCGGCCGCGCTCGCCTGCGCGGCGCTCCTCTGCGGTTGCACGGGCGATCCCGAGACGAAGATCGTCGACGCGACGGCCGTGGAGCACGGCGCGGCGCTCTTCCGGGATCCCTCGATCGCGGAGACGCGCTTCAATCGCTATGCATGCTCGACGTGCCATGAAGCGATCGCCGGCGAGGCGGGGGGCGCCATGCTCCCCGGCGCCCCGCTCGCCGGCGCCCTCGCGCGCCCGCACTACTGGGGCGGGCAGGAGGTCGATCTCCTCGGCGCGATCAACCATTGCCTCTATTTCTTCATGACCAAGGATCTGCCCTGGACCGCGGACGACCCCGCTGCACAGGCCATGTACGCCTACCTGGAGTCGCTGCCCAGCGACGGCGACGCGGCCGAGGCCGTCCCGTTCACGCCGATCTACACGTTGAGCGAGCCGCCGCCCGGCGACCCGGGGCGGGGCGAGCTCATCCACGATCGCGCCTGTGCCTCGTGCCACGGGCGCGCTCGTTCGGGGGAAGGGCGGCTCGTCGAGCGGGCCCCGGCGCTGCCGGACCGGACGCTCGAGGAGCACCCGTTCGGCGAGTACACGGAGCGCGAGCGGCTGATGGTCTTCGTCGAGAAGGTCCGGCACGGCTCCTTCATCGGCTACGGCGGGCAGATGCCGCCGTTCTCCGCCGAGGTCCTCTCCGACGAGGAGCTCGGCGATCTCCTGTCGTTCTACGGGCTGCTCTGACATCCACCGTGAAGCGCGCCGAGAAAGCCGCGAGGATCGGCGAGGTCCTCGACCGGTTGTACCCGCAGCCGGCCATTCCGCTGTTCCACGAGGATCCGTATTCGCTGCTCGTGGCGGTGATGCTCAGCGCGCAGACGACGGACAAGATGGTCAACGCCGTGATGCCGGCGCTCCTCGCGCGCGCCCGGACGCCCGCGGAGATGGCGGCGGTGCCGGCCGAGGAGATCGCCGGGCTCATCCGGAGGATCGGGTTCGCGCCCACGAAGGCGAGGCGCCTGAAGGCGCTGAGCGAGCGGATCGCGATCGAGCACGGCGGCGTCGTCCCCGCCTCGTTCGAGGCCCTGGAGTCCCTGCCGGGGGTCGGTCACAAGACGGCCTCGGTGGTCATGGCGCAGGCCTTCGGCCATCCCGCCTTCCCGGTCGACACCCACATTCACCGGCTCGCGTTCCGCTGGGGCCTGTCGTCCGGAAAGGACGTCGTCGAGACGGAGCGCGACCTCAAGCGCACGTTCCCCCCCGAGCGGTGGAACAAGCTCCACCTGCAGCTCATCTACTTCGGCCGCGAGCACTGCCCGGCGCTGCGCCACGACATGGCCGGCTGCCTCATCTGCAGCTGGGCCGCGCGCCGGCGTTGAGCGGCGGCGGCGGGCCCGGGCCAGCGGCGGACCTATCGTGCCCGGGGACGCGACAGGCTATCCGGAGCGCCGGCGGCCGTCAAGCAGGGAGCACCGCTCCGGCGGCGTCATGAGGCCGACCGCGGGAATGCGCGGATCGCCCCGTCGCGGCTCGGCGGCTTCTACTGCCGCTCGGGCGCGGCCTCGTGCCGTTCCCGGTCGCCGCGGGCGTGCGGTTCGAGTAAGGCAGGTCTGTGTCAAAGATGGGATTTGAGATCATCGGGACGGGGCACTACGTGCCCGGCGAACCTGTCACCAACGACGACCTCGCGCGGGTGATCACGACCTCCGACGAGTGGATCTACCAGCGCTCCGGTATCCGCCAGCGGCACTACGCGCCGGACGGCACGGGGGCGAGCGACCTCGGGTGCGAGGCGGCGAAGCGCGCCATCGAGTCCGCGCGAATTTCACCGTCGGAGATCGATTACATCCTCTTTGCCACGATGACGCCGGACTACATCTTTCCCGGCTCCGGGGCGGTGCTCGGCGCGAAGCTGGGCATCCCCGGCGTCCCTGCGCTCGACATCCGGCAGCAGTGCGCTGCGATGCTGTTCGGCCTTCAGACGATCGACGGGCTCATCCAGACGGGGGCCGCCAAGACCATCCTGTTCGTGGGCGCCGAGGCGCACGCCGGCTTCATGCCCTGGGAGGACTGGGGAGCGCTCGACCCGAAGAACGGCCGGTCCGCGACGCCGGAGGCGCGGGCGCGCGCTGACCGCCACCGGAACCTCGCCGTCCTGTTCGGGGACGGATCGGGCGCGCTCGTCCTCCGTGCGACCGATCGGGACGCGGGCCTGCGCGGCAACAAGATCTGCTCTGACGGGCGCTTCGCCGAGCTCCTCTTCGTGCCCGGCGGCGGCTTCCGCTCGCGGCCTTACTGGAAGGAGACGTCGTTCGAGGACGACGCCCACATCCCCCGCATGGACGGCCGCGAGCTCTTCAAGTTCGCGGTGACCAAGCTCCCGGCGACGGTGCGGGAGCTCTGCGCCTCTCAGGGCGTCGCGATCGAGCAGATCGACGTGTTCCTGGCGCACCAGGCGAACGGACGCATCAACGAGCACATCCGCAAGGATCTCGGCGTGCCCGTCGAGAAGCTCCCGAGCAACATCGACCGATTCGGCAACACGAGCGGCGCCACCGTGCCCATCCTCGTCGACGAGGAGATGCGCGCCGGCAGGCTGAAGAAAGGGCAGCTCGCCATGGTGCTCGCGCTCGGGACCGGCGTCCACTGGGGCTGCGCGCTCTGGAAGCTCTGATCTGAGCCGCTGTACATAAATCGCCGGCCCGACTCCCTGCTGGGCCTGGCACCGTTCTCGCTTCGCCTGCGGGCCGGCGGAGGGGTGCGCCGGTCGGATTCGTCCGAACCGTCGGATTCGTCTGAACCGTCGGATTCGTCGGTTCGTCGGCTCGTTGGTTCGTTGATTCGTCCGATTCCGCGCGCCTCGGCCGCCTGAGCAGGAAGGAGCGCGGCGGGGGTGCACAGCGCAGAACAGCTGGTGCGGTCGGTGTACGACCGGATCGCCGAGCGGTACGACGACCGGTGGGGGCGCCATATGAGGCAGCCTCAGGACCGGCTCACGGCGGGGCTCGCGCTCGTTCCCGGCGCGCGCTGCGCCGACATCGGGTGCGGCACGGGGATCGAGACCGTGGAGATGCTCAGGCAGGTCGCGCCCGGCGAAGTCGTCGGCGTCGACTGCTCCGAGGAGATGCTCCGGGCCGCCAGGGCCCGAGCCGCGGACGCGGGGCTGCAGCTCTCGACGAGGCGCGCGGAGGGCGAGCTCTTCATCCGGCGCGCGGCGGCATCGAGCTTCGATGTCGTCACCCTCCGCTTCTGTCTCGCCTACCTGAACTGGCGCTCAGCGTTGCCGTGCCTCGGGCGCATGCTCCGGTCCGGGGGTCGCGCGGGGATCCTCACGAACCTCTCGAGCAGCACGCCGCAGGCGTACGCGGTCTATTGCCGGATGGCCGACGAGCTCAACCTCGGCAGGGTGGAGCTGCCGGTCCCGGAAAGCGCCGGGCAGGTCAGCGAGGTGCTCCAGCGCGGCGGCCTCCGCACCGTGGAGGCGTGGACCCACCGGTTCCGGCTGTGGTTCGGCTCCGGCGCGCAGGTGGCGAGCTGGCTTCAGGAGAGCGGGTTCGTGACCCACGCCGCGCTGCGGGAGTTCCCGCCGGAGGTGCTCCAGCCGCTCTGCGACGAGTTCGCGACCCGGCTGGAGGCGTACCGGGAGCCTGACGGCATCCCGCTCGATTTCGAGCTCGCGGGCATCATCGCGGTGCGGCGTTAGCGCCATCGCGGTGCGGCGGCAGCGCCTGGCGTGCTGTCGCGCTCGGCGTGGCGTGGAGGACCGCTGGATTTTCGACCAAGCGCGCTGTGGCGTGTTGCACACGGCGTTGCCTTTGTTACGTTTCCATCACCGCCTGCGGCGAACCCCGCGTCGGCAGCGCGGTCAATCAGGCACCGGCACAACCGGCAGGGGAGCCACGTCACGGCTCAGCTGCATCGGCACCCCTCCGGCCAGCGTCCGCCGAACGAAGCGCGAAGCGACCGCGAACAAGCGGCGAACGAGCGGCGATCAAACGGCCAATGGCAATGGCCAATGGTCAGCGCACGCGGGCGTGTGATGTCAAGACGCGCGTGAGCGCCTGTGTTCGGATGTCGTCCTGTGTCTCTCTTGCTCACACGGTTCCAGGTTTTTCACTTCACTGGGGCAGTGTTGCCTCAATGACGACAACGCAAACTCTTCGTATTGACTTGGACGCACAATTAATGAATTTTGCATACTGAGGTGGGTGTGATCGGAGAACACGGAGCGTCGATCCTGAGAGACACGCCGACCCAGCTTGGGCTCGGGCGATATCGTCCCATTGCGAAGCTCGGCCGCGGCGGGATGGCGGACGTCTTCCTGGCCATGGCTCACGGGCCGGCCTCCGTGAACAAGCTGGTCGTCGTCAAGCGCCTTCGCAGCTTCGCGGATGAGGAGGACCGCCAGGTCCTCATGTTCATGGACGAGGCCAAGCTCTCGGCGCGCATGAACCACCCCAATGTCGTCCAGACCTACGAGGTCGGCAGCGACCAGGAAGGGTACTTCATCGTGATGGAGTACCTGGACGGCCAGCCGCTGAAGCGCGTCATCAAGGCGGCCGCCGATCGGGCGTCCGGCACCGGCGGGCTCGTCCGCGGCACGTGGATCCGGATCGTCGCCGAGGTGCTGCGCGGCCTCCATTACGCGCACGAGCTCTGCGACTTCGATGGCAGGCCGCTCGGGATCGTGCATCGCGACGTCTCTCCGCACAACATCTTCGTCACGTACGACGGCGCGGTGAAGCTCGTGGACTTCGGCGTGGCCAAGGCCGCCGTCAACTCCTCCAACACCGAGAGCGGGACCTTCAAGGGCAAGCTCACCTATATGGCGCCCGAGCAGGTCACGGCGGGCAAGACGGCGGATCGCCGGGCAGACATCTTCGCCGTGGGCGTCGTGTTCTGGGAGCTCCTCGCCGGGCGGCGGCTGTTCGAGGGCGACCAGATCAGCGTGATGCACCAGCTCCTGCTGGGGAAGATCCCCCGGCTCTCGACCGTCGTCCCGGGGATCCCGATCGCGCTCGACCAGATCGCCGCGAAGGCGCTGGAGCGCGAGCCGTCGAAGCGCTTCGCGACGGCGCAGGAGATGTGCGACGTGCTCGAGAGCTACCTGCAGTGGTCGGGCGAGGACATCCGCGGCGAGTTCCTCGGCGCCTGCATGCGGGGCATTTTCGCGGAGAGCAGGGCCACCATCCGCCAGCAGATCAAGGGGCAGATCGAGCGGGTGACGAGCTCGTTGCTCATGAGCGAGGCCCCCGGCCCGGTGACGCTGAGCGGTATCGGCCTCGCGGCGGGTCCCTCGAGCTCGCGCTCGGGCAGCAGGCTCCCCTATGTCGGCGAGCCCAGCAGCTCCGGCCTCGATCGAGCTTCGGGTCTCGAGCGGGGCTCGGGTCTCGAGCGGGGCTCGGGTCTCGAGCGGGGCTCGGGTCTCGAGCGGGGCTCGGGTCTCGAGCGGGGCTCGGGTCTCGAGCGGGGCTCGGGCCTCGGGCGGGGCTCGGGCCTCGGGCGGGGCTCGGGCCTCGGGCGGCCGAGGACCCCGGTGAGCGACTCCGTGAGCCTGCGCGCCACCACGACGGTGCCCGCGTCCACCTCGAGGCGCAGCTACCTGATCGGAGCGACCGGCCTGGCCGCGCTGGTCGCGGTGGCCGGTGGCGCGCTGCATGTCGCGAGCAAGCGCGCGCCCGTGACCGAGCCTCCGGTGGCTGCCGCCGCTGCGCGCGGCGCGGAGGCCGGGGGGGCTGTCGAGAAGAAGCCCGACGAAGCCCCCAAGGTGAGCGTGGTGATCGCGAGCGACCCGCCCGACGCCACCGTGAGCTGGAAGGGAACGATGCTCGGCAAGACGCCGCTCAAGACCGAGCTGCCCGTGGGCACGCAGGTCGTGGTCGTGTCGAGGTCCGACTGCTTCGATGAGACGATCATGCTGACGCTCACCCCTGCGGAGGCGGTCGAGCGTTCCGTCAAGCTGCGGCCCACGAACTTCGCTACCGCGCCCAGCCGGCCATCCACGGCCGGAGGCACTCCCTAGCGCGCTGACGGTTGCCGCGCCGCCCTGACGGCAGCTGGAGAAGAGGTCACGGTCATGACCCGTGACGGATGTAGGAGATCACCTTGGTGACGCCATCGGCCTCCAGGGCCTCCTTCACCGCCTCGGTCGCCTCCTTCATGCTCGAGACATTGCCCTGCAGGGTGACCACCCCGTCGCGCACCGTCACGGTCAGCTTCTTCACTCCTTCATGGTCGCTGCCAGCGAGCTTGCCGCCCACCGCGTTCCGGAGCGTCTCGTCGGGCGGACGCTCGCCTGTGCCCTTCGCCTCCTTGGTGGCGACGACTGCACCGTCGCGGTTGAAGCTGACCTTATAATCGTTGTCCTTTGCCGCCTGCGTCCAGACATCGCGCGCGCTCGCGGCGGTGCTTCCAGCCTGATCTTTGTCCTTGGCGCCGCCGGCCTGGCCCTGCGCCTCCCGGCCTTGCTGCGCGCCCTGCGCCTCTCGGCCTTGCTGCGCGCCCTGCGCATCTCGGCCTTGCTGCGCGCGTTGATCCTTGGGAGCCGCGGGTGGCGCGGCCTGGTCGCGCGCGCCTGAGCCCCGGTCGTCCTTGAGGGCGCCGGTCTGCTCGCCGGCCCGGTTCATCTGGTCGTTGACCTCGCGGCCCACCTCGCGCCCTCGCTCGGCGAGCTGCTCGGCCTTCTCACCCACGCGCTCGGCCTGCTCGCGCGCCTCCTGGCCGAGCTCCTGGCCCTTCTGGGCGAGCTGCTCGGCCTTCTCACCCGCGCGCTCGGCCTGCTCGCGCGCCTCCTGGCCCGGCTTCTGGTTCTGGCCTTCGGGCGGCGCGATCCTGTCGCCCGTTGTCTGGTCCCCCGGCTCGCGGACCGCTCCCTCCGCTCTCTCGCTCTCGCTCCTGCAGGCCGTGCCGACGAGGGCGAGCGCGAGGACGGTTGGGCCGGAGAACCAACGTATTCTGCTCATCGTGCAGCGATAGCTCATGGTGCATCTCCGGCTGCTCACCGAGGCAGGCCTCGTGCCATGAACGCGGTCGCTCCCGGCCGCTCGGGAACAACCGCGCGGCGCGCGTGTCGGGACGACCATGCCGAGACCTTCCCTGGCCACCGCGCAGAGGCGGCAGCGGACACCGGACGAGCGCTCCGGCCTGACACCGCGTAGGCTCGAGGTCGTGAGCGCGGCGTCGCCGGAACCCGTCCTGCCAGACGCCCCGCCCGGGCAGCGCTCCGCGCCCGACCTCCTCTCGCACCGGCCGGCGCTCCGGGTCGACGCGCGGGCCGTCAAGGAGTCGCTGACGTTCGCGTTCGCGGGCGGCGCGCCCGGCGGGGCGTTCGACCGGCACATCGATTCCGCGTCGCTGCCCGCGTCGACCTGGGACCCGGCCCGCTTCGCGCAGCACGTCTTCCTGCAGGAGCTCATCGTGGGCTGCCTCCACTTCACGAGCGAGGGGCGCACGTACATCCCGAGCCCGGCGCTGCTCGGCCGCGCGCTCTCCCGGCCGCCGAGCGACCGCGATACCGTCGAGCTCCGGCGCGAGATCTTCCGCGAGCTCACCGGCTCGGAGGCGCAGCGCCGCGACCTCGCGCGCGCCTACGCGGCGCTGCGCCGCTGGGTGGGCCAGCTGGAGACGATCTCCATCTCTCGCCGGGAGGGCAGCCGGCGCCGGCTGGACATCCTCGTCGCCGCGAAGGAGGCGTTCGACGCGCTCGCCGACGGCTTCGCGGGCGCCCGCTCCGGCCTCGCGCGGCTCTCCGCGTTCGGCGCGGCCGTGCGCGAGACCGAGGCGTACCGCCGCCTCGCGGACCTGCTCGCGTACGACGAGGAGCTCGCGACGCTGGATGTCCGGATCCGCGTCGGCTCCGACGGCCACGTCCGCGACCTCCGCGCCCTGTCGATCCGCGAGAACAGCGAGAACCGCTTCTACAAGTCGCCGATCGGGCGCGTCTTCACGAAGCTCGTGATGCTCTGGCGGGGATACCGGTTCAGCGACGACGAGCTGCTCATCCGCTACGTCAACAGCGTATTCGAGGGCATCGAGGACGATCTCGTCGCGCTCATCCAGCTGCTCGGAGATCTCGAGTTCTACCTCGCCGGCCTCGCGCTGCGCGAGCGCGCCCGCGCGGCCGGGCTCTCCGTCTGCCTGCCCGAGCTCGCCTGGCCAAGCGGCCCCGAGCTCGCCCGGCCGATCGGCGCGCGCGACGAGGCCCCCGGGCGGGCGCTCAAGGGGCTCTTCAATCCGATCCTGCTCGCGAGCTCGTCGCGCGTCGTCGCGTGCGACATCGCGACCGACCCTCACGACGCGACCGTCATCGTGACCGGGCCGAACTCGGGGGGAAAGACGCGGCTGCTCGAGGCGCTCTCGCTCGCCCAGATGCTCGGGCAGGCGGGCTTCTTCGTGCCGGCCGCGGAGGCCCGCCTGTCGCCGTGCCACGGGCTCTTCGTCTCGCTGATCGAGCAGGCGCAGGCCGACCAGAGCGAGGGCCGACTCGGGATGGAGCTCCTGCGCATCCGGTCGCTCTTCGAGGCGATGCAGGTCGGCGACATGGTGGTGCTCGACGAGCTCTGCTCTGGCACGAACCCGTCGGAGGGAGAGGAGATCTTCCAGCTCGTGATCTCGCTCCTCGCGGAGCTCCGCCCTCAGGCCTTCATCACGACGCATTTCCTGGAGCTCGCGGCGCGGCTCGAGCGGGACCGGCCGGTCGATCGGCTCGTGTTCCTGCAGGTCGAGCTCGACGAGCAGCAGTGGCCGACATACCAGTTCGTGGACGGGGTCGCCCGCACGTCGCTCGCGCATCGGACCGCGGCGCGGCTCGGGGTCACGCGGGAGGAGCTCGTCGCGCTCGTCGAGCGCAGCAAGCGCGCGCACCGCCGCCGCGGGGTCGAGCCCGCCTGAGCGTGCCCACGGCGCGCTCGCCGTGGCCGATGAAATCTGGTTGTATGCGCCGCCATGGAATATCGACCACTTGGCAGGACGGGTCTCCGTGTCTCCTCGGTGAGCTTCGGCGCCTGGGCGATCGGGGGCACCTGGGGCGACGTCGACGACACGGAGTCGCTCGCGGCGCTGCACCGGGCCGTCGATCGCGGCGTGAACTTCTTCGACACCGCGGACGTGTACGGCGACGGTCGGAGCGAGCGGCTGCTCGCGCGCCTCCGGCGGGAGCGGCGCGAGGAGATCGTCATCGCGACGAAGGCGGGCCGGCGGCTGAGCCCGCACACCGCGGCCAGCTACACCGCGGAGAACCTCACGGCCTTCATCGACCGCAGCCTGAAGAACCTCGAGACGGACGCGCTCGACCTGGTCCAGCTGCACTGCCCGCCGACGGACGTCTACTATCGGCCCGAGGCGTTCGACGCTCTCGATCGGCTGGTGAAGGCGGGCAAGATCCGTTTCTACGGGGTCAGCGTCGAGCGGGTGGAAGAGGCGCTCAAGGCCATCGAATACCCCGGTGTGCAGTCGGTGCAGATCATCTACAACGTCCTCCGGCAGCGCCCGGCCGACCTCTTCTTCGTCGAGGCGAAGCGCCGGCAGGTCGGGATCCTGGCGCGGCTGCCGCTCTCATCGGGGCTGCTCACCGGCAAGATGAGCGCCGCGACGAAGTTCGCGGCCGACGATCACCGCAACTTCAACCGCGAGGGCGCCGCGTTCGACAAGGGCGAGACGTTCTCGGGGGTCGACTACAATCTGGGCCTCGAGGTGGTCGAGGAGCTCCGCCCGCTCGTGCCTGCCGGCGTGAGCATGGGCGCGTGGACGATGCGCTGGATCCTCATGCAGGACGCGGTCACGTGCGTGATCCCCGGCGCGAAGCGCCCTGATCAGGTGGACGAGAACGCGAGCGCGGCGGACCTGCCCGCCCTGCCGCAGGAGACGATGGCGAAGATCCGCGAGATCTACGATCGCCGGCTGCGGCCTGCCGTTCACCAGCTCTGGTAGGGCCTCGGCGAGAGCGCGCCGCGGCTGGCTGGAGCCGCGGCGCGTCGCGAGGGCATCGCCGTCACCCGATCGAGGCTGGATACCGCTGTCGCGCAACCCACGCCGCGCCGCCAACTCGGGTCGCTGCCGTGCTGCCGTTTTGCATTGAGTCGCCGCCTTTTCGATTTATCACGCTCGTGCTAGACTGTTAGATCTAAGTTGGGCGGGATTACAATCAAGGGGGACTAAGGAAGCCGCTGCGCGGGGGGGCGAATGCGCCCAACGCCCTGCGCGCACGCGTGCGGGCGCCGAACGCGCCGGCTGCGCCGCGCCGAGTTCGCGGCGCAGCCGAACGACCAGCCGGCGGTACCAGGGCTCCAAGGGGCGGTCGCCAGCCCCGCACAGCCGCGCACATCGTCGTCATCTCGAGCGCGAATTATTTCATTGTTGCATTCGCATAGAATGCTCTCCCGGTAACAACTCAGCTTGCCGCTGCGAGGCTGCATTCGACATGGCAGCCGTTGTCCGGCGCGCCCGATGCCCATCGCGCCGGAGCTTGTACATCATAACGATGCCCTTTCCCATCCCTATGATCGGTCAGCGAAATATCATGCCCGATATTCAAGGAGATGCCCCATGAGAAGAGTCGCCTACCTGTGCACGGTCTGTTTAATCTCTTCCTGCTCACCTTCTCAGGATGACACCGAGCTTGACTCGGCCGCCGACGCTCCGGCCATCGCAAGCAGTCAGGAGCGCGTCGAGAGCGCGCCGCGATCGTTCACGCTCTTCGAGAGCGGACAGGTTCGCCCGCTGGCGCTCTCGCCCGACAGATCGCGGCTCTTCGCGGTCAACACGCCTGACAATCGCCTCGAGATCTTCGACGTCGGTCCGCATGGCCTTACGCATCGCGCGTCGGTGTCCGTCGGCCTCGAGCCGGTGGCCGTCGCCGCGCGCAATAACCATGAGGTCTGGGTGGTCAATCACCTCTCGGACAGCGTCAGCGTCGTGAACGTCAAGAACCCGCGGAGGAGCCGCGTCGTCCGCACCCTGCTCGTCGGCGACGAGCCCCGCGACATCGTCTTCGCCGGCCCGGGCCGGCGCCGCGCCTTCATCACGACGGCGCACCGCGGTCAGAACAGACCGAACGATCCGCAGCTCACGACGCCCGGCGTGGGCCGCGCTGACGTCTGGGTCTTCGACGCCGACAACCTCGGCAGCACGCTCGGCGGCAATCCCCTGAGCATCGTCGCGCTCTTCGGCGACACGCCTCGCGCGCTGGAGGTGACGCCCGACGGCAAGCGGGTGTACGCCGCGGCATTCCACTCGGGGAACCGCACCACGAGCATCCACGAGAACCACGTCCCCGACGGCGGTGAAGCCGCCGGCGGCATCCCCGGGCCAGCCACGAACTTCGAGGGCGTCCCGCGCCCCGAGACGAGCCTCATCGCCAAGTTCGACGGGACCCACTGGGTCGATGAGCTCGGCCGGGTGTGGGACGACAAGGTGAAGTTCTCCCTGCCCGACAAGGACGTCTTCGTCATCGATGCGATGGCCAACCCTCCCGCGAAGGTCGCCGGCCCGGCCGGCTACTTCCAGGGCGTCGGCACCATCCTCTACAACATGGCCGTCAACCCGGTGAACGGGAAGATCTACGTCACAAACACCGAGGCGTTGAACGACAAGCGCTTCGAGGGCCCCGGCATCTTTGGCGGACAGACCGTCCGGGGACACCTGCACGAGAGCCGGATCACCGTCCTCAGCGGCGCCGGCGTCGCGCCGCGCCACCTGAACAAACACATCGATTACAGCGCGTGCTGCGCCCCGCTCCCGAACGCCGAGAACGCGAAGAGCCTCGCCACGCCGCTCGGGATGGCGATCACAAAGAACGGCGCCAAGCTGTATGTCTCGGCCTTTGGCTCGAGCAAGATCGGTGTCTTCAGCACCGCCCAGCTCGAGAGCGACACGTTCGTCCCGAGCGCGGCGAGCCAGATCCCCGTGAGCGGCGGCGGCCCGACCGGCCTGGTCCTGGACGAGCCACGCAAGAAGCTCTACGTGCTCACCCGGTTCGACAACTCGATCTCGGTGATCAACACGACGACGAACACCGAGGTGGCGCACGTCCCGATGTATAGCCCCGAGCCGGAGAGCATCGTCCGCGGCCGCCGCTTCCTCTACGACGCCGCCTTCAGCTCGAGCCACGGCGACTCGTCGTGCGGGAGCTGCCACGTCTTCGGCGATTTCGACAGCCTCGCGTGGAACCTCGGCAACCCGGACGACGTCGTGAGGACGGATGAAGGGCTGTTCGTGCTCAGGCCGTCGGACTTCGGGTTCAACGACGACTTCCACTCCATGAAGGGCCCGATGACGACGCAGAGCCTCCGCGGGCTCGCCAACCACGGCCCGATGCACTGGCGGGGCGACCGCACCGGCGGCGATGACGGGCCCAGCGTCCAGCCGGACAGCGGCATCTTCGACGAGGACACCGCGTTCAAGGAGTTCAACGTGGCCTTCACGGGCCTCCTCGGGCGGAGCGAGCCCATCCCCGACGAGGACATGCAGGCGTTCACCGACTTCGCCCTGCAGATCACCTATCCGCCGAACCCGATCCGCGCCCTGGACAACGCCCTCACGCCGGAGCAGGACATCGGCCGGGACTTCTTCGAGAACTCGCCATCGGAGCCCGGAGAGTTCCCCTGCTCCCGTTGCCACGTCCTCGACCCCACGGCCAACGCCGAGTTCGGCGTCGCCATCCCGGGCTTCTTCGGGACGGACGGCCGGCGGAACTTCGACGCCGCGACAGAGGGGTTCAAGATCCCCCACCTCCGCAATCTCTACCAGAAGGTCGGCATGTTCGGCTTCGCGCCTCACCCGAACTTCAACGCCATCGATCACGAGCACATGGGCGATCAGGTCCGCGGCTTCGGGTTCGTGCATGATGGAAGCACGGACACGATGTTCCGCTTCCACACGAACCTCGGCTTCAGCCAGGCGAGCCCCTTCGGGTTCGCCTCGGGCGCCTTCCCGGATGGCCCGCCCGGCAACCCCCTGCGCCGGGCCGTGGAGGCCTACCTGCTCGTCTTCGCCAGCAACATGGCGCCGATCGTGGGCCAGCAGGCGACGCTCACGAGCAGCAACGCGGCGGCGGTCGGGCCGCGCATCGACCTCCTGATCGCGCGGGCGGACGTCGGCGAGTGCGATCTGGTGGCCAAGGCGCGCGTCCTCCACGCCGACCTCGGCTTCCTCTACCGTAATGGCAAGTTCATCAGCAACCGCGTGGCCCTCCCGCCGATCGCCGACGCGCTGCTCCGGCAGCTCTCGCTCGCCGCGGACAGGGAGCTGACGTACACCTGTGTACCGCCCGGTTCAGGGGTGCGCATCGGCCTCGACCGCGATGAGGATGGCTTCCGGGACGGCGATGAGGAGGACCATCACACCGACCCGGCCGACCCGACCGACCACCCGTGATCTGACTTCCCCACTCAGCTGCGCCGCCCGAGGCCCCCGATCGCGCGCGCGATCCCGCTCTGCAGCGTGCCGCGGGTCTCCACGCGGCTCAGATCCACGCCGATCTCCACGAGCAGCCGCGCCACCTCCGGCCGCATCCCCGTGATGACCGCCTTCGCGCCGAGCAGGCGAAGCGCCGACGTGGCGCGGATCAGCGTCTCGGCGACCTGAACGTCGATCTGCTTCAGCCCCGTGACGTCGATGATCACGACGCGCGCCTGGTGGCGCTCGACGCCTTGCAAGATCGTGTGCAGCATCCGCTCGGCGCGCCGCCTGTCCACCGTGCCGATCAGGGGCAGCACCATGAGCTGATTCGTGATCGGGATGAGGGGCGTGGACAGCTCCTCCAGCAGATCGCTCTGCATGCGGATGACCTCTCCCTGCAAATCAGCGCGCGAACGCTCGGTCTTCTCCCGCTCCGCCAGCTCGTGCTGCAAGCGCCCATTGGCGACGTGGAGCTGCTCCGTCTGATGCTGCAGGTGCTGATTGGCGGCGCGCAGCTCCTCCGTGCGCTCGGCGACCTCCTTCTCCAGACCTCGGTTCGCCTCCTGGAGCTGCGCGCTCACCTCCTGAACATGGGCATAGAGCAGCGAGTTTTCCACGGCGATCGCCGCCTGAGCGCAGAGCATCTGCAAGAGCTCGATCCGGCCTTCGGTGAAGGCGGCCTGGGCGACGTTGTTCTCCAGGTAGAGGACGCCCCGCAGCCGCCCCTGGTGCGTCAGCGGGATGCACAAGAGGGACCTCGGCTGGGCGGCGATGACGTAGGGGTCGCCGGCGAACCGGAGGTCGTACCGGGCGTCGCTCAGCACCACCGGATCGAGCGTGCGGGCGACGAGCTGGACCACGGATTGCGCCAGATCCGCGCGCGACTCGAGCGGGGTGTTGAGCCCCACCTGCACGGTGTCCGGGCCGACCTGCAGGAACGCCTCCACCCGCAGATCGGCGCCTTGATTCAGGATCAAGAAGCCGCGCTCGGCTCCGGCGTTCGCCAGCACGATGCGCATGACCCGATGAACCACCCTGCTCAGCACGATCTCGCTGGCGATGGCCTGCGCCGCGCGGAGGGCGGCGGTGACGTCGAGCAGCTGGGCGCCGGTCGTCCCGTTCGTCGTGCTCTCCGCCGTCACGGCCGACGCGCTCAACGGCAGCATCACCGGGGCCGGGACCATGGAGGGGTACCGCTCCCTGAGCTGGGCGACCTTCACAACGGCGCCCCAGCGCGCGTAGCCGCCGAGCGCCTCGGACACGTAGACGTGAGCGACCCTGGTCTGCCCGCGCGCCATGAAGAACCCGGCACAGAGCTCGTTGGCCAGCGCCTCGTGATGGGGAAAGCCATGCTGGCGCGAGAGCTGGATGGCCTGCTCATAGGCGTCGATCGCCTCGGAGGGGCGGCCCTCGATCCGGGCGACCTCCGCGGCGACGAGCTTCTGCTGGTGCCGTGCGTTCGCCGGACAGGCGTCCGCGAAGATCGCGAGTCGCTCTTGCTGACGGACCAGCGCCTCGCGCAAGCGCGGCTGCTCCTCCGCGGGCGCGGTGGGATAGACCGCCGCGAGGATGAGCCCCGCGTAGAACGGGAGCTCCGTCGGCCAGTGCTGCCCGAACGCGCCTGCGCGCAACTGCTCTGCGGCCTCGATCATGGCGAACGCCCCAGCGGCGTCCCCATGGAGGAACAGGAGCTGCATCTTGGTGAGGAGATGGTAGAACCGGAGGTGGTTCATCCCGAGGCTGGCGAGGCGCGCGACCCAGGCCTCCTCCTCCACGACGTCGTCACTGAGCGATGTTGGCGACGCCGTGCGGCCCTCCAGGCAGGCGACGACCTGCTGCAGGAGCGTGAGCATCTCGCTGGCCAGCACGACCTGCGTGCGCCGCGTGACAAGGAAACCGCGCTGGATCTCCTCGCGAACCCTGTCGAGCGGCTCGCCCACGCGGAGCGTCGCGGCGGCGAGCTCCCCGATCGCCGCGGAGCCGTGGACGAGATCCCCGCACTCGAGGCCGAGCTGCTTGGCGCGCTCGAAATAGGTGAGCGCCGCGCGCAAGGGCTCGCCGTAGGGCATCAGGTACCCGAGCACATAGAAGACCCTGTGAGAGGCGCTCGTCGCGCCGAACCTCTCGGTGAGATCGAGGGCGAGCTTGCCGAAACGGACGCTCTCCGCGTAGCGGGCCAGGCTGCCAGAGAGAAAGAACCCGAACGTGACGAAGATGTCCGCAGACGAGCGACAATTGCCATGCAATAGCGAGAGATGAACCGCCTTGAGCACGACGTACGAGTACAGGCCCGGCTCGACGAAATAGGCCGGCACCTTGAGCTCGGCGAGGAGCTGAAGGCAGGTTTGGAGATCCGGGTCGGACACCGTGGGCGCGTCGAGGAGCGACTCGATCGTTCGGCCGGCGAGGAGCTCATCGATCGTCGCGAGCAGCCCGTCGCAGGCCGCCTGGGTCTCCTCGCTCGTCCCCGGCGCGTCGATGCCGAAGAGCGCGAGGCCCTGGCGCCCCGCGGCGAGCGCCTCGGCGAACCGCGCCTGGGCGAGGTAGAGCGTGACCCGCAACCCGAAGATCCCTCCGCGTTGCCCGCTGTGGCGCACGTGGGCGAGCAGCCCGTCCAGGTGCGCCTCGGCCTCCTCGAGGCGGCCCGCCATGTACTCGCACTCGGCGCGCTCGCGGTGCAGCGCGAACGTGAGATCGTAGAGCTCTTCCCAGCTCCCCTCGTCGAGCGCCGTGATCCCCGCGGCGTAGAGGCCGGCCGCCGACGCGAACGCCGTCGCCGCCTTCGCCATGCGGCCGGCCGCGAGGTTCTGCCGCGCGAGATCGGCGCGCTCCTCCCTGTCGCGCATCCGCGCGGCGCCGAGGTTGAGGTGCCGGACCAGCTCGAAGGCGAGCTCGGCCCGCGGCTCGTCCGGGAGCGTCCTGCGCAAGCACCTCCCGATGCGGAGGTGGACATCTTCCCGCTCCTCCGCCGGGATGAGGGAGTACGCCGCCTGCTGCACGCGATCGTGCAGGAACCGGTAGGACGCGTCCAGCTTGGCCAGCGCGCCCGGATCGAGGTCGTCCGGATCGCTCACCACAGGAAGCAGCCGGTAGTCTCCGCCGATCGGCAAGAGCAGCCCGTCCCGCAGGGATGGCCAGAGCGCCACCGCCGTCTGGGCATGCGGCAGCTCCGCGATCGTCGCCAGCGTCGTCAGGTCGACCTGGTGGCCGATACACGCGGCGAGCGAGAGCACGCGCCGCGTGCTCGGCTCCAGCGCCTGTATTCGCGTGGCCATGAAATCGACGACGTTGTCGGTCACCGGCGCCGACGCGATCGTCGCCTCGTCCCAGACCCAGCGCCCCGTGGCCCGGTCGAGCCGCACGAGCTTCGCGCCGTGGAGCCCGATCAAGAACTGGGAGAGAAAGAACGGATTGCCCTCGGTCTTCGCGATCGCCTGAGCGGCGAGCCATTCCACGCGCTCGACCTCGCTCTCCTTGAACGTCTCCGCGAGGAGCAGCCGCACGCTCGGCAGATCGAGCGGGCCGAGCCTGATCTCGGACGGATCGAGCCCCTGCTTGCGCAGCTCCTCTAGCGCGGCGCGCAGCGGGTGGGCCCCGTCCACCTCGCTGTCCCGATAGGCCCCCACGACGAGCAGGTGCCCACGCCCGGGCCCAGAGAGCAGCTGGCGCAAGAGCCAGAGCGACGCCGCGTCGGCCCATTGCAGATCGTCGAAGAAGAGCACGAGGGGGTGCGACGGCGAGCAGAACACCCGGACGAAGCTCTGCATCAAGAGGCTCAGGCGGCTCTGGGACTCCGAGGGCCCGAGGGCGACGGCCACGGGCTGCGGGCCGACGATCAGCTCGAGCTCGGGGATCAGGTCGACGAGCAGCTGCCCGTTCGCGCCCAGCGCCTCGAGCAGCGCGGACCTCCACGCCGCGAGCTTGACGGACGACTCCCCGAGCAGGTGCGAGATGAGCGCCCGAATGGCCTGCGTGAAGGCGGCGAAAGGGACCTCGCGGTGGAGCTGATCGAACTTGCCGGCGACGAAGCTGCCATGGCGCCGGGCGACGTGCTTGTGCAGCTCGTGGACCAGCGCCGACTTGCCGATCCCGCCCGCTCCCGTCACGAGCACGAGCTCCGCCGCCCCCTCGCTCACGCGATCGAACGCCGAGACCAGGGCCCCGATCTCCGCCGCTCGCCCGTAGAGCTTCTGCGGGATCTGGAGCCTTTCGCTGACGTCCCGCCGCCCCAGCTCGAACGGCGCGATCCTCCCCTTCTGCTGCCATTCGGAGAGGCACCGCTCGAGATCCGCTGCCAGCCCCTCCGCCCGCTGGTACCGGTCCTCCGCCGCCTTGGCGAGCAGCTTCATCGCGATCATCGATACCATCTCGGGGATCGTCGGATCGCGCTCGTGCGGCGCGATAGGCGTCCTCGCGATGTGGCTGTGGACCACCTCCGTGGGATCGGTGCAGTCGAACGGGAGGGCCCCGGTGAGCATCTCGTAGAAGGTGACACCGAGCGAATAGAAGTCTGTCCGGTAGTCGACGACTCGATTCATCCGCCCCGTCTGCTCGGGCGAGATATAGGCGAGGGTCCCTTCGAGCGTGTCGGGGCGCAGGGCCGTCTGCGCCTCCTGCGAGAGGCGCGTGGCGATGCTGAAGTCGATCAGGTGGACGCTCTGCAACCTGTCGTCCACGACGATGTTTGCCGGCTTGATGTCCTTGTGGATCACGCCGTGCGCGTGGACGCCGTCGAGGATCGTCGCCAGCGCGCGAGCGACGTGGAGCGCCTGCGCGAGGTCGAGCGCGCGGCCGCGCAGGCGCTCGCTCAGCGGCGTCTCGCCGACGTCCTCGAGGACAAGCCCGGCGCACTGTTCATGGACCTCGATCGCGTGCGCCTTGATGACCCCCGGCCAGTCGATCTCTCGCAGGATGCTGAACTCGTGTCGCAGCTTGGCCAGGTCGCGCGGGTTCGCGTGCTCGTCCTTGAGGAACTTGATGACGACGGGGATGCCATCGTTGTCGCGAATGCCACGGTACAGCACCCGTCCGGCGCTGTCGTACAGCTTGTCCCGCAGCGTGTAGTGCGGCAGCTCCACCAATGCCCCTCCTTTGGTTCAAAGCATGGGAGCTCACCAAGTTGAGTATGTCAAGAGTCTTAACCCACCATGAGCCATGGTGCAGTTGCCCCGCCGCGCGTGCGCCCTCGCCATTGGGGTCGCCCGGGGAGCAAGGATAGCGCGATGCATCACCCACGCGCGAAGGGACGCGAGACGACCGGCGGCTCGGTCGCCGGTCTTCTACAGACCGGTCCTCGATCTCTGGACAGCGATCGCGTTGATCAACCTTCGCGCTCAGCCGGGTGAGCTCACAGGAGGCGCGGCAAGAGCCACCCGGCGATCGAGATGAGGGCGGCCGTCCCGAAGAGCGGCCCGAGTCCCCGGATCTCGAAATCGTCGATGAGCTTGTCCGTCGCGTAGAGCAGCACCGAGTTCACGACGAGGCCGAAGAAGAGATAGGCCAGGCCGAGCGTGAGGATGGCGGCGGGCAGGAGCGCCACGGCGACGAGGAAGTTCACGAGCCAGCCGAGCAGGAGGTTGAGGAGCGCGAAGACGCCGGCGACGACCAGCGCCGTCTGGATCTTGCGGATGCGGACGCCCGGCATGAGCTTGGCGCCGACGATGACCGCGAGGCCCGCGGCGAGCGCCTGGACGATGAACTGCTTGAACATGAGACCACCTCCCTGGGCCGGCGCCGCTCCAGGCGGGCCGGGTTTGGACGTTCTTGGTGACCCAGGCGCGCGCCGGGCGCAACCTTGCCGGGCCGGAAGGGCGAGCGCCGCGGCCAGAGCGGGGTGCCCCGGGCCGCGGCGCCTCGCGAGCGAAGCCGGCCGCGCCGCCTCCGCTCAGCTATCGTTTCCGCTCGTCTCGGCTCATTGCTTCGGCTTGTCGCCGCCGAGCAGCTCGCCGATGGCGGGGGCGCCGCCCGGGCCGAGGGCCTGCGTGCTCTCGATGAGGTGGATGAGGAACTGGCGGTTGTCCGTCACCGAGAGGTTCTGGAGCTCGAGCGCGCCGATGCGGTCCTCGGGGGTGAAATAGGCCTCCTCGACCTTCTCCATCGAGAGCTTGTCCGGCGCGTAGGCCATGTAGTCGGCGCGCGTGTTGAGGAGGCTGTAGTCGTCGCCGCGGCGCAGCTCGAGCGTCACCTCGCCGGTCACGCCGGGCGCGATCCAGCGCGAGAGCGCGTCCTTCAGCATCATGGCCTCGGGGTCGTACCACTTGCCCTCGTAGAGCAGGCGCCCGAGGCGCCGGCCCTGGGTGAAGTACACGTCGAGGGTGTTCTCGTTGTGAATGGCGGACAGGAGCCGCTCGTAGACGGCGTGGAGGAGGGCCATGCCCGGCGCCTCGTAGATGCCGCGGCTCTTCGCGTCGATCACCCGGTTCTCGATCTGATCGCTCATGCCGAGCCCGTGGCGCCCGCCGATCCGGTTGCACTCGACGAACAGCTCGAACAGGGAGCCGAAGCGCTTGCCGTTGATGGCCGTCGGGACGCCGCGCTCGAACCCGAGGGTGATCGTCTCGGCCTCGATGGCGACCTCCGGCCGGAACGAGGCGACCCCCATGATCGGCTGGACGATCTTGATGCCGGTGTTCAGGTGCTCGAGATCCTTCGCCTCGTGCGTCGCGCCGAGCACGTTCGCGTCGGTGCTGTAGGCCTTCTCCGTCCCCATGCGGTAGGGCAGCCCGTGGCGCTCGAGGTACTCGCTCATCTCCTTGCGCCCGCCGAGCTCGCCCACGAACTTCGGGTCGAGCCAGGGCTTGTAGATCCTGAGCGAGGGGTCGACGAAGATGCCATACCGATAGAACCGCTGGATGTCGTTGCCCTTGTGCGTGCTGCCGTCGCCGAAGACGTGGACGTCGTCGTCGCGCATCGCGCGCACGATCGCGGTCGTGGTCACCGCGCGGCCGAGCGGCGTGGTGTTGAAGTACTTCTTGCCGCCCGTCGAGAGGTGGAAGGCGCCGCACTGGATGGCGAGGATGCCCTCGCGGACGAGCGCGTCGCGACAGTCCACGAGCCTGGCGGAGACGGCGCCGTGCTGCAGGGCGATCGGCGGGATGTCGCCGGGGGAGTCCTCGTCCGGCTGCGCCAGATCGGCGGTGTACGCGTGCACCTTGAGCCCGTTGCGCGCGAGCCACGCCACCGCACAGCGCGTGTCGAGCCCGCCCGAGAACGCGATGCCGAGCTGGGTGCCGGCCGGGGGAAGTGAACGGAAGATCCTACTCATGGCGGCGCAGCATAGCCGCAACGCCCGCGGCCGCGCGAGCGGAGATCGTGGGGCGGCGCAGCCCCGGACGGCGCCGGCGGCAGCCGAGCGCGCTCCCCGGGGACGGCTCGGGCGCGCGGCCTCCGCCCGGCGGCGCGGCCTCCTGGCGGCGGCGCCGGAGGCGCGCTCGTGCTCCTCTGCACGACTGCACGAGGCGCGCTCGGCGGACTAGGATGGAGAACACCATGTCACGTGAGCGCTTCTCTCCGATTCCGATTCCGACTCCGATGACGAGCAGGCCCGTGTCGAGGCCGTCGTACGCCGAGATCGCCCGGCTCGAGGAGCGCCGGCTGGCGCTCGGCACCTCCTCCGTGGTCGCCTGCGCCGAGCCCATCGCGGGCGGGTCGATGGCCTTCGACGGAGACGGCTCCTGGGGCAACTTCGCCGCGGGGCTCGGGCTCGATGGGCCCGTCTCCGTCGAGGAGCTCGATCGTCTCGTGGCGTTCTACGCGACGCGGGGCACGGAGCCGCAGATCCATGTCTGTCCCTTCGCGCACGAGTCGCTGGTGCGCGGCCTCGCCGCGCGGGGGTTCGTGCTGCGCGAGTTCGAGAACGTGCTGGCGCGCGAGATCGCGCCGGACGAGGACCTCCGCGCGCTGGTGCCGTACCGAGGCCCCGAGGGGCTCGAGATCGTGCGCGTCGATCCGGGCGACGAGGCGCAGGTCCGGGTGTTCATCGAGGTGTCGACGAGCGGCTTCCGGGCCGAGGGCGAGCCGCTCGCGCCCGCGCTCTTCGAGATCACCCGCCGGGTGGTCGCGCAACCCGGTTGCGACGCGTACCTCGCGCTCGTGAACGGCGAGCCCGCCGGCGGCGGCAGCGTGGAGATCGCCGGCGACGGCGCCGCGCTCTTCGGCGCCTCGGTGCTCCCCCGGTTCCGCGAGCGCGGCATCCAGCAGGCGCTCATCGTCCGCCGCCTGGAGCGGGTGCGCGAGCGGGGTCGCCACCTGGCGTGCATCAGCGCCAGTCCCGGTATCCCCACCGAGCGCAACGCCATGCGGCTCGGGTTCTTCATGGCGTACAGCAAGGGTGTTTTTGTGCGGCGTAGCGAGAGCGCGCAGGCACCGGCCTGAGCGTTCCCGGGCGCCCCCGCATTTGCAGGTGTGCAGCACTGCGCTTGCAGAAGCGAAACGACCGCCCTGGACATCCATGCGAAGTGCGCGACTACGACGGAATCACGCCTGGCACGCCTGATGCTCTTATGCAGCCCAGCGTCGCTGGCGTGGCCTCTCCCCCCCCGAGGCCCCGGCGGCGCTTTTTCATTTTGTGGTCTGAACCGGTTCAGGCGCTCTCAGCGCCGCTCCCGGCGCAGATCCGCGACCGCGTTCCACACGAGCCGCAGCCCCACGTTGTCGTGCTGTGAGAGGATCGACTCGGGGTGGAACTGCACCGCCGCCATCGGCAGCTCCGTGTGCTCGAGCGCCATGACGACCCCGTCCTCGGTCTCGGCCGTGACCTTCAGCGAAGAGGGGAGCGCGTCGCGCAGCGCATAGAGCGAGTGGTAGCGCCCCGCGTGGAACTCGCGCGGCAGCCCCTCGAAGAGGCGCCCGCCCAGCACGCGCACCTTCGAGGCCTTGCCGTGCATCGGGTAGTCGAGCACGCCGAGCTTGCCCCCGAAGTGCTCGACCATCCCCTGAAGGCCCAGGCAGACGCCGAAGACGGGCAGCCGCCGCTCGATCAGCGCCGAGAGCGTCCCCGAGAGATCGAAATCGCTCGGCGTCCCAGGGCCGGGCGAGAGCACCACGAGATCGGGAGCGTAGGCGTCGATCTCCTTGTGCGGGAAGCCGGCGCGGAGCGTCATCACCTCGGCGCCCGTCTGCCGGAGGTAGTTGGCCAGCGTGTGCACGAACGAGTCCTGGTGATCCACGAGCAGCACCTTGAGGCCGCCCCCCGGCACCGGGTGGATGGCCGCCGGAGCCGTCGTGGGGACCCCGCGCGGCCTCCGGATCGCGTCGATGAGCGCCGACGCCTTCACGTGGGTCTCGCGCTCCTCCTCGTCGGGATCGGAGTCGTAGAGCAGCGTCGCGCCCACCCGGACCTGCGCCACGCCGTCCTTGAGGCGGATCGTGCGCAGCGTGAGCCCCGTGTTCATGCTGCCGTCGAAGCCGACGATCCCGACCGCGGCCCCGTACCACGCGCGCGGCGAGCGCTCGTGATCCTCGATGAACTGCATGGCCCAGGCCTTCGGCGCCCCCGTGACCGTGACCGCCCAGGTGTGCGCGAGGAACGCGTCGAGCGCGTCGAACCCCTCGCGCAGCCGCCCCTCGATGTGATCGACCGTGTGGATCAGCCGCGAGTACATCTCGATCTGGCGGCGCCCGATCACGCGGACGCTCCCCGGCACGCAGATGCGGGACTTGTCGTTGCGATCGACGTCCGTGCACATCGTGAGCTCCGACTCGTCCTTGGCGGAGGCGAGCAGGCGCGCGATCTGGGCCGCGTCGGCGATCGGGTCGCTGCCGCGCGCGATCGTGCCCGAGATGGGGCACGTCTCGACGCGGTTGCCCTCGACGCGCACGTACATCTCCGGCGAGGCGCCGATCAGGTACTCGGACTCGCCGAGGTTCATCAGGAAGCCGTAGGGCGCCGGGTTGCGCTCGCGCAGGCGGTGGAACAGCTCGGTGGGCGCGACCGGGCACGGCTCGTGGAGCGTCTGGCCCGGGACGACCTCGAAGAGATCGCCCCGCTTGAACGACTCCCGCGCGACCCGGACGAGCTCGGCGTACTCGCCCGGCGCGTACTCGTTCGGCGGCGCGCGATCGGCGCCGACGTAGGCGCGCGCCGCGCCCTCGCGCGGCAGCCCGTCGGTCGAGCGATCGCCGAACTCGAGCTCGTAGCGCGTGCGCGTCGCCCGCTCGCGGCGATGGTCGACGGCGACGATCTCGTCGGGGAGGTAGAGCACGAGATCCCGCTGATCCGCCGGGCGCTCGAGGCGGAGCCGGATGGGCTCGAACTGGAAGGCGAGATCGTACGCGAACGCGCCGTAGAGCCCGAAGAGCGAGTCGCCCGGGACCCCGAAGAGCTCGATCATCCGCCGCAGCACCGAGAAGATGGACGGCTGCCGGCTGCGCAGCTCCTCCGGCACCCGCTCGCCCGGCGGCCGGACCGCGCCGACCACCTCGTCCGCGCGGCGCTCGATGGCCGCGACCGCGTCGAAATTCCGGAGGGCCTCGTCGATGGCCGGCAGGATCACCCGCCCGCGCTCGTTCAGCGCGGTGAACCGGAAGTCGCGGCCCCGGGAGACGAGCACGAGCGGGGGATTGATGAAGCCGATGTCCCAGCGCGTGTACCGGCCGGGCACCTCGTAGCTCGACGCCAGGACCACGCCGAGGTGGCTGTCGAGCGCCTCGACGATGGGCTGGATCGCGCCGTCGACGACGAGGTCCTCGACCTCTCGACGCACCGTGACCCCCCTCTGCGTAATGTTGCTGTCTCGTTTCAAGGCCACGTCTCCTTCTGCGCGGCGAGTATACGCGGTGCGGCATGCGCGCCGCACTCGCTTCTTCGCCGCGCGCACGGGTCCGTCGGGCACGTCATCGGCGCGGCGCGCCCGTCGCCTGGGCGCACCGCGCGGACGCTCGGCCGGCGTCCGCGACGCGCTCCGCGAGGTAGATGGCGCGGAGCAGGGGGAAGCTCTTGACGAGGACCTCCTCGTACTCGGCCTCCGCGCTCGACTCCGCGACCACCGCGCCGCCGCTGCCGAAGCTGACCCCCTCGCGGTCGGCGACGAGGGTCCGGATGGCGATGTTCATGTCCATGGGGCCCTCGTGGGCGAGGTACCCGATGCTGCCCGTGTACACGCCCCGCGTGCGCCGCTCCAGCGCGTCGATGATCGCGATCGTCCGGTGCTTCGGCGCCCCGGTGATCGAGCCGCCGGGGAAGCACGCCTCGAGCGCGTCGAGGGCGCCCCGGCCCTCGCGCAGCGCGCCCGTGATGACCGAGGAGAGCTGGAGCAGGGTCGCGTGCTCGGTGATCCGCAGGAGCTCCTCGACCTCGATCGAGCCCATGGCGCAGACCCGGCTGAGGTCGTTGCGGACGAGGTCGATGATCATGAGGAGCTCGGAGCGGTCCTTCTCGCTGGTCGCGAGATCGCGGCGCAGGGCCAGGGTCTCCTCCTCGGTGGCGCCCTTCGGCCGCGTCCCCTTGATGGGCTCGCTGCGCACGCGCCGCTCCCGGTCCACCGAAAGGAACCGCTCCGGCGAGGACGACAGCACCGCGCCGTCCGGCAGCTTGAGGTAGGCCGAGAACGGCGCGGGGTTCGTGCGGCGCAGGACGCGGTAGAGGGCGAGCGGGTCCAGCGACGTCCGCGCATGGAACTCGTTGGTGAGGCACACCTCGTACGTCTCGCCCTCGTGGATCTCGCCGAGGATGGCCGCGACGGCGTCGAGGTGCTCCCTGCGCGAGAGGCGCTGGGAGAGCGCGACGCGATCGGCGAAGCCCTCCGGGACGGGCGGGAGGACCGGCTCCGGGAGGGCCGGGAGGCCCTGGAGGCGCGCCGCGATCTCGTCGAGCCACGCGTCAGCCGAGGGAGGCGAGGGAGGCGAGGGCTCGTCCGCGCCGGGCGCGTCGATCGCGCACGCGTACACCGCGCGCTCGACGTGGTCGAAGGCGAGGAGCCGCCGCGCGATCATCATCGCGCTGTCCGGGAGCGCGCGGCGCGGGTGGGCGGACGCGCCGAAGCCGAGGTGCTCCTTGAGCTCGTAGCCGAGATAGCCCACGAGGCCGCCGGTGAAATGGAAGGGCAAGCCGCTCGGCGCGAGCGCCACCGACGCGAGCTCCCGCCGGAGCGCCGCGAACGGGCTCCCCTCGGACAGGGCCGGGGTGAGGAGGCCCCCCGGGCCGCCGGCGCTCCATCGCGTCACGGCGGCGCCGTGGCTCTCGATGGCCTCGGTCGCGCTCCCCATGAACGAGAAGCGCCCGTCGCGGCCGGGCGCGCTCGAGTCGAGCCAGAACGCGTACGGGGCCGCGGCAAAGAGCCCGGCGAAGGCCCGCTCGGGGTCGACCCAGGGGAGCCGGAGGTGACGCACGCGGCCGCGTTCCGGCGCGCCCGCCAGCGCCCCCGGCGCGCGTGCGCGTCCGCCGGGCGCCGGAGCCCTCCGGTCGCGCGCCGCGCGCGCGGCCATGTCACGGAAATTGCTGAGAATTCTCTTGCCGTGCTCCGTGCCGATCGACTCGGGGTGGAACTGCACGCCGTGGAGCGGCCGGTCCTTGATCTTGAGGGCCATGATGAGCCCGTCGCCGCGCGTCCGGGCGGTCACCTCGATCTCCGCCGGGAGCGCGTCGTCGCCGACGATCAGCGAGTGGTAACGCACCACCTTGAACGGGCTGGGCACGCCCTCGAACAGGCCGGTGCCGTCGTGCTCGACCTCCGTGACCTTGCCGTGCATCACCCGCGGGGCGTGCTGGACGCGCCCGCCGAAGCGCGCGGCGAGCCCCTGGTGGCCGAGGCAGACCCCGAGGATCGGCGTGTCGGCGAGCGCCTCGATCACCTCCATGCAGACACCGAAATCGGCCCGGCGCTCGGGGCGGCCAGGGCCGGGCGAGATGACGATGCTGTCGACCTCCAGGTCCCTGATCTCGGCGAGCGAGAGGCGGTCGTTCCTGACGATGATCGGCTCCTCGCCGTTCACCTCCCAGAGGTACTGACCGAGGATATGGGTGTACGAGTCGTAGTTGTCGATGAGGAGTGTCTTCACGGCGAAGCTCCCCTTCGGGCCCGCGCGGAGCCCGTCAGCGCGGCCCCGACGGCGCGGAGCGCGGCGCGGGTGAGGCGCCCGGGCGGCCCTGGCATCAGGGGCGGATGATGGCGGCGAGCATGGCCTGGAGCTTGAGCTGCGTCTCGACCAGCTCGGCCTCCGGGCTCGAGCCGGCGACGACCCCGACGCCCGCGACCATGCGCGCGCGCGCGCCGTCGACCGTGGCGCTCCGGATGCCGATGAACCAGTCGCCGTCGCCGCGGGCGTCGACCCAGCCCACGAGCCCCGCGTAGAGCCCGCGGCGGATGCCCTCGTGCTCGGCCAGCCAGGCCTCCGCCGCGTCGCGCGGGGTGCCGCACACGGCGGGCGTCGGGTGCAGCCGCGCGGCGAGCGTGAGCGCGTCCGGCGCCGTCTCCTTGAGGTCGCCGTGGATCGACGTGCCGAGGTGCATCACGTTGCGGAGGCTCAGGATCGACGGCTCGCTCGGGACGTCGAGCGACGCGCACTCCGGCGCGAGCGCCGCGGCCACGGCCTCCACCACGAAGCGGTGCTCGCGCTGGTCCTTGGCCGACTTCCGGAGGACCTCGGAGAACCGGCGGTCGGCGTCGACGTCGGCCGAGACGGCGTAGGTGCCGGCGAGCGGGTGCGAGGAGACGGCGCGCGCGCGGCGCGAGAGCAGGAGCTCCGGGCTCGCGCCGAGGAAACCGTCGAAGTGGAAGATCGCGCATGAGGGGTAGAGCGCGGTGAGGCGGCGCAGGACCTCCTCGACGACGATGGGCCGGTTCGCCTCGACGTCGACCGCGCGCGCCACAACGACCTTGGAGAGATCCCCGTGCTGGATGTCGGCCACCGCGCGCGCGATGCGCCCGCACCACTCGTCGTGCGGGAGCGCCGATTTGAGCGTGAAGCTGTCGGGCGAGCGCCGGTGGCCCTCGACCGGCTCCAGGCGCGGCGCGGGGGCGGCGCCCTCGCCGATGGTTGTGACCCACGCGGTCCCGTCGGGCGCCACGCCGACGACCTGGGCCGGCACGACGAGCATGGCGGGCTCCGTCCGGTCGAACGGCAGGGCGCCGAGCGCCACCGGGCCGCAGCCGGGGCGGCCCACGGCGTCGGAGGCGGCGACCGACGAGAGCGCCTCCTGGACCCACGCCACGCCGCCCTCGATGCCCTGCGGCAGCTCCAGGCGGGCGGCGACCCCGTGCGCGATCAGCTGCGCGCTGGGGTGCAGCCAGACGCGCGCGCTGTCGCCCGCGAGCGACGAGATGCCGCCGGGCATCCTCGCGAGCGTGTCAGCATCGAGCCGGATGGTGCGGGCGACGAGCCGCGCCGCAAGGCGAGGGGCATCGGCCGGAGAGGAGAGCGTCAGGGGGGTCATGCACCGCCGTGCGCAGACCGGTTTGGGCTCGCCCTGCTCGGCAGGACCCGCCTGGAACAGCAGGCCGAGAGCCCGCGGCACCATGCCGGATCGCGAGCGCCGGCCGCGCAGCATCGGCTCTACCGCCTCCGGAAAGGCTCCGCAAGCGCAAAGCAGCCCGCGCGCGCGCGGCGTTCGGCCGCTGAAATCGCGCTTTCAGACGCGCGCCTCGCTTCGCGCAAACCATGCGCGAAGCGAGGCGCGCGTCACCTCGAGCAGACCGTGCGCGCCTCGCCTCGCGCAAGACCGCGCGCGCTTCCTCCCTGCGCCTGCGCCCACGCCCACGCTGTCATCACCTCCTGTCGCGCTCGCCAAGCGCCGTGTCGCGGTCGCGCGATCATCTGGCGCCATCGCCAGCAGCGCGCCGTGCTCCGTCCCATCTGTGATCCGTGGGCTCTCGCCCGCGGTGTTGACGCACCGATGCGGTGCGAACCCTTGCCCCGGAGCGCGCAATTGTTCGATGCTGCCGCGGGCTTCACCTTCGCGGCGCTCGTGAGCGGCGCGTCACGACAGCTCCGGCCCCGGACATGCAGAAACTCCTCACCACTGAGCTCAGAAAGGATCCTGCGATGGACCTCACTCGGCAGCATGACCTCCGCGCGTGGCGAGCCACAGCGCTCCTCCTCTTCGTCGTCGGGCTGTGCGCCTGCCGCGGCGACAAGAGCCCGCCCGCGGGCGATAGCCGCCCTCCCGCCGCCGCCACGACCGCGGTCGCAGAGGCGCCGGGCGACAGCGCGATCAAGGCGCAGCCTCCCGCGGTGTCGAACGCCGCCGAGGCGAAGAAATACGCCGGTAGCAAGCTCAAGTATTACAGCGAGCCGGTGGGCGTGGGCGCCGAGCTCGACAGGGTGATGATCAAGCGGTTCCAGCAGGACACAGGCATCGAGGTGACCATCATCCCGAGGCCCAAGGACGCGACCGAGACCTACGCCGTCTACCAGCGCCTCTTCCAGGCGCAGTCCGGGGACGTCGACGTCCTGATGCTGGACGTCATCTGGCCCGGCGCCTTCGCGCAGAACCTCGTCGACCTGAACGAGAAGCTCGGCGAGGCGGCCAAGCCGCACATCGAGAGCATCGTGCGGAACAACACGGTCGACGGCAAGCTCGTGGCGATGCCGTGGTTCACCGACTTCGGGCTGCTCTACCACCGCACCGATCTGCTGGAGAAATACGGTTACAAGAAGCCGCCGGAGACGTGGGACGAGCTCGAGCAGATGGCGAAGAAGATCCAGGACGGGGAGCGGGCGAGCAACCCGAACTTCCTCGGCTTCGTCTGGCAGGGCAAGGCCTACGAGGGGCTGACCTGCAACGCGCTGGAGTGGATCGCCTCGCACGGCGGCGGCGCGATCATCGAGGACGGCAAGATCACCGTGAACAACCCGGGCGCCCAGAAGGCGCTCGCGCGCGCCAAGGGCTGGGTGGGCTCGATCTCCTCCGCCGGCGTGACGAGCTACGAGGAGGAGGACGCCCGCAACACGTTCCAGGGCGGGAACGCCGCCTTCATGCGCAACTGGCCCTATGCCTACGCGGCGGGCAACGCCGAGAAGTCGCCGATCAAGGGCAAGTTCGGGGCGGGCCCGCTGCCGCACGAGCCCGGCCAGAAGAGCGCGGGCACCGTCGGCGGGTGGCAGCTCGCCGTCTCGAAGTTCTCGCCGAACAAGGACGCGGCGATCGAGCTCGTCCGTTACATGACGAGCCCCGAGGCGCAGAAGTTCCGCGCGACCGCGGGCTCGTTCATCCCGACGATCCCGTCGGTGCAGCAGGATCCGGAGGTGGTGAAGTCGCTGCCCTTCCTGGCGAACGCGAAGGACATCACGCTCGTGCCGCGCCCCTCGAACAGCACCGGCGCCCGGTACAACGAGGCGTCGATCGCGTTCTTCCAGGGGGTGAGCCAGGTCCTGCAGGGCAAGGAGCCGAAGGAGGTGCTCGGGCAGGTGGAGCAGCGCATCACGCGCGCGCTCCGCTGACACGGCTCCATCGCGTCGATCTCGGGTGCGGCGCGCCGCGCACGAGATCTCCCGGCCACACCCCCTCGCGAGGACGGACCACCCCATGAGCACGCCGGAGAACCCAGAGGCCACGAGCGCGGCGCCCCGCGCGGCCAGCGCATCGTTCGAGAAGCGGCGGCAGCGGCGCGCCTGGCTGTTCCTCCTGCCGACGCTCGTGGTCGTCGCCTTCGTCGCCCTCTACCCCCTGGCCGAGACGTTCTACCTGAGCTTCACCAACGCGCGCCTCGGCACGGGGGAGCCGGCCAGGTTCGTCGGGGTGCAGAACTACGTCGATCTCGCGCAGGACAGCTACTTCCACGACGCGGTCCTGCTCACGGTCCTCTTCACGGTCGTCACCGTGCTGAGCGAGCTCACCCTCGGGCTCGGCGTCGCGCTCATCGTCAACTCCCAGTTCAAGGGGCGCTCGGCGGTGCGCGCGGCCATGCTCATCCCCTGGGCCATACCGACCGTGATCTCCGCCCAGATGTGGAAGTGGATGTACAACGACGTTTACGGCGTCTTCAACGATCTCCTCGTCAACCGGCTCGGCGTCCTGGATCGCAACATCGCCTTCGTCGCCGATCCCGACGTGTCCTTCTGGGCGGTCGCGGTCATCGACATCTGGAAGACGACGCCGTTCATGGCGCTCCTCCTGCTCGCCGGGCTGCAGCTCATCCCGAGCGATCTCTACGAGGCCGCGCGGGTCGACGGCGCCACGGCGCTCCAGCAGTTCACCCGGATCACCCTGCCGCTCCTCAAGCCCTCGATGCTCGTCGCGCTCATCTTCCGCACGCTCGACGCGCTCCGGGTGTTCGACGTCTTCTTCGTCATGTTCGGCAACCGGCCGGACATGCAGACCATGGCGACGTACGCCCAGCAGACGCTCGTCAGCATCTCGAACATCGGATACGGCTCGGCGATCTCCGTCGCTCTCTTCCTGATCATCGCCGTGTTCATCATGATCTATCTCGCGGTGTTCCGCACCGAGGAGGCGTGAGATGAAGGGCTCTTCGCGGGACTCCGGGGGGCGGCGCTCGCCGGGACAGGGCGCCTTGCGGGCCCTGTTCTACCTGCTCGTCGCCGCGGTCGTCGGGTTCACCGTCTTCCCGTTCGTCTGGGCGTTCGTCTCCTCCATCAAGCCCGACGACGAGCTCTTCACGACCCCGGTCCGCTACTGGCCCGGCCGCGCGACGCTCGACAACTACCGCCTCGTCCTGGAGAACGGCGAGTTCCAGACGGCGCTCATGAACAGCGTGATCGTCGCCGTCTCGGTCACGGCGGTCTCGCTCGCCATCGGCTCCCTGGCCGCCTACGCGCTCGGGAGGTTCCGGTTCCGCGGGCGCAGCGCCGTGCTCTACATCGTCCTGGCGATGACCATCTTCCCGCAGATCGCCGTCCTCGGCGCCCTGTTCGAGATGATCAACTTCTTCAACCTCTACAACCAGCTCCCCGCGCTGATCCTGACGTACCTCATCTTCACGCTCCCCTTCACGGTGTGGGTGCTCACCGGGTTCTTGAAGGCGATCCCGCGCGAGATCGAGGAGGCGGCCTACGTCGACGGCGCGACGCCGTGGCAGGTGTTCACCAGGATCATGCTGCCGCTCTCGGTCCCGGGGATGGCGACGACCGGCATCCTCGCCTTCATCGCCGCCTGGAACGAGTTCCTGTTCGCGCTCTCGTTCACCCAGACGCCGGACAAGCGCACGGTGACCTACGCGATCCAGGCGTTCTCGACGACGACAAGCGGGCTCTACGAGATCCCCTGGGGGCAGACCATGGCGGCGTCCATCGTCGTGACCGTGCCGCTTGTCGTGCTGACGCTGGTCTTCCAGCGGCGGATCCTCGCGGGCCTCACGGCGGGCGCGGTGAAGGGCTGAAGGGGCCCGCGCGGCGCGGGCGCCCGGATCACGCGCGCCCCCAGGGGAAGCGGAGCCAGCGAGGCCCGTAGACGGCGCCGAGGTCGCGCAGCCCCGAGAGCAGCACGCCGGCGGCCATGAGCGGCAGGATCACGCGGAGAGCGAGCGGCGCCTCCCAGCGGGAAAAACCGGTGGCGCCGAGCGACCAGCGCCGGAGCTCGGGGAGGAGGTGCGCGAGGGCGGCGCCGTAGACGATGCCCATCACGGCGTGCATCACCCGCTCTCCCGGATAGACGCCCCCGAGCGGCCCGCGGACCGTGTCCTCGACGACGAAATCGCGGAGCGTGATCACGATCTCGACGAGGAGGAGCGCCGCGAGCAGCCAGGCGGCGAGCCCCTCCCAGCGCACGAAGGGCAGGGAGGCGAAGAGCACCGCATACACGAGATCGCGGGTGCCGTGGAGGACGAGCTCTGGCGCGGTGCCGGGCACGCCGCCGGGCAGGCGCGCGCGCCACTCGTGGTAGTAGAGCGTGTCGAACGCGCCGAGCGCGCCCTGCACCGCGAGGAGCACGAGCGCCGTGATCACGCGCGGGGCTCCGGCGATGGCGCTCCGGTCCCCGGCGGCGGCGCGCCGGCGCGCGCGGAGGGGGTCGCGCCGCGCTTCTCGCCGGCCACGAGCCCGTCGTACGCGACGAGCAGGCCGGCGACCGGCGCGAAGATCCGTACGTCGACGCGGACCTCACCGCGCAGGGGCTCGGCCCGCCCCTCGACGCGCGGGGCGAGCCACCGGGGCAGCGGCAGCCCGAAGCCGCGGAGCCCGAACGTCGACCGCGCCTGCTCGAACACGAGCGCTCCGCCCTCGGCGCGGAGCCGGAACCAGCACTGGATGACGCCGAGCGCCTCCACCAGCAGATCCCCCGATCGCCACTGCGACGAGCAGAGCAGGCGGCCCCCGAAGGTGCGGATCCACCGCTCGCCGTCGCCCACCGGCTCGACCGCGAGCGTCACGGCCACGTCCTCCGCCGCCTCCGGCATGCGCAGCAGGGCGGCGATCAGGCGCGCCGCGAGCCCGGGGCCGCGACGCACGCGGAAGCGGCCGCGGGCGCGCGCGCCGCCCGCGTGGAGGTCCCGGACCCGCGGCGCGAGCGCAGCCCACGCGGGGCCGAGGAGGGCAGGGTAAAGAGCAGGCATCAGGACACCAGGCGTCGCGACCGGACAGGTGCGAGAGGACGCCTCGCCGAGGCTCGGCTCCACCGCGGGATCGGCCGTCAGCCATCCTCCGGGAGCATCTCGCGCGGCAGCGCGGGGCTCCTCGGGGCGACGGCCGCGTCGGCCAGATCGCGGACCTTGACGATGAGCGCGCTCTCTGCGTCGCCGTCGGTCTCCTCGCAGAGCGACCGGATCTGCCAGAGCAGCTTGCGCGTGCGCCGCAGCTCGAAGACGAGCCACCGGGTCTCCGGCCGCGCCTCCAGCGGGTGACGCTCCAGCTCGACCTCGATCTCGCGGATGCGCTCCTCGATCTGCTCTCCGGTCGGAAAGATGCGGCCGTTGCCGTTGCAGTCCTTGCACAGAAAGGGACCGGAGTCGGTGTTGATCTCGCCTTCGCCGTAGCAGCTCGTGCACGTAACCAGATCGTAGGAGTTCATGGGGCGCCACTCTATCCGATCCTGCGCGCGCGGTGCTCGCGACCCGCGTCGGCCTGGCCAGGGCGGATCGGGCCGACCGCGCTCTCGCGCGAGATCGCAACGCGCCGGCCCAAGATGGCCGGGGCCGGCGCGTCCTAATTCCGCTTGCGCCGTTCCTTGCGCTCATGGGAGGCCCCGTGACCTGCCCTCGTCTCTCGCGTCGGGGCGCGCTCTGCGTCGTCCTGGCCCTGTGTGCCTTTCCCCTCGGCTCGCCGCGCGTGGCCTCGGCCGCCCCGCCGCTCCCTCGGCTCGCCGTCCACCGGGCGCCCTCGGCGACCGATTGCCCCGACGCGCCGTCGCTCGCCGCTGCGGTCGAACACGTGATGAACCGGCGCGCCCTGGAGCCTGCGAGCGCCGCCGGCGCCCCGGAAGGCGCTGGCGGCGCCCCGGAAGGCGCTGGCGGCGCCCCGGAAGGCGCTGGCGGCGCCCCGGAAGGCGCCGGTGCCCCGGAAGGCGCCGGTGCCCCGGAAGGCGCCGGTGCCCCCGGCGGCGCCCCCGCGAGCTCCGGCGTTGCTCCCGAGTTCGAGGTCCACTTTCTCCGCGCCGATTCCACGTACACCGCTGTCCTCCAAGCGGGAGGACGCGCCCGGCAGCTCTCGTCCGAAGCGGGAGCGACCTGCGACGAGCTCGTCGGGGCGGTGGCGCTGACCGTCGCCATCCTGCTCGACAGCAAGCCGGCGCCTCCACCCGCGCCGGCCCCGGCCGCCCCCGCCCCGGCCCCGGTCGCGCCCTCGCCGCCGCGCCCGCCGCGTCAGGCGCCGCGCGGGGACGTCTCGCTGGAGCTCGGCGCCGCGGGGACCGTGGGCATGCTCGATCCGTTCCGGCCGGCCGCGACGGCCGACGTCTCCCTGCGGCGCAGCGCCTGGTCCGCCGGCCTCGGCGCGGTGTGGCTGCCGCGCCAGGACATCGAGCTCACGTCGGGCGCAGTCTCCGTCGGGCTCGTCGCCGCGACCGCGCGCGGCTGCGCGACGATCCTCGGCGAGCTCGACGGCACCCGGCTCTCGGCCTGCGCGGTCTCGCTGTTCGGCGCCGTCCACGGCACGGGCAAGGGGTTCGTCCAGGATCGCGAGGCCTCCGCGCCCTGGCTCGCCGTCGGCGGCTCGGCCATCGCGGAAGGGACCCTCTTCGGCGGCACGCGCACGCGCGCGCTCGGCTGGGCCGCGCGCGCCACGCTCCTCGCTCCGGTCGTGCGGGCGCGCATCACGGTCGAGCGCCGCTCGGGCACCGACGCCGGCGCCGCCGTGATCGAGGACCCCGCGCTCGACCCCTCCCCGGTGGGGTTGCTCGTCGGCCTGAGCGCCCGCGTGTCGATTTTCTGATGGCGAGGCCGGAGACCCTCCACAGACGGGGTGAGCATGGCGAAGAGCGGCAGGACAGAATGACCTTCGGAGAGGTCTATGCGCAGCATTTCCGGTTCGTGTGGCGGTCGCTGCGACGCCTCGGCGTGCCCGAGAGCGACGCCGCCGACGCGGTCCAGGACGTCTTCCTCGTCGTCCACCGTCGGTTGCCCGAATTCGAAGGTAGATCGAAGATCACGACCTGGCTGTACAGTATCTGCTTTCACGTCGCCCGCGACCGGCGCAAGCTCGCTCACATGAGGCGGCGCGCTCACGACGACGAGCCGCTGCTCGACTGCGCCGACGACCGGGCCGACGTCGGCGCGGAGGCGGAGCGGCGCCAGGCGATCGCGCTGCTGGAGACCCTCCTCGACGAGCTGCCCCTCGAGCAACGCGCCGTGTTCACGCTCTTCGAGCTCGACGGCATGGGCGGCGACGAGGTCGCCGAGCTGCTCGACGTCCCGCTGGGGACCGTCTACTCGCGCCTCCGCCTCGCGCGCGACGCGTTCCGCCGCGCCGTCACGCGCCTGAACGCGCGCGACCGGTTCCACGTGGGCGGGGCCCCGGCCACGAAGTCGCAGCCCGTGCTGAAGGCGGCGGCCGTCGACGCCGGGCTCCCGGCCCTGGAGCGGGGGCCGGCGCCGCCAGGGCCCTCCTCGCTGCTCGTCCCGCTGCCGGGGGTCGAGCAGCGATCCATCTGGAAGCGCGCGGGAGGGGAGCGATGAGCGATCCCGTGCGCTGGCTCGATGCCGAGGTGAGCGCGCTCGAGATGGAGCGCGATCTCCTCCGTGCTGCTCCGCCGGCGGACCCACCCGACGGCGCGCAGGAGCAGGTGTGGGCCGCGATGGCCGCGCAGCTCGGCCTCGCCGGAACAGCCGCCCTCGGCGGGATCCAGGGCGCGGGAGGAGGGGCGCTCTCCGCGAACGCGGGCGGCGCGGCGAGCGCTGCCGCGGGCGGCGCCGGCGAGGTCGCCGCCGCGGCGTCCGCGGGCAAGGTGGCCGCCGCGGCGTCCATGGGCAAGGTGGCATCGGCCGCAGGCTTCGGCGCCGCCGGTGCTGTCGGCGCGGGTGCGGGCGCCGCCGGTGCGGGCGCCGCCGGTGCCGCCAGCGCGGCGGCAGCGGTCGCCGCAGCCGCGGGCGCTGCGGGCATCGTGAAGTCGATGCTCCTCGGCGCCGCCTGCGGGGTCCTGTTCCTCGTCAGCTATGCCGTCGTGGCCCCGCCGAGCGCGGCGCCGCCGGCTCAGGTCGTCGAGGTCGCGCCGGCCGTCGTGCCGCCGGCCTCCGCGCCCGCAGCGGTGCCGGCGCAGAAGACGGCGGCGCAGCCGGCCGAGGCGCCTGTACCGGTCCAGGTGGCTCCGCCGGTCGCGGTGCCGCCGCCGGCCAGGCGGATCACACCGGCCAGGCCCCGTACGACCGCGGCACCCCCGAAGCCGGAGGCGCCGCGGCAGGAGCACGCCGCGAGCCCGCCGCTCGCAGACGAGGCGGAGGTCGCCGAGGCAGCGCCCGCGGTGGAATCCGCAGGCGCAGCCCTCGCGGACGGCGCGCCCAGCCCGGCGACCCTTCGAGAGAGCCGGCTCGGCGAGGAGCTGACGCTCCTCGCCGACGCGCGCGCGGCGCTCCGGCGCGGCAACGCCGCCGGCGCGCTGATGATCGCCGAGCAAGCGCGGCTCCGCTTCCCGGGCGGCGCGCTGGCGCAGGAGCGGGAGGCGCTCACCATCGAGGCGCTCTGGCACAGCGGCCAGCGCGCGGCCGCGGCGCAGCGCGCCTCGGCCTTCCTCCGCGCCTACCCGTCCAGCCCCCACGTCTCTCGCCTCCACTCCTTCACCCACTAGAGCGGAGCTCTCCCGCTTCGGATACGGGCCCATCTCGGCGTTTTCGGTGCTCGGCGTACTGGAGTACGCCTGTGCGCCGAAAACGTCGATCTGGGCCCGTCTCCTGTGCGGGAGAGCACCGCTCTGGGACGCGGGGGGCGGAAGAGATTGAGAGCGGGGGGCGGGGGGAGAGAGAGGGGGAGTTGGCTGGGGGGGCGATGGGGATGGCGTCGGGGGAGAGGCGCGTCTTGGGGGCGGGTCGGGACGTGAGGGAGAGGGCGGGGGGCCGGGGATTCGTTAGCGGAGATGAATTTTTTGAAATGGGGGAACGCGCGAGCGTCCCTTCATGCGGGGTCACAGCAGATCTTCGCAGGCGGCTCTCGGCGCCGCTCATGGAGGAGCCATGTCATCGAAGCTATTACGAACCATGTCGCCAATTCTCGTCGTGAGCGCCGTGTCGCTCGCCGCATGTCAGGTGGATATCTCGCTCGGCGGAGCGAACACCAGCTCGACGTCGGGCTCGGGAGTCGGCGGCAGCGGCGGCGATGGCACCGGCGGCTCTGACTTGCCCGTCAGCACCAGCGGCAGCGGCAGCACAGGCGCAGGAGGCTGGGATTGGCCGGATTTCACGCCGGACAAGGTCGACGTCCTCTTCGTGGTCGATAACTCCGGCTCGATGGCGGACAAGCAGGAGATGTTGCGGCTGGCGACCGCCGACCTCGTGTTCAATATCGTCAACCCCGTCTGCGTGTCACCGACCGGCGAGCCGGTGGGCGAGTCGGAGCAGCCCGCGACCGGGTTCGACGCATGCCCGGCCGGCTCCTCGCGCGTGCGCAACCCGGTGCACGACATGCACATCGGCGTCATCAGCAGCAGCCTCGGCGGCCACGGATCGGGCGCCTGCCCTGCGTCGACGTCCACTTCGAACGTCGACATGGCCCACCTCCTCGCGCGCTCCACGGAGGAGAGCGGAACGAACGATCTGCCGACCTACCAGGACAAGGGCTTCCTCGTGTGGGATCCGGCCGGAAGTCACGACCCGGCAGGAGACTCCGATGTCGAGACGCTCTACAGCAAGCTCGGCGCCATCGTGGACGGGGTCGGGCAGGCGGGGTGCGGCTTCGAGGCGCCGCTGGAGAGCATGTATCGCTTCCTTGCCGACCCCGAGCCGTACGAGAGTATCGCGATCGTGGGGGACAGCCAGGTCGCCACGCCGGTAGGGGTCGACCAGACGGTCCTGGAGCAACGGAAAGCCTTTCTCCGGCCGGACTCGCTCGTGCTCATCGTGATGCTCTCCGACGAGAACGACTGCTCGATCAGGGACGAAGCCAAGAACTACCTCGTCGCCGAGACCAGCAGGAACTTCAGGATGTGGCGGCCGCGGAGCGAGTGCGCCATCGACCCGAACCACGAATGCTGCAGGTCCTGCAGCCAGGACCAGACAGGCTGCCCCGTGGAACCGGCCTGCACGGGCCCCGATGGCTATCCCGCCAGGCTCTCCCAGGACGAGGACCCGGTGAACTCCCGGTGCTGGGACCAGAAGCGCCGCTTCGGGGTCGACTTCCTCTACCCGATCGAGCGGTACTTCGAGGCGCTCTCGTCGCCCGTCGTGCCGTCGCGCACCGGAGAGCTCGTGCCGAACCCGCTCTTCACGAATCTCGAGAACGGCAGCACGCTGACCCGGGGGCCGCAGCACGTCATCTTCACCGGCATCCTCGGGGTGCCGTGGCAGGACCTCGCGCGCCAGGACGCAAGCGGCGCCCCCGATCTCTCGCAGGGCCTCGACGATCAGGGCCATCCGGTCGGCGGGCTCAAGAGCGCGGCTGAGCTCGAGGCGCCGGTGACCGGCAGCTCCAGCAACGCCTGGGACATCATCCTCGGCGATCCGGCGAACCACGTCCCGCCCGCGGACCCGTTCATGGTCGAGTCGATGGCTCCGCGCTCGGGCACGAACCCGATCACCGGCGATCCGATCGTCCCGCCGAACGCC
This sequence comes from Sorangium sp. So ce887, assembly GCF_051521455.1. Lineage (NCBI taxonomy): Bacteria > Pseudomonadati > Myxococcota > Polyangiales > Polyangiaceae > Sorangium > Sorangium sp. So ce887. Next base: position 7,245,906 of record NZ_CP150354.1, on the reverse strand, counting down.
ACGGGATGGAACGCGATCAACGGCCGCGAGTACACGGTCCCGCCGGGGGGCACCGGCGATCTCCAGTACGCTTGCATCTTCGACGTCGAGGAGCGCAGCTGCGAGGGAATGAACCAGAGCTGCGATTGCAGACAGATCGGGAGCCAGAACATCGACAATCCGCTGTGCGTGCCGGAGACCATGAACGATCCGGCGGCGCCCCTCCCGCGGACGACGACGCAGTACAAGGCCAAGGCGTACCCGGGCGTCCGCGAGCTGCACCTGCTCCGGAGCCTCGGGGCGCAGGGGATCACGGGCTCGATCTGCCCGGCGCAGACGAGCGATCCGCTCAGCGACGACGGCGACTACGGTTACACGCCCGTCATCCGGGCGGTGCTCGACCGGCTCGACGCGTCGCTCTGACGGCGGTAGCGGCCGCGCTCCGCGGCCCGTGCCCGGGAGGCGCGCCTCACGCGAGCGCCGCCCGGGCGCGCAAACGGGGAGGGCCTCCGCCGAGGAGGCCCGCGGACCCTCCGATCAAGCCGCTGGCACAATCGAGACACAGCAAGACATCGCGATCGCGGTGACCGAGCTCGACACCGTGAGCTCCGTGCAAATCGCAGCGATTCTCAGTGGCACCGAACCTGCTTAAGGCGGACCGATGGCGCGACGCGGCCCCTCGAAGGACGCTCTGCTGGAGAGCGCAGACCGCAGCAGCGCTGCTGGCGGCCTGGGCGGTCGCGCTGGAGGCGTCGTCCTCGGCGGCGCCCGCGCGAAAGGCTCGCCGCGCGGTCGCCGGTCCGGTGGCCGCGTCGGGGTTCGGACAACCACAACGCGGAGGTTCTGATGCGTCACAAAGGACTGGCTCTCTTGCTGATCGTGTTCGGGCTCGTGGGCTGCGACGAAGAGGAAGACGGCGGCGGGGGCGGAGGACCGCAGGAGCCGCCCGGAGCTCAGACGTGCGGCGGGCTCCTCGGGACGGGCTGTCCCGACGGGCTGGAGTGCATCGATGATCCGGCCGACGACTGCGACCCGGAGCACGGCGGGGCGGACTGCGGCGGCATCTGCGTGGAGCCGACGCCGCCGGGGGGGCCGGAGTGCGGGGGCTTCGCTGGGATCGAGTGCCCCGAGGGGCGGGAGTGCGTCGATGACCCGTCGGACGACTGCGACCCGAAGCGCGGCGGCGCGGACTGCGGCGGCATCTGCGTGGAGCCGCCGCCGCCTGGGGGGCCGGAGTGCGGGGGATTCCTGGGGCTGGAGTGCCCCGAAGGGCGGGAGTGCATCGACGACCCGGCCGACGACTGCGACCCGAAGCACGGCGGGGCGGACTGCGGCGGCATCTGCGTGGAGCCGACGCCGCCGGGGGGGCCGGAGTGCGGGGGCTTCCTGGGGCTGGAGTGCCCCGAAGGGCGGGAGTGCGTCGACGACCCGGCCGACGACTGCGACCCGAAGCACGGCGGGGCGGACTGCGGCGGCATCTGCGTGGAGCCGAAGCCCGCGCCGACGATGTGCGGGGGCATCGCTGGGATCGAGTGCCCCGAGGGGCTGGAGTGCATCGACGACCCGGCCGACGATTGCGACCCGAAGCGCGGCGGGGCGGACTGCGGCGGCATCTGCGTGGAGCCGCGGCCGAGGGGGCCGGAGTGCGGGGGCTTCGCGGGGCTGGAGTGCCCCGACGGGCGGGAGTGCATCGATGATCCGTCCGACGACTGCGACCCGGAGCACGGCGGGGCGGACTGCGGCGGCATCTGCGTGGCGCCCGAGCCCGCGCCGGAGGGGTGCGGCGGCATCACGGCGCGCCCGTGCCCCGAGGGGCTGGAGTGCATCGACGACCCGGGCGACGACTGCGATCCGAAGATCGGCGCAGACTGCGGCGGTATCTGCGTGAAGCGTTGAGCCGGCGCGCAGGAGGCGCGCCGCCCTCACGAAGAGCGCGCCCCGCGCCGGAGCGCGCTCAGTACCGGTGCTTCCAGAGCAGGTCGAGCGTCGTCCCCGGGCTCTCGCCCGTCGCCATCCCGGCCCGCACGGACCAGTCCCGGCGGAACCGCCACTCCAGGCTCACCTCGGTGCGGGCACGGGCCGCGGCGGGGCTGCTCGGGGACCCGGCCCCCTGACCCTGCCCCGTGGGCCCCGCCTCGTAGCTCGCGCTCGCGGTCACCTGCTCCCCGAGCTGGTAGCCCACGGTGGTCTTCAGCGCGCCCTCGTCGGTCGTGTCCAGCTGCGTCTCGAAGTTCTGGAGCGGACCGATGCTCTGGAGGATCATGTTGATCTGCGCGGACGCGAGCCCCGTGCCCACGCCGGCCGCGACCCCTCCGGCCGCGTTGCTGCCGCCCCCGGAGCCAGGCTCCTCGGTGGACGTGCCGCCCGCCAGCGTCCCTTCCGCGTACTGCTTGCCGAGCAGGAGCTCGGCGATCACCTCGTTCTCCGGGCGCGGGGGCTCCGAACGGAAGGTGATCTTCTCCTCGGTGATCGGGTTGAGCTCCCCCACATAGTCGATGAAGATGCGGGTCCCCTCCCGCGTGTCGTGGAACGCCTTCACGTTCAGGTATGGATTCGAGGGATCCCCCTGCAGCGCGACGACGCCCGGCTCGATCTCGAACTCCTTGCCGATCACCTCGAGCTTGCCCGAGAGGATGTTCACGTTGCCGTCGATCCGGGTCTCCTCCGCGACCTGGATGCGGAGGGGGTGCGCCGGATCCCCGGACAGCGAGGCCTGCACCATGTCGCCCTCGATGCCGATCCTGCCGAGGTGGACCTCCATGACGAGCGGCGTGCCGCCCGCGCTCCGCTTCGCCTGGTCCGTCGGCTCGGCCGGCGCCCGCCGCGCCTCGTACTCTTCCCGGCTGAGCGGCACCGACGTGGTGATGTCCTTGTTCTCGTCGAGCGGCTGCACGCTCCGCCCGATCGTGGGCGGCAGGGTGACGTGGAGCGTGGGCACATCCACGCGCACGGCGATCTGCTCGTCCCGGCTCTCCGCCGCGAGCACCACCCTGCCGCGCACGTCGCCCATGGGGACGCCCTCCAGCGCGATCGGGAGATCCCGGCGCTCCGGGATCTCCAGCTCGGCGCGGGCGCTCCGGAACGCGAACCCCTCCATCTGGAGGGTCGCCTTGCCGCGGACCTGGCCGCTGCCGGCCTCGGCGCGGATGTCCTCGATGCGCAGCTCGCCGGAGGGGCTCGCCGTCACGCGGAACGACGCGTTCTCGAACGGCTGGCCGATCGTGGCCACGTGGACCAGGCCGCCGGTGAGGCGCATCTGGCCGGAGAAGCCCGCCTGCGCGCCGAGCCCGAGCCGCACCTCGCCGTCGAGCGTGCCGTCGAGCCGGTTCACCGAGCCCTGGAGGAACGGCTCCAGCGCCGCTAGACGGAAGCGATCGACCGCGAGCGACACCTCGGCGTTCTGGTCGTCCGTGAGCGTCGGGATCGCGTTCGCCTCCCACACCACCGGCGCCACCGCCTTGGCCTCGAGCCGACCGCCGTCGCGCCCCACGAGCCGCACGTTGGCCACCGCCGCGGTGCGCCCGGCGTCGCCCGGCGGCGCGATGTTGAACGAGACCTCGGCGGTCTCGTACTCCACGTCGGGGCCGAGCTTCAGGCCCGGGAACTCGAGGCGCGCCACGACCTCGGGGGCGGGCTCGAACAGGCCCCGCACGGCGACCTCGCCTCGCGCCTGACCGCTGATCTGCATGTCGGCGAGGACGGGGATCTCGGCGAGCGGCAGGTCCGCGATCTTCGCCTCGAGGCTGCCCTTGGTGAAGAGCGGACCGCCCTGGGCACCGCCGAGGAGGGCGGCGGCGTTCGCGCCGAGCTTCGCCGTCGCCGTCATGTAGGTGCGCGGGCCGCGGAAGGCATAGGCGTCGAGCGCCGCGTCGCGCCCGTCGTATACGAGCAGCGTGTCGAGCCGGAGCTTGCCGAGCGGCGAGGGGCCCCCCGCGCCGCCCACGTTCGACGCCATCGCGCGGGCCACGAGCCTGGGCTCGGCCATCGTCCCCGCGAAGTACACGTCGAGCCCCGCGGCGCCGGAGAGCACCGGGGTCCTCTTGCCGAAGGCGGCCAGCTCGGCGAGATCGTTGAGCCGGCGGCGCGGCACGCGGAGGTGCGCCGCGACCGGCATCCGCGGGAGCGCCGCGACCGGATCGGCCAGGAGCGCCGGAAGATCGGCGTCGAGCGCGGCCGAGAGCTCCGCCACGAGCTGGCGGTCGAACACCGACAGCGTGACTTGCGCGTCGCCCGTCTTCGCGTCGAGATCGCCGGCGATCCGCGCGTCGAGCTTCCTCGACACCCACGCCGGCGCGCCCGTCGCCTCGTCGACGGGCCCCGCGGCGCGCAGGCCCTCGGTGCGGATCAGGAGGCTCCGCACCGACGGGAGCCGCTCTCCCGCCTCGCGCACCACCGCGAGGCGCGCGGTCAGCCGGCCCGCGAGCTCGCTCAGGGCGAGCGGGACCGGCGAGGCCTGGGCCAGGCACCCGAGCTGCCAGGCGTCGGCGTCCATGCGCGCCGCGCCGGTGACGGTCTGCCAGGTGCGTCCGGAGAGGAGCGGCCCGCGCAGCTGCGCCGCGCTCCCGTCGACCAGGACGCGCGCGATCGCGCCCTGGCACACCGGCGGCGGCGGCGTCTTCTGGCGCCTCGCCAGGTCGCCGATCGTGGCCGACGGCTCGCCCGGCGTCGCGCCCTGGCGCTGGGCCTCCCGCGATCGGGCCGGCGGCGGCTCGGGCGGCGCGATCAGCCGGACCAGGCCGTCGGCCTTCAGCGCCTCGCCGTCGACGCGCGCCGTCATGTTCATCGACAGCCGCGGCGCCACGCCCGGGATGGAGCCGTCCTCGAGCTCGACCTGCACGTGCCCGGCGCGGCGCTTCCCCCGGCCGTGCATCGACACATCGAGGTTCGCGAGGCCCCCGACCCCGAGCGGCACCCCGGCGATGTCGGCGATGCGCTCGAGGTGGATCGCGGTGCCGCGGAGGTCGCCCTCGACCTCGTTCCCGGTGAGCGACAGGTTCCCCTGGAGCTCGCCCACGCCGTCGCCGCGCAGCTCGAGCCCGCGGAGGGCGATCCCGCGGCCCCACGCGACGCGGGCCGCCTGCGCGGTCATCTCGTCCTCCCCGCGCGCCACCTCCACGCGGATCCGCCGCGCCTCGCTCCGCTCGATGTCGAGGTCGGCCGAGGCCGTGATCCGGCGCTCCGCGCTGGCCAGCGATACGCGGACGCGCGGCGCGGTGGCGGGCCCTGCGGCGCTCGCCGCGACGCGGCTGAACGCGTACTGCTGCGCGCGGAGATCCGCGCCCCGGAAGTCGCCCTCGATCGTGAGCTTGTCGAGGGGCCCCGTGGCCCTTGCCCGGAGCTCGCCGCGCCCGAGCCGCAGCTCCGACCCGACGCGGAGCCCGGCGACGCGCACGGTCGCCCTCGCGTCGAGCGCGTCGTTCTTGAGCGCGCCCTCGACGTGGAGCGCGGCGCTGCCGTGGATGCCGCTCGGGACGTGCTGCACCGCGCTGAGGGACGGGATCTCGCTCTGCGCCTCGAACTGGATCTCCCCCTCTCTGGAGAGGGCGACGGTGGCCTCGATGGGCGCGCCGGGCTCGTGGATCGTCGCGGCGGCGCGCAGCGCTCCGCGCTCGAACGTCGCGCGCGCATCGAGCGCCGGCACGCGCTGCCCCACGGCGAGGAACGGCTCCGTCTTCGCCTCGCCGACGATGCGCGGCCCGCCCTCCGCGTCGAGGTGGATCTCCCCGCGGGCCTCCGCGCTCACCCGCGCGGCCGGCGCCGTCCCGGCGAAGGCGCGCGGGTCGAGCTCGGCGATCCGGACCTCGGCCGTGATGCGCCTCGGATCGAGGGCGTTCAGCCGGGCGCGGGCGGTGATCTCGCCGGTCACGGCGTCGTCGGTGACGAGCGGATCGAGGACCGCGACGCGCGCCGTGACGGCGAGGTCCGAGAGCTCTCCGTCGGCCGTGATCAGGACCGAGAGCGGCCGCGCCAGCGGCACGCTGGGGTCGATCGCGAGGGCCGCCTCGGGGGTCACGCGCGCGGACGAGATCCGCGCCGAGAGGCGCTCGTCCTTCAAGGTCCCCTCGGCCGTGAGCGGGATCGCCCCGACGCTCCCCTCGAGCTTCGCGGTGAGCTCCATCGGCGCGTCCGCGGGGACGCTCACGTTCCCGGAGACGCGGGTGACCTCGACAGGGACCGGCAGGAGGCGCCGCTCGGTGATGCGCAGGCGCTCGAGCGCGTACTGGCTCCGGTCCGCGACGACGATGCCGCCGGCGACGTCCTCGATCGTCGCGTCGATGGGGCTCCCGGGGGCGACCGTGCCGTGGACCGCGGCGTGATCGAGGACGACGCGCGACAGCTCGAGGCGGAGCGGCCGGCTTTCCTCGGCGGGCGGCTCCTCGGACGGCTTCGGCGTGAACGCCTCGGCGAGGGTGAGCGCGCCTTGCGGGTCCTGCTCGAGCAGGACGTCCGCATCGGCGACCCGGACGAGCGGGATCGTGATGGCGAGATCGCCGTCGCCGAGGACGAGCTCTCGCACGATCGAGGGCGCGTTGAACTCGGCGTGGACGCCGCTGACGCGGAGCAGCTCCGCGCCGCTGGGGTGGCGCACCGTCACCGCGGAGATATCGGTGGTGAAGAGGCCGAGACGGTCGATGCGCGCGATCTCGATCTCTCCCTGCAGGCTGGAGCGCAGGATGTCGTTGACGAGCTGCCTTGTCAGGTTGCGCGTCGAGGCGGTGTTCAGGTGAACGACCGCGCCGACCCCCACCGCGGCGACGAAGACGCCTCCCAGGCCGATCACGCTGGCCGTCACGCCGGCCGCGCGCGCGAGCGCCCGGCGGAAGCGGCCCCGCCCGTGCGCGATGGCTGTGCTGGGCACGGGAGGGTGGGCGGGATCTTCAGGCATAGGGATCAGCTGGTTCCGCGCGTCAGAAATCGTGCCAGGGATCTGCCTCGCGAGCGAAGAGAGATTTCAACGCAAAGACGCCAAGAGCGCAAAGACGCAAAAATGCATGAAATTTGTTCTTCTTGCGCCTTTGCGCCTTTGCGCCTTCGCGTTGAAATCTCTCTTCGGCCATCCCTGGCCGGACTTCTGGCGGGCGGAGCTGGAGGGCGGCCGCCCGCGGCGTGGAGGCAGCAGCGCTCCGGCCTGTTATCGCCCGCCCCCCGCGCGCGGGAAGTCATGGCGTGGGACCTCGTAGGGCGACGGGTCGGGGATCTCGGGCGTGGGCGCGGGCGTCGGCACCTCGGGCTGGTGCTTCCCCGGCGTCGGATCCCCGCCGGGCTGCTCGGTGCCCGGGAGCTGGATCTCACGATCCGGCGACGTACCCGGGGGCGAGCCGGGGGTTCCCGGGGGCGAGCCGGGGGTTCCCGGCGGCTCGCCGGGAGGGCTCATCCTCGGCTGCGGCACACCGGGTCTCCAGGGCTCACCGTTCCATTGTTGCGACGCGTTCTTCATGGCTTCACCTGTTCCTTGGGTCATGTGGGGACGCGGCGCCCGAGCGCGAACGAGACCACGGCGAGCACAAGGAACGCGACGAACAGGATCTTCGCGATGGACGCGGCGCTCGCGGCAATACCGCCGAACCCGAAGACGGCAGCGATGATCGCAATGATGAAGAAGGTGACAGTCCAGCCGAGCATGATGTCCTCCAAGGGGGGCTCAGGGGTCGATCCGTTGTCTTCGCGGGAGACGACCTCAACGCGATTCTGTTTGCAGTCTGTTTGCAGTCTGGTTGCAGTCTGTTCGCAGTCTGTTCCCACCTGATTGCACCCCCCGTGCCGAAAGGGCGGCCGAGGCCGGCGGCCGGCGGGTTCCGCGACCTTCTGCGCCCGTGCGGCGGCGCGGCGTCGAGCTCGGCGTCGTCGCTTCCGTCCGGGGGCGTGCACGGCGGCCTCTTCCCTGGGGCAGGATGCCCCGATCGTGACAGGGTGGACCTGTGCGGATGCGGGCGCGGCCGTCAGCCGCACGGCGCGCCGCGCGGCTCCGCGGTGACCGCGCTGCACGGAGGCTCCACACGGATCCCCCGCAACTTCCCGGATCGGGCAACTCGGGACGGGCTATAAGGACCCGGCCATGCCGAAATCGAAGGTTGCTGTGATCCGCACGTCGCCTGCGACGGTGCTCTCGGACTACCACCGGCTGATGAACCTGGCCGGTTATCAGGATGTGATCGCCAAGGACGCCGACACGGCGCTCAAGGTGAACATCTCCTGGCACTTCTTCTACCCGAGCTCATCCACGACGCCCTGGCAGCTGGAGGGCGTCATCCGGGCGATGACGCAGGACGGGTACTCGAAGGACCTGATCCACGCGTGCCACAACCGTACGGTGGTCATCGACGCCCACCTCGGCGAGCGCGAGAACAAGCAGATCGACGTCGTGCAGGCGCACGGACTGCGCAACGTCCACCTCTACGAGGGCGAGGAGTGGATCCCGATCGGGGACGCGGTCGGGGATCTGCGGAAGAAGTTCCTCTGTCTGAACGACGTGTACCCGAAGGGGTTCTCGATCCCGAAGCGCTTCATCGGGGAGAACATCATCCACCTGCCCACGGTGAAGACCCACATCTTCACGACGACCACGGGCGCGATGAAGAACGCGTTCGGCGGCCTGCTGAACGAGCACCGGCACTGGACGCACCCGGTGATCCACGAGACGCTCGTGGACCTGCTGATGATCCAGAAGAAGATCCACCGCGGGGTCTTCGCGGTGATGGACGGCACCTTCGCGGGCGACGGCCCGGGGCCGCGCTGCATGGTGCCGCACGTGAAGAACGTCCTGCTCGCGTCGTCGGACCAGGTGGCGATCGACGCGGTGGCGGCGAAGCTGATGGGGTTCGACCCGCTGCGCGACCTCAAGTTCGTGCGGCTCGCGCACGACCTCGGCCTCGGGACGGGCGACGTGCGCGACATCGAGCTCGTGGGCGACGTGGACGCGGCGAACGAGCAGTGGAACTTCGAGGGACCCTTCAAGGAGATGACGTTCGCCTCGCGCAACCAGCACCGCATCTACTGGGGGCCCCTGAAGAAGCCGGTGGAGTGGTCGCTCAAGACCTGGCTCGCGCCGTGGGCCTACGTCGCGTCGGTCACGTACCACGACATGTTCTGGTACCCGCGCTACGCCAAGGAGAAGATGGCGCCCGTGCTGGAGAGCCCGTGGGGGCGGCTGTTCGCGAACTGGGGCAAGGTGCAGCCCGACGCGGAGGGGCGCGGCTATCCGGAGGTCGGGGAGGCGAGCCACGAGCTCGTCCGGACCGGGGCGCGGCACTTCCTGGAGGGCATGCGCCTCGTGGGGATGGCGGTCGCGGAGTCGCCGGAGATCCAGGTCCGCAAGCGCGCGCGCGCGCAGGCGGCCGGCGGGGGCGGGTCGGCAGCGGTTTAAGAGGCGGGGAGCGGCTGCCGGGCGCCGAGGGGCGCCCGCTGGCCACCCCAGGCGGCGGCGGCTCCCTGCGTCCGGGAGAGGCCGCCCGTGCTCCCGGGATCGCGCTACGCTGGGCCGCGGTGCGTGTGAACAGGGAGGTCTACCGATGACCGACGTGGAGCGAATTTTCCAGGCCATCCAGGGCCTACCGGTCCAGGAGCGACTCCGGCTCGTCGAGCGTGTGGTCCATGAACTCGCGGATCGATCCGCAAGCGAGGAGCTATCACGTGAAGCAGAAGCAGCTCCGTCTCTGATCGGGCTCTTCGCCGATGACCCCGAGGCGGTCGATGCCATGATGGAGGTCGTCCGGGAGAATCGTCGCTCCTCCAGGTTGCGCGACGTGGGGGAAACGGGTGAAAAAGGCTCTCCTTGACACGGATATCCTGTCCGAGATCACCAAGGCGAAGAGCCCGGCTGTCGTGGCACGCGCGCGCTCGTACGTCGCCTTCCACGGCCGTTTCACGTTCTCCGTCGTCTCTGTCATGGAGGTCGTCGCTGGCTACTCGCAGCGGCAAGCAGAGCAGAAGACGAGGCAGTTCCTGGAGATGGCGCATCGGAGCGAGGTGCTGCTCCTGGACGCGATCGCGGCTGAGCTCGCTGGTCGCATCATGGCCGATTTGCAGATGGCCGGCACGCCGATCGGCGTACCAGATACGATGATCGCCGCGACCGCCATTCATCACGGGCTGCCGCTCGTGACAGGCAACACGTCCGATTACAGCCGTGTTCAATCAGCCGGCTACCCACTGATTTTGGAGAACTGGAGGGAGCCGACATGAGTTCATCTCACGCGGTTGTGACGGCCACCGCTCCGACGGTAAAGCCGGCGCGGCACCCGCGAGGACCCTGACTCGCGCTGCCACCTTCGCGCTGCTTGACGTACCCGACAGGATGCTCCGCGGCGGGCCGGCCTTCTACCTGCGCGCTCCCGGCGGCGTGCTCGTCGAGATCAGCCGCCCTCGCCGGCGCCCGGGACCGACGGCGTCAGGGCAGGATACTACCGCCGTCGACGGGCAGGGCGACCCCGGTGATGAACGACGCCTCGTCGCTCGCCAGGAAGAGGGCCGCCCGCGCCGGCTCGATCGGGTCCGCCAGGCGACCGATGGGGTGGGTCGCGACGAGGCGCTGCTTCAGCTCCGGATCCGCCGTCCAGCTGGCGAGCATCGGCGTGTCCGTGCCCGCCGGGCAGATCGCGTTCACCCGCACGTTGCGCGCGGCGAACTCGAGGGCCGCGACCTTGGTCAGCCCGATGAGGCCATGCTTCGACGACTGGTACGCGGACATGCCCGGGATCACGACGAGACCCCCGATCGAGGAGTTGTTGACGATGGCTCCCCCGCCCGTCTTGAGCATCTCGGGGATCTCGTGCTTCATCGACAGGAAGACGCCCTTCAGGTTGATGGCGAGCACGCGATCCCACTCCTCTTCCTCGAGCTCGATCACGGTCTTTCCGTACTGCACGACGCCCGCGTTGTTGAACGCGACATCGAGCCGCCCGAACCTCTTCACGGTGGCTGTCACCATGGCGGCGCAATCGGCCGAGCGCGATATGTCGGCCCGGACGAACATGGCTTCGCCCCCCTGGGCGATGATCTCCGCGACCGTCTGTGCGCCCTCGTCCTCCCGGCGAGCGGCGACGACCACCCTGGCGCCCTCCTGGGCGAACAGGAGCGCTGCGGCCTTGCCAATCCCCGCATTGCCGCCCGTGATGAGCGCGACTTTGTCCTGCAATCGTTTCATGTGATCTGCTCCCGGACGTGATCCCGAGGGTCCACAGGCCCTGTGGCGCTTCTGCGCGCGGCGCCCGAGCGCGAGCGATTCGCGGTTCGTGCCACGCGTCATGCTTCGCGTCCGAGACCATTGACGCTCGACCGGGGCGGCCTGGGCAAGATTGATGGGACAGGCGCGGCGCGCAGCCGGCCGCGATCGCGCCCCCGCCGCGCCCGGGACGGCGGGCGGTGGAGCTGGCCCCTCAGGGGTTGCTCAGCGCGCCGCGCTCGTCGCGTGCGACGGCCGTCGCCCCGACGTCACGGCCGGCGCGGCGCCCGCGATGAACCTGACGCGCACCGGCTTCGGCCGGAGCGGCGGCAGCGACCGCGCGAGCGTCTCGTAGGCGTCGCGCCCCACGCGCCGCTCCTCGTGGACGAGGGTCGCCCAGATCTCCGCCTCGCGCCCCTCCGCGAGCGCGGCCGCGCGCGGATCGAAGCGCAGCCCTCGCTCGAGGGCGGTCGCGCCGGGCACGCCGTCCTCGGGGCGGCGCGCCGCCCGATCGCGGAAGACGCCGGGCCCGAAGCGGTCGTACTGGAGGATCGTGTGCGCGGTCGACACGGCGCCGGCCCACGGATACGTGCGCAGGGTCCAGCCGCGCGACAGGTCGGCGAGCCGCTCGTCGACGTCGGCGCGCTCGGCGTCGGTCTTCCACGGCGTACGCGGGACGAAGAACAGGCCGAGCCCGAGCTCGTCGCCCTCGATCTCGAACACCTCGTCGATCCCGAAGCGCTCCGGTGTCTGCGCGACGAGCGAGCCGTGCGTCAGCCCGAACTCGCCGACGATGTAGACCGCGAGCGCCTCCCGCCGCGCGCGCAGGAAGTCGAGCGTCTCGACGGCCTCGGCGTGCGTCTCGGTGGGGAACTCCGTGAAGCACATCGCCTCGGCGGCCACGCCCGCGGACGCGAGGTGGTCGATCACGTCGGAGACGACCTCGACGGGCGCGCCCTTGTCGATGAGCCCGAGGACGCGCGGCGACGCGGACTCGACGCCGAGCGCGCACGCGACGGCGCCGGCGCGGCGCAGCACGTCCGCGCGCTCCTGGGTCAGGTACTTCTCCGGCTTGAGGTCGGTCGCCCACCGCACGTCGAGGCCGGCGTCGATGATCGCCTGCGCCATCTTCACGAGCGTCTTCGGCGCGACCGAGTCCTGCGACAGGTAGAAGTGGCGCGTGCCGTGCCGCTCGGCGAGCGCCGAGAGGTGCGCCACGATGGTCTCCACGGCGCGCTCTCGGTACGCGGCGGTGCCGACCTCCGCGAGGCCGTAATGGCAGAAGGTGCATTTGCCCCAGTAACAGCCCCGCGTGGGGTCGTACGGGAGCACGAGGGTCGGCGCGAGGTAGGCGCCGAGCGGGAGCCCGTCGAAGTCGGGCGCGGGGAGCGCCTTCAGGTCCTCCATGCCGTGGCCGGACGTGAAGCGCGCGCCCATCAGCCGGTCGCGCACGACGACGTTCGGCACGTCGCGCAGCGGCCGTCCTTCGTCGAGCGCGCGGGCGAGCGCGAGCAGGGTGTGCTCGCCCTCGAAGAGGCACGCCGAGTCGAACGGGCCGAGCGCGCGCGCGAGCCGCTCGCCCGAGAGCCGGAGGAGCAGCTGCGTGACGCCGGGGCCGCCGCACGTGACGTGCACGCCGGGCAGCGCCTCCTTGATCTTGCGCGCGAACGCGTATGCGGGCTGGAGCTGGCCCGGGAAGCACACCGAGAGGCCGACGATGTCGGCGCGCGCGTCGCGGAGCCGGGGCACGAGCGTCTGCTGCACCCAGGCGTCGAACGGATCGTGCTCCGGGCGGCTCGACCGGGCGATCTCGTCCATCGACGTCAGGCCGAAGGGCGTCCGGTACGCCGTGAAGTCGAGCTTGAGCGGGTGGTGCGTGGCGGACACGACGCCGAGCGCCGCCTCGATCGTCGCGACCGCGCGCGCGTACGCGTCCGGATCGTAGAAGGCCTCGGCGGAGCGGAGCGTGGCCTTGGCGGCGTCGACCGCGCCCGGGACGGCGTGCGCGTCGCCGCGCGCGCGGGCGAGCGCCAGGTACTCGAGCTGATCGGCGTGCGGGAGCGCCGCGCGCCGATCGAGCTCGCCGAGGCGCGCCTCGAGGCGATCGAGGAGCCCTGCCATGCGCTCCGGCGTGAGGAGCGCGTCGAACGCCTCGACGTTCGCGTCGACGGGCAGCACCTCCACGCCGTTCGCGCGGAGGAAGCCGGTCAGCATCGGCACCGCGAGGTACGGGGCCGTGGGGTCACAGGTCGGCGGATAGACGAGCGCGATGCGCATTCGGGCGCCGGTCTAGCACACCCGGGGGCGGAGCGTGTGGCCGCCCGGCCGCGCATCCCGGGGGCACGCGCTCACGACCTCGGCTTGCGCAGGAGATCCGAGGCGCCGGTCCATCGCGTGCTCCGGAGTCGGATCGTCTCGCCGAGCAGGTCCTTCAGGGTCGCCGCGAGCTTCGCCGCCATCGGGCGGGTCAGAGCGACGCCGGATGGCGAATCCGCTTCGCGCGGCTGCCGGTCGCGCTCGTGACCGAGGCGGAGGAGGTCGAGGCGCGCATGCAGTTGGTGATCAGGATCCGATCCTCGCGGACGGCCATCGCAAGCACGTCGGCATCATCGACGCCCGCGGGCATCCTCGTAGATTGAGACGACATCATGCTGCTGGTCGCGCAGCCAGCGTGCCACGCGCGGTGCCCGAGGCGCGCGGCGTCGCGCGGCTGAACCGCCTCCCGCAGGCCGCGCCGCGCGCTGGCGCGCCGATCCCGCTCCGCGCCGACCTGGCGCCGGCGCCTCTCGTGGTGGCGCAGGTCCAGGCGGCGCCGCCCCTCGTGCGTTCGCCCGGCCTCGGGGACGCGGGTGGTCTGCCGGTGGGGCCGGCCCTCCTCTCTCCTCGTGGCGGCGTTGGCGCCTTGGTCGAGGGCCGTCGTCATTGCGGTCGCGCGAGCGTCGCCCGTAGGATGGCATCCGGCTGAATGCTGCCCGCGGCCCGTCCGCGCACGGTACAGGGGAGAAGCAATGCACTTGTTTCAGGTCGACGGACTGGACACGAGCTCCGTGTATCGAGCTCGGAGAGCGTCTCCAAGGGCAAGTCCACGAGCGTGGACGAGGGCTACACGTTGACGGTGGGCAAGGACATGACGGTGACCATCGGGAAGAGCGCGAAGGAGGGGGTGAAGGAGACAATGTGGGGGTGAACTGAGGCGGGAGGGGGGATACGGGCGCTTCGGGGCGAGCGGGACCAGAGGAGCAGGGCGATGAGGGACGATGGGCGTGCGCCGGCGGCGGAGCTGGGCGGTGAGGTGATTCTGATCGAGGAGGGGGAAGGCGAGTCGGTGGTCGCCGGCGGGGAGGGCGCGGACGAGGCGGAGGGAGAGGCGGGCGCGATCGAGGGCGCGGAGGGGCTGATCGAGCTGGTGATGGCGGCGCACGAGGAGCGCGTGGCGGCGGAGGCGGCGAAGGCCGGTCCGATCGAGGGGGTTGTGGTGGGTCGGATCGTGGGATTCGGGCACAACGGCGATCCGCTCGTCGAGGCGGCTGTCCTGGGGGACGGCGCGCGCGGGGGTATTCCTGCGCGGGCGATGACGGCGCTCGGGCCGGAGGACGAGGGGCGGGAGGTCGCGCTCCTGTTCGAGGGGGGGCGGCGCGACAGGCCGGTGGTGATGGGGCGGATGCACGTGGCGGGGGAGGGCGCGAGCGCGAAGCGCGCTGACTCGACGGCGACGGCGGACGGCGAGCGGCTGGTGCTCACAGCGGAGAAGGAGATCGTGCTCCAGTGCGGGAAGGCCAGCATCACGCTGACGCGGGCTGGCAAGATCCTGATTCGTGGCGCCTATTTGCTCACGCGGTCCTCCGGGGTGAACCGGATCCAGGGCGGCTCGGTGCAGATCAATTGATGGTCCTGATGAGGCCGAGCCCTCCTTGATGAAATCGAGGAGGCTCCCCACGATCTTCGCGACATCGATCGAATAGCTCCCCGCCGTCGCGGCGCAGCACGAAGAACCGCGAGACCGGGACGGGCTGCTCTGGAGCGTGTCCGGAGCGTGCCTCGGGCGCCCCCGGAGCGCGTTTCCTTTCCTATTCGGATCGGTGTACTACGGCAGCCGCCGTCTCCGTCACCATCTCGAACCGTGGTTCTGTGGTGACGCCACGACAGCCAAGCAGGTGCCCATGCGCAAGATCGTCGTCCACGAGCCCGGCAGCCACGACAAGCTTCGCCTCGAGGAGCACCCCGACCCGGTCCCCGGGCGCGGCGAGGTGCTCCTCGACGTGCAGGCGGCGGGCGTCAACTACGCGGATTGCGTCGTCCGCATGGGCCTCTACGAGTCGGCGAAGAAGTACGTCGGCTGGCCCATCACGCCCGGCTTCGAAGTCGCGGGCACCGTCGCCGCGCTCGGCGAGGGCGTCCCGGATCTCGCGCCGGGGGCGCCCATCTTCGGCGTGGTCCGCTTCGGCGGCTACGCCTCTCGCGTCGTGGTCCCGCGCCATCAGGTCTTCCCGCTCCCGGCGCGGCTCACCCCGGAGCAGGCGGCAGGCTTCCCGGCGGTGTTCATGACGGCGTACTACGCGCTCTTCGAGCTCCTGCGGCTGCGACCGGGCATGGTCGTGCTCGTGCACTCGGCCGCCGGCGGCGTCGGCAGCGCGCTTGTGCAGCTCGGCAAGATCGCCGGCTGCCGGGTGGTGGGCGTGGTGGGCGCGGCGCACAAGGTCGAGACGGCGAGGCGCCTCGGCGCCGACGCGGTGATCGACAAGAGCAGCGAGCCGCTCTGGGCGGCGGCGGAGCGGCTCGCGCCCGAGGGGTACGACGTGGTCCTCGACGCGAACGGGGTCGAGACGCTGCGGCAGAGCTACCGGCACCTGGCGCCTTCGGGGAAGCTCGTCGTGTACGGCTTCCACACGATGCTCCCGCGGCAGGGCGGCCGCCCGAGCTACCCGAAGCTCGCGCTCGACTTCCTCCGCATGCCCCGCTTCAACCCGCTCGATCTCTGCAACGACAACAAGAGCGTGCTGGCCTTCAACCTCTCGTACCTGTTCAACAAGACGGAGATGCTGCGCGAGGCCATGGACCACCTCGCGGGCTGGGTGGACGAGGGGCGCCTCTCGGCGCCGCCGGTGACGACGTTCCCGCTGGAGCGGGTCGCGGACGCGCACCGCGCGATCGAGTCGGGCAGCACGGTGGGCAAGCTGGTGCTGACGATGCAGGGCGCCGCGGAGAGCTGAAGCCCCGGGCGGAGGCTGTCGAGAGGCTCCGGGGACAGTTGAAACTCAACTCGGAAGCTGTCGAGAGGCTCCGGGGACAGTTGAAACTCTGGCCGGAGGCTGCCGAGAGGCTTCGGGGAGAGCTGAAACTCTGCGGCGTCCATGGTGACGTCCGCTGCCATGGCGGGAATGGCACCCAGAGAGCGGTTGGCGAGGACAGAACCCTGGGAGCAGGCCAGGGCTGGCGTGATGGCGAAGAGCGCGGCGTCCTCTCGGACGAGCTGCGGGCTCGTCCTGGCGTTGGTGCTCGGTCTTATGGTGTTTCTTGCCGTTCTTGTCGTTGGACAGGCGATGTCAGCTGATTACGCCCCCTGCTCGCCCTCATCTCCCGCAAGCAGGCTGTGCACCGAGAACTCGACTGCATCGAACGGCTCGGCCCGGATGCTCTCCTGGCCTTCGGCCGTCAGCACGAGGAGGTAGCCCTCCGCCGTCCAGCGATAAACGGCAAGCACCTCGACCTCCGGATCGAGGATCCAATAATGAGGCACCTGGCATCGCTGGTACGTGCGCAGCTTCTTGAACAGGTCGTTCTGCTTGTTCGAGGGAGAGAGGATCTCGCAGACCCAGTCCGGCCGGAGCGCGATGGGGCTCTGGTCCGGCAGCCGAGGGAGCCGCTCGCGCCGCCATCCGGACACATCAGGCCGATAGACATGCGGCTCCTCGAAGAAGTTCTCGACCTCGGTCGCGAAGACCCAGCCCCCTGGCCCGCGCCCCCGGGCGCGCGGTCCGTAAGCCCCGGCGATCTCCGTGGTGAGCTCCACCTGCGCCGCGCCGTGGCGAGGGCTCGGCATCGCCTTCTGGACGAGCTCGCCATCGACGATCTCATGGAAGCGCTCCGCCTCGGGAAGGGCGAGGAGGTCCTCCACCGTCGCAAGGCGGCGTCCCGGGGCGGCGCTCGACATGGGCCAACGATAAGGCGGCCGCGGCTGCACGACCAGCAGCGGCGGCGCTCCAGAGCGCAGCTCAGTAGAGCAGCGGTTTCCTCAACCGAAGCTCCCGCTTCACGAGCGAAAGCGCAGCCGGCTCACCGCGTGCCACGCGTCCCGCCACACGCCAGCGTGTCTCCTGCTCACCCACAGGCGAGCGAACACACCGGCAATCTCTTCCTTTGAGCCACCTTCGAGACTTGAACTCGAGACCTACGGTTTACGAAACCGTTGCTCTACCACTGAGCTAAGGTGGCACGCCTCTCGTTGAGGAGGCGCGCAGATTACCCACTCGCCCCGCCGAGTCAAGCTCTTTTATTCGCGCCCCCGACCAGCCTCGCCTCCTTCGCCTCCTTCCCTGATTCGCCGCTCCCCTGGCCCGCCGCGTCGCCGGCGTCCCCGCCGGCGAAGAACTCGTCCAGCCGCTCCGCCAGCTCGCTCGCCGCCGACCAGTGCATCATGTGCCCGGCGTCGGGCAGCTCGACGTGCTCCGCGCGCGCGAGCTTCGCCACCCGCGCCGCCTCCTCCGGGGGGTGCCATCCGGTGGGCCCGCCGCTTACGACAAGCGTCGGGCACGCGATGCGCTCCAGGAACGTCGCGAACGCCTCCGCCTGGAACGCCAGCGGCGACGTCGTGCGGTGCATCGGATCGTACGCCCACGCGAGCCCGCCGCCCGGCTCCTCGCGGGTGAGCAGCCGCGCGCGCGTCGCCAGCACGTCGCGCGGCACGCGCGGGTGGTGCGCCACGAGCCGCGCGATCGCGTCCTGCATCGACGCGAGCCTCCGCGGCGTCCGATCGAGCCCCTTCATCTCGCGCAGCCACGTCTCCATGCGCGCGACGGCGACCTCGGGCCCGTGCGACGGCGGCCCCATGCCCTCGAGCAGCGCCAGGCGCTCGACGCGATCGGGGCATGCGCCCGCGTAGTACACCGCGACCGCGCCGCCCATCGAGTGGCCCACCACGCCGAGCCGCGCCGGCGCGAGCGCGTCGACGAGCGCCGCGACGTCGGCGATGTAGTCGGGGAAGTAGTAGTAGCTGCCCGCAGCGACGCGGGCGCTCCGGCCGAAGCCGCGCAGGTCGGGCGCGACAACGTCGTGCCCTGCCCGCGCGAGCGGCTCCGCCACGAGGTCCCACGTGCTGCCGGCGTCGAGGAAGCCGTGGAGCAGCAGCAACGTGAGGCCGGTCGGCCGCGCGCCGTCGTCGCGGAAGCGATGGACGCACAGCTCCAGCCCGTTGGTCTTCCAGGGGTCCGACGTTCTACGCACCACGCGCGTGCTCTCGCGTGTCGGTGCTCCCGTCAACCCCCCGCGCGCTCTGCGTGCTCCGCGCGCCCGGCACCGTCACCTCCTCGCGGGCGGGGCCGCAGGAGCCGCCGGGGGCAGCACCGTCCCCGTCGCCACCGGCACGGCGGCGCCGGGCGCGGCCGCGCCCGCAGGCGCCGCACCGGCGCCGCCCGGCGCACCCGCACCACCCGGCGCGGCCGCACCACCCGGCGCGCCGGGCGACGCTGTGTCGGCGCCTGCGGGCGCGGCGCTCCCCGGCGCCGCAGGCGCCACCGGGAGCGCGGCGCCCGTGAGCTGCGCGGCGTCCTTCAGCACCTCGTCCGCGTGCACGCCGGGATCCACGTCCGGGTAGACCTTTGCGACCTTGCCGTCGGGATCGATCAGGAAGGTCACGCGCGCGACCGTCCCGAGCCGCATCGGCACGCCGAACGCGTTGGACCACGTGTGATCGGTGTCGACAAGGATCGGGAACGGCAGCCTGTGCTCGGTCGCGAACGCCTCGTGCGACTCGCGCGTGTCGGCGGAGACGCCGAAGACCTGCACGTTCGCCTGCTTGAAGCGATCCCACGCGTCGCGGAACGCGCACGCCTCCTCCGTGCAGCCCGGCGTCCCGTCCTTCGGATAGAAGTACACGACGACGGCCCGACCCCGCTGGTCGGACAGCCGCTGGATCGCGCCGTGCTGGTCGGCGGCGAACACGTCGGGCGCCGGCGCACCGACCGGAAGCAGCCCCTGTCCACCGTCGGGTCGCTCGGCCGCGCCACACGCGAGCAGCGAGACAAAGGCAAAGACGACAGCAACAACGACAAAAACGAGGGCAGTCGGGAAGCGTCTCTTCATCAGGGCGCCACGTTAGCACGCACTCGGTAGGATCGATCCGACCCTTCTGATACCTTGCGCCGACAGGAGACGAGACCGATGGCGACCTTCGGAAACGGCAGCGGCGCCACCCCCGGCGCGGTGGGCCAGGGCAGGGGAATCACCTACCCCGATTTCTCTTCGCCCACCGTGGATAAGGTCATGGTCGAAGAGCGCGCAGCCGGGCTCGGCAAACGAAGCATCAAGGGCCCGGCCAAGATCGCCGGCCTCAAGCTCGCCATCTCCATGATGGACCTCACCACCCTCGAGGGAAAAGACTCCCCGGGAAAAGTCCATCAGCTCTGTCAGAAGGCGCTTCGCCCCCACGAGCGCGCGGACATCCCTCCGTGTGCGGCGGTGTGCGTTTATCCGAAGCTCGTGCCCGTCGCGAAGCGAGCGGTCGAGGGCTCGACCGTCAAGGTGGCGAGTGTGGCGACCGCCTTCCCGAGCGGGCTGTCCACGCTCGAGGTCAAGCTCGCCGACGTGCGCCAGGCGGTCGAGCTCGGCGCCGACGAGATCGACATGGTGATCGACCGCGGCGCGATGCTCGCCGGCGAATACCGGGCCGTGTACGACGAGATCGCCGCGACAAAGGAGGCGTGCGGGCACGCGCACCTCAAGGTGATCCTGGAGACCGGCGAGCTCGGGAGCTACGACCGCGTCCGCAAGGCGAGCCGCATCGCGATCCTCGCCGGCGCCGATTTCATCAAGACGTCGACCGGGAAGGTCATCCCGGCGGCGACGCCCCCGGTGACGCTGGTGATGCTCGAGGCGATCCGCGATCACGCGCACGCGACCGGCCGGCGCATCGGGATGAAGCCGGCCGGCGGCATCCGGACGGCGAAGCAGGCGCTCCACTACCTCGTGATGGTCAAGGAGACCCTCGGCGACGCCTGGCTCACGAGCGACCTCTTCCGCTTCGGCGCGTCGACGCTCCTCAACGACGTGCTCATGCAGCTCGAGAAGGAGCGGACCGGCGCCTACCAGGGCGGCGACTATTTCAGCAAGGACTGACCGCGCGGGGCCGGGAGCGCGCGCGGCGCGGGCCCCGGCGCGCTCGCATGTTCAACCCGGCGCCGCCGGCGTAAAGTGCGCCGCATGAGCGACAAGGGCACCGCCGCGGCAGGCGGCGACGGGGGCTCACCCCGGCAACCGAGCGCGGCGCGCGACACGGCCGCGGACGCGGCCGTCGTGTTCGGCGATGCGTGGCGCTACGCGCCGGCGCCCGAGGGGCGCGACCACGTGAAGATCGCGCCGCGGTACGACCTCTTCATCGGCGGCGCGTGGCGCGCCCCGGAGTCGGGCCGCTACCTCGACAGCATCAGCCCGTCGACCGAGGAGAAGCTCTGCGAGTTCGCCGAGGCCTCCGAGCGGGACGTCGACCTCGCCGTGCAGGCGGCCCGGGCCGCATACGAGAAGCACTGGTCGCGCCTGCGCCCGCTCGAGCGCGGCAAGTACATCTACCGCATCGCCCGGGCCCTCCAGGAGAAGTCGCGCGAGCTCGCCGTCGTCGAGTCGCTCGACGGCGGCAAGCCCATCAAGGAGTCCCGCGACGTCGATCTCCCGCTCGCGGCCGCGCACTTCTTCTACTACGCGGGCTGGGCCGACAAGCTCGAGCACGCCTTCCCGGGGCGCGACCCGCGGCCGCTCGGCGTCGCGGGCCAGGTGATCCCGTGGAACTTCCCGCTCCTCATGGCGGCGTGGAAGCTCGCCCCGGCGCTCGCCGCGGGCAACACGTGCGTCCTCAAGCCCGCCGAGACGACGCCGCTCACGTCGCTGCTCCTCGCGAAGATCATCGAGGAGGCGGACCTGCCGCCCGGCGTCGTCAACGTGGTCACGGGCGCGGGCGCGACGGGCGCCGCGGTCGTCGGCCACCCCGGCGTCGACAAGGTCGCCTTCACCGGCTCGACCGAGGTCGGCAAGCGCATCCAGCGCGCGCTCGCCGGCACCGGCAAGCGGCTCACGCTCGAGCTCGGCGGCAAGGCCGCGAACATCGTGTTCGAGGACGCGCCGCTCGATCAGGCGGTCGAGGGGATCATCGGCGGCATCTTCTTCAACCAGGGCCACGTGTGCTGCGCGGGCTCGCGCCTCCTCGTCGAGGAGAGCGTCCACGACGCCCTCCTCCTCAAGCTGCGCGAGCGCATGGCGACCCTGCGCGTCGGCGATCCGCTCGACAAGAACACGGACGTCGGCGCCATCAACTCGCGGGCGCAGCTCGAGAAGATCCAGGAGCTCGTGGCGGCGGGGGAGCGCGAGGGGGCCGCGCGCTTCTCGGTGAGCTGCGCGCTCCCGCAGCGCGGCTACTGGTTCGCGCCGACGCTCTTCACGGGCGTCGCGCAGTCGCACCGGATCGCGCGCGAGGAGATCTTCGGCCCGGTGCTCTCGATCCTGACCTTCCGCACGCCCGAGGAGGCGATCGAGAAGGCGAACAACACGATGTACGGGCTGTCGGCCGGCGTCTGGACCAGCAAGGGCTCGAAGAGCTTCTGGGTCGCGCAGCGCCTCCGCGCCGGCGTCGTCTGGGCGAACACCTTCAACAAGCTCGACCCCAGCTCCCCGTTCGGCGGCTACAAGGAGAGCGGCTTCGGCCGCGAGGGCGGGCGCCAGGGGCTGCTCGCCTACCTCGAGGTGGACTGATGGCGCTCGGCAACCAGGACAGCGGCGGCGGCGAGGCGCGCGCGCGCGTCGGCGTGCGCAAGGCGTACAAGATGTTCGTGGGCGGCGCGTTCGTGCGCTCCGAGTCCGGGAGGTACACGCAGGTGCGCGATCACAGCGGCGCGGGCGCGGTCGAGAACATCCCGCGCGCCTCGCGCAAGGACGGGCGCGACGCGGTGCTCGCGGCGGCCGGCGCGCTCGGCGGCTGGTCGTCGCGCTCGGCGTACAACCGCGGGCAGATCCTCTACCGCCTCGCCGAGATGCTCGAGGCGCGGCGCGCGGAGCTCGCGGCCTCGCTCGAGCGCGGCGGTCTCGACGCCGGCGCCGCGGAGCGCGAGGTCGTGTCGGCGATCGATCGCGCGGTCGCCTACGCGGGCTGGGCCGACAAGTACCAGAGCCTCTTCTCGAGCCTGAACCCCGTGTCCGGCCCGCACTTCACGTTCACGGTGCCCGAGCCGATGGGGGTCGTCGTCATCGCGGCGCCGCCGCGCCCGGCGCTCCTCGGCCTCGCGGGCGCTCTCCTGCCGGTGATCACCGCCGGCAACACCTGCGTCGTGCTCGCCAGCGAGGCGGATCCGCGCACCGCCCTCGTCCTCGGCGAGGCGCTCGCCACGAGCGATCTCCCGGGCGGCGTCGTCAACCTCCTCACCGGCCAGCTCGCGGAGGTGCTGCCGCACCTCGCCGCGCACATGGAGGTCGCCGCGCTCGATCTTCACGGCGTGGACGCGGCCCTGGCGAAGCGCCTCGAGGAGGCGGCCGCGGCGAGCGTCAAGCGGGTGCGCGCCCGCTCGCTCGGCGAGGCGGAGTGGTTCGACGATGGGGCGGCGACGTCTCCCCGCTGGATCGAGCGGTTCGTCGAGATGAAGACGATCTGGCACCCGGTCGGGCCGTAGCGCCGGCGTCGGGCCGCGCGCCGCTCAGCGGCCGAGCACCATCCCGGTCTGCAGCGTCCGCCCGGCGACGAGGTCCGCCGCCGCGAGCGGCTTCCGCCCCTCGGCCTGCGCCCGCAGGATCTGGATCGCGCCTTCGCCGCAGGCGACGATCACGACGCTGCGGCCGGCCATCACCACGGTGCCCGGCGGCGCCCCGCCGCTGTCGGTCTCGCTCTCCACGCGCGCAGCGAGCACCTTGAGCGTCTTGCCCTCGAGGGTCGTGAAGGCGCCCGGCCACGAGGTCATCCCCCGGATGTGGTCGTGGATCTGCCGGGCGCCCCGATCCCACCGCACGCGCCCATCCTCCTTCTTCAGGAGCGGCGCGTGCGTCGCCGCCGCGTGGTCCTGCGGCGTCGCCTCGAGCTCGCCGCCCGCCGCGCGGCGGAGGTCCTCGCGCACGACGCGCGCCGCGAGCTCCCCGAGCTCGATCGCGAGCTCGTCGGCGGTCGTGGCGGGGCCGATTGGCGTCCGGTGGATCGTGAAGATCGGCCCGGTGTCCATGCCCTCGTCCATCTGCATCAGCGAGATGCCCGTCTCGGCCTCGCCGCCGGCGATCGCCCAGGTGATCGGCGCCGCGCCGCGGTAGCGCGGCAGGATCGACGCGTGCAGGTTCATGCAGCCGCGCCGCGGCGCATCGAGCACCGCCTTCGGCAGGATGCGCCCGTAGGCGATCACGAGCGCGACGTCCGCCGCGGCGTCCTTCACCCACGCGGCGAACTCGGGCGTGCGGATCTTCTCGGGCTGCACGACCGGCAGACCGAGCTCGCTCGCCTTCACCTTCACCGGCGGCGCCTTCAGCTCGAGCCCACGGCCGGCTGGCCGGTCCGGCTGGCAGACGACGCCGACGACGTCCGCGATCGACGCGAGCGCCTCGAGCGAGGGCACGGCGATGGCGGGGGTACCGAAGAAGAGCGCGCGCACGCGCTAGCTCTAGCAGGAGCTGCGCCCCGGCACGGCGCCTTCTTCCTTCCTCGGTCGCGCGAGCTTCGCCGCGGCCCGCGGCGGGCTCAGGGCGGAGGCGCCGGCGGCCCGCTGCGCGCGTCCGACCCCGCGCCGCGCGGATCGGCGCAGCAGCGGAAGCCGGTCTCGTAGAACACGAACTTCGGATCGTGCGCGTCGTTCGTCCCGCGGCAGCCTGTCCAGGGCTTGGCCCAGAAGCCGCCCATGAGCGCGCCCGACCACCGGCGGCCGCGGCGCGAGGCGACCCACTCCTCGACGTTGCCCATCATATCGAAGACGCCGAAGGACGAGGCGCACCCGGGGTACGAGCCGCTCGGGGCGCCCTGCCAGAGCCGCTCCACCTCGCGCCGCGCCACCTCGCCGGAGGCGCCGAGCTTCCGCTCGTCGACCGGCCGCCACGCCTTGCCGCTGTTGCAGACCGTCCTGTCCACGCGCCAGCCGTAGACGAGGGGGCGCCGCTCGGGGCCCTCGCACGCGAGCTCCCACTCCTGCTCGGCGCACACCCGCTTGCCGCGCGCCGCGCACCACGCGGTCGCCATCTCGAACGACTGCATGACGAGCGGCTTCGCCCCCCGCTGGTTCGGCGCCTCGAACTGGTCCATGCACGCCGAGATCTCGGTGGTCGGCCCCTCCTCCGCGGTGATGCCCTCCCAGTACGCGAAGCAGTGGGTGGCCTTGCCGGTCTTGACCGGCTCGACGCAGACGTGCTGGACGTCGTCATGGTGGGTGCCGGTGACGAGCCGCATGTCCGCCGGGCACGCCGGGCTGGGCCCTGGATCGAGGGACGGCGCCGCTGGCAGGCTGAGCATCGCGAGCGCGAGCGCGCCGAGGCCGAGCAGGGGATCGATCATCGTTCAGCGAGGGCTCCGGTGTCGCTCCGTGCCGGTCGCCGCCGCGGCCAGGCCGCGCCGCGCGGCCGGAGGTGGCGCGACTCGGCGGCGCGAGGGCGAGGCTGGCGCTGCTGCCTCTCCTCCGCCGCGGGGGACGCCGCGCCGCGCCGTCATGTCGCCTGACAGGCGAGCGCTGCAGGTCGGAGCTGACCCGCAGAGTAACCTCATTCAAAAAAATGGCCAGGGCTGTGGCACGCGGCATGCGCCGTGTCTATGGTGAGCTCCAGTAGCCTCGCGGGCTGTCTTCCAACAGAGCTGCCAGCAGGGCTCCGCGTCGCACCATCCGCATCCGTCTGGATGCAAGCCAGGATGACCGGGGCACGCGTCGACCGCGCGGACCGGCCGCAGGTTGATCAAGGGGTTTACCTCCCCCGGTCGGGTGCCTAGAGGAGATCGCCATGTCCGAGAAAAAGAACCCGCCGATGCCGCCGCGCTCCGACGAAGAGGTCGTCTTCGGCGACGAGCTGCCGGTCCTGCCGATCCGCAATGCGGTCCTGTTCCCGGGCGCCGTTGCGCCCTTCGATGTCGGCCGCGAGAAGTCGGTCGCGCTGGTCGAGGATGTCGACAACCTCCCCGGCCCGGTCATCGCGATCTTTGCCCAGCGCGATCCGTCGACCGACGATCCCGGCGCCGAGGACCTGTACCCGGTGGGCTGCGCCGCGCGCGTGCTGAAGGCGCTCAAGCACAGCTCCGGCAACTACTCGCTGATCCTGCAGGGCCTCACGAGGATCCGGCTCGACACCGTCACGGCCCACGCGCCGTACCTGCGCGCCAAGATCCGCCGCATGGACGAGCCGGTGACGGAGGACGTCGAGGCGGAGGCGCTCGCGATGAGCCTGCGCGACATCGCCAAGCAGGTCATCCAGCTGATGCCCGAGCTCCCGCGCGAGGCGGGCTCGCTCATCGACTCGATCCAGGCGCCCGGGGCGCTCGCCGATCTCGTCGCGGCGAACCTCGACGCGCCGGTCGAGGAGAAGGCGCAGCTCATCGAGACGATCGACGTCAAGGAGCGCATCCGCAAGGTGCTCCGGCTGCTCACGCGGCAGCTGGAGATCCTGAAGATGCGCGAGCGCATCAACTCCCAGATCAAGGAGGAGATGGGCAAGAACCAGCGCGAGTACGTGCTCCGCCAGCAGCTCAAGGCCATCAAGGAGGAGCTCGGCGAGGACGACGGCGATCAGGGCGACCTCGACGGGCTCGAGGATCGCATCGCGAAGGCGAACCTGCCGACCGAGGCGGAGACCGTCGCGAAGAAGCAGCTGAAGCGGCTGCGGACGATGCAGGTCGGGTCCGCCGAGTACACCGTGGTGCGGACGTACCTCGACTGGATCCTCGACGTGCCCTGGACGCAGTCGACGCAGGACAACCTCGACATCGGGAGCGTCCGCAAGGTGCTCGACGAGGATCACTACGGCCTGGAGAAGGTCAAGAAGCGCATCCTCGAGTACCTCGCGGTCCGGAAGCTGAAGCAGGACAAGAAGGGCCCGATCCTCTGCCTGCTCGGGCCGCCCGGCGTCGGCAAGACGTCGCTCGGCAGGAGCATCGCGCGCGCCCTCGGCCGCAAGTTCCACCGCGTCTCGCTCGGCGGCGTGCACGACGAGGCGGCGATCCGCGGCCACCGGCGGACCTACGTCGGCGCGCTCCCTGGCCAGATCATCCAGGGCATGAAGAAGTCGGGGATGATCAACCCGGTCTTCATGATGGATGAGGTCGACAAGATCGGGCACGACTTCCGGGGCGACCCCTCGGCGGCGCTGCTCGAGGTGCTCGACCCGGAGCAGAACAACACGTTCGCGGATCACTACCTGGAGATCCCGTACGACCTGTCGCACGTGATGTTCGTCGCGACCGCGAACGTGGCCGATCCGATCCCGCCGCCCCTCCGCGACCGCATGGAGATCCTGGAGATCCCCGGCTACACGCGGAAGGAGAAGCTCGCGATCGCGCGGCAGCACCTGCTCCCGAAGCAGCTGTCCGAGCACGGGCTCACGACCGAGCAGCTCGAGGTCACCGACAAGGCGCTGGAGGAGATCATCGATCACTACACGCGTGAGGCCGGCGTCCGCTCGCTCGAGCGGCAGATCGCGGGCGTCATCCGCGGCGTGGCGGTGAAGGTCGCGGAGGGCGACACGCAGAAGCGGCGCGTCGACAACGAGGACGACCTGCACGAGTTCCTCGGCGCGGCGAAGTACACGAGCGAGGTCGCCGAGCGCACCGCCGAGAGCGGCGTCGCGACGGGCCTCGCGTGGACGAGCGTCGGCGGCGAGATCCTCTTCATCGAGGCGACGCGGATGTACGGCACGGGCAAGCTCCAGCTGACGGGCCAGCTCGGCGACGTGATGAAGGAGTCCGCGCAGGCGGCGCTGTCCTTCGTGCGCAGCAACGCGTCGATGTACAGCATCGCGAAGGACTTCCTGGAGAAGAGCGACCTGCACATCCACATCCCCGCCGGCGCGATGCCCAAGGACGGGCCGAGCGCGGGCGTGACGATGTTCACCGCGCTCGTCTCGCTCCTCACCGGGATCAAGGTCCGCCACGACGTCGCGATGACGGGCGAGATCACGCTCCGCGGTCGGGTGCTCCCGATCGGCGGCCTGAAGGAGAAGGTGCTGGCGGCGCACCGCGCCGGCATCAAGCGCATCATCGTCCCCGAGCGCAACCGGGCGGATCTCGAGGAGGTCCCGAAGGAGGTCGTGGACGAGCTGCAGTTCTTCTTCGTCAGCCGGATGGAGCAGGTCCTGGAGGCCGCGCTCGAGCGGCTGCCCGAGCCCGCGCCCGTGACCGAGGAGTCGAAGGACGGTGAGAAGAAGGAGCTCGAGAAGTCGGACAAGAGCTCGATCGCCAGCAACTGATCCACGGATCGATCGCTGAGCGATCTGTGTCTCCAGGGCGCCGCGCGGCTTGAACGCGCGGCGCCTTTTTTCGTCATGAGGGTCGCGCTGCGGCGGGCCGCCTCGCTGCCGCCGTCGGCCTTTCGTCTCGACGGAAGTCAAGCGAATCGGTAGCCTCGTCATCGCATGAGGCCGTGTCCGAACTGCGCGTGGATGCTCAAGGAGACCGACGCAGCCTGCACGATGTGCGGTGCGAGCGTGGCCGGCGCAGCGCCTTCAGCCTCCGCGGTTGCGCCGCTGCCGCCGATGCAGGGGGGGGCTGGCGCCTATGCTCCGCCCGGCCCGCCGGGCTATCCGGGGCAGCCGGTCGTCTCCGGCTATGGCGGCGCGGTGCCGCCGGTATCCCCGGGTTACGGCGCGATGGGCGGCGGGCAGGGTGCCTATCCTCCTCCTCCTCAGGTCGGGATGGGCGGCGGTCACCCGGCGACTGCGTCGCCGGGGGGCGGCGTCCCCTTCTCCGGCGGCGCGGACGCTGCCTTCCCTGTCTCTCCCTGGGCGCGTGCTGCTCCCTCGGCGGGGCTCACGTCGCAACCTTCGTCTCCTCCGATGAACGCGCCGGGTGTCACGCCCGCCCAGCCGCCGCTCGGGTCGCCGATCCAGGGCATGGTGCCCGGCGCTGCCATGGGCGGCGCGATGGGGCAGCAGGCCGGATCGCCGTCACCCATGTTCGGCGCGCCTCCGCAGAGGGTGGCGCCGCCGCCGATGGTCGTGCCGGCGGGGACGCCGGGGATGGTCGCGCCGCCGCCGATGGTGCAGGGCGGAGGGGTCGCGCCGCCGCCGATGGTGCAGGGCGGAGGGGTCGCGCCGCCGCCGCTCATGCAGGGCGGGGTGCCTGCGGCGGCGCAGGGCAGAGCGCCGGCGATCGTCGCGCCGCCGGTCGTTCAGGGCGCGGTGCCGGGCGTGGTGCAGCCGGTCACGGCGCAGCCGTCGCGCGTGCTCGTGGGCTTCATCGTGACGTTCCAGAACGACCCTGGGGGCAGCTTCTGGCCGATCTACAGCGGCCGCACCCAGGTGGGGCGCGCCGGGGCGGATCCGGCGACGGAGATCGGGCTCGCCGACGCGAGCGCCTCGTCGCGGCACGCGTCGGTCCATGCGGACCCGACGACGGGCCAGGTCTTCATCGAGGACGACGGCTCGCGCAACGGCTCCTTCGTCAACGAGCAGCGCCTCGGGCAGGGCGAGCGCCGGCAGCTGCGCGACAACGACCGGCTGCGGCTCGGGAGCACGACGTTCGTGGTGAAGGTGCTTGTGGCGTGAGCTCAGGCGGGCGGGACGCTGCGTGACAGATCCCGGTCCTGCGGAGCTTACTGTCCGCCTGCGCCGCCTGCGCCGCCTGCGCCGCCTACGCCGCCCGCGCCGCCCGCGCCGTCGTCCACCGGCTCCGGGGCCTTGCACTTGGAGAAGCCGTCCACGAGGCCGCACTCCAGCTCCGCCGCGCAGTCATCTTCGACGACGCACGCCTGGCCATCACCGCACCGCCCTTCGCAGAGCGTTCCACCACAGTCGATGTCGGTCTCCGGGCCGTCCTTGACGCCGTTGAAGCAGAGCGCCGGAGGCGGCGGGAACTCGCAGTAGAAATACTCCACCACCTCAGCCGCGGTGTCCGCGTCAAGCTCCCCCTCGGCGTTCGGGGTAGCCTCGCGCGGCGGGTAGTGGACGCTGAAGGAGATGAAGCCCTCAAAGCCGTCTGGCGCCGCCGGGCCGGCATCCGGAGGCGGTTGGTTGCCCAGGCTCGTCCTGAGCACCGCCCTCGGAAGCAGCTGCGCGTACTCCGGGCACTTCCTTTCGGCGTCGAGCCGGTTGAAGTGGTGAGACGTGCCGTCTGCGCAGCTCACGTCGAGCGTGTCGCGGCCCTCAGGTGTCGTGGCGGCGACTGTCCCGCGCACCGCGACCGTTCCGTCTTCCGCGGGACCGGCCTCAGGGCAGCTCGCGACGCCGGCATCCACGTCGTCCTGGTTGCAGGCAATCGAAACCGAATAGTTGAAGTCCCCCGAGAACGTGAATGAGCCACATTCCTGCGCCTGGGCGTCGAGGCGCTTGAACGTGAGGCTCTTCGGAGGGAACGCCGCAAGATCGAGCGGCGGATCGAACACCACCTGACCGCCGCTGGTCAGGAAGCAGACGTCGAGGGTCTCTCGGCTGGCGAATTTGCCTGTCGGCGCGTCCCCCCCGCGCGGCACCGCGCACCGGGCGTCGGTCTCGACGTGGAACGTCTGGTAACAGCTGTTCGGATCCTTGAGAAACGCGCAGATGTTCTCGAACTCCTCACCGCAGCCTGGCACAGAGACGGCTGCGGTCACGGCGAGGATCGGAGCGACGGCGGCGGCGAGCAAGACGTGACGGCGCATGGGCGCAGTCTACGCGTTCTCCCCGCACGTGGGCCAGCTTCGCACAGGTCGACCGGCTGCGCGCGGTCGGCGCGCTCCGGCGCCCCGCGCGCGGTCGGCTCGGCTCACAGCTCGGTGTAGGGCCCGGGGACCACGTACGCGTCGTCGTTGCCCGCGTACGTGAACACCCCCCAGCAGACGAGCTTGTACTTGATGGCGAACGCCATCGCCTCCCGCAGGCTGGCCTTCGGCGCGAGCACGGCGAGGTTCGAGCGGCGGACGCCCCACCAGCCCGGCCCGTGCTGCAACACCGCGTCGTGGAGATCCTGCGTCGCGTGCTTCGCGTCCTCGAGCACCGCGAGCCGCAGCCGGACGAACGACTTGTCGCTCGCCGGGAAATCGAACCAGTACAGGTTCGACCTCGCCTGCTTCGGGGCGATGCTCCCGGCGCCCTGCGCCGACAGGAAGCGGCTGAGGTCATCGGGCGCGAGCTTCTGCGTGACCGGGTGCGTGTCGACGCCCTTGCACGTCTCGGGGCCGACCTTGAACTCGCCCAGCGCGAGCGGCGGCTCGGGGCCGTTCTCGGGCGTCAAGAGGTAGCGATCGACCTCGGGCAGGTCGTTCGGGTACGTCACGCCGGCGTCGATGCCGCTGCACGCCGGGGCTCCCAGCGCAAGCGCGAAGGCCATGGCGAGCGCGGGGCGTCGGGGCCTGCGGCGGCTCGGCGCTGGACGCCCGCGGTCGGGGCTCATGCTGCAGGGGGGGCTCGGCGCGCTCGACGCCGGTGCTCCGGCGGGCGCGCCCTTGCGACTCGGTTTGCTTTCGTTCGACATGGCTCTCTCGCGGCACCTGGGGCGCCGCCTCGATCGGTGGGCGCAGCGCTGCCCGGGCCGGGCAATCATTCAATGCCGGACGCCCCGAGGGCAAACTCCTCTGCGAACATTTGGCTGGCGCGCCCCCGCTGGCCTAGAGTTGGCCCGATGAGGCACCTCGGAATGCCGATGTTCGCGCACGTCCCCGCCCTCCGCGCCCGGCGTCTGCCCGCGGCCGCAGCTGGGCGCGCCGGAGCGGCCTGCGCCGCCGCGGCCGCGATCGCGCTGCTCGCCGGCTGCGGCGGGTCGCCCACCGCCCCCAGGCAGGACGACGTCTTCTATCTCCACGGCGCCAGCGGGCTTCTGAGCAAGGACTCGAGCTTCGAGGTGCACTTCCCGCCGCTCGACGCCCCGGCCACCGAGCGGGTGCCACGCCGGATCGGCGTGGGCCTCATGAACGGCGACGTCCGCATCAGCCGCCCGATGGACTGGAACGTCGGCGGCGCCGACTACACGCCCGAGCGCCGCTTCATCACGTACCAGTCGCCGCGCCAGTTCCTGTTCTCGATCTACGAGCGCATCGACAGCCCCGAGGACTCGTGGCCCGACGTGCTCAAGCGCTACGAGGCCGACCTCGACGAGCAGGGCGCGGAGATCCTCTCCGGCCGCGCGCCCGTGGCGACCGCGAACACGCAGGGGCGCAGCTACCTCGTCAAGGCGAAGATCCCCTCGAAGCCCGTCTCCGAGGCCTTCGCCCACGAGATCCTCGTCCGGAGCCCCCGCCGCGTCCTGCTCGTGCAGATCGTGCACCACGAGAACATCGACGCGAACGCCGACGAGATCACGGCCGCGCTGCAGAGCCTCACGGTGTACTGAGCGCCCGGCGCGCCCTGACCGGCGCCCGCCGCGCCAGGGCCGCAGCCACCCGCCTCGATCCCGAGGGGCCGCCGCGGCGCCGCCCGCCTCGCTCACATCGGCGGGGGCTCGCCCCGATCCTCATCGTCCTCATCGTCGCCGCCGGCGAGGTGCTTGTCGTCGAGGGGGATCGTGATCACGAGCCGCTCCGCCGCAGATCCTCCGATCCACGCGGTGCGCTTGAGCGTCGCGGCGCGCGGTGAGCCGAGCTGGAACCGGGGCGCCTCCTCCGTGTCCACGTGGATCTCGAGCATCACGTCGTGGATGCCCGGCGTGAACGTCTCGATGATGCCGCGGACGAGCTCCTGACGCCGACCGCCCGGCAAGAACGAGAGGTACTCGTCGTAGCCGACCGGGCCGAGCACGACCTTGTAGCGGCCGGAGCCGTCGAACACGTAGCGCCCCAGGGTCAGGCTCTCGCCGAGCTGATGGTTCATCACGCCGAGCTTGTTCCTGAACGGCTTCTCGATCTTCGTCCAGTGGCCGACGAACTGCTCGATCCGCACGTCGATGCGCCCGAGCATCTCGGACAGCACCGTCTCGAGGTTCCGCGCCGAGCGCGACTTCGAGGCGAGGATCGGCGCGTAGCGGAGGAAGAAGAAGCGATCGAGCGGGGTCCCGTAGTCGCGGAACCCGTCGAGCCCGACCGCGCAGAGCATCCGGCGCGAGAACGGATCGGCGCCCTGCTTGCGGTACGTGACGGGCAGCCGGTACTTGGTCCACGCGCGGTAGAGCAGCGACAGGAGCCGGTGGTGGAAGACGTCGAGGAGCTCGCGGATCGGCTGCGGCCCGCCCTGGTAGTCGGCCAGCGCGATCTGCTCGATGAAGTACGCCGGCAGCGGCGACACCGAGCCGTACAGGCCGAGGAACGTGGTCGAGACGCGCGCCCGCTGGACCGCGTCCGGGGACTTGACCACCGCGAGCTCGCTCACGTCGCTCGACGCGAAGATGAGGGACGGGTCGCCGCGCAGCCGGATGCGCTCGTCCTGCACGGGCCCGAGCTGGCCCACCGGCGGCGCGGCGGGGAAGAGCCGCTCGAGCAGGTAGACGAGGCGGTAGTACGAGAAGCGCGGCGCGGTCTCCGCGAAGCCCCGTAGCGTCGCCAGGGCGACGGGGTCGGCGGTCGCGGCACCCCTCGGCGCAGCTGCCCTCAGATCAGCGTCAGGCTGCCGCTCTTCGGGTCCCATTTGTGCACCACGCGTGTGTTCGTGCCGGTGACCGTCAGCTGCGTGAACGAGTTCAACGAGACGTAGGACCCGAGGATCTCGTTCAGGATGCTCGCGAACAGGTACATCTCCCCCTCGCCGACGAACCCGCCCTCGTCGAGCTCGATATCGACCGCGACGCCGCGCACCGGCGCGCCTCGGTACAGCCGGTCGGTCGGCCGCACCCGGATCGACTTGATCGCGGCCAGGCGGAGCTGGCTCGCGCGCGCGGCCTGACGGTCGACGATCGCCTGAAAATTGTAGAGATCGACGGTCGCCCGGAGCACCTCGAGCTCGGTGATCGAGCGGTAGCTCATCGCCATGTGGGCCAGCACGCGCCACTGCAGTTCGCGCCCGATCGGCGGTGGGAGCGGCGCGGTGACGCCGGTGAGGTTGGTGAAGCTCGCGACCGCGGGGGAGGTCGCCGTCGGCACGCGCAGATCGCCGAGCTTCAGCTGCGCCGGCAGGCGGCGGTTCGTGCTCGTCGCCTCGATGCTGATCACGTCGAACTCGGGGAGCGCCCCCGCGTCCTGCGGGGAGCCGAACGAGAGGTACATGTCGATCCCGTCGCCGATCGCGGCCGGGCGGAGGTGCGCCTGGTAGAAGATCGTCCGCGCGGCGGCCTCCGGATCGAGCTCGTGCTGGAAGCTGAAGAACGAGGGGATCTCGACGCGCTGGCTCGTGCGCCTGGCGATCCCGACGACCTTGTCGATGCTGTGGATCTCGAAGGCCGCGGGCGTCGCGCCTGCCGGGCGGCAGAGGTACTCGTGCTTGGTGGCCTCGGGCTTGATCGGATCGCTCGTGTGCTCGAACAGGTTCACGACCGGCGAGCAGAACAGCCGGAGGTTCTCCCTGCCGACCCGGGTCCCCGGCGGCAGCCCGTCCTTGAACTGCAGCAGGATCGCGAACCTGTCCGAGATCCGCTCCGCCGAGAGCGCCTGGAGGCCGGTCACCTCGAAGAACGCGAACTTCTGCGGGAGCGTGAAGAACTCCTGCAGGAGCCGGAAGCCCGGGTAGACCGTCTTCGGGTACGGGATCAGCGCCTCCTCATCGGTGAAGCCGGTGAGCCGCACGGCGCGCGCCGGGAGCGACGCGATCGTCGTGTCGCGACCGGCGGCGTCCACCGCGGCGAGCGCGACGGTATCGACGTGCGCGCCGACCCAGAGGCGGAGGTCGTCCTGGAGCCTGCGCTCGCCGTGGATGTAGAAGCGGAGCGACGAGAGCGACAGGCCCGAGATCGCGGCCCCGCCGGTGAGACGGAGCTCGATGCGGAGCGTCTGCGCGAGCTGCGCGCCCGTGTCGACGCGCACGTCCTCCACCGCGAGCGGGACGAGCTCGACGTCCTGGGTCGTGCGGAACCGGCACGAGACGCCGTCGACCGGCACCGACCCGACCTCCGCGTGCCGGGCCACGACGAGCTTCTCGCGCACGACGTTCGGGAGCGGCGTGAACTCGATGATCGAGGTGGCCGGGATCTGACGGAGGTAGTGCGGAAAGAGCAGCGACGCGACCGAGTGGATCACCTCGGGGAGCTCGTCGTCGAGCTTCTGGCGGATCTTGCCCGTCAGGAAGGCGACGCCCTCGAGCAGGCGCTCGACGTCGGGGTCGCCACCGCGCTCGGCGAGCATGGGCGCGATCCCGGGGTAGGCGGCGGCGAACTCCCGCCCCAGATCCCGCAGGTAGGTGAGCTCGTCCTGGTAGTACTTGTTGAACATCCTCTCGCACCGCCAGTCGACCGTCTGGGCCGAAGCGTGTCAACCGCCGTGAGCCCGGCCGCAGGACAGAAGCTACGTCATCCGGACGTTGCCGCTCTGGTCGACCGCAGCGCCGAGCCGGAGCGCCTGGCGCCGGCCGTCGGGGAACTGGATCTGCGCGGTGATCTCGAACTCGAGGATCATCGACTGCAGCACCGAGTCGCTGCGCAGGTGCCGGACCTGGACGTTCTTCAGCCGCGGCTCGTAGGCCTGGATGCAGTTCTTGAGCGAGCGCTGCACCAGGCCGATCGCCTCGGGGAACTCGTGCAGCACCTCGGACACCTCCATGAGGCCGTAGTCCGGGCAGGTCAGCGAGCTGCCCTGGCGGGTGTTCAGCATGTGCCCGAGGTGCGTCAGGATGGCCGACTCGAGGTCGTGATCCCGGTAGGTGTGCCGCTCCGTCGAGTGCGGGTCGGCCGCGTGCATGATTCGGGTAAGGAGCGATGCGCCGGCCACGGGGCGGATCGTAGCTCAGCTCGCGCCTCGAGCGGAAGCCCGGTGTTTCAGCGCGGGGTGAGCCAGTCGTCCGCCGCCGAGAGGCCCCCGTCGTTCCAGATCCAGAGGACCTTCTGGTACGTGAACGCGATCTCCTCCTGCTCGGGCACGCGCGCTTGCGACGGGTTCCTCACGTTGAGCATGTGGAACTGGATGCTCGAGATGTTCGCGTTCGTGAGCTGGACCGTGAAGACCGGCTTCTCGACGCCGATCGCTGCCGACCGGTAGAACTGGAGCTCCCAGCGGGGGATGCCCTCGTTGTGGCTGAGCATGCTGAGGAGGAGCGGGGTCGATCGATCGAGGTCCTTCGTCACGATGAAGGGCTTGTGCATCCGCTTGCCGGTCGGGCGCCCGGTCACCGGGTCGCGCGGTCCCACCAGCGAGTGGAATACCTCTGTGACCAGAATGCTACCTTCTCGCCCCTTCTGGGTGACGGAGCCCCTGACTTCCCCCTGTCTTTCGCCGACGAGTCTGAGGTAGGCGTTGAGGGGCATGCCAACATTCTGATCGTAGGACGCGGTATCGCCATGCCTGAATTCGAGCGACTTCCCGGCCAGCTCAACTCCAGGACGACAAACGCGACCGGGCGACCCGAAGGCCGCCCGGCGCGACGAGACCCGAAGCTAGGAGCTAGGGGCTACTGGTTCGGCGACTCCCAGTCGTCGTCCGCCTGGCGGGCGCCGTCGCCGTCGTCGTACGACCACTCGATCTTCTGGTACGTGAAGGAGACCTTCTCGTACTCGGGGATCTCCCTGGCGTCGGGGCGGCGGGTGTTCTCCATGTGGAAGTCGACGCTGGCGACCGTCGCGTTCGTGAGCTTGACGGTGTAGTGGTTCTGCTCCTTGCCGACGTTCTTCGACGCCGCGGTGCCGGGCGTGTAGAACTTGAGCTCCCACTCCGAGATGCTCTCGTTGTTGACCAGGGCGTTGTAAATAAGGGGGGTTGCCTTGTCGAGCTCCTTCGTGATCACGAAGGGCTTGTGCTGGCGCTTCCCGCTGGGCATCCCGGTCGACGGGTCACGCGGGCTCACGACCGTGTGCTGCACCGCGATGATAGCGATGGTCTTCTCGCGACCCTTCTGGGTGACCGAGCCGTCGATGGGGCCCTGAGTAACACCCTTCAACTTGAGATGAGCTTGCAACGCCATGATCAAATGCCTCTTCCTTCAAGGCCTCGCCGCCTGGGCTCAGTCTACGCCCCATTGCGCGCTGGCAGACGGTTCGTCCCGTCGGGAGTAGGAGTCTAGATGCCTAGAGATAAGACTCTCATCCTCTCTCTAGCCCTGTTCATCGCAGGGAGCCCAGAAGGTAACTCCCTATATGGGAGCGTCAAGACTTTTGTGTCCCAGGGCAGCGCGCGCTTTCTGATCCCGCTTCTGGTCCGTCTTCCGGTTCGGCACCTCAGTTCCTGAGGTACGCAATATTCCGTCGCTGGGCCATCGGCCATCGGCCATCGCTTCGATAAGGCGGCGCAGGGGTGTCATGCGCGTTGCGGAGGTTGTGGGCGACGTGACGACGCGCGGCCCGGCGGCTCGATCCCGGCGTGAGCAAGACCGCTGGAGAACAAGGTGGCCTGGCCGGCCAACGTGCTGGCCGGCCAACCGGGCTGGCCGGCCAACGGGGCCGGCCAGAGCGTTAGGTCGCGAACTCGCCTCGGCGAGGTCTTGCATGGTACGAAGGACGCGTGAGCATCGTTCGTTTCGGCTACGTCGTCGGCCTGGGGCTCGCCGCCACCCTCGCGGGATGCGGATCGTACCCCGAGCAGCCGCACGGCGAGCTGCAGACACGCAAGCAGAACCCGATTCCGGTATGCACGACCCAGCTCCCACCCGCGCGGCGCGCGGCTGGCGACAAGGCGGCCGTCCGAACCCTCGATCCCGACCAGTGGCTGGGGGTCGTCGTCCCCGGCTACAGCGAGGAGCGCGGGCTCGGGCCGACCGACGTCGACTGCACCGGCCACTACATATTCGCCAACGAGACGCTGCGCGGCGGCATCTCCAAGTCCGGCTGGCCACGCAAGCTCGACCCGGACGCGGTCGAGGTTCGCTCCGGGCCGGAAGGGCTGCGCGCCATCTGGGTGCGCGCTCTCACGTTCGAGAACGGCGACGAGGGCGGCCTCGTCGCGCTCGTGCGCGCATCGGGCGACCGGGCGGACGTCTACGGCGTCGGCAGCTTCCGCGCGCCCGCGAAGGGGACCAAGCTGTCCCCGGTACGCCTCGGCAACGACAACCTCGTCGTCGCCGAGACGAAGAGCTGCCCGGATCCCGACGACTGCCGGCAACGGGCCCACTTCTACCTGGCGCGGCGGGGGCGGCTCATCGAGGCGGCCTCCGTCGACCTGGAGCGGACCGCGGTGGTGCCCTCCGTCACGGAGCGCGGCCTCTACGCGCGCTACGTGCTGCGCACAGACGTCTCCTACAAGCCGAACGGCATCCAGCTGCTCGAGCAGGTGCGCGTGAAGATCGTGAAGTACGACGACAGCAACCGCGACAGCGACCGCGAGCTCCGCCGTGTCGAATTCCAGCGCTTCCTCCGGGTGGAGCGGGATACGATCTTCTCGTCGAATGATCCGCTCTGGGAGCGCGTCGTCGGACAGGACTAGAACGGTAGCGGCGGCCAGGGGGCCGGAGGGGGAGGGGGGAGCGCCCGGGGGGGCGGGCGGGGGCCCGCCGGCGAGGGACGCTCGCCGGCGAGCGCAGCGGCTACCAGCAGAACAGCGCGTTGCCGTAGCCGCAGTTCGGGGGCTGGAACATCGCGTACGCGGTGCCGACGGCGAGGCCGCTCAGGAAGCCGGTGACGCCGCCGATCGCGATCTGACCGGCGTTCTCGTGCGGCCGCGTGCCGTCCGTGGCGACGCCGCGGGCGATCGTGGTCACGACCGAGGCCGTCAGGGGGAAGGCGACATGGCCGATGAAGCCGCCGGCATTGAAGCGGCCTGACGAGTAACGGAACGTGTCGACAACGAAGATGCCGGTGCCCGCGCCCGTCGCCCCCCACGAGGCGAACGCGTGCGTCGACGGGCCGCCGAAGGACTCGCAGCCCGAGTCGGCCAGGGCCGTCTTCGTCGCCTCGACCCCGCAACCGGGGCGGGTCGACTCGATCGCGTCCTTGATCGGCAGGTCCACGAGCAGCGTCAGCGCGGTCATCGTCATGGCGGGCGCCAGGACCGAGAAATGCCAGCGCCCCTTCCAGCCGACCGTGGACTCGGGATCGCTGTAATAAACGCGCGGCATCAGGAAGACGACCGAGGAGCCCAGCACGAGGCTCACGTCCGAGACCGTGGCCCAGCCCTTATCGCGTTCGACCCTCGTCTGCGCAGCCGCCTCGCCCGGGGCGAGGAGGCACGCGGCGACCGCCAGACAACCTGCTGCTACGACTTTCTCCCTGATTCGCATGAACCGCGCCTCGCGTTCGGCCGCGCCACCGGCGGAGATCGGCGAGCCCGATGCGCGGCGCACCGCGCGAAGCCCAGCCGTTGAGGGGCGCTACCGTTTGTTCGGATTCCCAGAGACGGGGAAGCGGACGATGCTCCTGCCTCCCGATTCGCCGGATGACCCATCGTCCTCTGCGGCGGTCGCAGCGTACGCCCGAGAGAACTGCTCGCCAAATATTTCCCGAAACGTCTCCTTGTCCTCCCCCGAATAGTCGCCGTGGCGGCGCTCGTAGAGCTTCCAGAGCTCCTCGTACTTGCTGGAGAACAGCCCGCCTTTCTTGCCATCGCGCTCGAGCTTCTCTTCGAGCGTCTTCGGCGCGAGCTTCACGAGCAGCGACCTCACGCCCCCCATCACGCCGTTCAGGAGCGCGATCTGGTGGCTCATGACGTCGACGAAGATCTCGTGGAGGTGCCGCGCGGCGTCCTGACCCCCGACGGGCGTGAGCAGGACGGTGCCGAGCTCCTTCGCGTCCTGCGCGTTCGCGACCTTGTCCGTCTCCGCAGAGCGATCGCGGGCCAGCACCTCGGCCTCGAACTCCTGGTAGCCGTCGCGCAAGCTCACGAAGCACTTCAGGAAGACCTCCATCGTGTCGCGGAGCCGCCGCGCGAAGTTGACGATGCCCGCGACGTCGTCCGGCGGCTTCGTGCCGGGCGCGAGGGCCCCCGCCAGCTCGGAGAGCGCCGCGAACGCCGCGTTCGCCGGCGCCAGCTCGCCGAGCGTGCGGTAGTCGACGCCGTAGTACTGGGAGATCTTCTGGAAGTCCCGCTCCGCAAGGACGCTCGGGTGCTCCTCGCCCAGCCGGCGCAGGTAGCTCTGACGCGCGTCGGGCGGGAGGCGCGCGAGGTGATCCCAGATCATCCGGTAGACCGCAGCCCACGCGGTCCGGTACGCCTCCAGGTACGGGACCACCTGACGCAGGTACGGGTCCTCGCCGCCGTGAGCGGCGCGCTTCTGCGGGTTGAGCAGCGCGGAGAGGTTCTCGCCGCCCGTGCCGAGCAGCGTGCCGTCGTTCGGGCTCTCCGACTTCAGCGGCGCCTCGATGATCGCGAGCCGGATCTGGATCGGGCCGATCGTGATCTCCGGCTGGCCGCTCACGTCCACCGAGGTGTCGCGCGCCAGCCGGTGCCCGGCGAACATCGTCCCGTTGGTCGAGCCGAGGTCCCGGACGAGGATCCGGCGATCGCGGACGTCCACCGCCGCATGGAACTGGGAGATGTACGGCCGGTCGATGTGAAGGTCGTTCAGCTGGTTCCTGCCGATCCGGACAGGAAAGCGCTCGAACGAAACGTCGAAGCTTTGGTTGGCCTGGGTGTCGGACACGCGGGCCGAGAGCGCCGCCGGCATGGAGGCAGACTAGCAGACCCTCTCCGCCGCACGGGAGTGCCTGACGCCCCATCCGCACCAGGCGGCCCCTCGATGCGCGGTCCACCCCGAGAGCCCGCAGCGCACGGCTCCAGCAGGCCGGTCGCTTTCTTGACCTGTTTGCCTACATGGTGCGACCTTAAACCACACATGAGCCTCGTCCATAAGATCCCTCCCATGGTCTCGGCCCTGGCGTTCGGCTACGGGGTCGGGATGGCGGCGCCCCAGGCGGCGATCTCGTCGGTCCATTCGGCGGTGTCGACCTACCAGCTGGGCGGAGCGCACACCGCGGCGTCGGTCACGGCCCTGGCCGCCGTGCCGATGGCCGCCGCGCCGGGGCCGTACGCGCCGCCGGCGCGCGGGCTCGCCGCGCCGGCGCTGCCGCCGGGGGGCGAGTCGCGGGAGCTCCTCCGGCTGCGCGACGTCGCCGGGCGCGAGGCGCGGGAGGGCGCCGCCTGCGAGCTGGATCGGCCGAGCTTCTCGCAGCCGCCGCGCACGTTCTCCGCCGAGGGCCGCTACGCCGACGACGTGGACGACCTCGACTCGGCCGGCGCCGAGGCGCTCTCGAAGCTGCAGCTGCCGGACCTCCGGCTCGCCGTGTCGCGCCGCACCCTCAAGTACGTCCGCTTCTTCACGCGCACCGACCGCGGGCGGCACATGTTCGAGACGTGGCTGAAGCGGAGCGGGCGGTACCAGGAGATGATCCAGGCCGAGCTCAGGGACAGGCGGCTGCCGGAAGATCTCATCTGGGTCTCCATGATCGAGAGCGGCTTCGACCCGAGGGCGAAATCGCCGGCGGGCGCCGTCGGGCTCTGGCAGTTCATGCCCGCCACCGGGGAGGTCTACGGGCTCCAGAAGACGCGGCACCTCGACCAGCGCAAGAACCCGCGCCTCGCCACGCAGGCGGCGGCCCACCACCTGCGCGATCTGTACATGCGCTTTGGCAGCTGGGACCTCGCGCTCGCGGCCTACAACATGGGCTATGAGCAGCTGCTCGACCGCATCGATCGGTACGGCACGTCCGACTTCAACGAGCTGGCACGCCAGGAGGCGATCCCCTCGGAGACGGCCGCCTACGTGCCGAAGATCGGGGCGGCGGCGATCGTGGCGAACAACCTGGAGCGGTTCGGGTTCGACCAGGTCGCGGTGAACCGGCCGGTCGACGCCGCCGAGATCGCGGCGCCCCCGGGGACGCCGCTCAAGACGCTGGCGAAGGCAGCGGGCATCGCGACGTCGACGCTCCGGACGCTGAACCCCGACATCCTGGGGGACCGCGTGCCGCCGGGGCGGGGGGACTTCATCGTGATGCTCCCGCCGGATACGCTCGCGCGGGCGCAGGCGGCCCTGCCCGCGATGCTCTCCGCGGAGCAGCTCGCCCCCGAAGACGCGTCGGTCCTCGATCCGGTCGACCTGCTCGGCGGACGCGACTTCAGGCCGCGGCGGGGGGGCAGCGAGGACGAGAGCCTGCTCTCGCTCCTCCCGAAGCCCAAGCGGAAGCGGGCGGTGGACACGGTGGACGACGACGACCGACCCGGGATCAGCAAGCGGCGCTCGATGCGCGACCCCGTGGCCTCGCTCGACGACGACGCGGAGCGCCCGTCCGACGACGACGCGGAGTACGCCCCGCCGCGATCGCAGGCCCCGCGCGGCCTGGCGGCGAGGCCAGCGCGTGAGGT
Organism: Sorangium sp. So ce887; assembly: GCF_051521455.1. Classification (NCBI taxonomy): domain Bacteria; kingdom Pseudomonadati; phylum Myxococcota; order Polyangiales; family Polyangiaceae; genus Sorangium; species Sorangium sp. So ce887. The sequence continues at coordinate 7,204,143 of NZ_CP150354.1, read as the reverse complement.
GATGCTCTACCGCGTCGGGCCCGGCGATACGCTGATCGGCGTGGCGCGGCAGTTCGTCATAGACGTCGAGGACGTCGCGCGCGATAACAGGATTGATCCGGACCAGAAGCTCCGCGTCGGCGCCCTGTTGAAGCTGCGGATACGGCCCGACATGGTGGACCGCATCGCCTCGAGCGAGGCGCTCGTCGCGCAGGCAAAGGACGACAAGGCCCAAGACGCCGCGGCGCCGGCGTCGCGTGGCGCGGCGCCGCGCGGTGAGGCCGCCCGCGGCGGGGCCAAGCCGCTCGCGCGGGAGCGCGGAGAGGCCGGCGGAGCCGAGGGCCGCGCCCCCGAGGCCGCGGAGAAGAAGCCCAAGGGGCGCGGCTGACGACGGCGCTTTCGGACGAGGGCGGGCCTCGGTTAGCATGCCTCGCATGCAGCTCGTCGACACCAAGGCCATCGTCAAGCGACTCACAAAGAACTGCACTTCAGCCCTCGAGGCGGCGATTGGCCAGTGTGTCAACGCGCGCCACTACGAGGTCACGCTCGAGCACCTGCTCCTCGCGCTGCTCGACGACGCGAACTCCGACATCGCGTTTCTCGTATCCCACTATGATCTCGACCCGTCGCACCTCCGCGCCGCGCTCCAGCGCAGCCTGGAAGAGCTGAGGAAGGGCAACGCCGGGAGGCCCGTGCTCTCGCCGACGATGCTCGAGTGGATGCAGGACGCCTATCTCGTCGGATCCATGGAGTACGGCTACCAGCGGGTGCGGAGCGGCGTGCTCTTCCAGCGCCTCGTCCAGCAGCCGACCCGGTACTCGGTGAGCGGCATCGGCGCTTACCTCGAGGGCATCTCCAAAGACGATCTCAAGACCAACCTCTCCAAGATCGTCTCCGGCTCGAAGGAAGAGGCCGAGGCCGCCGCGGCGTCCGCGGGCGCGCCCGGGGCGGGGAAGCTGCCGGCAGGGATGGCGAGCGCCGGAGCCGACTCGGCCCTGGCGAAGTTCTGCATCGATTACACGGGGAAGGCGCGCGCGGGGCAGATCGATCCGATCTTCGGCCGCGAGCGGGAGATCCGGCAGGTGATCGATATCCTCGCGCGGCGGCGCAAGAATAACCCGATCATCGTCGGCGACGCGGGCGTCGGGAAGACGGCGCTCGTCGAGGGGCTCGCGCTGCTCATCGTCGAGAGCACGCCGGAGAACCCGAAGGTGCCGCCGCTCCTGCAAGGGGTCGACATCCTCGGGCTCGACATGGGGCTGCTCCAGGCAGGCGCCGGCGTGAAGGGCGAGTTCGAGAACCGGATGAAGCAGGTGATCGCCGAGGTGAAGGGGTCGTCGAAGCCGATCATCCTCTTCATCGACGAGGCGCACACGCTGATCGGCGCGGGCGGCCAGCAGGGCGGCGGCGACGCGGCCAACCTGCTCAAGCCGGCGCTCGCCCGCGGCGAGCTCCGGACGATCGCGGCCACGACGTGGAGCGAATACAAGAAGTACATCGAGAAGGACGCGGCGCTGGAGCGGCGCTTCCAGCCCGTCAAGGTCGACGAGCCGAGCGAGCCGGCGGCCGTCGTGATGCTCCGCGGGCTCCGGCCGAAGTTCGAGCAGGCCCACAACGTCGTCATCCAGGACGAGGCGGTGACCGCCGCCGTGCGGCTCTCGGCGCGCTACCTGACCGGCAGGCAGCTGCCGGACAAGGCGGTCGACCTGCTCGACACCTGCTCGGCCCGGGTGAAGGTCGCGCTGCAGCAGCGCCCCGCCGCGGTCGAGGACGCCGAGATCCTCATCGTGAACACCGAGACCGAGCTCGCGGCGCTCGAGCGCGACCGGGACAAGGGCGTGCACATCGACGGCGAGCGGGTCGCCCAGCTCAAGGACAGGCTCGCCAAGGCGAAGACCGAGCTCGAGACGGTGCGCGCCGCCTACGCGAAGGAGACGGCCGGCACGCAGCGGGTCATCGACGTCCGCAAGAAGATGGACGAGGCGAAGACGAGCGAGGAGCGGGACGCCGCGCGCCGCGAGGTGGTGAAGGCCCTCGACGAGCTCAAGCAGAGCCAGGGCGAGGTGCCGCTGATCCGGCCGGACGTCGACGAGGCCATGGTCGCGAGCGTCGTGGCGGCGTGGACGGGCATCCCCGTCGGCAAGATGGTCCAGGACGACGTGAAGGCGCTCCTCGAGATGGAGGGCCGGCTGACCCGGCGGATCAAGGGGCAGACGAACGGCATCGTGACCATCTCCAAGGAGCTCCGGAGCGCGCGGGCGGGCCTGAAGCCGCTGAGCACGCCGCAGGGCGTGTTCCTGCTCGTCGGGCCGAGCGGCGTCGGCAAGACGGAGACCGCGCTCGGGATCGCCGACCTCATGTTCGGCGGCGAGCGGATGATGACGGTCATCAACATGTCCGAGTTCCAGGAGAAGCACACCGTCTCCCGGCTCATCGGCTCGCCCCCCGGCTACGTCGGCTACGGCGAGGGCGGCATGCTCACCGAGGCCGTGCGCCAGCGGCCCTACACGGTCGTGCTCCTCGACGAGGTCGAGAAGGCCGATCCCGACGTGCTGAACCTGTTCTACCAGGTGTTCGACAAGGGCATGCTCAGCGACGGCGAGGGGCGGCTGGTCGACTTCAAGAACACGGTCATCATCCTGACGAGCAACCTCGCGACCGACAAGATCACGAACATGACGATCGCGGCGCGCGAGGAGGACCCGGCGCGGCAGCTCGACGCGGACGGCGCGTTCATCAAGGAGATCGTCGAGGCCATCAAGCCGACGCTCTCCGCGCACTTCAAGCCGGCGTTGCTCGCCCGCATGACGACGGTGCCGTACCTGCCGATCTCGCCCGACGCGCTCGGCGAGATCACGCGGCTCAAGCTCGACGCGCTCGTCGACCGCCTGCGCAAGAGCCAGCGGATCGAGGCGTCGTACTCGGACGCGCTCGTCGAGACGATCGCGGCGCGCTGCACCGAGGTCGACACGGGGGCGCGCAACATCGATCACATCCTCCGGGCGTCGCTCCTGCCGCAGCTCTCGGTCGCCGTGCTGGAGAAGATGGCGGAGGGGGCGCTCCCCAAGCGGGTCCAGATCGGGGTCGACGCCGAGAAGAACTTCACGGTCTCGTTCTCGGACTGAACGACGCGCGCCGCGGATCGCTGCCAGCTCGGGAGGTGCCTCGAAAGGCCGCGAGAGAGAGAGTTCTTGAACCACAGAGGCGCAGCCCCGGCGCCCCTCCTGCGCGCCCATGTTGGTGTCCTGCGTTGCAATCGAACGTCGCCTGCGCAAGCCTCGGCGGCCTCCTGCGCAAGCCTCGGCGGCCTCCTGCGCACCCTTTTCTGGTTGCTGCATGCGCGAGACGACTCCGCCTACGCGTGCACCGTCCCGGGGAGCAGACGGCAGGGGGGGTAGACGGGCGCGCGCGGCCTCGGGCGCGGCGCGGGCCCTGAAGCCTCCGGTCCCCGTGCCTTGACAGCACCGCAATCCGCCACGGTTGCTCCGAAAGTTGCACGGCCGCCGCGACTCCGCATACAACCCTGAGGCATGGTCGCGCTCGAAACGCTCCTCCCGGCTTCGGCGACGGCCGGGGATCCGCGCTCGCCCCACCCATCACGGGAGCGGACGGCGTGCCCGGCCGGATCTCGCCGCACGCCGCCGTCTCCCGCCAGATCGCGTGCGGTCCGCGTCGCCGCCGGCGCCGCCGCAGCCTTGCTCGCCGCGTCGCTGGGCGTCGCCCTGCCGGCCGCGGTCTCGGGCTGCACGTCCGCCGCGCCGCCGCCCGCGGCCCCCGAGCCGTGCGACGTGCAGATCGTGACGCTGTCGATCTACGCGTCCGACAACATCAACCCCAACGAGAACGGGAACCCGAGGCCCGTCGTTGTGCGGCTCTACCAGCTGAAGAGCAGCGCGCGCATGGAGAACGCGACGTACGATCAGATCCTGCTCCGGGACAAGGAGACGCTCGAGGACGACCTCGCCAAGGTCGACGAGGTCGAGGTCTTCCCGAACGACCTCGTCGAGGTGAAGTTCGAGCGCCTGCCGGACGCGAGCCACCTCGTCGGCGCCGCCCTGTTCCACAGCCCGAAGGGCAGCAGCTGGAAGACGTTCTACGAGTTCCCGCTCCCGCCCGGAGAGGCCCAGTGCGGCGGGCGCGAGACCGACGCGGGGCCGCCCGTGGCCGACCCGCGGGTCGCGTTCTTCATCGACTCGACAAAGATCGACAACGGGGTCGAGTTCGACGAGTCGATGTTCCCCAACGCGAGCGCCGTCCGCCGGCTCAGCCTGCCGAAGAAGGTGGCCGCGCCGGAGGCGCCAGCCGCTCGGGGGAAGTAGCGGCCATGGCGCGCCCCGATCGTCCTCGATGCTGTGCTCGCGCGGTCGCAGGAGAAGCGCGCGGCGCGAAAGCTGGACGCGCGCGGCGTCGGGGCCCCGCGCGCGCGTCCAGCTTTCGCGCCGCGCTGCGCAGCACATCTGATAGAAGTGGACGGGCGACATGATCCACCCGCGTAAGCCTGTCTGGACCGAGGGGCTCTTCATGACCCCTCAGCATCTGCAGCAGTCGGACCAGTACCACGAGACGCTGCTCCACGCGCGCCTCCACGCGGTCGTGGGCTACGACTGGGGCATCTCGGCCGCGCAGTTCGATGAGCGCGCGCTCTCCTCCGGGCAGTTCAAGGTGGTCAAATGCCACGGCATCTTCCCCGACGGGACGCCGTTCTTCATCGGCGATCGCGGCGAGGACCAGGTCGAGGCGCGGCCGCTCGAGGGCGCCTTCCCGGCCGCGCTGGAGGCGCTCGACGTCTACCTCGGCATCCCGAACCTGCGCGAGACCGCCGCGAACATCAGCCTCGACCCGGCGAAGGCGGGGCCGGCCCAGCGCTTCGTGGCGGCCCAGACGACGGTGCCGGACGTGAACTCCGGGCGCAACGACACGTCGGTCACCTGGGCGCGCACCAACCTGCGGCTCATCTTCGGCACCGAGCCGCGCGACGCCTACCAGACCGTGCGCGTCGCGCAGCTCGTCCGCGACCGCTCCGGCGCCATCGTCCTGCGGAAGAGCTTCATCCCGTCGGTCCTCCGCATCAACACGTCCGACCACATGATGTCCGGCCTCCGGCGGGTGCTCTCGGCCCTGGTCGGCAAGCAGAAGTCGCTCGTCGAGGGGCGGCGCATGCGCACCGCGGCCTCGGTCGACTTCCAGGCCTCCGACCTCACGAAGTTCTGGCTGCTCCACACCGTGAACTCGTACATCCCGGTCGTGTCGCACCTCGTCGATCACGGCGGCGCGCACCCGGAGCAGTGCTTCGTCGTCCTCGGCTCGCTCATCGGCGAGCTCTGCACCTTCTCGGCGGCGGACAGCGACCCGACGACGCTCCCGAAGTTCAACTACCTCGAGCTGGAGGGCGTCTTCGACCCGATGTTCGACCGGGCGGTCACGCTCATCAGCGGGATCGCCACGGATCAGTTCGTCATCGTGCCGCTGGAGAAGCGCGAGGACGGCATGTACCTCGGCAGGTTCGAGGACCCGAAGCTGCCGCGCAACCACGAGATGTTCCTCGAGGCGAAGGGGGCGGACGAGGGCACGCTGCGCGAGCGGCTCCCGCGCCTGCTCAAGATCGGCTCGTGGACGCAGATCGGGCACATCTTGCACTCCGCGACGCCCGGCGTGGCCGTCGCCATCGAGTACCGGCCGCCGGGCGCCATCCCGGTCAGGCCGGGGCTCGTCTACCTCCGCGTCAACCAGACTGGCGATTACTGGAACGACATCCTCGGCTCTGGCACGATCGCCATCTACCAGCCGATCGAACCGCAGAAGGTCGACCTCCGGTTGATCGCGGTCCCGGCGGCGAAGTGACCGTGCCAGGCCGTCCCTTCGGGGTGAGGAGCCCATGAGCCTCTCGCAGACGATGTACTTTGTTTGCTCCGACGTGCTGTCGCTGATCCTGCAGCTCAGGAACTCGCGCGACCTGCCGGCGCCGGACATCCTCCAGCGGCGCGTCCTCGGCCTGTTCGACACGATGATGCAGAACGGGCGAGAGGCCCGCATCCCCGAGCAGGACATGATCGACGCGAAGTTCGCGCTCGCGGCCTTCGCCGACGAGGTGATCTTCAACTCGAACTGGCCCGGCAGGACGCAGTGGCTCCAGAACCCGCTGCAGTTCCAGTTCTTCCAGCTGAATACGGCCGGCGACGGGTTCTTCACGAACCTCGACAACCTCTACGGCCAGCGCGGCAGAAACCACGTCGCGCAAATCTACTTCCTGTGCTTGGCCCTCGGCTTCCAGGGGAAATACCGTCTCCGGCAGCAGGAGGGCCTCGGCGCGGTCATCGAGGGTGTGGGCAACCACGTCGCCGTCGCCGAGGGGGGCGGGGACGTCCTCGCGCCGAACGCGGAGCGCAAGGACGGGGGCGCCGGCGCGGTGCGCCGCGAGCTGCCCTTTCTGGCGATCGCGCTCGGCCTGCTCGTGCTGGCCGTCCTCGTGGTCATCGTGCTCCGGCTCGTCGTGGCCTCGGACGCGGAGGGCGTGGCCGACCAGATCAAGAAGCTGATCAGTACAGGGACCTAGGCGGCTCCGCCCGTTCTCTGCTGTTTCCGAGGGAGACTTCCGATGTGGCTGTGGATCCTGAGCGCCCTGTTCCTCACCGCCGTGTGGGGAGTGTGGTTCATGCTGCGCCCCGCGGCAGGGGAGGGGGCCGAGGCGTTGCCGATCGAGATCCCGATCGCGGCGACGGTGGCCGTCCTCGCGCTGCTCGTGGGGATCGCGGTCTACCGGCGTATCCGGGCCGCGCGGGCGGCGCGGGCGCTCGAGAAGGCGATCGCGCAGCAGGCGCAGGAGCAGGTGATCAACGCGAAGCCGGAGCGGCGCGCGGAGATCCAGGAGCTGAGCCGGCAGATGCAGGAGGGCATCGCCGCGCTCAAGACCTCGAAGCTCGGCGGGGGCAAGCGGGGCGCCGACGCGCTCTACGTCCTGCCCTGGTACGTGATGGTCGGCCCGCCCGGCGCCGGCAAGACCACCGCGCTCCGGCACTCGGGGCTCGTGTTCCCGTACATCGACCCCGAGCGCACCGGCGTGCGCGGCGTCGGCGGCACGAGGAACTGCGAGTGGTGGTTCACGAACGAGGCGATCCTCCTCGACACCGCCGGCCGGTACACGACCGAGAGCGACGACCACGACGAGTGGATGGCGTTCCTCGAGCTCCTGCTCCAGTACCGCGAGCACAAGCCGCTGAACGGGATCATCGTCGCGGTGAGCATGAGCGAGCTGCTCGACGCGAGCGACGAGCAGATCGACCAGACCGGCAAGAAGATCCGCGCGCGCATCGACGAGATGCAGCAGACGCTGCACATGATCCTGCCGGTCTACGTGCTCTTCACGAAGACCGACCTGGTGGCGGGCTTCACCGAGTACTTCGGCGACCTCAAGAAGAGCGAGCGCGCCCAGCCCTGGGGCGCCACCGTGCGGCTCGACGAGAACAAGTCCGAGCCCGGAAAGATCTTCGATCGCGAGTTCGACGTGCTCGTCGAGCGGCTCCACTCGCGCCTGACGAAGCGGCTCATCGTCGAGCGGAACCGCGACGTGAAGGAGAAGAGCTACCAGTTCCCGCTCGAGTTCGCGGCGGTGAAGCGCAACCTGGCGGACTTCATCGGGGCGGCGTTCGCGCCCGGGGCCGGCGCGGCGCCGACGCCGATCCTGCGCGGGTTCTACTTCACGAGCGGCGTCCAGGAGGGGCGGCCGCTCGACCGCGTGGTCGGGGCGATGGGGCGGGCGTTCGGGCTGCGCACGGGGCTCGGCGAGGACGAGGAGGAGGCCGCGCTCCCGAAGGAGTCGAAGAGCTTCTTCCTGCACGACGTCTTCACCGGCGTCGTCTTCCCCGATCAGGATCTCGCGGCGCGCACCGAGGTCGAGCTCCGGCGGCGCCGGATGCAGCGGATCCTCGTGGCGGCGGCGGCGGCGCTCGTCGCCCTCCTGTTCCTGCTCCCGGCGCTGATCTCGTACTTCAACAACAAGGCGCTCGTCGCCGAGACGAGGCGCATCTCGGACGAGATCGCGTTCGTGGACTGGTCCGGGCGGAGCGGCACGCCGCCGAACGTGCCCGCGAACATCGACAAGCTCGACCGGCTGCAGGGGCACGTGGGGCTGCTCGATCGGTACGTCGAGAACACGCCCCTCGACCACGGCTGGTTCATGTTCCAGGGGGACAAGCTCTTCCCCCCGACGATGGGGCAGTACATCAAGAGCCTGAAGCAGGGGTTCGTGGGCCCGGCGAAGGCGCAGCTCGAGGCGAAGCTCGAGCGGGTGCGCGACGGGGATTTCCTCGACGGCTACAACGCCCTGCGGAGCTACCTCCTGCTCGGCAAGGACTACCAGGACCACATGGATGAGCAGGCGGCGAGGTGGCAGACCGGCCGGCTCGTCCAGGTCTGGGCCGACATCCTGAAGCCCCTCACCGACCTGCCCGAGAGCGACCTCAAGGAGCGGCTCACGCCGCACGTCGCCTATTACATCGACCTCGTGAAGCGCAAGAAGCTCGAGGCCGAGGAGCTGAACGAGCCCCTCATCGCCAGGGCGCGCGCCGACCTGCTCCGGGTCGACCCGACGAAGCGCTACTACGACCAGTTCGTGACGCGGCTGATCGACCAGAAGTACGACGAGTCGGGGCCGAACACGCCCGAGAACCTGAAGTACCCGCCGGTGTCCCTGAACGAGATGTTCGCGGACCGGCCCGAGGTGCTGACCGTCATCCACAGCGCCCAGAAGAACCGGGCCGGGACCTGGTTCGAGGTGCAGGGGCCCTACACGGCCAAGGGGCACGCGCAGGTGATCGAGTCGCTCAAGGAGGGGAGGAAGGAGCTCGAGCGCGAGCTCTGGGTGCTCCCCCTGTCGAGCGACGAGAAGCGGACGGGCGACCAGATCCAGAAGGAGCTCGACCGCGTCCGGCAGGACTACGACAACGCGTACATCTCGCAATGGGAGGCGTTCTTCCGCGACATCCAGGTCGACATCCCGCAGACGAACCGCGAAGCGATCCACGAGTTCCGGGTCCTCTCCACGCCCGACTGGCCCTACCGGCGGCTGCTCCAGCGCCTGTCGAACGAGACGCAGTTCAAGGAAGAGAAGCCGAGCGCGCTGACCGCGGACGGCGGGCTGATCGACCAGGCCAAGAACATCATCCAGCAGAAGGTCGACCAGCGGACGGGCGCGCGGCTCGACCAGATCCTCCCGGGGGGCAACCGGCGCGAGCACTACGATCCGGTGCCCGACAAGTTCGAGTCGATGGCGAGCTTCGGCGCGCCGCCGCCCGCGCCCGAAGGGCAGCCGCCGCCCGCGCCCAAGCTCAACGCGTACATCGGCCACCTCGAGCGGCTCGCGGGCGAGATGAGCGTCGTCGAGGACGGGCCGCCGGATACGGACACCTCGCGGGCCACCGAGGCGTTCCAGGACGCGGTGAAAGAGACCCAGGGGCTCCTGCTCTCGATGGACCAGACCGGGCAGCGGCTGATGGAGCCGCTCCTCATGAACCCCCTGCGGCAGGCGTACAAGGCGGTCGTGCGGCGCGCCGGCGGCGCGGCGAGCGGGATCTGGGAGGTCGAGGTCTGGCCGCATTACCGCGACAAGATCAAGGACCGCTACCCGTTCAACCTCGCCTCCTCACGCGACGCCTCGCTCGAGGACGCGATGGCCTTCTTCAAGCCGAAGGAGGGGGTGCTCTGGGGCTTCTACGAGACGTACCTCAAGGGCTTCCACTACCAGGTCGGGCACGAGTACTTCCCGAAGTCGCACCTGTCGGGGCAGCCGCAGGCAGCGAAGCCGTTCACGCCGTTCAACGCGAACCTCTACAACTGCCTGAGGCGCTCGGACGAGATCTCCGACGCGCTGTTCGGGAGCAGCGGGGGCGCGGAACCCAAGGTCGTCTTCCACATCAACATGAAGACGGTCAGCCCCATCGTGAGCGAGGTGGTCTTCGAGGTCGACGGCCAGAAGAGGCTCTATCGCAACGAGAAGGAGTTCTGGCACACCTTCAACTGGCCCGGGGAAGGCGCGAAGGGCGCGCGGATCCAGGTGCGCGGGGCAGGCGGGCTCGACGAGGAGCTCGTGCGCGAAGGGCCGTGGGGGATCTTCCGGCTGTTCGAGGCCGGGACCACGACCGCACAGAGAGACAACGACGCGCTCTTCACGGTGACCTGGCAGATGACCGCTCCGCCAGTGACCGTCACCATGGAGATACGGCCGACCCGAGGGAATCATCCGTTCCCGATGAGCTTCTTCCGGGCGACCAACTGCCCGGCCAGCATCGGTGATCGCTTCGGGAAAGGGTGAGCCGAGCAGCAACGGAGCCAGCGGGGGAGGGCGGAGAGGGGGGATCGCCGGGGTCGAGCCTCGAGGCTGTCGTCCTGGACCCGCCCGCTCCCGCCGCGATCGGGGGGCAACCGGGGCGCAACCGGGAAGGTTGTAGCGCTCGGTGAGCGGTTCGTGGTTCACTCCGAGGCCGTCATGTTCTGGCGCCGCAAGAAGGGCTCTGCCGCTCCGCCGCAGATCGGCTGCTTCGGCAAGCTGCCCGCCACGGGCGATTTCATCCGGCTGAACGCCGGTGGAGAAGAGCTCGCCGCCTTCGACCGATGGCTGGGCGCGTCCATCGATTTCGCCCGGCGCGCCATGAGCCCCCATTTCGAGGCGTACTACCAGCCAGCGCTGGGCCTCTTCGTCTTCCACGGCGACCCGAAGGGCGACGAGCCGCCCACCCGCGGGCTCGTGGGCGCCTGGGCCGCCAGCGGCGACAACGCCGGCCGGCTCTACCCGATCGTCGTGTTCGGCTCGTACGACTACGACCAGCTCGTCGCCGCCGGGCCGTCGCTCCCCATCACCCTGTTCCCGCTCCTCGCCGCCGCCCACGACGCCGCGACGAACGGCCGGACCCTGCCCGTCGACGCCTTCCTCCACCGCGTCTCCCAGATCGCTCCGCCGTCGCTCGACGACCCGGACGCGTCGAACGCCGCCTACCGCGCATGGCTGAAAACCCAGCCGATGAAGGCGCTCTGGGACGCCGGCTTCGGCACCGACGCAAGCCGCTTCTGGGTGATGCAGAACATCCTCGACTCGGTGACGCCGTTCCGCGGCCAGGAGCTCCCCAGGACAGGGCTCGCGCTCAGGCTGCCGCTCGGCGCCGGAGACGCCTACGCCGCCGCCGTGTGGATGGACATGACCCTCCGCCTGTCGAAATGGGAACGCACGCTGATGAACGCGTTCTGGACACCCCAGCGCACCTTGCTCCTCCACCTCGGTCCCCCCCACATGGGGTCGTTCCGCGAGATGATCGCGCCCACCTCCCAGGCCGAGCACATCGCCGACCTCTGCGGACCCCCGCCGGTCGAAGAGCATGTTTCCCGACATGCGCTCGGGCCGGAGCTCGACGCCCTCGTCGCGCGGACCGACCTGTCACTCGACAGCTTCCTGGAAGCCCTCGGCTGAGCCCGTGACCGAGCCCATGACATCCGACCCGCCGCTCGCGCCGCCGCTCCGGTTTGTCGCCGTCCGATTCGCCGTCCGATTCGCCGTCCGCACCCCGGACGTCTTGATATCCTGCGCGCCCCATGGCCGCTGAAGACGCCATCCAGCAATCCAGAGCGCGGGTCGAGGCGCTGTTCGCCCCCATCGACGGCGGCGTCGGCGCCGACGTCACCTACGACGCGGCATTCGAGGCCCTCAAGAACGAGGTCGACAAGCTCCAGTCGCTCGCGGGCGGCAAGGTCGACTGGGCCCGCATCGCGACCGGCGCCGACGAGATCCTGAGCGAGAAGTCCAAGGACTTCCGCGTCGCGCTCTACTACGCGGCGGCGAAGGCGCAGCTCGACAAGCTCCCCGGCCTGCTCGACGGGCTCGTGCTCGTGCAGGAGATGAACAGCGCGTTCTGGGACACGATGTACCCCGCGATCCGGCGGCCCAAGGCGCGCGGCAACCTGTGCGCCTGGTTCGGCGACATCGCGGCAGCCGCGCTCACCGGCCTCACGCCCTCCGCCGCGGAGCGCGACGTGGTGAACGCCCTCGACCGGGTGAGCCGCGCCGTGGACGCCGACCTCAGCACCAGGCTCGGCGAAGCCTACGGCGGGTTCGGCCCGCTCCCGAACGCGGTCCGCAGCCTCGTCGCAAGCCTCCCCGCAGAGGCGCCGCCGCCGCCTCCACCTCCGCCGCCGCCCCCGCCGCCGCCGCCGAAGGCCGCCGAGGCGGCGCTGGTCCAGGCGCCGGCGGCCACCGCGGTGGTCGTCGCCCCGCCGCCGGCCCCGCCGCCGGTCGTCGGCACGGCCGACCCGGCGCTCAGCCTCGAGGCGATCGTCGACGAGGACTCCGCGCTCACCGCCCTCGGCCGCTGCGCGTCGCTCATCGCGCGCGCGGGCGACGCGCTCCGGTCGGCGGATCCGAAGCGCGCGGCCGCGTACCGCATCCTCCGCGTCGGGCTCTGGGTCGACCTCCTGGACGATCCGGGGGCCGCGTCCCAGACCGGCACCACGGCGATCCCGCCGCCGCCCGAGCACGTGCTGCGGACGCTCCCGGCGCTGACGAGCCAGGGGGCGTTCGCCGACATCCTGCCGATCGCCGACGAGTACGCGCAGAACTACCCCCTCTGGCTCGATCCGCATCGGTTCGCGGCGAACGCGCTCGAACAGCTCGGCGACGACCACGCCGAGGCCCGGCGGGCCGTGCTCGTCGAGGTGGGCGCCCTGATGCTCCGCGCACCGCTCCTGCCGACCCTCAAGTTCAACGACGGCACGCCGTTCGCGGACGCCGAGACGCAGACCTGGCTCTCGACCGAGGTGGCCGCCGCCCTCGGCGGCTCGGGAGGCAACGGCGCCGGGGCCGCGGCGAGGCCGCGGAGCTACCTCGATAAGCCGCTCTCCGACGCCCGCGGGCTCGTGGCGAACGAGCAGCCCGTCGACGCGATGGCGCTCCTCGAGAAGGCCGCGGCCACCGCTCCGTCGGCGCTGGACCGCTTCCGCGTGAGGCTCGCGATGGCGCAGATCAACATCGATCTGTCCCAGTTCCTCGTGGCGCGCGCGCAGCTCGAGGCGCTGGAGCAGATCGTCGACCACCACCGACTCATCACCTGGCAGCCGGATCTCTGCGCGGAGCTCTACGCCGCGCTCCACACATGCTACCGAGCCCTGAACCAGGGCTACGACGCCACCCCCGAGGCCAAGGCGAAGGAGGCGCTCTGCTTCGAGCGCGTCTGCCAGCTCGACGCTGCGCTCGCCCTGAAGCTCTCCCTGGGGGCCTGAGTGGGGCCTCCGTGGGGGCCCGAGGAGACGCGCGACAAAAGGCGGATGCGCGACGCGCCGAGAAGCTTGCCCGACAGGCGGGGGTTTTGGTCTATGCTCGTGCGGCCTGCGGGCGCTCCGCCCGCTGCTGACGGGGAAAGGAGCCTGCGATGAAAGAGGGATCGGTCGCGCCGAAGGAGCGCGTGAATATCACGTACAAGCCGGCCACGGGGAACGCGAAGGAGGATGTCGAGCTCCCGCTGAAGCTCCTGATGCTCGGCGACTACACGCAGCGGGCGGATCCGCGGCCCCTCGAGGACCGCAAGCCCATCAACGTGGACAAGGACAACTTCCAGAAGGTCATGAGCGAGCAGAAGCTCGCGCTCGCCTTCAACGTGAAGGACGTCCTCTCCGAGCAGGAGAACAGCGAGCTCACGGTCAACCTCAAGTTCCGCCGGCTGAGCGACATGGAGCCCGAGGCGATCGCGAACCAGGTGCCGGAGCTCAAGAAGCTGCTCGACCTGCGCGCCGCGCTGACGGCCCTCAAGGGGCCTCTCGGCAACGAGAAGGCGTTCCGCAACAAGATTCAGCAGATCCTGAGCGACCCGGCTCAGCGCAACAAGATCGTGAGCGAGCTCGGGCTCGAGAAGGAAGGGGAGTGAGCGATGGCGACGGAGACACAGGTCGCGGGGAGCGCAGGCGTCCAGACGCTCGAGGGAGGGTCCCTGCTCGACGAGATCCTCGCCGAGACGAAGATGACGCCCGGCGACGAGGGGTATGAGATCGCCAAGCGGGGCGTGCAGGCCTTCATCTCGGAGCTCGTCGCCCCGCGGCGCGAGGGCGAGAAGGTCGACAAGGCCTTCGTCGACGCGCTGATCGCGGAGATCGACGTCAAGCTCTCGCGGCAGATCAACGAGATCCTCCACCACCCCAGCTTCCAGAAGCTCGAGTCCGCCTGGCGCGGCCTCAAGTTCGTCATCGACCGCTGCGACTTCCGCGAGAACGTGAAGGTCGAGGTGCTCAACTGCTCCAAGGAGGACCTCCTCGCCGATTTCGAGGACGCCCCCGAGGTGCCGAAGAGCGGCCTGTACAAGCTCGTCTACTCGGCGGAGTTCGGCCAGTTCGGCGGCAAGCCGGTCGGCGCGATCATCGCGAACTACGATTTCGGCCCGGGTCCGCAGGACATCGCGCTCCTGCAGAAGTGCGCCGCGGTCGCGACGATGTCGCACGCGCCCTTCATCGCGGCGGCGGGGGCGCAGTTCTTCGGCCTCAAGGACTTCATGGGGCTGCCCAACCTGAAGGACCTGAAGGCGCTCTTCGAGGGGCCGCAGTACACGAAGTGGAACGCGTTCCGCGAGACCGAGGACGCGCGCTACGTCGGGCTCGTGATGCCGCGCTTCCTGCTCCGCCTGCCCTTCGGCGCCAACACCGTCCCGGTGAAGGCGTTCAACTACGAAGAGGACGTGGTCGGCCAGCACGACGCGTACTGCTGGGGCAACGCGACGTTCGCCTTCGCGACCCGGCTCGCCGACAGCTTCGCCAAGTACCGCTGGTGTCCAAACATCATCGGCCCGCAGGCGGGCGGCTCGGTCGAGAACCTGCCGCTCCACCAGTACGAGGCGATGGGCGAGATCCAGACGAAGGTCCCGACCGAGATCATGCTCACCGAGCGGCGCGAGTTCGAGCTGTCCGAGGAGGGCTTCATCGGGCTCACGTTCCGCAAGGACTCGGACAACGCCTGCTTCTTCTCGGCCAACTCGGCGCAGAAGCCCAAGTTCTACGGGCAGAGCGACGAGGGCAGGGCGGCCGAGATGAACTACCGGCTCGGGACGCAGCTGCCGTACATGTTCATCATGTGCCGTATCGCGCACTACCTGAAGGTGCTGCAGCGCGAGCAGATCGGGACGTGGAAGGAGCGCGCCGATCTCGAGAAGGAGCTGAACGACTGGATCGGCCAGTACGTCGCCGATCAGGACGTCGTCTCCGCGGCGACCCGCGGGCGCAGGCCGCTCCGCAAGGCGAAGATCATCGTGACCGAGGTGCCGGGCAACGCCGGCTGGTACAAGGTCGACATGCAGGTGCGCCCGCACTTCAAGTACATGGGCGCGTTCTTCACGCTGAGCCTCGTCGGCAAGCTCGACAAGGAGTGAGCGGCCGGCCACGGCACCGCGCAGCGCGCGCGGTGCCAGGCCGCGCAGCGCGCGCTGCGCCAGGCCGTGGCCGCGTGCGGTGCCAGGGCGCGCTCACGCCGCGCGGGCAATAGCGCGGCGCACGAGCCCCCCGGATCGCCGCTGGTACGAGCCCGCCCGCCGGCGTAGGCTCGCGCGATGAGGAAACTCTCAAGGATCTGCGTGTATTGCGGGTCGAGCCCCGGCGCGTCGCCGGGCTACCGCGCGGCGGCCGTGCGGGTCGGGGAGCTCCTTGCCGCGCGCGGGATCGGGCTCGTGTACGGGGGCGGCCGCGTGGGGCTGATGGGCGCGGTCGCCGACGCGGTGCTCGCGCGCGGCGGCGAGGTGATCGGCGTCATCCCCCACTTCCTCAACCAGCGAGAGATCGAGCACCGGGGCCTGACGGAGCTCCACGTGGTCGAGACGATGCACGAGCGCAAGGCGAAGATGGCCGCGCTCTCCGACGCCTTCGTCGCCCTGCCAGGAGGCATCGGGACGCTGGAGGAGCTGTTCGAGGTGTGGACCTGGACGCAGCTCGGCTCTCAGGAGAAGCCGGTCGGGCTGCTCGACGCCGAGGGGTACTACCGCCCGCTGATCGCCTTTCTGGATCACATGGTGGCCGAGCAGTTCCTCAAGCCGGGCCACCGCGCGATGCTCCAGGTCGAAGGCGACGCAGCGGCCCTCCTGGAGCTGCTCGCCGCCTGGCGCCCGAGCGCCGAGTACAAGTGGATGACGCCTGGCGAGAGATAGGCGCCTCGCTCGATGTCCAGAGACAGCCCGACGAGGGGGGTGGCCGGATCTGAACATGAAGGCGGAAAGGCGGGAAGAAAAGATCAATGATCTTCCTGCCTTCCCGCCTTCATGGGATTCACTCCGGGGCAAATTAGGCCACCTCGACGAGCGCCGCGCGCGCCGTCGAGCCGCCGGGCAAGCGCGAGCTCAGCTCGGCTTCCTCTCGCTCTCGTCCAGCTCCCAGAGCGATGTGCATTCCGTCGACTCGAGTCTTTTTCTCCCGCTCTCTGAACGGAAGTCCGGCAAGCGTTGTGCATCCACAACCGTGCTCGCCTCAGGAGGCGCCTTTCCGGGCGCAGCGCAGTTGCATACTTTGTGAAGCTCCAGCAGGGCACGCCCGAGCGCGACGCATTCTGCCCCATCTGTGGCAAGTTCGTCCGTCATGGCGTCCAAGGAGCACAGCGCGGGTGAGAGTACTTCGCTGTTCAGCGCTCTGGTCAGGTCATGTGGCGGATCGCCGCGGGGGTTCAGGGCGGCGATCCGCCTGGTCGCGATGTCTCCGTCGATGGCTTCATCCCGGCGTCGGTCCGTAAGTTGCTAAAGACCCGGTGCGGATAGGTTCCCATTTCCACAAACATTGGAGACAAGATGAAGCAGGCCGGGCCCGATCTCATCTGCTTGTCGCACCTGCGCTGGAACTTTGTCTTCCAGCGGCCGAACCACTTGATGAGCCGCTTCGCGCAGGAGAGGCGGGTGTATTTCGTCGAAGAGCCCGTGTTCGAGGACGGGCCTCCGAGGCTCGAGGCGAGACACATCGAGGCCAATCTCACCGTCGTCGTACCCCACCTCCGCGACGGCACCGAGCAGGAGGAGGCCCTCGCGCAGCAGCGCCGCCTGCTCAACTCCCTCGTGCGTGACCAGGACATCCGGCAGCCGATCCTCTGGCTCTACACGCCGATGTCGCTGCCGATCGCCGCCGACGTGGAGGCGTCGCTCGTCGTCTACGACTGCATGGATGAGCTCTCCGCCTTCCGGGGCGCTCCGCCGCTGCTCCGGGAGAGGGAGCGCGAGCTCTTCGCGCGCGCCGATCTCGTGTTCACGGGCGGCCAGAGCCTCTACGAGGCGAAGCGCGCCCAGCACCCGTCCGTGCACGCCTTCCCGAGCAGCGTCGACGCGGCCCACTTCGCGAAGGCGCGCGGGCAGTCCTCGGATCCGTACGACCAGCGCCACATCCCGAGGCCGCGCCTCGGGTTCTTCGGCGTCATCGACGAGCGGCTCGACATCGAGCTCGTCGCCCGCGTCGCCGAGGAGCGGCCCGACCTCCAGCTCATGATGCTCGGACCGGTCGTGAAGATCGACCCCGCCTCGCTGCCCCGGCGGCCGAACATCCACTGGCTCGGTCAGAAGTCATATCAGGAGCTTCCGGCCTACCTCGGCGGCTGGGACGTCGCGATCATGCCGTTCGCGCTCAACGAGGCGACCCGGTTCATCAGCCCGACGAAGACGCTCGAGTACCTCGCCGCGGGCAAGCCGGTCGTCTCCACCGCTATCCGTGACGTGGTCACGCCGTACGGCGAGAAGAAGGCAGTGCACATCGCCGACGCCTCCACGTTCGTGGCCGCGGTCGAGGCGGCGCTCGCAGGGCCGCGAGAGGCGCACCTCGCGATCGCGGACGAGATGGTGAGCGCGACGTCATGGGACAAGACATGGCGCTCGATGTCGAAGCTCATCACTGAGGCACTCCAATCCAAGCGTTCGGCGGCCGTCCGGACGGAAGGGAACGTACCGTGTTCGACTATCTGATCGTGGGTGCTGGGTTTGCCGGCAGCGTGCTCGCGGAGCGACTCGCCTCGCAGATGAACAAGTCCGTCCTCCTGTGCGACAAGCGGCCGCACATCGGCGGGAACGCGTACGACTGCTACGATGACGCCGGGGTCCTCATTCACAAGTACGGCCCTCACATCTTCCACACCGCGTCGCCGCGCATCTTCCGCTACCTGTCGCAGTTCACGGAGTGGCGCCCCTACGAGCACCGCGTGCTCGCGGACGTCGACGGCAAGCTCGTCCCGTTCCCCATCAACGTGGATACGGTCAACGCCCTCTACGGCACCAGCTACTCACCCGCCGAGGTCGAGGCGTTCTTCGCGCGCGTCGCCGAGCCGATCGAGCACTGCCGCACCTCCGAGGACGCGGTCGTCAGCAAGGTGGGCCGGGAGCTCTACGAGAAGTTCTTCCGCAACTACACGCGGAAGCAGTGGGGGCTCGACCCGTCGGAGCTCGACGCCGCGGTCGCCTCGCGCGTGCCGGCGCGCACGAACTACGACTCTCGGTACTTCACGGACGAGTTCCAGGCGATGCCGCTGCGCGGCTACACGCGGATGTTCGAGAACATGCTGGATCACAAGAACATCCGTGTCCTCCTGAACGCCGATTACCGTGACATCATGAACGAGGTGAACTTCAGGGAGATGATCTACACCGGACCGGTAGACGCCTTCTTCGACTTCCGCTACGGGAAGCTTCCCTACCGCTCGATCGAGTTCAAGGTCGAGACGCATGATAAGGAAGTCTTCCAGCCGGGCGCGGTCATCAACTACCCGAACGAGCACGCCTACACCCGCATCACCGAGTTCAAGTACCTCACGGGACAGCAGCACCCGAAGACGAGCGTCGTGTACGAGTTCCCGCAGGCCGAGGGCGACCCCTACTACCCGGTGCCGCGGCCCGAGAACGCGGAGCTGTATCGGAAGTACAAGGCCCTCGCCGACGCGACGCCGAACGTGCGCTTCGTCGGGAGGCTCGCGACGTACCGGTACTACAACATGGACCAGGTCGTGGGTCAGGCCCTCGCCTCCTTCGACCACATTCGCGAAGCCAAGCTCGACGAAGCGGCGGTGACCGTCGCTGCCTGAATAGACCCATGCCTCGACAGCACCTCGCACAGATCGGTATTCCAGGCTCGGCGTCGCCGCCGGCCGAAAGCGACGGCGGCGCCCGCGGTTACCCGCGCCCTCTGCTCCGGCGAGAAGACTGGAGCTCGCTGGACGGGGCGTGGGAGTTCGCCCTCGATCCCCGGGCGGAGTGGTGCTCCCCGGCCGACGTGCGCTTCGACAGGACGATCGAGGTGCCGTTCGCCCCGGAGACGCCGCGGAGCGGGATCGGCGAGACCGGCTTCTACAAGGCCTGCTGGTATCGACGGCGGGTCAAGGTGCCGGAGCTCGGCGCGTCCGAGCGGCTCATCCTGCACTTCGGCGCCGTGGACTACCTGGCCAAGGTGTGGGTCGACGGCAGCTTCGTCGGTGAGCACGAGGGCGGTTACACGCCGTTCGAGATCGACATCACCGAGCACGTGAAGGGGCGCGAGGGCGTCACGATCGTGGTGCAGGCCCACGACGATCCGAACGACCTCGCGAAGCCGCGCGGCAAGCAGGACTGGAAGCTCGAGCCTCACTCCATCTGGTACCCGCGGACGACGGGGATCTGGCAGACCGTGTGGCTCGAGCGCGTGCCGCGCATGCACGTCGAGTACCTCCGGTGGACCCCGAACCTCGAGCGCTGGGAGATCGCGGTCGAGGTCCGCGTGGCCAACGCGCCGGTGGAGGGCGCCCGCGTCGGGGTGCGGCTGCGCGTCGGCGACGTGACGATCGCGAACGACCAGTACACGGTCGTGGCCGGGGAGGCCCACCGGCGCATCACGCTCTCCGACCCCGGCATCGACGACTTCCGCAACGAGCTCCTCTGGTGCCCCGAGCGCCCGACGCTGATCGACGCCGACATCGTCCTCTACGATCAGGCCGGGATGACGATCGACCGCGTGAAGAGCTACACGGCGCTGCGCTCGGTCGCCGTCCGCGGCGACCGCTTCCTCCTGAACGGGCGGGCGTACGTCCTCCGGATGGTGCTCGACCAAGGCTACTGGGACGGGACCGGGATCACCGCGCCCGACGACGAGGCGCTGCGCCGCGACGTCGAGCTCACGAAGCAGATGGGCTTCAACGGCGCCCGGAAGCACCAGAAGATCGAGGATCCGCGGTACCTCTACTGGGCAGACAAGCTCGGCCTGCTCGTCTGGGAGGAGATGCCGAGCGCCTACCGGCACACGCGCAAGTCGATCGAGCGGCTCGCGCGGCAGTGGCTGGAGGCGATACGGCGGGACATCAGCCACCCGTGCATCGTCGCGTGGGTGCCGTTCAACGAGTCGTGGGGCGTCCCGAACCTCCCGGACAACCCCAACGAGCGGCACTACGTGCAGGCGCTCTATCACCTCACGAGGTCGATGGACTACACGCGGCCGGTCGTCGGCAACGACGGGTGGGAGAGCGTGGCGACCGACATCATCGGGATCCATGACTACGACCCTTCGCCCGAGCGCATCGCCCGCCGCTACTTCGCGCATGACGTCGTGCCCAAGCTGCTGAAGCGGGAGAGGCCCGGGGGCCGCGCCCTCGTGCTCGACCCGTCGGTCAGCCACGAGACGGCGATCATGCTGTCGGAGTTCGGCGGGATCGCGGTGGCGCCCGGCAGCGGGGACAGCGGCACGTGGGGGTACTCTGCATGCAGGACCCCGGAGGAGTTCGCCGAGCGCTATAAGAAGCTCATGAAGGTGATCAACTCGCTCGAGCTCCTCGCCGGCTTCTGTTACACGCAGTTCGCCGATACGTACCAGGAGGCGAACGGCCTCCTTTACGCCGACCGCACGCCAAAGTTCCCGCTGCACAAGATGGCCGCCGCGACGCAGGGGATGCCGTTCGTCGGCCCGAACGAGACGCCCTCGACGCTGAGCGACGGGGGGCTGGCGGACATGCCCGCGCTGGCGGACATGCCCGGGCTCGCGGACATGGGTGCGCCCCGATGACGGCGCGCGGGCGGGGCTTCGAGGCCCTCTTCGGCCGTCCGGCGAAGCTCCTGGCCGAGGCGCCGGGGCGCGTGAACCTGATCGGCGAGCACACGGACTACAGCGGCGGGTACGTGCTGCCGATGGCGATCCCGCAGAGGACGCGCATCGAGATCGCGCCGCGGGACGACGGGCTCATCCAGGTCGCGACGCTGAAGGTGGACGACGTGGACGGCGTCGCGCAGCTCTCGTTCCGCGCCGGCGAGGAGTCGCGCCGCGGCCTGTGGCTCGACTACGTGCAGGGCATCACCGCGGTCCTCCGCGGCCGGGGGGTCTCGATCCCAGGCTTCGACGCGAGGATCGAATCGACGGTGCCGCTCGGCAGCGGCCTGTCGTCGAGCGCCTCGCTGCTCGTGGCGCTCGCCCGCGCCCTGCGCGCGATGCTCGGCCTGTCCATCGACGACGTGGAGATCGCCCGGATCGCGCACGCGGCGGAGCACGACTTCGTGGGCGCGCCCGTCGGGATGATGGATCAGATGGCCGCGAGCCTCGCCGACGAGAGCACGGCGCTCTTCCTCGACACGAGGACGCTCGCGTTCGAGCGCATCCCGCTGCCCGCGGAGGCCGAGCTGCTCGTGGTGGACTCCGGGGTGGCGCACCAGCACGCGAGCGGCGACTACAAGACGCGGCGCGCCGAGTGCGAGCGCGCGGCCGCGGCGCTCGGCGTCCCGCAGCTCCGGGACGTCGACGCGGCCGCGGAGACGCGCATCGCGTCGCTCCCGGCGCCCCTCGACCGGCGGGCGCGCCACGTCGTGACCGAGAACGCCCGGGTGCTCGCCGCCGTGGCCGCGCTCCGCGCCGGGGATCTCGGCCGCCTGGGCGAGCTCTTCGACGCGTCGCACCGGTCGATGCGCGACGACTTCGAGGTGTCGGTGCCGGCGGTCGACGATCTCGTGGAGAGCGCGCGGGCGCAGCCGGACGTCTTCGGCGCCCGGCTGACCGGCGGCGGCTTCGGCGGCGCGATCGTGGCCCTGGTGAAGCGCGGGTGCGCGGCGAGGGTGGGGCGGGCGGTCGTGGAGGCCTACGCGCGCGCGCCGAACCGCCGGGCGACGGTGCTCGTGGGCGGCCTCGTCGCATGAGCGAGCGCGCCGGGCTCGCGCTCTGGGCCGGCGTCGAGTGCACGGTCAACCGCGTCGGCGACCGGTACTTCAACCAGCTGGAGCGCACCGGCCACCACGCGCGCATCACCGACCTGGACCGGCTCGCGGAGCTCGGCGTCACGGCCGTCAGGTACCCCGTCCTGTGGGAGCGCACGGCGCCGAACGGCCTGCAGAGCGCCGATTTTTCCTGGGCAGATGAGCGGCTCCACCGGCTGAGGGAGCTCGGCATCGACGTGATCGTCGGGCTCGTCCATCACGGCAGCGGGCCGCCGTGGACCAGCCTGATGGAAGACAGCTTCGTGAGCGGCCTCGCGGAGCTCGCCGGGGCCGTGGCGGAGCGCTACCCGTGGGTGCGCGATTTCACGCCGGTCAACGAGCCGCTCACGACAGCGCGCTTCAGCGCGCTCTACGGGCACTGGTACCCGCACCGGCGGGACTCGGCCTCCCTCCTGCGCGCGCTGCTCGTCGAGACGCGCGCCACCCAGGCCGCGATGCGCGCGATCCGGCGCGTGCGCCCGGACGCGCGCCTCGTGCAGACGGAGGACCTGGGCGCGACCGCCAGCACGCCCAGGCTCGCCTACCAGGCCGCGTTCGAGAACCACCGGCGCTGGCTGAGCCTCGATCTGCTGTACGGGCGCGTGGACGCCGCGCACCCGCTCCACCAGCACCTCCGCGACTGCGGCGTCGCCGACGAGGAGCTCGCGCGGCTCGCGGCGGAGCCCTGCCCGCCGGACGTGATCGGCGTGAACTACTACCTGACGAGCGACCGGTTCCTCGATCACCGCCTCGAGCGCTACCCCTCCTGGACGCACGGCGGCAACGGGCGCGACGCGTACGCCGACGTGGAGGCGGTGCGCGTCCGGGAGGAGGGGATCTTCGGCCACCAGCGCGTGCTGCGCGAGGTGTGGCAGCGGTACGGGACGCCGATCGCGATCACCGAGGTCCACCTCGGGTGCACGCCGGAGGAGCAGGTCCGCTGGCTGGTCGAGGCCTGGGAGGGCGCGCTCGCGGCCCGCGCGGAGGGCGCCGACGTGCGGGCGGTGACGCTGTGGTCGACCTTCGGGGCGTACGACTGGGACAGCCTGGTCACCCAGGCGCGCGGCCACTACGAGCCGGGGGCCTTCGACGTGCGCGGGCCTGCGCCGCGGCCCACGGCGCTCGCGGCGGTCGCGAAGGAGCTCGCGTCCGCCGGCCGCACCGAGCACCCGCTCGCCGGGGCCCCGGGCTGGTGGCGCCGCGACGAGCGGCTGCTCTACGGAGCGCCGCGCTCGACGACGCGGACGATCTGCCGGTCGCGCGAGCGCCCGATCTTGATCACGGGCGCGGGCGGGGTGCTCGGCGCGGCGCTGGCGCGCGCGTGCGAGGAGCGCGGCATCCATGTCCGGGCCATGACGCGCGGCGAGCTCGACATCGCCGATGCGTCGGCCATGGAGCGCGTGATCGCGGACGTCCATCCGTGGCTGGTGGTCAACGCTGCGGGCTACACGCGCGTGCACGACGCCGAGGACGAGCTAGAGGCGTGTCACCGCGCGAACGTGGTCGGGCCGACGTTGCTGGCGGAGGCGTGCCGGCGCCACGGCTCGCGGCTGCTCATGTTCTCGTCGTCCTTCGTGTTCGACGGGAGCAAATCCGGCCCGTATGTGGAGGATGATCCGGTCGCGCCCATCAACGCGTTCGGCGAGGCGCAGGTGCTGGGCGAGAAGAGCGTCGTCGACGCCCTGCCGAGCGCGCTGGTCGTCCGCACGGGCAGCCTGTTCGGGCCGTTCGAGGCGCGCAGCTTCGCCGCGCTCGCGCTCTCGGTCGTGCAGCGCGGGGAGGACTTCCGCGCGGCGGATGACCTCCTCGTGTCGCCCACCTACCTGCCGCACCTGGCGCACACGTGTCTGGATCTCGCGATCGACCAGGCCGAGGGGGTATGGCACCTGGCGAACGACGGTGTCCTCAGCTTCGCCTCCTGGGCGAAGATGATGTGCGACGCGTTCGGCCTGCCCTCGCGGGCGGTGCATCCCTGTCCTGCGCACACCCTCGGGCTCCGGGCGAACCTGCCCCGCCAGGGAGGGCTGCACAGCTGCCGCCGCGCGACCCTGCCGACATTGCCCGAGGCCCTCCTGCACTACGTCAAGCACCGGGCGGATACCGTGCTGGCGGCGATGTAGTCAGCGGCAGACCGTACCGGTGTTCCAGATGGCTGCCCCGGAGCTGCTGTAGATGACCAGGTTGCAATCGCTCTGCACGTGCAGGGACGCTCCCGGGTGGCCCCACGTGCCGCTGTTCCAGAGTACGGCGCCGGTGGGGCTGTAGAGCACCAGGTTGCCGTCGCTCTGCATGGCCAACGAGGACGTCGAGCGGCCGAAGGTCGCCGAGTGCCACAGCGCGCCGAGCCGGTCGTAGAGGACGATATTGCCATCGGTCTGGTGGACGAGGCTGGCGGCGCTGGTGCACGAAGCGAGGCTCTGACCCCTGGAGAGCGATGCGCCGCTGCTCAGTGTCCCGCAGCCGGGGGGCGGGGGGAGGGACGGGGAGAACAGCGCCTGCATCTTGTTCTGCACATCAGCGAGCGTCCCGGTGATGACCCACGCATCAAAGCGGCTGGTGCCCGCCGGGAGGTCGCCCACGAACGCGGCCTGCAGGGCGCTCGTGCCGGGGTCGAACTCGCCGGTGCCGCCGAGGTGGCGGAGGTCATGCATCCCGAAGTGGGTCGCGGACCCGCCCACCGCGCGGCTCACGGCGTACATGCCCATGGCGCGCGTTCCATCCGCGTTGGCGACGATGGGGCCGCCGTAGCTCTGCTGATAATAGTGCCCGCCGTCGCCCCCGGCCTGGACGGCCGAGTCCATCGCGATGAGCCGATTGCCGGCGGCCAGCGTGGGATCATAGGTATAGAACCGGCCGAACTCACCGCGCAGAAACGCGACCGGGATGTGGAGCAGATCGACGTGCTGCGCTGCCGGCACGGTGACGACCGTCGTGTACCGCGCGACGGCGCCCATGTTGTTGTAGTTGAGCTGGATGTCCTTGCCGAGGACCATGTTCTTCCAGACCACCGGGCTCGTATCGCTGCCGCCGACCGGCCAGACGTCCCACTCCAGCGGCAACGCCCGGGTGGACTGGCTGGTGCTCGTGCTGGACGCGCTGATCAGGGGTGCGCCGTGCCGCTGCGACGCCGGGAGGGCCGGATAGGTGTAGGCGTCGCCTGCCTCGGTGGGGTTGCGGGCACCGGCGCCGTCGTCGAAGAACATCGCGGACTGCAGCATCCGGCCAAAGTCGAAGTTGTTGATGTACTGGGTGCCGTCGTGTGTCCAGTGCGCGATCGCGCCGCCGGCCACCTTATTGGACTTGATCGTCACGCCGCCTGCGGTCGTGCTCATCATCGAAGTCACCGCGTTGTTGTAGCGGGACCAGCCGTGGATGCTCAGGGCCTCGTCGGCATAGCCCGCGGGGAGGACCTCGTTCGCGGAGCGCGTGCCGTGATCCCCCGTGGTCGAGCTGTACGTGCGGTATAGCCGGCTGAGGCCAGGGGCGCCGCCGCTGCTGGTGAACCCGTGTCCGAGCGTGTGCTCGGTCCGGTAACCGCCCTCGCCCGGCGTCGTGGAATCCATGTGATCCGTGCCGCTGGGAGAAAGCAGCCGATACAGCGGGGCGGTCCCGCTGATGGCGCTCGCGGGCAGGTACCAGACCGACCCGTCGCTCGGAAACGAGTCCCGCTCGCCCGCCTGGATGGTGCTCATGTGATCGGGCCGAGTCCCGACCTTGACCCGCCAGATCATGCGGGTGACCGTCCGCTCCCCGCCGATGAGCGCCTGCTGGGCGCTCTCCGTCGCTGGATCGATAGACTGGGCCCCTTCATCAAGGCTCCCGGGGCTGCATCCAGCGCTGATGGAAAGCGGGATGAGGTAAGCAGCGATCATCGATGTGCGATTCATGTGTGTGGTCCTGTCCAGAGTCATCGGGGGACCGCGGCGACCCTCGCGGGAGGATGCAGCGGCTCCGCCGGCAGGAGTGCACGAAAGGGGCCATGGGCCGCGCCCGATCTGCAAACGCTGCACGCCCCTCGCCCGCGAGGCTCGGACGATGAACGCACAGTCAGAAGCAGGCGGAGGAGCTGGCTTGGCCTGCGTGAGCGCGAAGCCAGACGCGTCAAGCAAAGATTGCCGACTCGGCAAAAAATGCTTTCTGTTCGGCCCGGGGAACGCAGTGTTTGCTCTTGGTTGCGTCACCTCCCCCCTGACGAGAACCGAGGCGGGGTGGCGTTCGCGGAAGCTCTCACCGGAGGCGAAGCGCTCTCGGAGGGGCCCGCCCCTCTCGGGTTCCTCGTCGCCAGCTACCTCGGCCTGGTAGGATCGCGCTCATGACGAGACACTGTTCGTGGACTGCTGGGATCATCGCGGCGCTGGCCTGTACGCTCGCCACGGAGTCGAGCGCGGACGCGTGCAGCCCTCCGCTGTCGGGGCTGACGGGCACATTTCCGGAGAGCGGCGGGACGCTCGCCGCGAACGCCGCGGTCTTCTTTTCCGGCTACTCCATCTCGCTGGACGGGGTGTCGGTGACGGTCGACGGCGCGCCGGCGAGCCTCGTGGCCATGCCGGATGTGCGGGCGTCGGGGTACAGCCTCGCCGCGCGGATCGAGCCGTCGCCCGGCGAGGGGCAGGCGATCGTGATCGAGGGCGATTTCTGCGAGCCGCTGGAAGGTTGCGACGCGGCGCGGATCGAGCTCACGGCCGGCGCCGCTGACACGGACGCTCCTCCGGGGCCGAGGGGGCTCTCGTTCGACGTTCACGATCATGTCGACTTCGAGTCGGGCGGCGGAGACTGCCAGCTCGACACCGATCTCTCCTTCTGGGTCACGGCCGAGGGGGAGAGCGCCGGGAGCGGCGAGGCTCCGGTGATCTACACGATCGAGGCGTTCCGGGACGACACGTTCACGGACCTCGTGCTCTCGGAGAGCAGGCTCATGAACGCCGCGTCGGTGACCCTCGGTATCGGCCGGACAGCGGATGTGCTCGATGGCGCCGACGCCCCCGAGGCGCTGTGCTTCCGGGCGGCCGCGATGGACACGGCCGGGAACGTCGCGGGCGAGACCGTGCACGCCTGCAAGCCTTGCTACTACCGGAAGGACCCGGATACGGCGCAACCGGGCTCCACCCCGCCATCCGAGCCGGCGTGGGCGGAGGCGGACATCTATCCGGGGGGAACGTGCGACTCCGGGATGGGGCCGGGCAGCGGCGGCGCTGGCGGCGGCGTGGGAGGCGACAGCGGCGGCGCGGGCGGCAGCGACGGAGATGGCGAGACGGTGGAGCGCGGCTGTAGCTTCCGCGCGGACGGCGGATCGGGCGGGCAGGGGAGAGCCGCGATCGCGGCGCTCGCGCTGCTCGCGTGCGCGGCGCTCGGCGGGCGAAGGAAGCGCTGAAGGCGGGGTCGCCCCGCGGCCGGTGCTGCCTCAGAGCACCCGCGCCAGGACCACGACCGAGTAGCCGACCGCCGGCTGCTTGCCGGGGTTGTTGTACGAGTGGCGCTGATCGCCGCGGAACACCGCGACGTCGCCCGAGCCGAGCGTGAACCGCTCGCCGCTCACCACGAGCTGGAGCTCCCCCGACTCGCACGTCAGGTACTCGCGGGTGCCCGGGGTGTGCGGGACGCCCGTCATCCTCCCGCCCGGGGGGATCTCGATGCGATCCATCTCCATGCCCGGGATCGGATCCGGCAGGAGCTTGCGGACGAGCGCCTGACCGGGAGAGCGCGTGGGCAGCGTGTCGCGCGCATAGAGCTGGCATATCGCGCGAGGGGCCGAGAGCATTTCCTCGATCGAGACCTGGAGCGCGGCGGCGGCGCGGTGCAGGACGCCGAGCGTCGGGTTCGCCGCGCCGGACTCGAGGTGCGCCCAGGTCGCCCGCGGCACGCCGGCGAGCTTGGCGAGCTGCTGCTGCGTCAGCCCACGGGCCTCCCGCAGCTGCTTGATGTTCTTCGCGAGCCTCCCCGCGAGCTCGGCGTCCTGGTCCATGCCCGGAGATTAGCACGTATCCAGGATATTGGAGCTAACTCCAACGGGTGAGCCTGCGCGGGTTAGCCTGTGGGTCGAGGAGGAATTCACGATGAACAACGAATCGACCGGAAGCGACGCGCTCATCCAGGCCGGGGCAAACCACGAGCCGCCTTCCCCGCGCGCCGCGGGGGACGGGCCGTTCGCGCCGCGCGCCGCGCTCGTGACGGGGGCGAGCCGCGGGCTCGGCGCCGCGCTCGCGCGGGAGCTCGCCCGGAGGGGCGCGAAGGTGGTGCTTGTCGCGCGCGAGCGCGCGCCGCTCGAGGCCGTGGCGGCCGAGATCACCGCGCAGGGCGGGGTGGCGCACGCGCTCGCGGCGGACATCGGCGACAAGGGGCAGACCCACGCGATCGCGGGCGCGGCGGCGGCGCTGGTCGGGCCGATCGATCTGCTCATCCACAACGCGAGCACGCTCGGCCGGACGCCGCTGCCGATCCTGCTCGACACCGAGTGCGAGGATCTCGGCCGCGTGCTCGAGGTCAACGTGGTCGGCCCGTTCCGCCTCACCAAGGTGGTCGCGGGCGCGATGGCGCTGCGGCGGCGCGGGGTCGTCGTCCACATCAGCTCGGACGCGGCCGTGAACGCCTATCCGCGGTGGGGCGCTTACGGCGCCTCCAAGGCGGCGCTCGATCACCTGAGCCGCACCTGGGCCGTCGAGCTCGAAGGCACGGGCGTCGCGTTCTACGCGGTGGATCCCGGCGAGATGAACACGCGGATGCACGCCGAGGCCATCCCCGACGCCGATCCGAGCACGCTGGCCGATCCGACGGACGTGGCGAGGCGCATCGTCGCGCTCGTCGCCCGCGCCGGTGAGGCGCCGAGCGGCGCGCGCTTCGAGGCCGCGCGCCTCCCGGAGGCGCCATGAGCCCCGCCGCCTGGCCCCGCGACAACCCCCTTTCGGAGCGGCTCCTCCACGTGGACCCGCGCCTCGGGCGCCTGCGCGACGCGCGCATCGCGGATCTGCCCGCGCTCCTCGAGCCGGGTGATCTCCTGGTCGTCAACGACGGCGCCACGCTGCCGGCCTCGCTCCACGGCGCGACCGCCCACGGCGCCGCGGTGGAGGTGCGCCTCATCGGCGAGCTGTCCGAGGGGCGCTATTCGGCCCTCTTGTTCGGCGCCGGCGACTGGCGCTCGCGCACCGAGGATCGCCCGGCGCCGCCCGCCCTCGGCCCCGGGGACGCGGTGACGTTCGGCGACGACCTGTCGGCCACGGTCGAGCGCGTGTCGTCGGCCTCACCGCGCCTCGTGGAGATCGCCTTTCGCGAGCGGGGCGCCCCGCTCTGGTCGGCGCTCTACCGGCGGGGGCGCCCGATCCAGTATGCGTACGTCGCGGCCCCGCTCGAGATCTGGCACACGCAGACGCGCTACGCGGGCCGGCCTCTGTGCGCCGAGCTCCCCTCGGCCGGACGGCCGCTCGTGTGGGGGCTCCTGCTCGAGCTTGTCCGCCGCGGCGTCGGCGTCGCCTCGCTCACCCACGCGGCCGGGATCTCGTCGACCGGCGAGCCGGCGCTCGACGCGCTGCTCCCCCTGCCGGAGCGCTTCGAGATCCCGGAAGAGACGGTGGCGGCCGTGCGCGAGGCCAGGGCGCGCGGGCGTCGGGTCGTCGCGGTGGGCACGACGGTGACGCGCGCCCTGGAGGGCTGCGCCGCCCAGAATGGCGGTGAGCTCCGGGCCGGCCCGGGCGTCACCGATCTGGTCCTCCACCCCGGCTTCCGGCCGAGGGTGGTCGACGGGCTCCTGACCGGCGTGCACGACCCGACAGAGAGCCATTTCCGGCTCCTCGAGGCGTTCGCGCCGGCCCCGCTGCTCCACCGCGCCAACGCTCACGCCGAGCAGGCGGGGTATCTCTGCCACGAGTTCGGCGACTCGTATCTCGTCCTCAGCTGAGCTCCGGGCGACGGAAATAACCCCGCGGAAGCGAATAGGCGTTTGCGGGATTGTGCCTGAGCAGCAGCGGCGGCGAGGTCCCGGCGCAGTCCCGCAAACGTCGGGTTGGACCGGGAGTGTGCTTAGCCATCGCCGCGATGGCGTAGCGGGCCGCATACCGGCGCACGGCATGGTCGTCCCAGTGCGCGTTCGTGATGAAATGCTGCAGGCTCTGGTGCGCCGCCTGTACGCGCGCCGGGTCGGGGCAGGCTCGGGCGGCGATCGGCTCGATGCTCTTGCGCTCCGCCTCGCCGAGCAGCCCCATCGCGTAGATCGCGAACGACTCGCGCCGCAGCGGATGGGCCAGGATGGCCCCGATGTCCGAGAAGTAGGCGTCCAGCCGCCGCTGGGCGGCAGCGTCCATCGTGTACTCCACGGCCAAGAGGCTGCGTCGCGCCTACCGGGCAGCAAGCTCCGGTCCGCAGAAAGGCTCCAGCTTTCCGGGAGATTCCTGAGGCAGCTTCGCCTCACCCCGACCGGTCGCGACACAGTGGTGCTAACCTGGGCACTTTTATCATCCGTATCCCGGTCCAGGCATCCACCTGCGCGGGTGCCGATTCCTCCGCTTAGCACCATAATTGCTTTTTGCCGTGCTCTGGCTCGCTTTCTCATGCCCGCGCTTCCACTATCGAGTGGATATAGCCATAGCATAACTATCCAGGCGCTACAGGGGCGATCCTGTATGAGCTACGCTCTTGCGCGTCGAGCTTGCCTCTTGCTTGGACCGCCGCGCCACCGGTGAGTGCGCTCGTTCTCACCACGACCCGCAGGGACACGGCGCGAGGACGCGGCCGCGGGGACGTGCTGCCGGTGGGGAACGTCGCTGAATGGATGGGGTCCCAAATGGGTCACATGAAGGGCATCAGTATCACGCACACACAGGCATACCTCAGGGAGCGCATCGGGCCATGCGCTTGGAGCGAGCTCCTCGACGCGCTTCCCGAGCACGACAGAAAGGTTCTTTCCGTCGTAGTCGCAGAGGCTTGGTACGAAAATTCAGTCCATACAAGAATAAATCGTGCATTTTGCGACATCTTCTATGATGGCGACTTAGCCGCGGCGGAGGAGCTTGGACGATTCTCGGCAGATAGAGATTTTACGAAATTTCACCGCTGGGTCTTGCGATTGACTCGACCCTCGTTCGCGCTCCAGCACATCAATTTTTACTGGCGCTATGCACATGACACGGGGCGCTGGGAGACAGAGACTCGCAGGGACAAGATTACGGCGAAGCTGTTCGATTGGGACATTCGCGACGCGGCTATGTGCCGCAGATTTCTCGGCTACATCGGCCGTACCCTGGAGTTCTACGGCAAGGTGCCGCAGAAGGCCCACAGGTTGTGCCGCGCCCACGGAGCCGACGTCTGCATCTTCTCATTCGAATGGCAGCTCATGCACGACGTTCCGCTTGGGTGGAAGCAGCCTTCGCTCTCAGACATCCCAGACATCCTCAACGAATTGCGGGCACTGCCGGATCTCGAATCGCTCTCGGCCGCGATTCTGGACATCGTTCACGACCATCTCTTGTTTCCTTGGGTCGAGCTGTGGATCAGTTCGATAGGTCACGACAAGCTGACCTTCGCGCGGCGCGCCGGCACGAGGGCCGGCGCGCACGTGGCCCGTGTAGATCTCCAGCATTCAGGGCGCGAGGTAGGTCGCCTCGATGTTGAGCCAGGCCCCGGCTCAAAACAGGACGTTCTGGAGACGCTGGTGCCGTGGTTCTCGCTTTTGATCGACTCGGCCCGGCTGTCCGTCGAAGATCAGGCTCCGGCGCGGCACGTCGATGACGTCGTTCACTTAGCGCGCGCGCAGTGGGGCCTCACGCCGAGACAGTGCGACGTGCTGCGGCTCGTGCTTCAAGGCGAGGCGAATAAGTCGATCGCGAAAAAGCTGGGCTGCGAAGAACGGACAGTTGAACAGCACATGACCAAGCTCCTGGATAAAACGGGAACCGAGACCCGCGGTATGCTGGTCTGGTTGTTCTGGAAGAAGAGATGAAGAATGCGCCGCGTCCGGCGCCACCCTCGTTCATCCGTCCCGCGCGTCGGGAAGCGACGAGCCATGACGTGAGGAGCGATTCAGTGGGACGAGATTTTTGGTACGCGGCTTTCCACTATGGCGAGCACAGACTGCGTCATCCACAATTCACTCAAGGTTGCTCCCACAGAGGACCGTTGCACTGGACGCCGACGGTGGCCTGCCATCGAGCAGGAACTGCGTCGACAGGGAGATTGGGAGCACCCGCTCGCGGTTGCGCAATCCAGAATACTTTGGGGGCGCGCCAGGCAACCAATGGCATGGGAGATTTAACGATGAAACATGCAAACAGGACGTGCTTGATGAATATCGCTATGCTCGCGCTGGTGGTCTGTGTTCCTCTCGGATGCTCCGACGATTCGCTCGTGACGGGGGACGGGCTAGAAGCGAACGTGCCGGATCCAGAAGGTGAGGACATCATCGACGCACAGCTGGAAGCCGAAGAATGCATGAGCGAATACAGTATGAGCTACAACACAAGGTTTTTGGGGAAGCGCGGAGACGACTCGTTTCCAATGAGCGGCAAGACCGTCATTCGCGTCAAGCTCAGCAAGAGCATCGGTGGCCTAATCGGACGCGGAGACGTCGAAATCACGAAGCAGGATAGCGAGGCTGTGTCCGTTCACTGGTGGCTTGACGCCAAGACGGACCTTTCTTACACACTCCAAGTATGGCACTCGTGCTGATCGGCGTACTCGGCTAGGTGGAGCTCTCATTGCGAGGGCCAACTCATCGCCATAAGAGCCGACTCGTCGCTGACGCTACCGGCCCCTGAACGCTGCCTCGGTGTTACTCGTGACCACTGCGTGCACTCGGTGTCGCGCGACGGTCTCCGCGGGAACAGACTCGGTCCCTGCGCGTCGCTCGACAGCTCGAACTAGGGGCGCCGAGTTCCGCGAGTTCGACCTAGGCGCGTCAGGGGCTCGGCAGCGGTGGAGGTGGCAGCACGCCTGCCAGGACCCCTGGAGGGTGGAGCACGCCCGTATCGGCCGGTGCACCCACGACGGAGCATGGACCTGGACGAACGTCAAGCGAGAAGCGCCCCCTGGCTCACACGATTCGGCTGGAGCTTCTTGGCAAAGCTCTAGCACCACTGTGTCACAGCCGGAGGGACTGGAGCCTGGGGACCTCGGCGTGTCGACGGTGGCAGCTGGGGCACCGGGGCAGCCAGCGGGTCAGCACGTGGGCGGTCGCGAGTCGATAGGTGGCGAAGGAGTCGCTAAAATGGCGCTCAGGCCGCGAGCCGGAGCGGCGCAGGGCTACGCGTCCGTTCGGCCGAGGGGGAAAAATGCCGCGCGCGTTCGGCGACAATGAACGCGTAGCAGCTCAGGGCGACGGTCACATGGTGGTGCCAGCCGGGGAAGCGCCGGCCTTCGAAATGATCCAGCCCGAGCTCGCCCTTCAACTCCTCGTAGACCTTTTCGGTACGGTAGCGCTCCTTGTAGATGCGCACGATCTCCCGCCGGGACATCCGGGCCGGCAGCGTTGTGAGGGCGAACTTCGTCGGCCGACGTTCTCCGTCGAGCCACTCGATCAGTAGCCAGACCCGCTCGTGGTGCGCGATCGGAATGCCATCGCGGTTCGCTACGCGCACCCGTCGCAGTGCAAAGCGCGACGAGAGCGTGCGTCCAGTCCCTTCGCGCCACGCAATCCGACGAAAGGCCCGGCGGCCGAGCCGTCGCCCCAGCTCGCCCACGCTCACCGGGGTGCAGTGCTCGGAGTCGCTTCCGCCGAGCAGCACGACTTTGGTGCGGGCTTCGATCCCCACGGCGTAGTCGAGCCCGAGCAGGCGCACGGTTTCCCGGAACTCATGGGCGTTGCCGTAGAAGGGGTCGGCGAGCACGATGTCGCCGGGGATCCCCTCGCGCACAGCGCGCTCGAGCATGCCGAGCGCCAGGTCGATCTTGCTCTTGTACTGCACGGACGCAGGAATGCGGGCTTCTTCGTCCGCTGTGCCGCAGGCCGGCACTCCGATGAGCGCGACCATGGCCAAGCCGATCCTGGTGTGCATGTGCCACCTCCACGCGACGCGATCTGTCGGGCGCGGCATTGCGTTGCGAAGGGCATGCCAGGGATATAACGAGCGCGTGCGTCACATCGGCGGGCTGCCACCGGGGCCGTCTACCGGCCTGCCGCACCGTTCGATCGCCTGCGGCCCGATCACTGACCGCGGCGTGCAGCATCTTCGTCGATGAGCTCGCGCGCTGGCAGAAGCAGAAGTCGACCGAACGCGGCACGCCCGGCGGCGAGACCGGCTCGGTGACCTTCGTGCAACGGTTCGACTCCACGCTCGGGAGCTTCGTGCACTTCCACCTCGTCGCGCTCGATGGCGTATTCACTCGAAAGGACGGTCCCGAGGTCGTTTTCCACGAGGGCCCTGCGCCCTCGCGCGACGACATCGCCGCTGTCGCCGCGCGCGTCGAGAAGCGCATGATGCGGTGGCTGCGGCGGAGCAAGCTCGTGGACGACCGGCTCTGCGGCGCATGACGCCTCCAGGGAAGACGGCCGGAAGTTACCACGGCGCGCTGCGCGGATACGCCCCGCTGCTCGCTGGCGGGGACGACGCGAAGGAGACCGGGGTGAAAGGCTGCTGTTCGTGTATCCTGCAGCGACAATGTGCTGCACCTTCTCCCCCGCGAGGCTCTCCAGCACCCTCCTCTATGCCGGCGATGCGCGGTGGAACGGCCTTTACGTCCACGTCCTCGCCTACCAGAACACGGCGTCGACCTCCGGCCCGAACGCCATGATCCTGCCGATTCCGGCCACACGGCTCGGCCCGCAGAATGCGGTCGACACGCGCCCGTTCCGCACCTTCCTCGAGGACATCCGCGAGGCGACGCGCCGGCCGATCCAGCCAAGCTACGGCCCGCCGCCGTTCGCCGCGGCGCCCGCCGCCCGGGCCGTGGTCTTCGACGTGGGCAGCTATGCGGTGGTGCTCGCCGAGTCGCCGCGCGCGGTGCTCTCCGTCCTCGGGCAGGTCCCGGAGCCCAAGCGGCCTGCGCTCAACGACCGCATGCTTCAGGCGTTCGAGGCCTACTACCCCGACTGGCCGGTGGCGGTCTGTTGCTGGAACGGCAATCTCCAGCCCGAGCCGCTCCTGTGGTGGTACGAGCCCAGGTACCCGGAGTGGCTGTTCGCGCCCGCGCTCGACGCGCACGACGGCAACCCGCCCGATCTCGGGGCGACGGTCGAGGTCGATCACCACATCGCCTTTGGCTCGGCCCTGAAGCCCGAGGGCCTGCCGGTCCGTTACCGCGATGATGCGGTGGCGCACCGGCCGCTCTTGCCCTCGAGCGTGCACGGCACGAAGCTGCAGTCCCGGATGAGCAACGGCGATTTCTGGTCGCGGCGCGACCAACTCGGCGGGCCGGCGCTGCGTTGCGTGCCGGGCGACAGGGCGGGCGCGCCGATCGCGCTGAACGGCTGGGAGGGAGCTCCACCGCCGTGGCTACCGCCGGAGCCCAGGGTGTGGAACTGGAATCCGCCGCCGCCCCGCCCGCCCATGCCGCCGCCTCCCGACGGAAAGAGGTACTGCTCGACCTGTGACTTCGTGCTCGATGCCTCGGCGAAGCTCTGCAGCACCTGCGGAGCGTGGATCGATGTCGAGGGAGCAGCCCAGAGCTGAGCTCGGCGGCCACGGGGCACCGCGGCTCCTCGGGTTATCTTCAGGCCGACGCACACGCCATCCAGTACACCAGTTGCCCGCAGGCTGTGGAGTGAACGCGGCCTCCTCGATGCATGGATAAGTTGCTGATACAGCGTCACTTCGTCGTGACCGTGCGACCCGATCCGACCGACCCAGGGCGTTCGTGGGCGCCTCTCCACCGGACCGCGTGCTACCGTCGACCGCGAAACGCGCGCCAGGGGAGGCCTCGGCGCTCGAGGAGGCAGGGATCATCGATGATGGCGAAGAGAGTGGCGCTGGTGACGGGTGCGAGCACGGGGATCGGCCGGAGCGTGGCGGAGGCGCTCGCCCGGAATGGCTACGTGGCCTTCGCGGGCATGCGCGATCCCGATGGCAAGAACCGGGCGGCGCGCGACGAGATGGCCGGCTCGGCGGCCGCAGGGGTCCCGATCGAGGCGGTCGAGCTCGACGTGACGGACGACGCGTCCGTGGTCGCGGCGGTCGCGACGGTGGTGGAGAAGGCGGGGCAGATCGATGTGCTCCTGAACAACGCGGGCAACAGCCTGGCAGGGCTGACCGAGTGCAGCAGCGTCGAGCAGCTGCGACGGCTCTTCGAGACGCACGTCTTCGGGACGCAGCGCGTCTGTCGCGCGGCGTTGCCGCACATGCGCCGGCGAAGGACGGGGGTGCTCGCCTTCACATCCAGCATGGGGGGGCGCATCGTCCTGCCGAACGCGGTGCACTACTCGGCGGCCAAGGCCGCGATGGAGATGATTGCCGAGGGCTACAAGCACGAGCTCGCGTCGTTCGGGATCGACGTCGTGATCCTGGAGCCGGGCCTGGTCCAGACCAAGATCTTCGACAACATCTGGTTGAACGACGACGAGGCCCGCGCCGCCGAGTACGGGGCGCTCGGCGGCCTGGCGCTCACCGGTGTCGAGATGGCCAAGGCCATGACGGGGCCCGACCCGGCGGAGCTCGCCGGCGTGCTGCTGGAGCTCCTGAAGATGCCGCACGGCCAGCGACCGCTGCGCACGACGTTCGGCATGGACGCGGCGGCGGTCGGCCCGGTGAACGTCGCCGCGGACGAGGCGACGCGGGCGCTGCGCGCCATGTACGGGGGCTAGACATAAGTTTGCCTGGTCCACCTGCTGCGCCGACCGTTGAGCCCTCGGCCGGTCGTCTTCCCACTCCGAGGGCCGTCCGTGAGGAAATGGCCTCACGGCGGCGCTCGCCGGGCGACGGCCGTCGTCGATCGGATCAGGGGCAGTACGTGCGCGTGGAGCGGCACACGTCGTCGCCGCAGAAGCACGAGTACCCTGGGCGGCAGTTGCTACACGGATCCTCGTCGGGGGGCGGCGGCGGCGGGGGCGGGGGCGGCAGCGGCGGCGGCGGCGGTGCGGCGCCGGTGGGGCAGTTGTCGGCTTCCGGGTCCGGAAGATACGGCATGTATCCCTCGGCCGCGAGCGCGACCACCTTGTTCATCACGCGCCGCCCGCATTCGCTCCCGTCCGTGAGGGCGGTCCACCAGCTGCACCCGACCTCCGCGACCTTGTTCTTTTGCCACCGGCTCGGTTGCGGCATGCAGCTCGTGTCTTCATAGCGCTTGGCCGCGTAGAGCTCGACTTCGACACCATCCCAGTGCCTGTCCGGATCGATGTGGCACAAGAGCGGCGGATCGCTCGTCGGCTGCCACTCGGGGCGGGTCCAGCTCGAGCAGTCATCGGGGTACGACAGCTCGAACCCAGGCTCCCGCTCCGTTGCGCAGCACGTCTGGCCGCATGCATGGGGGCCGCACGTGGTGCACGACGGAAAAGCGCCGGGGCAGCCGCCGAACGATGATGTGAGCCCCATGGCATACGCGCCCTCGAACGAGCCCAGGGCATCCCCCTCCGGCTCGGCCGCGACGGAGGCCCCTTCGTGCGCCCTGGCGGCCGGATCCGCGCCGGGTGCTCCGGCGAGCGCGACCTCGGACGACGCGGGCAGCGCGTCGACCTCGGTGGTGCATCCGGATGCCGCGAGTGAGCCAAGGATGACCGAGGCCGCAAGGAGCCTCGAGAAAGCAGCACCACGCTCAATGGTACCGAGTTTCATGAGCGGTGTTCTCCTGGTGAAGATTCATGTCCGAGTGGCGCACGGAGGGCATGTCATCGGTGTATGCTGCGTAACACGTCACGGCACCATCCGCCATGTCAACGGTCATCGAGGACCGCACAAACAGACGAGCCCGATCATTATTTTTTTTGGCGTTGACAATCCGTCGCCAAGCGCGGGAGCGCCTCTCGGCGGCGAGCCCGCCGTCCATCAGCAGGCGCATCTGCGCGACCATCTGCAGCGGGCAAGCTCGGCGTCGGAACGGCCGACTTCTCAGCGGGGAACCTGGAGGTGGTCAAGCGAATCAACCAGCTGATCGAGCCGGGATTGGATAGTAGCGAAGCGTGTCAAGCGGCTCAAGAGATACATGATTTGGCTGAACGATGCGCGCGAGCATTGAAAGGAAATGATAGGGTGTAGCTCTCGCCCTGACACTGCTCACCGGTTGGCGGCGCGCGGCGCGCGGCGCGGGCCGCCGTCTCCCCCTGCTTGAGCTCGACCATGACGCAGGCAGCGGAGCCATCGATCGCCCGCTCGGTGTGGGGAGCCGCGCCGAGCGCTGGCACGTGGGGCTTTAGAACACCAATCATGTTGAAACCCGGAGAATTTTCACAGGGAGGCGAGGAGGCGGGGAGGAAGAAAAGAATCTCTCCCTCTCGCCGTCTCTCGCTCCCCGCCTCCTCGCCTCCCTGTGAAATTCCTGCTTTTTCTCGGGGTTTCAACCCGTTTGTCGCTCTAGGTAGCAGGGTCTGCGGGACCGGGAAGGGGCCGGGCTAGCGGTTGCAGCACACCACGTGCGTCTCCCCCGGCTCCAGCTTGCCACCTTCGATCGTGGACACCGTGCGCGGTGCAGGTTCCCACCGCGCGTGGTGCAGGGCCGATCGTTCGGATGTCCTCGGTGTGGTCTCGACCCGGCGCGGAGGCTCCTCGGAAGCCGGTGGACCGGTCGCGACCTATCCATTTGTATGAAAAAATTCAATTTCTTCGGTTGGGACCTTCGTTCAGGCGTGAAAAGACCACCGGCGATGGGTCGCGGCCTTTCCGCGGCCTCGTAACGAGCGCCGGCGATGGTCGTGACCTCCGTGGCACCTCCTTTTCAGGCGGCCGGGTTGGTCTCGATCCGTCGCAAACCTGCGGGCCGCCTGACGAGCTCTGCCGCGTCGCCGTCTCCTGACCGGAGACTCTGCACCCCGGACGAGGAGGTCTTTGCGATGTTGAAGCACTCCAACCCCGCCGCATCGTCTCAGGAATCCTGGCAGGAGTTCTGCCCCGCGGTTCTAGGGCTCTTTGGCTGCCGCGCGCGCCTGCTCGACCCGGCGCACGCAGGCCTCCCGGCTGGCCCCGGCGGCGGCCTCGGACACGCGCAGGAGCTCCATCCTCCGGTCGAGCGGCATGCAGTAGGTGGTCGCGGCCCACAGCTTCGGGTCGTCGACGCCGCGGAGCTCCTCGAGATCGGTCCACACCCGCACCACCCTGTCGTCCGCCGCGGCCACGATGCGCTGGCCATCCGGGCTGAACGCCACGGCGTTGATCGGCGAATCGGAGGCGCGGAGGACCAGCGGCTCGCCCGTGCCGTCGGCGTTCCACACCCGCACGGTGTTGTCCTGCGCTCCGGTGGCGATGCGCTTGCCGTCGGGGCTGAACGCCACCCCCAGCACCCAGTGCTCGTGACCGCGGAGGACCAGGGGCTCGCCCGCGCCGTCGGCGCGCCACACCCGCGCGGTCCTGTCCCATGACGCGGTGGCGATGCGCTGGCCATCGGGGCTGAACGCCACCGCGTTGATCCCGCCGTCGTGACCACGAAAGACGGTCGGCTCGCCCGCGCCGTCGGCGCGCCACACCCGGGCGGTGTTGTCCGACGACCCGGAGACGATGCGCTTGCCATCCGGGCTGAACGCCACCGAATAGACCCGATCCTCGTGACCGCGGAGGACGAGGGGCTTGCCGCTGCCGTCGGCGTTCCATACCCGCACCGTCCTGTCCCATGACCCGGTGGCGATGCGCCGGCCATCGGGGCTGAACACCGCCGAGTAGACCTGATCCTCGTGACCGCGGAGGACGAGGGGCTCGCCGGCGCCGTCGGCGCTCCACACCCGCACGGTCTTGTCGGCGGACCCGCTGGCGATGCGCTGGCCGTCGGGGCTGAACGCTACCGAGTTGACCTCGTCGTCGTGACCGCGGAGGACGAGCGGCTCGCCGGTGCCGTCGGCGTTCCACACCCGCACCGTCCTGTCCAGCGACGCGGAGGCGGCGCGCCGGCCATCGGGGCTGAACGCCACCCCGTAGATTCGATCCGTGTGGCCGCGGAGGGCGATGGGCTCGCCCGTGCCGTCGGCGTCCCACACGCGCGCGGTCCTGTCGTGAGACGCGCTGACGAGGCGGTGGCCGTCGGGGCTGAACGCCACGGAATAGACCTGATCATCGTGACCGCGAAGGACGAACGGCTCACCCGTGCCGTCGGCGTTCCATATCCGCACCGTCTCGTCCTGCGATCCGGTGGCGATGCGCTTGCTGTCGGGGCTGAACGCCGCCGAGTAGACCCGATCGGTGTGGCCGCGGAGGACGAGGGGCTCGCCCGTGCCATCGGCGTTCCACACCCGCACCGTCCTGTCCCACGACGCGGTGACGATGCGCTTGCCATCGGGGCTGAACGCCACCGAATAGACCCGATCCTCGTGGCCGCGGAGGACGAGGGGCTCGCCCGTGCCGTCGGCGTTCCACACCCGCGCGGTGCGGTCCTGCGCCCCGGTGACGATGCGCTTGCCATCGGGGCTGAACGCCGCCGCATAGACCTGATCCGTGTGGCCTCGGAGGACGAGGGGCTCGCCGGTGCCGTCGGCGTTCCACACCCGCGCGGTCCTGTCGGCCGACGCCGTGACGATGCGCTCGCCATCGGGGCTGAACGCCGCCGACTGGCCCCAGTCCTCGTGACCGCGGAGGACGAGGGGCTCGCCCGTGCCATCGGCGTTCCACACCCGCGCGGTCCTGTCGGCCGACGCGGTGACGACGCGCTCGCCGTCGGGGCTGAACGCCGCCGAATAGACCACATCCGTGTGGCCGCGGAGGACGAGGGGCTCGCCCGTGCCGTCGGCGTTCCACACCCGCGCGGTCTTGTCCCAGGACGCGGTGACGATGCGCTTGCCGTCAGGGCTATAGTCCGCGTCCAGCACCCCGTCCGGGTGGACGAGCACCGCGCGCGAGATCCTGCTGTACAGCGCCCAGCGCGCGAGGACGGCCCACCCCCGCGGCTCGTCGGGCGGCTCGACCTCGCGCAGGAGCGCGAGCACGCTCGTGGGGTCGGCTTGCAGCTCGCGCGCCGCGGCCACGCGGGTGGCGTTGCGCGCGCGCAGGGCCTCCCGATCGGCGCGCGTGGCCTGCTGGTCGGCGCGGACCGCCAGGTACGACACCGTGACCGCGAACGCCGTGAGCGCGGCGATCACGCCCGTGGTGAGCCGCCGGCGCAGGCGGCGCGCCCGCTCGCAGTGGGCCACGACGGCCAGGAGGTAGCGCTCCTCGCGGCCGCCGAGCCCGGCGCGCCACTCGGCCCCCTGCTCGGCGCGGCGGCGCGCGTACCAGGCCCGGGCGTCCTCCGCCGCACGATCGCGCCAGAGCAGCCCCTCGGCCTGCCCGCTCGCCTCCCACTGCTGGGCCGCGGCGCGGAGCCG
Organism: Sorangium sp. So ce887; assembly: GCF_051521455.1. Classification (NCBI taxonomy): domain Bacteria; kingdom Pseudomonadati; phylum Myxococcota; order Polyangiales; family Polyangiaceae; genus Sorangium; species Sorangium sp. So ce887. Next base: position 7,162,650 of record NZ_CP150354.1, on the reverse strand, counting down.
GGCCAGGAACTCGGCGTCTTGCTCGCTCTCGGCGAGCCACTGCCCGAGCCTCGCCCACCGATCGATCAAGGCGTCGTGCACGAGCTCCACGGTCGTGCCCTCGCGCTCGCCGCCGGTCTCGATGAGCAGGAGCCGCGCGCCGGCGAGGTGCTGGACCACCTGCGCGATCGCCTGGGCGGCGTCCCCCTGGCCGTCCCGCGAGAGCTCGCGGAGCTCCTCCATGCGCACGACGGCGCGCGTGCGCTCGGGCGTCACGAGGCGCAGGAGCACCGCCCGGGCCAGCTGCTGCTCGGCGAGCGGCAGCGCCGAGAGCACCGCGTCCGCGTGGGCGGACAGGGCGCCGGCCACGCCGCCGAGCCGCTCGTAGCTGTCCCGCGTCAGGATCCGGCGCTCGCGATCCCGCGCCTCCCACAGCTTCGCGGCCGTGAATTGCAGGAGCGGCAAGGGGCTCCGGGTGCTCTCGAGCGTGCCCAGCATGTGCTCGACCATCTCCGCGGTCTCGAACCGGTGACCGGTCGCCTCGGTGGGCCGCGTCAGCGCCTCGTGCAGGCCGTCGCGCGCCATGGGCGGCAGGAACAGGAGCCCGCGGGTCACCTCGGTCATGAAGTGGTGGTCGTCGGCGATGCGATCGAGGAAGTCCGAGCGGATGGCGAGCAGGACGCGCAGCGGCGACGAGGCGTCGTCGGCCGCGCCCGCGAGGCAAGCGACGAACGCCGCCCGCACCTCGGCGGCGACGCCGAGCGTGTAGAGCTCCTCGAACTGATCGACGAAGAGCAGGATGCGGTGCCTCCTCCCCTCCCGGCGACAGCGCGCGCGCAGCCGGGCACCCAGGCGGCCCGGCTGGGCCTGCAGCGTGGCGACGAGCGCGTCGTGATCGGGGAGCTCGGACGAGCTCGTCGCGCCGGCGGACTCCGCCTCGGCGACCTGCGCGAGCACGTCGACGAGCGCCGACAGCGGGCGGTGCCCCGGGCGCAGGATGAACGCTTCCCAGCGGTCCCCCGAGCGCTTCAACGCCGGGATCACCCCCGCGCGGACGAACGACGACTTGCCCGCCCCCGAGGGCCCGGCGACGGCGACGAGCTGCTGGTTGCGCAGCCGCGTCACGAGGGCGGCGACCTCGCGCTCGCGGCCGAAGAAGCGCGGGGCGTCGGCCTCCTGGAACGCGGCGAGGCCGGCGAACGGGTTCTCGTCCTCGCCCAGATCGAGCGCCGTTCGACCGGGCAGGAGGGCCTCGAGCTCGGCGAGGAGCTCCCTGGCCGAGCCGATGCGCTCGTCCGGGCGCTTCTTCAGGCAACGGTCGATGAGGGCGCCGAGCGCGCCCACGTCCGAGCGCCGCTCGCTGGCGAGCGGCATGGGGAGCTCGAGGTTCACGATCTCCACGAGCCGCGCGGCCGAGAACGGGTCGAGCGGGTGCGCCCCCGTGACCAGCTCGTGGAGGATGATGCCCGCCGCCCAGAGGTCGGAGCGAGCATCGATGTCCCCGCCCCGCAGCTGCTCGGGCGACATGTACCGGGGCGTGCCGAGGACCGTGCTTTGCCCGTTCGGCCGAGCGCCCCCCGCGAGCACCCTCCGCACCCCGGTGAACATCGAGATCTTCTCGGCCTCGATCTGCTTGGCGATGCCGAAATCGAGCACCTTGATGGCCCCGGTGTCCTCCAGGAGGATGTTCTCCGGCTTGAGATCGCGGTGCACGATCCCGAGCTCATGCGCGCAGATCAGCGCGCGGACCACGGGGATCATGAGCTCGACGGCCAGGCTGGGCGACAGGGGGCCGGGCGGCGTGTGCGCGACGGGCGACCCGGGCGCGCTGGGGTGCTCGCGATGCGCCATCCACTCGCGCAGCGTGCGACCCTTGACGTACTCGAGCACGAGATAGGGATGTCCGTGGATCTCGTCCACCTCGTGGATGACCACGATGTTCTCGTGCCTGCAGCGCGCCGTGGCCCGCGCCTCGGCCAGGAAGCGCCCGGTTCCTTGCCAGCTGTGCTCGCGGAGGAGCTTGATGGCGACAAGGCGGCCGAGCCGCGTGTCGCGGGCCAGCAACACGACCCCCATGCCGCCCTGGCCCAGCTTGCGGATGATCTCGTAGTGCTTGATGGTGTCGCCGACGTCCGGGGGCACGAAGCCCCCGAGGGCGTCCGCCGGCGTCGTCGGCGCCTCCTCCGTGGGAGGCGCGAGCCCGTCCATCTCCGGCGTCTCCACCTCCTCGGGGAGCGCGCCCGCCGCGGGCGGCTCGGGCTGCCGCCGTGCCGGCGCCCCCGAGCCCCCGCCCTCCGTCGTCTCCGCGCCGAGGGGCGCGCCGAGCTCGACGGCGCCTGCCCGGCGGAGCCCGCCCGGCTCGCAGGCGTCGAGCTCGCGCAGGAGGCCCTCGGCCGTGACGGCCCGCTCGCCGGCCTTCTCGGTCGTCGCCCGCCGCAAGATCGCGCCGATCGGGTGTCCGAGGAGGGCGGGGGGGATCCGGACCGGCCCGCGGCTCTCCTGCTGGAGACCCTCCCTGTCCGGAGGGCTGGCCCGGTCCACGCGCCTGCCGGCGAGGCACTCGAGAAACATGAGCCCCCAGGCGTACAGATCCGAGCGCACCGTCGGCGAGAGCCCCTGGAGCTGCTCGGGTGCTGCATAGGCCAGCGAGCCCAGGGGCTCGGTGCCCGAGGGGGGCGCTCCACCCCGGCCGCTCCGCAGGCTCGCGGCCACGGCGGCGAGGCCGAAATCGAGCACCCGCGCGTCGCGCCGCCCCGCCGAGGGCACGATCATCACGTGGCTCGGCCTGAGCGCCCCGTGAACGATGCCCTGCCGGTGCGCGCAGGCCAGCGCGCCGAGGACCTGCCGCATCAGGTGCCGCGCTTCCTGCAGATCGAGCGCGCCGTGCTCCGCGAGCAGCTCGGCCAGGCTCTGCCCGGGCACGAGCTCGCAGATCGTATAAAGCTGCCCTGTGTCCGTCTGCCCCCAGTCGATGAGCCGGACGATGTTGGGGTGCTGGAGTCGCGCGCAGCCACGCATCGCTTGCAGGGCGCGCGCGCGGTCGCCGCGCGCTGGATCCGCGGGATCTCCGTCCGGGGCGAGGGGCATCAGCGTGAGGGCGATCGGCTGCCCGCTGTCGATCTGTCGCCCGGCGTAGACGGCGCCGAGGCTGCTCTCCCGGAGCAAGGAGAGGAGCTCGTAGCGGCCCTGGAACACCATCCCTGGAGCGAGAGTCTCCCGGTTCATCGCAACCCCTCCGGTGGCGGCCGCCTCCCCGCGGCGGCTTCGGGCGGAAGGCGCCGCACCACGAGAGCATCGCGACGATCGCGGCTGTCGAGCTCGTTCAGCGCGTGCGCCGGCAGAGCTCGACGATGTGGTCGGTCCGATGCTCGGGCGGCCGATGTCGCTGCCCACCATTTCATAAAGTGGCCCCCGCGCGTCGTCCGGCGCCGGCGCGCTGCCAGCGCGTAGAGCGCAGCGCCGAGCGGGCGACCCGCGCGCTGCCAGCGCGTCGAGCGCAGCGCCGAGCGGGCGACCCGCGCGCTGCCAGCGCGTCGAGCGCAGCGCCGAGCGGGCGACCCGACCCACGTTGACGGCGCCGCGGCAGATCGCTAGACGGCGTGCCGATGCCCGAGCCGTCCGAGACCCCATTCGACCTGCTGGGCGGCGAGCCGGCGGTGCGCCGGCTTGTCGAGCGCTTCTACGACCTGATGGCCCGCGACGAGCCGGCGCTCGCGCGCCTCCATGTGTGCGACGAGCGCGGCCAGGTCTCGCGGGAGAGCCGCGACCGCTTCGCGCTCTTCCTGATCGGCTGGCTGGGCGGCCCGCAGGACTACATCGCGGCGCACGGCCACCCGCGGCTGCGGATGCGCCACGCCCGCGTACCTGTCGATGTGGCAATGCGCGACGCCTGGCTGCGCTGCATGCGCGCGGCCATGGCCGAGCTCGGCGTGCCCGCGGAGCTCCACGCTTTCCTCGACCAGCGCTTCGGCGAGGTGGCGGACTTCATGCGCAACCGACCGGGCTAGCCGGTCTGCGTCCGTCCGGTGAGCGCCCGCCGCTGCTGGCGCGGGTGTTGCAGTCAAGCTCACCATGAAGAAGCAGAAGAAGAACCCGCCGGCGAAGACGACGACCCCGCAGGAGGCGCCGGCCCCGGTCGTCGAGAGGAAGGCGACGGAGTCCTCCGAGGGGGATCCCGTCGGCGGTGCTGCCAAGGGCGCGCTCATCGGGGGTCTCCTGGCAGGCGGCGGCGGCGCGGCCGTCGGGGGCGCAGCCGGCCTGATCGGCGGCGTGCTGGACGACGGCGACGACGACTCCGGCTGGTAGTCAGACCACCGACACGTTGCGACACGTTGATCGAGCGAGAAACGAACCGCCAAGAGCGCCAAGACAGGGCTCTATTTCTTGGCGCCTTGGCGGTTCGAAATGCTGCTCTCTCCCGGCGGTTTCAACCCGTTTGTCGCTCCAGCCAGAGCGCCGATCCGCTTGAAGACCGAGAATGAACCACAGTGGACACCGAGTCGCACGGGATGAGCGCTCGTGGGCCGCGGCACTGAATAGGGCCCCGTCGATGCATGGGTCGATTATCGATATATCGTCACTTTTCCACGAGAGTGAACGAATCTGACGGATCTGAGTTCCATGATCGAACCCACGCGTGCAACGTGACTGTACGCAGAAACCGCAGAACGGACGCTGCACGGCAAACCACGGCAAACCACGGCAAACGCAAACGGCCACGACTAAGAAAAGAGTCTTGACATTCTCCTCCTGTTTGTGAGAATGCTCTAATCTACCTTGGCGGTCAGGGCCGCTTCGGCGGGTGCCGCAGCCGGTTGCACGATCGCTCAAGGGTCGACTCCGAGTGTGGCTACTGCCGGGGTTGCTTGCTTCTTACGGCTGCACGTCCGAGTTGTTCTTGCTTTTTCTGAGTTGATGCTCGGCCCCATCACACGGGGTGTTCGCATGTGAGCATCTGTCCGACAAACATCGTGATTGCCAGGCATGTGGTCGGCGCAGGCCCGCGTGTGGTTCTGTGATCACCGGGATTACCGGGATCACGGGCACGCTGGTCGGAAATTTTGAACTTTAACCGATAGAAGATCGGAGGGCTCGCAGGCATCTCGATGGTTCAAAACTCCATCTCGAGCAGATGCCCGCGACTCACCCGGTCCGAACATGGAGAAATCTTAAATGCGCATCGTTCCCTTACTTGGCTACCTCTCCGCTTCGATCGCATGCAGCCTGCTGGCGTGCAGCGTTGACAGCATCGTGGACGAGGACATCGAGCTTCTGGACTCCGCGTTGAACAGCCCGGACGGCACGCTGTCCGCGGATGTCGCACTTCAGTCGCAGTGGTCGGGTGGCTACTGCGCGAACGTGACGGTCAAGAACATCAGCCAGCAGAACACCACGAGCTGGCGCGTGGGGATCGCGCTCAACGGCTCGACGGTGAACAACCAGTGGAACGCGACCTTTGCCTCGTCGAACGGGCAGCTCACCGGCTCGAACCTGGGCTGGAACGGAGCGCTGCGGCCGAGCGCCTCGACGACGTTCGGATTCTGCGCGACCGGCTCCGGCAAGCCTTCTGTCGCATCGGTCACCGGCAGCGGAGGCTCCAGCACTTCCGCGTCGTCGAGCAGCAGCTCGACCTCGTCGAGCAGCAGCTCGAGCGCGTCGTCGAGCAGCAGCTCGAGCGCGTCGTCGAGCAGCAGCTCGGGGGCAGGCGGCGCGGGCGGGGCAGGCGGCGCGGGCGGGGCAGGCGGCGCGGGCGGCTCGGGCGGCTCGGGCGGCTCCTCCAGCACGTGCACGGCACCCGACCAGTCGGTCTGCAGCAATCTGACTGGCACCCACTGCGGCTTCACCTTTGAGTACTGGAAGGACTCAGGGAGCGGATGCCAGATCAACACAGCGGATGGCTTCAGCGTCGATTGGAACAATATCAATAATCTGTTGGGTCGTAAGGGTCTGAGGCCTGGGTCAAAGAATCAAATCGTGACCTACGAGGCCGACTACCGGCCGAACGGCAACTCCTACCTGGGCGTCTATGGGTGGACGAAGAGCCCGCTCGTGGAGTACTACATCATTGATAGCTGGGGCAGCTGGCGTCCGCCGGGCGGGGAGGGGCGCATGGGCACCGTCACCAGTGATGGCGGTACCTATGACATCTATCGGACCCAGCGAGTCAACCAGCCTTCCATCGAAGGCAACAAGACTTTTTATCAGTTCTGGAGCGTCCGTACCGCGAAGCGCACGAGTGGAACCATCTCTGTCGCCAACCACTTCGATGCATGGCAGCGCCTGGGGATGACTATGGGGAACCTGTACGAGGTCTCGATGGTCGTGGAAGGGTATCAGAGCAGTGGGAGCGCTGACGTGAGCGTGTCGATGAAGTGAGCCCTGGGCCTTGAGCCTCCGCTGTGGGCAGGGGGCGAGCCGCGCTGACTCACGGGCGGAAGGCAACCTCGCCCTGCTTGACTCGATGGCGCGACGCAGGGGGGGGCGGAGCGCATAAGCATACGAGCCAGATCACGGCGCCCGTCTCCTCGACCAGGAGGGTCTTGGGGGCGGACGCGCCGGGGCAGGGTCACGACGGCGCGGCATCGACCTCGATGGGTCGGCTGGCCAGGAAGTCGTCCAGCAAGGTGCGCAGCGCCACCGACTGGCTGGCGGCCCGGGGATACAGGGCGGCCGCGGCGCGCGCCCTCTTCGCCTTCCGCATCCGTCGCGGCGGGCCGCTTCCAGTCAGATGCCGGCCCCGCGCACCAGAAGGACCATCCCCGTCCCCATCACGGCGGCGCCGGCATAGCGCAGCCCCCGCGACAGGGACTCTCGACCGGCGGCGAGCTCGCCGAGGACGAGACCGCAGAGATGAAGCACGGTCGTGCTCAGCAGAAAGCCCATGGCATACAGCGCCGGGCTGACCGCATGAGGCATCTCCAGGCCGTGGGCATGTCCGTGAAAGACACCGAACATCGCCACGCATCCGGAGAGCAGGAGCGGTGAGGAGCCACGGGTCGTGGTGACGATGCCGAGACCGAGCGCCGCGACCGACGCCGCGATGCAAAGCTCGCCCAGGGGCATGGGCCATTGCGCCATTCCCAGGAGGCCGCCGACCAGCATCGCGGCGACGAACGTGGCGGGGATCCGGAGGATGTGCTTTCCGCCGAGCTGCGAGCTGACGACACCGACGCTCACCATCGCGAGCAGGTGGTCCGCGCCGAACACCGGATGGAAGAGGCCCTTCAGAAATCCCGCATCGGCGCCGCCCGGGTGCGCCCAGCTCACGGAGGGCCACGAGACGAGCGTGGCGACGAGCAGGGCGCGCGCGCCGGGACATGAAGCCCATCCCATCGTCTTTTGCATCGTGGATTTCATGAAGCGCCTCTCCTCGTCAGGCGTTCGCCACGCGCGCTGCCGTCGATGCAGGATCGCTGTGGAAGAGCTTGTAGGCGAGCGCCGCGAGCAAGAGCTCGGTACCTGCGATGAGCACGTTCGGGTAGAGCGGGACGCCCGCGACGACCGGGAGCGGCACGTCGGGTCCCGCGAGCAGGCTGGTCCCCGGGATGAGCCACGTAATGTAGAAGAAGGGCGTCCAGATGATGACGACGATCCAGGCCGCCACGTTGAACCCGACCTGCGGCTCCATGGACCGCCGCCACATCATCCACAATCCGACGATCGTCACGCCACACAGGATGAGCAGCATGAGGGCGTCATGAAAGCGCGCATGCTCATGCCATGCAGGGTTGAACAGGTGGGTTTCATTCCAGTCCACGCCGACAGCGACGATGGCGCCGCTCGCCAGAACGAACGTGAGAACGACTCTTCCCAGGGTACTTCGGTTCATGGTGATAGGCTCCTGACTCTCGTTGGTTGAAAATAGCCCGCTTCCCTCATCCGCGCGGCCACCTTGCGTTGAAATTCATAGTAACGGTGGAGCGTGGCCGCGGCGCTGGCTGGGACAGTATCGATAGATTGCTGCGCCAGGCTCTCCCGCGGGGCCCGTGTCGTCTCGTCGACGTAGATGAGATTTGCGTCTTGGCGAAACCTACCGCGCGCCATCCGGCATTGGAGGCGTCCACGGCGCTGATCGAGGCCGGCAGGTGTCCGGCCACGTGGAGCCCCTGGTTCCTTGCCTCGTCAAGGATCGCGAGCGGACCGGCCCTGTCCGCACATGATTATTCATGGGCTCTCCGCGGTGAATCACGAAGACCATAGCCGCCCATTCACTAAAATAACAATATATTGATCCAATCGATCGATTTGATCTACTGATGGATCCATGGTACGGTCGAATGTCGTGGACCTACGACACCTTCGCTATTTCCTGGCCGTCGCCGAAGAACGCCATTTTGGCCGCGCCGCGCAGCGACTGCACATCGTTCAGCCGGCGCTGAGCATGCAGATTCGGGCGCTCGAAGACGAGATCGGCGGCGCGCTGTTCGTGCGGACGAGTCGGCGCGTGGAGCTGACCGAAGCCGGCGCATTGCTGGTCGTCGAGGCGCAGCGGGCGGTCGCGCAGGCGGAGCGGGCCAAGGAGATCGTCCAGCAATCGCTGCGCGGCGACATCGGCAAAGTTCGCATCGGTTACGTGGGCAACGCGATTCTCACTGGCAAGATGACGGACCACCTGCGAGCGTTCCGCAAAGCCCATCCTGCCGCGGAGATCGAGCTGCGCGAGATGCCACCTTCGAGGCAGGCGGAAGCCGTGTTGGTCGGCGAGGTTGACGTCGGCTACTGCCCGGCGCTCGCTCTCAAGGTAGATCCGCGGTTGAGCGTCCAACCGATCGGCGCTTGGCCGCTGGTGGTCGCGATGGCAGAGGACCACACGCTCGCGGCGCACAGGCGCGTGACGCCGAAGATGCTCGCCGGAGAGCCGCTCATCATGTTCCCATCGGAGGAGGCCGGTGGCGACGTGCTGAAGAGATTGATTCTCGTGCTAGGACGCGAGCCGCGCCGGGTCCACCGCGCCGACACCACCTTGAGCATGCTGTCGTTGGCCGGCGCAGGCCTGGGCGTGGCGCTGGCTCCAAAACCGCTGATTCAGGTGAAGGTTCCCCGCATCGTCTATCGTCCGTTCGTCGCGCCGAAGAACGTCTTCGCCGAGCTGCTCCTGATCGGCCGCGCTGACGAGACCGCCGGCGCTGTACGCGCCTTCGTGAAGCTAGCATCCGGCTCCTCGGATCGGGCCACCTCACGGTCGTAAGCTCCCTTTCGTCGATGTCGTCATGCACGCACAGAATGGATTCGATATCCAGCATATCCCGCGAGCGATGGGCCGCCGCATCCTCCCGCTCGGGAGGCAGGGCCGCGCTCGTGGGCCTGTGCAGCCACGAAGACGGCACCGAGCTCGTGTGGAACGAGCTCGGTCACCTGCGAACGGGCGAGGTCGGTCAGGTCCTAGAGCACGCCGTCGGGCGGATGCTCCGTAACCTCCGGCGGCACGGGCATCTCGAGATCGAGCACGACGTCGAGGAGGACGACGAGCCCGAGGCCGCGCTCTGTGCCTCCGCCGTCTCGGGACGAGAGCCGCCCGCCGGCCCGCAATGGCTCCGCGGGCTCTCGTCGTATTGTCCGAGCGCGCTCGCGTACGACAAGCCGCTGTGCGCTGCGCTCGATGGCTTCACCTTGCACGCAGCGACGCGCGCCGGTGCGCACCATGCCGCGGCGAGGGAGGCGCTGCTGCGTTACGTGCTGCGACCCCCGATCGCAAACGAGCGCGTCGAGCCGCAGCAGGACGGCCTGGTGCGGCTGTCGCGGAGGCGCGCCTTCGCTGACGGGACTGTCGCGGTGGACATGGATCCGCTCTCGCTCTTGTGCCGCCTCGCGGCCAGCGTTCCGCCGCCGCGCTTTCACACCGTCAAGTACGCGGGCGTGCTCGCGTCGGCGAGTCCATGGCGCAAGCGCATCGGACCGCGCCCTGCGAAGCCAGAAGAGTCTACGAAGGCGGACGATGACGCCGCTCCGAAACGCAAGCGTGGCGGCTATCGGGCGGTCGACAAACCGCGCCGAGCTCTTGCGCCGCACATGTGCGATCGATGTCCTCGAGTCTCGGTGACGCCGTATAGCGTCTCGCGACGCGCCTCCCGGGCCCTACAAGCAGTGGGGCACGGTGTTTGGAGATGCGCCGTGCCTCGGGGCGCTGGTCGACCGCTTCGCCCAGCACTGCCACGTCCTCGACATCGACGCCGACTCGTGGCGCGACAAGGAGCGGCTGGAGAAGAAAGGCCGCACGCCCAGGCCGCGGCGGTGACGACGCGGAACCCGGGCGCGGTCTCGTCAGCCGACGGCGAGATCGCGTCCGGAACCCGCGGATCGTGATGGCCGTCTACAGGCCTTCCCTCGCAGCGCGGGGGGCCCTATGACGGCGGCATGATCGAGGGGATCAGCGAGGCGGTCATCCAGCGACCGCCGGAAGCCATCATCGACTTCGTGACGGACCTCCATCGGTACAAGCTTGCCGACTGGAAGATCGGCCGCGTCCTCGGCATGCGCCGCGAGGGCGACCGCATCTGGATGCGCCACGACGGCAAGCTGCGCGGCCTCCCGGGGCCGCCGGTGACGCTCGAGATGACGATCCTTGGCCGCCACGCGGTGCGCTATCGCAGCCTGCGCTCGTTCCCCGCTTGCCTGTTCCTCACCTTCGAGGGCGGCTTCGATCTCGACGAGACCGCCGTGGGCACCCGCGTGGTGCATACCGAGCGCTTCCGCTTCTTCGCGCCGTGGCGCTGGGTGATGGATCCGTTCCTGCGTGAATGGCTGGCGAGGGACGTGCGCGAGGAGATGGGGCGGCTGAAGACGCTGATCGAGGCAGAGCACCTCGCGCGCCCGGCGCAGCGCGCTTTCCCGATGAACAATGCGAAACCGGCTCCCTGACCGCAGCTTTCTGTACGATCCACGCGCCCTTACCCCGACGCGCCTCCCCGGACGGCTTTCCACCCGGGAGGCAGCGCATGGCAGACATCTTCGGCGAGCCTTCGCCGAGGACGTGGACTGACGCGCCTCGCCGATCAAACAGCGCGCCGGGCCTGGTCTGGCGTGGTTCCAGTCCATGCTCGGAAGGCGCGGTAGAACGAGTTCGGCTCCGAGAAGCCGAGCAGGAAGGAGATCTCTGCGACAGGCAGCGAAGTCTTCTCCAGGTAGTGGCGCGCGAGCGCTTCGCGCGTCTCCTTCAAGATCTGCTGGAAGCTCGTCCCCTCGTCTTCGATCCGCCGTTGCAGCGTCCGTTTGCTGAGCCCGAGGCGCAGCGCGATCGTCTCCATCGTAACGAGGCCGCTTGGGAGCCCTTCGAGCAGCGCGGCGCTCACGCGCTCCGAGGTGGGCACCGACGAGTCGAGGTCGGCGAGGCGCTGGCGCAACGTCGGTTCGAACGTGCGCCACCGGCTGTCGTCCGAGGTCAGAAAATGCCGGTGCGCATCAGCAGCCGTGAACGACACGCGGTGCTTGGTGCCCCTCCTCATGCGCACGCCGAGGAACTGCTCGTAGGCCGCGATCGGCGACGGCAGCACCGTGGTCGTCACCTCGATCGGCCGCACGGGTTCGCGGGTCGCCATGCGCGCGATCGCGACCGAGAACAGGAGCTCGGTCACGACCAACGAGAGCGGCGGCGTGAGCGGCGCGTCGAGCCAGGTCAACTCGAAGGACACCACCTCGCGCTCCTCGGTGACATCGATGCGCATGGGCCCGATGAGGCGCTTGTATTGCGCGACGCGCCGCGCGGCGCAGAGGAGGTTCGGGCTGCACAGCGCGGCGAACAGAGGCGGCGAGAACGACTCGCTGCGGATCGCCCCGCACAAGCGGAGCGGGAGGAGCGCGTCGCCCAGCTCAGCCTCGATGCCATCCCAGAGCCGGTAGTAGTCCTCGGACGCGAGTCGCACGGAAGGCTGCTGGAGGAGATCCTCCGCGAGGCCAGCACGGCGCAGCACGTTCGCCGACGAGACGCCGAGATCCTTCAGCAAGGCGCGCCAGGTCGTGTCGAGGGTGTAGGACTGCGCGTGCATGACGACCATCGCTCGGAGTGTGCCACGCGATCCGATCGCGCCGCAATGGCCTGGCGCTACCCCTCCAGCCCGAACTGGGTCCGCATACCGCCAAGGAAGGCGGCGTCGTCCATCGAGCGGCGGCTCCCGAGCAGTTCTACGACGTCAACGCCGACCTCGTACCGGAGCTGGTTCGAGTCGTCGGTGGTCGCGGTGTACACGCTCTCGGCGACTCTCTCTGGCGGCGCACCCTGTTCCATCATGGGGCCTATCACGGCGAGGACCTTCTGCACGAGCGGCTGGTACTCGCTGAGCTGCGGGTCGTTGCTGAAGTCGAGCGAGCGGCTCATGAAATCCGTCTTAATCGCGCCCGGCTCGACGATCTTCACGCGAACCCCGAGCGGCGCGAGCTCGAAGTGGAGCGACTCGGAGAGCCCCTCGACCGCGAACTTCGTCCCGTGATACAGCGTGCCAAGCGGGAGCGTGACGCGGCCGCCCCCAGAGGAGATGTTGACGATGACGCCGCTTCGGTTCGCGCGAAAGTGCGGCAAGAGCGCCTTCGTCGTCGCGAGGACGCCGAGGACGTTCACGTCGAACTGGCGACGTATCTTGTCGAGCGAGGTCACCTCGAGCGGTCCGTACGCCCCGTAGCCCGCGTTGTTCATGAGCGCGTCGATGCGCCCGAACTTGGAGATGCCCGCGTCGACGGCGGCTTGGATGGAGGCAAGGTCCTGCACGTCGAGACGGGTGACGAGCACCCGGTCGAGCCGAATCAGCTCCTCCTCGCGTTCGGGGTTGCGCATCGTCGCGACGACGTTCCACCCCTTTGCGTGAAAATGCTTGGCCGTGGCGCGGCCGAGACCGCTCGAACTTCCGGTAATGAGAATCGTCTTGGTCATGTGGTGAATCTCCTGCGACCCAACGTAGGCGTCGCCGACCGTGTCCACACTCGCAACGGGTGCCAATCGACTATCCGTTCGCGCCACCGACCCACCGAGCCGCTCCGACACCCAACGGCAGACGGCGATGGAGTCGCGGTGGACCTCATCGAGGGCCCCGGGCTCACTCACGGCTTCTTAACGATGGGCCGCGCGTCTCGCGCTGCGCAAGTAGCGATGTGCAACCGCCCTCGCGCGTGGTCTCATGTCCTCGAGTGCCCGGCCTGCAAGGGCAGGATGAAGCGCGTCGCCATGATCACCGAGCCGAGCAACATCGCCCGCTTCCTCACCGCGCTCGGTGGCTTGCGCGCGGCATCGCTCCCGCGATCGGAGTAATGTTGTACCGATGCGCCACCCGTCGGCCGATCCCCTTCGCTTGCGCCTGCTCCTCTCCATCGGCGTGGTCCTCCTGGCGGGGCCTGGGTGCAGCCGCGAGCCGGCGCCGGCGCCCCCAGCGGGGTCGGCGGCCGCGCGTCCGTCGTCGGAGACGCCGGCAGCGGTGCCGGTCGCGCCTCCGCCGCCGGCGGGAGCGCCGGGGAGCACCACCCGGGGCGAGATCGCGGGCGTGCGCTACCTCGAGCACATGACGGGCGGGGCGCGACCCGACGAGCGGGTGCCGATCATCGTCGCGCTGCACCCCATGGGCGGGGACCCCGCGGACTTCCTGCAGCTGCTCCGGCGCTACCGCCGCCGCGCCCGGCTCATCCTCCCGTACGGCCACCCGAGCGGCGGGATGTACATCTGGTACGACTCCGTCAGCGACGACGTCGCCGCCCCCCTGGTCACGCGGGAAGCAGATCGGATCGCCGCCGCGCTCGCCGCCCTGGTAGCCGCCCGCCCCACCGTCGGCAAGCCCCTCGTCACCGGCTTCTCCCAGGGCGGCATCATGACCTTCGCCCTGGCGGTCACCCACCCCGAGGCGCTGGCGGCCGCCTTCCCCATCAGCGGCCTGCTCCCGCCGTCGCTCTACCCGTCGGCGGCGCTAAGCTCGGGGCCGCGCCCGGCGACGCTCCCGCCGGTCACGGCCTTCCACGGCGCCTCCGACCTGGCGGTGCCGACCCAAGGCGCGCGCGCCTCGATCGCCGAGCTGCGGCGCGCCGGGTACACCGCGGAGCTGCGCGAGTACGTCGGGGTCGAGCACGACACCTCCGACGAGGAAGTGGGCGAGATCTTGGAGCGGATCGGGCGGGCCGCCGACGGCCTCGCGGACGCGGCGCCGGCGCCTTGAAGCGGGCGCGCTCGTCGACTTCTGCGCGGGGCGCGGAAGGGGGTAGCTCAGGGCAGGACGCTCGCACCCTCGCCGAGCGCCGGGAGGCCCCATGTCCGCAGCGACCCCGACTGAGAAGCTTTGGGGTGTACAAGTGGACATGCGGTATGACTCGGAAGTGCAGGGCAAACATCGACCGTCCGAACAAGGAAGAGCCGCCCGAGCCCCAATTGGATCTGACGCGCGGGCAGAGCCCGCAGGCAGCTCAATTTCGCATTAGGCGCACTGAGCCGACCTGGGCAAGGCACTCGAGTGTAGGCTCGCGCGGCCATGGAGGTCGAGGAGCGCGTTGGCCGGCTGAGCTCCGGCCCGGTCAGGGTCCGGCTGCGCTGAACGTGTCGTCGGCCGGGGGCCCCTCCGGCCGGCGTCTCCTTGACCCGAGCAATCACCTGCAGCGTGAGCCATCGCGCGGTGGACGCCGGCCGGCGCCGGGGCGCTCGCGCCGCCGTCGCGCACGAGGAAGTCGGACGCCAGCGGGAACACGAGCCAGCCGGCGCGCAGCGCCTGTCGCTGCTCGGGGCGCAGCCGCGCGACGGCGGCGCGGTAGTCCTCGCGGGCGAGGCGCAGCCGGTTGGTGGCGGTGTTGTAGTTGATGCCGAGGGCGCGCGCGACATCGACGATCGGCACCTCGTAGGCCTCGTGCAGGACGAGGAGGATGCGCCGCTCGGGGGCGATCGTGCCGAGCACCTCGACCGCGAGCGCGAGCCGCTCTCGCTCGGCGAGGCGCTGCTCGCTGCTCGGCGGCCTGGTGGTACGGTCCGGGGTGCAAGCCGTTCGGCACCTCGCGGCGGCGGTAGGCGCGGTCGAGGTAGTGGCTGACCTTCCGCCAGGCGATCCCGAACACCCAGCGGGCCTCCGCGCTGCCGCGCTGGCGCCTGGCATCCCGCGGCGGCGGGTCGCCGGACGGGGCGGCCTCCTGCGGAGGCGGCGGCGAGGAGGCGGGGTAGGCGGGATCGAACCGATCCAGGCTCTCGTACGCAGCGAGCAGGACGTCCTGGGAGAGGTCGTCGAGGTCGGGCTCGGCGACCCCCAGGAGCCGGAGCGAGCGCGGGAGGAGCTGCATCGCGGCGGCGTGAACGGAATTCCAGCTGGGAGCGCGGGAGGGGTCGTCGGTCGGGGGAAAAAGTGTGCAAGTGTGCTCATGCCCAGATTTGCGGGCAGCTCACGGGGTCCGTTTGGAAACCGACCGGCCCGTGCGCGGGCGCCGGAGGGCCGGTGCGCCGGAGTACTGCCTTAGATGGGGCGACCAACCTCGAACGGGCAAAAATGTAATTTTAATTACTTTATTCCGCATTGATGACGAGAAGACATAAGATGAGATAAGCATCACTGCCTCCGGAATGCATGAGGTGGCCGGCTTCGACTTGAGAGCTGGAAGCGACCATGAGCGAGTTTTTCGGCGAAGATGGCGTTATCCAGTGCGGTCCCAGAACAAGACGCGGATCTGGTTCCCTCGCCGTTTCCTGCACACGAACAGATGTCCGCAGCGCGGGTCGGCATCGAGGCGCTGCGCGACCAACGACGACAGGCCATTGAAGCGCTTCCTCAGGTCAGCCGGCTCGGCCGCGACGCAGACGCGCATCGACGGCGGCAGCGTCAGCACGACGTCTCCGACGCGGCGCTCGAGCGTGGCGAGATCGAAGCCCGGCCGAACGCGAACCACCCGCCCCTTGGACAGCGCGATCTCGAGCGGCTCCGCCACGACCGGCGAGGCGTCGGCCACCACTGCACCGGCAGGAAGCGCGGCGCCTCCGTCGAGGACCACGGCAGGGGCTGCGAAGGTCCGTAGGCCCGCAGCTTGCAGCGGCACCAGTACAGCTGGTGAAGCTTGTACCCCTCGTGCCGCGCGAGCTTCTCGGCAATCAGCCCGCTGCGCTCCCATCGCTCGACCCCCTCCACCCTCGTTGCCATCGCTTCCTCCTTCGTCGCGAAGGGGGACAGGTAACCGGCGCTGCGCCGACGATCACGCTGGCGTTGGTCGGGCGCTTGCGCTACGGACGGTCATGTTTCCAATTATCCGCCAGCATCGTAACGAAGATGTGGGTCGACTCGTTGCTGTGGGATTGCGAGTCGCTGGGAGAGACCCTGGCCTTGCACAGGCCTGGAGAGTGATGCAGGAGTAAAGCGTCGATTTGGGCCTTGCGCTATATGAAGGTGATATATGCGTTTTCGGCGACATGGAACAGATGTTACGGCTGTGACTATTCACATATCGAGCATCGAAGGGAACTCTTCGGCCGGCATCGAGCTCGCCGATGTTCCACGCTCGGATGTCGTTCCCAGAATAACGAGCAGTGATCCTGATGTGGTTAGCGTCGATGGCATACCTCGTATACGCGCCGTTGGCAATTTTTCGTTTTACCTCAGCGCGCTTGCTACAACATCAGGTAGTGGCGCTGTAACGGTGACTGCGGCGACACGGTCAGGAATCCAGGCGACACTAAGGGTTGTGGTTGACGTTGCGATAGAGTTGCCGGATCCTGCTACTGAAGCTGGAGCTGTCGTCAGACTATTGATGTCGGAGGCCCGCGGTCCTTCCCACGCAGACTACCTGGCAGCAGACACATTGGAGAGTATGGGGTGGATGCAACGGGTTCTGGAGAATCGATTGGCGACCGATCCTTCTCAATTCGGGGCACGCGGGGCGAGAAATTTGATCGACATCATTCGTGCCGTCGATCAGTTTGATGGGTTTTCCGATTATCCGAACTACGATCAGGGGGTTCGTCGTCGGCTGCAGCAGATGGTTAATATCGCGAATAATGACAATGATCGAATGCAGTCGGATTTTCGAAATTTTATACAGAATGCTATCGATGTGGCTCGGTTGCGGGTCGCCATCCGGAACCCAAGTTCAACAGGCTTGTTCGGGTGGAGAGCCGCAGGGACTGGAAGTCCAGGGCCCAGATTCGCGAGATTTCGTACGTTGGCTGGAAACACGTTTTTTACGTTGCGGCCATGATTGAAATCTTGACATGATCTGAGATTTTTGCCTGCATGCATGGACGCACTCCGGCTGTGGCCAGTAGCGAGCCGTGCCAGGAAGCAGGGGTATGGTGCAGTTGCATGCAGCGCTGTCGAGGCATCGATGTGCCGTCTCGCATCGGATGTTGGGGCAGCGGCGGCAGTGCGGGCAGCGGCGGCGCCGGCAACGAGGGCGGCGGCAATCGTGGCAGCGGCGGTGGCAACGACGGCGGCGGCCCGCGCGCGCCCCCCGCGAGCGTGTACGTGGCGCGTGGAGCAGCCGATGAGCGCGAGGACGGCGAACACAGGAGAAACACGCAGTCACGCAGGAAATCTTCAGCGCTGATGCGACCCCAAGCGGAACCGATACCGGGAGACTCGAGTGTCTCTCACCCTGTAAGACTGGAGCCTTCCTGCAAGGTCGCCGCACCATCGGGCGCCTCGGAGCGCACGGGCGGGCTGATCCGTAGTAGGGCGAGCCCGCCCGCGCGGGCGGCTGCTAGGATGCGGCGTGCCCGGGCTGGCGGCGCTCCTCTCGAGGTCATCCATGGTCATCGCGCGATTCCTGGGGTGCGCGCTCGCGGCGGCGGCGCTGGCGAGCTGCAGCGACCCCGATCCCCTCATCGAAACCCGCTACGGCGCTTACGAGGGCGACGCCTATCCGGACCGGCGCCCGGAGATCGCGATTCCAGACGGCGGGATGGGCGTGGTGACCGATAGCCTCTCCGAGACGATCTCCCTCATCGCGCTCGAGACCGGGGAGCGGTTCGGCGTCCGCCCCGTGGGCCGCGATCCCGTGACGATCGATGGGCCCCATCGCGTGGTCGTGGACGCCGCGGGCGGCGCGCTCTACATCGCTACCCGGCCACCGCCGGCTCGAGCGGCCCCCACGCGGTGCACGGCGGGAGCGCGGTGGCCGGCTATGTCCAGAAGCTCGCGCTCGACGACCTGCGCGTCCTCGGGCAGGCGCGCGTCGAGCCCAACCCGGGCGACATCGCGATCTCGGAGGACGGCGGGCGCGTGGTCGTCTCTCATTTCGATCTCAAGCGCGCGCTCGATCGGCGCCCCCTACTTCAGCGCGTGGGCCCCGGACGGGAGCGCCATCTACGTGCCGACGCAGGTGCCCGACACGATCGCGCGGAGCGGCATGGCCCCGGACGACAGCGGCGCCGTCTCCCGGAACATCAGCGCGGAATGCCCCAGGCCGCACCTCGCGGAGCTCGACCAGGAGCACGGGCTCTTCATCGTCTGCGAGGGCGACCAGACCGTGACGCCGGGCAAGGTGCTCCGGCCCGATCCCGAGACGCTGGAGACGCGCAGCGAGGCCGAGGTGGGCCTCTTTCCCGACGCGCTCGCGCGCGTCGGGGCGGGGGCGCGTTGACGTTGACGTAGCGAGCAGGTCACCCGGCCGCGCTCGCCCCCGCGGCGCTCGGGCGCCGGTTCGCTCGGATGCGGCGCTCGCGCGCGAGCCTACGAAAAGCGCGCCTCGCGCCGAGGCGCGTGCGGCGCGGCCAAGAGCGGCGCGGTGACCGTCGTGCAACGCACGTCCGGCGACATGCGGCTCAATCCGCATCTGCACGTGGTCTTCCTCGACGGGGCTTATCACGAAGACGGCACCGAGCTCGTGTGGAACGAGCTCTGTCACCTGCGAACGGGCGAGGTCGGTCAGGTCCTGGAGCACGCCGTCGGGCGGATGCTCCGTTACCTCCGGCGGCACGGGCATCTCGAGATCGAGCACGACGTCGAGGAGGAGGACGAGCCCGAGGCAGCGCTCTGTGCCTCCGCCGTCTCGGGACGAGAGCCGCCCGCCGGCCCGCAATGGCTCCGCGGGCTCTCGTCGTATTGTCCGAGTGCGCTCGCGTACGACAAGCCGCTGTGCGCTGCGCTCGATGGCTTCACCTTGCACGCAGCGACGCGCGCCGGTGCGCACCATGCCGAGGCGAGGGAGGCGCTGCTGCATTACGTGCTGCGACCCCCGATCGCAAACGAGCGCGTCGAGCCGCAGCAGGACGGCCTGGTGCGGCTGTCGCGGAGGCGCGCCTTCGCTGACGGGACTGTCGCGGTGGACAGGGATCCGCTCTCGCTCTTGTGCCGCCTCGCGGCCAGCGTTCCGCCGCCGCGCTTTCACACCGTCAAGTACGCGGGCGTGCTCGCGTCGGCGAGTCCATGGCGCAAGCGCATCGGACCGCGCCCTGCGAAGCCAGAAGAGTCTACGAAGGCGGACGATGACGCCGCTCCGAAACGCAAGCGTGGCGGCTATCGGGCGGTCGACAAACCGCGCCGAGCTCTTGCGCCGCACAGTTGCGATCGATGTCCTCGAGTGCCCAACTTGCAAGGGGCGGATGAAGCTCGTCGCCATGGTCACTGAGCCCCGGCACATCGTCCGCTTCCTCTGCGCGCTCGGCGAGCCGACCGATGTTCCAGCACGCTCTCCCAACCAGGGACCACTGTACTGGAAAAGCACCGTTGTGCGCCGCAAGGCGCTCGGTGACGCCGTATAGCGTCTCGCGACGCGCCTCTCGGGCCAGACCAACGCCCGGACGGACACGTGTGCCCACGGCACGCCGATGCGCCCCTTAGCGCGCGCCGCGCCGCCCGGACCACGCTCTTTCGACCCAGGACCGAGCCATCACGACGCTCGCGGTCCCATCCTTTCGCTCTGCCGCACTACAGTTCCTCGCGCTGCGATCCGGCTTGATTTGCCTACGCGCCGGCGCTCCGCAGCCCGACCGTGATCGGCCGCTTCATCGCCACCGCGATGCTGCTGTCGGTCAACTGGCTCATCTACATCTGGGCAGTGAACAGCGATCGCGTGGTCGACGCGAGCCTCGGTTTCTTCATCAATCCACTGATCAGCGTGCTGTTCGGCGTCGTGCTGCTGAGGGAGCGCCTGCGACTGGGACAGTGGCTGTCGGTGGCGATGGCAGGCATAGGTGTGGCGTGGCTGACCGCACGCGTGGGCCAGCTGCCCTGGCTCGCTCTGGTGCTAGCGCTCAGCTTCAGCGCGTATGGCCTGCTACGCAAGACCGCATCGTTGGGCGCGCTCGAAGGGCTGACGCTGGAGGCCATGCTGCTGTTCCCATTCGCCGCCGCCACGCTGGGATGGCTCTCTGCCGAGGGCCGGGCTGCGTTCGGCCAGGCCGACGCCGGCACGCGCGCGCTGCTGCTCCTGGCCGGGCCGTTCACCGCGGTGCCGCTCGTGCTATTTGCTGCCGGTGCGCGGCGCATCCCCTTCTCGCCGCTGGGTTTTCTGCAGTACGTTAGTCCGACGCTGCAGTTCCTGCTCGGGGTGTTTCTCTACCATGAGCCGTTCGATTACGTGAAGCTGATCGGTTTCCTGCTCGTCTGGTCGGCGCTTGTGGTGTATTCAGTAGAAGGCATGCGATATGGTCGCATCTCTGCAGGTAGAGCGTAACGAGCCGCGAGGAGCTTGAGGCCATGTTCGCGGCCTTATCCGCGGAGGCCCTCTGTGCGGCGCCTGTGCTCAGGCTATCTCGCTTTCGCCGCCGCCCTCTCATTCTCGTCCGCCGCGCTCGATCACATTCAATGACGTTCCCGACCCAGCGTCAGTTCATGCGGACACCTGTCCTCACGTTCATGCGGACATCTGTCCTCACGTTCATGCGGACATCTGTCCTCACGTTCATGCGGACACCTGTCCTCACGTGGCGCGGGGGCTGCCGAGGCGTAAGGCTGTGCCCCTGGGGCAGCTCTCGCTGCCGTTTCCCAAGGCGCGCCGGGGCGTTTTCGCCGGTCGCATAGCGGCCTGAAATCATCTACCAGCGCCCCCACGGCATGGTACACGTCTTGCTTGCCCATTGCTCGATGATTCTTGTGAGGGAGCCGCATTCCCGGCGAAGACGGCGCCCTGGCGAGGTCCAACCTGGAGGATTCTTTCATGGTAAGGATGCAGAAAGCGTGGCTGGCCGTCCTGGCAGTGGTCGTGACCGGTGCCGTCGGTGTCGCAGCGCTCCCGAGCACAGCGATCGCCGAGGTGCAGTGCAATGGCACGACGAAGCCCTGCCCGCTCCAGAAGTGGATGCGTGACAACGCGGGTACGCCCATGGCAAGTGGCGACCTCGCTGCGATCGTCAAAGGGATAGAGAAAATACAAACGTTCGGCGGCCCTGATATGAAGGACTGGACCAAGCTGGCCAAGAAGACGGTCGACGACCTCAAGGCCAACAAGACGGACGACGTGAAGGCCGACTGCAAAGCGTGCCATGACGCCTACAAGGCAGCCTACAAGGCAAACGCGGCCCTCCGGAAGAGGCCGATCCCGTAAGCAGCGCAGAGAGCCGAGCCCGCCCGAGAGCCCCGGCGCGTCAGGGCTGCTCTCAGCTCGACCTCGCCCGTGCCATCGATCTGGCCGTCGCCCACGGTGCGCACGTCATCATGTCCGCTGCCGTGTGCGTCGTGGTGTACCTGTACCTCTAACTGCGGTGGTCTTGGTACAGCCCGGGCTAGTACAGCGTTCCCGAAGTTCGTCCCTGGATCGGCGGGGGGCGGGGTGCCATCCGGCTACGGTCCTGGCTGGCCGGCCGGGCTTGTGAATGAAGCGAAGTCGTCGCGGGACGCGGACGGAACGCCCCGACGACGCACCACCATCGCGGCGGGGGTTATTCGATCGGCGCGAGAGTCCAGGGGAAGTCGGTCATCAGCAGCTTGAGCAAGTCCTGCCACAGGCCGCGGAAGCCGGTCTTCTCCCACCTGCCGGTGTGGGTCGCGATCTCGAGCGTCCAGAGGTGGACGGTGTCGCGGCGCAGCCTGGCGTGGGCGATCGGGTCGGCTTCAGGACCCGACTCCATGATCACCATCTGCCCGTGCTTGCGGGCCCGCAGGTGGGAGAGCCCCTGGGCTGCGAGGTAGGAGCGGACCGCGGCGGCGTGCTCAGGGGCGGCATGCTGCTTCGTCATGAGCTTGCACCGAAGCCCAGGCTGCGTAGGACGGCAAGGTCGCCCTCCACTGGCCCCGAAATTTCCACCGAAAAGGTCGCGCGTCGTGCTCGTTCCAGTGGCGCACGAAGTCGAGCACGCGACGGCTCAACTCCTCGGCGGAGCCGAAGGAGGCGTTCTTGAGCACCCGACGGCTCAGGATGCTGAACCACAGCTCGATCTGATTGACCCACGACGCATGCAGAGGCGTGTAGACGAAGTGAAAGCGCCCGCCGTGCCGCGCGCTGAACTCGTTCCACCTGGCACCGTGGTGAATGTTGAGGTTGTCCCAGACGATGTAGACGTCGCCCGTGGGGTAGCGCTCCGCCACCTTGTCCATGAACGCGAGCAGATCGGCGGCGGTGCGCGTCGGTTCGCAGCGCGCCACCACCTCGCCCGTCTTGACGTTGAAGGCACCGATCAGCGTGCGCGTGCCGTTGCGCTTGTACTCGAACTCCTTGCGCGCGGCTTGGCGGCTACGACACGGCTGCATGACGAACCGATGCTCCAGCGCCTGCATGCCGGTCTTCTCGTCGACGCAGAGCACGGTGACGCCTGCGGGAGTCTCCAGGTACAGCTTGCAGATCGCCTCGACCTTGGGGCGGAAGTCCGGGTCCGGGCTGTGCAGCCACAGCCGGACGCGATGCGGTCGGAGGCTGGCTCCCCGCAGCACGCGCCAGATCTCGGTGCGGCTCAGCTCCACCTGGGTCTCGAGCTTCAGGGCCTTCGCCAGCTGCTCCAGCGTCCAGACCTGCTCGAACGGGACCTTGTGTTCGTCGGGACGGCTGCAGGCCAGCTTGATGAGCTCGTAATGCACTGCGGTCGCCACGCGCGGCGGTCGGCCTGAGCGCGCTCTGTCCTGCAGCATCGCCTCGTCAGCAACCTCCGCGATCCGGTTGCGCCACTTGCGCACCGTCTTGATGTCGCAGTCCAGCTCGCGCTGGATTTGCTCGTTGCTCCATCCCTCATCGGCCAAGAGCGCGATCCTGGCGCGCTGCGCATCGCGCTGCGAGGCCTTGGGCGAGCGCGTCGTGTGCTCCAGCTTCTGGCGCAGCGGCGCAGGCAACAGGACCGATCTGGCGCGAGCGTGGGCCACCTACGCGCGTGGGACTTGCCCGGCGCTGAGGGCTTCAAAAGCGCAAGCGGTCCTGCATGGGCTGGGAAAACCGCCTCGCGCTCCGGAATCTACCGTGCGTACGCTCGCCGCGCTCGGGCCACGAGCTACCGCGAGCGCCTGGGCTGGCGCGCCGTAGATCCAGGGACGAACTTCGGGAACGCTGTACTAGGCGAGAACGAAGACCATCAGTCCGCTCAAGGCCGGGAGGCGCCTCGCCAGTCCCAGGAAGAGCGGCAATGCGAGGTACGCGATGAAGCGGCTTACACTCTTGAGCTGTTTCTCGCTCGCTGCCGCGCTCCCGGCATGCGGGGCGGACGAGCCCGGAGTCGGCGCGGGAGGCGCTGGCGGGGACGGGACCGGAGCGGGCGGCAGCAACGTGGGCTCCGGCGCCGGCTCTGGCCAGGGCGGCACCGGCGCAGGCGCGGGCGCTGGCACCGGCGCCACCTCGGGCAGCGGCGCGGGCACCGGCAGCGCGACGGGCGGCGGCGCGGCTGGTGGCGGCGCGCCCGCGCCGACGGGGTTCGCGCGGCGCGCTCGAAGGCGCGGTGGAGGTCCGGCACCGCCGCTGCCACGCCCGCGCCCCCGATGGGCAGCCAGCCGTCGGCGTACTCGGCGATGTGCTCGAAGAGGCGCGGCGAAGGGGCGCCGCCGATAAGGATGGGGGGACGCGGGCGCTGCATCGGCTTGGGCCAGGCCCACGAGGGCGGGAGGTGGACGAGCTCGCCCTCGAAGGAGGCGACCTCGTCGCTCCACAGGCGCTGCATGGCGAGGATTTGCTCGCGCACCAGCGCCCGGCGGCGGCGGAAGTCGACGCCGTGGGCGAGTCGAAGCCGCGCGCCTCTACGGCGCGCGCCAGCTCTACGATGCCGATACCGCGATCGATGACGAAGTGGGTAATGCCGCAGCGCATAGGCTCTCTTCCCACGTCGCCGTAGCGCACAGCGCAGGAAGAGGACGCGGCGCTCCTACGGCGCTCGCCGAGGCGCTCCGCTTCAATCCTTCAGGGAGCTCTAAGCCCCAGGCATCTTGAGGCCGCGCTCGTCCATCACGGCTTTGTTGCGCGCCTCGCTCTTCGCGTACGCCGGGCGGGCTCTGACCCGCTCGGCATATCCGGTGAAGCTCGGGCGCGGCTCGATCATCTTGAAGTCGAGCATGAACGCGATGGTGCCGCCGAAGATGACGTCGGCCATCGAGAACTCCTTGCCGAGGACGAAGTCACGGCCAGAGATGGCCGATTCCATCGTCGCGATGATGTCGTCGTAGTTGCCCCAACCGGCGGAGCCGGTGCGGACCTCCCAGTTGCCGGCCTTGGCCATCGAGCCGGGCTCGATGACGGAGGGGGCGAAGAGCGACCAGCGAAAATAAGTGCCGCGCGCCGCGTCGTCGAGCTTCGGCGCGAGGCGGCCCGGGGCATAACGATCCGCGAGATAGAGGCCGATCGCCGCGGATTCGGTGACGACAGTGTCGCCGTCGACGAGCAAGGGCAGCTTGCCCATCGGATTGAGCTTCGTGACGTCCTCCTTCTTCTGGTCGCCGGCCATGATGTCGACGAACTTGAGCTCGTACTCGACGCCGACTTCCTCGAGCATCCACACAGTGTTGGCGGCGCGCGAAAACGGGTGGTGGTAAAGAACGATGGCCATGGTGGTGTCTCTTTCTCCGTTCGTTTCCGCCGGTCGGTCGGCGGCGCGGCGGAGGCTACCAGAGGCCGGCCCCGTTGGGCGCGGCGCCAGGTGCGGCAGATTTGAATTTTTCTGCCCGCCGCGTTCATGGCTCCCGCCTCGGCGCGTGGCAGCCCAAGCGGCGCCTGGACCCATGATGCCAACCACACCGGTGATGCTGCGGGCCCTTGACCACGGGCGACGCGGCGGCGGAGGGCGCCCCGATGGGCGGCACCGGAGCCGCCCTCGGCGGCGAAACAGGCGGAAAACGATGGCGATCGCCACTATTTCGGCGACCGCTCGTCATTGACCGGTTGTTCTGGCGGGATTTCTGATACGCGGCGCTGGGCACTAGGCGCCCGCCTCCGGCGGAGAGGTGTCCGGCGGCTGCTCGCTCCAGCCCGGACCGTCGAGGATGCGGGCCACCATCATGCTGCTCACGTTGTCGCCGACGGCGTTGACCAGCGTGGCCGGCGGATCCACGAGCGCCCCGACGGTGGAGATGATGGGCAGCGCCTCCATCGGGAATCCAAAGAGCGAGACGATCACCAGCTCTCCGATGAAGCCCCCGCCGGGGATGCCGCTCATCACGGTGCCGCTCAGGATCGCGACCCCCACGACGGCGAGGTAAGTGTCCGCCCCGCCGAGCTCGCGGCCGAAGACGCCGAACAGCAGCGCCGTCTTGAGCACCGCCGAGAGGCACGAGCCCTCCATGTGGACGGTCGCGCCGATCGGAATGACCACCTCCGCGATGTCGTCAGGCACCCGGGAGCGCCGCGCCGCCTCGAGGTTCGAGGGGATCGCCGCCATGCTGCTCGAGGTCGCGAGCGCGGTGAGCGCCGGCGCCGGGATGTTCTTCCAGAACGCCCTCACCGCGCGCCCCCGGCCGGCGAGCCACGCGTAGAGCGTGAAGGCGAGGAAGAAGTACGCGACGGCGAGCGGATAGAAGAGCCCGATCGCGCGCACGTAGGACTGCAGCAGGGTCGGGCCGAAGGCGCCGACGAGGTGCGCGAAGTAGGCGCCGAGGCCGATCGGCGCGTAATACATCACGAAGTCGACAAGCTTGAGCATCACCTCGTTCGCCGAGGCGAGCAGCCGCGCGACCGGCTGGCCGCGCTCGCCGGCCGCCGTGGTCCCGAGGCCGACCAGGAAGGCCATCACGATCAGCGGCAGCACGTTCCTGCGCGAGAGCAGGTCGCCGAAGTCCGGCACGCTGATCGCGCCCACCAGCTGGTCGCCCAGGCTGACCGGCGCGACCTCCGGCCGCCCAGGGAGCGTCACCTGCAGCCCCTCCGCGGGCGGGTAGAGCTCGACCGCCACGAGCATCAGCGCCGACGCGACAAGGCCGGTCCCGACGAAGACGCCCAGCATCGCGGTCACGATGCGCCCGAGGCGCCGCAGGCTGCTCATGCCCGCCACCGCGGACGAGATGGAGAAGAAGATCAGCGGCACCACGAGGGTGAACAGCAGGTTGAGGAAGAGGTCGCCGAACGGCTTGAGCACCGCCGCCCGCTCGCCGAGCGCGAGGCCGAGGCCTGCGCCGGCGGCGATCGAGGCGAGCAGGAGCAGCGTGAAGCGGTTGGACGTGAGGAGGGTCCGCAGCGTTCTCGTCATCGCGGGCGCCAGCATGCGCCAGCATGCCGCGAGGAGCGCGCGGGTTTCGCCGGACGCGTCACTCCGGCCTGAGCGCGGAGAGCGTGACGCGGGTGAAGATCTCCGCGATGAGCCCGATCGCGCGCTCGTCGAGGTCGAACGCGTGGTGGTGGTGCGGCGCCGCGGTCGGCCCGCCCGCGCCCACGGTGAAGAGGCAGCCGGGAACGCGGCTCGTGAACTCCGAGAAGTCCTCGCTGACCGTGAGCGGGCCGGGATCCAGGACCTCGGCGCGCTGCGTCGCCCGCGCGGCGGCCACGACCAGATCCACGGGCGCGGCGGCGTTGACCGTGACAGGCGAGCTCGACAGCACCCTGAACTCGCAGGAGGCGCGCAGCGCCGAGCACACGCCCGAGGCGATCCCCTGGATGCGCTCGAGCGCGTGCTCCCGGCTCGGCTGCGAGAACCAGCGCACGGTGCCCTGGAGTGCCACGCGCTCCACGACGACGTTGGAGGCGTTCCCGCCGGAGATGGCCGAGATGCTCACGACGAGCGGCTCGCCCGGCTTCGTCTCGCGCGAGACGATCGACTGGAGCGCGGTCACGACCTGCGCCGCCGCGTAGATCGGGTCGACCGACATGTGCGGCAGCCCGCCGTGGCCCGCCTTCCCGACGACCGCGATCTCGAACGTGTCGATCCCCGCGAAGAACGGCCCGGGCCGCGTCGCCACGACGCCGAACGGGAAAGGCGAGATCACGTGCGCGCCGAGCGCCTGGTCGACGCCGTCGAGCGCCCCCGCCTCGATCATCTGCAGCGCGCCGTCCGCGAGCTCCTCCGCGGGCTGGAAGAGGAAGCGGACCCTGCCGGCGATGCGGTCCCTGCGTGCCGAGAGCAGCGTGGCGGCGCCGAGGAGCGCGCTCACGTGGGCGTCATGGCCGCACGCGTGCATGACGCCCCTCGTCTCGGACGGGAAGTCATGGCCCGACTGCTCCTCCACAGGGAGCGCATCCATGTCGGCGCGCAGCAGCAGGGTGCCGCCGGAGCGCTCGCCCTCGAGATCGGCGATGACGCCCGTCCCGGCCACGCCCGTGCGCACCGACAGGCCGAGCTTGCGCAGGCGCTCCGCGACGAGCTGCGACGTGCGCACCTCGGTGTAGCCGAGCTCGGGGTGCCGGTGCAGATCGCGCCGCACGGCGACGAGATCGCGATCGAGGAGCTGCACGTCCCTGCTCAGGTCATCGGCCATGCGGCGATGCTAGCACTCCACCCCGATTCGTGAAGGTCGGAACCGCTTTGAACTCGACATATTCGAGCGGATATTCATATCAACGCTGACGCCTCGATTGACCATCGCTGGTCTTGAAGTAGCATGCTCGATCGCGTTGGCTTGAGCCGATGGGGGGAGCAAATGAAAATCGAGGCTGCGTTTCTGCCGGTCGTGGACCGGTATCCCGTGAAGTGCGAGTCGACCCCGGCGAAGTCTGGCAACCCGGTCATCGACGGCCTGCTTCAGGTGCGGCAAGGAATGTATGAACGCCAAGCCGCGCTCCTCATGTCGGCCGCGGCGTCCTGGTCGTACTCCGATATAACCACGTTTGCCGACGTGATGAGCCATCGCGGATTCGGCGGCGGAAATGCGGTGTCCATCAACCTCCAGAACGACGCGCTTCTGGTGGGCACCACAGCGCTCATCCTCCAGAGCGCGGATAAACGCGTGGTGGTGCTGTCGTTCCGCGGGACAGAGCCGCGTAGCCTGATCAACTGGATGGCGAACATCAACGCCAAGGTGGAGCCGTTCCATGCCATGGGGCATGTGCACGGCGGGTTCTACCGGTCTTTCCTGGCGTTGTGGCCCACGCTCTCGCCGCTGCTCGGCGCCGCTCTGCGAGGGATGTCTCTCTGCGACGTGAGCCATCGGGCGATGGCTAAGTACCACTGCCGTTCCGCCGGTACCGACGCCCCGACCTCCGGCGACACTGCCGAGCCAGACTGCGGCGACGAGCGCGACTCGAGAGAGCCCATGCTCTCGAACGTCGGACCCACCCGAGCCGGCGACGCTCCGGCCGCCGGAGACGAGGACGAGCCGGCGCTCTACATCACAGGTCACAGCCTGGGTGGCGCGCTGGCCGTGCTCGCTGCGGCGCGTCTTTATACGGTAGGCATCCTCCACGAGTGGCACTGGAAGAAGCTGCGCGGCATCTATACGTTCGGTCAGCCGATGGTCGGCGATCAAGAGTTCGTTCGGCGTTACGAGCGGGGATTCGGACATATGCTCTTCCGGCACATCTACGAGAACGACGTCGTGCCGCGGATGCCTCCGCGCACCGCAGGGGATTTCAGGCATATGGGCGAGGAGTACCACTCAACGGACCGGGGCTGGATCTATCAGAGCAAGCTCGTGAGCCAGGCGCGCAGCTTGGTTGGAAGCACGCTCACCGGCATCACGGCCTTCGTCATGGACCAGCTGGCCGGTATCCCCGTCCTCGGCCGGATACCCTTCCCTTACTCCTGGGAAGCTCACTCGCCCGTGAACTATCTGCGCGTCTCGCAGATGAGCCGCATCTCCGTCGGTGGGTAAGCTATCTTACGTGTGTGGCCGCGCCGGCTCGCTGCCGGGATCTCGTCCAGTCCCAGGGGCGCGCCTCGCGCCGGTGACGATTTCCTGAATCCTTCGTCCCGCGCCGGGGCTTCTCCGGGCGAGGGATGGAGGAGCGCATGAAACGCAATCTCGGGAAGATGGATCGCCTGTTCCGTGGTCTGGGGGCGCTGGCCCTGCTGGCGTGCGCCTGGGCGGCGCCGCTGCCGCTCGCGGCGCGCCTGGTCGCATTCGGCGCCGCGGGCGTGTACCTGCTGTTCACGGCGCTCTCGGGCACGTGCCTCGGGTACGCTCTGATGGGCAGGTCGACCTGCCCGCTCCCGCGAAGCTGAGGCGCTGGATGGACGCGTCGACCTCACACGATTCGGTCCTCACGGCGGCGGCGGCGCGCGGCGACGACGGCGCGCTGGAGCTGCTCGTGCGGGCCTACCACGACCGCGTGTACCGCTTCGGGCTGCGCGTGTGCCGCGACGCCTTCGACGCGGACGATGCGGTCCAGGAGGCGTTCACGAGGCTCGCGCGCCGCCCGGAGGTGGCGCGCGACCCGGGCGTCCTCTCGTGGCTCATGACGGTGGTCCGGAACGCGTGCATGCGCATGCTGCGCCCGTTCGCGCGGGAGCGCTCGCGGCTCGGGCGGCGGGTGGACGACGCCGACGCGGTGCCCTCGGGCGAGCTCGACCCGCAGGCGGCGCTCGAGCGCTGGCGGCTCGTGCGCGCCGTGCACGAGGCGATCGCCGCGCTGGAGCGGCCTTACCGCGAGGTGATCGTGCTGCGCGACGTCGAGGGGCTGACGGGCGACGAGGTGTGCCGGATGCTCGGGATCGGCGAGGCGGCCATGAAGAGCCGGCTGCACCGGGCGCGGCAGCTGGTGCGGGCGGAGGTCCTCCGGCGGGAGGGCGCGCGCCCCGCGTCTCCTGCGTCTCCCGCGCGGAACGAAGGAGGGTAGGGGCATGTTCGCGAGCAAGAGCCTCGTCGCGCACGTGGCGCGCGGCGTGATAGGCTTCGGGGCCCTCGCGGCCTCGGTGCTTCGCCCGGGCCGTCGGAGGCCGCTACCCGGGGCGCGGCCACCACCCGGCGCGCGTGGGCGGATACCTCGGGCGCGACGTCGTCGTCCGCGGCTGCCGCTCGGGTCGCGCGAACCCCTGGTCGGGGCGGCGCGCTCGGCGTATGAACAGGGCCACCATGCATCGGGTGTTCATCGACGGACAGGAAGGGACGACAGGGCTCCAGATCCGCGAGCGGCTGCAGGGCCGCCGCGATCTCCAGCTGCTCGAGATCGACCCGGAGCGACGCAAGGACCCGGCGGCGCGTCGCGCGCTGATCAACGAGGCGGATCTGCTCATCACCTGTCTGCCCGACGACGCCGCCCGCGAGTCCATCGGGTGGATCGAGAACCCGAGCACGCGCGTCATCGATCCGAGCACCGCGCACCGCACCGCCGACGGCTGGGTGTACGGCTTCCCGGAGCTCCGCTCCGGGCAGCGCGAGGCCATCCGGAGCGCGCGGCGCGTCGCCGTCCCCGGGTGTCACGCGACCGGGTTCCTCACCCTCGTGGTCCCGCTGGTCGACCAGGAGCTCCTGCCCAGGGACGCCCGCGTGATCGCCCACTCGCTCACCGGCTACAGCGGCGGCGGGCGCAAGATGATCCAGGCCTACGAGCAGGCCGGCGAGGCCCGCCGCGAGCAGCTCCGCGGCCCGCGCCCGTACGGGCTCACCCTGCAGCACAAGCACCTGCCCGAGATGCGCGCCATCGCAGGGCTCGAGCGGGCGCCGCTCTTCCAGCCGGTCGTGGGCGACTTCTACAAAGGCATGCTCGTCTCGGTGCCCCTGTTCGTGGACGCCCTGAGCCGACCCGCGACGCCCGCGTCGGTGCACGAGCTCTACGCGTCGTATTACGCCGGCGAGCCGTTCATCCGGGTGATGCCGCTCGGCGGCCAGGGCGCGCTGGAGGACGGCTCCCTGAGCGCCCTGGAGTGCAACGACACGAACCGCCTCGATGTGTTCGTGTTCGGCAAGCCCGACCAGATCCTTGTCATGGCGCGCCTCGACAACCTCGGCAAAGGCGCCTCCGGCGCGGCGGTGCAGAACCTGAATCTGATGCTCGGCACGCCGGAGAGCGCCGGCCTCGACTGACCCTCGCGCTGCGCCGCGGCCGCGGTGTCACGCCCCGTTGCGCTGCGCGGCGTGCGCTTGCATCTCCGGGAGCCCGGCCGCGGCCTCCTGGACGTCGGCGGGGAAGTCCGAGAGCTCCTGTACCTGGCGAACCTCGATGATCGCGTCGTCCGAACCGGGGCAGCGCGACGCCCACGCGATCGCCTCTTCCCTCGATTTCACCTGGATTACCCAGTAGCCACCGAGCACCTCCTTCGCCTCGGCGAAGGGCCCGTCGATCACCTGGGGCTTCCCTCCGGGGAACGAGATGCGCGCGCCCATCGAGGGCGGGTGGAGGCCGTCGACGGCGAGCAGCACGCCGGCCTTCTGCAGGGAGTCGTTGTACCTCATCATCGCAGCGACCGCCTTGGCGTCCGGCATCGTGCCCGGCGCCGCGCTCTCGTATCCCCTCGGGATCATCAGCATCATGAACCGCATCGTCGTGTCTCCTTCTCGGTACAGGGCTCCGCAGGGCCTCGACCGGGCGTGAGCCCTCGCTCTCTGGTGACGACGAACGAGGGGCCGCGAGATCGACACGCCCCTTCGTTTTTTTTCTGCGGCAGCCCGGGGGAGGGGGCGCCCGCGCCGTCCGCCCTCACCCGGCGCGCGTGGTGAGCCGCGGCGCCGAGCTCTGGAGGGCGGCGATCAGGCTGTCGGCGACGCACGCCGACGCGCGTCGGCAGGCGATCCGCCAGGGCCGGCGCAGCGGGCCGGACGACAGCCGCTTGACCCTCAGATCGCCGCCCCCGAGATAGCCGTCCGCTATCCATTCCGAGAGGACAGCGATCCCCATGCCGGCGCGCGCCGCGTCGATGATGGCCTCGGTCAGCGGAAAGGGCAGGGACTCGAGCCTGGGCTTCCGGCGCCCGAAGACGGTGCTCATGAACCAGCGCACCTCGGCGGGCGACGCGGTCGGCGTGAGCAGCGGGCTCCTCTGGAGGTGGTCGCGCGTGAGCGACCCCTGCGCGGCGAGCGGGTGCGCGGTCGAGACCACGAAGACGACCTCGTCCGAGAAGAGCGGCCGCTCCACGAGGGCGCCGCCCCCCTCGCGGGCTCGCGGCAAAGAGGCGGTGGTGAGCAGCGCGACGTCGATGTCGCCCCGGACGAGCGCGCCGACCGGATCCTGGGTGTGCTCCACCGCGAGCTCCACCGCGAGGCGGGGCAGCGTGCGCCGGAGGCTCGCCATCGCCGAGGGCAGCCAGCGGTACGCCGTGTAGCACTCGCACACGAGGCGGACGCGCGTCGTCGCGGCGGCCGGCGCCGCGACCTCCCGCTCGAGCTCCCGGAGCTGTGCGAGGACGAGCCCGGCGCCCGCGATGAGCCGCTCGCCCGCGGCGGTCGGGGTGACCCCGCGCGCGGCGCGCTCGAAGAGGCGCGCGCCGACCCGCTCCTCCGCCTGGGCGAGCGCCCGGCTCACGGCGGACTGCGTGATGTGCATCGTCGACGCCGCGCCCGCCGTGCTCCCGGCGGCCGCCAGCGAGAGGACGAGCTCCAGGTCGCGGACCTCGAGCTGAGGCCGCGGGCCGAGCGCCGGGGGCGCGGGAGGAGAAGCTATGCGGGACACGCATAGCTCCTATCACGACGATGCGTTGGACGCACGGCCCCTCGCGGCGCACCTTCCTCGCCCTCAGGAGGTCTTCATGAAGCTCTATTTCTCCCCGCTCGCATGCTCTCTCGCCACGCGCATCGCGCTCTACGAGGCCGGCGCCGAGGCCTCGTATGTCGAGGTCGACCTGAAGACGAATCGGACCGAGGAGGGCGCCGATTTCCGCGCGATCCACCCGCTCGGGCTCGTGCCCGCGCTCGAGATCGAGGGCGGCGAGATCCTCACCGAGAACGCGGCGGTCCTGCAGCTCGTCGCGGAGCGGTTCCCGGAAGCGGAGCTCGCGCCGCGGGATCCGCTCGGCCGGGCGCGCCTCCAGCAGTGGCTCTGCTTCATCGGCACCGAGCTCCACAAGGCGGTCTACCTGCCGCTCCTGGACGAGGCGGCCCCGGCCGAGGTCAAGGCCTACGCGCTCGCCCGGGCGGACGCGCGCCTCGGCTGGGTGGCCCGGCGGCTCGAAGGGCGGGAGTTCCTGCTCGATCGCTTCTCGGTCGCCGACGCCTACCTCTTCACGGTGCTCAACTGGTCACAGGTCACGCCCGTCGATCTGAAGACCTGGCCGGCGCTCCCCGCGTACCATGCGCGCCTCCTGGCGCGCCCCAGCGTGGCGCGCGCCTTCGCCGAGGAGCGGGCGCGCTACGTCCGGGAGCTCGCGCGGCACGCGAAGGGCGCCTCGGCCGCCGCTGGGCACGCCACCGCGTGAGCGATGACCGTTGACCGCACGCCCGATGCCCGATGCCCGATGCCCGATGACCAGGATCGGCTCCGGCGCTTGATGTGAAGAAAACGCATGAAAGCGCGCGAAAACGCGCACATTTACTACATGCACCGACACGAGACGGTCCTTGCCGGTTGTCGAAGCCAGGCGAGGAACGGCCGCGCGCCGTCATCGGGCGCCCAAGGATCCCACTTTTCCTGCGCGAGCGTCTCTGATACGAATTCATCATGAGACACTTGCGACAACTCTTCGTATGCTCGGTGTTGGCGGTCGCTACGATCCCGGTCGGCTGTGGAGCGGGGGCGCCGGACGGCGCCGAGCAGGCGTCCGATGTCGGCTCGATCAGCCTCTCCCTCGTCGGGACCAGCGCCACGGGCGCGACGTACCGCCTATCCAACGCGTTGTTCAATATCTACGGTCCGACGCACCGGCTCTTCTATGGAGACGGCGACACGACGGTGCTCACGGCGGTGCTGCCGGTCGGCCACTATGACGTGTATCTGGAGCCCGGCTGGGTCCTCGAGCGGTGGACCGGCTCCGGTTACCAGTACGTCCCGGCGGGCCTGACGTCGGCGAACCCGACGTCGGTCTTCATCAACGAAGGCGCGACGTCGACGGTCGCGTTCCAGTTCCGGGCGGACGGCGATGTCGTCTCCGTCGGCCAGGGGACGCTCGATATCGTCATCGGGGTCGACGACACGACGCCGCTGAGCGAGGACACCGATGTGGCCTGCAGCAACGGCTACGATGACGATGGGGACGGATACGCGGATTGTAGCGATCCGGACTGCCAGTGGCAGCCCTTCTGCGTACCGTGGCGCGAGGACACCGATGTGGCCTGCAGCAACGGCTACGATGACGATGGGGACGGCTACGCGGATTGCAGCGACCCGGACTGCCAGTGGCAACCCTTCTGCGCACCGGGGGGCGAGTACACCGATGTGGCCTGCAGCAACGGCTACGATGACGATGGGGACGGCTACGCCGATTGCAGCGACCCGGAGTGCCAGTGGCAGCCCTTCTGCGTACCGTGGCGCGAGGACACCGATGCGGCCTGCAGCAACGGCTACGATGACGATGGGGACGGCTACGCCGATTGCAGCGACCCGGAGTGCCAGTGGCAGCCCTACTGCGTACCGTGGCGCGAGGACACCGATGCGGCCTGCAGCAACGGCTACGATGATGATGGGGACGGGCTCGCGGATTGCAGCGATCCGGAGTGCCAGGGGCAGCCCTCCTGCGCGCCGTGGGGCGAGTACACCGATGTGGCCTGCAGCAACGGCTACGATGACGATGGGGATGGGCTCGCGGATTGCAGCGATCTGGACTGCGGGTGGCTGCCCTTCTGCGCGACGTCGGGCCTCCTCATCGAGGACTTCGAGGACGGCGATTTCTTCAGCTCCCCGCCGTACGCCAGCCGCTTGCCGCCGTACACCGGGCCGTGGGTGACGTACGGCGACGGGCCCATCCCGGTCGATTTGCTCCCCGTGCCGGGGCCTTTCGGGTCGACGGCGCTCGGAGCTCACTCCCCGGGGGGGCCGTCCGCGTCGGGCGCCGGCGTCATGCTCACCTTCGATACGTGGCCCGTCGACGTGTCGGGGTTCCAGGGCATCCGCTTCAACGTCCGTTCCCATGGCGCTCCGGTTCGCTTCGAGATCGGTACGCTCCTCACCACGCCCGAGGGCGGGTTCTGCTCGGATTGCTTCGACAGCCACGGAATCGATCTCGGGGTCGGAACGGAGTGGGTCACCATCGAGCTGTACTGGTGGCATCTGATGCAGCAGGGGTGGGGCACGCCGGCGCCGTTCGAGCCGTGGGCGGTCATGAACCTGAGCTGGCGCACGCCCGGGGGGCAGCCGCTCGGCATCGAGCTCGACGACGTCCAGCTGTTCTGAGCTCAGCCAGCCGGGGCGCTCACGGGCTCGTGCGCGGCGTCGGCTCGCGCGCGTTCAATCGCCGCATGCAGTAGGTGAGGCCGGCCCGCAGGTTGGCCTTGGTCACGATGGCGCTGAGGTCGAGCCCCAGCGCCACCATCGTTTGCGCCACGTTCGGGCGAATGCCGCAGATGATCCCCTCGGCGCCGAGCAGCTGGATGGCTCGCACGAGCTTGATCAGGTGATCCGCGACCTTCGTGTCCACCACCTGCACGCCGGTGAGATCCAGGACCGCGTAGCGCGCCGAGCGGCTGGAGATCGCCTCGAGCAGGCTCTCCATCGCCTCGGCCGTCCTCGCGCTGTCGACGACGCCGATCATGGGCAGCGCCAGGACGCCGTCCCACACCTCGATGATCGGCGCCGCGAGCTCCCGGATGACCCGCTGCTGCGCCTCGATCACGTCGAGCTTCGTCTGGAGGGCCTGCTGCGCGCGCTGGCCCTCCGTCACGTCGAGCGAGAACCCGATGACGGAGCGGACGTGCCCCGCGGACTCCGAGAGCGGGACCATCCAGTTCTCCCAGACGCAGCCGTGGACCTCGGCCAGCCCGTGCACCGCCTCGCCGGCCAGCGCGCGCTCGATGCCGCCCGCGAGGTCGCCGTAAAGCTCGAAGATGTTCTTTCCAACGTGCTGTCCAGGCTGATGACCGGCGGCCTCGAGCCCCTTGCCTTCGTGGCAGGTGTACGTTCCCTCCGAGTCGATGGCCCAGATCACCATCGGGAGGGCGTTGATCAGCGCGCCGAGGATCCGGTCCCGATCCTTCAGCCGGGCCAGCTCGTCGAGGACGCCGTCGTCGGGAGGCGCGTCGCGGAACGAGCCGTAAACCAGCCCATCCGTGCGCGAGCCGCGCACGAAGCACGAGAACGGCCGGTAGCTGCGCTCCGCGCTCATGATCCGGCCGTGGACCTGGACGGGGGCGGCGCTCCCGCGGACCTGCTCCCACCGCGCCGTGAGCGTGCAGCGGTCCTCCGGGTGGAAGAGCTCGGTCAACGGGGTCCCTTGTGCGAGCGCAGGTCCGATGGCCCGGCCCAGCGCGTCACTCCATCGCAGCAGCGCGCCGTCGCCCCTCGCGACGAACAGCATCTCTGTAGAGTGTGCGATGAAATCGTCCAGCGAACCAAGCGATCCATTCGCTTCGGTCATCGTACTCCCCTCCGCAACCGGACAGCCAGCGCGCGGTTGCGCATCCCACGTTACATCGATGACCGCACTCGGATAGTAGGGGGCAATCCGGAACGCGGACCAGGGCTTCGCCTTAACCCGATCTCCGGATCGTACGGCAGCGACGCGGCGGCTCCGGCCGCGCCCGCCGGCAAACGCCGGCAGTCGTACGACCCGTACATACCGGTTCGTCCGCGTCGGAGCGGCTCAGTCGCCGGAGCCGGCGCGCTGGGTGGGAATGCCGAGCAGATAGATCTTCTTCATGCTGCCGCCGATCACCCCCTTTTCCCACCGGTAACCTTCATCTCCGAGCCCTCGCAGCAGCTCGTCCAGGTCGCCGAGCGTGTAGGTCCTCGCGTTCGAGACCGCCCCGTCCCAGGCGAAGCACAGCGGGATGATCGGGAGGAGGTAGGTGAAGACGAGCTGCCGCGCCGTCACGGGCCTCGCCAGGGGCGTGATGAGGAGGCACATCAGGAAGTTGACCGGCAGGGCGGTCCACCAGAGAAACTTCGGAAAGCTGTTGTCGCTGATCTCGAAGATGCAGATGGGCTGTCTGCTCTTCTGGGCCGACTCGAGGATCTTTCTCGCGCTCTCCGGCCTCATGTGATGGAAGCTGCTGACCAGGGTCCTGAGCCCCGCCGTCTCGCCGCTCAGCTCCGTGGCGTCGACCGGGCTCGTCCGATACGATACGTTGCTCCCTTCCCGGGCGTTGATGCTCCTCGCCGCCTCCGCGCTGGGATAGAGATCGGTGAGCATCAGCGTGACGTCCTCGAGCCCAGGCTTCTTGTTCAGGCGCTCCAGGACATCGAGCATCGGGCCCCCGCTCCCGGAGCAGAGGTCGACGATGCTGGTCGAGCTCGACTCCTTCAGCGCTCTGGCGAGGAGCTCCGCCAGCTCCTCGCTCGATCCCAGCGTCCTGTGCACGGTCACGATCAGGCGGGTCATGCAGGACCGTAGCCACCCTGGAAACCAGCTGAAGTCTTCGAGCTCGAACAGATGGATGCGCTTCATTCGTTCCTCGGGGTCGTGCGGCTCGGCCGTGAGCGGCAGCGCGGGTCGAGCGGCGGGGCCCTCGGGGCTGCTGCTCGTCCCCGCGCGGGTTGCATGGTGCTCGTGAGGCTATTCGACTCTGCGCCGGGAGGTCGAGAGGTCGCGTCGAGCGACCGCCGTCCGCGTCACCGGGCTGCGCAGGTCTTGCGGAGGGCGCGCGCCTTGTCGATGCACAACGTGAGGGCGTCCTCTGCCGGCTCGTCGGGGCACGAGGCCTCGAAGTCGCGGATGGCGTCGCGGAGCCCGCGCATGCCGGGGCCGCCGGCGCCGAGGTCGAGCTTGCCCTTGCGCCCGTCGTCGTCGTCGTCGCCTCCGACGAGCAGGAGCGTGCCGACCACCGCGCCCACGACGACGACGCCGGTGACGACGCCCGCCACGAGGACGCCGGTCTTGCCCTCGATGTCCGGGGGCTCGGCGTCCGGGAGCGACGGCGTGCCCGCCGGGATCGGCGGCGCCTCCAGGCCCGCGGCGAGCGCCGTGGTGACGATGCCGCCCGTGA
Source organism: Sorangium sp. So ce887 (assembly GCF_051521455.1). Classification (NCBI taxonomy): domain Bacteria; kingdom Pseudomonadati; phylum Myxococcota; order Polyangiales; family Polyangiaceae; genus Sorangium; species Sorangium sp. So ce887. Next base: position 7,124,530 of record NZ_CP150354.1, on the reverse strand, counting down.
GCCCCAGGCCGCCGATGACGAGGCTCGACAGCGTGAGCGCGCTCGGCCCGGCGCCGGCGCTCGCGTTCACGTTCACGCTGGCGGAGAGGCGCACCTGCGCCGCGTTGCACACGGCGTAGGCGTCGAGGCGGTGGATCTCGAGCGACGCGCGCGGCGCGGTCTCGGGCGGCAGCTTCGCCGCGAGGAGGATGTCGTCCGCCGAGCGCCTGAGCGTGAGCGGCTCGGCCGCCGCCGCGGCCTCCGGCGCGGCCGCAGGTCGCGTGGAGGCCTTGCCGCACCCGGCCAGTCCACACGCGATGAGCAGGAGCGTCGTGCAGGAGAGGACATGATCGCGTCGCAGGGTCATACAGCCACGCTACGCCAAAATGCCGCGGCCTCGTCGAGCGAAATCGGCCTCGCCGCAGATCGGGTATTGGCCGGCGAGCGGGCTCTGCGTGGGATAAAGCCGCGGTGTGTACGGTGCGCGTGGGAGCTCAAGGCGTGATGTACGTCGGCCCTGCGACGGTGTTACCGGCCTCCTGAGCTTCGCGGTCATCCAGGCCGTGGCGATCGCGTACGCCTCCTCGCCGTCTGGGCGGCGCGGTAGGCGCCGGCCGCCGTCAGTGCGCCGCCTGGACGAGGATCTCCTCGAGGACGGAGGTCAGCTCGTCGACCCTCACCGGCTTGGTCAGGTAGCGGTAGAACCCGGCCTGCTCGGCGCGGCGGGTATCCCGGGCCATCGCCGCCGCGCTGAGCGCGATCACGGGGATGTCGCGCGTCTCCGGCCACTCCTCGAGCCTGCGCATGGCCTCGTAGCCGCTCATCCCGGGGAGGTTGATGTCCATGATGACGACCTCGGGCCGCCGCGACCGCGCGAGCTCGATGCCGATCTCGGCGTTCGGCGCGGTGATCAGGTGGACGCGCTCGAGCTCGGAGATGAGCTCCTCCATGAACGCGATGTTCGACGGGTTGTCCTCGACGTAGAGGACCGAATGCCGGACGCCGCCGGGCCCGGCGAGCGGCGACCCCTCCGCGCGCGCATCGGCCTGCTCCGGGGCGGCGACCTGCGGCAGCTCCTCGTGCGCCGGGAGCTCGATCCAGAACTCGGACCCTTCGCCCGGCACGCTGTTGAAGCCGACGCCGCCGCCCATGAGCTCCGCGAGCCGCTTGCTGATGGCGAGGCCGATCCCGGTCCCCTCGATCGGCCCTGTCTCCTGGCCGGCGCGCTGGAAGGGCTGGAAGAGCTTCGTGTGCTGCTCTCGCGGGACGCCGACGCCGTTGTCCGCCACGCAGATCCGCACGACGCCGTCCTCCGGCATCGACACGGCGATCGTGGCGCGACCCCCCCTCCGGCCATACTTGATCGCGTTCGAGCCGTAGTTCATGAGGATCTGCGCGAAGCGCGTGCGATCCGCGGTGATCTTCGGGAGCTCCGCGGGCAGGGGCGCGAGGGCGATCTCGATCCCGGCGCGCTGGGCCATCGGGTCGAGCGTGGTCTTCACCTCGTCCAGCACCTCGGGGATGTTCACCGGCTCGATCGACACGGTCACGCGGCCGGCCTCGATGCGCGAGAGGTCCAGGATGTCGTCGATGAGCTTGAGCAGGTGCTCGCCGCCCTTCAGGACGTGCTCTATCCGCTCCTTCTGGCGGTCGGTGAGCGGCGTCTTCCGGTCGCGCTGGAGCAGCTGCGCGAAGCCGAGGATCGCGTTGAGCGGCGTGCGGAGCTCGTGGCTCATCGAGGCGAGGAACTCGCTCTTCGCGGAGCTGGCGGCCTCGGCGAGGGCCCGCGCCTTGCGGAGCTCCTCGGCGCGCTGCACGTCTCCGGTCATGTCCCAGAGGGTGCACACGGTCCCGCCCTCGGCCGTGCGGCGCTCGGTCGCGCGCAGGCTGCGCCCGTCGCTCGTGCAGAGATCGAGCGTGCCGTTCGGCTCGGCGTGGTAGGCGAGCAGCCTCCCGCGGAAGTCGGCCTGGGGCTCGCCGCCGAGGGCGAACAGCCCCGCGGCGATGCCCTCGTCGATGAGCTCATCATAGCTCCGCCCGACGATGGGGCCGCTCACCCGCGCGCCGAGCCAGTGCCGGTACACGCTGTTGCAGAGGGCGAGCCGATCGTGCGCGTCGAACACGGCGAACGCGCCCTGGATGCTCTCCACCGCGCTCCGCAGGAGATCGGTCGTGCGCTTCGCCTCGGCCTCCAGGCGCCTTCGCTCGCTGATGTCGCGGGCCACCTTCGAGGTGCCGACGACCTTGCCCATCGCGTCGTAGATCGGAGAGAGGGTGATCGAGACGTCGATGTCCCTGCCGTCCTTGCGCCTGCGCACCGTCTCGAAGTGATCCATGTGCTCGCCGCGCCTGAGCCGATCGAGCATCCGCGGCACCTCGTCCTCCCGCCCCGGCGGGGAGAGCGCGGTGAGGGGCTTGCCGATCATCTCCTCGGCGGTGTAGCCGAAGATCGCCTGTGCGCCCCGGTTCCAGCTGGCGATGCGCCCGTCGAGCGCCTCGCCGATGACGGCGTCCTCGGAGGAGTCGACGATCGCGGCCAGCCGCCGCATCGCGAGGTCGACCCGCTTGCGGTCGCTGATGTCGCGGATGGCGCTCGAGACGAGCGTGCCCCGCTCGGTCATCAGCGGGCTGAGGCTGATCTCGACCGGGAACTCGCCGCCGTCCTTCCGGCGGCCGAACAGCTCCACCCCCGACCCCATCGGGCGCGCCTTGGGCGCGGCGATGAACGCCGATCGGTTCGCGACGTGCGCCCGCTGGAAGCGCTCCGGCAGGAGGATCTCGATGGCCTGCCCGAGGAGCTCGCCGCGCGCGTAGCCGAACATCCGCTCGGTCTGGACGTTGACGAACACGATGCGTCCCTGCTCGTCGACGACCACCATCGCGTCGGGCGCCGCGTCGATGAGCAGGCGGAACGTGCCGTCGTCGAGCGGCGGAGCTCCGGGCCCGTGGGGCGCCTGGCCGGATGGAGACAGGCGGTCGATGGAGGAGTGTTCAAGGGTCATCGGGGAGCCTCACGCAGAAGATGGCGCCGGGCGCGTTGTCCTCGATCCGGAGGGTGCCGCCGTGCGCCTCGACGGCCATCCTGCAGAACGCGAGCCCGAGGCCGCGGCCGGCGCGGTGGACGACCGGATCCTCGCCGCCGAGCTGAACGAAGCGATCGAACACCCTCGCGCGCATCTCGGCGGGGATGCCCGACCCCGTGTCCGCCACGCGGATCTCCACCGCGGCGCCGTCCTTCACGGCGCTCACGGTCACCGCGGTCCCGGCCGGGGCGTGGTGGACGGCGTTCTCGACGAGGTTCTCGAGCGTGCGGCGCAGCAGGTCCGGGTCGGCCTGGACGGCGGGCACCTCGATGGCCTCGCGCAGCGCGAGCGACCGGGAGCTCGCGCGCAGGTCGAGCGCGGCGAACGTCTCGAGGACGACCGCGCGGAGGTCGACGCGCGTGCGCTCGGGGGCGAGCCTCCCTTCCTCGCTCTTGCTGATGTCGAGCAGGTTGTAGATGAGCCGCAGCAGGGAGCGCGCCTGATCGCGGACGTGCCGCACGGAGTCGCGCGCCTGCTCCGGGAGCGAGCGGTCCCGGAGCAGGAACTGCGCGTGCAGGTCCATGCTGCTCACGGGGTTCTTCAGATCGTGCACGACGAAGGCCGTGAGCTGCTCCTTCTGGAGCTGGAGGCGCATGAGCGCGTCCCGCTGCTGCCGGACGAGCTCGACGTGCTCGCGCAGCTCCGCGCCGAGCCGGCGCAGCCGTAGCGCGGCCTGCACCCGCGCGAGGAGCTCCGACGGGCGGACCGGCTTCGTCAGGAAGTCGTCGCCGCCGGCGCGCAGCGCGCTGTCGAACGTCTCGACGTCGCGGAGCGCCGTCAGGAACACGATCGGCGCGCTCTCGCCCCCGGGCAGGCCGCGGATCCGGGCGCACACGGCGAACCCGTCCATCCCCGGCATCCGCACGTCGAGCAGCACGCAATCCGGCTTGTGGCGCTCGAACTGCTGGATCCCCTCCTCGCCCGTGACGGCGAGCACGACCTCGTAGCCGTCGTCCTCGAGCGTGGCCTGGGCCAGGGCGCGGTTCTGCTCGTTGTCATCGACGACGAGCACCCTGGATCTCGGCTCTTGCTGCTCCATGCGCCCTCGGCTTCGGGCGCGAGGTTACACCAGGATCCACGGTCCCCACCATAGCGCCCGGCCTCCGGGCGAGCGGCTGCCTGGCGGCGCGACCGGCGTCGCGCGGCGCGGTGGTGCAGTCATTTGAACATGAAGGCGGGAAGAAAACCCTCCTATCTTCCTAACTCCCCGACTTCATGTGAAACCTCTCTGGGCGAATGACAGCACCACCCCCGGCGCCGTTCATGGCCAGAGGAGCTGAGAGCGAGCGCCGCGGATCTCGACTGCGCTGAGGAGAGCTGTCACCACGGGTGGTCCGGTGCAGCGGCGAAGACGTGCAGCAGCCGGTCGCGCTGCGCCCGCACGTAGCGGATATCCTCTTCGTACAGCGCGGGGTGGCCGGCGGCGATGTGCGCCTGGGATGCGGCGTCGCCTGCCTCGGCCCGCCCGCGCAGGGTGGCGAGGAGCGCTGTCAGCCGGTCGACCACCGTGTCGAGCAGCTCGGCCCTGGGCGCGATGCCGTAGGCGCGGCAGAACGCGGCGGCGCGCTGTGCCTGCTCCTCCGGGGTGCCAGCGCTGTCCGGGTTGGTCGGCGCGTGCAGCGGCGCGAACCGGTAGACTGCATAGGCCAGGTCCCACACGCGCGGCGCCGGGTGGGCGTTGTCGAAATCGATGAAGCCGACCACCCGGCCGGCGCGGACGACGCAGTTGTAGGGCGCGAGGTCGCCGTGACAGACCACCTCGACTGGCGACCGGGGCGGCAGCTGCCACCGGTCGTCCGGCTCGGGCACGAACGTCGCGCTCGCGTCGTGGCAGCGGCGCAGCAAGGTGGCGGCGGACGCCAGGAGCTCGGGCGTGCGCAGCTCGGCCGGGAGCGCGTTGTGCACGTCGCCGTCGAGGTACGACAGCACCTCGTTCCCCTCGTCGTCGTACCCGAGCGGCTCCGGCGCCGCGTCGAACCCCGCCGCCCGCAGGTGCCGCAGCAGCCGGTGGATGGCCGGCGCCGCCGCCGTCACGGGCCGGTGGACCCGGTCCCCGCGCCGGCGCACGGTGTTCACCCCGCCCTGGAATACCGTCTCGTCGACCATGTCCCGTCCTCTGGGCTCCACGCGCGCTCGCGCGCCGTCATAGCGCATTCCCGGCGCCGAGATCGCGCGATTCGCGCAGGAACGGCGCGCAGGCCTGTCGGCGAGGAGAAGTTCCTTGAAGCGACAGAGAGCACAGCAGAAAAGGAAGGTATCATGCTGAATCCGCGTCGGGTTCGTTCCTTCATCGCGCTCGGGTTCGCCACTTCTTCTCCGCGGCTCACGCACACCGCTACGATGTCACCCCGAGCACAAATGCCACTTGACCCACCCAGAGCCCCCCATTAGTCGATGGCTGATGGATAGAGTCGATGGCTGATGGATACGGCCGTGGATGAGTCCGCCGGTCGAAGGAGGCATGACGCATGCGAGCTCTCTTCCGCCTCGTCTTTTTCGTTGCAATTGGATTTGTCGCTTGCGACAGTAACTCGACTCCCGGCGGGAACGCCGACGCGGCAGGCTCCAGCTCGACGGGTGGCGTCATGGCTGGCGGCGTGGGTGGTGGAGCGCCTTCGGGTGGCGTTGGCGGCTCTGGAGGCCGCTCCGGCGGCGCGGGCGGTTCCGGCGCGAGCAGCGGCGGTGGTGGCCCGCCGAGCACGAGCGTGAGCGCGGGCGGGGACGGCGGCGCGGGCGCGGGCGGGGACGGCGGCGCGGGCGGGGACGCCGGCGCCGGTGGTCAGGGCGGAGCAGCATCCTTCCCTTCGCTCAGGATCACGAGCGACACGGCATCCATCGAGTTCACTCCTGTGCTGATCGCGACGCAGGACTATTATCCTGGGGAGGCGACCGTCCAGTCCGGTGGCATCGTGGGCCTGCTCAACGACCCCAGCGTCGATCTCGGCACCAACGCGGAGACGCAGACGCTACGGCAATCGGTGGCTCATCCGAATCTGCGCATCATCTTCACGGTGACGGAGACGTTCTACCGGATCGTCGCGAACCGCGCGGCGGGGATCAGCTCGCTCGCAGATCTCCGAGGGAAGCGGATCGGGACGATCCCGAACACGTCGGCGGCCTACTTCATCCACAAGTATCTGGGCACCGTGGGCCTCACGCCGGACGACTACACGATTCGTCCCGGCGGCATCTGCATGGCCACCCCCTGCGGGACGAACACGCTGCCCTCCCTGCTCGAGCGGGGCGAGGTGGACGCCGTCGCGCTCTGGGAGCCCTCCACTCAGCTCGCGGCGGAGGCGATCGGCAGCGACGCCATCTTCTTTCAGGATCGCTCGCTCTACCGTGAGATCGTGAACCTCCACAGCACCGCCGAGAAGCTGGCGGATCCCGAGAAGCGGCGCGGTATCGTCGAGTTCGTGCGAGCGCTCTCGCAGGCGCAGGAGCTCTATCGCACCAGCCCGCAGGCCGTCTGGCCGAGGATCTCGGAGGCGATCGGCATCGAGCCCTCCGTGCTCGAGGAGGTTTGGGAAGACGAGCTGTTCCTGGGCACGCTGGTGCCCGACATCCTGGACGTGCTCGAGGAAGAAGAGGGCTGGGTCGCCGCGCAGACAGGCCGCACCCCGCGTGCCCGCGACGAGCTCGCGACGCTGGTCGACGACAGCGTCATGAGGGAAGCGCTCGGACGTCCGTAGGTGCCGAGCCGGCTCGGGACGAGGCCGCCTGCTCGGGCCGATCGCAACCGGCCGGTGGCTCCGGTGAGCCGGCGTCGCGCGGCGCGTCGGCTCGCGGTGCGCCGACGAGGAGAGCTCCGGCATTGTCTCCGCTGGAACGTTGCCCTACAGGGACCCGGCGAGCGATGCGCGTCCTGCAACGCGATCGATGGATGCCCGGGCCAGCGTGCTGCTGAAGCTCACATTGGTGGGCGCATCGGTGCTGCTGTCCACGCTGGCGGCGCGCCGTTTCGGCCATGGGATGGGCGGCACGATCGCCGGGCTACCGATGATCGTGGGCCCGATCATGGGCTTCGTGCTGCTGCAGGAGACGCCCGCCCAGGCGAGCGCGATCGCGCTCGCGACGCTTGTGTGCCTGCCGGCGACGATCGTTCATGTGCTCGGCTTTGCGTGGTGCGCGACGCGCTTTCGCTGGGGCGTGGCGCTGCTCGCGGCCAACGTGGCCTTCCTGTCGCTGGGGGCGGCGCTGCTCGCGCTGCGATTGCCCCCGCTCTGGGCCTGCGCCGTGGCGCTGCTGTCGCCCGCCCTGGGCACGCTGGCCTTGCCGCGCCGCTGTGAGGCGCCCGCTGTAGCGGCCATTCCGCGCGCCGAGCTCGCCTGCCGCGTGGTGGCCGCGATGGCCATGGCCTGGTGCATCATGCGCAGCGCCGGCGTCGCGCCCGCAGGCCTCAGCGGCCTGCTGCTCGCCATCCCGATCACCGGCAACATCCTTCCGTGCTTCACCCTGCCCAGGCACGGCGCCGCCGCCACGGCGGCCTTGCTCGCGGGCTTCGTGCGCGGCCTGCTCGGATTCGCGGCGTTCTTCGTCGCGCTGCATGCGGCGCTCGGGCGGATGCCGCCGGCGAGCGCCTACGGCCTCGCGTGGCTGGCCGCGCTGCTCGCGGCGCTGGCGCTGCGCGGGCTCACGCAGCGAGCGCGGCGCGCGCCGTCTGCGGGGCAGGTGTCCGCCTCGTCCACGGCCGCCTGACCCGCGGGTCAGGCGTCATGGCCCGGCGGGGCTGCGACCACCGGGCAAGACGGCGAGGGCGAGCTTGCCGCCGGGGGCGAGCGCCGACCGGTCCACGCGCGGCGCTCAACCCCGACCACGATGTCACTTGAGATGCAGCTGGCACAGCGTTCGGCGGGAAGGTCAAGGAAGAAGGACGATGAGCGGACAGAGGATCATTCCGGAGCTCGACGTGGCGGACCTCGGCGCGTCGCTCGGCTTTTACATCGGCGTCGTCGGCTGCACGCTGCTGTTCGAGAGACCCGAGGAGAAGTTCGCCTTTCTCGATCTCGAAGGCGCGCAGCTCATGCTGCAAGAGGGGGCGGGGCCGGGCCGCAGGTTCCGCACGGCGCCGCTGGAGCATCCTTACGGCCGCGGCGTGAACTTCCAGATCGAGATCGCCGATGTCACCGGCCTGTACGAGCGCGTGCGCGCAGGCGGCTTCCAGATCGTCCTCCCCTTCGAGGAGAGATGGTACCGCACGGGCGACACGGAGGCAGGCAACGGCCAGTTCGTCGTCGCCGACCCTGACGGCTATCTGCTGCGGTTCTTCACCAGCCTCGGTCAGCGCCCCCGGCGGTCCTGACCCTCTCGATCGCGGCATCCGTCCGCGGGTCCTGGAACATGGTCCTCGCACGAGCCTGCTGATGCCAGGTGACATCGTGGTCGCCGGGGCGGTTGCTCGATCGAGACGATCCGGTGCGTCTCGTCGAGCTCGAGCAGGTGGTTCAGGAAGGCGATGAGCAGCGGTTTTTGCTTGCCGCGCCCCTCGGGGCGGGGCCGGCCGGGTTCGCGGGGGCAGGCCTCTTTCGACGCCTGCGCCCCGCGAGTCCGCTCGCGACGGGCTAGTTCGGGATGCCGTCGTGCTGGCAGGTCAGGCTGCAGCCGTCGCCGTTCACGCGGTTGCCGTCGTCGCACGCCTCGTAGAGGCTCTGCAGCTTGCCGTCTCCGCAGTACGGACCGTAGACGCAGCCCGGCGCGCACTTGCCGTAGCCGCCGGTGTTGTTGCCGTCGCCGTCGTCGCACTGCTCGGTGCCGTTGCGGATGCCGTCGCCGCAGCGCGGGCCGAGCTGGCAGCGCGGGCCGCACTCGCCGTAGCCGCCGTCGTTCTCGCCGTCGTCGCACTGCTCGCCGGCCTGGACGACCTTGTCGCCGCACTGGGCGCCGAGGCGGCAGTTGTTGCTGCAGCCCGTGGCCTCGTTCGGCGGATCGCACTGCTCGCCCCACTCCTCGTCGACACGGTCGTCACCGCACTTGGCCGCCGGCGTGCAGGCAGGGAGGCAGCTGCCGTAGAAGCCGTCGTTCACGCCGTCGTCGCAGGTCTCCGTGCCGTTGACGAGGCCGTCGCCGCAGTACGGCCCGTACTGGCAGATCCCGGTGCACCCGCCGTACTCGCCGCCGTTCTCGTCATCGCCGAGATCGCAGTCCTCCTCCGACGCCTGGACGATGCCGTCGCCGCAGCGCGGCCCGTAGACGCACGCGGGGCCGCACTCGCCATACCCACCGTCGTTGAAGGCGTCGTCGCACTCCTCGCCGTACTGCGGCTGCGTCACCCCGTCGCCGCAGTGCGCGCCGAGCCGGCAGCTCGCGCAGCCCGTGTCGCTGTCGCTGTCGCACTCCTCGCCCCACTCCGTGTCGACGCGGTTATCGCCGCACGTCGGCGCCGGCGTGCAGCCCGGGGCGCAGGTCCCGTAGGTGCCGTCGTTCACGCCGTCGTCGCACGCCTCGGCGCCGTTGCGCACGCCGTCGCCGCAGTACGGCGCGTAGTTGCAGGAGGCATCGCACCCGCCGTAAGCGCCGTTGTTCAGCCCATCGCCGAGATCGCAGGCCTCCTCCGACTCCAGGACGAAGCCGTCGCCGCAGCGCGGGCCGTACAGGCACGCAGGGCCGCACTGCTCGTACCCGCCGTCGTTCACGCCGTCGTCGCACTGCTCGCCGAGCTGCGGCTGAACGATCCCGTTGCCGCATTGCGAGGCGAGCCGGCAGTTCACGCAGCTCGTGTCGCCCGCGCTGTCGCACTCCTCGCCCCAGTCCGCGTCGACGCGGTTGTCACCGCACCTCGGCGCCGGCGTGCAGCCCGTGGCGCAGGTGCCGTAGGCGCCGTCGTTCACGCCGTCGTCGCACACCTCGGCGCCGTTGCGCACGCCGTCGCCGCAGTACGGCCCGTAGTTGCAGGAGGCATTGCACCCGCCGTACGCGCCGGTGTTCATCCCCTCGCCGAGATCGCAGCGCTCGTCCTCGCGCTGGACGATGCCGTCGCCGCAGCGCGGCCCGTACAGGCACGAGGGCGCGCACCGGCCGTACCCGCCGTCGTTGATGCCGTCGTCGCACTCCTCGCCGAACTCCGGCTGCAGCACGCCGTCGCCGCAGTGCTCCCCGAGCTGGCAGCTCACGCAGCTGGTGTCGCTGTCGCTGTCGCACTCCTCGCCCCAGTCCGCGTCGACGCGGTTGTCACCGCACTGCGGGGCCGGCGTGCAGTTCGGGTTGCAGGTGCCGTAGAAGCCGTCGTTCACGCCGTCGTCGCACCTCTCGGTGCCGTTGACGACGCCGTCGCCGCAGGACGGCCCGATCTCGCACGACGTCGTGCAGCCGCCATAGCCGTTCGCGGTGTTGCCGGTGCCGAGATCGCACGCCTCGTACGGCGCGTTGACCGCGCCGTCGCCGCAGCGGGGCGGGGCCACGCACCCCGGCGCGCAGGCGCCGGACGCGTTGGCGTACGTGCTGTTGTTGGCGCCGTTGTCGCACGCCTCGGGGCCGTTCCTCACGCCGTCGCCGCAGTAGGCGCCGAGCTGGCAGTTGTTGCACTGGCCATAGCCCGTCCCGTTCTCGGGGCCGTCGTCGCACTCCTCTCCCGGCGTCACCACCGGATCCTCGACCCCGCACTGCGGCGTGCACACCGACGTGCCGGCGCTGAAGCCCGACAGCGTGAGCTGGTAGTTCGACCCGGTGATGTGGCGCTCGGCCTGGAACACAGCGATCTCGTAGACCTTGCCCGGCTCGAGGTTGAGGTCGACGAGGTACGCGGCGCGGCTCACGCAGCCTTCGCCGGTGGTGCAGGGGGTCACGCGGGCGTCGCCGTTGTCGAGGATGGTCACGCTCTCCTGGGCCTGCCCGTGGATGCCGCCGATGTCCGCGGTCAGCGTGTTCTTGATGAACACCCAGACGTCGTCGTCACCGAAGAAGCTGAGCACCGGATCGGCCGCGGCGCCGTTCGGCGTGAACTGGAACCAGTACCGGACCTCGCTCGTGAAGTAGAAGTTGTGCCCGTCGGTGCGCGTCCTCTCCCGCCCGTCGGTCACGAAGCTGTCGAGCGCGGGATCGACGACGCCGGGCGGGTCGAGGTCCACCGGCCAGAACGGGTTCCGCTGGTACAGGAACCTGCCATCGGGCTGCTCGAGCAGCTCGATGGTGGTGATGAGCGTCCGGTTGAAGTTCGGGTTGTCCCGGTACCACCACCGGAAGTTGTTCTGCCCCGTGGTCCAGCCGTTCGCGGCGCTCGGCGTGAGCGAGCCGGGGCCGAATCGGTTCACGGGCTTGCCGTCAACATCGAGCGTCGTCTGGACCGTGCCGTCGAGCTGCAGCGGTGTGCCGCTGGGGGTGATCTCGAAATCGAAGTGCCCGTTGATCCCATCCGTCAGGTTGGCGTCGCACTCGGCGTTGCTCGTGGCGGTGTTGTAGGTTTCCGGGCACCAGCCGATGAAGTCGCGGAGGACCATCGGCAGCCGCATCTCGGTCGGGGACACGGTGCAGACGTAGCCGGCCTCGACCGTGCACTCGGCGGAGCATCCGTCGCCGCTCTCGGTATTGCCGTCGTCGCACTGCTCGGTGGTGTCGCCGGGCAGGAGGATGCCGTCGCCGCACGCCGAGATGCACGCGCCGCCGCTGCAGTCCGGCTCGCCCTTGCAGTCCGGCGTGCAGCCGTCGCGCCAGTCGCCGTTGCCGTCGTCGCACGCCTCGGTGCCCTCGCGGACGCCGTCGCCGCAGACGGAGAAGCCCGTGCAGTCCTGGGGCTCGCCGTCGTCGCACACGCTGCCGGCCTCGATGCGGCAGGTGTCGTCGCAGCCGTCGCCCGGGAAGAGATCCCCGTCGTCGCACTGCTCGGCGCCGGCCTTGAGCCCGTCGCCGCAGACGGTCTTGCACGGGAACCCGACGCGCGAGCAATCCCAGCCGTCCTCGATGAGCTGGCAGTCGGCGCTGCAGCCGTCGCCGCCGGCCGGGGGCTCCCCGCCGTCGTCGCACTGCTCGCTGCCGTTCACGCGGCCGTCGCCGCACACGGGCGGCGGGGGCGGGTTGCAGAAGCCGCCGGCCGGCGGGCACGTCCAGCCCACCTCGATCTTGCACTGCGAGGTGCAGCCGTCGCCGCCGACAGGGCTCGCCTCGCCGCCGTCGTCGCACTGCTCGCCGAGCTGCACCACGCCGTCGCCGCAATAGGTCCTCTCGGTGCAGGGCTGGCCCGGCCGGCAGATCCAGCCCTCCTCGAGCCGGCAATTCGCCGTGCAGCCGTCGCCGGACACGGGCGGGTCGGCGCCGTCGTCGCACTGCTCGCCGCCGTTCACGCGGCCGTCGCCGCACCGGTAGACGAGGATGCACGACTCACCCGGCTCGGGGCACACGTACGCCGGGTCCACCGCCTTGCAGTCGGCGCTGCAGCCGTCGCCGCTCGCGGTGTTGCCGTCGTCGCAGATCTCGCCGGGATCCACCGCGCCGTCGCCGCACCGGATCAGCAGCTCGCACGGCCGCCCCGGGGTCGGGCAGTTGTAGAAGGACTCCTGCCGGCACAGGCTCGAGCAGCCGTCGCCGCTCGCCGTGTTGCCGTCGTCGCACACCTCGCCGGCCTCCCTGCGGCCGTTGCCGCAGACGGGCAGCTGCGTGCACGGCTGGCCGGGCCGGCTGCACTGATACCCCTCCTCGCGCATGCAGTCAGCGTTGCAGCCGTCGCCGGACGCGGGCGGGCTGTCGCCGTCCTCGCACTGCTCGGAGCCGTTCACGCGGCCGTCGCCGCACCAGTAGAGGAGCGTGCAGGGCACGCCCGGCGTGGGGCACGAGTAGATCGGCTCCACCGCGCTGCAGTCGGCGGCGCAGCCGTCGCCGCTCACGTTGTTGCCGTCGTCGCAGATCTCGCCCGGATTGATGTCGCCGTCGCCGCACCAGATCAGCAGCTCGCACGGCTGCCCCGGGGTCGGACAGGCATAGAACGCCTCCTGCCGGCACAGGGTGGAGCAGCCGTCGCCGCCCGCCGTGTTGCCGTCGTCGCACTGCTCGCCGCTCTCCAGGCGGCCGTTGCCGCAGACGGGCAGGAGCTCGCAGGCTTGCCCGGGCCGCGGGCACACGTAGCCCGGCTCGCGCATGCAGTCGGCGCTGCAGCCGTCGCCGGACGCGGGCGGCTTGTCGCCGTCCTCGCACTGCTCGCCGTTGTTCACGCGGCCATCGCCGCAGCGGTAGAGGAGGAGGCAGGGCTCACCCGGCTTGGCGCACACGTAAAGCGGGTCGAGCACCTTGCAGTCGGCGCTGCAGCCGTCGCCGCCCGTCGTGTTCCCGTCGTCGCAGAGCTCGCCGGGATCCACCGCGCCGTCGCCGCACCGGATCAGCAGCTCGCACGGCTGCCCCGGCGTCGGACAGTTGTAGAAGGACTCCTGCCGGCAGAGGCCCGAGCAGCCGTCGCCGCTCGCCGTGTTGCCGTCGTCGCACGTCTCGCCGGTCTCCCTGGCCCCGTTGCCGCAGACCGGCAGGCGCTCGCAGCGCTGTCCGGGCCGCGAGCACGCGAAGCCCGACTCGCGCTTGCAGTCCGCGCTGCAGCCGTCGCCGGACACCGCGTTGCGGTCGTCGCACGTCTCCGAGCCGTTCACGCGGCCGTCGCCGCAGTCGTAGAGGAGCGTGCAGGGCTTGCCCGGCATCGGACAGACGTACGAGGGGTCGACCGAGTAGCAATCGGCGCTGCATCCGTCGCCATCCACGGTGTTGCCGTCGTCGCAGAACTCGCCCGGATCGACCACGCCATCGCCGCACGCGATGGTCAGCACGCACGGCGCGCCGGGCGTGGGACACTCGCAGTAGGGCTCGATCTCGCACAGGCCGGAGCAGCAGTCGCCCGGCAGGCTGTTGCCGTCGTCGCACGTCTCGCTGGCCTGGTTGATCTCGCCGTCGCCGCAGGCGGGCTCCTGGGGCAGGTTGCACTCGGGGGGCGGGTCGTCGCCGGCGCAGGGATCCGGCCTCTCTCCGCCGCTGCCGCCCGAGCCGACGCTCCCGGCGAAGTCGATGCCGCCGCTCCCGGTCTCGCCGCCGGAACCACTCGAGTTCGTGCCGCTCCCCGCGCCGCCTGCGCCGGGGTCGCCCGTGGAGGGCGCGTCCCCTCCGCAGGCGGCAGCTACTTGCATTAATCCCACCGCCAAAGCCAGATAAGACGTTCTCAAACTCACGACACACCTCGACGAACAGGAGCGGATGCGCTCGGGCAGGAAGTCGGACGACCCTGTTCCAGGGTAGCCCGGGCGCCCTTCGCACCTCTAGACGAAAATTACTTCATCCTCCTCCACTCGGGCACATCGCCACGACAACCCGTTCTCGGCGGACGCCAAGGGAGCTCCGCTGACGAATGACGCGCATTGCGCGATGCAGCGCCGGGTGGAGTCGGTGCTTCCTTTCTGCTGCTGTGGCACGAGCGAGCGCCCGGCGTCGCAATCCGGTTCACGCTTGACATTTGCGCTCTGACTGGAGATCGCGAAATAGTTTGTGCTCAAAATAAATGCGAGCGCCGCGAGCAGGGCGTTGAGCGCCGCGGTCACGCCCTGCATCTCGGCCGATCCCGCGCTCCGGGAGGGTCGCGCGGTTCAGCCCGCTTTCGGACCCTCGGCCTTCCGGAAGAGGATCGCGGCGCCGAGCGCCGCCGCGGCGGGAACGAAGAGGTCGCCCGAGGCCGACGCCCTCAGCGGGAATCCGTTCTCCTCCAGGAGCTTTCGCGCGACGCCGACGTCGCGCACCGCGACCGCATACGCGACGAAGGCCGGGAGCGCGGGGGCGCGCTCGCCTGGCAGGATCGCCTCCAGATCGGCGTCGGCGACGAGGGTGACGCGGGAGCTATCGAGATCGAAGACGCGCGCCGGCCCCTCGGCGCGGGCCGGGCGGCCGAGGTACGTCTCGTAGCGGCGCTCGACGTCGGGCAGCGCCGCCCGGGCGACGCAGAGCACGGAGTCCACGAGGTCCACCGCGCCGTTCGGATGGTCCATGTGGAGCTGCGCCTCGAGCAGCTCCGCCGACGGGTTCTCCGCGATCGCGAGCCTCCCCTCGGGCACGCGGCCCGACCCGGCGTCCTCCGGAGCGTCGCTGTCGAGCTCGATGAAGCGGAGCGGCTCCATCCGAGGTCCCTTTGCGGTGTCCACCGGCCGTCGAACCGCGCTGACGCCCCCGTGGCGGATGCCTCCGGAGCTCAGCCTGCCGGCCACGGCGTCGGCGTCGGGGGTCTTGAAGACGAGGATGTGCAGGCCCTCGAAGCGCGCGAGGCACGAGGCGATCTTGGCGACGGTCCTGCGGATGGCCTCGGTGAGCCGCGGCAGGTGCTCGGGTGGCGCCTGGATGGGAACGAGCTTGGCATCGCTCGGGATCCGGTCGGGGTCGTCGTCCCGGACGCAGCTCACGACCTCGACGAAGTTGCGTGGGAAGTTGGCGTGGGTGTTCGCCGCGCCGAACGGCCGTGGAGGCTCGCCCTCCCTGGGCGACAGCATGGGATAGGCGGGCGGCGACAGGCGAAAGCCGAGCCGGCGGTACAGCTCGAGCCCTTCCTTCATGTCGGTCACGACGTGGCCGACGTGGTGCAGGTGATCGATGTCACGACCCATTCAGGTCACCTCCGCCTCCTGAGCTCAGGCTGTCGGGACCGCCGCAGGAGGCACCGGCGGTACGCCGCCGGAGCCTATCCGACGGCGCGGCGTGGATCGAGCCGCGATCGCCGAGCGCGATCCTGTGCCATGCGCGCGTCACGGAAGATCCGTAGTCCGGGCGCTGCGGTGCTGCTGTCCCCGGCCACGAGAGGATGGGAGTTGTTCCTGTTGTTTTCCAGGGGTAGCGGATCGTGCAAGGAATCTTCTGTCACATCGAGATCCGAGTTGGAGGGCGGCGAAGGTGACGCCGATCTCCGAATGTCAGCCCGAGACGAGCGTCGTGGTTCACGCTTGACTTCCGCAATCGGTATGCCTTTCCTTCGCCCTGGGCCACCTCCACTGGAAAGGCTGATGCAGATGACGCCTCCTTCGGAAAATCAGATTTCAAGTTGCTCACGCCGACCGCCCCCAAGGCGATCCCATTCGATGACGATCCTGAGGGTGCCGCTCCTGCTGGTCGGGCTCCTGGGCGTCGCGCTCACAAGCGCCTGCTCCTCGAGCGGCGCCAATGGGTCGAACGGGACGACCGGTGGTGGTGGGGCCGGCCTGGGCGGCGTTGGCGGCGACGATGGCGTCGGGGGCTCGGGCAGCGTCATCCCTGGAAGCGGAGGCGGCACGGGCACGGGCTCGGGCACGGGCACGGGCACGGGCACGGGAGGCTCGACCGGGACCACGGGTGGAGAGTCGGGCTCCGACGAGGTGTATCCCGTGCCGGACTCCCTGCCGGACGAGACCGGTGCAGACCTCTGGCTCAGGTACCCGCAAGTTCCGATTCCGGGGCGCCTCGGGGAGTATCAGGCGGCTTTCAAGCGCGTGGTCAAGTCGGGGAGCGGAGCGAGCCTTGACATCGCCGAGGCCGAGCTCGTCAAAGGCCTGAGCGGCCTGACCGGCGCGACGGTCGATACCGGCGCGGCCGTCGACGGTCCGGGCGCCGTGGTGATCGGGACGGCCACCGCCGACATCATCAAAGACCTGCCGCTCGCCGCGCGCCTCGCAGCCCTGGGCCCCGAGGGCTACCTCATCGAGACCGCCGACGTGGGAGGTCAATCGGTGATCGCCGTGGCCGGCAACACGGAGGTGGGCGTGCTCTATGGCACCTTCGCGCTGCTCCGGCACGCCCAGAGTCACAGCTCTCTCTCGAAGCTGTCGCTCTCCGGCTCTCCCAAGGTCGAGAACCGCATCCTGAACCACTGGGATAACCTCGATCGCACCGTCGAGCGCGGCTACGCGGGCCGCTCCATCTGGGACTGGAATGCGCTGCCGGGCACCCTCTCTCCCCGTTACAAGGACTATGCGAGGGCCAACGCCTCCATCGGCATCAATGGAACCGTGCTCACGAACGTGAACGCCAACGCACAGGTCCTGACGGCCTCGTACCTCACGAAGGTCAAGGCGCTCGCCGATGTCTTCCGTCCTTATGGCATCAAGGTCTACCTCACGGCCCGCTTCAGCGCCCCGATCGAGATCGGCAATCTGAACACGGCCGATCCGACCAACTCCGGCGTCAAGCAATGGTGGGTGAACAAGGTGGACGAGATCTACCGGCAGATCCCCGACTTCGGAGGCTTCCTGGTGAAGGCGAACTCCGAGGGGCAGCCGGGGCCGCAGGATTACGGGCGGAACCACGCCGACGGCGCCAACATGCTCGCCGACGCCCTCGCGCCTCACAAGGGCATCGTGATGTGGCGCGCCTTCGTCTACTCGGACGATAGCCCCCCGGACCGCATCAAGGAGGCGTACGAGGAGTTCAAGCCTCTGGACGGTAAGTTCAAGGGCAACGTCCTCGTGCAGGCCAAGAACGGCCCCCTCGATTTCCAGCCCCGAGAGCCGTTCCATCCGCTGTTTGGAGCCATGCCCAAGACGCCCTTGGTCCTCGAGCTCCAGATCACGAAGGAGTACCTCGGCGAAGATACGCACCTCGCCTATCTCGGGCCGATGTTCGAGGAGGTCCTCAAGGCGGACACCCACGCGGACGGCGCGGGCTCGACCGTGGCACGGGTCATCGACGGCACCCTCCATGACTATGCGACCACCGCGATCGCGGGCGTCGCCAACGTCGGTGACGACGCGAACTGGACCGGGTCCCACATGAACCAGGCGAACTGGTACGTGTTCGGACGGCTGGCATGGAATCCAGACCTCTCCTCGGAGGCCATCGCAGACGAGTGGGTCCGCCAGACCTTCTCGAGCGACCCCGTCGTTCGAGAGCCGGTCGTCGAGATGATGATGAAATCCCGCGATGCGCTCGCCGACTACATGACGCCTCTCGGCCTGGTCCACATCATGGGCAACGACCATCACTACGGGCCGGCCCCATGGTCGAACACCCTGAGTCGCGCCGAGTGGAACCCGGTCTACTATCACAAGGCGAACGAGAGCGGCATCGGCTTCGACAGGTCACCTTCGGGCAGCAACGCTGTCGCCCAGTACTTCGGGCCGGTGGGACAGCAGTTCGGGAGCCGGGAGACGGTGCCCGAGGATCTCCTGCTCTTCTTCCACCGCGTCGGCTGGAAGGACGAGCTGAGCTCGGGGAGGACGGTCTGGGAGGAGCTCGTCCACCAGTACAGCAGCGGCGTCGATGAGGTGGGGCTCATGCGAGAAGCATGGGAGTCGGTCAAGGGGCGTATCGACGAAAAGCGCTTCGGTAACGTGACCGAGTTCCTGGAGATCCAGCACTACGAGGCGCGCTGGTGGCGCGACGCGTGCCTCACCTACTTCGGCCAGGTGTCGAAGCTCCAGATCCCGAGCGGCTACGCCGCCCCGGCGAACTCGCTGAGCTTCTACCAGGGGCTCCGCTGCCCAGGCGACGTGAAGAAGCCCCGCTGCTCGCAGGTCTACACGGGGGAGCCGTCCCCGGCCATTCTCCCGTGAGCGTAGCCGGCCGGCTCGGCCTGGCCCGACCGGCTCGCACGAGCCCGCGAGCGCGCCGGGGAGGCGCGCCGCGGGCCGTTCAGGGGCCCAGGTCGCCGTTGAATGTGAAGCCGGTGCCCAGCGGGCCCATGAGGCGCTGGATCAGCGGCTGGTTGACGTGCGCGCGCAGCGCGCCGTTGTCCAGGCCGCGCCCCGTGCAGCCGGAGAACGCGACGTGGACCGTGCCCTTGCCGGCGGCGTCCTCCACGAGCAACACCGCATCTGCCGGGGGCGGTGCCGGCGGGTGCAGGCACTCCCTCGGGTCGACGTCGGGGTTCGGTCCGGGCGCCGCCGAGATCAGGCCGGCGGCCAGCGCGGCGGCCTCTGGCCCGGACAGGCGCGCGGAGGTCAGCAGCGCATCGCCTGTCGCGCCGTAGTAGCAGATGGAGATCGATGCCGGGTGGCGAGGAGCCATCGCCGAACGCGCGCCGGGGTGTGTTGCCTCGGGACGTGCCGTGGGAGGGCGCCTGTCAGGGCACCCGTTGTGATCGACGCTGACGAGCTGCGCGCTGTCGAGGATCCGGCGTGTGATCTCGGGATCGTGGCTCCGGACCGAGATCAGGATCCGCCTCGACGGGATCCGCAGCCATCCGAAATGGCGACCGTCCGCGCCCCGCCCCTCCGTGCGCTCGGCGCTCACGCCGCCGAGCGACGCGTCGCGGCGCGTGAATTCCGGGCCCTTCTCGACAGCTTCCGGTGAATCGGGGCCGATCTGCGCGACCTGCTTCGTCGGCTTCTCCGGCGTCAGGCACCCGCGCTGGGGTCCCTGCGCCCGGACGACCGTGGGCCTGTCGCTCATGTTGCAGCCGTAGTCGTTGACGGCCCAGTCGGCCGGGACCTCGATCTGCACGCCGAGGGAGCTCTCGAGCCGCCACCCCGCGGCGGCCCCCGGCCGCGGCGTCGCGGCGGGCGCGGCGCTGGCGACGGGCGCGGAGGTGGCGACGGGCGCGGAGGTGGCGACGGGCGCCGCGCTGGCGACCGGCCTGGCCTCGACAGGGCTCGTCCCTGACCGGTCCGGCGCGGCGCGCGAGCAGGCTGCGGTCCCCAGCCCGAGCGCGCCGGCTGCGAGCACACCCGTCAGGGCGCATGCAGCTGGGCGCCACCGCCGGACCGGACGACGCGCGCGCTGCCACCGTTGTGCATCGAGAGCGCCCCCACCGGCTCCGGTCCACACGCGCGCTGCCGTTTCGTCCTCTCGATCGGTCTCTGCCATCGCTGTCTCCCACCGGTTCGCGCGGCGGAGCGAAACCGCCGCGTCACGCACGGACGCACGCGTCGATGGATCGATCTACATCAAAAGCGGGGTCCGTGCCGCTCGCCCGGCAGCCTGGCCAGGTTGGACCGGGCTGGTCGGATCTGGAGAACGCTAGCTGGACGGAAGTCCTCACGCCCTGCGTGCCGCCTCGGTCCAGGGGATGAGGCCGGAGCTCGGTGGTACAGCGCGAAGGAAGACAGAAATCGCCGCGATCTGGGCTACAAAGAGGGGCTGAGCCTCGTCCAGCAGTAGCCGCACAATGTTGCCTGAGCGCGGATGGACGTTCCGCACGCCGGGCAGTCGCGCCCCGACGGCACAACCCCGGCGCTGGCTTCGATGTGCTGCTGTACCTGGTCATTGCACACGCGTGCTTCTCTCAGCCTCTCGGATATTTCCTTCATCGCCTCGGCATGCGGCCAGCTCCCATCGTTTGTCTGGATCGCCGCGTCGAGCCGCTCTTGTGCGACACTGAGTCGCTCGTTCGCGGCCAGGACCTTCTTCTCGATCGATGATTCCTTCATGATTCATTCACCTCGCGTGTAGCAGCCAGCACAGGCGATCGAGCAACGTACACCCGGTCCGCGTCGGACGATGAAGTTCAAAGCTGGGCGGGCAGGGACTCCCAGAGCTTCGCTGGTGCCAGCCCTCGCAACGAGCCGGGATCATTCCGCCCTCGCCGAGGCGGCCAGGGTGTCCGGTCACGTGCTCACGGCGGGCATGTCCGGACAGCTCGCCCAGCAAGACTCGGCCTCCTTGCATGTCCTGTCGTCCGTGCACTCCGTACACGCGGCGGCGCTCTCTTGATAGCTCGAGTCCGCGTCCGCCTTGTCCTCACACTCGCTGGTGCACGAAGACACGTCGACCTCCTCGATACATTCGGAGTATTTTGAACAGATGTTGGCGCAGTCGACGGTGCGCCCGGCCTCGCTGTCCCTCGCGCATCCAGGCGCGAGGAGAAAGACCGCAGAAGCGAGGACTCCAGATGCTATCAATGTCTTCAAGATTGCCTCACGTGGTTCAATAGAGGGTCGTTTCACAGGGGCGCCTCACCCGCGCAGGTCGCGCGTCATTCCGTGGGAGGAGGAGGCGGCGGATCCCCCGGCCTTGTCTGGCGAGGGATCGGCTTGCCCTCATCCATCGCCTTCTTCACGGCCCTGGCGTGCGCCTCTTCGGCCCTCCGCTGCTCGTCGCCCGCCACACCGTACTGCCCCTGATGGGCCGCTTCATCCGCATTGTGCTGATGGGTCACCGCGCGCCGCTGCTCCTCGGCCGAGGTCGCGGCGCAGCCAATCGCCGACGCGATCAGGACGCCGGCGATGCATGTCATGTTGATGATATTATTCATCATATCTCACTTTTTTTTGTTCGAAACGCTACCAGCGCGAGCTCAGCGACGGGATCCACAGTGACCGTTTTGAACGTTCACGGTTCGACCCGCGCCTCTTGGCGCCGCTCCTGAGCCCACCCGTTACCGATCGTGCACCGAACTCGGCCCACCCGCGCTGCTGCGGCGCGGACGATCGATCCTCATCATATATAGCAAGATGCGGCCCAACCCACGCCGGAAGCGGCGGCGCCCGCTCTCGATGGGTGAATTCAGCCGAATCGCCATCACGCTCCGAGAGCAACGCGGATCGGGCGAGGCGCGCGCTTCACGGCCATCGAGACACATTGTCCCATTGCGCAGGGCAGAACGGGGCTCGCCGGTGCCTGGCTCCACCGCGTCCACGAGGAAACGCGGCGACCACGCCACCTCGCCGGAAGTTGACAGAATGTCCCAGCGCATCGATTTGCCACGCTGGTAACGCCGTGTCACGACCGCACCGACGGAAGCACGTTCAACCGGCGCGCCCTGTGATCGAGCGCGCCCGGTTCTGAAGCGCGCCGATCCAGTTGCTACGCCCGCCTGCCCTGGAGCCGCGATGTGACCCGTCGGTGACACAGGGCGTCTTGACGCTCCACGATGTCAACGGTATACGCACAATACGCAGTAGTTTCACACGAGGAGAGGCGGGTGCAGCTATTGCGTGTCACAGCCCCCCGCCTCGTGCCCAGGGAGGAGGAGATCATGCGCATCGATTCATTCAGTGAGGACGTATCCGTGTGCCCACCGATCGACCCGAAATCGCTCTCTGATGCCGAACGCTATCGCCTCTTCGGCGAGGAGCTCGACGCGCTCAAGCAACGCGCCTTCGCGCGGCTGGGCGGTGACGACGTCGCCTACATTCGACGGATCGATCGTTTTGCGCGCAGGATGGAGCTCGCCGGGCGCGTGCTCATCCAGTTCAGTCTGGAGCCGGTCACGTTCTTCCTCGGCGTCGGAGCGCTCTGGGTCAACAAGCAGCTTCAGGCAACCGAGATCGGTCACAGCGCGCTCCACGGAGCGTGGGATACGCTTCCCGGCGCCGAAAAGTTCGCGTCCAAGACGTTTCGGTGGGACACGCCCGTCGACGAAGAGTCGTGGCGACGCGGCCACAACGTGCGCCATCACGGCAATACCAACGTCGCTGCCAGGGATCCGGACATCCACTTCGGCCCGGTGCGTCTCACCGAACAGACGCCGTATTCTCCATGGAACTGCTGGGCCGTCCCATTCACGGTGGCGTGGATTTTTCCGAATTTTCTTTTTGTTATCGGCTCGCACGTCGCCGGATTGAATGATGTATTTTTCGACAACGGCCGGCCTGAGAAGCTCGACTTTCTACCCGACCGATCGAAGGAGAGCGTGCGTGATGCATGGAGGCGGGCGCTTCGCAAGTACGTTCCGTATTACGTCAAGAACTATTTCTTCTTTCCCGCGCTCGCAGGACCGTTCTTCGGAAAAGTGCTATTCGGCAACTGGCTCGCCGAGACGATGCGCGACGTCTACTCGGCGGCCACGATCTTCTGCGGCCATGTCGGGGACGACGTGAAGAGCTGGCCGGCAGGAACACGCGCGCACGGGCGCGGCGAGTGGTACGCCATGCAGGTCGAAGCGACAAACGACTTCGAAGTGAGCCTGCCGGTGTCGATTCTATGCGGCGGCCTGGACCGACAGATCGAGCATCATCTTTTCCCGACGCTGCCCCCGTCGCGTCTGCGCGAGATCGCCCCCGAGGTGCGGACCCTCTGTGAGCGATATGGCGTCAATTACAAGACCGACACGTGGGGAAAGACGCTGTACAAGGTGTTCTCGCACATCGCGCGCCTCTCGCGCAAGGGAGGTGTTCGCGAGGTGGTGCACGCGATGACGTGAGCCAGGTACATCGAATCACGCCGCGCCTTGGACCCACCGTCTGACGGCCAGGCCGCCCCGCAGGCTGTGGGGCGAAGGCGCCCCCTCAGCGCGAGCGAGAGCGAGGCGCTGGACGTGCTCATCGAGGTTCACGAGCCAACGATCCGGGTGTGGAGGTCGTCGCCGGCGGCAGCCTCGGCAGATCGATGGAGAAGACGCATCCCTTGCCCGGCAGGTCACGCACGCCGAGCTTTCCGCCCATGGCCTCGACCCCCTTGCGGCAGATGGAGAGCCCGAGCCCGAGACCGGTTCGATTGGCGCTCCGCTGAGTGAAGGGGCGAAACAGCTCCTCGCTCTTGCCCGGCGGCAAGCCGCCGCACTGGTCCTGGACCTCGATCAGCACGCGCTCGGCGGTCGCGCTCGTTCGAAGCGATATGTGGCCGCTGGGGCGGCTGAACTTGAACGCGTTCTGGAGCAGATTGCCGAGCGCGGCCAGGAGGATCTGCGGATCGGCACGCACGTCGATGCCCTCCGTGACGGGGGGGGCGGTCAGCGAGAAGCCGCCGACGCCCGCTCCCAGGGCCGCCTCGACCACCGCCTGTCCGACGATCTCGGACACCGAGACGCGGCGGTGCTGCCCGAGTCCGGACTCGAGGCGCACGCCGGCAAGCGAGTTGTTGATGAGGTCGCGGAGCGCCCGCAGGCTGCGGCCGAGCATGGCGCCGGTGCTCCCGCCGATACCGACCGTCCCCGCCTGGAGCATGGTGAACGCGAGCATCGCGACGGCCAGCCGGTTGCGTAATTCGTGCGCGAGGATGCCGAGGCGCTCCGTCCCCTCGTAGGCGACCGACGCGTCGCGCTGGCGCTCGTACTCGGTGACCGCGCCGGCGATGGCGTCGTCGAGGCAGGCGTTGAATGTGTTGAACTCGTCGGCGGTGATCAGCGCATCCGTCT
This sequence comes from Sorangium sp. So ce887, assembly GCF_051521455.1. Lineage (NCBI taxonomy): Bacteria > Pseudomonadati > Myxococcota > Polyangiales > Polyangiaceae > Sorangium > Sorangium sp. So ce887. The sequence goes on along the minus strand of NZ_CP150354.1, from coordinate 7,100,545 downwards.
CGTCGGCCAGCTGCGTGACGACCTGGCAGACGTCCCCGTAGCCGTGGATGACCTGGCTCACGGTGAAGCCCATCGCGAGCAGCTCGCCGCCGTGCACGGCGGCGCTCTCCCCGATCACTCCGGTGTCGAGCGTGGCGAGGCGCAGCCGGTCAATGATCTGGTCCAGGAAGAGCGGCACACCGTTCTTCAGCTCGTCCTCGGTCGGCACCGGGGTCGTCCGCACGGCGACCTTCGACCGGGCGCGGGCGATGATCGTCTGGGTGTTCGCGGTAAGGAATTCATGCAGCATCGCGCCACTCTACAACAATACAATGCGGTCGGCGAACCACAACCGGACCGAAGAACCCAGCCCCGCAGCTCGCGCCGACGCCGTTTTCCCGACGACGTCCGGGGCGTTTCGGCACGCACGCACCGCGCGTGGGCGATCTCAGCAGAGCCAGCGGGTGCCGGCGAGCTGGAAGGCTCCGGCGGCGGCTCGAGGCGAGCAGCGGGCTCGACTATCGGCCCAAGCTGGCTCGCCCCTCCACCGCGGATGACGTGCGGGGGCCGCGCTGCGCTAGCGACTCCGGCCCATGTGTCAAGCCCGCCATCCAGGGCCGATCCCGCGCCGGCGGTATCCGTCGAGGTGGAACACGTTGCCCGGTCGATGCGGGACAATTTGCTACGCCGTCATCACGTTGTGCTCGCAGGTGTCCGCGCCGAGATCGTATCGTATCCATTGGATGGGTGTGCTCGCGGGTGCGCGTCAAGATAGTTACGCTGCGCCTGGAGCAACGTTGTTGCCGATGGCCGAGCGGCGCGATCCACCCCCGAGCTGCTCTCCTTGACCCTCCTTGCTGGGCCCATATAGTCAGCGAGACGGTTGGGCTGCACACACTGCGTGTCTGCCAGGCCGTCGAGCACACGACCGCAGCGGCGCGCGGGTTGTGGACGTGTGCGCCGTTCACGCATCATCCACCATCACGAACTCGGAGGTTTGAATGGATCACCTGATTCGGAAGATCGCCCAGGACCGTCTCTGGAACCAGTGGGTCGCGGCCAACTCGGCCGGTGAATCGACGGTCGAATCCGGCTGCATCTCGAGGAAGGAGGGCTGTATCTCGAAGAAGGCCGGCTGCATCTCGAAGAAGGCCGGCTGCATCTCGAAGAAGGCCGGCTGCATCTCGAAGAAGGCCGGCTGCATCAGCTGACAGGGCCACCCGGGTCGGCGGGCGAGGCGGAAGGTCATCGCTTCTGCCTCGCTCGCGACCCCCCCCCGGAACCGTGAGTGCAACGCTTCTCGATGGCCCGCCCGGCCGTCGTCCGGAGTCGACCGATGGACGCCCAACGACAGACGCTCGCAGAGATGATCGAAGAGGTCAGGGACATCCCCATCTACCGCACGTCGATCGAGGAGGGCTCCTTCCCGATCCTCGAGAAGCCGGAGATCGCCAGGGGCTTCCCGGACAACTGGATGACCCCGGGGCTGGCCAGAGCGCTTTCGGCCGGCGAGGCGGAGCTCGTGCTCTCGACCGGGACCCATCACGCGCGGATGCAGATCATCCGCCCGCCCTTCTTCCTGCTCAAGTCCTACTACCGGCTGTGGAGCGAGCACCCCGACGTGGCCGTCACCTGGCAGCAGGGCTGCCAGCGCGTCTCGATCACCACACTCCTGGCGACCGAGCACGTGGCGCGGGTCAACGCGAGGAGGCGCGGCGCCGAGGCGCCGGCGCTGCCGAGCCTCCCGGCGCCGCCGAGCCTTGAAGAGCGCCGGCTCGACGAGCGCACGCTCTACCTCAACCTGCGGCTCGACCCGGCGCTCTGGGATCGCAGCGACGTGGAGCGCATGCTCGATGAGATGACCGCCGTCCAGGCGGCGCATCCGCGAGGCGGGTACCACCTCGACTGCGACAGCTACCACCTCGCTCATCTGGTGCAAAAAGCCCTGTCGTGGGGCGCCTGGCAGCGCTTTCCGAGGCCGGCCAGCGTCATCCACGCTTACGAGTACACGCCGACGAACGTGCGGCGGTTCCTCCAGCGACACATCGACTGCCCGATCATCGACCTCTTCGGCAGCACCGAGCTGGGATACCTGTATTACAGCGATCGTCACGGGCGTTACTGGCCCTACCTCGACAGGATGCACCTGGAGCTGATCCCGGTCGAGGAAGGCAGCACGATTTACAGCCTCATCGTGTCGAGCGTCCGCAACCCCTGGATGCCGCTGATCCGCTATCGCTCGGGCGATTGCGCCGAGACGGTCGACGGCTCTCCCGACCCGCTCCGCATCCGCCGGTTCTGCGGGCGCGAGCGAGAGCTGCTGCGGCTCGAGCGTGGCGGCCTCCTCTCCCAGGCGCACCTCGACGACTGGATCGCCGCCGCCGCGCCGTCCGTCTTCGTCTACCAGCTCCACCCGAGGGGGCCGGAGCAGGCGCGGCTCTTGTACACAACCTTCGACGGCGCGCCCGTCGAGCCGGCCGCGGCGCGCGAGCTCCGACAGAGGATCCTGGAGGGCGCCGGGCTCGACTGCGCCCTCGATCACCGAGAGCACATCGCGATCGGCAAGTCGGGGAAATACGCCTGGCTGGTGCAGGAAGTCGAGACCACGGAACGAGGTGACCTGTGAAGATCGAACAACCCAGGATGACGACCGCCGCGCTGAAGGCGATGCTCGATGACGCGTTCTTCTCCGGGGTCGTGCGGCACTTCGCCCGGACCACCGGCGAGGAGCCCGCGTACGTCGAGCGTCAGATCATCGAATGCCTGAGATATCTATACCTGGTCTCGCGCTACCCGGAGCGGTTGGCCGGGCTGTTCCTGCCCGTGGAGCAGGCGATCGACGAGGTCTGGCACTACCTGATCTTGCAGACGCGGGAGTACCGCGAGCTGTGTGAAGAGCGCCTGCCGGGGCGCTTCTTCATCCATCACCGCAGCCTTCCTTACGAGGACTACCAGGAGACGCAGCCCGGCCGGGAGCAGGCGCTCGAGGAGGCGCTGCGCTGGCTGCCGCTCTACCGCGAGGAGTTCGGCCCCTTCGACGCGGGCGCGCTGCCCCACTGGACGATGGCGCGGTTCCTCAGCGAGCGTCTGGGCCTCTCCCTGGAGGCCATCGCGGCGCTCGAGGCGGAGGACCAGGCCGCGCGGCCCGGCGCGGAGCGCGTCCATTGATGCATCGGGCTCTCGCGGCGCTCGGGGCCGCGCCGGCCACGGCCGTCAACACGGGGGTCCTGCTGCTGTGTCAGGTCCTGGGGATTGCCGGCGTGGTCTCGATCCAGTTCGTCGGCAGCGTGGTGGGCGAGCGGCTCGCGATGGACATGCGGCTCGCGACCCTGCCGGTCGCCGTGCTGGTGCTGTCCTCGGCCCTGGGCACCTGGCCGGCGAGCCAGCTGATGCGGCGCTTCGGGCGCCGGCCCTGCTTCATCGCCGCGGCGCTGCTGTCCGCCGGCTGCCTCGCGCTCGCCGCGCGCGCGGTGGAGCGCTCGGATCTCGCGCTGTTCTGCGCGGCGGTCGTCGGTGTCGGCCTGCAAGGCGCCTTCGTGCAGCAGGTTCGATTCGCGATCCTCGAAGGGCAGCCGAGCAGCAGCGCGCCGCGCCTGCTGACCCTGATCCAGCTCGCCAGCGCGGCGGGCATCGTCCCCGGAATCTCGCTCTTCGGCCTGCTGGAGGGGCGGACGTCCAGCCCCATGCCGTGTGTCCTGCGGATCCTCGCGGCGCTCCAGGCGCTGGCGGCGCTCTCGCTCGTGGCGTACAGGCCGCAGGAGGCGCTCGTCGCCGGGGCCTCCGCCGCGCCCGACGCGCGCGCTCGTGCGCTGTACTGGCCGATGGTCGCCCTGGGCGCCGGCGCCTTCCTGGTGATGAGCCTGATCATGGTGCCGACGCCCTTGCAGATGTGCGGCGTCGAGCGGCGCTCGGTCCAGGAGGCGAGCTGGGTGATCCAGGTGCACCTGCTGAGCATGTACCTGCCGGCGCTCTCGGTCGGCGCCCTGCTCAGGTGGGCGTCGATCGCGGCGCTGCAGGGCCTCGGGCTCATGTTCCTGCTCGTGGGGTTCCTGCTCAGCTGGGTCCCGGGCTTCGAAGGGCACCTGGTCGGCCTGGCGCTGGTCGGGGTCGGGTGGTGCTATGTGTTCGTGACCGCGACGACCCTTGTCGCGCGCAGCCGCTCGGGCTCCGAACGTTTTCGCGCCCAGGGCGTCAACGACCTGTGCGTGTTCGCCGCCAGCGGCGCGGCGTCGCTGACGTCCGGAGCGCTCCTGTCGGCGCTGGGGTGGAGCGGCTTGCTGCACCTCGGCCTCTTGCTGGTCGTGGGCTTGATGGCGCTCGCCTGGAACGTCCACCGCGCCTGAAGCGGGGCGGCGCCGCGCATCGCGCATCATCGCAAGTGCCGCGCGGGGGCGTGAAGCGCCCGCGCGCAAATCCGTGCTCGAAGGGAGGTGAACATCATGTCTGAGGTGGAGTCGAATCGTTCAGGAGACGGCGCGGCGCCTGCGGCCCGCTTCGACGCGGTCGTCGTCGGCGCCGGGTTCGCGGGGCTGTACATGCTCTACCGCCTGCGTCAGCTCGGCCTCTCGGTGCGGGTTTACGAGGCGGGCAGCGGCGTGGGCGGCACGTGGTTCTGGAACCGCTACCCGGGCGCGCGCTGCGATATCCCCAGCATGGATTACTCCTATTCGTTCTCGCCCGAGCTCCAGCAGGAATGGCAGTGGACCGAGCGATACGCCACCCAGCCCGAGATCCTGCGCTATCTCGACCACGTCGCGGACAGGTTCGCGCTCCGCCGGGACATCCAGCTGAGGACGCGCGTGACCGCGGCTGCCTTCGACGAGGTCGCGGATCGGTGGGCGATCCGGACCGGCGACGGCGCGAGCGTGTCCGCCAGGTTCCTGATCATGGCGACGGGCTGCCTGTCCGTCGCGAAGACGCCCGATTTCAAGGGGATCGAGCGCTTCCAGGGCGAGCGGTACCACACAAGCCGCTGGCCGCAGGAGGGCGTCGACTTCACCGGCAAGCGCGTCGGCGTCCTCGGCACGGGCTCGACCGGCGTCCAGGTCATCCCCGTGATCGCCGAGCAGGCGGCCCGCCTCGTCGTGTTCCAGCGGACCCCGAGCTTCAGCGTGCCCGCGCGCAACGCGCCCCTCGACCCCGCCTACGCGTCGTCGATGAAGGCGAGCTATGCCGAGTACCGGCGCAAGGCCCGCGAGACCCGCGCCGGGATCGTCATGGAGGTCAACCCGAAGTCCGCGCTGGAGGTGTCGCCCGAGGAGCGGGAGCGCGCGTACGAGGCGCGATGGGCGCAGGGCGGCACCGCCTTTCTCGCCACGTTCTCGGACGTGATGCGCTCCCGGGAGGCCAACGAGACCGCCGCCGAGTTCGTCCGATCCCGGATCCGCGCGACGGTCCGCGACCCGGCCGTCGCCGAGGCGCTGTGCCCGAGGGAGTACCCGCTCGGCACCCGGCGTCTCTGCGTCGACACCCGCTATTACGAGACGTTCAATCGCGACAACGTCACCCTGGTCGACGTGAGGGCGTCGCCGATCGAGGAGATCACGCCCGCGGGGCTCCGGACGCGGAGCGGGGAGCACGCGCTGGACAGCCTCGTGTTCGCGACGGGCTTCGACGCCATGACGGGGGCGCTGACAAGCATCGATCTCCGGGGGAGGGGCGGCGCGTCGCTGAAGCGGAAGTGGGCCGGCGGCCCGCGCACGTACCTCGGCATCGCCGTCGCTGGATTCCCGAACCTGTTCACCCTCACCGGCCCCGGCAGCCCGTCTGTGTTCAGCAACGCGGTCGTCTCCATCGAGCAGCACGTCGAGTGGGTCGCGGACTGCATCGCGTACCTGCGGGAGCGCGGCTTCGAGCGCATCGAGGCCACCCCCGAGGCGGAGGACAGGTGGGTTGCGCACGTCAAGGAGGTGGCCGACGGCACGCTCTATCCCCTGGCCAACTCCTGGTACATCGGGGCCAACATCCCCGGCAAGCCGCGCGTCCTCATGCCGTATGCCGGCGGCGTGGGGGCCTACAGGAAGCGGTGCGAGGAGATCGCGGCCCAGCATTACGAGGGGTTCGCGCTGTCGAGGGCGGGGTGAAGGACAGCCGCGGGCGGGCTCCCTGCCCGGCTTCCCCACGATGCCCGCCGAGAGACCACGGGATTGACGCGGTCCGGGTCATGCCTCGGCGCTTCGCGTCGCCGCGCTCGAGGCCTGCGCGGGGCAGGCCTCCCGGGCTGCGCGGTCAGCGGAACTCGTCGACATTCATGTTGTACCGCCTGAGCCACCGGTGCACCTGCGCGCGATCTCTTCCGAGCTCGCGCGCCACCGCGGCGACGTTTCCCCGCTGCTGCACAAGGAGCTCTCGCAGCGCCTTCTCGTCCGGGGAGGTCCGCGGCGGCAGCGTCCCCTTCGGTGCGTACGCTCCCTCGACCGCCGAGAGCGCCGCCCCGTCCTCCGGGATCAGCGTGGTGCGGGCCTCGTCCGCGGGCGGAGGCGGAGGCGCCGAGCTCCGGGCTCCGTAGGTCCTCATCCGGTCCCGGATCTCGTCGCTGAGGTCCTGGAGATCGAGCTCGGGGCCGCGAGCCGTGGCGGCCCAGCGCTTGATGAGCGCCTCGAGCTCTCGCACGTTGTAGGGAAAGTCGTGGTGGAGCAGAGCCACCATGAAGGCCATGCTGGGGCGCACCTCGGGCCGGCCGTGGCGCCTCGCGAGCGCGACGCAGAGCGAGAACATGTCTTCCTTGCGCTCGCGCAGGGGGGGCAGGGTGATGCTGAATTCGTTCAGGCGAGCGAACAGGTCGGCGCGGAAGGCGCCGGCCTGCTGGAGCGCGTCGAGATCGCGGTGGGTGGCGGCGACGATCCGCACGTCGACCTGCTCGGGTTGGGCCGCGCCGAGCGGCGTGATCTCCTTCGACTGGATCACCCGGAGGAGCTTCGCCTGGGCCTCCACCGGCATATCCCCGATCTCGTCGAAAAGGAGCGTGCCCTGGTGTGCCGCGCGGAGGATGCCGACCCGATCGCGGTCGGCGCCCGAGAACGCGCCGCGCCGGTGTCCGAAGAGCTCCCCCTCGACGAGCGTGGCGGGGATGGCCGCGCAGTTGACGGCCTGGAGCGGCCCGCGCCTGCCGCTCCAGTCGTGGAGCTGCTCGGCGAAGATCTCCTTTCCCGTCCCGCTCTCGCCGAGGATCAGCACCGACAGCTCGCTGCGCGCGATCTCGCGCAGGCGCCCGGCGAGGCGCTGGCTCTGGTAGCCGCCGACGATCCGGCTCGTCGAGAAGCGCGGCCGGACCTTCTCCGGCGAGTCCGGATCGTCGAAATACGCGCCGTCGATGCGGTAGTGCGCGTAGGCCTCGGCGTCGCTCTCGACGAACTTGAAGATGGCGTCGCCGATCCGGATCTCGTCGAGGTGCGCGAGGACCGCCTCGGTCACGAACTCGCCGTTATGGATCGTGCCGTTGCGACCGCCGAGATCGGAGAGCTGCCAGACGCCCCCGCGCAGCTCGATGCGAGCGTGTTGACGCGACGCTGTGCGCGTCGGTATGTAGATGTCCGCGCTCGGATCGCGGCCGAGGACTGATCCTGACTCGGACAGGGGGTACGCCGGGCGAAACTGCTCGTAGCTGGGGGCATAGAGCAGCACGATCCCGGCCCCCGAGCTCGCGTACCGGACGGCCGGGACGTAAATTTGCATCGATGCTGTGGTGCTGAGGCTCTTCGTTGATGAGCTTCTGTCGCCGGACATTGAGTGGTCGACACTACCAAACCTCCGACGGCATCGGTAGGCCGATGCGTTGTGAGAAGCCCGCGGAGCACGATCCCGGCCGCGACGCCCGACGAGGGCGCCGCGTGGAGCCCCCGGCCGCCGCTGTAAGAGCGTTCGCGTGGACCGTGCCCGTATTCCGTATTCTGTATGCCGTTGCCGCCTGCCGCCTGCCGTCTCCCATCTGCCGTGGAGAGCGGGCGCTCCGTGAACAACGCAGCAAGCGTCTACGTAATCGCCCGGAAGAGGGAGGATGGGAGAGGCAAGAGGGTCTTGTTCGCGATTCTCAGATCCCCGTTGTCGCTGTCCACTCAGTGGCAGTCGACGGCGTCGTCGCAGGTCGCTACCTTCCCTGGCGAGCAGTACCCCGCATGCGGGGGTGGTGGGGTCATTTGAACATGAAGGCGGGAAGAAAATCATCAATGATCTTCCCGCCTTCCCGCCTTCATGGGAGATCTCTCTGGGCAAATGCCCCCACCCCCCATGCGGGCCGGGCAGCGACGACGACGGCGCTGAGCTCGCCGGCGCGTCCCTCGATGTGGGGCGACGAGCAAGCGAACGCCCACGGCCGCGCCGGCGTGTAGGGCATCCTGCGGTCGCCGCGCCCCGCGCGGGGCCAACGTTGGCCCCGAGGACGGCAACGTTGGCCCCTCTCCGCGCCGCCGCAGCACCCGCGCCGGCGCCCTCGACAGCCTATTGCAGGGCCCCGCGCTTTGGCCGCACCATGCGGGGTGTGGCCTGGGCAGAGTCACGGCGCGGCGCGGCGCGGCCCTGCCAGGCATCGCGGGGGGAAGGCATCTTGTTGATCCAGTCGACGAAGACGATCTCTTCGAGGAGCTCCGTGATCACGCCGTCCCTGGACGGCCCACCCCTCGACCTCCCCCTGCGCGACGGCTCGCCCCGGCGCGCCCTCCGCGCGCTCCTGCGTCCTCGCGCGCCCGGCCGCGCGCCCGACCTGGCCGAGCGCCTCGGCGCGGGATCATGAGCGCCTCGAGCCCCCCGCTGCCGGCCTCGATGTCCCCGTTCCTGGGGAGCTTCCGCGAGGTGCTCCGGGTCCTCGAGCGCACCCCCGGCTTCGTCCTGCTCCCCGTCGAGATCCCCGGCCCCGACGTGGGCCGCGCGCTCGGCGACTTCCTCACCCGCGAGGGACGCCGCGCGATGGTCATCGAGCCGCGCGACGACGAGGCCACCTGGAAGGACCTCGTCACCACCCTCTACAAGGCAGAGCCCGAGCCGAGGGGGGTCGTGATCCTCGTCGGCTCCGACCCCCCTCCGGCGGCCGTGCGCGAGGGCCTCCGGCTCCTCAACCAGCACCAGCGGCACGACACCCTGTCGAGCCGCCTCGGCTGCCCCCTGCTCTGGTGCGGCCCGCCGAGCTTCCTCGGCCTGTGCCGGGAAGAGGCGCCCGACTTCTGGGCCATCCGCACCCCCGAGATCCGCCTCCTCGACGAGCCCTCGCCGGGCGCCCACGAACCGGGCGCACTTGTGGAGATCGCTGCGCACCGCCCGGGCGCCGCCGCGAGCTCGCAGCGCACCCCGCCGCAGGGCGCGGCGGAGCCCCCGGCGGAGCTGCTCCTGCGCCAGGCCACCGTCGAGCGGCGCCGCGGCCACGTCGTCGCGGCGGCGGCGACCCTCGGCGCCCTGCTCGCGCGGCCAGGCGCCGCGCCCCAGGCGCGCCTCCGCGCCCAGCTCGAGATGGCCGGACTGCTCGAGGACGGCGGCGACCTCGCGCGCGCCGAGTCGAGCTACCGCGAGGCGCTCGCGCTGGCGCGCCAGGTCGTGGACCCCGAGCCCGAGGCCCGGGCGCTGATCGGCGCCTTCCGGATCGCCGCGCGCACAGGCCGCGCCGCCGAGGCCGAGGCGCCGCTCGCCGAGGCGCGCGCCATCGCCGAGCGGCTCGGCGACCGCGCCCTCGAGGCCTCCGCCGTGGCCGCCCAGGCGCTCGCGGCGATCGGCCGGCACGACGCCCAGAAAGGCCGGGAGCGCATCGCGGAGGCCAAGGCGCTCCACGCGGCGGACGCGCAGAAGGACGCGGCCTCGGGCGCAGGCCAGGGCGCCGAGCGCGACGCCGGGCCCGTCGACGTGCTCGTCGTCACGGCGCAGAAGGACGAGCTCGACGCGATCCTCGCCGAGGGCGCGGCGGGCGAAGGCGAGGCGGGCGACAGGGGGTGGCGCGAGCTCCGGGATCTCGGCGGCCTCCGCTACCACCGGCGCACGCTCGCGAGCGCGCGCGGAGGCCTCCTCGTCGTGGCCGCCGCGTGGATCGGCGAGGCGGGGCAGCGCACCGCGACCATCCGGGGGCAGCACCTCCTCGCCGAGCTCGACCCGGCCTGCCTCGCGATGTGCGGCGTCTGCGCCGGCGACCCCAGGAAGGTCTCGCCGGGCGACGTGATCGTCGCCGATCAGCTCTACAGCTTCGACCACGGCAAGCGGGCCGCGCAGCCGGGCGACGAGGCGGAGCTCTTCCACGACCTGCGCACCTTCAACCTCCAGGCCGCGTGGAAGATGGACGCCGCCTACCTCGCGCGCGAGCTCGACCTCTCGGCGCTCTCCCGCGCGCGCCCGCCCTCCAGGACGGCCGCGCTGCGGTGGCTCCTGCACGCGCTCCACGCGCACGAGGCCGAGGGCGGGCCGACCCCCGTGGCGCACCCGGACCGGCGACGCGCCTGCCCGGGGTGGACCGCGCGGCTCAAGGAGGCGCTCGAGGAAGGCCTCGTCTCGATGAAGGGCGGCGCCCTCGGCCTCACCGCGGCCGGGCGCGAGAAGGTGCTGGAGGAGCGGCTCCTCTACCCCGACGCCCTGCCGGCCGATCCTCCGCTCCGCGTGCAAGTAGGCGCGATCGCCAGCTTCTCGGCGGCCCTGCAGGACGCGGGCATCTGGGACCGGCTCCAGCGGGTCGTGCCGGGCACGCTCGGCCTGGAGGCCGGGGGCGCGGCCATCGGCGACCTCGCGGCGCGCTTCCAGAGGCGCTCGATCCTGATGCGCGCGGTGGGCGACCCCGGAGGGCGCGACGGCGACGACGGCCTGCGCGCGTTCGCCTGCCGCGCCTCGGCGGCCGCGCTGCTCGCGTTCCTGCAGCAGCACCTCGCGCCCGAGCCGAGGATCGAGCGCGCCTCGGCGCCGGATCTGCGCGAGCCGGCCGAGGACGGCGAGCGCCCTCACGGCGAGCGGGAGCGCGTGTTCGACGACCGGCGGGACAGCTTCCTCGACCGCGTCGAGCGCGTGGCGCTCCTGCGCGATCCCGGGGCGACCGTGACCAAGCACCGGGCGCCCCCGCCGTTCGCGGGCGTGCTCGAGGTGGCGGTGCCGGACGGCCGGCGCCTCGACGTCCGCGTGATCGGCGTGCTGGACCGGTCGATCACCGAGGAGCTCGTCACGCGGTACGTCACCGAGGTGGAGCACCGCTTCCGGCAGCAGGACCCGTACCTGCGCTCCACGCTGATCCACACCGACCCGCAGGCGCCACCCGATCTCGCCCGGAGCGCGGCGCGCCGCGGCGTCGTGCTGAAGAGCTTCTCCGAGGTCCAGGGGCTCATCGACTTCGGCCGGTACCTCGCGTGGCAGACCGAGCGCATCGAGGCCGACCCGTCGTACCCGCCGTGGCTCTACGTCGAGCAGCCGGCGGTGGTGAGCCTCGGCGATCGCGAGAAGAGCGCGACCGACAGCGCGCTCGGGGCGCTCTGGCGGCTGCTCGACGCGCCCCACCGGCGCTTCGCGCTGGTGCTCGGCGACTTCGGCGCCGGCAAGACGTTCCTCTTGCGCGAGCTCGCCCGGCGGATGGCGCGGGACAGGCACCCGCTCGTGCCGGTGCTCATCGAGCTCGGCCGCATCGAGAAGCAGCGCTCGCTCGACTCGCTCCTGGCGCAGCACTTCGCGCTCGCGAACGAGCCCGTCGATCTGCGGGCCTTCCGGTACATGCTGGCCGAGGGGAGGGTCGCGCTCCTCTTCGACGGCTTCGACGAGCTCGCCCTGCGGCTCACCTACGACCGCGCGCTCGAGCACTTCGACACCGTGGTCCAGGCGGCGGAGGGGATCGCCAAGGTCGTGGTGACCAGCCGGACGCAGCATTTTCTCACCGATCCGCCGATCAAGCGCGAGCTCGCCCGGCGGGCCGAGCAGCTGCAGGGCTACCGCCTCGTGCAGCTCCAGGGGTTCGGGGAGCCGCAGATCCGGCGGTTTCTGGGCAACCTGAGCCCGGAGCCCGCGGAGGCGGAGGCGCGCTACCGGCTGCTCCACGAGGTCAAGGACCTGCTCGGCCTGTCCGAGAACCCGCGCATGCTCGGGTTCATCGCGAAGATCGATCCGGACAAGCTGCGGCAGGCGAAGGCGCGGACGGGGAAGATCACGTCGGCGAAGCTGTACGAGGTGCTCGTCGAGCAGTGGCTCGATCACGAGCACGCGCGCGCGAACCCGCGGGGCGCGCCGCGCGGGATCCCGCGGGACGCGCTGCGGGCCGCGATGACCCGGCTGGCGCGGCTGCTCTGGGATCGGAACACGCCGGCGGTCGTGCTCGGCGAGCTGCCGGACAGCCTGATCAAGGGCGTGCAGCCGCCGGACGCGCCGCCGATCGAGCGGGGGATCGTCGAGCACCTGATCGGCTCGGGCTCGCTGCTCGTGCGGGACGCGGAGGGGTCGTTCTCGTTCGTGCACCGGTCGGCGCTGGAGTGGCTCGTGGCCGAGGCGGCGGCGCGCGAGGTGAAGGAGACGGGCGACAGCGCCGCGCTCGGCGCCGACGAGATGAGCGAGCTCATGGTCGATTTCTTCGTGTCGCTCGCGGGGCGCGGGGTGGCGGCGTCGTGGGCGCAGCGGATCCTGCACGGGGCGGCCGAGGGGAACGCCAAGGACAACGCCCTGCGCGTCGCGCGCTTCCTGGCCAAGGACGACGAGGCGAGGGACGACGCGGGCGGGGTCGTCCGCGACGAGCTCGACGTGGTGGCCGGCGTCAACCTGGCGGGGCAGGACCTGAGCGGGTGCAACCTCGCCTGCGCCGACCTGCGGAAGGCCGATCTGACGCAGGCGAACCTCTGGAGCGCCACGCTTGTCGAGGCTCGGCTCGCCGGCGCGTCGCTGGGCGCGGCGCAGCTCGCGCGGGCGGATCTCACCGGCGCCGACCTCGCGGGCGCGGATCTGCGGGGCGCGGATCTCTCGTTCGCGCGGCTTGTCGGCGCGGATCTGACGCGCGCCGATCTCACGGACGCGCAGCTGCGCGGCGCGAAGCTGGTCGGCGCGCGGGGGGTGTCGCTCGGGTCGCTCTCGGCGGACGGCGCGGCGCCGCCCCGGCCGCGGGCGGCCGATCCGATGTGGGTCCCGGTCTCGCCGTGCAACGCGGTGGCGTGGAGCCGGCTGGGCGATCTCCTGGCGGCGAGCCACGAGGACGGCTCGGTCCGGCTCTGGGATGCGGTCACCGGGCAGGCGATCCGGGCGATGCACGGGCACCTCGGCGCGGCGATGAGCGTGGCGTTCAGCCCGGACGGGCTGCTGCTCGCGTCGGGCTCGTCGGACAACACGGTGCGCGTGTGGGAGGTGACGACCGGCCGCGCGCTGCGCACGTTCGAGGGGCACACGCACGGGGTGCGCAGCGTCGCGTGGAGCCCGGACGGGCTGCTGCTCGCGTCGGGGTCGTCGGACAAGACGGTGCGCCTGTGGGAGGCCGGGACCGGCCGCCTGGTGCGCGCGTTCAAGGGCCACACGCTCGGGGTGCGCAGCGTGGCGTTCAGCCCGGATGGCCAGACGCTCGCGTCGGGCTCGTCGGACAAGACGGTGCGCCTGTGGCGGGTCCGGAGCGGCCATGCGCTGCGCAGCTTCGAGGGGCACACCGACTGGGTCCTCGCCGTGGCGTGGAGCCCGGACGGTCAGGCGCTCGCGTCGGGGTCGTCGGACCGGACGGCGCGCCTGTGGGATGCGGGGGGTGGCCGCGCGCTGCGCACGTTCGTGGGCCACACCGACTGGGTCTTCGGGGTCTCCTGGAGCTCCGACGGTCTCACGCTGGCGTCGGGGTCGCTGGACAGGACGGTGCGTCTCTGGGAGGTCGCGAGCGGCCGGGCGCTGCGCGCGTTCGAGGGGCACACGCACGGGGTGTGCAGCGTGGCGTTCAGCCCGAGCGGCCAGACGCTGGCGTCGGGGTCGCGCGACAAGACGGTGCGTCTCTGGGAGGTCGCGCGGGGTCACGCGCTGCGCAGCTTCGAGGGCCATACCGACTGGGTGCTCGGGGTGGCGTGCAGCCCGGATGGTCAGGCGCTGGCGTCGGGCTCGGACGACAAGACGGTGCGTCTCTGGGAGATCAAGAGCGGCCGCGCGATTCGCACGTTCAAGGGGCACACGCACGGGATCCGCAGCGTCGCGTTCAGCCCGGATGGTCAGGCGCTGGCGTCGGGCTCGGACGACAAGACGGTGCGTCTCTGGGAGGTCGCCCGGGGCCGGCTCCTGCGCTCGTTCGAGGGCCACGCGCAGGCGATCCGCGGCGTTTCGTTCAGCCCGGAGGGGGAGACGCTGGCGTCGGTATCGGACGACAGGACGGTGCGTCTCTGGGAGGTGGGTAGCGGCCGAGCGATTCGCACGCTCGAGGGCCACACGCACCGGGTGTGCAGCGTGGCGTGGAGCCCGGTCGGGCTGACGCTGGCGACGGGCTCGGACGACAGGACGGTGCGTCTTTGGGAGGTCGCGAGCGGCCGGGCGCTGCGCGCGTTCGAGGGGCACACCGACGGGATCCGCGGCGTTTCATTCAGCCCCGATGGGGTCCTGCTCGTGTCTGGGTCGGACGATCGGACGGTGCGACTCTGGGAGGTCGGGAGCGGTCGTGCCTTGTTCTCCTTCGAGGGGCACACCCGCGGGGTGCGGGGGGTGGCGTTCAACCCGGCCAGCCAGATGCTCGCGTCGGGGTCGTCGGACAAGACGGTGCGCCTGTGGGATGTGAAGCGGGGTCGTGTCCTCCGCACCCTGGAGGGTCACAAGGCATCGGTCCAGGGGATCGCCTTCAGCCCCGACGGCCTCCTCCTCGCCTCCGCGTCTGCCGACGGCACCCTGCGTCTATGGGACGTGGCGACGGGCGGCTGTCTCGCGATCTTGCTGCCCTGTCCCGAGGGCTGGGCCGCCTTCAGCCCGGATGGCCGTTACAAGCTCGGCGGCGACATCGCCGGCTCGTTCTGGCACGTGATCGGCCTCTGCCGCTTCGAGCCCGGCGAGCTGGATCCGTACTTGCCGAGCCCCCTGCGCATCCCGGGCGAGGAGCCGCTCGTGGCGCGCCCGCGCGCGGCGGCGCTGCCCGCGAACGGTGCGGGCCGGTAGGCAGGGCCGCTGCGGGGGATCGGCCGAGGGGTCGTGAGAGCGGATGGCCGTGACACCGGAGGCGCAAGCTCTCCTGCGCCGCCGCGCTCGTGCTTTCGTATCCGAGGGTAGAGTCGGCCCTACCCCGCGAGATGCGCCGGCGCCTACTGCGGCGGGACGGCGTTCGGGTCCATGTGCAACACCTCCCAGTGGTGGCCGTCGAGATCGTAGAAGCGCCGGTAGTACATGAAGCCCATATCGGCCGGGTCGCCCGCCTCCGTCCCGCCGGACGCGATGGCGGTGTTGACCATCTCGTCGACCTCGGCCCGGCTGCTGGCCGAGAGCGCGAAGATGCCCTCGGTCGACGTGGCGGTGTCGCAGATCTGCTTCCTTGTGAAGTCCTTGAAGCGCTCCTCGACGAGGAGCATCACGTACGCCTCCTCGCTGAGGATCATACAGGTCGCCTTCTCGTCGGTGAACTGCGGGTTGAACGAGAAGCCGAGCCTGGTGAAGAACTCGACCGACCGCTTCAGGTCACGGACGGAGAGGTTGACGAAGAGCTTGCGGGAACTGTTCGCTGACATGGTCGCCTCCACAGTGGGATAGGTTCGAAGCTACTGACCCCCGCAGGGGGTCGGATTCATCGGTCGGGCGAAAAAATCGACCGGCCCCGTGTCTACCAGGTCCGCTGCCCCTGGAAAAGTGCCGGAACGACCGCCCCCGCAGCCCGGCGGACCGTGGCGCCCGGGGACCAGCGTGGACAGCTCAGGTCAGGTGCTGCCATAGGAGCGCTCTGGGCCACGCGCTCCCACCGTGTGGCCCTGTGTCGGGCGTGAGGTGCCGAGTCGCCGGCGGGGTTCGCCTGTCAACCTCGCGTTGACGTGGTTGACAACCCCGCGCGACAGCGGCGAGCATGCCTTGAAGCCGGAACGCTCGAACCGCGGTTTTCGGGCGGAAAAATGCAACAATAGCGTGCATTTGGGCGATCTCGGGCAAAGTCGCTTCGTGGCCCGAGCGTTGCTTTGGAGACCTGTCGAGACGCGCGGCGGGGCGCTGCATCGAGGCGAGGGGCGCAGGGCTCTGGACCGTCGAGCAGGTTGAGATCTTCTGACATAGCTTGGCTACGAGCTCGGTCGCGCGGAATGCAACCAGCGAGGGATGATACCATGAGCTTGAAATGGGTCGGTGCTTTGGGTTCGCTGCTGTCGCTCGCTCTTGTCGGCTGCATCGCGGCCGACGAGGGCGCGGTGGACATGGATGCGACGAGCGATGCGCTCAGCGTCGTCAAGATCCAGGCGGAGGATCAGTCCTGGTCCATCTCCTCCGGCGACAGGGTCGAGGACAACGCGGACAACGTGAAGCTCCGCGCTAACCAGAGCGGCGATACCTTCAAGTTCTCCACGTCGGTCGCGTCCGGCAAGTACGAGATCGTCCTCCGGTATGCCAAGCGGAACGTGTACGGCAAGTACGAGCTGAGCGCGAACGGCTCCTCGGTGAAGTCCTTCGACGCCTATACCTCCGCCACGGGCGACAGCTGGACGACGGCGAAGCTCGCGGAGAAGTCGCTCTCCGGGAATGTCGAATTCACCTTCAAGGTCACGGGCAAGAACTCCTCCGCGTCCGGCTACGACCTCAAGATCGACTACATCGAGCTCGTCCCGGTGGACGGCGGCGGCGACTCGGGCGGCGGCGACTCGGGCGGCGGCTCCACGACGCCAGGGAGCGGCGGCGTCGTCAACGCGACGATCCTCGTGAAGGCCGGCGAGACGTTCGACGGCGGCGGTAAGCGGTTCATCGCCAACAAGGACACGCTCGGCGACGGCAGCCAGGGAGAGGGGCAGAAGCCGGTGTTCAAGCTCGAGGACGGCGCGAAGCTGAAGAACGTCGTCCTCGGCGCTCCGGCCGCCGACGGCATTCACACGTACGGCAACGTCACGCTCGAGAACATCGTCTGGGAGGACATCGGCGAAGATGCCCTGACGGTCAAGAAGTCCGGCACCGTGGTCCTGAACGGCGGCTCCGCGAAGAACGGCGACGACAAGGTCTTCCAGATCAATGCGGCCAGCACGTTCAGGGTCTCGAATTTCAAGGCGGAGAACGCCGGCAAGTTCATCCGGCAGAACGGCGGCACCGACTTCAAGGTCGACGTCTTCATCGACCGCTGTGACATCTCGAAGATGAAGGAGTCCATCTTCAGGACGGACAGCAGCAGCAGCAGCGTGACGATGACGAACACCCGCTACAGAGACATCGGCAAGGAGCTCTTCATGGGCGTGAGCTCCTCGAAGATCACCACGTCCAACAACACCCAGTACTGATCCGCGCGCGGTCGCGGACGCCCGGCGATGCGGCGCGCCACAGCGCCGGGCGACGGCGACCCTCGTGAGCGCCCTGGAGCAGGCGTGCACCTGAAGCAGGGCTGTCGGACGACGCTCCGAGGCGATGCGCGATCAGGGGAGGGGATCGACCGCCGGCAAGCGGTGCGCCGTCGCGACGATCGAAGGGCGGTCCGCCATGGCGGTCCACCAATCCGAAAGGGCCGGGCGTCCGGCGCGGAAGTCGCGCTCGGGCCAGCGGAAGTCGAGGTAGCCGAGCAGGCACGCGACCCCGACCTCGGCCATCGTGAAGACGTCCTTCGACAGCGACTCGGTCTCGATCGCGTCGAGCGACGCGGCGATCGCTTGTTCGAACCTCGGTGTCATCGGGTCCAGCTGCGGCGGGGCGCGTCGTTCGGCGGCGAACAGCCGCCCGGCGGCCGTGGCCGCGCCGTCGGTCAGGCCCTGAAGCCGCAAGGCGCGGCGACGCTCGCGGCCGGACCGGGGAAAGAGCCGTCCGCCGCCGGCCCGCTCGTCCAGATGGTCGCAGATCGCCGACGACTCGTAGAGGACCTCGCCGTCTTCGAGGATGAGGGTGGGGACCTTGGCCAGGGGGTTGACCGCCCGCAGGCGCGCATCCGTCCACGGATCGGTCTCCACGAGCTCGATCTCTCCCGCGAGGCCCAGCTCGTGGGCGGCGATGCGGACCTTGCGGGCGAAGGGGGAGGTGAAGGCGAGCCACAGCTGCATCGGTGAAGGATGGCCTGCCCCGGCGAGCGGCGACAGGTCTCCGCTCACGCTCGCGAACCGGCCCGCCAGGTCATCCCCCTACGACCACCGACGCCCGCTACCGCTCATCGAGGCTGGGAGGCATCGGACGTGCCGGTGAGCTTCGCCTTCGCCAGATTGTTCGCCTCGAGCTTCGTCTCCGCGTCCCTCGCCGCGGCCGTGCCGTTGCCCGTGATCGTCACCGACTCCTCGGCGAGCGCGTAGATCGTGAACTCGTAGGTGTCGGTGTTGGCGTTCCCGCCGGCGAAATTGGGGCAAGGCCCGAGGTAGTTGTTGTTCTGCTTGGCGCCTATCGACGCTGCGTCCTTGAACTCCTCGGGCAGCGAGGTGACGTCGGCTGGAATGTTGTAGATGACCCAGTGATAGCCGTTAGGGTCGGGCGGCGTCTTGGTCGACAGGGTGACATCGATGAAGGTGATGGCGTAGCTCTTCGTGCCCGGAGGGCCTGCGGTCCAGTTGAGCTCCGGCAGCAGGCTGTTGTTGAAGCCGGCGGCCGCGCAGGTGTACTTGTCGGCGAACTCGGCGCCTTCCGCGTGATTGGGGCTCGTGAGCGTGAATGCACTGGAGGGCTCGCCGCCGCCGCCGGCCTCTCCACCCACTCCGCTGCCGCCGCCGTCTCCCGCGCCACCCGCTCCGCCGCTCCCGGACGTCGCCGACGAGGTGGAGCTGCTGGACGAGCTCGTGCTGTCGGTGCCAGTGCTGGTGGTGGTTCCGCTGCTCGTCGCTGCGGCGGCGCCGCCGCCGCCGTCCCCCGACGGATCGGGGTCACTGCTGGAGCAGTTCAGCGCGGCGAGCGGCAGGCCTACGAGGACGAGGCATCGAATGCTACGAATGAATCTGTACGTGAGGGTATGCATTGGCGGATGATGCCACATCCGCGCTCCGGCCGGAATATGGCAGTCGTTTTCTTCACGACAAAGATCCGCAACTCGGCGGTACATTTCCCGGAGCGGCGCGCGACCTGTTGTCGATGACCTTCCGGAGACGTGCTCAGCAGGTACGTGCTCTCCTGTGTAGCAAAGCTGGAAACACCTCCTTAGAATGCTGTCTGGCGGCGTACAGGAGGAATCCCGCAAGACGTGCGCGGCGCCCGTGGCTCAGGCGGGGATCACTTCCAGTTGACGGTGGCCCATCCCCTGGCAGGCAGCTCGAACTGCAGCTTCTTGCCGCCCACCGCGACGACCGCCTGCTTGGCGTCTCCAGAGTTGTACATGACCGCGACGAGGGTGCCGTCAGGGTTCTTGAAGGCCAGCGCATCACCGCCGCTCGTCGCGACGACCTTGGCTCCTGGATCGACGTACTGGGAGACGTGGCGGAAGACGTAATAGGCGGGGGTGATGTTCAGCTTCTTCCCCGAAACGTCCACGGCCAGAAGCGCGTTCTGCGCCCAGGGCCGCACCGTATCCAGGCTCCTGCCCGCCGTGTCCAGCACCATGTTCCAGGCGGAGTAGGCGTTCACGCCTTTCTTGATCCAGTCCCTGATGAGGCCCCAGCTCTCCACGGCATACGCATGGTCGTTCGGGGCCTTGGTCTGGTTGGTCCCGCTCTGCCATGGGTAATTGCCGCACTTGTGCTCGGTCTGCCAGATGGTCAAGCTCTTGTTCAGACCCAGGCCGGTGAAGGTGTCCAGCATGCCCCACTGGAAGCCGTAGCCTTTGACGTAGGACTTGGCGGTGGCGTTGTCCATGACGGTGGTCACGATGCTGCCGTCCGTCTGGGTGTTGGACATGGTGCCCACGAAGATGTCGGCGCTGATGCCCCGCTCTTCGAACGTCGGCCCCAGATGGCTCCCGATGAACTTGGCCATCAGCGCCCCCGTCCAGAGACAGGACGGATAGTCCTGAGGGAAGCCTGGCTCGTTCTGCGGGTGGACGGCCTCGATCTCGATGCCTTCCTTGCCGTACTCTTCCACGAACCTGGCGAAATAGAGGGCATACGCGTCCAGGTTCGCGGCGTTGTCCTTCATGTTCCCGCGATCGTACGCGTTGTTGTCCTTCATCCACGGGGGAGGTGTCCAGGGGCTGCCCCAGAAGTGAATGTCAGGATTGACCGCCATCGCCGCCTTGATGAAGGGGATCAGCTTCTCCTTGTCCCGCGCGATGGAGAAGCTTTCCATCGACGTGTCGTTGGCCGTGTCGTTGAGCGTGTAGCGGCTCGTGGCATAGTCGCTCGCCCCGATCGGGATCCTCCCGTAGATGAACTTCGCGCCGTCCGCCGCGTCGAACAGGAGCTTGATCGCTCGGTCTCTATCTTCCGGGCTGAGCGCGGAGAGGGCTTCCCAGCCCTTCTCATTGAAGGTTCCGCCGAAGCCGGCCCAGTCCTGCGCCGTGGAGGCGTCGTTGACGGTCACATCGGCAGCCTCGGTCGTGACCTCGGTCACCGTCCCCTCTTTCCAGTAGGCGTCTGGACTGGAGGTGATCAACACAGGCTCAGGCGTCGGCGGTTCCTCCGTGGGGGGCGAGCCGCCTGCCCCCGCCTCCGGATTGCCGCCGGCGCTCGCCGAGCCGCCGACGGCAGCTCGGTCTCGTCGCACTCGCGAATCGCTTCTCTTCGGGGGCATCGTCCTGGCGCAGCGAACGGCGCGCACTTTGCGCGTAGTCAGATTCCCGAAGGGTTCGGTTCTGATCATCGATCCTCACCGCGCGCACCGACCCGGCCGTTTCCTGCCTGTGCGGTGTCACTGACGCTGTAAATTTCGACGTGCTTGCCGTCGTCAACCCGGAGGAGGGCGAGCCGCTCCCGGGGCCTGATCCCGGCGGCGGCTCACGGGGCCGCTCACTCCGCGCAGATCCCCGGCCGGCGCCTGTCCCACGGCGCCGCCTGCTCGAGCTGACCCGCGAGGCGCAGCAAGGTGGCGTCGTCCGCGTACCGGCCCGCGAACTGCACGCCGACCGGCAGGCCGTCGGCGGTCACGTGGAGGGGCACCGACATGGCCGGGCTCCCATTCACGTTGAACAGCGGCGTGAACGCCGCGAACTCGAAGAGCCGGTCCAGCCAGGCCTCGGCCCCCACGGTCGGATCGCTCGCGTCGAGCGTGCCGGGCGGGATCGGGAGCGTGGCCAGCGTCGGCGTGAGCAGGACGTCGAACTGCGTGAAGAACTGCCCGAGCTCCCGCGAGAGCTGATCGCGCGCGACGAGCACGTCGTGCACATCCACGGCGCTCATCCTCCGGCCGGCCTCGGCCATGATCAGCGTGGCCGCCTCGAGCGTGTCGGGCCCCGGCGCGAGCCCGAACAGCGGGCAGACGCGATCGAGCAGGTGGGCCTGGTACGACAGCAGCATCCTGAAGGCGATCCGCACCCGCTCCCAGTCGATCTCCGGCCGCGCGGGCACGACCTCGTGCCCCAGCTGCTCGCACAGCGCCGCGGCCCGGCGCACCGCCAGCTTGCATTCGTCGTGCACCGGCACCCCGCTCCAGGCGGCGTCGCTGAACGCGATCCGCAGCCGTCCGGGCGGCGTGCGCGCCTCCTCCAGGAACGACCGCGGCCCCGGCGGCGCGAAGTACGGCGCGCCCGGATCGGGCCCGGCGATCGCGTCGAGCAGCGCCGCGCTGTCCCGCACCGAGCGCGTCAGCACGTGGTCGGTGGCGAAGCCCATCAGGACCTCGCCCTCGATCGGGCCGGTCGGGACGCGGCCGCGCGTGGGCTTCAGCCCGAAGAGGTTGCAGCACGACGCCGGGACGCGGATCGACCCGGCGACGTCGTTGCCGTGGGCCATGGGCACCATCCGCGCCGCCACCGCGGCCGCCGCGCCGCCGCTCGAGCCGCCGGGCGTGCGATCCGGGCGCCACGGGTTGCGCGTCGGCCCGTGCGCGGCCGGCTCGGTGACCACGTTGAGGCCGAGCTCCGGGGTGTTCGTCTTGCCCAGCGACACGAGCCCCGCGCGCCGGAAGCGCGTCATGAGCTCGTCGTCCGCGGGCGACACGAGGCCCTGGAAGAGGCGAGAGCCCATGCCGGTCGGCGTGCCCGCGACGAGGAGGCCGAGGTCCTTCACCAGGTACGGCACGCCGGTGAACGGCCCCTCCGGGAGCCCCGCGCGGATCGCCCGCTCGGCGTCGTCGCGCAGCGAGGAGATCACCGCGTTGAGCGCGGGGTTCACCTGCTCGACGGCGGCCGACGCCACGTCCATGAGCTCGGCAGGGGTGACCTCGCGCCGGCGGACCAGCTCCGCGAGGCCCAGGGCATCGAAGGCGGTGTACTCGGAGATCTTCATGGTGCAGGTCCCTTATACGAGCCCGCCGCGCGCGGCGGGGTGAAGAAAGGAGCGACGCATAGCAATGCGCTCCGGGTCATCGCAATGCGCTCCGGTCGTCTCATCGGCTCACGAGGCGCCGCGACGAGGCGCGCCTATCCTGAGGAGGTCTCCCGGCGGCGACCTTCCGGGCGCTTCGGGGGCTTCTGCGCGGCAAGCTCGCTGTCGGGCAGCTTGCCGCTCCCCTGCTCGACAAGCTTCTTGTCGTACCAGGGCCGCGACGAGTGCGTGCGGAGGACGTACGCGAGCGCGAGGGCGCCGAGGAGCGGCACGGCGACGAAGGCGGCGGAATGCACCGTCACGTCGGGGCCGAGCGTGCTGGCGGAGGGCCACGACGGGACGTAGCGCGCCTTGATCCGCTGCACCCCGCGGAGCCGGACGAAGTCGGTGTGGGACGCCTCGTCCGAGAGGGCGACGCCGCCGGCGGTCCGCATCGAAACATCGAAGTGGGTCTCGTCGTCACCGCTCTCGCGTTTCTTGAGATCCGTCACGCCGACGTCGACCGTCTCCCCCAGCCAGAGGCGCGCGTGGAAGGGCGCGAACGCGGCGTTGAACGCGAGCGCCGCGACGGCGGCCACGACGGCCCACCGCAGGTGGAACGCGGCCCTGCGCGCGAACCGCTGTCCGAGCGGCTCGGACGAGAGGAGCATGGGCCGCCAGGGCGGGGGCACGAGCAGGTATCCCTGCGCCACGCCGCGGTACCCCTGGGTCGGCGCCTCGGGATCCGGCGCGCGCCGGAGCTCGCCGACCGCGAAGACCTGTTCGTCGGGCACGAGCTCGGCCACGCGAACGCGCTTCTTGCGATCGACAAGGATCATGCCGTCGAGCGCGTCGACGAGCTGCACGTCCTCGCCCGGCTCCACGCGGATGCGGACGCCGGAGGCGTGGCGAAGGTAGAAGGGGTGGACCCGGACCTTGCGGTCGGTCTCGGACCATTCGTGGCTCCAGACCCCGGAGCTCTCGGTCTCGGACCCCTCCTGCTCGACCTCGACGCGCACGGCCACGTCCGCGCCTTGCTCCCGCTCGACGGTGCCCTTGACGACGGCCTCGCCGGGCGCGAGCGCGACGCCGGGGTTGAACGAGGCATCGGCCTGCGCGGCGGCGCGGCGCTCCCGGAGCGACGCCCGGAGCGCCTTGGCGGCGAGGGCGAGCAGGCCGGCCGTCGCGACGACGTACACAAGGAGCAACGACAGCCAGGTGTCGAGGTGGTAGCGGCTCGCGAGCAGCCACGTCGGGTGGTCCATGGCCGGCCATGAGAGCGCAAACCGGGGCGCCCGTGCGAAAAACCCGGCGTTGCCAGGGGCCCGCGCCGCGCCCACCCTCCGGAGCAACGATGTCCGCGCCGCCGTCTCCCTTCCGCGTCCACGAGCCCGCCACGCCGGGGCCGGTCGTCGTCGAGGTCCCGCACGCGGGCCTCGTCGTGGACGAGCTCACGGCGCGCTTCACCCGCGTGCCGGAGCGCGCCCTCGTGGCCGACGCGGACATCGCGGCGGACGCGCTCTTCGGCGACGTCGCGCTCGAGGGCGCCGCGCTCGTCGTCGCGACGCTGAGCCGCTTCGTCATCGACCTCAACACGGCCCCGCGCGTGCCCACGCCCTACGAGGACAAGCTCCCCTACGGGCTGCGGGAGGTGCGGCGGCGGTCCGCGAGCGGCGAGCAGTGGCTCGAGAGCCCGCCGCCCCGCGCCGAGGTCGAGCGCCGCGTGCGCGAGGTGCTCGAGCCGTACCACGCCGAGATCGCCGCGCGCCTCGCCGGCGCGCGCGCGCGTCACGGGGTCGCGATCCTGGTCTCGGCGCACAGCTATCCCGACGTCATGTTCCCGGGCGTGGCCGACGTCGTGCTCGGGACCCGGGGCGGCGCCAGCGCGGCCGCGTGGGCGCGCGACGCGGTCGCCGCCGTCGCGCGCGCGCACGGCCTCTCGCTCGCGCTGGACGACCCGTTCCCCGGCGGCCACGCGGTCGAGCGGCACGCGCGCCGCGACGAGGGGGTGCACGCGCTCCAGATCGAGATCGCCCGCCGGCTCTACTGCGACGCGCGCTCGCTGGCCCCTCGCCCCGAGGACGTCGCGCGCCTCCGGGACTTCACGCGCAGCGCCGTGGCCGCGCTCACGGCCGCCGCGCGCTGAGACGGCGCGAGGCCGCTGCACAAGGCCGCGTTCGTGCGATGTCGCTGCATGAATCCACCGTCGCACGACGACGCAGTGCGATGATGCTGCACGAATCCGCCATCGCGCGAAGATTCGGCACGATCTCGCGGTGCGCGCACGCCCGCGAAGCTGCGCGGCCCGGCGCCGGACGCGTACAGGTGCGCGCTCATCCCACCGCTGGATCCGCTGTTCTGTTGCGCCGCCCGGGAGCAGGCGAGCGTTGACGCCGCGGCGCGACGCGCCGAGATTCCGCCCTCAACACCCAGGCTTGGGATGGGGAGGCTCTTGATGCGCCACGACGGTCTCACGCTCTCGTGCTCGGCGCTCGCCAGCGTCGCTTTCATCGGTTTCCGGGGCACCGAGCACGTCTCGCAGCCGTACGAGTTCGAGCTCTTCTTCTCCGTCCCAGCGAACACCGACGTGCGCAAGGCGGTGGGCGAGCGCGCGACCGTGCGCGCGGGCCGCGGCGAGGAGAACGACCCCTTCGTGCTGCACGGGGTCATCGCGAGCGTGCGGCTCCTGCACCAGAACGCGGACCGGGCGCTCTACCAGGCGCTGCTCGTGCCGAAGCTGTGGCTCCTGCGCCACTTCTGGCGCAGCCACGTCTTCACGAACCAGCCCGTGAAGGAGTTCCTCTCGTCGACGCTCCAGAGCGGCGGGCTCGCGACAAGCGAGTTCCGCTTCTCGATCGACGAGGGCGACTACCCGAACGAGGAGTTCGTCGCGCAGTACCGCGAGACGCACCTCGCGTTCTTCCACCGGTGGCTCGAGCGCGAGGGGCTCTACTACTTCTTCGAGCACCCCGAGGACGGCTCGAGCGAGGTGCTCGTCATCGTGGACGACCGCGGGCTGCACGACGATTTCCCGGGCGGCGGCACGGTGCGCTACATCCCCCTCTTCGGCGACGACGTGACCGCGCCGCCGGGCCTGCACCACCTCGAGCAGGACGTGCAGTGGCTCCCGAAGAGCGTCACCATCGCCGACTACAACTACGCGAACCCGTCCGCGTCGGTGAAGGGCGAGAGCAGCATCACCGCGAAGGGGATGGGCGCGATCCGCGAGTACGGCTACCGCGTCTTCCTGCAGAGCGACGCCGAGCGCCTCGCGCAGGTGCGCGCGCAGTCGATCGGCTGCCGCGAGGTGACCCTGCGCGGCAGCGGCGACCTGCTCGGCCCGCGCGCCGGGTACCGGTTCTCGCTGGAGGACCAGCCGGCCGACGTGGGCGACCAGTGGCTCGCGCTGGAGGTGCACCACACCGCGTCGATCGCCGGGATCACGCCCGAGATCGCGCGGCTGACGCGGCTCTCGGGCAAGGACATCTACGGCATGAAGCTGCTCGCCATCCCGGCCGACGCGCAGTTCCGCGCGCCGCAGACGACGCCGTGGCCGCGCATCTACGGGTTCGAGAACGCCATCGTCTGCGGCGCCGCCGACAGCCAGTACGCCCAGATCGACGCCGACGGCCGCTACCTCGTGCGCTTCGAGTTCGACACGAGCGGGCTGCCCGACGCGCGCGTCTCGACGCGGGTGCGCATGATGCAGCCC
The DNA here is from genome assembly GCF_051521455.1 of Sorangium sp. So ce887. Lineage (NCBI taxonomy): Bacteria > Pseudomonadati > Myxococcota > Polyangiales > Polyangiaceae > Sorangium > Sorangium sp. So ce887. The sequence continues at coordinate 7,074,514 of NZ_CP150354.1, read as the reverse complement.
CACGGCGGGACCACGGAGGGCTTCCACTTCCCGCTGCGCAAGGGCACCGAGGTGATGATCGCCTTCCTCGGCGGCGACCCGGACCGGCCGTTCATCGCCGGGGTCGTGCCCAACGCGCACCGGCCGAGCGTCGTCGCGGAGCGCAACCACAGCCAGAACATCATCCGGACCGGCGCCGGCAACCAGCTCGTGCTCGAGGACGAGCAGGGCAAGGAGTTCATCTTCCTCCACACGCCGAACAACCGCACCGGCATCTACATGGGCACGCCGAGCGGCGGCCACTCCTCGGTCTACACGGGCGACGGCGAGACGCAGGTCGGCACGTTCCTGTCCCCCGAGAACGCCGACCCGGCGATCGCGGGCAGCAGCCTCGTCAGCGTCACGTTCAGCTACCTCGAGACGACGGGGGGCGACGGCGGGTCCTGGATCGGCGGCGACTCCTGGGAGAACGTCGGCGGCAACAAGTCCAGCATGGTGGTGTGCAACCTCTGGGCGGGCATCGGGGGGACCTATACGCTCCAGGTCACCGCCGCGGCGACGGAGACGTACTACGCGACGCGCACGACCACGATCAAGACGGGCCGCGTGGACACGGTCGAAGCCGGGGGCATGAAGCAGACGATCACCGACGGGATGGAGCTGACCATCACGAGCGGCGGGATGAAGCACGACGTCCACGGCAAGTACACGCAGACCATCGAGCCGGAGGGCTCATCGACGGTGACCGGTCCGTGGACGCACAAGGTCACGGCCCTGAGCTTCGACGACTACAAGAGCTGGCAGACGGAGGTCGCCACCACCTGGAAGGGCCACTTCGGCGGGAACGTCGACCTGGAGAGCGACACGAGCTTCGTGATCAAGGCGCCCAAGGCGAAGATCACGGCCACCGACCTGAAGTGGGAGGTGCTCGGGATGACGTTCGACATCACGCCGAACAAGCACGAGCTCTACGTCTACAAGGGCGCGAGCGGCGTCCTCAAGACCGACCACGCCGCGCTGTACCAGACGCTGTACGGGATCAAGCTCGAGTTCGTGGGGATCAAGCTCGACTATGTCGGGATGGACAAGAAGGCCGTCGGCGTGAAGCTGAAGCAGGTCGGCGCCTACGTGAAGCAGCAGGCGATTGGCGCGATCATCGGGGCGGTCCTCGCGCACCAGATCGCCGTGACGAAGCTGTGAGCGCGGATGCGAGTCGTTAAACCCCTCAAGATCCCGGCGCTCACGCGCGTCGTCGAGGTCGCGCGTCGGCTCAGGTTCCACGTGGGCGCCATGGTCGCGTTCCCGCTCGACGCGCCGCGCGCGGTCGTCGACGAGATGACCTTCTGGCCGGCCGCGATGGCGGAGCTCGGCAACATCGCGCTCGACGACGGCATCGCCAAGGCGCGCGGCGAGCTGCTCGTCGCGGGCCGGTGCCACGCCCCGGAGGGCCGCCGCGTCGCCGCGTCGTTCGTGCGCGCGCGGCTCGGATCCATCGACAAGCGCCTGGCCGTGCTGGGCGACCGGCACTGGACCGGCCGCGGCTTCACCGAGCCGGAGCCGTTCTCGGACATGCCCATCGACTGGGCGCGCGCTCTCGGCGGGCCGAAGGACCCGGCGAACCCCTATGGCAAGGGGATCGAGGAGGTCGAGCGCGGCGGGCAGCGCGTCCGGCTGCTCCCGAACGTGGAGCACTACGGCGCGCTGATCCGCTCGCCGTCCGACCGGCCGGGCCCGGCGTCCTTCCTCCCGATGGACGTGAGCTTCGCCCAGCGCCGCGCCCGCGCGGGGACGTACGGCGGGGACTACGCCGAGAAGTGGGCGCCCGGCCTGCCGCCCGACGTCGATCCGTCGTTCTTCAACGTCGCGCCGAGCGATCAGTGGAGCGCCGAGCCGTTCCGGGGCGACGAGGCGTTCCTCGTGGAGAACATGCACCCGGCGCGCCCGCGCATCGAGGGCGCGCTCCCCGGCCTCTGCGCGCGCGTGCTCGTCACCCGCCGCGACGCGAGCGGGGAGGCGTTCCTGGAGCTCCCGGTCCGCTGCGACACGGTGTGGCTCCTCCCCTCGGCCAACCTCGGCGTCGTGATCTTCCACGGCTCGATGCCGGTGGCCGACGACGACGCGGCGGAGATCGTCGATCTCGTCGTGGCCTGCGAGGAGATCGGCCGCCCCCGGCCGATCGAGCACTACCGCGAGGCGCTCGCCCGGCGGCTCGACAAGGACCGGGGCGCGATCGCGGGGCTCAGCGACAGCGATCTCATGCCGCCGCGCGAGTCGGGCGTCGCGGCGAACATCGCCGGGCTCGACATGATGCAGTGGATCAAGAGCGAGAACCTGGCCGCGAAGAACCTGCGGCGCGGCGCGGAGCGGGACCGCGAGCGTCGCCGCGAGGAGCTCCTGGCCGACGGCGACGATCCGGCGCGCTACGGCCTCGACGCGCCGCTGCCCGAGGAGGAGGCGCCTCCGCCCGTCGACGACCTCGACGCGCTGGTCGTGTACCTGGACGACGCGTCGCGAAAGTTCGAGGAGGAACAGGTGAAGGCCGCCCGCACGAAGGACGAGGCCGAGGCGCGCATGCGGGCGCGGGCCGCGGACATGGGGGTGTCCGAGGAGACGCTCCGGCGCGCCGAGACCGAGGGGGAGCCCCCCGGCGGCCCGCCGAAGTTCTCGGCCCAGGCGCAGCTCCAGCAGTACGCCGAGCTGGCCGAGGCGGGGCGCCGCGGCGGCGTGCCCAACGAAGAGCTCGAGGCGATGCTCGCGGATCCGGCGTTCCACGAGCAGCTGGTCCGCCTGGAGCAGGCGGCGCGCGAGGGCTACCGCGGCTCGGCGCACCTCACGCCCGCGGCCCTGCCGATGACCTCCGAGGCCGCCCTGATGGCGCGCGTCGTCATCGAGGCGGCGCGCGACGCGCGCGAGCCGCTCGACGATCGCGATCTCACCGGCGCCGACCTGCGCGGGGTCGACCTGCGGGGGATGAGCTTCGCGCGCGCGTTGCTGGAGGGGGCCGACCTGCGCGGCTGCGACCTCTCCGGCGCGGTGCTCGAGGGCGCGGTGCTCGCGAAGGCCGACCTCACGGGGGCGAACCTCACGGGCGCGCGGCTCCGGGGCGCGAACCTGGGCAAGGCGAACCTCGAGCGCGCCGTGCTCGACGACGCCGATCTGACCGAGTCCGTCCTGATGGGCGCGAAGCTCGCCGGGGCGCGGCTCCAGCGCGCGCGGCTCGAGCGCGCCGACGTCCTGCAGGTGAGCTGGGAGGGCGTGGATCTCTCCGGCGCGGACCTCGCGGTCTGCACGTTCCTCCAGGCGAGCTTCGCCGGGGCGAACCTCACCGGGGTGAACCTCGAGCGGGCGATGCTGCTCGAGTGCTCGCTCGACGGCGCGGATCTCTCGGGCGCCCGGCTGCACAAGGCGACGCTGATGAGCTGCACGGGGGCGCGGGCGCGCTTCGTGGGGGCGCGCTTCTCCGAGGGGGTCGCCATCTACAAGAGCGGCCTGCCGGAGGCCGACTTCCGCGACGCCGTGCTCGAGAAGACGTGCTTCCGGACGACGGACCTGCGCGGCGCGCGCTTCGATCGCGCCCAGATGACGATGACCGATCTCTCCGAGGCGGACGCGACGGGCGCGATCTTCGACCGCGCCGTCCTGAAGAGCGCCCTCCTGATCCGGACGATCCTGGACGGCGCCTCGCTCCGCGGATGCAACCTGACCGAGGCGATCCTCTCGAAATCGCGCCTCGCAGGGGCGGATTTCACCGGCGCCCAGCTCTGCCGCGCCGATTTCAGCCGCGCGCGCGGGGACGGCCGGACGACCTTCGCCGAGGCGGCGGTCGACTTCACCCGGTTCGACCGGCAGGGCGCGCCGGCCGCTGGAGGCGCGACATGAACCGCGACGAGGTGCTCGACAAGATCCGCCACGGCGAGGCGATCCAGGCCGTGGACCTCTCCGGGCTCGACCTGACGGGCGCGGATCTCTCGGGCGCGGTGTTCGACCGCGTGCGCATGCCGCGCGCGATGCGGGGCGCGCTCATCAAGGAGTCGACGTTCTCCGAGTGCGATCTGTCGGGCGCGGACATGACGGGCGCGGACCTGCACCTGACGAGCTTCGTGCAGAGCTGCCTCGACGGGGCGGCGCTGTCGGGGTCAAAGCTCATCGGCGCGAGCTTCGTCGAGACGACGTTCGAGGGCGCGGCGCTGTCGGGCGCGGAGGCGCAGGTCGCGAACTGGGCGAAGTGCTCGTTCACGCGCGCCTCGCTCGAGGGGGCGAACCTCGACCGGTCGAACCTCATCGAGATCACGGCCGACGGCGCGAATTTCTCGCGCGCGAACCTCGAGAAGGCGACGATGTACAAGCTCGACCTGCGCACCGCGCTGCTCGACGGCGCGAACCTGACGCTCACGACGCTGCTCGAGTCCGAGCTCGGCGCGCGGGCGTTCCAGGGGACGAAGCTCTTCCGCACGCAGTTCATGCGCGGCAGCGTCGCGGGATCGAGCTTCGCGGGCTGCGACGCGACGCAGTGCAACTTCACCGGGGCCGACGTCTCGGGCTGCGACTTCAGCGACGCGGTCCTGACGCAGGCGCTCTTCGGCGAGGCGAAGGCGGCGCGGGCGCGGTTCTCGAGGGCGCGGCTCCAGCAGGCGATCTTCGAGCGGGCCGCGCTCGCGGAGGCCGATTTCTCGGGCGCGGAGCTCGTCGAGGCGTACCTCGCCTTCGCCTCGTGCCCCGGCGCGCGCTTCATCGGCGCGAAGCTCGCGTACGCCGACCTCTCGCACTGCGATCTCTCGGGCGCGGACTTCACGCAGGCGGGGATGTTCCGCGCGAAGCTGCACCGCGCCCGCCGCGACGGCGCGCGGCTGCCGGCCGGGGCAGGGTGGCTCGGCGACGACGAGAAGCTCGCCGCGCTCGAGGACTGGAAGCCGAAGCGCGGCGGCGAGCGCGACGCCCAGCGCCCGTGAAGCTTCGGTGAAGCGCGAGGATGCCGTTGATTCTCTCCGAAAACTCCCCGAGACTAGCGCTGCTGCGCGCACGTCCCGGACGGGCGGAGCCAGGCCGAGGAGACCCGAGATGCAGAGCATGGCGGCCCGCGAGCCCCTGACGGTGGCACACGACGACAGCGCGCAGGACGATCTCCTGGCCGCGGTGGATCTGCCGTCGATGGAGGCGTCGCCGCGGCGCGCGCCGTCGCTCGAGACGGGCGTCGTCCGGGGCACGGCGTCGGGGCTCCTTGTCGAGCTCGGCGGCGGTCCAGCCCTCGCGCGGCGGGCGAAGAGCTGCCTCGTCGCGCCGGACGCGGGGGATCGCGTGCTCTGCGCGGCGGACGGCGACCAGGTGTTCGTCCTCGCGGTGCTCGAGGGCGAGGCCGGCGCGACGACGCGGATCGTGGCCGAGGGCGACCTGAAGGTGCAGGCGACGGGGCGCCTCGGGCTCTGCGCGGGCGATCAGATCGAGATCGCCGCGGCCCGGGAGGTGGGTCTGTTCACGGGCAAGCTCCAGATCCGCGCGCAGGCGGCGGCGGCCGCGATCGAGGAGCTCGGGCTCGTCGGCCGCTCGCTCGAGGCGCACCTCCAGCAGGCGGTGCTCGTCGCCGAGCGCATGGAGGTGCGCGCCGACCGCCTCGTGCAGCGCGCGAAGAAGGCGTTCCGCTTCATCGAGGCGCTCGATCAGGTGCGCGCGGGCATCTTCGACCTCCGCGCGGAGGGCCTCGCGGCCGTCCGCGGGGAGAACACGATCGTCGCCGCGCGGACGCTCGCGAAGCTCGACGGCGAGCAGGTGAAGATCGGCTGAACGGCGTGCCCGCGCGGCGTCGCGGACGCCGGCAAGGACGAGGGGTGAATCGATGCTCGCGAAGACGACCGCAGGGGGGATGTGCCTGGCGTTCCCCGACGTGTGCCTGACCCCGACGCCGGCCCCGGTGCCGATCCCGTATCCGAACATCTCGCTGCATCCGATGAGCGTGATGTTCGTGCCGAACGTGCTCGTCACGTGCGCGCCGGCGCACAACATGCTGACCGTCGCGCCGCTCACGATGGGGGACAACCCGGGCGTCGCGCTCGGCGTCGCGTCCGGGATGGTGATGGGCCCGTCGCGCAACGTGACCGCGGCCTTCACGGTGATCGTCGGCTGCGCGCCGATGACGCGCCTGACGAGCATCTCGCTGCAAAACAGCACGAACGCGGTAGGCATGGCGATCGTGCCGAGCATCACCACGGTCATCGTGCTCTCCCCGTGAGCGGCGCGCGCCCTGGACCCGTGATGGAGGCGACCACGCCCGAGAGGAGCCCGCTCGCCGAGGCGCTCGTTCGGCTCGACGAGGCGATGCGCCCGCCGCGGGGCAGCAGCCTCGATCCGGAGCGGCGCCGCGTGGCGGTCCGGCTCGCGGACCTGGCCCGCTGCGAGGACGGCGACCTGTCGGCCTTCGCCAGGCGGCACCTGCCGGGCCGCGCGGTGGACGAGCCGGCGCTGCGCGCCGCGCGCGAGATGATCCTGGCGATCGGCCGCGTCCTCGGCCCGGAGGGCGAGAGCGCCGAGGCGATGGGCGTGCTCCAGGGCGTGCATCGGGTGCTCGACGAGCGGCTGGCGGAGGCGAAGCGGGCCGCGGCGCGGCGCGAGGCGGAGGCAGCCGCTGACGCTGTCGCGACGGGCGCGCCGGCGCTTGTCGAGGCGTCGGGGCCGCTCTCTCGGCCGGGCGCGGGCTTGCCCTTCGTGTCCGCGCCGATGGCCATGTCCACGCCGGTCGCCATGTTCGCGCCCGCGCCGATGGCCATGTCCGCGCCGATGGCCATGTCCGCGCCGATGGCCATGTCCGCGCCGATGGCCATGTCCGCGCCGATGGCCATGTCCGCGCCGATGGCCATGTCCGCGCCGGTCGCCGCGCCCGCGCCCGCGCCCGCGCCGATGGCCGTGCCTGTGCCCGCGCCGATGGCTGTGCCCGAGCCCGTGCCGGTGGCGGCGTCCGCTCCCCGGACGGAGCCACCGTCTTCCCGGGCGGGGCCGCCCGCGTGGGGCGACGAGCCCAGGCCCCTCAGCAAGACACTTCCCGAGACGGCGAGGCTCGTCGACTCGGCGCTGCCCTTCATCCCGGTGGCCTCCGAGGATCGCCCGCGGCCGGCCGTCGCGCGCTTCGACGCGGCCCTTCCTTTTCAGCCCGTCGCGGGCCACAACGGAACACCGCCGCACGAGATCCCCCCGGCGGCGGCGCACCACGGCCCCGCGGCGCCGTCGCCCCCTCTCGAGCGCTCCCTCGTCGCGGCCGGCCCGAGCGCCTTTCCGGCCGCCGCGCCGAGCGTCCCGCCCTCGGCCATCCCGAGCGCTCAGCCGGCCCCCCTGCCGAGCGTCCCGCCTCCCTCCGCGCCGGCGCCTGCGAGCTCCGGCGACCCGCTCAGCACGCGCTCGACGCCCCCGCTCTCGCTCACGCTCAACCAGTACGCCGGCCTCGTCGTCGCGTGCGAGCTGTACCCCGCCTACGTCGAGAGCACGCACGCGCGTTACGGCGTTCCCACTCCAGCCGCGCGCGCCGCGCTCGACGCCTTCTGGGCAACCCGCCTCGCCGCCGATCCCGCGCTCGCCCAGCGCTGGCCGGAGCTCTGCGAGGCGGCGCGCAGGTACTTCCTGCAATCGCGCTGAACGCCGGAGTGCTCGCGCGCTTCCGCGGCGCCAACGTCGACATGCCGTCGCCGGCGGGCGCACGCCTCAGGGCGTGCTCTGGGGATCGGCCGGATCGCTGCCCGCCGCGATCTCGTCGCCGTCGAGATGGCCGTCGAGATCGCGGTCGACCCCCATGCGCTCGCCGGATCCGGGGGGCGCGCAGGTATAGGTCAGCGCGCTGCCGGGCAAGGCGACAAGCAATCGCAGCAGCGTATCCGGGATGGCGTCGAGCAGCTGCCGGTCGCCCGCGAACTGGCCGCCGCCGAGGTAGAGGAACCCGAAATCGTGGTGCGCGAGCCGGCCCTTCGCGATGAGATCGCACTCGCCGGCGTCCGCGCGCTCCCTCAGGAGATCGATGCGCTCCGTGACCGCGGCGTAACTGCTCGCGGTGAGCGTCGCCTGCTGCCCGACGATCGGCGCGAGGTTCGTGTCGAAGGCCAGCATGAACTGCTCGATATCCCGCTTGATCTGGGCGTTCTCAGGCGTCACCGGGAGGCCGAGGGGGTTGCCCGCGAACAGGTCGAATCCGCTGTTGAAGCGGAACAGATCCGGGAAGGCGCCGTCGTGGTTGAAGCCGAAGCCGCGCACCTGATCGCCGAGGAACGGATCGGGGCCGAGCGAGACGTGGGTGAAGCCCGCGCCGAACATGCCGACCTTCTGGTAGAGGCCGCGGAGGTGCGGGACCTTGAAGAACTGGGGATCCGGTGAGGTCCCCGCGCGGCCGTCGGTCCCGAAGAAGCCGGCGAAGGCGCCCTCGGAGGGGTTGGCGTCGGGGTCGAGCCGGTGACAGCCGTCGCAGGTGCCCGTCGGCGTGACGACGGTGTTCAGGAAGGCGTCGCGCCCGCTCTCCTGGGAGGGGGTGAGCGAGTTGTCGAGGCTCCGGATCGGGTTGGGCGGGTAGGTGACCTGGAGGACGAAGTCGGTGAAGGCCTGCATCTCCGGGTCATCGAGCTCGGCGTGCCGCCCGAGCAGATCCATGAACGCGGGGTTGAACCTCTTGAACGCGGCCTCCTCGTCGAAGCCGCCCTCGTCTGGCTGCGACGTGGCCTCGGCGTTGCCGCCGGTGCGGTCGCCGCGCCAGTGCATGGGGCCGTGGTTTTCCATGCCGCGCAGGCTCTGGGTCGTCATTGGCCCCTTCATCGGGTGGAAATCGGCGTTCTCGCCGAAGAACCCGTCCTCGCCGAACCCGGCGCCGGGGATGGGCGGAACGACGAGCGTCGGGTTGTCGAGCACCGAGCCGTCCGGATTGCCGAGGTCCCAGGCGAGGCTGTCGAGGTCGCCGAAGATATGGCAGCTCCCGCAGGACGAGTCCCCGTGGCTCGAGCTCCTCCGGGCGTCATAGAGGAACGGCCGCCCCTCGACGACGCTCGGCGGCTCGGGGTTGTACATGGACAGGTGCGCGATCTCCTCGCGCGCGGCGGTGTTCACCACCGAGATCGCGTTATCGAAGCGGGTCATCACGTAGATGCGCCCGCGGGCCTCGTCGAGCACCATCCCGGTCGGGCCGCCGCCGGTGAGCGGGATCTGGTCGGCCGTGCTCGGCACGAAGGTGTCGCCCTCGAGCGCGGCGGTGTCGTAGACGCCGATCCTGGAGGAGCCGAACGCGGCGACGTACAGCGTCTCGCCGTCGCCGCTCACCGCCATGCCGAGCGGCTGCGCGAGGCTCTTCTCGTTCTCGTCGTTCGGGAGCGGCGCGCAGCAGGCGTCGTACTCGATGTGCTTGTTGAGGTGCCGCGGGGCGGCACCCGCGGAGCTCAGCACCGTGATCCGGCTCTCGTGCAGGTGACCCCGCAGGCTGCTCCCGGCGAAGATGCCCGGCCCCTCGAAGCGGAGGTCGTTGCGCGCCTCGGTGTTGCTGACATACACCTTCCCGCTCACCGGGTTCACGGCCATGTTGAAGAGGACGGTGCCGACGCCGGTGTAGAAGCCGCCCGAGCCCGCGAGCTGCGCCGGCGGATGGGCCGTTGCGTCGATGACGAACACGTCCTTGTCCGGCAGGGAGAGCCGCAGCTTGTCGTCCCAGGGACGGTTCAGCTCATCGACCCAGTGCTCGCCGTCGAACTTGACGATGAGCCCCACCTCGGGCCTCGGGATCTCCTCGAAGTTCGTCGTGGGCCCGGGCAGCCCGCCGGCCGTCTCGCCCCCGTCGGGAACGAGGGAGTCGTGGACGATGGTGGTGCGGTTGCCGGAGTGGAATGCCGCCGCATAGACGCGGGATCCGTCCGGCGTCGCCGCCAGCGCGCGGGGCGTGTCGCTGAACAGGGTGACGATGGTGAGCGGGTCGCCGCCGAGCGAGGCGCCGAGGCTCGCGGCGTCGAAGACCCACACGTCGGCGCGGCCGACCCCGGGTGTTGTGAGCTGCGGATCGTGGGGTATGTTCTGGCCGCGATGGGCCGCGGTGATGAAGGCGCGCCGCTTGTTCGGCCCGGCGAAGACGATATCACGCGGCTCGTCGCCGACGAGCAGGGTGCGCACGACGGCGCCCCGGTACCCGAGCGGGCCGAGGCGGACCACGCTCACGCTGTCGGACAGGTGGTTGACGACCCAGACCTCCTCGTCGCTCCGCGCCGCGACCGCGACGGGCTCGAGCCCGACGGGGATCGAGGCGCGGTGGGTCAGTCCGCCCGTGTTGACGGCAAAGACCTCCAGTCGGTTGTCCGGCGTGTTGACGGCGAAGAGCAGCTTGCCGCTCGGCGAGAGGGCGAGGGGACGGACCTGCCCGCTCTCGAACAGCCTGTAGGACGGCGTGGCGATCGCCTCCGGGCAGATGGACAGGCCGGCGATCAGCGTCGTGGCGAAGGCAGCCCTCGAGAGGGCACGGCCAATGCCGCGCCTCGAGAGCCCGATGCTCCTGGCGTTCATGCGTCCTCCTTTAAGGGGGGGTGGTGCTGGTGCGTGTTGAAGAGGCAAGCGAAGGAAAGGTGCTCAGCTTCGGATGCTACAGAACGTGTTGCGACTGACAACAGCAAAGTAAGTGAAGAGCACGGATCACTACGCCGTCCCGCGGATGCGGAGGACGTCCACGCTGGCTGGTAGTTGCCGCGATGTAGGTGAACACCCGCGTACGCCGCCGGCAGAGGGCTCCATCGATCTCCGGAACGTGGCTCTGACGCTGCGGCGCACAGGGACACCTGGCGTCGTCCCGCCCGCGCGCCAGGTCGCGGCTGCGGGCTCGCGGTGCCGGGGGTGCGCCGTGGATTTCGGCCTGATCGGCCGTTCGTCAGCCCCGGACGGGGCGATCTGCGGGATGGCGGGGAGCGCTGGCGATTGATGCGTACGCCGCCGGTGGGGGCGCAGCGAGGGGGGCGATGCTCAGTTGTCGGGAGCGCCCGCGCAGATCCAGTCGTTGATCGTCTTGATCTCGGCCTCGGGTAGAGACGCGCCTGGGGGCATCTTGCTTTCGTCAGGGTCGCACAGGCCGGTTTCCTTCAGCTTGTTCATGAGATAGCTGCTGCTCGGCATGAACGGTACGACGAGCGCCTGCTCGCGGGAGCACGAGCCGGCGTCCTGATGGACCATCGCGCCGACCGCCTCGCTCGGGCGGAGGTCGAGCCCGCCGGCCAGAAAGGCGGGGTTCCCGTGGCAGGTCGAGCAGCTCTTCTCGAGGATCGGGACCACATCGGCGAAGGTCGCGGTATCCGGGCCGCACGCGGGATCCATCGGAGGCGCGCCGCCGGTGCCGGCGGTGGTGGAGCCGCCACCCGCGCCGCCGGTGCCGGCGGTGGTGGAGGCGCCGCCTTCGCCGCCGCTGCCGGCGGTGGTGGAGCCGCCGCCTTCGCCGCCGGCGCCAGCGGTGGTGGAGCCGCCGCCCTCGCCGCCGGCGCCAGCGGTGGTGGAGGCGCCGCCTTCGCCGCCGGCGCCAGCGGTGGTGGAGCCGCCGCCTTCACCGCCGGCGCCAACGGTGGTGGAGCCGCCGCCCTCGCCGCCGGCGCCAACAGTGGTGGAGCCGCCGCCCGTGCCGGCCGTGGCGCTGCCACCGCCCTGGCTCGAGCTGCTGGCGCTGCCGGTCGTGGTGGCGGCGTCGCTATCGTCCGTGTCGCCGGCGCCAAGGACCCCGGGATCGATGTTGAACCCATTGCAGGCCGTGGCCGAGAGGCCGATGGCCAGGCACAAGACCAGTCGAAGCGGAGTGTTAAAGTAAAGCAAGGTACCTCTTCATGGTGATGGTCGCGCGACGTTCGTCGCGCGATCGATTCATGAACAGATTAGAAAGCACGGTGGCGCTCACGATGCAATGCGTGATGACGGGCGCGTTGAGCGTTTCATGTGATGATATCACTGCAATGCCATCACGACGCTGGACCTCGATGTTGGCCGCGGTCTCCTGCTATGGTGCGCGCACAGGTGATGTTGTCGTTCACCCGGAGAGGTTTCCGCATGAAGATGAGATATTGGAAATATCTATCGAGTTGCACTCCCACGTTCCTGGTTTCGTGTGCAGCGGGCAGCGCCACCCGCACGCCGGAATGGGACGAGCTGGCAAGGACGCCGGAAAAATCCTCACCTCACCTGGCGTTCTTGGCGCCTTGGCGGTTTTTTCTCCTGGAGCCGTTCCCAGGCAAGATCCCGGGCCAGCCTCTGTCGGACATGTCTCGTTCGCTCTGCGTCGCGAGCGACCTGATCTCGATTCGTGAGTGATTCTCGAATCAGCGCTGCTTTCTCACGAGAGCGGATTGCGTGGCGATCATCGACCCACCAGCGTGTGCAGCGTGGCTGTACGATGGGACGGCTGCCACGCTGCGCTCGGTTTTCGGATAGCGCTTCAGCTTTCCGGCCTCGGGACGCCCTGCTCGAGCGGCGGGCTCTGCACCGATTTCGGCGACCCCGAGCTCGGGATCTGCCTCTGATCGGGCCTGCCCCGTGATGGGCGGGAGCAGCAGGGCCGGCCGATCGGCCGCGCCGGCGGCCCCAGTGACCGTCTGGCCCTCGGGCTGGCGCATGTGGTAGTCCGTGCGGGTGACAGAGCCCGCGCATGATCCTGGCCGTGTTCCCACGCTCGTCGGTCGCTCGAGCTCCCATTTCACGCGCGTCACGCGCATCTTCGCCGCCGAGCTCGGGGTCGCCTGCGCCTTCGAGGTCGTCCCCGACCTGCGCTCGCTGGACACCGCGGACTACGCGGGCAACCCCGCGCTGCGCCTGCCGATCCTGCGGACGGGGGCGACCACGTGGCTCGGCTCGCTCAACATCTGCCGAGAGCTCGCGCGCCGGGCGCCGGTGCAGCGGCGCGTGGTCTGGCCCGAGCACCTCACCGAGGCGCTGACCGCGAACGCGCAGGAGCTCGTCGTGCAGGCCATGGCCACCGAGGTCACGCTGATCATGGGCCAGCTCGCGGGGACGCCGGAGGGCGACGCGCAGCTCACGAAGCTACAGAAGAGCCTGCTCAACATGCTGGCCTGGCTCGACGACAACCTCCAGGCGGTGCGCGCGGGGCTGCCCCAGGATCGCGACCTCAGCTACCTGGAGGTCTGCGCGTTCTGCCTCGTCACGCACCTCGAGTTCCGGAAGATGCTGCCGACGAGCGGCTACCGCGCCCTGACGTCCTTCTGCGACGAGTTCGGCCAGCGCGCCGCGGCCCAGGCGACGGCGTACCGCTTCGACGCGCCGTGAGCCCGCCAGGCCGGAGCGCGGTGTCGCTCCGCGCCGGCGAGCCCTGACGCTAGCGCCGCCTGATCGCGCCCGAGCGCTGACCGCCGCTGCCCGCAGACGCCGTGGCGCCGTCTCGGCCGGCGGCAGGCGCCGGATGGCCCTCCCTCGCCCGCGGCGCCCGTCTGGATGAGGAGGCGGCCCGCTCCGACGACGAGGGCGCCCGGAGCCCCGCGATGAACGTCGTCAGGAGGCGCTGCGCGCGCGCCGGGTCCGCGGGGGGTTGCTGCGCGGCAACCGAGATGGCCGTCACCAGCCCCACGATGTCGTCCACGGTGACGTCGCACCGTATCTCGCCTGCTGCCTGGGCGAGCGAGAGCAGGTGGGTGGCCGCCTCCGTCGCCGCGATGCACCCCGGCGAGCCGCACTGGAACACGACGCCGAGCGACGCCGCCAGACCCCGGTAGGTGCTCGCGTGCTCGACGAACGCCGCCATGAACTCCGCGAACCCGTCGCCCGGCGGCGCCGACGCCGCGAGCGCCCGCGTCTTCCGCGCGAGCGCGAGCAGGTGCTCCTCGACGGTCGCGGCGAGCAGCGCCTCGCGCGTCGGGAAGTGCCGGTAGAGCGTGCCGATCCCGACGCCGGCGCGCCGGGCGATGTCCTCCATCGACGCGTCGGCGCCGCGCTCCGAGAACACCTCGGCGGCGACGATGAGGAGCCGCTCGCGGTTGCGCCGCGCGTCCGCGCGGAGCGGGCGCGGCGCCTCGCTCCCGCCGGCGGGTGGGGGCTTCGGGGTCGATCGCTCAGGGGCCATTGCAAAACGGAGGATCCCTCCGTATGTTAACCGGAGCAACCCTCCGGTTAGGCCGGAGGCTCGTCGATGGAGAGGTCATGAGCGGAACGAGAGGATCGAAGAAAATTCGCGTCGGGATCATCGGGGCGAGCCCGGACAGGGGCTGGGCGGTGGCGACGCACCTGCCTGCGCTCGCGTCGCTCGACGCCTACGAGCTCACGGCGGTGAGCACCACGAGGCAAGCGAGCGCCGACGAGGCTGCGCGCCGCTTCGGGGCGCGCCACGCGTTCGACCGCGCCGAGCCGCTGATCGAGCACCCCGACGTGGATCTCGTCGTCGTCTCTGTCCGCACGCCCGAGCACGCGCGCCCCGTCCGCGCCGCCATCGCCGCGAAGAAAGACGTGTTCTGCGAGTGGCCGCTCGGGGTCTCGCTCGCCGAGGCCACCGAGCTCGCCGGGGCCGCCGAGGCCGCCGGCGTTCGCACGCTGATCGGGCTCCAGCGGCGGCTCGCGCCGAGCGTGCGTCACCTCCGCGATCTGATCGCCGAAGGATATGTGGGCAAGCTGCGCTCGGTGACGGTGCACGCCGCGATGCCGATGGCCGGCGCGCGGCGGACGCGCTCCGAGGCGTATGCGGCTGACGCGAAGAACGGCGCCGACGTGCTCACGATCGTCGCCGCGCACCTCCTCGACACGGTGGTCTCCGCGGTCGGCGAGCTAGAGAGCCTGTCCAGCCTCGTCACCCGCCAGTTCGACGTGACCACGGTGATCGAGACCGGTGAGGTCGTGCCGGTGACGGCGCCGGACCAGGCGCTCATCTCGGGGACGCTCGTGGGCGGAGCGGTCCTGTCGGCCCATTTCGAGACCGCAAAACGCAATGGTCCCGTCGTGAATTGCACCTTCACGGGCACCGAGGGCGATCTCGTCCTGTCCCACGACCTGAGCCTGTCGGGCGCCCGTGGCGATGGACAGCCGCTCCAGCCGCTCCCCACGCCCGAGCGCCTCTCCTGGATACCCCGATCCGCCCTGTCCGACGATGCAGTTCAGATAGCGCACGTCTATGCGGCCTTCGCGAGGGATCTCGCGGAGGGCACCTCGCTCGCGCCGACGTTCCGCGACGCATTGAAGCTCCATCGCCTGGTGGACACGATCGCCGAGGCCTCCGCCGCGGGGCGGCGCCTCCCCTGGAAGGGCTGAGCGCGCCTCGCCACGCCGCGGCCTCAAGGCCGCCAGGCGTACGGCGGTGCGACCGTCACCTCGGTCGCCGTCGAGACGCCTCTCCAGTCGTCGGGAACAAACCCGTAGAATGTGTTGCTCGACTTCGACGAAGCGACGAGCTCGACGTCTCCGAGCAGCTGTGCCGTTCCGGAGACGGACTGGTTATCGCCAAACCAGCCCAGCGGATAGAACGTGGTCTGCACGATCGCCGAGCCGCTCACGTCGAATCCGCGCGCCTGGATGCCCGAGCCGCCTTGCCCGACGAGGCTGAGCGCGCCGATACGGCCGCCGGAGATCGCGCCGTTGACGATCGTCGCATGATCCTCGACGCGGACATCGCCGCTCACCTCGCCGCCGAGGATCGTGGCGTAAGGGCCCACATGGACGCTCGACGGCGTGCCCGCGGGCGCGCAGCCGCCTCCGTTCGCGTGCCTCGCGGTGCCCGACGGACACGCCTCGAGCTGACCGCCCTGGAACCCGGCGGGCCACGCGCCGTCGATCTGCACCATGTACGGATAGCGATAGATCGACGGGTACGCCGGACCATCCGAGGGATTCGTCCAGACGAGCTTCTGGTACTCGGTCGGCGTCGCGACCACGACCAGATAGACGTTTTCGCCCGGGCTGATGCAGAGGTCCATCTCGCCGTCGCTCCCGCGCTGCAGCGGGCTGTAGCGCGGCGTGGTGAGCTCCGGGTCCGTCGCCACGAGGCCCCAGCGCCAGCCGGAGTCGGCGCCTGTCTGCGTCACACCCCGGAACGCGACCCGCACGCTGGTCGCGTCCGGTTGCGGGTGCAGGCGCACGACATTGTAACCCCAGCGCTGCGGCGCCCAGTGGTACGGCGACACGAAGCGGCGATCCTGTGCCCAGTCCGCGTCGAGCGCCTCGAGCCGCGTGAGCCGGAGCCGCCGATCGGTGCGACCGCGCGACGTCCGGTCGACCTCGATCGAGCCGTAAGCCCGGCGATATACGCTGGATGGATCGCCGCCGTCCGTCGGCGGCGGGTCCCTGTAATCCCAGGTGATGTTGTGCATCGCCCACTCGCCGAACAGGTCGTTGAGCTGCTCGATGTCCCAGCCCCGGCTCAGCATGAGCTTCTGCCACGGATCGCCCTGGCCGCTCGGCGCCTCGTGGGCCCACATGTCGTTGACGGCGCTGTAGCAGTGCTTGTCCTTCAGGAACTCGAAGAACTGCCAGTTGCAGTAACGGTCCCGCGTGTTGCCGTAGTAGAGGTGCGGCATGTTGGGCAGCATCTCCGAGCAGTGCACGTTGTCCCGCCAGATCTGGTGCGGCATCCAGTTCGCGTGGCTCTCGAAGATCCAGCAGCCGGTGCCGCCGCAATCCGGGAATGCCTGGGTCGTCGACTGCACGCCGTGCATGAACTCATGGGCGAGCCCCCACGGGTCGCGGGCGGCGCCGGGACCGATCCACATTCCCATGTAGCCGATGCCGTCACGGGTCCACCCGCCGCCCCAGAGCGGAAAGCTGTTGTCGAAGTGAACCGCGGCCTTCCACTTGCTCGCCGAGCCGCAGTACGGCTCGGGGAAGAAGATGGGGCTGCCGAAGTACGTGTCCCAGATGCTCTCGAGCGTGTCCGCGGCCTCCCGCGCCTGGCTCAGCGTGATCTCGGTGCCTTCGGGCCAGTAGAAGGCGAAGTGCGCGGACTCGTGGCGCAGCGGCGCGCCCGTCTCACCGCCGCCGCGCGGCGCCGTCCAGGTGCCCGCCGTGCAGCTCGCCCCCGTGGTCTCGCAGCTCGTCGCCCACGTCGTGCTCGTCGTGCCCTGCCGGCAGCCCTCGGGGTCGCCGCCGGCAGCGCCCGTCGACGTGCTCGTTTCCCGCGATCCACCGGCGCCGCCGGCGCCCCCGGTCACCCCCGCGCCGCCGGCGCCGCCGGTCCCCCCCGCGCCGGCGGCGCCTGCGGTCGCCTCCGTGCCGCCGCCGCTGGACGCCGAATCCGGAGCACGTTCCTCCGATGGAGCACCGCACGCCGCGAGGAGCCCGGCGATGGCGAGCGCCGAGCCCTTCACGAGCCGCTGCTCGAACAGCGCGCGAGCCGTGCGCCGATAGCCCGCTGGCGCAGGGAGCGTGCGCGTGGAGCTCCCACGCACGGCGTGGTTGCACATCGCCGGTGAGTCGTGAGCCTGGTTGAGCATGCCCTATTCTCGTTCGGCGCGCGCTCGCCAGGCAAAAGAAAACAAGGTGGGCCGCGGGGCACCAGCGCGTCGCGCGGCGACCGTCCAGCGGAGGCGGTGTCGGCCCGCCGGGCGCCGGGCCGTCGCCGGGCGGCGTGGAGGGCGAACATGGGCGGCGTATCGGACAAGGGCAAGGCAGTGGTCACCGGCGCGCCGGCGGGCATCGGAGCCGAGTACGCCCGGCAACTGCGCTGCCCGGGGCGGCGCGAACGGCCCTCTGGGGCAGCGCTCAGGGCGCGCTCCTCGCCCGCCTCCCGCCGGAGCACGCCGCGCGGGTCCGGATCCACCCGCGCGCGGCGAGGGCGATGTTCCCCTGCGGTGCAGCGCGCGCTGGAAGCGCCGGAGGCAGGGGATGCCGCGCGGCGGGAGGAGCTCGTCCGGTTGCTCGGCGTGCACAGAGGGAATATCTCCGCCGTGGCGAGCGAGATGGGCAAGGCGCGGATGCAGATCCAGCGCTGGCTGAAGCGGTATGGGGTCGACGCGGAGCGGTTCCGGAGATAGCCACGCTCCTGACCGGCGGAGCGCCGCGCGGCCGCGGGCTCACGGCCGTCTGCAATGCGGTGACGTTCTGCGGCGCGGGAGCGCCTGGTTCAATTTTCCCGGAATGGAAGAACTCGAAGCGGCTTGCGCCGAAGTTCTCCTGTCGATTAGGATCAACCTGTGAAGCGCGCGCCATCGTCGGCGACGCCAGCTCAAGAGGTACTCGGACATGCGTCGATTTCAGAATCACGTTCTCGTGGTCGCGTCGATCTCTCTGGGACTGCTCGCGGCCGAGCCAGCGCACGCGGCGTCCGTGGTGCCGGTGAACCGGGCAACGTGGGGAGCGAGCGGCGTACCGGACTACGTCAACATGCACATCTACGTCCCGGACCAGCTGGCGGAGAATCCACCCATCGTGGTGGCCTGCCACTCTTGCAGCACGCCGGTGAGTGGGTTCTTCAACAGCATCTCGGGTATCCGCGCGGGGGCCGACAAGAACGGCTTCATCATCATCCTTCCGGAGGCCATGGGCCGAAACTGCTGGGATGTGGGCACGACGAAATCCCTGACCCACGACGGCGGCGGTGACACGCAGGCCGTCGCTCAGATGGTGAAGTACACGCTCGAGAAGTACAGCGGCGACGCAGAGCGCGTCTACGTGATGGGTGGCTCATCCGGAGCGATGATGACTCAAGCCATGCTGGCGGTGTACCCGGACATCTTCAGGGCCGGCGCGGCGAGGGCGGGGGTGCCAGCTGGGTGCTGGGCGGACGGCTTCGACCCGAGCAACCAGTGGAGCGGCAACTGCGCGGGGGGCAGAACGAGCAAGACGGCCCAGCAATGGGGAGACCAGGTTCGTGCGATGTATCCTGGCTATACGGGACATCGACCGCGCCTTCAGATCTTCCACGGCACGGCAGATGCGACGATCAACTACAACAACCACGGCGAGGCGATCAAGGAATGGACGAACGTCCTGGAGCTGAGCGAGACCCCGACCTCGACCGACAGCACGACCACCGCGAACGGGACCACCTATGAGCGCAAGTTCTGGAGCAACGAGTGTGGTAACACGGTGTTCGAGGCCTGGTCAGGAAAGGACGGCGCGCACTCCATGGCGTACGAGCACGACGCCATCCTCGCGTTCTTCGGTCTCGACGAGGCCGGTGGTGTCGATCCAGAGACCGATTGTTCGGGCTCTGGCGGCAGCGGTGGCGCGGGCAGCACGGGCGGCTCGGGCGGCTCGGGCGGCGGCGCCGGGGGGGCTGAGAACGCCGGCGGCGCCGGACCCGCAGCGGGGAGCGGTGGCATCGCGGGTGACGGCGGAAGCGCCGGCGGCGGCGCAGCGGGCGGCAGCGCTCCAGCCGGCACCGCCGGCACCGCCGGCACCGCCGACCCCGGCGCGGACCCGGCTCCCGCATCTGAATCCGGCGGATGCGCCTGTGTCGTCGGCCATGCGAAGCCGAGGAGCTCCTACGCAGCGGCCGTCGCCGTGGGCCTCGCGCTGTTGACGTTCCGTCGCCGGCATCGAAACGCCAGGAGCTGACACGCTGTCTCGTCGGGGAGATCGGGCTACAACCCACCTCCGTGAACGGGCAGGATGCGTGAGGAAGGGCAGCGTTCACCTGCGCATGTGAGCGCGTTCACGTGCGCAGGTGACGTGCGTGGTTCAACGGCACAGCAGATGGTAGTCGGGGCAGCAATCCCCGTACAAGGTGCAAGAGTTGTCGCAGAAGCACACCGGGGCTGCACCGTTGGGCTGAGGGCCGGCTCCGCCGCAATAATTCCGGAGCCTGTCGCCGCAGGTGTAGACGTTGCTGCGCGCCTCGAAGCTCGTGGCCATGCACTCTCCGCCGCCCCAGAACGCGTTCGTGTGCACATGGAGCTTCGCGCGACAATCGGTCGGATTGCCTGGATTGACCCAGCCGGCGAACTCGCAGGCTCCGTTCCCGTTCCAGCGCACGTCGACGTTTACCCTCTCGTACCCCGAGGAGCACATCCCGCCGAACTCCGGGTAATGGTCCTCTTCCATGATGTTCCCGCCGTAATGAAGGCTGAAGCTCGCGTGCCGCCGCGGCGCGCCGACGGCGAGCGCCTCGGCGTCGCTCGCGACGGCCTCCTCGTCGCCGGCGCCGGCGAGCTCCTCGCGATCCTCGTCAAGGCCGCCCGTGTCCCCCGCGTCGACGGCGCACCCGAACCCGAACAGCGAAGCCACAACGACCGCACACGTATTACGGATCAACATAGTTTGCTCCTCGTAGAGAAGAAAAAGAGTCCGATGGTCAGCGCGACGGCATCGAGCGCTCTTCAGCGCCCCTGTTCATCGTGTCGTCGCGACGCAAAGCCGTTTCGCAAGGGCCGTGCCAGGCGAGAGATCGGCTGTTTCCCCGCGGTGCGCCGCGCGCGCTCCGAGAGCGCGGGGGCGCAGGGGCGGCCGCCTCCCGTCGCCCTCGGCGGGCGCGACGCCGCAGGGATGCCGGGACGCGCCGCTCGCCCTGGCCTCGTCCGGCGCATCGTCTCGTGGCCACCCCGCTCGTGGAGGTCCCACGCCGACGGGCCTGCCTGGGTGCAACCGGGTGCAACCGGGTGCAACACCGCCGTTCCCGCGCACCTCGCGCTCGGCGCCTGTTGCAGGCTGCCCTCGCGCGGTCGTGGGCTGTTTCGAGTGCCACGTCGCCGCGATGGCGCACGCCGCCCCGTCAGGACGACGGGGCGCGCGCTGGCCTGCGCGTGCGCTTCAGCGCAACCAGCCGCAGTCAGCCGCGACCTGCGTCACGCGCGTCCGTACCGTCGTTGTCCGTGCACCACGATGGCCCGCGCCTCGCGCTCGGCATCTTGCGCCTTGATGGCCTCGCGCTTGTCGTAGATCTTCTTTCCCCTCGCCAGCGCGATCTCGACCTTGGCCCGACCGCTCTTGAAGTAGAGCCGGGTAACGACAGCGGTCATCCCCTCGCGGGCGATCGAATGGTCGATGCGCTCGATCTCGCGCCGATGGAGGAGGAGCTTGCGCGCGCCCTTCGGCAAGTGGCCGAAGGCGGCGCTGGCCATCGCGGCGATGCTCACACCTTGCAAGAACACCTCGCCCCGAGAGACCGTGCAGAACGAGTCGGTCAAGTCGGCCTTGCCGGCGCGAAGCATCTTCACCTCGCTCCCCTTGAGGACGATCCCCGCCTCGAACCGGTCGCCGAGGTCGTAATCGAAGCCCGCGCGCTTGTTGCGCGCGATCAGCGTCTCGCCCGGCCTGGCCTTTTCCTTCGGCACGAGGGGGATCTTAGCACGACGCGCCCGTGCCCCTCGCCGCGCTCGCCGAACGTCGCGCGGGCGGCGTGCACGTCCACTCCCGTCGTTCGCTTCACCGGCGCTCGCCGTTCTGCCGTCTTGAATCGGCTCACGCCGCGCGGATGTCGCTCTGAAACGGGGAGATGTTCTCCGGAAACAGGAGCCACACGAAGAGGCAGCGCATCTCGAAGTATTCGTCGGCCGCGATCACCGCGAGCGTGGCGTCGAGCCGGTCGATGGCGTGCCCTTCCCAGACGAAGCCCGGCACGCCGCGCGCCCGGCTGACGAGCCCGCCGGTCTGCAGCTGATCGCGCGCGCGGAAGCAACGGGTGAGCGACATGTTGACCGCCGCCGTGAAGTCGGGCCGGGGCGCGATGCGCTCCGGCAACGCGACGCGGTCGAGGCCGGCCGACCAGCAAAGCCAGCAGAGGGCGGCCCACTCGGCTCGGGCCCTTCGCATCAGGAGAGAGACCGGCAGCGCTCCTGGGTCGAGCGTCTCGTCCACGGTGAGCTCGACGGTCTCCACGCCGTTCTCGGTCTCCTCGGTCAAGGTCGCCGCCGTCCGCGCGAGCTCCACCGGCCCGTCCGGCAGCACGTGCGACAGGTCGGGCGGGAGCCACGGACAGGGCTCCGTGCCCGGCAGGCTGCGCTGCACGGCCTCGCGCAGGCGCAGCAAGCGGGTAGCGTAGAGCTGGATCTTCTGCCGGACCTGATCGAGCGGCTGATCGAGCTCGACCGTGGCCGATGCGTCGGCCGGCAACGAATCGATGACCTGGCGTGCCGGCCAGAAAGCAAACTCCGGGAACAGCAGCCGCACGAAGGTCCTGAGGTGCTCGGCCATGGCGGCGGCCTCGGGCTCGATGCGGTCGGCGTCCTCGAGCACCCCGCGCGTGTCGCCGACCTGGAGCCGCAGGAGCGCGCGCGTGATGCAGGTCGAGCGGCGCTCGGGCTCGAGCAGCAGCGCCGCCTCGACGAGCGAGAGCGCGACGCGCCGCGAGCACGGCAAGGCGGCGGCGAGCGTGCGGTAGGCAGCGCTCGGCTCGGCGCCGAGGAGCAGCTCGTCCAGGGCGCCGAGCGCGGTCGCGTCGGGCGTCTCGAGCAGCGCTCGCCCGCGTCGCTCCGCGACCTCGGGTCGTGGCCGCAGCGTCGCGGCGTGCAGGAACTCGGCGAGCCTCTCGCGCTCGCCCCCGCGGACCGCCGCGCGGGCCGCGGCGCAGCAGGCTTCGCGCGCGCGGCCGCCCTGCAAGAGCTCTCGCGCGAGGGCCCAGACGCGCTCGGCGTCCCACGCCGCGAGATCTTCGGCGAGCGCGGGCGACGCGACGAGGCTGGCCTCGTCGAGGGCCGCGCCGAGCTCGCGTTGGACGACCGTCGCCCCGCCCGCGTCGAGCCCCGTGAACGCCCCGACGGGGTGACCGTGCGCGTACTGACCGCGCTCCTCGCGCACGCGCGGGTCGAGGTAAGGGCTCGCGTCCGGATCGGGAAACCAGCGGACGGACGGGCCGTGGAGGCGTCCCTCGGGATCGAGGTGCCGCTCCTCGGAAGGGCGGCCCTGCGCGCCGTACCGGAGCTCGCGATACCGCGCTCCAGCGCGAATTTCGATCTCCTGAGAGGGCTCGCCCTCGCGCGTGAAGTAGCGATGGAGGAGCGTGGCCGACGCTTCGTCCTCCTCGCGGACCAGCCAGCGTTGCGAGCCCTGCTCGTAGTCCGCCTCCTCGGCGACGCCGGCGGGTCTGTCGGGCCAGCGGGAGCCGTCCGCGGAGATCGGATTTCCGGCGCGGTCGTGAAAGACCTGCCGCACGATGCGCCCCTCCCGATACTGCGTTCGCAGCTCCCACGCGCCGGGCGGCACACAGCACGGCCGCAGCTTGAGCTCGCTCGGGGCGTCGCTGCCGTACACCACGACCTCGTCGTCGAGCTGGCCGTCCCGGTAGCGCCCGCGCTGCGCGGGTTGACCGTTCGGGTGGAACATGGTGAACGGCCCGTCCTTCACCCCGTCCGCGTAGCGGCAGCGCGAGAGCAATGAGCCGTCGCTCGCGCGGTACACGCGGCACTCGCCGGACGGACGGCCGTCGGCGTCGGTCTCCACGAGCTCGAACGTCCCGTGCTCGGGGTTGTACCTGGCTGCAGGCGGGACCGACGGAGGTCGCTCCGCGCCGTGGTGTGTCGTCGAGTCCACGCATCGCAGCCTATCGGGTTTCGCGCCGACAAGGCGGTTGTTCATGCTGGTTGCAAAGATCCATGAAGCGCAGCTTCGGGACGGGCACCCGGGCGAGCCGCGCGCGCGGCGGCCGTTGCGGGACGCCTCCTGCCTGACAGGGCCTCTGCGAGATCGCACAAGGACACGCCGGGCGCTCCCTCGTCAGGTACGCATCGACGTTTCGTCTCGGGGCCCTGCCGTGGCGATCGTACGACGGAGATCGATTGAGCTCTTCGCGCGGCTCGGCGTCCGACACGCCCTGGGCGCATCTCGTGGATTCGACAAGATGCTTCCAAACGTCTAGCCATCTCAGTCTTTCCATGATAACTCTGAAGCTTGCGTCCATCCGTCTTTGCTCCGCGTTGCACGGGTCGACCGAGCACCCGCGCCGCGTCCGTCGAGGGGCTTTCCCGGGCGTCCCGGCGGGTGAGCGGACCTTCGTCCTTCCGGAACGGAGTCGGTCTTCCGGACGCCCTGGGGGGTGGCATGCCAATTCATTGTTTCCGTCGACGTGCGGTGTTCAGGCTCGTGCCCAGCTGCGTGGTGGCCGCGCTTCTCGTCGTGAGCGCGTCCGCGGACGCCACGGCGCCTTCATTCACTCTCTTCGAGAGCGGGCAGGTCCGGCCGCTCGCGCTCTCCCCGGACGGTCGGCGGCTGTTCGCCGTGAACACACCCGACAACCGCCTCGAAGTGTACAGCGTCCGCCAGGGCCGCCTGGTCCACCTGACCTCCGTGCCTGTGGGGCTCGAGCCCGTCGCGCTGGCCGCACGCACCAACGATGAAGTGTGGGTCGTCAATCACCTCTCCGACAGCGTCAGCGTCGTGCGGCTCGGTCGCAACGGAGCGACCGGCCACGTGGACCGCACGCTGCTGGTCGGCGACGAGCCGCGCGACATCGTGTTCGCAGGGCCCGGGCGACGGCGCGCGTTCATCACTGCGGCGCACCGCGGCCAGAACGTCCCGTTCGATCCGCAGCTCACCACGCCGGGCGTCGGCCGCGCCGACGTCTGGGTGTTCGACGCCGGAGATCTCGGGCGCTCCCTGGGCGGCGACCCGCTCGCCGTCATCACGCTGTTCGCGGATACCCCCCGCGCGCTCGCTGTAAGCCCGGACGGCAGCCACGTCTATGCGGCCGCCTTTCACTCGGGCAACCGCACCACGAGCGTCTTCGAGACGATGGTCTCCGACGGCTTCGGGCCGGGCGGCCTCCCTCCGCCGAGCACGAATTTCGAGCATCAGCCCGCGCCGGAGGTCGGCATCATCGTCAAGTGGAGCGGCGCTCACTGGGGGGACACGGCAGGGCGCACCTGGGATGACGCCGTGAAGCTGTCGCTCCCCGACAAGGACGTCTTCGTCATCGACGCCATGGCGACCCGGCCCGCGCTGCGCCCGGGGTCCGCGGGGTTCTTCACGGGCGTCGGCACCGTCCTCTACAACATGGCGGTCAACCCGGTGAACGGGGCCATCTACGTCTCCAACACCGACGCGAACAACCTGGACCGCTTCGAGGGCCCGGGCACCTTTGCAGGGCGGACCGTGCGAGGTCACCTCCACGAGAGCCGGATCACCGTCATCGGCGCGAACGGCGTGACCCCGCGACACCTCAATCCCCATATCGACTACGCCGCGTGCTGCGCGGCCACCCCGAACCAGGAGAACGCCGCGAGCCTCGCGAGCCCCACGGGGATGGCGGTCTCCAGCAACGGCGAGACGCTCTACGTCGCCGCGCTCGGGTCGAGCAAGGTGGGCGTCTATCGGACCGCAGCGCTCGAGAGCATGACCGCGCCGACAGTGAGGTACCAGATCCCCGTGACCGGCGGGGGCCCCACGGGGCTCGTGCTCGACGAGCCCCGCCAGCAGCTATATGTCCTGACCCGCTTCGACAATGCCATTTCCATCGTCAGCACGGCTCGGCGCGCCGAGGTCGACAAGGTCTGGATGTTCAACCCCGAGCCGGAGAGCGTCGTCCGCGGTCGCCCGTTCCTCTACGACGCGTCGTTCTCATCGAGCCATGGCGACTCTTCCTGCGCGAGCTGCCATGTGTTCGGCGACCTCGACAGCCTGGCCTGGGATCTGGGCAACCCGGACGCTCCCGTGGTCGACCACCCGGGGCCGTTCGCTGATGATCCGCTCGTCAACCTGATCACCGGCGAGCCCATCACCCATCCGACGTTCCACCCCATGAAAGGCCCGATGACCACCCAGAGCCTGCGAGGGATGGCGAACCATGGCCCGATGCACTGGCGCGGGGACCGCACGGGCGGCAACGACGCGCCCTCCGCGCAGCCGGACAGCGGCAGCTTCGATGAGCGCGCGGCGTTCGAGAAGTTCCAGGGCGGCTTCACCGACCTCCTCGGGCGGCACGCTCCCATCCCCGACGCGGACATGGAGGCGTTCACGGACTTCGTCCTGCAGATCACGTATCCGCCGAACCCCATCCGCGCCCTCGACAACTCGCTGACCGCCGAGCAGCAGAGCGGCTTCGAGGCGTTTCAATCCACGCTGGATATCAACGGCAAGGCGTGCATCGGGTGCCATGTGCTCGACGCGGACGCCGGGCTCTTCGGCACGGCGGGGCTGTCCAATTTCGCTCTGGAGACGCAGCTCTTCAAGGTGCCCCAGCTCCGCAACGCCTACCAGAAGGTGGGGAAGTTCGGCTTCCCGGCGGCGTTCGGGTTCATCCCCGGCGACAACGGCTTCACCGGAGATCAGGTCCGCGGCTTCGGCTTCATCCATGACGGGAGCGTGGACACCATCTTTCGATTCCTCCACGCGCTCGGGTTCTCGACGCAGTTTCCGCCCGGGGAGATCCCGGACCCGCCGGAGGGGGAGGTGATCCGGCGCAACCTCGAGGCCTTCGTGCTGGCCTTCGACAGCAACCTGGCGCCGATCGTCGGCCAGCAGGTCACGCTGACCCAGACCAACGCCGCGGTGGCCGGGCCGCGCGTCGATCTCCTGATGTCGCGCGCCGACGCCGGCGAGTGCGATCTCGTGGTGAAGGGGCAGATCGCCGGTCGAGCGGTCAGCTATCTCTATGTTGGCGCGGACGAGCTCATGGCCGATCGCCAGGCGAGCCCGACCGTGTCCGGCGCCGCGCTCCGGGCGCGCGTCACGGGCGCCGCCGCCCGCCTGACCTATACCTGCGCGCCGCCGGGCTCCGGGGATCGCATCGCGATCGACCGCGACGCCGACGGCTTCCTCGACGGCGACGAGGAGGATGCGTGCAGCGATCCCGCGGATCCTGCCAGCACGCCGTGACAGGGCGGCATGCGCACCGGTCGAAGGCGTCGTGGGAAGTGTCCCTATCGCGGACGGCTGCGCCGTGCCTGACCCGAGCTGCAGCAGAGCGGGCGTCGTTCACGGCGCTCCGGCGTCCGGGGTGAACGGCGTCCGGCCGTACGCGCGCTCGCAGGGCTCGTAGCCCCGCCGGGCGTCTTCGTCGCTCTCGTCGAGGTAGGTTGGGCGCAATGCATGGGTGATGCAGTCGGTGGTGGCGGCGCGAAGGGCCGGCAGAAGAGCGTGGGCGAAGCGCCCCCCGGCGTTCTCGATACGGGGGTCCAAGTCGGCGATCCCATCAGCGACCGTTATCGGATTCTCCGGCGATTTGACCTCGCTCTCGCTCGTTCCGGGCGACTGAGCTCACCGGCGGCGACTCCGTTCACGGTCGGTCGAGCTCACCGCCGGCCGGAGCGCGGTTCGATCCGTGCTCTGCGCGCGCCGCGCTCGAGGTGATCAGTACCAGCTGCCCGCCGGCGTGTCGTTGTCGAGTAGCCGTCCGTCGACGGGGCACCCGTTGTCGTCGAGCGGCGGCCCGCACTTCCCCGTGTCCTCGACGCAGTTGACCGTCTCGCAGTCCGGACCCAGGACGCAGTCGCTCCCTTCCGGGAGCCGCGGCCCGCACGTGTCGGTCCCGAAGATGTCGCACCGGCCGCTGTCGCAGTCGACAAACGTCTGGCACGCTGCGCCGTCGGACGCCCACGGCGCGCAGGTGCCCACGTCGGCATCAGGGTCCGCTTTGACGCAATGCCAGTTCTCGCAGTCGTGCTCGACGGTGCACTCTCCTCCGAGCGGCACCTGCCCCTCGAACGCGTCGAGGAGGCAGCGCCAGTCGGCGTCGGTCGCGGCGCACCCGGCGCCGTTCAGCAGATCGACGCAGGCGCGCATCCTGTCGGGATGGTAGGCGAGGCGTCCCGCCTCGACGGAGGCGCGCAGGAGCGGCAGCGTGCCCGCCTGCTGGAGGGCGCTCGCGAGCTGCACGCAGGTCTCCTCCGTGTCGGCGAGGAAGGGGTTGTCGAGGGCAGCGGGAGAGCAGCACGAGTACGAGAGGTGGCAGTGGGTCTCGGACCACGCCTGGAAGTAGCCGTCGAGCGGGATCCCGCCCGTGCTCGCGCTGTCGTCTGGAGCGTCATCGCCGCCGCAGCCGAGGAGCACGCCGCCGAGCAAGGCGGCGGCGCCGCAGGCCATCTGCAAGGAGCTGCGCCGGATCGTCGTGATTGTCATCATGGAACGGAGCCTCGCCGTCGAACGCCGCCAAGGCAGCCGTGCCCCGCATCCCGCGGCTCGTGCACGGGCGCCTTGAGCGGCGGTGGTGTGTTGATGTGAAGCCGCCTCTCCTGCGAAGCGGAAAATTCGAAGAGCCGCGCGGTGTTGAGCGCCAGGCTCGTGCTGCAATAATCGAAGTCGCCTCCCGGCGCGTCGGCGATGCTCGAGGGAAGCACGAACTCGACGGCGTTGAGCTCGCCGCCTAACCTGTGCGCGACTCCAGTCGCCGGCATCGTCGAACTGAACAGAGGGTTGGTCGTGACGTGGTAGCGGCGGCCCGGCGATCACCGGTACATGCGGTCGATCCGCGCTTCGGGGGCGCGCGCGTCGAGCAGCAGGAGCGCGAGGTAGAACGCCCATTCCAGGGGCTTCATCGCGAGATAGACGAGATCGGCGGCCCAGGCGGCGCTGATGTACCGGCTCACGGGAAGCCCGAGCCGGTCGTAGAGGCGGCGCGCCGCGCGTCCGAAGCGCGGCCAGCGCTCGTGCAGCAGATCCTCGAAGGCGTTCGCGATCGCGAGCTGGCGATTGACGAGGATCGGCGTGCCGCCGCGCCGCCCGAGCCGGAGCGGGCGCACGAGCCAGGCGTGGCCGCGGGCCGCCACGGTGCACAGGTAATGGCAGTCGCCGGGGAGCGTGACGATCGGGAGCTGCGACAGGGTGTATCCGCAGGTGCGGGTGAAGACCTGGAGCGCGGCCGCCGGATGTCCCAGCCAGGCCGCGTGAACGACGGCGTGAATCCCGAGGAGCAGCGGGGAAACCGCGAGGGCGCGCCAGAGCGTCGGCCGGTGGATCGCGGGCGGCGGTGGGAGCGGGACCTGGGGCGGCCCCGCGCGATAGGCGGCCTCCGCGGCGGCGAGCGGGGCGGGCGCGGCGGCCTCGACGCCCCGCCGCACGAGGCGCGCGCGCAGCTCGACCGAATAGAAGGCGACCGTGAGCACCGGCGCGACGCAGGGCAGGAGCAGCGGCGGCACGAGCAGGCCGCCGAGGACCCAGAGGCCGAAGTGGACGGCCAGGAGGGCGTGGAGGGCGATCCCGAGGAGCAAGGCTGCATGGACGACGAGCTCGGCGGGGCCGAGGAGCGCTCCTGGCCGGCGCCGTGACACGACGTACGCGAGGGCGGTGAGGACGTGCAGCGCGAGCAGGCCGTAGACCTCGGGCTCGGCGAGCGGCCGGAACGCGGTGGTGCCGGCGTCGCAGGCCTGGACAGCGCACGTGTCGTTCGCCTCGTGGCTGTACGCCATGCCCCATGCGGGCAGGATGAGGAGCGCGAGCACCTCGGACGCGACCTGGAAGGGGGCGCGCCCGCGGCGCCGGATCGCGCGGTACGTCCATACGGTCAGGCCGAGCCACCCCGCCAGGCAGAGCGCCACGGCGATGAAGATCGCTCCGTCGAACGGCGCGAGGGTCGCTGCGCCGAAGAGCAGCGCCGAGGGCACCGGAATGCCGTAGCCGGTGGCGACGAGGGCGGCGATGGCGCCGTCGGTGAGGGAGAACGGCTGCTTGGGTGGGAGGTGCGGCGGCTCGGGCGGCGGTTGCTGCGACATGCGTCCAGCATGGTAACGGCTCCAGTCGGGGGAGACCAACAACAGACCCGACCCGGGTTAACAGACCCGACCAACAGACCCGACCCGGGTTGGACCCAGACCCAGACCCAACCCGGGTTGCGCGAGACCGACCCGGGTTGCGCGGCGCGGCGCGGCGCGAGACCGACCCGGGTTGCGCAAGACAGACCGGGGACGAGACCCGCAGACCTGACACATTAGCAACCCGGGGACGGACGACCCCAGCTGGCGGCCGCCACCCACGGAACGCGGCCGCCACCCCCAAGAAGGGTGGCAACTCCTTGAGATGATTCACCACAACCCCGGCACGACATTTGTTGTGTGCGCCGGCCATGAGCCACCCTCGCGAGATCGCTCACGGCGCCACGTATATGATCACCCGTCGCGTCCTGCGTCGGCACCTGCTCTTCCGCCCCGACGCGGCCATCACCCAGCTCCTGATTTATGCCCTTGTGGTCGCCGCGCGCCGTTACGGCCTCCAGGTTCACGCCCTCTGCGCGATGTCAACGCATCTTCACTTGATCGTGACCGACGTGACGGGCGTCCTGCCGCGCTTCCTGCAGTTCTTCCATCGCATCGTCGCACTCGGCACGAAGGTGCTCCGCACATGGGAAGGGCCGGTGTGGGACCACGAGGCTCCGAGCGTGGTCCGGCTGCTGACGCGCGCAGCGATGGTGGAGAAGATCGCCTACGTCCTCGCGAATCCCGTGGCTGCTGGCCTCGTCCGACATGCGCGTGAGTGGCCGGGCGCCAAGGTGGATGTGGGCGAGCTCGGTCGCGGCGTGCTGCGCGCGGCACGCCCCTCTGTGTACCTCGACCCGGAAAACCCGCTGTGGCCCGATGAAGTGACGCTTCCGCTCTCGCTGCCGCCGGCTATCGAGCAGGACAGCGCGGAGGGCTTTCTCCAAGAGGTCGCCGCCGAGCTCGAGCGACAAGAAGCGCAAGCTCATGCGGAGATGCAGCAGCATGGGCGCTGCTTCTTAGGCGCGGAGCAAGCCAGCAAGATCTCCCCCTACGAGCGTGCTACGAGCTTCGAGGCGCTGCGCGAACGCAATCCTACGTTTGCGGTAGGCCGTGAGCAGGGTGACGCATGGCGAATCGCTGGTGCCGCTGTACGGGCGTTTCGTGCGTCATATCGCGCAGCGCTCGAACAATGGCATACCGGTGTGCGCAGCGTCGTATTTCCGGCGGGGACGTGGTGGATGCGTACGTTTCATGGCGCCAGAGTGATGGACGGCGTGCTCATGGTGTAGGCACTGGGCGAGCGCGCTACACATCGCGGTGGGCAAGGGCGGGCGACGGCTTCGGCACGTCGTGGTGGGAAACGCTCGTCTTCACAGCGTACGGCGTGCGGTCGACCACCTCGCATAGCGCTGCGTGGCTGCCGTCATATGAGTGATGCCACTCCAAGCGCGCACCAAGGGGCGCCAACGATAACATAATCGTAGGTCCTGGCTGTCCGAACGGCGGCGACGCCGAACGGCGGCGACCCAGCTGGAATGACCCAGGAATGATCCAACCCGGGTTGGGAATGACCCAACCCGGGTTGGGAACGGACCGGGACCGGGACCCGCGACCAGGTTAGGCGACCCGAAACCGACCTGGCGGCGGTGGGACCGACCCGCAGGTTGAGCGACCCGACCCAGGTTGCGGGTGGGCCGGGCGACCCGACCCGACCCGTCCCGACCCAGGTTGCGGGTGGGCCGACCCGACCCAGGTTGGGGGTGGGCCACAGGTTGGGGGGTGGGCCACCTCGGCCGTCTCAACTTCGCCGGACTCATCCCCACCTCGCTCGGTTCAACCCCCGCGGGGCTCGCGCCCTCCGAGCCGGGGACGGCTCCCGCTGCCCCGGGGCTCCCGCCGCCATCCCCCCGGCGACCCACCGCCCGTGCCGGGGTCTCCTCGCCACGACCGTCGGCGCGCTTCCCTGGGACCCCGGCGCAACCTCCCCGAGCGGGGTCTCCCGGCGGCTGCACCAGCGCACCGACCTGCCGCACACCGACTTCGCGTCCTCAGCGGCCCGCGGGCCCGAACCGGTGCTCCTCGGCCGGTGGCGCCGGTGCGGATGGCGCCTCCGGGACGAACTCGCCGCCGTGGGTCAGTGCATACCAGCGCGCCTCCCGCGGCCCGGATGCCGCGGCCTTGGGCCCTCCCTGGACCTCGGGCGCCGGCTTCGGGACCCCGCGGAACCGCACGCGCCCGTCGTCCCGCACCTCCATCCGCATCAGGTTCTGGTCGACCTCCACATCGCCCGCCAGGCCGAGCACCGGGTGACCCGGGCGATCCAGCGCCAGGTCGAGGCGTGCGCCCGCCGAGGCCGCGGGCGAGGTCGCGAGGAGCGCCGCGCCGCCGGGAGCCGGCAGCGCCGCGACCCCGTCCGGCACCACGATGCGCCGCCACGCCTGCGCCGCGCCGAGCGGCAGCGGGCGGCGCACTAGCGCCTGCAGCGGCTCGCGTCCCTGAGCGCTCGCCGGAAGCGCCGGCCCGCGCAGGAGCAGCGTGCCGTCCGGCGCCGCGGCGATCGAGCCGAGCGCCTCGGCCGGGATCGCCTGGCTCCCCTCGGCGTGCCACGGGCCGTGCGCGCCCCGCACGAAGATCGCCGCGCTCCCGCTGCCGCCGCGGCAGATCAGCACCCCGGCGCCGGCCGCGTTGTGCAGCGCGACCGGCTGCGGGCATCCCTCCGGCGCCGCGACGGGCGTCACGGTGCTCGCGAGCTCATCGACGACCGCGAACGTGGGTGGCCGCGCGAGGTGCGCGGCGCAGGCGCCGCCCGGCGGCACGCGCGCCGGATCGCAGAGGCCGTCCCCGAACGCCGTGATCCAGGTGCCCGTCGGCGGCGGCAGCGGCGGACCTAGGTGGAGCAGGCAGAGCGCGCCCTCGCACGAGGCGCCGTACGCGCCCAGGATGCCGCCCACGACGCTGCCCGCGCCCAGCGCGTCGTCGCTCTTGCACGGCGGCTCCCGCCCGACCGCGGCGGCGCCCCGCGGAGGCGGCTCGGGCGCGGGCGGGGCGATGGCCGAGCGGAAGGAGCCCGCCGCGCTGGCCCGGATGGCGGTGGAGAGGTAGAGCGCCGAGTCGAGGGGGGGCCTGCCGTGCAGCAGGTCGGGCGAAGCGGCCCGGGTCCACTGCTGGCCGTCGCGGCTCAGCACGGCGGGGCAGGTCGCGTCGCCGTTCCAGATCCAGGAGCCCGCGCGCTCGATGGTGCGCGGCTGGAACGCGGATCGCTTCCAGGTCTGCCCGCGATCCAGCGAGAGGAACGTCTCCGGCGCCCCCGGGCGCTGCCCGCGCGCCGGCGCCTCGACCACGGCCGCGAGCACGCCGTCGGGTCGCACGAGCACCGCGCGCACCCGCTTGCCGGGCGCGACGACGGCCGCGGTGAAGCTGCGGCCCTCGTCGGCGGAGACGCTGACGCGCTCTCCCGCCGCGGCCGCGATGAGGGCGCCGGCGGCATCCCACGCCGTCGCCCCGGCGACGCTGCCGCGCGGCTCGAAGCCGTCGGGCCTCAGCGCCTCGTGGATCCCGGCCGCGCGGTGGAGCGCGCCTTCCGGCGTGGCCGCATAGAGGGAGTCGGCCTGCGAGCCGGCGACGCCGACCCAGGTTGAGGGCGCGCCGACCCAGGTTGAGGGCGCGCCGACCCAGGTTGAGGGCGCGCCGACCCAGGTTGAGCCGGCGACGCCGACCCAGGTTGAGGGCGGCGAGCCGGCGACGCCGACCCAGGTTGAGCGCGCGGGCAGCTTCAGGGGGCCGACGACGCCGAGCTTCTCGTGGATGGCGAAGACGCCCGGGCCGGCGCCCGCTCCGCCGCCCGGGCCGGCGAGCTCTCCGTTCGCGGCGACGATCGCGACGTGCTCGCCGAGGGCGATCTCCCGGTGCTCGCGGAAGAGGTTCCGGTGGGCCCGCGCGCGCTCCTGCTCGGCGAGGGGCGGCTCGATCCAGGCCGCCGGAGGGCTCGCGGCGGCCGGCAGCGAGAGCGGGGCCGAGGGATCGGCGGCCGGCCCGCCCGTGGCGCGCGCCGGCGCCTCCGGCGGCGGGGCGGGGGGGATGGCGACCGTCGCCGGTGCGAGCGCCGGCGCCGGCCCGGCAGCGGGGCCACAGGAGACCGCGACGAGCGTGAGCGTGAGCGTGAGGGGCGAGAGCCGCGGAGCGACCATGCAGGGAGAGCCTCCTGCTCCACGTCTAACAGGCCTCCCGGCCGGGTCACCAGGCGTCGGCCGCGCCAGGGGACGCATCATGAACAGCTCGAACCAGCGTCGACCCTGGATGCGGGCAGGCGCTGGTATGGCCCTCGTCTCCACAGCCGCCTGCCGGCCGCCGGAGCCGGCGCCGCGCGGGCGCTACTCGCTCTTGAGCCAGCCCTTCTGCAGAGCGTAGCGGACCGTGTCCGCGCGGCTCGTGAGGCCGAGCTTCTCCATCGCCCGGACCTTGTAGGTCTCGATCGTGCGCGCGCTCAGGTCGAGGCGGGCCGCGATCTCTTTGATGGCGTGCCCCTCGGCGATGAGCCGGATCACCTCGGCCTCGCGCTCGCTCAGCTCGGAGCCCGAGCCGGCGCCCCCGAAGGTGCGGCCGACGACGCTCGACACGACGTGGGCCGTCATCGACGGATCGAGGTACACGCCCCCGGCGGCCACGGCGTGGATGGCCCGGACCAGCTCCGCGCCCCGCACGCCCTTGAGCACGTACCCCGACGCCCCGGCCCTCAGGAGCGGCTCGACGTTGGACTTGTCCTCGTAGCCCGTCAGGGCCACCACGTGGACCTCCGGGCGCGCCTGCTTGATGCGCTCGGTTGCCTGCGCTCCGCCGAGCCTGGGCAGGGTGACGTCCATCAGGACGATGTCCGGCCCGAGCTGCGTGACGGCCTCGACCGCGCTGAGGCCGTCCGCCGCCTCGCCGACGACCGTCATGTCAGGTTGTGCGTTGATCAACGCCTTCAGCCCGTCGCGTACGATCGGGTGATCGTCGACCAGGAACACGCCGAGCTTCGTCATGCGCTGTCTCCAATCAAGATCGGGGTGGATGGGTCCGGTCGCTGGGACCACGGAGGCGGCTCGCGGGGGCGTGAGGGTGGCCACCCTCGGTGCTCGTGACCACGGAGCCCGACCGTAGCACGGCCTCGTCGCGGGCCTGAGCGAGCCGTCCGCATTTTCCCGAGGCGCGCGGCGCTCCAGGGCAGCCGGCTGCTGGTGCCACACTGGGTCGCGATCGGGTCGGAGCACGGCGGCGGCAGTGGGGGCGCTGACGCGCTCGTCACATCCGCGTGACCTCCACGCTCTTCACGCCGATGCGCAGCTCCCCGGTCCCAGGCCGCCGCTCCACGATGCCCGCCGCGTTCTGGATTCCCAGCGCCGCGAACTGCTTGCGCGCGGTGACCTCTTTCGATGATGACGCGCCCGAGCCCACGGTCCCACCCACCCTGCACGAGTCCGGCGTCCGCGGCGCCGATCCCGTGGACGGCGAGGGTCCGTCGCTGCCGCCTCGTTACCAGGATCTCGGGCGCCTCGCGCGCGGCGCCTCGGGCGACGTGCGGCGCGTGCGCGACGTGCTCCTCGGCCGCGTCCTCGCCATGGTCGGCGACCTGGGCGAGGCGTTCGTGATGGACTGGGATCTGTCGCGCAGGCTCGACGCGCCGCCGAGCACGCGGGGCGGCGAGGACGCGGGGGACGCGGGGCACACCCGGCACGGCGAGGTGCTGGGGACACCGGCGTTCATGCCGCCGGAGCAAGCGCAAGGTCAGCGCGCGCTGCACGGGCCGCCGAGCGACGTGTATGCCCTCGGCGCGATCCTGTACCACCTGCTCGTGGGGCGCCCGCCGTACCAGGGCAGCGGCCTCGCCGTGTGGCGGCAGGTGCTCGTGGGCCCGCCCATCCCGGTGGCCGAGGCGGCGCAGGGCGGGCCGCCCGTGCCGAAGGAGCTCTGCGCGGTCTGCGCGCGGGCGATGGAGCGCGATCCGGCCGAGCGCTACCCCGACGCCGAGGCGCTGGCCCGCGAGATCGTCGACTGGCTCGACGGGGCCCGGCGGCGCGAGCAGGCGCTCGGCTTGCTCTCGGGGGCAGAGGCGCTCCTGCCCGAGATCGCAGCGCTCCGGGAGAGCGCGGAGGGGATCGCAGCCGAGGCGCGGCGCGGCGTCGCGTCCGTGCGTCCCTACGATCCGGTGGAGATCAAGACGGGAGCAAGATCGCGTACTACGCGTTCGACCCCAAGCTCGGCATCAACTCCAGGTAGAACGACGAACCCCTTCCGCGCGCGTCATGGCGGCGGAGACCCATGGCCGAGCTGGACGGCACGTCGGATCCCGACGAGCCGTCCAGGCCGTCCGGGCGTGGTGAGCTACCTCCCCGCCCGGGCCTCACCGGTTGTTGACAGACGAGCCCCGCTGGCTCGCGGATCCGACAGGCCGCCTTCGCCCGCGTCCGCGGCGATGTCCACGATCCCGCACGCCGTCAGCTCCTGGAGCGCCAGGATGATCCGCTGATCGCAGAGCGCGCTGCCGCTGCGCCGCTTGAGCTCCGCCACCACCTCGTGAGCGGGGCGGGCGGCGAGCGAGAGGTCGCGCAGGAGCGCGTAATCGCGGAGCGCGAGGTCCTGCGAGGCGGTCGAGAACGCCTCCGCCGGCTCGACCTCCGCGCGCCACCGGACGAGCGCGCGCGGATCCAGCGCGACCTCCTGCCGGCGCCTGCGCCAGAACGGGGAGGCCGGCCAGCGCCGCTCGAGTTGGTAATAGCTCGCGCGGGTCGCGCAGTAGGACTCGAAGCTCTGCCGGATGTACGCCTCGTACCAGGCCAGGAGCGCGCCATCGCCGCGGCCGAGGAAGCTGTGAATGGCGCGCGCGGCGTGGATGCCCGAGTCGAGCGCGCGGGGTATCCCGCTCGCGGACAGCGGATCGTGGGACGCCGCGGCGTCGCCGACCGCGATCCAGTGCTCGCCGACCGTCCGATCGAGGCGCGACGAGTGCGAGGGGACGATGCGCACGCCGCCCTCCAGGCCGCCGCCTGACAGGCGGCTTTTTGTGTGCGCCGCCCCCTCCAGCGCCTCCAGCCACGCCGCCGGCTCGCGCACGCCGAGCCTGTTCGCGATGTCGGCGTCCGTCATGAGCGCGACGATCAGCGCTCCGCCGGGCAGCTTCGCCGAGTACCACCAGCCGGTCTCGACCGCCTCGACCAGCGTGAACGTGTCGTCGGGGACGCCACCCGGGAAGCGGAAGAGGCCCGCGGCGCCAATTTGCCGATCGAAGCTCCACCGCTTCACCCCGCGCCGCTTCGCGAAGATCGCCGCCTTGCCGGTGGCGTCGACGACGAAGCGGGCCCGGACGCGGCGCGGGGTGTCGCCCTGGGCGACGTCGAGCTCCCAGCCGTCCGAGGTGCGCTGCGCGTGGGCGAGGCGCGCGCCCCGCCACACCGCGGCGCCGGCGCGCGCGGCCGAGTCCGAGAGGAGCGCGTCGAAGCGCGTGCGGTCCAGGTGCCAGCCCGGCCCGAACGGCGTGAAGAGGTAATCGCGCGACACAACCGCGTCGCTGCCCCACGCGGCCGAGGTGCCAAACGTCGACTGGTGCCCGGCCGCGACGAACGCGTCCCAGACCTTCAGATAATGGAGCAGCCCCACGACGCCGGGCGAGAGCGTCTCGCCGATGCGCGGGGCGTCATAGTCCGACTTCTCGAGCACCGCCACCGACAGCGCGCTGTGGTGCGCGAGCGTGAGCGCCGCCGCCATCCCCGCGGGCCCGCCGCCCAGCACGACGACATCGAATCGATCCGCTTCCATGAGGTCCTCCAGAGGGGCGGCGGGCAGCGGGCGGAGGGCGACGCGCCGCGGCCCTCCGCCCCGGCGCAGGCTTACTTCTCGCCCGTGGCGACGCCCTGCGCCAGGAAGCTCGTGTTGCGCTCCATCTCGACGAAATTCGGATACTCGCTCGTGCCCTGGTTGACGATGAACCCGAGGTCCTGCCAGGAGACGAGCATCTGGTCGAACGTGTTGACGCCGCGGTGATACGCCACGGTCTGGCCGGCGGCGACGATGCTGTAGTTGTTCATCACCGAGTACACCCCGTTCGAGCCCGACTGCCAGGCCGGCTGGTTCGAGACGTAGCCATCCAGCACCTGCATGCCCGGATCGACGGAGCCCGCCACCACCTGCATCGGCGCCTGAGGCGGCCACCAGTACACATAGAAGGTGGGTGGGATCTGGATACCATCGTCCGCCGGGCTCTGGTTCACCTGGGGGTTGCTGATGTTCGGCGTCTGGACGGTGCAATCGAAGAAGTCTGCCTGCCAGGGGATTGCCATCTGCTTCGTGAGATCGCCGGGCTCGAGCCCGCCGCCCTCCTGCGCGTCCCTGCTGGGGGAGAGGCCGTTCGCGGCGTAGTACCGCTCGAGCGTCCCGTTGCTCTTCTCCCAGTGCGCGACCTTGAACTGGAACGGGGACGCGTACAGGGCGGGGTTGCGCACCACCCACGTCGTCTCGATGCCGGGGCTGAACGGGCCTCCGACACAGTTCGCGATGACCTGCCGATCGAGCGCGGTCACGCCGCCGTGGTCGTCCGGCGCGGGCTCCCCGGTGTCGAAGATGCCTTTCGCCCACTGGCTCAGGAAGAAGTACTGCGTGGGCGTGAGGCTGAGGAACTTGTAGATCGTCTTGTTCGTGACCGAGTTATCTCCGGACTGGAGCGGCATCAGCGGCACGCCGTCGTCCGCGAAGAGCTGGTTCGGGCCCTTCTCGATCTCGTTGATGTACCGGTAGTTCTCGGCCGTCACCGGCACGCGGAAATAGCTGAAGTAGCGCTTCCGCGCGGCGAGCGTCCTCTCGCTCGCGTCCGTGGTGTCAAAGCGCGGGAACGCGAACTCCATCATCGTGGGGACCTGGGCGACCCAGCGGTATCCCTGGGGCCGCGTGATGATCGGCTCGATGTCGCGCTTGTAGTTCGGGCGGTAGTCCGGGTTGAAGCCCGCGATCGGATCGAACGCGGCCGCGGACGCGGCGGTGGCGGGGGTGCCCGTGTAGAGGCGCGGGTCGAAGCCCTGATAGCGGACCGCCACGTCATAGACGGTGTCCTCGAGCGTGATGATATTGACCAGCTCCGGCGCATACTTCGGGCTGCCGATGAGGACGTACGCGGGCTCGAGATCCTCCGTGGTGCCGTCCTTGTGCGTGATCGTGGCGAGCACGTAGCCGTCGGCGATGTCGTCGTAGAAGCCCTCGGCCCCGGCGAACGAGGTGATGCTCGTGCCGGGCGGCCCGCCGTTGTTGCCGAACGCGCCGAGCACGATCAGGCGCCCGTCGTCGTCCATCATGATCTCGCCGAGCGAGTCGATGTCCATCGGCGACAGGCCGGTCGGCGGGAACTGGCCGTGCTTGTAATCGGCCGGGATGTTGTAGCGCGAGAACGCCACCCGCTCGCGCGGCCGGCACACGGCGCGCGGGCCGGGATCGGTGATGAGCTTCTGGCGCTGGGCGTCGGTCGTGCGGTCGGGCGTCGCATTCCGCAGCGGGACGTGCTGGTTCTTGTAGCTGTTCTCCTGGCCGAACATGAGATCGCCCTGGAGCTCGGAGAAGTTGTACCAGGCCGACTTCTTGTTCGCGATGTGCACCGTCCACTGGACGGAGACGATGTCGCCGCGGAGCGAGACCTCCCGCGCGGCCCCCGAGCCGTCGTGCTCGTAGATCTTGAAGCGCGCCGCCTGCCGCTTGATCGCGCCGGCTGCGTCCTTGTAGCGCTTGACGTGCCTCACCTCGCCGTCGCCGGAGGCGTTCCCCCACCTGTCGCACTCGATGGGCAGCCCGCCCGTGGTCTCGGGGCCGAGGTAGAACTCCTTCGGTGAGTTCCCGACGCGCGCGACACCGACCCGAGGGTGTATCTGATAGGTCTTCTTCATCATGAGTGGCCCTTCCTTACGGTCCGTCGTGCTGGACAGGAGGGAGGAAATCCAAACATCTCGGAAACGTCAAGCTCCAACTGCGGGACCTGCCCCGGGTTGACAGCACAATTGCGCGACTCTGGATCGACCCGTGGCGCGCCTGCGCGTCGCGGCGACGCGAGACGTGCTACATAGCGGGGATCGCGCCCGCCCCTCCGGCCCGATCCCCCCGCCGCCCCGCAGAATCGATATGTCCCAGCCCCAGCCCAACAACCCACTTCACGGCGTCACGCTCCAGACGATCGTCGAGCACCTGGTCGCGCAGCACGGCTGGGAGAAGCTCGGGCGCATGATCGACATTCGCTGCTTCAAGTACGATCCCAGCATCAAATCGAGCCTGCAATTCTTGCGGCGGACTCCGTGGGCCCGGCAGCAGGTGGAGGCGCTCTACCTGCGGGACGTGCAGGAGAAGGCCAAGCCCACGCCTTGACCAGCTTCCTCTGCGCTGAGGGCATCGCGTACGCCGCGAGCCCCTCGTCGACCTCGCCCTCGGAGATCGCGGGCGCCCGACCCGCACGCGCGTCGAGCCGTCGTACATCGTCCGGGTGAGGGTCGGCCGAGCGTGTACGATGCTGGGGTGAACAGCTTGCGCATCGAGAGCGAGGGCGTCGCGTTCGTCCACGCGCGCCGCGCGCGCATCGCCGCGTGGGCCGCCCTGATCGGGGGCGTCGCGCTCACGGCCGCCGCGCCCGTGCTGCTCGTGCTCACGCAGTGGGCGGTGGTCTGGGCCGTGCTCTTCCTCATCAGCCATCACACGTCCGCGGGGCGCACGCCCAGGCGAGGCTCCGCGCGCCCCGCCACGGTCGCGGTCGAGGAGGACGAGATCGTCGTCGCGCAGGCCGCGCGAACGACGCGGCTCGCGCGCGCGCGCCTCGAGGCCGGCTGGATCGATGGATTCGCCGGCCAGCATCACGTGGTGTTCCGGGACCGGGGCGGAGACGCCGCGTGGATCCGGGTGCGCGGCGCGGAGGAGGCGAGCGCGCTGCTCCGGGCCGCGGGCTTCGCCGCGGATCAGCACGTCTTCTCGACGCGCCTCGTGAGCGTGGCCGCGGAGCGGCTGACCCGCGCCGAGCGCGTCGGCCTCATCTGCCTCGCCGTCTGCATGGGGTATCCGACCGCGCCCATCGCGCTGATCGCGCTGTGGAGCGGCCCCAGGGCGCTCCTCGCGGCGGCGCTCGCCGTGGCGGTGCCGCTCCTCGCCTATCCGCCGCTCCGGCTCCTCGGCGCGAGGACGGCGCTCGTGGGCACGGACGGCATAACCCTCAAGGGCTTCTTCCACCGGCGCCTCATCCCCTTTGCGCTCGTCACCGGCGCGTCCGCGGACGAGCGCGGCGTCTGGCTCGCTCACCCCGGCGGCGCACGCACGCTCCTGCCGACGATGGCGCGGATGAGCAAGGGCTCCGCCGCGGCGGGGCCGGCGCCCACGAGCCTCGCCGCGAGCACCGAGGTGCTCCTCGCACGGGTGCGCGAGGCCATGGCGGCGCGCAGCGGCCAGGGCGCCGCGGCGCGCTTCGCGGCGCTCGATCGCCGCGGCCGCGCGCTCGCGGAGTGGCGCAGCGCCCTCGGCGCGCTCGTCCGGCGCGACGGCGGCGGCGCCGGCTACCGCCACGCGCCCCTCGACGCCGACGACCTCGCCTCCGTCGTCGAAGACGGCGCGGCCCCCGTGGAGCGCCGCATCGGCGCTGCCATGGCGCTCTCGTCGGCGCCGGATCCAGGCCACCGGCGCCGCATCCGCATCGCCGCCGGCGCCTGCGCCGACGACGCGCTCGGCGCGGCCCTCGAGAAGGCGGCCGAGGGGGAGCTCGCCGAGGACGACGTCAAGCGCGCCCTCCGCGCGCGCGCTCGATGACCGCTCCGCCGAAGGGGCAGCCTTCACTCCACAGCCTGCGGGGTCAGGACGAGATCGCCTGTCGGCCGCCTTCACGGCGCGCCGGCCGATCCTCCCGCCGCTCAGGTCGGGTGCCTGGCGACGGGAGGTTTTGAGAGGCGCTCTAAGTACGGGTATCTACGGCGACAGGGTGAGCGAGCCCTCGTCGAGCGCGACCTCGTAGTAGCCGTGCTCGTCCCACGCGAGCGTGCGGCCCCCCTGCTTGAGCGTTCCGCCGCCCACCTTGACGCGCACGTACTTGCCCGGCGGGAAGTGGGCCGGCAGCGTCCACCTCCAGGTCCTGTCGCTGCCCGACGTCGTGGGCGTGACCGATGAGAGCACCTTCTGGGCGCGCCAGTAGGCGCCGATGTTGACCACGCTGTCGATCCACACGTCGCCGAGATCCTTCGTGTGCTGGACGTGATCGAGGAAGGCCCGGAGCGGTACGGGCTGATAGGCGCCGTCGCTGCCGCCGGTGAAGCCGTGCACCAGGACGGTGCGCCACCTGTTGGCGGACCGCGCGCTCGTGACCTGCTGATCGAACGTCGCCGTGGAGGCGCCGGTCGGGGGGATGAAACAGGGCAGCGTGAACGGATCGGTCGAGTCGTTCGGGCCGATCAGGGCGTTGGCCACGCCGCGATTGATGAGGAAGCGCGTCCGCGCGATGTTCGAGTACACCGACGAGCCGTTCGGGGCCGCCATCGTCCACACCTTGACGCCGAACTTTTGCTCGATGAATTGCGTCGCTGCGTCCGTATCGGCGCCGCTGTCGTTGCTCGAGTGGCTCTTCGTGTGGTTGCCGAGCTCGTGCCCGTCCATCACCGCCCTCTGCCACACCGGATTGTTCGATTCGCTCTTGCCAGTCTGGAGGTAGAAGGTGAACGGCACGTCGAGCGCGTTCAGCGCGTCGTAGTTCTGGATCTGGCTCGAGTTCGAGTCGTCGAAGGTGTACGAGACGGCGCCCTGGAACCCCGCCCAGTTGAGCACGGCCAGGTTCCCGGGCGCGCCGGACGGCCTGGGCACGCCGCCGCCAGGCGGGACCGGGAGCCCCGAGCTCCCGCCCGGTGTACCGCCGCCGCCCCCTGCGCCGCCGCTGCCGCCTGCGCCGCCGCTGCCGCCTGCGCCGCCGCTGCCCCCTGCGCCGCCCGCGCCGGAGCTGGCCGAGGAGCTGCTGCTCGAAGCGCTGCTGCTGCTGCTGCTGACGCTGCTGCTGACGCTGCTGCTGGAGCTCGCCGAGGTCGAGCCCCCGGTCCCGCTGCTGTTGACGGACACGAGCGATGGCCTGCCGGTGCCGTTCGCGCAGAAGCCCCAGCTCGTCGTCGCTCCCGTGCTCGGCGTCGCTCCCGCCTTCAGCGAGCCGTTGTAGCTCTCATTGGAGGCGATGAGCTGCCCGTTCGACTGCGTGATGCGCGCGCTCCACGCGTTGCTCATCGTGGAACCGTTGAGCGCGACGGTCATGCCCCAGCCGGTGATCTGGCCGGAGCCCGTGTTCTTCACGGTCACGTTCGCGCAGTACCCCGTCGACCACTGCGACTGGAGCGTGAGCTCCGCCGACACCGCGGAGTCCGCGCTGCTGAGATCGCTCTCCAGCGATTCGATCTCGTCGTCGTCGCCGTACGGGCCGCCGCTACAGGCGAGCAGGCAGC
The DNA here is from genome assembly GCF_051521455.1 of Sorangium sp. So ce887. NCBI lineage: Bacteria > Pseudomonadati > Myxococcota > Polyangiales > Polyangiaceae > Sorangium > Sorangium sp. So ce887. Next base: position 7,031,631 of record NZ_CP150354.1, on the reverse strand, counting down.
ATGCGAGCGCGACCGAGCCGTAGCTCAATAAGCTGGTAAGACGCATAAATTTCTCCTTCGAGCGGCCGGATGAGCCGCAAGGTAATCGGCAAGATGCTCAAGTAAGAATCTTATGTCAGCGTTTCACACGCGGAGCGCGCAGCTCCGCGCGTACGGGTGTATGCCCGGGAAGCGAGCCTTTGATCACGAGCTGCGATGGTTGAAGATGTTATGTATACAAGATGGGCACCACGGCTGCAGTGCTCGGTGGATGTGACGAAGTATCGGCGGCGCCGACCCCGGGGGATGGGCTCGTCAGGGCACCGTCTGAGGAAACGGGCTCTGGAGAGGGGGATGCTCGCCGGGGGGCCCGCGGGCACCTTTGCGGGGCTGCGCCGTCCGCGCTCACCCCGAACGCCGCGATCGTGAGCACCGCCATGAGGGCGCCGAACACCACGAGCCCCATGAAGACGGCGATGCCGACGTGGAGCGCCAGCGTGGCCGCCACCCAGAGCCGGCGGCTGCGCCGCGGCCAGATCAAGAACGCATAGCCGACCTCGACCAGGACCACGAACCAGCCGGCGATCATCGGGACCCAGGTGTGCTGCGCGAACCAGGAGAAGTCGACCTGGCGATACGTGGGCAGCATGACCGAGCGCCAGACCGCCTCCCCGGTCCACCACTGCTCGCCGGAGGCCTTCATGAGCCCGCTCGCGAGATAGGAGATACAGAGGTGCAGCTGGATCACGCGCAGCGAGAGCCGCGTGGTCTCCGGCGGGTCGACGGGCACGCGGCCGAGCCGGCGGTCCAGAGACAGCGCTGCTCCCGAGGGCATCCAGATGAGGTAGAAGAGAAAGATGTTGGCGTAGTCGTCCGCCCCGTAGTTCGTGCTGTCCGCCGTCATCATCAGCGTCAGATGGGTGAGCCAGGCCAGCGCCGCCGCCGCCCTCGCCCGCCACCCGAGGAGGAGCGCGACGAGGGCGAGCGTGTAGAGCGCGCAGGTGCCCATGACGATGGGTGCCTCGCTGATGCCCAGCGGGGCGAGACGGTCGATGAGCCAGCCGATGCGGACCCCGTCGCTCCCGGCGAGGATGTCGTGGAGCGGCCCCTGCAGGATGCCAGACCGCCCGTACAGCTCGAGGAGCGCAGGACCGACCATCGCGGCCTGTAGAAGGAGGACCGACGCGAGCCCGATGCGCAGCGCCGCGAGGGGCATCGCGGACGCAGGAGCCAGGGCGAAGCGATCGAGCGAAAGCCATGCGCGCGCGAGCACCGCCCGGACCGCGAAACGAGGACCTGCGTGCCCGCTCATGGCGCCTCCCGGTCTGCCGCCTGGGCGGCACGAAGCTTCGCGTGGGGAACGAGCTTCGCCTGATAGTGCAGATGACACCTGAGCTCGTCCTTCTGGTGGTATTCATGCATCGAAGCAACCTGACATTCCTCCACGCGTACAACGACGCTGGCGGCTCCAGGGTGCCTGGCGAACATCTTGCCGGCCCAGGACGCGGCGATCGTGCGTTTCAGCGCCGGATCCTCCTCCCGCCAGAACCTCCCCACGATGTTCCCGGCTCGTAGCTCCGCTTCGGCGTTTGCCCCGGACATGAGGCGGTCGGTGGTCACCGCCCCCGCCGCGTCCACGACCTCGAACGTGGCCGTGGGGAGCGAGCCAACGCCGGGAGCGAAGAAGGAATATTTTGTGTCGGCGCCGGTGAGCCTGCCGTACCCGGCGACCGCGTCCGCCACCCGACCCCGGTCCCGGAGGTCGACCTGAAACGCTCCCAAGAGGATGACCAGGCCGAGGTGCCCCGCGGCCGCGGCCAGGAGGACGAGAGCCCGTCCCCGGTCCATCGTCGCTCTTCCCATGGTTTCCCCCTCACACCCGATTCTCGTCGCCGCACGCGCCCGCCGGTGAGCTCGGGCGCGGCGACCGAAGGACAGCGGGGCACCCGGGCCCCGCGTCCTGAGCTGCCGGCCCGGAAGAGGCCTGTCAGCGATTGTCAGCGAGGATCACGACAGGAGCCGGCAGCGCACCGTAAGGAGCCGCTCCGGAGAGAGAACGCCAGTGGTGATGGTGGCCGTGATGATGGCCGTGATGATGGCCGTGATGGTGACCATGATGGTGACCATGATGGTGGCCGTGATGGTGACCATGATGATGGCCGTGATGGTGACCATGATGATGGCCGTGATGGTGGCCGTGATGGTGCCATTGGCGTCCGTTCATCGCTTCGGCGTAGTCCGGGGCCGGCACCTCCTCGATCAGCGCGAGATCCTCGACAGGCGTGGTGATGTCAGCCGCGGCGAGCTGGGTGCTACCGAAAACCGCCGCGGTTGCCGCGAGGATTGCGATCAGTTCTACAGGCTTCATCGTCGACTCCTTCTACATGGCGCGCCCCGCAGGGGTGCCACCGCGCCTGGCGATGCAAGCTGTACGCCCGTTTGGCCGGAACATCGGGTGACAGCGCCGCTGTCACCATCGGGTTGAGCCCTAGGCCGCTGGCCCCACGGCAGGGATCGTCGGTGATTCTGGTCCGCCCCGCGATCCCCGCCGGCGCGGATAGCGAGGGGAATCGGGCGGGCCAGGCTCGTACGGAGCTCCTGGTGAACGATGGCATGGTCGCAGAGCGCGACCGATCGGATCAAGGCATCTTCAGAATGCGCGATAGATCGTCGACGATCCTCTTGGCGTCGCCGTCTTCGTGGTTGATCAGCACGGCGATGGCGGCGCCGCGGTCGACCGCGTAGTACGACGCAGACACGAAGCCCCAGATGCTGCCGCCATGTCCGTACGTGGTACCGACCGGCGATGAGCGCCGGGCCAGGCCGAGGCCGTAGTCCAGCGCGTCAGCCGACAGGGCGCCGACCCCGCTGGTCATCTCCGCGAGCTCGGCCGGGCCGAGCAGACCGCCGTCGAGGAGCCGGACATAGAACGTGGTGAGGTCCTCGGTGTTCGACACAAGACCACCGGACGTCCATGCGGACGACGGATCCACCGCGGATGTCGTGTCGACGAGCTCGCCGTCGTACGACCCGTAGCCGTGCACGAGCCCCGGCACGGCGGGCTCTGCGCCGTCCAGGTAGGTGTGGACGAGGCCAGCGGGCTCGAGGATGCGCGTGTGCAGCAGCTCGACGACAGGCTTCCCGGAGACCGCCTCGACGATGAGGCCAGCGACGATGTAGTTCGTGTTGGAGTACTCGAAATCCCTCCCCGGTTCGAAGTACGGCGCCTCGGCGGCGGAGAAGGCGATGAGCTCCTCGGGCGTCCACACGCGGCTCGGGTCGGCCTCGGCGGCGCTCAGGAAGCTGTGGCTCTCCGTGTAATTGAACAGACCGCTCGTGTGATTCAGGATCTGACGTATCGTGATCTGCTCGCCGCCGGGGACGCCCTTCACGTACCTGGATATGTCATCCTCGAGCGATAGCTCGCCTTCGGCGCGGAGCATCAAGACCAGCGTCGAGATGAACGTCTTGGTGATGCTCCCTGCGCGAAAGAGATCCCCTGGCTTCACCGGCGTCTTCGTCTCGATGTCCGCCATGCCCGCAGCGCCACGAAACGAGCAGCCTCCGAGGTCCACGGCCGCGGCAGCTCCGGGGAGCCTCTGCGCGTCGAGCGCCGCATCGAGCGCCGCCTGGAGCCTGGCGGCGAGCCCGTCGCAGCCCACCGCGCCGGCGCCCGTACCGGCCCCGCTCCCCGAGCCCGGTGAGCCTCCGAGTCCACCGCCGTGATCGCCGTCGACGTCTGCGAGCGCCTCCGTGGAGCCGGCGTGGCCGGCTCCACACCCAGCAAGCGATGGGAAGACCAAACAAGCAATCAATGTAAGTGGGTAATGGATATGACGCATCAGCAAGATCTCCAGGCCCCCCGCGGACGTTGAAAGACAAAGAACCGGGATGACGTGACCCGGACGCGCACGAACGCGCAGCGCGCCGAGCGGCGCGCAAAAGACGAAAGAGCGCCTTCTGTGTCAACCGCTATTCACATCGAACGTGAATTCGCACACCGCCGGGCCGCGGCCCACCGGTCGTCGCCGGGCCGCGGTCCACCAAGGGCGCTCAGCTCGGCGCGGCGGGGGGCGACTCCCGCTCCGCCGCGGCCCGCGCCGTGGGGTCGCGGCCAGTGATTTCAACGGCGACGGCAAGCTCGACGCCTACATCCCGGTCACCACATCCTCAAGCTGCCTTGAAATTGCCTGGAGATCGCCTTCCCTGGCGCACAGTCACCCGTTTCAAGGCTTGAGACGGCCGCCTCGGCCGCCCAGCCGGCGATTTCAAGGCTTGAGACGGCTCACCCGGCCGCCGAGTCGGCCGTCTCAAGCCTTGATCCACCCCGCTGGGCCGCCGAGTCGGCCGTCTCAAGCCTTGAAACGGCCGACTCGGCGACCGAGTTGCCCGCTGCAACGCTTGCATCAAGCGTTGCAGCGGGCCGCAGGCTCACGCGTCCGGCGAGGCCTCCGTTTGCCCGCCGGCCCGGCCAGGCGTATCGGAGGCTCAAACGAAGGCGGGTGGCACGCCGAAGCATGCCACCCGCCGGGAGGGAGGGACCGCGTCGAGGGCGGCTCAGCAGACGGGCTGGAAGTCGTAGATGTTGATCGTCGTGAAGCCCACCTGACCCTGCGCGTCGGTCGCGTAGAGCCGGAGCTTCAGCGAGTAGCCGCCGCAGTGCGACGGCAGCGTCGCCGAGGGCGTCCAGCTGAAGCCAGGCAGCGCCGCGGGGCCGCGGATCTCGGTCTCGACCCCATCCCGGATCACCGTCCAGCGGAACGACACGATCGCGCCGCCGTCGGGGTCGATCGCGCCGCCGCTGAGGAACTTCGCGACGGAGTGGTCGACGCCCTGGCCGTCAACGATGTTCGAGATGAACACGTTCGGCGGCGCGTTCGGCGTCGGCGCGACGACGTTGACCGTGCGCGAGACCGTGCTGAACTCGCCGTCGCTGTCGGTCGCCTTCAGCTGCAGCGTCACGGGCCCGAGCGACGGGAACGTCCTCGTGGCGTCGCAGCCCGTCGCGCTCCAGCCCGGGAATTGCGGAGAGCTCCACTGCATGCTGGCGCACGGCAGGAACATCGCCAGCCCCATCTCGGCGTCGGACGCGCGGCCCTGGAGCGTCATCGGCACGTTCTGCACGATGGTGCTGCCCGCCGTCGGCTTCAGGATCTCGGGCACAGGAGGCGAGTTCGAGGCAATCACCACGATCGACGCCGTGCGCGACGCGCCGGCCGAGTCCACCGCCTTGGCCTTGATGGTGTGCGTGCCCTTCGTCAGGAACACCTCGCGTGTCTTGCCGAAGCCGAGAGAGCCCATGAGGTTGCTCGTCCACTCCACGGTGCAGCAGGACGGGCCGTCCTCCACGTCGTCCGCCTGCGCCGACAGCGTGAGCGGCGTGCTGTGCGGCACGGCCGTGTTGTTCGACGGGCTCACGATCTTCACCTCGGGCGCGAGGTTGCCGAGCACCGACTTCACGGCGTCCGCCGCGTCCACGATGCGCGCGTCGCCGAAGCCGAACAGGTCGGCCGTAGAGCGCAGGACCTCCGCCACCTCATCCGCGCTCTGCGAGGTGTCCGCGGCCCAGATCAGCGCCGCCACGCCCGCGGCGTAGGGCGACGAGGCGCTCGTGCCGCTGAAGCGATTCGCCTGGTTCGCCGGGCTCGCCGGGGTCGGGCCCGCGAAGGTCGTGAAGGGCGCGTACGTCAGCACCTGCTCTCCGCCGAAGTTCGAGCCGGAGCTCAGGGTCCGATTGTTCGCGATGCCGCCAATGCACGTGACGCCCGCGTTCTCACAGGGCGTGTGGAAGGTGGACTCCCAGCAGATGCCGAGGAAGCAGTCCTCGTCATCGACGTTCCGCAGCTCGCCGGGAGAGGCGCCCGCGTTGCCTGCCGCAGCGAAGATGAGCATCCCGCCGGCCCGCGCGAGGGCCGTCGTGGCCTCGAACGGCGCGACCGTGAACGACAGGATCGCCGGGACAGGCACGCCGAGGCTCATGTTCAGCACCCGGACGCCCTGGGACGCGGCGATCACGATACCCGGGATCATGGTGGCGTAGTCGCCCCAGGTGCGGATGGTGACCAGCCGGTTGACGACCGGACCAGCGACGCCCGCGGTGCCAAACGCATTGTCCGGCACGCCGGCGAGCACATGCGCAACCTGGGTGCCGTGCCACGGGCACGGGTTGCTGCCGCACGCCATGTCGTTCTGGACCTCGGCAGGCGCGCCGAACGGCACCACGGACGCCGCGACGCCGTTCGCGGGCATGTCGGCGTTGCCGGCCCAGTTGAACCCGCCGTCCATCACGCCGACATTCACCTTCGCGCCCAGCTTGCCGGCCAAGGCCAGGAAGCGCCACGCCTGGGTCACGCCGATGTCCGTCGGACCGCCGCTGCGGAGGTAATCCCACGTGAACGGGTTCGGCGAGTAGGTCGCGCCGCCCGGGAAGCCGTTCAGCCCCGTGGGCGCCTCGGTGAGCGTGCCGTCGGTGAAGCTGCTGCCCTCGGCGATCCAGTTGATCCCGACCGTCATGCCCGAGGCCGCGGCCTCCGCCGCCGCCGCCACGGTGGCGACGCCCGCGTCGCTCGAGACGCGCAGATCCCCGCGCGCCTCGGGGCTCAGCGCGGCGAGGCGCTCGGGCAGCCGCGACGCGTCCGCCCGCATCGCGTCGATCCGCACGAGGTGCACCTCGGTCGTGGCGGGCGTGGCGACCGCGCTCGACGACCTGACGCCCGCGGCTGCGAGCTCGCGGAGATCGCTCGATTGCACGACCGCGCCGCCCATGCGCGCGGCGAACGCGTCCACGGCCGCTCGATTCGAGCTCGAGACGAGCAGCTCGTTCACCACGAACTCCGCGGTGTTGCCGTGGCTGTCGACCACCACCGCCGTCGGCCGCGAGATCCGCGGCGACTCGACCCCCGGCAGGCGACCGCGCGCGGAGCGCAGGGTTCTGTCCGTCACGATGGTCGACGGCGGCAAGGCCGACGTCGCGGCTGCCTGCGCCGTGCCGAGATCCGCCTCGCCCTCGTCACCAGGCTCCACGCCAACGCACCCTGCGCTCGCGAGCGCGAGGAGCGCGAGACCCGCCAACGTGCTTGAAACCACAACGCTCGATACCGTTCTCATGGCTCTCCTATCCTCTCTCGAATTCACGATCGGGTTGACCCGTTCAGCTCTGTCGCGCGCTCGCGCGCGCCGCTCGATCCCGGTGTGAGGCGCCAGGCAGATCTCTCCTGCCCTGGCGGTGGCCTCCTTGGACCCAAGCTGGCTGTCATGAGGCGACTGCGCCCCTCGGTGACAACGAGCTTGGACTCAACAGGTCGGGTGGCGCCCCCGAGGCCGTGCGGCGCTCAAGCGCGCTCGCGGCCTCGGGACGCCGCTCCTCACTGCGTCACCAGCGTCACGAGCCTGATTAGCAAGAGTCGAACCAACCCTGAGAATGCCCTCTGGGAAGCCCCGGGAGCGCCTGATCAGCCGGCCCAGCCCGCGTTACCGCGGGCCGCGTGGCCCTCTGTCGAGCGGCGCCGGGTGCGGCGCACCCGGACGCTGAGGGCCTGCGCCTCCACCTTGAGGGCGCCTGCCGCCACCGGCCTGGAGCTCCGCCCCTCGCGCCGGGATCAGGCTCGCCCGTGGCACGCCGTCGCACCATGAGACCCAGCGCGCCGAGGGCACCGAGGCTGCCGAACTGCTTGCCTGCGCGGCTTGCTGTTCCGGCACGATGGAGCGAGCGTTCCTCATGTCGAGAGGAGCCCCGCCTCGGGGGCGATCGCAGGGAGAGCTGCCGGTGCGCGCCGACGTCCTGGTGCTCGGCGGCGGCCCTGCCGGCGCTTCGGCCGCGATCGCCCTGCGTCGCCGTGGCATCGCGGCGCTCGTCGTCGAGCGTGCCGAGGGGCCGGGCGTGCGGATCGGCGAGCACCTCGCGCCGCCCACCCTTCCGCTCCTGGCGCGTCTCGGCGTCCTCGACAGGGTCCTGGCTGGAGGGCACCGGCGCTCGGCCGGCGTCCGGTCCGCGTGGGGCGAGCCCGTGCTCCGGGACCGAGACTACATCTTCTGCGCCGAGGGCGAGGGCTTCCACCTGAACCGCGCCGTGTTCGACGCCATGCTCCTCGATGCCGCCGAGGCGGCCGGCGCGCGCGTGATCCGGGGGGGACACCCGCCGCCTCTCGTGAGGCGTGGGCCTTCAGGCTGGCTCGCCCGCATCGGCGGCAAGAAGCTCGGGTTCTCCGCGGTCGTCGATGCGACAGGGCGGGCCGCATCGTTCGCCCGAGCGCAGGGGGCGCGACGGGGCGCCTGCGATCGGCTCGTCGGCGTCTCCGCCTTCCTCGCTCCGCGCGACGCAGTCGAGCTCGAGGACACGCCGTGGATCGAGGCTGTCGAGAGCGGCTGGTTGTACTCGGCCCCCCTCGCGGGCGATCGGCTCGTCGTGACGCTCTTCGCGGACACCGACGCGCTCGCGGCGGGCGGCGCGGCGGCGCTCGCGGGCGCGCTCCTCGCGCAGAGCACGCACACCGCCGCGCGCATCGCGCCGTTCAGCCCCGCGGGCGAGTGGCACGTGCGCCCGGCGTGCAGCGAGGCATCCGACCCGATCGCAGGGCCGGGCTGGCTCGCCGTCGGCGACGCCGCCACCGCGCGCGATCCGCTCTCCTCGTCGGGCATCGCACATGCCCTGGAAGACGCGATCGACGCCGCCGCCGCCATCGAAGCCCACCTCGGCGGCGATCTCCAGTCCTTCTCCCGGTACGCTGAGGCCCGCCGCCGCGCGTTCGACGACTACCTGTCGACGCGGACTCGAACCTACCGGATGGAGCCGCGCTTCCCGGGCTCGTCCTTCTGGCGGCGCCGGTGGTGGGCAAGCCCGGAGGAGGCGCCTGTCCTCCTCGATCCGCGCGCTCGCCTCCGCCTCGCGCCTCGTGGCTTGCAGCGAGCGCGCAGCGCCTCCCCGGAGCTGCCGGCGGGCGTGGAGGTCGAGGCTCTCTGCAGCGCGGCCGAGCGTGGCGCGCCGGCGCACGCCATCGTCGCGGCGTACCGGGCAGCCCACCCGGCCGGCGCGTCCGATCGCGCCGTGATCGTGGCCGTGCAGGCGCTGCTCGCGCGTGGGATCTTCGAGGCGGTCGGGTAGGTCCCCGGAGGGGACCGCGCATGGGCGGGCGGGGCGGAGCGAGCCGATCTCGTGGAGCTCAGTGCACGAAGCCCTTGCCGCGGACCTTCCTCTTGACCTTCTTCTCTCTGGCCACGCGCGCGTCCGCCGCAGCGGCCCGGGGCACGGTCGCGCCGCGCGGGGCGCCTTCGAGCGGCCCCAGCGCCAGCAGGGGGGCGGCGTCGCGCGCGACGCCTTCGGACGGCGCCAGCACCTCGCCCGGCATGGGGCAGCCACCGTTGATCCAGGCGACGACCACGTCGCGGTAGGTCCTGTCCCTCCTGTCGGGCGACATCGCCTGGAACGCCTTGGACATCGGGCCGTTCCCCGAGAGCATCTGCATGACCAGCGCGCTCCGGCCTGCCGACCAGGGCACCACCCAGCCGTTGCTCGGCTCCGCGAGCACCTGCATGAGCGTCCGCGTGCGCGCGTCGACCTCCTCGGGCCTCTCGGGCAGCTTCCCGGCCGGCTCGCCGGGCCGCTCGAACCACGATGACAGCGATTTCACCGCGCACTCGCCCGGCTTCGCGCCCGGTCCGGCGAGGAGCACGCCGTGACCCCCCGCGCCGACCTGCCGCTCGCGGAAGGTGTCGAGCAGCCGGGCCATGGCGAGGCCCGCGTCGTACTTCTCCACGGGCGGCTCCTTGTCCGCCCGGGGGCGCGCCCCGGGCGGCTCCTCGTCCGCGAGGGCGCGCGTCCACGCCTTCCACACCTCGATCTGCTCGTCGGTGAAGACCTTGTACATGGGCCCTCCGAAGCGCGTGAGCCGGAAGAACGGGCTCAGCTCCGGCTCGCCGTCGACGATCATGCCCGAGCGCCGCAGCTCCTCGAGCAGGCCCTTGGGATTGTCGAACCAGTTGTTCAGCAGGTTCGGGCCGAGGCGCTTGGTCCCGTGGTTGCGGTTCGCATAAGGCCTCTTCTGCTCGATGATCGCGACGACCTGCGACTCCAGGGACGCGAGCCTTTTCAAGCTCCTCCTCACCTCCATCTTCTCCTCCATGTCCTCGAACAGCGTGCTCGTGGTCGCGAAGGCCACGTAGCCGTTCCAGATCCGCCGCCAGGCCTCCTGCACCGCCTCCTCGCCGCCCTGGACCCGCGCGTTGTCGAGGTAAAGCTCCACCGCGGTCCTGGCCTGGCCGCCGTGGCCAGAGACGGCGTTGTCGATGGCGATGTGCAGCTCGTAGAAGTGCGGATCGATCCCGTAGCTCCGGAGCTGCTTCCGCGTGACGACGAGCGCGGGAGCCTCCCACTCGAGCTGGAGCGTCATGCCCAGGATCTCGGGGAGGAAGTCCTCCGAGAACTGGGATATGGCGAGCTGGAAGACCCCCACCGTGTAGGCGGAGTCGAGCATCTTCGGGTTCTGCGCGTAGGCCTCCGACTCGACGGGCGGCAGGTAGAAACCGACGCTCTGGAGCAGCGACGTGTAGATGTTGCAGTGGTTCTTCGCCGGATCGCCGTTGCCGACCTCGTCGGACCAGATGGAGAAGAGGAGGGCGTGGACCTCGTCGATCGGGCCGGCGCGCGGCACGTTGCGCAGCCAGGCGCCGTCGAGCTGGTTGAACGGCGCGAACTGGTAGAGGCGATCGAGCATGTCCTCGTACGACTGGATCACCTCGTCGGTGGTCGGGTCGTAACTCGCGCCTTCGTTGACGAGCGCGTCGTAGATCGCCTCGAGCCGGGCGCTGAACGCCTCTTTGCTGTATCTGAAGGGCCGGTGGCTCGGCTTGCAGTCCGGAGCCCGCTGCACCGCCTCGGCCTGGGCGAGGAAGTCGAGCGCGAGCTCCCGCGCCTTGGGCAAGAAAGCCCGGTTCTGTTCGATGTTGAGCAGGATGTTGAACCACTCCCGGTGGTTCTCCGGGACGTTGCGGCCCACGAAGGGAGCGCGCTCGGTCTCGACGAAGACCTCGTCGCCGTTCCGGCCCTGCTTTCGCACCATGAAGCCGAGCTGGTGCCAGAGCTCGACCATATCGTTGTCCCCGGCGAAGGAGCTCGGCCAATCGTCGTCGTCGCCGTTCGGGCGGAGGCCGCGATCCCAGGGCGCGCGGCCGTCGAGCAGCTCGAGCAAGGTGCCAGGGGCGTCCTGGGCGCGGACGCGCGCCGAGACGCGCTCGAACTCCGCCTCGGTGGCGACGTCATCGGGCCGCTGCGCGGGCCACCAGTGCGTTTTGCACTCGTAGAAGTCCGCCTGCCACGGGACGGCCATGCGCTTCGTGACGTCGCCAGGCCCGAAGGAGGGCGACAGCCGGAACGGGTCGGCCCACGACCGCCGGTCCGCGGCGATGTAGGTCATCTCGATGCCCGGGTAGAAGGGCGCGCCGACGCACCGCTCGAGGGCCGCGCGGTCGAGGGCCTCCGGCTGCTCGTCGACAGGGTAGCTCTCGAGTTGCGCCCTCGGCGCCGGGCGATCCCCCGGCGTGAAGTCCCCCTCGGCCCAGCGGCGGAGGATCTCGTACTGGCTCGGGAGCACGGTCATCCAGGTCGCCGGTTTGCCCTGCTCGGGCGCGCCGTCGTCGCCGCCCAGGATCGGCATGAATTGCTCGCAAGCCTGGTCCCTGGCGAGCGGCGTGTCGACGGGCGTCCACGCCGGCGCTGCCCCGACCCGAGCAGGGGCGAAGAAGGCGATGCCATCGGAGGCGGGTGGGGCGGGCGCCGGGAGGTTGTCCGGGTGGAAACGGACCGCGGCCGGGTTGCGGATGCGCTTGAAGATCGCCTGGCGGAGCGGGGCTGACTCGACCCCTGGGCTGGCGAGCTGTTGCTCGACCTTCGGGTCGAGGAAATCGCCGCGGCGCCCGGGGCCGTGGCCGCGCAGCGCGTTCGCGTTGACCCAGCGCAGCTCGGCGATGCGCCGGAGGATCGGCAGGACGTCGCGGTAAAAGGAGACCTCCGCCGGTGGGGTGGGGGACCATGCCTCGCGCGCGACGTCGTGGAGCGTCACGATGTTGGTGAGGTCGGGCGCGAAGTCCGGCGGGGCGACGAGGACATGGGCATTGCCGCGCACCTCGATCAGACGGTCGTCCGCCACGACGGTGGCGCTCACCGGTCCGTCGGAGATGTCGTCGTACCAGCCCACGTTGTTGGCGTAGTTGTTGAGTAGCGGCTCCTTCGCCGTCTCCGGATTGCCGACGGGGTTGTCCGGGAGCGCCGAGGCCGACTTGCCGAAGCCGCCGAGGACGAGCAGGCGGCCCTCCGCGTCCGTCTGCAGCTCGCCGAGGGGGACGTTCCTCGTCTCGTACTTGCCTTCTCCGAGAGGGAAACGGAAGGTGCCGCTGTCGAAGCGGTGCTTCGCGCCGCGCGCGCACGTTCCGGTGATCTCGCGCGGCCCTGGTCGGATCTCGAGGCCCGCGCGATCCTCGCCCTGGACATCGGGGTTGCGGTCTCCCTCCGTCGGATCGATATACTTGTCGGCAAAGCGGGTGAAAGACGCCTTCTTGTTGGCGAGCTCGACACGCCACGTGATCGTCGCGTGGGCCGCGGTCAGCTCGCCGAGGGCGCGGCCCGTGGCGTCGTAGGCATAGATGCGGAAGCGGGCAGCCTGGCGCTTGACGCGGCCCTGGGCGTCCTTGTAGCCGCCCGGGACGGTGGCGGGCGCGCCCGGGTTCTCCGGGCCGATGAAGAAGGCCTCCGGGCTGTTGCCGACCCGGGCGATGCCGATCCCCGGGTAGATCTTGCAATAAGCGATCGCGCTCGTATCCATCGTCTCCCCTTCAACGACCTCGAGCACCCGCGGTGACGTGTGTCGTCGCCGGAGGCGCCTCGCGACAGCGGCTCTCCGGCGCGCCCGCCGCTCGATCGGGTCGTCCTCGGCGACAGCCATACCACGGCCACGCTGCCGCGAGCTCGACCCTACGCGCCGCTTGACAGGCGGTGAGGGGGCCGCGTAGGTTCGAGGCACACAGCCGGATCCTCTGTCTGTTGCGAGGGGTGGGCGCCTATGCAGCCGTCAGAAAACGGGTGTGCGGTCGCGGTGGCCGTGGCGGCAGCAGAAGCCGCTCCGGCGTCGAGCGGTACGACGCTCGGCTGGGATGGGCCGCCGGTCGCGCTGCTGCACTCCAGCCGCTCTCCGGTCATCCCTGGCTATGAGCTCGTGGAAGAGCTGGGCCGGGGAGCGATGGGCGTCGTCTACCGGGCCCGGCAGCTCTCGCTGGATCGGTTCGTCGCATTGAAGGTGATCCTCGCCGGGAAGCACGCCGGCCCGAGGCAGCTCGCGAGGTTTCGTATCGAGGCCAAGGCGCTGGCGTCGCTGAGCCACCCGAACATCGTGCAGATCTACGATGTCGGCGAGGCCGAAGGGATCCCCTATTTCGCGCTCGAGCTCGTGGAGGGAGAGACGCTGGAGCGGAGGCTCGAGCGGGGAGCGTGGTCGGTGCGCGAGGCGGCGCGGCTGGTGCGGACGCTGGCGGAGGCGATGGCCGCCGCCCACCAGCGGGGCATCGTCCACCGCGATCTCAAGCCCAGCAACGTCCTGCTCGCGGGCGACGGCTCGCCCAAGATCAGCGATTTCGGGGTGGCCAAACGGCTGGAGGGCGGCGCTGGAGAGACGCAGACCGGAGACATGATCGGCACGCCCCTCTACATGGCTCCGGAGCAGGCCCAGGGCCGCCGCGCGGCGATCGGCCCCGCGGCCGACGTCTACTCGCTGGGGGCCATCCTGTACGAGCTGCTCGCCGGCCGCCCGCCCTTCGTCGGGAATGGGCTCGTCGACCTCCTCCACAAGGTGCTTTTGGAGCCGCCGGTGCCCCCGAGCCGCCTGCAGAGCGGCATCTCGCTCGACATCGAGGGGATCTGCCTCAAGTGCCTCGAGAAGGAGCCGCACCAGCGCTACCCCAGCGCGGCCGCGGTCGCCGAGGATCTCGAGCGCTTCCTCAAGGGCGCGCCGGTCCGCGGGCGCCCGCGCTCGACGTGGGAGCGCCTGGAGGCAGAGCTCTACTTCAAGAACATCGCCCTGGCCGAGCGCGAGTGGGCGGGTGGCCAGATGCAGCGCCTGGACGATCTGCTCAACGCGTGCCCCGCGCCGCTGCGCGGCTGGGAGTGGCACTGTCTCCTCGGGCTCAGCCAGGGCAAGCTGCTCACGGTGCGCGGCCACGAAGACGTCATCTACTGCGTCACCTTCAGCCCGGATGGGCGTCAATTCGCCACGTCGAGCGACGATCAGACGGTCCGCATCTGGGACGCGGTGACGGGCTCGCCGGTCCGGATCTTCCGCGGTCACACCGATCAGGTCTACGCCATGCGCTTCAGCCCGGACGGCGAGCGCCTGGCCGCCGCCAGCCAGGAGGGCATCGTCCGCGTCTGGGACGTCCGCGATGGCTCGACGGTGCACCTCTTCCAGGGCCACACCGACGTCGTGGTGAGCGTCAGCTATAGCCCGGATGGGCGCCTCATCGCGTCGGCGAGCGACGATCACACAGTGAAGCTCTGGGACGCCGACACGGGGAGCGAGATCCGCACCTTGCACGGCCACACGGACATGGTGAACAGCGCGGTCTTCAGCGCGGACGGGCAGCTCGTCGCCTCGGCCAGCTACGACCAGACGGTGAGGGTGTGGGACGTCGCGACCGGCCAGGAGCGGTATCGCCTGTGCGGTCACTCCGCGTTCGTGTGGGCGCTGGCCTTCAGTCCGGATGGGCGCCATCTGGCCTCCGGAGGCGGAGACAAGATCATCCGGATCTGGGACGCCACGATGGGGCAAGAGGTGCGCGCCCTGCGCGGGCACAGCGGCGGCGTCTTCAGCCTCGTCTTCAGCTCGGACGGGACGCGCCTCGTCTCGGGCAGCGGGGACAAGACGGTGCGTATCTGGGACACGGCCACGGGCCAGGAGGCGCTGACGTTGCGCGCGCACACCGATACGGTGAACTGCGTGGCCTTCAACCGTGACAGCTCGCTGCTCGCGTCGGCGAGCGACGATCGCACGGTGCGCGTGTGGAGCGCGGCGACGTCCGACGCGGCCAACGACGCTGTGCCGATGACGCTGCACGGCCACGACGCGAGCGTCCATGCCGTGGCGTTCAGCCCGAGCGGGCGGCGGATCGCGTCGGCCGGCGAGGATCGGGCGGTGCGGCTGTGGGACGCGGATCAGGGGGAGTGCCTCTGGAGCGTGTCCAGGCACGCCGCGCTGGTGACCAGCGTGGCGTTCAGCCCCGACGGTCGGGTCCTGGCGTCCGCGAGCGCCGACAAGACGATCGCCCTCTGGGATACGGAAGGCATGGGCGGACTGCCCATCTGCACGCTCCGGGGGCACACCGATCGCGTCTACGGCGTGGCGTTCAGCCCCGATGGCCGCGCCATCGCCTCCTGTGGCTGGGACCGGACGGTCCGCGTGTGGGACGTGGCCTCGGGCGAGACAAGGCACGTGCTCCGCGGACACACAAACTGGATCTGGAGCGTCGCCATCAGCGCCGACGGACGGCTCCTCGCGTCGGCGAGCACGGACTGGAGCGTGCGCTTGTGGAGCCTGGCCACCGGGGAGGAGATTCGCGCCCTGCGCGGACACACGCTGAAGGTCCTCGGGGTGACCTTCAGCCCCGATGGGCGGCGCGTCGCCTCCGCGAGCGCGGACCAGACGGTGAGGGTCTGGGAGGCGGAGACCGGCGCCGAGGTCTGCGCCCTGCGCGGGCACACCGAGCGCGTCTACAGGGTCGCGTTCAGCCCGGATGGCCGCTACCTCGCCTCGGCGAGCGAGGACCAGACGGTGAGGGTCTGGGACGTCGCTGCTTGCCGGGAGCTACGCACCTTTCGCGGGCACACCCAGGCCGTCAACCACGTCGTCTTCAGCCCCGACGGGCGCCGGCTCGCCTCCGCCAGCGATGATGGGACGATCAAGGTCTGGGAGGCGGCGTCGCGCTGAGATCGAGGCGCAGGAGGACGGCTGCATGGCATCGGCAGGGGCCGGCGCGGACGCGCTCCCGCACAGGCGGCTGCGCGACGGTGCGCCGGGGCTCCCGCGAGACGATTGCCGCCCGCACGGGGCGGTGCTCAGCTCCGGGTATGCGATGGCGTATGGCTTGTGTGGGGCTGTGTGGGACTTTGCTGCTCGGAGGCGCAGCGTGTGGCGGTGATGGGGAGCCGCCGGCCGCGTCTGGCGCGGGCGGCGCAGGTGCAGGCGGCACGGGCGCGGGTGGGGGCAGCACGAGCGCGGGGGGAACGGGCGCGGGCGGCGAGGGGGGAACAGGCGCGGGCGGCGAGGGGGGAACAGGCGCGGGCGGCGAGGGGGGAACGGGCGCGGGCGGCGAGGGGGGCTGTGCGCCGACTCCGATCACGACGGTGGCGTGCGCCGATCTCACGGACATGACAGGACAGTGGTCCGCGTTTGCAGAGGACGGCGCGATCACGTCGATCACGCAGCCGGACGGCGGGGTGAACGGCACGTTCGTGCAGGCGGACACGCAGGCTGCCTTCGCGTTTCACCTGCGCTTCGAGCCGGAGTTCCCTGTCGACGCGAGCGCCGCGACGTCGTTGCAGCTCGCGGTGCGCGCGAACAACACGAGCGGCTTCGGTTGGCAGATCAACTCGCCCGTGCTCGTCGTCGAGGACCAGGACGGGGCACAGCGGATCTACACGCCGGGGTCGGTCCTCCTGCCCGTCGATGGAATCGCGTGGCGCCTGCTCTCGGTGCCGGTCGCGGGAGGCGACGGGTGGACGGTGGAGGGGCCCGCGATCGACATGGCGCGCGTGTCCGCCATCGAGATCCGCACCGATACATGGGACGCGGGCTTCTCGCTGTCGGTGGACGCGCTCTCGTTCAAGCAGGAAGGGGAAAGTTGCGCCGTGTCGTGCCCGTCGGGCTGCTCCGGCCGCGGCGCGTGCGAACCTCTGTCGCTGGGCTGCTCGTGCGAGATCGGGGCGACGGGGCCCGATTGCGGCGAGTGCGCCGAGGGCTTCGTCGAGAAGGACGGCGCCTGTGCCCTGCAGGACGACGGCGTCCATGCGGAGTGGCCCAATCCCACGAGCCGCGCCAACAGCGATCCGTGGATCGCAGCGCACCACGACGAGATCGAGGTGCTGAGGCCGCGGCTCCTGGTGCTGCACTTCCCGAACCCGTCGGACCCGGCCACGTCCACGATCGTGTCCGACGTCGTCGCCGGCTTCTCCGACGGCTCGCGGTTCCATGCCTACAGGGACGCCGAGGCGGCCCCGCAGCTCGTCTACCAGATCGACAAGGTGGTCGATCTGCGCGACGGCGTGAACGGCCGGCCGCCGGCGCCGCCCGACTATCCCTACGAGAACAGCACGCTGTACCCGCGCAAGAGCACGCCGGACGGCCTGGTGCTCGATTACGGGGCGTTCTTCTCCGAGGAGTTCGCCGAGCTCTACGGGTATTCAGATCCCGACGAGCCGGGGCAGTTCCTGGACCTCTGCGCGCTCCTGGATCGCGGGCTCGTGCACGAGGTCTGGATGGTCGGGTCGGGCGACGTACCGGACGCTCCGGCGTTCGAGGTGCTGGAGAACAAGCAGCGTTACACGGCGTCGGGCACCAGGATCGCGGGCGCGTTCGAGAGGTGCGCGGGCAACGGCTGCTTCGAGCCGGACGTGCCCTTCTGCGGCCGCAGCGTGCGTATCGGCTTCGTCAACTACACGCGTGGCCCGGGCTGCTACATGCACTCGCAGGGGCACGGCCTGGAGTCGGCCGCGGCGCATGGCGTGGCGCCGGGGCTCTCGGAGTGGTTCGCGCCGTTCGCCGCCTTCGACCTCGACAGGAAATATGGGTTGCCGTTCTCCAGCCTGTACGGCCTCGACTGCGCGACGCCGCCTTGCGTGGAGCTCCCCGGCCCCACGGAGGCGGTCTTCACGGCCGGCGACGAGAGGTTCGAGGTCGAGCCGTACGACGCAGTCTGCGGCAATGTCCACTTCCCGCCCAATGGCCGCGCTCACTACGATTACGCGCCTTCCGGCGAGGTGATGTCGTCGTGCGCCGCGTTCGGCGAGAACGGCCTGGCGTGCGGCGTCGACGAGACGGAGGCGGTCACGACGGAGACGTGGGCCGCCTACGAGGCGCTGCACGGCGACTGCGGCGGCGGGTTCTTGACGTGGTGGTACCAGTCCATGCCCGCGTTCGGCGCCGCGAAGACGTTCGCGGACGGCCGTCGGATGAAGAGCGTGTGGCCGTATCTGTTCTACTGAGCGCTCGCGGCCGGACCGAGACGGATTCGCCAGGTTCGTCGACCTCGACCTTCAGTCACATTCGTACTTCCACATGCAGACGCCCTGTTCGTCCGTGACGCCGGGCGCGTGGGGCAGGTGCCAGCACGTCATCCCATCCGGGCACGTGGTGCTCTCGTCGCAGGGCAACGAGCAAATACGCGATACCGTACTACCGCGGAGAGATCCCCGCGATCCTGCAGGCGAGCTCGGAGAGCACCGTCACGGCCGCGCCGTACCCGCCGGCGTCCTCGGAGCTCGCGTTGCCCTGAAGGCTCCGCCTGTAGACTCCCTGGGCGATCGCGGCGAGGCGGAAGACGCCGAAGGCCATGAAGTACGGCCACGCCTCGATGCCATCGCGACAGGAGAGCTTGCAGTAAGCGGCGACCATCTCGTCCTCGGTCGGGATCCCGAGCGACGCGACATCGACCCCGGCGAGACCGCCGCGGCCGGGGAGGTTGATGTGATAGCCCATGCAGGCGTACGCGAGATCGCTCACCGGATGGCCGAGCGTGGAGAGCTCCCAGTCGAGCGTCGCGATCGCCTCGGGGCGAGAGCCGGACGAAAAGACGAGGTTGTCGATCCGGTAGTCGCCGTGGACGAGCGTTGTCTCGTCGTTCGCCGGGACGTTGGCGGCGAGCCAGCGCATCAGCGCCTCCATCGCCGGCACCTCGCCCGTGCGCGAGGCGTCGTACTGCTTCGACCAGCGGTCGACCTGCCGCGCGACGAAGCCGCCCACCTTGCCATAGTCCGCGAGCCCCACGGCGGCGTAGTCGACGCGATGGAGCGCCGCGAGGACACGGATGTATTCTGTATAGATCGCGCGGCGCTCTCCGGCGGTCCCGACCTCGGGCAGGGTCGGATCCCAGAAGATCCGCCCGTCGGCGTACCGCATGACGAAGAACGGCGTGCCGAGCACCGAGCCGTCCTCGCAGAGGGCGAGCGCGTCCGGAACGGGCACCTCCGCGTCGCGGAGAGCGCGCATGACCCGGTATTCCCGCTCGACGGCGTGTGCGGAGGGAAGGAGCTTGCCAGGCGGCTTCTTTCGCAGGACGAGCTCGAGATCTCCGCCGGCCCCGCCGTCGACGCCCACCCAGTAGGTCGGGTTCGACTGGCCGCCCTTGAACTGGGCGACGGTCACGGTGCCTCCCGCGCAGCCCTCGACGTGCTCGGTGAGCCAGCGACCGAGGGCCGCTTCGTCGATCCGGTGCGCCTCGCGGGGCGCGCGTGTGTGGGTCGGCGGGGTGAGGGCCATCGCGCGTCCGAACCTATCACGCAGCCCTCCGGCCTCCTATACTGCCGCCGTGACGATCTCCTTCGATCTGCCCCCCGAGCTGGCCGAGCTCCGCGGCCGAGTGCGCGCGTTCGTCGACGCGCACGTCATCCCGAGCGAGACTTCGATCCTCGAGGAGGATCGCGCGCGACGGAAGGACACGCTGACGGCGCTCCGCGCGCGGGCGCGGGCCGAGGGGCTCTTCGTTCCGCACCTGCCCGCGGAGCACGGCGGGCTGGGGCTCGGCATCATGGGCATGTGCGCGCTCTTTCGCGAGATGGGCCGCTCTCCGCTCGGCGCGGCCTGCTTCAACTGCGATGCGCCGGATCAGGGCAACATGGACCTCCTGCTCAAGACGGCCTCTCCCGCGATCCGCGCCAGGTACCTCGCGCCGCTCGCTCGGGCCGAGATCACGAGCGGCTTCTCGATGACCGAGCCCGCCCCCGGTGCCGGCGCCGATCCGTCGAACCTGCGCACGAAGGCGACCCGGGTCGACGGCGGCTGGGTGATCGATGGCCACAAGTGGTACACGACAGGCGGCGGCGACGCGGCGTTCCTCATCGTGATGGCGCGGACATCCGACGATCCTCGCACCGGCGCGACGATGTTCGTCGTCGATCGTCACGCCGAGGGCGTCGAGCACGTGCGCGACATCCCCGTGATGAGCCCGCCGATGCTCGCGCACCGCGAGGCCGAGCTCCGCTTCCACGCCGTACGCGTCGGCGACGACGCGGTCCTCGGCGGCGTCGGCGAGGGCTTCCTCCTGGCGCAGCGGCGCCTCGTGCCGGCGCGCCTCACGCACTGCATGCGCTGGCTCGGCTGGGCCGACCGCGCGCTCGCGATGTGCCGCGAGTACGTCCTCACGCGGGAGAGCTTCGGCAAGACGCTCGCGCACCACCAGATGATCCAGAAGAAGATCGCCGACGCGGCGTCGGGCATCCACGCCGGCAACCTGATGACGCTGCACTGCGCGGCGATGCTCGAGCAAGGCAAGGAGAAGGAGGCGCGACCCTACTCATCGATGGCGAAAAACCACGTCGCGCGGCTCCTCTGCCAGGTGCTCGATGACGCGATCCAGATGCACGGCTCGCTCGGATACAGCGAGGACATGCCGTTCTCGCTCTGGTACCGCTTCGCCCGCGCCGCTCGCATCGCCGACGGCCCGGACGAGGTTCACGACGTCGTCGTCGCGCGTGACTTCCTGCGAGGCGCGTTGACGACGCTGATCTGAGAGGGCACCCGAGGTCCTTTCACCCCCTCGATGCGGAGGGGCGAGCGCGCGGGACAGCCGCTTGCGTGCGGGGGCTCACCGGCCGGACCGGACCGGGGTTGACCGGACCTGACCGGACCCGACCCGGGTTGAGGTGACCGGACCCGACCCGGGTTGAGGTGACCGGACCCGACCCGGGTTGAGGTGCCCGGACCCGACCCGGGTTGAGGTGCCCGCGGCCCCGACCCGGGTTGAGGTGCTCGCGGCCCCGACCCGGGTTGAGGTGACCGGTCCCGACCCGGGTTGAGGTGACCGGTCCCGACCCGGGTTGAGGTGACCGGTCCCGACCCGGGTTGAGGTGACCGCGGCCCCGACCCGGGTTGAGGTGACCCGGGTTAGGTGACCCGACCCGGGTTGAGGTGCCCGCGGCCCCGACCCGGGTTGAGGTGACCCGGGTTGAGGTGACCCTCCCGGGTTGAGGTGACCCGGGCTAGGTGACCCGACCCGGGTTGAGGTGACCGGACCCGGCCACCCGGGTTGAGGTGCCCGGACCCGGCCACCCGGGTTGAGGTGCCCGGACCCGGCCACCCGGGTTGAGCTGAGCCCACATCATCCCATCACAACAGCATAATTGCAAAATTCTCTCGTTGTCGCAATTTTGCCGACCCCGCACAAAAGCGCGCCCGCCCCGTCGATCGCGCGCCCCCTCGTTCGTCGTGACGGTAGTGGCAGGGCTCAGCCGGTCGAGACCGTCCGGGCGCCCCGCATCCCACCCGAAGGAGACACGACGATGCGATTCATCATCACCGCAGCACCTGGCACCAACGAAGCGAAGGCGGAGGCGGATGGGCCTCCGGACGACGAGCTCTTCGCCGCGTACATGAAATTCAACGAGGAGATGATGAAGGCCGGCGTGCTGGTCGCGTCCGAGGGGCTCAACCCCGGCGGGGCCCGCGCCCGCGTCGGCATCTCCGGGGGGAAGCGCACCGTCCTCGACGGGCCCTTCGTCGAGACGAAGGAGCTGGTCGGCGGCTTCTACCTGATCGAGGTCAGCTCCAAGGAAGAGGCCATCGAATGGGCCTTGCGCTGCCCCGTCGGGTTCGGGAGCGCCGAGGTGCTCACGATCCAGCAGATGACCGAGCTCTCCGACATCCCCCCGCGGTACAGGGAGATCATCGCCGACGTGGCGCCGACGTGGAGCGCGTCGTTCTCGAGGGCGCGGTAGGCCCAGCGACCGCACCCACGCTCACGCGGACGTCGCCGCAAGCGCGCCCCGCGATGTCGTACGAACACGGACCCACACGGTCATGAGCGGAGCTCGATCTCCAGCGATGAGCTCCGCATCCCCGTCCGGCTCAAGGCGCCTTGAGCTTTTCCTTCACCCACCGCCCCGACTCGGTCAGCTGCCCATCTGACCACGGGCCGCCCGTGCTCGCCCCGGGCCTCAGCGCGGCGCAGGCCTCCGCCTTGTCGACGATGGACCAGTTGAGCCAGCTGATGTTGTTGCTGTTCAGGAAGTCGAGCCACCTCTGCGCCTCGCCGAGATCCAGCGCGCCGCTCCCGCTGGCGTTGCAGGTGCCCCACTCGGTCACGAACAGCGGGAGCCCCGCGGCCATCGCGTTCCTCGCCTTGGTGCGCAGCGCATCTTTGTGCGTGGTGGCATAGAAGTGCAGCGTGTAGGCGACGTTGTCGTCGCTCGTGATCGGGTTCCTGGCGGCCACGTCCACGTCCTGCGACCAGGTCGGCGTCCCGACGATCACGAGGTTGTCGGAGCCGGCGTTGCGGATCACGCCGATCACCTCCTCGGCATACGACTTCACCTCTGCCCAGCTCTCGTTGTCCGGCTCGTTGAAGATCTCGAAGATCACCGCGGGCTCATCGCCGTACTCCGTGGCCATCTCCCGGAAGAAGCGCTTTGCTGCCTCCTTGTTCGGAGCCTGGGCCGCGTTGTGATCGTGCCAGTCGATGATCACGTAGATGCCCTTGGCGATGGCGGCGTTGACGATCGCTCGGACCTTGTTCTTCTCCGCCTCCGGGCTATGGATGTAGCCGAGTCCCGACATGCTGACGGCCATCGCGGCGCGGACGATGGTCGCATCCCAGTCGTCCACGAGCGTGTTCACGGCGGAAGCGTTGTAGAACTTCTCTCCCTCCCAGATGCTCCAGAACATGCTCATGCCCTTGAGCTGGAGCTCTTCCCCGTACTCATCGACGACGCGGTTGCCCATCACGCGGAGGCGGCCGTGCCGCTCGACCGGCGTTCCGGTGGTCGGGCCTGTCCCGGTCGAGGTCGTCGAGGTCACGCTGCTGGAGCTGGAGGTCACGGCCGACGTGGAGGAATCGCCGCCGCCCATGCCGCCGGCGCCGCCGCCCGAGGAGGCGGACGTGGAGGTCACGGCCGACGTGGAGGAATCGCCGCCGCCCATGCCGCCGGCGCCGCCGCCCGAGGAGGCGGACGTGGAGGTCACGCTCGACGTGGAGGAATCGCCGCCGCCCGAGGAGGCCGACGTGGATGCCACGGTGGATGCGTCGCCGCCGCCCGTGCCGCCGGAACCGCCCATGCCGCCGCCCGAGGAGGCCGACGTGGACGCCACGGTGGATGCGTCGCCGCCGCCTGTTCCGCCGGCGCCGCCCGTTCCGCCGGCGCCGCCCGTTCCGCCGGCGCCGCCTGTTCCGCCGGCGCCGCCTGTTCCGCCGGCGCCGCCCGTTCCGCCGGCGCCGCCCGTTCCGCCGGCGCCGCCCGTTCCGCTGCCCGAGGACGTCGAGGTCGACGTGGACGCGTCGCCGCTGCCTCCCGAGGACGTCGATGTCGTCGAGTCGCCGCCCCCTGATGCCGAGTCCCCCGACGAGCCATTACAGCCGAGCAGCATCATCGCCGGCAGCGCGAGATGCAGAAAGCCGCGCGTCCACCTCGGCCCAGCGAACAGTCCAGTCGTCACATCGTGGCTCATTGTACTCTCCAAGGAAGGCTCTCGATCGAAGCGCCCGGCATCGCGCAAGGGGTGTCAAGCAGGCGCATCAGCAAAGAAGACAGCTTCGCTGCATAGCAGGCCCACCCCGAGGGGTGAAGGTAAAAGTGGGAGAGCCATCGATTCGGTCACACAGGTCGCACCGGCCGCCGGGCGCCCGTGGCCCTATGCGCGGCGGAGGATCTCGTCCAGCGCGTGCTCCAGCCGGCGCTCGACCTCGGGGTCGTCGAGTACGGGCGTGATCTCCTCGGGCACCACGCGCGCGCGCATGATGATCCGCGCATAGATGAACGCATCGCGCGCGCTCGGAGGATCCTTGTCGCCGAGACAGGAACGGAGCAGCTGGTAGGCTCTGCCCTTCACCACGCCTCCGTTGCTCGCGCGCGCTCGACCGTGGCAAGGATCCGGCGCACCGCGGCAGAGGCGGTCTCGTGCGCCGCCAGCGCGTCCCGCACGACGTGCGCCGCCCTGGCGGCGGCTCTCTCGTCGAGCGTGCCTTGCAGCACGCCCTCGGCGAGGCGGATGAGCGGGCTGATCTCGACCATGTCCCGCGCGAGGGAGCGCGTCGCCAGGGCGATCTCGGCGGCCGTCTCGGCCGAGCACGAGCGCGAAAGGAGCATCGCGTCCTCGGCCAGCTCCGTCGCGATCGCGAACATGTCCCTGTAGCAGTCGACCGCCGCGCGCAGGTCGGCCGGGCTCAGCGACGCCGGGGGCGCCTCCGGCAGCGTCGCCGCGGCGCTCTGCGCTTCGGCGATCACCGGAGCGATGGCCGCGAGCGCGTGCTCCAGCGTGCGCGCGGTCTGCTCGAACCGCGCGAGGCGCTCCTTCACGGTACGGCTCGGCGGCGGCGCGTCGCTCTCCAGGGCCTCGATCCGCGCGCCGACCTCGGCGGCGAGCCGCTCGAGGCCCTCGAGTACGCGCGGGCCGAACCCGCGGGGGACGACGTCGAGCACGCAGAACGAGCCGACCACGTGCCGGCGCACCCGGATGGGCACCCCCGCATAGGCGCGGATGCCGTAACGCTCGACGAGCTCCTTGGGCACGCGCTCGTCGTGCACCGCATCCTCGACGATGAGCGGCGCCTCCTGGCGGACCACGAGCTGACAGAAAGAGCTGCTCCGCGAGGTCGCGCAGCTCACGCACAGCTCCGGCGGCAGGCCGCGGTGCGCGCGGAACAGCTGGATGTGGCGGACGATCAAGCTCACCAGCGCCATCGGCGCCTGGGCGAGCTCGGCCGCACGCTCCACGCAGGAGTCGAGAATGGCGTCCGCGTCGTCGCGCAGCAGCACCTGGTGCAGCTCGGCGAGGCGCGCGGGATCGTTCAGATCGGCCATGAGGAGGTGCTCTTGCTCGGGCGAGAGAGAGGGGGCGAGCGCGGATTCTGCCTCGAGCGCCGCCAGGAAGCAGCCGCGCTTTTCGCGGAGCTTACCGCAACCGAGCGCTGGCGCCGCACCCGCCGGGCTCAGCCGATGGGTGGAGACACGACGCGCTGCCGATCCCCCGGGTTGCCCCGGCTCACGCGTGCACCTGGACGACCGAGACGCCGAGTTGGCCGAGCACATGGCGGAGCGCGGCGCGCAGCGTGCTGAACGTGCGCAGCTCGCCGAGCTCGACGCCGAGGCCCACCAGCGTCCTGCTCACCGCGGGCGAGATGCCGGAGAGCGCGCACGTGGTCCCGAGCAGGCGGGTGGCCCGCACCAGCTTGAGCAGGTGGTTCGCGGTCGCCGTGTCCACGATGTCGACCCCGGTGAGGTCCACGATGGTGAACCGCGCCCTGCGCGCGCTGACGGCCTCGAGGAGCGCGGTCATCATCTCGGCCGCGCGGACGCTGTCGATCACGCCGATGATCGGCATCGTGAGCACCCCGTCCCAGATCTCGATGATCGGCGTCACCAGGGAGTGGATGGTCCGCTGCTGGCGCTCGATGAGGTGCTGCTGCTCCTTCAGCGCCAGCTCGTGGCGCCGCCGCTCCCGCTCGGCCGTGATATCGGTCTGGATGGCCACGAAGCTCGTCACCTGGCCCGACGCGTCGCGCACCGGCGTGAGCGCCATGCGCATCCAGGCGCGCGCGCCGCCGTCGCGCTCGGCCGGGAACTCGACCGAGATCTCCCGGCGCTCGGCGACCGCGCGCGCGAGCTGCTCGGCCGCGACCGCGTCGGCGACGTTGCCCACGAGCCGCCGGAACGAGGCGCCCAGGAGCTCGGCCACAGGCCGACCGGACAGGCGCGCGAAGGCGGCGTTCACGTACGTGACGGGCAGCTCCTCCGCGTCGCTCGCCGCGACGAGGATGCCCTGGGAGGCCGCGCCGATCGCCTGCTCCAGGAGCTGCCGGTCCCGCTCGGCGCGCCTCCTGTCCGTGATGTCCCGCGAGACGCCGACCGTGCCGATCACCTCGCCTCCGGCGCCCCGCAGGGGGGATTTGACCGTGGTCAGCGTCCGGACCGCGCCGTCGTGGCGCGTGGCCGGCTCCTCCTCGATGACCAGCCGATCGCCGGTCTCGAACACGCGCTGGTCGTCCCTCACGTACTGCTGCGTGAAGTCAGGCTCGGTGCGCGGCGAGTCGACCAGGCCGTGGAGCTCCGCGTTGCTCATGCCGTAGAGATCGCGGAACGCCTTGTTGGCCCAGAGCAGCTTCGACCTCGGACCCTTGACGAGGACCATGTCCTCGATGACGTCGAGGATCTGTTGATAGACCTCCTCCGCGAGGAAGCTCTCGGCCGCGCTCGCCTGTCGGCCGGTGATGTCCTCGAAGACGCCGTACGCCAGGTCGTCTCGGCCGTACGTCGACGCGCGGAGCGAGAGCAGGCGCGTCGAGCCGTCGCCGCGGAGCACGCGACACTCGAGGTCCGCCGTCGAGGGGCCGGGGAAGAGGCCGCCGAGCGTCGAGCGCACCTGCGCGCGATCCGTCTCGACGACGATCTCGTCGAGCGGCTTGCCGCTGAGATCCAGGGCGGACCGGCCGAGCGCCCGCGCGCACGCCGCGTTCCACTTCACCAGCCGACCCTCGGCCGTCACGACGCAGAAGGGCTGCTGGCAGGCCTCGAAGAACAACTCGAAGGAAGGCTGCGCTGTCGGTTGCGTGCTCATAGACCTCGCTCGCTGGGGCAGACTCACCCACAGGGCTGTGCTGTTCCGCGGCGCATCGATCTCCACAGACACGATGGGATCGATGCGCCTGTCCCTGTGTATACCAGCAGGCCATCGCTTCGATAGCGTCATTTATAATGTCGGCAGATACGTTCTCGTCGTATTGCCGGTATCACCAGTATCGCCGGTATCACCGGCATTGCCGGTGTTCCCGATCAGTTCCTGACGTAATGCGAGGGCGCGCTCGTCCTGTGTCGAGGCGCCGGCCACACCGCGTCGCGGTGGCCCGTCCGCGAGGGGCGCGTCCGCGCTGGACACGCTCGTCACGAGGTCCATGCGTCGCGCTGCGCCACACCGGGGCGGAGCTCCGCGCCGCCTGCCGGCTTTCTCCTCCAGCAGGTCGTCAGACCCGAGTCGAGGTATGCGCACTTGACAGGTCGAGTGCTCCTGCGCCGCTCTCGACTGCCGCTCTCGGCCCCCGTGGTCATCTGCGCTCCTTGATCTCCCTGGCTCCAACTACGCGCTTGCGGCGCCTCGACCCTGCTGCGCCGGCGAGGGTTCGCCCGCATGTCTCGGCGCGCCCGCGGAGCGCGGTCGCCGGGCTTCGGATCTCCCCGTCACGGAGGGAGGCCCGCTTTTTGATGCGGCAAGAACTTTCCTGTGCCATGGTCGAGGTGTGACTGGCCGCTTCTTGCCGGGTCGGCTGGCGGGGGCAGCGCATGGTAAACCCCAGCGTGCACCTGGTGACGAGGAGGCTTCCTGATGAGCAGCGCGGCAGAGGCCGTTCGGCGGTTACCTGTACAGCTCGACAGAGACCACTTTCTGCGGCAGCTCCTGCGCGAGCTCGCCGGAACGTTGCAGGAGGTCGTCGGCCTCGAGCAGGCGTCGGGCTTCGTGAGCATCGTGGGCCAGAAGATCGGCGACAGGCTCAACGAGGAGTACCGGTCGGGGTTTCAGGCGCCGACGCTCACACGCGAGCAGGTCACCCAGGTGCTGGTGGACCTCAAGCGGCGGATCCAGGGGGATTTCTACGTCATCGAGGAGAGCGAAGAGAAGCTCGTGCTCGGCAACCGCGCGTGCCCGTTCGGTGAGCTGGTGAAGGACCGACAGGCGCTGTGCATGATGACATCCAACGTCTTCGGCGTCATCACCGCAGAGAACCTGGGTTACGCGCGCGTGGTCATCGAGGAGGCGATCGCGCAGGGGCACGCCGGCTGCCGCGTCGTCGTGCACCTGAAGCCGTCGCCCGACCCCGACGGGCAGGCAGGTCAGGTGTATTTCAAGGGATAAGCGCGCTGCATGGTGATGCTCAGCTTCGGCCAGCTCGCCGATGTGCTGCCCGAGCCTGTGCTGCTCGTGTCGACCGACGGGCTCGTCGTCGCCGCGAACCAGCGCGCCCGCAAGGAGCTCGGCAGCGTGAGCGAGGGCCAGCGCCTCTTCGCGCTCTGCTCCGATGCGCGGGAGCACGTCGAGGGATTGCTGAGGCGCAGCGCGCGCGTGCGCCAGCCGACGCTCGGCACGCTCACGCTCAACGCGGGTCGCCGCTATCGTGTCGAGGGCGCGGTCGTGCGCCCTTCGTCGGAGGGCTCACCGGCGATCGTGATGCTCCGCCTCGTGCACGAGCAGGCCGCGCTGGCGGCGTTCGTGGAGCTCAACCGCACGCTCGAGCGCCTGCGGCGGGAGATCACGGCCCAGCGGCGCGCGAGCGGGGAGCTCGACCGGCAGCGCGAGTGGCTGCGGGTGACCCTCGTCAGCATCGGAGATGCCGTGATCGCGACCGACGTCGGCGGGCGTGTCGTCTTCATGAACCCTGTTGCGGAGCAGCTCACCGGCTGGACCGAGGGCGAGGCGACCGGCCGGCCGGTGGACGAGGTGTTCCACGCCATCCACGAGGTGACGCGAGAGCCGATCGAGAGCCCCACCGGGCGGGTGCTGCAGGAAGGGAGCATCGTGGGCCTCGCCAACCACACCCTGCTCGTGGCGCGGGGCGGCGGCGCGACGCCCATCGACGACAGCGCGGCGCCCATCCGGGACGCGAGCGGCGAGATCATCGGCGCCGTGCTCGTCTTTCGCGCCATCGCGGAGCGCCGCGCGCTCGAGCGCCTCGCCGAGCAGCGCCTCGCGGACCTCGTCCTGGCCGACCGCCGGAAGAACGAGTTCCTCGCCATGCTCGCGCACGAGCTGCGCAATCCGATGGCCGCGATCCACACGGCCTCGACCCTGCTGAGCGCGCCCGACGAGGACCCGGAGGCGGTCACGTTCGCCGCTGCGGTCGTGGAGCGCCAGGTCCGCCACATGGCGCGGCTGGTCGACGACCTCCTGGACGTCGCGCGGATCAGCCAGGGGAAGATCACGCTCCGCGCGGAGGTCGTCGACGTCTCGCGCGTGCTCCAGCAATCCGTCGAGACAAGCCGCCGGCCGATCGAGGCGGGCCGGCACGAGCTCCACCTCTCCATCGCCGGGGGCCTGCCAGCCGTGCAGGGGGACGCGACGCGCCTGGAGCAGGTCTTCTGCAACCTGCTGAACAACGCGGCGAAGTACACGCCGCCGGGCGGCAACATCTGGCTGTCGGCGCGCGGCGACCACGACGAGGTGGTCGTCTCGGTGCGCGACGACGGGGGAGGCATCGCTCCGGAGCTGCTGCCGCATGTCTTTGACGTCTTCGTCCAAGGGGACCAGTCCCTGCACCGTTCCCGGGGCGGGCTCGGCGTCGGCCTCGCGCTGGTCAAGCGCCTTGTCGAGCTGCACGGGGGGTCGTGCTCGTGCGCGAGCGCGGGTGTCGGTCAAGGAGCCGAGTTCATCGTGCGCCTCCCGGCGCTGCGCGGCGAGGGCGCGGCGGTGGGCGCCCGCGAGCGCGAGCCGGCGATGCGCGCGGCGCGCCTGCACGTCGCCGTGGTGGACGACAACCACGATGCGGCCAACCTGCTCGCCGTTTCCCTGAAGCGGTGGGGTCACGACGTCGTGGTCGCGCACGACGGGCTCGTGGCGCTGGAGCTGGTGCGGGAGCACAGGCCGGACGTCGCGGTGCTGGACATCGGCCTGCCGGGGATCGATGGATACGAGCTCGCGCGGCGGCTGAGGGGCGAGCCGTCGCTCGATCGGTGCATGCTCATCGCGGTGTCCGGCTACGGCCAGGACGCCGACCGACAGCGCGCCATCGACGCCGGGTTCGATCACCACCTGCTGAAGCCGGTCGAGCCGGCGGCGCTCATGAAGCTGCTCGCGAGGGGGATGTCGTCCGGCGGCTCTGCGCCGTAGGCGCCCGGGCGCCGGAGAGGGCGACCAGCGTGTCGCTCCAGGTCGAGCTGAGCGCCGCCCGGCCGCTCGATCCGCCGGCTGCCGGCGAGAGCGCCGGGCGACCCCGCGGCGCCTCAGGCGATCGTCACTTCGCCTTGCGCCTGGCCGGCCGCGCCGGCGGCTCCGGCGCCGGCGGCTCCGGCGCCGACGCCTTCTCGGGTCGCGCGGCCAGGGCCACGACGCGGCCGAGCTCCTCGCGGAGCGCGTCGGCCTTGCCGGCGCCGAGCCGCTCGCGGACGTGCTTCTGGGTCCGCTCCCACAGCGGGAACGCCGCCTCGATGGCGCGCTCCCCCTGGCGCGTGAGGAAGATGAGGCGGACGCGCGCGTCGTCGGGCGCGCGCGCCACCCGGAGCAGGCCCGTCTTCTCCAGCGGCACGAGGTTCCTCGTGAGCGTCGTGCGATCCATGACGAGCCCGTCCGCGAGCGCGCCGAGCTTCACGCCCCCGTCGCCGCACGTCGCGACCGCGACGAGCATCGTGAGCTGCGTCGCCTGGAGCCCCGAGGGCCGCAGGCTCTCGTCGTAGAGCCGCGTGAGCGCGCGCGACGCGCGACGCACGCGCACGAGGGCGCACTGGCTCGCGATGATCTCGGAGGCCCGGGCAAAATCTACCACAAATGTGTATGTACACCATTTCGAGCCGGCCGGCCATTTCGGACGTCCCGAACTGCTTGACATCTGTTCAGGTGCAGGTACACCTACTTCCACGATGCGGGGCGGCATTCCCCGCTCGACCGCTGGCTCGGCGCCGGGGTTCTCAAGGCCCCGGCGCGCTCTGACCGATCCGTCGATGGATCGCTGCCCGGGCCGCGGCGGCGGTGAGGTGCGCACCCGTGGTGCGCATTTACGTGTAGGTACACTTATTTCGACAGCCCGGACCGCGCGGCGGTGAGGGACGCACGACGTGCGTCGCCGCGCGCGGGGGTGGGCTGCGTGGAGAGGACCCATGGGCGAGTACTTCGTCGTTCCGTACTGCGTGAAGTTCGAGGACAGCATGGCTTACGGGAGCCATCACTATCTCACCAACTTCCGCTTCCAGTGCATCGCGCGCGAGACGCTCTACTTCGCCGAGGCCGCGGACGGCACGCTCCCGTACGAGGACGATCGCGCGGCGATCCGGCTGCTCACCACCGAGGGCTACAGCCGGAACCTGGCGCCGGTCCGCGTGGGCGAGCGCGTCGCGATCTTCATGACCCTCGGCGGCGTGACGCGCTCGAGCGCGTACGGCTACTTCCGCACGGTCCGCTTCGACGGCGAGCCGGTGGCGTGCGGCTACCAGCGGATCGTCGCCGTCTCCGCGACGAGCGACGAGCTCGCGCCGCTGTCCAGGTCGGTGACGATGCACGTCGGGGCCCTCGACGAGCAGGTGCCGCACCAGCGCTTCGTCGAGCTCGCCCTGCGCGGCGGCTCCGCGCTGCGCGAGCTCTTCCCCGAGCACCTCCTCCGGCACGCCGTCGAGGTCGCGCGGGGGCCGCTGCACGCGTCGCGCCCGCACCGCACGCAGTGGAGCGCGGCGGGCGCGGCGGACGAGCCCGCGCGGGAAGGGGACCCCGCGCGGGAGGGCCGCGGAGGCGCCGCGAAGGTCGCGCTGCTCCTGCCCGGCCAGGGCTCGTTCGACCTCCGGCTGCTGCGCGCGCTCCACGCGCGCTTTGACGCCGCGCGCGCGGCCGTCGCCGCGGCCGAGCCCGCGGCGCGAGCGCTGCTCGGTGCGTCGCTCGCGGCGCTCGTGGCCGCCGGCGAGGCGGAGGCGCGGGGCGCCCTCGAGGCGTGCGCCGACCTCGATCAGCTCGGCATCCTCGTCCAGGACTACGTCGCCGTCGCGCTGCTCCGGTCCGCCGGGCTCGAGCCGGACGTCGTGGCGGGGCACAGCCTCGGGGAGATCGCCGCGCTGGCCGCGGGGGGGACCTTCTCCCTCGCGACGGCCGCGGAAATCGTGTGCCGGCGGGTGCTCGCCCTCCGCGGCGCGCCGCCCGGCCGCATGCTCGCGGCGCACACAGGCGCCGAGCGGCTGCGCGACGAGGTGCAGGCGCTCGGCCGGGACGACGTGTTCGTCGCGGTGGCCAACGCGGCCGACCAGGCGGTCGCATCGGGCACGGCGGACGGCATCGCGGCGCTGGAGCGGCGGCTCGAGGGCGCCGGCGTCCGCGCGACCGTGCTCGCGAGCCGGTACGCCTTCCATTCGCCCCTGCTCGCAACGGCGGTCGGTCCGTTCGCGCGCGCCGTCGGGCGCGCCGGCGCGGCGCGGCCCGCGCTGGCCACGTACTCGCCGATCGACCGCGTTCACTACGGCGAGGGCCCGCTCGCGCCCGCGCGCCTGCTCCCCATGCACCTCGTGACGCCGCTCGACTTCGGAGCGGCCGTGCGCGACCTCCACGCGGCGGGCTGCCGCACCTTCGTCGAGTGCGGCGGCGGCGGCACCCTGACCGCCCTCGTACGGCGGAACGCGCCGCCGGGGCCCGACCTGCGCGTGATCGCGACGTTCCGCGCCGGAGAGGACGTGGTGGCCGAGCACCGGCGCGCGGTCGAGGCGCTGCGCGCCGCTGGACATGCGCTGACGGCGGTCGCGCCGCTCCCCGAGGAAGACCGGGACGACCGCGGCTCGCGCGGAGACGCCGCGCCCGCGAGCGCCGCGATGCCCGCGAGCGCCGCGCCGCCCGCGACCCCCGCCGCGCCCGCGGCGACCCCGGACGACGACGACGCCTCCACGGCGGGCGCCACCCCGATCGCGATCGTGGGCATGGGCGCGGTGCTGCCGGGGTCCGGCGGCGTCGACGCCTACCGCGCGCAGCTGCGCGCAGGCACGTGCGGGATCACCGACACGGGCGCGCGACACCCGGAGCTCGCGACCGACTTTCTGAACCCAGGCCGCGCCGCCGACAAGACCTACAGCCTGCTGGTCGGCACGGTCGACGCGCTCGGGCCGTACGCCGAGCGGACCGGGTACGACGCGCCCACCCTCGAGCGGCTACCCAAGACGGCCCGCATGCTGGCGTGCGCGCTCGCCGAGGCCAGGTCGCAGGCGGCGGTGCTCCGCGACGGCGCGCCGCTGCGGATCGCGTGCCTCCTCGGGTCCACGGCGGACGGCTCGATCGAGCACGACGAGGCGACGCTGCTGCTCGGCGTCGAGCGGGCGCTCGCCGGCATCGCCGCCGGCCCGGCGGACAGCGCGGCCGTGGCGGAGGCGCTCGCGGGCGAGCTCGGGCTCGACGCGGAGCGGCGCGCGGCGTGCCGCGGCCACCTCGAGCCGCTCGCGCGCGTCGTGCGCGACGTCGTGCGTGAGGGCGTGCACACCGTCGTCGTCGACGCGGCCTGCGCGTCGTCGATGCACGCGGTGCACCTCGGCGCCGCGATGCTGCGCCGCGGCCTCGCCGACGTCGTGATCGCCGGCGGCGCCTACCAGCCCGGCCCGACCAACGCGTGCCAGTTCTCGCAGTTCGGCGGGCTCTCCGCGACCGGCAGCCGCCCGTTCGACGCGTCGGCCGACGGCGTCGTGTTCGGCGAGGGCGCCGCCGTGGTCGTGCTCGAGCGGCTCGACGACGCCCGCGCGCGGGGCGATCGCGTCGACGCCGTGCTCCTCGGCAGCGGCGTGTCGAGCGACGGCCCGAGCCCGTCGGTCACGGTGCCGCAGAGCCGAGGGCAGAGCCTGGCCATGCGGCGCGCCTACGAGCGCGCCGGCGTCGCGCCGCGATCCGTGCAGTACGTCGAGGCGCACGCGACCGCGACGCCGGTCGGCGACGCCACCGAGTTCCAGGCGCTCGCCGAGGTGTTCGCCGGCGACGAGGGCGCGCCGCGCATCGCCCTGGGCAGCGTCAAGTCGCTGCTCGGCCACACGGGCTGGACCGCCGGCGTCGCGTCGCTCATCAAGGTCGTGCTCGCGATCCGCGAGCGGACGCTCTTCGCGCAGCACGGCTTCAAGGCGCCGAGCGGGCGCATCGACCTTCCGCGCTCGCCGTTCGCCATCTCGACGGCGGCCGCCCCGTGGACCGCCGACGGCGCCCGCCCCCTGCGCGCCGCGCTCGACAGCTTTGGCTTCGGCGGCACCAACGCCCACCTCATCGTCGAGGAGCACCGGCCCGGCCGCCACGCGCCGCGGCCGCGGCCGCGCCATGAGGCCCGCGCGCTGTGCGTCGTCGGGCTGGGGGCCGTGTTCCCCGGCGCCGTCGGCGCGCCCGCGGACGCGCCCTCGGACGTCCTCGCGTTCGACGAGCGCGCGCTCCGGCTGCCGGCCCGCGCGCCGGTCCTCCCGGACGCCCTCGAGGCGATGGACCCGACGCAGCTGCTCGCGGCGATGGCCGCGGAGAAGGCGCTCGCGGCGCTGCCCGCGCGCGAGCTCGGCGAGCGCATCGGCGTCGTCGTCGGCCACGAGGGCAAGACGCGCCGCGGCGCGCGCGCGAACGAGCGGCTCTTCGCCGACCGCGTGGCGCGGGCGCTCCGCGCGCGCGGCGTGAGCCCTGCGCTGGCCTCCGCGACGGTGGGCGCGCTCCGCGCCGGCTCGCCCGCGACGGGGCCGTACACGCAGCCGGGCAACATGCCCAACGTCATCTCCGGGCGCGTCGCCAACGTCTTCGGCCTGCGCGGGCCGAACTTCGTCGTCGACACCTCCGCGACCTCGCTGCTCGACGCGCTCGCGGCCGCCGATCTCGTGCTCGACGAGGACTGCGAGGTCGTGCTGGCCGGGGCCGTCAACGCGTTCAGCGACGACGTCGCGCGCGGCGCGTCCGCGACCCGTGACCCGCGGCCGTTGGGCGAGGCGGCGCTGCTCGTCGCGCTGTGCACCGAGGACACCGCCGCGCGCCACGCCTGGCCGGTGCTCGCGCGCCTCCACGTCGCGACAGGCGCCGGGGCGGCGGAGGGCGGCCTCGCCGGCCGCGAGCTCGTCGTCAACGACCCGCGCGGCCCGCGCGCGCGGCTGCGCGGGGCCGAGGGCGCCGTCGAGCTCCTCGCGGCGATCCGCGACGCGCGCGCGCACGGCGCCGCCGTCGTGCGCTGGCCCTCGGACGCCCGCGCCGTCCACGTCGCGCCCCCCGAGGGGGTGCGCGTCGCCCCGGCGCCCCCGCCCTCGGGCTTCGCGACGGGCACGCCGATCCACCGCTACGTCCCCGAGATCGCGCGCGTGCCGGCGACGGGGCCCGCGGCGCGCGTCCCGTCCCGCATCCTCTACGTCTGCACCGACGCGGCGCTGGCCGCGGACGTGCGTCGCGCCGCCCGCTCCGCCGAGGAGCGCGCGCGCGTCCTCGAGCTCGCCGGCGAGGCGGCGCCCGACGACGCGCCCGGGACCCCGGGCGATCTCGCGGCGCCGGGATCCGAGGCCGGCGGCGGGGGGCCGTCGATCGACGCCCGCGACGAGCAGCGGCTCCGCGCGTCGCTCGGGGCCCTCGCGCCCGACGACGTCGACGCGGTCGTCGTGCTCACCCGCGCCGGGGACGCGCGTGCGTTCCTCGACGGCGCGCCGGGCTCGTACCGGCCGGCGCTGCGCGCGCTGTTCGGCGCTGCGCGCCGCTACTACGACGCCGTGGCGCGCGGCGACGTGGCCTTCGCCGCCGTCGTCGTCGGCGCGGTGGACCCGGCCGGGCGGCTCGCGCCGGCGAGCGGCGCGGTCGGCGGCTTCGTGAAGTCGCTGGCGCGCGAGCTCCCGGGCGGCGACGTGCGCGTCGTCCACACGGACGCGCAGGGCGCCGCCGCGGCGCTCGGCGCGCTCTTCGAGGAGTGGCGCCGCGCCCGGCCGGCCGCCCCCGAGGAGGTGGTCGATCTCGGCGGCGTGCGGCACGTGGTGCAGCTCGCCCGCGCCGCCTCGGAGCTGACCCCGCGCGCGGCCTCGCCGCTCGGCCCCGGCGCGGTCGCGATCGTCACGGGCGGCGCGCGCGGCATCACGGCGCAGTTCGTCGAGGGCCTGCTCGATCGCTTCGGCTGCCGCGCCGTGCTCCTCGGCCGCTCGCGGCTGGAGGACGCTCCCCCGCGCACGCTCGCGATGACCGACGCGGAGCTCGACGCGTACGAGCGGGAATTCTACGCCGAGGCGCTGCGCGAGGGCCGGGGCGTGCGGATGCCCGCGCTGCGCGAGCGCTACGCGCGCATCCGGTCGGCGCGCGAGGCGCACCGCGTCCTCTCCCACCTGCGCGCGCGGGGCGGCAGCGTCGACTACCACGCCGCCGACGTGACGAGCGGCGCCGACGTCGACCGCGCCGTGGCCGCGGTCGCTGCCGCCTACGGCCGGGTCGACCTGATCGTGCACGGCGCGGGCATCCAGGTGTCGAGCCGGCTCACGTCGAAGTCGCTCGAGCTCTTCGAGCGGATCGTCGACACGAAGCTCGCGGGCCTCGGCCATCTCCGGCGCGCTCTCGCGCGCCACCTGCCCGCCGCCCGCCCGCACGTCCACCTCGTCACGTCGGCGTTCAGCGTGCTCGGCAACGACGGGCAGCCCGACTACGGCGCGGCCAACGAGGCGCTGAACCGCGCCGCCGCGTACTTCGCGGCCGAGGCGGACGCCGGCCCGTGGTCCAGCATCGCCTGGCTCGGCTGGAACGGCGTCGGCATGACCGCCGGGTCGGAGTACAGCGCGCTCGGCGCGGCGCGCGGGCTCCGGGGCATCGAGCCGGAGGAGGGGAGGCAGATCTTCCTCGATCTCGTGGCCGAGCGCCCCGCCGGCGCGGCCCACGTCCTGCTCACCGACAGCGAGATCGAGCGCTTCGCCCCGCGCATCGCGGCGGCGGGCGCGCCGACGCCGCGCATCGCCGCGGCCGGTGCGCCGGCGAGCCCGCCGGATCGCACGTGGACGCTCGATCCGCGCGTCGATCCGTGGCTCTCCGACCACCGGGCGCGCTCGAGCGCCGTCGCGGCCGGCGCGTTCCTCGTCGAGCTGGCCGTCCGGCACGCGCTCGCGACGGCGGACGGCGGCGCGCTCGTCCGCGAGGTCCGCGATGTGCGCTTCCTCGAGTTCCTGCACCTGCCCGACGACGCGGCGCGCGAGGTGCGCACGGTGACGACCCGCCACGAGCGGCTCGCCGGCGGCCGCGCTGCGTGCGCCGTCGAGGTGCGCGGCGACTTCGTCCACAGGTCGGGCGTGGTCCTCCGCGCCGGCGTGGTCTTCGCGACCTGCGTCGTCGAGCTCGGCGCGCTCGACGCCCGCCGCGACGCCCTCGCCCCGCGCCACGCCGGGCGCGTCGAGGGGCCGGCGGTCCGCGATCCGTACGCGAGCCCCGGCGCGCCGCTCCGGCACGCAGGGTGGTTCGATCACCTCGGCACCTTCGTGCTCGGAGACGCGCTCAAATCGGCCCGGTTCCGCGCCCCGGAGGACGGCGCCCTCGGGCGGCTGCGCGCGGCCGCCACGCCGTTCCTCCTGCTCGACGCCCTCCTGACGCTCGGCACCCTGCGCCGCGACGAGGCGGGCGCGTTCCCGGTGTGCGCCGCGGGCGGCGTCGATCGCATCCGCTTCGGAGCGGCCGCGAACGACCTCGCGATCCGCGACGCGGGCGGCGCGGTCCGGCTCGTCGCCGCGGTCCCGGCTGCGGCGGGCGCTCGCGTCCTCGGCGCGTGGGCCCAGGCGCTCGACCCGGCGGGCGGCGTGCTGCTCGACGTCGAGGGGCTCGAGGGGCTCGTGGTGGGCCGCGTCGCTGCGGACGCGCGCGGGGCCGCGCCGGCGTCGCTGCCGCTGGGGGCGTCGTGACGCCGCCGCTCGCGATCGCGGTCGTCCGGGCGGACGAAGGCACGGCGGCGCGCCTCGAGCCCTACCTGACCGCCGGCGAGCGCCGCGCGTGCGCCGGCCAGCGCGTCGCTGCCCGCCGGGCGCAGTCCGCGTGCGCGCGCGTCGCCGCGAAGTGGCTGCGGCTGGAGCTCACAGCCGGCCGCGGCGCGCCGCTTGTCTCGCTGGACGCGGCCGCGCTCGCGGCGCACCGGCCGGCGGACTACCTCGCCTGCGCGATCACGGGGCCCGGCGGCGGTCCCCCGCGCTTCGACGACGGCGCGTTCGCGCTGTCGCTCTCCCACGCGGGCGACCTCGCGGCGGCGGCGGTCACCACGGCGCGCGCCGTCGGCGTGGACGTCGAGCGGGTCGAGGCGCGCGCGGCGGTCTTCGCCGACGAGCACTTCACGCCGCGCGAGCGCCGTGGGCTCGCGCGCGGCGTCGCGGCGGGGGTCGATCGCGCCGCGCTCGAGACGCTGCTCTGGAGCGCGAAGGAGGCGCTCTACAAGACGGGGGCGCTCGATCTGCCCGCCCGGTTCTCCTTCCGGGACATCGACATCGCGCTCCCGCCGGGAGGCGTGCGCCTCGCGCCGCCCTCCGTCCGCGCCTTCGCGCTGACCGCGCGCGGCGGGCAGTTCTTCGGCCGGGCCGTGCTGACCGGTGCGTTCGCGCTCGTCGCGACCGTGCCGGTCCCTCCGGTCGCCGCTCTGGGATGAATGGCTCTCACAACCACGAGGTTTCCACGATGCAAGCTCAAGATCTCCTCGAACATGTTCGCTCCGTCTTCGTGCGCATGACGCGCTACCCCGACGAGGTCGTCGTCGCCGACGCCGACCTGGAGCAGGACCTCGGTATCGACTCCGTGAAGCGCGGCGAGATCCTCGCGACGCTGCGCGCGGATTTCGGCCTCTCGGAGGCGCTCAAGGCGAAGCCCGACGAGCTGCGCACGGTGGCCCGCGTCAGCGACTTCCTCTCGCGCACGCTCGTGGCGCACTCCGACGCCGCGCCGTGGCCCGACGTTGCGGGGGGCGAGAGGCATGGGAATGGCCACGCGGGGCTCGCCGGGCATGCCAACGGCCACGCGGAGCCGGCCGGGCACGCCAACGGCCACGCGGGGCTCGCCGGGCACGCCAACGGCCACGCGGAGCCCAACGGCCACGCGGAGCCGGCCGGGCACGCCAACGGCCACGCTGCGGGCGATGGCGCGGCGAGCAGCGCCGCCCAGCCGGCGGGCCTGACGGCAAGGCCGTCGCCGGAGTCCGCGGGCGAGGCGCTCCGCGTCGTTGTCCAGGCGCTCGCGGACGTGACGCGCCACCCCGTCGAGCTGCTCGTCCCCGACGCGCTGCTCGAAGAGGACCTCGGGCTCGACCGCCGCCGCCGCGACGAGGTCCGCGCGCTCCTCCGGCAGCGCGGCGCCCTGCCGGACGCCCTCGCGGGGGCGCTCGACGAGGCCCGCACGGTCGCCGGCCTCGCGCGCCTCCTCGGCGCGACGCCGCCCGCGCCCTCCGCGCAGGTCGTCGCGGCGCGCGCGCCGGCGGCTCCCGTCGCCCAGCGCGCGAACCCGGCTCCTCTGGCCGCGCTCGCGGGCAAGACGGTCCTCGTGACCGGATCGAGCCGCGGGCTGGGCCGCGCCATCGCGACGCAGCTCGGGCGCGCCGGCGCGCGGGTCGTCATCAACAGCTTCCACTCGCGGGACGACGGCGACGCGGCCGCCGACGAGATCCGCGGCGCCGGCGGCGACGCGGTGCACGTCTGGGGCTCGGTCGCCAACCCCGCGCACGTCGACAAGCTCTTCGAGGCGATCGCGCGCGACGTGGGCGAGCTGCACCACTTCGTCAGCAACGCGTCGAACGGCCGGTTCGGCCCCCTCGATCAGACGACCCCGGAGCACTGGGAGCTCGCGTTCCGCACAAACGTCATCGGCTATCACCAGTGCGCCATGCGCGCGGCGCGCCTGATGGAGCGCCACGGCGGCGGGCGGATCGTCGCGCTGTCGTCGAACGGGTCGTCGCGGTACCTCGAGCACTTCGGCGCCATGGGCGCCGTGAAGGCCGCGGTGGAGTCGCTCACGCGCGCGCTCGCCGTCGAGCTCGCCCCGCGGAACGTGCAGGTCAACTGCATCTCCGCCGGGCCGATCTACGGCCACGTGACGAGCAACTACCCGGATCACGAGCGGATCCTCCCTTACTGGGAATCTCGCACGCCGGGCGGCCGGCTCTGCACCGAGGAGGACGTCGCCGAGGCCGTCCTGCTGCTCCTGTCGGACGGGGCGCGGATGATCAACGGCGCGACCCTCACCGTCGACGGCGGGGGCTCGCTGTGCATCTGACGGCTGCGATGGCGGGCGCCGGCCTGGTTTCGGCGCGCGGAATTTCGCGTGAGCTCGCGAGAGCTTCCTTTCAGACAGCGGAGAAGGAGGAGTCATGATTGCCAATCTCTATCGGCAGCCCCCGGGCCCGGGCCCGCTGGCCAGCCTGCGGTACCTGGCGAATTTCAGGACCGGCGACATGCGTCATTACGAGCACCTCTTCGCGCGGTACGGCGACGTCGTGCGCCTGCGGGCGCCCGGCGCCGAGGACTTCGTCATGGCGTTTCACCCGAACGACATCGCGCATGTCCTCCGCGCGAACATCCGGAACTACCCCAAGGGCAAGCGGTATCACGAGCTCGCCCACGTGCTCGGCTGGGGCCTCGTGAACAGCGAGGGCGAGCTCTGGCGGCGCCAGCGCCGGCACGTGCAGCCCCAGTTCAACCACGCGAACACGCTCAAGCTCGTGCCCATCATCGTCGACCACATGGAGGCGGCGCTGCGGCGCTGGGACGCCCAGCCGGGGGAGTTCGAGCGCGACATCAACGACGACATGATGGACGTGACGTTCGGTATCGCGGGCGAGGCGTTCTTCGGCGCCGCGCTGCAGGCCCACACGGACACTGTCCGCGAGGCGTTCAAATACGCGCTGTCGATCGCGCTCAACCGGATGTACTCCCTGGTCAACCCGCCCCTGTCCTGGCCGCTGCCCAGCCACCTGCGCTTCCGCCGGGCCATGGACCGCGTGCACACCGTGATCGACGGCATCATCGACGGCTATCAGCGCGGCGCGGGCGACGCGGACAACGTGCTCGTGCGCCTCATGAGCTCGGTCGATCCCGAGACGGGCGCCACGATGGACCGCGCGCAGCTGCGGGACGAGATCAAGACCATCCTGATGGTCGGGCACGAGACATCGAGCGTCACCGCCTCCTGGGCGCTGTACCT
Organism: Sorangium sp. So ce887; assembly: GCF_051521455.1. Taxonomy (NCBI): domain Bacteria; kingdom Pseudomonadati; phylum Myxococcota; order Polyangiales; family Polyangiaceae; genus Sorangium; species Sorangium sp. So ce887. The sequence goes on along the minus strand of NZ_CP150354.1, from coordinate 6,990,631 downwards.
CCTCGCGCAGCACCCCGAGGTGTCCGCCCGGCTCACCGACGAGATCGACCGCGTCCTCGGCGGCCGGGCCCCGACGGCGAAGGACTTCGAGTCGATGCCTTACCTCGCCATGGTCTTCAACGAGTGCCTCCGGCTCCTGCCCTCCGTGCCGTTCATCCTCCGCAGCCCGCTGGAGGATGACGTCCTCGGCGGCCACCACGTCGCCGCGGGGTCGACGGTGGCCATCGTCCCGTGGGTCACGCATCGGCACCCGGAGTTCTGGCGCGATCCGCTGCGGTTCGACCCCGAGCGCTTCGCGAATCACCGGCGGAGCGCGGACGACAAGCTCGCCTACATCCCCTTCGGCGCCGGCCAGCGGATCTGCCTGGGCGAGTTCATGGGGCAGCTCGAAGGCAAGATCATGGTCGCGATGGCGCTCCAGCGGTATCGACTCCGGCTGGTCCCCGGCTTCGACCCGCGTTGCCGCGGCTTCATCTCGCTGCAGCCGGTGAACGGCATGCGCATGATCCTGAAGCGGCGGGAGCCGGTGAGGGCGGCGCGCGCGGCGCCGGCGACTCGGGGCGAGCCCGCGGCCGCGGAGCCCATCGCGGCCGCCCCCGCGGCGGCGCCCGCCGCGAGGTCCAACGGCTGCCCGTACGGCGCCCGGGCCTGACGGCGCATCGGCCCGCGGGGCCGGAGTCCCCGGCCAGGCGCGCGTCCGCGCTCGCTCCGCGCTCCTCGCGTTGCTCGGGGCGGGCAGCTGGGGTCGGCACCAGCGCCCTGCTGGGTAACATGGGGGAGACGGGGAAGAGGACCGCAAGGGGGCAAGGGACGCAGGGGAAAGAGGAGATTGGCGGTCAAGCCTTCCTTGCGGCCTGCTTGTTCAGTGTGCGTGTGGATCAAAGTAGGCCTGCAGGGTGCCTGCCCCCGCTTCGAGCAGAGCGGCCTGCTCGAAGTAGCCGCGCGCTTCGCCGCGCTCGCTCGTGTTCATCATGGCGACGGCCAGATTGTAATACGTGTTCGCGTCGGTGGAGCCGAGCCCTTCGGCGCGTCGCAGCGCTATCAGGGCTTCAGCATGCCGCCCCGCGTCAGACAGAACAGCGCCGAGCGACGTCAGCGCATCTACGCAGTCCGGCTCCGTTTCGAGATGTTGGCGCAACAAGCGCTCACCGCGAACAAGCGCGGACCTCCACTGAGCGGGATCCTTCCACGCTGCCTGATAGAGGCGAGACACTTCTGCAACCAGCGCCGGGGTCATGCGTCTGCTCAAGGTACCGGCGTTCAGCTGCGAGCGCCAGCGAAAGACCGGAGCCCGACCGGTACGAGCGCTGCTCGTCGCGATAAACCATCTGCGCGAGCGCGCGCGTTCCTGGAAGGAGATCGACGGGGCGACCGCGCGGGGAGGGGGCCTTGAACCGAGCCGGCCCGTGCAGCGCCACGTCGATGCCGAACACCGCGTCGACCGTCGCCGACGGGTGCGCCGTGCAGGGAAGGTGTCCTTACGTTGAGCGGCCCGCTATTCTCTGGTATTCCGCTCGCCAATCCATCCGCATCCTCCCGCCCGCGCAACCGTGTCTCTCGAGCACGGTTATCCCCGGAAATACAGCCCCGTAAAAAATTTGAGTCGTTTGTGAAATCTCCCCGCGGCGACGGCGCGTGGAGCGCCAGGTCATGACGGGCGCGCCGCTCCCAAGCTCCGGTCCCGTTGTCTGTATCATCGCTCCATGAGGCGTCGCCGGAGACCGGAATCGAGTCGAACTTCATCGCGGCGCTCGTGGTCGACGGGGCAGCTGACCGCCGCCATCTCGATGCTCGCCACCTCGCTCTGGCCGGCCGTGGCCCGCGCCGACCCGTACGAGCGCTGCCTCCGCGACGCGAAGACCCAGGCCGAGATCGACGCGTGCGCTCCACCGGACAAGCCCATCGAGGTGAGGGTGCGGGCGAAGCCGCCGGCCCGGAGCGCCTCGGACGTCGAGGTGGACGCGCAGGTCATCGCGGCGGCCCCGCACGGCTCGGGCGCCGACGTGCTGAACGTCGCCCCGGGCGTCTTCGTGAGCGACCGCGGCCTGCCCGGCCGCGCGCCGCACCTGTCGCTGCGCGGCTTCGACGGCACGTCGGGCCAGGACGTCGAGATCTTCGCGGGCAACATCCCGATGAACCAGGTCTCGCACATCCGTGCTCCCGGTTATGCCGACATGCGCCTCATCATGCCGGAGGTGATCCGGTCGGTCCGGATCGCCAGCGGCCCCTACGACCCGAGGCAAGGGGACTTCGGCGTCGCCGGCTCGCTCCGCATGGACCTCGGCCTCCCGGCGCCGGGCTTCTGGTTGAAGGGGGGAGTCGGCTCGTTCGGGACGAGGCGTGTGCTCATCGCGTTCGCGCCCGAGCACGACGAGATGATGGACACGTTCGCGGCCTTCGAGACCGACGCGACCGACGGGCCGGGCGGCGCGCGCGGGGGCGAGCGCAGCTCCTTCGTGGGGCAGCTCGGCGGAGGCAACGAGCAGGTCGACTTCCGGGCGACGGTGGCGATCGGCTCGGCGCGCTTCGACTTCCCCGGCTACCTGCCGCAGGCCTTCGTCGAGCGCGGCGGCGACCCCTACGCGGCGCAGCGCCCGCTCGGTCGCGATCGGACATCGCAGGCGCTCATCGGCTCGGAGGTCGTGTGGAGCCCCGGCGACGGCATCCTCGGCATCGGCGCCTTCGCGGGCAAGACCAAGACGACGTTTCACCAGAACCTCACCGGGTTCGCCCTCGACCAGCTCGCCGGCGAGCCGCTCGCCGAGAGCGACGACAGCGAGATGGTGAACGACGCCTCGACCGTCGGCCTCACGCTGCATTACCGCCACGCCGTCGACATCACCTCGGAGCGCGATTCCATCGAGATGGGCGTCACTTCGCGCGTCGACACGGTCGACCAGACCGACACGCGCCTGTTCGAGGATGGCACGAAGAACGCCTCGCTCGTCGACGCGACCGTCGACGCCACGAACGTCGCAGCCTACGCCGATCTCTCGCTTTACCCGATCCGCCGCGTGGTCGTCCGCGGCGGCTCGCGCCTCGACTCACTCTCGTACAGCGTTCGGGATCGCACGAGCAACGCCGGGATCGAGCGGACAGCGCAGGGGTTCGTCGTGTCCAGCAAGGTCATGGCGGATGTCGCGGTCCGCGGAGGCGTGCACGTCGTGGCGAGCTATGGCGAGGGGTTCCGCTCCCCGCAGGCGCGCGACCTCGCCGAGGGCGAGCGCGTGCCGTTCACCAAGGTCCGCAGCGTCGAGGCGGGGGTGCGGCTCAAGGAGGGGAGGTTGTTTCAGGGCTCGGCCGTCGGGTTCGGCTCGTGGCTCGGCAACGACCGGGTGTTCGACGCGACCTCGCGGCAGCACGTCGAGGCCCCGCCGTCCGTGCGCGCCGGCGCGCAGCTCGTGATGAGCGCGCGCTCGGGCCCGTTCGGCGCGCACCTGAGCGGAACGTACACCCACGCCCGCTTCACCGGATCCGACGCGCGCTTCGCGGAGGGCGACCCGGTGCCTTATGCCCCGGCGTTCGTGCTGCGCGACGACGTGTTCGCCTCGGGGACCGTCGGCGAGCTCTTCGGCAAGGAGGTGACGGTCCGCGTGGGCGCCGGCGTCGAGGGCGTGGCGGGGCGCTCCCTCCCGGGCGGGCGAGCCGGCAAGGACTCGGTCAGCCTCGATGCCGTCGCAGCGGTCGGCTGGCGCGGCATGGATCTCGCCCTCAATGGCACGAACCTCCTGGGCCTGCGCTATTACGACGCGCAGTACGTGTACGTCTCCAATTTCGAGAAGGGCCTTCCTCCGCCGCCGCCATCGCCGCACGTGCTCGTCGCCGCGCCGACCGCGTTGATGCTCACGCTCCAGATCCATATCCGCGGTAAGACGCGAGAGCCGGAGCTGAGCTACTGACGAGTGGAGGGGTGTTCAGACGATCGTGATTTGATCGCCAAGGACGCCAAGAAGAAGATCGAGAGGGTCTCGCTGGCCGCGCGCCCGCTCACTCCGCCGCCGCCGCGAGCCGCGCCGGCTCCGTCGGCCGCGCGCGGTTCCACGCCGACGCGACCGCGGCGAGCGACGCCATGACGGCGCTCCGGTGCGTCCCCACCCCGAAGGTGCGTTTGCGCCCGACCGAGATCGCCGCGTAAGCCACGGACTCGGCGCCTGCGCTCCGCTCGTTCGCGTGCTCCGCGTGCTCGTCCAGCGCGATCGCGATCCCGGCGTGACGCGAGAGCGCGCTGGCAAAGGCCTCGACGGGGCTCTTTCCGGCGGCGCTCAGCACCTGGGGGACACCGCGGATCTGGACGTGGAACTCGTGTCGTTCACCCTCGCCCTGGCCGCTTCGCCTGTGCTCCGTCACGCGCAGCGGCCCGCCGCGGTTCACGTACTCGCGCTCGAAGATCACCAGGATCTCGGCCTTCTGCACCTCGCCCTCGGTCCGCTCTGCCCTGCGCTGCACCGCCTGGCTCAGCTCGATCGCGAGCCCCTTCGGCAGCGCATAGCCATGGTCGTGCTCGAGCACGTACGCCACGCCGCTCTTCCCCGACTGGCTGTTCACGCGGATCACCGCCTCGTAGCCGCGCCCCACGTCCTGCGGATCGATGGGCAGGTAAGGCACCTCCCAGACCGTGCTCCCGCCCTCGCGCAGCGCCTTCCAGCCCTTCTTGATCGCGTCCTGGTGCGAGCCCGAGAAGGCGGTGTACACGAGCTCGCCGACATAGGGGTGGCGCGGGTGGACCGGCAGTCGGTTGCAGTGCTCTGCCGTCTCCTTGATCGCCTGGACGTCGTGGATCTCGAGCTCCGGATCGACGCCCTGGGAGAACAGGTTGAGCGCCAGCGTGATGACATCCACGTTCCCCGTGCGCTCGCCGTTCCCGAACAGCGTGCCCTCGACGCGGTCGGCGCCCGCCATCACGGCGAGCTCCGCCGCGGCCACGGCGGTCCCGCGATCGTTGTGCGGGTGCACGCTCAGCACGATGCAGTCGCGCTGCTTCAGGTTCCGGTGCATCCACTCGATCTGATCCGCGTAGACGTTGGGCGTGGCCATCTCCACGGTGGACGGCAGGTTCAGGATGATCTTCCGTGACGGGGTGGGTTGCCACACGTCCATCACGGCCTCGCAGATCTCCTTCGCGAAATCGAGCTCGGTGCCCGTGAAGCTCTCGGGGGAGTACTCGAGCACGACGTCGGTCTCGGGCATGCGCGCCGAGAGCTCCTTCACGAGCCTCGCCCCGCGCACGGCGATGTCGACGATGCCCGCGCGGTCCAGGCCGAACACCACGCGCCGCTGGAGCGTGGACGTGGAGTTGTAGAGGTGAACCACGGCGCGGCGCGCCCCGCGGATGGCCTCGAAGGTCCGCTCGATCAGGTCGGCGCGCGCCTGCGTGAGCACCTGGAGGGTCACGTCGTCCGGGACGAGCCCCTCGTCGATGATCCGGCGCACGAAGTCGAAGTCGGGCTGCGACGCGCTGGGAAAGCCCACCTCGATCTCCTTGAATCCCATGCGCAGGAGCTCGTGCCACATGCGGAGCTTGCGCTCGGGGCCCATGGGCTCGACGAGGGCCTGGTTGCCGTCGCGCAGATCCACGCTGCACCAGCGCGGCGCCCTCTCGATCACGCGGCTGGGCCAGCGCCGATCGGGCAGATGGATGGGCTGAAACGGCTTGTACTTGTGGACGGGCATCGTGGACATGACAGGACTCCCTGAAAGCTGAAGATGGGAGTCGTCGCGACGACGATGCGAGAACCCCCACCGGGACAAGAAACCGAGGGGGGCCGAGCTGCGAGGATGAACGTCGTCAGCAGCGCGCGCAGAGCCCCCGAGGCCGTAGGCCTAGGCGGGGGCAAAGGGAGCGCGCGGGCACGACAGACATCGCGGGGGCAGCCTAGCGAACGTCCTCTTGCTTGTCCAGCCCCGCGGCGCGGAGAGGCTCTGCGCGCGCTGGCCGCGATCAGGACGCCGCGGTGCACCTCGCCGCGTCGTCGATGCGGCGGGCCGTCAGCGGTCGAGGAAGTCCATCAGCCAGGTCATGGCCGGTCGCATGGTGCCGTTCGAATGCTGGATACCCGTGTTGTCCCTCCAGGTCGCGCCGACGATGTAACCCCACAGGGTGATGCCGGGGACGGAGGGGTGATTCCAGAACATCGTGAACTGCTCCTGCATCACCCTGCGCTGCTCCTCGTCGTTCGCGATGCCGATGTCGTACTCGGTGATGTACACGGGCTTGCCCAGCGCGGCCATCTTGTCGATGTACCCCTTCACCGTGTTCGTGTTGATCCTGTAGGCGTCGTGGGCCTGCGCGCCGAGCGCGTCGACCGGGGCGCCTGCGTTGATCACCGCCCTCGCGATGCGCATGAAGTTGTTGTGCTCGCCCTCGTACTCGATGTTGTTGTAGTCGTTCAGGATCAGGACCGCGCCCGGGCAGTACTCGCGGGCCCACTTGAAGGAGTTGACGATCCAGTCCCAGCCGCTGGCGCCGTCGCCGCCGATGCCGTTCTTGTAGGAAGGCGTCGTGTGGGGCGGCGGTTCGTTGACGACGTCGATGTACTTCGTCTCGGGGTAGCGCGCGCAGAACGACCGCATCCAGTCCTTCACGGCCGCCTGCTGCTCCGCGCCGGAGAGATTCGCGAGCCAGCCTGGCTGCTGGCTACCCCACACGAAGACGTGCTGCTTGAACGGGATGCGGTTGTCCTTCGCGTACTTGTAGATCGCGTCGAGCTTGCTCCAGTCTCGGACGCCGCGGGACCTCTCGACATCGCCCCACTTGCCCTCGTTCTCGGGCGTGATCTGGTTCCAGTAGTTCGCAAAGCCGCTGCGCACGGCCCCGCTCGTCGTGATGTTGCCCACGAACTTCCCGCCAGACGGGGTACCGCCGCCCCCACCGCCGGAGCCGCCGGAGCCGCCAGAGCCCCCCGAGCCGCCGGTCCCGCCGGTCCCGCTGCTCGAGCTCGAGCTGGTGGTCGAGCTCGAGCTGGTGGTCGAGCTCGAGCTGGTGGTCGAGCCGCCCCCCGCGCGCCTGAGCGAGAACTTCTGGTTCTGGCCGTTGGCCCAGCTCCACTGCTGGAGGCCGGTGCCGTCCGACGTCGAATTCCCCATGACATCGAGCGCCTTGCCGCTGCTGCGGACATTGACGCGCTGGACGTTGGCGGCGACATCGCTGAAGGAAAATTGCTGGCTCCCGGCGGTGCCGCAGGCCGACTGGACGATGGTCGCGCCGTCCGCGCCCGATCCGCCGTTGGTCCCGAGGCAGAGACCGCTGTTGACGTTTTTGAGCCGGTAGAAATTGCCGCCCATGGACTCCGCGCGGAACTGCTGCCTCGTGGCGCCGTTGCACGTGGCGATCTGCGCGGCCGCCGAGCTCGACGTGCTCCCACCCCGGATCTCCACGCACTTGTTGCTCTGCACGCCGACGAGCGTGTAGACCGCGCTCGTATCGACCGCGATGGCGCCCTCGATCGAGCCCCCCTCTTCGAGGTCGAGCTCCTCCTCGGAGCCGACGACGCACGACACGGCGAGCAGGCCCATCGCGGCGGCATGCAAGGCATGCTTGAAAGCGAATCTCATGTTGTTCTCCTGGTCCTCTAAGTAAGTAACTGCGGAGCTGTCTACAGCTCGATGCTGCCCTTGCGCCGTCGGGATCGCTCGTTGCGCCGTGAAGGCTCCCAGTGAGGCCTCGGTGGCCGTCGTCGCAGCTGGTGAGCCCCTGGTAAGATGCGTGCGGAGCGGATAAGTCGGTTCTGAGTGCGATCAGGCAGCTGAATGAAGGTACTCTTGTTCCTGACTGGCATTCCCGTCAAGTCGATTGTGCATTGAAGGCAGCCCAAGCTGTGATGAAGGTACGATAATATCAGCTGGAGTGATGACGGCGACGCAAGGCCCGGCACGGGTCGAGGGCTCGCCGGGCGCCGCCGCCGCTCGAACCGCTCCAGCGACGGTGTACCTGCATTCCAGGCGCACTGTCGGGTTACAGAGAAGGTGGCGCTTTTCCGCCTGCTTCGGCTGCCTGCCGTGTGAGCTGTAAATAGGTGGCCACGTGGCTTGACGCGCATGCTGAATTGCGCTCGGAGCCAGGGGCGATCCTTCCTCGAAACGCGCTGGTCCGTGTGTTGCGACAATGTGTGATCAATCGCTTGCCGGGTGGAGATAGTTGTACAGGTGGCGAGGTCCGCTCGGCCTCCGCCACCGGCAAATAAGCCTCATTCGTAAGAAACCGAGGTCGTCCGACGACCTCGGCCGAGAACCGAGAACCGCGACGACAGTCGCCCGAGAGGTCCGCCGATGCGCAAGATCGCTTACTTGATCGCCCTCAGTTCGGCAGCAATCGTCGCGGGCTCGCTCGCGACCGGCTGCGTCGCGATGATCGGAGATGCCGGAGACAACGACTCCGACGATTCGAACGGAGCGGGGGCGGGGCCCAGCTCTTCGTCGAGTGGAGATAACAACGCCAGCGGCTCCAGCGGCTCCGGAGGCTGGACCAGCGGCTCTGGAGGGTCGTCCAGCGGCACCGGCGCGGGCACCGGCACCGGCGCGGGCAGCGCCAGCACCAGCAACAGCACCGGCGCCAGCACCAGCGCCAGCACCAGCACCAGCACCAGCACCGGCCCGAGCCCGGAGCCCATCGCTGGATGTGAGCTGGGCTTCACCGAGCTCCCGGATGGCAAGGGCGGCGTGAACGTCGAGTCCGTCTGTATCGGGGACGAGGTCGGGCTCGACAAGGCCAAGTCGCTGGAGGCCTTCAAGACGACCGTCTACCCGCTGCTGACAAAGAACTGCTCGGGCTGCCACAGCACGACGAGCCGGGCGCAGGCGCCCATCCACTCCGACGTCGACCCGGCGCTGGCCCACGAGTACGCGCTCACGCGCGTGAACTTCAAGAAGCCCGCGGACTCCAAGCTCGTCGTCCGGATGGGCATCGACCGGCACAACTGCTTCGGATCGAGCTGCAAGGACGCGAACGCGCAGATGCTCTCCGCCGTGCAGGCGTGGGCGGCCGCGGTCGCGCCGTCGCTCCCGGAGACCCCGCGCCCCGTCGCGGCAGGCGAGCAGATCAGCGAGGCGCAGGTCAAGGAGTGGATCGCGGCGGACAAGGCCACCCACGCTGCCGGCGCGGACGCTGAGTTCATCAAGTACACCTCGCTGCACGAGATCCACAACAAGGGCGCCTCGGCGGAGGACATGAACGTGGCCCGCGTCGGCCTGTCGAAGGCCCTGAACTCGACCGCGCGCTGGGCGCCCGAGATCGTGAACCCGGTGGACATCAACGGCAAGGGCATCGTCTACCGCTTCGATACCCGCAACTACTGGGGTCACAACAAGGGCGTCACGAAGCTCCACTTCGGCGGCTCGGACGACGACGTCTTCTTCGGCAGGACCAGCGTCAACTACCTGGGCGAGCGGGTCGGCTCCGATGTCACAACGAAGGAGAAGTACAGGTACACGGCGGAGGTCCAGGAGGACCCGAGCTTCGCGAAGCTCGTCTGGGGCCGCGTCCTCGCCGGCAACGTCGAGGGCGCCACGGACAGCGCGGTGCTGCCGCCCTATGTCGACGGCTTCAAGACGGATTACGTCGAGACGAGCCAGCTTGTCTACACGCTGACGCGCCCCGACGTATACAACGCCATCATGGCGATCCCCTGGTATGCCCAGGACCTCGAGACCGAGCTCGGCGTCATCAAGGACGATGGGATGAAGTCGTACGAGTACATGGTCACAAAGCAGGCCATCACCATCGACTCCCGCATGTACTGGCGGGCCAGGACGAAGAGCGGCGGGTACTACTGGAAGACCTGGGACATCTTCACCGGGCAGCTCGAAGGCGGCGTGCAGACGATCGAGCAGGCGTACGAGCAGGGCCAGATCCGGTTCCCCTTCTGGGCGCATCCGATCCCGACGTTCATCGCCGGGACGGGCGGCGGCGTGACGGCGGGCACCCTCAGCTTCGTCGCGACCCTGGCTCAGCCGTTCAAGAGCTCGGAGCCGTCCGGGTGTGATGGGCAGCCGAACTACGGCGGCAACGACTTCCTGAACTGCCGCTACTACACCGGGACCGCGGGGCTCCAGCAGTCGGCGGAAGAGGTCATCTGGGATCTGCCGAACGGCCTGCAGGGCTACTCGCTGTGGGGCGGCTTCAACCAGCGCCGCGTCGACGCCTTCGTCAACATCGTGCGTGATCCGCGCATCACCCGGCAGGACGCGGACGCCGTGATCACGAGCCGGATCGGCTTCGCCAGCACGGACCGCCGCCTGAACACCGGCAGCTCGTGCATCGGCTGCCACGCGGACGGCATGAACCGCGGCGACAACGACCTGCGCGACTGGCTGGACGAGGGCGGCGCGCGCCTCCCGAAGGGCCAGCACGGGGTCGACGGGTGGATCGACGACGAGCAGACGGTGGCGCAGGTCAAGGAGCTGTACCCGCCCTCGAGCGTGATGAGGCCGCGGATGGAGGACGATCGCCGCGTCTTCATGAAGGCGATGTCCCAGATCAAGCGGGAGATGGTCCTGGGCATCGACAAGAACGTGTACGTGGAGCCGACGATCTGGACCATCGAGTGGGCCCAGAGCTTTTACAAGTACGCGCCGACCCGCTCGAACTGAGCCGGGCCTCGCGCGCCCGCGCGTCTCCGTCGGCTTCTTGCTTCGCGCGGGAGCGCGACGATGATTTTGCCGAGGAACTTCGCGCAGCTGCGGAACGCTTCGCCCACCGACGGCCCGACCGCGCTTGACAGTTCTCCGGCGACACGATGACTTCAGGAGATGAGGTTCTCCCTCACTTATCTTCTTGTCGCGCTACTGCCTCCGTCCCTCCTCGCCGCCGCCTGCACCCCCAGGGCGGACCCGTTCCGGAACCCGCCCAGACCGGCGGGCAAGGGCGGGACGGGCGGCTCGGGGGCCATCGGCGACCTGGGTGTCGGCGGCGGCATCAGCGGCGGCTGGACGGGGAGCGGATGCTCCGCGGACATGAGAGACGTCGTGGACGCCGAGGGGAACGTCCTCGGCGCGTGCCCGCCCCGGCTGGGGTGTTACCAGGGGCAGTGCATCCCCGCCTGCGAGGCCGCCGAGAAGGCGGGCGGCTCGATCGGTTGCGACTACCTCGCGCCGTCGCCGCCGTTCTTCCAGAACGATCTCGCCGGCTCCACGTTCAGCGGCGCGTGCCATGCGGTCTTCCTCGCGAATACCTGGGATCGCCACGCCAGGCTCCGCGTCGCTTACGACGGCGAGGCGCTCGACGCGGCGGGGTTCACCTACCTCCCGAGCGGCATCGGTCCGAGCACCAGGTACACGCGCTTGCCCGAGGATGGCATCCCGCCGGGCGAGGTGGCGGTGCTGTTCCTCTCGCACCGGAGGGGTGCATCGACCGGCTTCGGCTCGCTCGAGTGCCCGCGGCCTCCCGCCGTGCTGGCCGATGTGGCGGTGCACAGGAGCGGCACCGGCACCGCGTTTCAGGTCGCGTCGGATACGCCCGTCTCGGCGTACGACATCCTGCCGTACGGCGGGGCGTTAAGCTTCCTCCCCAGCGCCTCGCTCCTGCTCCCGCGCAGCACGTGGGGCACCAACTACTACGCCCTGGCGCCGCACCCCCACGGCCTCGGCGTTCCGTGGATGATGCTCGTCGCCGCCGAGGACGACACCACGGTGGATCTCGTTCCCCCATCGAGCCTCCCCGGCGGTCCCGGCGTCCCGGGCGCTCCGGCCAACGCCGCCACGCAGATCAAGCTCGGCGCCGGCGACGTTGTCCAGTGGATGGGCGCCGACCCGAGCGGCGCCGTGCTCCAGTCGAGCAAGCCCATCGGCGTGTGGACCGGCAACACGTACCTGCAGGTGGCGACAAAGACGTCCCCGGCCGGCGGCGGTCAGGACGCCGCCCACCAGCAGATCGCGCCCATCAGCGCTCTCGGCGGCGAGTACGTCGGCGCCGGCGTGCTCTCGCGGCTGTCCTCGCAGGAGCCGGAGAGCGTCGTCTACCGCCTGCTCGGCGTGGCCGACGCCACGACGCTCTCCTGGGATCCGGCGCCGCCGGCCGGCGCGCCGGCCACCCTGGCGGCGGGCGAGGTCGCGGAGTTCCAGACGACGTCGCTGTTCTCGGTGCGGTCGCAGGACGGCGATCACCCCTTCATGCTCACGCAGTACATGCCCGGCGCCCCCGCCAGGACGCTCCCTGGCTGCGTGGCGGAGATCCCGGTTCCCGGCTCACCGTGCCAGCTCGGGGACGAGGAGTGGGTCATCCAGCTGCCGCCCGAGCAGTTCCTCGAGCGATACGTGTTCTTCACCGATCCGACCTATGCCACGACCAGCCTGGTGATCACCCGCGTCCGGGGCCCGAACGGCTTCGCGGACGTGGAGCTGAGCTGTCTCGGTCCCGTGACCGGGTGGCGTCCTGTCGGGACCGCGGGCGCGTTCGAGGTGGCCCACGTCGATCTGAGCCGCGGCTTCGTGGGCGCGAGTCCAGCGTGCGAGACGAGCCAGCACGAGGCGAGCAGCGCGGGCGCCTTCGGCGTCACCGTCTGGGGCACGGACTTCTTCGCTTCGTACGGCTACCCCGCCGGCGGCAACGTCGAGAGCATCAACGACGTCGTGGCCCCGCCGGTCCCGCGCTAGCCACCCGCGCCGAGTCAGGCCGTCAGGGGGCCGCGATCGCCTGCGCGTTCCCCGCGCCGGCGGCGGCGAGCCGCGACGCCACGCGCGACGCGAGCCGCTCCGCGATCTCGTGGAGCGCCGCCCCCATCGCCGCGGCCATGTTCCCGGGATCCTCGATGTCCCCGCGGACCTCGACCTCCGCCGTCATGCTCTGGGTGTCCAGCACGGTGCGGTCGTCCTGCACGGCGTAGTGGAGGGTGACACGCGCGGCGCGGCCGCCTCTCCGGTGCACCTCGTCGAACGCGAGCAGCTCGACGTCGAGCGCCGGTCCGCCGCCGGACACGGCCTGCACGAGGGGGCGCTCCTCGAAGAGCGCCCGCGCGAGCGCGCGGCGGACGAACTCCTCGGGCCGCTCTGTCCAGCGGCGATCCTCGTACATCGCGACCTCGACGTCGGAGGAGCGGTACACGATGCGGTTGCGCAGGTGGGAGCTCGACGAGATGCGGCCGAGGCGCAGGCGCGGCCCGTCCGCGCTCCCGCGATCGGGCGCTCGTGGCGACTCATCCCATCTCGGGGTGAAGTAGCGGACGGACAGCGGCTCGGCCTTGGAGGTGAGCGCGCAGCCCGGGATCGAGAGGAGCAGCGCGAAACAGAGCGTCTTCACGATCCTCACGGCTGCTTCTTTCCGGCGCGACCTTTGATGAGCATATCGGGCTCCTTGTCCAGCGACTCGAAGACGTCGCGGACCGCCTCGAGCGCCTCGCGGAACTCGCGCAGCGTCGCGTCGATCTCGCGCGTCGTGCCGTGGGCGCTGCGACCGACCTCACCGAACGCGTCCGTCGCCCGCGTCGCGCTCGCGACGAGCCCGCCGTCTCCGCCGAAGCGCAGGAGCACGCCGTCGAGCCGCGAGACAGCGACATCCATCTTGGCGAGGGTGCTCGCCGCCTTCTCGGGGATCTTCGCCTGGTTGATGCCCTTCACGGTGCCCTGGAGGTCGGCCAGCATGTCATTCATGTTCGCCAGGGTGGCGACCGTCTTCTCCGCCAGGTTCTCGTCCTGGAGCTGCCCGAGCATGACGTCGATGTGATTCAGGGCGGACGAGATCTGCGCCCCCATGGCGGGGAGGCTGTCCGCGGCCCGCACGATGCTGTCCTCGAGGTTCTTCATGAGGGACGGCGCGGCAGGGATGTAGTTCGCCGGCGTCTGGAAAGGCAGCTCGGGGAGAGGGGTGGTCTCGGTCTCGAAGAAGTCGATGGCGAGGAACTTCATGCCCGTGATGCCCTGAGACTGGAGCTGCGTCCGGAGCTCGGGCGGCACGGAGAACCGGACGGAGTTCGCCTCGCCGGGCGGCGATGTCTCCGTGAGCCCGAGCCGCCGGATGCTCTCGAGATCGAGCTCTGCGACGACCTGCACGTGCCGCCGATCGGGCGCGATCTCGATCGCGGCGACCGTCCCGATGGTCACGCCGCGGTACTTCACCGGCGAGCCCAGGTCGAGCCCCTGCACCGATTCGTTGAAGTACGTGGCGTAGGCGAGCGTCCGCCGTTCGCTTCGGTTCGCCCCGAAGGCCACCGCTGTCGCGAAGGCGGCGGCGAGCCCGAGGAGGACGAAGAGACCTATCTTGAAATAGTTCGTGGTGGAGAACATCAGACGGCCTCGGCGGTGCGGTTGAAGAAGCTGTGGATGCGCGGATCACCGCTGTCGCGCAGCTCGGAGGGGCGGCCGCGCGCGATGATGCTCCTCGTCTCCTTGTCGAGCAGGATGCACTGGTCGACGATCGCGAAGATGCTCTGCAGCTCGTGGGTCACCACCACCACGGTGAGGCCGACGACGCGCTTCAGCGTGAGGATGAGCTCGTCGAGCCCGGCGGACATCACGGGATCGAGCCCGGCCGACGGCTCGTCGAGGAAGAGGAGCTCGGGCTCGAGCGCCATGGCCCGCGCGATCGCCGCGCGCTTCTTCATGCCGCCGGAGAGCTCCGAGGGGAGCTTGTCCGCCGCGCCCTCCAGGCCGACGAGGCGCAGCTTGGCGCGCGCCATGGCGTGCACCACGTCCGGCGGCAGCCTCGTCCACTCGCGGAGGGGGAGCGCCACGTTCTCCACCACGGTCATCGAGCCGAACAGCGCGCCGTGCTGGAACATGACGCCGAACGGCGGGCGGCCCTCGACGAGGCGCGGCGCCCCGATCCCGTCGATATGAATGCTGCCCGAGATCGGCTGCTCGAGCCCGGTGAGGAAGCGCAGCGTCGTCGACTTGCCGCACCCGCTCCCGCCGAGGATCGCGAACACATCGCCGCGCGCGACGCGGAACGAGGCGTTCTCCAGGAGCCGGGTGTCGCCCCAGCCGACGGTGAGATCGAGGACCTCGATCATCGGGTCGCTCATACGTCGAGCGCCCTGAAGAGGACGGTGAAGAGGGTGTCGATGAGGACGATGCAGAAGAGCGATGCGACGACGGTCGACGTGGCGCGGCGCCCCACCCCTTCCGCGCCGCCCGAGGTCGCGAACCCTTGCTGGCACGCGATGAGCGCGATGGTCAGGGCGAACGCCGCGCTCTTGATCAGGCCGGTCCCCACGTCGTGGGGGTGGACGGCGATCAGCGTCTCGTTCCAGTAGGCCTGCCGGCTGACGCCGAGCGAAAACGACGCCACGAGCATCCCGCCCGCGATGCCCACGATGTCGGCGAGCAGGGTCAGCACCGGGACGACGAGGAGGAGCGCCAGCGCGCGCGGCAAGACGAGGTAGTTGACCGTCCCGAAGCCCATGATCCGCAGCGCGTCGATCTCCTCGGAGACCTTCATCGTCCCGAGCTCTGCCGCGATGGCGGCGCCCGAGCGGCCACAGACGATGATCGCGGTCATGAGCGGGGCGAGCTCGCGCGTGACGGAGAGGCCGACGAGGTCGGCGACATAGATGTTGGCGCCGTAGGCCGCGAGCTGCTTCGCGGCCTGAAATGCCATGACGAAGCCGACGAGGGTGTTGATGAGGAGGACGATCGGCAGCGCGTCGACGCCGGTCTTCTCGACGAACGGGAGCGTGTCGTGCCAGTTGCCCGTCCTCGGCCGCCGCGCGACGTTGACCGCGGCGACCACCATCTGTCCGAGGAACTCGACGACGAGCCTGGCCTCATCGAGCACGGACACGGTCGCGCGACCGACCTGCTCGACGAGCCCCTCCGCTCTCTTCGGCACGAGGCGCGCGACGCGATCGTTGCCACCGTAAAGCTCGATGAGGGCCGCGATGCGCTCGTTCGCCCCGGAGAGATCGAGCCGTGCGCCCCGCTCCGCGAGCACGGCGCGGAGGTGCAGCAGGAGCGACAGGATGCCGCCGTCCATGACGCTGACGCGCGCGAGGTCGAACGTCACGGTTCCGTCGTGGATCTCCTCGACGGCTGCGGACAGCTCGGGCCAGAGCGCGTCGGCGTCTCGCATGCGCAGCTCGCCGTGCAGCGGGATCAGCCGCCTCGCCGAGGACCCCTGGCCAGGGATCAGGGCCGCCCTTGGGGCAGCGAGCTCAGCGGACGCCATGGAGGTTCACTGGGCGCCTAGCTCAGCAGGCGCCGTGCCGGGACAGACGAGGGGAAAAGCCCTCCCGCTCGGGCGCCGGTGCGGGGCGTAATGGCGCACTTGTGGCATTCGGACACGGGCGTGCGCGTAGCCGCGCCGCTGCGAGCTCCTCGCCAGCCTACACCGCGCGCTGCCGCTGGCTGCAGGCCGGCTGCGGCCGGCGCCTTATTCACGGCGGCCGGCGCCTGTTCGAGGACGGGCGATGTCGTGAGCCGCCTGCTCCGCGCGCCCTCCGAGGTGGCCGCGAGCTGCCGCGAAGACAGGGACTAGGTAGCGACCCTCTCGGCGCGGGATCGGAGATCCGATTGCACGACGGATGACCGACATCGGCGCAATGGCCCGCGGCATGGCAGCGCAGGGGCATTGACGACAAGACATCGAGATCGGCTGCCCTGGACGAGTCGACTCCCGCGGCGTATATGAGCGCTGTAGCCGGGGACACAGGGGGCCAGGAAAACTCATGCCGAAGCTGATCATCGGAAACGTCGCTACCGAGAACATGCTCGGCGAGACGTGGAGGATGACCCACGAAGACCGGCATGGCTGGTCGACCGTGGCGAATCGGCTGGCCTGGCTCGCGGAGGACGGCGACATCATCCTGGCGCCCCAGCCGCTGCCCGAAGCGTTCCTGCGCTACGTGTTCGTGCTGAATGGCGTCGACCGCAGCGCCGTGAGGGTCGTCGTCCCGCCGGGGAGCGAGCGTCAGTCGACGCTGCTCACGTTCGACGTGCTGAGCAGCCCCGCGATGCTGGAGCGGCTCCTCGCGGCGACCCGGGATCGTGGCGACTGGACGGTGTTGCCCTATTATTATGACCGGGCGATCGCCTGGCTTGTCGCTCGTCTGGGCCTTCGTGAGCATCCTTCGGTGCAAGCGACCATGCGCCAGGGCGGCGCCGAGCAGCTGAACAGCAAGGTCGACTTCCGTCGTATCGCGGCTGGCCACGGGATCCCGGTCGCCGAGGGGGCGCCCTGCTCGTCAGAGGTGGAGCTGCGGGCTGCGCTGGACGAGTTTCTCCGTCCGACCGGCGCTGTCATCGTGAAGCAGGACCTCAACGCCGGCGGGCTCGGGAACGTGGTCGTCACCACCGAAGCCCTCGATCTGGACGCCAGCGGGGCGGCGGAGACGATCCTCCTCGGGGAGGCGTCGGACCAGGGCCAGGTGGCCGAGCAGCTCTGGAGGCGCCTCACCGGCCCTCGCAACGCGACCCTGGTGGTCGAGGTGTTCTACCCGCAGGCGCCTTCGTATTACACGGAGCTGGAGATCTTCGTCGACGGGAGCCGGCCCTATCTGCTGAACTTCGGCGAGCAGCGCCTGGATCCGATCTGGGTAGGCTTCATGATCCCCTGTCATACACTCGGGCCTTACCACCTGGCCGAGCTGCTTTCGGTCTCCATGAAGCTCGCGGACGTCGCGTGCGCCCGCGGCTACGTGGGCAAGCTGAGCTGCGACGCCATCCTGACCCGGGATGGTCGGATCCTGTTCAACGAGATCAACGGGCGGCTGGGGGGGTGCAGCCATATCCACGTGCTCGCCAGCCGCTTCTTCGGCCCTCGCTACGGCAACGACCACACCCTGCTCACGCGGAACAACGTGAAGGCGGGCCCTTTCCCGCGGGTGCTCGATCTCCTGGAGCAGGATGGGCTGCTGTACTCTCCCGGCCGCGAACAAGGCGTCGTGGTCCTCAACGAGGACACGGAGCGGACCGGGACCGTCGAGTACATGGTCGCCGCCCCGACGAGGACGGCAGCCCAGGAGCTCGAGCATCGCGCGCTACGAACCCTGGAGAGGAGCTGTCGTCCATGAGGATGAGGATCGCGGCGCGCGCCGAGCGGCCTGCTCGTGGTTAAGGCGGATCCCACCCCGTCGCTCGGGTTCGCGGTGTGGATCGCGCTCGTGTCTCAGCTTCTCATGAACATGGCCGCCTTCGTGGCGACGCCGTTCATCACGATTTACCTGGGGAAGAACCTGCGGTTCTCCCCCGCCGAGGTGGGCACGATCGTCTCGGCGATGATGGTCTCCGGGCGTCTGCTCCAGATCCTGACCGGCCCGATCGCCGATCGCGTCGGCGGACACTCCATGATGATCGCTGGCTTGCTGCTGCGCGCCGCCGGATTCGCCGGCTTCGCGTTCCTGACCGGCTGGTGGGAGCTGCTTTTCATGACTCTGCTGGCCGGCGTCGGTGACGCGCTGTACGAGCCCTCGGTCAACGGGACCTTCGCGGCCCAGCCGGCCGAGATCCGCCCGCGCGTGTTCATGCTGCGCAATCAGTTCCTGAACATCGGCGTGGTCATCGGCCCCATGCTGGGCGCGGCGCTGGTGGGCTACGGGATACGTGCGCCTTTTCTGAGCGCCGCCGCGTGCTTCGTGGCGCTCTGCGTCCTTCTGGCGGTGGTCGGCCCCCTCGTCGAGTCACCGGAGCGACGGCCGTCCGTCCTCGAGAACTATCGCGCCGCGCTGAGGCACCGGCCGTTCCTGGCCTTCTGGGGCGTCATGGTGCTCTGGTGGATGCTCTTCTCGCAGCTCTTCGTCTCGCTGCCGGTCAAGGCGCTGGAGATCGGGGGCAGCGAGCGGTGGGTCAGCACGGTGTTCCTCGTGAATGGCGTCATCGGCACGCTGGCGATACTCCTTGTGCACCGCCTGAACGAGCGGCTCCCGGTGCACAGGTCGCTGCTCGTCGGCATCGTGCTCGCCGGGCTCGGCCTCGGCTTCGTCCCGCTCTTCCCGGCCATGGGGTGGCTGCTCGCCTGCGTCCTGATCTACACCCTCGGCGAGTCCATCACGCAGCCGTGCGCCGACGTCATGGTCGCAGGCTTCGCCGACGCGCGGACCGGCGCGACCTTCTTCGGGCTCTACAGCGGCTCGTACGCCCTCGGGGTCACGCTGGGGAACTACCTCGGGAGCTGGCTGGTCCTCCGGCTCACCGGCGCCGGGCCATGGCTCGTTTATGGCGCGATCGGAGCGCTGGGCGCGCTGGGAGTGACGCTCTACAACCGGCGGTTCATCGACGCCGCGAAAGCCGAGCGCGCCCTGGCTCACCCATGACCGCCGGGGGCGACCCCCCCAATGGCAACGACGTGACTCGCCCCTGCACCACGGAAGGAGCGCGCGCATGACTGCATCCGGATCGATGAGCTCGATTGTCGATGACTATGTCCGTCTGACACCCCGGTCACGAGAGCACTTCGAGCGCAGCCGCGCCGTCGTGCCCGCCGGCGCGACCCGGAGCCTGAACTCCTGGCTGCCTCATCCGGTCTATGTCCGGGGGGGCAAGGGGCCGCTCGTGTGGGATATCGACGGCCGTGAATACGTCGATTTCCTCAACAATTACACAGCGTTGATTCATGGACACGCCCACCCGGCCGTCACGGCCGCGATCTCCGAGCGGCTCGAGAGCGGGACGTCGTTCGGGTTCTCGACCGAGCTCGAGGCGACGCTCGCGGCGCTGCTCGTCGAGCGCGTGCCGTCCGTGGAGCGGGTGCGCTTCACGGGCTCGGGCAGCGAGGCCGTGATGTTCGCGTTGCGCCTGGCGAGGGCCTTCACCGGCCGCATGCGCGTCGCGAAGATGGAGGGGGGGTTCCACGGCGCGCAGGACGATGTGATGGTCAGCGTGAGGCCGCCGCCCGCGCAGGCCGGGCCGATCGCGCAGCCCGCCGCGCTGCCCGAGACCCACGGGCTGCCGCCGGGCCTCGCCGAGCGCGTCCTCGTCCTGCCGTTCAACCATGTGGACGAGACCACGGCGTTGATCGAGGCGCACGCCGGCGAGCTTTCGGCGGTGATCGTCGAGCCGATGCTCGGCGTCGGCGGGATGATCCCGCCGGTCCCGGGCTACCTGGCGCGCCTCCGGGAGCTCTGTACGACGCACGGCATCCTCTTGATCTTCGACGAGGTGATCTCCCTGCGGCTCGCGCCGGGAGGGGGGCAAGAGCTCTATCAGGTCACTCCAGATCTCACGGTCATGGGCAAGATCATCGGCGGTGGGCTGCCCGTCGGAGCCGTGGGCGGGCGGGCCGACGTCATGGCGCTCCTCGAGCCGAGGGGCGGGCATGACATGTATGATCCGCGCGCGGGCGGACCTGCCCTCTACCAGGGCGGAACGTTCACCGGCAATCCGCTGACGCTCGCGGCCGGGCTCGCCACGCTCCGCGAGCTCACGCCCGACCGCCTTGCGTCGCTCGACGCGCTCGGCGACGAGCTGCGCAGGAGAATCGCCGACCTGCTCGGGAGGCTGGGCGCGCCGGTCACGGTCACCGGGGCCGGCTCGCTCTTCACGATCCACATGACCGGGGGGCCGCTGCGGACGTTCCGGGAGGTCCGCCGCGCCGATAGCGTCTTGCAGCAGGGCCTGTTCCTCGGGCTGCTGAACGAGGGGGTGATGCTGGCCCCGCGCGGCATGGGCAGCCTGTCGACGCAGACGACCGCCCTTCACGTGGATCGCCTCGTGGACGCGGTGGGCCGCGTGATCTCCAACCTTTGCGACGGGGGCGCGGCGCGGGGCGCGCGCGGGTGAGCCAGCCATGCTGTGGACATGCCAGTGCTGCGAGTACGAGAAGCAGGCGGCGATCGCCGATACCTGTGCGTGGTGCGGCGGCGATCTCGCGCCTGCGGAGCGCGCAGGCGATCACGGCGGCGCGGATCCGGCCGGCGCCGCGACCTTCCTGTGGGCCTGCGGGAAGTGTGAGTACGAGAAGGTGGCGACGTGGGCCCGGTACTGCGCGTGGTGCGGCAGCGACCTCGTGGCCCTGTGCACGGCCTGCCGGCAGCGCGTCGATCGCGGGAGCGGACGCTGCGCCACACATGAAGCTCATGGGGGGAATGGCCCGTTAGAGAGCAGAGGAGGCGACGATGCAGCTTGAGTGGAGCCAGCAGCAACTCGAGATCCGTGAGCGGTTCCGGCGGTTCGCTCGGGCGGAGATCGCGCCCGGCGCGGTCCGGCGCGATCGGGAAGGGTCGTTCGACCACGCTCTGTGGAAGCGCCTGGCGGATACGGGCCTCTGGCGCCTGCTCAGGCGGCGTGAGCCCGGCGGCGACCCTTGCGCGCTGTGGGATTTCCTGGCCGCGTTCGAGGGGCTCTCGTCCACCGCCGAGGATTTCGGGCTCATCATGTCGGTGATCGCCCATGCGGGGCTCCTGGAGGTGCTCCTCCAGCATGGCACCGAGTCGCAGCGCCGTGAGCAGCTCCCGCGGCTCATGAGCGGGTCGGTGGGGGCGACCGCCGCGACGGAGCCTGGCGGCGGGTCGCACATCGCCAGCCTGAAGACCGCGGCGACGCCGGTCGAATCCGGGTACGTGCTCACCGGAGACAAGGTGCACATCACCAACGCGCCCATCGCCGATGACCTCCTGATCGTCGGGCGGATCCCGTCGCTCGGGCGGCAGGACATCACCCTCTTCCTCGTCGCGCGCGGCCAGCCGGGCGTGGTCCTGGGGCCCGGTGAGGACCTCCTGGGGCAGCGATCGAGCCCGACGGGCCCCATCGGCTTGCGCGACGTGCGCGTGACGGCCGCCGATTTCGTGGGCGAGCCGGGCCATGGGCTGGCGACGCTCTACTCGTTCCTGAGCTTCGATCGGCTGATGTATGGCATCGCCGTGGCGGGCGTCCTGGAGCCGGTGATCGCGCGCGCCATGGAGCGGATCAGCTCGCGCATGGCGTTCGGGGTGCCGCTCGCCGAGCACGAGTACATCCAGGACAAGCTCGTCGACATGAAGCTGACGATGGAGACATCACGCTGGCTGGCCTACAGCGCCGCTGCGGAGCTGTGCAAAGCAAACCCTGCTTCCAGCATGCAAGCGTCGCTGGCGAAGCTCGCGGCGTCCGAAGGGATGGTTCGGGCAGGGCTGGAGCTCATCCAGCTCTTCGGCCACGAGGGGTACGACCGGGCGTCGGGGATCGAGCGGGTCCTGCGGGACGCGACCGCGCTCCGGCTCGCCGGCGGGACGACCGAGATGCAGAAGAAGAACATCTTCAAGCACCTCGTCAGGCTCAGGGCGCAACACCCTCAGAGGAGCGACGGCGAAAGCTGAAGCGGCGTGGGATGGAGGAGAAAAGCATGAATACGATGACCCTACCCTCGGATCTCGAATTTCAGGAGCGCATCTCGGTCCGCGTCGAGGACTGCGCGAGCTCCTGGGGAAATGACGGGCTGCTCGCCTTCTCGACCCCGGCGATGCTCGGATACATGGAGCTCGCCTGCGTCAAGGCGCTGCGGCCGCACCTGCCCGCGGGCACCATGACGGTCGGAGGGACGGTGACGCTCCAGCACCTGGCCCCGACGCCGGCGGGAACGCACGTGGAGCTCCGGGTGGCGCTGCGCGAGATCGACGGCAAGCGCCTCCGGTTCGCCTTCACCGTGCACGACGCCCAGGAGAAGGTGGGGGAGGGCATTCACGACCGGTATCTGGTCAACCAGGGGCGGTTCGAGGAGCGGCTGCAGCAAAAGCGCGCGGCCCTCGGCGTCGGCCCGCAGGCCGTGGAGTGAAGGCGGCTCCTTCGATGCATGGATGAGATGCGCCTGCGGCCCACGCACGTCGCGGCGGGCCGATCGACCGCTGTCACGTGGCCTCGTCTCCGAAGAGCGCGTCCATCTCCAGCTCGACCTCCCCGAACGGCTCTGCCCTGACGCGCTCTCCGCGCTCGGCGGTGAGGATCAGCAGATATCCCTCGGACGTCCAGCGGTGGACGGTCAGCGTCTGGTCCTCGGGATCCACGATCCAGTAATGCGGCACCCCGCATCGCTGATAGACGCGCATCTTCTTCACCCGATCGTTGCGTGCGCTGGACGGCGAAAGCACCTCGCACACCCAGTCGGGCCGTACCGAGATCGGCGTCGTCCTGGGCAGCTCGGGCAACCTCTCCCGCCGCCATCCGACCCCGTCGGGGCGATAGACCTGATCCTCTTCGAGCTGCACTTCGGCCTCGGTCACGATCCACCACCCGCCCGGGAGCCGCCCGCCCGGCCGCCGGTCGTACGGATCGCCGATGCGGCCGCCGAGGACGCGCTGCGCCCTCCCGTGGGGGCCGCTGGGCATGGCCTTGCGCACGAGCTCGCCGTCGAGGATCTCGTGAAAGCGCTGCTCCTCCGGGATGGCCAGCAGATCGGCGAGGGCGGCCCGGGGCCCGAGCTGGAAGGCGACCGACATCCCGCCAGCATACACCGCGCGCTGCCGCTGGCTTGCAGGCCGACGGCGGCCGGCGCCTGTCCGGGGGTGGACGATGTCCCTGCTCCCGGGTGGCTCCGGCCACGGCGGGCGACCTGCCACAACTTCGCCACAACCTCTCCGCGTCCGTTCCTTGTCGCGGGCGCGGGCGCGCCTCGCCCGGGGGGTACTTCCATCGAGGCCTGCGGCGGCAGCGAGCAGGCCGAGCCTCCTCGGGCGATCGGTCCAGGAGGCTCGGTCGAGCGTGCCGCGCAGCGCTCACCACCCCGGAGGTCCTGTGCACGCGCAAGCTCCCTGTCTTCTCATCCCACCCTCGCCGGAGCCCGGCACGGAAGCC
This sequence comes from Sorangium sp. So ce887, assembly GCF_051521455.1. Lineage (NCBI taxonomy): Bacteria > Pseudomonadati > Myxococcota > Polyangiales > Polyangiaceae > Sorangium > Sorangium sp. So ce887. The sequence goes on along the minus strand of NZ_CP150354.1, from coordinate 6,967,009 downwards.
GGTGTTCCCGGGCCCGCGGCGCCCCGAGACGACGCGCCGCCGCCGCCCGCGGCCGGCGCGACCGCCGAGCCCGCGGCGCGCGCTGGACACCCCAGCTGGACGGCCTCTCTCCTCGTCGAGCGGCCGGCGGCCGAGCTCCGCCAGGACCTGTCCAGGTTCGGCGTCGGCGTCGGCCTCGCCTCGCTTTATGGCCTCGCGCTCGGCGCGCGGCAGGGCGGCATGTCGTTCGTCCACCACGCCGCCGGCGTCCCCGCGGCCATGGTCGCCGTCGCCTGCCTCGGCGTCCCCGCGCTGACGATCGTCTTGACCCTCTTCGACGCGCCGCTCGACCCCTCGCGCGTGCTGTCGGCCACGGCGCGCGCCGCCGCGGCCACCGGCCTCGTGCTCGGCGGCCTCGCGCCCGCCGCCGCGCTCTTCATCGTCACGAGCGGGTCGCAGGACACGGCGGCGCTCATGGGGCTGCTCGGCCTCGCCGTCGGCGGCGCCCTCGGCGTGCGCGTCTTCCTGCGCGACCTCGGCGCCGCGCTCCGGCGCGATCAGAGCCTCCTCACCCGGTCCGGGTACACCGCGGCGCTCCTCGGGTTCGCGGCGTTCGCCGTCGTGCTCGCCCTGCGCGTCTGGTGGGAAGCGCTCCCGCTCCTGGACGGGGGTAACTCGTGAGCGCCGTCGTCCTGAGCCGCCTGCTCCGGGCGCCCTCCGAGGTGGCCGCGAGCTGCCGCGAGGACCGGGACATCCGCGCCATCGCGCTCGCGTCGCTCGGCGCCATCGCCCTCGGCTCCGCCGTGTTCGGCGGCGTGATCGGCAGCTTCCGCGGCAGCGAGCAGATCCTCTACGCGGCCGTCAAGGTGCCGCTCGCCATGCTGATCACGCTCGCGCTCTGCGCCCCGGCGTTCCACGCGCTCGCGGCGGTCCTCGGCCGACCCTGGCCGATGCGGTCCGTCATCGCCCTCGCCCTCGCGTCGGCGGGCCGCTCCTCGCTCGTGCTGCTCGCGTTCGCGCCCGTGATCTGGCTGCTCATCGATCTGGGGCTCGGCTACCACGCCTCCTCGGTCGCCGCCTGGCTCGCCTACGCCGTCGCGGGTCTCGCGGCGCTCGGCGTGCTCGTGCGCGGCATCGGCGCGGGCCCGGGCCGCGCGCTCACCGCGGTCGCCTTCATGGCCGTCTTCTTCGCGATCGGCGGCCAGGCCGCGTGGATCCTCCGGCCGTACCTCGGCCGTCCGAGCGAAACGGAGGTCCCGTTCCTGCGCGCCCGCGAGGGGAGCTTCGCCGACGCGTTCGTGAAGAGCTGCCGCTCCGCGCTCGGGATCTACGACGACGACCCGTGCTCCCTCGAGGGGCTCGACGACGGCCGAGCGTCGCCGCCGGACGGCGCGCGCGCCTATGCTTGCGCCGAGGACGCCGCGCGCGGCGGCCTGCCGGAGGGGGCGCGATGAGCCTCCGCGACCTCTCGATCCTGTACCTGATCGCGGGCCTCGCCTGCGCCGTGGCGGTGTACCGCGCCTCGCGCGATCGCGGCGACGCGCGCCGGCGCGCCGCGCTCTCCGCGGCGCTCTGCGTGCCGCTCTGGCCCATCTGGGCGCCCGTCGCGCTCACCGCGGGCCGCGGGGCGGGCGGCGCGCGCCCGGACGGCGACGCGGGGACCGCCGCCGCGCGCGTCCAGGGGGCCCTGCGCGAGGGGGTCAGCGCCTGCGCCGGCACCTCGTTCGAGGCGCTCCTGTCGCGCGACGCCGCCTCGCGCATCGAGGCCGAGGTGACGCGCGCCGCCGCCCGCCACGCCGAGCTCGACGCGCTGCTCCGCCAGAGCGGCTTCGACGAGGTCGCCGCCGCGGCGCGCGTCGCCGAGATCGAGCGCGGCGGCGCCGGCGGGCGCGCGCTGGCGACGGCGCACCTCCACCTCGAGAACATCCGCCGCCTGCAGGCGATGCGCGACCGCGACGCCCGCGCCCTCGAGGAGCTCGCGGATCTCGTCCAGGCGCTGCGCACGCAGCTCGTCCTGGCGCGCTTCGCCGGATCCTCGGTCGAGGGCGTCGGTGGTATCGTGTCCGAGGTCTGGGCGCGCGTGGAGGGCCTCGGCGCGGCCATCGACGCGCACGGCGGCGCTGAATCAGAGGAACCGATCGCGACGTGAGCAAGCGCTGGCGGACGCGCGCCGCGGCGAGCTCGGCCTGAGCTCCGGGGGGCCGCGGAGCTCGGAGGATGCGGGCGATGGCAAGGCGAGCCTCGCGAAGGATGGCTTGCGAGAGGCCCACCGCAGGCGATAGCGTAGCCCGAGTCTCCGACGTACGCGCACGCCGGAGCCGGATCACGCGGCCGCCTAGCCGGTCTACACCCGACAGATCCTCCATGCTCACCCTGGACTCCCTATCCGTCGCTAACTACCGCGCGTTCGCTGATCCGACGCCCCTCGAGCTCCGGCCGCTGACTCTCCTTTACGGCCGGAACAGCGCCGGCAAGAGCGCGTTGCTCCGCGCGCTTCCGCTGATCGGCGACTCGGTCGCCGAGGGGGCCTCCTCGCCCCTCGACCTCTCTGGAGACGCTGGCCGAGGGAGCAGCTTCCACGACCTCACCTGGAAAGGGGCGAAGGAAGATCCCTATCTACGGCTCAGCTTCTCCTGGCCTCCTTCATCTGCTCTCTCGCGCATCGAGTATGGGCTAGATTTCTCACGTGAACGACGCATAACCCTCGTGAAGGAGTTCAGCGCCTCCGACCGCGCTGGGTCGCGCGTGCTCCACGCCACGCACGCGCCCGAGCCCGACGAGGCGAGAGCGAACGAGCTTCACTATGATATCGTCGATGCAGGGCAACCCGAGCAGCGTATCCGGCTCGATTTTGTGGGGCTCGTGCCTGAGCTCTGCCCGGAAATTCAGCGGCTCAAAGCGCTGCGCGAGCGGATGCTGGAGCTGCGAGGGGCCATCCAGTGGCTTAGCGCGTTACGTCGGCCCCCCGCGCGATTGACGCCGGATCAAGGGTCGAAGCCGAAGCGCATGAGCGGCAGTGGCGAAGAGGCTGCGAGCATCCTCCGATCGAACCCCGACATCGACGCGGAGGTCACGCGGTTCTACAAGGAGCGCTTCGGACGATCCTTCGCGATCGTCGAGGTACCCCCGAAGCATTACCGGATCCTGCTCCGACCAGATCCGACGATGGATGTCGATCTGATCGACGCTGGCGAGGGCATGATGCAGCTCTTCCCGGTGCTCGTGGCCGCGGCCATGGCCCGTCGTCACGAGAGCGGCGGACCGAGCATCCTGGCAATCGAGGAGCCCGAGTCGCAGCTCCATCCGGACGCTCAGCGGGAGCTCGCGGAGCACCTCTGCGAAATTGCCGCTGGTCCGAACCCGCCGCGGATAGTCCTCGAGACGCACTCGTATCCGTTGCTCCTCTCCGTACAACTCGAGATCGCGAGGGGCCGACTGCCCAGGGAGCGCGTGCTCGCTTACTGGGTCCACCAGCTCGAAGATCACCGGAGCCGTGCCGAGCGCGTGACCTTCGACGATCAAGGACGCCCTGAAGGGAACTGGCCGCCGGACGTCTTCGCCGATCACAGGGAGCTCGCGCGCGAGCTCATGAAGGCGCAGCTGAAAGGGAAGCCCCGGGTGTCATGATCGTCATCGTCGAAGAAGCGGTGTTCGCTTCGGGTCGCACGAGCTCGCTGGAGCTCCTCGCGCTGTTCCACGCGTGCCTCGACGATCGGCACGCGCTGCTCACCGACCCTCCTTTTGCGAAGGGGATCTCTCCTACCATTGACGACTGGCTCGCGTCGCTCCCCGAGGCGCTCAAAGACGAGGCCGCCTTCGTGCTCGATGAGGGCGCGAGCGCCGCCTCGCAGCGAACCTCGGCGGCCGTGCGGATTCGGGTCGGCGACGTCGCGTCGAGCGATCTCCGCAGCGCCACGCCCACCGTGATGCTCGCCGATGCCCTCCGGTTGCTCCATGCACCGCTTCGCCTGCTGGTCGAGAACCGCCGGAACGACGGGGCCTTCCTACGCAAGCTCGCGCCGCCCACATGGCGCAGGAAGTTCGTCGAGGCACTGGAGCGACGCTGGATCGAGCTCGACAACGGTGGAGGGCTCGGCGAGCTCACCGCCACCGTGAACGCAGCAGCGCGAGAGCCGAGGGAGCACATGAGGCTCTGGGTGATGTTCGACAGCGACGCGCGGCAACCGGGGCAACCCAGCGCCGACGCGCGCGCGGCGCTCGTCGCGTGTCAGGCGATCAAGCAGCCTTGGCCGGTGCCGGCACATTGCCTCGAGAGGCGGGCGATCGAGAATTATCTACCTGTCCAGGCGCTCTTCGTGTGGGCGGAGCTCGCGAGCGGCCCCGAGAAGACACGGCTGCGCCGGTGTGCGGAGGCGTTCAAGCAGCTGAACCCATCGCAGCGCGCACACTACAATATGAAAAGAGGCCTCTGGGGCGAGTTGACGAGCGAGCGGCAGCGTTCGTACATCAAACAGGACTCGGACGTGATCGACGAGGCGGAGTTGCCGCCGCTGTTCCGAGGTCTCCCCGAGGATCCTCGGCGGCACCTCCTTCATGGCTTCGGCAAGGACGTCGGCTCATTGTTCCACGACGAGGACAGCGGGATACGCGTCGTGGAAGACTGGCTCCGCAAGGAGATCCCAGACCAGGTACGAGCCACGTTGATCCAGGCCATCTTCGACCGGATGTAACATGGCCAAGCCTGGATACCTCGCCCAGCCCATCGTTCAGCGGCTCCCGGTGATCCTGGACGAGATCGCCCAGGGAGCGTTGCGCATCCCGAAGTTCCAGCGTCCCTTCGTCTGGAAGGACGATCAGCGCCTGCAGCTCCTCGACAGCATCAAGCGAGGGATGCCTATCGGCAGCCTTCTCGTGTGGCGCACCAGCGACCACAGGCTCGATACCTATCGACGCCTCGGACCGTTCGTGCTTCCCAAGCCGCGCGAGTATCACGAGGTGTATACCTATCTCCTCGACGGTCATCAACGGCTCTCCACGCTCTACGGCGCACTTCGTGAGGAGACGGAGCATGAAGACGATGACGAGGAGGAAGATGTCGTCGATGATTCGTCGCCCCGGTGGCCGATCTTTTATGATCTACAAGGGGAGGAGTTTCGCCTCCCGTCGCGCGTGACCAAGCCGCCGGCGACCTGGCTGCCAATGTCTCGGCTCTTCAGCCCGATCGCCTTGTACGAGTTTCAGAAAGAGCTGATTAATGCAGGGTACTCGAAGCTCGCGCGTAAGGCGGAGTCTCTTGCCAATACGTTCAAGGACTATCAGGTTCCGAGTGTCCCGATTGTCACCGAAGACCTAAAACAGGTGACCGAGAGCTTCCAACGGGTGAATAGCCAGGGGACGAAGATGAACGAGGTCCACATGATTAATGCATTGATGTGGACATCGGATTTCGATTTGAACGAGCGCCTCCGGCAGATAGCCGAGCAGCTCGCGCCTTCCGGATGGGGCGAAATCGATCACCAGATCCTCCTGAATACGATTAAGTTGTCTCAGGGGCTCGATATTTATACGGCAGCCCCAGAGGAGGTGATCAGGGCGCTCCGCAAGAGCCCATCGCTGCTCGACGAACTGGCGACGTACATCGAGCATACGGCGGAATTCCTGTCCCATGCCTGCCGAATCGAGGGCCCTCTGGCGCTTCCATACAAGTACCAGCTCGCCATCCTCGCGGACGCCGCACGTGAGAACGGAGGCCCATTCAAAGGAGCCATAGCAGAGGCGCTGACACAGTGGTTCTGGCTGACGACCTACACCGAGTATTTCTCTGGCATGACCAGCACTCAGCTGCGGCACGCGGTGGAGCATGTGCGGGCCATCGTGACAAAAGGGGCGAGTGCCAGGCCACGGGATCTGCCGCGCGAGGTAAGCCCCTTGCGCCGTTTTGATTTCAACTCGGTGCGCAGCCGTGCTCTGGTGCTCCTCCTCGTGCAGCGGGAACCGCGAGGCCCGGGTGGAGAGTCGATGGACGCGGCCGAGCTCGTCGCAGAGATGGGCGTCGAGGCGGTCCCGAAGATCTTTTCCGCACGTGACATCGGCGAGCGCAGGTCTTCCGATGGACCCGAGAACCGGTGGATCGTCGCTCCGAAGAGGTCTCGTGCCCTGTTCAACGCGCTGACTGCGCTCGAGGGAGCCGAACGTGACGAGTTGATCGATAGTCATGCCATCCCTGGAATTGCCATCAGGAAACTTGCACGCGGCGACGTCGCCGGTTTCTTGAACGCGCGCCGCAAGCATCTCCGCGCCATCGAGAGGCGTTTTGTTGAATCGCTTGGCTTGACGTACGCAGAGGAACCGATCGCGACGTGAGCAAGCACATCCTGGTCGTCGACGATGAGGCGCGCATCCGCGAGGTCCTGCTCTACGCCCTGCAGAAGGAGGGCTACCTCGTGACGGCGGTGGCCGACGGGCGCGCCGCGCTCGAGGCGGCGGGGGCGGGGCAGGTGGACCTCATCGTGCTCGACGTCATGCTCCCCGAGCTCGACGGCCTGGAGGTGTGCCGGCGGCTGCGCGCCGCGAGCAGGACGCCGATCCTCTTCCTGTCGGCGCGCGGCGACGAGGTCGACCGGATCGTCGGCCTCGAGCTCGGCGGCGACGACTACCTCACGAAGCCGTTCTCGCCGCGCGAGCTCGTGGCGCGCGTGCGCGCGCTGCTCCGGCGGGCCGAGGCGCCGCCGCCCGCGCCGCCGCCCGCCGGCGCGCGCACGGCGGTCCTCCGCCACGGCCCGATCGAGGTCGACACCGACCGTCACGAGGCCCGCTACCTCGGGCAGCTCGTGTCGCTCACCGCGACCGAGCTCGGCGTGCTCGGCGCGCTGCTGGAGCGGCCGGGGGTGGTGCTCTCGCGCGGCCAGCTCATGCAGCGCGCCTACCGCTACGACAACCTCATCACGGAGCGCACGATCGACACCCACGTTCGCCGGATTCGCGCTAAGTTTCGCGTAGTTGGCGGCGATCCGATCGCGACGGTCCACGGCGTCGGCTACAAGCTGCACGGGGCGTAGCCGGGCCGCGCGATGCCGGGCCATGCGATGACCGAGCGCCTGCGCCGCGAGCTCGGCCGGATCCGCGTCCGGCTGCTCATCGTCAACCTGGTGGTCCTGCTCGTGCCGGTGGCGGGGCTCGAGTTCGCGCGCCTCTACGAGCGGCAGCTGCTCGGCTCGCTGGAGCGCGACATGGCGAACCAGGCGGTCCTGGTGGCGGCGATGCTCACGTCGGCGCTCGACCGGGGGCTCGAGCTCGACGCGCCGGAGCACGGCGACGTCCTGACCCGGGCCGCGAGGCACACGCGCACGCGCGTCCGGGTCCTCGACGGGGCGGGCGCGGTGGTCGCCGACTCGCACGAGAACGGTCCGCCCGAGGGGCCGGAGCCGGCGGCCCCCCGGCTCATCTCGGCGCGCAGCCAGGGCGGTTCGAGCCGGGGCCTCGCCGATCTCGCCGATGAGGTGCGGCCTTTCGGCGAGGACGCGCGCGAGCGCTGGCCCGAGGTCCCGGACCGCCCGGAGGTGCGCGACGCGCTCGCCGGGCGCCGTGCTGCGAGCACGCGCGTCCGGGAGCGGCAGCCGGCGGTCCTCCTGTTCCTGGCCGAGCCGATCCGGCGGGGCGGCGAGGTGCTGGGCGCCGTCTACGTGGTGCGCTCGACGCAGCCGGTGCTTGTCGAGCTGCACCGGATCCGCTCGGGGCTCCTCCGCGTGCTCTTGATCGCGAGCCTGTTCACCGGCCTCATCACGCTGGCGCTCGCGTGGTCGATCTCGAGGCCGCTCGGCAAGCTCTCGCGCGCGGCCAAGCGCATCGCTTCCGGGGAGCGCGACATCGTGGTGCCCGTCTCGGGCAGCGGCGAGATCCGCGACCTCGGCGCGTCGTTCGCGGCGATGAACGAGCGGCTGGGGGCGCGCCTGCGGTACATCTCGGATTTCGCGGCCGACGTGGCGCACGAGTTCAAGTCGCCGCTCACGTCGATCCGTGGGGCTGCCGAGCTGCTGGACGAGGGGGCGGCCGACGATCTCGAGGCGCGGCGGCGCTTTCTGCGGAACATCGAGCTCGACGTGGCGCGGCTCGACCGGCTTGTGTCGAGGCTCCTGGAGCTGAGCCGCATCGAGGCCTCGAGCGAGGCGATGACGGTGTTCGACCTGGAGGCGCTCGTGGCGCGCGTCGTGGAGCGGTGCGCGACCCCCGGGCAGCCGGTCGTGCTCCGGTACGAGATGCGGAAGCGGCTGCTCCGGGCGCGGCAGACCGACCTGGAGACGGCGCTGCTGAACCTCGTGGACAACGCGGTGAGGTTCTCGCCGCCGGGGGAGGCGGTGGTGGTGACCGTGGAGGGCGGGGAGGGCGGGGCAGGTGGAAAGACGGCGAGGATCGCGGTGCGCGACCGGGGGCCGGGGGTGCCGGCGCAGCATCGGGCGCGGATCTTCGACAGGTTCTTCACGACCGACGAGAGCCGCAACGGAACGGGGCTCGGGCTGGCGATCGTGAAGAGCGTCGTCGAGGCGCACGGCGGGGCGGTGACGGTGGAGAGCGCTCCGGGGGAGGGGGCGAGCTTCGTTGTGGAGCTGCCTGTGAGGCAGTAGAGCGGGGCGGGGAGGGCTGCCAGACTGCCAGGCGTGGTGAGCTTCATCAGGTCAGATGGATGGAGGGCCATCCACTACCCGCGGTGGCTTGACCCCGGCCGCCTGCGCGCTGCGCCTCGCTGCGCTGCGGGCGCAGTCACGGTGTTGCGGCGCCCCTGGCACATGGCTGCTAGAATCGTCATCGGTCTCATCCTCTGCACGCCGGAGGAGCTCACCTTCGAGGAGAAGCCATGATAAACGACCCGATCGTGGATGAGGTCCGTGCGATTCGCGACTCTATCGCGAAGGAGCACAATTATGATATTGACTCGATCTTCGAGTCCTTTCGGCGCTTGCGAGAAGCTGGTGAAAGATCCGTTGCTCCTCCTGCTGCCCGACAATCGCCTGATGAGCACGACTCCGCTTCGTCAGAGGGGGCAGTCGAGCAGGATGGTGCGGCGGAAACCGCTGCGCACCATCGCTGAGCGCCGAATCGATGTGACGGTGTACCAGTGCGTGCAGGATGTCAGCGAGGGCCATCGGATGGCTCGCGCACGCTCATGATCAGGTCGATCGAGCTCTGCACCTGCGCCAGCCGCTCCGTGGGGGACAGGCTGAGCATCCAGCGGACGAGGGAGCGGTCCACGCCGTTCTCGTCGTAGGGGCTGTCGTCCCGCTCCTCGGCGGGAGGCTCCAGAGGTCCGGCCATGCTCCGAGTCTAGCATCAGGCGGGTGTCAAGCGTGCGGGCACGCTGCCCCGCGTCGACCTCCCCGGTTCCCTACCAGCACCTCGCGGCCGCACCTGGTCCCCTATTGCGCCGGGGCAGGGGCAGCGACGACCTCACGGAGGAACCGCTGCGCAGCAGCGAAGAAGGGGGTCGGACACTCGAACCACGGGAAGTGGCCGCACCTCGGAACCACGACCAGCTCCGGCTTTGCCGCGCGGAGCGCCTCCATGCTCGCCTGGGCGATGTCGAGCCCGAGGAAGTCACTGTCGCCCTGGATCACCATCGCCGGCACGCGCAGCGGGGCGAGCCGCGGCCTCACGTCGACGCCCTTGAGGCTCTCGGTGATGTGCCAGTCGACCTGGCAGTTCATGTTGCCGGCCATGATCACCTCCGGCACCGGGAACCGAGGATCGGCGAAGTAGGCCGGTGCCGCGGCCTTGACGCGATCGTTGCAGTCGAAGCCGGCCGGCCGGGTGACGAGGCCTTGCCGCGTGAGTTGCATGACCCGGTTCATGAGGTTCTGTCTACCCGCCTCCCACAGTCCCGGGGCCACGACCAGACTGCCGACCAGGAGCAGAGATGCCACGCGATCGGGGTGGGCGGCTGCATAGAGCGTGGCCAGGGCGCCGCCCCAGGAGTGCCCGAGCAGGTGCATGCGTCCGACCCCGAAGTGGGCCCGCAGCCGCTCGAGATCGGCCACGTGCTCCGCGTATGCGAGGGCGGTGCCCTCCGGCGCGGGCGAGCGGCCCACGCCGCGCTGATCGTAGGCGACCACCCGGAGTCGTTCGGAGGCCAGGCGATCGAGCGGCAGCATGTACTCATGCGTGTCCCCCGGCCCGGCGAGCAGCACCAGGATCTCGCCTTCCTCGGGGCCCGTGATCCGCGCGAACAGCGGGACCGGATCCATGGGGATCTGGAGCTCCAAGACGCCGGGAGGCGCAGGCGCCCCGGCGGTGCTGGCAGGCGACGGCGGCTGGGCGACGGCAGGCGATGACCGCCGAGCGTCCGGCGGCACCGGTTGCGAAGCCGTGCTCGCCGAGCCGCACCCGAGCGCGAGCGCCAGCAGACCGAGGACGGCGATCGCGCCCCGCGTGCGGGTGCCGAGGCGTGTTCGAGCGGAGCTTGAGGGCGATGGACGTCGCGCCGGTGCAGCCGCTCCTGGCACAGGCGGTTGCCGTGCAGCCGGCGAAAGGTCGTTTTCAGGTTCACTCATATCGGCCTCGAATCATCCCTGTGGAGGAGCCAGAGCCTGCGCCCGTCGTGGGTGACGCCGACCGAGTTGCCCATCGCGGGAGCGACGCTCCTGCGGGGCAGGATGCGGTAGAGCGCGCGGAGGCTGCCATCGTGGTCGCGCCGTCCTGCGTCCGGCGCGATCGCGTCCGCGCGGGGCCCGCCGCCGGCGACCTCGGTCGCCTCCGCGTCCGGGGTGTCGCTTGCGACACGGCTGTCCGGCGGGAGCCGGGGTTGGGACACGGGAGCGTGCTTCGCGCCGCCGCACCCGGCGGACGCCCTTCCGATGAAGAAGACCAGCGCCAGGGCGCTCAGCCAGAGGAGCTGCGCGCGGCGCTCTGAGGTCGCCAGGGCGCTCAGCAGGAGCGGCCATCGCTGTTGTCGGTGGTTCATCGATGTCACGGCTCCAGCGAACGGGATGGAGTCTATGATGCGACGGAGAGGAGGCCAACGTGAATCGCGCCGCACGCTTGGGCGAGGGGGCGGTCTGCTCGGCGCTGGCGCTGCTTGCGACCCGTGTCGCCTCGAGCGATGTACCGCTTCGGTTCCGATTCACGCGTCGAAAGGAGATTTGACGACCACGATGAGCAACGCAACGACATCGGCCCGCGTGACAAGGACGAGCCGAAGAAGTAAGCGCGCGGGATGCAATCGCTGATGGAGACCTCGGCAGGCAAAGAGTTGCTGGCTCGCTCGCTCCGCGAGTGGCGCCTCGCGGACCGGTCGTTCGAAGAGGCCGGGGCCGAGCGGGCGCGCGCCGAAGCGATGATGCGGCAGCTCCGCGCGAGGGAGATCGCGGAGCGGGTGTCCTGGGCCGAGAGGGCGATCCCCTTCAGCCTGCGCGCGAGGGCGCTGGAGTCCGGGCTGTGGAGCGCGGAGGAAGCGATCGAGCGGCTCAGGTGCGTGGACTTCGTGAGCCGTCACGCGTTCGTCCTCCACCACCTCGGGGTATTTCCCGACGCCTCGCTCCGCGCCGTGCTCGCGATCGTAGGGCAGCCTCAGCCCGGCGATGGGGCGGAGTGGTTCGCCGACGGGGCGGCGGTGGCAGTGGTCGCTGTGCGCCTCGCGCGCGCGGGACAACCCGAGGGATGTATTGACGAACGCGCACTGCTGAGCGAGCGCGCGACGCGCCCGGCAACGCAGGCCGAAGAGCATGCGCCTCCGCCGCACGCCGAGACGCCGGAGGCGCGGCTCGGGCGGCTGCTGTTTGGCCCGAAGCACGCAGCGGCGATCCTCACGGACAGAGGCTTCGACGGGGTGCTGGACTTCGCCGAGCACCACGCCGCCGGCGACGAGCTGGCGCTCGTGGTGGAGTTCGCGCGCGCGCTCGAGGGCGAGCGGCGCGCCCGGCTCGCCCGGGCGCTGTTGCAGAGCGGCGAGGAGCTCTACGACTTCCCCGGATTCGCCGAGCTGTTCTCCCCCGAGGAGCAACGCGAGCACCTGCGGGCGGCGCTCGCGCGCCACGAGCGGCCGGCCAACGTGGAGATCCTCCACACGCTCTCGCGCGCCGCGCGGCTCGCCGGTGGCGTCCCGCGCGGTGTTCTCCTCTCGCTCTACCTCGACGAGGTGCGCGGTCGCGGCGGGTATGTGCGGCTGAGGGGGCTCTTCACCGCGGCGGCGCTCGCCGAGGGCGACCAGCGCCCGGCGCTCGTCGAGGAGACGCTGGCCTGGATGGACGGATGCGACGACCTCGACGGAGCGGATCGGGCGGAGGCGATCGCTGCCGTGTTGCCGTTTTTGCCCGCAGAGCGCGCCGTGGCGCTCGCCGGGAGCGTGCTCGACGCGGTCGCGGAGGGGCAGGTCGGCAGGACACAGGCGGGCGATCGGTTGATGGCCATTCCGGACCCGGTGTGGGCGGTGCTGCCCGCCTCGCAGTGGGAGCCGGCGTTGCGCTGGGCGCTGGAGGAGGGGGCGGAGTTCTTCGACTGGATGTCCTGGAACCAAAAGACGCTGCCTCGCGAGGTGCGCGCGATGCTGGAAACGCAGGTCGAGGCGGTTTCGTCCTCGGACGCGAACGAAGACGCGGTGCCTCCGAGTGACGCCTCGGCGGACGGCGGGGGACGGGAAGGAGAGCTGTCGCCCGAGCAGCGGCTCCGCCGGTGGGCCAGCGAGGCGGTGTCGCTGTCCGAGGTCGAGCGCGCTGCCAGTGCGTCTGAGATCGACGCTGCCGTGCGCTCGATCCTGGCGCAGCCGGACACGGAGGACGGCGTGCTCTGCGACACGCTGGCGAGCCTGCCCGAGGCGGCGCTCCGGGCGATCTGGTCGGTGCGCGCGCGCGCTGACGCGTGGCGACGGACCATCGACATCAGCGATCCCGCCCTCTTCGCCTATCTGCCGTCGGAGCACTACCTCCATGCCGAGGCCGTCCTCCAGCTCATCCTGCGGCTCGGCGGCGCCTCGGCCCTCTGCGACTTCGCGCTGATGCTCGTCCGCCTTCAACAAGAGCGTGCCGCCTGATGGCGCGATGGTCGCGCGGAGCGACCACCAGGCCCGGGACGTCCCTGCCGCCGCTGCCGAAAGCAACCTTTCGACGGGTCCTCCCGAGGCCGCACTGAGCGCCTCCGGCCTCCCTCCTGGCCAGAACGATGCCAGCCCAGCTATCCCCGCAACATCCCTCGTTCTTCTCACCCATCCTCCCCTCGCGCTCCCCGCGACACGGCAGGATTGCGACTCCCCATCTTCTTCTATAAGTCCACATTCCCGCCCACTTCTCTCTGGACACCTCTCTTCACATCATGAATAGAGCACGCTTGCCCGTCTGGCATTCCAGCGCAATCCCGCGCTCCTGCCACGGACGAGGATGATCTCATGAGCAAATACACCGCTTCTGAAGTGATCCAGCTCCCCCGCCTCACCGCCGTCGGGGCGATGGCGCTAGGCGAGCAGCTCCTCACGGCGGCGAAGCCCGCGAAGAAGCAGCTCGCGAAGGGCATCGCGCGGGCGCTCGCCGCGCTTTCATCGCGGCACGGCGAGCTCGCGTCGGCGCTGCGCGATCAGGTGTCGCTGTCCGGAGGAGGGGAGGCGAGCGAGGATGCCGTCCAGTGCGACCGTGTCATCGACGGTTGCTGGAGCGGTCTCCACGACTTCCTGACCGCGTTCACCAAGCTGCCGTCCGGCGCGCCCGAGGTCGCCGAGGCGAGCGCGCTGAAGGCGGCCATCTTCACGGGAGGGCTCAAGTTCCTCCAGCTCACGTACGTCCTGGAATGGTCCGAGAGCGAGCTCCGGCTGCAGCGCATCCGCAAGAACGGCCTCGACGCGCGCCTCGAGGCGCTCGGCGGCAAGCGCTTCCTCGTCGCCCTGGAGGCCGCGCACGCCGCCTACGGCAAGGCGCTCGGCGTCACCGCGCCCACGGCCGCGGCCGCGGCGGCGCCGCCGAGCGTGCGCGAGGCGCTCGACGCCTTCACCGAGGCGCTGCGCGCGTACGTGATCAAGGTGATGGGCGCGGTCGAGCCCGACGAGCCGGAGACGCAGGAGCTCGCCGACAAGCTGCTCGCGCCGCTCGCGACGTGGAGCGTCGGGCCGAGCGGTCGCGGCGCGGCCCGGAAGAACGACAAGCCCGAGGGCGAGCCCGCAGCGCCCCCTCCGCCCGACGCGCCGAGCGCCCAGCCGGCGCCGGTCGACCTCTGAGCCCGCTCGCGTAACGCCGCCCACCGGACGCCCGCTCGCGCAACACCGCCCCGCCTCACGCCCGCTCGCTCCCCGCGTCACCCGCCCAGGAGCACGCCCTGACCGCCGCCGTGGCGGCCCCGGGCGCCACCGGCGCCACCGGCGCCACCGGCATCCGGGCGTCCCGCCGTCCGGGTGTCCCGCCGTCCGGGTGTCCCGTCCCGCTTCCTCATGCCTGCCGGACAGCGCGCAACGCCCCGAGCCCTGTGCCAACCCTCCGACTTCGCGCGAGGGCTTTATGGGGGTCATGTCACTCTCCAGGCGAGGGATCCCATGCGGCTCGTCTCCGCCACGAAGGGGTGGGCGTCGATGGGTTTGAGCCGGCGCCGCAGCGCCTGCTGAACATCCGCGGGATTGATGGCGCGCGGCCGCAGCGTCGAGTGCTTGCTGGGTTGCTCCAGATGGAGCACGACCCGCAGCTTCTTCGCGCCGAGCACGGCCATGGCCACCTCCGCCTCCTGGGCGTCGTTGGCGTTGATCTTCGCCGGAAGCATCGCCGCGAGCGTATCCACGACCTTGCCCGCGACCTCGTCGTCGAGCGCGGACGGCTTCGTGCGCGCGTGGATCCGGTAGTCCTTGACCTCGATGAGCCACGCGGTCCGGTCTGGATCGACGGCGAGCAGGTCGAGCGCCTTGATCCCGTCGCGCACCACGGAGAACTGCGTGCGGTAGAACATCCACTCGTCGTACTTGCTCACCACCCAGGTGCTCGGGAACTCGAAATTCAGGCCATCGACGGCGACGGTCGGCATGGCTCAGCCTTCCGGGCTCAGGAAACGGTCGGACTGCTCGAGCTCCTCGTCGAGCGCGGTGATGGCCCCCATGTCGTCCACGGAGGGTCCTTGCTGGACCGAGACACCCGCGTCCGACAGGTGGAGCCCGAAGAAGCGCGCGTCGACCTCTCCCCCCTTGCGCGCGAGCAGCATCTCGATCTCGCGCAGCAAGAACAGGCTGTGCGTCGCGATGAACACCTGGATGCCGCCGAGGCTCAGATCGACGATGCTGCCGGCGACCTTCTTGATGATGCGCGGGTTGAGGTTCGCCTCCGGCTCGTCCCAGAACAGGCACCCTTTGTCGAGCAAGGCCCCTGTCGCGATGAGGCGGGCGAGCATGCCGAGCTTGCGGAGGCCCTCCGCGACGAGCGGCATCTCCATGCGGCCGCTCCCGCTACGGAAGTAGAATCGACCGTTCTTGTCGAGATCGATCCATCCGCCCATCGCCTCCTCCAGCGGCCCAAGGAGCTCCCGGACGCGCTTTTCCTTGATGCCCCTCTTCAGGGGCGCGCCGAGGAGCAAGCAGGTATCGCGCCATGTCTCCTCGAATTCGAGATAGTGGTTCTCATACACGGACACGAAGCCTGGATAGATGGTAAGGAGCTCCCGGGTCGGCAGGTAGGCCGGCGCCGCGTCGACCCACTCCGTGGGGAGCGTGTCGATCGAGACGTCCGACTTGCTCTGCGTCGAGAAGCCGAACGAGAACTCCCAGGCCTCGTTGGTGCAGGTCATCCGCACATCGCAGCGCTCACGCCCTTGCTTCCGCCGGGCGAGGCGCCCCAGGGCCTCCGGGCGGAAGACGCTGACGAGCTTGTCCGCGAGGCGGGTCTGCAGAGCCGCCTTGGTCGGGGGCGCGGCGTTCGGCTTGCGCCCCTCCTCCCAGCTCGTCGCGAGGATGGAGTAGGCGAGCTTCAGCGCGTGCGTCTTTCCCGTGCCGTTCTCTCCCACGAACACGTTGAGGTGCTGTCCGAAGTCGAGGTCCGCCTCGCTGAAGGCGGTGAAATTCTTGATATGAAGCGACCTGATCATGGCTTGCCTTCGAACAGATCGAGCGGGTCCTTCGTTTCCGGGACCTCGCCCGCCGAGGCCTCCTCCTTGACCCTGCGGCGCATGAGGTCCGACGTGTCGACCGCGTGCGCGCCGTCGCGGAACCTTCCGTAGAAGTGATCCGCGTCGAGGAGGGAGCCATCCGGCAGCCGGTAGATGAGCTGAAGCGAGCCCGGCGGGATGGGGATCGCCGCGACCACGGTGACCACGCTCGACGGCTCCACGCCTTCCAGGCTCGCGCCGTTCGTGACGTCCTCGAGCTTCACCGTGTTCCCCTTCCGATCGGCGCGAGCAGGCCGCGAGGCGACGCACCGTAGCCGGACCACGCTCGCCCAACAAGGGCCGACTACCGAGGCGCGCCGCTGGACGGCACGAACCGGCCGCTCTGTGCCAACCCCCCGTGATCTGTGCCAGACGAGGGGGGTCCGGCACTGGCACAAACGCAATGCATTGCGACACACTGGGGTCCGGACCCCTCGAGAACGCTCTGCAGAGCGTCTCCGGGAGCAAAATTGTGCCAGAATTCGCGTTTCACACCGGAATTCTGTGCCAGAAGCGCCGTGAACGTGCTGGATCTTGTGCCAGATGGGGGGTAGGGACCCCTCCGGACCGCAAAACAGAGCGCCTGCCCGGGCTCGGCACCCCCTCCGGCCCTCAGAGCAGAGCGCGAGCGAGGGGTCCTGCATGCTCCTCGACGAAAGCCGGAGCGCACCCGGGACGTCGCCCGGGTGTGGCGACGAACGACGTGTGCGCGCCCCGAGGAAAGAAGCGCGCGTTTTTCATGGCCCTCGGACCAGGCTTAAGCGGTTCAGGCGACGGGCTGGGGCAACGAGCTCCCGGGGGCTCCTCATTCGATCTGGAGCTCGCTCTCTCTCTTGTCTATCGTTGCCCCCCATGCGCAACGAAGACCGCGACGCGAGATCTCACGGACGACTCGCGCGCTCCCGCGCGATCACCCGGCGACCTGGCGCCCTCGGTCACGGCGCGCTCGCGCTCGGCCTCGTCGTGCTCGGCTGCGGGGGCGAGGACGGCCGCGGCGAAGCCGCCGGGACCACCGCGAGCACGGGCAGCGCGACGCAGGCGACCTCGGGCAGCGGCGGCGGTGGGGCGGGCAGCGGGGCCGGTGGGGCGGGCGGCGGCGGTGGGGCGGGCAGCGGGGCCGGTGGGGCGGGCAGCGGGGCCGGGGGCAGCGCGCCTGCCGGCCCGCCGATCGTCATCGACGGCGAGGCGCATACGCTCACCTGGGCCGACGAGTTCGGCGGCGAGCTTGGCGCAGGCCAGCCGAGGTCGCAGGTCAACGCCGGCTTCTGGAGCAAAGAAAACCTGGGCGTCAACTTCGAGCAGCAGGCCTACTCGAACCGCGAGTGCACCGACCACCCCGACACCTGGAACTACTGCGTCGAGGAGGGAAAGCTCACCCTCCTCGCGCGTGAAGAGCCCCTCGATTGCGTTGTCTGGAAGACGTGCGCGGGCGCGGCGGACTGCGACGCGAACGGGACCTGCATGGACGGGTATTGCCTGAGCGACCAGAACCAGAACAGCGTCTGGGACCACGACGAATGCGCTCCGCACACCGGCATCGCCAACCCGCCCGCGAACGGGATGACGTACACGTCCGGCCGCCTCAGCACGGACGAGAAGATCGAGCTCCGGTACGGCTACCTCGAGTTCCGGGCGCGCATGCCCTTCGCCGAGCTCGCGGCGGGGGACGCCCCGCCGAGCGGCATGTGGCCCGCCATCTGGCTGCTCGGCGCGAACGGCGCCCTCAAGGACGGCGGGGTGGACGACAGCGTCGGCTGGCCGATGAACGGCGAGATCGACGTGATGGAGTACACCCAGATCAAGGAGAACCCCGCCCTTTACCCCGACAACCGGGCGATGGGCTTCAACGCGCTCTGGCGCGAGCGGCCCGAGGCGGGGGAGAGCGCGGCGAACTCAGGCGCCTGGGAGCCGAACGCCTGCAGCGCGTGGCCCAACGGCGGCGACGCGAAATGCGACGCCGACGTCGGCGGCGCGAGGTCGACGTGGGACGGCGTGACCCTTGACTATCGCGCGTGGCACACCTGGGGCTTCCTCTGGGACGAGGACCGCTTCGCGATCTACATCGACGACCAGCCGCAGAACGGCGGGACGCCCGTCGGCGTGTTCAGCATCGGAGAGGGCGCGACCGAGTACCGCCAGCCCATGTACCTCATCATGAACCTCGCCGTGGGCGGCGAGCTCGGCTGCCTCGGGTGGAAGGACCGCGCGTGCTCCTCCGCCGCCGAGTGCGCGAACGGCGCCGCGTGCGTGGATGGCCAATGCGACGAGACCGCGGCGTCGTGCATCGACGTCGACTGGGCAACCCAGGGCGACCTGGCCAAGCTCGAGGTCGACTACGTCCGCTGGTATCACCGCGCCTCGGGGTACCCCAGGCTGCCGTCGGCCGCCTGCCAGGACGGCGACGGCGACGGCGCGCCGGACAACGTCCTCAAGAACTGCGGCTTCAACGAGGACCACACGTACCACCGCAGCGACATCTTCTTCGAGGGCGGCGGCGGCCTCACCGAGATCATCGACGAGGGCGGCGACCACGGCCACGTGCAGTGGGTGCGCATCGATAACGGCGGCACGCAGCCGTGGAATGTCCAGGTCCGGCAGGAGGGCTTCCCGCTGGCAGCCGGCACGGAGCACACATGGCAGGTGGACGTCAAGGCGAGCGCGCCCCGCGTCGTGCCCATCAAGATCGCGCTGGCCCATGATCCCTGGACGACGCTCGCCACCTTCGACTGCGATGTCGGGACGGCGTGGTCGACCTGCAGCCCGCCGAGCTTCACGCCCGAGAGCGCCGGCACCTACAAATTCGAGATCGACCTCGGGAACGACGGAGCGAGCAGCCACGCCGGCACCGAGGTGACCCTCGATAACCTCTACCTCGGCACGGCGGATCGCGCCTGCCAGCCGGACTGCACAGGCGTGTCGTGCGGCGACGACAGGTGCGGCGGAACGTGCGGCGCGTGCGCCGCGGGCCTGAGCTGCGCCCCCTGGGGACAATGCGCCGCGGGTGTCAACTAGGCTCGGCGCGAGGCGTGCCCACCCTGTCGAGCACGCGGGCCCTGTGACGAGCCGGCGCCGCAACGCAATGCCCATGTGAGCCAACCACCGTATCGCGGATGCCGCTGCTCGGGCGTACGCCGTGTTGACGCGACGATACTACGACAATATCTCACCTGCGTTTTCGCAGGGAGGCGGAACAATGCAGCGCCTCGCGGCCGATGGCTCGAGAGTCCGTTGAAACCGTCTGGTCGGGGCGGTTTTCTTCGTGCCATCATCGACAAGGTGAACGTAGGGCCGTCCAGCAGTCGTCCGCCCGAGGAGGGGCATCATCTCCTGCTCGAGCTCGGGCGGGGAGGAACCGCGCACGTCTTCCTCGCCGTGCAGAGCGGCGCGGAGGGCGTGGACAAGCTCGTCGTCCTGAAGTTTCTCCGGCCCGACTTCCAGGACAACGCCGAGCTGCGGGAGATGTTCATCAACGAGGCGCGGTTCTCCGCTCGCTTGAACCACGCGAACATCGTCCAGACGAGCGCGATCGTCCAGACGACCCGCGGGGCCGCCATCGTGCTGGAGTACCTCGAGGGCCAGCCGCTCTCGGTCGTCCGGACGCGGGCGCGCACAAAGCTCCCGCTGGAGATGCACCTCCGCATCATCATCGACGTGCTTCGCGGCCTTCATTACGCCCACGAGCTCGCCGGCTTCGACGGCGAGCCCCTCAACGTCGTGCACCGCGACGTCTCGCCGCACAACGTCTTCGTGAGCTACGACGGTCAGGTCAAGCTCATCGATTTTGGCATCGCGAAGCTCCTGGGCACGGGGGCCGAGACGGCGACGGGGGTGATCAAGGGCAAGATCGGGTACATGCCGCCCGAGCAGATCGAGGGGAACCAGGTCGATCGGCGAGCGGATCTGTACGCGGTGGGGGTCATGCTCTGGGAGGCCGCGACGGGCGAGCGGATGTGGAAGGGGTTGACCGACGTCGTCATCATGAATCGCGTGCTGAACGGGAACCTCCCGAGGCCGCGCGAGATCAACCCCGACGTGCCCGAGGAGCTCGAGCGCATCATTCTCAAGGCGCTGTCGTTCTCGCGGGAGGCACGCTATGCCACCGCGCCGGAGCTCGAGGTCGACCTCGAGGTGTTCCTCGCCGGGATGATCCCCGTGACGAACCGCGACATCGGCAGGTTCGTGTCGCGCGAGTTCGAGGAGCTTCGCACGGAGACGAGGCGCATCATCGGCGAGGAGATGAAGCGCCGCGCCTCCATGGCGCGCTCGTACGCGCAGGCCGACGTCGCATCGTCGTCCCCGCCGCCGCTGTCGCAATCGCTCGCGCGCGCCGGCTACGCCACGATGACGAGCTCGGACTCGAGGCGCACGGACGTGCAAGGGGAGGCGCCGCGCCCGTGGATGAAGCGGGTGTTCCGCTCGCTGTTCGCCGCGGCCGTGCTGGTGATCGGCGTCGGCGTCGTCCTCGGCGTCACGTTCCGTGCCTCGCGCTCCCCGTCCCCGTCCGTGGACGCCGCGGATTCGCTGGCGGCGCCGCCTCCGTCGCCCATCCCCGTCGCGCCCGCCGCTGTCGCTGCGTCCGGGAAGCCGGCGCTCCCGCTGCGCGACGAGACCGTTCCCTCGTCGGGCTCTGCCGCCGTCGCGGTGGCCGCTGCGCCATCCGCGACGGCGGCAGAGCCGTCCGCGAAGCCCGCCAAGCCGTCCGCGAAGTCCGCCAAGCCGGCCAGGCCGTCGGCGAAGCAGGCCGGATCGTCGGTGAAGGCGCCGGTCGCGGTCGAGGTCGCCGTGCCTCCGGCGTCGGCGGCCACGCCCGCTCCCGCCGTGCCTGCCAGCCCGCGATGCGACCCGCCGTACACCATCGACGCCGATGGAATCAAGCGCTTCAAGGTCGAGTGCATGTGAGATTGCCTGTCGACACGACCTCGGGTACGGGGGCGCTCTCCGCGCTGGTCCTGGCCGTGATGAGCGGTTGCGGGACAGGCGGAGACACACGAATACAGGGCGGCGCCGGCGGACCGGCGACGGTGAGCGTGTCGTCCGGTGCCTCGGCGGGCTCTGGAGATGCGGGCACCGGGGGCGCGGGTTCCGGGAGCGCGGGCTCTGGAGGCGCGGGGTCCGGAGGCGCGGGCGGTAGCGGCGCGGGGTCCGGAGGCGCGGGCGGTAGCGGCGCGGGCACCGGAGGCGCGGGCGGTAGCGGCGCGGGCACCGGAGGCGCCGGCACCGGGGGCGCGGGGGGTGACGGCGGCGGTCCCGTTGCGACGGACCGTCCTCCGGTCGCGCTTGCCCTCAGCGGAGACGTCCAGGGAGTGCACGATCCGTCGATCGTCCGGGCGGGGGATCTGTATTACGTCTTCTCCACCGGCCCCGGGATCGCGATCCGGACCTCGGCGGACCTCGTGCACTGGGGCCTCGCCGGCGCCGTATTCAGCTCCACGCCGGAATGGGTCGCGAGCGCGGTGGGAGACGTCGACTCGCTCTGGGCGCCGGACATCTCTTACTGGGGCGGGCTCTATCATCTGTATTACGCGGCCTCGTACTTCGGGACGAACCGCTCCTGCATCGGTCACGCGACGAGGCCGTCTCTGGACGACGCGCATACCCGCTGGTTGGATCATGGCGCCGTCGTCTGCAGCGAGGGCACCGATTACAACGCCATCGACCCGAACGTCGTGATCGACGAGCGGGGCACGCCCTGGCTCCTGTTCGGGAGCTTCTGGTCGGGGCTCAAGCTCATGCAGCTCACCCTCGCAGGCGCTCCCGTCGACGGGACGCTCACGTCCGTCGCCTCACGCCCGAGCACGGCCATCGAGGCGCCGTTCGTCGTGAGGCGAGGCGAACATTATTACCTGTTTGCCTCGTTCGACACCTGCTGCGCCGGCTCGAGCAGCACGTACAAGATCATGGTCGGCCGGTCCCAGGCGCTCGCCGGTCCCTACGTGGACAGGCTCGGGAGCCGCATGCTCGACGGCGGCGGCTCGCGCGTGCTGACCGGCAGCTCGAGGTGGCGCGGGCCTGGCAGCAACGGCTTGATCCGAGATGGTGAGTCCTGGTATCATATCTACCATTCGTACGACGCCGACGCGGACGGCATGTGGGCCCTTCGCGTGGCCGAGCTGAGCTGGGGCGCCGATGGCTGGCCGGAGTCCGGCGGGCCGTGAGCTGGCATCCGGGGGTGCCCCACGCCTCGGTTCGGCGAGGGCGCCGGGCTCTTTCCCCCTGTGCTCCTGTGGTGGCCGTGGTCCCCGGGCCACGACCGCCTCATCGCACGCGCTCAGGAGACGTCAATCTTGTGGAAGGTGACATGAACATGGCAGGTCATGGAAGGTTGCTGGCCGGCCCTGCGGCTCTTCGTCCGGCGGCACGTGCGCTCCTGGCGATCGCTCCCCTGCTCCTCGGGGCGTGCTCGTTCGTCGAAGACCTGTCCCATCTCCAGCAGGGGACGACGAGCGCCGGGGGTGGCTCTGCGACGCAGAGCTCCAGCGAGAGCAGCAGCAGCTCGGGAGGCCGCGGCGGCGATGGCGGGAATGGCGCTACCGGGGGCGCCGGCGGCGATGGGGGCGACGGCGGCATCGGGGGCGATGGCGGGGATGGTGGCGCCGGGAACGCCGGGGGCGCCGGCGCTACCGGGGGCGCCGGCGGGGAGGCCGGCGCCGGGGGCGTCGGGGGCGGTCCCCTCGTCGACCTCGAAAGGGGGCTCTTCCTGCACTACACGTTCGACGAGACCGAGGGAGACCTCGCGGCGGACGCCACCGGCGACGTGCTGCACGACGCGATCGTGATGGGTGGGACGTGGGTGCCGGGGCACATCGGAAACGCGCTGTCCCTCTCGGGGGTCGAGCAGTACGTGGACGTTCCGCCCGGTATCGTGCAGACGCTCGATGAGATCACGTTTTCCCTCTGGGTCTCCCTCGGCCGGCAGCAGCTGTGGCAGCGGATCTTCGACTTCGGATCCGGGGAATCGGCGTGGATCTACCTGTGCCCGAAGGCGGCGGATCCGCCGGGCCTCCGCTTCTCGGTGAACTCCCTTGCGGGCGTCGATGAGTATACAGCGGACTGGACCTTGACGGTCGGGGCGTGGAGGCACGTCGCGGTGACGGCCTCCTTCAACCCGAATCGCTCTTCGATTTACGTCGACGGGGTCGAGGTGATGACCAGCGATCTGATCTACACCCGACCTTCGGAGGTGGGGAACACGACCCAGAACTTCATCGGCCGCTCCCAGTTCGCGACGGATCCCTACTTGAACGGGATCGTGGACGACTTCAGGATCTACGATCGTGCGCTCTCGGCGGCCGAGGTGGCGGCCCTCGCGGCGCTGTGACCGGGGTCGGCGGCCGCGAGCGAACGCGCCCGGCGGACCGTCGGAAGTTTGCTCCACAGGCTGTCGGATGCGAGTCTGCTGGACACGAGGAGCTCGGCGTGATGGCTGGAGAGACGGACGTGCTGCGATGGGCGAAGCCTTTCGGGATGAGGCGCGGCGGGCGCGGGGTGCTCGCGCTGCTCGCGACCTCTCTCTGGCCGCTCTCGGCTCCGGCGGACGAGCCCGCGGCGCCGGAAGCGGGAGCGGCCTCGGGGGTGGAGCAGTGTGTCGCGGCGCACGCCGAGGTGCAGACGCTCCGGAGGAATCAGCACCTGCTCGAGGCACGCCGTGTGCTGAAGGGCTGCGCGCGATCGGAATGCCCGGCGCCGGTCCTTCGCGATTGCGCCGCGTGGGTCGACGAGATCGAGAGGGCGACGCCGTCGGTCGTCTTCAACGTGACGAGCGGCGGCGAGCAGGTCGCCGGGTCGAGGGTCCTGGTCGACGGCCAGCCGGTCGAGCTGTCATCGAGCGGTGCGCCGCTCAGGCTCGATCCGGGGAAGCATACGTACCGTGTCGAGCATGACGGGTACAGGCCGGTGGCCAAGGAGCTCATCCTCTTCGAGGGGCAGCGCTTCCAGCAGCTGAACGTCGCGCTCGAGCCCGTCGTGGTCCCGCAGGCCCCGGTGGCTCAGGCCCTCGTGACGGAGAGCTACCGTCCGGTGCCGGCGTGGACCTACGTGCTGGCGGGCGTGGGTGTCGCGGGCGCGGCGAGCTTTGCGGTGTGGGGCCTCATGGGTCGATCCGAGCAGGACCACCTCGAACAGACCTGCAGGCCGAAGTGCACGGACAGCGATCTTGCCAGCGTGCGTACGCGGTACCTGATAGCCGACATCTCTCTCGGTGTAGGCGCAGCGGCGTTCGCGGGCGCTGCGCTGACCTATCTTCTCCGTCCCACGGAGGAGCGGCCGATCGCGGTGTCCGTGGAGCCGAACCGGACCGGAGTGTATGGTACGGTGTCGTTCCGCGGTATGTGAGATGGGTTCATCTCGCGACCGGACGCTGGAATCTTGACGAGGGTCGCCGTCGTCGGCGCGACCTGCTCCACTTTACAACCCTTCTCGAGCACCGTCGGACCGTTCCCCGAGGCTCGAGGAATTGCCTTCATTGGAGGATGCTATGAGAGAGGCATCGATCTTGTCGGGTAGTCTCGGGGCCATGCTGCTCACGGCCGTGATGCTCGGAACAGTCGCCACCGGATGCGGATCGAGCGATGACGACCCGGGAAGCGGCGGCAGCGGCGGCGGCAGCGGGACGACGTCGGGTGGAAGCTCCACCACGAGCGGCTCAGGCGGCAGCGGCGGGACCACGCCTGGCACGGGCGGCGCGGGCGGCGAGGGCACAGGCGGCATCGGCGGCGCGGGCGGCGGGGGTGAAGGCGGCAGCGGTGGTGCGACCGGCAGCGGCGGTGCGACCGGCAGCGGCGGTGCGACGGGCAGCGGCGGTGCGACGGGCAGCGGCGGTGCGACGGGCAGCGGCGGTGCGACGGGCAGCGGCGGTGCGACGGGCAGCGGCGGTGCGACGGGCAGCGGCGGTGCGACGGGCAGCGGCGGCAGCGGTGGTGAAGGCGGCGGCGGAGCGGGCGGAGGCGGCGGCGCCGGGCCGGCTCCGACGCTCGTCGTGCACTATACGTTCGACGAGGAGACCGGCCTCATCGCCAGCGACGCGTCGGGAAACGCGAATGACGCGACGCTCGCCGGGAGCGCCGGATGGTCGCCGACGGGGCGAATCGGCGGCGCGCTCAGCCTGCAGGGCGCCGACCCCTTCGTCGATCTCCCCGACGCCCTCACCGACGGCCTCGACGATCTCACCATCGCGACCTGGGTCAACCTGAGCAGCATCGACATGTGGTCTCGCATCTTCGACTTCGGCGGTAACGGATTCATGTATCTCACCCCGTCCAACGCTGTCGGGGAGTTGCATTTCGCGGTCTACAACGATGGAAACGAGGCGTTCGTGGCGGTCCCGAACCCGCTGACCGTCAACGTCTGGAAGCATGTGGCCGTCACGATCTCGAGCGGCACGTACCAGATATGGATCGATGGTGTCTCCGTGGCATCGACCACGCCGACTCCTCCAGACGACGTGAAGCCGTCCCAGCTGGCGCCCACGGCGAGCAACTTCCTTGGCGATTCGCAGTTCCCGACGGATCCCTTCCTCAAGGGGTACATGGACGACTTCCGGATCTACGACCGTGCCCTCTCGGCCGACGAGATGGCGGCCCTCGCCGCGCCGTAGGAGAGAGGACGCGCGAGGGGGGGCCTCGCGGTACTCGGCGAGGAGCTGCACGGGAAGTGCTTCGGCGAGGCGAAGCAGCGGGTGCAGTTCCACCTGAACGAGGGCGGTGCCGGAGCGACGGCAGAGGCCGTCGTCGGCTCCTACGGGCGGCCGCCGCCCCGGTCCTTCCAGGTGACGTCGCCGTTCCTGGTGCTGCTCCAGCGACGCGAGGCGAGCGCGCCCTACCTGGCGGCCTGGGTGGAGAGCACGGCCTGGAGACGCACGCCGACAGAAAGTCGCGGCGCCTTGTAACGCCCGGCGGCTCCGCGACCTCTGCGGGTGATCCCCGTGGCCGGGCAGTCTCCGGCCCCGGGCTCCCCTGACTGGAGGCATTCCCATGACCTGGTTCGAAGCTGCGATGCGATGGGCCGCGCGCGCCGATCGCATCGGAATGCACGCGCTGCGCATCGGGCTGATCACCGTGCTCCTGTGGATCGGCGGGCTCAAGGCGTTTCCCTACGAGGCCGATGGCATCGTGCCCTTCGTCGCCAACAGCCCGGCGATGAGCTTCTTCTACGAACACCCGGCGCCCGAGTACACGAGGCACATGAACAAGGAGGGAGAGCTCGTGGCGGCCAACCGGGCCTGGCACGAGGCCAACGGGACCTATCGATTCTCGTGGGGGCTCGGCGCGGCGATCGTCGGCCTTGGCCTCTTGATCGCCGCGCATTACTGGAGGCCCGAGCTCGGCGCGGTGGGCAGCCTCCTCGTGGTGGGGATGTCCGTCGTCACCCTGTCGTTCTTGATCACCACGCCCGAGAGCTGGGTGCCGAAGCTCGGCGACGCGGAGCACGGGTTCCCGTACTTGAGCGGGCGGGGCCGCCTGGTGATCAAGGACGCGATCATGCTCGGCGCCGCGCTGGTCACCATGGCCCAGTCCGCTCGAGAGTACATGGCGCGACGCGCGCCCAGGAGAGCGCCCGCCGGAGCCCTCGGCGCGGCGACGTGAGCGATCGCTCCGCTCAGGCTCGCTCGTCGATGCACTCGCGGAGCTGCTGCTTGGCCCGGTGGAGGAGCACGGCCACGTGGTTGGCCGTGAGGCCGAGCTGCTCCGCCACGGCCTCTCCGGGGAGCTCGTCGAGCAGCCGCAACGTCACGACCCGCGCCTGCACCTCGCCGAGGCGGTCGATGCAGCCGAGCGCGGTCACGTGCGCCTCGGCCGCAGTGATCAGCGCCTCGACCGAGGGCGCGCCGGCATCGAGCTCCTCGAGCGCCGCGGGGGCGCCGAGGTGCGGCCGGCTGCGATGATGCCGGCGCCGCCCATTGCGGGCCTCGTTGCGCACCAGGACGGTGAGGAGCTTGCGGCTGTCCTCTTCCTCGTCGGTGAGGGCGCGCGCGTGGGGCAATCGCAGGAAGGTCACGAAGGCCTGTTGCACGGCGTCGAGCGCGTCCTCGGCCGCGAGGCCCTGGTGCCTCGCGACCCCCAGCAGATCGCGGCGGTGCAGGAGGACCAGCCGCGTCACCCAGCTCAGAAATCCCTTGTCGCTCATCTCAGAAGACGCCCTTCAAGAGTCCGCCCTCGGCGCGCACGGCGGCGCCGTTCACCGCCGCGGCGAGCCCGCTCGCCAGGAAGGCGACCACGTTGGCGACCTCTTCGGAGGTGATGAAGCGGCCGAGGAGCGAGGTCGGGCGCGTGGTGGTGAAGAACTCGCTCTCGACCTGCGCGACGCTCGCGCCGCGGCTCGACGCCAGATCGGTCACGAAGCGATCGACGCCCTCGGACCGGGTCGGCCCGACCAGGACCGAGTTCACGGTCACCGCCGTGCCCCGCGTGAGCTCGGCGAGGCCGCGGGCGAGGGCCGACTGGGCGGTCTTTGTGACGCCGTAGTGAATCATCTCGGCCGGGATCTGCACCGCCGACTCGCTGGAGATGAAGATGACCCGGCCTGCGCCCCGGGCGAGCATTCGAGGCAGGTAGTGCTGCGAGAGCAGCGCGCCCGAGATGACGTTGGTGGCGAAGATCTCCTGCCAGTCGCGGGCGGTGATCTCCTCGAACGGCTTGGGGCCGTAAACGCCGACGTTGTTGACGAGGATCTCGGCGTCGGGCGTGGCCTCGATGAGCTTGCGGCAGCCCGCTTCGGTGCCCAGATCCGCGGCCAGGCCGCGCACCCGCCCCGAGGGCGCCTGCTCGAGGATGGCGGCGACGGCCTTGTCGACGCGAGCCTGGGTGCGCCCGGTGATGATGACCTCGGCCCCCTCTCCGGCGAGGCGCTGCGCGATGGCGTGCCCGATCCCGGCGGTCGAGCCGGTGACAATCGCTCGTTGACCAGAAATTCGCAGGTCCATGATGGGTCCTCCTCGGCGCGGGGGCGACGCCGCTCCCCGCGCGACAGGGGGAGGGCCTAGTCCATCTTCCTCCTCATGGCTCGCCCGGCAGCGCTGTGGCGTGACAGCGGCCCCTCACGATGCCCAGGCGAAGGAGCGAGCACGTGTTGCTTGTATTACAGTGAGAGCGTATCGGGTGGGACCTTGAAAACTTGACAAGCTTAACCGGTTTGGTTCTACTATGCGCCTACCGCGCACCACAGCCCGCGCCCTGCGCCGCGGCCCTGGACAGCCGTGCCTGACGCCAGCGCGGATCGCCTCCGCAGCATCGCCGGCCCCGCCTCGATCGCGAGGACCGGCGATCCACTCCCTCGGACGCGGGATCTGCGGACCAGCTCGTGGGCGACAAGGAGCCATCATGCGAAATCCGTTGTTCTTGGGCCTCAGCTCATCAGGTATCCTCGTTCTTCTCCTGATGGGGCTCGGGTGCGATTCATCGAGCGATTCATCCTCCGGCGCGGGGGGTGACGGAGGCTCCGGCGGTCAGGGCGCGACGAGCAGCGGGAGCGGCACCGGCGGCTCCGGCGCCTCCGCCGGCTCCGGGGGCGCGGCGGACGGCGGGGGCGGCGCAGGGACCGGGGGCAGCCCGGCGGGCACCGGCGGCGCCGGCGGCGGCGTACCTCCGGCGCCGGCCTGGGACTGGACCGGCATCGTCGGCACGGGACAGAGCCTGTCGGTCGGCGCGGAGGGGACGCCGCCCATCGGGACGCAGCAGCGCTTCAACAACCTGAAGCTGTCCCTCGGGGACGCGACCGTGCCGCCGTTCGATCCGGAGAGCAGCGCCCTCTCCCTGGTGCCGCTCGTCGAGCCCATCCGCAACTTCGCGACGACGTACCCGAGCGCCTACCCGAAGAACCTCTACGGCGAGACGCCCCACACGGCGATGGCCGACCAGATCTCGTCGCTGGTGAAGGCCGCCGCGGGCGGCGACCACGTCACCGTGCACACGGTCGTCGGCGAGAGCGGCCAGCCGATGAGCGTCCTTCGGAAGGGCGCCACCGAGGTGGCCAGCGGCGCCACGTCCATGGGCCGCGCCTACGCGGCGACGCTGTTCGAGGCCGAGGCGATCGCGCGGCTCGCCAGCCAGGCCGGCAAGACCTTTGGCGTCGGCGCCATCCTCATCACGCACGGCGAGTCCGACGCCGGCAGCGCGACCTACGAGGACGAGCTGTTCAAGCTGTGGTCCGACTACAACCAGGACATCCTGCCGCTCACCGGGCAGTCGCGGAGCATCCCGATGCTTGTATCCCAGCAGCACTCGGTGCACGCCGAGGTGGGCTCGCGGTCGACGTCGACCCTGGCGCAGTGGCGCGTGGGCGTGACCCATCCGGGCGATATCGTCTGCTCGGGTCCGAAGTACCAGTATCCGTACGCGCAGGATCACATCCACCTCAACGCGAACGGGTACCAGCAGCTCGGCGAGAAATACGGCCAGGTCTACTTCGAGAAGGTCGTCCTCGGGAAGGACTGGCAGCCGCTCCAGCCGACGCGCGTCGAGCGCAGCGGCGACGTCGTCACCGTGCGCTTCCAGGTTCCGGTGCCGCCGCTCGTCTGGGACAGCGCGCTGCCGTCTCCCCACCAGACGGCGTTCACCGAGTGGGCGCAGGGCCGCGGATTCGAGCTCTGGAGCGGCAACACCCGCATCGAGATCAGCGGTGTCGAGATCGACGGCGAGGCGGTGAAGATCACGGCGCGGAGCCTCCCAGCTTCCGGCGTGATGGTCGGCTACGCGGCGACGACCGACGGAACGTCGATGACGGGCGGCACGACGCGCTGGGGTCAGCTGCGCGACTCGGATCCGTTCGTCGGCTCGGTCACGGGCAAGGCCCAGCCGAACTACAGCGTGGCGTTCGAGATGAGCGTCCCGTGAAGTGAAGGAAGGGGCGGCGCCGGTGCGAGGGAGGGTCCCCGCCGCGCACCGGCGCTCGGCCGCGTCGGGTACAGCGACGCAGAGCGGGTGAACCGCCGAGGCGCCAAGGACGCCAGGACAGGAAGAGAAGAAACAGGGGTCTTCTCCCTTCTTCTCTTGGCGCTCCCCGCCGAGCCGCCCGCGCCCGCGCCGGCGGCGACGCGCCCTTGACAAGACAGACCTGTCTGTCTTAATCAGGGACGTGAGCGATGCCCGGCGGCACATCCTCGAGGTTGCGGAGCGCCTCTTCTATGCGGAGGGGTATCGCGCCGTCGGCGTCGATCGCCTGATCGCCGAGGCGGAGGTCGCCAAGGCCACCTTTTATCGCCACTTCCGGACCAAGGACGAGCTGCTCGTGGCGGTGCTCGACGCGCGCGACGCGCGCTTTCGCGCGTGGCTGGCCGGGCGCGTCGAGGAGCTCGCGAGCGACCCGCGCGAGCGACCGCTCGCGGTCTTCGACGCGTTCGCCGAGCGGTTCGCCGCGAACGACTTCCGCGGGTGCGCGTTCCTCAACACGATGGTCGAGGTCGCGAGCCGGAGCCACCCCGCCCATGAGGCGTCGCAGCGCCACAAGCAGCGGCTCATCGACTATCTCGAGGGGCTCCTGCGCGACGCCGGCGTGCCGGACGCCGGCGCGCTGGCGCCGCAGCTCCTGTTGCTGATCGACGGCGCGACGGTGACCGCCGTCCGCGAGGGGGGACCGGGCGCCGCCGCGCGCGCGCGTTCCCTCGCCGAAGTGCTCCTCGCCACAGCGCGGCCAGAAAGGCGACGACGATGAACCAGAGCATGCGTGTCTCGAGCGGGTCGATTGGACGTGCCGAGGAGCTTCCAGATCCTCATTTCACCGGGGCGGTGCCCGGGTCCGGCGAGCGCTCTGCGCGCCTCCCGCGGACGCCGCCGGCGCGCGCGGCCGCCCTCGCGGCACCGCTGCTCGCGCTCTCCCTGGCCGCGTGCGCGCCGGCGAACCGCGTCGACGCCAGCGCGCCGCCGGCCGGCGTATCGGCCGCCGCCGGGCCCTCGGCCGGCGCATCGGCCGCCGCCGAGGCCACGAGCGCGCGTCTCCAGTGGCGCGGCGGTCCGACGGCGATCCTCGAGCGCGACGGGCTCCGGCTCCTCACCGATCCCGTCCTCGGGCCGCGCGGGCCTGCCGCGTTCGTCCTCCCGAAGCACCCGTCGACCGGCGTCGAGAACGCGCCGGTCGCCCGCTACACGGATCCTCCCGCCGAGCCGCTCGGGCGCCTCGACGTCATCCTCCTCAGCCACAACCACGCCGACCACTTCGATGCGGTCGCGAAGGAGACGCTCCCGAAGGACGTCCCCTTCGTCCTCCCGCCCGACGCGGCCGAGGCGGCGCGCGCCGCGGGGTTCACGAGGCTGACGCCGCTCGACTGGGACAGCGAGACGGTCATTCCGACCCGCGCCGGCCGCCTCCGGATCCTCGCCGTCCCGGCGAACCACGCCCACGATGCGGCGCTCGACGCGACGCTCGGAAAGGGCAACGGGTATGTGCTGCGCTGGGAGGGCGAGAATCCCTATTCGATCTACTGGACCGGCGATTCGGTCTTCACCGATCCCATGCGCGCGGTGGCGGCCCGCTTCGCGCCCATCGACCTCTGGCTGCCGCACCTCGGCGCGGTCGGCGTCGACGGCGCGCGCGGCCTCCGCACGATGGACGCCGAGGAGGCCGTGGCCGCCGCGGCGCTCCTCCGCGCCCGCCACGTGATCCCGATCCACCACACCACCTTCGGCCATTACCGCGAGCCGGTCACGGCGTTCGTGCAGCGCGCCGCGACGAAGCGCCTGTCCGCGCACATCCACGTTCCGGCGGACGGCGCGTGGATGCCCCTCCCGCGCTGAACCGGCCGTGCGCGTGCTTGCCGCAGGAGGGGAGCGGGTGAGCCCCGGAGAGCCGCTGGAGAGCCGAGCGCGAAAAGGGGTTGCCGGGAAGGGGAGATTGGACGAAGGTTCGTTCAGGTGCACCTTGAGCCAGGATCCCGCCGCGCCGCGCCCGCCGTTGCCGCCCTTCACCGCCGAGACCGCCGCCCGGAAAGCGCGGCTGGCTGAGGACGCCTGGAACAGCCGTGAGCCCGCGCGCGTGGCTCAGGCGTACACCGTCGATAGCCGCTGGCGGAACCGGGCGGAGTTCTTCCAGGGGAGGGAGGCGATCGAGGCGTTCCTGCACCGCAAATGGCAGCGGGAGCTCGACTACCGGCTGATCAAGGAGGTCTGGGCGTTCACGGAGGACCGGATCGCGGTGCGCTTCGTCTATGAATGGCGCGATGACAGCGGGAGCTGGTATCGAGCCCATGGCAACGAGCAATGGGAGTTCGACGCCCACGGGTTGATGCGGCGGCGCGAGGCGAGCATCAATGACGTGCGCATCGCGGCGGAGGACCGGAAGTTCCACTGGCCGCTCGGACGCCGGCCCGACGATCATCCGGGGCTGAGCGAGCTCGGGCTCTAGGAGGCGGGCAAGCGCATGTCCACCTCTCCGAGCAGGCCCGAGATCGCCACGGCGTACGATCGCTGGGCCGCGACGTACGATGACGATCCCAACCGGACCCGCGAGCTCTCCGCCGCGGTGCTCCGGCAACGGGGCCTGGAGCTGGCCGGCCGTGACGTGATCGAGATCGGCTGCGGCACCGGGCGCAACACGCAGTGGCTCGCCGAGCGCGCGGGGAGCGTCCTCGCGCTGGATTTCTCCGAAGGGATGCTGCGGCAGGCGAGGGCCCGCGTGGTCTCCCCCCGCGTCCGGTTCGTGCAGCACGACATTCACGAGGCCTGGCCGGTCGCCGGCGGCTCGTCCGACGTCGTGATTGCCATGCTCGTGCTCGAGCACATCGAGCACGTCGAGGCGGTCTTCGCCGAGGCGGCCCGCGCCTTGCGTGGAGGCGGCGAGCTCTTCCTCTGCGAGCTGCACCCCATGCGGCAGCTGCGCGGCGGTCAGGCCAACTTCGTCAACCGGGAGACGGGCGAGCCCGAGCGCGTGCCCGCGTTCCTGCACGATGTCTCGGAGTACGTGAACGCGGGCCTGTCGTCCGGGTACGAGCTCGTCCACCTGGGCGAGTGGCGCGACGCAGAGGCCCCGAGGAGCGATCTGCCGCGCCTGCTGTCCGTGCACCTCCGGCTCAAGGCAGGCTCTTCGTCCTAGACGAAATACAGACCCTGCGGGGCGTTTCACCAGATCACCAGAGGGAGATAGCGATGAAGCTCTACTACAATCCCCAGAGCCGTGCGGCCGTCACCAAGTGGATGCTCGACGAGTGCGGCACCTCGTACGAGATCGTTCCCATCGACTTCGAGAAGCGGGAGCACAAGGCGCCGGAGTTCTTGAAGGTCAACCCGGCTGGCAAGCTGCCCGCGCTGGTGGATGGCGACGCCAGGCTCTTCGAGAACGCGGCGATCTGTCTGTATCTGGCGGACAAGTTCCCCGAGGCCAGGCTGGCGCCCGCCATCGGCGCGCCGCAGCGGGGGCGTTATCTGTCGCTGATGGTCTACTCGACCTCGCAGCTCGAGCCGGCGATGAGCGACCACCTGTTGAAGATCGAGACGCAACCCCAGCGGGGGTGGACGGATTTCGAGACGGCCCTGGACGTCGTCGAAGGCGAGCTCGGGGACGGGCCCTACCTGTTCGGCGACTGGTTCACCGCGGCCGACGTGATGATCGGCTCGATGTTCATCTGGAAGCGCCTGTGGGGCGGCCCGCCGGGGCGGCCCAAGCTGGAGGCCTACGTGGACCGCTTGCTGGCGCGTCCGCAGATGAAGATGGGGCGCTGAGCGGGGCCGCCCGGGTGCGGACGTGACGACTCCCGTCGACCCCGCGGTCCTGGCGCGCGCGCTCGCGCTTTATGGGGCTGATCCGGCGAGTTGCCGGTTCCTCGGCGGCTTCGAGAGCCAGGTCTTCGAGGCGCGGCGCCGCGACGGCGCTTTCGTCCTGAAGCTCGGGGATCCCGGGTACAGGTCCCCGGACGCGGTAGAGGCCGAGTGCGAGTGGCTGGAGTACCTGACGGCGCGGGGCGTCCGCGCCGCGCCGGCGATCCGGGCCGCCGACGGCAGCTATACGGCGCTGCTCGGCGAGCCCGGCCAGGCCGTCTGCGCGCGCGCGTACGCGAAGGCGCCCGGGGCGCCGCTCTCGGCCGACGACCTGACGCCGGGCGTGGCGACCGCGTGGGGGCGTCTCCTGGGCCGGCTGCACGCCGCGACCAGGGCGTACGTCCCGCCGTCGGCGCGTCGGCGCCACGCGTGGCATGAAGATGGCGACTTCGCCCGTGCACGGGAGCTCTTGCCGGAGGACGAGCGCGAGCCGATCGGCGGCCGGATCGAGCGGCTCATCGCGGAGCTCCGGGCCTTGCCGACGGACCGGGACGCCTTCGGTCTGGTGCACACGGACGCCCACTTCGGCAACGTGCTCAGGGACGGCGACGCGCTGACGCTGATCGATTTCGACGACTGCGCGTACGAGTGGTTCGCGAGCGATCTCGGGATCGTCCTCTTCTACGTCGCGATCGACCCGCTCGGCCCCGGCCTTCCGCTCGAGCTCCTCCAGATGTTTCGCGACCGATTCCTCGACGGATACGCCCGGGAAAACGCGCTCTCCGCGCGGTGGCTGGCGGAGCTCGACCGGTTCATGAAGCTGCGCGAGCTCGTGCTCTACACGGCGATCCGTCGAGTCGGCCGGCGCGAGGCGCTGGACCCCTGGTGTCGCGCCTACCTGGAGCGCCACAAGCCGCGCATCCTCGGCGATCGGCCGGTGTGGCCGGAGGCGCGCTGAGAGGGCCTGGAAGGGGCGGACGGCCGCCGGCGGCAGCTATCGATGGAACGGCACGTCGTCGATCCAGGAGTCGAATGCTTCCCCGGCCCCGTGAGTGAGCTCGATCAGCCGGCCTGTCGAGCCTGATCGCCGCCCGCGGCCGGTCGCGGGGCGAGCATCGGGTGCAGCTCGGCGATCCCGAGCCGCGCGCGCCCGGCGAACTCGTAGGCATCGTCGGTCGCGGCGATGTGCTGCGTCGCCGCGTGCAGATCGCGGAAGCAGCGCTGCAGCGGGCTCGCCGCGTACAGCGCGCCCCCGCCGCCGGCGCGGTAGGCGAAGCCCGCGACCTCCGCGGCGACGTCGGTCACGTAGGTCTGGACGAGCCGGATCGCCGTCCAGTCCTCGATCGAGAGCGTCTCCCCTGCGCGCGCCCGGTCCCACATCCGCCCGAGGGTGTCGAACGCATAGGCGCGCGCCGCGGCGAGCTTCGCCTCCGCGCGCCCGAGGTCCATGTGGAATGCCGCGTGGCTGCCCAGCGCGAGCTGCGGCCACGCCTTGATGCGGCGCGGAGCGACCGCGGCGATCTCGTCGAGCGCGCGCCGCCCGACGCCGAGCGCGAAGCCGACGTGACCGGCCGCGAGCTGGGCGATCAGGGGGATCGCGTACAGCGCGCCGCCGCGCCGCCGCGGGGCCCCCGGGAAGGGGCACGTCAGCGCCTCGGGCACGAGCGCGCCCTCGATCCGGTAGTGATCGCTCCCGGTGCCGCGCAGGCCGGCGACATCCCACGTGTCCTCGAGCACCACCTGCTCGATGGGGACGGCGAGGCTGAGCATCTCGGGCGGCCCCGCCGGAGGGGCCCCGCCCTCCGGCGCCACGACGGCGCAGGTGAACACCCAGCGCGCGTGCCGCACGCCGCTGCCGAACGCCCAGCGGCCCTCGAGCGCGTAGCCCCCCGGGACGCGCCGCGCGAGGCCGCTCGGGACCTGGAGCCCCGCGAAGGTGGGGAACGGCCCTGCGAACACCTGCCGGGCCCCCTCGTCGGGCAAGGTGCCCCCGGCGAGGGCGGCGAGCAGCGCGCTGATCATCAGCGACCATCCCGCGGAGGCGTCCGCGCGCGCCATCGCCTCGAAGACCTCCAGCTGCGTCAGCGGATCGCTCTCCGCGCCGCCGAGCGCGCGCGGCGCGGCCATCGCGAGGAGGCCGCTCGACCGCAGCGCGTCGACGACCGCAGGCGCGAGCGTGCGCAGCCGCTCGGACGCCTCGGCGTGGGCGGCGGCGACGCCGCGGACGCGCTCCACGGCGGCGAGGAGGTGTTCGCGATCGGGGGATCGACGGGGCTCGGACATACGGGGCTCCTTTCCTGGACGGGGGTACGGCGCGCCGGCCCCTCTCCGGGCCGCCCGCACGCCCGATGATGACACTGGCAACATTCGAAAGTTTCCACTGCCAACATTTTCTTCACGGCCGTCCCGCGGGCCCTGCGGCGGGCGGATTTCGTGGTACCGTGCGCCTGCGCTGTGGCTCCCCCCCTGAAGCGCCGCCGCCCGCGCGCGCGCACCCCTCCTGCTCCCGCGTCGCGCGCCGTCGACCGGCCCTACCACCACGGCGACCTCCGGCGCGCCGTGCTGGAGGAGGCGCTCGCGCTCATCGAGGCGCAGGGGAACGCGAGCTTCACGCTGCGCGAGGTCGCGCGGCGCATCGGCGTCTCGCACGCCGCGCCGTACCGTCACTTCGCGGACAAGCGCGCCCTGATGACGGAGCTCGCGGTGCAGGCGAGCGCGGCGCTCGGCGCGCAGATCTCGGCCGCCCTCGACGAGGCCGGGGGCGAGCTCCGGGCGCGCTTCCTGGCCGCCGGCTTCGCCTATGTCCGCTTCGCGCTGGAGCACCCGGCGCCCTTCCACGTGATGTACTCCGGCGAGGTGAACGTGGAGGACCCGCGGGTCGCGGCGGCCACGTCGCAGAACCTCGGGCTGCTCCTCGGGTTCGTCGAGGACGCGCAGCGCGCCGGGGCGTTCCCGCCGGGCGATCCGATGGCGCTGGCGGTCCCGATCTGGGCGATGCACCACGGCCTCGCGACCCTCGCGGCGTCGGGCGCGCTGTCCAAGGCCGGCCCGGTGGAGCTCCGGTGCCTGGTCGACGACGCCCACGCGCGCCTGCTCGACGGGCTGCTCCTCGCCGCGCCTGGGCCGTCGCGCGCCTGATCGGGGAGGCGACCCCGGTGGACGCCGCCGGCGACCCGAGGCGGGCGCCACCGGCGATCGGCGGCACCTTGCGGAGGGGAGGGGCGATCCCCGGCGCGCGCATCCATTCCCGCGCCGTGTCGCCCGGGTTACGCTCGCGCTCCTTGTGCGTACCGCCGCGATCGCTCTGCCCGTCCTTCTTGTCGCCCTGTCGCCGGCCGCCGCCGCCGCCGAGCCGTCTCCCGAGCTCACGTACCGGCCGGAGATCGATCTGCCGATCACCGTCGTCGGCGGCGCCGGGTGGGCCATCTCCGAGCTCTCCAAGAAGGGCCTCGCGCCCGCGTCGTGCCGCTGGTGCGCGACCAACGCGCTCGACACGTCGATCCGCGACGCGCTGGTCTGGAGGGGCAACCCGGAAACCGCTCATGATCTCAGCAACGTGACCGTCCTCGGCGTCGCGCCCGTCTCCGCGCTGGGCCTCACCGCGCTCGCCGCGTGGCACGACGGCCGCTCCGAGAACACCGCCGCCGACCTCGTGATCGTCACCGAAGCGATGGTGGTGGCGATGGGCCTGAACCAGCTCACCAAGTATATTGTCGGCCGCCAGCGGCCCTATTCCCGCCACGACAACCAGGATGTGCTCTGCGCCGGCGAGAGCTGCTCACGCCCCGTCCCGCACGACGACGATCTCTCCTTTTTCTCCGGCCACGCCACGGCCGCATTCTCCCTCGCCGCCGCGAGCGGCACCGTGGCGTCGATGCGCGGCTATCGCGCGGCGCCGTGGGTATGGGCGCAAGGAATGGCGATCGCCACGCTCTCCGGCTACCTGCGCATCGCCGGCGACCGCCACTATTTCACCGATGTGCTCACGGGCGCCGTGTTCGGCTCCGCCGCCGGCGTGCTGATTCCAGCTCTGTTTCACGGTCCGCGCCCGGGCGTTGCCGGCCCGGACACGCAGAGTTTCCGCCTCTCGCTCGCACCCGCGATCGGCGGCGTCGGCGCGGGCGTCGCCGGCACGTTCTGAGCTTTCTGGGCTGAGTGTGAGCCGAGTGCGGCGACCGCCGCCTTTGACAAGAGCCCACGCTGCTTTCAGACGACCTATGTAAGTAGAGTTGACAAAGCGATATTCAATTTTACACTACGCCTGTCAGCCACGGATGCTGGCGCTCGAGCCGTCGTTGCTGGAGCGCGAACCGAACACGTCGAATACGCCGTGCCGCCCCCGCGGCATCGGCGACGGCGAGCTGCGGCCGGGAACGGGCGCGCGCCTTGGCGCGAGCCCGTGTCAGCGGAGATCCGTCAGCTCGGCCGCATGAAGGAGTCCGGCGACATGAACGTCGTTCACCATTCGTCACGCCATCGATGGATCGCAGGCGGCCTCGCCGCCGCGTTCCCTGTCCTCCTCGCAGGCTGCAGCGATCAGGCGCTCGGGGCGCCTGTGCCCGGCGCCGAGCCGCCGCCGCGGGCCGCCGCGCGCGGGGAGCTGGCTTCGAGGAGCGCCGGCCAGGGCGGTGCCGCGGCTCGGCCGGCCGCGCCCGGGGCCGCCCTGCTGGAGCGCGACGAGCTGCTCCAGGAGGCCGGACGGCTCGCGGAGATCAGGGCCGCGCTCGCGCGGTCGCCGGAGGCGCCGCTCGCCCTGCTCGACGAGCACCGGGCCGAGTTCCCCCACGGCCGGCTCGCGGCGGAGCGGGAGCTCATCGCGATCGACGCGCTGCTGCGCCGCGGGCGCGCCGACCCCGCGCGCGCCCGCGCCGAGGCGTTCCTCGCGCAGTTCCCGTCGAGCCCCCACGCGGGCCGGGTGCGCCGCCTGCTCGCCGCGCCGTGAGACGATGACGACAGCGCCGCGCGGCGCCTCAGCTCGCGGGGGTCGGCTCGGACGGGGGCGGTGACATCCCGTCGACCACGACCGGATCGCTCTGCTCGACCAGGTGCGGCTTGCCCCACGTATCGATGAAATGACCCGACCGCTTCGCCTTGGTCTCCAGATAAAAGCGGTTGTGATCGTTCGGCGGGATCACGTGCGGGATACGCCCGGTCACGGACACCCCGTATTGCGTGAGCTGCTGGACCTTGTTGGGGTTGTTCGTGATGAGCTCGACCGACCTCACGTTCAGGCTGTGCAGCATGTGCGCCGCCACGGCGTAGTCGCGCTCATCGTCCCGGAAGCCGAGCGCGAGGTTCGCGTCGACCGTGTCGAGCCCCTGATCCTGCAGCGCATACGCGCGGATCTTGTTGATGAGGCCGATCCCGCGGCCCTCCTGGCGCAGATAGAGCAGGATGCCCCGCTCCATGCTCTTGATCTTCTTCAGCCCTTCGAGGAGCTGATCTCGGCAGTCGCAGCGCAGCGAGCCCATGGCATCGCCGGTCAGGCACTCGGAGTGCAGCCTTGTCGGCACGTTCGAGGCGCCGACGACGTCGCCGTGCACCATCGCGATGTGCTCCTTGGCGTCGCGGTTGTTCCAGAACGCGACGATGCGGAAATGCCCGGCGCGGGTCGGCAGCTCGGCGACGCCGACCACCCGCACACAGACGTTCACGTGGCCATACCCATCGCAGTCGTGCTCTCGATCGCGGGTGACGAGCTCAAGCAGCGGATTCATCGGATCGGTCATGTCCTGCCTCCGCGAGGAGCCGCCTCGCGCGCCGAGCGGTGATGGGTAAATGCGCGCACTTCTTACCAGAACAGGACGGGCAGGCAACGCCCGCCGCCGCGCTCTGCGGCGAGGCGGCTCCCCACCAGGGGCCGTTGTCGACGCTGCAAAGGCCTCGTTCGCGCCTGGTGGCGCCGGCCTCCATGCCGGTGCAGGCTGTCGCCGCCACGCGACCGCAGCGGGGCGGCAGCCGGGGCCGCTCAGGCGTCGGCGGGCTGCCGGTGCGTCCGGGCGGCCGCGGTCACCTCGGGCGGCGAGGCCGATCTCCCCGCGCGCAGCACGCGCAGGATCAGGCGGGGATCCACGAGCACCTCGGGCCCGTCGAGCATGTGCATCACGCGTACGAAGCGCACGTAGACCTCGCGATCGACCTGTGCGGCGCGGTGCAGCATGCCGGTGTACCAGCGCACGATCGGCTGGAGGAGCGGCCTCCGGCCGTCGGTCTCGGGGTAGGCGAGGTCTTCCCCGGTGGACATCTGCCACGGCAGATCGACCGCCTTCGCCGCGGCCACGTGGTAGCGGCGCGCGAGCCCCGCGATCGCGCCGGGGCCCGCGCGGCGGCGCTGCTCCGCGAGCGCTGTGTCGAGCGCGAGCGCCTGGAGACAGGCCGACGTCATCCCCTGTCCGTAAACGGGGTTGAAGCTCGCGAGCGCGTCGCCCAGCACGGCGAGCCCCTCGGGCATCCTCGCCATGCGCTCGTAGTGCCGCCGGAGGTGCGCCGGGAACTTGTAGGTGGCGATGTCCGTCACCGGCTCGGCCCCGAGCAGCGCCCGGTAGAGCGCGTCGTTCGGCAGGCGGCGCGCGAACTCCAGGAAGCCCTCGGGATCGGCGGGCGGGTGGTCGCCGAACAGGCCCGCGAGCACCACGACCCAGCGCCCGCCCTCGACCGGCGCGATACAGCCGAACCGCCGGCTGTCGGACGGCGAGCCGAGGACGTACAGCGACGTCCACGGGACCTGCGCCGGATCCCGCGGGCGGTACTGCCGGCCGGCGTACCCCACCCGGACCTGGATGGCCGACTCGTCGGGCCGCGCGTAGCCGAGCGCCTCGATCCACGCGGGCGCGCGCGAGCCGCGCCCGCTGGCGTCCACCACGAGGTCCGCCGAGAGCTCCTCGAGCCCGCCCGGCTCGTCGCGTCGTCGGACCACGACGCCGGTGATCCGGGAGCGATCGGGAGAGGCCGAGAGCTCGATCACCTCGCGCCGATCCAGGCGCCGCACCGCGGGCAGCGCGAACGTGCGGCGGCGCACGTGCGCCTCGAGCAGCGGCCGGGTCATGCACACGGTCTGCACGCCGGTATGGAAGCGCGGCTTCCACGCGCCGAGGTGGTGCCAGGCGAGGCCGACCCCGAAGTCGTACGCGACGGCCCCGTCCCGGATCAGGTCCTCGGTGAACCCGGGGAACAGGTCGTTCAGGATGCGCTCTCCCCGGGCGAGCAGGCCGTGGAGGTGGCGGGCCTGCGGCGCGCCCTTGCGGGCCTCGCGGAGGTCGTCGGGGATGCCGTCGCGCTCGATAACGTCCACCTCGTCGAAATGGTCGGCGAGCACGCGGGCTGCGACCAGGCCCGCGATGCTCCCACCGATCACCACGGCCCTGCGGCCGGCGAACGAGTGATCGGAGCGGAGGTTCTGCTGGGTGAAAGGCTTCATGCGGCGTCGCGATTGCAATACGCGGGCCGTTCCCGACGAACGCAGGGCGGACGCAACGCCCGCCTCCTGAGGAGTCGGTCAGCGCGCGTCGCGCGAGCTGCGCAATTCGCGCGCAACCGCGCAACCGCGCAACCGAGCGACTGAGCAACGGAGCGACTGCGCCGTGGAGCGACTGAGCAATCGGCGACTGCGCCGCGGAGCGGCCGCGCAATGAGCGACCGCGCCACGGAGCATCTGCGTAAAGGCGCAATCCGATGCGCTCCGTCGAGACGAGAGAGGCGATCGTTCCGCGCGCATCGTCGGCACCGGAGAAGCGCCGGCCGACCGCCTCGGAGAGATCGTGTCGAGACGATGCCTCCGGATGGCGGGTGGCGATTCTGCGGTGCGTGTGAGTGCGCCACGCAGGATTCCTCTGCCGGAGCTCCGCCGAGGTGGGGTGAACGATCTCGGGTCTTCCGGGAGCTCATCACCCGCAGGACAGGTCGGTGCCGCCCGAGGAGCTCGTGCTCCGCGGCGACAGGGGTCGATTCGCCCCAGGGAGCCGCCGTGTCGTTCTTCGCGAGGCGGCCGATTGAGGAGGGCCCGGCCGAGATGCGCGAACCCGGCGGCTATTTCTTGCGGCAGCCGCACTCGGCCGTCGGCGCCTGCGGGGCCGGCGGCCGTTCGCACGTCGTCACGAGGGTGCTCAGGACGGAGATGAGGATCGCGACGCGGAGCCGCATGCGGGCGATTCTTCCCCCGCGGGCCGTGCGGCGTCAATCCTGCCGAGGCGTCAGCCGAGCGGCAGCTCGAGCGACACCTCGTCGAGCCCGACCCCGAGGAAGCGGCGCGGGCGCACCGTGACCGCGATCTGCGCCCCGCCCTCGCCGCGGCCGGCCTTCACCGCGAGCTCGATGCTGGCCGGGGGCGCGTTCTCGAACAGCGTCCACAGCGCCCCCTCGACGACCGGCTGCACCTCCGCGGGGTCGCTGTCCGCGGGCAGCTTCGCGCAGAGCGCGCGCAGGAACTGGACCACGCGCGCGACGAAGAGCTGGTCGACGAGCGAGACGCGCTCGAGGCGCTCCTCGGGCTCGGCCGTCGGGCTGTCGTACGTGAGCTTCTCCGGAGGGACATAGGCCGTCGGCGCCGTGAGGACGTACACCGCGTCGCTGTTCGGGGCCGACGCGAGCAGGAGCACGCCGCTCGTCGAGAGATCGCGCTGGGTTTCGGTCGACACGAACGCCTCGGTCGGGATCGCGACGCCCTCGTCGCCCTCGTACGCGCCCTTCACCTCGTGCACCGGCAGGTCCCCGACCACGCCGCCGCCGATCGCGCCCGCGATGCGGCACGGCCACGCCGTCTCGCGGAAGCTCGCCGCGATCAGCGCGCCGACGACGTACGCCGGCGCGATCCAGACGCGGCCGCCCTCGTCGCCCGGCTGCTCGACGATCGCCGCCTCCCGGATCCGCGAGCTCGACTTGTCGTAGGGCATCCGGCCGAGCACGTGGTTCATGGCGATCGCGACCCACCGCATGCAAGGCCGCGCCGCCGCGGCGCGCCACGGCGCCCGGTGCGGCGCGCGGAACAGCGCGGCCTTGTTGTCGAGCCGCTCGACGCCGCCGAGATCGTCGACCCCGAGCAGCCGCGCGTCGCCGTTCACCACGGCGGGGAGCGCGTGCGCCTCGGCGACGCGCGCGATCGCCTCGAGCCGCGCGAGCGCGGCGGCGCTGCCGTCGATCGCGACGTCCACGATCGCGACCGACGCCGGCGGCTCGGATTTCGCCGTCTGCGCGAGCACCCGCGCGAGCGCGCCGGCCGCCTCGTCCGGCCGGGCGCTGACGACCTCGACCCGGACGCCCTCCGCCGTCTTCACGCGGTCCACGAGCAGGCTCAGCCCCCGCCACGCCTCCTCGAGGCGCCGCACCTCCGGGTGCTGCAGGATCGCGCCGAGCTGCGCGCCGATCGCGCGCTCGATCTGCCCGATCGCCTCGGCGGGGCGAGCGGCCTGCCCCGCGCGGGGGCGGGCGCTCGCCGCCACGGTCGCGATGAGCTCCGAGAACCGTCCCCCCTCCGCGGGCCTCTGAGCGGCGCCGCCCGCCTCCGCCGGCGGGGGCGCCGCGCCGGCGTCTCCGCCGCCGCCTCCGCCGAGATCGACCATCGAGAGCAGCGCGTCCACGTCCGAGCCCGGCGCGGGCG
Organism: Sorangium sp. So ce887; assembly: GCF_051521455.1. Classification (NCBI taxonomy): domain Bacteria; kingdom Pseudomonadati; phylum Myxococcota; order Polyangiales; family Polyangiaceae; genus Sorangium; species Sorangium sp. So ce887. Next base: position 6,923,713 of record NZ_CP150354.1, on the reverse strand, counting down.
CGGCGGGTCGCTCCGGCGCGGGCGCGGCGGGTCGACCCGGCGACGCGCCCGCGCGCTCCGCCGGGAGCAGGCCGAGGATGTCGCGCACGAGCGGGGAGCCGCCCCAGAGCCGATCGAGCTCGGCGCGCGCCTGATCGAGCGTGGCCGAGCCGTCGTGTAGCCGCTCGAGGACGCGCCGGCCGTCGAGGAGCGAGCGCAGCAGCGGCACCTCGGCGCACAGCGCGTCGGGCCGGAAGCTCTTCATGCCGGTGGGCGACAGGTCGACGCGCGCGGCCCGGCCGCCCGCGAGCACGCTCGGCACCTCGATCGCGATCCGCGGCCGGAGTATCGTGAAGAGGTTATCGAACCGGCTCGCGTCGACGCGGGCCGCGCCGGCGGGCGGGCTCGCCCCGGCGTTGTGAGGATCGCGCGGGGTGAGATCGGCGACCACGAGCACGCGCAGCGGGAGCAGCGGCCCCCGCTCCACGGCGCCCCCGTCCTCGCCCACGTGGAACCTGAACTCGTTGCCCAGAACGCCCTTGATCGTTTCCGCCATGGCCGTCGCAGCATAGGCGTCACGTCTCGGCGCGAGAAGCGCTAAGCTCCGCGCGCATGAAGACGGAAGGCGCCTCGCCCCTGAACTTGAACCCTGAACCCCACGCCGCCAGCGATCGCAGGCGCCTGCGTGGCGGCGCCCCCATCCAGATCGGGCTCCTCGGCTGCGGGACGGTCGGGGGCGGCGTCCTCCGCCTCCTCGCCGAGAACTCCGGCTACCTGGCGGAGCGCGCCGGCGTGCCCCTCGTGGTGAAGCGCGTGGTCGTGCGCGACCTCGAGAAGGAGCGCGTCGCGGCCCTGGATCGCGGCCTGCTCTCCACGAACCCCGAGGACGTGGTCGACGACCCCACGATCGACGTCGTCGTCGAGGTGATGGGCGGCGATACGCCCGCGCGCGCGCTGATCGAGCGCGCCATCGATCGCGGCAAGGGCGTGGTCACCGCGAACAAGCTGCTGCTCGCCGCCCACGGCCCCGCGCTCCTCGCGCGGGCCGCGTCGCGCCAGGTCGACCTCGCGTTCGAGGGGGCGGTCGGCGGCGGCATCCCGATCATCCGGACGCTCCGCGACGCGTTCGCGAGCGACTGGGTCGAGCGCGTCACCGCGATCTTGAACGGCACCTGCAACTACATCCTCACGCGCATGCGCGACACGGGGTCGTCGTTCGACGCCGCGCTGCGCGAGGCGCAGGAGCTCGGCTACGCCGAGGCCGACCCGACGCTCGACGTCGACGGCCATGACGCCGCGCACAAGCTGATCGTGCTGGCGATGCTCGCCTTCGGGGCGCAGGTCGACAGCGCCGACGTGCCCACGTCCGGGATCCGCACCATCGAGGAGGCCGACCACCGCTACGCTGATCGGTTCGGCTACACGATCAAGCACCTCGCGATCGGCCGCGACCTCGGCGACTCCATCGAGCTGCGCGTGCACCCCACGCTGATCCCGAAGCAGAGCGTGCTCGCCAACGTCTCCGGCGTGCTCAACGCCGTGCTCCTCGAGGGGCGCGCCGTCGGCCCGTCGCTCGTCTACGGGCGCGGCGCCGGCGACATGCCGACCGCGGTCAGCGTCGTCTCCGACATCCTCGACGTCGCGCGCTCGATCGCCTCGGGCGTCGCGGGCATGCAGGGCCGCGGCATGTCGATCAAGCCCCGCCCGGTCCGCCCGCTCAGCGAGACCGTCTCGCGGTACTACCTGCGCTTCGCGGTCGAGGACCGCCCGGGCGTCATGGGTCGCCTCGCCGGCGCGCTCGGCGACGCCGGCGTCAGCATCGAGCAGATCGTGCAGCAGGGGCCGACCAAGGGGAGCTCGGGCGCGGCGCCCGCGGGCGGCCCGGCGGCCCGCGAGCCCGCGGTCGACGTGGTGCTCATCACGCACGACGCGCCGGAGGGGCTCGTGCGGAGCGCGATCGACGCGGTCGCGCGCGAGCACTTCCTCCGCGAGCCGGTGCACCTCTTCCGCATCGAGGAGCCGTGACGTCCCAGCGCGACGCGCCGCTCGGCGTGTTCGACTCGGGCCTCGGCGGCCTCACGGTCGTGCGCGAGCTGCGCCGGCGCTGCCCGGCGGAGGACATCGTCTACCTCGGCGACACGGCGCGCGTCCCGTACGGCACCCGGTCGCCGGAGACGGTGGTCCGCTACGCGCTCGGCTGCGCGCGCGTGCTCATCGGGCGCGGCGTCAAGGCGATCGTCGTCGCGTGCAACACGGTGAGCGCCGTCGCGATCGACATGCTCCGGGTCGAGCTCGATCTGCCCGTCCTCGGGGTCATCCTGCCCGGCGCGCGCGCCGCCGTCGCCGCGTCGCGCGGCGCCACGATCGGCGTGCTCGGGACGGCCGGGACCATCGCGTCGGGCGCCTATCCCCGCGCCGTCGCGTCGCTCAGCACCCGCACCGAGGTCGCTGGCCAGGCGGCCCCGCTGCTCGTCTCGCTGGCGGAGGAGGGCTGGGTCGAGGGCGAGGTCCCGCGGCTCGTCGCGCGGCGCTACCTGGAGCCGCTCATCGGCGCGGGCGCCCGCTCGGTCGTGCTCGGGTGCACGCACTTCCCGCTCCTCCGCGCCGCGATCGAGGCCGAGGCGGCGGCGCTGGCCGGTGGCCCTCTCCCCATCGTGGACAGCGCGTCGGCGACCGCGGAGGACGTGGCGTCGTTCCTCGCCGAGCGGGGGCTCGCCACGTCCCGGACTGCGCCGGGCAGCCTCGCGCTGCTCGTCACCGACCTGCCGAAGAGCTTCGCCGCGGTGGCGACCCGGTTCCTGGGCGAGCCGGTAGTCGGAGGGGACGGCGCCGGCCGGTCCTTGACCCCGATCGAAGCGGAAAACGACGATGCGGGCCGTTCCTCCACCCAGGGCGTCGACGTGGAGCAGATCGACCTGTAATACGCAGCAAGCTTGGCCCGGAGCTCCGGGCGCAGAGGAGGTTTTCCACACGATGACGCAGCTCAGGTGGCTTTCGGCCGGCGAGTCGCACGGGCCGGAGCTCGTTGCGACCGTCGAGGGTATTCCGGCGGGCATGCCGCTCCTTGCGGAGGACATCGACGAGGATCTGGCGCGGCGCCAGCGCGGCTACGGGCGCGGCGGGCGGATGAAGATCGAGACCGATCGCGTCCGCCTCGTCGCCGGCGTGCGCGGCGGCGAGACGCTCGGCGGCCCCATCGCCATGGTGATCGAGAACCGCGATCACGCGAGCTGGGCCGGGCGGATGGGCCCCGAGCCGTTCCCCGAGCCGCCCGAGGCGCTGACCCGCCCGCGCCCGGGGCACGCGGATCTGGCCGGCGGCCTGAAGTACGCCCGGCGGGACCTGCGCGACGTGCTCGAGCGGGCGAGCGCGCGCGAGACCGCGGCGCGGGTCGCGGTGGGCGGCGTCTGCCGCAAGCTCCTCCGGTCGGTCGGCGTCGAGGTCTTCGCCCACGTCCTCTCGATCGGCCCGGTGCAGGCGCAGACCTCCGCGGCCTCTGGCAGCGGCGAGCTCCCGCTCGCCGAGCTCCGCGAGCGCGCCCGCGCCTCCGACCTCGCGTGCGTCGACGCCGCGGCCGCGCAGGCGATGCGCGACGCCATCCGCGAGGCCGCGCACCGCGGCGACACGCTCGGCGGCGTCTTCGAGGTGATCGCCACCGGCCTGCCGCCCGGGCTCGGGAGCCACGTGCAGTGGGACCGCAAGCTCGACGGCCGGCTCGCGCAGGCGCTGATGAGCATCCAGGCGATCAAGGGCGTCGAGATCGGCATCGGCTTCGAGGCCGCGCGGATCTCGGGCTCCGAGGTGCACGACCCGATCGCGTACGACCAGGGGTCGCACGCGTTCACCCGCCCGTCGAACCGCGCCGGCGGCCTCGAGGGCGGCATCACGAACGGCATGCCGCTCATCTGCCGGGCCGCCATGAAGCCGATCGCCACGCTCAAGCGCGCGCTCCCCTCGGTCGACGTGCGCACCAAGGAGCCGTTCGACGCCGCCTTCGAGCGGAGCGACGTCTGCGCCGTCGCGGCCGCCTCGGTCGTCGGCGAGGCGATGGTGGCGATCACGCTCGCCGCCGCCCTGCTCGAGAAGTTCGGCGGTGACAGCCTCACCGAGCTTTCGCGCAACGTCGACAGCTATCTCCAGCAGGTCCGCTCTTACTGAAGGCCATGGCACTCCACCCCGACGCACCTCCGCTCCTGCTCACCGGCTTCATGGGGGCCGGCAAGTCCACCGTGGGCCGCATCGCCGCCGCGCGCGCGGGCCTCCCGTTCATCGATCTCGACGACGCCATCGCGGCCGAGGCCGGCGAGAGCGTGCCGTCGCTCTTCGCCGCGCGCGGCGAGGCGAGCTTCCGTGCGCTCGAGGCGGCGACCCTGCGCCGGCTCCTCGCGACGCCGGGCCCGCGCGTCATCGCCCTCGGCGGCGGCGCCCTGGTCGATCCCGCGCTCCGCCTCGAGGCGCTCGATCGCGGCTGCGTCGTCGCGCTCAGCGCGTCCCCGCGCACGATCGCCGCGCGCACGCGGGGCGGCACCCGCCCGCTGCTCGACGGCGCGCCGGATCGGGAGGCGCGCATCCGCGAGCTCCTGACGGCGCGCGCGCCCGTCTACGCCGAGGCCCACGCGCGCGTCGCGACGGACGGCGTCTCCCCGGAGGACGTCGCCGCGCGCGTCCTTCGCGCCTACGCGGATCGTCCGCTCTTCGTGCCGTTCGGCGACAAGAGCTACGCGGTGCGCATCGCCTCCGACGGGGCGGCGTCCACGGCCGACGCCGTCGCCGCGCTCGCGCCGTCGTCGGTCTTCGTCGTCACGGACGAGAACGTGAGCCGCCTCTGGGGCGCCCCGCTGCTCGCCGCGCTCGCGGCGCAGGGAAAGCCGGCCGCGTCGGTCACGGTGCTGAAGCCCGGCGAGGAGCACAAGCGGCTCGCGGCCGTCGAGGCGGCGCTCACGGCGATGATCGACGCGGGGGCCGATCGCGACGCGGTGGTGCTCGCGCAGGGCGGGGGCGTGGTGACCGACATCGGCGGCTTCGCTGCGTCCACGCTCCTCCGCGGCGTCCGCTGGGTCGCGGCGCCGACCACGCTCCTCTCGATGGTCGACGCCTCGGTCGGCGGCAAGACCGGGGTCGACCTCGGCCCCGCGAAGAACGCCGTCGGCACCTTCCACCAGCCGTCCGCCGTCGTCGCGAGCCCGGCGGCGCTCGCGACCGAGACCGACCGCGCCTACCGGAGCGGGCTCGCCGAGGTGGTGAAGTCGGCCTGCATCGGCGATCCGGAGCTGCACGCGCTGCTCGAGCGCGAGGCCGACCGTGTCCTCGCGCGCGACCCCGGCCTGCTCGCCGAGATCATCCGCCGCTCGATCGCCGTGAAGGCGGCCATCGTCACCCGGGACGAGCGCGAGTCGGGCGACCGCGCCCTCCTGAACCTCGGCCACACGCTCGGGCACGCCCTCGAGGCGGAGGGTGGGTTCGTCCGGCTGGCCCACGGCGAGGCGGTGTCGCTCGGCATGGTGGCCATACTCCGCGTCGGCTGCTCGCTCGGCGTGACCGACCGTGCGGCGGCCGACCGGGTGATCCGCCTGCTCGACCGGCTCGGGTTGCCCACCCGGATCGAGGACGAGCCGGTCTCCGCCGCGCTGCGCTTCCTGTCGCTCGACAAGAAGCGCCGCGGCTCGTCGGTCCGGGCGGTGCTGATGCGCGACATCGGCAGCACGTTCGTGGAGCCGATGCCGCTCGACCGCCTCGCGTCGCTGCTCGAGCGCGCGGCGGCGGGCACGGCCTGAGCCCCCGCGATCCCGTCGGTTTTCCGCGGAGCGGCCCGGCAAGCGCGGTGTTGACATCGGCGCCGCCGGCTCTCACGACGTCGCGCGGTGTGCCCGGGACTGCCCAGCTCCGGGTGGCGCCCGTGCGGCGCCGCGCGCCCTCGTTGCGCGGGCCGCCGGCGCACGCGGCGATTGCACTGACAGTGAAGAAAATCGATGGGCTTCCGATGTGCTGGAAAAAAATCCCGGGACACGGCCCCCGTCGTCCGCTTCGCGCTACTCTTTCCCGGCGCAGATGGTGACCGCGACAAAAAAGCGAGTTTTGGTGGTGGAGGACGAGGAGGACACGGCGGCGATGATCGCCCGGTTCCTCAGCGACGAGTTCGACACCGTGATCGCGACGAACGGGGTCGACGGTCTGGCGCTGGCCCAGCAGGAGCCGCGGCCGGATCTGGTGATCGTGGACATCATGATGCCGAAGCTCGACGGGGTGACGATGACGAAGCGGCTCCGCGAGAACGAGCCGATGCGTCGCGTGCCGATCATCTTCCTGACCGCGAAGTCGGATCCGATGGACGTCATCGCCGGCATCCAGGCCGGTGCTCGTCACTACATCACGAAGCCCTTCGTGCTCGACGATCTCAAGAAAAAGGTCCGCAAAGCCGTCTACGGCCGCTAGAGCGGGGCTCACCCGCTTCGGATACGGGCCCATCTCGGCGTTTTCGGTGCTCGGCGTACTGGAGTACGCCTGTGCGCCGAAAACGTCGATCTGGGCCCGTCTCCTGTGCGGGTGAGCCCCGCTCTGGTCCGGGGGGCGCGGGCGACGCGGGGCGGCGCGGGGGGAAGATTGGGGGGCGTGCGGGACCGCGGGGGGGCAGCGGGATGCGCTGTGCGGGGCGTTTTCTCGAGGCTTCGGCACGAAGGGGGCGGGCGATCCGGCGCCGGTCAATGGCCTTCGTGTGAAGATGCGAGAAGAAGGGTAAAGAAGAACGCTTGGTCCTATTGGCGTCTTGGACGTTTCTCGTTTCGAGCCAATCGGTTTCTGGCGTGCCGCGTAGTGCCGCGCGCCAGGAATCGTGACGGTTTACGCCTCCGGGCAAGACCGCGCGGCAGTCACCCCGTCTCCTGTTGGCTTGTCAGGAGAACTCTTGTCTCCTTCACCGCAGGTCGAGCGCCGGTCGTACGCCGGGAGACCCGCGCCGAGCAGTAGCTCAGGGGCGGGCACACGCCCGGCAGCAAACGCCGAGCGGTATCTCTCGCGCCAGATGCACTCCGGGAGTGCCTGCGATCGTTCGGGCCGCGGCGGTCGCTCCGGGACCGCCGGGGGGCCGCGGGTGGGCCGGTGCCGGAGAGGGCGAGGGCGGCCTGCCGCGCCGGCGGCGCGGGCGACGGGGGGCGCCCCCGGTCAGCTGCCGCCGCGGGGCGGGACGCTGCAGGACTTGAGGGCGCGCTCGAACAGCTCGAGCGAGCGCGCGACGCTCGAATTCACCCGGCGGATCTCCTCGGCCGAGGTGGTCGCGAGCTTCACGATCTCGAGGGCCTCGCGCGGGTGCGCGTCATCGTAGTTCGCATGCGCCGCGAGCCACGTCAGCGACTTGCTCCCCTCACCGTAGAGCTTGGTGAAGGCCGGCAGCACCACGCGCGACCACTCCCCCGTGATCCCCTCGATCGCATAGTTGACGGCGCCAACCGCCTCCGCGAGCGAGCCGCGGTGGGACACCGACCAGAGCCACTCGAAGAGCGACGCGACCTCCGGCGTCGGACGGTGGCTCGTGATGTCCGACATGCTGATGCCGTGCCCCGCCGCCCAGTCGAGGTACCAGCGCACATGCAGCGCCTCGACCCGGATGTTGCCGATGAGCCAGTCGCGCACCAGGAAATCGCGCGGCGTCTGGCCGTAGGTCGTCTTGGCCAGGCTGAGACCCATGTACTTCGGGAACGCCTCGACCACGCAGAAGAACTCCCGGATGAGCACGCCCCAGGTCTCGTGGTCGACCGGCTCCGTCAACGTTCGCGCAATCGGCGGCGTGTAGACCGCCGCCTTCCACTGGTCGGCCAGGGACTCGATCATGTCCTCGACCCAGACCGGATGCGGCGTCGCCTTGAGGCTGTCCTTGACTTCCTTGTGCCGCTGCGAGCGAGGTGACAGCATGAAATTACCTGGAGGGTTGCAGGGTCAATCTCCCTCGTACCTGCCCGCCGGTCTCCACCCCCACCACATCCCATCAGGCTGACCGGCCAGCGGCCGTCAGGAGACGAGTCGCGGCGCGGGCACGAGGCTGACCCCCACGCTCGGGGGACGAAGGAGCCAGCACGACGACCTCACCATGAGAGGCTTCGTGTACATATGTGTCCCGCCTGCATCCAGTTTGGATCAGAGCGAAGGAACAAGTCAATAGGCAAACGAGGGCGCCGGCAGAACGACGGGAAGACCGAGCCCCATCAGGTCGTTCACCATACCACCTCGGAGAGGCACTCGGTCGCGCCGCGGAACCGGCACCGCTGGTGCGTCACCTTGGGGGTGGACGCGCCGCACAGGAGCAGCGCCTGCTCGACCCAGCCGCAGACGCCGTCTCCGCAGTTCATCGCCGAGGGCCCCTCGTCGTCCCCGGTCGGACCCGTGATGGTCAGCATCCACTCCCGCGGCTTCACCATGCGCGGGAAGACCTTGCCGGCGTCGAAGTAGCGCGACCAGAACATTCCAGTGCGGGCGACGATCGTATCGGGCATGGCGATCGAGAGCGCGAACTTCAACACCGTATTGAGGTCGCGGTCCGCGACGTAGCGAGCAAACCGCTTGATCTCGGCGGCCTGGTCGTTCGCTGTCCGCACGTGCGTTCGCAGGGCCCGGTTCCAGACGCCGATCGGGTACCAGCTGCTCGCCAGCAGCGGCTGATAAAGTACGTCCCGGTCTGACTTGGGCAGCGAGGTCACCAGCCGCTCCCAGGCTCCGGCGTCGCGGTTCGTGTTGACGAACGACCGGAGGTTGACCAGCAACGTTCCTTTGCACTTGCCGGGGGGGGTCGAGGACTTGCTCTTCGTATCGTGCGTCTTCATCGCGGCGAACCTACGGCGGGGAAGCCCCGACGAAGCCGAGCCCGATCGCGGGCGGAGGCGCGTGCAACCTCGGGCGGGAAGCTCTTCCCGGGAGCACATCGTCGGGACAACTCCAGGAGTCGTGGTTGTACCTTGCAGGGGAGCGTGAGTCGGGCTCGATGGCAAGAGATGATTAGCGGGAGCAGGTGCGCGACACGAGCCGCCGCGGCCCTGGGCAAGATCACACCGTTGTCCAGCTCTCCTTTCGACCCGAGAGGCCATACCCCCGGGAGGCAGCATCGGGCATCGGGGGTGGGTAAAGGTGTAATGCGCATCACGCACCTTCGCGCGGCGGGCTCGACCGGACGGGACGAGCGGACCGCAACCCGGGACGAGCGGACCGCAACCCGGGACGAGCGGACCGCAACCCGGGACGAGCGGACCGCAACCCGGGACGAGCGGACCGCAACCCGGGACGAGCGGACCGCAACCCGGGACGAGCGGCGGGGGTGCTGCGCCTCGCAGTTGCCGTCCTCCGCGAACCTCGGTACCCCTACGCCCATGAGCGAATCCACGACGGGCCGGCCCGCCGCCGGGCACGCGGAGCCGGAGCTGCCGCATATCGACGTAACCGAGCGGGGCGCGCCGCGCGACGGGCGGCCGCAGGTCATCGACCGCCGGCTGTTCATGCAGCTGCTCGTCTTCCGCTGCCCCGGCGCCGCCGATCCGGCGGAGCTGACCGCCGCGGTCGGCCAGGCGCTTTCATCCCAGCGTATCGGCGCGGTCGTCTACGAGGACATCAGCGATCCGCGCGGGATCGCGGTGCTCACGTGGGCGGAGGACCCGGCCGTCTTCGTCCAGACGGTCCGGCCGGCGCTCAACCGCGGCGAGCTCCGCGCCCTGGAGCTTCGCCCCGATTTCACGATGCTGGGGCGCACGTACTCGACCGGCTACGAGCAGGACCTCGACTACTGGCTGCTCCGGCGCCCGTCCGAGACCGTCCTCAACCCCGCCTGGCCCTGGGCGGTGTGGTACCCGCTGCGCCGCAGCGGCGGCTTTGCCAAGCTCGAAGGGCGCGAGCAGGGGAGCATCCTGCGCGAGCACGGCACCATCGGCCGCGCCTACGGCGCACAGGACCTCGCTCACGACGTCCGCCTCGCGTGCCACGGCCTCGACGCCCACGACAACGAGTTCGTGATCGGGCTCGTCGGCAAGGAGCTCCACCCGCTCTCGCACATCGTGCAGGCGATGCGAAAGACCCGGCAGACCGCGGAGTTCATCAGCCAGATGGGCCCGTTCTTCGTCGGCCGCGCCGCCTTCCGCTGCTCCGGCGGCTGAAGGGGCCCGTCAGCCGATGCCGGCGAGGGCCGAGAACGCCCTCGCCAGCGCGTCGAGCCGCGCCGCCGCGCGGGCCTCGACGTCGCCCAGCGGCTCGCCCGCGGCGACCCCCTCGCGCACGTCGAAGTAGAACTTGATCTTCGGCTCGGTGCCGCTCGGGCGCGCGATGATCCGGCTGCCGCCGTCGAGCTCGTACACGAGCACGTTGCTCGGGGGCAGGACGAGCGGCTCGGTCCGGCCGTCGCTCCAGGTGCGCGTGCGCGCCTCGAAATCGCGCCACGCCGTCACGGGGACGCCGCCGATGTCGGCCGGCGGGCTCTTCCGCAGCGCGTCCATGATCGCGGCGATCTTCCCGACCCCGTCGACGCCGCGCAGCGTGTAGGAGCGCTGCCCGCTCACGTAGAGGCCGTGCTCGCGGTGGATCGCCTCGAGCTCGTCGAGCAGCGTCTTGCCCTCGGCCTTGCGCACCGCCGCGAGCTCGGCGAGCACCGCCGCGGCGCTGATGCCGTCCTTGTCGCGCACGAGCGGGCCGATCGTGTAGCCGAGCGCCTCCTCGAAGCCGAACACGAAGCGGGCGCCGGTCGAGCGCTCGATGTCCATCGCCCGGTTCGCGATCCACTTGAACCCGGTCAGCGTCTCCTCGTAATGCACCCCGAGCGCCGCGGCGATCACCCCGAGCAGCGGGGTCGAGACGCACGAGGCCAGCACGAGGCGGCGCTCGTTCGCGGCGTTCCCGGCGCGCCCCTCGGTGAGCAGGTAATGGCCGAGGAGCACGCCGACCTGGTTGCCCGTGAGCTGCACGTAGTCGCCGTCAGCGCGCCGCACCGCCACGGCGAGCCGGTCGACGTCCGGATCGTTGGCGAGGACGAGATCGGCGCCCTCCTTCCTCGCGAGGGCGAACGCCAGGTCCATGGCGCCCTTCTCCTCGGGGTTCGGGAACGCGACCGTGGGGAACGCGCCGTCCGGCTCGGCCTGCTCGGGCACGCTCGTCACGCGCGTGAAGCCGGCCTCCTCGAGCGCCTTGCGGACGAGGCGGTTGCCCACCCCGTGCAGCGGCGTGTAGACGATGCGCAGGCTGCGATCGCCGTCGCTCCGCACCGCGACGCCGCGGATCGCGCGGAGGTAGCTCGGCTCGAGCTCCTCGGGGAAGTCGCGCACGAGGCCCTTCTGCCTCGCCTCGTCGAAGGGCATGCGGGGGACCTGGTCCGCCGGCGGCGAGGCGTCGATCGCCGTCGCGACGCCGGTGTCGTGCGGTGGGATGATCTGTGCGGCGTTGTCCCAGTAGACCTTGTAGCCGTTGTACTCGGGCGGGTTGTGGCTCGCCGTCACCATCACGCCCGCGGCCGCGCCGAGGTGGCCGACCGCGAACGCGGCGATCGGGGTGGGGCAGGGGACGGGCGAGAGGTGGCTCGGGATGCCCGCGGCGGCGAGGGCACAGGCGGTGTCCTCCGCGAACTCGCGGCTCATCCGGCGGGCGTCGTAGCCGACGACGACGCCGGCGCTCCGCGCCTTGTCGCCGAGCGTGGCGAGGAGATGGCGGGCGAGCCCGGCGGTCGTCCGGAGGATGACGGCGCGGTTCATCCGGCTCTCGCCGGCGCCGAGGACGCCCCGGATGCCGGCGGTGCCGAACTCCAGGGGACCGGTGAAGCGCTCGGCGAGCTCGGCGCGGACGCCTTCCTCGCCCGCCCTGGCCGCGTCGATGAGCCGGCGCAGCTCGCTCTGGGTCTCCGGATCGGGGTCGTGGGCAAGCCAGCGCTCGGCGGGCTCGAGGACGAAGTCGTGGCTCACGACATCATCTTTAGTTCAAGCCGGCCGCGGTTTGCACCAGGCGCACGCGCGATTCGGCGTGGGCGGCGAGCGCGGCGCGCTGCCCTGCTCGGGCCGGCGCCGGGTCCGCCCGGGCCGGCGCTATCCGGCCTTCTTGCCGGCGGCGAGCGCCTCGGCAAAGCGCGTGTCGTACTGCCCGCCACGAAAGTCGCCGTCCGCCAGGAGCTGGCGGAGGAATGCGAGGTTTGTCGCGGCGGGCCCCGCCGGGCCGGCGAGCTCGAGCGTCGTCTCGGCGAGCGCCCGGTCGAGGCGGGCGATCGCGTCGTCGCGCGTCGGCCCGTGGGCGACGATCTTGGCGAGCAGCGGATCGTAGAACGGCGTCACCTCCAGCCCCTCGGCGACGCCTGTCTCGATCCGCAGGTCGTCGCCCGCGGCCGGCCAGCGGAGCGCGGTGATGCGGCCGGGCTGGGGGGCGAACTTCTTCGCCGGATCCTCCGCGTAGAGGCGCGCCTCGATCGCGTGGCCGCGGACCGTGTGGCCCAGGACCTCCGGCGCGAGCGGCTCGCCCGACGCGATGCGGATCTGGTGCTCGACAAGGTCGAGCCCGGTGCACATCTCGGTGACGCAGTGCTCGACCTGGAGCCGCGCGTTGACCTCGAGGAAGAAGATCTCGCCGCCCTCGGCCGCGACGAACTCGACGGTGCCGGCGCCGACGTAGCCGGCGCTGGTCACGACCCGGAGGGCGCTGTCGAGGAGCGTCTTCCGGCGGGTCTCGCCCGCGTCTCCCTGGAAGAACGCGGCGGGCGACGGGGTCTCCTCGATGATCTTCTGGTGCCGGCGCTGCGCGCTGCACTCGCGCTCGCCGAGCGCGACCGCGCCGCCCTGTCCGTCGCAGAGCACCTGCACCTCGATGTGGCGCGGGCGCTCGATGTATCGCTCCATGTACACGCGCGCGTCCCCGAACGCGGAGCGGCCGCGATCCGAGCACGCGGTGAGGGCGCGGGAGAGCTTGCCCGGCTCGGCGACGATCTGCATGCCGATGCCGCCGCCGCCGCCCGCGGCCTTGACGAGCAGCGGGAAGCCGATGCTCTCGGCGGCGCGCTGGGCGGCCTCGGCGTCTGCGGGGTCGATCGGGCCGCCCGTGCCCGGCGGCGGGAAGACGTCGGCCCCGCGCGCGTGATCGCGCGCGAGGATCTTGTCGCCGAAGGCGTGGAGCACCGCGGGCGGCGGGCCGATGAACGTGATGCCGGCGGCGAGGACCGCCTCGGCGAACGCCTGGTTCTCGCTGAGCAGCCCGTACCCGGGGTGGATGCCGTCGGCGCCCGTCGCGCGCGCCGCCTCGACGATCGCATGGATGACCAGGTAGCTGTCCCGGACCGGCGGCGGCCCGATGCGCACCGCCTCGTCGGCCATCGCGACGTGCGGCGCGCCCGCGTCCGCGTCGGAGTACACGGCGACCGTCGCGATCCCGAGCCGTTTGCAGGTCCGGAGGACGCGGCAGGCGATCTCTCCACGGTTGGCGACGAGGATCTTCTTCAACACGGCCGACAGCTACGCCCCCGCGCGGCGGGGCGTCAAGGCGCGCGCGGCAGGCCGTGATCCCTCGTGCGCTGCCGGACGGGCGCTGACGGCCGCGCCTGACGAACGGCCGCCCCGGCTCGCTGCCGGACGCGCGGGCCGGACCGTGCGCCCGCGCGATCAGCCCAGCGCGCGCCGCACCTTCGGCTTGGCGCCGAGCAGCACGAGCTGGCCGCACGCCGCCGAGACGTCGTCGCCCCGCCGCCGGCGCACGAAGCAGGAGTATCCCGCCTCGGTGAGCACCTCCTGGAACGCCGCCACGCGCTCCTGGCCCGGCGGACCCAGCGAGGAGGCCTCGATCGGGTTCATCGGGATGAGGTTGATCTTCACCGGCAGCCCGCGCAGGAGCTTCGCCAGCCGGCGCGCCTCGGCCGGATCGTCGTTCTGCCCGGCGACGAGCGTGTACTCGACGGTGATGCGCCGGCGCCGGGGCAGCGGGTAGGCGCGCAGCGCCGCGAGCAGCGCGTCGAGCGGGTACTTGCGGTTGATGGGCATCAGCGCCGAGCGCGTCTCGTCGTCCGCGGCGTGCAGCGAGATCGCCAGCGCGATCTGCCCGCCGAAATCCGCGCCGAGCCGCGCGATCTCCGGGACGAGGCCCGACGTGGACACCGTGACCCGCCGCGTCGAGAGGTTGATCCCCTCCGGGTGCGTGAGCAGGCGCAGCGAGCGCGCGGTGGCCTCGTAGTTGTGGAGCGGCTCGCCCATGCCCATGTAAACGACGTTGCGGAGGTCCTCGCCCTCCTCGAGCATCGCCCGTCCGAGGAGCACCTGGCCCGCGATCTCCTCGGCCCCGAGGTGGCGCTTGAGACCCGCCACGCCGCTCGCGCAGAACCCGCACCCCATCGCGCAGCCGACCTGCGTGGAGATGCACTGGGTGACGCGGGTGCGGGGCGTCGCGCCGGCCTGCGCGTCCGCCTCGTCGTCCTCGTCGTCGGCCGCCGCCGCGTCGGCGTCGAGCTGCGCCTGCGAGCCGGGGCCCGACACCGACGGGAGGAGGACCGTCTCGATGGTCGCGCCGTCGTGGAGGCGCAGGAGCAGCTTGCGCGTGCCGTCCTCGGAGCGGTGGACCCGCTCGGGCGTCAGCACCTCGCCGAGCCCCTCCGCGGCGAGGTGCTCGCGCAGCCGCGCCGGCAGGTTCGTCATCGCCGCCGGATCCAGGATGCCGCGGCGATGGATCCAGTGGAATACCTGCTTCGCCGCGAATGACCGCTCTCCGCGGGCAGCCAGCGAGGCCGACCACTCTTCAGGCAGGCGGGCGACAGGGTGAAGCGGGGTGGAGCGCACCTCCGTGGCGTAATGCGCGCCGCCCCGAGCGGCAAGGGAGCACGAGCGCGGGCGCCCGACCGAGGCGTCAGCCGCTCTGGCTCTCGATGTGCGCCGCCGTGAGCTGCCCGTCGCGCTCGCGGCGCGCCCGCGTCCGGCTCGAGGCCTCGAGCACCTCGCGGGTGTAGCGCTCGAACGCCTCGGCCCGGTGCATCGCCGTGTGCTCGGCGAAGACGCGCTGCCGCGCCCGCTGGCCCACGGTGAGGCGCTTGTCCTCCTTCATCTCCCTCAGCTTCCGGAGCACGTCCTCCGGCGAGCGGACGAGGAGGATCTCCTCGCCGGGCTGGAAGAACGTCTCGATCCCCGGCCAGGTGTCGCTCAGGACCGGGGTCCCGCACGCGGCCGCCTCGAACAGGCGCGCGCTGGGCGACCACCCGGACTCGACCATTGCCCGGCGGGTCAGGTTCAACGTGAAGCGCTGGGCGTTGTAGAAGATGCGGTGCTCGTCCGGCGGGAGGTGCTCCGTCCGGGTGAGGTTCTCGGGCCACGCGAGCGACGACGGGTACTGCGCGCCCCCCACCGCGAAGCGCCCGCGGCGCATGCGCCGCGCCGGCTCGAGCAGGAGCCGCTCGACCGCTGCCTGCCGGTCATCGCTGTACGTGCCGAGGTAGCCGAGATCCCAGCGCATCGGCGTCGGCTGGGGGTAATACACGTCGGTGTCGGCCGCGCAATAGAGCGCCCGCGCGCGCACCGCGCCGTGGCTGCGCTCCAGCCGTTCCAGCGTCGGCCCCCCCGTCGCCGACAGGTAGAGGTCGTACCGCGGGATCAGCGCCGGCGTGAGGTACGCGTGATCCCCGTGAGCGAGCCGGCCCAGCGTGACGGGCGTGTCGAGATCGTAGAACGCGGCCTTGCCGCGGGCCTCCTCCGTGAGCCACGCTCCGACGGTCGCCCCCTCCGGAACGAAGGAGCCGACGACCACGAGATCGGCTTCGCGCATCGCGCGTGAGAATCGATCGCGGAGCTCGGTAATGCTCGAGTACTGCTCGGTCGTGCCGTAAGGCGGGTGGGGCAGGTCGCGGTGCTGATCGTAAATGGAGAGGCTCCGCTCCAGAAAGAGCACGTGGTGGCCGCGCGAGGCGAGCGCCCGGAGGAGCGCTCTGTACGTCGTGGCGTGGCCGTTGCCCCACGAAGACGTGATGGAGAGACCCAGGAAGACATAGCGGTAGGTAGGTGTCGTCATAACGTGGTGGCGGCAAAGGTTGAGAGATCCCAGAAGACGTGCCGGCCCCGAGTGGCCCGGTCCCGAGACACACCGCGGCGGCGCCCGAGAGGCCAGGCAGCCCAAGCCAGGCCTGGCCCGGTAACCCCGCAGCGGGAGCGGCACGTCGATCCGGTTGCTCTGGCGCTGCGCAAGAGGGCGCGACGACGAGCGTGTGGACCCCGGATTAACATGCGTGCTCACGCTCTGCAATCCTGTGAGATGCGGTTTCTCGTCCCAAGATGCGTATTCCCGTCAAGACCCTAGGCGATAAGGCCCGGACTGATCTCGAGACAAGGAACGGCGCACGATCGTAAGTTGCTACGGGATAAAGCGGCTCGATCGCGCAAAGCACCCGTCGGCGCGCGCCGTCGCGCAGCGAGGCAACCGGCCTGTGCGGCAACAGGGCCGATCGGAAGCGATGATGAGAAAAACGGGAGCGTTGCCGTAATGGGTCAGTCGTGGCTGCCGGTCGAGCCGAGCGTCAGGCTCGCCGCTGGATCGGCGCCCTGAGCCGCGCAGGCGGGCGCGGGTCTCGCGGAGAAATCGGCAGGGGAGCAGGAAGGCAGGAGCGCACGGCGCCCTCTGGCCGCCTTCCGGCTCACGGGAGGGCGCGCCGCGGAGCGAGCGCTGTGGGGTGTCCAGCCTGGAGCGGTGGGGCGCCGCGCGAATGCCGTCGCGACGTTCAGGTGCCGGGGCGCAGCGCTCGCCAGCCGTCGATCACCTCGGCGACGTTCGCGAAGCGGCGGTCGGGGCTGTGGGCCAGACCCCGGTTCACGAACACCTCGACATGCTTGTCGACCGGCGGGGGCATGAGGTTGCCGATGCGGCGCGGCGGCGTCCTCGTCTTCATGTCGGCGAGCATCATCAGATTGCGCGCGGCGTAGGGGAGCTCGCCGGTGAGCGCCTGAAAGACCACCGTCATGGCCGCATAGAGGTCGGCCCGGTGATCCACCGCCTTCCCCTTCACGAGCTGCTCCGGCGGCGCGAACCTGAAATCGCCGAAACACCGGCTCGGCGGGCTCACCGCCTCGTCGGAGTGCGCGGGCGGGAGCTTGCACGAGCCGAGATCCAGCAGCGTCAGCCGCTCGCCGTGCGGACCCCGATCGAGGAGCACGTTCGTGGAGCTGATGTCGCGGTGGATGATGCCAATCTCGTGCAGCTCGGCGATCGCCAGCCAGAGCTGCTCGAACAGCGGGTGCAGGGCGTCGAACGGGATCGGCCCCAGCCGGGCGAGGCGGTCGCTGAGGAGCTCCCCCTCGCGCAGCTCGAACACGAGGAGCGGTCCGTGCTCCGGGTCCTTGCCTCCATCGATCGACGGCAGCGTGTGCGGGCCCCGCAGCCGCTGACACGCCGTCGCCTCGCGCTGAAAGCGCGCCTGGGCCTCTTCCAGGGGCATGCGCTCCGGCGTGCTGAGCACGCCCCCCGGGTCGAGGCGCATCGGAGGCTCGCCGAGCACCTTCACCGCGACGTGGCGGCCAGCGCTCGCGTCCTCGGCGCTGAACACGTCACCGAGGCCTTCGCGGCGGAGATGGCGCACCACGCGGTAGCGCTGGACCAGTACGGTTCCGGGCACGATTGACAAGAGCGGCCTCCTTCGCTTGACAAAAAGGGGTCGAGCGCATTCTGGTCGCCTCCCCCCGGTCCCCAGACAAGCTCATTTATCACGCGGGCGCGACAGAGGAAGCGCCGCGCGCTGGGCGACGTGAAAAGGAGGCCACGCCTACACCTGCCACTTCACATCGCCTGGCCGTTGCGCCGTTGCGCCGTTGCGCTCGAGGTCGCCTGGACGAAAAAGTCCCGTGGCGCGGGCGAGGCGGGCGAGGTGAGGTGAGCGCCACCTGCCAGGCGCGCCGCGGCGGCGCGGCGGCGGGGACGACCGGCGAGGGGCGCCGCGGCCGCTCCGGTGTGTGTCCCGCATTGCCGGCCTCGTGAGCCGCTGGAAAGGCCGCTCGGCGCGCCCGGAGGGCGGCGGAGGAATACCGGCGTGTCCTCGCGGCCGGACGCGGGCGGGGGCGCGCCGGGCGCCTCGACGCTGTAGAGTTGCCCCTGGCCGCGCTCTCTGGTGACGATGCCGATCGAAGCGCGGCAATCGGTGGGAATTGCATGGAGGAGGCGGAGCCTCGGGGCGCCCGGCTCCGGTGATACGTCAGCACCCCCGAACCGCTGGTCATTCTCGTAAACTTCGCGTAGCTCCCACACAGGACGGACGATCCGCGGGAGCGGCGGTAGGGGCAATGCGAACGGGAAACGTCATCGACGGCCGGTTCGAGATCGCGGAGCTCGCTGGCGCCGGCGGCATGGGCCACGTCTTTCGCGCGCGCGACCTCAGCACCGGCGAGACCGTCGCCCTCAAGGTCCTCCAGAACGCCGCCTCCCAGGACTCGAGCCGCCTCGCGCGCGAGGCGCAGGCGCTCGCCACGCTGCGGGTGCCGGGCGTGGTGCGGTACATCGCGCACGGCCTCACCGACCTCGGCCACCCGTACCTTGCCATGGAGTGGCTCACCGGCGAGACCCTCTCCCAGCGCCTCGCCCGGCAAGCGTTCACCCTGGACGAGAGCCTCAAGCTCACCCGGCGCATCGCGACCACCCTCGGGTCCGTGCACCGGCTCGGCGTCGTCCACCGCGACCTCAAGCCGAGCAACCTGCTCCTCGTCGGCGGCGCGATCGACCGCATCACCCTCATCGACTTCGGCGTGGTCCGGATGTCCGGCCTCGACCAGCAGCTCACCATGCCCGGCGCCATCCTCGGCACCCCCGGCTACATGGCGCCGGAGCAGGCCCGCGGCGAGGCGCAGGTCGACGCGCGCGCCGACGTCTTCGCGCTCGGCTGCGTGCTCTACAAGTGCGTCTCGGGGCGCGCTCCGTTCCGCGGCGCGCGCGGGCTCGCCGTGCTCGTCAAGGTGCTCATCGAGGAGCCGCCGTCGCTCCGGTGGCTCCGCGACGACGTGTCCGAGGCGCTCGACGACCTGGTCACGCGGATGCTGTCGAAGTCGCCCGACGGTCGGCCGAGCGACGGCAATGCGGTCGCGGCCGAGCTCGCCTCGCTCATGGATCCCGCGACGCTCTCGGTCCGCCCGCCGTCCAGCTCCATCCGCCCGCCGGAGCTCACGACCGGCGAGCGCAAGGTGATGTGCCTCGTGCTCGCGCGCGACGGCCTCGCCCCCGCCGTCTCCGAGCCGGCGCTCCCCGAGGTCGACGAGCAGGCGCGCGCGCAGGCGCTCTCGGCCACGGCGGCGCGCTACAGGGGCCAGATCGAGCTCGTCGAGGCGCGGCTGCCGCTCGTCGTGCTCTCCGGCGCCGGCGCGACGACCGACCTCGCGGCGCGGGCGGCCCGCTGCGCGCTCGCCGTCCAGGCGCTGCTCGGCGGCGCGCCGGTCGCGGTCGTCACGGGCAGGGCCGAGATCGCCTCCCGCATGCCGATCGGCGATCTCATCGACCGCGTGGTCCAGCTGCTCCCCGAGAGCCGCGCCCCGTCCCGCGCGGCGGCGATCCGCATCGACGAGGTGACGGCGGGGCTGCTCGGGGCGCGGTTCGAGATCACCTCCGGCGAGTCCGGCCCGTGGCTCCACGGCGCGCGCGAGGAGCCGGACGAGGTGCCCCACCTGCTCGGCAAGGCGACGTCGTGCGTCGGGCGCGAGCGCGAGCTGTCGCTCATCCGGGACGAGCTCGCCCGGTGCGTCGAGGAGTCGACCCCGAGCGTCGTGCTCGTGACCGGGCCGGCGGGCATCGGCAAATCGCGGCTCCGCCACGAGCTCGTCCGCGCGATCCGGGCGGATGGCGAGCTGGTCGAGGTGTGGCTCGGGCAGGTGGACTCGATGAGCGCCGGCACGACCTTCGGCCTGCTCGCGCACGCGCTCCGGCGGGCGATCGGCCTCTCGGAGGGCGATTCCATCGAGGAGCGGCGGCGCAAGGTGCGGGCGCGGGTCGAGCGGCACGCGGCGCTCGACGCCGCGCGGGTCGCGACGTTCCTGGGCGAGCTCGTCGGCGCGCCGTTCCCGGACGACGACGTCCAGCTCCGGGCGGCGCGGCGGAACCCGATGCTCATGGGCGACCAGCTGCGCCTCGCGTGGGAGGATTTCCTGCGCGCCGAGTGCGCGGTGCACCCGGTCCTGCTCGTGCTCGAGGACCTGCACTGGGGCGACCTGCCCACGCTCTCGATGGTCGACGCC
Source organism: Sorangium sp. So ce887 (assembly GCF_051521455.1). Lineage (NCBI taxonomy): Bacteria > Pseudomonadati > Myxococcota > Polyangiales > Polyangiaceae > Sorangium > Sorangium sp. So ce887. The sequence goes on along the minus strand of NZ_CP150354.1, from coordinate 6,903,569 downwards.
GCGCTCCGGAACCTGAAGGACCGGCCGTTCATGGTGATGGCGCTCGGCCGCCCCGAGGTGCACGAGCTCTTCCCGAAGCTGTGGGACGAGCGGCGCGGGCACAAGCTCCGCCTCGCGGGGATCTCGCGCCGATCGAGCGAGCGGCTCGTGCGGCAGGTGCTCGGCGAGGGCGAGAGCCAGGCGTTCGTGGCGACGCTGGTGGAGCGCGCGGACGGCAATGCGTTCTACCTGGAAGAGCAGATCCGCGCCGCGGCGGCGGGCAAGGGCGCGGACCTGCCGGAGACGGTGCTGGCGATGGTGCAGGCGGAGCTCGACGCGCTCGACGGCGCGGCGCGGCGGGTGCTGCGCGCCGGGGCGGTCTTCGGCGAGACGTTCTCGCGGAGCGGGGTCGCCGCGCTGGTGGGCCGGGCGGAGGTCGACCCGCTGCTCGCCGAGCTCGAGGGGCGGGAGCTCATCGTCCGGCGCTCGGTCGAGGGCGCGCCGGAGGCGGTCGAGTACCGGTTCCGGCACGCGCTCGTGCGCGAGGCGGCGTACGGGATGCTGACCGACCACGATCGCCGCCTCGGCCACCGGCTCGCCGGCGAGTGGCTGGAGCGGGCGGGGGCGGCGGACCCGATGGCGCTGGCCGAGCACTTCGAGCGCGGCGGCGAGCCGGCGCGGGCGGCGACGGCGACCCTGCGCGCGGCGGAGCAGGCGCTGCTCGGGAGCGATCTCGGCGCGGCGATCGAGCGGGTGGAGCGCGGCATCGCGCGCGGCGCCTCGAAGGCGACGGCGGGGGCGCTGCGGCTCTGCCAGGCCGAGGCGCACCTCTGGCGCGGCGAGTTCGCGCTGGCGGAGCGGCGGGGGATGGAGGCGCTGGAGCGGCTCTCGCCCGGGTCGGCGCCGTGGTTCTCGGCGCTCACGCAGATGGTCCTCGCGGCCTCGAAGCGCGGGAATCACGACCAGGTCGAGCGCCTGCTGCGCGTCGCGCAGAGCACGGAGGCGCGGAGGTCGGGGCGCCCTGCGCGCAGCGTGTGCCTGTGCGCGGGCGCCGGGCGCCTCGTCTTCGGCGGGCGGTACCAGCTCGCGGACGAGGTGCTCGACGCGATCGAGCAGGACGCCGAGGAGACCGAGCAGGAGGTCGAGGTGCTGGCGCGTCTCCACGAGGCGCGCGCGTACCGGGCGATGGCGGGCGGAGATCCCGGCGCTTGCCTCGCGGGCTTCGATGCGGCGCTCGCGGCGTTCGAGCACGCCGGCGATCGGCGCAACGCCTGCTGGGCGAGGAACAACCTGGGCTCCTGCTACGCGGAGCTCGGCGATTTCGAGGGCGCCGAGGCGGCGCTGCGCGCGTCGCTCGCGGACGCGGAGCGGATGGGGCTGTCGGACGCGCGGCTCGGGGCGCTCCTTGGCCTCGGCCCGGTGCTCGCGCGGCTCGGCCTCGTCGAGGAGGCGCAGCGGACGGCGGAGGAGGCGATCGCGACGTCCCAGGGCCTCGGCGACGCGCGCCGGGAGGGCGCCGCGCGGACCTGCCTCGCGAGGATCCTGCTCCAGTCGGGCGATCTCGGAGGGGCGGAGCGCGAGGCGCGCGCCGCGGTGGCGATCCTGTACGGCGCGCCTCCGCTGCGCGCCTTCGCGTATGCGGTCCTCGGGCGGGCGCTGCTCGACGGGGGGCAGGCGGTGGACGCGCTGGCGGCGACGACCGAGGCGTTCTGCCTGCTCGAGTCAGTGGGCGCCGAGATGGGCGAGTCGCTGGTGCGCCTCGCGCACGCCGAGGCGCTCTCGGCGTGCGGCCACCGGCGGGAGGCGGTGATGGCGGTCGCCTCGGCGCGCGAGCGGTTGATCGAGCGGGCGAGGAAGATCGGCGATCCGGTGTGGCGCGCGAAGTTCCTCGGCAATGTGCCGGACAACGCGGCGACGCTGGAGCTGGAGCGCAGGTGGATGGGGGCGTAGGCGGCGGTCGCCTGCGCTCAGAGGAACTCGCAGAAGTAGCCGGCGGGCTGCGAGGCCTTGACGTCGAAGCCGCTCTGGCTCGCCACCTCGAACGACGTCCCCGCCGGGTACGCGCGCCACTCCTGCGAGCCGTCGAGGCGGACGGCGAGCTCGCCCGCGACGACGGTCATGCGCTCCGGCGCCTCGGTCGAGAAGTGAAACTCGCCGGTGTCGATGACGCCCATCGTCTGCCGGCGCCCGTGGCGCTCGAAGGCGACGCTCTGGACATTGCCGTTGAAGTAACTGTTGTGCTTGAGCATGGCGCCCTCCCTACCGCGTCCCACCCCGAGAGGCCAGGACGGTGAGCCTGAGGGCGCCCGGGCATCACGACCGCTCCGGCGCTCCAAGCTGCTGTTCGGGAGGGCCTCAAGACGGCGCGGGCTCGTCTCCTCGCGCGTAGTCCCGGGCTACGGGAGGGCGCGATCAAGGCAGCTCGTCCGCGCCGCCCCCGTCGTCACCGCTCGGCTCGGTGGCGGGGCTCTCCGCCTCGTCCTCCGATGGACTTCAGGACGTCGGAGATCTCGGGCTCGTCCTCGGGAGGCGGCGGAGAGAGGTCGTCGACGGCGACGTGGCCCGCGACGTGCTGCACGAGGAGCAGAGCGGCCCGATCCGCGCGCTTGACAATCAATAAGCATTGGCTTATGAGTCATGCATGAGCGCGGCCGTGGCCGAAGACAAGATCTTCGAGGCGCTGGCGGACCCCAGCCGCCGGGCGATCTTCGAGTCGCTCACGCGTGGCGAAGCGGCGGTGAAGGACCTCACGGCGCGCTTCGACATCTCGCAGCCGGCGGTCTCGCAGCACCTCGCCACGTTGAAAGACGCCGGCCTGGTGAACGGCCGGCGCGAAGGGCGCTGTGTCTACTACCGGGTGGAGCCGCGCGGGATGAAGCCGCTCATCGACTGGATCGCGCACTACCGCGCCTTCTGGACGGAGCACGTCGATCGGCTTGAAGAACTGCTGGAGAAAATGGACGGATGAACCCCATCGACAAGACCGCCCCATCGCAAACCGAATCCATTTCATTCGAATTCGACTTGCATCATTCGCCGGAGAAGGTGTGGCGCGCGCTCACCGACCCCGTGCTGCTCACCGAGTGGCTCCTGCCCGTCGTCGAGCTCAAGCTCGAGCCGGGGTCCGCGTTCACGTTCAAGACGCAGCCATACCCCGGGTGGGACGGCACCGTGAACTGCCGGGTCCTCGAGATCGAAGCGCATAGGAAGCTCAGCTACGCGTGGGTCGTCGGCGACATGGACACCGTCGTGACCTTCACGCTCACGCCCGCGGCGTCGGGCACCCGCCTGTCCCTCTTGCAGTCGGGCTTCAAACCGGGCCAGAAGCAGAACTTTGGTGGCGCGCGCTACGGCTGGAAGATGATGGGCGGCAAGCTCGTCGACCTGCTCGCGAGGATCCCATGAGCGGATAGGTGTGCCCGATCCGCTTCGGGCTCGTCTTCAGAGGAGGTCCCATTGACCTGGAATAATTGGATTCGGCAGACCCACCGCTGGCTGTCCATCGCCTTTACGGTGGCCGTCATCGTCAACATCGTCGCCATGGGAAAGGAGGCACCTGCCGTCTGGGTGGGCCTCTTGGCGCTGCTCCCGCTCGCCTTGCTCCTGTTCACCGGTCTGTATTTGTTCGTGCTGCCGTATGCCACCAAGTGGCGCAGCGGGCGGCGCACCGACTGAGCGCGCGGCCGGCCGCACGGCACCTGGATTCGCCCGCTCGTCGCGCGGTCGCGAGAGGCCTTCGGCCATCAGGCCGTCTGGGCGCACCGGACCGGCGACGCGGCGGCCCCGGCGGCGAGGCTCACGAGGAGAAAAGCATCTTGGCGAAGCTCTTGTGTCGCACGTGCCCGTAGTGTTGGTGCGGAGCACCCCACGCGGGCGCCGGCGGGACGGCGTGCATCGGCGCCTGCGGGGGTGGAGCCCACTGGGACTCCAGGCGCGCCAGGGCCTCGAGCTCGCCGTAATCCAGGAAGATCCCGCGACAGCCCTCGCACTGCTCGATGTGAACCCCGTTGCGGTTGTACGTCCGCATGGCGGCGTGGCACTTGGGACATTGTAGCATAAAACCCTCGTTTCAATTGTGGCTTTCAGCGGAAAATAGCTGGCCTCGATTGCACATCATACATCAAGCGGGCTGTCAACGCGGACCATTCGCCGGCACGCGTCGACGAGCGCCGTCTCCACCTCATCGAGCGGGCGGCCATCCCGGCTGGCCGCTGCGACGGCGAGCGCGGCCGACTGCACGGCCAGCGCGCGGGCCGGCGCGTCGAGCGCCGGCCATGGGTCGCCCTCCGCCGGCACAGCGCACCCGCCCGACGCGCGGTAAGCCGAAAGGAACCGCCACCACACCTCGGGCGGCAGCAGGCCAGCCGCATACCAGGCGGCCGGCCGCGCGAGATCCCAGGCCGGATCACCCACCCCGAGATCATCGATATCGATGAGCCGAAAGCCCTCTTCGCGCAAGCCGCGCAGGTCCTCTCGGGACGCATCCCGCGGCCCCGCCGCTCCGCCGTCGTGGCGCCCCGCGCCGGCCGCTCGCGCGTCCGTCAGGCGGACCACCTGTCCGAGATGAAAGTCGCCGTGAACCAGGACATCGTTCCTCTCCCCTCGCCGGCGCGCTCCCTGTGAACCGGAGGACTCGGTTGTACCGCCGCGCGCCGGCGGTGCCAGCCCGGCGAAGGCCTCTTCCACCGCGATGCTCGCCGGCGTGCGGCCCGCGGCGCGCAGGCGCGCCATCGCGCGGGCCACCCGACCGGGCGCGCCCGCGCGAGGCAGCCGGCCCGCCGGGGCGACGGCGTCGAGCGCGGTCGCATGCAGGCGCGAGAGCAGCCTCGCGGCCTCTTCCCACGGCGCGGCGTCCGGGTCGTCGGGGCTCACCGGCTCCCCCGCCGGCCACGCCGTCACAAGCCGGCCGCTCACCCACAGCGCGAGCCCCGCGAGCGCGCCTTCGGTCGTCCCCTCGACCGGCGCGCTGCCGGACGGCGCCGGGCGCCACGACGGCGGCGCTCCGGGAGGCGGGACGCCGAGCGGGGGGAGCAGCACGGAGCGAAGCTGCGGGCTCGCCGCGAGCTGCAGCCGCGTCACGAGATCCCGTGGGTCGGTCTCGTGCGCATGGGCCTTGACCACCACGTCACCGATCCGGACGACCAGGCCGTCCGCGCGGCCAGACAGCACGAGCGGTTCGCCCGGCGGACCGAGGTCGCCCGCGAGCGCCCTCCCGATCCGGACGAGGTCGCGGGCGAGCCCGCTCTCGGGCGGAGGAACGGCGCGCATCCGGGAAGTTGAGCACACCGGCTCGGCCCGGACCATCGCCGGGCGCGAGCCGCCTTGCGCCCCGGTGCGCGAGGGTCCGTCGTGCGCGCGCTCCTCGCAGGTCTTTGTATTCAGCGCGGCGGGCGCCGCGCTGCGGGGTGAGGGAGGGAGATCAGGGCAGCTCGTTCAGGTCGCCGCTCTCGCCTCCCTCCGGCTCGGCCGCGCTCGGCTCGGGGGCGGGGCGTTGCGCCTCGTCCGGCGGAGCCCCCTCGGGCCTGGTGGTCGCGTAGCGCTTGCCCGCCCGATCCGAGGCCCGGAGCACGGGTCCGCGGATGATCTCGATATCTCGAGCCGGAGCGCGGGACACCTCGAGGTTGGAGAGCACGAGCGACACGATCTTGAACCACTGGCTGCGGGCGGACTGGATGGTGGTCTTGCTGGTCGGCGTGGTGGCCTTGGTCGCCTCGAGCTCCGTGCGGGCGCGCTCGAGCGCCTGGAGCTCGCGGCCCTTGGCGAGCCAGCGCTTCACGACGTCGAGCAGCGACGCCTTGCCGCGGGCGGGGATGGACTTCAGGAGGTCGACGATCTCGGGCTCATCCTCGAGGAGCCGGGCGATACGGTTGGTGTTGCCCGCCTCGGCGAGCGGCGAGGCGTTGAGGATGGACAGTCCGCTCGGGAAGAGCTTCTTCTGGACGACATCGCACCGCGCGGCGCGGGCGGTATCGGCCGGCTCCTCGGCGAGGCAGAGCTCGCGGTGCGTGTCGATACCGTACGATACGGCCCGGGCGAGATGATCGTGGCACCGGTCGACCTCGTTGCTCTCATCGACGAGCGCGCGCACCTTCGACGCCGAGTCGCCGCTGCTCGGCTGGACCGCGAGCACCCCCTCGTGGGCCTCCACGACCCGCGGGTGGAGCGCCGCGATCTCGGGGATCGACAGGAAGAGCTTGCGCTGCTTCGGGTCCTCCACCCACGGGGAGAGGAGCGCGACCATCTCGTCGAGATTCAGATGCTTCAACATGAGAGAGACCTCCTGATGGGGTGATGCGGGCAATGCCAGAGGAGGCATTGCGGGTGAGCGGGTAAGGGAAGTCCTGTTGTGTCGTGCGTCAAGACGCACGCGGCGCCGGTTTCTTGCGATGATCGCGCGTGCGCTGGACTCTTGCAGTCGTAGTGAAGCGCCGGTGATGCGTGGCGTGGCTCGGGGAGGGCGGGCATCGAGAGGTCGTCAGGCCGTCACGTGTCGGCATCGCCGTGGGAGGCTTCCTGGCGGATGCGGGACCGAGATGCGCGGCCGCCGAAGCCGGTGCGGAGAGGTCGCCACGTGGCGGAGCCGCCTCGCGAGGGGGACGGGACGGGTCCGGAACCGGAAAAGGGGACCTCGAAAGGTGGTGCGGAGAGGTCGCGACATGGCGGCGCCGCCTCGGAAGGCGGGGCAGGTCGATGCGGGACCTGGAGGGGTGGCCTCAGGAGGCGGCGCGGAGAGGTCGCGACATGGCGGCGCCACCTCGGAGGGCGGCGGGTCGATCCGGGATCGAGACGGACGGCCTCGGAGGGGGCGGCGGGTCGATCCTGGATCGAGATCGATGCCCGGGAACCGGGATCAGGAGCCGCTGGGGGCGGTGGTGTCGTCCCCCTCTTGCGCGGACGGCTGCGGAGGGCCGAGCGCCGCGCCGGCGTCCTCTCCGATGACCGCATCCGCGAAGATGGGCACGAGGCGAACCTCGATCTCGCCGAGGAACGCGGCGAGGCCGTTGCCCTTTCCTCGCTGGCGTAGATGGCCGAGATCCGGCTTCGTCCAGCACCGCGCCTCACGCTCGTCCTCGCCTCCGGTGAGGTGATCCAGAACGCGCTTCGGGCTCTTCTTCGCCGTCTTGCTCGACGCGTCGAGCTCGTGCGATCTGGTGGTGGGGTCGAATCCGAGCTCCTTCCGGAGGGCGACGAGCGATGCCTCCTCTCGCTTGCCCTCTGCGACGAAGCCGGCGAGCACCCAGCACTCCCGCATCGGGTGGGCGACGCCGAGGAGCACCTCGAAGGGCCACGCACAGTCCTGTCGAGCCTGCTCCAACCCCTGCCGGCGCTCGGCCTCCTTATCCATCGCTGTCGCGCACCAGAACCACGGCCTCGGGCTGCGGATCCCGCGCGATGAAGCCGCGGAGCGCGAGCACGGCCGTACGAGCGTCCTCGAGCGCCGGCTTTCCGCCGAAGTGTCCGTGCCTCCGCGGTACCCGACACTGATGGACCGCGCTCCACATCACGAGCGGCGCGTTGGCATCGATCCCACAGAAGGATCGAGATCGCCCGAGCTTGTCTTTCAGGGCGGGGACCGCGTCCTCGAGGACCCGATCGACAAGGCCAGGCACCGTCCTCGCGTCATCCGGCCCTTCGACGACGATCCCGAGGAGATGAGTGGACACGCTCACTCGTGCCCCTGAGCGGCGCTCGCCTGCTGCGCGACCCAGTCCTCGCCGACGAAGCTCCAGAGCTCGCCGGAGCGCGTCGTGCTCTTCCATCGATCGAAATCGGGGTGGTCGGTGAGCCGGGCGCAGGCGGTGGAGCCGTCGGGCAAGAGCGCCGTGAGGAGCACGTCTTGCGCATCGAAATGGTCCAGCAGGTAGGGCGAATGGCTGGTGGCGACGACCTGGAGCTCGGGCGTCATCCCCAGGATCCTTCGGATCTGCGCGATCAGCTCCTCCTGCGCGCGCGGGTGCAGCGCCTTATCGATATCGTCGAGGAGCAGCAGCCTGGGTTTGGGCTCCATCCACAGCGCGGTCAGCAGGCCGATGACGAGCAGGGTGCCCTCGCTCGCGAGCGGCGCCGAGATATCTGGAGCGCCCTTGAAATCGAGCACGAGCTGATGGCCCCAGTAGACGCGATCCACGGGGCGATGGATCGCTTCATCACCGTCGATGCGGATCTCCTGGCGTTCCTGCCTCTGTACTTTGGCGCGACGCGTGCGAATCCGCTCGAGCGTCGGGATGACCTGGCGCGCGGCCTCCTGGATCGACTGGAACGCCTCGGGGGTGCGCGATGCCGCGTCCGCCAGCACGGACGCCAGGCCGCTGCCGTCCGTGTCGAGGCGAGGTGTCTCTTGCTCGCTGTACGAAGGCGCCGCGAGCATCTCGATGTCCAGCCGGAGCTTGCGCGCGGAGCCAAGCTCTCTTGCGAGCTCTGCCATCTCGCGGCGACCGTGCCCCCGCAGCGCGTCTTTGCTTACCAGAGGAGGTGGTGGTGGCCTCGGTCGCTGGTCGGCCAGCTTGACGAGCGGCTGTGCTCCCTCCTTTGTCTCGGAGGTCTCCTCGGCGGTATCGCCCCACCGACGAGCGACGGTTCCGCTCCAGCTCGCGTTGCCGTTCGCGTCGTCCTTGCAGTCGACGACGATCCCGACCTCCACGTTGACATCATGGAAGTTTCCCGCGGCCACGATCTGCATGGGCCCCGGGCTGCCGCGGCTCTTCAGGTTCGGGGGGGCAAATGCCCCGTGCATCACCCCTGCAAGCGGCAATCGCGTCGCCTGCGCGAGGTAGTGCAGGCCCTCAAGGATGCTCGTCTTCCCGGAACCGTTCGGCCCGACGATGACCATGAAACGCCCGAGGTGGGCGTCGACCCTGCGCAGGGATTTGAAGTTGGTGAAGGAGACCTGTTGGATCATGATCGTCGCCGTCTGCCGTGTGCGTCGCCGCGCAGCCGAGATTCTTCGAGCACCGACAGGGTATATACCCAAATGTCGGCGCAGGAGACGACCAAGCGGGCTCTGTCCACTGCTCCTGCCAGCCCTTCCGCTCAGTCCGCGCCGACCGGCAACCGCAGCGCGACCTCGAGCCCGCCGCCCTCGGCGTTCCTCGCCTCGACCTCGCCGCCGTGCAGCAGCACCGCCCGCTGGGTGATCGCCAGCCCGATCCCCGTGCCGCCCGTGCCGCGTGCCCGGTGATCGTCGACCCGGTAGAACGGCTTGAAGAGGTCCCCGAGCGTCCCCTCGGGGACGCCCGGCCCGCGATCGCGGACGCGCAGCTCGGCCAGGCCGCCGGCGCACGAAAGGTCGATGCGGACCGTGGTGCCCGCCTCGGTGAATCGCACCGCGTTGCGCACGACGTTCTCGATGGCGCGCCGGAGCAGCTCCTCGCTCCCGTCCAGGGAGCACGCGTCGCGCGCCCCGAGCTCGACCGAGCACCCCTGCTGCTCCGCCTCGAACGCGGCGTCGTCGACCAGCTGCTCCACCAGCGCGGTCAGATCCACCCGCTCGGTGCGCTCCATGCCCCGGCCCGACTCCAGCCGGCTCAGCGTGAGCAGCTCGCCGATCATCCCGTTGAGCCGCTCCGTCTCCCGCTCGATCCGGTCGAACGCCGGCTCCACGTCCGGCGGCGACCGGCGGCGGACGAGCTCCAGCGCGATGTTGAGCCGCGCGAGCGGCGACCGGAGCTCGTGCGAGACGTCACGGAGAAGCCGGCGCTGCGTCTCCAGGAGCTCCTCGATGCGCTCGGCCATCCGGTCCATGTCGCGCCCGAGCGCCAGCGTCTCGCCGTCCGCGCCCGCGAGCTGCTGCGCGACGCGGACCGAGAGATCGCCCGCGGCCATCTGCTGCGTGGCGCCGCGCAGGATGCGGATCGGACGCGACAGGTAGCGCGCGAGGATCACCGCGACGAGCCCGGTCACGACCACGATCGCGAGGAGCCGGAGCGGCAAGGTCTCCGGCACGATGAAGAACATCCACGGCGACCGGACCGGACCCGTCGCGACCGCGGCAAAGGAAGGGTCGCGGCGCAGGACGACCGCGACGAGCTCCCGCTCGCCCACCTCGACGGCGATGCCGTCGGCCGAGCGCCTCGCCTGCTCCTCGACGCCTCGCGCTCCCTCGATGGGCTCGCCGCTCACGAGCGCGCCGGATCGGTAGACCGCGACGCGCAGATCCCGCGGCTCGATCGGCGCGAGGCGCTGCTCGCAGCCGGCGAGCCCGTCCCGCGCGCAGGAGAGCGCGCTCTCCGCCCGGAGCTCGACGCTGCGCGTGCTCAGGCGGCGGCGCAGCGAGCTCGACTCGGCGGAGAACGCCCAGCCGTGGATCCCCGCGAACAGGCCGACGAGGAGCGCCATCGCGATCCACAGCGAGACAAGGAGTCGCAGGAACAGGCTCTTCACGGGCGCCCTCCGAGGCCAAGGCGCCTCACGCGGCCTCCGAGGCCAAGGCGCTTCACGAGCGCCCTCCGGGGCAGGCGCCTCACGCGCCCTCCCGGGCCAGGATGTAGCCCGCGTTGCGGACCGTCTTGATGCGCTCGCCGCCGCTCGGACCGGGACCGAGCTTGCGGCGGAGGTTCGAGACGTGCATGTCGATGCCGCGGTCGTACGCCGCGAGGCGGCGGCCGAGGACGCGCCGCGCGAGGTCCTCGCGCGAGACCACCGCCCCCGCCTGCCGGACCAGGACCTCGATCAGGTCGTACTCGGCCGTCGTGAGCCGGACCTCCTCGCCGCGAACCCGGACGCGCCGCGCGGCAGGGAACACCTCGAGATCGTCGACCGCGAGGACGCTCTGCGCCTCCGCAGCGCCCGCCCCCGGCGCGGTCGCCGCGACCGCGTGGCCCGCGTGGGATGCGCGCCGGTGGAGCGCGCGCACGCGGGCGACGAGCTCGCGCGGGTTGAACGGCTTCGGCAGGTAGTCGTCGGCGCCCATCTCCAGGCCGACGATGCGGTCGACGTCCTCGCCCCGCGCGGTGAGCATCAGGACAGGGACCCGCGAGCTCCGACGGAGCCGCGTGAGCACCTCGAACCCGTTGAGTCCGGGCAGCATCACGTCGAGCACCACGAGGGTGAACGGCCCCTCCTGCGCGCGCGCGAGGCCGGAGATCGCGTCGCGCGCGCTCTCCACCGCGTAGCCCTCCTGACCGAGGAGCTCGGCCAGGAGCTCGCAGAGCTCGGCGTCGTCATCGATGACCAGGATCTGGGGCGGATCCGCCATGTCGGGGACTGTAGCGCGGTCGTCGCGGCGCCGTGTAAGGCCTGGTCAAAAGGCTCTTGACGAATCTTTACACGAACCGGACACCTCTTGAGACACTGCACCCTAGCCTGGGCTCCATGACGCTCACTCGCTCCGTTCCCTTGCCGTGGCTGGCGTCCCTCGCCGTGATCGCCACGTGCTCGCTGAGCAGCGCGGCGCGCGCCGAGACGCTCACCGCCGAGCAGGCGGTCGGCCGCGCAGCCTCGCAGAACCCGTCGCTGCGCGCGGCCCTGCTCGAGGCCACCGCCGCGCGGCAGGCCGTCGCCGCCGAGCAAGGCGCCCGCAAGCCCACGCTCTCCGCCTCCGTGACCGGACAGTACACCGAGGCCTTACGCAGCGGGGACGCCGGGGCCACGCGCTCGGGCAGCACGACCGTCGCGTCGAACGTGGCCCTCCGGTACACGACCGACATCGGGACGGGCCTCGAGGTGGGCGCGTCGGCGGACACGGCGTGGGGCTCCGGGGCCCGGGGCCCCGCGTACACCGCGGAGGCGTACGTCTCCGCGCGGCAGCCGCTCCTCCGGGGCGCCGGGACCGACGCCGTCCTCGCGCCAGTCGTGCAGGCGGAGGCGTCGGCGGTCGCCGCGGAGCGGGAGCGCGATCTCGCGGCGAGCCGGACCGCGCTCGACGTGCTCGATGCTTACTGGGAGCTCTGGTACGCGGAGCAGGCGATCGGCGTGCAGGAGCAGGCGCTCGCGGCCGCGCAGCGACAGCTGAACGACGCGAAGACCCGCGCCGAGACGCTCGGCACCGGCACGCGGGTGGACGTCCTCCAGTTCTCGACCTCGGCCGGGTCGATCGCGGACGCGCTGTCGCAGGCCCGCGCGACGCGCTCGGCGCGGGCCATCGCGCTCGGCCGCGCGCTCGGCATGGACCCGGGGAGGGCCGCGTCGCTCTCGCCGGCCGGCGCGCCGCCCTCCCTCGGGGCCCTCCCCGCGACCGACGCGCTGACCCGCGCGGCGCGCGAGCGGTCCCAGGAGCTCGCCGCCCTGCGCGCCGACCTCGAGGCGCAGCGCGCGCGGGTGAGCTCCGCGGAGGACGCCGACCAGGTAAAGCTCGACGTGTTCACGACCGCCTCCGTGGGCACGCTGTGGGCCGATGACCGCCTGCCAGGGCTCTCGCTCCCGGGCGGGCGGCCGGCGTTCAGCGTGCTCGGCGGGCTCGACCTCGAGCTGCCGTTCGGCGGGGGCCGGGCGCCGGCCGACGCGGCGCGCGCGCGCACGCAGCTCGCGGTCGCGGAGGCGCGGTACCAGGCGCGCGCCGAGGCGATCGCGGCCGAGATCACCTCGCTGCGGGTGACCCTCGAGGCCGCCGCCGATCAGGTCGCGCTCGCGATGGAGACGGCCCGCCTGGCCGGCGAGCTGGCCGAGGCGGAGCGGCAGCGGCTCCTGCTCGGGACGTCGACGTCGGCCGACGTGGTGAAGGCGGAGCAGACGCTGCGGGAGGCGGAGCTCCGCAAGCTGCGGGCCGTGGTCACGGCGCTCACCTCGCGCTTCCAGCTCGATCACACCACGGGCGCGCTCCTCGATCGCTTCGCTTCGGTGCTCCCCAGGAGGTCGTCATGAACAGGAACAAGAAACGCTACCTGATGTCCGGCGTGGCCGCGGCCGTCATCGCGACGTTCGCGATCGGCGGGTACGCCTGGTATCAGACGCCCTCGAAGGCGCCCGCCGGCCCCACGGTCGAGATCCGCCGCGGGAGCCTGACCGAGACCGCCGCGGCGTCCGGGAAGATCGAGCCCGACGTGCAGGTCGAGGTGAAGTCGCGCGCCGCGGGCCAGGTCATCGAGCTGCTCGTGAAGGAGGGCGACCACGTCGAGGCCGGGCAGCTCCTGGTCCGCCTCGATCCGATGGACGCGGAGCGCAAGCTCGCCGAGACGCGCGTGGCGCGCGACCGCGTGAAGGCCGACCTCGGCGCGGCGCAGGCGTCGCTCTCGGCCGCGGATCTCGAGCGCAAGAACAACGAGGTGAGCCAGCAGATCGCCGAGAAGAGCGCCGAGCTCGGCCTGGGCTCGACCGACACCGCCCGCTCGGCGGCGCACTCGACGAAGGTCGCGGGCGCCAACATGACGCTGCGGCGCGCGCAGGTGACCGCGGCCCAGGCGCAGCTCAAGCAGGCCGAGCTCGCGGTGCAGGACGCCGAGACGCGGGTGAAGGAGATGCAGATCTACGCGCCGATCGCCGGCACGGTGCTCGACGTGGCGGTGGAGAAGGGGACGCTCGTCTCGTCGGCGCTCACCAACGTGAGCGGCGGGAGCGCCGTGATGACGCTCGCCGACCTGACGAACCTGCGCATCGTCGGCGCCATCGACGAGGCGCAGATCGGCCGCGTGGCCCCTGGCCAGCGGGTCGACATTCGCGTCGACGCCTACGGGGACCGGGTGTTCCAGGGCGTCGTCGATCGCGTGAGCCCGCTCGGCAAGGAGGTGTCGAGCGTCGTGACCTTCGACGTCGAGATCGTCGTCAACGACAAGGAGGCGTCGCTGCTCCGGTCGGGGATGAGCGCGGACGTGGAGATCGTGACGGCGGAGCAGAAGGACGTGCTGCTCGTGCCGCTCCTGGCCGTGCAGTCGGCGGGCAAGCGGCGGTTCGTGCGGCTCACGAGCGGCGAGGAGCGGCCGATCAAGACCGGGGCGACCGACGGGACGCACATGGTCGTGGTCGAGGGCCTGAGCGAGGGCGACGACGTCCTCGCGAGCGCGCCCGTCACGGGCGCGCCGGGGTCGCAGCAAGGGCAGGGGCAGCGGGGCGGGCAGAACCCGATGCGCGGGATGGGCATGGGCATGGGCTCTCGCCCCGGGGGAGGCCGCTGAGATGGACGTCCCGGTCTTCGTGAGCGGCCTCTCCAAGGTGTACCACGCCGATCGCGAGGACCTCGCGGTGCGGGCGGTCGACCAAATCGGCTTCGAGGTGCGCCGCGGCGAGTCGGTCGCGATCATCGGGCCGTCCGGGTGCGGGAAGTCGAGCCTGCTGAACATCCTCGGGTGCCTCGACCGGCCGACGGAGGGCACGTACCGGCTCGGGGGGCGCGACGTGGCGGAGCTCGACGACGACGAGCTCGCGGCGCTCAGGAACCGGCACATCGGGTTCGTGTTCCAGAGCTTCAACCTGCTGCCGCGGATGACGGCGGTGGAGAACGTCGAGCTGCCGCTCCTCTACGGGGCGGTCAAGGACAGCTGGGCGCTCGCGGAGAGCGCGCTCGCGCGCGTCGGGCTCGCGCCGCGCGCGCGGCACCTGCCGTCGGAGCTCTCGGGCGGGCAGCGGCAGCGCGTCGCGATCGCCCGGGCGATCGTGACGCGGCCGTCGATCCTCCTGTGCGACGAGCCGACGGGCGCGCTCGACAGCCGGACGGGGCGGGACGTGCTGGAGCTCTTGATGTCGCTGAACGCGGACGGGACGACGCTCCTCATGGTGACCCACGATCTCAGCGTGGCGCGGTCGCTCGCGCGCGCCATCCACATGAAGGACGGCCGCATCGTGGCCGACGGCCCGTCGGGCACGGTGGTGTCGGCGTTCCACGCGAGCGAGATGGAGTCGGCATGCTGATCAAGGAGACCGCGAAGAGCGCGTGGCGATCGCTCGCGTCGAACCGCATGCGCACGCTGCTGACGATGCTCGGCATGATCATCGGGACCGCCGCGGTCGTGGCGGTGCTCGGCATCGGCGAGGGCGCGCGCAGCAGCGTGGAGGGGCGGATCCGGTCGCTCGGCGCGAACCTGCTGATGGTGCGCCCCGGGTCGGCGTCCGCGAGCGGGGTGCGCTCCGGGACGGTCAAGACGCTGACGGAGGGCGACGCCGAGGCGCTGAAGGGGCTCGACGGCGTCTCGGCGGTCGCGCCGGAGCGGAGCGGCAGCGCGCAGCTCCGGTACATGGCGAGCAACTTGAACGCGTCCGTCACCGGGATCACGCCGGCGTACCTCGAGGTCCGCTCGCTCGCGGTGTCGAGCGGCGTCGCGTTCTCCGACCTCGACGAGCAGCAACGCGCGCGCGTGGTGGTCCTCGGCGCGAACGTGGCGCGGCAGCTGTACGGGGTCGACGCGAGCGGCTCGCCGCTCGGCACGCGCCTCCAGATCAACGGGAGCGCGTTCCGGGTGGTCGGGGTGCTCGCCGAGAAGGGCTCCGGGATGGGCTCGCCGGACGACGGGGTGTTCGTGCCGATGTCGACGCACCGGTCGGTCCTGTTCGGGCAGGACCACCTGTCGACCATCTCCCTCCAGCTCGCGAGCGAGGATCGGTCCGATGTGGTGATCGCGCAGCTCGATCAGCTCCTCCGGCTGCGCCACCGGCTGCGCCCGGATCAGCCGAGCGATTTCGAGGTGCGGTCTCAGGCCGAGATGCTGGCGACGATGGGGCAGATCACGGGCACCTTCACGACGCTGCTCGGCAGCGTGGCGGCGGTTTCGCTGATCGTGGGTGGCATCGGGATCATGAACATCATGCTGGTGTCGGTCCGGGAGCGCACCCGCGAGATCGGCGTGCGCATGGCGGTCGGGGCGCGGCGGCGGGACATCCTGCGGCAGTTCCTTGTCGAGGCCGTCGTGGTGTCGCTCGCGGGCGGCGTGGCCGGCGTGGGCCTCGGGTACGCGGCGGCGGTGCTGCTGTCGCGGTTCGGGGAATGGGCGACCATCGTGCCGCCGTATGCCGTCGGTCTGGCGCTCGGGGTGTCGATCCTGATCGGGATCACGTTCGGCGTGGGGCCGGCGCGGCGCGCGGCGCGGCTCGATCCGGTGGAGGCGCTGCGGTTCGAGTGAGCCCGGGCTGCGGGCGGGACTGTCTCGAATGGAGACGAGAGTTGGTCCTGAAGGGGGTTGTCTCGCCGTGAGCCAAAGATGAGCTCGCCGAGCTCACGATATCGCCGCGGTGGATTTCGACGCGCTTCCGTTTGACACGGTGTGGCAGCCAGCCCCGTAGCGCCGAGGGGCAGCGTGACCCTGATCCCGCCAGAGCTTTTCAGGTACCCGCCCGCCGTCGGCCCGCTATCCTGTTGGGGGCATGTCGGTCCTGCTGCAGAACGAGTACCTGACGGTCACGCTCGATCTGGAGCGCTCGGTCGTCCGGAGCACCCGTTCCGAGGTCCCGTATGCCTCCCCCGACGAGTTCATCCGGGTCCACACCGAGGCGCTGCAGGTCTACGAGTCGCTCGAGCGCGCGAGCCTCGGTCATCTCGTGGATATCCGCCGGCCCGCGATGAACAACGATCCGGCGTTCGAGGCCGCGACGATGCGCACCCGCAGCATGATCTGCCAGGAGTTCGCCGCCGTCGCCGTCGTCGTGCGGACGGCGGTCGGCGCCTTGCAGGTGAACCGGCTCCTGCGTGAGGAGAACAACGACAGCGTCGTCGTGTTTCACGACGACGACATCGCGATGGGATATCTCCTCCAGGAGCTCGGGAAGCTGGTGCGCCGCTCCAGCGCGCCGCCGGGCGGCCGGTCCCGGAGCTCCCGTCCGTCTTCGCGCCCCGCCAGGGTGCGCTGAGCCCGCGCGGCCCTGATGACCCGACGGCCACTCCGGCTCCCGATCGAGGGCGCCGCCCGCGTCGCCGCTTCTCGTGAGCGCGCCCTTCGCCTACCATCGGGGGATGCGCACGTGCTCGCGCTGCGGCCTCCTGATCGACGCAGAGGGGCGTTGTTATCCGGGGTGCACAGGCCCGTATCCGGGGTGCACAGGCCCGCTCGCCACCGTGCGTTGCGGCGGCTGCTACCAGCTGAACCCGCCCGACGCGGAGCGCTGCGACGGCTGCGAGCACGAGCTCGGCCTGGAGCCGATCGCGGAGCCGGACGCGCTCCGCTGCTCCGAGTGCGACGAGCCCTTCTCGGCGTTCCGCGCCGCGACAGGCCTGCTGCGCGACTGCGGTCGATGCGGCGGCCAGCTCGTCGACCACGCGCTCCTGCGAGACCTCCTGGAGAGCCGCGAGAGCTACGGCACGAGCGCGCCGAGGCCGCCGCGGCGCCCGGAGCCGGTCGACGTCCGCGTGCGCTACATCCGCTGCCCGGCGTGCGGCCAGCCGATGAACCGCAAGAACTTCGCCGGCAAGAGCGGCATCATCGTCGACATCTGCAGGGAGCACGGCACCTGGTTCGACCGGGGTGAGCTCCCGCTGCTCCTCGCCTTCGCCGCGTCGGGCGGCACCGCGAGGGCGCGGCAGCAGCAGATCGAGGACGAGGAGCGCTCGCGCCGGCAGGCGGAGATCGCCAGGGACACGGCGAAACGGGCGAGCGCCGTCGTGACCGCCTCGGCCTGGGAAGGCCGGCGAGCCCGGCGGCTCGCGGTGGAAGAGCTGCTCGAGCTGCTGTGGCAGATCACCCGCTGAGCGGGCGTCAGGCAGCAGGCGGCGAAGAGCGGACAACGGACGAGACGGCCGCACACGCCCGGAGCGCCGCGGGCGCCGCGCTACAACTCTTCTCCGGGGTATAACACTAATTAACAATCCAGCGTGCGTGTCGCGTGAAGCGCTGCGCGGAAACCCAGGAAACTCGCGTGATGATGCGCGGCGGAGCGCGGTGATCTCGATTCATGACAAGGTGTCATTCTGAGGCCTTTGCGTGCAGCGTGGCTGCAGAAGGCGCGAAATTCACTCAAACTCTTGCTCTCCGATTCGCGTGTGCTTTCTCTGTTCCCATGATGACTTCTCGGACCCGCTTTCCTTTGCTCGATGAACGACTCCTCCTGTGTGCCGTGTCCGCCCTCCTCGCCGCCTGCGGCTCGGGAGAGCTCGCCGGCGCCGAGCTGTCCGAGCAGCACGCGTCCGCCGTCGCGCAGGCGGTGAGCCTCGTGCCGACGAGCGACGTCGCGCTCGACATGATCTGGGGTGGGGGCGGCACGGCGCCCATCTTCAGGCTGGTCGACGACGGCACCTCGTTCGGGGCGAGCGACGGCGGCGGCACGTTCGCGCGGAGCGCGCCCGGGGCCGCCGCAGCGTCGCTGACGCTCGGCTACGCGGGCGCCCCGGCGGGCGGCGCGGGCCAGGTCGTCGTCAACTACCAGGCGTGGGCGATCAGCGGCGGCGCCGGCACCGTGCGCGTCAATCTCTACGACGGAAATACCCTGATCGGCTCCGGCCCGGCGCGCGCGCTCAGCGCGAGCCAGCAGAACCTGAGCGAACCGTTCGGCGGCCTCGCGGTGGCGAACGGCGACCCGCTGCGGACCGAGCTCGTCTTCCAGAACACCGCCGGCCAGGGGTCGCTCGTCTCGTCGCTCGTCTGGATCGATGTCACGTCCCCGGACGAGGACGGCGGCACGCCGCCGGACGGCGAGCCCGTCGTGTCGGACAAGCTCGTACCGAGGAACGGCGCCTGGTGGGGCGGGTACAACTCGGCGAGGAACCATGGCTGGGACTGGGGCCTCGCGATCAAGGACTTCGAGCAGAAGGCCGGCCGCAAGCTCGACATCGTGTACCGCTACCACGACTGGGGCACCACCGATAACGGCGTGTTCCCGGACAGGTTCGAGGCGGCGCAGATGAGGGAAGGATATCTCGTCCACCTGTCGTGGGAGACGCGCCGCTACTCGGCGGGCCAGAACGTCACGTGGACCGAGATCGCGAACGGCTCGCAGGACGCCGTCATCCGGGCGGCCGCGGAGCGCGTCAAGAACGCGCCCGGCAAGCTCATGATCGCCTTCGATCACGAGATGGACAACATCGACATGCACAGCGCAGATGGCCCGGACGCCGATTACGTCGCCGCGTACCGGCGCGTCGTCGACCTGTTCCGCGAGGCGGGCGCGACAAACGTCGTGTGGGTCTGGACCCCGATGGGCTGGAGCGGCACGCGCGCCCGGCTCCCCGCCCTCTACCCTGGAGACAGCTACGTCGACTGGCTCGGATACGACCCCTACAACTTCTACGTGTGCAACGGAGGGGGGTGGAAAGATCCCGCGACGACGTTCGGGAGTCACTACGCGTGGATGCACGAGCCGGCGCAGAGGGCCTGGCACGGCGACAAGCCGTACATCCTGAGCGAGTTCTCCAGCCACGAGGACCCGGCAGACCCGAACCGCAAGGGCGAGTGGATGCGCGGCGTCGTCGACGCCCTGAAGCGGTATCCCGACATCAAGGCAGTGCAGTTCTACAACTCGAACGTGACGCTCAGGAGCCCTTGCAAGCTGGCCGTCGACTCGAGCCCCCAGTCTGTGGCGGGCTATGCGGAGGCGGGGCGCGACCCGTACGTGAACCAGCCGCACGAGTGAAGCTACGTGCAGGACGGCCGAGGGCGTCGTATGACGTGTCGCCACGACATGACGTCCTTCGACCAGCGCCTGTCGGCCCTCGAGCTGTCCATCCTGCCGGCGTGGGTCTACGACCACGACCGGCACCGCTTTCCCTGGGCCAACGCGAAGGCCCTCCAGTTCTGGCGCGCGCTGGATCGCGCCGAGCTGTACTCCCGCGATCTCTCGGACCTGTCACCGGCCGTCCGCGCGCGGCTCGACGGCTACCTCCGCGTCCTCGCGGAGGGCGGCACCGTCGTGGAGGACTGGACGCTCTACCCGCGCGGGACGCCCGCCACCGTGACGCTCCACGGCCAGCCGATCCACGTCGACGACGGGCGGCTCGCCATCCTGTTTCAGGCGCTCCCGCAGGCCTCCGGCGTCGACGCCTCCATGGTGCGCGGCGTGGAGGCGGTCCGCCACTCGTCCGTGCTGGTCAGCCTCGTCGACCGCGCAGGGGCGGTGCTCTTCCACAACCCGGCGGCCCTGCGCGCCTTCGGCGATGCGCCGCAGATCGACGGGGCGTTCCCGGACGAGGGCGAGGGCGCGAAGGTCCGCGGGGTGATCGACGCCGAGGCGCCCTGGTCGGGGGAGCTGCGGGTCCTCACGACCGACGGCGAGCGGTGGCACCAGGTGGAGGCGCGCCCCACGACCGATCCCGTGACCGGCGCGCGCGCGGTGCTCGTCCAGCAGCTCGACGTCACGGCGCAGCGGCGCGCCGAGGGGCAGATCGAGCAGCAGGTCCGGCTCATCGACCAGCTGAACCGCTCGCTCGCCCTCGTGGAGGAGCAGCGGCGGCAGATCCTCACGCTGTCGGCGCCGATCCTCGACGTCGGCCGGGGCACGCTCGCCGTGCCGCTCATCGGGCGCCTCGACGCCGAGCGCGCCGGCGAGCTCGGCGAGCGGCTCCTGCCCGCCATCGTCGCGCAGCGGGCGTCCTACGTGGTCCTCGACGTCACCGGCGCGGACGCGCTCGATCCGGACGGCGCCGCCGCCCTGGAGCAGCTGGCGCGCGCGATCCAGCTGCTCGGCTCCAGGCCGATCCTCACCGGCGTCCGCCCGGAGGTCGCCCGCGCGCTTGTCGACGTCGACCTCGGCGAGGACCTGCTCGTCCTGCGCAGCCTCGGCCGCGGCCTGGAGGTCAGCCGCAGGCGCGCCGCGGGGAGGCGGCGGGGGTAGCCGTCGGTGCCATCCTCGCCGACACAGCGCCCCAGGAAGAGCGAGCCCCCTCCTACACGGTGAGCTGAGCCGGCTCTCCTTCGAGCGCTCGCTCCGCGGCGGCCACCGCGTGGATCTTCGTCGTGTCAAAGACGGGTACCTGAACGTCCTGCTGCCCGACGAGGAGCATGATCTCCGTGCATCCGAGGATGATCCCTTCGGCGCCCGCAGCGACAAGGTTCTCGATGATCGCGAGATACTTCTGTCGAGAGGACGGATGGATCTGTCCAAGACAGAGTTCGTCGTAAATGACCCGGTGGATCGTCTCCCGTTCCGCCTCGTTTGGAATTAGCACGTCGAGATCGTGCTGTTCTGTCAAGCGCTGCCGATAAAAGTCCTGCTCCATAGTAAAGCGGGTCCCGAGCAGCCCGACCCGGCGGAGCCTCCGGTGCCGGATCTCTGCGCCTGTGGCGTCAGCGATATGGAGAAGAGGGAGACGCGTCCGCTCCTCGATGACCCCGGCGACTTTGTGCATCGTGTTCGTGCAAAGGACGAGGAACCCGGCGCCCGCGCGTTCTAGCCGCACCGCTACGTCTGCGAGCACCTGGCCCGCATCCTGCCAGCGACCTTGCGCCTGCATCTTCTCAATTGGGGCGAAGTCCACGGAGAACATCAGGCACTCCGCGGAGTGCAGGCCACCGAGGCGTTGCTTGACGGCCTCGTTGATGATTCGGTAGTAGTAGAGGGAAGACTCCCAGCTCATGCCCCCGATCAGCCCGATGGTTTTCATGTCGTATGGGGCGGAGCTATAGCCGGTTCCTGCGGAGGGGCCAACCGGCTCCATGGCGGCGCACCAGGCTCACCCGGCGTTGCCCGGACGTTTGTCCCACAGACGGACCCGCCGCGCGCTGTGTCACACCAGGTCCTGTTCCTTTTTTCAAGGTGACCAGAATCCAGTAAAATTGGCGATTCCAGAAGCTCTTCGAAACGCCATGGTCACGATGCTGCAACCTGTTCTGCCTGGACTGACACTGGACTGACAATCTGACCATGGCGACGGGCCCCTTCCCCGAAACCCCGGCGCCCATGGGGTGAACGCGGGGTGCATGCGGGTAAGACGGCATCGCGCACGCCATGGCGGACTTGCGGGATGGGATCGCGTGGGAGCGCGTGGGATCGAGTGGGATCGGAACAGGCTGTTGTTTCTGGATGCCAAAAAACGTTGGCACAGGGAAATCGTCACCATATAATGAATGCCTTGTCAGGCTCGACGCCTGGGGTGCTTAGAGAAGGCTGTGGTCTCCAATTTTGAGCATCACCCGCCGGGCGTTCCTGCGCTCCGACCGGATCTGAAGTTCTTTCGGGGCTCCGAGCCGAGCGTCGTCCTGGTCTATGACCCGGTCGCTGGCACGCAGCACGCGCTCTACGAGCTGGATTGCCTCGTCGCCCAGGAGATGGACGGCAGGCGCGATCTGGACCAGCTCACGTCGAGGGCGCGTCGGCATTTTCCGGACGTCACCCGGCAACAGGTGGCCAGTCTGATCGAGCAGATCGCCGCCCTCGGGCTCCTCGTCGGCCGACAGCCTGCGCTGCACGCCCGGGCGGCGCGGATGGAGCCGCCCGCGGGGATGGCCATCGACTTCGATGCCTTCCGTTCACAGCTCGTTGCGGCTCTCGAGGGCATGCCCGAGCGCCGTCCGAGCGCGGCGGGGAACGGGCTCGTGCACGGCGACGGCGCCGCGGAGCCGTGCGCGTTCAGCGAGAGCAAGGAGGACGAAGGCGCCAATGCGCGGCCGGCGACGTCGCCGCCGGACGAGCCTGCGGCGTCCGTATTGCCCGCCGGGCCGGCGCCGCCGGCCGCGCAGGAGGAGCCAGCGTCCGCGGCGCCGTCGCCTGACGCGGCCAGTCCACCGGAGCCGGCCGATGCTGCGCCCTCCGCCGAGGCGAAGGGCGGAGCCGCGGCACGAGGCGTCGAGGAGCCGCCGGCGCTCGGGGAGGCGTGGGTCCGGGTCAAGGCGCCCTGGTGGACGCGCCCTGCCGCCCGCCGCCTCTTGCCGCTCTGCCTCGCCGCTGTCCTCCTCGGCGCGCTCGCCGTCATCCCCTATCCGCTTTACGTGACGGAGCCGTGCATCGTGCTGCCGTTCAGGCGTGTCGACGTGCGAGCGCACATCGAGGGGCTCGTGGCCGAGATCCTTGTCGACGAGGGAGATCACGTCAGGGTCGGCGATGTGCTCGCTCGGCTCGACGCGCACGACATCGACACCGCCCTCCTGCGCGCCCATGCAGAGATCGAGCGGCGACGCGCTGATCTCGCGAAGGTCCGCGCGGGACCGCGCCAGGAAGAGATCGACCAGACGAGGGCCTCTGTCGCCGCGAGGGCGCACGACGTCCAGTTCGCCGAGACCGAGGCCAAGCGCAGGTCGGCCCTCTTCGCCGCGCAGGTCGAGACCGCCGAGCGAAAGGACAGCGCCCTGCGGGACCTGGCGGTGAAGCGCAAGGACCTCGCGATGGCCGAGGCGGAGCTGCGCCTGCTCCTCGCAGGATCGAGGCAAGAGGAGGTCGACGCCGCCGTCGCGGAGCTCGAGCTCGCCAAGATCGAGCTCCAGGACCTCGAGAGGAGGCGCGAGCGGTTGACGATCGTCGCGCCGAGCGACGGGATCGTCGTCACCCCCAAGCTGCGTGAGCACGTGGCGCAGAGCGTCCGTGCCGGCGACACGCTCTGCGAGGTGGAGGACCTCAGAAAAGCACGCATCGAGATCTTCGTCCCCGAAAGGGAGATGGACGTCGTGGCGCTCGGTCAGCCGACGGCCGTGAAGGTCCAGAGCTATCCGCTCATGCCCTTCCGGGGCACGGTGAACTTCATCTCCAGGAGCGTGGAGGAGCGGAACGGCGAGCAAGTGATCCGCGTGATGACGGAGGTCGACAATCCAGACGGGCGGCTCCTCGGGAAGATGACGGGCTACGGCGAGATCAACACCGGCGACAGCAGCCTGCTGTGGCTGGCCCTGCGCCGCACCGTCAGGTGGATCCGGCTCCGGTTCCTTATCTGATGAAGCCGCCCGGCCGCTGCAAGCTCCGCGACGACCTCGTGTATCACCGTCAGGACGACGGGGTACGCGCCGTCACGCTGGTCCAGGACCCGCTCCGTTCGGCGTTCTATGAGATGAGCGATCTCCAGATCGCCATCATGGAGCTCCTCGACGGCAAGCGCTCCTTCGCCGAGGTGGCAGGCGAGCTCGAGCTCCTTCACGGTATCACGGTTCCTGTCGAGCGGATCCGGCGGTTCACGGTCTTCCTCGCGGGGAAGATGCTGCTCGACATCACCTCGTACGAGGTGGACCCGCCCGGCATGCGGCGCGCCGTGCTGCGGGAGCTCCGGCGGCGCGGGCTCGCTCTTCGTCGGGGAGAGTCGGAGGGCGGCCGTCGCCTCGCCGCGGAGGAGACTGCGCTCTTCGGGGCGGGACTGCGGCAGCTCGAGGCGGGCAGGTGCTGCCAGGCGGCCAGGTACCTCGCCGCGGTGATCGAGGTGAACCCGAACAACACCCGGGCGCGCGCGGTCCTCTCGACGATCGCGGAGGTGTTCTTCCGGTGCCACCGGCTGCTGCCGTCGCACATGAGGATGGTGCACCTCTGGAACCCGGATCGCTTGCTGAGCAGGCTCGACCGGCTGATCGGGCGCTTCGTCTTCAGCGGGTGGGGCGTCTGTTTCCTCGCGCTGCTCCTGGTCGGCGCCGCGGTGGCGCTCGTCGACGTGAGCGTGCCCCCGGCGTCGTCGTTTCACTGGGGGAATGTGCTGCTCGCGCCCCTCGTTATCGGCAGCTCGACGCTGTTCCTGCACGAGCTCGGGCACGGCCTCGCCTGCAAGCATTACGGCGGAAAGGTCGAGAGCATGGGGCTCATGCTCTTCTACGGGGTCATCCCGGGCGCGTACTGCGACGTGACGAACGCCCACCAGTTCTCGAACCGGCGACACAAGATCGTCGTCTATCTCTTCGGGGTGCTCGTCGAGCTCGCCGTGCTGTGCCTCTGGCTCATCTGCTATCACGTCGCAGCAGAGTCGTTCTTCCTTCGCAAGGCGATCCTCGTCTGGTTCACCTACGATCTCTACGTCATCGGCACGAACCTGCTCCCGCTCGTGAAGGGCTACGACGGCTATTTCGCGCTCACGCATTACCTTGATATGCCGGATCTGAGCGAGCGCTCCTTCGCGTACATCCGGGGGCTGCTGAGGCGCACCCTCTTCGGGGTCGGCCCGGAAGCAGGGCCGGTCACGCCGCGCGAGCGGAAGATCTTCATCGCCTTCGGGGTCGCCAGCGGCGTCTATTCCATCCTGTTCATCGGCGGCGTCTGCTTCGGGTTCCTCTTCCCGCTCGCGGTGCGGTACCTCCACGGCGTCGGCGTCGTCCTGGCGGTGCTCTACAGCTACAAGCTCTTCGGCTCGAAGGTCGTGTCCGCGGCGATCGCCTTTGCACGCTTCCTCCACCGGGAGCGGAGGCAGGTCTTCACCCGGCGCCGCACGCTGGCGATGGCAGCCCTGGGCTCGGCGGTCGCTGGGCTGCTCTGCTGTCCTTGGCCGCTCTCGGTGGACGGCCGCATGGTGGTGGAGCCACGCGAGCGCGCCGTGGTGCGCGCCGCCGAGGGCGGGATCATCGAGCGCATCGCGGTGCGGGACGGAGAGCTCGTCGCGCGGGGCCAGGTGCTGGCGACGCTCCGCGCAGATGCGCTCGTCATCGAGCGAGACCGGCTCGCCATCCAGCTCGCCCAGGCGCGGCTCCGCGCCCGGTCGATCGAGGAGGGGCCGCGGCAGGAGGAGATCGCGCTGGCAGAGCAGCGCTCGCGGCGAGCTCTGTCGCTGCGGGATCACCTGCGGAAGGAGGCCAGTCGCTCCTCGCTCCTCGTCGACGCCGCGCTGCGCAGCGCGCAGGAACATCTGCTCCTGGCACACGGCGCCACCCGCGCCGCCGACGACGCGGTGCTCGCCGAGCGGAAGCTCGACGCGCTCCGGAGCGGATCCCGCGAGGAGGACATCGCCGAGGCAGGAGCGCTCGTCCGGAAGCTCGAGGCCGAGCTCGCGGGGCTCGAGGTGCGCCGCGAGCACCTCACGGTGCGGAGCCCCATCGACGGCGTGGTGATCGGGCGGCACGTCGAAGAGCGCCTGCACGCGCGGCTCGCGCGCGGGGACGCGCTGTGCGAGATTCACGACCTCCGCCGGATCAGCGCGCGGATCTGGCTCTCCGAGGAGGAGCCGCTCGCCGACCTCGCGCCGGGGAGCAAGGCCGCGCTGCGCGCCCATGGCGACCCGCACCGCGCCCTGGAGGTCGAGGTCGAGGAGATCGCGCCGGTGACCGCCGGGAGCGACGCCTTCGTCGTCGTGGGCACGCGGGAGATGGAGAACCCCGGCTGGCCTTCAGGCATGTCGGGACGAGCGCGAATCTACCTTTCACAAAGGACGCTTGGTTATCTATGGATCGGCGTCCCCCTCCTCAGGGCCATCGATTACAAGGTGTGGTCCCTGCTGGGATGATCGAGCTCCGAGGGGAGCAGCGACGAGGAACGAGAGGCACATCAACGCTCACGGCACCGGGATCGAACAAGGAGCAATGGTCATGCACGAAAAGGTATTCCTGCTTCACTCGCCGATCGCGACGCCGACGGAGCCCCCGGTCGGCGTCTCTCAGCTCGTCGGCTACCTCCGAGGTCACGGGCTGGACCTCACGGTCGCCGACCTGAACATGGCGTTCTTCGACGGCGTCATGACGAAGGAGGCGATGAGCCGCTGCCTGTCGCAGGCGAGGCGCCGCTTCTCGACCCTCGACGCGAGCCCGCGCCTCGCGGGCCGCGCGCTGCTCTCCTATGTTCCGCTGCTGCAGCACGCGTCGCTCGACACGCTCCCCGACCGCATCGAAGGGGCGGTCTCCGTGTTCCGGGACGAGGAGCGGTTCTTCGATTTCGAGAGCTACTTCGAGGGCGCGCGGGCCGCGAAGAGCGCCTTCGGCCTGCTCTCGGCCACGCTGTCGCCGTTCTCCCTGGACTTCACCGAGGCCTCGTCGCTCCTCCACAATTTCGACAGCTCGGTCGAGCTGTACGAGGCCATCGACGAGTTCCAGCGGATCGAGGACAACGTGGTCCTCGACATCCTGAACCGCGCGCTCGACGCCACGTTCCGTGGGCACAGGCCGTCCGTGGTCGGCATCTCGATCACCTATGCGCATCAGTTCTTCTTTGGCATGCTCCTCGCTCGGCTCGTCCGGCAGCGCTTCCCGGAGACCTACCTCGCGCTCGGCGGCCCGCTCGTCGCGACCATCGCCAACCGGGGCCGCAAGGTCGGCTCGTTCGCGCTCTTCAGAGACGCCGACGCCATCGCGGTCAGCGACGGCGAGGTGGCTTTCCGCACGGTGATCGAGCACGTCGTCGCGGGTCGGCCGGTGCCGCCGACCCCGAACCTCATCGTGTACGATCGCCGGACGGGGGTGGGCGGCGTCCCCGACGTCAACGTGATCGAGGACATCGACGAGATCCCGTCCCCTGATTTCAGCAGCTTGCCGATGGACCGTTACTGGTCGCCCACGCCCGTGTTGCCGTTGCCGATCGCGCGCGGCTGCTACTGGGACAAATGTACGTTCTGCTTCTACGGCTTCGTCCCCGACGGCCGCCGCGCGACCGCGCCGTACCGGGAGCGCTCGGTTCACAAGATCGTGGAGGACATCGCGGTTCTCAACCGGAAGCACGGCTGTACCCATTTCGATTTCACGGTGGATCTCGTCGCCCCCGTCTTGCTGGACAAGCTGGCGGCGGCCCTGCCAGAAGCGGGGCTCGACGTGAAATGGATGCTCGAGGCGCGCGCTGAAAAGAACTTCACCCGCGAGCGCTGCAAGAAGCTCAACGCCGGGGGAATGACGTACGCCGCCTTCGGGTTGGAGTCGATGGACCAGGAGGTCCTCGACGCGATCAGCAAGGGGACGAAGGTCGCCCAGTACGCCGCGACGCTCTCGAACTTCTACAACGAAGGGATCGCGACGCACGCGATGGGGTTCTTCGACTTCCCGAACGAGGACTACAAGGCGGCGCTGTCGAGCATCGAGTTCCTGAAGCAGAACGACAAGCACCTCAGCGAGGTCGGCTGGGGCAGCTTCATCCTCGACATCGGCTCGCAGGTGCACCGCGACGCCGAGAAGTTCGGGATCGAGGCGATCGTCCACGCGGAAGAGGACATCGCCACCTCCGTCTGCCACGCGCCCAAGGCGCCGAGCAAGACGGAGGAAGAGCAGGAGAAGCTCGAGGCGCTCTTCGAGGAGTACCGCCTGACGCACGACAAGTACTCTCACCTCGGCCGGCCGTTTCTGGGCGGCGGGTCGCTCGAGCCTCATTGCCTCATCTATTTCGGCAAGTGCGGCCCCACGGCTGCAGCCGACTTCACCCGTGCCGTGAAGCGCCGGCTCATCCCCGAGGTCACCGGAGCCGACCGGCTCAGGATGGCGGTGCGCGACGCGCGGCTCCACTATCCTGTGAAGGACGTCTATCGGCTCTTCAACGAGCTCAGGAAGCTCCTCTCCGACGACAAGGCCGGCCCCGTGCTGACGATCGGCCGGCGAGGGAGCAAGAGCGAGCGGGTCCGGCGCTTCGACCGCTACGACAAGTTCCTCGTCGGCGGCGACGAGCGGCGGGTCCTCGCGTCGCCGGACCAGATCGTCGAGGTGAGCGAGTCCCAGTGGGAGGTGCTCTCGGCCTTCGCAGAGGTCCGGAGCGTGCAGGAGGTGCTCGACCTCTACGAGGAGAGCGCGCCTCAGATCCAGGCGCTCCTCCGCAAGGCCGTGTCCTACGGGTGGCTGGAGTCGGTGCCCGCCTCCCCGTGCTGATCACGGCTGATTTCATCGCGAGCGCGCGGGGCCACCCCGGTGTGCCCCTCCGCGCTGCGCAGCGCGTCGTAATGCAACATTGGCTCGATTGGTGAAAAAGGGAGATCATTCATGGAAACGAAGAACAACGAGACGAAGACCACCACCGCCCCGGCGAAGCCGCGGCCCATCAGCTTCTGCGTGCTCTCGAAGGAAACCGGCCAGAACGGCTGTCCCGTCGTGCAGAGCGTCGACAAGCTGAGCGCGGCGGCCAAGGCCGGCATCGCGGCTGGCGACGAGATCCTCGCTCTGCACGGCGTGAAGATCACGAGCGCGGCGCAGGCGATGGAGGTCCTCCAGCAGGCGGGGATCGGCGCGACAGTCACCGTCCGCGTGGCGCGCCAGGGCGCGCAGGCGGATCTGTCGATGGTCGTGCAGGCGAAGGCGCTGTCACTCGACGTCGACGACCTCGACGAGGTCGTCGAGCGCAAGATCGCCCCCGCCGCCTGACGCGGCTCCTCTCGCCGCTTCCGCGCTTTCCAGGGCGGAAGCGGCGAGATCGGAGGCGCCGCGGGGCATCGGCGCGCCGCGGTGGAAGACCGGCGTCCTGCGCTCGCGGTGAGCTCAGGAGAGAGTTTCTTTCTGTTCCTTCGACCCCGGAGAGGTTCACTTGCTCGAAGCTCATCAGACCACGGAGACACGCCGGGGAGGCGAGGTGTGCCTCTCGTCGCATGTTCCTCACCACCTCGCGCTCCTCTCGGAAGGCTGGACGCTCTGGCGCTGGGTGTGCGTGCGAGGGGCCGGATTTCCCGCAGGTCAGGTGCTGAGCCTCGCGATGCCGGAGTGCGCGGCGGCGGCGGACGAGCTGCTCGCGCGTGAGGCAGAGCTCGCGGCGGCGCGGGCGCACGCGCTCAGGGTCTGCGAAGAGAACAACCAGCTGGGCATGGTGGGGGTCGGGAAGGCGCTCGGGCGCGCGATCAAGCGCCTGCGCGGCGGTCAGCTCCCTGAGCCGTTCGACGCCGTCCCGGCGGTGGCTGCCGCGCTCTCCGAGCTGCGGGGGGCGGAGGCCCCGGTCGAGCCGGCGCGCGCGAAGGTGCGCGCGCTCTTCGAGGTGGGCACAGGGCGCGTGGGGGAGGCGCTGCGCGAGGCCGCGCGGCAGGGGGCCCTCCGCGAGGCGATGCTCTGGCAGAACCGCGGCGCCGTGCGGGGCACGGTCGACGCGCTGCTCCGGCGGCCGGCGGGCGCGGTGGACTCGAAGACACGAGAGCACGAGCGGCTCGTCGCGAGCTACATCCAGCGCTACTGCGTCAAGAACGACACCATCGGCTTCTTCGGCCCTGTCGGCTGGGGCAGGTTGTCGGACCACGGCCCCGCGCTGACGCTGCGGCCCGGCCGCTCGCTGCTCGCAAAGCGCACGGTCTACTTCGAGGCGTGGGGCATCCAGGTGCTCGCGGATCGCCTGTCCGAGAGCCCCGAGCTGCGCCGGTTCATCGCGCCGCGAAGGCTGCCCACGGTGCGGCTCGAGGGGACGACGCTCCATCACTCCATCGGTCGTGCCTCGGAGCTCCCCGTCGACTTCGCCCGCATCCTCGCCGCCTGCGACGGGGAGAGGACCGCCCAGGCCATCGCCGAGGCGCTCTGCGCCGATCCCTCGCTTGGCCTCTCCGGCGAGGACGAGGTCTTCGATCTGCTCGGGCAGCTCGCCGAGAAGCGGCTCATCACCTGGACCCTCGAGATCCCCACCGTCGTCGCGCACCCCGAGCGGACGCTGCGGGAGATCCTGGAGCGCATGCCGCTCGGCGACGCCCGCGCGCATGCGCTCGGCGCGCTGTCCGACCTCGAGAGCCGGCGGGATGCGGTCGCGCGAACGCCGGACGACGAGATCGGCCTCGAGCGCGGCCTCTCGGAGCTGGACGAGACGTTCGAGCGCATCACGGGCGCTGCCGGCAAGCGCCGCGGCGGAGAGGCGTATGCCGGCCGCACGCTTGTGTTCGAGGACTGCGTGAGAGACGCCGACATCGAGCTCGGACCGGAGCTCCTCAGGCGCCTCGCGCCGCCCCTGCTCCTCCTGCTCAGGAGCGCCCGCTGGTACACGTACACGATCGCTGAGCGCTATCACGCGCTTTTCTGCGGGATCTACCGGGAGCTCTCCCGCGAGTCCGGGCCTCTGCCGATCGACTTTCTCCGCTTCTGGCAGGCGGTGGAGCCGCACTTCACCGGGAGCCAGTACGAGCCCTCGCCGATCGTCGCCGAGGTGATCGCGGAGCTCCGCGCCCGGTGGGCGAAGCTGCTCGCGATCGAGCCGGATCAGCGCCGCGTCGAGCGCTCGGCGGCCGCGCTTCGAGCCGAGGCCGAGGTCGCGTTCGCGGCGCCGCACCCCGGCTGGCCGGGCGCCCGCTATCACTCGCCCGACCTGATGATCGCCGCCGCCGGCCCCGAGGCCGTGCGGCGCGGCGACTACCGGATCGTGCTCGGAGAGCTGCACACAGGCGAGAACACCGCGTCGAACCCCGTGTTCCTGAACCAGCACGGGGACCCCGCGGCGCTGCTCTCCGCGATCGAGCTCGATCTGCCCGAGCCGCGGATCGCGCCCGTGATCCCCAAGCAGCGGAGCACCCGGGCGGATCAGATCTCCTTCTGCCCGCATGACATCGACGTCGAGATCGGGGCCACCCGGTCGTGGCGCCCGCGGACCCACGTCGTCCCGATCTCCGGGCTCGTGGTGGAAGAAGCGGGCGGGCAGCTCATCGTCCGCACCCGCGACGGGGCGCGGCGGTTCCACGCGATCGCCTTCTTCGAGCATTACCTCAAGCTCGAGAGCCTCGCGCATTTCAGCCTGCTCCCCTCGGTCCCGCACGCTCCCCGCGTCTCCCTCGACGGCCTCGTCGTCTCGCGCGAGCGGTGGCGGTTCGCGCCGGCCGATCTCGGCTTTGCCGAGCTCTCCGATCCGCTCGAGCGGTTCCTCGGAGCCCGCCGCTGGGCGCAGCGAGCGGGGCTGCCGCGGCTCCTGTTCGTGAAGGTCCCGGAAGAGGTGAAGCCTTGCTATCTCGACCTGGACAGCCCGGTGTACGTCGAGATCTTCGCGAAGCTCGTGCGGCGCGCCTCGGTGGTGAACATCACGGAGATGCTGCCGGCGATCGACGAGGCGTGGCTCCTCGATGCAGAGGGGCGCGCCTACACGAGCGAGCTGCGCATCGTGGCGCTGGACCCCGAGCCCTGGCGGGCGCCGTGAGCGAGGAGGACGCGGAGGACGCGGAGGACCACCGCGTCCCGATCGCGGGCGGCTGGGCGCTCTGGCGCTGGGTCTGCCTGCGCGGCGCGGGCTTCGCCGCCTCCGAGCTGCTCGAGCTGTCGATCCCGGAAGCCGCGCGGGCGGCGGACAGGCAGATCGATCGAGAAGCGTCGCGCGAGGCGGCGCGGGCGCGAGCGCGGGAGGCGTGCGAGCGAGCGCTCCTGCTCGCCGACGGCAAGGCGCGCAAGCCGATCGTGCGCGCGCTCAAGCAGCTCGCGGCTGGCGCCATCCCGGAGGATTTCGGAGGCGACGAGCAGAAGGCGGCGCTCCACGCCCTCCGGCTGGCCAGCGCCGGCGTCGACGCCGCGAGCGCCGAGCTCTCGGCGCAATGGCGCCCGGCGAACCTCCGCGCCGGCGCGGCGCTGCGGGCCGCGGCGCGGAGCCCGCGCTTCCGGGAGGCGCTCGTGTGGCAGAACCGCCGCGCGCTTCGGACGGGGGTCGACTCGCTCCTCCGGCAGTCCGACGGCGCGACCGACTTCAAGACGCGGCAGAACGAGGCGCTCGTGGCGAGCTACCTCCAGCGCTACGCGGCGAAGAACGACTCGATCGGCTTCTTCGGCCCGGTCGGGTGGGGTCGCTTCGGGGCAGGCGCGGCGGTCTCGCTCGCACCTGGGCGCGGGCTCCTGGCCACGCGGCAGGTCTATTTCGAGCACTGGGGCATCGACGCGCTGGCCGGCCGCCTCGCCGAGGACCCGGCGCTGCGCCCCCACCTCGCCCCGCGCCGGATGCCGACGGTGCGCGTCGATGGGACGACCCTGTTCTACCCGATCGGCCGCCGCACCGAGCTGCCCGCCGCGCTCGCGCGGCTCCTCGGCGCCTGCGACGGCGAGACGAGCGCCAGGGCCATCGCGGAGGAGCTCTGCGGCGAGCCGGAGCTCGAGCTCTCCGGGCACGAGGAGGTCTACGAGCTCCTCTCGGCGCTCGCCGGCAAGCACCTCCTCGTCTGGACGCTCGAGCTCCCTCCGGGCGACCCCCATCCTGAGCGGACCCTCCGGCGCCTCATCGAGCGCGTGGACGAGCCGGCGCTGCGCGCCGAGGCGCTGTCGGCGCTCGATGAGATGGAGCGGGGCCGGTCCGGGATCGCCGCCGCGGCCGGCGACGCGGCGGCGCTCGACGAGGCCATGGGGGCGCTGGAAGCGAGCTTCGCCCGCCTCACCGCCACGGAAGGCGTCCGGCGGGCCGGCCAGGCCTATGCGGGCCGGACGCTCGTGTACGAGGACTGCCGGCGGGACGTCGAGCTCTCCCTCGGGCCGGAGCTCCTCGACCGGCTCGGCCCTCCGCTCTCGCTCATTCTCCAGAGCGCCCGCTGGTACACGCACGCGGTCGCGCAGCGCTATCGCGACATCGTTCGCCGCGCGTACCGCGAGCTCCTTCCGCAGGCGACCGGGACCGCGGTCGGGTACCTCGAGCTCTTCCGCCGCATCGAGCCTCACCTGGCGAGCCATCAGGCGGAGGGCACGGCGACGGTGCGGGAGGTGGTCGACGAGCTCCGCGCGCGCTGGGCGCGGCTCCTCCGCGTCGCGCCGGGCGAGCGGCGTGTCGAGCGGCGCGCCGCGGAGCTCGAGCGGGCGGTCGGTGACGTGTTCGCAGCTCCGCACCCGGGTTGGCCGGGCGCGCGGTTCCACTCTCCGGATGTGCTCCTCGCCGCGCGGGGGCTCGACGCGATCCGCCGGGGCGAGTACCTCCTCGTGCTCGGGGAGGTCCACGCCGGGTGGAACACGTTCTCGGTGCCGGTCTTCATCGACCAGCACCCTCGCCCGGAAGCGCTGTTTCGCGCCCTCGAGGTGGACCTCCCGAGGGTCCGCGTCGCGCAGGTGGAGCCGAAGGAGCAGGCGACGCGCGTGTATCAGGCGCTCGTGTCGCGCCACGACCTCGAGCTGGAGGTCGGGAGCACGCGATCCCGGCGGCCGCGGGCGCAGGTCCTCGAGGCGGGCTCGCTCGTCGTCGAGGAGACCGAGGAGGGGCAGCTCGTCGTGCGAGATCTCGAGGGCCGTCACCGCTTCGACATCATCGCGTTTCTCGAGGGCTACCTGCTCCTCGACAGCATGGCGCACTTCGGCCTCGTGAGCCCCGCGCCGCACACGCCGCGGATCACGATCGATCACCTCGTCGTCGCCCGGGAGACATGGCGCTGCGCGGCCGGCGAGCTCGGCTTCGCGCTCGCGGAAGACCCGATCCAGCGCTTCGTCGGGGCGCGCCGCTTCGCGATGAGCCGCGGCCTGCCGCGGTTCGTGTTCGTGAAGGTCCCTGAAGAGCCGAAGCCCTGTTATGTGGACCTGGAGAGCTCCGTCTACGTGGAGAGCTTCGCCAAGCTGGTCCGCAAGGCGTCGGCGGTCTCGATCTCCGAGATGCTGCCGAGCCTCGACGAGACCTGGCTCGTGGACGCCGAAGGGCGCGCCTACACGAGCGAGCTCCGGATGGTGGCGGTCGACCCGGAGCCGTGGCGGCCGGGGTGAGCGGCGTGTTCTCGAGCAACCTGAGGGAACAAGGAGACAACATGCGCAAAGAGACAGGCGGGGTCGGGCTCCAGCTGAACCCCACGATGATATTCGATCTCGGCATGGAGGCGATGCAGCGGATCGATTACGACTTCGCCGAGCTGCTCTGTGACATGTTCGCCGGGCCGCTCGATTCGGGCTATGTCATCGACCCGGGGACGCGCCCCCTCCTCGAGCGACTGGCGGCGGAGGGCCCGCTCATCGCCCACGGCAACTACGGGAACGAGTTCGGGTTCGAGCCGCTCGACGAGACGCCGAGCGTCCTGCGGCACATCGCCATTTCCCACGAGATGAAGAGCCCCTGGTACGCCGATCACCTGTTCTACGGATCCCGGGCGAGCGCGTACATGTGGTCGCAGCCGCTGCAGTTCTCGCGGGCGGAGGTCGAGCGCGTCGCCGGCCGAGCGGCCGCGCTCCAGGACCGGCTGAAGATGCCGCTCCTCCACGAGAATGCGTTCTACTACGCGCCGTTCCCCGGCTCGGAGATGGCCGAGGCGGAGTTCATCGCCGGCGTCGTCGACAAGGCGCAGACGCACCTGCTGCTCGATCTGCACAACGTCTACGCCAACTCGGTCAATCTCAACGCAGGCCGAGGGGCCGCCTCGGGCGCGCTCCCGCGAGGCGCGCCGGACCCGGGAGCTCCCTCGAACGGAGAGCGGGCAGCGGCGCTCGCCGCTCCCGCCGCGGCCTACGACTCGTGGCAGTACCTGAGGACGCTCCCTCTCGATCGCGTCGTCGAGATCCACCTCGCTGGCGGCCAGTGGCTCGACGGATGGTACCACGACCTGCACAATAGCCCGGTCCCCGGGCCCGTCTGGGAAATGCTCGATTACGTGCTTCGCCGCGCCCCGAACCTGCGCGCCGTCTGCCTCGAGGTGCAAGGGCCGGGACACACCTCGCGATCGTGCCCGGTCACGCCGGACTGGGTCGATATGATCAACGCCGATCTCCAGCGCGCGCGCGACCTGTGGGCCTCGGCGCGAGGAGGGGTGGCCGCATGAGCTGCGAACCCCACGAGGCCTTCCGGGTCTGGACGATGCTCGTCGCGGACGAAGCGCTCTATGACGCCACCCTCGTAGGACGGCACGCGGAGCTCGCCGCGAGCCGCGGGCTCGACGCCCGGCACGTGGCCGTCCTCGACGAGCTCCATCGCCAGCCCGGGACGAGGTGGAATATCGAGAACCTGCGCTTCCGCGCTGCGGCCGAGGTGGCCGCGTCGCTCGTCAGTTACTTGCCGCGGACGGCCCTCTTGCTCACCCACGGCGATCCGGACTGGCTTCAAGAGATCTCGTTCGAGTACCTCGCCCATCACAGGTGGGAGGAGCTCGGACACCTGCGCTTCTCCGAGTGCGAGCGCTTCGCGGGCTACCTGCGCAAGCGGATCCTCAAGCGGCGCCGGCCGCCGGAGCATATCGAGCCGGTGCTGGACTACGAGCTCGCGGTCATCGCCCTGCTCAAGAAGACAGCCTCCATCCCGGCCGACGCCTGGCCCACGGACATGGAGCTGGACGATGACGTCACCCTCGCAGGCCTGCGCCTCCGCGCCGCCCCGGCCACGGCGATCGTCGATCTGCCGGTGAACCTGCTCGACTGGATCCGCTCGGGAGATCCGCGCGCCGGCGAGGTTCGCGACGAGCCGCTCTCCCTGCTGATCGTCGTCCCGTCGCTCGGGGAGACGCACCGGATATGGACCCTCCGCGAAGGGCCGCGCTCCCTGTTCCCGCTGTTCAACGGGCAGGAGACCACGCGGGAGGTGGCGCAGCGGGCGGGCGACGAGCTCGGCTTCGAGCGCGACGAGGTCTTCGCCATGGCCCGCCGCTGGCTCACCCAGCGCGCGCTCGCCGCCTGAGGGGCCTTTGGGGAGGGGACGGGGCTCCCCTCGCCAGATCACCTCTTCATGCCGAGGAAACGCCGCTGCCAGAGCCGGAGCAGGGATTTCCAGACCGACTCGGCGTCCGCCCCCAGCTCCTCCATGTGCGCCGTGATCTCGGCGACCGTGTGCTCGCCGTCACAGAGGCGGACCAGATCGAGCAGGGCGGAGGGGGCGACGAAGGTGCGGAGGTAGAACATGGGTGAGTGGAGCAGCACGCAGTCCTCGCCGTCCTCCATGGGCTCGACCGTCACCGTCTCGTGGAGGCGGGGGCGGAGCGCGGAGCGGTCGCCGGCCAGGAGCTCGGGAGCGGGGACCAGCGCGACCCCGGAAGGGCCCTCGGGGAGCGCGGCCGGGGTGTCGCGCCTCCGCATCACCTCGAATCCGAAGTGCTGGACGGGAGACGCGTAGATCGACTCGAAGAGCGTGTGGAGGCCGGTGAATACCCGGTCGATCACCTCCTTGTCGGAGGTGTGATATCCGTCGGCGGGGAAGGCCGCCTGATAGAAGAGCAGGCCGCCCGGCGCGAGCGCCGCCGCGACGTCGGGCAGGATCTGCGAGGCGTCGGCCATGTGATCGAAGAGGTTGATCGCCAGGGCGCAGTCGCACGGCGCCTCCGGCGGGGAGAGGGCGATCCGGTCCTCCATCCCGCGACGCCCCCGGCTGAACCGCAGGAACTCCTGCTTCACGGGGTTCAGCTCGACGGCGTGGACATGGCAGCCGAGGGAGGCGAGGTAGAAGGTGAAGTATCCGGCGCCGGCCCCGTAATCGACCACCCGCCGCGGGGGATGCCGGAGGAGCATCGTCTTGATGATGGCGTCGAAGAGGGGAGTGTACGGGTGCAGGAGGTGCTCCCAGACGTCGTGGACCAGGTCGAGGAGCGAGGCGAGCGCGCCCGCGTCGGCCTGCTCGGCGGCGCGCCGTCCGGCCAGCGGGAGCGCGCTCTCGGCGGCGATCGCGTCGCGCACGGCAGCGGGCGGCTCGCTGAGCCACAGGAACAGGTCGGCCACGCGCTGCCAGTCGGACCAGTGCTGCGGCTGCTCCGGAGGGCTCTCGTGAAAGCGATGCTTGAGCTGCCGGTCGCGGATCGCGGGATGAGCTGCCACGAGCGAGGCGCAGAGGAAGGCCATGGCGCTCAGCACCTCGCTCGGCCTCCGTGCCTCGCGCACCGCCGCCTCGAACGCGGGCGGGGCCGGGGCGCCGATCAAGAACTCCGAGAGTGGGATGAGGCGCAGCGCGCTCAGCAGGGTGTCATTCATGGCGCGGGCTCAGTCCACGATGAAGACCGTGGCGCCTCTCGGGCTCGAGGTCAGGTGGGGTTCCACGCCCTCGGCCACCTGGTAGCTGCTCCCGGGCGCGAGGACGATCTCTCTCCCGTCGCGCAGCGTGGTGACGAACTCGCCATCGAGGACGAGCACCACATGGCCGCGCTCGCACCAGTGGTCTGCCACGTAGCCGGGCGTGTACTCCACCATCCGCACCCGGATATTGCCAGTCTCGACGGTCCTCCAGTAGGCCATTCCAGCCTCGCCGGGGACCTCGACCGGTGGAACCTTGCTCCACTCGGTCGCACAGAAGCTCACGTTCTGGATGATCATGGTCGCGGTCGCCCTGAGCGCCGCGCCGGGACAAGCCGGGAGCGCTCGATCGTGAGGAAGGGTCGGCAGACACGCTCTCGAGGAGAAAGCAGGTTGAAGCTGCCCCGGAGCGACAGGGCGCTGGGCCTCGACGACTGAGGCGCTACACGAGGCCAGGACCGCTGTCAATCGACCGGGATCCCGGGGGGGACGTCCAGCGCTCGAATGCGCGCTGGTCGTCCGTCGTTCCTGTGCATCCGCCAGGGGAGGTCCGCCGCAGGCGTGCCGCGGCGAGGCGGCGGGGCCATCCGCCGCAGGCGTGCCGCGGCGAGGCGGCGGATCTATGAAGACGGCGCATGCCCAAAGCCACCCAGATCGGCATCCCCACGCTGGTGCGCATCAAGCCCGGGGCGCTCCCGCGCAGCGGGCTCTACCTCTCCCGCGCGGCGCGCCGCCACGTCCTGCTGCTGTCGAGCGCGGGGACGCCCCCCGCCATCGAGGCGGCGATGCGCGAGGGGCTGAACGAGCAGGCGATCGAGGTCGTGGCGCAGCGCGAGGTCAGCTCGGCCAGCTTCGAGGAGGCCTCGGCGCTCCTGCCCGCGCTCCCGGCGCGCTGCGACGCGATCGTCGGGCTCGGCGGCGGCCGCGCCCTCGACACGGCCAAGTACCTCGCGTTCCTCGCCAGGCTGCCGTTCCTCGCCGTGCCCACGTCGCTCTCGAACGACGGCTTCTGCAGCCCCTCGGCCAGCCTCACGATCGGCGGCAGGCGCCGCTCGCTCCGCTGCGCCGTCCCGTTCGGCGTGGTGGTCGACACCGACGTCTGCCTGCGCGCGCCGGAGATCCTCTGGCTCTCCGGCGTGGGCGACCTCGTGGCCAAGGTGACGGCGGTGCGCGACTGGAAGCTCGCGTTCCACGCGCGCGGCGAGCCGGTCAACGACTTCGCCGCCCTGCTCTCGGACGCGACCGTGTTCCAGTTCATGGCGCGCCCCCGGCGCGACCTCGAGGGCATGCGCCTGCTCGCGACGGCGCTCATGCTGAACGGCATCGCCATGGAGATCGCGGGGTCGTCCCGGCCGGCGAGCGGCAGCGAGCACCTCATCTCGCACGCGCTGGACCAGACCTCCAGCCGGCCGCGGCTCCACGGCCTGCAGGTCGGCACGGCCGCCTACGTCGTGAGCCAGCTCCAGGGGCGAGACACGGACCACATCGCCGCCGTCCTCGACGCGACCGGCTTCTGGGACGCGATCCGGACCGACCCGTTCTCGCTCGACGAGTGGCGCGAGGCGGTCCGCGTCGCGCCGGAGATCAAGCCCGGCTATTACACGATCCTCTCAGCCCGCGACTGCGCGCCGGAGGTCGAGGCGATCCTCCGGACCGATCCGCGCCTGAAGGGGTGCTTCGAATGAAGCAGCGGCACGAGCGACGGACGATGAGGCGTCGCCTCTCACTCCGCGCCGGCCAGGAGGGGCTCCGCCAGCTTCGGAGGAAGGCTTGCGCGTGAGGGGGGGCGCGCCTTCGGGCCCTCGCCCGACGCGAGGATCGTCTGGAGCAGCGCGCCGGTGAGGCGACCGACCTCCGGGAGCTCTCGCGGGCGCGGCCGCGGCAGGTCGACCGTGACGCTCTCCACGATGCGCCCCTCGTCGAACACGAGCACGCGGTCGCCCAGCAGGACCGCCTCCTGGACGTCGTGGGTCACCAGGATGGCCGTGAAGCCGTGCTGGGCCCACAGCGACTCGACGAGGCGCTGCGCCCCGATCCGCGTGAGGGCGTCGAGCGCCCCGAACGGCTCGTCGAGGAGCAGGACCCTGGGCTCGTGCACGAGCGCGCGCGCGAGGGCGACCCGCTGCCGCTGGCCGCCCGAGAGCACGCCGGGGTAGTCGTCCTGCCGCTCGAGGAGGCCGACCTGGGCGAGGACGTCGCGCGCGCGGGCGCGGCGCGCCGCCGGCAGGCCGATGCAGACGTTCTGGAGGACGGTGCGCCACGGCATCAGCCGGGGCTCCTGGAAGACGACGCGCACGGCCGCGCCGCCGGCGCCTCCTTCCGCCGCCTCGATGCGCGCCGCGCCGTCCGTGGGCTGCTCCAGGCCGCACAGGAGGCGGAGCAGGGTGCTCTTGCCCGACCCGCTCCGCCCGACGATGGTCAGGAGCTCGCCAGGGCGGACGTCGAGATCGAGGCCCGAGAGGACAGGCCTGTCGTCGAACCGCTTCTCGAGCCGCTCGAGGACGACCCGCGCGCCCTTCGCGCGATCGTCCGGTACGCGCACGCTCATGGTGTCACCCCGCGTCCATGCGTTGCAATCGAGGCTGCCAGGGCAGCAGCTGGCGCTCGGCCCAGCGCGCGAGGGAGTCGGCCAGCTTGCCGAGGAGCGCCCAGAGCACGATCGTGAGCACGAGCAGGTCCATCTGCATGAACTCCCGCGCGTTCATCGCGACGTACCCGAGGCCCCTGTTCGCGCCGATCGTCTCGGCGACGATCAGCACGAGCCACGAGAGCCCGAGCGCGAAGCGGAGGCCCACCAGGATCGAGGGGAGCGCGCCGGGGAGGATGACCTCGCGGTAGAGCGCGAGCCCCCGGACGTCGTAGACGCGCGCCATCTCGATGATGTGCGGGTCGACGCTGCGCACGCCGTGGAAGGTGTTCAGGTAGACGGGGAAGAGGACCGTCACCGCGACCATGAAGAGCTTGGCCGTCTCGCCCAGGCCGAACCACAGGATGACGAGCGGCACGAGCGCCAGCGCGGGGATGGCGCGGAGCATCTGGAGGGGCCCGTCGACCACGAGCTGGAGCGCGCGCGAGAGCCCGGTGCAAAGGCCCAGCACCAGCCCGACGCCGGCGCCGATCACGAGCCCGCCGAGCGCGCGCAGCGCGCTGACGCCGAGGTGCGTCGGCAGGTCGCCGCTCCTCGTGGCGTGGACCGCGGCCAGCACCACCTCCGAGGGCGACGGCAGCAGGCTCTTCGGGATGACCTGCAGCCGGCAGAGGGCCTCCCAGACGATCACCAGCGCGAGCGGGGCGATCCAGGGGGCGAGGGCGCGGCCGAGCGCGCGCGGCGCGCGGCGGCCCGTCGAGGCGGCGGCCGTCATCGGACGGCTCCGCGGGCGGGCGCCGACAGGAACGCGTCCTCCACGCGGACGTCGCGCGGGATGATCGCGAGCTTGTGGAGCGTGTCGGCGATGTCCTGCTGCTTCTTCAGGATCTCGGGCGTGATCGGCAGGATGCCGAACGAGCGCCGGCGCTCGGCGGTGAGGAACGCCCCGTAGTCGACGCCCGACGACGTCGCGAGGATCTGCGCGGCCTCCTCCGTGTGGTCGCGCTCCCAGTCGCTCAGGACGCGGTACTCCTCGAGCACGGTCTGCAGGAGCTCCGGGTGCTTCTCGGCGAACTCGCGCCGGGCGACGTAAAAGAGGTGGTTGTCGACGAGCCCCTCGCCGCTCTGGAGGATGCGCGCGCCGGCGGTCTCCGCCGCCGCCAGGAACGGGTCC
This sequence comes from Sorangium sp. So ce887, assembly GCF_051521455.1. NCBI lineage: Bacteria > Pseudomonadati > Myxococcota > Polyangiales > Polyangiaceae > Sorangium > Sorangium sp. So ce887. The sequence goes on along the minus strand of NZ_CP150354.1, from coordinate 6,862,441 downwards.
CAGATCACCCAGGCGTCGATCTGGCCGCTCTCGAAGGCGCTCCGCGCGTCCGCCGGCGCGAGGAACGAGATCTGGAGGTCGTCGAGCGTCAGTCCGGCGCCCCCGACGGCCCGGATCAGCAGGTAATGCACGTTGGAGCCGCGGTTGACCGCGACGCGCTTGCCCTTCAGGCCGGCGACGCTGGTGATCGGAGAGCCCTTCGGCACGACGATCGCCTCGGCCTTCGGGGCCGGAGGGTCGGTGGCGACGTACACGAAGGGCACGCCGCCCGCCTGCGCGAAGACGGGCGGCGTCTCGCCGACATGGCCGATGTCCACGGCGCCGGCGCGCATGGCCTCGAGCAGCGGAGGCCCGGCGTGGAACTCGACCCACTCGGCGCGGGCGTTCTTCGCCTCGAGCGCCTTCTTCAGGCGGTCGGCGCGGCCCTTGAGGAGATAGGGGGTGCCGATCTTCTGGTACCCGAGGCGGACGACCCCCGCCTCGCGCCTGTCCTGCGCCGGCGCCGGAGAGGCGGGATCGCTTGCGATCGTGGCACCCGGCTCACCGCCGCCGCGGTCGCAGCCGGACAGGACGCACGCCAGTACAGCGCATCCAAGCAGCCCGGAGCGGATCCTCGTGAAGGGGGTGTGGATGATCATGGAGGGTTCTTCCGGACGCCCTGCGGCTCGCCAGGGACAGCGCTGGTTGGTTCCAGGTACACAGGAACTGGCGAGCGGATCGCGCCAGCAGGCAACCGCAGGCTCCTGGCAGCCGCCGTGCCACGCGGGATCCCTGTGGTTTCGCGCGGTTACAGAGGCCGCTCCCCGGCGGTGACCGGCGGGTGCTGCTGCAACAGCAGCACGCGATCAGCAGGCGGTGCTGCTGGAACCGCAGCGATACGTCGGATGCACGGCCTCGTGTGCCGTGACGGCGGCGTGCGCGGGGACCGTGTTCCGCAGGATCACGCCGGGACCTGGTGGCTCTACCGGCGGCGCTCGCGCGCGCCGGGCGCCGGTGGGGCGCCTCGCTTTTGAGGTGCGAGAGGGGACGGGCCCTGCCATAAGGCACCGCCATGACGGTGGAAATCCAAGGAAAGTGGGCGCTGGTGACCGGCGCGAGCCGGGGTATCGGAAAGCAGATCGCGCGCGGCCTCGCGGGGCTCGGCTGCAACCTGGTCCTGCACAGCCGCGACGCGGCGCACACGCGGGAGCTCGAGGGCGAGCTCGCCGGCAAGGGGATCCGGGTGAGCGCCGTCTCGGGCGAGCTGTCGGATCAGGCGGCGGTCGACCGGATGCTGGACGGCGCGATCGCCGCGTCGGGCGGGATCGACATCCTGTTCAACAACGCTGCCATCATGACGCCTTTCCGTACCTCGACCCTGGAGACGCCGGCGGAGGATTACCGGCTCAGCTTCGAGGTGAACGTCATCAGCCCGATCCGGATCACCTACCGGCTGCTGCCGACGATGCTGGAGCGCCGCTGGGGGCGCATCATCCAGGTGACCTCCGGGATCCAGGACCAGCCGGAGCTCATGGCCTATGCCGCGTCGAAGGCCGCGCTCGACAAGTTCGTGCGCGACACGGTCCCTTCGCTGCGCGGCACAGGCGTGCTGATGAACCTCCTCGACCCGGGCTGGCTGCGGACCGATCTCGGCGGGCCCAGGGCGCCGAACGACGTCGAGTCCGTCCTGCCCGGCGCGCTCGTCCCGGCGCTTGTCGACGGCGAGGTCCACGGGGTGTTCTTCCGCGCCCAGGACTACGCGCGCCCCGCCGCGCGCTGAGGCGCCCCGAGCGTCCCTCGACCCAGCGCTCCGGTTCGGGGCCGCGCCAGCAGGAACGATTGGTTCGCGCTCGTGGTACGTGTGTTGCTAAAGTAGTTGGAGTGAAAGCGATCTCGGACCCCCAGGCGGAGACGAGACGTCGTGCGGTAGGCGATGCAGGGAGCGCTTCGCCGGCGCGCACGACGGTGGTCAACACGCGTCCACCGCGGTGGCGACCCTTGTGTGCGCTCTTGCCGGTGCTGGCCTGCGCGTGCTCGCTGGAGGGGTTGTCCGCGGCGTGGGACACGTCGTCGGCCTCCGCGGGAGGGGCGGGCGTGTCCAGCGGCGGGGGCGCGACGGGCGGGGGCGGCGCGACGGGCGGCGCGGGGACGGCGGGCGGGGGCGGCGCGCCGGGCGGCGCGGGGACGGCGGGCGGGGGCGGCGCGGCGGGCGGGGGCGGCGCGACGGGCGACGTGCTCAAGCTCGAGGCCGAGGCCTGCGAGCTCACTGGCAGCTTCATCAAGGTGGAAGACGAGCTGGCCGACGGCGGATATTACGTGGTCGTCCCCGAGGTGGCGGGGTGCGACGACGACCGGGTCAGCTGCTCGTTCAAGATCAGCGAGGCCGGCACTTATCAGATCAAGGTCAGGGTCGCCGCGGGACCCGACGAGAGCACGGACAACTCGTTCCTTGTCCGCGTGGACCAGGCGCCGCCGCCGGGATACCAGTACAATTTCATCGGCACCGATTTCCACCTCGATTACGTCAACGACTCGGACGCCGAAACAGGAACGATGCTCACCTTCGCGCTCGAGCCTGGGAGTCACCTCGTCTCGTTCGCGTGCCGCGAGGACGGGTCCAGGCTCGACTGGGTCGAGCTCGTTCGAATCGGCCCCTGAGCCCCCCACACAGGGCCGCGGCGGCGAGCCCGGCGACGCCGAGTCGCTCGACCTCGCGCAGGCGGCCCATCGCGCCGAAGCCGACGACGCGGTGCTTCACGTGTCCACAGTGTCAATCTGCGGTTGACAGACTCGGTCGCGGCGCCGCGGTTGCCCGTCGGGGGAGGGGAAGCGCGCGGCAGCTGTCACCGCGGAAAACGCCATGGAAGGCCTGGAGCCGGGCGGCTTCGGACCGTCATGCGCTGGTGGCACATGCGTTGCTATGGAGCTCCCGATAACGGCCCGTGCGCTGTCCGGCTTCTCCACCCGCGTCGCGCGAGCTGCTTGGCTCATCACGGAAAGGGTACTTGCTCATGAAGTGCGAATCTCGAGTCGCTTGGGCTGCGCTGATCGCGCTCGGCATCGCCGGCATCTCGGTGGTCGGGTGCGGCTCGGAAACGTCAGATCCGGAAGAGAATGAGGGCCAGCCGACGAGCAGCGGGAGCAGCGGCTCCACCACGAGCGCCAGCACCGGCGGGACCGGTGCCGGCAGCGGAGAGGGCGGCTCCAGCAGCGGAGAAGGCGGCTCCAGCAGCGGTGAGGGCGGCTCCAGCAGCGGTGAGGGCGGCTCCAGCAGCGGTGAGGGCGGCTCCAGCAGCGGTGAGGGCGGCTCCAGCAGCGGAGAAGGCGGCTCCAGCAGCGGAGAAGGCGGCTCCAGCAGCGGTGAGGGCGGCTCCAGCAGCGGCACCGGGGGCAGCAGCCCCGGCGGCGTCGACTTCAGGCTCTACGGCTACGCCACGACCGGCGACGGCACCACCGGCGGCAAGGGCGGAGAGGTCGTCTCCGTGAGCTCGCTCGACGCTTTGAGGACCGAGGCCGCGAGAGACGGCGCGCGGATCATCCAGATCACCGGCAAGATCAGCGGCAGCGGCGACGACGTGCGCGTCGCATCCGACAAGACCATCGTGGGGGTCGGGTCGAGCGGAGAGCTGCAAGGGATCGGGCTCAACCTGAGGAGAGCCTCCAACATCATCCTCCGCAACCTGAAGATCCACCACGTGCTGGCCAGCAGCGGCAACGGCGACGGCATCCACATGGACGAGAGCCACAACGTCTGGATCGACCACTGCGAGCTCTGGGCCGACTCTGCCGCCGTGAACTCGGACAAGGACAAGTACGACGGCCTCATCGACGCCACCCACGAGTCCTCGGATATCACGATCTCGTGGAGCTACCTGCACGACCACTGGAAGGGCATGCTGGTCGGCTCGTCGGACAGCGACGACAGCGATCGCCGCATCACCCTCCATCACAACCGCTTCAGCAACGTGAACTCCCGCCTCCCGAGCTACCGCGGCGGCAACGGCCACATCTTCAACAACTACTTCGAGAACGTCGCCACGTCCGGGGTGAACTCGCGCGTCGGCGCCTGCCTGCGCGTCGAAGGCAACCACTTCTACAAGGTCAAGAACCCCATCACCACGCTCGACAGCGCGGCCGGCGGCACGCATCGCATCGACAACGTGTTCGAGGAGACGACCGGGACGCAGGCGTCCGGCGAAGACTGCTCCTGGACCGCTCCGTACGCGTATCCGCTCGACCGCGCGGCCGACGTCAAGGCCATCGTCCTGGAGCACGCGGGCGTCGGCAAGACGGATCCCCTCGAGAACCTGCCCTGACGCGGCTGGCGAAGGGGATCGTCGAGGTCCGCTCCGGCACGGCTCAAGGAAAATACCGGAGCGCTCCCAGCGGAAGGTTCTCGTGGGATGCTCCGTGAGGTGGCGAGGCCACCTGTCGGATGAGACGGTAGCTGGGATCAGGACTCGGGCTCGTTCCCCCATGGATTGAAGTCGTGCACCTGCCCCGGGGTGGGCTTCCTGCCCTGGTTGAACGCGTCGAGCAGGACGTCCTGGAGCGGCTCGTCCTCGGCGCGCCGGTACGTCCCGGCGCGCTCCGACCAGGCGATCTGGCGGCGGAACGTCTCGACCAGCGGCACGGTGGTCCGGAAGCCGAGGTCGCGCGCGGCCTTGCTGTTGTCGAAGATCGACCCGTATTGATAGATGAACTTGACGCCCACCATGCGGCGAGGGGCGACCTCGTAGAGCCAGCCGGTCGGGATCGAGACCACGGGGGACTTGCCGCCGGCGGCCTCCTGCAGCGCGGCGAAGACGCCGCCCCACGTGGTGTGCTCGTCGCTCGTGAGGTGGTAGGCCTGCCCATAGGCCCTGTCGTTGCCGAGGGCGTTCACGAACCCTCGGGCCACATCGGAGACGTGCGCGATGGCCCACGGCGCCGCGCCGTCGTCGTGGACGACGAGCGGGAGGCCGCGCCGGACGCGGTCGGCCATCGAGTCATCGAAATAGAGCGCGCCGAGCGCGGTGTGCCCCTCGCCGGTCGTGAACGACGGCCGCAAGATCGTGGTCTTGAGCCCGTTCTGGCCGTTCGCCGCGAGCAGCGTCGATTCGATGCGCGACTTGTTCTGTCCATACTTCGTCACGGGGCGGTGCGGCTCGTCGTCGGTCGCCGGCGAGCGCGTGAGGGGCCCGCCGTAGACGCACACCGTCGAGCAGACGACCAGGTGCCCCGCGCGGCCCGAGAAGGCCCTGAGCAGCGAGTCGGCGTTCTCGGGGGCGAAGGCGACCATGTCGATCACGGCGTCGAACGTGCGCTGCTGCATCTCGCGCTCGAACTCGGCGTACTGCCAGCGATCACCGACGATGACCTCGACATCCCCCTCGAACCGCCGCGCCGTCACGCCCCGGTTGAAGAGCGTGACGCGATCGCCCCGCTCGAGGAGCTGCTGCACGATGGCCGTCGAGATGAGCCCGGTCCCGCCAATGATGAGAACTCTCATGAAAGCACCTCGGTCGATTGCCCTGCTCCCGGGCCGGCTGCCCCCGCAGGGGCGAGCCGGCCCGGCGGGCGTCTCTGGAGAACGCCCTCCCACCGCTCCGGCGCGGAGCGCCGCCGGCTACCGGCTCGGCGATTTCGCCCCCGCCGGGGCCTCGTCCAGCCAGAGGATGGCCGTCACGCCGCGCGGGTAGTAGCGGCTGCCGACGGGCACGCCGCGCTGCATCTGGTCGGAGTAGGCCCAGTAGCCGGAGCCCTCGATCTGCCAGCGGACGTGGGCCTGCTCGTGGCGCTCGGCGTCGGGCAGATCGGCCTTCAGGATCACGCGCGCGATGTGCTGGCAGAGCGCGATCTTGCTCGCCCAGGAGTTGTCGCTGCTGCTCGAGAGCTTCCAGCCGCCCTCGGGGAACAGGCACACACCGGGCTTGACGATGGCCTGGAAGTGGCGGCGGAGCACCCGGACGAGCTCGCCGTGCTCGCCCTCCGCGGCGTTGCCGTCGAGCAAGCCCATGGCGTGCGGGTACAGGAGCCCCTCGATCGCGGGGATGATCGCGCTCGTCGAGCTCCCGTCGAGCAGGGCGGGGATGTAGCCCGACGGCTCGTGGAAGGCCGACACGATGGCGCGCGCCGTCTTCTGGCTCGCCGCCCTGGACTCCGCGGCGAGGGGGGCGTCTCCGCAGCGCTGGAGGAGGTCGGCGAGCACCACGTACGACGCCCACGTCTTGCCGGCCAGGTAGAGGTTGCCGCGCGCGCGCCCGAGCGAGTGATCCAGCGAGTCGTAGGTCGTGATCTCGGCGCCGGTCCCGCAGCGGCTGCTGTCGAGCGCCATCACGCCGGCGCGCGCGCCGGGCTCGGGCGCGTCGCGGTGGAGGAGGCTCGCGAGCAGCTCGGCGAAGAGGCCCCGGTGGCGCTCGAGGAAGCCCTTGTCGCCGGTGCGCGCGACGTACACGCCGGCGCAGCAGATCCAGTTCGTGAGCTGCTCGTGCGTCATGTAGCTGAAGCAGGCGGCGTCGAGGTTCGGCCGCTCGTAGCTGGAGTCGCCGGCCGGCGAGAAGTGGTTGCCGACGCCCATGTCGTGCGTGAACGACACGCCGCCCGGCAGGAGCTCGCCGTTCGCGCCGGGGCGCTTCACCTTGTCGCGGTAGCTGTAGCGGTCGACGAAGAGGTCGAGGACGTCGCGCACGGCCCAGGACGCGTAACGCAGCTCGAAGAAGAGGTGATCGATCGTGAGATCGAAGGTGTTCATCATCTCGTACTCGCCCTCGTTCACGACCCACAGCGGCGCGGGCGGCGAGGCGTCGTCGAGCGCGGTGTCCAGCCACTCGGTGGACCCGAAATAGCCGTGCGTCGCCTGGGCGAGCAGCCACTTCTGGGAGGGGCTGAGCGCCGACTGCGCGAGCTCCTCATCGCGCTGGACCGCCTCCTTGACGAGCGCCTCGCGGCGGTCGAGCGCGAAGGAGAGGACGTCCTCGAGCCTGCGGAAGTAGCGGGTGTAGGCGTAGCGCGCCTCGATCCCGGTCGTGATGGTGCCGGCGTCGTGGAACCCGAGCGCGATCCAGACCTCGCGCTTTTCCCCCGGGGGGACGTCGATGAGCAGGCCGCCGGTCTTGCCGAGGCGGAACAGCCGATCGGTGCTGCCGTCGAGCGCGTTCTCGGGCGCGAAGGCCTGGAAGGCGCGGATGCCCGGCTCCGGGCGGACGGCGAGCCCCCAGCGCCGGCCGTGCGCGACGCCGACCAGGCGGCCGTCGCTCGTCGTCTCGAGGTCGCGCAGGCTCGACGCGTCGAGCGAGAAGACGCCCGTCATCGGCTTGTCGCTGCCGGTGTTGTCGAGCTCGAGGCGCGCGATGAGCGCCGGGCAGGACCGCTCGGCGACCTCGGAGGGCGCCGCCGTGCGCGGGTCGGGGATCGGGCCGAACGGCGAGTAGAGGGCGAGCGTCAGCCGCCCGGCGCGGATCGTGTCGCTCGCCCACCCGAGCTCGCGGCGGATGTCCTGCTCGCCGAAGACGCGGCGCATCCGCGTGTCATGGGTCAAGGTGACGCCGAACGGGACGTCCGGGCCGCTGTGGCCCTCGAAGTAGGGGAGGCAGAAGAAGTCCCCGTCTCCCTCGCGGTAGCCGATGTAGAGGTTCGATTCTCCCGGGCGGCCCACCTGGGAGGCGAAGCCGCCCCGGCGGTTGAAGCTTCCGAGCGTGAACGAGGCAAAGGCGCCGACCGGCGCGTGCTGGACATTGTAGGAGGAGGTCACGGCGGCAACATAGCGTAACCGCCTCGCGATGCGATCTCGCGAAGCGATGCCGCGGAGCGAGCCTGCGGGACGGCGCGCGGCGCCATCCCAAAGGCGGCCCTGTACCACTCCGCGGGGCGGTCCGCGTCCGACGGTCGGGCCGCGATCCGGCGGCTGCGAGGGCCCGGACGGCGGCTGCGAGGGGGGCGGCGCCGCCGGGGGCCAGGCGGGCGGGGCAGGGGCGCGGGGGTCGAACGTGACGGCGCTCGGCGCCGGATACGCCGGCTTCCAACAGAGCAGGACCGCGAGCCGGCTGAAGAGCGGCGCGAGGCCTGCCTTGCCGCGACCGAACAGGGCCCCTCCTGGGGGTTCGTCCCGTGGAAGGCCTCCTCCGCGAGGCTCGCGATCTCGAGTCCAGCGTGAGAATCTCCACGAGCACAATTATGCGAATGTAATTGTTTCGTGTGTCTGTACTCCGCGGCGGCGGCAACAGGAAGGGAGGTGCGGTGTCGTACGTGTGCGATCTCCATCGGCCCTTTCGGCCTCTCGCATCGCTCGCCTGTCGATCGTTGCCTGGATCGGCGTGCCTGACGGCACCGCCGCCGGCCGGGCGCCTCGCAGGTGTGCCGTGTGCGCTGGATGTGAGTTTTGTGGGAGCAAGGTATGGCGAGCGCCCCCAATGTAGTCCACGCGGGGCCGGAGGTTGCATCGTTCCACCCAGGGCGTGTCGTGGCCCCCGGTGATCCCGTCGTGGACTGATGTATAAATGCCTATCGGGCCCTGGTGAGCGGGCGGTGCGCTGGTTGGCTGGGCGCCGCCCGCTCGAACAGCACGGAACTCGGGGAAGACCTTCTCATGTTGACCTTCGCGACGCTTTGTGCCCAGAGCCGGGCGCTCTCACGGATGGCCTTTGACCGGAGGTACCCTCACGCGTGGCTGCTCCGGGAGCTCGGCCCCGAGGACCAGCCCCCCCCGTCGTTCAAGACCGTCTTTGCCGGCACCTCGCCCGGATCGAGCAATCAACCGGCCGTGTGCCGTCACCGGATCTCGTCGGGGATGACCGTCGCGTCCCACGGCTGCGAGCTCCTGCCGGTGGCGAAGCGCCCGGAGAGCCCCTGGCAGGATCGCATCCTCATCGGGCGCGCCCTGAACAGCGATATCGTGCTCCGCGATCCATCCGTCTCCAAGGTCCAGGCTCACATCTCGGTCCTGATCGCGGACACCCCGATGCTCCACGCGAGGAAGAGCACCAACGGCACGTTCCTGAACGACCGGCTCCTCACGCCGGCCGGGGACGGCGCGCCCCTTCGCAGCGGCGACATCCTCCAGTTCGGCAACGTCGTCTGTGAGTTCATCGTGAACGCCGATCTCTACCGGCTCATCGCCCGCTGAGGCCGGCGCCCCTCCGCGGCCTGCCTCCGCGGCCTGATCGCGCGCTCGCCCGCGCGCGCTGCCGTCCGACCGCCGGGATCAGCTCCGCTCCGGGTGGGGCGCGCGGAACAGCACTTCCACCGGGCCCCCGTGCGTCTCCACCACGTAGCTCGCCTCCACCGGGTCGCCGCCGCGGAAGGCCTTCGTGATCTCCTTGCGCCGCTTCATCAGCTCGACCAGGCCGAGCGCGAGCGCCTCGGAGGCGGTGAGCTCCTTCGGCGTCGGCTTGCGGCCGATCAGGTCCTCGTCGACCATCGCGAGCGTGGGGTAGGCGTCCGGCCCGGCCAGCTCCCAGCTCTGCTCGGCGACCTCGGCGCGCAGCGCGGGGTGCAGGTCGCTCGCGCGGTCGAAGCTCAGCGAGAAGAAGCTCGCCGGCAGCGACGCGGGCGGCGCGTCCGGGAGCTTCGCGGTCTCCGCGAGGTAGAGCTCGAACCCGCGCGCGCTCTCGAACAGGAGCACGCCGTGGCTCTGCCCCGCCTGCCCGACGACGCACAGCGCGAGGTCGCGCGCGCCGAGCGACGGGATCGACAGCGCCATGATGTCCGCGTCGCTGGGCACGGTCTTCCAGGGCGTCGTGCGGTAGAGCGCGGCCGCCGCGCGGAAGAAGGACGCCATCGCCGGCGCCTCGATGCCGCCGCCGAGGAAGCTCGGCGTCAGGCGGCCGTCGCGCGCGCCGAGGTGCGCCTCGAGGTCCTCGGCGACGACGTCGATCTCCGGCGTCGGCGCGACGCGGACCTCGATCGCCGGGCCGGGCCGCGCCCTCAGCGCGTCGGCGAGCGCGGGCGAGGCCACGCGCACGCGCTCGGGCAGGCGCGGCTGCCCCTCCAGGGGGCCCCTGGCGGCGGCCTCGAAGCTGTCGACCGCGCCCGCGACGACGTCGCCGGGGCGCAGCGCGGCGCAGCTCAGCACGAAGCCGCGCTCGGTCATCCAGACGACCGCCTCGGGACGGTACGCCTCGTCGCCCTCGTGCACGAACGCGCGCAGGGAGAAGAAGCCGCCGATCCACTCTTCGTCCCGGCGAGGCAGGGAGGGCGCGCTCTTCTTGGACCGCTTCTTCTTGGGGGCGGGCACGGAGGACATCAGGGCACCTGTTCGCGGGAGCGCTCCAGCCGGCACGCTCGATGACGCGGGAGCCACGGACGAGACCGGAGTCGAGGGCGGAAAGCTAGCGCAAAGGCCTCAGGGGTCGAAGCGGAACGCGGGGCGTGCGGTCGCGCCGCGCGGGGCGCCTCAGGCGGGCGCGGGCCCGTCTGCGCCGCGCCGCGCGCCCGTCTGCGCCGCGCCGCGCGCCATCCTCGGGCACCCGCGCGGCGGCCAGCCCACGGGGGCTTTCGGCCTGGCGCTCGTCGCGGTGCCCTGTTATCGGTCGTCGCGGTCCAGCGCACGGACCTGACGCAGGTGCTGCTCGCCGGCCGCCCAGGGGACTCGATGCCTGAAGAGATCTGCAGAGGACCCCGCCGCTCCGCGGGCAGCGCGGGGCGCGCGGCGCGGAGCGCCCTCGGCGGCGCTCCGCTCGGGCTCCTCCTGGCGCTGGCCGCCTCGGCGCCGGCGGCCCCAGCCTGGGCCGAGCCGACCATCGCGGAGCGCGCGCGGGCCGACGCGCTGCGCCGGGAAGCGCAGGCGCTCCTGGCGAACGATCGGCCGGACGCGGCCTGTCCGAAGCTCGAGGAGAGCGAGCGGCTGCGCCCGTCGACGGAGACGAAGCTCGAGCTCGCCATGTGTCACGAGCGCGCCGGGCGCCTCGCGAGCGCGTGGGCGCTCTACACCGAGATCGAGTCGACGGAGGCGGCGGGCGGCGACGCGAAGCGGGGCGCCGAGGCGCGCGACCGCGCGGCGGCGATCGCGCAGAAGCTCCCGAGGCTCGCGATCCTCGTGTCCGACGAGGTGAAGGTGCTGCCTGGGCTCGCGGTGACGCTCGACGGGGTGGCGGAGCGCGAGCTCGGGGCGGCGCGCCCTGTCGAGCCGGGGAAGCACCGGGTCACCGCGAGCGCGCCCGGCAGGCAACCGTTCTCGCGCGAGGTCGAGGCGAGGCAACCGGGAGAGCTTATCGAGGTCCACGTGAGGGCGCTCCAGCCCCACGCGGCGGCGTCGGCGCCTCCTGCCGCCGACCTGGAGCGCCGCGGGCCGATGCCGTACGGCCAGAGGCCGGATTCGATCCACCGGAACCTGATGTGGGTGACCGGCGGGCTCACGCTGGCGGGCATCGCGCTCGGGAGCACGTTCGGGGGCCTGGCGATCTCCACGTGGGACAAGGTCGAGGACAAAGCCAGGACGACTTGCAGGGAACCGGCGCGTTACCTGGACTGCGCGCAGCCGGTGCCCGATCTGGCCAGAAGGGCGATGTCGTACGCGACCGTCTCCGATTTCTCCTTCATTGCCGCGGGCGCGGCGCTCGCCGGCACGGCCGTCCTCTGGCTGACGCTGCCCCCGGACGGCCCGCGCGCGAGCGCCCGCGTGCAGATCGCGCCGGGCGTCCTCGGCGGTGCCGTCCTCGGGGTGTTCTGATGACGATGAGGCTCGATCGGCGTGCTCGGCTCTGGCTGGCGAGCGCCCTCGTCGCGGCGGGCGGCGCGAGTTGCGCGGAGATCGCCGGCATCCAGCCGGTCAACGAGCTGGGCGTCGGGGGCGGGACGGTCAGCGAGCCCGGCTATACGTGCCAGTGGGCGATGTCGTTCGGCGACGCCGACACCACGCTCGGCGGGATCGCGGCCGACGGCGACGGTACCTTGTGGCTGGCGGGCGGCTTCAAGGGGGACCTCACCGTCGCCGGCGGCGCGCCGCTCACGGCGGGAGGCGCTGGCAAGGACGTCTTCGTGGTGCACCTCGCGCGCGACGGGAACCACGTGTGGAGCGAGCGCTTCGGGAACGCGGAGAACGACACCGCGACGCGCACCCATCAGGCGACCTCGATCGCATTGGGCGAGAGCAGCGTCTATGTCGCGGGCGACTTCACGGGCAGCCTGTCGTTCGGCGCGGACTGCGGGTCGCCCGATGACGCCGGGGCCGGCGACGCGTTCGTGGCGCGGCTCGACAAGAACGATCCGGGCGGGGTCGCGGCGTGCGTGACGCACGGGTCGAGCGGCCCCGACGAGGCGAAGGCGGTGGCCGTGGAGGGCGACCGCGTCTTCGTCCTGACGTCGCTCCAGGGCGAGGCGGACATGGGGTTCTCCAGCTACGATGGACAGACCCTCTTGAGGCCCTGCAGCGGTGTCTTCTCGGGCCGCGAGGGGGCGCGCTACCGGCCCCGCGCGCTCCGCGTCTCCTCCGGAGAGGCCTTTGTCGTCGCCGATTTCGAGGGCCGCGTGAACGTCGGATTCCCCGGCTTCGAGCGCGGGCTGCCGCCCGACGACGCGGTCGCGGAGGGGACCGATTTCCTCCTCGCCTCGTTCCCGGCGTCCTGGATCTGCGACGGATCGAGCGCCGATGGCGCGGGCCTCTGGTATCAACACCACTCCCCCCTCCGCGGCGAGCAGCGCGCCGGCGCCCTCGCGGTGCACGAGGCCGGCGTCGTCCTGGCCGGCTCGTTCGAGGGGCAGATCGATCTCGCCGGCGAGCTCGTCGCCACGGAGGAGGACGGCTTTGCGGCGCACCTCGACCGGGGCGGCGTCGCCACGTGGGCCAAGCACCTCGGGGGCAGCGGGGCTCAGTCGGCGCAGGCCGTCGGGGTCGACGCGCTCGGGCGGGTCATCGTGGCCGGGCACTTCCAGCGGCAGATGACGATCGACGACACCGAGGTGAGCGGCGACGCCGGCCAGGGGGACATCTTCCTTGCGCGGCTCAGGGCCTCGGGCGGTGAAGTCGAGTGGCTCGGCGCGCTCGGCGGCCCGGAGCTCCAGCAGATCCAGGCGCTGGCGATCTCCGGGACGGACGTCTTCCTGGCGGGCACCACGGGCGCCGATTTTCCGCTCCTGAACTGTCAGGTCGACGCCGCGGGCGGTCAGCTGTTCATCGCCAAGCTCTCGATCGCCTCGCGCTGAGGGCTGGCCGCGGGGCGCGGGCCGCTGCGCTCGCCGCCGCGCGCGAGCAGCGCCCGCGCGCAGGGCGCGATGACCTGCGCGAGCGCGCGCTGCCGGATCTCCCGCCGGTGCTGCGGCGAGAGCACGCCGAAGCCGAGCAGGCCGCCGCGGTCGGCCTCGCCCGGGGCGGCGGGCTCCGAGGCGGCGGCGGCGAGCTCGTCGACGACGGCGCTCGCCAGGGAGGGGTCGCGCTCGATGGCCCAGGCGGCGAACCGGAAGGCGAGCTCGGCGTGCCGCGTCTCGTCCTCGGCGATCTGCTCGAGGGCGCGCCGGATCGCGGGATCGGTCGCGTGGAGGGCGGCTTCTGCCGCCTCGATCGCGGCGATGGTCTCGCCGATGCACCCCTCGCGGAGGGTCGTCACGAGGATCGCGCGGGCGCCTTCGCCGCCGAGGGCGCCGTCGATGGCGAGGGGCCCCGGGCCGATGCCGCGGCCGGCGAACGCGCTGGCCAGCTCGAAGCACATGCGCGCGTGCTCGGTCTCGTCGCCCATGGCCGCCTGCGCCGCGCCGACGAGCTCCGGCGGCGCGCCGAGCGACAGGAGCTGGAGCGCGAAGCGGGCGAACGCGGCGATCGACGCGTGCTCGAGGAGGGCGGCGCGGGTCCAGTGATCGGCGAGCGCCGTCTGCTGCTCGGCCGAGAGTCCGTCGCGGCGGGGCGGCGCGTCTGGCGCGGCGGCCCGCCAGTCGTCGCGCGCGGCGGGCTCGGCGGTGCGCTCGACGCCGTCCACCAGGAACGGCCGGCCGATCGCGCAGGTCGACGGCGCGCAGGCGTGGCGCAGCGCCGCGAGGGAGCACTCCTGCCCCCCTGAGCAATCGTCGTTGCCGGCGCACTCGTCGGTGGGCGTCTGGCATGCGAAGCCGGTCCCGCCGCAACCCGGGTTGAGGACGTAGCTCGAGCAGAGCAGCCTGCCGCAGTCCTGGTCGCTGGTGCACAGCGCTGGCACGCAGCGCCCGACCGGATCGCCGCACAAGCAGATCTGTCCCTCGGTGCAATCGGCATCGATCGTGCACCCGTACTGGCAGAAGCACCCCGGGAGCGCATCGTTTCCGGCAGCGGGGTCGCAGTGGCCGTGGGGCTGCTCCGTGCAGTCGGCGTCGGAAGAGCAGGCGCCGGGGTTATCGCTCGGCTCCGGGCACGCCTCGGCGCGCGGGAGCGGGCTCGGGCAGGCGACGATCTCCGCGCGGTGCATCCAGCCGCCGGCGCAGCGCACGTACCCGGTGTTCTGGCCCGCGACGATGATGGGCTCGGGATCGTCGCACGCGAACGGGAAGCCTTCCGGTGGCGCGGTCCCCGTGCTCCCGGAGGGGCCTTCGCCCGAGCTCGTGGTCGCGCCTTCCGCCGTGCTCCCGCTCGAGCCTGCGCCCCCGCCTCCGCCCGAGCCCTCCTCGGTCATGACGTCGCTGCCGCAGCCCACGGCGGGCGCGAGCGCCAGCACCGAGAGCAACCGCGCGCCCCAAGAGTCGATCGAGACAAGCAATCTCATGAATTTAACCTCGTTCGAGGATCTTAACCGCGTTTGTCGCGGACGTCGCGGACGCTGCGAGCGAGCTCGCCGCCGCCGGCGCATCGTAATCTCCCGCGGCGCGGATCCCCGCGGGCGGGCGGCGACCCACCGGGCTCGCAGAGGTGCGCCTGCACGAGGGGGCGACGGGCGCGCCCGGGCGCTGGAATCGGCAAGGTCGCCCGGAGGACGTGCTGCCTCTCGATAGCTCGTCGAGGGCGGAGCCGATAACCACACGCGCGGTGTGGCTGTGGCAGGGCAGGGGCGCCACCCACAGGGATGCGCACGCCGGACGGACGTCGGATAGACCGGCGCACGACGCGCTCGTCCCAGCGAGCTTGCGTCGAGGCGAGCGGTAATGCGGCTTGATTGATACTTCGAAATCGAATACCAAAATTTAACTATGCTACCTCGCACGAGCCTTTTCTCCTTCACCACGGAGGATCCTTCCGCGTTCGGGGTCTATCTCGCCGCGGCGGCGAAGGAGCACCCCATCTACTTCGATGAGGGGCTCGGCGTGACCGTCGTGCTCCGCGGCGCCGAGGTGACCGCCGTGCTGCGCGACAGCGAGACGTTCAGTAATCGTGCTTACGACATCGGGATCATGAAAGGGGCGCTCGTGGCGCTCGACGGCGCGTCGCACACGCGCATGCGGCGGATCTTCAACGCGGTCCTCTCCCCGCGCGTGGTCAACCGCTACGAGGAGACGATCGTGACCCCTGTGGCGCGCAGGATCGTGGACAGGCTCGCGCGGAAGCAGCAGGCGGACCTGGTCGACGATTTCGCGATCTCGATGCCCATGGGCGTGACGAGCGCCCTGTTCGGGATGCCGGAGGAGCGGATCGCCGAGAATGACGTGCTGATTCGCAAGATGATCCGCAGCGCCATGGCGCCGCAGGATCCCGTCCTGGTGGCCGAGGGGCGGCGGGCCCACGCCGCGATGGGCGCGCAGCTGCGGGAGATCGCGGAGCGCGAGGTGGCGAGTCCGAGCGACACGCTGCTCGGCGAGATCGCGCGGACGCTCGCCGCGGAGGGGCTGGGCGGCGTGGAGGCGTGCGAGGGGGTCGTGCTCAGCTTGATCCTCGGCAGCTACGAGACGACCAGCTGGATGCTTGCCAATCTGCTCGTGGCGCTGCTCGCGCACCCTGACGCGATGGGCCAGCTGCGCCAGCAGCCTTCGCTCCTGCCGCAGGCCATCGACGAGGCGATGCGCTGGTGCAGCAACGCGACGGGGATCGTGCGGTTCGTGGAGCGCGAGGCGACGATCGGCGGCGAGACGGTGCCCGCGGGGACGCTCCTCTACGTGTCGCTCACCGCGCTCCACTACGACGAGGAGGCCTACCCGCGCCCGGAGGTCTTCGACATCCAGCGGCGGCCCACAGGGCTCTTGAGCTTCGGCGTGGGCCCGCACTACTGCGTCGGGGCGCCGCTCGCGCGGATGGAGGCGCGGATCGGGGTGTCGCTCCTGCTCGAGCGCTTCCCGGCGTTGCGGAGCGATCCGACCCAGCGGCCGATGTTCTCGACGGCGCCGCGCGGCGCAGCCGCCTTCGGGCCCGACCGGATCCCGGCGCTGCTCGTTTGACGCCCCCCCCGCCCGACCCAGGTTGGCAACCGGCAACCCGACCCGTCAGCGGCAGCCCGATCTCAACGGCAACCCGCGCGGCAACCCGACCCGGCCGGCAACCCGATCCAGGTTGCAACGGGGGCAACGGCAACGGCAACCTGCAACCCAACGGCAACCCGACCCAAGTTGAGGTTGGGCCAACCCGACCCAGGTTGAGGTTGTGTGGTCCGGCGGCGCGTCGCCGGCAGTCTTGGATGAGTTGAGTGACGTCCGACAGTGACGTCCGACCGAGATTGGGGAGGTTGAGGAGCGGGTGACCCGACCCGGGTTGGGGGTGACCCGACCCGGGTTGGGGCGGGCGGGCGGGCGGGTAACCCGACCCAGGTTGGGGGGATCCACCCAGGTTGGGGTGACCGGGTGACCCGGACCCGGGGTGACCCCAGGCGGGTGTCCTGGCGGCCGCCACCCATGGAACGCGGCCGCCACCCCAGCGATGGGGGTAACTCCTCGAAATGATTCACCACAACACTGGCACGGCGTTTGTTGGTGTGCGCCGGCCATGAGCCAGCCCCGCGAGATCGCTCCCGGCGCCACGTACATGATCACCCGGCGCGTCCTGCGCCGGCACCTGCTCTTTCGGCCCGACGTAGCCATCACCCA
Source organism: Sorangium sp. So ce887 (assembly GCF_051521455.1). NCBI lineage: Bacteria > Pseudomonadati > Myxococcota > Polyangiales > Polyangiaceae > Sorangium > Sorangium sp. So ce887. The sequence goes on along the minus strand of NZ_CP150354.1, from coordinate 6,845,578 downwards.
GCTCCTGATTTATGCCCTCGCCGTCTCCGCGCGTCGCTACGGTCTCCAGGTCCATGCCCTCTGCGCGATGTCAACGCATCTGCACCTAATTGTGACCGACGTGACGGGCGTCCTGCCGCGCTTCCTGCAGTTCTTTCATCGGATCGTCGCGCTCGGCACCAAGGTGCTCCGCACTTGGGAAGGACCGGTGTGGGACCACGAGGCCCCGAGCGTCGTGCGCCTGCTGACGCGCGCGGCGGTGGTGGAGAAGATCGCCTACGTCCTCGCGAATCCCGTCGCTGCTGGCCTCGTCCGACATGCGCATGAGTGGCCGGGCGCCAAGGTGGATGTGGTCGAGCTCGGTCGCGGCGTGCTGCGTGCGGCGCGTCCGTCTGTGTATCTCGACCCGGAAAATCCTCAGTGGCCCGAGGAAATGACGCTCTCACTCTCACTGCCGCCGGCTATAGAGATGGACAGCGCGGAGGGCTTTCGTCAAGAGGTCGCCGCCGAGCTCGAGCGACAAGAAGCGCAAATTTATGCGGAGATGCAGCACCATGGGCGTCGCTTCTTGGGCGCCGAGCGAGCCAGCAAGATCTCCCCCTACGCGCGCGCCACGAGCTTCGAGGCGCTGCGCGAACGCAATCCTACGTTTGCGGTCGGCCGTGACCAGGGTGACACATTGCGAATTGCCGGCGCCGCTGTACGGGCGTTTCGCGCGTTATACCGCGCCGCGCTGGAGCGGTGGCGCACCGGTGTGCGCAGTGTCGTGTTCCCGGCGGGGACGTGGTGGATGCGTACGTTTCACGGCGCCAGCGTGACGGACGTCGTAGCCGCTATATAACTATTGCGACCGGCTGCAGGGCGAGGCGGACGACGGTTCCCACGTCGCATCGCGAGGAACGTCCGTGTCGAGAAGACGGAGCGGGCGGCGCCATGCTCGACCCGACACAGGTTGGGCGGGGGGCGCGATTCAGATTGGCAATTCCAGCTCATTCCTTATCGCGTCCTGCGCCATCATCCGCGCTTCCGCGCAGATTTGGCCATGAACCAGCTCTTGAGCTGCGCTCGTCCATCCCGATCCATGAACGGTCTATAGGGCAACCCGGGTCAGGTCCACACCTGCTCCATTTCCGTGGCGTCCATCCGCTCTTCCGACCGGAGTCGGCCATGACCCAGCCCCGGTCTACGTCCGCCCGTACCTATTTGCGGACCCGAGCTACGGGGGGCAACCCGGGTCGGGTTGGGGGGGAGTCTAGGGCGTCAACCCGGGTCGGGTCGGGTTCCCCTGGCCTTTTCCGGCAATGAGCCCCGCGAACGCCGCCGCGAAGCGGCGCCGGAAATCCTCATCCTCCATCAGCTTGTCGCGTAGCGCTCGCGACAGCTCGAGGTGGTAGAACGGCGCGCCCATCTGGCGCGACCAGCGCGCCTGCACGTTGGTGGCGCCGCCGAGCTTGTTGATCTCGGCGGGGTAGGCGAGGACCTTCCCGTCGCTGACGACCGAACGTAGCGGGGCGAGCAGCCGCTCCAGGTCGGCGTCGTGCCCCACGGCGCTGGCGATGGCGGCGGCGTCCGGTGCCGAGCTGTCCTGGAAACCGTGCAGCTGCACCGCCGGCATGCCGGGACAACTCTGGAGCAGCGCCCGGTGGGCCGACAGGAAGAACGAGCGCTCCGCGTGCGCCACGTCCGCGAAGGCGAGGGATGCAACCAACCGCTCGCGGGCGGCACGGATGTCTCCCCGAGCGCCGCCGCCCGCGCCTTGGACGCCGCCACCTGCACCGTGGTTGCCGCCGGCGCCTGTGGCGCCCTCGGCCCCCGCGCGCCCGCCGCCGATCGCCCGAGCGCCGCTCCCCGTGGCCTCCCCCTTTGCAGCCCCGTCGTCCGCGCCCGCGCCGCCCTCTCCGCCCGCTCCTTCTGCGCCTTCGTCGTCCCCGGCGGCGTTGCTCGGCTTGGGGCCCCCGCCGTACCGGTGCGACGTGTTGACGACCAGCGCCCGCGCCCGCTGCGCCTCGAAGACGGCCAGCGCGACGGGCAGCGTCCCCCGATCGAAGAACGTGTGCGGCGCCTCCACGATGAGCGGCGCTGCCGCCCCTGCGCGCAGCACGACCGCGGCCGCACCCCGACGGCGCGACCCGTCCTCGGACAGCACCCAGAGATCGCGTCCGGGGACCACCCGCAGCGCGAACCCGGGTGGGGCAGCCGGCGGCGGCTGCCGGTTCTGGGCGGCGAGCCCCGCCGCCGCGACCCACGCGACGTACGCCTCCTCCTCCGCGTCGTCCGGCGGCTCCGCGATGAGGTGGCGCCCGCCCTTGCGCAGCGGGGCAATCTGCTCGTCCAGCGCCCGCTGCTCGCCGCTGTCGGCCGCCTGGGCCTCAACCCCGGTCGGCTCCGCGGTCGCCGTCGCGGTCGCAACCCCGGTCGGCACCGCGGAACCCGCCGGGCTCGGCGCCGTGCCCAGCGCGCTCCCGACGCTCCGACACACCCCCTGCGAGCACCCGGCGATCGTGAACAGCACAACATAGCCTGCGCTCTTCATGGTCGTCCTCGCCGCCGCAACCTCGACGACATCTTCACTTTTCTCACGCCACAGTCCGCGAATCCAGGATGACGCGTTGCATCATGAAACGTCGCCTTCTCTTCCGCGGCGGGGGCGGTTTGCGCTAGTAGCACTCCATGCCTCGCCCCTTCGAACCCGTGGAGGCGCCGCCGCTCCCGGAGCAGGCCGGTCGCACGTTCCCGCGTCTGGTCGAGCTGATGCAGCGGCTCCTCGCGCCCGACGGATGCCCGTGGGATCGCGAGCAGAACTTCGCGACGCTGCGGCGCTACGTGCTCGAGGAGGCCTGCGAGGTCATCGACGCCATCGATGGCGGCGACCGCAAGGAGCTGTGCACCGAGCTCGGGGACCTCCTGCTCCAGGTCGTGTTCCAGGCCGAGCTCGCCCGGGCCGAGGGGGCGTTCGGCCCGGATGACGTGGTCGCCGCGATCTGCGAGAAGCTCGTGCGGCGCCACCCCCACGTGTTCGCGGACGAGAGCGCCGAGAACGCCGACGAGGTGCTCCAGAACTGGGAGCGCATCAAGGCGGCCGAACGAGCCCGGCAGGGCAAGGACCGCGGGGTGCTCGGCGGCGTTCCCCGCAGCCTGCCGGCGCTGACCCGGGCGCAACGTGTCGGCGAGAAGGTCGCGCGCGTGGGCTTCGACTGGCCGGACGCGCGGGGCTCGCGCGCGAAGGTCGAGGAGGAGCTCGGAGAGCTCGATCGGGCCTTCGAGAGCGGCGATCCCGCCGCGATCGAGGAGGAGCTCGGCGACGTGCTCTTCGCGCTCGGGAACCTGGCGCGCCACGCCGGCGTGGACGCGGAGGGGGCGCTGCGCCGGACGACCGACAAGTTCACCCGGCGCTTCGAGCACGTCGAGCGCCGGGTCATCGAGCGGCACGGCGGCTGGCCGGCAAGGGCCTCGGACGACACCCTCACGCTCGAAGAGCTCGACGGCTACTGGGACGAAGCCAAGCGCGGCGAGCCGCGGACCTGACCGCGGCGGCGAGCTCGACGCCGTACGCGCGCACGCTGTGCGAACGGGCTCCCAGGCGCGCGCGGGCTCAGTCACGTTCCGCGGTCAGCACGAAGCGCTCCCGCACGCGCGCCTCGTTCGACTCGTGACGGACGTGGATCTCGTAGCGGCCCGGCTGGGCGACGGCCACGCTGAGCGGCGCCTCGCCGCGGTAGCGCGTCAGCCGATGCGAGCAGCGCTCCCGCTGGCAGTGCTCCTCCAGCGCCCCGCCTTCGCCGTCGGGGAGCCGCACGCGCACGTGCTCGGGGACCTCGAGGTGAACCACCGCTGGCTCGTCGGCGTGGCGGTGGGTCCACAGATCGAGGTGCGTCCACGCGTGTCCGTCGCCAGGCAACGCCACGGCGCGCTCCTCGGAGCGCTCGATCGCGGGAGAGCGCGCGCCCCCGCCGCCCGCCAGGAAGACGGCGAGCGCCAGCGCGGCGAGCGCCGGCGCCGCGAGGATCGCCCTCCACCTCCAGGGGCTGCGCGCCCGCTGCGACCTCTTGCCGCCCTCCACCGCAGGCCGCTCGGGCCGCTCCGGGAGCTTGCTCAGCGCGCGCTCGACGAGCGCTTCGGAGGGGCTCATCGCGCGCAGCGCCCGCACGCTCGCCGCGAGATCCTGCGGAATCGGAGGCACATCGTGGTCCTGCCCGCTCACGTCGATCCCTCCCGCGCCGCCACGACGAGTTGCGCCGCCACACGCTCGTATGCATCGCGCAGCCGCGCGCGCCCTCGGGCGTGGCGGCTCTTCACCGTCCCCTTGGGGATGCCGAGGTGCTCGGCCACGCTATCGTAGCCGAGCTCCTCGATGTCGCATAGCACCACCACGGTGCGAAACTCCTCTGGCAGCTCCTGGAGGCACGCGAGGAGCACCCCCGTGTCCTGGCTCAGGATCACGGCCGCCTCCGGGCTCGGGACATCGGCGCGAGGCAGGATGCCGAGCGCCTCGGTGCACACGTCGACGAGCCGATCGAGCAGGCCGCGGCGCCGCGCCTCGGTCCGGTACGCCTCCAGGTACTCGTGCCGAGCGATCCCGCAGAGCCAGACCCCGAGGTCCGAGCGCCCCTCGAAGGACGCCGCGTGCAGGTACGCCTTGAGCAGCGCGTTCTGGAACAGATCGTCCGCCTGATCCCGAGCACCGCAGAGGGAAATACAGAATCGATAGAGGCGCGGGAGGTTCGGGCGTATCGCCGACTCGAACTGCGCGCGCGATTCGCCGAGGAGGGGTCGCGATTCGGTCATGAGGGCCGTTCGAGCGTCTGGAGCGTCGAGGCCCTGAACTCTAGCGTGGATTGGACGGCGGGGTAGCACCCGTTGCTCGGGCCACAGCGGAGCGAGCAGCGGCACCCCGAGCGGGGGAGAGCTGTACATCGGCGGCCCCCCTGGGACGGAACGGAGCCGCACGCAGGTTCCTGCACATCGGTCGAAATCGTCACCCCGCGTGGGAACCTCGGGCCGAGTGGTCCCGTCCTGGAGGCGTGTTCTGACGAACATCGGGCCCCACAGGGGGCCCGCGTATCCGAGGGCTGAGCACCGCATGTCCAAGTCGAGTATTTCAGACGCGCCCGCGTCCGCCTCGTGGAAGAACGACCTCGTTTCAGGCTTCCTCGTCTTCTTGATCGCCCTGCCGCTCTGCCTGGGAATCGCCATGGCAAGCGGGTTTCCCCCCATCGCTGGCGTGCTCACCGCCGTCGTCGGCGGCATGGTCGCCACGTGGCTCGGCAGCGCGCCGCTGACCATCAAGGGGCCCGCGGCGGGCCTCATCGTCATCGCGCTGGGCGCCGTGCAGGAGCTCGGCGGCGGGGACAACGCGGTCGGCTACCGCCGCGCGCTCGCGTGCATCACTGTCGCCGCGCTGATACAGATCGCCTTCGCGCTGGCGCGCGCCGGGACGCTCGGGGACTTCTTCCCCGGCTCGGTGGTGCACGGCATGCTGGCGGCCATCGGGATCATCATCTGCTCGAAACAGATCCATACGCTCGTCGGCGTCACGCCCGCGGCGAAAGAGCCGCTCCACCTGATCCTCGAGATCCCGCACAGCCTGTTTCGGCTGAACCCCGAGATCGCCTTGATCGGCGTCCTCTCGCTGGTCATCCTCTTCGGCTATCCAGCGGTCGCCAGGAGAGCGCGCCTTCTGCAGAAGATCCCTGCGCCGCTGCTGGTGCTGGCGCTCTCGGTGCCGCTCGCCCACGCCTTCGATCTCGAGCACGAGCACACCTACACGCTCGCGGCGACCCAGACGACGTACGCGCTCGGGCCGAGCTTCCTGGTCAACCTGCCGGGCAACCTCCTCCAGGCGATCGTCTTCCCGGACTTCAGCCACGTCGGCACGCCCGCGTCGATCAAATACATCATCATGTTCTCGCTGGTGGGTAGCATCGAGTCTCTGCTGTCGGCGAAGGCCGTCGACTCGCTCGATCCCGCGAAGCGCCGCTCCGACCTCGACCGGGATCTGCTCGCCACGGGCGCCGGCAACCTCATCGCGGGCCTGCTCGGCGGGCTGCCGATGATCTCCGAGATCGTCCGCAGCTCCGCGAACATCGGCTATGGCGCGAAGAGCCGGCTGTCGAACTTCTTCCACGGCACCTTCCTCCTGCTCTTCGTCGCCTTCGCGCCGGGGCTGATCCACAGGATCCCCCTCGCCGCGCTGGCCGCCATGCTCACGTTCACGGGCACCCGCCTCGCGTCCCCCAAGGAGTTCGTGAGGACGCTCCGCATCGGCAGGGAGCAGCTCCTCATCTTCGGCACCACAGCCGCGCTGTGCATCGCCTCCGATCTGCTCGTCGGGGTCGCGGCCGGCATCGCCGTGAAGATGCTCATCCACGTGATCAACGGCGCGCCGCTGCGCGTTCTCTTCCGCTCCGAGGTGGAGGAGCGCGTCGAGGGACAGCGGGTCGTGCTGCGCGTCAAGCACGCGGCGGTCTTCAGCAACTATCTCAGCCTCCAGCGGAGGCTCGCGAGCCACGCGAACGCCTCCAGCATCGAGATCAATTTCGCGAATGCCCGCCTGGTCGATCACACGGTCATGTCCAACCTGCACGAGCTCCAGGGCACGATGGAGCGAGAGGGGCGGACCTTGATCCTCGCGGGCCTCGGCGATCACTTCCAGATGTCATCCCACCCGCTCTCTGCGAGGAAGAGGGCTGTCATCAGCCCTGTCGCCGAGCGCTGAATCGAGGCGAGGCACGACCTCCACGACAGGGGCGCGCGCGGGTGAGGCTCCAGGAACAACCGTTCTCCAGGATCGTCATGAACACCGAGCTCTCTCGAGATCTCCGCGCGAGCGCCGCCCGGCAGAGGCGCCTTTGCGACCTGGTCGAGCACGCCGGGCACCTCCTGCCGGCGCAAGGGCCCATCGGCGTGTTCGTCCACCACAACACGCTGCACGCGTTCCAGCACCTGCCGTTCCACGACGCGCTCGCCGCGGCGAGCGCCGTCTTCGAGGCGGAGCCGTACCTCGCGGAGGCGGATTACCGCGCGCACATCGCGTCGGGTCGCATCGACGACGAGGACCTCGAGGCGGCGCTCGCGGGGCGCTTCGCGGCGCATCCGGACGAGCGACGAGGCCCGCTGTCCCGCCACGAGATCGAGCGGCTCGCGCTGCGCTATCCCATCGAGGCGGAGACGGCGGCGGACCTCTCGTGGCGTATCTCCGAGGTGGGGGAGACGCGGAGGCTCCGGGCCGACGCCCCCGCCGAGCGGCGCTGGCGCATCCTGGAGAGCACGGAGCGCTGGCTCGAGGAGCGCCCCGAGACCGCAGCGCGCCTCCTCGACCAGGGCGGCCGCGATCCGGAGTCGCGCGCCGCGCTCGCGCTCTGGGACGCGTGCCGCGCCGTGCCGCTGCCGCCCGCCCCGCCCGCGGAGCCGCCGCTCGTCGATCGCGTGGGCGTCGACCGGTCGCACCGCGATCTGCTGCTCGCGCTGGCAGGCGAGGATCCGGCCGAGCTCGTCGATCCGCTCGTGATCCGGCTCCTCGCCGCCTACCTCGACGAGGGCGTCGCGCACTGGGCGATGCCCGATCGGGCGCAGGGGATCTGGCGCTGCTTCCGCGACATGGTGCTCGAGGGCTCCCGCCTCGCTGCTCCGGCCTTCGCGGGGCTCGACGCGGAGCTCCGCCGGCTCGACGCGGCGGGGCTCCCGCCGTCCGCCATCGCCGCCCGCGCCCTCGACGAGCTCGGGGTGCCCGAGGACCCCTGGGAGGGGTACGTGACACGCGTGCTGCTCGAGCTGCCTGGGTGGGCCGGCATGATCCACCGCCTCGAGCACACCCCGGGCGACCGGCCGCCGGGCTCACCGCCCGCGTCGCTTGTCGAGTACCTGGCCGTCCGCCTGACCCTCGCCCGGTACGCGCTACGCGACGTCGCGCGCCGGCGGCTCGGATACACGGGGCCCCTCGCCGGGCTCGTCGAGCACGCCCGTCGCGCGGCACGGCCGCCGGCGCCGCCGGCGCGCTCGCCCGATCACGATCGGCCGTTCTGCCTGTTCCAGCTCGCTCAGCTCGCTGGGCTGTCGGCCGCCGAGGTGGAGCGGCTGTCGAAGACGGATCGCGTCTGGGCGCTGTCGGCGCTCGAGGCGTTCGACGGGATCGCGCGGCGCCGCGTCCTGCAGGAGGCCTACGAGCACCACCATCGGGTCGAGGCGCTGCACGGGATCGCCGCGAACCTGCGCCGCCCGGAGGACGACCGCGCGGTGAAGGAGCCCCGCTTCCAGGTCGCCTTCTGCATCGACGATCGCTGCGAGGGGCTGAGGCGGCATTTCGAGGAGCTCTCGCCGCGGCACGAGACCTTCGGCGTGGCCGGCTTCTTCGGCGTGCCGATCCGCTACCGGGGGCTCGACGACGCCGGCCACGTGAGCCTCTGCCCGGTCGGCGTGGAGCCGGCGCACGAGATCGTCGAGCGGCCGCACGAGGAGGAGGCGGGCCGCCGCCGAAAGGCCCGCCGCAGGCGCTGGGCGCGGCTCCTGCACGCCCTCGGGCGCGGCACCCGCACCCTGGCGCGCGGCGTGCTGCTCACGCCGACCCTGGGCCTGTTCTCCACCCTCCCGCTCGTCGGGCGCATCCTCTTCCCGCGGGCGACGGCGAGGCTGCGCCGCGCGCTCGAGCGGCGCATGCTCCCCGCGGTGCCGACGCGGCTCCACAGCCCGCACGACGCGGGCTCCGGCGCGGCCGGCGAGGGGCGGCCGTTCACCGCCGCGGAGAGGGCGGCCCGGGTGGCCGCCACGCTGGAGAACATGGGGCTCACGCGCGGCTTCGCGCCGATCGTGGCCGTGCTCGGCCACGGGTCGACCAGCGTGAACAACCCGCACCAGTCGGCCTACGACTGCGGCGCGTGCGGCGGCCGCCACGGCGGCCCGAACGCGCGGCTGTTCGCGGCCATGGCGAACGACCCCGAGGTCCGCGCCTCGCTCCGCGGCCGGGGGATCGACCTCCCGGACGGGACCTTCTTCCTCGGCGGCATGAACAACACGACGACCGACGAGATCGTCCTCTACGACCAGCACCTCGCGCCGGCGTCGCACCGCGGCGAGCTCTCGGCGCTGCGCGGCGCCCTGGACGCGGCGCGCGAGCTGCACGCGCACGAGCGCTGCCGTCGCTTCGCGTCGGCGCCTGACGAGAGCGACCCCGCGCGGGCGCTCGCGCACGTCGAGGCGCGCGCCGCGGATCTCAGCGAGGCCCGGCCCGAGCTCGGGCACGTGACCAACGCCGTCTGCGTGGTCGGCCGCCGCGCGCTCACCCGCGGGCTGTTCCTCGACCGCAGGGCGTTCCTCGTGTCGTACGACCCGACGCAGGACCCGGGCGGCGCGATCCTCGAGCGTGTCCTGCTCGCGGTCGGCCCGGTCGGGGCGGGGATCAACCTCGAGTACTACTTCTCCTGCGTCGACAACCGCCGCTACGGCGCCGGCACCAAGCTCCCCCACAACCTGGTCTCGATGCTCGGGGTCATGGAGGGATCGCTGAGCGACCTGCGCACCGGGCTGCCGAGGCAGATGATCGAGATCCACGAGCCGGTGCGCCTGCTCGTCGCCGTGGAGGCGAGCACGGAGACGGCCGCCGCGCTCTGCGCGCGGCAGCCGGCCCTCCGCGAGCTCATCTGCAACGGCTGGATCCAGCTCGCCTGCGTCGATCCGGCGACGCGCCGGATCGCGTGCTTCACGGGGGACGGCTTCGCGCCGTTCTCTCCCCCGGACGACCCCTTGCCGGCGGTCCAGCGCTCCGCCGACTGGTACGCCGGGAGATCCGGCTTCGTCCCGCCAGCGCTCATCGGCGCCGCGTCCAAGCGGCCACGTGAGGTCAAAGGCCATGCTGTCTGACGCGCTGCTCGGCAAGCTCGCCGCGCTCGCCGTGCTCTCCCCGGCGGCGACCTTCGCCGCGCTCGGGGCCTACCTGCTGCTCCTGCGCACGCCGAGCGAGCGCGTCATCTCGCGCGCCGTGCTGTCCGCGCTCTCGGTCTCGCTCGCGGCCTCGCTGGCCATCTGGGGCTCGGCCGTCGCGGCGCCCTACGCCTTTCTCCCGGTGGAGCTCGGCCGCTGGTTCGGGACCGGAAGCTACGCGTTCGAGATCGTCCTGCTCGTCGATCGCCTGTCGGCGACGATGATGGTGCTCGTCTCGCTGATCGCGCTCACGGTCGGCCGGTTCTCGGTGGCGTACCTGCACCGCGAGCCGGGGTTTGCGCGGTTCTTCCTGCTCCTCGCGCTGTTCTCGACGGGCATGCTGGCGCTCGTGTCGGCGGGCGCCGTCGACCTGCTCTTCGCCGGCTGGGAGCTCGTGGGCGTGACGAGCGTGCTGCTCGTGGCCTTCTTCCACGACCGCGCGGCGCCGCCGCGGGCCGCGGTGCGCGTCTACATCACCTACCGGCTCTGCGACGTCGGGCTGCTCGGGGGCGCGGTGCTCATGCACGATCTCGCCCGCTCCTCGCAGTGGGGCGTGGCGTTCGGCGGCGCCCCCTGGCCCGGGGCCGCCGCGTCGCTCGGCCCCGGAGCGGCCACGGCGATCGCGCTGTGCCTGTTCCTCGCCGCCATGGGCAAGAGCGCGCAGTTCCCGCTGGGGAGCTGGCTGCCGCGGGCCATGGAGGGGCCGACGCCCTCGAGCGCGCTCTTCTACGGCGCGATCTCGGTGCACGCGGGGGTGTACCTGATGCTGCGCGTGGCCCCGCTGCTCCAGCGCTCTCCGGCCGCGAGCGCGGTGATCGCCTGCGTCGGGGCGGCGACGGCCATCTACGGCACGATGGTCGGGCGCGTGCAGGCGGACGTGAAGAACGCGCTCGCGCACGCGACGATGACGCAGGTGGGGCTCATGTTCGTGGAGATCGGGCTCGGGCTCTACCGGCTCGCGCTCGTCCACCTGTTCGCGCACGCGTGCCTGCGCTGCCTCCAGATGCTGCGCGCCCCCTCGGCGCTCCGCGACGCGCAGGAGATCCGGGCCGCGCACGCCGGCGAGCCGCTGCCGCCCCTCGGGCTCGCCGCCCGCATGCTGCCGGCGGCGCTCGTGCGGCGCGCGTACTGGCTCGCCCTCGATCGCTTCCACCTCGAGGCGCTGCAGGAGCGGCTCGTCGCCGCGCCGCTGATGCGCCTCGGGCGCCTGCTCGACCGGAGCGAGCGCCGGTGGGTGGCGGCGCTGAGCGGCTGGCCCGAGCGCGCCGCCGCCGAGCCGGGGGAGCAGCCCGCGCGCGGGGTAGAAGACGCGCGCGCCATGGCCTTCGAGCCCCCCGCGCGCGACACGAAGGGAGCCCGGACGTGAGCTCATTTCCGATCCTCGCGGCGCTCATCCTCACGCCGGCGGTCGGGGCGCTCGTCGCCTCCCGGGCGCGCAGCGACGAGGGCGCGCGCCGCGCGGCCGTCGTCGGCGCGGCGCTCACCCTGCTCCTCTCGGTGGTCCCGCTCGCGCTCTCGTGCGCCGGCGTCGCGCTCACCGCGGGCGGGCCCGCCCTGCCGCTGCTCGGGGCGCGCCTCCGGCTCGGCCTCGACGGCTACACCACCGCCCTGCTCCCGCTGCTCGGCTTCGTCCTGCTCGCCCTGGTCGCGGCGAGCCCGCGCGCCGCGCTCGATCGGCCCACCGCCGCGGCGCTGCTCGCCACGGGGAGCGCCATCCTCGGCGTGTTCTGCGCGCTCGACCTCGCGGTGCTCGCGGCGTCGTGGCTCGCCGCGCTCGTGCCGGTCGAGCGCCTGGTCGCCAGGAAGGGCGCCCTGGACCCGCTCCTCCGGCGCACCTGCCGCATCTTCCTGCTGGGAGGCGCGGCGCCGCTCGCCCTGGCGATCGGCGCCATGGCCGTGCTCGCCGCGCGCCGCGGGGCGGCCCTGCCGTTCGACATCGAGGAGATCTCGCGCGCCGGCATCCCCGAGGCGTGGCAGTCGCCGCTGTTCGCGCTCGTCGGGATCGCCGTGCTGATGCGCATGGCCGCCGTGCCGTTCCACGGCTGGCTGCCCGTGCTGCTCGAGCGGGGGCCGCTCGGCGTGACCGTCCTGCTCGCCGAGATGCAGGTCGGCGTCTGCGTGCTCCTGCGCGTCGGGGTGGCGCTCCTGCCTGCCGGCTGCGCCGAGGGCATGCCGATCCTCGCCGTCCTCGGCCTGGTGAGCGCGCTGCACGGCGCGGTGCTCGCGCTCGTCCAGACGGATCTGCGCCGGCTGCTCGGCTACCTCGTGGCGAGCCAGAAGGGGCTCGTGCTCCTGGGGATCGCCTCGCTGAGCCGGGAGAGCGTGAGCGGCGCGCTCCTCCAGACCGTCGCGTCGTCGATCGCGATCACGGGGCTCGCGATCGTCATCGGAGCGCTCGAGGCGCGCACCGGCACCGCCGACACGCGGGCGCTCGGCGGCCTCGTGGCCCGGACGCCGCGCATGGCCGCCTTCTTCTTCCTGCTCGCGTGCGCGGCGATCGGGATGCCGGGGGCGCTCTCGTTCGTGAGCGAGGACCTGCTCCTGCATGGAATTTTACACATTCACCCGGTGCTGGCGGTGCTGGCGCTGGCGGCGGCGGCGATCAACGGGATCACGCTGTTCCGCGCGTTCCAGCGCGCCTTCCTGGGTCCGCTGGGGCGCGACCTGCGGGGCGCCTCGGTGGAGGCGCTCCTGTTTCGCGAGCGGGCGTTCCTGCTGGCGATGGTGGCGCTCACCGTGGTCCTCGGCGTGGCCCCGGCGCGGCTGCTCGCGCTGCACGAGCCGATGGTCGAGCGGGTGCTCCACGGCGCGGCCCGCGGCGCAGCGATGCGCGCCGGGGCGGCGAGGAGCCGCCGAGCCATCGCCGATGGCGGCCTGGGATCCCCGTCTGGGACGACGACCGTCGCGGTGGGCCCGGCGGACGAGCAGGGCGCGCCGCGGCCGGACGCGGCTCAGGTCAGGTAGCGCTCCCCCGAATCGGGCAGCACCGTCACGATCGTCCCGCGCACCTTGCGCGCGACCTCCAGGGCCGCATGGACGTTGGCGCCGGAGCTCGGCCCGACGAGGAGCCCCTCTTCGCGGGCGAGCCGCCGCACCATGCGGGACGCGCCCGCCTCCGTGACGGTGACGATCTCGTCGATGAGCGAGCGCTCGAGGATCGCCGGCACGAAGCCGGGGCCGAGGCCCTGGATGCCGTGCGGGCCTGGGCCTCGACCCGAGAGCACGGCGCTGTTCGTCGGCTCGACGGCGCAGATGCGGACCGCGCTGCCCAGCTGATCCCTGAGCACGCGCCCGCAGCCGGTCAGCGTGCCGCCGGTGCCCACGCCGACGACGAGCGCCGCGATGTCGCCGCCGGTCTGCGCGAGGATCTCGAGGCCGGTGGCGAGCGCGTGAGCGGCGGGGTTCGCCGGGTTCTGGAACTGCTGGCTCATCCAGGCGCCGGGGGTCGCCTGGCAGATCTCCACCGCGCGGGCGACCGCGCCGGCCATGCCCTGGCCCTCGGGCGTGAGGACGATCTCGGCGCCGTACGCGCGGAGGATGTGCCGGCGCTCGACGCTCATGTCCTCGGGCATGACCACCACGCAGCGGTAGCCGCGCACGGCCGCGATCATCGCGAGGCTGATCCCGGTATTGCCGCTCGTCGCCTCGACGAGGGTCGACCCTTTCCTGAGGGCCCCTTCGCGCTCGGCGCAGAGCACCATGCCGAGCGCCGCCCTGTCCTTGACGCTGCCGCCCGGGTTCATCGACTCGAGCTTGCCGTAGATGACGCCGCCCCCCTCGGGCGAGATCCGGGCGAGGCGGACGAGCGGCGTGCCGCCGATGAGCGCCAGGGCGTCCGGCACGACCGGGCCGACGCGCAGGGGAGCAGCGGGCAGGGGAGCCGAGCACTCGCCGGGAGCGTCGGGCGGGCTCGGCGGGGCGTCGCCCGGGGCTCGAGGGGTCGACATGACGCCAGTGTACACGTGAACAGGGCATCCTCGAGGATGCCCGGGGGTCGGCAGGGGCTCCTCGGCCGTCGGCTCGGCACACCGAGCCCCTCGTCGAGCACCCGCCGTCGCCCGCCTCGAGCTCGGCCCTCGGCCGCGTCGAGGCGGGCGACGGCCGGCGCCGGCAGCTCGCCGGAGCGAGCCCTAGATCGAGAGCTCCGACAGCACCCCGTAATGATCCGAGGCGGCGACGCCGTCCTCGATCTCCTCGAAGACGACCCGCGACGAGAGTGGCTTGCCCCGCCCTTGCTTGTCCGGGCCCCGGACGAAGACGTAGTCGATGCGGCGCGGGTACTCGTTCGTGATCGCCGCGAACGGGTTCCGCACGGGATCGAAGGTGAACCCGGGGCCCTCGCCCGTCTGATCGAAGGTGTCGGCGAGGTACACGCTCTTCTGGTTCAGGGTCTGCAGCCCCTTCAGGAACCGGATCTCCGCGGACTCGGGCTGCGCGTTGAAGTCGCCGACGACGATGGGCGGCAGGCCTTCCATCGGCGCCTCGCGCATGACGATCTCGGCCACGGCCGCGACCTGCGCCTCGCGCACGGCGCCGTGGTGGAACTTCCAGTTCAGGTGGGTGACGAAGAACGGGATCACGCCGCGGGGCGACGCGAGCTCGGCGAGCAGGATCGAGCGCTTCTCGTCGGTCTCGCCCGTCGGCAGGGGAAACGCCTGGCTCCGCCCGATCGGCCAGCGCGACAGCACGGCGTTGCCGAAGAGCACGCCGCCGCCGAGGTCGTGCGCGGCGCCGAACGCGGCCTCGTAGCCGAGCCCCTCGGCGATGTCGTCGGCCAGCGACCGGCCCTCGTACGACAGCACCTCCTGGAGCCCGACAACGTCGGGGTCGAGCTCGCGAACGCCCTTCCGGATGAGGCCGAGGCGCGCCTCCCACGGGTCGTGGCGGTTCCAGATGTTCAGGGTGAGCACCCGCAGGCAACTCCGGGTAGCCGCGCCGGAACCGCCGTGCACGGCGCCGCCGGCCCCGGAGCCTTCTCGAGGACGAACCATGCCGACGGGCTACGCCAGCTGCGCGTCCGAATCCAGCCGTGATACGAAGGGCTCGGCGCAAGCCGCTCCCTTCCGGCGCGGAAGGGCGACCTTGACCGGGAGAACCCTGAATGATCGCGAGTGCTCCTCGAAGGGGGCGGCCTGAAACGGCCTCCTTCCGATCTCGAACCCCGCTCCGCCTGGCCGAAAGCCTCCTCCTGCTCGCGCTGCTCGCCGGCTGCGACAGCAAGATGGAGCCCAAGGAGTGCGACAAGCTCCGCGGCGACGCCTTCGAGATGGTGAACAAGGCGCAGCACTGCAACACGGACGCCGACTGCCGCCAGAGCGAGTGGCCGGGCTGTGCGAAGCCCATCAGCAATGCGACCTCCGACAAGATCAAGCCCCTCGCGGAGAGCTACAAGACGGGCCAGTGCGAGGAGCCCAAGGTCGACTGCAAGAGCCCGCCGCAGTCCTACTGCAAGCAGGGGCTCTGCGTGCACCGCGAGATCGGCACCCCGGAGGGGGCGGGCAACACGCCCACCGATCAGATCCAGATCCAGTGATCGCGGCCGCGCCGCCCGACCGCGAGCCCCGCGCGTCGGTACGCGCTTGACGCGCGCACCCGCAGAGGCCACGGACGCGGCCGTGAGCGAAGGCTTCTATCGCGGCAAGCGCGCCGTCGTGACCGGCGCCGGCGGGTTCATCGGCAGCCACCTCGTCGAGGCGCTGGTCCGGGAGGGCGCGCGCGTGCGGGCACTCGTCCGGTACACCTCGGGCTCGCGGCGCGGGCACCTCGACCGGCTCCCCGAGGACGTCCTCGCGCAGGTGGAGGTCGTCCCCGGCAACGTGGAGGACGCGGGCGCGGTCCGGTCGCTCGTGCGCGGCGCCGACGTCGTGTTCCACCTCGCGGCCCTGATCGGCATCCCGTACTCGTACGTGGCCCCGCAGCAGTACGTGGCGACGAACGTGCAGGGCACGCTGAACGTCCTCGAAGCGGCGCGCGAGCACGGCGCGCGCGTGGTCCACACCTCGACGAGCGAGACCTACGGCACCGCGCGCTACACCCCCATCGACGAGGCCCACCCCCTGACCGGCCAGTCCCCGTACTCGGCCACGAAGATCGGCGCCGACAAGCTCGCCGAGAGCTACCACCTCTCCTTCGGCCTCGAGGTCGCGACGATCAGGCCGTTCAACACCTACGGCCCGCGGCAGTCGTCGCGCGCGATCATCCCGAGCGTGATGCAGCAGCTCGCCGCCGGGAGCGCCGCGCTCCGCATCGGGAGCACCGCGCCGGTGCGGGACCTCAACTTCGTGTCCGACACCGTCGCGGGCTTCCTCCTCGTCGGCTCGAGCGCGCGGGCGGTGGGGCAGACGCTCAACGTGGGGAGCGGGCGCGCCATCTCCATCGGCGATCTCGTCCGGCTCATCTTCGAGGTGACCGGCAAGCGCGCGGAGCTCGTGACGGACGAGGCCCGGGTGCGCCCCGACGCGAGCGAGGTGATGGTGCTGCTCGCCGATTTCCGACGCGCCACGGAGCTCGTCGGCTACGCGCCCCGCGTGCCGCTCGAGGAGGGGCTCGCGCGCACGTACGCCTATGTCGAGCGCCACCTCGCCGAGTACCGGCCCCGCGAGTACGCGATCTGACGCACGGCGCCGCGCCGTCCGGGCGGGCGCCTCACGCTCGGCCTTCCGGCGCGGCGCCGGCGGGATGGATGGAACGCCATGTGGAAGATACCTCTCAGCGATCTCTCGTTCGGGCCTGAAGAAGCGGAGGCCGCGCGGCAGGTCGTCGCGTCGGGCTGGCTGACGATGGGGGAGCGGACGGCGCAGTTCGAGCAGAAGCTCGGCGAGGCGCTCGGCACCCCGAGGGTGCTCGCCGTGACGAACTGCACCGCCGCGCTGCACCTCGCGTACACGGCGCTCTCGGTGGGCCCTGGCGACGAGGTGATCTGCCCGAGCCTCACGTTCGTGGCGACCGCCAACGCCGCGCTCCAGTGCGGCGCGAACGTGGTGCTCGCCGACATCGTCGGCGACGACGACCTCAGTGTCGACCCCGCCGACATCGCCCGCAAGATCACCCCGAGGACGCGGGCGATCGCGGTCGTCCATTACGCCGGCTACCCCTGCGACATGGACGCGATCGCCGCGATCGCGGCCGAGCGGGGGATCGCCGTGGTCGAGGACGCGGCGCACGCGCCGCTCGCGACCTTCCGGGGCAGGGCGCTCGGGACGCTGGGCGACGTCGGCTGCCTGAGCTTCTTCTCGAACAAGAACCTCGCGGTCGGCGAGGGGGGGGCCGTGATCGCGAAGGACGACGCGCTCCTCGCGCGCATGCGGCTCCTCCGCGCGCACGGGATGACGACGCTGACCCTCGACCGGCACAAGGGGCACGCGTTCACGTACGACGTCATGGCCGCCGGCATGAACTACCGCATCGACGAGATCCGCAGCGCCATCGGCATCGTGCAGCTCGGCCGGCTCGCGGCGGGCAACGCGCGGCGGCGGGCGCTCGTGGCGCGCTACCACGAGCGCCTCGCCGGCCTGCCGGGCGTCGGGCTCCCGTACCGCGACTTCTACGCGCGCGGGCTGGGCGAGAGCGCGCACCACCTCATGCCGGTGCTCCTGCCCGACGGCGCCTCGCGCGAGGCCGTGATGGAGGCCATGAAGGCGCGCGGCGTCCAGACGAGCGTGCACTACACGCCGATCCACCGCTTCTCGCACCACGGCGCCTCGGACCGGGTGCGCAAGGAGGGGCTCTCGCGGACGGACGCGATCGCGGGCCGCGAGCTCACGCTCCCGCTCCACCCGCGCATGCAGGACGCCGACGTCGACGCCGTGTGCGAGGCGCTCGCCGCGTCACTCCGGTAGGTACCGCTGCCGGTTCTTCTCGAACTCCTCCTGCGCCTCGGCGAAGTCGTCGCTCCTGCCGATGTCGAGCCAGTGGCCCCGGAAGGGGAAGGTGGCCACCTGCTCGCCGGCGTCGAGCAGCGCGTGCATGAGGTTGTCGAACCCGAACGGCCGGCCCTCCGGGATGAAGCGCAGCACGGAGCGGCTCATCGCGTAGATGCCCATGCTGACCCAGAACGTGTACGTGGGCTTCTCGCGGAACCCGACGACGCGCCCCTCGGGGCCGAGGTCGAGCACGCCCAGGTCGATCTTCGAGGCGCGCTCGCAAACGGCGACGGCGAGCGGCGCTCCTGCCGCCTCGCCCGTGCGGTGGAGCGCCGCGAAGTCGATATCGCTGAGGATGTCGCCGTTCATCACGAGGAAGCGCTCCGGCAGGTCCCGCTCGATGATCCGGAGCGGACCCACGGTCCCGAGCGGCGTGTCCTCGCGCTGGTAGGAGATGCGCAGCCCGTACCGCCTCCCCTCGCCGACGACCGCCTCGATGAGGGCGGCCTGGTGGCCGACGCACATCACCACGTCGGTGACCCCGGCGTGCGCGAGCTGCCGGAGGAGGATCTCGACGATCGTGTGATCGCCGATCGGCATCAGCGGCTTCGGGATAAGGGCGGTGTAGGGGCGGAGCCGGGAGCCTTTGCCGCCGGCGAGCACGACTGCCTTCATGCGGTGACGTATACCCACGCGCTGCTCGGACGGGGGACCATTCCGCAGAATTTCGCGCTCATCTGGCCCGCCGCGTCCTCTCCGATTGACTCTCTTCCGGCTGCTCTTTAGTGATGGAGAGCGTCCCGCGGCAGGTCAGCCCCTGCGCGGCGCGATTCAACCTTCACAGGCGGCTTGGGCAGCAATCATGACGATGGTCCCCCCGTCCCGTACCCCCGGAAGGAAGCGCCGGAAGCTCGGATATCGCGGCAGCGGCACCTTCGCCATGTGCAGCGCCGGCCCGCACCCGGGCGGTCCGCTCTTCCGGCAGCTCTGCACGCTCGCCGACCGCTTCAGCGCGTGCCCGGACGACCCGGCCGCGGCGCAGATCGGGAGCGTGCTCTCCCTGCTCGCCTTCTACGCGACAAAGCCGAACGACCGGGATTTCCGGCTGTCGTTCGGCTCCTTCGTCATGGACCTCGCCCTCGCCGACGAGGAGCGCGCGCGGGCTCGGGCCGAGGGCGACGGGCCCGTCCCCTACCGGCGTCCGCTCCTCGCTCGCTGACCTCGGCTGCGATGAGCACGCGCGAATTACCGACGCGCCCCGCGGGGCGCAGCATGCGGACGGCCTCTGCCTCGGTCGTGCTGATCGTGAGCGCCAGCGAGCAGCTCGCGGAGCGTTGCCGCCGGCTGGTCTTCGTCGAGGGCGCCGACCTGCTCGCGTGCGATCTCGTGTCGCTGCGCGGGAGCGCGGCCTGGCTGAACCCGCTGGCCATCGTGATGACCCAGGACGTGCGGGCGTTCGATCCGGAGGGGTTCATCGAGCTGTCGCGGCGCATCGGCGCGGAGCTCGTCGTTCTCCCGTCCGAGAGCGTCTCGGACACGCAGCTCACCGCGATGATCACGGCGGCGCTGGACATCGCCCTGCGCCGCCGGACCGACTGACGCGATCGGGCCGCGCCGGCGATCGCGTCAGTCGCGCGGCGGGAGGACGTCGCCGGACCGGCTCGCCAGCAGGCACCCCTCATCCAGGCCGAGCTTGCACGCCTTGGTGAACAGCTCGACCGCCTTCGGGCCGTCGCGCTTCACGCCTTCGCCCTGCGCGTGGAGGTGCCCGAGCTCGACGCAGGCGGGGGCGTTGCCGCGCTCGCAGACGCGCTGGAACAGCGCGGCCGCGCGCCCGGCGTCGGCGCTCGCGCCCTGGCCGTGGAGGTAGGCCCTGCCGGCCGCGAGGCAGCCGAGGTTTGCGCCCGCGTGGCACGCGCGCGCGTGCCAGTAGAGCGCCGCCGCGTCCGCCGCGTCCGCCCCGTCCGCCGCGCTCGCCCCGTCGGCTCTGTCGGGGGGCGCGAGCCGATCGTGGTACGCGTCGCCGAGCCGCAGGCAGCCCCGCGCGCTCCCCTCCGCGCACGCTTCCTTGAACAGCCCCATCGCCCGCCCCACGTCGACCGAGACGATCGCGCCGCCCAGGTACATCGATCCGAGCGTCACGCAGTCCTCGATCTGGTGGTCGGCGCAGCCGTTCGTGCAGCCCACGAGATCGTCCCGCTCGCAGGGCAGCCGGAACGGCGGTGGGGCGGCTTCGGCCGGCGCCGCGGCGGGCGGCGTCGCCGCGGTGGCAGGCCGGAGGGGCCCCGCGGCGTGGCGCGGCGTGGTCGTGGCCGCGCCGCCGCAGCCGCAGAGGAGGAGCGCGCCGAGGAGCGCCTGGGCGAGTTCACGCACGTGCATCCTCGAACTCATGACACACCGGTCGCCCTCTCCCAACGCCGCCCGCGGAGGCGTTTGCCCCGGACGCCGGGGGGCCGGGGGCGCGCCGGGGGCTGGTCCCCCGCCGGGCCTCGGTGTAGACGGATCCGATGCCGCTCATGAGCCCTCCTCCGCTGCAAACGCTTGACGAGCCCAACCTCGAGGCGCTCGTCGAGCTGATGTTCCTCGCGGCGTTCGCCGACGGCGAGTTCAGCCAGGAGGAGAAGGTGCATTTCGCGCGGAGCGTGGAGTCGCTCACGGACCGCCGGATCCCTCCGAGCACGATGGACGAGCTCATCCGTACCGTGGTGGAGCAGCTCCAGAAGGAGGGCCGCGCCGCCCGGCTTGCGTCGCTCAAGGAGCGGCTCGCCACCCCGCAGGCCCGGAAGGTCGCCTTTTTCCTGGCCGCCCAGGTCGTGGTCTCCGACGGGATCGTCAGGACCAGCGAGCGCGAGCTCCTGCTCGACGTCGCCGCGGCGCTCGAGCTCGATCAGACCGAGGCCGCGGACGTCCTGCGGAAGCTCGCTGCTTCATGAGCGTCCGGCCGCCCTCGGCGCGCTGCGCCCGGGCTGCCCCGGGGGTCTGCTCGGCCGCGGGGGCGCGCTCCAGGGCGGGGCGAGCGCCGCGGGGTGAACGGGCGCCGTCGTTTTCGGTTACGATGGCGTCGCCGTGACCTGGTCCTCGACTGGCAGTTTCCTGATCCCGTTTCCGGTGCCGGGCTCAGCGCTGACCTCCACCCGGGGCACGTACATGATCGGGGCGCTCATCGGCGACGGCCAGTATGGCTCGGTGTACGAGTGCAGCGGGCCGTTCGACCAGGTGTACGCCCTGAAGATGCTGCGGCCGGCCAACAAGCCCTACCAGGTCGTCAAGGAGGAGTGGTCGCGCGAGATGCTCCGCCTGGAGAGCTTCCGCCACCCGAACATCGTCTACATCCACGACGCGTTCGAGGTGAACTACCTCTTCTACCTGGCGCTCGAGCGGTGCGACACGAGCCTCCGGGCGCTGCTTGGCACCCCGTTCCAGCCGCCCTTGCTCCTGGAGCTCGCGCGCCAGCTCCTGATGACGCTGCAGTACCTGCACGACAACGGCGTCGTGCACGCCGACCTGCACGCGGGCAACGTGCTCATCTCCCAGCTTGACCACAGGCCGCTCGTCAAGCTCACCGACTTCGGCGTGGCCCACCAGCTCGACGGCGTCACCCGCTGGTTCCGCCCGCAGGTCGCGAACCCGAAGATCCTCGTGCCCGAGCTCGTGACGGCGGGCTACACGACGACGCAGAGCGACCTCTACCAGCTCGGGCTTCTCATGTACCAGATGCACACCGGCCAGCCGGCCATCGACGTGAACGCCCCTTACGAGGAGATCACGCGGCAGATCGCCGAGGGGACCCCGCGGCAGAAGGCCGAGGCGCTCGGCACGCCGCTGAGCCAGGTGGTCGCCAAGCTGCTGCGCCGCCGCGACGCTTACCGCTATTTCTCCGCGCGCGACGTCTGGGACGACCTGCGGCAGCTCCGCTGGACGTAGCGCGCTCTCCGCTGCGCCCGCGGCGCGTTCCGGGCTACACCTCTCTCGCGGCGCACCTCTCGCGGCGCCCGCGGCGCACCTCTCGCGTCGCCCGCGGCGCACCTCTCGCATCGCCCGCGGCGCACCTCGTCTCCCTGGGCGCCTCCCTACTTCTCGGCCGGCGCGGCGGCGGGCTTGTCGCCCTTGGCCGCGTCCGGCTTGGCCGCGTTGCCGGCCGCCGGCTTGGCCGCGTTGCCGGCCGCCGGCTTGGCCGCCTTGTCGGCCGCGGGCGCGGTTTTCCCGGCCTTGTCGCCCGCGGGGGCGGCTGCGTCGTTCGCGGCGTCGCCGATGCCGAGCAGCTCGATGTCGAAGACGAGCGTCGCCTTGCCCGGGATCTTCGGCGGGCTGCCCGACTCGCCGTAGGCGAGGCGCGAGGGGATCGTGAGCTTGCGCTTGCCGCCCACCTTCATCCCGACCACGCCCAGGTCCCAGCCCTTGATGACCTCCGTATTGCCGAGGGTGAACACGAACGGCTCCCGGCCGACGGAGGAGTCGAACTCGGCGTTGGTCTTCAGCAGGCGCCCTGTGTAGTGGACGCGGACCTTGTCGCCGTCCTTCGCCTCCGGGCCGGTGCCCACGACGGTGTCTTCCTTGATGAGGTCGGCGGGCTCCGGCTCGGCGGGCTTCACCTGCGGCACGGCGCTGCCCGGCGGCAGATCCGGTTCGGGGACCTTGTCCTCGCAGCCCGCGACCGGACCGAGGAGGACAGCGCAGGAGAGGGCGAGGACGATTTGGAAAGGTTTCATGCCGCCACCTCTTACGCACCCCGCGCGGCCCGATCAACGGTCTCCCGCCGCGCCCGGGTCCCGGGCGTGGGCCGGGTTTCCGTTGCGGCGCTCCGGCCCGCGCGGTTAGGGTGCGGCCACCTTGGCTCGTGCGTTCTCCGTCGCTGCCCTGGCGATCGCCGAGGGAGGCGCCAATGCCGTCGGCGCCGTGCGCTTCACCTGCGCCGAGACGGAGCTCGAGGTCGAGCTGGTCCGTGTCGCCGGCTACGCCGAGGGGTTCGCCCTGGGCGCCGTGGCGGCGCCGGTCCGCTTCGGGGTCCCCTACACCGCGATCCGTGGCCTCTTCCGTCGCGGCAAGGCGCTCTGCGTGGCGATCGATCCGTCCGCGTGCTCGCCGCACAACTGCTTCGTCCTCGCGCGCTTCGAGGGCGATCTCCCCGGCGTGCCCGGCGTGATCTCGCCGGCGGCGATGGAGGCGATGGAGAGCGCCTACCGCGCGCGCCTCCGCGCCCGCGCGGCGAGCTGGATCGCGCCGGCCCCGGTCGGCGTGCTCGCGGCCGCCCTGTCCCCCGACTATCTCGCGAGCGGCCCGCTCGGCACCGCGTCGCTCGCGCTCCTCGTCGCGCTCGCGACCTGGCTCGCGCTGCGCTTCGCCGCGCGGCTCGTGACCTGGGGAGGGCTGCCCTCGGATCGCCTGCGCGACGCGCTCGTGGCGGAGCTGTCGCGCCGCATGGGCTTCGCGTCGGACCGCCTCGCGGCCTCGACCCCCGACGCGCCGGCCGCGCCCGTGTTCGCGCCCCGGCCGACGCCGCTCGGCGCGCAGCCCGGGCGTGAGCGCGGCGGTGAGGAGGGGTTCGACGCCCTCCCGCTCCGGGCCCGCGTGCTCGTGCCCGCGGCGCTCGCCGTGGTCGGCATCGTGGCCACGATGGCGTTCGTGCAGCGGTTCGCGGCGCCCCGCGATCTGCCTCCGGCCGAGCGGCGGGCGGCGCGCGGCGTCGGCCCGGCGGCCCGCGGAGCCGCCGCAGCGCTCCTCGCGAGCGAGGCCCGGGAGCGCGCCGAGCCGTCGTTCCCGCACTGCCTCTGCGACCGCGCCGACTCGCCGCTCTGGCGGCAGGGGGTGCCCATCCTCAGCGTGCTCGGCTCGACCGGGCCCGACGATGGCGCCGGGGTGATCGCGCCGATCCTGCGGCGAGACCGGGCGGAGGACGACGAGGCCGCCGCGGAGCCGGGCGAGACCGGCGCGGAGCCGGGCGGGACGGCGGCGGAGCCGGGCGATGCCGGCGCCGAGCCGGGCGATGCCGGCCGCGATGGGGGCGGGCGCCCGCCGCGGCCGGCGCGTGGCCGCTACGATTTCGAGCTCGCGGTCGTCAACAACAGCGGCGCTCCCGTGAGCGACTTTCGCGTGCTGCTCACGTTCGCGCGGCGCGATCGCCGCGACGAGCGCGCCGGGATCACCGAGCGCGGTCTGTTCTGGGAGGGCGCGCTCGGGCCGGGGCGCGCGGTGAAGTGGCACGTCGAGGCGCCCGGGACCGAGGTCAAGATCGAGCCGGGGGTGACGGGCCTGCTCGACGGCGAGACCGGGGTGGCGTCGCCTGACGCGTTCTTTGAGCTGACGCGCGCGCGCTACCGCGTGGTGCGCATCCACGCGGCGATGATGCTCGCCTGGCTTCGCGACCCGCGCGCCCGCGACGCGCTCCTGTCGCTCCTGCCCGCCGCGTCCGGGGAGGAGGAGAAGCTCGGGCGGATCCGGCGTGCGACGGCCGACGTCGTCCCGTGCTCGGTCGCGGTGGAGGAGGGCCGGCTACGGGCGTGCCTCTTCAACGGCGGCGTGGCTCCGCTGCGCGGCGTCACGCTGCGCGAGGTCGCGGCGGGCGAAGGAGGGGCGCCGCGTGCCTGGCCCATCGCGGCGACCTTGCCGGTCCACGAGGGGGTGGAGGTGACGCTGCCCCTCGAGGGGAGCGCGGCGCCCGAGGAGCTCGAGGTGGTGCCGCAGGGCCGCTGAGACGATGATGAGGGGATGAAGAGAGGCTTCCGGGCCGCGCTCGCCCTGGTCGCGGCGCTCGCGGCCGCGCTGGCGCAGCTCGCCGGGGCCCGTGAGGCCGCCGCCTGGGCGCCGCTCGACCTCGAGGTCGTCCCCCGCTGGAGCGCGCTTCCGGTCCGTTACCACATCCATCACAAGACGATCCCGGGTCCGCTCTCCGGCTTCGCCGCCGCCGGCATCGAGGCCGGGTTCGCGGCCTGGTCGAGCCCCGCGTGCACGGCGTGGGAGACCGAGCTCCTCGGCGACACGGACGCCGGCTACGACTTCGACGACGGCAAGAACGTGTTCCTCTGGCTCAGCGACAGCTGGCCTGCCGAGCTCGGTCAGGCAGGCTCGGTGATCGCGATCACGATGCCGGTCTGGGGTACCGACAGCGTCATCGACGACGCGGACATGGTGTTCAACAACGTGGGCTTCTGCTGGGACGACGCCGGCGAGGGCGACTGCATCGATCTGCGGTCGATCGCCACCCACGAAGAGGGGCATTTCCTCGGCCTCGGCCACTCGAACGTGCGCGGCGCGACGATGCTGGGGACCTACCGGGGCGGCACGTCGGCGCGCACCCTCGAGGACGACGACATCGAAGGGGTGTGCGCGCTCTACCCGATCGGCGGGACGACCGTCGCGAGCTCGGGCGCCGGCGGCGGCGCGGGCTGGGGCGGTGCGGCGCCGGAGACCGAGGACGGGCCGAAGAGCGGCGGCGTGGACGAGACCGAGAGCGACGCCGGCTGCTCCTGCTCGGGCGGCGGTCGGCAGCCGGGGGCTCCTGGAGCGCTGCCGCTCGCCGCGCTCGGCGCGCTCCTGTCGCGCCGGCGCCGGGGACCTCGGCCGGCTCCGCGCGAGCCGCGGCCGGCTCCTCGCGAGCGGTAGCAGGGGCCGGGGCAGGAGAGCGGGCGCCCCGCGTTGGCGCGTGGACGGGCCCGCTTTACAACCCAGCGCAGCCGGGGCAAACGTGCCGCCATGCCCGAGCCGAGCACCGCAGCATTCGAGGCGGAGGTCGCGCGTGCCCTCCGCTCTCTCGAGGTCGACAGCTCCGTTCCCGCGCTCGATCCGCTCGGCGATCCGGCCGGCGCGGCGCGCGCTCTCGCGGCGGAGGGCGACGGCGCGCCGCTGCTCCTCCGCGCGGCGCCGGAGCTCGGCGCGCCGCAGCGCGACAAGGACGCGCGCTTCGGCCCGGCGCCGCGCGACCCCGTCTGGCTCCGGATCGAGCGCGGCGCGAGCGCCCTCCGGCTCGCGCCGCTGCGGCTCGCGGGCGCGGCCGGCGGTGCGGGTGGGGCAGGGGAGGGCGCGGCCGAGTCGCGCGACCCCGTGCGCGTCGAGGTGACCGCGGAGCAGCGCCCGTGCTGCGCCGCCCCCACGTGCGCGCGCGAGCGGACCCACGTTGCCGCCTGGCTCGCGCTCGCCCCGCCCGTGCCAGCGCGCCCCTCGGCAGCCCAGCGCCTGCTCGTCGCCGAGGCGCAGGACCTCGATCCCGGCCGGGCGGAGGCGCTCGTCGAGGCGGTGGCGGCGCCGCTCGCGGTCGCGCTGCGCGTCCCGCTGGCGACGGCGCGCGGGGCCGAGCCGCCCGGCGCCATCGCCCCGCGGCCCCTCCCGGAGGCTGCGCCCGCGCCCGCGCTGACGGCCGCCGCGCTGGCGCGGTTCGCGATCCGGAGCGAGGGCGAGCTCCTCGTCCTGCGGGACCACGCGAGCCAGGGACCGCGCGCGGCCGCGACCCGCAACGCGCTCATCGGCGCCGTGCTGCTCGTCGCCGCGCTCGCGCTGTGGATCCAGACCATGCGGAGCGCCTCCGCGGGCGACAGCGGCATCGCGATCGGCATCGGCAGCGCCGCCGCGCTGCTCTCGCTCGCGGGCTACGCCTTCCTCGGCGTCGCCCGGTTCTCGTCCCGGTATGCGGCGCGCTCGGCCCCGGTGGCGTCGTTCGCTCCGGGCCGCTTCGTCGTCGCCCCCTGGGTGAGCCGCACCGGCGCCATCGACCTGCGCCCCGAGGGCAGGCTCGGGGCCGCCATCTCCGCCGGGGAGGTCCAGGGCGTCGGCGTGCAGCTCCGCGGCGACCGCTTTGCGGTCGAGATCGAGAGCGACCACGGCCCCATCGACGTCCTCCTCACCGACCGCGAGGACGTCGCGCGCTACTGGCGCGACGCCATGGATCGCGCCGTCGCCTCGGTCCGCCACCCCGGCGGCCCTTCCGCCAAGCAGCGCCTCCGCGCGCGCTCCCAGGCGCAGCCGTCCGCCGCGGCCAGCTGAGCTGCGGCTGGGCTGTCGCGAGGTCGCGCTCATCGGAGGCGAGGCGTACCTGCCCGCTTGCGCACCGCCCGCCTCCATGTAATGAACACGTTCAGTGAACGCGTTCACTCAAAAGCCTGGCCGACGCGACGCCCAGAAGGACGCGACGCGCGCCCGGATCCTCGAGACCGCGCGCGACCACTTCGAGCGTCACGGCTTCGAGGCGGCGAACGTCCGCGCCATCGCCGCGGACGCGGGCGTCGCCGCGGGCACGGTCCTCCTCCACTTCGCCGACAAGCGCGACCTGCTCCACGCCGCGCTGTTCGACGACCTCGCCGCCACCGCGGCCGAGGCCGTCCGCGACGACGAGCCCGGCACCCTCGAGCAGCGGATCCACCGGCTCGGGGCCGCGTTCTTCGCGTACTACGCCCGCAGGCCGACGCTGTCGAAGACGCTGCTCCGCGAGGCGCTCTTCGCCGACCCGCCGTGGCAGGCGCGCTTCACCGAGCAGGTCGCCGCCGTGCACGGCCGCGTCGTCGCGCTCTTCAACGCCGCCCGCGCGCAGGGGGAGGTCGCCGACGACGCCGACGCCGCGCTCTTCGGCGTCGCGTTCTTCTCCTTCTACTACTTCGCGCTGATCGCGTGGGTCCAGGGCGCGCACCCGTCGCCCGTCGCCCTGCTCGATCGGCTCGTCGCTCAGCACCTCTGCGGGCTCCGCCCCGCAGCCAACGTCAGGAGGGCTCGATGACGTCATCCATCATCTTTCGCAGTCCAGAGGCGCGCGCGCGCATCGCCGCGTGGTTCGAGCGGTTCCGCGAAAAGGTCCCGGTCCCGGCCCGAGCGCGCGAGGTCTCGACCCGCTTCGGCGCGACGCACGTCCTCGTCGCCGGCCCCGAGCACGCCCCGCCGCTCGTCTGCCTGCACGGCGCGCTCGCGAGCTCCGCGCATCTCCTGCCCGAGCTCGGCCCGCTCCTCGCGCGCTATCGCGTCTACGCGCCCGACGTCATCGGCCAGTCCGTCAAGAGCGCCGACGTCCGCCTGCCGCTCGACGGCCCCGCCTACGCCGAGTGGCTCACCGACGTCCTCGACGCGCTCGGGCTCGCGCGCGCCCACCTCCTCGGCGTGAGCTGGGGAGGCTTCGTGGCCCTGCGCATGGCCCAGATCGCGCCCGCCCGCATCGATCGGCTCGTCCTGATCGTCCCGGGCGGCCTCGTGTCCGGCCCGGTGTGGCAGGGCCTCACGCGCGTGGCCATCCCGATGGCCCTCTACCGTGCGTTCCCTTCCGAGGAGCGGCTCGCGCGCCTCCTCTCCGGGCTGTTCTCCACGCACGACGACCTGTGGGGCCCCTACTTCGGCGACGCGGTGCGGAGCTACCGGCTCGACATGCGGGTGCCGCCGCTCGCCACGCCGGAGGCCCTCGCCGGCTTCGCGCGGCCCGCGCTCGTGTTCGGCGCCGACGACGACGTGAGCTTCCCCGGCGCGAAGCTGCTCGCGCGCGCGAAGGTGCTCCTGCCGCGCGCCGAGACCGAGCTGCTCGATGGGTGCCGCCACTCGCCCCCCACCGACGACGCCTTCCGCGCGCGCCTCGGCGAGCGCATCGCGCGCTTCCTCGGGCCCGACGCCGCGTCGCCCCGGCTCGCCCCCCAGGCCGGGTGAGTCACCCCTTCCGCGCGCCGGCTAGCGAGACGCAAATCCGCGATCGCGACGATCCGACGGCGGCTGACGTAGCAGGCGCTGCTCGGGAGATTGCAGCAACAGTGGATCCCGCCCGGGCAGCGCGGCCGGAGCACGCCGGTAGTGCATGCAGGACGGCCACGACCGCTCTCGACGACCGGCAGGCGTTCAGGTTAAATTTTTGTGTGCATGACCGTTTCCACTGCGTCTCAGGAAGAAGTCGAGGCCGGACAGCTTGCGCGCAGGCGTGCGCTCCTTTTTGAGCGGGCGCCGCTTGCGATCGTCCAGTACGGCACGGATCTCACGATCGAGGACTGGAACGGTGCGGCCGAGCGCCTGTTCGGCCATGCGCGCCAGGAGGCGCTCGGCCGGCGCGTGGACGAGCTGTTGCCGGCGTCCGACGACCCCGATGCGTGGCGGCGGCTCCTCGCGGAGGACGGCGTGGCGCCGCGGGTGTGGAGCCACGTCAGCAAGGACGGCGGCGTGGCGTACTTCGAGTGGCGCCACGAGCGCCTCCTCGACGAGCGCGGGGAGGTCAGCGGCGTCGGGGTGTTCGGGCAGGACGTGACGGAGCGGAGCGAGCAGCTCCGCCGCCACCAGCAGAAGGAGGTGATCCTGCGGACCGTCACGCAGACGCTGCCGATCGTCGTCTGGGCGATCGACGCGGAAGGGATGTTCACGTTCCACGAGGGCAAGGGGGTCGACGGCGCGGGGCTCCAGGAGGGGGAGCACCTTGGCCACAACGTGTTCGAGCTCTACGCCGGCTCGGAGGGCGTCGACGTGCTTCGACGGGCGCTCGCGGGCGAGGCGTCCCATTCGCACTCCGCGACGCACGGGGTGTTCTGGGAGAACTGGGAGGTCCCCGTCCGCGACGAGCGAGGAGCGGTGTACTCGGTCGTTGGCGTCACCCTCGATATCAGCCAGGCGAAGAGCACGGAGCAGGAGCTCCGGACCAAGCTGGAGCTCATCGAGCGGCAACAGCAGGTCATCCGCGACCTGTCGACTCCCATCATCCAGGTGTGGGAAGGCGTGCTGACCTTGCCGATGATCGGGGTCCTCGACAGCCAGAGGACCGCGGAGGTGATGGATACCCTCCTCGAGGCGATCGTGCGCACGGGCGCGCGTTACGCGATCCTCGATCTCACCGGCGTCGACATGGTGGAC
Organism: Sorangium sp. So ce887; assembly: GCF_051521455.1. Lineage (NCBI taxonomy): Bacteria > Pseudomonadati > Myxococcota > Polyangiales > Polyangiaceae > Sorangium > Sorangium sp. So ce887. The sequence goes on along the minus strand of NZ_CP150354.1, from coordinate 6,816,035 downwards.
ACGAAGACGGCGAGCTACCTCCTCGATCTGGTCGGCGCGATCCGGCTCCTCGGCGCCGAGGGCATCGTCACGGGCATCCGGTCGAACGTCGCCCAGACCATCGTGAGCCTCGGCCTGGATCTGGACAAGATCACGACCCTCGGCAACCTCCGCGCCGCGCTCCAGCACTGCATTCGCCAGATGAACAAGGAGCGAGCGGCCGGCGCGACGCAGATCGCGCCCGATCGCCGATAACGACGCTCCCCATCTCGGACCCTCACCCGAGCTCACGGCGCCGCCTTCGCCGTCCCCGCCGCACCGGAGCCCATCGCCTTGGCCAGCGCCGCGACGAGGACGCGGACCGCCGCCCGCGCGGGCGTTGCGTACACCGCGAAGATGGCGCGCTTCGATGTGCCGTACTCCGGGAGCACGCGCCGCAGCGCGCCGCTCTCGAGATGCTCCTGGACGACGTAATCGGGGAGGTTGGCCAGACCCAGGCCGGCGACCGCGGCGTCGCGCAGCGTCACGGTGTCGCTGGAGCGGAACGTGCCGCTCACCGGGACGACGCGCTCCCCCTCGGGACCCACGAGCGTCCACCGGGCGACGGGCTCCTGGTTGAGCGTGATGCAGTCGTGGTCGGCCAGGTCCTCCAGCCGACGCGGCGTCCCGTGGCGCCGCAGGTAGCGAGGGCTCGCGCAGAGCACGCGCCGGTCGTCGGCCAGCCGCCGCGCGACAAGCGATGCGGGGGAGATCGCGACGGTCAGGCGCACCGCCACGTCGATGCGCTCGGCCACCAGATCGACGAGGCGATCGGTGATATCGAGATCGATGCGGAGCTCCGGGTACCTCGCGCGGCAGGCCAGCACGGCCGGCGCGACGCGGAGCGTGCCGAGGATCGGGAGCGCCGAGATGCGCAGCGTCCCGCGCGGCGTCCCATCGAGATCCGCGACCGCGCGCTCCGCCTCCTCGACGTCCGCGAGGATCCGGCCTGCGCGCTCGGCGTAGAGGTGCCCTGCCTCCGTGAGGCTCACGCGGCGCGTGGTGCGCCGGAGCAGCTGCACGCCGAGCCGCTCCTCCAGCCGCGCGATCTGCTTGCTGACCGACGACGACGTGAACCCGAGGGCCTTCGCCGCCGCCGAGAAGCTTTGCCGCCGCGCGACCTCGAGGAACGCCCTCATCTCACCCAGGTGACCGCCCGCCGGATCCATGCCATTCGTTCCTTCCGCGACGCAATCTTCGTCGGCGGACCAGGATTATCACGCAGGCGCCCCGGATCTAGCTTCCTGGAGCGCGAGGCGGCTGCCTCGCCGCGAAGGAGGGATCCATGCTCACGCAGTCTCGCGGCCACACGGGTATCGCGCTGTTGCTCTTCATCCTGGCCTCTGCTCTGGTCGCAGATCACGTCGCGGCGCCGCTCACGGCGCAGGGCGGGCCGACCCCGCTGCGCGCGGGGGGTGACCTCGGGCAGGCCGACCCATTCCACCCCGCGCGCGACGCCGGCGCCCCGGCGGCGGCTCACGCCACGCGGTCGATCGCCCCCTGAATGCCCTCCTGCTTGGAGCAGTGCGCACAGCAGTAGAACGCCCCGCCGGCCTCGATGCCGTGCCCCACGATCCTGCAGGCGCAGTGGGCGCACACGGGCGCGAGCTTGTGAATCGCGCACTCGAAACAGTCGAACGTGTAGGTCGTGCCGCCCACCATGATCTGGAAGGCCTTGTCGTAGCTGTTGCCGCAGCAGTCACACGTGTTCATGGAAACCTCTCGATGGTTAGGGGATGACGTTACGCCGCGCTGAAAGCGGAGCCGGCCGTCGCGATCACACCGGGCTCCCTGGGCGGCTGCCCCGGCGCCGGCGGGTCTTCGATCTCCGGAGAGCGCTCTCCGGGCGCGGGAGGCGGGGGCGGGGGATCCCGACGCGCCGGCTCGCCCGGATCCGGGTCGCGCCGCGGCGGCTCGCTCGGCGCAGGATCCTGCACCGGCGGACCCGGTTCGGGATCACCGACCGGCGCGGGGCTGGGCGTTCCTCGGGACGGGGGCGCATTCACCGGCATGAAAGGTCCTCTCCTCGCGCGTCCTACGTTGAGCTCGGTTTGACGCGATGCAAACAAGGCTGCATGAACCGCGCCACGAGCGCTTCCGAGCGGAGCGCCTCGACGGGGCGACGCGCTGCGCCCACCGTGGCTCGCCGTGGGCCCCGAGGGCGCGCATTCCTGTCACACTGAGGCGCCGCTGCAGGCCGCCGCGAGCGGGCCGGATGGGCCCGCCCGGCGACGGGGGGCGCCTCACTTCGGGAGGAAGTCGAGGAGCTGCCCGAGCGCCTTGGTGAGGCTCGCGGCTTCCAGCACGTCCGGCAGCACAAGCACGCCGAGCACGCTCAGGCCGATGCCCATCAGCGAGCCCCCGGCGATCACGCCCGCGCAGATGGCCTCGGTGTTCTCGGCGGCGAGCGCGTACCAGGGCCGCTTGACCGGCGCGGGGGGCGCCTCGGTGAGCCCACCGGGCCCCGTCGCGCTCAGCCGCGCTTCGCGCTCGTTGTGCTCGCGCGTCTTGTGCCATGTCGCGGCGCGCCGCTCGATGAGCCAGAAGAGGAACGAGCCGAGGAACATCGACCAGATGTCGGTGAAGTTCAGGATGAACGCGAGCCCGAGGGCGACCGCGGAGAGGGGGAATCGGTTCTTCGTGATCTGCTTCGTGACCTCGACGACGATGCCGACGATCGCCCCGACCACCACCGCGGACTTGGCGGTCGGGTGGAGGAAGTCGATCCCCTTCATCAGCACCTCGGCGACGGCCTTCCAGGTGAGCGCGCTCGGGACCGGCAGCCTCTCCGTCCCGTAGCGCCCGATGTCCCCCTGGATGAGCACGAGATACCAGACAGGCACCGAGAGCACGAGCCCCGCGACCGCCCCGAGCACGTGCCCCAGCGCCTGGTGGCGCGGCTTGCCGCCGAGCATGTAGCCCGGCTTGATATCCATCAAGAGGTTCGCCGTGTTGCTCGAGACCTCCGCCGTGATCCCGGCCGTCATCAGGTTCGTCGTGATGTTCTTCGGCGCGAGGACGCCGTAGGTGAGCTGCGTCAGCTTGCCGAGCGCCCCGACCGGGGTGATCGCCGTCATGCCCGTCGAGTTGACGGCGATGAGCGAGAAGATGAACACGAGCGGGATCGCGAGCACCCCGAGCCACCAGGAGATGCCGAACCAGAGCTCCCCGAGCACGACGACGACCAGGCCGACGATGGGGATGCCGATGATCGACAGCTTCACCGGCAGCTCGATGTCCGCGAGCACGTCCCTCGCTCCGCCCTTCTTGGAGAGGCCCTGGAACGCGTCGAGGATCACCTTGGGCTTGGAGAAGAAGGCGTAAAGCGAGGACGTCGTCATGCACGCGACGCCGCCCCAGAGCGCCCAGAGCGTGATCTGCCCGAACCCGTAATGCCCGTTCCTCGGCAGGATGATCCCGTGCTGGATCAGGAGGGGGGCCAGGATCCAGTAGTTGAGGACCCCTCCGAGGAGGAGCGACGCGCCGGTCCGGATGCCCATCAGGCCGCCTGTGGCGACGAAGATGATGCTTGTATCGAAGCGGATCGTGAGCTCGTTCAGGGGGATGCCCCGGATCGCCGGCGAGACGCCCCATCGCTTGATCAGGTCGGCGAACCAGCCGTGATAGAAGAGCTCGTCGTAGTAATGGGGGATGCTCTTCAGCGCGAAGAGCGCGCGCATCACCTTGTCGTCGCGGAGGAGCTCGAGGGCGGCGCTCGCGAGGCCGCCGCCGAGGAGGAGCTTCGCCTTGAAGAGCCCCTCCTTCGCGTCGCTCTCGTGCAGCGCGTCCATGACGACGCCGGCGGCCATGCCCTCGGGGAAGGGGAGCTGCTCGTCGTTGATGAAGCGCTTCTTCATCGGGAACGCGAAGAGCACGCCGAGGATGGCGAGGATGAACATCCAGATCATCGCCCGGCCCATGGGGATGATCGTGGTCGTGACCATCGAATAGGCCGCGAGGCTCGTGAAGAGCGGCGCGTTCATGTATCCGGCCGACGTCGCGATGGACTGCATCGCGTTGTTCTCGAGCACGGTCATGTCGCGGCCGAGGCCCAGCCTGGAGAGCACCTTGAAGAGCCCGAAGGCCAGGATCACGCTCGTGATCCCGACCCCGAGAGACCAGCCGGTGCGCGCGCCGATGTACAGGTTCGTGAGCGAGAGGAACGCGCCGAGGAGCATGCCCGTGATCGCCGAACGCCACGTGAGCTGAGGCATGTCGCCGCGGTAGACGTTCTTCAGCCACCATGTGTCCTTCTCTTCGAGGGACATGGTGTGAATCTGCTCGGGCGTGAGCTGCTTGATGGCCATCCGGCGACCTCCGCGCACCTTGTACCATGGTGAGCGACGCCTCGTGCAGCTCTTCGCCGAGCGCCCTCGCGCGCGCCCCGGACTCCGCGGCAGCGACGGAATTGCTGGTCTCGTGTCGCGAAGCCCGCTCAGTCGCTATCGCGTGCGTTGCCGGCGAAGGCGTCGTCCCGGTTGGCGAAGAGCACGTTGAACGTGGTGAGCGTGCCGTAACAGCCGGTGATGTACGCCTGGAGCTGGACCTTCTCTGCGTCGGTCAGCCCCTCGTGCGCGTTGATCTTCTGCTCCAGCACGCGGAGCTTGTCGCGCAGCATGACGATCTTGTGGAAGAACACGTCGAGCGGGATGCGCTTCTCGGCCGTGCCCTCCTTCCCCGGCCGGAGGACGATCTCCCCGCCTTCCCAGCGGCCACCCATCTCGGCGCGGCCGACGCCGAGCTCCTCGGACAGCACCTCGCGCAGCACACGACGGAACTCGTCGATATCCATGTCGATGTCGATCTCCCTTGGCAGCGGCGAACGGAGGGGCTGCGGCGCGGCTCCGGGACGGCGCTCCGGCGACGGCGCCCGCTCGGCCGGCCGCGACCTGCCGCCCGAGCCGCGCGGCTGGCCTGCGGCCCGGGGAGGAGGAGGCGGCGGCGGCGCGCCCCTGGCCCGATAGCGGCCGCACGTCGCGGTCGCCTTGATCGGCGGCGGGTACACCTCGAGGGCGCAGTCGCCGACGCGACCGCGCACTGGATCCTCATGCACCCGGGTGTATGCCGCGCAGCTTCCGCACCGGCCCGCGTAATCGTTCACGGCGGCGGCACTGTACCAGCTTTGCGTGCGTCCGGGGGGCGCATTGTCGGCGCAGGGTCGAGCTTGCCAGCGACGCCGCGCTCCGGCCGGGATCCCGCGCGCGCCGTCCGGGCAGGCTCACCGCCCGCGCCGCCGCTCCCTCGCCGGCCGCCGGCCTGACGCGCGCCGCAGCCGCGTCGCGGGGCTTCGAGTCCTACCAGGCGGGCTCAGCCATGTTCACGGGCGAGCTGCGCCCGCCGCCTGGCCAGCCACGCCCGCGCCTCCGCCTCTTCGTTGACGAAGTGAGCGGCGACGTCGACCCCCGTGGCGATCGCATAGCCCCGGAGCACCAGCTCGGTCATGACCCTCCCCGCGAAGGTCACGCGGTAATAGACCACCCCGCGGATGGGCGGCACCCTGCCCGATTCCTTGATGACCCTTTTCCGGGACTCGGCCGGAACGCGGCCCAGCTGGACCACGTCGCCGGTGACCAGCATGTAGCTCTGCCCGGCCAAATGGGACGCGATGAAATCGAAGAGCCGCACCACCTCGTCCGGCGAGATGTCGCCCCGCAGCAGCAGGTCCACGGTGTCCTCGTGTTCACCGATGCGGACCGTATGCTCCCCTATCCTCAGCACGCGCGCGATCATGTGGGCTCCCCCTGATGTGTTGTGCTGGCGTCCCTGGCAAGCTGCGCCGCCGCCGCCCCCCCTGAGGGCGAGCACGAGGTCGGCCTACGGTAAGTATGTACGCGCCGCGCCGACGGCCCGTCAACGTGGGGGTTCGCCTGTCGCAGGGAGGGCGAGACCGCCGCTGCTGGGCTACCCTTTGCCCGTGCGTTCCCCGGCCTCGCTCTCCGCTCTCCTCGCTCTTGCCTCGCTCGCCGCCTGCGCCGCCGATTCGTCCCCGCGGGCGTCGGCGCCCCCGGCCGCCGCGGCGTCCCCGCCCGCCGCGGCGGCGTCCTCGCCCGCCGCCAGGCCGGAGCCGGCGGCGGCGGCGCGGCCGCCGCTCGAGTTCATCCGTGACGACCTGCCGGGGGCGCGCGAGAAGGCCCGGGCCGAGGGCAAGGCGCTGTTCGTCGATGCGTGGGCGCCGTGGTGCCACACCTGCCTGAGCATGAAGCATTACGTGCTGACCGATCCGTCGCTGCGCCCGTTCGCGGAGCGGGTGGTGTTCGCCGACATCGACACGGATCGACCGGAGAACGCGCCGTTCCTCGAGCGGCACGAGGTGACGGTGTGGCCGACGTTCTTCGTCCTCGAGCCGGCGGACGGCGAGGTGGTCGGGCTCTGGCGGGGCGCCGCGTCGGTGCAGGAGCTGCGCGAGCTGCTCCGCGAGGCGCTGCACGCGATGGATTCCCGGGCGGCCTCGGCGCTGCCCGCGGACGACCCGAACCGCCTGCTGGTCGAGGCGAAGCGGGCCCACAGCGCCGGCGATCACGCGGCCGCGGCGTCCGCCTATCAGCGCGCCGTGGCGCGGGGCGGCGAGGCGTGGCCGCGGCGCAGCGAGGCGCTGCTCGGCCTCCTGTCGGCGCTCCGCCGGAAGGACGCCGCGGCGTGCGCGGACCTCGGCAGGGCGCACGTCGGCGAGGTGAAGGGCGCGGCGCTGCCCGCCGATTTCGCGAGCGTCCTGCTCTCCTGCGCGGCCGCGCTCCCCGACGGCAAGGCACAGCGGGCCGCGCGCGAGGCCGCGGTCGCCCGGCTCAGGTCGATCGTCGAGAGCCCGCCGGCGGACTCGAGCGCCGACGACCGGGCCGACGCGTGGGGCCTGCTCGCCGAGGGGCTCCAGGCGCTCGGCGACGCGGCCGGCGCCCGCGCGGCGAACGAGTCGAAGCTCGCCGTGCTGGAGCGGGCCGCGAAGGAGGCGAAGGCGCCCGAGGCGGCCGCCGCGTACGACTACGGGCGGGCCATGGCGTACCTCGCGCTGTCGCGCGGCGACGAGGCGGTCGCGATGCTGAAGGAGCGCGAGGCGCAGATGCCGGCGTCCTACGAGCCGCCCGCGCGGCTCGCGCAGGTGCTCCACGCGATGGGCCGCGAGGCGGAGGCGCTCGCCGCGGTGGAGCGCGCCATCGGCCGCGCCTACGGTCCGCGCCGGCTGCGTTACCTGAAGCTCCGCGCGGAGATCCAGCAGCGGCTCGGGCAGGGCGCGGAGCAGGTCGCGACGCTGCGCGAGGAGGTGGCCGGCTACGAGGCGCTCCCGAAGGGCCTCGCCAGCCAGGCGGCGCTGGACGACGCGCGGCGGCGGCTCGCCGAGGCTGAGAAGGCGCAGCGCGGCGGCGGTGCGAGGAAGCGCTGACGCGGGGGCGCGCGCAGACGGCCGCGACTAGAACACCAATCATGTTGAAACCCGGAGAATTTTCACAGGGAGGCGAGGAGGCGGGGAGGAAGAAAAAAAAGAATCTCTCCCTCTCGCCGTCTCTCGCTCCCCGCCTCCTCGCCTCCCTGTGAAATTCCTGCTTTTTTTCGGGGTTTCAACCCGTTTGTCGCTCTAGTACTACAGCCGCACGTCACGGAATCACCGCGGATTACGATGAGCGGGCGGACGATCGTGACGCCTTGCTTGCTCGCGCGGGTGCAGCCCAGCTCGTTGGGTGCTCGCAGACGTGCGGCTGTAGTACTAGGCCTGTCCCCCGGGCGCCGCCGGCCTTGTCGCTTCACGCCCGGTGCGCCCTCCTCTGCCGTGGGCACCCGTCCTTTCCGGGCACCCGTCTACGGGCAGCCGCCGTCCACGGCCACCCCGGTCGCGCGGAGGTGCGCGGTCGCGGGCTCCGTCGGGAAGGTGGCGGTGATGTCCACGTCGAGGGTGCACGGCTTGGTGGTTCCCCCCGAGAGCTCCATCGACAGGCTCCCGATGGCGTCCGTCGCGAGAACGGCCTCGCCGGCGGGCCTCATCTCCTCCGGCGTGCAGCCGGCCGCCCCGCTGGACATCTCGATGCGCGTCACGACCCAGACCTTCGGGAGGGTGGCGACGTCGAAGCCCGCGGGCGCGCTCTCGGTCGGCGTTTCGGCGTAGAGCGTCACGCACCGGTCCGCCTCCGGCTCGGCCTTGTAGACGACGAGGTGATCGAGCCCGCCGGGCCAGTACGTCGCGGTGTAGTCGCCGCCCACGGGCTCGATGCAGGAGGTGTTCTCCGAGACGTCCACCCCGGCCTGGTGCGCGCCGCACGCATTGCAATAGAACTGGCCGTCGCACCCGCAGACGCCCGGGCAATCCTCCGGACAGCCCCCGGGCCGGGCGGAGCACTGGCCCTCGCTGTCGAACGTTCCGCACGAATCGTCGGGGAAGTCGCAGTATTCCTCCGCGCCGCAGATTCCCCCGCTGCGCCCGCCACAGGCAACCGGCGTTCCGCCGCCGCTCGAGGTCGAGCTGGTGTCGCCGCCGGCACCCCCGGTGCCGCCCGCGCCGCCGGCACCCCCGGTGCCGCCCGCGCCGCCGGCACCCCCGGCGCCGCCCGCTCCGCCGCTGCCGGGCGGGATGTCGACGGAGCCGCCGCAGGCGGCGAGGAGGAGCCCGGAGAGAGCTGAGCGGAGGAGTGCATGGTTCATGGGCGGAGTATGCCACGACCGGCCCTGGGCCAGGAGCGGCCCCGCTGATCAGCGGAACGAGGCCAGACCTGCGGAGCTCTCGATGGAGAGAGCCGTCGAGCCGTCGGAAGGTGTCCAGGTTGAAAAAATCCGATGGCGTACTCTCGCGTCTTAACGGCTTGATCTGCTCGTCGTCCTGGACCGGCGCTCGGCGGACGAGGAGACGTTGACCCAGTGCCACACCGCAACGAAGGGCGTAGCTCCCGAGGGCGTCCTCGACGAGCTTGTCGGTGGCCTCCGTCTCGAGACCGCCCCATCGCCCTCACGACGAACCGGTACGGGACACCGTCGGCAGGAGAGTGCGGTGACGCTGCGGAGCGAGAAGGCGGGCACGCCGCAGCCGTGGACGCCCCTCGGTCGATCGACTACGCGCGGTCGAACTCCATCCACAGGAGGGTTTGATTGCGCGAGAACAGCGACGTGCTCCACGCGGAGCCTCGCTCGTGCATGCGGAGCCCCTGGATGCGCGGGAGCAGCTCCTCGAGGCCGATGCGTCCCTCCGCCCGCGACAGCGCGGCGCCGATGCAGAAGTGGGCGCCGAGGCCAAAGGACAGGCCAGCGTTCCGCTGACGCTTCAGGTCGACGCGGTCGGGGTCCTTGATATGACGATCGTCGCGGTTGGCGGAGCCGATCAAGGCGAGGACGATGGAGCCCCGCGGCAGCGACACGCCGGAGAGCTCGGTGTCGGAGGCGGTCAGGCGTGTCGACGCTTGCAGCGGCGGATCGAAGCGCAGCATCTCCTCGATGAAGGAGGGGATCGCGGTCGGCTCGGCGCGCAGTCGGGCGAGCAGCTCCGGGCGTCCGGCGAGGCAGCGGAGCGATGAGGCGAGCAGGCTCGCGATCGTGTCGTGCCCGCCCTGGAGGACGATGGCGAGGAAGCTGATGAGCTCCGCCTCGCTGAGCCGCTTGCCGTCAACCTCGGCGTCGAGCAGGTCGCTCGCCAGGTCGTCACGCCGGCTGCGCCGCCGGTCGGCCAGCACCTCCCTCAGGTAGCTCTCGATATCGGCGATGACGGCGCGAATGCGCGCATGGTGCTCCGGCGGCGTGGCGGGGTGTATGCTGAAGAGGGCCTCCGACCACGAGACGAAGAGTCGGCGCAGCGCCGGGTCCAACCCGAGCAGCTCGGCGATGGCGACCCCCGGGAGCTCGCTGCTGAAATGCTCTTGCACCTCGATGGGCTGGCCGCTGACGATGCTGTCGGCGAAGCGCCGGGCGGCGGCGCGGACCAGCGGCTCGACGCGCGGGACGACGCGGATCGAGAATGCCTTGTTCACCAGGGCGCGGAGCTTGGTGTGCACCGGCGGGTCCAAGAGCGCGAGCGAGTCGGCCACGGGGTTATGTCCGAGCCATGACGGTCTCGTCGCCTCGCGCAAGCCCGCAGACGAGAACACCGCGCTGTCGCTCAGGACGGCAGCGACATCGTTGTAGCGGCTGACGGCCCACAGACCGCCAGGCTCGACCTGACACACCGGCGCGCTCTGGCGCATCTCCGCGTAGATGGGGTATGGGTCGTTTCGCGCCTCAGGCGCGAGAAGATTATATCGTTTCGACATGTACGGGCTCATGTTGGTGGCATTTCAAGAGCTATGGATGGCCGGCGCGGCACCCGCGGAACGTCGAAACCTATGGGGAAGGATCTGCGCCCATCGCCGCTGTCGACGTCGAACGCGCCGCGTCGTCGCGGCCGGCGGCTCTCCGCGGCGCATCGAGGCCGTCACGAACGCACGAGCTCGAGGAATGGTGAAGTCGGCGATGAATAGCGACCCGACGTTAAATGCCAATCCGCGCTCCCCTCGATCCAGGCGGTCATGCCCGCGATGAACCGCCGCAGCGCTCCGTCTACCTCGCGGCCAAACGAAGGCACCCTCGCGGCCATGCGCAAGAACTCGTCGTGGCGCGCGTTGATCATGTCGATGCACAGCCGTGTGGCATTCACGAACCCGATCTTGTGGTTGACCATGACGACGTGAACGAGGTTGTTGGGGCTATGGTTCCAGAGCACCTCTTTCTCGTACGAGAAAATGTCGTTGTGCAGGCTGCTCGCCTCCTCGCACAGCCCTCTCATCCTGAGTATGTAGGGATCGTGCCACAGCCAATCAGGAATCTCACCGCCGCATGTCATCTCAGTGATTCGGATTACGGTTCCAAGGCCGCTGTCCCTGACGCGCATGGCAACGTATTCCGACACGCCGGGGACGTGCTGACAAATCTGGTTTTGAGCCGCCTTGAACGTGCCGTTGAACAGGTAATCCTCGACCGAGTCGCTGAAGCGGAGCAGCCACCGCTCACTCGCTAGGTTGAGAAGCAGTTTTCTGATGTGGAGCGCGTACCTCGCCAGCGGCTCGCCCTGCTCGACGCCGTAACGGAGCGAGATGAGCGAATTGATCGCTACTTTCTTCATCTCTTCGAGCCTGCCCGCATAGCGACCGCAGATGCTGTCCACCATGTCGTCGAAGCAAAACAGCCACATGTTCCAGTCGTTGCATGCCTGCAGCTGCTCGAGAGAGGCAGTTGGGTACACATGAGCACAGAGCGATGCAAAATTCGCCTCGTCGTACGTCCGGACGTGTTCTTCGTCGTGCAACAAGCCAAGGTCGAGGAGGATCTTCTTGGTCTGCGAGTTGATCGGATCATAGTCTTGGCGCGGAGGGTCCGTCTTCCCAAGACAAGCCAAGGTGGACACGCGCGCGGCCCCCGTGCTGCCGACCCTCGAGAAGGCCTCGCCATCACGTACTGCTTGAATCATCACTCTTGCTCTCTGTGTAAAATTGCACACGATTCGTGACAATAAAGGCGATCGAATCTATCGGTCTCTGAACGAGACCCTGAGACGCCAGGTGGCGCGACGCGAACGCGCGCTCCGGCTGCGCCGTCACGGGTAGCTCGACGAGCACGAGGCTGAAGAACGCAGCAGTGGCAGCCGGGGCTGACGAGGGGCTCGCCGGGCCTGGTCTGCGCGATGTCGACGGCGCCGCTGCAGGCTATGCTTGACCGTCATTCTAGTCAGCTGGCGACGAGACAGGCGTCAGGGAGCCGCGACGAGGGCTCCGCAGGACCGCCGGTCCATCAAGTCGTCGCCATGCAGCTGGGGCATGAGGGGGGTGGCGACTGTTCCCCTGGTTCGGGGCGTCCGAGACATCTTCATAGTAGCACCGGTCCAGCGAGCGGCACAATCGGTATTCGATGAGCGGAGCCGATGTCGTCGCACCGTAACGATGCAGCCATCGCCATGTGCCAGACCGCCCGCGGATGGCTGTGACGCCGGCGATGCTCGGCGGGGCGGCGGCCTCAGCTCGCTCGGCTCCGGATGAGCAGCACCATGAGAATCGCGGGCATGCGCCGGTCTGCTCGATTCCTCGCAGGGCTCAAGACAGGGCTCGAGGAGAGCGCCGAGGCTCACCAGCGCACACGACTCCGGACGATGGCCGCGCCGTTACGGCAGAGTGACGCTATCCATCGAGGATGGATTTCGATTGTCTGTGCTGCTGGGACCATGCTACTTGGAACGCTGTAGTCGGTTCGTTGCTCGGTGCATGGCCGATATTTCTTTGTGGTTCACATATGTATTATTGTAATGATCAGGAGCTCTGGTGTCCCTTTGGTTCCGAGATCAGTCCACACGCCGCTGCCGTCGATCGCGGGTCATTGGAGTGGGCAAATAATTTCAATTTGATCAAGCGGAACGGAGCGCTGAGTCTTGCGCGGCCCATCGAGTACGGTCTGCTCGCCGCTCGCGCCTACCCCAAAGCGGAGAGGGAGCGCCTCCAGATCGCGGCTGACTGGGTCAGCTGGCTGTTTCTGATGGATGATGAGTGCGACGAAACCGGCGTCGGCGGCGATCCTGAGCTGCTGATGTGCATGCACGAGCGGCTGCTCGCCGTTCTTCGAGGCGCGCCGCCGTCTACGAACGATCATCGACTCGTGCGTTCCCTGCATGATCTGAGGACGCGGATGGCCCAGTGTGACTCTTCGGCATGGCTGGCCCGCTTCGCGCACGCAGTCGAGGAGTACTTCACAGCAAACCGCTGGGAGGCCAAGAACCGCCTGCTCGGCGTCATCCCGAGCGTGTCTGACTATCAGGCGATGCGAGCGCACACCGGGGCCGTGTTCGCTTGTTTCGAGCTGACACAGATCACTGACGGTATCAGACTTCCTGTTGAGGTGCGCCAGCACGTGGGCGTGCAGCGGCTGGCGTTGCTGGCCAATTGTGCCATCTGCTGGTGCAACGACATCCTCTCGGTGAACAAAGAGTCGAGGCAAGGGGACGTGCACAACCTGGTGATTGTCCTGCAGAATGAGCGTCGACTGAGCAACGATGAGGCGGTGCGCGAAGCGGTGCGTGTGCACAACGAGACCGTTCGTGCGTTCGTCGAGCAGGCGACAGCGCTGGATGGCTTCGGCCCCGAGGTGGACGCGGAGCTGAGCCGCTACATCGATTGCCTCCGCTGCTGGATGCGTGCCAACCTGGACTGGTCGTGGACGGCTCTACGTTATCGGCGCGCGGTCGCTGAGAGCTCTGGGATGCTCTCCTTTGCGCTTCCTGAAGTCTCCTACGTCGCGAGCGCCGCGAGCTAGCGAGGGGACGACGGCCGGGCGCGCGGCGCCCGCGGGCAGCGACGTGTCGACCTCGACCTTGAACATCGAACGCTGCTCGAAGAAGACCGGCGAGGCTTCGGTGTAGACCGTCGCGCCGCAACGAGGGTCGTCGCCGCCGGCGAGGGGCGCCTCGGCCCGGGTACGGTCGAGTACCGGATTATGGCCGTCGTGAACTGAAGACCGGCTCGCGGAGGCCGGCTTCGGCCTACGCTGTCTCCCGCGGCTCTCCGGCGTGGATCAAGGATCCGGCCGCTCGGCGCGGAGCGCCCGGGGATCGACGAGGACCCACTGCATGCCCGCCGCCCGCGCGGACTCGATCCCCAGCACGGCGTCCTCGAAGACCAGGCACTGCGCGGGCTCGACGCCCAGGCGCTTTGCCGCCTCGAGGAACGGGTCGGGCGCCGGCTTGCCCCGCGCGTAGTCCTCCGCCGCGACGACCACGTCGATGTACCCGCGGAGACCCAGGAATTCGAGCGTCTTCTCCACCGAGGCGCGGGGGCTCCCCGAGACGACGGCGCGCTTCGTGCGCGGAGGAGGGTCGCGGAGCGCCGACACGACCTCAGGCACGCCTCGCACGGTCGGCATCAGGCGGTAGTACGCGTCTTCCTTCGCCGCGGAGATCTCGCCCAGCGGCATCCGCAGCCCGTACTTCCGGTTCAGGAGCTCGACGATCCGATCGGTCGGCATACCCGCCCAGCCGTAGAAATCCTCGTTGGTGAGCTCGCACCCGTGCGGGGCGAGCGCCTCGAGCCAGGCCCGATGATGGACCGGCATGGAGTCCGCGATCGTCCCGTCGCAATCAAAGAGGTAGGCGGCAAAAGATCCGGAGGGGAACACAAGTCCAGGCACAGGCCGGATCCTTAGCACATCGGTCGGCCTCCTGCGGTTGCTCCTTCTGCTCTCCCTGGTCCAGAGAGGGGCCCTGCGCGCGTTCCTCGTGCAGCGAAGACACCGGCTGGGGGATCCTGGGCCATCGCCGCACATGAGGGCTCTTTCCTAGAGCGTCGGCAGCACGCCGCGGTCCCGGCCGAGCGGGAACGCCGTCTCCAGGCGGGCGATGTCCTCGCCGGTGAGGCGCAGATCGCCCGCGGCCGCGTTGTCGAGCGCGTGCGCGGCGCTCGCGGCCTTCGGGATCACGAAGACCGGCTGGCGGCGGAGCAGGAAGCGCAGCGCGACCTGCTGCGGGGTCGCCTTGTGGGCGGCCGCGATCGACGCGAGCACCCTGCCCGCCGTGCTGTTCGGCGCCGGGAACCGGCCCGAGCCGAAGGGGCTGTAGGCGACGACCGCGATGCCGTGCCGCTCGCAGAGCGGCAGCACGCGGTGCTCGATCGCCCGCTCGAGCAGGTGATAGAGCACCTGGTTGCAGGCGATCTCGTGCACGCCGGCGATCGCGATCGCCTTCGAGAGCTCCGCCTGGTCGAAGTTGCTGACGCCGAAATAACGGATCTTGCCCTGAGCCCTCAGGTCCTTGAAGGCGCGAAAGGTCTCCTCGAGCGGGTGCGATCCGGGCCAGTGGAGCAGATAGAGATCGAGCCGGTCGGTGCGGAGCCGCTCCAGGCTGCGCTCGCAGGCGGCGAGCGTGCCGGAGTAGCTCGCGTTGGTGGGCAGCACCTTGGAGACGAGGAACACCTCGTCGCGCCGCCCCTCGATCGCCTTGCCCACGAGCGACTCGACCGCGCCCGAGCCGTACATCTCGGCCGTGTCGATGTGCGTCATGCCTGCGTCGATCCCCCGCCGGATGGCGTCGAGGCAGGCCGCCTCGTCATCCGCCTCCATCTGCCAGGTGCCCTGTCCGACGACCGGGATCTCGACGCCCGTAGAACCGAGGTTGCGCTGCTCCATAGAACGATGACCCTCCGCTGCGTCCCGAAAAGACAGCATGCGGCTCCCCCCTCTCCGAGGCGAGCCTCCGTCCGGGTGGAATCGCTGAATTCACTGCGGAAGGCAAGCGCCCGAGCGCCGCGCCAGCCGCCGTTGCGTCGCGCGCCGGCGTGAGGCGCGCGCTCAGGGCGTTCACATCATCCGCCGCCTCGGCAGCACGTCGTCGTCGCGGCGGGTAGTTCCTTCAGAAAATCGAGCAATTTCGATGATTTCCATGTCGCCGTCGCGGGCCGGCGGAGCGAGCCACGGGCCGTCGAACCGCGCGACAAGCACGGTCACGTTGTCGTGGCCTCCGGCGGCGAGCGCGGCGTCGATCAGGGCGCTGGAGGCCCCCATCGGGTCGGAGTGGGCGTCGAGCGCGGCGGCGATGTGCGGATCGTCGATCCGATCGCTCAGCCCATCGGTGCAGAGCAGCAGGGTGTCCCCGCGGCGGAGCTCCACGGCGGAGAGCGCGATGCTCAGGTTCTGGCGGAGCCCGAGGGCCTGGAGCATCACGCCCCGGTGCTCGAAGGTGGCGGCCTCCTCGGGCCTCAGCTTGCCGCTCTCGAGCAGCGACTGGACCAGGGTCTGGTCGCGGGTGACCTGCGTGAGGGCGCCGCTGCGGAGGAGGTAGGCGCGGCTGTCGCCGACCTGCGCGAGCAGCAGGCGCTCGTCGCAGAGCGCGGCCACGGTGGCCGTGGTGCCGCTGCTCCGGTGCTGCGGGCCCCTTCGGGCGTTGTCGAGGACGGCGCGCCCGGCCGCGCCGAGCGCCTCGAGCAGGCTGCGCTCGAGCGCGTCGCTCGAGCGGGGCGCGGCTCGGCTGAGGACGGCGTGGACCGTGCGCGCGGCGAGCCGGCTCGCCGCGTCGGGGGACGACGCGCCGCCGGAGCCGTCGTAGACGCCGAGCGCCAGGGCGAGCGGCGGCTCCACCGACGCCTGGGCCGCCGCAGGACCGTGGGTGAGCCCGCGCGCGAGGTCGCTGATCAGGAAGGCGTCCTCGTTGTGATCGCGGCTGAGCCCGACATCGGTTCGGGCCGCCACGGTGATCGACGCAGCGTGCTCGACGGCGGACGAGCGGTACACGGGCATGCGTGTATCGTACTCCGCCGGCGGCGTCCGAGGGATGGCGCCGGCGCTTGCCGCTCGACGCGCCGCGCGCTCCGTGCGTGAACGGGCGCATGAGGCTCGTCCCCAACCCCGAGCGCGCGTGGGCGCGCCCAGCGCACCTGGAGGCCCCGGCGGGCGCCGCGATCGACCTGACGCGCGCGGAGATCGCGCGGCGCATCGGGCCCTTCTCCGGCGAGATGGAGGTGCTCTCCGGCGGGCTCGTCAACATGAACGTGCGCCTCGGATCCGATCAGGTGCTGCGGGTGTACCGGCGAGACCCGGGCGCGGCGCCGAAGGAGGCCAGCCTGCTCGCGCGGGGCTGGAGGTCGTTCCGCGTCCCGGCGGTCCTTTCGGCGGGCGAGGATTTTCTCCTTCTCGAGCACGTCCCCCACGGACCGCTCCAGGACACCGCGGCGTGCGGTGCTGCGGTCGGGCGCGCGCTCGCCGAGATCCACGGCGTCGGCTTCAACAGCGCGGGCTTCCTTGGGCCTGATCTCGCCGTCGCCGCGCCGTTTGCCGACTGCATGGGCGCGCTTCGGGGCTATGTCGCCTCGGTCCTCGACAGGCTGGACCCTGCCCTGCGCGGCGAGCTGAGCGAGCGCGTGAGCGCCTTTCTCGACGCGAACGCTGGGGCGCTCCGCGAGCTCGCGTCCGTCTCCGTGCTCCTGCACGGAGACTTCAAGGCCTCGAACCTGCACTGGCTGGCGTCGGGCGAGCTCCTCGTGCTCGACTGGGAGTTCGCGTATGCCGGCCCGAGCCTGATGGACGTCGGGCAGCTCCTGCGCTGGGGACCGGGGCCCGAGTTCGTGGCGGCGTTCGCGGGCGTTTACCGCGAACACGCGCCGCTCCCCGAGGAATTCGAGCGCTGGGCCGCGGCCTTCGACCTGTTCAACCTGGTGGGGTTGCTCGAGGGGGTGGCGCCAGGCTCGCGCAGGGCCATCGATATCCGCGGCCGGATTCTAAAAACCATTCGATAGGAGAGTTGAGCTAGGCTGAACGCACGACGGGAGATCGTCCGATGCGCTGTCGGCAGCTGGCGTTTGTGCCTCCAGGCGGGGCATGCGCGTGAATGACCCTGAACAGACCTCGCGCTCCTGGGTGCGCTCCGCTCGCCGAGAGCGACGCAAAGAGGTCTAGATGTTGCTGCGATGAGCCCCTCAGCAGCCCCACGTTCACCTCCACGGGATCGGCGCTGCATCGCCAGGGGAATGAGGACACACAGAATGGGTGACTCCTCGCGTGATGTGTGCGGGGCGGATCCAAGAGGTCGGGCCAGGGTTTCACGTGGGCGAGCGCTCCCAGTGCCACCTCGGGATCACCCCTTCTGTTGGCCAGAACGCTGCGGTAACTATGGACCGTGCAGCTCCACCCCGGCGTCCGCGTCGACCGCTACACCCTGATCGAACCTCTCGGCCGAGGAGGGCAGGGCGCCGTCTGGAAGGTCCACGATCCGCTCGATGGGAGCCTGCGCGCCCTCAAGCTGTTCTTCCTCGGCGGCCTCGATGCAGGCGCCGCGGAACGTGCCCGGCGCGAGGCAAGAGCCGTCGCCGGCGCCGTGCATCCGGCGCTGATCCCGTGCCGCGCCCTCTTCGAAGCGCCTGCGGACGGCGTTGTGGGGCTGGTCTTCGACTTCGTGCAAGGCCAGTCGCTAACGGACGCGGCGGTGCGGATGTCGCTCGCTCAGCGCGGTGCCGTGCTGGCCCAGGTCGCGACCGCGCTGGCGCATGTGCATGGGCTGGGCCTCTTGCATCGCGATCTGAAACCCGCCAACGTGCTCGTCACGGACGCGTTCTGGAGCACCTCGGATGCTCCCGGCAGCGTGCGGCTCATCGACTTCGGGATCGCCGCGCCCGCCGGAAACCCGAGGCCGCTGACGGCTACGGGCGCGGTCATCGGCACCGTCGCGTACCTGTCGCCCGAGCTGCTCGCGCCTGGGCTCTGGCTCCCGCTGCGCGAAGGCTTCACCCGCGACGTGTTCGCGTTCGGGGTGCTCGCGTGCGAGCTGCTCTGCGGAGCACATCCGACTGGGCTCTCTCCGGATGCGCCGGTCGAGGCATTCGTCGATGCCTATGTCGCGGCGGAGCAAGGACATCGCCCCTGGCCGCCCCAGGTGCCGGACGCTCTCTGGGCCGAGGTGATCCGCGCGTGTCTCGAGATCCAGCCGCGGCGGCGGCTAACCCATGGCGCGGCGCTCCTGCAGAGGATCGACATGGCCGCGGAAGCGTGCCCGGGACGGCTGCGCGTCGCGTCGCCGCGCGCGAGCGCGACGGATCCGCACCTTGGCCCGACCGAGCTCCAGGTGCAGCCCGGACGAGCTTCCTGGTCCGGAATCCGTTCGAGCGACCCGCCCCGCACCACGCCGATGCCCTCGCCGCCCTCCGCGGCGCTGCGGCCCTCCGCCCCGACGCTCTCGCCGGCGCCTTCCACTGCTGGGCCGCGGCGGTCTGCCGTGACCCCCATCCCCGCACCGAGCCTGCGCACGGTGCACGCGGAGCCGACCTTCAAGCCTCGGTCGCCCGGCAACGTGGGGCAATCGGCGCTCCTCCTGGCGCTGGGGCTGGCGCTCGGGGTTGCTGCTTCCGCAGGCGCCGCGATGCTCGCAAGTCGTGCGGATCCGGAGGCCGACGAGGTTGTGCCCATCCTTCCGCCCGCTGCGCCGGGCGTTGCCTCCGTGCGGCCCGATCCGCTCCAGGTCGCGCCGCCGAAGCCGCCTGAGGTCACGCCGTGCTGCAGAAAGCAGGGAGACTGTCTTTCCACGGGGATGACCTGCCTGCCGGCGCCGTGCGAGGACGTCCCCTTACCGGATCGTGCCTGGTTGCTGCGGCTCATCGGGGTAGCCCGGCAGCCGGAGGGCGAAAGCGGGTTCAGCGAGGACATGGCCAAGACCCACCCGGCCGCAGAGGCATGCGTGCACCGCAAATCCACTGGGGAGGAGATCTGCATCCCGTTCACGCAGGACCCGACAGCCCGGAGCCAGCCCGATCGACTGCAGGTCACGACGGCCGAGCTGGCGCGCGGCGACGTCGTGGTCCGGGTGATGGAGGCAGGTATGCCGCTTTCGGAGGGGCGCGTCGCGGCCAACTACGACGGGCTCAGGAGCGGCGTGCTGTGCCAGGGCTTGCTGCTGTACGTCGGAGAGAGGACCAGCGCGTCGGTGCGGGTCGCCGTAGCGTTGGACGCAGAATGAGGAGGGGCACACGGCACGCTCGCTAGGGAGCCGCCTCGGCCGTACGATGAGGCGGGCGCCATGACCACCCGCCCGCCGCGCGATGTGCCCACCGACGAGCACCGGCCCCCGACCGGCACACGCCGGGATCGGGGCTCTCCAGTGCTGCTTGCCGCTTTTCCCGCCAACGTCGTCGTGCCTCTGCCGTCCCCCGGCGTCTCGGCGGGGCGAGCGTGGCTCGCGGCGGCGGGTCTCGACGATACGAAGGTCTCGTCCAACCACCTTCGCCTGACGCGGGCGGGAGGGCGGCTCCAGGTCGAGGACGTGGGCTCGCGCAACGGGACATGGCTCGATGGCCACCGGCTCCCAGCACGTGAGCCGGTGCCGCTCGAGGATGGGTCCGTCTTGCGCGCGGGCGAAACCCTGCTCGTGTACCGCGAGACGTACACCGGGCGAGCCGAGCCGGCGCCCGCGATCGGCGGCCTCTCGGGGCCGTGGGGGCTCAGCGCAGCGCGCGCTGAGCTCGACCGGCTGACGAAGCGGCCCGCGCGCAACGTGCTCATCACAGGGGAGAGCGGCACGGGCAAGGAAATGCTCGCCGAGGCGGTCGTGCTGGCGCTCGGGCGCTCGAGAGGTCCTTTCACGCGCGTCAACGTGGCCGGCATCGTCGCAAGCGTGTTCGAGGGGCAGCTCTTCGGCTGGGAGCGCGGGGCGTTCTCGGGAAGCGGCGCGAGCAACCCTGGGCTGCTCCGAGCGAGCGCCGGAGGGGCGGTGTTCCTCGATGAGATCGGGGAGCTGCCGATCGAGCTGCAGCCCAAGCTGCTGCGGGTCCTCGAGAACCAGGAGGTGCTCGCGGTGGGCGCGACGCAGCCGGCGCTCGTGGATATCGCCATCATCGCGGCGACCAACCGCCCGCCGGAGGAGGCGGTCCAGCAGGGGAGGTTCCGTCTCGACCTGTTGGCGCGCTTTCCGGTGCGCATCGCGCTGCCGCCGCTGCGGGAGCGACCGGAGGATGTGTTCGCGATCCTGCGGGCGCTCTGGGAGCGCTCGCACGGGCCGCTGGATCTGGGTCGCGTGCGGGTGGACGTGGAGGCGGTGGAGCTCATGATGCTCCACGACTGGCCCGAGAACGTGCGGGGGTTGGGTCGGCTGGTCGCGGCGGCCGATCCGACGACGGGGCTCAAGCTCTCGATCGTGGAGCAGTTGCTCGGCGTGCGTGCGGCGGCCGTCGCAGCGCCGCCGCCGACGCGGGAGGCGATCCTGGCGGCGCTCGACGCCTGCGGCGATAACCAGGTTCAAGCGGCGAAACGTCTCGGGCTCTCCCGAGGTCAGCTGCTCCGGCGGCTCAAGGCCATCAAACAAGCGCAGCGCGTACGAGCTGGGTAACGCTCATGCCGATGACCTCCTGTCGCGGGCCGCGCTGGAGCACCCGGCATGCCGACGGCGCGCTGTGCGTTTCGGGGCTCGCAGCCCGCACCCGAGATGCCGGCGCACCGCTCTTCGAGCTGCCTCGCAGCTGATCGCGATCACCCGCGCGGCCGCATGTTCTGAGCGCGATCACCTCGCGGTCGAGGAGCCTGGCTGGGCAGCCGCCCTCCGTCGTGCGTCGTCCTGCGGCGATTGGATGCTGCGCGTGTTGGTGTCTTTCGCGAGACACTGGCCGGCGATTTGCATTTCGGCCGATATGATGGCCCCCACCTCACCTGGTTCCGTGTCATCTTCTTCCGCATCGAGCTCCGTATCGAGCCATTGGCAAGCTGTGCTCGCGGCGATCGCCCTCGCGGTCCTGTCGTTCCTGATCGCGGCGCCGGTCACCTTGCTCCTCCTCGTCCTTTGGGCTGCTGTCGTGGCCGTCGCTGGCGCAGGCCTCCTCGACGCGACTGGAGGCATGGATCCACGGGCCGTCGATGCCGCCATCGACCTTACACACGTGACGCTCGCCTTCACGTCTGGGATGGCCTTTGCAGGCAAGCTCGTCGAGATCTGGTTACGCCGTTCGAGCGCTGTCGCGAGAGCATGGCTTCCGCGCGCTCCGTGGCTCTTCCGGCATCCCTTTGTCGGCCTGGGTTGCGTGCTGCTGAGCGTTGATCTCGTGCTTCTGCCGCTCGCGTACGCGGGCGTCATCACGGCGCCGAGCCCGATTCGTGGCGCAGGCGTCATCGGAGGGGCAGCGCTGCTCGTGATCCTTGCGGCTTGCGCGCTCTTCAGAGCATGGTGGAGAACGACGCGCGCGCTCTGGGCCCGGGCGCGCCGCTCCTCGTTCGTTGCAGGCGTCGTCACGGCGTGCGGCATCATCGTCGCCCTGGGCGCTTGCGCTCTGGCGAGCGCTGTTGCAGGCAGCTCCTTCACGCGGCCCGCGGGCACGGAGGGCGGCCCCGTTCAGGACGGGGCGACGGCGGTCAGGACGAGACCTTCACCCAGGCCGGACGCGCGCTGATGCGCTTCCACCAGGCCGCGACGTTCGGCCGGTCGGTGATGAGCTCCTCGACCTTCGACATCACGAGACAGTGGAGGTACGGCGTCCACGAGACGTCGGCCAGCGAGTAGCTCGAGCCCGCGAGGTACTCCTGGCTGGCCATCGCCCGGTCGACCACGTCGAGCGCCCGCGCGATCTCGGCCCTGGCCGCGTCGACGACGGACTCGTCGCTCTGCTGGCCGCGCATCGGGTGGATGACCCTCTGAAAGACGATCTTGACGGCGGGTGTGGAGACGTACGATTGCTCCACGCTGAGCCACTGATCCATGAGCGCCCTCGCCCTGAGCTCGGTCGGCGTCAGCGAGGCGCCCGGGAGCTTCTGGTCGAGGTAACGCATGATCGCCCTCGACTCGTAGAGGGAGAAGTCCTCGTCCTCGAGCACCGGGATCACGCCGAAGGGCTGGCGCGCGAGGTGCGCGGGCTGCTTCTGCTCGCCCTTCATCAGGTCGACGAGCTCGAATTGCGCCTCGTGACCCTTCTCGGCGAGCACCGTCAGCACCTTGCGCGTACACGTGCTCATGGGATGTCCGTAAAGCTTCATGGAGTCTCCTTGTCCTGTGTCCTGCCGTGAGGCGCCGACCGGCGGCGACCTCCGCGGCGCGCCACAGTAAACGGATTTCTTCGCCTGACAACGCCGGGATGGCGGCGGGACGGCCGGCGGCGGGCGATCACGCCTCGCGCCGCCGGTCCTCCTGCCACTCGGCGTCGCGGGCCGCGGCGAAGACGGGGAGGCGCGTGAGCCACCGCTCGCCGGCGTTCGGGCGATCGAGCGCGATGCGCAGCGCGGCGATGAGCTCCAGCGGCGCGGCGTCGAGGCCCAGCTCCCTCGCGGCCCAGCCCAGGCCGGCGAGGACGGCGTTCGCCACCTCGTAGCCCGGGCGGTGCATGGGCGCCGTGGGGACGGCCGCGGGCGCGGCGAAATGGCGCTCGCACGCCGCGGCGTCGAGGGAGGTCCAGCCCGCGCAGACGACCGGGCGGACGGCGTGGACCGAGCAGGCGCCGCGCTCGTCGAGGAGCGGGCAGGGGACCCCGGCCTCGGCGCGCTCGAGCCGGGAGAGGCCGCGGGTCGCGGTGTCGGCGGCGCGCACGCGCTCGGCGAGCGCGGCGAGCTCCGCCTCGGTCCGGGTGGCGCGCAGGTGGGCCGCGATGCGGAGCACCTCCGGCGCCAGCACGAGCACCTTGCTGACGCAGCAGGTCGAGCAGCCGGCCCTGCAGGCGATCGGCCGGGTGGGCGGCTCGGCGGCCACCGCAGCCTCCTCCAGCGCCTCGGCGCGCGCGAGCGCCGAGGCCGCGGCCGCCACGGCGCCGGCCTCGGTGCGCTTTCCGAGCGAGAGCGCGAGGGCGGCGCGCTCGCCGTCGGCGATGCCTTCGAGGACGGCGGGGGTGTACCGCGTCCCGGGGGCGAGCGGCAGGACGCGCTTCTGCCGGGACATCGCGGCGCTAGTCGAGCTCCGGGAGCCGCCAGTCGATCTCGTCGGCGCCGCGGGCGCGGAGGGCGGCGTTGATGGTCGAGAACGGCTTGCTGCCAAAGAAGCCGCTCCTCGCCGACAGCGGGGAGGGGTGGGCCGCCTTGATCACCGTGTGGCGGCGCGCGTCGATGAGCTTCGCCTTCTTCTGCGCGTGGCCGCCCCAGAGCACGAACACCACCCCGTCCGGCCTGTCGTTGACCTTCCGGATCACGGCGTCGGTGAACGTCTCCCAGCCCTGGTTCTTGTGCGAGTTCGGCGTGTGCGCGCGGACGGTGAGCACGGTGTTCAGCAGCAGCACGCCCTGGCTGGCCCAGGCGGTGAGGCAGCCGTGGCGCGGGACCTTGAAGCCCGGCAGGTCGGAGAGCGCCTCCTTGTACATGTTGGCGAGCGACGGCGGCGGCGGGACGCCCGGGCGCACGGAGAAGCAGAGGCCGTGCGCCTGCCCGTCGTCGTGGTACGGGTCCTGGCCGAGGAGCAGCACGCGGACGCGATCGTACGGCGTGAGCTTGAACGCGGCGAAGACGTCGTCCTCGGCCGGGAAGACCCGGTGCGCCTTCCGTTCGGTCTCCAGGAAGCGTGTCAATTGCTGGAAGTAGGGCTGCTCGAGCTCTCCCGCGAGCACGCGCTGCCATGAGTCGGGCATATCGATCTTCATCTCTCGCTCAAACCCCTTCCTTCGGACAGAGATCGCTCATGCGACATTCCGCGCACCTGGGCTTCCTGGCCACGCACGTGTACCGGCCGTGCAGGACCATGGCAGGGCCGAAGAAGGTCCATTGATCCTTCGGCACGATCCTCATGAGGTCCTCCTCGATCTGCTCGGGTTTCTCGCGCTTCGAGAGGCCGATGCGGCCGCTGAGGCGGGCGACGTGCGTGTCGACGATGATGCCCGAGGGGAGGTTGAACGCCGTGTTGAGGACGACGTTCGCCGTCTTCCTGGCCACGCCCGGCAGCGAGGTGAGCTCGGCCATGGTCCCGGGCACCTCGCCGCCGAAGCGCGCGACGAGCGCCTGGCACGCGGCCTTCACCGTCTTCGTCTTCTGCCGGTAGAAGCCGGTCGGCTTGAGCTCCTCCTCGAGCACCTCGGCGGGGGCGTCGGCGTACGCCTGCGCCGTCGTGTACTTCTTGAAGAGGGCGGCGGTCACCCGGTTGACGCGCTCGTCCGTGCACTGCGCGGCCAGAATGGTCGCGACGAGCAGGTCGAGCGGCGTCTCCCAGTTGAGCTCGTAACGCGCGGCGGGGTAGGCCTCGCGCAGGTGGTCGAGGAGGAGGGGTACGCGATCTCGGGCGTTCATGCGGGTCGCCGCAGGGTACCCCAGCCTGGCGCCGTCCGTCAGCGCCGCCGAGCGACGGGGCCCGAGCGCCGCCGGCCGAAGTAGATCTCGAGCAGCTCGCGGCCGACGAGGTTCGCCTTGGTGCGCCACGCGATGTCGTTGGCCAGCATCACCGAGACGGCGATCTCGGGGCGATCGGACGGCGCGAACGAGGCGAACCAGGAGAACATCCGCGAGGGGCTGCCGCCGACCAGGGTGCCGGTCTTGGCGGCGACGGGCATGGTGCCGAGGGCGCGCGTGCCGTCCGGCTTGCGGAACGCCTTGGCGCAGGTGCCCCGCCGCGTCGTGACCTCGAGCATCGACCGGAGGGTGCGCGCGACCTCGGGCCGGAGTCCGCGGCCGTCGGTGCTCCGCGGCGCGGGCGCGTCCCCGCCGGCCTGCGCGCCCGGCGGCGCGAGCAGCGAGAGCCGGACGCGCTCGCCGTCATTGGCGATGGTCTGCATCGCGAACAGGGCGCCGAGTGGGCTGAGGCGCCCGCTCCAGAAGCCGGCGCCGGCGCGGGCGAGGCCGAGCGCGTCGGACGGGATCTCGGCGGTGCTGGGCGCGACCGGGACGTCGATGGGGACCTCGCCGTCGAAGCCGAGATCGCGGGCCTTGCGGCGCAGGTCGGCCGCCGTGAGGTGCCGGCCGGCGAGGCGGGCGAAGACGCCGTTGATGCTGCGGCCGAGCGCCTCGCCGAAGACGGTGCAGGTGGAGCCGCGGCCCAGAAGGTCGCGCGCGGTGATCGCGCTCATGCCGCCCGTGTAACAGACGGGCGTCGCGACATTCACCTTGCCGCCCTCGAGGAGCGCCGCCGCGGTGACGATCTTGAAGAGGCTCGCGCTCGGGGCGACCGGGGTGGCGACGTAGTCGCGCTTGCCGCGGCTCGCCCAGACGAGGATGCGGCCGGTGCGGACGTCGGAGGCGACGATGGCGCCCTCGGGCGCGCCGGAGCGGGCGAGGAGGCGCTCGGCGGCGCGCTGGAGCTCGGGGTCGAGCGTGAGGCGCACCTGCTTGCCCGACGCGCCGACCGCGGCGTGGACCGCGCCGCCCTCGACGTGGAGCTTGCGAATACCCGGGGGCGCCGGAGATGCCGTCGCCGGCGCGATCCACAGGGCGACCGCGGCGGCGAGCGCGAGGTAGAGACGCGATCGCACCCGACGCAGATGCAAGAGAGGGCGCGGGCGGGCCAAGTTCCGCGCAGCACGAGCACGTCATCGGCGAGGCTCATCCCTGGTCGCGCGGGAGGCTTCGCCGGGCCTACCGTGGGCGCGGAACCAGGTGAAGGTGAAGGGTTTGAAGGAGTCGAGCTCGAGACGCTGTAGCGATAGGGCACATCGACGAAGCGGCTCTCCGGCCCGCGTCACCCGCGGCCCCGGGCGCCAGAGGGCGGCCTGTCCAAATTCACGCGGTTTCTGGCGAGCGTTGACACCCACGCGCTGATCTGGTAGGTGAGCGTAGCGTCCGCGCGAATGCGGCTGACGGCGAAAGATGCGGGTGAGTTTTTGCCTCGCGAGACGACGGATGCGCAGGGCTTGGTCCCGCTTACGCGTCGCCCACGGGCCGCCGCCACGCGCTGAAGTACCATGTTGCTGTAAGGTTACCGCCGCCGTCGTGGACCGGCTCGAGCAGCACGGCCTGTGCCGCAGGGTGCGGCAGTACGAGCGCCTCAACGGATCCAGCGAGGGCAGCGTAGGCAACCGCGGTAAGGTCGCGCGGATCGTCCCTGCGGGGGCTGTCGACGCGGCTCAGCTAGGTACGGTGACCGGCACGAGACGCCGGCGCCGGAGGCTTGTTGTCGAAGGCGCCCTCTGATATAAGGCACACGCAAACCACGAGCTGGAGATCCGTTTATGACCGTTGTGACTGGCGACAAAGAATACTTCCCTGGTGTTGGCAAGATCCCCTATGAGGGGCCTGAGTCCGACAACCCCCTCGCCTTCAAGTGGTACGATGCCAACCGCGTCGTCGCTGGCAAGGCCATGAAGGATCACTTCAAGTTTGCCGTGTGTTACTGGCACACGTTCTGCGGTCGTGGGCACGATCCGTTCGGTCCGGGAACGATCCACCTTCCCTGGGATGAGGGCAAGGACCCGCTGGCCCGTGCTCGTATGAAGATGGACGCGAACTTCGAGTTCATCACCAAGCTGGGTGCGACGCACTACTGCTTTCATGACATCGACCTGGTAGAAGAGGGCGATAGCCGCGCCGAGACGTCGCGTCGTCTTCAGACCATCGTCGAGTACGCCAAGCAGAAGCAATCGCAGTCTGGTGTCAAGCTGCTGTGGGGCACGGCAAACCTGTTCACCAACCCGCGCTTCATGAACGGCGCTTCCACGAGCCCCGATTTCTCCGTGGTGGCCTATGCCGGCGCCCAGCTCAAGGACGCCCTCGACGCCACCATCGCGTTGAACGGTGAGAACTATGTGTTCTGGGGTGGCCGCGAAGGTTACATGAGCCTGCTGAACACGGACATGAAGCGCGAGAAGGCTCACCTCGCTCGCTTCTTGACCATGGCGCGCGACTACGCGCGCTCGCGCGGCTTCAAGGGGGTCTTCTTCATCGAGCCCAAGCCGATGGAGCCCTCCAAGCACCAGTATGACTTCGACGCTGAGACCGTGATCGGGTTCTTGCGTCAACACGGTCTGGACAAGGACTTCAAGCTCAATCTGGAGACGAACCACGCGACGCTCGCTGGCCACACCATGGACCACGAGATGCAGGCGGCTGCGGACGCCGGCATGCTCGGTAGCATCGACGCCAACCGCGGCGACTATCAGAACGCGTGGGACACCGATCAGTTCCCCTACAGCATCAACGAGACGGTGGAGATGATGCTCATCCTGCTCCGCAGCGGTGGGTTCCAGGGTGGCGGCGTCAACTTCGACGCCAAGCGTCGTCGCAATTCGACGGATCTAACCGATACCTTCCACGGACACATCGGCGGCATGGATGTGTTCGCTCGTTCGCTCCTCATCGCCGATGACCTGATCCGCAAGTCGCCGCTCGAGTCGATGCGCAAGGCGCGTTACGCATCTTTCGACGGTGGTAAGGGTGCAGAGTTCGAGCTGGGTAAGTTGACGCTGGAGCAGCTGGCCGAGATCGGCAACGCTGGTGGTGAGGTCAAGCTCACGAGCGGTCAGCAAGAGCTGTACGAAAACATCGTCAATCGGTGGGTTCGATAAGTTGAGCGATTGAGGGAAGGACAGCCGGGCGACGCCGTTGCGAGCCCGGCTGTCTTCTGAGGTCGCGGCGGTTCGCCACCGCGAATTCGCCCTTGGGTGACGCTGGTTCGGTGGCGAGGGACCGTTGCGCCGCAGCGCCGACACGACGGGCGCCACGCCCTCGCGGGAGAGGGCGCCGCTCAGGCGGCCGAGCAAGGGCAGGGCGCTCCCGGCGCCGCCGCGGAGCCTGGCACCGGCGCCGCCGCGGAGCCTGGCACCGGCGCCCCGCGGGGCCTGGCACCGGCGCCACCGCGGGACCGCGGGACCTTTCGCCCGGACCGGGGCGGACGCGTTCGAGATACGCGCTGCTCCTGTGCGCGCTATGGTGTCGTCTCCCGGCCGGGGCCGGGGCTTCCTCGTCGCCCATGCCGCCGACCCGCCTGCTGCGCAGCACCGAGATCCCCCAGGCCGACAACCTCGCCAACGTCCGGCGCGTGCTCGAGGCGCTCGCCGGAGGGGTGACCGCGAAGGAGCAGCTCGTGGAGCAGACGGGCATTTCCCTGCGCCACGTCGGCTACGCGCTCGCCGCTGCCCGCGTCCTCGGCTGGCTCGGCGACGACGACGCCTCGCTCACGCCCGCTGGACGCGAGCTGCTCGCCGCTCCCCCGGGCACCGCCGACGAGCGGACGCTCCTGCGGCGCGCGATCTTCGCGTGCGACGTCGTGAAGGAGGTCGCGCCCGATCTCTTCGATCCGGCGGCGCCCACCACGGGGGCGCTCGCGCGGCGCCTCTACCGCTTCACCGCCGGCATCGGGAAGGAGACGGCGCGGCGGCGCGCGCAGACGCTGCTCGCCTGGCGGAGCCAGGTGCTGGAGCAGCAGCTCCCGCTCTTCCCCAGGCGTCCGAGGAAGCGCCGCGCCGCCGCTCCGGTGGGCGCCGGCGACGAGGTCGCGCCCGGCGCTGGCGCGGAGACGGCGCTTGCCGCTGGCGCGGAGACGGCGCCTGGCGCGGGCGATGCGGCAGCGCCTGGCGCGGGCGATGCGGCAGCGCCTGGCGCTGGCGAGGAGACCTCGCCGCCCATCGGGCGAGGCGACAGCGACGCCCCTGCAGCCGACCGCCCATCGCACCCGGGGCGGGCGCAGGGGCGCTCGCGGCGCTGAGCGGCGAGCGCCGGGGGAGGGAAGCGCGGCGACGCCCGGGTGGAGTCGGCCGAGCCGGCGTGGCGCCTCGAGGCGCGCTGCGCTCCGGAATCACGCCCTGACGGCCGCGGCGCGCCGCGCGTCTGCCGCGATGCTACCGCGCTGCCGGCTGCTTGCGCGCGGGGCGCGCCGCGCGCAGCTCGTCGGCGGTCAGCTTGTTGTCGCGGTTCGCGTCCGCCGCCTTCACCCGCTCCCAGCGCTTGTCGCCCACCTCGTCCCTGGTGAGGAAGCCGTCACCGTTCTTGTCGCTCCTGACGAAGCGCGCCTGCTGCTTCGCTGCGCGCGCCTTCGTGCGCTGCTCGGCGTGCGCCTTGAGCTCCTCGGCCGACAGGGTGCCGTCCTTGTTCGTGTCCGCCTTGCCCAGCCGCTTCTGCGCCTTCTCCGGGAGCTCGGCGACGGCCAGCTTGCCGTCCCCGTTCTTGTCCAGGCGCTTGATGAGGCGGGCCGGATCCCTGGGGCGGTGGTCGCGCCGGGCGTCCTTGTCCTGGCGCGGCGCCTGCGTGTCCGCCGCGCCGTTCCCGCGGGTCGCCGCGTAGGCCGCTCCGCTGCCGGCGAGCACGGCCGTCGCGAGGAAGCTGCCGAGGACGAAGCGACGGATGGCGCTGTGGGCCGTGTTCGAGAAGAGGGAGAGGGTCATGTGGGTCGTGCTCCTTGGTGCAAGGGCCAGCCTGTTCTTGCCGGCTTCTGTTCCTGGGACGCTCCCCGGCCGGCCCTCCCTACGCGCGCTTCGATTTTTTTGAGCGGGCGCGGGCGTGACCCACGGCATCTCGCATCCGGCCGGGCATCTTGCGTCCCGCACCGCGAGGAGGAGAGCGACAGCACCCGGCGCGGCCCCGGCCTTGGCCGGTCCCCAGGAATCCATGCCACAGCAGCACGGGCTGCCCCGGCGGGTCGCCGCCTGCCCGGTCGTGCCGACGTGCGCCCCTGGGGCTAACCCATCAGCGACTTCGAGCCCATCCTGCTCCGGAGCCGCGCGACGTCGCGCGACGGCGGCGCCCCGAACAGCCGGCTGTACTCGCGGCTGAACTGCGACGGGCTCTCGTAGCCGACGCGGTAACCGGCGGTCGCCGCGTCCACGACCTCGCCGAGCATCAGGCGGCGCGCCTCCTGGAGCCGGAGCTGCTTCTGGTACTGTAGCGGGCTCATGGCCGTGACGGCCTTGAACTGATGGTGCAGCGCCGAAGGGCTCATGTGCACCTCGCGCGCGATGGCCTCGATGCGCAGCGGCTGGGTGTAGTTGCTCTTCACGAGGCTGATCGCCTTCGCGATCCGCTGCGCCTGGCTGCCAGCCAGGGCGATCCGCAGGAGCTGTCCTCCCTGCTCGCTCTGCAGCAGGCGATAGAGGATCTCGCGCACGGCGAGCGGGGCCAGGATGGGAATGTCCTGGGGCGCCTCCAGCAGGCGGATGAGCCGCAGCGCCGCGTCCATCAAGGGGAGGTCCGTCCGGCTGACGAACAGGCCGCGCGCCTCGGGCTCGCTGCCGGGGGCGGCGCTCGGCCTGGGGAGACCGGGCTCGGTGAGGAGCGCGCTGACGTCGCTGGGCTGCACGTCGAGCGCGAGGCACAGGTAGGGACGCTCCCTCGACGCCACGAGCACCTCGCCGACGAGGGGCAGGTCGACCGTGACGACCAGGTGGCGCCCGGGGCCGTAGACATACACCTCGTCCGCCAGCATCACCTGCTTGCGACCCTGGGCGATGACGCACAGCATCGGCTTGTAGACGGTCGGTATCGGCTCGGAGGGCTGCGCGGCGCGGATCAAGCTCACGCCATCCACGACCGTCGCGTGCATGCCGTCCCCGGGGGCGAATCGCTCGATCAGGGCTGCCAGCTCCTCGAGCCGCCGCTCGACCTCACGATCCAGCCTCTCTGCCGCCGGGACGCCTGCATGCATGAGTCCAGGGTACCTCATCGCGCTCGATCCGCCCACCCGGCAGAGGCCCGCGAGGGCGCCGGAGGCTCGCCGTGCAGGATCGGGCAAGAGCCGTCCAGGAACCGACTACCGCGTGCTCGCGGTGAAGCCCTAGGTTCTCCTCGTGACCGGCGCAGTCCCGCGCCGGCGAGCAATCTGTATCAAGGAGTCTCCCATGCCTGGTATCGAGGGTAAGGTCGTTGTGATCACCGGCGCGAGCAGTGGTATCGGCGAGGCCACCGCGCGCCTGCTTGCCCGGCGCGGCGCCCGGGTCGTGATGGGCGCCAGGCGCACGGACAGGCTGGAGAAGCTCGCGTCCGCCATCCGCGCAGAGGGCGGCACCGTGGAGTATCGAGGCCTGGACGTCACGAAGCGAAAGGACATGACGGATTTCGTGACGTTCGCGCAGACGACGTTCGGCCGTGTCGACGTGATCGTCAACAACGCCGGCGTCATGCCGCTCTCGCCCCTCTCGTCGCTGAAGGTCGAGGAGTGGGACCGCATGATCGACGTCAACATCCGCGGCGTCCTGCACGGGATCGCGGCCGGCCTGCCGATCATGAAGGCGCAGGGGCAAGGGCAGTTCGTCAATGTCGCGTCGATCGGCGCGCACAGCGTGCTCCCGACGGCCGCGGTCTACTGCGCGACGAAATACGCGGTCTGGGCCATCTCCGACGGTCTCCGGCAGGAGTCCACCGACATCCGGGTGACCGTGATCTCCCCCGGCGTCACCGAGTCCGAGCTGGCCGATACCATCACGGACGACAGCGCGCGACAGGCGGTGAATGAGTGGCGGAAAATTGCGATTTCATCGGATTCCGTCGCCCGCGCGATCGCGTTTGCGATCGAGCAGCCGGAAGACGTCGACGTGAACGAGATCGTCGTTCGCCCGACGGCGAGCCCGCTCTGAGCTCGACGGGCCGCTAGGGCACCCGGAGCCTCAGGGCGCGCCACCCCCGCCCGCGCCACCATCGCCCGGTTTTCCACCGCCCGCGCCACCATCGCCCGGTTCTCCACCGCCCGCGCCACCCCCGCCCGGTTCTCCACCGCCCGCGCCACCCCCGCCTGCACCGAATCCGCCCGCTCCGGCGCCCAGGCCGCAGTCCTGGGGATAGCCGCAGAAGCCACCGCAATCGACCTGGGGAGGAACGCAGAGCTGCGGCTCGTCACGGTTCCTCTCCAGCTCCACCGGCAGGAACTGGAGCTGCGCCGTGATCCAGGCGTCCAGCAGCTCGTATCGCTCCTCATCGCCCGAGCGGAGCATGCCCTCGTCCGACAGTTGCTCGTAGATGCCCTTCAGGACCGCGTTGGGGTCCAGCGCTGCGAAGTCCTCGATCACGTCCTCGCACGCCGCGATCGTGTCGGCCCAGCAGGCCGGCTCGTTCTGGCATCCGCGGGCCAGCGCGCTCGTGCCGGGCAGAGGGACCTGCGGATACCAGCTCTGCCCCAGGCTGATGTCGACCGAGTACGGCAAGTACTGAAACAGACCATCGTTCCGCTCGACGAGCACGACGTTGTTGCCGTTGTGAAGCGTGTCGTCTCCGGTGGCGAGCACCCACGACAGGCACTGAAAGCGATGGAAAGCCGGCCAGTCGATCCAGCCCGCGAGCGCAGCCTTGAAGCCCTCGCCTTGCGGCGTCTCCGCTATCGCCTCCTCGAGCTCCTTCACGCGGGTGTTGTCGCACGTCTTGAGCTGGCAGCTCCCTGGATCGTCGAAGACGCTGCCCCCGGGCGGCACCACGTCGATCGGGATCCCGCCGCCGCCCCACGGGTCGTTGCCGGCGAAGTCTCCGGCGAACTCCCACATGTTGGCGCAGCCGCCGCCGAGCTTGTCCTCGAGGCGCGAACAGAACGCCTTCTTGTAACGCTCGACCACGACGTAGGGGATGGACACCTCCGCACCCCAGACATTGCTCGAGACCCAGGCGTAGCTGGTCAGGGGGGCCGGGTAATCGAGGCGCGCATAGAGCTCGAGCGTGAGGCGCTCGCGGAAGATGGTCCCGACCTGGCCGTTGTTGAGCCGCAGGTGCTCGACGCCGCCGAGCCGCTGCTGCTCGACGAACTCGTCCGCGTCGATGTTGAGGTTGGGAATCGAGCGCTTCGTCCAGGGCCGCATCGTCGACTGTCCGGCGATCCCCACCTGGACCTTGCCGTAATCGGCCGTCTTGCCCTCGGTGCCGGCCGTCGTCACCCAGAGATGATCCACGAAGGTCGCGTCCTCCCCGGTCGGTGAATAGATATCCCCGAACTCCGATCGTTTTATGGGGATCCCGCCGCCGGCGAACCCTTCGTTCATGATCTCGAGCTGCTCTTCCGAGACAGCGAACCAGTAGCGGTTGCCGATGGTGCCGAAGACATCGAGCGCAAGCTCGGCCACCTCGGTGTCCGCGGTGGGCGCTCCGGGGTACTCCTCCGCGGGCGCGCCGCCGGCGCCCCCGGTCCCCCCGGCGCCCCCGGCCCCGCCCTCCCCGGTCGTGTAATAGTAGTTGTAGTAGTTGTCCGGCTCATCCGCGCAGCCCGCCAGGAAGCCGGCAGACGGGATGGCGCACAGCGCGAGCAGGGAGACCGCTCGCGTGCGGGACGACCATGACCGAACAGAAGGAGAAGACGGTAGGCAATTGGACATGAGCGCGACCTTTCCGCGACACGCCCACTGCAAAAGTCGTACCGTCCACAGTAAAAAATCGCGACCGCCCCGGCGTCGCTGCCCTGGAGCCCGATCAGCCGGGCAGGTCCGGTGAGATCGTCGGGGAGCTCCTCCCTTTCGCCTCGCGGGGCGGGACGCGCGGTCGGCGCCCCCTCATGACACGACGATCAGAGCCTGGCACACTGTCCTGTCGCGGAGGGCGGACGACGATCACCCGCCCGGGCAGGGGGCGCCGGCGCGGGCCCAGGTCTCCCAGGCAGCCACGAACTGGGCGTAAGGCGTCGGGATGGGCGTGCGGCCAGCGCCAGGGTTCCAGCCCCAGGTCACGAGGGGATCCTCGAGGTGGACGCGCAACGCCGCCATGTCCTTGCCGCCGTTGCGCGCCGGATCCTTGATCTGCTCGCAGAGCGCCCCCGGGGCGACGCCGACGAACACCATCGGCATCTCGGGCGGCGGCATGTGCCAGCCCTTCGAGACACCGGGCGGCACGTGCGGGCCGTAGCTGCCGGGCGGGTTCGTCGGCCCGTGGCACGTCGTGCACTCGGCGCCGGCCATGCCGTTGCCCCTGGGACCGCGGAGCACGAACTGGTTGTGCAGACGACCCTCGTCGCCCTGCAGCGGTATGTCGCCCGCGGGGTGACAGTTCTGGCAGCGAGGATGCTGGAGGACGCCGCGCACGGTCTCGAACGCAGCGAGGGCGGCGTCGCGGCTGACGGGCGACGACGAGGGGCCCTGCGAGGCCCCGGGCGTCTGTCCCCCGCACGCGGCGAGGAGAAAGGCGAGAACAAGAGACGATCGGATCATGGTCAGTACCTACGCGAGGCGGAACGGGAGGGAGCGCAGCCGCTGCTTGGTCAACGCGAACACCGCGTTCGCCACGGCGGGCGCGATCGGCGCGGTGGCAGGCTCCCCGATGCCGCCCATCTTGGCCTTGCTCGGGATGAGATGGACGGCGATGCGCGGCATGTCGGCCATCCGGAGCATGGGATAGTCGTGGAAGTTGCTCTCCTGGACCTTCCCCTCGACGATGTTGAGCTTGCCGTAGAGCGCAGCCGTGAGGCCGAAGGCGACGCTGCCCTGGACCTGCGCCTCGATGCCGAGCGGGTTCACCGCGGTGCCGCAATCGACGCTGCAGGTGACCGCGTGGACGCGGATGCGCCCCTGCTCGATCGACACCTCGGCGACCTCGGCGACGATGGAGCCGAACGACTCGTGCATCGCGAGCCCGCGCGCCCGTCCCGGCGCGGGCGCCGTGCCCCAGCCGGCCTTCTCGGCGGCGACCTTCAGCGCATGGGCGTGGCGCGGCTTGTTCTTGAGCAGCTCCAGGCGGTACGCGAGCGGGTCCTGCCCGGCGGCGTGCGCCAGCTCGTCGACCATGCTCTCCACCGCGAAGGCCGTGTGCGTGTTGCCGACCGAGCGCCACCAGAGCACGGTGACCGGCGTCCTCGGCGAGTGCAGCGACACCCGCAGCGCGGGCGTCCCCTCGATGTAGGGCGACTCGGCGATCCCTTCCACCGAGGTGTGGTCGATGCCGTTCTTTACGATGAACGACTCGAGCGGTGTGCCGGCGACGATCGACTGGCCCACGACCATGTGATCCCACGCCGCCGGCATGCCGCGCCCGTCGACGCCGACCCGGACCCGATGAACGTACGCGGGGCGGTAATAGCCGCCGCGCATGTCGTCCTCGCGCGTCCACACGACCTTGACCGGCACGCCGGCGGCCTTCGCGACGATCACGGCCTCTCCGACGAAATCCGCCACGGGGCTGGCGCGCCGCCCGAAGCCGCCGCCGAGGAACATCGTGTGGATCTGGACCTTCTCGGGCGTCGTGCCGAGGATCTTCGCCGCGGCCATCTGGTCGCCGGTCTGGAACTGCGTGCCGGTCCAGATCTCGCAGCGATCGCCCTCGATCTTGACCGTACAGTTCAGCGGCTCCATCGAGGCGTGCGCGAGGTAGGGCACGTCGTACTCCGCCTCGAGCCTCGACTTGGCCGCGGCCAGGGCGTCCTCGACCTTGCCGACCTGGCTGGCGACCGCGCCGGGCGTCCGCGCCTGCGCGCGAAAGTCGGCGAGCAGCTTGGCGCTGTCGGCCCCGCCGCCCTCGGGCGTCGTCCACTCGGCGCGGAGCGCGTCGCGCCCGAGCTTGGCGGCCCAGAAATGCGCGGCGACGACGGCGACGCCGGTCGCGGTGGGGACGACCTTCTCGACGCCGGGCACCTTGAGGGCGTCCGCGGCGTCGAACTTGACGAGCCTGGCGCCGAACGCCGGCGGGCGCAGCACCACGGCGGTGCGCAACCCGGGGAAGTGCACGTCGAGCCCGAACTGCGCCTTGCCCGTGATCTTCTCCGGCGTATCGATGCGGCGCACGAGGGTGCCGATCAGCTTCCAGTCCTTGGGGTCCTTCAGCTTCACCTTCGCCGGCGGGGTCAGCTTCATGGCGTCCTCGGCGAGCTGGCCGAAGGTCAGCTGATCCTTGCCGTGGGTGACGACCCCCTTCGCGGCGACGCACGCCGCGGGCGACACCTTCCATCGGGCGGCTGCCGCGCGCAGCAGCATGTCCTTGGCCATCGCGCCGACGGTGCGATACCGCTCGAACTCGCCGTTCGTGCTCGACGACCCTCCGGTCATCTGGAACTGCATCACCGGATGGCCGTAAACAGGCGCGGCCGGCGCGTGCTCCGATCGCACCTTCGACCAGTCGCACTCGAGCTCCTCGGCGATCAGCATCGCGAGCCCGGTCCAGATGCCCTGGCCCATCTCGGAGTGCGCGAGCAGCACGGTCACGGACTCGTCCGTTCCGACGCGCACGAACGCGTTCGGCGACACCGGAGGAGGCTGCGCCGCCTTCGGCGCGGCACGGACCCCCTGCGGAACGTAGAAGCTGAGCAGGAGCCCCGCCGCCGAGCCCGCGGTCGCTTGCAAGAAGTCACGCCGGGAGACGGTCACTTGCCACCTCGCTTGAGCCGCGAAGCGAGGATCACCGCTTCGCGTACACGCACATACGTCCCGCATCGACACACGTTTCCGGACAGCGCAGCGTCGATGTCGGCGTCGCTCGGATCCGGCTTCTGTTCGAGCAAGGCGACCGCGGTCATGATCTGCCCGGACTGGCAGTACCCGCACTGGACGACGTCGGCCTGCGCCCACGCCTGTTGCACCGCGTGCGACCCGTCGGCCGACAGGCCCTCGATCGTCGTCACCTTGCGCGCCCCGACGCTCGACACCGGCAGGACGCAGGACCGCGCGGGCTTGCCGTCGAGGTGGACCGTGCAGGCGCCGCACTGGGCCATGCCACAGCCGTACTTGGTGCCGGTCAACCCCAGCAGATCCCGGAGCACCCAGAGCAGGGGCATCTCCGGAGCGGCATCCACCTCGCGAACAACGCCGTTGATATCGAGTTTCATGACCGTCCACGCAATACTTTTGCGCTGGTGCGGCGTCAAGCGACTGCGCTGGTTCTTATCATTTCTTCAACATCGACCAGCGGCACGCCGTCGTTTGACGTCGGTTTGACGTCGGTTTGACGTCGGGTTGTGACGCCCGAGGGCGACCCGTGGCGCCCAGTGACGATGAACGCCCTGGCGGGCGCATCGCGAAAGGATAATGATGCCGGGCGCATGAATGAGATCGAGCGGATCGTGCGGGAGGCGGCGGCCCTGGCGACGGAGCGTTCCCCGTTTCTGCTCGCGACCGTGGTGCGGGTGTCGGGGTCGTCGTACCGGCGCCCCGGCGCGCGGATGCTGGTGGCCGGCGATCGATGGCTGTCGGGGTGTGTGAGCGGTGGCTGCCTCGAGGGCGACGTGATGCTCCGCGGAGAGCACCGGTGCCGCGATGGCGCCGTGGTGGTCACCTACGACTCGACAACCGAAGACGGGGAGGCGTGGGGTGTGGGGCTCGGCTGCAACGGCGTCGTCGATGTCCTGCTCGAGCACGTCGCGGCCGGAGCGACCCACGACGCGCTCGCGTTCGCCGGCGCCTGCTTCGCCGAGGAGACCACGGGCACGCTGGTCACGGTGATCCGCTCGACGGCCTGCGCGGTCCGGGTCGGCGCGCGCCTCGCCTTCGGTCCGCCGTGCGCGCTCGCGTACCCGGTGGCCGATCCCGCCGCGCGCTCCGCGATCGAGGCCGTGGCGCGGGGGCCGGCCGGGGTCGTGGAGCTCGACGGGCTGGGGATCACCGTGCTCGTCGAGAAGATCGCGCCGTCGCCGCAGCTCTTCGTGCTCGGGGGCGGCCACGACGCGGTGCCCCTCGTGACGCTCGCGAAGTCGGTCGGGTTCCGGGTCACGGTGGCCTCTCCCACCCTCCGTCAGGGCTCCCATTTCCTCGCTGCGGATCGCGTCCTCTCGACCGGCGGCGCGATGGATCGCCTCGGCGCGCTCATCGATGCGGCGTCCGAGCCGTACGTCGTGATCATGCATCATCAGCGCACGCCGGATCGCGACGCGCTCGCGGTCGCCCTCGCGTCGCGCGCCCGCTACATCGGCGTGCTCGGGCCCGCGCGCCGCACGCGCGATCTCCTCGCCGAGATCGGCCGCCGCCCCGGCGACGATCCGCGGATCCACGCGCCGATCGGGCTCGATCTCGGCGCCGAGACGCCCGAGCAGATCGCGCTCTCGGTCGTGGGCGAGCTCCAGGCCGTCGCGCGCCGGGCGCAGGGGGGAAAGCTCCGCGACCGCGCCCGAGCTCTGCATGCCGGCCTGGCGCTTGTCGTGCTCGCCGCCGGCGGCTCACGTCGTCTCGGCCGCCCCAAGCAGCTCGTCGAGCTCGACGGGGCGCCGCTCGTCCGGCGCGTGGCGACGGCGTGCGTCGAGGCGCGATCCGGACCGGTCGGCGTCGTGCTCGGCGCCCACGCCGGCGTGGTCGCGCGCGCGCTCGGCGAGCTGGGCGTCGCGCACATACCGAACGATGGCTGGGACGAGGGCATCGCCTCCTCGATCCGCGCCGCGGTCCGATGGGCGGAGGCCTCGAAGGCCGACGCGCTCCTGATCGCGCTCGCGGACCAGCCGCTGATCACGGTCGAGCACCTCACCGCCTTGCGGAATGCCTGGCTCGCGGGCGCGCCGATCGCCGCGTCGCGGTTCAGCGGCGTCGTGGGCGCGCCGGCGGTGTTCGACCGATCTCGCTGGGACGCACTCTCGCGCCTCGAAGGCGACCAGGGAGCCGGCCGGCTGCTGCGCGTCGAGGACGTCGTGGCGATCGACTGGGCGGGCGGGGCGATCGACGTCGACACGGCCGACGACGTGCGCGCGCTCGGCGGCCACGCGCCGGCGGATCAACCGAGCTGCTGAGCCAGCCTCTGGACGGACGGGCGACTCGTACGCAGCTCCCGGGCTCGTCCGTGGCTCCGCGATGGGGAAGCGCGTGAGCCACAGAGTCCCCTTGTCCTGCCGCTCCCCTTGACTTCGAGCGCGCTCTCACTCTTACCGTGGCGTGCGTCGAAGCGCCGCGGCCCATCCCCGCGGCCTCAAGGAGCCCAACCATGCACACGCGCAAGCTCGGTCCTCTCCAGGTCTCCGCCCTCGGTCTCGGCTGCATGGGCATGAGCGATTTCTACGGCCCACGCGACGAGGCCGAGTCGATCGCCACGATCCATCGCGCGATCGAGCTCGGCGTCACGCTGCTCGACACCGCGGACATGTACGGTCCCTTCACGAACGAGGAGCTCGTCGGCCGGGCCATCGAGGGCCGGCGCGATCGGGTCGTCCTCGCGACCAAGTGCGGCGTCGTCCGCGACTCGAACGACGTCACGGTCCGCGGCATCAACGGCACGCCGGAGTACATCCGCGCGGCCTGCGACGCGAGCCTGCGGCGCCTCCGCGTCGACGTCGTCGATCTCTACCAGCTGCACCGCGTCGATCCGAAGACGCCCATCGAGGACAGCGTGGGCGCGATGGCCGACCTCGTGAAGGCGGGCAAGGTGCGCGCGATCGGCCTCTCGGAGGCGGGCTCGGCGACGCTCCGGCGCGCCCACGCGGTGCACCCGCTCGCGTCGGTGCAGACCGAGTATTCGCTCTGGACGCGGGATCCCGAGGACGACGTGCTCGCCACGTGCCGCGAGCTCGGCATCGGCTTCCTCGCCTACAGCCCCCTCGGCCGCGGCTTCCTCACGGGGCAGATCAAGCGCTTCGAGGACCTCGCGCCGGACGACTTCCGCCGCTTCGCGCCGCGCTTCCAGGGGGAGAACTTCCAGAAGAACCTCGATCTCGTCGCGAAGGTCGAGGACATCGCGCGGGAGAGGGGCATGAAGGCGTCGCAGCTCGCGCTCGCGTGGGTGCTCGCGCAGGGGGACTTCATCGTCCCGATCCCCGGCACGAAGCGCCGCAGCTACCTCGAGGAGAACGTCGCCGCGGAGGCGATCGCGCTCACCGAGGCCGATCTGCGGCGCCTCGACGCGGTGGCGCCGAAGGGCGCGGCCGCCGGTCCTCGCTACGCGGAGGTCGGCATGCGGCTCGTGAACCAGTGAGCGCCGCGGCCGGAAGACCGCGCCTCGGCGCGCCGGTCTCCGGCACGGCCGGCGCCCTCTCGATGGCGGAGGTCGCTCGGGCTTCGTGAGCAGAGCGCGGGGGCGCCTGCGGCGAGCGGGCGCCCAGCGGGGCTCGCGGGCGCGGCGATCACGCCTCTTCCGGCACCCCGGGCTGCCGGAGGACGCGCAGGGGGCCTTCGGACGAGACGAGGCCGGCGAGCGCCGGATCGGTCATCACCTCGAGGAGGTCGCGCTCCGCGTCGTCGACCGTGCACCGCCGCCGCACGAGCCGGACGACCTGCGAGTAGTCCACGTGATCCAGGTCGTGCGCGAGCCCGAGCGGCTGCCACAGGGGGTGCCGGCCGTGCCTGTGGGCGGCGCCCGGGTCGAACCAGCCGTAGTTGGCGGCGCGGTCGCGGCTGCCGGCGAGGCGGTTGGTGAGCACCCA
This sequence comes from Sorangium sp. So ce887, assembly GCF_051521455.1. Lineage (NCBI taxonomy): Bacteria > Pseudomonadati > Myxococcota > Polyangiales > Polyangiaceae > Sorangium > Sorangium sp. So ce887. Next base: position 6,775,531 of record NZ_CP150354.1, on the reverse strand, counting down.
GTGCTTGCCCACGTTCTCGATGAGCCCGGTGCGCCCCGCGACCCGCTCCTCGACGCGGCGGTGGTGCTCCAGCATGCGGGAGGTGTTCGCCATCGTGGGATCCGGGGCGCCGATGCACGGCTGGATCCGCACGGTGGCCTGCTCCCAGACGAGATCGCAGAGGCGCGTCGTCAGCATCGCGCAATCGAGCTGATCCGCCATGCGCTGCGTCGTCCTGGCGGACGCGTTGATCCGGACGGAGTCGTGCGCGTCGCCGATGCGGAGCGCGTCGGCGCTCACGAGGAAGGTCGCGCGGTGCTCGCCGTGCTCGCTGTGCACCGGGAGCCAGGAGATGGGCGCCAGGTGGCCGGCCTGCACGGCCTCCAGGAGGGCGTCCTCGCGCGCGGCGCAGGCGCGTTCGGGAAGGCGTGCGATGAAATCGGTGCCTCGCGGGACGTCGGTCATGGCTCCCCCTGGGCGAGCGCGGGCGTCGTTCCGGCCGCGCGGCGCCGTCCGGCCGGCGTGTCGAGGGCTGGCCGGCTCGCTCGTTGGATTGTGCGGAGCGCCCGAGATCCGCGCAAGGCCGCGCGGCTCCTGTGGATCGCCGGGGTGGAGCGTCGATGCCGCAGGGCGGCAGGCGCCCGACGAAGGAGGATCGTTCGCACGTTTGCGTTCAGCCGCGCGCTCCTGCTCCGCTTTGCGCTGCTCGCCCGACCGCCCTAAGCTCCGCCCCATGTCGCTCCCGGCGAGCCGTCCCTCCCTGCGCCCCTCCGGAGCGTTCCGCGCTTCCCGACTCCTCCTCGTCGCCTGCGCCGCCGTGTTTGCCGCACAGTCCGCCGGCTGCGGCTCCAGCGCGTCCCAGGGGCCCGACGCGGCCGCCGCCCTCGCGTCGATCGACGCGCGCCTGCGCGGCAGCTTCCGGCTCGTGCGGTTCGAGCCCGAGGTCCCGCTCGAGCCGATGCTCACGTCGATGCTCGAGTTCCAGTACGCGCACCTCATCGTCCGCTTCGACGGGAAGCGCATCCTCGCGGATTCGCCCGGCCTCCACGTCGACCGCGCCTACGAGATCCGCGACCCCGTGTGGGATCGTTTCAAGTTGATCTCCTACGACGAGGCGGGGATTGCCTACGAGGCGCTGTGCGAGTTCTCGGACCAGGGAGAGCTCATCGTGTACGCCCAGACGCCGCCCTGGAAGGGCGTGGCCATGCTCCGGCGGGCGCAGTAGCCCGACGACATGGCGGAAACGAGAGCACAGCAGAGCAACGATCCGCACGGGTGGCGCCAGGAGGCGAGGGACCTGTCAGCGGCGGTCGCCGGCGGAGCGATCGTGGGGATGCCCCTGCTGTACACGATGGAGATGTGGTTTCGCGGGACGATGCTCTCGGAGTGGCACCTCGGGGCGATCCTGGCGTTGGCGCTGGTCGTGAGCTTCCTGTCCTCGCTGGAGTCCGGCTTCCGGAACGATGACAGCCTCGTGGGCACCGCCATGGAAGCGGTGACGTCGGTCGGGATCGGGGTTGTCCTTTCGGCAGCCATCCTCGCGCTGGTCGGCGAGATCTCGGTCGACAGCGCGCCCAGCGAGGTCATCGGCAAGGTCATCCTCCAGGCGGCCGCCGTGAGCATCGGGGCGGCGTTCGCGAACGCGCAGGTCCGGGGCAAATCGCGCACGGGGGATGACCCGCAGAGCGGCGAGAAGCCGCCGGAGGGGGATCCGGAGGCGCTGCAGCTCAGGGCGGACGTGCGGGACTTCTCGGCGGCGATGGCCGGCTCGTTGCTCTTCACGATGAGCATCGCGTCGACGGAAGAGATCGTGATGATCGCGTCGCGGCTCTCGCCCTGGCGGCAGCTCGTGATGCTCGGGGTGAGCGTCGCGCTGTGCTACGTCATCCTGTTCGCTTCCGGGTTCGAGCGGCACGACGTGTACGTCAAGAGCCCGTTTCAGAGCCGGGCGTTCGAGACGCTGATGACGTGCGCCGTGTCGCTGGTGATGGCGCTGGTGCTGCTTTGCCTGATCGGGGAGCGCGAGGCGACGAGTGATCTGCCGACGCTGGTGGCCAGCGTGGTGACCCTCGGGCTGCCAGCGATCGTCGGTGGGGCGGCGGGGAGGTTGGTCGTGTGAGCGACGGGCGGGAGCGGGAAGGACGTCCCGGTGGAGGCGGGCAGGGCAGGCGGGCAGGGCGGCAGCTGGCCGAGTGGGTCTCGCTCGCGGTCAGCACGGCGTTGATCCTCGCCTTGGTCGTGTTCCTGGTGAACGCGGGGCTGACGAGCTCCCAGGGGTCGGTCGTACCGGAGGTCCAGGCGCTGCCGGACCGGGCCAAGCAGCAAGGCGACGCGTGGATCTTGCCGGTCCGGGTGAAGAACGGAGGCAGGCAGATGCTGGGCGATCTCGGTGTGGAGCTCCGGTTCACGCCGCCGGGAGCACGGGGGCCGGAACGGGTCGAGGCGACGATTGACTACCTCGGCAAACACTCCGAGCAAGAGCTGTACTTCTATGTGCCGAGCGACCCGAGGGGCATGGCGGTCGAGGCGAGGGCGCTGCATTACCAGGTGAAGTGAAGAACGCTTGCCGACGCGCCGCTCGATCCGGAGCCGCAGGCTCTCGAGCCGCTGTTCCAGGCTGAGGAGGCGTTGCCCGTGGTCCGCGGGGGCTGGCGCTCCGCCGGGCCTGCGTGCCTGGCGGCGGCGACCGTGACCGTGGTTGGGCGCGGCCGGCGGTGCGCGGCGGGGCGACCTGACCGCTCGTCTCGGGTCGACGCCTCGCGCAGCCAGGAGTCGGGCAGCGAAAATCGGACGCGTGCACGAAATGCTCTGGTTGTGCACGCTGAGAGAGAAAATGATGTGCGTGGCCGCAATGATCTACTTGTTGCGTGTTAAGTGAGAAAATGATGTGCGTAGTCGTAATGCTCTGCGGTGAGCGTTCTGCGCGTGCAGCACAGCGTGATTGAGCTTGCGCTACCTACCCGGCGGATCTAGTCCGTCATGGTCTGATCATTGTCGCAGGGAAGTCGACTCCAGAGGGGAGACCTCGTGTCGCAACGTGGTGAACGGGCGTCGAGCGAGCGGCTCGTACGGCGCGCTGTGGATGACGTTCAGGCGCTCGAGATTCCGTCGAGCGACCGGACGTCGGCGCATGGAACAGCGCGTGCGTTGCAGGAGAGGGGCTCCCGGCGCGCCGTGCACGCCCAACTCGCGGCGCCCCAGCCGTCCTGGAAGGGGCAGCGGGCGGGTCGGCCCTGGCTCGACGAGCCTTTCCTCAGCGAGCCGTTTGGCGCGCCGCCTCCGGCGCCCGTCACCCAGGCCGGCGAGCGCCCCGCACCGGCTCGCGGGCGAGCCCGTCGACGTCGCGCCGCAGGTGCTTGAGCTGTCGCGTGATGAGGCCGTCGCGCCGCGCGGCCTGGAGACCGAGCTGCGCGACCTGCTGCTCCAGGCTGCGGATGCGTTCCTCGTGCTCGGCGAGGGTCGGCGGTGCAGCTGTGCCGGCGAGCTCGTAGACGGTGGTGCGTGACACCCGCATCGTCTCCGGCTCCTTCGCGGTGGAGGACGGCTCCATGACCTCGCCCCCTGACCAGAGCCTGGCGGGCGGACGCGGTGAGCGGCGGCGCCCGGGCGGGGTCACGTCGCCTCGAGGAAGTTGCGGGCGCCTTTCCATACCGCAGCTTCCAGCTCTGTTGCGATGTCCGGGCCCAGCGTCAGTGCATGCCGCCCCGAGGCCACGAGGACGAGCTCCGTCGTACGGAGCCGCGCGATCGACAGCTGCGCTACCGGGCCGCTCGGCGGGTCAACGGACCACGCGACCGCCGTCTGGGTCAGTCGATGCTTCCGCACGCTCGACGGCGTGGCCTTGAGCCGCAGCGCCCGGAGCGGCCTGTAGGTCGCCTCATCGACCACGAAGGTCGCTGTCACGTCGACGCTCACGGCCTTGTTCCCTGGCCAGGCCGCCGCGATGCGCTGCAGCACCTTCGGCCACCCTCCGACGGCGCGGCTGGAGCTCTTGATTCGCTCCGGCGTCGGGCCTTCCGGCATCATCTCCCAGCGCAGCTTCAGCTGGGCGTTCGTCTCCGCCCCGGGGACGGGGCGGAGATCGCCGTAGAGGTACAGGGGGCCGCGATCGCCGGTCGGGAGCGCATAAAAATAGGCGGAGTAGTCCGCCTTCGTCCTGCTCTTCCCCGTACCCGGGATCGCCGACATGCCCGCGGCCTCGGTGAGCTTGCCCCAGTCCTTCGGGTTGGCGCTGGCGCGGAGCACGGCCTCCAGCGAGTCGAGCGTGACGTCGCTCTTCCCCGCTTCCGGCGTCGACCCGCCCCCGGCACTGCTCTTCACCCGCGCAGCACGTCCTGACACAACGCTGTGATATACATAACCTTTGTAATTACGAAGATAAAATTGCCATTCTTGGTCAATTTTTGGTGAGTTAAGTGGTTTTGTGTGGGTTTATGTGTGTGATGTGGCGCGCTCTCCCGCAGGGCTAGACCCGGGATGCTGCCTCTGCGTCGAGGCGCGAAGCCTCGCGATGATGTCGGCGCGTGGCACGGGGCTCCGCGGTTGCGAAGCTGCGGGCGGCTCGCAGGCCGCCGTGGGGGCTGGGGGGAGATCCATCGAGCCGGCCCGCTGTCCTGACGTGGACGGGAGCGCGGACAGCACGTGTGCGGCCGCGCTTCGAACGGGCCCGCGAGGAGGGAGAGGCGGAGCGGCGGAGGTGCTGGTCTACTGCAGCGCTTCGGAGGTGCTCGTCGCCGTGACCGCTTGATCCAGCCACCGCTCGATCGTTGCCAGGTCGTCGCACGCCTCGATGCGCGCCTCGTTCTCCGGGCTCAGCTCGAGGCGCCGTTGCCTGAGCACACGGCGGAGGGCGGCGCGGGCCTCGGTCAGGCGCCCTTCCAGACGCCCTTCCAGGCGCCCTTCCAGGCGCCCTTTCTCGACCAAGCGCGCCATGATCTGAGGCCTGGCCGAGAGCAGGACGTCCAGAATTTCCTGATCCCGAGCCAGGATCTCGGGATCCTCGGTCTTCTCGAACTCCCACAGGAGCTCCCTGCGTACGCTCGTCGACATCGCCAGATACCGTAGCATGCTCAGAAGCCACCGGGGCGATCTTCGCGGCGCCACCCATCGAGCGAACTCGTCGAGCGCCTGACCCGATCGGGCGACAAGGAACGGCACGAGGTCGTCGCGCAGAGGCAGCTCGTTGGCCGCGATCCACAGGAAAAGGTGTCCAAGCGGTTCGACGCGGTAGCAACCCGGGGCGAATCGAACAGGGTTGCGGGTGTGCGCGAGCCACATCGGGAGGTGCGCGGCGACCATCCAGATCGGCTCCTCGCCCATCCAGGACGGCCCCTGCTCCTCTGCGCGCTGTACCTGCCTCGCTTGACGCCGCAGCAGAGCCCTCTCTGCCGCGATCCGGTCCACATGGTCCCCGGCCAGCTTCAGCTCGATGATCACCTCGTCGTGAGCTCGCGCTTCCGACCACGGCGCGGGAAGATGCTCGAGCCGATCTGGACGGTTGATCACGAGGAAGCCATCGCATTGAACCTTCTCGAGCCTGATTTCAGGAGGATCCTGCCATCTGGCCGCACCGACGGTGATGCGCTCGGTCTCCTCGGCAAAGGTCCTCTTGGCGAACTGGTCGGGCTGACCCACGGCACCGCGCGATAGCAGGCGCCGGCCGCCGTATCCAGCGTGTATTGGCGGAAACCCGAAGCCGCAACCGAGACGCCTTGACGGCGACCGAGTCGCACCTCGTCGAACTCCGCGCCTGCGCAGAGGAAAACGGATCCGGAACACAATTTCGCAACGAGTTGGCGATGAAGCACGTAAGTCGCTGACGTCCCACAGCTCCTCCGATGCGCTGGAGACGGCAACCGCGGCTCGAAGCAGCGCTGGCTCCCGCCGGATCAGGTGATCCTGAGCCGGACGCTCCCTGCCTCATCGTCCGCCTGCCGGAGCTGATGCTCGAGCATGCGCCTCCACGGGATCTCGCCGAGAAGGATGTCGTCGATCGCCCACGTGAGGTGCTCCATGGCCGCGCCCAGCGCCTTCATGCCGTTCGTGAAGATGAGCTCCGTGTCCGGCGTGGTGAACGGCCGCGACTCCCGTACCCCCGAGGCAACGATCGCGGGCGTCATCAGGACCGGGCCGGCGGCGATCACATCGGGGAGGTGCTCGGCCCGGGTGCCGGCCCGCCGGACGGCAGCGATACGGCGCTTCACGGCCTCGGCCGGGTTGTGCTCTAGATCCTTGTCGACGCGGAGGTTCAGCGCCCAGATGGCCGCATACCAGGGGTTGCGGATCGCTGGAAAGCCGCTGCTCCGCTTGACCGCATTCTCCAGCAAGATCCTCGGCGCGATCATCTCCGGCGGCACGGGGGCGCGGCGCAGCCCCTTCACCCCCGCCACCTGGCGACACGCCTTCACGAGCGACTGCCCCTGACTCTTCGCGGGCACCTTCGCCTGCACATACAGCGTGTGCTTGACCTCGATGTACGCCAGGACGGCCTCGGCGGGCACGCGCTCCCGGATCGCGAGATCGCCGCCCAGCCCGCGCAGCGTCGGGAAGCGCGCGGCGTCGTAGATGATGATGTCGTCGCCCTGCTTGTCTCCGGTGGTGTCCACCACCCAGCCGCGACAGACACCCGCGCGCTCGGGGAGGAATTTCCGGAGCGCATGGCAGATCGCGATCTCCAGCTCGGGGCCGAGCTCGAGCGTCGCGAGCGCGCGGAGCTTCCGGAACTCGTCTTCCAGGTGCTCGACGATCTCCTCGGACCAGCCGCCATAGAATCCGCGGCGCGACGAGGCCGCCGCACGGCCAGCCGGCGTGCGGCCGCGCTCCGCTGCAGCGCTCCCCCCGCGCGCGATCCTCTTCGTGCCCTTGCCCGCCACCCTCACCCCCGCCGCGGCTTCCGGTCCAGCCATGCCCGCTGCCCCCACGGGCACGCGAACTCCAGCGGCTTCGTCAGGATCCAGAGCACCGGCAGCGGCGGCGGCGCCGGCGGCGTGGGACCCGCGCCGTCCGTGAAATAGATCACGCCGGAGATCCTCCGCGCCGCCAGAAACTCCGGCGCGAACACCGGCCGCAGATCGGTCCCGCCGCGGCCGCCCACGTCGTTGAGCCGGCCGTCGAAGGCGTACACGCGCCCGATCTCCGTGTCGCACTCGGCCACCGTGATGCGCGCCACCTCGCTCATCGCCTGCAGCTGCCGGGCGACCTCCTCCAGCTCGTCGCGCCGCATGCTCATCGACGTGTCGATCGCCACGAGCACCGACGGCTTCGCGATCGCCCGGGGCGCGTACGTCCTGCCAGGCACCTCGCCGATGCGGCCCGGGAAGCGCCGGTTCGGCCGCGCGTACGTGTGCACCGGCGCGCGCTCCCTCGCCACGAACATCCGCAGCGCGGTCTTCCAGTCGAGCGGGGTCGCACGCGGGCCGAGCACGTCCGTGAGCTCCTCGATGAGCCGGCCGGGCGTCTTGCCCGCGAGCGTCAGGCCGGGCAGGTCCGCCGGGTCGCCGTCGCCCGCGAGCGCGCCCGCCTCCTCGGCGGCACGCAGCAGCAGCTGCCGCGTCTGCTCCACCGCGCCCGGCTCCCGCGATGGGCGGCGCAGCACGCGGTGGTCGTCGACGGCCTCGCCGCCCCGCTGCGGGAGCTTGCCCTCGCGCGCCGCGCTCACGAGCAGCTCGTAACGCTCCAGCGTGCTCTGGCCGCCGCGCAGGCCGAGCGCGGCGTAGGGCTGCCAGCGGATCGGGTCGGGCAGCGGCTCCTCGATGTACTCGTTGGCCGACATCTCCAGCGCGAGATCCATGAGCTCCGGCTCGTCCGCGCCCGCGAATTTGGGGTGGCAGAGGTGCCCGAGGGCCACGTGGTGCACCTCGTGCAGGAGCACGCCGCGCAGGAACACGGGCTCGCTCATGAACGACTCCACGTTGACGTGGAGGAAGAAGCGGCCCTCGAACAGCGAGACGGCCATGCGCTTGACCGAGGGGTCCGCGACCGGCGCGAGCCGCGCGAGGATCGCCGCATAGCAGGGATACCGCTCCAGGAACCCCGGATCGCGCACGAAGGCGTCGAGCCACGCCGTGAGCTCGTCCTCGGGCACCTCGCGGTGCGCTGTGCTCTCGAGCGCGGGCTCGGCGTTCCCCCGGGCCGGTTTCGCGTTTCCAGGCGCGGGCTCGGCGTTCCCCCGCGCCGGTTTCGCGTCCCTGAGCGCCGGCTCCTCCGTCCCCTGCGCTGGCTTCTCCGTCTGCTTGTCCCGCCTCATTGCGGCCGGATGGGCGTGACGCCGTGCTTCTTCAGCGCCCCCGCGAGCCGGAGGGCCCAGCGCTCCGGCAGCTGCGCGAGCAGCTGGCCCAGGCACGCCCGCGCGACGTTGCTCCGCCGCACCTCGACGAGCTTCGCCTGCTGGGCGAGGTGCGCCGACAGCGCGGTCACGACGAGCCCCACGCGGTGCTGCCGCAGCGGATCGGCGCGCCACCCCAGCACCTTCTGCTCGGCGGCGCTGCCCGCGTAGTTCTGGAGCAGCTCCTCGGGGCGGACGTCGATGAGCTGCGTCGCCGTCGCGTTGCCGCCGAGCGCGTCCTGGAGGCGCTCGCGGTGGTCGCCGGGCAGGTCGGCGAGCAGCGCCTCGAACGCCGAAAGCGCCAGCTTCCGCTGCGCCGCGAGCACGCCGACCTCCGGCCCCTCGAGCAGCGGCGCGAGCCGCGCCGTCACCTCGTCGAACCGGTCGGTCTCCCCGCGCTCGCGCGCGGCGCGCAGCACCTTGCCCGCGGGCGAGGTCGGCCCGTAGTCGGCGAGCAGCGCGCGCAGGTCGAACGGCAGCCGCGTCGACCAGGAATCCTTCGACGCGAGCAGGAGCTCCACCCAGCTCGGCGGCAGGTACCCGCCGAGCGCGTCGCGCAGGAGCACGCCGTCCGCGAGCTCCTCGGGACGGAGCGCGCCCAGCACCTGCGACGCGTACGTCCACGTGCGCGGCGGGACGTCGTCCAGGATGCGCTCGTGCGCCTGCCCCAGCGCGATCACGCCCGGGTGGAGCCCGCTCACCTGCGCCCAGGCGAGCCAGGACGCCCGGTCGGCGCGGACGCTCAGGTTGAGGAACCGCGCCCGGAGCGCGCGGTCGAGCGGGGTCACCTGGTAGTCGGCCGACTCGGGGTTCACGGCGGCGAAGCACACCCAGCCCGCGGGCAGCTCGTACTCGTGCAGCCGCCGGGCGCTGAGCAGCTGGAGCGCCGGCTGCTGGATGTACCGCTCCGCCCGGTTGAGCTCCTCGAGCATCAGGATGCCGGCGCCGTCCTGGGGCAGCACCGACGGCGCCGCGTAGGCGGTCCGGTTGTCCCGGATGACCGGCAGGCCCACGAGATCGGGCGGCTCGAGGAGGCTCAGGTCGAGCACGACCGTGGCGATGCCGAGCCGCTCGGCGAGCTGCCGGACGAGCTCGCTCTTGCCGATGCCCGTCGGCCCCTCGAGCAGCACCGAGCGCCGCGCGCGGTACGCGAGATCGAGCACGGCCTCGAGCCGCGGTCCGACAGGGATGGGCGCAGAGCGCCCCTCGAGGAGGCCGGGTGAAGTCGCCGCGGCCGACCTGCCCGGCGCGTTGCCATCGGATCTGGGCTTCGTCACGGGGATAGAGGAGGGGTTTTCGTGCGAGGCGCGAGGCAAGGACCTCCGAGGCCTGGGGCCCAGGAGGCTCGGCCTTCCCGTCCCCGGCGTGCTCTCGGCGCTCGTCCTGCCGGGTGGATCGGAGCTCTAGCAGCCGCTGCGCGGCCTGTCATTCGTCACGCGACGGGCGGCGGCGCCCTCATGCGCCAAGGAGCAGCCCGAGCGTGGTCGCGAGCGCGGCGTCGTTCCACGAGGACAGCCCGCGGGGCAGGAGGACGGTCACGTGGTGAGGCTGGCCTCCGCAGCTGCGCGATCCCTCGTAGGTGCGTCCCGTCCGTGTGAGCTCGTAGCTGCATCGCCCGATCTGGCCGGTGAGCTGCCGGTCGTCCAGCCTGTAGTCGGAGAGGGCGCCGGCCACGAGGCCGCGCGCGCGGAGCCCTGCCTCCGCCCGGGTCACCGAGAGCTGAAGCGGCATGGCGCCGACGATGCCGGTCGCGCCCTGCCCGGTCGTCGTGACGCTCACGGCCCGGTTGAACGCGATCCCCCGGACCGCCTGCCCGCCGCGCTCGCCGCCCGCCGCGTACACGCCCAGGTTCACGTCCGGCCCGACGACGCGCCCCGGCTCGATGTCGGCGCTCACGAGCTCGCCCCGGGCGGTGAGCAGGATGAACTCGCCCGGCCCCGCTGCGCCGAAGATGCCCTCGCGCGCCGGGTGATCAGCGCCCGGCGCCGCCCCGCACGCCGCAGCGAGCGGCAGCGCGAGCGAGAGCACAGGGAGCAACCTCATCCGCATCGCAGCACCTCCACGCCCGATCGGGCACACCCAACGTGATGCCGCCGGCGCCGGAACGGTAGACGTCGGTACGACCGGGAACGGGTTCGCTGGATCCGCCCCCGATCGTGCCGGGATTCTCACGAAGACGTCTTGTCGGGAAAGGCTGAACGCCGGCGCGCGCGAGGCGTGCGAGGCGTGCGAGGCGTTATGGCGCGACGAGCCCGGAGCCCCTCAACGCGGCGTCTCGAGCGGGGCGCAGGTCGACACGCCGGCGCCGACGATGCGGAAGCCGATGTTCGTCATGTAGGCCGTGTCGATCGAGCCGTCCGAGGGGCGATAGCGGCTGACGTTGGTGGTTCGCGACGCGGACTGGAACCGATCCGGCGCCGTGTAGAAGTAGAAGTCGCCACCCCAGAAGGTGAACGCCCAGGCGCTGGGGGTCTCGATGCCGGGCAGGTCCGTGGCCTCGATGATCTCGCCGGTCTCCTTGTCGATCTCGGCGAGCTGGACCGGCGAGGTGGTGAAGAAGCCGAAGAGGCGTCCATCGCCCGTGCCGGTGAGCTCCGCCGAGGCGCCGCGCAGCGAGCCGCTGAACTCCCCGACCGGCTTCACCGACGGACCGTCGATCCTCCCGAGCCCGATGCCCGGCGTGCCTGTCGCGCCCGCCACGAACAGCTGCTCCGCGTCCGGGCGCGAGAGGTCGCTCGAGAAGCCCATTCCGAGCCGGGACCACCCTTCCGGGAGCGGCGTCTCCGTGGGCTCGCAGCTCGCGTCCTCGGTGCTGACCTTGAACAGCGTCCCGGCGCTGTCGTCGGCCTGCGCGTAGTTGACCCACGCCACCGCGTCGCGATCGACCGCCATCGAGTTCGGATCCATGTTGGTCTGGCAACCCAGAACACCAATCTTCGTGAACTCCTTGCGATCCGGTTTGAAGCTGTAGAGCTCGTTGTCTTGCGAGAGCACATACACGAAGGCCGCCCGCTCGACGCAACGGCTGTCAGCGTCCCCACTCCCGCTGTCCCCGCTGCTCCCGCCGGTCCCGGCGCCGGCGCCGAACGTCTCGTCTTCACCGCCCGCGCCGTCCGCGCCGTCCGCGCCGTCCAGGCCGCCTTCGCCGCCGTTATCGCCGGCGCCTGTGGGCTGGCCGCTGTCTGCCGGGGACGTGCCGCTGTCGGAGGCGCTGCAGCCGCTCGCTGCGAGCGCCATCCAGAAGCACCATCGTGCGATTCGCATATCCGCTCTCCCTTCCGCGTGATTCGCTTCTATAGCCGCGAAGCGCGCGCCCGGGTACACGAAGTCGCGTCCTCGACGCCAAAGGGCACCGCGCGCTCTGCGTCGAACGGGCGTGCGGGGCGGGCGAGGTCATCAGTGCACGAAGACGGCCTCGTCGGACTGGCAGCAAAAATACGAAACGCCCTTCGGTATCACTTGCCCCGTGGCGACTCCGCCGGTCGGGGCGCATGTGCCCGGCTCGTTCGTGACCCAGCTCGCCGCCATGCTCTCGAGCCGCAGGTCCGGCCCTGCGACGCACTTCGGCCCGGCCAGCGTCACCGTCTCGGCGCCGAGGAGCTGGCGGCAGCTGCCGTCCTCGTAGGCCGACACGAGCGCGGAGCACGCGCTGCCCTCGGGCGGATCGCACCCGCACGGCGTGCAGCTGCGCGTGTCGTCGAAGCCCGTGTAGAGCGCTTGCAGCTCGGGGTATTCCTCCGGGCACCTCGGCTCGCCTTGGCGGAGGTGGTGGATGCAGATCGAGAAGCCCTCCGGTCGCGGCACGGGGGAAGCGATGCACATCAGCGAGGGATTCCCGCACGTGTGCTTGTCCGCCGTCCCGGCGCAGCCGCGCGCCCGCACAGCAAAGGGGGCGGGCAGCTCGAGCGGCGCCCCTCCGGGATCGATCGTCGGCGCGCAGGCGTCCACGGTCGGCGCCGGGATGAGCAGCGAGCCGAGCTCTTCCGAGGCTGCTGCGTCGGGCGCGGTACATGCGCCGTCCCATCCGTCGGGGGCGTCGAACGACGCGGCCGCCGTCCCGTCGCACGTGGCCGAGGCGCTGCCCCGGAGGCCCGGCGGCAGCTCGCAGGAGGGCTGTGTGCAAAGGCATGTCGAGCAGCTGTGCGCGTCGGCGAAGCCGCCGTAACCGTCGAACACGAGGTCCGGTGTCTCCGCCGGGCACTCCGGCGCAGAGGCCCCGTCGGTCGAGTCGCCCCGCCAGAGCAGCATGGGATCGCTGAACCCGAGGTACGGTAGCTCCACGCACGCGCCCTCGCACACGGCGCACGGCTCGTCGCACTCGTAGGCCTCCAGGCCCCAGCACGGGTCGTCGCACGAATACACCTGGACGTGGCCGCCGGGCCAGCAGCCCGCGAAGCTCCCGGCTGCAGCGAGCGTGAGCGCGATCAGGATCGGGTACTTCCTTGGTGTCATCGTGGTGGCCCTTTTCTGGCGTGTTTCGGTCCGGCTCTCGGACAGGGGTCACTGCGCCGCGCTGATCTCTCGGCGCCGGCTCCCCAAGCTCTCCTCGTGCTCCTTCACGCCGGTGGGCCCGCGCGGCCGGGGCGCGCGGCGCAAGCGTCGATTCAGAGCAGGGAGAGCGCGCACACTGAATCCATACTTGGGTCGGCCAGGGCAGGAAAGCCCAATCTGCCGTGAAGCGTCGAAGCCTCGATAGCATTCCGGTGAAGCCAACTAGATTATCAATGTTTGTGCGCTGATTGTTTTCTGAGAATTTTGCTCCTGGTCACGGAAGGCGTGTCGCGGCTGGATCGCTTCCGGACCGCATCCGGGCGTGCTGGACGTGGAGGGCAGGGGAGGGTCGGGTTCGCATGGGGCCAGAGCGAGCGCGATCGCCCCCGGCGAGCTCGGTGGACGGCGACGGCCCGGCGGACCGCGTTCGGCGCCTGTGTGTCCCCGGCGGAGATTTCTTGCGCCGGTGCCGAGCCGTGCACAGGGAGCAGGCTCAGCGCTCCGCCCAGCCCGATGCCACACTCACGCGCCTCGTCGGAGAACACTCGGAGAGCCGTCGCGAGGATGGGACCGTACCCGTCGATAGCCATAGACGCGGCGGCAAGGCAGTGGGAGCATCTGCCCGGGAGAATTTCTGGAATGGATTCGATAGAACCGATGAAGAAGAGCGCGTTCGTGATGGTCTTTCCGCTGATGCTCGTGACCGCCTGCGGGGCGACGGGGGGGCCGGACGACCAGGAGGCCGCCCCGGAGATCGCCGCTTCGCAGGAGGCGATCTTCGTCTCGCCCGACTTCGCTGCTCGATACCTCGACTGCGACGAGTTCGCCGGTGTGGGGCTCGCCCCCTTCGCTTCCGTCGCGCCGCTCGTGCCGGACGACTACATCGTGATCGAGGCCGTCCCCGGAATGGCCATCGTGGTCGCGCAGGCGGCGGACTGCGCCGAGATCAGCGTGAATGGCCATCTTGCCCGGCCAGGCGTCTTCGCACAGCTCGGGGTCGGCGTCGTCCCTCCGACGGGCGCTGGAGATCGCAACTTCTACCAGATCGCGTTTGCGACCACCCACCCGAGCCTCGCTGCTCGCCTCCGCCTCCTCGGCGTGAACGCGCGCTACGCTCCTTTCATGTCGTACGAGATCACGGACATCTCGGGCCCCCAGGCCGATCTGGCCATCTCCGTACCTCGCCCCGTGGGCCTCGCGTTCGATCTGGACGGCCCCATCACCGTGCCTGATCCGTCGGCGCCGTCCAACCCGCGCACCACGTTCAACTACTGGCATCAATCAGCGTGGCACGGCAATATCCTCCAGGAGAACGCCGTCACCGGCATCCGCCTGGGAGAGGGGAGCGGATTGGCGCTCACGGCCGTGGGCGACGAGCTCGAGGCGATCCTCGGCAGCGCGACGCTGACCTTCCCGTTCTTCTCGCACCCCGAGACGTTCGACGAAGCTGTGCTGACAGTCGAGACCGACGCTTTCTGACCCGCCCAGGCGCGCCTGGCACCGAGCCATCTTGACCGGCGGAGCAGCATGGATCGGTCGCGGGCCGGACGAGTCACTGGCGAGCTCTACGATCGATCGAGCGCGTCCACGGCGTCCAGCTGGGGTTTGAGCTGCGCGCGCTCCTCATCGGAGAGCGGCGCCTCGTCGAGCTCGGCGCGCAGGGTGCGCGCCCGCGCGCCCTCGCCCAGGGCGACCGCAAGCTCGATCCGGGCCGCGAGGGCGCGCGCGCGTTCGAACGGGGCATCTGCCTCCTTCCGTGCGAGCGCCACGTCGAGGACCTTGGCGGCGGCGGCGTCGTCGTTCTTGAAATCGCGCAGCCGCGCCGCCGCGCGCAGCGCCCGGCCCAGCCTCGAATTCGAGCGCGACCCGGCGGCCCCCTCGTCGTGGTCGTCCGGCGCGTCCCGCTTGATGAAGATGACCGAGTTGCCTGCGACGTCGACCACCGTGAAGCGGCTCTGCCCCGTCTTCATGCGCGAGATCCGGGGAAAGCCGGCGATCGGCACCTTGCCGTACGCCTGCCGCAGGCCCTCGGCGAAGGTCTCGTGGAGGCGCTCGACCTCGGGGACGAGCACAAGGCACGTGCTGTACGACGCGCTGGGATCCAGCTTCTTGAGGCCCATGAAGTGCAGGTGGATGTCGCCGCGGCGCGTCGCCGCGTACACGTTCGGCTTCGTCTGCTGATGGGTGACCTCGAAGCCCAGGGCGCCGTAGAACGCCAGGGTCTCGGGCATCGACACGCACGGCAGCACGGGAATCGTCGTCACCTCGCCCATGAGATCACCCCTTTTGCGCCGGTCCGCGGAAGCGGCGGAAGAAGGCGCGCACGTCGCCGATGAACAGGTCGGGCTCCTCCATGGCCGCGAAGGTGCCGCCGCGGTCGAACTCCGACCAGTGCACGATGTTCGTGTTGTCGCGGGCGGCGAACCTGCGGATCGGAGCGATGATGTCCCGAGGGAACACGGCGACCCCGGTCGGCAGGGTGGAGGGCTTCACGTCGGCGAGGTCCGCGTCGTCGGGCGTGTCCGGGGTCTCCACGAACGAGCGGGACGACGAGCCGGCGGTGTTGGTGAGCCAGTACAGCATGACGTTCGTGAGGATGCGATCGCGGTCGATGGCGTCCTCGGGGGTGTCCTTGCAGTCGGTCCACTCCTTGAGCACGCCGACGATCCAGGCGAGCTGGCCGACCGGTGAATCCGAGAGGGCGTAGGCCAGCGTCTGGGGCCGGGTCGACTGGATCTTCTTGTAGCCGTACAGCTCGCGCAGGTAGTACTCGGACGCTTTCAGCCGGGCCTGCTCGACGTCCGTCAGGCCAATCAGCTCCTCGGGATCTCCGGACGGCCACGAGACAAGGCCGTTGGTGTGCACGCCGATCACGTGGTCGGGGTCGACGAGGCCGACCTCGCGGGAGATCCACGTGCCCCAGTCGCCGCCCTGGGCGCCGTAACGCGGGTAGTCGAGCCTTCGCATGAGCTCGGCCCAGGCGCGGGCGATCCGGCGCGCGCCCCATCCGGCCTCGCGGGTCGGCCCGGAGAGGCCGTATCCAGGGAGCGAGGGGATGATCAGGTGGAACGCGTCCGTGGGATCGCCGCCGTGAGCGCGGGGATCGGTCAGCGGACCGATGACGTCGAGGTACTCGACGACGGAGCTCGGCCAGCCGTGCGTCACGATCAGCGGCAGCGCGCCGGGCTCGCGCGAGCGCACGTGGAGGAAATGGATCCGCTGGCCGTCGATCGTCGTCGTGAGCTGCGGGTGCTCATTCAGCCGCGCCTCGTGCCTGCGCCAGTCGTAGGTGGTGCGCCAGTACCCGGCGAGCTCCTTCAAATAACCGAGCGGGACGCCGTACGACCAGCCCGCAGAGGGCAGCTCGTCAGGCCAGCGGGCGCGGGCGAGCCGGTCGCGCAGGTCGTCGAGCGCAGCCTGCGGGGTGTCGATGCGGAAAGGCCGGATGTCGCTGTCCACGGGCAAGGGCGAGCTCATGCGTACCGTGTAACGTACGTCGTACGGTTCGTCAACCCGGGAGCCCGAGCTGGCTCGCACGCCTCGGCCTCGACCTCGGCGGAGCTGCGGACGCGCGGAGCTGCCGAGGTGTCAGGACTGAAAGCCCCGATCTCAGGAACGAAAGATGTAAGGGTCATCCTTAGGGATAACCGCATGAAGTGAGGAGGGCCGAGCCCTGGCCCGTGTCCTGCTAAGTATGCATGGCAGAGCGCCCGTGACGGCATCCCCCCCCGCCGTCGAATGGGCGCTCTGTTTTTTGTGCTCCTGTCACGGGGCGAGCGCGGAGGGGCGCCGCCTCGCCGATGCGATCGCCGGCGCTGCACACGACGGCGATCGCGCGCCGGGGTCCCGGCAAGGACGCGCTGGAGGGCTCGCCCCAGGAGACCGCGGGCGGGCACGGCAGATCGTCGTTCCGTGCACCGAGGGGCCGGAGGCGGCCGTGGCACCCGCAACGGCGATGTCCCCGGCGGCAAGGAGCGCCCGCCGTGCCTCCCTGGCTTTCGCCGAGCGGCTGGATTTGCTAACTCCGGGGCGCCAGGAGGCGGATCTTCCACCTCCCCGGCGGCGTATCGACGACATCCGCGTGAGATCCTCCAGCGCCCTCCTCGCCTTCGCGATCGCCGCCGCCGCCAGCTTCCACGCCGGCGAGGCGCACTCCCAGCCCGCCCCG
This sequence comes from Sorangium sp. So ce887, assembly GCF_051521455.1. Classification (NCBI taxonomy): domain Bacteria; kingdom Pseudomonadati; phylum Myxococcota; order Polyangiales; family Polyangiaceae; genus Sorangium; species Sorangium sp. So ce887. Next base: position 6,758,570 of record NZ_CP150354.1, on the reverse strand, counting down.
GCGATCCCCGGCGCGCCCCCGGTCGAGCCGCCAGCGGCCACCGCGCCCCCGGTCGAGCCGCCAGCGGCCACCGCGCCCCCGGTCGAGCGGCCTGCGGCCACCGCGCCGGCTGACGCGCCCGCCGAGGCAGCCGGCGCGCCGGCTGAGGCGCCCGCCGGGATCGAGGTGACCGTCGAGGGGAGCCGCGCCCCGCCGGGCTCCATCTCGCTCTCGCGACGCGACATCCGCGAGCTGCCGGGCGCGCTCGGCGACCCCTACCGCGCCATCGAGATCCAGCCCGGCGTGACCGGCATCGCGAGCGGCATGCCATACTACTACATCCGCGGCGCGCCCCCCGGGAACATCGGCTACTTCTTCAACGGCATCCAGGTCCCGCTCCTCTTCCACGTGGGCGCCGGCCCCAGCGTCATCCCGGCCTCCATGGTCCAGCGCGTCGAGATGCACCTCGGCCCGTATCCCGCGGACATCGGGCGGCTCGCCGGCGCGGCCATCGAGGCCGAGAGCGCGCCTCCGTCCGACGTCTGGCGCGGGGAGGGGAGCATCCGGTTCGTCGACCTCGGCGGCGTCGTCGAGGGGCCGATGGACAGGGACACGCACGTCCTCGTCGGAGGCCACTACGCCGCCGGCGCGGCGCTCACCTCGGCGCTCGTGCCGAGCGTCGACGTGGGCTACGCCGACTACCAGGGCCGGATGACCTACCGGCTCGGGCCGGAAGAGCGCTTCACCGTGTTCGCCTTCGGCGCGTACGACTACCTCGCCACCGTCGACGAGGAAGGCGGCGCCGAGGCGACCAACGTCCTGCTCGACAGCGACTTCCACCGCCTGGACCTGCGGTACGACCGCGACGACGCCTCCGGCGCGCGCGTCCGGGCGGCGGTCACCCTCGGGCTCGACCAGTCGCGCGGGGTCGGCGTGGAGAGCGCGCAGGCCTGGAAGCTCAACGCGCGGCTCAGCCTGGCCCGGCCCATCCTCGGGGGGCGCGCGCTCCTGCGGGCCGGGGTCGACGCCGCGGTCGACCGCTACAAGGTGACCCCGCGCCCCAGCCCGCCGCCCGACGACGAGCCCGCCGAGGGCGCGGACGACGAGCCCGCCGAGGGCATCGACCAGCTCGACGAGAGCTTCCCCGAGCTCTTCCGCAGCCGGCTCGATCTCGCGCTGGGTGCGTGGGCCGACGCGCTGCTCGTGCTCGACGAGCGCTCGACCGTCACGCCCGGCGTGCGCGTGGACCACTACACCTCGCTCGGCCGGAGCGCCGTCGCCGTGGACCCGAGGATCGTCGGCCGCTTCGGCATCGGCGAGCACGTGCGGCTCATCCCCGCCTTCGGCGTCGCCTCGCAGCTGCCAGGCCTCGCCCCGCTGCCGGCGCTCCAGATCGGCGGCATCCCGGGGGGCCTCCAGCGCAGCCTGCAGTCGAGCTTCGGCGTCGAGGTCAACGTGGGTCCGGTCAATTTCAATACCACGGTATTTCGACAGGTGATCTTCGGCCTGAGCGATCCGATCGGCACCGGGCGCGGCACGAACCTCAGCACGGAGCGCTTCCTGACGCGGAGCCTCGGCGACACCTACGGCCTGGAGCTCGGCGCGCGCGGGGCGCTGCGGCGCAACATGTTCTTCCTGGCGTCGTACACGCTGTCGCGCTCCACGCGCACGCGCGGCAAGGTGACGATCCCTTCCGCCTACGACCGGACGCACGTCGCGCACGTCGCGCTGCTCTACGACCTCGGCAAGGGCTGGCGCGCCGGGATCCGCCACGTCTTCTACACCGGCTTCCCCGCCGACGAGGCCGCGCCGGGCCGCCCGCCGCGCGAGCACCCGGATCGCATCCATCCGTTCTACCGGCTCGACGCGCGCCTGTCGAAGCGCTGGGCCCTGAGCGCGCGGAGCTACCTCGGCCTCGTGCTCGACGTGCAGAACGCGACCCTCGCGAAGGAGGTGTTCGACGTGAGCTGCGACGACAGCGGGTGCACGCCGCAGACGATCGGGCCCATCACGCAGCCGGGGATCGCGATCGAGGGCGGGTTCTGAGGGGAGCGCTCACGCCCCAAGGGGAGGGGCGAGCGTGGAGCCGATGACTCGGTGAACCGGAGATCGGCCAGCGGCGCGCCACGTCCGAGCCGGCCCGCGCCGGCGATGGGCCGGCTCGAGCGCCCGGGCCGGCGGCTCACCGGTGGAGCACGTCGAAGAGCTGCTCCAGCATGAGGTAGGTCAGCCCCCAGACGACCCGCTCGTCCACGCGCAGGCACGGGAGCTGGTGGACGTTCCCCTCGTGCGTGTACGCATAGCTCGAGGCGCGCTCGCCGCGCGCGAGCGGGCCGAGCGGCGTCCAGAGCGCCTCGGCCACCTCGTTGCTCAGGGCGAGATCCGGCGTGGAGCGCAGCGCGAAGACGAACGGGGCGATGATCATCCCGACGCGCCGCCCGCGCGCGACCGCGGGGATGTCGGGCAGGCGCGCGAGCAGGGTGCCGTGCGCCGCGAGGTCGATCCCCACCTCCTCGCGCGTCTCGCGGATCGCGGTGGCGAGCAGGCTCTCGTCCGACGGCTCGCGCCGCCCGCCCGGGAGCGCCATGTGCCCCGACCACGGATCGGCCGGGTGCTCGGCCCGGCGGATCAGGAGGAGCTCGGCCTCCCCGGGCTCCCGGCTCCCCGCACGCTCGAGCGCCGCTCCCGGAGGCCCCGCCGGCGCTTGCAGGATCGCGGCGACCGCGGCCTGACGCTCCTGCGTGACCACGTCGAGCCCGGCCTCGCGCCCTTCGAGGCGGGCCATGATGGCGGCGAGGTCGTACGAGGAGAGCACGGAGACGAGGATAGCACAATGTCTACCGGTACTTAGCTCGACTGCGGGAAGTCGGGCTGGGAAGCGAGCTCCCATGACGCCAAGGGCGCCAAGAAATCAGGGAAATAGGGGGGATGGCGGGACGGCCCCTCTCGTCATTGGCGGCCTTGGCGCCATGGCGGTTTTTCTGCTGATGCAGGGCAACTTTCCGCAGTCGTGTTGGAGCGCGAGCGCGGCCGCACGGCGGCAGGACACCATGGCCCTGCCCGGGATCAGACCCTTCTCAGGGAGCCGCCGTGGCGAAGGCGTCCCACGCGTCGCAAAGGTCCTTCTTCAGCCCGGCCTGCTGAGAGAGGGTCATGGCGAGGACGATGTTCTCGTCCGTCTCCGCATCGTAGTTCGGCCATTCGACGGCGTTTCCGCCGTTCGGGTCCCCGCTCTCCGCGTGGCGCGACCAGTACCCCATGATCGCCTGCGACATCCCGAGCTCGCCCTCGGTCAGCGGCTCTGGCACGAGCTGCCCCGGGTTGCCGAACACGTACCTGATCTCGGCCGAATGGAAGGAGCCGAGATCGCCGAGCAGCGAGCCCTGCGGCGCATGGGTGAAATGGTAAAGATACGTCGCCACGCCGGCGCTCGCGATCGCGCGCGCCGCGCGCCGCGTCGGGCACACGAACATCGCGTCGCCCAGCGCCGCCGTCGCCGCCGCCTGCGCCGAGCCGTAGGTCTCGCTGGGGTAGAGCGCCACCACCGCTTCGCCGTGGCCGGGGGCGAACGTCTCGGCGAACGCCGCGAACTCGGCGTCGTCGGCGACCGTCGCGGTTTCGCCCCAGAGCGCGACGAAGAGCGAGCCCTCGTCGGCGTTGCTGCCGAGGATCGTCGGCACCTTCTCGAAGCTGCCGGCCTCGAGGAGCTTGCCAGGCGTGTCGGGGAGGTTCCAGCCGTCGATGACCGGGAACCAGGTCGGGCCCTCGCCCACGAGGAACCTTTCGCCGGCCGCCAGCGCGCTCATGACCTCCTCGGCCGACTTGCCGCGCAGGCACTCGAGGACGGAAGGCGCGTCGGTGCAGCCCAGCGCCTCGACGAGCTGCTGGCCCTGCGCGGTGGCCGTCGCCTCGTCGGTGGCGCTGTCGCACGGCCCGCTCTCGATGATCGCGCGATGGAACAGGCCTTTGCTCGCCGGCGACACCAGGTGCATGCAGACGCTGATGCCGCCCGCCGACTCGCCGAACAGGGTGACCTTGCCCGGATCGCCGCCGAACGCGCCGATGTTGGCCTTGACCCACTCGAGCGCGGCGCGCTGGTCCTCCAGGCCGTACGCGCCCGTCGAGGGGTGATCGGGATCCTCCGACTTGAGCTCCGGGAGGGCGAGGAACCCGAGCGGGCCGAGGCGGTAGTTGAGGGTGACCACCACCGCGCCGGTCGTCTCGGAGAGGAGCCGGCCGTCGTAGTCCGCGTCTGCGCCGCTCCCGAGCTCGAAGCCGCCGCCGTGAATCCACACGAGGACAGGCAAGGACGAGGACGCCGGGCGCTCGGGCGTCCAGACGTTCACGGTGAGGCAGTCCTCTCCCGAGCTCGCGTCGAAGCCCGGCGTGAGCAGGCCCATCTGCGCGCAGGGGACGCCCACCTCCACCGCACTCCGCGGCTCGGTCCACGGCTCGTGCGGCGCGGGCGAGCGCCAGCGCAGCTCCCCGACCGGCGGCGCGGCGTACGGGACGCCGAGGAAGGTGCGCGTCGCGCCGACGACCTCGCCCTCCACCGGACCTCGGTCCGTCTCGATGAGCAGGGAAGCCGACTCGCCGCCGCCGGAGCCGCCGGAGCCGCCAGCGCCGCCAGCGCCGCCAGCGCCGCCAGCGCCGCCAGCGCCGCCGGGGCCCCCCGGGGCGGCGTCACTCGATCCGCAGGCGGCAGCGAGCAGGCCAAGGAGAATGGTGTGCGACAATGAGGGTCGAATAGGCATGGTCGTCTCCATCGAGAGCAAGTCGAGAATGCAGGTCCGTGAGTAAAGAGGAGAGCGCAGCGCCGAGCGAGAGCGGTGCATCCGGCAAGTCAACCATGAGGCGCGTGCGGGCAGGGCTGGAATTTTCGGCGGATCGCCCCGGTCGACTCGTCATGTCAACTTCGTGCGGTGGGGAAACGCGGCCTTGACAGGGCGAATGGCGTGCACGTCTGCTGTGCGCATGGCAACTCTTTGCGAAGACGAAATTGCGGGCGGCGCCGGGCGTCGAGAGGCTCCGGCGAGCAGGTCGCAGCGGCGCGCGGCCCGCATCGGGAGATCGGGCTTTCCCCGGCTGCTGTCGTGCGGGATCCTCGCCGGCGCCCTGGCCGGGAGCGCGTGCAGCTCGGACCCGAGCCCCGGCGGCGCCGGTGCCGGGGGTGGAACCGGCGGCATGGCGGCCTCCAGCGGGAGCGCGGGCGGCGAGGCGGGCGCCGGCGGCACCACCACGACGACCGGCACGGGGGGCGCGGGAGGCGAGGGGGGCGCGGGAGGCGAGGGCGGTGGCGGCGATATCGCGCCGGTCCTGCCCGAGATCCACCCCGAGGCATTCGGCACGTTCGACACGTCCGAGCTGACGGTGTTCGCCTTCAGCCAGGTGGAGGTGCATGAGGAGGATCCGCAGGTGCTCGAGCTCGCCCCGGACATGGTGCCGAGAGCGTGGCAGCGCTGGCGCGATACCGGGATCGCGGCCGACGATTACGACGCCGCGTATCCGGCGAGCTGCCGCGAGCGCGACATCCGCTTCGTCGCCGGCAGCACCGCATCCGTCATCTTCGAAGACGAGGTCGACAGCGAGGAGCAGTTCCTGGAGCAGACCACGCGCAACGCCGCGGGCGAGCTCGTCGCCCACGACCAGATCGTGCCAGGCGCCCACCGGTCGAGCATGGCGTCCCCGAGCTACCGCGCGCGCCTCATCGAGATCGGCAAGCTCCAGATCGATCTCGGCGTGGACGGGCTGACGTTCGACGAGATCAACGGCGGCTACGGGGGCGCGCAGTACGATGGCAACGAGGGGTTCGACGATCACCATGTCGCGGACTTCGGAAACTATCTCTGTCGCAAGCACGGCGGCCGCCCGGACGGCTGGCAGCAGGAGCTCGATCTCCTGCCGGAGGACGGGCTCGACTGCGGAGGAGCGCCCGAGACCGCCGGGAGGAGCTTCGACTTCCGCGGTTACCTCCAGCGCATGAACGCCACGGTGAAGCCGTTCGACAGCGGGAACAAGCTGCTCCTCGAGGAGTGGGGCTGGACCGTCGGGAACCGGCCAGATCCGCAGGTCGGGACCTTCATCGAGGTCTATCCGGCGCTCGTCTACTGGCAGGAGGTCGTGCTCGAGCTCCGCCGCTACGCGCGCGAGCAGCACGGCCGCGAGATCTTCATCACCTCGAACGGCATCATCCCGTTCGTCGACATGCAGAGCGTGGGCCTGTACGACTGGAACATCGACGGCGACGGTCCGCGCGGCATGGACTGGGTGCCCATCGTGGATGGACACCTGGACGGGACCGTGTCGTTCCAGACCGCCCTGCGCGGGCTCAAGGCGCGCTCGAAGCGCGTTCAGGAGCTCGTCGGCGGCAAGGAAGTCCCGCTGATGCTGTTCCTGGACTGGCCCAACGACATGATGAACCGCTACTACGCGCTCCCGCTGGAGGAGCGGAAGGACTACTTCCGTGTCTTCGCCGCGGAGGTCTACGCGAACGGCCTGTACTTCGCCCTGCCGCTGCACACGACGACGGACGAGAACACGGCGACCGCGCTCGAGATGATGGAGTTCTTCGCGCGCTTCCGCGACTTCTACCGATCTCACGCGGACCTGGTCCACGGGGCGACCGACCTGACAGGAGAGGTGACCCTCTCCTTCGAGGCGTGCGCGTCCGCCGAGGACCCCGAGGCCTGCGCGGACGAGAAGAAGACGAGCCACAACCTCGCGCAGCTCCCGGACGGCCGCACGGTGCTCCACGTGATCAACCACGTTTACAGCGAAGGCGTGGTGGAGCAAGAGGGGTTGACGGCGAGCTTCCCCCTGGACGCGAGCCCGACGGAGGTGACGGTCGCGTCGATCGATTTCGAGGAGGATCGCGCGGTGCCCTTCTCGTACGAGGAGGGCGTGGTCACCGTCCAGGTCGGCTCGCTGCCGGCCTCCGTCGCGATCGTCGTCGAGTGAGCGTCGACCGTGCGCCGCGCGCCGCGCGCCGCGCACCCGCCGTCAGCCGCCCGGCCGGCGGGCTGCGGCGACGCGCGCGACGAGCCGCTTCACCTCGGCCGCGTCCACCGGCTTCGTCAGGTGGTGGTCGAACCCCGCTTCCCGGGCCTGCCGCCGGTCCTCCTCCGTCCCCCACCCGGTGAGCGCCACGAGAAAAAGCCCGGCCAGGTCGGGCTCCGCCCGGAGCCGCCGGGCCACGTCGTAGCCGTTCATGCCCGGCAGGCCGATGTCCAGGAACACGATGTCGGCGCCGAGCTCCCGGGTCGCGGTCAGCGCCTCGGGGCCGGTGTGAACCGCACGGGTCTCATGCCCCGATATCCGGAGGAGCAGGGCCAGGCTCTCGGCGCCGTCGACGCTGTCGTCCACGACGAGGACGCGGAGGGTGGCCAAGGGGGCGCCCTTCGCAGGCCCGGCGGACGATGGCCTCGACGCGACCTCGGCGGCGGCGGCGAGGGGGAGGCGGACGGTGAACGTGGAGCCGCGGCCGGCGCCCTCGCTCTCGGCGTGGATCGTGCCGCCGTGCAGCTCGACCAGGCGCTTGACGAGGGTGAGCCCGATCCCGAGGCCGCCCTGGGCCCGGTCGATCGAGCGGCCAACCTGGGTGAACATGTCGAAGACCTTCGACAGCATGTCGGCCGGGATCCCAACCCCGTTGTCCGCGACCCGGACGACCACGGCGGCGCCGTCCCGCTGGGCGGCGAGCCGGATGCCGCCGCCGGCGGGGGTGTACTTGGCCGCATTGTTGAGGAGGTTCGCGAACACCTGGGCCAGCCGGGTCGGGTCGGCATCCAGCAGGAGAGGGGCCGGCGGGAGCCGGACCGCGAGCTCGTGCGCGGCCGCCTCGATCAACGGACGGCTCGTCTCCAGGGCGCTGTGCAGGACCGCCCGGAGGTCGACGCGCTCCTTCCGCAGCTCGACCTTGCCGCGGGTGATCCGGGAGACGTCGAGCAGGTCGTCGACCATCCGGACCATGTGGCCGACCTGGCGGTCCATCATGTCCAGGATCTTCCGGGCCTGGTCAGCGTTGCCGGCGACCTCGAGGATCTCCAGGCCCATGCGGATGGGAGCGAGCGGGTTCCGCAGCTCGTGGGCGAGCGTGGCCAGGAACTCGTCCTTGCGCCGGTCCTGGTCGCGGAGCTGGTCGTAGAGCCGGGCGTTCTCGATCGCGACGGACGCGATGTGCGCGAGCTGGACGAGGATCGCCTCGTCGCTCTCGGTGAACTCGCCGTCGTGCTTGTCGGAGAGATGGATGAGGCCGAGGTTCTCCCCGCGCCGGCCGATGAACGGCACGACCAGCCAGCCCCGCATCGGCGGAGGCCTGTCGGCCTCGGCGCGGAGGCTCCGCCAGGCCAGGGGCGCCGGGGGCTCAACCTGGGTGGGGGACGCTGCCGGCTCAACCTGGGTGGGGGGCGCCGCCCCCAGCTCAACCTGGTTGGGGTGCGGCGGCGTCCCCAGCTCAACCTGGGTGAGCCACGCCGGGGGTGCCTCCCCCAGCTCAACCTGGTTGGGGTGCGGCGGCGTCCCCAGCTCAACCTGGGTGAGCCACGCCGGGGGTGCCTCCCCCAGCTCAACCTGGTTGGGGTGCGGCGGCGGCGTCCCCAGCTCAACCTGGGTGAGCCACGCCGGGGGTGCCTCCAGCTCAACCTGGGTGAGCCGCACGGGGCGGTTGGTATGGCAAACCACCGCGTGGACGTAATTCTCTGTGGACGGAACCCAGGAGAGTCGCCAGCCATCGTACTTCCCGGACACCGACACGGTGTTGACCGCCTGTGACCCGTCGTCCCCGGCGGTCACCCGGGTCATCGCCAGGTGCGCCCCGATGATCCGCCGCGCCTCCTCCGTGATCCCCTCCAGCACGCTGCCCAGCGACCCGCACGCATGGATGGTGAGCGCGGCGTCCGCCACCTGCTTGAGGAGCCGGCCTTGCTCCCGTTCCCGCTCGAGGAGCCGCGCGACCCGCTCCTCATCGAGCTTGCGGGCGGTGACGTCGACCGTCACCCCGTCGAACCGCCGCGGAGCGCCGTCCGGCGCATAGGCCGTCCCGCCCAGCGCCCGGACCCACTTGATCGCCCCCGTGGCAGGATCGACCGTCCGGTAGTCCACGTCGTACGGGATCCGCTCGCGGATCGACGCCTCGATGGCCCGCCGGGTCAGCTCCCGGTCGCCCGGGTGCAGGCGCTCGTAGAACGTGCGGATGTTCACCCGGGCATCCCGCGGCAGCCAGAAGTGCTCCTTCACCCGGTCGTCCCAGATCAGGTCGTCGAACGGCAGATCGCAGTACCAGAACCCGAGGCCCGATAGCCGGACCGCATAGTCGAGCCGCTCGTCCCGCTCCCGCACGCCCCGCGCCGCCCGCGCCCGCTCGATGGCCTCCCAGCAACGGCCCACCACGAGCCGCACGAGCCCGACCTCAGCGGCGCTCCAGCGGCGCGGCACCCTCTGATGGACCGCCATCGCGGCGGTGAACCGGCCGGACTTGTGCAAGGGGACGCAGATGACCGCCTGGATCTGCGTCGTCCGGTACGCCGTGAGATTGTCGCCGGCCCGCGGATCGACGTCGACGTCGTCGATGACATACGGCTCGTTCGCCAGCATGAGCCGCAGCACCTCGGGGCCGAAATCGGCGACCGGCCACCGGCCGACGATGCTCCGGACCCCCGCCGTGTAATCGCCCGTGATGACGAAGACACGCTCGTCCTCGACCTCCGCGTAGGCGCACCGGTCCACGCCGAGGTGCTCGGCGAGCCGGCGCGCCGTCACCGCCATGACGTCGCCGGGGTCGGCGAGCGGCTGGGTGGCAGCGGCCAGCCCGGCCAGGAACCGATGCCGGCCCTCGCTCTCCCGCAGCGCCTCGGCGGCCCGCCGGGCATCCCGCGCCTGGGCAAGGGCATGCACGGCCGTGGCGGCGAACCGCGACAGGCTGGAAAGAAGCCGGGCGTCCTCGGCATCGAACTTCCGCTCCTCGCCATGAGCGAGGACCCAGACCGTGCCGATCGGCGTGTCGCCCGCATGGAAAGGGACGGTCAGCGCCTCGACGACCGGAGGCTCCACGGCGGCACCCGCCACGAAATGACGGGCAGGGTGCGAGAAGAGGAGCGTCGCATCGCGGTCGAGGACGAGGCCGCACGGGCTCTCGTACCGGGGCATCGTACCGCCGAGGTTGGGCGCAAACGCCCCGGCGACGGCAACCCACCGGAACACCGCCCGGCCGTCCTTCTCCTCCTCGAGCACGCTGACGCCCGTCGAGTCGGCCCGGCACAGCTCGAGGAGGAGCGACACGAGCGCCGGGAGGACGTTCTCCAGGGGCCCGGCCATGGCCTCGGCAAGGGCGAGCAGGGCCCGGTTCTCGGCCGCGTGGTCGGGCAGCCGGGACCGGCGGCGGACGAGCTCCTCGGTGGCCAGCACGTCCTCCAAGCGGACCGCCTCCGGCGAGAGCGCGGCGGTGCTGTCGTGAGGCGGCGGGCTCATGAGCACGCACGCTCCACCCGGTCCCAGCGGTGCAGGGGCCAGGCGGATACGCCGAGCATCTCGGACACCGAACCGACCGTCATGAGGTCCCGGAGATCAAGCAAGGTCGGCTGTGCGTGCTGCATGCGCTCGGCAGGTGTTGCTAAGACGAAGGACAGGCCACCGCAAGCCGTCCGCCGCGCGTCGGGCGCACGCGGGCGACCCCCGCGGCGCGCCGGCCGCGCGCACGCCCCCCGAAGGCGCCTTTCGCTGGTCCAGGGGCGAGCGGGCGCTGCTCGCGTCGATCGTCGAGGCGACACGACCGGGCTTGCGCGCCGTCATCGGCCCCGCTGCCCCCGCCGGTAGCGCTCCCTGCCGGGGAGCGCGCCTCATCGTCATCCTTGCTGCGGCTCGGCACCTGCGGAGCGTAATCCGATCGGTCGATGGGCGTCCACGGCGAGGCGAGCGCCCGAAGCAGTTCAGTCCTTCCGCCAAGGACGGGACGAGTGGTTGTCGCACCGCTGACTCCGCTGCTCGATGCGTACCGTGGGTCTGCCGTCCAGGGTTTGCCCATGCGCGGCGGGGCTCCGGCTCGGCCGAGACGACACCGCTCGTGACGAGCGGCCTCGCCGTCGGCCGAGCGGGTGACGCTACTGGCCTGCGACGTAGAATACGCCCCGCAGATCCTCGGTCGCCGAGATGGGGCCTGGCTCGCCGCCCGGGGAGCGCCAGGCGGTCACGCGGAACTGATAGTACATGCCCGGATCGAGGGGGCCGCCGTACTCGACCGAGACCTCCTCTCCGCCGCTCGATCCCGGGATGCTCGGTCCCGCACACGTCTCGTCGTCCGAGAGGCACCACACGAGCTCGCCGTAGGCGTCGTAGACGACTACGGTATAGAAGTCCTCGCTGGAGTCATCTCCCCACCGGAGCGTGGGCGCCCCCGTCACCGGCTCGGGATCCGTCGCGCCTGGGCCGATCACCGGCAGCGATTCGGTGATCTTGAACGAGGTCGGCAGCGAGATGTCCTCGCCGGGGCTGGGCATCTCCACCATGACGAGCTGCGTGCCGGCGATGTTCGGATCGGGATCGCGGACGAGGGCGTCGTTCTCGAACGCGGCCAGCACGACGTATTCGCCTGCCGGGACGCCGGAGATGCTGAACTCGCCGCTCACGTCGGGCGGCCCGCTGAGCGGCGTGCGCAGCCCTCGCGGCACCTCTCCTCGCACGAAGGTGTCGTTGAAGGTGGACGCCACCACGAGCACCACGCTGGTGGTCGAGCCGCCGGGCGCATTGACGATGTTGATCGTGCCAGACAGGGTGCCGAGGACGGCCTCCGAGCGCGTCAGATCCACGCCCGTCAGCGCCGCGTCGCCCACCTCCGCGGTCGCCGGATCGAGCGCGAGGTCCGCCGCGTAGCCGCTCACGGCGTAGCTGCCGCCCGGCACGTTGAAGATGGTATAGGCGCCGCCGCGATCGGTCACCGCGCTGAACCCCTTTCCGCTGCCGTCCTCGGCCACGACGAGCACGCCGCCGGAATGCTTGTCCGCGAGCACCGAGCCCGAGATGCTCGGCAGCCCCCGCTGGTCCTCGGGGAGCGCGATCAGCGCGATGTCCGTCAGCGCGGTCTCGATACCCCACCCGTCGTCGCCCGACGTCGCCTCGCTCGAGGCGATCGGCAGCGCGGTGCGGAGCCCACCGGGGAAGGGCTGATAGTCCTGCGCGCTCGCCCGCAACGTGAAGAGGACGTCCTCGATCGGCGCGCCGTTCTCCGTGCGAGGCACCGGCACCTCGAGCACGTAAGTGCCTGCGGCGTCGGTGGTCGTCACGTCCGTGATCGCGGTCGCCTGATCGTCGAAGGCGAGCACGAGCGCGCCCTCGATGCCCGAGGTGCTCTCCGAGTCGAAGACGTTCCCCTTCGCCAGCACGGGCGGGTAGCACGCATGGCCGCCCGCGACCAGCTCGGCGCAGGTGAGCCCGCCGGCGCACAGAGGGGCCTCCGGGTCGCACTCGCCGCCTTCGGCGATGCCACAGAGTCCCTTGCCGTCCCGCGTCGTGCCGCAGACCGCGTCATCGAGGCAATGGTCGGGGCCCGCCGGATCGCACTCGCCGCCGGGCGGGATCTGGCAGGTGCCGTCCGCGCCGCACGCCGTGCCTTCCGCGCAGAAGTCCTTTGCGTCCCCGGCGCAGGGGCCGCCGAGCGGGACTCGGCACGTGCTGTCCTCCCCACAGACGGCGTCGCCGAGGCAATAGTCGGTGCCGCCCGCCTCGCAGCCGGCGCCGGGCGGCGCGTAGCAGATGTGGTCTTCGCCTCCCTCGGCGCACACGAGGCCGTTCGGGCACCCATCGTCCGGAGCACATTCATCGCCGACCTTCTCCGGGTCAGGCCCGCAGCCCAGCGCGACGAGCGGGAGAGCGACAGCGACGACCTGCGCAGCCAGACGGGCGTAATCGGCGATCTTCATCGAGGTGTCCTCCGTTCGATAATTCTCATCCAGGTGTCCCCCCCGGTTCCGTGAACAGATGATGATTTGAAGCCGCTGTGCGGCGCCGCCGCCGGCGCGGCTCAGCGCTCTTCCGCCTGGGCGATCTTGATGACGGGATCGAGGCGATAGCCGCTCTCGTCCTGCGTCAACGAGCTGGCCTGATCGACGTCGAGCGTGAGGTGCAGCGTACCGCCGGGGCTCACCTCGACCGCGCCTTCGGTCACGATCTTGAGCCCCGACTGCGAGCAGGAAGGACAGGATACCGGGCTCGTGCCGGCCGCGTCGACCAGCTCGGCGCCGGCGAGCACGAGCCGCACCTGCGTGATCTTGCCCGCGGGGACCTCGTTCGAGCCGAGGAACTCCTCGGTCGACATCGCGTCCAGGAGGTCCACCTTGACCTCGCCGCTGAAGAGCGTCGTCCAGCCTTTTTCGCCTGCGTCCTCTCGATCGGCCGAATCGCCGTCACCCCCGGGCGAACCTTCGTCCCCCGCGATGTGGACGCTCACCTCGGTGATCGTGACCGCGAGACGCGCCTCTATGGCCACATCCCCGCCCGCCGGGGGCGCAAGGGGGACCTGGAGCGGCTGTGCGGTGACCCCCACCTCTACTGTGCCGCCGCCGCCGCATCCCGCGATGGAGAGCGCGAAGAGACCGAAGAGGACCACGTGCGATGAGAAAGCGCGCATACCACTCTCCTTACATAAGGGCGAACGGTGACATCTATACCGCCTACAGACCAGCCCACCGTCCGGGCGGCCGCGTGCCCTCCACAGTGCTCGCGCGATCTGCCGACGGCTCACCTTTCGTAGCTGGCGGAATACGAGCCACATTGCGGACCAGCAACCACGCCGACTCACACGCGCTCTCGACGATGTCTTCGCCCGTCGTTGCAGACTCGGACAAAAAAGAGACCGCCTGGTAGGAGCGGCGAACTCAGCAGCTTAAGACGACCGGCTCGCCAGGGCGGCTCTCATGATAGAATGAGCGTGGACCATGCTCGAGATCCTGCGCAATGCTCACTACACCGTGACGATCGACCCGGCGGCACAGCTCGTGCGGGTCGTGCGGAGCGCGACGCCGCTGGAGTCCCCGGCGCAGCTCGAGGAGCGGTGGATGGAGGTGAGCCGCGCGCTGGACCGGGTGGGCCGCAACGGGCTGTGCCTGCTCGTCGATCTGCGCGCGGCGGTGGGGCGGAATGAACCGCAGTTCGAGACGGCGATGCAGCGGCTGCGGCCAGCCTTGTTGAGCGGCTTCCGGCGCGTCGCCATCCTCGTACGGACGACCGCGGGCGCGCTGCAGGTTCAACGCCATGTCCGGGAGGACGGCATCGACCGGATGATCGGCAGCGACGAGGCCCAGCTGCTCGATCACCTTCGCCAGGCGCCGCGCAGCCGCTGACGCCGTTCGCGGCCGACGCCGCCCCGCCGGCGCGCGCCGGAGCACCGCTCCTGATCTTCATCGAGGTGTCCTCGGTCCGGCAATGTCCATCGCGAACTCCTTCATTCCGTGAAGACGTGAAGAGATGAGGATCCGAAGTCGCCGCCCGGCGCCCCCGCTGGGCGAACGGCCGCCACCCACGCTCCCTCGCAGGACAGCCCCCCGCCCGGGCCGCCGCTCGCCCTCCACAGTGCTCGCGCGATCCGGACGCGGCTCACCTTTCGCGACCGGCCGGGGACGATTCTTGTAACTGGCCGAAAACGAACCGCTTTGCGGGCGACGTCCGGCCGCCGGCGCGCCCTCGACGAGCTCCTCGCCCGGCGAGGCGCCGCTCTCGAGGACGCCAGTCGAAGACTGGGACGGAACACCTCTGTTCGGCGCTGCGGACCAACTCCTTATCTGGGTTGTGCAGCCATGTGCTTCGGTTTTGCCGTTTGTTGCTTGAGTCGCTTGTCAGCTCTCGAATCCGCCGTATAGTGGACCCGAGTCGCGCCCCTGCCATCCGCCATGCAGTCATGCGGCGTGTTGCAGCGCTCGTGTCGATCCGTCGGATCGAGGCGCCGGCCATCCCAGGTCCGCTCCGGCGATGCCCTGGACGGTGTTTGCCGTGCAGGAGGGGCCGGGCGCGGTGGGCCAGGAGGACAGCCAGGCAGGGCCGGCGCTGGACGAGCAGGCGAGTCGAATGAACGGCAGTCCACTCGATGGGGGAGAGGGGTATGGAGACACAGGCTGTTTGCGGTGCCGAGGACCGCGGTCGCAAGGATTCGCGGGCTCCTCGGCGGCTCGCCATCGTGCACGTGGTGAGCAGCTTCCAGACCGGCGGCGCCGAGCAGGTGGTCGTCGATCTCGCGGCGTCCCAGCGCGCCGCGGGGCATGACGTGCTGGCGGTCGCGATCGCCGAGGATCCGGACGGCCCGCGCGCGGAGCAGCTCCGGCGGCGCGGGGTCGAGGTGCACCTCGTGCCGAAATGCCCCGGGTTCGACAGGACGCTCACCGCCCGCCTCGCCGCGCTGTTCGCGACGAGGGGCGTCATGCTCGTCCACTCGCACAACCACCTGTCGCTCATCTACGCGGCGCCCGCAGGGTGGCTGCACCGGGTCCCGGTCATCCACACGAGGCACGGAGTGTCCCAGGACATGCAAGGACGGCGGTGGCTGCGCAGCGCCGCGTCGGCGTTCGTCGATGCCCATGTCGCGGTGTCGCAGCCGACCGCCGCGGTCGTCCTCGGCCGGCGCGAGGTCGACCCGCCGAAGCTGCACGTCGTGGCGAACGGCATCGACCTGTCGCGGTTCGCGCCCGATCCGGCGGCGCGGGCCCGGGTCAGGGCCGAGCTCGCGATCCCGCAGGACGCCTGGGTCGTCGGGAGCGTGGGGCGCCTCTCTCCCGTGAAGAACCAGGCGCTGCTCGTGCGCGCCGCCGCGAGGTCGCTGCCCTGGAGCGGGCGGCTCCTGATCGTCGGCGACGGACCCGAGCGCGGGCGGCTCGCCGCCCTCGCGCGCGAGCTCGGCATGTCCGATCGCGTGCTGTTCGCCGGCGAGCGCCACGACGTGCCAGCGCTCCTCGCCGCGCTCGACGTGTTCGCGCTGCCCTCCCTGTCCGAGGGCCTGCCGCTCGCGCTCCTCGAGGCGATGGCCGCGGCGCTCCCGGCCGTCGCGACCGACGTGGGCGGCGTGGCCACCGCCCTCGTGGACGGCGAGACGGGCTTCCTCGTGCCCTCCGGCGAGGTCGCGCCGCTCGCCGCGAGGCTCTCGGAGCTCCAGGCCGATCCCGGGCTCACCGCCCAGATGGGCCGGTGCGGCCGGACGATCGCGCTCCGGCGCTACTCCGCCGCCAGGATGGCCGAGCGCTACATGGACCTGTACGCGCTGCTGCTCGTGCGGCAGCCGCCGCGCGTCGCGGCCGTCCGCCCGAGCACCGTGCTCGCCTGGATCTGGGGCGCGGACCGGAAGCCGCGCGAGATCACCGCCGCTCCGGACCGCGGCGACGGCCGGCCTCACGGAGATCACCCGTCGCCGCGCTCGCCAGCGGCGCTCCCGAGCTGAGCGGCCGCCGGAGCGCTGCCGTCACCGATCTCTGCTGCTGCCAAAGGCTCTCGAAGGGGGGAGGACTCATGTCGAACGTGGTGAAATGGCTCTCGGATCTGCTGGCCGTGCCGTGGGCGACTCGGCCATTCACGCGGATGATGCGCGGCCACGTGACCATCATCGTGCTGCATCGGCTCGCGGACCCGGACCGCGGCATCGCGGGCCTCGATCCGCGCGATCTCCGGCGCGCGCTGCAGTTTCTGAGGAGCGAGCGGTATCCGATCGTGTCGCTCGAGCGGGTCTTCCGGAGCCTCGCGGGCGAGGCGCCGCCCATCGACCGGGCCGTCGCCTTCACGATGGATGACGGCACGAGCGACCAGGCGACGGTCGCCGCGCCGCTCTTCGCGGAGTTCGATTGCCCGGCCACCCTCTTCGTCGTGACCGGCTATCTGGACGGCGAGGTGTGGTGCTGGTGGCACCGCGTGGAGTACGTGTTCGAGACGACGCGGCGCCGCGAGCTCAGCGTGATGATGGCGGGCCTGCGCCACGTCGTCCGCCTGGACGACGGCACCCCGCGGGCGCAGCTCGCGCGGCGCTTCATGGAGCAGTGCAAGCGCGTCCCCGACGCCGAGAAGCTCCGCGCGATCGAGTGGCTCGCCGCCGCCGCCGAGGTCGAGCTCCCGGCGCGTCCGCCCGCGCGTTACGCGCCCATGTCGTGGCATGACGTCCGCGCGTGCGAGGCGCGCGGCATCACGTTCGGTCCGCACACGGTCACCCATCCGGTGCTCTCCAGGACGAGCGACGCGCAGTCGAAGCACGAGATCCTCGTGTCCTGGGCGCGCCTGTGCGCCGAGGCCAGGCGCCCGGTCCCCATCTTCTGTTATCCGAACGGGCATGTGGGGAGGGACTTCGGCCCTCGCGAGAGCGCCACCCTGCGCCGGCTCGGCTTTCTCGGCGCCGTGACCAATTCGCCTTGCGACTACGCGACCGCCGAGGGGTTCCAGAGCTCCCCGGACGCGCCGTTCTCCGTGCCCCGGATCGACTTCGGCGCCGATCACCGGAGCTTCATCCGCTCCGTGTCAGGCGTCCTGCGGACGAAGCAGGTGCTGACGCGGCACGTCGTCCAGCGAGGCGCGGCGGCGCCGGGCGATCCGGGCCCGGCGCTCGATGGATTCCAGGACGAAACCCCCGGCCTGCCCTCCTCGCTCGTCGAGTGATCATGGACCGAGGAGACATCGACGTTACCCGCTTCTCCCCCGAGCGCCCCCCGGCGCTCGTGCTCGGAGACATCACCCTGGTCCGGCCTCACGGGATGGTCGGGACCCCGGTGATCGTGGCGACGACGGACCCGGCCGACGAGGTCCTGTTCTCGCGTCACGTGAGCGCCGCCTGCCTCGTTCCCGGCTTCGAGGAGGCGAACCGGGACGCGTCCGCGGCGGTCCTCCTGCGCCTCGGGGAGCGGCTCCATGCGGCCCTCGGACGCAGGACCCCGCTGTTCTACGGCACCGACCCGCAGCTCGAGCTCATCTACCGCCACCGGAGAGCGCTGGCGCAGCACTTCCTCTTCCTCCTCAACGAGGAGGACGTGTGCTGGTCTCTGCTCGACAAGGAGGAGTTTTACGGCCTCTGCGAGGCGAGAGGCATCCTCGCGCCGCGCACGCTGCGGCGGGGCGCCGATCTCGCGGGCCTGCGCGAGCCGCTCCTCGTGAAGCCGCGCCGCAAGTCCGCCTGGGCCGAGATCCAGCACGAGCTCCTCGGCGGCGCGGGCAAGGCGCGCCTCTTCAGCACGCGCGCCGAGCTCCTCGCGCACCCGCACTTCGCGCGCCTCGAGCAGGATCTGATCGTCCAGGAGCACATCGCGTGCGCCGTCGTCGATCTCGTGTCGTTCCACGGGTTCGCGGACGAGCGGGGGGAGCTGCTCGCGTGGTTCTGCGGGCGCAAGCTCCGCACCTACCCGGCCTTCGCCGGCGAGAGCGCGATCGTCGAGGTCACGGGCGACGAGGCGGTCGCCGGGGTCGGGCGCGAGGTCGCCGGGAAGCTCGGGCTCAAGGGGCCCTTCAAGATCGACCTCGTGCGCGACGCGAGGAGCGGCGCGCTCTACACCCTCGAGGTCAACGCCCGGTACACCCTCTGGAACCACGTGGGCGCCGCGGCGGGCGTCAACCTGCCGCGCGTCGCGTACGACTACCTGGCCCTGGGCCGCCGCCCGGCCGCGCCGCCGCGCGCCGCCCCGGGCCACCGCTGGCTCGACGTCTACCGCGTCTATCGCGCGTTCCGGGAGCAGCGCAGCGACGCGCCCCTCGCGGCCTGGATCGGCTCGGTCGCGGGGGCGCACACCCTCTATGACGCCTTCGCCTGGGACGACCCGAGGCCCTTTGCGCGATGGGTCAGCTCATTCCTCACACGAAAGGTGGCGCGCCATGCTCTACGGGATCATCGCGGACGTTCACGGTAACATCGAGGCCCTCTCGGCAGTCCAGGCGTTCCTTGCGGAGCGGGGCGTGGATCGCCTGATCTGCCTCGGGGATATCGTCGGGTACAACGCCGACTCGGACGCGTGCGTGCGCCTGCTCGCGCGGCCGCCGGTCCTCGCGATCGCGGGCAACCACGACCTCATCGCGATCGGGCGGCTGGGCGTCGAGCGCTGCGGCGCCAAGGCGGCCTTCGCGCTCCGGCGCACGCGCAGCGCGCTCTCCGCGGACAGCAAGCGGGCGCTCGCGCTGCTGCCCAAGCGGCGCGTCATCGAGGGCGAGATCGTCCTCGTTCACGGCGGCGTCGCCGATGTCTGCCAGTACATGGTGAGCCCCGTCCACATCGAGGAGAACGCGGTGCTCCTCCGCGAGCGCGAGCCGAGCGGGCGTATCTGTTTCTTCGGGCACACCCATGTCCAGGCGCTCTACGAGGTCGAGGCGGGGGTCGCGACGGCGCGGCCGACAGGCGAGCGCGTCGCGCTGGGCCGCGGGCGCCAGCGCTTCTTCATCAACCCCGGCTCGGTCGACGCGGCCCGGAGGAGCGAGAAGCTCGCGGATTTCGCCGTCTTCGACTCGTGGCGGCAGGAGATCTCATTTCACCGGGTCCCTTATGAGCACGAGCGCGCCGAGCGGCGCGCCGACGAGGGGGGATATCGAATGACGTGGCTGGGCACGCGCCTCGGCGCGGCGCGGGGGGCGCTCGCCCACCTGCGGCCGCGATGGCGCTGAAGGGGAGCGATGCCGCCGCCGCGCCGCTGCGAGGAGGGCCCGGGCGGGGCGGCGGACACGGGAGCGGGAGCGGGGTTGTCCGGAGGGGAGGGGAGATGTTGCGGTTTCATCTGGTGACGGAGTTCGCCGAGCTCTGCGCGATGCGCGGGGCGTGGGAAGATCTGATGAGGCGGAGCGGCTTGAACGAGCCGATGGTCACGCCGGACTGGACGCTCGCCTGGTGGCGCGTGTTCGGGGCGCCGGGCCGCTCGCTGCGCGCCGCGCTCTTCTTCGATGGGCCCCGCCTGGTCGGCCTCGCGCCGCTGCTCGAGCGCCGCTGCCGGCACCGCAGCGGCATCCCGTTCCGCCGGCTGGAGCTCCTCGCCTCGGGGGAGGACCAGGCCGACGAGATCTGCTCCTGCAACCTCGGTGTGATCGCCGAGCGGGGCGCCGAGGCCGACGTCGCGCGCGCGCTCGCCGGCGCGCTCACGGGCGCAGCGCTCGGCGCCTGGGACGAGCTCGTCATGCCGGCCCTGCGCACCGACGGCGCGCTCGCCGTGCTCCTCGCGCGTGAGCTCCGGCAGCACGGCATCGACGCGCGGATCGAGGTCACCGACGTCTCACCGTACATCCCGCTGCCGTCCAGCTGGGAGGCGTACCTTGGCGCGCTCTCCACGTCGCGCCGCTACCTCGTGCGTCGCTCGATGCGCGACCTCGAAGCGTGGGCGGGCGGCGCGCTGACGCTCGAGCGGGCGAGGACGCGGGAGGAGCTCGCGCAGGCGCGGGCGATCCTGGTCCGCCTGCACGCCGAGCGGTGGTCGGCCGAGGGGCGCGCGGGCGTGTTCGCCTCGCGGCGCTTTCGCGAGTTCCACGACGAGGTGATGCCCGCGATGTTCGAGCGCGGCGCCCTCGACCTCGCGTGGCTGTCGGCGCGCGGCGAGCCCATCGCGGCGCTCTACAACCTCGTCTGGAACAACAAGCTCTACTTCTACCAGTGCGGGCGCAGGGTCGACCTGCCGAAGGGGCTCCGGCCCGGGACCGTGATCCACGCCTACGCCATCCGCGCCGCGATCGAGGAGGGGCGGCGCGAGTACGATTTCCTGGACAGCCCCTGCCAGTACAAGCTGGCCCTCTCGCTGTCGGCGCGGCCGCTCATCGAGCTCCGGGCCGCGCGACCCTCGGTGAACGACAGCGCCCGCCGCGCCGCGGAGCTCGCCGCGCACGAGCTCCGCGTGCTGAAGCGGCGCGTCCTCGCGACGTGGCGCGCCGCCGCCGGGTCGCTCGCGCGCGCCCCGGCGGACCGGCAAGCGCCCCCGTGCGGCGAGCCGGCAGGCGCCCCGGCGGACGGCGCGAGCCCCCGGCGGGCGGCGCAGGCGCGCGCCACCTCGTCATGAGCCTTCCGCTGCGGCGGGCTCCCCTGCTCTCTCGGCTGTACCTGCTCTGCCCGCTCGCCCGCGCGGCTCGACCGAGAGCTCGCCGGTGAGCACCGTCAGCGCGACCTTGATCGCGATCGTGAGCACCATGAGCCCCACGGCCCAGATGCCCGCCGTGATCTTCCACTCGGCCATCGAGGGCGCATACTCGACGAGCTCGTGCAGGGTGCTCGGCACGAAGCCCGGGATGATGAGGCCCATGCCCTTCTCGATCCAGACGCCGGCGAAGGCGGCGACGCAGGCGGCGTCGAGCCAGGCCCGGCTCCTGCGGCTCGCCGGCAGGTGCAGGATCGCCGCGGAGGCCACGTTCAGCGCGACGGCCGACCAGATCCACGGCACGAGCGCGGCCTTGCCGTGCAGGCCGAAGAACAGGTAGGTCACCGCGGCGCCGTGCGTGCCTCCGGTGTAGAGCGACGTGAAGAGCTCCGAGCCCAGCATGAACAGGTTGAGCAGCACGGTCACGCGGAGCACGGAGGTGAGCGTGCGGATCGGCCCGTCGCCCACGCGGAACCGGGTCAGCCGGGCGACGAGCTGGAGCAGCAGGATCACGAAGGCGGGGCCCGTGATGAAGGCCGAGGCGATGAAGCGGGGGGCGAGCAGGGCCGAGTTCCAGAACGGCCGGCCGCCGAGGCCCGAGTAGAGGAACGCCGTCACCGTGTGGATCGAGACCGCCCAGCCGATCGACAGGAACACGAACGGCAGGTACCACCTCCTGTCCGGCTTCCTGCCGAGATACCTCGTGTAGATGAGGTAGCCCGAGATGTGCAGGTTGATGAGCAGGTAGCCGTTGAGGACGATGACGTCCCAGGTCAGCATCGAGATCGGCCAGTTGAACCGGCCGATCCCGGGCAGGATGTGCCAGAACCTGTCGGGGCGCCCCATGTCGGCCACGATGAACAGGAGGCACACGACGATGGCGGCGATCGCGAGCAGCTCGCCCAGGATCACGACGTCGTGCATCTCGTGGTCGTCGTAGAGATACGCCGGGATCACCATCATCACGGCGCCCGCCGCGAGCCCCACGCCGAAGGTGAAGTTCGCGATGTAAAGGCCCCACGAGACGTGGTCGCTCATGCCGGTGACCTGCATGCCCTCGGCGAGCTGGTGCGCCCAGGCGTTCGCGCCGACGAGGGCGATCGCCGTGAGCACGGTCATCCAGAGATAGAAGCGCCACGAGCCCTCGAAGCTCTGGCCGATGACCCGGAGCAGGAAGCGCGGGTAGGTGATGGCGTGCGTGTCCTTGCGCATCGTGGCTCCGCTCGCTCAGACGTCGAAGAAGTAGAAGAAGCGCGGCCGCGTGCCGAGCTCCTCCTTGAGGACGAAGATCCGCTTGTTCTCGAGCACCCAGCGGAGCTCGCTCCCCGGATCCAGGAGGTTGCCGAAGACGCGCGCGCCCGTGGGGCAGGCCTCGAGACAGGCTGGCATCCGGCCCTCGCGCGTCCGGTGGAGGCAGAAGGTGCACTTTTCCACCACGCCCTGGGGCCTGATGCGGTTCGACAGGTAGCCCTGGTCCGGGTTGATCTCGTCGGCCGGTATCTCGGGCTTGGTCCAGTTGAAGCGTCGCGCGTGGTAGGGGCAGGCGGCCTCGCAGTAGCGGCAGCCGATGCACCAGTCGTAGTCGACGGCGACGATGCCGTCGGGCTCCTTCCAGGTCGCCTGGACAGGGCAGACCTTCACGCACGGCGCGTTGTCGCACTGCTGGCACTGCACGGGGAGGTAGTACTTGCCCTTCGCGGGGACCGCGTGCTCGTACGTCGCGTTGCCCTTCTCCATGTCGAAGCTGCCCTGCTCCATCTCGAGCACGCGGATGTAGGAGTTGTTCGTGCGCCGATCGTGGTTGTTCTCCACGTGGCAGGCCTCGACGCACTTGCGGCAGCCGATGCACACGCTCAGGCTGAGCGCGTAGCCGAACTGCACCCCTTCCTGCGGGCGGACGTCGCGGATCGTCACCTCGCGGCCGTACTCCTCGCGCGTCTGCTGCTCGAGGCGGTGGATGACCTCGCCGATCTCGTCCCGGGTGAGCTCCTTGTAATGGCGCTGCAGGAACTGATCGAGCGAGAGATCCTTGCTCCACGCGCGCAGCGGCTCCATCGCGTGAGCGAAGGCGGAGGCGCCGAGCGTGCCTCCGAGCACCTTGAGCGCGACGCGCCTCGACGGCTGGGTCATCGGTGGGCTCCTTCTCCGGTGCCGTGATTCCCCACGAAGCGGTCGCGCGGGGGCAGGACGGGCGTCGATGGCTGGAACGCCGGCACGTGTGGATCGTGGCAGTCGACGCAGTGGTTGCGCACCCGCGCGCCGCCCGCGTAGCTGCCGCTCATGCCGCCGTGCGCCCCCTTCGCGTAGTCGCGGAACTGCGGGCCATGGCACTGCGCGCAGAGCTGCATGGCGTCGCGCATCGGGACGAGCGCGCCGTCGGCCTTGCGCAGCGTGTCCTGGTCGCCGATCACGTGGCACGAGGCGCAGCTCAGCTCGCCGTGCTCGAACCGCAGCCCGACGTGGAACTCGTCGAGCGCCGTCGCCGAGGCCGGCAGCGCCTCCGGCCGGCGCAGCGAGTGGCACGTGACGCACGCCGCGCGGATCGGCCGGCCGAGGGAGTCCCGCTTGTCGGTAGGGACGCCGGAGAGCTTGTCAGGGCGATGGATGGTCGCGGAGGCGACCGGCGTCGCGTCGAGCGCGGGGCGCAGCTCCAGCGGCTGGTCGCGATCCGTGCAGCCGGCCGCGTGGGCCAGGCACAGGAGGCCCAGAATCGCGGCGGCCCCGGGTCGATGATGAAGAGAGGAGTGCACGGCGCCGTCCCCATCGCACGTCACGTGCCATCGCGCGCGTCCGGGGCGGCGCCGGGGCCCGCGACCCGGGCGGGGTGCAGGGCGCGCGTGTGGACGCACGGTTTGCGTGAGGCCCGGTCTCCGGGCGCCGTGGGCCTCCGGTGAGCCGCGGTGCGCAAGGTGCAATCCGCCGGTCTTCCAGCGGCGCTCCCGCGTGGCCCAGGCCTTGCGAGCGCGGACGGAAGCGCCATGCCCATCAGTGCTCTTGTCATCACCCTTGCCGATGAACCCAGCGCGCGAGAGCGCGCGTGTCGCTCGCTCGCCGGAGAGGCCGCGCTCTCGCTGGGTCCACCGTCCGGCTCCAGGCTGCCCGCGGTCGCCGAGACAGCGTCGCTGCTCGCGGGCGCAGAGCTCCTGGAGCGGGTGCTCCTCATTGACGGCGTGGACTTCGTCGATCTGGTGTCGGTCGACTTCTCGGATCTGGAGGAGTGATGGAGCGCCGTGAATTCCTGAAGTACTCCGCGATGGGCACGGCGACCGTGGCCGCGAGCCGGCTCGCGCTGGGCAAGGACGCGGTCGCCGCCGCCGCCGAGGCGGCGCCCGTCACCGCCGATGTGGTGTGGAACAAGGCGCCGTGCAGGTTCTGCGGCACCGGCTGCCACGTGCAGGTGGGCGTGAAGGGGGGCCGCGTGGTCGCTGTCGCGGGCGACCAGAGCGCGGACGTCAACAAGGGCCTTCTCTGCGTGAAGGGGTATCATGTCGGCCTCGCCCTCTACGGCAGAGATCGGCTCACGAGGCCGCTGCTCCGCAAGAACGGCAAGCTCGAGCCGATCGGCTGGGACGAGGCGATCGAGATCATCGCCAGGCGCGCGATGCAGAACCCGGCCGGCTTCGCGCTGTACGGCAGCGGCCAGTGGACGATCCCCGAGGGGTACGCCGCGAACAAGCTCGTGAAGGCGGGGCTCGGGAACAACCAGATCGACCCGAACGCGCGCCTCTGCATGGCGTCGGCGGTGACAGGGTTCCTCTCGACCTACGGCGTGGACGAGCCGGCCGGCTGCTACGAGGACCTGGACATGTGCGATGTCCTCCTCATGTGGGGGAACAACCCCGCCGAGATGCACCCCGTGCTCTTCTCGCGCGTCGTCGACCGGCGCTCGAGGGGCGAGCAGGTGCTGCTCATCGATCTGACGACGCGGCGCACGCGCACCTCGGCCTTCTGCCAGCACACGCTGTACTTCAAGCCGAACACCGATCTCGCGATCGCGAACGGCATCGCGCACCTGCTCGTCGAGCGCGGGACGTTCGACCGGGCGTTCGTCGAGAAGTTCTGCAACTTCCGCCAGCGGACCGAGCACCCGACCCTCGACGGACGGCCGATGACCTTCGAGGAGTACCGGAAGGCGCTCGCCGAGTACACGCCGGAGCGGGTGGAGGCGCTCTCGGGCGTCGCCGCGAAGGACATCCGGATGCTGGCGGATCTCTTCGGGCGCCGCGACCTGCGGATCACGAGCCTCTGGTGCATGGGGATGAACCAGCACACCCGCGGCACCGCGATCAACGATCTGGTGCACGGCGTGCACCTGCTCAGCGGGCATTTTGGCAAGCCCGGCGACGCCCCGACCAGCCTGACGGGCCAGCCGTCGGCCTGCGGCACCGTGCGCGAGGTCGGCACCGTGGCCAACGGGCTCCCCGGCGGCCTCGTCGTCACGAACGGCGAGCACCGGCAGAAGGCGGAGCACCTCTGGAACCTGCCCGAGGGGCGGATCAACCCGAAGCCCGGCTACCACGCGGTCGAGCTCTGGAAGCGCTTCTCGACCCCGAAGGAGCAGGGGGGCGACATCGACACCGTCTGGGTGATGGTGACCAATCCGGGCCAGTCGCTGCCGAACACGAACGAGCTCTTCGACCCGAGCCGCAAGATCCCGGGCAAGTTCCTCATCGTGTCCGACGTCTACCCGACGGCCACGGTGCGCGCCGCGGATCTCGTCCTGCCCTCGGCCATGTGGGTCGAGAAGAACGGGATGTTCGGCAACTCCGAGCGGCGCACGCAGCAGTGGTTCAAGATGGTCAATCCGCCGGGCGAGGCGCGGGACGACGGATGGCAGATCATCGCTGTGGCCCGCAAGCTCCACGACATGGGCTTCGCCGGGATGAAGGACAAGGACGGGCGTTTCCTGTTCGACATCCGGAAGGACGGCAAGGAGGTGCCGGCCTGGGACCACAGGCACTATTACGACGTCAACGTCGACGAGCACCTCTTCGAGGAGTACCGCAAGTTCACCCGCTTCAAGCACAAGGACCTCGCGCCTTACCGCGAGTACGTCAAGGCGCGGGGCCTGCGCTGGCCCGTGGTCGAGCAGCCCGACGGCTCGTGGCGGGAGACGCGGTTCCGCTTCTCGAAGTTCGACGATCCCTATGTCACGGGGGGCGAGATCCAGTTCTACCACTCGGTCACGAGGGACGACCGGGCGCTCGTCTGGTTCCACCCCTACGAGCCGCCGCCCGAGTCGCCCGACGCCGACTATCCCTTCTGGCTGTGCACGGGCCGCGTGCTCGAGCACTGGCACACGGGCTCGCTCACCATGCGGATACCCCAGCTCCAGCGGGCGATGCCGCAGTCGTACCTCGAGATGAACCGCGAGGACGCGCGGAAGCTCGGCGTCGCCGACGGCGAGGTCGTGATCCTGGAGAGCCGGCGCGGCGCGCTCGAGCTGCCGGTCTGGATCGAGGGCCGCGGCGCGCCCGCGCCGGGCACGGTGTTCGTCCCCTTCTTCGATGAGACGGTGATGGTGAACCGCGCGACGCTGGAGGCCCACGATCCGCTCTCGAAGCAGCCGGATTACAAGAAGTGCGCGGTCCGGATCCGGCGCAAGCCGCAGGGCACGCAGGGAGAGGCGCGATGAGGAGCGCCCGCAGCCTGCACGTCGGCCTCGCGGCGGTCGTCGCCATCACGGCGGCGGGCTTCTTCTCGGGAGTCCGCGGCACGGATGAGGGGGTGGCGGCGCTGCGCGGCGATTCGCCGCCGCCCGCCGCGAGCGTCGAGGCGCGCAGCTATACCGACATGCGCGAGCGCGCGCACGGCCCGAACGCGAGCCTGTACGAGGGCGCCTTCTCCCGGCTGGAGGCGGCGCACGCCGGCCTCTACGCGCGCGTGGAGCCATCCGAGGCCGACCGCGAGGCGGCGCTCGAGCGGCGCGCCTCCCGCCGCGCCTACGATGGCGCGCCGCCGACGATCCCGCACCGCATCGAGCAGCTCGGCGCGCCGGATTGCCTGTCGTGCCACGAGAACGGGCTGCGCGTCGCAAACCTCACCGCGCCCAGGATGAGCCACCGGCGCTACGAGAGCTGCACGCAGTGCCATGTCGTCGGGGACGACCCGAGGCCGCTCGCGGAGACGCCGCCGGCGCCCGACAACAGCTTCGCGGGCCTGGCCTCGCCGCGGCGAGGCGCGCGCGCCTACGAGGGCGCGCCACCGACGATCCCGCACCCGACCTTGATGCGCTCGGAGTGCGCGAGCTGCCACGGTGTCCATGGCGCCCTCGGCCTGCGCTCGACCCACCCTTACCGGCAGAGCTGCACCCAGTGTCACGCGCCTTCGGCCGAGCTGGATCAGCGCGCGCCCAGGCCGCTCTCGGCGTGGCCGCCGCCGAGCATGGGAGCGGACAGGCCATGAGCGCCGAGCGGCCGAAGATGCGCCGGCGGGATCTGCTCCGGATCTTCTCGCCGGGACCCGAGGCGCCGCGGGGGTCGACCCGGGCACCGGCGGCGGCCTTCGCGCCCGCGCGGGCGGCGGCCTTCGCGCCGGCGCCGGCGGCGGCCTTCTCGCTCGACGCGTTCTATGCGCAGCGGGTCGGCGCCGGGGCCGTCACGGGGGAGACGATTCCCGCCTTCGGGATCTCCGCGCCGGCCGAGGTCCCCGCGCCCCGCGCCGGCGCTGCCGAGCAGCCCTCGCCGCCGCCATGGCGCCGGGGAGGGGCCGAGGGCGCGCTGCCGCCAGGCGCTGTCCTGCGGCTCTTGCCGCACGCCTGCATCGCGCTCGAGTCGTTCTGCTCGGTGTGCGTGGAGCGCTGTCCTGCCGAGGGCGCGCTCGTGATGGAGCTCGGGCGGCCGAAGCTCGATGAGGACAGGTGCACCGGCTGCGGCCGCTGCGTCGAGGTCTGTCCCGCGCCGGTGCGCGGCTTTACCGTCGTTCCGCGCGCCTTGCCGCAGGGAGCTCCACGCCATGCTTGAGACGGAGATCGGTCCCGAGATCCCGCTGCCGCCCTTGCAGGAGGCGGTGCTCGACGAGGCGACCCTCGAACAGCTCTTCCTCGACATCGTGGGGGCCGCGGAGCTCGTCTCGGTGTCGCTCAAGGCGGGCGCGACGGCCCGCGCCGGAGACCTCCCGCGGGCCGGTAGCGGGGGCGACGAGCTCGCCCTCGCCCGCCGCGCGCTCGGCGACGGGACGGCGCTCGGCGTGCAGATCCGCTATCGCTTCGGGGGCTCGGAGTGGTGCGATACGCTGCTCCGGCTGCCCTCCGGCGTGCGGCTCGTGCGCGTGCGGATGGAGGACGCTCTCGGGTAGTGCGTTGCGCCGACGCGGCTCCGTGGTTTCATGAGAAGAGGAAGAGAGTGAGCCACAGAGGAACAGAGGCACAGAGGGGAGAAGGGATGATAGCTCCGCGCATCTTCGATGCTCTGTTTTCAGGAGCAGCGTCAGGGGAGCCGGCGGCGCGGGGGGCGCCGTTCGATTGGGCCTCAGAGGCCGACGGTGGCGCGGAAGAACTGGCCGTCTCCCTCGATGGCGTAGCCCCCGGAGGCGAACGGGACGAAGATGGATCCGCCCTGGCGGAGGTCGCGGGCGACGCCGCGCGCATCGGTCAGCAACGCGTGTCCCCGGGTGCACAGCACGATCTCCGGGCCGCGCCGGTCGTCCGTCCTCCAGGTGGACACGGCGTCGAGCTCGATGCGGGAGAGCCGGAACTCCGGCGCGGGCGTGTCGTAAAACGACTCTGCGCCGGCCCGGCGCGGCGCGACCGGCTCGACGCGCCACGGGGAGAAGTCGAGGACGCGCACGAGCTCGTCGACGTTGACGTGCTTGGGCGTGAGCCCGCCGCGGAGCACGTTGTCGGAGCTCGCCATGATCTCGATCCCGACCCCCTGCACGTAGGCGTGCAGCCGGCGCGGCGGTAGGTACAGCGCCTCGCCCGGTTCGAGGTGCACATCGTTGAGCAGGAGCGCGATCACGACGCCGACGTCGCCCGGGTAGAGCTCGTGCAGGCGGAGCGCCCAGCCCGAGGCCCGCGCGAGCCAGCCGCCCGCCTGCGCGCGCGCCCGGCACGCCTCGACCACCGAGGAGACGAGCTCCCGCCGCGCCGCCGGGTCGAGCGCGAGGAGGCCCTGGAAGAGCCGCGCGACGGCGGCAGCGTCGACCGGCGCGGCGCCGCGCGGGACGAGCGCGTCTGCCGGACCTCCGGCGAGGAGCTCGAAGACCTCCGGCAGGGCGTCGGCCGGCCGGAAGCCGCAGAGCGCGTCGAACGGGGTGAGCGCGCAGAGGAGCTCGGGCTTGTGGTGCGGGTCGCGGTAGGTGCGCTCGGGCGCGTCGACCGGGATACCGGCCGCGTTCTCCGCGTCGAACCCGCGCCGCGCCTGCGCCTCGTCCGGATGCGCCTGCAGCGACAGCGGCTGGTCGGCCGCGAGCACCTTGAGCAGAAAGGGGAGCCGCGCGCCGAAGCGATCGCGCGTCGGCCCGCCCAGGAAGGCGTCCGCGTGCCTGGGGATGGCGTCGATCAGGCGCTCGCGGCCCCCGTCGAGCTCGATGCACGAGGACGCCGCCGGGTGGGCGCCCATCCAGAGCTCGGCCTGGGGCTTGTCGGAACGTCCCTGTCCGAGCAGCGTCGCGATGGCCTCCCGCGAGCCCCAGGCATACTCCTGAACACGGTTCTCGAGCGAAAACATGGATAGCTCCTGAGGGGCCCACCCTACCTGAGGGCTCCGGGGAAGTCAGCCCTTGAGCGCGCGGGCGAGGCGGCGAGCGGCGCCGGCTTTACGCGGGCCGGCGTGCGCCCTACGCTCGGCGAATGACCACGATCAAGGACGGCGCGACGTTCACACCTCTCCTTGCGAGGCTGCGCGACGCCGCGCTGGCCTATCCCGAGGCGGTGGAGGAGTTCCCCTGGAGCGATCGCGTCGCCAAGGTGCGCGGGAAGATCTTCGTCTTCCTCAACACCCACGAAGGGAAGCTCGTCGTCACCGCCAAGCTCCCGCAGTCGGGCGAGGCCGCGCTCATGCTGCCGTTTGCGGAGCCGACCGGGTACAACCTCGGCAAGAGCGGGTGGGTGACAGCGCGCTTCGGTCCGAAGGACCGCGTGCCCGAGGCGATGCTGCTCGAGTGGATCGAGGAGAGCTACCGCGCGGTGGCGCCGAAGCGGGCCTTGCGGGCGCTGGACGACGCGGCGCCGGAGCTGCGGGACGAGGGGGCTCCGGCGAAGAAGGCGGCGGCGAAGAAGGGGATTCCGGCCAAGACGACGGCGGCGAAGAAGGGGGCGGCGGCGAAGCAGGGGATTCCGGCCAAGACGACGTTGGCGAAGCAGGGGATTCCGGCCAAGAAAAAGGCGCCGGCGCCGCGAGCGCAGCTCGCCCGGAAGCGGGGATAGCACCGCGCTTGCGAGCGTTCACCCGAGCACACCCACGGAAAGACATCGATGCGCCAGAGCGAGCCATCCACAGAAGCCTCCTCCGCTTCGCAAGGGCCTGCCGCCCGGCGCCCTCCGCCGCCCCCGCCGCGCTGGCGCCGGCTCCGGGCCGTCGTGCTCGCCGGCGCCGTGCTCTACCTCGTCGTGGTCGTCGCGATCTGGCTCGCCCTGCCCGTCCTTGGCGACAGGTGGTGGCCCGCGACGCTCTTCCTCTTCGGCCCGCGCCGGCTCATCGCTCTCCCTCTGCTCGCGATCGTGCCCGCCGCGCTCCTCCTGCAGCGCCGTGCCCTCCTCCTGGCGGCGCTGGCGTCAGCCATCGTGGTCGGGCCCATCCTGGGATACGCCCTCTCGCTCCGGGCGATCGCCGGCGGGACGGGCCGCGGCGATCTGCGCGTCGCCTCGTTCAACACGGGGAGCCGCGCCATGAGCATGGAGCGACTCAAGGGCTTCGTGGCCGAGTCCCGGCCCGACGTGCTCGCGCTGCAGGAGTGCGCGACGCCGGAGCCGGAGCTGACTGCCGCCTTTCCGGGGTGGTTCGTCCACGTCGACCGTGGGATGTGCCTCGTGAGCCGGTATCCGCTCCTCGAGGTCGAGTCCAGGGACCGCCGCGACGTCTGGCGTGCAGGCGGCCACGGCGCCATCCTCCGCTACGCGATCGCGCTGCCGGACCGCGCGGCCCCCGGCGCTCGGGCCGGCTCCCCCGGCCCAGGCGCCGACGTCGGCGCGCAAGCGGCGCCCGGGACGCGCACCTTCAGCCTCCTCAACCTGCACCTGGAGACGCCCCGCGACGCGATCGAGGCGCTGATCCACGGCCTGTGGAAGCAGGCAGCGGAGCACGACCGCGTCATGGCGCTGCGCACCTGGGAGTCCGAGCTCGCGAGGCAATGGGTGGACGAGGCGCCCCATCCGGCCGTGATCGTCGGCGATCTCAACATGCCGGTCGACAGCGCCATCTACCGGCGCTTCTGGGCGGGCTTCGAGAACGCGTTCTCCCGCGCAGGGCTGGGGTTCGGCGCGACGAAGCGGACGCGCTGGTTCGGGATCCGCATCGACCACGTGCTCGCCGGGCCGGGCTGGACCACCGAGCGCGCGTGGATCGGCCCGGATCTCGGCTCGGACCACCTCCCCATCCTCGCCGACCTGCGCTGGACGGGCAGCCCGCGCCCGGGGTCGCCCTGAAGCTCAGCAACTTCGGTCAGGCATGACGGGCAGCCCCTCGCTACCCTGTCGCTCGCCGTGGAGGACACCCCCTTGACCGAGGCCACCGCGAACGCCTGCTTCGTCCGGTTCCGCAGGGTGCTCGAGCACATCGACGCGCACCTGGACGAGGACTTGACGCTCGAGCGGCTGAGCGGCGTCGCCGCGTTCTCGAAGTACCACTTTCTCCGGCAGTTCTCCGAGCTCTTCGGCATAGGCGTCCACCAGTACGTGAAGCTCGTCCGCCTGCGACACGCGTCGTACCGGCTCGCCCTCCAGGATCGAGCCCGGATCATCGACATCGCGATGGCGAGCGGATACGAGAGCCCCGAAGCGTTCTCCCGCGCCTTCAAGAAGGCCTTCGGTCAGACCCCGTCCGAGTTTCGAGAGCAGCCCCGGTGGGACTCGTGGCATGCGACCCACGAGCGCCTGAGAGAGGCGAGGACGTTGCCCCTGCAGGCCGACGATCGTGCCGGAGACGTGAAGATCGCGCGCTTCGAGGAGACGCGCGTCGCCGCCCTCGAGCACCGGGGCGACCCGAAGCTCATCCTGGAATCGGTGCGGCGGTTCATCGGGTGGCGCAAGGAGAACAGGCTGTCGCCGAGGGGCAGCGCGACCTTCAATATCCTCCACGACGACCCGGCCGATACCCCGCCGGAGGCCTACCGCATCGACCTCTGCGCGGCCATCCATCGCCCCGTGTCAGAGAACCCGTTCGGCGTCGTCGAGAAGACGATCCCCGGCGGCCGCTGCGCCGTGCTGCGGCACATCGGGGGCGATGACACGCTCTTCCAGGCCGTGAGGCACCTGTACGCGACCTGGCTCCCCGCGAGCGGAGCGGCGCCGCGGGATTTCCCGCTCTTTCTGCAGCGGGTGCGCTTCTTCCCGGAGGTGCCCGATCACGAGGGCGTCACCGACATCTTCCTCCCGCTCCAGTAGAAGGCCACCTCCCGTGGCCTTCCGCTCACCCAGATGACCTCCGGAGAAACCAACATGAATCGATTCGTGGGCAGCCGCAGCCTCGTCGTGCGAGACGAGACGAAGGACCTCTCGTTCCCTGTTCTGCTGATGTATCCGACGCGCGTCCCTGCCCAGGTCGTCGCGATGGGTCCTTACTCGCTCGAAATCGCCCCGAACGCCCCCGTCGACGGGGGCCCGCTGCGCCTCGTGGTCCTCTCGCACGGCAGCGGCAGCTCACCCCTCGTGTACCGGACGATCGCTTCCCACCTCGCGCGGAGCGGATACGTCGTCGCGATGCCCGAGCACCCTGGGGACAATCGCAATGATCGATCCCTGTCAGAGACGGTCGAGAACCTCCGGGATCGACCCCGGCATGTCCGCCTCACGGTGGATGCCGCCTGCTCCGACGCGGAGATCG
Source organism: Sorangium sp. So ce887 (assembly GCF_051521455.1). Taxonomy (NCBI): domain Bacteria; kingdom Pseudomonadati; phylum Myxococcota; order Polyangiales; family Polyangiaceae; genus Sorangium; species Sorangium sp. So ce887. Next base: position 6,725,572 of record NZ_CP150354.1, on the reverse strand, counting down.
GGCCGCACCTGCGGGGCGATGACATCGCGGTCATCGGGCACTCCATGGGGGGCTACACCGCGCTCGCCGTTGCGGGCGGGAAGCCCTGGGCAGGGCCGGGGCAGCGGGTCGAGGTCACGAAGGACCCGCGCGTGAAGGCGCTGGTCCTGATGGCGCCCGCGACGGGCTGGTTCGGCCTCAACGACTCCTTGCAGGACGTCACGGTGCCCATCCTCTTGATCGTCGCGGAGCACGACCGCATGACGCCGAGATGGCAAGGGCAGCTCGTGCTCGACCTCATTCCCGACCGGGCTCAGGTCACGCTCAAGATCGTCGAGAATGCAGGTCATTTCTCCTTCTTGAGCCCGTTTCCTCCCCAGATGCGGACCCCGGGCTTCTTGCCCGCCAGCGACCCCGCCGGCTTCGATCGCGAGGCGTTTCACCGCGAGTTCCCGCAGGACGTGCGCGAATTCCTCGACAGGACCTCGACACCCAGAGGATAGGTCGTCCCCCGGCGCAGGGGATCCTGCTTGCTTCGATGGAATTTTATCGTGTCAAGGCACCCACGAGAACGATCTGCCGCTCTCGATCCAGCAAGTGGGCTATCCTGCGCGCCCACTGCGGAACCTTGTTCGGGAGTCTTCCATGAAACGATCACGCTCAGAGAATCTTCGCAACCTCGGCATCTTGCTCGGCCTCGGCTTCTCGCTCGCCATCGCCGGCTGCGGTGACGAGGAGAGCGGCGGTAGCGCCGGCACCACCAGCGGCAGCACCGCCACCAGTGGCGGCACCACCAGCGGCAGCACCGCCACCAGTGGCAGCGGCGGCGGCGGCACAGGCGGCAGCGATGGCGGCACGGGTGGCAGCGGCGGCGCGGGCGGCGCCAGCGGCACGGGTGGCAGCGGCGGCAGCGACACGGGGCCATCGCTCAGCTTCTTCGTGTCGAGCACCGGGAGCCCGACCGCGAACCTGGGCGGGCTCGCCGGAGCGGACAGCCGGTGCCAGGAGCTGGCCGAAGCGGTCGGCGCCGGAGCGAAGACATGGCGCGCCTACCTCAGCGTCGAGAAGGGCCCGAACGACGAGCCGGTGCACGCCAAGGACCGGATCGGCGCCGGCCCCTGGTACAACGCGAATCTCGCGATGGTGGCCGCGAACATCGAGGAGCTGCACTCGAGGTTCGGTGATCACACCGTGTTCCTCGACGAGAAGGGCGAGATGGTGCCTGGTCAGTGGCCGGGCTCCCCCACGCCGAACCAGCACGATATCCTCACCGGCACCGACCGGAACGGCACCCTGAAGGCCGGCCAGACGTGCGCGGACTGGACCTCCGAGGACGCGGGCCAGACCGCCTGGGTCGGGCATTCCGACGGGACGGGCCCCAACCAAAGCATGGCCGACATGTACCGGCCGTGGAATTCGGTGCACTCGAGCGGCAGCTGCGCCGACACCGCCCCCGGAGGCGGCAACGGCCGCGTCTATTGCTTTGCCGCGAACTGATGACCGTCCTGATCTCCCGGCGAGAGGGCCAGGCTCGCGCGGACAGAAGGCGATGAGCCACGCGCCCGCTCAGGGCCTGAACGCCTCCGCGACGTCGTTGCCCTCGCCCTCAATGACGTAGATCGTCCCGTCCTTCACGGCGGCCGCAGCAAGCTGCCGAGCACCCTCCCGCCACGGCGGGAGGGTCGCTGTCCAGCGCGGCTCCTCAGGGCCGGATCGTCGCGGAGACCTGCGCCGCGCTGGGCGCGCGTGCGGCCGCCGCGGGCACGGGCTCCGGCGCCGACCCCGCCTGGCTCAAGCGCCGCTTCGCCTCGGCGACCACCTCGCTCGGCAAGGGGCCCTTCTTTGCGAACGTCAGGTTGTCGCGCAGGTGCTGCGGGTTCCGGGTCCCGACGATGGTGGTGCTCAGGCCCGGGTGCGAGAGCGTGAAGCGCAGGGTGAACTCGATCCGGCTCAGGCCGTCGAGCAGCTCGTCGAGCCCGGCCCGCTCCCAGCGGTCCTGCATGGTGGTGCCCGGCAGCATATAGTTCGTACGCTGCCAATCGGTGGGCGCGCCGCGCGCGACGCCGCCGCGGATGATGGTGCCCGCACCGGCCTCAGCGGCCTTGCTGATCACGTCCTCGTGCTCGCGCTGCAGCGCCGAGTACGGGATCTGGAAGGCGTCGAAGACGCCGATCTCGATCTGCTCCACCAGGTTGGGCAGCGTGCCCGAGACGCCGAGGAAACGAACCTTGCCCTCGCTCTTGAGCTTCAGCGCCTCTTGCAGCGCGCCGTCCTGCTCGAACTCTCGCCGGGTGAGGCTCCGGTGAAACTGCACCAGGTCGAGGTGGTCCGTCTTCAGGAGGCGCAGGCTGTTCTCCACGCCGTGCCGGATGTTCTGTGCCGTGTGCACATGCTCACCCTGGGCCCCGCCGACGACGCAGCCACATTTCGAAGCCAGGAAGTATTCGCTCCGGCGGTGCGAGATGTGGCGCCCGATGAGCTCCTCGCTGCGACCGTAATCGATGGAGGTGTCGATGAAGTTGATCCCGGTGTCCAGCACGTCGTTCAGGATGCGCTCCGCCTCCTGATCCGAGAGCTCCGGGCCGCGCGGGGCGCCTCGCAGCTCCATGGCGCCGAAGCCGAGCGTGGTGACGCGGACGCCGGTGCGTCCGAGCAGGCGAGTGGGTAAATCCGTCATGGTTCTCCTCTTCTTCAGCTCTTCGGAGCCGCCGCCTTGAGCGTCGCGTCGAACAGCGCGAGCAACGTCTGGTAGTGGCGCTCGGACGCGGCCTTGTTGTACACCGCTGAATCCGAGGGGACCCAGCCATGCTTCGCGCCTGCATACGTCTCGACCGTGTGCTGTACGCCGGCCTGCTCGAAGGCGTCGCTCAGGCGTTGCTTCTGCTGGTCCGGGAACGACGCGTCCTCGACGGCGCCCGCGACATAGACGCGCGCTCGAATGCGCAGCGCCAGGAGGTGCGGGCTCTCCGGGTCGTCGGTCGCCAGGTTGCCGCCGTGGTAAGACGCAGCCGCGATCACACGGTCGGGAAAATGGCCGGCGGCCGACAGCGACAACCCGCCTCCCATGCAGTAGCCGGTGGTGCCAATCGACAGGGAGCGGACATCGGGCTCGGCTGCCAGGAAGGCGAGGAACGCCTCCGTGTCCGAGCGCACGTTGGCCTTGGTGGCCGTGGCGATGTATTTTTGCTGCCACTGCTTACGAAATTCCGGGTCGCGCGTGAAGGTCTCGGCGTCCGGCGCCTGATAAGGGCCGCCGCGGTAAAACAGATCGGGCAACAGGACGAAGTAGCCGCCCTGCGCGATGCGCTCCCCCAGCTCGAAGAGAGCGGGCCGAATGCCGCGGCCATCCTGGTACACAAGCACCGCGGGCCAGGGACCCTTACCAGCGTCGGGGCGGAAGACGGACGCTTCGGTCTGACCGTCCCGGGTCTTCAACGTGACTGTAGCTCGTGACATCGCTTCCTCTTGCTCAGCTTGCTGAACGTTTGGCGGGCGGGCGGATCATCGGATGGGCGACCAGGAGCGCTGTAGCGCGCACGACCCGCGCGCCACAGCGCCGACGGGTGGCTTCGACCCTCGCCGCCGCGGGAGCGAGCGCGATGACCCGGTAGTCCTTCCGGAGAAAACCCTCGCTGTCGCGTTTGGAGCCGCGGCCAACGTCAAGGAGGGTCGCCTGCGCAGCCGCGGGCGCATCTCGCGATCGACTCTTACTCTGCTCGCCTCGGCTTGGCAAGCACACTTGCCTCGTGCGATGTCGTTCTCTGGCTCGCGGCGATGGCGCCAGTTGTCTCGATGTCTATCCTGCGCCCTGGCCAGCAGCGCTGCTGATCCGTTGCTGCCCGGGAAGCAGCGGATCAGCAGCGGTGGTGGTGAGAACGCCTGCCGCGTGCGCTTTTTGCCATGGGCACGTTATTGGCACGTCCCGTGCTGCCCGAGCTGACCGAGCTGCCCGAGCTGACCGTGCTGACCGTGCTGACCGAGCTCAGGGCGAGCAGGTGCCGGTGCCGTTGTCCTCGTCGAGCACGCTGGAGGGCGGCCAGTCGAGGCGGTCCACGAACGCCTCGATCTCGCAGCTCGGCAAGCTCTCGTTGCCCAGGATCTCCACCCCGCCACTGACCGATCGAGCTCCCAGGCCGCGCAGCGTCGCGAGCGACCGGTTCCCCTTGACGATGAGACTATCGAGCTCCGTCAGGTCCTCGAGTCCGGTCAGCCCGAGCAATGCGTCATTGTCCTGAATTGTGAGCTGGTTCGCGGATCTCAGGCCGCGCAAAGCATCGATGTCGACGAGTGTTTCGTTGCCTTCCAGCGTCACTATCTCGGTCACGCCGTTTCCCTCGCTGAACGAACCGAGCCCGTCGAGGCTGGTGAGGGCGGGGTTACCGGAGATGTCGAGCCCGTTTCGTATGTTGCGGAGACCGCTCAGGGCCTGGAGACTCGTGAGCCGAGGATTGTCGATGATCTCCAGCCGATAGACCTCCGAGAGCTGCTCGAGTCCCGTGAGGCTCACGAGTCCGGAGTTCTGGCCCACGGCGAGGACTGAGATCTCAGGAATGCCGGCGAACCCGGATAGGTCCGAGAGGGAGCCACACTCGGTGACGAACAGCTCCTTCAGGAGTGTTACATCGCCGAGATCTAGGGTGGTGAGCCTGGGGTTGCTCGAGAAGTAAAACGACGGCGGGTCGGCCAGGTCCGAGCGAACGCGCGCGAAGGCGTCGGCGCTCACCAGCTCGGGGTTCGATTCGACAGAGGCTCGCAGGAGACCGCGGAGCGAGGGCAGGCCGTCCAGGCTGACCATGGCTGAATTGCCGCTGACGAGGAGGACGTCGACGGTCTCGAGCGCTGTGAGCCCGGTCAGGTCCACGAGCCGCTCGTTCAACGAGATGTCGATGGCCTTCGCGTGAACGAGGCCGTCGAGGCCTTGCAGCGAGCTCAGCTGCCGATTCTCCCGCAACGTGAGCTCCTGGACGATCGTGAGCCGATCGATGCCTTTCAAGCTGACGAGCTCGTCGCTCTCGGAGATGAGGAGCTCCGTGAGATCCTCGACGGCGCCGAGGCCCGCGAGGCTGGTCAGGGCGTCGTTGTCGACAAGGCTGAGCTCCCCCCGGCGCAGGTTGCGCAGCCCGCCCAGCGTCGCGAGCTGGTCATTGCCCTCGATCCAGAGTACCCCCTCCTGGACGTCTTCGAGGCCTGACAAGGATTCGAGTGAATCGTTGTCGACAACGCGCCACTCGGGGGCGTTCACCCCGACGCCGGCGACGCTCTCGAGGAGCGGGTTTTCACTGATCAGGATACCTCCCTCGACCTCTCGCAGGCTCCGGAGCCCGCTGAGGCGGAGCAGCGAGGAGTTCCGCCTCACCACCAGCTGCGACCCGATGGAGGAGAGGGAGCCGAGACCGTCCAGCTTGGACAACCGCGGAGCGTCGATGATCTGGAGCAGGCCCGTGACGGTCGTTAGACACGCAAGCGGGGACAGGTCGGAGACGTCGCCGCTGATGTAGAGCGTGCCATCGAGCACGGTTACGCCGCGCAGGTCCTCGAGATCCTCCCGGTGAATGACACTCCGAGAGCCCTTGTACACGCGGCTCGGATCGCACCCCTGCTCGGCGCCCCCCGTGCCCGTGACGCTCGCTGGGCCGCCCGAGCTGGGTCCCGTGCCGCCGGCTCCGCCGGCTCCACCAACTCCTGCCGTCGATCCGCCCTCGCCTCCGTCCGCCGGGGGTTCCTGGAAGAGAACGTCGATCCGGTTCCCACAAGCCGGCGCGAACGCAACGGAGGCAAGCACGCCCACCCACCACGGCTTCCGCATGCCGCGAGGCTCGACTCCCTGCGATTCCGCGTCAAGCCGGCCAGGTCCATGCTGGAAGTGCGCGCTGTCCCTGGAACAGGAGGGCCGGAGCCCCGGAGCTCAGCGCCGGTCCGCCGGCCTGCTCGCGTCCAGCGGGCCGCCGACCACGAGGCGCAGCTCGGCCAGCGCCGTCCGGTACTCGCGCACGAGCCGCAGGAGCTTGACCCGCGCGGCGGCGCCCCGCTCCTCCAGGCCGAGCGCGCGCACCCCGTCGATCTGGCGGCTGTCGAGCGCGCGCGCGACCTCGACCCCGGCGCGCTCGACGGCCGGGAGCGCGCGCGCCCTGAACTCCTCGACCAGCGCCCCCGCCGCGCGCGCCTCCCGGAGCCGATCGCGCACCTCGCGCGCGACCCGCTGGACCTCGGCGGCGAGCGTGCGCTGCGCCGCGACCGCCCCGGCGTCCGCGGCGGCGACCTCGCTCGCGTGCGTGTCGAAGAGCGGCAGCTCGATCCCGGCCTCGAACGTCCAGCCCATCGGGTCGCGCGTCGCGGGCGAGAACTCGTAGCCGAACTCGACGAACGAGAACCACGGCCAGCGCAGCGTGCGCGCCAGCGCGCCCTCCGCGCCGGCGGCGTCGAGCTCGGCGGCCGCGAGCGCGATCTCCGGGCGGTTCCTCAGCGCGGCCTCGATCAGCGCGTCCTCGGACGCGAGGGGGACGAGCGGCGCGGTCGCGAGCGGCTCGCCCACGAGGCGCACCGGCGCGGCGGGGTCGAGCCCGACACGATCGAGCAGCGCCGCGAGCACGACCTCGCGGCGCGCGCGCGGCGCCGCGCCGTCCTCCTCGGCCACCGCGGCCGCCAGCGCCGCCATCGCCTCGTCGACGGCGGTCACCTGCGCTACGGCGACCCGCGCCCGCTCCTGGTCCGCGAGGCGGCGGCGCGTCGCGGCGACCGCCCCGAGCGCCTCGAGCTCGGCGTCGAGCAGCAGCACCTCGTCGAACATCCAGCGGACCTCGGCCTCGAGCTCGAGCTCCGCGACGCGTGTCTCCGCGCGCGCGACGTCCACGTCCGCGCGCGCGACGTCCGCGGCCGCGCCGGCCTCACCGGGCCGGGGAGGGCGAATGCGGACGCCCGCCGAGAAGCGCGGCTCGCGGTCGAGCACCTGATCGAGGCGCAGCTGCGAGACGCGGATCTCCGGGTTCCGGTAGGTGCCCGCCGACGCGGCGTCGATCGCCGCCCGGGCCGTGACCTCGCGCGCCCTCATCGACGCGACCGTCCCGCTCTGCTCCCTGGCCATGGCGACCGCCTCGTCCGCGCTCAGCTCGCGCGGCGCGGCGCTGCGCCCCGCCGCGAGACCCGTGCGCGCGCGCGCCTGCGCCTTCGCGGCGCGCGCCTCGCGGTAGAGCGCGATCGCGCGCTCCGACCCCTCGAGCTGCGCGGGCGCCGCGCAGGCCACGAGCGAGAGGCACGCGATGGACGACAGCACCGGCGCGGCGGGCCGCGCTGCCGCGCGCGCAGAGAGGCGGCGAAGCAGGGTGAAAATATAAGTAATTTTCATGCCTTACGGCCTTCGTGGGGATCTCTCCGGGCCGGGCCGGCGCCGCCCTGCGCCGCTCAGCCCTGCCACGGCATCTCGAGGAAGAAAGGCGCCTCGGCGCCGGCGTCGAACACGACGATCAGCTTGCCCGGGGACAGCGCGAGCGAGATCCCCTCCGGCTTCTGGCCGGGAAAGCGCCGCACGAGGCTGGGCGAGAGGACGCCGCCCTCGGGGCGGAGGACGTGGAAGAGCGACCCCGCGGCGCCGTCGGCGGTGGACGGGGTCGAGGCGATCGCGAGCGAGCCGTCCGGGAGGAAGCACAGATCGGAGATCCCCCCCGGCGTGGGCGCGCCGTCGAGCTCGACGTCGACGCGCGCGCGCGCCCAGAGCGAGAGGCCGGCGCCATCGAGGCCCCGCGCCTCGAAGAGCGCGCGCGGCGCGCCGAGCTTCCAGATCAGCGCGTTGCCCTCGGCGTCGAGCGGCGACTTGAGCCCGAAGTAGAGCGCGCCGTCGCGGTAGGCCATGCCCTCGATCTCGAGCGGGCGCGTGCCGCCAGGGAGCCCGAGCTGCGCGAGGGCCGCGGGGCCCGCGGCGTCGAGCAGCTCCGCGAGGTGGGCCTCGGCGTCGACGCGGAAGCCGCGGCCGTCCGGCTTCAGCCGGAGCAGCGCGGTGCGCGCCTTCTTGCGCTTGCCCTTCGCGCTGTAGCCCTGCGACGAGAGCAGGTACACGTCGCCCCCGTCGCCCGCGGTGATCGACTCGATGTCCGCGAGCTCCTTCACGCCGTTCACCGGCACCGGCTCCGGATCGACGGCGCCGGCCGCGGACATCGCGAACAGCCAGGGCACGCCCTCGTCCTTCTCGTCCTTGTGGCCCGTGTCGTCGCTGACGAGGAGGTACCGCGCCTCCGTCGGGCGGGGCAGGATGCCGGACGGCTCGAAGCGCGTCCGCTGCCGCAACGCCGCCGGGACCGTCATGCGGAGCGCGTCGGCGGCCCCGGCCGGCGGCGCCGCCGCGGGCGCGGCCTTCGCCACGGGGGCGGCCGGCGGGCCGGGGGCCGGCGGCGCGGCGGGCGCGCTGCTCGAGCGCTCGAAGGCGACATCGAACGGCTGGCCGGCGAGCAGATCGACCGGGTGATCGAGCGCGATCGTGACCTCGCGGCCCCACACCGGCAGGTTCAGGTCCGTCCAGCAGCGGAGCGGCAGCTGCGTCACCATCGCCCCGACCGTGACGGCTCTGCCCGTGAGCGGCCGCCCGGTCCCGCCGCGCGCCCAGAGCGTCGCGGTGTCGCCCGCCTCGACGTGGAGCACCGAGTGGTCCGGGAGGCAGGCGATGATCTGCCCGCGCGCGTTGGCGATCTCCACGATCGGGTCGCCCGGCACGGCGACGTCGCCAGGCCGCTTGCGCACCGCCGAGACGCGCCCGCCGTGCGTCGCGCGCAGCGTCTGCTGGGCGCGCAGCACCTCGAGCTGCTCGGCGCTCCGCCTCGCCATCGCGAGGTCCGCCTCGATCTTCGCCGTCTCCGGGCTCGCCTGCTGGAGGAGCTTCTTCCGGCGCTCTCCGGCCACCGCGATCTGCGCGCGGAGGAGCTGGATGGTGCGGGGCTTCTCGGTCGCGATCGCGTCGATGCCCGCGCGCTGCACGTCGAGCGAGCCCAGGACGTCGAGGCTCGCCTGCTTGTCCTCGATCAGCCGCTTCACCCGGGAGATCTCGCTGGCCAGCACCTGGCCCTCGGCGCTCGCGATGCGCTGCTCCTCGACCTCGCGCGCGAGCTCGAGCTTCAGGTCCTCGACGCCCGCCTCGAGCTCCAGATCGAGCCGCGCGTGCTCCGCGGGGATCAGCGCCCGGAGGCGCTCCACCTCGGCGCGCGCCACGGCGAGCTCAGCGTCGATCGCGCCGCTGTCGAGCGCGACGAGCACCTGACCCGGCGCCACCTCGTCCCCGACGTCGACCTCGATCGAGGCCACCCGCCCGACCTCGATCGCGGCGACCATCTCGACGTCGGCCTGCGCGAACGCGAAGATCCCGCCGGTCGGGGCGCCGGAGAAGCGCAGCCACGCCGCGAGGCCGAGCGTGCCCAGCATCGTCAGCGCGGGGGTTACGGAGGAGAGCGCGGATCGGATTCGCCAGAGATGCATCACTAGAGGTCCAGCGTCGGCTCCTGGAGCATCAGACTCACGTCCTCCACTCCGGGGAGCGCTTGAAGGCTCGTCACGAGGCGCACCCGCAGGTCGGGGTGGCGCACGCTGATCTGGTAGGCGTGCTCCATGACGGCGCCCTGCGCCGCCTCGCGCAGGGTCACGAGCGAGAAGGAGCCGCAGTGCTCGCGGAGGACGCCCGCGATCGCGCCGCCGAGGTCCGCGCCCGCCGGCCCGGACGGCGCGACGAACCGGAGCAGCCCGTCCGGCTGGCGGCGCGACCCGTAGCCGGTGACGTGGAGCATCAGCGTCGCGCCGGCGAACATCCCCGCCCCGGCGATCGCCGCGCCGTAGGCCTGCGCGCCGCTCGCCATGCCGATGGCGAGCGACGCGAAGACGAACACGACGTCGCGCGGATCGCGCATCGTGGTGCGGAACCGGATCGCGCTGACGCCCCCCGCGATCCCGATGCCGGCCGCGATGTTGTTGCCGACGGCGAGCATCAGCGTGCACGTGATGATGCTGCCCAGCGCCATGCTCTGGACGATGGTCCGCGAGTACGAGAGGCCGCGGAACGTGAGCATGTAGACGCCGGCGATGCCCTGCGTGAGCCCGAAGGCGACGAGGAGAGCGATGAGCGCCCTGCGCCACTCGACGGTCCCGCCTTGCGAGACCGTCGTCAGCCAGTCCATCATAGCTGCGGCCCTCCCTCGATCCGGGCCGCGCGCGCCTCCGGGAGCGTCAGCTGCGCGTTGACGCTGTAGCAGTACTTGGAGAACGAGTGTCGGACGAGCTCGAGGCGCTGCACGAGCGCCACCATCCACGCGGGCGGCCTGCGCTCGAACTTGAGCTCCAGGACGCAGACGGGCTCGTGCGTTTGCGTCTGGACGGGGTGGTCGACAGGGCGCCACCTCCCGGCGGGCGCGTCGAGATCCAGCACTTCCCTGCGCTGGCAGACGACCCTCCGGTCGAACGTGATGCGCGCGTACTTGTCGAGGGTGCTCTCGTAGGCCTCGCGCTCGTAGTCGACGATCACCACGGGCCGGAGATCGTGGCGGTGGAACGCGCTGATGAACCGCTCCGCGTATTTCCGCGGACCCGGCGCGAGCCGCTCCAGCGCGGCGGGGTGGTGGTGCTCGATCAGCTCCCGCCAATCGTCCGCAGGCACGCACGCGCGCGACTTGATGATCACGTCCTGCACGCGCCGCTTCACCTCGAGGAAGACCGGGCTCTTCTTGCCGGGGTAGGTGCGCACCCGCAGCTTGAAGCGGTCCCGCTGCTCACGGGTGTTCGCCCAGAAGAGGTCGAACCCGCGCGTGTCAAAGTAGAGCGAGCGGATGCGGTACGAGCCGTCCTCGTTCGCGTACCGGTCCCTCCGGCCGACAGCGCACGCTGTTTCCCGGATCGCCGGTACGAGCCGCTCCGGGACCAGATATTTGAACTCGTATCTCTCGATGACGTCCAGGATGGCGGCCTCCTCGATCGTCAGGGCCACGTGGGTCGCGCCACCGCGGCGGCGCGAAATTGTTACTGTATGTACGCCATGATGACATAAATTTCACCGGATGTCCGCAAGCGGAATTCTGCACAAGCCCTCGATATCGCCGCGGTATCCCCGCGCGTTGCATTGGAGTCGCAAAGCTACAGTCCGGTGGCTCCTGCAGCCCGCGCTCGCGCTGGCGCTGCTCGCCGCGGGCTGCCGGGGCGCGGGGCCGCCGGCGGGCGTGGCGGTGCGGACCTCGGGCTGCCCCCGCTGCGGCGGGGTCGCGCGGGTCGGCGCGCTGCCGAAGGGCGATCTCGACGAGTGCTCCGGTGTGGTCGCCTCTGCGATGCACGCGGACGCGCTGTACCTCCACAACGACTCGGGCGATGCCCCGCGCTTCTTTGCGATCGGGCTTGACGGCGCGCCGCGGGGCGAGTTCGGGGTGGCGGGCGCGACCGCGGTCGACTGGGAGGGCGTCGCGCGGGGTCCGTGCGGCGCAGGCGGGGGGAGCTGCCTGTTCTTCGGGGACATCGGCGACAACGACCGGGAGCGCGACGGCTATGCGCTCTACGAGGTGAGGGAGCCGGACGCGCTCGGGGGAGCGCCGCGCGCGCTGTCCGCGGAGGCGATCTCGCTCGCGTACCCCGACGGGAGCCACAACGCGGAGACGCTGCTGGTCCACCCGGTCACCGGCGCGTTCACGGTGGTGACGAAGGTGAAGAAGAAGAAGAAGGACAGCGCCCGCATCTACGAGCTATTGGCGCGACCCGCCGCCGGCCGGCCGGCGACGCTCACCGGCGCGGGCCCGATCACGGCGCCCGTGGGCAAGCCGCAATTCACGGGCGGCGACGTGCACCCGGACGGCGCCGGCGTGCTGCTCCGCACGTACTCGCACGTCTTCTTCTATCCGATGGCGCGGGACCAGACCGTGGCGCAGGCGCTGGCCGGGCCGCCCTGCGAGATGCCGGCGGCCGACGAGGACCAGGGGGAGGCGATCGCCTGGGTGCCCGGCGGGTGGGACTACGTGACGATCGGCGAGGGGGACGAGGCGCCGATCCACCGCGTCTCCTGCCAGCCGCCCTGAGCCGAGGTGGCCCTTCATGCGGCCTCGCAGCCGGCGGGGCCCTGGCTCAGGGCGATGAAGCGCTCGTGCGAGGCTGTCTCCTCACGTGGGACGGGGCCATCACGATCTCCACGTCGACGCCGTCGACGACATCGCTCGTTGGAGCGAGCAGTTACCAGATCCCGGAGTACATCCCTCGCGGCGGCCCGTACGTGTTCCTGGGCGGAGCGGGCGACAGTGGCAGCCAGCCCTCTATGTCTATTCCGGCTACGGAGCTCTCTGATTGGATAAAGCGCGAACCAGTTGAAGCTTGATCGGATTCAGGCGAGATCCATGCTGCGGTCGTCGCGAGGCAGAGAGCGATCTTGAAAGAGGCAAGGCGTTTCGCGCCTTGTAAACCAGCTCAGCGCGCCTCGTTACGGCTCCTCGGTACGCCAGCATGCTCAAGGTGCCCGACCTCCTCGCCGTCCTGCAGCAGATCGTGCGGCGGGCCATGGCCATCCTCTCGCGCGCGCCGCGCGGCAGCCTGCTCCTCCGCGAGGGCGACCGCTTCGTGGCGCGCGCGCTGGTCGGGTTCGACGCGCCTCCTGGACACGGTTTGCACATGCCGGTCGCGCCGGTGCTCGCCGGCGACGGGGCCGCGCTCGCCCACGCGACGCCCGAGGCCGTGCGCGGGAGCTACGTCGTCGATGCGCGCGCGTGGTACCGGGCGTACCTGCCCTTCGCGCTCGGGATCGGCGGCGCCGTCCCGGAGGGGGCCGGCATGCTCGTCGCGCCCATCCAGATGTACGGTGAGCCGGTCGGCTACCTCGCCGTCGAGCAGGCGACCCGGGAGCCTCCGGACGAGGCGCGCCTCGCCACGATCGAGGTCCTCGCGGACAGCGCTGGCGACGCGCTGGAGCGCCACCGGCTCTATGACGACAAGGCGAGCTCGGCGCAGGAGATCCGCCTCTTCGAGAAGCTGTTGAACGCGGTGGGCACGACCGTCGAGCTGCACGACCTCATCGAGACCATCGCTCACGGTATCAAGAGCGTGCAGCTCGATCCGGACTGGAGCACCGTCGAGCTGTGGCTGCTCGAGGAAGACAGCCTCGCGCCTGGCCGGGGCGACCGCCGCGCCCGCGTGTACCGGGCGCCGGCGTCGGAGCCGACGACCTACTGGCAGAACATCCGCGCCGGCGCCGACAGCGCCGCGCGGCCCCTGGGCGTCACCGTGGACTACCGGACCGGCCACGGCGGCCAGGGCGAGGGCTCGCAGCGCGCCCTGCTCGACGAGGCGATCCGCCGGCGGGTGTCCGGCATCCTCATCGCGCCCGCCGACCCCGAGAGCGCGGAGGAGGCGTTCCGGCAGGCAGCGGAGGTGGCCATCCCGGTCGTCGTGATCGACACGCCGCCGATCCCGGGCAGCCGGGCGCCGCTCTACATCGGGACGGACAACGTGGCGTCGGGCAGGCTGGCGGCCGAGATGATGAAGCGGCTGCTCCCGGGCGGCGGCGTCGTCGCGGCCCTCGGCGCCGTGGAGCTCGCGCTGGGCGTCCGCGAGCGCGTCGAGGGCTTCTGCGCGGCGGCCCGCGGGTCGAACCTCACGGTGCTGCCGACCCTCGCGTGCGACTGGGATCTGGCGGCCGGCACGCGGCTCGCGACGGCGGCGCTCGAGGCGCGGCCCGACGTGGCCGGCGCCTTCGGGGCCGCCGCCGACAACGGGCCGTCCTGGGGGCTCTCGGCGCGGGCCCTCGGCAGGGCCGGAGAGCTGAAGGTCGTCGGGTTCGATCTCATGGCCGGCACGGTCGCCCTGCTCCGGCAGGGCGCGATCCACGCGACGATCGTCCAGCGCGAGCACGACATGGGCTTCCGCGCCGTCGAGGTCATCCACCGGATGATCACGCAGGGCATCGAGCCGACCCTCGCCGAGCTGCCGCCCTCGCGCGTCGTCCACACCGGCGTCGATTGCGTCACCCTCGAGCGGACGCCGTGGTCCACGACGCTGAGCGACTATCTCACGCTCGACGCGGCCCGCCGCGTCGCCGTCGGGCAGGGCGGTCGGGGCCCGTCGGTCGCTCCTGCGCTGGAGATCCTGCTGATCGGGTTCCCGCCCCCCTCGCGCTCCGTCATCGAGGACCAGGTCTCGATCCCGGCGGGCTCTCTCGTGGCCCGCGCGATCGAGGCGGGCAGCCCGCTCGTGATCGATCCTGCCGAGGGCGAGGCGCGCGCGGACGCCGCCCTGCCTCCTACCCACGCCGGTGCGCGCACCGCCGTCGCCTTGCCCCTGCAGGTCCGGGGCACCGTCCTGGGCGCCCTCGTCCTGAGCAGCCGTCACAGCGGAGCGTGCCGGCAGGGCGACGTGTCATTCCTGGTCCGCGTCGCCGGCACGGTGGCGGTCGGCGTCGAGAACGCCCGGCTGTTCCGCCGCATCTCCGAGCGGAGCGCGGCGCTCGAGCGCGCCAACGAGCAGCAGGCGGCGATGCTCCAGACGATCCGCCAGCTCTCGAGCCCCGTCGTGCCGATCGCGGACGGCATCCTGGTGATGCCCGTGGTGGGCGTCATGGACGCCGAGCGCTCCGGCGACTTCATCGAGTCGATGCTCCGCGCGATCGACGCTCAGCGCGCGCGCGTCGTGCTGATCGACGTCACCGGGATGGCGGTCGTGGACGCGTCGGCGGCGTCGCAGCTCGTGAAGGCGGCGCAGGCGGCCGCGCTGCTCGGCGCCGAGGCGGTGCTCGTCGGCATGAGGCCGGAGGCCGCGCAGATGATGGTCGCTCAGGGCCTGGACGTCGGCGCGATGGTGACGCAGGCGAACCTGGCGCGCGGCTTCCGCTACGCGCTCGCGAGGGCGCGCCGCCGCACGGCGACGCGCGGCTGATCCCGGCGGGCGGCTACCCGGCGCCGGCGGTGGGGGGCGCCTCGAGCGAGCTCGGCGGCGCGGCGCTCGCCGCGGCGGTGCGCCGCACGCGCCGCTGCTCCTGGACGATGTGCACAACCTGGTCGAAGACGACCGCGACGAGGATGACCGCGCCGATGATGATGAACGTCCAGTTCGGGTCGAGGCGCCAGATGCGCCGGACGCCGCCGTCGCTGTAGCGGACCTGGAACATGTTGATGCCGTTGTCGATGACCCGCATGATCGCCGCGCCGATGAGGATCCCGAGCGCGCTGCCCTCGCCGCCGCGCAGCGAGCAGCCGCCGAGCACGGCGCCGGCGATCGCGTAGAGCTCGTAGCCCATGCCGACCTGCTGCGACATCTGGCCGATGTAGGACGCGTAGCAGACGCCGGCGATGCCGCCCGTCGCCGACGAGATGACGTACGTGAGGACCTCCACCCGGTTCACGTTGATGCCCGAGTACTCGGCGGCCTCGCGGTTGCCGCCGAGCGCGAACATGTAGCGCCCGAGCACGGTGAAATGCAGGACGTAGGCGCCGGCCGCGAGGACGGCGAGGAAGATGACGACCGGGTAAGGGATCAGCGCGTCGCCGCCGACGTGCAGGAGCCCGCCGTTGGCGAGGCGGAGGAACGGCGAGTCGCCGAAGCTCAGCGTGCCGCCCTCCGCCACCGCCTGCGACAGGCCGCGGACGAGCAGCATGCCGCCGAGCGTGACGACGAACGGCTGCAGCTTGAGCCGCGTGATCAGGAGCCCCTGCGCGAGCCCCACAAGCACCGCGGCGGCGAGCGCCACCGGCACGCCGACCCAGAGCGGGTAGCCGAGGCACCCCATCCCGGACGACGAGAGCTTGGCGAGCAGGACGCCCGTGAGGCCGATGACCGAGCCGATCGACAGGTCGATGCCGCCGGTGATGATGACGAGCCCCATGCCCAGGGCGAAGATGCCGAGCATCGAGATCTGCCGGGCGGTGTTGACGACGTTGGACTGTCCGAGGAAGTCGGGGTTCGAGATCCAGAGCCCCGCGCACATCACGACGAGCACGAGGCTCATACCCAGCTCACGCTTCATACCGCCACCTCGCCTCCCGTGACTCCCGTGACTCCCGTGACTCCCGTGACTTCCGCGCTCCCCGTCATCACCGCGGCGATGCGCTCCTGGGTCAGCCCCTCGCGCGGGAGCACGCCCCTGATCCGCCGCTCGTGCATGACGACGACGCGATCGCTCATGCCGAGGATCTCCTCCATGTCGGAGCTGACCATCAGGAGGGTCATCCCCTCGTCGACCAGCGCGGCCATGTGCCGGTAGATCTCGGCCTTGGTGCCCACGTCGATGCCCCGGGTCGGCTCGTCCAGGATGAGGATGCGGGGGCTCATCGACAGCCATTTCCCGAGGACGACCTTCTGCTGGTTGCCGCCGGAGAGGTTCACCGCCCGCTGGTCGAGCGTCGGCGTCTTGATGCGGAGCCGAGCGACCTCGTCGCGCGCCGCGCGGCGCTCGGCCTCGCGGCGGAGCCACCCCCAGCGGCTGTAGCGGGCGAGGCTCGGCAGCGACGTGTTCTCGACGAGCGTCATCGGGAGCACGAGCCCGTGCCGCTTGCGATCCTCGGGCGCGAGGCACACGCCGCGGTCGATGGCGTCGCGCGTCGAGCGCGGCAGGTAGGGCGCTCCCCCGAGCGTCATCGCGCCGCCGAGCGCCCGGGTCGCCCCGAAGATCGCCTGCATCAGCTCGGTGCGCCCCGAGCCGACGAGCCCCGCGAACCCGAGGACCTCCCCGGCGAGCGCGGTGAAGCTCACGCCCGCGGGGGCGCCGGGCACGAGGAGGTCGCTCACCACGAGCACGGGCTCGCGCGGCGGGCGCTCGCGCTTCTCCGGGAAGTAGCGTCCGCTGAGCTCCCGCCCGACCATCATCGTGACGATCCTGTCGTGCGTCGCCTCGGCCCGCGGGAGGTCGCCGACGTGCCTGCCGTCGCGCAGCACGGCGATCCGGTCGGCGAGGCTCATCACGTCGTCCATGCGGTGGGAGATGTAGATGATGCCGATCCCGCCTTCGCGGAGCTTGCGGACGATCGCGAAGAGCTCCCGCGACTCGCCCGCGGTGAGCGATGACGTCGGCTCGTCCATGATGATGATCCGCGCGTTCACCGAGAGCGCCTTGGCGATCTCGACCATCTGCATCTGCCCCGCGGTGAGCGCCGAGACGGGCGTGGCCTGTGGCAGCGAGAGGCCGACGCGCCTCATCAGCGCCGCCGCCCTCGTGCTCAGCTCCTCGCGCCGCAGCGGGACCAGCAGGCGGCCGCTCGACCCCTCGTTGCCGAGGAAGATGTTCGCGGCGATATCGAGGTTCGGCGCGAGCATCAGCTCCTGATGGATCAGCGCGACGCCGAGGCGCCTGGCCTCGCGCACCCCGCGCAGCGCGACGGGCGCCCCGTCGATGACGATCTGCCCCTCGTCGGGGGCGCACGCCCCGCCGAGGATCTTCATGAGCGTGCTCTTGCCCGCGCCGTTCTCTCCCACGACCGCGAGCACCTCGCCGGCGCGCAGGGAGAGAGAGACGCCGGCCAGCGCGGTGACGCCCGGGAAGCGCTTGACGATCCCGCGCATCGCGAGCAGGGGGACGGGGGGAGAATCGGGGGTGAGCGTCATCCGCAGGAGCGAGCGCTCGAGCGCGGAGGTGGCCGTCGCTCGAGCCGCCGGGGGACGGGCTACTTCTTCAGCTCGACGAGCCTGGCCTTGAAGTCCGTGACGTTTTGCTTGTTGATCACGTCGACGCCGGTGTCGACCATCTTGTTCGGGGGAATGGCGGCGATGGCCGCGTCGCCCTTGGTGGCGAGGTCGTGCATCCACTTGCTCGACAGGTAACCGAACTGGAACGGCTTCTGCACGACGGTGCAGGCGACGGTGTCGTTCTCGATGCCGCTGAGCGTCGCGTCCTCTTCATCGAACACGGCCGGGATGACCTTGCCTTTCTTCCCGAGCGCCTCGACGGCGGCGACGATGGCCGGCCCGTTGTACGACCAGAGGCCCGTCGCGACGTTGAGGTCCGGGTGGGCGTTGAGGATGTCCTCCACGTTCGCGCGCGCCTTGGCGCGATCGCCGTTGTCCTCGCGCTTGTCGACGATCTGGATGTTGTGGGGGGTGACCGCGTCGTGGATGCCCTTGAGGCGCTGGGTGGCGTTGTCGACGGCGAACATGCCGACGAAGACGGCCATCTTCCCGCCGTTCGGCAGGAGCTTCACGATCTCGTTGCCGAGCGCCTTGCCGGCCTCGTAGTTGTTCGTGCCGATGTAGAGCAGCCGGTTCGACTTCGGAGCGTCGGAGTCGAACGTGATCAGCTTGACCTTCTCGGCGACCTTGTTGAGCACGGCCACCTGATCGTTCGGCGCGAGGACGGTCACGCCGATGGCGTCGTAGCCCTGGCTGGCGAGGCTCTCGAGGATCTGGTTCTGCTCCTCGGGTGTGCCGTTGGGCGGCATCTTGATGTCAACTTGAATCTTGGCCTCTTGCTCGTACTTGTGGACGCCGGCCAGCGCGATCTTCCAGAACTCGCTGGAGCCGCTCGTCACGAACGCCAGCTTGACGACCTTGGCCGTGTTTTGGCTGACCTTGCTGTTGCCGTTGTCGACGACCTCGCCCCCACCTCCCTGATCGCAGCCTGCGATCCACGCCATCGACAGCATGGCGAACGCTGCACACGCGAGCTTCCAGAGACCCTTGTGATGTTTCACGGCAGTTCTCCTCGGTTCGTCCGCGACAAGCGCGCGTCGAGACGATGCCGCTGAACCGCGACATCGGTGATACCCCGAGGCGATGCTAGCGACTCACCGCGACGATGTCGCGCCTCGTCTGGACGACCCAGGCGGAATGTTCGGGCGGAAGCGCCGGGCCATCAGGCGCGGCAGAGACGAGGCGTGCGCGAGCCGCCTGCCCCGCAGAACAACCGATGACGGGCGCTCGCGGTGTGCGATGCGGTACGGCGATTTCAGGGCGCACGTCACCTCCTTGTGCGGGCGCCGCTGAGGATGTGTCCGCAAGGCGGCGACGTCGTGCGCCCGAGGCGCACCGGGGGCCGTGTCGGGATCGCGCGGATACGCAGTCGCCGGATGGGGAGGTGGAGGGGAATAGGGTAGGTAGAGGGGGAGGGGAATAGGGGAGGGGAATAGGGGAGGTGGAGGGGAACGGGAGTGAGAGTGAGAACGGAAGTTGTTGTGGAAGTTGTGGTTGGCGCCGCGAGGGAAACGCCCTAGAATCACGGATCGTGTTAACACCCAAGCAGGCGCAGAGTGCTTCTTTGTTCCTCTGCGTGACGTTCTTCCCGAACGAGCGGCTGTCCACGGCGGTCTTGCGGCTGGTGTCCAGCTTTTGCGGCCAGGTGCTGGACGACGCGAATGTGAGCTCGCGGTTCTACATGGCCGCGCACGAGCTCGCCGAGAACATCACCAAGTACTCCTCCGGCTCTCGCGTGAGCCTCGAGCTCGCGCTGGAGGAGGACCAGAGCTCGCAGGTCATGAAGATCCGCGCGCGGAACGAGGCGTCGCCCGAGCGCCTGCGCGAGGTCGAGAGGCAGCTCATCGCGCTGAAAGCCGCGAGCGACCCGGTGAAGCACTACGACCAGCTCATCACGGAGACGGCGATGATCGAGGGGATCTCGGGCCTGGGCCTCGCGCGCGTCCGGGCCGAGGGCGGGCTCGACATGGACTACACGATCGAGGGAAACGAGCTGACGATCATCGCGCACGCGCCGATCGGGCGATGGGAAGCAGAGGAGCGGGTTGAAGCTTGAGCCCGCCCTCGGCCGAGCTATCAAGCCGATGAAACCTGTACGATCCGCCCTGCTCCCTGCCGTCCTGCCGACGGTCGTCAAGCGCCCGCGGTAGAACGGCAGGGCGCTGGGCGGGCGACGAGACAAGGTTGGGCGCTCGAGACCGGCCTCATGGGCCCCCCTCGCGCGATCACGACATCCTGGTCCGCTGGTGGCCTCAATGGCAGGCCCTCTTGAGCCCGCGATACGTGACGCGCTGCTGGCAGAGGAGATTGCAGCTGCCGACGGGGCCTGGCTCACCGCACGCGACGTCCTCCAGCAGGTACACGTTGGATGCGTCCTGACAGGGCCCGCCGGACTCGCAGCGGACCGCGGGGATCTGCGGCTCGTCATGACCGCTGCAGTCATAATCGAAGCCGCCCCCGGGGCGGACAGGCGTGTCATGGAACGTATTCGGCTGGTCGGGGTGGACCTGCGCATGGTCGTCGTCGCAATCGGTGCCGCCGTCGCACGTGATCGACGGATAGCCGTCCTTGTCCGCGTCGCAGTCGACGATCCCGCCGCCGCTCCCGCCCGCGCCCGATGTCGCCCCGCCGCCGCTCGAGGTCGAGAGCGCCCCGCCGCTCCCGCCGCCGCCGGACGCCGCCGCGCCCCCGCCACCCGCCGCGTCCGACACCGCGGAGGCGCCCGCGCCGCCGCCACCAGAGCTCGCCTGCTCGGTGAAGACGGCGTCGGGGAAGCTGCACCCCGCGCTCAGCGCGGCAGTCGCAGCGGGCAGAGCGACGAGCGCGAAATATCGATGAGGCAAGGGCATCCCTGCATGGTCGGCAGGGTTCCCTCCCGCGTCAACCGTCCGTCGAGATGTGCAGTGCGGCAGTCCGGTCTCAGCCCCTCAGGTACCGCGCGGAAGTGTCGCAGCGGCTCTGCTCGGCGCGCCGGGGGCGCCGCGGCGGAAGGTGGACGACCCTTCGGCCTGACGGTGACGCGGGATCGCCGGCCAGGCGCGCGGCAGGTCGCAGAGGCTGTCTCCATGGCCCCCGTCGACGCCGAGCGCGTCTCGACGCCCACGGTCGCTGTGTCCCGACGGCGACGGTTCCGGTGCGCGAATCATGAAAGAAACGGCGCCGACGGGATGCGGCGTACGGCACGCGGGTTGCTGGCGCGCGCCGCAGCATGAACGGTGGCGAGCGTCTTCGAGAGGGGAGTCCGGCTCCGGGCACGTTCGGGCCGCGTCTGGGCCGGAATCTGGTCGCTCTTGGGCTCAGCCTGTGCGCGTGCGGGCCGGCAGCGAGCGCTCCCTCGCAGATCCCACGAAAAGCCGGAGCGCTCGGGCCGGCTGAAGCGGCCGCTCCGAGCGCGGCTGCGCCTGGGGCAGAGAGAGCGTCGCCTCTCGATGCGGTCGTGGCTGTCACGCCGTCTCGCGGCGCGGCTGCGGTCCCCGTGCTCGAATGGCAGCTTGGAGAGTACGCCGCGCGACCCGAGCCGCTCACGCCGGCGCGCACGGAGGCCGAGCTCGGCTGCGAGGCCATGGCGGCGGACGCCGCGAATCCGCCGCTCTGGGTGATCGAGGTGCCGAAGCCCCTGCGGCTGTGGGCCAGCACGGGGCCGTTCCCGTCGCCGGAGCTGACGACGACGCGCGCGCTGATCAGCGTGCAGGCGATGTCCGATACCGGCCCAGGGGACGTGCTGGCGTGTGGCCCGGCGCTGTCGGTGGAGCTCGCGCCGGGCAGGTATGCCCTGCGGGGCCGGGTTCGCTCGGCGCAGTACACCGAGTCAGGCGTGCCTCCAGGCATCGATGGGTTCGCGTACCGGATCAGCGAGCTCGCCGATCGCGCCTGTCCGACGGACCTCGCGACCCGCGGTATTCACGATTGGGACGGCCAGTTCCCGTTCACGGTGGACACCGATCTGGATCTGAACGCCGACGGCAAGCGGGACGTCCGGGTCGAGTACCAACCGGGCTTCATGAATCCCGGCACGCGGCTGCTGGTGAAGGAGGAATACCCGCGCTGCCTGCGGGTGGTGGCCGATTTGCCCGCGCGACTGCGCCCGCTTCCGACGAGGAAGCACGGCTTTTCGGATCTACGTCTCGGCTTCTGGCGGCTCCATCCCGTGGATGGCTTCGGCGGGCGCATGGTGATCGAGTACGACGGCAAGTACGACGCTTCCACGTCGGCCTACGACGTGAATCGATTCGTCCGCTGTCGCGATGGCTATCCAGGCGAATCGCCGGCGGCGGACCGCGAGCGCGAGCGGCTCTGCGAGCGGTGGTTGCGGAGCAACGACGACAGCGCCGTGCCCTATGAGCTCGTCGAGCGCTGGCTCGGCGTGCCGGCGTATCGAGACAGGCTGGAGAACCCGACCGAGCTCGCAGGGACGCGGGCGACGGCGCTGCTGCGGGCGCTCGACGCCGAGGGGGTCCGCTGGCAGTACGGCGCCGTCCGGGCGTGCGAGCCCCGCGCTGGAGAGCGCGCGTGGGTCTTCGGTCTTGAGCTCCACGCGGAGCACGATCCGCCGCAGGCGTGGAGCCGAGAGGCCTTCGTCGTCGTCCGGCAGCCCCGCGGGCAGCCCGCCCGCGTGAGCGCGGTGCTCGACGCCTCACCGTGCCCGCTGGCCGATGTGCCGAGCGACCTCGAGTCGTTCGTCGATGCCTGGCTCGAGAAGCCCTGGACCGAAGCCAGGTCCGCGGCGAGCGGCTCGCCCGGGCTGAGGGCTCAGCACCTGCGCCTGCAGCGCGCCCGTGCCGCGGAGCGCATCGAGCTCGCCGACGTGTCCGGTTGCGCCACGCCGCCGCACGCCCCCGCGTGGCTATGGACCGCTCGGATCCCGGCGCCGCCGGCGCTCGCCGAGTACATGAGCAGCACGCCCACCTACCTCGTCATCAGGCGATCTGCCGGAGGCTTCGTGGTGGACAGCAGCACAGAAGTCCGCCCGCCGCACTGCTCGTCGTAGCTGGAGGAGCGCTCACCGCCTGCGGGGAGGAGCCTCTCCAAGGGCCTTTGCTCCCGACCGCGGCGCCTCTCCCCGTGGGTCTCGCTCCGGCGCCGGCGCGCGCGTCGCGGCTACCGTGCGCCTTTGAGCCGCCCCGCGGCGGCCGGAGAGGGCCCGGGTCAGCCCTTCGGCCAGCGTCGCCGCGGTGTCGAGGCCGCCGAGCTCGATGTCGAGCTCGACAAGGGTCCGCGCCAGCGCGGGCGAGACGCCCACGAGCGTGCAAGACGCGCCGAGGAGCCGCGCCGCGGAGGCCGCCCTGACGAGCTGCGCGGCGGCCCGGGCGTCGAGCGCCGGCACGCCGGTGATGTCGAGCAGCACCTCCGCCGCCTGCTGCGCGGCGATCGCCTCGAGCAAGCGCTCCAGGAGCGCGCCGGCCCGCACGTCGTCGATCATGCCCACGATGGGGAGGCAGAGCACGCCGTCCGCGACGCGGATCACCGGGACGCTCATCGCCTGGATCGCGTCCCGCTGCGCCGCGATCAGCCGCACCGTCTCCTCGAGCTCCCGGTTCCGCGCCTCCAGCGACGCCTGGAGCGCCCGCTGATCCTCGATCAGGGCCTCGTACTTGTGCTGGATCTCGGCCGCCTCCGGGACAGCGAACTGGATCATCACGCCCTCGAAGCCGTCCTCGGCGTCGCGCACCGGCACGCCGAAGGAGCAGACCCACACGGATCCGCCGGCCCTGCCCGTGAGCTCCTCGACAGCGTCGGTATCGTAGCTGATCGGCGGTATCGTGACCTCCTCGCCGCGGAAGAACCGCTCGACGTGCGGCATGATGCCGTTCTCGACGAGCTGCGGGTCCTCCAGCATGTTGTAGTTCATTTGCAAGAAGACCTCGGCCGGGGCCCGCCAGAGCGCCTCCCATCCGGGATTGACCTGCTGCGTCCTGCCGACGGGGCGGTGGGTCGACACGCTGAGGCAGCGCGCCGCCATCAGCGCCCGCCACCTGCGCGCGTCCGCCCGCAACGCTTCCATTTCGCGCTCCATCGCCTCCACGCGGCGAGCCAGCTGAACGCGGTCCTCGTCCCCCTCGTTGCGCATACGACGGAGTGTTCCCGAGCGGCGCCGTGCTGTCCAGCGTCGCACCGGGCGAGCGTCAGGCAGCCGACATCAACGGAGCGCCGCGACGACGAGCGCGGCCGGGCGGCGCTCGCGGTCAGCGGTCCGCCGAACCATCGCGTGACGGCGCGCACCGCGCTCCCGCGCCTCATCGATCCAGGCTATCCTCCGCGGCCATGCAACCCTGGTCGATCGGATGGAAAGGCGCCCTCCGCGAGCACGTGTTTTCGAGCAGAGCGCTGGAGGGAAACGCGCTCGGCGACCCCAGCGAGCGGCCCCTCTGGGTCTATCTGCCGCCCGGTTACGACGACGCGCCCGACCGTCGGTACCCTTCCGTGTACATGCTCCAGGGCCTCACCGGCCAGCTCGATATGTGGAGGAACCGCATGCCGTTCCGCAAGACCTTCCCGGAGCTCGTGGACGAGCTCTTCGCCGGGGGCGGCGCGCCGCCGTGCATCGTGGTCTGGGTCGACTGCTGGACGAGCCTCGGCGGCAGCCAGTTCATCGACTCGCCGGCCACGGGCCGGTACCACACGTATCTTTGCGACGAGATCGTCCCCTGGGTCGACAGCACCTACCGCACCCTGGCGCGCCGCGAGCACCGCGGCGTCGCCGGCAAGTCGAGCGGCGGTTACGGCGCCATGGTCACCCCCATGCTGCGGCCCGATCTCTGGGGCGGCCTCGCCACGCACGCGGGCGACGCGCTGTTCGAGGTCTGCTACCTGCCCGAGTTCCGGACGGTCGCGCGCACGCTGCGCGATCGCTATCAGGGCTCGTTCGAGCGCTTCTGGGCCGATTTCCGCGGCCGCCCCGCCCTGGCGAACGACTCGGACGCGGAGCTCCTCGACACCTATTGCATGGCCGCGTGCTACTCGGCCGACCCGGACGGCGCCGTGCGCCTGCCGATGGATACGAGCACGGGCGCGTTGATCCCGGAGGTCTGGGAGCGCTGGCTGGCCTGGGATCCGGTCCGGATGGTGCCCAGGCACGCGGACGCCCTGCGGAGCCTGAGGGCCATCTACATCGACTCTGGCACCCGCGACGAGTATTATCTCGATCTGGGCGCCGAGGCGTTCCGCCGTGCGCTCGCCGGCATCGGCGTGACCGACGTGCGCTTCGAGCTGTTCGACGCGACGCACAAGGCCATCGAGTACAGGTATCCGCTCGCCCTGGCTTACCTCGCCGGGCGGCTCTCGCCCTGACCTGCCGGCCGGCCCGGCGGCGTTCACGGCTCCTGGATTTTCGACAGCGAGCCCCGCGCGGCGTCCTTTCATCTGGTTTTCAATTCGCATCATGGAAGCAAGTCGGGCCGACACGAGAAAATATCACGTTCCCTTACAAATGATTTCCTGCTGAACTGTTCTTCGCGACGGCATCCCACACACACCGCGTCGGCGGATTCATGCCTGCGCTTGCAGCCTGCGCGCGGCGGCGCGATCGGTGGCAGGTGCGGAACGGCGCCTGGCGCGGCTTGAGAGAGAGGAGGAGCAGATGACGGATTCGTCGATGGAGGCTCGGGTCACCGAGGTGGCTGATGGGATTTACCAGCTCCACACCCCGGTGGGGACCGGCAATGCGGCGTTCTCGTTCAACCAGTATCTCCTTGTCGACGACGCGCCGCTGCTCTTCCACACCGGCTCGCGCCGCCTCTTCCCGGCGGTGCGCGCGGCGATCGCGCGGGTGATGCCGGTCGAGCGGCTTCGTTACGTGGCGTTCTCCCACTGCGAGTCGGACGAGTGCGGCGCCATGAACGAGCTGCTCGACGCCGCCCCGCAGGCGGTGCCGGTGTGCGGGCGGATCGCCGCGATGGTCGACGCGGACATGTTCGACCGCGCGCCGCGGGCGCTCCAGGACGGCGAGGTCCTCGATCTGGGCGGGCGGCGGGTGCGCTGGCTCGACGCGCCCCACCTGCCGCACGGCTGGGAGTGCGGCTACCTGTTCGAGGAGTCCACCGCCACGCTGCTCTGTGGCGATCTCTTCACGCAGCCCGGCGCCGACCACCCCGCGCTTACGCGCGACGACATCCTCGAGCCGAGCGAGGCCATGCGCCGGGCGATGGATTATTACGCACACGGCCGCGATGCGCCCCAGCTCCTCGAGAAGCTCGCGGCCACGTCCCCCCGCATGCTCGCCTGCATGCACGGCCGGGCGTACGAGGGCGACGGGGCTGCGCTCCTGCGCGAGCTCGCTCGCGCGCTCGTCGGCGCGACGTGAAGCACCATGGCGCTCGGGGCCGCGGGCGCGGCGAGCGTTCAGCTCAGGTCGGGCTCGGGCTCTGCCTGCGCCTTTCGCCTGGCGCTGGCAGAGCGGGCGAACGGTGCTCCAGATCTGCCTTTCGCCGGCACGTAACGTCGCCTCACGCAACGTCAGGTCGAGAACCCCCAGGGCCTCATCGCGCGCCGCACCGTCCGCGTCGTCTCGGCACCGGAGTAAACGTGCGTGTGGAGATGGCCCTGGTGGCGCTCGCACCACAGGTTCGCTCCGCCGCTCCGGTTGCGCGCCGCGAGGCAATCCGGGCAGGGCGGCTCGATCTCCGGCACGCGCCAGGAGTCGTCGTGGTGCTTGTCGCGCACGACGCAGACAGGGCACCCCGCGGTCCGCACGACGCGCTCGGCGACCGAGCCGAGCAGGACGCGCTTCACGCCGGTGCGCCCGTGCGTGCCCATCACGATGAGATCCGCGTCGACGTGCGCCGCGAGCCAGACGATCTCCCGGGCCGGATCGCCCGTGAGGAGGTGCGTGACCACGCGCTCGACGTGCGCGGGCCGCGACGGCACGGCGAACTCGTTGACGACGCTTGTCGCGAGCTCCTGGAGCCGCTGCGCGGCGTCCGCGGCGCTCGAGGTCCGGGCGAGGCCCTGCAAGCTCAGCATCTCCGGCTGGCTGTCCGCCACGGACACCACGTGTACCTCGCCGCCCGTCTCCTCCGCGTTCGCCAGCCACAGCGCGCGGAGGAGCACGCCCCGGCTCGCGGGAGAGAGATCCACGGCCGCAAGGACGTTGAACGGCCTCGTGTCGCTCGAAATGCTCGAAGAATTCGATTCCATGGCTTTCTCCCCTGAGATGTCCTCGTGTGTGTTCGTGATCGAGACGCAAGGAGCGTGCCTCTCGCCGTCTCCGCGCCAGCACGCCGCGAGGAGCAGCTCGGGACGCAGCGGATGCGCCGGCCAGCGCACGTGATGCGTGGGATGCCAGGAGGTGCCGAATCGGGGCGGAAGCGGGCGAGCCCCACGCCGCCCGCCGGGGGCGCTCAGCCCGCCGCCGGGCCGGCCTTCCGCTGCGCGCTGTCGCAGACCCAGCGGACCACGCCCGGGAGCACCCCCTGCGCGATCGCGCCCACGCGCGAGCCGAGGTCGGGGTAGATCTCGAACCGGCCGCGCGCCATGCCCTCGGCCATGCTGCGCGCCACCGCGTCCGGCTCCAGCGTCTTCACTTTGCCCGCGATGGCCTTGGTCTCCGCGGGTTTGTACCGGTTCTCGAACGCGAGCTGCGGCGTGTCGGTGTCGGGCGGCATGCACACGCTCACGCGGACGCCGTGCGGCCACATCTCCGCGCGAAGCGACTGCGAGAAGCCGATCAGCGCGAACTTGCTCGCAGCGTACGGCGTGTAGCCGTAGATGCCGACCACGCCCGCCAGCGACGAGACGTTGAGCACATGGCCGCTGCCGCGCGCCACCATCGCCGGCAGCACCGCCTTGCACAGGTGGACGGCGCCGAAGAAGTTCACGTCCATCATGCCGCGGAACTCCTCGATCGGCAGCTCGAGGAAGCGCCCCGGCATCACGATGCCCGCGTTGTTCACGAGGTGATCGATCGGGCGCTCGGCGAGCCGCGACTCCATCGCCCGCGCGACGTCCTCCGCACGGCTGATGTCGAGCTCCAGGACGTCGACCCGCGCCGACGGGTGCTCCCGCCGGATGCCCACCGCCGCCTCGTCGAGGAGGGCGCGGCGGCGCGCGACAAGCGTCACCGCGGCGCCGTAGCCGGCGACCAGGCGCGCGAACGACAGCCCGATGCCGCTCGATCCGCCGGTGACGAGAACGCTCTTGCCCTGGAAGTAAGTTCGGGTGTCCATCGGCGGCGGAACCTACCCCAGGAGAGCGTCAGGCGCGAGACGCTCGTGCGGGGCCCGCCTCGGAACGCCTCAACGGGCGCGCCGCCGCCGCTTCAACGCGTCCTTCAGCAAGCTCCCTGCGGTGGCGCCGAGGGGCTCGACCAGGATGGCCGCGGTCGCCGTCGACACGGCCTTGACCGCCCTTCGAAGGGCGCGTCGCGTCTTCTGCTTCATGACGACTTGCGCTTCAGCCCAGCACGCTGGATGCCATGGATTCGAGTTCAGACAACCGTGACGGAGACGATGAAACGTCGTGACGCGCATCCTGCGGACAGGGCGTTTTGCCTCGCTGTGGTGAAAATGCGCGGCCACGCCCCAGCGCAAATCCGCCAGGGTGACAGCGGACGCGAGCCCGACAGGCAGCGAGCCCCCCGCGGGGCAGCCCGAGCAAGAGCGAGCCCGCTGCGAGGCGAGCCCGACGGCAGCGAGCCCGCTCCCAGGGAAGCCGCCGGGTTCCTGGTGCCGCACGGGGTCGCGCTCCGCGCTGCATGGAGCCTCCGCCCGTGCTCCGGCGCTGTATGTTTTTTATCTCACACTCTGTGCTCGGTCGCGACCGGCAATGTACTGCTGTGTCCGGCCGCTCCGGGCGGACTCGCTGGCGATCGGCGCCGAGTTCGTCTACTCACCGTTGTAAGCAAGCTCATGCGAGATCTCAGGTAACACGGGAAGCCGAGATGCGCGTGGGAGATGTCATCGACCGTCGCTTCCGCATCGAGCGCCTCGCCAGCTCCGGCGGGATGGGCGACGTCTACCGCGCCATCGATCTGGACACGAACGAGCCGGTCGCGCTCAAGGTCCTGCAGCGCCGGGGGCTCCAGGAGGCGATCCGGTTCGCGCGGGAGGTGGAGGCGCTCGAGGCGCTCACCGCGCTCCGGCACCCGGGCATCGTGCGCTACACCGCGCACGGCGCGACCGAGACCGGGCAGCCCTACCTCGCCATGGAGTGGCTCGCCGGCGAGACGCTGACCGAGCGCCTCGCCCGCAGGTCGCTCACCGTCGCCGAGACCCTCGCGCTCGGCTCCAGCATCGCCGCCACGCTCGGCGTCGTCCACCGCGCCGGCATCGTCCACCGCGACCTCAAGCCGAGCAACCTGCTCCTCGTGGGCGGCGCCATCGAGGGGGTCACCCTCCTCGACTTCGGCGTGGTGCGCCTCGGCGCCATCGACCGGCACCTCACCATGCCGGGAACGATGCTCGGCACCCCGGGCTACATGGCGCCGGAGCAGGCCCGCAGCGAGCCGAACATCGACGCCCGCGCCGACGTCTTCTCGCTCGGCTGCGTGCTCTTCAAGTGCCTCACCGGGCGCTCGGCGTTCCAGGGCACCGACGGGCTCTCGGTGCTCATCAAGGTCATCCTCGAGGACCCGCCGCGGCTCCGGGAGCTCCGCGGCGACATCCCCGAGGCGCTCGACGATCTCGTCGCGCGCATGCTCGCGAAGCCGCCGAAGGACCGGCCCCGCGACGGCGACGCGGTCGTGGCCGAGCTCCTCGCGCTCGACGACCTCGGCCCGGACGTCGTGAGCAGCCGCCCCTCGAACACCGTGCGCGGGAGCGAGATCACCACGAACGAGCGCAAGATGATGTGCCTCGTGCTCGCGCGCGACGTGACCGGCGACGCCGAGGCGACGCGCTCCCAGGAAGAGGACCTGGAGCGCAGCAAGGCGCTCATCGCGGTCGCCGAGCGCTACCAGGGCGAGCTCGAGATCCTGGAGTCCCGCTCCCCGCTCATCGTGCTCTCCACCGGCGGGGCGCCGACCGACCTCGCCGCCCAGGCCGCGCGCTGCGCGCTCGCGCTGAACGCGCTGCTCGGCTGCGTGCCCGTCGCGCTCGTCACCGGCCGCGCCGAGATCTCCTCGCGCCTGCCGGTCGGCGAGCTCATCGATCGCGCCGTCCACCTCCTGCCGGGCGCCCACGCCCCGCCCGGCGCGGACGCCGTCCGCCTGGACGAGGTGACCGCGGGGCTGCTCGGCTCCCGGTTCGACGTCACCCGCGACAGGGGCGCCCTCCGCGTGCACGGCGAGCGCGAGGCGCTCGCGACGACGCCGCCCCTGCTCGGCAAGCCCACGCCGTGCGTCGGGCGCGACCGCGAGCTCGCCCTCCTCGAGGCCGCGTTCTCCCACTGCGTCGAGGAGTCGGCGCCGAGCGCCGTGCTCGTGACCGCGCCCGCGGGCGCCGGCAAATCGCGCCTCCGCACCGAGCTGCTCCGGCGCCTCCGCGACCGCGGCGAGGAGATCGAGGTGTGGATCGGGCGCGGCGACCCCATGAGCGCCGGGTCGGCCTTCGCCCTGCTCGCCCCGGCGCTGCGGCGCGCGATCGGCCTGTTCGACGGCGAGCCGATCGAGGCGCGGCAGCACAAGATCCGCGCGCGCGTCGAGCGGTACGGCCGGGGCGACTCCGCGCGCACCGCGGCGTTCCTCGGGGAGCTCATGGGCGTGCCGTTCCCCGACGGCGACAGCGTGCAGCTCATGGCGGCGCGGCGCAGCCCCGTGCTGATGAGCGACCAGATCCGCCTCGCCTGGGAGGAGCTGCTCCGGGCCGAGTGCACGGCGAGGCCGGTGCTGCTCGTGCTCGAGGACCTGCACTGGGGCGACCTGCCGAGCGTGATGCTCGTCGACTCGGCGCTCCGCAACCTCGGCGATCAGCGGCTGATGGTGCTCGCGCTCGGCCGGCCCGAGGTGCGCGAGCTGTTCCCGAAGCTCTGGGCGGGGCGCGGCGTGCACGAGGTGCAGCTCTCGGGGCTGCCGCGCCGCGCGAGCGAGCGGCTCGTGCGCCAGGTGCTCGGCGAGGACGTGGCGCCGGAGCTCCTCGCGATGATCGTCGACCGCGCCGACGGCAACGCGTTCTACCTGGAGGAGCAGATCCGCGCGGTCGCCGACGGCAAGGGCGCCGACCTGCCCGAGACGGTGCTGGCGATGGTGCAGGCGCGCATCGAGGCGCTCGACGTCGAGGCGCGGCGCGCGCTGCGGGCGGCGAGCATCTTCGGGCAGACGTTCTGGCAGGGCGGCGTCTCGGCGCTCGTGGGCGGGGCGCAGGTGGCGTCGAAGCTGGTCGAGCTGGAGCAGCGCGAGGTCATCGCCCGGCGCGGCGAGGGCAGCCTCCCCGGCGAGGTCGAGTACAGCTTCCAGCACGCGATCGTCCGGGAGGCGGCCTACGGGATGCTGACCGAGGGCGACCGGCGGCTCGGGCACAGGCTCGCGGGCGAGTGGCTCTCGCGCGCGGGCGCGGCGGACGCGATGGCGCTCGGCGAGCACTTCGAGCGCGGCGGCGAGCTCTCGCGGGCCGCGGCCGCCTACTGCCGCGCGGCCGAGCAGGCGCTGCGGGCGCAGGACCTCGCGGCCGCGATCGAGCGCGCCGAGCGCGGGGTCGCGTGCGGCCCGACGGCGCAGACGCTGGGGGCGCTGCGCCTCGTGGAGGCCGAGGCGCACGTCTGGCGCGGGGAGCTCGCGCTCGCGGAGCAGCGCGGGACGGAGGCGGTGGACCGGCTGCCGGCCGGCGCGGCGCCGTGGTTCTCGGCGATCAAGCAGGTGGCGGTCGCCGCGGGCAAGCTGGGCGGCTTCGAGCGGGTGGAGCGCTGGATGGGCGCGGCGCAGGCCGCCGAGGCGGAGGCGGAGGGCGCGCTCGTGGCGAAGCACATGTGCCTCGGCGAGGGCGCGCTGCTGCTCGTGTTCGGGGGGCGCTACGCGTTCGCGGACGCGCTGATCGAGGCGATCGAGGGCGACGGGACCGACCTCGCGGAGCGGGAGGCCGAGGTGGTGGCGCGGCTGCACGAGGCGCGGTCGATCCGGGCGCTCGTGAACGGCGATCCCGGCGCCTGCCTCGCGGGGCTGTCGGCGGCGCTCGCGGCGTTCGAGCGGGCGGGCGATCGCGGCAACGCCTGCGCGGTCCGCATGAACGTGGGCTACATGCACGCGGAGCTCGGGGATTTCGCGGGCGCCGAGGAGGTGCTGCGCAGCGCGCTGGCAGGCGCCGAGCGGATGGGGCTGCACGAGCTCGTGGCGGCGACGCTGAGCAACCTGGGGCACGTCCTCGGCTACAGGGGGCGCATCGAGGAGGCGCAGCGGATCGAGCGGGAGGCGATCGCGCTGTCGCAGCGGCTCGGGGATCCGCGCCAGGAGGGGAGCGCGCGGACGTACCTCGCGCGGATCGCGCTGCTCGCCCGGGATTTCGAGGGGGCGGAGCGCGAGGCGACGACGGCGGCGGAGATCCTGCAGAGCGCGCCGCCGCTGCGCGCGGCGGCGGTGGCGGCGCGGGCGCGGGCGCTCCTCGGGCTGGGGAGGTTCGACGAGGGGCTGTCGGCGGCGGGGGAGGCGTTCTCGATGCTGGAGGCGATCGGGGCGATCGAGGAGGGGGAGTCCGCGGTGCGGCTCGTCTATGCCGAGGCGCTGGCGGCGAACGGGATGGAGGCGGACTGCGCGGCGGTGATCGCGGCGGCGCGGGAGAGGCTGCTGGAGAGGGCGGGGAAGATCAGCGATCCGGTGTGGAGGGAGAGGTTCCTCACGGTGCCGGATAACCAGAAGACGCTCGCGATTGCGGAGCGGTGGGGGGGGTAGGGAAGGGGAGAAGGGGAGCGGGGGCGAGCTCGCGCACGAGCGCGAAAGGCGGGGACGGGGGCGGAGGGTTGAGGCGGGGGCTCAGTCTTCGCGGGCGGCGGGCGGGAGGCCGGCGTTCTTGCGGAGGGTGGCGATCAGGGCGTCCATCGCCTCGCGGTAGCGCTTCTGGGCCGCGGCGAGGCGATCCTCCATCGTCTCGTCGATCTGCTTCACCTGCGTCGCGGACGAGTCGAGCATCGCCTTGCTGCGCCCGAGGTCTTCGATGCGCGCGTCCGACGCCTTCTTCTCCGCGTCGGTGCGATCGCCCGAGGACTGGAACGCGCGCTCCGCCGCCACGGCCTCGTCGATCGACGCCTTGATCGCCTCGATCTCCTCGAGCATCCGGCGGAGCCGGAGCTTGTGCTCGACCATGTCGATGTGAACGGTGTAGCTCGCGAAGCTCACGGCATCGGCCTGCCTCTCGAGCGCCGCGGCGTTCTCCTTGCCGAGCGAGGCGCGGTGACGGTCGATGCGGCGGTGCGCCTCGTTGCGGTCGCGGACGTACTTCTCGAGCTGGCGCGCGACGCCCTCCTCGAGCGCGTGGGCGGTGGCGCCGGTGACGTCGGCGTCGCACCCCTTCTGCTTGACGACGTACTGCGCGGCGCCGCTCACCTTGCGATTGAGCTCGTCCTTGTTGTCGTCGAAGAACGCCATGGCGCCGTTCACGGCGCGCACGCGCTCCACATAGTCGTAGCTCCGGCCCGCCGCGTCGGCCTGCTCGATGACGTCGACGACCACCTTCCAGTCCGGCTCCTTGAGCTCATCCGGGTAGCCCGCGAGCTGGTCGGTGGCGCGCTTCGCGAGGTCCTCGCGCTCGCTGAACGACGTGGCCGTGGCCTGGAGCTCGGCCGGGTAGCGCTCGGCGTAGCCGCTCTGCGGGGCCGACGAGGCGATCTCGGGCTCCGGCTTGGGCGCGCTGCAACCGAGCGCGAAGAGGTGGCCGGTCAGAAAGAGCGCGCCGGCGACGAGGCGGGGTCGGTTCATGGGAGCAGCGCTATAACCCAACTCCGACCCCGCCGGGCGCGCTCCGCGCATCCTACATCCGCGCCGCGCGGCACACGGAGAACGCAAGGCGCGCTGCGCTGAACGGCGCCGGAATCGCTTCCCATTTGGTCGCGCCCTTGGCATCGTCGCGGCCCGTTCTGCGCGCTGGGAGGTGCTCCGGGCGAGCGAGGACGGTTGCTTGAACTCGGCATTTCGAGCGCCGGAGCCGGTCACGGCGGCGCCGATCACCTTCGCGAGAGGATGTGCGGCATGGGAGCTTTGAAAGACAAGGTCGTCATCGTCACAGGCGCGAGCTCGGGCATCGGCAGGGAGACGGCCGCCGCGCTCGCCGCCGAGGGCGCGAAGGTCGTCGCGAGCGCGCGGCGCGAGGCGCAGGGGCGCGAGCTCGTCGCCGCCGTCAAGGACCGCGGCGGGGAGATCACCTGGGTCACCGCCGACGTGCGGGTGGAGAGCGACGTCAAGGCGCTCGTGGACGCCGCGGTCTCCACCTACGGTCGCCTCGACGGCAGCTTCAACAACGCCGGGGCCGGCTATCTGGTGCCGTTCATCGAGATGAGCAACGAGGATTACGACCAGTTCATGGACACGAACCTCCGCGGCGCCTTCTGGTGCATGAAGTACCAGCTCAAGGCCATGCTCGCGGGCGGCGGGGGCTCCATCGTCAACTGCGCCTCGGTGGCCGCGTCGCGCTCCTTCCCCGGGCTGTCGGCCTACGCCGCGTCCAAGGCCGGCCTCGTCGCGCTCTCGCGCACCGTCGCGGTCGAGCACGCGCAGAAGGGCATCCGCGTCAACACGGTGAGCCCCGGCGTCGTCGAGTCCGAGATGGCCACGGCGGGCTGGCGCCTCGACGATCCCCAGGGCCTCGCCTTCGCCGCGTCGCTCCACGCCATGAACCGCGTCGGCAAGCCGGGGGAGGTGGCCGCGGCGGTCGTGTTCCTCCTCAGCGACAAGGCCTCGTTCATCACGGGCCAGGACATCATCGTCGACGGTGGCCTCGTCTCGGCCGCGTGGCCCGCGGGCTACGCGGGCGGGGGCTGAGCCGCGCTCCGGGTGCAGGCTGGGCCGCGCTCCACGGCGCGGCTGGTCCGCTCGCCGCCGCGGAGCCTGCCCGCCCATCCCGGTGCGCCTGACCGCCCGCGGCGCTCGATTTCTTCCGATCCCGGGTTCCTGCGCCTCCAGCACACCATACTGCGGCCATGCGTCAGCCTGAACCTGAAGCGGCGCCGCTCCGGGGGGCGGGCGACGGCCGGCGGCCGGCGGCCTCCGCCCCGTCGCTTGTGCGCGCGCTCCGCCACCGGAACTACCAGCTGTTCTTCTCGGGGCAGCTCGTCTCGCTGGTCGGCACCTGGATGCAGTCGGTCGCGCAGTCGTGGCTCGTCTACCGCCTCACGGGCTCGTCGCTGCTGCTCGGCACCGTCGGGTTCGCCACGCAGATCCCCGTCTTCCTGCTCGCCCCCATCGGCGGCGCCGTGGCCGACCGGCGGAGCCGCCACCGCATCCTCATCGCGACGCAATCGGTCGCGATGGTGCTCGCCCTCGGGCTCGCCGCGCTCACCCTGAGCGGGCGCGTCGAGGTCGCGCACATCCTCGGGTTCAGCGTGCTCCTCGGCGTCGTGAACGCCTTCGACATCCCCACGCGGCAGGCGTTCGTGGTCGAGATGGTCGGCAGGGAGGACCTCGCCAACGCCATCGCCCTGAACTCCTCGATGTTCAACGGCGCCCGGATCATCGGCCCGGCCGTGGCCGGCATCCTGGTCGGCGCGATCGGCGAGGCGTGGTGCTTCCTCGCGAACGGGCTGAGCTTCCTCGCCGTCATCGCGAGCCTCCTCGCGATGCGCGTGCCGACCCGGCCGCCCGCCGTCCGGCGCGGCTCGGCGCTCGCCGAGACGGCCGAGGGCTTCCGGTTCGTGGCGCGCACCGGGGCGGTCCGCGCGCTCCTCGTGCTGCTCGGGGTCGTGAGCGTCACCGCGATGCCGTACGCGGTGCTGATGCCGATCTTCGCCGACCGGATCCTCGGCGGCGGCGCGCGGGGGCTCGGCATCCTGATGGGCGCGTCGGGCATCGGCGCGCTGCTCGGCGCGCTCGTCCTCGCCGGGCGCAGGCGGCTCCGGGGCCTCGGCCACTGGGTGGCCGCGGCGTGCGCGGGGTTCGGGGTGGCGCTCGGGCTGTTCGCGCTGTCGCGGTCGTTCTGGCTGTCGGCGCTGCTGCTCGTGCCCGTCGGCTTCTCGATGATGGTGCAGATGGCGGGGTCGAACACGCTCGTGCAGGCGATGGTGCCGGACGCGCTCCGCGGCCGCGTCATGGCGGTCTACGCGATGATGTTCATGGGGATGGCCCCGCTCGGCGCGCTGCTCGCCGGCTGGCTCGCGGACCGGATCGGCGCGCCCGCGACCGTGGCCTCCGGCGGCGCCTGCTGCATCGTGGCCGCGGCGGTGTTCGCGACGAGGCTCCCCCGGCTGCGGCAGCAGGCGCGGGAGCTCATCATCGCCCAGCAGATGGCCGCCGGGACGCCTGCGGAGCAGCTCACCCAGCCGGTCCCGGTGGAGGGATTCCCCGGAGAGCAGCGGTCGGCGCGGCCGGCGTGAGCGGGCGGGGCCGGCGTGCGCCGGCACCTCGCGTGCACGCAGCGGATTGCACCGCGCGTGTGCGGGGGATGCACGGCGCGCGTCGCCGAGGGAGGGGAATCATGGGGCGCGATGAGAAGGAACGGCCCGAGCCGCAGGCGCAGGGGAAGGGGCGTATCGACGAGGTCGATCAGTCGAAGGGGATCTTCCGGCTCGACGGGCCGCACCCGAAGGACGCCGAGCTCCGCGCGCCGGGCACGCTCGGCGGCGGTCCTTACGAGGAGTCCGGTCGCGGCGGCCCGGCCGGCTCGCTCGAGCCGCGGGACCCCAGCATCGCGGCCGAGGGCGCGGAGGCGCTGACCGAGGAGCAGGAGGCGCAGGGCGGCGACGCGCCCGACGAGACGCGGCCGGTGGCGGGCGCGCTGCCGCAGCACGAGGAGCGGAGCGCGGAGGAGCGCAGGACCGCCGGGCAGGGGTAGCAGGGCGCGGCGGCGGGGGAGCGCGGGTGGTGGTGGCCGGCAGGCAACGGCTGAGCGGGCGTGGTATCCTGTGTCCATGGCCGTGCCGGACCCTTCTGAGCTGGAGAAGATCCTCGCCGCAGCGCGGCGTCTGCCCCGGAAGGCGCAGGCCGAGCTTGCCGAGACGCTCCTGCGTGAGGCCGGAGCGCCTGGCGTCGAGCCGCCCGGCCAGCCTGGGCTCGAACCGCTACGAGGGATGAGCGAGACGGAGCTCGTCGCGCTGTCCAGCTCCGTCGTCGCGTCGGGCCGCCAGCGACGGATGACGGCGCTTCTGCGCAGGAGCTCGCGGGGGGAGCTCGGGGACGGTGAGCGGCAGGAGCTCGACGCATTGCTCGACGAGGCCGACCGCATTGCGCTGCTGAAGGCCAGAGCTGCGTATACGCTCGCCCAGCTGGAACGTCACCGCACGGCTGCTGCGTGACCGCCGGCCGGATCCCCTTCCGGCTCCGCAAGCTGGTCCTCGCCCGCGACGCCGGCAGGTGTGCGTTCTGCCGCTGCGCCGAGAGCCTGATGGGCGTGACGTTCGAGATCGATCATGTCGCGCCCCGATCGACGGGAGGCACGACCTCGATCGACAACCTCTGCCTTTGCTGCCCGACATGCAACCGCCACAAGGCGGCGCGCAGGCACGCCCTCGATCCCATCACCGGTGAGAGCGTGCCGCTGTTTCATCCCATCCACGATGCCTGGGAGGAGCACTTCGAGTGGCGCGAGGGAGCGACCCTCATCGCGGGGTGTACAGCGCCGGGACGCACCACGGTGGCGGCTCTCCAGATGAATCGACCCGTGATGGTCGAGCTCCGTCGTTACTGGGCAGCGACTGGCCTCCATCCACCGTCGGAGGGCACCGGATAGACGCTTGCGGTCCACCCGGATGTTCCCCGCCCGGCCGTGCGGAGCCCGGCGCGATCGCCCGGCTCCCGGCCCTCCATCAGGCCGAGCCGGGGGCGACCGCGCCGGCGCCGAGCGCGCTCACCGAGGGGCCGCGGCGCTCGCGACGCCCAGGGCGACGTATTTGCTGAGGGTGCCGAGCACGCCCATCTTGGCGCGGAAGTTCTTCATGAGCCGGTCGGGCAAGACCAGCTCGTCGAACAGGAAGCCGCCGAGCGCCGACAGCGCGCCCGTGAGCGGGCTGCTGCGCCGCCCCGTCGCGTCGAGCGCCTTCTCGTAGCCGATGCCCCACACGAGCAGGCCCCCGGCGAGCACCGCGACCCCGGCCGGCGTGACGACCGGGTCGAATCGGTCGCTCGCGCGGCGCCCCCCGAGCCCGACCGCCGTCGCCATGGCGTTCATGGAGGCCCAGGGCGACCCGCGCTTGAGGGTGGAGGCTGCCATCATCGTGCACATCGTCGCTGCCGTCAGCACGGCGCCGGTCCGCAGCCCGCGCGTGACGATCTCGCTCATCCGGGTCCCCTGCTGAGGGCGCTGCGCCGCTGCGCCAGGCACCGCCTCGGGCGGCAGGGCCGTCGCCTCGGGCGGCAGCGCGCTCGCCTGGGCAGGCGAGGTCACCGCCTCGGTCGGCATGGCCGCCGCCTCGGGCGGCAAAGCGCTCGCCTCGGGCGGCAGGGCCGTCGCCTGGAGCGGTGAAGGCACCCCCTCGGAAGGGGGGATCAGCACCTCGGACTGGTCTGCCTCCGTGCCCCCCTGGCGGCCGACATGGAGATAGTCCTCGCGGCCGTCGTGATACGTGTAGGGGACCGGCTTGGGGCCCTGGTGCTCCGGCTCCGGCGTTCCTGCGGCGCGTTCCGGGTTCATTCGATTATCCATCTCACACCTTTCGACGATTCTGCGGAAACCTAGGATCGAGGGCATGTGCCAACTCCGTGCCAGCTCCGCGTTGGCCGGTCCACGTCGCCGAGACATCGCCTCAAGAGCGGTCGACCCGGGCTCCCGCGCTCCCGCGGACGCAAGCCGGTCGCCCCGCTGACCCGGCCTATCCGCCCCGCTCCGCACGCGCCCGTGGTTTGACCCTCGCATGGCGCTCTGCCCAGGAGGACCCCATGAGCACAGCCCGCCCGATCGAGAACGCCACCCCCATGAGGACGTCACGCGCCGTGAAGACGGCCGGCGTGCTCCTTGGCATGGGCGCGGGCGGGCTGATCGATGGGATCCTGTTCCATCAGCTCCTGCAGTGGCATCACCTGATCTGCTTCAGCTGCCATCCGGGCGCCACGATCGAGGATGTGAGGAGAAACATCTTCGCAGACGGCTTGTTCAGCGTTGTCGCATTCAGTCTCACCGTGGCAGGAGTCAGCAAGCTCTGGAGCGCGCTGCGCGTGGGCGGAGCTCCGCTGCCCGGGCGGATCCTCCCGGGCGCCGCCGCCGTGGGCTGGGGGGTGTTCAACCTGGTCGAGGGGGTGATCGATCATCACCTCCTCCAGATTCACCACGTCCGTCCAGGGCCCGGTCAGCTGGGTTGGGATCTGGCCTTCCTCGTATCCGGGGCCCTGCTCGTGCTCGGCGGCCTGCGCCTGATGCGCGAGGCGCCGCCGCCCGCCGCCGCGCCAGCTCGCCTGTCAGCGCGATGAGGGGGAGCGGCGGGGCGAGCGCCGGGCCGAATCGTCTGGCCGATCAGGCCGGGCCCCTCTCGCCCTCGCCCCAGGCCATCTGCACGAGGCGGTGCAGCAGGGACGGCGAGGGCGGCTGCGAGCCCGCCTCGAGCGACGGAAACGCGCACGTCAGCTGGACCGCGGCGAACGGCGCCCTCCTGGCGATGAGCAGCTCGCAATGGCCGCCGAACACCGCCGGGTTCCCGGGCGAAGCGGGGGTGTCGAGCGCGAGCCCCTCGGGGAGCTCCGCGAGCGCCCGCTGCAGGTCGTCGAGCTCCTCCGGCGCGAGGCGCCGCTCGCGCGGCCCGGCCGTGCCGCCCCCGCCCGGGTGAAGCAGCGCGTGCCCGCCGGCCTGCGAGCGGAACGGGCCGTCCGAGGACGGCGACAGCGAGAGCTCGACCTTGACCCAGCGGCGCCCTCCGCCGGCCGGCGCGATGCCTTCGAGGACGAGGAGCCAGTCCGGCCCCGGCCGGCGCGCCATCGCACGCCCTGCCCAGCGCCGCAGCGCCTGGGGCCCCGCCCAGGGCGAGAGCCCGGCGTGCCACGAGCGGAACGCGAGCTCCTCGCGGTACGCCGCGCCCGGGAGCCACGCCCTGGCCGCCCCGAGCGATTCCCACACGGCGAGCCCCGCCGCGAGCGCCGGGCCCACGCTGATGCACTGGACCAGCCCGGGAATGCATGCGGCGGCCG
This sequence comes from Sorangium sp. So ce887, assembly GCF_051521455.1. Classification (NCBI taxonomy): domain Bacteria; kingdom Pseudomonadati; phylum Myxococcota; order Polyangiales; family Polyangiaceae; genus Sorangium; species Sorangium sp. So ce887. The sequence goes on along the minus strand of NZ_CP150354.1, from coordinate 6,685,875 downwards.
CGACGAGCACGGCGCCGCTCGCCGCGGTCGACGCGACCAGCTGGACCGCCCCGAGCCCGAGCTCCCACGGATGGCAGCCCTGGCACAGCTGCCGCAGCTCGGCGGTGCTCAGCTCGCTCGGGTCGCGCACGTCGCTGGCCGCTCTGGTCATATCCCTCGTCGCCGCCCAGGGCTCGACCCGGAGCCGAGCCGAGCTCTGCCATCCTACCGCGATCCGGCGGCGCGCGCTGTCAATCTGCGTCGCTGCCGGGCATGGCGATGGCGCCGACCCTGGCCTTCGTCGCGCGCAGGTAGTCGCCGGGAGCGAGGAGGATCTGGGTGCCGCGCACGCCGGCCGAGATGGAGACGACGTCGAAGAGCTCGATGGTCTCATCCGCGTAGACCGGATAGGCCTTCTTCGCGCCGAGCGCCGTGACCCCGCCGCGCACGTACCCCGTGAGCGGCTGGACCTCCTTGAGAGGCACGGTGTCGACCTTGCGGTCCCCCGTGAGCCGCGCCATCGCTTTCAGGTCGAGCTGGGCGTTGCCCGGCACCACCGCGAGACAGACGCCGTGGCGGTCGCCGCGCGCCACCAGCGTCTTCCACACCTGCTCCGGCGGCAGGCCGATCTTCCTGGCCACCGTGCCTGCGGTCAGGTCGGTCGGATCGACCTCGTAGGCGCGCAGCTCGTATGGAATGCCGAGGCTGTCGAGGATGCGCGCCGCGTTGGTCTTCGTGGTCATGGGCCGCGCCATGCTATACGCGCCGGCGAGGGCGTCGACGGCCTTCTCCCTCGAGACCACGGGGGGGCTCGCTCGGTTCGGCCTACTTTCATTGGGTCGCGGAGCCGTGCCCGTCGGTGAACCTGCCGGTGCCCGCGCTGCGCGCGGGGGCCGGTCAGCGCGGGCGGCGGTCGTGGAAGAGGAGCATCTCGAGGGTGCCGGTCTCGCGGAGCCAGGGCTGGTCGTGGGGGCCCGGCAGGACGCGGAGCGTGTGGGGGATGGAGCGCTTCGCGAGCTGCGCGGCGAGGGCGGCGTTCGCGTCGTGGAACGGGTCGCCCTTGCTGGTGAGCAGGTGGAGGTCGCGCGGGCCGGCCGCGGCGACGGCCCTGGCGAGCCGGTCGGCGTAGGCGGGGGCGCGGTGGGCGCTGACGGCCGACTGCACGCCGCCCCAGGCGCCGAAGAGCTCGGGCCTGCGGAGGAACACCTCGATTCCGACGTAGCCGCCGAGGGAGCAGCCGTCGAGCGAGGTGCGGGCCGCGCCGTCGAGCACGGGCGCCTCGGCGCGAGCGCGCGGCAGGACCACCTCCGCGAGCCAGCGCGCGTAGCCGTCGAGCGCCGCGGAGGGGTTCGGCGCCTTGTGGACGTTGGGCGTGTACGGGCACGCGACCGCGAGGCCGCGGAACGGCTGCGCCGCGAGCGCGGCGTTGATCTCGGCGAGCCGCGCGTCGGTCCAGTCCTTCCGGCGCGAGGTGCGGCCGAGCGGCGGGCGGCGGAGCCGCTCGTAGGCGGACCCGAGGCCGTAGCGCTCGAGCCACGCGAAGGCGCCGAGGCGCGGGTCGCCGGTCTCACCGAGGCCGTGGAGGAGCACGAGCAGCGGCACGCGCTCGCCCGGGGCGAGGTGCCTCGGGACGAGCAGCGTGAACCGCCGGCCGAGGGCGCGGTCGCCGGGGACCTGGAGGTCGCGGACGTCGAAGGCGGGCGGGGCAGCGGCGGGCGGCGGAGATGGCGGCGCGGGCCCGGCAGGGTCGGCGAGGGCGGCGCGCGGGGCCAGGGCGGCGGCGCAGAGGGCCAGGAAGGGGCGCCGGGGGAGGAGCATGCGGGGAGTGTCGCAGCCCTGCGGCGGCCGGCAAGGCCCGCACCGGCGGTCCTGACCAGTCGCCGCGCTCGAACTATCCTGTTGCCATGCCTCCCGCGGACTTCGCCGTCTTCTGGGATCTGCCGATTCGCCGCCGGGGACCGAGATCCTGAGTCGGCGCTCGAGCAGCGCACGTCCGAAACATCAAATCATCCGAGTCGAGTTTGCGCTGCCCGCAAGCTTGACTCGGCTTTGTGTCGTCGTACGCTCCCTGCGTGGGTGTCGCGCCGCTGCGCTCTGCTCGGGGTGGAGCGCGGCAGCGCGCGAATGGGACCCTGTCGCGCTCCGGAGAGCCGATCAGGGAAAGCGCGCTGTCGCCGGATTCTGACACGCGGTGTGGCGATCGGCGCGCGTCGCGGGCGGAGCTCATCGAAGGGGGATGGTCATGTGGATCCAGAGCGGTGCGATCGCGCTCGCGATGCTCGCAGCGTCCGGCTGCGCGCAAGGGAGGGGCGGCCGGCGCGCGGGAGACGTCGTGTACCTCGACCAGGGGTGGGGCGAGGAGGAGCGTCGGATCTTCTACCGTGCCTCCCAGGGGACCAGGCTCTTGCCGCTCGGGTGGTTCCTTGCGCTGGAGCGGGGGGACAGCGCGGAGCGGTTCGTCGCGAGCGACTATGTGGCGCGCTATCGCTTCATCGAGGATCCGGGCTCGAAGAGCAATCCGGAGCGCCTCCCGGTGGGGTTCGCCAAGGACGTCGATCCAGTGACGGGCGAGGTGTACGTCGGGTTCACGTGCGGGACGTGCCACACCCGCCAGATCTCCCACCGTGGGGCGAGGATCCGGATCGACGGCGGCCCGGCGCGGATCGACGTGGTCGCCTTCACCGAGGCTGTCTTCGGCGCGCTCGACCGCACGCTGAAGACGCCGGAAAAGCTGGACCGCTTCACCCGGACGGTCCTCAAGGACCACTACGGCGAGGACTCCGCTCGCGCCCTGCGAGCGCAGGTGGGGGAGATGCTGGAGGTGGTCCGGCTGCAAGCGTTCACCGGGGGCGGGGAGGGGTCCCACGCCACCGTCGCGGGCTTCGGCAGGCTGGACGCGCTCGGGCGCGCCGGCAACCTTCTGTTCGGGTCGATCAACCCGGAGAACGTCCGCGTGACCAACGCGCCTGTCGACTATCCTCACCTCTGGGATGCGCCGAGCTACGACTGGGTGCAGTGGAACGGATCCATCATGCAGCCGATGGCTCGCAACATCGCGGAGGCCCTGGGGGTGGGCACGCACACGCGGCTCATCCCGGAGTCGCAGGGGACGAGGGTGCATGTCCAGTCGAGCATCCGGGTGGACAACCTGCGCCTGATTGAACAGCAGGTCGAGAAGCTCCGCGCGCCGCGCTGGCCAGAGCACCTCCTCGGCAGCATCGACAAGGAGCAGGCGGCCCGCGGCAGGCGCCTCTACAGCATGCACTGCGCGAGCTGTCACGAACCCGGGCTGACTCCCCCGAACGAGCACGGCAGGCGCTTCCGGAGAGCGATGATGTCCCCGCTCGACCTGATCGGCACCGATCCGACCCACGCCGTCAGCTTCAACGAGCGCAAGGTGGATCTGGGGGCGCTCGGGCTCGGGAGGATCGGGATGGCGCAGGCGCTGGAGCTCAGCACGTGGGCGATCCGCGAGACGAAGTACGAGGAGTACGGCCTGTCGGCGGAGCAGCGGCTCGCGTGGGACGGGTACCGCCCGAACAGGTGGCGCGCGCCGCTCGCGTATCGGGCGCGCGAGCTGAACGGGATCTGGGCGACGGCGCCGTACCTCCACAATGGCTCTGTCCCGAGCCTCTATGAGCTGCTCCTCCCAGGAGAGCGGCGCTCGAAGAGGTTCCCTCTCGGCGGCGCGGAGTTCGACCCGAGGCGCGTCGGCCTCCGGGTGGAGCCCTCTCAGGGAGGGTTCGAGCTCGTGACGGACCTCCCCGGCAACTCGAACGCCGGGCACGAGTACCGCGACGGGCCGCGCGGAAAGGGCGTCATCGGGCCCGCGCTGACCGAGCAGGAGCGCTGGGATCTCGTCGAGTACCTGAAGACGCTGTGACGGGCGCTCCGCTGGCGCGCGCGCCGGCGCGGGTGGAGCGCCGGGCCGGCGAACCGCCCGCGCCGGCAGTCAGCGTCGTGCCGCCCCCTGGCCGTCGAGGGGGATCGACGGGCGCCGCGGAGGCGCTCCAGAGCCGCCGGAGCTGACAGGAAATGCCCGAGCCGTGCGGGACGGGGTGGACGCGCCGTGCGAACACCGGGTACACCGAGGCGCCCATGGCCACGACGCACGACGCAACGGACGAGACGCAAGACGAGGTGGGGCAGGCGCCCCCCGTTCGCCCTGAGGACCAGGACCCGAAGCTGTGGAGGGGCAACGGGTGGACGGCGCGGGTCATCAAGAACGAGGACGACGACGGGTGGGCCGTCGAGATGACGTGCGACGGCCAGAGCGAGCCCTCGCTGGTGGGGCCGTGGACGATGGGGCGTGACAAGAAGAACCCGAAGCCCCTCGACGCGAACGCCTTCGCCACCCTGGTGAAGACGGCGAACGAGGTGCTGGCGCGCCACGCCCAGCAACGCCGGGCGCAGCTGCACCGGAGCGTCACGACGGCGGTCGAGGGCGGCGCGCGGGTGCGGGTGGACCTCGACGTGGTGCCCGACGACGACGACCCCCACGCCATCCTCACCGAGTGGGACGCGGCGGGGGAGGCCGTGCGGCGGGCGAGGGTGCCCGCGGCCTTCAAGCTCACCGCCGAGAGCGCGCGCAAGTGGCTCGAAGGGGACGTTCCCGAGGCGTGACGGGCGCGCAGCCGGCAATGCGTCCGGCGACGTCGCGCAGATGCGGCCGCGGAAGCGGAAGCTGCTGATCCTCCGGCGCTCAGCCCAGGTAGCTCGGCGTCCAGGCCGGAGGATCGCTCGCCGGGAACGACAGGTCCGACGCGACGTCCTCCGGATCGAGCAGCGCCTCCGACGTCCTCCGTGGCCAGAGCGCGCCCCCGCGGTCGACCGGCGTCTCCGGAGTCCGCTCCTCGCGCGCTTTCTTCCCCGTCTTCTTGAGTCCGGCCGCGGCGCAGTCGGGCGCTGCCGGCTGTCGCTTTACCGCCGCGTTCTCGTTGATTTCCATGCGTCACCCTCCGGCGCTGCCGTGTCCTCCTGGACAGCTGGGGCCGGCGAGGCGCACCGCAAGGGGATCCCGCGCTGGATCGAGGCGGCCCTCTCTCTCCTCTCCTCGTACGCGTCCTCGCTCAGAGCGCCGGCTGAGCCCCCACGAACCGCTCGATCACCGCCTTGCGCATCAGCTTCGGCGGCAGGATCCCCTGGGCGAGCACGAAATCGTGGAACCGTTGCGCGTCGAAGCGAGGGCCCATCCTGGACTCGACCTCTGCCCGGAGCTCCATCAGCCGGGTGAACCCGTAGAAATACGACGTCGCCTGTCCCGGCGCGCGGAACGTGTAGCGCTCCACCTCGGACTGCGCTAACGGCGCCGACAGCACCACCTCCTTCTCCAGGAAGGCGCGCGCGGCCGCCGGCGTGATCTTGCCGGCCTGGAGCTCCGGGTCCAGGAAGGCACGCGCGGCCCGCAGCAGGCGGTATTGCAGCGAGACGAGCTGGCCCTCGGGCGGCATGAACGGGAGCAGGATGGCCTCGGAATAGAGACCCCACCCCTCCACATTGGCGCTGTTGTCCGCAAAGATGGCCCGCGCGATCGAGACGCCCCGCTCGACGAGCGATGCGAACTGGAGCTCGTGTCCGGGTCGCGCCTCGTGAGCGGTGAGCGTCCATGACGCCGCTGCATGGGTGAAATCGTCGATCTTCCGCAGCTCCCCCGTGGAGCCGGGCGGCCCTGGGAGGCTCAGCGGCAGCACGAACTCCCCTTCTTCTCCCTGGTTGTCGAGCAGCCGCGGCGGCCGCATGTGCGGCGCAGGCGCCTCGGCGCTCTCCGCGGCCGTGCCGAGCCGGATGCGCGCCGGTCTGTCGGGCAGGGTGACGAGGCGCTCTCTCCGGAGGATGGCCTCTATCTGGGCGAGCCGCTCCTTGTAGTGCGGCAAGATCGCCTCGCCCACCAGCTGCTCCTTCTTCAGGGCGCGGATCACGTCGCGGTGATCCGCGCTAGGCAGCTTGCGCGCGGCGGCGATCGACACCGCGAGCTTCTGCATCTGCGCCTTCAGATCGTCGAAGGCGGTGTGGGCCAGGGACGCGAGCTCGGCGGGCGGGAGATCGACGCCATACGACTCGAGCGCGAACGCATAGAGCGGCGGCGGCAGCGCGAAGCCGGTCCGCGCCCGGGGGAGCACGTCGGCCCGCAGCGCCGCGTCGTACGCCTCGAGCTGGCGAGTCAGCGCGGCGAGCGGCGCTTCATGGCCGCTGATAGCGTATTTCCTGAAGAGCTCGCCGATGCCCTCCCGCACGCGGGCGTTCGTGGCGAGGTGCCGCTCGATCTCCATCCTGGAGGGGGCGAGCAAGCCGGGCTTTCCGAGCTCCTGCGTGAGCCTGGTCCTGGCCCGCTCGGCGATGGGCGTGTAGCCCGCCTCCAGGCCGGCATAGCGCCGGAGCCGCGTGAGGGCCGCGGCCCGCCGCGCCGGGGGTAGCCGGTCGTCCAGCAGGCTCGAGATGCCCTCGAACACGAGCCCCGTGACGTGCACGTAGGTGACCCTGTGCTTCTCGTCGAGCTCCGAGCCGCGAACGGCCCGGTCCGCGGCGTCCAGCAGGATCTGCAGATCTTCGGCGACCGCCGGGTCATTCTCGGCCTCTCGCCGCTTCTGGAGCTCGACGATGGCCGCGCGGTAGGCCGCGCGCGACCGCGCCTCGGCCTCCAACGAGGGATCGGTGATCTCCGCGTCCGCGCGCTCGATCCCCACCGAGCCGGCGAGCTCCGGCGAGAACCGGGCGAGCACGTCGAGGAGCACCTGCGCGTGCTCGTTGCTGCGCTCCACCCACGCCGGGCGTCGCGGGGCCGCCGCGGGCGCAGCGGGCGCCGCCGTTGCCGTGCTCGCGACCGCCGGGGGCGCCGGCGAGGGCAAGGGAGCCGGCGCGGCGGCGGGAGGCGGCGCCTCGCGGGCACACGCGGCCATGAGCAGGGGAACGACGGCGACGGTGCGGAGCGCGCGCAGGGCCATATCGCACCTCTTGCACAGGCGCCGCCGTGAGCCAACCGCGACGAAGGCTCAGAGGATCTCGGAGGATCTCACGAGCTCGCCGCCGGTCGCCTCGCGCGCCCACACGGGCTCAGCGGCGGCGGCGCCAGCGCAGGAGCCCGAGCGCCAGCAGGCCTGCGACGTAGGCGCCGGTGGGCCTCTCGGCGGCGCCGACACGGCATCCACAACCGGACGAAGAGGAGGAATCGGACGGTTCGGCCCCGGCGCTCCCGCCGTCGCCGGTGGGTGCGGCGCCGCCGTCGCCGGGGCTGCCCCCCGCCGACGCGGTGCCGCCGTCGCCGGAGCTGCTGCTGCTGCTGCTATTGCTGCTCGATGCAGCGCCGCCTTCGCCGGATTTGCCGCCTGCGCCGCCGGACCCCGCGGCTTCACCCCCACGCGGGACGATCGTGATCGTCGCGCAGTGGTGATAGAAGCAGCCGCCCGGGTTGTTGATCGCGTGGTTTGACATGAACTGGCTGACCTGCAGCGTGCAGTTCTCGCAGGTGAGATCGTCGGGGAGCTTGATCTCGACGGATTGCGTCCCCGAGATCGCCGCCGTGTGGACGAGCAGGCCGTCCGCCACGAGGGGGAGCTGCGGATCGGTCTCGATCACGGTGGAGCCGCACGGCGTGGAGCCGGGGGTCACCTCCGGATCCGGCGGGATGGACTCCGGATCGGGCGCGATCGAGACGCGGTAATGGCCCGGGTGAAATATGGTCTCCTCGATCGTCAGGGTGATCGTCTCACCCTGGACATAGGTGGTCACGTCGCCGGTCAGCTCGACCGGCCTCCCGGGGTCTGCCTGGCCGCAGGGCGCGCTCTTCTGCGGGTCGCCAAGGTTATTCTGCTCCGAGTAGCAAGCCGGCTCGAGCAGGGTAAAGTGGGCGTGAGCCACGGCCGGGTCGATCGCGGAGAGGGCCGCCGCGGCGAGGGCCGCTGCCGCGGGCGCGCGCCATGGCGCCTTGAGTCTCGTTCGTGATATTCGCATCGCATTTCTCTGGGTCAGGAGGTGGTCTCGGGCCCGCGCCCGTCGGGCCTTGCTGGTTCGTCTCCCAGGACGGCGCGGGCGGCTACTCTCCACCACCGCTTGTCCGCCGCCAAGCCCGAACCGGCACGCGGCAGCGACACACAAGCTCGATCTCGCCGCGACGACGACACCCAAGCTTGAACTCGCCGCTGTCAGCGGCCGTCGTACGGCGAGCGCGCCGCGGCCACGCCCCTGTCGCGCCTCGCCCGGGGCCGAGCGTCGGCCTCGGGACGGCAGCGCCGGGCCAGGGAGCTCGCCGTGGGATCCGGACGATGCAGCGACGTCACCGGCACGCCTCCAGGTCCCCCTCACCTTTGTGGTCGATTCTCGTTTCCTGTGGGCGTGAGGACGAGGCGCTCGCCCGGCGTTTCTCAACTGCCGATCTGCAGATCTGGCAACGCGCCGGATTGCCAGCAGTGGAAACCCGTCGTAGCGTGGCGCTCATTGCAGTTCCTTCAACACAACATCGAGGGCATCATGAGTAACCCGTCCCTGCCGCAGAAAGACTCTCCCGCGGAGCAGCAGCAGCGCAAAAACGAGCTCGCTCAAGCCCAGCAGACCTACGTTTACAACCACAACACTCGTCTGGCGCCCCTCGGGGTGGCTCAGAGCGTTCCGAACGGACAGGGCTTTGCCCCCATCCTGGTGGGGTCGGCGGCGCTCGTGGTTCTCGAGCTCGTTGGCAATGTGGTGGCCAAGGCGTCCAAGCTCGTGGCTGCGGACGGCTCGCTTCGCACCCCCGACGGCGCCCCGATGGACAAGGCGACGAGCGAGAGGATCCAGGGCGTCTTCGAAGATCTGAAGCAACGCCATCGGAAGCTCACCCTCTGGCTGACGCCGCTCCACGGCGAGCCCGAGCGTGCCCCCGCTCCGCCCCCGCGCCGGCCGGCTGTGGCGCGGATCGAGGGGGTCGCGCAGCAGAGCGTCACGGCGGTGGAGGGCCGCGCTGTGGGCAACGCCCCCGGCACGATGGACTATCCCATCGACAAGGTGGGTGACATCATCAAAGCGCTGCTGGAGACGCTGCTGAGCGCCGCGGGGAAGCTCCTTCTCGATCTCGTCGGGCTGTACGGGCAGGCGACCAGCGTGTACGACTATGTCTTGGAGTTCCAGACGTTCCGGCTGCCGGAGATCGCGAGCGTCTATCAGGACGACACGACCTTCGCCTGGATGCGGGTGGCGGGGCCGAACCCGCTCGTGCTCAGGCGCGTCACGTCGCCCGGGCCGAGCTTTCCCGTGACCGACGCCCAGTATCAGTCGGTGATGGGCAAGAACGACTCCCTGGCGAGCGCAGGTGACGAGGGGCGCCTCTACCTGGCCGACTACAAGGCGCTCTCGCAGCTCGTGCCCGGGACCGCACCGGATCAGCAGAAGTACGTCGAGGCGCCGCTCGCGCTCTTCGCGGTGCCCGCCGCGGGCTCGCCTGGCCGTCTGCTCCGCCCGGTCGCCATCCAGTGCGCGCAGACGCCGGGCGCGGCGAGCCCGATCTTCACGCCGTCGGACGGCGTGGGGTGGGAGGTGGCCAAGCTCCACGTGCAGGTCGCCGATGGGAACTACCACGAGCTGATCTCCCACCTCGGGCAGACCCACCTCGTCATCGAGGCGTTCGCGATGGCCACGCCGCGGCAGCTCGCCCCCGAGCACCCGGTGAACGTCCTGCTCACCCCGCATTTCCAGGGCACCCTGGCGATCAACAGCGCCGCCGAGGCCGATCTGATCGCCCCGGGAGGCCCGGTGGACAACCTGCTTGCCGGGACGATCGCGTCGTCCACCCAGCTCGCGGTCGACTCCGTGCTGAGCTACAGCGTCAATCAGCAGTTCCTCCCGGCGACGCTCGCGCGCCGGGGCGTCGACGATCCGGATGCCCTGCCGATCTACCCCTACCGCGACGACGCGATCCTCCTCTGGGGAGCGATCCAAGCGTGGGTGTCGCGGTACCTCGCCGTCTATTATACCAGCGATGCGGACGTGCAGGGCGATTACGAGCTGCAGAGCTGGATCGCCGAGCTGTCCTCCCCGGCGGGCTGCGCCCTGAAAGACATCGGCGAGGACGGGGCGATCCGCACCGTGGCTTACCTGGCGGATCTGCTGACGCACGTGATCTTCACCGCCAGCGCCCAGCATGCGGCGGTGAACTTTCCGCAGCGCTCCATCATGGGCTTCACCCCGGCGCTCCCGCTCGCCGCCTACGCCCCGGCGCCGAGCGTCACCACGGGTCTGCCGTCCTCGGAGATCTACCAGCACCTGCCGCCCCTGCAGCAGGCGCTGCTCCAGCTGAACGTGATGACGCTCCTCGGCGGGGTCTACTACTCGCGGCTCGGCGACTACGATCGGAACATCCCGGGCACCTACTTCACCGACGCGCGGGTCCGCGAGCCCCTCGAGGCGTTCCAGCGCGCGCTGATCGAGACCGAGACGACCATCGGCAAGCGCAACGTCCAGCGCGCCCCCTATGTCGTCCTCCTGCCGTCCGAGATCCCGCAGAGCATCAATATCTGAGGCGGTCGCGGAGCGGGGACGCTGTCGTCCGAACAGAAGGCGCGCAGAAGAACCGATGCGGCGCCTCGGGCGAGGAGCCCGGCTCTACCTGACATCGCTGCTCGCCCGCTGCGGACCCTTGCCGGTGGGGAGCGCCTTGCCCATGTTCCCGACCGCAGGACCGCATCGCGCTGCGGGGCCCGGGAGGCCGCGGCTGCCTCTCCGCGTGGCCACCTCGTCGAGAGAACATGGACGCCCATGGGCCTCGAGTCCCCGCCGGCGGCCGTCAGCGCGTGGGGCATCGACGTGCCGGCGGGGCTCGAGAGCGCGATCCTGCGCTGCCTATTTCCATGACGGCTCGGTCTCCTCGCTGGAGGAGGCCGTGAGGATGATGGCGAGACACCAGCTCGGGAAGGAGCTGCGCGACGAGGAGGTGCGCCTGATCGTCCTCTGGTTCGCCACCCTGACAGGCGAGATCCCCCGCGCCGACATCGAGCTCGACGAGGCGTCGCGCGCGATCGTCACGCGCCGCGCGGCGCCGTGAGCGCCGGCGTGCCGGAGCACGGCGAGGCGGCGCGATCGGACTTCACGCGCGCTTGAAGAACGTCACCTCGCCGGTCTCCAGGGCGTACTCGGCGCCCACGATCATCATGCTCTCCTCGGCGCAGAGCCGCTCGAGCAGGCGGCTGCCGTGCCGGAGGTGATCGCACGAGTTGCGCACGTTCGCCCGCATCGCCTCGCGCAGCAGGAAGTCCCTGGCAGCGTGGCTGCCGGCGGCGCTCAGCACCGTCTCCACCGGGGATCGGCAGCGTTCGACGATATCGCGGATGTTGTCGGTGAGGGGACCGCCGTGCTCCTCCTGGAGCAGCTCGCTCAGCGTGGCCTCGATGGCGCCGCAGCGCGAGTGGCCCATCACCACCGCGAGGCGAGTCCCGAAGGCGGCGGCGGCGAACTCCACGCTGCCGATCAGCGAGGGCGCCACCACGTTGCCCGCCACCCGGATGACGAACAGCTCGCCGAGCCCCTGATCGAAGATCAGCTCGGCCGGCGCCCGGGAGTCCGAGCAGCAGAGGACGATGGCGAAGGGCTGCTGCCCGTCCACGAGCGCGGCCCGCGCCCGCTTTCCCAGCACGACGTGCTCGCTGCGGATGTTGTCCACGAAGCGCCGGTTGCCCTCGGCCAGCCGCTGCAGCGCCCGTTCGGCGGACATGACGGACGCGGAGGGCGGAGGATTGCTGATTCCCATGCGGTAGGCCACCGTGGTGGACCCGGCGGCGGGCGTCAATGGGCGGTCTCCCGCCTTACCCGGAGCTCCGCGCGGGGTCACCCCCCGACGCCGCGCTGCCGCCGCCGCCGCATCGCGAGCGCCGCGACCGCCGTGAGCGCCCCGAGCGCGCCCAGCGGAGCGCGCGGCGCTCCCCCCGGGATCGCGCACCCGCACCCCTCCGGCGCGAGCTCCATCGCCGGATCGACGACCACGCTCACCTGGTCGGTCGCCTCCAGGATCCCGTCGCCGACCTTCACCTCGAACGCGAAGGTCGTCGCCGCGGCCACCTCGGGCGCCACGAAGGTCGCCTGCGCGCCCTCGCCGGTCAGCTCGACCGCCGGCCCCGCCGTCTGCGTCCAGGAGAACGTCAGCTCGTCCTCCTCGGGATCCGAGCTCCCCGACGCGTCGAGCGTCACAAGCTCTCCGATCGCGGCCGCCTGATCCGTTCCGGCGTCGGCCACGGGCCCTCTCTGGCAAGAGGCGGTGTCCTCGACGAGCGTCGCGAACGGTTTGTTCTTCACGCCCGCAAACCCGATGTCGTCGAGCTCCCAGCCGGTGTCGCCCGCGGCCTCGTCGGTGCCCACGCGGAACCGCACCCGCACCGTCTTCCCAGCGAACGCGGTCCCCAGGTCGACAGACACCCTGTCGGCCTCGGGCCACGACGGGCTCTCGCCGACAAAGGCCATCCGCCTGGCCAGCGGATTGCCCGACTCGCTCGTGATTTTCCCGCTGTAGCCCGGATCCGCGGTCCTCGCGAGGTCGACCCACGTCTCGCCGCCGTCGGCGCTGATCTCGATCACCGCGCCGTCCCAGGACGTGCCGTCGCTCGCCTCGAACTGGTGCCGGTGCGCGAACGTCAGCACGAAGCGCTCGGTCTCGCTGACCTCCAGGGCCGGCGACACGAGCGCCGCGTCGGACAGGCTCCCCAGGTCCACGCCGCGCCACACGCGGTTCGGCGCGTCCCCCTCGGCGCGCGACCACACGAGCTCGCTGGAGAGCCCCTCGACGGTCCAGGTCGTGCTCTGCGTCTCCACGCCGTCGACCGCCGAGGATCCGGGGACCTCGTCGTAGTTCACGCGGCGCACCAGGGCCTCCACCCGCGTCGGCGTGCACGCCTCGGCGCTCTTCAGCGTCAGGCTGAGCTTCAGGTCCTCGGCGGGCTTCACGCTCCGGTCGAGCTTCACCGCCACGGTCGCGGTCCCGGTCGCGAACGGCGCGATGTCGCCGAACGACACGCGCGCGCCCTCCGGGAAGCTCACCCCGCCGCCCGGCCCCTCGATGGACGCCACCGCCCCGGTCAGCGGCGCCGTGCCGCGATTGACGATCTCGATCGCGACCGTGCCGGACTCCTCCGCGTCGAGCAGCCCGTCGCGGTCGCAGGAGCCGGCGCTGTCGTCGAGCTCCGCGCGGACCAGCGCGATCTCGGGCTGGATTTTGAAGCTCTCGACCACGCCGGAGAGGCCGTGCGAGTCGGCGCGCGGCGACTCGGCGCACGTGCCGGCGCCGCGCCGCGCGAACGCCTCCGCCATCGCGAGGAAGTCGCCCTGATCGCTGGCGAGCGCGGCGGCCAGCACGGCGTCGCGCTGCTCGGTGTAGGTCGGGTTGGCCGGGGCGAGCTTCATGCCCGCCACCACGTAATCGCTCATCCTCCGCCGGGTCTGCTCGAACGCGCGCGGCGGGGTCAGGCCGCCGCCGTGCCGGATCAGCGCGACATAGGCCTCGAACATCATGGCTGCCCAGACCTCACCGGCGTTGTGCACCTCGGAGTTCTGGGGAGCCGTGACGTTGAGCGGGTGGTCGGGGAGGCGCTCGTCGTCCGAGATGTGCTTGAACGTCAGCCCGTTCCTGCTGAAGTCGACGGAGTAGGGCGCGCGGCGGATGCCGAAGTAGCTGTCGCCCATCGCCGCGCTCCCGTAGCTCGAGAGCGGGTAGGCGCCGTCGAGGTCGTCGCCATCGCGCAGCGCCATGTGCAGCGCGATGAAGTCCGCCCAGCCCTCGCTCTGCGCGCCGCACATCTGCGTGCCGCACGCGACCAGACGGAGGTGGATGTAATGGCCCCACTCGTGCGCCACGATGGTGTTGTCGATCGTGCCGTCGCGCTCCACGCTGGGCTCGCGGGTCATCGTGACCGCGAGCGGCGCCTGCGCCCCGGCGAGCGCCGCCTTGAGCGCGCTGCCGTCCTCGAGCGAGACGCTCTGGGCCGGCGTGGTCACCTCGGGCGCGTCGCCGGCGAGCCGCGGGGCCCCGTCGCTCACGCGGTTGTTGGCGATGATGACGCCGACGGCGCCCGCCTCCTGCGCGCTTTGCGCCTTCTCGGCGAAGGTGCACCCGCCCCGGTCGACGAGGGCGATCTTGCCGGCCACGTCGCTCGTGATCGGCCCGCACGCGTCGCCCCGGGGCGCGACGTCGTCCTCGCCGAGGGCGAGCTCACCGGCCACCTCGTAGCGCTGGGGCCCGAACATGGCGGTGTTCGACGCGTAGTTGGCGTTCTGCGGCGTGACGCTCAGGGACCGCAGGTCCTGCCCGGACCACAGGTACATCTGCATCCGCGGCGACGCGCCGTCGTACGTCGCGTCCATGTTCGCGTTGTCGCGGCTGCCGCCGGGCGCGTCGTCCTGCGCCTCGGCGAGGAGCGGGTCGCCCTCGAGGCCGCCTCGACCGAGGTTGTCGCGCTGGCCGTTGCCGGCGGCCTCGGTGAAGCCGGAGTCGTAGTACCAGTCATGGAGCCAGTTCGTGACGTAGAAGACCTGGGTGACGGCCGCCATGATCTGCTCGGGCCCGGCGAGCGGCTCGGCGAGCGGGTCATAGGTGTGGTCGAACGCGCCCGGCCCCGTGAGCGCCGCGCGCGTATCGCCGCTGGAGAACCCGTCGGGCGCGTGATGATCCGCGTAGGCGTCGACGTTGTTGCCGCGGGTCGATGTCGCGTCCGCCGGCAGCCACGGATCGGCCTTGCCGTCCGGGCTCGTGTTGAACCCCTCGATGGAGATGAGGCTCGGCGCGATGAACCGCGGGACATGGCCGTCGGGCTGCCCGGTCGGGTGCGGCGACATGTCCGCGAGGGGCCCGCCGAGCGGGGTGTGCTTGTCCCCTTCCTCCGCCCAGACCCGGTAATCGAACGTGGCGGCGTGGGAGAGGTTTTCCCGGTAGAGATACCGCCCGTCGCTGGCCCCGAACACCCACGCATACGCTCCGGAGCTCGTGCTGCCGGCGTCGCCCGAGATGAGCTCGACGAAGTAGCCGGGCACGAGCCGGTCGGGCAGCGGAAACAGCACCTTCCTGACCCGCGCCGGCTGCGTGAAGCGCAGGCTCCCGGCGCGCTGGCGCGCGTGCGCGGTGTCCGCGAGCTCGAAGAGCCGATACCCGCCCTTCGCCTCGCCCCGGTCGCGGAGGTCGGCCGTCTTGATGTCGACGCGGTGCGCGTCGCGCACCGCGCGGACGATCGCCTGGGCCGGCGAGCCGGAGAACGCGCGGCTGCGCTTCGAGCCGGGCCGCAGCGAGCCGGCGCCGGGCGGAAGCGAGACGGCCGACGCGTGCAGGTTGCCCGCGAGCGCGACGAGCGCGAGGTCGCGCTTCATGAGCACCCCGAGCTCGCTGCGGAAGACCGGGACCCCGTCGACGTCCTGGCCCAGTGTCACGAGGATGCCGCCGCGCCCGGTGTCGTGGACGTGCCGCACGACGGCCGTGTCGAGCGCGGCCTGCGGCAGGTTGTAGAGGCGCGCGTACCGCTGCACGTACCAGCGCGCTGCGGCCTCGGCCGTGCTGTGGGTCGCGGCCGGCGGGCGGTGCTCCGGCGAGGTCGCCCACACGAAGGTCGGCACCCCGCGCTGCGGATCGGTCGACGCGACGACGACGCCCGGCGCATCCTCGTTCGCGACGCGCGCCATGCCGGCGGGCAGCGCCGGCGGCTCCTTGAAGTAGGCGTCGTGGTTCGGGCGCTCCCGCGCGTGGGCGAGGGGCCCGGCGAGCAGCGCGAACGACAGCGCGGTGTACCGAACTGAAACCTTCATGTTCCTCGATTCTCCGATTCCGAGGGAACGACGCCTATCGGACGCGCGCGCGAAGGCCGCGCGCTGCGTCCAGGGCGCCTCGCGCCCACCCGTCGAATCCGCGACGCGAGGCACCCTAGCCGCAGCGTGCGTGCAGGGGAAGCGCGACGGCTCGCGCTCTGTGCGGAGTCGTAAGGTGCCTCTCATGCGATTTCGTCCCGGTGCTTGTCAGGGCGCGAGTCGGGCGGATCCGAGGCCGGAATGGAATAGAGAGGATACCTTTCGCCACACTCCATGAATCCATGAATTGCACTGTTGTGGTCGCTGCCGGCGAGTTGGGGCGAGCCGGTCGCGGGGTGTGCCGTGGTCGCCGCGACCTGGGCAACCTGGGCAGGAGGCGGGGGCATCGCCCCTGCGGCCTCATCCGGAATCCGGCCACGTGGCCGGGCGGGCGGCGGCTCCTGCGGTACCCGACCTTGCGGCGCGGGTTCGAGCGTGAAGGCGGGTACGCAATCACGCGCCGTGCGGCGCGCCGCATCGGCTCGGGCGCAGCGAGCCAGCCCACCTGCGGGTATGACGAAGCGCTGACATGCCGCGCGGGGCTCCGGAGACTATCCTCACAAAAGCCAACGTGATCCACGCTTTGCACGTCGAGACCAAGCTCGTCTCCGAAGAGCTCTGCGCTCTTCTGCGTCAAGTTGATCCCGCGGTCTTCGTCTTCCGAGACGAGCCCGAGGTGCGCGCCCGGGTCGATCGGGTGGTGTCGCGGCTCCGGGAGCTCGTCGTGGCTGCCGAGCGCGACGATGCGGCGGGCACGCTCGGGCGGCTCCGCGAGCGCCTTCGCGCGTTGCTCGCGGCGGTCGAGCGGGCGACCCCGACCGGCACGCCCTCGCCCAAGGCGGCGTGGATAGCGTTCCAGCGGGAGGTGCAGCCTGCGTACGAGTCGTTGCTGCTGACGCTGCGGGGGGTCGTCGTGGCGCCGCCGAGCGTCAGGCCGACGAACCATGCGCGCAGCGTGTGGCACGTGGGCTCGGGGCTGGCGGTGCTCGGGCTGATCCAGCTCCTGCCCGAGCGCGGCTGGCTGGTGGCCGTGAGCGGCGCGTTCGCGGCGGCGGCGTGGTCGATGGAGATTGCCCGCCGGGTGAGCGAGCGGGTCAACGATCGGCTGATGCGGCTCTTCCGGTTCGTGGCGCACCCGCACGAGCGTTACCGGGTGAACTCGTCGACCTGGTACGTGACGGCGCTCCTCTTGCTGGCGCTGTTCGGGACGCGGCTGAGCCAGTCGCTCGCCGTGGTGGTGCTCGCGGTGGCCGACCCGGCGGCGGCGCTCATCGGCCGTCGTTTCGGCCGCACGCGGCTGCTCGACGGCCGCTCGCTGGAGGGGACGCTCGCCTTCTTCGCGGCCGGCGCGCTGAGCTCCCTCGCGGTGATGTGGGCGCTCGGCCCCGCGTCGCTCTCCTCGCGGCTCGTCCTGGCCGCCGTCGCGGGCCTGGCCGGGGCGGCCACCGAGCTGTTCTCGTCGCGGATGGACGACAACTTCACGATCCCGGTCGCCGTGGCGGCCGCGGTGACCGTCGCCGGCGCGGGCTGATCTCAGGGCATCTCGCCGCGGATCTCGATCGCGAGGCGGGCGAGGTACTGTCTCATGAACTCCGCCCGTCGCGCGCCCTCGCGACGCCCGGCGGCCGTCCTGAGGCTCTCGGCGGTCTTGAACAGCTTCACGTGGAAGTGGTCGATGGCGTTCTCGCGGTCGTCCCACGGCCTCCGCTCGGCGAACGGATCCCGGGGATCGTAGAACCGCACGCCGAGCAGGCCGCCCACGGCGAAGCAGCGGGCGATCCCGATCGCCCCCAGCCCGTCGAGCCGGTCGGCATCCTGGACGACCCTGGCTTCGACGGTGGTCGGCTCGATCCCCGCGCTGTAGCTGTGGGCCTCGATGGCGTGGGCGATGTCCGCGAGGAAGGCCTCGGGGTACGCGATGCTCCGGAGGAAGCGCAGCGCCTCCGCCGCGGAGAGCCGTGAGGCCTGGGAGCGCCTCGGGTCGTTCTTGGGGACGTTCACGAGATCGTGCAGCCAGGCCGCGGGGACGACGACCTCGAGCCTGGCCCCTTCGTCCGCCGCGAGCGTCTTGGCCGT
This sequence comes from Sorangium sp. So ce887, assembly GCF_051521455.1. Classification (NCBI taxonomy): domain Bacteria; kingdom Pseudomonadati; phylum Myxococcota; order Polyangiales; family Polyangiaceae; genus Sorangium; species Sorangium sp. So ce887. The sequence continues at coordinate 6,668,043 of NZ_CP150354.1, read as the reverse complement.
GGCGACGACCCTCGTGAAGTGCGCCAGATCGTGGGCCGGATCATCGCCGAGGTCGGTCTGATCGAGCTTCCTCGCAAAGAGCGCTTCCCAGTCCTTCATCCCCCGCCTCTTATCCACGGAGGCGAGCGCGGGCAATGACGACGGGACGGGCCAGCGTCTTGGCTTACGCCCAGCGGACCCCGCGCTGCGCGCCGCTCGCGAAGTCTCCGCTCGACCGCGCGCGGGCTGCCGCGCGGGGTCGAGCGGCCGCGCGTCAGGCCGCCGGGTGCGCCTCTGCGCCCACGCTGCGCGGGGGAGATGTCGCCGCGAGCTGGTTGATGTGCACGTGCTGGCTCGGGACAGGAAGCCCCAGCTTGCCGAGCTCCTCGCGGATGGCCTTGTTGGTGGCGAAGTAGACGTCCCAGTAATGATCGGTATGGCAGAAGGGCCGGACGGCCAGCACGGGCCCGGCGAGGGTGAAGTCCAGGATCTCGACGCTGGGCGCGGGCACCTTCACCACGTTGGGGATGAGCGCGAGGTGCGCCCTGAGCCGCGTGATCGCCGCCTCGTGATCCGCGCCGTGCGCGAGCTGCGCGGTGCAGTCGACGCGACGGAACGGGTTCGTGCTGTAGTTCTGGATGGTGTCGCTGAAGATCTTGCCGTTGCCCACGATGGTGCGGACGTTGTCAGGCGTGTCCAGGGTGGTGGCGAAGAGCCCGATCGAGTGTACGGTGCCCGTCACGCCCCCGGCCGTCACGAGATCACCCGTCTTGAAGGGGCGAAGGAGGATCATGAAGATGCCCGCCGCGAGGTTCGAGAGGAGCCCGGACCACGCCATGCCGACGGCGATGCCGACCGCGGCGAGCAGGCTGGCGAAGGTGGTCGTCTCGACGCCGAAGACGCTGAGCATCGCGATGACGAGCAGGATGTTCAGCAGCACGGACGTCGCCGACTCGAGGTAATGAGCCAGCGTCACGTCGAGCTTCTTCAGCGTGGAGCTGCGCTGCATCACCGAGAGGACCCCCCGGATGATCATCCGGCCGATGATCCAGACCAGGATCGCGCCCACAATCTTCGCGCCGACGCTCACCCCGAGCGCCACCCCCATATCCACGTACCGCTGAACTCTCTCGTCCATCTCAAGCCTCCTGGCGGCGTGTGCGCCGCTCGAGGGGGCCCTGAGCAAGGCGCGTGCGCGCCTCGCTTTGTGCGAGCTTCCCCCGGGCCGCCACCTCTATCACGCCGTACGGTCGGTCCGCGAGAGGGGACACAGAGATCTTCGAGCATCAGCCTTGCGGCCTGCGCACATCAGCTGACCGCGGAGCTGGCTCCTGCCCGCACCTGGAGTCGCCGCCGGCACCTTGCAGCTCGCCGGGGCCCGCAGACCTCCGTGAGAGCTCGTCCCCTTGCTCGCGTCTGCGGTCAGTCAGAAGGCGAGGTCGCCACCACGGGCCCGCTGGTCCTACGTCGCCTGCGGCTCGACGTCCGAGCAGCAGCGGAAGCCGACCTCGTAGCCGTAGTCGTCTTCCTTGTGAAAGGTCGTCATCGGGCGGCACTGGCTCCGGATCGGACCCCACCATCCGCCCTTGAGCCCGCTGCGATAAGGGGCCTTCTGATCGGTGCGCACAACCCACTCGTTGGCGTTGCCGTTCAGATCGAAGACGCCTGCCCACGAGGCGCACGCCGCGCGTCCGCCGGCCGGCTCGCGGCCGTCCAGGCGTGACAGCTCGGCGGCGCATCGCTCGTTCTGCTGGCATGCTTCGTAGTGGAGCAGCCGCTGCGAGTGGTCCGGAAAGCGGTAGTCTCGGTCCTGATTGCACGTCTCGGCGTCCCGCTGGTAGCCGTAGGCGTAAGGCAGCGCCTCGGGGCCTTCGCAGGCGAAGTTGAACTCGGCCTCGGTGCACAGCCGCTTGCCGTCCGCCGCACAGAGATCGGCGGCTTGCTCCCACGAGGTCAGCGTGCGCGGCAGCTCGCCCGGAACGTTCGGGTACTCGTACCGGTCCATGCAGAACGAGAGGTTCTCGTTCTTCTTGGCGACGCATCGCGACGGCTCACGGAAACGCACGCATCGGGCGGCCACACCCGGCTCACCGTGGCGCTTCGTCCACTCCGGGTGGTACTCGAGGCATTCTTGCACCACGGCGGGGCAATACTCGCCTTCCACCCTCACCATCCCGCCCGGGCACCCCTCGGTCCATCCGGGCAGGGCGACCGGTGCCTCGCTCGTCGTGGGATCGGCCAGCGGCCCGTCGGCCTCCGTCTGCGGAGCCGCGACCTCCGCCTCCACCTGCGGAGCCGCGGCCTCCGCCCGCGGATCCGCGACCTGCGGAGGGGCGGACATCTCCCCTGAGAGCTCGCGAATCTCGACGGTTCGAGCTTCGCCCACCTCCGTGTCCGAATGACTGCCGCAGCCTGAGGCCGCGACGCCGAGCAGCGTTATTACCGTGATAGCCAGGGTTCGCACGTTGACCTCTTCCCACGTTTGCCTACATTAGCGCACATGCGTGGGCCAAGATTGAGCCGAGCTCGCGTTGATCTTCCCGCGAGCGTCGGGACCTGGCTGGAGAGGGTGCAAAATCTCGGCCTGCTGCCGTGCCCCGAATTGTCGGGCCACGCGGCGGGTCGGGCCGTCGTCATCCCGTGGTGTGGCCGCCCAGCCGGCCAGGACGGCCGGCCAGCGCGCGGCCACCTCGGCACACGCCCCGCGCGCGACATGCGCGCCCTACATCGTTCTTGCGTGGCTGGCTGGCCGCCGACGCCCCGCCTTGCCCACGCGCGATCGAGGGTCCTCGATCAGCGCGAGCGGCGGCGCCTCGGTGGGATGATCCTCGACGCGCGCACCGCGAGCAGGGACGTCGCCACCGGGCGTGGTTCACCCGGGAGGATCGTTTACCCGCGACCGAGCGGCGCTCGGCGTCGACGCCGACGTGAACCCAGCGCGGCGACCACGCCGAGGAGCACGAGCCCTCCCAGATCGGCCGATCGACCGCTCGTCGAGCAGGAGCACCCGGAGTCGCCGCCGGACCCCCCGTCGGTCGGCGGGTCCTCGGTCGGCGGGTCGGCGCCGCCCACGCCGCTGCCCGAGGCGACCGACGAGCTCGCTGTCGCGCTCGCGGTCGATTCGCCGCCGGCCGATGAGGTCGACGTGCTGCTCGCCTCCGCTCCGCCGGCACCGCCGCTGCCCCCGCCGCCGCTGCCCCCGCCGCCGCCCCCGTCCTCGACGCCGGCGCACTCGGCGGTGCACTCCGTCGAGCAGTCGTTGCAGATGCATTCGATGATGCGGGTATAGATGCTGGCGCCCGCGGCATGATCGCTCATGCAGCGCTCCACGCAGGCGTTGTCCTGGCAGTCGGCGTAACAGCCGGCGAAGGCGCGGCACGAGGTCGACGCGCCGCAGGCGTCATACTGCGACCTGCAGGTGTCCGCGAGCGAGCCGTTGAAGCAGCTATCGCAGCCGTCGCCGCCGCCGCTCGTGGCGCTCGTGGCGCTCGTGACGCTCGTGGTCATGGTCTCGCCGATGGGATACAGGGCGCACACGCCCTCGACGTCGTCGTCCTCGAGCGTGCGCATCGACGCGCCCACGACGTAGTACGGGGTCATCGTCGCGCTCCGCTCGCTGGAGTGGCCGAGGCCGAGGAAATGTCCCTCCTCGTGTGTGGCGATCGACTGTGTGTCGACACAGCCGTCGTTGCCGGTGTCGTTCCAGCAGAACCCGACGTTGTTGAAGACCATGTCGGCGTCCCCGATGATGCCGTCAAACGACCCCCAGGCCGGCATCGTGACGCCGATGACCGAGTTGACGTCGCCGAGCATGTTCGGCCAGGAGTCGCTGACCCAGTGGAACACGCTCTTGCGGTCGTTGTAGTCGTGACGATCGGTGGTGTCACCGAGGAGGCTGGTCTGCCACTCCGTACACCCCACGCTCGACCACGCCTCGAACCCGGACTCGACGCGGGCGACGGCGAAGCCGGCGATCGAGCTCGGGATCGACGCGTGGTTGATGTAGTAGCTGACGGGCAGCTGACCCCAGCGGGGGACGCTGGAATCGACCGGCGTCCACGCGGCGGCCTCGGGGACCGCGGCGTGGAACGAGACGGCGCCGAGCAAGACGGCGAGGGCAACGGGGCGCCTCACCTCACTTCACTCCCGCGATGCGGACCACGTCCGTCATGAGGCTCTCGATGGGCTCGACTTCCTCGGCGGGCGCCTTGACGGGCACGAGCGCGCCCCCGCTCCGCTGGACGAGGTGCAGCCCCTCGAGGCTGCGCCGCGCCAGACCCTTCGTGTCGACGTGATAGACCGACAGCGCGAGCGCCGTGAAGTGCCATCGCCCCTTGTCGCCTGGGCGCAGGAAGACCACGGCGTCCTCGCCCTGCGAGAGCGTGGCGTCGCCCAGCAGCCGCTGTGTCTTGCCGTTGTAGGTCCCGCCGACCTGCTCCAGCACAATCACCTTCACGCCCCCCTTGTCCGCCTCGGCTCCCTTGAGCGGCTGAGTGATCGTGAGCTCGGTGCGGGTCACGATCGATTTCCCGTCGTCGGACTCCGTCGCGTACGACTGGCCGACGGTCACGCGCGCCACCGTCGCTGACTTGCGCACGAGGTCCTCGCGCGAGAGCAGGACGGCCGTCGTCGCGTCGGCAGGCGTGCCGAGGCACAGCAGCGCCACGGCAGCAGACAGGGAGAGCACTGCATTCACGCTTCTTTTCATGACGATGACTCCTTAAGATCGTCTTTTCTATCCCGAAGCGCGCGCGGCGACCATACAGGAAGCAGCATCGACTTCGTGCTCGCGGTGCTGCGATGCGGCACCTCTGTCGTGACAGCGGATCATTACGCTGTAGCGCGGCGTAACGCCGTGATCTGCGGATAGGCTCGTTGCCGCTCGCGCGGTGGTGCGCCGGCCGGCGGAACCGGAGACGGGCTCGGCTTTTGCCGCTGCTGCACCCAGGGGACACGACATGGCCCCGGAACGCTCGATAGCGCCCAAAGGCCACTGCCTCGGCGATCCGAGGAGACGCTGTTCGTTGGCGCCGCGACGGACAGCGTCTCCTCGGGCGGGCAGCTCGGCTCGGCGCGCAGCGCTAGGGCGCGAGCGACAGGTCGCGCACGTAGTCGGCGAGCGCCCGCTCGGCGCCGGCCACCGCCTCGCGCGCGCCCGGGAGCTTCGCCGACACCGCCGCGATCCGGTCTTCCTGCTCGCTGAGCGTCCTGAGGTAGCGCTCGTGGAGCGCGCTCCCCGCGGGCACGACCTTGAGGTTCTCGCGCACGCGCTCCTGCTCGCCGCGCAGCGCCGCGAGCTCGGACTCCAGCGCCGAGAGCGCGCGTTGCCGGCCTTCGATCGTCGCCCTGAGCTCCGCGATCCGCGCGAACACCGCGCGCAGCGCCTCGGGGATCTCGCGCGAGGACAGGTACACCCCGATCTGCTCGCTGGAGAGGCTCGTGAGCGCGATCGTGTGCGAGATGGGCTGCTCCAGCGCGACCGTGAGCCGCGCTGTCTCGCCCGCGGCAACATCCCGCCGGATGCGGTAGCGGTCGCGCGTCGCCTCGACGCCTTTCTTCGGCTCGGCGAGCTCCCAGCCGGCGAGGCGCGGGTGCTCGATGAGCACGACGCGCGGCTCGCGCGCGGCGCCCACGATCGTGTAGACCGTCACCTTGCGGGCGGTCCGGACGATCTCCAGCATCCCGCCCTGGATCCGCGCGCGCGAGAACGCCTCCTCGGCCCGCTCCTCGCGATCGATACGCACCTTCCGGTCCACGGCGAAGCTCACGAGCCGCGACTCGCCCGGCGGCAGCGGCGCGAGCCGGGCGTCGCCCACGTAGGTGACGACCCCCCGGGCGGAGCGCTCGTAGACCGTCATCGCGCCGGGCGGCAGGCTCGTGTCGCCATCGTTCCGCAGCCGCACCGAGGCGAGCGGGCTGCGCGCGCTCGCCTCCTGCTGGTAAAGCCACACGCGTTCTGCCGGGACCTCGCGCTCGACGATCGGGAGGAGCGCCGTCTGCCCGCTCGCGATCGTGAGGGGCGCCGGGAAGTGGAACACGACCTGCGTCGCCGCCTCCTCGCGCTCCGGCTCGCCCTTCTCGGCGGCCGCGGGGGGCGCCTCGGCGGTCGCGCCGGCGTGGTAGCGCGCGAGTCGCGCCGCCCTGGCCGTGAGCGCCGCGGCGCCCTCGTCGAGCCGCGGCAGCACCCGCTCGGCGACGTCGACGGGCACCTCCGGGCGGGACACATAGTAGATCTCGTAGAGCGCCTGGCGGAACGTCACCGGGTTGCCCGACACCAGGGTGAAATCCACGCTGTCCCAGTCGCCGCCGCTCTGGTTCTCCACGATGGCCCACCCGGAGAGCGCGGCGGTCGTCGTTTGCGGGTCCTCCGGCACGGTCAGCCGATACGATGTCTTCCAGAGCGGGACCTCGATGACGTAGGCCACCCGGACGACCCGCTCGCCCTCTCCGGTCGTGCGCACGACGAGCTCGCGGCGGTTGCGCTCACGCCGGCTCGCGAGCCCGAGGAGCGCCGCGCTGACCTGCTGTCGCAGGCGCTCCTCGACGAGCTCCACGCCGCCCGTCTCCTCCAGGACGACCTGCTTCAGCGCGCCTTCCGACATCAGCGCGAGCCGGTGCCGGTCCTCCGAGCCGCCGCCCGGCAGCGCCACCTGCGCCGCCGTGACCGAGACGATCCGCCCGACGATGGCCCCCTCGGACCCCCGGGTCCGCACCTCGGCGCCGCGCAAGGCGTTCAGCAGGGCGGCCTCGGATTCGAGCGCTGCCTCGTCGAACGGGAGCTCGCGGAACAGGTCGCGCAGCGGCTCCCTCCCGGGAAGCGTGATGTTCCCGGTCACGCCGCGCTCGTCGTAGACGACGATGCTCTTCAGCACGTCGTCGACCTGATCGAGCCGCACCTCGAGCGCGAGCTCGGCGTCGCCGCGGACGCGCGCCTCGTACTCGAAATACCCGACGCCGCCGGTCGAGAGCACGACCCGGCGGAGCGAGAGCGCGTCCGCCGCGGCCCCCGGCCGGGAAAAACCCAACGCGGCGGCCGCCAGCGTCGCTGTCGTCCACAATCCATTCTTCATCGTCGCCTCCCCCCGGCGGAGGCGTGCGATGGCCCCGCCGTGTGGGTTCATAACGCCCCTCTCGAGGGCGTCAACGACGGGCGACGGGTGGAGATCAGGCGCCGCTCCCGGCGCCTGTCAACCGCGGCCGGAGGCCTCGATCCGCTTCACGACGGCGAGCGCCTCCTCGACGTGCCTCGCCGCGCGGAGCTGGGAGGAGAAGACATGTCGAACGACACCCTCGCGATCGATGACGAACGTCACGCGGCCCGGGAGGAGCCCGAAGAGCGGCCTCACGCCGTAGCGCGCCGCGGTCTGCCCGCCGGGGTCGCTGAGCAGCGTCATGGGCAGGCGGTGCTTCTGCGCGAACTGCTCGTGGGATCCCTCCGAGTCGGCGCTCACGCCGATGACCTCGGCGCCGGCCTCCGCGAACGCGTCATAGTGGTCGCGGAACGCGCACGACTCCGCGGTGCATACCAGGGTGTCGTCCTTGGGATAGAAAAAGAGAACGACCGCCTTCTTGCCCCGGAAATCGGAGAGCTTCACCGCCTCTCGCCGCTGCGATTGCAGGGTGAAGTCAGGGGCGATTTCACCGACGGACAGGGTGGATTGACCGAGCATGAGGGTCCTCTACCCGATGCGCCGCGCCGCGTCCAAGGCCGCAGCGAGGCGCGCAGCGGCTCGCCGGCGGGGCCTGGCATCCGGTTCCTCCGCTCCGGAGGTCTCTTCGTGGTTTCCCGGCAGGCGCCCGGCCGCGGGTGGCGGGATCCTCTCCGAGGACCGCGCTCGCCCCCCGGGGAACCACGGAGAACTTGAGCAAGCGGTCATGAAGGCGCGCGGAGCGCGTCGGACACCGGCCGCGGGTGGGCGATCGGCTACCCTGGGCGCCCCATGGCCACCACGTTCGCTGCGTTGATCTTTCGACCCGCCGATATCCCGGACCGCGCGCTGTCCCAGGGCTTTGCCGTGGCGCTCGGCGGCTGGGGCGTCGCCTCGCCGCGCCTGTTCGTCGCGCCGCTCCCGGGCGTGCCCGGGTACTGCGCCGCGTACTACGCGAGCGGCGAGCCCGCCGGTGGCGGCGACGAGCTCGACCACCTCGTCGAGCTCTTCGAGGACGAGCTCTCTCCACCCGTCGCCGTGCTCGACGCGGCCGCCGAGCTCGGCCACCCGGGGGCGACGATCTTCGTGCTCGTGTTCTCGGAGGAGGTCGTCCACGACGACGGCTGGCGCTTCGAGGCGAGCGGGTTTGTCCGCCATTTCGCGAGGGAAGGGGAGGAGGGCCTCGAGGCCGGCGTGGAGACGCCCGACCGGAGCGACCTCGCCGCGGTCGACATCGACCTCCCGGACGCCGCGACCGCGCAGGAGGAGCGCGACGCCACGGACCGGGCGATCCGGCCGCACCGCGGCTCGACGTTCCTCTCGGCCGAGCTGGGCGCCCCGGTGCTCGGCGCGCTCATGGGCGGCCTCTTCGCGCCCGAGCGCCGGGTCGAGGTGCGCCTGGTCGAGCCGGGGCCGGGGTCGATCGCCGACGAGGTGAAGCGGCTCAACCGGGTGCTCCGGCGCGAGGACGGCCGCGGCGCGCCGGCGGCGCCCCCGCCGCCCGTCCGCGGCGTCGCCCCGCCGGCCACGTACGCGGCGTTCGCGCGCGCCTACGACTGGGCCGATCCGGCGGATCCGGAGGACCTCTACCGGGAGCTCGCGATCGGCGCCGTGGAGGGCACGCTGCGCTTCCTCCGCGAGGACGAGCTCCGCGGCCACGAGCGCGAGCCCGGCTGGGACGCGGCGGCGGCGCGGCAGCTCTACCCGATCGCGCGGCTTTTGGGCTCGGCGCTCGGCGGCGGCGCGGCCCAGCGGGCGATCGTCGCGCTCGAGGCCGACGGCGAGCAGCTCTGGGTCGTCCGCGGCGGCACGAGCGCGGCGCCGGCCGGACCGACGTTCGGCGAGCTCCTGCGCTACCTCGCGCTGGGCTGGTCGCGCCGGAGCGACGCCGAGGAAGACCTCATCGGGGCGCTGATGCTGCGCGCGCGGCTCAGGTCCCTGGGGGGCTGAGCCCGACACTCGGCGCGCCCGGCGCCTCACGTCTGCGGAGGTGAGGCGCCGGGCTGCGCGCTGTTCGCTCAGATGAACGTGTGGGACGACGGGCGTCCGGGGATCGCGGGGCGGACCGGGTACATGTCGGGGTCGGGGTCGTCAAGGACCCTGTGAAGCACGCCGGCCTCTCGTTCGCTGTGGGCGAATACGCTCACAAGGATCCTGCCCTGCTTGACGCCGGTTTCGTAGCGTTCCGCCCAGCGCTTCGGGACGCCGGCGGTGATGAGGATCTCGCGCAGGCCGCCGGTGATCCTGGCGCAGACCGCGCTCGCCACCACGGCGGCCAGCGGGCCGGCCACCACGAATTCGAGGTCGGGAACCACGGCGCTCATCGCGATCGCGGCGCCGAACGTGTGCGCCGGCGGCGTTCCGTCCGGAACCCTGAAGCACCTGTGGCGCGTCGCGTCGGTCATCAGCAGGCTGACGTCCTGTCGCGTGTAGCCGCAGTCGATGATGCGTTCCGCCGCGGCTTCCGCCTCGTCGCGCGTCTGTACCAGGCCAATTACGAGCTTCGCCATGAAGAGACCTCCTTCGCGTGAGCGCGTCCTCGCTCCGGGCCCCCGCGACGGCTACCGCACGGTCCATGCCAATGCGAAATTCTCCTGCAGCAATGCGATCGCGCCGATTTTCGCGGCCCCGCACGGAGGGTGAGCGAGGCGGGATGTCGCACTGCGCCCACTGTGCCTCGCTTTGGTGGCCAGATTTGAACATGAAGGCGGGAAGGCGCGGAGAAAAGATCAATGATCTTCCCATCTTCCCGCCTCCATGGGGTTCACTCCGGGGCAAATAGGGCCACCACCTGGGGAATCCCCTCATTTTGTGCCCGTTTACAGCGGGAAATTGAACAGGGAGGCGGGGAGGCGGGGAGTTTTTCTGAGATTTTACTCCCCGTCTCCCCGCCTCCCTGTGAATTCTCCGAAAAATTTGAGGGGATTCCTCAGGGCCACCACCCGAAAGGCTGTCTCAGAAGCCGATCGTGTCCTCGAGCGGCGGGGGCGGTGGCCTCGTTGCCGCCGGGCGACCTGTCGTCGTCCCCTGCGGTGTGACCCGGCCGCGGCCGTCCGTGACGCCGCGCGGCACCACGGTCGCGCTGGGCTTCGTCGCCGCCAGGGCGCCCTTCCGGGCCGCCTGCGCGCCCGCCTGGGCCGCCTGCGCGCCCGCCTGGGTGCCCGCCGCGGCCGCCGGAGTGCCTGCCGCGCCTGCCTGCGGCAGCTGGGGGCTTTCCACGGCCTCCGCCGTGGCCGCCTTCGCAGGCGCCGCCGTGGTTGCCGTCCCGGGCTCAGCGGGCTCCGCCTGCCCCGGCGCTGCGGCGGGCCCAGCCGGCTGCGCTGCACCCGGCCCGGCTTGCCGGGCGCCCGGGTCGTCCGAGGAGGGGGACACCTCCACGGTGGGCGACGGCCTCGTCGCCAGGAACACACCCACCGACACGGCCGCCCCCAGGGCGAGCGACGCCGCCAGGATCGCCGGCGCCCATCTGCGGGACCCGTCCGTCCCCGAGGTCGCCATGCCGGCGAGCGTCCGCCCCGGCGTGCCGGTGGTCGACAGCCGCGCGCCCGGCGCCGACGACGGCGTGCCGGTGGTCGACAGCCGCGCGCCCGGCGCCGACGGCACCGGCGTCGGCGCCCCGAACAGCACCGGCTGCGACGCGCTCCCGGGCGCGACCCCGTGGCTCACCCGATCTCCGCTGGACGAGGGATCGTTCGTGAACGGCGCGCGCGCGAGCCCGAGGACCGCGTGCTCCAGCGCCTCCGCCATCTGCCGCGCCGACCCGAAGCGCGCCGCGGGATCGAGCGCCAGCGCCTTCTTCATCCAGGCGTCGAGCGCCGGGGAGAGCTCCGGCCTCAGCGCGCTCGGCGGCGTGAAGATCCCTGTGTGAAGCACCACCGACAGCGCGCCCAGCGTCTCGCCGACGAACGGCACCTGCCCGGTGAGCGCGTGGTACGCGACCACCGCCAGCCCCCAGAGATCGGCGCGGAAATCGACGTGCTTCGCGCTGAGCAGCTGCTCGGGGCTCATGTAGAGCGGCGTGCCGAGCACGCTCCCTGTCGACGTCATGCCGAGGTCGCCCTGGGGCGCGCCCTGGACCCGCTTGGCCACCCCGAAATCGACCACCTTCACGAACACCTCGCCCTCGACGTCGAGCAGGAAGATGTTGTCCGGCTTGATGTCGCGATGGACGATCCCGAGCTGGTGCGCCCGCCCGAGCGCCTTCGCCGTCTGCGATACGATCGTCGTGACCTCGATGGGCGGGAGCGCGCCGAGCCGCTGGATGCGGCTCTTCAGGTCCTCCCCCTCGAGCAGCTCCATCACGATGTACGGCACGCCCTCCTGCATGACGCCGTGATCGAAGACCTGCGCGACGTGCGGGCTCTTGATCTGCGCGGCCGCCATCGCCTCCCGCCGGAAGCGCTCCACGAAGCCGCTCTGGTCCGCGTAGGCCGGCGACATGAACTTCACCGCCACCTGCGTCCCGAGCGCGAGGTGATCGGCCACCCACACGCTCCCCATCGCCCCCTTCCCGAGCTCGCGCGCCAGCCTGAGCGTGCTCGTCACCTGCTGTCCGGGGTTCATCGGGGTCCCTCTCCAATCCGCCGAGCCGCCGACCCGAGAAGGCGTCCTGTGCGCGAAGCGCGGTCCTCCGGGCGTCTACGCGCACAGCGTACAACAAACACCCCGAACCGTCACCACCGAGCGCGCGGACCGCGGACGTGGCAGGAGCTCTCGGATAAGCTCTCGCCATGCGCGAGGGCACGCTGGTCGCAGGCCGGTTCGAGGTGCACCGCCTTGCCGGCGCCGGCGGGATGGGCACGGTCTACCGCGCGACCGACCAGCTCACCGGCCGCCCCGTGGCGCTCAAGGTCGCGCTCCCGGAGCTCGCGGCCCGCTTCCGGCGCGAGGCGCGCCTGCTCGAGGCCGTGCAGCACCCGCTCATCGTCCAGCACATCGCGCACGGCACGAGCGACGACGGCGCCCTGTGGCTCGCGATGGAGTGGCTCGACGGCATCACGCTCGACGCGCGCCTCCAGGAGGGGCCGCTCCCCGTCGCCGACGCGCTGCTCGTCGCGCACCAGATCGCGGAGGCGCTCGCCGCGGTGCACGCGCTCGGGATCACGCACCGCGACCTCAAGCCGAGCAACGTGCTCCTCCGCGACGGCAGGGTCGACGGCGTGGTCCTGCTCGATTTCGGCGTCGCGCGGGCGGCGGCGTCGACCACCCTCGTCACGGAGGCCAGCTCGCTCGTCGGGTCGCTCGGCTACGTCGCGCCCGAGCAGGCGCGCGGCGACGCCGAGGTCGACGCGCGCGCCGACGTCTTCGCGCTCGGGGTGCTGCTCTTCGAGAGCATCGCCGGGCAGCGCCCCTTCGCGGCCGACGACCCGCTCGCGGAGATGTGCCGCATCCTCCTCGAGGAGGCGCCGCGCCTCGCCGATCGACGCCCCGAGGTGCCGCCCTCGCTCGACGAGCTCGTCGCGCGCCTCCTGGCGAAGGACCCGGCCGCGCGCCCCGAAGGCGGCCGCGCGGCGGCGGCCGCGCTCGCGGAGATGCGCGCCCTGCTCGCGCGCTCGCCCGGCGAGGGCGGGGACGGCGCGCCGGCGTCGGTCACGGGCGACGAGCGGCGGCTCATCAGCGTCGTCCTCGTCGACGTGGGCGCCGCGGACCCCGAGCCGGCGAGCGATCGAGGCGTCGAGCGCGTCGTCTCGGACGTCGCGGAGGCGTTCGGCGGCGAGCGCGTGCGGCTCGCCGGCGGCACGCGGATGGTGCTCCTGTCCTCGCACGCCGACGAGGCGTTCACCGGCCGCGGCGGCTCCGGCCCGATGGTCGCCTTCGACCTCGCGGCGCGCGCCGCGCAGTGCGCCCTCGCGATGAAGGCGCGCCTGCCCGGGCGCCCGGTCGCGCTCGCCACGGGCCGCGCGCAGGTGGGCGAGCGCCTGCCCGCGGGCGACGTGATCGACCGCGCGGTCGCCCGGCTGCGCGAGGCCGGGGACGACGTGTGCATCGACGAGGTCACGGCGGGGCTCGCGGCCCCGCGCTTCGAGGTGATCGGCGACGGCCCGTCGTTCCTGCTGAAGGGTGAGCGCGACGGCACGGAGCCGGAGCGCACGCTCCTCGGGCGCGTCACCGCGTTCGTCGGGCGCGACCGCGAGCTCGCGATGCTGCGGGGCCTCTTCGAGCAGAGCGCCGACGAGCCCGTGGCGCGCGCCGCGCTGGTGCTCGGCGAGGCGGGCATCGGCAAGACGCGCCTGCGCTGCGAGCTCGTCCGCGTCGTGCGCGAGGTCGACGCGCGCGCGTCGGTCTACGTGGCGCGCGGCGACCCGATCGGCGCGGGGGCGCCGTTCGGCATGCTGGGCGAGATCGTCCTCGCGGCGGCCGGCTGCCTGCCCGGCGAGGCGCTCGAGGCGCGGCGCGGCAAGATCCGCGAGCACGTGGCGCGCGCCGTGCCGGCCGCGGACGCGCGGCGCATCGCGTGGTTCCTCGGCGAGATCGCGGGCACGCCGCTCGACGATCCGGATCCGGAGCTCGACGTCGCCCGGGGGGACGCGGTCCTCCTGGGCGAGCAGGCGCGCCGCGCCGTGCTCGACTGGCTCACCGCGCGGTGCGGCGAGGGGCCGGTCGTCGTGGTGCTCGAGGACATGCACTGGAGCGATCACGCCTCGGTCTCGGTGCTGGACGAGGCGCTGCAGGCGCTCTCGGATCGCCCGCTCCTCGTGCTCGGCTTCGCGCGCCACAGCGTGATGGAGACGTTCCCCGGGCTGTGGGTTCCGCGCGGGGTGCAGCACATCAAGCTCGGCGCGCTCAGCCCGCGGGCGGCCGATCGGCTCGTCCGCAGCGTGTTCGGCGACGAGCTCGCGCGGTCCGAGGCGGCGCGGCTCGTCGAGCACGCGGACGGCCACCCGTTCTTCCTCGAGGAGCTGATGCGCGCGCGCGCCGAGGGCCGGGGCGACCTGCCGCCCACGGTGGTGGCGCTGATGCACACGCGGATCGAGGCGCTGCCGGCCGAGGCGAGGCGCACGCTGCGCGCGGCGAGCCTGTTCGGCGGCAGCTTCTGGCCGGAGGGGGTGCGGCAGCTGCTCGGCGCCGGCACGTCGGCCGAGTCGCTCGATCGCTGGCTGAAGAGCCTGCTGTCGGAGGAGCTCGTCGCCCGGCGGGGCGTGTCGCGCTACCCCGGGCACGAGGAGCTCACGTTCCGTCACGCCCTCGTGCGCGACGCCGCCTACGGGATGCTCACGGACGGCGATCGCGCCGCCGGCCACCGTGCGGCCGCGCGCTGGCTGCGCTCGGTGGGTGAGACCGACGAGCGGGTGCTGGCCGAGCACGTCGAGCGGGGCGACGAGCCCGAGCGGGCGGGCGGCGGGGCGCTCGCCGCCCGCGGCCCGGCGCAAGCGTGAGAGAGCGGCAGCGAGCAGCAGCAGAAGGACGAAAAGGACGAACGAAGGCGACGGCGCGTAAAATGGCCGGGTTGATGGATTTCCATTGACGTGATAACCGACCGCCCAGAGTATCGAGCATGGATTCGTCTGGTCTGGGCACTGTCGGTCCCTACGAGCTGCTTGTGCAGCTCGCTGTGGGTGGCATGGCCGAGGTCTACATCGCCCGTCGCGCCCGCACGGCGGCCGTCGACGGGGCGGGCGGCGGGAGCGGGGAGAACGCGAAGGCCGGCGCGGAGCTCGAGCGCGAGCCGCTCGTCGCGGTGAAGCGGATCCGCGCCGATCTACGGTACGAGTCGGTGTATGCGGCGATGCTCTTCGACGAGGCGGGCATCGCGTCGCGCGTCGCGAGCCCGAATTTCGTGCCGGTCCTCGATTGCGGTCTCGGCGAGGGGGGCGCGCCCTACATCGCAATGGAGCTCGTCGTGGGGGTGACGCTGAAGCACCTCACCCGACCTCCCGAGATGATCGGGGTCGGCGACGCGCTCGATCTCATCGCGCAGGCGGCCGAGGGGCTGCATGCGGCGCACGAGGCGCGCGACAGCTCGGGGGAGCTGCTCCAGGTGATCCACCGGGACATCTCGCCGTCGAACGTGCTTGTCGGCGTGGACGGGCGGGCGTCCATCTGCGATCTCGGGCTCGCGTACGCCCTGCGCCGCACGACGCGGACGAAGACCGGGACGGTGAAGGGGAAGCTGAGCTATCTCTCGCCGGAGCAGGCGCACGGGCGGCCGCTGGATCGGCGCTCGGACGTGTTCTCTCTCGGGGTCGTGGCGTGGGAGGTGCTGGCGGGCAGGCGCCTGTTCATCGGCAGCAGCATGCTGTCGATCCTCCACGCCGTGCTGGGGCGCGAGGTGCCGCCGCTCTCGAGCGAGCGCGAGGGCGTGGGCCAGGCGGTCACGGCCGCCGTGGCGCGGGCGCTCGAGCGCGATCGCGACGCGCGCTGGCCGACGGCGGCCGACTTCGCGCGGGCGCTCCGCGACGCGGCCGAGCGCGAGGGGCACGCGGCGTCGCGCGGGGCCATCGGCGCGCGGGTCGCCGAGATCCTCCCGGAGCCGCTGAAGCCGCTGGCGCCGTCCTATGCCCCCGGCGGGCCGCTCGTCACGCCGGAGATCATCGCCGCCCTGCGGTCGATGCACGTGGCGGGGGTGGTGGGCGAGAGGGATTCCAGCGGGATGCTGGCGCCGCGGCGGCCCTCGCAGGGCTGAGCGCCAGTGGCGGGGCCGCGCCGCTTGGCCGTCGCACGCCGCTGTCCGCGTCGCCGACTCCTCGCTTGATGTGAGCGTTCACATGTTCGAGGTCAAACAAAATGAACCGCTTGCGGCTGCCCTCGATCGCGGTTCTGACCGAGCGTCGCCGGAGCGCGCTCCAGACGTCGCGCACAAGAGGCGACAGCCGTCGATGCGCTGATCGGCATCGAGCTCGTCGGGCCGGCGACGACCTCGGTCCGGCGCCCGCCCCGCTTGACGCGGCGCTCCGGAGGCGCCCCGCCAGCCCTGTCCTCCCTCGGGATCGAGGATGCGCGAGGGCCGACTGATGGGTGTTGACACCGCTTATGTGATCGTTCACATTGCGGTCAGGGGTATCCTTTCGCTTCGCTATGGACGGGTCGTCATGCGCACCGCGACCTTCGTCATCGGGTTGATCTTGGCATCGGTTCCGTTCGGTCGTCGCGGAAGCGATGCCGCTCGACGGTGTTCGGCCCCCATCAACGAGGTCATGAGAGTCAGAATCGGTGCGCCGGGTGGGCAGTGCAGGGTGGAGGCGGAGCCGAGAACGATGGCAAATCCACCGCCACCGTCAAGAGATTCATCGACCGCGACACGGGCGAGGGTAAACACCAGGTCCCGCCTACACTCCACTTAGTAGGCCCACAGCGGGCGAAGAGAGAGAACCATGTCTAGGCCCTCAGAACATGAGCGGGCGCGTCCTCTCACAGGCTCTCGGTCAGCTGTTTCTATAGCGTTGATCCTGGCCAGTGGCTGCACGGGAAACCTGGGCGAGACTCGCACCAACGATTCCACGGACGATCCACCCACGGAGAATCCCACCACGGTGGACCCGCGCGCTTGCGAGGACGGCGCGGTGCACCCCGGGCGAGCGCCGCTGCGGCGGCTGACGCGCTTCGAGTACAACAAGACGGTTCGCGACCTCTTCGGTGACACGACCGAGCCAGCCTTTTCGCTGCCGAGCGAGGATGTCGGAAACGGCTTTGGCAATGACGCCGACGCGCTGTCGGTCTCGAGCCTGCTGGCCGAGCAGCTGAGCACCGTCGCGGAGGGCGTCGCCCGGCGCGCGACCGCCTCCCGGGAGGCGCTCGCGAAGCTCGCCGATTGCGCGGGCAATGTGACGACGGAGAGCGAGGAAGCGTGCGCGCGCACCCTCGTCGAGCGGATCGCGCCGCTCGCTTATCGAAGGCCGCTCGCCGCCGGCGAGGCGGACGAGCTCCTCGCGCTGTACAGCGTCGGGCGGACGGATGCGACGTTCGACGTCGGCATCGCGACGGTGATCGAGGCGCTGCTCCAATCGCCAGATTTTCTCTACCGCATCGAATGGGGCACCTCCGACCCGGAGCACCCTGAGCTTCGCCGGCCCACGGGCGACGAGATGGCGACGCGGCTCTCGTACCTGCTCTGGGGCACGATGCCGGACGAGGAGCTACGCATCGCGGCGCGGGCAGGTGAGCTCTCGACGAAGGAAGGCGTGCGCGCGCAAGCCGAGCACATGCTCGAAGACCCTCGGGCTCGGACCACCATCCGGTTCTTCTTCGACAACCTGCTCCCCATCAGCAACCTCGCGGATCTCGAGCGGAACGCGGAGGCGTTCCCGACCTTCTCTCGAACGATCGGCGCGCTCATGCGTGAGGAGACGCAGCGGTTCCTCGAGCACGAGATCTTCGAGGGGACCGGCACCTGGGCATCCATCCTGACGGCCCCGTACACGTTCATGAATGGACCTCTCGCGGCGTTCTACGGCGTCTCCGGCGTGACGGGCGACGAGTTCCAGCAGGTGCAGCTCGACACGACCCAGCGCCTCGGGCTCCTCACCCAGGCGGGGGTGATGGCCGGAACGACGCACTCGAACACGACGAACCCCGTGGTCCGCGGCTCGTTCGTGCTCCAGAAGCTGATGTGTGAGAAGATCCCGCTCCCCACCGGCGACATCCTGGAGCGGGTGAAGCCGCCGGATCCGTACACCGGCGCGACGGCGCGGGAGCGCTTCAGCCAGCACAGCCAGGATCCGGTCTGCGTGACGTGCCACCAGTACATGGATCCGGTAGGCTTCACGTTCGAGAACTACGACGCTGTCGGGCTGTTCCGCACGACAGAGAACGACGTCACGATCGACGCGAGCGGCTCGCTCCCGGGCACGCCGGGCACGGTGAGCGGTCCGACCGAGCTGGTGAAGAAGCTCGCCGAGGCCGAACAGGTGCATGGCTGCTTCGCGACGCGCTGGGCCGAGTACGGCTACGGTCTCACCCTGCGCGCCGAGGACGCTTGCACAAAGCAGGCGATATCGACCGCGTTCAAGGCGTCCGGGTACAACGTGAAGCAGCTCCTCATCGAGCTCACACAGACGGATGCTTTCCACTACATCACGGTTGCCCGCTAGGAGGGATGGTCATGTCCAAATTTCGTTTGAGCCGACGTGCCATGCTGCGCGGTGCTGGCGCCATCGCCATCGCGCTCCCCTGGCTGGAGATCATGGGCCCCGAACGCACGGCGCGCGCGCAACCCGCCCCCGCCAAGCGTTTCCTTGCCATCTACACGCCGGGCGGGACCGTGATCGATCGCTGGCGGCCGACCGGCAGCGAGACGAGCTTCACCCTGGGCCCCATCCTGTCGCCGCTCGCGCCCGTGCAGGACCGGCTGCTCGTCGTCGACGGCCTCGACATGAAGAGCGCGCGCGGTGAGCAGCACCAGAGCGGGATCATCGCCTGGCTCACGGGCAGCCCTCAGGAGGGCTCCCCGAACGGCGGTTACGGGAACGGGCCGTCCGTCGATCAGGTGATCGCCTCCCAGATCTCCGCCGGTATCAAGGCGAAGGCGAGCATCCAGATCGCGGTGCGCTGGGCGACGGGCAAGTCCCACGGCCTGCTGTCGCCGATGAACGCCGCCAACTTCGAGAACGCCGCGCCGTTCAAGCCCATCCCGCCGCGCCTCGATCCGATGGAGATCTTCACCGAGCTCTTCGGCTCGCTGGATCCCAGCGCCGGCAACGAAGCCGCCCGCCGCCTCGCGCGAAAGAAATCGATCCTCGACTTCCTCGACGGGCGCTACTCCGCCCTGTCCGCGCGGCTCGGCGCCGCCGACAGGCAGAAGATCGACCAGCACCTGACGAAGATCCGCGAGATCGAGATGAGCCTCGCCAACGTGCCGGTCGAGACGAGCGCGTGCAAGGCGCCGGAGAAGGTCGACACGTCCGACTACAACCCGCGCACGGGCCTCAACTCCTCCGACACCGGCTCGATCAAGGACACCTCGACCGACGCGGCGATCCCCAAGATCGGCAAGCTCATGATGGACATGCTGGTGATGTCGCTCGCCTGCGACATCACCGCGGTCGGCACGCTGCAGTGGAGCGACACCGAGGCGAAGCACACCTTCCCCTGGCTCAACTTGACCGAGCACCACCATTTCTACCAGCACGACGGCGGCTTCAGGCCGGACGAGTGCGAGCGCATTTGCAACTGGTATTCGAAACAGCACCTCTACCTCCTGCAGGAGATGGAGAAGGTCGACATGGGTGGACACTCGCTGCTCGACGAGAGCGTCGTCTTCTTCGGGTCCGAGCTCTCGGATCCGCCGAGTCACAACAAGACGAACATGCCGTTCCTGCTGGCCGGCGGCGGCGGAGGCCTGCGCACCGGACGCTGGGTCCGGTACCCGAACCGCCCGCACAACGATCTGCTCGTCTCGGTCTTGAATCTGTTCGGCGACGACCGGACAACGTTCGGCGACCCGCGGTACTGCACCGGGCCGCTCACGAACCTGACGTAGCCATCCTGAGGGCGGCGCACCGGCTGGCTCGATATCAACGACCACGGAGGTGTCGGTGGACGAGCAACCGCCGAGGGCGCCAACCGCAGCGACCGCGGTCAAGCGGGTCGTGCCGAGTATCGGGTTCATCATGCGCTATCGACGCATGCGATTGCTCCTCACCTTGACGTTGATGGGCTGAGCACCCCCGGGCAGCTCCAGGCCCACGTCGACCTCCAGGCCACGCCTGACCTTGCGGGCAGGCGTGGGCGGGCGCGGGCGGCGCGCTCCTTCCAGACCTCGCGACGCCGCGCTCAGACCTGGATGCCCGCGAGCGGTGACGTGACCCGCCCCGCGTCGAGGCCGATCTCCGTCAGCTTCGAGTCCATGATCTGGGCGACCGTCAGGAGCGCTTTGCTCAGGTTTTCGCCGGGGTAGTTGTTGTGCTGGTCGCCGCGCAGCCGGTCGGGCCGAACTTGACATCCATTATGTGAACGTTCACATTGTTCGGGACGGGGGCACGACGCGCGTCCGCGCGTCCGCAGGAACACCGTGGATGCCGTCGGCTCCAGGTTCCCGCAGGTTGACCATCTGTCATGGTCCACACACTACAGAAGAGGTTAGGGATGCGTTGGCTCGGCTTTTCTTCGTTCGCCGCCCTGCTCGCGGCGTGTTCCGGCGGCGAGCTCGGCACAACGCCGGAAGGAAATGACGGCGGCAGCTCCGGCGACACCACAACCGTGGTGACGGGCAGTGGCGGCGCAGCGCCGATGCCGGTGACAGGAACCACGAGCGGCAGCTCCATGAGCAGCAGCTCCACGAGCGGCTCGGGCGGAGACGTCACAGCCGGCAGCGGAGGCTCGGGCGAAATTAGCCCGGACAAGATCACCGCCCCGGAAGGCAAGATCCCGAACACTCCGATGCCGGCGAACAAGATCAACCTGCCGCGTGACAGATGGCGAGACGGCCTGGTGTCGCCGACGCTCGAGAAGGACCACCACCAGAACCAGCCGATCGTCCTCAATGGCTACGTTCAAGGCGCCGGCAACGCCGAGATCGTCTTCTACGACATCGCCGATCCGGCCAACCCGAGGATGCTGTCGCGCATTCAGAGCCCTGGCTTCGATCCGAGGGGAGGGCCCAAGGGCGTCGGCGAGGCGGAGTCGCACCAGACCTCGATCGGCCGCTACGGCGACAAATTCTACCAGGTCACCACCTCGGGCACCGGCGTCGATATCTGGGACGTCACTGACGCCCACGCGCCTCGTCACGTGAGGCTCGTCCGGCTCGAGGGCGTCAACTATGGGGACTTCACCGACTCCGTGTGGGGCATGTACTGGCAGGGCAGCGTCATCTACATCGGCGGCACCAACACGGGCCTGCACATCCTGGACGCAGCGGATCCCGAGGACGTCAGGTTCGTAAGGAAGATCCCGATCTCGCAGTTCGGCGGCGTGAGCGCCGGTCCGCTGTGGGCCGTCGGCAATACGCTCGTCATCACGACGCCCAAGGACAACGGCGGCATCGCGACGATGGACATCAGCGATCCGATGAACCCGGTCGCGCTCGACTTCATTACCCCGAGCAAGAGCTACATGTGTGGCCTGTACGGCAAGCACGTCTACGTGCAGTCGCCGCTGCGCGTGTGGGACGTGCTGACCGATCCCACCGACATCGGCTCGGCCAATTCACCCCTCGCCACGCTCCCCGACTCGGCGTTCAGGGCCCAGGGCTACCCCGCCGGGTCCGAGTACATGAGCTTCTCCGATGGCCATCTGTTCCTGGGTCACCTGCGGCCAGACGCCGGCGTCTCCAAGATCGACGTGCACGACATCCACCAGATGTCGATCGAGAGTCGCGTCTGGGGACGGCTCGAGTTCACGAACGGCGACGACCAGTTCTCGATCCCGGTCGGCAGCCTGCTGGTGTTGGCCGACGACGAGCTGCCCTACCGCGGCATGGTCATCGCCGCGCACTCCACGGATCCGGACACCACGCCCCCGGAGGTCGACACGGTATTGCCGAAGGACGGGGCGACGGGTCTGTCCAGGAAGTCGCGCATCGGTCTCAGCCTCACCGACAACATCGAGATCGCCACGGTTCACCACGGCAGCTTCATCGTCCGACCGGTGGGCGGGCAGCCGGTGAAGGGCAAGTTCGGCCTGTACATGGGCATCGTGAATTTCGATCCCGACGAGGACATGATGCCGAACACCACCTACGAGGTCGTCCTGCCGAAGGACGGCATGAAAGATCTCGTCGGCAACGGCATCGCGGCCGAGTTCAAGTCGACGTTCACGACGGGTCCCTGAGTCATGCGCTCGCTGCCGAAGCTCCTCGGCCTGCTCGGAGGGATCTGTTGGGCGGTGGCCTGGCCGGCCGAGGCGCGCGCCGTCACGGCCAGCGTCCCGGAACGCGCGCCCTCGCTCACCGGCGAGGCCGTCACGTTCGACCTGACGATCGGCGACGCGGTCGGCCCCGTGCAGGTGCGCTGGGACATGGGGGACGAGACACGCACCGAGTTCACGGTCGGCGACGTGCAGCAGGTTCACACCTACGCCGCGCCCGGCCACTACCCGGTGCTGGCGACCGTCAAAGACGATGTCGGGTTCACCAGCGTCGCGTTCGTGCACACGGTGCACCGGCCGCTCGTCACGGGCAGCGCGGCGGGCTCGACCGATCTCGTCTACGACCAGCCGAACGCGAGGATCTTCACGGCCAACTACGAGAACGACAGCGTGAGCGTGCTCGACACGAGCGCGCTGACCAGGCTCGCGGAGGTGCCGGTGGCGCGCGGCCCGGTCGGGCTCGCGCTCACGGTGCAAGGCAAGCTGTGGGTGCTGCACCGCGAGGCGCACTCGCTCTCCATCATCGACACCGCGTCATTGGCGGTGGAGAGCGAGGTCATGCTGCCGTACGCGTCGCAGCCGATGGGCCTTGCGATCAGCCCGACCGGGGACGCCGCGTACGTGACGCTGATGGCGGTCGGCAAGCTGCTGAAGCTGGACGTGGCGAGCGGCGCCGTCGTGGCCGAGCTGGTGCTGGGCGGTACGCCGCGGGGCGTCTCGGTGTCGCACGACGGCGCGCAGGTCTACGTCACGCGCTTCATCTCCGAGGACAGTCACGGCGAGGTCGCGCGCATCGACGCGGCGACCTTCCAGGTGAGCGCGCGCTTCGAGCTCGCGGCGGACACCACGACGGAGGACACCGATCAACAAGGGCGTGGCCTGCCGAACTACCTGTTTTCGGTGGGGCTCTCGCCCGACGGCTTGTTCGCGTGGGTGCTGGGCAAGAAGGACAACATTTTTCGTGGTCCATCTCGCGATCAGCTCGCGCTCACCGACGACAACACGGTGCGGCCTCTCGTGGCGCTGCTGAACCTCGCGGAGGGCGTCGAAGACGTCGCGCGGCGCATCGATCTGGACGATCGCAACCTGCCCAACCAGGTCGTTTTCACGCCGCTCGGCGACTATGCGTTCGTCAGCGTCGCCGGCTCGGCGCTGGTGGAGGTTCGCGACGCCTACACGGGCGAGTTCGTGACCGCGCTGAAGGAGACGGGCTTTGCTCCGCGCGGCCTGGCTCTGACCGAAGCCGACAAGCTGTTCGTGCACGCATCGCTCAGCCGTACGGTGGCGGTCTACGACGTCGCCGACGTCGTCAGCTCGCACGACCTCATCACCAAGAAGCTGGCCGACATTCCGACCGTCGCTGCGGAGAAGCTCGACGCGCAGGTCTTGCGCGGAAAGCAGCTGTTCTTCAACTCAGCCGACATACGCATGAGCGATCAGGGCTACATCAGCTGCGCGTCGTGTCACTTCGACGGCGCGGAGGACGGACGAGTGTGGGACTTCGGCAGCGTGGGGGAGGGGCTTCGCAACACCGTCTCGCTGGTCGGACGGCGCGGCGCGGGCCACGGCAACGTCAACTGGAGCGGCAGCTTCGACGAGATCCAGGACTCTGACGACAACATCCGCGACCTGTTCGGCGGGAAGGGTTTCCTCAGCGCCGAGCAGCTCGCCGTGGGGACCGTCGCCACGCCGCGCGGCGACAAGAAGGCCGGCCTGAGCCCCGAGCTCGACGCGCTGGCGGCATTCCTCGGCTCGCTCGACACCTACCGCCCGAGCCCCTTCCGCAACGCCGACGGCTCGCTCACCGAGGACGGCGTCGCGGGTCGCGCCATCTCCCAGCGCCTGGGTTGCGGCTTCTGCCACACGGGTCCCGACGGGACCGACAGCGCGCGTGGCAAGCTGCACGACGTCGGCACCGTGAAGCCGTCTTCCGGTATGCGCGCCGGTGAGCCGCTGTTCGGCATCGACACACCGACGTTGAACGGCGTGTGGGAGACGGCGCCGTACTTGCACGACGGCTCCGCGCCGACGCTGCGCGACGTCCTCGTCACGGCCAATCCCGAAGATCGCCACGGCTTCACCAGCGCGCTCAGCGAAGCCGAGCTCGGGCAGCTCATCGCCTACGTGCAGCAGCTGGACGGCTCCGTCGACTCGGAGCCGAGCGAGGGTGACGGCGCGGGTCAGGAGCCGGACGACTTCTTTGGCCTTCACTGCGGCGTGACGGGCGGGCCTGTCGACCGTCGCGCGCCGCTCCTGGCCTTCGCGTTCGTGGCCGGGTCGATGGCGTTCGGCGCCCGCCGCAGGAGGCCGTCGTGAGGCGCCTGCCGAGCCTGTGCCTGGTTTCGCTGCTGCTGGCGGCGTGCGTCGGCGAGATCGGCGAGGGCGCTGCCGAGGACGAGGCGGTGACCGATTGGGACACGCTGCCGCCCGTGAGCGCTCCCGACCCGGAGCTGTCGGCGCTGCCCAGTCGCGAGGCGCAGTATCGCGCGCTCTGCGCGACGCCGCGCGGCGACAGCTTCTGGCAGGCGGTGTGCGCCGCGCCGCGGCCGAACATCACCGACTTCGCCAGCTTGCTCAGGGTCGCGAAGCTCGACGAAGATCGCGCCTTCGCGCTCACCGGTAACTCCACCTCGCTGGTGAAGAGGGCCGTCTCCGCCGTCAATCCGCGCCTCATCGTCTTTCCGCGTGTGACCGACATGCGCGAAAAGCCGGCTGAAATGACCGCGCTCGGCTTCGTTCGCGGCGAGCCCTTCGTCGAGGTCGTGAGCCGCGACCTCTCGAGCGGTGACTACAACTTCTACCTGTTCACGTTCGAGCGGCAGTGTGACTACGACGCTGGCTGCGATCTCGCGAGCGTGCTCACCGAAGAGATCGAGCACGGCTGGACCGCGTTCAGCATTTACAGCGAGGAAGACGTCGAAAATACGTCGCTCGACTGTCGCTCGTGCCACCAGCCCGACGGCCACGGCACGAAGAAGATCTTGCGCATGCAGGAGCTGGAGTTCCCCTGGCTGCACTGGTTCCCGCAGCGCTTCGTGCAGCGCACGGAGTCCGATCGGGTGCTCACGCCGCAGTTCCTCGAAGCCCACGCGCTCGACGCGCAGTACGGCGGCATCCCCGTCGCGACGATCCAGGATGCCCTCGACGAGGGCAGCGGCGCGCAGCTCGAGGCGTTGCTCGTCGCCGAGGGCCAGGCGGCGCAGCCGAACGCGTTCGACCCGCGCATCGAGGCAGAGGCCAAGGCCGGCTCGTCGAGCCCGACCTGGGAGGAGCAGTTCGCCGTATCGCTGGCGGGTGATTCGATTCCGGTGCCTTACCCGTTCGTGGACGTGACGGATCCTGCGCTCCGCGCGGCGCGGACCACGTCCTACCTCGACGTGGTGAAGGGCGCAGCCCCGCGACAATCCCTGCTCGATCTGCGCGACCTCTTCTCCGCAGACGCGAAGGTGAAGGTCGGCCTGGTGCCGCCGCCGGGGGCGAGCGGGCGCACCGTGCTCACGCAGCTCTGCTCGCGCTGCCACGACGGTCGCGGGAACCCGGCGCTGAGCCGCGCCGCGTTCAACGTGAAGAACCTGGACGGCATGTCGCGAGAAATGAAGGACCGGGTCATCGCTCGCTTGCAGGAACCCGCGACCTCGCCGCTGCGCATGCCGCCCTGGCGCGCCGCCGACGCTCTGCCACCCGCGGAGCTCGCCGCGGCCATCGAGGAGCTGCGCAAATAGCGCTGTCTACTTGCAGTGGACAGGCGCTGTCTGCGGCGAGAAGGAAGTCGAGTTGCTTCGGAGACGTCAAACCCCAACTGCGGGACTTGCCCACCGAGGGACCATGCACATCGCGGCGCGCCGGGTCACGCCCGCTTCCCCCCGAAACCTGAACGACGAGCGCCGCGCGCGGCGCGCCCGACCCGGCTGCCTGATGGCGGCGGTCATCCCGATCCTCCGCGCCGGGGGTGCGGGATATCGATGCGTTGGCACGAACAACCTGGCCGAGCTCCCCGGAGGATTGCAGACATGATGAACAACAATCGAGGCCTTGCCCGCGCATGGCGCAATCGAGCACTGCCGCGAATCCCCGCGTACCTCGCCTTGCTGGTGGTCGCATGTAGCCAGAGCTCCGGCGATGGGGAAAGCTCGGGAAGCGGTGGCGCATCCGCCAGCTCCGGCAGCTCGGTTGGCGGCTCCGGGTCGAGCGGTGGCTCCACGAGCGGTGGCTCCACGAGCGGTGGCTCCACGAGCGGTGGCTCCACGAGCGGTGGCTCCACGAGCGGTGGCTCCACGAGCGGCGGTTCCGGCGGTACAGGGCCGGATGACGGCAGCTCTGGCGCGGTGCCGAGCCCGGGGTGCGGCAAGACCTCGACGATTAGGTTCGAGCCGGTCCCGAACGAGCCGCCGAACGGCTTCGGCGAGGGCGGCTATGTTAGGATTCAGAGCGGCGGCCAGAATCGGGGCTTCGCCATGAGGCTTCCCGACAACTACGACAAGAACAAGCCCTACTGGTTGGTGTTCGGGTTTCACTGGAATGGCGGCAACTCCAAGGAAGTCGACAGCGGCGGATCGAATGGGTACAACATGGCCCATTTTGGACTCCAAAAACTGTCGAACAACGGCGCGATCTTCGTCGCGCCCGACGGGCTCAACGGCGGATGGAGCGGAGACAACCTGCCATTCGTCGACGACATGGTGAAGCTGATCGAGGAGAATTACTGCGTCGACACGACGCACATCTTCGCCAATGGTTTCAGCTACGGCGGCGGCATGAGCTACGCAATCGCGTGTGCCCGCGCGGATGTCTTCCGTGGGGTCGCGATCTACAACGGAGCCGTGCTCAGCGGCTGCGAAGGCGGCAACGACCCCATCGCATACTGGCAGATGGCCGGCCTTGCTGACAACACATGCACTCTCGACCATGCAAGACCGATGCGCGACAGGTTCGTCCAGAACAACGGCTGCACCCCCCAGAACCCGCCCCAGCCGCCTCAGTCTCCCCCCTATTTGAACCCCGGGGGGCATATCTGCACTGACTACGCCGGATGCTCGAGCGGGCATCCCCTCCGTTGGTGCGTGCACCAGTCGGGGCACGGCAACGCCGTCGTAGATGGGACCGGGGACCTATGGAACTCGTGCGCGACACCTCCCAAGACCTGCTCGGACACGTGCCCTTGTACCTGGGTCCCGGAAGACGTGTGGTCGTTCTTTAAGTCCTTGTAGACGATCGCTGCGGCGGTAAGGTCGTGCGATGGTGGTCGCGCCGCCAAGAGCCGGCTGTCTCAAGAACCACCGGCTTTGAGCGTAGATCTCGCGCCTACGATCGGGATTTGCTCACCGAGGGACCATGCACCCTCCAGCGAGGCTCACCGCCCGGCGATGCCGCTCAGGCGAGCATGCCGTCGATGGGCCCGGAGCCCTGACCCTCACCGAAGTTCTCCGTCCACTCGGTCTTGTCCCGAACGGCGGCGGCGATGAGGCCGTTGAAGAGGCGGTTGTTCGTGACGTTTCCGGCGTCGATGAACTCGCCCTGCTTCAGGTAGTCGCCCCCGCTTCCGGCGATGATCGTCGGCACGTTGCGGAAGCTGTGCGACGGGCCGTCCGCGACGTGGTTCGTCCACATGATGATGGACTTGTCGAAAAGGCCGCGCGCCTTGAACTGATCGAGTCCGTGGAGCAGCGTCTGCATGCGGAGCACGTCGATCTCGGCGTGTGCTTGCTCGGCCGTCGGGTTGTTGCCCGAAGCCGCGTCCGACTGCACACGGTGGCTGATGTGGTGGAAGGGCCAGCCGAGCCCCGCGTTCGCCGGCACCGCATACTTCGTATGATCCGTGCCGTCGCCGTGCTGCAGCGTCGCCACGCGGTTGAAGTTGCAGGCGAATGCCAGCGCCACGAGCTCGAGGTGGAGCTTCGCGACGTCTTCTATCATGCCGTCCGTCTTGAACGCGAAGCCGCTCTCGAGCGCCTCGAGCTCCGACGTCGCGAGGCCTGCCTGGCTGCAGGCCCCGCTCATCTCGCCCATCGTGACCTCGGTGTCGCGGATGGAGTCGAAATGCTGTTGGAGGCGCTGCTTGTCGGCGGAGCTCAGCGCCGACATGCGCATCAGGCTGTTCAGCTCCTCGCCCACGAAGTCGTTCACGCTCTTGCGGCTGCGGATGAGCTCCTCCGCGAGCGACCCGCCGCTATCACCGCCGCTGTTCGAGAGGCCGACGAGCTTGGAGTAGAGCGTGTACGGGTTGTCGTCCGCCGAGCGCACCTGCCCGGCACCACCGCCCTTGAAAGAGATGCGCTCGGCAATGTACCCGTTCTTGCGGTTGCCGGCGTAGAGCGTGAGCGGCTCGGCGCCGCCGTCGTTCACCAGTTCGGCGATCACCATGTCCGCGGACACGCCGCCCGAGGATGCGGTTCTGCCACCGCCCTGCGCCGGGCGCGCGGTGAGTGCCTGACACAGGCCCTGCGCGTGGCCGCAGTTGCTGGGGCCCCCCATCGGGAAGTTGATACCGCGGATGAACAGCAGGTTCGCGGCGTGAGGCGCGAGCACGTGCGTCGCCTTGCCCGTCATGGCGCCGAGCCCGTCGGTCGTGAGCGGGCCAGTCTTGTCCGGGAAGAAGCGGTCACCCACCACGCCGCACGCCGCCACGATGTAGAGGCTGAACACCGGCGGGCTGTCCGCGGCCCAGGCGGAGCGCGACGGCAACCCCTCGAGGAACGGAAGGGCGATGGCAACGCCGCCCGCGCGCAGGAACGCGCGCCGATTGATACCGGGCCGGCGCGCCACGGGCGGATGAGTGAGGTTCATTGCGATCTTGTGGTTCACAGCGTGCCTCCCATGCGAGTCCGGAATGCTTCGTTCTTCACGAGCTCGAGCATCATCTCTTTCACCGAGCCGCCGGCGCCACGGCTCACCTCGGCCAGCGTCTCGACGAGCGGCAAGTCCGACGGGATGACGTCGCGCTGGAGCGCGAAGCTCGCGAGCTTCTTGGCGTAGCAGAGGTGAGCCTGCTCGCCCTCCGCCATGTGGTGCATCAGCTCGCCGGCGTCCGCGAACGACCTGGGTCCCTCGGAGAAGGAGTAGACACCGCTGCTGTCGATCGGCAAGCCACCGTTCTCCTCGTCCCGAGTTTGCCCCATGCCGTCGAAGTGCTCGAAGGCGAAGCCGACGGGATTGATGAGCAGGTTGTGGCACGCGCCACCGCAGGCGGAGGTGAGCCGCGTGATGCGTTCACGGTTCGTCTGCCCGGGCTCGAGAGGCGGGACCGGCGGAATGTCGGGGGCCGGCGAACCGAGGGGCGTGCACAGCACGTCGAGGTTGATGCTGACGCCGCGGTGGATCGAGTCCGACTCCTCGTTCAGAGCGTTCAGCGTCAGGTAAGGGAGCTGCGAGAAGAAGCCGACGCGATCGGGACCGAGATCTCGCTCCACGACGCCGCTGCCGCTCGGCGCCAGGCCGTAGAGGCTCGCCATCCCCGGCCCCACGAAGCCCTTGGTGGACGTGAGGATGTCCTTGACACCGAGACCCTCGGTGAAGATCTTTTCGAAGAACAGGTACGCGCTCTCCTCGTACTCCGCGTTCAACGATTCCTTGTAGCTCGGCACGCCGAGCTTGCTGATCGTGGCGTAGCGATCGAAGTGGAGCAGCTCGCCATGGAAGTACCGCATGCCCTTGACCGCCGTGGGCTCCTCCAGCATGGACTCGGCGACCGCGGCGATCGCTTCCGGCGTCGTGAGCGTGGACGCCTTGTCGAGCAGCTCGTCGCTCGGCGCGGCGTTGCGCAGCCAGAGCGAGAGCTTCGCCGCGATCTCGTAACCGTTGAGCGGCTTGCGAGCCTCGCCGAGCTCCGTGCGGTAGAGGAAGTGCGGCGACTGCAGCAGCGTCCGAATCACGAGCTGCGCGCCCTTGGCGAACGCGCTCTTCGTTCCGGGCATCGCCGTGCCGGTCTCGAAGAGCGCCGTGTACCTGGCGACCTCGCCGTCCTTCAGCGGACGGCGATACGCGCGGCGCCCCACGGCTTCGATGAAGCCGGCCGCGTCCGTATCCGGGTAAACCTTGGCGAGCGCCGCATCCGAAGCCGTCACCTCGTCGGCGAGCGCCTCCGCCGCCGATTGGTAGTCGCTCCACGAGCGCTGGTTCACGCTCAGCAGGAGCTCGTTGTTCGTGAAATCCGTCGTGCCGGCGACGGGCTTCTCGAACGCGTCGGACAGCGACGAAGGAGCGGCGAGGTTCAGCACCACCTGCACGCTGCTCGCCCACTGCGAGTTCGTGAGGCGCACGAGCCGGTGGTACTTCGGCGCGCCCGGCATGTCGATGCCGCGCGCCACGCCGCCGGTGACGGGGCCGCCGCCGCCCGGCACGGTGCCGTCGCTCCCCTCCGTATCGCCCAAGGAGCCCGTGCACCCCGCGAGCAGGAGCGCCGTGACGCAGAGCCCCGCGCCGAGCGCCCGCCTGCAGCGCGGCAAGCCGGTCATCGAAAAAGACGGTGAGGTCATCATTGTCTCCTGACCCAAGCTCGGGTGACAAAGCAGCTATTTCAGCGTAGCTACAATGCAACCCTCATCCAGAAACTGTCTTGTTCATCGCAAAATCGAGCGAGGCATTGGTTTGACCCGCAACATTTGGCTCGCGACGGATTGACGCTGGACAGTTCGACCACCACCGGAGCTCGTGAGCTCGCGCCGGAGCGAATCGCGAGAGCTTGCGCGGTCTCGGGGGGGCGGCGCGACAGCGGACGACCTGCGGTGCGCCGATCCGCCGTTCGCGGCGCGCACCGCCGAGCGAACGGCATGGGTGCCGAGCTCGATGGTATGACGAACGTCTCGGCGCGCGCGACGACCATCCAGGGCGAAGACAAAGGAAACCGGTCGGACTCAATGTGAGCGCTCACAAGGTCAGTGTCAATTCGAATCGACCCGCCCGCGGGTATCCTCCCAGCCCGGGGGAGGATACCCGCGGGCTGGCACGGCTCCTCCGGAGCGCGGCGTCAGGAGGAGCGGGCGCGAGGCGCCGCGGGACATCAGCATCGTCGGCTTCAACGACATCCCGGACGCGACATCATTCACGCCTGCGGGAGGCCGCGCTCACTCCACAGCCCGCGGGGCTCACTCGAGCGACTGGAAGAAGCGCCAGGCTCGCCCGCCCGCGCCGGACGGTACGGAGTGACCGCCGGGGTGCGTGCAGTACACGAGCGGCAGGCCCTCCTTGCAGCCTTGATACTCGACGCACCCATCGCCGAAGTCCGCCGACGGCATCGTGGTCGCCTGGCAGCCGTTCCGGCCGCGCCAGAAGTCGCGGGTGGATTGTCCCAGCGCGGGGGTCACGGTCCCGTCGGTGTCGCCTTGCGTTTGAATCAGCGGGTGCGCGGCGCCGGCGTCGCTGCACGTGGGCTGGGATCCATTGGGGCCCCATCCGGCGACCGGAGCGAGACCGTGGAACACGGAAGAGCGCTGACAGCCGAGCGTGTTCGTCATGAAACCACCTTGGCTGAACCCGACCGCGAAGACGCGCTTCGTATCCACGCAGTAGCTCGCCTTGGCATGCTCGAGCATGGCGTCGAAGAACGCCAGGTCGGCCTCCAAGCGCGCCGGATTGGCGCTGGGCGGCGGACCGCCCCAGTTGGAGTCTGCTGTGCCCCACTGCGATTGGGTGCTCGGAGGCCTGGATTGCCCATCCGCCGGCAAGCCCTGCGGGTAGATGAGCAGCGCTTGGTTCTTTGTCTCCTGGATGAGCTGGAATCCGCTGTTGTCGTGCGCAGCCCACACGTTGTTCATGTTCAGGCCGTGGATACCGAAGACCAGCGGCAGCGGCTTGCTCGGGTCGTAGTTCTCCGGCACGTGAATCAGGTAGTAGCGCGTCACCCCACCGACCGTCAGCGTCTGCTGCTGGCGAGGGTCCGGGCGCGTCACGGCTTCGCCGCAGCCCATCGAGCCGCTGTCGCCAGGGTCCGCCGAACCGCCGGCACCGGCCGAGTCGCCGCCCGTGCCGCCGGAGCTGCCCGCGCTCGCGCTCGCGGTCGTGCCCGCGCTCGCGCTCGCGGTCGTGCCCGCGCTCGCGCTCGCGGTCGTGCCCGCGCTCGCGGTCGTGCCCGCGCCTCCGCCCCCGCTTCCACCGGCTCCTCCGCCCGACGTCGCTCCCGAGGTGGAACCGGCGCTCGTGGGTGCGCCAGAAGATCCACCAGGGCCGGGGTCGACGGAATCCGGCTCCGATGAGCAAGCGACCAGCCCCGTCGCCACGCCCACAGTGAAAAGAACGCTCAATCCAACTACAGATCTACTCATAAGGATACAACCTCGCTAACTGTTGCTCGTCGGTGGCTCGGGCGAACGCGGGTCGTCCGCCATGCTCCCCCGGCTGGTTGATGCAGGCATGATGAGCCGGGCGCCGCCGGGCCCATCATGATTCTCAATAGGTCGAGAACAGGCTCCAGAGGAACTTGGGCGCGAACGCGGGCCAGCCGTGATTCGTGTTGCTGTAGTTCGGGTCTCCGTGCTGGCACCAATAGACCGGATAGTCCTCGTCACAGCCCTGAACCATGACGCAGTTCGAGAGCTCGTCCGTGTACCCTTCGACGGGCGTCGTGCTCGCCTGGCAGTGGTTCAGCTCGGTATAGAAGTCGCGCGTCTTCGGGCCGTTGTCCGTCCCGACCACCGAGTCGCGCTCTCCGTGGATGACGACGGACGTGACCTGCCCGGTACACGCTCGGGTGCTGGCGTTGAGCGGATACTGGGGTACGTTCTTTGTGGCGCAGGGGCCCACCGCGCGTAGCTTGTCCGCGTGCTCGCAGCCAAGGATACTCGAGAAGTCGCCGCCCGAGCTCTCGCCCGCCGCGAACACGCGAGCCTTGTCGATGCAGAGGTTGTCCGTGATCTGATCGTAGAACGGCTGAAAGAAAGACACATCGCTCGCCCCCCAGCCCGAGCCGGAGTTGGCCGGGTGAGGGTAGACGCGGATCCAGGCCTCCTTGGGGCCGGTCGCCTCGAAGCCCGCGTTCTGCTCTGCCCAGCTGATCGGGTTGCCCGTCGGGTTGAACATGATCATCACCGGATACGGCTTGCTGGCGTCGTAGTTGGTCGGCAGCTTCACGTAGTACTGGTGACCCGATACGGTGAGCGGGCTCTGCGCGCTGCCCGTCTGCGGATTGGCCTTGTTGCAACCCGTGCTCGGCTCCGGGGCGACCTTGCCTCCCATCGATCCGCCCGAGCCACCGGTTCCTGGCGAACCACCGCTTCCGTTCGTTCCTCCCTCACCGCCCGTTCCACCCGCGGGCGCGCCGCCGTCGCCGGTCGTGGTGCCGCCGCCCGTCGTGGTGCTACTGCCGCTGCTCGAGACGGCGGCCCCGCCCGTTCCGGGGTCAGGGTCATTGCCCGACGAGCTCGCGCCGTCACCACTGCAAGCCCAGAGAGCGCAAGAGCCGGCCAGCGTCGCGAACAATGTGGCTCTGGCGATAATAGGTTTGTTTGTCATTTGAATACCCAGGCGCGACTTCGCTCTCATCGGCAGCGTTCGAGGCGCGCCCTCAGCGTGGGGTCGTTTCCAGTTGATTGAAGGATCGGAGGCCGACGACGGAGCTAGGACATCAGCGATGTCACGCGATTTTTATGCGAACAGCACCATCACCTTTTGTGACGAGCGCTGGCTGTTTACCGCTATACCTACAATTCATTGAGGCGGCGCGCCGACTACGCGCTGCGCCAATGACGCGGCGCTGACTTGCGCCACCAGCAGCCCGGGGCCCCAGGGGGTCGGCCTGCCCAAATTGATGCAGTTTCCGAGGAGCGTCGACACCGACAAGGAAGGTTTCACTACGCGCACCCGCGTACGCTCCGCCGCTGGGTGCTGGCGCGCGATGCCAAGCTGGCTGCTTGCTGGCCGGAAGATCCGGCTCCGAGATGGCCATCGTCCCCCCTGGATCTCCGCTCGCCGCGATCGCGGTGGGTACACATTGTGATCGTTCACATTTTCGATGTCAACTTTTGTCGGCGGGACCGCGGGTATTCTCGAGCCCGAGGGAGAACAGGGCTGGCGTAGCTACTCCGACGAAGCGGCGCGTCAAGCGAGGCGGGCGCGGGGCCGTGGTCATGGTCGATGTGGATTCCAGTCATGGTCGATGTGGATTCCAGTCATGGTCGATGTGGATTCCAGTCATGGTCGATGTGGATTCCAGTCATGGTCGATGTGGATTCCAGTCATGGTCGATGTGGATTCCAGTCATGGTCGATGTGGATTCCACTCTTACCGCCCGAGCTCCGTACTGCAGGGCGCGTCACCGGCGGCGCTCGCCGACCCTGGGCTGGTCAGCTTCAGCTTCGACACGACGCGCCACGGCCCGGCGTCCACGCCCCTCGGGCTCGAGGAGGCGGCGCACTGCGCCGGTGGTCGCTGTCGAGAGGGGGCCGGACGTTACGATTCCGGTGGTCGCCGTCGACCAGCACGGCGGTGCGGCGGCCGCGAGCCGCCATCTCCTCGCTGGGCCATCGGACGGTGTGGCACATCACCAGGCCGCCCGCCTGGCTCGAAACTGACCAGAGCAATCGGGACCGAGGATAGCCGCGGGCTGGTCAAATTTGTTGGACGCCTCGAACGTGAACGTTCACAGTCCGCTCTCGGGATGTCCCGCTACTTTGCCTTGGATGGGCCGCACTGCGCACCGTGCCCTCCGTCCTGGGCTCGGGATCGAGCCGCTGCACCGACTCTGTTCGCTCGGTCGTCGCAGGCGCGAGGAAGGGTGAGGTCGCGGGGGCATCGCTCGTTCCGTACCGCGCCGGGCGCGAGGCGGCGCGCTTGGAACGGGCTGATCACATCCCCGGAGTGAGCATGAAGAAACATCGATTCCTTTCGTCACTGGCCTGCATCGGCTGCGCGCTGTCGCTCGCCGCTTGCGGAAGCGATGACGCCGGCAGCGGCGCCACCTCCACCGGTCAAGGTGGCGGCGGAGCCGCCAGCACGGCGAGCGCCGCCTCTGGCGGCTCCAGCGGGGGGTCTCCTGGAGGCGCCTCGGCCAGCGCGGGAGGTCCAGCAGGCGGCGGCATGGGCGGTGGAGCGCCCAGCGGCGGAACGACGGCGGCCGGCGGCGAAGCCGGCGCTGGGGGCTCGGCGGGGACGGGCGGTTCAGACGAATTCGAGCCGGTGACCATCTCGTTCGGGACCAGGCTCGATCCGCGCGCTCAGGTGCTCGAGGCG
This sequence comes from Sorangium sp. So ce887, assembly GCF_051521455.1. Taxonomy (NCBI): domain Bacteria; kingdom Pseudomonadati; phylum Myxococcota; order Polyangiales; family Polyangiaceae; genus Sorangium; species Sorangium sp. So ce887. The sequence goes on along the minus strand of NZ_CP150354.1, from coordinate 6,633,016 downwards.
CGAGCGCTCGCCGAGTCCGCCGCCGATCCCAGCTCTCCGCAGTGGCGCGCCAAAGGTGACCAGCGGAGGACTTATCGCTTTCCAGCCGCTGGCGCCGACGTTCCTTACCGCGTCTGCGTCCCGGATCGCTGGGACGGCACGTCGAAGTTGCCCCTCGTGATGTTCTTGCACGGCGCTTCGAACGACGAGAGCTCGTACCTGGATCAGAACAACAAGCAGATGGTGAATCTGGCTGACCAGCATGGCGTGCTGCTGGTCTCGCCGCTCGGCTACCACGGCGCGTACGGCACCTTCCTGCGGCTGCCGGCCGTGTTCGGGCGACCCGAGGAGGCGGAGAAGCTCCTGGCCGAGCGTACGCCCGAGCGCGAACGCGATCAGGAGCTCAGCGAGAAGGACGTCATCAACGTCCTGGAGCTGGTGCTGAACGAGTACCCGATCGATCGCAGCTCGATGTTCCTCACCGGACACTCGATGGGGAGCGGCGGCACCTGGTACATCGGCGCCAAATACTCCGACTACTGGAAGGCTCTGGCGCCCATGTCCGGCCCCTTCGTCCTGGAGTCGGGCTATCCGTGGGACCGGCTGCGCAACGTGCCCATCTTCGTGACGGAAGGGACCCGCGGCACGCCTTCCCTGACCGGCAGCCGGGAGCTGCGCGACTGGATGATGGCTGGCGGCTACACGGTCACGTACAAGGAAGTCGATGCGGACCATCCGGGAATGGTTCCGCTCGTGCTGCCTGACGTCTTCGACTACTTCGACCGCTGGTAGCCTCCGCGCTCGTCGCGCCGTCGCCCCGGCACCGGTGCTCGGCGTACGCGGCGGCGTTCTCTGCATGCGTGTCGCTGCTGGAAAGTTCCAGTTAACACGGTCACAGGGCCATGCCAGCGTCCTCTCTCGGGCTGGAGGATGCCCGTGGGCGGGTCGATTGGGTTTGACATCGATCATGTGACCGTTCACAGTACTCCGGAGCAGTATTCTTTTGCTTCGTTTTGGGTGGGTCGTCCATGCGCACTGAGATCTTCGTCCTCCGATGGATCTCGGCACCGGTACCGTTCGCTCGGCGGTGCGCGCCGCCGGCGGCGGATCGGCGCACCGCAGGTCGCCGGCTGCCGGGCCGCTTCCTCGAGACCGCGCGATCTCTCGTGATCGCGTTCGTGCGCGAGCTCACGAGGTCCGATCGTGTCTGAGTCGTCCAGCGTTGAACGGTTGCGGGCCACATGCAACAGGCCAGCGCGATGCCGCGCTCGATGACGGAGTGAACAATACGGTTTCTGTGGGTCGGCTGCACCAACGGGTAGGGAGGCCCGCTCGGCGACGAGCGCCTCGAAGGCGGGCTCGTCGACCCGAGCATCGCCTGACGGATCAGGAGATGCAGACGTTTCGGAGCTCGCGCCGCTGCCTATCGGCTCGCCGCTCCAGGGATCACCAACTTCAATCGCTCAACTTGCGGAAGTCCAACATGAACAAGAACCGTTCTTCTCGATGGCTGTGCGGCACGACGTGGATCGCGCTCGGGGTCGCGACTCTCTTTGGATGCGCCGAAGGGGGCGACGGCGGTGACGGTGGCGCGGGCGGCTCGGGGGGAGCTGGCAGCACAAGCGCCGGCACGACGAGCGGCGGCACGACGAGCGGCGGCACGACGAGCGCCGGCACGACCGGCGCCGGCACGACCGGCGCCGGCACGACCGGCGCCGGCACGACGAGCGCCGGCACCGGCGGATCGAACGAGGGCGGCGGCGGTTCAACCGCCTCGAGCAGCGCGTCCACCGGAGCTGGCGGCGCCGAGCCCACGGGGAAGTTCGTCGGCAACATCACGACGCGCGGCGCCGTGCGCGACGGCTTCTCGAAGTACTGGAACCAGATCACGCCCGAGAACGAGGGCAAGTGGGGCTCCGTCGAGAGGTCCCGCGGGAACAGGGACTGGACCGCGCTCGACAGGATCTACAAGTACGCGCAGGACAACAACATCATCTTCAAGCACCACGTCTTCGTGTGGGGCGCCCAGCAACCCGACTGGATCGGGAGCATCTCCGGGCCGGACCAGCAGGCGGCCGTGCGGGATTGGATGAAGTCGTTCTGCGAGCGCTACCCCAAGACGAAGTACATCGATGTTGTCAACGAGCCGCCGCCCCACACCACGCCCTCCTACAAGAACGGCATCGGCGGAGACGGCGCCAGCGGCTGGGACTGGATCGTCAACTCCTTCAAGTGGGCCCGCGAGTTCTGCCCGAACGCGGTCCTGATCCTCAACGACTACAACAACATCGAGTACCCGAACGACCACAACAACTTCATGAGGATCGCGAAGGCGGTTATCGACGCGGGCGCCCCGGTCGACGTCATCGGCGCGCAGGCCCACGACGCGTACAAGATCAACACAAACACCGTCAAGGGCTACATCGACGGGCTCGCCTCGCTGGGCAAGCCCGTGCACATCACCGAGTACGACATCGGCATCGCGGACGACAACCAGCAGAAGAACGTGATGCAGGAGCAGTTCACGATGTACTGGAATCACCCCTCGGTCCAGGGCATCACCTTGTGGGGTTACATCGTCGGCACCACCTGGCGGGACAACACCGGCATCCAGCATCCGGACGACAGGATGCGGCCGGCGATGCAGTGGCTGATGGACTTCCTGGAGCGTGGTGATTGACGTCACGCTCAAGCGGTGATCCTGGAAGACCTGCGGTGCGGCCGTGCTGCCGGTTGGCCAGCCCGCCATGTCGTGCTGCCCAGCGGAGCTCGCCCGAGAGAAGGCCGTGAAGTAGGAGCCCCCGCCAGCCTTGTCGTCCCTCGGGCTCAAGCTTGAGCGCGCGGCAGCGGCGGCTCGGGCGGCGGGGGCGTTCCGAGCGAAGGCTGCGGGACGCTGCCCACGCTCAAGGACAAGAGCACCGTCACGATCCGGAGCGGTGGCAAGGATCGCAAGTACATCCTGTGGCTCCCCGCCGGCCACGACAACAACCCTCCTTACCGATGGGTCCTCGCTTGCCCCTGGTACACGGGCAGCGCGGAGCAGGTCGTGGATTGCACGAGAGAATCGATCCCGTGCTACACGACGCAAAGCCCGTTTCACGGGCTCTGGGACCTTGCCGAGAACAGCACCCTCTTCATCGCGCCCGACGGGCTGAACGCTGGCCGGGGCAACGCGAACGGAGCTGCGGGAGCGGGCGGAGGCGTATGCCGAGGCGCGCTCCCGCTCGGGGGCGACGTCGAACGAGATCGCCAGGGCGCGCGGTCAGGGCTGCGTCTTCTCGACGGACTGGACGTCGAGCTGTATGAATTGGCCGATGAAAGGCGCGGGCGCCGGGGGGACGCCGTCCACGACCAGATGCTTGAAGTTGGCGATCATGACCTGATTTGGATCGTCGCCCAGGAAGGATACGCTGGCTCCGCCCCGAACCGGGATGGTCTTCGTATGGTCGATGATGAACACGTCGTGACCCACGGTGGGGCTGTCGTTGAGGTAGTAGACCTCGGGCGGATCGGAGACAGAGAAGCTGTAGACGTTGTACGTCGGGTTGTCGGGTGTACCGCCCACGCGAAAGTGCATGCCGTCGGGCGTGCCGCCCCGGTACGTCTCCGGTTCGACGACGCCGCGGAGACGGACGGTCACCTGGTAGATCGTGTCGGGCGAGCCGCCGAACGTCCGCATCTCGTCGACGCGCGTGGACGTCGTACATTCGTCACTGTTGCCCGGGTCCTGGTCGCACGGCATCTCCCAGCGAAATCCGTCGATGTTGGCGGCCGCCGCGAGCAGGTCTTCGCCGCCGCTGCCGCCGGCTCCGCCGCCGCCGCCGGCTCCGCCGCCGCCGCCGGCCCCGCCGGAGCTCGCGCTGCTGGAGGCGCTCGTGCTGACGCCCGTCGAGGCTCCTCCGCCCGAACCTCCAGCGCCGGTCGAGCTGGAGGCAGCCTGATCGTCCGGAGGCGGGTCGGCATCGGAGCCGCAGGCAAGAAGGACCGTGATTGCAGGTACCACGAGCAGAGAGATTCTCATTATACACCCGTCCGGCGAGAACGCCGGCATGGAAGCTGGGAACACCGAACTTCGGCTGGTTGACATGGCGTCTCGTTCGAATGGCTATGCCAGCTTCGTGAGCGGCCCGGCGCCCCTCCGGGGCGAAGCAAAAGATGCCAACAGGGGCGAATGTGAACGATCACATTTTTTGTGTCAATCCCGATCGACCGGCCCGAGGTCTCCTCGATCCCGAGGGACGATGGGGCTGGCAGGGCCCCTCCGGAGCGCGGCGTCGAGAGGAACGGGCGCTGGCCTCGTCTTCATCCACGACGTTGCGCACGACCGTGCGCCTGGATTTCTCCGAGCTCGGCCGCTGCCTCCACCTCGTACTCGGCCAGAATGCGGGCAGCCAGCGCTCCTGGTCGCGCGTCGTGGTCGAGGCCGAGCTGGTCCTGGACGAGAGCACACGGCGGCCAGGCCGCGACCGCCTGCTGGCATGCAGCCCTGGGCACGGGGGAGGGGAGACGCTGGTGGACCCCCGCGGGAGGGTCGATCGGGATTGACGCCGGGCATGTGAACGTTCACATTATCTCCGAGCGGCATCCTTCTGCTTCCTGCATCGCCCCGGATGGGTCGTCATGCGCGCCGAGACCTTCGTCGTCCGTTCGGCCTCGGCAACGCGCTCGCTCGGTCGTCTCGGAACACGTTCGCGACGACCATGATCGTGAGGGGTGCCGCACACGCGCAGTCGAGCACCACGGCGCTCGGCGCGCTTCGTCGGAGAGGATCCGAGCGTGAGGGCTCGGGCGTCGTCTGCCGCCGATCTTTTCATCTCTCGCGGAAGACAATCACTGCCAGATCGCCCAGCGGGCTGGCTTGGCGAATCACCCCGCCGAGACGCGCCGGAGAGTCATGAACCGAGCGATCTGCGACATTGGCAACACCTGACGAAGTTTCAGGAGAGCACCAAGGATTCAAGCATGACAACGATCACGGCCTCCCTCCAGCGTAAGCTCCTCACGGCGGCATTGTCGATCTGTGGCGTGACCGGGCTCCCGTCCGGCGCCCTGGCGGACAATCCCATCGTACAGACTTTTTATACCCCCGATCCTGCTCCCTTGGTCCACAATGACACGGTATATCTCTATACCGGACACGACGAGGACAGCGCCACGGACTGGTTCGGGATGAACGAATGGAGAGTGTATTCCTCCACGGATATGGTGAACTGGACGGATCACGGTTCACCGCTGAGGTATAGCGATTTCAGCTGGGCAAAGGGAGACGCGTGGGCGGGCCAGGTCATCCCCAGAAACGGAAAGTTTTACTACTACGTTCCTGTGACGAGCCGCTCGCTCAACAGGCATACCATCGGCGTGGCCGTGTCGGACAGTCCCACCGGTCCCTTCAAAGACGCCCTGGGAAAGCCGTTGATCACTGCCAATTGCGGCGACATCGATCCGACGCCGTTCATCGACGACGACGGCCAGGCCTACCTGTACTGGGGAAACCCCGAAGTGTGCTACGTGAAGCTGAACGAAGACATGATCTCCTACCAGGGGGACGTCGTACGCGTGCCCATGACGGCGGCGAGCTTTGGGCAGAGCACCGGGCGTAAGAATGATGATCGCCATAAAACCAAGTACGAAGAAGGTCCGTGGCTCTACAAGCGCGATGGATTGTACTACCTGGTGTATGCGGGTGGCCCTATTTCCGAATATATCGCCTACTCCACGAGCAGCAGCCCCACGGGCCCGTGGACTTACCGGGGGGTCATCATGCCCACAGAGGGCAGCAGCTTCACCAATCACGCGGGCGTCATCGACTTCAAGGGGAGCTCCTACTTCTTCTATCACAACGGCGCCTTGCCGGGCGGTGGAGGCTTTCACCGATCGACGGCCGTCGAGCGATTCACCTTCAACCCCGATGGTACCTTCCCGACGATCAGGATGACCGAGGCGGGCGCGCCTGGCGTCGGCAACCTGAATCCGTATGTCATGAGGGAGGCTGAAACCATTGCCTGGGAATCCGGGATCGAGACCGAGGCCTGCAGCGAAGGCGGAATGAACGTCACGTCGATCGAGAACGGGGACTACATCAAGGTGAAGGGCGTCGATTTCGGTTCCGGCGCGGTGTCCTTCGACGCAAGAGTGGCCTCGGCGACCAGCGGCGGCAGCATCGAGCTGCGCCTCGACAGCACGACCGGCACGCTGGTGGGAACCTGTACAGTCCAGGGGACCGGCGGCCCCCAGACATGGGCTACCACGTCCTGCGCGGTCGACGGCGCGACAGGGATCCACGATCTCTACCTGAAGTTCACCGGTGGAGGCGGCCCCCTGTTCAATTTCAACTGGTGGAAGTTCACTCCGCTCGACGCCCCGGACCCGGATCCGACGGGCGCCGGGGGGGCTCCCAACATGGGTGAAGGGGGAGCCACGGGCAGCGGCGGCTCGGGAGAGGGTGGGAGCAGCAGCAGCAGCGCGGCAACGACCGGCAGCGGAGCAACGGCGGGCAGCGGCACGGGCGGCGCTGGCGGTACCCCTCCTGACGACGCCGGCGAAGACGGGGGCGGGTGTGCGTGCCGGGTCAAATCAGGGCCCAGCTCCCCCGCGGGCGTGCTCGCCGCCTTGTTCGCGCTGGGCGCGGCCGTCGCGCGGCGGCGTCGTGCGCGAGGAGCCGGGCGGAGCGGGGCCGCCGCGAACTGACGGTCAACAGGCCAGGCCCTGACACGAGGAGCCGACGATGAACTATCGCACGGGCGCTGCCCATGTTAACGTTCACATCGGAGGTTCCAGTATGTTCACGAAATTCCGCGCGGGTCTGATGCTCGCCGCTGCCTCGCTGGCGCTCGCGGTGAGCTCGACCGCAGTCGCGAAGCCCTACAAGGGAGCAGAGCTTTACACTCCCCAGGGCGTTCTTCATGGTCGCATCGAAGTGCGCATGCGCATGGCGCGCGGGAGCGGCATCCTCTCGACTTTCTTCACCTACAAGGACGGCTCCGAGCTGTCCGGTGCATTCTGGGAGGAGATCGACATCGAGGTCTTCGGGAAGGACAACGCCCGGGGCTGGCAGTCCAACATCATCACCGGGATGGGCACGAGGGTGACGTCGGAGCAGGTGCACCCGACGGACGTCTCCCTCGCGGACGGCTATCACACCTACGGGCTGGAGTGGACGCCGGACTACGTCGCCTGGAGCTTCGACGGACGAGAGGTCAGGCGGACGACGGGTGCGCAGGTGGGCACCCTGAAGAATCCCCAGTCCCTGCGCATGAACACGTGGTCGTCCGATGTCACCGAATGGGTCGGACCGTTCGACGATTCCGTCCTCCCGCAGCACCAGTTCGTCAACTGGATCAAGGTCTACCGCTATAACAACGGCGGTTTCGAGCTCGCGTGGCAGGACGAGTTCGACTCCCTGGACGGCGCGCGATGGAGCAAGGCGGACTGGACGTTCGATGGGAACCGCGTCGACTTCGACCCACAGAACGTGACGGTGAAAGATGGCACGCTGGTGCTGTCGCTGACACGGGAGGGGCAGGTCGGATTCACCGGAGCTGTGCCCCGCGATGAGGGCACCGAGCCAGGCACCGGCGCGGGTGCGGGCGGGGCGACGACGGCGAGCGCCTCCTCCGGGGGCGGCGACGGCGGGGCGGGCGGGGCGGCGACGGCGAGCGCCTCCTCCGGGGGCGGCGCCGGCGGGGCGGGCGGGGCGGCGACGGCGGGCGCCTCCTCCGGGGGCGGCGTGGGCGGGACGGGGACGGCGAGCGCCTCCTCCGGGGGCGGCGACGCACCGGGCGAGGGAGGTGGGATCGACGGAACACCGCCGGACGAGGGGTCCTCCGACGGAGGTTGCGGGTGCGTCGTCGCCGGAGCCAGCGCCACGGCGAACTCGTGGGCCGCGGCGCTCGCCGTGGGGCTCTCCGCCCTGGCGATGCGACGGCGCCGGACCCGTCGCTGACCTTGCAGGATGCTCGCAGGCGCAGCGGGGCGGGGCGCCCACGCCGTCGCGGCCGTGACGACGCCGGGCGCTGCGGGCGCCGCTAGATCTTCTCCCAGCGCCCGCTCTCGGCGGAGCGGAAGAGCGCGTCGATGACCCGCATGTTGCCGGCCGCGACCGCGATCGGGTTCTCGACGGGGCCTCCCGTGCGGATGGCGCGCGAGAACGCCTCGCTCTGGAGGTGGTACTGGTCGACGACGTCAGTTGAGGTGACCTGGGCCGAGCTGCAGTTCAGCGTCGAGCCGTCATCGAGGAAGAGCTTGCAGGGCTGGTCGGCGGGCGCGTTGAACGGGATCTCGATCTCGATGCGGCCCCTGGTACCAAGCGCGTTCACGCGCTGGTAGGCCACGGCCTGCGTGCTGCACGTGAACGTCAGGTGCGCGCCGCCGTAGTCGAGCAGGCCCGAGGTCAAGCGATCGGTGCCGAACTCGGGATCGCGCTCGACGAGCGCCATCGCCCGCAGGGGCTCGCGTCCGAACAGGAAGCGCGACATGTTCACCGCGTAGCAGCCGATGTCGTAGAGCGCGCCGCCCCCGACTTCCCTCCTGTTGCGGATGTTGACGGCGTCGCGGTTGAAATACGAGAACGCCGCCTGGACGCTGACCAGGCCGCCGATCTGGCCGCTTCGCACCCAGTCCCTGGCCTGATGCCACTGCGGGTGGTAGCGGATCATGAACGCTTCGGCGATCCGCTTGCCCGTCTCGTGCTGGACGTCGACGAGCGCCGCGGCGTCCTTGGCGCTGAGCGCGATCGGCTTTTCGCACAGGACGTGCTTGCCGGCGCGTGCCGCGCGCGCCGTCCACTTCACGTGCAGGTGGTTGGGCAGCGGGTTGTAGATGGCCTCGATCTCCGGATCGTCGAGCAGCTCATCGTAGCTGCCGTACGCCTTCGGAATCCCGAGCGACTGCGCGGCGGCGCGCGCCTTGCCGATGTCGCGCGACGCCAGCGCGGCGAGCTGGGTCAGGGGCCCCCGCCTCATGCTGGGCAGGCTGACCTTCAACGCGAAGCTGCTCGCCCCGAGGACGCCCCAGCGCACGGGGGTGAGGGGTTCGCTCGACTTCGGACCTTGGGCAGATGTGGGCATGGGCACCTCGCAGCGCGCGACGCCGGTGGCCGACGGCGCGCCTGTCAACGCTCGATGTGAGTCGACCCGACGGTAGGGCCAGGGGCTGGAAGGAGCGCGCGCCCTGCGCGAGGAGCGGAGAGGGCGAGAACAGGGCGCGGCGCCTCAGAAGGTGGCGTCGCGGAGCTTGGCCTTGTACTCCGCCTTGTACAGATCGTGGCAGGCCTTGCAGCTCGCCTTGGCGCCGTCGATATCGCCCTTCTTGGCCTTCTCCGCGCCTTCCTTCGAGATCGCGACCCACTTCGGCATCCCGGGCGGCGGCTTCGACGCCACGTAGTCCAGCGCCGACGCGATCTTCGCGCCGTCGCCGCTCGTGGTCGCCGACTGCATCACCGTCTTCATCCAGCCCTGCATGGGACAGGCTTTCTGTCCTTTTGCGCCGCAGCCGAAATCCTTGCCCTCGGCGACCGATGCGGGGACGTCCGCCGTTCCGCTCGCGGCCCATGCTGCGCCCGCAAAGCCGCCGGCAAAGCCGACTGCAAAGCCAATGCCGACGCTCATTATCACGGCACCCATCAGCTTCATGCTTCTCGACATCGGACGTCTCCTGACCAGGTGAAAGGAAAGCTCGGCCACCCCATCGCAGTTCCGCAAATGTGAACGCTCACATTTCGCACGTCAATCCAAATCGACCGATGCGGGGCGAGCTCTTGGCCGGAGCACGCGCCCGAGTCGCCGCGTACAAGAGGCGATACCCAGGGCGCCGGCCGCCTGCGGCATCGAGCGCCAGCCGTCGGTGCGCTGGTCGGCATCGAGCGCATCGGGCCGGCGATCACCGCGGTCCGGCGCCCGCCCCCCGTGACGCGGCGCTCCGGAGGAGCCCGCCAGCGTTGTCCGCACCTCGGGCTCGAGGATCCCCGTCGGGCCGGTCGTTTGGGTTTGACATACGAAATGTGATCGTTCACATTTTGCACGGGGTATCCTTTGGCTTTGCCCTGCGGGGTCGTCCTGCGTGCCGAGGCCTTCGTCGTCTGACCGGCTTCGGCACGGGTTCCGTTCGGTCGCCGCGAAAGCGATCGCCGATAAGGGTCCTTGGCGTTCCGCCAGCGGTGATCCACCGGGGATCGCGGTCAGGTGCTCTACGTTCCGTCACGCCGGGCGAGATGGGCATCGCAGTGCGAGCAGTTGCTCTCAGGCATCGTCGCCAGATGTGGGTACCCGTGCGTCGTCACCCCTCGCAGTATCGGAGAGCAAGATGAAGAAGCCGTCGGGGCACGAGCTCCGTTCCTCAAGAGAAGTCGCCGCCGTTTGTGCGCTCGCGTTCGCGGCCGCGTGCACGGGCACGCTGGGTGATTCGGTGGATGGCGCTGGGGGATCCCCCGCCGAAGACGATGGATCGTCGACGAGCTCGGCCCCTCCGCCGTTCCAACCCGCGGTCGGGATGCTGCGTCGTTTGACGAGAACGCAATTCCGCAACGCCGTGCGCGACGTGTTCGGCGTGGAGGTCAATCTCGATGCGCTCGACTCCGACAGCTGGAACGGAAACTTTGCGGTCATCGGCGCCGCGACCGTCGTGACTTCGGAACGAGGCGTCGAGCAGTACCACACGGCCATCGAGAGCGCGGTGGACGCGGTGTTCAAGGATTCCGCGAAGCGGGAGCAGTTCATCGGTTGCACGCCCAGCGGCGCGCAAGACGACGCTTGCGTACGCGGTTTCCTCCAGGTGCTGGGGCTTCGAGCGTGGCGCCGCCCGCTCGAGACAGCCGAGGTCGACAGGCTCGCGGCGGTCGCCAGCGAGGCCGCGACCGAGCTCGGCAGCGCCGTCGAGGGTGCCCGCTGGGCGACGGTGGCTCTCTTCTCGTCGCCGAACTTTCTGTATCGTCCGGAGCTCGGAGCTCCGAGCGCCGATGGGTCGCTTCGCGTGACGGGCTACGAGATGGCGTCCCGGCTCTCGTTTCTCGTGTGGAACAGCCTGCCGGACAAGGCGTTGCTCGACGAGGCCGCGAGCGGGATGCTCGACACCGTCGAGGGTATTCGTGCCGCGGCGACGCGGCTGCTCGACGCGCCCGCTGGACGCGAGGCCATCGGTGCCTTCGCCGAGGAGTACATGCGGCTCGATCGAATCGGCACGCAGGCCAAGGACTCGGCGCTGTTTCCGGAGTACGGCGCCGCGCTGAAGGCGGCGATGGTTCGCGACATGCGGGGCACCTGGGAGGTCCTCGCGTTCGATGAGCAAGTGAGCGCGCTCGACCTGTTCTCGACCACGAAGGTCGTCGTCAACACGGAGCTCGCCGAGGTCTACGGCCTCGACACGACCGGCCTGAGCTCGAGCACCTTCGAGGTTCGCTCGTTGCCCGCGGACGGCCCGCGCGTCGGGATCCTCGGCAAAGCCGGCTTCCTCTCGCAGTTCGCCAACCAGAAAGAGGGGTCGCCCACGTTGCGCGGCAAGTTCATGCGTGACGCCCTCATGTGCACGCCCGTACGGCCGCCCCCCGGTAACGTCGCGCTCGAGCTCCCGGAGCCGCCTGCGGACAGGCCCCTCACGAAACGTCAGCGGCTCGAAGCCCACCGGACCGCTCCTGCCTGCGCCGCCTGTCATGCCTACATGGACCCGCTCGGCCTGCCGCTCGAGACGTTCGACGCGATCGGCCGTTACCGCACGACCGACCACGGCTTGCCGATCGACCCCAGCGGCGACTTCGACGGCGTGCCGGTCGCCGACGCGCGCGAGCTCGGCATGACCGTCAGCGCGAGCGACGAGGTCGCTCGATGCCTCGTCCGCAAGTACTACTCGTATGCAGCAGGCCACGAAGAGCGAGCCGTGGACGGCAGCGTGCTGAACACGCTGGCCGCTTCGTTCGAGGCGTCGGGGCTCAAGCTGCGCGAGCTGGTCATCGACGTCGTGACGAACGAAGCCTTCTCATCCGTCGCCCCCCAACCCTGAACGCACGGTACCCCCATGACCATCAAAGCTTTGGACCGACGGACTATTCTCCGGGGCATGCTGGCGACGGGCGCCGCCGTCACCATCCCGCTCCCACTGCTGGAGATCATGCTGAACCAGAGCGGCACGGCGTTCGCCCAGTCGAACACCCCGGTCTCGCCGCTCTACGTCACCTGGTTCTTCGGGAACGGTACGCTGCCCGGCCGCTGGAAGCCGGCGCGCACGGGCTCCGGTTCGGCCTGGGAGCTCAGTCCCCAGCTCCAGCCGCTCGCGGAGCACAAGTCTCATCTCACGGTGATCAGCGGCCTCGAGAACAAGCTCGTTGTATCCGGCTCCGAGCACCCCACGGGGTCGGCGGGGGCCACGACCGGCGCGCCGCTCAGCGGGAACGCCGTGCGGGCCCCATCCATCGACCAGGTCGTCGCGAACCTCATCTCCGAGGGGGCGCCGTACCGCTCTCTGGAGGTGGGATTGACGCCGGCGACGCCGGGCGGCGCTCCGGACTCGCTGCATACGGTCTCACACAAGGGACCGAACTCGCGCAACAACCCGGAGTTCGATCCGAGGGCCGTGTTCAATCGGCTGTTCATGGGCGGCACGCCCGCGCCGAGCGACGAAGGCGCGGACCAGGCCACGAAGCTCGCGAACGTCCGGAGGAGCGTGCTCGACTCGATCCTGCAAGACGGCGCGAGCCTGCAGCAACGGCTCGGGGCGGCCGACAAGCAGCGCGTGGAGCAGCACCTCGAGTCGATCCGCGCCATCGAGCGGCGCCTCGAGACGACGGCGCCCGGCGGCGGCACGCCGCCCGCATGCAGCAGCCCGACGGCCCCCACCGCCGGCAAGGACTCGCAGAGCGAAGCGCCCCCGCAGGTCAACACGGCCATGGTCGAGCTCTCGGCGCTCGCGCTCGCCTGCGAGAGGACCCGCGTGCTCTCGTTCATGTTCTCGCTGCCCGCCGCGCACGTCTACTACCGGCACCTCGCGCAGGATATGAACGACGACTTTCACGACACCATCTGTCACGGGGATGCCGGAGATCAATCGGGTCAGCCTCGCGTCGACAAGGGCGTGATCTACACGATGCGCTGCCTGAACGAGTTCTTGACGAAGCTCAAGAGCACGCCACACGGCAGCTCGAACCTGCTCGACAACACGCTCGTGTTCGTCACGTCCGACACCGCCTGGGGTAAGGTACACACGAAGGCAGAATGGCCGGTGCTCCTCGCGGGGAAAGCCGGAGGACGGCTGCGCGGCGACGAGCATCACAACTTCCCCGGCGATAACCTGAGCAAAGCGCTCCTGACGATCGCCCAGGTCATGGGCTCGAGCTCGACGGAGATCGGTCTCGACGCGGGGCGGGTCACGTCACCGCTCGCGGGCATCCAGGTCTGAGCGCGCATCGCGGCGTCGGGAGGAGGCGCTCCGCAGGCGCTCGCCGGCCTGCGCGCGCCGCCCCATCGTCCCCGGATCGACGACGACCCACCTCGTGATCGAGCGGCCCGCCGCCGCGACGCACATGGACTGCGCCGCGATCCGGTCGCGGCGCCAGTCCACCTACGCTCGAAGATGTGCCTCTAGACCACCAATCATGTTGAAACCCGGAGAATTTTCACAGGGAGGCGAGGAGGCGGGGAGGAAGAAAAAAAAGAATCTCTCCCTCTCGCCGTCTCTCGCTCCCCGCCTCCTCGCCTCCCTGTGAAATTCCTGCTTTTTGTCGGGGTTTCAACCCGTTTGTCGCTCTAGCGATCCGCCTGCAACAAGCCGAGGCGATACGGGAGCTGCGAGTATTCGCCGCCCGAGCTCGGATTGCGTCCTTGATACAGGAACTGCAGATTGCAGGTGTCGATCGTCGCAGTTTCGTCGTTGCCATCGCGCACCAGCTCGCCATGGCTGACGTCATCGCTCCAGTCAGCCGCGCCCGGCGCGTAGGTGACGTTGTTTTGACCTGCGAACGGCGCGTTCCAGGTATGCGCGAGCGGGGTCCACGTGCCATCGAGGCGATCCGCGGTGAATGAGCGATAGAACCTGGCGCCCGTCGGGCCGATGGCCTCGATCAAGGTCAAGTACTTGTTCGTGCCTTTGATCTTGTACGTGGAGCTCCCCTCGAACAGATTGTTGCGATTCGAGTCCTGAAGGGCGATCGAGATCGGGCCAAACCCGTTCGGAAAATTCTGCACGGTGGTCTGGCTGCGGTACATCCGACCGTCGTCGCCGGTGAAGAAGAGGTAACAGTTGGCGCTGTCGCAGATCACCCAGTAATCGATGGGCAGGCTGGGCATGCCGGCCGGCGTGGACGCGAAGAAGTTCTGGGGTCTGGTCCAGGTTTCCGGGCGACTCGGGTCGCTGGTCGTGGAGAACTGCGGCGGCTGCGCTTGATAGATGAGGTACCACTTGTTCTGAGGCTTGAAGAAGAACATCTGCGGCGCGCACCGATAGCCGCTGAAGCCAGGCGTGCGATCCATGTAGTAATGCGGCGCGGACGCGGCCTGGGACCAATCGGTGAAGTTCAGGTAAGTCATCTGCCAGTTCCCGGCGGTGTTCGCCGTGGTGGCGTAGATGTGCCATCGATCGTTGAAGAAGGAGACCGTCGGATCTTTGATGGACACGATATTGTGAGTCGCGTCGGACTTCGGGCTCACCAGCATGCCGCTCGACTTCCAGCGGAAGGTGGTGGGCAAGCCGCAGCCTTCGCCGCCCCCGCTGCCGCCGCTGCCGCCGCCGCCGCCGCTGCCGCCGCTGCCGCCGCTGCCGCCGCTGCCGCCGCTGCCCCCGCTGCCCGAGCCCGAGCCCGAGCTCACGGGCGTGATTCGGAATTGCTGATTGGTCCCGCCGCTCCACGCCCATTGAATCACGGCGGTGCCGTCCGCGGTGCCGCGGCCGTAGACGTCCAGGGACTTGCCGCTGTTGCGCGCAGTGAGGCGCACGACGCCGCTGGCGACGTCCGTGAACGACCACTGCTGGTTTTCCCCACTCCAGCAGGAGTATTGCTGGATGCGGGCGCCGTCGCTGGTGGAGGCGCCCGCGACGTCCATGCACCGGTTGCTGTTGACGTTGCGGATGCGATAGTAGCCGCCGCCTGTCGATTCCATGCGGAACTGTTGCCGCGTCGAGCCGTTGCAGCTGGCGATCTGCAAGGCCGCTGCGTCAGCGGTGCTGCCTCCAGCCACCTCGACGCATTTTCCACTCTGGACGCCGACGAGCGTGTAGGTCGCCGCGGTGTCGATGGTGATGCTTTCAGCCAGTTCGCCGAACTCGTGGCCGTCTTCATCGAGCTGCTCGGCGGAGACGCACGCAGCCGTGGCGGCGAACGTCGTGACCAGCGACCATCGTCTAAATCGGATTCTCATCATTATCCCCTCTGTTCAAAGGTATACGAAGCGGGAAGCAAGACACATTGAAGGCGCCCGGGATCGGCTGCGCAAACTCTGCACCTACGGGTAGACTCCGTCGGCCTGCGACCAGGCGGGCGAGTCTGCGCAGCGATCTCCGGGCGCGCGGATCTGGGTGAACCGCGCGTCAGCGCGCTCAGCGTCAGCGCCCCAGGGTGTTCATCAGCCAGGACATGGCGGGCCGCATCTGGCCGCTGCTGCTCATGAGCCCTGAGTTGGCCACCCACGTCTGGCCGCTGACGTACCCCCACAGCGTGATGCCTCTCACGCTCGGATGGTCGTAGAACATGGGGAACTGGCTCTGCATCACGCTGAGCTGCTGCGCGTCGTTCGCCAGGGCGATATCGTACTCGGTGATGTAAACCGGTAGACCGGTGCCGGCGAGCCGGTCGAGGAAGCCTTTCACCGTGCTGGTCGGCATCGAGAACGCTGCGTGGGCTTGAGCTCCGATGCCATCGATGGGAGCCCCTGCCGCCCGGATCCGATTGACGATATTGATCGTGTTCTGATTGTCACTGCTGTACTCGATGTTGTTGTAGTCGTTGAGCAGCAAAATGGCGTTCGGGCAGTACTGCCGCGCCCATTTGAAAGATTGCACGATCCAGTCGTGGCCGCTCGAGCCCGCGCCGCCGAGGGCGTTCATGTACACCGGGGTGGTGTGCGGGGGCGGCTCGTTCACGACGTCGATGATGGCGACGTCCGGGTAGCGCTGGCAGAACGCCTGGATCCACTCTTCTACCTCTGCGCGTTGCTCGCTTTGCGACAGACCGGCGAGCCAGCCCGGCTGCTGGGCACCCCAGATCAGGGTGTGGCCCTTGTAGGGAATGCCCTTTTCGCGAGCGTAATTCCGGACTCGGTCCATGCCGGCCCAGTTCATGACGTCCCGCGTGGATTCGACGGAGCCCCACTTGCCCTCGTTCTCCGGGGTGATCTGGTTCCAGTATCGGGACAGATCCGCTCGCACCTGCCCGCCAGTGGTGATGTTACCGACGAACTTGCCGCCGCCGCCACCGCCACCGCTGCCGCCGCTGCCGCCGCTGCCGCCGCTGCCGCCGCTGCCGCCGCTGCCGCCGCTGCCGCCGCTGCCCGTGCCCGAGCCCGAGCTCACGGGCGTGATTCGGAATTGCTGATTGGTCCCGCCGTTCGACGCCCATTGAATCACGGCGGTGCCGTCCGCGGTGCCGCGGCCGTAGACGTCCAGGGACTTGCCGCTGTTGCGCGCAGTGAGGCGCACGACGCCGCTGGCGACGTCCGTGAACGACCACTGCTGGTTTTCCCCACTCCAGCAGGAATATTGCTGGATGCGGGCGCCGTCGCTGGTGGAGGCGCTCGCGACGTCCATGCACCGGCTGCTGTTGACGTTGCGGATGCGATAGTAGCTGCCGCCTGTCGATTCCATGCGGAACTGTTGCCGCGTCGAGCCGTTGCAGCTGGCGATCTGCAAGGCCGCTGCGTCAGCGGTGCTGCCTCCAGCCACCTCGACGCATTTTCCACTCTGGACGCCGACGATCGTGTAGGTCGCCGCGGTATCGATGGTGATGCTTTCAGCCAGTTCGTCGAACTCGTAGCCGTCTTCATCGAGCTGCTCGGCGGAGACGCACGCGCTGAGCGCGAGCGTCGCCAGCAGGGGCCATCGTTCAAATCGCATTCTCATGAGGTTCTCCTGTACCCAAGCGGGCATGTCGTAGGCTGTGGCGTGAAGGCGGCCCCTTCGACCCATGGATGAGTTGTTGATATGGTGTCGCTTTCCCATGGGGCCGGATCACATGGAAAGATGCTCTGTCAACCCAGGGCAGCTCCCGCAGTTGGGGCTTGACGTCTCCGAAGCGGTTGGACCTCCTTCTCCCCCACCGCGTCGGTCAGGTGTCCTTGATCGAGCCGTTGTCGGCAGCGTCGAGCCCCGTGCGCGGGTTGTCGTCGGACGTGCCGACCCCCCTCGGGACGGCATCGTCGCCGGCGCTGAGGCTCAGCGCTCCGAAGAGCTCGGTGGAGATCTAAATCTCATCGTTCGAAGCAAGAGAATACCGACGAGCGTCAATGTGAACGCTCACATAGCGGATGTCAACTCCCGAAGGCTGTTGAGTGAAGGCGGCCGCGTCGATGCATAGATAAGTTGTTGTTGCGGTGTCGCTTTTCCAGAGAGGCCGGATCGCATAGAGAGATGTTCTCTCAGCCCAGGGCAGGGCCGCAGTTGGGACTTGACGTCTCCGAAGCGTTTGACCTTGCCTCTCCCTCATCTACATTGAACTTCCTTTTCCCACATCGAGCTTCTCTGTCCCCCCTCCATTGAACTTCCTTCTCCCCCTGAAGCGCGAGCTGCTCCGCGCGCTCTGGTGGGGGACGGCCGCGCTGTCGGCGGCTGTGCTCGCCGCCGCCGGTCTCGACTTGGACTATCGCTGGACCGACAGCTCCGTCGGCAGGGGGCGTGACCCTGTACGAGACCGTGAACACTGACAGGTACCGGGTCCCATCTCCGGTGTGTCCGCTGGCGACATCTACCACCTCGTGATCCACGGCGATCGGTAGACCGACCTCGGTCGCCACGCCGGTGCCGCAGCTTCCCGGGGCCTCACGCTCGGTCACCGGTAGATCCCGAGCCCTCTCGAGGGCCGCACCGGACTCGAGATCGCGACAGCGCCGCCAGCAATCCGGCTCTTCACGCCTGGGCGCGCGCCCGGCGGGGAGTGTAGGATGGCGGAGGATGGAGCCCATTTTCGTCCTGATGATCCTCTCGGGAATCGCGGGGCTCGCGAGGTGCTTCGCGCAGGCGCGGCAGGAGGCAAGGCGGGCAGCCGAGGCCCGATGGCGGATCGCGCGGCCCATCTGGCAGCGCGCCGCGGCCCTGGTCGGCGGCGAGTTCAAGTCAGGGCCGGGCCAGCGGGGAGACCCCCGGATGCAGATTTCCGTGGTCTTCGAGAACGTCGCGTTGCTCGTCGACCACGACATCGATCACGGCGATGCGTCCGTCGTGCGGTACCACACCCGCATCACCGGTTCGGCGCGGAACCCGTCGGGCCTCAGGCTCCGGGTCCACGAGCAGCGGCTGCGCCGGGCGAGCGGCGGGGCCTTCCGGGCGAGGCAGGTGGACGTCGGCGACCCGGCGCTGGACGGCGCCTTCGTCGTCAAGGCCAGCATCCCGACGCTCGCGCGCTGGTGGCTCACGCCGCCGCTGCGCGAGGCGCTCCGCGCGGCCGCCGACTACCAGCTCACGCTCGAGTCGCACCGGCTCACCGCCATCCGCGCCGGGCTGGAGGACGACGCCGAGAAGCTCGTGAGCGCCATCCGCGCCGCCGCGCTCGTCGCCGGCCGCGGCCGGGCGCTCTCGAAGGAGCTGCGGGCGCTCTCGCAGGAGCTCGGCGGGCGGCTGCTGTCCGGCGCCGCCTCGTCCGAGGGCGAGATGACCATCGAGATCGAGCACCGCAGCAGGCTGCTCACCGTGGAGTTCGGCCGGGAAGGGAAGAAGGGCGCTTTCGGCACCCGCGTCCGCGCCGCCCGCGCCGCGTCGCCCTCGGAGCGATTCACCCTGAGGCGACGGCCCAGGCGCGGCTCGGCCAGGGGCGCCCGAGGTCCGTCCGGCGACGACGCCCTGCCGCGGGCCTACGAGGTGCTGGCGGAAGCGCCCGACCGGGTGATGCAGCGCCTCGGCGACGAGCTTCGGCGCGAGATCGCCGCGCTCCACCCGGCGGCGGTCGTGGGCGACGAGGCCGCTGTAACGCTCGTCTTCGGCCAGCTCGAGACGGGGCGGGACCGGATCGAGCGCGCGATCGCGATCGTCTCCGCGCTCGCGGCGCCGAGCCCGCACGGGCCGTATCGCTGATCGCCCCGCACGGCGGCCGGCCGGCGGGCGGAGCTCGAGGCGCGGCATCACCGCGACACCGCTGCTCACCGCGATCAGGCGACCCTGACGTCCCGGGGGCGCGCCGCGCCCGGCGACACGGCCGCGAGGCACCATGAAGCGCCGCAGGCCGGCGGGGCATGGTAGATCGTCGACCTGGGGCATGCAGGCACAGGTCGACTTCCCGGCGCCGCCTCCGCGTGCGTCCTCCCGCGGGCGGAGAGGGGCAGCATGAGCGCGGCGCGCGACGAGCCGACGACGCTGGTCCGCACCCAGCGGCGCGCCGGCTCGGGCGCCGAGCCGCGGCCGTTCCTGTTCCTCGTCTTGCAGTGCCAGCGGCCGCTGGACGCGCCGGCGCGGCTGCCGCTCGACGGGGTCGACGAGGTGGGGTTCGGGCGAGGCCCGGTGCGCTCGATCGGCCGGCGGTCCGAGGGGGAGCGGGCGCTGCTCGACGTGCGCCTCGAGGACGGCTGGGTGTCGTCGCGGCACGCGCGGATCACGCGCGAGGGCGGCCGGCTCCGCCTGGAGGACCTCGGCTCGACGAACGGCACCTTCGTGAACGGCGTGCCCCAGCGGAGCGCGCTCCTGGCCGAGGGGGACCTGATCGAGCTCGGGCACACGTTCTTTCTGTTCCGCGAGATCGCCGCGCCCGACGAGGCGCTCTGCGACGCGACCTCGGCGCCGGATCAGCCGTTCGGGCTCGCCACCTTCTCGCCCGCGCTGGCCGAGCGCTTCGCGTCGCTCCGGGCCGTCGCGCCCGCGAACATCCCCGTCGTCCTCCAGGGCGAGAGCGGCACCGGCAAGGAGGTCGTCTCGCGCGCCGTCCACGCGCTCTCGGGGCGGCCGGGGCCGTTCGTCGCCATCAACTGCGGCGCGCTGCCCGACAGCCTCATCGAGTCCGAGCTGTTCGGCCACAAGAAGGGCGCCTTCTCGGGCGCGGGCGAGGACCGGCCCGGCCTCATCCGCACCGCCGACCGGGGCACGCTCTTCCTCGACGAGATCGGCGATCTGCCCGCGGCGTCGCAGACCGCGTTTCTGCGCGTGCTGCAGGAGTCGGAGGTCGTGGCGGTCGGCGCGACGCGCCCGGTGAAGGTCGACCTCCGCGTGGTCGTCGCCACGCACCGCGACCTGCCGGCGATGGTGGAGCGCGGCGACTTCCGGGGCGATCTCTTCGCGCGCCTGTCGGGGTTCGTGCTCGAGCTGCCACCCCTGCGAAAGCGCCGGGAGGACCTCGGCCTGCTCATCGCCGCCCTGCTCCGCCGCGCCGCCCCGGACCGGGCAGGGGAGATCTCGCTGAGCTGCGAGGCGGCGCGCGTGCTCCTCCTGCGCGAGTGGCGGCTCAACGTCCGCGAGCTGGAGAAGTGCCTGGCGACCGCGATCGTGCTCGCGGGCAGCGGCAGGGTGGAGCTCGACCACCTGCCGCCGCCCGTCGCCGTGCCGCGCAGCAGCCTCCCGCCCGAGGCCTCGAGGCCCGAGGCCCCGCCGAGCGAGCGGCCGCGGCCCGGCGCGGACGATCAGGAGCGGCGCGAGGCGCTGATCCGCCTCTTGCGCGAGCACCGGGGGAACATCAGCGCGGTGGCGAGGGCGATGGGCAAGGGGCGAACGCAGATCCACCGCTGGATCGCGCGCTACGGCATCGAGCCCGCCGACTACCGGGACGGCTGAGCGCGCCGCGGGGCGGCCGAGCGCGCCGCGGGACGGCCGAGCGGCCGCCGCTCAACGGCAGAGCGGCGCGTCGATGAACAGCGCGCCGGACACGAACCGCGCAAAGGGGGAGTCCCGGATGACGTCCGACGGGTGGTTGAGATAGACCGTGATCGGATGGTGCCATGTGCCACCACCGCTGCCCTTGCACTCCTGGAAATCGCCGTCGCCCTCGACGAGCCCCCCGTCGGCGACGGAGCATTGATCGAGCGGCGGACAGTCCGTGAAGGCGTGTGCGTCGCCGCAGGCGCCCACGGAGGTCGCCACGCAGTCTTTTTCCTCCCCGGCGCCGGCGCAGAGGCGGTGTTCCACGTAGGCTGCCTGATCGGTCCAGTATTCGCCCGTGCAGGCGAAGGCATGTCGAAACACGGATTGTCCGGAGGCCCGAGCACCATGGAATACGCCGTCTTTCGTCACCTCGTTCATCCCCGTCGTGAGCACGTCGTCGAGCGGGTTCTCGCCCCAGAAGCTCCCGTAGAACGCGCCCTCGCGCCAGCGAAAGACGCGCGCCTCCGGCGCCGGATACTCCGCGTCTTCGAACGACGCCTCGAGGATGGAGACGGCGCCGGGCGGCGGCGTGGGGTGCGGCTGCGGGTGGCTCGTGACGCTGAAGCGCATGTGCTGCTGGACCACCGCGCCAAGGACCCTCCCCAGGCCCGGGGCGCCGGCGGCGGCGCGGCCGCTCGTCCGCGGGCCGTTCATGACGCTGAAGTGGCCGCTGGCGGGGCAGACGAAGTGGAGCGCGGGCTCGCTGCGCCCGCTGCACCGCGCCTCGCCCGGCTCGATGTGGTCGGGTGAGCTGGTGTCGCAGCCGCGGATGCCGCTGCAGACGCGAACGACCGTGTCGCCGGGGGACAGCCCGACGGCGCTCGATGGGTCGGCATCACAGTCGCCGAGCGGCTCGCCGCCGACGCCGAGGTACACGTGCGAGCCCGGGGTGCAGGAGCCGATGTGCCCGGCCGTCCAGCCACAGTCGCGCGATGCGCCCGAGATCTCGGTCGTGCACCGCGCGAAGCTCGGGATGACATCGCTGTTCTCCGTGACGGTCACCACGCGTACGGACGGCGCCGGCGTGAGGAGCCCCGGCCGATGCTCCGGGAACGCCTGGCCTCGCATCGAGAGGGTGACATTGCGGCCCACGGCGTTCACCCGCGAGAGCAGGCACGCCGTGATGAGCTGCCGGCACTTCGCCCCCGCCGGGCCCGTGGCCCACTGAGGGCAGATCCCGATCTCGCCCGGAAATGTGGTTTTCTCGCCTGTCGATGTGTCGGTATACGAGAGGCTCTGGTCCGGCTCCAGGGCGCAGGAGGCGAGATAGCGCATCACCTCGCGCGTGGGCTCGTGGCGAAGCTGGAAGCGGAGCTCGGGCTCACCGCCGATGTCGGCGTAGCTCTCGGTCGCGAGCGGGACGCTCACCATGACGGGATTGGCGCGCGCGTTCGTGATCAGCGCGTTGCGGGTGAGCGCCCTGGCGGAGAGGCCGTTGCCGTACACGCCCTGCACCGCGTCCGCCCACGACGCGACCAGATCGCCGGCCGACGCGCTGCCGGCCGGCCCGGTGCCGGCCGGCCCGGTGGGGGCCGGCCCGGTGCCGGCCCCCCGCACGGAGACCAGCGGCCCGTCGAGCGAGGGGGCGTCGCCGCCGGAGACGACGCACCCCGCGCCGGCGCCGGCGATCGAGAGCCCGAGACAGAGCACAAGCAATCCATGGATCCGGTAGATCATGACGTGGTCAGATTCCTTTCTGTGTCCCGGCGAGACGGCGGACCGGTTCACGCGGTGACGGGCGATCCGGGCGCGAGGAGCGCGCGCTCGATCCCGTCGAACCGCTGCTCCCAGAAGCCCGCCGAGGCCGCCCTCGCCTCCTCCAGGAACACGAGCGCCTCGCCCGCGGCGCCCGCCCGGAGGGCCGAGAGGACCGCGCCGTACAGCGCCTCGGCGTGCTCATGGAGGATCGCGGTGTGCCGCGCCTCCTGCACGAGCGCGCGCCACGCCGCAGCGTCGAACCGACCGGCTGCCCGGTCGTCCAGGGCCTGTTGCACCAGGCGTGCCAGCGTCCGGGCACAGGGGGTGAGGTCGAGCTCGGGGAGGCTCGCGCGGGCCTCGGCCAGGTGCCTGGCCGCCTCGTCGTACGCGCCGCGGGCGAGGTGGATGCGGGCGAGGAGGAGGGCGTCGTCCGGCGAAGGGCGCTGGTTGAAGAAGCGTCGCTGGAGGTCGAGGCTGCGGCGCGCGAGCGGGAGGGCCTCGTCCAGCGCGCCCATCCAGTAGCGCAGCTCGGACAGGTTCAACGTGGCCATGCGCTCGAGCTGGGCGTGGCCGAGCTCGCGGGCGAGGCGGACCGCCTCCCGCTGGTCCTCGAGGGCGCGGCCCTCGTCGCGCCGCTTCACCCACATGAAGAGCCGGTTGATGTACGCGGTGCAGAGGTGGAAGACGTCGCCGGCGCGCAGGCAGGCCTCGACGACGGCCTCGCCGTGGCGCTCGGCCTCGTCGAGGCGGCCGGCCACCGAGAGCGAGCCGACGAGCAGCAGCCGCGCGATGACGTGCGCCTCGTGGTCGCCGAGGGCGAGCGCGCCGCGGGCGGCCTGCTCCAGCCTGGGGATCCCGTCGTCGACGCGCTGGCCGCGGCAGTCCGAGCGGCCGCTCGCGAGCAGGCAGCGCGCGTCGAGGCGGGCGTCGCCGAGGCCCGCGCAGAGCTCCGCCGCGCGCGCCGCGGCCGCCGCCGAGGCGGGGAAGTCCTCGAGCCAGTCGAGCGCGGTCGCCTCCTCGAGCAGGAGCTCGGCCGCGCGGCCCCGGTCGCCCGCGGCCTCGGCGAGCGCCCGGGCGGCGCGCAGATCGGCGAGCGACTCGCCGAGGCGCTGCAGGCGGTAGCGCGCCCGGCCGCGGCCGGCGAGGGCCCGGCCGCGGGCTGCGGCGTCGCCGCCGTCGAAGAGGCGCAGGGCCGCGGTGAAGCGCTGCTCGGCCTCGACGACGTCGTGCCGGGCGAGCGCCTCGTCCGCGAGGTCGGCGTGCGCCTCCGCGGCGGTGGCCGCGTCGCCCGCGGCCGCGGCGTGGCGGGCGATCCGGGCGCGCGATCCCGCGGCGGACGGCGCGCCGAGGAGGCGCCGGAGGACGGCGGCGTGCAGCGCGCGGCGGCGGGCGGGCGGGATGCGCGCCTCGACGGCCTCGCGCAGGAGCGGGTGCCGGAAGGCGTACCGCGGCGGCGACGTCGGGAGCGCGACGAGCACGCCGGCCCGGGCGAGGCGCGCGAGGCCGACGCCGGGGTCCAGCGCGCCGGCCGGCGGCGGCGCGCCCGCGGCGTCGAGGGCGCCCTCGATCTCGGCCGGGGAGAGGTCGTCGCCGAGGATCGCCGCGCGCTCGAGCAGGTCCACGAGCGGCGGCGGGAGGGCCGCGAGCGCGCGCGCGGCGAGGCGCTCGCCGAGCGGCGCGGCGGAGAGGGAGAGCAGCTCGTGCGGCGCGAGGGTCCAGCCCTCGCCGCCCCGGGCGCGCCGGATCGCGCCGCCGACGCGCAGGGCGCAGGCGACCTCCACGAGATCGCGCGGGACGCCGCGCCCGAGCGCGCGCAGGTGATCGAGCGCGGCGCGCGGGACGAACTCCACCGGGCGCAGGTGGTCCTGGAGGAGCGCGCCCGCGGCCTCGGCGTCGAGCGGGCCGAGGTCGAGCGTGAGGCGGCGGGCGGCGCGCTCGCCCAGGCCCGGACGGAGCGACGCGATCGACGGCCGGGCCGCGAGCACGATCGCGAGGCGCGCCGGGCTGCCCTCCGCGGTGGCCAGCTCGAGCGCGTCGAGCGCGGCCGCGTCTGCGCGGTCGGCGTCGTCGAGCAGCAGCGCGAGCGGCGCGGCGGCGGCGAGGACGGCGGCGAGCGCCCGCGCCTCGGCGTGGCGGCGCGCGCCCGCCGCCTCGAGCAGGGGCG
The DNA here is from genome assembly GCF_051521455.1 of Sorangium sp. So ce887. Lineage (NCBI taxonomy): Bacteria > Pseudomonadati > Myxococcota > Polyangiales > Polyangiaceae > Sorangium > Sorangium sp. So ce887. The sequence continues at coordinate 6,608,211 of NZ_CP150354.1, read as the reverse complement.
CGGCCGCGGGATCCCGGCCGGCGATCCGCCCGAAGGCGAGCCCCACGGCCGGCCACGCGCGGGCGGCCTCCGGCGCGCCCAGGTGGCGGGCGAGCGCCGCGTCGACGGTCGCGTCGAGCGCGCCGCTGGCCGGGAGGTCCAGGGCGGCCCGCAGGAGCGCGACGAGGGTCGCGCCGCGCTCGGCCTCTTCCGGTCCGGGTGCGTCCGCGGCGTGCACGGTCGCGCCGCCGGCGCGGAGCGCGGCCGCGAGCGCGCCGAGGAAGCGGGTCTTGCCGTGCCCCTCCGCGCCGAGCACGGTGACGAGCGCCGGCCCGCCGCCGGCGAGCGCCTCCGTTACGGCGGCGACGGCCGCGGCGAGCGCGGCGTCGCGTCCGCGCAGGGCGGTCTCGCCGGGCTCGCCGGGGGGCGTGTCGTGCGGATCGGGGGGCGCGTCGTGCGGATCGGCGGGCGTGTCGTGCGGGTCCTCCGCGAGCGCGCGCTGGGCTTCGGCCGTGAGGAGGACCGGCGGCGCGGCGCCTGCGTTCTCCGGGCCGGCCCCCCACGCCTCGGCGGTCTCCAGCGCGGTGCCCGCGAGCGTGATGCCGTGCGCGCCCTCGCGCACCCGGAGCTGCGCCAGGTGGACAACGAGGGGTGGCGCCGCCAGGCCGGCAGCGAGGAGGCGCCGGGCTGCGCGCACCGCCGCGCGCACCCCATCGCTCGGCCCCGCGGCGGCGGGGAAGGCGAGCACCGTGTGCTCCCCGCGAAAGCGCGCCAGGATGCCGCCTTCGTCGCGCGCGGTGTCGACGACGACGAGCGCGCCGGTGCGCTCGCCCGTGCGCAGGGCGAGCAGCGCCACGGGCCGGCGCTGGCCGGCGGCGGGCGCGCGCGCGTCGGCGCTGGCTGCGCGCCCGCTGTACACGGCAGCGCGCGCCTCCAGCGAGGCCGTGAGCGCGCGCGCCACGTCGCCCGCGCGGGCCGGGCGAGCCTCGGGGTCCTTCGCCAGGCAGCGGAGGACAGCCTCGTCGGCGGCCGGCGGGAGCCGCGCGAACGACGAGGGCGGATCCGGCCGGCGCGCCACATGGGCCTGCCGCACCTCCGCCGCCTCGCCCACGAACGGCGGCCGGCCGGTGAGCAGCTCGAAGATCACCGCGCCGAGCGCGTAGACGTCCGCCCGCGGGCCCACGCCGCCCGCGCCGAGGCACTGCTCCGGCGCCATGTACGCCGCCGTCCCGAGGACCGCGCCGGTGCGCGTCAGGTCGGGCCCGAGCGCGCCCTTCGCGCCGTCCGCATCGCGCGCCGGCGCCGCGAGGCCGAAGTCGATCAGCGCGACCTCTCCCCCGGGCCGCAGCCACACGTTCTCGGGCTTGAGGTCGCGGTGCACGAGGCCGGCGTCGTGCACCGCGTCGAGCGCCGCCGCGAGCGCGCGCACGAGCGCCGCCGCCTCCTCGAGCGACATCGCGCCCGCGCCCGGCAGGTCCGCGAGGCGCGACGCGAGCGAGCTGCCCTCGAGCCGCTCCAGCGCGAGGAACGGGCGGCGGTCGGCGGCGTGACCGCGGCCGAGCAGCGCGGGCGCCAGCGGGGGCGCGAGGCGGGCGAGCGCTGCGGCCTCGCGCGCGATCCGGCCGTCGTCCTGCCCCCGCGCCACCTTGAGCGCCACGGCGCGGCCGTCGTCCTCGCGCGTCGCCGCGTAGACGCGCGCGAACCCGCCCTCGCCGAGCATCTGCTCGACGCGGAACCCCGGGATGCGCGGGGGCGGCTCCGGAGGATCGACCGCCTCGGCGGCGCCGCTCACCGGCGGCGGCGCGAGCGGGTGCCCCGGGCACGCGGCGCCGGCCTGCCCGGGCAGGCGGCGATGGCACTCGGAGCAGCGCATGACGCGCGAGTATACTGGGGTAGGTTGCCATGTTGCCGCCTGCCGAGCTCATCCCTGAAGAGACCGCCGTCATCTCGGGTCGCCCGGAGGAGCTGCAGACGACCGCCGCCGGCGACGCGCTCCCCGCCGGCGCCGTGGTCGGGGGCTACCTGCTCGACGAGGTGCGCCTCGCGGGCGGCTTCGGCGTCGTGCACCGCGCCTGGCCGCTCGGGGGCGGCGCGGCGGTCGCGCTGAAGGTGCTCCGCCGCGAGCTGTCGCTCCTGCCGGCGATGCTCCGGCGCTTCCAGCAGGAGGCGGAGGTGCTCGCGCGGCTCAGGCACCCGTCGATCGTCGAGATCCGCGGCGTCGGCGCGCTCGACGACGGCCGGCCGTACATCGCGATGGAGTGGGTCGAGGGCCGGAGCCTCGCGGCCGAGCTGCGCGCGCGCGGCGCCCTCTCGCCGTCCGAGGCGGTCGCGCTGCTCGAGGAGGTCGGCGGCGCGCTCGCGGCCGCGCACGCGATCGGCGTCGTGCACCGCGACGTGAAGGCCCAGAACGTCATGATCCGCCCCGTCGCCGGCGGGGGCGGCGCGCGGGGCATCAAGCTCGTCGATTTCGGCATCGCCAAGCTCCTCCGCCCGCCGGGCGGCGGGCGCGGTGGCGGGCGCGGTGGCGAGCGCGGTGAAAAGAGCAGCAGCCTGATCCTCGGCACGCCGCTCACGATGGCGCCGGAGCAGATCCTCGGCGGCGCGGTGGACGCGCGCACGGACATCTATGCGGTCGGCCTGCTCGCCTACCAGCTCGTGACGGCCGAGCTGCCGTTCCAGGGCGCGGATGCGGTCGAGACCGAGGAGATGCACCTGCGCGCGCCGCCGCCCCGCCCGAGCGAGCGCGCGCCCGTGTCGGCCGCGTTCGACGCCGTGGTGCGCCGCTGCCTGGCGAAGGAGCCGGCGGACCGGTACGCGAGCGTCTCCGAGCTGCTCGCGGCCCTGCGCGGGGCCGTCGCCGGGCCGGGCCCCGGGGGCGCGGCGCCGGCGCCCTGCGGCCTCGACGAGCCGCGCGGGCCCGGCGCCGCGCTGCTCGTCGAGGCCCGGCTGGCCGCGCCGGACGACGCCGGCGACGAGGCGCTCGCCGACGTGGAGCGCCTGCTCCAGGCGGCGCGGGCGGCGCTCTTCCGGATCGGGGCGACGCTCGTGGTCGAGAGCGCCGACGCGCTGCTGGCGACGCTGCCCGCGCCGTACGAGCGCGCGCCGGAGCGGGCGCTCGGGTGGGTCCTCGAGCTCTGGGCGGAGCTCGGCGCGCGGGCCGGTGCGCGCCCTGACGTCCTCCCGCGCCTTCTGCTGCACGCGGCCGTGCCCGAGGCGCTGCGCCGCTGGGCGCCCGGTCCGACCGGGGCGGGGGTGTTCGTGACCGACGCGTTCGCCGGGAGGCTCGACGGGACGAGTGAGCGCGCGCCGCTCCCGGCCGCGGGCGGCGCGCTGCGCCGGGTGGCGCCCTGAGCGGCGCCGCGGCCTGGTACGCGGGGCGCGCTGCCACTGTCCCTGCCACAGGGGGTGTGACAGGGGGCGATGTGACAGCGGCGATGTGACAGGGGACAGCCGGCGTGTGTCAGGGGGCGCCGGCGTGGCGCTGCCGTGCCGCGAGGGCGACATTCATGGCCTCCGCCGCGCGCCGACGCGCGGGCTGCCGGGTCGAGGGCCTTCCGCGGAGCGCGCGGCGCCGCCGCGATGGCCGTGGCGGGTGCCACGGCGTCGCGTCCGCCCGGCGCTGGCAAGGTGCTTGCGATGTCGCGGCGTCGCGGGGCGCCGCCGCGACCGGGCCATCCTGGCCCGCTGGGCGGCCGGCGCCTCTGCCTCGACAACAAGATAGCTGAGGAGACATCGTCATGCGCATCGCTCGCTCTGCATTCGCGCTCTTCGCCCTGTTCGCGGCCGGCTGCGCCGTCGACGCGACCGACCCCGATCTCGCGGTGGACGCCCCGCCCCTCTCGGAGAACTGGATCGTCAGCACCGTCGCGTCGAACGCGACGTGGAATTCGGGCCTGGTCGCGAATCTCGACTCGGGGTTCATTCACTGCAACCGCGACTACGGTGAAGGATACCTGCTGACTGACCTCAGCGTGAACGAGGAGCCCATCGCCAATCCGGCCGAGTTCATCGCCAGCATGAACGGCATGTGCCGGGAGTTCGACCTCCCGGCTCCCGCCCTTCCGCGGACCGGCAATCTCGGGTACGCGAACATCTTCTCTGCGGCCAGCTACCGCCCCGGCCTGCACTGGGCTCAGGTCCCCGCGATCGACTCCTATCCCATCGGATTGCAGCTCAGGGTGGGCGGCGGCAACACGCACGTGAAGGACGTGCGCATCGCGTACGCTCACAAGGACGCGACCGGGATGGCCCTCGACGTCGCCGCGCCTTCCTACACCGCCTGGGCGATCGGGTACGCCGGGAGCATCGTGACCCTGAGCTGCCCGGCCCAGGAGGTGATGACGGGCCTGGATCTCCAGTACGACACGGTCGCGGGGCAGATCCGGAGGGTCGAACTTCACTGCCGAGCGCTGGCTTACTGAGAGCGCCGGCGGCCGGCGCGTCTTCCGGGGGCTCGGCCTCCGGCGGCGCCGGACCGGGCGGCGCTACCTTTCCACGGCGGGATCGTGCACCCTGCCGCGAGGGTGCCCCGGGGGCGCGAGCCGAGCTCCCGCGGTGGCATCGAGCGGATAACATGACGACATGACGACCCTCCTGCGCCCCGAGGATGCGCTCGCGCGCCTGCGCCGCGCCGGGCTCGCCACCCAGATCGACGCCGCGGTCTTCGCGGCCGCGTGCGACGAGGAGCGCGCCGGCGCGCCGCTCGACGCCGAGGTCGCGCTCTCGGCCCTGGCGTCGATCTACGGCGTGCGCGGTCCCACGGAGGCGAGCGCCTCCGACGGCGTGCTCGTGGTGGACGAGCACGCTGCTTCCGACCCGAAGGTCCTCGCGGCCGTGTGGCTCACCTTCGAGCGGTGGATCGAGCGCGCGATCCCCGTCTCGCTGGCGACCGACCTCGACGAGCTCGTCTCGTACGCGGGCGACATGTGCTTTCTGCGCCGGCACGCGAGCGTCGCGGGGGAGGCGCCCTGTCTCTATTCCATCGACGGGTGGCGCACGCGCGACGACGCGTCCTTCTCGCTCTATGCGCTGCGGCGCGACGGCGAGCCGCTCTATGCGCTCGGCGTGCCGGTCCAGTTCCACGTGCACCCGGACACGGAGGCCGCGGCCGCCGGCATCTTCCGCGTCGACGGCCTTACGGACAGCTACCGCGAGCACGCCCCGGCGTGCGCCGTTTGCCGCGACGCGCTCCGGAGCGCCGCCGATCGGGGCGTCCTGCCCGACGAGTTCCGGCCGTTCCTGAGGTAGGGAGGAGATGCCGGCGTGACGGTGCGTGACAGGACCGCGAGAGCGCTCAGGGCGCCTTCACCTCGACGGGGATCGCGGAGCTCGTCCCGGTGCCGTCGCCGAGCTGACCCAGGGTGCCTCTGCCCCAGCACAGGACCTGGCCAGGGCCCGTGGGGCCGCACGCCCCCTCGACGATCGCGCACGTGTGGAAGAAGCCGGCGCTCACCGCGACGACCTTGGCGAGGGCCCTGCCGTCGCCGAGCACGACGGGTTCCATTCGCGCATTGTCGCCCGTCATCGGCGTGCTGCGACCGAGCTGCCCTTGCTCGTTGCTGCCACGGCAGCGGAGCTGCCTTTGGTCGTCGATCGCGCAGACGAAGACGTAGCCGGTGGACATCGGACCCCAGACACCCGGGATCGCAGCCGCCGTCCCGGCCGGGGGAGCCTCGGCGCCGTGCTGACCTGAGCTGTTGTTCGTCCCCCAGCAGAAGATGCCTCCCACGTCGTCGCGCGCACAGCCGAAGTTCGTGCCGTAGGAGATATCGGAGAGGGGCATCGTCGCTCCCGCCTCGATGAGCGGCATGTGCGCGCTGTAGTTCGCGCCGCCCTCGGAGCCGGCGGGGGTGTTCGTGAGGATATATCCGCCGCCCATCGCGCCCCAGCAACGCAGCCCGTCCTCCGCGGCCCCGGTCGAGAAACAGCTGCCTATCGAGCCGATACCCCGCGCGAGGATGGCCCTCGGACCGGCCGTCGCGGTGAAGCTGAACGCCTTGACCGGGACGAGGCTCTCCTCGCCGGTCGCATCCGGCCCGAGGCTCGAGAACAGGTTGGCCCCCCAGCAGTAAATGCTGCTGGTCGAGGTGAGCGCGCACGCCGAGTACCATTCGGGCGCGATCTTGCGCACGAGCAACGGGGCCGTACCGTCATTGACGATCGCCGGGGCGTCGTGGGCCATCGAGTCCTTGGAGCCATTCGCGAGGATGCCGGTCTCGTTGTTTCCCCAGGCCCAGAGTCGGAGCTGGCTGTCGATGGCGAAGGTCGCCTGCTCGGTCAACGCGATCTGCGTGATCGTCGCCGTGCCGAGCGACGCGGGAAAAAGCACTCTCACCGGCGTGCTCGAGGAGACCGCCATCGCCTGCGGAACACCCAGCTGGCCGAACGAGTTGTCCCCCCAGCAGTAGAGAGAGCCGTCATGCCGGATCGCGCACGTATGGTTGCCGCCCGCAGCCACCATGATGGCGTCGGCGAGCGTGGGGCTGTCTGGCGGGATCTGACATCCAGGATCACCACCGCCGCCCCCGCCTCCACCGTCGGACGCGCCCCCGCCGCCCCCGCCTCCGCCGCCCCCACCGGACGCGCCGTCGCCCCCGCCGCCCTGCGCATCGATCGGACCGCCGCCCGTTCCGCCACCCGCGCCGCTGTCCGAGAAATGCCGGTCGGGAGCGGTGCATCCTGCCCCCGCAGCGAGGGTGGCGGCGACGACGAGAAAGGCGCAGAAGTTCGGTCGCGTTTGGGTGTTCCTCTTCATCTCAAGCATCCGGTTACACTCCCAGCGTCGTTTATACAGCCTTACCGCAAGGAGGACAAGAAGTCCAGTTGGGGCCCGAACACCGATGTCCCCGCTTTCCCGGAGGCATCAGGGACGCTTCGGCACGCACCTACTGAGCGTGGGCGATCTCAGCAGAGCCTGCGGGCGCCGGCGAGCGGCAAGGCTCCGGCAGCGTGTCGACGCGAGCGGTGGGCTCGATCGTCCTTGGATGACGCGGTAGTCGCCCGGGGGCCGGCGCGAGCTCCGCGCGTCCCGACCCCGCCGGAGCCGCCCCTCAGCCCCTCAACGAGCGCCGGGCCGTGCGCCGCGGGCCGCACAGGCGCCGCGCCGCCGGCGCGGCGGCTCGTGCCCATCACCGCGATGGAGACCACGATGCAAACCCTAATCGTCTGTCAGCTCCAGCATGGCTGTATGAGACGCGAGCAGCAGCGAGGGCTTGATTTTGCGGAAGCCGTTTGATTGTCCTAGCCCCCTGACTCTATCCATCCGTACTCGACGACGGCGAAGCAGGACCCCTCTCCCCACGTCGACGTGGACGGGTTGCTCGCCTCCCGCTTGGTCACGAGCGCGGATGGCGCATTGAAGACGTGCCCGTTGGCCGGATGCAGCAGACCGCGCGCCAGCGTTCCTGGACGGCCCGGCCCGGTTCCTGGACGGCGCGCCGGAGTTCCTGGACGGCCCCGCCCGGTTCCTGGATGGCGCGCCAGAGTTCCTGGACGGCGCGCCAGAGTTCCTGGACGGCGCGCCAGAGTTCCTGGACGGCCCGGCCCGGTTCCTGGACGGCGCGCCAGAGTTCCTGGACGGCGTGCACGCGTCCTGGCGAGGCGAATGCGGCGCGAGTTCCGCGATCAGGGCGTTGTGCCCTGCCGTTCCAGGAGGCGCGCTGTCACGGCCTGCGCCGCATGGACGGCGCGCCCGGCGATCTGCGTGGCGCTGCGGATGGCCTCGTCGACGCCGCCGCGCGCGCCGGCGGCCTCGATCCGTTCCCACAGGGGGCCCGCGGCGAGCGTCACCCCGAGCGCCGCGGCCGCGCCGGCTGCCGCGAGGCGCAGGCGCCGTGGACGACGCTGCGCTCGCGCCGCAGCGGGCATCGCCACCGGCGCGCCGGCCGCGGCCGCGAAGGCGGCGATCATCGCCTCCACGCTGGGGAACCGCTCCGACGGGCTGATGGCGAACGCGCGCGCGAACCACGCCTCCAGGGCGGGCGGCGCTCCCGGGCACACCGTGGCCAGCGGGGGGCGCCCGCTGACCAGGATGGCCGCGAGCACGGCGGCCAGGTTGCGCCCCGGGAACGGCTGCTGCCCGGTCAGCGCCTCGTGCGCGACGACCGCGAGCGACCACATGTCGAGCTGCGGGCCCGCCTGCCCGTCGCACGTGTGCTCCGGGCTCAGGTATGCGGGCGTGCCGAGCACCACCCCGTCCGCGGTCCGGCGGCGGAAGTCGACCGGCCGATCCTGCCCGACCCACTTGGCGATCCCGAAATCGGCGATCTTGGCGCGGAGGTGCCCGTCGCTCCCCTCGATGAGCAGGATGTTCGCCGGCTTGATGTCGCGGTGCACGATGCCGAGGCCGTGCGCCACCGACAGCGCCTCTCCGAGCTGCCGGAGGAGCGCCGTGAGCTCGACGGCCGGCATCGTCCCCCGCTCCTGGAGCAGCTGCCGCAGCGACCTGCCGCGCACGTACTCCATCACGAGGTACGGCCCGGCCGCCGGGTCCTCCCCGGCGTCGTGCACGGCGACGACGCCGCTGGTCTTCTGCCCGAGCTGCGCCGCGACCCGCGCCTCCAGGCGGAACCGCTCGATCGCGTCGAGGTTCCGGCCGCTCCGCGCGACAACGAGGAACTTCAGCGCGACGTCGACGCGCCGGACGCTGTCGTGCGCGCGCCAGACCTCGCCCATGGCGCCGCGCCCGAGCGGGAGCTCGAGCCGGTAACGCCCGCCGACGAGGCGGCCTCGCATCCGTCCGGCGCGGCGCGAGGAGGCTGGGCGGGAGTCTGCGGGTCGATCAGCGAGCGCGGCCGCGGCGCGCGCGCCGTCTCTTCTCTGGGAATCGGGTTGTGAATCGAACGAGGATGGCTGGAACACGATCGAGCACCTCCGTGCCGCCTCTGTCTCCCAGACGCGTCGGTGTGCCTCTCGGGCGACGCGCTTGGGCCAGGGACCGGGGCATGCCCAGAGCGTATCCTGAAGACGGGACCCTGGGAATCGCGGACTGCGCAACTATCGCGGAGAGCCAGTCGCGGACATGCGCTTACAAGGTCGCATGGCGGCGCCGGGGGTCCGTGCCTGTGCCCACAGCGCGCATCACCAGCACCGGATAGTGCGCCTTCTCCGCGCCGCGAGGTCCCCTGATCGTCATCGGCGACCTTCGACTGACCCACTTTCGCGAGGCGAAGCTCAGGGAGCAGGCTCGCCAGAACGCCGAGGCGCAGCAGAGGTACCAGGCGGCGAAGGTCGATCTCGAGCAGGACGTGCGCCGCGTCGCCGACCAGCTCACCCCCGGCGAGAAGAAGGCGCTCAACAGGCTGTATAAATCGAAGCACTTTCCCAAGGCAAAGCTCGATTCAACGTGGATGGGCTATCGCACGGACGACCAGAAGAAGGCGCGCCTCAGGGAGCTCCTCAAGGAAGCAGAGAAGAACGAGAACCCCAAGAAGAAATGAGGCGTATCTCGCCTCACTCTGCGCTTGCCTCGACCCGATGGGTTCGTCTAGCGTTGTTGGCCGATCTTCGAGGAGTTTTCATGAGATACCAATTGGTCAAGGCAGCGATCGTAGGGGTACTGGCGCTGGTGGCGGTCGGCTGCGGCTCCGAGGACGAGGGGCCGGACGACGCAGAACAGACCCAGCTCGCGGGGACCTATAACGGCGAGATCGTCATCGCGAACACCGATCCGCCCGTTTCCGTGACGACGACCCTGAGCCTGTCCGGCCCCGGAGTGGTCTCGGGTACGACGACCGGTCTCGCCGGGAGCGGCGCTCCTGGAGAGAAAGGCACCATCTCGGGGGCCATCGACGCGTCGGTCCCGACCTCGGTGGATTTCGATCTGACGTTCGAGAGCGCAACGCTCGGTCGCTACACGGGCACCGGCAAAGGGGTCTACGCCGCCCAGACGGGTGATCTCGCCGCGTCGCTGACGGGGAAGAAGGAGGGAACCTACGTCGGTGATTTCATCATCACCGTGACGAAGGAGTGAGCCTCTCTTCGCGCCCTGGAGCGGTCGACACGCGCCTCTGCTGCTCGCGTTCGCGCTGGCGATGACCTTCTCGGGGCGCGGCGTCGAGGCGGTGCGTCCGTGCTCAGTCGACACGGCCGCGGGCGGGGCGCTGCTGCTCGCGGCCGCGCCCCGCGGCGCGCTCGCTCCCGGGGGGGGCAGCGCGCCGAAACCCCTTGAACCGGGCCCGCGCACCCACAACGTTACGCGGCCCGACCATGCCAGGAGACCCCCAGGCCGTCCCCCCCGCAGCCCCGGCGGCGCCCTTCGAGACCCGCGCGGCCCTCGTGTCCTGGCTCGCGCACCACGGCATCGCGCACGTCGCCCGGCTGAACCTCGAGGCGGTGGCCCCGCGCGTCGACCCCGCCCTCTGGCCCGAGCTGCGGGTCCTCGGCGCGCGGCGGCGCCTCATCGACCTCGCGAGCGCCGACGAGCTGGCGTGCTCGCTCGACTGGCTCCCGCCCTCGCGCCTCCGCGACGCGCTGCCGCCCCTCGTCCTCCGCTTTCTCGAGGACGAGCGCGCCGGCGCGGCGCTCGCGCGCGCCGCCGTCCCCGCGCTGCTGCGGGCGCCCGACGAGCCGCGGGCCCTCCCGGCGCACGACCTGCTCTGCGCCCTGCGCGCCCGCGTCCCGGACACCGCTGCCCCGCGCCTCGAGCGGGCGCTCCGGGCCGCCGCGCTGCGCTTCGACGCCGCGCTGCCCGGCTTTCGCCTCGACGACCCGCAGCCGTTCGAGTCGCAGCGCGTGGGCGCCGGCTTCGTCCGGCCCGAGGCGCGGCTGATCCTCGCGCCCGGGGCGCCCCGCGCCGAGTGCGGCTGCGGCGCGGTCGACTGCGTGCACGTGCTCGCGGCCATCGACGCGGCGCTGCTCTGGCTCCGCCAGCCCCCGGGCGACGCCTTCTTCCGGGCGCTCGACGAGCTCGGGCGCCCCGCCTGGGAGCGTACGTTGCTGGCGCTCGACAGGGCCCTCGACGACGGCCCCGGCGCGCGCGCCGGCGTCGAGCTCACCTTCCGGCTCGACGTCGTCGAGGGCGCCGGCGTCGCGGTCGCCCCCTGGATCCACCGGCTCGGCAAGAAGGGCCAGCGCGGCGCCGGCGCGCGGATCGGCCGGAAGCGCCTCCTCCTGGAGCACGGCGCGAAGCTCTCCTCCGACGACGCCCGCGTCGCCGCCCTCCTGCCCGACGGCGATGGGTTCGCGTCGCGGGCGCTGCTCGACGCGCTCATCGGCCACCCGCGTCTCTTCCTCGACGAGGCCCCCGACGTCGCGGTGCGGATCGAGCGCACGCCGGTGGGCCTCGTGGCCGAGGAGCGCCACGGCGCCGTGCGGGTGAGCGCCGGCGTCGAGGGCACCGCGCTGCCTCCGGCGCTGATCGAGCGCGTGCGCCGGGCCCGTCCCGAGGAGGTGGTGTTCCTCTGGGACTGGGACAAGGGCGCGCGCCGGCTCACGCTGCTCGACGTCAAGGCCGAGGTCCGGGCGCTCGTCGACGTGCTCCTGCGCGACGGCAACGTCTTCCCGCCCGAGAGCCACGCCGCCCTCCTCTCCGCGCTGTCGCGGTGGGCGCAGCGCGTGCCTGTCGCCATGCCGCGCAGCGTGATGGGCGAGTCGGTCCCGCCGGAGCTGCTCCCGGTGCTGCGGCTCACGGCCCAGCCCCGCGGCGCGGTGGAGGTCGAGCTACGCATCCGGCCGCTCGCCGACGGCCCGGCCCTCGTGCCGGGCGCGGGCGCCCGCGACGTGCACGTGCGGCGCGGGGAGAAGGCCCTGCACGCGCTGCGCGACCTGCGCCGGGAAGAGGACTTCGCCGCCGCGCTCGCCGCCGCGCTCCCGCTCGCCGGGGCCGAGCCGTTCGAGGACCATCGCTTCCACTACCGCTTCGCCAGCGCGCACGGCGCGTTCGACCTGCTCGCGGCCTGCGCGGCGCGCGAGCCGCCGCCGGAGCTCGAGTGGGTGGGCGCGCCGCTGCGTGTCGTGGAGAGCCGCGGTCCCCACGCCCTCAAGGTCGCCCTCGAGCGGCGGCGCGAGTGGTTCGGCGTCCTCGGCGGCCTGCGCGTCGAGGGAGAGCGCGTGGAGCTGGCTCGGCTGCTCGATGCGGCGCGGCGCGGGGAGCGTTACGTGCAGGTCGAGGCGCAGACCTACGTGGAGCTGGGCGAGGCCCTGCGCCTCCACCTCGAGCGCCTGTCGGACCACGTGCACGCCACCCGGCACGGCCTCTCGGTGGGCCCCTCGGCCGCCGGCGTGCTGTGGGAGCTCGAGCGGGCCGGTGCCGCGCTCGAGGCGGACGGCGCCTTCCGGCAGCTCGCCGAGCGCGTCGCCGCCGCCGGCGAGCTCTGCCCGGCCGTCCCTCCGGCGCTCGGGACCGAGCTTCGCCCGTACCAGCTCGACGGCTACCGCTGGCTCGTGCGGCTCGCGGCCTGGGGGGCCGGCGGTGTGCTCGCCGACGACATGGGGCTCGGCAAGACCGTGCAGGCGCTGGCCGTCCTGCTCGAGCGCAGCGCGCGCGGGCCGGCGCTCGTCCTCGCCCCGACCTCGGTGGCCTTCAACTGGAGGGACGAGGCGCAGCGCTTCGCGCCCTCCCTGCGCCTCACGCTCTACGCGGACGCGCCCGACCGCGACGACGCGCTCGCGCGGCTCGGCCCGGGCGACGTGCTGGTGCTCAGCTACGGCCTGCTCGTGCGCGACGCCGCGCGCCTCTCGGCCCGGCGCTTCGCCACCGTCGTCTTCGACGAGGCCCAGAACCTGAAGAACGCGACCACCCTGCGCGCGCGCGCCGCGAGGGCGCTCCAGGCGGACTTCAGGTTCGCGCTCTCGGGCACGCCGCTCGAGAACCACCTCGGCGAGCTCTGGAGCCTCTTCGCGATCGTCTTTCCCGGCCTGCTGGGCGGCTGGGATTCGTTCCGCGACCGCTACGCCACGCCGATCGAGCGGCAGAGCGACCCGGCCGCGGCGCCCGCGCTCGCGCGCGTGCTCGCCCCCTTCCTCCTCCGGCGGACCAAGGCGCAGGTGGAGGCCGAGCTCCCGGCGCGCACCGAGGTGCGCGTGCCGGTCGTCCTCTCGGGCGCCGAGTGGCAGCTGTACGAGGACGCGCGCCTCGCGGCGCTGTCCGATCTCGAGTCGCGCCGGTCGGTCCGGCGCGAGCAGGAGCGGCGCGTCGAGGTGCTCGCGGCGCTCACGCGCCTGCGGCTGCTCACCTCGCACCCGCGCCTCTACGACGAGCGCTCGGAGCTCGCCTCGTCGAAGCTCGCGCGCTTTCTGGAGCTCGTCGAGGAGCTGCGGGCCGAGGGGCAGCGCGCCCTCGTCTTCAGCCAGTTCACCTCGCACCTCGCGCTCGTGCGCGAGGCGCTCGAGGCGCGCGGCGTCGCGTACGTCTACCTCGACGGCGAGACGCCCCGGAAGGCGCGTGGCGAGCGGGTGCGCGAGTTCCAGGAGGGGGCGGCGCCGCTCTTCCTCATCTCGCTCAAGGCGGGCGGCTTCGGCATCAACCTCACGGCGGCGACCAACGTGATCCACCTCGATCCCTGGTGGAACCCCGCGGTCGAGGACCAGGCCTCGGATCGCGCGCACCGGCTGGGCCAGCGGCGGCCGGTCACCATCTACCGCCTCGTGGCGCTCGGGACGATCGAGGAGCAGATGCTGTCGCTGCACGAGCAGAAGCGGTCGCTCGTGGCCCAGGTCCTCGGCGGCAAGGACGCGGCGGGCAAGCTCTCGACGCACGACCTCCTGGGGCTGCTCTCGGAGCGGCTCCGGGGGCCGGACGGCGGGGAGGGCGGCGAGGGGGAGGGCGGCGAGGGGGAGGGCGCGCTGGCGCTCGACGACGAGCCGGCGCCCGCCTGAGGTCGCGCTACGTCGCCCAGAGCACGGCGAGCTCGATCTCGATGGCCTGGAAGGGCGCGGCGCGGACGCGCGCGGCGCCGCGGTGGGTGGCGACCAGGGTGAAGCCGCGGCCCGGGGCGAGCGAGAAGACGTCCAGGGTCCTCTGGATGGGATCGACCAGCCACGCGTGCTGCACGCCCTCGCGCGCGTAGACGGGCATCTTCTCCTTGCGATCGTGCTGCTCGGTCGAGGGGCTCAGGACCTCGCAGATCCAGTCCGGAGCGAGCGAGAAGTAGGCTGTGTCGGGCAGCTCGGGCATGCGCTCGCGGCGCCAGCCGGCGATGTCCGGCACGACCGCCTCCACGTCGCCCGGCGACTCCGGATCGGGGAAATGCAACTCGGGACCGTCCAGGATCCAAAAGCCGCCTGGGCCGTTCTTGCCGAGATCGAACGCACCGCCGAGCTCGCATCCCAGGCCCGACGCGGCGTAGGCATGCCGCGGCGCCGGCCGCGGGAAGACGTGCAGCACGCCGCGGATGAGCTCTGCCACCTTGTTCGGCGGCACGGCCTCGAGGTCGGCGTATGTGGCGCGGCGGGGCTTCTCGGCGGGCTGGCCCATGGGCTCAGCCTGCCTGCGGGAGCGCGGCCAGGCAAGCCGCCGCGCCGGGCGACCGGCCGGTGCGGCTCCCCGCCGTCCTCACGCCTCGCCGACCTCGTTCGCGAAGGTCTTTGCGGGGTCGGCCTGTCGTGTCGCGTCCTCCGGAGCGGCCGGCTGGACGAGGGACCGCTTCCATCGCCCCGAGAAATAGTAGGCCATGCTGGCGACCATCGACACGAAGAAGCTCAGCGCGATGGCGTACCAGACGCCCTCCACGCTGTGCATCTCGCGGGAGAGCCAGTAGGCGAGCGGATTGCGGATCACCCAGAGGCTGAGCAGGGAGATCACGGTCGTGACCACGGTCGCGCCGGAGCCGTTGATGATGCCGTTGCTCACGAAGGAGAGGCCGAAGAAGAGATAGCACGCGCCCACGATATGCAGGTACGAGACGCCGAGCCCGATGACGACCGGATCGGTGATGAACACCCGGAGGAGCGCCTCGGGGAAGATGATGGCCGCCGCCGAGATCAGGAGCGTCATCCCGCCGCTGAACACGCAGCCCCACGTGAAGACCTCGCGCACGCGGTCGTGGCGCCCGGCGCCCAGGTTCTGCCCGGCGAGCGTCGATATCGCCATCCCCAGGGTGATCGCCGGCAACACGGCGATCTGGTCGATCCGCGAGGCCGCGCCGAACGCCGCGGTCGCGACCTCCCCGAACCCGTTCACGATCCCCGTCACCACCACCATGCCCAGCGAGACCACCGACTGCTGGATGGACGCTGGCACGCCGATACGGCACGTCTTCCGGATCGTCGGACCGAGCTGGCTGAAGCGCGGCCACCTCGGCGCGATGGGCGATTTCCGGACGTGGAGATGGAGGTTGAGCGCCGCGAGCAGGAGGATCTGAGAGACGAGCGTGGCCCAGGCCGTCCCGTTCAGGCCGAGCTCGGGCAGCCCCAGCCGCCCGAAGATGAGCAGCGGATCGAGCACCGTCGTGAGCAGGACGGAGCCGAGCTGAAAATAGAGAGGCGTCTTCGAGTCTCCCGTCCCCTGGAGCATGCTCCGGAGCGCGAACATGCCGAAGCTGAAGGGCAGCGAGAGCAGGTAGATCCGGAGGTAGCTCACCGCCGGCTGGAGGACGTCTGGCGGCGTGTCCATCGCCCGGAGGATCTCGGGCGTGAAGACCTCTCCGAGGGCCGTCAGCACGATGCCGAGGCCGTAGATGAGCACCGTGGAGCCGTCCACCACGCGCCGCAGCTCGTCGAACCGCCTGGCGCCGAAGCTCTGCGAGACGAGGATGTTCGTCGCCAGGGTCATCCCCATCCCGACGCCGAAGATCGTGAAGATGACGGGAAAGCTCACGGTGACGGCCGCGAGGGCCCCGGTGCCCAGGAACTGACCCACCCAGATGGCGTTGATGAAGCTGTAGGCGGTCTGAAGGAAGCTCCCGAGGAGCATCGGGAGCGAGAACGTCACGAGGTGTCTGGGGATGCTGCCGGTCGTCAGATCGGTTCCGAACGTCGGTTTCATCAGGTTCCTCGCCCGCGGGGGGGGCGGAAGGGGGAGCGTGGAAGGGGGCGAGGGCGGCGTAACGTAGCGGACGCGCGGCGACAGTCCATTCCCGCTGGCGCGCAGCTTGCAATCGGCGCCGGCCGCTGAGCGCGCCAGCCCTTCTCTGGTACGCGCCGGCGAGAGGAGTAACGACATGCCGAAAGCGAAGTCCGCGAGCGCCTCGAAGAATCCGGGAGCGCGGGCCGCGACCTCGGAGCCGTCCGAGGCGTCCTTGCCGCTCGTGCTGACCGCGGCGGAGCAGGATCTCCTGGGTCGCGCCCTCAGGCTCCTGGTCAACGTCCAGGCCGCGCCCTTCTGCGCGCGGGCCCGTCGCGAGGGGTACACGGCCGAGGAGCACCGCGAGGGGTGGCGGCTGCTCAAGCTCGCCTCGGGCGAGCAGCGCCCGCTGGAGCACCTGTTCGTGGAGGCCTCGAGCGGCGGGGTCGTGGAGGGGGCGGAGCGGATGCAGCTGCTCCAGGAGGTCGATACGTTCGAGAACACGTGGTTCCCACGCACGCGCGCGATCATCCGCCGCGTCGTGCCACGCGAGCGGCGCGACGGGTTCGAGGTCGCGTTCTTCAAGCACCTGGAGCAGCAGCCGCTCGGGCCGGCGGAGATCATGTCGGTCGCGACATTCCTTCGCCGCGTCGAGGGGCTCGCCCGGAACAGCGACGGCGACGCGAAGAAGGTCCACAAGGTGCTCGCGACGCGCGGGCTGACCGAGGCGAGGATGCAGCAGATGCGCGATCTGCTCGCGCGGCTGGAGGCCGGCGCCGGCGCGCCGGCGCAGTCGCCCCGGGTGTTGGCGGCCGAGCTGGAGCGGGCCCGGAAGGAGCAGCGAGAGGCGCTCGAGGGCCTGCGCGGCTGGTTCAACGACTGGGCGACGACGCTCCGGCAGGGCTTCCCGGTCAAGGCGCAGATCCAGCTCGGCCTCACGATGCTGAAGCGCACGGCGGCCGCCCCCGGAGAGGTGGTCGAGGAGGCGCCGCCGCTCGACGAGGACGACGAGAGCGCCGAGGGCGAGGTCGCGGGCGCGGAGCCGCTGCTCGGCTGACGCGGGTCCGGGCGCCGCCCTGCGGGGCGGGCGCCGGGAGGCGCGGGGGGCAGCGGAAAGCCGGTCCGGTGCCCGCTTCCACCCGAGACGGTCGGGCCACCTTGTCGGGAGCCCGTAAGTGTAGCTCAGGACACCGCGTCGTCCGCACGGATCCCTGCGCAGGCGCACAGTATAGACGGTGGGGGACGGACAACCTGCGCGGCGCCAGGTCGCAGCGGGATTCCGCAACCGCTTGCTTGCTTCCGCAATGGTTTGCGCCCTTCAACCAGGGGTCGCGCCCCGGGGGCTCAGGCCGCACGCCCTCAGCGAACGCCAGGGCTCGGCGTTGCGGTCGGCTCTCGCGGCCACAGCCGAACGGCGCCAACTCGGCTCCTCGCCTGAGCCACGCTCAGGGGGAGCTGCACACTGCGCGCTCTGTGGCACGCTCGGTCCGCAGGGAGGGGAGCCGACCGACGCCGCGCGAGGCGGCGGCGATCGCAGGGGCTATGCGGGAGAGCCGGAAGCCGAGAGAGGAGGCGAGCCGCGACTCCGAGGCGCGGGCGCGGCGACAGCCGGACTGCCCGAGCTCGAGCAGCGCTCCTGGTGAAGACGTCGAGCGCACGCTCGCGCTCGCCGGCTTCGCGCCCCCGCAGGCTCCGACCAGCCCGGCATCCGAGGAGCCGGCGCATGAGGACGCCCCCCTGCCAACGCAGGACGCGAGCACGCCGGCGGGAGCGACACCGGCGGAGCGCACGCAGGGATCCATGCACGCGGACGTCGGCGTCACGATCAAGCACTACGAGATCATCCGCAAGCTGGGCCAGGGGGGGATGGGGATCGTGTACCTGGCCCGCGACACGAAGCTCGGCCGCCTCGTCGCGATCAAGCTCCTCCACCAGCAGAGCGGGCAAGGGGGCGAGCGCTTTCTGGCCGAGGCGCGGGCCACCGCGCGCTGCAGGCATGAGAACATCGTGGTCATCCACGAAGTGGACGAGATCCACGGAACTCCGTACATCGTGCTCGAGTACGTCAAGGGCCGCACGCTGCGCGAATGGCTGGCCCAGCGCGAGCACACGAGCGCCCTCGGGCCGATGGCGCCCGGCCGGGTGGTCGAGCTCATGATTCCGGTGGTCCGCGCGCTGGTCTGCGCGCATGAGCTCGGGATCGTTCACCGCGATCTCAAGCCGGAGAACATCGTCATCGACGACGCAGGATGCATCAAGGTGCTCGACTTCGGCATCGCCAAGCAGCTCGATGTCAAGATGATGCCGACGATCACGGGCGCGCGGGCGGCGCTCGCGGGAGGCGATGGCCGGAGCCATGAGAGCGCGCTCGCCGGCACGCCGCATTACATGTCACCCGAGCAATTGCTGGGCCTGGACATCGATCCTCGCAGCGACCTCTGGGCCGTGGGCATCCTGCTGTACACGCTGCTCACGGGGGTGCACCCGCTCGACCCGTTCTCGTTCGCGCGCCTCGCGGACGTCGTGAACTTCGATGTTCCCATGCCCCGCGTCAGCGCGCGGCGCCCGGACGTGGGCCCGCTCGGAGCCCTCGTCGACCGCTGCCTGAAGAAGCGGAAGAACGAGCGCATCGGCTCGGCCAAGGAGCTCCTCGCCGAGCTCGAGGCGCTCCTGTCCGGTCGACAGGCGCCTGATCTCGGCGAAGGAGAGAGCCCGTTCGCGGGGCTGGCCGCGTTCCAGGAGGTGGACGCAGCGCGCTTCTTCGGCCGCGATCGCGACGTCGCCGCCATGACGGCGCGGCTGCGCAACCAGCCGCTCGTCACGGTCACGGGTCCCTCCGGGGCGGGCAAGTCGTCGTTCGTGCGCGCGGGGGTGATCCCGACCTTGAAGCGCTCCGAGGACCGCTGGGAGACGTTCATCCTGCGCCCGGGGCGCCGCCCGCTGTCCGCGCTCTCCGATGTGCTCGTGCAGGTGGACGAGTCCGAGCTCGCCGGCAGAGCAGCGGGCTCGGCCGAGCTCTCCGAGCACGACGAGATCGTCGCCACGTTGCGCGCCCAGCCTGGCTATCTGGGCGCTCGGCTGCGCGCGTGCTGTCGGCGTGAGGGGACGGGGCACCATATCCTGCTCTTCGTCGATCAGTTCGAGGAGCTCTACACGCTCGGCGCCGGCCGCGAGGAACGGGCGGCGTTCGTCGCCTGCCTGGAAGGTGCGGCCGACGACGCCTCGTCGCCCCTGCGCGTCCTGCTCGCCATCCGCTCGGACTTCCTCGATCGCATGGCCGAGGACCACCCCCTCATGGCCGACGTGGCGGGCGGCCTCTCGTTCCTGCCGCCGATAGGGCACGAGGGCCTGCGCGATGCCTTGACGAGGCCGATTGAAGCGACCGGCTATCGCTTCGAGACCGCGGAGATGGTCGAGCACATACTGGACAGCCTGGAGAGCACGCGCAGCCCCTTGCCGCTCCTGCAGTTCACGGCCGCGGAGCTGTGGGAGGCGCGGGATCGCGCCCGCCGGCTCTTGACTCGAGACACGTACGAGAAGCTCGGCGGCGTCGCCGGCGCCCTGTCCGCCCACGCGGATGCGGTGCTCTCAGCGCTGCCACCGCGCGAGCAGCGGCTGGCCCGGGTGGTGCTCTTGCGTCTGGTCACGCACGAGCGCACGCGCGCGGTGGTGAGCCTGGACGAGCTCTGCGAGCTCGCGACGGGCGGCGAGGAGGACGCTGCCCTGGCGATTGCGCAGGTGATCCAGCACCTCGCCAGCGCGCGGCTCCTGCTCATCGAGACCGGCGGCGAGCGCGAGGGCACGACCGTGGAGCTGGTCCACGAGTCCTTGATCGATCGGTGGACGAAGCTCGGGCAGTGGCTCGCCGAGAGCGAGCACGACGCGCAGTTCCTGGCCCGGCTCCGCGCCGCGGCCCAGCAGTGGGAGGCCAGCGGTCACGCCGAGGGGCTGCTCTGGCGTGATCGTGCGGCGGACGACGCCCGGGCGTGGTACGCGCGCCGCCGCGCGGCGCTGGGCGCGGACCGTCGCGTCGGGCTCGGCAAGCGCGAGGAGCGCTATCTTCTGGCCGTCGTGGCCCTCGCCGAGCGCGCGCGGCGCCTGCGCCGGCGGCTCGCCGTGGGCGTGAGCGCCACGCTCGGTGCGATTGCGCTCATCGTGTCATTCCTGGCGATCCGCGCCGACGAGGCGGCGGCGCGTGCGCAAACCGAGGCCCTGCAGGCGCGGAACGCCACCCGCATGGCCGCGGCGCGCGAGCTGCAAGCCGATCCGACGACCGTGCTCGCGATCTTGCGCGAGGTCGAGCCGCCCGACGTGCCGCGAGGGTGGGCCGTTCTCGCGCGCTGGGCGCTGCATCGGTGGGTCGCTCGCGCGGTGCTCAATCACCCGGATGTCGTCATGAACGCGCAGTATAGCCCCGACGGCAAGCGCATCGTCACCGCGTCCCTGGACAGGACCGCGCGGGTGTGGAACGCGGATGGCGCGGGCGAGCCCCTGGTCCTCCGGGGGCACGAGGATGGGGTCTATTCGGCGGCGTTCAGCGCCGATGGCAAGCGCATCGTCACCGGGTCTTTGGACAGGACCGCGCGGGTGTGGAACGCGGACGGCGCGGGCGAGCCCCTGGTCCTCCGGGGGCACGAGGATGGGGTCTATTCGGCGGCGTTCAGCGCCGACGGCGAGCGCATCGTCACCGCGTCGTGGGACAAGACCGTGCGGGTGTGGAACGCGGATGGCGCGGGCGAGCCCCTGGTCCTCCGGGGGCACGAGGATGGGGTCTATTCGGCGGCGTTCAGCGCCGACGGCGAGCGCATCGTCACCGGGTCTTTGGACAGGACCGCGCGGGTGTGGAACGCGGATGGCGCGGGCGAGCCCATGGTGCTTCGGGGTCACGAGGATGCGGTCTATTCGGCGGCGTTCAGCGCCGACGGCGAGCGCATCGTCACCGCGTCGTGGGACAAGACCGCGCGGGTGTGGAATGCCGATGGCGCGGGCGAGCCCCTGGTCCTCCGGGGGCACGAGGAGCGGGTCTATTCGGCGGTGTTCAGCGCCGACGGCAGGCGCATCGTCACCGGGTCTTTGGACAGGACCGTGCGGATGTGGAATGCGGATGGCACGGGCGAGCCCCTGGTCGTCGGGGGGCACGAGGCTGGGGTCCAGTCGGCGGCGTTCAGCGCCGACGGCAGGCGCATCGTCACCACGTCCGACGACAAGACCGCGCGGGTGTGGAATGTCGATGGCACGGGCGAGCCCCTGGTCCTCCGGGGTCATGGGGATGGGGTCTATTCGGCGGCGTTCAGCGCCGACGGCAAGCGCATCGTCACTGCGTCCTTGGACAAGACTGCGCGGGTGTGGAGCGCCGATGGGTCGGGTGAGCCCCTGGTCCTCCGTGGCGAGGCGCCGATATTTTGGGCGGCGTTCAGCCCTGACGGCAAGCGCATCGTCACCGGGTCCCAGGACGCGATTGCGCGGGTGTGGAACGCCGACGGATCGGGAGAACCCATCGCGCTTCGTGGCCACGAGGCGAAGATCTACGCGGCGGCGTTCAGCCCCGACGGCAAGCGCATCGTCACCGCTTCCCAGGACATGACTGCGCGGGTGTGGAACGCCGATGGCTCGGGGGAACCCACGGTGCTCCGCGGTCACGAGAACAGGGTTCATTCTGCGGCGTTCAGCCCTGACGGCAGGCGCATCCTCACGGTGTCCCGCGACAGGACGGTCCGGATATGGAATGCCGACGGCACGGGCGAGCCCCTGGTCCTCCGGGACGAGGCTCCGATCTTTTCGGCGGCGTTCAGCCCCGACGGCAAGCGCATCGTCACCGCGTTGATGAACAAGACCGTTCGGGTGTGGAACGCCGATGGCGCGGGCGAGCCACTGGTCCTCCGGGGGCACGAGCACTGGGTCAATTCGGCGGTGTTCAGCCCCGATGGCCGGCGCATCGTCACCGCGTCCCAGGACAAGACGGTGCGGGTATGGAACGCCGATGGCACGGACGAGCCTCTGGTCCTGCGTGGATCCGACTCCCCGGTGAACGCCGCGGTGTTCAGCCCCGATGGCCGGCGCATCGTCAGTGCGTCGGACGACAAGGGGGTGCGGGTGTGGACCGACCTCGAGCCGCTCCACGGCGTCGACGACCTGAAGCTGTGGACTGCGACGACCTACTGCATGCCCATCGAGCGGAGGACAGAGCTCCTTCGCGTGCCCGACGCCACGGCTCGAGCCCATCGGCAGGCCTGCTTGCGCCGCGTCGAGGAAGCCCGCGCGGCGGGCTCGGGATCTCAGTCGGACCCGGCTGTCCAGCCGAGCGGCACGGCCGACCGATGACAGGGGCGTGAAAACGGCCCGCACCGGCGAACACGGAGGACTTTCCTCCGCGCGGCCACGTCCACGAGCCAGCGCGCGCTCACACCGCCCGCAGCCGCCACACCGCGGGGCGCAGCAGCAGGAGCGGCGCGGCGAAGCCAGCGATCACGCCGGCCCACACCGTCGCTTCCACGCCGATCCGGCCGGCGAGCCATCCGGCCGCCAGGGTGCCCGCCGGCAACAGCGCGCCGGTGAGCACGTGGAGCGTGGCGTTGACCCGGCCGAGCACGTGCAGCGGCAGCATCGATTGCCGGACGCTCACCGCGTGGATCATGAACGCCACGAGGAACGCGTCCCCGAGGAGCTGGTGCAGCACGAGGGCAGGGACCGCGAGCGGCCCGAGCTGCGCGGCCAGCGGGATGAGCGCGGCGCCGGCCTGACCCACGATGAGGCTGAGGATCATCGCCGGCCCGGCGCCGAGGCGACGGCCCAGCCAGCCCGCGAGGACGCTGCCGCCCAGCGCGCCGACGCCGCCCACGCTGATGATCAGCCCGACCGCGGCGGGATCCAGCCGCAGGTGCTCCAGGAGATAGAGCATGTACAGCGCGGAGAAGGCCCCTCCGCTCAGCAGGGCGTGCGCGCCCATGGCGAGGAACGTCGCCCCGATCACGGGGTGGCCGAGGCCGTGGCGCAACCCCACCCGGAGATCCTCGAGCAGCGAGGCGCCCCCCTCGGCCGCGTCGCCCCCGGCGGCGGCCGGCGCCTCGATCGCCCGGATGCGCCCGAGGAGCGCCGCCGACCCGAGATACGAGAGCGCGTCCGCCACCATCGTCACCGGCGCGGTGAGCACCTGGATCAGGAGGCCCGCGGCGCCGGGGCCGGCGATCTCGGCGGCGGCCTCGGTCCCCTCCAGCCTGGCGTTCGCCTCGACGAGGCGGTCCTGCCCGACCAGCGCCGGCAAGTACGCGTTGTCGGCGATCTGGAACAGGGAGGTGGCCATGCCGACCAGCGCGGCCACCACGGAGAGGTGGAAAAGGGTGAGCGCGCCGGCCCAGGCCGCGATCGGCACCGAGAGGATCAGCGCGGCGCGCACGAGATCCGCGCCGATGAGCAACGGCCGCTTGCGCGAGCGATCGACGAGCCCACCCGCGAAGAGCCCCACCAGGACGCCCGGCGCGGTGGACAGGGCCGAGAGGACCGCGACGCCACCCGCGTCGGCCCCGAGGCTCACGATGGCGATCACGGGCAGCGCCGTCCGGCTGACGCGGCTGCCCAGCGCGCTCACCGCCTGCGCCGCCCAGAGACGCAGGAAATCGGGGTGGCGAGAGAGGCCGGCGGGGGGAGGGGACATCGCGGGGGGGCGAGCAGAGCAGAGCAGAGCAGAGAAGAGAAGAGAACGGGAAGGAGAGTCCAGCTTCCTGGAACGCGCCGGAGGGAGGGGCCCGAGAGAGCCTCCGGGAGGCAAGGCGCCTTGAACCCGACTCCCGGGCGTCGGGGGGCCCGCATCCCGCTCGCCTCTCCGGGCAGGCGCGGCTACTAAGGCAGCCCTGGAGGCACCCGCGCCCATGCCCACGCTGCTCCGTTCACCGGCCGTAAGGCTCGGCGCAGCGCTCGTCGCGATCGCGATGGCGCTCGTCGGCTTCCTGCCCCTCTTCGACGGCCCCGGCTACGAGAGCGCGATCGCCGCGGGCCTCCTCGTGCCGAGCGTCGCGGCGATCACGACCGCCCTCGACGTCGCCGCCCACCGGCCCCTGCCGGTCGAGGCCTTCCGGCGGGGCGTCGCGAACGGCGCCCTGCTCGCGCTCGTCGCGTACGCCACCACGCTCGGGCACGGCCTCCGCGCCGGCTTCTGCGACGTGCTCGGCGGCTCCGCGCACTTCGCCCTCGGGCCCGTCCTCGGCGCGGCGCTCGGCGGCGCCTGGGGCGCGGTCGCGGGCGAGCTCGCCGCCGGCATCCGGCGCGAGGACGCCGCGCCCCCACCCCCGGCATGGCGGCGCCGGCTCGTCGCCGTCCTCGCCGCGCTCGCCGCCCCGCTCGCCTCGATCGGCGTGAGCGCCGTCCGCTTCTACACGAGCCCGATCGTCTTCGCCTACGACCCCTTCGTCGGCTTCTTCAGCGGCACCCTCTACGACACGGTCGTCGACGCCTCCGGGCTGCTCACCTACCGCGCCGGGACGCTGGCCACCCTGTTCGCCGCGTCCGTGCTCGCGCAGCACCTCGTGCACGACGCGGGCGGCCGGATCTCGTTCCAGCCGCAAGGCCGCCCCGGGCTGCTCCTGCTCGGCGCGGTGAGCGCCGCGCTGAGCGCCGTGAACCTCCTCGAAGGCGCGCGCCTCGGCCACTTCCAGACCTCCGAGACCATCGCGGCCGAGCTCGGCGCGTTCTCGCAGGGCCAGCGCTGCGAGGTCGTCTACCCGCGCGGCATGCGCGAGGGCGACATCCAGCGCTTCGTGCGCGAGTGCGACGCCCACATCGAGGCCGGCGAGCGCTGGCTCGGCGCGCCCGCCGAGCGGGACGGCGAGCCGCTCCGGGTCCGCGCCTACCTGTTCGAGAGCGCGGCGCAGAAGGGCGCGCTCATGGGCGCGTCGCGCACGTACGTCGCGAAGCCGTGGCGCCGCGAGGTGTACCTGCAGGCCGCCGGCTTCCCGCACCCGACGCTCGGACATGAGATCATGCACGTGCTCGCCGGCGCCTTCGCCCGCGGCCCGTTCAAGGTCGCCGGGCGGCTCGGCGGGTGGCTCCCCGACCCGGGCCTCATCGAGGGGATCGCCGTCGCCGGATCGCCCAGGGAAGGCGAGGACCTGAGCCCGCGCGAATGGGCCAAGGCCATGAGAGATCTCGGGATCTTGCCGCGGCTCTCGCGCCTCTTCGCGCTCGGCTTCCTGGCCGAGAACTCGTCGACCGCGTACACCGTGAGCGGCGCCTTCGTCGGCCACGTGCGCGCGACGTACGGCCCCGCCGCGGTGCGCGCCTGGTACGGCGGGAAGGCGCTGCCGGAGATCACCGGCGCCTCGTGGGAGCCGATGGAGCGCGCGTGGCACGCCGAGCTCGACGCGCTGTCGCTCCCCGACGCCGCCAGGGCGCAGGCGAAGGCCCGGTTCGATCGGCCCGCCGTCTTCGAGCGGCGCTGCCCGCACGTGGTCGACGCGTGCACGCAGAAGGCGGAGCAGCTGCGCGCGCGCGGCGACCACGAGGGCGCCATCGCCGAGTACCGGCGCGTCCTCGCGCTCGACCGGAGCCCCGCGGCGCGCGTCGCCATCGCGGAGACGCGGCTCGCCAGCGACGCGCCCGGCAGCCGGGGCGAGGGGGTCCGCGAGCTCTCGGCCCTGGCCGGCGACGCGTCGGTGCCGCGCCACCTGCGCGACCGCGCGGCGGAGCGGCTCGGCGACGTCGCGCTCTCGGCCGGCGATCGGGAGGGCGCGGTGGCCTGGTACCGCGAGGTCGCCGGCCGCCTCGTCGACGAGGACCGGCTCCGGACGCTCGACGTCAAGGTCGCCGCCGCGCACGACGAGCGGGCGCGCGCGGCCGTCGTCGAGCTGCTGATCGGGACCCGCGGCGGCGCGCCGGATCGGTTCCGGGCGGCGGAGCTCCTCGGCGCCTGGGCCGCGCAGGCCCCCGGCGACGGCCTGCCGAGCTACCTCCTCGGCCGCCACTACCTGAACGACGGCCGCTTCGACGAGGCGGCCGATCGCCTGGACCGGGCGCTCGGGGCCCACCTGCCCGTCCAGCGGGTCTGGATCGAGGCCAAGCGGCTGCGGCTCGTGGTCGCGTGCGGCGTCGACGACGCCGAGGCCGCCCGCCGGATGTTCGCCCAGTACGCCGCCCACGACGGGGCGGCCGGCACCGGGCCCGCCGTGAGCGAGGAGCGCCGGGACGCGGCCCTTCGCCTGCTGGAGCGGTGCGACCGCGCGGCGCCCCGGCCCGCGTCCCCGGCGACCCCATCCGACCCGCCTGCCGGACAAAA
Source organism: Sorangium sp. So ce887 (assembly GCF_051521455.1). Classification (NCBI taxonomy): domain Bacteria; kingdom Pseudomonadati; phylum Myxococcota; order Polyangiales; family Polyangiaceae; genus Sorangium; species Sorangium sp. So ce887. The sequence goes on along the minus strand of NZ_CP150354.1, from coordinate 6,582,028 downwards.
GTGAAGAATGCCTCTCGTTCCCGCGCGCTGACGTGGTGAGATGGCGTGGAAATGCACGATGCGCCTGCGAGCGAGAGGTACCGTCGCCTCGTCGCGCTGAACGCTGTCCTCACCGTCGTGGCCCGCCACTCGAACCTCCTCCTGCCGAGGCCGTTCGAGGAGCTCGCCGACGCCGTGGGCCGGTTCGCCGCGTTCCAGGTCCTGGCGATGCTGTTTCCGGAGCCCGAGGGCGAGCTCCGCGCGTACGCGGCCTTCCGCGGCGACACGCTCGCCGCCGCGCCGTTCAGCGCGCTGGTGCCCGCGCCCGTGGCGCTCTTCCGGCGGGTGTTCGGCGAGGGCAAGGCGTTCTCCTGCGTCGACACCCGCGCGGGCGACGCGCTCGACGGGATGGGGGCCTCCGCGGGGTGCCTCTCGTACGTCGCCCTCCCGGTGCGGGCCGCGCCGCCCGGCGGCGACGCCTCCGCGCGCTCCGGGCCGTCCGGCGGCCCCGTCATCGCGGCGCTCGTCCTCGGCTACGCCGACGCCGCGGCGGCGGCCGCCGCGCCGATCGAGCTCCTGGCGCAGCTCGCCGACACGCTCGGCGCCGGCCTGGATCGCTCGCTGCGCGTCGTCGCCGGTGAGCGCGAGGCCGCCGAGCGGCTCCTCAGGATCCGCGAGCTCGAGGAGCAGCACAGGAACCTCCTCGACAACGCGCCGCTGATCATCTTCCGGCTGGATCCCGAGACCGGCGAGCTCTCGTTCCTGAACCGGCACGCCGAGCGGCTCCTCGGCGTGCCGGTGACCGAGGCGCTGAAGACGCCGGGCTTCCTCGGCGAGGCCCACGCCGATCCGGAGGGCGTGATGTGCTTCGAGGACGCGGTCGCGCGGGCCAAGCTCGGCGCCCCCTCGTCGTCCTACGAGGCGCGCCTGCGCAGGCGGGGCGGCGACGCGATCACCGCGCGCGGCACGGTGTATCCGCTCGTCTCGGATCGCGGCCGCGTGGTGGCGATCGAGGGCGTCCTCGCGGACGTGAGCACCGAGCACGCGGCGCGCACCCGGCTCATCCAGGTCGATCGCCTGTCGACGCTCGGCACGCTGGCGGCCGGCGTGGCGCACGAGATCAACAACCCCGCCGCGTTCATCCTGCTCGGCCTGGACATGCTCGATCGCCTGCTGCGCGGCCCGAACGTGCGCATGGAGGGCGCCGCCGCCTCGAGCGCGTCGGAGCTGCTCCGGGAGCTGCGCGACTCGATCAAGCGCATCGTCGACATCGTCCGCGATCTCAAGCTGTTCGCGAGCCCGCCGCAGCCCGAGGGGTCGCGGCGCGCGCTGACGGACGCGAACCGCACCGTCGAGTCGGCGCTGAGCCTCACGCGCGGCCAGATCATCGAGCGGGCGCAGATCGTGAAGAGCCTGTCGGAGGTGCCGCCGATCCTCATGGAGGACGGCCGGCTCGGGCAGGTCATCGTGAACCTCCTCGTCAACGCGGCGCAGGCGATCTCGAAGCCGGGCTCGAAGCACGAGGCGCGCGAGCAGACGGTGACGGTCGAGACGCGGAGCGACGGGGACACGGTCGAGATCGTGGTGACCGACACGGGCGCCGGGATCGCGGAGGAGAACCTCCCGCGCATCTGGACGCCGTTCTTCACCACGAAGGGGCCCGAGGTCGGCACGGGGCTCGGCCTGTCGATCAGCCGCGAGATCATCGAGCGCGCCGGCGGGCAGATCACGGCGGAGAGCCCGGTCCCGGGGAGCGAGCCGCCGGGCGGCGCGCGCTTCGTCATCTCGCTGCCCGCGGCGGGGCGCGCGGAGGAGGCGACGCCGAGCGTGGCGCCGGTGCCGCGGCTCGTGTCGACGCGGGCGCGGGTGCTCGTGGTGGAGGACGAGGCGTCGCTCGCGCGGGCGCTGTGCGAGCAGCTGGGCCGCGTGCACCAGGTGGCCGTCGCGCCGAGCGCGGACGCGGCGATGGGGATGCTCGCCGGCGGGCAGCGGTTCGACGTGGTGCTCTGCGATCTGCGGATGCCCGGCATGTCGGGCGACGTCTTCTACACGCGGATCCGCGAGAGCGATCCTGCGCTCGCGCAGGGGTTCATCTTCATGACCGGGGTCGGCTTCGGCGCCGACTTCGAGCGGTTCCTCGCGTCGTCGGGCCGCCCGCTCCTGGAGAAGCCGTTCTCCGCCGAGGACGCGCTGAGCGCGATCGCCGAGGTGGTCACGGCGAACCAGGCCGAGGAGCGGGAGAGCGCGAGGTCGCGGTGACGCGCGCTCAGCGGTGACACGCGCGCGCCGGCGGCGGCGAGCGGCTGTGGCCGCGCCGGGTGGATCTGGCGTGATCAGATCATTGCGTCTCCGTCACGGGGGTCACACGGATACGGAGCTGACCGACCGGGCGCGCCATGCCGCCCATCAGGAGATCGAACCACGCGCGCGGCCGGCGGAGCACCTCGATCCGGAAGTCGCGCAGGAGCACGGTGAGCGCGACTCCCACCATCGTGTAGGCGAGCGCTCGGCCAGGGCAGAGGTGACGGCCGAGCCCGAACGAGCCAAACTGGCGCTCCTTGACAGGAGGGCTCTGGAAGGCGTCCGTCTTCATGTCGCAATACCGATCGGGCTGGTAGCGGGCCGGATCGCGGTAGACCGACGGGTCGCCGTTGACGAACCCCATCGACATGCCAATGAGGCTGCCGGCCGGAATGACGTGTCCGCCCAGCTCCACGGGGCTCCGTGAGAGCCGCCAGAGACCGCCGTTGCCATGGAGGCGCAGCGACTCGTTGATCGAGCGGAGCAGCGCCGGCATGCGGCAGAGCGCGCCGAGATCGAGGGCTTGCCCAGGGTGGAGGACGCGAGACTGCTCCTCGAGCACGGCGGCGAGCACCCGCGGGTGCTCGAGCAGCTCCGACAGGCTCACGGCGAGGCTCATGGCCGTGTTCGTGTGCGCGCCCATCACCGCGCCCATCACCGCGAGCGCGGCGGTGCGGAGCTGCTCCGGTGTCGCGGCCGTGGGCTCGTCTCCAAGGGCGCTCTTGATCACCGCGTGGAGGTAGCCCTCCGGGTCGGCGCCGCCCTCGGCCGCCACGCGCCGCACCGCGTCCGTGAAGATCGAGAGGATGCGCTCCCGCGCCTGCTTGCGGCGCTTCGCCGCGGGCGTCTCGATGGGGAGGAAGAAGCCCGTGAGGTTCAGCTCGCTCTCGAAGATGTGAAACTGGCGGGCGAGATCGTCGCACAGCGGCTCGGAGATGGTGTCGCCGCACACGAACCGGCAAGCCATGTGGAGCACGAGGTCGTTGGCGAGCGCGAGCGCGTCGACCTCGCCCCCGGTGAGCCGCGCGCGCAGGAACCGCGCCGTGAAGTCCGCGAGCGGGCCGCTCTGGCGACGCACGGACGCGCCGGAGAGCGCGCGGAGCACCTCGGGCTTGATCTCGACGAAGAGGTCTTCGCCGAGGATCCTGCCGGCCAGGCGCCGGTACGCGTCCACGAGGTTCAGCTCTTCCCCCGCGTCGACGAAGCGCTCCGCGGCGTCCGTGCCGCCGACGAACGTGAGGGGCAGCCCGAGCAGCGAGATGGTGAATACGTCGCCAAGCGCCTCGTGGCCTGCGCGCTGGACCTCGGTCGGGTCGGTCACGAGCGCGATCGCCGTCCCGATGCCCGGCAGGAGCGACCCCAGCCGCGGCGGCCCCGCCTCCTTGGACCGTGACTCGGCGCGGACGAGCGCCCGCACGATCTTCCGCCGGGTGCGGCCGGCGAGCGGTTGCGGAGCCCGGCTCTCCGGTTGCGATCGAGATGTATTCTGCATGATGGCGCCTCCCAAATTCTCAGCTTCCCGCTGCGGGCAAGCGGCGTCAACGGCAGGGGCCACCCGCTGGCGCGCGACCCATTTGCGAGCGTGGTAGGGAGCGACGCGAGGAACGTTGTCGCGCGCCATCCACGCATCGGATGGACCGCCTCGACGTCGGAGGCGAACTCAACTCGCGCCGGGGCAGCTCAGCAGACTGGCTGGAAGACGTAGATGGTGATCGTGGTGAAGCCGACCTGACCTTGCGAGTCGGTGGCGTACAGCCGGAGCTGCACCGAGTAGCCGCCGCAATGCGTGGGCAGGTGCGCCGAGGGGGTCCAGCTGAACCCGGGCGTCGCCGCTGGGCCGTGGATCTCGGTCTCCACCCCGTCGTGAATCACCGTCCAGCGGTACGACACGATGCTGCCGCCGTCAGGGTCGACGGCGCCGCCGCTGATGAACTTCGGGACATGGTAGTCGATCCCGTTGCCATTCACGATGTTGGACAGGTACACGTTCGGCGGCGCGTTGAGCGGCGGCGCCACCACGTTGACCGTGCGCGTGACCGTGCCGATCGCGCCGCTGTCGTCGGTCGCCTTCAGCTTCAGCGTCACCGGCCCGACGTTCGGGAACGTCCTTGCGACGGCGCAGCCGATGGGCGCCCAGCCCGGGAATTGCGGCGAGCTCCACTGCAGGCTGCTGCACGGCAGGAACATCTCGAGCCCCAGATTGGCATCGAACGCGCGGCCCTGAAGGGTGGTCAACACGTTCTGGGTGATGGTGCTGCCGGCCGTGGGCTGCTGGATCTCCGGCACCGGCGGCGAGTTCCCCGAGTGCACAACGATCGAGGTGGTCGTCGAGGCGCCGTTCGAGTCGATCGCAGTGGCCGTGATCGTGTGGCTGCCCTCGGTGAGGAACACCTCCCGCGTTGCGCCCCCGCCGAGCGAGCCCATCAGGCTGCTCGACCATTGGACCGTGCAGCACGCAGGGCCGTCCTCGACATCGTCAGCCAGCGCCGAGAGCGTGAGGTCCGTGCCGTGCAGCACGCTCGCGTTGTTCGCGGGGCTCAGGATCTCCACGGCGGGCGGGATGTTGCCCAGGACCGTCTTCACGGCGTCGCTCGCGTCGACGATGCGCGCGTCCCCGAAGCTGAACGTGTCGGCGGTCGTGCGCAGGATATCCATCACCTCGTTGGCGCTGAGCGTCGGATCGGCGGCCCAGATCAGCGCCGCCACGCCTGCAGCGTAGGGCGACGCGGCGCTCGTGCCGCTGAACGGTTGCGCGCTGTTGGTCGTGTTCGCCGGATTCGGGCCAGCGAAGGTCGTGAACGGCGCGTACGTCAGCACCTGCTTGGCGCCGAAGTTGGAGCCGCTGTGTCGCGTCCGGTTGCTCGCGATGCCGCCGACGCACGTGACACCCGTGTTCTCGCAAGGCGTGCGCAAGGTGGACTCCCAGCACATGCCGAGGAAGCAGTCCTCGTCGTCGACGTTCTGCTGGTCGCCGGGCGAGGCGCCCGTGTTGCCCGCCGCGGCGAAGATCAGCATGCCGGCGGCCCTCGCGGCGGCCGTGGTGGCCTCGAACGGCGCGACGGTCCACGCGAAGATGGCCGGGACCGGGACGCTGAGGCTCATGTTCAACACCCGAACTCCCTGCGAGGCCGCGATCGAAATGCCGCTGATCATGGTGACGTAATCGCCCCACGTGCGGATGGTGACGAGCTGACCCACAGGGCCAGCGACGCCCGCGGTGCCAACCCCGTTGTCCGCCACGCCGGTGAGCACGTGCGCGACCTGCGTTCCGTGCCACGGGCAGGGGTTGCCGCCGCACGTCATGTCGTTCGAGACCTCGGCGGGAGCTCCGAAGGGCACCACGGAGGCCGCGATGCCGTCCGGGGGCATGTCCGCATTGCCGGCCCAGTTGAACCCGCCGTCCATCACGCCGACGCGCACCTTGTTGCCGAGCTTGCCGGTCAGCGACAGGAAGCGCCATGCCTCGGTCACGCCGATGTCCGTCGGGCCGCCGCTGCGAAGGTAATCCCAGGTGAACGGGTTCGGCGAGTAGGTTGCTCCACCGGGGTTGCCGTTGGTGCCAGTCGGCGCCTCGGTGAGGACCCCATCGTCGAAGCCCGCTCCCTCGGCGATCCAGTTGATCCCGACGTTCACGCCCTCGATCGCGGCCTCCGCGGCGGCGGTCAAGGTGGCGATGCCGGCGGGGCTCGACACGCGCAGATCCGAACGGACTCCTGGGCTGAGCCTGGCGAGGTGCTGGGGGAGCCGCGCGGAGTCCGCGCGCCGGGAGTCGATGCGGACGAGGTGCGTCGTCCGCCCGTCCGTCACGCCAAGCGCGCGCAAGGGGACGGAGTGTACAACCGCGCCACCCCAGCGCGCCGCGAAGGCGTCCACTGCAGCCCGGTCAGCGCTCGTGATGAGGAGCTCATCCGCCACGAACTCCGCGCCGGTCCCGTGGCCGTCGACCACGAGCGCGGTCGGCCGCGCTGTCGCGCGCCTCGACTCCATGCCGGGCAGCGCGCCGCGCGGTGGACGCAGCCCGCTGTCCACCGCCACGGTCGAGGGCGGCAGTCCCGACGTCGTGGCGGCCTGAGGCGACGCAGCGAGATTGGCATCGTCCTCTTCGCCCGGCTCGACGCTGACGCACGCCCCGCTCGCCAGCGCGATGAGCGCGAGACCGGCCGTGACCCTTGACAACAGAGTGCTGGAACTTGATCTCATGATTGAATGTCCTCTCTTCCGCTCAAAAACGAGCTCAAACAAGCGGATCTGTCGCGCGCTCGACGCGTCCCGCTCGGTTCATCCGCAATTCGCCGGGCGGAGCTGTCCCGCGCGGCGAAATCCTCATCGAGGCTGGATCGCTATCCACGAGCAACTACGCTCTCGGTGACAGCGCACCTGGGTGAACCGCAAGATGGCACCCGGGCGAGGCCGCTTGCGGCGCTCAAGTACCTCCCGCAGCCGTCGTTGACGGGGTTCATCGCCGCGTCATCGCTGGTGTTAGCAGTGTTAGCAAGCGCCGGGCCAGGCGTGAGATCGCCCGTTGGGCGGCCTCACCAGGGCGCCTCGCGCTGCGGAAGTCGGCGTTATCGTCTGGCCGTGGCCTCTGGTCCAGAGAGGCGGGGCACGCCTCGCCGGGCGGATGGCGGCGAGAGCCTCCACGTCGAGGGCGCGAGCCGCCATCGGCGCCGAGGTCGTCTTGCACTTCGCCGTGCCGAAGATCTGGATCACGCCCGACCCTGCCACGCCCCTCGTCCTCCGCGGCGAGAGGTGGCGAGGGTCATTTCATGTGGAGGATCGTCCCGGTGAGGCGATCTCTCAGGAGCCTTGCGGTTGCAGATCAGTCCGGCTCGCAGGTGTCGTTGCAGCCGTCGCCGTCGGCGTCCACCGAGTGATAGCCCGGCGCGCACTTGATGGCGATGTTGCAGTCCGGCTCGCAGGTGTCGTTGCAGCCGTCGCCGTCGGTGTCCACCGAGTGATAGCCCGGCGCGCACTTGATGGCGATGTTGCAGAAGCCGTCCCGCTTCGCGCTCACGGCGGGATCGCCGTCGCCGTCGTCGGTGCCGGCGGTGGACGCGGACCCGCAGGCGGCCACGCAGAGCGCGAGCGCGGTCAGGGCAAGGGCAGCGGGCACGGTGCTCATGAGCCTCCTTGGGCTCGTAGCTGGCGCTGCAGCTCACGGACGTCCCTCGATTGCGGGCTGCTCTGCTGGGGCATCGCGCGGCTCCGGTGCAATGGCTGCGAGCGCGAGCGCTCCGATCAGGAGCAGGATGCGGGCGAGCACGTCTCCGAGGAGCGCGCTTCACACAGGGCTTGTCCAGGTCTCCGGGTGCGGTCCGTCGTCGAGGACCGACAGGTCGAGATCGCGGAGCTGCTCGGGGTCGCCCATGACGTCGATCCGGGCGATTTTCCCCTGCGCGAGCGTGAAGCGGAGCACCCGGAAGAGCCGCCCGTGCGGGGCCACGACGACGCCCACCGTGCCGTCCACGAGGGCAGGGCGGGCAAGCTTGGCGCCGCGCGCGCCGGAGATCGCCTGCTTGGCCCAGGCGCGCGCGCCGCGGACCTCGTTCCCGGCCGGCGGCGCGGCCGTGGCGTCGGCGCGGATCACGACGTCCGGATCGAGGATCGCCACGAGCGCGTCGAAGTCGCCGCCGCGCAGGGCCGCGAGGAAGGCGTCGACGACCTCGCGCTGGCGGCCGACGTCGGCGTCCGGAGACGCGGGCGCTCCCTGCACGCGGCGGCGGGCGCGGCTCGCGAGCTGCCTCGCCGCGGCCGGGGAGCGGCCCACGATGGAGGCGACCTCCTCGAAGGGTACCGCGAACAGGTCGTGCAGCACGAACGCGAGCCGCTCGGCGGGGGTCAGCGTGTCGAGCACGACGAGCAGCGCGAGGCCGACGGAGTCGGCCAGCACCGCCTCGCGCTCGGGGTCGGTCCCGGCCTCGCGGTCCGCGGCGGGGTCGGGCGCGGCCATGGGCTCCTCGCGCCGCGCCTTGCGCGCGCGCAGCATGTCGAGGCACACCCGCGCCACGACCGTCGTCAGCCATCCGCCCAGGTTCTCGACGCCGCTCGTGTCGGCGCGGCTCAGGTGGAGCCAGGACTCCTGCACGGCGTCCTCCGCCTCGCCGAGGGAGCCGAGCATCCGGTACGCCACCGCCCGCAGGTGGGCCCGGTGGCCCTCGAACCGCTCCGCCAGCCAACGATTTTCATCCATCGGTCACACTCCCTCGTCGCGCTTCGTCATGGCTGTGACGAACGAACCCTAGCCGATGTGACGACGCGAACGGACGTTCAGCGCCCCGTCACGGTTGGCGAGCACACCCGAACCCCTCGAGAGGATCACGCTCATGCTGAAAGCACGGATGACGAACCCCGCGATGCTCATCCCCGACATCATGCAGCCCATCTACGCCCTGATCGGCGCGGTGAAGAAGAGCGGCGTGCCGGCGCGGACGCTCGAGCTCGTTCACCTGCGGGCGAGCCAGATCAACGGGTGCAGCCCCTGCGTCGACATGGGCGCGCGCGAGCTCAGGAAGGCGGGCGAGACCGACGAGCGCCTGTTCGTCGTGGCGGCCTGGCGCGAGGCGCCCTATTTCACCGACGCGGAGCGCGCCGCGCTGGCGCTCGCCGAGGCCGCGACGAGGCTCAGCGATCGCGCGGATCCGGTGCCCGACGACGTCTGGGAGGAGGCCGCGAGGCATTACGACGAACCGGCGCTCGCGGCGCTGATCCTGCACATCGCGCTGACCAACTGCTTCAATCGCGTCAACGTCACCACGAGGCAGATCGCTGGCTCGATGAAGTGGGAGGCGCGCGCGGACACCCGCTGAGGAGGCGGAGGCTCGCCCAGAAGGGTGCGCTGCGCGCTGACGCGCATCGTCGTGGACAGCGTAGAGCGATTCTACAGCTCCTCCAGGAGGGTGCGCTGCGCGCTGACGCGCATCGTCGTGGACAGCGTAGAGCGATTCTACAGCTCCTCGACGCTGCGCCGCACCGCCAAGGCGAGGCCGCAACCCTCGATCTGCTCGCGATGGAGCACGCCCATCGGCGAGAGCCCTGGCTCGTCGACCCGCCGGCCCACGCGCAAAAGAACCTTCTTCGCCGCAAGATCCACGATCGAGACGCGCGCCGAGCTCACGAACGTCTTGGTCTCGATCGGGCTTTCGACCACGACGATCAGGATCTCCGCGCCCGCCGCCTTCTTCGCCAGCTCGATCGGGGACTCCTCCAGCGCCTTGCGGAGCCTCTTCAGCGCCGAGAGCTCGCGGGCCGCGCGCACCGAGCCCTCGAACGCGGGGCCGAGCACCGCGAGGCCGAGCCGCGCCTCGACCAGCCGGCGGACGTTCGCGGTGTCCTCGTCGACCTTTGTCCCGCCGAAATACACGCCTCGCACCTTCGTGAGCCGATCGCGCTCCGAGGGGGAGGGCGGGGGCTTCAGGAGGCACAGGAGGAACGCATCCTTGTCGGATCCGCGCGCGGCGTCGTCGATCCTGCGAGCGTCGCGCAGCTCGGCGCGAGGAGCGCGCACGTACACCGCGGGCCGGCGGAGCAGGGCGTCGAGAGCCCCCGGAGCGCGGAGCGAGGGGTCGACGACGTCGGCGGGATCCCCGTCGCTCGCGGCCTCGCCGATCCAGCGATCCGTCGCCTCGACGAAGCTCTCGTAGCCCGCGGGGAGCCCCGCGCGGCGCTCGTCGAGCACGGTCAGCAGGGCGCGCCGTTCGGCCTCGACGGTGCGGCGATCGTGGACGTACATCGCGATCGCGAGGAGTCCGATGACCACCGCCGTCAGCAGCGTGAGCAGCCGTGCGCGCCCGAGCGGCTGCCCGCTCGCGAACGTCCCGTTGATCCCGGCTCGAGCCGCGTGATGGCGTGCGCGCGCCCGGTGGCTGACGGCCCGCTCCACGCGCGCGCTGAGCGCGGGGTTCATCCGCTCCGTCGTGAGGAACGTCGCCACGTCAGCTCTCCCTGGAGAGCGCTCGGGAGGCGAGCAGGTTGCGATCGATGAGGCCATCGAGCTCGCCGCGGGTCACGCCGAGCCGAGCCGCGGCCTGGGCCGCGAGCGAGGTCGCGGCCACGCCGACGATGAACTGGTACGTGGGCTTCTGCGCCGCGTCGAGCTCCACCTGGACGAACCGGAGGTTCCTGATCGCCTTCTCCCGCTCGAGCCGCGCCGCGAACGTCAGGAAGTGCGTGGTGATGAACGCCTGCGGGCGGAGCTTCGCGAGCAGCGTGACGACGAGCTCGAAGATCTCCTCACCCTCGGACGGGTTCGTCCCCGAGCAGAGCTCGTCGAGGATCACCATCGCTCCCGGGCCGAGCTCCTCGAAGAGCGCCCGGATCCGGAGGAGCTCCATGCCGAGCCGCCCCTCGCTCTGATCGAACTTCGTCTCCTGGATGAGCGACACAACGAGCCCCGGGACGCAGACGACGCTCGCCCTGCGCGCCGGCACGAACATGCCTGCCTGCGCGAGGAGCTGCGCCAGCGCCACCGACTGGAGCAGGCGAGTCTTTCCGCCCGAATTCGGCCCCGTGACAAGGAGCGTCGTGTCGGCCCGATCGGTCACGACGTCGCACGGCACCGCCTTGCCTCCGTTGGCGACGAGGAGCGGATTGAAGAGGCCGAGAAGCACGCGCTCGCCCTCCGCGACGGACCGGAGCTCCGGCAGGCTGACCTCGAGCCCCGCCGCCTCGGTGAGATCCCGGAAGCCGAGCGCTCCCAGGTAGACCTCCATCTCTCCGACGAGCGGGACCAGCTTGACGACCTGATCCTCGATGCCCTCGAACACCGCGTCGATGAGCCTCGCCATGACCTCTCCGTCGCCAAAGCTGTACCCGCGGAAGAACATCTCGAGCTTCGCGAGCCAGCGCCGCACCGGCGACAGGACGAACGGGTTCTCCTGCCGCTCCCGGACGGTCACGACGTCGAAGCCGCGGATGCGGCCGTCGGCGCCGACGCGGATGTCCAGGCGGAGCGTCGCGAGGTGCTCGTCATAATCGAGGAGATCGGCCATCGATCGATATCCCTCGGTCGCCTGCACCGCCTGGCCGAAATCGCGCAGCCGGGAGAGGCCCGAACGAGCGCCCTCGAACGACGCGCTCATCAGGTCGAAGACCTCTTTGACGATCGCGAGCACGTCGAGCTGCCGCCGCGTCGGATCGAACTTCTTCCCTGCCACCGCGCCCTCGAGCGCGCCCCGCAATCGGCACGAGGCCGTGTAGAGCTTCTCGATCTGCCTGCGAAACGTGGGTGAGCCCGAGAGCTCGTGGAGGATCCCCCTCCGGAGCTCGGTCACGCGCGGGTCGCTCGGAGGCCGGGAGAGGACGCGGAGGATGAACCCTCGGTTGACGACGGCCTCGTGCCCCCCGACGCGGACGCGGAAGCACCGGGCCACGAACTCCTCCAGGAACAGGTCCGGCGCGAAGTTCTTCGGATCCCACGTGGAGGGCGCGATGGGCGCCCGATCGAGCGCCTGGCCGAAGAGCCCGCCGGAGACGCCGCTGGTGAACGCGAACGAGAGGGACTGTCGCAGCTCGTCGAGATCGGTCCGCGCGGGCGGATCCACGAAGAGCAGGCTGGGGATCCTGTCCGTGGACGGGAGCGCGGCCGCACAGGGCACGTCGGGCCCATGGGGCGCGGGCGGACGGGAAATGCTCTCGGTGGGAACCTGCGCGTGGAGCGGGTGCACGAGCAGACGACCCGCGCTCGCAGGAAAAGTTCCCCCGCGCAGGGAACACCCATGAAGATAGTCGCGAAACTGCAAGATTCCACGGCGGCTGGGGCGCTCCGGCGTCCCGGTGAGGCCCCAGTTCGGAGATGGCGAGGGGGCCATCGGGCCGGCCGTGGCGATTCGACCTCGAGCTGAGCTCTGGAGCCCCGACGCTCCCGTCCACTTGATAGGCATTTCCTGGGGCGGCGCGTACGCGACCTATTTCCTCCAGCGCTACCCCGAGCGAGTGGGCCGCGCCGTCGTGGCGGAGCCCGGGAGCCTGAATCCAACGGCCGCCCGAGACGCCAACGTGGCGAGCGTGAACTTCTTCGGCGGTGAGGTGCATCAATACCTGAACGCCACGGACTACCTGCTGCCGGCTCCCCGCGACCTTGGAAAGCTACGGGCCGTGGGTCCAGCCGATGACGTTCGGCGTCGAGCTCGGGGGTACGTTCTCCTTGTGGCCCTAGCCCTGACGCGGGGGGCGATCGGCGCCTTCGACCGGCGGCCCCACGCGACGAACAGTGAGAGCGCGACCATCAGGAAGTTGAACGGCGTGTTCGCCGCCTCCCCGCGTGTGACGTGGAATACGATCGCGCCCACCATCAGCGCGACGCAGCCGAGCGCGGCCAGCACCGCAAGCACGGGCTTGATGCGCGTGGCGGAGGGCAGCAGGACACCGAGCCCGCCCAGGATGTCGAAGGCGGCGGTGACGTAGAGAAAGCCCGGCGACACCTGTCCCATCCACGGCATCCTCTCCGCGAGCTCCGGAATGGGCGTGTTCAGCTTCCAGAGGCCCCCGCCGACGAAGGTCAGCGCCAACAATCCCTGGACGATCAAGAGGCCGATGTGCAGCCCGTTCGAGGGCTGGTGGGGGAGTTCGCGTTCCGTGCTCTCGGTCGTCATACTTTCCTCTTACTATGGGTGACCCGGGCGACGTTACGCACCGCCGCGAACGACGAGAAGGAGGCACTTTGAAGTTACTTGGGAACGGCAAGCTCTCCGGCGGCTTCGACGCCGACTGCATCGCGACGCGCGAGATATTGAACCGTGTCGGCGACAAATGGAGCGTCCTGGTCGTCGTGCTGCTCGGCGACGGCACCAAGCGCTTCAACGAGCTGAAGCGCGCGATCGACGGCATCTCGCAGCGCATGCTCACATCCACGCTGCGGGGCCTCGAGCGCGACGGGCTCGTGAAGCGCACGGTCTACCCCACGAACCCGCCGCAGGTGGAGTACGCCCTCACGAAGCTCGGGCGAACGCTCCTCGATCCGGTCAGCGTGCTCGCGATGTGGGCGCAGGGACATCGCGCCGAGGTGCTGCGAGCGCGCGACGCGTTCGAGCGCGCCGGCAAGTCGCGGTGACGCGCGCGGTCAGCCGAGGATCTGCGCGCAGAGCTGCTGGAGCTCCCGCAGCATGTCGGGGGTGGCCTGGAGGGTGATCCGGGAGCGGTGCTCGCCCTCCTGGTAGCTCAGCGTGAGCAGGACGACGGGCGACGCGATCTTCGCCCCGCGGCTCGCGGCCGCGATCGTGTCGATGCGCCAGTCGACGCCGGTGAGCAGCTTGCCGTGGTCGAGCAGCGCGCCGCGCACGATCTCCCGCCGCACGACCGCCCTGGCCTGGTCGTAGCCGGCGAGCAGGAGGGCCTGGAGCTCCTCGGCGCGCTCGCCGGGCGCGAGCGCGGCGAGGTCGACCGCAAGGGCGGCGCGGTCGAGGTCGCGCTTGCTCGCCTCGCGGACGAGGAAGCGGCACGCCTTGAGCACGCGCGCGAGCGCCTCGGCGTCGACCTCGTGCCGGCGGCAGAACGCGTCGAGGAGCCGCTCCACGGCGGTGGGCACCGGCTCGCCGAGGCTGGGCCCGAGCGCCTCCCAGAGGCGCTGCCGCGCGCCCTCGGGCAGCTCCAGGAGCCGGCGCAGGTCGGCGCCGAGCTCCGGGGGCGGCGGCGCTCCGCCGAGGCTCAGGAGCTCGACACGGGGGGAGGGCGCTTCGCGCGCGGGGGTGCTCATCGCGACCTCGCCCACGATTGCCGAGCTCCGCGGCGATGTCCATGGCCGCGCGCGCGCCGGCCGTACTGGCCCGCGAGCGCGGCCGGCGCGGTGGCCGCCCGGCTCACTGGCTCAGCTGGATCGGGACGTAGAGGGCGCGCATCTTCGACATCGTGCCCTTGCGCGTGTACCCGGCGAGCCCGTACAGGACGTTCCACCAGTGCCCCTGCGGCGTCTCGCCGTACGAGAACACGGGGAAGAAATGGAACTCCCACTCCTTGCCGGTGCGCACCCGCTGCTCGAGGTAGACCGTGTTGAGCGCGACCTGCGTCACCGAGTTCTGGTCCGCGAACCGGAAGAAGAACGGCAGGGCCACCGTCGTGCGCGACGTCGGCGACGCGAAGTCCCAGAGGAACGGCGCGACCACGAGGTGCGTGGAGTTGCGGTTTCGACCCGAGTAGAAGAACGGGTAGATGTCCGTCTCCCAGCCGGTGAGATCCTGCGTGTGCCGGACCAGCGGTGTGAGCCACGTGGTGTCGCTCAACCCGTGGCGCTTGAAGCGGCCATAGAACGGGAAGAGGACGAGATCATCGCTGCGCGGCGAGGTGTTCCGGTAATAGAACGGGAGCAGGAACGTCCGCTCGAGATCGATGTCCGGATCCCTGTATTGCCAGAAGAGCGGCGTGATCATGTCGAGCTCCGTCCGCCCTCGATAGCGAGCGTAGCCCCAGGTCGCGAAGGTGCTCTGCCCCTCCTCGCCGCGCGCCTTCACGAAGAGCGGTGTGACGAGCAGGTTCGAGTTGCCCTCGTATCCGTAATGGAAGAACGGGAACAGCGTGGTTCGATCGTGGTTCTTGCCCCAGCTGTGCCAGTAGAAGGGCATGATGTTGAACACGTCGCCCTTGCGCGAGTGCTGCCACATCAAGGGACCCCAGATGTTCGTCGAGCGGTCTCCGACGTCGCTGTAATGGTAGTAGTGCAGGAGCGGCGGGATGACCTCGTACTCGCTGGTCTCGTCACGACCGTAGAAGTAGAGCGGGGCCAGGCCGAGATCGATCTTGTCGGCCGAGCGCGCGTCGCACGCGGGGCCGCCCTTCCAGCTGCAGAAGAGGGGGCCGACCAGGTTGAAGCCGCTCCGCGCGGTGTGGTGCGTGAAGGTGAGCAGGGGAGGGATGTGGAGGTAGCCGCTCCCATCGTCGCTCTTGCCCTCGAAGAAGAGCGGCGCGAGCCAGTTGTCGTGCCGGCCCGGCTCCGCCTTGCGGCCGGGGCTCGCGGGGCGGCCCTCGGACTCGCGGTGCATGAACGGGCCGACGATCGTCGTGTAGGTGTTCTGGTCCCGCAGCTTCCAGAAGAACGGGAAGAGGACGTCGGCGTCGACGTCCTTGCTCCGGCGGTTGTAGTAGAGCGGCGTCACCATCGTGGCGCGGTCGCCGGGCATCTTGCGCTCCGCCCACAGGGGGAAGAGCGTCCGGAACTGGTAGCTGCCGCTCCGCTCGCCGTAATAGAGCCCGTACCAGTCGCGCTGGATCTCCTCGGCGCGCCCGACCTCCCACTCGCCGGGGTCGTTCGTGCCGATCTGCTTCTTGACCGACGGCGGCACGGCCAGCGGGTCCTCCGGCAGGGTCGGCTCCTGGGTCTGGATCGGGCTCTCCTCGGCGGTCGGCGCCGCGTGCGTCTCCGGCGTGCCGGGCGGCGGCTGCGGCGAGCTCGAGGGGGGCGGGCTCATGCCGGGCTGGCCGAAGCCGACCTGCGCCGCCGCGACGGACGGCGCGGCGAGCGCGGCGAGCGCGGCGGCGAGCGAGAGCGCCGCGCCCGCGCGCCGCGCCCGGCCCTGTTCCTCGCCCGCCGGAGCGCCGCGCGCCCTTCGCGAGCAGCCCGGTGCTCCCATCGCCTCGGAGGTCAACGCGCTCCCCGCTGGCCGATGGGTGAAGCCTCGAGGGCCCGATCCGCGAGCACGCGCGCCGCCCCTTCGAGCGGGATCTCCTCCTGCACGTGCGCCACGAGATCCTTGATCTGGATGACGCCGCGCTCGACCTCCGAGTCGCCCAGGATCACGCAGAGCCGCGCGCCGAGGGCGTCCGCGCGCCGGATCATCGCCTTGAGCCGCCCGCCGCGTCCGTCCAGCTCGACCGAGACGCCGAGCGCGCGCAGCTGCTTCGCCAGGACGAGCGCCCGGTCCGCGCCAGCCTGGCCGAGCGGGGCGAGGAAGCAGCCGGGCCTGCGGCGCGAGGGGGCGTCGGGCATCACCGTGAGCAGCCGCTCCATCCCCATCGCGAAGCCGATCGCCGGCACGCTCGGCCCGCCGAGCCCGGCGACCATGTTGTCGTAGCGACCGCCGCCCGCGAGCGTGCTCTGGGCGCCGAGATCGCTCGAGGTCGCCTTCACCTCGAAGAGCGTGCGCGTGTAGTAGTCGAGCCCCCGCACGAGCGACCGGTCGATGACGTAGCGCACGCCGAGCACGTCGAGGCAGCGCAGCACGCCCTCCCAGTGGGTCCGGTCCGCGTCGTCGAGCAGGTCGATGATCGACGGGGCGTCGCGCGCCACCTCGTGGTCGCGCGGGTCCTTCGAGTCGAGGATGCGCAGGGGGTTCTTCTCGAGGCGGCGCTGCGAGTCCTCGCTGAGCTCGCCCTTGCGCGGCGTGAAGTGGGCGAGCAGCGCCTCGCGGTAGCGCTCGCGCGTGCCCGCGCTGCCGAGCGAGTTCACGTGGACGACGAAGTCGTCGACGCCGATGCGCTGCAGGAAGCCCGCGACGAGGTCGATCGTCTCGGCGTCGCAGAGCGGTCCGGGATCGCCGAAGAGCTCGCAGCCGGCCTGGTAGAACTGGCGGTAGCGCCCCTTGGCCGGCCGCTCGCCGCGGAACATCGCCCCGAGGTAGTACCAGCGGGTGACCGGCTCCTTGGCGTGCACCGCGTGCTCGACGTACGCGCGCGCGGCGCCCGCCGTGCCCTCGGGGCGAACGGTGAGCTGATCGCCGTGGCGCTCGAAGGAGTACATCTCCTTCTCGACCACGTCCGTCGTCTCGCCCATCTGGTGCCGGAAGAGCTCCGTCGGCTCGATCAGCGGCGTGCGCACCTCGGCATAACCGTGGAGCTCCGCGTGGAGGCGGAAGGCCCCCTCGAGCTTGTGCCAGCGCTCCACCTCTTCGGGGAGGATGTCGTTCATCCCCCGTACCGCACGCAGTTCCATCGCGCGGCGCTTATGGTCGGTGCTGGCGAGCGGGTCAAGCCGGTCGGATGCTTCCCGGTACGTTGGGTCTCGCCGCCTCACCGTCCGGGGGCTATGTGCTCTCTCCGAGAAGCATGGCGAAGGCGAAGACGCGCGCTGCGGCGATCGATCTTGGGAAGGCCCGCGTCGGCGTGGCCGTGACCGACGAGCTCGGGCTCTACGCGCACCCGCGGCCGCTGCTCGACGGGCGGAACCGGAAGGCGCTCCTGACGGCCCTCGCGGCGCTCGCCCGGGACGAAGGGATCACGCGGTTCGTGGTGGGGCTGCCGCTCGAGATGAACGGGGCCGAGGGGCCCGCCGCGCGGCGGGCGGTGGCCTTCGCGCAGGTGCTGGCCGACGCGGCCGGCGTCGAGGTGGAGCTCGTCGACGAGCGGCTGACGACGGTCGAGGCGGCGCGGCGGCTGCGCGACGGGGGCGTCTCGGGACGAAAGAGCAAGGAGCGCGTCGACGGGGCGGCGGCGGCGCTGCTGCTCCAGGCCTGGCTCGACGGGCGGCGCGGTTAGCCGCGGCGTCTTCGGCTCTCGCTGACGCTGGCGGCTCTCGCTGACGCTGGCGGCGCTCGCTGGCGCTGGCGGCGCTCGCTGGCGCTGGCGGCGCTCGCTGGCGCTGGCGGCGCTCGCTGGCGCTAGCGGCTCTCGCTGCGGAGCAGCAGGTACGCGCCGGCGGCGCCGACCGCGCCGATCGCGAACAGCACGACGTCCCACATGGGCCACGCGACGCCGGCCGCGCGCCGGAGGACGACGGCCTCGACGACCCGCACGAGCAGCGACGCGAAGCCGTAAGCGCACAGCCCGACGACGATCGGCCGGCGGAGGTTGTCGGCCAGATCGACCGCCCTCATGCTGTTGTTCCACACGCTCCGGCGCACGTGGCGCGCGCCGATCAGCGCGGGGGTGATCAGCGCGAAGCCGATGCCGGACGCGAGCAGGACCGCCTCGAGGCCCGTCAGGTTGTCGGTCACGGTGCCGCCGCGCGAGAGGCGGATGATCGCGGTGACCAGCGTGATGAGGCCGCCGGCGATCCAGAAGATGCCGAGCACCGACAGCAGCAGGATGAGCGGCCTCGCCATGCTCACCTGCTGCGCCTGGCGGAGCTGCATCGTCATCGTCGGCGCGACGCGCGGCGCCGATGGCAGCGAGTTGCGCGGCCCGGACTGGATGCCGGGGGAGCTCATCTCCTTCGGCTCGGTCTCGTTGCTGTCGTAGAGCGCGAGCTCCGCGTCGAGCTCCTCCATCGTCTGGTAGCGATGGATGGGCTCCTTCGCCATGGCCCGCTGGATGATCATCTCCAGCGGCTCGGGGATGCTCGGCTCGAGCGAGCGCGGGCGCGGCGGGTCCTCGGTGAGCACCGCGGTCAGCGTCGCGGTCGGGTCGTTGCGGTCGAACGGCCGGCTGCCGGTGAGGGCACAGTAGAGGATCGCGCCGACGGCGTAGATGTCCGCCCGGTGATCGACGCGCTCGCCGCGGGCCTGCTCCGGGGCCATGTACGACGGCGTGCCCATGATCATGCCCGTCTGCGTGAGCGCGGCGCCCGGCGCGTCGTCGACCTTGGAGATGCCGAAGTCGATCACCTTGGCGGTGGGCATCGTGAGGTCGCCGGTGAGGAACACGTTCTCCGGCTTCATGTCGCGGTGCACCACGCCCTTCGCGTGGGCGGCGGTGAGCGCCTTGCAGATCTGCCGGACGATGCGCACGGCGGGGCCGATCTTCATCTTGCCGACCTCATTGAGGTAGTCGGCGAGCTCCCTGCCTTCGAGGAACTCGTTGACGAGGAACGGCCGCCCCTCCGCGGTGCGGTGGACGTCGAAGACGGTGACGACGTACGGGCTCTGCACCGCGGCGGCGGCCTCGGCCTCGCGCTGGAACCGCGAGATCACCTGCGGCTGCCGCGCGAACTCCGGGTGCAGCATCTTGATGGCGAAGCGCTTGCTCGAGATCCGGGTGTGGCGCGCCTCGTAGACGCGCCCCATGCCGCCCTCGCCGACGACGCGCACGACCGTGTACGTCTCGTTGATCGTCTTGCCGACGAGGTCGTCGCGGAGCGCGTCGTCCTCCGACTCGTCGAGCGTCGCGGCGTCGCGCGGGCAGACCCTGAACTCGGCCGGGTAGCGCACCCCGCAGGTGGGGCAGACCTTGGGGGTCGCGTTGTCGCTCCCGGAGGCCGGGAGCGCGGTGGCGGAGGTAGACAGGCTCGTCATCGCGTTCGCGATATGAAGGTCCGACTGCGAGCCCCGTACGTCCGACTGCGGTCGGGAGCCGCGTGGGTCCGACTGGGGTCGGGAAGGGTCCGACTGCAGTCGGGGAGCGTCGTCAGGGGGCCGGAGGGTGCCGGGCATCGCGGACCGAGGGTAGCCAATCGGCCGTTCAGGGGGTGACAAATCGCGCGCCCGTGTCGACCGCGTTGACGGACCGAGGCGTCTGCGTATACTCGCGCGCTCCTCAGCTCACTGGCCTGAACTTCGTGGGCTCCCGCCGCTACGGGCGCGGGGCTCGCCTTCAGGCGTCGCTTGGCCAGTCGCCGGCGTTGTAAGACGCCCCGGCCCGGACGCTCGGTAGCGCACCGGAAGGGCCATGGAGAGCCAGCCATGCTGCACTCGATTCAGAAGACGGATATCATTCAGAAGTACGCGGTTCACGAGGGTGACACCGGGTCCCCCGAGGTCCAGATCGCGCTCCTCAGCGAGCGGATCAACCAGCTGCAGGATCACTTCCGCACGCACCAGAAGGACCACCACTCCCGCCGGGGTCTGCTGAAGCTGGTGAGCCAGCGCCGCCGGCAGCTCGACTACCTCAAGCGCATCGACATCGAGCGCTACCGCAACCTCATCGGCCGCCTCAACCTCCGCAAGTAGCGGATTTCTGGGCAGATCGCGCCGGCCCGCCGGCGCGATCCGCGGCGCCTCGAGCGCCCGCGTGGCACGCCCGAGCGAGGCGCTCGACCCGCGTGACCTCACGTGACCAGCGAGCAGGCGACGAGCCCTGGCGACAGCCCGCCGGGGTGGTCCGTTCTGCCGCGCAGCTCCCTTCCACTCCACGCTCCCTCCGCGATCCATCGATCCATCGACGCGCCACGAACGACGGGCCGGCGTTCCGGTCCCTTCCGTTCGGGGGGTTGCGGCACGCCCCCCTGAACGCCTGCTTTTTGCGCTGGCGAGAGAAGAGCGAACGCTCTAAGGAGGTCATTCATTGACCACGGACCGGCGGGGGGATAGGCCTCGCCGTTTCCGAGCGCGGGCTCCGCGCGTCTTCGTCTTCGCTTCGTGCGCAGCAGCTCGGCTCCTGCGCAGGGACCGAGGAAGAAGAGCAGCCCCTCGCGCTCGGCGTAGCGCCGCACGCAGCGGCCCTCGCGATCGCGAGAGAGAGCTGAAATCCCAATGTTTGTTCGTGAATCCGTCATGGTGGGCGGCCGTGCCCTCACCCTCGAGACCGGCCGCCTGGCGAAGCAGGCCCACGGGGCCGTGCTCGTCACCTACGGCGACACCATGGTGCTCGTGACCGTTGTCTCGCAGGACGAGCGGCCGGGCCTCGACTTCTTCCCCCTCACCTGCGAGTTCGTCGAGAAGACGTACGCCGCCGGCAAGATCCCCGGCGGGTTCTTCAAGCGCGAGGCGCGCCAGCGCGAGGAGGAGATCCTCACGTGCCGCCTCATGGATCGCCCGCTCCGCCCGCTCTTCCCGGAGGGCTTCAAGCGGGACACGCAGATCATCGCCACGGTCCTCTCCAGCGACAAGCAGAACAAGGCGGACGTCCTCGCCCTGACGGGCGCGAGCGCCGCGCTGCACATCTCGGACGTCCCCTGGGAGGGGCCGATCGTCGGCGTGCGCGTGGGCCGGCTCGAGGGCGAGTTCGTCGCGTACCCGACGGCCGCCGATATCGAGAAGTGCGACATCGATCTCGTCGTCGCGTGCTCGCGCGACGCGATCGTGATGGTCGAGGGCGGCGCCGCGGAGGCGACCGAGGCCGAGATCATCGACGCGCTGATGTTCGCGCACGAGACGGCGCAGCCGGTCATCGATCTCATCGAGAAGATGCGCGCCGCGGTGGGCAAACCGAAGCGCGAGTTCGTCGCCCCTCAGCTCCCGGCGGAGATCAAGCGGCGCGTCGCCGAGCTCGTCGACGGCGATCTCAAGGCCGCGACGCGGGTGACCGACAAGAAGGCGCGCTACGAGGGCTACAGCTCGCTCAAGAAG
The DNA here is from genome assembly GCF_051521455.1 of Sorangium sp. So ce887. Classification (NCBI taxonomy): domain Bacteria; kingdom Pseudomonadati; phylum Myxococcota; order Polyangiales; family Polyangiaceae; genus Sorangium; species Sorangium sp. So ce887. Next base: position 6,560,666 of record NZ_CP150354.1, on the reverse strand, counting down.
CGGATGACCGAGACCCTGGCCGCCGAGCTCGGCGCCGACAAGCTCCTGCCCATCCAAGGGCTCGTGAAGGCCGAGTTCGAGGAGCGCAAGGCGCACGTCGTCCGCACCTACGTCATCGAGGAGGGCCGGCGCATCGACGGGCGCGACGGCAAGAGCATCCGGCCGATCATGAGCGAGGTGGGCCTGCTCCCGCGCGTGCACGGCAGCGCCCTGTTCCAGCGCGGCGAGACGCAGGCGATCGTCACGACGACGCTCGGCACCTCGACCGACGAGCAGAAGATCGACGGCCTGATGGGGGAGACGTGGAAGCGCTTCTACCTCCACTACAACTTCCCGCCCTTCTCGACCGGCGAGACGAAGCCGATGCGCGGCCCCGGCCGGCGCGAGATCGGCCACGGCGCGCTCGCCGAGCGCGCGCTCCTGCGGATGATCCCGGCGCCGGATCAGTTCCCCTACACGATCCGGATCGTGTCGGAGACGCTCGAGTCGAACGGCTCGTCGTCGATGGCGGCGGTCTGCGGCGGGTGCCTCTCGCTGATGGACGCGGGCGTGCCGATCAAGTCGCCGGTCGCCGGCATCGCGATGGGGCTCATCATGGAGGGCCAGCGCTACGCGGTGCTCTCGGACATCCTCGGCGACGAGGACCACCTCGGCGACATGGACTTCAAGGTCTGCGGCACGGCGCGCGGCGTGACCGCGATCCAGATGGACATCAAGATCGCCGGCCTGAGCCGGCACATCCTGATGCAGGCGCTGGATCAGGCGCGCGAGGGGCGGATCCACATCCTGAACAAGATGCTCGAGACGCTGGCGACCACGCGGCCCGAGCTCAGCCAGTACGCGCCGCGGATCACCACGGTGCGCGTGAAGCCCGACCAGATCCGGCTCATCATCGGCCCCGGCGGCAAGACCATCAAGGGCATCGTCGACCAGACCGGCGTCGCGATCGACGTCGAGGACGACGGCACGGTGAACGTCGCGTCGGCCGACTCCGACGCGGTGAAGAGGGCGCTCGACATCATCAAGGGGCTGACGGCCGAGCCCGAGGTCGGGGCGACCTACCCGGGGACGGTCAAGCGCATCACCGACTTCGGCGCCTTCGTCGAGATCCTCCCGAACACCGACGGCCTGCTGCACATCTCGGAGATGGCCCACACGCGCGTCGAGCGCGTCGAGGACGTCCTCAAGGAGGGCGACTCGATCGACGTGAAGGTGCTGAGCGTCGATCGCGACGGCAAGATCCGGCTGAGCCGGCGCGAGCTGTTGCCGCTGCCGGAGGGCGAGGAGGGCGATCGGGCGCGCGAGCGCATGGCGCAGGCGCGCGACGCCGGCCCGCCGCCGCGACGCGATGGTCCGGGCGGAGGGCGCGGCGGCGACCGCGGATCGCGACCCGGCATGGATCGCGATCGAGGCGGACCGCCGCGCGAGCGCCGCGAGCGACGCTCCTAGTCACGCGACCCCACACGGGGAGGCCATGCCGCGCTGCGGCGCGCGCCGGCCTCCCCGACGCTCACGCTCCTCACAAAAATCACCTGTTTTTCAGCGATCCGCGGCCTCGCGCGGCGATCGCTGCCCGCCCGCGGGCCGGCGCGCTCGGCGGCTGCGTCGACGCGCGCGCGGTGTCCGGGCCCGTCGCCCCGGCCGGTTTGTTGGAATCCGGTGAAGTCAGCATGGCTCCTTCACAATCAGGGTAGTGTCGCGACCCCTGCTCGTGGCATGCTCCGCCCGTGCTCGTACGCAGAGCGAAAATCGTCTGTACCATTGGTCCTTCGTGTGACTCTCAAACGACGCTGGAGCAGTTGATCCGCGCCGGTATGGATGTCGCTCGACTCAACTTCTCTCACGGCTCGCATGAGGATCACGGCAAGGCAATTGCCACGGTCCGCGCGGCTGCGGAGGCCTGCGGAAAGCCAGTGGCGATCCTGCAGGATCTCTGCGGCCCGAAGATCCGAGCCGGTCGCTTCCCCGGCAACACCTTCGAGGTGGCTGACGGGGCTTCTGTCACACTGGTCGAGGCGAACAGGGACAGCCCCGTCGCCACGCCGGGCGAGATCCCGATCCTCTACGAGGGGCTCGCCTCCGACCTGCAGCCGGGCGACGTCGTCCTGATCGACGACGGCCGTGTCGTGGTCACCGTCACCAAGGTCGACGGCGAGCGCGTCCACGCCGGCGTGACGCAGGGCGGACGCTTGCGCGATCGCGTCGGCGTCCACCTGCCCGCCAGGCGCGTGCGCATCTCGGCCCTCACCGAGAAGGACAAGGCCGACCTGAGCTTCGGCCTCGCGCAGGGGGTCGATTACGTCGCCCTCTCGTTCGTGCGCAACGCGGACGAGGTCCGGCACGTCCGCGACATCTGCGACGCCTGGGGCCGCCCGACGCCGATCGTGTCCAAGATCGAGACGCCGGGCGCCATCGACAACCTCGAGTCGATCATCCTCGCCTCGGACGGGGTCATGGTGGCGCGCGGCGATCTCGGCGTGGAGTTCAACCCGGAGCGGGTGCCGATCATCCAGCGCGAGATCCTCGGTCTCGCCCGCGTGCACCAGAAGCCGGTCATCGTCGCCACGGAGATGCTCCAGTCGATGGTGACCGCGACGCGCCCGACGCGCGCCGAGGCGAGCGACGTGGCGACGGCCGTCTTCGAGGGCACCGACGCGGTCATGCTCTCGCAGGAGACCGCGACCGGCGCGCACCCGCCGCTCGTCGTGCGGATGATGGCCCGCATCGTCACCGAGGCCGAGCAGAGCTCGTTCTACCGCTATCTCTCGAGCGAGCAGCCCGGCCAGCGCGCGAACGTCCCCGAGGCGACCGCGCGCGCCGCGTGCGACATCGCGCGGGACATCGGGGCGAAGCTCATCATCGCGTTCACCGAGAGCGGCCTCACCGCGCGGTACGCGTCGAAGGCGCGCCCCGTGGTGCCGATCGTCGCCTTCTCGCCGAACGACACGACGCGCCGGCGGCTCGCGCTGCTCTGGGGCGTGGTGCCGTTCCCCGTCGACGCGCTCCGGAACTCGGATGAGATGGTCGAGCGCGCCACCGGTCAACTGCTTGCGAACGGCGTCGTCTCGCCGGGCGACAAGCTCGTCACCATCTTTGGTGCTCCTGTCGGCGTCTCGGGGTCGACCAACACGATTCGGGTGAAGGTTGTTGAATGAGCCTGCCCGCCCGCGATAGGGGCTCGACGGGCGAGCAGGAATCCCTCTCCAGACACGCGGGCGCAGAAGGCCTCCCGAAGCTCGAGAAATACGAGCTGATCGAGGAGATCGGCCATGGCGGCATGGCCACGGTCTACCGCGCCCGCGACCCGCGGCTCCGCCGCGAGGTCGCAGTCAAGATCATTCACAAGCACCTCCGCGAGAACGCGGAGGTCGGCACCCGCTTCGTCGCCGAGGCGCGCGCAGCGGCGAAGCTGCGCCACCCCGGCATCGTCGAGGTGTACGACGTCTCGAGCGAGCAGGACCGCGAGCGCTACCTCGTGGTCGAGCTGCTCCGCGGCTCCACGCTGCGCAAGATCCTGGGCTCCCACCGCGAGTTGCCGGCCGAGATCGGCGCCGCCATGGCGCTCGAGCTCTGCGACGCGCTGGAGCACGCGCACGCGTCGGGGATCATCCACCGCGACGTGAAGCCGGAGAACGTGCTCGTCGAGCTGCCATCCGACCGCCCCGGCGTCAGCTGGGACGGCGCGAGCGTGGTCATCAAGCTCACCGACTTCGGCATCGCCAAGATCCTCGACGCCCAGGGCGTCACGTCGACCGGGCAGGTGCTCGGCTCGCCGGCGCACATGGCGCCGGAGCAGATCGAGGGAGGTGAGGTCGACGCGCGCACCGACGTCTTCGCGCTCGGGGTGCTCTTCTACGAGTGCCTCGTCGGGCACCTGCCGTTCGAGGGCAAGAACCCGGCGCAGGTGCTCCGCAAGGTGCTCGAGGGGGCCTACCCGGAGGCGGAGCGCGAGCGGCCCGCCGTGGGCGCGCGCTGGAGCCGGATCGCCGCGAGCGCCCTGGCGCACGACATCGCGGCCCGCGCGGCGGGCCCGCGCGCGCTCGCCGAGCTGATCCGGGCCGAGCTGACCGAGCTCGGCATCGCGGAGCCCCGCGTCGAGCTCGCCGCCTATTTCGCCGACCCGGCGGGTTACACCGAGCGGCACGTCGCGCGGCTCGTCCCGCGCCTCGTGGCGCGCGCGGAGGCCGGCCGCAAGCGCGGCGACGTGCCGGGCGCGGCCGCCGACTACAACCGGGCGCTCGCCCTCGCGCCGAACGATCTGAGCATCCTCAAGCGGATCGCGAAGCTGAACGCGAGCCGCAGCCGGAGGCTGCTCGCGCGGCGCGCGCTGCTCGTCGCGCTCGGGTCGGTGGCGCTCGGCGTCGCCGCGTTCGGTGTCGCCCGCGCGCTCCGCGAGCCCCCGCCGTCGCCGGAGGGGGACGCGCCGGCCGCGGCCGAGCCGCCGCGGCCGGCGCCCCTCGAGGCCCTGATCCCGCCGCCGAACCTGCGCGCGGTCGCGCCCAGCGCGACGGAGCTCGCGAGCGCGCCGCGGCCTCGCCGGCGGCCTCAGCCGCCGTCGATCGCGCCGTCGGCCGCGCCTCAGGGCGAGGTCCCGGCGCTCCGCGACGTCGTCTTCCAGATCGTCCCGAGCGGCGCCAAGGTGGTGCTCGATGGCGTCGAGATCCACTGGTTCGGCGCGAACAAGGTCACGCCGCTCAAGGTCGGCGCGCACAGCATCCAACTCAGCGTGCCCGGCTCGCGGTGCTGCAAGTCGTACTCGGGCGTCATCTCGGTCGTCGCGCCCAAGCCCGGCGTCACCGCGCCGCAGCGGATCGTGCACAAGCTGGAGATCCTGCCCAGCACGGTCGTCCTGAGCGGCGCGCCGCCGAGCGCGCAGTACGCGTGTCCGCAGATCGGCCTGATCGGCTACGCGGGCACGCCGCAGACGGTGACCTTGAACGACGTGTCCTGGAGCGGGCGCTGCATCTTCACGCCCGCGACGCCGGACGCGGCGCCGCGCGTCGGCAACGTGACGCTCGTGGCCGGCGAATCGAACACCGTTTCCTGGCCGTCCGGCTGACGGCATCGACAGAATCAAGGCGTCGGCGCCTGAAATCTCAGCATCCCCGGCCAAACTCCGCTACATCACGGCGCACCCCTCCGCATGGCTGCGCGAACTCCAGGCGGGAAGTCTCCCGGCGCTCGCTTCCCATCGGTCGGGAGCCGCCGCGCCCTGCTCGCGCCGCGGCGCCTCGTTGCGGCCGCGGCGGGCGCCCTCGCGCTGCTCTTCACGGGCCCGGCGCGGGCCGACGACATGCAGCAGTTCGAGCTCGCCAAGACGCGCTTCGACGCCGGGCACTACGAGGAGGCCGTGAGCCGCTTCGCGACGATGCTCGACCCCGCGAACGCGCCCTGCGAGCGCGGCGCGACCGAGGGGGAGGGCAAGCCGTGCCGGATCGCGGATCCGGTCCTGGTCGAGCGGGCGCGCGGCCTCGCCGTCGCGGCGCTCGTGGCGCTGCGGCGCACGGGCGAGGCGGACGCGTACATCGAGCAGATCCTCCTCGACAACCCGGTGTACTCGCCAAACCCGGCGGTGTTCCAGCCCGAGGTCATCGATCGGTTCACCGCGGTCCGGGCGCGCATCCGGGCGCGGATCGAGGAGATGACGCGGCAGAAGGCCGAGGCGCAGCGCGCGGAGCGGCTGCGGATCGAGCGGGGCCGCGAGGACGAGCGCCGCTGGGTCGCCGAGCTCCGCCGCCTCGCCGGGCGCGAGCGGGTCGTGGAGAGGAACTCCCGATGGACCGCGATGCTGCCCTTCGGGGTGGGGCAGTTCCAGAACGGCGACGAGGGGATCGGCTGGTTCTTCCTGGTCAGCCAGGCCGTCGCCGGCGGGACCTCGATCGTGTCGGCGCTGGCGCTGTCCAGCTACGAGAACGTCGACGTCACGCCGAGGCCCTCGACGCCGGGCAGGCCCGCGCAGAGCGTCGACATCGACGCGCTGAACCGCCGGATCGGCACCGCGGCCGCCGTCAACCGCGTGGCCTTCGGGGCGTTCGCGACGCTCGTCGCGGCCGGGATCGCCCACGCGCAGATCACGTTCGTCCCGGAGAGGGTCTCCTTCCGCACGCGCCGCGTGCCGCCGCCCCCGAGCTTCCGCGCCGCGCCGACGATCTCGGTGCTCCCCGGCGGCCTCTACGCGGGGCTCCTCGGCCGGTTCTGACCGGGGCCGCCGCGCGGCTCACGCCTTCTGCGCGGCGGCGATCCAGAACCCGCCGAGCTGCGCGAGCGGCGTGTCGCACAGCGCCCACTCCGCCCGGTGCAGGAGCCGCCCGAGGCCGGGCACCCGCATCGCGGCCGCGAACGGCGTCACGATGCGCACGCCGCGCGAGGCGACGACGCGCACGCTCTCGGGCATCAGGGCCGCGGCGGCGCGCGGCGCGTCGAAGCGCGTGAAGACGGCGCTCTCCCGGGTCCTGTCGCTGATGGCGCCCGCCGGGCCGAGCTTCTTCACGAGCCCGCGCAGGCTGAGAGGGTTGTAGAACTCGGCGATCACGTGCCCGCCGGGCCGCACCACGCGCGCCATCTCGGACAGCGCGCGGCGCACGTCCTCGACGTGGGCGAGCACCTTGAACGAGCAGGCGACGTCGAAGCTCTCGTCGGCGAACGGCAGGGTGGTCGCGCTCCCCTCGACGACGTCGAGCCCGCGCTCGCGGGCGTGCTCGAGCATGCCGGGCGAGAGGTCGACCCCGCGCGCAGAGCGCGCGAACGCGCCGATCCGCGCGAGCAGGAGCCCGGTGCCGCACCCCACCTCGAGCACGTCGCGGCCCTCGCCGAAGCGCCGCACGAAGTCGACCTCGAGCGCGTCGACGAGGTCGTGGTAGCCCCCGCGATCGCGCCCCCCGCGCCGGGCCTCGTAGCGCGCGGAGAACTCGTCGTAGTACGCCCGCGTCGCGCGCAGGTGCTCGTCGGCCACGGCCTCGTCCGTCTGGGATCGCATGGGCTCGCTATAGTACTCCCCGGCGCGCGCGGCTTGCGCGGCGCCGCGCCGGGGCGCATCTCTCCTGCGAGGTGACCCATGAAGCCCGGCGACCATCCTGACTTCTTCCGGTTCGCGCCGCCCCCAGGGACGTCCCGCGAGAGCTCGATCCGGCTCGATCGCGAGGGCCGCTTCTGGCACGACGGCGCCCGTGTCGACCACCCGGCGCTCGAGCGCGGGCTCAGGTCGTGGATCGCGCGGCACCCGGACGACGGCCGTCCGATCCTCACGAACGGCTACGACTGGTGCTACTTCCAGGCCGACGACGCCCCGCTCTTCGTCGACGCGCTCCGGATCGGCGACGGCGGCGCGGTCACGCTGCTCCTCTTCGACGGCACCGAGGAGCCGCTCGATCCGGCGACGCTCTCCCTCGGCGACGACGGCGTCGTGTACGCGCGCGCCCGCGGCGGCGCGCTCGATGCGCGCTTCTCGCGCCACGCGCAGTCGCAGCTCGCCCCGCTGCTCGTCGAAGCCGAGCCGCCCACGCTCTGCGTCAGCGGGCGCGAGATCCGGCTGCCCGCGCGGGCCGCAAGCTAGCTCCGCCCGCTCGCGCCGCTCAGTACCGGTACTGCCAGAGCAGGTCGAGCATGCCCGAGGTCGTCTGGCGCGCGTCGACGCCCACCGTGCCGCGGAGCGTCCAGTGCTCGTCGAAGCGCCAGTCGACGGTGACCTCGGTCCGCGTGCCGCGCTCGCTCGCCGTCCCCCCGGGGTTCGGCCCGCCCCCGCTCGTCGTGGAGCCCTGCAGCGCGCCTTCCTGGAAGGTGGCCTTCGCCGTCAGGTCGTCGTTCAGCCGGTAGATGAGGCTCGTCCGCAGCGTCCCGTCCGAGGTCGTCCCGAACCGCGTCGACAGCCCGCGCAGCGGCGCGATGCCGCTCAGCAGCGCGTTGAACTGCGCCGCCGCGAGCTCGCCGCCGACCGACGCGACCATGCGGCCCGCGGCCAGCCGCGCGGGCGTCTCGGCGCCCGTCGCCTGCGCGCCCTCGGAGAAATCGGCGCCGAACAGGAGCCGCGCGAGGATGTCCTGCTGCGAGCTCGGCGGGCTCGAGGTGAAGCGCAGCGTCCGCTCGGTGATGGGCCGGAGGTTGCCGTTGAAGGCGACGTGGATGCGCGTGCCGTCCGGGGCGTCCCAGTGCGCCGTGGCGTTCAGGTGCGGGTTCGAGGTCTCCTCCTGGCGCAGGCGCACGCGCCCGCCCTCGATCTCGAACACCTTGCCGTAGATCTCGAGCTCGCCCCGCGCGAGCTCGATGCCGCCCGACACCTCCACGTCCTCGCCGATCACGACCCGCGGCGGCGCGTCCTCGGCGCTCCTCAGCTGCAGCCGGAGCCCGGCGCCGCTGACCGCCGCGTCGCGCACGTCGAACGTCATCGTGTAGCGGAGCGCGTCCGCCGCGCGCTTCTGCTTCTCCGGCCCGAGCGCGTGGGAGACGGAGATGTCGGGGTTGTCGCCGAGCGGCTGCACGTCGCGGCTGCTCGTCGCCGGCAGCGAGAGGCGGAGCCTCGGGACCGTCGCGTAGAGCGCGAGCTCGCCCGGCTTCTTCTCGGCGATGAACGACAGCGTCCCCGAGGCGGTCCCGAGCGGCACCCCCTCGAGCGTGAGCGGGAGCGCCTGGTCGTCGGCGATGGTCAGCGCCCCGGCCCCGTCGCGCAGCGCGAGCCCGTCGAGCCGGAACAGCGCCCAGCCCTGCGCCTGCCCGGTGGTGCCCGCCGCGCGTAAGCCCTCGATCCGGACGACGCCGCTGTCGGCCGTGACGCGGGCGGCCACGTCGCGCAGCTCCTGCCCGAGCTCGGGGATGTGCACGACCCCGTCCCGGACCTCCAGATGGGCGCGGATGCTGCCCCCGTCGGCCCCGGACGCGCCGCCGAGCTCGACGTGCAGGTCGCCGTCCAGGGTGCCGTCGAGCTTGCTCAGCAATCCGCCGACCAGCGGCTGCAGCGCCGCGAGCCGGAAGCGCTCCGCCGAGATGGCGAGGTCGGTGCGCTCGCCGTCGGGGATCGGGAGGAAGCCGTCGCGGAAGCGCACGCTGGCGTAGGCGTTCGCCCGGAGCTTGCCGCCGCGCCGGCCCTCGAGCGCGAGCTCGGTGACGTGGAGGTCACCGCGCCCCGTCCTGCGCCTGGGGTCGATCCGCAGCGAGAGCACGCCGCGCTCGAAGGCGAGATCGCTCCCGATCGTGACGCCCGGCAGCGTGAGGTGCGCCGTGAGCGCAGGCGCGACGTTGAGATCGCGCATCTCGATCTCGCCGCTCAGGTGCCCGCCGATGCCGTTGTCGCCGAGCAGCGGGATCTCGCCGAGCGGGACGTTGCGCAGCGTCGCGCGGAAGCGGCCGGTCCACGCCGGGGGCGGAGGCGCGCCCCTCAGCGCGCGCGCCGAGGCGTCCCCGAGCAGGCGGTCGAGCGGCGCGATCACCTCGGCGCGCACGGTCGCGATCTCGTCCGCGCCGCGCGTGACGTGCGCGTCCAGCGTGGCCTTCTCACTGTCGTACGTGAGCCACGCGTCGAGGTCGGTGGGGAACAGGAGATCCGTCGCGCCCTTCGCGCCCGGTGGCACGTACGTGAAGCCCCACCAGAGGGTGCGCGCCGTCAGGGATGGACGCGCGAGGGTGCCGTTGGCGTAGGCGTCGATCCGCAGCTCGCCGGCGAGCGGCGGGAGCGCGTCGCGCACGAACGAGGGGAGGGTGGTGAGCTCGTCCATCGCGCGCCGCGGCAGCGAGACCTGCGCGGCGATGGGCGAGCGCAGGAGCGACGACCACCGGCCCGCGGGCGGCCCCGCGAGCGCCGCGAGATCGAGCTCGATCGAGCCGGAGGCGTCGGCGAGCAGCCCGCCGTCGTACAGGGTCAGCGCGGCGTCGGCCTTGCCGGTCGTCCCGTCGAGCGAGCCCTTGAGCTGCGCGTCGATGAAGCGCGACTCCCAGGCCGGGCGCTCGGCGCCCAGGCGGTGAGGCCCGGCGAGCGCGAGGCCCTGCGTCCGCACGAGCACGTCGTGCAGCGAGGGGAACGGCTCGCCGGGCGCGCGCGAGACCTGGAAGCGGGTCGTGAGCTTGCCGCGCACCTCGCTCACGATGTGCCCGATCGGCATGAGCTGCGCGAGGCACCCGAGGTCCCAGTCGTCCGCGGCGACCTCGGCCTGCCCGACCAGAGCGGCCCACGTCTCCGCGCGCAGGAGAGGCCCCTTCAGCGTGCCCTCGGCGCCGGACAAGCGCACGCTCGCGAGGGTGCCGGCGCACCGCGGCAGCGCGCCGCCCCACGCGCCGTTCCCCGCCGGTCCTCCGGCCGCCTGCGGCGTCCTCGCGTCGAGGCGCACGAGCCCGTCGGCCTTGAGCTGGTCGCGCTCGAAGGTCGCCGTGAGCTGCGCCGAGACGCCGGACAGGAACGCGACCTCGCCGCCCGTGAGAGCGAGCCGCACGTGGCCCGAGCGCCCGGTCTCGCGGTCGCGGTCGAGCGCGACGTCGACGTTCGCGCGCCCGCGCACGCGGAGCGGGATCCCGAGCATCCGCGCGAGGCGGCCGACGTCGATGTCCTTGCCCTGGAGGCGCCCGGTCACGTCGTCGCCGCGCACCGCGAGCTGACCCTTCAGCGAGCCGAGCTCGGCGGAGGCGAGCTCGATCCCCTCGACGGCGAGCCCGCGGGCCGAGGGGTGGATCGCCGCGATCTTCCCCGCGACCTCGGCGCCGTCGCGCTTCAGCTGGAGCTCGACGTCGCGGAGCGCGCCGGTGGCGGAGCTCAGCCGGGCGGAGGCGTTCAGGGTGTCGTCGCCGTCGGTGACCGTCGCGCGGAGCTTCGGCGCGGCGAGCGGGCCGGAGATCTGCGCCGTGACCTCGTCGAACGTGTGGCCGCCGGCGAGCGCCTCCTGGCCGGAGAGCGAGCCGCTCACCGTGAGCGCGTCGACCGGCCCGGAGACCCGCCCCGCGAAGCGCGCGCTCGCGAGCGCGACGTCCGGACCGATCCGGAGCGCGGCGAACGCGCCCTCGACCCGCGCGTCGAGCGCCCCCTTGCGCAGGCTCCCCTCGACGCGCACGCGGCCGGCGCCGTCGACGGGCCCGGCGAGGCGCGGCGCCGCGGCGATGGCCGGGATGTCGGCCGTCGCCGCGAAGCGGATACCCTGGTCGCCCGGCAGGAGCGAGACGGCGGCGTCGATCGGCGCGCCCGGCTCGTGGAGGTGCGCGCGTACGTGGAGCTCGCCGCGGTCGAGCACGAGGTGGACGTCCGCCGCCGGCACCCGCTCCTCGAGCAGCTCGGTCGGCTCCGTCCGCGCCTCGACGGTGAGCCGGAGCTCGTCGCCGAGCTCGACGCGCACCCGGCCCTCGGCGGTGATCGAGGGCGCCGCCTCCACGGGCGCTGGACCGCTCTCCCGCAGGGACTTCGCCGCTGCGCCTGTCCTGATGGGGGCTGCGACTGTCCTGATGGGGGCCGCGCCTGTCCTGATGGGGGCCGCGCCGCGCTCGCCGCCCGCCGCCGCGGGCGAGAGGTGCACGCCGAAGACCCGCAGATCGATGTCGCGCGCCTGCACATCGGCGTCGAGCCGGACGGGCCCCGTCACGTCGAGCCGCCCCGCGAGGGCGACGCTGCCCCCCGCCGGGCCGGGAGGGTCCGCCGAGAACGAGGCGGCCACGTCGAGCTGGGGGAGATGGCCGTTCAGCGAGACGCGCGCGGCCACCGGCTCGGTGAGGGGGTGATCCGGCAGGAGGCTCCGGAGCTGCTCCGGCGTCGCGCGCGGGATGCTCGCGTGCGCCTCGAGGTGCTCCTCGTCGAGCACGGCCCGGGCGGTGACCTCGACGTCGGCGAGCCGACCGGCGAAGCTGCTCCACATCCGGACCTTCTCGCCGGCGCGGAGGTGGTAGTTCGCCGTGCCCGCGGTCCTGGCGGGCAGGAAGGCGCGATCCACGAGGCCGGTCTGGTCCACGTCGACCGCCACGCCCTCCGGGCCGATGTGCACCGACCCGACGAGCCGGCTGACGTCGGCGTCGAGCGCGCGCGGCGGCGCGAGCTGCCCGTGGATCCACCCGCGCCCGATCTCGATGCGCGAGAGCGCGACGACGACCTCGCGCGGCGGGGCCTCGGGCGCAGGCGACGGCGGGCGGCTCGGCGGCAGCGGCGTGAACGTGTCGCCGAGGGTGACGCCGCCCGCGCCGCTGTCCTGGACCAGCACCTCCATCTGCTCGACCCGGATGTACGGGACCTCGATGCGGAGCGCGCCCGCCCCGAGGAGCGCGCCGCGGAGCATCGAGAGCACGTCGGCGCGCGCCTCGATGCCGCCCGCACGGATCACCTTGTTCCCCCGGGGATCGAGCGCGACCGCGGAGCGGATCCGCACGCCGCTCAGGCTGAGCGCGTCGATCTCGTCGGCGACGATCCGCCCCTGGAAGAGGGAACCGAGCAGCCGGTTCGTGGCGTCCCGGGCGACGCGGCGCGCGGCGGGCGTGTCGAGGTGGAGCGCGACACCGACGGCCGCGGCGCCGGTGAACACCAGAGCCAGCCCGAGCGTCGTCGCCGCGGCGGACGCGGCGCGGCGCATGCGTCCCGGCGCACGCGGCGGCGGGCGCCGCGGCTCTGGTGCGGGGGCGAGCGTCACGGAGGGTAGCTTAGTACGCAAGAGGTGCGGCGACCGCGCTGGCGCGCGACGTGAAACCATGAAACCAGGCGACGGGGGCCTGCTGTGACGCCGGCGCGATCCCCGCCGAGGCGCGTCCGCGCCGGATCCACGGGCTCCGCGGGGACGACGCGGCCTGCTCGTCGCCGGGCGGCGCGTCCGAGGCGCGCCGGCGCCGAGCGCTCAGCCGGCGAGCCGCTCGAGCTCCACGAAGAGCGTGCCGAGCTCCGGCTTCGATCGGAGCGGCGCGCAGAACCGGCTGGCCAGGTGGAGCAGCTCCGCGTCGAGCTGATCGGCCCTGCGCCCCATCTCGGCGATGCGCTCCTGGGACTCCCGGCGCCGCGCCTCGAGCTGCCGATCGAGCTCCTCGAGCCGCTCGCGCAGCTTCTTGATCTGCGCGTCCACCTCGGCCACCTCGTGCTCGCGGGCGATCGCCTCGCTCTCCGCCTCGTAATCCGCCTTCCGCGACGCGTACCAGCCCTCGACGAGCTCGGCCAGCCGGCGGTAGCTGGCGGCGAGCTCGAGGTAGGGCTCGGCGAACCCGCTCCGTCCCTCCCAGCGCACGGCCTCTTTGTGCGCGCTCAGCACCGCCGGAATGAACGCCTGCGTCGCCGCGTTCAGCGGCGCCACCCTGGCGCGGAAGGAGCGGGCCTCGTCGCGCGTGAGCGAGGCGTCGACCGTGAGCGCGTCCATCGCCCGCCCGATCTGCAGCCGGCCGTCGCGCCACTCCTCGGCGACGCCCTCGAGGCGCCGTTGCTCGTCGAGCGCCCTCGAGCGGAGCTCGGCGTGCTCCCGCACGAGGCCGCGCAGCCCCTCGAGCTGCCGCTGGATGTCCGCCGGCGCGGACGCGCCGAACGCGCGGGCCGTCATCTTCTCGAACAGATCGAGCCGGTTGATCCAGGGATCGCGCCCGGTGCCGCGCGACCGCACGGCCGAGTCGCGCGGCATCGCCTCGGGCGGCGGGGGGAGCGCGATCCGGTTCGCCGCCGCGATCTCCTCGAGCTCCGCGAGCACGCGGTACGCGTCGACGGGGCGCTCCGAGGGCGCCTTCGCCATCAGGGCGCTGACCAGCCGGTCGAGCGCGTCGGGCATCTCGGGGGCGAGCTCCTTGAGGGCCGGCGGTTGCTCGTTCATGTGCTTCAGGATCCAGCTCGCCGGATCGGGCGCGTCGAACGGCAGCCGCTGCGTGATCATCTCGAACATGATGACCCCGAGCGAGTAGAGGTCGGCCGGGGGGCCCGCGTCGATCGTCGTGCTGCGCTCGGGCGCCATGTACTGCGGGGTGCCGAAGATCTCGCCGAGGTTCGTGAGCCGCGCGTCCTGCGCGCACCGGGCGATGCCGAAGTCGAGCAGCTTCACCCAGTCGCCTTTCAGCAGGAACACGTTCTCGGGCTTGAGATCGCGGTGCACGACGTCGAAGTCGTGCGCTCGGCCGAGGGCGCGCGCCATCTGCACCCAGATGGGCAGCGCCCGCGCGAGCGGCACCCGGCTGCGCTCCACCACGTCGGCGAGGCTCGTCCCCTGGAGCAGCTCCATCACGAGGAAGGGCAGCCCCTCGTCGGTGTCGCCCTGATCGAAGATCTCGATGATGTTCGGGTGCGCGAGCCGCTGCGCGTGCCGCGCCTCGCGCCGGAAGCGCTCCCGCGTCGTCGTGTCCTGCGCGAACTCGCGGCTCAGGATCTTGATGGCGCAGGGCGTTCCGATGAGCTTGTTGTAGGCCCGGTAGACGGTGGCCATCCCGCCGATCCCGAGCGCCTGCTCGATGACGTACCGGCCCGCGATCGACATCCCGATGCGGGGATCCTTCTCGGAGACGAGCGACGAGCCGTCGATGAAGCAGAAGGCGCTGTCGGCCGGATAACGCTGATGGCACTGCGGGCAGGTCTTCATGGCGGGCACGTCGGCTGCAAGGCTACACTCTACGAGGGGCCACTCTCGAGGGTCAACGCTCGGCGCGCGCCTCGACCCTTTGTCGGCTTGCGCTGCTGCGCGCTACTCGCGGGCGCCGCGCGCCTGGCGCGTCCAGCGTTGCTTACGCTCCGCCGCTCCGCTCGTTGCGCTCCCAGCGTTGTGTGCGCTCCCAGCGCTTCTGGTGCTCCTTGCGCACGTGGCGTGATTCCTGCGACGCCGGAGGGTGCTGCACGACATGCCGCGCACGGGCTCGCCGCGTTATGTTCTCGCGACGTCATGGACGAGGTCCCCTTGCGCGCGGTGGTGATCGGCTCGGGCGTCGGCGGCGCTGCCGCGGCGCTCCTCCTGGCGCACGCCGGCATCCCGACCCTCCTCGCCGAGAAGGAGCGCCGCCTGGGCGGCTCCGCTGCGGCTTACGAGAGGGACAGCTTCCGTGTCGATACAGGCACGCACATGCTCTGCCGCGGCGAGGAGGGCCCCCTCGGCGACGTGCTCCGCCGCGTGGGCCAGGGCGACGCGATCGCCTTCCGGCAGAGCAGCGAGCCCGCCGCGCTCTGCTTCGCGGGCGCCGCGCGCGGGGCTCGCGCCGGGGCGCCGCGCGGCGGCCGCGTTGTCTTGCCGGCGGATCACCGGCGGCTGGCCGCGTCCGCGCTGGATCTCGCGCGCGCCCTCGAGCTCACGCCCCTGGAGGCCGCGCGCGCCGCGCGCCTCCTCGCGCACGCCACGGCGATGCGCGACGTGGACCTGGCCGCGTGCGATGACGTGACGGCCGAGGCGTATGCGGCCCGCTTCCTCCCGCGCGCCGCGGCCGCGGCGCGGCTCGGCGGGCTGCTCGGCCTGCCGCTGCTGCTTCCCGGATCCGAGGCGTCGGCCGGCGAGGCGCTCTTCTCCTTGCGCCGGCTCGCCCGCTCCGGACGGCAGAGCTACCCCGAGGGCGGCGCGGCTCGGGTCCCCGACGTCTTCTGCCGTCTGGCCCGCGAGCACGGCGCCGCCGTGCGGACGGGCACGACCGTGCGCCGCGTGCTGGTGCAGGCTCGGCGCGTGCGCGGCGTGGAGCTCGAGGACGGGACGACGCTGTCTGCGCGCGTCGTGGTGAGCACGGCCGGCCTCCTGCCCACCGTCGCGGGCCTCGTGGGCGAGCCGCACTTCCCGGAGGCGTACGTGGCGCGCGCCCGCGCGCTGACGCCGCAGCCGAGGCAGGCCCAGGTGAAGATCGGGCTGCGCAAGCGGCTCGTCGCGGCGGGCGCGCTCGCCGGCCTCGGCGGCGGCGGCGACGGCGCGCCGGCCTTGCCGTTCTACTGCCTCGCGCCGACGCGCTTCGATCCGTCGCTCGCGCCGCCCGGGCATGAGCTCCTCTGCGCGTGCGCCGTGTCCGGCGCGAGCGGCGGCGCCTCGCCCGGCGCGCCCGCCGCGACGGCCGACGAGCTCCTGCGCGCGCTCGCCGGCGCGGTGCCCGGCCTGCTCTCCGCGGCGCTCTTCGTCGACGGCGTCGACGACTCGCCCGGGAACGGGCGCGGGGAAGCGCGCGTCCCGGGCGGCGAACTCGCCGCGGGGACGGCGCAGACGCCTGGCCAGGTCGGCCGCGCGCGGCCGGCGGTGCACACGCCCGTGCGAGGGCTCTACCTCGCGGGGCGCGCCGCCGGCGGACGCGGCGCGGGCATGGAGCTCGCCGCCTCGAGCGCGATGGAGTGCGTGGACCGCATCCTCGTCGACCTGGGCCGCGATCTCGGCGCGCCCGCGCCTCCTGCGCTGAGCGACATCGCCGGCGATCTGCTCGGGCGCGCTGCGGCCTCCACCGTGTCGTGGATCACGCGTCCCCGCGGATAGCCGCCGCCGTCCGACGAGCTACAGCGTTCGCCGGACAGCGCCGCAGAGGCCCCCGCGCTTCAGCGCGTCGTCGTGCCCCCCCGGTTGCCGAGCGCGAGCGCGTCGAGCGGCAGCTTCTGATCCTCGAACACGGCGTCGAGCTCCTCGCTGCCCCGCTCCCGCACGCCCGAGCGCGGCGACAGCTCGGGGCGGACCGACGACGGCGGGGCCAGGCGCGCCGACAGCGGACCCATCGTCCGGATCGACGGCGGGGGCTCGGTGCCCGGGAGCCGGCCGGGCGGGGTGGAGCGGACCGAGGGCGGCGAGTTCGCGATGCCGCGCATGGACGGCGGGCTCGGCAGGCTCCGCGTGGAGGGAGGCGGCCCCGCCTGCGCGCTCGACGGCGGCATCGGCGTCGGCCGCCGCGTCGCCGGGCCTCCCGGCAGCGCGCGCGACGACGGCGGCGACGCGTTCGGCTGGGCGCGCATCGAAGGAGGCGGGCTCGACCGCAGCTCCGCGCGCACCGAGGCGGCCGCCGCGCGCGTTGACGGGGGCGGGACCGACAGCGGGGCGCTGGCGGCGACCGCCGGATGGGCCGGCGGGAGGCCCGAGAGCGGGCGCGAGGCGGGCGGTGGAACCGAGCGGGGTACGCCCGTCGCGTACGCGCTCGGCTGCGCGGAGCGCATCGAGGGCGGGGAGCGGAACGACGGCGGCGCGCTGGACGGAGGCACCGGGGTGAGCGGGCGGCTCGGCAGCGGCAGCCGGACCGAGGGCGGGGAGCCGGCGCGCGACGACGGCGGCGGCATCGTGCTGTGGCTCGGCGACGACTCGCGGTGACGCTGCGCGAGCCGGGGATCGGCGCTCGCGCCCGGCCTCGGCGCCGCGCGCGGGTCCGCGCCCTTCGCGCCGACAGCCTCGCTGAGTTGCGCGCCGATCAGCGTGTAGCGCCCGCTGCCCTCGTCGCGCCGCCCCGCGTTCATCTCGCGCGTCTCGCGCGTCTCGCGCAGCGCGCCGCTCAGCATCGCCTCCAGCTCTCGCTCGCTGACCTCCTCGTCGAGCCGCAGCAGCGTCGAGCGGACGTCGCGGGCGAGCGCGTCGAACTCGGCCGGCTCCATCGCGTAGACGCTGTTGGACAGGATGATCGCGAGCGGCCGCCGCTCGGCGGCGATCGTCGCGGCGGTGGCCGCGTCGCAGCGGTGCAGGAGCACCCCGCAGCCCGGCGCCACCGTGAGGCACAGGCTGAAGAGCGCCGGCCACGCCGGATCAAGGACCACAAGAATGCTGGGTACATGAAGCGGGGTTGCAGTGATCTGCGCGCGGCGGTCCATAGCAGCCTGAGGATAACTGAAGCTGACGGCTTGATCGTAGTTCTCTTTCACGGAGTCGGTCATTTTTGCTCTGCTTGTGCGTGCTGCGATGTGGCCAAAGGCGTAGATCTCCTACAGCTGATTGCCTGTGCGCCGTTCGTCGCGGGTTCAGTGCTGCATCATTCCGCTGCTGCCGCGTGACGGTGCCGCGGCGTTGCGGCGCCGCCGCGTCATGGCGTTGCCGCGTCACGGCGTCGCCGCGAGGCCGCTCGCCTGCCGGTCCGCTGAGCCGGCTCCTGCGCTGGGCGGGCGCGAGCGCCGCGCGCCCGCCGCCAGGATGAGCGGCGGAGGGCGCGCGGCGCGGCGGCGCCGGTGGTGCGGTGGGCGCTCCGGGCTCGGTGGACCCCGAGCGATGACGTCGTCCGACGTTCGCGCTGCGCGCCGCCGCCTCGCCTGGCGCCGCGGCCGTCACAGCCCGGTGTAGATGGTGGCGAAGGAGGCCGCCTCGCCGCGGAGCAGCAGGCTGAGCCGTGGGTTCGGCACCTTGAAGGTGTGAATCTTGGCGTTCCGCACGTCGAGCACCGCGAAGGCGCCGCCCGGCGTGCTCTCGGCGAGGCCGTTCATCAGGAGATTCAGCACGACCGACACCCGCTTGGACGACAGGGGCTCCCCGCGGAAATACATCTTGATCACGTGCGGCGTCCCATCGATGAGGAGCCCGAGCTCCGGATTGACATTGATCTCGAGATCGCCGAGGCGGTACGTCGACGCCGGCGGCTCGAACCACGTCATCTTCGTCGAGGCGAGGAACTTGCGGTATCCATTCACCACCGAGGGGTAGATGCGGCGGCGCCGCTCGTCGTGCTGGGCGGCGAGGAAGCCGTCGAGCACGCTGGTGGGCTTTCCGCTCCTGTGCATGTCGACGATCGCCTCGCGGACCTGCCTGTAAAAGTCCGTGTGGAGCTCATCCTTCCGCTCCTTGAACTCCCTGACGCCGGTCAGCTTGGGCGTCCCGGCCTTGAGAACGAAGTCGACAAAGTACGTGAGCGAGATCTTTTCCATGAAGTCTCCTCCAAAACGAAGCATTCCGGCGCGCCATTTACACGCGTGGCGCGAGAGACACGCCGTCGCGCCGTGTTTTTGATGTCTACCATGGATAGCCACCTTCGACCCGTCCGGAAAGGGATCGATCGGACGGACATTGTCCCAACCTGTCAGGGTCGGACGGCGGGGCCTCTCGCGCATGAAAATCTAACAATTACGTATGGTTGCATGCGCGGAGCGAATGCCGGATCGCCCGTCCGCGCTCGGTTCGGCTAGGCTCTGCGGGAGCCATGACGACAGGAGGCGCGCGCCGCGATGGTAATCGACAGAATCCAGCTGTTGCACCGGGGGATTTCCTGTGGAGAACGCCTGTGGAGAACTGGAGTCCTCGGGACGCTCTCCACGCGTGGCCGCGGTCGGACGTGGTCTGTCACAGCCAGGCGCGCCTTGGCGCTTGACGCTGACCGCGGGCGAGGGATCGCGCCGGAGGCCGCCGGCGGATCGGGCGGATCGGTGGAGACGCGCCGTCGTGGCGAGGTGGGTCGATGATGAACCTCCGGTCCGAGCGGGCGGGGGACGAGGCCGGGATCCGCGCCGTGCACATCGCCGCGTTTCCTTCGGCGCTCGAGGTGGAGCTCGTGGACAGGCTGCGGGACGCGGGGCGCTCCACGGTCTCGCTGGTCGCGGAGATGGAGAGTGCCATCGTCGGACATGTCCTGTTCAGCCCCGTGACGATCGCCGGCGACGGCGCGCCCGGCGGGGGCCTCGGCCTCGCGCCGCTCGCGGTGCTGCCGGAGCTCCATGGCCGCGGCGTGGGCTCCGCGCTGGCGCGACGAGGGCTCGAGGCGTGCAGGGACGCCGGCCATGCGTTCGCCGTCGTGCTCGGCGAGCCGGGGTACTACGCCCGGTTCGGGTTCAAGAAGGCCAGCCTGTACGGCCTCGGCAACGAGTACGCGGTCGACGAGGCGTTCATGGCGATGGAGCTCGCCGAGCGCGCGCTGGAGCGCGCCCGGGGCGTCGTGATCTACAGCCCCGAGTTCGACCTCTTCAAGACCTGACCTCCCGCCGTCCCCGGAAGGACACCGGCCCGCCCGGTCGCCGTCGCCGCCCGGCGCGGCCCGGGCGGCGACCGGGCTTGCAAACATACATCCGTGAATGTATACCCCCTGCGTGCGACGGACGAAGGAGGAAGCGGCGGCGACCCGCGAGCAGATCCTCGACGCGGCGCTGCTCGTCTTCAGCCGCAAGGGGTACTCGGCGGCGACGCTCCAGGACGTCGCCGCGGAGGCCGGGCTGACGCGGGGCGCAGTCTACTGGCACTTCAAGGGGAAGGTGGAGCTCTACTCGGCGCTCGTCGGCGAGCGCTTCGCCAGGGCGAGCGAGGTCCTCGCCGAGGCCCTGTCCCCGAGGTACTCGCCGCTCGAGTCGATCGAGCGCCTGCTCACGCGATCGCTCGAGTACCTGGAGGAAGATCCGGCGTACCGCGCGGTCCTCTCGATCACGCTGTTCAAGACCGAGCTCACGCCCGAGCTCGAGCCGGGGTTCCAGCAGAAGATCGCGAGCGTGCGCCGCCTCGTCGACGTGGTCGCCGACCTCGTGCGCAAGGGGATCGCGGCCGGCCAGATCGACCGCGCCATCGATCCGAAGGCGGCGGCGCTCGCGGCTGTCAGCCTCGTGAACGGCGCGACCGCGCTGCACCTCATGGACCCGAAGACGCTGGGGCCCAGGGCCACCGTGCGCCGCATGGTCGCGACGTTCGTCCGCGGGCTCCGGCGCTGAGACAGGCGCTTTTTTTTGGCAATTTACATACATCCGTGAATGTTTGCTGGAGGTGAGGTCATGTTCCTCAGGGAGTACTGGTATGTTGCGTGCGCGTCCTCGCAGCTCGGGGACGCCCCTCGCGCGGTCCGGGTGCTCGATCAGGACATCGTTGTATTTCGCGGAGGCGGCGGCCGTCCCCGCGCGCTCGCCGATCGCTGCTGCCACCGCGGCGTCAAGCTGTCTCTCGGGCGCGTGAGCCGGGGGGACCTCGCGTGCGGATACCACGGCTGGAGATACGGCGGCGGCGGGGAGTGCGTGCATATCCCGTCGCTCGCGCGGGGCAGGCGCATCCCGGAGAGGTGCGGTGTCCCCGCGTTCCCGTGCGCGGAGCAGGACGGGTATGTGTGGGTCTGGCTCGGCGGCGACCGCGACGGCGCGCCTCCGCCGGTGCCGGGCATCGACGGCTTCGCGGCGCACCGCTGGGACCAGGGCTCGGTGGAGCACGGGTGCGCGTCGGTCAAAGGCCTGGAGAACAACCTCGACTGGTGTCATCCGGCGTTCGCGCACCCGTGGACGCACGGGCAGTTCTACCTCACGCTGCTCCGCGGCCTGCGCGAGGAGCTCGTCGAGATGCGGCCGACCCCCGACGGGATGACGCTGCGCGGGCCGGTCCGCGAGGACGGCGGCGCGGCCGGGAAGCGGTCGCCGCAGACGCTGCTCTCGTTCAAGCTCCCCGACCGCGTCGAGGTCCGCTCGCTGGGCGGGCCCGCGCGCCGGATCGTCCTGCACTTCGTCCCGACCGCGCCCGATCGATGCCGCCTGGAATGGCTGAGCGCGAGGGCGCTGCCCTTCGGGGCGCGCGTGCGCTTTCGCCAGGAAGAGCCGGCGATCCTCCGGCAAGACCGGCTCCTGATGGAGAGCGCGGAGGTGGCCTGCGCGGGCCAGGGCGCCTTCCGCGAGCACCACGTCGAGGCGGACGCGCCCACGCTGCTCCTGCGCCGCATCCTCGAGTGGGCGGCGCGCGGCGAATGGGAGCAGAGACGCGCGAGCCTGCCGGAGCGGCGGGTCCTCCGGGTGAGGGCGTAGCGGGCGCCCGCGCCGGCGCGGGCTCCAGGGCCTCGCGGCGCTGTGTCGGAGGCGGGCGGGGCCGGCTCAGGTGGGCGCGGCGGCCCTGTCGGGCGCGCTCGCCGAGCGGCGCCACGCGGCGGCCGCGTCGAGGCCGTGCTCGCCGAAGCGAGGCACGTAGTCCCGCTCGATGGCACGCTCGAGGATCTCGCCATAACGGGCCACCGGCATCAGGCCCCAGGCGCGGTCGTCGTCCGAGATCGCCGCGCGCCTCGCGCCGCCGGGAGGCATGTAGCTCCTGCGCAGCCGCGTGAACATGGCGTGGAGCTCGCGGTCGACGAGCTGCCTCACCGCCGGCGCGCACGGCAGCTCGAGCAGGTAGCTGAGCAGCGTCCAGCCGAAGTCGCGGTGCCGCACCTCGTCGCGCAGGATGCGGTCGAGCGCCCGGCGCGCGACAGGGACGGTGCACCCCTCGCGGAGCACCTTGAAGAGCGGGACAGCGACCGTCTCTCCGAGACAGAACACCTCGACGCCCGCCCGGGCGACAGCCATCTCGAGCGGATCGTCGCCGCTGCTCTTCAGGCCGAGGGTCTCGCGGCGCAGCGCCGGCAAGGCCCCGCCGCCCGCGAGGGCGTGGACGCGATGGCTCAGGCGCGCATGCGCGAGCTCGTCCTTGACGATGCGCAGGCCGTCGTCGATGAGATCCGGCGACGCGCCCATCTGGATGAGCCAGAGCGTGAGGTGCTGTGTGATCGCCGCCGAGCGGTACTCGGCCTCGACGCGCCGCCCCCACTCGGCGCGCACCGCGTCGCTCGCGGGGGGGAGGGGAGCGCGAGCGACGGGCGATGGCTGCTCGAGCGGCGCCTGCTCCGCGACCGCGGTGCCGTCTTGCTTTGCGTCGGGGGCGTCCGTCATGGGGTCACGCTATGCGCGGGGTCTGGGAGCGGCAAGACAGGAGGCGGAGCGCGCCGGCCGGGGAGCGGCTCACGCCGCCGCAGCCGGAGGCTGGTGCGCGGCCGCAGACCGGCTCACGCCGCCGCGGCGGCCGGGAGGCGGGAGCGCGCCGGCAGCGGAGGAGCTCACCCCCCCGGGGCGGTCGCCCCCGGGGCGGTCGCCGCGGAGGGCGGCGCGCAGACGTTCTTTGTCGACCCGCACGCGGCACAGGTCACCCCGCCGGGAGACGAGGCGACGCAGGGGTTGACGACGACCTCCTGGCAGAGCGTTCCGGCCGGACACGACGCGTCGGCCTCGCACGGCAGGCTCGGGAAGCAGCCCTCCGCGGACAGCGCCGGGGTCCCTGAGCCCTCTGCGCAGCCTGGCACGAGCCACTGACATGCCGGTCCCAGGCCCGCGCATTCGTTCGCGGTGCCGGCCGTGAGGCACAGGTCCGGCGGCGGCGGGTTGCAGAAGATCTCGTGCACCTGCCAGCGCCAGGTGTCGTCTTTCAGGACGCACGCCGCGTCGATCGGCATCGGACCGCAGCCGGTCATCATCTCGTAGCCGCAGGTCCCGCTCCCGCCGTCGCAGGGATCCCCGTTGGCCGGCTTCTCCTCGGGGCACACCGGTGGCGGCGGCGGGTTGCAGGAGACCGCGACCGTCACGGACCACGCGCCGTCCTCGCCGCAGGTCACGATGGTCGGCTCCGGGCAATCGGGAGGGCTGGCATAGGCGCAGCTCGCCCCGAGCTGCCAGCACGCGCTGCCGATCGCCGGCAGCTCGTCCGGGCACTCCGGCGGCGGCGGCGGGTTGCAGGACATCTCGGCCTCCACCTGCCACGCCCCGTCCACGCACCCGTACTCGATGGGGTTGTCGCAGGAGTCGATGTAGTCGCAGGACAGGTCGTCCGCGTCGCAGCTCGATCCCGTTTCCGGAATCACCTCGGGACAGCCGCCGCCCTGCACGGTGGGGTCGCACCCCGGCAGGGCCACGGCGCCCGCGAGCGAGGCCGCCGCGGCGACGGTCACGATGAAGGGAGCCCGGAGCACCTTGCGCTTTTTCTGAATGGCCATGATTCGCTAAGTCCTTTCTGCGGCACAACATGGCGCAAGATCTCGTCCTTGCGCGCTCTGCGGCTCGACCAAGCAAGCGAGGGGCCAGGCCGAGCGGCAGGCGGTGTTCGAGCGCGCCTGGAGAGGGATTCCATGGGAGCGGTAAGATATTGGTGGCATTGATTTTTTTGCCGCGCCCCCCCCTCCCCGCCTCCCCGGGTCCAACCCCGGCTTCACCTACCGGCACGCGCTGATCTGCACGTCGTCGAGGTTCCAGCCGGACATCGGCGCGCCGCCGAAGGCGAGGACGGCGCTGTAGCCGAACCGCACCCGGAGACTCCGGTTCTTGTACGGCGTGAGATCGTACATGACGTTCGACCATGCGGGGTCGGTGACGTCCTCGTGGGGAGATTCGTAGACGATCCTCCAGCGCGCGCCGTCGAAGACCTCGACACGGGCCTTGTTGCGGTAGGTCGTGTTCAGCCAGCGCCAGAAGGACAGCGTGACTCGCCCGCTCACGGCCGCATCGACGGCGGGGCTCGTCAGGTAACGCTGCGGGTGCGAGGCGGTGACGCTCGGGCTGCCGCCGAGGAGCACGCCGGCGACCCCGTTGTCGCCGGACGTCGTGTGATCGGTCGCCGGATCCGGGAACCCTGCGCGCTGGCCGCTGGACGCCCTCGCCGGTCCAAGCTCCCACCCCGGCGCGAGGCTCCACCTGGCCGCGTTGTCGGCGAAGCCCTCGGCGAAGAGGACCCGCGCGGCGCACGGCGCGGCCGGGGCGTCGTTGCCGGGGGCGCCGCGGAACGCCGCCGGAGCGCGCGCCGCCCAGTCCACCACCGGAGACCCGTCCTCCTCCGCGAGCCACGGCGCGTCCGCCGGGCCGGCGGTGCACGCCGCCGCGGCGAGACAGCACGAGACAGCGGCCCGTCCAATCCACCTCTTCATGGTCGCTCCTGCCGAACGTGCAATGCCCCTGGCGCAGGCGCCATTCCGCCGTGCCGTCACGCAGCGCCGAGCGCAGGTGTTTGTAGGACCGAACCGGGGCGGTGGACAGCCCAGTTGAGCGGCGGCCGATGCGGTGAGATCGGCGTCCTGCGTCCTCCGACAGGGCGACCCCGGATCACCGGGGCGGGGCGATGGCCTCGGGCGGCGGAGCCGGCGGGACCGGGCCGCGCGAGATCGTCTCGCGCGTCGCCACGTCGGCGATCATCAGCGTGAGCAGCAGGCCGAGGAGGAGGGCCGACACGATCATGGGCAGGGCGTTCGCGAAGCGCTGCTCGATGAGGTGCATGAAGAACAGGAGCACGAGCACCGTCTTCGCCGTGGCGATGAGCAGCGCCGCGACGACGTCGGCCCGGCCGAGGTGGGCGAGCGAGAGGAGGTACGAGGCCAGCGTGAGCGCCATCAGGACGAGCCAGACGATCACGTAGGTCCGCGAGGAGAGGTGCTTGACGATCATGAGCGCTACATGCCGTTAGCGGTGCATCAGGTAGAGCATCGGCCAGAGGAAGATCCAGATCACGTCGACGAGGTGCCAGTAGAGCCCGCCGAGCTCGACGTGCGTCTCGTTGCCCGCGCCGTACCGGCGCCGGAAGCACCCCCACGCGAGCCAGCCGAGGACCACGAGCCCCGCCGTGACGTGGATGGCGTGGAGCCCGGTCGTCAGGTAATAGAGCGTGAAGAACACGTTCGCGCCCGGCTGCGGGAGCGCCTCGAAGCGGTAGGCGGCGCCGGGGAAGATGCCCTCGTGGAAGTGGTGCGTGTACTCGACGCCCTTCAGCGCGAGGAAGGCGAGGCCGAGCGCGATGGCGCCGAGCAGGAGGCGGCCGGCCCTCACCGGCTGATCGAGGCGCACGGCATAGACGCTCAGCGCGACGAGGAGGCTGCTCGTCAGGAGGATCGCCGTGTTCGCCGTGCCGATGGTGGCGTTGTTGTGCGCGACGCCGGCGGTGAACTCGGCGCCGAAGACCGCGCGGTAGGCGGCATACAGGGCGAAGAGCCCGCCGAAGAGGAGGATCTCGCTGGCGAGGAAGATCCACATCCCGAAGTGCGCGGCGTGGGTCTGCTTCTCGAGATCCTCGAACTGCATGGCGAGCCGCGCCGGGGCGAGCGGCTCAGCGGGCGGCTGAGATTCGGGCATGGGCCTCCTCGTCGGTCAGGTGGTAGTCGTACGGGCCGCGCTCGATGATCGGGGTCACAGGGAAGTTGTGCGCCGGTGGGATGGGCGGCGTCTCCCACTCGTAGCTGCGGGACCTCCATGGATTGGCCGCAGCGCGCGGCCCCCAGCGCATGGCGATGAGGAGGTTCACCAGCGAGAGCACGAGCGCGCCCGCGAGCAGGTAGGCGCCGCCGGTCGAGATGACGTTCAGCCACTGGTACTCCTCCGGGTAGCTGTAATAACGGCGCGGCATCCCGGCGTTGCCCAGCAAGAACTGCGGGAGGAACGTCAGGATGAACCCCAGAAACATACCGAATGAGCTGAGCAGCCCCATCGGCTCGGAGTACATGCGGCCGAACATCTTGGGGAACCAGTAGTGCGCGGCCGCGAGGAACGCGGTGATCGTGCCGCCCACCATGATGAAATGGAAATGGGCCACGACGAAGTAGGTGTCGTGCCAGTGGACGTCGAGCGACTGCGTCGCGACGGCGACGCCGGTCATGCCGCCGAAGACGAAGAGGAACAGAAACCAGAAGAAATAGAGCATCGGGGTGTTGAAATGGATGGCCCCCTTCTGCAGCGTGGCCACCCAGGTGAAGACCTTGATGGCAGAGAAGATCGCGACGAACATCGAGAGCGCGCCGAAGATCCCGGCGTCGAGCTCGCTCATCCCGGCCACGAACATGTGGTGCCCCCAGCCGGTGAACCCGATGAAGGCGATGCCGAGCGACGAGATGGCGATCGCCCAGTAGGACGCCGGGTGCCGCTGCGAGAAGGTGCAGACCACGTCGCTGATGACCCCGAGCGCCGGGAGCACCATGATGTAGACGGCCGGGTGGGAGTAGAACCAGAACAGGTGCTGGAACAGCACGGGATCTCCGCCCAGCGTCGGGTCGAAGATGCCGAAATGATAGATGTGGTCCAGCCCGACGAGCAGGATCGTCAGGCCGAGGACGGGCGTCGCGAGCAGGATGATGATGCTCGTGCTGTAGATGGCCCACGTGAAGAGCGGCAGGCGGCCCCAGCCGAGCCCTCTGGCGCGCATCGTGTGCGTCGTGGCGATGAAGTTCACCGCCGTCATGATCGACGAGATGCCGAGGATGAAGATGCCGATCACGACCGGCATGACGGCCGTGGGCGTGGTCGTGCTGTACGGCGGGTAGAACGTCCACCCGGTGTCCGCGCCCCCGAAGATCGCCGCCGCCAGCGTGACCACGGCGCCGATCGCGTAGAAGTAGAGGCTCGCCAGGTTGAGGCGCGGGAAGGCGAGGTCCTTGGCGCCGATCTGGAGCGGGAGGACGAAGTTCCCGAAGATGTTCGGGATCGACGGGATCATGAAGAGCCAGACCATGACCACGCCGTGGAGCGTGAACATGCGGTTGTAGGTCGACGCGTCGATCACGGTGGGCCCGGGGGTCAGGAGCTCTGTCCGGAGGACGAGCGCGAAGGCGCCGCCGAGCATGAGCATCGGCACCACGAGCGCGTAGAACATGAGCCCGATGCGCTTGTGATCGGTCGTGAGCAGCCACGACCGCACGCCGACGCCGGCGCGGAGGTAATCGAGCTCGTGCGAGCCGTGAACGGGCGCTGTCCCCTCGACCTCATGGGCCATCATCGCGTCATCCCTCCCGGCGCGGGGGCGCCGCCCCCGCTGACTCCGCCGTCCCACGGCACCACGGCACCCCGGGGCACGTCGCGGATCGATTTGATGAGCTCGATCATCGCGGCGATGTCGGGCGGCGTGATCTGCCCCAGATACGACGGCATGACCGGCGGGAAGCCGCGGTGCATGACGGCGAGCGGATCCATGATCGACTCGGTGATGTAGGCCTCGTCGGCGATGCGCTCGCCGCCGTCCTCGAGCGGCACGACGGCGCGGTAGAGCCCGGCCCAGGTGGGGCCGACGTGCGGCGTGCCGTCGAGGGTGTGGCAGCGGAGGCAGCCGTGCCGCGCGGCGGCGCGCTCGCCGCGGACGGGCATCGCCGGCTCCGCCGCGGCGAGCTCGGCGTCGTCGGCGGCCGCCTGCGCGAACGCCGGGGTGCTCGCCGCGCCGCCCGCGAGCCAGCGCTCGTAGTCGTCCGGCTCGAGCGCGATCACCTGGCCGCGCATCTCCGAGTGGCTCGTGCCGCAGTACTCGGTGCAGAGGATGGGGTACGCGCCGGGCGCGCTCGCCTCGAACCAGGCCGTTGTATACCGGCCCGGGAGGACGTCCTGCTTGATGCGGAACGCGGGCACGAAGAAGCTGTGGATGACGTCGCGCGACGTCATGACGAGCCTCACCGGCCTGCGCGCAGGGACGTAGAGCACCGAGATCATGCTCTCTCCCTCCGGCGTGCTGAACTTCCACATCCACTGCTTGGCCGTGACATAGACGTCGAGCGCGTCGTCCGGCGGCGTGCGCAGGTCGACGAACTGGCGCGTGCCGATGTTCCAGAAGGTGAGGAACACGAAGCCGAGGCCGAAGAGCCCCGCCGTCTCCAGGAGGAGCGCCGGCCGCGCGAGGACCCCGGCGTACGGCCGCGAGGTGTCCTGGACCCGCCGGCGATAACGGATCAGGAAATACCCGCCGATCAGCGTGATCAGGGCGGCGCCGCCCATCGTCACGAGGATGACGAAGTAGTGCAGCCCGTCGATCTCGCGGGCCAGCGAGGAGCGCTGCTCGGGCAGGAAGAGCAGCTGGCGCAGGAGCTCGTTCATCGCGCGCCCTCCCGCCGCCTGCGCCGCCACCCTTGCCACCCGAAAAAGGCGAGCATCGTGGCGACCCAGGTCAGGATGGCGGCCGCGCCGATCCGCAGGAAGCCGGCCACGTAAGGGCCATAGCGGCGGCTCGCGGGGTCGTAGCGATAACACGTCATGAGGACGCGATCGAAGGAGGTGCCGACCTGCCCGCGGCTGGCCTCGAGGAGCGCGAGCCGGAGGTCGAGGGCGGAGAACTCGATGCCATAGAGATAGCGGGAGATGCGGCCGTCCGGCGTGAGCACGAAGACCGCCGCGGGGTGCGCGTACTGCTCGGTCCGCGGGTCGTACGCGAACCGGAAGCCGAGATCGCCGGCGAGCGCGCGGATCTCGGGCAGCTCGCCGGTGAGGAACGGCCAGGTCTCCCGCTCCGGCGCGCCCGCCATGCCCAGCGCCGACAGGGCGGCGCCGCGCTTCCGCACCGCCGACTCCTGGGTATCCCGCGGATCGAAGCTCACCGTGACGGCGCGGTACTGGTCGCCGAGCCGGTAATCGAGCTTCGCCATGCCGGCGACGAGGCCGCGCAGCACGAGGCCGCAGAGCGTCGGGCAGCGGTAATAGGCGAGGACGACGAGGACCGGCCGCCGCCCGTCGAAGTGCTCGGCGAGCGGCGCGCGCCGCCCGTCCATGTCCGTGAACTGGAGCGCCTTGTCGACCGCGCCCCCGAGGCGCTCCTCGATGTCGGCCTCGCGCGCGGCGGGCGGGAGCGACGGCGGATCCGCGGCGGCGGCGAGCGGCGCGCGCGTGAACACGAGCGAGAGGAGCGCGGCGGCGGACACGGGATGCATCCTCATCAGCGGCTCTCCTCAACGACGAGGTTCATCGCGTCCTCGATCGGGATCTGCACGATCCCGCGGCCCTGATCGGCCCAGCCGAAGCGGCCGAGCTCCTCGAGCTTCCTGCGGTTCAGCATCGTGCCGAGCCCCTCCTCGCCGACGGCCCGGCGCTGGAAGATCCGCTGATCCACCCCGGCCACCACGCCGCGCGGCGTGAAGCCCTCCCGGGCGCGCTCCAGCGTCCTGCCCGCGGGGCGGAGCTCCGCCTCGCGCTCGCGCAGGATCATCCTCGACCAGATGCCCAGGATGAAGAAGATCACGACGACGGCGAACGCGACGGCGAGGATCCTCCGCCAGGGGAGGAGATCCTCTTCCTGGCGCACGTCGGGACGGCGGTAGTGGGACGTCATAGGCTCTCGTAACGGAAGGCGGCCGGCAGGGCCGGGTCGTTGATGGGGGCGAGCGGCTTGCCGCGCAGGCGCAGCGCGACGAACGCGACGCACGGGCCGACCACGGCGAGGAGCGCCGCGAGATCGAGCCAGTGGAGCGGCGCGCGCGCGCCGGGGGCCTCGGGCACGACGAGCCAGTGCATGTCGAGGTAATGCGCGACGAGGATCCAGAGGGCGACGGCCGACAGCCAGGCTGGCCGCCGCTTGATCCCGTAATTGAGCAGGATCGCGAACGGGATCACGAACCGCGCGAGCACGAGGACGAGGGTCGCGGTCCCCCACGGGCCGTGCGAGCGGAGCAGGTAGAACTCCACCTCTTCGGGCTTGTTCGCGATCCAGATCAGCATGAACTGGAAGAAGGCGGCGTAGGCCCAGAAGATGGTGAACGCGAGCAGCAGCCGGCCGAGGGCGTAGTAGTGCGACGTGCGGAGCCCGGGCAGGAACCCGGCGCGCTCGGCGGCGAACGCGAGCACCGTGAGCAGCGCTATCGCCGCGACGAAGCCGCCGGCGAACACGTAGACAGGGAACATCGTCGAGACCCACGTCGGCGCGAGGGACATGAGCCAGTCGAACGAGGCGAACGAGAGCGTGAGCGCGACGAGCGGGAGGCCGGCGATGCTGATCGTGCGGAGCCGCCCGCCGCCCGCGAGCGCCGGGCTCGCGTCGCCCCGGAGCGAGCCGCGCAGGAGCAGGGCGCCGAAGGCGAGCCACACGGCGAAGTAGATCCCCGTCCTGATGAGGAAGAAGGGGAGGTTCAGGTAGGGTTGCTTGTGGACCACGACCGCCCGGACGTGCTCGTCGCCGATCGACTCGGGGTGGAGCCACTCGCCGTACAGCGCGTCCAGCCCGAACAGGAGCGGGATGAACAGCGCGGCGAGGAGAGGCAGCGCGCCGACGATCGCCTCGGCGAGGCGCCGGACGGCCACCGGCCATGTCGCGCTCATGGCGTGGCAGATCATGAGAAAGAGGAGCGCGCCGACCACCGTGGTCACGGCGTAGGTGTACGCCGCGAGGTACGCGTAGAAGAGCCGCTCGCGGTCCACGAACGCGCCGACGACGAGCAGCGCGGCGCCGACGAGCGCGAGGCCGACGGACCGCGTCACGATCGCGCGGCCGCCCCGGTAGACCGGGATACGAAACGTCACGGGAGCTCCTTCCGGGCGCGCTCGCGGAGGGGTGGAGGGAGCGCGTCGAGCGCGGCGGCGCGGCTCCTCCCGAGCGCCTTCACATAGGCCACGATCGCCCAGCGCTCGCGGAGCGGGATGTTCGCCTCGTAAGAGCGCATGAGCCCGTAGCCCTCGACGATGACCTGGTAGACGCGGCCCGGCGGGAACGCCTGCACGCGCGGGTCGACGAGCGACGGCGGGCGGCGCTGCGTCATGTTGCGCGCGACCTCCGACTCGCCATCTCCGGCGATCCCGTGGCAGGCGGCGCAGAAGATCTCGTAACGCCCCTGGCCGTACCGGAGCAGCTCGATCGTCACCGGGACCGGGACGCGCGCCACGTACGCTCCGCCCGCGGCGCCCGTGACACCCCGCGTGAGCCCGGGATCGCCGGTCACGCGATCGTTCGGCACGGTGCCCTCGGGCGGGCGGCGCATGACCGCGCCGTCGTGGAAGAGCTCCGATGCCTGGTAGGGGGCGTAGCGATGCTGTCGGATCATGCGCTCGAGATCCAGCGTGTCGCCCTCGCCGGGCTCGGGGCCTTCGGAGGTCACAGGGGTGCACGCGAGGCAGAGCGCCGCGGTCACCGAGGAGAGCGAGAGGAGCCGCCCGCGCTTCATGAGCGCGCCCCTCCGGCCCAGGCGACGGTGATCGCGCCGAGATCGGTGAGATCGCGCTCGGCGAGGGGGCTGATGAGCGCCGGGTCGCGGGCGTCGATGCCGATCCAGAACCTGTCGATGGTGGCGCGCTCGAACCCGGGGACGTCGAACAACGGGCTCCAGAGCTCGGGCAGCCGCGCGAGGAAGAGCATCACGACGAACCCGGCGAGGGCGCTCGCGAGCACCATCATCTCGAAGGTGATCGGCACGAAGGCCGGGGCCGCGTGCGCCGGCCGCCCGCCGACGTTGAGCGGGTAGGCGTACGCGCTATTGTGCCACTGGACGAGGTAGCCGCCCGCGGCGCCCGCGATCGCGAAGGGCAGGACGATCCACGTGAGCGGCGAGCGGCCGAGGCCGAGCGCGGCGTCGACGCCGTGGATCGGGTACGGCGTGAACGCGTCGAGCCGCCGGTAGCCGCGGCTCCTGAGCTCCGCGATCGCCAGGAGCATCGCCTCGGGCGTCTCGAACTCGGCGAGCAGTCCTCTCTTCATCTCAGTGCTCCTCCTTGCCGAGCTCGCGGTTCAGCTCCTTGACCTCGGCCACGGGGATGAACGGGAACAGGCGCAGGAAGATCAGGAAGAGCAGCAGGAAGAAGCTGATCGTCCCGGCGAACATCGAGACATCGACCCACGTCGGGCCGTAGGCGTGCCACCCGGACGGGATGAACTCGCGCTGCAGCGACAGGACGATGATCACGAACCGCTCGGACCACATCCCGACGTTCACGAGGATCGAGATGATCCAGAGCAGGACCATGTTGCTCCGGACCCGCGAGGACCAGAGCAGCTGGGGGACGACCACGTTGCAGACCATCTGCGCCCAGAACACCGCGGCGCCCGGCCCCGTGGGGCGCGCGACGAAGAACTGATGGATCTCGTACTCCGATCCGCTGTACCAGGCGGCGAAGAACTCGATGATGTAGGCGTAGGTGACGATCAACGCGGTGACGAGCGTCAGCTTGCTCAGGTTGTCGATGTGCCGCTGGGTGACCACGTTCCCGAGGTGGAAGATGCGGCGCGCCGGGATGAGCAGCGTCAGCACCATCGCGAAGCCGGAGAAGATGGCCCCGGCGACGAAGAACGGGGGGAAGATGGTCGCGTGCCAGCCCGGGACGAGCGCCATGGCGAAATCGGTGCTCACGATCGAGTGCACCGAGACCACGAGCGGCGTCGCGAGCCCGGCGAGCAGCCCGTAGAGGAGCCGGTAGTGGCGGTAGGCGCGCGCGGAGCCGCGCCAGCCGAGCGACAGGATGCCGTAGACGACGCGGCGGCCCCGGCCGGGCGCCCTGTCGCGGAGGGACGCGAAGTCGGGGACGAGCCCGACGTACCAGAAGACGAGAGAGACAGTGAAGTACGTGAAGATGGCCGCGGCGTCCCACGGCAATGCGCTCTTGTACTGGGGCCAGGTCTGGAGCGTGGAGGGGTAGGGGACGAGCCAGTAGGCGAACCACGGCCGGCCGAGGTGCAGGAGCGGATAGAGGCCCGCCTGGATGACGGCGAAGAGCGTCATCGCCTCGGCGAACCGGTTGATGCTCGTGCGCCAGCGCTGCTCGAGGAGGAGCAAGATCGCCGAGATGAACGTCCCCGCGTGGCCGATGCCGACCCAGAACACGAAGTTGATGATCCCGAACGCCCAGCCGACCGGGATGTTGTTGCCCCAGACCCCGATCCCGGTGGTGATGGTGTAGATGACGGAGATCGCGAGCACGACCGTCCCGGCCCCGGTGAGGGCGAACGCCGCCCACCACAGCCTGGAGCGCGGCTTCCAGACGACCGACAGGAGCTCTTCGGAGAGCGTCTCGTCGGTGGGCCGCCCGAGGAGGAGAGGCTGCGTCACGGCTCGTCGAGCTCCGGGTTCCTGTTGTCGATGCGCGCGAGGTAGATGTTCCTCGGCCGGGTGCCCTGGTCGTGCAGCACCGCATAGCTCCGCGGCTCGCTCCGCCACGCGACCATCGGCGTCCCCTCGTGATCGAGCGAGCCGAACTGGATCGCCCGCGTGGGACAGGCCTGCTGGCAGGCGGTGACGACCTCCCCCGGGCGGATCCCGCGCTGCTCGACGCGCGCGGCGATCTCGGCGCGGCGGATCCGCTGGACGCAGTACGTGCACTTCTCCATGACGCCGCGCTCCCGCACGGTGACGTCGGGGTTGCGCTGGAGCTTCGCGAGCCCGCCGTTGTACGCGTGGAGCTCGGTATAATCGAACCAGTTGAAGCGGCGGACCTTGTAGGGGCAGTTGTTCGAGCAGAACCGCGTCCCGACGCAACGGTTGTAGGTCATCTCGTTGAGGCCGTCGGGGCTGTGCGTCGTCGCGTTGACGGGGCACACGTATTCACACGGCGCCTTCTCGCAGTGCTGGCACAGCATGGGCTGGTGGACGACGCCCGGGTCGCGTGGGTCGCCCGCGTAATAGGTGTCGATGCGGAGCCAGTGCATCTCGCGGCTGTTCAGCACCTCGTCCTTGCCCACCACGAGGACGTTGTTCTCGGCCTGGCACGCGACGACGCACGCGCTGCAGCCGGTGCAGATCGTGAGATCGATCGTCATGGCCCATTGCCCGAGCGGCGTCCCGGGGGCGGGCACCTCGGGCAGGAGCGACGGCTGCGGCCCCTTGAGCGCCTCCGTGAAGTCGGGGTGCTCGCGGTAGACGGCGAGCGGGACCGAGAGCGCGATCGGGCGCCCCTGCAGGCGAAAGTGCGTCTGCGTCAGGGCGAGCCGGTGCTTCTGATCCGGCCGCTTCCGCACCGAGACGCCCGCCGCGAAGAACGGCGCGTCCGCGGTGCGGAGCCGGTACGCGTCGGTCCCCACCCCGGCGGCGATCGACTCGGCGCCGCTCCGCCCATAGCCGAGCGAGAGCGACACCGTCCCGTCGGCGTGCCCCGGCGCGACGAGGACCGGTATCGAGATCGTTCGCCCTCCGAGGACGAGATCGACCACATCCTCGCTCTCGACGCCGAGCGCCCTGGCCGTCTCCGGGCTGAGCAGCGCGGCGTTGTCCCAGGTGAGCTTGGTGACGGGATCCGGCAGCTCGAGCAGCCACGGGTTGTTGGCGAACCGGCCGTCATAGACGTTCGAGTCGGTCGAGAAGGCGACCTCGATGGCCTCCGCCGGCGCCGGGACCGCCGCCGCGAGCTGCCCGAGCGCCGCGATCACCCCGTCGACCCGCAGCGCGGCGCTCTCGCGCGGCGCCGCGGTGCCCTCGACGAGCCCGCGCCGGAGCGCCTCCTCCCAGAACGCCTCGAAATCGGCGCCGCCCCGCCGCGCCGTCCAGGCGTCGCGCAGGAGCTCGCGCGCGCCCCGGCGCGGCTCGCCGGCGAACACCGCGAGCACCTCGGAGGCGGTCCTGCCGTTGAAGAGCGGCTCGATGAGCGGCTGGACCAGCGAGATCGTGCCGTCGTAGGCGCGGGCGTCTCCCCAGGCCTCGAGCTCGTGCGCGGCGGGCACGAACCAGTCGCAGGCGGCCGCAGTCTCGTCCTCGTAGAGCCCGAGATAGACGCGGTTCGGGACGGCGCGGAGCAGCGCTGCGAGCTCGAGATCCGCGGGCGCCGTATAGGCCACGTTGTTCTCGAGGATCACCACCGTATCGACGACGCCGCGCCGGATCTCGTCGGCGAGCGCGGCGAGCTCCTGCTCCGCGGCGCCGGCCGAGATCAAGGTCGCCCCGGTGACCCACGCCGCGCGGTCGTTGCGGAGCGCCGTGTTCATGACGTGCGCGAGCGCGTGGACCTGGGGCGGCTGCCGCTCCCCCACGACGACGACGCTCGCCGCGGCGCCGCGGGCGAGGTCGCGCGCGAGCGCCCGGACGAACGGCTTCTCCTCCTCGCGCACGTGCGCCCGCAGCGGCTCGAGCGCGCCGAGCGTCTGAGAGGGGATGGCCCCCGGGCGCGCGCCCTGCGCGAGGAGCAGCTCCGCCGCGATCGCCGCGGCGAGCGCCGGCATCTCGCTCGGGCGCTTGCGCAGGCGGTGATCGGCCATGCTCCCGGTCGGGCTCAGCCCGGGCTCGACGACGTAGAGACGGTTCATGGTGCCCGTCGGCGAGCCGAGGCGCCGGCGCTCCGAGAACTGGCGCGCATACGGCACGCTGAACGGCATCGACGCGAGGAAGTCGGCGTCGAGCGCGAGGATGACGTCCGCCGTCCGGAAGTCGTACTGCGCCTGGAGCGGAGCGCCGAAGGCGAGCTCGGCCCCGCGCGCCGGGTGCGAGGACCGGGCGGGCGCGTAGAACGTGAACCGCGCGGCCGGATGGCGCGCCTGGATGCGCCCGATGAGGTCGAGGACGAGCGGGGAGCCGGTCGGCCGGAGGACGAACCGCAGCCCGGCGCCGCGGTCGCTCCGCTCGCCCCCGAGCTGCTCGACGAACGCCTGCCACGTCGCCGGGGCGGCGCCGCGCCGCGCCGCGCGCGCCCGGTGCTGATCGTAGAGGCCGAGCACCGACGCCTGCTCGTAGACGCCGGTCGAGCCGAGGCTCGCCGGGTGCTCCGGGTTGCCCTCGACCTTCGTCGGCCGCCCCTCGTGGTTCTCGACGAGGATGCCTGTGGCGAACCCGTCGAGCTCCAGGCTTGTGGCGTAGTACCGGAGGACGCCCGGCGTCACCTCCGGCGGCGTCGTCACATAGGGGACGATCTTGTCCGCGGGCCTCGAGTTGCACCCGGAGACGCCTGCGAGCGCCATGCTCGCGCCGAGGAGCTTGAGCCAGCCCCGCCGGCTCACCGCGCCCGGGCCGCCCTCGCCTCCGGGGAGCTCCCGCGCGGCGGCCTCGCGGAGCTCCGGCGACTCGAGGAGCTCCGCGAGGCCGCGCCAGTACGCCTTGCCCGTCTTGCCGTCGAGCGCCGCGCTCCAGGGGGTCTGTCTCTGATCAGCCATCATCCCTCTTCAGGTCATCGGTGGATCGACGCCGCCGCCTCGACTGCTCTCCGCGGCTCGCCGCACGCCCGTCGTCTTCTTCTTGTCCCCGTCCCCGCCTGCTCCTTCGCGCGCTCACCTGTGGCAGGTCGAGCAGTGCAGGAGGCTCCGCACGCCGAGCTCCTGCGCGATCTGCCGGCCGATCCGCGCCGCGTCGGGGCCGGCGTCCCAGTCCATGTCCGCGATCGCGGAGAGCGGGCGGAGGTGCCGCTCCGGCGCCCTGTGGCAGTCGAGGCACCAGCCCATCGTCATCGGAGACACCTTGTAGACATCGGCCATCTGGTCCACGCGGCCGTGGCACGTCACGCAGCCGACCCCCTTGTTCACGTGGATCGCGTGGTTGAAGTAGACGAAGTCGGGGACGTCGTTGACGCGGTTCCAGGGGATGGGCGTGTCCGAGAAATAGCTGCTCCGGACGAGCTCGAGCTTGGGGCTCTGATTCCAGATCTGGCTGTGGCACCCCATGCAGAGCGCCGTCGACGGCATGCCCGCCGGGCCGGCGCGCTCGACCGTGTCATGGCAGAACCGGCAATCGATGGCGTCGTCCTGCACATGGTGCCTGTGGTCGAACTGCACCGGCTGCTGCACGGGCAGGTTCTGCCCGGTGTTCCACTCGGTTCGCACGTAGATCATCGGCGCTGCCACGGCCGCCGCGCCGCCGAGGAGGACGGCGGCGATGGCGAGCCGGAAGGCGGTGTTGCTCCATCGCGGAAAAACGGATGCCATGATCGCGTGTGGCCGGCCTCGCTCGATGTGCGGCGATACGGCCATCTCCATCGATGCGTGGATCGCTGGGGTCGTTTCGCGATCTCGCCATCTCGCGGGCGGCGGGATCAGCGCGCTAGGGCGATCCCGGAGCGGCGCCGTCCGGCATGCTTGTCCCGCGCGCGCTCGATTCCGCTCGATTGCGTTCGATGGCGCTCGATTGCGTTCGATTCCGCTCGATTGCGCGCCGCGCCGGTCACGAACACCCGTTCTTCGCCTCCAGGGACGGAGATTTGCGATATTCTCCTGCGATGAGGCCATCGAGCTCTGCCCTGTCGCCCCTCCTGCTCATCGCGCTTCCCGTGGCGGCCGGGCTCGCCTTCTTCGCGTGCTCGCGCGACGAATCGCTCTCCCCGCTGTCGCTCGGCGGCGGCGGCGGGGCCTCCTCGGTCTCCTCGACCGGCGGGCCGGGCGGGAGCGGCATCGAGGGAGGCAGCGCCGGCGGAAGCGGCGATGCCGGGGGGAGCGCCGGCGGGGGCGGAGCCGATCAGGGCGGCGCGGGTGAGGGCGGCGCCGGCGGGAGCGGCGGTGACGGCGGCGGCGGCGCGCCTGTCGCGCGACCGAGCTGCTCGCCGCCG
Source organism: Sorangium sp. So ce887 (assembly GCF_051521455.1). NCBI lineage: Bacteria > Pseudomonadati > Myxococcota > Polyangiales > Polyangiaceae > Sorangium > Sorangium sp. So ce887. Next base: position 6,523,003 of record NZ_CP150354.1, on the reverse strand, counting down.
ACCGAGGACGAGGGCTCGCTGAAGCTCACCCCGGTCGTCACCGGCCTCCGGTCACCGCTCCTCGTGAAATCTGCGCCGGGCGACCCCACGCGGCTCTTCATCGTGACGCAGCCCGGTCAGATCCTCGTGCTCGAGGAGGGGGCGACCGTGCCGACGACGTTCCTCGAACTTCAGGACCTCGTCCTCTTCGCGGGCGAGCGCGGCCTCCTCGGGCTCGCCTTCCACCCGGAATACGAGAGCAATGGCCGCTTCTTCGTTCACTACTCGGATAGGGCGACGGGCGGCGACACGCGCATCGTCGAGTTCGCGCGGGGCGACCGCCCGGACGTGGCCAATCCGGCGCCGGTGGCCACGGTCCTCGAGCAGGCGCAGCCGGAGCGAAACCACAACGGCGGCTCGCTGGAGTTCAGCCCGGTCGACGGCTTTCTCTATCTCGGCCTCGGCGACGGCGGGAACAGCAACGATTTCGGCCCCGGCCACGCGCCCATCGGCAATGGCCAGGAACTCGCGACGCTGCTCGGGAAGATCCTTCGCTTCGACGTCTCGACGCACCCGTACCGCATCCCGGAAGGGAACATGACCGGTGAGGGCGTCCTGCCCGAGATCTGGGACTACGGCTTGCGGAACCCGTACCGCTTCAGCTTCGACGTGTGCACGGGCGATCTCTACATCGCAGACGTCGGACAGCGACTGTGGGAGGAGATCAACATCGAGCCGGCGGGGCAGGGCCGGAAGAACTATGGCTGGCGCCTCATGGAGGGCGCGCACTGCTTCGTGCCCGCGGAAAACTGCGATCCTGACCGCATCACCACGCCCCCCGCCGCCGAGTACGCCCACGCCGGGCGGGTCATCGAGGATTGCTCGGTCACGGGCGGCTACGTCTACCGGGGCAGCAGGATCCCGTGGCTCCGGGGGAGCTACTTCTTCGGCGATTACTGCAGCGGCCGGATCTGGACGCTGACGTACGAGGGCGGGGTGGCGTCCGCGCCCGTCGACCGGACGGACGATCTCGGGTCGTTCGGGTTCAAGCTCGCCAGCTTCGGGCAGGACGGCGTGGGCGAGGTCTACGTCACGGATTTCGGCAGCGGCACCGTGTACCGCGTCGATCCGGAGTGACGGCTCACATGGACCAGCGGAGCCCGGCGTAGCGCGGGCCGATGACGAGCTCGGGCGGCGGCGCCGGCGCGGAGGCGGCCTTCCTCTCCGGCTGAACCGGCACCTTGCGGCCGCCGATGATGGCGAGCGGGATGCCGACGCCGGCGAAGACGAGGCCGCCGATGACGAGCGCGTACCCGGCGTCCATCTCGCTGTCCTCCTCCGCGTAGCCAAACTCTTCCTCGAGCGGGTCGAGCTCCTCCCCGGACTCGCAGCCCGGGCCCGAGCACGCCGAGGCGATCGCCAGGGCCCCGCCTACGAGGGCGACGGCGCCGATGCTCGTCAGGACGATGCCCGTGACCATCATCCCCTTGCTGCGGCGCCGGGTCAGCGGCTCGGCCGGGCGGGCCGGCGCGCGTCCGGCGACCGGCGCGAACATGGCGCCGCTGGCCGGCGGCGCGGCGGCGCTCACCGGCGGCGCGGCGGTGCCGCTGGCCGGCGGCGTGGCGGCGCGCGCCGGCGCGCCCGCGGGCAGCAGCGGCGGGATGGCCACCGTCTCCGAGGCGCCCGCCCGGGTGAGCTCGACGGCCTTCACGAACGGCGTTCGGCCGGCGACGGAGGCCTCGATCGTGTGCTTTCCGGGATCCAGGGGCACCGGCGTGCCCCACTGCGCGCGCCCCACGGGGGCGCCGTCGCGCTTCACCTGGAGGTCAGCCGGGGCGTCGGCTGGCGCCGTGATCGTCAGCCGGACGAGCCTCGGCTCCAGCGCCGTGGCGCGCTGCCGCGCGACCTTCTCGCGCTCCGCCTGGCCGGCGGCCTTCGCCGCGCCGGCCACGTCGAGGAACGTCGACCAGGCGCTCGCCGTCCGGCCGATCTGCTCGTAGCAGGCCGCGAGGTTGAACTGCGTGCCGATCCCCGGGTCGAGCCGCTGGCTCTCCTCGAGCTTGGGGCACGCGTCGGCGTACTTGCCCTGGGCCATCAGCTGCCTGGCCGCGTCGAACAGCGCCTGCGCGGCCGCCGTATCGGCCCTGGCGTCGCGGCCGCCCCCCACGAGGGCGGCGAGGAACATCGCGAGCGCCAGCAGGCGCCCGAGGTGCTGCATGGGCAGGCTCGTCATGGTCGTGTCCTCATTTGCGATCGTCGAACAGGTTGCCGCTGGTCGGCGCGGGGGCCGGCGCGGCGGCCGGCCGGGCGGCCCGGATCTGCGGCGCGGTCGCGGCGACTGCGGGTCGGGGAGCGGCGCTCGCCGGTCGCGCCGCCGCGGGCCTGGCGCTGGCCGGCGCCGCCGAGGCCGCCCGGGCCGGACCCGGCGCCGCGCGGTCGTCCGCGGGCGCGGGCGCCTCGGCGCCGCCCGGCGTGACGGCCGGCGAGAGCGCCGCGGGCATGTCCGGCGGCGCCGCGGAGCCCGCCGGCGACGGCGCCGCGGGCGCCTCCGGCAGCGCCGCGGAGCCCGCCGGGGACGACGCCGCCGAGGCGCTGCCGGACGGCTCGGTCGCGGCGCCGTCGCCGCGCGCGCGGGCGCTCAGGAAGCCGAAGACCGCGAGCGCGGCGACCAGCGACAGGCCGATGCCGGCCAGCGCGACGGCGAGCCCCACCGGCCGCTTCCGCGGCACCACCGTATCGGTCCACGCCGGGGAGGTGTTCACCATGGTCGGGGAGGTCGCCCCGCTCCGCGCCGGGGCGTCCGGCCGCGAGGGCGCCGAGCTCCGCGAGATCCCGCTGATCCGGTCGACGGACAGCCGCGCCCGACCGGTCACGAACGGCGCGAGCGCCTCGGCCAGCGCGCCCACGTCGCGGAAGCGCCGCTCCGGCAGCTTCTCCAGGCACCGGAGGATCACCGCCACGAGCGCCGGGGGCACGTCGGGGCGGAGCGAGGCGAGCGGGCGGGGGATCCCCTGCATGATCGCCACGCAGAGCTGCGGCATGGTGGCGCCGTCGAACGGCGGCGCGCCCGCGAGCAGCTCGAACAGGATGACGCCGAGCGACCAGAGGTCGGTGCGCGCGTCGACGTCGCGGGACGACTTGAGCTGCTCCGGCGACATGTAGAGCGGCGAGCCCATGACGGCCGTCGTGTCGGTGATCCGCGGATCGGAGCCGCCGGTCGCCACCTTCGAGATCCCGAAATCGAGCACCTTCACGCACGGGGAGCCATCGGCGCGCCGCGTCAGGAACAGGTTCGCCGGCTTGAGGTCGCGGTGGATGATGCCCGCCGCGTGCGCCTCGGCGAGCGCCTCGCAGGCCTGGAGCACGTACTCCACCGCGGCCTGCGGGGGCATGGGCCCGCCCGCGCGGAGCGCCTCGGCGAGATCGCTGCCCGACAGGTACTCCATCACCATGTACGGCGTGCCCGACTCGAGCGTCCCGACGTCGGTCACGCGCGCCACGTGCTCGCTCTTGACCTTCACCGCGGCGCGCGCCTCGCGCACGAAGCGCTCGGCGAGCGTGCGCGAGTGGGCCGCGCTGGGCAGCAGCAGCTTGATCGCGACCTGCTCCTCCAGCTGGAGGTGGGTCGCGGCGACGACGACGCCCATCCCGCCGATGCCGATCACCCGTTCGACGCGGTATTTGCCGGCGATCACCTGCCCCTGTCGAACCAGCCCTTCGGCTTCGTCGTGTGTCGGCGCGGTGCTCGTCATGGATCGGTCCCTTCGGCGCGCCGGATCGCGGATCTCGTGAACCGCGCGATCTTCGCGGAAGATCCGGCGCAAAGCCAGCCCACGATAGCCGCCGGGCGGACGGCGATCAATCTCGGGGCTCGGCTCCGACGCGCCGCGACCGCGCGCCCCGCACGGCCCGCGCGCCTCCCGCGCAGCCGGCGCCGTCGCGCTGCCCCGCGCTCCCCGTCGGCTCCCTCCCGCTGTTCGCCGGGCCACTTCCCCCGGGCGTGAATCCGAGAGAACATCGCTCACGTCATGGAGCACGGTCACCCCGGCAGCGCGAGCGAGCGGCGCCAGCGTATCCTCGAGGCGACAGAGCGGCTCCTCCGCCGGTATGGGCCCGCCAAGACCACCGTCGCCGACATCGCCCGCGAGGCCGAGATCGCCGTCGGCGCCGTGTACCTGGAGTTCGCCTCGAAGGACGCCATCGTCGAGGAGCTGTCCCAGGGCCAGCACCGCGCCGTCATGGCCGCCATGCGCGCCGCCGCGGCCGGGGACGACCTGCCCTTCTGCGACCGGCTGCGCGCGGTCTTCGACACCCGCGCGCGCTCGTTCCTGGAGCTCGCCGGCTCGGGCGCGCACGCGTGCGATCTCGTGCATTGCCAGAGCCGCGCCGTGAAGGCGGCCCACGCCCGCTTCCTCGACGAGGAGCGCGCGCTCCTCCGCGACCTCATCGCGCGCGGCGCCCGCGCGGGCGAGCTCGACGTCGAGGACCCCGAGCTCGCCGCGCGCGCGCTCCTGCGCGCCTATGCGAGCTTCTCTCCTCCGTGGCTGTTCCAGAGCTCCCGCGAGGAGGTGGAAGCGATGCTGTCCGCCGTCCACCGGATCGTCCTTTACGGCCTCGCCGGCCGTGAGCCCGCCCGCAAGCCGAAGTGTTGACTCCGGCGATGCCCATGTGACAGGCGCGAATCGCCGGCTTATCCTCCGATCCTCGCCGGGGGTCAGTCGGCGCGTCGCCAGATCGGAGCAGAGCCTTGCAAGCAGCTGTGGGCTATCGAAACGAAGAGGTGTTGCAAACGACAAATGAGCGATGGAGCATCGTGCGCGCCGTGCGCGAGAGCGACGAGAGGCGCGTGCTGCTCAAGGGTCACCTCGACTCACCTCGTCATACGAACGCTCCGGCCGCCGGCGCGCTCCTCAACGAATTCCAGATCACCCGCTCGCTCGACGCCGCGCAGGTGCTGAGCCCCACGCTGATGGAGCTCTGCGGCGGGACACCGGTCCTCGTCTTCGAGGACGAGGATCTCGTGCCCCTCGACCGGCTCCTCGCGCGCTCACCGCTCCGGATCGAGCAGCTCCTCACGTGGGCCGCGAGCATGGCCGGCGCGCTCGCCGAGGTGCACGGCGGCGGCGTGATCCACAAGCACATCCAGCCGCAGAGCTTCTTCGTCGACCCCGGGACCGGCGCGGTCCGGCTGACCCATTTCATGTTCTCGACGCGGCTCCGCAAGGAGCACCCGCAGGCGCAGAGCACGGTCGAGGAGGGCAGGCTCCCCTACATGTCCCCGGAGCAGACGGGCCGGATGAACCGGACCCTCGACTGGCGCACGGACCTCTACTCGCTCGGGGTCGTGTACTACGTGATGCTCGCCGGGCGCCTGCCGTTCGACGCCTCGGGGCCGCTCGAGTGGATGCACTCTCACCTCGCCCGACCCCCCGCGCCGCTGCCCGAGGACTCCGTACCTCCGGCCGTGTCGGCCGTCGTCATGAAGCTCCTCGCGAAGGACGCGGAGGAGCGGTACCAGAGCGCAGAAGGCCTCTCGAGAGATCTGCTCAGGTGCCAGCGCTCGCTCCGGGACGACGGTCGTATCGACCCGTTCCCTCTCGGCGAGCACGACGTCTCCGGTCGCTTCCGCATCCCGCACCGCCTGTACGGGCGCGAGGGGGAGGCGCAGCAGTACCTGTCGATCTTCGAGCGGGTGCTCGCCGGCAGCCGCGAGATGATCATGATCACGGGCTATTCCGGGATCGGCAAGACGTCGCTCGTGCACGAGATCTACAAGCCGCTCACGCGGGAGCACGGCTATTTCATCTCGGGCAAGCTCGACCGGCTCCACCGCGGGATCCCCTACTCCGCCGTGATCCAGGCGCTCCGGAGCCTGCTCCAGCAGGTGCTCGCGGAGAGCGCGGAGCGCGTCGGAGCGGCGCGGCAGTCCTTGCAGCGGTGCCTCGGGAGGAACGCGTCGCTGCTCGCCGACGTGCTGCCCGAGCTCGGGATCGTGCTTGGCGCCGGGAACGTCCCGCCTGCGCCGGCCGAGCTCGGCCCGGCGGAGGCCCAGCACCGCCTCCTGCTCGCCTTCCGGGGGGTCCTCCAGGCGTTCTGCGGCCGCGAGCAGCCGCTCGTCCTTTTCCTGGACGACCTCCAGTGGGCGGACGCCGGCACGTTCTGGCTCCTCGAGGGGCTCCTCGGCGGCGAGGATCTCGGGCCCTTGCTCCTCGTCGGGGCCTACCGCGACAACGAGGTGAACGAGAGCCACCCGCTGCTCATGACGCTGAGGTCCGTGCAGGCGAGCTCGGTGACGGTGAACACCCTCCAGCTGTTCCCGCTCCCGTTCGCGGCGCTGACCCGGCTCGTCGCCGACACCCTGAGGCAGGCGCCGAACGCGGTGGAGCCGCTCGCCCGCCTCGTCATGCACAAGACGGAGGGGAACCCGTTCTTCGCGCGGCAGTTCCTGCAGGCGCTCGACGCCGACGGGCTCGTCACCTTCTCCCCGGAGGAGCGCCGCTTCCGCTGGGACATCGAGAAGATCGAGGCGCGCGGGTTCACCGAGAACGTCGTCGAGCTCATGAGCGGCCGGGTGCGCAGCCTCCAGGCCGGCACGGTCGACCTCCTGACGATCGCGGCGTGCATCGGGAGCACCTTCGATCGGGAGACCCTCGCCGTCATCGCCGGCCTCGACCCGATCGAGATCGCGCGCCGCCTCGAGCCGGCGATCCGCAACGAGTACCTCCTCGAGACCGCGGGCGAGCTCTCGGGCGCGCCCGGCGAGGCCGCCGCGCGCCGCTTCCGCTTCCTCCACGACCGCGTGCAGCAGGCGGTCTACGGGCTCATCGAGAAGCCGCAGCGCGAGGCGATCCACCTCCGGATCGGCCGCCGGCTCCTCGCGGCCACGGCGCCGGAGGAGCGGTCCGAGCGCATCTTCGAGATCGTCGAGCAGCTCGACGAGGGGCTCGGGCTCGTGCGCGACGCCGCGGAGCGGCTCGCGATCGCGGGGCTCAACCTGGAGGCGGCCGTCCGGGCGAAGCACGCGACCGCCTACGCCGCCGCCCGGCGCTACCTCGAGGCGGGCCGCCGCCTGCTCCCGGCCGGCGCGTTCGCGTCGCACTACGCGCTCGCGTTCGCCCTGCTCCGGCAGCTGGCCGAGGTGGAGTACCTCCTCGGCGCGATGGACGCGGCCGAGGCGCTCGTCACCGAGGCGCTCGGCCACGCCAGGACGCCGGTCGAGAAGGCCGATCTCCTGAAGCTCCGGATGGTGCAGTACACGATGCGCGGGCGCTTCACCGACACCGTGGAGGCCGGGCGGGAGGCGCTCGCCCTCGTCGGCGTCGCGCTCCCCTCCCGCGCGAGCGCGGCGGAGCTCGACGCGCTCGTCGAGGCCGAGGCCGCGCGGGTGAAAGCGCTGCTCGCCGGGCGGGCGCTCGCCTCCCTGATCGACGCCGAGGAGATCGCCGACGGGAGCCAGAAGCTCGCCGTCGGCGTGCTCAACGAGCTGATGGCGCCGCTCTACATGCTCAAGCTCGAGAAGCTGAACTTCTTCGCGTGCTGCAGCATCGTGCGGATCTCGCTCGAGCACGGCCTGACGCCCGAGGCGTCGTACGGCTTCGCCATGTACGGCGGCCTGATCGGCCACTTTTACGGCGACTACCAGAGGGGCTACGAGCTCGGCCGGCTCGCCGCCGACATCGGCCTCCGGTTCCGCATGCAGGGCGACTTCTGCCGCGCCTGCTACATCCTCGGCAACAACATCCAGTCGTGGGTGCGGCCGCTCTCCGAGACGGACGCGCTGTTCCGGGACGGCTACCGCGCCGGCATGGACGCGGGCGATCTCCAGTTCGCGGGCTACTTCCTCATCTACCTGCTCCTCAACCCGCTCTTCCGCGGCGCCAGCGCGCGCGGGCTGCTCGACGAGCTGCCGGCCTCGCTCCGCTTCGCGAAGCGGACCAAGCACACGGTCGCCACGCACAGCCTCCTCGGCCTCCTGCTCGCGCTCCGGGACCTCACGGGCGACGCCTCCGCCGTGCCCGAGGAGGCGCTGACCGAGGAGCGGTTCCTCAAGGACTGCGAGGCGCACCAGACGCGCTACGCGCTCTGCCACCACCAGATCCTCAAGGCGATGTGCCTGTACCTGCACGGCCGCCCCGCGGACGCGCTGCGGGTCGCCGACGAGGCGGAGGAGAACCTCGGCTTCCTCGCCGGGAAGTTCCAGACCGCGGCGCTCCGGTTCTACCGCGCGCTCGCGATCGCGGCGCTCCTGCCGGAGGCGGCGGAGGGGGATCGGGCGCGGCTGCGGGCCGATCTCGACGCGTGCCGCGAGCGGCTGCGCGGCTTCACCGAGAGCTGCCCCGCGAACTTCTCCCACAAGCACTCGCTCGTCGAGGCGGAGACGGCGCGCGTCGACGGGCGCCTGGACGACGCCGCGAGGCTCTACGAGCAGGCCATCGCGCTCGGCCGCCAGCACGCGTTCGTCAACATCGAGGCCCTCGCGTGCGAGCTCGCCGGCCGCTTCTGGATGTCGCGCGGCAGGACGCGCGCCGCGCTCGACTTCCTGACCGACGCGCTCCAGGCCTACGGCCGCTGGGGCGTCGATCGCAAGATCGCGCTCCTCACCGAGGAGTTCCCGCTCATCAAGCCGGGGCGCGACCGCGGCGCGCCGGGGGCCGCGCGGGCGGACGTCTTCGACGTGGAGACGCTGCTCAAGGCGGCGCGCGTGCTCTCCCAGGAGCTCGTCGTCGAGCGGCTGCTCAGCAGCATGGTGCAGGTGCTCGTCGAGAACGCCGGCGCCGAGCGGGGGGCGCTGCTCCTCGCCCGCGGCGACGGCCTCGTGCTCGTCGCGCAGGGCGTGGCGCACCCGCCGGAGTCGCGGGCGCTGCCGTCGATCCCGCTCGAGGACCAGAGCGACGAGGTCTGCGCCTCGGTGGTGCGGCTCGCCGTGCGCACGCGGGAGAGCGTGATCCACGCCGACGCCTCCCAGGACCCGGCGCTGCGGGACGACCCCTACGTGAGCTCCCGCAGGGTCCGGTCGATGCTCTGCGCGCCGCTCCTGTTCAAGGGGCGGGTGCTCGGCGCGATCTACCTGGAGAACAACCTGTTCGAGGGGCTCTTCGGGCCCGAGCGGCTCGAGATCCTCCACCTGCTCGCCGCGCAGGCGGCCGTCTCGTTCAACAACGCGCTCGTCTACGAGAGCCTCGAGCGCATGGTGGAGGAGCGCACGCACGAGCTCCGGAGCACGCAGCAGAAGCTCGTCGACGCCGCGCGCAAGGCGGGGATGGCCGAGGTCGCGGGCAGCGCCATCCACAACGTCGGCAACGCGCTGAACAGCGTCATGGTGCTGCGGATGCAGCTCTCGGAGCGGATCGCGGGCTCGCGCGTCCCGCGGCTCGGCCAGGTGGCGCAGCTCCTGAAGACGCACAGGGACGACCTCGCGGGGTTCCTCGCGGCGGACCCGCGCGGCCAGCGGCTGATCGAGTACATCGACGAGCTGGCCCGGCACCTCGCGGCCGAGCAGGAGGCCGCGGCCGGCGAGCTCTCGGAGCTCGGCGAGTGCGCGAGCCGCATCCGCGACATCGTGTCCGATCAGCTGCGCAACGCCGGGATGAAGATCATCGTCGAGCCGGTCACGGTCTCCTCCGTGGTCGAGGACGCCCTGCGTGTCGGGCTGAACCGCGCCGAGCGCGCGCACCACGGCATCGAGGTCGTCTGCGAGCTCTCGGACGACGCGCGGGTCGAGACGGACCGGCACCGGCTGCTGCAGATCGTCACGAACCTCATCACCAACGCGCGGCGGGCGGTGTGCCATGCGGCGGGCCCGGATCGCCGGGTCCTCGTCCGGTGCGCGCCGCGGGAGGGGGGTGGCTGCTCGGTGGAGGTCGAGGACACCGGCGTGGGCATCGCGTCGGACCACCTCGCGCGGCTGTTCCAGCAGGGGTTCACCACGTGGCCCGAGGGCACGGGGCTCGGCCTGCACGCGAGCGCGCTGGAGGCCCGCCTGCTCGGCGCCGCGCTCCGCGCGGAGAGCCAGGGCCTCGGTTTCGGCGCCAAGTTCACGCTCGAGCTCCCGGCCACCGCGCCCCGGCGCGGGAGGATCCACGCCGAGGCGCTCGCTTGAGAAGGCGGCTGCGCGAAGCGGCCTCGGGGAGAAGGAAATCAACGAGCCCCTGAACCGCTGCTTCTCGGTGCGCCGAGCGCCTGATCCCGATCATGGGCCCGCGATGAAGCTGTCCTGGTAGCCGGGGTCCTCCACCGCGAGCGCGGCCGGGGTGGCCGCGAGCGGGCGGATCGTGTCGAGCATGACGGCGAGCTCGCTCGTCTCGCGGCTCCCGAGGCTCGCCTCGTACGCGCCGGGGTGCGGCCCGTGCGGGACGCCGGCCGGGTGGTGCGAGATGCTGCCGGGACCGACGCCGCGGCGCGAGGTGAAGTTGCCGCGGCAGTAGAACAGGAGCTCGTCGCAGTCGACGGACGAGTGGGGGTAGGGGCAGGGGATCGCCTCCGGGTGGAAGTCGACCGGGCGCGGCACGAAGCTGCAGATGAGGGCGCCCCGCGCCGCGAACGTCCCGTGCCAGTCCGGCGGCAGGTGTACGAGCCCGACGCGCGCCTGGAAGCTCTGGATCGGGAACGCGAACGGGTACACCGTCCCGTCCCAGCCGACGACGTCGAGCGGCGAGCGCTCGCAGGCGAAGCCGTGGAACGCGCCGCCGCGCTTCACGACGAGCGCGCGGATGCCCTCATCGAGGGGGCCGATGAACGTGGGCCGCCGGAAATCGCGGTGGGAGTAGGGCGCGTCCATCCGCAGCTGGCCGACCTCGTTGCGCCACCTGCGCGGGAGGTGGATGTCCGCCGCCTCGATCGAGAGCCACAGCTGGGGCGCGGCGTCCGGGAGGAAGCGGTGGAAGAGCCCCTTCGGGACGACGACGTAGTCGTCCCGCTCGAAGCGGAGATCGCCGAGCATCGTGCGCAGGACGCCGCCGCCGCGGAAGACGAAGAGCAGCTCGTCGGCGTCCGCGTTCGCGAAGTACACCGGATCGTCGTCGTCCGGCTGGGCGATCCCGATCACCACGTCGTCGTTGAAGAGCAGCGGCACGCGGCAGTCGATCGCGGGCCCGCCGCGCCGCGGCAGGTCCTGCGACCGGTAGTGCCGCTTCGCGAGCGGGCGCGCCGGCGCGGCGACCGGCAGCGCGAAGCCGTGCGCGGCGCGCGCGACCCGGTGCTCGTGCGGCCGGCGCTCGTGGTAGGCGATCGTGTAGGGGCCGTCGAAGCCCTCCCGCGTCAGGCACTCCTCGTAGCGGAGCTCCCCCGCCTCGCTCTGGAGGGCGATGTGGTGCTTGCGCGGGACGCTCCCGGCGACGACGCGGTCGAGCATCAGCCGCTCCCTTCCGCTTTCTGCTGCCGCTCGATGCTCTCGAACAGCGCCCGGAAATTGCCGGCGCCGAAGCCGCGGTCCCCCTTGCGCTGGATGAGCTCGAAGAAGAACGGCCCCGCGTCGGGATCGCGGTGCGTGCCGGCCGACTCCTTGAGGAAGATCTGGAGGAGATAGGACTTCGCGCCGTCGCCGTCGACAAGCACCTCGAGCTCCCGCAGCGCCGCCACGTCCTCGTCGATCTGCCCGATGCTGAGCTGCCGCAAGCGCTCGGGCAGCATGTCGTAGTAGGCGGCCGGGGTCGGCATGAACTCCACCCCTCGGCCGCGCATCCCGCGCACGGCCGCGAGGAGGTCGTCCACGGCGAGCGCCACGTGCTGCACCCCGTCGCCGCGGTGCTCCTCGTTGAAGACGTTGATCTGCGAGCTCTTGAAGTAGGGCCGATAAGGCTCGTTGTTCGCGAACTTCACGCCCGAGCCCGGGTCCCACATCACGGCCGAGCGCAGGCCCGAGCCGTGATCGGCGTCCTTCGCGACGTCGTTCGTGTGAAACGCGATCTTCCAGAACGGCTCGAGCCCGAGCACGTGTTCCATCCAGAGCAGGGCGGGCGCCATCGTCTGGAAGTTCGAGGTGATGTGATCGAACCGGGCGATCCCGAAGCGGTTCTCGCCGCCGCGCGGCGCGTCGTGGGCCACGCAGCCGGGGAACAGCGCCCGGTAGCCGCGCCGCTCCACGAAGCGGAAGGTGGTGTCGCCGAACGGCGTCGTGATCGAGAACGACGCGAACGTGCCGCCCTCGTCCGTCGCCCGGTGGATCTCGTCGATCGGCGTGCCCCCGCGGCCTTCGAGCAGCCGGAAGGCGCGGTCCACGTCCTCCACCTCGAAGATGATCGTGCCCACCCCGTCGGGGTGCTTGCGCAGGTAGCGCCACGCCCGCCCGCCCTCGCCGAGCGGCTGCGAGCAGACGATGGCGCACTCGCCGGCCTGGAAGACGACCGACCGCTGCGCCGCCGCCGCCGTGAGCTCCGGCGAGCTCGCGGCGATCTCCTGGAAGTCGAGCTTGTCCGTGTAGAACCTGCGGCTCCGCTCCAGGTCGCGCACGTAGTAGTGCAGCGCCTCCACCCGCTTGATGCCGAGCGACTCCGGCCGCTTCGCCGGGGTGCTCATCCGGATACCACCCGCTGCGCGATACGCCCAAAGAGGCTCTGGCCCGCGTGATCCAGCATCTCGATCATGATCGTGTCTCCTGGCTTCATGAAGGGCGTCCTCGCCGCGCCGTGCGAGAGGATCTCGAGCATGCGCTTCTCGGCCAGGCACGACACGCCGCGCGCCGGATCCCGGTTCGAGACGGTGCCGCTGCCGAGGAGGGTCCCGGCCGTGAAGCTGCGGGTCCTGGCGATGTGCTCGACCAGATCGGAGAACGAGAAGTGCATCTCCGGGCCGGCCTCGGGATCACCGATGAGCGCGCCGTTGTAGGTCGAGCGGAGCCGCAGGTGGACGCGCCCGTCCCGGAACGCGTCGCCGAGCTCGTCCGGCGTGATCGCGAACGGAGAGAACGCCGTGGCCGGCTTCGAGCAGAAGAACCCGAACCCCTTCGCGAGCTCGGCGGGCACGAGGTTGCGCAGCGTCACGTCGTTGGCCAGCAGGAAGAGGCGGATGTGCCGGTGGGCCTCGTCGCGGCGCGTGCCCTGCGGGGTGTCGCCGAGGACGACGCAGACCTCGGCCTCGAAATCGAGGCCCCACGCCTCGTCGCGCAGGACGATGTCGTCGGTCGGCCCGAGGAGGACGCCGGAGCCGCCCTGGTACACGAGCGGATCGGTCGTGAGCGTCTCGGGGGGCTCGGCGCCGCGCGCCTTGCGCACGAGCTCGATGTGGTGGATGTACGCAGATCCGTCGATCCACTCGTACGCGCGGGGCAGGGGCGCAGCGAGCTCTTCCACGACGAGCGGGGCCACCTCCGCGTCGCCGCGCTCGATGTCGTCGGCGATGCGGCGGAGCGCGGGCTCGGCGCGCTCCCAGTCGTCGAGCGCGGCCTGGAGCGTGGGGAAGGCGGCGCCGGTCGGCGCGTAGGCGAGGCCGTCGCGGCGGACGACGACGAGCGTGCCGTCGCGGCCGGGGCCGCGGAGAGAGGCGAGCTTCATATCGGGTAACCGGTTGAACGGATCCGCATGAACACCGGATTGGATGTTTTCACGACGCTCCACGATCCTGTGCAACGCGCCATGGAGGTGACTGCAACGACTTCGTAACCGATCCCTCTGGCTCGCGGCATAGGCAGACTCGCCTATGCCGCGATTTGCCGACGGGGCCGCTCCCATGCTGCGCATGACCAGCTCCTCGCAAGCGGGTCGTGGACGCGAGACTCCCAAGCTTCGGGGATCACTTCTGCAGCTGGACGCCGAGGAACAGGGCATTCCCCTTCGCCCCCGAGAGATCGCTCCTTTGATAGCCGAGCGCCGCGCGCGCAGCGTGCCCTTCGATGATGTAGCCCACCTGGGCATCGATGAGCACATACGGGTCGGCGTTCTTCGGCTTCGCTTGTTGCAGTCGGACCAGAGGCTGCAACTTCCCGACGCCGACGTTGCTCGGCGCGAGGTAGCTCGCGAGGGCAAAAAAGGAATAGTCGAAGCCCTCAAAGTCTCCAAAGTACTTGTAAAATGCGCCTTCGAGCGTGATCGTGCCCGCGGTGCCGAGGTTCCTCTCGAACAGGATGTCGGCGTTGGCCTCCATGAAGGTGTCCTTACGCGGGACGCCTGGGGGCATGCCCATCGCAGGGGGCGGCAACGATTCGACGGAACCTTCCCTCTGCACTTCGCCCGCCACGCCGAGCGCGAGGATGCTCTTCTCTCCGAGGTACGTGGACTTCTGGTAATAGGCCGGCTCCGGGTCGAGCAAGCTCAAGTTGAGCCTCGCTGTGTAGAGCGGGCTCACCGAAGAGTCATGCAGGTTGAAAGCACCGGCGTAATACTTGAACAGGCCGCCCGCGATCTTGCCCCAGGCGGTCACCCCATCGTTGCGCCCGAACGGCCCCTGCCTCGGGCCGAGCGGCGGCGCATAGGGTTGGAAGAATCCGGGATAGTTCCACGGCCCCATCGACCACGGCCCGGAAAAGGCGGAGCGATCCGACGGCACGATCATTCGACCGATCCAGACGTTCAGCAGATCATGAAATTTGATCTTGGCGATGGCGTCACGGAGGGTCGCGCTGCCCGCTATGTTGCCCCCCGTTGGGGTCGGCCCAAACTGAGCGACGATCGCGCCCTGCACCCCGATGAACCGGTTGATCTCGCCTGAAAACGACAGATCCAGCTCTCCGTCCGCGAGCAGTCGGTCCATCTTCTCGCGCGCGCCGGGGTTCTGCAAGCGACCTCCGACGCGGGCCCAGGCCGCGATGCTGAGCGGCTTCTTCCATGGCTCCTCCTCCGCCGGAGGCGGTGGCGCCGGCGAAGCTGGGCCGGGCCCGGCGGCGCTTTGCTGTGCCGGCGCGCCCGCGTGGGCCTCCGCAGACGGCGCTCGCGCCGCGGTCGCGTCTGCAGGAGGGCTCGCGGGCTCGGTCGCGGGAGCCGCGATCGGCGGGGTTTCGCCCGTCGGCGCCGGCGGTGCTTCGGGCTGCGCTTGCGCCCGTGCCGAGCGGTTGAAGGAAGTGATGCTGAGGATGACGGCCAAGAACCCTGCGCCAACATCGCCCCGGCGTCTCGACGATCTCGTCTGTGTGCTCATGCGTTCTCCGTGAGGTCTCAGCCACGATCGCGCCCCTAGCCGATCTCGTACACCGTGAGCCGCACCCGGTCGGCCAGCCGCTCGCCCACGGCCAGGGCCAGCACGGCGTTCAGCCGCAGGAGCCCTGGCGCCGAGGTGCGCATACGGATGGCGGTGCGGAAATAGTAGAGCCCGGGGTCCACGGCCTCGCCGCGCCCGAGCGCCGCCAGCACCTCCGGCGGCCCGGCGCGGACGCCTTCGGAGAGGATCTCCACCGTCCCATGGCCGGCGATGTCGAGGATGTAATGGGCGGAGAGGTCCATCCGCCCGTCGGCCCAGATCGTCTGCCAGTCGCCGCCCGGCAGCACCCGGCCCTCGAGGCCGCCGGCCACCGTGCCGCCGACAATGGGGATGAAGCGTCGGCCGGGCGGGCTTGAATTGACGGTGACCGGCGGGTCCACCGTCACCTCGAGCGTCATCAGGCGGGCGAGGGGCGGGCTCACGCGCGGGGCTCCGAGGGGCGCTTCAGGCCGGTGAGCACCTTGTAGCGGGCGGCGATGGCCGAAAGCTCGCCGGGGGCGAAGATGTCCTCGATCCGGTCGAAGCCGTCGGGCGCGCGGTCCTGGGCGATCTGCATGCACTGCTCCGGACCGTTGCCGCGATTGGCCGCGACGATGGCGGCGGTGGCGGGCAGGCGCTCGGCCTCGTAGGCGGCCAGCGCCTCCACCGGATCGGCGTGGGCGGCGAGCGCGCGGACCAGCGCGCGGGCGTCCAGGATGGCCTGACTCGCCCCGTTGGAGCCGATCGGATACATGGGATGGGCGGCGTCGCCCAGCAGCGTCATGCGCCCATGGCTCCAGCGCGGCAGGGGATCGCGGTCGACCAGCGGGAACTCGTAGATCGCCTCGGCGCCCCGGATCAGGCCGGGCACATCCAGCCAGTCGAAGCGCCAGGCCTCGAACCTGGGCAGGAAGTCGGCGGGATCGCCCGTCCGGTTCCAGTCCTCCCGTCGCAGGCTCTCGGCGACGGTGAGCTCGGCGATCCAGTTGACCCTCTGGCGGCCGTCCGGCCCCGGTGGGGAAATGGGATAGGCGACGAACTTCTGGTCCTGATGTCCGGCCATGATCATGCTGGCGCCGGTGAGGAAGGGCGCCGCCAGGCTGGTCGCCCGCCACAGGATGCGGCCGCCATAGACCGGCGGCCCCTCGTCCGGATAGAGGCCGGCGCGCGCCGCCGAATGGATGCCGTCGGCGCAGATCAGGAGGTCGGCGGGAACCTTCGAGGCCGCACCCTCGCGATTGAAGAAGCGCGCCACGATGCGGCCTCCGCCCTCTTCATGGTCCGAAAGGCGCCGGTCGCAGATCACCCGGCCTTCGCCCAGCCGCTCGACGGCGGCGTCGAACAGCACGCCCTGCAGGGCGCCGCGGTGCAGGGAGATCTGCGGCGCGGCGTGACCCGCGAAGCGGCCGCGCGGCTCGTCCCAGATGCGCTGACCGAAGCGGTTGAAATAGACCAGCTCGCGGGTCGCCACCCCCTGCGCCAGCAGGGCCTCGACAAGGCCCAGCTCGTCCAGCACCTCGGCGGCGTGGGGCAGGAGGTTGATGCCGACCCCGAGCGGCAGGATGGTGGGCGCGGCCTCGAACACCGTCACCTCATGGCCCGAGGCGTGCAGCGCCAGAGCCGCGGCCAGGCCGCCGATCCCGGCGCCTGCGACGATCACCTGCATAAAGTCCTCCCGCAGACATGCGGCTTGAAGCCGACCATTGTTCTAGGCTTTGATGGTGGTTTGGTCCCGACGTCGACCGCCACGGCCCGGCGCTGATCGCCGCCGCCATTCCTCAATCACCGGCATAGCGACCGCGGAGGGTCATCACCGCGGCCGCCACCCCGGCCGACAGCACCACCGGCACCATGGCCATGGCCACGGAGGCGGGGCCCCAGCCCTGGCCCAGCAGGAGGCCCGCCATCAGCGGCCCGCCGATGGAACCCAGCCGGCCGGCGGCGATGGAGGCGCCGGTGGCCAGCCCGCGCGCCGGCGCCGGGTAATAGAGCGGGATGACGCCATAGAGCGAATATTGCGCGCCGAGCAGGAAGAAGCCGGCCAGCCCGGCCAGCGCCAGCACCGGCGGCAGGCTGTCGGCCCACGCCAGCCCGAACAGCGACAGGGCCAGCGCGGGATAGGCCACGATGATGGGAAGGCGCGGCCCGAGCCGGTCCACCAGCATGCCGATGATCCAGCAGCCGAGGACGCTGCCGGCATTGAAGGCGAAGGCGGCCCCAGCGCCTCCGACCCCGCCCAGGCCCTTGGCCGCCACGAGCGACGGCAGCCAGTTCAGCAGCAGATACAGCACCAGCAGCGTCAGGCCGAAGGTGAACCAGGCCAGCAGCGTGACAAGCAGCCGGCCCTGGCCGAACAGCGCCTGCACGCCGCCCGGTCGCTGGGCGCCGCCGGCCGCCGCCGCGCGGCTGTCGGGCATCAGCCACGCCATGACCGGCAGCAGCAAGAGCGGCAGCACGCCGCCGGCGAGGAAGATGCTGTGCCAGCCGAACCGCCCCAGGAAACCGGCCGCGAACAGCGCCGCCAGCGCCCCGCCGGCCGGCATGCCGCTGAACATCATGGTGGTGGTGCGGGTCCGCCGGTCGGGCGGGGCGATCTCCAGGGCGACGGCCACCAGGGTGGGCATCGCCGCCCCCATGCCGACCCCAGCCAGGAACCGGAAGAGGCCCAGCGACAGCGGTCCGCCCGCCACCAGGGTGGCCAGCGTGAACAGGCCGAAGACGCCGACAGCCATCATCAGCAGCGGCTTGCGGCCCATGCGGTCGGCCATCCAGCCGCCGGCCAGCGCGCCGCAGACCAGTCCGGCCATGCCGGCCCCGAACACGACGCCCGCCTGTCCGGGCGAAAGGCCCAGAGCGGGGATCAGCAGGGGGGCGGCCACGCCGATGGCCTGGATATCGAACCCCTCCAGCAGGGCGATCAGAAAGCACAGCGACAGCGTGACCGCGTCGCGTGGCGCGTGAGGGGGCGATGCGCCCATGGGGAAACCTCCCGTTTTCGTCCCGTTAGCCGGGATGGTTGCAGCTGGCCGCACTGGAGCTATTTGCGTTCGTAGAAGGTGAGGCTCACCCCGCCCGCCGCGCCTCCCGGGTCGGAGCTCACATATTGCTTCGTGTTGAGGATCGCGTAGGGGCCGTCCGCGCGCGTCTCGAAGACCGGGATGAGCGCGCCGAACGGTCCACAGTTCCTCACCACGATGACCTCGCCGTCGTTCGAGGACAGCGCGTACCTGGCGTCCAGTACCGTGCTCGCTCCGAGGAGCTGGTAGTCCGCCCCTCCGGGGAGCACCGAGCCCGACAGGCCGCTGAGCAGCGTTCCACCGGTGACTGTGCCCCCGGTGATGGGAATGATGTTGCGCGTGCCGCGCTTGCTCGCGCCGACGGAGAGGGAAGAACCGAGCGTGACGGACTCGGTGAACACGCTCGATCCCCTCGCCCCGGTCGCCGTCGAGCACTCCCACGATTGATGGGGGACGCCCTCGGGATCCTTGAGCTGGATCTTCGGCTCTCCGGCGGCCACGTCGGCGATGTCGTAGACGTCGAGCTGGACCGTGCCCGCCGTGGCGTCGACGACGCGGGTGCCCACGAACTTCCCTGTGTTGAGCCAGGCGAGCGAGCTCGATTCCGCGACCTCGAAGTCCGGGACGATCCGGACGACCGCATCGCCGGCGGGCGCGACGCCGCAGCTCCGCAGGTAGATGAGGGTGCCGTCGCTCGCTCTCAGGATGTTGATCTCCTCGAGCTCGACGGATCCGTTCGACAGCGTGAGCTCGAGCTCCATGCCGCCCGTGAGGAACGTGGCCTGGACCTTGTCGCCCGTGAGCGTGCCCCCCTTCACGTCGAGGAGGCGGCGGTGTCCGAACTGGGTGGTCCCGACGTCGTGGGTCTCGCCGAGCTGGAGCGTCGCCCGAAAGACGAGCTCACCGAGCGTGGGGAGCGGGATGCCGCCGGGCATGCCGCAGGTCCACGATGGATCGGGGACGATCGTCGCCTCGCCGCCGCCGTTGCTGTCGCCGCCAGCGCCGACGCCGCCGCCTGCGCTGCCGCTGCTGCCGCCGGTCTCCCCAGCTCCACCGGCTCCGGCGATCCCGCCACCCGCGCCGTCCATGCCGGCGTCGCCGCCGGTGCCGGTCGTTTCACCAGAGCCGCCCGACGCCGCGCCGCCAGAGCCGCTGCTCGTCGTTGGTCCGCTGCCATCCTCGCTCGACTGACCACACCCTCCAGAGCAGATGCCAAGGATTCCAACCATCAAGGCCTTCGTCGGCCAATTCCCCATCTTCATCGTCGGATCCATCCATTCAGTGAAGAGCATGTCGTCGATTGACAGCGGTGGCGCCAAACGTCGTCCATGAAAGTTGCGGAGAGCGCTCCAGCGAGCGAGACCCGACTCAGAACTGCGAGAAGAAGCTCCAGATCGACTCGCCGGAGTTGTTCTGTGGGGCGTGGCCCCCGCTGAACTCACACCAGACGACGGGATAGCCCGCGTCGCAGCCTTCGTAGCTGACGCAGGGGCTCGGCTCGGCCGGTGTGGTCTGCTGGTCGCAGTGGTTTCGTTCGAGGAAGACATCGCGAGCGGACCGACCATTTTCGACTGGAACCACGTCGTCGGCGTCGCCGTGGGCGCCCCACATGGCCACAGGACTGTCGCCGTCTGCGCAGCCGCTGTAGAGCGCGCCGGACATGGAGGCGATGGCACGGAAGACGTCGCCCATCCCGCAGCCGATCGCGTACGACATCATGCCGCCGTAGCTGAATCCCGTCGAAAAGATCTTGCTCTCGTCGATGCAGAGCTCGGCGCCGAGGCGGTCGAGCATGGCGCGGAGGAACGCGATGTCGCGGTCGCCCGTGTTCGCCCAGCCCTGGTCGATGCCCTCGGGCGAGACGAAGATCGCCGAGCCGTCGGCGCGACCCTGGAGGCCGTAGTAGCCGCCGCCGAACCCGGTCGCGACCTGCTCGGCCGAGCCGCCGCGGGGATGCCAGGCGAAGATCAGCCGGTAAGGACGACTCGAATCATAGTCGTCCGGCACGGCGAGGATGTACTCGCGCGTCGTGCCCCCGACATCGATGCTGAAACGGCCGCTCGTCAGCTCCGTCGTGCTACCGCAGCCCGCGCTCCGCGCCTCTCCCCCGGAACCGCCCGAGCCGGAGCCGACGGCGCCCGCGCCGCCCGCGCCGGCTCCCCCCGAGGTCGGGTGACCGCCGCTGCCGCTGCCGCCGGCGCCACTGACAACGCCCGACGAGCCACCCATCGCCGACGAGGCACCCGTGGCACCGGAGCCGCTGGTGCTGGACCCAGCGAGCCCTCCGGCGCTGCCGCTGCCGTGCGGTGCGTCGGTCGTCCCGTCTCCCTGGCTGGAGCAGGCCATCGCCGCGAACGCCGCGAGCGCAACGATCCCGGGAACCGTCGTGCCGAAATTGCGGAGCGTTTCCATTCGTCCTCGCCTCTCTATTCCAAGATCGCCGTCCGTCCTCGCATCCTCCGATGCAGGTGCCTGCGACGAGCTTGTACCCGAGCCCGCTGGATCGAGGCATAGGCATACTCGCCTATGCCTTGACGCGAGACGTCACGCCCACATTGAAGGACTGGACGATTCGGGCGAGAGTCGAATTCGACTGGCACTACATGATCTCCAGCGGGGCTGGAATCGGCACGGCGCCGACGCCACGGCGCGTTTCTCGTCGCCGCGATGGCGCCGTGGATGAAGGTTCACGTAGGTGAGGCGCGCCGGTCGATCGGTCTCGACAGTACCAATTGATTGCGTCCTGGCTCTATGGCAAATGTATTTCCAATGCTGTTACGTGGCGCCGGGGATGCTCGCCGCGCAACAGGACTGCTCGGGCGCCGTCGGCCTCGAGCTGCGCCGCGTTGGCCTCACGGGCCCGGGGGTAACTGCGATGAATCAGCCGATCAACATCTTCGATACAGCGTTTCGTGCGAACCCGTATCCGTATCTGGCCGAGCTCCGGCGCGCGAGCCCGGTGTGCCAGGTCGAGCCTGGCGGGATGTGGGCCGTGACGCGCTACGAGGACGTGCTCTTCGTCCTCAAGAACCCCGAGGTCTTCTCGTCCGGGGGCTTCAAGGTGGCGTGGCAGCCGCCCTGGGTGGGTTACAACCCGATGGCCAACTCGATGCTCGCCATGGATCCGCCGGCGCATACGCGGCTCCGCGGCCTGATCCACCGCGCGTTCGGGGCGAGCACCGTGGCGCGCCTGGAGCCGCGCGTCCGCGCCGTCGCCGAGGATCTCGCGAGCCGCCTCGTCGGAGAAGTGGAGTTCGTGGATGCGTTCGCCATGCCGCTGCCGGCCTTCGTCATCGGCGAGCTCCTCGGGATGGACCACGCCCTCCGCCGCAATTTCAAGCGATGGACCGACGATATCCTCTCGATCACGCCGGCGCCCCACGAGGACGCCGAGCGCGTGCGGAAGACCATCGCCGATCTGACCGGGTATATGCGGGAGGTCATCGCGGCGCGGCGCCGCGCGCCCGCGGACGACACGGTGACCGACCTCCTCGGCGCCGAGGTCGACGGGCAGCGGCTGACGGACACCGAGGTCATCGATTTCCTCGTCCTCCTCCTGATCGGCGGGCTGGAGACCACGACGCATCTCCTCGGCAACATGATGATCTACTTCGCGGCCCACGACGGCATGATGGACCGCCTGCGCGCGGACCCCGCCCTGATCCCGCTGTTCGTCGAGGAGATGCTCCGCTACGACGGGCCGGTCATGGCCCTACCCCGGATCGCGACCTCCGAGGTCTCGCTCTCCGGCGTGACGGTGCCTGCGGGCGCGCTGGTGCTCCCGTTCCCAGCCTCCGCCAACCGGGACGAGAAGAAGTTCCCCGATCCGGATCGGTTCGACCTGAACCGCGGCTCGCAGGGCGGGCTCCACTTCGGACACGGCATCCATTTCTGCATCGGCGCGGCGCTGGCCCGCATGGAGGCGCGCGTGGCGCTCGACGTGTTGCTCGCGCGGTTCCGGCGGATCGAGCGCGCCGCGGCGGAGGTCCAGTACAACGGCGCGATCACCGTCCGCGGCCCCGCGGAGCTGTTCCTCCGGTTCGTCCCGGCGAGCCCCAGCGCGGCGCGGGCGGCGCACGCGGGCGCCGAGCGGGAAGCGGCGGCGCCCCCGCCGGCGCGTTGACGGTACTGGAGCGGCGCGTGGACCGGAGTCGGGAAGGGACCGATTCAGGGCGCTTTGCCGCCGGGGAGCGCGGCGCGGCTCAGGTGCAGAGTCCCTCGACGCACGCGCCGCCGCTCGGGCAGTCGCAGTCCGCCTCGCAGGAGATCGCCGGCTCGGGCGGCGGCTCGCAATAGCCGGCCTCGCAGGACTCGCCCTCGGGGCAATCGCACGAGGCCGCGCACGGGGTCTTGCAGGCCCCCGCGACGCACTCGCTGCCGCTCGGGCAGTCGCAGTCCGCCTCGCAGGCGCCCGGGTTCTCCGAGGAGGTCCCGCCCCCGCCGGCGCTGCTCGAGCTGGTGCTGCTCGAGCCACCCTCGCCGGCGCTGATCGAGCCGCCGTCGTCGTCGTCGTCATCGTCGCGGTCCGGGCGCTCGATGTCGGGGGCGTCGGGAGCGTCGGGAGCGTCGGGAGCATCGGGAGCGTCGTCCCAGGAGCACTCCTCCTCGTCGTCGTCCCAGTCGCAGTGGGTATTGATGTGGCAGCCGATCATCGTCGTGGAGAAGAAGCACAGAGAGAGACCAAGACCCCACTCGAAAGCCGTGCGCATGCTCATAGCGTCATCACTCCTTATCTGCGATGGACCCGTGACAGCGGCGCCGCGCGTCGCGGCGGCGCCCTCTGACCACTCGATGCTGCGTGCCCGCTGCCGCGCGCTCCGTTCAACGGTCGCGAGCCTGCGCACGATTCCGACGCCCACCCGCCCGGAACCCGCCCGGCGGCGGGGGGGACCTCCTGGGGGTGTCGATTTCGCCCGCCGGGGTTGAACGTTCCCGACCGGTCCGGGCACGAAATGGACGGCCCCCCATGAACGGTCCCCTCCCTTCCGGGTACGAAGCCCTGTGCCCCAGGTCGCCCCGAGCCCTCCGACGCCTGCTGACGGCAAAAGGGCAGCGCCGCGGGGCCCGTTCGGATGTAACGATGACAACGCAGGCATGGACCGAGATGGGACGGAGCGATCGGCGGGCTTTCCGCCGGGACAGACGCCGGGCGCCGCTCACCCCGAGCGCGCCGTGGAGAGGTCGCGGCCGATGAGGGCGATCGCGCTCGTCATGCCGTTCCTCTTCTCGCGCGGCGCCGAGCGCGCGCAGGACGAGGAGGAAGCGCTCGTCGAGCGGCTGCGGCGCGGGGACGCCGCGGCGGTGGGCGAGGCGTACGACAAGCATTACGCGGCGGTGCGCGGGTTCGCCCGCCGCCTCACCGGCGACGACGCCGCCGCCGAGGACCTGGCGCACGACGTCTTCGTCAGCTTGCCGCAGGCCGCGCAGCGGTTCCGCGGCGGCTCGTCGCTGAAGACGTTCCTCATCTCGATCGCGGTCAACCATTCCCGCCACCACCTCCGCGGCGCGGCGCGGCGCCGCGCGGCCATGGAGCGGCTCGCCCTGGAGCCCGAGGAGCACGACGCGCCGAGCCCCGAGCGGGAGGCCGGCCGCGCCGCGCTCGCCCAGGCCCTGAACCGCGCCCTCGACGCGCTGCCGGACGCGCAGCGCGCGACGTTCGTGCTCTGCGAGGTCGAGGAGCGCAGCGCGCGCGAGGTGTCCGAGATCCTGGGCGTGCCCGAGGCGACGGTGCGCACGCGGCTGTTCCACGCCAAGCAGAAGCTCCGGACGCTGCTGGAAGAGAGGACCCCATGAAGGACGACGTGCTCCGCGAGGCCGCGCGCGCGCTGCGCGAGGATGCAGGCGCGTCGCGCGCCCGTCGTGACGAGACGCGCGCCCGCGTGATGAGGAGCCTCAAGGCGCAGCGCGCCCGCCGGCTCACCACCGTCCGCGTGGTGGTCCCGCTGGCCGCCGTGCTCGTCGGATCGGTCGCGTGGGCCTCGGCCGCGCGCTGGTTCCCCGGCGGCTGGAACGACATCGCGTCCCAGCTCGGCCTGAGCGCGGCCGAGGCGCCGATCGAGCCGCCTGCGCCGCCGTCGCCGCGCGCGCTGTCCGGACCGCGGCGCGCGGCCGAGGCGCCCGCGCCGCCGGAGGCCGACGCGCCCGCGGCGGAGGCCGAGGCGCCCGCGGATCCGCTCGCGCCGGTCCAGCCGTCGATGCCGCTGCCCGGCCCGGACCCCGCGCCGCCGCGCGCCCCGGTGATGGCGGTCGCGCCGCCCGCGCGCAAGGCCGTCGCGCCGAGCGCCGCGCGCGTCCCGCCCGCCCCGCGAAAGGCGGCGGGCGATCCCCAGGCCATCCAGCGCCCGCCGGCCGGGCCCGACGCGGACGCGCTCTATCAAGCGGCGCACCGCGCGCACTTCGTCGAGCGCGACCCCGCGTCCGCGCTCGACGCCTGGGACGCTTACCTGGCCGCTACCCCGCGCGGCCGCTTCGCCGTCGAGGCCCAGTACAACCGTGCCCTCTGCCTCGTTCGACTCGGCCGCAAGGACGAGGCGCAGCGGGCGCTCGAGCCGTTTGCGCAGGGCACCTTCGGCGGTTACCGCCAGACCGAGTCGCGCTCGCTGATCGAGGCGATGCGCAGCGCGGACGAGTGAACGTCACGGCGCGTGAACGAACGCGCCGCGAGCGGGCACAGCACGGTTGATGAACACACCCGACATCGCCCTCCTCCCCGCGCCTCTGCGGGGCTCGCCGCGCCGCGACCGGAGCACGTCCGCGCGCGGCGCAGGCCTCCGCGCGGGCGTCCTCCTCCTGCGCTTCCTCGCGGCCGCGGGCGCCTTCGCCGCGGTCACCGCGCCTCCTGCGCGCGCCCTCGCCGAGGCGCCGAGCGCCGCCGGCGTCGAGCTCGTCGTCGATGGCGCGCCGTGGACGCTCGACCCCGACGCGGTGCGCGCCGCCGTCGGCCGCGAGCTCGGCGCCAACATCACGCTGGCCTCCGCGGCGACCGCCGGGCGCCCCACGCTGGTCCTCCGCGGCGAGCCCGACGGCCGCGTCACGCTGAGCTACAGCGCCGCGGACGACCGCCGCATCGAGCGCACCATCGACGTCCCC
Source organism: Sorangium sp. So ce887 (assembly GCF_051521455.1). Lineage (NCBI taxonomy): Bacteria > Pseudomonadati > Myxococcota > Polyangiales > Polyangiaceae > Sorangium > Sorangium sp. So ce887. Next base: position 6,497,813 of record NZ_CP150354.1, on the reverse strand, counting down.
GAGGATCCCGATCGCGCCGCCGAGGCGATCGCCCTGCTCGCGGGCAACCTCGTTCGCGACGAGGCGGCGGAGCTCGCGGCGGCGTTCGGCAAGCGCCCGCGCGAGACGACGCCGCCGCCGCCGCCGGCGCAGCCGGAGCCCGCCGCGCGCCCTGCAGGCGCGAAGGCGTCGCCTCCCCGCGCCGCGCGCCCCGCGCCGTCCGCGCAGGCCAGGCGAGCCGCGCGCTCCGCGCCCCCGGAGCCTCCTCGGTGCGAGCTCCCCGGCGCGAAGACCGTCCGCCTCGGCGCCGACCTCCTCCCGTTCGTCGGCACCTCGACCGTCGACGGCGCGAACGTCGTCCGCCGCTACTCGCTGAACCTCGCCGGCGGGTACACGGCGGGCGTCACGGGCCTCGAGCTCGGCGTCGGCGTCAACATCGTCTCGTCGTTCCTGTGCGGCGCCCAGTTCTCGGCCGGCGCCAACCTCGTGCTCGGTCCGGCGCGCGGGGCGCAGCTCTCGGCCGGCCTCAACCTCGCCAGGGGGCTCTGGGGCGCGCAGGTCGGCTCGATCAACGTCGTCGCCGGCCCGGTCACGGGCGCGCAGGGCGGCGTGCTCAACCTCGCCGCCGGCGCCGTGGACGGTGCGCAGCTCGGCGCGATCAACGTCGCGGCGGGCGCCTCGACCGACCTGCAGATCGGCGTGGCCAACGTCGCCGTGAGCGACGCGACCGACGTGCAGGTCGGCCTCGTCAACCTCGGCGTGGGCGCGGCGACCGGCGTGCAGGTCGGCCTGACCAACGTGGCCGCCAGCAAGTCGACGGGCGCGCAGTTCAGCCTCGCCAACCTCGCCGCGGGCGAGTCGACGGGCGTGCAGATCGGGCTCGTCAACGTGGCCACGGGCAAGGTGGAGGGGATGCAGATCGGCCTCGTCAACTACGCCGACGAGTCGCCGTTCTCGTTCGGGCTGCTCAACGTCGTCCGCAACGGCCGCCTCCACCTCGACGTGTGGGGGCTCGAGTCCGGCATCGTCATGGCCGGCCTCAAGAACGGGAGCGACCACTTCCACAACATCTACGGGATCGGCATCCGCATGACGGGCGACCGCCCCCGCATGGTCGTCTCGCTCGGCCTGGGCGGCCGCATCCACCTCGGCGAGCGCCTCTACGCCGACATGGACCTGCTCGGGTACTCGCTCCACGAGCCCTCGTCGATCAACACCTCGGCCGCGCTCGTGCAGGCGCGCGCGGTCCTCGGCGTCCGCCTCTTCCCGGAGCTCGCGGTCTTCGGCGGCCCCAGCTACAACGTCGCGTTCGGCGACACCGCCGAGGACGCCCGGCTGAGCCCCTACGGCAGCGTCCCCCTCGGCATCGGCGACTCGGACGCCCAGCGCCGCTGGCCCGGCGTCGTGCTCGGCGTCCAGGCGTTCTGAGCCAACCGCCGCGCTCGCTCGCGGGGTGGGTTGACGGACGCGTGAACGAATTTACTTTCCGTTCATCGATTCATGGAGCTCGCCCGAGCGGTTGCTCGCGGCGGTCTACGTGAGCGTCCGATCCGCGTGTCGCGCGCTGCCTGACCGGCAGGGGCGCGACGCGCCGTACAACCCGTCCACCGAACCGGCAGGGATGGCGCGAGCCGACCGCTGCCCACAGGAGTTCGCATGAGCCAGCTTCGCAGCGGCGCCAGCGCGCCTCGTTCTCCGTTCCCTCTGCTCCCGCTCCGCACGGGCGTGCTCTTCCCGGGCACCGTGCTCACGCTTCCGGTGGGCCGCGCCCGCTCGGTGGCGTTGCTCGCCGCGGTGCACCCCGGCGACGTCATCGGCGTGATCGCGCAGCGCGATCCGAAGCGCGAGGATCCCCGGCGCGAGGACCTCCACGACATCGGCACGTTCGCCCGGATCGTCGACGTCACGCGCGTCTCGAACGGCTACCGGCTGGTGATCGAGGGGCTCGATCGCTTCGCGCTCACCTCCCTTGTCGAGGCCGAGCCGTACTGGCGCGCCGAGGGCGCCCTCGCGCCCGAGTTCCCCGGCGACGCCGAGGAGGCGCGCCTGCTCGCCGCGTCGCTGCGCGAGCGCGCCCGCGAGCTCGGCCCGAGGACCGCGACGAACCTCGCCGAGATCGCCGCCGCGAGCCGGGCCGAGCCGGGCCTGTTCGCCGATCAGGTGGCCGGCGCGCTGGGCCTCCCGACCGACAAGGAGATGGAGGTGCTCGCCGAGCTCCGCGTCGTCCCGCGGCTCCAGCGGGTCGCCGGCCTGCTCTCCGAGGCGGCCGCGCTCGCGGATCTGAAGAAGAAGATCGACAGCGACGTGCGTCGCGAGCTCGGCAAGGGCCAGCGCGAGGTGATCCTCCGCGAGCAGCTCCGGGCCATCCAGAAGGAGCTCGCGGGCGGCGAGCAGGGCGAGGACGAGCTGTCGCTCCTCCGGCGGCGCCTCGACGAGGCCGGGCTCTCCGAGGAGGCGCGCGCCGTCGCCGACCGGGAGCTCCGGCGGCTCGAGTCGATCGGCCCGCAGGGCGCGGAGCACAACGTCATCCGCACCTACCTCGAGTGGATCGCCGATCTGCCGTGGAGCGCGACGGCGGAGGTCAAGGACGACCTCGACGCCGTCCAGGCGAAGCTCGACGAGGATCACCGCGGCCTCGACGACGTGAAGCGCCGCATCCTGGAGCACATGGCGGTGCTCAAGCTGACCGGGAAGGCCCGCGCCACGATCCTCTGCTTCGCGGGCCCGCCCGGCGTGGGCAAGACCTCGCTCGGCCAGTCGATCGCCGACGCCACCGGCCGCCCGTTCGTGCGCATCTCGCTGGGCGGCGTGCATGACGAGGCGGAGCTGCGCGGCCACCGGCGGACGTACGTCGGCGCGCTGCCTGGCCGCATCGTGCACGCGCTGAAGAAGGCCAAGGTGAGGAACCCGATCGTGCTCCTCGACGAGGTCGACAAGCTCGGCGCGGGCTTCCGCGGCTCGCCCGAGGCGGCGCTCCTGGAGGTGCTCGATCCGGAGCAGAACCGGACGTTCGTCGACCACTACATGGAGCTCCCGTTCGATCTGTCGGAGGTCGTCTTCCTCTGCACGGTGAACGATCTTGGCGCGCTCTCGGCGCCGCTCCGGGACCGGCTCGAGGTCATCGAGCTGTCCGGCTACACGCCGGACGAGAAGATCGCGATCGCGCGGTCGCACCTCGTCCCGAAGCAGCTCAAGGAGCACGCCATCGATCCGGGGTCGCTGTCGATCACGGACGAGGCGCTCGCGGCGATCGTGCGTGACTACACGCGCGAGGCCGGGGTGCGGCAGCTCGGCCGCGAGATCAAGAAGCTCTGCCGGGCGGTCGCGCTGGAGATCGCCCGCGCGGCGGACGGCAAGGTGTCGCGCCGGGTGATCGAGGCGCGCGATCTCGGCGCGTACCTCGGCAAGGTCCGGTTCTTCAGCGACGTCGCGGAGCGGACGAGCGTGCCTGGGGTCGCGACCGGGCTCGCCTGGACGCCGGTGGGCGGGGACATCCTGTTCATCGAGACCTCGCGGATGCCGGGGAAGGGGAGGGTCGAGATCACGGGCCAGCTCGGCGACGTGATGAAGGAGTCGGTGAAGGCGGCGCTCACCTATGTGCGCAGCCACGCCGGCGAGCTCGGCGTCGACACGGCGAAGCTCGAGACGGAGGACCTGCACATCCACGTCCCGGCGGGCGGCGTGCCCAAGGACGGTCCGTCGGCGGGTGTGACGATGTTCACGGCGCTCACCTCGCTCCTCTCCGGCCGGCGCGTGCGTCCGGACACGGCGATGACCGGCGAGTGCACGTTGCGCGGCCGGGTGCTGCCGGTCGGCGGGATCAAGTCCAAGGTGCTCGCGGCGCACCGCGCCGGGATCACGCGGGTCATCCTGCCGCAGAAGAACGCGCGCGACGCCGAGGACATCCCGAAGGAGGTGCGGTCCGAGCTCGATCTCATCTTCGTCGAGGACATGAGCCAGGTGATCGCGGCTGCGCTGGAGGAGGCGCCGATCGAGGCCACGGGCACCCCGGCGAACGTGACGTCGGCCGAGCCGGCGGCCGCCGCGTAGGGTAGGGGAAGGGAGGGGGGCTGCGCCGAGCAGCCCCCCGCCGACGCTCACGTCGCCTTGTGGGCGCTGTTCCCCGACAGGTGCCGAGTCGCGTGGCACAGCTCCGAGGCGCTCGCGATGCGTCGGGTCCTGGGACGGCGCGCGAGGGCGACGCGCCAGATCGGGAGCGCGGCGCGGTGCTTCCGTCGTGCTCCGGGCGCGCTAGACCAGCCAACCACGGGTGAGCCGCAGACCCGCCACGTAACCCTCGAACCGGGTGAGGGCGAACAGGGGGCGGGGCATCCCCGAACAACAGCCTGCTAGTCGCAACCGGGCGGAGCCGACAGCCCGATCAGCGAGAAGAGCGTGCCGAACGTGTTGCCCTCGAAGCAGTTGCCGTGCGTGTCCGGCAGGGTGAGCAGCGTCAGGTCGCTCGCGGCGAAGAAGAAGGGGTTCTCGGCTGGCGATCCTGGATCCAGACCGTTGTCCGTCGCCGTGTTGCCTGCCACGTAGTTGTCGCGGGCGTCCTGGTCAAGCAGGTACGGAACGGTGATGGAAGGATCCGTCTGGCAGTCGAGGTCCGGAGTGCCGCTGACCACTACACAGTAGTCTGCGATGGCGATACCCGTGAGCTTGTTGCCGAAGACGTGGTTACCCGAGATCTCCGACTCGTCCACGCCGACATAGAGGATGCCCGACCCGGGCGGGACGGCCGCAAGGATACTTCCCGGCCGCGCCGTGTTCGGCCTGTTGTTGTTGTACACGGAGTTGTCGCGAACGTTGATTCGCTTGGCGCCCGCCCGGACGTCGAAAATGCCCGGCAGCAACAGGACCGAGAACCCCACGGAGTTGTTCCTGGCCACGTTGTATGTCAGATCGATATCGTCGCTGTTCGACGCTTCGAAGCCGTTTGTGTTGTTCTCGACCAGGTTGTGCGCGACCCGGACGTTCTCCGAGGTCTCGACCCAGATGCCGCTATCGTTGGCGCCCGTGGCCTTGCTCAGCGCAATCAGCCCGTTGCGCGATTGCGTGGGGAAGATCCCGTAGCTCTTGTTGTTCTCCGAGTGGACGTCCACGATTCGGAAGCCGTCGACGCGCTCCGTGAACAGGCCGTTGTTCACGAAATTGCGGATGGTGATGCCGCGGATCTCGACGTCGTACAGGACGGGCTCGTCGCTGGTCATACCGCTGTCGATGCCGGGCTTGAGCTCGAACGGCGGCGCCATGCTCTCGTGGCAGCCCATGCAGTCGTTGCGCTCGCTGGGCACGACGACGATCCCATTGCGCTGGTCGCCGGCGTTCTCGAGGATGACGCGGTTCGTCGGCGTGTTGAGCCCGATGAGCGAGAGGCCGCTCTTGTTGATGATCAGGCCGTTGGTCGGGTTGGCGGTCTCCCGGTACACGCCTGCCCGGATGAGGATCCTGGCCCCATCGGCCGCCTGATCGATCGCCCTCTGGATCGACTGGCCTGGCCGGACGACGAGGGTCTGGCGCTTGTACTGGCCGGGCGGGAGCCGTCCCTCGTCCGCCGGCGGTGGTAGCTCGTCGTGGTCATTCGCGTGACAGAGCTGGCAGCCGGCGTTCTCACCCGATACGGACATCGCCCCATACCATGAGGCCCAATCCGTCAGCATCGCGCCGGAGGCATGGGCCTGCGCAGATACGAGGCCTGCAGCAGCTCCGCCCAGCGCGGCACATAACACGACGAACACGCCGCGCTTACAACTCATGAAACTCCCCCTCTGCGACCTCGGTCATCGGGATCTTGTCATGGCTCTGGTCCAGTACAGGCGCTCGGGTGACCCTGGGAAGCCCGTCCCGGCCGCACCTCCTCGCCACCTGCCCCGCGCTGCGAGCGCGATCCTGTTCGCCGCGTCGACGCCGAGCGTTTCGGCAGCATCCTGCGGCCCACACTGGCCCGCGCTGCGTCTAGAACAACTGAGAACAGATTTTATCTATGTCGCTATATACCATGTCTTCCACTTGCCAGCAAACCATGGTGCTCCACCACTTCAGCGGACCTCCGCGCCCGGAACGGAAGTCGCTCGGGGCTCACCCGACGGCTCTGGGACCGTTCTGCTCGATCTCGAGGAGCGCGCAGGACTGGACTCCTGGAATCTGCATGACGAGAGCCTTGCCCTGGCTGGCCTGCTTCACCCTCGGCCTCGCGGTCGCCGGGTGCGGCTCCGAAGACGAGGCCGTGATCTCGATCACGTCTCTGGACTACAATCATCCTCGGCCTGCGGAGCCGCGAAGAGGCGATGGCGCTCCGCAACTCCATCGTGACCTACGCCACGCTGCTCGGGTACGAGGCGCGCGCCGCCGGCGTCAACGCCTGCTGGGAGATCCCCGAGGCGAAGCGCCGCTTCAGCGCCGCCTCGTTCCGCAACGCCCTGCGGAGGCTCCGCCCGAAGCGCCGGGGCAGCGCCGCCGCGGAGCCCGACGCCGCGCCCGCCGAGGCCGCTCCCGCCGAGCCCAAGCCCGCTGAGCCCAAGCCGGTCGAGCCCGCGCCGGTCTGAAGCGACTCGTCTCTGGAGCGCTCAGCGAACGCGATAGATGCGGAGCACGGTGATCGCCCGCGCCTCGCGATCGATCGCGAGCACCACGTCGTGGAAGCCCGCGCTGAGGAGGTGGTGAGGCGCCTCCCAGGCGAGTTCGCCTTCGCCCGTCTCCGCGAAGCGAACGACCGCCCGGTCGATCATGAAGGCCGAGTGCATCGGCAGGCCGTAGAACGTCACAAGGGCGGGGAAGTTCCAGGCGACGCGGAAGCTCATTCGTCCTGCGCGCGGGCCAGCTCCTCCAGGGCCCGCGGAAGATCCTCGTGAGCGACGAGGCGCGCCCGCCCCGCCGCGATGTCGGCAACGTCCCGCTCGAGCTCGGCGCGCTGCGCCGGCGTGAGCCTCTGTACGCGCGGCGCGCGGTCGATGGCCGCGAGGATGGGGTCGCTCGGCGAGGCACCGGGGCGGGTGGGCATGGGTTCAGCGTGGATCGGAAGGGGGCACGGGAGCAAGCGGCACGAAGCCAAAGGGCGGCCATCCCCCCGGCGGCCGTCCTCTCCCGGCGGCCATCCCCCCCGGCGGCCGTCCCCCCTGGCGCACCGGGCCGCGCCGCGCCCGCGTTCCTGTTCTAGAACAGCTCGCCGATGCGCCGGAGGAAGCTGCCGCTCGAGTAGAGCGCGCGCATGCCGCGCTTGAACCAGCCGTACGACGACTCGGTGTAGGGGAACCACGTCGGGTCCTTCGACCCGAGCGCGATGCGGTCCGCGTTGATGTGCTTGACGTCGCACATCTGCCGGAGGCCGTCCTCGCCCATCACCCGGCCGAAGCCGCTCTGCTTGATGCCGCCGAACGGCGCCTCGGGGAGGGCGCCGTTCATGAGCACGTCGTTCACCAGCACGCTGCCGGCCTGCAGGCGCTCGGCGAGCCGGCGGGCGTGATCGGTGTCCTGCGAGAAGACGTAGGCGTTCAGGCCGAGGTGCGACTCGTTCGCGAGGCGGATCGCCTCCTCCTCGGTCGCGACCTGCATGAACGGCACGACCGGCCCGAAGATCTCCTCGCTCATCACCGTCATCCCGTGATCGCAGCCGGCGAGGATCGTCGGCTCGAAGAACTGGCCCTGCCCAGGCGCGCGCTTGCCGCCGGCCTTCACGCTCGCCCCCTTCTCGACCGCGTCCTTGATGTGCCGCTCGGCCACGTCGATCTGCGGCGGGAAGATGATCGCCCCCACGTCGACGAACTCCTTGCCCGGATCGCCCTGGTTCAGCCCCTTCGTGATCTCGACGGTGCGCTCGAGCAGGCGGTCGTGGATCTCGCGGTGCGCGTAGACCCGCTCCACCGCGACGCAGACCTGCCCCGCGTTCGCGAAGCCGCCGAACACGATCGCCTGCGCCGTGCGCTCGATGTCGGCGTCGGCGCACGCGATGAGCGGGGCCTTGCCGCCGAGCTCCATCACGCACGGGATGAGGCGCTCCCCGCACGCGGCGGCGACCTTCCTGCCGGTGCTCACGCTGCCGGTGAACAGGAGCATCTGGATGCCGCTGTCGATGAGCGCCGCGCCGGTCGGCCCGTAGCCGGTGACGACCTGGAAGAGATCCTCCGGCATGCCCGCGCCGTCCCAGATCTCCTTCTGCTTGAGCGCGATGAGCGGCGTCACCTCGCTCGGCTTGAGCACGGCCGCGTTGCCCGCGACGACCGCCGCGAGCACGTCGCGCAGCGCCAGCTGGAACGGGAAGTTCCACGGCGAGATCACGCCGATCACGCCGCGCGGGGCGTAGTGGACCCAGCTGCGCCGGTGCTTGAAGAGATGGAGCTTGATCTCGCGCGGCTCGAGCGCCTTCGCGGCGATGCCGGCGAAGTACGTCGCCATGTCGGCCGCGACAAGCACCTCGTGCAGGAGCGCCTCGTGGCGCGGCTTGCCGCACTCGCGCGAGAGCAGGTCGACGATCTCGTCGGTCCGGTCGACGATGGCGTCGCGGAAGCGGAGGATGCGCTGGCAGCGCTCCTCCACGGGCAGCGCGCCCCAGGCCTCCTGCGCGCGCCGCGCCCTGGCCACCGCGGCCCGCACCTCCTCGGCGCTCGTGTTCGGGGCCTCCCCAAGGAGGTCCCCGGTCGCCGGCGCGTAGCTGCGGATCGTCGCACCCCCGTGCCCGTTCATGCCCGGACCGCTGCCGTTGCCCCCGATCGAGCGTTCGCTCACCACCTGACCCATGTTCGATCCCTCCGCCTGTCGAGCCCGCGCTGCCGCCGGATCGTCTCCGTGACTCGCTGCTCGGCGCCCGGACCGTACCCTCCCAGCGAAGGTACAGCAAATGAGCATTTGCGATGTTTCCCGATGATTCCCGCCAAAATTGCGCGCGATCCGGCCCCACGGCGCCCGCTGTTGCGTCGCGGACAAATGGTGAGCACACCGCGGCGGCGCCAGGGGGGGTCGGGCGGCGAGGAGCGCGCCGGTGCGTCGGGCCGACCCTGGTTGGCGTCTGGGGCGGACTCTCGGCATGACGTCGGCGAGAGGAGCCGGTATACGCGGACCCTGACATGTTGGAACAACGAGAAGTCGATCTCATCGCGGCTGTCGAGCATCCGGATCCGCACCACGTGCTCGGCGCGCACGAGGAGGAAGGCGACCTGGTGGTCCGCGTCTTTCGCCCGGACGCCACCGAGATCGCGGTGCTCCCGGCCGACCCCTCGCTCCGGAGGCGGTCGATGGAGCGCGTCCACCCCGAGGGGCTCTTCGAGGCGCGCTTCCCCGGCGTCTCCTACCCGGAGGACGGCCGCTTCCGTTACCGGCTCGAGCTGCGCTTCCCGGACGGGAACGCCTCGGTGGAGCCGGATCCGTACGGCATGCCGCCCACCCTCGGGGACGTCGACCTTCACCTCCTCGCCGAGGGGAGGCACTGGGAGCTCTACCGCATCCTCGGCGCGCACGTGCGCGAGGTGGACGGCGTCTCCGGAACGGCGTTCGCGGTCTGGGCCCCGAACGCGCGCCGCGTGAGCGTCGTCGGCGATTTCAACCAGTGGGACGGCCGCCGCCACGCGATGCGCCGGATGGGCGAGGGCTTCTGGGAGCTCTTCGTCCCCGGCGTCGGCGAGGGCGCGCTCTACAAGTACGAGATCAAGACCCCGGCGGGGCACATCACCTCGAAGAGCGATCCGCTCGGCCAGGCGATGGAGCTCCGGCCGGCCACCGCCTCGCGGGTCACCACGAGCCGCTACACGTTCCAGGACGACGCGTGGATGCGGGCGCGCGGCGAGGCCGACTCGCGCAAGAAGCCGATGTCCATCTACGAGGTCCACGCCGGCTCGTGGCGGCGCGTGCCCGGCGAGGGCCCGCCGTACGAGCACGGGATGCGCTGGATGACCTACCGCGAGCTCGCCGACCACCTCGTCGAGTACGTGGCCGAGCTCGGCTTCACGCACGTCGAGCTCATGCCGGTCATGGAGCACCCCTTCGACGGCTCGTGGGGCTACCAGGTCGCGGGCTACTTCGCCCCGACCAGCCGCTACGGCGATCCCGACGATCTCCGGTACCTCATCGACCGGTTCCACCAGAAGGGCATCGGCGTGCTCCTCGACTGGACGCCGGCGCACTTCCCGAAGGACGCGTGGGCGCTCGGCCGGTTCGACGGGACGGCGCTCTACGAGCACCTCGACCCGCGCCTCGGCGAGCACCGCGAGTGGAACACGTACATCTTCAACTACGGCCGGCACGAGGTGCGGAACTTCCTTGTCGCCAACGCCCTCTACTGGCTCGACGAGTTCCACATCGACGGCCTGCGGGTCGACGCGGTCGCCTCGATGCTCTACCTCGACTACGCCGCGGAGGGCCACGACTGGGTGCCGAACCGGTACGGCGGCCGCGAGAACATCGAGGCGATCGAGTTCATCCGGGAGCTGTCGAACCGGGTGCACGAGCGCTTCCCGGGCGCGGTGCTGTGCGCCGAGGAGTCCACCGCCTGGCCGTCGGTGACGCACGCGACGTACGTCGGCGGGCTCGGCTTCGACTTCAAGTGGAACATGGGGTGGATGCACGACACGCTCGACTTCTTCAAGCACGAGCCCGTCCACCGCGCCTTCCACTACCACCAGCTCACGTTCGGGCTCGTCTATGCCTTCTCCGAGAAGTTCCTCCTGCCGCTGAGCCACGACGAGGTCGTTCACCTCAAGCGGTCGCTGCTCTCGAAGATGCCGGGCGACTACTGGCAGATGCTGGCGAACCTGCGCGCGCTCTACGGGTTCATGTGGGCGCATCCGGGCAAGAAGCTGCTGTTCATGGGCGGAGAGATCGGCCAGTTCGCCGAGTGGAGCGAGAAGACGGAGCTCGACTGGGGGCTGCTCTCGGTGCCTGCCCACGCCGGGCTCAAGCGGCTCGTGACGGACATCAACGCGCTCTACAAGAAGTACCCGGCGATGTACGAGCTCGACGACGAGCACCACGGCTTCCGGTGGATCGACTGCACCGACCACATGCAGACCGTGATCTCGTTCATCCGCTACGGGGACGGCGCGGGAGACCAGATGTCGCCCTCGGGCGTGCACGTGGTGTTCATCGGCAACTTCACGCCGGTCCCGCGCCACGACTACCGCATCGGCGTCCCGCGCCGCGGCGCCTACCTGGAGGTGCTCAACACCGACGCGAGCGCGTACGGCGGCAGCGGCGTGGGCAACATGGGCCGTGTCGAGGTCGAGGACGTCCCCTGCCACGGGTTCCCGCAGTCGATCGTGCTGACGCTCCCGCCGATCGGGGTGCTCTGGCTCGTCCCCGAGCACGACGCGCAGCCCTGACGCCTCCCCCGGCGCGCGGCGAGGCGCCGGCCGTCGCCTCGCCGTTGGCCCCGCTCGAGGCCGGCCGCCTCGTCCTCATCGCGCCAAGCAACTCGTCGCCGCGACCACGATGCGAGCACGAGGTCATGTCCGTCCAGGTTGAAGCACTTCGCTGCGCTTGCGCTTGTGCGCCGTTCTTCCTCGTCACGCACCCGGCCTGGTGGGCCGATATCGGAACCCCTGCCTGGTGCTCTCCTGGTCCTCCGACGTACGATGGGATGAGCAGGCTCGGATCGAGCAAAGGTGGAATGCTTCAATGGTGAGTAGCAACGGCGAGCTCCTTGGTCAGACGTGGGCGATGATGAGTCAAGGAGGTCCGTCGCGCTTCCGTTCGCAGATGCCGCCCGCGGCGTCGACGGGGCCTGAGTCCGTGCGGGGAGGCGAGATCCGCAGGGTCCTCGTCATCGACGACAACCCCGCGATCCACCGCGATTTTCAGAAGCTCCTCTGTCCCGACTCGGGGGCGTCGGCGGATCTCGACGCCCTCGACGCGGCGATCTTCGGGGGGCCGGCGGCCACCCCGAGGAGCACGTTCCAGGTGGACGGCGCCTGCCAGGGTCAGGAAGGCCTGGAGAAGATCCGGCGAATGCAGCGGAGCGGCCGCCCCTATGCGTTGATGTTCGTGGACATGCGGATGCCGCCGGGCTGGGACGGCATCGAGACGATCGAGCGGATCTGGTCCGAGTGTCCGGACATCGAGGCCGTGATCTGCAGCGCGTACTCGGACTACTCGTGGCACGACGTGATCCGGCGCCTGAAGCGGCCGGAGCTCCGGCTGCTGAGCAAGCCGTTCGAGAGCAAGGACGTGCTGGAGCTCGCCTGGTCGCTCACGTCCCGGTGGCTCAAGCGGAGCGCGGCGAGGCGGTGAGAGGACCGCGCTGCGGGGGCGTTGACGCCCCGGGAGCCGTGTTGATACGCCTGGTGTGGGTTCGGCAGGGGTCCTGAGCCAGCGCCTCAACCTCGACACCGGTTCAACGGTACAGAGGTGGTGAGCTCCCCTTTACAGGCTCTGTCCGACGGCCTTGGCGTCTACAGGGCCCCGCCTGGAGCTCCTCTGTCCGCCGGTAACTCCTGATCTGGCGCCCTCCGGCACGGGGCTCCTCCGAACCTGCTCCTGCGTCTCACTGCGCCTCGTCGAGCGGCGCCGTGTCGCCCCGCCGCGACCGCCTGGGCAGCCACATGTCCACCGTCGAGACGACCGCCATGGCGCCGAGCGACAGCAGCATGGCCACGCCGGAGATCGGCATCAGCGCCGCGGCGCCGGGGGCGCTCCGGATGAGCCACGGCGCCGCGATGTGCAGCCCGCTCGTGACGACGGCCGCCACGACGCCCGCGGTGTGCAGCCACGACGGCAGCCGCGCGAGCAGCCAGAGGTGCGCGAGGATCAGCACGTAGACGGGCACGGAGAAGAGGTGGAAGTGGGTCACCTCGAGCAGCTTCCGCTCGGAGATCTGCTCGACCAGGACCCGCGGCGCCTCCGGCGCGCCGGGGAGATCGAGCTCCGGGCCCAGATCGAGCGCCGGCCCCTCGGCCGCGGCGGGCGCCTGCGTCGGGGCGGGCGGCGGCGCGGCGACCGGCGCGCCCGCGTAGTACGCGGCCGCCCCCGCGTCCTGCACCATCGCCCCGTAGAGGCGCCACGACACGAGCAAACCGAGGAGCGACGCGAGCGTGAACGCCGAGTACAGGAGCTTCGCGCCGAGGGAGAGCGACCTCAGCCGCCCCGCCGCCGCGGTGAAATCTCTCACAGCGCGCCGCGCTTCAGCGCGAGCTGGAGGACGAGCGTGTCGCGCTTGACGCCGAGCGCGACGGAGCGGGACGAGATGGACGCGCCCGACACGATGTCGATGTCCTTGCCCGCGGTGATCGGGTCGCTCGCCGTCTTGCCCTGGAACTGGGCGCGGAAGCGATCGCCGCGGACCTCGTCGCCGTACGCCTCGCGGTACTCGAGGATCTCGATCCGCTCCACCGCGCCGGCCGTCGAGAACTTCACGGCGAAGTCGATCGGCTCGTGCATTCCCTTCTCTTCGTCCTTGATCGCGTAGCCGTCGGTCTTGCCGTCCGACTCCGCGACGTACACGACCCACTCGCGCTTGACCGGCGCGCCGAGCTTCTTGCCGACGTCCCGCGCCTCCACGTCGCTGAGGACGACCTTGCGATAACCGACCTTCTTCGAGCTCGCGAAGAAGCTCTTCAGGACGGCAGGGATCGTCCAGTACGTCGCGCCGTGGGCGGGGAGCGCCGCGAGGACGAACGCGAGCGCCGTGGCTGCGGCGAAGTGGGCAGTGCGGAGACCGGAAGGATGCATCAAGGCTCCAGCGAAACTGTCACTCGTGAAAGTCAACGTCAACAGCGTTTGGCGCCTGGGTTTCGCTGCGTGTGGGCGCGCGCCTCAGTCGCGCTCAGTCGCGTACCTGTACGTCCAGGTAGTGTTCGGCGTTCAGCACCCACGCCTCCGGGCTGCCGCCGGCCTCGACGTGGGCCACCGCGTCGGCCGCGATCGCGGCGCAGTGATCCAGGTTGCAGTGCAGGAAGAGCGCCTGCCGCCCGAAGGGGAGCGCGCCGAGCGCGGCGGCGCGGCGCATCGCCGCGCGCCAGCTCTCCAGCCAGCCGCGCCGGTAGAGCGGGTACACGCCCGGCACGAAGCGCTGGCGGGCCTCGATGGGGGCCACGCCGCGCGGGGCGATGCCCGCGCGCACGAGCTGGTCGAGCAGCACCTCGAGCGGCCGGCCCGAGGCGAAGTCGCGCCCGCGACCCCAGGCGCCCTCGGGGATCTCGACGCACAGCACCGTCTCGCCCGGGCGGCGGAGATCGGGCGCGTAGTTCTGCAGCTCGGAGACGCGGCCGAACCAGAAGCGCGGGTCGGGGCAGTAGTACGTCTCCGGCGCGCCGAGCCGCGCGCGCGGGTAGGCGAGGTAGACAAGGTAGAGGCCGCGGTGATCGAGGCGCGCGTCGGGCACGAGATCCGCGAGGTCGCCCGCGAACAGGACCGGCGCCGCGCCGGCGCGCGCGGCCATCCCGGCCGGGCCGAAGGCGGTGCCGCACTCGGCCCTGACGCCGGCCTCCGCGAGCCGCGCCTCGAGGTACGCGATCAGCGACGAGATGCCCGCCGGCGGGTAGACGAATCGCGCGAGGTCGGCCGCCGCGCCGCCGCGGGCGCGGGCGAGGCCCTTGAACAGCGCGAGCGGGCTCGTGGTGCTGATCCGCTTCTTCGCGACGGTCTGCGAGAGCTCGGACGGCGGGATGCCCCAGACCTTCTCGGCGTAGGGCCGGTAGAACGATGCGTAGGCCGCGGCGCCGACGCGCTCGCGCACGAAGCGCTCGAAGCCGACGTCCTCGCCGGCGCTCGCGCGGTCGTGCTCCCAGCGGGCAAAGGCCGCGCGGCGGCCGCGCTGCGCCAAAAAGCCGAGGCCCATCGCGGCGCCGGCGCGGAGGCCGAGCGCGCGCAGCATCGAGGGGACGCTCGGGGGGTAGGGGACGTGGCGCTCGCCGAGCACGAGCACCCCGCGGCGCGGGCGCGACAGGAACGGGGAGCGCGCGTGCACCTCCCGGAAGAGCGGCTGCTCGAGCGCGGCCGGGTGGAGCCGGTGCGAGCCGAGATCGCACGGCAGCCCGCGGAACAGCTCGGCGCCAGCGAGGCCGCCGGGGCGCGCGGCGCGCTCCAGGAGGCGCACGCGACGGCCGGCCCGCGCGAGCAGCAGGGCAGCGTAGAGGCCGGAGATGCCGGCGCCGACGACGAGGCGCTCGGGCCCCGCGCCGTCTGGGCGGAGTGACATGGGGTGCCCTCGACCGGCGCGCTCAGTACATGAACCCGAGCCCGAAGTTGAGCTGCGTCTGGTCGAACCCGAGGGTGCGATCGCGCAGCTGGTAGTCGGCCTTCAGCACGACCCCCTGGGTCGGCCGGTACGAGGCCCCGAGCGTGATCTCGCGGACCCCGTACGAGGCGTTCGCCTTGTAGCCGTCCGGCACCGCGGACTGCGTGTCGTACGCCTCGAGGCGCGCGAACGGCAGGAGCTCGTGGCCCAGGCCGAGCGGGCGGAGCACGTCGTAGGCGGCCTCGACGTAGCCGCCGCGGATCCGGGTGGCGACGGGGCTCGTGGGATCGATGAAGTTGGGCGCGCCGCTCTCGTTGAACGAGACCATGAGAGCGCGCGCCTCGGGCAGGTGCCACTCGGCGAACAGGACCCGCGTCTCCAGGCCGCTCCTGCGCCAGCGCGCGTCGAGCGACCAGCCGAGGACCGGGATCGTGAGATCCACCGGAGTGCCGTCGCGGAGGAAGAATTTGCCGTCGCCGTTCGAGCCGGCGTCGCTCGCGTACACCGACGCGCCGGCGACGACCCCGAGGAGCGGCTCGGCCTCGATGCGCGCGACGCCGGCCCAGGCGTTGGCGCGGGCGAGCCCGCCGCTCTGCCGGCCGCCGGCGAGGCCGCCCGCGCGGAAGGCGAGCGGATCGAGGCCGGTCATCGCGTAGGCCTCGAAGCGCAGCCAGTCGAGCGGCTGCCCGAAGGCGCCGACGGCGATCTCGCGCCACGTCGAGGGGATGACGACGGTCTCCACCTTCGGCCGGACCACGCCGTGGAACACCGGTGGCTCGTGCCACTGGTTGATGATCCCCATCGGGACGAGCACGAGGCCCGCGCGCAGCCCGAGCGCGCGGCCTGCTGCGTTCCATTCGAGGTAGGCCTGCTCCAGCTCCGCGGCGCCGGGGCAGCTCGCGCAGGAGAGCGAGTGCTCCACCTCGATCTCGACATAGGACCGGATGTCGGTCGTGAACTCGTGCGCCACGAAGAGCACGAGCCGGGGGATGTCGGCGACCCACGCGCGCTCGCCCTCGCGGCCGGTCGTCGTGCCGCGGACGTGCACCTCGCCGTAGCCGCCGACGGAGGTGTTGCTCGCGCTCGCACCGGCGCTCCGGAACCGCTGCTCGGTCAGTCCGCGCACGAGCTCGTGCTCCGGCGCCTGCCCGGCGCCGAGGCCGATGGCGGGCTCCTGGGGAGCCGGCGGCGGCGCGGCATGCTCGGGCGGGAGGTCGAGGACCGGGCCGTCCGGCGCGGGCTGCGCGGCGGGCGCGGGCTGCGTGGTGGGCGCGGGCTGCGCGGCGGGCGCGGGCTGCGCGGCGGGCGCGGGCTGCGCGGCGGCAGCGAAGGGCAGCAGCGCGCTGAGGACGACGCCCGCAGAGCGAGGCCACAAGGACGAGATTGCTTTCATGACGAGGACCGAGAGCCCGGCGAGGCGCTCGGCAGGGCGGGAGTCTTCGCGCCCTTGAAAACGGAGGTCAACCTCGTTTTCAGCGGGAGAGCGCGCTGCGCGGCGAGCGCGGGAGCGCTCGAGCCACCACAGATCCACCGGGCAGCGCCTCGAGCAGGGCGAGGTCGCTCCAGAGCGCGTCGACGTAACGCGAGCGCGGGCGCGCAAAGCGGATCGAGATCGCATAACCGCGGCCGGCGAGCGCGTCGCGCGCCGCGGGCGAGAGCGCCTCGCTCGTGATGAGCGCGCCGCCCGGACCGGCCTGCTCGACGGCGCGGACGAGCTCGGCGTCGCTGCGGACGCGCATCGGCCGCCGGCCCGGCGCGCCCTCCTGGATCATCCGGTCGAGGTCGCGCGTGAGCACGGGGCGCTGCTCGGCGCCGGCGTCGCGGAGGAAGCCGACGATCGCGGCCGCGGGCGAGGGCGCCTGGTGCTCGCGCGCGAGGGCGATCGCATCGGCGAGCCATTGCGCCGCGAGCGCCGCGACCAGGGCGGCGGGCGCGGCCGAGCGGAGCGCGCGGCCGCGCGGCGCGCTCGTCGCAGGCGAGAGCGCCGCCGCGCCGGCGGCCAGGGCGACGAGCAAGGGCGGGACGAGCGGGAGCCAGTGCCGCGGCTTGTAGGCGATGTTCTGCCCGAGGAGCGCCCAGACGAAGTAGGCGAGCGCCGAGGCCCAGAGCTCGGGCTGGTCTCGCGCCGCGCGCGCGGCGCGCCGGAGAGGCGCGACGCGGAGCGCGGCGGCGGCGAGGAGCGCGATCAGGATCGGCGCGCCCAGCCAGCGCGCCGCCGGCGCGTCCGGCCACGCGCCGCCGAGGCCGTTGGCCCAGATCCCCCAGAGCACGCCGTGGAGCCGATCGGCCGGCGACGAGACGGTGATCGCCGTCCCTCCCCAGCGGGTGAAGTGCCCGAGCCCCTGGACCCACGTCGTCGCGACGAGGTCGCGCGGCGTCGCGATCAGCACGAGCGGGACGAGCCACGCGAGCGCGCCGGTCGCGAGGTCGCGGCCGCGCGCGAGCCACGCGAGGCGGCCGCCCTCGCTGCGGGCGATGACGGCGAGGCAGGCGAGCGCGAACGGGAAGTACGAGAGCCGCACGCCGAGCCCGACGCCGAGCAACACGAGCGCGCACGTGCGCGAGCGCGCGGCGCGCGCCTCGCGGGCGGCGATCTCGGGCGGCGCCGCCAGGGCGGCCTCAGGCGCGCGACGGAGGCCCCGTGCGCGGGCGCAGAGCCAGAGCGCCGCGGTCGTCACGGCGGCGCCGGCCATGTCGCTGAGGAGCTTCTCGGACGACAGCCACAGGAACGGCGAGGCGAGCGCGAGCACCCCGGCGAACACCGCGGCGCGCCGCCCGGCGACCGCGCGGGCGAGCAGGGCGGTGAAGGCGACGGTGGCCGCGCCCGCCGCGGCGCTGACGAGGGCGAGCGCGGCGCGCGGCGCGGCGCCGAGCAGCGCGAGCCCCTTCGCCGCGGCGATGAACACGGGATAGTACGGCGCGTGCGGGCGGAGCGCGGCCACGTCGAAGCGCTCCACGCCGAGCGCGAACCGGAGCGCGTCGATGTCCTCGTCGTGGTCGATGCGGAAGAGCAGGCGGGAGGCGAGCGCGGCGGCGGTGAGCGCGGCGAGCGCGACGACGTCGCGCCGCTCCTCCCTCACGAGCCCGAGCCGGATCCCGAGCCCGGCGCGTGCGTCGGCGCGCCGCAGTCCGGCGGATCCGCGCTGGCCGCCCCGGTGCCGGTGGTCGCGCCCGAGCCGGAGCCCGAGCCGGGGAGCGGCGCCGCCGGCGTGTCGCACTGGTCGAACAGCTCCTCGCCCGCGTAGTCGAGGCACGCGGTCGCGAGCGACGCGAAGACGAACGCGACGCCCGCCGCCACGAAGGCGGTGCGCAGTGATGCCCAGGAGCCCAAGCCGATCACGCAAGCACCGTGCCGCCAGCGCAAATGCCTGTCAAGCGCGCGCTCCACGCGCCGACCCGGTGCGGGGGTGTCGGGCATCGCGCGTTTTTTGCTCCTACCGGCGCCGGGCGCGTAGGGTCGCGCGCATGGAGTGGCTCGAGTCGATGCACCGCATCCGCGCGCTCAAGCTGGAGCTCGCGCGGATGGACCCGCGGCGGGGAATGCCGATCGCGCCGCCGTCCGGGGCCTCCGCGGCGGAGATCACCGGCGTCGAGCGCCGCCTCGGGATGCCGCTGCCGCCGAGCTACCGCGAGCTGCTCTCGCGGCACGACGGCTGGCCGCAGCTGTTCGCCGGCGCCAGCCTGCTCGGGGTGCGCGCGCTCGCGCGCGGCTCGTACATGGACATCGGGCGGATGGTGCTCGAGCACTGCGAGGGCCAGGAGGCGCGCGGCGCATGCGAGCGCGACGCCGCGCCAAAGACCGTGCGCGGCCGCTACGGTGCGCGGAGCGCGCTCGTCCCGTTCGGCATCGACGCGGCGGCCGAGACGGTCTTCGCCTGGGATCCGGAGGCGAGGGCGCCCGACGGCGAGCTCGAGATCATCCTCTGGACGAACGACCTCGGGCTGCGCCTGGCGGGCTTCGCGGAGCTCCTCGACATGGTGAAGGAGATGCTCGCCGCGGAGCTCGACGATCGACGGCAGCGCGCTGCCGCGCAGCGCGATCTGACGCCGCGCCCGC
Source organism: Sorangium sp. So ce887 (assembly GCF_051521455.1). Classification (NCBI taxonomy): domain Bacteria; kingdom Pseudomonadati; phylum Myxococcota; order Polyangiales; family Polyangiaceae; genus Sorangium; species Sorangium sp. So ce887. Next base: position 6,478,617 of record NZ_CP150354.1, on the reverse strand, counting down.
GCGCGGTGGTCGCGCCGAGGAGCCGCGCGCGCGCGGTGGCGGTGCCGCTCACACCCGCGCCTCGCGCGTTCGCGAGGAGCGCGCTCACCGGCTGAGCCGGCGCCGTCCGCCGAGCCCGGCCGCGGCGCTGTCCGCGTGAGCTCGCGCCCGAAAGGGTATGGAACGCGCTCGTCACAGACCACGCGAGCGCGCGTGGGACCCCGGGCCCAGCCGGTTGTTTCCGCGCACAGCGTGGGACGTGATGTACTAGTCGGAGCATGACGGAAGCCCACCAGCAGCAGCGCTACCGGGTCGTCGAGCGGCTCGCTTCGGGCGGCATGGCCGAGGTCTTCCTCGCCGAGAGCGCGGGGATCGAGGGGTTCAAGAAGCAGGTCGCGATCAAGCGCGTGCTCCCGCACCTGAGCGAGAAGAAGCGCTTCATCGCGATGTTCCTCGACGAGGCGCGGCTGTCCGCGCACCTCTCCCACTCCAACGTCGCGCAGGTGTTCGACATCGGGGTCGGCGACAACGCGTACTTCATCGTGATGGAGTACGTGGACGGCGCCGACCTGAAGGCCGTCCTCGAGTCGATGCGCAAGGCTGGGCGCATCCTCCCGGTCGAGTCCGCCGTGTTCATCACGGGCAAGCTCTGCGAGGGGCTCACGTACGCCCACGAGCTCAGGGGGGCCGACGGGCACCCGCTCAAGATCGTGCACCGGGACATGTCGCCTCCGAACGTGCTCATCACCAAGTACGGCGAGGTGAAGATCGTCGACTTCGGCCTCGCCAAGGCGACGAGCCAGCTCGAGAAGAGCGAGGCGGGGATCATCAAGGGCAAGTTCAGCTATCTCTCGCCCGAGGCCGCGCAGGGCCTCGAGGTCGATCCCCGCACCGACATCTTCGCGGTCGGCGCCATCCTCTGGGAGATGCTCTCGGGGAAGCGGCTCTTCCTCGGCGAGACCGACTACCAGACCGTCAAGCTCGTGCAGCAGGCGCAGATCCCGCCGCTCTCCGAGATCAACACGGCGGTTCCCCCCGAGCTCGATCGCATCATCGCCCGCTCGCTGGCCCGCGACCCCGGTGATCGCTACGGCTCCGCGCGCGAGCTCGGCCGGGATCTCACGACCTTCCTGTACAGGTTCGGCCGGCCGGTCAGCGCCTACGACATCGCCGAGCACGTCCGCAGCGCGATGGCGCTGCGGAAGCGCGCCCCCGCGTCGGACAAGGCGTCGTTCATCGACAGGCTCATCGAGGAGACGCTGCTCGAGTTCACGTCGCTCCCGGACGACAAGGCGGCGCCGAGCGCTGCGCGGCTGAGCGAGCCGCTCAAGATCTCGGCCTTCGAGGACATCGGCAAGTGGGCCGACGAGCTCAAGATCTCGGCGCCCGGCGAGGACCTCATGCGGCGCTCCCTCGCCGCGGTCTCGGTCGAGGCGGGCAACCTCGCCGCGCTCGAGGAGCCCGAGGAGGTCGCTCCACCCGCCACGCTGCCCGCGTACTCGGCCGCGGAGCCGCCGCATGCGCCGCCGCTCCCCGCGCGTCAGCCGCCCGCGCCGCCGCTGCCCGCGCGCCAGCCGCTCGAGAGGAGGGCCGAGCCGACCCTGGCCTCCCCGCAGCCCGTGCCTGCGCCACAGCGCCCTGCGCCGCCGGTGCGCGTGCTGGCGCCGCCCGCCACGCCGGGCGACCTGGAGCCGGAGCTCCGTCCACTCAAGACAGGGGGAGGCGCGGTGAAGGCTGTGCTGCTCGTCGCCGCGCTGGCGGTCCTCGCCGCGGGGGCGTGGCTCGGCGGCTTGATCCCGCACTGAGCCGGCGGCGCGCGAGCGCCTCGCCGCGCCCGCGGCCGTTCGAGGGATAGGCCGCGCCCCCCGCGACGCAGAAGGGAGCGCGGCACGCGAGCACGCGAGCACCCGCCGCGCGGCGCGATGCGCGCCCCGCCGCAGCCGCGGCCGCCGTCGTGGCGCGCGCTCTCCCCGGGCGGGTTACCCGGTCGCTCCCTCGGCCTCGTCGTCGTCGTCGTCGTCGTCTTGCTCTTCGAGCTGCCTCTCGAGCTTCTCGATCTCCTCGTCCTCTTCGTCCCCGGCGGGAGCGGCGCGCCCTTCCTGGAGCGCCTTCTGGCGGGCCCTCTCCGCGGCGACGCGGGCCTGGGCCACCTTCTGCAGGATGGCGGGTTTGGGCGCCATCATCAGCGTCATCGTGCGCTGCTCCATCATCGGGCGCACCTCGACGTTCGCGATCTCCTCGCAGTGCTGGACGATCCAGTCGAGCTGCTCCTGCGCCTTCTCCGGGTGCGTGATCTCGCGGCCGCGGAAGCGGACCGTGAACTTCACCTTGTGACCTGCGCCGAGGAACCGATGCGCAGCCCGGGTCTTGAACTCGAGATCGTGGTCGTCCGTCTTGGGACGGAGCTTGATCTCCTTGATCTCCACCACACTCTGCTTGCGCTTCGCCTCGCGGGCCTTCTTCTTCTCGTCGTACTTGTACTTGCCGAAGTCGAGGATCTTGCAGACCGGAGGATCCGCCTTCGGGTTGACCTCGACGAGGTCGAGCCCCTTCTCCTGTGCTCGGCGCAGCGCCTCGTGGGTCTGCATGATGCCGAGCATCTCGCCATCATCGCCGATGACGCGGATTTCCGGGACGCGGATGCGCTGGTTGATGCGGATCTGCGGCCCCCGCTGGGCCTGCCGAGGGTCGAAGCGTCTCATCGCCATGTGGTATTTCGCTGCCTCCTTGTGTTCTGTGATTCTGAAAGCGACGGACCGCCGCTTCGCGACCGAAGGTGGTCGCGGCGACCATCACCACGCCAATGTCGCCTGACTCCGCGCCGCAGGCAACGGCAGCAAGCACGACGGCCGCCGCGGCGCAGGGGCGCTCGGGAGCCCTGAGCTGCCGGGCTCGACGGGGGTAGGGAAGGGCCTGCCGGCGAGAAGGGCCAGCCGGAACGGCTGGTCACGAAGCGGAGGCGCTCACCGCGAGACGAGGGGGCTTCGACTCCGCGGCGAGCCGGTCGGCGAAGTCCTCGAGCGGCATCGCCCCGAGGTCCTTGTTGAGGTCGCGCGACCGGGGGGCGACCTTGCGGCCCTCGGCCTCCTTGTCGCCGACCACGACCACGTACGGGACGCGCGTCAGCCGCGCCGCCCGGATCTTGGCACCGAGCTTGTCGGGGCTGAGGTCGGCCCTCGCCCGGAGCCCGCGGCCCCGGAGGTGCGCCACCACTTCCTGTGCGTAGGCGGCCTGCTTCTCGCTGACCGTGACGATGACCGCCTGCTCCGGGGCCAGCCAGGTCGGGAAGGCGCCCCCGACGTGCTCGAGGTACACCGAGAAGAACCGCTCGAGCGAGCCGAGGATCGCCCGGTGGAGCATCACGGGGCGGTGGGCGCCGCCGTCGGCGCCTGTGTACTCGAGCTCGAAGCGGTCGGGCAACGCGTAGTCCACCTGGATCGTGCCGAGCTGCCAGCTCCGCCGCAGCGCGTCCTCGACGTGGAACTCGAGCTTCGGGCCGTAGAACGCGCCCTCCTCGGGCGCGATCTCGAAGGGGAGGCCAGCTTGCTTCAGCGCGTCCGCGAGCGCGCCCTCCGCGGCGTCCCACTGCGCGTCGGTGCCGATGCGCTTCTTGGGCCGGGTCGCGAGCTTGATGTCGATCTTGGCGAACCGGAACGCGGCGTACACCTCGAGCAAGAGCCGCAGGAACGCCTGGATCTCGCCCTGCATCTGCTCCGGAGCGCAGAAGATGTGGGCGTCGTCCTGGCAGAAGCTCCGCACCCGGGCGAGGCCGTGGACGACGCCGCCGCGCTCGTACCGGTGGAGCCGCCCGAAGTCGGCGAGCCGCCACGGCAGCTCGCGGTAGCTGCGCCGCCGCTGGCCGAAGATGAGGCAGTGGCTCGGGCAGTTCATCGGCTTCTGGGCGAGCCGCTCGAGCTCCGCGAGCTGCTCCAGGACCGCGGCGTCGCGCTTCTTGTCCGCTTCCTTGTAGATCGCCGCGTCCGCCTCCCCCGGAGAGACCCCGAGACGGAGCGCGAGCCGCGCCGCGTCCAGGTGCTCCGCCGTGACGGGGAGGTACATGTTCTCGCGGTAGTTCGGCAGGTGCCCGCTCGTCTCGAACAGGCGCTTGTCGAAGATCTGCGGCGTGATGACCTCCTCGTAGCCGTAGTCGACGTAGAGGTCGCGCATGTACTGGACGAGCGCGTTGTAGACGTGCGCGCCGCGCGGCAGGAGGAACGGCATGGCCGGCGCGATCTCGTGGAACATGAAGAGCTCGAGCTCTTTCCCGAGCTTCCTGTGGTCGCGCTCCTTGGCCTCCGCGAGCAGCTTCAGGTGCTCGTCGAGCGCCGCCTGGCTCGGGAACGCCGTGCCGTAGATGCGCTGGAGCATCGGGTTGCGCTCGTCGCCGCGCCAGTAGGCGCCGGCCACGCTGACCAGCTTGATGGCCTGGAGCAGCGAGGCGTCCGGCACGTGCGGGCCCTCGCAGAGGTCGACCCACTCGCGCTCGCCGTCGCTGTGCCGGTAGAGCGAGACGTCCTCGCCCGCCGGGATCGCGTCGATGATCTCGCGCTTGTACGTCTCGCCCATCTGCGCGAAGAGCTCGTGCGCCGTCTCGCGGTTCACCACGTCGCGCCGGAACGGGCGGCCCGCGGCGATGATCTCGCGCATCTTCGCCTCGATCTTGGCGAGATCCTCGTCCGTGAAGGGGCCGCTCGGCTTGTCGAAATCGTAGTAGAAGCCGGCGTCGATGGCGGGGCCGATCGTGACCTTCGTCCCCGGGAAGAGGCGCTGCACGGCGTCGGCCATGATGTGCGCCGTCGAGTGCCGGATGATGCGCAGGCCCTCCGGATCGCTCGTCCGCACCGGCTCGATCCGGGTCGAGCTGTCGCGCTGGAATGGGGTGTGGAGATCGACGAGGCGCCCGTTGACGCGGGCGCCGATGACGGTGCGGTCCTTGGCGATGTCGTCGGCGAGAGCCTCGCGCACCGTGGTGCGGGCCGCCGAGGCGGCCTGGGCTGTCTGATCGAGGGCCATGAAACCTCGCAGGCTAGGTCTCCTGCTGATTTGTAGGCGCGGCCGGTTTCGAACCGGCGACCCCTACCGTGTCAAGGTAGTGCTCTACCACTGAGCTACGCGCCTATGTCCCGCTCGCTCGACGCGATGCCGACGAAACGGAGAGCGCCTCCTAGCAAGGGCCGGAGAGTCCGTCAAGCGATCTGTTTTTCGGTATCGCTTTTCTCGGGAGCGCATCGGTCGCGACGCCCCTGCGCGGGAGGCCTCCCCGCGTCCGTGCGCCAGGTCGGTGCGGCGTCAGGTCGGTGCGCCGGGCCGAGCGCGAGGGGCAGCCACGATCGGGGCTGAGCTTGGTCATGCGACCCCGCCCGACGGCCGCGTGAGGCAGGAGCTTCACCTCGAGATGAAAGCTCCCTTTCTCGGAGTTACGTCCAGACATGGATGAGCGCGATCGCTGCACCGCTTCGATCCGGTCGTCGCGCGCAATCCGATCGCGCTCGCGCTTGACCTCGCGTGCGGCTCGGGCGACGAACGGCTGGATGGCAGGGCCTGACGGTCTAGGCTCGCCGCCGGATCCGGCGGCGGTGATCGCACATGTCGAGGTGGCCGCGGGGAGCGCGCTCTTCGCCGCGCACGCGGCGGTGCCCGGCGATCTGCCGATCGAGCGCGCCGCGTCCGCGGCCGAGGCGATCCGCGGCGCCGCGGCCCGCACGCGCGCAGGGCAGCGGGCCAGCGTGGTGCTGGGCGCCCACGAGCTCGTCGGGGCGCTCGCCGCGCTCGGCGAGGCGGCGGCGGTGCGGACGCCGGTCACCGTGCACGTCATCGAGCGCCGCGGCGGGCTCGCCGTGGGGCGCGATGAGCTTGCGCCGGCCCTCGACGTCGGCGCGGGGGTGCTCGTCACCTGGAGCAGCCAGGAGGCGGCCGACGTGGCGCTCGTGGCGCGGCGCGCCGCCGAGGACAGCGAGACGCCGTTCCTGCACGTCGTGGACGCGATGCCCTCGGACGTGTCCGCCCTCGGCGCCACGCGCGATCTCGCCGCGCGCTTCCTCGGCCCGGAGCGGAGCGCGCCGACCTTCACCGACGCGGCGCCGGGCGAGAGCGACGGCGACGGGGGCCCTCGCCCGCAGGGCCGCGGCGTCGTGCGGAAGCGGGCCGAGCGGAGCTTCTGCGCGCGCGTGCCCTTCGCGCTCGCCAGCGCGATGCGGGAGCTCTGCGAGCTGACCGGGAGGCCGCTCGGCGCGATCGAGCGCGTCGACACCGCCGACGCGGAGGAGATCATGGTCGTCGTGGGCTGCGCGTTCCCGGCGGCCCGCGAGGTCGTGCGCAGCCTGCGCGCGCAGGGCCGGCGCGTCGGGCTCGTGGGCGTGCGCGCGCTGCGGCCGTTCTACGGCGCGGAGGTGGTGAAGACCCTCGGGCGGGCCAAGGCCATCGTGGTGCTCGAGCCGCTCGACGTGCCCCTCGCGCCGCAGGGGCACGTCGCCGCCCTGGTGAAGGCCGCGTTCGCGGACGCGCTCACGTGGGCCCCAGGCTTCCCGGGCGTCGGGCGCATCCCGCCGATCCTCTCCGCGACGTTCGCGACGATCGACGGCACGATCACCGAGCGTGACGTGCGCCTGTCGCTCGCCGAGATCGCGAGCGGCGAGCGGGCCCGCCGGCACATGGTGTTCGGCAGCGACGGCTGATCTCGGCGCTCTGGGTGGTACCGCGTCCCGCGCGGCCGGGTGGGGCGGGACCGGAAAGGGCCATAAGGCTGCATTCCCGGCGTGCCCGGGTGAGGCTGCCCGCCTAGCTCCTTGCGCGACCCTTGGATCCTGGGTATGGAGGCGGGCCCCGGGGGGTTGGGAGAGGCCTGCAATTTGCGGGCAAGCCCGTCGGGGCCCGGAGACACGCGTCACCTTGGCAAGCTCAAACTCGTTCCAGCCGAACGCCGCCCCCGGGCGCGCGGGCAATGCGCCCGCGACGCCGGTTGAAGGTCAACCGCCGCCGCCGTCCGGGGGGCAGGAGGCGCAACCTGCGCCGTTCGGCGGAGGGGCCTTCTCGTTCCTCATCCTGGCGCTGCCGCTGCTGCTCATCTTCGTGATGACGCGGAGCCAGAAGAAGAAGCAGCAGCAGATCGAGTCGAACCTCAAGGTGGGCGACCGGGTCGTCACCCAGGCCGGGCTCCTCGGCAGGATCACCGACATCAGCCCGAACTCGGCCCGGGTGAAGCTGGAGATCGCCCCCGGCGTGAACGTGCAGATCCTGAAGAGCGTGATCCAGGGCCACGATCCGGGCGAGGTTGCGGCGGCGGACGCCAAGGTCGCCGACGCCGCGAAGGACAAGAAGTCGTAGGCCGGCGCTCGGCCCAACAGGAAGCTCTTTACCGCCCCTCGCGGCGCCCCACTCCATGCTCCTAAACATCTTCCAGTACGGGTTCGCCGGCGTCGCCGGTCTGTGCCTCCTCGGCGCGTGGCTCAGCCGTTCGCGGCGCAGCGTCTTCGCCTGGGCGGCGCTCTCCGCCGGCGCCGCCGCGTTCGCGGCCCACTACCAAGTGTTCTGGGCCCTCGCGACGTTCGGCCTGATGGTGCCGTGGGCGCTGCTCTGCACCGGGCCGTGGATCGATTTTGCGTGGCGGGCGAAGACGGGCTTCGTGCTGTTCCTCGCGCTCGGCGCCGCGCTCTGCATCTACCCGACCTACCACGACGAGCGGTTCGGCCGCCCCGATCACACCGGCGTCCCGTCGGAGGAGCTGTCGGAGCAGGAGACCCAGGCGAAGCGGGGAGAGCTCGGGTTCAGCCGCTTCCTGACCTCGAACATCCCGTTCCGGCTGGTGCGCGGGCTCGATCTGAAGGGCGGCCTCCGCCTGGTCTACACGGTCGACGTCGACGAGGCGATCAGCGACAAGCGCGACCGGTACTACGACGACCTGCGCGCGGCGCTCGCGACGTCGTTCGGGTTCCACGAGGGCGACAAGCCGCCGACGATCGAGGAGATGCAGAAGCTCCAGACGAAGCTCCGCATCGAGAAGTCGCGCGAGCATGCCGACACGATCGTGATCACCTTCAACGACCCGGCGGACGCCGAGAAGATCAACAGCGATTTCCTCGCGAAGTTCCTCGGAGAGATGCAGCTCCAGCGCTCGGCGGACCGCAACGTCGCGAGGTTCCGGATCCGCGACGAGGTCGCGAGCGGCATCCGCGAGCGCGCGGTGACGCAGGCCAAGGAGACGGTGCTCCGCCGCGTCGACGGCCTCGGCCTCAAGGAGGCGAGCGTCTCGGCGCGCGACGAGGACGTGATCATCGAGGTCCCCGGCGACGACGAGAGCTCCTTCAACACGATCCGCGAGATCATCAGCCAGACGGCGCGGCTCGAGTTCAAGATGGTCGACGACGACCAGGACTTCTTCGAGCCGATCGCGAAGAGCGCCAAGGAGGAGGATCTCCCGAAGGGCCTGACGTTCTCGATCGAGAACGCGCCGGTCGGCCCCGGGAAGACCAAGCCGGTCCACTTTGCCCGGATGGTGCGCGCCGAGCACGAGGAGCTGCGCGACACGCTGAAGCGGCTGCGCGAGTGGGTCGGGACGCTCCAGGTCCCGGCGGACAACGAGGTCGGCTACGGCAAGCTGTACGAGTACAACGAGGAGAAGGACGTCATCGAGGAGATCGGCTGGCGGACGTACTTCCTCTTCAGCAAGGCCGAGATCACGGGCGACATGGTGCGCGACGCGCAGGCGCTCCCGGATCAGAGCGAGGGCGGCCTCGGCGGCTGGTACGTGTCGATGGAGTTCACCCCGACCGGCGCCGACCGGTTCGAGGACATCACCGGCCGGAACGTCAAGCGACGGTTCGCCATCATCCTCGACGAGAAGGTCGAGAGCGCGCCGGTCATCCAGACGAAGATCGGCGGCGGCCGCGCGCAGATCACGATGGGCTCGCAGAACCCCGACCAGCAGCTCCAGGACGCGCGCAAGCTCGAGCTGGTGCTCCGGTCGGGCGCGCTGCCGGCCCCGATCTCCCCGTCGAACGAGCAGCGCATCGGCCCGTCGCTGGGCAAGGACGCCATCCAGCAGAGCATGAAGGGCGCGATCGCGAGCGGGCTGCTCGTGGTCGTGTTCATGGTGGTGATCTACAGCCGCGCCGGGCTCATCGCGGACGCCGCCGTCATCTTCAACCTCTTCCTGCAGATCGCGGTCCTCGCGATGTTCGGCGCGTCGATGACGCTGCCCGGCATCGCCGGCCTCGTGCTCACCATGGGCATCGCGGTCGACGCCAACGTGCTGATCAACGAGCGCATCCGGGAGGAGCTCCGGGCCGGGAAGAGCCCGCGCGCCGCGGTCGACGTCGGCTATGACAAGGCCTTCAGCGCCATCCTCGATGGCCACGTGACCACGCTGATCTCCGGGCTCATCCTCGCGCAGTACGGCACCGGCCCGATCAAGGGCTTCGCGATCACGCTGATCGTCGGCATCGCCATCAGCCTGTTCACCGGGGTCGTGTGCACCCGCCTGATGTTCGACTGGGCCGTCCGCGGCCGGAAGATCAAGACGCTCTCGCTCGGCTGACAACGGGGGCCGCGGGAGCGGATCTCCGACCTTTGAGGGAGAACGCGAGAGCGGTCTCCGATTGAGACACGACGATGGAACTCATCAAACCTGGCCGTCAGTTCGACTTCATGAGCAAGCGCTGGCTCTTCATCGGGCTCAGCGGGGTGCTGCTCCTCCTGTCGATCATCTCGTTCATCGTGCCGGGGCCGAAGCTCGGGACCGATTTCAAGGGCGGCACCGAGATCGAGGTCGCCTTCAAGGCTCCGGTCTCCAGCGCCGAGGTGCGCGAGGCCGTCTCGAAATCGGGCTTCGACTCCCCGGACATCGTGTCCGTCGCGGACCAGGCCAACCCGAACCGCTACCTCATCCGGGTCCACGAGGTCTCCGCGCTGTCGGAGCCGCAGAAGGCGGCGGTGCGCGAGCGGATGTGCCTGGCGCCCGAGAACGGCTCCGTCCCCGAGGACCGCTGCCCGCAGGCGGTGCGCGCCACCGAGGTCAAGTTCAGCCCCGGCGGCGACAAGATCTCCGCCCGCTACGACGTCACGCCCGACCTGGAGGGGCTCAAGAAGCAGCTCGAGGGCATCGAGGGGGTCGATCTCAGGCCCGGCGCGAACAACCCGCTCGTCGTGAGCGAGCGCGACAACAAGGTCGAGCTCTACCTGAAGTCCAAGGGCGACCAGCTGATGGACGGCCTCCGGGAGCACCTCGGCGCGGACAAGGTGCCCGACCAGGCGCTCCGGGTCGAGTGGATCGGGCCGAAGGCCGGCGCGCAGCTGCGGGACGCGGCCATCAAGAGCGTCCTCATCACGATCTTCTTCATCATGGCGTACATCGCGTTCCGGTTCGACATCCGGTTCGCGCCCGGCGGCATCCTCGCGCTGGTGCACGATGTCGGCATCGCGCTCGGCGCCATGGTGATCACGCAGCGGGAGATCACCCTCTCCACCGTCGCCGCGCTGCTCACGATCGTCGGCTACTCGATCACGGACACGGTCGTCGTCTACGACCGGATCCGCGAGAACCTGGGGAAGCACCGCGACATGAGCTTCGCCGCCGTCATCAACTTCTCGCTCTCCGAGATGCTCGGGCGCACCATCCTCGTGTCGTTCACGACGTTCCTGTCGCTCGTCATGTTCCTCTTCTACGGAACGGGCGTCATCCGGGACTTCGCGTTCACGCTCGTCGTCGGCATCGTCGTCGGGACGTACTCCTCCATCTACGTCGCCGCGCCGCTCACCGAGTGGATCGACCGCAAGTTCTTCGGCTCGAACTCCAGCAAGCGCAAGAAGGTCAACCGCGTCCGCACGCAGAAGCGCGCCGACGCGGTCGTCTGAGCGCCTCGCCGTGATCGCGGCCGCTCGCGCAGCCCGGACCCAGGCCGTGGACGCCGCCATCGCGCCGATGTACCGCCTCTGACGATGACGAGCACCTCCACGGAGGCCTGGAAGGAGCTCCCCGAGCGCGAGGCGCCGTCCCCCGCCTCGCGCGCGGCGCGGGACGGCGCGGGCGCGTCCGAGCGTATCGCGGACCCGGGCGAGGCGTCGCCCGAGGCGCTCGCGATGGCGCGCGAGCTCGGGCTGTCGATCACGGTGGCGGACATCCTGCACCGGGCGGGCCGGGCTCCTGACGAGGCGACCCGGCGCTTCCTCGATCCGCGGCTCTCGCACCTCACGCCGCCCGACGCCATGGCCGATCGCGAGGCGAGCGCCGACCGGATCGCGCGCGCCGTGCGCGCCGGCGAGCGGATCGCCGTCTTCGGCGACTACGACTGCGACGGGATCACCGCGACCGCCATCATGACGGGCGCGCTGCGCGCCCTCTCCGGCCAGGTCGTGCCGCTCCTCGCGACGCGCGTCGAGGGCAGCTACGGCCTCTCGGCGCCCGCGCTCGAGCGCGTGATGCGCGCCTGCCCCACGCTGCTCATCACGTGCGACTGCGGCTCCAGCGATCACGAGCGGCTGGCCGCCGCGCGCGCGGCCGGCATCGACTGCGTCGTCATCGACCACCACCTCGTGCCGGCCGAGCCGCTCCCCGCGCTCGCGTTCCTGAACCCGCACCGCGCCGACTGCGGCTTCCCGTACAAGGGGCTCGCGTCGTGCGGGCTCGCGCTCACGCTGCTCGCCGCCGTGCGCAAGAAGCTCGGCTCGTCGCTCGATCTCCGCCCCTACCTCGACCTCGTGGCCATCGGCACCGTCGCCGACGTCGCGCCGCTGACCGGTGACAACCGCGCGCTCGTGCGGGCCGGCCTCGGCGTGCTCCAGACCGGACCTCGGCCCGGGCTGCGAGCGCTCGCGGCGCTCGCCAACCTCGATCTCGGGCGCGGCGCCTCTGCCGAGGACGTCGCTTTCCGGATCGCGCCTCGCCTCAACGCGCCCGGCCGGCTCGGCGATCCCGACATCTCGCTGGAGCTCCTGCTCGCGCACGACAGCGTGACCGCCTCGGCGCTCGCCGCCACGGTGGAGCAGGCGCAGATGAAGCGGCGCGCCATCCAGGACGAGATGCTTGTGTCCGCGCTCGCCGAGATCGAGCGCGCCGGCTTCGAGCGGGATCCCGCGATCGTCATCGCGCGGGAGGGCTTTCACCCCGGCGTGGTCGGCATCGTCGCGGGCAGGGTCACCTCCCGCTTCGGCAAGCCCACGATCGTCATCGCCCTCGAGGGCGCGAAGGGGCGCGGCTCGGTCCGCGGTCCAGCCGGCGCGCGGCTCCACGACGCGCTCTCCCTCTGCCGCGCCGAGCTCGTCGGCTTCGGCGGCCACCAGGCGGCGGCCGGCGTCGAGGTGCGCGCCGACCGCGTCGAGGCGCTCCGGGCGGCGTGGTGCGACGCCTTCCGCGAGCAGGACCTCCCCGCCGCCGCGGCGTTCGCGGCCGCCCACGTCCGGCTCGACGATCGCGACGATCTGGCGGCCGTGGCGCGCGATCTCGAGAGGCTCGAGCCGTGCGGCGAGGGGAACCGCCCGGCGTACGTCCTCCTACCGGGCGCGGCCGTGCGCTCGGCGAGGAACCTGAAGGGCCACCTCAAGCTGGAGCTCACCTTCGCCCGCCGCGAGATCTCGTGCTTCGGGTTCGAGCTGGGCGAGCTCGCGCCGCGGTTCACCGGCCGGAGCGTCGATGTGGTGGGCCGCCTGCGGCGCGACGCCTGGCGCGGCGGGGACGCCGTCGAGATCAGGATCGAGCATGTCGCCGCGGCCGACTGAGCGTTCGCGGCGGGCCTCGGCGGCGTGCTAGCGTGGGCGCGTGGCTGAGCCGCTGATCCGGTTCTCGCATGTGCGCAAGGCCTTCGGTCCGAAGGTCATCTACCGCGACCTGAACCTCGAGGTGTACCCGGGCGAGACGCTCACCATCATGGGCGGCTCGGGCGTCGGCAAGAGCGTCATGCTCAAGCTGCTCATCCGACTGCTCGACGTGGACGATGGATCTATCCAGTTCCACGGTGAAGAGATCACGCGCGTGAGCGAGGCGCGCATCTCCGGGGTGCGCCAGCGCATCGCGATGCTGTTCCAGGGGGGCGCCCTGTTCGACTCGATCTCGGTCGGCGGAAACGTCGCTTACGGCCTGCACGAGCACTTCCGCAAGCAGATGACCGAGGCGCAGATCGCCGACCGGGTGAACTGGGCGCTGTCGCTCGTCGGCCTGCCCGGCATCGAGCAGATGCGCCCGGGGGACCTCTCCGGCGGCATGAAGAAGCGCGTCGGCCTCGCGCGCGCCATCGCGGTGCAGCCCGAGGTGCTGCTCTACGACGAGCCGACGACCGGCCTCGATCCGATCAACACCGAGCGCATCAACCACCTCATCAAGGGGCTCAAGCAGGCCCTCAACGTCACGAGCATCGTGGTGACGCACGACATGAAGAGCGCGTTCTCGATCTCGGATCGGATGGCGATGATCTACCGCGGTGAGGTCATCGCGACCGGCACGCCGGACGAGTTCCGGGCGTCCACAGATCCGCATGTCGCCGATTTCATCACCGGGACCGCTCCGGTGAATGAGGACGTCCAGACGCTTCTCGGGACGTGACGATCCCTCCAAGATCGCGCAAGATGCCCGTCTGCATGGGCAGAGCGCGCGATCTGAAGGTCGGACTCTTTGTGCTGGCGGGCCTTGTGCTGTCCGCCCTAGTCATTTTCCTGATAGGCGACGAGCGGCGGCTCTTCGACGCCTCCGTCGAGTTCACGACGAACTTCGGCGATGTGCAGGGTCTGAAGCCGGGCGCGCCCATCCGCATGGGCGGCATCGACATCGGTCATGTCGCCGAGGTCGCCTACGGCCCGGACCCAAAGGACACAAAGATCTATGTGAAGCTCGAGGTCGTCGAGAGCGAGTCGAGCCGGATCAAGACCGACAGCGTGGCCCAGATCGCGAACAAGGGCCTGCTCGGCGACAAGATGCTGGAGCTCACGAAGGGGCAGAGCCCCGATTCGGTGCCGCCCGGGGGCCACATCCCGGGCGAGGTCCCGACCGACGTGATGGGGAAGGTGACCGGGATGGCCGAGAAGGCCGAGGCGACGCTCGACAACATCCAGAAGGTCTCGGAGAGCATCGCCGACGAGCGGCTGCACAAGGACCTCCGCGAGACGGTCGCCTCGGCGAACACGCTGATGAAGCAGGTCACCGAGGGGGAGGGCTATCCGCACCGCCTCCTGACCGATCCCGAGGAGGCCGAGCGCATCTCGCGCACCCTGCAGAGCCTCGACCGCGTCGGCACGGAGCTCGCGAGCACGCTGCGCGAGGTGAGGGGGGTCGTCTCGCGCGTCAAGGAGGGGCCGGGGTTCGCGCACGACGTCATCTACGGCGACGGTCCGCAGAAGCAGGTCCAGCAGTTCGGGAACGCCGCGGACGAGGTCGCCATGACGCTGCGGGGGATCCGCGAGAGCGACAGCCTCGCGCACGACGCGCTCTACGGCGGCAAGGGCGACGGCGCCGAGGCGCTCGCCAACGTCACGGCGATGACCGGCGACCTTCGGGCGATCGTGCACGACATGAGGGCGGGCAAGGGGACCCTCGGCGCGCTCCTTGTGGATCCGTCGATCTACGAGGACATGAAGAGCCTCCTCGGCAATGTGCAGCGCAACGACGTGCTCCGCGCGCTCGTGCGCTACTCGATCAAGCAGGACGAGCAGAAGCCTGCAGTCCAGGTCGGTGGCACCACGCCGGCGCCCTCTCCCTAGGGCCGCGCATCAGGCGTCCGGCCGTGCGTGGCCGGGCTGCTGCGCCGCTCCGCGGCGGCTCCCCCGGGAGGCGTCGAGCGCCGCGCCCGTCGCGTGACGCGCGACGCTCGGGGCGCACGACGGCGGAGCTCGCGCGGCGCGAGGCACATCCGGGCCGCCTGTGCAACCGCCAGGGGGGTAGCGCCTTGCGTTGTTCCGGGCCCCCCTTTATTCCTCATTGTCCCCATGCCCACGAAGCTCGCTGACCGTCTGTCGGCCGTCGCGCCCAGTGCAACGCTCGCCATGGCGGCGAGGGCCGCGCGGCTCCGCGCCGAGGGACACGAGGTCTACTCCTTCGGCGTGGGCGAGCCGGACTTCGACACGCCCGAGCCGATTCGCAGCGCGGCGAAGGCGGCGCTCGACGCCGGCGCCACCCATTACACGGCCGTGTCCGGTACACCCGAGCTGAAGTCGGCGATCTGCGCCGCGACCGAGCAGCACCGCGGATGGCGGCCGCTGCCGAGCCAGATCACCGTGAGCTGCGGCGCAAAGCATGCGCTGTTCAACCTCGCCGCCGCGCTCTTCGATCCGGGGGACGAGGTCGTCATCCCGGCGCCTTACTGGGTGAGCTATCCCGAGCAGGTGCGCCTGTTCGGCGCCACGCCGGTCATCGTCGAGACCACCGAGGCGACGGGCTTCCGCCTCACGGCGGACGCGCTCCAGGCCGCGCTGTCGCCGCGGGTGAAGGCGCTCGTCCTGTGCACGCCCTCGAACCCGACCGGCTCGGCGTACGCGGAGGAGCACCTGCTCCCGCTGGCCTCCGTGCTGCGGCGCCACGACTGCTGGATCATCGTCGACGAGATCTACGCCGACCTCACCTACGACGGCTTCCAGCACGTGTCGCTCCCCGCGCTCGCGGAGGACCTCGCCCCGCGCGTGATCGTCGTCGACGGGGTCAGCAAGACCTTCGCCATGACCGGCTGGCGCGTCGGCTGGAGCATCGCGCCGACCGAGGTCGCGAGGGCGCTCGACGTGGTCCAGGGCCAGAGCACCACGAACGCAGCCGCCGTGTCCCAGGCCGCCGCCGTCGCCGCCCTGAACGGCCCGCGCGACGCGGTGTTCGCGATGCGCGCGGCCTTCGCCCGGCGGCGCTCGCTCATGGTCGAGGGCCTCAACGCGGTCCCAGGGGTGCGCTGCCGGATGCCGGAGGGGGCCTTCTATGCGTTCGCCGACGTACGGGGGCTCTGCGGGCGCTCTTTCCAGGGGAAGACGCTCGCGAGCGACGAGGACGTGGCGACGTGGATGCTGGAGCAAGCGCACGTGGCCGCGGTCGCCGGCACCCCCTTCGGTGCGCCCGGCTATCTTCGGTTCTCCTACGCCTGCGACGAGGACCACATCGAAGCGGGCCTCGCCGCGCTCCGTCGCGCCGTCGCGGCGCTCGATTGACGGATCGCGGACCCCTGGGCCGATCCCCGGGGCGCGGCTTCGAGGCCGCGGCGCCGGCCCCGCCCGCTCGAGGGCGCGACCGAGAAGGGGCGCGGCCGAGGAGGTGGGATCATTTGAACATGAAGGCGGGAAGGCGGGAAGAAAATCATCAATGATCTTCCTGCCTTCCCGCCTTCATGTGACATCTCTCTGGGCAAATCCCCCCACCACCCGGCCGAGCCTCTCGCCGGAGCCGTGAGGGGCGGCCCGGCCCGCTGGCGCCCGTTTTGCCGAGCACCGCGAGGAAGTTCGCTGTCGGCAGCGAGTTCTTCTTGTCGAACGCCGATGTCTGGGTTAAAAGCGCCACGTCTTTCCGAAACGGCCGGGTGACAACCGGCTGGCATCGGGCGCATAACTCAGCGGTAGAGTGCGTCCTTCACACGGACGAAGTCGCAGGTTCAAGTCCTGCTGCGCCCACCCCGATTCGCCCCCCGCGCGAGCTGGTCCAATGCATCGAGTCGCCCGCGCGACGGTGCCGCCAGCGGCAGGCGCATGGGCAGCTGGGCCGATGCGTCGCGTCGAGCGTGGTGCAGCACGCGCCATGTGCCTCCCGTTCGCGCCGGGGGACATGCCGTCGCGCGTTGCTAGGTGACGCCCCTGTCTGCCGTCGCGACCTCGGCGACGACAAGGTCCGCAGGCCGACGCCCACGTGCCCGAGGCGAGGCGCAGACGTCAGGGCGCAGGGGTCGCCGCGGGCGGGGTTGCTGCCGCCTTGTCGTTCTTGCGCCTCTCGATGACGCCGGCCGTCGCGCGCAGATCCTTGGCGATGGCGCCGCACTTGATGCAGCGGCGCGTCCGCTGGCCCGCGCAGCGCTGCGGGGTGAGCAGCTGCTTGATGTAATGGAGCGAGCGGACATCGCCCTCCTCGCGCATCCTGGCGATCAGCGCCTTGGTGGGGCACCCCGTGAGCCGGCGCAGGTCGTCGGCGACGAGCAGCGCCGGCGACGCGAACTGGCGCACGCTGCTGTCGAGCAGCAGCGTGCTCGCGTGGTCCCTGGGCCAATCGCCGAACTTCGGCGCGGTCACCACCTCGTAGAGCAGGTCGGGCCCGCGGCTTCCCATGTGCTTGGCCATCAGATCGAGCGCCGTGAGGGCGACGTCCGGGGTGCCGTTCGCGGCCCTCAGGATGAGCTGCTTGAGCTCGTCGTTCCCGGTCTCCTCGGGGGCGATCTCGAACAGCCGCTTCGCCGTGAGCAGCGCGGCCGCCACCGTCGCCTTCTCGCGCCCTTGCGCGAGCGCGAGCGCCCGGAGGACCGCGGGGTCTTCCG
The DNA here is from genome assembly GCF_051521455.1 of Sorangium sp. So ce887. NCBI lineage: Bacteria > Pseudomonadati > Myxococcota > Polyangiales > Polyangiaceae > Sorangium > Sorangium sp. So ce887. The sequence continues at coordinate 6,461,227 of NZ_CP150354.1, read as the reverse complement.
GATACCGCTGCGCGAGCGCGCCGAGGGCAGCGACCCCCGTGGCCTGGGCGCGCTCGAGCTCCGCGGGCTGCGCGCGGGCGGGCTCCGACTTCGCGGGGGCCTCGGGCTCCGCAGGCTCGATCGCGGTCGCCGGCTCGGGCTCCGCTACGCTGGCGCGGCCGCTGCCGCTGGGGGCGGCGGTCGGCACGGGCCTCCGCGCCCCGCTGAGTTCCCCTTCGAGCACCGTCACGGCCGTCGGGTTGCGGAGCGCGACCGCGCCGCAGATGAGGCCGGTGGCGGCCAGCAGGCCCAGCGCGGCCAGGGGGGCGGCCGCCTTCGGCCGACCCAGCCCCGGCCCCGGTTCATCGACGTGACTACCCGAGCCGCTCATTGCCGCCGCCTCTCCCGCGGGTGACCCACGGCCTCGTCCTCAACCGTAGGGATCGTCGTTCTTCGGCGGCTTCGGCGCGGCCGGCCTCGGCCTGGGCGCCGGCCTGGCCGTCGGCTTGGGGGCGGCGGGCTCTGGGGTCGCCGTGGGCGCTGCCGGCTCGGCGGTCGCCGTGGGCGCTGCCGGCTCGGCGGTCGCCGTGGGCTCCGCCGTCGCCTTGGTGGGGGCCTCGACGGTGGGCGTGGGCGTAGGCGCCGCAGTCACCTCGGGGGCCGCTGCGGGCGCAGCCGGCGCCGTGGGCGCGGTCGTGTCCGTTGCCGCGGGCACGACCTCGGTCGGCCGGGGCTTCTCCTCCGGAGCCTCGGGCTTCGCCGCGGGCTGCTCCGGGGCGGGCGCGGCCGGCGCGGGTGCGGTCGACTTGGGTTCGCTCTGGCCGAACACGAGCCAGAGCGCGCCGCAGAGCGCCGCCGCGACCAGCAGGATCGTGAGCAGCCGTCCGGTTCCGCTGCTCTCCTCTTCCTGCGCGAGCGGGGCCTTGCCCGTGGCTGCGGCCTTGGCGGCGACCGCCTTGTCGTCCTTCGGCTTGGCGGCCACAGGCTTTGCCCTGGCCGGCTCGTCGGCCGCCTTCTCTTCCTGGCGCGCGGGCTTGCCGTGCAGCTCCTCGGCCGGCGTCCTGTCCGCCACCTCCGCCGGCTTCTTCACCGCGGAGACCTTGGCTGCTCTCGCCTCGGCCGCGGGCAGATCGTCCCGCGTTTCCCTCTCGTTCGCCAGCTGCGCGACCGCCGCGACCGGAACGGCCGCTGGCTCGGCCAGCGGCTTCGCCCGCTCCTGCTTCGGCACCGGCGCGGGCTCGGCCTTCTTCGGCGGGGTGGCGATGAGCGGCTCCTTGGACGCGCCGATCTCATCCAGCGAGCCGCCGGCCTCGGCGAGCGCCTGCTTCAGCAGCTCGGCCGCCTGCTTCATCATCGTCCGCTCGTCGGGCGGCGGCATCTCCTTCTCGGGGTTCGTCTGCGGGAAAAAGCCGCCGGCCTCCACGGGGTCGGCCTTCTTCGTCGCGTCGCCCTTCGAGGTCGCCCCGATCGAGCCGAGCCCCAGCATCGTCGACGCCCGCTTCACCTGCGCGGCCTTCGCGGCCGCAGTCTCGGCCTGCGGCGCCGGCGCGGGCGCGGTCGCCGTCGCCGTCGCCGTCGCCGTCGCCGCCGCGGGCTCCGGCGCCTCGTCGCCCAGGTCGGTGATGCCGGCCTCGAACGCCGATCCGGCGCCCTGCTGCGCGTCGACCAGGCGGGTGATGACGGCCTTGGACTTCTCATCGATCTTGATGAACTTCACGCCCATGCCGGACGGGTGCGCGTCGCTCCCCTGCGCAGGCTCCCGCTTCCATACGACGCGACCGACGCCGGCGATGACGGCCTGCTCGTCCAGCAGACGGATCTCGAACTTGAGCAGCGTGCCGGCGGGGAAGGGCGACGGCGTCTTGATGAAGATGCCGCCCCGGCTCACGTCATGCGAGTGGTGCTCGATGAACTCGTCGACCGTGGCGCTCTTGTAGCGCACGGTCATCTGCAGCACCCTCGCTCGCGGATCTTTGCGTGTGTCCTGGGCCATCAGGGTAGAACTCCCGTCTACTTCGCGACTCGCTCCTGCGGATCTCGTCCGCATGTTACCCAAGGTTCGCCGCGAAGCCCAAAGGCTAACACGTGACGGTCGCTTTACCGAACGCGGCCATGGGCCACCGGGCGAGCATGCTGTTCGTGCGCGCGTGCTCGCGCCCGTGCCCCTGCGTTGCAGGGCTTGGTGAACCGAGCATGTGCGCGCGCCTCTCGTGATATGTTCGCGCCGACTGGAGAATGCGCCGGGATGGCAGTCCGGGACCACTTTCGCGCTCATGCGCGGCGACGCGTCGATCTTGGGGCGACGCTGCGCGATAGGCAGTCGTTCGAGGAGCACGGCGTTCGCATCCGCGATCTGGGGCTGGGCGGCGCCGGCATCGAGCTGTCCGAGGCTCAGCTCGCGTCGGAGCTCCTGGATCCCGAGGCCTCGGTGACGCTCGAGGTCACCACCCCGAACCTCTGGGACCCGCTGAGCCTCCGCGGCCGGATCGCCTGGATCCGCCGCGGGCCGGCGGGGAGACCGGCCCGCGGGGGCGTTCGCTTCGAGCATCACGACGCCGGGGCGCTCTACGCGCTCTACCAGTTGCTCGGCACCGAACGCTTCGACCTCTAGCGCGGGGGGCGCCCGCTTCGGAGACGGGCCCATCTCGACGTTTTCGGTGCTCGGCGTACGAGAGTACGCCTGCGCGCCGAAAACGCCGATCTGGGCCCGTCTCCTGTGCGGGCGCTCCCCCGCGCTGTGGGGGGGGGAACGGGGGAACGGGAGAGGCTTGGCGTGGCGGAGCGCGCCTGCGTGGGCGGAGCGCGCCTGCGTGGCGGAGCGCGCCTGCGTGGCGAGAAGGTCGCCGGGGGGCGGGAATGGCGCGGGGGGCTAGAGGGCGAAGACCGGGCCGATGGTGGGCGCTAGGACGAGGCCGAGCGTCGGCCACATCAGCATGACCTTCACCTCGGCGGACACACCGAAGTGCGGGGTGATGCCATAGACCACGCCGGCGCCGACCGCCGAGAAGTTCCGACCGGTGATCTGGTAGGCGTCGAGATCCTCGACGAAACGGGTGTCCGACGGGCACCTGTTGCTGCCGCTCCCCTCCTGCAGCGAGCCGTCCTCCCTCCGACGATCGCACACATCCACTGGCACCGAGGCGTTCACCTGGGCCAGACCAATGGGCGACAGGAACCCATACGGGCGGAATCCACCCTTCTCGACAATCCGATCTCCCAGGAGGAAGTACGCGGCGCGGAGCTCCGCGTGGAGGGGCAGGAAGCTGAGCGCCTGGAGATGCGGGTTCTGCGCCCCGCCCCACGACGTCGGCTCTTCGGCGGAGGTCGGCGAGCCGCCGAAGGCAAATCCAAGCCGCACACCCACGAGCAGCGGCAGGTTCGCGAAGAGCTGCCGGTCGTACGACAACATCACACGTCCGCCAGCGGGGCTCAGGCCACCCTTGACCCCGTTCGTTCCGGGGAGATCCGCCGGCTCGCCGTAGAACTGCTTGCCGTCGCTGCCCGGATAGAAGCAGGCGTAGGCGGCGTCGCTGCCCGAGCAGACGTAATCCGTGCCGCGCACGAGGAGCAGGTCGAGCCCACCCCAGAGGCCGATCACGTTGCGGTTGCCCTTGCCCTTGTCGCTGGCGGCTCCGCCGCCCCCGCCTTCGGTCCCCTGCTCGCAGGTCCCGTTCAGGCAGACGAGCCCGGACTGGCACTCCACGGTCTCCTCGCAGGCCGAGCCCCAGTCCTTGTCCCCGCGCTCGCCGCCGGCCTCGGGGCAACCGGGCAGGCCAGGCGGACAATCCTCCTTCGCGGCGCACCGCTTCGGCGGCTCCTGGCCGGGGAGAGACGGCTCCTGCTCGATCTCGTTCTTGATCGGCACCCGGTGCGGCGCCTGCATCGAGCCGGCGGTGCCCACCGGATCGCCCGCCTCGTCCCGCAGGATCACGAAATACCGGAGTTCGCCGGTCGTCGTGGCATCCTCGCAGGGGATCTCCGCCCCGAAGCCGCTCCCCATGCTCGTCATCTCGAGCGACTTCCACTTGGGCGAGCCGAACGGCTTGTACCGCACCGTCGCCTTGGACGCGTCGATCTCCTCCGGGATCTCGACATAGACGGGCACCGGCGTGTTCACCGTCTGCTCCGCCACCGGCGTGTGCGGGACGTCGCCCGCGGCGGCCTTCGCGGGCCTGCCGCCCTCGCCCTGCGCCTCTTTCTGGGCGTCCTTGAACGCCTGGGCCAGCTCGGTCGTCGTCAGCGCGTCGATGAGCGCCGCCTTCGGGTCGGCCCGGAGCGCCAGCACGAACTCCGCCTTGGCCTGATCCAGCTTGTCGCCGCCGCCGTACACCGTGCCGAGCGCGATGTGCAGCTTGCCGATCACCGGCTTCGAGCACGCGCTCTTCCCGCACTTCTTCAGGGCGTCTTTGAGCTTCTTCTCCGCCTTGTCGAACTCGACAGAGAGATAGTCGTCGTCCATCGCCTGGTTGTGCAGCTTCATCGCCTCCGCGTCCCTCTCACCGGCGGCGCTGGCCGCCGCCGGCGCGCCAAGGACGAGCAGCGAAGTCAGTGCGAACGCGAGGCGAGCGCGGCGTGAGCGACAAGAAAACACGGGTTCGAACCTCCAGGAAATGCTGGGGAGGGGCTCTTGCTTTTCAGAATCCGAGCCGGATCCGGCTCCAGGACGGCGCGGTCGAGAACGCGCGTACCCCGACACGCCGGGCGGCGCTCCAGCAGCTGCTTGACTACTGCGCGCCACCCTCCGTGCGGACGAACTGCACGCGCCGGTTCAGGGCGCGGTTCTGATCGGACGTGTTCGGCACGATCGGCTGCTCCATCCCGTAGCCCTTCGACGTCAACCGGGCCTCGTCGACCCCCTTGGCCACCAGGTACTTCTTCACCGAGGCCGCGCGCCGATCCGACAGCTTCTTGTTGTACGCCGCGGCGCCCTTGTTGTCGGTATGCCCCTGGATCTCGATCCTGATCTTCGGGTTCTGCTGGAGGACCTCCACCACGGCGTCGAGGATCGGGAAGCTCTCGGGCCGGATCTTGTCCCTGTCGAACTCGAAGTGGATCTGCTGCGTGATCTTGATCTCCTTCTCGGTGACGATGACCAGGCTCGGCTTCTTCGGGCAGCCCGGCTTGTCTCCGCCGACCACGCCCGGCTCGTTCGGGCACTGGTCCTCGAGATCGACCACCGTGTCCTGGTCGTTGTCCGGCTCCGGGCAGCCGTCGGCGTCCTCGTAGCCGTCCGGGTCCTCCGGATCGTTCATGCAGTTCTTGCCGGTGCTGTCCTTGTCGTTCAGGTCGGGGACCGTATCGAGATCGTTGTCGAGCTCGGGGCAGCCGTCCTCGTCGAGGTAGCCGTCCTTGTCCTCGGGCAGGAGCACGCAGCTGTCCTTGCCGTCCGTGATGCCGTCGCCGTCGGTGTCCGGATCGTCCGGGCAGCCGTCGTCGTCCTGGAAGCCGTTCCACGTCTCGGCATCGCAGGGGCACTTCTTGTCCTGCGGATCGAGCAGCCCGTCGCCGTCGCAGTCGCCGGGCGTGGGCGGCGGCGCCTCCTCGATGAACCCGCGCTCGGCGCACTTCTGCGGCGGCGAGAGATCGTAGGCGGCGTGCGTGTTCGCCTTCGCGATGTCGAGGTGCTCCTTGGCGCGGGCGAAGAAGCCCTGATCGAGCTCGACCTTGGCGAACGACAGGTGCGACTTCGCCATCGCCAGCTCGCGCGGCGCGCAGCGGAGCGCGCCGTTGCGCTCCGCCTGCTTCGCGATGGTGCTCAGCGCCTCGATGTCGCCGCGCATGACCGGCACCTGCGCGCACGAGAGCGCGGACCCCGCGATCATCACGACGGCGATGGCGCCGGCGCCGGCGCGACGAGCGCGGTGGGAAGGTCGACGCTTCATCCGAATGCTCATCGACCCGCGCCCTCGTGTGCCTGCTTCGCCAGGGTGATCGCCTTGTCCGCGTACTCCTCCGCGACGTCGGCGAAGTCGATCGCGTCGCCGTAGTCGGCGGCCGCGGCCTCCTCGCGCGCCTTCCAGAGGTGCTCTCGCGCGGTGTAGTACTCGTACGGCGCATACTTCGCCGCGCCGAGCGCCTCCGCCGTCTCGAGCTTGCTCGAGGCCGAGTTCGCGGTGAATGCGTAGATGGCGCCGCCGCAGCCGCTCGTGAGAGCGGCCGCGAGCACCATGCCCGCGCCTGAAATCCAAATCCCGAATCGCCGCCCGTGCGTCGTCACGATCGCGTTCTTTCTGGAGCGGGCCCTTGGACCGTCCGCCCGGTGGTCGCGACGCTATCAAGGGCGCTCGGCGCGCGTCAACCGGCTCGGGAAAGGGAGAGGATGTTAGAGCTTCCGGTAGACGCCCACGACCACGCCGAGGAGCATCGCGGGCTTGAAATCGCTCGCCCGGACCAGGATGGGCGCCATCGCCGCGTTGGCCGGCTGGAAGCGCACGTAATCCTTCTCGGGGAAGAAATACTTCACGGTCGCCTCGTCGCCGATCAGCGCCACCACGATGTCGCCGCGCTGCGCGGTGAGCTGCCGGCGCACGAAGATGTAGTCGCCGCTAAAGATGCCCGCCTCGATCATCGAGTCGCCCGTGACGCGCAGGCCGAACACCTCGCGCCCGCCGCGCACGAGCGTCCGCTCGATCCGGACCGTATCGAGGACGTGCTCCTCGGCGAGGAGCGGCAGGCCCGCGGCGATCCGGCCGACGACCGCGATCTCGACGAGATCGTCGTCCTGGTCGTTCGCAGGGGCGTCGTTGCCGCCGGCCACCAGCGCGCCGCGGAGCTCGGCGCCGCCGCTCGTGCCGCCGCCGTCGAGGTCGCGCGGCCGGAGGGCACGCGACTTCATGTCCTCGCGGGTGAGGTAGCCCTTGCGCTCGAGCGCCCGGAGGTGATCGTTCACCCCGTTCGTCGAGCGGATCCCCATATGCGCGCCGATCTCACGCAGCGTCGGCGGGTACCCGCGCTCGGTGATCGACTGCCGGATATAGTGAAGGACCTGCTGCTGCCGCTCGGTGAGCCCCTGCATCGGGCGGAACCTACTGAACGGTTGGGTAGATGTCAAAAAAGTGTGGAGGTCTCTCTCCACAGGGCCGAATTTGCCGCGATCTTCGGGGGGCAGGCGCGGCGCGCGGGCGCGGCTGACCCCGTGGCGCGGGCCGCGCGGTGAGCCGGGGGGCGCGTCGAGCGTGCAGGGTGAACCGAAGGGCAGGGGCCTCTGAGCAGGTCGGCTTCAGGTCGGCTTCGGGAGGTTGTTCCGCGAGCTCATGGCCTGGCGGGGCTCGAGCATCGCCCGGATCTCGTCTGCGTCGGTGGCGGCGGCGAACATCTCCTCCAGCGTGATCATCCGGCGCTGGTAGAGGGAGATGAGCGACTGCGCCATCGTCTGCATCCCGCTGCCGGACTGGCCCATCTGCATCTGCGAGTAGATCTGGTGGAGCTTGTCCTCCCGGATGAGGTTCCGGATCGCGGCGTTCGGGATCATGACCTCCATCGACATGACGCGCCCCGGGCCGTTCGCGCGCGGCAGGAGCAGCTGCGTCATCACGGCGACGAGCGTGAAGGACAGCTGCTGGCGCACCTGCGACTGCTGGTGCGGCGGGAAGACGTCGATGATGCGGTTGATCGTCGAGATCGCCGAGTTCGTGTGGAGCGTGGCGAACACGAGGTGGCCCGTCTCGGCGATCGTCAGCGCCGACTCGACCGTCTCCAGATCGCGCATCTCGCCGACGAGCACGACGTCCGGATCCTGGCGCAGGGCGTAGCGCAGGGCGTCCTTGAACGATGCGGTGTCGGAGCCGATCTCGCGCTGGTTCACGAGCGAGAGCTTGTGCGGGTGCAGGTACTCGATCGGATCCTCGATCGTGAGGATGTGGAGGCGCTGCTCGGAGTTGATCTTGTCGATGATGCTCGCGAGCGTGGTCGTCTTGCCCGAGCCGGTCGGGCCGGTCACGAGCACGAGGCCGCGGGGCTTGGCGGTGATGTCGAGCACGACCGGCGGCAGGCCCAGCTCGTCGAAGTTCATGATCCGGAAGGGGATCTGCCGGAAGGCGGCCGCGACGGCGCCGCGCTGCATGTAGATGTTCGCGCGGAAGCGGGCGAGCCCCTTCATGCCGAACGACAGATCGAGCTCGCTGCGCTGCTCGAACGTCGCCACCTGCTCCTCGCTCAGCACCGAGTAGCAGAGCTGCTTCGTGTCGCTCGGCATCAGCGGCGGGAGCTTGAGCGGCACCACCGTGCCGTCGATGCGCAGGAGCGGCGGCGTGCCGCTCGTGATGTGCATGTCGCTCGCGCCCTTCTCCACCATCGCGCGGAGGAGCTGCTGGAGCGTGTACCTGAGGCCCTCCTGCTGTCCGACAAGCTCGGTGGTCATGCGCTAGTCCCCCATCGTCACGCGGCCGACCTCCTCGGTCGTGGTGACGCCTGCCAGCACCTTCTCGATCCCGCTCATCCGGAGCGTCAGCATCCCGCCCTTGATGGCCGCGGCCTTGAGCTCGGCCGTGGACGCGCCCTGGAGGACCATCTCCTTCAGCGAGTCGGTGAAGCGCATGACCTCGTAGAGCGCGACGCGGCCCTTGTAGCCGGAGCCGTTGCACGTCTTGCAGCCCCCGCCGCGGACGAGATCCGCGCGCGCCACCTGCTGCTCGGTGAAGCCGAAGTCGAGGAGCACCGCCGAGTCCAGGCGCAGCGGGACGCGGCAGTCGGTGCAGATCTTGCGCGCGAGGCGCTGGGCGAGCACGAGGTTCACGCTGGCGGTGATGAGGAACGGCTCGACGCCCATGTTGAGGAGGCGCGAGATCGTCGAGGGCGCGTCGTTCGTGTGCAGCGTCGAGAGCACGAGGTGGCCGGTGAGCGCCGCCTTGACGGCGATCTCGGCGGTCTCGAAGTCGCGGATCTCGCCGACCATGATGATGTCCGGGTCCTGCCGGAGGAAGGAGCGCAGCGACATCGCGAAGTTGAGCCCGATCTCGTCGTGCATCTGCACCTGGTTGATGCCGTGCAGGTTGTACTCGACCGGATCCTCGGCGGTGCTGATGTTCGAGCCGATCTGGTTCAGGTCCGAGAGCGCCGAGTAGAGCGTCGTCGTCTTGCCGGAGCCGGTCGGGCCGGTGACGAGGACCATGCCCCACGGCTGGCCGATCGCCCACTTGAAGTCCCCGAGCGGCTTCGGGTCGAAGCCGAGCTTCGCCATGTCGAGCTGCAGGTTCCCCTTGTCGAGGAGGCGGAGGACGATCTTCTCGCCCCAGATCGTCGGGAGCACGGAGACGCGGAAGTCCATCTCCCGGCCCCGGCCCATCTTCAGCTTGATGCGGCCGTCCTGCGGGAGCCTTCGCTCGGCGATGTCGAGCGAGCTCATGATCTTGAGGCGGCTCGCGATCGCGTTCTTCAGCTTGATCGGCGGCTGCATCTCCTCCATCAGCACGCCGTCGATGCGGTAGCGGACGCGGAGCTTCTTCTCGTACGGCTCGACGTGGATGTCGCTCGCGCCCTTCTTGATGGCGTTCAGGAGGATCGCGTTGACGAGCCGGACCACGGGCGCGCCCTCGGCGGCCTTCTCCAGCTCGAGGACGTTCAGGTCGTCGGCCTCGACCTGGAAGCCGACCTCCTCTTCCCCGAACTCGCTCAGCACCTCGTCGTAGGAGGGCCCGACGTTGTAGGAGCGCTCGATCGCCTCCGTGATGCCCGTCTCGGACGCGACGACGGGCTCGACGTTGAAGCCCGTGAGAAATTTGATGTCGTCGATGGCGTGGAGGTTCGTCGGATCGGCCATCGCCACGACGAGCGCCGTGCCCGATCGGGAGATCGGGATGATCTTGTGCTTCTCGCAGACGTCCCGCGAGACGAGGCGCGAGACCTCCGCGTCGATCTCGTACTCGTCGAGGGCGACGGCCGGGACGCGGTACTGCGTCGAGAGGAAGCTCGTGATCTCGCCGTCGGAGATGTACCCGAGCTTGGCGAGGGCGTAGCCGAGGTTCTGACCTGTCTTGCGCTGCTCCTCCTGGGCTTGCCTGAGCTGCTGGAGGCTGATGAGCTTTTCGCGGACGAGCAGTTCGCCGAGGCGGTTGGTGGTCGACATCGAGGCCGCAAATCCTGCGGGTGGCGAGGGAGGGAGTCAACGCTGGCGGTTGGGGCCGGCGCGCATCAAGGGTAGGATGGCGGCTGGTGGTGAGGATGGCGCTGCGTGAGTCTCTTTGAGTGGTTCGGGCTCAAGCGGGGGGACAGCCGGCGCCGGGCGGCAGAGGCCAGGGAGCTCGCCGGCGATCTCGCGGGGGCGGTCGAGCTGTATCTCGAGGCCGGGATGCCGGACGACGCCGCCCGGGTCCTGCTCCTCCGCGCCGACGCCGAGCGGAGCGTCGAGAAGCGGATCGCCTTCTGCGCGTCGGCGTTCCGCACGGCGGAGAGCCCCGAGCTGAAGCGCGCGGCGCTCGGGCGCAAGGCGATGCTCGCGTTCGACCTGGTGCGCGCGCGGGAGGCGAGCGCGATGCGGAGCGAGGTGCTGGCGGTCGCGCGCGAGCTCGAGGCGGCGGGTGAGCTCGAGCGAGCGGCGGACGCGTACGCCCTGGTCGGCGACACCGAGTCGGAGACGCGCGTGCTGGCCGCGGCGGGCGCGATCGACCGGCTCGAGGAGCGGCTCCGCGTCTCGATGACGGCCGAGAGGGACCAGCGCGAGCTCGCGGCGGCGCTGACGAGGATCGCGGATCTCGACCGGATGGCCGAGCGCCGCGAGGCGATCGCGGTGGCCGAGGCGTGGGTCGGCGGTGGCCGCGGCGGCGAGCAGGTGGCCGACGCGCTGCGCGCGATCCGGGCGCGGCTCCTCTCGGGGCCGCTCCTCTCGATCGAGCTCGGCGGCGCCCTCGTGCGGTGCGCCCTCGGTGACGAGGTCACGATCGGCCGCGGCGAGGCGACCCTCGTCGTCGCGTCCCGCGCCGTCAGCCGGACGCACGTGCGGATCCGGCGCGGCCCGTCCGGCATCGAGGTCGAAGATCTGGGGACGCGCAACGGCACGACGCTGGCCGGCGCGCGGCTCACGGCGCCGCTGCCCGTGGGCCGCGGCGTGCAGGTCCTGCTCGGCGGGGAGGTGCCGTGCGCGATCGCGCCCGGGATCGGGCAGGGCTGCGTCGTGGAGATCGCGGGCGAGCGCTTCACGGCGCCGCTCGGCGATCTGCCGGTCGGGCCGTGGCGGCTCCGCCTCGATCGGGCGGGCGCTTCGGCGTTCGTCGCGCTGAAGACGCCGCCGGGGGCGCCGCCGCCGTTCCTCGGCGACTACCAGCTCGCGCCGTCCGTCGAGCTCTGCGCGGGCGACGCGATCGCCGCGTCGCGCGGCGGGACGCCGGTCTTCCGGCTGCCCGCCGCGGGCCAGGCCGCGTCGATGCGGCGCGACGGCGGCGCGGAGGGCGGGCCGGCATGAGCCTGTGGCGGAGGCTCAAGGAGCGGCTCGGCGGCGCCGGCGCGGCGGAGGGCGGCGCGCCGCCGCCCGGGGGCGCTGCGCCGGCCGCGCCGGGCGTCGCGCGCGGCGCGCACCCGGCGCGGCCGGCGGGGGACGCGCGGGGGCGCGCGATGCGCGAGGACGGCGGCGACGACATCGCGCGCCTGCGGAGCTCCGGCAGGCGGGATGCGCCCTCGACGGACGAGGTGATCGCGATCCTGCGGCGCGCGCGCGGGACGCTGCGGGAGGCCGAGGCCGTGGCGCACCTCGTGGCGGCGATGGCAGAGCGGGTGCTGCCGGATCCGATCCGGGTGGCGTGCGCCGACCTGCTCGCGGCCCGGGGCGACGAGCTGGGCGCGCTCTCCGTGCTCGAGGGCGCCGCGTCGCGCGAGCGCGGCGGCGCGTCGCGCGCGCAGCCGGTGTCCTCGACCGAGGGGCTCGTCCTCGCGGCCGACCTCTACGCGTCGCTGGGGCAGCTCCCGCGGGCGGTCGGCGCGATCGAGCGGGTGCTCGCCCGGGAGATCGACGCGCCCGGCGCGCGCGAGCGCCACCACCGCTGGCGGTCGGCGCTCGGCGCGGAGCGGCCCGCGGCGGTCCGCACGGAGGACGTGACCGTCGTCGCGCCCTCGGCGGGCAAGACCCCGTTCCGCCTGCTCCGCGAGGTGGCGCGCGGCGGCGCCGGCGCCGTCTACGAGGCCGAGGACGAGGTGCTCGGCCGGCGCATCGGGTTCAAGGTCTACCACGGGCGCGGCGGCGACCGGTCGCACCTCACCCGCGAGGTGCGGCTCGTCGCGGCGCTCGCGGGCCCCGGCGTGGTGCGGGTGTTCGACGCGGACCCCGACGAGGGGTGGATCGCGCTCGAGTGGATCGCGCGCGGCTCGGTCCGGGACGTGCTTCGCGCCGGCGACGCGGCGGCGCTCGCGCCGCTCGCGCGGTGGGCGCGCCCGCTCGCCCGTGCGCTCGCCCGCATCCATGAGCGCGGCTACGTCCACGCCGACGTCAAGCCGGCCAACGTGCTCCTGCGCAGCCTCGCCGAGCCCGTGCTCAGCGACTTCGGGCTGGCCCGGCCCCGCGGCGCGCCGTCGGCCGGCGGCAGCCCGGGGTACGTCTCGCCCGAGCGGCTCGCCGGGCGGCCGAGCGACCCGCGCGACGATATCTATGGTTACGGCCGCGTGCTCGAGGACGTCCTCGTGCGTCTCGAGCCGCTCGGGGGCGAGGGGCTGGCTCCCTGGAAGGAGGTCTCGCTGCGGTGCCTCGGCCGGGACGACGAGCGGCCGCAGGACGGCGCGGCGCTCGTCCGGGCCGTCTGCTGAGCTCCGCGACGCCTCAGCACGCGTCGAGGCAGCTCCTGTACCGTTCGAACGCGGCCGCGTCCGTTCCGTCGAACGCGCCGCAGGGCACCTCCGCGGCGCAGGCCGACGCGCAACGGACGGTGCCCTCACACGACGCCTCGCTGGAGAGGTCGCTGCCCGGGAAGCCGCACTCCTCCATGTGGTCTTCGGCCTCGTCGCACGTGCCCCCGCAGCCCGAGGCGAGGGCGACCGCGAGCGCGAATGACGCAGCGCGAGCTCTTCCGGAGCTGCCGGGCGCTTCCGTCCACCAACGACCCCTGCCTTTGCTCATGCGTGCTCTCTCCCGGCGGGTTGTCTCGTACGGGGGACCTCGCGCCGCGTCGGAGTTGCACGCCGGATGGCAACCTTCTTCGCTTCGGGCGCGGCCCTGGGTAGATTGCTCGCCTGCATGCGCGTACGCAACGAGGAGAGGGCGCCCTGATGCGCTTGGCGGTCGTCGCCACGCCCAGCTTGCACCGCGATCAGCGGCCGGCGCCCGGCTCGCTGGACGGTGATCTCATCCGGGCCCGCCTCTCGCTGGACGACGCGGGCTTCCGGGTGATCGACGTCGATCCCGCGCGGGATCTCGCGGAGCAGCTCGACGCGCTGTTCGACGAGCTCGTCGCGACGCGGCGGACCCTGGTCGACGCGGAGGACGCCGCGCGCGACGAGGCCTCCACCCTGTTCCTCTTCTATGCCTCCTGCGCGGTCGCGCTGTCGCCGGACGGGGAGCTCTTCCTCTGCCTCGACCCCGAGAACCCCGGCGTGGGCGACGCGCTGGGCGACATCGCCGCGGTGTTCCGCGATCGCGCGCGCGGCGAGGTGCTCTTCGTCCTGGAGTGCCACCACGGCCCCGGGGCGACCTCGCGCGCCGTCGTCACCGCCGCGGAGCAGGCGGCGGCGTCCCCCGTGACGGGGGTCGAGCTCCTCGTCTCGGCCCACCCGATCGGCTCGCTCGACGCCGACCTGCCGTCGGTGTTCACCCGCGCCTTCGTCGAGCACCTCGACGAGGCCGATCTGGAGAGGGGCCTCACCGCGGAGGAGATCTTCCGCCGCGTGCAGGAGAACCCCGACCTCGCCGGCGCCATCCCTTGCTTCGCGCGGGTGGGCGGGCGGGGTTCGTTCGCGGTGCTCGTCCCGCGCGGCGGCGCTCCGGGCAGGCGCCGGGCGAGGGAGCCCGAGGCTGCGCTGCTCGAGAGCGCGGGCGAAGGCGGCGCCGCCACCACGCCTGCGCCCGCGCCGGACGACCCTGTCGCGCAGTACCTCGTGGCCGGCGACACGCTCGCCGCCGCGTCGGACCTCGACGGGGCGCTCACGGCGTACAAGAAGGCGCTCGCGCTCGTCGGGGTCGTGCAGCGGGATGCGCGCGCGGAGGTGCATCTGCGCATCGCCCACGCGCGGTGGCGCCAGGAGCGGCACCGCGAGGCGATCGAGGGCTTCGAGAAGGCGCTGGCGCTCGCGCCCGAGCACCGGCCCGCGCTCGAGGCGCTGGTCGAGCTCCACCTCGCCGAGCGGGACTTCGCCAGGCTGCGCACCGCGGAGGAGCGGCTGCTCACGCGCGTCGAGGGGGACGCCGATCGCTTCGCGCTCCTCGTCCGGTTCGCCGAGCACTGGGAGATCGTCGCCGGGGATCCGGAGCGGGCGCAGCAGCTCCTGGAGCGGGCCCGGGAGCTCGGCCCGGACGACGCCGCGGTCCTGCGCAGCCTGGGCCGGCTCTACCAGGCGGCGGGCGACCTCGCGGCGTCGCTCGACGCGCGCCGCTGCCTCGCCGAGCTCACTCCGGACCCGCGGCAGCGGGCGGTCGCGCTCCTGGAGCTCGCGCGCGCCGTGATGCAGGGCGAGGCCCGCGCCACCTTGACCGAGGTCACGCGCGAGCAGGATGGAATCGACCTGCTCGAGCGCGCGCTCGACGCCGATCCCACGTTCCTCGATCCGCTCGCGCTGATCGCGATCCTCCTCTCGGCGCGGCAGGAGTGGGGCGAGCTCGAGCTCGCGTACCGGCGCATGCTCGACCGGGCGCAGCGCATCCCCGGCCTGCGCGTCCGGAGCGATGTCACCTGGGAGCTGTGCCGCCGCCTCGGCATGCTCTTCCGCGACCACCTCGAGGACCCCAGCTCCGCGCTGGAGGCGTTCGAGGGCGCGGTGGCCGAGCGGCCGGACGACGTCCCGGGGCGGCTCAGCGCGGCGTCGCTCGCGCGGAGCGCCGGCCGGATCGAGCGCGCGGCCGTGCACCTCCAGGCCGCGGCGGTGCTCGACCCGGGCAACGTCCAGGTGTTTCACGACCTGTTCGACACCTTCCAGAAGCTGAGGCGCGTCGACCAGGCCTGGGCCGCGGCGAGCGTGGCCGTTTATCTCGGCGCCGCCGAGGAGCGGGAGCGCTTCATCTTCGAGGAGCACCGGCCCGCGGGCCTCGTGCAGCCCGCGCGCGGGCTGGGCCCGGGGAGCTGGGATCTCCTGCGCGCGGCCGATCGCGATCGCGCGCTCGAGGAGATCCTCGCGTCGGTCGCCGACGCGGCGATCCGCGCGCGGTTCGCCCAGCGCGCGCGGGAGAAGAAGGCCCCCCACGTCGATCCGGCCGCGCGCGCCGACGCGGAGCGGAACGCGGCGGGCGTGGTGCGCCTGTTCTCGTGGGCGAGCCGGTGCCTCGGGATCGCCGCGCCGGCGGTCTATCTCCGCAAGGACGCGCCGATCGCGGTCGCGGCCGTGACGGTCGAGGAGCCCAGCGTCCTGGTCGGCGGCGAGGCGCTTCGCGGGAGGACGGCCGCCGAGCTCGCGTTCCTGGTGGGCAGCCACGTCGCGTACCACGTCGGCCCGCACCGGCTGCTCCTGCATTTCCCCTCGCTCGAGGAGCTCGGTGTCTGTCTTGCTGCAGCGGTCAAGGTGGCGCGGCCGTCGGAGCCTGTTCCTGCCGAGCTCGAGGGCGCGGTGCTCGCGCTGATGCCCCTGCTCGACGAGCGGCTGACGGAGCGCGAGCGTGACGCGCTGGAGGCCGCGGTGTTCGAGCTCTACGAGATCCGCGCGCCGCTGGATCTCGCCCACTGGGCGGGCTCGGTGGAGCGGTGCGCTGCCCGGGTCGGCTACCTGCTGACCGGCGAGCTCTCGGTCGCGGCGTCGTCGCTCTCGCGCGGGGATGCGCCTGGCGTGCTGACGGCGGAGGAGAAGATCGGCGATCTCCTCTCGTTCACCGTCTCGGACGCCTATCACGCATTGCGCGAGGAGCTCGGCGTCGCGATCGAGCCGTAGCTCCGCGGGTCAGAGGTCCTTCCCGAGCCCCGGCCGCTGTTCCGCGGCGGAGGGCGCGCGGCGCCCGTCCTGTCTCCTGGAAACCTCGCTCCCGGCCCCGCCTCCGCGGCGCGGCCGAGGCGCGTTCACTCCTTGCCCTGGAGGTAGGCGAGGTACGCATCGTGGCGCGGCGGTCGGCCGAGGAAGCGGGCGACGAGATCGCCTGCCTCGACGCCGCCTCCCTTGGCGAGCACCTCGTCGCGGAAGGCGCGCGCGACGACGGGGTTGAGCAGGCCCTCCTGCTTGAAGCGGGTGAGCACGTCGCGCGAGAGCGACAGGGCCCACTGGTAGCCGTAATAGCCGGCGTCGTACGTGATGAGGTGCCCGAAGCTCGACTGCAGGTGCGTCCCCTTCATGAAGGCGAAGGACTCGTTCGCGCGCTGCGCCTGCGCCACGACCAGGGTCGTGTCGAAGCCCGGCTCGCGGGTGTGGAGCTCCAGGTCGATCGACGCGAGGGTGAGCTGTCGCTGCGTCGCGAGCGCTCGCCCGAAGCCCCGCGCGCGGGTCATCGCCTGGAAGAGATCGTCCGGGATCTTCTCGCCGGTCGCGTGGTGCTTCGCGAACAGATCGAGCACCTCGCGGGACCACGCCCACTCCTCGAACATCTGGCTCGGCGCCTCGACGAAGTCGCGCACGGTCGCGGTCCCCGAGTAGGAGGCCAGCTCGGAGCGCGTGAGGAGGTGGTGCAGCACGTGCCCGAACTCGTGGAAGAACGTCACCACGTCCTCGTGGGACATGAGCGCCGCCTGCGCCCCCGGCTTCGGGAAGTTGCACTCCAGCGCCGCGACGGGGGTCTGCCACGAACCGTCGTCGAGCAGCTTTGCCGTCCGCACGGCGAACATCGCCGCGTGTTTGTACTTGTCGGGCCTGCTGTAGAGGTCGAGGTAGAACTTCCCGATCGCCTTGCCCTCGGAGCGCACCTCGTACGCGGTCACGTCGGGGTGCCAGGCCTTGGCGGGGACCTCCTTGTACTCGACCCCGTACATCCGCGCCGTGATGTCCATGAGCCCCTGCTTCACCGCGCCGATCTCGAGGTAGTCCGAGAGCGCCTGCGAGTTGAACTGGTACTTGGACGCGCGGACCCGATCCTCGAGGAAGTAGCGCTCGGAGGGCGGGAGCCTGTCGGTCGGCTTGCCTCCGAGCCGCACGTGCTCCTTCATCAGCTCGGCGAACTCGGCCTTGGCTGGCTCCTTCAGCGCGGTCTTGACCTGGTCGAGGAAGGCGCGCACGGCGCCGCTCGTCTTGGCCATCCGCGGCTCGATGGCGTAGTCGGCCCAGCTCTTGTAGCCGAGCATCTTCGCCTTCTCGGAGCGGAGCGCGAGGAGGCGCTCGAGCAGCTTCACGTTCTTCTCGCCGCCGCGGTTGGTGAACAGAACGTAGAGATCGAGCGCGGCCTTGCGGTCCTTCGCGTAGGTGACGAACGGGAAGAAGTCGGGGTAGTCGGTGCTGATCTCGACCTTGCCGTTCGCCGTGGTCGGGTGCTTCGCCACGTACTCCTTGGGCAGCCCCTCGAGCGAGGCGGGCGCGATCTCGATCGAGGCGGTCGACGTGGACAGGTTCGCCATGAACTCCTGTCCGATGCGGGTGATTTGCTCGTTCACGTCGCGGAGGCGCTGCTGCCGGTCGGGCGGCAGCGACAGCCCGTTGCGTCGGAAGTCGCGGAGGACGTCGGAGAGGAGCCGGGCACGCTCTCCTTTCAGCGTCTCGCGCGCCTCGCCCGTCTCGGCGTACGCCTTGATGACGGCGGCGAGATCGGCGTCCAGCCACATCGCGGTCGTGAACCTGTCGACCTTCGGCTCGCAGAGCCTGGCGGCCTCTCGCACGGCCGCGTCCGGGTGCGCGACCCCCATCAGGTACGGGAAGTCGCCCGCGCTGTTCACCTCGAGCACGGCGTCGTCGAACCGCCGGAGGGTTGCGGGGTAGGTGAGCTTCTCCGGCGGCGCGCCGCGGAGCGCCCTGATCGCGTCGAGGTGCTCCTGTGCCGCGCGCAGGTGATCGTCGCAGAGCTGCTTCACCCCGCCCGCGGTGATCCCGTGCGGCACGGGGTCGAACTCGGCGCGCGCCGGGGCCTCCTCGGACGGCGGCGTCATCGCCGGATGCGAGGTCGTCCCCGGCGGGGCGGCGCCGCGGGGCCCGTCCGGCGGCGCGACCGCGCCGGTCCGGGGGCCGGCGCTGCAGGCGACGAGCAGGAGCAGGGAGAGGAGCCCGGGGCGCGCGGGCGTGTGGCCGACCTTCATGTCGGTCCGGCTATACCACGGGGTCTCGAGGGGTTCGGGCGGGAGTGCCGGCGATGCCGTGGCTGGAGCCTGCAACGAACAGGCAACAGGCAACACCCAACGGGCAACACCCAACGGGCGGCAACCGGAGGAGCGCGCGGCCCAGGCCTTCCGGCGCTGTCCGACGGTGCGCGCTCCAGAGCGCCGAGCGGCCTGAGCCCCCGGAAAACGGGAGCTCGAGCCGTGCGGTGCTTCAGACCCTCAGTCGGTTGCCGGCGGCAGATAGGCGAAGAGGCAGTTGTAACCGCGGCTCGTCACATCGGCGGCCGGGGTGCCGGCCGACACCTTGACGAGCAGCCGGTTGCCTTCGGGGGCCTCCGGGAGCGCGACCCTATCGATGAACAGCTCTTCCGCTTCGGTCTCCGTGGCCGAGTGGGTGGTGGCGTCGATCGGGGTGCCGTCTCCGTTCAGCACCTCGGCGCTGAGCTCGCGGACCCCGGAGCCGTGGCGCTGGGCTCCGCAGATGACCGAGATCGTCCAGCCCGCTTCCACGTCGTCGAGGGGGACCTCGTAGACGTCGACGTCCGCGCCCTCCTCGATGTCGGCGAGCTTCCCCTCGATGGCGAAGCTGACGCCGCCTCCCCCGTTGGGGAAGGAGACCAGGCCGCCTTCCGGCGTCGTCACATCGCCGTTGGTGAGCTCCGCGGCTTCGAGCGGCTCGGAGCTCGCCCGGTTGTTCAGCAGGATGTAGAAGTCGTTCTTCCCCACCGCACCTGCGGGGCGCTTGACGAACACGAGGTACTCTTGCCCGGCCTCCACAGGAACGGCGATATCGCCGCCCTTTGACGGATCGACCTTCGCATAGGCGCTCGTCAGGTCGGTCGCGTTGAAGACGGCGACCTCGCTGACCTCCACCGTCGAGCCGTTGCCTTCGGGCCCGCCCGGGCCGGAGAAGGTGAGCTCGGCCAGCTGGGCGTTGTCGACCTCGGGGGTCGCCGGCGGGGTGAACGAATACACGTCGACGTCGGTCTCGCTCGCGAAGCTGCCGAACACGAACGTGGTGTAGTAGGCCGATTCGTTCTCTGTCAGCTGATACGGCATCGGCACGGCCTGCTCGGCGCCATCGTTGGGCTCCGTCTCCCCGACGAGGCTGTCGGTGTCGCTGGCTCCCAGATTGACCGGGAGGAACCGCAGCGAGTAGTCGAAGCTGACGACCTCGGCCGGGTCGAAGCAACCGTCCGGGAAGGCGAACTGCGGGAAGGCGGCGTTGCAGTCCTGGACGGCCACGAAATACTCGCCGTCTGCGGGCAGCACGGTGAGCAGCTCGCTGTCGTTGGTGAGGCCGTCGACCGGGTCGTCGTTCTGCGCGATCTGGTTCCCGTCGGCGTCGAGCAGCGTGATGACCGTATCGGGGAAGGTCGGATCCCTCTCGGCGTCGTCCGGCTTCGCGTCGCTGATGAGGTAGACCGGCAGGCCTTTGGTTCCGGTGAACCGATAGTAGTCCGCGTCCTCTTCGAGCGGCTCGAGCGTCCCGTCTAGCCCGTTGTTGCCGGCGGGGATCTCCTCTGCTTCATCGATGCTGTCGTTGCCGTCGTCCACGTCGCCCGAGCCCGTGGAGGTGCTCGTGACGCCGCTGGTCGTGGTGGTCACGCTCGACGTCGTGGTGCTCCCGGCTCCCCCCTCGCCGCCGCTGCCGCCGCTGCCGTCGTCATCACCACCGCAGCCCGCAGCCGTCGCCGCGATCGTGCCAAGCACGAAGAAACCCAAAAAATACATCGACCTCATGGCACCTCCAACACGTTTGCTGTCCCACAGCAGTATTTGGTGTGGCTACGTGGGAATAGTATACCTACACTGCTGCTCGTCGCGCGCGCCATGAGAGCGCACGGTTTTGACGGTGCAAGATCTGGACAAACCGTGGCGATTGGGGGCTGCTCCACAGATGAAGCCTCCAGAGGCCGGAGCGAGCTGTGGAGCTCGGTGAGCGGTGCCGGGAGGGTGATCCGTCGGGCCTGAACTCTCGTGGCGCGACCTGGTCTTCGCCCGGGCGCTCGGCGCGGCGGATCGAGCACGGCTGTCGCCGGTTAGCTCACCTCCGGCGTCACCGCTGTCGGGGCGCGCTTCCATCCTGATCTCCCGGGCAGGCTGACGGCGCGCGGCCGTCCTCCTGCTCGCCTCTCGCCGCCGGCTGCGTCGCGTGCTCCGATGGCCGCTGGAGCTTCCGCCATGCCCCGTCCCGCGCTCGTCTTTGCCCTGCTGCTCTTCGCTTTCACGGCTGGCTGCTCGGGCAGCGACCCCTGCGAGGTCGTCTGCGCCAAGAACGCCGAGTGCCAGCCCGACAGCCCTGGCAAGGACGCCTGCATCGCCATCTGTCTCGGCGAATCCGACCGCGCGTCCTATGCCATCGCCATCGAGCGTCAGGCCGAATGCTACGAGGAGGAGAGCTGGTCCTGCGCCGACCTCGCGGCCGGCGCCTGCGACTACTCGCCGGAGGATTGACCGACGAGGCCCGCCACCTCGTCGTCGCCGCGCCGCCGCCGCGTGCCTCCTGGCGCGCCGCGCGCGTCCTACTCGGCTGCCATGAACGGGTAGGCGACTGCGTGCGGTGGGGCGAACGTCTCCTTCACGACCCGCGGCGAGACCCACCGGAGCAGGTTGAACAGGCTGCCCGCCTTGTCGTTCGTGCCGGAGGCGCGCCCGCCGCCGAACGGCTGCTGCCCGACGACGGCGCCCGTCGGCTTGTCGTTGATGTAGAAATTGCCCGCCGCGAAGCGGAGCGCGTCGCTCGCCGCCTCGATGAACGCCCGGTCCCGCGCGAACACGGCGCCCGTGAGGCCGTACGGTGACGTCTCGTCGCAGAGCGCGAGCGCCTTGTCCTCCTCGCCGTCGGGGTAGACCCAGACCGTCAGCACCGGACCGAACAGCTCCTCCGTCATCAGGGCGTGGCGCGGATCCGTGGTCTCGATCAGCGTCGGCTCCACGAACCAGCCGTCGCTCCCGTCGTGGGCGCGCCCGCCGCCGCCGCACACGACCGAGCACGCCGGGTCCTTCTTCGCCGCGGCGATCCGCTCCGTGAGCCGGGCGTGCGCGCGCCCGTCGATCACCGCGCCCATGAAGTTGCGGAAGTCGGCGACGTCCCCCATGCGGATCGCCTGGATGTGGCCCTCGAGTCGGCCCTTGAGCGCCGGCCAGAGCGAGCGGGGGACGTACGCGCGCGACGCGGCGGAGCACTTCTGCCCCTGGTACTCGTAGGCCCCCCGGACGAGCGCCACGGCGAGCGCGTCGACGTCGGCGCTCGCGTGCGCGAAGACGAAGTCCTTGCCGCCGGTCTCGCCCACGATGCGCGGGTAGCTCCGGTAGCGCCCGATGTTCTCCCCGATGCGGCGCCAGATCGACCGGAAGACAGCGGTCGATCCCGTGAAGTGGATGCCGGCGAAGTCCGGGTGATCGAGGCAGGCGTTCGAGACGAGCTCGGGCGGGCCCATGACGAGGTTGATGACGCCGCGAGGCAGGCCCGCCTCGATCAGGAGCTCCATCACGACGTGCGCGGAGTAGAGCGCGTTCGCCGACGGCTTCCAGACCACCGTGTTGCCCATCAGCGCCGGGGCCGCGCACAGGTTGCCCGCGATCGCGGTGAAGTTGAACGGCGTGGCCGCGAAGACGAAGCCCTCGAGCGGGCGAGGCTCGGCGAGGTTCCAGATGCCGGGCGCGCTCGCCGGCTGCTCCGCCGCGATCCGGTGGGCGAAGTGGACGTTGTAGCGGAAGAAATCGATGAGCTCGCAGGCGGAGTCGATCTCCGCCTGGAATGCCGTCTTGCTCTGACCGAGCATCGTCGTCGCGTTGAGCACGGGGCGGTACCGGGTCGCGAGCAGCTCGGCCGCCTTGAGGAACACCGCGGCGCGCTCTGTCCACGGCGCCCGCGACCAGGCGCGCTGCGCTCGCCGGGCGGCTTCGATCGCGCGCGCGACGTGCTCGGCGCCGCCCTGATGGGCGTGGGCGAGGAGGAGGTCGCGCCGGTGCGGAGCGCGGACCTCGTCGAGGGCTCCGGTCCGGACCGCCTCGCCGTCGATGACCATCGGGATGTCGATCGTCTCCCGTGCCCGGCGATCGAGCTCCGCCTTGAGGGCCGCGCGCTCCGGGCTGCCAGGGGCGTACGCGAGGACGGGCTCGTTCTGGGGGCTCGGGGGCGTGGCGATGGCGTCGATCATGACGCGAGTCTAGCGGGGGAGATGCGGGCGCGCAGCGCGCCGGCGCCGCCGTTCGCGACCGCTGGGTGAGCCGGATGGCTGCGCAGGGCAGCGCTCACCGCATTTCGCGGATGTCATGTTCAGGCGTCGCCCGCCTTGGGCAGCGCCCGCGCCGCCGCTACGCTCGTGCGATGCGCGAGCTCATCACGCCGCCCGATTCGATCCTCGATCCGAGCACGGGAGCGGCGCGCGCCGGGTCCTACCGGGGCGAGCTCCCGCGCGTTGACCTGAGCCCGCTCGCCCTGCGCAGGCTCGACCGGCTCCTCAGGCACAAGCGGTGGACCTACGTGGCGTTCGCGTCCGACGAGGTCTTCATCGCCGTCGGGGTCGTGCACCTCGGCTACCTCGCGCTCGTGTTCGGCGTCGTCTTCGACAAGGCGGGCCGGCGGCTGCTCGTGGACCGCTCGACGTTCGGCCCTCCCTTCGCGGCGAGCGTTGGCGACGTGGGCGGCGAAGGCAGCTCCGCGCGCGCGTGGCTGCCCCGCGCGCAGGTGCGGATCGAGCGCCCGCGCGGGGAGTCGAGGGTCGCTGTGGCCGCCGCGTTCCGCGGGCTCGCGCTGGAGGCCCGGCTGGACAGCCGCGCGGCTCCGCCGGCGCTCTCGGCGATCGCGCAGGCGCCGCGCGGCGTCCTGATCGCCACCGAGAAGCGGCTGCTCCTCGGCGTCGAAGGGGAAGCGTCGGTGCTCGGCCGCCGGATCTCGCTCGATGGAGCGCTCGCCAGCTACGACTACACGAGCGGCCTCCTGCCGCGCCGCACGGCCTGGCGCTGGGGCCTCGCGCTGGGGCGCGCCGAGAGCGGCGAGCGCGTCGGTCTGAACGTGGGCGAGGGGTTCATCGGCGATGCCGAGTGCGCGCTCTGGATCGATGGCGACCTGATCCCGCTCGCAGAGGGCCGGTTCACCTTCGACGCGGCCCGGCCGCTCGACCCGTGGCGCGTCCGGACCGCGGACGGCGCCGTGGATCTCCGGTTCGTCCCCGGCGCGGCGCACTCGAACCACACGAACCTCGGCCTTGTCGTCTCGGAGTTCCTGCAGCCGATCGGCCTCTACTCGGGCACGATCCGCCTCCCGGACGGGCGGGTCCTTGAGCTCCGGGACGTGCTCGGCGTGACGGAGGACCAGGACATCACCTGGTAGCCCCGGCGGCTCCCTCGGTCAGCCGCCGCGGCGCTCGGTGATGAGCTTGTCGAGGTCGTCCTCGGTGATGAGCTTGGTGCCGTACTTGCGCGCCTTGACCGCCTTGCTCGACGCGGACGCCACGTCGGCGAGGACGAGGTAGTTGAGCTCCTTCGTGACGCTGTTCAGCACCCGGCCGCCGTTCGACTCGACGAGGTGGGTGAGCTCGCCGCGGGGGCGCACGGCCGCGCCGGTGAAGCAGAAGGTGAGGCCGGCGAGCGGACCCTCGGCCTCGGGGGTCACCGGGACGATGCCGGCGGCGAGCAGCCGCGCGATCTCGTCGCCGCGGGCGCGCAGCCCTCGAACGATGCTCGCGGCCTTGATCGCGCCGAGCCCCGGGATGCCGGCGAGCTCGTCCTCGCCGGCCGCGAGCAGCTTCTCGATCGTTGTGTAGCCGGCGGACACGAGCAGCCGCGCGGTCTGGATCGCGAACCCCTCGATGCCGAGCGCCGCGAGGAAGACCGGCAGCGTGAGCGGGAGCCGGCTCTTCAGCTGGTCGAGGCACTTCGTGGCGCTCTTTTCCCCGCGCCGGTCGAGCTCGGCGATGTCCTTCACCGTGAGCTTGTAGAGGTCGAGCGGCTCGCGCACGAGGCCCGCGGCCACCACCTGCTCGATCAGCTTGTCGCCCCACTCCAGCGCGCCGATGGCGTCGATCCAGTTGTGGATGCGCCCCTCGATGAGGGCGCGGCACGCGGCGTTCCGGCAGAGGAGGTACTCTCCCTCGACGACGAGCGGCGCGCTGCAGACCGGGCAGAGCGACGGGGGGACCGCGACGGGGCCGCGCTTCTCGACGACCTCCTCGACGTACGGGATCACGTCGTTGCGGCGCGAGACCAGCACCTCGTCGCCCACCCCGATGCCGAGGCCGCGCACGTTGGCTGCGTTGTGCAGGGAGGCGCGCCGGACGTTGGCGCCCGCGAGCTCCACCGGCTCGACGATCGCCACCGGGGTGACGCGCCCGCTCGGCCCGGTGTCCCACTGGATCGCCACGACCGTCGTCACCTTGGCCGGCGACGCGAACTTGAAGGCGACCGCGCCGCGCGGCCTTCGGTTGACGTCGCCGAGCATGCCCTGGAGGTGGAGCGAGTCCACGTAGACGACGAGCCCGTCGATCTCGTAGTCGAGGCTCGCGCGGAGCTCGCTCGAGTAGCGCCGATAGAGCTTCACGACGTCCTCGACGTTGCCGTGAGCGGTCTGCGGCGTCGCGAAGCCGAGGTCGCGCAGCCACGTGAAGCGCGCCCGGCACGTCGGGATCTCGAGGTGATCGGCGACGTCGTAGAACAGCACCGTGCAGTGCTCCGCCCCCTGGCCGTCGAACCGCTTGGCCGCGCCCGCGGCCATGTTGCGCGGGCTGGTGACGCCGGGGAAATAGCGCTTCATGTCCGAGAGGCGAAGGATGATCTCGCCGCGCACGGACAGCCGGCCCCGCTCCCGGATCCTCGAGGGGACGCCCTTCATCCTCGCGACGTTCGCGGTGATCCGCTCGCCCCACTCGCCGTCGCCCCGGGTGATCGCATCGACGAGCTTGCCGCCCTTGTAGATGACCTCGATGGAGATGCCGTCGAGCTTCTCCGCCACGAAGAGGTCGTCCGCGACGCTCGCACCGGCGGAGCTCGCCGGCTGCGCGGCGCCGTCGTGCGCGTCCTTCGCGAGGAGCTCGTCGCACCGGGCGACCCAGGCCCGGAGCTCGTCCTCGGAGACGACCTTGTTGAGCGAGCCCATCGGGATCTCGTGCCGCGCCTTCTCCCACTCCGTGATCAGGGAGGCGGAGCCGACCCGGGCGAGCACCGGGTGCGCGGGATCGAGGGCGCGGAGCTCATCCTCGAGGGCGTCGAACGCCGCGTCCGAGATCTCCGGGTGTCCGGCGTAGTAGCTCGCCCTGTATTTCTCGATGCGCTCGGCGAGCTCATCGATCCTCGCCTTGTGCGTCGGATCCGTCGCGAGCCCGCCCTGCAGCGGGTTGCGCGCATCGGCCTCGTCGTGGTGTGCCTGCGTCATCGCTTGCCTCGGCTCACTCGAGCTCGGTGTCGCCGGCGCGCCGGGCGGCGGCGAGGAGGTCCCCCATGCCCATCGCGAGCTCGGCCGGGAGCTCGTCCTCGCGGAACAGCCTGACCTCGCGGATCTCGAGCGGGTTCTGTGGAGGGCGTGTGGGTGCGCCGATCCGGGCGGCGACGACGACCGTCACGGCGTGGAAACGGATGTCGCGGTCGGGCCGCGAGTACACGCCCACGACCCGCCCGAGCTCGACCTCGATGACACCGGCCTCTTCGGCGAGCTCCCGCACGATGCTGTCGCGGAGCGTCTCGCCCCATTCCAGGGTCCCTCCTGGGAGCGCCCAGGTTCCGGTGTCGCTGCGGCGAATGAGCAGCCACCGGCCGTCGGCGGTCTGTGCGGCGGCGGCGATCCCGACGACCGGCCGCCGGAGCAACGCGCGCGCGACCTCCTTGGCCAGGGCGAGCACGGAGCGCGGTAACAGCGAGAGGGGAGCGATTTCCATGAGAATTTTTGCGACGTGTCAGCAAAGCATAGAAGCGATCGGCGGTGGCCGGGAGAGGGTTCCGTGCGACCTCGGCCGATCCCTCGGACGGCCCTGAGCGGCGCGGCTCGAGCTCGGCCCCGGGTGAGGGGCAGGCTACGCTCGCTCCATCATGTCGTTTGTGGGGAGGGCGCTGCGCGCTCCTGTCGGATCGTACGGCCGCGCTGTCCTCTGCGGCGCGACGGCGTGGGGGGCGGCGCTCGCGTTCGCGTCGACGCCGAGCTGCACCGAAGAACGGCTCCCGCCGCCGCGCGCTCATGCCGGCACGTCGAGCGGCGCGGGCGCAGCGGGGGGCGCGCCGTCCGATGCGAGCGTCGACGAGGGGCCTCGGCCGGCGAACCTCTGCGAGTGCGTCGTTGCCTATGGCGGCGAAGCGGGGCGATGCGGCGATTGCTTCAACGAGCACGCCTCCCGCGGTGCGCGCTGCGAGGCGCAGCTCTCGGCGTGCGACGGCGAGCCCGGGTGCAGGCAGATCAGCGTGTGCCTCAAGGGTTGCGGTCACAACAAGGCCTGCCAGACCGCGTGCGTGTTCCCGGACGATGCGGGCGCCGCACACCGGGCGTTTCAGCAGGTGCTCGCCTGCGTGTGCGCCGCGTGCGGCGCGAGGTGCGCCTACTACGACGCGCCGCTCGAGTGCGCTGAGGCGGGCGCCGGGTTGGGTGGCGCCGGCGGAGCTGCGGGCGCCGGCGGAGCTGCGGGCGCCGGTGGAGCCGCGGGCGCCGGTGGAGCCGCGGGCGCCGGCGGAGCTGCGGGCGCCGGCGGAGCTGCGGGCGCCGGCGGAGCTGCGGGCGCCGGCGGAGCTGCGGGCGCCGGCGGAGCTGCGGGCGCCGGCGGAGCTGCGGGCGCGTCCGGACAACGAGGAATCCGGTGAAGTCCGCGCGCTCTTCCACGCGCGGTCCGCTCCGGTTCCTCGTGCGGTAGGCTTGCCCCATGCAGAAACCGGTGATCTGGGCGGCCCTCCAGCTCTCCAGCCAGGAGAACGTGAGCGAGAACCTGGCGCGGATCGAGGCGCGCGTCGTGGAGGCGGCGGGCCGCGGGGCGACGACGGTCGTGCTGCCAGAGAACTTCGCGTACATGGGCAACGAGGAGGGAAAGCGCCACATCGCGGAGGACCTCGACGCCGGCGGCGGTCCCATCGCGCATCGTCTCGCCGACGCGGCGCGGTCCGCCCGGGTGACCCTCGTGGCCGGCGGCTTCCCCGAGCGCGCCCCGGATGCGGCGAGGCCGTACAACACCTGCGCGGTCTTCGGGCCCGACGGCCGGCTCACCGCCCGCTACCGGAAGATTCACCTCTTCGACGTCGAGATCGCCGATGGCACGAAGTACCGCGAGTCGGCATCGACGACCGCCGGCGAGCTCCCCGTCGTCACAGAGATCGACGGCGTGAAGCTCGGGTTATCGATCTGCTACGACCTCCGGTTCCCGGAGCTCTATCGCGCGCTCTCGTCGGAAGGCGCCGAGGCCATCGTCGTCCCCGCGGCGTTCACGCTGCTCACCGGCAAGGACCACTGGCTGGTCCTGCTCCGCGCGCGGGCCATCGAGGCCCAGGCGTACGTGGTGGCCGCAGCGCAGTGGGGCAAGCACCCCGGCGGGCGGGCGACCTTCGGGAAGTCGTGCGTGATCGATCCGTGGGGTGAGGTGATCGCTCAGGCCTCCGAAGGGGAGGGGATCGCGATGGCGATGCTCGACCCCGCCTACCTCGATCGGGTCAGGGCGAATCTCCCCTCGCTCAGGCACAGGCGACTCTGATCACGCTGTCATGGGGGTAAGCACTTTGTCTCGCGCCAGGGCGACTGGTGGTTCCGGCGCTTCGCGTGGCCGACGTCTTGCGTCGGATCACTCGGCCGATCACTTGGCCGATCACTTGGCCGATCACTCAGCCGATCACTCGGCCGAGGCGTCGCTCGCCTCCGCCTCGCCGGCCGGGGGCAGCGAGCCGCCGCGCTTCGACAGGAGGACCCGGAGCTCCGCCGGCCGGCGGAAGCCGATGCGGCGGGCGACCTCCCCCTCGGTGTGCCCCTCGCGTAAGAGCGTGCGGGCGCGTTCCGCGCGTACCTCGTCGTAGTAGACGTGCGGCGATAGCCCGAAGGCGGCACGGAAGAGCCGCGCGAAATGAAACTCGGACAGATCGAGTTCCAGTGCGACCTCGTAGGAACGGATCCTCTGTCCACCTTCTGCGGCGCTGCGGATGTGGTCGCGACCGAGCAGGAGCCGCTCCGAGGTGCTGCGCGGGAGCGGGACTGCCGGGCGCGGCGGAAGGGTGGAGCGCGAGCCAGCGGTGGTTGCGGCGTGCTCGCGCTGCGGCGGCGCGCTGTAGCTCGGCGCTGCGGCGTCGGACGCCGGGAGCGGCGTTGGCCGTGCGACCGACCCGCCGCTCCCGGCTGCGATGGGCGTGGCCGGAACCGACAGGGAGCGTGCGGCCGGCGTGTTGTGGGACGAGGAGGGTGCGATCGGAGTCGAGATGGGAAGCGCAGTCGTCACGAGTACCTCTCCAGCGGTGAAAGGGCGATGTGCCGCGGTCATCGCGGCCACCGGCGCGACGTATTGCAACCAGCAGGCCGCAAGCTGACTCCGCGTTCCCGGCTCAGGTGAATCGGCGTTCACCAGCGCAAAACGCCGCGTTTGCGGGTCAACCTGCTCGCGATGTCATAGGGGGTGTGGCCCACAGTTCACGTGGCACAACCGCCGAGGATCCCCCGTGCCTGGCACAACGTGCCTGTGCGGCGCGCACGCCGCACGCACGCCGCGGCGGTCGCACGGATCGCGACATCGTCGCGGCGATCTTGTGACTGTCAGGTGATGAATGTGAGCCGGCGATCCGGCATCCAACGAGATTCGCGCGCGCGCGAGGAGGCGCCGCGATCTCCGGGGCGAGGGGTCGATGTCAGACGTCGATCTCGGCGTTCGGCGCGCGCTCCATGATGAAGCGGAAGCGCGCCTGCGCGTCCTTGCCCATCAGCTCGTTCAGGATGCGATCGGTCTCGATCTCTCCCTCGATCACGATGCGCAGCGCGCGCCGGCGGCGGATGTCGAGTGTCGTCGCCTTGAGGTCCTCCGCGGGCATCTCGCCCAGTCCCTTGAAGCGAGAAATATCCGCCTTGGCCGTCTTCGGGAGCTTCGCGAGGATCCGGTCGCGTTCTGCGTCGTCGAGGGCCCAGTACGTCTCCTTGCTGACGTCGATCCTGTAGAGCGGCGGCTGTGCGAGGAACACGTGCCCGCCGCGGAGCAGGCCGGGCAGGTGCCGGTAGAAGAACGTCAGCAGCAGCGTCGCGATGTGCTGGCCGTCGCTGTCGGCGTCCATGAGTAGAAAAATTCTGCCGTATCGCAACTTGGAGGCGTCGAAGTCCTTGCCGAAGCCGCAGCCCAGCGCGCTCACGATGTCCTGGAGCTCCTTGTTGCCGAGCACCTTCGAGGTCGAGGCCTGCTCCGCATTGAGCACCTTGCCGCGCAGCGGGAGGATCGCCTGGGTCCGGCGATCCCGGCCCTGCTTGGCGGAGCCGCCTGCGCTGTCTCCCTCGACGATGAAGAGCTCGCTCTCGCTGGGATCGGTCGAGGCGCAGTCGGCGAGCTTGCCCGGCAGGTTGAGCCGGTGCGACACGGGGGTCTTCCGCAGGACCTGCTGGGTCGCCTCGCGCCGTGCCTCCCTGGCGCGCGCCGCCAGGATCGCGCGGGCCACGATCGACTCGCCGGCCGTGCCGTTGTGGAGAAGCCACTGCTCGAGCGCGGGCCGGACCAGGCCCTCGACCGCCGGTCCTGCCTCCGCGTTGTTGAGTCGATCCTTCGTCTGCCCCTGGAACTGAGGCTCCTGGATGTAGATCGACAGGACGCCCACGATCCCCTCGCGGATGTCGTCGGCCGTCAGCGTCACGCCCTTCGGCTGGATCTTCTTCGCGTCCATGAAGGCGCGGACCGCCTTCACGATCGCGGAGCCGAAGCCCGCCTCGTGCGCGCCGCCCGCGTGCGTGGGGATGCCGTTGACGTACGACTTCACGTAGTCGTCGGTCGACTCCGTCCACTGGAGCGCGGACTCCAGCCGGATCTCGCCCTCGCGCGCGACGTAGAAGATGGTCGGGTGCGTCACGGCCTTGCCGCGCTGGGAGACCAGCTTCGGCAGGAAGTCCGCGATGCCGTTCGGGTGAAGGAGCTCGATCGACTCCCCGGACGAGAGATCGCGGAACGCGATCGCGAGCCCCCCGTGGAGGTACGCCTTGGCCTCCAGGCGCTCGCGGATGGTCTCGGGATCGAACCGCCGGCCCTGCCCGAAGATCTCCGGATCCGGCCGGAAATGGATGCTCGTGCCGTGCTTGCGGGTGGGCGCGCCCTTCTTGAGCTTGCTGCTCGGCGCGCCGCGCGAGAATGTCTGCTGGTGCTCGAACCCGTCGCGTAGCACCCGGACCTCGACGAGCTCCGAGAGCGCGTTGACCACGCTCGAGCCGACGCCGTGGAGGCCGCCCGAGACCTTGTAGCTGTCGCTCGCGAACTTCCCGCCCGCGTGCAGCGTGCAGAGGATGAGCTCGAGCGCGGGGCGCTTGTACCGGGGGTGCACGTCGACGGGGATGCCGCGGCCGTCGTCGATTACGGTCACGCCCTGGAGATCGGCGTCGAGCGTCACCTCGATCCGCTTCGCGTGCCCGTTGATCGCCTCGTCGACGGCGTTGTCGACGATCTCCCAGAGCAGGTGGTGGTAGCCCCGGACGTCGGTGCCACCGATGTACATGGCGGGGCGTTTGCGGACGGGCTCCAGCCCCTCGAGCACCTCGATGTCAGCGGCCGTGTAACGCGCGCCGGACGCGGCGCGGACCGGGGGATTCGTGGCGGCCATGTTCAGCTCACCTCCAGCGTCGGTACGACGACGGCCGGCGGCACCACGCGGATGAAGCGGTCGCGTCGTGCGACCGGCTCACCCTGAGTGCCGCGCGGACCGGCGATCTTGCTCGCGGTGATCTCGAGCGTCTTGCCCTTCTCCGTCTCGACCGTGATCACGTCGTTCCGGCCGAGGGCGAGGGCGGCTCCGACCAGGCGCTCGCCCTCGGCGACCCGCATCACCACCGAGCCCTTGCCCGGTCCGGAGAGCAGCGCCAGCTCCTCCACGGCCACGCTGAGCGCCCAGGCGTCGCTCGAGGCGCAGAGCACCCTGTCGGCGCCGTCCACGGCGTGGACGAAGAGCACCTCGTCGCCCTCGTTCAGCTTGGCGAAACGGCGCCCGGAGCGCGTCGACGGGTCGCGGTGCGGCCGCAGCGAGAACCGGAAGCCGAGGCCCCCGCGGGTGATCGCGAGCGCGAAGGGAGGCTCCGGCTCGGCGGAGTCAGGGGTCTGCCCCGGGACGTCGAGCGCCCTCGGATCGAAGGAGAGCATCGCGATCAGCCGCTCGCCGTCCGCCAGCTTGAACAGCTTCTGCACGGGATCGCCGTAGCCGGTCGACTGCGGCACCTCGTGGATGCGGCACACGTAGCACGCGCCGAGATTCGAGAAGAACGCGACCGTCGACCGCGTCGAGCCGGCGACGACCGCGAGCACGCTGTCGCCCTCGCGGACGCGCGTCGAGGAGAGATCCCGCACCTCGCGCACGCGCTTCACCCAGCCCTGCGCCGAGAGGATGACGTTCGCGTCCTCGGCCACGATGAAGTCTTCCGCCTGGTACTCGGGCTCGTCGATCGAGCCGACCACCTTCGTGCGGCGCTTCTCGCCGTAGGATCCCTTGATCTCGACGAGCTCGTCGCGGACGATCCCCCAGCGCTTCGCGTCGCTCTTGAGCAGCCCGTCGATCCGCTTCGCCTCGGCGCGCTTCTCGGAGAGATCCTTCTGCACGAGCAGGATCTCGAGGCGCGCCAGCCGGTAGAGCTTGAGCTCGAGGATCGCGTCCGTCTGCTCCTCGTTCAGGGTGAAGCGCTTTATCAGCTTCTCGGCCGCGTCGGCCTTGCCCTCGCTCTTGCGGATGATCCGGATCACCTCGTCGAGCGCGTCGAAGATCTTCTCGAACCCCTCGAGGATCGTGATCCGCCGCCTCAGCTCGCCGAGCTGGAACTCGAGCCGCCGCGTCACGGTCGCGTAGCGGAAGTCGAGGAACTTCGTCAGGATCTCGTGCAGGCCGAGCCGCCGCGGCGCGGCGACGTCCGCGTTGTCGGTGGGCACGAGGCAGGTGAGGTTCACCTGCACGTTGATCGCGAGCGGCGTCTGTTTGTAGAGGTACGCCATCACGAGCTGCGCGTCGGCGCCGCGCTTCAGCTCCATCACGATGCGCACCTCGGCCGTCGACTCGTCGCGCACGTCCACGAGCGTCGGCAGCTTCTTCGAGAGGATCACCTCGGCGATCTTCTCGACGATCGCCTTCCGCTCGATCCCGTACGGGATCGAGGTGATCACGATCTGCGGTACGGCGCCGCGCTTGCCGTCGCCCTCTTCCTGCAGCCACTCGCCGCGGAGCTTCAGCGAGCCCTGGCCGGACGTGTAGACGGCCTCGAGCTCCTTCTTCGTCGCGTGCAGCTGGCCTCCCGTCGGGAAGTCGGGCCCCTTCACGTACGACAGCAGCCGCTGCGTGGTGAGCTCGCGGTTCTCGATCAGCGCGACGCAGGCGTCGATCACCTCGCTCAGGTTGTGCGGCGGGATGCTCGTCGCCATCCCGACCGCGATCCCCTGCGATCCGTTCACGAGGAGGTTCGGGAAGCGGGCAGGGAGGACGATCGGCTCGAAGCGGGTGCCGTCGTAGTTCGGGCGGAAGTTCACGGTGCGCTGGCCGAGCTCGCCGAGCAGCTCCAGCGCGAGGGGGCGGAGCTTCGCCTCCGTGTAACGCATCGCCGCCGGGGCATCGCCGTCCACGGAGCCGAAATTCCCGTGGCCGGCGATGAGCGGCGCCCGCATCACGAAGTCCTGCGCCAGCCGGACCATCGCGTCGTAGATCGCGACGTCGCCGTGCGGGTGGTACTTGCCCATCACGTCGCCGACGACCGCGGCGCTCTTCCGGTACTTCGCGTCCGGCCCGAGGTGCAGGTCGTGCAGCATCGCGTAGAGGATGCGGCGCTGCACCGGCTTCAGCCCGTCGCGCACGTCGGGGAGCGCGCGCGACGTGATGACGCTGAGCGCGTAGTTCAGGTACCGGCGCTGCGCCTCGTCGGCGAGCGAGGTGTCGGGCGCCGGGGGCGGCGGAGGCTCGCTATCACCGGGCCGGCCGCCACGGCGGCCCTTGCGAGGCGGCTCACCGTCGGACGGAAGGGAGGGGGTTCGAGACACGCGTTACTCCAGGGAATGCTCGGGCACCGGTTGAGCAGGTGTTCCGATGTTCAGGTGAACGCTGGCGAGCCTCGGCAATTACCCAGGGGCTCGCGCTCGGTCAAGGCTGGCCCGCGGGAATTTCTGGCTGCGCGTGCTCGCCTGCGTTCGTGCGGCCCCTGGCATAGCGTCAAGTGGCCGAGAGATCGACCCGCACGCAGGGGGGTCGCGGCGCGATCGGCCGGCGACGCCCTGTTTTCGGCGTCCGCCCTTGAGACTCACGGCGCACTGGGCTACGGGGTGGCGCCTTGTACGCGACAGGCACCCGTTCAATGCTTCGCCTCCCCGGCCGCTGGCAGCGGCTCGTCTGGCTCGGCCTCTTCCTGGTGTTCGTTGCGGCAGCGGCGATACGGCCCCGGCTTGCGGCAGCTCAGGTGCCCGGAGGTGCTCCGGACACGCAGGCGCCCGGGCGCGGCGCCCCGCCGGCTCCCGCTCCGGCCGGTGCCGCTCAGCCGTCTGCCCCGGCCAACGCGACCGGGGGACCCCAGCCTGGGGCCGGTACACCTGCGCAGGGGGCCGCCGATACGGCCGAACCGACGCTCGACCTGGCACCCACGGAGGCTGAGCTCGCTCGCGGGCAGCCGGTGGTCCAGGTCGTCATCGCCGGCAACCGGCGGATCTCGTCCGAGGACGTGCTCGTCTACCTCGGGCAGACGCGGGTCGGCAGGCCGTTCACCCCCGAGGGGCTGGCCCGCGACGTGCGCGAGCTCTGGGACTCCGGCCTGTTCGACGACGTCGAGGTCGACCTCACCCGCCGCGACGACGGCGTGAGCTTGCGGGTGCTCGTCCGCGAGCGCCCGAGCATCAAGGCCATCGAGTTCTCCGGCAACAACGAGATCGACAGCGAGGACCTCACCGAGGCGCTCTCGGTCGAGCTCAAGACCGGCACGATCCTGAGCTACGCGGCCGTCCGCCGCGGCGTGCAGAAGCTCCGCGATAAGTACGCCGAGGAGGGCTACTTCCTCGCCGAGGTCAGCTACGAGGTCAAACCGGAGCGGGAGAACCAGGTCACCCTCAAGTTCACCATCAAGGAGCACGCGCCCGTCACCGTCCGGCGCATCACGTTCATCGGGAACCACAACATCCCGGACGAGGAGCTCCGGGAGGTCATGCTCACGGGGCAGGGAGGGTTCTTCGCCTTCGGCACGGGCGGCCCGTTCCGCCAGGACATGTTCGAGCGCGACGTCCTCGTGATCAACGCCCTCTACTACGATCGCGGCTTCCTCGCAGTGCAGGTCGCGACGCCCCGGGTGATGCTCACGCCCGACCGCACGGGCATCGAGGTCACGCTGACGATCAACGAGGGGCCGCGGTTCCGCATCCGCTCGCTCCGCGTGTACGAGCGCGACGCCGACGGGCGCGAGATCGAGCCGCTCGGCGGGCGCCGGGCGCTGCGCGAGATGGTGCGGGCCAAGCCGGGGGACTGGTTCAACCGCGCCGAGCTGGCGAAGGATCTCAGCGCGATCCAGACGCTGTACCGGGATGCCGGCTATGCCAACGTCGAGGCCTCGCCCGACACCCAGCTCGACCCGGACAGGCGCGAGGTCGACATCACCGTCGGCATCCGCAGAAACCAGCTCGTCTACTTCGGGCGCATCGAGATCCGCGGCAACACGAAGACGCGGGACAAGGTGATCCGACGCGAGATGGAGGTGGAGGAGCGGCAGCTGTTCAGCGAGACGAAGCTGGAGCGGTCGAAGCAGCGGATCACGGCGCTCGGCTACTTCGAGCGGGTCGACATCTCCACCGAACAGGGCGAGGACGCCCAGCACATCAACGTCAACGTCGACATCGGCGAGAAGCCGACGGGCACCTTCCAGATCGGCGCCGGCTTCTCGAGCGTCGAGAGCTTCATCGCGACGGCGCAGGTGCAGCAGGCGAACCTGCTCGGAAGCGGCCAGTCGCTCTCGCTCCAGGCGCAGATCTCGGGGCTGCGGCGCCTCGTCGACGTCCGCTTCTTCGAGCCGTACCTGTTCGACAGCCCGTTCTCCGCGGCGGTGAGCGTCTACAACCAGCTGCGGGCTTACACGCAGTTCTCGCAGACCTCCACGGGCGGCTCGCTCACGCTCGGCTACCCGCTCATCGAGCCGGAGCTCCGCGCGCAGCTGACCTACACGCTGGAGCAAGACGAGATCTCGTCCTCCACGACGACCGGCCTCGGCACGGCGGAAGGGCGGTCCACGTTTCAGCGGCTCCCGCTCTACAACCTCTTCAACGACGGGATCACGTCCAGCATCCGACCGGCGCTCACCTACGACACGCGCAACAACCAGCTCTTCCCGACCTCAGGCATCTACCTGCAGGGCTCGGTGGAGCTCGCCCACAGCGCGCTCGGCAGCCAGAACGAGTTCCTGCGGTATCGCGCCACGGGGCGGTTCTACTACCCGATCACGGACAGCCTGGTCCTCAAGCTGAACACCGAGGCCGGCATGGTGACGAGCCCCAACCCGGAAGGCGTGCCGATCTTCGCCCGCTTCTTCCTGGGCGGCATCCTCGACGTGCGCGGCTTCGAGATCCGGGACATCGGCCCGCGGCTCCCGCTCCGCGAGTCGCTCGATCCGAACTCACCGCCCATCGTGAACGGCGCGAACATCGGCGGCAACCTGATGTACTACCAGAACCTCGAGCTGGAGTTCCCGCTCATCGAGGCCGTGCAGATCAAGGGCGTGGTGTTCACCGATCTCGGCAACGCGTGGAATCTCGAGAAACTCTACTGCAACGCCGCCCCCGCTTCGCCGCACGACGCCACGAACCCGTGCTTTTCGATCGAGCGTCTCCTCGATGTCCGCACCTCGTGGGGGTTCGGGTTCCGGTGGTTCTCCCCGCTCGGGCCGCTGCGCTTCGAGTGGGGCTTCCCGTTCAAGCGGCTGCCCTACGAAGAGACGTACAAGTTCGAGTTCAACATCGGCAACTTCTTCTGAGTCGCTGGGCGCCGGACGCAGCAGGGACGTGAATGCTTCCCACCGGGCACGCCGCCCGGTGGCGCGCGCGCTGCCCGGCCCCCCCGCGCGCCGCCGGGCGTGCCCTGCCCCGGAGTGTCCAGGATGGCGCGCGGCGAGCGTTGCGCTCGTCGCGCGGACGCTGGCCGGGGGGCGAATCGCAGTAAAGTAAGGGGGCAGCGGTTGCCCGGTGGGGGCGCGGCTGTTAGGTGGAAAGCTATGCGCCCGGAGCACAGCTCAATGGGGTTCCCCAAACCAGGCAAGGCCCTGCTGGGGATGATGATCGCGATCGGCTGTATCTGGGTGATGTTCACCCTCGGGCTGAACTGGGGGGGCGCGGGGGAAGGCGTGCTCGCGCCGTTCCTCGGCATCAGCGATCGGGTCCTCCACGGTCAGGTGTGGCGGCTGCTCACCGCGCCGCTCGTCCACGGCCCGAGCGATCCCTGGCACTTCGTCACGACGCTGCTCGGCCTGTACTTCCTCGGCACCTCGCTCGAGGAGCGCTGGGGCGCCGGCCGGATGCTGGCGTTCCTGTTCGGCTCCGCGGCCTTCGCGTTCGCGCTCCAGGTGGCGGTGGGCGCGCTCTTCCCGAAGGTGGCGCAGCCCGTGTTCTACGGCGGGCTCGGGATGATCGAGGCGGTCGCCGTCGCGTGGGCGCTCGCGCACCGGCACACCACGGTCCGTCTCTTCTTCGTCCTCCCCGTGACGGGCACGATGCTGCTCGTCTTCATCTTCGCCCTCTCGGTGCTCAACGTCATCTCCATGCGCGCGCCCCACGAGGGGCTGATCACGCCGTTCGGCGGCATGCTGGCGGGCTACCTCTTCGGCGACTTCTCCCCGCTGCGCCGCTTCTACCTGCGGATGCGTTTCCGCCAGCTGCAGGCGCAGTCCGCCGCGCTCCGCCGCGTACCCGCGGCGCGCGGCCGCTCCGGGGGCGCCTCGCTCCGGGTCATCCCCGGCGGCCAGAAGGACCCCCCGAAGGACAAGCGCTACCTGAACTGAAGTCGTCGCGGCGCGCCGTTCACGCCGCCTGTTCGGCGCGCGCGCCGGCGTTCACGGCGCGGCGCACCGACGGAGCTCTTCGAGCGTCTTCACGCGCGTGAGGCAGTCGATCTCGCCCGGGGCCACCTCGCTCCCGGTGAGCTCTCGCTTGCAGTCGGACGTCCACTCCGACGAGAGCCGCTCGCCCTCGCTCGCGAGCACCACCGTGGCCTTGCCCGAGCCCCCTGGCTCCGCCGGTCCCACCCGCTTCACCTCCGCTGCCCACGCGGCGCGCATGGCTTCGCCGATCCTGCGGCAGTCCTCCTCGGACATGGTCTTGCCGCAACCGGCGCCATAGAGCGCGCCCGCGACCACGAGGAAGGCCGCGACGGCGCGCTGCGCGCCGAGCGGGCTCCTCCCCGCGCGAGCGCGCGGCTCGCCGGGGAGAGGCCGGCCGCGCGATGCGCGCGTAGAGGCTGCCATCGGTTGCCGAGCAGGCCAGCCCACGGACTAGCTGTCGATGAAGCTCTTGAGCTGCTTCGACCGGCTGGGGTGCCGGAGCTTGCGGAGCGCCTTGGCCTCGATCTGCCGGATGCGCTCGCGGGTCACCTCGAAGTCCTGACCGACCTCTTCGAGGGTGTGATCGCTCTTCTCGCCGATGCCGAAGCGCATCCGGAGCACCTTCTCCTCGCGCGGCGTCAGCGTCTTCAGGACCTTCCGGGTCTGCTCGGCGAGGTTCATGTTGATGACCGCCTCTGCCGGCGAGATCACGCTCTTGTCCTCGATGAAGTCGCCGAGGTGCGAGTCCTCTTCCTCGCCGATCGGGGTCTCGAGCGAGATCGGCTCCTTGGCGATCTTCAGGACCTTCCGCACCTTGTCGAGCGGGAGCTCCATCTTCTCGGCGATCTCCTCGGGGGTCGGCTCGCGGCCGTACTCCTGCACGAGATAGCGCGAGGTGCGGATGAGCTTGTTGATCGTCTCGATCATGTGGACCGGGATGCGGATCGTCCGCGCCTGGTCCGCGATCGCGCGGGTGATCGCCTGCCGGATCCACCACGTCGCGTACGTCGAGAACTTGTAGCCGCGCTTGTACTCGAACTTGTCGACGGCCTTCATGAGGCCGATGTTGCCTTCCTGGATGAGGTCCAGGAACTGCAGCCCGCGGTTCGTGTACTTCTTCGCGATGGAGACCACGAGGCGGAGGTTCGCCTCGACCAGCTCCGCCTTGGCGCGCTCCGCCATCCGCTCGCCTTCGCGGATGTTCTCGTAGGTGTCGCGGATCGCCAAGACGTCGATGTTGAGCTCTTCCTCGACCTTCTTCAGGCCCTTCTGGGCGTTCTTGATGGTCGACTCGAAGTCGTTGAGCTCCTCGCGGTTGACGTTGAGCTTCTTGGCGAGACGACCCTCGAGGGCGCGGTTGCCCTTCACCTTGATGAGCTCGCGCTTGAGCTCGCCCTTCGAGAGCCCCGTGCGGCGCTCCAGCTCCGTCGCGCCGGCCTCGGCCTTCTCGACCTTCGAGATGAGGCTCTTCAGCTTCTGGACGATCTTGTCGATCGTTCGCTTGTTGAGGCGCATCTCCTCGAGCGTCATCACGAGCTCGGCTGTCGCCTGCGTGACCTCGATGTCGATCTGCTTGCGACGGACCTCGGTTTTTACCTCTTTGCGCTCCTCGACGAGCTCCGCCTTCTTCTTGTCGACGCGCTTCACCTTGTCGATGAGGCGGATGATGCGCCGGTCGGCCTCCTCCTCGTCGAACTCCTGGTCGTCGTTCTCGGCGTCCTTGATGAGCTCCTTCACCCGGATCTTGTGCTTCCGGAGCTTCTCGCCGAGATCGATGATCTCGCGGACGGCGATGGGGGAGTCGAGGATCGCGGCGTTGACCTTCTGCTCGCCGACCTCGATCCGCTTCGCGATCTCGACCTCGCCCTCGCGGGTGAGCAGCGAGACGCTGCCCATCTTGCGGAGGTACATCCGGACGGGATCGTTCGACTTCGAGTAGTAGTCGACGTCCTCTTCCTCGCGGTCGGGCGTGACGACCAGCTTCTTCTCGCCCGCCTCCTCGTCCGCGATGCGCTTCGGCGCGATCTTCACCTGGGTCGCGCCGTCGACGATCTCGATGTCCTCGTCGCCGAGGGCGCCCACCACGTCGTCCAGCTGATCGGGCGCGACGTCCGCGGGGAGCGCGTCGTTCACCTCGTCGTAGGTGAGAAAGCCTTTGCTCTTGCCGGTCTCGACGAGTTTTTCCAGGGTCTTCCGGTCCTTCTCGGACCGCTCGGCTCGGTTGCCCGCGTCTCCTTTGTTGCTTGGGCGTGCCCCTGCCTCAGCGTGCCCGCGTGTCGATGCGTGCCGCGCGCCGTTCAGCGCGCCGCCCCCCGCCGCCCTTGCGACCCCGCCTGCCCGACCGGAAGATTGCTTGGCCTTGCTCGCCATTACCTCATGCTCCACTTACGGCGACCAGCTCGCCGCGACCGACAAGACACCAAATGATTCCGACAAACTCTAGGGATCACGCACGTCGGGTCGCCACGTAGGGGCGACACGGAACGCATCAAGGAAGACCGAGCCCCCCCGCTCTCCGCTGGAATAGCTCACGCAACAAAGCGTTTTCAGCATCGGCATCGACCGCGCTCTTCTGGAGCTGGCTCATGACGGCTGCCTTCTGTCGCGACAGGGCCTGCCTGCTCAACTTTTGTGAATTCTCCAAGAGCGTCGCCTTGGCCGTTGAGGCCGCTTCGAAGACAGGCGAGACCAGCCGTCCAGCCGCGAATGAATGGATCGGAGCCGGGACTTGCGCAAGAAATTCGCCGGCGGCAAGACCCATTTCAAATGTGAAATTTTGACGCGCTGTGACAATCGCCAGGGCGACCTCGCCTTCGAGGCATTCCAGCGCGGTCTGCACCTCGTCGTCGGCCATGAGCTCGGGAAAATCGAGGATCGCGCCCAGGATCTCGAGGCTGACCTCCGGGATCTGCGCGCGTGAGCGCGCGTGCTCCCACGTCTCGGTCGTCTGTCCGGAGGGGGTCACCTCGCGGCTGGGCTGGTTCCGCGGCCGGGAAAGGGACTCCTCGACGACGCGCTCGAGCTGCCGGAGGTCGTCGGGTGAGCGACCGCCGATGACGAGCTTCGAGGAGACACGATCGGCGTAGAGCTTTGCCATCATCCTGAGGTTCGGATCGTCCTCGTCGGCGAGCAACGCGGCCACGGCGCGCACGCGAGCGAGCTGCTCGGGCAGCGACGAGCCGCCGAAGCTGTCGCCGTCGAGCGCCTCGTCGATGACGTGCTCGAGCAGGCCGCGCGCGCCCTTCAGAATGCGCGCGACCGCCTCCGGGCCGTGCTTGCGAGCGAGATCGTCGGGATCGACGCCGGCCGGCAGCACGGCGACGCGCGCGCTGAGCCCCGCCTCGCGGCATGGGGCGCGCGCCGCGCGCGTGGCCTTCTTGCCGGCCGCGTCGCCGTCGAAGAGCAGGATGACCACGGGAGCGAAGCGCTTGATGAGCTTCGCCTGTGCGGGCGTGAACGCGGTCCCGAGCGGAGCGACCGCGTGGCCGATGCCGCGCGCGTGGAGCGCGACGACGTCGAAGTTGCCCTCCACGAGGACCCCCTCGCCGCGCTGCCGGATCGCCTGGCGCGCCTGGTAGAGCCCGAAGAGGTGCTCTCCCTTCGTGTAGATCGGCGACTCGGGGCTGTTGATGTACTTCGCCGGCGCGCCGTCGGTCTGCGGCGCAGGGCCGGTGAGGCCGAGCGACGACAGCTCCGCGGGGCTCGGATCGGGCAACGCGCGCCCGCTGAACGCGATCACCCGGCCCATCACGTCGGTCACGGCGAACATGAGCCGGTGGCGGAAGCGGTCGTAATGGCCGCTCCCCGAGGAGCGCGGCACGAGGAGCCCGACGCGCTCCGCGAGGACCGGGGAGATGCCTTGCTGCCGCAGGTAGGTGGCGAGCGCGTCCCAGCCGAACGGGGCGTAGCCGATCCGGAACGCCTGGAGGGCATCGGAGATCGGGTCGACGCCGCCATCGCCGTCGCGGAGGGGCAGACCGCGTCGCAGGAGCTCCTCGTGGGCGTAGCGCGCGAGCGGATGGGGGCCGCTGCCCGGGCCACCGCGGAGGCTGTGCTCGAAGAACGTCGCGGCGAGGTGGTTGACGGCGTAGAGGTCGTCCTTCGACTTGCGCGCCGCCTGCGCCTCGCGCCGCTCGGCGTCGGTCAGCGATTCGGCCACCTCGATGCCGGCGCGCTCGGCGAGCGCGCGCACCGCCTCGGCGAACGTCCGGCCCTCGAGCTTCATCACGAAGTCGATGGCGCTGCCGGTCTCCTTGCAGCCGAAGCAGTGATAAAACCCGCGGTTCGCGTTCACGTGGAAGCTGGGCGTCTTCTCCTTGTGAAAGGGGCAGAGCCCGGTGAAGGAGAGCCCGCGGCGCGTGAGGCGCACGTTTTCGCCGATGAGCGCTACGAGATCCGTGCGCTCTTTCACGAGCGCGATCGTCTCCGGAGTGATCATGGGCTGCCTTGATGGCCCCGTGCGCGCGGGGCCCGCAGAACATCACGGGTGGACCCAGACAGCGTGGCGCCGTTTGCGCCAGCGCCTTGGCGGTGCGGGTAGCTCGCGAGGCGGGAGATCCCCCAGCCCCTCGCGGCCTGTGTGGAGAACAGTGTCCTGTGCGGCGGCCGCGCGCGCAAGGCGGTAGCCGCCAGGTCCGTCACTTCGGATCGGGGAACGGAGAGCCGGGTCTCTTGTGGTCCGTGAGGCTCTCGTCGGGCTGGGAGGCCTCGACCATCTCCTCGACCGACGGCGCCTCGGCGTGGTCGGCGAGGAACCGCGTATCCTCGCGAACCATTGGAGGAGGCGGATCGCCGATGAGCTCGAGCTCGGTGGCGAGCCACTGCTCCTCTTCGATGAGCTCGCGGCGGCGCGGATCAGTCAGGTCGCCTTGCCAGTGGTCGAGCTCTGCATCGACCTCCTTGAGCCGGCGGCGCACCCGGACGACGTCGACATCATCTTTCTTGGCGAAGCGCTCGGTGAGCAGCAGCGCGGTATCGTTGGCGACCTCGACGAATCCGTGGTGAACGGCCAGGCGGTGCTCCTGGCCGTTCTGGTGGTACGTCACGAGGCCAGTCCGGAGGGCGGCGAGCAGAGGCAGGTGACCCGGGAGCACGCCGAACTCGCCGGCGACGCTCGGCGCGGTCACGTCCGTGACCTGCTCGCGCAGCGCGACGCCGGTTGGCGTCACGATTTCGAGGAGGATTGTGTCGGCCATGGCCGCGTCAGGCCGCCTTCCTCGACGCTCGAGCCTTCACCTCGTCGATACTGCCTACCATGTAGAAGTCCTGCTCCGCGATGTGGTCGAGCTTCCCGTCCAGGATCTCCTCGAAGCCCGAGATCGTGTCCTTGAGCGAGACGAGCTTGCCCTCGAGCCCGGTGAACTGGGCCGCGACGAAGAACGGCTGCGACAGGAACTTCTGCATCTTGCGGGCGCGCGACACGACGAGCTTGTCGTCCTCGCTGAGCTCGTCCATCCCGAGGATGGCGATGATGTCCTGGAGATCCTTGTAGCGCTGGAGCGTTTGCTGCACGCGCCGCGCGACGGAGTAGTGCTTCTCGCCGACGATCTGGGGATCGAGCATCGTCGAGTTCGAGTCGAGCGGATCGACGGCCGGATAGATGCCGAGCTCCGAGATCGCGCGCGAGAGAACGGTGGTCGCGTCGAGGTGGGCGAAGGCCGTGGCCGGCGCGGGATCGGTCAGGTCGTCGGCGGGGACGTAGATCGCCTGCACGCTGGTCACGGAGCCCTTCGTCGTCGAGGTGATGCGCTCCTGGAAGGCGCCCATCTCCGTCGAGAGGGTCGGCTGGTAACCGACGGCGCTCGGAATACGTCCGAGGAGCGCGCTCACCTCGGAGCCCGCCTGGGTGAACCGGAAGATGTTGTCGACGAACAGGAGCACGTCCTGGCCCTCCTCGTCACGGAAGTGCTCGGCCACGGCGAGCGCCGAGAGCGCGACGCGGGCGCGAGCGCCCGGCGGCTCGTTCATCTGGCCGTAGATGAGCGCAGCCTTCGAGATGACAGGGCTGCCGTCCGCGAGCTTCGACTCGCTCATCTCGAGGAAGAGGTCGTTGCCCTCGCGCGTCCGCTCACCGACGCCGGCGAAGACGGACACGCCGCCGTGCGCCTTGGCGACGTTGTTGATGAGCTCCAGGATGAGCACCGTCTTGCCGACGCCGGCGCCGCCGAAGAGGCCGATCTTGCCGCCCTTGCGGTAAGGGGCGATCAGGTCGATGACCTTGATGCCCGTCTCGAAGACCTCGACCTTGGTCGACTGCTCGATGAACGGGGGCGGTTCCCTGTGGATCGGCGACAGCTTCTTGGCATGCACGGGGCCGGCGTCATCGATCGGTACGCCGACGACGTTCAGGATCCGGCCGAGGCACTCGTTGCCGACG
The DNA here is from genome assembly GCF_051521455.1 of Sorangium sp. So ce887. NCBI lineage: Bacteria > Pseudomonadati > Myxococcota > Polyangiales > Polyangiaceae > Sorangium > Sorangium sp. So ce887. Next base: position 6,417,426 of record NZ_CP150354.1, on the reverse strand, counting down.
GGGACCATGATGGGCTTGCCCGTGTCGCGGACTTCCATCCCGCGCACGAGGCCGTCGGTGGAGTCCATCGCGATGGTGCGCACCGTCGACTCGCCGAGGTGCTGGGCGACCTCGAGCACGAGGTTGTCGGGCTCGGCCGAGATGCTCGGGTTGCTCAGCTTGAGCGCGTTCAGAATCTTGGGTAGCTGGCCGGACGGAAAATCGACGTCGACGACCGGTCCGATGACCTGGGTGATCTTTCCAACAACCATGGAGCGGGAGTCCTCCTCGTACGAGCTTTGACGAGTCGCGCGGCCCACTAGCATGGACCTGCGCGTCCGACTAGTGGCCGCGCGCCAGAAATCCTGCCGCGCTTCGCGCCGACGCTTCGCGGCGGGGGTGCATGGCATCAGGCCCTTGGGTTCTCAAGCGGGGTCCCGTGCCTCGCGACCCGCTCCTCGGGGAGGGAACGCCCGTGTGCGGCTGCGGTCAGCGATCTCGGAGGGCGGCGATCCGCGCGAACGCCTCGACGCTGAGCGTCTCGCCGCGCGCGTCGAGCGAGATGCCGGCGTCCTTCGCGTGGCGCTCGAGCTCCTGGGACGACCAGCCGTAGAGGTTCTTCCAGGCGTTCCGGAGCGTCTTGCGGCGGGCCGAGAAGGCGGCGCGCACGGCGGCGCGGAAGGCGTCCGTCTCCTCGGCGCGCCGCGGGCGCCACGGCGTCAGGACGACGACGGCGGAGTTCACTTCCGGCCTCGGGTAGAACGCGCCGGCGCGCGCGATGAGGAGGCGGCGCACGTCGAACGCGGCCTGCGCGAAGACCGAGAGCGCGCCGTAGTCGCCGCTGCCCGGGGTGGCGATGAGGCGCTCCGCCACCTCCAGCTGCACCATGAACACCGCGCGATCGATCTGGTCCGCGATGATGGTGGCCTGCTCGAGGAGCCGGCCCGTGAGCTGGTAGGGGAGGTTGCCGGCCACCGCGTGCGGGCGCGCATGGCCGGAGAGCGAGGCGACCCAGTCGACCTGCGCGGCGTCGGCCTCGAGCAACGTCAACCGGCCGCCCTCGATCGGGTCGGCGAGCTGCTCGCGGAGGATCGGGACGAGGTCGCGATCACGCTCGATCGCGACGACGTGCGCGGCGCGAACGAGGAGCGGCCGCGTGAGCGCGCCGAGCCCCGCCCCGATCTCGAGCACCGCGCCACCTGGCGGCGTCGTGGCTGCCTCGGCGATCCGGCGTGCCGCCTCGACGTCGACGAGGAAATTCTGTCCGAACCCTTTCTTCGGGGAGAGGCCGCGTGCGCGCAAGAGCTCTGCGATGGACATCCCTCGACCTCAGGTCTGCGGTGGGTGCGCCCCGTCGTGGGGCGCGACCGCGGTTGCGCTCGGCGCGGCCGCGGTCATGGGGCGAAGCCGCGCGACGCGCACGCCGACCTTGCGGAGCACCGCCTCGCGGCGGGTCTGCGCCACACGCGCGCGGATGAGCACGGCCTCGGCCGCGATGGGCGCGAGCTCCTGGAACGCCTTGTCTGCCGGCGTGCGGCTCCTCTGCTCCTCGTCCCCGTCGCTCTCCAGCGGTCGCGGCGCCTCCCAGGGAGGAGCGAGTCCCGGCTCGAGATCGGGGAGCGTCCACATCACGTGGACCGCCTTCCGCGAGAGCCGTCGCACCGCCTCCGAGAGCCGGCTCAGCTGCGCGTCGGCGGGCGGCGGCGCCAGGACGTAGACCATGCTCGCGCGCGGCTTGGTGCGCGCGATGTGCGTGAGCGACTCCGCGACAGTCACGGTGGGATCGCGTCGATCCAGCTCGGACCGGGCGGGCGATTCGATGCCGTAGCTCGCGAGGTAGCGGCGCAGCGTGCGCTCGCGCTGCGAGCGTCCGAGCGGCGCCGGCGCCGAGAACGGCGCACGGGCGCGCATCGACTCGGCGCGGGCGGCCAGCCGGTCGAGGTCGCCGCGGCGCAGGTCGTCGAGGCCTCGCGCGTCGAGCGGCCTGAGGTGCTCGAGGACGCGCGCCGCGACGTCCGCCTCGTCGAGCTCGCTCCGATCCGCGTCGTACGTGCCGCACCCGACGGTGAGCGCATGCGCGATCTTCTGGCCGTGCCCAGGGCCATGGTCGGGCGTGATCGTCACGCGAGGGCCGGGCGCCAGGAGGATGAGCCCGACGCGATCGCCGCGCCCGAGGTGCCTCGTGGCGATGGCCGAGGCCTCGTCGATCATGAGATCGAGCGGAGCGCGGCCGAGCGGGCCCGCCCAGAGCTCCACGGCCGCGTCGACGAGGATCCAGACCACATCCCGCTCCTCGCGCTCGAACTCCCGCACGAGCAGCGTGCCCCGGCGCGCGCTCGCCTTCCACGCGATCTTCCGGAAGGGATCCCCCGGCTGGTGCTCTCGCAGCTCGCGCAGGTCGTCCCCTTCGCCGCGCACGCGCCCGGGCTTGCCGGAGGCCGCGAGCAGGTGGCTGCGCCCGCCGCGCGGCTGCGTGAGGTACGCCATGAACGGCCGCGGGAGGACCTCGATCCCGTACGGGTTCGCGAAGGTCAGGGGCACCTCGAAGAGGCCCGGGGCGCCGTGCACCTCGAGCGCGAGCCCGTGCAGCCCGTGCTGGCCGACGCGCGGCGTGCGCACGACGACCTTCACCTTGAGCCGCCCCGAGGCGGAGACCTCGCCTCGGCTCGGCTCGATGCGCACGTCGAGCTGCGACGAGGCGATCGCGCGCAGCTTGACGTAGCGGGCCGCGAGCGTGTCGCGGTTCCGCACCTCGGCCTCGATCTCCACGGTGCCCCCGCGCGCGGACCGGAGGACACGCCGCGAGCCGCCCCAGAGCATCTCGAACCCGGCCGCGCGGATGCGCGCCACCGACACCAGCGTCACGCCGCGGGCGAGCGCGATCGCGACCAGGATCGCCCCGCCCCAGCCGACGATCGCCGGCTCGCGCGCGATGAGCCCTGCGCCCATGACCGCGACGCCGGCGATGGCCAGGTGGGCGGCGGTGCGCGTGGGATAGAGCTGCATGGGGGATCTACGCCGGCCGCGCCGCGCGCCGGTAACCCACGCGCTGCACCGCCTCGTCGATGATCGCGTCGCGCGCCTTCGGATCCACGTCGGCCTCGGGCACGAGCACCAGGCGGTGCGCGAGCGTCGCGGGCGCCATGCCGCGCACGTCGTCCGGGGTCACGAACGGGCGCCCGCCGATCACCGCCGCCGCCTTGGCCGCCTGGATCAGCGCGAGCGTGGCGCGCGGCGATGCGCCGAGCAGCACGCGAGGGTGCGTCCGCGTGAACCCCGTGAGGTTCACCGCGTAGTCGTACAGGTCCTCCTCGACGTGGATCCGTCGCGCGACGCCCTGCAGCATGAGGAGGTCCTGGACGGCGAGCGTCGCGCGCACCCGCGGCGGCTCGACGTTGTGCGCGCGGAGCATCGCCACCTCGTCCTTGTGCTGCGGGTAGCCGATGCTCACGCGGATGAGGAACCTGTCGATCTGCGCCTCCGGCAGCGGGTAGGTCCCCTCGAGATCGATCGGGTTCTGCGTCGCCAGCACCATGAAGGGCGACGGCAGCTCGAAGCGATCGCCCTCGATCGTCACCTGCCGCTCCTGCATGGCCTCGAGGAGCGCCGACTGGGTCTTCGCCGGGGCGCGGTTGATCTCGTCAGCGAGCACGAGGTTCGCGAAGATCGGGCCGGGGCGCAGCGTGAAGGTCCCCTCCTTGGGCGACAGGACGTACGTCCCCGTGATGTCGGCGGGCAGGAGGTCGGGCGTGAACTGGATCCGCCGGACGGACGCGCCCAGCGCCGCCGCGAACGCCTTGACCAGCGTGGTCTTCGCGACGCCGGGCACGCCTTCCAGCAGCACGTGCCCCTGCGCGAGCAGGGCGGTGAGCATCAGATCGATCGCGCGCGGCGATCCGATGTAAACGCGCGTGATCTCCCGCCGGACCGCCTCGATCCGCTCCCTGGCAGCGGAGATTTCGTCGACGGCGACGGCCTGAACCTGGTTCATCGAGCGCCTTTGTCAGAGGGTGGTGTTGCGAGCTTCGCTTCCGCCGGTGAGGGCCGCGCCTCCGGCGACGCCGTCGAAGGGTCGGCTGGCGCGCCGGGGTGAGGCCCCCGCGGTGGCCTCCGGCCGTCGGCGCCGCAGGCGGCGAGGACGCTCCGCACGACGTCGGCGGCGTGCAGGAGCGCGGGCCTGGACACGCTCGCCGGCTTGCCGGCGACGACGGACGCTTCGACTCGGTACATGGTGCCCAGAACCTCCTTGAAAGCCGAGAGGGCCCGCTCGTCAAGAGATCCCTCTCGGGCCACGAGCCGCGCGACCGTCTCCTGCGCCGGGTTGGCCTCGAGACCGAACCGCACGGACAGGGCCTCGAACAGCGCGCTCTTCAGCTCGAGGTACGCGAGCCCGCGCGGTGACGAGGGGGCGGCGAGGACGGCGAAGCGCCCGGCGGCGCCTCCCTGCGCGACGAGCGGCGTGGGACGGGCGTATCGAGGGAGCGGGCTTCGGTAGGGCCTCGCCGAGGCGCGCGCGGTCCAGATCGCGAGGGCGAGGCCGGCGAGGGCGGCGAGGGCGAGGAGGGCGCCGCCGGGGAGCCCGTCGCGGCGGGCGTCCTCGACGGCGCTCGCGAGCGCCTTGAGCTGCGCGTCGAAGTCCTTGCGGAGCGACGTCTCGCCGCCGAACGAGCTCTCTTCGTCGAACCGGTTCGCGACGACGTAGAGCCGCCCTCGGTGCGGCTGAGCGCCATCCTCGTCGACCAGGTAGCGGGTCAGGCCCGAAGCGAAGGCGCGGTTGCCCGGGTACCGGAGCATCATGTTCATCAGCGCCGACGGGTCGCCCATCGCGAAGAGCCGGCCCTTGCCGACCTGCCCGGCGACGGCGACGATCACGTCCGGCTCGCTGACGGCGCGGATGCGCAGCACGGGCGAGAGATTCGGGTGCCGGAGGCCGGTCGCGTGGTTCGTGACGAGCCGCTCGACGTGGCTGACGACCGGGTGCCGGCCGACGGCGTGGCCCCCGACGGTGTCGGCGACGGGCTCCGCGATGGCGAGGGCGGGGCGGTTCCGGAGCGCGGCGAGCGGCCGAGCTGGCGTCGGGACGCGCTCGATCTGGAACCGCCGGAGCGTGTCGTCGCCGCGGCCGAAGTCGTCGACGATGGCGAGCCGCCCGCCGGCCTTCATGAACGAGGTCGTCTCGTCAGCGTCGAGCGCCTGCTGCGGATGGAGCACGAGGATGCCGTCCTCCGGGCCGACCTGGCTCCAGTCGAGCACAGCGACGGGGTGGACCCTGGCGACGCCGAGCTCCGCGCGCGCGATCTCGAGAAACTCCGAGCAACCCTCCCAGCTCGTGTCGTTCACGTCGAAGGCAGCGCTCGCTGTTCGGGCGGGCGCGAGCAGCGCAATCAGGGTGACCAGCGTGACCAGCGCGATCAACGCGACCCGCGGGGAGCAGGATGTGGCGCGTCGGTGCACCGGCAGACGCCGATGATCCCTGTGAAATTCGAAGGATGCGTGCGCAAGCCACGCGCCGTGCCGCGTCATGAGCGCCGCGAACATACCACTGTCAGCCCGAGCGATAACCTTGACCCGCCATCCCACATTGCTAGATTCGTTTTTAAGAGCGGGGTGCTTTCTCGCAGGCCTCGTTCCACCAACTCGGCCGAGCACTCTACGGGGTTAGTCGATGCTTCCTCCGTTCATCATCGAGCAAATACGGCAGCGCGAAGAAGAGAAGGATCGGTCAAGAAGCGAAGAAATTCGACCGCGCCTCGAGCTGCCGATCGAACGCTACCCCGCACCTCGTCGTCTTCCCGATACGGAAGAGGACGATCCCAACCGGGGCGTCATCATCCTCGACCTGGGCTGACGCCACGTGTAGCACCCCCCCCTTCGCGGTTCCCGTGGAGACGCGAGACGCCGCCCCAGCGGCAAAGCCCACGGGACGTCCCCGACACTCCCTCCGTTTTCCTGTAAATCCCGAAAAAACGGGCACCCACGCATCCTCCGATGCGCGCGCGTGGGGCTCCGTTTCTTGCCTGAACCGAGCTCGTCTGGTCCGTAGGCGACGTCCGCGGGCCCGTTCCTTGGTTCGCTGTGCGCGGCATGGCGCCGAGCGGCGTGGGGCCGAAAAATTGTCCTTCGTGGAGCTGAACACGCTCGTGCGGGGTTGACCCGAGGCAGGAACTTCGCCTAGGTTGCGCCCCCACTTCTGGCGTCGAGCACTGAACGAGCTACGCTCCGGCGCTTCAGAGCAGACCGTGCGCAACGTGAGCACGGGCTCTTCCATATCGATCGAGGTTCTACCGATGGCCGTTCATATTCGCCTCGCCCGCGCGGGCACCAAGAAGACGCCCTTCTACCGCATCGTCGTCGCCGACCAGCGCAGCCCGCGCGGCGGCAGGTTCATCGAGCGGTTGGGCACATACGACCCGCGCAGGACCGAGATCCGCCTCGATGTGCCCCGCGTGAGGCACTGGATCTCGAACGGCGCCCAGCCGACGCACACGGTGGCGCTGCTCCTGAAGCACCCTGGGCTCGCCCAGGCAGCCGCTCCGGCGGACGCCGCGAAGTAGCATGGTCTCCTCGACGTCTCCGCTGGTCGATCTCGTGGCGCTCGTCGCCCGCGCGCTCGTCGACCAGCCGGACCGGGTCGTCGTTCGCGAGGTGGCGGGCGACCGCTTCCCCCGGATCGAGCTGACGGTCGCGCGCGAGGACATCGGCAAGGTGATCGGCAAGGACGGGCGCACCGCGCAGTCGATCAGGACACTGCTGAGCGCCGCTGCCAGCAAGTCGGGGCGGCGCGCGCACCTCGACATCCTCGACTGAGGCGAACCCACCGTGGAGCGACGCTACGTTCCCGTCGCGGAGATCGCCCGGCCGCATGGCGTCCAGGGGGAGCTGCGGCTTCGTATCTACAACGAGTCGTCCGACCTGCTGCTCGCGCGGCCTCCGATCAGGCTGCGCCTCCCCGATGGCACCGAGCGGGACGCGAAGATCATCGCGGCGCGCCCCACCGACAAGGCGCTGCTCGTGCGGCTCGCTGGGATCGACGGTCGGGACGCGGCCGAGGCCCTGCGCGGCGCGGCGGTGTGCGTGCCGCGGGACGCGTTCGCGCCGCTCTCCGAGGGCGAGTTCTACGCATGCGACATCGAGGGGGCGCGCGTGATGACCCCCGAGGGCGACCTGCTCGGGCACGTGAAATCGCTCCAGTCGTACCCGACCTGCGACGTGCTCGTCGTGGAGAGGCGCGGCGCGGACTCGATCGAGATCCCGTTGACCGAGAGCTTCGTCGGCAGCGTGGACGTGGAGCAGCAGATCGTTCAGCTGGTGACGCTGGAAGGCCTCGTCTGAGCCGCCGTCCGGCGCGAGGCGGCCCGCCGCGGCAAGTTCGATGCGCATCGATGTAGTCACCCTGTTTCCCGAGCTCTTCGAGGGATTTCTGACGATCGGCATGGTCGGGCGCGGGCTTGCTTCGGGCGCGCTCGCGGTCCGGACGCGCAGCCCGCGCGAGTTCGGTCTCGGCCGGCACCGGAGCGTGGATGACACGCCCTACGGCGGCGGTTCGGGCATGGTGATGCGCGTCGACTGCATCGTCCGCTGCCTGGAGGCGCTCGACGAGGCCGCCGCCGAGGGCGAGCCGGCGGGCGCGCCTTCCGGAGAGGAGACGGCGCCCTCGGGCCCTGCGCAGCGAGCGCACCGGGTGCTGCTCACACCGCAGGGGCAGCCTTTCCGCCAAGAGAAGGCGATCGAGCTCGCGGCGCGCCCCGCCGTCGCGCTCGTGTGCGGTCGGTACGAGGGGTTCGACGAGCGGGTGCGCGCGTTCGTCGACGAGGAGATCTCGCTCGGCGACTTCGTGATGACGGGCGGCGAGGTGGCGGCGATGGCGGTGATCGATGCGTGCGTGCGCTTGCGCCCAGGGGTGCTGGGCAACGCGGGGTCGGCGGAGCACGAGTCGCATAGCCCCGCGCTGTCCGGGCTCCTGGAGTACCCGCAGTACACGCGTCCCGTGGAGTTCCGCGGACACAAGGTGCCCGAGGTGCTGCAGCAGGGGAACCACGCGGCGATCGCTCGCTGGCGACGGGCGCAGGCAGAGCAGCGCACGGCCGAGCGCCGGCCCGACCTGTGGCGCAAGGCGCGCGGAGGAGAGCCTCCGCCGGACGAGGGCGGCGAGGTGCGGCGATGAGGCTGGCGCTCGCGCTCGTTCACCACCCGGTGCTCGACCGCTCCGGCGAGACGGTGACCACCGCGATCACGAACCTCGACCTGCACGACATGGCGCGGAGCGCGCGCACGTACGGGGTCGAGCGGTTGTTTGTCGTGCACCCGGTGGCCGCACAGCGCGCGCTGGCAGAGCGGATCAGGGAGCACTGGGTGCTCGGATCCGGCAAGCGCCGGATCCCGGATCGCGCGGTCGCGCTCGATGTGCTGACCGTGGTCTCGAGCCTGGACGACGTGTATGGCGCGCTGAGCAGCGCAGGGCGCACCGGCGTCGAGGTCTGGACGACGGCGGCGGCCTCGCGAGGGCTCCAGGTGACGAGCTATGCAGCGACCCGCGCGCGCCTCGCGCAGGCGAGCCGCCCGGTGCTGATCCTGTTCGGCACAGGCTGGGGGCTCGCGCCAGAGGTCATCGACGACGCCGATCTCCGGATCGAGCCCATCCGGGCGGCCGCGAGCACCGGCTACAACCACCTGAGCGTGCGCGCGGCGTGCGCGATCACGCTCGATCGGCTGCTCGGCGACTGGCACGCCGGGTGAGCCCTCGCGGTGCGCGGCGGCCGAGCGTGACGCCAGCGCCGCCGTCCGCCCCGCGGTCCATCCTACGGCCATGAGCAAGCGCGAGGCCCATCGTCCCGCAGAGGAGGCGAGCTCGGAGCGACCGACGCACGATCGGCTGGTGCGCGAGCAGGCGTTCGCGCTCGGGTTCGACGTCGTCGGCGTCGCGCGCGCGGACGAGCCGCTCGGGGTCGAGCACGCGCGGTACCTCGAGTTCATCGAGCGGGGCATGCACGGGGAGATGGGCTACCTCGCGGAGTACGCGGAGCAGCGGCGCCGGGTGGACACCGGCGCGATCCTCGAGGGGGCGCGCTCGGTCGTGTGCGTCGGCCGCAGGTATGCTCGGCCCAAGGACAGCGAGGGGCGCGACCCTTCGCTCGCGCAGATCATCGCGCGGTACGCGCGCGGCCAGGACTATCACAACCACCTGAAGCGCCGGCTGCGGCGGCTCGCGTCGTTCATCCGGTCGCTCGCGCCGTCCGTCCTCGCGCGGCCGCTCTGCGACGTCGAGCCGGTGATGGAGCGCGTCTGGGCGGTGCGCGCCGGCCTCGGCTTCGTCGGCAAGAACGGGCTGCTCATCACGCCGGGGCAGGGGAGCTACCAGCTGCTCGGCGAGGTGGTGACCACGCTGCCGCTCGTCCCCGACGTGCCCATCGCAGAGCGCTGCGGCTCGTGCACACGCTGCCTCGACGCGTGCCCAACGCAGGCGTTCGATGCGCCCTTCGTGCTCGATCCGCGGCGCTGCGTCGCGTACCTGACGATCGAGCAGCGAAGCGCGCCCGCCGAGGAGCTGCGGCCCGCCATGGGAGAGCACCTCTTCGGCTGCGACGTGTGCCAGGAGGTCTGCCCGTTCAACAGGACCGCGCCGCCGCCCCTCGATCGCACCGCGCCGTTCCATCCGCTGGCACGATGGGAAGCGCGCGACGTCGACGATCTCACGTCGCTGGATGAGCAAGAGTTCGACGCGCTGACCGTCGGGACGCCGGTGCGGCGCGCGCGGCGCGGCGGGCTCGCCAGAAACGCGACCATCGTCGCTGCGAACCGGCTCGCGCGCGGAGCGGAAGGCGAGGCCGCGGCGAGCGCGAAGCGCGCGCTCGCCGTGGCGCTCACCCACGACGATCCCTCCGTGCGCGCCGTCGCCGCGTGGGGCATGCGCCGCGCGGGCTGCGGTGAGTCGACGAACCCGGACGCAGCGGAGCCTGCCGGGTCGCTCGAGGATCCCGGTGCAGGTTGAGGCGCAGAGGGCGTCGAGGTCGATCGTCGCGCCGAGGCGCGGCGGTGCTCGGGCGCCCTTCGCGGGCGGCCGATGATCCGCTACGGTGTCCGCCGGCAAGACGCCGCGCGCACGAGCAAGAACGTGGATCTCCCCCCCAGGCTCCGAGCGCTCCTCGACGATCTGCGCCGGCACGACTCCGTCCTCTGGCGGCGTGCGGTCGACGCCGGGGTGACCTACGGCCCCGATCTCCTCGTCCGGCACAGCCCCGCGCTGTTCGGCCTCGTCTGCGGGGCCGTGCTGCCGGAGCACCGGCGGGCCGTGCGCAGGAACCTGCGGCTGGCGCTCGGCGAGCGGGGGGCGCTCGACGAGTACCGCGACGTCGCCCGGGTGTTCATCAACTTCGCCAGCTGCCTCACCGACGCGTTCATCGCGGGCAGCAGCCGGTCCGAGCGGCTCACCGGCCTGTGCGTGAACGACGAGCACTTCACGAGCGCGTTCCGGCGCGGCCGCGGCGTGATCGTCGTCACGGCGCACACCGGCGGATGGCAGGCCGCCGCGCCGCTGCTGCGCTCGGTGCACGCGGCCGACGTGCTGATCGTGATGCAGCGCGAGCGCGACAGCCGGGCGCAGGCCATCCAGGACGGCGCGCGCGATCGGGTCGGTGTGCGGATGCAGCACGTGGATGACGATCCGCTCGCGGTGCTCCCGCTGCTTGCGCACCTGCGGCGTCAAGGCGTCGTGGCCATCCAGATCGATCGGCTCCCGTCCGGGATGCGCGGGCGCGATGTCGAGCTCTTTGGGATGCCCTGGCGCGTCCCGGAGGGGCCGCTCCAGCTCGCCGCGGTGAGCGGCGCGCCGATCGTCCCGGTGTTCACCCGGCGGACCGGCTTCATGAAGTACGAGATCTGCATCGCGCCGCCCATCTCGCTGCCCAGGAGGCCAGGACCGTCCGAGCTCGACGTCGCGGCGCGGCAGATCACGGCGGAGATGGAGCGCTTTCTGCGGGAGAACCCGACGCAGTGGTTCCACTTCGAATAAATCAAGGACTTTGAGCCTTAAATGAGAAATCACACCGCGGTCGGCCACGCGCTGCATCGGCGCGCAACCTGGGTTAAGAGTCCGCGTTGATGGCCCGCCTCCTCGTCGGACTGCCCTCGCTCAAGGGGGATATCCAGAAGTACAAAGATCGCTTCGATCTGGTCGAGCTCCGTCCGATCGATACGTCGCTGCCCCGCGCGACCACGCTGCGCAAGTGGCGCAAAGCGGTGCCGCCGGGCTTCGTCTTCAGCGTGGTGCTGCCGCGCGTGGTCGGCGAGCTCGCGGCGGGGAACGAGCTCGACGAAGCGCTCTCGACCTCGCTCGAGGTGGCGGCCGTGCTCGAGGCCCGGTGCGTCGTGCTCCAGACGCCGCCGTCGCTCCGCCCGACGGCGAGCAACCGCAAGAAGGTCGCGGCGCTCTTCGAGCGCCTGCCCGCCGAAGGGGTCGTGCGCTGCTGGGAGCCCTCCGGGATGTGGGAGCGCGACGACATCGTCGCGACCGCGCGCATCGCGAAGGTCATCCCGGTGCTCGACGTCGCGCGCGACGCGCCGCCGCCCGGGCCGATCGTCTACACACGGCTGCGCGCGCTCGGGAAGTCGTCGTCGATTGGAGCGGCCGCGCTCGAGCGCGTCGCCGATCGCCTGCGCGGACGGCGTGAGGTGTTCCTGGTCGTCGAGGGCGACCGCGCGCCACAGATCAAGTCCCAGCTCGCGGCGTCGCTCGCGCGCAAGCCCGATCGCTCAACATCTTCCGCCGTGGTAAGGCCTACCATGCCTATGCCGAACACCCTCGTCGCCGAGGACGAGGAGCAGTGATCCGCGGCGCGGCGGCCACGGCGAGTGATGCATTCGCGGCTTCGGCCGCTCGGGCCGCGCTCGAGTCGTCCGGCAGCGCGATCGATGCGATCATCGCCGGCTTCTTCGCCGCAGCCGGCGAGCAGCCCGACGTGCTGCTCGCGCCCGCCGTCGCGCTTGCGGCAGGCGTCGGCGTGGGCGCGCGCGCCTTCGATGGACGGGCGAGCCAACCTGGGCGCGGCGCGCCGCGCCCGCGCGGGTTCGTCGACGGGCAAAGCGTGCCGGAGGCCGCGCGCGTCGCGGTTCCGCGCTCGCTCGGGATGCTGGTCCTGCTGCACGGCTACCTCGGGCGCGCGCGCCTCCGCGAGCTGGTTCGGGCCGGCGTGGCCGCAGCCGAGCGCGCGGGCGCCAGCGGGCGCGCCGAGCTGCTCCGCGAGGTCGGCTCGCTCGGCGCGATAGCGCTCCGGGCGCGCGACGTGGAGCGGGCGCTGCTGGCCGTGGGCGGGCCGGTCGCCGGTGGGACCCTGACCGCCGAAGACCTCGCCGAGGCGGTCCCGGCCGAGGTGGAGGCCGCGTCGACCACGATCGCGGAGGGCGCGACAGCGCTCCAGGCGCCGTGGCCGGTCGGGGACCTGGCGCGACCCGCGGACGCCATCGTCGCCTGCGACGGATGGGGTACGGTGGCAGCGCTGGCCTACGCGCGCACCGACGATGGGATCACCGTGCCCGAGCTCGACATCGTGCTCGGCCGCGACGCCGTCCCGGTGCGCCGCGGAATCACGCGCCTCGCCCCAGGCACGCCCCTGCCGGCGGCGGCGCCGATCGCGATCCTCCAGCGCAGCGCCTTCGCCGCCGCGATCGCGGTGACCGGCAGGCCCAAGCTCGACGTGACCGCCCTCGGCGCGCTCCTCCGCGGCAACGCGCTCGAGGCGGCCCTCCACGACGTCCGCACGCAGCTGAGCGCCGACGGCGCCATCGCCGTCCTGCGCGACGACCGCGACGCGCGCGCGGTCAACCTCGCGGCCGGATTCATGGCAGGGGCACGGACACCGCCAGCAGAGGGCTGAGGCGACGCCGGCGCAGGCTGGCCGACCGATCGGCCGAAGCCGACGCAGGGGAGCCGAGCGGATTAGCCGAAGCGGGCGCGAGAGGCCGGGCGGGTTCGGCTAGCCGGAGAGCCTGCGCGGGCCGTCGAAGGCATTGTGGGGGGAGCGCTGCTGGCCCGAAGAGGCAGCCATACCTCCGGCGGGCGCGTCAGCGCGGAGGCCATGGCGCTGGTCTACGAGAAGCGATCAAACCGCCAAAGCGCCAAGGGCACCACGAAGAGGAACTTTCGGTTCTCCTGGTGTCCTTGGCGTCCTGGCGGTTTTCTCGTCGGGGTCGTACTCGCTGGCTCGCTGTTCCAGACGCGACCGAGCACCGCTCCTGCTAGAGCGTGACGCCGTAGCGCTTCGCGTAGGCAACGACGCCGATCTTGTCGATCGTGCGGATGTCACGCGTCGTGAGGTTGAGCTTCACGAAGCGGTTGAGCTCGGGGACCCAGACGCGCCGGGTCTGGATGTTCGCGAGCTGCCAGCGCTTCGTCTTGATGTTGGAGTGGGAGACATTCTGCGCCAGCAGCTTCCGCTTCCCAGTGATGTCGCTCTTCGCCATGACGTCCTCGTTTGGAAGGGGACCGGACTCGGTACCCGATCCTGTATCGAACAAGCTGGCCGGGCGCACGCCCTGCGCGGGGGAGCAGGGGGGCTCGGGAGCGCGGGAAAGTGAAGGAAGCCGGGGGACATGTCAAGCGTCCACCGGGGGTACTTCGCCGCAATGCACCGGAAATCGCCCGCGGAGGGGGCGATGGACCGCCCGCGGAGCTAGGTCAGCCACTCCCCGCCCGAGGGCGGTCGCCGGTCCCGGCCATCCTTGTCGTTGTCGTCGTTGTCGGGGCGATGCAGATCGATACGCCGGGCGTCGGCGGCGAGACGCCAGGCCAGGATCTGGAACAGGCCAAGGCTCGTGATCGCAGACGTCGCGGCGAACGCCAGGCCTGCGGAGAGTACGCTGACGAGATCGCGGGGCGAGAAGGCGCTGAGCTGGGTGAGCCTGCCGACGACCAGGTCGGCCGTGAAGGCGAGCACCACCGCGACCGCAAGGGATGAACCGGCGCCCGTCGTCTCCGACCCCATGAAACCGGTGAGGCTCGAGAGCACCGCCAGGATCACCATCAGGGCGCCGAGCTGGCCCAGGTGCGGATCGAGCAAGGCGAGCTGCGCGACGGCATGCCCGAACGAGGGGAGCGCGACAAGGAACGCGACGACGAGCAGCCAGCGGGCGCCGGTGTACGCCCTGTAGCGGGACCGGAAGACGAGCGCCGCCGGGAGCGCTATCGCCGCCCCAGCCCGGGCAGCGCCCCAGCCGACCGCAGGACCGGAGCTCTGGAGGCCGATGACGGTAGCGATCGTCCCCAGCACCACCATGGCGACGGCGCGCTGCCTGTAGCTCACCGACGTGAGCGCGGTGAACAGCGTGACGATGCCCAGAACGAACGCAGGCGGCCCCGCGACCACGCCGTCCGGGCGGAGCCCCGCAACCGACAGGCCACCGAACAGAAGGAAGCTCACGCCCACCACGGCGCACCAGACCCGCGCCGCGTCCTGCGCCGGACGCATCGGCGCCAGGTCCTCCATGAGCGCCTCGGACGCGAGCAGCGGCTTTGTGACATGCTCGCGCGCGCTCGCGGGCGGATCCTCGAGCGAGATGGCCGGGCTCGACCCGGAGAGCCGCTCGACCGGCGCGGCGCCGGATGGCGCCGCAGGAGGCCCTGCCGGGGGCGGTTCGGCCGGGCTGTCGCCGCCTGCGGCGCCCTCCGGCTGGGCTGGTGTTGCCTTGTCCCGTTCGGCGATCGCGCGACGGCTCGCTGGCGGGCGGTCGCGGTTCGCCTCTCCGTAAGGCTTTTCCATGGATGGAGCTGGATCAGATCTCACGGGCGTCGATGGGGTTGCTGCGGAGCTGACCAAGCAGCTCGGCCGAGGTGAGCCGCGCGACCAGGGTGCGCCCGAAGTCTCGCACGGTAGTGAATCCTTGCCCATCCATGGCGAGGGATTGCTCGTCCATGTACAGCCGGCGTGCAATCTCGATCTGCACGGCGTGGACAGCACGGCGCGGTTGGCCGTAGTGCGCGGTGCTGAAACCCCCCTTGTAGGGGTCGTCATGACGCACGGAGAAGTGGCAGGCGCGCGCGTGCTGATCGACCGCGTCGATCACCGCGCTCGCGGCGGTCGTCCGTCCGCGCGTGCCGGGGACGATGTCGGCTCGGCCGACCGCGCCCTCGGCATGGCCGCGGCGGCTCTGGCTCGGCATCGAGTGGGCGCAGAGGAGGATCGCGAAGCCAAAGCGCTCGCGCTTGCGGGCGAGGATCGCGCTGAGGGTACGGTGGTAGGGGCGATAGAAGAGGTCGAGCCGGCGCTCGACCTCCCGCCTCGGAAGTCGAGCGCCAAGGATGGGCTCGCCGTCGGTGGTCACGCGCCAGATGAGCCCCCTCGGGAACGGCGCCCGGCCGCCGCCCTCGACCGCGTCACCGTCGCAGTCGGACTCGCTGCGGTTGAGATCGACGACCAGCCGGCTCATCCGCGAGAACAGGAGGGTCGCTCCCTCGGCCGGAGCGTCCTGGAAGAGCGCGTCCACGTAGAGATCGGCGTCGCGCCCGATGCTGCGCGCAGGCGCGATGGTCCAGGACAGCGACTCGGGATCCATGTGGACCCCCGCGTGCGGTACTTCGACGAGGACCGGGCTTTCCGCTCCGCGGGGCTCGACGACCTCGAAGGCTGACACCACGAGGCCCACTGTGACGCATTCCGCGTCCGGCTGGAACCAGGACGGGGAGGTTCCTGACCGGAAGGTAAGGACGAAGTGTTGCCGTCCGGGGCATCCTGGGGGCACCTGCTCCGCCCGGCTTTCTGGCGTACTTGGCCGGTTCCGCAGTAGCGTTGGCTGTGGACCTCGCGACCTGGGTGGACGCATACCTGGACCACCTCCGCGTCGAGCGGGCTCTGGCGCCGCTGACGCTCGAGGCGTACGGGCACGATCTCGCCAAGCTCGTCGCCCATGCGGAGGCGACCGGGATCTCGACCGTCGACGGCATCGACCAGGCGCTGATCGGCACCTACCTGGTCGCGCTCGGTCAGGCGGGTATCAGCGCGAGCTCGGCGGCTCGCCACCTCTCTGCGGTCCGCGGGTTCATGCGTTTCCTGCTCCGCGAGCGCCGCATCGAGCGGGATCCATGCGCGCTGATCGAGCGACCCAGGGTCGGGCGGCGGCTGCCCAAGGTGCTCTCGTTCGACGAGATCGCGCTCCTCATCGAGGCGCCCGAGCAGGGGAGCTTCAAGGGGCTGCGCGATCGCGCGATGCTCCACGTGATGTACGCAGCCGGCCTGCGCGTGAGCGAGGTGGTGCGCCTCAAGGTCGCCGACATCGAGCGGCGCAAGGGGATCGTGACGGCGCTCGGCAAGGGCGGGAAGCGGCGGCTCGTGCCGCTCGGCGAGCCGGCGCTCGCGGCCATCGACGCGTACCTGGAGGCGCGCGCCACGCACCCGCGCAGCGCAGCGACGCAGGTGCTGTTCCTGTCCCCCCGCGGCGGGCCGCTCACCCGGCAGGCGGTGTGGAAGCTCCTCGGGGGATACGCGCGCGCCGTGGGGATCGGCAAGCCGAGCTCGCCGCACAAGCTCCGCCACTCCTTTGCAACGCACCTGCTCGAAGGGGGCGCGGATCTCCGGAGCGTCCAGGCGCTCCTCGGCCACGCGAACCTGGTGACGACCGAGATCTACACGCACCTCGCCGACGATCATGTGCGCGCCGCGTACCGACGGGCGCACCCTCGCGCGTGAGCGCGCGGACCGCGGCTACTTGCAGCGCTTGAGGAACTTACCGCAAGGCTTGTTCGTGGCCTGCCCCGCGGGCTGAGCGGGCGCCGGGGGGATCTGGGTGAGCTGGAACTCCTGCACGAGCGGCGTGCCGGCCTTGACGACGATGCTCATGCTCCGCGGGAAGTAGCCGGTGCGCTTGACGCTGACCTTGTGCACTCCCGGCTTGAGCGCGAGCTCGGCCTCCGGGGCTCGGGTCGCCTTGCCATCGACGGTGATCTCCTCGCACGCGACGGGCTTGCAGGAGATCTTCACGAGCGCGTCGGTCGCCGCGCCCGCGTCGGTCGCCACGCCCGCGTCGGTCGAGGCGCCTGCATCGATCGGGGGCGCGGTCGCCGGGGCTCCGGCATCGGCCGCCTGCGCGCTCGCGGTCGGCTCGGGCAGCGCGGGCGCGGCCGTCGGCACGGGGGCCATGGAGGAAGCTGTGGTCGATGCGGCGGGGCTCGGCTGCGGCTCTTCCCTGCGATCCATGACGTACCACGCGGCGGCCGTGCCCCCGACGAGCAGCACCGCAGCGATCCCCACCGTCAGGGAAGCCGCCTTGCCCCAGGGCGACCGCGGCGCGCTGACCGCGGTCAGCACCGCGCCGGCGCTCCGAGGGGATGCGGCAGCAGCGCTGTGGGCCGCAGGCGACGGCGCCTGCCCGCGGTTCGCGTCAGCGAAAGGGTGCGGCGGTTGCGGTGAAGATGACAGGGCCGGCGAGGGCGAGAACGGCGCGGGGGGCGGCGGCGGCGAGGGTGAAAAAGGCGAGGGGGCCAGCTGCGTCGATGCCGCAAAAGGCGAGGGGGCCAGCTGCGTCGATGCCGCAAAAGGCGAGGAGGCCAGCTGCGTCGACGGTGAAAAAGGCGAAGGGGCCAGCTGCGTCGCGTCGGCCGCCGGCAGAGGCGCGGGCGCGCCCGCCGCGGGGACGGCGTGGGCCGGCGGCCCGGGCGCTTCGTTCGCCGAGGGGGACAGGGCGAGCGTCGAGCCCACCTCGATCGCCGCGGCCGAGAAGCCGCTGAGCATGGCCGCGAGCTCGCTCGCGGAGCGGAAACGATCGCGCGGATCGTGCGCCAGCGCGCGCGCGAAGGCGGCGTCCAGCACGGGGCTCACCGGGACGCCGAGCTCCGCGGCGCGCGCCGACGCGGACAGGCGCGGCGCCATGAGCTCGCGCTGCCAGGCCGGCACGTCCACCTGACCCTGGCAGGATCGCCAGTACGAGCGGCCGGTGAGCGCGAAGAAGGCGACGAGCGCCGCGGAGAAGATGTCGGCGGCGGCGCCCGCTGGGGCGCCCGCCTGCAGCTGCTCGGGCGCGAGCCACGGGGCGGAGAGGACGTAGCCCTCCGACGTCGGCAGCAGGCTCCGCGCGACGGACGGCCCGAAATCGGTGACCTTCACGCTGCCCGGAGCGCTCGGGTCGATGAACAGGTTCCTCGGCTTGAGGCCGTGGTGGGGCACCTCGCGCGCGTGCGCCGCGTCGAGCACCGCCGCGAGCGAGCGGAGCATCGCCCCGACCTCCTCGAAGCTCATGGGCCGGCGCAGCGCGAGCTCCGCGAGCGACGGGACGTGGATCATGTCCGTCACCGTGAAGGGCGCGGCCGTCCCCGGGTCGTAGCCGGCCTCGAGGATGTGCGCGACGAGCTCGTGCGGCATCCTGTTCGTCTCGGCCACGTACCGCTGCAGGTGCTGCATCGCGTCCGGCCGCTGGCCGATGGCCGGCGAGTACAGCTTGAGGGCGACGTCGCGCGCCTGCGCCGTCACCGCGCGGAAGGTGGCCGTCGCGCCCCCGTAGCCGAGGAGCGAGCGGACGGAGAACCTCCCCGCGACGACGCTGCCCGGCGCGACGTTCGGTGCCGTCACGAGATCACTCCCCCGCGACCGAGATCGACTCGATCGACTGCAGGATGGTCGCGTCGGCGCCGGAGCTGTCGTCGTCCGGCACGAAGCCGAGCCCGATCACGACCTCCCCGTCCTTGCCGGCGTCGGCGAAGATCAGCAGCGGGCCCTTCCTGGCCCCGCGCGCGGCGCCCTCCCTCTGCCACAGGCCGATCTTCCTGCCGGCGATCTCCTTGACGTCGTCGGGCTTCTTCCAGCTCACCTTCTTCTTGGGCAGCGTGACGTTGATCTCGCGCGCCAGCGCCTCGAGCGCGGCGTCGCGCTTGTCGGCCGCCTGCTTGCCCTCACCCGTGTCGACCTGCGCCGTCGCGAGGGCAGGGCCCTCGTCCGCGGCCTGCGCGACCGTGGCGCTCTCTGCCTGGGCGTAGGTCCAGCCCTTCGCGGGCGTGAGCACGAGCGAGCTCCCGGCGATCTTCGCCCGGGTCGACTCCTCTGCCTGGCACTGCTCGTCGAGCGCCTTGCAGGGCTTCGGGGCAGGAGGGGCCGGAGGCTCGGGCGCCGCGGTCACGACCGGCGCCGGCGTTACGGGTTGCGGTGGAGGCGGCGAGCTGCACGCCGTGGCGAGCGCCGCCGCAGCGCTCAGCGCCAGGGTGGGCCATCGTCGGAAGATCATTGCGCACGAGCGTTGCAGGACCGGCCCCGGGACGGCAAGTAAAGAGCGATGCCGGGGGGGCAGCTTGCGCCGCGGGACGCGGTCGGCGGCCCCTGGAACGGCGAGCGCGCCGGGGGGCTGCCCCGGCGCGCTCGCGAGGCGCAGCGGCTACTTGACGACGGCGCCGACGTCCTGTTCGACCTGCTCCGCGACGCCCACGGGCACCTTGCCGTAGAGGCGGGTGCGCTCCGTGACCAGGAAGTAGTCGGGCTTGCCGCTCGCCCCGGGAGGCCCCTTCACGAGCTCGATGAAGCCGATGTCGCCCGAGCGGCCGGTGTACTCGATGCGCGCCACGACCTCCTTCTGCTCCGGGGCAGCGGCCACGTACTCCGTGGGGCGGAGGCGGTCGAGCTTGCTCATCCAGTTGCCGACGGTCTCGTCGTTCTGCTCGGGGCTCGCTGGATCGGCCCAGAACTTCTTGCCCTCATCGCCGCTGCGCACGAGCTCGCGGCGCTTGTCGCCCGCGATGACGCGCGCCCGGGTGAGATCGACGTCCTTCCACTCGTGCAGCTCCCGCTCCATGAGCCGCGACTCCGCGGTCTCGAGATCGCGGTAGACGTCGCCCTTGATGGCGTACACCTCGCCGGTGGCCTCGTCGCGCGCGTAGCGGTCCGCGCCGCCCGGGGTCGCACCGCCGACGACCAGCTTGCGCTCTCCGCCGCGCAGCTTGACGGTGATCGTGCCCTCCGGCTCGGCCAGGCCGAACTCGCTGGCGCGGTCGTCCGCGATGCGGCCGATGGAGCGCAGGGCCTTCAGCGGCGCGATCATCTCGGCGAGCTTGTTGCCGCCGCTCACCGAGACGAACGTCGTCGTCTTGACCGTCGGCTCCGGCTCCGCGGGCGGGTCGTCGTGCGGCTCGTCGCCGTGGTCCTCGTGGGCGTCGTCCTTCGGCTTGTCGGCCGGGGGCGTCGTCCTGCGCTCGGTCGTGCCGACGAAGTAACGGCCGTCCTTGTCCTTCTTCGCCTCGAGGACGACGGTCTTCGACTTGCCCTCGAAGGTGATGCGCTCGACGTCCTCGGCGCGGCCGGCCCAGACGGTCACGTCCGCGACCGAGAGCGCGGCCGCCGTCTTGTCGCGCGTCCAGACGACGACCGCGAACAAGGTCGCGACCACAAGAAGACCGAGGTGCACGAAAAAGCTGCGATCCAACCTCATGCGCGCCTCCCGCTCGCGCGCCGCCCGCGGCGCGTGATGAAGAGCCCGAGACCCAGCACCATGGCCGGCGCCACGAGGATCGTGGCCCAGAACCAGACCTGGTCCTTCTCCTTCGTGTGCTCGATCCGGACGTCCTCGTTCGTCGTGATCTCCCCGGCGAAGCTCTCCTCGCCGCCGAGCCACCGGAACGCGTCGAGCGCGAGCACGATGTTGGGCTCGTTCCTGAATGCTGCGTCGCTGAACACGTCGGCGTCGGCGACCACGAACGCGCGCAGCTCCTTCTTGTCCTTGCCGTCACCGCCGCCGGGCGCGAGCTCCTTCGAGACCGCCGCGGCGAGGTTGTAGGCGTTCCGCTTCTCGCTCCCGTCGTCGAACTTGAAGTTGCCGTTCGCGTCGGCGAACGTCTCGCCCAGCGAGCGGACGACGAAGTCGATCTTCAGGTCGCCGCCCTCGGCCTTGTCGAGCGACGACGCGCCCGGGAAGATCGTCGGCGCCTGCTGCGCGTGGCGGCTCAAGGTCGAGACCGAGGCGTGCGAGGAGTACCGCGTCGAGACCAGCATCGCATGGTCCGAGTCGTTGAAGCGCCGCCGCACGTGGACCCGATCGTTCGCCAGCACCTCGGGCTTCCACGTGAGGCCCACGGCGCCGGCGAGCGGCGACAGGTCGACCTTGGCCTCCGGATCGAGCGCGAGCAGGAGGTGCCCGCCGCCGTCGGCGTACCGCTTGAGCGCCGCGACCTCCTCCGGCAGGAACTCCTTCTGCGGGCCGAGCACGATGACGACGCCCGCGTCCTTCGGGAGCTCGCTGCCGAGCCCCTGGGCGAGCCCGAGATCCTTGATGGCGTAGTTCTGGGACTCGAGCAGCTTGCGGAGGTTCTTGGCCGTCCGCCCCTCGGCCGCGGTGGTCGCCTCGTTCATCTCGCCGTGGCCGACCGTCAAGTAGGCGGTGCGCTGCGCGCGGATCACCTTGAGCAACGCCTTCTGGAAGTCGGCGTCGAGGCTCTTCAGCTTGGCGCCCGCGGTCTTGATGTCGGCGCCGATGGTGAGCGTCTCGCGCGAGGTGTCGCGCGAGAGCACGATGACGCCGTCCTGCGTGACCTTCGCCTCCTTGGCGAGCGCGGGGACGAGCAGCCGGTCCTGCATCTCCACGGTGACCTGCGGCGACGCCGCCTTCACCTCGCGCAGGTAGCCCTCGACCTCGGCGCCCACCTCGCTCTGCTGCGGGAAGAAGGCCGTGATCTTGAGCGGCTCGGTCAGGCTCTCGGCGACGCGCTTCGTCGATTCGCCGGGGCGGGCCGTGCGGTAGTACGAGAAGTCCGCCTTGAGATCGAGCTGGCTCGCCGCGTACACGAAGAGGGCCGAGTAGACCGCCGCGAACGCGAGCGTCACGCCCGAGAGCGTCGCGGCGCGCACCCGCCGGCCCTCGATGCGCTCGGCGCGCCGCATCGGCGCGAGCGCCGCCTCGCCGAAGAACAGCGGCACCGTCGCGATGACGAGCAGCGCGATCCAGCCGACCATCGTGGCCGCGTCGATGCGCGCGCGCAGCTCGGGCGCGGCCTGCGAGACGCCGAGCAGGTTGCGCCCCGCGTCGGTCGTCGTGAAGTAGGCCGCCACCGCGACGACCCCGAGCGCCGACAGGATCGCGAGCGCGCGCTCGACGACGCGGCGCTCGCCCGTCTCGCGCACGGCGGTCGCGAAGCGCAGCGCCGTGACGAGGACGAGCGTCAGGAGCCCGAGCCCCGACAGCGCGTAGCGGAGCCCATCGATCGTGGGCACCACGCGCTCGCCCAGGAAGATGGCGAGGAGCGCGCCCGCGTACGCCGGCACCATCCAGCCCCCGGCGCTCAGCGCGGGCGCCCCGGGCTGCGCGGCGGGCGCCGGCAGGGCCTCTTGCTCTGAGCCCGGCGCAGGCGCGGCGGCGCGCTGCGCGGCGCTCGCTTCCTCGCCGCTGATCTCGGCCTCGTCGGCCTGAGTCTTCTGGTCCTTCACCGCCACCTCCGTGCCCTGAGGGTGTGGGTCGCGGCGAGCAGGAAGAAGTACGCGACCGCGACGTAGTACAGGACGTTCTCCAGCCGGAGCACGCCGTTCAGGAACGGCTTCTGGTTGAGCGGGTAGAGGTTCAGCGCGCTCACGAAGTCGTTGAGCGGCGGCGCCGTCACGCGGGCGACGAGGAACAGGAAGCCGAGCGTCCCGAGGATCGCCGCCCCGAGGATGACCGCGATGACCTGGCTCGCCGCGAGCGTCGAGGCGAAGAGCCCGATCGCGAGCGACGCGGCGCCGAGCAGCAGCACCCCGGAGTAGCCGACCAGGATGTGCCCGACGGACACCTTGCCGTTCACGAAGATCATCAGCGGCATGTAGATCGTGATCGCGGTCATCACGCCGACCAGCGCGAGCGCGGCGAGGAACTTGCCGACGATGATCTCGCCGTCGCGCACGGGCGCCGTCCTGAGCAGGATGAGCGTCCCGCTCTCGCGCTCGCCGGCGATGAGCCGCATCGAGAGGATGAGCGCCGCGACCATGGTGATGAACGCCGTGCCGTCGAAGAATTTGAGCAGCACCTCCGCCGACAGCCGCGCGCCCGATCCGAGCGCCGCGACCTGGAAGTAGATGCCGTCGATGAGCAACGCCGCGGCGGCGACGACGTACCCGAGCGGTGACCTCAGGTACGCGGACAGCTCCCGCCGCGCGACGAGCAATGTCCCTCTCATGTTTCGCCCTCGCCTTCCTCCGCCTGCTCCTCAGCAGGGGCCTTCTTCGCCTGGCCGCCGGCCCTCGCCCCGTCGGCGGCGGCGGGCCTGCCCTTCGTCGCGTGCGGCGCGCGCGTGGCGAGCCGCAGGAACACCGACTCGAGCTCGCGCTCGCTCCGCTTCACCTCGAGGATGCCGATCCCCGCCTGCACGAGCTCGGCGCACAGCGCCGCCCGCACGTCGCGATCGGCCTCGACCGCGAAGCTCACGACGTCGCTCCCCGGCTCGGTCGTGGCGAGCTGCTCGACGGACGTGACCCCCTCGACCTCGCGGGCGAGCTCGAGCGCCCGCGCCGCCTCGCCGCGCGTCACGCGATCGCCGGCGCCCTCGGCCGCGGGGCCGCGCACCGTGAGCTCGATCCGGACGCCGTGGAGGAGCTTCGCCGAGAGCTCCTGCTCGGTCCCCTGCGCGCCGATCTCGCCGTCCCGGATGACGAGGATGCGATCGCACGTCTCGCTGATCTCGGAGAGGATGTGGCTCGAGAGCAGGATGGTGTGCTCGCCGCGCAGGCTCCGGAGCAGGGAGCGCATCTCGACGATCTGCACCGGATCCAGCCCGCTGATCGGCTCGTCGAGGACGAGCAGCCGCGGCTTGTGCACGATCGCCTGGGCGATGCCGACGCGCTGCTTGTAGCCGTGCGACAGCGCGCTGATGGGATCGGCGGCGACGTCCTCGAGCTGCGTCACCGCGAGCGCCTCGGCCACGCGCTTGTCGGCGGCGCCGGGCTCGACGCCGCGCAGGCGCGCCGCGAAGTGGAGGAAGGCGCGCACGCTCATCTCCTCGTAGAGCGGCGGCCGATCGGGGAGATATCCGATGCGGGACCGCACCTCGTGCGGGTGGTCGACGACATCCAGCCCGTCCACGAGGACCCGGCCTGCGGATGGCAGGAGGTCGCAGGCGAGGATCCGGAGCGTCGTCGTCTTGCCGGCGCCGTTCAGGCCGAGCAGCCCGACGATCTCGCCCGTTTCGATGGAGAACGACAGGGGCCCGATGGCCTTCCGGTCGCCGTAATACTTATATAGGTCGCTGATTTCGATCACGGCCGTGCACCCCTCCGCGCAGGGAAGAAGCTCTCCGCGCCGGCGAATCGGACGCCGCTGAGCGCGGCGGTCCAGGCGCCAGCGGCCCCTTACAACAGCGGGTGACGGAAATCATTCCCCACGCGGCGCCGGCGGGGTCGCCCTCCGGAGGGCAACAGCCCATCCGCCAGACGCGATCGACCGGGACATGTGGCGGAGGCGGTGAGCAGAACGACCGGGACGTGCAGGATCTCAGCGTCCGGCGAGGAGGTCGGTGCCCGGCGACGATGGAAGCGTCGGCGTCCGGCGACGATGGGCGACGGGAGGCGAGCCGGCGGCGCGCTCGACCCGCCGTCAGCAATGCTCGGCGATGATCGCCCAGCAGGCGTCCGCGAACTCCCGGTAGGTGGAGCGCTCGAGCGTCGCCTGCTTCACCGGCAATACGTCGTGGTGCTCCGCGAGCATCGGGCGCAGCGCGCCCTCGATGTCCGCGCTCGTCTCGATCCACAGGAACTCCTCGATGCCGTCGGTGATCTGGCCGCGGATGAGCCTCGGTACCTCGCTCAGCCGGACCTTCTTCGGGCTCCGCCGCGCGATCGACGAGGCGATCTGCTCGGCGTGCGCGGGCCAGCGCTTGAGCGCCTGGTGGAACGTCGAGCCGACGAGCCTCAGGATCTGCTGCGCGAGCCTCGCCACGCGCGGGCGCTGCACGCGCTCCTCGTTCTCCGCCACCATCGCCAGGTAGTCGTCGGACAGGAGCTTGCGCAGGTCGCTCGTGAGGATCTGCTGCGACTCGGGCGTCATCCGCAGATCCGCGATGTGCGCGAGGAAGATGTCCCGCAGCATGGTCAGCCGCCCCGTCAACGAGCCGGTCGGGGTCGTGTCGAGGATCTCGGCGAGCGGGTCGATCAGGCGGCGGCCGAACGTGGTGAGGATGTGATCGAGGATCCGCTTCTGGTGCTGCTTGTGGCCGAGCACGGACAGCGCGCGGGCGATATGCGCCTTGCTCGGGGCGTCGACGAGGATCTCCAGGGGCTGGCCCTGCGGCTTCCCCTCGTACATGCGCAGCGACGCGAACATCTCGCGGAAGGCGTCCGCCGCGGCCGCCCCCTCGCCCGACTCGCCGTAGACCCGGATGACGAGCCCCGAATCGGGGCCGGCGTCGAACAGCCGCCGGAGCTCTTCCCGGATGTCCTCGTCCGTGACGAGCGGCCCCGGGGGGAGCGACTTCCCGCGTGGATCCATGGATGTCCAGCCTACGGCAAAGTGCGGTCCACCTGAACCTCTGTGCCCGAGAAAGCCGAGATAGCGAGCGCCGGAGCCGGCCTTGTGGCGCGCTCGCGTCGCCGGGTACCATCCACCGGTCGGCCCCGTCACGTCCCGTGCGGGAGGCGCGGGCATGGGAGCATGTATGGACGACGGTGCGAACCCGGCTCATCTGGTGAAGGGGAACGGCGCGGCCGGCGCGCTGCGCGCGCGCGGCGAGGCCCGGGCGGAGGTGCACGTCGCCTCCGGGGACATGCTCGATGTGCGCCAGTTCACGGTCTCCGACCGCATGTCGGCGCTCTTCGAGGTGCGCGTCGTCGCCGTGTCGGACAACCCGGACATCGATTTCGAGGCCGTCATCGGCCGGCCGATGCGCTTCGCCGCCCACAGCGACCAGATCCGCGCGTGGTCCGGCATCTGCAGCCACCTCCGGCAGATCGCCGTCGAGGAGCGCCACCTCTCCACCTACGAGCTCACGCTCGTCCCCGCGCTGTGGCTCGCCACGCAGCGGCGCAACCACCGGATCTTCCAGCACATGTCGGAGATCGACATCGCCCTGAAGCTCCTCGAGGAGTGGGAGATCTCCCCGGCGCTGCGCCTCACCGGGAGCTACAGGAAGCGCAAGTACCGCGTCCAGTACGGCGAGAGCGACTACACGTTCGTCTGCCGCATGCTCGAGGACGCGGGGGTGAGCTTCTATTTCGAGAGCGGCGGCGAGAGCCGGCTCGTCCTCGACGACGGACCGCACGGCAACCCCCGTCGCCGCGCGATCGCGTTCCGCGACCACCCGACCGACGCCGACCAGGAGCACGTCACCGCGGTTCACGTCGCCCGTCGGCTGCGCCCGGGCAAGTACACGGTCCGCGACCACGACACCCGGCGACCGGCGTCGTACGAGCTCGTGGCGAGCGCCTCCGGCCCAGGCGGCGTCGAGGAGCGGCTCGAGCGGTTCCACTACGTGCCCGGGGCGTTCCTGTTCGAGAGCGACCGGGGTGAGATCACGCCTGCCGCCGATGACAAGGGCAAGTACCGCGCGGACGAGTCCGAGGGGGCCGCGCTCGCGCGGCGGCGGCTCGACGCGAAGCGCGCCTCGGCCCGCGAGATCACCTTCGAGACCAACACGATCGATCCCGCGCCGGGCACCGTCCTCTCGTTCCTCGACCACCCGAAGGCCGAGCTCGGCCCGGACAGGGCGCTCCTCGTCCTCGAGTCGACGCTCACGGGAGAGGTCCCGGGCGCCTTCCGGCACGCGTGCCGGGGCGTGACCGCGGACGTCCCGTACCGCCCGCCGCTCCGCACGCCGAAGCCGCGCGTCCAGGGGGTCGAGTGCGCCACCGTGGTCGGCGCGCCCGGCCAGGAGATCCACGTCGACGAGTTCGGCCGCGTGCGCGTGCAGTTCCACTGGGACCGCGAGGGCCACATGAACGACGGGTCGTCGTGCTGGATCCACGTGAGCCAGCCGTGGAGCGGCGCCGGCTTCGGCGGCACCAGCCTGCCGCGCGTCGGCCAGGAGGTGATCGTCGACTTCCTCGGCGCCGATCCCGACCGCCCGATCATCACGGGCCGGGTGTACACGAACCTCCAGAAGACGCCGTACAAGCTCCCCGCGAACAAGACGCAGAGCGGCTGGAAGAGCAGCTCGTCGCCCGAGACCGGCGGCTACAACGAGATCATGTTCGAGGACGCGGCGGGCAAGGAGCTCGTCCGGATGCAGGCGGAGCGCGACCTGCACAAGACCGTCAAGCACGACGAGGACGTCACCGTCGGCAATGATCGCGTGAGCGCGATCGGACACAACGAGGATCAGACCGTCGGCAACGACTTCGCGAAGCAGGTGATGAACAACGCGCGCGAGGTGGTCGGAATGAACCGATCGCGCGCCGTGGGCAACAACGAGACGGTGGAGATCGGCAGCGTGCAGGCGACCCGGGTCGGGGACAGGGTCGAGATCGTCTGCGGCAAGTCGAGCATCGTGCTCGAGAAGTCGGGCAAGATCGTGATCTCGGGGACCGACATCACGGTCCACTCGAGCGGCCACACGCAGGTCTACGGCGATCCGATCGACCTCAACTAGTCGTCCTCTAGAACACCAATCATGTTGAAATCCGGAGAATTTTCACAGGGAGGCGAGGAGGCGGGGAGGAAGAAAAAAAAGAATCTCTCCCTCTCGCCGTCTCTCGCTCCCCGCCTCCTCGCCTCCCTGTGAATTCCTGCTTTTTTTCGGAGTTTCAACCCGTTTGTCGCTCTAGGCCTCCGCCGCCCTGCGCATCGCCGCGCGCACCTCCTGGGCCGCGATCGGATCCTTCACGCACCTCTCCAGCCACACGCGCCGGAGCCGGAGCAGCACGCCGTCGGGCAGGCCGAGCTCTTCGCGCGTCTGGGCGTCATTCCCGCGCTCGGACGCGATGACGAGCCGGGCGTACTCGGCCGCCGTGATCGGCCCTCGCTCGGCCTCCAGCGCCGCGATGTACGCCGCGTCGTACGACGAGAGCAGCCGCCTCTTTCCGCGCCCCACGTCGGCGCGGATCGCGTCGAGCCAGTGCGCGTGCAGCGCCTCCCACGTGTCCGTCGAGAGCGCCTCCGCCGCGAGGATCGCGTCCAGCGCCTCGGGGCGCTTCGCGAGCCGCGCCGCGATCGCCGCGCACCGCGCGAGGGGGTACGGTTCGACCGGCAAGGTCGGCTCGGACGGCCCCTCGGCGGGACGCTGCTCGGGGACAGCCGCCGGATGTCGTTCGGCAACGGCGGCGTCGGGCGCGGTCGCCGCCGCCCGGACGGGCTCCGCGACGCGCATCGCCGCGAGCTGCGCCGGCAGCGGGAGCGGCGCTGGCGGCGCCGGCGGCGCTCGCGGCGTCGGCGGCTCTTCCTCCGGCTCGTGCTCGTGCTCGTGCGGCGCGAGCGAGCGATCGTGGGATCGCTCCGGTGGGAGCGCGTGGAACGGGAGCGCGGGCCTCGGGAGCACCGTGGCGGGCACGACGGTCTGCGCGGGATCCTCCTCGACGGGGCGCGACGACGGGGGCGCCGGCGGGAAGCGCGACTCCGCCGGTGGGAAGCGCGGCTCCGCCGGTGGGAAGCGCGGCTCCGCCGGCGGGAAGCGCGGCTCCGCCGGCGGGAAGCGCGGGTCGGCCGCGTCCGGCGCGGCTCCGGCGGGCGGCTCCGGGGCGAGCTGCGCGGCGGCCTGCAGGAACGGGAGGACCGCGGAAGGCCTCGACGAGAGCGGGGCCATCATCGTGCCCGTGAGGCTCGGCGCGAGCTCGCCCTGGCTGACGAGCACGACGCCCTCGCCCGGAGGGCGATCGAGCATGAGCTGCCCACGCCAGACGAGCGCCGCGACGCCGTGATCGGCGTCGATGACGAGCGTGTCGCACCGGAGGGGGACGCGCTGCTCGACGCCGTTGAGCGCCGCGATCGCGCTCGGCGCCGGCGCGAGGAGGCGCGTCGCGAGCCGCGGGAAGCGCGGGTGCAGGTGCTCGAGCACGAGCTGCTCCGTGCCCGTGAGCTCGTTCGTCACCTGATCGAGCGGCGCGACGTTGAAGTACCCGGCGTCGATGCCCTCGGGCAGCGCTCGTTCGGTCCAGCGCGCGTGATCCCAGCCTGCCGCGTGCCGGCGCAGGCGCTGCGCCCGGTCGGGCCACTCCGGCCGGAGCGGGCCGAAGCCGGCGGGCCCGAGGAGACCGTGCCGGATCGCGGTCGACGACGCCATCGGCAGGAGGTTCGGCGCGCGCGCTCGCCCCCATCCACCGGCGAGCGCGCCGCTGCCCGTCGGCACGCCGACCGGGTTCGAGCTGAGCGGACCTCCCGCGGCGCGCTCCCAGCGGAGCGGCACGCGCGTGAAGGGCGCGGGCTCGCCGAGCGATCCATCCGGCGCGAAGCACGAGTCGCCGCGGACCTCGATCGCCTTGTCGATGTCGCCGACGGAGAGCCGCGCGATGAGCGACGTCACCGCGCCGCCCTCGGGCGCGTGCGCGTGGCCGACGACGAGCACCTCACCCCACCGCTTGAACGGGGCGACCGGGCCCCACGGCTCGACGAACCGCCGCTCGTCCCCCTCGTCCTCCAGCGGGGCCGCGGGGCCGCTCGTGATCGGCGACACGAACGGCGCGAGCTCGAACAGCGCATGGCACGCGACGGTGAGCACCCACGCGTCGGGTCCGGGGCGCCATTCCAGCGAGCTGGCGCGTATCAGGCCTTGGCAGACGAGGTGCATCAGGTGAAGAACAGACGACGAACAGGCGGGGATCAGACGCGCGTCGGGCGTCCATCCCGCGTGCACCGGGCGACGTGCATCGCAGCGATGTCCCTCAGGATATCCGAGTCGGCAGGGCCGCGTCCGGGCGAACTCCGCCGTCACGCCGGAGGCGATGCCGGCGCCCGCGACCTGGAGGCGTCGGGGCCCCGCGGCCAGCTTCGCCGGCGCGCGAGTGGAGGGCGCGGATGTGGGATGTCCAGATGACCGGGGAGGATGTCCAGATGACCGGGGAGGATGTCCAGATGACCGGGGAGGATGTCCAGATGACCCGGGGGGGATGTCCAGATGACCGGGGAGGATGTCCAGATGACCGGGGGGGATGTCCAGATGACCGGGGGGATGTCCAGATGACCCGGGGGGGATGTCCAGATGACCGGGGGGATGTCCAGATGCGCGGACTGTGCCCCTCGTGAGTTGGATCAGATGGATCCGATGAAGACGACGGGCTGCTCCCAGATCGCGAGGACGATGCAGCCCTCGGCGCTCGATACGCTGTGTCGGGTGCCCGGCGTGTTCACCACCAGCGTGCCGGCGCGGTGGTGCCCGCGCTCGTCCGTCTGCGAGCCAGCGAGCACGAGGATGTGCTCATGGCCGCGATGGACGTGCTGCGGCACGGACGCACCCGGCGCATAGCGCAGGAGCGCCGCCGAGGAGCCCGCGTCGCCGCTCCCGTGAAGGCGATGGATCTCGACACCTTCCCGGAAGCGACGCCACGGGACCAAGTCCGGATGAGCGGTGAGCGCCATCACGTCTGCAACGATGAACGGCAAATGCCCAGGTACCGCATTCCGCATTGCTGCTGGATTCATGGACGTCATCGCGAATCTCCCATGTTGATGGAACCATGGCACGGCAAGCGGTCCGCGCTCAACGGCGATCGCGTGGGGAGCGAACAATTCATGGACGGGAAAACTCTCGGAAATGAAGAGGCGCGTACAGATCCAGGGGGTGAAGAACACCCTGAGAACTCCGCTCCTCCCTGGTGGGGCCGACACGCCGCGCCGCTGGAGCGTCCTCGCTTTCCTGCATCCATTGCTCCTCTCGCTCTCGCTGCTGCCGGCGGCCGGCTGCAGCAAGGAGGCGTCCAGCGACCAGCCGCTCACGGTGGGCTTCATCTATGTCGGCCCCCGGGATGACTACGGCTACAACCAGGCGCACGCCGAGGGCGCCGCCGCGGTCGCCAAGCTGGCCGGCGTGAAGACGCGCGAGGAGGAGAACGTCGCCGAGACGGTCGCCGTGCAGAAGACGATCGAGAGCATGATCCACCTCGACGGCGCGGCGGTGATCTTCCCGACGTCCTTCGGCTACTTCGATCCGCACCTCCTCAAGGTGGCGGAGAAGTTCCCGGACAAGGTCTTTCTCCACTGCGGCGGCCTCTACGACGCGTCGAAGCACCCGAGCAACGTCGGCAGCTATTTCGGTTACATCGACGAGGCCGAGTACGTGTCCGGCATCGTCGCCGGGATGACGACGAAGAGCGGCAAGCTCGGGTTCATCGCGGCCAAGCCGATCCCGCAGGTGCTTCGCAACATCAACGCCTTCACGCTGGGCGTCCGGAGCGTGAACCCGAGCGCGACGACGGCCGTGATCTTCACCGGCGACTGGTCGATGCCCGTCAAGGAGGCGGAGGCGGCGAACAGCCTCATCGACCAAGGCGTCGACGTCCTGACCGCCCACGTGGACTCGCCCAAGGTGATCATCGAGCTCGCAGAGCGCCGCGGCGCGTTCAGCACCGGCTACCACACAAACCAGGCAACGCTCGCCCCCAAGGGGTACCTGACCGGAGCCGAGTGGAACTGGTCCAAGGTGTACACCGATTACATGACGTGGATCCGCGAAGGAAAGCCGTATCAACACCTCCTGCGCGGCGGCTTCAAGGAGGGGTTCATCAAGATCTCACCCTATGGGCCCGCCGTCTCCGAGGAGGCGAAGAAGAAGGCCGAGGAGGCGAAGGCGGGGCTCACGGACGGCACGCTCGTCATCTTCAAGGGGCCGGTCAAGGACAACGAGGGCAAGGTGGTCATCGCCGAGGCCGTCGAGCAGAAGCAGACCGACCTCGTGCTCGAGAGCATGAACTACCTCGTAGACGGCGCCATCGGCTCCGTCCAGTAGAGCGGCGCTCTGGGACGGTTCGGGGGATTTAGAGGGCTTTGAGGACCGCGGCAGCGGGGGCGGTCCAGCCGACGATGGCGCCTTGGGCGCGGACCATCTCCAGGGTCGCGGCCTTGAACTCGGGGAAATAGCTCTCGGTGGCGTCCTCGATCAACAGACACTCGTAACCGCGATCGTTCGCCTCGCGCATCGTGGTCTGGACGCAGACCTCGGTCGTCACGCCGGCGATGAGCAGCTGAGAGACGCCGAGCGCCGCGAGCCGGGCGTCGAGGCCCGTCCTGTAGAAGGCGCCCTTGCCAGGCTTCGGGAGGACGAGCTCCCCAGGCGCCGGCGCGAGCTCAGGGACGAAGTCGTTGCCAGGCTCGCCCAGGACGAGGATGCGGCCCATCGGGCCGGTATCGCCGATCCGCATGCCCGGCGCGCCGCGAGCCCGCTTCGCGGGCGGGCAGTCCGAGAGATCCGGCCTGTGACCCTCCTTGGTGTGGATGATCGACAGGCCGCGCTCGCGGAACGCGTCGAGCAGCAGGCGAACCGTCGGCACGATGCGCTGGAGCCGGCGGACGTCGTTGCCGAGCGCCGCGCCGAAGCCGCCCGGCTCCAGGAAATCGCGCTGCATGTCGATGACGAGCAGCGCCACCGCGTCCGGCTCGGCGAGGCGGAACGGGTGCGGGCTCGCCGCGATCTCGGGGGCCCGCGCGCTCATCGGTGCCCCGCCATCGCGCGTCCGATCTCCGCGACGTCGGCCGAGGCGATCGGCGACTCGTGGACGATGCGGCCTTCGCTCATCACGAGGACGCGGTCGGCCATGGCGAAGATCTCGTCGAGATCCGCGCTCACGAGGAGGACGGCCGTGCCGCGGTTGCGCGCCAGGAGGATGCGGGAGCGGATCTCGGCCACGGCCGCGAAATCGAGCCCGAAGCACGGGTTGGCGGCGATGAGGAGCTCGATGTCCTCGCCCGACCCGAGCTCGCGCGCGAGCACGGCCCGCTGCACGTTCCCGCCGGAGAGCCTGCCGATCGGCGCGTCGACCGAGGGCGTCTTGACGGCGTACTCCGCGACGAGGCGCTCGGCCGACCGCCGCAGCGCGGCGCGGCTCACGCCGAAGCGGAGCGCGGTGAACGGCGGCCTGTCGAAGACGCGGAAGCCGAGGTTCTCGGCGACCGACATCGCAGGCACGCAGGCGTTGCGCAGCGGCTCCTCGGGCAGGCACCGCACCCGGTGCGCCCGGGTCTGCTCGCGTCCGGCGCCGTACGGCTCGCCATGGACGAGCACCGCGCCCGCCCGCGCGGTCCGCTGGCCCGCGAGCACCTCGACGAGCTCCTCCTGCCCGTTGCCCGAGACGCCGGCGATCCCGACGATCTCGCCGCGGCGGACCGCGAGCGTCACGCCGTCGAGCGCCCGCCGCCCGCGGCCGTCGGTCGCGGCGAGCCCCTCGATGCGCAGGACCGGCTCCCCGGGGGGCGCGTCGCCGCGCGCCGCGGAGACGTGCGCCGGCTGCGCGCCGACCATCATCTCGGCCATGGCCGCCGGCGTGAGGTCCCGGGCCTTGCCCCGGCCCGCGACCCGGCCGCGCCGCAGCACCGTGACCTCGTCGGCGAACGCCGTCACCTCGCGGAATTTGTGCGAGATCATGAGCACGCTGATCCGCTGCTCCTCGGCCATCCGCCGGAGCATCCCGAGCACCTCGTCGGCCTCGGCGGGCGTGAGGACCGAGGTGGGCTCGTCGAGGAGGATGATCCTGCTGCCGAGGTAGAGCTGCTTCAGGATCTCGAGCTTCTGCTTCTCGCCCGTGCAGAGCTCGCGCACGGTCCGCTCCGGATCGATCTGGAAGGGCATGCGCGCCATGAACGCGCGGATCGCCTCGCGCTCCTTGCGCCAGTCGATGACGAGGGGGAGCGACGGGCGCGCGAGCACGAGGTTCTCGGCGACCGTCATGTTCATCACCAGGGTGAAGTGCTGGTAGACCATGCCGATCCCCAGCGACTGCGCCTCGCGCGGGCTCCTGATGGACAGGGCGGCGTCGCCGACCCGCACCTCGCCCGCGTCGGCCGGGTGATAGCCCATGATGCACTTGACCAGCGTGCTCTTGCCGGCGCCGTTCTCGCCGAGGAGCGCGTGGAAGCTCCCGGGCGCGAGGCGCAGCGACACGTCGTCGAGCGCGAGCAGCGGCCCGAACCGCTTCGTGATCCCGGAGGCGGAGAGCGCCGGGGGCGGCCCGAGCGGGCCGGGGTCGCGGGCGGCGGCGGCGCGGATCGGCCTCGCCGCCGGGCTCGAGAGGACGCGCGGGTCCATCACGACGCGAGCGCCTCCAGGAGCGCCGCGGAGGTCGAGACCGCGCCGAACACCCCGTTCTGCATCGTGATCATCTTCAGGGCCGCGGCGTGGTTGCCGGGGTCCGTGGCCGCGCAGCAGTCGGAGAGCAGCACGCACTCGTAGCCGCGATCGTTCGCCTCGCGCAGGGTCGTGTGCACGCAGACGTCCGTCGTGATCCCGGTGAGGATCAGGTTCTCGATGCGGCGCTGGCGGAGGATGAGATCGAGGTCGGTCGCGCAGAACGAGCCCTTGCCCGGCTTGTCGATGATCGGCTCGCCGGGCAGCGGCGCGAGCTCCGGGATGATCTCCCAGCCCGGCTCTCCCCGGACGAGCACCCGCCCGCACGGGCCCAGATCCCCGATGCCGACGCCCGTGCCGCGCCCGCCGTCGGTCCGGCGCGAGCGCCACCGCTTGTTCGCCGGAAGGTCGGAGAGGTCCGGCCGGTGCCCCTCGCGCGTGTGCAGGACGTGGACGCCGCGGCGGCGCACCCCCGCGAGCACGCGCTGGATCGGCGCGATGCAAGCCCGCGTCAGCGAGATGTCGTACCCGAGCCGATCGATGTACCCGCCCTTGCCGCAGAAGTCGGTCTGCATGTCGATGACGATCAGGGCCGTCGTCTCGGGGCGGAGCTCGCCGTTGTACGGCCAGGCGTAGGGGTCAGCGGCCACGTAGGTCATGCGTCGAGTCCTCCTGTTGTTCAGCGTTTCGCAGCGTTTCGCGTGGTTCCTGGGGTGTTCGCGTCTCCTGGGCTCATCGGGCGAGCGTGAGCTCGGCGGGCTGGTCGCGCAGGGGCCGGGTCGCGGAGCTCGCGGCGACAAGGATGGCCAGCGTGACGATGTACGGCGCGGCGTTGAAGAGGTGGTATCCCCAGGTGACGCCCACCGACTGGAGCGCCGGGCCGAGCGCGCTCGCGCCGCCGAAGAGGAGCGAGGCCGCGAGGCAGCGCACCGGGTTCCAGCGCGCGAAGATGACGAGGGCGACGGCCATGAGCCCCTGTCCGCTCGACAGGCCCTCGTTCCAGCTGCCGGGGTAGAAGAGCGAGAGGAACGAGCCGCCGACGCCGGCCAGGAAGCCGCCGGCCATCGTCGCGCGCCGCCGGACGAGGTTCACGTCGACCCCCATCGCGCGGGCGCTGTCGGCGCTCTCTCCGACGGTGCGGAGCACGAGCCCGGAGCGGGTGCGGCTCAGCATCCAGAGCAGGAGCGGGGCGAGCGCGGCGCCGATGAGGAAGAGCGCGTTCACCTCGAGCGCGGCGCGGACCTGCGGCAGATCGCTGAAGAAGCCGAGCGAGATCGCGGGCAGGCGGGGCGCCGTGGGCTGGATGAGCGGCTTGCCGAGGAAGAAGGCGAGGCCGACGCCGAAGAGCATGAGCGCGATGCCGACCGCGATGTCGTTGACCCGCGGCTTCGAGCACAGCCACGCGTGCAGCGCGCCGAGCGCCGCGCCGATGAGGCCGGCGGCGAGGACGCCGAGCCAGGCAGAGCCGGTGAGGTAAGAGACGCCGTAGCCGCCCATCGCGCCCATGACGAGCGTGCCCTCCAGGCCGAGGTTCACGCGGCCGCTCTTCTCGGTGAGGCACTCGCCGAGGCTCACGAAGAGGAAAGGCGTGCTGATGCGGATGGCCCCGGCGGCGACCGCGAGGGGGATGCCCCAGAGACCCAGCGCCGTTGCGTCGCTCATCACGCCACCGCCGATGCAGGCGCCGCCTGCCGGACCTCGGGCTCGCGGGCGGCGCGGGGGCGCCCGTGGAGCGTCTCGCTCGCGAGGATCGCGATGAACAGGATCCCCTGGAGGACGTTCACCGTCGCGTCGGGGAGCTGCGCCGTGCGCTGCAGCAGGCCGCCGCTCGCGCCGATGCCGCCGAGCAGGAGGGCGACCGGCAGGATCGCGAGCGGGTTGTGGCGCGCGATGAACGCGACGAGGATCCCGGTGGTCCCGTAGCCGCTGACCAGCGACGCGCTGGCGCGGCCGTGGACGGCCGCGACCTCCACCATGCCGGCGAGCCCCGCGCACGCGCCGGCGAGCATGCAGGTGATCACGACGAGGCGCTTGACCGGCAGGCCGGCGAGGAGCGCCGCGCGGACGTTGCCGCCGCTCATCGCCGCGGCGAAGCCGAACGTCGTCCGGTGCATGAGCACGTAGCAGAGCGCGCAGGCGAGCACGCCGTAGGCGAGGCCCCAGTGGACCTCGACGCCGGGCAGGCTCCCCAGCGCGTTCTCGGCGCCGATCGGGGCCGTGGACGGCTTGTTCAGGCTCGCCGGGTCGCGCAGGGCGCCCTCGACGAGGTGGTTCAGGATCGCGATCCCGATGTAGTTGAGGAGCAGGCTGCTGATCGTCTCGCTCACGCCGCGGTACACGCGCAGCGCGCCGGCGAGGCCGATCCAGAGCGCGCCGGCGGCGAGCCCCGACAGGAGCATCGCGGCGAGCACCGCGACGGGCGGCGCGCCGAGCGCCCGCGAGGCCAGCGCCGCCGACGCGGCCGAGAGCCCGCCCACGACGACCGCGCCCTCGCCGCCGATGACGATCAGGCCGAGGCGCGCCGGGAGCGCCGTGCAGAGCGCGGTCAGCATGAGCGGCGCGGCGCGCAGGAGGGTGTTCTGGAACGAGAACCACGTGCCGAAGGCGCCGCGGTACATGTCGTAATAGACGCCGAGCGGGTTCGCCCCCTGGGAGGCCACGAAGGCGCCGAACACGAGCAGCGAGGCCGCGAGGGCCCCGGCGGGGATGGCGATCGCCTCGGCGGTCTCGCGTCCGAGCAGCGCTTGCGGGAGGAGCTTCACGCCGTCGAGGATAAGGCCTCCACTATTTCCGCTCTTTTTCGGGGAGCTTGCGGGGCGTGACGCTGCGGTCCGAGGGATGCTGCGATGTGGTGGCCGCGGCGACCGCGAACGATCCGCACAGCGCGCCCCTCTCCCGTCCGGTCCCGGCCTTGCACCCGGCGCACGTCGGCCCGGTGAGCCCGGAGCCGGAGGTGTCTTTGGCATGCGGTGCGGCCGATCGTTCCTTCTCGTCCTGAGCGCCAGCGTCCTCCTGGCGACGCGCCCGACGGGAGCCACGGGCGCCGCCGAGCGGACCTGTCCATCGAGCGCGACCCTCGAGGCGCTCGTGGCGTGCCTTCGCGACCAGATGCCCAGCCGGGGATCAGGGACGTTCGTCGCCCCGAGCTTCGCGGAGATGAGCGCCTGGCGGAGCGTCGCTTCCGCCATGCTGCGCGGCGATTGCGGCTTCGCGCTCCCTTACAGCCTGTCGCTCTTCGTGCAGATCCGGCGCTTCCGCGACGCGGACAACGGCCGCAGCTACTGCGTGCTCATGGAGACCGCCGACTGGAACGGGGACGGGGTGGTCGATCGGGGCTTCGGGGCCTTCATCGTCGACGCGAGCGCCGAGCGGGAGCTCAGCCACCAGGTGTCGCACCCGATCGCGGACGCAGGGACCGAGACGCAGGCCGTCACCGTCTTCAAGAAGACGAGATCCCGCACCTTCCTCCTGGCCGGCGCGCACCGCGACGCGAGGCCGGGCGAGGGCGGATTCCACGGCGTCTCGGCCAGCTCGGACGCCACCCGCAACGCGGCGACCATGTTCCACACAACGCATGTGGAGGTCATGGCCCATTACGGGGAGAAGCCGTGGTGGGCCATTCAGTGGCACGGCATGGCCGAGGACACGTGCGCGCCCGTGGATGTGCACCTCTCTCACGGCGTGGGCACGCCCCCCGCGGGGGAGGACAAGATCCTGGAGCTCAGGAAGAACCTCCTCGCCCGCGAGCCGACATGGCGGATCGGCGTCGCCGGCAGCCGTGCGTGCTCGCTCAACGCGACGAGCAACGTCCAGGGGCGGCTCCTCAACAGCGCGCCGATGGAGTGGGGCTTTGGCAGCGCCGCGGCGCCCCCTCCCCGGCGATCTCGGCGATTCGTGCACATCGAGCAGCACCCCGGGTTTCGCGATCCGGAACGGTGGATTGCCCCGGTGCTGGCCACCTGGCCGTGAGCCCCCTCCATCGCGCTCGTTCGCGCGACGAGCGCCCTCTCCTGGGGCCTGCGGTGGACGTAGAGGCAGCGACGAACCTGGGCGCCGCGGCCACCCCCACCCTCGTCCGCCGCGTCCCGGAGCTTCCCCGGTGTGTCCCGCCTGCCACATCGCGCGCCCGGCTTCCGCCGCGGACAGGCCCCTTGCGCCCGCGGCATCGCCATTGCTGAGTCGCGGGACCATGCTCGCCGCTCCGCGCCTCCGGTTCGCGCCTGCCGCCCTGGCGGCCATCGCCCTCAGCCTCGCGTGCGTTCAGGGCGCGCGCGCCCCCAACGTTCCGCCGCGCGGCACGCTCGCTCCCGGAGCGCTCGATCCGGGCGCCAGGGCCGCGGAGGGGCCGTTCGCGGTGGTGTTCGGCGCGCCCCGCGGGCAGACGACGAGCCCGGCCGAGATCAGCCTCGTCTTCAACCGGCCCATGCGGCCGCTCGACCTCGCCGGCGGCGAGGCCGCCGCCCCCGCCATCCTCAAGCCGCCCGCGCCGGGGAGCTGGCGCTGGGTCGGCACGAGCGGCCTCACGTTCGCCCCCGAGGGGCGCCTGCCGCGCGGCACGGCGTTCACCGTCGAGGTCCCGGCGGGCACGCGCGCGCTCGACGGCAGCGCGCTCGCCGAGCCCTACGTGCTCACCTTCCGCACCGAGCTGCCCAGCGTCGCGCGCGTCGAGCCGTGGTCGGGGAGGGACGACCTCAGGCCGGATACGCGGTTCGAGCTGAGGTTCAACCAGCCGGTCGAGACCGCCGAGGTCGCGCGGAGCGTGTCCATCAGGGCGGCCGGCCTCGCGGCCAAGGTGGCGTTCGACGTCCGGCGCCCCGACCCGAAGAACGAGATGCTCGCCGAGATCGTCCCGCGCGCGCCGCTGCCGCGCAACAGCGAGGTCGAGGTCGTCGTGGCCGGGAGCCTCCGCGGCAGCGAAGGGCCGCTGCCGGCCGGCGAGGAGCAGCGGTTCTCGTACCGCACCTACGGGCCGCTCCGGGTGCTGCGCCATGAGTGCGATCGCGACACGCCGCAGGGGGCCTGCGCGCCCGACGGGGGCTTCGCGCTCTCCTTCTCGAACCCCGTCCGCTTCGCGGACGCGAAGCGGGCGATCTCGGTGGAGCCCGCCGTCAAGCTGACGTGGCCGACGTGGCTCGAGGACAACATGCTCACGAGCCGCCTCCACCTCGGCGGGCGCTTCGTGCCGGGGCGCAGCTACCAGGTGCGCGTCGCCGCCGGCCTGCGCGACCAGCACGGACAGGCGCTCGCCGGCGCCGTCACCGAGCAGGTCGCGTTCGGCGATCGCTGGCCCGAGGCGCAGATCGGCCTCACCGGGAGCATCTTCGAGCCGGCGCAGCGGCGCGAGATCCCCGTCGTGTCCGTGAACGTGCGCGAGCTCTCGCTCGCGCTCGGCGCGATGACCGAGGAGGCGGTGCTCGCGCTGGAGGCCGACCCGAACAGCCCGGGGCGGAGCCCGAAGATGAGCGAGATCGCGGCGCTGCCCGGCGGCAAGCAGTCGGTCCTGCGCCCGGCCGCCGCGACCAACGCGCCGGCGACGCACCTCGTGCGGGCCAGCGAGGTGCTCGGCGGCGAGGGCAAGCGCGGGCCGCTCGCGATCGGGATCAGCTACACCGCGCGGCCAGGGACGCGGCACGCGCGCACCGCTTCGGAGGCGGTGATCGCGCAGGTGACCGACCTCGGGATCAGCGCGAAGGTGTCGCCGAACGGCTCGGTCGTGTGGGTGACGCGCCTGTCGACGGGCGCGCCGGTGCCCGGCGCCAGCGTGTGGATCCGGACCCCGGGCGCGCGCGCGCCCGCGGCGGTGCTCACCGACGCCGAGGGGTTCGCGACCGTCCCGGCGACGGCGTACCGGCCCGGCGCCACGCCCGGCCCGGAGCGCGGCGTGATCTTCGCGCGCTCGGGCGACGACTGGACGTACCGCCGCGTGGCCGACGCGCTCAGCGGGTGGCGCTTCGGCGCGCAGTCCGACTTCAGCGAGCCGCGCCCGTTCGGGATGGTGTTCTCCGATCGCGGCATCTACCGGCCGGGCGACACGGTGCGCGTGAGGGGGATCTTCCGCGAGGAGGCGGCGCGGGGGACGAGGACGCCGGCGGGCAAGAGCGTCGCGTTCAAGGTGGAGGGGCCCGACGGCGAGGCGCTCGTCACCCTCTCCCCGTCGCTCAGCGCCTTCGGCACGTTCTCGGCCGACGTGAAGATCCCGGAGACCGCGCGGCTCGGCACGTACGGCCTCGCCGCGACGGTCCAGGGGGGCGAGGCGGGGTGGCCGGACGTGACGGGCAGCGTCGAGGTCGCCGAGTACCGCCCCGCCGAGTTCAAGGTGAGCGTCGAGAGCGACAGGCCGAGCTACGTCCGCGGCGACAAGGCGCGCTGGATCGCGCGCGGCGACTACCTGTTCGGGGCGCCGATGACGAACGCGGAGGCGCGGCTCTCGGTGACACGCGCGCCGTCGGCGTTCTCGCCGCCGGGGCTCGAGGGCTTCACGGTCCGCGAGGACGAGCTCACCGACGCCCTGCTGGACGGGGCCCCGCGCGAGTTCGAGGTGCAGAGCGGGCGCGAGAAGCTCGACGCGGCCGGGCAGGCGGCGATCGGCGCGACGCTCGCCATGCCCGGGCAGCGCGGCACCGAGCTCGTCACGTGCGAGGCGGAGATCACGGACGTGTCGCGCCAGGCGATCGCCGGGAGCTCGACGGCGCTCGTGCACCCGGCCGAGTTCTACGTCGCCCTCAAGGAGCCCGATCGCTTCGCGAAGGCGGGCGAGGTGCTCCGGCCGGAGATCCTCGCCGTCGACCCGAAGGGGGCGCGCGTCGCGCAGGTCGCCGTCCGGGTCGAGCTCGTGCATCGGACGTGGACGCTCGCCCGCGCGGAGAGCGGCAGCGCGTACCGCAGCATCAGCGTGCCGGTCGACAAGGTCGTCGCGCGGTGCGGCGTGACGACGGCGGCGACGCCGCGCAGCTGCGAGCTCGCGGTGCCCTCCGGCGGCTACTACCTGCTGCACGCGACGGCCAAGGACCGCCGCGGCAACCCGGTCGGCGCCGCCGCCGGGGTCTACGCGCTCGGCGAGGGGGGCGGCGGCGGCTTCGGCGACAGCGACGAGCTCAAGGTCGAGCTCGTGCCCGACAGCGACAGCTACGAGATCGGGCAGACGGCGCGCGTGATCGTGAAGTCGCCGTTCGCGTCCGCCGACGCGCTCGTCACGGTCGAGCGCGCCGGGATCTCGTCGCACCGGAAGGTGAAGCTGTCGGGCGCCATGCCGGTGATCGACGTCCCGATCACGGAGGACCTCCGGCCGAACGCGTTCGTCTCGGTGCTGATCCTGCGCGGGCGGACGAAGCCGCCGCCCGCGCCCGGGAAGGGCGGGGTGCCCGGGCCCGACGTCGGCGCGCCGGCGTTCCGCCTCGGCTATGCGCCGCTGCGCGTGAACCCGGAGGCGCAGCGGCTCGCGGTGCGCGTCCGCCCGGACAAGGCGGACGCGCGCCCCGGCGATCCGCTCCGCGTCGACGTCGACGTCCGCGATCGTGCCGGCCAGCCCGCCCGCGCGGAGGTGACGCTCTACGCCGTGGACGAGGGCGTGCTCTCGCTGACCGGCTACGCGACGCCGGATCCGATCCCGGTGTTCGGCGCGCCGCGCAGCCTGAGGGTGGCGACGGTCGAGACGCGCGAGGCG
The DNA here is from genome assembly GCF_051521455.1 of Sorangium sp. So ce887. Taxonomy (NCBI): domain Bacteria; kingdom Pseudomonadati; phylum Myxococcota; order Polyangiales; family Polyangiaceae; genus Sorangium; species Sorangium sp. So ce887. The sequence continues at coordinate 6,375,670 of NZ_CP150354.1, read as the reverse complement.
CTCGCCCGGGTGCGCAACCCGTTCGCCGATCTCGGCGCCGACAAGGGGCGCGCGGGCGGCGGCGGCGCCCAGGGCAGCACGGGCGTGCGCCGCGATTTCCGCCAGAGCGCCTACTACCACCCCGCGCTCGTCACCGACGCCTCCGGGCAGGTGCGCGCGAGCTTCAAGCTGCCGGACTCGCTCACGACCTACCGGGTCATGGCGGTCGTGACCGCCGAGGACGACCGCTTCGGCTACGGCGAGTCCCGCGTGACGGCGAGCCGGCCGCTCATGGCCCGGCCGGCGCTGCCCCGCTTCCTCCGCGCCGGCGACGCGATCGACGCGGGCGTGGTCGTCACGTCGAAGGGGCTCGCGAAGCCGACGACGGTCGAGGTGGAGCTCACCGCGTCGGGGCTCACGCTCGCGGGCAGCGCGAAGCGCGCGGTGGAGCTCGCCCCGGGCGGGTCGGCCGAGGTCCGCTTCGCGCTCTCGGCGCCGCGGGCCGGCCCGGCGACGCTGCGCTTCCGCGCGACCGGGGGCGGCGCGTCGGACGTCGTCGAGGTGACGCGCGAGGTCAGGGCGCCCATGTCGCCGGAGGCCGTCGCGCTCTACGGCGACACGACCACCGCGAGCGCGGAGAAGCTCGGGGACCTGTCGGCGATCCGCGACGACACGGGCGGGCTCACGGTGAGCCTCGCGCCGACCGCGCTCGTGGGGCTCGGCGGCGGCGTGGAGCAGCTGCTCGAGTACCCGTACGGGTGCACCGAGCAGCTGACGAGCCGGATGGTGCCGCTCCTTTCGCTGCGCGAGCTCTCGAAGGCCTACGGGATCGCGCTGCCGAAGGACCTGACGGCGGTCATCGGCAAGACGGTCCGGGAGATCCTCTCGCACCAGCGCGGGGACGGGGGCTTCGGCTTCTTCGCCGAGTCGGACCGGGCGGACCTGTGGACCACCGCGTACGCGCTGTGGGGCCTCACCGAGGCGAAGCGCTACAGGGTCGCGGTGCCGGCCGACGCGCTGGAGCGCGCGACGTCGTTCCTGCGCGGGCGGCTCAACGAGGCCGGCGACGATCCGCTGCTGCGGGCGACGGCGCCGTTCATCCTCGACGTCCTCGCGGCGAGCGGCGCCCCCGACCCGGGGCGCGCGAGCCAGCTGTTCGACGAGCGCGCCAAGCTGCCGCTCTTCTCGAAGGCGCTGCTCGCCCACGCGATGGTGATCGGCAAGAGCGACAGGGCGGCCGTCGATGAGCTCGTGCGCGAGCTCGAGGGGGCGCTGCGCCTCGACGGCCCGATCGCGCGGGCCGTCCACAACCACGGCGACGCGTACGCGGTCCTCATGGACTCCGAGGCCCGCACCTCGGCGCTCGTGCTGCGCGCGCTGCTCGCGGCGCGGCCCGCGCACCCGCTCGGGCCGCGGCTCGCGGCGGGCCTGCTCGCGGATCGCCGCGGGGGCACGTGGCGCAGCACGCAGGAGACGGCCTGGGCGCTGCTCGCGCTCGACAAGTACCGCGCGGCGCAGGAGAAGTCGGCGCCCGACTTCGACGCGCGGGTGTTCCTTGGGCAGGCGGAGCTGTTCTCCGCCCCGTTCCACGGCCCGACGACCGAGCAGGTCAAGACGTCGATCCCCGCGGCGCGGCTCGCGAGCGCCGCGGGCGCGCCGCTCGCGTTCACCGTCGACGGGCGCGGCAGGCTCTTCTACGAGGCGCGGCTCCGCTACGCGCGCAAGGAGCTCCCGACGGCGGGGCTCGATCGCGGCTTCTACATCGAGAAGTCGCTGCGCGCGCTCGCGCCCGAGGAGCTCGCCGCCGCGCTCGGCGGCGGGGCGCCGGACGGCGCGCCGCGTCGGCCCGGCGCGGCGCCCTCGTCGCTCGCCTTCGCCGGCAGCGACCTCGTGCTCGGCGAGATCCTCGTTGTGACGCCCTCGCCGCGCGACTTCGTGGTCATCGACGATCCGCTGCCGGCCGGCCTCGAGGCGATCGACGCGCGCCTCGCCACGTCCGCGCGCTCGCTCGACGTCGACGCGGCGGAGGACAGGGCAGATGACGACGACGACGACGACGATCAGGACGACCTGCGCGCGACCGGCCGCGCGTACAACCCGAGCCGCTTCGTCCGCGAGGTGCGCGACGACCGGGTCCTGTTCTTCGTCGACCACATGGCCGCCGGGATGTACCGGTACCGCTACCTCGCGCGCGCCACGACGCTCGGGTCGTTCGTGGTCCCGCCCGCGCGCGCGGAGGAGATGTACAGCCCCGAGGTCTTTGGCCGGACGGGCGCCCTCGCGGTCAAGGTCGGGAGCCGGGCGCCGGACGCGGCGCCGCGCCCGCGCTGAGCCGTGCGCGCGCTCTCCCCGCCCGGTCCCGGCCGCGCAGGGCGCTGGCTCGCGCGCGTCCACCCGCGCCTGCCGCTCGTCCTGCGCCGCGCCGCGTGGCTCGCGCTCGCGCTCGCCGTCGCCCCGTGGCTCCTGCTCGCCGTCGCCGCGGCCCTCACGCCGCTCCCGCCGGCGCTCGGGGCCTCCGAGGAGCGCGCCGTCTCCACGGTGCTGCTCGATCGCCACGGCACCGTGCTCCGCGAGCTCCGCGCCGGCGACGGCGCGCGCGCGCGCTGGCTGCCGCTCGCCGAGGCCGGCGATCGCATCCAGCGCGCGCTCCTGGCCGCGGAGGACCGGCGGTTCACGCGCCACCCAGGCGTCGACCCGATCGCGATCGCGCGGGCGCTCGGCCAGCTCGCGGCGGAGCGGCGCGTCGTCTCGGGCGCGTCCACGATCACGCAGCAGCTCGCGCGCGCGCTCGTCCCGCGCCCCCGCACCGTGCGCGGCAAGCTCGGCGAGATGGCGCTCGCGCTCCGCATCGAGGCGTCGCTCTCGAAGCGCGAGATCCTCGAGCAGTACCTGAACCGGGTCGCCTTCGGCCCGGGCCTGCGCGGCGTCGAGGCGGCCAGCCGCTTCTACTTCGACAAGCCCACCGCGGACCTGTCGCTCGCGGAGGCCGCCGCGCTCGCCAGCCTGCCGCGCGGCCCCTCGCTGTACGATCCGCGCCGCGGCGCGGGGCCGCTCGAGCGCCGCCGGAACCGCGTCCTCGATCGCATGCTCGCGGCCGGCCTCGCCGGCGAGGCCGAGGTCGCGCGCGCCCGCGCCGAGCCGATCGCGCTCGCCCCGAAGGGCAGCGGGCTCGGCGCGCCGCACCTCGTCCACGCCGTGCTCGGCGGCGCGCTGGGCCCGGCCGCCGTCCCCCCCGAAGGCGGCGCGGCGCCGCTGCGCGGCCGGGCGAGCTCGATCACCCTGACGATCGACCGCGGCCTCCAGCGCGAGATCGAGGTCCTCGCGCAGCAGACCGTCCGGGGCCTCTCGGACCGCGACGTCGGCGCCGCGGCGGTGGTGGTGCTCGAGAACGCGACCGGCGAGATCCTCGCGTACGTCGGGTCGCACGACATCGAGGACGCCGCCGGGCTCGGGCACAACGACGGCGTCCTCGCGCTGCGCCAGCCCGGCTCCGCCCTGAAGCCGTTCGTCTACGGGCTCGCCATGGAGCAGCTCGGGTTCACGGCCGCGACCGTCCTGCCCGACGTCGAGCTCTCGTTCCCGACCGCGGAGGGCGGCAGCTACGTGCCGCGGAACTACGACGGGCGCTTCCACGGCCCTGTCCGCCTCCGGGACGCGCTCGCCAGCTCGTACAACGTCCCGGCGGTCTGGACGGCGGCCGCGCTCGGCCCCGAGCGCGTCCTCGCGCGGCTCCGCGAGCTCGGCCTGGGCTCGCTCGACGGCGAACCGTCGCGCTACGGCGTCGCGATCGCGCTCGGCGACGGCGAGGTCCGGCTCCTCGATCTCGCGAACGCCTACGCCACGCTCGCGCGCGGCGGCCTCTACTTGCCGGTGCGCGCGGTGCGCGCGCTCTCTCTCTCGTCGCCCGCGGGCGGCGCCGGCGCGGCTCCCGTCGAGCCGCCCGCGGCGCCTCCAGGGCGCGGCGCGCGCGTCCTCGACGCCGCGCGCGCGCGGGTGATCGTCGACATCCTCGCCGACGACAAGGCGCGCATCGGCTCGTTCGGCGAGGGCAGCGCGCTCGACCTGCCGTTCCCTGTGGCCGCGAAGACGGGCACCTCCAAGGGGTTCCGCGACAACCTCGCGGTCGGCTTCACGCCCGACGTCACGGTCGCCGTCTGGGTCGGCAACTTCGACGGCTCCCCCATGGGCGGCGTCAGCGGCATCACCGGCGCGGGCCCGCTCTTCCGCGACGCCATGCTCGCCGCCGCGCGCGTCCGGCCGCCGCGCCCCTTCGATCCGCCCGATCCCGAGCTGCTCGCCGAGGTCGAGGTCTGCGGCCTCTCCGGCATGCGGCCGACCGCCGCGTGCCCGCACCGCCGCCGGGAGCTCCTCCCGCGCGGCGACGCCGCGGCGCTCGCGCCGTGCGACATGCACGAGGCCGTGCGCATCGATCGCCGCAACGGCCTGCGCGCCGGCGCCTGCCCGGACGCGGCGGTCGAGGAGCGCGTCTTCGAGCGCTACGACGCGGAGCTCACCGCCTGGGCGCGCGCCGCCGGCCGCCCCGTCGCGCCCGAGGAGGCGTCGCCCCTCTGCGGCCCGCTCCCCGGGGGCGACGGCGTCCCTCCGGCCGGCGCGCGCGTCCGCGTCGCGTTCCCGCCTGACGGCGCCCGGTTCGTCCTCGACCCCTCGGTCAACTCGCTGCAGGCGATCCGGCTCCGGGCCGACGTCCCGCCGGGCGTGCGCCGCGCGCGCTTCGTGCTCGACGGCCGCCCGATCGAGGTCGGTCCCCCGTTCGCGCTCGACTGGCCGCTCGTCGCCGGCGCGCACCGGCTCCGCGTCGAGGCGGACGGCGCGTCCGCCGGCGAGGAGATCGCGTTCTCGGTGGAGTGAGCGGCGGGCGAGGGGAGGCGCCCGTCGATCGTGGTCAACCGGGCCGCGCCCGCCCCCGCCGCGCGCGTCATCCGAAGATCGGCAGGTCCTCTTCCTCGGAGAGCGGGAATCGCTGCACGAGCGGGTCGTCCGCGATCCCCGCGAGCCTGCGCAGCGCCTTGTGGATGTGCCCCGGCGTGATCCGGACGCCGCCTTGCTTGGGCGCGAGCGTCACCGGATCGACCTCCAAGGGGTTGTGCCGATCGTCCGTCGCGCCGATCACCCGGTTTCCCGGGATGCCTGCGCCGACAAGCATCATGCTCGTGATGTTCCAGTGGTCCTTGCCGTTGCCCTCGTTGTAGCCCGGCGTCCGCCCGAAGTCCGAGCCCACGACGATGACGATCCGGTCGGCGATGCCCTGCTCCTCGGCGGCGGCCAGGAGGAAGTCGACGCCGTCGCAGATCTGGGTGAGCCGCGGGATGTGGCTGTCGTCGTGGTTGCCGTGGGTGTCGAACCCGCCGATCGTCAGGTTGGCGCTGACGCAGATGCCGGCCCGGTAGGCCGCGAGCGCGACCTGCGCCTGCCGCCTCAGCGAGGCGTCCTCGAACTTCTCGGGCAGGAACTGGATGAGCTGCTTGAGCTCGTTCTGCCCGACGCGGGATGTGAAGAGCGTGCTCATCGCCTGCTTCACGTGGGGCAGGCGCTGCTGCTCGAGCTTCACCCCGTGCCGCGCCTGCCGCGCCTCGAGGATCCGCGTCATCGTCGCGTCGGTGTGGTACTGCTCGAGGTTCTCGTTGTTCGACGGATCGATCCTGTTCGGGTAGGCGAGCCGCTGCAGGAGGCCCGTGTCCGGCACGCGGGTGACCGCCACGAGGTTCGCCGTCGTGTCGTAGCCGCCGTTGCTGATGAACCCCATCGGCAGCTCGCCGCCGTGGACGCCGGCCACGAGCGCCGCGAAGCCGGGCTTGCCCTCGCGGAGCGTCCCGGACCAGGTGTTGCGCACGCCCGCGTCATGGCTGTTCGTCGCGGTGTCGATGCCGTTGATGACGAGCAGCCGGCTGTGGTGCTTCTGGAAGAACTCGGCGTTGCCGCCGACCGGCGCGAACCTGAGGTTGCCGGCCGTCCCGATGTCTGCGTTCAGGTAGCTGCGGTTCATCGCCTCCCGCCGCTCCTGCTCCTCGACGCTCATCGCGCCCTTCGGATCGCAGAGGCTCGTCGGGTCCCAGCCGCCGCTCGCGTGGAGGTGGACCCAGAGGGGGCCTGTGTAGGGGTCGGCCGCCGCGGCGTCCCTGGACAAGGAGCCCGCTGCGACGACGCCAAGGCCCGCCATAGATGCCAGTTTGAGGAAATCTCGACGTTCCATGGCTGCTCCTACTGGTAAAGAAACCTGAAGTCCGACAGGAGATAGGTCATCACGCTCATCCACGCGCGGATCGTGTACTTCTCGTCCCGCTGGAGCCTCTCCTCCTCGGGCAGCCCGTCGCGGGTCCAGTAGTCGTTGTTCACGTGGCAGGCGCCCGGCAGCCACGTCGAGAGCCGGCCCTCGTCGCCCTCCGGCTTCTTCATGCCCGCCTTGCCCTCTTCCCACGTCTCGAGGAAGACCTTGTAGGTCCGCTCGAGCTCCGGGTCGCCGAGCTCGAGCGACTCGCCGAGCACCCGCTTGTGCAGGTACTGGATGTTCTGCTTGATCGCCTCGACGGCCGGCAGCACGTCGAAATCGTTCGTGTCCCGCGGCTCGAACGTCGCCTCGACGAAGGGGAGGAGGAGCCGCTCCTCCTGCGGGAGCTTCAGATCGCGCGGCACCGAGATGCACGACATCTCGTTCGCCATCCGGTCGGCGACGTTGGCCATGATCCCGTTCGGCTCGGTGATCCGCTGGATCACCTCCTCCGAATCGATGCCGCCGTACAGCAAGCGGTAGGCGTCGCGCCGGAGCAGGAAGTCGTAGCGGCTGCCGTCGTCCTCGAACGCCCTCGGGCGCCACGGATACCCCGTCACCGCCCAGATCTTCCGGTGCAGCTGCTCGGGCCCGAGGAACCGCGTGCCGCCGAGCTGTGAGGGCGCGTTGCCCTGCGACGACGCCTGCAGGACGTTGCGCGCGCGAAAATAAGGGCTCTTGACGATGGCCTTGACGACCGTCTTCAGGTTGTAATCGCCGTCGGCGAAGTCGCGCGCCATCGCGTTGAAGGCGTGATACTGGGCGAGGTACGCGCGGAACTTGGCGCTGAACTCCGGATCGTCGTTCGTCGGCGCGACGAGCGGCTTTTGCCCGGTGAGGCCGGTGTACATCGTGTAGACCGCCGCGAGCGCGAAGCGGGGGTCGTCGGCGACGCGCTTCGCCACCCACGAGAGCGCGCTCGGGAACTCGCTGAACGGCACCGACAGGGCGCCGAAGCCCGGCGGCCGCATGTCCTCGTACCAGGCGTCGTCCGCCCGGTACCGCCCCGACGAGTCGAAGGTGTGGAACCCGCCCGACAGCGGGTCGAGGGCGGCGTGGCAGACGGTGCACGCCGCGTTGTTCATCGTCGGGTTGAAGTCGGTGATCTTCGTCTGATCGAGCGGCTGCTCGGCCGTCTTCAGGATGTCGGTGCCGAGGAAGTACTGATAGACCATCCTCGCCCGGTGGCGGTTCCTGTTGGTGCTCGTCGTCGGGTGCCTGGAGAGGAAGACCGGCGAGGTGAGCACGCCCGCGAGCGGGATCGGATCGCGCTTCGCCGGGACGAACTCCTCCGGATCCGCGTCGTTCTCGAACTCGGCCGTCACGCCGTACGCTCTGGCGGAGAACGGGTTCACGACCGTGTAGTCGGCGGTGAGGACCTCCTTGAAGGACCTGTCGTTCCGCACGATGTAGGCGATGAGCTCGAGCGGCTCCCGCCCGACACCCCGGTTCGTCCAGGACTTCATCCTGTTGATGACGTCCTCCAGGTCGCGCGCGCCGTATTTCGCGACCAGCGCGGGATCTTGCGGGAGGCTGTTGTACCACTTCGGGTCGTACGCGTCGCTCCTCAGCAGATCGACGGCCGCCTCGCCGTTCAGGTAGCGATCGGTGAGGAAGAGATCGTTGTAGATCTCCTTCAGCCGCACGTAGAACGCCTCCTCGGTGAGCAGCTGGTCCAGGATCGGATCGAGCGCGTCCATGCCGCTCTGCGCGACGGCCTGCTCCTCGGCCTCGGTGGGGAGGCGGCCGGCGAGCTCGAGGCTCGCCGTGCGGAGCGTCTCCTGCGGCCCGCTCATCACCACGCCGGCGAAGGACGCGTTGACGTCCGTCTCGCAGGACGAGGGGTTCTTCGTCCGGTCGACCATCTCCCGGAGCGCCTCGTACTCGGGGCTGTCCACGCCGATGACGTGGCCGCCGCCGTGCTCGATCGTCTTCGTCGGCTTGAGGAGCACGTACGACTCGCCGCTCAGCTCGAGCCCCGCGAGCGATTTGAACGTCGCGAGGTTCTTGTCGAGGAAGCCCGCCTCGCTGCTCCCGGCGAGGATCAGCTTCGATTCCGCCGCCTGCCCCTGCGGGTTATGGCAGCCGATGCACTTCGTCGAGAGGATGGGGACCCACACCTTCTCGGCGAAGAACTGCTCGTCGGAGATGCACGGGCCGTCGGCCTCGCTGCTGCAACCGCTCGACGCGGACGCGAGCGCGGTCGCGCCCGCGGAGAGCCCGAGGAGCCCCAGGGCCGTCGCGGCGCGCTTCCGGAGTAACCATCCTGTTCTCGGCATAAGCATCCTCGCCGGGAGCGCCTGCGCGCGCCCCCGCGTTGAAGGGACCGGGAGTGCGGAGCCCCGAACCGCGTTGATCGACACACGGTCGAACAACCCAATGTGGGCTGTCGTTCAACGACGCCCGATGAAGCGAGCTGGAGAAGCGCCCGCATCATCTCCTGCGTAGCCTCCCAGTCTAACCTCTCGAGGGCCTTTCCCGCTATGCGCTAGGCACATCGAAGGATCTGAATTTTCCCCGATACCTCTCGTGGTTGTGAAGTTTTGCGATACGACGCTGTGGCTCCTCCGGAAGGCGCGTACCCGGTGCGCCCAGGTGGGCGCAGTCATGCGGTGGCGGGGGCGTACGTGAATGTGGTCAAGTCCGGAGAAATCGAATAACCGTTGGATATGAGCTCCACGAGGGATGCGACCCGCGCTCGCGCGGTTCAGTGGTTCGTTCGCGGCGGCACGCTGCGGGTGGCCGGCCGGGATCCTGTCAAGATCGGCGTCGCGCCGGTCGTGGTGGGGCGCGATCCGAGCTGCGGTGTGGTCGTCGACGATCCGGAGATCAGCTCGACGCATTGCGAGCTGCGCGCCGAGGGGCCCGGCGTGCTCGTCCGCGATCTCGGCAGCAAGAATGGGACGTTCGTGTCGACGGTGCGCATCCGCGACGCGATCTTGACGGCCGCGTGCGTGATCCAGGTCGGCGGCTCGGTGCTGGGCTTCGAGCCGCTCGACAAGGAGCGCGTCGACGTCGGCTTCGACGAGAGCTTCGGCCCGCTGATCGGCGCCTCGCCGCGGATGCGCCACCTGTTCCGCCTGCTGCGCGAGGTGGCCGCGACGGAGCTGTCGCTGCTCATCACCGGGGAGACCGGCACGGGCAAGGAGCTGGCGGCGCAGGCGATCCACGACGGATCGAGCCGGCGCGGCGGCCCGTTCATCGTCGTGGACTGCGCCTCGCTGCCCGGCGCGCTGGCCGAGAGCTTCCTGTTCGGGCACGAGCGGGACGCCTTCCCGGGGGCGACCGAGCGCAAGGGCGGCGCTTTCCACGAGGCGAACGGCGGGACGATCTTCCTCGACGAGCTGGGCGAGCTGCCGCCCGAGCTCCAGCCGAAGCTGCTCCGCGTGCTGTCCGAGCGGAAGCTGAAGCGCGTCGGGTCGCGGGTCTACGAGCCCGTCGACGTGCGGATCGTCGCGGCGACCCGCCGCGATCTCGGCCGCAGCATGAACACCGGTCGCTTCCGGAGCGATCTCTTCTTCCGGATCGCCCAGATGCGCGTCGAGCTGCCGCCGCTCCGCGAGCGGCGCGAGGACATTCCGCTGCTCGTCGAGAGCGTCTGCGCGCGCCTCGGGTGCCCGGAGCGCGCCGTGGAGATGGTCAATCTCATCACGACGACGCTCGGCCAGCACGATTTCCCGGGCAACGTCCGCGAGCTCATGAACGTCACGAGCGTGGCCGCGAGCCTGCCGCCCGGGGCCGAGGCGATCGCGGCGATCCTCCCGCTCGAGGGCGGCGGCGACGTTGTCGCGCCGACGTCGGCCTTCGGCGAGGCGAAGCGGAGCGCCGTCGCGGCGTTCGAGCAGCGCTACTTCAGCGAGCTGATCCGCGCGACGAGCGGCAACGTCAGCGAGATGGCGCGACGCGCCGGCATGGAGCGCCACCACGTGCGGATGTTCCTGAGGAAGCACGGGCTGACCGCGAAGCAGTGAGGCGCGGGCGGTGACATAAGATGCGCTCTCTGTGGTCTGCTTCGCTGTCCGAGCGCTAGAGCACCAATCATGTTGAAACCGGGAGAAATTTCACAGGGAGGCGGGGAGGCGGGGAGGAAGAAAAAAAGAATCTCTCCCTCGCCGTCTCTCCCTCCCCGCCTCCCCGCCTCCCTGTGAAATTTCTGCTTTTTTTCGGGATTTCAACCCGTTTGTCGCTCTAGTACTACAGCCGCACGTCGGTGAGCACCGAACGAGCTGGGCTCCATCCGTGTGCGGAGGAGCCAAGCGTCACGATCGTCCGCCCGCTCATCGAAATCCGCGGAGATTCCGCGACGTGCGGCTGTAGTACTAGGCGCCGCCCGCGCCGCCCGTGCCGGCGGCGCCGCCGCTGCCGCCGGTGCCGGCCGGGTCGCCGCCCGCGCCGTTGCCGCCGGTGCCGGCCGGGTCGCCGCCCGCGCCGCTGCCGCCGCTGCCGCCGCCCTCGCCGCCCTCGCCGCCCTCGCCGCCGCCCGTCGTGGCCGTGGTGGTCGTGGCCGGGTTGCCGCCGCAGCGCTCCGCGGAGCGGCAATCGCCGCAGGAGCAGCCCTCGAAGTACTGCGCGCACGAGCCGTTGTCGGTGCAATGGTCGGTGCACCGCGGCGTGTCCGTGCAATCGGGGCAGGTGCAATCCTCGTTGAGGTTGCACCCCTCGGCGTCGTTGCACCCGCGCGACGGGCTGCATTCGGCGACGCTGTGGGCGCAGTCCTGGCAGGTGCAATCCTCACCGTCGGGGGCGTCGGGCCGCAGATCGCAGGCGCCGTCGTCGTTGCAGAAGTCGAGGCAGTTCGCCGTGTCCGCGCAATCGGGGCAGCCGCAGCTCTCGGGGACCTGGGCGAGGATCGTGCACCGCCCGTCCGGGCTGCCGCCGAAGCAGCCGAAGCCGAGCGAGCCGCCGGCGCCGGCGACCGTCGCCGCCGTGGTCGTCGAGGTCGCGTCGGCCGCCGGGTTGCTCGAGCAGCCGCCGCTCACGGCGAACCCGACGACGAGGGAGGAGGTGAGGAGGGCAAGAAAGGCGCGCATGCCCGACAGCATCTCTCCCGCGAGCGCGTCACGTCAACACCGCGCGTCGTCAGGAGCGCTCAGCGGAATGCCACGTCCCTGTCCGCCGTCTTCGCGCGGACGACGGCGCGCTCGCGGACAAGGAAATCGCGCACCGCAGCGTCGAGGCGCGGATGCGCGAGGTGGTGGGCGCTGTGGGTGATGCTCGGAGCGAATCCGCGTACGAGCTTGTGCGACCCGCCCGCGCCCGGCTCGAAGCGGCGCAGTCCCCGGGCGATGCAGTCCTCGACCGGATGATAATAGCAGACGTTGAAATGCAGGAAGGGGCGCTCCTCCGAAGCGCCCCAGTAACGGCCGTAGAGCGTCGTCGGCCCGGCGAGGTTGAGCGCGCCCGCGATGGGGCGTTTGCCGTCCCGCGCGAGGACGATCTCGACGCCTCCCCGGCCCCCGGCGCGCTCCCCGGAGGAGCGGAGCCGGGCCGCGATCTCCTCGAAGAAAGCGCGGTTCAGGTACTGCCGGCCCCAGGCGAACTTCTCCACCGTGGAGGCGTAGTAGCCGAACATCACGTCCACGATCTCGGGCGTGATCTCGGCGCCGCGCAGCGTCTCGATCGAGAGGCCCTGCTTCGAGACCTCGCGCATCTCGCGCCGGATCTGGTGCCGCCTCTTCGCGTTGAAGCGCGCGAGGAAGTCGTCGAGCGTCGCATACCCCTCGTTCTCGAACTGGAACTGGATGCCGCAGCGGTGCGCCATCGCCGCGCCGGAGAGGGCGGCGGCCTCGTCCTCGGTCGGGAACAGGACGTGGGCGCCCGAGATGCGGCTCCGCGCGACGAGCTGGCGGAGCGTCTCGGCGAACACCTCGAGGAGCGCCGGCCGGTCCTCCGGGCGGCGCACGAGCAGGCGCGGCGACGTGGCGGGCGTGAACGGCACCGCCACGACGAGCTTCGGGTAGTACGGCGCGCCGAGCTGGTGGGACGCCGACGCCCAGCCTTGATCGAAGACGAACTCGCCCTCGCTGTTGTCCTTGAGGTACGCGGGCGCGGCGGCGAGCAGGACGCCCTCGGCCCGGAGCGTGATGTGGTGGGGCAGCCAGCCCGCCTCCTCGCCCACGCACCCCGTCCGCTCCAGCGCGTCGAACCACGCCCAGGAGAGGAACGGCGCCTCGCCCGCGCCGTCGAGCGCGTCCCACTCGGTCTCCGGGATCTCGCGGATGGCGCCGTGGACGTGCGCTTCAAGCTCCATGGTCGATCATCGCAGCGTGGGTCGCGCCGCCCGACCGGCCGGTGAGCTCCTGGATCGACCGCGCGCCGGAGCGCGCCACGAGGTCCGACAGCCCGCGCGCGATCGCGGCGGGGAGGAGGGGGCCGCCGTAGATGAAGCCGGTGTAGAGCTGCACGAGGTCGGCGCCCGCCTTGAGCTGGTCCATCGCGTGCTCCGCCGACTCGATGCCGCCGGCGCCGATCACCGTGACGCCGCTCCCGAGGCGCGCGCGGATCCGCCGCACCATCGCGAGCGAGCGCTGCCGGAGCGGCGGGCCGCTCAGCCCGCCCGCGCCCATCGCCTCGACGGCCGCCGCGCCCGTCGCGAGCCCGTCGCGCCGCACGGTCGTGTTCGTCGCGATGACGCCGGCGAGGCCGACCTCCTCGACGACGGCGAGCAGCGCCTCGAGCTCCTCGTCGCCGAGGTCCGGGGCGACCTTGATGAGCAGCGGCAGCGGCGCCCCGGCGCCGCGGTTCTCCCGCGCGATCGCCGAGAGGAGCGCCCGCGCGATCGCCGGCCCCTGCATGGCCCGGAGGTCCTTTGTATTCGGCGACGACACGTTGATCACGACGAAGTCGGCCGCGCGCCGCACCTCCCGGAAGCTCGCGAGGTAGTCCTCGATCGCGGGCTCGATCGGATCGAGCGGCGCGACGCGGGACTTGCCGATCGAGATGCCCACCGGCACGCCGACGGCCGGCGCGCCGCCGCGGCCCTGGAGCCGCTCGGTGACGCGCGCGGCGCCCTGGTTCGGGAACCCGAGCCGGTTGATGAGCGCCCGGTCGGCCGGCAGCCGGAAGAGGTTCGGCGGCGGGTTCTCGGCCTGGGGCTGCGCCGTGACGGTCCCGAGCTCGACGAAGCCGAAGCCCAGGGCGGCGAGCGCGCGCGCCCGGCGGGCGTCCTTGTCGAAGCCGCCCGCCAGGCCGAGCGGGGAGGGGAAGTCGAGCCCCAGGGCGCGCACCGCGATGCGCCCGTCGGGGGGCGCGAGGCGGGCGCGCACGAGGGCGCGGAGCGGCGCCGCATGCTCGAGCGGGGCGAGCGCGAGCATGCCGAGCTCGTGCGCCAGGCGGGGCGGCAGCGCGAAGAGGAGCGGTCGGACGAGGCGGTACATCGGGGCGCGTCTCCGTTGCGTGCGCGGCGCCGGAGGGGCCGGCGCGCGGCGCGGCGGTGGGCGATACCACGACGCACCGGGCGCGTGTGCCGCCATCTGGGGAGGCGCGCGAGGCGCGCGAGGCGCGCGAGGGGACGCGACGGGGGCGCGGGCGCGATCCGGGCGAGCGCACGCCGGACGAGGCGCGCGTCGGCTCTGCTAGACTCGGCGCCCCCATGACGGCCCCCGAGATCCTCGATCGCCCAGGCGATCCCAAGCCATCGACCGACCTTGGCGAGCGCTTCGCGAAGAGCGCGGACGAGATGTCGGTGCTGCGCGAGCGCGGCGTCGCGGCCGCGCGCGACCTCTGCGCCTTCATCGATCGCGCGCCGACGCCGTACCACGCCGTCCGCGAGGTCGCCTCGCGGCTCGCGGGGGCCGGCTTCTCGGAGCTCGGGGAGCGCGACGCGTGGGCGATCGCTCCGGGCGATCGCCGCTTCGTCATCCGGGGCGGGTCGACGATCGTCGCGTTCGTCGCCGGGGTCGAGCACCCGGCGCTCGGCGGCTTCCGCATCCTCGGCGCGCACACCGACTCGCCGAACCTCCGGGTGAAGCCGAGCGCCGAGCTCTCGCGGAGCGGCTACCAGCAGCTCGGGGTCGAGGTCTACGGCGGCGTGCTGTACTCGACCTGGCTCGATCGCGATCTCAGCGTGGCCGGCCGCGTCCACCTCCGCAGGGACGGCCGGATCGAGCGCCACCTCGTCGACCTCGGCCGCCCCGTCGCGCGCATCCCGAACCTGGCGATCCACCTGAGCCGCGGGGTCAACTCCGAGGGGCTCGTGCTCAACGCGCAGAAGCACCTCGTCCCCGTGATCGGCCTCGGCCGGGAGGCCGATCTGCGCGCCCTGCTCGCGCGCGCGGTCGACGCGCCGCGCGACGCCGTCCTCGGCTTCGATCTCTGCCTGTACGACACGCTCAAGGCGTCGCTCGGCGGGCTCGCCGACGAGTTCGTCTTTGCATCCCGACTGGACAACCTCGCGAGCTGTCACGCCGCGACCACCGCGCTGATCGGCGCGGGCGCTCCTGGGGCGGCGACGCGGGTCGTCGCGCTCTACGACCACGAGGAGTGCGGCAGCCGGAGCGCGGTGGGGGCGGCGGGCAGCGTGCTGCGCGACGTGCTCGCGCGGATCGTCGACGCGTACCCGGCGCGCGAGCCGCAGGCGTTCGCCCGGGCGATGGCGGGCTCGCTGCTCCTCTCGGCGGACATGGCCCACGCGGTGCACCCGAACTACGCCGACCAGCACGAGCCGCGCCACGCCCCGCAGATCAACCGCGGGCTCGTCATCAAGTCGAACGCGAACCAGTCCTACGCCACCGACGGCGCGACGGCCGCCGCGCTCGAGGCGCTCTGCCACGACGCCGGCTACGCGCCGCAGCGCTTCGTCGTGCGCAGCGACCTCCCGTGCGGCAGCACGATCGGCCCGATCACCGCCGCCGCGCTCGGGATCGCCACGGCCGACGTCGGCGCGCCGATGCTGAGCATGCACTCCTGCCGCGAGATGGCCGGCACCCTCGACGTGCACCTCGCGATCGAGACCTACCGCCGCGCCCTCGCCTGAGCGCCGCGCCTAGCGGTTGTCTTGCGATAGCAGCGTGAAGCCGATCAGCTTGTAGAGCAGGCGCGCGCCGACGTTGCCGTCCCAGTCGTCGTGGTCGTCCTTGGGCGCGACCTCGTTCAGGTCGAAGCCCACGATGCGCCGCCCGCTCTTGTGGATGCGCCCGATCAGCGCGACGGCCTGCTGGAACGACAGGCCTCCGGGCACGGGCGTGCCGGTGCTCGGGCACAGCGTCGGATCGAGCCCGTCGATGTCGAAGGTCACGTAGACGTCGTCCGGGAGATCCTCCACGATCGCGTCGGCGATCAGGTGGAACGGCTCCCCCTCGAAGAGCCGATCGGCGATCGCGGCGTCGACGTGGGCGACCACGCGTCCGTTCGACGCGCGGATGAACCTGAGCTCGTCCTCGCTCATGTCGCGCAGCCCGACCTGGACGATCCGCGAGATCTTCGGGTGGCGGGTCGCGACGTTGTGCATGATCGAAGCGTGGGAGTCGGTGAATCCCTCGTACGCGTCGCGCAGGTCGGCGTGCGCGTCGACGTGGAGGATCCCCATTCCGGGGTAACGCTCGGCGTGCGCCGCGATCGTGCCGTAGGGCGCGGAGTGGTCGCCGCCGACGACCCCGACGATCTTGCCCCGCTCCATCCACCGCATGGCGAGCTCGGTGACGCGCTCGTTCAGCTGGCGCGACAGCGCGTTGACCGCCGCGAGGCGCGCCTCGAGGTCCCGGTCGCCGGCGACCGCTCCCTGGGCCGTGATCACCGGCTCGGCCGCCGCGCACGCCTCGGCGTTCCAGCGCACGATGTCGGGGTCGACGTCGAGCATCGAGATGCCCTGCTCGTACGGCCTGCCCGTGTGCAGGTCGAAGAGGTCGACCTGCCGGCTGGCCCGCAGGATCGCCGAAGGCCCCTTGGCGGCGCCGCGGCGGTAGGACACCGTCGGCTCCCAGGGCACCGGGATGAGGACCACCCGAGCGTCCTCGGCCGTGTGTGGCAGCCCGTAGATCCCGTGGCCAACCGCGGGACCGTTCGGATCGAAACCGAGAGGGGATGAGCTCACGCGGCCACGTTGGCGGTTCGCGACAAGGTCGTCAAGCGCGAGCCTCGCCCGCCAAACGCGCGGCGGAGCGCGGCGGAGCGCTCCACCTCACGCTCCGCAGAGCACCCGCGGAGCGCCTTCCACACCCGGGCTCGCCGGCGCGAGGTGCGTAGAGGTGATCGCACCGAGCGCGGGACATCGTCGTGAAACACGGGTGTCGTGCGCGACGCCGCGAAGCGCCCGTCGGAATGCAACTTGGGGCTTCCAGCACCGACGAAATGGGGTACGAAGGGTGCCCAGACGATGGATGACGGGCCTCCGCGCCCGTTCGGATCGGCCAGCGCTGCGGCGCGCTGCCGGTCGGTCCGGCGCGCGGGCCCATCGCACCCTGAAGAACAGCTATGCTCCGGTACCGCGCTGATATCAAGACGCTCCTCTTCGTCGCGACGTATTTCGTCCTCGTGGCGGTGCAATGGGTCTACGCGCCGCGCTCGCTCTGGCTCGCGATTCCGCTCCTCGCGATGACCTGCGCGTTCTCGTTCCTCGGCGCTGTCGCGACCCACAACTCGATCCATTGCCCCGTCTTCCGGCAGCGCTGGATGAACCGCGCGTTCCAGGTCGCGCTCACGCTCACCTACGGGCACCCGGTCAGCGCCTACGTCCCCGGCCACAACCTCAGCCACCACAAGTACACGCAGTCCCGGCGCGACGTGATGCGGACGACGAAGGTGCGCTATCGGTGGAACCTGCTGAACGGGCTCCTCTTCATGAGCCGCGTGGTCCGGGACATCCTGCCCGCCGACATGCGCTACTTCAAGGCGATGTACCGGCGCAACCCGCCGTGGTTCCGGCAGATGCTCCTCGAGTCGGCGGTGTTCCTCGGCACGATGGGCGCCCTCCTCGCGCTCGACTGGCAGAAGTTCCTCGTCTACGTGCTGATCCCGCACCAGTACGCCGCGTGGGGGATCGTCACCATGAACTACCTCCAGCACGACGGCTGCGACGAGGACAGCGAGCACGACCACTCGCGCAACTTCGTCGGCCGGCTGGTCAACTGGTGGACGTACAACAACGGCTTCCACTCCATCCATCACATGGAGCCCGGCCTCCACTGGAGCCTCTTGCCGGCCGAGCACGCGAGGCGCGTGGCGCCGTTCATCCACCCGAACCTCGACCAGCCCTCGCTCCCCGCCTACCTGCTCCGCACCTTCGTCTGGCCCGGAAAGCGCCTGCGCTACGACGGCGCCCCGGTCGTGCTCCCGCAGGAAGAGCCTGACGAGGAGTGGATCCCCGGCCCGAAGGAGACGCCGGGCGACGTCTCGCTGGGCGCGATCGCGCCGAGCTGACGCCCGGTCTCCTGTCCTTCACGCGCCGGACACCCCGCGGCGTGAGCGAGGGCCGCGGTGACCGCGGCCTCGCCATCCCTGGATACGTTCGAAGAGGCACCTTGCGGCCACGACCGGGAGCCCCGGGTCGTGGACGGCGCAAGCGTGCAGGGCTGGCCCGGCGCCTCGGCACCGGGCTCTCGCCTCCCCCCGGGTTAGCGCGGCTGATTCTCGCGCGGCTGGTCTCCCCGCGATTCGCCGCCCCGGCGACCGATCTCGGCCATGTGCTGGCGATCGCCGCTCACGGCCTCGCCCCCCTTGCGTCCGATCTCGGCCATGTGGGCCCGGTCCTGGCTCACGCGCTCGCCGCCCCGGCGCCCGATCTCGGCCATGTGCTTGCGGTTCTGGCTGACGACCTCGCCGCCCTTCTTGCCGGCGGCGCGGGCCTCGTCGCGCGTGAACTCGTGGGCCGTGCCTTTCTCGTGGGCTGCCTTCCCGCCCTTGCTGGCGATCTTGCGCTGACGCTCCTCATCCATGGCGGCGAACCCACGCTGCTGCCGCTCAATTGCCCTCTGCGTCGCTGACGAAGGCGGGGGCTCGCTCGGCGAGGCCCCTTTCTCCTCCTGGTCCTCCTCACTCCTGGAAATCATCCCACGATCATCCATGCTCGCCATCATCCTCTCCTTACGGTTGGCTCGCTCGATTCAGGTCTCCGAACGGGGCCTGCGAGCCGGTCGGGGGCGGCGCTTTCCGTCCCCGGCCGGTCCGGGCGAGGCCGGCGATGTCCGCCCCCTCCCGGTATCGGTCAGGGATCCAGCGTTCGCCATCCCCTCCCGGTGCCGATCGGGAAGCGGCGTTCACCGCCTCCCTCCCAGCTGCGGAAAGGCCGACAGGCCCTTTCCGCGGGGGCCTGTTGTACCGGGCGGAACAACGTCAAGCGGGCTGAAGGTTGGGACGCGACGAATTGGGGGGAAGCTCACCAGAGATGCTTTTGGAAACCGAGGTGAGCCTGGAAATACCGAGAATGTCGTGCTCCCGCCGCGCGTCATGCCCTCTTGGCAAAGTCCCGCATGAACGCCGTGAGGCGCTCCACCGACTCCACAGAGACTGCGTTGTAGATCGAAACCCGGATACCCCCGGTCGACCTGTGTCCGGCGAGGCCCACCATACCCTCCTTTGCCGCTTCGGCGACGAAGCGTTTTTCCATCTCCTCGCTGGCCAGCCGGAACACCACGTTCATGAACGAACGGCTCTCCTTCTCGACCGGAGCCCGGAAAATCTCCGGATGTGCGTCGAGGGTTTCGTACAGCAGCTCACCCTTCTTGCGATTCCGTCGCTCGACCTCTTCGAGCCCACCGATCTCAAGCGTATACGCGAGCACGTTGCGCATGAGGTAGATTGCGAATGTCGGAGGTGTGTTGTAGAGCGAGTTGTTGGCTGCGTAAGTGGCATAACGGAAAATGACAGGAATGTCTTTTCGCCCGCTGTCAACGAGGTCCTTCCGGGCGATCACGACCGTGATCCCGCTCGGCCCGATGTTCTTCTGGGCGCCGGCGTAAACCAGGGCAAACCTGGAGATATCCATCTTGCGCCACAGGATGTCGGACGACATATCGGCGACGAGCGGCACGTCGCCCGTTTCAGGCAGCCAGTGCCACTGCGTCCCGAACAGCGTGTTGTTCGTCGTCATGTGGACGTAGGCGGCGTCCGGATCGAGCGAGAGCTCGCTCTGGTGGGGGACGCGGGTGTACCGCTTGTCGACGGCGGTGCTCGCGGCGACGCGGACGGTCCCGACGCGCTTCGCCTCGTCCAGGGCCTTCTCGGACCAGCCGCCGGTCAGGAGGTAGTCGGCGCTCCTGCCGGGCGGCAGGAGGTTCATCGGCACGACCGCGAACTGCATCGCCGCGCCGCCCTGCATGAACAGCACGTGGTAGTCGTCCGAGAGGCCGAGCAGCTGCCGGAGCAGCGAGATCGCCTCTTTGTGCACCGCCTCGAACGCCTTACCGCGGTGGCTGTGCTCCATGATCGACATGCCCGTCCCCTCGAAGTCGAGGAGCTCGCGCTGAGCGCGCTCGAGGGCGGGAAGAGGGAGCCCGGCAGGGCCGGCGTTGAAGTTGTGGACGCGCGCCATGGTGCTTCTCCTGAGGTTCAAGTCGGCGGTTCCTGATGCCGCCGCCGCGGCCGTATACCACGGGGGACGCCGGCTCCGCCCGGGCGAGCCGAGCAAGGGCCCGGGCGCGGCGGCCAGGGCCGCGCCGAGCTCTGCGTCTCGGGCCTGCCCGGGGCCGCGATCTGGGCTAAATTCACCGCTCCGGAGGCGAACGATGCTGGTGACCCGCGAAGAGATGGTGTTCGATTTCCAGGGCGCCAAGCTCGATCCCGTCAAGGACAAGGACGTGATCGTCTGGGCCGTCCAGCAGTTCCTCTACGGAGAGATCACCGGCGTCCAGATCGGTCACTGGCTCTACAACGCCCCGGATCTGGAGTCCGCGCGCTTCCTCGCGCGCCAGGCCGTCGAGGAGTTCCAGCACGTCGGCAACTTCCTCCGCATCCTCGAGATCCTCGGCGCGCCGCCGGAGAAGGCCGCCTGGAGCGTGCGCTTCCTCGCGACCGGCCTCATGGGCGGCGACTGGTCCGAGCACGTCGCCCTCGAGATGGCGCTCGGCGAGGGCCTCGTCCTCCAGGCGTTCTACGCGATGATCGACACCGTGGACGAGCCGGAGATCGTCGCGATCCTGAAGCGCGGCGTGCGGCAGGAGGAGCGCCACGTCGACTTCGGCGAGCGGCAGACGAGGAAGGCGATCGCGGGCAGGCCCGCGCTCCGGCGGCGGCTGCTCGGCCTCGCGCTCGTGTCGCTCTGGGGCGTGTCGCGGCTCGACGCGTTCATGAAGAAGCGCCTGCCGAAGGACCACCCGGCGCTGAAGCGCCTGCCCGATCTGGTCCGTCACTCGGTGCGGATCGCGGAGCTCCGGCTGACGCGCATCGGCCTGACCGACGCGCCGATCTCGTCGATGTCGGCCGCCCGCAAGCTCGCGCTCGTGGCGGAGGCGTACGCGGGCAAGCTCGCGTTCGGGCTCGCGTCGTGGGTGCTCTCGGTGCTCCTCTCGCCGCTCCGGCTGCTCGGCCTCGCGGGGCCGAAGCGGCTGACGGACACGTACCTGAGCGATCCGCTGGTCGTGGGCGGCGGCCGGCTCGGCGCCGCGGCGGAGGACGACCCGAGCGACGCCGGCGAGCAGGCGGGTCCGGGCGGCTCTCCGGCGGGGCACGGCGCGGCGGCGCGCGCCTGAGCGCGAGGGAGCGCGGGTGATCGACGACGAGGAGGAGCGAGCCGCCGGCGCCGGGGCGCCCGGCGCAGCGGCGACCGTCGGCGCGACGCGGGGCTTCCTCCCCGCTTCCCGGGAGCTGCCGCTCTTCGCCGAGCTGCCCGAGCTCTCGGGGCGGATCCCGTGGCGTCCCCTCGCGCACGCGCCGACGCCGGTCGTCCCCTGCGCTGCGATCGAGGGCTACCTCGGCCGCGGCGGCGTCTGGGTCAAGCGCGACGACGTGATCTCGCCGCTCTACGGCGGCAACAAGGTGCGGCGCTTCGAGTTCTTGCTCGCCGACGCGGAGCGGCGCGGGGCGCGGACGCTCGTCACGGTCGGCGGGCTCGCGTCGACGCAGGTCATGGCCACGGCCCTCTTCGGTCGGGCGCTCGGCTTCGCCGTCACCGCGGTCCTGTTCGACCAGCCGATCACCCGGTTCGGCCGCGGCGCGCTCCTCGCCGACGCGGCCAGCGGCGCGGAGCTCGTCCACGGCGGCGGGTACGCGACCACCGCGTTCCGGGCGATCCGGGCGCTGCGCCGGGCCGAGCGGCCCTACTTCATCCTGCCCGGCGCCTCGGCCGCGCTCCCGTGCCTCGGCTACGTCGACGCCATGCTCGAGCTCGCCGAGCAGGTCCGGCGCGGCGAGGCGCCGCGTCCCGATCGCATCGTCGTCCCCTCGGGGACGGGCGGGACGCTGGCGGGGCTCGCGCTCGGCGCGGCGATGCTCGGCTGGCCGACGACGATCGTGGGCGTGCGCATCACCGAGCGCGTCGCCTCGAACCGCGCCGTCGTCCGGTACGAGATCCGCAACATGAAGCGCCTCCTCGCCCGGCGCGCGCCGCGCTTCACCGCGCGGCGGCTCCCGCCTGTCCGCTTCGCGATCGATCACCGCGCGATCGGCCCCGGCTACGGCGCGCCGACCCCCGCGTCGATCGCCGCGATCCCCGAGGTGGAGCGGCTGATCGGCGTGCCGGGGGAGATCACGTACAGCGCCAAGGCGCTCGCCGCGCTGCGCGAGATCGGCCGGGAGCACCCGGGGGAGACGATCCTCCTCTGGCAGACGCTCTCGAGCGCGCGCCCGCCGCTCGCGGAGGGCGGCGCCGCGGCGCTTCCGCCCGCGTTCGCGAGGTTCTTCGAGGGGGACGTCGCGTACTGAGGGCGCGGCGCGCGGCGGCGCGCGCCGGATCACTTCACGTGCAGGCTGTTCACGAGCTTGTCGAAGTCGGCGCGCGCCGCGGTGACCGTCTTCTCGGGGCCGGTCATCTTGAAGAACCAGGGGTCGCCGGAGGGCATCTCGGCGATGGCGCCGAGCATGGCGTAGCTCGACTTCGGATCCTGGGCGGGCATGCCGGGCATCCCGGAGCCGGCGAACGTCCCTTTGACCTCGACGACCGTGACCTTGATGTCCTTGACCTTGAGCTCGGTGCGCTTCGGAGAGTCGTCGCTCTTCTGGGAGAACTGGCCGACCCAGCGCGTGATGTTCGCGTCCACGCTGCCGCCGGCCTGGCTGATGCTGAGCTCGGCGTCCTCGGTGTCGCCCGCGGCGCGCTTGATCTTGTACGTGGCCTTGCGCATCGAGTTGGGGTTCGGCGCGCTCTCGAAGCTCGCGGGGGCGTCCCAGGCGAGCTCGCCCGCGGCCGCCTGCTGGCCGCCGGCGGGCGCAGGCGCCGGGGCGGGCGCCGCCTGGGCGGGCGCCGCGGGCTTGCTTGTCGCCGGCGGCTCGGGCGCCGACGTGGCCGTCGGCTCGGGGGTCTTCGAGCACGCCGCGGCGAGCGCGGCGACGAGCGGCAGGACCATGGCGGAGCGGAGCTTGATCATCGTGGGGTGCCTCGGCGGGGGTTCGCCGCGACTGTAGTCGCCGCGCCCGGAGCCTCAAGCCGGATCGGACCTGCGAGGGCGCTTCCAGCGCTCCGGACGGAGGCGCTGTCGGTCGTGCAGCCGCGCGCGCCGCCGTGATACCACCAAAATTCATGGAGCCCACCTTCCGGCGCGCCTTCAACGCGGCCTTCGGCCCGTCGATCTACGCGGACATCCTGGGCCGCCTCGAGCGGCGGCTCGGCTGCTCGATCCCGTTCCGCGTCGCCGAGACGCCGCTGTTCCTGCCGGGCAGGCTGCGCGAGAACCTCGAGCGCTCCGCGACGGAGATCGTTCAGCAGATCTCGCGCCCGGCGCTCATCGAGCAGATGAAGCGCGCCATCCCCGCGCACCTCGACGTCCCCGGCATGGACGCGCTCCCCAACTGCGCGCAGGTGGACTTCGCGATCGTGCGCGGCCCGGACGGCGAGCTCGAGGGCAAGGTGGTCGAGCTGCAGGCGTTCCCGTCGCTGTACGCGCTCATGCTCGTGCAGACCGAGATCATGGCCGAGGTGCTCGCCGGGATGCCCGGGCTCGACCGTCGCTGGTCGTGCTGCTTCGGGGGCCGGAGCCGCGACGACGTCGTCGCGCAGCTGCGCCGCGCGATCCTCGCGGGCGAGCCCGAGGAGTCGGTGGTGCTGCTCGATCTCGCGCCGGAGCAGCAGAAGACCTACCCGGATTTCGTGGCGACGAAGCTCCTCGTCGGCGTCGACGCCGTCTGCCCGACGGCGCTCGTCCGGGAGAGAAACCGGCTGTTCCGCCGAGTGGACGGGCGGCTCGTCCCCGTCCGCCGGCTGTACAACCGCGTCGTGTTCGACGAGCTCGAGTCGAAGCGCGTCGAGCTCCCGTTCCGGTACGACGAGCCGCTCGACGTCACGTGGTGCTCGCACCCGAACTGGTACTGGACCTGGTCGAAGTACACGCTGCCTTACCTCGATCATCCGGCGGTCCCGCGGGCGCGGACCCTGAGCGCGCTCGACGGTGTGCCTCCGGATCTCGAGCGCTACGTGCTCAAGCCGCTGTTCTCCTTCGCGGGCTCCGGGGTGAAGGTCGACGTCACGCCCGAGCACATCGCGGCCATCCCGGAGGGGGAGCGCTCGAGGTGGCTGCTCCAGGAGAAGATCGCGTACGAGCCGGCGCTGATGATGCCTGACGGGACCGGGGTGAAGGCCGAGGTCCGGATGATGTTCCTGCGCGCGCCGGACGAGCCCGAGCTCTCGCTCGTGCTGAACCTGGTGCGGCTATCGCGCGGGAGGATGCTCGGGGTCGATCAGAACCGGGATCTGACCTGGGTGGGCGGCACGGTGGGGATCTGGCCGGTCGACTGAGGTCGCGCGTCAGGCGTGGAGCGCGAGCTGCCACGCGCCGAGGACGAGCCCGGCCGCGGTCGCGCCCAGCGCGACCTGGACGAGGGGGCCGCGCGGCGAGGGGCGGTTGCGCAGCGACAGGCCGGCGACGAGCCCGATCCCGGCGCCGCTGATCAGGCCGAAGACGTGCGCGCCGAGGTCGGCGCGCGGGCTCGCGCCGAGGGCGCCGAGGAGGGAGAGGCCTCCCACGAGCGGCGCGACGAGCTGGAGGAGGTGGCGCTTCTCGCCGCTGTCCTTGTCGTGCGCGCGGTCGAGCATGAGCTGCGTGGCGGCGAGCAGCCCGATCGCGCCGAACACCGCGGTGGACGCGCCGATCGAGGCGTGGTGGTGGCCGAGGCTCTGGTGCCAGAGCGCGTTCGCGAGGTTCCCGATCGTGCCCGAGGCGACAAGGGCGAGCGCGGTGCCGCCCGGCCCGAGGCGGCGCTGCACGGCGGACGCGAAGATCGTCCCGGAGATGACGTTGCCGATCACGTGGGCCGAGTCGGCGTGCAGCGTGAGCGCGGTGATGGCGCGCCACGGCTCGGGGCCCACGACGAGGTCGGCGACCGAGGCGCCGCGCTGGAACAGGCGCCCGCCGCCGCTCGCGGGGCCGGTGACGAGGAAGAAGAAGAGGGCGAGCGCGGCGAACGCGACGCCAGCGACCATGGACGGCGGGTGGCGCGGGCGCTCGCGCGGGCGGCGCGGAGGCCAGTCGCGGTTCTCCGCTTCGTACCGATCGATCGAGCTTGCGGCGAAGGCGTAGTCCTCGTCGCGCACGAGGAGCACCCAGCCTGCGTGGGTGTAACGCACCGCGTGCCAAAGCTCGCTCGACTGGAGGACGAGGGCCCATTCGCGGACCTTGCGTTCGGGCGTGACGGGCCCGATGGCCGTGAGCCCGAGCCCGTGGTTTTCGCCCTCTCCGCCGGGGGCATCGCTGTTCTCGATCATCGCCGCCCTCTCGCCGCGCGCCGGTGGCAGGATCGCGATCGGGACGAACCGCTCGCCAGCAGCATCTCGAGCACCCATACGGTCTTGTTCGCCCACGGCGGGTTCCTCCACGGTTGGTTGACCCCAGGTCGACGAAACCTGCGGATGAGGCTGGAGGCTGTCAACGCCGCCGCTCGGGGAGCCCGACCGCCTCTGTCCCGGCGTGACCCGCGCGGCCGGACCCTTGTGCGCGCGGCGCAGCGGTGGCAGTGCGTGGTTGTGTCGACAGCCATCACGCAGGGCATCCGGGTTACCGTCTCGACGGTGTACGTCCCCACGCAGTCATCCCCGACGGAGCATCGCTACGTCTTTGCCTACACCGTGCGGATTGCGAACGAAGGCACCGAGCCTGCCCAGCTGAGGACGCGGCACTGGATCATCACGCACGGCAGCGGGAAGGTGGAGGAGGTGCGCGGCCCCGGGGTGGTTGGCCAGCAGCCCTCGCTCAAGCCTGGCGAGCACTTCGAGTACACGAGCGGCTGTGTGCTCGAGACCCCTCGCGGCACGATGCGCGGCACCTACCAGATGCACCGCCCTGACGGCCGCGTCTTCGACGCCGAGATCGCGCCCTTCACCCTCGCGATGCCGCACTCGCTGAACTGACCCTCGCCAGCCGGGAAGCGCCAGCGGGGAGGGGGCCCGCGCACGGGCACCCCCTCTCCGCTGGCTCCGTCGCCTCTGAGCTACCCGACAGCCGCCGGCTCCACCGCCGCCCCGTTCGCCCTCGGCTTCTCGGCGTCCCCCCCGTTCGCCGCCGTGAACTTGAACGTGAAGTCGTCTCCCTCGAAGTCGACCGCCACGTTCCCCCCGTTCTCGAGGGCCCCGAAGAGCAGCTCATCCCCGAGCCGGCGCTTGATCTCGTTCTCGATGACGCGCCCGAGCGGCCGCGCCCCGTTCGCCGGATCGTACCCGCGCGTCGCCAGCTCGGCCCGCGCCCGCTCGGTCACCTCGACGGTGACCGACCTGTCCGCGAGCATCGCCGCGAGCTCGCCGATGAACTTGTCGACGATGCTCCCCATCACCGACGGATCGAGCGGCCGGAACATGATGCGCGCGTCCAGCCGGTTCCTGAACTCCGGGCTGAACGTGTTCTTGTAGGCCCTGTCGTCGTCGCCCGCCGTGCCCCGCTCGCCGAAGCCGACCCGCGATTGCGAAAGCTCCCGCGCGCCCACGTTGCTCGTCATGATCAGCACCATGTGGCGGAAGTCGCTCTTCTTGCCGTTGTTGTCGGTCAGCGTGCCGTGGTCCATCACCTGGAGCAGGACCTGGAACACGTCCGGGTGCGCCTTCTCGATCTCGTCGAGCAGGAGCACCGCGTGCGGCGTCTTCGCCGCCGCCTCCGTCAGCAGGCCGCCGCGATCGAACCCGACGTAGCCGGGCGGCGCGCCGATGAGCCGGGAGACGGTGTGGCGCTCCTGGTACTCGCTCATGTCGAAGCGCAGGAAGCCGATGCCGAGCGCCTTGGCGAGCTGCTTCGCGAGCTCGGTCTTGCCGACGCCGGTCGGGCCCGAGAACAGGAACGAGCCGATCGGCTTCTCCGGCGCGCGCAGCCCCGCGCGCGACAGCTTGATCGCGGACGCGAGCTGCTTCACCGCCTCGTCCTGGCCGAAGATCACCGAGCGCAGCGACCCCTCGAGATCCTTGAGCTGCGCCTTGTCCGAGGTCGACACCTGGCGCGGCGGGATCTGCGCCATCTTCGCGATGACGAGCTCGATGTCCGCGGTCTCCACCGTGTAGCCGTCGCCGTGGCGCAGGCGCGCCGCGGCGCCCGCCTCGTCGAGCAGATCGATCGCCTTGTCGGGCAGCCGGCGATCCTGGAGGTAGCGCGCCGACAGCTTGGCCGCGGCCTCGATCGCGTCGGGCGTGTACGTGACCTTGTGGAACTCCTCGTAGCGCTTCTGCAGGCCCTTCAGGATCTGCGTCGTGTCGTCGACCGAGGGCTCGGGCACCTCGATGCGCTGGAAGCGCCGCGCGAGCGCGCTGTCGCGCTCGAGGTGGCCGCGGTACTCCTGGAACGTGGTCGCGCCGATGCAGCGCAGGCGGCCCGATGTCAGCGCGGGCTTGAGCAGGTTCGAGGCGTCCATCGTCCCGCCGCTCGCGGCGCCCGCGCCGATGATCGTGTGGATCTCGTCGATGAACAGGACCGAGCCCGGCTGCTTCTCCAGCGCGCGCAGCACCGCCTTGAGGCGGTTCTCGAAGTCGCCGCGGTACTTCGTGCCGGCGAGGAGCGCGCCCATGTCGAGCGCGTAGACGGTCGCGTCCTTGAGCGGCGCGGGCACCTCCTTCTTCTCGATCCGCTGCGCGAGCCCCTCCACGATCGCCGTCTTGCCGACGCCGGCGTCGCCGATGAGGAGGGGGTTGTTCTTGCGCCGCCGGGCGAGCACCTGGATCGTGCGGGAGACCTCGTTCTCGCGGCCGACCAGCGGATCGATGCGCCCCTCGGCCGCCTCCTTGTTGAGGTTCATCGTGAACGCGGCGAGCGGGTCCTTGATCGACTGCGCGTTGCCGGGCTCGCCGCCCTCCTCCGA
Source organism: Sorangium sp. So ce887 (assembly GCF_051521455.1). Taxonomy (NCBI): domain Bacteria; kingdom Pseudomonadati; phylum Myxococcota; order Polyangiales; family Polyangiaceae; genus Sorangium; species Sorangium sp. So ce887. Next base: position 6,348,054 of record NZ_CP150354.1, on the reverse strand, counting down.
CGACTCGTCGCGGAGGCTGTCGTCCTGGCCGGTCTTCGAGATGCCGTGCGAGATGTAGTTCACGACGTCGAAGCGGCTGATGCCCTGCTCGCCGAGGAGGGTCACGGCCTGGCAGTCGCGCTCGGCGAACATCGCGACGAGCACGTTCGCCCCCTTGAGCTCCTTCTTGCCCGAGGACTGCACGTGCATCGCGGCGCGGCCGACCACGCGCTGGAACCCGAGCGAGAGCGTCGGGCTCGTGTCCGCGTCGTCCGGCAGCGCCTCGATCTCCTCGTCGAGGAAGCGCTCCAGCTTCTTCTTGAGCAGCGGGGTGTCGCCCCCCGCGTGCCGGAGCACCTCGGCCGTCTCCTCGTCGAAGAGCAGCGCGTAGAGCAGGTGCTCGATGGTCACGAACTCGTGCCGGCGGCGCGAGGCCTCCCGGGTGGCGAGCGAAAAGGCGATCTCAACTTCGGGGCTGATGCGCATGGTCATTCCGGCTCGGCGGTCAACCGAAGGGGCATTCCGTGCTCCTTGGCGAAGTCCTGGACTTGGGCGACCTTGGTCTCCGCGACATCCTTTGTGTACACGCCCGCGATCCCGTGGCCGCGGTGGTGCACGCTCAGCATGATGTGCGTGGCCTCCGTCTCGGTGCGGTGGAAGAACTTCATCAAGACAAGCACGACGAACTCCATCGTCGTGTAGTCGTCGTTGTGGAACACGACCTTGTAGCGGCGGGCCTTCTCGACCTTCCGTTCCCGCTCCGTCGCGAGGTCGCCCTGCTTGTCTTCTCTTTCCTCAGGATCGTTCGGCATAAATCCGTCGGGAAGGATAGCAAGCCCCCCGCCTCCGCGAGCGGCCGACGAAGGAGGCTCCCGCTCGCGGAAGCATGCTCCGCCGGAACGTGTTCCGCCACGCGCGGCCCTGGATTTTCCGTCCGCTGTGGCGTTCTGGATCGGGGGCCGCTCAGGGGCAGCGCTGGAGGCGGGCCGGGTCCGCCCGGAGGCGCCGCCGGGGCCGCCCGGCAGGGCGCCGTCCCCTGGCGGGCGTGCGGGCGCGTGGGGTCACGCGGTCACAGGAGCGACGGGGCGGCGCCGAGGTCGATCTCGACGGGCGTGAGGCCCCAGATGTCGCGCGCGTACTCGCGCACCGTGCGGTCGGAGGAGAACTCGCCCACGCGGGCGATGTTGAGCGTGGACTTGTGCAGCCAGCTCTTCCGGTCGTTGTAGGCCGCGTCCACCTCGCGCTGGCAGGCGGAGTAGGCCTTGAAGTCGGCGAGCATCATGTACTCGTCCCGGCCGAGCAGCCGGTCGAGCAGGGGCTGGAAGAGCTCACGGTACTCCGGGGAGAAGAAGCCGGACGAGATGAGCTCGACCACCTCGCGGAGCTCCGGGTCGGCCGCGACGGCGTCGCGCCCCTCGAAGTGCGCATGGCGGCGGGCGATCACCTCGTCGGCGGTCAGGCCGAACAGGAAGAAGTTCTCCGGCCCCACCGCGTCGCGGATCTCGATGTTGGCGCCGTCGAGGGTGCCGACGGTGAGCGCGCCGTTCAGCGCGAGCTTCATGTTGCCGGTGCCCGACGCCTCCATGCCCGCGGTCGAGATCTGCTCGGAGACGTCGGCGGCCGGGATGATGCGCTCGGCCAGCGAGACGCGGTAGTTCGGCATGAACACGACCCGCAGCCCGGTGTGGCGCCGGTCGCCGTTCACGACGTAGGCGACGGCGTGGATGAACTTGATGATGAGCTTCGCCTGCCGGTAGCCGGGGGCCGCCTTGGCGCCGAAGATGAAGGTCCGCGGCGTCACCTGCTCGCCGCGCTTCTGGCGCAGGTAGAGCGCGACGATGTGGAGCGCGTTGAGCAGCTGGCGCTTGTACTCGTGGAGGCGCTTGATCTGGACGTCGAAGAGCGAGGAGGGGTCGACGCTGATGTCGAGCTCATGCGCGATGATCTTCGCGAGCGCCTCCTTGTTCTCGCGCTTCACCCGGGCGATCCGCTCGATGAACTCCGGGTCGCCGAGGTGGCCCTCGAGCTCGCGCAGCCGCTCGAACTCCGTCACCCAGCGCGGGCCGACCTTCTCGGTGACGAGCGCGGCGAGCGCGGGGTTGCAGGCGAGCAGCCACCGCCGGAACGTGACGCCGTTGGTCTTGTTGTTGAATCGCTCGGGCCAGAGGTCGTAAAAGTCGCGGAGCAGGTCGCGCTTGACGAGCTCGGAGTGGAGCTTGGCCACGCCGTTCACCGAGTGCGAGCCGACGACCGCGAGGTGGGCCATGCGCACGTGGCGCTCGTGCCCCTCCTCGACGAGCGACATCCTCGCGACGCGGTCGTGGTCCTGCGGGTGGGCGTCCATGACCTCGCGCAAGAACCGCCGGTTGATCTCGTAGATGATCTCGAGGTGCCGCGGCAGGAGCCGCTCGAAGAGCGCGACGGGCCAGCGCTCGAGCGCCTCGGGCAAGAGCGTGTGGTTCGTGTACCCGAAGGACGCGGTCGTCTGCTTCCACGCGTCCTCCCAGGTGAGGAGGTGGTCGTCGACGAGGACGCGCATCAGCTCGGCGATCGCGATGGCGGGGTGCGTGTCGTTCAGCTGGATCGCGTTCTTCTCGGCGAAGCGCGAGAAGTCCGGGTGGACCCGGTTGTAGCGGTTCACGATGTCGGCGATGGAGCAGGCGACGAAGAAGTACTCCTGCCGCAGGCGCAGCTCCTTGCCCTTGTCGAAGTTGTCGTTCGGGTAGAGGACCTTGGAGATGACCTCCGACTGGTTCTTCTCGTGGACGGCGTGCACGTAGTCGCCGGCGTTGAAGAGCTCGAAGTCGAACTCCTCGCCCGCGCGGGCGGACCACAGGCGGAGGGTGTTCACGGTGTTCGACTTGTAGCCCGCGATGGGCGTGTCGAAGGGGACGCCGATGACCTGCTCGGAGGGGCGCCAGATCACGCGGAAGCCGCCGCGCTTGTCGGGGACGCGCTCGGTGTAGCCGCCGAACGAGACCGGGACGGCGTGCTCGGGGCGCTCGACCTCCCAGGGGTTGCCGAAGCGGAGCCACTCGTCGGCGCGCTCGACCTGGTAGCCGTCGCGGATGACCTGCTCGAAGATGCCGAACTCGTACCGGATGCCGTACCCGTAGGTGGGCAGGCCGATGGTGGCCATGGAGTCGAGGAAGCACGCGGCGAGCCGCCCGAGGCCGCCGTTGCCGAGCCCGGCGTCGGGCTCCTGGTCGGCGAGCTCGTCGAGGTTGAGGCCGAGCTCGCCGAGGACGGTCTTGTAGCTGTCGTAGATGTCGAGCGCCTGCAGGTTGGCGACGAGCGCTCGGCCGAGGAGGAACTCTGCGGAGAGGTAGTACCCGCGCTTGACGTCCTGCTCGTAGTAGGTGTGCTGGGTCTTGGTCCACCGGTCGACGAGGCGATCGCGCACCGAGAGGGCGAGGGCGACGTACCGGTCGAACGGCGTGGCGGACAGGGATTCCCGGGCGCGCGAGTAGTGGAGGTGGTCAGCGAAGGCGCGGCGGAGCGCCACCGGGTGCATGCCGGTGCGGGCGTCCGGCGCCGGGTTTCCGCGGAAAAAAGCGGCGGGGGCGTCTCGCTGAGGGGTGTCTCGCTGGGCGGGGGTTTCTCTCTGACGGTTGGGATCGACGTCGATCGGGTTGGCCATGGCGGCGCACTTTAGACGGATCCGGGCCGGGCTGGTGGGCTGCGCGACGTGCCCGGGTGAGGTTCCGTCGGGTCTGTGGGTTGCGGATCGCTCCTGGTTGCCGGTGTGCTAGGAGCGCTGGCGGCCCGGCGACCTCGTGCGCCACGCGAACATCGCCAGCCGGAGCCTCGGGAGGTCGGCGGATGGTCCACGGAGAGCGGGCTGGGCGAGGCGGCGGCGGGGCGTTCGCGCGTGGCGGGGCGTTCGCGCTTGCCGGGGTGCTGGGGCTGCTCTGCGCGGGCTGCGATGAGCGGTCCGGGGTGAGCCCGGCCGCGAAGGCGGCGAAGAAGGTGCTCGGCGAGGCGTGCGCGGACGGCGCGGAGTGCGCGTCGTCGGTGTGCGCTGCGATCGGGGGCGTCTGCTCGACGGGCTGCCGGGTCGACCGGGAGTGCGGCGCGGGGTCCGTGTGCCGTTCGCGCGACGACGGTCCGGGCGGCGTGTGCAGCAGGCCGCAGGGCCGGGCGCTCGGCGAGGCGTGCATGACGGCGGTCGAGTGCCAGCACGGGCGGTGCCTGCACCGGACCGGCGCGCTGGATCAGCCGGGGCACTGCTCGGCGTACTGCGACAGCGCCGAGGATTGCCCGGCGGGCCTGAAGGCCTGCGAGGAGACCGCGGACAGCGCGGGCCGGAAGATGTGCCTCCCCGGAGAGGGCGAGGCGGGCGCGGTCGTGCCCGGCCCGAGGAGCAAGGCCTCCGGGCTGGAGGGCGGAAAGCCGGCCGGCGGGGAGGCTGCCGGCGCGGGGCGGTGAGCTCCCGGGCCGCCGGACGTAGCGCTCACGCCGCCGCGCGGATCGGCGGCAGGCGGAACGCGGCGCCCTCGGAGCGGCTGCGCCGGCGGAAGGCGCCCGGCGCCTCGCCCGTGCGCCGCTTGAACGCGCGGCTGAACGCGAACTCCGAGTCGTACCCGACCTCGGCCGCGACGGCGGCCAGCGAGCCGTCGCCCTCGGCGAGCAGCTCGGCCGCCCGCTGCATGCGGAGCTCGGCGAGGTAGCGGAGCGGCGGGACGCCGAGCTCGGCCAGGAAACGCCGCGCGAGCGCGGCGCGGGAGAGGCCCGCCGCCTTCGCGAGCGCCTCGAGGGTCCAGCGCTCCGCCGGCTTCTCCTGCATGAGCCGGAGCACGCGCGCGACGCGCCGATCGAAGGCGCCCGCGGCGCGCCCTGTGCGCGCGCGTTCATGGCAGTGCAGCGTGTAGGCGAGCAGCGGATCGAGGAGCGAGCGCGCCAGCCGAGCCTGCCCGGGGGAAGGATCCGCGAGCGCGGCGCGCAGCAGGCTCACGACGGCCGAGAGCCCCGGCGCGCACCGCACCTCGCCGGCGGCGAGGTGGACCACGGGCGCGAGGGAGGCGAGCGCCCCGGCGGGCGCGGCGGTGTAGGTGGCCGAGAGCAGCTCCGCCGGCGCGGGAGCGGCGCCGGGCGGCGGCGCGACGCAGCGGAGGCTCTGCTCGCAGGGCGCCGCGCCGCGCGGGCCGAACCCGAGGAGCACGAGGTCGCCAGGATCGAGCGGGAGGACGCGCTCCCCGTCCTGCGACAGGTGAAAAGAGCCTTGCACGACGACGTGGAGGCTCGGCGGATCAGCCGCGCCCACACGAAAGTGCGTCCCAGGATGCGCAGGATGCCGGGAGACCGCCACGCCGCGGGGAAGCTGCCGCTCCACGTCGTCCGCCATGCCGCAGGGTTGCCGCGCCGAGGCCGCTCGTCCAGCGCTCGTTCGCGGGTCGAGACGCGCGGGTATGACTCCGCGCTTCGCGGTCATGGCGCGCGGGCGGGGGCGGCCGGAAGCTCGGGGCCATGATGCGCTTCGATGCGACGCCGAACGAAGAACAGCTGCTCCCCCGCGCGCTGCCCGAGGAGGTCCGCAGAAGCCTCCTCAGGAGCCGGACCCTCCTGATCTTCGGGGAGATCACCAGCGAGCTGGCGCAGACGACGACGGCGCAGCTGCTCGCCCTCGCGAACGAGAGCGAGGAGCCGATCCGGATCCTCATCCACTCGCCGGGAGGGCACGTGGAGTCGGGGGATACGATCTACGACGTGATTCGCTTCATCCGGCCCGAGGTCAAGGTGATCGGCACCGGGTGGGTCGCCAGCGCGGGCGCGTTGATCTTCGTCGCCGCGCGGAGGGAGCACCGGTTCGCGCTCCCGAACACGCGCTTCCTGTTGCACCAGCCGCTCGGCGGCGTGCGCGGCCCCGCGTCGGACATCGAGATCGAGGCGGCCCAGATCCTGGCCGCGCGCGACCGGCTCAACCGCATCTTCGCCGAGGCGACCGGGCAGGAGCCCGCGAAGATCGCGCAGGAGACCGAGCGCAACCTGTGGATGACGGCGCGCGAGGCCCAGGCGTACGGCCTCGTGCATCGCGTGATCGAGAGCGCGCTGGAGGTCTGAGCGTCCGACCGCACCCCGGCAGCCTCGCGGCTCAGCGCTGACAGCCCCCGAGGAGGGACGCTCCGAGCAGATCGAGCTGCTCGACCGCGCGCTGCGGCCGGCGCGCGCGCCGGCCCGCGTCCGCCGCCGGGGTGGCGTCCCGGGAGGTCGCTCCCCGCGCGAGCTCCTCGCGGAGCGCCACGAGCTCGCGCGCGGGCAGGGTGCTCGTGTCGGTCACGAGCCGCGATCCATCACGGTAGCCGGTCCACACCGTGTAACCGTTCCGTGTGACCTCGATACCGAACCTCGGGCCATAATCCGTGATCTCGTAGCTGCGTCCCAGGGCGAGAAAGCTCCACTTCTTCATCGCGACCGTCTTGCCAGTGTCCATCGAGGCGGCTGGACCGGCCAACAAACCCGGTCCCGGTCATCGCCCAGGGCAGCTCCGCCCTCGCCGCCGCGCGCGCAGGAGCAAGCCGCCGGCCGCGGCCAGGCAGCTCAGGAGCACGCCGGCGCGCCCCCCGCCCGAGGCCTCGCAGGAGCAGCCGCCGCCGGCGCTCGACTCGGCTGCGCCCGCGCCCTCCGCGCTCCCACCGGCGCTCGTCCCGCTCCCACCCGCGCCCGCGGTGCCGCCGGGGCCCGCGCCGGACTCGCACGCGCCTGCGGCGTCGAGGAAGCTCGCCGTCCCCGGCCAGAGCTCGGGGCAGGTCCGGCCGGTCGAGCTCTCGCCCCCGCAGGCCGGCGGCGGGCCGCAGAGGCGGTCGAGCGTCAGGAGCGGCGAGAACGTCTTGCCGCCGTCCGTGGAGACGCCCGCGGTGAAGCCGTCCAGGGGCTCGTCGGCGCACGCGAAGAGGCCCTGTGGCGTCCAGGTCAGGCAGCGGACGCCGAGCTGCCCCACCTGGGTGAACTCCAGGGTCGCCGTCGGCGCGACCCACAGGCCGTCCATGTCGCTGCCGACCGCGATCCTCGTCCCGTCGGGCGAGAGGGCGAGGCCGAGGAGGCTCACCGCCTGGAACACCTCGCGCCAGGTGACGCCCGCGTCCTCCGAGACCAGCAGGGCGTCCGCGCCGTCGCCGTCGCGGCGCACATACACGACGTCGGGATCCTCCGGGTCCACCGCGCCGAGATACGGCAGGCTGCGATCGTCGCTGCCAGGGACGTCGAGCTCCTCCCAGGTCGCGCCGCGATCGTCCGAGCGCCGCACGATCCCCTGGAACGTGGGTCCGTTCCGGCGCCCGCTCACGTAGATGCGCCGCGGATCGCTCGGCGCGCTGTCCAGGGTCACGCCGAGGAACGTGCTCGGGAAATCGGCGCCGGCCTGGGTCCACGTCCTCCCGTCGTCCTTCGACTCCCAGACCTGGGTCAAGATCGCGTCGCCGGCCATGACGCTGGAGCCGAGCAGGAGGACGCTCGCTGGGTCCGCGCGGTCGATCGACAGGTCGACGATGTTGCGCTGGGCGAGCGGGCCCTCGGCGAACTGCCAATCGCAGCCGCGATCGTGCGTCGCGCTCAGCCCGTCGAAGAGCCCGGCGAGGATCGAGCCGTCGCCGGTGACGACCATCATGGGATCCTCGAAGCCGCTGTAGCCGATGGCCGTTTCGCAGATCCACGACCACCGCTCGCCGCCGTCGCGCGTGACGAGGGCGCCGTAGGTCGCGCGGACGACGATGTGGTCAGGATCGGCGGGATCGACGAGGATCTGGCCGGCGGAGGGGTATCGGCCGTTGGCGAGCGCGGGCGCCGCGGCGGAGAGGGCGAACCACGCCGCGGCGGCCCCAAGTCCCAGAGCGAAGCGGTTCATCGAAGGGAGGTTCATCCATCCTCCTGCGCAGCGCAACGCTTCGACAGGAGGTCTCGAGGCGCGGCGCCGGGCCGGGGAGATCCGGTGTTTCCATCGGGCCGCGACCCGCCGCTCTGCTGCGCGACGGCCAGGAGCGGCGTCCCCGGGCCGTCGCGCGCCGGACGCGCGCTACTGCCGCCGGAACCGCTGGTTCGTTCCGCTGTTGCAAGTGTACTGAATGAAGCTGGCGCCGTCAGCGGTGCTGGCCCCCGAGACGTCCACGCACTTTCCGCTGTTGACCGAGCGCAGCGAGACGACGCCGTCGCCGCGGTCGATGAGATCCCACTTCTGGCTGTTCTTGCTGGCGTCGCAATCTGACTGCGTGATGTTCGCCCTGTTGTTCCGGCTGGCCCCCCGCACGTCGAGGCACTTTCCGCTGTTCACGTTCTTCACGACCGCCGTGGTGCCGCTGAGGGTCTCGATCTGCCACTGCTGGTCGCCCGCCCCGGTACATGGCCGCTGGACGATGGTGGCGCCGTTGTCCAGGCTCGCCGCGTTGACGCCCATGCATTTGCCGGAATGGAGGACCGTCAGGCTCTGGCCGGTGGTACCGGTGCCGCCGTCATCGCCCGGGTCGCCGGGGTCGCCGGGGTCGCCGGGATCGCCCGTGCCGCCGGTGCCGCCCAGGCCGGAGATCTGGACCGCTGCGCCCGTGGGCGATACCGAGAGGAGCTTCAGCGTCGCGTTCGTCCCGAAGAGCTGATGAGAGGCGTTGACCACGAGCGGCGCGTCCCTGAAGTTGCCGCCCGGGACCAGGTCGAGCAGGTGCGCCCGGCCGCTCTCTCTCGACTGCGTGAAGAACGCATGGACGAGGACGCCGCGCCCGGAGCTGTTGCGCGAGTCGATGACGTTCGTCGCCGCGGGCTGGCGGAACTCGATATGGTACATGACGTCGTTCGGGCCCTTGACGCGCAGGAGCTGGATCCCGGTGCTCGCCTCGGTCATCGGGGCGAGTGTATAGGTTCCATCGCTGGCTGCCGTCATGACCTGCGATGACGGGATCCACCCGAGGTTCGCCTTGTAGTTGGCGTTGAAGTGCTGCTTCCCGCCGTTGCCCATCGGGTCGAACGGATCGCCGTACTCGTCGAAGGTGCACTCGTTGCTCATCGTCACCGTCGCCCCTCCGTTGCGGCACGTCCGCGAGGAGGCGTGCCACAGGCCGAAGTTGTGGCCGAGCTCGTGCACGACGACCTCGGGCCAGAGGCCGGCGATCCAGGTGGCGCTGCCGGGCTGCGCGCCCATGCCGGCATACCCGCAATCGATCTTCCCCATGATCATGAAGTGCTGGTATGCGCTGAGGTCGAAGCCGGCGTTCCGCGCCGCGGCCTTCGCCTCGTTCTGCCACCGGTTGTAGTCATCGCACTTGCCGAAGGTGATGTTGAACGGGCCGGCGACGTCGTACTCGAGCTGCATCTTCCCGAACGAGGAGCCCGCCAGGTGGGTCGCCGCGCCGGCCATGGTGTTGCGCACGTCCTGCTCCGTGCCGAGCGTCTGGCCGCCGTCGAACTGCACGCGCAGCGCCAGGACGCGCTTGGTCCCGGTCGTGACGAGCGCGCTCGTCAGCTCGCCGATCCCCTCGGCCGGCCGCATCACGTCGACGACAATCGCGCCGTCGTCGCCCTCGGTGCCGAACACGTCCACCGGTGAGCCGCTGGCCGTGCGCCAGTCGATCGCCGACTCGGCGCCGGGCGACGCCGTCGTCGTCAGCGCGTCCAGGTTGAGGCGCACGAACACCCCGTCTTCCCGCTCCAGCATGTACCGCGCCTCGCCATTGGCGACGGCGACGGTCAGCGTTCCGGAGGCGGTGGGGGTCGGCCCCGCTTCCTCGTCACCGGCGTCGATGCTCAGGCAGCCGGGCGCGAACGCGCACGCTGCGGTGAGGGCAACGGTGGAGAGGTGTGACTTGAAGCGCTGCATGGGATCTTCCTTTCCTGGCTCGGTCCGATACGCCCGTCGCCTCCGGAGGTCGGAGAGCGCCGCGCCATCCCCCCGGAGGAGCCTGGGCGAGGCGCGACGGAGCGCTGCCAAGGAGAGGCCGCAAGCGCCGCCAGCCTCTCCGCTGCTGATGTAACTTGACGGCCAACCCGCTCATCGCGTGGCGCGACCGTCGCTCGCGATCGTCACGCCACGTTGCCGTCAAGACACCCTCGCGAGTGCCTTTCCCATCAAAGCAAATTCGCGGCCACAGTCGTGCTCCCGGCTTGACACGGGCAGCTCGCCTCTCTCGGTGGAACAATCACGTGAGGGCGGCCGATGATCCAATCAGATATGATGTTTGCGTGATTGGCATGGATCGCGAGAGATCCTGAATGGACATGAAAACACCACCCAGCGTCAGCACGTGATCTGGCGCAGGGCGCTTGTGCTCGGCCGCTCGAGCGATTTGGGCCGGCATTCTGCGCGCTTTGTCGCGAGGGTGGCAATCCGTGGTCGAGGGTGAACGCGTGAGTCCTCCAGTGAGAGCGCCGGAGTCGGTGTGGGTCTACTGGCGCACTCAGAGCTCGACGCACGACACGGCGGCTCTACCGTCGCTCGCTGGCTCGCTGGCTCGCTGGCTCCGCCGCCGCCGCCGCCGCCGCCGCTGGTATAGATGCGCGCATGACCCTCCTCCAAGACGTCATCGCCGCGCTGGAGTCGATCGCCCCGCTCCGATTCGCCGAGCCCTGGGACAACGTGGGCCTGCTGGCGGGCGACCCGGCGCGGCCCGCGTCGGCGGCGCTCCTCGCCATCGACTACACCCCCGAGGTCGCGCAGGAGGCGCGCGATCTCGGCTGCGATCTCGTCGTCGCCTACCATCCGCCGCTCTTCGAGGCCGTGAAGCGCGTCGTCGCGCCGAGCCCCGTCTTCGCGGCGATCCGCGACGGCATCGCGCTGTATTCGCCCCACACCGCGCTCGACGTCGCCGAGGGCGGCACCAACGACGTCCTGGCGGACGCGCTCGGGATGTCCGGGGAACGCGCGCCGCTCAGGCGGGCGCCGTCGAAAGCGTGGCAGCACAAGCTCGTCGTCTTCGTCCCGGAGGATCACGTCGACGCCGTGGCCGACGCCCTCGCCGAGGCGGGCGCGGGCCGGATCGGCCGGTACTCGCGCTGCAGCTTCCGCACGGTCGGGACGGGCACGTTCTTCGGCGAGGAGGGCACGAACCCCACCGTGGGCGAGAAGGGCCGGCTCGAGCGCGTCACCGAGGTGCGGCTGGAGATGGTGTTTCCGCGCCATCGGACCGAGGAGGTCCTGCAGGCGATGCGCGCCGCGCACCCCTACGAGGAGGTGGCGTTCGACCTCGTCGAGCTCGCCGTGGAGCCGCTGCGGGCCGGCATCGGCCGGATCGGGCCGCTCGCCGGCGCCGCGCCCGTCGGCGAGCTGCTCGGCCGCATCAAGGAGGCTCTGGGGGTCGACGCGCTGCTCGTGGCCGGCCCCGAGCAGCGCGCCGTCTCCCGCGCGGCGACGTGCGCCGGCGCGGGCGGCGCGCTCCTCGACGACGCGATCGCGCAGGGCGCCGAGCTCTACCTGACCGGCGAGCTGCGCCACCACGACGCCCTGCGCGCGGCGAGCGCGGGCGTCACCGTGGTGTGCGCGCTGCACTCGAACAGCGAGCGCGCCGCGCTGAAGCGCCTGGCCGAGCGCCTCCGCGCCGAGCTGCCGTCGCTCCGCGTCGAGCTCAGCGCGCGCGACCGGGATCCGTTCTCGATCCGCTGACGGCGCGGCGAACCCGGGAAAGGGGAACGCGGAGAGGACCGGTAAGTCTGGCTGCCCCTCGAGGACGGGCGCTCGGACCCGCGAAGGCGCTGGACGAGGCGCGCACCCGCGAACAGCCTGCTCGCCCCATGCGCGACGATGCCACGCCTCCTGCCCGCGACCTGCGCGCGGATGACCCGGGCGCGGAGCCCGATGCGCCCTCGCCCGGCCTGCGCCGCGGCGCCGGCGTCTGGTCGACGCTCCGCGACGCGGTGAGCGGCAGCGGGCACGACTTCACCAAGGGCTCCATCGACCGGGCGATCGTCCTGCTCGCGATCCCCATGGTCATGGAGATGCTCATGGAGTCGCTCTTCGTCGTGGTCGACGTCTTCTGGGTGTCGCGGCTCGGCGCCGACGCGGTCGCCGCCGTCGGGCTCACGGAGTCGCTCCTCGCGGTGGTGTACGCCCTCGGGCTCGGCCTCTCGGTCGCGGCGTCCTCGACGGTCGCGCGGCGGGTCGGCGAGGGGCGCCACGAGGAGGCGGCCGCCATGGCGGGGCAGGCGATCCTGCTCGGGCTCGTCGCCTCGTTGCCCATCGCGGCGGCCGGCGGGCTGCTCGCGTCGCGGCTGCTCGAGGCGATGGGGGCGACCGCCGGGGTGATCGCGACCGGCACGCCGTTCGCCTCGATCATGCTGCTCGGCAACGCGACGATCCTGATGCTGTTCGTCATGAACGCGATCTTCCGCGGGGCCGGCGACGCGGCGCTGTCGATGCGGGTGCTCTGGCTCTCGAACGCGCTGAACATGGCGCTCGGCCCGTGCTTCATCTTCGGCCTCGGTCCGTTCCCGGAGCTCGGCGTGACCGGCGCGGCGGTCGGGACGACGCTCGGCCGCGGGACCGGCGTCGCGCTGCAGGTCTTCCTGCTCGCGCGCGGCGGCGGTCGCGTGAAGGTGAAGGCGCGGCACCTCGTCCCCGATCCGACGGCGCTCGCGGCGCTGCTCCGCCTCTTCGCGAACGGCGCCTTGCAGGCGCTCATCGGCACGGCGAGCTGGATCGGCATGGTGCGCATCCTCGCCCCGTTCGGGAGCGCGGTGCTCGCCGGCTACACGATCGGGATGCGGGTCATCGCGTTCGCGCTCCTGCCGGCGTTCGGGCTCGCGAACGCCGCCGCGACGATGGTGGGGCAGAACCTCGGGGCCGGGCGCCCCGAGCGGGCCGAGGCCGCCGTCTACCGCGCGGGCCTCTGGACCACGGTCATGCTCGGCGCGGTCGGCCTGGTCTTCGCGGTGGCCGCCGGCGCGATCGTCGGCGCGTTCACGGACGATGTCGAGGTGCTCCGGGCCGGCACGCAGACGCTGCGGATCGTGGCGTGCGGGTTCCTGTTCTACGGCTTCGGCATCGTGTTCACGCAGGCGTTCAACGGCGCCGGCGACACGTGGACGCCCACGATGCTGAACTTCGCCTGCTTCTGGCTCTGGGAGATCCCGCTCGGCTGGGGGCTCTCGCGCGCCGCGGGGATCGGCTCGGCGGGCGTGCCCATCGCGATCGCCGTGGCGTTCTCGACGCTCGCGGTCGCGGGCTGGCTCATGTTCCGCCGCGGCGCCTGGAAGCAGCGCCGCGTCTGAGGGGCGTCACCGCGCGCGGGAGCGCCCCTCGGACGCGCCGCCGCGCCGCCGCCGCTACCGCGCGGGGCGGGCGAGCCAGGCGTCGATGAGCTTGCGGGCGATGCTGAGCGGCGGCGGCAGCAGCGGGAGCGCGTCGCGGTGGAACCAGCGCGCGTCCTCGAGCTCGCGCGTGTCGACGCGGAGCTCGCCGCCCGTGTAGCGCGCGGTGAAGCCGACCATGATCTGGTGAGGGAAGGGCCACGGCTGGCTGCCGAAATAGGCGATGTCGGCGATGTCGACGCCCGTCTCCTCGTGGACCTCGCGCGCGACGCACGCCTCCAGCGTCTCGCCGGGCTCGACGAAGCCGGCCACGAGGCCGTACATGCCCGCAGGGAACCGCGCCTGCCGCGTCATGAGCAGGCGCGGGCCGTCCTCGACGAGCACGATCGTCGCAGGCGTGATCCGGGGGAAGTAGTTGCTCGCGCAGCGGCCGCAGCGCTTGACCCGCTCGTCCTGCCCGCCCTCGAGCTCGGCGCCGCACGCCGCGCAGTACTGGTGCGCCCTGTCCCAGTGCTGCACCTGGTACGCCGTGCCCGCCAGGTCGAACAGCTCCGGATCGATGCGCCCGTGGAGGCGCCGCAGCGAGACATAGGCGTGCCCCTCGGGCGCCGGCGAGCCCGGCGCGAGCTCCGCCGAGCGGCAGGGGCGCCCGTCGAGCTCGCCGAGCGGCTGGTCGCGCACGACGAGGACCCCGAGCCGGGCGAGATCGGCCGCGACGGGGACGTCGAATTCACCGCCGCCGTCGGCCGGCACGCGCGCGCGGACGAGGAGCTCGTCGCCGTGGAACGCGAACCACGCGATCTCGGCGGGCGGCGCGCCCGGGCGGCCGATCCCGGGGCGGAAACGGGCGGGCGGCATGGCGTCACGCCCGCCCGCGAGCCCGCGCGGGCTCCGCTGCGAGGGCCTGCGCTGCGCGATGTCCGCCTGCTGGAGAGCCGATCGGGTGCATGCGGGAGAGCTTAGCGCCTCGGGCGGGCGCGCGGGCCTGTCGGATCTGGGGAAGCACGCGTCGGATCCAGAGAATCGTCTGTGGATTCTGGGTGATCGCGCCCAGGATCCAGAGAATTGTCTGTTGATTTTGGGTGATCACGCGTCGGATCCAGAGAATCGTCTGTGGATTCTGGATGAACACGCCTCGGCTCCAGAGAATCGCGTGTCGGAGCGGGCGCTTTCGGATGAATCGAACAACAGCCCGATGACGAGGGGCAGGGAGGGCCTTGCAGGGCAGGGGATGGGCCGGCGATCGCCATCCCGGAGCAGATGACCCTGGCGGCGCACGAGGTCGATCACCTCGTCGCGCTGAAGCATGGTGGCGCGACCCTACCTGAGAATCTCGCCCTCTCTTGCGTCCTGTGCAACAAGCACAAAGGGACCGATCTGGCTTCCATCGATGGGGAGACCGGGGATTGGATAGCTCGAACGACGCGGACAACGACGTGGAACAGGTACGCCGGCGCTGGACCCTGCTCGCGGAGCGCCTTGGTGTCTGAGTTGCGCTCGCTGGCGGAGCTCGATGGCGCGGGACGCGCGCTCCTCGCGTGGTCGGAGGCGTCCCGCGTCCCATGCTGATCATCGGCGGCGACCGCGTTCCGTTGCCCCCGCATTTCGCCGCCTCCGCCGCCGACGCCCCGCATCTTCGTGCCAAAAAAAATGTGAGCGCGGCTATAGTGTGCCGATGGAGGTCGGGCCATCGAAACCGGATGCCCCCGCGTCGACGGCGGGCATCCCAGCGATAGGCGAGGTCTTCGCGCAGAAATACCGCCTCGAGCGCAGCCTCGGCCGAGGCGCCATGGGCGCCATCTTCGCCGCGGAGCACATCTCGCTGCGCCAGCGCGTGGCCGTCAAGTTCCTCCTCCCCCGCACGATGACGCTGCCCGGCGCCAGCGCCCGCTTTCTGCGCGAGGCGCGCGCCGCGGCGGCGATCCGGAGCGAGCACGTCGCCCGCGTCATCGACGTAGGCACGGCCGAGCTCGGCATCCCCTACCTCGTCATGGAGTACCTGCGCGGCCGCGATCTCCAGCAGGAGCTCGACTCGCGCGGCCCCTTGCCCGTGTCCGAGGCGGTCGATTACGTGATCCAGGGCTGCGAGGCCGTCGCGGAGGCGCACGCGCGAGACATCATCCATCGGGACCTGAAGCCGGGGAATCTCTTCCTCACGACCGGCGCGACCGGCGCGCCCATCGTCAAGGTGCTCGATTTCGGCCTCTCCAAGTCGGCCGCTCCCGAGGACGACGGCAAGCTCACGGCGTCGGAGATGATGCTCGGCTCCCCTTGCTACATGTCGCCGGAGCAGGTGCGGTGCTCGAAGCACGTCGACGCGCGCACCGATCTCTGGTCGCTCGGCATCATTCTTTATCAGCTCCTGACGGCGCGGTTTCCCTTCGATGCGTCCAAGCTCTCGGCGCTCTTTGTCGCCATCGTGACGCAGGCGCCCACGCCGCCGCGGGTGCACCGGATGGATCTGCCGGCCCAGCTCGAGGACATCATCCTGCGCTGCCTCGAGAAAGAGCCGGAGCTGCGCGTCCAGAGCGTGGCGGAGCTCTGCCGCGAGCTCGCGCCGTTCGGTACGGAGCACTCTGCCCGCGCTCTGGCGCAGATCGCGGCGATCGCCCGGGGCAGGGCCTTTCCCTCGTCACGGCCGCTCGGGCCCTCGGGCGACGGCGTCGCGACCACGCTTCCGGCCCCGGGCAACGACGACCAGGGCGCGTCGTCGACCCTGCCGCAACCGGATGCCGACCCAGGCGCGGACGCGGGGCGAGGTCGCTGCTCCACGGTGGTCGCGCCCGGCGCCGGCGACCACCTGACCACCCTGCCCAGCCAGGGCGCTGCGGTCGTTCCCCCCTCCAGCAGCGATGCCCCGTCCAGCGAGCGTCGCACGCTCCCCATCGTGCCCGCCGAGGACCGGCCCACGCTGACCCCGGCGCGGAGCAGCGGCCCCACGACCCCGGCGCAGGACAGCAGGCCCACGCTGAAGATGGTGCGGAACGACCGGCCCTCGTCCGGGGTGGCTCCCGAGGACGGCCCCACGCTGACGATGGCGCGCGAGGACGGCCTCGCACTGAAGATGGTGCAGGGGAGCGTTTTCGCGCTGAAGGTGGCGCAGGACAGCGGTGCCGCGCTGAAGGTGGCCTCCGAGGACGGCCCCACGCTGGCGATGGCGCGCGAGGACGGCCCCACGCTGGCGATGGCGCGCGAGGACGGCCCCACGCTGGCGATGGCGCGCGAGGACGGCCCCACGCTGACGATGGCGCGCGACGACTTCCCCACGCTGACGATGGCGCGCAAGCGGGGGGCGCCGCGGATGCAGCTCGAGGGCGGCACGCGAGCGGTGCCGCTGATGCAGCTCGAGGGGAGCGAGCGGGCGGTGCCGCTGACCCAGCCCGACGGGACGGAGATCGCCGGGAGCACGCACGACGGGACCGAACGCCGCCGCGATCGGTGGCGCACCCGCGCGTTCCGCTGGCGCCGCAACGCGGGCGCGTGGATCGCAGCCGCCGCCGTTCTGCTCGCCGCGGTAGCGCTCGGCGCGGCGCGCCGGCCCGGGAGCTCGGACGCGGCGTCGGCCGCCAGCTCGCCGTCGGGCCAAGGCGCGCCGATGACCCTCGCGAGTACGGCCGGCCCCGCTCCGTTCAGCACGCCCGTGCCAGCGCCCTCCGACGTCGAGCGCGCAGCGGCCCCGAAAGCGCTCGCGCAACCTGCGGAGCCGGCCGTGGCCGACACGTCCTCCGCGTGGGCCGCCGACGCCGCCGCCACGACGCCCGACCCCTCAGCCGTCCCCGAACAACGCCCGCTGGCGGTCCGGCCTCACAAGGTGCGGCGGCCCGGCACCCTCGCGCCCTCGCGCTCGGGCCCCCTCTCGCCGGAGAGGGACGTGTACGGCGGAGGCGGCGAGGACGTGTACGAGGGCCTGGAGCCGATCCGCGACAAGCGGTAGACCAGCCCCGCGTTCCCCGCGCGCGGGTCGGCCTCGCCGCACCGGGCGGGCCGCAGGGACAGGCATCATGGCGAAGAAGAAGCTCTCGGCCCGCGCCACCCGGCGCGAAAGCGATCGCACGTCGGCGAAGCTCACCCGCGACATCGAGCGGCTCGCGCTGCTCGAGCCGGGCCACTCCCCCGGGCGCGCCATCGCGCTCGACGCGGCCTCGCAGGTCGAGGTGGCCGCGCGGTCGATCCCGTGCCCGCGCTGCCGCGGCGCCCTCCGCATGGAGGACCACACGGCCGAGACGCTCGACGGCGTCCGCCTCCGCGTCGCGCAGGTCGCCTGCAGCGCGTGCGGCGCGCGCCGAAAGCTCTACTTCCGGCTCGGCGCCGCCTCCCTCAACTAGTTCCGCCCGCCAGAAGTCCGGCCAGGGATCCGGAGAGAGATTTCAACGCAAAGTCGCAAAGTCGCAAAAAGAACAAATCTCGGTCATTTTTGCGTCTTTGCGCTCTTGGCGTCTTTGCGTTGAAATCTCTCTTCGCTCGCGAGGCAGATCCCTGGCAGATTTCTGACCCGCGGTCCTAGCCCTGCCCGCGCCCGCGCCCCGCGTCAGTACCGCGGAATGCTCTCGTCGATGTGGATCGACCACGCGTCGATGCCGCCCTGGAGCGAGGCGACGCGCTCGTGGCCGAGCTTCTCGAGGATCGCGGCGGCCGAGAGGCTCCG
This sequence comes from Sorangium sp. So ce887, assembly GCF_051521455.1. Taxonomy (NCBI): domain Bacteria; kingdom Pseudomonadati; phylum Myxococcota; order Polyangiales; family Polyangiaceae; genus Sorangium; species Sorangium sp. So ce887. The sequence goes on along the minus strand of NZ_CP150354.1, from coordinate 6,330,212 downwards.
GACGCCGTGGTGGCAGTACGCGACGACCAGCGCGCCCTCGGCGGGCGCGACCTCGTCCGCGCGCTCGGCGAGCTCGCTCAGCGGGATCAGCGTGCTGTCCGGCAGCGCGGCGATCTCGTGCTCGCCGGGCGTGCGCACGTCGAGGAGGACCACGGGCTCCCTCGCCTTCAGCTTCAGAAAGAGCTCTTTCACGGAAATCTGCTGGACCATGGTCTGCTCGCGATCGCCCCCGGAATGATACCGTAAACGCCTCTACCTATCCAAAGAGCTCCCCGGGAACAACCGCCTCTCACATCGCCGCCCGCTCCCTGACGAGCGCCGCGACCACCCCCACGAGCTCCGCCGGATCCAGCGGCTTCGCGACGTGCGCCTGGTACCCCGCGCCGAGCGCCCGCGCCTGGTCCTCGGCCCGCGCCAGCGCGCTCAGCGCGACGGCCGGCGTCGCGCCTCCGCGCGCCTCGCCGAGGCCCCGCATCCGGCGGATGAGCTGGAAGCCGTCCTCGCCCGGCATCCCGAGGTCGCTGACGAGGACGTCGGGCCGCTCCCGCTCCAGCGTGGCCATCGCCTCGGCGGCCGACGCCGCCGTCGTGACGCTCGCCGCGCACTCCTCCAGCACGCGCTGGGCGACCTCGCGCGCGTCGGGCTGGTCGTCGACCACCAGCACCCGCACGCCGGTGAGATCGGCCGCCGGGTAGTCGGCCAGCGCCTCGGCGCGCGCCGAGGTGGCCCGCTGCGTCGCGCCGGGCGCCCGCTGCGAGACGCCGGCGAGCGGCAGCCTCACCGTGAACGTCGCGCCCCGGCCCTCGCCCGGGCTCGCGACCCCCACCGTGCCGCCGTGCAGCTCGACCAGGTGCTTCACGACCGAGAGCCCGATGCCGAGCCCGCCGTGCTTCCTCGTCGAGGACGCATCCGCCTGCCGGAAGCGCTCGAACAGGTGCGGCAGGAACTGCGGGGCGATGCCCGGGCCGGTGTCGGTCACCGACAGCTCGGCGTGCGCGCCGGCGCGCCGCAGCGCGACGTCGATCCGACCGCCCGCCGGCGTGAACTTCACGGCGTTCGACAGGAGGTTCCAGGCGATCTGGTGGATCCGCGCAGGGTCGCCCCGGAGCGAGCTCGCCTCGGGATCGACGCTCGCGTGGATCGCGATCCCCTTGGCCTCGGCCGCGAGCTTGATCGCCTCGAGCGCGCTCTGGAGGACCCCCTGCAGATCGACCGGCTGGACGTCGAGCCGCAGCTTCCCCGACACGATCCGGCTCATGTCGAGCAGCTCGGAGACCATGTCGGCCTGGAGCCGCGCGTTGCGCTCGATGACCTCGAGCCCCCGCGCGAGCGCCTGCGGCTCCGGCGCCCGGCTCCGCAGGATGCGCGCCCAGCCCAGGATGGCGTTGATGGGCGAGCGTAGCTCGTGCGAGAGCGTCGCGACGAAGTCGTCCTTGACCCGGCTCACGCGCTCCGCCTCGTCGCGGGCGGCGCGCTCGCTCTCGAGCAGCTTCTGGCGCTCCTCCTCGGCCTGCCGCTCCGCGGTGACGTCATCGGTGATCCCCATGAACGACTCGACCGCGCCGTCGGGCCCGAGCTCGGCGATGAAGCGCGTCCGGTATCTCCGCTCCCCCAGGCTGAACTCGATCCGCTGCGGCTTGCCCGTCCTCGCGGCCTCCCGGCACGCGACCTCGCTGGCATCGCACGTCTCCCTCGGGAGGCCGGCGTCGGCGGCGTGCCTGCCGAGGTAGTGCTCGGGCGGGAACCCGGTCATCGCCTCGACGGCGGACGTCGCGAACGTGACCCGCATCTCCGGGTCGAGCCGGAAGATCACGTCGGGCAAGCTCGCCATCAGCGACGTGAGCTGCCGCTCGCGCCGGCGGAGCTCGTCCTCCAGGCGCTCGCGCTCGGCGATGACCCGCCGCGCGTCGTCGAGCGCCGCGCGGAGCCGGCGCTCGCTCTCGCGCAGCGCCTCTTCCGTGCGCTTGAGCCGGCTGATGTCCAGACAGAGGCCGACCCAGGAGGTGATCTCGCCCCGCTCGTCGCGGATCGGGACGGCCCGGTCGAGGACAGGGTGGACGGCGCCGTCCGCGCCCAGACAACGGAGCTCTTCCTCGAACGGCTCGCCCGTCCGCAGGCACCGCGCGAAGATCGCCACCTTGTGCCGGTCGTCGGGGTGGAGCGCGTTGAGCCACCCGTCCTCCGAGCACTGCGCCTGGGTCATCCCCGTCATGCGCAGAAACGCCTCGCTGGCATAGACGTTCCGGCCCTCGCGGTCGGTGACCCAGAGGCCGTAATCGAGGGACTCCCCGATGGCGCGGAAGGCCCGCTCGCTCTGCCGGAACGCCTCCTCCGCGCGCCGGAGCGGCGTCATGTCGAGCGCGAGCACGAAGCCGCCGTCCTCGAACCGCCCCCGGGGCAGCAGACAGCCGCTCACGAGCATCTTTATCGGCGTGCCGTCGGGCCGCACATAGGTCCTCTCGAAGGGCGTGAACGTCCACCCGCTCGACAGGACCTCCGCCCGGGCACGGTCGTCGGCGGGGCGCTCCTCCGGCAACAGGTCGGAATCCCAGCGGACCAGGTCGGCCGCGAGATCCTCCCGCGGGTGGCCCACGAGCCGCAGATACGCGTCGTTCGCCTCGACGATCCGCCCGTCAGGCATCCAGAAAGCCATCGGGGCCATGTTGCTGTAGAAGAGCTTCCGCAGCCTGGCATCGCTCTCCGCCAGCGCCTGCTCCGCCGCGAGCGCCCGCTCCTCTGCGCGCCTCCGGTCGGTCATGTCCTCGACGAACACCACCGCGCGATACGGTCGGCCCCGGGCGTCGCGGACCAAGACGCCAGTCATCTGGAGCGAGCGGACGCCGCCGTCCTTGCAGCGGCAGCGCATCTCGAACGTGAGCTCCTCCGCGTCGGCGTCGAGCAGCGAGCACCACGCCGCCTGCGCGCCTGCCCGGTCCTCCGGCAGGGCCAGATCGAGCAGCTTCTTCTCGAGCAACTCCCGCTCCGCGTAGCCCAGCAGCTGGCAGAGCGAGCTGCTGATGCGCAGGAGCCGCCCGCTCGGCGCGTCGACCTGCACGCTCCCCCTGCCCGGACCGCGTACCGCCCAGGCCGGATGTCCGGCGCTCTCCCCCATTGCTGTCTGTCTACTCTTCCGCTCTTCCGGCCACCGGCGCGCTCGACCTGTCCCCCGGACGTGCGCGCGCGGCTCCCCCGTTTCGTCCGGCCACGCTATCACGAACACGCCGGGGCGCGGCAGCATGGCAGCCGGATCGAGCCCACGCCCTCGCCTCACCGGGGCTGTCCCCGGAGTCCGTTCCGTCCGGGTCTCGCGCGGAGCCGGGCAATCCGACTGGGACATGGAGGAGTTTGCTTGCATTTTTCCCTGGAACCAGGCTTCTGCAGGGGGCGCCCCCTTGACGGGCGTCCCAGCCGCCATGGATCAATCCGCTGCTCCGCTCCTCGCCCGCCTCCCGCCGTCGTCCCACGACTTCGTGGCCGACGATCTCTTGAACGGCTTCCTCGACTATGTCGCCGAGCGGGGACTCGAGCTCTACCCGGCGCAGGAGGAGGCCATCCTCGAGATCTTCGGCGGCAAGAACGTCATCCTCAACACCCCGACCGGCTCGGGCAAGTCGCTCGTCGCGGCCGCCATGCACTTCAAGGCGATGGCCGAGGGCATGAAGTCGTACTACACGTGCCCGATCAAGGCGCTCGTCAGCGAGAAGTTCTTCTCGCTCTGCAACGACTTCGGCCCCGAGAACGTGGGTATGTTGACCGGCGACGCGGCGGTGAACCGCGACGCGCCCATCCTCTGCTGCACCGCGGAGATCCTCGCGAACATCGCGCTCCGCGAGGGTGAGAAGGCGCTCTGTGACTACGTGGTCATGGACGAGTTCCACTACTACTCGGATCGCGACCGCGGGGCGGCCTGGCAGATCCCGCTGCTCACGCTGCCTCAGGCGAGGTACTTGCTCATGAGCGCCACGCTGGGAGGCACCGAGTTCTTCCAGGAGGAGATCACGCGGCTCACCGGCGAGCAGACCGCCGTCGTCAAGTCGACGGTGCGCCCGGTCCCGCTCGACTACGAGTACCGCGAGACGCCGCTCCACGAGACGGTGGCGAACCTCGCCAAGAACGGCAAGGCGCCGATCTATATCGTGAGCTTCACCCAGCGGGCCTGCGCCGAGGAGGCGCAGAACCTGATGAGCCAGGACTACTGCACCAAGGAGGAGAAGCGGGCGATCCACGCCGCCCTCGCCGGGGTGAAGTTCTCGAGCCCTTATGGCCGCGAGGTGCAGCGCTTCGTCAGGCACGGCATCGGGCTCCACCACGCGGGGCTCTTGCCGAAGTACCGGCTCCTGGTCGAGAAGCTGGCGCAGCAGGGGCATCTCAAGATCATCTCGGGCACGGACACGCTCGGCGTCGGCGTCAATATCCCGATCCGCACGGTGCTGTTCACGAAGCTCTGCAAGTTCGACGGCGAGAAGACGGCCGTCCTGAGCGTGCGTGACTTCCAGCAGATCAGCGGCCGGGCTGGCCGGAAGGGGTTCGACACGCAGGGGAGCGTCGTGGCGCAGGCGCCGGAGCACGTCATCGAGAACATGAGGCTCGAGGCGAAGGCGGGGAGCGACCCGGCGAAGCGGCGGAAGATCGTCAAGAAGAAGCCGCCGGAGAAGGGCTATGTGCACTGGGATCGAGCGACGTTCGAGCGGCTGATCCAGTCGCCGCCCGAGCCGCTCGTGTCGCGGTTCCAGGTCACGCACGGCCTGCTGGTCAACGTGCTCGGCCGCGAGGAGGGCGGGTGTCGTGCGCTGAAGCGGCTCATCCGCAGCACGCACGACCGGCCCGCGGTCCGGCGGCAGCACGGCAAGACCGCGATGCTCCTCTTCCGCTCGCTCGTGGAGGCGCGCATCATCGAGTTCGTCCCGAGGGAGGACGGGCCTGGCAAGCGTATCCGCATCAACGCGGATCTCCAGGAGGACTTCTCGCTGAACCACGCGCTCTCGCTCTATGTCCTCGAGACGGTGGCCAAGCTGGATCCCGAGAGCGGCACGTATCCGCTCGATCTGCTCACGCTCGTCGAGTCGATCCTGGAGAACCCCGAGCTCATCCTGCAGAAGCAGCTCGATCGGCTGAAGACGGAGAAGCTCGCGGAGCTCAAGGCGGCGGGGGTGGAGTACGAGCAGCGGATGCAGGAGCTCGACAAGCTCGATTATCCGAAGCCGAACCGGGAGTTCATCTACGGGACGTTCAACGACTATGCGCGGCGGCACCCCTGGGTGGGGCAGGAGAACATCCGGCCGAAGGGCGTGGCGCGCGAGATGTACGAGCAGTACCTGTCGTTCGGCGAGTACATCCGCGAGTACAACCTGGAGCGGGCGGAGGGGTTGCTCCTCCGGTACGTGTCCGAGGTGTACAAGGCGCTGGTCCAGACGGTGCCCGACTACGCGAAGGACAGCGACACGATCGATATGATCGCCTATTTCCGGGCGCTCATCCGCGGCGTGGACTCGAGCTTGCTCGACGAGTGGGAGCGGCTGCGCGACCCGTCGTACCAGCCGCGCGCGGGGGCCTCGGGCACGGTCGAGCCGACCGCGTTCGACGTCACGCGCAACACCAAGGAGTTCACGGTGCTCGTCAGGAACGAGCTGTTCTTCTTCCTGCGCGCGCTGTCCCGCCGCGACTACGAGGTGGCCGCCGAGATGGTCGAGGGCGAGGAGGCGCCGTGGACCGCCGATCGGCTGGAGGAGGCGCTCCGCGGATATCACGCGGAGCACGCCGCGATCCGCACCGACCCGGCGGCCCGGAGCCCGAGCAACACGATCATCCAGCCCGCCGAGGACGGCGGCTCCTGGGCGGTCCAGCAGATCATCGCCGATCCGGACGACCACAACGACTGGATGCTCGACTGCAAGGTGGATCTCGAGCGCTCGCGCGACGCGGGGCGCCCGGTCATCGTGCTCCGGCGTGTCGCGAGCTGACGGGCCTCGGGTCCACGCGCGCGCACACGCGGATCAGCGTCGCCGGAGAGGCAGCGTCGCCGGAGAGGCAGCGTCGCCGAAGAGGCAGCGTCGCCGAAGAGGCAGCGTCGCCGAAGAGGCAGCGCGCTCGATACGACGTGTCCTCCAGCTCTGCCTGATGCACGGGCTCATGGATGAGAACGTGCACTTCGCGCACACGGCCCACAGGATCGAGGCGCTCATGGCCGCGGGCGGCGGTTCGACAGGGGCGTGTTCCCGGGCGAGCGGCACCGCTACCGGTCGCCGGCGGCGAGCCATTTCGCGAACCGCACCCTCGTGGAGTACCTGACCGAGCACCTCTCCGCGGTGCGCGCCCGGGCCGGTGCGCCCGCCGCAGCGCGGCGGCCTGCGAATCGCATCTGCCCCGGCCGGAGGCATCCATGCAGAAGCTTGCACAGGTGAACAAGGACAAGGCCATCGACCTGCTCAACGAGCGGCTGACGTTCGAGCGCGCGAGCGTGAAGCTCTACGACTCCGTCATGGAGAAGGTGGGCCGGACGGCCGATCCCGGCCTGCTGAACCTGCTAGGCCAGCTCAAGACCCATCGGGATCAGGAGAAGGAGCACGAGGAGTGGCTCGAGGCGCAGATCCGCGCGCTCGGCGGGGACGCGCACGCCGAGACCGAGATGTCGCGGCTGATCGCGATCGAGTCGCAAGGCATCGAGCAGGTGGTGCTCGACGGGGATCAGAACCCGACCCACCTCTTCCACGCGCTGCTCACCGCGGAGCTCGTCGACAACGCCGGCTGGGAGCTCCTGCTGGAGCTCGCCGACGAGGCGGACGACGGCGAGGCGAGGGACGAGCTCCGGCGCCGCCTGCACGAGGAGGAGGACCACCTCATCCTCACGCGCGAGGTCGTCGAGCGGCTCACGCGCAAGGAGCTGCTCGGGCCGCCGGACGAGGCCATCGCGGCGGCGCATCCGACGTGACCGACCCGGCGCCGGGCGGCGCGCGCCCTCGGGATCAGCCCCGGCGCGGGGCGGCGCGGGGCGATGCGCCGCGCTTCGGTTTCTCCGCGGCGGGGGCGGCCTTGTCGCCGCCGTCGCGCGCCTTGACCCTCCTGGCCGCCTTGGCGGCGGCCGGCTTTGCGGCGCCGGCCCTGGCCGGCTTGGCGGCGTCCGGCCTGGCGGAGGCGGCCCTGGCTGGCTTCGCAGCGCCGGCCCTGGCCGGCTTGGCGGCATCCGGCTTTGCGGCGCCGGCCCTGGCCGGCTTGGCCGCCGGCGCGGCGGCCGGCTTCCGGGTGGCCCATACCTTCTGGATGTAAGCGGTCGCGTCCGGCGTCTTGCAGCTCGTCTCGCCGTGATCGACGTCGACCTTGCCGATGCGCCTCGCCGCCGTGAGCGCCTTTCCCCGCAGCGGCTCGTTCCGCGAGCCGATGCCGATGAGCGCGCTGTTCATCGCTTCCCGCGCGCGGTTCCCGGCCTCGTGGATCGACGCCTCGAGCACCGAGAGCCGCTCCTCGAACAGGCTGTCGGGCAGCGACGGGTCCCCGGTCGCGAGCGCGCCGAGGAGCGTCCAGCCCGCCCGGCCGACCCACTCGTCGTCCGATGCGGTCCAGCGCGCCATCGCCTCGCGGGCGAACGGCGTCTTCGCGGCGATGTGCTTCACGAAGAGGTCGACGAGGAGCGGCGAGCGCAGGCCGTCGAGCCACGCCTCGAGCTGATCCCGGGTGAAGCGCCCCGGATCGGCGATCGCCGCCGCCAGCGTCCGCGCGTCGGAGTTGCCCGTCGCCCAGAGCGCCTCGGCGAGCTCGTGATCGCGCTTGATCCGCTTCTCCAGCGTGTTCATGTGGGCGAAGCTCACGCCGAAGAGCGGATCGGTCGCGCCGTGGCGCCGGTAGACTTTCCGGTTCTGCTCGGTGCCGAGCCGCTCGAGCTCGCGCATCACCTCGGTGAAATTCATGGCTCTCACCTAACCTTTCTGTCCATTACGCGCTCGCACCAACTTTTTTCGCGCAAACCGCTTCGGGGGGCGAGCTTGTCGACGCGGCACGGGGCGCGCCCGCGGCGTCGACCCTGTGCGTCGCGCCGGCGGCCTGGGCGCCGCGGGCGGCCGTCGCCGAGCGCCGTCGCGACCGTCGCGGCGCCGTGCTACCTGTGCGCTCCGCGGCGGGTTCGACCGCGATGGCGAGCAGCGGTACTCTCCCGCAAGGAGCGACGCATGGCCTTTGAGCGCGACACCTCGCTCGTCCCGATCCGGCCGCCGGGCGAGGACGAGCTGCCGTACGACGACGGAGAGCCGATGGAGTCTCAACGGCACCGCCAGCAGATGGACCTCCTCATCGAGGCGCTGGAGCTATCCTGGAAGGATCGCGACGACGTCTTCGTCAGCGGCAACATGGCCATCTACTTCAGCGAGCTCCAGGCGAAGAAGAACGACTTCCGCGGGCCGGACGTCTTCGTGGTGCTCGACACCGTGAGGCGCGAGCGCAAGTCCTGGGTCGTCTGGCAGGAGGACGGAAGGACGCCCGACGTCGTGATCGAGCTGCTCTCCGAGACCACCGAGAAGGTCGATCGCACGGACAAGATGCGGATCTACGCCAAGCTCCTGCACGTGCCCGAGTACTACCTGTTCGATCCGTTCACGGGCGTCCTCGAGGCGTATGCGCTCGAGCTCGCCACGATGTCCTACGCGCCCGTCGCACCCGGCGCGAACGGCGACGTGGCGAGCCGGCGGCTGCACCTCGGGCTCGGCGTCCGCCGCGGCACCTACCACAACCTCGAGGTCGACTGGCTGCGCTGGCTCGACGCCGAGGGGCGTGTGTTGCCCACGGGCGAGGAGCAGGCGCGGGCGGCCGAGGAGCAGGCGCGCGCCGCCGACGAGCGGGCCCGCGCGGCGCACGACGAGGCGAAGCTGCTCGCCGCTCGGCTGGCCGAGTACGAGCAGCGGTTCGGCACGCTGCCCGGCGGCGAATCGCGCTAGCCCCGTCGAGCCCGCCCGCCCCGGCCCGCGCTCACCCCTTCAGCCGCTGCAAGGAGCGCCTCGGGCGCGGGCCCACGGAGACCGGGCCCACGGAGCCCCGTTCCCCCCGCCCGGGCCGAGCAGCGCCCGGCGCACCAGGGCGCCCCGCTCCTCGGCCACCCGGACCTTCTCCTCGAAGTGGGCCCTCACGTGCGGCTGGTTCCGCTCCGCCGCGCGCGCCGCCATACGGTGCGCCAGCGCCGCGGTGTCCTCGATCGTGCGGAGCGCGACCCACAGCGCCGCCTCGAGCGCGTCCGCCTGCACGTCCTCCAGCCCCTCCGGGGAATAACGATGGCCGACCTTGCACTGGAAGGTGAGCGTCGCGCCGTCGCCGTTCCGGGTCAGGTTGCCTCCGCAGTCCGGACACGTGAATTCAATCTCGGGTGCCTCCACCTTTTCCCCCACGAGCCCGCGAGGCGACTCCGCCTCCGCGGGCGCCTCTCCCGCGCTCTGCTGCACCAGATCGGCCAGCAGCGGCGGGAGGCGCGCCAGGGGGACGCAGTGATCCACGGGCACGTTGTCGCGCGCGCTCTGCGGCATCTCCGGGAACAGAGCGTCCCTGGGATCCTGGACCACGGCGATCCCGCCCCGGCGCTTGATCTCCAGCAGGCCGGCGGTACCGCAGTCGCGCATGCCGGAGAGCACCACGCCGACGACGCGCGGGCCGTACACCTCGGCCGCGGTCCGGAACAGGGCATCCACCGCCGGCCTGTGGCCGTTCTCCTTCGCTGTGCGCACCACGCGCACGAAGCCGTCGTCGAGCATCAGGTGGTTGTCCACCGGCGCGATGTAGATGCGCCCCCGCTCGATCAGCGCGCCGCCGACCGCGGCCGACACGGGCATCCGGGTCGTCCGCTCGAGGATCTGCGGGAGCATGCTCCGGGCCGTCGGCGGCAGGTGCAGGACCACGAACAGCGCCGCCGGCAGATCCGAAGGCAGGCCTCCGATGAGCGCGATCAGCGCCTCCACGCCCCCGGCCGACGCCCCGATCGTGATGATGTCGTGTCCTGGCACGGTGGGCCTCGTCGAGGAGATGGGGTTGTGAAAGAGGGAAGACGCGCCCCGTCGCAGCGTCGCTCACGCAGCCGGGCGCACCACGCGATCCATCGTGCTCAGCAGCGCGGCCATGCTGGCCGGCTTCTGGAGGAACGCCGCCGCCGAGAGCTCTTTCGCCGCCTGCCGGAGGTCCTCCGGCATCCGCGCCGAGAAGATCACGAGGGGCGGCCTCTCCGGCACCTCCTGGAGCCGCTCGACCAGCTCGGCCGTCGTCGCCCCCTTCACCGTCAGATCGAGCAGGGCGGCCTCGTAACGCCGCTCCGTCAGCGCGGCGATCGCCTGGTCCGCCGTGGAGGCCGACTCCACCTCGTAGCCGGCCATCCCGAGCATCTCGGCGAGCATATCGCTCGAGTCTCGATCATCCTCGATCACGAGGATCTTCGCCCTGGTCGCCATGATCTCTTCTCCGGAGCCGCACGCAGGAGAGCCGCGCGTGTGCAGTGCATCCATTGCATCAATGCATCAATCGTGCGCGCCTCGATTCGGTATCAGGGGCAGCCTGATGGTGAAGGTTGCTCCCTTACCCTCCGCGCTGCGCACGAAGATCTGGCCGCCATGCGCCTTGACGATCTCCCTGCAAATGAAGAGCCCGAGGCCCATCCCGCCGGGCGATGAGCCCCTGGACCGCTCCACCTGGTAGAAGCTCGAGAACACGTGCGGCACATCGGCCGCGGGGATCCCCGGGCCGTAGTCCTCCACGTCGAGCTCGGCGGCGCCGCCGGCCTGCCGCAGGCGCACATCGATCCTGGGGGAGCCGTCGGCATACCGGAAGGCGTTGCCCAGCAGGTTCAAGAGGACCTGCTCCAGGCGCGCGGGGTCGCCGTTCACCACCATCGGCGCCGCCGCGCTGGAGGGCAGATCGACGTGGATCTTCGGAGTCGGCGAGAGCGTCTGGGCGACCTCCGCGGCGCGCGAGACCAGGGGGACGAGCTCCACCTCCGAGAGCTTGAGCTCGAACTTTCCGGTCTGGATCCGGGTCGCGTTCACGAGATCGTCGACCAGCCGCTCGAGCCGCTCGGTCTGGGCGCGGGCGAGCGACGTGAAGCGGCCGAGGCGCGGGTCGCCGTCCGGCGGGAGGAGGGTGCTCAGCATGTCGAGGTAGCCGCGCAGGGGCACGAGCGGCGTGCGCAGCTCGTGGCTCGCCATCGCCATGAAGCGGTCCTGCAGCTTGCGGATGCTCCGCTCCGTGATGTCGCGGATGACGATCACGCCCTGCTCGACCGCGTCCTTGCCGGACGGGCCGCTCCCGCCGATGGGCTGGCCGGTGGCCTCGAAGTGCCGGGCCGTGCCGCCGGGGCCGGGGGCGGTGAACTCCATCTGGAAACCCTCGCCGCGCGCGGCCCGCTGCTCCGGCGTGTCCTGGTAGAGCACCGGCCGGCCCTTCTCGTCGTGCACCGTGAGGCGGCCCGCGCCGAACATCGCCTGGTAGGCCTCGTTCGTGAGCACCGGCCGCCCCGCGCCGTCGACCACGAGGAGCGCGTCGCCCATGCTGCGCAGGATCGCAGAGAGGCGCGCCCGCTCCACCTCGACCGGCGCGGCGAGCTCCTGGATCTCGCGGCTCCGCGCCTCCAGGTCGGCGTTCGTGGTGTTGAGCTCCTCGATCGTCGCCTGGAGCTCCTCGTTGACCGTCTCGAGCTCCTCGTTGGTCGCCTGGAACTCCTCGTTCAGCGTCTCGACCTCCTCCATGGCGGCCTGCGCCTCCTCGGTGGAGACCATCAGCTCCTCGTTCACGGCGCGGAGCTGCTCGTGCGCCGCCGTGAGCTCCTCGTTGGCCCGGAGCAGCCGCCGGTTCTGCTCGGTCAGCCGCTGGATCGCCGTATGGTCCTGCTCCTGGGTGGACTCCAGCCGGGCGAGCGCGGCGCCGAGGGCCTCGTTCTCGCGGCGCAGGCCCTCGCGCTCGGCGGCGACGCGCTCGTCGGTCCGCTCGCGGTCGGCCCTCGCGGCCGCGAGCTCGGCCTGGAGCTGCGCGTCCCGGCCGAGGATCTGCTGGACCTGCTTCCGGCGCCGCACCGCCTCGGTGACGTCCTCGACCACGATCAGCGCAGCGTCGATCTTGCCGGGCTCGACCTCGGGGCGAGGCCCGTGGCAGGTGATCTGGAGGTACGACGGGTCGCCCGCGGGCGGCGGCTCGATGGCGACCTCGATCGGCTCCGACGACTCGCCCCGGAAGGCGGCCTCGATGGCGTCGAGCAGCGGCCGGTGGGGGACGGACTGCGCGAGGTGCACGAGATCCTGGCCGAGCGCCGTGCCGTGGATGCCGAGCAGGCGCCGCGCCGCGAAGTTGATCTCCAGGATGTCGTAGCGGCGGTCGACGAGGACGATCCCCACGCGGAAGCTCGAGAGCAGGACGTCGATGGACATGCGGGCGCGCGGGAGCTCCTTCGGGAGCTCCTTGGGGATGCCGCGCAGGGGCAGGAGGGGGCTCTCGCCGCGGGGCGCGCGCCGGGGCGGCGTCGGGGCGGCGATGCTCGAGGGGGGCACGAGGATGCGCTCTCCGCGGCGCACGAAGACCTTCTGGTGGAGGTCGTTGGCGACGAAGTACTCGCTCAGCGGGCTCGTGGTCTCGGCCTTGCCGAGCACGAGATAGCCGCCTTCCCGCAGCGAGAAGGCGAAGAGGTGCAGCGTGCGGCGCTGGAGCTCGCTCGTGAAGTAGATGAGCACGTTGCGGCACAGCACGAGATCGAGGTGCGGGAACGGGGCGCGCTGGCCGAGGTCGTGCTCGCCGAACACGGTGAGGCTGCGGATACGCTTCTTCACCTGGTACTGGCCGTCGATCGCGACGAAGTAGCGCTCCACGAGCTCGTGCGGCAGCTCCTCGACGCTGCTCGCCCCGTAGATCCCGCGGCGGGCGAAGGCGACCGCGTCGACGTCGACGTCGGTCGCGAAGATGCGGACGTGGAAGGTGTCGAGCTCGTTGCCGAGCAGCTCGCTGACCAGGATGGCGAGCGAGTACGCCTCCTCCCCGGTGGCGCACCCGGCCGACCAGATCCGCAGCGATCTGCTGGCGCTCCGGGCGTGCGTGATGAGCGCGGGCAGGATCACCTCCCGGAGGTGCGCGAAGAGCTCCGGGTCGCGCATGAACTCGGTGACCTTGATCAGGAAGCTGTTGACCAGCCGCTGGTGCTCCTCGGGGCGCTCGGCGAGATAGCGCATGTAGTCGTCGAGGGTGTCGGTGTTCGTGGCGGCCATCCTGCGCCGGAGCCTGCGCAGGATGGTCGCCTGCTTGTATTTCTTGAAATCGATCCCGCTCCGCTCGCGCACGAGGTCGAGCAGCCCGTGAAGCTGGTTTTCGTCTTCCTGGCGGGGCTCGACGTACGATCCAGACAGGAGCTCGCCCACGATGGTCCCGATGCGGTCGAGCTCGGCCACGATATCGACGGTCGTCGGGGCCAGCGACTCGGGCATGCCGCGGAACTTCGCTGTGTCGGGGTTCTCGATGACGACGGTGCCGCCGAATTTCTTGACGTGACGGGCGCCGGCGGTGCCGTCGGAGCCGTTCCCGGTCAGGACGACGGCGACGAGGTTCTCGCCGAAGATCTCCGCCGCGGTGCGGAAGAGCGTGTCGACGGACGGCTTGGGCCGCGCGGCGGTCTCGGGCAGGAGCCGGAGCTCATGGTCGGTGATCTCGACGTCGCGGCCCGCGGGCACGACGTAGATGACGCCGTCCTCGAGCGGAGCGGCCGTCTCCACGGTGCGGACGGGCAGCTCGCTACGGCGGCGCAGGACGTCGCCGAGGTGGCTCTGCCGCCTGGGGTCGAGGTGCTGGGCGATCACGATCGGGGCCGGGAACGGGGTCGGCAAGGTGGAGACGAGCGTGCAGAGGGCCTCGATGCCCCCGGCTGAGCAGCCGACCACGACCAGCTGAGATCTGGAGCGGGCTTCGGTCATGAAAACGTCTCACATTTATACATGCGGGACGCGGCGCACGCCGGGATAGTTGCGGTGAAGGACAGCCATTCAAGGGAGGGCGAGGGGAGCCGCGCGAGCGACAAGCGGGCTGCGCGGTGCCCGTGGGAGCGCTATGCCAGGCAGCAGAAGGTCGACGGTGCGGCCGGCAGCATCTCGCCGACCGGCTCGCCGCCGCTCGGGGCGCAGGCGCCCGGATCGACGGCGACGATCTCCGCCGACTTGCTGCCGAGGCCGAGCCGGGCGGCGTGACCCCGCTCGGGGCACCGGAGAGGGTCGCCGCGACCCGCTGAGCTGCCCAGGCGCAGCATCACACCATCCGGCGACGCGGCGGCGCCGAGCAAGTGGGGACAGAGGACAGAGGAGAAACCGCTGTGTCCGCGGGGGCCTCTGTGGTTGAATCCATGGTTCATGGACCAGGGTGAAGACGGAGGGCGGCGGGTAGCCGGGAGTGGACGCGGATGAGCCGGTTCACGACAGTCCTCCGAGGCGCCCACGAGCCATCGCGGCTCCCGGAGGCGCTCCTCCGCGCGCTGGAGGAGCTCGTGACGAGCCTTGGAGAGACGCACTCCCTCGCCTTCACCGTGACCCGGAAGGAGGCGGGAACGGCGGACCGGACTCCGGCGGTCGAGTATGCCTCCGAGGGGGTTCGCTTCGTCCTCGAGGCATCGCAGCGGCTCCGGTATTACCGGCTGGAGACGAGCGTCCTCCGCTCGGAGTTGCTCGATGCGGTCGCGCAGCTCGTCCGGGAGAGGCTCCCGCAGTACACCCTCGACGAGCTGATCGACCTGGCCGCCCGCGAGGTGGAGCGGACGCCGGTCCCGCTGGAGCTCCTCGCGGAGGTGGCGAGTCATGACGACGAGCTCGACGACCGGATTCCCGCGCTGTACGAGCGCGCGCTGCGGTCTCCCCGCCCCGAGGTCAGGGCCCAGGCGGCCTGGTGCACCTACGAGAACAGGGCCGGCTGGGCGCGGTTCGTCCCCGTCCTGCAAGCCGCCCTCGAAGGGGAAGAAGAGGAGTCGGTCCGGGTGGACGTCACCACCGTGATCGACCTCTTGCAGACCGAGCTTCAGCGCGAAGAAGAGGAGCAGGTCCGCTGGAAGTACCCCGGGCTCGATCGCGTCGAGTACGACGTGACGAAGCGGCGAGGGCTGTCCGCCGAGGAGCAAGGGTCGCTCCGGCAGGCGGTCGCCTTTCTCCGGATGCCGTACGGGATCTACTGGTGGTACTCCGAGCGGAGCCTGAACATGTCCCTGGAGAGCGCGCTCGCGTCACTGCGCCACCTCGATCGCTGGCGGGACGAGATCGAGCGTTCGTTCCAGTCCGAGGTCCCCTACGACCACTCGGACCCCTTCATGAACGAGGACGGCATCCATCCGCTCGGGGCCTACATCATCAGCAGCCAGTTCCTGTGGCATTATCACGAGTCGGACGAGGCGGAGCGCCATCTCCTCCGCTCCCTTCACCTGGCGGAGACGCTCATGACCCGCGGGCAGGCCGGAGCGGTCCCGGTCATGCCCCGCGTCCCCCTGAAGGAGCGGTATCCGGACGGCGTATCGCGCGCCTACCACGATCCGCGCCTTCACGCGGTCAACCACTTCTATCTGGGAGAGCTCCACGAGCGGCGGGGCGCCCATGAGCAGGCCGCGCGCCACTACGCGCGCTTCGCGGAGCTCGAGCCCGATTTCTCCCCGAGGAACTCGTACGCATCGCACCGGGACTACTACGATATCAAGAGGTTCTATCCGGGGACGGTCGAGGCGTATGGCAGGCTCGGGAACCTGTACCGGGACCACCTCGGGAATCCGGATGCGGCGCGACTCTACTACGAGAAGGCGCTGGAGCTGCCCCCGTCGCACCACACGCCGTACCGGGATTACGCGCTCCTCCTGCGCGAGGCAGACCCTCGCAGGGCGCTCGATCTGGCGCGGGAGGAGGTCGAGACGCTGGCCTCCTATCCGGATCCCGATCCGAGCCCGGTCGCGAGGTGTCTGCCCGTCGAGCCTCGCGACGTGGTCGAGCGGTTCAACGAATGGCGCTCTCACCCGATGGCGCCCCGCGACGAGATCGACGCGGTGACGCGGTCGGTCCTCCGGTTCCTGAAGAACCTCTCCGCCGAGCCGTACCGGAACGCGTACCGGAGCTGCGATGAGCTCGCGCAGCAGGTGGAGAGCGCCTTTTCGCGGGGCGAGTGACCCCGGGCGCTCGCCGTATCAGGGGCGCTCGTGCTCGCGCGCGAGCGCCCGGAAGCCCTCGTCGACGAGCTCGAGGAGCCCCTCCGTCGCGCCGCGGGCGATCCACGCCTCGATCGAGCACTTCATGATGGCGATCGCGCAGTTGGCCAGCACCTGCGGCGCGAGATCGCGCTGCGGATCCAGGTTCATCCGCGCGGCCAGCGGCTCGCTGATGGCCTCCGCGCAGTGGCCGAGCCGCTCGCTCTGCCTCGCGCGGACCGCGGGCGTCTTCGCGATGAACTGCTGGACCGCGACGAACCGCGGCAGGTTCCCCTCGGAGAGCCAGCCGAGCGTATCCCGGATCGCGTTGCGTATCGCGACGAGCGGCGGCTCGCTCGGAGGGCGCGCGCGGACCGCCTCGCACGCCACCTCGATGAGCTGATCCATCCAGGCGATGAGGAGGTCTTCCTTCGACTCGAAGTAGCGAAAGAACGTCCTCCGCGAGATCTCGACCGCTCCGAGCACCTCGTCGAGCGTCGTCTGCTCGTAGCCATTTTTCAGGAAGAGGTCGATCGCGGTCTCGATGATCTGGACGCGCGTCCGCTCCTTCTTGCGCTCTCGGAGCCCCGGGGCCTGGCCCTCCGCCATGCCGCGACGCTACCACGCGCAGGATCCAGGGGCCTCTCCTTGACAAATGCTACTCAGTGGCACATTCTTCCCCCTGTCGCGGCTCCGCGCCGATCTCGAGCGATCTCGGGCGAGGGAGCGCGCTCTACCCCAGGTACGGAGTCCATCCATCGCCATCGCCTCGAGCGGCGGCCGAGGCCTCGGCGCGGCCGTCGCGCGCGGGCGCATCGCAGGAGACCGCTTTGCCGCGGACGCCGGAGCGGACACCGACGTTTCGGCGCGCGCGCCGGTCGGCTCGGGCGGATCGGCGCGCGCGCTGTCGTTGCCCGCCGGAGGACGCGCGAAGAGGCGGCCCTCAAAGGATCCACGATGAACACCAAGGAACACGACAAGGTCGCGCTCATCACGGGCGCAAACCACGGTATCGGCCTCGAGCTCGCGCGCCGTCTGCTGTCGGAGGGCTTTCAGGTCATCGCGCTGAACCGCTCGGCGTTCTCCGAGGACGATCCGCTGATCCGGGAGAGCCTCGAGCGCCGGAGGCTCCGTGTCCACAGGGCGGATCTGTCCGATTTCGAGGGCCTCAGGCGCGCGCTCGGCGCGATCAAGGCGAGCGAAGAGAAGATCGATGTGCTGTTCAACAACGCCGGCGGCAGCGTCCCGGAGCTGACCTTCTCCAGGCAAGGCCGCGAGCTGCACTTCGAGCTCCAGGCGGTGGTGCCCTACATCATCGCGATGGAGCTCAGAGAGCTGCTGCGGAGGGGGGCCTTGAAGACGGTCGTGAACACCTCCTCCAATGCGTTCGACAGGACGAGGCGCTTCGACCCCGACGCCCTGGAGCGCCCGGCGTCGTTCAAGCAGCTCTTCGGCCCGTACGCGACGTCCAAGCTCGCGCTCTCGCTCTGGACGCGTGAGGTGGCGCCGCTGCTCGAGGGGGACGGGATCAAGATCCGGAGTGTGGATCCAGGGCCCAACAACACCCTGAGAAAGGGGAAGCGGTCGGGGCTGCCGTTTTACGTGGAGCCGCTGATGCGGTTTTTCTTCCCGCCGCCGAGCCAGGGCGCTTCTCGGCTGTACGAGGGGGCGTTCGGCGCGCACCGGGAGCTCTCGGGCATCTACTTGAGAAAGGACCGCGCGAGGGATCTCCCGTTCCGGGAGCAGGGGCCGAGGGTGCTGGAGAAGGTGCGCTCCATCCACGAGCGGGAGTTCGCCGCCCGCTGATCTCTCGCACCAGGAAGGATAGCCGTCCCTTCCGTGGACGCCCTGGAGCGCCCGGCGTCGCGCGGGTATCCTGCGCACGGACGCGGGGCCGGCAGCACACCCGGAGCGCGGAGGGCGTGGCCTCTGCGCGGTGGGACCGATCCAGGGCGGCAGGAGCCATGACGACTCGAGCGCGATGGGATCGGTGGGCCGCGCGGCTGCTGGAGACGAAGGCAACGATGCGTCACCTGCGCCCCCGCACGGCGGCCCTCGCCGGGCTCGCCGCCCTGGGCCTCGGGCACGCCCAGCCCGCCTCGGCGACCCAGCTCCGCTTCACGACGACGGCGCCGGGCGGCATCGTCGCCACCGGGAACACGCTGGGGCTCAGCAAGCAAGTCAATGCGAACGGGCCGGGCGTGGAGGACTCGATCGGGACGTTCCTCTCGCTCGGCGGCAGCGTCGACGACACGCCGCCGAACGCCGCGAACCCGTGGCCCGCGGGGACCACGGCGGACTGGAGGCAGAACGGGTCGGCGGCGGAGCTGGTCCTGCCGGGCGAGCTCGACGTTCTCTACGCGGAGCTCATCTGGGGCGGCAGCTACAACTACGGCGACGATGTCACCGCGTTCCTGGGCACCCCCGTGACGCTGAGCACGGGCGGCGCGTCGATGGCCGCGTCGCCGGACGAGGCGACCTCGGTGACGCTCGCCGAGGCGGCCATGAGCGGGTTCTCCGTGAACTACTACCTGCGGTCGGCGAACGTGACCGCGTTCGTGCAGGCCCACGGGGCCGGGGCGTACGAGGTGCGCGGCGTGCCGGGCACGCAAAACGAGACGAACAACTCGCCGAACGCCGCCGGGTGGACGCTCGTCGTGGCGTACCGCGACGGCACGCAGCCGGTGCGCAACCTGTCGGTGCTCGTCGGCGGATCGTTCGTCGACGAGGACACCCAGCAGGACTACGTGGTGAGCGGCTTTTGCGCGCCGCCCTCGGGGCCGATCGAGGGGAAGGTCGCGATCAGCGCGATCGATGGGGACGCGGACCTCGCCGGCGATCAGCTCCTGCTCGCGCCGACGGTGGCCGACGTGTTCGTGAACCTGTCGGGCGGCAACAACCCCGGCGACAACTTCTTCTGCTCGCAGCTCAACGACGCGGACGGCAAGCTCGACACGCGGGGCACGTTCGGCAGCGCGAACCAGGACGCGATCGCCGGGGTCAACATCTCCGGCGGGCGCCAGGGGTGGGACGTCACCTCGGTGCCCGTGAGCTCGGCGGGCGGGCAGCTCGTCGCGGGGCAGCGGTCGGCGGTGATACGGACGATCACGACGGGCGACTCGTTCATGCCGGCGCTCGCCGCGTTCCAGATCGACGTCAACGCGCCGCGCTTCACCGGCGGGGCCTCATCGCTTCGCACGAGCGCGGAGTTCGTCGAGATCGGTGACGCGCTCACCGTGACCGTGACGCTCGACAACCAGGGGCAGGCCGCGGCGACGAACGTGCGTTTCAAGGTCCCGCTCCAGGGGGGGCTCGCGCTCCAGCGCTTCACGACCGACGGGGTCGCGGGCGACGCGCAGGGCGCGCCGGTCGCGGCGGGCGATCTGATGGCGGGCGTCGACGCGGGGGACCTCGCGCCGGGCGAGCAGCGCACGGTCGTCCTCGAGCTCGACGTGGTGGGCCCGCCGCAGGGGAGCGCGTTCTCGCTCCACCCGACATGGGGGTACGAGTTCGTCACCTGCCAGGGCGAGCCGCCGCTGAGCGAGAGCTACGGCAACTTCGCGACCGTCGGCTTCGAGGGAGAGCCCGGCGCGGGCGGCGGGGGCGGCGGCGAGGGCGTGTCTTCAGGCACGGGCGGCGAGGGCGGCGGCGAGGGCGTGTCCTCGGGCACGGGCGGCGAGGGGGGCAGCGCGGGCGAGGGGGGCGCGGGCGCGGCGCCCCCGGGCGACTCCGGGGACGCGGGCTCGGATGGCGGCTGCGGCTGCGCGACGCCCGGGCAGAGCGGGCGTGCCAGCGCGTCGATCGCAGGCGCCGCGCTCCTTGCGCTGGCCGCCGCGACCCGCCGCCGGCGCGCGCGGCGGGCTCCGCGCTGACGCGGCTCCGCGGTGTCTCAGCCGCGGGGGTGGCCTGATTGGCCCCGGAGTGAATCCCACGAAGGCGGGAAGTCATGAAGATCATTGATCTTTTCTTCCCGCCTTCCCGCCTTCATGTTCAAATCCGGCCACCACCCGGAGCGCCGCCGGCAGCGCCGAGGCCACGGCGGCCCTGCACGCCTCCATCGAGGCGCGGAGCTCCTCGAGCGAGGGCCCGGGCGGATCGAGCGGCGGGTGCACAACGACCCGCAGGACGCCGGGCGCGGCGGCGTAACGGCTCTTCGGCTGGAGCGCGCCCGCGTCGACGAGCGTCACCGGCAAGACGCGCGCGCCCGCGGCTGCGGCGACCCGGAAGGCGCCCAGCCGGAAAGGCAGGAGGCCGCCCGTCGCGCTCCGCGTGCCCTCCGGGAAGAACACCGTCGACCACCGCTGCATCAGGTTGCGCTGCGCCGCGCCGAGATCCGCGACGGCGCCGCGGGCGCGCCGGTCGACCGGCGTGTGGCCGTACAGGCGCATGCCCCAGCCGAGCACCGGCACCCGGAACAGCGCGCGCTTCGCCAGGAAGCGGAACGGCGTGCGCCCCTGCAGCACCACGAGCAGCGCGAGGATGTCGAGCGTGCTCTGGTGGTTCGCCGCGATCACGTAGCGCTCGCCCGGCCGCGCGTGCAGGGCCCCCTCGGCCTCGACGCGCACGCCGACGAGCCAGAGCGCCCCGCGCGCCCAGATCACCGAGAGGCGGTCGTGCATCCGCTGCCGCGGATCGAAGGGGAAGCAGAGCAGGCCGACCGGGAGCAGGACGACGAGGAACAGCATCGCCCACGCGTGGGCGAGCGCCGTGCGCACGACCTCCACAGGACCGGCCGGCGCCACGGCAGCGCCCTCGCCCCCCGCCGCCGTCACTTGGCGACCGGGGGAGCCTCCGGCCCGTCGAAGCGCGGGACGAAGCCCTCCACCGAGGCGAGCGTCTCGAGCAGCGTCACGTGGCGCAGGCGCGGGATCGCCACGTACGTCGGCACGCCGATGTCCTCCTCCGGGATCGCGATCGTCGCCGCCGCCGCGAGCTCCGCCACCGTCGCGCCGACGATCTGCGTCGTGCCCATGCTGCTCGGGCCGGCCGACCGGATCTCGCGCGGCAGCTCGGCCCAGTACGCCCGCGGGGTGCCCTGGAACGCCGCCTCGACCGGGGGCCGCGGCCAGAACGTCGGCTCCGTGAGGCCGAGCTCCTCGACGAGCACCTCGCGCTCGGCGCGGACGTCGCGCGCCTCCTGCTCGTCGCCCAGCGCGTCGAACGCCTCGGCGAAGCGCTCGAGCGCCGTGACGAGCTGCGTCCGGTTGCCCGAGGCGCGGATGAGCTCGAGCGTCTCCCGGCCGTACGCCCTGAGCTCGCCGACGTCGCGGCCCAGGAGCGCGAGCGCGTGCATCCGGCCGACCCGGCCGAGCCCCACGGCGTACGCGTCGCCCGTCCCCGCCGAGCCGATCTCGACCGCCCGCTCGTAGGCGGCGAGCGCCTCCGGGAGCTGGCCCTGCACGAAGAGCACGTCGCCGAGGTACCCCTCGGCCCAGCCGCGCCCCATGCCGATGCCCAGCACGCCGCTGAGGTTGCACGCGTTGGCGAGCAGCACGCGCGCCCGCGCGAGGTGGCCCACGTGGAACTGATGCCGGCCCGCGTACATCGTGCCGACGTACAGGTAGAGCCCGCTCAGGCCGTGCTCCTCGGCGTACGAGAGGAGCTGCGCGGTCGACCGGACGCCGAGATCCCAGTCGAACCGGCCCTCGGCGAGCACCGCGTAGTAGAACCACGTGCCGAGCAGCCGCACCGGGTCGCGCAGGCGCTCGGCGAGGCGCGCGGCGTCGGCGGCGCTCTGCTCGGCCTCGGCGTAGTAGCCCGCCTGGCTCAGCGCGACGCAGAGGATGCCGCGCGAGTGGCACAGCTCGATGTACTCGCCCGCCGCCTCCGCGAGCTCGCAGCCGCGGCGGAGCGGCTCGGTCGCCGGGCCCACCTTGCCGGCCGCGCACAGCGCGCGCCCGAGGATGTTCGCGGGCAGGCACTGGTACGGGCGGAGCTCGGGGCTCGCGCCGACGGCCTGGAGCGCCTTGCGGCTATGCGCCACGGCGTCGGCGAACTCGCCGCGCACGTAGTGCACGCGCGACAGCGCGCTGGAGAGCGCCGCGGTGACGAGCGGCGTCTCCGGCAGCGCGCCCTGCGTGCGGCGGAGCAGATCGAGCGGCTCCGCCGTGCTGCCGAGCAGGCACGCGACGCGCGCGAGCTCGTGGGCGCAGCGGGCCCGGAGATCGATCCGCGCGGGGTCGAGCGGCAGCCGCTCGAGCAGGGCGAGCGCCTGCTTGAGCCGCCGGCTCGCGCCGTGCGGGTCCTGGAGGCGGTCGGCCTCGACCGCAGCGAGCAGGTACGTCTCCGCCGCGCGATCGAGCTCGCCGGCGCGCTCGACGTGGTGCGCGAGCGTCCCCGGATCGCCGCCGCGCAGCTCGATGCGCCGCGCGATGCGCCGGTGGACCTCGCCGCGCTCCTCGGGCGGCACGCGGGCGGAGAGCTGCTCGCGCGCCACGTCGTGCGAGAACGACGTGAGGCGCCCGTCCTCGCTCATGCAGACGTAGTGGGCGGCGGCGTCGCGCAGGGCGCTGGCGACCTGCGCCGGGTCGAAGAGGCCGAGCTCGACAAGGTCGTCGCGCAGGAACTGGCGGCCGATGAGCGCGGCGACGCCGAGGACCTGGACCGTGGTGGGGTCGAGCGCCTCGATGCTGCGGGAGAGGACGTCCGAGACCGAGGCGGGGGCGCGGTAGTGCGCGTCGGCGCGGGAGAGCTCGAGCGCGCCGCTCCGGCCGCGCTGCAGGAAGCCCTCGGTCTCCATGTTGCGGACGACCTGGATGTTGAAGAGCGGGTTGCCGGCGGCGAGCAGCGGGACGCGGCGGACGAGCTCCTGCACGAGGTCGTCGCCCGCGCCGCGGCCGAGCGCGGAGAGCAGCGCCCGGTTCGCCTCGGGCGGGAGCGGGCCGAGGTCGAGGCGCTCGACGTTCTTCCACGCGAGCCACCCCGCCGTGCGCGGGGTCATCGGCGACGAGCCGGGCGAGCCGCGCACCCCGGCCGAGGCCGGCGGGGGCAGCGTCGAGCCGGCCACGCTGCGCGCGCCCGGGAACGGCGGCCGGGCCGTGCCGAGCAGCAGGACCGGCATCTCGGCGAGGTGGTCCGAGATCCGCAGGAGGACGTCCTGCGTCGCCTCGTCGGCCCAGTGGACGTCCTCGATCGCGAGGACGACGGGGATCTCCTCGGAGATCGCGCCGAGCAGCCGCAGGAGGAGATCGGCGATCCAGCGCGTGCCGCCCGGGCCGATGGCGCCGCCCTCGTCGGCGAGCCCGACCGCGCGGATGAGCTCGGGGACGAGCCCCTGGAGCAGGGCGGCGTCGTCGGCGACCACGAGGCTGACCAGGCGGCGGATGCGCGCCGCGCGGCTGTCGGTGTGCCGCTCCAGCCAGAGCGCGATCTGCGTCAGCGCCTCGCGGATCGCGGAGTAGGGGACGAGCCCGGAGAGCTCGCGGCACCTGCCGTACGCGACGATGGCCGTGCCCGTCTGCTCGACGCTCCGGAGCAGCTCGGTGACGAGGCGGCTCTTGCCGACGCCCGTGTCGCCGACCACCACGGCCGGCCGCGGCTCGCCGAGCACCGCGCTCTGGAGGAGCTCCGTGAGCCGGCCGAGCTCCAGCTCGCGGCCGATGAACGGCGCGTCGTCGAGGGCGTCGGGCGCGGCGGCGTCGCGCTCGCGCTCGGCCGCCTCGGCGGCCGGGGGCTGCGAGGTGCCGTGGAGCGTGACGTAGTAGAGCTCCTTGAGCCGCGCGCAGAGCCGGGCCGCGCTCGAGAAGCGCCGCGCGGGATCGCGGTGCATGAGCTCCTCGACCAGCGCGACGACGGGCGCCGGCGTCTCCGGGGCGACGTGGGCGAGCGGCACGAGGGTGCCGTAGACCTTCTGGTTGATGACGCTGTCGACGGTGCCGTCCGCGAACGGGAGGCGGCCGGCGAGCAGCTCGTAGAGCATGACGCCGACCGCGTAGAGGTCCATGCGGGGGCTCGGGCGACCGAGCGCGCCCCGCTTCAGGCACTCGGGCGCGAGGTAGGCGATGGTGCCCGCGTTGACGCGGACGTGCTCGGGCTGAAAGCTCACCGTGAGCGTGGCCAGGCCGAAGTCGAGGATCTTGAGCCGGGGCTCGTACGGATCGGTGAGGACGATGTTGCTCGGCTTGAGGTCGAGGTGCAGCACGTTGAGCGCGTGGCAGTGGGCGAGCGCCTCGGCCACGCGGCGCGCGATGCGCAGGGCCTCGATCGTGTCGAGCGGGCCCATCCGCGCGAGGTACCGGTCGAGCGTCTCGCCCCGCACGAGCTCCATCGCGAGGTAGAGGCCGATGCCGTCGAGGACGCCGTACGACGAGAGCTTCACGAGCGACGGATGGCGCAGCCGGAGCAGCGCCTCGATCTCGTTCTGCTGGGCGAAGAGCTGCCCGACGTTCTGGGCGCTCACTTCCTTGAAGATCTTGATGGCGGCGTCGTTCCCGGACTCGTCGTGGCCGCGGAACACGGCGCCGAATCCGCCCTCGCCGAGCGGCTCGTCGATCGTGTACTCGCCAATCCTGGCGCCGCGCTCGATCAAGGGACCGCCGACCATCGCTCCTGCCCTTCCGAGTACTCCGTCATCGCTCGCAGAAGGCTCATGATACTCCGGACGCGGCGCCGTGACGCCGCGCAATGGCCCTCTTCACGGCCATTTGGCGCCTCGGGGCGCGTCGCGCCTCGACCGCTTGCTGCATCGCGCGTGTCTGGACAAGAAACGTGCGTGTCACATTGGGGCAGCAATTCCGGTGATGGCCGGGATCTTCGCGCCCCGCGCGCTCGCGCGGCGGCAGGGAAGGTGAGCCCGCATCCAGAACTGCGATTCGACCCCCAGGATCGGGGCCGGAAATGACGACGGCGGCGACCCCCTCCAGGAGGGGGACCGCCGCCGCGTCCGGACTCAAACCGTTCCGGGGATCAGGTCCCGCCGCTGGCCGAGCCGCTGGCCGAGCCGCTGACGCTCGCGCTCGCCTTGATGTTGACGTCGATCGAGGCCGTCGCGCTGGCCGACGCGTCGACCGCGGCGGCGACGCAGGCGACCGCCTTGCCGCCGGCCTGGAGCGCCGCGTCCTTGACCTCGACGCCGGCCTTGCCGACGCCGGACACCGCCGCCGCCAGCTTCTTGCCGGTCCCGAGCTGGACCTTGGCGATCGCCGGGAGCGACGTCCGGAGCGCCGCGATGAGCTTCTGCGCGTCGGCGTTCACCTTGCCGTTCGCAACGATGCGGACGTTCGGCGGATCACACGACGCCGTGCCGGCGGTCTTCGCCGTGCACTGCATCTGGCAGCTCGGGTCGATGCTCGGGGGCTTGAAATCGCCCGAGCACTTCGGCTCCTTGATCTCGGCGCTGCAGCCGCCCGAGCACGAGCCCGAGCACTTGGCCGCCGCCTTGATCTCGCAGGAGCCCGAGCAGGAACCCTCACAGGTGCCGGAGCAGGTGCCCTCGGCCTTGGCGTCGCACTTGCCGTCGCAGGTGCCCGCGCAGGCCGCGCCCTTCGAGTCCTTGCCGTCGCACTTGCCGTCGCACTTGCCGCCGCAGGTGCCCTTGAAGCCGACGTCGCACTTGCCCGAGCAGCTCGCGTTGCAGGTGCCGGAGCACGCCGCGCCGGCCTCGACGCTGCACTTGCCCTTGCACTCGGCGTCGCACTTGCCGCTGATCTCGCCGCCCTCACAGCTCGCCTCGAGCTTGCCGGGCTGCACCGGCGAGCCGCAGTCGCCGAGGCACTTCTGCATGGCGGTGACGTCGGCGTAGCACTTCGGCGGCTCGATCTGGACCGCGAGCTTCGCCTCGGCGTTCGCCTTGACGGCGGCGTTCACCTTGGCCGAGACCGCGTTGCAGACCTTCTCGGCGCCCTTGCCGCCGCCCGCGTCGGCCTTGAGGTCGGCGTCGCTCATGCCGAGATCCTTGCCGAGCTTGCCGCACGAGGCGATGAGGTCCGCCTCCATGTCCACCGTGAGCTTGTCGAGCGAGGCCGCGGCCTCGAGGAAGCCCTTGATCTTGCCCTGGACATCGGCGCCGCCCTCGAACTTGAGGTCGGCAATGCCGCCGTTCTTCAGCTCCTCGCAGCCGCTCGCGGCGGACGCCAGGTCACCGGCGGGCCCGGGCAGGCTGTCCGCGCCGGGGATCCCCTTGCCACCACAGTTCACGAGGAGAGGCGAAGCCAGCCCGAGCAGGGCCACGGGCATCGCAAACAACTTCCATCGATTGACGCTCATCTCTGAAACCCTCCGGCACCTCGATGGGTACCCCTTGGGGCGCGGACCCTACACCAACGACCGCGACCTTGAAAGCCGGGACAGCCGCGATCCTGCGCGGCCGTCGCTCGCAATGCCGAGCAGCCCCCGCACTCCGGGCCCCAGCGATAGAGCGCCCTATTGCCCCAAGTCACGATGGCTGTAAAGAAACAAGCGGAGAGCGCCGAGCGGCGAACTCCATTGACACCGGTGAACGCCGGGTGACGTCGACCGCCGCGGCGCTCCCCCCGGCGCGCCGCTACTCGTCGTCGTCGAAGGGGAGGGGGAGCTGCGCGAGCGGGCGCGCGCCGACCGTGGGCCCGCCCTTCTTCTCGAAGAGCGCCTGCTCGCGCGCGATGTCGGCCTCGACGAGCTCCTGGTTGTCGTAGGCGAACGCGAGCGCGTCGAGCACGCGCGCGGGCCCGAGGTTCGGGTACCGCTTGAGCAGCGTCTCGACCGACGCGCCGCCGCGATGCCACGCCCAGAGCCGCCGGACCGGGACGCGCGATCCGGCGACGTGCGGGCTGCCGGCGAGCACCTGGATGTCGCACCGAACGTGAGGGTGAGGAACGCGGATTCGCGGGAGCACCGGCGCGGCCATCGCGCGGCGGAGCCTAGTACCGGTCGCGTTCGGATGGAAGGGCGCCGCGAGCCGGCGGGCACGCTCGGCGCCGCTCGGCGCTCCGCCCGCACGCCCGCGCGCCGCCATCGTCAGCGGCGTCGTGGCGCGCCGTTCGGCCTTCCGCCGGCGCGATCGGAGCTAGCCTACGCCGCGGAGGCGCGCGAGCATCGTGCCCGTCGTCACCGACCGGAGCTCATCCACCATGACCCAAGCCGAGAAGAACCCGCTTCGCGAAGGAATGCCCGAGGAGCGAACCGCCTCGCCGGCGGCGCTCGTCATCTTTGGCGCCTCGGGCGACCTGACCCGGCGCAAGCTGCTGCCCGCGGTCTACAACCTGGCGCTCAGCCGGCTCCTGACCGGCGGCTTCGCCGTGGTCGGCGTGGCGCGGCGTCCGAAACCGGATTTCGCCCAGGAGATGCGCGAGGCGGTCGGGAAGTACTCGCGGCGCCCGATCGAGGAGGCCGCCTGGAGCGAGCTGGAGAAGGGCATCAGCTACGTCCAGGGGGCGTTCGACGAGCCCGAGACCTACACGCGGCTCGCCGCGGAGCTCGAGCGGCTCGACGCCGAGCGCGGCACCCGCAAGAACCGGGTCTTCTACCTGGCCGTCGCGCCCGACCAGTTCGCGCCCATCGTGCGCGGCCTGCGCGCGGCGAACCTCGTCGCGCCGCCGTCGCACGAGAAGGACGCGCCGTTCCAGCACGTGGTCGTCGAGAAGCCGTTCGGCGAGGACCTGGCGAGCGCCCGCACCCTCAACCGCGACCTGCTCGCCCACCTCGCCGAGTCGCAGATCTACCGGATCGATCACTACCTCGGGAAGGAGACGGTCCAGAACCTCCTCGTCTTCCGGTACGGCAACACGATCTTCGAGCCGCTCTGGTCGCGGCAGCACGTCGATCACGTGCAGATCACGGTGGCCGAGGAGATCGGCGTCGAGGGCCGCGGCAAGTTCTACGAGAAGGTCGGCATCACGCGGGACATCGTGCAGAACCACGCGCTCCAGCTGCTCACGCTGGTCGCGATGGAGCCGCCGTCGTCGTGGGACGCGGACGCGGTGCGCGACGAGAAGGTGAAGGTGCTGCGGACGCTCCGGCCGATCGAGGGGCCGGACGTGCTGTCGTCGACGGTGCGCGGCCAGTACGCGCCCGGCATCGTGCGCGGCGAGAAGGTCCCCGGCTACACCGAGGAGCCCGACGTGGCGAAGGACTCGAAGACCGAGACCTACGTCGCGATGAAGCTCCACCTGGACAGCTGGCGCTGGGGCGGCGTGCCGTTCTACCTGCGCGCCGGCAAGCGGCTGGCGAAGCGGGTGGCCGAGGTGGTGCTGCACTTCAAGCCGCTGCCGCACGGCCTGTTCAAGGGCGCCCCCGGCGCCACCGACGAGCCGAACGCGCTCGTGATGCGCCTCCAGCCCGACGAGGGCATCTCGCTCCGGTTCGCGGCGAAGATCCCGGGCAGCGGCATCGCGATCCGCGGCGTGACGATGGACTTCCGGTACGGCGCGGCGTTCGGCTCCAGCACGCCCGAGGCCTACGAGCGGCTCCTGCTCGACGCGCTGCGCGGCGACGCCACGCTGTTCACGCGCGCCGACGAGGTCGAGGCGCAGTGGGGCTTCGTCGATCCGATCTTCGAGGGGTGGGGGACGCAGAACGCGCCGATCGCGCGCTACGCCGCGGGCACCTGGGGCCCGCCGGAGGCCGACGCCCTGGTCGAGCCGACGTCCGATCCGTGCGGCTCGCGCGGCGACCGCAAGCCCTCGGAGCGGGCCTGGAGGCGGCCGTGAGCGCGGAGCGCATCGCCGCGGTGATCAAGCGGGTCGAGGCGGAGCTCGCCGAGTTCTGGTCGGCG
This sequence comes from Sorangium sp. So ce887, assembly GCF_051521455.1. NCBI lineage: Bacteria > Pseudomonadati > Myxococcota > Polyangiales > Polyangiaceae > Sorangium > Sorangium sp. So ce887. The sequence continues at coordinate 6,301,389 of NZ_CP150354.1, read as the reverse complement.
CCCGACGAGTCGCGGCCGGAGCCGGCCCCGAAGACGCGCGCGTCGACGATGAACTTCGTCGCGGTGGGCAGCCGCGCCGAGGTCGAGCGCCTGAAGGAGCAGGCCGAGGAGCTCGCCGAGACGCACGCGGGCCGGACGCTGCTCATCACGCTCGACGACCGGCTCGATCCGCTGAGCGTCCAGGCCGACTGGTCGGCCACGTGCCGCCGCGCCGGGGAGGTGCCGATCTGCTACGACCGCGTGGAGCTGACGTTCGGGGTGGCCGCCGCCGAGCGCGTCGCGTCGGTGGTGAGCGCGCTGACGATCTCCGACGTGGCCGTGATCGTCGAGCTCGCGCCGGGCGCGCCGAACGTGCTCGGCGACGCGCTCGCGCCGATCTGCGATCGGCTTGTGTTCGACTCGGCCGAGACGTGCATCGAGCGCATCGCGGAGGTGGCGCGCGGGACGAGGGCGCCGCTCGCGGACCGGGCGTACGTGCGGACGTTCTCGTTCCGCGAGCTCGTGGCCCGGTTCTTCGACGACATGCCGGAGGCGTGCCGCGCGATCCGGCGGGTGGAGATCGCGCGCAGCGCGGGGTCGAAGCCGGATCCTGCGGCGCTGTTCCTCGGCTGGATGGGCTCGCGGCTCGGATGGACGTTCGTTTCGCGTGGGCCGGCGCAATCCGGCGGCGCCGGCGTGGTCGGCCGCGCCCGCGCGGCGGACGGCGCGCCGATCGAGATCGCGCTGGTCGACGGGCCGCCGGCGGAGGAGCAGGCGTGGCGGCGGATCGACGGCGTGCGCCTCTGGACGTCGCTGCGCGGCGAGCCGCTCGCGCTCGGGTGCGTGCGGCTCGACAAGGCGCCCGCCACGGTGCGGTGGACGATGGAGGGGGCGCGGTCGGCCGAGCACCTCCACCCGCTCGGCTACCGCGACGAGACGTGGGTGCTGACGAAGACGATCGACTCGCTGGAGGGCGATCGGCTGCTGCGCGAGGCGGTGCTCGCCGCCGCGGCGTGGAGCGCCCTCTGAGCAGGCCCGGAGCAGAAGTAGATGAGGAGGACCGAGATGAACGGTGGTGGTGAGGAGACGTGCGTCGCGGCGGACGCGGCGGAGCTCGCGCGCCTCGGGGCGGAGCTCATGGCGCGCGCGATCTCGGCGGCGATCGAGGCGCGCGGCGTCGCGCGGATCGCGCTGTCGGGCGGGAGCACGCCGTCGGAAGCGTACCAGCGGCTCGCGGCGCTGTCGCTCCCGTGGGCGCAGACCGAGTGGTTCTGGGTGGATGAGCGCGCGGTCGCGCCCGACCATCCCCGCTCGAACTACGGCGCCGCGCGCCGGGATCTCGCGGCGGCGCGCATCCCGGAGGAGCGCTTCTTCCGGATGGAGGGGGAGGCGCCCGATCTCGCCGGGGCCGCGGCGCGCTACGAGCAGCTCCTGCGCGCGCGCTTCGGGGTCGCGTCGGCGGTGGCGTTCGACCTGATGACGCTGGGGATCGGCGACGACGCGCACACGGCGTCGCTCTTCCCCGGGACGGGCGCGGTCGGCATCGAGGATCGCCTGGTGGCCGCGATCCCGGCGCAGCCGGACAAGGGGCTGGAGCCGCGGCTGACGCTGACGGCCCCGGTGATCCGCGAGGCGCGGCTGAAGCTGCTCCTCGCGCGCGGGGCGAGCAAGCGCGCGGTCCTGGAGCAGGCGAAGCGGCCAGGGCCGGCCGACGAGGTGCCGACGCGCGTCGTGCGCGGCGGGGCCGGACAGCTCGTCTGGCTGCTCGACGCGGCGGCGGCGCCGGCCGGGTAGGGAGCGCCCGGGCAGGGAGCGCCCGGGCTCGCCCGGCGCTTGCGCTCAGGGCTTCCTGGACGACGCGCCGGGCCGGGGCGCCTCGTCGGTCTGCGCGGCGAGCTCCTTCGCGAAGGTGAGCGCGCCCCGGACGCCGACGAGGGGATCGGTGACCACCGCGACGGGCACCCCCGCGAGGAGCGGCGCGAGGCGGCCCTTCTTCAGGAAGGACTTCATGAACAGCTCGCGCCGGGCGGTGACGAGGTTCCTCGCGATGTTGCCGAGGACGAAGACCCCGCCGAGCGCGAGCTCGCGCAGGGCGAGGTTGCCCGCCTCGGCGCCGTAGATCTCGACGAACAGGTCGACCGCGCGCGCCGCGGGCCGGAACGCGCGCGTGAGCCCGAGCTCGGAGATCGCCGCGTTGCGGTCGCCCTCGGCGAGGCGGCGCTCGATCGCGCGCGGCACGCGGGCGGCGCGGGCGGCGAAGAAGTCGAAGAGGGCGCCGAGCCCGTCGCCCGAGAGGACCCGCTCGTAGCTCACGTGATCCGGGTGCCGCTCGACGAGGAACTGCCACACCTCGGTCTCGAGGGCGGAGCGCGGGGCGAAGTCGGCGTGACCTCCCTCGGTCGGGAGCGTCAGGTGGCGGGCGCCGTCCCAGATGAGCCGGGCCTCGCCGAGCCCGGTGCCGGCGGCGATGACGGCCAGGTTGCTCCCCTTCGGCCGCGGCCGATGCTCGGTGAGCGGCGTGGCGGCGGCGCGAGGGATGTGCAGGCAGCCCCGGGCGCCGACCACGAGGTCGTTCACGAGCAGGACGCGCGCGATCTTGAGCCGGCGCGACAGCTCGCGCTCCGCGAGGCGCCAGGGCAAGTTCGTGACGGTGGCGGCGTGGTCCTTGATGGGGCCGGCGACGCCGAGCACGGCGACCGCGGGGTGGGGCGCGTCGCTGCGGACGAGGAAGGGGAGGGCGATCTCCTCGAAGCTCGCGTGCTCGCGGCTGCGGAAGACCGCCTCCGAGAGCGGCTTGCCGCCGGAGGCGTCGTAGAGCGCGAGCCGGGTGTTCGTGCCTCCGATGTCGCCGACGAGCAGCGACGGGGCCACGGTTTTCTTGGTCCTTGCCACGCGGGCGCCCTGCCAGCGCCCTGCGTCGGCGGCAAGGCGATCCGTCATCGGGCGAGCGCGGCCGATGCGATCGTCTCGAGCGGCCCTCGGGCCTCGAGCGATCGCACCGGCGCCGACGCCCCGTGGTTCACGAGGCCCCTCGTCGATGTCCCGCCTTGACCGGGGCCCCGCCTCCGGTCGAGAGTGCCGGCGTGCAGCGGCTGTTCCCCGCGCGCCTGGTCGCGCTTGCCGGCCTCGTCTCTCCCGCCGGCCCAGCGTTCGCCGAGGCGGCGCCGGGCGCGCTCGCGCAGCTCTCGCCGTCGCCTGCGCCCGCGCTCGCGCAGCTCGCGCAGGGCGCGCCCGCGACGCCGTCGCAGCAGCGCGCGCCGCCGCCGCCGCCTCCGCCGCCGCCGCCGCGCGCGCCGGTGACGCCGCCGCTGCGCGCGCCCGCGCCGGTCGTCTCCGCGCCGCCATCCGCCACGCAGGTCGCACCGCGATCCGGGCAGGTCACACCGGCGCCGCCTGCGCAGGCCACCTCCGCGCCGCCGGCGCAGCTCGCGCCGGCGACGGCGTCGGCGTCGGCGTCGGCGCCGCTGCCCGCGCAGGCCGCGTCGGCGCCGCGCGCGCCGGTCACCTCCGCGCCGCCGGCGCCGCTCGCGCCCGCTCAGATCGCCTCCACGCCGGCGCCGCTCGCGCCCGCGCCCGAGGCCGCGTCGGAGGCGGCGGCGCAGCTCGCGCCCGCGCCGCCTCCGCCCGTGCAGCCGCCGCTCGTGCACGTCGCGTCGTCGCCTGCGCCGGCCCCGTCGCCGGCCGCGCAGGTCGTGCTGGCGCCCGCGCGGCCGGCGCAGCCCGCGCCCGCGCCGCCAGCTTCAAGCGCTGACCCGGGCGAGCCGCCCGCTCCCGACCCCCAGCCACCGCCTCCGACGGCCGAGCAGCCCGAGGCGCGCGTCGAGCTGCTCGGCCGCACGGTGTTCGCCGTCCGTGTGCACCGGGGCAGCCTCTCTCCCCCGGAGCGCGCCCGCGAGGCGGCGAAGGTGCTGGAGCGCGCCGCCCAGGAGAAGCAGGTCCCCGAGGTCCGCGTCGACGAGCAGGCGGGCGTGGCGATCGTCTACGTCGGCGAGAGCCCGCTCATCCACCTCGGGCCCGAGGACGCCGTCGCGGCGGGCAACGCCACGGTCTCCGTCCACGCCGCCGCGGTCGCCGCCACGGTGCGCGACGTCCTCGCCAAGGAGCAGAGCCGGAGCCGCCTCGCGACGAGCGTGTTCTCGTTCTCGCTGCTCGTCTTCTCGGGGCTGATCGCGCTGCTCCTGCTCCGCAAGGTCGGCGAGCTCGTCGAGCGGGCGCGCACCTGGGTCGCCGAGCATCCGGAGCGGCTCCCGGCGCTGCACGTCCGCGGCATCGAGATGCTCCGGCCCGCCGCGTCCCAGGGCGCGCTCTCGGTGGCGCTCGGCGCCGCCGGCATCCTCGTCCGGCTGGGCATCGCCTACATCTGGATCCTCTTCGCGCTCTCCCTGTTCGAGCCCACGCGCAACTACAGCCAGAAGCTCACCGGCTTCGTGCTCGCGCCGATGTCGGATCTCATGGGGCGCATCGCGCGGAGCGTCCCCGTGCTCGTGCTCGCGATCCTCGCGACGCTCGCGGTCATCGTCGTCATCCGCTTCGTGGGGCTGTTCTTCGGGAGCGTCAGCCGCGGCGAGACGTCGCTCGGGTGGCTCCCCTCCGATCTGGCGGTCGCGACCGGGGTCCTCGTCCGCTTCGGCATCCTCGTGGCCGCGCTGCTCCTCGCGGCGCCGCTCATCACCGGCACCGACGAGGGGGCGATCACGCGGGTCGGCTTCGTGGTGCTCGCGTCGGCCGGGCTCGCCGGCACGCCGCTCATCGCCTCGGCGGCCGTCGGCCTCTCGATCATCTTCGGGCGGCGCCTGCGCGTCGGCGATGTCGCCGACGTGGGCGGCCGGTCCGGGCGGGTCCGCGAGCTGACGCTGCTCGAGGCGCGCCTCGAGGACGAGGACGGGTGCGTCGTGCGCGTGCCCCACCTGCTCAGCCTGTTCTATCCGACGCGGGTCCGCGGCCGTCCTCCCCTCGTGGCCCTCGAGATCAGCGTCGACCCCTCCGCCGATCTCGAGCGGGTGCGGGAGCTGCTCCTGAAGACGGGCTCGGGCCTCGGCAGCCGCGCCCGCGCCGCGCTCGTCGCGATCGACGACGGGGGCGCGCACTTCCGGGCCACGATGGCCTGCGACGGCGACGACGTGCGCAGCCGCTGGCTCACCGCCGTGGCGCAGGCGCTGCTCGCCGCGGGCATCCCGCTCGGGCGCGCGCCTGTGCCCTCCGGCGCCGCGCCGCGCAGCGCGCCGCAGGACCGGGGCGCGGCCTCGTGAACGCCATCTGGCTGCTGATGGGGCTCCTCGTGCTGTCGTACCTCGGCAGCTCGCTCGTCAGCGGCCGCGTGCTGCGGGGCATCGGCCTCCCCTCGGGCGCCGAGTACGTGGTGCTCGGCTTCGTGCTCGGGCCCTCGGCGCTCGGGCTGCTCGAGCCCTCGTCGCTCGCCGCGTTCGAGCCCGTGGCGGGCGTCGCGCTCGGCTGGCTCGCGATGATCGTCGGCCTCGATTTCGGCTTCGTCGGCAACCGCCGCGTCCGTCCGTCACGCATGGCGCTCGGCGTGCTGATGAGCCTCTTGACCGGCGGCGCGGTGGCCGCCGCGGTGTGGTTCGCGGCGGCCCGCGGCGCGCCGTCGCTGGAGCCCGGCGACCGGGTGCTGCTCGCGGCGGGCGTGGGCGCCGTCTCCGCCGAGACGACGCGGCACGCCGTGCTCTGGGTCACGCAGCGCTACAGCGCGAGCGGCAGGCTCTCGGACCTCATCGCCGACATCGCCGACTGCGACGACCTCGGGCCGCTGCTCATGATGGGCGGCGCGTTCGCGCTCGTCCCGCAGGCGACGGGCCACTGGCCGCTCCCGTTCTGGGGGTGGACGATCGTCACGGCGCTCATCGGCGTGGTGCTCGGGCTCGTCGCGGTCGTGCTCCTCGGCAGCGATTTCCGCCTGATCCAGAGCTGGGGCGTGCTGCTCGGCACGTCGCTGCTGACGATCGGCACGAGCGCCCGGGTCGGCCTGTCGCCGCTCTTCGCGACGTTCGCGATGGGCGTGACCATCGCCGCGATCTCCCGGCACCGCGAGGAGATCGTCGCGATGGTCGCGCCGACCGAGCGGCCGGTCATCCTGCCGGCGCTGCTGCTCGCGGGCGCGTACGTGAGCCCGAAGGCGGCGCCGTTCCTGCCCTGGATCGTGGCGATCGCGCTCGCGGCGCGGGTCGCTGGCAAGCTCGGGACGGGCCTCGTCTTCCGGGTCATGTCGCCGGACGCCCGCGGCGCGTCGCCGTGGCTCGGCCTGGGGCTGCTCTCGTCCGGCGCGGTGGCCATGAGCGTCGGCCTCGCCTTCGCGTTGCGCTTTCCGGGCCCGGTCGGGCACACGGTCCTCTTCGCCGCGGCGGCCGCGGCCGTGTTCGGCGAGGTCGTCGGGCCGCAGGCGCTGCGCGCCACGCTCCGCAAGGCCGGCGAGCTCGCCGCGCCCGAGCGGGAGTCGCTCTTCTTCGGCCGCGGGCTGGCCCGCGCCGCGCGTGACGCCTCGCCGGGCGACGGGGATGCCCCGCCGTCGTCCGCGGCCAGGCGGGGGGAGGGGTAGGAGGTGTCACCGTGAGCGCTGCAGCACTTCCTGACGCCGGGCCCGTTTCGCCCGCCGCGCCCGCCGGGCCCGCCGAGCCACAAGGCCCGCCTGCCGCCCGCCATCACGGGTCGGCCCCCAAGGGGCCGCTGAACCACCTCACGCACGCGGTCGCGCTGGTGATCCTGTTCGGGGTGCTCTACGCGACGACGCGCGCGGTCCCCCACGACCACGGGCTGGCGGGCACCATCGCCTCGATCGGCTTCCTCCTGCTCGCCGGCACGCTCGCGAGCGAGCTCGTCGAGCCGCTCCGCCTGCCGCACCTCTCGGGCTACATCCTCGCGGGCATCATCGCGGGGCCGCACGTCCTCAAGCTCGTCGACCACCACGCCGTCGAGGAGATCTCCCGGGTCAACGCGCTGGCGCTGGCGCTCATCGCGCTCGCCGGCGGGGCCGAGCTCCGGATCGAGATCGTCAAGAAGAGCCTGAAGAGCCTCCTCTTGCACAACGTCGTCCAGACCGTCCTCGTCTTCGTGGCGATGACCGGCGTCTTCTACGCCGCGCGCTCGCTCGTCCCGTTCGCCGCCGATCTCTCGACCACCGCGGCGTTCGGCGTGGCGATCCTCTGGGGCGTGATCGCGGTCACCCGCAGCCCTTCGGCCGTGCTCGGCATCCTCTCGCAGACGCGCGCGACGGGGCCTGTCGCGATGAACACGCTCGCGTTCGTGATGACGTCGGACATCATCGTCATCGTCGTGACGGCGATCGCGCTCTCCACGGTGCGGCCGCTCATCGAGCCGGGCACGACGATGTCCATGCACGAGATCGAGCTGCTCGGCCGCGAGATCCTCGGGAGCATCTCGATCGGCACGACCCTCGGGCTCGCGCTCGCGGCCTACATGCGGCTCATCGGCCGGCAGCTCATCCTGGTGTTCGTGGCGCTCGGCTTCGGCGCCACGGAGGTGCTGCGTTACCTCCGGTTCGACGCGCTGCTCGTGTTCGTGGTCGCCGGGTTCGTCGTCGCGAACCTGTCGAAGCAGGGCGAGAAGCTGGTGCACGCCGTCGAGGACGCCGCGAGCGTGGTGTTCGTGCTGTTCTTCGCGACCGCGGGCGCGCACCTCGACTTGCCGTTGCTCCGGCTGATGTGGCCTGTCGCGCTGCTCTTCGGCGTGTCGCGCGCCCTCGTGACCTTCGTGGCGAGCCGGATCGGCAACCGGCTCGCGGACGACCCGCCGGTGCTCCGGAAGTGGGCCTGGTGCGGCCTGGTCTCGCAGGCCGGGCTCACGCTGGGCATCAGCCTGACGATCGAGCGCGCGTTCCCGAGCCTGGGCGCCGGCTTCCGCGCGCTCGTCGTGGGGTGCGTGGCGCTGAACGAGGTGGTCGGTCCGATCCTCTTCAAGTACGCGCTCGACCGCGCCGGCGAGACGGCCGTCGAGGCCTCGCGCGGGTCGCTGCCGAACATCGGGCGCCACGGGTGATCTGCGGCCGGCTCACGGGGTGAACCGGAGCGAGTAGCTCACCACGGTGGGGCCTTTCCTCGGCTTGAGGAAGTCGATCCGCTCGAAGACGCCGACGACGCACGTCGTGAACGCCTCGCCCTTGAGCGCCGTCCGTGGCTTGCGCACCTCGGCCTTGCCGCCGTCCTTCTCGATGCGCAGGTCGATCCCGAAGTCGCCGGCCTTCGCCGGGTCCTCCGCGAGCGCGAAGCAGCGGCGGAAGTCGTCGAAGTGGGGGGCGACCGAGCGCTTGATCGGCTCCTTGGTGAAGTCGTCGTGCGGCCCGCCGCCGATGTGCATGCCGATGTTCGCGACCTTCACCTTCGGGAGCGGCGCGGCGTCGGCTGGGGCCGTCGGGTCGGCAGCGGCGCTAGCGGTGGGGGCGGCGGGCGCGGCGGAGGCTGCGGCGCTCGCCGCGGGAGCTGCGCTCGCGGCTGCGGAGGGCGGCGACGGCGCGGCGCTCGGGGGCGCGGATTGCGTCGCCGCCATCGGGGGCGCGACGCTGCGGTCGGTGCGCTCGCTCGGGGGCGTGGTGCGGGGCGAGCAGCCTGCTGCCGCGGCGGCGAAGGCGAGGGGAGCAGAGAGCGCGAGGAGGAACGGAGCGGGACGGCGCATGATGGCGCGCGAATCTACTGCGGCTCGCGGCGATCCAGGAAGCGCGGACGGCGCGGTGCGCCTTGGCGCCTTTGCGTTTTTTCTGTTCTCTCTCTACGGCCCCGTCGCCTCCCGCCGCTTCCGCACCGCGTCGTTGTGCTCGTCCAGGCTCTCGCTGAACCTGTGGCGGCCCCCGCCGGCCGCCACGAAGTAGAGGTATTTCGTCGCCGCCGGCGCGAGCACGGCCGCGATCGACGGCGCCCCCGGGTTGGCGATCGGCCCGGGCGGCAGCCCCGGGTGCGCGTAGGTGCTGTAGCGATTCCTCGGGTCGCGCACCACGGCGGGCGTGGGCTTGCCGCCCCACTCGGCGCACGACGGCGCCTGCTCGGGCCACGCGACGCAGCCGTAGAGCGCCGTCGCGTCGGACTGCAGCCGCCGCGAGCGGAACGCCGGATCGAGGAGCCGGTTCAGGAACACGCTCGCGATGAGCGGCCGCTCCTCCGCGACGACCGCCTCCTTCTCGACGATGGAGGCGAGCGTCAGCACCTCGCGGCGACCCCAGCCGAGCGTCGCCTGGAGCGCGGCGAGCCCGTCCTTGCTCTCGCCCGCGAGCGCGCTCCAGCGCCGGTCGGACTCGGCGACGAGGCGCTTCGCGACCTCGCGCGCGTCGGTGTCCAGCGCGAGCTCGTACGTCGCCGGAAAGAGGTACCCCTCCGCGCTCTCGGCCCCCACGGCGCCGCCGCGCTCGATGCCGAGCGCGTCCAGGAACGCGCCGTCCGCGGTCGCGGCGAGGAACGTCTTCCTGCCGGCGACGTGCAAATTCTCCAGCCGGGCCGCGATGTCGAAGCGGTTCCAGCCCTCGGGGATCGTGACCTTCGCCGTGGGACGCCCCTCCGCGCGCGTGAGCAGCTGCCGCAGCTCCCGCGGCGTCGCGCCCTCGAAGAGCAGGTGCGGGCCCGGCACGAACCCCTCGGTGCCGCCCGTGGCGCCGAGGTACAGCGCCGTCGCGCGCTCGCTCTCCACGAGCCCCTCGGCCCAGAGGAGCGAGGCCGCCTCGCCCGCGTCGAGCCCCTCCGGCCAGTTGATCTCCACGACGCGCCCCCGGTCCGGGGCCCTCATGCGCCCGAAGCCGATGACCAGCGCGAGCAGCGCCGCGCCCGCCGCCGCGAGCGCGCCCGCGAGCCCGAGGAGCAGCGCCCGCCCGCGCTTCGGCCAGGGCCGCGCCGGGCGTCGCGACGCCGGCGCGCGTTGCCCCGCGCCGCGCGCGCGCCGCGCAGGGGTGGTCTTCCGGGTCGACGGCGAGGGCTCGCGCGGGGGCGAGCCCTGCGCGCCGTCGCCACCCGTCCGTCGGTTTCCCGGCCGGCTCGCCTTAGGTCGAACGCCCACCGCCGGGAGTCAAAACCCGAAAGCCCGACCCGCGTCAACGCCCGGGCTGCGGCGCGCGCGGCCAGCCGCGCCGGCCAGCCGCGCCGCCGCCGCCTGCCCCGCGCCGCGCGTCAGCGGGCGAGATCGAAGGCGTCCGCCTCGTTGCGGCGGACGGCGGCCTTGCCCTCGCGGGACTTCGCCGGGGCCGGCAGCGCCGCCGGGGCCTGCGCGAAGCCGCCCGGCTTCGCGGGGGCGGCCGGCGGCGGCGTGGCGAAGCCCGTGTCGGCCCGCTCCAGCGCGGCGAGCTGGCCCTCGAAATCGGACGCCACGTCCTTCGCGCGGCTCGTCGGCGCGCTGCGCTTCGCCTTGTCGGCTGCGCTCCGCAGCGACTGCTGCTGCGCGTCGAGCTTGCTGCGCGCCTCGTCGAGCCGACCCTGCTCGAACAGGAAGTTGGCCTGCTTCAGCGTCGCCGCTGTCTCGCTGCGCTGCACGCGCCCCGCGACGAGCGCGTCGAGCTCGCTCGCGTCGGCGTCGCGGTCCGCGAGCGCGACGCCGAGCTTGCCCTCGCACCGGGCGTCGGTCTTCGCGACGAGATCCCGGTAAGCGAGGCCGACGTCGGCGATCGGAGACTCGCCGCGCCCGTCGCCGCCGAGGCCGTCGAGGCGCACCTTGAGCAGCACCGTCTTCACCTCCCCCGCCGCGAACGCGCCGAGCGGCACGATGACCTGGTCGCCGGCCCGCCGGAACGAGCGATCGAAGACCCGATCGAGCGTGACGCCGGGCGCGAGATCGATCGCGAGCTCCGCGCCGTTCGCGATGGTGGCGGTGAGCTGCTCCGCCTCCGCCTCGAAGATGCGCGCGAGCGCGGCGTCGTTCTCGACGAAGTAGTGCCGGCCGTTCGAGTCGAGCGCGATCGCCGACAGGATCTTCTCATTGTAGTCGACGTCGACCCCGATGGTCGTGATGCTCACGCCGCGGTCGCGCGCCCGCTGCGCCATCGCGCGGAAGCCGGGGAGGTCGCGGACCCCGTGGTTGGCGTCGCCGTCGCTGAGGACGAGCATCCGGCTCACGCCGCCGCCCGTCTGTCCGAGCAGCGAGAGGCCCTCCTCGATGCCGCAGGAGATGCACGTGTCGCCGCCGAGCGAGATGCCGCGGACGCTCGCGAGGATGCGGCCGCGCGTGTCCGGCGCGACGGTCGTGGGCGGGACGACCACGGTCGTCCTCGTGTCGAAGGTGACCACCGACACGACGTCGCCGTCGTTCATGCGGCTCACGGCGGTCGTCGCCGCCTGGACGGCGTTGGCGAGGCGGGTGCCCTTCATCGAGCCGGAGCGATCGATGACCAGCGAGAGGCTCGCCTGCGCCTGCGTCTTCGTGGGCGACCCGTCGCTGCGGACCTCGAAACTCAGGAACGTCTCCTGCGCCGAGCGGGGGAGGCGGGCGTGACCGACGCGCCCCTCCAGCATCAGCCTGGATCCGGCGGTGAAGCGGCTCGGGTCGACCGCGGCCACGGCGCCGCCCGCCACCTCCGGGACCACGCGGGGCGGCTCGGCGGTCACCTCGGTGGCCACCTCCGTCGCGTCCCGGCCCCCGGACGGTGCGAGCGAGTAGACCGAGAGGCTCGTGAACATCATGCCGAGGGCGGAGAACAGGGCGACATGGGTCGGCTTCATGGCTCCTCCAGAGAACTGCCTGCGTCCCTCGACCTTACGCCCTTACGCCGGGCTCACGGCGGAGGGACCGCAGGCGTGAGCCCTTCTACGTCGTCGGGCCCGGAACGATCTGACGGCTCCACGGTCGGCCGGATCCCGGCGGCGCGGAGGGCGCTCCAGGGCGGGATGCTCCCGATGAGGACGAGCACGGCGTCGCAGGGGTGCGCCAGCGCCCCCGACGGCGAGGCGAGGGTCGCCACGAGCGCGCCGCGCGGATCTCGGGCGAGCGCGGCGACGTCGGTCTCGAACCGGAGCGAGAGGCGGGACGCGGCTGCAAGTCGTCGTATCTCCTCTATATTTCGCGTCTTCCCGCGCCGGAACCCGCCGCCGCGGTAGACGACGGTGACCTCGGTGGCCGGCTGGCGGGACAGCGCGATGGCGGCCTCCATGGCGACGTCGCCGAGCCCGACGATCAGCACCCGGCTGCCGGCGAGGCTCCGCGCATCGGCGAGGTGGTAGTACACGCGTCCCTCCACCTCGGCGGACAGCTCGCACGGAAGGCGGCGCGGCGAGCCGCGCTGGCCGAGGGCGAGCAGCACGCGTCGCGCCCGGCGCTCGGTGCGCGGCCCGCCGTCGCGCGGCTCGGTGACGACGACGAAGCCTGGCGGGGCCTCGCCGGCGGCGCGCGCGGTATCGCGCGTGTCGCCTGAACCGAGGCGCGCGACCGACACCATCCGGGTATCTTGCAGGATGGGGAGCCGCTCCTTGCGCACGATGCGGAGCCAGTGGGAGAGGAGCTCCTCCTTTGTCGACTCCTTCAGCCACAGCTTCCCGGTCATGGGCAGGTCGAGCGGCTGATCGAAGACCAGCTTGCCGCGCGGGAAGCTCTGGATGCTCTGCGCCACGCTGCCCTGCTCGATCACCTCGAACGAGAGGCCGAGCTCCTTGGCGCGCAGCGCGGCGCTGATCCCGGCGGGCCCGGCGCCGACGATGATCAGATCGAGCCCGGGGCCGCGCGGGCCGGCCTGCCGCAGGTCCTCCGCGACGCGCGTCGCCGCGTGCGCGCCCTGGTGGATGGCGTTCTTGATGAGGGGGAGGCCGGTGACGTCGCCGGCGAGGTACAGGCCCGGCACGTCGAGGCTCCCGAGGTCGTCGCCGAGGCGCGGGCGATCGGCGATGGGCGCGCCGCCCTCGATGGTGAGCGACCCGTTGGGGCAGCGCTGCTCGCACAGGGTGAGGCCGCAGCACGCCTCGGGGCGGGCCACGACGGCGACGTACCGCTCGATGGCGAGCACGTCGTACGGGCACGCGTCGACGCACGCGTAGCAGCCGAGGCAGGTGGTCGTGTCGATGCGGGGCAGGCGCACGCGCGCCGCGGGGCGCAGCATCGCCTCGGCCGCCTCGGCCGCCTCGGCGTCGCGCGAAGGCCGCCGCGCGCGCCGCGCGTGGGCGCCGCGGGCGCCCGCGAACGCGAGGCCGGCGGCGGCGAGGCCGGCGCCCATCCAGAGCAGGGCGCGGCCGGGGGGCAGCGCGCTGCCGGGGGGAGCGTTCCCGTGGGGCGCGCTCCCGTGGGGCACCGCGCCCGTCACGACCGGCAAGGCCGCGGCGGCGTCGCGCGCCGCGTCCCACGCGAGGGCGCGGTCCTCGGTGTGCTGGCCGCTGCACACGCCGCTGCTACTGCCGCGGCGGCCGCTGCTGCTGCCGCGGTCGGCGCGGACGATGGCGGCGTCCTCGGGGAGGGCGGGGCGGTGCTCGTCGAAGCAGGTGATCGGCCGGGCGTCGCCGAGCGGCGCCTGCGCCGCCACGAGGCAGCGCGCGATCGGGTCGCGCGGCGCGGCGAGGTCGTGGCACGGCGTGCAGCTCCCGGCGGTGACGATCGCGACGGTGGCCGGCTGGCTCGGGCGGAAGGCCGTTGGCGGGAGCTCCACCTCGGCGCCCGGCGCGAAGCGCACCGGCGGACTCGTGGGGTCGAACACGACGCCCTGGTCTCCGCGGTGGATCGGGTGGCATGTGGCGCAGCCCAGCGCGCCGCTCGCGAGCAGCTGCGCGTGGCTCCTGCGGGTGGACCCGTGGTCGCCGTGGCACCCCGTGCAGGCCTGGTCCAGGCGCGCGCCCGTGGCGGTTTCGTGCGGCGCGGCGGCTTTGCGCGGGGCGGCGGGCGCCTGCTCGATATGGCACGACGCGCACGCGAGCTGCGCGCGCGCGTGGGGGAGCGAGAGCGGCCCCGGCGCCGCGTGCCCCCCCGGCGGCGGGAAGAGCAGCGCCGCCGCGCCGGTCGCGACGGCGCCGGCCAGCGTGGCCGGCAGCACGCCGCGGAAGCGGGTGACGTCGGAGGTCGACTCGGCGCGGCGCGCGGCGCGTCCGCGGACGACCTCCCGCGGCTGGGCGGCGCGCTGGCGCGGATCCGACAGGTCGGCGCGGTAGAGCGTCCTCGATGGGTCGGGCGAGCGCGCCGCCTCCCCGGAGGCGCCGCCGGACGGCGCCTCCGTCCCGCTCCCCCGGCCGCTCGGGCTAGAGGATCGTGACATTCAGTCGATAGAAGAAGGTCGCGTCGGGGACGAGCTCTGCGGCCCTGACCCTCACATGGTAGGTGCCCTCGGCCAGGTCGGTGACCGACGCGGAGGAGCAATAGCCGAGCCCCGAGTCCTCGTCCGATGCGAGCACCGCGGCCCCGTCGTCGCCCAGGATCTCGATGTAGCTGTCGAGCCGCCCGGTCATGCAGGCCTCGGTGCCGTTGTCGCTGACGGTCGCGATCAGGGTCGAGCTCGGCCCGGGCACGCTCACGGCGACCACGTCGACGTCGCCTGCCGGAGAGATCTCCGCGAGCCACGGGGCGGCGTGGGCGTCGGCCTGCGCCGGCGTGTTGTTGGGCTCCGTCTCGTCGAGCTCGAAGCGGCAGGCGGCGCTGCACCCGTCGCCGGCCGTCGTGTTGCCGTCGTCGCATTGCTCACCGTCGGTCGCGTCCCCGTCCCCGCAGACCTCGGGGACGAGCGTCACGAGGAGCCGGTAGGGAGCCCGCTGCTCGGCGCCGACGTTCGCCGTGACGCGGACGTAGTAGTCGCCCGCCGGGAGCGCCGGTGCGACGGCGAGAGCGCAGTGGCCGACGCCCCCGAACTCGCGTCGCACGAGCAGCGCGCCGCTCTCGTCCAGGATTTCGATCGCGGTGTCGAGCCGGCCGTTGAGGCAGTCGGAGCTCGTAACGTCGGAGGTCTCCGCGATGAGCACCGTGGGGCCGCTCGGCACGGTGACGTGCACGACGTCCACGTCATCCGGCGGATCGATGGAGGCGAAGAACGGGACCGCGTGGGGGTTGGCCGAGGCGATGGCGTTGTTCGGCTCGGTCTCGGTCACCTCGAGCCGGCAGTCGTCGGTGCACCCGTCGTCCGGCTGACCGACGAGGTTGTCGCACTCCTCGGCTGGATCCTGGATGCGGTCGCCGCAGACCGTCTCGCGGCTCCTCACGCCGAGCTCGAACGCGCCGGTCTGGCCCTCGTCCGCCGCGCCCGCGACGACCACATAGAACGCGTCGCCCTCGCGGACGGGGACGGTGAGCCGGTTCTCGATGCCCGCGCCGGCGCTGACGCCGCCGCAATGGAGCTCCGTCGCGGCGTCGTCGCAGGCGCCGCGCAGCACGGCCAGGAGCGCGGCGTCGGTCCCCGGGGTCAACACCACGTCGAGGAACCCGGTGGTGGTCGCCGTGAACGTGTAGGCGACGCCCGGCAACCCCGCCGTGCACCCGCCCTCGACGGCCGCGTGGCCGCTGATGTCGCCGGTGACGAACGCGGGATCCGCCAGCGCCACCGGGGCGGCGCACAGGTCCGCGCAGGCCGCCTCGCACTCCGGATCGCTGCAGTCGGCGCTGCCGTCGCCGTCGTTGTCGCGGCCGTCCTGGCACCCCTCGACGCCCGCGCAGCCCGACGTGTCGACGGTGCACTCGGCGCTGCACCCGAGCTGGCCGCTCTCGAAGCCGAAGCTCTGGCACGTGGCGTTCCTGACATCGGGCCCGTCGCACGCCTCGTCCAGCTCGGCGGCGCCGTCGCCGCAGGCGGCGGGCGCGGCGCCGCCGCCGCCCTCGTCGCCGCCCCCGCCGCCGCCCTCACCGCCGGCGGCCCCCGTTCCGCCGGTGGGAGACGGCCTCGGCCGGTTGTCGTCGTCTCCGCCGCACGCCGCCGCGGCGATCGCCGCGGCGGAGAGCAGCGCGAAGACCGTGATGCCGCGGCTCACTCGGAATCCGGACATGAATACGTGATCTCCCAGTCTTGCACCTGAACACCGCCTCCGCCCGTGCTCGTCGGATTGAGCCTCATCTGGACCTCGAGGTACTCGGTCCGGGCGTCCGGGAGCTCTTCCAGCACGTCGAACAGATCGACCGCGCACGGCGGCGCCGAGCTCTCATCGCAGATCCGCGTGTCGGTCGGCGCCGCTTGCGCGGTGGCGGCGAGCCGCACCGTCGCCCCGCTGAGATCGTCGGGATCGTCGGCCGATCGCACGAAGAACTCGACGCTCGAGTCGCCCGGCGTCGCCGTCCTGTACCTGAGATACCCCCACTGGGTCTTGGTCCCCGGCGGGCAGACGCCGTGGTAGCGCTCCCAGCTCGTGGTGATCGGTGTGAGGCTCGTGGTCACGCACGGGACGGTCGCGCGGACCTTCCCCGGGCTGTCGCGGAGATCGGAGCACGTCTGCGGGCAGAGCTTGACGCTCGTGTTCGTCGCGTCGGCGAAGTACCAGCCGCTGCCGCAACTGCCCAGCCCGGCGGGCCGGGGCGTGAGGGTGGTCTCGGTGCCGGCGCCGTCCACGTGGACGACGGACACCGAGGCGGGATCCGAGACACCGGCGAGGGGGACCGTCACGTCGCACGGGAGCGCCTCTCCGCGGATCGAGACGAGCGCGTTGAGGAGGCTGCCCTGCAGCGCCGTGCCTGCGGTGAGATTGTACGCCTGTCCGCCGCCGCGAGCGGCGATGAGGTTGATGATCTCCGCGTTCGAGTTGCCGAAGCCCACCGCGTGCACGCGGACGCCGTGGTTCTCGAAGGCGTTTCCCGCCAGGTTCGCGATGCGGTTCGGGACGGTTTCGCAGTGCGACGGGATGCCGTCGGTCACGAACACGACAGCGACCTCCTCCTCGGGGTGGGCGGTCTTATAGTTGATCGCCCAGGCCGTGGCGCCGTCGAGCGCCGGGTACATCGGCGTATCGCCGGAGGGCATCGGGAAGTCGACGAACGCCTGCAGGAGCCTGATCTCTTGCTGATCGCCCATCAACGCGGATTGCTCGGTCAACCTGTCGGCTGCGGCGCCGTTGAACGGGACGAGCGGCAGCGCACAGCCGCCGCCGCCGGCGGGCTGGCAGTTGGGGCTGTCGTTGCAAGCGCCGGGGTTGTCGAGCGGCCAGAACCGGAACGCGACGCCGAGCCCCGCCGACGCCGGATCTTTGAAGAACTCCTTGAGGGCGTTGGTCGCCGGGATCCATCGACTGTTGCGCGCCAAGGGGTCCGGCGTGGTCGCCCACATCGAGCCGGATCGATCGAGCGACACGAACATGGTCACCGGCCTGATCAGCGAGATGCTGGCCGTGGCGATGCAGCCCGGCGACTCGCACATGGCCGATTGATAGATGCTCCCGTTGTTGGCGCACTCGCACTCGGCGATCTGCCCTGGGCCCGGCGGGTTGACGATGAGCTCCATGCCGTCGGCGACGCCTGTGCAGCCGGCCACGCTGATGCACTCGCCCGGGGCGATCGGCTGCGTGGTCGTGCAGGCGAGGGTGCCGCCGCTCGGGCTGCACGAGTCCAGGACCTGGCTCGGGGCCGAGGAGGGGAGCTGGCCCGCGCCCGCGGCGTAGCGGTGAATCGCGATGCCCGCGGGGGCCGGCGTGTTGCCGCGGTTGCAGACCGGGATCGTCCCGCCGCAGGGCACGCCGACCGTGAGATCCACGCCGGTGCATGCGGGGTTCGTCTGGTTCGGCAGGTAGGCCTTGCAGAGGCCCCGTTGCTGGTCTGGATCGGTGCTGCAGGTGGAGCCGCACAGCTGCTCGACAAGGTCGACGCACGTGGCGTCCCAGACCTGGGTCGGTGGGGTGCACGTCTTCCCAGGGCACTCGGTAGCCACGAGATCGACGCACTCGGAGCTCCAGGTCCCCGCGCACCTGCCGTTGGAAAGGACGCTTCCCGGCGGGCACACGCCGCTGAGCGGGAGGCAACGTCGCGGGGTGCCGGGCAGCACCGTAGGGCAGGTGAAGTTCATTCCGAAGACGGCCGTGCACTGCGTGGTCATCGTGCACCTGAAGTCGCAGCAGAGCGGGTCGGCCGCGCAGATGTTGGCGATGCACGGGTCGCCGCACGTCGCGGTCATGTGGGTCGCGACGCCGGGGGCATCCTCGCAGGCGTCATGCCCGCAGTCGGCCGGGATGGTCGTCTGGGTGCAGCAGTTCGGGTTCGCCTCGCAGACCTTCGCGACGCAGCCGCTGCAGGTCGACAGGAGCGAGAGGCCCGTCTCGCACGGATTGTGGGCGCACGCGCCCTGCGCGGGGTGCTCGCAGTACTGGTCGAACTGGCAGTCCTCGCTGGTCGTGCAGGGCTGGTGCGTGCCTTCCCGCGCGACGTCCTCGGGCAGCTCGTTGATGTCCCCGACCGACCACGTGTACGTGGTGCCGACCCCCGAGAGATCGATGGGCCCCCCGTCCGGCACCTCCTCGAACGACTGGCACGACGGGTCGCACGGGTTGGTCGCGCAGAGACCCGCGTCGGAAGCCTCCGAGTTGGCGAGCGGGCGCGGATACCCGCTCTCGCCGCTCCCGCGGGGCGAAGGCCCGAGCGGCGACCTCAGCATCGTCATCGTCCCTTCGCAGGTGCCGTAGCGCCCTTCCTCGCACCTGCGGATCCCGTCCATGCATGTCAGCACGCCCTCGTGCTCACCGACGGTGATGTGACACTCCGCCTCTTCGCCGTCGACGCACGGGTCACCCGTGCCCGTCCCCGCGTCGGGCCCGCCCGTCCCGTCCTGCGGCCCCGGGGGGCCGCTGTCGTCTCCGCTGCACGCCCCGGCGATCACCGCCGACGCCGTGAGCAGCGTGACCAGCAGCAGCGCTCTCGGCGCCCACGCCTCGGCGGAGCCTGATCCGAAGAGCGCTCCCATCCACTTGGTCGAGGGACCAGCCATCAGCTTTTCTACCTTCCACTGGGGTGGTGTCGGGAAAATTGTACCTGGGCGTTGAAGGCAAAGTCCAGGCCTCTCGCCCGCGCGCTGCCTGCCGCAAAAAAGGCGGCCGCTGCGCGGAGGTGCGGACGTCGCCGCGCGCGGCGCCGCACGCAAGGCACAAAGAAATGCCGTGCCTCGCAACGATTGCATAGCGCGTCAGAGGCGCTGTCGGCCGACCGCGGCGCGCGTCGCGGGCCGCGCGCGGCGCCTGAGGGCGTGTGGGGCGGCGTGCGCGCGCTCCCGGTCCGCCGCGCGCTCATCGGGGTGCGCTCGCCGCCGTGATCGCGTGGAGCACGAGCAGCGCGGCGGCGACGCCGAACGTGATGATGTGCGCCGGCAGCCCGCCGCGGAGCGCGCCGAGGAGCGCGCGCTGGGCCGGGAGCGCGCGCAGCTCCACGGCGATCCGGATGAGCTCCGCCAGGCCGGCCAGGCGCTCTGCGCCGCGCCCTTCGAGGACGGCGTCGATGCGGGCGCGCAGCGCGCGCTCCTCCTCGCGCAGCCCGCGCCCCGAGGCGAGGAGCGCGAGCGGGCCGAGGGGGCTCTTCAGGTAGGGTACGAGGACCTTCTCGACGATCTTCTTGACCAGATCGCTGCGCCCGCTCACCTCGCGGTAGAAGCGGTCGAGGAGCTCGCGGCGGGCCGCGGCGAAGTCCTCGGGGAGCGCGGCGGTGCGCTCGATCCGGGCGAGGCGCCGCGGCGCGAGCCGGTACGCGAGCGCCGTGAAGGCGCCGGCCGCCGCGGTCGCCCAGAAGGCGAGGTGCAGCGCCGCGCCGAGCGTCGGGCGGCCGGACCGCGGCCACGGCGCGTGCGCGAGCGCGAGGCCGGCCGTGACGAGGCCGATCGCGAGGTGCCCGGACAGCTGCGGGCGCAGTCGGCTCCGGATGGGCGCGGCGTCCCCCGCCTCGTCGGCTGCGCCGCCGCGCCGCCTGGGCCGCATCCACAGCCGCCGCCCCGCGCGCTTCGGGACGGCGTACAAGAGCAGCAGCGCGATCCCCACGGCTGCGGCGACGCCCGCCCAGAGCGCGGCGCCCTCGCCCGGCCGCGCCCCGCCGTGGGCGTGCGCCGACAGCCCCGCCGCGCCGAGCCCTGCCGCCGCGATCGCGCTCCCGGCGAGGAGCGCCGCGTCGCCCCGCTGCCCTGCGGAGCGCTCCTGCTCGCGCCGCGCCCCGCCAAGCAGGTCGCGCACGTCGGCGATCTCCTCCGCCGGGTTCACGCGGAAGATCGACCCTGTGGGGCAGGCCTTCACGCACGCGGGGCCGTCGTGCTCGCGGCACAGATCGCACTTGACGGCGAGGTCCGGAAAGCCCGCGCCGCCCGGGCGCGGCGCGGCGGTGGGGCGGGGCGCGATCGCGATGTTCTCCCAGGGGCACGCCTTGGCGCAGGCGCCGCAGCCGGTGCAGAGCGCGTCGCGGATGAACACCTCGCCCCCCGTGTCCTTGCCGATGGCGCCGGTCGGGCACTCGATCATGCAGGCGGGGCTCTCGCAGTGCTGGCAGGAGTTCGGCAGGAGCAGGCTCCGCGGCGCCTCCTGCGGCGGGCCCGGCGCGATGTCGTCCACCCGCGCGTGCACCTTGTCGCCGCGGCGGACGAGCCGCGAGACCCCGTGCACGTCGGCGCAGGACCACGCGCAGTGCCCGCAGCGCGCGCACGTCTCGAGGTCGATGACCAGGAGGGACCGCGCGACCTGGAGGCGATAGAGGTCCCGGAAGACATGCGCCGTGTCGTTGCGCGCCTGCCCGGCGACGATCGCCTCCTGGGCGGCGTGCTGCTCGCCGGTGATGCGCCGGAGTCGCGGGATCAGATCAGGGTGCCTCCGCGCGAGCCCGGCGAACGTCTTCGACGGTACCGACAGGAGCGCCGCGGCGCCGCTGGCCACGGCGCTCGCCGTCCGGCAGCGACCCTCGTCGAGCTCCACGTCTCCGAAGAAATCGCCCCGGGTGAGGTACGCGCGCACATGGATCCGATCTCCGTCCTCGGTTTGAATTTGCACCATCCCGTCGGCGAGGAGCCACAGCTCGGTCGCGGGATCCCCGGCACGATAGATGGCCTGACCGCGCTCGAAGCGACGATGACTCACCGCGTCAAGGAGAATCTCGATGTCCTCTGGATCGAGATCGCGCGTGAAGGCAAGGGTGCTGAGGAGGTCGCGCGTGGCGCTCCTCCGCAGGCCGCGCTCGAGCTTCTCGGCGACCTCGGCCTTGCCGGAGCGGCCGGCCGCGCGGCGGAACAGGTGGACTGGAATCTCCGCGAGCACGCTGGGCGCGAGCGCGACCGCGGTGGTCCTGCGCGACATCCCCACGACCGCCTCCTCCCCGAGGACATCGCCTACAGCGGCGGTGCGCACCTCGGTATCGCGATCGTCTCCGCGGCGTGTCGCGCGCAGGGCGATGCGCCCGGAAGCGACGACGAAGAACGCATCGCCCGCGTCGCCGGCGCGATAGACGACCTCGTCGGTCGAGGGGGAGCGGAGCCTACCTGCCTCGGCGATCTCGCGCCGGGCGCGCTCGTCGAGGCCTCGCAGCAAGGGGGCGTTGAACACGCCCGGCGGCCAGGCGTCGGGGCGCTCGCGCGCCGCGCCGCGCGCATCGACGTCACTGTGGTCCGATGAGGGCATCAGCAGGGCTCCCGTCCGCCGAGCACAGCCGGAAACGCGGCGCCCGGCGCGCCACTCGCTTCATACCATCGCGCATCAGCTGTCGTAAGGGACGACATGGTCTTACTTCACGTTGGAGCGTTCGCGAGCGTTCGCGAGCACTCGAAGGACTGCAAGAAAAGGATGAGCGCCCCGAAAAAGCCTTGACACCTAAGCCGATCATAGTGAATATCCATCCTGCTAGACTCGGCATCTTCGGCGCCAGGGTTCGTTTGATGGTTCGACATGAAATGACTAGCATCTGTTCCAGAGTGCACATGCAAGGTCATTCAAACCAACGAGGTAGAAGTATGAGCAGGCGCACGACGAGTTTGGCTGTTGCATCCCTGGCTGCCGCGTCTTTCATCATGCTGGGTTCGGCGTCCGCGAGCGCCAAGGACCACGTGGACTGGGCCCTCGATTTCATCGACAGCTCGGCCAGCAATGAGTTCGCCGGCACGGGCGAGCAGTGCTTCATGACCTGGGAGGAGCCGCAGGTCCTGAGCGTCGATGGAGTGACCGCCGAGGTGCCGGCCTGGTCCGGCAGGACCAAGGGCGCGTGCTTCTTCATTATGTCGCTGCAGAAGTCGAAGGGGTACGCGGAGAGCGATATTCGCAAAATCTGGGGCGCGTATGGCCTTACGTCCGATAACCTCTTCGACTGGATCAACATGAGCCCGGCGACCGGCGCGCCCCCGCCATCTCCAGATGACGAGACGTCCTTCCGCCGCGTCAACAGGGCGCTCGACATCCAGAGGGGCGATGTCCTCGCCATCGGCGCCACCTCCACCTACGCCGGTCACACGGTGATCATCGCGGGCCCGGTCAAGGAGATTTTCCCGCAGATCCTGCCGCGTTACTCGGGTACGAAGCAGTACGCCGTGCCGATCGTGGACTCGACCTCCTCGTCGCACGGGTGCCTCGCTGAGGACCACGAGTACGCGGACAGCCGGTGGGACGGGCCGTGCACCGGTGGCAACATGGAGGCGGGGGCCGGGACGGCCACCATGCGCCTGTACGCCGACTCGATCACGGGCTATCTGCTCGGCTACACGTGGAGCGTCACGTCGTCGACGACGAGCTACTACTCCCCCATGACGCGGCCCTACCGGGTCGGCAGGCTGTTCAAGCTGCCCGACGCGGCCTCGACCGAGGATCCCCCGCCCCCTCCGTGATCGCCGGGGACGCTCTTCACGATCACGGTGAGCTGAGCCCTTCAGCTCCCGACCAGCGAAGCCCTTACCCCGCGGGCCGGGGTAGGGGCTCGCCCCTTTTTGTTCGCCCGTTCGCCGAGCGGCCTGCCTCGCCGGTTGCTCCATCGCGGGGATCTCGGCTCAGGGGATCTCGATCTCGGCCCGCGCGAGCTCGACGATCTCGAGGCGCGCGAGCATCGACTCGGCGACCAGCGGGCCGGATGGCCTGAGGCCGCGCCGCGCCTGCTCCCGCTCGTACCCGGCGAAGGCGCGGATCAGGAACGGGGGAAACGCTCGGAAGAGCAGCCTCGCCTCGGCCCGGAGCGGGCCGCGAAGGGCGCCGGCCGGGAGCTCGTACGTGTACCGGATCGGCACGCCGGGCGGCACGGAGCGCGTATCGATGATCGCGTCCGGCCCCCTGACGACGCCGCGGCTCGCGTCCAGCGCCCCGACGGGGAAATAGATCTCCAGAAAGGCGTTGGGTCCCGTGAGGTTCGAGCCGCACGCGCCGGTGTCGGGATCGTAGTCGCCGTCCGCGTACCGGTCGGCGTGGTGCAGCCCCTGGCCGGGCCCGGGCCGGCAGCTGCCGTCCGCGGCCACGACACCGATGCAGCGGACGCAGCGCAGAAACCCGTTCTGGAAGTTGATGAGCCCTCGCCCACGGAACGAGGTGCCGCCGAGCCGCGGAGGTGGGTCCCAGAGGGGGACATCCGGCCCGTCGCGCACGTCTGCCCCGAACAACCCCCCTTGAGCGCCCGCCGGCCCGAAGGGGTTGTTCGCGTCTGGATGGGTGGTCACCCGGGTGAACACCTTGTCTCTCAGGTCCTCCTCTGCGCGGTCGACCCGGCCGACCTCGTAGATCACCCGCCGATTTCGGTCCCTGACCACGAGGTGAACCCAGATCTCGCGCTCCTGGCTGAAGCCGGCCGGCACCTTGTGCCCCGCGCCGGTGTTCTCGATCTCGATCGGGATCTCGAGGCGACCCCCGGCCGCGCCGGCGCGTCGCGCGGCGCCGAGCTCGAAGCGGAACGTGCGGCGGAGCAGCAGATCGCGGCGGCGGCGAGCGCTGGCGGGGATGCCGTGCACATCGAGCGACGGCTCATCGATGAGCGCCTCCGGGAACTCGTCCGACAGCGGCACATCCACGCCAGAGAAGTAGTGGGTCACGACGTCCGCCGGAGCGGTGGAGTGATCCGCGATCCGGCCCCGCGGCCGCGCCCCCGGCGGCCGCGGGGCGAAGCGCGTGCCGGGCGGGCACCCGGGATCCGGCGCCGCCGCCGGCGCGGCGCCCGCCGGGAGCGCTTCGCAGACGCCCGGGTAGGTGCTCATGTGGCAGTCCTGGCAGCTCGCCGCGGTGCGGCCGGCGCGCTCCTCGGACCTCGCCCACTCCGCCCACTCGGTGTAGGCGTTGCGCAGCCGCTTGAAGTGCTCGCCCCGCGCCGCCGCGAGGCTGTCGCTGCCGAAGAGGCGCACGTCGTGACAGGCCCCGCAGAACTCGCTCGAGCGCAGGTACGCCCTGGCGCTCGCCGACGGGCGGCCGTGCATGACGGGGTCATCGGCGCCCGCCGGCCTCGCCGGCGACGTCCCGGCGCGCCGGTCGGCGCCCGGGCCGCCGGGGAGCAGCAGCTCCTCGGGGCGGAGGTCGTAGCCGCTGTTCGCGATCCCGAACAGGCCGCGCGTGTCCTCGGGGCGCGCCGCGAAGACGGCGCCGGTCACGAAGGACGTCCACGTCGCGTTGCCCTGGTACCCGGGGCGCCCGCGCGGGCCGACAGGGCCGTGCACCTGATGGCAGAAGCCGCAGGAGATCCCCTCCATGCCGCGGCGCGTGAGCAGGTCGCGCACGGGGAGGCGCGTGCGGGGATCGCCGCCGGCGCGGCCGTCCCACGTGGGCATGGCGGCGTCGAGGTTCTCCGCCGGGCTGTGGCAGTTCACGCACCAGTGCTCGCCGCCCGAGCCGGTCACAACGACGCCGCTGCGCCTGTCGCGGCAGGCGCGCGCGGGATCGGCCTTGCGCAGGATGCCCGCGCCGTTCGGGCAGTCGGCGTCGCGCCCGACCTGCTCCTCGATGAGGCTCTCCAGCGCGTTGAAGAGCGGGCTCTTCACCGCGTGCGCCATCACCGAGCGGCGCCACTCCGCGGCCTGGCGGCCGTGGCACGCCGCGCAGTCCTCCGCGGCCGTCTGCGCCTGCGCGAGCGGCACGACCGGCGCCACGGAGACCGCCTGCGGCGCCGCCGGCCCGGGCACGGCCCGCGAGAGCGCGAGCGCGGCCGACGCGACCAGCGCGCCGGCGCCGAGCGGCGCGAGCCGCCACAGCCGCGCCGCGGCGCCGGCGGGCCCGGGCGGCGGGCGGCGGGTGTGCGGCTCGCTTCGCGGCGCGCGCGGCGCCGCGCCGGCGCTCGCCTGGGCCGCCGCGCCGGCGCGGCGGGAGGTCCGGGCGACCTGCGCCGGCCGCTCCGGCGGGTCCCCCTCGAGGAACCCGCTCAGCGCGTCCGCGATCGCCTCGGCGCGCGGCGGCCGCTGCGCAGGGTCCGGATGGAGCAGCCGCAAGACGTGGCCCTGCAGGCCCGCGGGCAGCGACGTCGCGACGCTCTCGACGAACGGCGGGGGCTCGCGGCGAGCGGCCTCGCCGAGCGCGTGCCGCAGGCCTGCGCCCGCGAACGGGTGCTCGCCTGCGAGCAGGCGGTAGAGCACGAGCCCGAGCGCGTACCGGTTCGCGGCGCTGTCCCAGACCGCGCCGTCGGCCTGCGCGGGCGGCGTCCAGAGCGGCGGGATCTCCGAGGACACCCGCGCTCCCTCGGCGCGGGGCGCCGAGCCGCCGCCGCTCACCGACGCCCCGACGAGCGCCGCGACGAGCGCGCTCGCGGGCAGCGTCACCTGGCCTGCGTCGTCCACGAGGAGCGCGTCGGGCGAGAGCGGCCCGGGGAACAGGCTGGCCCGCTCGCAGGCGGCGAGCGCGCGGGCGATCGGGAGGGCGAGCCGGAGCGCCTCCTGGAACGGGAAGGGCCCGCGCCGCGCGCGCATCCGATCCGCGAGGGGGGTGCCCGCGAGCCTCCGCACGAGCCAGACGCGCGCGCCGACCGGGCTCGCGGCGGC
Organism: Sorangium sp. So ce887; assembly: GCF_051521455.1. Lineage (NCBI taxonomy): Bacteria > Pseudomonadati > Myxococcota > Polyangiales > Polyangiaceae > Sorangium > Sorangium sp. So ce887. The sequence goes on along the minus strand of NZ_CP150354.1, from coordinate 6,275,663 downwards.
GGCCGCGCCCTCGGCCGGCGCGGCGATGCCGCCGTCGATGAAGCCGCCGATCCCTGCGCTGCCGAGCTCCAGGAGACGCGCCGCGACGGCCTCGCGCTCGGGCCCTGCCGGGCCGCCCCGGTCCGCCTCGCCGAGCCGCCACAGCTCCTCGGCCGCGCCGCAGCGTGAGCGCGTTGCGCAGCCGACGGCCGGGAGGGGCGCGCCTTCCGCGTAGCCCGCCTGCTCCGGCGACGCTCTCCTCACCGCGCCCCCACCGGCGGGGCCGGCGTCGCGGCGCTGGAGGGCGGCTCCGGCGCGCCGCTCGTCGAGCGCATCGCGCAGGTCCCGAGGCCCGCGAGCCCCGACAGCGCCACGATGATGGCGATCGCGAGCCCGGCCGGGACGTCGCGCTTCCGGTCGATCTGCTCGACGAGCGCGATCGTGTCGGCGCGCGGCGCGCCCGCTCCGCCGGTGACGCGCGCTGCTCCCGCCGCGCTGGCGCGGTCCTGGTCGCCGGCGCGGTGCGGCGCGCTGGCGCGGTCCTGGTCGCCGGCGCGGTGCGGCGCGCTGGCGCGGTCGTGGTCGCCGGCGCGGTGCGGCGCGCTGGTGCGGTCGTGGTCGCCGGCGCGGTGCGGCGTGCTCGCGCGGTCGTGGCTGCCGGCCGCGCGCTCGCCGCTCGCCGTGCCGCGCGGCGCGATCGCGGCGGTCTGGAACGGTTCCAGCCGATCCACGACGTCCTGCGCGAGGTACGGACGGTCCTCGGGCGCCTTCTCGAGCAGCTGGAAGAGCAGCTGCTCGATGCCGCGGGGAAGCCCGTTCCGCACGTCGTCACCGAGCGGCGGGGGCTCTGCCGTGCACTGCAGGTTGAGCAGCTCCCGCGGCGAGGCCGACTGGAACGGCGGGAGCCCGGAGAGCGCCTCGTACAGGATGAGCCCGAGGCAGTAGAGATCCGACCGGTGATCGATGGAGCGCGCGTCGATCTGCTCCGGGCTCATGTACTGCAGGGTCCCGACGCTCTGCGTGTTGGTCTGGTTCATCGCCTCGACGACCTTGGCGATGCCGAAGTCCATCACCTTCACGCTGCCGTCCTTCTGCACCATGATGTTCTCGGGCTTGAGATCGCGGTGGATCACGGGCGGCTTCTGTCCGTGGGCCGCCGCGAGGGCGCTGGCCACGCTGGCCGTGATCCGCACCGCTTCCGGCCAGGGGAGGCGGCCGGCGGCGCCGAGGAGGGACCGCAGCGTCTGGCCGTCCAGGTACTCGAGCACCATCACGAGCTCGCCGGAGGCCTCGATGCTGGCGAGGCTCCGGACGATATTCGGGTGCTCGAGGTGCGCGAGGATCTGCATCTCGTTCAGGAAGAGCCGCCGCCCCTGCTCGCTCCGGGCGAGCTCCGGGCGGAGCACCTTCAGCGCGACGCGCCGGCGCGACAGGCGCTCTTCGCCCTCGTACACCTTGCCCATCCCCCCCTCGCCGACGAGGCGTCGAACGAGGTACTCGCCGATCTGGTCCATGCGCGCCGTCTCCTCTCCCCGGCCGGGGCGTCTCTATCTACGTGCGAGCGGTGCCAATGGCTTACACCCGATTTCGTGTCCGGTGGTAGAACTGGCCTCCATGCACCCACGTCGGGCGTCGCTCGCCCGAGCCGCGATCCTGGCGCTCGCGGGCTCGGCCTGCTCGCGGACCGCGGCGGAGCCGGAGCCGGAGCCGCCGCCGGCCGTCTCCGGCGCGCCGGCCGTCGCGCCGCTCGCGTGGGACGTCCCGGGGAGCTGGGCGGCGCTCGAGGCGCCGCGCGCCGGCCCGCGCAAGGCCCTCTACAAGGTGCCGAGGGCGGCGGACGACAAGGACGACGTCGAGGTGCAGGTCCTCTCGTTCGGCATGGGGAGCCAAGGGGACGTCGAGGCGAATTTCAGGGAGTGGTTCGCGCAGTTCGACGGCGACATCGGTGCGAAGGCGAGGCGCGACTCGTTCGAGGTTCGCGGCATGCGGATCGAGCTGGTCGAGGTGGTCGGCACCTACAAGATCCCGCTCGGGCCTCAGGCGGGCGCCCGCAGGCGCTCGCCCGTGGAGATGGTGAAGGACGGCTACCGGCTCCTCGGCGCAGCGGTGAGGACGCCCGATCGCGGCAACTGGTTCTTCAGGATGGTCGGCCCGGACGAGACGGTGCAGTCGGCGCGCTCGGCGTTCCGGAGCCTGCTCGAGTCGCTGCGGTAGGCGGCCGCGGCGCTCGCGCGGCCGCGCGCATCCCCGCGCGGCGCTCGCGGGGCGCGCGGCGCGCGTGATACGTTGCGCGCCATGGATGACCGAAAGCGCGATGTCCGCTCGCCGGCCGAGATCTTCCGCGTCGAGGCGGAGGCCGAGGCGGAGCAGAACCGGCTTTGCGATGAGAGCAAGCACCAGCTCGCCAACCGCTGTCCGGAGTGCGGCAGCCTGGGCAGCATGGAGCTGGTCGACGGGCTCATGCGCTGCATCGACTGCGACGAGGTGGTGGCCGCAACCCGCCAGCTGTCCGGCTTCGGCCGCCGCTGAGGCGCTTGTGCGCTTGCGTCACGGCGAATAAGCGCCAAGGTGCCAAGGTGCGCAGGTAGAAAGCGTACCGGACAGAAGTCATCGGGCGAGTTTCTTTCCTGATGATTTTCGCTCGAAGTCGTGACTATTCTGCGACTCTTGGCGCTCTCGCGCCCAGGTCAGTTTTTCGCCCCAGACACGGTGCACGGAAGTACAGGTTGGCCAGCCAGCCGGGGCGTGAACAGCCAGACTGAAGTGTTGAAGGAGTTGGAGATGAAGCAGATCTCAGCGGAAAGCTCGGACCAGTCGCCACGGGAGACAAGCCAGGGATCCCGGGCGACGACGGCACGAGGCGCGAGCGGAGGCCTGCTCATCCTGATGATCGAAGACAGCGCGATCGCGAGCTTTGGTCCCACACAAGAGAGTGAGTTGGCGAACGGCAGGCGCTGGCCCCGTCCGAAGCGCTGACGCTCGGCGCCCGGAGCGCCTTCCGTTCCAGCGGTCCCAGGGGAGCGCACACCAACGCGTCGTGACGCGTTGCGTTATTCGTCCCTGACGGGGCCTTTTGCCCTGCGTAGCTGGTTTCGTTTTCCCGGCGCTTCGTGCCGAACCCCGCATCCGCTCAGCGCTCGCGGCGCTTCGTGAGCCCAGCGCAGGCGGCGGGCCCTCCGGTGGCTGGGTTGCCGTTTTTTCGCCCGCTCCGCTGAATCGTGGCACCTCGTCGGTGTGAACACCCGGGGAACGACGCGGAAAACCATGGTCCTGGCGCTCGCCGTCGCCGCCTTCGGCGGGGCGGCGCTCGGTTGCAGCGATCCGAGCGAGGCGATCGCGCGGATCGCCCGGGAAGAGGCTCCCGCGCTGAGCCGCGCGGCCCAGGGGCGGCCGGGCGGCGGGGCAGAGGGGCAAGCGAGCGCAGCGGCGCAGGACGGCGCGGCGCGGTCGGTCGACGGCGCTGCCGTGGAGGAAGGCCAGAGCGACGCAGATCGCCTCGGCGCGGCGCGTGCGGCCCGTGGCCCGGCGCGGGAGCGGCGCCGCAGGTCGGGGTCGGCCCTCGAGGGGCGCGCCGCGGAGGACGCGGGGCGACCGGCGCAAGGCGGCGGTGCTGACGAGGGCGCGCCCGCGGCGCCCGAGCTCCAGGTGACGCGGCTCGTCGTCTCCAAGGGCATCTCCGGCCGGGAGCCGGTCGAGCCGGCGACCTCGTTCGCGAGCGCGGAGATCGACCGCCTCTACGCCTTCGTCGAGCTCTCGAACAAGGACCTGGCCGTCTCGGAGATCCGCGTCGTCTTCACGCCGCCCGACGGGAGCGCACCGCTGCGCATCCCCCTGGCGGTCGGCGCGCAGCGGCGCTTTCGCACCTGGGCGGCCACGCGGAAGGCGCGCGCGGCGGGGCTCTGGTCGGTGACGGTCAGCGACGCGGCGGGCAAGGAGCTCGCGCGCGCCTCGTTCACGATCACGACGTAGGAGGCGCCCGTGGCTCGCTTGTTGCGCTCGCACCCCGCCTTGCTCCGGCGCGCCCGTCGCGCCGCCGTTCTCGTCCTCGCGCTCGCTGCGGGAGGCTGCGTCTCCCGCGTCGCCCGGGAACCCGACGCCGCCGGGCCGCGGCGCTCGCTCGCGCTCGCCCGTGCTCTCGGCGAGCAGGTGGAGCTCGACTTCTGGGTGCCCGATGGACCCGCGGCCAGGGTGCTGTCGCTGCAGGTCCCGGAGAGCACCGAGGACGATCCCTCCGACGTCGAGCCGGCCGACGCCGATCCGCCCGCGCTCGTTCGGTCGCGGGGCGCGACGTCGGCGGAGGCCGACGAGGAGCGCCGCTACGTGGTCCTGCCCGGCGTCGATCTGGCGCCCGCCGTGGAACAGAAGGTCGCGGAGATCGCCTGCGCCTATCATCGGCGGACCGGAAAGGAGCTCGTGGTCACGAGCGGCACGCGAGATCCCGCGCGGCAGGCCGAGGCGATGCACGATCTCTTCCGGCACGGCGCCGATGTTCTCGGCCTCTACAAGGACAAGTCGGCGGCGCGCGAGATCAAGGGCACCTACGAGGAGGAGCTCTCGGCCGAGCAGCCCTCCGAGGCCGTGATCGCGGCCCTCGAGCGGGTGATCCGCGCCCAGATCGACCGCGGCGTGTTCATCTCGGCGCACCTCAGGGAGGGCGCGGTCGACATCCGGAACCGGGACATGACGCAGGCCGAGAAGCGCGCGTTTCTCGATGGGGTCGACGAGGTCGGGGGCGTGCTCGCGCTCGAGGAGTCGCGGCCGCCTCACTACCATCTGCAGATCGATTGATCCCGGGACACCGAGCGGCCCGCGCGCGGCGGCCGCGATCACTCGTCGTTGAACCTGACGATCTGTCCGGAGTCGGTGTTCGTCCAGTAGACGCCTGTCCCGTCCGCGGCGATGCCCGTCGGGCCCCCCTGACCCGTCGCGATGATCTCCGCATCGGCGGCCTTGTCCTTGCGAATCCGGTAGACGCTCCCCGCCGCCCTGACGGTGACGTAGAGATGGTCCCCGTGCGCGGCGATCCCGGTGGGAGGGCTCGACAGGCCTTCGAGGAGGGGCACCGGGGCGTCGCCATCCGATGGGCTCCGCGGATACCGCAACACGTTGGTTTGGATGAGCCAGTACAGGTGGGCTTCGTCCAGCACGAGCAGGCCCGGCTCCGCGGGGCCCGTGAGGAGCTGCTCCGCGTCGGCGCTGTCGCTCGTGTTGTTGACCCAAAGCGTGTTGTCGGCGCGATTGGTCCAGTAAACGACGGCGCCGTCGGTCGCGACCCCGACGGGCGCGCCGCCCTCCGTCAGATCCTTCCGGGTGCCGCCACCCTTGGGGATCCAGCTGATGCGGTCGCCGCTGGGGCGAGCGCCGTAGATGTTGTCGGCGCTGAGCGCGATCTCCGTCACGTCGCCGCAGACGCCCCACAGCAGCTCCCCACCAGCCGCCGGAAACTGCGCTGTCTTCGGCAGCTTCCACAGCTTGTCCCGCTCCGCCGTGCCGCCCTCGCATTCGCCGGTGAACGCCTGGTCGGTGCTCGACCAGTAGATGTGCGTCGTGTCCAGGGCAATGACCCCGGGCGCCTCGCTGGAAGGCGCGAGCAGGTCGACGACCTCCCGGTCATCCTTGATCTGCTTCCGGAGCGCGCCGCCCTGGCTCCGGTCGTCGCTCGCGTTGGTCCAGTAGATCGCCTCCTCGTCGAGCGCGATGCCCTGAGGCGCCCCCTGGCTGCTGGCGATCACGATCAGCGGGATCACCTCGCGATCCTCGATCCCCGCGATCTCCGCGCACCCCTGGAGGCCCGGCGCGAGCGCGAGCAGTACGGCAGAGCTCCTCGACCTTCGCATCACCACTGGCCTCCAAGCGTCACGCGCCCCCCGTCCGATGCGACGCTCGGCGAGAGCCAGACGCGCTCGCTCGCGACGGGCTTCTCCGGCGACCGCGACATCAGCACCATCGCGACGCCGGCGCCGAGGCACACAAGACCAGCGCCGGCCGCGATGTTCGACACCATCGCGGTCGACCGGGCGCTCTCGTTGGCCTCGACGTCCGCGCGGCTGCAGCGGAAGTTGCCGCTGCAGCCCACCTCGACGTCCCCGGCTTCCTGGATCGCCATGATCCCGAACACCGCGCCCACGCCGATCCCGGCGAGCCCGACGCCGCCGGCGACGAAGCCGAGCGCGCGCAGCGGGCTGCCGGTCGCACCGGGCTTCGCAGCCTCCGGCCGGACGACCGGCGCCGGCAGGGCAGCGGGCGCGGCCTTCGCCTGCGCCTGCGCGGCGGCGTCCGCGAGCGGCGGGATGACCACCCGCGGCGTGCTGGGACCGGGATCGAGCGTCACCTGTTGCGACCACGGCTGCTTGCCCGGCGCCCTGGCCTCGATCGTCGCCGTGCCCGGATCCACGGGGATGCCCGTGCCGGTGGCCGCGGTGGCGCTCAGCTCCTTGCCGTTCAGCGTGATCGCCATCCCCGGCGCCGCCTGCGCGACCTCCAGGACGAGGCGCGTCAGGCGGGCTTCCAGCTCGGACGCGCGCTTGGCCGCGAACTGCGAGCGGTCCTGCTGCCCGGCGCTCGCCGCGAGCGCGGACGCCTCCTTGAACTCGGCCCACGCGCTGGCCGTCTTGCCCTCCTTCTCGTGGCAGACCGCCAGGTTCAGCAGCGTCCCGACCGTGGGATCCACGCGCTGGCTCTCGGCGAGCTTGGGGCACGCCTCCTGGAGCTTGTCCTCGTCCATGAGCTTCTTCCCGTCCTGGAACAACCCCTCGGCGAGCGCCTTGTCCGCCGCCGTCGGCTGGGCCCAGAGCGGCGAGGTCAGGCTCATCCCGGAGAGCAGCGCGAGCCAGGCGCCCGCGTGTCGTGCTCGAAACGATCTCAATGGCGGCTCCTCAGCATATCGTCCTCGCTGGTCGACCGCGGTGGTCGCGGCAGGGTGCCTGGCTTGATCGGCGCGCCGGAGGCGGTCGCCATCGGGCGCGCGCCGGTCGCTGCGCCGCTCGCGGAGGCCGCGCCCGGCGCAGCGACCGACGGCGCCGCGCTCGCCGCGGCGGTCGTGGCGCCGGGCTCCGCGGCCGGCGCGCTCGGCGCTGCAGCCGGCGCGCCGGAGTTGGGCGCCGCGGCGGGCGAGCCGGGGCCGAGCGCGCCGCTGCCGGGGCGCTCGGGCTCGCCCGCCGCGGCGGCGCTCGGCGCCTGAGGCGCCATGCGCGTGCTCCCGACCAGCCACACGCCCGCGCCGGCCACGCAGGCGAGCAGCGCGCCCACGCCGGCGGCCACGAGCAGCTTGCGCCGCGATCGGCGGCGGAAGCCCGTGTGCGTCCACGAGGCACCGGACAGCCGGTCGCTGTCCTCGGCCGCCCTCGAGTTGAGCAGCGACTGTCCGGCCGGCGACGCCGCGCCGATCGCGCTCTGGATGCGCGAGGTCGAGAGCTTCGCGAAGCTCGATCCGAGCGGATCGAGCGCCTGCGCGAGCTTGCCGACGTTGGCGTAGCGAGCGCTCACGTCGCGCTCCAGGCAGCGCGCGACGATCCGCTCCAGCATGGCGGGCGCGTCGCTGCGCTTGTCGCGCAGCCGCGGCACCGGCTGGTGCAGGATGTTCGCCATCACCGCGGCGACCGTCTCGCCCTGGAACGGCTGCTCGCCCGTCACCAGCGTGTAGAGCAGCACACCGAACGACCACACGTCGGCGCGCCCGTCGACGGTCCTCGGGGCCATCATCTGCTCGGGCGACATGTACCCGGGCGAGCCCATCACCTGCTTCGTCGACGTGAGCCCCGGCTCCGCGGGCGAGTCGAGCCCTTGTCCCTTCGAGATGCCGAAATCGAGGACCTTGATGTGCCGTGTCCCGTCCGTGTGCTCGGCGAGGAACAGATTCGATGGCTTGATGTCCCGGTGCACGACGCCGGCCGCGTGCGCCTCGGCCACCGCCTCCAGCGCCTGCAATACGTAGTCGACAGCGTCCTGGATGGGCAGCGGGCCGTGGGTGTCGATGACCTGCTGGAGATCGAGGCCGCTCAGGAACTCCATCACCATGAAGGGCACGCCGCTCTCCGTGGTGCCGACGTCGAACACGCGCGCGACGTGCTCGCCTTGCAGGCGGGCCGCCGTGCGCGCCTCTCGCAGGAAGCGCGCGACGGCTTCCTGGTTCGTGAGCGCGTCCTGGCGCAGGATCTTGATGGCGACCTGCTGGTCGAGATCCTCGTTGCGCGCCGCGAGCACGACGCCCATTCCGCCGATGGCCACGACCCGCTCGACGCGGTATTTGGCCGCGATGAGCTCTCCGGGCTGGGCCAGCGGTGCGAGGAGCTGCGCGGTGCGGTCGGGGGTCACGGCTGGCGCTCAAGCCTACATGAACGGATTCGGTTTTCCGAGAGCCGCGCGAGCCCGAGCCCCCTTTGTCACGCGCCGGCAGGTTTCGGCGCGGCAGGAGCGCTGCCCGCCGGCGTCATGGGCGCTCTCGGGGAGCCACCGCGCTGCCATCCTTCTGCGGCTCACCTGTCAACCGCGCGGGAAGAGGCCGTGCCTGCCGGCCGTTCGGAGCTCGTCCAGACCGGCCTGCATCCGCGCGACGACCTGCGCGAACGCGCGCTCCACCTCGTCCGGGTCGTTCGCGGCCTCTCTCGGGAGGCCGAGGTGCAGCGGGCGGAGCACGCGTGTGTGGATCTTCACCGGCAGGGGCACATGGGGGATCGGGATGCCGACGATGAGCCCCCACGGCAGCGCGAGGCCGAGCGGCGCGACGTTCGAGCGCGCGAGCTGGGGGAGGCGGAGCCACTCGGCCACCCTGCGGCCATCCGTGGCGATGTAGAGCGATTGGTGCGCGCCCACGCTCACGATCGGCACGATCGGCACGCCCTCGCGGATGGCGAGCCGGACGAAGCCGCGGCGCCGGCCGAAGCGGATCGTGTACTGCGCCGACGTGGGCTTGCAGGCGTCGAGATCGCCGCCGGGGAAGACCAGCACCGCCGCGCCCCGGGCGAGCGCCCGCCGCGCGTTCTCCGGGCTCGCGGCGATGGCCCCGCAGGCGTTGAGCCAGGCGCCGGCCTTCGGGACGTTGAACGGGAGGTCGTGCATCAGCCCGTAGGACAGGCGCGAGGGCCCATAAAGGCGCCAGAACGCCGTCATGTGGCAGTACATGTCCGGCATTCCCGTCATCGCGTTGTGGTTGCTGACGGCGAGGAAGGGGCCGTCGGGCAGCTCCTCTTCGAGCTCGGTCTCGCAGCGGAAGTAGTCGTCGTAGAGGAAGCCGAGCAGCGGGAGCACGCGGGCGATGAACGCCGGGTCGCGCGCGTCGAGGTCGTCCGGGCGCGCGCGCTCGCGGCCCTTGGCCGAGAACGCGGCGATTGCATCCCTCACGAGGTCGAGGCTGGGGCGGGGCTCTTTTGACAGGATCAGCACCGTGCCCCGGTGCCCTAGCCTGCGGCGCGACCGAGGGGAAGCGGTTCGTCCAGGGCGCCTGCCGCCGGGCTACCGGCGCGCCGTCGCTGCCCGCGCCGGTCCCCCGCGGCGCGGCGGCGCGACGAGGCGCGGCGCGGCGGCGCGGGCCGGAGCGGCGCCGCCGGGCGGGTCACTGGACGTCGCGGCAGCACCGGAAGCTGGTCTCGTAGAATCGGAACGCGTCCGCGTGCGCCGGGTTCGTGGAGCTGCACCGCGGCTTCGCGCCGCCGAAGCAGCCGGACCAGTAACAGCCCTTGAGGACATGAGGATACTCGTTGACGTGGTATCGGGTGCGCACCACCCACTCCTCGACGTTCCCTGTCATGTCGTAGACGCCGAACGCGCTCACGCATCCCGGCCGCGAGCCGCTCGGCGCGGCCTGGTAGAGCGCCTGGACCTCGGCGAGCGCCTCGTCGGAAGGCCAGGTGTTGAGCGCCCGCTCGTCCGGCGCAATCCATGTCTTGTTGTCGTTGCAGCGCTCGGCTTCGTGGGTGTTTCCGTACGGATAGACGAACGCCTCGGGGCCCTGGCACGCCGTGTCCCACTCGTCCTCGTTGCAGAGCCGCTTGCCGCGCTCCTCGCACCACGCGTGCGCCGAGACGGCGCTCTCCATCACGAGCGGCAGCGCGCCTTCGATGTTCGGCGCCTCGAAGCGATCGATGCAGTATCCCTCGACCTCCACCATGTCGAGCGGGCACGGGCCTTCGGGCAGCGTGTCGAGCGGTAAGTCCTGTTCGTCGATTCCGCCGCTGCCTCCCCCCGCGCCGCCTTCTCCGGCGCCGCCCTCCCCGGCGCCGCCGCCTCCTCCAGCGCCGCCGCCTCCTCCAGCGCCGCCGCTGCCGGCGAGCGTCACGGAGGTTGACGAGGACGACGACGTCGCAGCTGCCCCCCCGCCGCCCGAGGCGTCGTCCTTGCCGGAGCCGAGGCCGCCGGTGCAGGAAGCGCTGAAGAGGGATACGAGCCCGAGAAGCGAGGCGATCCGAACGGCGAGAGCTCCAGGGCGCATTGCGGGCTCCTCATCGACCAGGGTGGCAGAGCGGCGCTCTCTCGTCGAGCGCGCGCGGCTCTCCGCCGTGATCCGTTGCGTCAAATCGTCCTCGATACCGACCTTCGTCCTCCGTCTTCCTCCTTCAGTTCGCTGTGCCGCCGTGCCAGACGCCGCAGAGCGCTGCGCTAGAGGCGGATCTTGCAGCGGAGGATCGCGATCGGGGTGACGCGCGCGGCGGTCAACCGGCTCGCGCGCGCGTCGACGTGAACCTGGACCGCCACCGAGCCCGCGAGCGCGCGGCTCGCCAGGTCGCGCGCGAGCAGACCCACGGCGCCGGTCAGGTGCGACATCGCGGCAGAGCCGGCCAGCAGAGAGCACGGGATGGATCCAGACAGATCCATCCCGATCGAGGCGTCCGTGCCTTCGCGCTGGATCGTCCCCGTGCCTTTGAGCTTCAGCGCCCCGGCGGCGACCTCCACCCCGCTCATCGCGATGCGCCGGCGGTCGCCCGAGATGTGTGCGTCCGCCTTGACGGTGGTGGTGTCGCCGAAGAGGAGCCCGTCGAGCTCCCTGGGGTGGGGCAGGGTGAAGCCCTTCACCGTGAGCGCGATCGGGCCCTCGAGCGGCGCCTCGGACAGGGCCGTCCGGTCCGCCCCGGCCGCGAGCCGCAGCTCCAGCGTGCCGGAGACGACCATCGTCGAGGCGCCGACGTCCACGCCAAGGAGCGCGCCCAGGGCGGAGAGCGGCGTCGGCGCGAGCTCGATCGAGGCGCTCGGCGAGGGCAGCGGCCGGAGCTCGGCCCGGAGCGGCGCGGAGGGGACGTCCTCGCCGCCGAAGCCCAGGGAGATGGCGGCCGCGCCGATCGACCAGGCGATGTCGGTGCGCGCCACCTCCTTGCCGGCGACCAGCACGCGCGCCTGCTTCAGGACGCCGACCTCCGGCCGCGGCGTGCCCGGCGGCGGCGCTGCGGCGCCCTGGACCGAGCCGGCCGCGCGCCGCAGGAGGGAGGCATCCGTCAGCGCGAGCACCTCCGGCCCCCCATCGCGATCCCGTAGACCGAGGCGGACGCGGCCCGTGGTGAGCGGCAACGCCGACGCGCGCGGGCCGTGCTGCGCGACCCAGGCTGGCAGGCCCTCCAGGGCGTCGACCCCCACGAGGGTGAGCTCGACCCCGTCCGCCGTGATCCCCGCGGGCGAGAGCTCGCGCAGCGCGATCGTGGTGCGCGCCACCGTGCCCGAGAGGCCGCGCACCCCGAGCAGCGAGAAGCGCGCGTCGCGCAGGCGGACCGCGTGGAGGCCGACGTCGATCGCGCCCGGATCCAGCGCGACGCCGCGCGCGCGGGCCTCGGCGACGATGTGCCGGCGCAGCGCGGGCGGACCGAGCACGAGGAGCGCGGCGACGGCCGCCGCGACGACGGCGACGACGACGAGCGCCGCGATCACGGCGCGGCGGCGCCGCTTGCCGCGCGGCGCGCCGCCGCTGTCGCCGGGGGGACGCTGCGCGCCGCCGATGTCGCCAGGGCCGCTGTCGCCGGGTGCACGCGGCGCGGCGAGCGGGGCCACCGCGTCGGGGTCAGGGGAGGGGCGAGAGGAGGGCACCACGAAGTGGAATTCCTGTAGCGTCGTTCCAGCGTGCTCGCGAGCGCTTCGCGCGGCTCCAGCGCGCTTGCAGCGGGGCCCTCGGCTGCGCTACGGGTCACAGGAGCCGCCCGTGGTCGTTCCCGTTCTGCGGAGCCCGGTATGAAGATCACCATCATCGCGAGCGGGAGCGGAGGCAACGCCACGCTGTTCGCCTCCCGGGGCACGCGGGTCCTCGTGGACGCGGGCGTCGGGCCCCGGGTGCTCGAGCAGTGCCTCTCGGCGGCGGGCGCGGGCGGCGCGCTCGGCTGGGCGCCCGACGCGATCGTGATCACGCACGCGCACGCCGACCACGTCGGCGTGGCCGCCAAATACAACAAGAAGCACAAGATCCCGATCTACGCCTCGGAGGCGACCGCGCGCGCCGCGGAGCTCGGCGACCCGGCGCGCGTCCGGAGCTTCTCGCCGCGCGAGCCGTTCGCGATCGGCGCCCTCACCTTCTCGCCGAGGCCGCTGCCGCACGACGCGGCGCAGGTCGCGCTCGTCGTCGACGACGGCGCGCGGCGGGCCGCGCTCGTGACCGATCTCGGGGAGGTCCCGCCGGGGCTCCTGGAGCACGTCGCCGGCTGCGATGTGCTGATGCTCGAGTCGAACTACGACGCCGACCTGCTCGAGGCCGGCCCCTACCCGCAGCACCTCAAGCGCAGGATCCGCTCGGCGCGGGGCCACCTGGCGAACGCACAGGCGTGCGCGCTGCTCGCGGCGCTGCCCGGCGGCACGCACACGGTCGCGCTGATGCACCTCTCCGAGGTCAACAACCGCCCGGATCTCGCGCTCGACGCCGCCCGCGACGCGCTCCTCGGCAGGCGCACGCGCCTCCTCGCCGCGCCGCCGCGGGGGCCGCTCGTCCTCGACACGGCGCCGCCGGCCCCGCCGCCCGGCGAGGCGCGCTCGGCGCTCGGCCCGCCGGCTCCCCCGCGCCAGCTCGGCCTGTTTCCGGGGATGTAGCTCGGCGCGCCGGCCGGGGGACGTCGCCAGATCCTGCGCCGGGCGAGCGTCAGATCCCCTCGAGCCGGACCTTCTGGCCCGCGACGACGCCGTTGCGCCGCGCCCAGCCGGCGTTCAGCTCGAGGACGTACGTCGAGGGACAGGCGACGTCGAAGTTCGAGTCGTTGAGCGTCGGGGTGTTCTCCTCGATACCGACGATCGTTCCATCGCTGTCGATGAACAGCATGTCGAGCGGGATGCAGGTGTTGTGCATCCAGAACGAGTGATTTCTCCGCTGCTGGAAGACGAAGAGCATCCCGCGGTTCTCCGCCATGCTCTTTCTGTACATGAGCCCGCGGGCGCGCTCTTGCTCCTTCCGCGCGATCTCGACGAGCACGTCGGGGGCCTTGGCCTCGAGGAACATCACCTTGCCGGTCGCGAGCTGGAACGGGCCGGTCGGGTCGTCGGGGCACGCCGGATCCGGGCCGGCCTTCGGGGGCGGTCGCGCCGGCGTTGGCGGGGTCGCGTCGATGCAGCGGCCGTCGCCCGGCGCCTCGACCACGGCGGGCGGCGTCCCGGCCGGGGGCGGCGCGACGTCGTGGGCGGGGACGTCGACCGCGTCGCTGCGGGGCGTGGCCGGGAGCGGCTCGTCGACGCGGCGCTCGCACGCGCCGAGGGCGACCGCGAGCAGCAGCGCGCCCAGGGCGGGAGCGAGCGGGGCGAGCGGGGCGAGCGAGGCGAGCGAGGACGGACGGGTCGCGAGGGCGCAGCGCGAGCTCATGGCGCTTCCTACCACGGCGCCGCTCGTCCTTGACCGCTGGACCGCGACGAGCGAAATCGTTGCCCGATGATCGCTCGACCCCTCGCCATTCAGTCCGTCGCCACGCTCGCCGCGCTGGCGATCCTCGCCGGATGTTCGAAGACCCCGGAGCCCACGGCCGAAGAATCGCCGAAGCCGAAGACGACGACGCCGGCGTCGACGGGCCTGGCCGGAGGCAAGGCGGAGAAGACGGAGAAGGAGCGCCCCCCGCCGCAGGGGCGCAAGGTCACCGCGAAGCCGGTCGCCGAGGTCAAGCCCAGCGAGGACGACCCGGTGAAGGGCAAGTGGACGCTCGAGGACGCCACCAAGGGGCTCCCGGCGGGCAAGGCGCTGACGGCGTCGATCGAGACCGATCTCGGCACGCTGTCCTGCAAGCTGTTCGACGACAAGGCGCCGATCACGGTGGCCAACTTCGTCGGCCTGGCGCGCGGGATCAGGCCCTGGAAGACGCCCGAGGGCACCTGGGAGAAGAAGCCCGCCTACGACGGGACGATCTTCCACCGCATCATCAAGGGATTCATGATCCAGGGCGGCGACGCGAAGAAGAACGGCACCGGCGAGGCCGGCTACGTGATCCCCGACGAGGTCTGGGAGGACGGTAGCCACGACCGCGCGGGCCTCCTGTGCATGGCGAACCGCGGCAAGAACACGAACTCCGCGCAGTTCTTCATCACCGACGCAGCGGCGTTCCACCTCGACAACGGCTACACGATCTTCGGTGAGTGCGGGCCCGAGGAGCTCGTCCACAAGCTTGCCAGCGTCGAGGTCAAGGGCGAACGCCCGGCCAACCCGCCAGTCATCAAGAAGGTGACGATCACCCGGCAGTGACGGCGTCCCGGCGCTCGGCGCGCCGAGCTCGCGCTCCCGCCGCCGCGCGGCGGGAGGCCGAGCTCGGAGGGGAGATGGCTACTGGCAGTCGCTCGCCTCGCCGGGCGACGGCGAGGACGCGATGAAGCTGACGTCGAGCCACTCGCTCGTCTCGTCGTGCCCGCTGATGCCGTTGCCTTCGGTCAGGAGCTCGCCGATCTCGCGATCGTCACAGCGGACGATGCCCTCTCCGTCGCCGGGGGCCGCGGCGGGCCGCTGGCTGTTGCGCGCGGTGTCGTCGGCATAGCCCGTCTTCCCTGTCTTGTAGGCCATCGCCGAGTTCCCCAGCTCCTCGCCCCAGATGACGTAGTCGACGTCCTTGAGCGGGCTGCCTTCCGTCCCGTCCCACTCGAAGAGGATCACCATCTCCCCACTGTCGGTGAGCAGCCCGCCGGCTTGCGCCCCGAGGGCGCCGTTCGTGGGCGCGATCATGGGCGGCACGTCGCCCCCCCCGCAGGGGATGGCCGTCTCGTCAAGCGCGAAGTCGGCGCACCGATCGAACGCGAGCTCGAACCCCTCGTCGCTCGCGAGCACGAGGTGGGCCCCTGGGTTGATCATGGTCCCGGGAGGGAACTGGACGAGGAAGTCCGTCCCCGCGCTGCCGACGGGCGCCCAGGGTTCACCCTCGGTGAGGGCATAATAAACGGTGTTGTCCGAAAGGTAGTAGTTGGTGAGGTCGACCGCAGCCTCGGTCGGGTTCCAGATCTCGATGAACTCGGCCGCTCCAGGCCGGACGACGACCTCCGAGATCAGCAGGTGGCCTGCGGGCTCGCCGGGGACCGCGCCGCCGCCGCCGCCGTCTCCGCCGCCCGCGCCGCCGCCGCCACCCGCGCCGCCGCCGCCGCCGCCGCCGGCCTCACCGCCGCCGCCGCCTTCGCCCGTGCTGCTCGAGGTGGTGCTGGAAGAGCTCGCCCCGCCTCCTCCGGTCGCGTCGTCGCCGCCGCAAGCCATGAGGTGAGCGAGCGTCAGAGGGGAAGCCGCGAGGAGCGCGATACTGAGCAGGTTGCGTTTGTGCATTGTTGAGAGATACATCAGAGCGCTGGCCAACAGGCAAGTGGGATTGCAGCCTGGGGGAAAGGATCCACCTCTCGCGATCGCGTCAGGACGCTGCTCGCTCTGCCAAAGGCGTGGCGGGCGCGCGAGGAATCGATAGCATGACGCCATGCGACGCTGCTTCTCGCTCTTCCTGACACTTCTCTGCGTACCGCTCCCTGGGCTGGGCCTCGCCGTCGGTTGCGGACAGACAGTCATCGTGGACGATCCATCCGCGGACGGCGGGGGTGGCCAGGCCGGCGCGCCCCCCGTCCCGGGGGTCGGGGGAGGCGGCGCGGGCGCGGGAACGGACCCGCTCGAGGAGTACGAGGACCCCGGCTGTCCCGACACGGGGCCGCCGCTCACGGATTTCGCGTGCGATCCCTACGATCAGTCGAGCGGTTTTTGCGCCCCCGGAGAGGGGTGCTTCATCTTCGTGCAGTATCCGGACGAGCCGTGCGGGCAAGAAATCTACGGCGCCTCCTGCGCGCCGGCCGGCTCCGGCGGGCAGGGCGATCCGTGCTGGGAGGGGTGCGGCGCCGGGTTCGCCTGTGTCGTGACCGGCTCGGGCACGCAGTGCGTGGGGCTCTGCGCGCTCAGCGGCGACGACAACTGCGGTCCGGGGCTCGTGTGCGAGCCGATCGACGTCGAGGGGATCGGCGGATGCCTGTGACGAAGCGCTCCGTGGATCAGCTCGCGCATCGGAAGTCGGCCCTGGCGCTGGTCCTGCTCGGGATCGCCTCCGGCGGCGCCGCGCTCTCGGGGGGGTGCGGGGCGCGGACGGGGCTGAACATCCCGCCGCCCGCGCCGGAGTGCGAGGTGGACGCCGACTGCCCCGGGGCCAAGGACCTCTGCGAGCCGGTGGTCTGCCAGCTCTTCGAGGCGGGGCAGCCCGACGGCGGTGCGGCGCCCTCCCCCGAGGGCGCGCCGGGCGGCGCGGCGAGCCGGCGCGGCGGGACGTGCGTCGCGCTGACGCCGGTCGACTGCGACGACGATGACCCGTGCACCAGCGACACCTGCGAGCGCGCGACCGGGGCGTGCAGCTACGGGCCGTCGACGCTCGACATCGACGGCGACGGCTTCCGCGCGTCGCTGCCCGGCACGATCCCCGGCGAACCGCTCGCGTGCGGCGACGACTGCGACGACTCGAGCGCCGCGGCCTTCCCCGGCGGGCAGGAGATCTGCGACGGGGTCGACAACGACTGTGACGGCACGGTCGACAACGGGGCGCGCTTCGTGCCGCGCGACGCCGACGCGACCCGCATCTCGGGCGACATCGCGCCGGCCGGCTCCGGCGGCCTCGCCTGGGGCGGGACCTCGTATGCGTCGCTCTACACCGGGACCGCGCGGGGCTTCAACCTGTACCGCTCGATGATCAGCGCCGACGGAGAGCCGCTCGCGCCGGGCGAGGAGATCATCACGCCGAAGAACGGCGACGCCTCCGGCGGGCCGATCGTGTGGGTCGGCGATCGGTACGGCGCCGCCTGGCAGGACCGGCGCGACGGCGACTACGAGGTGTATTTTTCCCTGCTCGACGAGGACGGCCAGAAGGTGGAGGGCGGCGATCGGCGGCTCACGAACGCCCCCGGCTTCTCGGTCAACGTCGCGCTCACGTGGAACGACGCGGAGTTCATCCCCGTCTGGCAGGACGAGCGCAACGGCTCCTTCGACCTGTTCGCCCAGCGCATCGACATCGACGGCAACCTGATCGGCGACAACGTCCAGCTCACCGACGCATCGCTCGGCTTCCCGAACGAGGCGCCCGCCGCGGCGGCGGGCCAGGGCGGCATCGGCGTCGCGTGGTCCACGGGCGACGCGGTCACCCACCTCATCCAGTTCCGGACGTTCGACGCAGAGCTCGAGCCGATCTCGGAGGTCGTCACGCTCACGAGCGGCGAGACCGACGCGGTCTATCCGACGGTGGTGTGGAACCGCGACCGCTACGTCATCGCGTGGTACGACAAGTCGGCGAGCCCCAAGGGCATCTATGCCGCCGCGGTCTCGGAGGACGGTGAGATCCTCGCGCAGCCCACGGCCATCTCGAACCCGGGGTCGTTCCGCTCCCGGTATCCGTTCCTGCGCCCGCTCGGCGATCGGCTGCTCGCGATCTACTCGGACGATCGCGATCAGAACGACGGCTACGAGCTCTACGCGGTCACGGTGAACGCGGCGCTCGCGCCGATCAGCGCCGAGCAGCGGCTCACCTTCGCGCGCCGCGACAGCATCGGCCCGGTCGCGACGTTCGGGCCGGAGGGCGACGTGGGCATCCTCTTCCGCGACGATCGCGAGGGCGGCGAGCACCACGTCTTCTTCACCCGGCTCGCCTGCATCGCGGGCGACTGACGGCCTCGCGGCCGAGCGCGTGCCGGCCTCGCGGCCGAGCGCGGCGTCGGTCCGGCGCCGCGCTCAGCCCCGGGTCGGCAGGCGGCGCAGCCGGAAGGGGCCGGCGCGGTGGACCTTGCCCGGCAGCGGGCGGCCGATGACCTGCTCGGCGACGTTGCCCGCCTCGATGAGCTTGTCGAGATCGACGCCGGTCCGGACGCCCATCCCGTGGAGCATGAACACGAGATCCTCCGTCGCCATGTTGCCGGCCGCGCCCGGCGCGTAGGGGCAGCCGCCCACGCCCGCCACCGACGCGTCGAAGTCGCGCACGCCGAGCTCCAGGCCGATCAGGATGTTCGCGAGCGCCGTGCCCCGCGTGTCGTGCAGGTGGAGCGCGAACCGCTCGGGCGGCATCGCGTCCAGGAAGCGACGGACGATGTCATGCGTCTGCCGCGGCGTGCCGATGCCGATCGTGTCGCCGAGCGAGACCTGGTAGCACCCGAGCTCGATGAGCCGCTCCGCGATGCGCACGACGCGAGCGGGATCGACGTCGCCCTCGTACGGGCAGCCCCACACGGTCGAGACGTAGGCGCGCACGGCGACGCCCGCCTCGCGCGCCGGAGGGACGATCTCCGAGAACACCGAGAGCGTGTCGTCGATCGACTTGTTGATGTTGGCGCGGTTGTGCGCCTCGCTCGCGCTCAGGAAGACGGCGATCTCGCCCAGGCCCACCTCGAGCGCGCGCTCGAGGCCGCGCGCGTTCGGGCACAGGGCGCTGAAGGTCACGCCAGGCTCGGCGGAGAGCGTCCTCGCGAGCTCCTCGGCGTCGGCGAGCTGCGGGACCCACTTCGGCGAGACGAAGCTCGTGATCTCGATCCGGCGGAGGCCGGCGGCGACGAGCGCCGCGATGAGCCGCCGCTTGCCCTCGAGCGAGATCATCGCCGCCTCGTTCTGGAGCCCGTCCCGCGGGCTCACCTCGTAGATCGAGACCTCGTCGGCGACGCGGGCGAAGAGCGGCGGGGCGGCGGCGGCGCGATCCGCGCTCGAGTGCTCGGCGGTGCCCTCGGTCATCGGCAGACCCTCAGCGCCAGAGCGCGGCAGCGTCAACCACTCACCATCCGGAGCTGCTTGTTCGGCGCGGCCGGCGTGAAGGGGATCGGGTAGTTGCCGGAGAAGCACGCGTGGCAGTAGCTGTCCGCCGACGGCCGCGCGGTGGTGGCGTCGCCCTCGCGCTCCTCGATCGACCGCACGCTCTCGACCATGCCCTCCAGCGACAGGTACCCGACGCTGTCGGCCGTCAGGTAGCTGCGGATCTCGTCCACGGAGTGGCTCGAGGCGATGAGCTCCGATCGCGTCGGCGTGTCGACGCCGTAGTAGCAGGGCCAGCGCGTGGGCGGGCTCGAGATGCGGACGTGCACCTCGCGGGCGCCTGCGTCGCGGATCATCTTGACGATCTTCCGGCTCGTCGTCCCGCGGACGATCGAGTCGTCGACGACGACGACCCGCTTGCCCTGGATCACCGCCCGGTTCGGGTTGAGCTTGAGCCGGACACCGAAGTGCCGGATCGACTGCTGCGGCTCGATGAACGTGCGGCCGACGTAGTGGCTGCGGATGAGGCCCATCTCGAAGGGGGCGCGCGCGCGGTCGGCGAAGCCGATCGCCGCCGGCACGCCCGAGTCGGGCACGGGGATCACGACGAGATTGCCGTCGGGCTCGACCGGCTGCTCCATGGCCAGGCGCCGGCCGAACGCCTTGCGGACCTCGTAGACGCTCACGCCCTGGATCGTCGAGTCGGGGCGGGCGAAGTAGACGTGCTCGAAGATGCAGAGCTTGCGCGGCTCGGGCGCGAAGGGAAACTCGGAGCGGACCCCGTCCGCGTTGATGATCAGCATCTCGCCCGGGGCGACGTCGCGCACCTTGCGGGCGCCGATGAGGTCGAACGCCGTCGACTCGCTCGCGACCACGGGGGCGACGCCGCCGTCGCTCATCGGCATCTCGCCCAGGCAGAGCGGCCGGATGGCGCGCGGGTCGCGCACGGCGACGAGCTCGCGCTCCGTCAGGAAGAGCAGCGAGTACGCGCCCTCCACCTGCTTCAGCGCCTCCGCGATGCGGTCGCGGAGCTCTTCCTTCTTGCTCATCGCGATGAGGTGGACGATCGACTCGGTGTCGCTGGCGGTCTGGTAGATCGAGCCGCGCGCCTCGAGCCGCTCGCGCAGGGCCTCGTGGTTCGTGAGGTTGCCGTTGTGCGCGACCGCGAGCGAGCCGCGCGCGTAGTCGACGCCGAGCGGCTGCGCGTTCTTCAGGTGCGAGCCGCCCGCGGTGGAGTAGCGGACGTGGCCGATGGCGCGATCGCCGGGCAGCGCCGCGAGATCGGACGGGGTGAAGCCGGACTGCACCCGCCCCATGGCGCGGTGGCCGAAGAGGCGCTCCCCGTCGCTGCTGACGATACCCGCAGATTCCTGCCCTCGATGCTGGAGCGCGTGCAACCCGAGGTAGGCCATGTTGGCCGCCTCGGGGTGGCCAAAGATTCCGAACACACCGCACATGCCGCCTATCTAGTACGAAAACGGGGCATGACCCACCATCATGGCGATCTGTCGTCATGATGAGGCGGCCGAGCGCCGGCGCCGAGCTCTGGGCGGACGCTGGTGCGAGATCAGGGCGCGGGCAGGCCCGCGGATTGACCGCACCTGAAATGTAAGCAGGTTAACGATCTGGCGGCGGCGCGGGGCGCCAGGGTCGCGAGATCCCTCGGTATTTCGCTGCTGGACGAGGAAGGCGCGTCAGGGACGCCGGTGCTGGACGAGGAAGGCGCGTCAGGGAAGCCGGGCAACTCCCACTATTTCGGGATGTTCCAGAGCTTCTCGATGATCTTGGTTTCCATGGCGTCGCCGTGGCACGTGCCGCACTCCATGTCCTCCTTGCTCGCGCGCGAGAGCTTGTGTTGGTACTCCTCCTCCATGAACGTCTGCAGGGCCTTCTTGTCCTTGCGGTTCAGGACGTGCTCGTTCCCTGCGTGACAGCTGTCGCAGAAGAGGGTGCCGCCGCTCTCGCTGCGGAGCGGCATCACGAAATTGCGCCACATCTCGCGGGCGACCTTCATGTCCCGCGTCTCTTTCTTGAAGTCGCCCTCGGCGTGGCAGCCCTCGCAGGTGTCGAAGCCGAGCGCCTTCTGGAGCAGCGGCATCACCTTCTTCTTCTGCGCGGCTGGGAGCTTCTCGAGCGCGGGGATCTTCTTGAGGTTGATCCCGATCTTCTTCAGATCGGCCTCGAACTTGGTCGTCTGGAGCGGCGTCGACTTGGCGGGCGCCTCGTCCGCCTCGCCCTTGTCGGCCTCCGCCGTCTTCTCAGGCTTCGCGGGCTTCTCGCCCTCTGCGCCGGCGGTCGCGTCGCCCTCGCCCGGGCTCGACTCTCCGTCGAAGTCGTCCTTGTCGGCCGCCGTCTCGGGCGGCGGCGTGGCGGAGCCACAGGCTCCTGCGAAGGCGCCCATCCAGAGCGCAAGGGCGAGCGCTGCGTGCTTCATCCTGGCTGCCATACTCCTCCAAAGGAACGTTGATCGTGAGCAGAGCGCGGCTTCCCGTGCAGCAGGGCGCGCCGCCTGGGCGCGCTCCCACGGTCGCCGGGCGATCAGGCGCACTCTACTCGAATTTGCCCGAGACAGAGAGGAACGTGAGCTTGTTGTTGGTCTCGCGGAGCCGCTGGACGAGCATCCGGACGACGTTCCAGAGGACCTCGTACGCGAGCTCTTTGTGCAGGAAGAGCAGATCCTCGAACGCGTCCTTCGACACGGTGAGCAGCCGGCAGCGCTCGTGGACGCGCGCGTCGGCGGAGCGTGGGGCCTCGTCGAGCAACGCCATCTCGCCGAACACCGCGCCAGGGCCGAGCACCGCGAGCGCTTCCTCGCCGATCCCGGCGATCTCGCGGCTGATCCGGACCTTGCCTTCGAGCAGGATGTAGAGCTTCTCGCCCGGATCCCCGTGCTGGAAGATCTTGGTGCCGAGGGCGTGCGTCTCCTCGCTCGCGACGCGCGAGATGAGCTCGAGCGCGGCCGGGGTGAGGCCCTTGAACAGGGGGACCTTCGAGAGCTGCTCGATCCGTTCGGGGACGATCACAAGCTGCCGCGGAGAATAACCGAGGCGCCGGCTGCAGAGCGAATTTTCAGGCAGCTCGCGGTGAGACCCTAGCGCGTGAACGTCACCGTGATGGGCGGCGTCGTGGCGGCGATCGGGGATCCCGCGCGATCCGTGCCGGGGGTGTAGCGCCGGCTGAGCGCGCACATGCGCGCGGAGCGACCGAAACCGTGTCCGGGATCACGGATGACCTTGACGGACAGCGGGCTGCCGTCGGGTCGCACCGTGATCATGAGGACGACCTTCGCCTGATCGATCTGGTCGACGTCGGCCTCCGGAGGGAAAGGACAGTTCCAGTTGCTGCTGCCGACCAGGCCGGGCGGGGCCGAGCGGTCCGGGCCCGCGGCGGCCGGAGGCGGCGGGACCGGATCGCCCGTGCCCTTGCCGCCGACGACGCCCCCGACCTTGGCGTTCGGATTGAAGGTGGGGGACTTCGCCGTGCCCGCGCCGGCCACCTGGCCGTAGCCGACGCCCTGGCCCTCGCCGCTCGCGATCCCGCGATCGGTCATGTCGAGGACCTCGTCCGGATCCGGCTCGCGCGTGAGGACCTTCGCCGCCTCGGCGGCGGCGGGGGGCGGCTCGTAGGGGTCGTCCTTGGGCGGCGGCGTGTTCGCCTGAGGAGGCGGCGCGACCGTCGGGACGGGCTCGGGCTCGGGCGCCGGCGGCTCGGGCTCGGGCGGCTTGGGCTCCTCGGCCTTCGGCGGCTTGAGGTCGACCTCGTAGATCGCCCAGAGGTAGTCGTGGATGCCGACGCGCATCTCCTCGACCACCTGCCGCATGTCGCGCAGCGACCCCGAGACGATCGCCCGGGCCGAGGCCGCGCTGTGGCTGGTGAGCGCCAGCGTGACCCCGAGGAAGGCGCCCACGCGCGAGGCGCGGTCGCCGAGCGCGAGCACCGCGGCGAACGGATCCGCGGCGCGCCGCCGGTCGCCGGCGCGACCCGGGGCCGGCGCGGCGAGCGCGGTCGGGGGCCCCTTGGCGCCACCGGGGTCGGCGCCGCCGCGCTTGTCTCGGCGGCGCCCATCGTGAAGCGCCCCCGCGGCGCGATCGCTCGTGGCCTGGCTCATAAGCTCTCGCTCGGCGCGCTCAGGGCGCGGGGCTCGGTGTTGCCGGCGCGGGGGCGGCCGGGGGAGGCGCGGCCGGGGCGCCAGGCGCCGGGCCGGGCGCAGCGCCGGGCTCGGGCGCGATCGGCGTCACGCCGAACGCGATCTTGGAGACGCCCGCCTGCTTCAGCAGATCGAGCGCGCGGATCACCCGGCCGTGCGGGACCGTCGTGTCGGCGCGGATCACGGCGCGGAGCTCCGGGTTCTTCGCCTGGGCCTCGCGCGCGATCGGCAGGATGGCGTCCTCGCTCGCGAGCTTCTTGCCGTCCGCGAGCGTGTCGCCGTTCGCGTGCAGCTCGAGCCCGAAGATGAGCTGCACCTCCTGCCCCTGCGCCGCCTTCGGCAGGTCGAGCGGGAGCGACTGCGAGACGATGATCTTCGCGGTGACCATGAAGATGATGAGGAGCACCAGGGTGATGTCGACGAGCGGCGTGACGTTGATGCCGCTGATCATGTCGTCATCGTCGTTGCGGCTCGTGGCGGCCATCAGCGCTCCTCCTCGCCCGCGCTGCTCTTCTTGCTCTCGTCCTGACGCGGCGCCCTCGCGGCCTTGCCGCGCGGCTCGGGGGCGGCGGGCGCGGCCCCGGCGAACGCCGGGTCGATCTTGAGGTGCGCGAGCAGGACCCGCGTGAGCGCCTCGGTGTTGGCCAGCGTCGACTTGATCATCCGCTGGAAGAAGTTGTTCGCCGCGACGGCCGGGATGGCGACCGCGAGGCCGACCGCGGTCGCGACGAGCGCCTCGGCGATGCTCGACATGACCGCCTGCGGCGCCATGGACTGCGACGCGGCCTGCGCGACCGGCGTCTTCGCCGCCTGGCCGAGCGCGTCGAAGGCGCCGACGACGCCGATGACGGTGCCGAACAGCCCGATGAACGGCGCGTTGTTGCCGAGCGTGCCCAGGTAGGCGAGGCGCCGCTCCAGCTTCATGCGCTGGAGCGCCGCGGCGCCGGCCATCGCCTCCTCGGCCGCGTCGGGGCCCTGATGCGCCACCGCGAGGCCGGCCGAGACGACCGCGGCCTCGGCCGAGGGCGAGGCGTCCATCCGCCTGCGCGCCGCCTCGATCGAGTCGTCGAGGGAGGTCCGGAGATCCCGCGCGAGGACGGCGAGGTCGTCGCGGAGCGACCAGAAGAACCAGGCGCGCTCCAGGATGATGGCGACCGAGACGACGCTGAGGACGATCATCAACCACATGACCCAGGCGGCCCCGAAGCCGACCATGATGCGCTGCAGCCACTCGACGAGGTTCATCTTGTTCCTTGGTGCCTTTCCGATGGGTGGGGGTGGGGGGGGAGCCGCGCTTCGAGAGGACCTACGGGTCGGCGCCGGGCTGCCCTTCCTCGACTGCGTCCTCCTCCTCCGGAGCGGGGGCGCCCGCCGCCCCCGGCCTGCCGACGGAGGGCTGGGGGGCGGAGGCGTCGACGAGCCGAAAGACTCGCCCAAGGACGGTGGTCGCGTAGCCGCCCTTCGGTAGCACAAACGAGACGACGATTCCTTGCTCTGCGCCCGGATCGCCCGCGGGCTGGAGCGCGCCGGCGCCCACCGCCGGCTCCCCGGCGGCGGACACCTCCAGGCCGTCCACCTCCAGCCGCAGCGGGCGACGCGTGCCTTCCCCGGCGTGGGCGAACGCGTCGAGCCTGCGCGGGTCGCCGATCGCCGCCGTGAGCACCTCGAGCTCCAGCGCGCCCGGGGCGCCCTCGGGCCAGCGCATTTTCCGGCCGAACATCGGGCCCGTTGCCGAGATCGCGAGCGCGGCGGCGCGCGCCTCGGCGTCCGCGACCTCCGGGCCCTCGAGGGGTACGAGGAACAGCCCGCCGGTGTCGCGCTTCTTGGCGAGATCGCCGGGGAGCACGGTGCTCCAGGTGCCGTCCGCCTCGCGGCGCGCGAGCACCTCGTTGAACCAGCGCGACTGGAGCGCCGAGAACAGCAACCGCTGCTCGCGCCGGTCGCGGGGCCCGCGCTCCCGGCCCGCGAGCCACGCGAGCGCGCGCTCGGGGTTATCGCCGTTCCTCCCGAACCGCTGCGGGCCGAACGCGTTCGGCATGCCGGCGCGGCCGATCTCGGCGAGGCGGCGCTCGGCGAGCGGAAGCGCCGCCGGGGCGATGCCGCGGAGCGCGATCCGGAACCGGTTGCCGAGCAGGTGCCCCGGCTTGAGCTTGTTGTCGTGGCGGGCGACGGCGAGGATCTCGATCCCGGGCAGCTCGGCCTGCTCGAGCAGGGGCGCCGGATCGCGCGCGAGCGGGAGCTGGATCGAGGCGGTCTGCGTGGTGATCGCGTGCCGGTCCTTCATGCCGGCGAAGCCGGTGCTGCCCGGGTCGGCCCCGAGCGCGAGCGCGATGGCCCGCACCGCGTCGGGCGTGGTGCGCCCCGTCTTGCGGAAGGTCACGAACACGTGCTCGCCGCGGCCGCTCGGCGCGTAGGCGGGGAGCTCTTCGACGACGAAGTCCGCGGGCGAGCTCCGGAGCACGGCCGTGGGAAGGTCGCCGGGCGAGCCCGCGGCCGCGAGGTCCGCGACGGGCGGGGCGGTGGTTGTCATGGGAGCGCCAGGGTGACCGAAATCGTCCCGGCGTCCAGCGGCGAACGCGCGCGTGGTTGTCGCGCGCCGCGCACCCCGGCGTCCAGCGGCGAACGCGCGCGCGGCGGCTACCTGGGCCCGGAGACGCCGCCGACGCCACCGCCGCCGGGCGTGGGCCTCTGCACGGTCGCGCACTCCTCGTCGCCCGTGTCGACCGTGGTGACGTCGTAGCAGCAGAGCTCACCGTCGAAATCCGCCTCGCTGTCGATGGACTCGATCGCGCTCAGACAACCGGGGTTCTGGAAGAACACGTACGCGTCCTCGCTGGACGGGCATGCCCCCTCGAGCTCGGTCCAGTGAAAGCACGCCCGCTTGCCGCAGCCGGCCGAGAGGAGGAGGGCGGGGGGGACGAGCGCG
The DNA here is from genome assembly GCF_051521455.1 of Sorangium sp. So ce887. Classification (NCBI taxonomy): domain Bacteria; kingdom Pseudomonadati; phylum Myxococcota; order Polyangiales; family Polyangiaceae; genus Sorangium; species Sorangium sp. So ce887. The sequence continues at coordinate 6,249,509 of NZ_CP150354.1, read as the reverse complement.
AGGATCAGCGGGCGGAGGCTGGCGATGCTCATGGCGATCTCCGGGAGCGGCGCCCGCGCGCGGGCGCGGAGGTGCGGTGGGCCTTGGCGATCAGAGCTCGTGCGGCATCAGGTCGCGCGGGCTCCGGAAGTACTGCAGCGGCGAGTAGGCGAGCAGGTTGGAGACGCGCGACGTGTAGATGCACGCGTACTCCTCGACCTGATCGCCGAAGCTGGACGTCTCGTTCGCCTCCTTGAGCAGCGAGCCCCAGTAGGGGTGGAAGCGGCGGGCGATCTCGCGCTCCAGCTTGCCGACCTCGGCGTCGACGGCCCGGAGCTGGCCGCGGATGCGCTCGACCGCGCGCTTCGTGCGGCCCCGCTCGGCCTCGTAGAACGACGTCGCGTAGTCGACCTGCACGTGGCCGCCGGCCGCCCCCGCGAGCAGCGAGCCTCCGCCCCCGTTGGCCGCGCCGTTCTTCTTCTGCTGCTCCTCCTCGATCTTGCGGGTGAGGTCCTTGTAGCGCTGCTGGTAGAAGCGGAGCTGGTCCTCGAGCTCCTCGCGGCGCCCCTCGAGCAGCGCGCTCTCCATGTGCTCGCGGCGGCACGACTCGTGGGCGGCGACCTCGGCCTCCATCTCCTGGATGATCATCGCCGTGCGCCACGCGCTCTCCTTCTTGGAGCGGAGGATGTCGCCGTAGATGTGATCGCCCACGTAGAGGACGCGATCGCCGGAGATGTTCAGGAACTTCTCGAAGTCGTGGAGGTTGCCCCCCTCGTAGACGGCGCCGCGCTCGAGCGGCGCCGTGGCGGGGCGGACCTCGGCGCCGTCGCGGATGAGGAGCGGGCGGCGCTCCTGGAAGAACGCGGGCTTCTGCGCGGCGACCACCAGGACGTCGAAGTAGTGCCGGAAGCTCGGGTACTCGGGCATCGCGTCCCCGAGCAGGTACGTCATCATCTTCTCGGTGAACGGCCAGCGCGAGTTCGTCAGCAGGAAGAGCTTCTTGCCCGCCGAGCGGAACTTGTGGAGCGTCTGCGCCAGGTTCGGGTCGCGCTGGACGAAGCGCGGCAGGTCGGAGAGCACGACGTCGAGGATGGTGCCGTCGCGGTGCGCCTCGTCGATGCACTCGCGGATGTCGGTGAAGAGCCGCGCGTAGTCGAGCGGGACGCCGCGCGCCTCGAGCGCGTCGACGATGCCGGCGTAGAGCGTGGCCTCGCTCAGCGCGTACAGCGTGTCGATCCAGTGGTAGCGGGCCGTGTTCGGCCGGATCTTGCGGTGCTGGTAGAGCGACCGGAGCTCGTCCTTCGTGAGCTCGCGCAGGCCGTGGTACCCGCGCTGGACCACCTTGAACCGGTCCATCTTGAGCACGTGGCCGAAGCGCTTGTCGATCAGCAGGCCGCGGATCGGGAAGTGGATCGGGTAGCGGAGGTGCCGCAGGAGATCCTCGGGGTAGCCGCGCGCGGCGAGCTTCGTGACGGTCCCCTGGATCGAGAGGTTGTCCATCTCGGTCTGGTCGTAGATCGCCAGGGTGTAGTCCATGTCGAAGCCGACCCAGTCGACCCCCGCAAGCTTGAGGTTGCGGTTGACGAAGACGCGCCGGGTCCGCGGAATGCGCGTGGGCTCGGTCTGGGGATAGAGCCCTCCGAGGGGGAGCTCGAGCTGCTCGATGAACACAGTGGGTCGACTATCGTATCCCACGCCCACGAGGCGTACCAAGGGCCCTATCTCGATGAACGCGTCGCAGCGTTGACGCCGCGCGCGGTGCGTCCCCGGGCGCCCTCCGCCGGATCAGCCGTCCGACGCGGCGCCACCCCCCGCGCGTGGAGGCGCGCCGCGGTCGCGGGGGCGCGGCGCCGGAAAGCTGCGCCAGGGTGCGCGCCCCTCCCGTCTTGTGCGATCGCGGAGGCGGACCCCCATCCGTCGCCGACGGGCACCTCGTTCGATGCCTTTCGCAGCGCCCGGGCCGGTCTCCCGCAAGCCTCCCGTCCAGTGCCCCACGTCACGATGGAGCGAGGCGGCCGCGCGGGGCGCGCTCGGCGAGATCGAACAGCTCGCCTGGGCGCTCTACGGGAGCGCCGACACGCTCGCGGCGTTCAACCTGAAGGAGCTCTGCGCGCGGCTCGATCGGGAGGCGCGCGCCGGGACGATCGAGAGCGCGACCGAGGCGGTGCAGGCCATCGCCAGGGAGGTCGGGCGCGTGCGGTCGTCGCTCGCGGCGGACCTCAAGAAGCGGGGGCTCCGATGACGTCCGCCCGGGTGAGGCCGACGAGCCGCGAGCTCATCTCCCAGAGCCGCGCGGCCGCCTCGGCGTCCGTCGCCATCCCCTTGAGGGGCCTCACCCGGGTCCGCTCGAAGAAGGCGGGGCCCTCGGTGGGCGACGCGTCGGCCAGGATCGCGAGGAGGTTGGCGGCGGCCTGCGTCGGGGTCGCGCCGACGACGTCGATCAGCGTCTTGAGGACGCGAGAGCTCCCCTCGAAGAGCCCCGACCGTACGAGCCCAGGGTAGTAGCAGAGCACCTGGGCCCCCGTGCCCGAGAGCGCCTCCGAGAGCCGGTGCGCCGCGAGCACGAGCGCGAGCTTCGACCGCGCGGACGCGGCGAGGAACGAGTAGGAGCGCTTCGACATGAGGTCGTCGAAATCGAGCCGGATGCCGTCCACCGGCGCGACAAGGTTGACCACGCGCGCGTCGCGCGCGGCCTTGAGCCGGCCGAGCAGGAGGTTCGACAGCAGGAAATGTGACAGGTAGTTCACCTGGAACGTCATCTCGAGGCCGTCGGCGGACTCCGCGCGCTCGCGCAGGAACACCCCCGCGTTGTTCACGAGCAGGTGAACGACCCCGCACCGGTCAGCCACCTGCCTGGCCGCGGCGCGCACCGACGCGAGCCGGCCGAGATCGCACTCGACGAGGCTGACCTCGCCCTGCACCTTCAGCGCGGCGAGCTTCCTCGCGCCCTCGGAGCCGGTCCTGCGGCAGAGCACGGTCACCCGGGCGCCCTGCCGCGCCAGCGCAGATGCCGTCGCGAGCCCGATCCCCGAGGTGCCCCCGGTGATCACGGCGACTTTCCCCCTCATGCTTTGCCCACACCCCATCTCCCGTCTCCTCGTCTCGCCGTCCTCGTCCATCTCATCGCTGCGGCGGCGGGCCGGTAACGACGCTCCGGGAGCTTGTCGGCGACAGGAGCAGGCAGCGGGCACACGCCGAAGCGCCGAGACGGCGCGGTGCCCGCCGGAAACCCCGAAGAAGAAGAGTCGTCGCCCCCGCCCGCGACACAGGTACGACCCTGCATGCATCACGTCAAGCGAGCATTATGCATCGCGGCAGGGACGTGAAGTGGGTAATTCCAGATTTTCCTTGGCTGCGCGGTCGGGTGTGTCCGCGTCATAGCCGTGCACGTGGGACGGCAGAGATGGCCGAGGCTGGTGCGGCGCTTCAGGGGGCGGGCGTCTCCTCGAAGACGCGCAGGCCATATTTCTCGAGACACCAGAGCACGCCGACGATCAGGCTCCGTTTGTCGTCCACGAACGACGGCTTCTTCCCCTCGAAGTAGTGACCCGCGAACTGGAAGCCCCAGCCCGTCGTGAACATCGCGGCCGCGAGCGGAAGGCCGATGAGGGTCGCGCCCACGGGGAAGCTCGCGACGATCAGCGGTATGCCGACCTTGTGACACGCCTGGTTGCGCGGATCCTGGTGGTCTTCCTTGTACCGGCGGAGCACCTCTGTCCATTCGGCGTTGAGACGGAGCATGCGCCCATCTTACCACGCTGCCGCCCCGCGGGGCGCGGGGCGCGGGGCGCAGGGCGCGGGGCGCGGGGCGCGGGGCGCGGGGCGCGGGGTGCAGGCATGCGGCAGACCGAGCGTCCCGGCGCGCTTTCGTCGAAGACCGGCGGTGCCGTTGCTTCCCGGTTGCCGCTTGGAGCAATGAGGCGTAGTTGGGCAGTGTGAGCGGTCATAGAACCGGTCCCATGGCGACGACTGCACCGCTGTCATTCAAGACAGGGGAGCTCATTCAGGGCGCGCGCTCGGAGAAGCGGCGCGTTCTTCTGCTCGTTTACCATCATGACGGCGTCGAGATGGCCCCGATGAGCCCCGGCGTCGGCGTCGTCGTCGGCAGGGAACCCCCGGCCGACGTCGTGATCCGGGACAGGAGCATCTCGCGCCGGCACGCGCGCTTCACCCTCGTGGGCGGCGAGGTCGTGGTCGAGGACCTCGGCTCGCGCAACGGGACGCGCATCTCGGGGCAGCGGGTCGAGAACGGCGTGGTCAAGGCCGGGGACGAGGTGCTGCTCGGCGGCATCGTCGCGTCGGTGCACGTGCTCGCCGGCGGCGAGCTGCCGCCGTTCGGCCTGGAGGGCTCCGACGCGCTCCGCGTCGCCCTGCAGGCCGAGATCGTGCGATCCAGGTTCTTCAGCCGGAAGTTCGCGCTCGTCGTGGTCCGCTCGCTCGGCGCGCAGGCGAGCCACCTCCGCCACTGGGGACTCCGCGTGCGCGAGGCGCTGCGGCCCGTCGATCGCGTCGCGTTCTACAGCGCCGACACCCTCGAGATCCTGCTCCCCGAGGTCACGCCCGAGCTCGCGGAGGAGCTCGCGAAGGCGATCGTCGCGCGCCGCGAGGGCGAGCCCATGCTGGTGTCGGGGGTCGCCGTGTTCCCCGACGCCGCGACCTCCACCGACAAGCTCATCGAGGTCAGCCACGAGGCGTCGCGGAGCGCGAGCCCCGCGGAGCCCGTGCACCTCGCGGCCCCGGAGGGCGCGCTGCTCTACGTCGCGCCGAAGGTCGAAGGCGCCCGGCCGCCCGAGGAGGAGGGCGCCGCGGGCGCGGTGCCGGAGAGCCAGTGGGAGGCCGACGGCCACGTCCTCGCCACCAAGAGCCCGCTCATGCGATCGCTCGTCGAGGTGGCGCTGCGGGCCGCGCGCTCCTCGATCCCGGTGCTCCTGCGCGGCGAGACCGGGACGGGCAAGGAGGTGCTCGTGAGGTTCATCCACGACCGCAGCCCGCGCCGCGGCGAGCCGCTCATCTGCGTGAACTGCGGGGCGATCCCCGCGATGCTCATCGAGAGCACCCTCTTCGGCCACGAGCGCGGCGCCTTCACCGGGGCGAGCCAGCAGCAGAAGGGCGTCTTCGAGGCGGCCGCCGGCGGCACGGTCCTGCTCGACGAGATCGGCGAGCTGCCCGCCGCCGCGCAGGCCGCGCTCCTGCGCGTGCTCGAGACCAAGCGGGTGACGCGCGTCGGCGCGACCAAGGAGATCGAGGTCGACGTCCGCGTGATCGCGGCGACGCACCGCGACCTCGACGCGATGTGCGACGCGGGCACGTTCCGGCTCGATCTGCTCTACCGGCTGAACGCGATGACGCTGAACATCCCGCCGCTCCGCGCGCGCCGCGACGACATCGCGACGCTCGCCGCGGGCTTCCTGCAGCAGGCGAACGCGGCGAACCTCAGCAGGGTCCAGTCGATCACGTCCGAGGCGCTGGCCCTGCTGAAGAGCTACCCGTGGCCCGGCAACGTGCGCGAGCTCCGCAACGCGATCGAGCGGGCGGTGGTGATCGCGGAGGGCGAGGCGATCATGGCGCGCGACCTCCCGGAGCGGATCCGCGTGGCGGTGACCTCGCACAGCTCGCCGCCCGCGACGTCGCGCGCCCACGACCCCTCGCGCTCGTCCGAGCCCGGCATGCCGGCCCTGTCCCAGCGCCCGTCCGAGCCGCTGCCCTCGCGCGCGTCCGAGTCGGCGGCCTCCGCGGCGGGCGGCCTCAAGACGCGCCTGGAGCAGATCGAGGCCGATCTCCTGCTGGAGGCGCTGCGCGCGTCCGACTGGAACCAGACGGACGCGGCGCGGCGCCTCGAGCTGCCGCTGCGGACGCTGCAGCACAAGATCAAGGTCTACGGCATCAAGAAGCTCGGGTACGGCGTCGCCCGGTAGCGCCGCCCGAAGGACGTCCGGCCAGGGGCGGCCGGACGTCTGCGCCGCTCCGGCGGCCGGAGGCGCGGCCTACTGGGAGAACCCTTCCAGCATGTAGTGCGCCTCGATGCGCTTGAGCGCGAGCACCATCGCGGCGAGCCGCATCGGCAGGCGCTTGCCGAGGACGAGCCTCGTCGAGTCGTGATCTTCGGTGCGGCGCGGCCGGTCCTCCGCGATGTCGCAGATCAGGCGGTAGTTGCTCTTGATGGCGCGCTCGAGCCGCGCGTTCACCTCGCCCTCGGTCCAGTGCTCCATGCGCTTGTTCTGGATCCACTCGTAGTACGAGACGGTCACGCCGCCCGCGTTGCCGATGATGTCGGGGATGATGCTGATGCCGCGCTCCGCCAGCACCCTGTCCCCCTCGGTCGTGGTCGGGCGGTTGGCGCCCTCGGCCACGAGCTTCGCCTTGAGCCGCTCGGCCACCTCGCCGGTGATGGCGTCGCCGAGCGCGGCAGGGATGCAGATCTCCGCGTCGACGCCCCAGAAGTCGTCCCGCGCGATCGGCTGGGCCCCGCCGTAGCCGGCGACCGACCGCCGGAGGTTCTGCGGGTTCTCGCTGACGTAGGTCATCAGCGCGCCGACATCGATGCCATTCGGGTCGACCACCGCGCCGTCGGAGTCCTGGACCGCGACGCACCGGGCGCCCATCCTGCACAGGATCTCGGCGGCGGCGGAGCCGACATTGCCGAAGCCCTGCACGATGAATCGCACCCCGGCGAGGGAGGCGCCGCGCTGCGCGTACCACTCCTCGATGCAGTACGCGAGCCCCTGGCCGGTCGCCTTGGCACGCCCCTCGGAGCCGCCGATGCGCACGTCCTTGCCCGTGACGACGCCGCGGTGGTTGTGCCGCTCGCGCTCGCCGTCGCTGTACTGGCGCAGGAGCCACGCCATCACCTCGGCGTTCGTGCCCACGTCGGGCGCGGGGATGTCGACGTTGGGCCCGATGAGCTGCTTGAGCCGGTACATGTACCGGAGCGAGATCGCCTCGAGCTCCTCCTTGCTGTGCTCGCGCGGATCCATGCGAATACCGCCCTTGGCGCCGCCGAACGGGACATGCGCGATCGCGGTCTTCCAGGTCATCTCGGCGGCGAGCGCGTTGAACAGGTCGAGCGACACGGCCTTGTGGAAGCGGAGCCCGCCCTTGTAGGGCCCCCTCGCCTGGTTGTGCTGGACCCGATAGGCCTTGAAGCGAACGAACTCGCCGGGCTGGATCCGGTAAAGCCCCTGGTCGGCGAGGCGGATCACGCCGTCCTGCACGTGGATCGAGCCGCTCCGGAGCGCCTCGGGGCGGAGGATGAGCTTGCCGTTGAAGAGCGGGGTGACGGCGGCGCGGTTCAGGATCACCGACGGGGGGAGCCGTTCGTAGGTCGCGGTCGCCTCCCCGCGGAAGGGGACGAGGCGGTCTTGGAGCTGCGTGGTGATGTAGAAGATGTGCTCGTAGTCGGGCTGCTCGAGCTCCAGCCGGATGCGGGGAGCCAGGCCGATGAGATCCGCGGCCGTGTGAAACACCGCCATGGACTCACCGAAGATGTTCGTCTCCGGCTCGCGCTCTAGGAGGGGGGCGTCTTCCATCGCCGTATGCTGCCTCGACCGCGGCGGGGTTCCAACCTTTCGCGAGGGCCTCGCGCGCCGCTCGAGCCAGCGCGCTGTGACGGGCGCGTGATCTCGACAGGTCGATCGACCGGCGGGCCGCCGGCCTCGCGGGGGAGCTCGTGCGGCTCCCCGCAGAGGTTCCGGCGGCCCGTCGCGTCGATCACCGCTGTTCCCGACCGGCAACGTGGCCGGCCAATTCAGGCGATGACGTCAGGGGAAGAGCCCGGGGGTCCCGGCCCCCCCCAGGCCGCCGGAGAAGGAGCCGTACGGGGAGCCGCCGTAACCGCCCGGCCACCCGAGGCCGCCGCCGAGGCCGCCGCCGAGGCCGCCGCCGAGGCCGCCGCCGAGGCCGCCGAGGCCGCCGCCGAAGCCGCCGCCCGGATAGCCGCCGCCGAGGCCGCCGCCGAAGCCGCCCGGATAGCCGCCGCCGAGGCCGCCGCCGAAGCCGCCCGGATAGCCGCCCGGAAAGCCGCCGCCCGGAAAGCCGCCGCCCGGAAAGCCGCCGCCGGGGAAGCCGCCCGGGAAGCCGCCCGGGACCTGCCCGGGATCAGCCTGGCCGACGGGGCCGCCCTTGCCGATGGGGGGCCCTTGAAACGGCCCACCCGCGCCCGGGCCGAGCGGCCCGAAGCCCGGGCCGCCGGGGCCCTGAACGAGCGGCCCGCCGGGGCCCTTGATCGGCCCCTGGCCAATATCGGTCTTGCCCGGGATCGCGGGCGGGCCCACCACGCCGCCGCCCCGCGTCTCCTCCGTCTCTCCCTCCAATGCCTGCTCGCTCGACGCCACGTCGACGTCGGCCTGCTCCAAGTCGGCCTCCTCCGGTGTCACCGCGTCGACCGCGCACCCGGTCATCAACACGGAAAAGAGCATCACCGCTTGCGCCATCTTCATATCGATCGAGCTAACCATCCGTCCTCCTTCCATGCCCCGCCAGGGCCGTCAGGCCCGCAGTGGCATGTTGAGCGGTGTCGAGAGCAGGCTGCGTGCCTGACAGCGCGTGTGCAGAGCCTGCCGCGTCGGCCCTCTGCGGCTGCCGGACGGCGACGGCGAAAGTGCATTGTCTGAATCTGCGCCGGGTGGGAGCTTTGCCCCTCTCCATCGCGCCCGGGCGCCGCCGCGCCGGCGCGTATCGACGCCGCCTCGCAGCGCCGATGTGGGAGGCTCCCGAGCGCTGGAGAAAGGCAAATGTCGACGCGCGCCGCGGGGCTCCCCCGCGCGCGGCGCGCGGCGGGACGGGACGAGAGCGACCCGACTTGCAGCTTTATCGGGCCCTGCAAACCGCATTTCCGAAGACCCGGTCGATCTCTGCAATCGAGGGCTGAGGAGACTCGACATCATCGCTGATGGGCGGCAACGGCCCGCGGGCCTCGGGTCCTCTGGTCACGCCGTGCTCAGCCCACGTGAGCCGACAGAGGCCCAGAGCGGCGCTCCTTCTGCGGCAACCGCGTCGGCGCAGCGCGCGCCTGAGACTCACTTTGCTCTGCGCACCCTCGCCATGTCGTCCCGAACGACGGCGCCGCCGCGGCCTTCAGCCGCGGACGGCGGCCCCGCGAGGCAGCGAAGACGGCGTCCTCCGCGGAGCCTCCCGGCGGCGCTCGGCGCGGCCCGACGTGATTGACAGAAAGCGTGCGACCCACACGATAGGAGGCGCGCCCGAGCCTCGCGGCCCGAGAGGATTCACACGCCCGCGCCGGAGAGAGGAGCGCGGCGCAGACGTCCCCGGCGATGCAGGGAAAGTCGGCGCGATCGAGGCTCCTCTGCCTGGCAGGAGGCTATCTCCTGTTGTAGGATTCATTACGCTGAAGGGGTCACGCGGCGCCGTTCAGGCGCTGTCCTCGTCATCTTTCCGCGGGCTCGATGATGATCTCCGGCGCTCGCAGCGCCGGTTCATGCCGGACACGCGGTCTCCCGCCGTCGCGGGGGCTCCGGGCAGCCGTTCGCCTCAGGAGCGAGCGGGAGCTCGCGGGGCGCGCCGCGAGGCAGCGCTGTCCAGGGAGGGTATTGCATGCGCTTCTGCGCGACGCGCGCGGGTCTGTCTTGCCTGGCCGCCGGTATCGCGGTCCTGTCGCTGCTCGCCGCGGCGTGCAGCGACCCCTCGCGCAGCTCCGACGCCGCGCTCGACGGGGAGCACGTCGCCCCGCGCTGCGCGCGCGGGCACGTCCTCGGGCCCGAGGACGCGTGCATGCCCGTGGGCATCCAGGGGTGCGCAGAGCTGTTCGTGGAGGACGACGATCTCTGCCACCCCTCGATGGCGAAATGCCCTCCGGGGACGATCCCGAAGTTCGACGAGGGCTGCATCCCCGCCGGCATCCCGCGCTGCGCTCCCGAGCTCGTCGGCGACGACGGGCTCTGCAGGCCGGCCATGGCGAGGTGCCCGACAGGCATGTTCGCACTCCCGGAAGCGGGGTGCGTGTCCGTCGATGGCCCCGACGGTTGCGGGCTCGGGCCGTGGGGGAACACCCCTCGCGCGCCCGGGAACGTGTATGTCGACCCGAGCTACGCCGGTCCGGACAGCGATGGCTCCGAGGCGAGGCCGGTCACGACGCTCGCGGCGGCGCTCGAGCTCGTCGTCGAGGGCGGGACGATCGCGCTCGCGGACGGCACCTACGACGAGCCGGTCGTCATCACGAGGCCCCTCGCGATCGCCGGCCGGTGCGCCTCGCGTGTGCGCCTCCGCGGGGTGAGCCCGCTCGTCCATCCTCCGGCGATCGTGGCCGTGCTCGGCGCAGGGGAGGTGACGCTCCGGGGGGTCGAGATCGGCGGAGATGGCGCCGGCGTGGTGGCCACGGGCGCGAGCGCCGTGACGATCGAGCGCGTGCACATCAAGGGCGCTGTCCATGCCGGCGTCCTCTCAAGCGACGGCGCGCGGCTCTCGGTGGCGCAGAGCTGGATCGAGGGGACGCGCTCCGGCACCGCGGGCGGCGGCATGGGCGCCTCCGCGGTCACCGGCGGCGCGCTGTTCGTGAAGGAGAGCGCCGTGACGAGCAGCCGCGCCGCGGGCGTGGCCGCGCTCGAGGTGAGTGCCACGGCGGCCGTGGTGGGCAGCCTCATCGAGGGGACCTCGCCGTCGGAGCACCTCGTGGACGGCGAGGGGATCGTCGTCCGGGGCGGCGCCGAGGCGTCGATCGAGCGCACGGCTGTGGTCGGAAACCGGCTGTCGGGGATCGTCGCGTCGGGGAGCTCCTTGGCGACGATCTCCGGCGTGCTCGTCGAGGGGACGATGCCCGGGAGCCACGAGCCGAGCTACGGCGTCGGCGTGTACGCGGCGAGCGGATCGCGCGTCGCGATCGACTCGAGCGTGATCCTCGGCAACGCGGAGCTCGGCGTCGCCGTCATCGGCGAGGGCTCGGCGGCGACGATGACGCGGAGCCTGGTCAAGGGCACGGTGGCGGCCCCGTCGCGGTCGCTGCTCGGCGGGTTCGGCGTCGCCGTGGCCCGCGGCGCGGCGATGCGCCTCCAGGACAGCGCGGTCGTTCAGAACCGCGGGACCGGGGTTCACGTGGGCGATCTCTCCGCCGAGCTGGTTGCGGGAGGCAACCTCATCGAGGGGACGATCGCCGGAGGGGCCTGGGGCGACGGGGCCGGGGTGGCCGTGATGGAGGGCCGCGTGACGCTCTCGTCGAATGCCATTCGCGACAACGAGGGGACCGGGCTGTCGGTGGGGTATGACGGGTCCGAGGCGACCGTGACAGGCAACCTCGTCGAAGGGCATGTCGCGCCGGACCGCCGCGCGCCGGTGGGGCAGGGGATCGTCATCTATCGGGGGGCCACCGCGGTGCTCGCGGGCAATGTCATCCGCGGCAACCGCTCCGTCGGCGTCCTCGCCGGCGCGGAGTTCCCGGGCGGCAAGGTCGAGATCACGGGGGACCTCATCGAGGACACCTCGGGCGGCGAGGCGAGCGACGGCGGCGCCGGCATCGGTGTCGCCGCCGCGGGCTATCAGCTCCGGCTCGCCTCGTCCCTCGTCCGCGCGAGCCGCACGGCCGGCGTGGCGCTGTTCGCCGCCGAGGCGGAGATCGCACAGACCGTCGTCGACGGGGTGACCGGCGACGGCCGCGCCGGGATGGGCGCGCGGCGCGACGACCTCGTCGCCGATGGCGTCCTGGTGCTCGCCGGGTCCACAGCCACCCTCGACGACGTGCGGGTGGCCGGTTGTGCGCGGGCCGGCATCCTGTACGACCGGAGCTCGGGTCGCCTCTCCAGGGTGCGCGCCTCGGACAACCGCTTCGGGCTGGTCGTGCAGGGCTCGCCCGCGCCCCAGCTGAAGAAGGGGAGCGAGAACGCGTTCACCGACAACAGCGTGGCAGACGAGCTTTTTGGCGCCGACCTCCTCGTGCCAGCGTCCGCTCCCCCGCTTCCGTGAGGCGCGCCCGCTCGACCACGCCCCCGCCGAACGAGCCCGTACGAGCCCATGCGAAACCCAACGGACATGGAATGGAATCTTCCCCGACACGTGGTATCTACCTGGGTTCCAGGGCCACGGCCGCGGGGATCAGGGCTCCACGCGTAGAGTCGCCAGCCCCGGATTGACCCTCAGCGCACCGGCCTATCGACCGCATCGCGCCGCGCGCGCCGCGCACGATCTCCCTGCCGCCTGCGCTGGGCGAGCGCAGCACCTCGCCCCTCCGAGAGTGCCCATCCGCACACTGGAGCGAGACCGAAAAATCTGGTCTTGTCATCGCTCACGGACGTCTGTATAGACGTGCTCCGGCCGTTCTCTGAAACGATGCGTCATCGACTGCCTTCCTGTCTTGCTGTGAACGAAGAAAATAACAGTGTCAGTGCCGGAGCCCTCAGCCGTCATGACGCGCGATGACACCATGAGACGGAGTTGCCGCCGCGAGACATGACGCGCCACGACATCTCCCTTGAAAACGCGCCTGCGCGAGCGGCGTGAGAACTTGGTAGCGACCTCGAATCCCCGTTGACACTGCTGTGCGAAGACGGCTACAGTGCCGACGTCTGGATGCCGGTATGGTGCGCTGCGTTGCGCGCGTCGGGCTCCGGCGAGTCGCTCTGTCACGTGGCGGCTTCCAGGAAGATCAATTGAGTGGGAGAGGGACGGTGGGCGCTCGGGCGTGTCCACGAGGGCCCCGCTGAGGAGCATTTCATGAGGAACTGGTTGTTGCCGCGTCGAACGTTGGTTCTTTCGGCGTTGCTTCTTTCGGTCGGCGCCGCGGCAGGTTGCGGGAAGTCCGATGCGAAGAAGGACCCCGCGGGCACGGCCCCGGGCGGTCAGGGGACCGGCAAGAACCCCACGGCTGCGGACACCTTCCTGACCGTCTCGATCGAGCAGCAAGCCTCGTGGGTGCGCAACTTCAATCCTCTGCTGGCCTCTGGCAACGTTCGCTGGCCAACCGTCGCTGGCATCTACGAGCCGCTCCTCGTTTACAACACGATGAAGGGCGAGTTCACCCCCTGGCTCGCCTCGAAGTACGAGTGGAGCAACGGGAACAAGACGCTCACCTTCACGACGCGCCCCGGCGTGAAGTGGTCCGATGGCCAGCCCTTCACGGCGAAGGACGTGGCCTTCACCTTCGGGCTCCTGAAGAAGCACGCGGCCCTCGATCTGCAGGGCGTCTGGAAGTGGCTGACCGCGGTTGAGGCCAAGAGCGACTCCACGGTCGAGTTCACGCTCACGCGGCCGTACGTCCCCGGGCTCGTCTTCCTCGGGCACCAGCCGATCGTGCCGGAGCACAAGTGGAAGGACGTGACGGATCCGGTCACGTTCACGAACGAGAACCCGGTCGCGACGGGGCCCTTCACCGAGGTGAAGACCTTCCAGAACCAGATCTACGAGCTCGGCCGGAACCCGAGCTACTGGCAGCAGGGCAAGCCCGCGATCAAGGGGCTCCGCTTCCCGGCCTACCCGGGCAACGACCAGGCGAACCTGGCGCTCCTGAACGGCGAGGTCGACTGGGCCGGCAACTTCGTCCCGGAGATCGAGAAGGTCTACGTCGGCAAGGACCCGGCGAATCACCACTACTGGTTCCCGCTCGTCGGCAGCACCGTGTTCGTCTACACGAACACGACGAAGAAGCCGCTCGACGACATTCGGGTGCGCAAGGCGATCAGCATGTCGCTCGACCGCGAGCAGATCGTCAAGGTCGCCATGAACAACTACACGCGGCCGGCGGACGCGACGGCGCTCAGCGACGCGCACGAGCGCTGGCGCAGCCAGAAGGTCGTCGAGGGCGGCGACTGGGTGAAGTTCAACCTGGCCAAGGCGAACCAGATGCTCGACGAGGCGGGCTACGCCAAGGGCCCGGACGGCATCCGCTCGAAGGACGGGAAGCCGCTGCGCTTCGACATCAACGTCGTCACGGGCTGGTCCGATTGGGTGCGCGCGGCGCAGATCGTCACGCAGCAGGTGAAGCAGATCGGCGTCGAGGCCTCGCTGAGGACGTACGACTTCAGCGCGTTCTTCGAGGCGCTCCAGAAGGGCACCTTCGACCTGTCGATGGGCTGGTCGAACGAGGAGCCGACGCCCTACAATTTCTACCGCGACCTCATCGGCACCGCGACCGTGAAGCCGGTCGGCGAGTCGTCGGCGCGCAACTGGCACCGCTTCGGCGCCAAGCAGACGGACAGCCTCTTCGAGGCGTTCGAGGCCGCGACGGATCCGGCGGAGCAGAAGAAGCTCATCGAGCAGCTCCAGGAGACTTTCTCCGAGACGGCGCCCTCGATCCCGCTGTTCCCCGGGCCGTCCTGGGGCGAGTTCAACACCCGCCGCTTCACCGGGTTCCCCAGCAAGGAGAACCCGTACGCGAAGCTGTCGCCGAACAACCCGCCCGAGTACCTGCTCGTCCTCACCGAGCTCAAGCCGAAGTGACATCGGGCGTGATCTGATCCGGAGAGCAGGTTAGAAGAGAGAGCTTCTGTGCGTTACCTTCTTCGACAGCTGGGCTTGTACTTCATCGCGGCGTGGGCATCGCTCACCCTGAACTTCCTCATTCCGCGGCTCATGCCGGGCGACCCCGCCACGGCGATGTTCGCGCGCTTCCGCGGGCAGCTTCAGCCGGAAGCGATCGACGCGCTGCGGAAGGCGTTCGGGTTCACGGGTGAGCCGCTCTACAAGCAATACATCACCTACCTGAGCCACACGCTGACGGGCGATCTCGGCCTGTCCGTCGCGCACTTCCCCGCGAAGGTGACGGACGTCATCGCGACGGGGCTCGGCTGGACGCTGCTCCTGTCGGGCGCCGCCGTGCTCGTCAGCTTCGCGCTGGGGACGCTGCTCGGCATCGTCGCGACGTGGAAGCGGGGCGGCTGGCTTGACTCGATCATGCCGCCCGTCCTGATGTTCCTCGGCGCGTTCCCGTACTTCTGGCTCGCGATGGTGGCGCTCTACGTCCTCGGCTTCGTGCTCGGGGCCTTCCCGCTGCGCCACGCCTACAGCGACACGCTCTCGCCCGAGTGGAGCTTCGAGTTCATCGGGAGCGTGCTGTCGCACATGGTCCTGCCCGGCCTGTCGATCGTCATCGCCACCATCGGGGGCTGGATGCTCGGCATGCGCAGCGCGATGGTCACCGTGCTGTCCGAGGAGTACATCACGATGGCCCAGGCCAAGGGGCTCTCCCAGTGGCGGGTCATGTTCAGCTACGCCGCGCGGAACGCGCTCCTGCCCAACGTCACCGGGTTCGGCATGGCGCTTGGCTTCGTGCTCGCCGGGTCGCTGCTCACCGAGATCGTCTTCTCGTATCCGGGTCAGGGCTACCT
The DNA here is from genome assembly GCF_051521455.1 of Sorangium sp. So ce887. NCBI lineage: Bacteria > Pseudomonadati > Myxococcota > Polyangiales > Polyangiaceae > Sorangium > Sorangium sp. So ce887. Next base: position 6,234,267 of record NZ_CP150354.1, on the reverse strand, counting down.
GCTCATCCAGGCTGTTCGTAACCAGGACTATCCGCTCATGCAGGGGATCTTCCTCACCATCACGCTGGCCGTGCTGGGGGCGAACTTCTTGGTCGACGTCGTCTACGTGTTTCTTGATCCCCGCGCCCGAGGGCGCTGAGGGCTGGGTCCAGGAGAAGCGATGGCTGCGCAACAAAGCAACAGCGGGGGCAGCGCCACCCGTTCGGCGGGGTGGGTCCGCCTCCTCCTCTCGAATCGCAAGGCGATGGTGGGCACGCTCATCGTGCTCTTCTTCCTGCTCCTCTCGGTGCTCGGCCCCGTGCTCGTCGGGCAAGACCCGCACGCGTTCGTGGGCATGCCGCACGAGGCGCCCTCGGCCGAGCACCTCTTCGGCACGACGGGCCAGGGGCAGGACGTGCTCGCGCAGACGATCGTCGGTGCGCGGACCTCGCTGGCCGTCGGCTTCGCCACGGGCTTCGCCGTGATGGCGATCGGCGCGGCGATCGGCATGGCCGGAGGCTACTTCGGCGGCTGGATCGACAACGTGCTCTCGCTGCTCACGAACGTGTTCCTGATCATCCCCGGCCTGCCGATGGCCGTCGTGATCGCGGCCTACCTGCCGGCCGGGCCGATGACGATCCTCCTCGTCCTCGTCCTCACGGGCTGGGCGTGGAACGCGCGCGTGCTCCGGTCGCAGGTGCTCGCGCTGCGCGACAAGGACTTCGTCTCCGCCGCCCTCGTGAGCGGCGAGGGCAGCGCGCGCATCATCTTCCTCGAGATCCTGCCGAACATGACGTCGCTCCTCATGTCCGGCTTCATCGGCGCCACGGTCTACGCGATCGGCGCGCAGGTCGGCCTGGAGTTCCTCGGGCTCGGCGACCTCAGCGCCGTGACCTGGGGGACGAACCTCTACTGGGCAAGCAACAACGCCGCGCTCCTCACGGGCGCCTGGTGGACCATCGTGCCCACGGGCGTGTGCGTCGCGCTCGTCGGGTTCGCGCTCACGCTGATCAACTACGCGATCGACGAGATCTCGAATCCGCGGCTCCGCGCGGAGGGGTCCTGGTCGCGCCTGCTCAAGAGCCGCAACGTCGCGGCAGGTCCGTCTACGCCGGTAGTGAGGGCTCATGGCGCCTAGTCCGATTCTCTCGGTTCAGGATCTCCGGGTCGAGTTCATGACCCCGGCCGGTCCGGTCTGCGCGGTCGACAACGTCTCCTTCGACATCGCCCCGGGCGAGGTGCTGGGCCTCGCGGGCGAGTCGGGGAGCGGCAAGTCGACGGTGGCGCAGGCCATCATGCGCCTGCTCCGGCCGCCGGCGGTCATCACGGGCGGGCACGTGTACTTCGCCGGGCAGGACGTCCTGTCCATGAACGAGGAGCAGCTCCGCGCGTTCCGCTGGCGGAAGGTGGCGCTGGTGTTCCAGAGCGCGATGAACGCGCTCAACCCGGTGCTGACGATCGGCGATCAGATCGCGGATCCGATCATCGCGCACGACCGCGTGACGCCGGCGCAGGCGATGGAGCGCGCGGCCGCGCTGCTCAAGCTCGTCAACATCGACCCGTCGCGCTTGACCAGCTACCCGCACCAGCTGTCGGGCGGCATGCGCCAGCGCGTCGTGATCGCGATCGCCATGGCGCTCAGGCCGCCGTTCCTCATCATGGATGAGCCCACGACGGCGCTCGACGTGGTCGTACAGCGGGAGATCCTGCAGCAGATCGCCGAGCTCAAGGAGCGCCTCGGCTTCTCGATCCTCTTCATCACGCACGACCTCTCGCTCATCGCCGAGTTCTCCACGCGCATCGCCATCCTCTACGCGGGCAAGCTCGCGGAGACCGCCCGCGCCAAGGACCTCTTCAGCGATCCGAAGCACCCGTACACGCAGGGGCTCCTCGGGTCGTTCCCCTCGGTCCGGGGCCCGCGCCGCAGGCTGCAGGGCATCCCGGGCACGCCGCCCGACATGCGCAACCCGCCGTCCGGCTGCCGCTTCCATCCCCGGTGTCCGCAAGCTTTCGCGACCTGCCAGACCGAGCAGCCCGCCCTTCGTGAAATCGCGCCCGAGCATCGCGGCGCCTGCCACCTCTACTGACGATGACGATGACGCAACCTTATGTCTCGCCTGTCCTCGACGTGGTGCGCCTCGCCAAGTTCTTCCCCGTCGGCGGCGGGCTACGCACGCAGCAGCTCCGGGCGCTGCACGACGCCTCGTTCTCGCTGGCCGAGCGTGAGGTCATCGCGCTGGTCGGAGAGTCGGGCAGCGGCAAGAGCACGATCGCACGGCTGCTCGCGCGGCTGATGCCCCCGAGCAGCGGGCAGATCCTGTTCAAGGGTCGCGACGTGCTGAAGGAAGAGCCGACCCGCGCCTCGCTCGCTTACCGCGGGCAGGTGCAGATGATCTTCCAGGATCCGTTCGGCTCGCTCAACCCGGTGCATTCGATCGGCTACCACCTGGAGCGGCCGCTGCTGCTCCACAACAAGGCGCCGAACGCCGCGATCCTCCGGGAGAAGGTGCACGCGCTTCTCAAGACGGTCGATCTCAACCCGCCTGCGGAGGTCGCGGTCAAGTACCCGCACCAGCTCTCGGGCGGCCAGCGGCAGCGCGTGGCGATCGCCCGCGCCCTCGCGGTGGATCCCAGCGTGATCCTCGCGGACGAGCCGATCTCGATGCTCGACGTCTCGATTCGAATGGGCGTCCTGAACCTGATGGAGAAGCTCAAGGAGGAGCGCGGCATCTCGTACCTCTACATCACCCACGACATCGCGAGCGCGCGCTACGTCGCGGATCGCACGATGGTGATGTACGCCGGCCACATCGTGGAGGGCGCGCCGAGCGAGGAGCTGATGCAGCAGCCGGCGCACCCGTACACGAAGCTCCTGCTCTCGGCGGTGCCGGACCCGAACGGTTCGATCCGCGGCGAGCTCCCGGCCCGCTCCGGCGCGCCGAAGCTCGTCAACCCGCCGCCGGGCTGCCCCTTCGCCGATCGCTGCCCGAGCGTGATGAACGCGTGCCGGGAGCAGATGCCGGCGGCCATCGACGTCGGCTCGGGGCACTGGGTCCGCTGCCACCTCTACTCGCCCGGTTCCGTCGCTCCCTCCGCGCAGTACGAGCGCAAGGTACCTGCCTCCGTCGAGGCCGTATCTGTCTGAGGAGAATCACGAGAGAACATGTCGTCCCTGAGATTTCCCGACAAGTTTGTTTGGGGGGCTGCGACGTCCTCCTACCAGATCGAGGGCGCCACGAGCGAGGATGGGCGCGGCGAGTCGATCTGGGATCGCTTCGCGAAGACGCCCGGTCAGATCACAGACGGGACCAACGGCGACATCGCGTGCGAGCACTATCACCGGTGGCCTGAAGACATCGCGCTGATGAAGAGCCTGGGCCTGATGGCCTACAGGTTCTCGATCGCGTGGCCGCGCATCCTGCCGAACGGCCGGGGCGCGGTGAACCAGAAGGGGCTCGACTTCTACAGCCGGCTGGTGGACGGCCTGCTCGAGGCCGGGATCGAGCCGTACGCGACGCTCTTCCACTGGGACCTGCCGCAGGTGCTCCAGGACCAGGTCGGGGGCTGGCAGCACCGCTCGACGGCCGATGCGTTCGTGGAGTTCGCCGATGTGGTGTCGCGGAGGCTCGGCGATCGCGTCAAGAAGTGGATCACCCACAACGAGCCGTGGTGCACGGCGTTCCTCAGCTACGAGAAGGGGATCCACGCGCCGGGCATGCGCGATTTCGGCAAGGCGCTGGCGGTCAGCCACCACCTCCTGCTCTCGCACGGCCTCGCGGTGCCCGTGCTGCGCAAGAACGTTCCCGGCGCCGAGGTCGGCATCACGCTGAACATGAACTACGCGATGCCCGCGTCGCCGAGCGCCGCCGATTACGACGCGGCCCGCCACTACGACGGGTATTTCAGCCGCTGGTTCCTCGATCCGCTGTACGGCCGGCACTACCCGGCGGACATGATCGCGGACTACATCGCGCTGGGCCACCTCCCGCCGGAGGGGCTGACCGTGTGCAAGCCGGGCGATCTCGACATCATCGCGACGCAGTGTGACTTCCTCGGCCTCAACTACTACTCCCGGGCGGTGCTGCGGAGCAGCAAGGTGCCCGAGGAGCAGAACCTGCCGAGGACGGAGCGCGTCGCGCCCGCGTCCGAGCAGACCGAGATGGGCTGGGAGGTGTACCCGGAAGGGCTCCGGCAGCTGCTCATCCGGCTGCATGTGGAGTACGGGGTGCCCAAGCTCTACGTGACGGAGAACGGCGCGGCCTACTCGACCGGGCCCGACAAGGACGGCCGCATTCCGGACGAGCAGCGACTGCAGTTCCTGCGCGATCACTTCGTCGCTGCGCGGCGCGCGATCGACGCGGGGGCGCCGCTCGCCGGGTACTTCGTGTGGTCGTTGATGGACAACTACGAGTGGGACCGCGGCTACTCCCAGCGGTTCGGCATCGTCTGGGTGGACTACGAGACGCAGCGCCGCATCCCGAAGGACAGCGCGCTCTGGTACAAGGGCGTCATCGCCGCCAACGCCGTCGACGACGGCGCCTCGCAGACCACCTGACCGGCGGCGCGCGCAGCGCGCTGCGCGCTGCGCCAGAGGCCGTCACGTCACGCGGAGCACCTCGTCCAGGGAGGTGACGCCCTCTTTCACCTTGGTGAGCCCGGCGTGCCGGAGCGGCACGAGCCCCACCTTGCGCGAGGCGTCCCGGTACGCGCGCTTCCCCGCCCGCGCCTTGACGAGATCCCGCAGGTCGTCGTCGAGCTCCAGCATCTCGAAGAGCCCGACCCGGCCCCGGTAGCCCGTCAGGTGGCATGTCTGGCACCCGACCCCGCGCTTCAGCTCGGTGCCTTTCTCGATGAGGACCTGCTCCTCCTCGTCCGTCACGGCGGTCTCGAGCTCGTACTTCTCCGCGCACTCCTCGCAGAGCCGCCGCACGAGCCGCTGCGCGATCACCGCGAGCAGGGCGTTCGCCACGATCCACGACTCCGCGCCGAGGTCCACGAGCCGCGCGACCGTGTCGACCGCATCCGAGGTGTGCAGCGTCGACAGCACGAGGTGCCCCGTGAGGCTCGCCTGCAGCGCGATCTGCGCCGTCTCTGGATCGCGCATCTCGCCGACCATGATCACGTCCGGGTCCTGCCGCAGGATCGCGCGCAGGCCGGTCGCGAACGTGAAGCCCTGCCTCGGGTTGGTCTGTCCCTGGGTGATGTCGGCGAACTCGACCTCGATCGGATCCTCCAGCGTGACGATGCTGAGCTCGCTGGTCTTCATCACCTTGATCAGCGAGTAGAGCGTCGACGTCTTGCCCGAGCCGGTCGGCCCGCACACGACGATGAGCCCCGAAGCGCGCTCCGCGAGCCCCTGGAGCCGCGGCACGTCGCCCTCGGAGAGCCCGAGCTTCTCGAGCGCGATCAGCTGGTGGCTGAGCAGCACGCGCAGCACCAGCGTCTCGCCGTGGATCGCGGGGAACGTCGAGGCGCGCAGGTGGATGAGCGGGTGCCCGTGCAGCTCCAGGCCGAACTGGCCGTCCTGCGGCAGGCGCCGCTCGGTCATATCCATCCGCGCGAGCACCTTCACGCGCGACGTGAGCGACGGCCCGATCTCGATCGGGATCTGGCCCTGGGCCACCATCACGCCGTCGACGCGGTAGCGCACGCGGATGCTGTCGCGCTTCGGCTCGACGTGGATGTCGCTCGCGCCCATGGAGACCGCGCGGCGGACCAGGTGATCGAGCACCTTGACCGCGTCGAGATCCTCGGCCGACGACGCCGGGGGGCGGCTGTGGTTCACCGCGCGCCTCCCTTGCCGACGTCGATGATGCGGAGCGAGACCATCTTGAGCTCGTTCGAGGGGGGGAACGTCGCCCAGACGCTGACGCCGTAGAGGCCGGGCCGCTTGCGGTCGTTCAGCGGGACCTCGATGTCGAATCGATTGCCTGTCACCTGAAGAGGAATAGGCGTCTTGAAGCCCCTCGGGAAGAACGTCGCGTAGGGGGACGGGATCGCGTACCCGCCCATCCTGAGCAGCTTCTCCGGCGGGATCGGCTTGCCCGGCTCGATCCGCGAGATCCCGACGCCCGCGATCTTCGCCGGCGCGCGGACCTCGCCGGCCACCTGGATCACCTCGCCGACTTGCGCCCGCCTGGGCAGCTTCTGGTACGTGCCGTAGTCGTCGACGAACTCCTGCGCCATGCAGGCGATGTCGAACCCCTTGGCCTTGGCCAGCCCGACCCCGAGCGACGTGTGCGACGCTGTGAGCACGTTGCGCCGGTGCCCATCGGCCGGGGGCTTCTCGTTCATGAAGGCGTGGTGGACCCGCTCGAGGCTCTCCGCGGAGAAGCGCGGATCCGGATCGACCTCGCGCGGGATCGCGTCGGCGAAGCAGCCGGCGTTCTCCATGACGAAGCCGTCGCCTCCGGCCGCTGTGTAGCGCTCCTCCGGGACCGACCCGTCGCTGCCCCAGTGGCCGGTGAAGCCCACGCGGACCATGTCCTCCGTGTGCCGCCGCCCCGCGCGCGCCGCGGTCTCGTCCCACCGGACGGGCGGCAGCTTGTGCGCAGCCCGATCGCGGTTCACAAGCGCGAGCACGTACCGCCCCGCCTCCGCGCGGGTCATCCGCGGCCCCGGGGCGGGCGGCGCGGATGCGGCCTGCGCCTCGCCGCCGCTGCCGGGCTCGGCGTCCGAGGCTTCGCCCTCCGAAGTGCGCGCGCTCTCCTCCGTCGCTGCCTCGGCGGCCCGCGCCCCCGACGTTCCTTCGGCCGGTTCCCTCCCGGCGCTCGCGCCGCACGCGAGCGCGTGGGCGCCCGCGGCGATGAGCCCCAGCCTGGGCGCCCCGCCCATCGTTCCTGTCTTTCGTCCTCTTCTCGTGCTTCTCGTGCTCGCGTGCATTGTTGCGACGGTAGCGCCTCGCTGTCGCGCGCGCACCCGGGTGCGCCCCCTCGCCGGCACGCGGAGCAGCCCGCGCCTCTGGCTCGCTTCCCAGGCGCTGCGCGGCGCCTGGCGCGTTGACCGGGTCCACCCCGCATGAGATAGCGCACCTCCGCTGAAGGAGGATCTGCATGAAAGCGTTCGCTCTCCAGGGTTCGTTCGGCCTCGACGCGCTCCGCCCGATGGACCTCCCGGAACCGAAGCCTGGGCCCGGGCAGATCGTCCTCCGGATGAAGGCGGCGTCGCTCAACTTCCGCGACCTGCTCATGGCGAAGGGCCTCTACAACCCGAAGCTCTCGCTGCCGCTCGTCCCGCTCTCGGACGGGGTCGGCGAGGTGATCGGGGTGGGGGAAGGGGTGACGCGGGTGAAGGCCGGCGATCGCGTGTGCCCGATCTTCCACCAGCGCTGGATCGACGGGGAGATCTCCCGGGCCAAGACCAAGGGGGCGCTCGGTGGAGAGCTGCCGGGGGTGCTCTCGGAGCAGGTGCTCCTGGATCAGGAGGGGGTCGTCGCGGTCCCGCCGCACCTCACGGACGAGGAGGCCGCGACGCTGCCGTGCGCCGCGGTGACCGCCTGGAACGCGCTCTTCGCGGCGAGCCACCTCAAGGCGGGCGACACGGTGCTCGTGCAGGGCACGGGCGGCGTCTCGATCTTCGCGCTGCAGCTCGCCCGGCTCGCGGGCGCCCGCGTCATCGTCACCTCGAGCAGCGACGAGAAGCTCGAGCGCGCGAGGTCGCTCGGGGCGTCGGAGACGATCAACTACCGCACGACGCCCGACTGGGACACGCAGGCGCTCTCGCTCACCGGCGGCGCGGGCGTGGATCACGTGATCGAGGTGGGCGGCGCGGGCACGATCGCCCGGTCGCTCCGCGCGGTGCGGCTCGGCGGGCGCGTGAGCCTCATCGGCGTGCTCTCGGGCGGCGCGCCGGAGCTCAACCTGTTCCCCTTCCTGATGAAGCAGATCCGCGCGCAGGGCATCTTCGTCGGCTCGCGCGCGATGTTCGAGGACCTGAGCCGCGCGATCGCGGCGAGCGGACTCCGCCCGGTCGTCGACCGCGTGTTCCCCTTCACCGAGATCCGCCAGGCGCTCGACCACATGGCGAGCGGCGGACACTTCGGGAAGATCGCGCTCCGTTTCTGACGGGCGGGCCGCGGCGCGGGCCCTCCGACGCGTCCCTCAAAAGTGGCCTCGTCGGCCCAAGTCGTTTACGAACGGACCCCGCGGCCAGCCACGCGTCTCGGCCGCGCGAGAGGTGGTGGACGGTGCAGCTCGATCTGGAGCTCGAGGTCCTGTGTGGTCAGCTCATCGTGGGCGGTTTCGACGGCGCCGAGCCGCCCGCCCGGTACCTCCGGGCGCTCGCCGAGGGGCGGAGGGGCGGAGCGATCCTCTTCCGGCGCAACGTCCCTGACATGGACGCCACGCTGCGGCTCTGCGCGGCGCTCGCCGCGGCGAGCGGCCCGGATCGGCCTCCCTTCCTCGGCATCGATCAGGAGGGGGGCCGCGTCACCCGCCTGCCCGCGCCGTTCCTGAAGCTGCCGCCGATGCGCTCGCTCGGCGACCTCATGGATCTCCCGCTGCTGCGCCGCGCGGCGCGCGCCGTCGCGTCCGAGCTCCGGGCCGTCGGCATCAACCTGAACTTCGCCCCCGTGCTCGACGTCGACTCGAACCCCGCGAACCCGATCATCGGCGATCGCGCCTTCGGCCGCGATCCTCGCGCCGCCGCGCAGGGCGGCGTCGCGTTCCTCGAGGGGCTCCAGGAGGAGCGCGTCCTCGCCTGCGGCAAGCATTTTCCGGGGCACGGCGACACGGCGCTCGACAGCCACCTCGCGCTCCCGACCCTCGCCCACGGCCGCGGTCGCCTCGACGAGATCGAGCTGCCGCCGTTCCGCGCCGCCTGCCGCGCCGGCGTCGCGTCGCTGATGACGGCGCACATCGTCGTCGAGGCGCTCGATCCCGGCGTGCCGGCGACGCTCTCCCGATCCATCTGCACCGGCCTCCTGCGCGGAGAGATCGGCTTCGAGGGGGTGCTCTTCTCGGACGACCTCGAGATGGCCGCGATCGCGGCGCATCACCCGGTCGAGGAGGCCGCCACCGCGGCCATCTCGGCGGGCTGCGATGCGCTGCTCGTCTGCAAGGACGAGGACCTGCAGGACCGCGCGCACGAGGCGCTCGTGCGCAGGGCCGAGCGCGATCCGAGCTTCCGCGATCGCTGCGTCGAGGCGGCCGCGCGCTGCCTCGGGCTGCGCCGGAGGTGCCCGCCGCGACCGGTCGCCTCGCCCGCGGCGCTCGCCGAGATCGTCGGCGGGCCCGCCTCGAGGGCGGTGCTCGCGGACATCGAGCGGGTGCGCGCCGCGCTCGCCGCCGGGGCGGCCACGTGACCGCGCCGCCGGGGGCCGCGCCGGCGGAGCCCGCGCAGCGCCCCGATCGCGCGTTCGCCGTCACCGCGCGCCGGCTCGTCACGTGCGACCCGTCCCGCGCCTCGGCCGGCGATCCGCTCGGGGTGATCGAGGACGCCGCGATCGTCGTGCGGGGCGGCGCCATCGAGGCGGTCGGGCCGCGGCGCGAGGTGCTGCGGCCCGAGGCCGGCGTCCCGGTCGCGATCGAGGCCGCGGGGGTCGTCACGCCCGGGCTCGTCGACTGCCACACGCACGCGCCGTGGGTCGGCTCGCGGGACGCGGAGTACGCGGTCCGCATGGCCGGCGGCGACTACGAGGCGATCGCCGCGGCCGGCGGCGGCATCGTCGCGAGCATGCGCGCGGTGCGCGCCGCGACGGCCGGCGAGCTCGCCGGCGCGCTCCGCGCCCGCCTCCGCCGGATGGCGGCGCTCGGCGTGACCGCCGTGGAGGCGAAGAGCGGCTACGGCCTCGACGAGGCCTCGGAGCGCAAGCAGCTCGAGGCGGTCGCCGAGGCGGGGAGGGACGCGCGCCTGCCCCGCGTCGTGCCGACGTACCTCGCCCTGCACGCGCTCCCGCCGGAGGCGGGCGGCGATCGCGCCGCCTACGCCGGCGTGGTCGCGCGCTCGTGGCTGCCCGCGATCGCCGCGGCCGGCCTCGCGCGCTACGTCGACGCATACATAGACCGGAGCGCGTTCTCGGTCGCCGAGGCGCGGCCGGTGCTCGAGCGCGCGCGCGCGCTGGGGCTCGGCGTGCGCGTGCACGTCGGGCAGTTCGCGGACGTGGGCGGCGCCGAGCTCGCGGCCGAGCTCGGCGCCGCGTCGGCGGACCACCTCGAGCGCGTCGCGCCTGCGGGCATCGCGGCGCTCGCCCGGGCGGGCGTCGCCGCCGCGCTCTTGCCCGTGGCGAGCTTCACGCTGCGGCAGGAGCCGCCGCCCGTCGCCGCGCTCCGGGCCGCCGGCGTCCCGCTGATCGTGGGCAGCGACGCGAACCCCGGCACGGCGCCGACCGAGAGCCTGCCGCTCGCGCTCGCGCTCGCGGTGCGGCTCTACGGCCTCACGGTCGCCGAGGCGATCCTGGGCGCGACGCGCGAGGCGGCGCGCGCGCTCGGGCTCGGCGGCGTGTGCGGCGCCGTGCGGCCGGGGCTCCGCGCCGACCTCGCCGTCTGGGACCTGCCGCACGAGAACGCGATCGTGCAGCCCTGGGGCGCGCCGCGCGCGCTGGCCGTGCTGCGCGACGGCGAGGTCATCGCGGCGGCCGGGTGAGGCGGCGCGCAAGTCAAGCCTGGACGCGCGTGCACCCTGCGCGTATGCCGCGCTCATGACCGAGACGCAGAGTCCTGTCGCTGTCCCGAGCCGCGCGGACAGCTCGTTTGATCCCGTCCCGCTCCTCGCCGAGGAGCTGAGTCTTCCGCGCCAAGGGGTCTCGGCGGTGGCCAAGCTGCTCGCCGAGGGGGCGACGGTGCCGTTCATCGCCCGCTACCGCAAGGAAGCGACCGGCGGGCTCGACGAGGTGCAGATCCGCGCGATCGAGGAGCGCCGCGCCTACCTGCTCGAGCTCGAGGAGCGCCGCGGCACGGTGCTCGCGGAGATCCAGAAGCAGGGCAAGCTCACCGACGCGCTCGCCTCGAAGATCCGCGCCTGCCAGACCAAGGCCGAGCTCGAGGACCTCTACCTGCCCTTCAAGCCGAAGCGCCGCACGCGCGCCATCATCGCGAAGGAGCGGGGCCTCGAGCCGCTCGCGGATCGCCTCTGGTCGCAGCCGGCGGACGGCAGCCCCGAGGAGGAGGCCCGCGCCTTCGTCAGCGCCGAGAAGGAGGTCCCCGACGCGGCGGCTGCCCTCGCCGGCGCGCGCGACATCTGCGCCGAGCGCATCGCCGAGCACGCCGACGTGCGCAAGCTCGTCCGCGAGGCCTACGTCAGGGAAGGCGTCATCAAGGTTCAGAAGAACGAGGAGCACGACGGCAAGCAGACGAAGTTCGACATGTACGCGAGCTTCGAGGAGGCCGTCGCGAACATCCCCTCGCACCGCTACCTCGCCATCCGTCGCGGCGAGGCCGAGGGCGTGCTCCGCGCCGCGATCGAGCTCGCGCCCGAGCCGCTCGTCCCGCCGATCCACGCGGCGGTGGGGCTGAAGCCGAAGTCGCCGTGGGCCGGCGAGCTCACGAAGGCCGCGGAGGACGCCGTGAAGCGGCTCCTGCTCCCGGCGGTGCAGAGCGACGTGCGCGTCGACCTCAAGATGCAGGCCGATCGCGGCGCGGTCGAGGTCTTCGCCCAGAACCTCCGCGAGCTCCTCCTCGCGGCGCCCTTCGGCACGAAGGCGGTGCTCGGCATCGACCCGGGCCAGCGCACCGGCTGCAAGTGCGCCGTCGTCGACGAGACGGGCAAGCTCCTCGAGCACACGACGATCTACCTAGTCGGGAGCAGCGACGCGCTGGAGCGCGCGCGGCAGGATCTGCGCCGCATCTGCCGCAAGTACCCGCTCCGCGCGGTCGCGGTGGGCAACGGCACGCACGGCCGCGAGACCGAGGCGTTCGTGAAGGACGTGCTCGCGTCGGAGGGGTTGAAGGAGACGGCGAACGCCGATCACGGGCCCGCGTCAGGGACGATGTTCTGCGTCCCGGTGAGCGAGGCAGGCGCGAGCGTCTACTCGGCGAGCGACGTCGCGCGCGAGGAGTTCCCCGACCTCGACCTCACGGTGCGCGGCGCGATCAGCATCGCTCGCCGGCTGCAGGACCCGCTCGCGGAGCTCGTGAAGGTCGACCCGAAGAGCATCGGCGTCGGCCAGTACCAGCACGACGTCTATCAGGGTCTGCTCGCGCGGAAGCTCGACGAGGTGATCGAGAGCTGCGTCAACCGGGTCGGCGTCGAGCTCAACACCGCGAGCGCCCCGCTGCTCGCCCGCGTCGCCGGCATCGGCCCGAGCCTCGCGAAGAAGATCGTCGCCCACCGCGATCTGCACGGCGCGTTCAAGAGCCGCAAGGCGCTGCTCGACGTGCCCGGGGTCGGCCCGCGGACGTTCGAGCAGGCGGCGGGCTTCGTGCGGGTCCGGGGAGGGGAGCACCCGCTCGACGCGAGCGCCGTGCACCCGGAGCGCTACGGCCTCGTCGAGCGCATCGCGACGGATCTCGGCGTGCCGGTCGGGTCGCTCATCGGCGACACGGCGGCGATCGCGCGGATCGATCCCAAGAAGTACGAGGCCGGCGACGTCGGCTCGTTCACGCTGAACGACATCCTGAGCGAGCTGAAGAAGCCCGGCCGCGACCCGCGCGCCACGTTCGAGCCGCCGAAGTTCCGCGACGACGTGCGGACCATGGAGGATCTCAAGCCGGGCATGGAGCTCGAGGGCGTGGTGACCAACGTGACGGCGTTCGGCGCCTTCGTCGACATCGGCGTCCATCAGGACGGCCTCGTGCACGTCTCGCAGCTCGCGGACCGGTTCGTGAAGGATCCGAACGAGGCCGCCAAGGTCGGCGAGAAGATCAAGGTGCGCGTGCTGGAGGTCGACCTCGTGCGCAAGCGCATCGCCCTCACCGCGAAGAAGGGCGGCGCCCCCGCCGGCGCGCGCCCGCAGGCGGGCGGCCCGCCGGCCGGCGGCGACGCGCGCGCTCGCAACGACGGCCGCAGGCCGGCCCAGGGGCAAGGGAAGGGGCAGGGGCAGGGCAACTCGGCGGGCGGCTTCCGCAACAACCCGTTCGCGGATCTGCTGCGGAAATAGCCCCGAGGTGACGGACGGCTCGCCGTGGGCCGCCGTCAGCGCCGGTCGAGACGGAAGAGAAGAGCCGCGAGGACGCCGAAGACTCCAGGGGAGAAGAAGCGGATCTCTCGGCGTCCTGGCGGGGGCTCCGGTCTAGAAATCGTGGTCCGCGAAGAAGCGCTCGATCCGGAGCGAGACGAGCTCCGGGAACTCGAGCGCGGTGGTGTGGGTGCCGCCGCGGACCACGAGGATCTCGGCCAGCGGGATGCGTCGCGCCATCGACTGGGCCAGCGCTCGGGGCGTGAACGCGTCGCGGTCGCCGGCGATGAGCAGCGTCGGGACGTCGATCTGGTCGAGCACCTCCTCGACGTCGTGCGTGCCCAGCGCGCGGAGGTTCCGGAGGAACGCCTCCATATCGAGCTGGCCGAACGGCTGCACGAGCTCGGCGAGCACCTCGCCGTCGAGCGTCTTCCCGAGCAGCCCCAGCCGCCGCAGCCATGCCACAGCGTCCGGTTGGCCGATGACGCGACGAGTCATCCTCGTCGCGGCCGTCTGAGCGCGCGCTGCGAGCGCCACGAGCGGCGGGAACAGCCGCCCGAGCCCCGGCAGCGGCCCCATCGTCTCCAGCGGCGGGCGGTGGGTGCCGTTCAACAGGACCAGGTTCGCGGCGAACCCTGGGAGCCGGCGGAACGCCTCCAGCGCGACCTGGACGCCCATGCTCCATCCCATGAGCGAGCCGTGCCGGACCCCTTCGGCCGCGAGGATCGCCTCCAGGTCGCGGACGTGGCTGGCCACCGCATAGGCCTCCGGGGCGTCCAGCGACGGGCGCTTCGACGCGTACATCCCGCGGTAGTCCCACGTGATGAAGCGGTACTGGTCGGACAGGTACTCGATCTGCGCCCGCCAGACGAGGTAGGGCCCGCCCAGCCCGTTGAACAGGACCACCGTCTTCGCTCCTTCGAACGGCGGTGGCGTCACCCGGTAGGCGATGTCGGTTCCATCAAAGCTCGTCACCCGCCGGGTTTCCATCCGGAGCGGCGGTCGCCGCGGAGGCGATGCCTGCCGGCCCCCGCCGGGGGAAGAAGGGGGCGGCGCTTGCCGGCCCCCGCCGAGCTTGAACGAGACCATGGGCCCCTGCTTCCTACCCGGTCCCTCCGCGGAGGGCCATGCTGCCGGCGACGGCCTGCGGGGGCGGAGGGGGCGGCCTTACGCCCGGGCGAGGGCGCTGCCGCGGATCGCGGTGGCGGCGCGGTCTGGCGATCGCTCGCCGAAACACACCCTGCGCCATGATCGCCATCGCGTTGACATTCCAGGCGGCGCGCCGCTAACGTGCGCGGCGGGTCGTCCGCTCGCCCGACGCTCCCGTTGTGTTGCTGATCTTTTCCTCCCCGCTCCCATGTCGGTCCGCTGGAGGCCGGCCCGTGTCACATCCTGTCGCCGCTCGCGCAGGAGCAGCTCCGGTTCGGGCCGCGGTGGGTCGGTTCCCTCGGGCGGGCTGGAGTTTTCAGGGCGAAGTGGTGCAGCGATCCCGTCCTCGAGGAGCCGATGGCTGAAGAAAAGAAGAAGAGCAAAATCGATCTGAAGGCTCGGCTTGGCAAAACGACGATAGGCGGGGCCCCGGGAGCGGCCGTCCCCCTTCCCGTGCCTGGCCCGCAGCCTGGATCGGGGCCGCCTCCCGACGGGGGCCCGCTCCCGGGCGGCATGCCCTCGCCGTATCCGAGCGCGCGTCCGCCCATGCCCTCGGTGGGAGGCATTGCGCCTCCGCCGGGCATCTCTCCGGGAATTCCGCTGCCTCCGTTCGCGCCGGCGCCGCGTCCCGTGATCCAGACGCCCCCGCCGAAGCCGACGGCGGCCGCGCAGACCATCAAGGTCGAGGTCGGCGAGGAGGTCGAGCAGGAGCGCCGGAAGGCCTCGAAGAAGACGGCGCTCTACGCGAGCCTCGCGGCGCTGGTCGGCATCGCCGTGGGCTTCGCGGTCGGCGGCACGAAGGAGCGCGGCGATCGCGGCAAGCTCGCTGTCGAGGGCGCCGCGGCGCTCGAGAAGGACGTGCGGGCCGCGAACGCGAAGATGGAGGAGCTGACCAAGAAGCTCGAGGAGGGTGCCGCGAAGCTCTCGCAGAAGAGCTTCCCGGCAGAGCTGACGACCGAGCTCGGTGCGATCAACGTCCCGTTCGATGCCACCAACCTGGAGGGGAAGCAGATCGGCAGCCTTCCGGGCCGGGTGATGCGTCAGCTGCTCGCCTACACGACGTCGGTCCAGGATCTGAACAAGACCAAGGACAGCCTCAAGAACCTGCTCACGGCGGCGCAGGGGTCCGTCGAGAAATCGTGGAAGGAGCAGGACGAGCCCGTGGTGAACTTCTCGGTCGTCTTCCGCCGGGACGGCGACAAGACGCTGGCCGAGCTCGTTCCCAACAAGGCGCCGTTCCCGTTCGGCAAGGACTGGCCGGCGAAGTACACGGTGACCCGTCTCGAGCGCACGCAGCAGGGCCTGAAGGCTGCCGAGAAGGAGGCCACCCGCTGGACCAAGGGCGACATCGCCGGCGGCGACCTGCAGACCCTTCCGGTCGACCCTCAGTCCGTGGCCGCCTTCACGAGCGAGCAGATCGTCTTCAAGCTGCGCGGCGCGATGATCGACGTCCGCCAGCTGCTCGAGGGCAACAAGGAAAACCCCGTCACCGAGACGGCCGGCCTCATCAAAGAGGGCGACGATCTCGCGAACGAGCTCCGCAAAATCTCCCTCGCCCGCTGAGCGGCACGCGCCCGCTGCGGATACGGGCCCACCTCGGCGTTTTCGGTGCTCGGCGTACGAGAGTACGCCTGCGCGCCGAAAACGCCGATCTGGGCCCGTCTCCTGTGCGGGCGCGCGCCGCTCGGCCGTCGCAGACCGGAAGGCAGCGCGCGGCCGTCGCAGACCGGAAGGCAGCGCGCGGCCGTCGCAGACCGGAAGGCAGCGCGCGGCCGTCGCAGACCGGAAGGCAGCGCGCGGCCGTCGCAGACCGGAGAGCAGCGCGCGCCGCGGGCCGGGCAGCTCGGCAGGGCCTCGCTGGCGGCCGCTTTAGGCGGCGCCGCCGGCGCCCATGGCGCGGGGGCGGACGATCTCCACCTTCCCGATGTGCCGCTCGTCGCTGTCCCGCACGATGAAGCGCAACCCGAACTTGCTCACCGCCGTGCCCACCTCGGGCACCTTGCCCACGTGCTGCGTGAGCATGCCGCCGAGCGACTCGTACTTTCCCTCCCGGTCGAGCTCCGCTCCCAGGTACGCCGAGAGATCACTCATCGACACCGCCGCGTCGGCGACCAGCCGGCCGTCGCCGAGGTCCTGGATCGATGCCCCATCGTCCGTCTCGTCGTGCTCATCCCGGATGTCGCCGACGATCTCCTCGAGGACGTCTTCCAGGGTGACAATCCCAGACATCCCACCAAACTCGTCGACCACGATCGCAAGGTGCTGTCTCCGGCTCTTCATCTCCCTCAGCAGAGAGGAGAGCGGCTGCGACTCGGCGACGAAATTGGCAGGGCTCCGCGTGATCTCCCGGAGCGTCGTGTTCTTGAGACGGCGCTCCTCGAGGACCTTGAACATGTCCTTCGCGTAGAGAAGACCAGCGATGTTGTCGATCTGGTCCTTGTACACCGGATACCTGGAGTGCCCGCTCTCGGTCACGATCTCCAGCACCTTCTCGAGCGGAGTGGAGATCTCGATCGCCTCGACCTTGGAGCGCGGCACCATGACGTCCCGCGCCGTGCGATCGGCGAACTCGAGCACATTCCGGATCATCTCCGCCGGCTCTCGCCCGAAGAGGCCAGAGCGCTCGACCTCATCGACAAGGATCTCGACCTCGGCCTCGGCAACCCGCGGGTTCGAAGGCTGCTCACCGTCCCGATGCCCGAGCCGGGAGCCGATCCAGCCGAGCGGTACGGCGAGCGGCAGCATCGCGATCTCGAGAGGGCGCAAGAAGCGGACCGCCATCGATGCCGCCCGATCGGCGTGCTTGCGGCCCAGCGTCGAGCTGACCTCGTAAAGGGCCCCGCAGACGACAGCGGTGGTCGCCAGCTCGAGACCCAGGGCCGCCCCCGGGACGCTTCGCCGGAAGAAGAGGTCGAAGCAGGCGGCGGTCAGGCTGGTCGATACGACCCAGCCGAGCAGGTAACGGGAGCGGAGCTTGGCGTCTTCTCGACGAATCCGCTCGTAGGCGGCCTTCGTGGGGCCCGTCGACTGCTCAATCAGCGCGCCGAGCCTGGTTGCGCTCAGCGTCGTCAGGGCGGTGTCGGCGCCGACGAACAGCGAGCCAAGTACAGCGGAGAGAACTGCAGCGCCGAGCGCTGGCAATGGAACGAAATCGGGACTCAAACCGAGACTCCTAACGGACGAATCGTAACGGAACAGGCGAGGGGAGCGCAACCGGACCGGGGCGCGAAATCTCGGGAGACGACGGATCCACGCGCTCTCGGCGGTCTCGCTGCAGGGCGGACTCCCAGGCTCGACCCACAAGGCCAAGCTCGGCCAGTGACATGATCCGTGGATCTGCCGAAGTCCAGGGAATTGCCGTGCGTTGCGGCATTTCCATCACCTGGCAGCATTTTCACGGGCATCGGCCCCCCCGGTGAAACCACGTAGGACGGAAAATCGGGTCACGAGCAGGGCAGGTGAGCTCTCGGCAGCCTCGGCGCCGGTGCCCTCGGGGGCGCCCAGTGTCATGTCCGGCGCGCCCAGAGCAACGACGTGTCCGTCCGGGTCGAGCCATACGGCGGCGCCGGGATGCGCAGGAGCCATGGAGAAGTCGGACTCGGTGAGCGATTGTCCGAGGCGCGCGCGCCGGGTGCCGTCCTCGGTCAGGCGGGCGACGGGGAGGCTGGAGGCGGCTGCCTCGGCGAGCGGACGCAGGGCGGCGCGCAGCGCCCCGGCGCCGGCGTCGAGGAGCACCGCCTGCGCCACCGTGAAGGCGCCGCTCGCGGTGCGGCGGAGGGCGGACAGGTGCGCGGGCACGCCGAGGTGCGCGCCGAGATCGCCGGCGAGCGAGCGCACGTAGTAACCCTTGCTGACCTCGAGCTCGAGCTCGAGGGTGGCGGGCGCGGCGTCCGCGGCCGGCGTGTCGGGCCCGCCGCGCGAGGCGCCGGCGACCGCGAGCGACCGGACCTCGACAGACCGCGCCGCGAGATCCACCGCCTGGCCGGCGCGCGCGAGGGCGTAGCTGCGCTGCCCCGCGACCTTGATGGCCGAGTAGGCAGGCGGCGTCTGCTCCCTCCTCGCCCGCTCCGCGTCGAGCGCCGCCGCGATGCGCGGCGCCGCGCGCGCGACCGCCTCGGCGCCGGGGGTGCCGCCGGCCCCGGCGAGCGCGCCGAGCTCGTCGTCGAGCCACGCCGGCAGGGGCTGCGCCGCCGTGATCTCCCCGTCCGCATCGAGGGTGTCCGTTCCGACGCCGAGGACGACGCGCGCCGTGTAGCGCTTGTCCTGAGCGGTCAGGTACGGGGCGAGCTTGGTGGCCTCGCCGACGAGCACCACGAGGACGCCGGACGCCATCGGGTCCAGCGTCCCCGCATGCCCGATGCGCTTCACCCCGAGGACGCGGCGCAGCCGGGCCACGACGTCATGGCTCGTCGGCCCGCGTGGCTTGTCGATCACCAGCACGCCGTCGGGGCGTGGCCTCCCGGTCGTCGCCCGCTCGGGCTCAGGGGGCGGTGCCCCTTCCACGGTGTGCTCGGGCATGGGCGGAGGATCCGTCTGCGCAGTCTGCTTCATCCGAACCAGATCGATTTCCGGGTGGCCAGCGTCTCGTCGAGGAGCCCCTGGATCGTCGCGCGCACCCGCTCGGCGAGGCGCCGCACAAGGATCTGGTCGTCCGCCGCCTCGGGGCCGTAGGCGTCGAACCGCATCGGCTCGGCCATGCGAATCTTCCACTTGGTGGGCGCGGGCACGAGGCCCAGCGGCCCGAGCGCGGGGAACGTCGGCGTGATGGGCAAGTACGGGATGCCGAGCGCGCGCGTGACGTGCTCGACCCGGTAAAGGAGCGGGTTCGTCTCCTCGGCCCCCACGATGGCGCAGGGCACGAGCGGCGTGCGCGTGCGCAGACAGAGCCGGATGAACCCGCCGCGGCCGAACCGCTGGAGCTGGTACCGGTCCTTGTAGAGCTTCCCGCTGCCCTTGGCCCCCTCCGGAAACACCGCGACGAGCCGCTCGCCCGCGAGCAGCCGCTCGGCGTTCTCCTGGCAGGCCCGCACGGCGCCGAGCCGGTTCATGATCGTGCCGGCGAACGGCAGATAGTACACGAAGTCGTCGGCCAGCCAGCGGAGCTCCCGATGCGCCGGGTGCTCCCGCCGCACCGCCGCCCGCAGCATGAGCCCGTCGTACGGAATGGGCCCGCCCGCGTGGTTCGACACCACGAGGCACCGCCCCTCGCTGGGGATGTGCTCGACACCCTGGAGATCGATGCGGAAGTAGTGCCTGTACAGGAAGTCGAAGAGCGGCCTGTAGCGGGCCTCGTACTTGGGATCGAAGCCGAACTCGTCGACCTCCTCCGAGCGGCTGCGCAGGCCGGCGCGACCCCACTGCCGCAGGTAGAAATCGGTCGACAGGACGTCCCGCGCCGTCCCCGGCTCGGACGGCGGCGGCTCGCTGGCGTGGCCCTCGTGAGCCGCGGGCGCGCTGCCCTGGCGGGGGCCCCGCTGCGTCTCGGGCCCGCCGCGACTCCCCGCGCTCGCGTCGTGCGGCTGGCCCCCGGCGAGCATGCTCTTGAGCCGCGTCTCGAGCTCCCGGATCTGACGCTCCAGCTCGTCGGCCGTCACCGGCACGACAGGGGCGTGCACCTCGGACGACTGCATCTTTCGCCCGTCCGAGGGCTCCGTCGGGCCGATCGGCGCCAGGTACCGGGTCTCCTCGTCCTCGACGTCGATGCTCGGGACGACCTGCCTCGACCCCGGTCGTTCGGAGCGCCCCCGCGCCGACGCCGATGGCCCATTCACTGCTCCCTTGCGCGCTCGATCGTGCTCCGTGCCCATGCTTACCCCCCGAACCGCCTCACGCGGGTGTCTCCTGCAGGAGCCGCACGTCCCGCAGCCGCTGCGCGCTGGTGTAATCGAGAAGCGCCTCGCGCGTGGAGTAGACCGGCCGGAACCCCATGACGCGCGCCGCCTTCTCGCCGTCCGCCACGCACACGTAGCGCAGGTAGCGCAGGAAGCTGGGCGGCGCGATCGCCGCGTGCGCAGCCCAGAGGGCAGCGACGAGCGGGCCGGCGGCGCTGTGCAGCACCGGAAAGGACGTCCGGCCCGCGAGGCGCACGATCGTGGAGACCGGCAGCACGCCGTCGCCCACGATGTTGAACGTTCCAGGGAAATCGCTGTCGATGGCGAGCTTGAAGGCGGCGATCGCGTCGACCTCGTGGATGAACTGCCACAGCGGGTCGAAGCCGAGCATGGTCATGACCAGCCGCCGCGCCAGGTACCGGGTGAGGTAGTTCTGGACGGTCGGACCGAGGATCGGCGCGGTCCGCAGGATGGTGACGGTCGTGCCCTTGGCCTTCGCGCCGAAGGCGTTGAACTCCCGCTCGGCCGCCATCTTGTCCGCGAAGAAGCGCTCCTCCGGATCGGCGCGGAGCGGGTGCTTTTCCGTGAGGAAATTGGGGTTTGTCGGGTGTGCGCCGTAGAGGATCGTCTGGCTCCAGAGGATCAGCTTGCGCAGGTTCGCCTGGCGCGCGCCGTGGAGCAGGTGCATCGTGCCCACCGACTCGAGCTCGTGGGCCCAGGCGGTCGCCGGGGTCGGCGACGAGAGGAAGCAAAGGTGGACGAGCGTGTCCACCTGCTCGGCCGCGAGCACCTCGGCGACGTGCTCCTCGGACGCAGGCGCCGTCAGGTCGACCGTGTGCAAGCGCAGCTTGGAGCCGCCCGTGTCCGGCGGCTTGAGGTCGATGGCCACCACGCGGGCGATGCGGGGATCCTCCTCGAGGATGCCGATGAGGTTGCGCCCGAGGAAGGACGCGGCGCCGGTGAGGGCGACGACCCGGCCCCTCGGGCCGGACGACGCTTGCCGGCTGACAGGCGAGGCCTCGGCCGCCGCGGGCTCGCCCGGGCTGCTCGTCGCCGCGCCTGGGTCGGCGGCGGGCGCGGCGCGGTCTGCACCTGCGGCGGAGCTCCGCTCGGCAGGGTCGTCGTGGGCCGCAGCGTCGGGGTGCTCGGACGGGGAAGCCATGCGCGCGGGCGCGACACTACCTGGTCGGCCGGCGCGCGCAAGCGCAGCGCGACGGCCGCCGTGCCCGCCCGCGACGTCCGCAGGGCGGCGCGGTCACAGCATCCGGCGAAGGACCGGGTACGGCTCGAAAGCGTTCACCTCGACGAATCCGTTCCTCGTGAACGCGGAGACCGGGCCGGTCCACAGCTCCTCGTCGCTCACCGGCTCCTTCGGACGGCGAGGCAGGGCCTCGAGGGCGCGCGCACCCCAGGCGGGCGCGAGCTCCACCGCGCCCGCGACGAGCGCCGTCGCGACGCCCTGCCGGCGATGGCCCGGGTGCACGACGGCGCAGCCGATCAGGAAGACGCCGGCGCGATCGCCCGCGAAGCACGGCAGCCCCCGGTACAGCCGGCGCTCGTAGGCCTTCGCCACGACCGCGGCGGGCGCGACCTTGAGCCACCCGACCACGTCCTGGACGTCCTTCGCGAGCGCCACGACGCCGCGCGCCTCGTCGCTGCCTGCGGCGAGCGCCTCGGCGAACTCCCGGCGGTTCTCGCCCTGGCCGTCCGAGCACCGCGCGAGCCACTCGTTGTTGGTGCCCCCGAAGTGGTAGTAGCGGCAGTAGCAGGGCGTGCCGGCGGCCTCGAAGAGCGCCTCGAGCCCGGCCAGGTGCTCGGGGCCGGCCGCCGCCACCGCGATCGCGGAGCTCACCTTCGCGCTCCCTTTCTCACGCGATCGACACGCGCGCGCGCAGCCCGCGCACCGGAGAGATCTGCTCCCACGCGTAGGCCGCCCTGCAGAGCCGCGCCTCCTCCAGCGCAGGGCCGATGAGCTGCAGGCCGACGGGCAGCGCAGGCCCGCCGTCGGGCGCCGGCGCGGTCGCGCACGGGACGCTGATCGCGGGCAGGCCCGCCATGCTCGCGGGCAGCGTGTAGACGTCGGCGAGGTACATCGAGAGCGGGTCGTCGACGCGCTCCCCGAGCCGGAACGCGACCGTCGGCGAGACCGGCGCCGCGATGAGGTCGACCTCGCGGAAGGCCTCGTCGAAGTCGCGCCGGATCAGCGTCCTGACCTTCTGCGCGCGCAGGTAGTACGCGTCGTAGTAGCCCGCGGAGAGCACGTACGTGCCGAGCAGGATGCGGCGCTTCACCTCCCGGCCGAACCCCTCGCCGCGCGTGCTGCCGTAGAGGCCCTGGAGGTCCGCCTTCCCGCCGCGCTCGCCCTCCACGCGCAGCCCGAAGCGCACGCCGTCGAAGCGCGCCAGGTTGGACGACGCCTCGGCGGTCGCCACGATGTAGTAGGCCGCCACGGCGTAGCGCGTGTGCGGCAGGTGCACGGGTCTGATCTCGCAGCCGAGCCCGCGCAGGCCCTCGATCGCCTCCCGCACCTTCGCCTCGACCTGCGGATCGATGCCCTTCGCAAAGTACTCCTCGGGCACGCCGATGCGCAGGCCCGCGACGTCGCGGCCGCACGCGGCCTCGTAGGCGCCCACCGGCGCGTCGAGGCTCGTCGCGTCGCGCGGATCGCGGCCCGAGATCACCTCGAGCAGGCGCGCGGCGCCCTTCACGTCCTGCGCGAACGGCCCGATCTGGTCGAGGCTCGAGGCGAACGCGATGAGGCCGTAGCGAGAGACGCGGCCGTACGTCGGCTTGATGCCGACGACGCCGGTGAGGCTCGCCGGCTGCCGGATGGAGCCGCCCGTGTCCGAGCCGAGCGAGCCGGGCGTCATCCCCGCCGCCACCGCGACCGCGCTGCCGCCGGACGACCCGCCGGGGATGCGCGTCGGGTCCCACGGGTTCTTCACCGGGCCGAAGGCGCTGTTCTCGTTCGACGAGCCCATCGCGAACTCGTCCATGTTGCACTTGCCCGGCAGGATCGCGCCGGCGTCGCGCAGGCGGGCGACGACCGTGGCGTCGTACGGCGGGCGATACCCGCGCGACGGGTCAGGCGCCTTCAACGATCCGCCCGCCGCCGCCCGCGTGAGGATCTTCGAGCCGGCGGTCGTCGGCGCGCCCTCGGTGCAGAGCGCGTCCTTGAGCCCGATCGGCACGCCGGCGAGCGGGCCGAGCGCATCGCCGCGCGCGCGCCTCGCGTCGAGCGCGCGCGCGGCCTCGACGGCCTGCTCGCCCTGCAGGGTGAGGAACGCGCCGAGCCCGCCGTCGCGCTGCTCGATGCGCGCGAGCGCGGCCCGGGCCACCTCCTCGGCGCTCACCTCGCCGCGCTGCACGAGCGCCGCGAGCTCCGGGATGGATCGATCGAGGATCGCTGTGTCCATCGGCCTCACCCCTCGTCCACGAACGCCGGCACGGCGAACCCGTCGTCCTCGACCCGCGGCGCCTCCCGCAGGGCCACCTCGCGCGGCAGGCTCGGCGCCTCCTCGTCGGCGCGGAGCGGCAGCCGCTCGATCTGCACGTGCGCCGTCGGCGGCACCGCCGAGACGTCGAGCTCCTCGAGCTGCCGGACGTAGCTGAGGATGTTGCCGAGATCACCGGTGAGGCGCTCCATTTCCTCAGCGGAGAGGTCGAGGTGGGCGAGGCGCGCTATCGTCAGCGCCTCATCGCGGCGGAGAGGGGGCGAGTCAGCGTTCGACATGGCGAGCGCCCGATGTAGCACCGCCGGTTCGGCGGACGCTAGAGCCGGCCGCATGGAGGGCCGCCCCACGCGCGCCCCCCGAATCTGGCCGCGGTACAAAAACGGTGATAACGGCGGGCTCTCGCGCGCTCGGTCGTTCTCGGTCGCTCGGGCAGGAGCCCCGGCCCGCCGCGCGTTGTTGGCGAATGCTGTCCCCGAAAACGCCCTCCCTGCGCCGCGAGCGCATCGGCATCATCGTCCTCTGCATGGCCGCGGCCGTTGCGATGTCGCCGGACGTGGGCGGA
The DNA here is from genome assembly GCF_051521455.1 of Sorangium sp. So ce887. Lineage (NCBI taxonomy): Bacteria > Pseudomonadati > Myxococcota > Polyangiales > Polyangiaceae > Sorangium > Sorangium sp. So ce887. Next base: position 6,210,240 of record NZ_CP150354.1, on the reverse strand, counting down.
GGCGCTCGAGATCGCTCGACCGCGCTCGCCGCGGAGCTCGCGGAGCAGGGCATCACCGCGGCGTCCGGCGACGTGGTCTGGGTGGACCCGCCGCGCGGCGGCTTCCGCCCGCTCGGCGTCACGGCGCGCGCCGTCGCGCGCGGCGCGCGCCGTGACGCCGACCGCGGGGAGCCCACCGACCTCTACCTCGTCGACACCAGGCTCTCGCCCGAGGGCGTCCTGCTCGACGTCTCGGGGATCCACAACCTCACGGAGACGAGCAGCGCGGACGAGTCGAAGCCGGTGCTCCGGCGCGACGCGCTGGCGTACATCTCGCGCCCGCTGATCGAGGCCGCGTCGCCCACGGTGCACGTGCTCGATCTCGGCGGACGGGAGCTCCCGGGCGGCGCCGACTGGCCCCTCGTCGAGCGGCTCCAGCACGCCCTCACGAACTGGCAGGCGACCGGCCGGCTGCGCGGGATCGGCCGGCGGACGTTCGCGATCGACCCCGCCCCCGCCGAGGACCTCGCCGCCGAGGACCCCGGCGTGGAGGATCCCGGCGCCGCGGAGCCCGACGGGGGCAGCCGACGCGCCCCGAACGCGGGCGACGTCGCGATCGCCCTCGAGGACGACAGCGCGGTCGTCGTCCGCGCGGCCGGCCGCGAGGCGCGCCTGCCCCTGCACGGCGCGGACGCGCCGCTGCCCGCGTGGATCCGCGCCGAGGCGTTCGAGACGGCGCGGCCGGGGAACTTCGTCACCTGGGCGGTCGACCGGGTGCGCTTCGTGATCGGCGACGCCGCGATGCAGACGGTCAAGGCCGTGGCGTTCACGGCGCTCGATTTCGTGCTCCGCAACAAAGAGGCGGTGACGGGCGACACGGGCGCCGAGGACATCGCCTCGGACCTCGGCAAGAGCGCGCTGGATCCGCCCGTCCGCCAGAGCCCGATCGATCCCGAGATCGGCTGGCCGCCCTCGCCGCTCGATCCGTGGGTGACGCCGGCGCTGCCCGGGGAGGGGCAGTGGAACCCGCAGGGCGGCGACGCCTTCGTGCGCAAGCTCGACGGGCTGCCGCCGGCGTTCATGACCACGTATATGCGGGCGGATCGCTCGCGCAAGGCGACGCGCGTCTACGTCGCGCTCTGGGACCCGCGGCAGGTGGAGCTGCACATGATGGCGGGCACGGTGGAGCCCAAGGGCGCGACGGGCGAGGCGGGGCCCGGGCTCATCCCGCGCACGCCCGAGGTCATGAAGCGCGTGGTCGCGGCGTCGAACGCGGGCTTCCAGGCGATGCACGGCGAGTTCGGCATGATGGCCGACGGGGTGGTGTACCTGCCGCCGAAGCCGTACGCCGCGACCGTGGCCGTCCGGCGCGACGGCAGCACCGTCTTCGGGACCTGGTCGGAGGACGAGACGATCCCCGAGTGGATGCTCTCGTTCCGTCAGAACATGACGGTCATGGTCCAGGACGAGAAGTGGAATCCGTTCGGACGGACATGGTGGGGGGGCACGCCGCCCGGCTGGGCCGACAAGACGCACACGGTGAGGACCGGCATCTGCCTGACCCGGGAGCGCTTCGTCGCGTATTTCTACGGCGCCGACGTCAGCCCGGAGGCCCTGTCCCAGGCGATGATCCAGGCCCGCTGCGCCTACGGGATCGCGCTCGACATGAACGCGGGCCACAGCGGGCTCGAGTTCTACCATGTGGCGCCGAGCGGCGAGCTGCCCGCGCTGGGGCGCCCGCTCCAGGGCGAATGGGAGGCGGAGGGCGAGGTCTCGGGGCTCTCGGGCTACCGGTTCCGCGGCCGCCGGCTCATCCGCGGCATGGGCCTGATGAATTTCCCCCGCTACATCCGGCGGGAGGCGCGCGACTTCTTCTACATGACGCTGCGACACCTCCTGCCGGGGCCGCCGCTCGCCCCGCGCGCCGCGCCGGCCGAGGCGGGGGAGGGCATCTGGCGCACCCAGGGGCTCCCGCAGCACGGCTTCCCGTACGCGGTGGCGACCACCGAGCTCCGCCCCGACCCCGCGCGGCCCGACGTGCGGCTGCGGGTGCTCAAGGTCGATCCCCGGACCGTCGCGGCCACACCGCTGGGCGAGCCCGGGGCGCCCCCGCCGGCCGGGACGGGCGCGGCCGTGGCGGTGCTCGGCGACGGAGACGGCGGCGCGGCGCCCGGCGGGGGCCGGGGCGCGGCGTCGAGCCTATGGCATTCGGCCGGGGCCTTCTCTGCCTCGCCGACCCCTCCGGTCCGCGGCGCGGTCCGGATCGCGACGGGGGCTGACGGCAGCGCGGGGGCCGTGGCCGCTCTCGGCGTCAACGACGAGGACGGGATGCTGATCTACGTCGAGCGGGTGGCGGCCGGCCCGTCCAGCGCACCGGACGCCGCGCTGTCGCCGGACGCCTCGGCGCCGCCCCCGACGCCCGTGGACCCGCGCGACGCGAAGCTCCTCCAGGACTTCCTGGCGCGGCTCGGGTGCTCTTCGCGGATCTACCTCTCCCGGCCGCTCTCGGTGGCCCTCGGCGGCGATACAGATCTCTCCGGCGCCGCGGTTCACCCGCCCTCGGGCCCGCGCGCCGTCCGGCTCACGCGCGCCGAGGCGCCCGGCGCAGGCAGGATGTTCGAATCCACACCGATCGTTCCGCACAGCGTCTGGTATCCGCTCCAGCAGAAGCGAGTTCGATACTTCAAAAAGCCGAAGAGAGAGGAAACGGCGAACGGAGACCCCTGAGCGTGGGCGCGCCCGGATCCTCTCCTGGGATGCAGTAGGCGCTTGTGCGCCGGCGGTCCGAGGGATTAGAAAAAGGTCGTCGGTGCACCGTTTGCAGTCCTTCGGAGCTTGCGACCTCTCGGCGCGGATCGGCGTGGGCTCGCTGGCGGAGGTCGCGCGCGCGACGTGCCGGGTGCGCGCGCGCGCCATCGTGTCGAGGCGCGCGGTCGCATCGTTGCGCGCGGTCGCATCGTTGCGCGCGATCGCGAGCGGCGCGCGCTCGGTCCACGTCGCGCTGGGCATCTGTTTCCGGACGATGACAGCAGGCAAGCGCCTGTCCGAGGCCTCGAGCGCCGCGGACGTGATGGGGCGTTTCGCCGGCCGTGACGCGCTGGATCCGCGCGAGATCGCGGTGCGTGTGCCGTGGCTCGGTCGCCGGCATCCCCGCGATGGTGCTCGCGAAATTACCGGACCAGCGGTACGCTTCAGCGGGTCAGGTTTGCGCAGGGCTCTCGGCGCGCGCCCGCGACGAGGGCCTGCTTTTCCATGTCACGCTCATCGCGCGGTGCGTGCGCGATCGTTTCCCGGAAGCCGCGGCGAACTGCGCCGCATGTCCTGAGGAGTTCTCGAACATGGCGGATAACAAGGGCGGCAGCGATCTAGACGTATTCGAGGGGCTCGCGAAGAAGTCGTCACGCGCCACGACCCCCGCTCTCGTGCCCCCCTCGCCGCCGACGCGGCAGCGCACCCTCGTCGGCGGGGTCGGCGCGCTGCAGCCGCCTCCCAACAACCCTGCGATGACGCTCCCTGGGGGAATGGCCTCTCCGCTGCCGCCGCCGCCGGTGACGGCGAAGGGGATCAGTCCCGGCTCTCTGCCGCCGCCGATGCCGAAGGGGACCAGTCCGGGCTCTCTGCCGCCGCCGGTGATGCCGAAGGGGACCAGTCCGGGCTCTCTGCCGCCGCCGATGCCGAAGGGGACCAGTCCGGGCTCTCTGCCGCCGCCGGTGATGCCGAAGGGGACCAGTCCGGGCTCTCTGCCGCCGCCGATGCCGAAGGGGACCAGTCCGGGCTCTCTGCCGCCGCCGGTGATGCCGAAGGGGACCAGTCCGGGCTCTCTGCCGCCGCCGATGCCCCCCTCGGTCAAGCCGGGCGCTCTGCCGTCCGTGGTGCCGCCTCGCTCGCGGCAGCCGTCTCTGCCCGCGATCGCCGTCCCGGCCCTGCCGTCGAAGAGCCCTCTGCCGCCGGCGCCGACCAGCGCGCTGCCCCCGGTGGTCCCTCCGCCGGTGCGGGCGCCGTCGGTGAAGCCGCCGCAGAAGGCGGCTGATGACGCGAAGCCTCGCTCGGGCAAGGGCGCTGCGGTCGACATGAACTGGGACGACGATGAGGAGTCGACCCACGTCTACGACCGGCAGGGGAGCGACAGCATGCCCGGGCGGACGACCCCGCTGCCGGCGGGGGGCTCGCCGGCGATCCCGAAGGCGGCCGCGGCGCTGCTCGCGAGCTCCGGCGGCGCGGCGCCGTCCGCGAAGGCGCGCCCCCCCATCCCGACGCCGCCGCCGATCCCGAGCGCCCCGCCGGCGCCTCCGATGCCGGACATCGGCCACCGCCCGCTGTCGCGTAACAACGACGAGCCGACGGCGATCCGCCCGCGCCCCGCGATGCAGCAGGGGGCCGGCAAGGCGGGCGTGCTCCTCGGCGGGCTCGCGCTGGTGGCCGTGCTGATCCTGGCCGTGGTCCTGCTGGTGCCGAAGAAAGGCGCGCTCAACATCGACCTGAAGACCCCGGGCGGCGCCTCGGTCGCGCGGGCCGAGATCTTCATCGACGGCCAGAAGCGCTGCGACACCGTGCCTTGCATCGTGCGCGAGCTCGATCCCGGCTCGAAGGCGGTCAAGATCCTCGCCCCCGACTTCCCGCCGCGAGATGCCGTCGAGATCGTGGAGGGCGGCAAGGAGAAGGTCGTCGTGATCACGCTCGACGGCGCGAACGCGGCGGGGACGTCGACCAACGCGTCGACGACGACCGGCGTGAAGGCGTCGGGCGCGCAGCCCGGCGTGAAGGTCCTCGTCGACGGCGTGGAGAAAGGCACGCTGCCGCTCGAGGTCAGCGTATCGCCGGGGGAGCACAAGATCCGCTTCGACGGCGGCGAGCGCTACGAGCCCGTGGAGCAGACGGTGGAGGTCGGTCAGGGCCGGATGAAGGACCTCGGCACCGTCGCGCTCAAGGTGCTGAAGGGGCAGGTCACGCTCGATCTCGCCACGTCGGGGGCCTCGGTCAAGCTGGTGAACGCCAAGGGGACGGAGAAGAAGCTGCCGGATTCGGCCTGGAAGAAGCCGCCCGTCAAGGTGGATGTCAATCCGTCGGAGGGCTGGAAGGTCGTCGCGGCGAAGAGGGGGTACGAGGACTTCTCCCAGGCGATCTCGTTCGACGACGGGCAGGCCGAGAAGACGATCCGGATCGCGCTCGGCGAGGCGAGCAAGCCCGCGCCGGCCGCCGCCGTCGCCGCGGCGCCCGCTCCGGATCCGGCACCTGCGCCCGCCCCGGCGGCGGCCGAAGCGCCGAGGTCGGAGGCGCCGGCCGCGTCGCCGAAGGCGGAGGCGCCGGCCGCGGCGGCTGCGCCCGCGGCCGCCGCTGGCAACGCGACCCTGAACATCAACTCGATCCCGGTCTCGAAGGTGGTCCTCGACGGGCGGCCGCTGGGGAGCACGCCCAAGGTCGGCGTCAGCGTCCCCGCGGGGTCGCACACGGTGACGTTCATCCATTCGGAGCTCGGGAAGAAGTCGGTCACCGTCTCCGTGAAGGCCGGCGAGACCAAGACCGCGGCCGTCAGGTTCGAGTGACGCGACGCCAGGGACATGGGGAGAGGGAGCACCTCTCTTGAGCGTCCCTGGCGCTCCGTTCCTCGTGGCAGCCTCGCTCTTCGAGCCGATTCGAGCGCTCCTCGAGGCGACTCGATGCTGGAGGCGCGACTCCCGGGCGGATCCATCGCTGTTCGCGCGTCCGGCGCGGTGCGAGCCGCTTCAGCGCTGGAGGTGGCTCACCTGTCGTGCTCGACCCGCTCCGCCCAGGCGCGCCAGGTGGGTGCGCAGCGCGGCTCGTCCGCGTGGGCGCCGCCCGCGCAGTACGCCGGGTCGCGCGGGGGGCCCAGCACGAGGATCGCCGTCTTGCTGACGAACGGCAGATCGCGCCGCCAGATCTCGCTGAAGCCGTCGAGGCGCCGCCGGTACGATTCTGCGGCCTGCTCCCCGAGCAGCGCGTCGAGCTGCGCGCGGATGTTCTGCTTCAGCTCCTCGTCGTCCGTGACGGCGAGGGTGCGCTGGAGGAACCGGATCTGCGCTTCGCGCTCGCCGGCGCGCCCGAGGATGCCCGCGCCCCCGAGCGCCTGCCAGCTGATGTTCGCGTCGTTGCCGCCGAGCTCCGCGGCGCGCGCGAGCATCCGGGCCCCGTCGAGGCGCCACTGCGCCTTCTCCGCGGGATCGGTCAGGTACGAGGCCGGCGCGATGAAGGCGACGAACTGGCCGAGCGCGAGCCAGAGCTCGCCGTCGAGGGGGCGGTTCTGCACCCCGCGCTCCATGATCTCGCGCGCCTTGATGACCTCGTCGCGCGGGGTCGTGCTGGTCTGGAACGTGATGAGCGCGTCGGCGAACAGGTAGGGGTCGCGGAACGTCGGGTCGAGCGCGTTGATGGCGTCGAGCAGCAGGGTGAGGTTCTCGAACCGGCGGCGCTCGACGGTGTGCAGCCCCTGCGAGACGAGCACGTGGGACCAGAGCAGATCGGCCAGCGCGGAGCGGTAGCCGAGCGACAGGGTGACCACCTCGTCCGGCGGCGGCAGGACGTACACGTCGGAGGTCTCGGCGACGCGCTGCTCCAGCGCCGCGGCCGGCGCGCGCACGCTCCCGATCGCGACGGCGGCGGCGGCCGAGAGCGCGACGGTGACGAGCGCGTCGCGCGCGCGCGCGACGCGGGAGAGGAGAGGGCGGGCTGCCGGACGGACCGCTGTCCCGGGCGCCGGACGAGCCGCCATCATTCCACCTCGCGGTCCACGAACATGCCCGGGAGCACGCGGGCCGGCTCCCCGGGGATCCGCTCGCCGCGCACCTCGAACGTGGACAGCGCGCCGTCCCCGTCGAGATCGCCGTGCGCGGTCGCGACGAAGCGCATGGCCTTCGACGCGTCGAGCTCGCTCGTGAACTGGAAGGCGAACGCGTGCGGCCCCTCGAAGCGAAAATCGAGCGACCGCCACGTGAGGTGCTCCCACGACTCCGGCGGATCGACGGCGCGCACGCCGCGCGGCACCTGCGCCGGGGTCAGCGGGGCGGACGGGGGGAAGCTGATCTCCTGCGGCCGCGAATCGGCGTAGGCGACCGCGCTGGTCACCAGCCGGTCGAGCCCCTCGATCGGCTCGCTCAGCTTGGACGCGCTGAGATTTCGGAAGAACGCGGGAACGGCGACGGCGAGGACGCTGCCGCCGACCGCGAAGGCCGCGCTGAGCTCCAGCGCGCTCCAGGAGCGCCAGGTCATGGCCCCTCTCTACCTCACCCCTCCACGTCGGAACAAGCGCAAGCGAGGCGCGTGGGCCGCGTCACTCCGGGTCGTTGTGCGTGTAGAGCAGGGTGCTCGTCACGATCTCGCCGTCGCGCACCGCGCCGGTGCGGACGATCGTGCACCTCCGCCCGTCGCCGTCCAGGTCCCCGAGCGCGCCCACCTCGAACCCGTCCGGCCCGGGGAGGGGGGCGCCGGGTAGGCCCTCGCTGACATAACTCTCGCCGACCTGGTACGAGTACTGGAAGTAGATGGGCTGGCTGATCGAGAAGCCGAGGCACTGCCAGCCCACAAGCGTCGAGCCCGAGTTGAAGTCGGCGCCGGGCGCATTGCTCGGCTGGTACTTCCTCCCCTCCACGGAGGTGAAGAGGAGCGGGACCGGCGTCGCCGAGGTGCAGAGGAGATGCGTGTTCGCCGCGGTGACGCCCGTGGTGGGCAGGATCTGCGAGATGTCGCGCTCGCGCTCGTACTGGGTGATCGCGGTGCGGGTGATGACGCTGACGGTCTGCTTGGCTTCCGCGGTCTTCGCCGTGGCGAGGTAGCTGCGCACGCCGACGATCGCGAGGGCGGCGAGCACGCCGACGATCGCGACCACGATCATGACCTCGATGAGGGTGAAGCCTCGTCCACGGACCGCTGTCGTGCTCGACATGACACGCCCTCTCCGCCCGCAGACGACGCCGGGAAACTGGGGCTGCCCGGCCCATGCGAGCCGGGCAGCCGCGATGTCTCATTCGAACTCGTTGAGGACGAAGATCTGCGTGGCCAAGATCAGCTCGCGGTTGTTGAGCGTGCCGGCGCGGGCGAAGCCGCTGAACGCGGTCGCGTCGCCGTCGATGTCCCCGATCGCGCTCGCCTCGAAGCCCGCGGCGCCGACCGCAGGCGCGCCCGTGAGGGCGGCGTGAGCGTTGTTCGCATCACGGAGATAGTGGTATTGATAGTAGACAGGCTGCGACATCGAGAACTTGAGGCACGGCCAGCCCGCGGTCGAGTCGCCCAAGCTGAAGTCCGCCGCCGGGTCCGGCTGGTACTTCGTGCCCTGAGGGACGGTGGCCGGAACGGCGGCCGCCGAATTGCAGAGCTCGTGGCTCGCGGCCGCCGAGACGTCGCCGGGGGCCACGATTTCCGAGGCGGACGTCTCCCGCTCGTAGGCGGAGACGGCGCCGCGGGCGATCGCGCCCACGGTGTTCTTGGCCTCCGAGGTCTTCGCGCTCGCGAGGTACCGGCGGACGCCGAAGATCGCCAGCGCGGCGAGGACGCCGATGATGGCGACCACGATCATGAGCTCGACGAGGGTGAAGCCTCTCCTGTCGTATCGCTTCAGTGCACGCATGAGTGTCGATCCTCCGTGATGATGTCTTTAATTGGATTCTTTGCCGAGACGGACCGTGACAGTGCCTGGTGCGGGGCCCGGCCAGCCCGCAGCGCGAAAATCTCTCCCGCGGACAGGCGCTCTCGGCGCCGCGCCGGGGCAAACCATCCTCTACTCCGTGTCGTTCTCCCAGTAGACCCCGGACATCGTCGATGCCGTCAGGAGCAATGCCAGCGTTGTATCCTCATCGCGATCGCCGGCCGCCTGGATGACGTACCAGGGGCCGTTGGGCGCGAACTGCGGATCGTTCAGTGGCGGCATGGGCAAGCCGCCCCACGTGTACGTCGTGCCGGTGGCCTGCTCGAGCTGGGTCCCGACGCCCGCCACGCTCGCGTACCCGAAGCGGACCGCGCCGTCCGTCGTCACATTGAGCATCCGCCAGTTCGCGAAATCGGCGTGGCTCGGGTTGCTCCATGCGGTCTTGTGATCACCGAGCGTCGCCGAAGGGTACCAGTTGCTGAGCGAGCTCGAGACAGGCAGATACTCGAGCATCTCGGCCTTGTAGGACTCCTGCGCACCGCGGATCCCCTGTATGACGGCCTTCGGCTCGGCGACGCCCGCTGCGTTCATGTACTTGCGGTAACCGACCATGGCGAGCGCCGCGAGGACACCCACCATCGCCACGACGACGAGGAGCTCGACGAGCGTGAACGCTCGCCTCGCTGCGTTTCGCTGTCGCTGCGTGCTCCGCATCCGTCCGGACCTTCCAGCAGGCGACGTGCCAAGGAGAGCGCGGCCCGGCGTCGTCGTCGACTTGCGCGAGAAGCTCATGAGTTGCCTCGGTTTTCCTAGAGTGGAGCGGGGCGAGCTCCGGAAGGTGTGTGTTTGTGTTCGTTTGCGGTGGTGACGAAAACCGTCACTGCGGGGCGCCGGGCGGTGACGATTCTCGTCGGGACCCCTCCAGATCGTCGTCGCCCTCCCCGTCGGCGGCGAGCGCGTGCTTGGCGAGCCGGTAGCGCAGCGACCGGAAGGAGACGCCGAGCAGCTTCGCGGCGGCCTTGCGGACGCCGCCGGTGCGCTCGAGCGCCTGCAGGATGAGCCGCCGCTCGACCTCCCCGAGCACCTCGTCGAGCATGCACCCTCCGGGCGGCAGCTGCGCGAGGAGCGGGGCCGGGCTCGCGCTGAGGCCGGCGACGGCGCTCGGGAGGTCGCCAAGGCCGATGGAGGGCCCTCCGGCGAGCGCCACCGCGCGCTCCATCATGTTCTCGAGCTCGCGCACGTTGCCCGGGAAGCTGTAGGCGTCGAGCGCACGCACCGCGTCCGTCGTCAGGCCGCGGACGTCCTTGCCGAGCTCGGCGGCGAAGCGGCGCAGGAAGCGCTCGGCGAGCCGCGAGATGTCCTCCGGGCGCTCGCGCAGGGACGGCAGCTCGATGCGGATGACGTTGAGCCGGTAATAGAGATCCTGCCGGAACCGGCCCTCGCGCACCTCGGCCTCCACATCGCGGTTGGTCGCGGCGAGGAGCCGGACGTCCACCGCGAGCTCCGCGGCGGCGCCGACCGGGCGCACCTTCCGCTCCTGGAGCACGCGGAGGAGCTTCACCTGCAGCGAGGCCGGCAGCTCGCCGATCTCGTCGAGGAGCAGCGTCCCGCCGTCCGCCTCCCGGAACAGCCCGAGCGCGCGCGCGCCGGCGCCGGTGAAGGAGCCCTTCTCGTGGCCGAACAGCTCGCTTTCCATGAGCGCCTCCGGCAGCGCCCCGCAGTTGACGACAAGGAACGGCTTCGCGGCGCGGTCGCTCTGATCGTGGATCGCGCGGGCCACGCGCTCCTTGCCGGTCCCGCTCTCGCCCGTGATCAGCACGGTCGTGCGCGTCGGCGCGATCTTGCCGATCAGCTCCGAGATCCGCTGCATCGCGGCGCTCGTGCCGAGCGGCTCGCGCGACGGCAGATCGAGCCGCTCGAGCTGCGCGCGCAGCCGCTGGTTCTCGGCGACGATCGAGCTCTTCTCGAGCGCCTTCGCCGCGAGCGCGGTGAGCTCCGCCGGCGAGAACGGCTTTGTCACGAAGTCGTAGGCGCCGTGGCGCATCGCGTCGAGCGCGCTCTCCACGGTGGAGTGCGCGGTCATCACGATCACCTCGGTCGCGCTGCTCCGCGCCTTCGCCGCCGTGAGCACCTCGATCCCCGAGCCGTCGGGCATCACGAGATCGGTGAGGATCAGCGGGAACGGCTGCGGGTTCTGGCGGATGGCCTCGAGCGCGGCGTGGGCGCCGGGCGCGAGCACGACCTCGTAGCCCTGGCGGCGGAAGGCGATCGTGAGCACCTGACGGAGGCCAGGCTCGTCATCGACGACCAGCACCCGGGTGGTCTTCGGCGGGACGCTCGGCGGGATCGTCGCCATCACGCCACCACACTATCACGATGCCCCGCGCGCGCGTCGACGGCGGCCGTCGGGCCCAGCGCGCTGCGTCGTCGCGCCCGCTCAGGCCCGCGGGGATCGCGCCGCGGCGGCGCGCCCGTCGGCCTTCAGGGGCAGGCGTCGTTCACGACGCCGAGCGGCGTGCGCTCCTCGACGACGAAGGACTGCCACGCGCTCTCTTCATCTCTGCTGCCCTCCAGCTCCTGCCACACGAGCAGGACGTCGCAGAGCTCGGCCTCGATCTCGAGGTGGTACCGGCCGTTCCCGTCGGTGTCGTCCTCGATCACGCCCCGCTGCGTCCGCTCGTTGAACACGCTGACGCGCGCGCCAGGGCTGCAGTTGCCCGAGATCTGCCACACCCCCTCCCGGTCCGCGGACGGCCGCATCGTATCGGCCGGCTCGGGCGGGGGGAGGGGCAACGTCGGGCTCAGGCACGCTGCGCCGGCGAGCAGCGAGGTCGCGAGGGCAAGAGCAAGGTGAAGCGCAGCGCGGCGGAGCATCGGCACGGCACCGCTTCATAGCACACCGTGTGCCGCGCCTTCGACGCCCGTGAGCGCCGCGGTGTGCCGTGATTTTCAGCCGTCGCGCCGCGACCTGCCGGCCGGGCCGTCAATTCTGTTGGCGCTCGCGTCCATCGGTTTGCAGCACGCGCAGGGCGACGCGCCGCTTCGCCGCGACCGCGCCGAGCTCCGGGGGCAGGGGGAGCGCGGCGCCGCGCTCGCCCTCCTCCTCGTCGAGCAGCTCGCCCACGAGATCGTAGTCGCTCGCCTGCGTGATCCGGACGCGGCACATCTCACCCGGGCGGACCTCGCCGCCGGAGAGGTAGACCTGCCCGTCGATCTCGGGCGCCTGGCCGGCGTGGCGGCCCATGAGCACGTACTCGTGCTCGTCGCTCGTCCCCTCGACGAGCACATCGAGCTCGCGGCCGATCATCGCGGCGCTCTTCTTGTGGGCGATGCGGCGCTGCAGCGTCATCAGGCGGCGGTAGCGGTTCGCGGCGGTGCGCGCGGGGACCTTGCCCTCGAGCGCATGGCTGCGGCTCGTCTCCTCGTCGGAGTAGCGGAACACCCCGACCCGCTCGAACTCGGCCCAGCGCACGAAATCGCAGAGCTCCTCGAACTCGGCGTCGGTCTCGCCGGGGTGGCCGACGATGAACGCGGTGCGGAACGTGAGGTTGGGCACGCGCTCGCGCAGCGTGGAGACGACCCGCCGGAGCCGGTCGCCGCCGTGGCCGCGCCGCATCCTGCGCAGCATCGCGTCAGCGGCGTGCTGGAGCGGCATGTCGACGTAGGGCACGACCCGCGGGTGGTCGGCGAGGAGCTCGATGACGTCGTCGGTCATCGTCTCGGGGTACAGGTAGAAGAGCCGCACCCAGCGCACGCCGGGCACGTCGGCGACCTGCTGCACGAGCTGCGCGAGCGTCGCGCGTGCGTCGCCTTGCGCGCGGCCCGCGGCGTCGCGGCCGTAGGCGATCGTGTCCTGCGAGATGAGGTTGATCTCGCGGACGCCCGCCGCCGCGAGCTGCTCCACCTCGCGCACCACGTCCGGGATGGGCCGCGAGCGCTGTACGCCCCGCAGGTCGGGGATCACGCAGAACGAGCAGGTGCGGTTGCAGCCCTCGGCGATCTTGACGTAGGCGCTGCCGCCGGGGGTCGAGAGCGTGCGCGGATCGCCGGCGTGGATCAGCCACTCGGCGGGGTTGCCGACGAGCATCCGCTCCGCGTCGCCCGCGAGCACCCGGCCGAGCTTGAGCATGTCGCTCGAGCCGAGGAAGTGATCGACCTCGGGCATCTCGCGGGCGAGATCCTCGGGGTGGCGCTGCGAGAGGCAGCCGGCGACCACCAGCCGCTTGCAGCTGCCGCGCTCCTTGTGCTGCGCCATCTCGAAGATGGCGTCGATCGACTCCTTCTTCGCCTCGCCGATGAAGCCGCAGGTATTGACGACGATCACCTCGGCCTCGGCGGCGTCGTCGACGTGCGCGTAGCCGGCCGCGCGGGCGACGCCGAGCATCACCTCGGAGTCGACGCGGTTCTTGGGGCACCCGAGGCTGACGAAATGGACCTTGCGCGAGCTCATGTAGCTGCTCCTTCGCCGTCGATGAAGACGACCCTGCCGGCGGCCAGCGTCATCTTGACGCGGCCCGTGAGCTGCTTGCCGAGCAGCGGCGTGTTCTTGCTCTTCGAGCGCAGGCGCGCCGGGTCGAGGACGAAGCTCAGGTTCGGATCCACGAGGCAGAGCTCGGCGCGGGCGCCGACCTTGATCGCGGGCGCGTCGAGCCGCACGATGCGGGCGGGGGCGCGGGTGAGCGCGTCGACGAGCCGCCCGAGGGGGAGGGCGCCCTGGCGGACGAGGTCGAGCAGGACCGGGACGACGAGCTCGAGGCCGATGAGGCCGGGCGACGCCTCGGCGAACTCGCAGTCCTTCTCGAGCGTCGAGTGGGGCGCGTGATCGGTCGCGACCGCGTCGATCGTGCCGTCGGCGAGCGCCTCGCGGAGCGCGTCGACGTCCGCCTGCTCGCGCAGGGGCGGGTTGACCTTGCACGCGGTGTCGTAGCCGAGCACGGCGGCGTCGGTGAGCGTCAGGTGGTGCGGCGTCACCTCGGCGGTCACGGCGATGCCGCGGGCCTTCGCCTCGCGGAGGATGCGGACCGCTCCGAGCGACGAGACGTGCGCGACGTGGTAGCGCGCCCCGGTGGCCTCGGCGAGCAGCACGTCGCGCGCGACGATGATGTCCTCCGCCACACGGGGCCAGCCCCGGAGGCCGAGCCGCGTCGCGATCGCCCCCTCGTGCATCTGCGCCCCCTCGGTGAGCGCGTGGTCCTCGGCGTGCTGGATGACCGGGAGATCGAAGGTCTTCGCGTACTCGAGCGCGCGGCGCATCACCGCGCTCGACGTGACGCAGCGCCCGTCGTCGGAGACCGCCACCGCGCCGGCGTCCTTGAGGTCGGCCATCTCGGTGAGCTCGGTGCCCTTCTGGCCCATCGTGATCGCGCCGATGGGGTGGAGGGCGGGCCCCGAGAGCGCGCGGGCGCGCGCGATCATGGCCTCGGTGATGGAGCGGGTGTCGTTGACCGGTCGCGTGTTCGGCATCACGCACACGTGCGCGAAGCCGCCGGCAGCCGCGGCGGCCAGCCCGGAGGCGATGTCTTCCTTGTACTCCTGCCCGGGCTCGCGAAGGTGGGCGTGGAGATCGACGAAGGCGGGGAGGAGCAGAAGCCCCTCGCCCTGGACGACCTCGGCCCGGTCGGCGCGGCGCAGATCGTCGGTCGCTGCGCCGCGCCCTACCCGGGTGATGACGCCGTCTTCCACGACGACGTCGACCACGTCGTCGAGCTGTTGGGCCGGGTCGACGGCGCGCACGCCGACGATGAGAAGGAGAGGGGGAGGGGAGCCGATAGCCGCCATGGGAGCGCGCTCCCCTAGCACATGCGCCTCTCGCCGTGCACCGCTGCGGGGTCAGCGGGGGCCCAGAGCGCGGCGAGGACGCCGCTGCGAGGTCAGCGGGTGAAGCGGGTGAAGGCACGCGCTGGCCGGTAACGAGACGCGACGAGACGAGCGGCGGGCGACGCGGGATGGAAGAAAAACGCTCAGGGCGTGACGCGGGGCTTGACGGATCGCGAAGGGGTGAGGTAGTGATGCCGTCCCCGCTCGCGAAGCTGGCGGAATTGGCAGACGCGCTGGATTCAGGTTCCAGTGGGGTAACTCCCGTGGAGGTTCAAGTCCTCTGCTTCGCACCAAGCGCTCTTCTTATCCTTCTTTAGCCACTGTAGTGGCCCTCTCCTTATTTGCCGTTTTTGGCGGCTCCTGCGATCGCAGCGCTTCCCGCTCCGGGGGCGCTGCGGCCGCGGCTTCCGGTTCGAGCGACGCCGAGCCCCGCTCCGGCCCCCCCACCGGCCCCCCCGCATCGAGCGCCTCGACCGAGCCCGCCGTCGCAACGGCGCCGGTCGAGATCGCGCCTCCGCAGGGGACCGGCGTGCAGGAGTTCGTTCCCCTCGGGACCCTCGCCGCGTGCAAGGTCAAGTCGGGTGATATGGCGACCTACATCCTGCGCGAGGGGATGGGGGTGGCGGGCCGGGCCGACGGCTCGTTCGGCGCCGTGTGGCTCGTGGATCTCAAGGGCGGGGACGCGCAGATCGCGTTCGCCGGCTTCGACAGCGACGCCCGGCAGATCGCCCGGGCGAGGGCGATCTCGAACACGCGCGAGGCAGGGCTCCGGATCTTCTCTTCCGGGGACGCGTGGGCGATCACGTGGTTCGACGCGGAGGGGCTCGCGTACGCCCGGCCCCGCTGGGAGACGACCCCGCCGACGGAGATCCTGCGCGTTGGCGCCATCGGCAGGGACGTCAGCGAGCATGTCGCCATCGCGCCGGCTCCGGGAGGCGCCCTGGTGGCGGCCGCCCCCTTCGGGGCGGAGCGCAATCAGCTGGGGGTGTTCCAGTTCGCGCCGATGGATCCCGCGCAGCCGCAGCTCAAGGCGGTGGGGGTCACGCGCCACACAAAGAAGCCGCGCTGGCCGGCGGTCGCCGCGGACGCGTCCGGCGGCTACCTCGTCGCGTGGCACGACGAGGCGGACGGGAGCATCCGGGCCTCGCACTTCGACGCGGCCGGCAGGGAAGGGAATGCCCACGTCGTGGCCAAACCCCAAGGCAGCGACCTCTCGGCCGCGGCGACTCAGGAAACACCGGACAGAGAGCGGCGGCTCGGGCTCGTGGCCACCGGCGGCGGGGCGCTCGTGGCGTGGAACGAAGGGTCCACCTTGATCGCCCGTGCGCTGGACGCCGAGGCGCGGCCTCGCGGGGCGCCCTGGGTCCTCGGCAAGGGCAAGTGGCGCGCGATCGCGCCGAGCGGGGACGGGGCGCTCGTGGCGTGGGTCGGCCACGATGGCAAGGCCGAGGGGCAGCTCCTGCTCGTGAAGCTGGCCGCCGACGGAGCGCCTTCTGCCCGGGGGATCCGGGTGTCGGATGGGGTGACTCCTGTAAAGGATTCTCCCAGCCTGGCCCTCGTCGGCGAGCGCGTCGGCGTCGCATGGACGGAGGCGATGAGCCGCGGTGTGAGCACGAAGCGCGCAGTCTTGCGGGTGCTCGAGCGCGCCTGCATCCCTTGAGCTCCGACGCGACGAGAGGGCGCGTACCGCGGGCGTAGCTCCGACTCTGGCGCTAGGATAAGGGACGTGAGCCCCGCATGCGGCCCGAGTCAGCCACCGCCGAACCGCGATGCGAACGAGCCTCTGGCGGCGCTCCGGGATGCGCGGGCGGGCCTCCTGCTCGGCGAGGGCGAGCTGCCTGTCAGCGCGCCCGCCTGCGACGAGGCGGCGCGCGTCGCTGCCGCTCCCCGAGCGCCGTCGCCGAGCGGCGCCACCACGCCGCTGCCGGTCATCCGGGATCCTTACCTCACCCGGCCGCTCCCGCCGGAGCGACCGCCGTTCTCGACGCTGGCCGTGAGCTCGGTGGTCGCGGCGCTCTTCGGGCCGCTCGGGGCCATCGCCGCGATCGCCTTCGGCTGGGCGGCCCGCCGCGAGATCGAGCGGGCCCCCGAGGCGCGCAGGGGCCAGGTGCTCGCCAGCGTGGGGCTCTCGCTCGGCGTGCTCCTCACCCTCTGCTGGAGCTCGGCGATTGGCTTCGGCGTGTGGATGTGGAGCACGCACAACAGCGGCGAGACCGCCGCCGCCGCCGTCGGGGAGGGTGAGCCCTCGCCGGAGCCGGCGAGCACCGCGTCCCCGGCGGCGCCGTTGCCGGACGCGCCTCCTCCGGCGGCGCAGCCCGGCGGCAGCGTCCCTCAGCACACGATCCAGCGGCGCATCGGCGGGGTCTCCATCGTCGATATCGGCGTGGACGTCTCGACGCTCAGCGAGGAGCTCGCCAAGCAGCGCGCGGATGCGCACGCCCGGGGCGAGAAGGTCCTCGTGATGACGACGAGCGATCCGTGCGAGCCGTGCCGCGGCGTCGACCGCGCGCTCAGCGATCCGCTGATGCAGACCGCGCTCCGGAGCGTGCGGCTCGTGCGCGTGGACATCGACGTCTTCAAGGAGGACCTCGATCAGATCAAGATGCCGCGGCGGCTTTACCCCGGCTTCTTCCTCCTCTCGCCGGATCTCTCCCCGCAGGACGGGATCAACGGCGGCGAGTGGGACGACGACATCGCGCGCAACATCGCGCCCGTGCTCGGGGCGTTCGTGCGCGGCCAGTACACGACCCGCCGCCAGCCGTGGCACCCGCTGCCGGGCTCGGGCATGCGGCTCTGAGCGACGTCGCGCGCGCGGCGGCCAGCCCCCCGCGCCCCGGACGGGGTAAGCTCGGCCCGTGAAGCGCTTCATCCAGCTCGCCCTCTTCGCTCTCTGTGTCGCGTTCAGCTTCTCGGCGGCCTACAACGTCTTCTCCGACAACGCCGCGGTCGAGCGGAGGGCGGCGCTCGTCGCGTGCGGCGACGACGGCGGCTCGCTCGCGCCGGATCCGCGCCGCGCGAGCGGGGGCTGCAGGGCGCAGATGACCCGGCTGGAGCGGACGCCGTTCGGCCAGACCTTCGAGTTCACCACCGCGAAGCGCACGGTGGACGTCCGGTGCGAGCGGGCGCTCGTGCTCGCGGGCGAGTACAGCTGCAAGCTCAGGTGATCGACGCAACGGCGGCCTCGCGGGAAGGAGCGCGCCCCGTCCTCGGAGCGCCGGGCCGCGCGCCGGCGAGTCGACGCAGACCGCGGCCGGCGTGAGGCAGACGGCGCCGGGGCAGCGCGCGCGCTGCGCCGACCCGCGCCACGCAAGAGGCGTTACCCTCGCGAAAGTTGCGCTATTGTGGGCGGCCGTGACGAATCACGCAGCGCGCCTGCCGCTCTCGATCGGTCCCGAGGCCGGGCGGTTCGTCGTGTGCTTCGCCTGCGCGCTCGCGGTGGCCTCGCTCGGAGCGCCGCCGCGTGCGCTCGCCGCGCAGATGCCCTCGCGGGCGCCGCTCACGTCGCCGGGGGCCGCGCCCGCGCCGTCCGGCGCCGCCCTGCCGCCGCAGGGCAGCGCGCCACCGCCGCAGGGAAGCGCCCAGGACCCGTCTGCGCCGCCGGCGATATCGCAGGAGGAGGGGGCGGAGAAGCGGCGCCGCATCGAGCGAGCCACCGCGCTGCACGATGCGGCGCAGGGGCTCTACCAGCACGGCGAGTACCGCGCCGCCATCGCGAAGCTGGAGGCCGCGGTGGCGCTCGATCCGGAGGGGAAAGAGCTCATCTACAACCTGGCGGTCATCCACGAGCGGCTGGGCGAGATCGAGCAGGCCGAGCGCTACTATCGGCGCTACCTCGTGATGGAGGCGCTCCCGAAGGAGCGTGAGGAGGTCGCGGCGGTCCTCAAGCGGCTGCAGGGGGCGAAGCGGGAGCTCTCCAGCGCGAAGCCGCCGCCCGCGCCCGCGCCTTCCGCCCAGACCTCCGCGGCGCTGCCGTATCTGCCGCGCCTGCCGCGTCGTTCCGCGGCGGCGGGCAGCGCGAAGCCGCAGGGGCCCTGGCTCTACGTCAGCGGGGGCATCGCTGCGGGGTCCCTCGCGGTCGGCGGCGTGTTCGCGGCGCTCGCCGTGGCGCGGGATCCCGGCCCCGGCAAGCGCACGGGCGGAGGCGTCTCGGTGGCCGATCTGCAGGCCGACGCGAGCGCCGCCCACCGGTGCGCCGTCGCCGCGGATGTCGCCCTGCTGGTCGCCGGGCTCTCCGGCGCAGCGGCGCTCTACCTGGCCCTGTCGCCGCGGGCTCCCGCGGCGAGCCTGCGCGCCGCGAGCCCGGCCTCGAGCGCTCCTAGCTCGGGTCACGACGACGGCCCGACCTCGCGCGGCGCCCGCGCAGGGGAGGAGGCGCCGCGCGTCGGCCTGTCGCTGGGCGCCGGGGGAGCCCGGCTCCGGGTGCAGTTCTGATGGACCTAGGCGTCGCGGGGCGGAGGCTCCTCCTCGGGCTCGCGACGCTCGCGTTGCTCGGCGTCGGGTGCGAGGTCCTCGTCGACGGCAAGCTGGGCTCCGTGCCCTGCTCGGACGAGGGCGCGATCGGGCCCCCGGCATGCCCCGAGGGCGCCTTTTGCAGGGACGGCACCTGCATCGACATGCTGCCCACCGAGCGCGCGCTGGGTGCGCCCTGCACGGATCACGAAGACTGCGGAGCGCTCGATTTCTGCCTCGATCCCGCGCTGTTCGACGGCGAGGGGCCGCGCGTCTGCGCGCGCGCCTGCTGCACCTCGAGCGACTGCGATCCTGTCCTGGACGCGGTCTGCTGGATCCCCGACGGCGGAGGGAGCGGACTCTGTCGCGTCGGCCGGGACGTCGGCCGGCCCGAGGTGGGTACGCGGCTCTCCGGCGCGACCTGCGCCGCGCCCGGCGACTGCCGTTCTGGTATTTGCGACGAAGGCGCCTGCGTCGACACCTGCTGTTCAGACACGAGCTGCGCGACGAGCGGGGCGGCGTGCCGGTTCACGACGGACCTCGTCTCGGCCGGTTCGGCCTGGGCGTGCCAGCCCGTCGGCCAGGGGGAGGGCCGCTACTTCGACGAGTGCGCTGGGAACGCGGACTGCGCCTCCGGGCTCTGCGTCTACGTCGGCGGGACCCGCCGCTGCACGATCCCGTGCTGCTCCTCGGACATGTGCCCGGCCGCGCCGGGCGACGTGATGCAGAACGTCGGCTGCGCCGAGATCACGGTCGGGGAAGGCTCGACCGTCCGGGCGTGCGCGAGGCCGCTGCCCGAGCACAGCTTCGCCGCCGTCGGCGTTCCGTGCGCCACGGATGATGCGTGTCGGAGCGGTATGTGCGTCAAGCATCCTGAACAAACGCAGCGATTCTGTAGCGATGTCTGTTGCAGCGAGGCGTCCTGCGGCGATGTCTCGTCCTTCGGCTGTCGCCCGCATTCGACGGGTCCGTCGTGGGCCTTGCGATGCGAGCCCAAGTGACCGACGATCCCCCCCATCGCGGTGGTAGCTCCTACAGCTGACGACCAGTTCCCAGCCAGCGCACCCGGATTGCCCGGCGAGCCCAGCAGGGCCTTGGCGCTGATTTGCCCGCGGTGCCACCACCTTGCGGCGGTCGCTCTGGACGCGAGGAGCTCGTCCAGCCTGCTCCCGCCCGCCGCCAGCGATCGCGGCTCCCAGACCGGCCCGTCCGCGAAGCTGCCGCGCTGCCCCCACGACGGGCTGGCCCTCGTGAGCCGCGAGGCGCTCGCCGAGGCCGAGGAGGACCCCTTCCTCGGGATCACGATCGCGGATCGGTTCGTGATCGTGGGCAAGCTCGGCGCCGGCTCGATGGGCACGGTGTACCGCGCGCGCCAGGAGGCGATGGGCCGCGACGTGGCCATCAAGATCCTGCGGTCGGACCGGGCCTTCGACGCGCAGGCGAAGGCCCGCTTCACGCGCGAGGCGCGCGCGATGAGCCTCCTCCGGTCGCCACACACGGTCACCGTCTTCGATTTCGGCGAGATCGTGGACGACGCGGCGGACGCGGCCTTCGGCCGTGGCCGCTCCGCGGAGCAGAGCTCGCCCGCGGAGGGGGCGACGTGGCGCAGCGGCTCGCTCTACCTCGCGATGGAGCTCCTGGAGGGTGAATCGCTCGGGCAGCGGCTCAAGCGGCTGCGACGGCTGCGCGTCGGCGACGCCGCCCGCTTCGCCCGGCACGCGCTCCTGTCGCTGGCCGAGGCGCACGACAAGGGGATCATCCACCGGGACCTCAAGCCGGACAACCTGTTCCTGGCGAGGCCCCCTGCGGGCGAGCACGAGGAGATCTGCAAGGTGCTCGACTTCGGCATCGCGAAGGTGATGACCGGGACCGAGCGGCCGGTCGACGCCCTCGAGACCCAGGCGGGCACCGTCTTCGGAACGCCGCGGTACATGTCTCCGGAACAGGCGCAGGGCAGGCCGCTCGACGCGCGGAGCGACCTCTACTCGCTCGGCGTGCTGCTCTATCAGATGCTGGTCGGCCGGCCGCCTTTCATCGACGACGACGCGGTCGTCGTGATGGCGAGGCACATCAAGTCGCCGCCGGTGCCGGCGATCGAGGCGGCGCCTGGCGCCGGGATACCGTCGTCGCTCTCGGCGCTCCTGCAGCGCGCGCTGGCCAAGCGGCCCGACGAGCGGCCGCGGAGCGCGCAGGAGCTCATCGCGGAGCTCGATCGCGCGATGGACCAGGCGAGGCCGAGCCTGAGCCGCGAGCGCCCCGGCCCGATCCAGCCAGCCGAGGTCGGCGCGACGAGCGAGCTGCTCGCGGTCGTGGGCGATGACGTGGACGCCTCGCAGCCGCCGAGCACGTCGCGTCCCGCGCCGCGGAAGCGCACCTCGCGCGTCGCCGTCGGGACCGTCGCCCTGTCGCTGATCGTGACGGCGCTCGCCGTGCGCGAGCTCCGCCGCCCCGCCGACGGCGGCGTGCGCAGGCTCCAGGCGGGGGTGGCGCTGGAAGCCAGGGCGCTCGCGGACGCGCTCGCGCTCCCCGCCCCGCCCCGCGTCGCGCCGCCCACCGCGACGACGACGGCGACGACGGCGACGACGGCCCCCGCGCCGCTCCCCGCGGGCGCCGCCAGCATGGCTCCCGAGCCCGCGGGCGTTTTATCCGCGTCGACGCCGAAGCGCAGGCCGCCGCAGTCGCGCAAGCCGTATGTGAAATTCGACTGATGACGGCAGGCGCGCAGCGCCGCTGCGCGAGGCCGATCCGGGCGCAGGAGGTCCCCTCGTCGACGAGTCCTGCCGCGTGAGAAGCAGCGGCGGTCGTTGGCGAATTGGGCCGAGAGTCGCTGTACGAGGCGGAGGCTAACGTGTAACTTCGCCGCGCACCGATGGATCCCCGGGAGATGGAAACGCTCATCCAGCGCCTCGTCACGAATCCGCATGACGGGGAAGCCCTGGCCTATGCGCACCGAGCCGGGGAGCAGGACCCACGCTCGTACGCGATGCTGCTCGAGCGCGTCGGCAGCTCCACCGCGGATCCGTCGTACGCGGCGCACTGGCTGAGCGAGGCGGCGAACGTGTGGTCGACCACGATCGGCGACGCGCACCACGCCGCGCGGACGCTCATGATCGCCATCGACAAGGACCCGACGCAGCGGACGGCGGCCGAGCGGCTGGCGCAGCTCTACCGCGACAAGGGCGATCAGAAGGCGCTCGTCGCGCTCCTGGAGCGGCTCGTCAAGGCGCTCACGCCGCTGCTCTTCGAGCGACCCGAGGTGCGCGCGCAGCTCTCGACGCTCCACGAGGAGCTCGGCCGCCTGTGGGGCGAGCCGCCGCTGTCGCGGCCGGAGCGCGCCCTGGAGAACTGGCGCCGCCTGGCGGAGCTCGATCCGCACAACGTCTACGCCATCTACGCCGCGCGCGAGCTGCTGAAGGCCCAGCAGCAGTACGCCGAGGCGATCCCCTACTTCGCGATGGAGCAGGCGCTCGTCGACGATCCGGACCGGCGGCTCGCCCTGCTGCGCGACGAGGCCGACATCCGGCGCCGCGCCGGCGACCTCGCCGGCTCCACGGTGGCGCTGCGGAGCGCGCGCGCGTTCGTGCCGCACGACGTGGGGCTGATCCAGGCGCTCGGCGTCGCGGTCGTCGACCGCGTCGAGGCCGGCGAGCCGGTGCCGCAGCCGGAGCGCGATGAGGCCGCGGAGCTCTTCGTCGCGCTCGCCGAGACGTACGACGGGGAGTACGGCTACTCGTACTCGGTGTACGCGCTGCGCGCGCTGCCGGGCCACGACCGCGCGATGCAGCTCGCCGATCACTACGCGAAGCAGCTGGGCCGCACCGCCGAGCTCCGCCCGCGCTACCTCGCCTACCTCCAGGTGAACCCGAACGGGTTCATGGCGGCCGAGGCGCGCAAGAGGGCGTCCGTGCCGCCGCCCCCTCCGCGACTGCCGTCGGTGCCGCCGCCGGTGGGCGCGATCCCCGCCCCGGCGCGGGCGCCCTCGGCGCCGCCTGCCGCGGGCGTCGCCCCTGCGCATGCGCCGCCGGTGCCCCCCTCCGGCATCCCGTCGCCCCCGGCCGCCGCCGCGACCGAGGTGGAGCTGGCCCAGCCGGCGGTGGCCGCGTTCGCGCCGGCCTCCTCGTTCGCTCCGGTGCCGGGGCCCGCGGCCTCGGACGCGCCGGCGTCGCTCCCGAGCGCCGCCGGGCCGAGCTCCGGCCCGGCGCAGGCCGCGCCCGGCTCCGCGCCGGCTCCTGGAGCCCCCGGCGCTGCGCCCCCGCTGGAGGCGTCGCCCGCGGCAGACGAGGTGACCGAGCCCCGCAAGCCGCTTCCGCTCGCCAGACTGCGCGAGGTGCTCAAGGCCGATCCGGCCAACCCGGACGCCCTCGCGCAGGTCGACGAGCACCTCCGCCAGAAGCGGATGTTCGCCGAGCTGCGCGATGTCCTGCTCGCGGCGGCGCGCGTCCCCACGGCCCCCGTCGAGCGCCGGATGGCGCAGCTGCGCGACGTGGCGGGGCTGTGCGAGGCGCAGCTGCGTGACGTCGACACGGCGGTCCAGGCCTGGAAGCTGCTCTCCGAGCTCGATCCCGGCGACGCGCAGGCCCAGGCCGAGCTGCGGCGGCTGCTCGAGCGGAGCTCCCGCTGGGACGATCTCGCCGCGCTGCTCGAGCAGGAGGCCGCGGCGACCTCGGACGTCGCGCAGAGGATCGAGATCGAGAAGAAGCTCGTCTCGCTCCACGAGCAGAAGCGCCGCGATCCGATCGCGGCCGCCGAGGCGTGGGTGCGCGTCGCGACCCTCTCGCCCGAGGACAGCACGGCGATCCAGTCCGCGGTCAAGCTCTTCGAGCGGGGCGAGCGGTTCGACCTCGCCGCGCGGGTCCTCGCCGACGCGACCTCCCGGTTCCAGGACAAGCTCACCCGCGCGCCGCTCCTCCAGAAGCTCGGCGAGCTCCGGATGCGGCTCGACGAGCCGGGCGCCGCGGGCGACGCGTACAGCCAGGTGGCCGAGCTGCTGCGCCAGCCGAAGCTGTGGGAGCTCTCGGAGAAGGCCTACGTCGCGGCCGGCCGGCTCGTCGAGGCGGCGCGGGCGCTCTGCGAGCGCGCGCTGCTCGCGGACCGCAAGGCGCGCCCGGAGCTGTTCGTCCAGGCCGCCGAGCTGCTCCTCAGCGCCGGCGACGTCGAGGGCGCGCTCGACCGGGTCGAGCGCGCCCTCGAGATCGATCCGGCGAGCGACGCCTGCGCCCCCGCGATCGAGGTCCTCTACCGGCGCACGAACCGCTTGCCCGAGCTCGTGCGGTTCCTCCTTCACCGGGCCGAGCTGCTCGGCGACCGGGCGGCGCGCGTCGCGGCGCGGCGGGCGGCGGCGGTGGCGCAGCGCGAGCTCGGCGACCGCGACGGGGAGCGCGCGACGCTCTCGCTGCTGCTCACCGACGGCGAGGACGCCGAGGCGCTCGCGCGGCTCGCCGAGGACGCCGACGAGCGCGGCGATCACCAGCACGGCGCGGAGCTCCTCCACAGGCTCAGCGCGCTCACGGACAGCGAGCCCGGCAAGATCTCGCTCGCCCTGCGCGAGGCGCGCATGCTCGCGGACGGATCCGGCGACCTCGAGGCGGCGATCGCGCGCTACGAGAGCGTCGTCACCGATCTCGATCCGCAGAACCGGATCGCGCTCCGGGGGATCGCCGATCTGGAGGAGCGGCGCGGCAACCTGCGGGGCACCGCGGGCGCGCTCGAGCGCGAGCTCGCGCTCGTGGACGGCCCCGAGCAGCTCGACATCGCGCAGCGGCTCGCGGCGCTGTACGAGGGGCCGCTCGACGAGCCGCACGGCGCCGTCAGGGCGCTCGAGATCGTCCACGCCGCGGAGCCGGACGACCTCGACGCGATCGCGCGGCTCCAGCGGCTCGCCGAGCGGCTGAACGACTGGCCGACGGTCGCGCGCCTCCAGGCGGCGTTGATCGAGGTGGAGGGCGACGAGGACGAGGTGTCGAACATGACCCGCCGCCTCGCCGAGATCCTGGAGCTGGCGCTCGGCAGGAGCGACGAGGCGCTGTCCCTCCTGGAGCGGCTCGCGGACCAGGGCGACGAGCCGTGCCGGGATGCCTACGTCGCGCTCGGCGACCGCCTCGGGTGGAAGGGCGTCGTCGCGACCAAGCTGGTCGCCTGGAACGAGTCGGTCGCGCGCGCGGGGCGCGAGGTCGCCCTGCGCGGGGCCTTCGACAGGTTCGTGGAGGTCGACCGCCACCGCGACGCCGCGCGCGTGGCGATGGAGCTCGCCCGCTCGCGCACCGCCGACGCCGGCCTCGCGGAGAAGCTCGAGGCGATCGCGGTGGAGCTCCAGGATCGCGAGGCCCTCGCCGTCGCGCACGAGCTCCTCGCCAGGGATCTCTCGGGTATGGCCCGCGCGGTTGAGCTCATACGGCAGGCCGAGGTCCGGGTCTCCATGGGCGCCGACCCGCTGGAGTCCATCCACCACGGCGAGGGCGCGCTGTCGAGCGTGCCGACCGCCGAGGTCGAGCCGCTGCTCCAGCGGCTCGCGGCGCTGGCCGAGGCCCCGAGCCTCATCATCGATCTCTTCGAGCGCCAGGTGGGCCGTTGCCGCACGCCGGTCGATCGCCTCGCGGCGCTCGTCCGCGCCGCCCAGATCGCCTGTGAGCGCGGCGCCATCGATCGGGCGAGGAGCTTCTTCGAGCAGGCCCTCGGCGGCGGCGTCCAGGAGGAGACGATCACCACCCTCGAGCGGGTGGCGCGGGACGACGACGAGCGGTCCCAGTCGACCGTGCTGCGGACGATCCTCGCCGAGGCGCTCGCGGCCGGCGGCCAGGGCTCGCGCGACGGCGGCCGCACCCGGGTGGCGCTGCTGCGCCGGGCGGCCACGATCGCCTACCAGGACCTCGGGGACGTCGACCGCGCCTTCAGCTGGCTCGGCGACGCCGTGCTCACGCAGGTCGACGACGCGTCACTCGACGCCCTCGAGGCGCTCGGCCGCGAGGTGGGCGACCTGCCCCGCATCGGCGCGACGCTGAACCGCGCGCTGGACGAGGTGTTCGACGGCCCGCTCGTGCGCAAGCTCCTCCAGCGGCGGGCCAGGCTGCGGCGCGACGTGCTCGGCGACCGGCAGGGCGCCGCGGCGGATCTGAAGAAGCTCCACGACCTGTCGCCCTCGGATCAGGACGTGATGAACGACCTGTCCGGCCTGCTGCAGGAGCTCGGCGACCACCGCGGCATGATCCAGCTGTACGAGGACCAGGTCCTCCGCGGTCGCGATCCGGCGCAGCGGGCGGAGCTCGCGCGGAAGGTGGCGCGCCTCTGGGAGGAGGAGCTCGGCGAGGCGCGGGAGGCGGCGGACGCCTGGCGCCGCGTCCTCCGCATGAAGGCGGGCGATCCGGAGGCGACGGCGGGCCTCGAGCGGGCGAAGACCGGCAAGCTCAAGCGCACCCCGCCGCCGCCCTCGCTGCCGACCCGGCCGCCGGGCCTGTCGCTGACCGAGCCGCCGCTCGCGCCCCGGTTGCCGACCCTCGAGGCTCCCGGCGTGGAGATTGGCGCGGCGGCGGCGGCCATGAGCAACGGCTACGCGGGCGGCGGGGTGCACGCCGCTGCCGAGGCGCTGCATGTGGACGACCCCGGGGTGGCCGGCCCGGAGGCGCCGCAGATCGCGCCGGAGCCGCAGGCCGAGGCGTACGGCGACGCGTTGAACGCGACGGCCGAGGGCGACGCGAACAGCGGCGCCGTCGACGCCCACGCGGGGCCGTCCGAGGGGGAGGAGCTTCCTCCGGAGAGCGCCGGCCACGCCGCGCCGACCGCCGACGAGCAAGCCGTCCCTGCGCCGCGGTTGGACCTCGACGGCTACGCGGCGCCGCCGGCGCACGGCGGCCTCGACGACGGCGGAGAGGCCTACGGGGCGGAGCCCGTCGCGCCCGCTGCCCCCCCGCAGCCCGTCGCGCCGCCGCCGCCGTCGTTCGCGGCGCCCTCGCGTCCTCCCTCCATCGCGCCGCCCCTTCCCCCGCCGCTGCACGCCGCGGCGGCCGGGGGGGCCGCGCTTCGGCCGTCGTTCTACCCGCCCGCGCTGCCGCCCCTGCCTGCCTCCGACGAGGTCGAGGTCGACGAGGACGCGGAAGATGTGGAGTTCCTCGACGACGACTCCGGTGCTCCTTAGCCGCGCAACGGAGAGATCTTGAGCCACAGAGGCACAGAGGAAACATGCCCCCTCTGATCCTCCCCCCGGCGCTCCGATCGGGCGACACCGTCGCCGTGATCGCCCCCTCCAGCCCGTTCGAGCACGTCCTCGCGCGGGTCGGCCTCGGCTGGCTCGCCCAGCGCTACCGCGTGCTCTTCGATACCGGCGGAGGTCCTCCGCTCGCCGGCGACAGCCGCGGGGGCGGGGAGCCGTCGCTCTCGGCGCCCTCCAGCCACGGGATGTTCGCGCGGACCGGTTACCTGGCCGGCAGCGACGCGCGGAGGAGGGACGAGCTCGTCCGCGCGCTGTCGCACCCCGACGTGCGCGCCATCTTCGCGGCCCGCGGCGGCTACGGCGCGAACCGGTTCGTCCACCGGCTCGACTGGAGCGTCCTCGCCGAGCGCCCTCGCTGGATCGTCGGCTTCTCCGACGTCACGGCCCTCCACGTCGAGGCCACGCGCGCCGGCGTCGCCTCGCTCCACGGCGCCCACGTCACAGCGCTCGGCCGCGGCGACGCCCGCGCCCGCGCGGCGCTGATCCGCGCCCTCGAAGATCCGCTGGGCGAGCGCCGCTTCGACGGCCTGACCACGCTGCGCGCCGGCGCCGCCGAGGGCCCGCTCTTCGGCGGCAACCTGGCCCTGCTCCACGCCTGCGCCGCGGCCGGCCGCCTCCGCGTGCCGGAGGGGTGCGTCCTTGTGATCGAGGACGTCACCGAGCGGCCGTACCGCATCGATCGCATGCTCGCGACGCTGGAGGTCGGCGGCCACCTCGCGCCGGCCGCGGCGGTGATCCTGGGCGACTTCGAGCAGTGCAACCCAGGCCCGGACGGCGTCACGGTGGACGAGGTCCTCCGCGACAGGCTGCTGCCGCTGGGGGTCCCCGTCGTCGCCGGGCTGCCGATCGGCCACGGCCTCCGCAACGAGCCCGCCATCCTCGGTGGTCGCGCGCGCGTCCTCTCGCTCGGCCCCGAGGCCGTGGTCACGCTCGCGGGCGCCTGAGCGCCCGCAGGATCACGCGATCACGCGATCACGCGATCACGCGATCACGCGATCACGCGATCACCAGAAGATGTTCTTCCGCTCCTTCAGCCCGCGGTTCAGCATCGACTGGATCCGGCCCTTCACGAGGCCGACCTTCTCCTGGATCACCGCGTCGTCGTCGTCGGGATCGCCCTGGAACGTCATGGGCTCGCCGAAGTAGATCCTGTATCGGGTCGGCAGCGGCATCTGGCCGCCGGGGATCAGCACCTGAGGGATGATGGGGAACGTCGGCATCCCGAGCGCCTTCGAGACCGACTCGAGGTTGCCGAGCGAGATGTACTGTTCCTCGCCCCCGACGACCGCGATGGGCACGATCGGCGTGTCGGTCTCGAGCGCGAGCCGCATGAACCCGAGCCCGAAGTCGAGCAGCTGATAGCGGCTGGAGAACCCCTTCGAGATCCCGCGCGTCCCCTCCGGGAACACCAGGATCGCGGCGCCCATGTCGAGCAGCCGCCGCGCGTTCTCGGGCACGCCGACCACCTGGCCCACGCGCGAGAAGAACGTCGCCACGAACGGCAGGGTCTGCGTCCACTTCTCGACCATGCTCCGCATCACGCGCGGCGGCTCGGCGTCGAGGAACAGCGAGGCCGCGATCAGCAGGCCGTCGAACGGGAGCTGGCCGGAGTGGTTGGCGATCAGGAGGACCCGTCCGGAGGGGACGCGGTCGATGCCGAACACCTCGGTCCGGAAATAGAAGCGATGAAAGAAGGCCGCGACCCCGACCGCGTACTTCGCCCACGCGCGGTCGAGCCCGAACGGGTCCACCCCGTCGGCGGCGTGCGGCAGCGCGACCCGGCGCAGCCGATCCTCGAAATCCTGACCGAGCAACCGGATGGTCGCGTCGTCGATCGTGCCGCGCAGGCTGTCGACCCCGACCCGCGCGAGCGGCAGCGCGCTGTGGGTGACGAAGTGGCTCAGCCTGGCGAGCGTCGTTCTGCTGGCCATGGGCCCGGGACGATAGCAAACCTCGCGTGAGACTGCACCGGCAGGAAGGGCTTGACCATCGGCCGCCTCGAAGCGACCGTCGCTCCGATGAGCGAACGAATCCTCGGTCGAGGCCGCCGCCCCGGTGCAGACACGGATCCGTCCCTCCGGCCCATCCTCATCACCGGCATCTGCGGTCGTCTCGGACGGCGGCTCGCGCGGCGCCTCCACCGCGAGCGGCGCGTGATCGGCGTCGACCGGCGCAGCTTCGACGGGCGCCCCAAGGACATCGAGCATCACCAGATCGATATCCGCCGCAAGAAGACCCAGGACATCTTCCGCCAGGAGCAGCTCGCCGCGGTGGTCCACCTCGGGGTCATGCACGACCCGCGGGCCAGCCAGATGGAGCACCACAGCTGGAACCTCGCCGGCTTCCAGCGGCTGCTCGAGTTCGTCGCGCAGTACGACGTGCCCAAGCTCATCGTGCTGTCCAGCGCGAACGCCTACGGGCCGCGCCCCGACAACCCGCAGTTCATCACCGAGGACGCGCCGCTGCTCGGCGGCGCCTCGTTCAGCGAGATCCGCGACCTCATCGAGGTCGACATGCTGGCGCAGTCGTTCTTCTGGAAGCACCCGCAGACCGAGACGGTCATCCTCCGGCCGGTCCACATCCTCGGCTCCGTGCGCAACGCGCCGTCGAATTACCTCCGGCTCAACGTCATCCCGACGCTCCTCGGCTTCGATCCGATGGTGCAGGTCATTCACCAGGACGACGTGGTCTCCGCGATCGCCGCGGCGCTCCGCCCCGGCGTGCGCGGGATCTTCAACCTCGCGGGCCCGGCGCCGCTGCCGCTCTCGCGCGTCATCGACATGACAGGGCGGGCGCACGCGGCGATTCCCCACTTCCTCATGCAGACGATCATCCCGCGGCTCTGGCGGTTCCGGGCGACCTCGTTCCCGGCCCCCGAGCTCGATCACATCCGCTACGTGTGCATGGTCGACGACCGGCGGGCGCGCGAGATCCTCGGCCACACGCATCAGCACGACATCCAGGAGACCGTCCAGGCGGTCGACGACATCACCTGAAGGGCGCGTCATGAAGCGATCGACCCGGATCGAGCGGCTCGTCGGCTATTACGAGGACTTCGCGCCCGACTACGTCTCCACCTGGAAGGACATCCAGCACTACGAGAAGCCCGTGCGCGCGTTCCTGCGCGATGCCGTCCCCGAGGGGGGCCGCGTGCTCGACGCGGGCTGCGGTCCGGGCCACCTCACGCGCGATCTCCCGCCGTCCGTCGACGTCGTCGGCTTCGACATCGCCGAGGGCATGCTCGAGATCGCCCGCAAGAAGCGGCCCCTCGGCGCGTACCACCGGCACGACTACCACCTCCCGATCCCCCGCTCGTGGGGGCGGTTCGACGTCGCGCTCGCGCTCGGAACGCTGGAGTTCTGCGACGATCTCGCGCTCGCCCTCACGAACCTCGCCGGCGCGATGCGGCCCGGCGGCCGGATGCTGGTGAGCATCGTCGAGCGCAGGCCGCACGTCCGGATGCACGAGCGCGCCGCGCGCCCGCTCTCCGACGCCGAGCTGTCCGGCGTGAGCATGTATCTTTACACGTTCGCCGAGCAGACAGACGCGATCCTGCGCTCGGGCCTGCTCCCGCGCAGCTACCGCCTCCACCCGGGCTGGCGACACACCGAGTACGACGTCGACGTGCTCTACGCCCTCTGGGATCTCGAGGCCCCGCGCAGCGGCCGGTGATGCGTCGAGGACACGCGGCGAGCCTTTCCGCGCCGCGCCGTCCGGGGTAGAGAGGGCGACGGTGCAATGGAAGTGAAGCTCGGGGGCGCCTTCCTGACCTGCGCGATGGGGCCGTTGCACCACGCCGGCGCGTCCATTCAGGCCAGCAGGGTGCCGGAGGGGCTCGTTGCGCTCGCCCCGGAGGGGCTCCTCGGCGGCTTCCAGCGCGGCGTCGAGCATGCGGCGAAGCTCGCCGGCGTCCGCAAGGAGGACGTCGAGCGCCTCCTCCCCATGGACGAGGTGCGCGAGGCGATCGAGCGGCTCGGCGACAGCCAGACCGAGGCCGTGGTCGCGTGGGACGTCTACGCGGGGCGCATCGGCGGGCTGCTCGAGGGGGTCGCCGAGGTGACCGACTACGGCCAGGCGCCGGACGTGGGCCTGTGCCTGGAGCGGCTGGCGAGCAAGGTCCGGCGCGATCGCCCTTTCGCGGAGCCGCTCCAGGCGCTCGCCGACGACATCGCGGCCTGGCAGGCGATGATCGGCCGCTGCCGCAAGCTGCTCGACGAGAGCGGCGGCGGCGCGCTCGCCAAGGCGTACCGCCGCCGGCAGATCCGCAAGCTCGCGTCGATCGCGGTCTCGGCCCTCATCATCGTGGCGGCGCTGTCGGTGATCGTGCGGGTCCAGACCGCCCGCGCGCGCGTCGACGCGCTCCTCGCGCGGCCCGAGGTGTGCGCCGTCCGCGAGATCGCGTCGGGCGATCTCGGCCGGGCGGCGAGCGAGCAGCAGCGGCGCGTGGCCGCGCGGATGGAGCAGTGCGCCGCGGTCGAGGCCCGGGAGGCGCGCGAGCGCGAGGAGCGGGTGCGCGCCGAGGAGAAGGCCCGCGCCGAGGAGAAGGCGCGCGCGGAGCGCGATGAGAGGTGCGCCGCGCTCGCCGTGCGGTTCAAGGCGGGGGCGTTCTCGGAGGAGGACGGCAAGCTCGCCGGCGTGAACAACGATCTGCTCCGGCGGATCGCGCAGCGGAGGCTCCTTGCCACCGACGTCGGGCCGACCGGTCCTGCGCTCCCGTGCGACGGCGCGCGCGGCGGCGACGAGCTGCGCGCGGCGTTCGCGGACGCCCTGATCGCGTCGGTCTGGACGTGGGTGCCTGCCGCCGATCCCGGCCCGAAGCTCGGCGAGGTGCTCGCGGCGCGTCGCGCGGAGCTGCCCCCTCGCGCGCAGACGACGCTGTCGTTCCGCACCGTGTACGAGGCCAAGCGGGCCATCGTGTCGGGTGATCCGGCCGCGCTCGGGCGGGCGACGCGCCTGTGCGCGCTCACGGCCGCGCTCGAGATCGCGAGCGGTGCCGGCTGCGCGGCCCTGGAGAGGATAGCGGGCAAGCCGGCGCCGTGAGCCTGGGCTCAGGGACGACGCCGGGGAGGTGAGGGGAGGGGGAGCCGGAGCAGCGCGGGCGCGGCGATGGGCGTCGCGCCCGCGGGACTGCCTACTTGAAGGCGGGGATCGAGGGCGAGTCGAGCACGCACAGGCCCACGTTGGTGTCGCACTTCACCTTGAGATCCGGAGAGATGCCGGAGAGAGGATCCTGGCAGACTCCCTGATCGAATGTGTCTGTGGGGCGTGGATCGCAGTCGGGATTGGGGTGTGGGGTGTAGATCCGGCAATCGACCATCGGCCACAGCCCGACGACCTTGTAACGCGCCGTGCAGCTCTCTTCCGAGTACGTGACTTCAGCCTCGAATTGATTCCCGAGGTTGCCCGACGTCACGTACACGCGCACGTTGCTCCACTCGAGCTTGCGCGATCCCGGCGGCGGCGGGGGCGGCGGTGTGACAACGTCGCACGCGACTTCGCTGCCGTCGCCGCCGGCGCCGCCATCTCCAGCGCCGCCAGCGCCACCATCACCGGCGCCGCCTTCGCCGCCGGCACCGCCTTCACCGGCGCCGCCCTCGCCGCCGGCACCGCCCTCGCCGCCGGCACCGCCTTCACCGGCGCCGCCTTCGCCGCCGGCACCGCCTTCACCGGCGCCACCTTCGCCGCCGGCGCCGCCTTCGCCGCCGGCGCCGCCTTCACCGGCGCCGCCTTCGCCGCCGGCACCGCCTTCACCGGCGCCGCCTTCGCCGCCAGCGCCGCCCTCGCCGGCGGGCAGCACAACCACCTCGGCAGCAGCGAGCGTCGGTATCGTACAGATCTCGTTGTCATCCGGCTGGAGCGCCGCGAAGGTCCCGATCGCGAACGCGTTCAGGTCCGGGTTCGGGTCGATCGTGGCGCCGCCGCGGTACCAGCCGCCGAACTCCCCGGTCTGGATCGCGACGAGCTTCGTGTCCCGGTCGGGGATCTGGTCGCCGTTCGCGTCCGGGTTGTAGACCTGCATCCCCACGAGCTCGACAGTCCCATCCTTCCGACCGCAGGGGCTCTCCGCCTCCCCGTCGATCAGGGTGAACGTCGCCGCGAACGGGTACGCGCTTGCGCTGCCGACCGTGCACTCGGGCTTGGGCTGCGAGCAGCCCGGCGACATCGCCGCGAGCGGTGAGAGCGCCGCGAGCCCCGCCATCCCAACAAGCCATCGCCTCTTCATCGCTTGCTTCCTTTCACGGGCGCGCCGCGCCTAGAACGTGACCCGCGCGCCGAACCGGAACTGCCGGGGCGTCTGGTACTGTGTCGGCTTGCCGAAGTTCGGGTTCTTGGCGTTCTCCGCGAGCGGCTCGCCGTCCGTGGTGGTCACGCACGTCGGTTTTCCGGGCCTCGATTCCAGATCCTCGAGCGTTCCATCGACGCACGGGTTCACGTTCGCCGTCGTGTAGCGCTGGTCCACCGCGACGACCCCCTGGAAGTTGAAGATGTTGAAGACATCCATGCTGACGGTGAGCTGGCTGTCCTTCGAGAGCCGGACCGAATAGCCGAGGTGGCCATCGAAGTTGTGCTGCCAGGGCAGCCGCTCGCCGGAGCCGCGGGGCAGGATGAACGTCTCGTCATAGCTGTACAGGTAGTGCGAACCCCAGTAGTCGATGGGGGCGCCCGAGCGGGACCGGTACGTGAGGCCGAGGTCGACGAGCATGTTCTTCGGGAGCTCGAACGTCTTCGCGCCGTAGATCTTGATCTCGTGCGCGTTGTCGCCGGGCAGGGCCCCATCGCGGTTGACGAGGAGCGAGGCCAGGTCGAACTCCGTGTTGATGTTCGGATCGAGCTGGTCCGTCTCGGGCTTGAAGAGGCCCGGATAGTTGCCGCGCAGGTAGGACAGCGTGTAGCTCGCCTGGGCGAGCCACAGGTCGGCGAAGGCCTTCTGGAAATAGAGGGTCAGCGCGTCGTAATCGCGCCTCGCCTCGGGGAAGTCCTTCGCGATCCCCTTCCCGGGGTTGCCGATGAAGTAGGTGTTCGCCTCGTCCCGGCTCATGTCCTCGATGACGTTGTTCATCCAGCGCTTCGTGTACGTCGCGCCGATCCGCCCGTTCGCGATGATCTCGTACTCGCCGCCGACAACGAGCTCGTCGGACGACTGCGGCGCGAGGTCCGGATCCACCGGGGACTTGCCGCCGCCGAGCGTGTACCACGCCCGGTTCGGATCGTGGCTCCCCATGATCCCGGGCCGGTTCGCGTCGCTCCGGCACTGCCCTTCGCCATAGCCCTTCGCGTCCACGGGATCCGCAGGGTTACACCCATCGGGGCCCGCCGCGTGGTAGGAGCGGACGTTCCGCTCGTCGCCGAAGGCGCGATCCATCATGTCGAGGGGGACGCTCTCGTAATACCGCGCGAAGTTCGCGAACAGCTTCGACCGGCCCTGCTGCGTGATGTCGTAGACGACGCCCACGCGCGGCGACCACTGGTTCGCGAGCGCCAGCCCGAGCTTGCCGTCGCTGGCGTACAGGTACTGCGCGTCGTAGCGCATTCCGATGTTCAACGTCACCTGGTCGAGGATGCTCCAGCTGTCCTGCACGAACGCGCCGATCGTCGCCCCGAGCGACGACACCGTGACCTTGTCCTGGATCACGTAGTCCCTGGCGCCGGGACCGGTCGCCAGGCCATCCGGACCGGTCAGGAAGCCGAGCTGTCGCTCGTCATGGAACGCGGTCCCGTCTCCCTCCTCCTGGTAGGTGGTGCCGCCCGCGTACGCCTTGATGTGCTTGTACGTCGTGATCTCGCCGTCGATGCCGGCCTTGACGACGTGGTGCCCGAGCGCCTGGAAGATGCTCGTCACCTTCGCATTGAGCTGGACGCGGTTGAGCGAGGCGTCGTCGAGGTAGTCGGGGCCGCCGTCCCAGTACGTGCGCACCTGACACGGCACCGCGGCGATCTCGCCGTCCTCCCCGCGCAGCGGTTCGCACATCGCCCGGGCCTCGGGCGAGAGCTTCTCGAACTCGTAGATCGACCGCCGGTTGGGGTCGTACCTCGCCCAGAGCACGAACGGCCTGCCCGCCAGACCGTTGTCCGTCCCGAGCTCCGAGCCGTCCGGGGGCAGCCGCGCGCTGCGCTGGTTGTGCCAGCCGAGCGTCGCGTCGAGCAGCAGGGTCTTGTTGTTGAACGCCGACGCCCACTTCAGCGCGACGTCGTTGGACGACGCCACGTACTCGTGCGCGATCGCGCCGTACCTGCCGGCGATGTTGGACGCCTCGATCGCGCCCTGCTGCGGGTCGTACCCGAAGTTGCCGTTGCCGCCGGAGGAGGACGGCGATCCGTAGACCGAGAGCGCGATGCTGTGATCCGGGTTGATCTGGTAGGTCAGCTTCCCGAGGTACTGCAGCGTCTGCTCCTCGGCGCGGTAGAAGCGCTGCGTGCCCGGCAGCCGGTCGACGACGTTGAGACCCGTCTCGGGATCCTTCACAGGCTCGAAGGTGTCGGGGTCGTAGCGCGTGGCGAACAGGCTGCGCTCCATCTCGCTGCTCTTGAACGCGATCATGGCGCCCGCGTAGAACCAGAGCTTGTCCTTCAGGATGGGGCCGCCGACCTCGAAGCCGTAGTCGCGGATGGATGACAGGCGCGCGTCCGTCGAGATGGTCTCACCCTGGCGGCGGACCTCCTTGAACGCTCCCTCGGTGGCGCCGGGCGTGATGTTGAAGAAGACCGAGCCCTGGAACGCGTTGCCGCCGCTCTTCGTGACGACGTCGAGGACGCCTCCGGTCGCGCGGCCGAACTCGGGCATGTACCCGCCGGCGATCACGTTGACTTCCTTGATGAACTCCATGGTGAGCGGCGTCCCGATGATCCCGTACGCCGGGTCGTTCACCGAGAGGCCGTCGATCACGTACTGGTTCTCTGGCGAGGACGTGCCGGCGATGGACGTCCCGTACTCGTCCGCCTGCGCGCCGGGCGTGGTCGAGGCGATCGACTCGAACGAGCGCGACGCGGCGCCCTTCCCCGACGGGGGCGCCACGGCGATGCGCCGCGTGAAGTCCTCCGTGATGCTCTGGCCCACCGTGCTCGAGCCGACGTCGACCGTCGGCGCGCGGCCGACGACGACGATCTCCTCCGCCTTCAGCGCCTCCGGGAGCAGCTCGACATTGACGCGGAGGGTCGTCCCGGTGCGGACCGCGATTCCGCTGCGCACGTACGGCTTGTACGACTCCTTCTCCAGGCGGAGTGTGTAGTCGCCTGGAGGCAGGTTCGGGATACGGTACTGCCCTGTGCCGTCCGTGACCACGAGCTGCTCCCCTTGCAGCGCGGGTGAGGTCGCCGTCACGACCACATCGGCGACGGGCGCTTTGCTCGAGGCGTCGATTACCCGTCCGATCAGAACGCTGTTGCCCGTCTGCGCGAGCGCCGGGACCGCGGTCAACAAAGTCATGGCGAGCAGCACCAATGCCGCCCACATCCCCAACGGTGCACGTGGTAAGCGCGCTCCGTGTTTCAGCCTCTTTTCGAGAAACTTCACGGAATTCCCTCCAGAAGTGCAGGCCCCTCGAGTCCCTCCTTACCCTAGACAGGAATCGCGCGAGACAATAGACTTTTTTGTAGTACTTGCTCGCTTGTACACTCCGGGTAGGCGCCGCACGCTTCCACACGGCGCCTCCTGATCGAACAGCTCGAGTTCCAGGAGTTACGACCCCCCATGTTCGACTCGGTACTCGGTCGCGCCACCGCCACCCAGGGGCGTCTAGGGACGGGCGCAGCGCTCTCCATTGTCGCCCACGCGGCGATCGCGGCGGCCATCCTCGGGCTGGCCGCGCGCCCGGGGGGCGAGAAGCAGAAGGACGTCGAGGTCACCTTCTTCGCCCCCCCGCCGCCGCCGCCCCCGCCGCCGCCGCCGCCGCCGGGAGGCGGCGCGAAGCGCCCGTCGAAGGTGGAGCGCATCGAGCAGCCGAAGCCTGTCAAGACACCTGACACCATCTACGACATGCCGGAGAAGCCCAAGGCCAAGGCGCCTGAGCCGGAGCCGGCCAAGGACGAGGCGCCGGAGCAGCCGGGCGGCGTCGAGGGGGGAGTCCAGGGCGGCGTTCCAGGCGGGACCGTCGGCGGCCAGGTCGGCGGGCAGATCGGCGGTACGCTGGGCGGCCAGCTCGGCGGTCAGCTGGGCAGCACGGCGCCGCCGCAAAACGTGGTGCTGCCGTTCGGCGCCGGGATGAGCCGGCCGACGATGACCTCGGGGCGAGATCCGCAGTACACGCGCGAGGCGCTCGCCGCGCGGGTGGAGGGGCTCGCGATTGTCAAGTGCGTCATCAAGGTCGACGGCGCCCTGACCCATTGCCGCATGGTCAAATCACTGCCCCACATGGACAAGGCGATCCTCGATGCGCTCTCGGGCCGTCGCTACACCCCGGTGATGTACCAGGGGCGCCCGGTCTCGGTCGACTACGTGTTCAACATCCGGCTCAAGCTCCCTTGACCGTCGGGCCCGGGGGTGTTGTTGAACGGGCTCGGCACGTAGTAGAGAAGGGTACGGGGTAGGTCCGCTCCGAGGTACTGTCGAGTTCGCTGCGGCGTCCAGAGGCGCTGATCCAGCCTAGCCAAAACCATCACGACACCATGGAGCGCCAGGAGGCGCGAGCGAGACGATGCAATTCACGTTGATTGAGCTGTGGGGCCACATGGGGCTCTTCGCGAAGCTGATCGTGTTCGCGCTGGCCCTCATGTCCGTCTCGTCCCTGATCATCTTCGGCGAGCGCCTCGTCGTATCGTTCAAGTCGCGCGCCGCCTCCCGCGCCTTCGCGGAGCGGGTGGGGCCGATGCTCGCCCGGGGTGAGTTCGAGGGCGCCCGGGCCGCCGCCAAGCCCCCGGCCGAGCTTGGCTACCTCGGGCGCGTCATCGGCGCCGGGCTCGCCGCCTACGCGTCGAGCGCCCCCTCCCGGCTGCCGGCGCAGGGGCACGAGCGTGACGGTGTGTTCGAGTCGGTCTCGCGGGCCCTCGAGCGCCAGGCGCAGCGCGAGGTGCTCAGTCTGAAGCGCGGCTACGGCCTGCTCGCCACGGTCGGCTCCACGGCGCCGTTCGTCGGCCTGCTCGGGACGGTCATGGGCATCGTGACCGCGTTCCAGCAGATGGCGGCCGCCGGCTCCGGCGGCCTCGGCACCGTCTCGGCGGGTATCGCGGAGGCGCTCATCACGACCGCCTTTGGCCTGCTCGTCGCGATCCCGGCCGTCATGGGCTACAATTATCTCCAGGGCTGGGTCGACGCCCGGGCGATCGACATCTCGGAGTCGTCGAACGAGCTCCTCGATATCGTGGCGAAGCGGCTCGACGGCCGCCTCGCGCCGGCCTCCGACGAGGCCGCTTGACACAGAGCCCGCGCGACACGGTGCCTGTCTGGTTGCGGAGCGCGGCGCGCGGCGCCGTGCGCCCGCGGCGAGGCGCGCGCTGACGCGCTCAGCCGGGAAGCGAGCGTTCCAATGGGGATGGCTGCCGGCCCGCAGAAGGGCCTCAAGAGCGAGATCAACGTCACGCCGCTCGTCGACGTCGTGCTGGTGCTGCTCATCATCTTCATGGTCGTCACGCCGATGCTGCAGCGCGGCAAGGACGTGAAGTTGCCGCAGGCCGCGAAGGTGGACGAGGAGAAGAAGGAGGTGGACCCGCTGATCCTCTCCGTGACGCTGGAGAAGACGGTGTGGGTCGAGAACGACCAGTACGATGAGGCCGGGCTCGCCGCGCGGCTCACGCGCGAGTTCGCCGCGAACAGCGGGCGCAAGGTGCTTGTCAAGGGGGACCAGCGCCTCTCGTTCGGCGACGTCCGCAGGGTGATGGAGACGGCGCGCAAGTCGGGCGCGAAGAGCGTGTCGCTGGCGGTCGAGGAGCTGAAGGGGAGGTAGCGGCGATGAGCGCTCGCGCGAAGAGGAAGTTCGTCGTCAAGCCGGCGGTGCCGCTGAACTCGGACATCAACGTGACGCCGCTCGTCGACGTCGTGCTGGTGCTGCTCATCATCTTCATGGTCGTGACGCCGCTGCTCGAGAAGGACATCGGCGTGCGCGTGCCGGACACCGAGCAGGTCAAGGTGGACACCCCCCCGCCGCCCGACCAGCTGGTCGTCCGGGTGAGCGCGCAGGGCGAGCTCCTGGTGAACGACGAGCGGGTCGAGCGCGCCGATCTCGTCGGCAAGCTCAGGCCGCTCCTCGAGCGCCAGAGCAGGCCGCAGGACAGGATCGTCTTCGTCGTCGCCGACGACGGCGCCGTCTATGGCACCGTGGTGGAGGTGCTCGACGGCGCGAAGGCGGCCGGCGCGCAGACGCTCGGCATGATGACCGAGCTCCCCGAGCCGCCATCGCCCTGAGCGGCGCGCGCCCACGCGGCGCGCCGCGCCGCCGCGGGCGCCGGTTCGCGGGCCCTGGTTCGCGGGCCCTGGTTCGCGGGCTCAACGCGGGCGGCCTGGCGCGACGGGAGGCTTGCGTCGCGCGCGGTCGCGACCTACACCGCCCACCTCGAAAGCGAGGTTGTTGATGTTGCGGACCGAATGGGTGAGCAAGCGCGCCGGGAGCCCCAACCAGAGTCAGATGCACTTCGCGAGGAAGGGCGTCGTCACGGAGGAGATGGAGTACGTCGCCCGCCGTGAAAACCTCGCGCCCGAGCTCATCCGCAGCGAGGTCGCGCGCGGCCGGATGATCATCCCTGCCAACAAGAACCACCTGAACCTCGAGCCGATGTGCATCGGCATCGCGTCGCTCTGCAAGGTGAACGCGAACATCGGCAACAGCCAGACCACGAGCGACGTGGACGGCGAGCTCGAGAAGCTGCGCTACTCCATCAAGTACGGCGCCGACACGGTGATGGACCTGTCGACCGGCGGCGACATCGACGGCATCCGCCGCGCGATCATCGCCGACTCCCCGGTGCCGATCGGGACGGTGCCGATCTACCAGGCGCTCGAGGCGTGCAAGGGCACGGACAAGATGACGGCCGCGGACCTCATCGACATGCTCGAGCACCAGGCGAAGCAGGGGGTCGATTACTTCACGATCCACGCGGGCGTGCTGCTCGAGCACCTGCCGCTCGTGAAGGGCCGCATCACGGGCATCGTCTCGCGCGGCGGCTCGATCATGGCGCAGTGGATGATCGAGCACCACAAGCAGAACCCGTTCTACACGCACTGGGACAAGGTGCTCGAGGTCTGCGCCAAGTACGACGTCACGATCTCGGCCGGCGACGGCCTCCGCCCTGGCTGCCTCCACGACGCGAGCGACGCGGCGCAGTTCGCCGAGCTGAAGACGCTCGGGGAGCTGACGAAGCGCGCCTGGGAGAAGGACGTGCAGGTCATGATCGAGGGCCCCGGGCATGTGCCGTTCGATCAGATCGCGATGAACGTGCAGAAGGAGATGGAGCTCTGCCACGAGGCGCCGTTCTACGTGCTCGGCCCGCTCGTCACCGATTTCGCACCCGGCTACGACCACATCACGAGCTGCATCGGCGCGACGATGGCCGGCTTCGCGGGCGCCGCGATGCTCTGTTACGTGACGCCGAAGGAGCACCTCGGCCTGCCGAACGCGGACGACGTGAAGCAGGGCCTCATCGCCTACAAGATCGCCGCCCACGCCGCGGACGTCGCGCGCAAGCGCCCGGGCGCGCGGGATCGCGACGACGCGCTGAGCCGCGCCCGCTATGCCTTCGACTGGAAGCAGCAGTTCGCGCTCTCGCTCGATCCGGAGACGGCCCAGGCGATGCACGACGAGACGCTCCCTCAGGAGTACTTCAAGACCACGGAGTTCTGCTCGATGTGCGGGCCGAAGTTCTGCTCGATGCACATCAACCGTGTGGTCGACGAGTACAACTCGCGGCAGGAGCCCGAGAACGCGCCCACGAAGCGGTCGCTCGCGCTCATCGATCAACCGTGACGCCGGGGCGGCCGTGACGCGGGGGAGGGGTCGCGCGGTCCTCCCTCGCGCGCCCCTCGCGGCGCGTGCGGCCCTTGTCGCGTGCCTGTCGCTCGTCCTCCTCGCCCCCGTCGCGTGCGGCCGCGAGCGCGCGAATTCCTCGCGCGCCTCGTCGTCGCCCTCCTCGCCGGCAGCGTCCGTCTCGGCGGCGCCGCGCCCGCCGAGCCCTCGCCTCACGGATCCGCGCTGGCGCCTCGCCGCCGGGGACGACCCGCTGGAGTGCGCCCGACTGGCCGAGGCCGAGGGCGCGTCCGGCCTCCTCGACGCGCTGGACGACGGCGGCGACATCGCGCTCACGGCGCTGCGCGCGCTGCCTCACGCCGACGACGCCGATCTGGCGCTCGCGCCGCTCGCCGAGCGCGCCCGCGCGGCGAGCGGGCCGTCGCTCGCCCCCCTGCTCGACGCGCTCCTCGGGATCGCCGGCCGTCCGCCGCGCCCGCGCGAGCCGCTCGACCCGGACGGGGCGCGCGCCGCGGCCGCGGCGCTTGTCGAGCTGTCGGGCAGGCGCGACCTCCCTGCGGAGGAGCGCGCGCTCGCGATCTCGGCGGCGCGCGCGCTCGCCGAGAAGGGGCTCGTCGACCCTGGCCGGATCCCTGCGGATCTGGACCCCGCGGTCACCGGCGCGGGCACCGCCGGGGGCCAGGCGCCGCAGCCTTGACGTCCTGCGCGGCCGGCCGCGGGACGTCAAGGCCGCGCGGCGGTGGTGCTGTCATTTGCCCAGAGAGGTATCCCATGAAGTCGGGAAGTCAGGAAGATCATTAGGGTTTTCTTCCCGCCTTCCCGCCTTCATGTTCAAATGACCGCACCACCCGCGCGGCCGTCCTGCGCGGCGCCCCTGGCCGCCGGGTCGAGCAGCCGCGCTTTGGGCCGGTCGGGGTCCATTTTGGTAGCTTGCCCCCCGTGACGACGCCGTACACCTCCGAGGCTTTCCTCCACCAGCTCCTCGGCAAGGCGCTAGCCGCCCACGCCAGCGACATCCATCTCAAGGTCGGTCAGCCGCCGGGCGCGCGGGTGCGCGGCGACATGGTTTATTTCCGGGTCGACAGGATCCGCCCCGAGGACAGCGAGGCTGCGGCGCGCGTGCTGCTTGCGGGGAGGCCCTCGCGCGAGCTGCTTGCCACGCTCCAGGAGCTTGACACCTCGTATGTCGTCCCGGGCCTTGGACGGTTCCGGGTCAACCTGTATCGCCAGCGCGGCTCGCTCGCGATCATCCTGCGCAGCATTCCGCTCAAGGTCCCCGCGTTCGATGAGCTGGGCGTGCCTTCGGCGGTGCGGGCGATGGCGGAGCACGACCATGGTCTCAT
Source organism: Sorangium sp. So ce887 (assembly GCF_051521455.1). Taxonomy (NCBI): domain Bacteria; kingdom Pseudomonadati; phylum Myxococcota; order Polyangiales; family Polyangiaceae; genus Sorangium; species Sorangium sp. So ce887. The sequence continues at coordinate 6,167,964 of NZ_CP150354.1, read as the reverse complement.
CCTCGTCGCCGGCACGGCTGGCAGCGGCAAGAGCACCACGCTGGCCGCGTTTGTCGGGCAGATCAACGCGACCTTGCCGCGCCACATCGTCACCCTCGAGGACCCGATCGAGCACGTGCACGACGACAACCGCTCCAGCGTGAGCCAGCGCGAGATCGGCGTGGACACCTCGGATTTTCCGACCGCGCTGCGCTCCGCGCTGCGGCAGGATCCGGACGTCGTGATGCTCAGCGCGCTCCGCGACGGCGAGTCGCTCGATCTGGCGCTGCACGCTGCCGAGACGGGGCACCTCGTGCTTGCGGCCGTGCACACGCCGGACGTCACACGCACGCTCGGGCGGCTTGTCGCGCTTGGCAGGAGTCCGAACGAGGTGCGCGACCGGCTGGCCGACTGTTTCCAGGGCGCGGTTGCGCAGCGCCTGCTCCCTCGCCGCGACGGTGCCGGGGAGGTCCTGGCCTCCGAGGTGCTTGTCGCGACGGCCGCGGTGCGCGATGCGATCCGTCGCCCGGAGGGGAGCCCGTCGTTGCGCGAGCTGATGGAGAAGGGGGTCACTCCTTACGGCATGCAGACCTTCGAGGCGCACCTGCGCCAGCTCGTCGCCCAGGGTGCGATCGCCAAGGAGACGGCCAAGGCGGTGACGTCGCTGTAGCGAACTGCGTCCTGGCGAGGATTTCGCCGCACGGCACCTCGCTCTCCCCCTCTCCGATCGCGGGTGCCCCGGGTCGTCCGGATTCGACCCCTCGGTGTCAGTGCCGCCGCGAGCGCATCGATCCATTCTGGCTCGTCGCACCAGGCGAAGAATTTAGATCCAGAGTGGCTCATCGTCGGATCACCATGGTGAATTTGTTGAAACCATCGAGTGGTACCGGCCTGCCAGCGTCCCAATCGAGGCTCTGCGCCGAGAGCGTCATGGTCACGACGGTGAGATCGTTCGGCGCGCGGCTCGCCTCGCGCACCGACTGCTCCTCGCCGTCAAGGTCGTCCATCGTCGACCGCGACGCCTTCGCAGCAAGCGCCGCGTTGTGACCAGATTAAGTAATTTATCTCACAATAACGGCTTCCGGCGCGTGCCCGAGGCCGTCTGCCGCGCTCCGGAAGCTTCCGTCGCGGAAACGAAGCGCTCCGTCGCGTCTGGAGCACGACATTTCGCGGTCTCCCGAGGTCTCCCGCGGCTCGTTCCCCCTCCGCGCTCCGCGCCCCGCGCGGCTCGCTTGCGGCGGCGCCTCAAGCCCGGGTATGGAGCGAGCCCATGCTCGAAGGGATCGAACGAGAAACGGCGGAGCACAAGGGTGGGCGCGGCGAGCCGGGCGGTCGCGCCCCGGCGGCGGGCGCGGTCCGCCACGACTGGACGGTCGAGCAGGCGGTCGCCTTGCACGATCTCCCGCTCTTCGAGCTGATCGACCGCGCGCGCTCGGTCCACCGCGCCTTCCACGGCGAGCACGAGGTGCAGCTCTGCACCTTGCTCAGCGTCAAGACGGGCGGCTGCCCCGAGGACTGCGCCTACTGCCCGCAGTCGAGCCACTACGAGACGGAGGTCGGGGCGGAGCGCATGCTCGACGTCGGCGCGGTCCTCGCGGCCGCGGAGCGCGCCCGCGGCGGCGGCTCGACGAGGTTCTGCATGGGCGCCGCGTGGCGCGAGGTGAAGGACGGCCCCGCCTTCGAGCGCGTCCTCGACATGGTGCGCGGCGTGAAGGCCCTCGGCCTCGAGGCGTGCTGCACCCTCGGCATGCTCACCGACGACCAGGCGCGCCGCCTCAAGGAGGCCGGCCTCGACGCCTACAACCACAACCTCGACACGTCGCGGAAAGCCTACAAGTCCATCGTCTCGACCCGCACGTACGACGAGCGGCTCGTCACGCTGCGGAACGTCCGGCGGGCGGGCATCACCGTCTGCTCGGGCGGGATCATCGGCATGGGCGAGTCGATCGCCGACCGCTGCGAGATGCTCGTCGAGCTCGCGCGCCTCGATCCGCAGCCGGAGAGCGTGCCGATCAACGCCCTCGTGCGCTCGCCGGGCACGCCGCTGGAGAGCCTGCCGCCCGTGGACCCGATCGAGTTCGTCCGGATGATCGCGGTCGCGCGGCTCATGATGCCCCGCGCGATGGTGCGCCTGTCCGCCGGCCGGACGGAGCTCTCGCGCGAGGCGCAGCTGCTCTGCATGTACGCGGGGGCGAACTCGATCTTCTACGGAGACAAGCTGCTCACCACCCCGAACCCGGGCCCGGACGAGGACCGCGCGCTCATCGAGAAGGCCGGGCTCCAGCCGATGGCGCCTGCCGCAGCTCACGCCGCCCGCCGTTAGCCGGGCCGCCACCGTCGGCCGCGTCGGCCTGCGGGCGCTCCCCGTCGCGCGTCGCGAGGTGCAGCGTCTGCGTCGGGTGCGCGAGCCTCGACCCGGCCGAGCCGACGATCTCCAGGAAGGTGATCAGCATCTCCTGGCGCATGGTCCGGAACTCGCCGAAGTCGCGCGTCTCGAACCAGGCCATCACCTCGACGTCGAGCGACGAGGGGGCGACGCCGATGAAGCGCACGACGACGTCGTCGGGCCAGATGTGCGGGTGCGCTCGCAGCGCGCGCTCGCACCCCTCGATGATCGCGCGGAGCTGCTCGGGGGTGGTCTCGTGCACGAGGCTCAGCACGCAGGCGAGGCGCATCCGGTCGCGCGCCGTGTACGACTCGATCTGGAGATCGGCCAGCTTGCCGTTCGGGATCGTGACGAGCGTCCGGTCGAGCGTGCGGATCCGGGTCGACCGGAGCCCGATGCTCTCGACCGTGCCGAGGAGCGCGTCGACCCTCACGAAGTCGCCGACCTGGAACGGCTTGTCGATGCCGATCGAGACCGAGCCGAAGAGGTTCTCCACCGTCTTCTGCGCGGCGAGGGCGAGCGCGACGCCGCCGATGCCGAGGCCGGCGAGGAGGCTCGCCACCGGGTAGCCGAGCTCCGACAGCACGGCGATCGCGCCGACGATCACGATCGCGACCTTCGCGATCCGCCCCATGAGCGGCACGAGCGAGCGCGCCGCGGGGTTGTCGCGCGTCGCGGGGGCGGCGAGCAGGCGGCCGCCGACGGCGTCGATCGCGCAGAGCGCGAACCAGAAGACGGCGACGAAGACGCCGGCGCGCACCACCTTGTCGAGGAACTCCTCGGCCGGCTGGTAGAGCCCGAACCACGGGAGCGCGGCCGCGATGGCGAGGAGCGCCGCCGCGAACGTGAGCGGACCGCGCGTGCCCTCGAGGAGCGCGTCGTCGAGCGTGGAGTCCGTTCGCACGATGATGCGGCGGAGCAAGGCGCGGAGGAGGAAGCTCAGCACCGCGCCGACGAGCCAGGCGGCCAGCGCGAGGACCGGCAAAGCGAGCCACTGCCACCAGAGCAGCTCGCGCGGGCCCGCGCGCAGCAGCGCCGGCGGCAGGTGGTCGCGGAGCCAGCGATCCTCGAGCCGCGCGTACCACTCGCCGACGCGGTCCACGGTCGCGCGCGAGAAGATCCAGCGCACGCCGTCGGGCGTCGTTCGCCGCACCAGGCGCACCGGCTGGGGCCCTGTCCGGGTCGGGATCTTGCCGAGCTCCTCCACGCCAGCCCCGAGGTTGTCCTGCGCGTCCCCCAGCGGGAGCGGCGAGAGCGCCGCCACGTCCAGCCAGATGTGCCGGTCGAGCACCGCCTTGAGCTTCTGCGCGAGCACCGCGCCGTCCGCCCTCGGCGGCAGATCGAGGTAGCGCGCGGCCTCGGCGTAGTCGCCCGCGCGGCAAAGCTCGATGAAGCGGCGCATGGAGGCCTGCGGCGAGTCGGGGGCGACCGGGAGCGTCTCAGGATCGACGCCGCCCTCGGCGCTCGCCGTCGGCGGCGCCGAGGGGGCAGGCGGAGGGGCCAGCTCGGCGGCGCTCGCTCCGAGGAGGACGCACCCGAAGACGAGCGAGAAGGCGAACGCAGCGCGGAACCACCACCGCGCCGCCGGCCAAAGGCGGCGCCGTTTCGGCGCCTCGGGAGGATCGTTCCTGGGCATGGGCCCCTGCTATTCCATCGCCCGGCGTGCCTGTCGACCGGGCGTCGCGCGCGTGAGCCGGGTGGCGCGCGTATCGCACCGCGCGCGACGCGCGGTGCGTAGGCTCCCTCGCAGCTACACCGCTGCGGCGGGCGGCTCGCTCGACAGCGCCGCGGTCGCGAGCGCCGCGAGCGCCGTGCCGTAGCGCGCGAGCCGGCGCGCGCCGAGCCCGGGGATGCGCGCGATCGCGGCGGCGACCGCGGCGCTGTCGAGCGAGCCGCCCGCGAGCGCGATCTCCACGAGATCCTGCGCGCAGTGCCCTGGCAGCACGACCTGCTCGTCGACCTTCCGCGACCTCGCCTCGGCCCTGCGCCACGCGGTGATCCGGCTCTCCACCGCGCGCCGGGCGGCGAGCTCCTTCCGGGGCGGGCGGGCCTGCTGGAAGAGGGCGCGCTCGTCCTCCGGCACGTCGCCGTCGCTGCGCCCCTGCTCGATGGCGCGGAGCCACGCGGCGACGAAGCCCGCCGCACGTCCCGCCGCGGCCCCGCGGACCGCGCGCACGTCGTCGGCCCGGGCCGGCCTCCGCTGCGCGAGCTCGAGCAGCACCTCGCTGGCGACGATCTTGAAGGCGGGCTGGTCCGCCTCCTCGGCGGCGGCCTCGCGCGCCGCCACGAGCCGCCGCAGGATCGCCCGGCCCTCCGGGTCGAGCGCCTGGGCGCCCTTGACGCGCGCGTACGCGGGCCGCGGATCGCGCGGCGGACCGAGGGCGGCCGAGAGCTTGTGGGCGCACTCCTCCGCGATCTCGTCGTCGATCCCGAGCGCGCGGCCCTGCTCCGCGAGGCGCGCGTCGAGCGAGAGCAGGTGGAGCACGTCGTCGGCCAGGTAGCGCAGCTCGGCGCTCGCGAGCGGCCTGCGCCCCCAGTCGTGCTGCTGGAGCTGCTTGTCGACCTTCACGCCGAGCTCCGCCGCGAGCAGCGCCGCGAGCCCCGTCGCCGCGCAGCCGAGCATGCGCGCGGCGACCGAGGTGTCGCGCACCGCGGCGAGCGGCGCGCCCGCCTCGGCGAGCATGCGCGCGTCGAAGGTGAGGTCGTGCAGCACCTTGGGCGGCCCCGCGGCCCCGAGGAGCGGCGCGAGCGGCCCGACGGGCACGCGGAGCGCGTCGACGACCGCGACCGCGATGCCGTCCCCCTCGCGGAAGGCGAGCTGGACCGTGCAGAGCCGCGCGCGGTAGGCGAACAGCCCGTTGGCCTCGACGTCGACCGCGAGCGCGTCGGCGCGCGCGGCGCGCTCGACCAGCCGGGCGAGCTCGTCTTCGCGCTCGACGAGGAGGAGAGGGCTCTGGCTCAGGGGGCCCTCTTCCGGCCCGGGCGCGCCGTCGCGCCGCGCCGCGCCCGCGCGATCGCGCCCAGCGACGCGAGCGCGGCGGCGAGGAGCCCACCGCCGCCGCCGCCCGGCGATGGGACCGCGGTACAGCCGCCGCTCGCCTGCGCTCTGCTGGGCTGATCTGCGGCGCACAGGTCGGAGAAGCCATGGCGCGGCGTGGGGTCGCACCCCTTGACCGGCGCCCCGGGCGGGTACACCGCGCAGATCCCGGCGATGTCGTCGTCGTGGAGGTCGCGGAGCAGGACGGTCCCGTCGTTGTAGTGCGCCATCATGGTCGCTTCCGGATCGCTCGAGTGCGAGAGCCCGAGGAAGTGGCCTGCCTCGTGGGTCGCGACGCTCAGCAGATCGGTCCCCACGCCGTCGTCGCCGAGCGTGAATTTCTGGTCGAACGAGTTGATCTCCATGTCGGCGTCGTAGATCTCGCCGGTCTTGAGGTTGTAGGTGACGGTCGTGAGCGCGAGGGTGCTCCCGCTGCCGCCGTACGGCCACCCGTCGTCCCGGAACGTGATGAGGTTCGCGTTCCCCTGGCGCTGGTTGTACTCGTGCGCGTCGCACGCGACCGGGCCCATGTAGGTGACCTCCATGCGCGGGGTCTCCCCGCCGCCGCAGTCGGCCTCGGTCCACGCGGCGAACGCCAGCGCGAAGATCGCCTCGGTCTCCGCGAGCGAGACCTGGTCCGAGGCGTCTTCCTGGATGGCGTAGCCGACGCACGGCGACGGCCAGGCGAGGGGGATGCCGCAGTCGGTCGACTGCGCCGGCGTGCAGACGGCCGCGGTCGACTGCGTCCTGGGGCAGACGCTGGTGCGGCAGAAGGCCAGGGCGGCCCGGGGGTGGACGAGCGCCGCGACGGCGATCGCGCTGAAGGCCACGGCGAGGGCGCGGGCGCGCGCGCCCCGCCCGGCGGGCGCGCGGTCACTTCTGCGCATGCTTCGCCTTCCAGGCGCGGCTCACCGCGTCGATCGCCGCGTCGAGCGTCGCGCCGACGAGCTGCTCGCGCGCCGAGATCGCGGGGCCGGGCCGGGCCAGGACCGTCCCGCTGGACGGGCTCGCCGAGAGCCGCCGCACGGCGATGCGCGGCGCGCCGGCCACCCGCCGCGTCTCCGCGCCGTCGACGATGGGGTAGTGGCCCTGGGCCATCCCGGAGACGACCAGGGCGGAGCTCGCCCGGGACACGAAGAGCATCGCCTGCGCGCCGACCCTGAGCTGCGCGTCGCCCTCCACGTGCTGTCCGATGTCTCCCACCACGCCCCCGAGCGTCCTGACCCAGACGTCCCCGTCGGGCTGTCCGGCCACGGTCCGGTCGATCGACAGGCGGGTATACGTGACGATCCTCCTGGAGCCGCCGAGCTCTTCCCACTTGCTCTGCTGCTCGGCCGCGGTCGCGACCACGACGTACGAGGCGGCGGAGACGAGCTCATCCAGCGAGAGCTGGATGGCGACGGCTGCCTGCGCCGCGCGCGGACCGGACAGGAGCGCGCCGGGGCCCACCCCGGCGGCCGGGACGGCGCCGCCTGGGGGCGCGAGGGTGAGGGCGGGGGGCAACGCCAAGAGGAGGGCTATGATCAAGGCTCTGGGAGACATCGGCGCAAAGATACCATGCTGGCGAGCGAGGCGCGCCGGAAGCGCCGGGGCGTGGTCGACGCGCTGGACCCTGTGTCCCGGTCCGACTAGCAGATCGTCTAGGTCGAGACCCGAGGAGCCTGCGATGACGAGCGACGCGTTGACGATCGGCAGACACACGTTCACTTCCCGACTCTTCGTGGGGACGGGCAAGTACAGGGACATGGATGAGACCCGTCGCGCGCTCGAGGCGTCCGGCGCGGAGGTGGTCACGGTGGCCCTCCGCCGCGTCAATCTGAAGGATCGGGGCGAGGGGTCGATGATGTCGCTGCTCCAGCAGAGGCGCGTCACGATCCTGCCGAACACGGCGGGCTGCGCCACCGCCGAGGATGCGGTCCGCACCTGCCGGCTCGCGCGCGAGCTCGGGCTGTCGGACCTGGTGAAGCTCGAAGTCATCGGCGACGAACGGACGCTGTTCCCGGACAACGAGGCGACGCTGGAGGCGGCGCGGATCCTGGTGAAGGAGGGGTTCACGGTGCTGCCCTACTGCATCGATGACCCGATCGTCTGTCGGAAGCTGGAGGACCTCGGGTGCGCGGCCGTGATGCCCCTGGCGGCCCCGATCGGCAGCGGGCTCGGCATCCGGAACCCGTACAACCTGATGATCATCCGCGAGACAGCGAAGGTGCCGGTGATCGTGGACGCGGGAGTCGGGACAGCGAGCGACGCCGCGGTGGCGATGGAGCTCGGGTGTGATGGGGTGTTGATGAACACGGCCATCGCGGGCGCGCGGGACCCGATCCTGATGGCGCAGGCGATGAGAGACGCCGTGAGGGCCGGGCGAATGGCGTACCTGGCGGGGCGGATGCCGAAGAAGCTCTATGCGACGGCGTCGTCGCCGGAGCAGGGCAAGATCGCCGCGCTGTAGGGGGCGCCGCGTGGGCGTCGCGCGCGTCCCGCCGGGGCGGCAGGCGCTCGCGGGCGCGATGTCATCGCGCAGACGTCTCGGGCGACGAGGGACGGCGGGCGACGAGCGCGGCGCGCCCGATGTCCCGGCGAGACGCGGGCGGCGCGGGGCGCGCCGTGGGAGAGCGGCGCTCGCTGCGCGCGACGCGCCGACGCCGATGTGCGAAGTCAAACGAACAGCACGCCGGTGTCATGATACGCTCACCTACCTGAGTCACAATGACACGGAACGCTCATCGCACGGTCGACATCTCTGTCGTGGCGCGACAGGCGCTCCGAGGACGACCGCTGCGACCTGACGGTCCGCTCAGGAGAGTATGAGCAAGCCCAACGTCTGCATGGTCGTGAACAACCTCGAGGTCGGCGGGCTCGAGAAGGTGGTGCTGAGCCTCCTCGATCGGCTCGGCGATCAGGGCTTCGACCTGTCGCTGATCTGCCTCGACGGCGAGGGGCGGCTCTTCTCGGAGGTGAAGCTCCCCCGCTCGAAGTGCCTGGTGATCACCAAGGACCTCCGGCCGGTGCTGCCCGGCCTCAAGAGCGATCCGGAGGCGCTCCTCTGGATCCGGCGCTTCTTCCACCAGCGCTCGGTGGATATCGTCCACGTCCACAACCGGGCTCCGCTCATCTTCGCCGGCATCGCGGCGCGCCTGCTCCGGAATCGGCCGCTGGTCGTCTACTCGGAGCACAACCAGATCAACCGGGCGAAGGGCTTCGATCGGCGCAAATTCGGCTACTACGCCTACCTCGCCGACGAGATGGTCGCGGTCTCGCACGACCTCAAGCGCATCCTCGTCGACGACGTGAAGGTCCGCGCGCCGGTCCGGGTCATCCACAATGGTATCGACGGGACGCGCTTCGCCCGGGCCCTGAGCAGCGGTGAGCAGGGGCGCATCCGCGCGGAGCTCGGCATCGGCGAGCAAGAGTTCGTGTTCGGGTGCGCGGTGGTGCACATCGAGCAGAAGGGGCTCCGCTACCTCATCGAGGCGGCGCCCGAGGTGCTGCGGCGCGTGCCGGAGGCGCGCTTCGTCATCGCGGGCGACGGCCCGCTCCGGGGGGAGCTGCAGCAGCGCGCCAGGGACGCGGGGCTCGGCGACCGGGTGCTCTTCCCCGGCTATCGCTCCGACGTCCCCGAGCTCGTCTCCGCGTTCGACGCCTACGTGCTCCCGTCGCTCTGGGAGGGGCTGCCGCTCGCGCTGCTCGAGGCGCTCGCGCTCGGCAAGCCGATCGTGGCGAGCCGCGTCGGGGGCGTCCCCGAGGTCGTCGAGCACGGGGTCGACGGGTTCCTCGTCCCGCCGAAGGACCCGGGCGCGCTGGTCGAGCACCTCTCGCGCGTCGCCCGCGACGCGGAGCTCCGCGAGCGCGCGCGCACGCGGAGCCCCGCGAAGTTCACCGAGCAGTTCAGCCTGGAGGCGATGGTCGACGCGCACGTGCGCCTCTTCGACGAGCTCGTCGCCCGGCGGCGCGGCGGGACCTCGCCCCGGGCGGGCGCGCCATCGGCCCCCGCGGGCTCGGCCGAGCCGGCGCGCCCTCCAGCGGGCGGCCCTCCAGCGGGCGGACTGACCCCCGGACGGGGCGAGCGGGACGGACGGCCCGGCGATCGGGCGGGGCTGGACGTGTAGCTCCCAGCAGGCTTGTCCGGGGCTTCCGACAGAAGCCGACAGAAACACAACAACAGCCTTTGTCGGGGCGCTCACTGCCTCGGATCGATCAGACAGGAGGAGCTCTTGCGGCGGATGCGCGTTTTGCTTATCACGAAAATTTTCCCGAATGCGGTCCACCCGGACGAGGCGCCGTACAATCGCCGCCAGTTCGCCGCGCTGTCGCGTTACTGCGACGTCCGGGTGCTCGCGACGATCCCGTGGTTCCCTGGCATGGAGCGGCTCTCGAAGTGGCCTGTCGGCGCCAGCGCGCCGCGCGAGGAGGTCATCGATGGGCTGCCGGTCCGGCACCCGCGCTATCTCTACGTGCCGAGGGTCGCGCCGGCCCTGAACGGCCCGCTGTATGCAGCGTCGATGCTCCCGGAGCTCGTCGGGCGCGGCCCGTCGCCCGACGTGATCGTCGGGGCCTTCGCCTACCCGGACGGCTTCGCCGCGGTGTGCCTGGGGCGGCTGCTCGGGGTGCCGGTGGTGATCAAGGTGCACGGCTCGGACATCGACGTGATCCCGCGCGACCGGCGGCTGCGGCGGCCGCTCGGCTGGGGGCTCACCCGCGCGACCCGGGTGGTCGCGGTCAGCCGCAAGCTCGCGGACGGGGTCGCGGCGCTCGGCGTGCCGCGCGATCGCATCGACGTCATCATGAACGGCGTCGACGCGAAGCTGTTCCAGCCGCGCAGCCGCGCCGAGTCGCGCGCGGCGCTCGGCCGGTCCCCGGGCTCGAAGCTGTTCGTCTTCGTCGGCCACCTGAACCGTGACAAGGGGGTGCTCGATCTTGTCGCGGCGTTCGAGCGGCTCGCGCCCGCGCACCCGGACATCGAGCTGACGCTCGTGGGCAGCGGCGCCGAGGAGCAGGCGTGCAGGGCCGCCGCCGCCCGGCTGGGCGGCCGGCTGACGGTGACCGGCTACCTGCCGCACGACCAGGTGTCGCTGTGGCTCGGGGCCTCGGACGCCCTGGTGCTCCCGAGCCTGCACGAGGGGACCCCCAACGTCGTGCTGGAGGCGCTCGCCTCGGGGCGCCGCGTGGTGGCGACGACCGTGGGGGGCATCCCCGACGTCCTGCACAGCCCGGAGCTCGGTGAGCTCATCCCGCCCGGGGACAAGGGCGCGCTGGCGGACGCGCTGCTGCGCGCCGCGCGGCACGACTACGACCCGGCGCGGATCGCGGAGCTGGCCGGCGGGCGCGACTGGGATGACAGCGCGCGCGCCCTCCACGACACGCTCCTGCGCGCGATCCGCAGCGCGCGCCGGCCGAGCGCGGGCGGGCAGGAGCTCGACGACGTGGCCTTCAGCGTCCCGGCCCCGAAGAGCGGGATCGAGAGCGGCGCACCGCGGACGGGCGCCCCGCTGAGCTGACAGGAGGATCGGGCGGGGCGCAGCGGTCGCGGCGGCTCGCGGGCGCGGCCTCCGCGGCGGTCGCGATGGCTCGCGGGCGCGGCGCCCTCTTGACGCTCGCGCCCGTTCAGCGGCCAATGCCGCTCGTGCTCACCGGCTTCCGCGCGGCCTTGGGCCCGCTCGTGCTCCTCGCCGCCGTCGCGCGGGCTCCGTACCAGTGCGCGAGCGATGTCGACCCGGATCATCGCCAGTACGAGGATCCGAGCGAGGCCCTGTACGACCTGGCCGGGCGCTTCAAGGCGAACGGCGATCGCCGCGCCCATATCGATACGTTGCGCTTCCTTGTCGAGCGGTATCCTTCCAGCCGGTTCGCCCGGATGGCCCGGCAGGACCTCGAGGCGCTCGGCGACACGGGCGCTCCGGGCGGGCGCGCTCCGGGGGACGGAGCCCGCTGAGGCGCCGCCGCTTTCGCGCTGGAGGAAGGCCATGCTCACCCCGAGGTTGACCCTGATCGCCCAGACGGCGGACGTACCGGAGCCGGTCCTGCTCGCGCGGCTCTCGGCCTTCGGCGCCCTGCCGCCCGAGGCCCGCGCCCGCGTGGCGGTGCAGCTGCGCGACCCCGAGCTCTCCGGCGCGGCGCTCCACGCGCTCGGCCGGCGCCTGCGCGACGCCACCGCCGCGATCGGCGCCTCGTTTCTGGTCAACGATCGCCTGGATCTCGCGCTCCTCCTGGGCGCGGACGGCGTGCACCTCGGCCGCCGCTCGGTCGCGGTGGCCGACGCGCGCGCCCTGCTCGGCGCCGGCGTCTTCGTCTCGGTCGCGTGCCACAGCGTGGACGAGGCGCTCCGCGCGGCGGAGGCCGGGGCAGACGCCGCGGTGCTCTCGCCGATCTTCGCGACGCCCGGCAAGGGCCCGCCCCTCGGGCTCACCGCGCTGGGCGAGGCGCGGGCCCGCCTCTCGGCGGCTCCGCGCGGCGTCGCGCTCATCGCCCTCGGCGGCGTGGACGCGGCCTCGGCGCCAGCCTGCCTCGCGGCGGGCGCGGACGGGGTGGCCGCCATCCGCGCCGACTTCGACGGCGCGCTGCCGGCGCCGCGCGCGGGGTGAGCTGCGCCGCCGCGCCCGGCCCCGTCCGGCGGCGACTTACCGCGCCCAGAGCGCGGCGAGCGGCAGCTCGATCGCCTCGAACGGCTCGGGCCGCACGGCCTCGTCACCCTCGTGGGTATCGAGCAGCCAAAACCGGCCGTCGTCGAGCCGGTACACCTCGAGCGTCTGCGCGACCGGGTTGATCAGCCACGCGTGGCGGACCCCTTCGCGCCGGTAGATCCGCATCTTCTTGCCGCGGTCGACGCGCTCGGTGCGCGGGGAGATCACCTCGCACACCCAGTCGGGCGCGATGTCGTAGTGCGCGGGCGCGTCCTCGGGGCCGAGCGCGTCGGGCATGCGCTCGCGGCGCCAGCCGGCGAGATCGGGGACGACCTTGTCGGGCCTCGGCCCGAGGTGGAGCTCGGGCTCGACGAGGATGACCCAGCCTCCTGGTCCACCAGCACCCAGATCGAACGGACCCCCGAGGCTCACGTTCAGACGCGACGCCGTCCGCGTGTGCGGCCGCGCAGGCCGCGGGAACGTGTACAGCTCCCCGTCGAGGATCTCGGCGACCATCTCGTCCGGCACGGCCTGGAACGCGGCCTCGACCGCGGGCGCATTGCCTGGAAATAGCGGGTGCTGCGCGCTCATCGTCCGATCCTAGCACCCCTGCCGTTCGTCGCGCGCCTCCGCGCCGGCCCCAGCGCCTCCCTCGACGCTGGCAATCTGCCTTGCTACTAGGCCGAGCCATGTCCGAAGCGTCCTCGAAGAAACCGACCGGCGGCCCGCACGAGCCCCTGTTCGACAAGGTGGCGACCGAGCTGAACTTCCCCGCGGACGAGGCGAAGATCCTCGCCTTCTGGAAGCAGCACCGCATCTTCGAGAAGACCCTCCGCGCCGAGACCCGCGCCACCGGCCCTTCCCGGGGCACGTTCGTCTTCTACGAGGGCCCGCCGACCGCCAACGGCATGCCGCACAACGGCCACGTGCTCACGCGCGCCGTGAAGGACGTCTTCCCCCGCTACAAGACGATGCGCGGCTACGACGTCCCGCGGAAGGCCGGCTGGGACACGCACGGGCTGCCGGTCGAGGTCGAGGTCGAGAAGGAGCTGCGCATCCACGGCAAGGCCGACATCGAGCGCTACGGCGTCGAGCCGTTCATCTCGCGCTGCGTCGACTCGGTCTTCCGGTACACCGAGGCGTGGGAGAGCCTGACCGACAAGATCGGCTTCTGGGTCGACCTCGACAGCGCCTACGTCACCTACCACCGGAGCTACGTCGAGAGCGTCTGGTGGGCCCTCTCGCAGCTGCACGGGAAGGGGCTGCTCTACCGCGGCCACCGCGTGTGCTGGTGGTGGGCCCAGGGCGGCACGGCGCTCAGCGCGGCCGAGGTCGGCTCGAACTACAAGACGGTCGACGACCCGAGCGTGTTCGTGGCGTTCCCGCTCGTCGACGAGCCCGACACAGCGCTCTGCGCCTGGACGACCACCCCGTGGACCTTGCCCTCGAACGGCTACGCCGCCGTGCGGCCCGAGTTCGACTACGTCGTCGTGGACGCCGGGGCGTCGGCGGACGCTGGCGGCGGGGCGGCGCCGGTGGCCGGGAAGCTCATCGTCGCCGCGGCGCTGCGCGAGGAGCTCGCGAAGAAGTTCAAGCGCGACCTGCCCGTGCTCCGCGAGCTCAAGGGGAGCGAGCTCATCGGCAAGCGATACCGCCCGCCGTTCGACAGCTTCACGAGGTCGCTCGAGGGCGCCACCCTGCGGAGGAAGGACGGCAAGGACGAGCCGCTCTACTGGGTCGTGCTCGGCGCGGACTTCGTCACGCTCGACTCCGGCACCGGGATCGTCCACATCGCGCCCGCGTTCGGCGAGGACGACTTCAACGCGCACAAGCGGCGCATCGCGGATCTCGCCGAGCCGGGCGCCGCGGGCGACGTCCCGATGCTGTGCGCGGTCCGGCCGGACGGCACCTTCGAGCCGGGGCTCACGCCGTTCTCGGGCCTCTGGGTGAAGGACGCCGACCCGCTCATCCTCAAGGATCTCGCGGCCCGCGGCCTGCTCGTCCACGACGAGAAGTACCGGCACGACTACCCGTTCTGCTGGCGCGCGGACGACGACCCGCTGATCCAGCTCGCGCGGCCCGCCTGGTACATCAGGACGCGCGAGAACATCGACAAGGCGATCGCCAACAACCGCGCGATCCACTGGCTCCCGCCCCACATCCAGGAGGGCCGCTTCGGCGACTTCCTCGCCAACAACGTCGACTGGGCGCTCTCGCGCGAGCGGTACTGGGGGACGCCGCTCAACGTCTGGGTCTGCGCGAACAGCGAGGAGCACCAGCTCGCCCCGGCGTCGGTCGCCGAGATCGAGGCGCTGAACCCGCGCGCCTTCGACCACTTCCACGAGGCGAAGAAGGCCGACCCGAGCCTGAACGACCACCTCATCGTCCACAAGCCGTGGATCGACCGGGTGACCTTCCCGTGTCCGACGTGCGGCGGCGAGATGCGGCGCGTGACCGAGGTCATCGACGCGTGGTTCGACAGCGGGAGCATGCCGTTCGCGCAGTGGGGCTACCCGCACGCGCCGGGCTCGAAGGAGCTGTTCGATCGCGCGTTCCCGGCGGACTTCATCAGCGAGGCGATCGACCAGACGCGGGGCTGGTTCTACTCGCTGCTGATGGTCTCGACGCTGGTCTTCGACGAGGCGACGCAGGAGAAGCTCGGGCTGTCGCGGATCCGGACCTACCCGCACCCGTACAGGACGTGCGTCGTGCTGGGGCACGTCTGCGACCGCGAGGGCAAGAAGGAGAGCAAGTCGAAGGGCAACTACACGCCGCCCGAGGTCATCCTCGAGCGCGTCCGGATGGAGTTCGCGGCGGTGCGGGCGGCTGATGTCGGAGGGGACCGCGGAGGCGGATCCCCGACCTGGTTGAAAGGCGCCCAGCCGAAGGACGGGGTCGCGCTCATCGCGCGCGAGGACTACGAGGGGCTCGACCTGACGGGCGACACCGCGAAGGTGCGGATGTACCGCGCCGATCGCGAGGCGCAGCCGATCGCGATGGAGCTCCGGCCGCAGAAGGGGATGCCGCGGCGGCTCGTCGCGCTCTCCGACGCCGACCTCGACCGGCTCGGCCTCACGCCCGGACAGGGGGCGCTCTCCGTGATGCCGAACGACGTGCCGCGGCTCGCTCAGCCCGAGCGCGTCACCATCGAGGACCCGACGACGCCCGCGCCCGGGGCCGACGCGTTCCGCTGGTTCTTCTACGCGTCCTCCCCGCCGTGGACGAACACGCGCCACTCGCTGACGAACGTGCGCGCGTACCAGAAGGAGTTCGCGGTCAAGCTCCGGAACGTCTACTCGTTCTTCACCATCTACGCGAACATCGACGGCTTCTCGCCCGCCGAGGGGAACCCCGAGGCGAGGGACACGTCGCCCGCGGCGCTCGCGGCGAGCGCGGGCTACCGGCCGGCGAAGGAGCGGTCGCTCCTCGACCGGTGGATCCTCTCGGAGCTCGCGCTCTCGACGCGGGAGGTGACGGCGCACCTCGACGAGTACCGGCTGTACGAGGCCGCGCAGCGGCTGGTCGATCTCGTGGACGCGCTCTCGAACTGGTACGTCCGCCGGAGCCGCGCGCGCTTCTGGGCCCCGTCCCCGACGTGTGTCGAGGATCGGCGTTCGCCGTCCTCTCCGGCTGACCTGCTGGACGTCGCGCCGGGCGCCGTGCGCGCGGCCCAGGACAAGCGCGACGCGTACTTCACGCTGTACGAGGTGCTCGTCGCGATCGCCAAGCTGAGCGCGCCGTTCACGCCGTTCCTCGCCGACGCCGTGTACCAGAACCTGGTGCGGCGGCCGTGGCCTGCGTCGCAGCCCGCGAGCGTGCACCTCGTGGCCTTCCCGGAGGCGGACGCCGCCGCGGTGGACGAGCCGCTCGCGATCGAGATGCGCGCCGTGCGCGAGCTCGTCTCGCTCGGCCTGCAGGTGCGCACGGCGAACAGGCTCAAGGTGCGGCAGCCGCTCGCGCGCGCGGACATCGTGCTGTCGCAGCAGGGCCTCGCGGCGGCGCTCGCCGAGCACGTGCCGCTCATCGCCGAGGAGCTCAACGTCCACGAGGTGCGCTTCCTGAAGCCCGGCCAGGAGGGGAGCGCGGTCCGTTACGTGCTCAAGCCGAACTTCCGCGCGCTCGGTCCGAAGCTCGGCAAGAAGGTGCAGCTCGCGAAGCAGGTCCTCGCGAAGGCCGACGCGTCGGCGCTGCGCGCGGCGCTCGCGACCGAGGGCAAGATCGCGATCGCGCTCGACGGCGAGCAGGTCGAGCTCGGCCCCGAGGAGATCGACGTCGCGGTCGAGGCGGGCGAGGGGTTCGCGGCGGCCGGCGGCCGCGCGGGCGTGGTCGTGCTGCACACGGCGCTCACGGACGCGCTCCGCGACGAGGGGCTCGGCCGGGAGATCCTCTCGCGCGTGCAGGGTCTGCGCAAGGAGCTCGACCTCGGCTTCACCGAGCGGATCCGGCTCGCGATCGACGGCAGCGAGCGGGCCCGCGAGGTGGCCGGGGCGGCGCGCGAGATGCTCATGCAGGAGGCGCTCGCGGCCGAGCTCGTGCTCGGCGCGGCGCCCGCGGCGTGGGGACAGGCCGAGCGGCGCGAGGTCAACGTCGACGGCGAGGCGCTCGCGATCGCGCTCGCGCGCACGGCGTGACCGCGGCCCTCGGGCACCTCCGCGATTCCGTATCGGGCGTTACTATCCTGCGGGGGCGATCGCCTTGCCTCGCGGGGCGGCGCTCCGCCTGAACGGATCTTGTTGCGGCCATCGCTGACGAGGCGTTCGATGATCCTCGTCGGGTGGGGAGCATCGAGGATTCTCAGGAGGGCACCGCGGGCCGCGTATCACCGGCCCGAGAGGGAGGACTGCCGGCACCGACGCCAGGATCTTTCCGTGGCGTGAAGGTGGCAGCGTCCACCGAGCGTCGACAACTTCCCCCGGATCTCCCTGGATGATCACCCACATCTACGTCAGCAACTACGGCACCATCGGCGCCGGCCTCGAGCTCACGCTCGGCGCGCTGACCGCGCTCGTCGGTCCGCCCGGCGCAGGGAAAGGGTGCCTGCTCGACGCCGTGCGGTTCCTCGCCGAGTGCGCGAACGGGGCGCTCGATCAGGCAGCGGCCAGCCGGCGCGGCGGCGGCGCGCTGCAGCGCCCTTGCGGGGACGGCGCGCTCACCACCCTCGGCGTCGCGGTCTCCAGGACCGAGGGCCACGGGTTCTGGCTCGTGCAACTCGCGCCGGGGGACCGGGACGGCGTGCCGCGCGTCAAGAGCGAGACGGCCGCGTGGTGGCAGCGCAGCGCGCTCACGCGGCTCGTCAAGCCGGGCCTGCGCGACGTCTTCGACGCCGGCACCGACCCGCCCGAGGTCTCCTTCGACCGGCTCAAGGGCAGCCCGAAGGGGTTCTCGCGCAAGGACAAGGGCCGCAGCGGCACGCTCGCCTACCGCGGGGTCGCCCCCATCGCCGTGAGCGGCGCCAGGCTCGTCCTGCCGCTGCTCTCCGATGGACCGCTCACCCCGATGCTCGACGAGCTGCGCCGCGCGGTCCTCTACTCCCTCGCGCCGCGCACCCTCCGCTCGCCCCAGAAAATCAGCGCGTCCCGCCGCCTCCGCGCGGGCGGCGAGAACTGGGGCTCCGTCCTCCGCGCGCTCGAGAAAGAGCGCTGGAGCGAACAGTTCCTCGCCGGCCTCGCGCAGGTGACCGGCGACATCGACGGCGCCCGCGCGTCCTCGTCCGGCGGGCTCCTCGTCCCGGAGCTGCGCCACGGCGTCGACGAAGGCGGCCGCGAGCGCTGGCGCGCCGCCGCGGACGAGCCGGACGCCACGCTGAGGGTGGCCGCCATGGTCACCGCTCTCTCGCAGGAGCCCCCGCTCGTGCTCGCCGGCTTCGAGCACCCCGACGCGGGCGTCGATCGCGGCGCGCTACCGACGCTGATCGAGTACCTGCGCGGCGCCTCCGCCCAGCGCCATCTCCTGCTCACGACCGAGAGCCCCGCGCTCCTCGACCTCCTGTCGCTCGAATCCGTCTACTCGGTGGAGCTCCGCGACGGCTCGACCACCGCGTCGCTCGTGGACGCGCCGCAGCGGAAGGCGCTCCACGAGCAGCTCGGCGCCGCGGAGCGCCAGCGCGCCCAGGCCGCGCGATCCGAGCACCCGCCGCGTGTCCCGTGAGCCCGCCCGCGCGCCGTGGTCCGCGCCCGCGGCGCCGCTACCCCGCGAGCCGCTCCCTGCGCGGCGCGAGCGGGGATGCGTCGTACCGCGCGAGGAGGTCCTCCGGATCGCGGTAGAGCGCCGCGCACCCGGCCTCGACGAGCTCCATCTCGGGGAAGCCTCCGCAGAGCAGCCCCACCGTCAGGATGCCGAGCTTCGCCGCGGCCTCGGCGTCGGACGGCGTGTCGCCGACGAGGACCACCTCGCGCGGATCGACGCTGCCCAGCCGGTCGAGCGCCGCCTCGAGGATGTCAGGGCGCGGCTTCGACCTCTCCGCGTCGTCCGCCGACACCGCCCACGAGACAAGGTCGCCCACCCCGGCGCGCTCGGTGCTCGCGTCGAGCTCGCGGCGCGGCAGCGACGAGGCGAGGACGATCCGGCGCCCGTCGCCCGCGACGCGCTCGAACAGCTCGCGCACCTTCGGGAAGACGCGCGCCCCCGGGAGGAGCTCGCGCTCGTAGATCCGGTCGTGCAGCGACGCGATCCCCGCGCCGATCCAGCCGATCTCCTCGGGCGAAAGGAACACCGGCAGCAGCTGGTCCGCGCCCTTGCCGACGTGGCTCCGCAGCTTCTCCCGCGAGACCTCTCGGCCGAACCGCCCGAAGGCCTGCTGCCAGGCGGCCGCGTGCAGATCCACGGTGTCGAGGATCGTGCCGTCGACACCGAAAATGACGGCGCTGACGCTGACCATGGCGCGACACGTGGCGCAGGGCCGGACGCACCGCCATCGGAGGGCTCCCGACGGCGCGGCCGCCGCGCGGGCCCGAGCGGCGCCCGGACGAAGGCGCGATAGACTGGTCGAGGAGGGCGAGCGGACAAGGCGATGCGATCCATGAACGGCCGGCTGACGGCACTCTCGGTCTTCCTCGGCGCCCTCCTCGGGCCGCAGCGCTCCGCCGCGGACGCCGGGCCCGCGGTGGTCGTGGTCGATCAGGACGACGACGACGCCGACGGCGTGCCCGACGGCGCGCAGGGCCGCGTGCCGCCCTCCCCGGAGCTGCTCGCGCTGCGCGCGCCGCGCGGCGCGAGCCAGGCGCCCGCCGCGATCCCCGCCGGCCTGCGGCTCCTCGTCGACGGCAGCCCCGTCCAGCCGGGAGGCGCGATCCCCGCGAGCGCGCGCCGCGTCGAGATCCAGGCCGTCCGGGCGGGGCGGAGCGAGGTCGCCCTCTTCGGTACGACGCGGACGATCAGCGCATTCGAGGTCCGCGCCATCGACGGCGCTGGAAGGCGCATCGACATGGCGCGGTCCCACGCCTCGCTCCAGCGCACGCCCCCGGACCGGCTCGGCGACGACCCGCTCGGGAACCTCGACGATCCCGACGCGATCCGGCTGCTCGTCATCGGCGCGCCCGACGATCTGCCGCTCACCCTCGACGTCCACTCCGCGGCGCCGTCCGGCAAGGCGATCGATCGGCTGTCCAGCGTGCCGCTCGGCCACGTCCCGTGCCCCCCGGACGTCGCGCCGGGCCTCGTGTGCGGCTCGACGCGCCCCCTCCGGGCGGTCGCCGACGACATCGATCGCAACCACCCGATGATCGCCGATCGCTCCGTGAAGGGCGAGGTCGGCGGGGCGCTCGTCGTCGCCGTGCCCGGGGGGTCGAAGCTCCAGATGATCCGCATCGCCGGCCCGCGCGCCTCGCCGCTCGGGCCCCTCGGGCGCACGCGCGCGCGCCTCCGCATCCTCATGGTGCGGCCGCGCGCCGGCGGGCCGCCGCCGATGGGCGGGGACGACGCGGGCGCCATCGCCATCGCGCGGGCGGAGGTCGAGCGCGCGAACGCCCTCTGGGGCGCGTGCGGCGTGAGCTTTGGCCCGCTGGAGGAGCTCGACATCACCTTCGTCGACCCCCCGCGCCCGCACCTGCTCGCGATCGGCTGCGACCACGGCCTCCCGGCGAGCGGCGGCGCGATCCGGGTGCGCGTCGACGGCCACGAGGTGACCGCGGCGATCCGGCCCCGCATGCGCCCCGGCGCCGCGGCCCGCGCCGTCGCCGCGGCGATCGGCGCCGCGGGGTTCTCGGTGCGCCTCTCCGACAACCCGGTCATCGGCGCGGGCGCGTACGGGACCACCGACGTGCTCGTGCGGCGCCCCGGCGGCGCGCTCGCGACGATCGAGCCGCCGGCGTCGGGCGCGCTGAGCACCGACGCCACGCTCACGGCGTGCATCGGCGCCGTGGAGCTCGAGGACGGCCTGCAGCACTTCACCGACACGGACGCCATCGCCGGCACCGTCGAGGAGCGCGCGCTCATCAAGGCGTTCGACGACGGCGACCCCGCGACCGTCGACGTCGTGATGGTCCCGAGCTTCGCCGGCGGCGGGCGCATCGGCGAGTCGTTCATCTTTGCCGACGGGGGGGCGATCCGGAACACGATCATCGAGGATCGCGCCGGCCTGCGCGCGGATCGCGCCTCGTTCGCGCTGTCGCACGAGCTCGGCCACGTGCTGCTCGACGAGCCGGGGCACCCCGACGATTTCGGGATCGACACCCCGACCCGGCTGATGGACGCCGACGCGGCCAACGCCTCCGCGTACGGGCCGCGCCGCCTCACGGTCGACGAGTGCGCGCGCGCGCTCCGCCAGAGCGGCGCGGCGGACCCGCGCCTGGGCCCGCAGAGCGGCGCGCCGCCGGCGCCGCGCCCCGGCGGGCCCGCGCCGCGAAGCGCGGAGGCCGCTCGAGCGGGGGCCGCGGCGGTGAGCCCTCCCGGCGCGCCCGGGTTCCGGCCGAGCGGCCCCGTGCCCTTGCTCGCGCCGTGGCCGCTCGCCCCGCTCGGTCGAGAGAGGTGAGCGACCGCTCCACGCTGTGGTAGGAGCGGGCCCATGCGGGTCTCCCAGCGGAGCGGCCTCTTCAGCGGCGTCGCAGCCCTCGCGTGCGCCACGGTCCTGCTCGAGATCTCGCTCACGCGGATCTGCGCGGCGCTGTTCGGCGAGCCCCACGCGTTCGTCGCGCTCGCGCTGCCGCTCGTCGGCGCGGGCGCGGGCGGCGCGCTGCTCTACCTCGCCCCGTCGCTGGTCCGCCCGCCCGCCCTCTTCGCCCGCATGGCGGCCCTCTCCTCGCTCGCGTCGGGCGCGACGCTCGCCGCGATCATCCTGCTCGCGCAGCGCGGGCCCGCGTCGGGGTCGCTCCCGTGGCACGCGCTGCTCTACGCCGCGTCCACCGTCCCGTTCGCGCTCGCCGGCCTCGCGCTCGCGGCCGCGATCCGGCACGCCGCGTCCGAGATGCCCCGCCTCTACCTGCTCGATCTCGCCGGCGGCGCCCTCGGCGGGCTCGCGGCGGCCGTCGCGATCCGCGCCGGCGCGCCCCGCGCCGCGCTCGCGGCGGCGATCTTCTTCGCGGTGGCGGGCGTCTTCTTCTACCTCGGGTCGCGCTGCCGCGAGGGCGAGCAGCGGGCGTCGGGGAGCCTCGTCGCCACCTTCGTGCTCGGCGGCTTCGTGCTCCTCGCCGGCGACCTCGGCGCCCCGTGGCTCCGGCTCGCCGGCCTCCGCCGGGGCGCGCCCGACCGGACCGAGCACGAGGCCTGGAGCGAGCGCTCGCTGATCACGGTCGACCGCCCGAGGGCCGGCACGGCGATGATGCGGCTCGGCAGCGCCGCGCAGAGCCCGATCCTCGACGCAAAGACGTCGCCCCCGCCCCAGCCCGAGGACATGGCGTACGCGCTCCACAAGGACCAGGGCCCGGCGCTCGTCGTCGGCGCCGGGGGCGGGCGCGACGTGCGCGCCGCGCTGAAGGCCGGGCAGAAGCACGTGGTCGCCGTCGAGGGAGACCGCGGCGTCGTCGAGGTGATGCGCGGGCGGTACGCCGCGTTCAACGGCCACCTGTTCGACAAGCCCGAGGTCCACCTCGTGCTGGGCGACGGGCGGAGCTTCGCCCGGCGCACGCCGCTGCTCTTCCGGAACATCGTGATCCCGTCGGCCGAGACCGCCGAGGCGTCGACGACCGGCGCGCTCGCGCTGTCGGAGAGCCGGCTCCACACGGTCGAGGGCGTCGGGGACTTCCTCTCGCGCCTCCTGCCCGAGGGCACGCTGGTCCTGAGCCGCGCGGACGTCGACTTCGATCGCCTGCTCGCCCTCACGGCCGCGGCGCTGCGCCACGCGGGCGCGGCCGAGCCGAGGGACCACCTCTTCGCGTGCACCGCCGCGCACAGGACCTCGCTCCTCGCGCGGCGCACGCCGCTCGCGCGCCAGGACGTCGAGGCGCTGCGCCGCCACTGCCGCCGGCACAAGTTCTCGGAGGCGTTCGCCCCCGACCGTCCAGGTACGCCGAGCCGCGGGCTCCTCGTCGCGGCCGCCGGGGCGCGCGCGCCCGGCGCGGGGGCCGATCTCACGCCGCCCACGCCCACCGACGACAGGCCGTTCTTCTCGTACACCGTCCCGGCGCGCCGCCTGCCCGCGGTGCTCGGCGACCTCGGGGCCCTCCGCGCCGAGCACGCGGGCCTCTTCGCGCTCTCGGCGCTGCTTGTCGTCGGCGCGGGCCTCTTCGCGCTCGCCGCGCTGCTCCCGGTGCTCGCCGCGCGCGTCGGCCGCCTCCGGCGCGACGCCGCGGCGCGCGACGTTGTGGGGCCCGGCTCCGCGCCCCCGCCGCCGCGCGCCCGCGCGCTCTTCTTCTTCGCCGCGATCGGCGCGGGCTTCGCGCTCGTCGAGCTCGCCGTCTTCCGCCACGGGCTCCTCCTGCTCGAGCTGCCTGCGCACGAGCTCCCGGCCGTCCTCGCGATCCTCCTCGTCTCCGCCGGCGTGGGCGGGCTGCTCACCGCCCGCGTGGCGCCGGACGCCGCGACGCGGGCCTCCGCGCGGGTGGCGGAGGCGCTCGTCGTTGCCGCGGCGCTCGCCGCGGTGGGGCTCGTCCCGCTCGCGCGGTGGAGCCTCGGGCTCGGGTCCATCCCGCGCGCGCTCCTCGCCGTCGCGATCCTCGTGCCGTTCGGCCTGCTCGCGGGCTCGCTCGCGCCGCTCGGGGTCAAGCTCGTGGCCTCGATCGCGCCGGTGCTGCTCCCCTGGTGCTGGTCGCTCTGCGCCCTCGCCGGCGCGACGGCGCTGGCCCTCGGCGCCCTGTGCGCGATGCACCTCGGCTACAGCGCCCTGCTGCTCGGCGCGGGCCTCGTGTACCTCCTCGCCGCGGCGGCCGTGCCGCCCGCAGCGGCCGGGGCGACCGCCGTGGGCGACGACGAGCGGGGGCCGTCGAGCGCCGCCGCCGCCGCCGCCGCCGCCCATAGCGCGCAGCCGGCCCGGGGCGCCGCGGGGGCGCAGCCCGACGTGCCCGAGGCGGCGCCGATCGCGTGAGCGCGCGGCGCGCCCGGCCTCACCGCCGCGCGGCCAGGAGGAGGTGCGCGAGCAGGCCCGCGATGTTGTACGCGTCGTCGGTGCCCCGGTGGTGCGTGCCCGCGAGCGGCAGGCCCACGCGCTCCAGGGCCTCGGCCATGCCCACCTCGCGCGACAGCGCGTGCGTCACAGCGAACAGGCTCTTCACGTTGAGGTGGCTCGGCCCGAACGGGAAGGGCACGCAGGACGCCTGGCTCTGCCGCTCGAACATGCGCCGGTCGTAGTCGCCGTAGCTCGCCCAGAGGCGATCCTGCGCCTTGAGCTCGCCCCGCAGGAGCGCGCACGCCTCCCTGAACGAGACGCCCGCCTCGACGTCCGCCTGCGTCAGCGTCGTCAGCGCCGTACAGAACGGGCTCACGCGCGAGCGCTCGGGGCGCACCAGGATCGACCGCCGGTCGCGCCGCCGGCCCGACGCGACCTCGAGCGTGCACACGCCGATCTCGATGATCTCGTTCTCCTCGCCCCGCGGCGGGTCGCCGTCCCAGCAGGTCGATTCCACGTCGATCACGAGGATGAGATCAAGACGCTTCGCCATCTGTCATCGCCCCTACATGTAGTGATGAGTACGCTGGCATTGTAACGGCGATCGGGACGCAAATTCTTTCGGGATTTTCCCGACAAGTCAAAACCGCCTCGGGCGGTTCGCTTTGTCCGGGTAAAAACTGAGTAGATACGGGACATAAGCCGGCAGAGCACCTACAGTGGTTCGGTCGTTTCGGTGCCCAATCCCCTTGCTTGGAGGGCCTGGTCCATGGACACTCGTCAGGTAATTTCTGACGAGGTTCTCTACGTGGCTCCTGGTTCCCCGCTCCGTCGCTCCTCCGGTTCAGTCAGGGACAGGTCCGCTTTCGCTGAGGCGCTCCCCGAACCTGCCGCCGAGGATCCCGGTCCCGCCTCGGAGCGACAGCTGCCTCCTCGTTCCGGGATCGTCCGCCACGCGGGCCGCGACCGGGGGGTGGCGAAGGCGCACCCCGCGGCGCGCGGCGGGGCGGCGGCGGGCGGCGTGGCGGCGGGGCTTCCGGCAGCATGTGGGGCTGCGGCGGTCGACCCGCTCGTCGGCCGTACAGAGCACGGACTGCACATCGAGCGGCTCATCGCCGAGGGGGGTATGGGCGCGGTGTACGCGGCCCGCCGCGTCGCGACGGGGGAGCCGGTCGCGCTCAAGGTGCTCCGGCGCGTGCATGCGGGGGACGCGGGGATCGAGAGCCGGTTCGCCCGCGAGGTCCGGCTTGCCCGCCGCATCGACCACCCGAACGTCTGCCCTGTGCTCGGCGAGGGGCGCCTCGCGGACGGGCGCCCGTTCTTCCTGATGCCGCTCTTCGACGGCGTCACCCTGAGCGAGGAGGTGCGGCGCAACGGCCCCCTGCCGCTGGGCCGCGCGCTCGCCCTCGCGGACCAGATCCTCGCCGGCCTCGCGGCCATGCACGAGGCGAAGGTCGTCCACCGCGATCTCCAGCCGGGCAACATCCTGCTCGTCCCCGGGGCGCCGGGCGCCGGGGCAGGGGAGGGGGCGCCGACGATCAAGCTCATCGATCTCGGCTTCGCGCACGAGCCGGGCGTCGACACGGGCGACGGCATGACGCCCGACAGCCCCGGGTCGCTCGTGGGCACCCTGCGGTTCATGTCGCCGGAGCAGGCGATGCGCAGCCGCGCCATCACCGAGCGGAGCGACCTCTTCGCCGCCGCGCTGCTCATCTACTACGCCCTCTCGGGCAAGCTCCCCTTCCGCGGCCGGGGCGATCTCGACGTGCTCGTCGCGATCGTGCGCTCCGCGCCCGTGCCCCTCCGGCGGGAGCGCCGCGGTATCCCGCGCGTGCTCGACGAGGTGCTCTCCCGCGCGCTGTCCAAGCACCCCGACCATCGCTTCGCCGGCGCCTCGGCGATGCGCGACGCGCTCGCCGCCATTCAGGTGTAGCCCCGCGCGCGCGGCGCGTCCGCGGTCCCTTCCAGCGCCGGCCCGCTCCTTGCCACGACGGGGGCCGCGCCACGCAGCACCGCGAGCCGGGCTGTGCACGCGCTGCTCAAGGGCGGCGACGCGGCGCGGTGAGCTTCACGCGAGGGGAACCCCATGGACGCACTCGATCTCTTGGAGCAGCAGCATCTCGAAGTCAGCGACCTGATGGCGCGCATCGCCGCCGAGCCCAGCCCGGGCTTGCGGACATCGATGGTCGCGCAGCTCTCCCGGATGATCGACGCGCACGTGCGCATCGAGGAGACGTACCTCTACCCGGTGTGTGCCGAGCGGATGGCCGGCGACCGGAAGCCGCTCCACGACGCGTACGAGCAGCACGGCCTGGCGCGCTTCGCGGCGGACAACCTGCTGCGCACGCGCGTGACCGATGTGCGCTTCGAGGCGCGCCTCCGGCTCCTGCGGGATGTTTTCGCCCACCACGCCGACGAGGAGGAGGGCGTCATCTTCCCGAAGGCGAAGCGGGGCCTCACGGACGAGCAGCTCGACGTGATCGGCAGCGATCTCGAGCGCGCGTACGAGGTGCTGTTGCGCGTCGGGGTGCCCGCGGGCGTCCCGCTCGTGCGATCGCAGCGCGGCTGGCCGAGGCGCGGCACCCACACCCTGCGCGCCCTCCGGCCCATGTCGCGCCGCCGCGGCGAGGGGCCCCCGCGCCCGCGGGTGCTGAGCCGGTAGGACGGAACTAGACCGGTACGGGGCCGCCGAAGGCGCCGAGGAAGCGCGCCACCCAGACGGCGACCATCAGGACCGCCAGCGCGGCGCCGAGCCGCGTCACCCAGGCTCCCTGCACCGACTCGGTCGCGGCGATGCGGCCGTCCTTCACGTAGATCGCGGCGTTGTAGGCGATCGCGGCGAGCACGAGCGGCGCCATGAGCGGGGCGAGGGGGTGGAATCGCAGCGCCTCGGCCACGTGGCCGTGCGCGAGGGCGAGGGTCGCGCGCGTGAGCCCGCAGCCGGGGCAGGGGTGGCCGGTGACGATCGCGAACGGGCAGAGCGGGACGCCGCACGCGACCAGGAGCCCGAGCAGCGCCGCTATCGCGCCGAGGCGCGCCGCGCGGCCGCCCGGACGCGCCGCGCTCCATCGGGACGGAGCCGGTGGAGCGGGCGAAGGGGCGTCGGTCGGGCAGGACAGCGACAACGGCGGTGCAGGCTAGGCGGCGTTCGGGTCCCAGACCTCGTTGAGGTCCTTCGCGAGGGCGTAGAGCGGGAGGAAGATGTAGAGCACGATGCCCTCGGCCTGCGGGTTGCGCGAGCCGGCCATCTGCTTGGCTCGGGTCACCTGCTCCGGCACCTTCACCCAGAGGAAGTAGTAGTTGAGCAGCGGGATGAAGACGTACCAGGGCTTGAACTCGGGATCCTTCGTCGCCTGCTGCAGCTCGTTCAGCATCGCCCAGAGCTGCCAGATCGCGTAGACGAAGCAGACCATCCCGATCACGCACACCGTGACCGGGTTGCGCGTCTCGCCCCGGCCGCCGCCCGGGGCCAGCGACCCGCTGCCGCCGTACACGCCCAGGTTGCTGGCCGCCTGGCCGAACTGGCCGGGCGCCGACAGCTGACCGCCGGCTGGCGACCCGCCGTAGCCGCCCGGATCGCTCACGCCCTGCGGGCTGCCGTAACCGCCGCCACCCTGAGGGCTGCCGTAGCCGCCGCCCTGAGGGCTGCCGTAACCACCGCCGCCCTCCTGGGGGCTGCCGTAACCACCGCCGCCCTGAGGGCTGCCATAGCCGCCGCCCTCCTGGGGGCTGCCGTAGCCGCCGCCCTGGGGGCTGCCGTAGCCGCCGCTGCCCTGAGGGCTGCCGTAGCCGCCGCCGCCCTGAGGGCTGCCGTAGCCGCCGCCGCCCTGGGGGCTGCCGTAGCCGCCGCCGCCCTGCGGATCCTGGCCCGGAGGCGGACCGTACCCGCTGGCGCTGTGCTGCGGCGGCTGGCCGTAGCCGGGAGGCTGGCCGTAGCCGGGAGGCTGGCCGTAGCCGGGAGGCTGGCCGTAGCCGGGAGGTGCGCCGCCGAGCCCGCCCATCGGGTCCTGGCCCGGGGGCTGGCCGTAACCCGGAGGCTGGCCGTAGCCGGGAGGCTGGCCGTAGCCCGGAGGCTGGCCGTAACCGGGAGGCGCGCCGCCGAGCCCGCCCATCGGGTCCTGGCCCGGGGGCGAACCGAAGGGGCTGCCGCCCTGCGGGGGCTGACCGTAGCTGCCGCCGGGCGGCGGAAACGCGCCGGCCGGCGCGCCGCCGGGCGACTGCTGCCCGCCCGGCCCGCTGTACCCGGGCAGCTGGTCGATCGCCATCGTGCCGCCGAGCGGGTTCACGCCCTGGTTGGGCTGCTGGCCGAACGGCGCATACCCGCCCGACGGGCTCGCGGCCGCGCCGCCGAAGGACGGACCGGAGGGCTGCTGTCCCCCAGGGGGCGATCCATAGCCCATCCCGGGCGGAGGCGGCGCTGGGGGCGGCCCGGCAGAAGCGCCGAGCCCCGCCGGCGGGACGCCGACCACCGTGCCAGCCAGGCCCTGCGGCGGGCTCGGGATGCCGCCGGGCATGCCCGGCGGTGCGCCGGCCGGAGGCGCCGGAGGTAGAGGCGCCCCAGGAGCGCGCGGGGCCCCCGAAGACGGCTGACTCATCAGCATGGTGCCCTTGAACTTCGGTGCGGCCGCCCCCTTGAGGTTGAAGCCACACTTCGTGCACGTGGACGCCGTTTCCGAGTTTTGCGTCCCACAATTCGGACAGAACACGCACCACCTCCGGAGGGGGGTTCGCTGCTACGGATGTCCGCGCCCTGCGCGCGTCGTAATGGGCGCGAAGGGTAGTTGAAGCGCGTTCCGGTTCTCAAGTGAAAGACGAAGAACGCTGCGGACTTCTCCCGAGGCTACGCGTTCTCCGTCAGAAAACCCAGGGCGTTCTCTCGCCGCGAGCGAGCGCGCTCCCCGTACGCCGCACGCCGCACGCCGCAGCCGCACGCCGCGCGCTCCTCGCTCACCACCTGGAAGGCCGTGCCGCCGGGGGTCGCCGGCGCGCCGGCGACCCGCCGTGGTCGGGGCAGGCCGGCCGGCGCTCTGTCGGCTGCGGCTGCGGGGCACCTGTCACCCGTGCTGCTGCAGGCGCCACCTTTCTGGGCCGCGGGAGGGTTTGCGTGGTTCGCTGGAGGTTTCCCCCCGGCGCGCCTTGACAGTGACCACCGTCGCTCACTAGCGTGCCGGCGCCTCGGGACGGCTCCGTACGACGGACAACCGAATGCCCGGCCGCCGGTGCGCGGGGCTGTCCGCCTCCGGCAGGCGCCTCTACACCGGAGGCGCACGAGGTAGCGCCCGGCTCTGCCGGGCAGACCCTCGTTGGAAGGGACCCGCCTTGCGGGGTCCCGACTGCATGTCGAAGCGGGCACGCCTCAATCACGGCGCGCCCAGGGAGCCAGCGGACCGTGCCAACAGCGGACATGACCGACAAATTTGCTCTGAGCGCCGACCGGCAAACCGAGTTCGAGAAGATCC
Organism: Sorangium sp. So ce887; assembly: GCF_051521455.1. Classification (NCBI taxonomy): domain Bacteria; kingdom Pseudomonadati; phylum Myxococcota; order Polyangiales; family Polyangiaceae; genus Sorangium; species Sorangium sp. So ce887. Next base: position 6,139,010 of record NZ_CP150354.1, on the reverse strand, counting down.
TCGCGCGTTACCCGAACCGCCAGGCCGCGTGCATCCCGGTGCTCCACCTCTGCCAGAGCCAGGAGGGGTGGGTCTCCGAACGGGTGCTCCGCTGGGTCGCCGAGCAGCTCGGCCTCCCGGCGGCGCACGTCCAGGGGGTCGCGACCTTCTACACGCTCTTCAACAAGGAGCCCGTCGGCAAGCACCAGGTCTGGGTCTGCCGGACGCTGAGCTGCGCGCTGAGCGGCGCGGACGCGGTGCTCCACCACTGCGAGAAGCGGCTCGGGATCCACGCGGGCGAGACCACGAAGGACGGGAAGATCACGCTGCGCACCGCAGAGTGCCTCGCCTCGTGCGGCACCGCCCCGATGATGCAGGTCGATCGCGACTACCACGAGGGCCTCACGCTCGAGAAGGTGGACGTGATCCTCGATCGGTTGACGAGGTGACGAGATGCTCCGGCTGACGCGCTATCTGACGAAGAACTACGACACGCCCGACGGCCACAAGCTCTCGGTGTACGAGAAGGGCGGCGGCTATCAGCAGGCGAAGCGCGCCCTCGGGATGCCGCGCGAGGCGCTCGTCGAGGAGATGAAGGCGGCCAACATCCGCGGCCGCGGCGGCGCGGGCTTCGCGATGGGCGTGAAGTGGAGCTTCATGCCGTGGCCCCCGAAGCCCGAGAAGCCGCACTACCTCGTCATCAACGCGGACGAGGGCGAGCCCGGCACCTTCAAGGACCGCACGCTGATGGAGAAGAACCCGCACTCCGTCGTCGAGGGGTGCATCATCGGGTGCTTCGGCATCGGCGCCCACGCCGCGTACATCTACGTGCGCGACGAGCTGCACCTCTCGAAGGCGCGGCTCTGGGCCGCGATCGAGGAGGCGCGCGCGAAGGGCTACCTCGGCAAGCGCCCGTTCGGGATCGACTACCCCGTCGAGGTCTACGTCCACACGGGCGCCGGCGCGTACATCTGCGGCGAGGAGACGTCGCTCCTCAACTCGCTCGAGGGCAAGCGCGGCGAGCCGCGGCTCAAGCCGCCGTTCCCCGCCCAGTTCGGCGCGTTCGGGATGCCGACGACCGTGAACAACCTGGAGACGATCGCCGCGGTGCCCACGGCGCTCGAGCTCGGGGGCGACAACTTCTCGAAGCTCTCGGCGCTGCACCACCTGAAGGACGGCGGCTGCCGGCTCTTCGGCGTGAGCGGCCACGTGAACAACCCCGGGATCTTCGAGGCGTGCGTCGGCGTCACGCTCCGCGAGCTCATCTACGACTTCGGCGGCGGCGTGAAGCACGGCAACCTGCTCGCGGTCATCCCGGGCGGCTCGTCGTGCCCCATCCTGCGCGCCGACGAGATCGTCAACGCCCCGAACGAGAAGTCGCCGCTCCACCCGTGGCACGGCCAGAGCGTGCTCGACGTGCCGCTCGGCGTGGACACGTTCCGCGCGCTCGGGACGATGCTCGGGACCTGCTGCGCCATCGTCCTCAGCGACAAGGCGTGCCCGGTCCTCGCGATGCACAACCTGATGCGCTTCTACCGCCACGAGTCGTGCGGCCAGTGCACGCCGTGCCGCGAGGGCAGCGCGTGGATCCACCGGATCCTCGATCGCATCGTGCACGGCGAGGGGACGATCGAGGAGCTCGATCGGCTGCACGAGATCGCCGACAACATCATGGGCAACACCATCTGCGCCTTCGGCGAGGGCACGGCGATGCCCGCGCTCGGCTTCCTGCGCAAATTCCGCAAGGAATTCGAGGCGTACATACAGACCAAGGGCCGGTCGTCGACAGGGGTGCTCTCGCCGTGAAAATCTTCGAATTCGCCTTCTTCGGGCTGGCGTCGCTGCTCGTCCTCCTCGGCGGCGTGGCCACGGTCGCGGCCCGGAACCCGATCCGCGGCGCGATGGGCCTGCTCACGTCGATCGTCGGCATCGCGGGGCTCTACCTGATGCTCTCCGCGGAGTTCCTCGCGGCGATCCAGATCCTCGTGTACGCGGGCGCGGTCGTCATCCTCTTCCTCTTCGTGATCATGCTCCTCGGCCCGTCGGCGACGTCGCCGCGCGACGCCCGCACCGCGGTGCCGCGCTACTTGGGCGCCGGCGTCTTCGCGGCCAGCAGCATCGGCGCGCTCGCCCTCGTCGCGAGCGCCGCGAAGCCCGGGGCCCGGGTCCTCGCGGAGGCCCCCGAGTCGCTCGGGACCATCGAGGCGCTCGGGCACGAGCTCTTCACGAAGGGGATCGTGCCGTTCGAGCTCTCGGGCGCGCTGCTCCTCGTCGCCGTGGTCGGCGCCGTCGCCGTCGCCCGCGGCAAGCAGGTCGACCCCACGCTGCTGCCGGCCGGGGCCGCGTCGCCGGACGCGCGCGATCAGGTCCCCGTGCGCGACGCGGCGGCGCCGGACCCGCAGCCGGGCGCCCTCACGGGCCACTTCACCCTGTCGACGAAGGAGCCGAAATCATGATCTCCGTCCCCATCGAGTACCACCTCGTTGTCGCGGCGGTGCTGTTCGTGATCGGGTCGGTGGGCTTCCTGCTGCGCAGGAACCTGCTGGTCCTCCTGATGAGCATCGAGCTGATGCTCAACGCCGTGAACCTCACGCTCGTCGCGTACAACCGGGTGCACCTGCAGGATCACACCGGGCAGATCTTCACTTTCTTCGTCATCGCCATCGCCGCGGCGGAAGCCGCAGTCGGTCTCGCGATCGTGCTCGCGTTCTACCGCATCCGGAAGACGATGCGCTCGGACGACGCCGATCTCCTGAGGAGTTAGCGTGGAAGCCCTGAGAGTCTTATTCCCCGCGTCCGAGTTCGCGTTGCTCGCGGTCGTGCTCGGCCTGCCGGCGCTCGGCGCGTTCGTGAACGGCCTCTTCGGCAAGCGGCTCGGCAAGGACGCGGTCCGGCTGATGGCGCTCGCCGCGCTCGGCGGCGCCTTCCTGGCCGCCGTCATGACGTTCCTGATGCTGCCGCACGAGGGCGGCAAGCTCACCTGGACGGCCTGGCGCTGGTTCTCGATCACCGGCCGGATGGGCCAGTCGATCCCGATCGACGTCGCCTTCAGCGTCGACGGCCTGAGCGGGACGATGATCCTCGTCGTCACCGGCGTCGGCTTCCTCATCCACCTGTACTCGTCCGCGTACATGCGCGAGGACCCCGGGTACCACCGGTTCTTCGCGTATCTGAACCTGTTCTGCTTCTCGATGCTCGTGCTGATCCTGGCCGACAACCTCGCCGTCCTCTTCGTGGGGTGGGAGGGCGTCGGCATGTGCAGCTACCTGCTCATCGGCTTCTGGTTCCAGGACGACAAGAACGCGAGCGCGGGCAAGAAGGCGTTCGTCGTGAACCGCATCGGCGACTTCGGCCTCCTCGTCGCGATGGCGATGCTCGTCTACTACACGGGCACGCTGAACTTCGACGGCATCGCGGCGAACGCGGGCAACCTGCTCTCCGCGGTGAAGGTCTGGCCGATCGGCAACATGTCGGCCGAGACGGTGCCCGGCTTCCTGAGCTTCCTCATCCCGTCGCAGCCCGTGCTCATGTACGCGGCGACGCTGGTCGGGCTCGCGCTGTTCCTCGGCTGCGCCGGCAAGAGCGCGCAGATCCCGCTGTACATCTGGCTGCCCGACGCCATGGCCGGCCCGACCCCGGTCTCCGCCCTGATCCACGCCGCGACGATGGTGACCGCGGGCGTCTACCTCGTGGCCCGGCTCGCGGCGGTGTTCGTGCTGTCGCCGTTCGCGATGGCGGTGATCGCGGTGACCGGCGTGCTCACGGCGCTGTTCGCGGCCTCGATCGGGCTCTTCCAGAACGACCTGAAGAAGGTCCTCGCCTACTCCACGGTGAGCCAGCTCGGGTTCATGTTCATCGGCGTGGGCGTCGGCGCGTTCGCGGCTGGCTTCTTCCACGTCCTCACGCACGCCTTCTTCAAGGCCTGCCTCTTCCTCGGCGCCGGCTCGGTGATCCACGCGATGCACGCCCGCATCCACGACACCGACAAGTCCCAGGACATGCGGAACATGGGTGGCCTCAAGAAGTACATGCCCCTGACCCGCTGGACGTTCCTCCTCGCGTGCTTCTCGATCGCGGGCTTCCCCGGGTTCGCCGGGTTCTGGTCGAAGGACGAGATCCTGTGGCGCGCCTTCTCCAGCCGGATCGCCTCGGTGGCGACGCGCGGGCAGCCGGTGTGGCAGTGGCCCGAGTGGCTCGGCCCGACGATCTTCTTCGCCGGCATCGTGGCCGCGACGATGACCGCCTTCTACATGTTCCGCGCCTACTTCATGACGTTCCACGGCGAGTTCCGCGGCTGGAAGATCGTGCGCGGGTGGAAGGATCCGCACCCGCACGGCCATCACGACGACCACCACGCGCACGCGGCCGACGAGAAGCTCGATGGCCCGGAGCCGCACGAGTCGCCGCTGTCGATGACGATCCCGCTGATCGTGCTCGCGGCGCTGTCGGTCTTCGCCGGCTTCCTCATGGCGGAGCCGCTCGTGCACCTCACCCACGTCCACGCGTTCGCGCCGCTCGCGCACCTGCTCGAGCCGGTCTTCTGGATGACGTCGCGGGCGGTGGTGGAGCGCGAGGCGGCGAAGGGGCTGCTCTTCCCGATGATGCTGCCCGGCGTCGCGGCGTGCTTCATCGGCATCGTCGCGGCCACGTACGTGTACTGGAACCGCCGCGGCGAGCACGAGCGGCGCTTCGCCCAGACCTTCCCGGGGCTCTACCGGCTCATCTACGACAAGTGGCGGATCGACGAGCTCTACAACGCGACGGTCGTGGGCATGGTCGACGCCCTGGCGGACATCTTCACGATGGCCGACAAGTGGATCATCGACGGCGTCATCGCCAAGCTCTCCGCCGCGCTGGTCGGGTTCTTCGGCACGGTGCTGCGCGCGCTCCAGACGGGCCGCGTGCAGGTCTACGCCGCGTCGATGGTCGTCGGGCTCGCCGGCGTCGGCTGGTTCATGGTCAGCCCGCACGCGGACGCGAACGTCGACGACGCGGAGCTGCGCCGGTCGGGCGAGGTGAAGCTCTCGGCCGCGCCGGGGCTCGGCTACCAGTACCGCTGGGAGGGGCCCGGCGTGCCGTCGCGCGATTTCTCCAAGGCCACCGACGTCACGGTGAAGCTCGAGCCGGGCGAGAAGAAGGACGTCGTGCTCCGCGTGCGCAACGCCTTCAACCGCGAGGCGACCGAGACGTTCTCGTTCTCGCGGCCGCCGGGCCGCAAGAGCCCGACGGGCCCGACCACGCTGCGGGTCCCGGACGTGCCCACGCTGCCCCCGGGGACGACCCCGGCGGAGCAGATCCATGACCTGATCAAGCCGAGAGGCCTGCAATGAGCGCGCTCGACCTCGTAACCCATCACTGGCCGGCGCTCGCAGCCGGCGTCGTCGGAGCGCTGCTCCCGCGGGGCGCGGACGCCGCCCGCGCGGACGGCGATCACGATCACGACCACGACCACGGGCACGGCGACGACCACCACGCGGGCGACGACCACCACCACGGCGACGGGCACGGCGAGGCCCAGGCCAGCGCCGGGTACACCCCGTGGCAGCGGTTCGGCCTCGGGCTGATCGCGGCGCTCACCGTGCTCGGCGTGCAGTGGCTCTGGCCGTCCGACGCGCCGGCGGCCGCGGCGGAGGCGTCCGGGGAGTGGTCGTCGCTCCTCAACGTGCTCATCGGCCTGCCGTTCGTCGGGGCCGCCGCGGTGCTGTTCATGCCGCGGCAGATGCTCTCGCTGCTCCGGGGCTTCACGCTGGCCGTGCTCGGCGCGGGCTTCCTCGCGTCGCTCTGGCTGCTCAGCGTGCCGATGACGGAGGGCTGGCACTTCCAGTCGATCAAGGAGTGGATCCCGTCGCTCGGCATCCGGTGGCACGTCGCGATCGACGGCATCAGCCTCTGGCTCGTCCTGCTCACGACGTTCATCGCGCCCATCGCGGCGTACGCGTCGTTCGGGTCGATCAAGAGCCGGATCAAGGAGCTCTGCTTCTGCCTCCTGCTCCTGCAGGGCGCGATGCTCGGCGCCTTCGTCGCGCTCGACCTGTTCCTGTTCTTCGTCTTCTGGGAGCTGATGCTGGTGCCGATGTTCGTGATGATCGGCATCTGGGGCGGCGTCGAGAAGATCAAGGCCGCGATCAAGCTGTTCGTCTACACGATGGCGGGCTCGATGCTGATGCTCGCGGGCATCGTGTACCTCGTGTGGGCGAACCAGAAGCTCACGGGCGCGTACACCTTCGACTACCTCGCGCTCTCGCGCGTGGTGCTGCCGCGCAGCACCCAGATGCTCTGCTTCTGGGCGTTCTCGATCGCGTTCTTCATCAAGGTGCCGATGTGGCCGGTGCACACGTGGCTTCCGGACGCCCACGTGCAGGCGCCGACCGGCGGCTCGGTCATCCTGGCCGCGGTGATGCTGAAGATCGGGACGTACGCGTACCTGCGCTTCTCGATGGGCCTCTTCCCCGGCCCGGCCTCCAGCCTCGCGGCCAACCTGGCCGGCATCGCGATCCTCGGCGGCGTGATCTACGGCGCGCTCGTCGCCTGGAAGCAGTCCGACGTGAAGCGGCTCGTGGCGTACTCGTCGGTCGCCCACCTGGGCTACGTGATGCTCGGGCTCTTCGGCGTCACGCCGAGCGGGATCCAGGGCGCGGTGCTCCAGATGGTGAACCACGGCGTCTCCACCGGCGCGCTCTTCCTCCTCGTCGGCGTGATCTACGACCGCCGCCACACCCGCCAGGTCTCCGAGTTCGGCGGCCTCGCCAAGGTGATGCCGGTCTACGCGGCGCTCTTCCTGATCGTGACGTTCGCCTCCGTGGGCGTGCCCGGCACGAACGGGTTCATCGGCGAGTTCATGATCATCACCGCGACCTACGTCTCCGAGCGCCTCGGGGTCTTCAGCGGGATCCACACCGTGGGCGCCGCGGCGGGCGTCATCCTCGCCGCCGTCTACATGCTGAGCGTCGTGCAGAAGATGTTCTTCGGGCCGCTCACGAACCCGAAGAACAGGCACCTGCCCGACCTCACGCCCCGCGAGGGCCTCGCGCTCGCGCCGCTGATCCTGATGATCTTCGTGATCGGCTTGTTCCCTGGGATCTTCCTCGATCGGATGAAGGAGTCGGTCCTGTCTACTTACAACCAGTTCAAGGTCGTCTCCGGGCAGGCGATCCTCTTTGCGGACGAACAGAACGCGAAGCTCCTGCCCGAGGACACGTTCTCCCCGGCCTTCATGAAGGGGGCGCCCGTGCTGCGCTCCGGTGAGGGCGCGGAGGGGGCGGGTGACGGCGGAGAGGCGCGGCTCGAGCCGGCGGCGGGCGGCAAGGTCGCGGCGCGCGCGGGGGAGGCGGCGCGATGAACCTCGGACCGTTCATCGCGGTGTCGCCGCTGCTGGTGGTCGCGCTCGGCGGCGTGCTGCTGATGCTCACGGAGGCGTTCTCGCACCGCCGCGAGGAGTCGCACGACCGCCACTCCGGGCCCTCGTCCGACCTCGCGCTCGGGACCGCGATCACGCTCCTCGCCGGGGCGGTGTTCTCGGGCGCGGTCGGGTTCGTCGGCCCCGAGACGCTGGACGGGGCCGAGGCGCTCGCGCCCTACCTGATCATCGACCGCTTCACGCTGTTCTTCTCCTTCGTGCTCTGCCTGGGCGGCGCGCTGGCGGCGCTGCTCGCCGGCGGGTACCTCCCGGAGCACCGGCTCGATCGCGGGGAGTTCTACCCGCTGCTGACCTTCTCGACGGTCGGCGCGATCATCCTTGCCGCCGCGGGGGATCTGCTGACGCTCTTCCTCGGCCTGGAGACGATGTCGCTCGGGGCGTACGCGCTGACCGGGTTCCGCCGGACCTCGCCGCGGAGCACCGAGGCGGCGATCAAGTACTTCCTGCTCGGCTCGTTCGCGGCGGCGCTGCTGCTCTACGGCGGCGCGCTGATCTACGGGGCGACGGGGCACACCGACCTCGCCGGGATTGGCGAGGCCATCGCGGGCGCGACGGGGGACAAGGCGCCGAACCCGGCGCTGCTGCTCATCGGGGCGGCGCTGATGCTTGTGGGGCTCGCGTTCAAGGTGAGCGCGGTGCCGTTCCACATGTGGACGCCCGACGCCTACGAGGGCGCGCCGACGCCGGCGACCACGTTCATGGCGGTCGCGGTGAAGGGCGCGGCGTTCGCGACGCTGCTGCGCGTGCTGCTCGGCGCGTTCGGCGGCCCGGCGCTCTCGTCGTGGGCGGCGGGCTGGCCGCCGGCCGTGGCGGTGATGGCGCTGCTCACGATGACGGTCGCGAACCTCATCGCGGGGCGGCAGGAGTCGGTGAAGCGGATGCTCGCCTACTCGAGCATCGCGCACGCCGGCTACCTGCTCGTCGGCGTGGCGGCGACGGTGCGCGCGAGCGAGGACGCGCAGGCGAGCGTGATGTTCTACCTGCTCGTCTACACGGTCTCGACGGTCGGCGCCTTCGGCACGCTCATCCTCTGCGGCAGCCGCGGCGCCGAGGCGGTGAGCTACGAGGATCTCTCCGGCATCGGCAAGCGGCACCCGGTGGCGGCGCTCGCGTTCTCGCTGTTCCTCCTGTCGCTGGCCGGCGTCCCCCCGACCGCCGGCTTCTTCGGCAAGTTCTACATCGTCAAGGCGGCGATGGGCGCCGAGCTGTACACGCTGTCCGTGGCGCTGCTCCTCAACAGCGTGCTCTCGGCCTACTACTACCTGCGGGTGCTCGTGTTCATGTACATGCGCGAGCCGGCCCCGGGCGCGCCGATCGCCCGGCCCATGCGCTCGGGCTACGTCAACGCGGCGCTGATCGTCTCCGCGGTGCTCGTGATGGTCCTCGGCATCTGGCCGACGACCTCCCTCGGGATCGCGGTTCGCGCGGTCCTCGCTTCGCACTGATCCACACGGCCATCATCGCTGATTCCGCGGGGGGGGCCTCGCCGAGCTGACCGGCCTCGGGGCCCCTGCTCGTCGGGCGGCGCACGGAAGCGCGACGGCCGCGAAGGCGGATGCGCCGCGCGCCGCCAACTTATTTGGCAACGATGGCACCGGCGCTAGCGGCGATCGCGTCCTTCTGCAGCGAATACGCGGTGCTGCGCGGGGCGCGCGAGTTGCTAAAGTCGGCGCCGATGCGGAACGGTGAGAAGATGCAGAGGACGGCGGGGAACTGGCGGATGCGGGCGGCAAGCGTCGCGCTGCTCGGGGCGCTCGGGTGTCAGGGGGGGAACACGGGCGGAGGCTCGCCCGCGGGGAGCGCGGCGCCGGCAGGGAGCGCGGCGCCGGCAGGGAGCGCGGCGCCGGGGGGGGCGGCGAGCGCCAGCGCAGCGGGGAGCGCGCAGGCGGCGCCGGCTGCGGTGTCCACGATCTCGTTGACCTCGGAAACAGTGCTGAAGGTGATGAACCCGCGGGGGCGAGCGCCGTACAGCGGGCCCACGGGGACGCTGCGAGGACGGGTGACCATCAAGGGAGACCCGCCGCCGGATACGGGGCTCAGCTTCCCGACCCGCAAGTGCGGTGAGGCAGCGGCCACCTACGGGAGGCTGTTCCGCGTGGGGCCGCAGAACGCCGTCGCCGACGCGCTCGTCACCGTCGTCAACTACAGCGGTCACGTGCCCGAGCGCGAGGAGGCAGAGAAGGTGACCATCCACGGCTGCGCGTTCTCGACCCGGACCGTGGCCATGACCTTCGGACAGCGGCTCGAGGTCGCGAACCTCGACCCGCTGGAACCCTACATGCCCAACCTCGAGGGCGTCCCCTTCATGGCCGTCCTCGTCGCCATGCCGCAAGGCGAAGCCGTGCCGTTCCACCCCCCGCAGCCGGGCTACTACCAGCTCGTGGACAAGATGCCGAAGCCGTTCCTCAAGGCCGAGGTCTTCGTGCTCAAGTTCGCGACCCACGACGTGACCGGCCTCGACGGCAAGTTCGAGATCAAGAACATCCCCGTCGGCAAGGTGCTCACCGCCGCGCTCCTGCCAGCCATCGAGCAGGACGTGAAGAAGGAGATCGAGATCAAGGAGGGCGAAAACACGCTCGATTTCGAGCTCAACTTCGATCTCGAGAAGCACAACGAGAAGAAGAGCGCGAAGCCGTCGCAGTGAGCTCAGGGCGCGGCCGGCGCGCCCCCTGCGAGCTCGCGGTGAACGCGCTGCTCGATCGCGTGCGACAGCGGATCGCGGGCGCCGGGCGCGGGGGGCGGCAGCGGGCCGAGCCAGACGAGCGCGGCGTCACGGCCGACGCGGCGGAAGAGCAGCTCGGCAAAGAGGAGCCGGGCGAGCCGCGAGGGGGGCACCGCGGCGCCGCCGCCCGCAGGCGCGTGGAGCGCGTCGCAGGCGCGGGTCAGCGCCTCGAGATCGCCGCCCAGATCGGCCGCCACCGCGAGCGCGACGAGCGCCGAGGCGCTCGCCGGGTCGGCCGCCGAGACGAGCTCGGCCTGCTCGCGGGCCTCGGCGACGCGGCCCAGGGCGGCCGCGCGCACCGCGATCTCGGCGGGCGGCAGATCCGCGTCGCGCGCCAGCCGGCGGGCGCGGCGCAGCTGCCCCAGGACCAGCGCCTCGTCGAGCTCGGCCAGCGGCCCCCGGGGAGGCAGCGGCCGCCCGGTAGCGGCAGCCCTCCGCGACGCGAGCTCGCGCAGGCGCCGCGCGGCCTCGTCTGCCACTGCGCGATCGCCGGCCGCCAGGGCGACCGCGCGCAGCTCGCGCCACGCGTCCGCCGACCCGGGGCGACGCACGAGGAGCGCCCGCAACGACAGGCGCGCGTCCTCGGTCCGGCCGAGCCGCCGCAGGATCTCGGCCCGGAGCAGGATGCCGTCGTCGCGATCCGGATCGAGCAGGATCGCCCGGTCGACGCGCCCGAGCGCCGCTAGAAGCCGCCCCGCCGCGAGATCGCAGCGCGCCTGCTCGCGGTGGGCCGGCTCGTAGTCGGGATCGATCGCGCGGGCGCGCTCGAACGCGTCGTCCGCCGCCTCCGGGCGGCCGAGGCGGCAGCGCACCGACCCGACCCGGGTCCAGATGTCCGCGCTCTCGGGATCGCTGTCCTCCGCCAGCTCGTACGCCTGCAGGGCCATCGCGAGATCGCCGCGCGCTTCGGCCTCGGCGCCGATGGCGTACAGCGCGTAGGCGTGCGGCCCGATCTGGCGGCCCTCGATGATCTGGCCGTCCACCGAGCGCGCGACCCGGGGCGCGGCGCAGCCGGCGCCGAGCGAGAGCGCCGCGAGCGCCGCGAGCGGCGCGGCGGAGCGCGGCAGGGCTACGCGCACGCGGCGATCTCGGCGAGGAGGCGATCGTTTTCCTCGCGGAGGCCGACGGTGATGCGCAGCCGGTGCGCGAGGCGCCCGCCCGCCGCGTGGAAGCTGCGCACGAGGACGCCGCGCGCCGCGAGCGCCTCGAACACCTCCCCGGCGGGGCGGCGCGTGCCGACCCAGAGGAAGTTCGCGTGGCTCGGCGCGACCGAGAGGCCGAGCTCGGCCAGGGCGCGCGCGAGGCGCTCCCGCTCGTCGATCACGGTCGCGGCGGCGCGGCGGAGCTCGCCGCCGAGCTCCCGCAGGGCGTAGGTGGCGGCGCGTTGCGACGGGACGGGCAGGTTGTAGGGCTGGCGGACCTTGTCGAGCTCGGCCACGAGCGCCCGGTCGCCGAGGAGCCAGCCGACCCGCAGCGACGCGAGGCCGATCTTCGAGAGCGTCCTCAGCACGGCGACGTTCGGGTGCTTGCGCCAGAGGGCGAGCTGGTCGCGCGGGGCGAAGTCGATGTACGCCTCGTCGATAATCACGAGGGCGTCCCTCGCCGCGGCGATGACCGTCTCGAGCCGGTCCTCCGACATGAGCGCGCCCGTCGGGTTGTTCGGCGAGGCGATGAAGACGACGTTCGGGCGCGCGAACTCGACGGCGCGCACGAGGCCCGCCGCGTCGAGATCCCAGCCGGCGTCGAGCGGGACCTCGACGGCGCGCATGCCCCGCGCGCGCGCGCTCAGCTTGTACATGACGAAGGTGGGGCTGATCGTCACGATGCTCGCCGCGTGCGCGTCGGGCCGCGGGCGGCTGAGCGCCGTGAGGACGATCGAGATCACCTCGTCGGAGCCGACGCCGGCGAGGACCTCGTCGGGCTCGGCGCCGCAGCGGGCGGCGATGGCCTCGCGGAGCTCGAGCAGGCGCGCGTCGGGGTAGCGGCCCCAGTCCTCGGGCGCCGCGGCCCGCGCGAGGGCGGCCCGCGCCTCGACCGAGAGCAGCGGCGGGCTCTCGTTGGCGTCGAGGCGCACGGGGAAGTGACCCGCGACCGGGGTGTAGGCGTGGAGCTCGGCGAGCTCCGGACGGAGCAGCGCAGAGAGGAAGTCGGGCAGCGGCATGTCTCGGTCCACGGTCGTCGCGGGCGCGGGGGAGGGGAGCTGGGGAGGGGAGCTGAGGAGGGGAGCTGGAGAGCGGTATACTACCCGCGCCGGACCGGGAACATCTCGACGTGCGACACCAGGTGATCTCATGCCCACGATCCGCCGTGCGACCGTGCTCGTGCCGTCGCTGTCGTCCCCCATCGTTCCAGACCTGAACCTGATCTTCTCGCCGGACTTCCCGCTGGAGGAGCGAGACGGGAAGGCGTTCGCCGTGCGGCGCGCCGCCGAGGTGCCCTGGTCGGTCGCGCGCGTCGACACGGCAGCAGAAGCGCTCCGGGACGTGGCGGAGGAGGTCGCGCGCAGGTTCGGCCCCCTCCCTGACGGCGCCCTGCCGGAGAGCGCGCCCGGAGACGCCCTCGGCGCGTACGCGTTCTCGTTCGTGCGCCCGTCGTTCGTATCGCCCTTCGCCAGCCAGCGTGAGGGCGTCTTCTTCGGCGAGCGCGTCGTGCCGGTCTTCGGGCTCTGGAAGGACGTCGACGACGCGACGTGGTCGCGGGCCGCGGCGCAGCTCCTGGTGCATCGCCACCGCGACCTCGATGACTTCGTGATCGAGCTCGACGCCAAGGACGATGAGCGGGTCGTTGTCGCGCGATGCCAGCGCCCCGAGACGCTCGGGGCCGCCGTCGCGGAGGTCGTCGCGGCTGTGCGGAGGTCGCGGAGCTGGCGCGGGAGATGGTTCGGCGCGAAGCCCTTCGACCGGAGCTGCGCGCTGCGGATCCCCTCGCTCGATCTGTGCGCGATCCGCGCCCATGAGGAGCTCATCGGCAAGCCGCTCGCAGGCGGGGATGACGGTCCCCGGATCGGGGACGCACGCCACGCGGTCCACTTCCGCCTGGGCTGGGACGCGCTCCCGCCGATCGGGCCCGGGCCGATCACCCTCGGGCGCGGCGATATGTACGAGCGCCCCTTCGTCTGCGACGGCCCGTTCCTCGTCGTCGTCCTGGGCGCGCCGCCGCAGGACGAGGTGCGGCTCGCCGCCTGGATCGCGGCGCCGGAGGGCGCGACCGTCGGCGCGCCCTGAGCGGCAGGCCGCCCGTCACTGCCCGAACGTGTACCAGCGCGGTTTGACGTCCGAGATCAGGTGGCCACCGCCGTTGACGTGCAGGTTGCCTGGGGCGCTGCCGGATCCGAGGCCGGTGGGCATCCCGCTGACCAGCCCCGAGGCGCCCACGTTGCCCAGCTGCCCGGCGGAGGCCACCCCTGGAATGCCCTTCGCGGTCGCGCCGGACGTGGTCGCCCCGGTCCGGTCCGCCACGGCCTGCGCGACGCTCCGGCCGAAGGTGCTCGGCTTCGTCCCGCCGTTGCACGTGACGACGTCCACGCGCGTGCCGGGCATGCTCCCGTTGAAGCCGGCGGCGTTCAGCTTGTCCGCGAGCTGCGCCCCCGAGATCTTCTTCCCCGCCCACTCGACGCTGCCAGGCCAGCCGTGCGTGTCGACGACGACATCGGTCTCACCCTTGAGGCTCCCTGGCACGACCTGGTTCGGCTTGAGGATCGTCGCGCCCGGGTACTTCGCCGCGTACTGCGAATAGTACGCGTTGTGGAGCTTGGGATCGTTCGAGGCCGTGATGATCGTGAGCAGCCCGAGCGGGTCGATGAAGAGCGTCGGGTTCGGGACGAAGCCGATCTCCTGCAGCGAGCCCGACACGCCGATCGGATCCGGCGTGATGAACACGCGCAGGTCGGGCGCGTAGTAGCGGTACCGGTTGTAGTGGAGCCCGGTGAGCTCGTCGGCGCGCTGCCCGGCGAAGCGGAGCGCGCCCGGCTCGCCGCGCCTGTGCGCGACCTCGCCCCAGGTGGTCAGATCGATCTCTGTGACCTGGCCGGCCGCGTCGAGGTAGAGCCACGGCGTCCCTGCGGCGTCGGTCGCCACGAGGCGGAAGCTCGCTCCGCCCTGCGACTCGAGCAGCGGCATGTGACCCGGCGTGTCGAAGACCCGGCGCGTGATCTGCCCGCTCGCCGTGCGCTCCTCGACGATGCTGTCGCCGTCCCAGCCGAACCAGGTGCTCCCCTGGCCGACGATCTCGGCCACGCGGCGGCCGAGCGCGTCGTAGATGTACTGGACCTTCAGCCCGTCGCCGCGCACGGCCTCGGTCAGCCGATCGTTGTCGTCGAACGTGTACCGCCACGTGCGCTGCGGATCGGGCGCGTCCCGGCCCGCCAGCCGGCCGAGGCGGTCCCAGTACAGGGTCCGATCGCCCAGCGCGAGCGGCCGCCCGCCGGCGCCGACCGACCCTTCGCCCCGCGGCATCGCCGTGCCGTGCGGCGAGAAGGAGAACGACTCCGTCACGCCGAGCCCGCGCGCCTCCACGGGCCGCCCGTGCGCGTCGAGCTCGTAGCGGCGCTCGCCGCGCTCGGTGTCGATCACGGCGGCCAGCGCCCCGGTCGGGTGCCAGCGGTACGCGCGGGCCCGGACGACCTCCCCCGGCGCGCCCTCCACCCGGACCTCCTCGGGAAAACCCTCGGCGTTGCGCCGGGTCAAGATGGCCCCGATCCCGCCCTCGCGCCGGCGGGCGCGCTCGCCGTCCTGCGCGTCGCGCTCGAAGACGAAGCGCTCGGCGGCGTCCGGCTGGCCCACGCCCATCGCCGTGACCCGCCCGTGGGCGTCGTGCTCCAGCGTCACGCGCCAGCCGGACGAGTACCTGCGCCCCACGAGCTTGCCGCCCTCGTCATAGTCGTAGCTCGTGACGAACTTGAAGCCGCCGCAGGTCTGGGTGTCGCGAAGGATCGCGCCGCGATCGTCGTACGCGAGCTCGGTCGTGCAGGCGCCGTTCGTCGCGCCCACGACGCGCCCGAGGGCGTCGTACTCGAAGCGCTCGATGAGGCCGGAGGAGTGCTCCCGCGCGACGACGTGGCCCGCGCCGTCGCGCGCGAGCCGCACGAGCGACTCGTCGGGCCGGAGGATCGACGCGAGCCGGTCCGCGCCGTCGTACTCGTAGCGGTACTGGAGGCCCGTGAACGTCGTCTCGCGGGCGAGGTTGCCGGACGCGTCGTAGACGAACGTGCGCCGCTCGCCCGCGGCGTTCTGCATCCAGCGCAGCCGGAGGAGCGCGTCGTAGCCCATGAGCCAGCGCGAGCCGTCCGGCAGCGTCTGCTCGACGAGCGCACTGGCCACGTAGCGGTAATGCGCGCGACCGCCGCCGGGGTACGACGTCGCCGTGCACAGCCTGAGCCCGTCGAAGGCGTGCTCGGTGCGCTGCCCGCTCGGCCCGACGACGCCGACGACGTTCCCCGACGAGTCGTACTCGAGCGTCGTCGCCGCGCCGCCGGGCGACTCGATGCGCACCGGCATGCCCAGCAGATCGTACACGTAGGCCCAGACGCGCTCTCCCTGGGCGTAGCGGATCAGGTTGCCGTGCGCGTCGTACTCGAGCGTGTCCGTGAGGCCGCTCGGGTACGTGATCTTCGTGTTCTTGCCGCGCCCGTTGTACTCGGCGGTCGTCTTGCCGCGCGCGTCCTCGAGCTCGACGACCCGCCCATGGCTGCGCCGCGCGGTGGATCGGGTCCCGTCGGGGGCGAGGGTGGTGACCCCCTGTCGCTCCGCGTCGATCAGGTACCGGACCGTGCCGCTGCCGTCGCTGAGGGACGAAAGCCGGCCGGAGGCGTCGTAATGGCGCCGCTGCGTGACGCCGGCGCCGTCGGTGACGGCGATGAGCCGTCCGACCGCGTCGTACCTGAAGAGCATCGCGTATCCGCGCGGGTCGACGTAGCGCTCGACGAGCCCCAGCGCGTTGCCCTCGTAACGGTGCACGTGGCCGAGCGCGTCCGTCACGGCGGCCTGGTGAGGCCCGGGCCCGTACGCGATGCGCGTGTGGAAGATGCCGCGCGCGCCGCCGCCGGCACGCCCGTCGGGATCGCCGAGCGCGGCGAGGAGGTCCGCGCCCGGGATCTCGCCCCAGGTCTCGACGCAGCGCCGCTCGCCGCCCACGTCCTGGTACACGAAATGGAAGACGACCCCATCGGGGCGCGCCTCCGAGAGCAGGTAATGCTCCTCGTCGTAGCTGAACCGGGTCTCGGCGCCGCCCGCGTCGATCACCCGGACGAGGTCGCCCCGGCCATCGAGCTCGTAGGTCACGAGGCGCCGCCGGTGCTCCTGGCCGCCTTCGTCCGTGACGGCGACGGTCCAGATCCGCAGGTTCCCCTCGCGGGAGAGCGCCGCGCGGCGGCCGACCGAGTCCGTGATGGCCACGATCTCGTCCTGCTCCCAGTCGATGTGGGCCGCGTTGCCGAAGCGATCGCGCAGCTCGACGAGCGCGTACGCCCTTGGATCCGCGGTGGGCCGGAGGACCCGCACGAGGTCGTCGTCCAGGTCGACGACGATCGCCTCGCCGTCGCGGAGCACCTTCCGGCCGTGGGGGAGCAGCAGCGCCTCGTCGGCCCCGGGCAGCGGCATCTCGGTGCGGCGCTGCTGGTCGTCGATGAGGGCGAGGCGATCGCCGCTGCGCTCGGCGCGCCAGGCGAGGCTGTGCGACCAGCCCCAGCCGAGGCCGCAGCGGTGGCGCACGGCCGAGGTGCTGTAGGTGCGGACCCACTGCACCCAGAGGAACCCGGGGAGCGAGAAGTCGACGGCCGGGATCGTGAACAGCGTCCCGGTCACGACGTCGATCGGGTGGCCCGCGGCCGCCTGGCCCTCGGCGCCCGGCGGCGCCGGCGGGCTCGGCGGCCCGGCGCCCTGGCCGCTCCCGCCGCCGCCGCCGCCGGCGTTGCTCCCGCCCTGCGGCCCGCCGCCGCCCGGTCCTCCGGCGCCGCCGCCGCCTCCCCCGCCGCCGCCTCCTCCTCCCGCGGCGTTGCTCGCGTTCGCGCCGGCGCCGAAGGTGATGCTCTTGTTCATCTGGCCCATGCTGCCGGTGATGCCGGCCATGCCGAGCTCGATCAGGACGTTGGGCGCGCCGAGCCAGGGGAAGCAGGGCCCGCCGGTGTTGAGGCTGACGACCTCCTTGAGCGTGCCTGGCTCGTTGCCGTGGCACGCCTTCATGCAGCCGCCGACCGTGAGGATCTTCGCGCCCTCGATCTTCGTGCGCATGCACGGGTCGATGATCCCCTCGGCGACGGTGCCCATGGTCGGGTAGGGGATGGGCAATGGGCTGGGCGCGGCCGGGGTCAGGCACACGCTGACGGCCATGCCGGTCATCTGGTGTCCGGATTTCTCCGTGATGGTGTCCAGGTGGAGGGCAGTGACCTTACCCATGGCCCTGGCATGCTCTCACGGGCGGGGAGGCGGCCACAACCGCGCGCTCGTCCCTGCAGTCCACCGTCGTCGCGAGCGTGGGGGAGGGGATCGAGGGAGTAGCCTGCCCGGGGCTGGCCAGGTACGCCCCAAAGCGCGCATCACCCGGGTCGGCGTGAGATGGCAGCATTGCGACCGTGGACGCCGGCGGGCGTCGGGGACGCGGTGGCGGCGTCCCAGGGCGCGTCGGGGACGCGGCGGAGGTAACCCGGGGCGCGCAGATGCGGCGCAGGGGCGTGTCTACTCGCAGCGCGAGACCGGAGAATTCAACGCCAAGGCGCCAGGGCGCCAAGACGCAAAAAGGCAAGAGACCTGTGGGTATTGTTGCAATCCATTGACCACGCGATGGATACCGTGCTTCGCCTTCGCTTCGCCGAAGTTGATGACGATCGCGAGCTTGAGATCGGAGAGCCGAAGATAGGTGAGCGCCCGAGCCTTGGATGCTCTGTTATAGGCGGCCGTCGCCTTGCACTCTCGCTCATTCCATCTCCGTCATTTTGTGCCTTTGCGCCTTTGCGCCTTTGCGCCTTTGCGTTAAAAATCCGAGATTCGTCGACGACGGGCGACGTCAGCTGAAGGCACGAGGAGCGACCCGACGTTGGCCGGCCGCGCTGTGCCGTCCACCGCGGCTGCCCGCGCGCAGCGCCGGAACCCGCCCCGAATCGCCGGGCGATCACACCGGCCGACCCGCGCGCCGTCAGCGCGCGACCAGGCGCATCGCGGGGCGGTTGTGCTGGGTGTGCTCGGCCTCGAGCTCCTCCAGCTCGAACGCCCTGTCCATGTCCAGGTCGAGCTCCTCGAGCTCGCGCTGCGTGCTCTCGCCGCTGTCGAAGCCGTCGAGCTCGCGCATGAACCGGTCGATCTCCGCGCAGGTCGCCGGCGAGTCCACGGGCGTCATCGATTGCTCGTGCATCAGCTGGATGAGCTCCAGGATCGTCGCGAGCTTCTGCGACACCACATCGAGCCCCTCGCGGGTCCGGCTCCAGCACTCGGCCCGCCGGTAGGCGATCGCGAGCCGCCGCTCGGACAGCCCGCGCGCGCGCCCCGCCGACGTGCTCCGGAGCGCCTCGAGCGACCGGATCGTCTCCATGAGCTCGCTGTGGTTCGTCATCGCGAGCGACTCCTGGCCGGCCTTGTGCGCGATCGCGAGGCGGATGTAGCTCATGAGCAGGCGGCTCAGGCCGAAGCCGTCGTCGAGCAACAGCGGGACGGAGCCGCCGCGGCGACGGATGTTCTCGCGGGTGCGATCGATCAGCCGGTCGAGCCGCGCGAGCTCCTGCTGGTGCCGGATGTCCATCTGCCGGATCAGCGACTCGCGCGCCCGCGACCACGCCGCCCGATCGGCCTCGTCGAGCTGCGCATCGATGCTGCGGCGGAAGTAGCCGCGCCAGGGGATGATGCACAGGATCACGAGCTCCGCCCCGAGGCCGAACAGCAAGAGGAGCGGGCTCCAGCCGATGAAGCTCAGGAGGAGCACGCTCCCCACGACGAGCAGGTTGTACGGGTGCACCATCACCCGCCCCAGGTAGGTGCGCGCGGTGCGCCTCCGCAGCGGTGCGACCTGGACGCCGAACGCGGCCAGGGTCGCCCGCGACTCGGCCATGCTGGCGCCAAGCACATCCTCCAATCGGCAAAGCTCTCGATCGCACGTCGTCATGGAGCCCCCCTCCTCACCACCTGGTCCTCTGGTCCTCGTGCCACCTCGCCCCGTTCACCACCCCCCGCGACCGACACAGCCGGTCAGGCGCTCGGCGCGAAAACGCGCGCTCCGCGCCGGCGCGCTGTGAACACAGCTCACGCTCGCCGAGCCCCCGCCGGCGACCCCCAGCCCGCCAAGCCTGCCTCGGAGGACCCGGTGCCCGCCGCGCTCATCGGCTGACCACACGGTAACTCCATGAAAATTCAATATTTTATGGCGGCGCTGCGGCATCACGAGCTCCACGAATCTCATGCTTGTCTCGCTCTTGGCATCTCGAAGGCCTCGCGAAGGCCCGCGGTGCGTCGCCGGAGCGCAGCGCCGCGGTCGATCCCGGAGCGAGCAGAGCGGGCTCCGTGCCAAGCGCCGCGACACCGCGGGGCGCACGATCGGCGAGGGGGCGCGCTCAGGCGTGCGGCGGAGGGGCTGTGTCCAGCACGTGGACGCCGGGGGCGCCGAGCGACATGGGCACACGCTCGAGGCCGGCCGCGCGCGCTGCAGCGAGCCATGCCGCCGAGGGCGGCGCGCCACCGACGTAAACGGAGACGTCGCCGCCGCCGGCGCCGCTCGGCGCGAGCGCTGCGCCCTCGGCGGCCGCGGCGGGGCGGAGGCGCGCGAGGGCAGGGGTGACGATCGGCGCGCCCGCGCGGTCGCCGAGCTCGGCGAGCGCATCGACCTGACGATCCAGCGCGGCCACGAGCGCGCGGGCGTCCGTGGCAAGGGCCGCCGCGCGTGCGCCCCCGGCGGCCGCGTCCAGCAGGGCGCGGTGCGCCTCCGGCTCGCGGGCGGCGAGCGCACGCACGCGCTCCAGCATGGTGCTCGTGCGCGCCGAGGCGTCGCTGGCGAAGACCTCGATCGCGAGCCCGCCCGGCAGCGCGTGCGGCGTCACCGCGAGCTCGCCGTCCGGCCCGAGCCGGCAGCAGAGCACGCCGCCATGGACGCTCGCCGCGACGTCGACGCCGCTGCCCCCGCCCTGCGCCCGCCGGTGCGCCGCGAGCGCGGCGAGGAAGAGCGCGCGGACGTCCCAGGCAGGCACCGGCCGGCCGGACGCCGCCGCGCGCGCCGCGAGGGTCGCCACGAGGATGGCCGCGCTCGAGCCGAGGCCGAGCTTGCGGCTCGCCCCGGGCGGCGGCGCGCCCGGCGAGGCCGCCGGCGGCTCCGGCGCCGCCGGCGTCGCCGACGCCGCCGGCGTCGCCGACGAACGAAGCGCGGACGCGTCGAACCACACCGCCCGGTCGAGCGCGCCCGCGTCGATCGCCGCCTGGACCTCCTCCGTGACGAGGTCGGCCCGGCGCGCCGGATCGGCGACGACATACCGATCGACCGCGGCCACGAGCGCGGGCGCGCCCTCGAGCACGGCGTACGCGCCCGAGAGGACGAGCTTGCCAGGCGCCCGGACGATCACGCGCCCGCGCCCCCCGCCGAAGGCGCGAGGCGGGCACCGCCGCCGGGGACGGCCGAGATGGTGCGGAGGACGCCGGGGACGGCGAGCAGCGCACGCTCCACGGCGGCCTGCGCCTCGGGCGCCGTGAAGACCTTCACGTGCGGGCCGGCGTCGATGGTGAAGAACGCCGGCGTGCCCTGGCCCCGGAGACTCCGCACCGCGGCGATCACCTCGACGGTGGCGCCGGTCCAGTAGAGCAGGCCCGGCGAGGCGGCGATGCTCGAGGCGTGCATGCACAGGGCGCTCGCCTCGGCCGCGGCGCCGAGCGCGGCAAAGTCGCGGGCGAGGACCGCCGCGCGGACCACGTCGAAGAGCGACGGCGCGGCGTCGACCCAGGCGGGGAAATAGGGGCTCGTCGTCGCGGTGTGCCGCATGCCTTCGCTGGAGCCCACCTCCTTCGGGCCCTCGCGCGTCACCGCGATCACGACCGCGAGCGGCCAGTGGCCCTCGGGCGCGAGCGGCGTCGCCGCGAGCGTCTCGTCGCCGGGGCGCCCGGCGCGGAGCTCGACGAAGCCGCCGAACGCGGAGCGCGCGGCGGAGACCGAGGTCCTCCGCGCGAGGTCGCTCACCACGGCGGGCGCGGTGGGCAGGCCCGCGGCGGCGCTCGCGGCGAGCGCGAGCGCGGCGAACGCCGACGCGCTCGAGGCGAGCCCCGCCGCGGTGGGGAAGTCGTTGCGGCTGACCACGCGGGCGCGCTCGCGCCGCCCCGAGGCGGCGCGGACCCGGTCGAGGAGCCCGGCGACCCGGCGCGTCGCCCCCGAGTCCGGCGGCAGGGCCGCGCCGCCGAGGTGGAGCTCGTCGCGATCGAGCGACGGGTCGAAGACGACCTCCGTCGTCGTCACCATCCCGGCGAGCGTCACCGAGAGGCTCGGCACGGCGGGCAGGTTGTGCCCGTCGGCCCGTTTGCCCCAGTACTTCGCGAGGGCGATGTTCGGATGGGCGATCGCGGTCGCCCGGCTCACGGCGCTCATGCTTGCTCCTCCGCCCCCGTCCTCGTGCCCGCCTTCACCCGGGTCACGAAGCCGCTGTACCCCGCGTCGCGCCAGGCGGCGAGCACGCGATCTGCCGCGCCGCTCGACGTCGCCGCCGCGCCGCCGCCGGGCCGAGGGGGCGGGAGCAGGGCGATGACCGAGCCGCCGCCGCCGGCGCCGGTGAGCTTGGCGCCGAGCGCGCCGGCCTCGCGCGCGAGCTTGCACAGGGTCTCGATCGCCTCGGTCGAGACGAACATCCCGGCGAGGAGCAGCTGGTTGAGGTCCATCAGCCGGCCGAGCCCGATCGCGTCGCCCGCCTCGATGGCGAGGGCCGCGCTCTCGACGAGCGCGGCGATGCCGGCGATGGAGGTGTTGGCCAGCGTGGGGTTGCGCTCGAAGAGCTTCGCCACGAGCTCGACCATGCTGCGCGTGGACGACGGCACCCCCGTCGAGCCCACGCACAGCCAGAGGTCGTCGCGCGGGGCGACGGCGGTCGCGCCGTGCGCCCGGGTGAAGCGGAAGCACCCGCCGCGCGCGGCCGCCGTCGTGTCGATGCCCGACGGGTTGCCGTGGAACACGCGCTCCCAGGCGGCAGCCGCGGCGACCGCGGCCTCGGCGGTGAATGCGGCCGGCGCGATGGACGCGGCCGGCGCGGCGGCCTCGATCGACCCGCGCGCCAGCGCGGCGACCGCACGGGCGATCGCGACCCCGAGCGCCGCCGAGCTCCCCAGGCCGCCGCCGGGCGGCAGGTCGCTCTCCGCCTCGACGCGCACCGGGCCGGCGCCGGGGAGCGCATCGAGCAGGGCCGCGAACGCGTGCGCGATGTCGCCCTCGGCCGGCGCCGTGCCGTGCTCGCGCCCGCCCAGCCGGAGCGCGCTCGCGCGCGTGTCGCCCGCGCCCGCGCCGACGCGCGTCGCGCGCGCGCGGGCGCCTCGCTCGATGCCGGCGGCGAGCGCGGGCGCTCCGTACACGACCGCGTGCTCGCCGAGCAGGATGACCTTGCCGGACGCCTGGCCGAGCGCCTCGATCATGCGCCTGTCCACCGGAGCGCGCTCGCCGCGCCGCACAGGATCTGCCGGGCCGACGCGCTCACCGGCAGCGACCGCCCGAGGGCCTCGGCCTCGCCGCACAGGGCGGAGAGCCGCTCCTCGACCGCGCGCCGCGCGCCGCACGCCTCGAGCGCCAGGGTAGCGGCCGCCACGGCGTCGTCGCTCGCGTCCTTGCGGCCGAGCGCTCGCTCGACGGCGCTCCGGCCCGCGGCGTCGAGGCGCCCCTCGGCCGACGCGAGCACCGCGGTGCGCTTGCCGGCGCGCAGGTCGTTGCCGACGGGCTTACCGGTCGCGGCGGCGCTCCCGAAGGTGCCGAGGAGGTCGTCGCGCAGCTGGAAGGCGACGCCCACCGGCGCCGCGAACCGCTCGAGCGCCGCCACGGTCTCGGGCGGCGCGCCGGCGAGCGTGGCGCCGAGCGCGAGCGGGCCGCGCACCGTGTAGCTGCCGGTCTTGAGCGCGTGCATCTGCTCGACGTCCTCGGCCCGCCCGACCACGTCGAGGTGCTGCCCGATCACGACGTCCTCGTGCATCGCGCAGAACAGCCGCACGGCCGCGAGCACCCTCGCCGGCGGCGCCTCGGCGCCCGCGAGCGCGCTCAGCGCGAGGCTCCACGTGAGATCGCCCGCGAGGATCGCGGACGAGGCCCCGAGGTGCGGATCGCCGAGCGCCTCGGTCAGCGCGACGTGCACGGTGCGGTCCCCCCGCCGGACGGTGTCGCCGTCGATCCAGTCGTCCTGGATGAGCAGGTACGTCTGGAGCAGCTCGAGCGCGACGCCGGCGTCGATCGCGGGCTCGAGCGGCGCGTCCGGCGCGACGCCCTGGTAGGCGGCGACGAGCAGGCCCGCGCGGAACCGCTTGCCGCCGCGCAGGGTGAGGTTCCTCGCCTCCATGGCCATCGCCGCGACCTCGCGGCCGTAGCGCTGCACGTGGCTCACCCTGTCGCGCCAGCGCTGATCGAGCGCGGCCTCGATGCGGGGGCGGATCGAGGAGAGGAAGTCGAGGAACAGGCGCGCGCCTGGGTCCGCCGTCCCTTCGAGCGTCCGATCGCCGGCGCGGGGCGCGCTCTCTCCGTCCTTCGTGTGCGCTGTCATGGAATGCGCGGCAGCCTAGGAGCCGCGCGCGAGCCGGTCAATCTCGGCCGAGAAACGGCGAATAGCGCGGTGAGTCGCGCCGCTCCGCGCCGCCTCCGAGGTGGCTTGGGTCCTGCAATGTGGGGGGCCGCGTCGCGGGCCGGGAGCGCCGCGCGCAGGCTCCCTGCGAGATCGCTCCTCTGGAGTTGCGCGCCGAGCCTCGCCGCAACCGAAGGGAAAGGGGGACTTTCGTGAAGAGATCACCGGGTGGGGTGTTGGGTATCTTTCTCGTCATGACCCTCGGCGTCGCGGGGTGCAGCGGCCGCGACGCCGGCGAGGATCTCCCGGAGAGCGCCGGTGACGGTGCGTCCGGCACGGCGCCCGCTCTGACGCGGGCGTGGGCGAGGGCGAGCTTCCTGCCCGCTTACCGCGTGATCGGCCGGAGCGCCGATGTCGCGCGGGCGTCCGCGCTTGTCGGCGCGCTCGGGCTCGCGGAGGAGAACTTCCGGGGCGGCGCCTCGATCGGGGCCGACGGCGCGATTCGCTACCTCGATCGCGCGCGGTTCCAGCGCTTGCCCACGACGAAGGCCGGCCCGCCCGCGCGCGGGTTCCGCGACGAGCGCGGCTTCGCCACGGCGCCGGGCGATGACGCCCTGGATTTCGAGGCGCTCGCGGCGCTGCGCGTCGTCCCGGAGCAGGACGCGGCGGCGCGGGCGTGGGCCGCGCTGGAAGGCGCGCGCCTGCCCGTCGGGCGCGAGATCGCCGTGGGCCACTCGCTCTTCGAGGCGATCGACATCGAGGGGCGCTACGTGGCGCGGGCCGAGCTCGACACGCAGGTGAGCTTTCGCGATCAGGCCGAGGGGCTCCGGCTGATCGGCCCCGGCGCCAAGGTCCGGGTGACGTTCGACGCCGAGGGCGCCGTGACCCATTTGATCTACGCGCGTCGCGACCTCGAGCGCGGGGAGGACGTCGCGATTGTCCCGGCCTCCGAGGCCCCGGCGCTGTGCGCCCGCGCGCTGGGCGGCGGCGCGGTGATCGCGGCCGAGCCGGAGCTCGTCTATTACGCGCCGCCGCTCTCCCGCGAGGTGCGGCGGATCCTCCCCCATTTCGTGTGCAGCGCCAGGCGGCGCGTCGGCGGTGAGGTGATGGACGTCCGCAAGGCGATCGTCCCGGCCGTCGTCGACGCTCCGAGGGCCGCGATCACCGTGCGTGTGGACGGCGAGACCGTCTCTGCGGAGGCGAGCGTCGCCGGGGGCACTGCTCCCTACACGTACAGGTGGGTATCCTCGGCGCGCTCGCTCGCTCCTGCCGGCGCAGACGGCAGGGCGGTGCGGATCGCGCGGGGCGGCTCGGGCTTTCGCGGCGAGACGGAGACGCTCTCTCTCTATGTCACGGACGCCGACGGCCTTGTCGCCACGGCGGCGCGGCCGCTCTCGTTCGCGCGCACGGCGGGGCCCGCGGCGCCGAGCCCGCCCCCGTCGCCGAGCCCCTCCCCGTCGTCTCCGGGCGACGAGGGGCGCGCCATGGTCGGCGCCGAGTGGGTCGGGCTCTGCGGCGGCCTCGATCATTCGGCGGCGAACGTCGACGGGCTCCTGAAGGGCTTCCGGGAGGGAGGGGTCCAGCAGCGCTTCAACTGGGGTGAGCTCCGCGCGTGGGAGGTCGATTTCAAGGATCCGGCGCTGGGGGGCCAGGACGCGTCGTTCGCGGACTCGGTCGATCTCACGTTCTATACGGGGCACGCGAACGGCGTCGGGTTCATGTTCTGCAGCGCCATGAACGATCGGTTCCTTCACTTCAGCGACGCTCACTGGGGTAACTCCAACCTGGAGTGGATGGTGGTCGCCGCCTGCGGCCCGCTGCAGGACGACGCGGGCGCCTGGCGTGTCCGGTGGTCGGGCGCGTTCGACGGCCTCCACCTCCTGCTCGGGTATGCGACCGAGTCGTTCGACGACACGACCGAGGGCTCCCTGTTCGCGAGCTACCTGCTGGACGACAAGAGCCCGGCGCCGGTGCGGCAGGCGTGGGCGACGACGGCGATCGAGATCCAGCCCGACGACAAGGTGACCTACGCGGTGATGGGGGTCTATGGTCACGACTGGACACTCCCCAACTACGACGATCACTTCTGGGGCAAGGGCCCGGTCGGCCCGGATCTCCGGGGCGCCGCGAGGATCGGGTTCTGGCGGATCGCCGGACCTACCTGAGCGCCGCGTCGTCCAGGCTCATCCCTGGATCCCGCGGGCTCGGCTCAGTAGCCACGCCACTTCGAATCGAGCTCGATGGAATAGTAGTCCACGAACCGGAACGCCACGCCCCCCGCATCCCCGCTCGCGCGGATCGCGTACACCGACTCGTTCGACTGCGGTCGATGGTCGGTCGGGCTGAACGAGATCGGCCCGGCCGTCATCCCGTCGAGCACCACGTTCTGGAACGACTCGAGCGCGTCCTTCAGGTCCTCTCCCGTCGGCCGCTCGTGCCCCGCGTCGACGGCCCGCTCGACGGCCTTGCGCCACATGAGCGCCGCCGCGTGGCCCTGGACGTAGAACTGGTCCTGATACCGGTCGAGCGGGTGGTCGTCCTTCTCCCGGTACGCCCGGTGGATCCGCAGCATCTCCGCCATCCCGCTCGAATGCTGGGTGTCACCGTAGATCGGGACCGGGAACAGGCCGTAGAAGATGCCAGCGCAGTCGGCCCCGCAGAGCGACAGCGTCCGCTCGCCGATGCCCCAGTTGTTCGCCATCACGCGCAGCTGCCAGCGCTCCTTCTCCGGGAACGCCCGATCGACGAGCCTCTGCGCGGCGGCGGCGCCCTTCCCGACGA
Source organism: Sorangium sp. So ce887 (assembly GCF_051521455.1). Classification (NCBI taxonomy): domain Bacteria; kingdom Pseudomonadati; phylum Myxococcota; order Polyangiales; family Polyangiaceae; genus Sorangium; species Sorangium sp. So ce887. Next base: position 6,112,412 of record NZ_CP150354.1, on the reverse strand, counting down.
AGGCCGAAGAGAGGACGGTGTTGCCGGCCCAGAACCAGCTCGCCGGGACGTAGGACGGGTCCGCCGTCTTCTTCTCGATCTCTCTTTTCACGTAGCGGGTCACCGCGTCGACGATGAGCCCCTCGTCCTCGGGGGAGGACGTCTGGGGAACGAGGAGATCCTCGCCGAGCAGCATGCCAGGCAGGTGCTCCACGTACGACTTGCCCGCAGCGAGCGGGTCGACGCAGTAAAGACACCTGTCGATGGTGTCATGCACCATCGCGATGCGCCCGGGCGCGATCTTCCAGGCGGCCTTCATCCCGATGCGGATCCCGGTCGAGTAGTCCGTGGCCGGGAAAAAGATGTACGGATAGCCGGGGCTCGTCTTGTGCTCGGTCGCCGAGAGGCTGTGTCCGAGAGCGTTGAACTCGGCGTAGCGCACGTCCGCCGAGATCGGCACCGGCGTGGCGAGCGAGCCGGCGTACGAGCCGGGGATGATGAGCTTCTTCTCCTCCGCGAGCTTCGGCGCGACGCGGGTGGTCGGCCCGGTGCCGAAGATGAACAGCGTGGAGACCTCGCTCCACGCCGGCTCCCGCCGCCACGCCTCGATGGCCTCCTCCGTCCTGGCCGGGTCGTACTGCGCGTCCTTCATGTCGACGTCGATGGGACAGCCGCGGAGCCCTCCCTGACTGTCGTTGAGGTGACGCAGGTAGTCGTAGACTCCGTATTTGTACGCCGGCGCGACGTCGGCGGTCGGCCCTGTTTCGCCCGTCGTGATCCGGATGCGGAGCGCCCCTGTGCAGCCGGCGCCCGCGGCCGCGGCGGACCCGGCAGCGGTCGACCCGGCGAGCACGGCCGCCCCGGAGCCGGCCGAGCGCGCCTGCCCTTCCGGGCGGCGCGTGGAGATCGCCACCGCGGCGACCAGGGCGGCCACGCCGAGCGCCCCGATCAGGTAGCTGCGCTGCTGAGGCGTGGCAGCCGTGGGGAGGGTCGACTTGAGGCTCGTCGAGTCGGACGTGGCGCGCCTCTGGCCAGGCGGCCCAGGGGTCCTCTGCCCGAGCTCCTCATCGAGGGGGGGCATGGCCAGGAGGCGCCCTCCGTCTGCGCCCTCGATCGAGCTCGTGCAGGAGAGGCGGGGCGAGAGGAGCGCGCTCGGACGGATCGAGCTCTGCTCGATGTACGCCCTGACCTGCCGTTGCATGCTGGCGCGGCGCTCCGCGAACATGCCCAGCATCGTGGCGCCGATCTCGTCCGAGCCGGCGTCCTCGCCCGCCCCATGCAGGTAGTCCTCGAGCGCCGCGCGCATCTCCTGCGCGGTCGCGAACCGCTTCGCCGGGTCGCGCTCGAGCGCCCTCGCGACGATGGCGTCGAGCGCCGGCGGGATGTCCGGGTGGACGAGCGAGGGCCGCTGGATCTCGTCCACGGCCGCCAGCTTCCAGAGCGCGCTCACGGCGTCGCCCCCGAAGAGCCGCTCCCGCGTGAGGAGCTCCCAGAGCACGATCCCGGCCACGAAGATGTCGGCCCGCCGGTCGATCCCCGCGCTGTCGACGGCCTGCTCGGGCGCCATGTAGGACGTCTTGCCCTTCAGCTTCCCGGTCTCGGTGTGGTTCGTGTTGATGGACGCCTTGGCGATGCCGAAGTCGAGGAGCTTCACCGCGCCGTCGTACGTGACGAAGATGTTGTGCGGGGAGACGTCGCGGTGGACGATGCCGAGCGGCGTGCCGTCGTAATCGCAGAGCTCGTGCGCGTGATGGAGGCCGCTCAGCATGTCGGCGACGATCCGGACCCAGACGCCGCGCTTGAAGCCTGCTGCGCCCGGCTCTCCCTGAACCACCGCCTTCATGATCCCGTTGAGCGGCTGGCCCTCCAGATACTCCATCACGGTGAAGTAGCCGGCCTCGTCCATGCCGACCTCGTAGGTCTGGACGATGTTGGGGTGGTTGAGGCGCGCCGACAGCTTCGCCTCGTCGAGGAACATGGCGACGAACTTCTCGTCGTCTCCGCCCACGCCGCGGTGGCGCTTGACGACGACGAGCTTGTTGAACGACCCCGGCCCCCGCGCGCTCGCCAGGAACACGTCCCCCATCCCACCCCGGCCGAGCTTCGCGATCGGCCGGTACTTGCCCATGATCGCCGTCTGGGTCGGCTCCGCGTCCGAGATGTCTTGACCCGTGCCCACCATGCCCCCGGCCGTCCTCAGACGCGCGCGCCGCTCCGAGTGGATTGGCCATAGGAGCAAAGACCGATATCGCTGTCAACGCCGCCGGCCCCCGCCACAGGGGCGACGGCCGCTGCGGGTTGGGTCGATTCACGTGGGCGGTGCGCCGGGGAAGGGGACGCGGGAAGCCGTGCGCTCTCGAGGTGCTCGTAAGGGGCGAGCGTCATCAGGCGCGTGTCCTCGACGGGGCCGCCGACGGTGAAGTGATAGAGGCTCTGGAAGTCGTCGCCGGCGATGCCGCACAGCTCGTGAAACACATCGTCGAAGTAGCAGCCAATGCCTGTCGCGCGCACCCGGCCGCCGCTGTCCCGCGCGGCCTCGGCCTCGAGGTACAGCGCGTGGCCGAGGACGCCGGCCTCCCAGAAGAGCCGGCGGTAACACGGCGCGCCGCGCTCCCGGAGCGTGGCGCCGAGGTCGGCGACCATCCCGAGGCTGAACGCGCCTTCGGCGGCGATCTCCTGATGACAGCTCACGATCTGCGCGGCGCTCCGGAGATCGGCCTCGGAGAGGCGATAGAGCCGCAGGTGATCCGGACACCCCTCCGGCTTCTCCCACGCGAAGGGGTGCGCGAGCGCGGCCCTCAGCCCCTCGTGCGCGGCCTCGGATCGCTCCAGCGCGTAGAGGCCCGGGGCGAGGCCGCGGACGCGGTGAACGAAGATGACCGCGTGCACCCGCGGCGCCCACGGGAGCGCGTCCCACGGGGGCACGCCGGGGCGGGGGAGGAGGTGGTCGAGCATGGCGTAGAACGTCTCGGCGCCGATCGACGTGCGGCCGTCGTACGCGGAGGCGCTCCGCCGCGTCCGGATGATCTCGGACGCAAGGGTGCCTCCGCCGACGTCAGGCAACGGGGGCAGCTCGCCCTCCAGGACGGCGGCCGGATCCTCCGTGTGGGCCTTCCAGGTGGCCTGGGCGACGTCCTCGATGACCTCCCAGTCGACGTGGCCCGGGCTCAGCGCGTTCGCCCGTCCGGCCCACGCGCCCTCGCCGGCGAGGCGGGTCAGCTCCGCCGCCCGCGCGGAGGCCGTCCGGGCGGCCGAGAGCGCCTCCTCTCGTCGCAGCGGCGCGGCGGGCACGAGGAGCAGCGCGGCGTCCGGGTGCTCGCGATCCGCCGCCGCGATCCCCGCGAAGTCCGCGTCCCGATCGAGGCCGAGCAGCGCGGACAGCTCGGGATCGCCGAGGTCGTCGAGCAGCACGGCGGACCAGCCGAGCGCGGCCGCGGCATAGCGGACGGCGGCGATGGCGTGACCTGCGTCGTGCTGGCAATAGCGGAACGCCCGCTCGCCGTACTTCCACGCCTCGCGCCAGTGGACGGAGCTCAGCCCCACGAGGAAGCCGCCGGCGGGGAGGAGCTCCGAGAGCGCGCGGGAGGCTCCGGCATCCAGCGTGGACCGGCGCTCGAGCTTGTGGTCGCGGCTCACGTAGTGATAGAGGCCCGCAGGTAGGCCGGGGGCGCCCGCCGAGAGCAGGTATCCCTCGGTCGGGTGGAGATTCCCGCTCGAGGGGTTGCACCGGAGCGCCCAGCGCGAGCCTCGGTATTCCTTCCAGGCGGAGAGGCCGAGGGAGAGCTCGAAGAGGGCCGCGATCGATCCGAGCTCGACCGCGGCGGGCGGCACCGCGCCGGGGCGGTAGAGGTCCCTGTACGACGCGGCGACCCCGCCGGCGCGGAGCGGCAAGAGGACCTCCGGGGCGCCCTCGAAGGTGCGGAATGGATCGGGCTGCGTGCTCCAGTCCAGGTGGCCCAGGGCGCGGGCATAACGCCTCAGGTGATGCTTTGTGCGCGTGTGATACGAGAGCGCGCGCTCGACGGGGCTTCTGGACATGGGGCCGCTCAGCGGACACAGGGTAGCAGCGGCCCGGGGCGCCGCTACCGGACCGAGCGAGCTCTTCCGCTGGGTCCCCTGTCTTTCGAGATGAGCTCGGCGGGGCGCGCCATCAGGTTCCAGCCTCGCGTTGCACGGGTATTCCAGGCTGAATGTGTCGTTCTCGATGGATCGGTAAGGCCCATGCCTGCTCGATATAAGCGAGGCATTCCATGATGGAGCCCTGCTTGCCGGCCTCCCGCGACCCGCGCGGGATCGCGCGCTCGACCGGACAGACGGTGTACTGCTTCTCGTGATCGACGACGACGCGATAGGTGGCTGCGTCCTGCCGCTCTTCCTGGCTCATCTTCACCTCCGAGGGTCGGCCCGATTGCGCCGCGGGGTCGCACCATAACCTCGGCGCTCGCGCAGGCGAGCCCGAATCTCGGAGCGCGCATCGCAGGATCAGGCCGTCTCCGGCCCAATACGGCGTCATGCCGGGGTCGATGCCCATGTCCTGGCATGATGTCGGCGAACCGATGGACGGTGGCTCGACTCCCCTATCCGAGCCGCCAGCCGAGATCATGCAAGGCGGCCACCCACCGGGGCGCTCAGCTGTAGACCCCCTGCACGTACTCGGTCAGCATCTTGATCTCGGCCTCTTGCTCTCGGCTCGCCCAGTGCACGAGATCGCCGATCGAGATCATCCCGACCACCCGCCCGTCCTGGACCACCGGCAGGTGACGGCAGCGCCGCTCGGTCATGACCGCCATGGCCTGCCGCGCCGTCGTGCTCGGCTCGACGCAGACGACCTCGCAGGTCATCACCCCGGCGACCGGGGTCGTCGCCGGATCGCGCCGGGCCAGGATCACCCGCGTCATCACGTCCCGCTCGCTGATGATGCCGCTCGGGGACCCGTCGATGCTCACGAGCAGCGCGCCCACGTGTCGCGCGCACATCGACTGCACGGCCTCGACGACTGTCGCCTCCGGCGAGATGGTGTAGACGTTCCGACCCTTCCTGTTGAGGATTTCGCCGACGCTGTCCATCGTTGCCTCCTTACCTAGACCCAGCCGGAAGCATGACAAAGAATCGAGCGGTGGGACCGGGTCGCGCGCAGATTTTTCGGCTTCTTTTCACCTGGAAGCCTGGCTTCTCGCGCTTCACGGCCGCGCTCGCCTCAACGTGGGTCGCGGACGGGGAGGGGGCGCCCATGCTGAGCGCGCGCGGCGGCGTCCCGTCCACCAGCGCGTGCAACGTGGTCGTACGATCACGGCGCCGATGCGTTGACAGTGGAATAGTTGGACGTGGGTGCTTCAGGAAACATTTCTGAAATATCGCCTGACCCGGGACTGGAAACCGTCCACCTCGTTTCCTAGTACCGCGTCGCCCAAGTTCATCCGAGGTCCGCCGCGGAGAGACCGGCGTGGAGGCGAGCCATCTCAGAGGCTCGCTGGCGCGCTGGCCACGTGAGCGACGAACCTGGACGAGCCTGGACGACAACGTACCAGCGGTCGGCGCAGCGGCTGCGGGACTCACGTCCTGCCCGCGCGCCCGAAGGTCGAATACCACCAAGCCCATGCCGAAGATCCCGGATCCACAAGCACCGGACCCATTGACGTGGAAGAGCGATCTCGTCGCAGGATTCCTCGTCTTCTTGATCGCTCTACCGCTCTCGCTTGGCATCGCCATGGCGAGCGGATTTCCCCCCATCGCAGGCGTGCTCACCGCCGTCATCGGCGGCGTGGTCGCCACCTGGCTCGGCAGCGCGCCGCTCACCATCAAGGGCCCGGCCGCGGGGCTCATCGTCATCGCGCTCGGCGCGGTACAGGAGCTCGGCGGCGGGGACAACGCGACAGGCTATCGCCGCGCGCTCGCCTGCATCGCCGTCGCCGCCGTGGTGCAGATCGCCTTCGCGCTCGCGCGCGCCGGCACCCTCGGCGATCTCTTCCCCTCCTCGGTGGTGCACGGCATGCTCGCGGCCATCGGGATCATCATCTGCTCGAAGCAGATTCACACGCTCCTCGGCGTCACCCCGACCGCCAGAGCGCCGCTCCAGCTGCTGCTGGAGATCCCGGCGAGCGTCCTCCGGCTGAACCCGGAGATCGCCCTGATAGGCGTCCTGTCGCTCGTCCTCCTGTTCGGAACTCCGGCGCTCGCCAGGAGAGCGCCATGGATGCAGAAGATCCCCGCGCCGCTCCTCGTGCTCGCGGCCTCGATGCCGCTCGCGCTCGCCTTCGACCTGGAGCACGAGCACACGTACACGCTCCCGCTGACGGGCTCGATTTACACGATCGGGCCGCAGTTCCTCGTCAACCTGCCGGGGAGCCTGGCGCAGGCGATCGTCTTCCCGGACTTCAGCCGGGTCACCTCGCCCGCGTCCATCAAGTACGTCCTGATGTTCGCCATGGTGGGAAGTATCGAGTCGCTGCTGTCCACCAAGGCGGTCAGCTCTCTCGATCCCGAGCGGCGCCGCCCTGACCTCGACAGGGACCTGCTCGCCACCGGCCTCGGCAACCTCGTCGCGGGCCTGCTCGGCGGGCTGCCCATGATCTCGGAGATCGTCCGCAGCTCCGCCAACCTCGGCTACGGCGCGAGGAGCCGGCTCTCGAACTTCTTCCACGGCGCCTTCCTCCTGCTCTTCGTCGCCTTCGCGCCGGGGCTCATCCACCGGATCCCCCTCGCCGCGCTCGCCGCGATGCTGACGTTCACGGGCATCCGCCTCGCGTCTCCGGGGGAGCTCGTGAAGACGTTCCGCATCGGCAAGGAGCAGCTCGTGGTCTTCGTCGCCACCGCCGCGATCACCATCGCGACCGATCTGCTCGTGGGGGTCGCGGCCGGCATCGCCGTGGAGATGCTCATCCACGTGCTCAACGGCGCGCCGCTCCGCAACCTCTTCCGGCCCGGTCTCGAGGAGCACGTCGACGGCGGGCGGGTCGTGCTGCGCGTCAAGCAGGCGGCCGTCTTCAGCAATTACCTCTCGATCAAACGGAGGCTCGCGCGGCACCCGGGCACCCCTGCCATCGAGATCGATCTCGCCGACACCGGTCTTGTCGATCACACGGTCATGGCCAACCTGCACGATCTCAAGGCCAGCCTCGCGCGCGAGGGGCGGGCGCTGACGCTCTCAGGCCTCGACGACCACGGCCCGATGTCCTCGCACCCACTTTCTGCGCGGAAGCGGAAGCGGAAGGAGAAGCCGCCTCCCCGGGCGCATGATGATGAGGAGGATGAGAAGGATAAGCCGTTGAGCCCGCACGGTGCGGGCGAGATGCGCGAAAGATCCGCGTGCGCGCAGCGCATCTGGAGGGATAATCACCATCGTACGATTGACATGAACGAGCCAAGTGCGAAGTCCGGCGCAGACGAAGCTCCAGAAGAGCGCCTGCGCACCCTCCTCCAGCACGCCGGTCACCTCCTGCCAGCGCAGGGGCCCATCGGCGTGTTCGTCCACCACAACACGCTGCACGCGTTCCAGCACCTGCCGTTCCACGACGCGCTCGCCGCGGCGAGCGCGCTGTTCGAGGCAGAACCGTTCCTCTCCGAGGCGGAGTACCGCGCGCACATCGCGTCAGGTCGGATCGACGACCAGGACATCGAGGCGGCGCTCGCCGAGCGCTTCGCCGAGAGGCCCGACGAGCGCCGGGGCCCGCTGTCACGGAACGGGATCGAGCGCCTCGCGCTGCGCTTCGGCATCGAGACCGTCACCGAGGCGGGGCTCCGGTGGCGCATCGCCGAGGCGGGAGAGACGCGCAGGCTCCGGCCCGACCTCCCGACCGAGCCGTACCGCCGCCTCATCGTCAAGACCGAGCGCTGGCTCGCCGACCGCCCCGACGCCGCGGCGCGCCTCCTCGATCAGGGCGGTCGCGACCCGGAGTCCCGCGCCGCGCTCGCCCTCTGGAATGCGTGCCGCAGCGTGCCGCTGCCGCCCGCGCCGCCCGCCGAACGGCCGCTCGCCGACCGCGTGGGGGTCGATCGATCGCACCGCGACCTGCTGCTCGCGCTCACGGGGGAAGATCCGGCCGAGCTCATCGACCCGCTCTTCATCCGGCTCCTCGGCGCTTACCTCGACGAGGGCGTCGCGCACTGGGCGATGCCGGACCGCGCGCAGGGGCTCTTTCGCGCGTTCCGCGGCCTCGTGCTGGAGGGATCAACGCCGGCCGGCGCGCACTTCGCCGGGCTCGGCGCGGAGCTCCGCCGGCTCGGAGCGAGCGCGCCGCCCGCCGCCATCGTCGTCGCCGCCCTGCGCGATCTCGGCGTCGCGGAGGATCGATGGGAAGGCTACGTGACGCGCGTCCTGCTCGAGCTGCCGGGCTGGGCGGGCTTGATCCACCGCCTCGAGCATACCCCGGGCGACCGGCCGCGGGGCTCGCCGCCCGCGTCGCTGCTCGAGTACCTCGCGGTGCGCCTGACCCTCGCCCGGTACGCCCTGCGCGACGTGGCGCGCCGGAGGCTCGGGTTCGAGGGGCCGCTCGCGGGGCTCGTCGAGCACGCCCGGCGCGCCGCGAGGCACGCCGAGCCGCCGCGACGCTCGCCCGATTGCGATCGGCCGTTCCGCCTGTTCCAGCTCGCGCAGCTCGCGGGGCTCTCGGTCGCAGAGATCCAGCCGCTCCCGGCGGCGGACCGCGTCTGGGCGATCGAGGCGCTCGAGGCGCTCGACGAGGTGGCGCGGCGGCGCCTCCTGCACGAGGCCTACGAGCGTCACCACCGGGTCGAGGTGCTGCACGGCATCGCGGCGAACCTGCGGCGCCCGGCGGACGAGCGCGCGGTCGTGGATCCTCGGTTCCAGGTCGTGCTCTGCATCGACGATCGCTGCGAGGGCCTCCGGCGGCATTTCGAGGAGCTCTCCCCGCGGCACGAGACCCTCGGCTTCGCCGGGTTCTTCGGCGTGCCGATCCGGTACCGCGGGCTCGACGACGCCGGCCACGTGAGCCTGTGCCCCGTCGGCGTCGAGCCGGCGCACGAGATCGTCGAGCGGCCCCGCGAGGAGGACGCCGGGCTCCTCCGGAAGGGGCGCCGCAGGCGCTGGGCGCGCCTCGTCCACGCGCTCGGGCACGGGACGCGGACCCTCTCGCGCGGCCTCTTGCTCACGCCGACCCTCGGGCTGCTCTCCACGATCCCTCTCGTCGGGCGCATCCTCTTCCCGAGGGGGGCCGCGCGGCTGCGCCGCGCGATCGAGCGCCGCCTCCTGCCGGCGGTGCCGACCCACCTCCGCAGCCCGCACGAGGACGGGGAGCCGGCCGGCAGCGGAGGGGCGCCGTTCACGGCCTCCGAGAAGGCCGCCAGGGTGGCGGCGACGCTCGAGAGCATGGGGCTCACCCGGGGCTTCGCGCCGATCGTGGCGGTGCTCGGCCACGGCGCGGCCAGCGTGAACAACCCGCACCAGTCCGCGTACGACTGCGGCGCGTGCGGCGGCCGGCACGGCGGCCCGAACGCGCGCCTGTTCGCCGCCATGGCCAACGACCGGGAGGTGCGCGCGCTCCTGGCCGCGCGCGGCATCGACATCCCGGACGGGACCTTCTTCCTCGGCGGGATGAACAACACGACGACGGAGGAGATCGTCTTCTACGACGAGCACCTCGCGCCGGCGTCGCACCGCGGCGAGATCGCGGCGCTCATCGAGGCCCTCGGCGAGGCGCGCAAGCGGCACGCGCACGAGCGCTGCCGTCGCTTCGCGTCGGCCTCGGAGCGCTTGAGCCCCGAGCGGGCGCTCGCGCACGTCGAGGCGCGCGCCGTGGACCTCAGCGAGGCCCGGCCCGAGCTCGGCCACGCCACGAACGCCGTCTGCGTGGTCGGCCACCGCGAGCTCACCCGCGGGCTGTTCCTCGACCGCCGGGCGTTCCTCGTCTCGTACGACCCGGCCCAGGACCCCTCCGGCGCGATCCTCGAGCGCGTCCTGCTCTCCGCCGGTCCTGTCGGGGCGGGGATCAACCTCGAGTACTACTTCTCCCGCGTCGACAACCTCCGCTACGGCGCCGGGACCAAGCTCCCGCACAACCTCGCCTCGCTGCTCGGCGTCATGGACGGCTCGCTGAGCGATCTGCGCACCGGCCTGCCCAAGCAGATGATCGAGATCCACGAGCCGGTGCGCCTGCTCGTCATCGTGGAGGCGAGCACGGAGACGGCCGCGGCGATCTGCGCGCGGCAGCCCTCGCTCCGCGAGCTCATCTTCAACGGCTGGATCCAGCTCGTCTGCGTCGATCCGGCGACGGGCCAGATCGCGCACCTCGCCCGCGGCGCCTTCGCGCCGTTCACGCCCCCGGAGCACCCTCTGCCCACGGTCCAGCGGTCCGCCGACTGGTACGCGGGCAAGCGCGGCTTCCTCCCGCCCGCCATCGTCCACGCCGCCGCCGCGCCTCCGCGGCCCTCGCCGGAGATCGCTTCCCATGCTGCCTGACCTCCTCCTCGGCAAGCTCGCCGCGCTCGCCGTGCTCTCGCCGGCGCTCGCGTTCGCCGCGCTCGGCGCCTACCTGCTCCTGCTGCGCACGCCGGGCGAGCGCGTCGTGTCGGGCGTCGTGCTGTCGGCCCTCTCGCTCTCGCTCGCCGCCTCGCTCGTCGTCTGGGGCTCGTCCGTCATGGCGCCCCACGCCTTCCTCTCGGTGGAGCTCGGGCGCTGGTTCGAGGCCTCGGGCTACTCGTTCGACATCGTCCTGCTCGTCGACCGGCTGTCGACGACGATGATGGTGCTCGTCTCGCTCATCGCGCTCATCGCCGGCAGGTTCTCGGTCGCGTACCTGCATCGCGAGGCGGGGTTCGCGCGGTTCTTCCTGCTCCTCGCCCTGTTCTCGACGGGCATGCTGGCGCTCGTGTCCGCGGGGAGCATCGACCTGCTCTTCGCCGGCTGGGAGCTCGTCGGCGCGACGAGCGTGCTCCTCGTGGCCTTCTTCCACGAGCGCGCGGCGCCGGCGCGGGCGGCGCTGCGCGTCTACATCACCTACCGGCTCTGCGACGTGGGGCTGCTCGTGGCCCTGGTGCTGATGCACGGGATCTCGGGCTCCTCCCATTTCGCCGAGGTGTTCGGCGGCGCCGCGTGGCCCGGGCCCGCCGCCGCGATCAGCGCCTCCGCTGCCACGGCGCTCGCGCTGTGCCTGTTCCTCGCCGCGATGGGCAAGAGCGCGCTGTTCCCCGTCGGGAGCTGGCTTCCGCGCGCCATGGAGGGGCCGACGCCGTCGAGCGCGCTCTTCTACGGGGCGATCTCGATCCACGCGGGCGTGTACTTGATGCTGCGCGCGGCCCCGCTGCTCGAGCGCTCGCCCGTGGCGAGCGCGGCGGTGGCCGGCGTCGGGGCGCTCACGGCCGCCTACGGGACGCTGGTGGGCCGGGCGCAGGCGGACGTGAAGAGCGCGCTCGCGTACGCGACGATGTCGCAGGTCGGGATCATGTTCGTGGAGATCGGGCTCGGGTACTACCGGCTCGCGCTTGTGCACCTCTTCGCGCACGCGTGCCTGCGGTGCCTGCAGATGCTGCGCGCGCCCTCGGCGCTCCGCGACGCGCAGGAGATCCGGGCCGCGCACGCCGGCGAGCCGCTGCCGCACCTCGGGATCGCCGCCCGCGTGCTGCCGGCGTCGCTCGTGCGGCGCGCGTACTGGCTCTCCCTCGAGCGCTTCCACCTGGAGGCGCTGCAGGAGCGGCTCATCGCCGCGCCGCTCATGCGCCTCGGGCAGGCGATCGACGGCTTCGAGCGCCGCTGGGTCGCGGCGCTGAGCGGCCTCGCCGAGCGCGATGCTGGCGACGCCGACGAGGCGGGCGCTCGCGGCGAGCGCGCGGGCGCGGGGGCCTCGGCGCCCAGCACGAAGGGGGCGCGCTCGTGAGCATGTTCCTGCTCCTCTCGGCGACCGTGCTCGCGCCCGCGCTCGCCGCGCTGGCCGTCTCCCGCGCGCGCAGCGACGAGGCCGCGCGCCGCGTGGCCCTCGCCGGCGCGGCGCTCACCCTGGGGCTCTCGCTCGTGTCGCTCGCGCTGTTCTACGCCGCCGGCGGCGTCGCGGTCGACGCGATCGGCCCCGCCGTGCCGCTCCTCGGCGTGCGCCTGCGCCTCGGCCTCGACGGCTTCACCGCCACCCTGTTCCCGCTGCTCGGCTTCATGCTGCTCGCCCTGATCGCCGCGGGCCCGCGCGCCGCGCTCGAGCGGCAGAACCTCACGGCGCTGCTCACCACGGGCAGCGCCATCCTCGGCGTCTACTGCGCCTCCGACCTCGCGTTGCTCGCGGCGGCGTGGGTCGCCGCGTTCCTGCCGGGCGCGCGCCTGATCGCCGGGAGGGGCGCGGCCGACAAGCTCCTCCGGCGCACCTACCGCATCTTCCTGATCGGCGGCACGGCGCCGCTCGTCCTCGCGCTCGGCATCATGGCCGCGCTCGCCGCGCGCCGCGGCGTGGCGCTGCCGTTCGACCTCCAGGAGGTCGCCCGCGCCGGCATCCCCGAGGAATGGCAGTCGCCGCTGTTCGCGCTCGTCGGCATCTCGGTGCTGATGCGCATGGCCGCCGTGCCGTTCCACGGCTGGCTGCCCGTGCTGCTCGAGCGGGGGCCGCTCGGCGTGACCGTCCTGCTCGCCGAGATGCAGGTCGGCCTGTGCGTCCTCGTGCGCGTCGTGGCGCCGCTCCTGCCGGAGAGCTGCGCCGAGGACATGCCGATCCTCGCCGCGCTGGGGCTCTTCAGCGCCCTGCACGGCTCGATCCTCGCGCTCACGCAGACGGATCTCCGCCGGATGATCGGCTACCTCGTGGCGAGCCAGAAGGGGCTCGTGCTCCTCGGGATCGCGTCGATGAACCCGCAGAGCCTGAGCGGCGCGTTGCTCCAGAGCTTCGCGCTGTCGATCGCCGTCACCGGGGTGACGATGGTCGTCTGGGCGATCGAGGCGCGCACGGGCACGGCGGACATGGCGGAGCTCGGCGGCCTCGTGGCGAAGACGCCGCGCATGGCCGCCTTCTTCTTGCTGCTCGCGTGCGCGACGATCGGGTTCCCGGGGGCGCTGACGTTCATCGGCGAGGATCTCCTCCTGCACGGGATCCTGCACGTGCACCCGGTGCTCGCGGTGCTGATGCTCGGGGCGACGGCGCTCAACGGGATCACGATGTTCCGCGCGTTCCAGCGCACCTTCCTGGGCCCGATCCCGCGCGGCCGGGCGAGCGGCGCGGCGATCTCCGCGCTCCTGTTCCGCGAGCGGGCCGTCTTGCTGTCGATCCTGGCGCTGACCGTGGCCCTGGGCGTCGCGCCGTCGCGGCTGCTCGCGCTGCACGAGCCGGTGGTGAAGCGGGTCCTCGGGCGCAGCGCTCAGGAGGCCGACGTCGCTCGGCTGGAGCGAATCTCGAGCGTGGGGATGTCGCCCTGAGCGCCCGCGGCGGCCCCCTGCGCCGCGGTCGCACGGCCGAGGATCTCGAAGACCTCCACGGGCCCCGTGGCGCCCACGAAGGCGCGCTGCCCGCGCGGCGCGCACTGAAAGCCGGCGGCCTTCGTGTGGACGTCTCCGCTCACGAGGATCTGATTCCGCTCGGCCGCGGCCTGTAGCTGGGCGGCGACGCTCACGACCTCGCCGAGCACCGTGCAGTCGAGCCGGCGGCACGACCTCGAGCCGACCTCGGCGATGATGAGCTCGCCTGTCGCCACGCCGATGGAGATGCCGGGGACGAAGGCCGATGTCTCCCCGGCGCGGCGCGCCAGCGTCTCGAGCTGCCCGCGCACGACCAGGCAGGCGTCGAGCGCGCGCGCGACGTGATCGGGGCCGCGGAAGAGGGCCATGACGCAGTCGCCCAGGAACCTGTCGACCATCCCACCCCGCATCGAGAGCTCGAGCGCGATGACATCGAGGTTCGCGTTCAGCATCCGCACCGTCTCCTCCGCGCGCTTGCCCCGGACCGCGTCGTGGAAGCCGGCCAGATCGAGGAAGGCGACGGTGCCCTCCGCGACCTCGCACGCCCCGAAGCCGTCGGGGCTGCGGAGCCGCTCGACGGCGAGCGGGCTCGCGAACGTGCGCAGGAGGTCGTTCTCCCGGCTCGATCGGCTGTTGTCGCGCAGCTCGCGCACCTGCTTCAGCGTCTTCTCGATCGTGAGCTCGAGATCGTTGAGCGCGATGGGCTTCACCAGGAAATCGAACGCGCCCCGGTTCATGGCGGTGCGGATGTTCTGCATGTCGCCATAGGCGGACACGACCACCGCCCGCGCGTGCGGGGTCACATCGCCGATGTGGGCGAGCAGCGTGAGACCATCCATGCGGGGCATGTTGATGTCGGTGAGGATGACATCGATGTCGGGCTGGCTGCGGAGCGCGGCGAGGGCGCCCTCGCCGTCCTCGGCGAAGACGAAGTTGTAGATGCCCTCGCGGATCTGGCGACGAAAGCACTGCTTGATGAGGGTGGAGACGTCAGGCTCGTCGTCGGCGATCAGGATCTTGGCCGGGCGCCGCTCGTTGCCGGCGGCCAGCGCGGCGAACGCGGCGGCCATCTCGCGCGCCGACCGGAAGCGCTGGGTCGGGTCCTTGGCCAGCGCGCGCTCGAAGAACCGGTCGAGCTCTGGCGACAGCTCGGGGACGAGGCTCGACGGGGGAGGGAAGGGCTCCGTGCAGATGCCCATGACCAGCGTGGCGAGCGTCTGCGCCGAGAACGGCAGCTCGCCGGTGAGCGCGCAGTAGGCGAGGACGCCCAGCGACCAGAGGTCGCTCCGGTGGTCCACGACGGCGCCGCGCATCTGCTCCGGGCTCATGTACGTCGGCGTGCCGATGAGGCCGCCGCCGCCGGTGAGGCGCAGATCATCGGTCCTCGACAGCATGGTGACCACGCCGAAGTCGAGGAGCTTCACGACCTCATCGGCCTCGGTCCGGGCGAGGAAGACGTTCCCGGGCTTCAGGTCGCGGTGCACGATGCCCGCCGCGTGCGCGGACGCGAGGCCCCGCGCCGCCTGCGTCACGATCGACGCGACCGCCCGGAGCGGGAGCCGCCTCACGTTATCGAGGCGGCGCTGGAGATCCTCGCCCTCGAGCAGCTCCATCGCGATGTACGGCCGCTCCTCGTCGATCCCGCGGTCGATCCCGTAATCGTAGATGTGCACGACGTGCTGATTGCGGAGCTGCGCAATCGCCTTGGCCTCGCGCTCGAAGCGGGCGCGCGACTCCGGCGACTCCACGTGTTCGGCGCTCATCAGCTTGAGCGCGACGCGCCGCTGAAGGCGCAAGTCCTCCGTCTCCCAGATCTGCCCCATGCCGCCACCGCCGATATGCCGTATCAGCATGTATTTCTCGGCGATGATGGGTTCTGCCATGGCGGGCCGCATGTTACAGCCGTGGCATACGGGAGTCAATGGAGCAGCGCGGGCTCTGCCCTACAGCCCTCATCTTCCATTGCGCTCCATTGCGCTCCATTGCGCTCCATTGCGCTCCATTGCGCTCCATTGCGCTCCATTGCGCTCCATTGCGCGCGGCGCGGGAGGATCGCTGTAGGGTCCGCGCGGTGGTCCGGTCAGGGCGCCTACACAGCACCGAGCTCCGGGCCGGACATGCGCTTCGGGAGCGTCACGATGAACTCGGTGAACTCCCCTTCTTCCGTCTCGAAGGTCAGGGTGCCCCCGGTGCCCTCGACGACGATGTTATGACAGATCGAGAGCCCGAGCCCCGTGCCCTCGCCCGGCGGCTTCGTCGTGAAGAAGGGGTTCATGATCCTGTCCCGGATCCCCGCCGGGATGCCGACGCCGTTGTCATGGACACGCAGCTCGACGCGATCGCCGAGATCGCGTGTCGTGACCCGGATACGGGGGGAGGACCCCTGTCCGCGCGCCGGGTCTCTCCGCCGCACGGCGTAGCAGGCGTTGTCGACGAGGTTGATGACCACGCGGCTGATCTCCTGGGGGACGAGGCTCACCTGGCCGATGGAAGGGGAGAGGTCGAGCTCGATCGCGATCTCGGCCGATGAGGCGCGCGCGCGGGCGCCGTGATAACCGATGTTGACGTAGGTCGTCACGAGCGTGTTGAAGTCGACCTCCTGGCGCTCTCCGCGCTCACCCCGCGAGTGGTCGAGCATCGAGCGGATGATGCCCTCCATGCGCTGGCCATGCTCGCCGATCTTCTTCACGCTGCTCGTCAGGTCGCCGAGCGCCTCGGTGAGGTACTCTTCGCGGCCGTCGTCGAGCCCCCGGGCGAGGGTCGATATGTCACCGCCGATGTCGTCGATGAGGCGGGCCGAGAGCTCGGCGAAGTTGTTGACGAAGTTGAGCGGATTCCGGAGCTCGTGGGCGATGCCGGCCGTGAGCGAGCCGAGCGAGGCGAGCCGGTCTTGCACGATCATGCGGTCCTGGGCCTCGCGCAGGCGCTTCAGGGTGGCCGCGAGCTCCTCGTTCTTCACCTGCAGCTCCCGGGTGCGCGCCTGGACCCGCTGCTCCAGGGTGTTGTAGAGCGCGGCGTTCTCGAGCGAGATGACAGCCTGCGTCGAGAGCATCTGCAGGATGCGCATGCGGGCCGGGGTGAAGGCGCCTTTGACCAGGCTGTTCTCGAGGTAGACGATGCCGCGCCGGCCTCCCGGGCGGCCGAGCGGGAAGCAGAGCACCGAGCCGACCGCGTGCTCGGCGATGTGGGGGTCGCGCCCGAAGCGGGGGTTCGCGGCGGCGTCGTCGAGCACGACGCTCTCCTGCGTGCGCGCGACGTAATAGACGATCGAGGTGGGCAGACCCCGGCGCCCCCGGGGCGCGAGATCGGCTATCGGGATCGACCGGAGGACCTTGGCGTCCTCATCGACGGACTTCTCGCCCTCCACCACCCACTGGCCGCCTTGCTCGAGGAGCAGGTACCCGACCTCGGCGCCGCTCGTCTCCAGGAGGATCTGCATCAGCCGGGCGAGGAGGCGGTCGAGCTCGATCTCGCGCGAGAGGTCCTGCGAGGCGTTGAGGACGCTGATCAGGTCGAGGACGCTGAAATCGAGCTCGCGGCCGGCCGTCTCCGAGAACTTCGAGGCCGCGAGGATGCCGGAGGCGACGTGCGGCACGAGCCCCGGGTGCTGCTTCTCCAGCGCCTTCGCCTTGGCGACCGCGCCCCAGCGCAGGTAGCCCTCGTGCGCGTCGCGCAGGTGCTGCCGCGCGAGCTTCTGGTCGCCCCGCGCGAGGTAGAAGCGCCCGGCGAGCTCGTGGGCGATGGCCGCCTCGTGCTGGTAGCCGCTCTTCTCCGCGAGCTCCGCGCCGCGCTCGAAGGCGTCGCGGGCCGCGTCGTCCTGGCCGAGCACGCGCGCGCGCTCGGCGCGGATGAGGAGCAGCTTGTGCTCGTAGGTGGCCGGGCAGTGCTCGCGCCACTTCTCGAGCTTGGCGATGTTCCGCTCCACGAGCGCGCCGATGCGCTCGCGCGCGGGCTCGTCGGCGTGGTCGTGGACCGCGAGGTGCGCGAGCGACTCGAGCAGCGCCCACGGGGCGGCCAACGCGGACGTCTCCGCGGCGACGAGGTAAGGGGCGGTGGCCTCCGCGAGCGAGGCCGCCTGCTCGTGCTCGCCGAACAGGTAGCAGAGGAGCGTCTTGCAGAAGTGGTGGTTGAACAGCGCGCCGACGTCGCCGGCCGCCCGCTGCGCGGGGAGCCGCTCGGCCTCGACGTACACAGGGCCGGCGAGCACGACCTGATCGGCGGTCTTGCCGCGCAGGTTGAGCACCGTCTGCAGGTAGATCTGGTGCCAGCCGAGGACCATCGTCTGCCGGAGCTTCTCGATGACGTGCGCGTACTGCTCCATGTCGGAGGCGAGCATCGCGAGGTCGTCCCCGGCGAGGAACCGGACCACGCAGAACGTCTCGGCGGCTCCGGCGGCGTGGAACGGGGTGCCTGCCTCCAGCGCGGAACGGTAGGCGTCCAGGAACGTCGGGGAGAGCTCCCGGAGCGGCACCTTCACGTGGATCGCGTGAAAGCCGCCGTAGATATAGGTCTGCGCGCGACACTCCTTGTTCCCCAACCGGTCGGCGAGGCGCAGCGCGAGGCGCGCGACGCGGTAAGCCGTCTCCACCTCGTCCCCGCGGAGGAGGAGGAGCGCGTAGAGGACGTACCCGAAGGAGGACTGGGGCACGAGCCCCGAGCGCAGCGACACCCGCACCAGGCGGCCAATCGCGACGGGGAGCAGGCTCATCCCGGTGATCCCGGCGATGTTGATCACCTGGTTCAGGATCACCATCCGCGCGCGATCGATCGGGTCGCCGCACTCCGGCAGATCCACGAGCTCCTCGAGCGGCCGCTCTCCCAGGGCCGCCGCGGTCTCGCGGAGCTCCCGGTCGACGTCCTCCGGCGCGGGGCTCTCCGGCACCTCGACGTCGAGCCGCCGCAGCGCCTCGATGTACGTCCGGATCGCGTCGGCGAGCCGGTGCTGCGAGTAGTGGGCCTGCCCCTCGATCCGGAGGAGCTCGACCTCGTCGAGCACGCCGCGCATCCTCGGCCGGACGGCGTCGCACAGCCCCTGCATCGCCTCGAAGTCGCCGTGCGCGAAGGCCGCCTCCGCCGCGACCACGTGGAGGTCGCGCGCGAGCTCGTAGGCGTCGCTCCAGTCGCGCTCGCCGAGGAGGGCGATGCCCGCCCGACCGTAGACCAGCGCCTGCTGCCCCGCGCCCGCCTCGAGCGCCCTGCGCGCCGCTTGCAGGTTGAGCCGCTCGAGCTCGGCGAGCTCCCCGGGCTCCTCGATCGCCGCCCGCCCCTGGTTGAGCAACCCCACCACGTCGAACAGGCGGCGGGCCTGCTCCTCCGCGCTCGCGCTGCGCAGCAGCCGCCGGCCGACGTCGCGGTAGAGGCGTGGCCCCACGTCGGCGTCCAGCATGGAGATCACGGCCTGCTGGATGCGGTCGTGCGCGAACCGGCAGCGCAGGCCTGGCCCTCCGGCCGCCATCTCCACCGCGGAGCTCACCGGATCGATCGGGATCAGGAGCCCCTCGGCCGCCGCGCTCCACAGGTCGCGGCCGACCTCCTCCACCGAGCGCTCGGCCACGATCGCGAGCGTGCCGAGATCGAACACGCCGCCGAGGCAGCCTGCCACCTTGAGCAGCTCCTGCGTCGCCGGCGGGAGCTGGCGCACCCGGCCCACCATCAGGTCGACCACGTTGTCCGTGATCCCGCGCTGGCGGATGCGGTCGATATCCCACCGGAAGCCGTCGGCGCTGCGCCCGATCAGCCCGTCGGCGTACAGGGAGGTCAGGAACGCGCGCACGAAGAACGGGTTGCCCGCGGTGCGCGAGAGCAGCAGCTCGGCGATCGGGGCCGCGTCCACCGGAGCGGCGTCGAGCGCGTCGGCGACCATCGCCGTGACGTCCCCCAGCCCCAGGGGCGCGAGCGAGAGCCGCTCCACGCGCGTCCCCTGCGCCTCGATCGCCCGGACCGTCAGCGCGACGGGATGCGCGTCCGTGACCTCGTTGTCCCGGTAGGAGCCGAGCACGAAGAGCGGCAGATCCTGCGCCGTCGAGAGCAGCTCTTCGAGCAGCTTCAGCGCGTCGAGGTTGGCCCACTGGAGGTCGTCGAAGAAGACGCAGAGCGGGTGGTCCGGCGTGGCGACCGCCGCGAAGAAGTCGCGCACCGCCTGGCTGAACCGCTGCCTCGCCTCGGTGGGGGGCAGCGCCGCCACGTCGGGCTGCCGCCCGAGCACGAGCTCGAGGCTCGGACATATGTCGATGAGGACCCGCGCCCGCTCGCCGAGCGCCTCGTGCGTCCGCGCGCGGAAGGCCGCGAGGCGCTCCTCGCTCTCCGTGAGGATCTGCTCGACCAGCGCGTGGAGGGCCTGCGCCAGCGCCGCGTACGGAGCGTCGCTGTGGTACTGGTCGAACTTGCCCGTGATGAAGACGCCGCGCCGCGCGGTGAGCGGGCGATACACCTCGTGGATGAGCGCTGATTTTCCGACGCCGGAGTAGCCGGATACGAGCATGAGCACCGCGCCCTGGTTCGCGCGCTCGAAGGCCGCCATCAGCCGCTCGACCTCGGCATCGCGGCCGTACAGCTTCTGCGGGAGGTGGAAGCGCTCGGACCGGTCGTGGCGCGCGAGCGGGAAGGCGGCGACCGCGCCGCGCTGGCGGAGCTGATCGAGGCAGCCGGTGAGATCGGCGCGGATGCCGCGCGCGGACTGGTAGCGATCGTCGGCGCTCTTCGCCATCAGCCTGAGCACGATGTCCGCCACGACCTCCGGGATCGCCGGGTTCAGCGCGCGCGGCGAGGGCGGCTGCCGCGCGATGTGCGCGTGGACCAGCTCGAGCACGTCGTCCGCCACGAAAGGCAGGCGGCCGGCGAGCAGCTCGTAGAGGCTCACCCCGAAGGAGTAGTAGTCGGTCCGGTAGTCGACCGCCCGGTTCATCCGGCCGGTCTGCTCCGGGGACATGTACGCCAGCGTGCCCTTGAGCCCGCCGGGGCTCGTGAACGCGGTCGCCTCCTGCGCGAGCGCCGAGGCGAGGCCGAAATCGATGACCTTCACCCGCCCGTCGGCCGGGTTCATCACGATATTGGACGGGTTGAGATCGCGGTGGACGATGCGCCGCTCGTGGATCGCCTCGAGGACGCTCGTCACGTCGATGGCGAGCGTGAGGATCCGCTCGAGCGAGAGGTGCCCTGCGACGTTCAGGGCCCTGAGCGAGGAGCCGCCGAAATCCTCGAGCAAGAGGGCGTGGCGGCCGCCGTCCTCCGCGACGCCGTGGCTGCGGATGATCCCGTCCACGTCTGCGAGCTCGCTGAGGATCGCGTGCTCGTGGCGGAGCGAGGCGATCTGCGCCTGCGATGGGTGCTGTACGTTCAGCAGCTTGAGCACCAGCGGGAGCCCGTCCGACCGTCGCCTCGCACGATAGGCAGTCGAGCGGGCGCCGTCCCGGAGCCGCTCAAGGATCTCGCAGCCGCAGATCTCCATGGTTCCGCTCCCCTCTTGTCTCGCTCAAATCCGCGCGCCGAGCCCGTGGCCGTGGCAGCCGGACCCCTGCGCCGCGTCGTGCCGGTCGGCCTGGCCGTCGTCGGGGCTGTCGCTCGGGGCGTCGGGCGGGTCGGGATCCTCTTCCGGGTCGGGACCAGGATCGAAGATACCTGCACATCGGGTCCACGCGCCGCCGGCGATCGCGGCCTGCACCTCGGGCGGGCCGGGCTGCCTCACCGCCGCCCGCTCCTCGTCGGTGAGCAGCTCATCCTGCCGATCGGCCACAAACGCGGCCTGTTTGAAGGGGTCGATGCTCAGCTCCGTGAGCAGGTCGAAGAGACGATCCATGAGTCCTCCGGTGGTTCAGTCGTCGTTGGCTTGGGGCTCTTGCTTGTCGGCGTGCGGGGGCAGCTTCTCCCGGAGCGTACTCCACGTGGGATCGAAGGCGACGAGCGCGATCGCTTCGAAGGACATGTTCTCCCGCAGGTTCTTCATCATCCCGACCGTTTCCCGGCCATCGAGGACGTCCAGGCCGTGGAGCATCGTGTTGATCTCGCGCCTCGCGGCCTCGAGCAGCTTCCTGGTCTGCTCGATGACCACCGGCGCGAGGGGGTCTTGCAGCTTATCCAGCCCCACAGCGACGAAATAGCGCGAGACGAGATCCGACGGATTCTTCTCCACGCCGCTGATCCCTGCGGCGACGGACTCGGCGTAAGTCCCCGCGCAGCTCAGGAGCTCTGCGATGGGGCGGTCGACCAGAAGCCGCCTATTGACGTCGAGCAGGAGCGCGTTGAGCAGGCAGTCGCGCGCTTCCAGGAGCCCGGGCTTCATGTCGGGCTGCTCGCGCGCGATGAGGGCCAGGAGGCACGCCTTGAACGCGTAGGCCCATGCGTACCGCGGGTTGAGCTCGCACGCCCTGTCGAAGCTCTCCCTGGCCAGCGTCGGTGCGTCCTTGGCGGGCCTCGCCGCGAGCCGTGGCACATACTTCGCGTTCAGGCCGAGGCGAGGCGCCAGCCGCGGCATCACCTCGAGCCAGTGCTTGTACGTGTACGCGGCGCCCCGGTGGGCGAAGGTCCATGCGCTCAGCGGCGACAGCTCGGCGGCCCTCTCGAAGTGCTCGATCCCGGCGTCGATGAGGTCGTGCTGCTCCTGCCACGCGGCGGGCGTCTTGGTCCCCCCGAGCTGGTAGATCGCGTGGCTGCGGTGAGCGTCGCCATAGTGGGCGTGGGCCCATCCGTAGTTGCGGTTCAGCGTCAACGCCGTCTCGAAATCTGCGCGACAGGGATCCCAGTTGTCGATTGCCGCGTGGGCGGCGCCCCGGTGAGCGTGGGCCCACGTGTAGTTCTTGTCGATCTTGAGCGCCTTGGTGAAGAGCCGGATCGCTTCGGTGTACTGGCCGTTCAAGCGCCGCACCTCGCCCTCCTGGGCGAGGTTCTTGAGCTGCCTGCGCTTGTCTTCGTTTTGTTTGTCTTCTGCCATGAAATCACCTCATCAGTGCACAAGCGTTGAGTCCACCCCGGCTCCGGCGCCGCCGTCCCAGCCAACGCGCTCCAGCACCTCCAGGTCGACGGCCGCCCGCGCGATCGGCGGTACATACAGCGTCGAGATGTCGTCCACCCGCGCCGCCGCGAGCGCCGAGAGCGCCACCCGGTCCAGCCGAGGCGAGGCGAGCGGGTGCGCGGCCGCCTCGTAGATCACCGACTCGTGGGCGGCCGGGTAGGTCTGGCACAGGCGCTCGACGAGGGCCTCGAGCCCGCGGCGGATGCGCGCGGCGTCCGAGGGGTCGAAGACGCCAGCGTTGCCGACGCCGCCGATCTGGCACAGCACGAGCGGCGTCCGGGCGTCGATCTCCCGCCCCCGGATGAGGAAATCGGTCGCCTCGAAGAGCTGGAGCCCGTCGCGGCCAGGGTCCAGCCCGAGATCGGCGAAGAGGCAATCGACGGACGAGATGCCGGGCAGCATCCGGGCCGAGAACCCCTCGTCGCGCGCCTGGCGGACCGCCTCGTGCGCCGCGCTCGCGAGCACGCCCGGGTGCCCGTAGAACACCGCGCAGACCTTGAGCCCCTTGCGCACCTCGGCGAGGATGCGCTCGACCATCTCGGCGTAGATCGACCGTCGCGGCGTCTTGCCCTGCCCGTAGGGCAGCGACTCGGCCGCCGGGTTCAGGCTGCGCACCCAGCGCGCGGCCCACGGGTCGGCGACCGCGAAGAGCACGCGATCCGCGCGCTGGATGGCGCGCTGGGCTGCGAGGGTCGTCTGGCCGGCCCACTGGATGCCGATTCCCACGACGACGAGAGATCCATTGGTTGACATGCGCTCTGCCCTGTGCCGGCGTCCACGCGTCGGCCGAAGGGGCGATCCATCGTCGTTCCCCCGGACCCCATGACTTCATTTTCTCCCTAACGTGACATCGACCCGGGATCAATCGAACGTGCGCCGGCGCCGCGGGCGCCCTCGGCCCGGCCCGCGCGCGGCGCTGTCCGTCCTCGGGCGCGCTCGCCCCGAGCTCGCCCGCTCCGCGACCCGCATCGTCCACTCGGTACGGCGGCGACGGCGGTCGACGTCGCGGGGGCGCATCACCGGGGCGCATCGCCGGCGCACCGTTTGCCACGGGGCGCACCTGGTGCGCGCGGCTGCGCTGCGGCGGCCAGGCTCAGGAAGAATCGGTGCAGCCTGGCGGGCGTATTTCGGCCAGAATCGTGGTCGAGGGCGGGCAGGGCCTGCACCTTGCAAACCCGCTCGACCCAGAGAATCAGGAGGGTACGCCAGTGTCCGTAGCAGCCAGCCAGAGCATCCAGAACTCGGTCCACTCCGAGCCGCCGCCGCCGATCTCGATCCCCGGGCTGCGATCGTCGATCGCCAACGAGAAGCTGCGGCAGTGGATCTCGGAGGTTGTCGCGCTCTGCCAGCCGGACAACGTGCACGTGTGCGACGGCTCGAAGGAGGAGTACGACGCGCTCTGCGACCAGATGGTCAAGGCGGGCACGCTCATCCGCCTGAACCCGGAGAAGCGCCCGGACAGCTACCTCGCGCGCTCGGACCCGAGCGACGTCGCGCGGGTCGAGGACCGCACGTTCATCTGCAGCCGGCGCAAGCAGGACGCCGGCCCCACGAACAACTGGGCCGAGCCGCAGAAGATGAAGGCCACGCTGCGCCAGCTCTTCGCCGGGTCGATGCGGGGCCGGACGCTCTACGTCATCCCGTTCAGCATGGGCCCCGTCGGCTCGCCCTACGCGCACATCGGCGTGGAGCTCAGCGACTCGCCGTACGTCGCCGCGAGCATGCGGATCATGACGCGCATGGGGCGCAAGGTGCTCGATGCGCTCGGGGACGGCGATTTCGTCCCGTGCCTGCACTCGGTCGGCATGCCGCTCGCTCCGGGGCAGGCCGACGTGCCGTGGCCGTGCAACGCGGAGCACAAGTACATCGTCCACTTCCCGGGCGAGCGGCAGATCTGGTCTTTCGGGAGCGGCTATGGCGGCAATGCGCTGCTCGGCAAGAAGTGCTTTGCGCTGCGCATCGCCTCGGTGCTCGGCCGGGAGCAGGGGTGGCTGGCCGAGCACATGCTGATCCTGGGGGTCGAGTCGCCGAAGGGCGAGAAGACGTATGTCGCCGCGGCGTTCCCGAGCGCGTGCGGCAAGACGAACTTCGCGATGCTCATCCCGCCGAAGGCGTTCGCGGGCTGGAAGGTGACGACAGTCGGCGACGACATCGCCTGGATGAAGCCCGGGCGGGACGGGAAGCTCTACGCGATCAACCCCGAGGCGGGGTATTTCGGCGTGGCGCCGGGGACGTCGGAGAAGTCCAACGCGAACGCGATGGCGACCATCCGGAAGGGGACGATCTTCACGAACGTGGGGCTCACGCCCGACGGCGACGTCTGGTGGGAGGGGATGACGGACGAGCCGCCGCCGGAGCTCATCGACTGGCAGGGAAAGCCCTGGACCCCGGACAGCGGGCGCAAGGCGGCCCACCCGAACGCGCGCTTCACGACCCCTGCGTCGCAGTGTCCCTCGATCGATCCGCGCTGGGACGACCCGAACGGGGTGCCCATCAGCGCGATCATCTTCGGCGGGCGGCGGGCGACGACGGTGCCGCTCGTGTACCAGTCGTTCAACTGGGGCTTCGGCGTTTACATGGCGGCGACGATCGGCTCGGAGATGACGGCGGCGGCGGGCGGCACCATCGGCCAGGTCCGCCGCGACCCGATGGCGATGCTGCCGTTCTGTGGCTACCACATGGGCGATTACTTCAACCACTGGCTGCAGATGGGGCGTCAGATCGTCAATCCGCCCCGCATCTTCTCGGTGAACTGGTTCCGC
Source organism: Sorangium sp. So ce887 (assembly GCF_051521455.1). Taxonomy (NCBI): domain Bacteria; kingdom Pseudomonadati; phylum Myxococcota; order Polyangiales; family Polyangiaceae; genus Sorangium; species Sorangium sp. So ce887. The sequence goes on along the minus strand of NZ_CP150354.1, from coordinate 6,087,283 downwards.
AAGGACGACCAGGGCAACTTCCTCTGGCCGGGCTTCGGCGAGAACATGCGTGTCCTCAAGTGGATCGTCGATCGCGTGCACGGCCGCGGCTTCGCCGAGGAGAGCCCGCTCGGCTGGATGCCGCGCTACGAGGACATCGAGTGGCGGGGCATGGATCGCTTCTCGAAGGAGCGGTTCTACCAGCTGATGGCGGTCGATAGAGAGGCGTGGAAGGTCGAGTTCGGCTCGCACGGTGAGCTCTTCGAGCGGCTCTACGACCGGCTGCCCAAGGAGTTCTTGCTGATGCGCGAGCTGCTCCTGTCGCAGCTCTGGCGCTCGCCGGAGCGGTGGGAGCTCGCGCCCGAGCGCTACCTCGACGAGCACGACGAGAACGGCGACGAGGGCGAGGCGAGCGCCTAGGGCTCGGGATTGCAGCCCGGACCCCTCCACGAGGCGCGCGGACTCGGGTGCTCCTGTGCCGGCGACGATCGCCATGGTCTGCCAAGCCGTCGGGCGCCAGCGCTTCACGGAGTCTCTCCCCCATGGAGATGAGCATTGCCTCCCGGTACGCGATCACCGAGACCCTCCACGCGGGCCAGGTGACCAGCCTGCTGCGCGCGGTCCGGAGCGCCGATGGCCTCCCGGTGATCCTGAAGGTCCTCGACCCGAGGCGGAGCCGCCCGCGCGACGTCGAGCGCCTGAAGAACGAGTACGCGATCGGCAAGATGCTGAGCCACGAGGCCATCGTGACGCCGCTGGCGCTCGAGACGCACGAGGGGCTGCCAGCGCTCGTCATCGAGGATTTCGGCGGCGAGCCGCTCGACCGCTGCCTCGACGGCCCGATGGAGGTCGACCGGTTCCTCGAGCTCTCGGTTCGTATCGCGGCCAGCGTGGCGGAGCTCCACGAGCGGAACATCCTTCACAAGGATCTCAAGCCCGAGAGCATCCTCGTCAACGCGACCACCGGCCAGGTCAAGCTCGCCGACCTCGGCCTCGCGTGCTGCCTTTCCCGCCGGCCGCCGCCGGCAGGGCCGCCCCGGCTCATCGAGGGCTCCTTGCCGTACATGTCTCCGGAGCAGACGGGCCGAATGAACCGGGCGATCGACAGCCGCTCCGACCTCTACGCGCTCGGCGTCACGTTCTACGAGATGCTCACCGGGCGCCTGCCCTTCGAGGCGCGGGACCCGCCCGAGTGGGTGCACTGCCACGTCGCCCGGGCCCCGCCGCCGCCCTCGGCGCTCGTCCCGGAGCTGCCCGAGGTGCTCTCGGCGCTGATCCTGAAGCTCCTGGCCAAGGCGGCGGAGGATCGGTACCAGACCGCCCGCGGCCTCAAGCACGACCTCGCGCGGTGCCTCTCGCAGCGCCGGGCCACCGGCAAGATCGAGCCGTTCCCGCTGGCCGAGCGCGATGCCTCCGGCCGCTTCCAGAGCCTTCACAAGCTCTACGGCCGCGAGGAGGACGTGGCCGCGCTGCTGCGCGCGTTCGAGCGCGTGGCGGGCACCGGAGCCCCCGAGCTCGTCCTGGTCTCCGGCTATTCCGGTATTGGTAAATCGGCGCTGGTCCACGAGCTCTACAGGCCGATCGTCCGGGAACGAGCCCTATTTCTCTCGGGGAAGTTCGATCAGTACAAGCGCGACATCCCTTATTCCACGCTCGTCCAGGCCTTCCGGGAGCTCGTGCTGGACACCCTCGCCGAGAGCGAGGACCGGATCGCGACCTTCCGGCAGCGGCTGCTCGGCGCGCTCGGGGTCAATGGACAGCTGATCGTGGAGGTCATCCCCCAGGTCGAGCTCATCATCGGCCGGCAACCGCCGGTCCCCGAGCTCCCGCCGATCGAGGCGCAGCACCGGTTCCGCGTCGTGTTCCAGCGCTTCATCGGGGTGTTCGCCCGGCAGGAGCACCCCCTCGCGCTCTTCCTCGACGATCTCCAGTGGAGCGACTCGGCGAGCCTCGGGCTCCTTGGCGATCTGCTGACGCACCCGGAGACGCGCCATCTCCTGGTCATCGGCGCGTACCGCGACAACGAGGTGACCCCCTCGCACCCGCTCATGCTGGCGCTCGACCCTCTGCGGAAGGAGGGCGTGAGCATCTCGGCGATCGTGCTCGGCTCGCTCTCCCGGGAGCAACTCGCCGCGCTCGTCAGCGACGCGCTGCGCTGCCGCCGCGAGGACGCCGTGCCGCTGTCGGACCTCGTCCACGAGAAGACGGCCGGCAACCCCTTCTTCGCGATCCAGTTCCTCGCCGCGCTGCACGAAGAGCGGCTGATCGACTTCGACGGGCGCGCCGGGGCCTTCCGGTGGGACGTGGTGAGGATCCGTGAAAAGGGCTTCACCGACAACGTGGTCGACCTGATGGTCGGCAAGCTCGTGCGGCTCCCTCCGCGCGTCCAGGGCGCGGTGAAGCAGCTGGCCTGTCTGGGGAACACCGCGGAGGTCGCCCACCTGGCGATGATCCGCGGCGGCTCGGAGCAAGACGCCCACGCCGATCTCTGGGACGCGGTCTGCGCGGGCCTGGTCCTGCGCTTCGACGGCGCGTACAGGTTCCTCCACGACCGGGTGCAGGAGGCCGCCTATTCGCTCATCCCCGAGGGCGAGCGGGCGGCGGTTCACCTCGAGATCGGCCGGCTGCTCGCGTCGCGCACCGCGCCGGAGGAGATCGAGGAGAAGATCTTCGAGATCGTCAACCAGCTCAACCGCGGCGCTCTGCTGATCACGTCGTGGGAGGAGCGAGAGCGGTGCGCCAGGTTCAACCTCGTCGCCGGCAAGCGCGCCAAGGGGTCGGCGGCCTTCGCCTCGGCGTTGACGTATCTGGCTGCCGGCGCCGCGTTCCTGAGGAAAGACCGCTGGGAGCAGCGGTACGAGCTCGCCTTCGCGCTCGAGCTCCGCCGGGCCGAGTGCGAGTACCTGACCGGGGAGCTCGGGGCGGCGGAGGAGCGGCTCTCGATGCTCTCGCGCCGCGCAGGAAACCTCGTCGACGCGGCGGCGGTCGCGTGTGTGCGCGCGGATCTCTACACGACGCTGGATCGCAGCGAGCTCGCCGTCGAGATCTGCCTCGAGGTCCTGCGGCGCGCTGGCGTCAGCTGGTCGCCGCACCCGACGGACGAGGAGGTGCAGCAGGAGTATGAGCGGCTGTGGCGGCAGCTCGGGAGCCGGCCGATCGAGGCGCTCGTCGACCTGCCGCCGATGACCGATCCGGTCATTCGCGCGATCATGGACATCCTCAACCGGGGTCAGGCGCCGGCCTTGTTCACCGACCAGAAGCTGCACAGTCTCGTCGTCGGTCGCATGGTGAACTTGAGCCTCGAGCATGGCAACAGCGACGGATCGTGCTTCGGCTATGTCCATGTTGGCGTGGTCCTCGGCGTGCGCTTCGGCGACTACCGCGCAGCGTACCGCTTCGGCAAGCTCGGCCTCGATCTGGTGGACCAGCATGGGCTCGACCGCTTCAAGGCCCGCGTCTACCTGGACTTCGGGTGCCTGGTCAATCTCTGGACGAGGCACATGCGCACGAGCCTCGAGCTGATGCAGCGCGCCTTCGACATGGCGAGCGAGACCGGTGACCTCACCTTCGCAGCCTATGCCCGCAATGCCTCGATATTGATCCTGCTCTCCAAGGGAGAGCCGCTCGGCGACGTGCAGCACGAAGCCGAGAGCGCGCTCGCGTTCGTACGGAAGGCGAGGTTCGGTCTCATCTTTGATTGTATCCTCGCGCAGCTGCAGCTCGTCCGGTGCCTCCGCGGTCTGACGCCCAGCTTCTCCTCCTTCAACGACGCGAGCTTTGACGAGGCCAGGTTCGAGCAGCATCTGGAGAGCGATCCACGCCTCTCGCTAGCCGCCTGCTGGTACTGGATCTTCAGGCTCCAGGCACACTTCCACGCCGGCGACTACGATTCTGCCCTCGCCGTGGCGACGAAGGCGGAGCGGCTCCTCTGGACGATGCGGTCGTTCCTCCACGTTACCGATTACCACTTCTATGGCGCGCTCGCGCGGGCGGCGCGCTGCGGGGCGGCGCCCGCGTCGAAAGGCGAGCGGCCCGAGCACCTCGCGGCGCTCGCCGCCCACCACGAGCAGCTCGAGGTCTGGGCTTCGAGCTGCCCCGAGAACTTCGGCAGCCGCGCCGCGCTCGTCGGCGCCGAGATCGCGCGCCTGGAGGGCCGGGATCTCGACGCCGAGCGCCTCTACGAGGAGGCCATCCGCTCGGCGCGCGAGAGCGGCTTCGTCCACGGCGAGGCGCTCGCCTACGAGATCGCGTCGAGGTTCTACCGGGCGCGGAGGTTCGACCTGTTTGCCGCCACGTACCTCCGCGAGGCCCGCGCCTGCTACGCGCGCTGGGGGGCGGACGGCAAGGTCAGGCTGCTCGATCAGCGGAACCCCTCCCTGTGCGACTCGAGGGCGCCCGCCCAGGCCGCCACCTTCGCGGCGCGGCCCGAGGAGATCGACCTGCTCTCGGTGATCAAGGCGTCGCAGGCCATCTCCAGCGAGATCGTCCTCGACAAGCTCCTGTGCACGCTGCTCACTGCCGTCCTCGAGCAGGGCGGCGCGCAGAGAGCGTGCCTCGTCCTGGTTCAGGACCAAGGCCTCTCCATCGAGGCCGAGGCCACCCTCGGGGAGAGCGGGGCGGCGACGATCGTCCTCCCGCGCTCGACGGAGGATGTCTCCCGGCGCGTCCCCGTGTCGCTCGTCCGCTATGTCCACCGGACGAAGGAGCGCGTCATCCTGGGCAATGACGCCGCGGATGCGTGCAAGTTCTCCGGCGACGCCTACTTCGCGCGGGGCACGCCGAGATCGGTCCTCTGCATGCCCATCCTGCGGCAGGCCGAGGTGGCGGGCCTGCTCTACCTCGAGAACAACCTCCTCGCCGGCGCGTTCACGCCGGATCGGCTCACCGGCCTCTCGCTCCTCGCCACGCAGGCCGCGATCTCGCTGGAGAACGCGCGGCTCCTCTCCAGCGAGCGTTTCGCGCGGACCGCGGCCGAGGCGGCGGAGCGGCGCGCGGCCTTCCTGGCCGAGGCCGGGGAGATCCTCTCCGGGTCGCTCGATTACTCGGAGACGCTGTCTCGCATCGCGCGGCTGTCGGTGCGATCGCTCTGCGACTGGTGCGTCATCGACGTGGTGGAAGGTGGAGAGACCCGGCGGACCTCCTGGGCGCACAGAGACGCCGCGAAGGAGTCGTTGCTCGAGGAGCTGCGACGGCGGTATCCCCCTGGCCGGGATTCGTCCCACCCGGCGGCCAGGGTCCTGCGGGGAGGCGGGCCGCTCCTGATCCCCGAGCTCTCCGAGGAGCGCCTCCGCAGCTGCTGCGAGGACGAGGGCCACGCGAGGCTCATCCGCGCGCTCGGGGCGCGCAGCCTCATCACCGTGCCGATCGTGATGCGGGGACAGCCGCTCGGGGTGCTGAGCGTCGTCTCGTCCGCGCCGGAGCGCCGCTACGGGGAGGCCGACCTCGAGCTCGCCCAGGAAGTGGCGCGCCGGGCCGCGATCGCGATCGACAACGCGCGGCTCTACCGCGCTGCGCAGGAGGCCGTCCGCGTGCGGGATGAGTTCCTCACCGTGGCGACGCACGAGCTCAACACGCCGATGACGTCGCTCACGCTCTCGCTCGAGGCCGCTCAGCGGACCCTCCAGTCGGATCAACCCTGGGACCCGAAGGCCATCGGCAGGCAGGTCGATCGCTCCCTCCGGCAGGCAGCGCGCCTGACCCGCCTGAACAGCGAGCTCCTCGACGTGTCGCGGACCCAGGCGGATCGGCTCTCGCTCGAGATCGCGGAGGTCGACCTCGGGGTGATCGTCCGCGACGTGGCCGAGCGGTTCGAGCTGGATCTGGCGCGCGCGGGGTGCTCGGTCTCGCTGCAGGACGGCGGCCGGATCGTGGGCCTCTGGGATCGCTCCCGCATCGACCAGATCGTCACCAACCTCCTCGCCAATGCGATCAAGTTCGGCGCGGGCAAGCCCGTCGAGATCTTCGTCACGGACGAGGCCGGGACGGCGCGGCTCTCGGTCAAGGATCTCGGGATCGGCATCGATCCGGCGCGACAGGAGCAGATCTTCGAGCGCTTCGGGCGCGCCGTGTCCGAGCGGAACTACGGCGGGCTGGGGCTCGGCCTCTACATCAGCCGCAGGATCGTGGAGGCGCACGGCGGCTCGATCCACGTCGAGAGCGCGCTCGGCGCCGGCGCCACGTTCCTCGTCGAGCTCCCGTGCGCCGGGCCGCCGCGCCTCTCCGAGCCGAGCTCTCGGCCGGGCTGAGCGGCGCCGCGCGATCGGCGGGGGCGGCCGCCCGTCACGCCGGCTCGTCGCGCTCGACGTCGATGTGCACGAGCACCTCGGCGTCGGGCTCGATCGCGAGGATCGCGTCGCGCGCGCGGTCGCTCCTCGCGTGCGCGCGGGCGAGGGGGATGTCGCCGGGGAGCTCGATGTGCACGTTGACGAACAGCGTGCTCCCGGCGATCCGCGTGCGCAGCCCGTGGTGGCCGAGGAGCTCGCCGCGCGCGCGCATGGCGTCGAGCGCGGCCTCGATGGCGCCGACGCGCTCCTCGGGGGCGCTCGTGTCGATGAGGTCGCGCACGCCGAGCCGGAGGAGGGTCCCCGCCGACGTGAGGATATAGACGGCGACCGCGATCGACAGGAGGCCGTCGACGCGGGAGAAGCCCGTCGCGTAGGTGAGGGCGACGCCGAGGAGGACCGCGACGTTCGCGGCGATGTCGGTGCGGTAGTGGACGGCGTCGGCCTGGATGGCGCTCGACCCGGTGCGCGCGGCGACGCGGCCGAGGTAGGCCACGAGCGCCGCGGTGATCAGCGCGGCGGCGGCCATGGTGCCGAGCGTGACGGCGGCGAGGCGGAGCGGCTCGGGCGAGAGCAGCCGCCGGATCCCCTCGATGAGCAGGTAGACCCCCGAGCCGCCGATGAGCAGGCCCTGACCGGCGGTCGCGAGCGTCTCGATCTTCGCGTGACCGAACGGGTGGGAGCGATCGGGCGCGGCGTGGGCGAGCTGGATGGCGAGGGCGTTCGCCGAGGAGGCGAAGAGGTCGGTGAGCGAGTCGACGGCGCTCGCGGTGACGGCCATCGAATGGCCGAGCTGGCCGGCGATGAGCTTGCCGAGGGCGAGGCCGCCCGCGGTCAGCGCCGCGATGCGGCCGGCGCGCAGCGCGGCGCGGGCGCGGGCGGCGGGGTCGGGGCGGGCGGCGTGCGCGGGCGCGCCGGCGGGGGCAGGCGCGCCGGCGGGCGCCACGCCAGGGCCGGGGAGGGCGGTGGGGTCGGGGAGGGCGCCGGGGGGGGCGGCGCGGGCGGCGTTGGGCGGTCCGCTCATCGCGGGGAGGCTACCCGTGGCGCCGGCGCCCGTCATGCCCGCGGCGCGCAGGACGCGCCTCACCGGCCTGCGGCGGGCGCATCGTCGGACAAGGCGGGCGCATCGTCGGACAAGAGGAGGCCCATGATCAGGTCGTCCACGAACGCCCCGCCGTCGCCGCGGACGAAATCGCGGCGCGTCCCCTCGTGCGTGAACCCGAACGACCGGTAGAGCGCGATCGCCCGGGCGTTGTCGGCCCGCACGGAGAGCTCCACCCGCCGCACGCGCCCCCCGTCCGCGTCGCGGTGCGCGCGCGCCCACCCGAGCAGCCGCTCCATCAGCGCCCGGCCCACCCCGAGCCCCTGCGCCTCCGGGTGCACGCCGATCCCGAGGACCCCCACGTGGCGCACCATCCGGGGCTTGAACCGGAGGAGCGTCGCCTCCCCGACGAGGCCGCCCCCCTCCAGCTCGGCGGCCAGGCACAGCGCCGAGCCGTCCTTCGCCGTGAGCCCGGCGCGCTCCCGCTGCTCGGCGTAGGCGGCCGCGTCGACGGGCAGCTCGTCCTCGTGCTTCACGATGCCGTGGCGCGCGCGCACGATCGCCCGCTCGAGGTCGAGCTGGGCAGCGGCGTCCTCTCGCGAGATCTGCCGGAGAATGCAGTGACGGCCGCCCCGGAGCGGGGCGCGGTACGGATCGAGGTCCATGGCGGCCTCCGAGGCTAGCCGCCGCGGCGGTCCCCACGCGACCGGGAAGTTCCCCGTTCGAGCGGGAATAGCCCCCGCTGCGCGATGGCGCTGACGGACGCGCCGGCGCCCGGCTGGCTCCGTCGAGCCATGCGCTCGACAGATCGAGCAGGCGCACGTTGGCGGTGCCTCGACCTCCGCGGCCGCGCCGCAGCGCCGGGGCGGGAGTGGACGGGCGTGCACGTGGGCGTGGGGATCGCTGCTCGTCGGCGCCTGCGAGGTGCACCGCGGAACTGCCGGGCCTCAGCCGTGGTACCTATCGATAGAGGGGGCCTCGGATGGCACGATCGCGGGAGACCGTGACAGGGAATCCGGTGCCCGGCCGGCGCCATGCGCTCACGCCGGCCGTGCGGCTGCGTCGCCTCGGCGAGGCGCGCGGACTCGACCGTTCCGGCGTCGGCAGCTCTCATGTCCCACGGAGCCGCCGGGCGCCAGCGCTCCATGGCGTGTCCTCGCCAGGGAGATGGTCCCCATGGAGGTGAGCCCGGCCTCCCCCTACGCGATCACCGAGACCCTCCACAAGGGCCAAAGCACCAGCCTACTTCGCGCGGTGCGGAGCGCCGATGGCCGCCCGGTGATCTTGAAGGTCCTCGACCCGAGGCGCGGCCGCCCGCAGGACATCGAGCGCCTGAAACACGAGTACGCGATTGGCAAGATGCTGAGCCACGAGGCCATCTTGGCGCCGCTCGCCCTCGAGACGTACGAGGGGCTGCCGGCGCTCGTCCTGGAGGATTTCGTCGGCGAGTCGCTCGACCAATTCATGGACGCGCCCATGAAGACCGAGCGGTTCCTCGACCTCGCGGTTCGTATCGTAGATGGCGTGGCGGCGCTCCACCAGCGGGACATCATCCACAAGGATCTCAAGCCCCAGAACATCCTCGTCAATGCAGCCACCGGCCAGGTCAAGCTCGCCGACTTCGGCCTCGCGTCCCGCCTGTCCCGCGAGCAGCCGCCGGCGGGGCCGCCCCGGCTCATCGAGGGCTCCTTGCCGTACCTGTCTCCGGAGCAGACGGGGCGGATGAACCGGGCGATCGACAGCCGCACCGACCTCTATGCGCTCGGCGTCACGTTCTATGAGATGCTCACAGGGCGGCTACCCTTCGAGGCGCGGGACCCGCTCGAGTGGGTGCACTGCCACGTCGCTCGCGTCCCGCCGCCGCCCTCCGCGCTCGTCCCGGAGCTGCCCGAAGGCATCTCGGCGCTCGTCCTGAAGCTCCTGGCCAAGATGGCGGAGGATCGCTACCAGACCGCGCGCGGCCTCAAGCACGATCTCGAGCGGTGCCTTTCGGCGTGGCGAGCCACCGGCAGGATCGAGCCGTTCCCCCTGGCCGAGCGCGATGTCTCTGGCCGCTTTCAAATCCCCCAGCAGCTCTACGGCCGCGAGGACGACGTAGCCGTGCTGCTGCGCGCGTTCGAGCGCGTGGTCGGCACGGGAGCCCCCGAGCTCGTGCTTGTCTCCGGCTATTCGGGCATCGGCAAGTCGGCGCTGGTCCACGAGCTCTACAGGCCGATCGTCCGGGAACGAGCCTTTTTTCTTTCGGGGAAGTTCGATCAATACAAGCGCGACATCCCTTACTCCACGCTCGTCCAGGCCTTCCGGGAGCTCGTGCTCGAGATCCTCGCCGAGAGTGAGGATCGGATTGCAGCCTGGAAGCAGCGGCTGCTCGGCGCCCTTGGGATCAACGGACAGCTCATCGTGGAAGTGATCCCTCAGGTCGAGCTCGTCATCGGCCCGCAACCGCCGGTGCCCGAGCTCCCGGCGTCCGAGGCGCAGAGCCGATTCCGCATCGTGTTCCGGCACTTCATCGGCGTGTTCGCCCGGAAGGAGCACCCCCTCGCGCTCTTCCTCGACGATCTCCAGTGGGCCGACTCGGCGAGCCTCGGACTGCTCCGTGATCTGGTGACGCACCCCGAAATACGGCATTTCCTCGTCCTCGGCGCGTACCGCGACAACGAGGTGAGCCGCTCGCACCCGCTCATGCGGGTGCTCGACCAGGTGCGGAAGGAGGGCGCGCGCGTCTCGGACATCGTGCTCGGGTCGCTGTCCCAGGAGCAGCTCGCCGCGCTCGTCAGCGACGCGCTGCACTGCCGACGTGAGGACGCCGCGCCGCTCGCGAGCCTCGTCCACGAGAAGACGGCCGGCAACCCGTTCTTCGCGATCCAGTTCCTCTCCGCGCTGCACAAAGAGCGGCTGATCGAGTTCGACGAGCGTGCCGAGGCCTTCCGGTGGGACATGGCGAAGATCCGCGAGAAGGGCTTCACCGACAACGTGGTCGACCTGATGGTCGGGAAGCTCATGCGGCTCCCTCCGCGCGCCCAGGGAGCGCTGAAGCAGCTCGCCTGTCTGGGAAGCACCGCGGACTTCGCCGTCCTGGCGATGGTTCAGGGTGGCTCGGAGGAGGACGTGCACGCGGATCTGTGGGACGCAGCTCATGAGGGGCTCGTCTTTCGCTTGAACGCCACGTACAAGTTGCTCCACGACCGCGTCCAGGAGGCGGCCTATTCGCTCATCCCCGAAGGCGAGCGGGCGGCGGCGCACCTCGGGATCGGCCGGCTGCTCGCGTCGCATACGCCGCCCGAAGAGCTCGAGAAGAAGATCTTCGAGATCGTGAACCAGCTCAACCGCGGCGCCGGGCTCATCACGTCGCGGGGCGAGCGAGAACGGGTCGCGGAGCTCAACCTCGTCGCGGGCAAGCGCGCCAAGGGGTCGACCGCCTACGCCTCGGCGCTGGCGTACTTCGCCGCCGGCGCGGCGCTCCTCACCGAGGACAGCTGGTCGCTTCGTTACGAGCTCACCTTCGCGCTCGAGCTCCACCGGGCCGAGTGCGAGTACCTGACCGGCGAGCTGTCGACAGCGGAGGAGCGGCTAGCCATGCTCTCGCGCCGTGCCCGGAACGTCGTCGACTTCGCCGCCGTCACGTGCGTGCGCATGGCCCTTTACATGACCCTGGACCAGAGCGACCGCAGCGTGGAGGCGTGCCTCGAGTACCTCCAGCGCGTCGGCGTCGCGTGGTCGCCGCACCCGACGGACGCCGAGGTCCGGCAGGAATACGAGCGGATGTGGCGAACGCTCGGGAACCGCCCGATCGAGGAGCTCCTCGACTTGCCCCTGATGACCGACCCGGACTGCCGCGCGACCATCGACGTCCTCTCGTCGTGCGATGTGCCGGCCTTGTTCTCCGACAAGAACCTGCTGAGCCTCCTGGTCGCTCGCATGGTGAACCTCAGCCTCGAGCATGGCAACAGCGATGCATCATGCCTCGCCTACGTCCGGCTCGGCTCGCTCCTCGGATCGCACTTCGGCGATTACCGGGCGGGGTTTCGCTTCGGCAAGCTCGGCCTCGATCTGATGGAGAAGCGCGCGATACTCCGCTTCAAGGCCCGCGTCTATTTTGTCTTCTGGTACACCATCAATCCATGGACGAGGCACGTGCGCACCAGCATCGATCCATTACGACGCGGCTTTCACGCGGCGCAGGAGATCGGCGATCTCACGTATTCGTCCTATCTGTCCGCCGTCTTGGTGACGCTCCTCCTCACGGAGGGAGATCCGCTCGACGAGGTGCAGCGAGAGGCCGAGGGGGCCCTCGAGTTCACACGGAAGGCGAAGTTCGGCCTCGTCGTCGACCTCGTCACCGGACAGCTCAGGTTCATCCGGATGCTCCGGGGGCTCTTGCCGGATTTCGGCTCCTTCAACGATGACTACTTCGACGAGGGTCGGTTCGAGCGGCGCCTCGAGGGCGATCCGCGCCTCTCAATCGCCGCGGGCTGGTACTGGCTCCACAAGCTGCAAGCGCGTTGCTACGCGGGTGATTACGCCTCTGCCCTCGAGGCCGGGGCGAAGGCGCAGCGGCTCCTCCGGACGTCGCCGGTGTTCCTCGCACTCACCGAATACTATTTCTATAATGCGCTCGCGTTGGCGGCGCGCCACGACGCGGCACCTCCATCCGCCGACGAGCGGTCGCAGCACCTCACGGCGCTCGTCACCCACCACGAGCAGCTCGAGGTCTGGGCTTCGAGCTGCCCGGAAAACTTCCGCGATCGCGCGGCGCTGGTCGGCGCCGAGATCGCGCGCATCGGCGGCGAATGGGACAAAGCGGAGCATCTGTACGAGCAGGCCATCCGCTCCGCGCGCGAAAGCGGCTTTGTCCACAACGAGGCGCTCGCCTACGAGATCGCGTCGAGGTTCTACCGGACGCGAGGGTTCGACCTGATCGCCGACACGTACCTCTGCGAGGCCCGCGCCTGTTACGACCGCTGGGGGGCGGACGGCAAGGTCAAGCAGATCGACCAGCAGCATCCGCACCTCTGGGACATGAGACCGCTCGCCCAGGCCGCCTCCTTCGCGGCGCGGTCAGAGGAGCTCGATCTGCTCTCGGTGATCAAGGCATCGCAGACCATTTCAAGCGAGATCGTCCTCGACAAGCTCCTGCGCACCCTGCTCACGTTCGTCCTCGAGCAGGGGGGCGCGCAGCGAGCTTGCCTCATTCTGTGTCAGGACATGCGCCTCTCCATCGAAGCGGAGGCGACCCTCGACGAGAACGGGGGGACGACGACCCTCCTCGCGCCTTTGCTGGGGGAGTCTGCATGGCAGCGGGTCCCCAGTTCACTCGTTCATTATGTGCAGCGGACGAAGGAGCGCGTCATCCTGCACGATGCGGCCGTCGATGCGGGCAAGTTCGCGAGCGACGAGTACTTCGCGCGGTATCGGTCCAAATCACTCATCTGCGTGCCCGTCCTGAGGCGGGCTGAGGTGGCGGGCCTGCTCTACCTCGAGAACAACCTCCTCGCCGGCGCGTTCACGCCGGATCGGCTCACGGCCCTCTCCCTCCTCACCACACAGGCAGCGATCTCCTTGGAGAACGCGCGGCTCCTCGCCAAGGAGCAGTCCGCGCGGACCGTGGCCGAGGCAGCGGAGCGGCGAGCGGCCTTCCTGGCAGAGGCCGGGGAGATCCTCTCCGGGTCGCTCGATTATGGCGACACGTTGTCGCGCCTCGCGCGGCTGTCGGTTCGATGGCTCTGCGACTGGTGCGTCATCGACTTCGTGGAAGGCGGGGAGACCCGGCGAGCTTTCTGGGCCCACAGAGACCCCGCGAAGGAGTCGTTGCTCGAGGAGCTACGACGGCGATACGCTCCTGACCGGCGCTCGCCCCACCCGTCGGCCCGTGCCCTGCGGGACGGTGGGCCCCTCCTGCTCCCCGAGATCTCCGACGAAGTCATCCGGAGCCACGCCGAGGACGACGGGCACGCGAGGCTCATCCGCGAGCTCGGGACGCGCAGCGCCATCATCGTGCCGCTCGTGGCGCGGGGACAGGCGATCGGGATGCTGAGCGTCGTCTCGTCCGCGCCGGGGCGCCGCTACGGGGATGCTGATCTCGAGCTCGTGCAGGAGGTGGCGCGCCGGGCCGCGATCGCGATCGACAACGCGCGGCTCTACAGCGCTGCCCAGGAGGCCGTCCGCGTGCGGGATGAGTTCCTCACCGTGGCGACGCACGAGCTCAACACGCCGATGACGTCGCTCACGCTCACGCTCGAGGCCCTGGATCGGGCCCTTCGATCGGGCCGTTCCCGGGACCCGCAGGCCATGGGCCGGCAGGTCGACCGCGCGCTGCGGCAGGCGGCGCGCCTGACCCGCCTGAACAGCGAGCTCCTCGACGTCTCGCGGATCAACGCGGCTCGGCTATCGCTTGAGGTCGCGGAGGTCGACCTCGTGGCGGTCGTCCACGACGTGCTCGCGCGATTCAAGCTGGATCTGGCGCGCGCCGGGTGCTCGGTCTCGCTGCGGCACGGCGGCCGGATCGTGGGCCTCTGGGATCAGTCCCGCATCGACCAGATCGTCACCAACCTCCTCGCCAACGCGATCAAGTTCGGGGCGGGCAAGCCCGTGGAGATCTCCGTCGGCGAGGAGGCCGGGACCGCGCGGCTTTCGGTCAAGGACCTCGGGATCGGCATCGACCCGGCGCGGCAGGAGCAGATCTTCGAGCGCTTCGAGCGCGCCGTATCCGACCGGCACTACGGCGGGCTGGGTCTCGGGCTCTACATCAGCCGCAGGATCGTGGAGGCGCACGGCGGCTCGATCCACGTCGAGAGCGCGCTCGGCGCCGGCGCCACGTTCCTCGTCGAGCTCCCGTGCGCCGGGCCGCCGCACCTCTCCGAGCCGAGCCCTCCGCCGGGCTGAGCGGCGCCGCGCGATCGGCGTCCCGGCGAGCCGCGTGCGCAGCCCGTGGTGGCCGAGGAGCTCGCCGAGCTCGCGCATGGCGGAGCGCCGAGGGCTGTCCGGTGATCGGATGGCGGTATCAAGAGTCCGCCGTGTCGAGCATCGGGGCGTTGCACTCCACCGGGGCAGCCATCACGAACGCGCATCGACGGGAGAGGACGCGCCGCGCTTCGCTGCCCATCGCAGCAGCGTGTCCAGAGCCGGGCAGAGCGCTTGTCCCCACTCGGTGAGCCCGTACTCGACCCGGGGCGGCACCTCGGGGTGCGTGACGCGCCAGACCATCCCATCGCGCTCCATCTGCCGGAGTTGCTGGATCAGCATCTTCTGCGAGACGCCGGGGATGGCGCGTTCGAGCTCCGAGAAGCGCTGCACCTTCCCTCCGAAGAGGCGAAAGAGGATCACCAGCTTCCAGCGCCCCTTGACGAGCTCGAGGGCCTGCTCGACACGCTCGGCGGCGATCTCGGGGGTGGCCGGCTCGTCGTACTCACCTCCGGGTGCGTACCCCACCTTTTTGTGCGTTCTTGCCACCCGATGAGCCTAGCCCAACTCTGCGTGCGAGGGGCCCACGTGACGGGCCTCGGGTCATCGTCCCCCCAGGAGGAATCATCACCTATGCAAGTTCCCGAACCGCTCGCAGGGTACGTCGCCGCGCAGAACGCGCGAAGCGTCGATGCCATGCTCGCCTACTTCACGGACGACGCCGTCGTCCGTGACGAACGCCGCGAGTACCGCGGCACCTCGTCCATCCGGGGGTGGATGGAAGAGACCACCGCGAAGTACCACCCCACGCTGGAGGTGCTCGACGTCGGCGCGGCGGGCCAGCAGGTGCTCCTCCGCGTCTCCGTCTCCGGCACGTTCCCGGGGAGCCCGATCCGGCTTCGCTACGACTTCACGCTCGATCGAGATCGGATCGCGCGCCTGGAGATCGACGGATGAACACGCCCCGAAGATTCTCGATCGATCCCGAGGAGTTCGCCGGCAAGCGCGTGCTCGTCACAGGCGGCACCAAGGGGGCGGGCGAGGCCATCGTCCGCCGCCTCGGCGCTGGGGGCGCCGTGACTGCGACCACGGCGCGCTCTGCGCTCCCTGCAGGCCAGTCGCCGAACGTCTTCGTACAGGCCGACCTCGCCACGGCAGCGGGTGTGGACGCCGTCGTCCGCGCGGTCTTGGGCGAGCTTGGCGGGATCGACCTCCTGGTCCACACCCTCGGCGGCTCCTCTGCGCCTGGCGGCGGCTTTGCGGCGCTCACCGAGGACATCTGGCACGACGAGCTATCGCTCAACCTCATGGCGGCCGTTCGTCTCGATCGCGCGCTCCTCCCGCACATGATCGCGCGAGGATCGGGGGTCGTCCTCCACGTTTCGTCCATCCAGCGCCGGCTCCCGCTCCACGACTCGACGATCGCGTACGCGTCCGCGAAAGCCGCGTTGTCCACGTACAGCAAGGCGCTCTCCAAGGAGCTTGGACCGAAGGGCGTCCGCGTGAACTCGATCGCCCCGGGATGGATCCGCACGACGGCAGCCGACGCCCTGGTGAAGCGCCTCGCCGAGCACGCCGGTACAGATGACGACACGGCCCGGCAGGGCATCATGAACGCGCTCGGTGGTATCCCCATCGGGCGTCCCGCATGGCCCGAAGAGGTCGCGGAGCTCGTCGCGTTCCTTGCCTCCGACAGGGCGGCGTCCATCCATGGGAGCGAGTACCTGATCGACGGGGGCACTGTGCCCACCGTTTGACGGCAGATACCGGAGTCACCTTGGCACAACGCGCGCCCGCCGAACGTACTGGCGTTCAGCGGCGGGCGCTCGAGGGAGGCCGAAGGCCGACCGACAAGCCCATCTGCTGCGACATCCAGTTGGGCAGCGCGGCAACGAACGTTTGCGGAGCCCTGGTAGCAAGCACATGAAGCGTCCAAGCTCACGCTAGAAGGCGCGCGCAGCGAACACCCACGATCCCAATTTGAAGGAGCACCAAGGCCACGTTACCGACCAGCCCGAAGGTGCGCGTTGCCCCCTTCATCTCAGGCGACCTCAGATAGCGGGGCGTGGACTTCACCAGGAAGACGCCGAGGAAGAGTGTGGACGCGGCGAGCAGGAGGAGGACGGCGGGTGCGGTCGAGATCCAGAATGATGCAATGGCCATCGCAAGACCTGGATAGTACCAGAAGTCATGCTTTCCGAATCCCAGGAGCTCTTTGGTATCCTCGTTCACTCGCCCTCCCGGGTCTACGTCTGCCCAACTATCAGTCGATGGGTCAACCAAAGCCGCCGGACCAGGTCTGTCTAGCTCGTCGCCTTTTGTTGTCTACCCCACGGAAAGTCTCACGGATCGGCTCTGCGCCGCAAGGCCCAGGTGCTGTCCAGCGCCATAGGGTAGATCGATCTAACACCGGCGGCAGTCGCCGCCTTTCCGGGGGCCGGGGGCGCCGGAGGGGCACGGAGTGACGCAGGGGGTGGCAGCTCGCGCGCCTCGATCGATCGGCGGCGAGGGCGGCCTCTCGCGCCGCGCGCTGGAGCACCGTCTCGTGCAGAGGATGCCGCCGGAGCTGACCTGTCTCCCTGTCGCGATAGGGCCGCGTCGCGGGGAAGACCCATTGCCAGGGCCATTCCCGGCCGGCGTTCGGAACCTTGCGGTCCAGGGCGTCGGGGAGGACCACCCAGCCGGCGCCGGCCGCGACATCGGCGGCGTGCTGGACGCGCACGGCGGTGAAGTGAGCGCGGAGCGGGGGGACCAGGCAGAGCGGATGGGGGGTCGGCGTTGCTCGGTCCACGATCCAGCAGACGATCCGAGCCCGGTCCGAAGGTTCACCATTCGACCCGTCTCGAGGAAGCTGCGCCGCCTTCATGGGTTCTCGCTTTCTCCCCCCCATCGCGCTCCAGGCTGGTCGCAGGACAGGGGCGCTGCGGCCGCAGGCGGAGCAACCGAGGTGCCAAGCGGACGCGCTTCGAGCCGCGCCCGCTGAAGGCGCGTCGCCCGCGGCCGCGGCGCGGGAGGAGCGCGTGACAATTTGCCTCTCGCGTGGCCGCCTGCCGCAGGCGCCGCAGAGCTCGTCTTGAGGGGACCTGAGGCCGATTCTCTACGGCGCGCGGTGGATCGGATCGATCCAGGCGACCGCTTCCGGTCTCTCCGCCGGCGTGATGTCCAGATTGACCACGACCGCTTCGCCGTCGCTCCTCACGAGCACGCACTCGAGCGGCTCGTCCGCGCTCGCGTTGATCTCCTGGTGCGGCACGAAGGGGGGCACATAGATGAAGTCGCCGGCGCCCGCCTCGGCCGTGAACTCGAGCCGGTCGCCCCAGCGCATGCGTGCCCGACCCTTCACCACGAAGATGACGCTCTCCAGCGGCCCATGGTGATGGGCGCCGGTCTTGGCGTTCGGGTGGATCTTCACCGTCCCGGCCCACAGCTTCCGCGCTCCGACGCGGGCGTGGTCGATCGCGGCCCTGCGATCCATGCCCTCCGTCTGGGCCGTGTTCGGGTCGAGCTGATCGCCGGAGATCACCTGCACGCCGTCGTGCTTCCAGCGCGCCTCGCCGCCGTGCTCGCCGTGCTCGTCTTGTGGATTTTTCATCGGGGAGTTTCCTTGCTCAAGATACACAAACTCTTCCGTCAGGTTGGCCCTTGCCGATGGCAGGCTCTGCCGGTGCGGTGCGATATCGTCAGGGCGACACGTCGGCGAATGGAGAGTTACAGCCGTGTGAGATCACAGCCCGGCTCGGCCGCGTACGGCTGAAGTCCGACGAACCCTGATCGAAATACGGACTTGACCCGTGTATGGTAAGCATGCATCCTGCCGCCCGACACGCCGGCCGTGCGCTGACGCATGCGGCCCTGCAATGAGGGCTCGATGGAATCGTTCCTCGTCGATTACTTGCGTCATATCGGTATCACGGAGGGGGTCACGGCGTCGGCGGTCGACTGCGAGGTCTGCGGCGGAGCCGACTTCGTCACGGTCGCGGACATCGTCGACATCGGCAAGGACGCCTTCGGGAAGCTGCCGATCCAGTGCTGTACCGCCTGCGGATTCATGATGCAGAATCCGCGCTTCAACAGGCACTTCTACACGACCTTCTACAACACCTATTACCGGACCCTCCTCTTCGGGAGCAGCGAGCCCGAGAAGGCGTTCATCTCCGACCAGGTGCGGCGCGGCGAGCTGCTCTACAGGAGCCTCACCGAGAGGGGCTATCTCAAGGAGCCGGGGAAGCTCCTCGACGTGGGGTGCTCCGCCGGCGGCCTCATGGTCAGCTTTTTGCGGCGCGGGTGGACGGGGCTGGGGACGGATCCTGACATCGGCTTCGTCAACCACGGCAAGGATCGGCTGGGGCTGCCGCTGGTCGTGGTCGACGCGGAGGACATGGACCTGCCGGCGGACGAGTACGATCTCGTCGTCATCACCGGCTCGCTCGAGCATGTCTACGACGCCAACCACACGCTCTCGTTGTGCCGCCGGGCCTCCAAGCCCGGCGCGCTGCTCTTCCTCGAGGGGCGCGCGCTCGGGCAGGGCATCCTGAGCGGCCATTTCAGCCACAACCACCGCCGGTACCTGACCGCGAGCTCGCTGGAGCTGCTCATGGTCAAGCATGGCTGGGAGCCCCTCTTCACCACGGACGCGCCCCTCTGCGGGCCGACCCGCCCGGGGGGCGTCTACTGCCTGGGACGCGCGGTCGACGTGCCCGCCCCGGAGGTCGTCCGCGCGCTCATCCGGAGCGGAAAGCGCGACGACCCTCGCGCGCTGCAGGAGCGCCTGGCGGCGGGCGGCGTCGCGGTCGACGCGGCGCCCAACCGAGGCGCCCAGGGCGTCGCGTGACCGGCGGCAAGAGCTCCAGCAGCGCGGCGGCCTTCCCGCTCCTCTCGCCGGACATCGAGGTGGTCGGGCCCGCGGAGGGCGAGGGGCCGGACCCGCGCCGCTTCGCGCTCTACGACCGCGCCACGGACACGTCGTTCGCGCTGGGAAAAGCGGAGCTCACCCTGGCGAGGCTCTTCGACGGGCGCCGATCCCGCGACGAGGTGCTGGAGCAGGCGCGGGCGTGCGTGTCCCCGCGGCTGTCCGCGGAGAAGCTCGCGCAGTTCGAGCAGCGCCTCGTCGGCCTCGGCATCCTCGTCGATTCGAGCCGCCCCGAGAGGGCCCGCAAGGACCCCTTCGCCGGCATCAGCTTCGGGCCGCTCAAGTCGCTGCTGCTCGTGCCGCTCATCAACCTGAAGCCCGACGAGCACCTCGACCGGCTCGCGCGCGCCGCCCCGGTGCTCGTCAGCCGGTGGCTCGTCTACGGATGTCTCGCGCTCATCGCCGCGGGCGGCTGGATCGCCGGGCTCAGATGGCACGTGTTCTCGGGCGATCTCGTGCTGGCCTACACGGGCTGGGGCTGGCTGCCGTGGCACTACCCGATCATGATCGCGTCCGTGGTGTGCCACGAGCTCGGCCATGCCTTGCCCTGCAAGGCGTACGGCGTGCGCATCAGCGAGATGGGCCTCGGCGCTTACCTCCTCTTCGTGACGGGATGGGCCCGCCCCGTCCAGCGAGAGTGGTCGCGCATGACGAAGCGACAGCGCGTCGTGAGCATCGTCATGGGGCCCCTCGCCAGCCTGGCGTGCGCCTCGGTCGGCATGGTGATATGGGCGCTCGCGGCGCCCGGCTCGGAGCTCGGCGTCTTCGGCGTCCGCGTGGCGGCGACGTCGGCCCTCGCGGTCATCCCGACGCTGCTGCCGGTGTTCAACGGGGACAGCTATCTCTTCCTGACCGAGGTGCTGGGGATCCCCGGCCTCCGGCAGAAGTCGTGGCGGTTTGCGCGCGGCCTGCTCCGCCGTGACACCGGGCGCACGCAGGACCTGAGCGCGCGGCGAAAGCTCCTTTACCTCTCCGTCGTCGCAGGGACCTTCCTTAGCTGGCTCATCGCCTGGGCCAGCGCGTACTCGCTGTTCTTCCGGTAGGCCCCGGCGCCTACCTTGCAATGCATCCACCACAGGCATCCTCAGGAGGAGAAGAGCAATGATTCGTTTGAATGAGCACGAAGCGGGCGACCCGATCGAGGCGACCGGCCATGTCGCCCAGGAGAGCTGTACCGAGGCCCCCAAGGGCCCTCCCACCGCCGCGAAGGACGAGGCCGCCCAGAAGCCGGTCGCCGCGAGCTTCGAGGATTTCGATCTCGACGACATCGAGGTCCTCGAGAGCAAGGTCTTCGCGTGACAGGTGGCTCGATGGAGGGCCGGAGAACGCTCCAGCCCTCCATCGAGCCGTAAGGACGGGGCCGCGCTCGGGGCGATCGACCGGGCACGGCCTCCGTCAAGGAGCGCCGCTATGTACCCGAGCCTCGGAGTCGGCCTTCAGTACAATCCAGAGATCCTGGATTGGTTTCCTTTCGAGGAGATGGAGGTGGACGCGATGGAGATCCTCCTCGACACCGTGATGGGCCCCCTGGACAGCCCCTATGTCATGAAGCCGGGGGCGAAGGAGAAGCTCGATCGCCTCGCCTCGAAATACAAGCTCCTCGCCCACTCCAACTACGGGTGCGACTTCGGCTTCGAGCCGATCGACACGACGCCGGCGGCGCTGCGTCACGTCGCGCTGGCGAAGGCGATCGGCAGCCCGTGGGTCGCGAACCATTGCTTCTATGGCGACAACTCGTGGCTCGATATCTGGAGCAGCCCCGTCCAGTTCTCGACCGCCGAGGTGAAGCGGGTGGCCGGGCGCGCGCGGGCGCTCCAGGAGATGTACGGGATGCCGCTCGCGCACGAGAACGCCGCCTATTACATCCCGTGTCCAGGCGCCGAGATGCGGGAGGCCGAGTTCATGGCCCGCCTCGTGGACGAGGCCGGGACCTACCTTCACCTCGACCTGCACAACATCTACACGAACTCGATCAACCTCCCGGGCTTCGACATGGAGGATTACCTGGATACGATCCCGCTGGACCGCGTGATCGCCATCCACCTCGCGGGCGGCAGCTGGCTGGACGGCCTCTACCACGACTGGCACGACGAGAGCGTGCCGGAGCCCGTGTGGGACCTCCTGGACCGCGTGCTGGAGCGGGCCCGGCCCGGCGCGGTCATCATCGAGTACCAGGGCCAGGCGCACCACCCGTCGACGCGCGTCCTCGGGCGCGAGAGCGATCACGAGATGATCGTGCGCGACATCGAGCGCGCCCGCCGCGCGTGGGACAAGGCGTATGGCGTGGTCGCGACACGGCAGGCAGGGTGACCGCATGGAAGCGTCGACCGTCTGGACCGTCTGGCGCCGGATCCTCCGCGAGCCCGCGCTCAGCGACGTGATCTTCGAGCCCGGCTTCGCTGATCGCGCCTCGGAGCACGGCTTCACGGCGGAGCAGATCCCGATCGCGCTCGCCTACGCCGAGACGCCCCACCGCACGCGGTGGTTCATCGTCAACTACCGCTTCCGCCTCGTGAGCTCGTTCCTGTATGCCCTGGAGACGGGCGCTCCGCTGACCGTGCGCCTGCTCGTGAGCTCCGGCCACGATCTGCGCGCGCTGGGCGAGCGCTACATGGAGGCGCGGGGGTGGGAGGATCACGGGCCGTTCGTCTACACGTTCTGCGCGGACGTGCTGGACTTCCTGCGGCGCTCGGAGCTCGCCGCCGAGCTGCCCTACCTGCGCGACGTGATCGCGCTCGAGGCGGCCTCGGTGGAGCTCGTGCGCCGCCTGGCGAAGCTGCCCGGTGAGCGCTACCGGCGCCCGGCGCCGAGCGATGGAGTCGATCTGCGCGCCGCCACGCTCCGCAGGAACCTGCAGGGCATCACCGTGACCACGGAGCACGCGCTCGGGCCGTGGCTGAGGGACAAATCCCTGCTGGGGCGGACTCCGCTGCAGAAGGGACCGCAGCACCTGCTGCTCTACGTGCCGTCGCCGACGAGCAGCTACAAGCTCGCCGGCATCCCGGAGCGCGGGGCGCGGCTCTTCAACGCGCTGACGGAGCCGCGCTCGCTCTCGGCGCTGCGCCGCTCGCTCGGGGGCGACGAGCCCCCCGAGGGCGACGACGTGGTCATCCTTCAACGGCTCTGCGAGTACGGGGTCGTCGAGGCCTCGAGAGGATAGCGCCATGTCCCTCTCGAGGACCTTCTGGCTGCGATCGGCGGGGTTCCCCATCGGCTGGGTCAGCGACCTCGGCATCGAGGCGAGCCGCCCCGTCGTCGCGCAGCTGTACCTTGTGATGGACGAGCTGCGCGGCCTCGGCGCGGGGCGGCGAGCCGGCGGCGCGGCGGAGGCTGCGCCCGACGCGCTCGCGGTCCGGCGCAAGCAGCTGACGGAGCGGAGGGCCGCGCTGGAGGCCGAGGGCGAGGCGCTGTTCACGGCCGACGCGCGCGCCGTCAGGAGCAAGGTGGTCGAGCGGCTGTCCGGGCCGCTGGCGGAGGAGGCGCTCTTCCTCCTGAACCCCGCGGCGCTCGAGCGGGTCCGCTCGCTCGGGCAGGGCGGCGCGGCGCAGCTCGACAGCCGCCGGAGACAGCATGTTCGCCTCGCGTGGAGCTACCTCCAGCGGCTCTGCACGAAGAACGACACCGTGAGCTTCTTCGGCCCCATGGCCTGGGGGCGCATGTCCGGGCTCGACGAGCCCGTGCGGCTGAGCACGACCGGTCCGGGCTGGATCAAGCGGCGGATCGTGTCGTTCGAGCACTGGGCAGCCGTCGCGCTGGGCGCGGCGATCTCGGCCGATCCCGAGGTGTCCCCGCACCTGCCGCTCCGGCTCAACGCGGGCTGTCACGTCGAGGGCACCGAGCTGCGGTATCCCTTGAACAAGCGGACCCGGCTCTCGGCGCCCGCCGCGGACTTCCTCCGCTTCGTGGGCGAGGCGCGGCGCCACGGCGCTTGGCCGGCGGCGGAGCTGTCCGCGCGCTTCGCCCGCGAGACGGGCCAGGGCCTGGAGGAGGTCGAGCGCGCGTGCAGCTTCCTGCTCGAAAAGGGCGTGCTCGTGCGGAACATCGAGGTCCCGACAGCGGAGCATCGCCCCGAGGAGCGGGTCCGGCGGACCGTCGCGGCCTTGCCCGAGGCGTGTCCGGGGCGCGCGCGCTGGCTGCACACGATCGACGGTCTCCTCGCGCTGCGGGAGCGGTACCAGGGCGGCGCGCTGGAGGAGCGCGCGCGCACCTCGAGCGAGCTTTACAGCGTGTTGAAGAGCCTCGGGATCAACACGGACCGGGAAGCCGGGAGCATGTACACGGGCAGGTACGTCGTCTACGAGGACTGCGAGCGGTCCTTGTTCATCGAGCTCGGGCGCTCCGTGGAGGCGAGGCTCGGCGCGGTGCTGGAGCCCGTCTGCAACATCTACCGGTGGCTCGCGAAGCGCGCCGCGCAGCTCATCCATGCGCGCTACGAGCGCGTCTACAGGGAGCTTTGCGCCGAGGGCGACGAGGAGGGCGTCGACTTCCTGCTCTTCTTCACGACCGTGCGGAAGAGCCCCGCCCTGGAGCCCTCGGTCGAGCTGCTGAGGGGCGAGCTCAGGGCGGCGTGGGGGCGCCTCCTCGGCCCGGCGCCGGCGGACGACGCGATGATCGAGGAGCGCGATCTGGTCCGCCTGCTCGGCTGGCTCGAGGAGAGCGGCCCCACGGACGGCGCCCCGGAGCCGCTCGGCGTCGACGTGCATTCCCCCGATCTCCTGATCGCGGCCAGAGA
Organism: Sorangium sp. So ce887; assembly: GCF_051521455.1. Classification (NCBI taxonomy): domain Bacteria; kingdom Pseudomonadati; phylum Myxococcota; order Polyangiales; family Polyangiaceae; genus Sorangium; species Sorangium sp. So ce887. The sequence continues at coordinate 6,063,440 of NZ_CP150354.1, read as the reverse complement.
CCTCGAGGCCCTGCGGAGCGGCGAGTACCAGATCATCGTCGGAGAGGTGCACCCGGGCGTCCACAACGTGTCGCAGCCGGTGGCGCAGCCGTTCTCGCCGTTCTCGCGCGAGATCCAGGAGGAGGTCGACGCGCTGCTCGCCCCCGGCCGCATGGTGCTCGTCGATCCGGCGCTCGGGCACCAGCGCTCGAACCTCAACTGGCCCGTGGTGACGAACCTCCACGACGTGCTCATGCCCGGAGACGACAGCCGCTCGCCGCTCTCGCGGCAGGTCGCGACCGGGAACGGGCGCGTCGTGCTCCGCGACGGGGGTGTCAAGTACCTGGATCGCGCCTCGGGGCGCCTCGAGGACATCATCACGGTGATGCCGCGGGATTTCCACCGCATGCTCTTCGACCTGGCCGCCGACGTGCTCGGAGCGGCGCACCCGTGCCGCATCTCGTGCGGCAACTTCATGCTGAAGCGCCGCACGTGGCGCGCCTCCGGGTCGAGCCTGCCGAACGTGAAGCTCCCCGGCGAGAGCTTCCAGTCCTTCATGGCCGTCCACGCGTGGGCCCGGGCGCTGGGGTTGCCGCGCTGGGTGTTCGTGAAATGCCCGGGAGAGCCCAAGCCGATCTACGTCGACTTCGAGAACCCCCTCGCCGTCGACCTCTTCTACAAACAGGCCCGGCAGGCCGACGACGTGACGATCTCGGAGATGCGACCGGGCCCCGACGAGCTCTGGCTCGCCGACGAGCGCGGCGCGTTCACCTCCGAATTGCGGACATCCTTCACCACCCAGGGCTCTCCCCGGTAACCGCGCCTGCGCGGCACGGGCGCGGCGGCCTTCAGGCGAGCTTGATGCAGCAGATCCTGACTTGAGGAGACAGTTCTATGAGCATGCAGCACAGTGAGGTGTTCAGCGTCGGTGACGGTATCCTCGCGCCCAACGCGTCGTGGTCCTTCGGCGCGGAGGTGCCGAAGACGTTTCTGGAGCACGTCCGCAGGTCGGTGCCGCTGTACGACGCAGGGCACGACCTGATCTGTCAGATCAGCGATTTCTTCGTGAACGACGGGTCGGTCTGCTACGAGCTCGGGGTGTCGACCGGGGAGCTCCTCGGGAAGCTGGCCCGGCACAACGCGGGCAAGCACGCGAAGTGGGTCGGCCTCGACGTCGAGGAGACCATGATCGCGCAGGCGCGCGCGAGCCTCGACGGCATGAAGAACGTCGAGCTCCACGTCGGCGACGCGGTCCTGTGGGACTTCGAGAAATCGGACATGATGGTGTCCTATTACTGTCTGCAGTTCGTTCCGCCGAAGTTCCGGCAGGAGGTCATCAACAGGATCTACGAGTCCCTCAACTGGGGAGGCTGTTTCGTCCTGTTCGAGAAGGTGCGGGCGTGCGACGCCAGGTTCCAGGACATCACGACGGCGCTGTACCAGGAGTTCAAGCTGAAGCAGAGCTTCACCCCCTCCGAGATCGTCGCGAAGGCCCGGAGCCTCAAGGGAGTGCTCGAGCCGTTCTCGACCCAGGGGAACGTCGACATGCTGAAGCGGGCCGGCTTCGTCGATATCATGTCCATCATGAAGTACGTCTCGTTCGAGGGGTTCCTGGCCATCAAGTGAGCGCGCCGGGCGCCGGCCGCACGGCGTCAGCGCGAGGCGCCCCGCCGGCCTCCGCTCGCGGCGAGCGGGCGGGGCGGGCAGGGCGCGAGAGCGCAGAGAGGAGTGTCGAGGATGAAAATCGAAGGGGTCCCCTTCTTCGTCGCCGACTGGGCGAAGGTCGAGCCGACCGAGCATCCAGGGGAGACCGGGAAGGCCATCTGGCGGACGATCGAGGCCGGCAACCTCCGTGTCAGGAAGGTCGAATACACGCCGGGATACCGCGCGGATCACTGGTGCAGCCGCGGGCACGTCCTCCTTGTCCTCGAGGGAGAGCTGACCACCGAGCTCAAGGACGGGCGGACGTTCACGCTGCCAGCCGGGACCAGCTACCAGGTGGCGGACGGCGCCGAGCCGCACCTCTCGTCCACGCAGGCGGGAGCGACGCTCTTCATCGTCGATTGAAGGGGAGCGCGGGGGCGGATGCGGCAGCCGCGTTCTGCCGAGCCCGGAGATTTCGGCTGCTCCCTCGAGGGATCGGTCGTGGAGAATTGTCTCGGCTGTGGTGGGTGGCGCTTCTTCGGTGAAGGTGCCGGGTCGCTCGCCTGGTAGTCTGGTCGGATGCCCACCCTCCCGCCGGGGCCGAGCAGCAAGCTCTGGACTCTGATCCGGTACCTCCGGGATCCCATCGGCTGCATGGTGCCGCTCGCGCAGCGGTACGGCGATCCCTTCTCGTTTCCCGGCGATCCCCCGATGGTGTGCACCGGCGATCCCGTCGGAATCAAGGCCATCTACACGGCGGATCCCGACACGTTCGCTCCGCTGTCGGCGGACCTGTCCGTGTTCCTGGGCCGGCGCTCGATGATCTTGCTCCAGGGCGCCGAGCACCGCCGGCTCCGCAAGCTCATGATGCCGCCGTTCCACGGAGCGCGCGTGCGCGCCTACGGGGAGGCGATCTGCCGCCTGGCCGAGCGGCACACGGCGGACTGGCAGCCGGATCGGCAGGTGATGGTGTACGAGGTCGCGCAGCGGATCTCGCTCGACGTGATCTTGCAAGCCGTCTTCGGGGTGAGCGAGCCGGAGCGGATGGCGGGGCTGGCCACCTTGCTGCTGGATCTCCTCAACGGGATCTCGCCGCTGATCGCGCTCTTCCCGTCGCTGCGGCGCGAGCTCGGCGGCCTCGGTCCTTTCGCTGCGTTCCTGCGGCGGCAGCGCCTCCTCCGCGAGCAGCTCGACGCGCTGATCGCGGCGGCGCGCGTGGCCGGGCCGCGCGAGGACATCCTGAGCCTCCTGGTCCAGGCCCGCGACGAGGACGGGCAGCCCATGACGGACGAGGAGATCCGGGATCAGCTGATCTTGCTTGTGGTCGCCGGTCACGAGACCACGGCCATCTCCATCGCGTGGGCGTTCTACGCGCTGCACCGGCCCGAGAACGCCGCGGCGCTCGAGCGGCTGCGCGCCGAGCTGGCGGCGCTTGGGCGCGACCCGGAGGTGGAGGCGCTGGACAGGCAGCCGTATCTCGAGGCCGTCTGCCAGGAGACCCTGCGCCGCTACCCGCTCGCGCCGGCGCCCGCTCCGCGCAAGCTCCTGCGTCCGCTGGAGCTCATGGGCTACACGCTGCCGGCCGGCGTGGGCGTGGGCGTGGCGATCGGGGTCGCGCACTTCCGCGAGGACCTCTATCCCGAGCCGCTGCGCTTCAAGCCCGAGCGCTTCCTCGAGCGCAAGTTCACGCCGTTCGAGCTCGTGCCCTTCGGCGGCGGGGCGCGGCGCTGCCTCGGCGCGGCGATGGCCGCCCACGAGATGCGGCTGGTGCTCGGCACGATCTTGCGGCGCTACCGGCTGCGCCTCGCGTCGCTGCGGCCCGATCCGGGGAAGGTGCGCGCCGCCAACGCCGGGCCGGCGCACGGGGTGCGCATGATCGTCGAGGAGCGTCTGGCGTAGCCCACCGACGCCGACCAGCGCGCCTCTGGGTCTGCGCCTATCCTGGCTGCTCCCCTGTCCGACACGGACGATCGTGCGGTCATTCCGGGTGGCTCGATCACCGCCCTTCGCGCCGCGGATCCGCGGTCCGCCCGCGCGCCGGCGCCGCGGCGTACAGCGCGAGCGCGCGCCGCACCGGGCCGCGATCGGCGCCGCCCGCCCGCACGGGATCGGCCTCGTCGACCAGCGCCGACAGGGCGCGTGCCTGGGTCCTCGCCGCGGCCTCCCGGGCGGGATCGCCGGCCTGCGCGGCCAGCGCCGAGAGCCGCCGCGCCACGCCGAGCGCCGCCGGCAGCGCCCCCGCGGCCACGTAGGCGGCCGCGAGCTCCTGGAGCAGCCCGGCGTCGTCGCCCCGGAGCGCCGCCGCCGCCTCGAAGTCGGCGATCGCCTCGTCGCGCCGCCCCTCGCGCGCCCGGAGCGCCGCCCGGGCGCGGTAGCCCTCGACGAAGCCGCGCACGTGGTCGAGGCCCACCGAGTACGTGCGCTCCGCCTCGCGCGGGTCGCCCGCCCGCTCGTACAGCGCGCCGAGCCCGAGGTACGCCGGGCCGTAGGTGGCGTCGAAGCGGACCGCCTCCAGGTACCGCGACAGCGCCACGTCCGCGTCGCCGGCCGCCGTGCGGGCCTCGGCCTGGCGCGTCAGCTCGGCGGCCTGCGCGGTCGCCCAGCCGACCCCGTCCGCCCTGGCCAGCGCGGCCCCGTGCAGCAGCGCGGCGGCGAGGGCCACGGCGAGGGCGCGCGCTCCCCGTCCCGCGCTCGCCGCACCTCCGCACCGCACCGGTCCGTATCGTACGGGCGCCCGGCCGATCGGGCAATCGTCGCCCCGCCCGCCGGCGCGCCGCCGTCGCCCGATGCGCGCCGCCGTCGCCCGATGCGCGCCGCCGTCGCCCGATGCGCGCCGCCGCCCCCGGCGCGCCCCGCCGCACGCAGCACGCCGGTCCTGCCCGTCACGCAGGTCACGCCGCAGCGCAGCGCGCCGCGGGGTCGCGTTCCTGCCCGGAAGGCAGCCGCCCGGCGCGAGTTCGCGTAGGATGCGCGGCCATGGGTGAGGAGCTGCGCTTCCCGGACGCCTTCCTGTTCGGCACTGCCGCCTCTGCCACACAGGTCGAGGGGCACTGTGCGCAGAGCGACTGGGCCGCGTTCGCGCGCGAGCCGGGGCGTGTCCGCGGCGGCGATACGCCGGACGACGCGTGCGACCAGCTGCACCGCTTCCGCGAGGACGTCGCGCTCCAGGCGCGGCTCTGCATGGGGGCCCACCGGCTCTCCATCGAGTGGGCCCGCGTCGAGCGGGAGCCGGGCGAGTTCGACCCGGCCACGTGGGACCACTACCGCGCCGTGCTCGGCGCGCACCTCGAGGCCGGGATCACCCCGATGGTCACCGTCCACCACGTCACCCTGCCGCGCTGGGTCGCGCTGCGCGGCGGCCTGCTCTCGCAGGAGCTGCCGGCGCTCCTCTCGCGCTTCGCCGAGCGCGCCGTCGAGGCGCTCGGCGATCTCTGCCAGCTCTGGGTCACCATCAACGAGCCCAACATGCTCGCCCTCCAGGCCCACCTGCTCGGCGTCTGGCCGCCCGCGCGCAGCTCGCCCGTCGAGGCGGTGCGCGCCCACCAGAACCTCTTCCGCGCCCACGCCGCCATGTACCGCGCCATGCACGAGGCCGCGGGCCGCCGCGGCCACGCCATCGCCGTCGGCGTCGCGCACCACCTGCGCGTCATCGAGCCGGAGCGGTTCGGGCGCCTCGCCGACCGCATGTGGGCGGCGCTCTTCGAGCGGCTGTTCAACGACGCCTTCGCGCGCGCCCTCTGCGACAGCGGCCTGCACGACTTCTTCGGGGTGAACTACTACAGCCGCGACCTTGTCCGTTTCTCGCCGGCGCACGCGCGCGCGGGCTTCCTCCGGCGCCTCGTCCCCGAGGGCGCCGAGGTCAGCGATCTCGGCTGGGAGGTCTACCCCGAGGGGCTCGGCTACGTGCTCGACGCCTGGTGGCCCCGCGCCCGGGTCCCCATCTACATCACCGAGAACGGCATCGCCGACGCCGACGACGACCAGCGCCCGCGCTTCCTCGTGCGGCACCTCGCCGAGGTCGCGCGGGCGATCGAGCGCGGCATCGACGTGCGCGGGTACATGCACTGGTCGCTGCTCGACAGCTTCGAGTGGGCCGAGGGGTACGCCCCGCGCTTCGGGCTTGTCGAGGTCGACCGCGTCACCCAGGAGCGCAGCCCCCGGCCGAGCGCCGAGCTCTACGCCCGGATCGCGCGCGCGCGCCGCATCGACGCCGACGGCGCGTCGCTCGCGCTCGGCGCCGCGCCCGCGTGACCCCCAGCACCGGAAAGGCAGGACCGATGCGCATCGCGCTGCTCTACCCACCGCCCTGGAAGATCCCCGCGCCGGGAGAGGCGCCTGACACGAGCGGGGACGGCCCGCCGGCGGACTACCGCGAGGGCGATCTCGACCCGGACTTCCACCAGACCCCGTACGGGCTCTTCTCCCTGGGCGCGCAGGCCCTCCGCGCGGGCCACCAGGTGAAGGTGCTGAACCTCTCGTCGTACCCGTTCTCGCAGGTCGAGCGGATCGTGCGCGAGCTCGACGCGGACGTCTTCGGCATGTCGTGCTGGACCGCCAACCGCCGCGGCGTGGCGCTCACCGCCCGGTGCATCCGGCGGCTCCACCCCGCGGCGCACATCGTCGTCGGCGGGCCGCACGCGACCCCGCTCGCGGCCGAGATGCTGCGGCACCACCCCGAGATCGACACGGTGACGCTCGGCGAGAGCGAGCACTCGTTTCTGGAGCTCCTCGACCGCCTCGAGGCCGGCCGGCCCGCGCTCGGCCTCGCCGGCACGGCCTACCGCGTCGAGGGCCGCGTCGAGCTCGGCCCGCCCCGGGCCGCGATCGAGGACCTCGACGCGCTCGCGTCGCCGCACGACCACTTCTCCACGCACATCGTGATGACCTCGCGCGGCTGCGCCTGGGCCTGCACGTTCTGCGGCGCCGAGGCGACCTGGGGCCGCGGCTTCCGGGGCCAGTCGGTGCCTTACGTGCTCGACGCCCTCGAGGCCACGGTGAAGCAGCTCCCCGTGAAGATGGTCCAGGTCAAGGACGACACCTTCACGACGAACCGCAAGCGCGTCATCGAGATCTGCCGTGGCATCCGCGAGCGCAAGATCTCGTTTCTGTGGAGCTGCGACACGCGCGTCGACGTGCTCGGCGACGACCTGCTCCGGGAGATGCGCCTCGCCGGCTGCCAGCGGCTGAGCCTCGGTGTCGAGTCGGGGTCGCCGGCCATCCTGAAGAACATCGACAAGAAGATCACGGCCAAGAAGATCATCGAGTCGACCGAGCTCGCGAAGAAGTACGGTATCCAGGTCCGCTATTACATGATGCTGGGCAACCGCGGCGAGACGGCGGAGACGTTCCGCGAGACGCTCGCGTTCCTGGAGGCGGCGAAGCCGCACCAGTACATCTTCTCGTGCCTGTCCATCTACCCTGGGACGCGCGACTTCGACGACGCCGAGGCGGCCGGCTGGCTCGAGCGCGCCGTCTATTTCCGCGGCGACTTCCAGGAGCTCAAGACCCCGTTCGACGCCTCGGAGGAGGACACGGCGCTGATGAGCGCGTGGTTCGAGCAGAACAAGGGTCTGCGCGAGCTCTACCGCGAGGGGGTGGAGGAGCGGCGGGCGATCCTCGCGCTGCTCGGCGATCATCACGCGGCGCACCTGGAGCTCGGCGTCGCCTACCTCGACGCGGGGCAGCTCGATCTGGCGGAGCGGCACGTCGCGCGCGCGCTGGAGCTCGGGTATCCGTTGCCGGGGCTCGCGTACAACGCGCTCGCGTGCGTCGCGGCGGGCCGGCGCGACTGGCAGGCGATGCAGGATCACTTCACGGCGGCGGCGAAGAGCGATCCGCAGCACGCCGTGCTCATCCGCAACGTGCAGGCGGCGCGGGCGTGGTACGCGAAGGGCGGTCCGGACAAGGGGCTGCCGCTCGATCTCGTCGCGCGCTGCGACTTCCAGCTGCTGGAGCGGACGGCGCAGCCGGCGCTCCCCGGGCCGCTCCCGGAGGACTTCGCGGTGTGGCCGCCGGCCGCGGCGCGGCCCGCGCCGGCGCGGCCGGCCGAGGCGGGCGGGCGCGAGGCAGCGACGCAGCGCGGGCGGCTGCGGGTGGTGCCGTCGTAGCGGCGGCGGCAGCGTTGCCGATGCCGCCGGCGATTCTCGTTGCTGAAATCGAGCGGGGCACTCGGATCCTCCGAGCCGTTCCCAAGCTCGGGCGAGCACCAGGCGGCGAAAATCCACGGAGTTCGACGACGCAACATGGACGAGGACCCGTGAGCGCACGCGAAGGCGAGTGATGGCAGGCCTGCTCGGCGAGATCGACGTTTCGTGGACGCGGTTCTGGATCCCGCGCGATACGGCGCCCGTGCTCGATCGGCGCGGTTACCTGACCGATCCCGAGCGGCAGGACGCGAGGGCCACCAACCCGTTAGCGCGGACGCTGGAACAACTCGAGGACAAGCCGTGCGTCGCGCTGCTCGGAGAGCCCGGGAGCGGGAAGTCGTATGCCGTGGGCGCCTACGTGGCCAGCCTTCGTGCGGAGCATTTCACGACGCTGCTCCACGTCGACTGCCGGTGGCGTCCCGACCTGCAGAAGCAGATCTTCGCGACGGAGGCGTTCGAGCAATGGCTCGCGAATCGTATCCCGCTCACGATCGTCGTCGACAGCCTCGATGAGCATCCGCGGGGAGCATACGAGGTCGCGTCGCAGCTCATCGACCAGATCCGGCGCGGGCCGGTCGGCTCCTTGCGGCTGCGGATCGCGTGCCGCACGGCGGAATGGCCTGCCATGCTCGACGAACAACTCCCGCTCCTGTGGAAGCCGAAGGGAGAAGAACCGCAGGCGACTTTCCATGCCCTTGCGCCGCTGCGGCAGAGCGATGTCGAGCTGGCAGCAGGGAAGGACGCGGCCGGGTTCCTCGCCGAGATCGCGCGGGTGGACGCCGGATCGCTGGCGATCAAGCCGATAACGCTGGGGTTCCTGCTGGAGGAGTACCGGCGGTGCGGGAAGCTGCCGCGCACGCGGTTGGAACTGTATGAGAAGGGGTGCCGGATCCTCTGTGAGGAGTCGAGCAGGTCGCGCCGGGGAGCACGCCGTACCGGGAAGCTACGCGCTCCGGAGCGCCTGGCGATCGCCTCCCGGATCGCGGCGGTCTGTGTGCTGGGACGTCGCAGCGTGGTGTTCACGGGGCAGGATCTGGGGACAGTGCCGCCGGAAGCCGTCACGCTCGAAGACCTCACCGGGGCCGCCGAGCCGAGCGCGTCCGGCCGGGTGACGGTCGACACCGACGCACTCGAAGAGGTGCTCAACGTGAGCGGCCTATTCGCACCGCGTGGCAGCGACCAGATCGGGTGGGCCCACCAGACATATGCCGAGTTCCTGGCAGCCCGGTTCTTGCGTGAGCGAGGGCTATCGACGGAGCATCTGGTGGGCCAGGTCTCGAACGGAGCCCTGGGCCGCGTGGTCCCGGCGCTGCGCGAGACGGTGGCGTGGCTGGCAAGCATGAGCTTGGCAGGCACGAGCCAGGAGTTCTTCCTGCGCATGCTCGTCGCGGACCCCGAACCGCTGCTCGGGAGCGACTTCGCACTGGTAGGGAACGGGGAGCGCGAGGCGTTGGTTGGAGCTCTGCTGAAGAGGCTCGACCGGCGAGAGATGTCGATCATGACAATCCAGCACCGGAGTGAGCTTCTGGTGCGCCTTGAACATGCCGCGCTTGCCGACCAGTTGCGTCCTTATATCACCGGGCGTGACCATTACATCATGGCCCGGCGGGCGGCTCTGGAGTTCATGGATTCATGCAAGGTGGTCGCGCTCGAAGACGTCGTGGCGGACGTGGTGCTCGATGGTAGCGACGACAAAGAATTCCGTTCGTCGGCCGCGCGCACGCTCGTGCGCATCGGGTCTCGGGAAACCAAGCGACGGCTCTTGCCGCTTCTTGGGGGCGACCGCGAGGCAGACCCGGAGGACGAACTGAAGGGATATGCGTTGCTGGCTCTCTGGCCTGACGACATCACTGCCGCCGAGCTGTTCGCTAGCTTGATGCCATCGCAAAGGAGCTCTTATGGCGGATCTTACGGTTACTTTCTGGACAAGCTGAGCGAGACGTTGCCACCAGCAGCTCTGTCGGAGGCGCTCCACTGGACCCTCGGGTTGCCCTCACGCCGTCAGGCACCGCTTGAGCTCACCGACCTGCTCGACACCATTCTGCGGACGGCCTGGGAGCGGCTCGAGGACGCCGAAGTGCGAGCCCTGCTTGCCCAGGCCGCGGTTCGGCGTCTGGCGGTCTATGACGTTATCTTCCAGCGTCGCAACCACCGCAACGAGGAGACCCCGGATCCAGCGCGGGACGATGGTCGGCGACGCCTGCTCGCAACCGCGATGGTCGCCTTATTGCCATGGGGGCCGTACGATACGTTCTCCATCGTCCATCACGGACTTGTCCTCCCAAAGGACGTCCCCTGGGTCATCGAGCAGCTCCGCAACGGGGCTACGCCGCTGGAGCGGGATCATTGGGCTGCGATCTTGAAGCAGGTTGCACTCTCGGATTGGACCTTCGAGGTCGCAGACCCCATCCTCGGAGCAGTGGATGAAGTCGGCGAGATTCGCGAGGCAATGCCATGTCTCATCAATAACGTTGAGCTCGGGTCAGCCCTGTCCCGGTGGATGCGACGCGCATGTCGTCAGGAACGCAAGTTTCGTGGTCGCTTTCGAGTAAAGCCGCGTGTGTCCCCAAAAGTTTCGCGTGTGCAGAAGCGCATCCAGGTTTGTTTGCGACGGTTCGCAGAGGGCGATATCGATGCTGGATGGAGACTGCAATCGTTGCTTGCGGTGGATTCTGAGGGTAGGTTGCGTAACGATTTGCACTACAGGGAGGATCTTAGGAATTTCCCCGGCTGGCAACGTGCCGACGAAGAGACTAAGAATCGCGTTCTCGATGTCGGTCGCGAATACCTGTTACTTGCCAATGAGCGTTTCGGCGAGTGGTTGGGTGTAGAAATTCCATATGGCTATCGCCCTGCTGCCGTTGGTTACAGGTATGTCTGCCTGATCGACGCGCTCGACCCCGCGTGGCTCGACGAGCATGCTGTCACCGTCTGGGCGAACTGGAGCGCCATCGCCCTCGCCTTTGCACCCAATGTAAACGCGCAGAGCCAACGAGTCGTGTCACGCGCGTATCGGGCCGAACCCCCGCGCGTGCGGGATGTGCTGCGCGCTCTGCTCGATGAGGATCATCGCAAGCACGGCCAACCACTCCGGCTTCACCACATGGCAGCGTGCTGGGACGCGGACCTCGGGCGTTTCTTGATCGAGTACGCACGGCGTCCGGATCTGAAGCCTCGATTCCTCGGCGATCTGCTGGATGAGCTGATCCTGCATGGGGTCGAGGGTGCAACGGACGCGGCGGTGTCGATCCTGAACGCTCCGATTCCTGAGGGTGGTCCTGGACGGCTTCGCGCACACGCGGCAGCCCATGCGCTCATGGCCTTCAACCCGAAGGTCGGCTGGCCCGTCGTGCGCCCTCTTGTCGAGGTGGATCCCGCCTTCGGTAAAGAGGTATTTCTCACGTTCGTTCGCGCGGTCGAACCGCGGCATTCGAGCACGTGGGGTAAATGCCTCTCGCTCGAGGACGCCATGACGATCTATGTCTGGATCGAACGACATTTTCCGAGCGATAGCGACCCGCAAGATCGGCAAGGTGAGATGGATGATTCTACTTCACGCCATAGGTTGGCTGAGCTGCGAAATTCGCTACTCGGCGAGCTGAGCTCGCGAGGCACCCTCGAGGCCGTCGCGGCGATCGAGCAAATCCAGCAGACCTTCCCTGATCGCGACTTCACCTGGGTCATTCACCGCGCGAAAGATGTCGCCGCTCAGGGCATCTGGATCCCCCGATCCCCGTGTGAGGTCATCGACCTCGGCTCCACCACCTTTAGGACCATGCCCAGCCATCATCCCCCTGCCGCCATGCACCGCTTCTCGTTTCCGGCTCCGCTCGTCGACGCGTACAGGAAGAACAAGCTTGCTGTGCTCTTTGGCTCGGGCCTGTCCATGGCCCGCGACGTCCAGGGGAGTTTCCCTAGCTGGAACGAGCTGCCCGAGCGACTTTTCGAGCAGGCCCAGAATTATGGGGTACTCGAGTCCGCGCAGCTCGACGCCTTGCGCCTGTACTTGAAGGCGGGCCATGTGTCGCTGGAGAGCATGCTTACCTTGCTCGACCTCCCGAAGACCAGCCTCCGCGCGCACGGGTACCAGGCCGCGCTAAACGCCATCTTCCGCCCGCCGAACGCTGCGCCTGGCGACGTCCACCGAGCGCTCGTCGAACTGGGACTCGACGTCCTCGTGACCACGAACTACGACCAGCTCTTGGAAAAGGCGGAGCTCGGGCGGCAGTCCTATACTTGGAAGAAATCCGATAGTGTGCTCTCCGATATCAACGGGGGGCGCAAAGTGTTGTACAAGATCCACGGCACCGCTGACGATCAAGCGTCAGTTGTGATGACTCAGGGCGAATATACGAAGGCGTCCAGCGACGAACCATACCGGCGCACGATTGGCTATTTGCTCCAGGCCTACACGTTTCTTCTCGTTGGCTACGGCATCAACGATCCACTGGACCTCGATCTCGTCTTCGAGCTTAACCTCCGGGCTTTCGGATCGGCGACCAGCCAGCACTACGCGCTGATGGCGAACCCGAACCCGAACGACCGCGATCGCTGGCAGCGCGAGCTCAACGTGCAGGCCTTGCCCTATCAAGACCACGACGACCTCCCGGCCATCCTCCGCGCGCTCCGAGCGACCAAGCCGTGACCTTCACGTGAGCCGTCCTTGCCGGGCGGTATCGGCGGTGCTGGGCCGCCCGTGCTCCGTCGCAACAGCGTTCCGGTCGTGACGGACCCATCGGAAGCAACCCGCCGACCGGAGCTGGGGGCGCTCCGCGATGGCCCACGGGGAGACGGAGCAAGGCGCGACGATCGCCGGCGCGGTGCTGCCCGCGCTCCAGTTCCTCGACGACGAACGCGCCTGGTTCTCCGACGATCTCCTGTACAATTCCCTGAACGCGGCGGCTCGCCGGGCGCTGGAGGCGATGATGAAGGGCTACGAGTACCAGAGCGATTTCGCGAAGAAGTACGTCGCGCAGGGGCGCATCGAGGAAGCCGCACGCGCGCTGTTGACGGTGCTCCGCGCGCGCGGAATCGCGGTGCCGGACGCAGCACGCGAACGCATCGTCGCCCAGAAGGACCCGGAACGCCTGGAGCGCTGGCTCGAGCAGGCCGCCACCGCCGGCACGCTCACCGACGTGCTCGACGAGCCGAGCTGAACCGAGGGCGAACAGAAACCGGCCGGAACGCACCGCCTCTGCCATCGAGCGATCCGAGCTCGATGCACCGCGGAGCGCCCCTGATGTGCACCGTCTCCCGGGTTCCCGGCAACCCCCCGGGCGTGCTACCCGCTTTCCATGTCGACGCCCACAGATCACGGCCGGCCAGGCTCTGCCCCGGAGGTGGCGCCCCCTGTTCAGAACGCTCCGTCGCCCAGCCACGCCGAGCGCTGTCGCACCCTGGCGCAGCGGGCCCGCACCGCCACGCTGTGCACGCTCGCGCGGGACCCCGCCGGCTATCCGTACGGCTCGCTCGTCACCGTCGCCGTGGACGCGCACGGGCGGCCGCTACTGCTGCTCTCGGCGCTCGCCGAGCACACGGGCAACCTCAAGGTTCGCGTCGAAGCGTCGTTGCTCGTCGCCGAGCCCGCCGAGGGCCGAGCGGACCCGCTCGCGCTCGGGCGGATGACGCTGATCGGCCCCTGCCGTCCGCTCGAGGGCGCCGAGGCGGCCGCCGCCCGGACGACCTTCCTCGCGACGCACCCGCGCGCGTCGTACTACGTGGATTTTACTGATTTTTCCTTCTATCGGCTCGACCCTGTGTCGATCCGCTACGTCGGCGGCTTCGGCCGGATGTCCTGGGTCGAGGCCGACGAGTACGCGGCCGCCGAGCCGGATCCGCTCGCGGCCGACGCCGCGCGCATCCTCGAGCACATGAACACCGATCACGCCGACGCCGTCCTCGCGTATGCGAAGGCCCTCGCCGAGATCAAGGACGCCACCGGTGCGACGATGACCTCGGTCGATCGTTACGGCTTCGAGCTGGACGTCATCACCCCGGCGGGGCCGAAGGTGGCGCGGCTCCCGTTCGACGCGCCGGTATCGACGTCGGACGAGGTGCGGAAGGCGATGGTGGCGCTGGTGCGCGAAGCGCGCGGGCGCAGCACATAGCGGCTCGTCCTCACCGCGGCGCATCGATCCTGATCGCCGAGCGCTCCTTACACGACAGCGAGGCTCATGACGCACGCGTGGGGCGAAGATCCCGAACACCCGATCCTGCCGCAAGCATGGCAGTACAGGATCGTCGGTCTGAGGCTCGAGCTCGAGCCGGGCGACGACGGCGAACCTTTCCTCGATCTGGCGCTCCGGCGCGGCGTGGCGCGGCGCGTACTCCGGTTCTGGTCGCCGCACGACCTCGAGATCGAGCGAGGCGGCCCCGCGGGCTATGGGCTCGTGATTCACGATGTCCGCGCTCGCGGCCTCGACCGGATCGGCGTTCGCGTCGACGATTTCGAAGCGAGCCCCGGGGCCATCCGCTTTGTCGCGCGAGCGGTCGAGGAGCTGCCTTGAGCCGTCCCTGACGGCAGGCGCTCGGCGGCCCGTCAGCCACCGCGGCGCCGCGGGCCGCCCGACCCCCTTCCCGCGGCGCGAGCGCCCGAGCGCGTGGTGGCGGACCCCGCTTGGCGGCTGTGCCGGAGCGTCACGCTCGCCGAGCCTTCAAGCGCCCGGCCAGGTGGCCCGCAGGGTGGCGACGCCGCCCCCGCCATGGCGACGCTATCTCCGCAGCGCATGCCTCACCCCGGAACCCTCGCTGTTGGACCCATCCGCGCCCCCGGCACGCGATCTGCCAGGTGCGCGGCGTATGGGAGACGCCGACATCACCTTGCGCCACATCGCCCGGAGATGCCCCGGAGACCTGGCGCGCGTGTTCGTCCCCGAGGGGCGCTCCGTCGAGGTCCTCGGGTGGGTCGACACCCAGGTCACGAAGCTCGAGCGACGCCTAGACAAGGCCCTGCGCCTGCGCGTCGGCGGCGAGTTGCGCGTGCTGCACGTCGAGTTCTGCTTCGCGCTGCGCGACGACGTGCCGGATCGGGTCTTCGAGTACCTCGGCTTCCTCTTTGCCGCGCTTCGCACCGAAGCGCCCGGAGAGCCGGTGCCGCCCATCGAGAGCGTCGCCGTGGTCCTCTCGGGCCACCGGCGGCGCCTGCCCGCGACGGGCGAGCGTCGCACGGCCTGGCCGGAGCGGCCGTTCAGCGGCGCGCACTTCCGCATCGACGCGGTCTACCAGCGCACGATCGCCGAGCTCCGGGCGCGCGGCAGCGTGTTCTGGCTGGTGTTCGCCCCGCTGGCCCGCGACGCGACCGCGGCGGCGCTGCGGGAGGTCGTCGCGGAGATCCACGCGCGAGCGTCGACCGACGAGGAGCGGGTCGAGCTCTACGCCGCGCTCTTGGTGATGGCGGCCATCGACCCCTGGGGTCACAATCTGCGAAAGGAGCTCGTCATGCTGTTCGACGACAGGGAGACGGAGAAGAAGCTGCTCCGGAGCATGCCGATCATCGGGGAGATGATCCTCGAGGCCGAGCAGCAGGCCGCGCAGCAGGCCGCGAAGAGCGCGGAGAAAGCGGCGGAGAAAGCGGCGGAGAGGGTCATCGCCGAGCTCCTCGGCCGCCTCTTCGCGCGGCGGGTGGGGCGCCGGCCGACGATCGAGGAGGAGCGCTCGATCGTCGAGCGCGCACAGGCGATCGGACCGGGCGAGGTGGAGGACGCCTTGCTCGATCTCGATGGCGACGCGCTGGTGCGCTGGCTCGCCGAGCCGATGCGCCGATGAACCGCTTCCGGGGAGGGGAGGACGGCCGCCCCTGACCGCGGTCGCCCGCCTGCTCCTCAGCCTCCGCGGCGCCGGGCGCCGCCCGCCCTGCTCCCGCGCCGCGAGCGCCCGAGCGCGTGGTGGAGCCCGCTCTGGAGCGAGCTCAGCGTGACGATCTCCCGGAGATCGATGCCGATACTCACCATCGTCTGCGCCACCTCGGGGCCGACGCCGGTGAGGATGACCTCCGCGCCGAGCAGCTTGACCGCCTGGGCCGCCCTGAGCAGCGAGTCCGCGATCTCGGCGTCCACCACCGGCACGCCGGTGACGTCGAGGATGACCGTGGCCGCGCGCTGCGCCACCACCCCGCGCAGCAGCCGCTCCAGCAGCTGCTCGATGCGCACCCGGTCGAGCCGCCCGACGAGGGGCATCACGAGGATCCCCGCGTCGAGCGGGATGAGCGGCGTCGAGAGCTCCCGGATCGTCGCCTCCTGCGCGTCGATCATCTGCCCTTGAAGCGCCGCCCGCTCCGCCTCGGCCCGCCGGAGCTCGGTCACGTCGTACCCCTCGGCGATCACGAGGACGCTCTCGCCCGACACGTCGAGGATCGGCTTCATCTTGAGGTCGAGCGTGGCCACGCGCCCGCCCGTGCCGTGGATCTCCAGCTCGCACGAGGTCGGCTCGCCCGACGCGGCCCTCAGCACGCCCGCCTTCACCCGCTCCTCCACGCCCGGCGCGCCGCCCCAGAACGGCGCGCGCCAGAGCGGCTCGCCGCGGCCGTCCTCCGGACGAGCCCCGATGAAATCGGCCATCGTCCGGTTGCGCTCGAGCAGCTCCCCCCTCGGGGTGAGCAGGCTGATGAAGATCGAGGTCTCGTCGAAGATCGCTCGAAACTTCTGCTCGCTCTCGCGCAGCGCCTTCTCGCGCCTCAGCTGCTCCGTGAGCGGGCGCGAGAAGGCCGAGAAGAACTGCTCGTCACCGCTGCGGACGAGGTGAGAGCTGACCTCGACGTCGATCGGGTGGCCGTCCTTGTGGACGTGCCTCGTGATGAAGCGGAGCGCCCCCTTCGCCTTGATCTCCTCGATGATCGCGGCGACCTCGTGCGGCGATTGCGCGTCGATCTGGCCGATGTTCATCGTCAGGAGCTCGCTCCGCTCGTAACCCACGATGCTGGCGAAGGATGGATTGCAGTCGAGGATCTCGCCGTTCATCCCGACGACGTGGAATCCGTCGACGGCCGCCTGCAGGATCAGCCGCGTCCGCTCCTCCCGGCTCCCCAGCTGCTCATGCAGCCTGTCGACCTCCTTGCGCAGTCCGGCGTTCTCCACCCGGAGCCGCTCGATGCTGTCGTGATCTGTCGCCACCTTCGGTCTTCCTTCCGTCATCCCTGCCGCGGCCGTCCACGTCCGGCCGAGGGCCGCTCTCCCCCGCGCGCGCCGCGACAAAGCGGACGATAGCCGATCTTGACGCCGCACCGTGCGCTCGCCGGCCCGCGCGCGCTCTTTCGACCCGCGCCCGCGCGCTCCGCAGCGGACAACCTCTGCTGAGCGGATGAAACCTGCGACGGCGCGGCCCCGGCGTACGGCTCGGCTGCTCGCGCTCCGCGCGCGCGACGAGGCGGCGGCGGACGATCAACCGCCGCGCCGCCGTGCCGCCGGCGCGCGAGGCGAGGCGCAAGCCCCGGCGATCCGCGACGGCACCGCCGCAAACGCCCGGGCTCTGCCGGAAGGTGTGGTCTGGATTACGCCTATTGAGTTCGAGTCAACTGATGGGATGTGCGTACGATCACGCTGATCGTTGACACCTCCCGTGCCAGGGAGTCCAATGTTTGCCGCGCAACGCGGCGATCAAGGAAACGCGAAGGCATGGGATTTTCGGACAGCACCCCTCGATGTGAGCGCGCCGCGCTGGTGGAGCGCCTCGGGCGGGCGCTCGGCAGCGCCGCGGCGGCGGAGATCGTCGACCGGGAGGGCGAGCGGCTCGCGCTGGAGGGCGCCCTCTTGCCGCTCGACGACGCGTACGACGTGCTCGAGCCGCTGGCGGCGATGCCCGGCGGGATCGGCACCGCGGCCAGCGTCGCGCGGGCCGAGCTGCGCGTCGCCTCGGTCCGGCGCCGGCTGGAGCAGCGGAATCGGCGGTAGACCCGGGGGGCCCGCGGCGGGGCCGGAGCGACTCGAGAGGAACTTCATGTCTTCGGAATCAGTAAGTCGACCTATCCTCGTCGTGGACGACAATCCGGACATCCATGGATTGATGGAGCGGATGCTCGTGCCCAGGCCGATCCACGATCCGGAGATGATCCGTGGGCTGCAGGCCCTCGAGTCGCGCCTGTTCGGCGCCGAGCCGCCCGAGGAGGAGCCGGACCCCCTTCACGGGCTCAGGTTCACCATTGAATCGGCCCACTCGGGCATGGATGGGATCGCGCTCGTCAGGGCCAGTCCGCGCAGGTATTTCCTTGCCTTCGTCGACATGCGGATGCCGCCGGGGCTCGACGGTATCCAGACGATCAAGGGGATCTGGAGCGTCGCGCCGGACATCTACACGGTCATCTGCACCGCCTACTCGGACTACAGCTGGGATGAGATCGCGATCGAGCTCGGGTGTCCGCCAAACCTGCTCATCCTCCGCAAGCCGTTCGAGGCCATCGAGGTCCGGCAGATCGTCACCACCATCGCGCGGATGTACGACTCGCTCGCCGGCGTGAGGACGTCGGTGAGCCAGCTGGAGGAGGAGCTCGTGATCGCGATGGAGAGCGTCTCGCAGCTCGAGGAGCGGTCGAGGGCGCTCCTCGCTGAGATCGCCGATCCGTGCCTCCTGCTCGACAGCGCGGGGGAGATCCTCGGCGCCAACCCGAGCGCTCACGACCTGTTCGGCGTGGACGAGAAGCTCCTTTACGGGCGCGACGTCGCGTCGGTGCTCGTCGACGTGCAGGCCCCGCTCCCGGCCGCGCGCGCGGTCGCGCGGAGCCGCCTCGTCTGCCCGCGCAGCCGCGCGCTCGAGGCCAGCGTCACGCTGACCCCGCTCGGAGCGCAGCCCGGCGCGGGGGTCGAGTTCATCGCGCGGATCCGGGTGACCCAGGACGCGTGAGCGCGCCGCCAGCTCCGGCGCTGGGGCGCCGGCGGCCGCCAGCTCCGGCGCGGGTTGCTGGAGGCCGCCCCTGCCGGCGCGGATAGGCCGGCGGCCGCCAGACGTGATGTGTCGCGGCGGAGTTGCGCGCGTGTCATGAGGGCGCGACGCGCCTGCGCGATACGAGCACCCACGCGGCCGACGGCCCGTGCGCGAGCGTGCGATGACCCTCCTTGCCCACGACAAGCCGCCTCCCGAGGCGAGAGCGCGCGCCGGCGCGGGCGCCATCGCGGTGAAGTGGCTCGGGGTCGCGGTGGCCGCGGCGGCGCTCTGGAGCACGCTGCGCGGCGCGGATCTGCCGGGCGCCGGGGCGCTCATCGCCTCGGCGTCCGCGCCGATGATGGCGCTCGCCCTGATTCCTAATTTCGTCGCGCGGCTGCTCCAGACCGAGGCGAGCCGGCGCGTCTTCGGCGCGTTCGGGCCGCCCGCGCCGTTCGGGCGGTATCTCTCGCTCACGCTGTCGACCGAGGCGCTCACCATGAGCGTCCCGGCCGGGGCCGCCCTCTCCGAGTCGGTCACGTTCTTCCTGCTCCACCGGTGGTGCGGTGTCCCGGGGCCGCAGGCCATCGCCGGCATCGCGGCGCGCAGGTCGCTGATCCTCCTCGCGAACGCCGTCTATGTGGCGATCGCCCTCGCCCTTGGCTTCGGCCACCTGGAGCGCGCCTCGGGCCCGCTGCTCGGCGCGCCCTGGCTGCCGTGGCTCGTGGTCCTCTCGGGGCTCGGCCTGCTCGCCGCCGCGCTCGCGCTCGCGGGCGCGCTCCTCTCGGGCACGGTCGCGTCGCGGGTCTTCGCGCAGCTCAGGCGGCTGCCCGGCCGGCGCGTGAGGGCCTACGTCGAGGCGCGGGCCGCGGGTTTCTCCGCGACCGACCGGCACGCGGCCGCGCTCGGGAAGCGGCGCGGCGCGCTCGCGGCGGCGGCGCTCCTCCTGCTCGGGATGTGGCTCGCCGAGGGGCTGGAGACGCTCTTTTTCCTGCGGCTCTTGCAGGTCGACGTCTCGCTCGCCGAGGTCCTGTCGTTCGAGGTCGTCCTCGCGCTCCTCCGCGCGGCCGTCTTCATGGTGCCGGCCGGGCTCGGCATGCAGGACGCCGGCTACATCGCCTTCCTCGGCGCGCTCGGCGTGCCCGCCGCGGCGACGGTCGGCGCCGCCTTCGTCCTCGTCAAGCGCGCCAAGGAGATCGTCTGGATCGCCCTCGGCCTGCTCATCTTCTTCGGCGGCCGCGCCGTCTTTCGCCCGGCGCCCGAGGCGGCCTGATCCGGGCCGCCGCGCTCGCGCGCGTCCGGTCCCGCGAGCGCCGGAACCTCGCGCTCCACGAGCTCCTGCGGAGCGCGGCCGCCTCGCGCGCGTCGCGTCGAGAGGACAGCCCCGCGCAGCGGCGCCGGGCGCCCGGCGCTGGCACGTTATTTTCTATCTCCTCGCTCCAGCATCGATCCGCGGTCGATCCGCCTCCAGCCGGATGCGGCGCCGTGGCACTCTCTGGCACAGGAGCGAAACCCATGACAGTCCATCGTCTTTCTTGGTTCCACCTCGGCAGCCTGTTCTCGCTCGCCGTCGCCCTCCCCGGGGCCCTCGCGGGCTGCGAGATCACCCTCTTTGACGGGACCTGTGAAAGGGATGGGATCGTCTACCACCCTGGCGACTCGTTCCCGGACAAGGACGGGTGCAACAGCTGCTACTGCACCGAGGATGGAAGTGTCGCGTGCACCCTCATGGCCTGCGTCTCCGGCTGCACCTACGAGGGCGTCGACCACGCCCCCGGCGCGTCGTTCCCCGCCTCGGATGGCTGCAACACCTGCACGTGCGACCCCTCCGGCAGCGGCAATGTCGGCTGCACGAAGATAGCGTGCCATGTCTGCGAGCCGGGGGAGGAGATCCCGGCGGGCGACGGCTGCAACACCTGCACGTGCGACGCGGACGGGAACCTTGCCTGCACGGACGCCTATTGCCCGGAGACCTGTACCTACGGTGGCGCGAGCCACGAGTGGGGGGACGTGTTCCCGGCGGACGACGGCTGCAACACCTGCACGTGCCACGTGGACGGCAACGTCATCTGCACGGACGCTGGCTGCCCGGAGACCTGCACCTACGGCGGCGCGAGCCACGAGCCGGGCGGCTCGTTCCCGTCGCTCGACGGCTGCAACACCTGCACGTGCCTGGCCGGCGGCGGCGTCGCGTGCACCGAGCGCGCCTGCGCGTGCGACCCGAAGACCGAGGGGTGGCGCAGCTACGTGGGCAGCAGCCCGGAGGAGTGCACGCTCATCGACTTCATTTGCCCCGAGAGCACGGCCTACTTCCAGAGCGCGTGCGGCTGCGGCTGCGAGCAGGACGCGAGCTGCCCTCCCTCGTTCGACTGCATGCCGCCCGAGCCGTGCGACGTCGCGTCGATCCAGCAGCGCTGCCCGTACTCCGAGATCGTGTACTGATCTCTGGCCTCGCGCGCCGCGCGCGCGTGCCTCCGCTCTGTCACGCGATGCCTGGGCGCTGACATCGCTGGTGGGCGGCCCACCGCCGTACATGGCCCACATCGTGCTGCGACATCGGCCCATCCCTCACCCCGGAGCGTCTCCTGGAAGATGGCATCCACGCTGCACTGCGGGGGCGGGCTGGAATCGATTCGCTGTTTCTTTTGCCGGATCACAGGTTCCAGCGCCTCGTCGCCCGGCTCGTGATGATCGACAGGGGCGATCCCCAGGATCGCCGGAGGGCGATCCCCAGGATCGCCGGAGGGGGTGATCGGGTGGATCGCCCCCTCTGGCGCGATCGCTGCGCTCATCGCTCCACGGAGGCCAGAAACGAGGCTCGCTGAAGGTCGCCGGCCACAGGCCTGCTCCTTGCGATGCAGCGGGTCAACCCTCGCGATCGGCGACGCTGCGCTGAAACGGCCGGCGGGGCTGCCTGCGAGACACCTCCTGCGAAATGCAAAGGAGCACTGCCATGTCGCACCAACTCGGCATCATCCCTGGTTCATTGCTGTCCCTGGTCCTCGTCGCCGCGGCCGTGAACGCGAGCGGATGCGTCGCGGAGGCCTCGCTGGACGAGGACGACTTCGACAGCCAGGAAGCGGCGCTCTGTGCGAGCGCACCGGGCTGGGCCGAGGGCGTCGCGTACACGGTCGGATCTGTCGTGAACTACGGCGGCAAGTCCTACACGTGCAGACAGAGCCACACGAGCCTGGCGGGCTGGACGCCCTCCGCCGTGCCCGCGCTCTGGCTGGAGACGGGGACCTGCTCCAGCTCGAGCAGCACCAGCGCCAGCTCGGGTGGCAGCAGCGGCGGAGGCGGCGGGTGTAGCTACCCCGCATGGCAGCGGGGCAAGAACTACCGCACGGGCGATATCGTGGTCTTCAACGGGTCTCCCTACATCGCCGAGCACGATAACCCCGGCTACGACCCGACGATCAGCACATGGTTCTGGGACCCCCACGCCGGCTGCGGCGGCGGCGCCGGCGGCGCCGGTGGCGGCGGTGGTGGCGGTGGCGGTGGCGGTGGCGGTGGCGGCGGTGGCGACGGGTTCGGTGCGATCCTGAGCGAATCGGTGTTCAACACCATGTTCCCGGGCCGCAACCCGTTCTACACGTACCGGGCGCTGATCGCCGCGGCGTCGACCTTCCCCGGGCTCGCCACCACGGGCGACGCCGACACCCGCAAGCGGGAGGTCGCGGCCTTCCTCGCCAATGCCTCGCACGAGACCGGCGGGCTCGTCTACGTCGAGGAGATCGCGAAGGCGCAACTCTGCGATACCTCCTGGGGCCCGCCGGGCTGCAGCTGCGCACCGGGCAAGTCGTACTACGGGCGCGGACCGATACAGCTCTCCTGGAATGGCAACTACTGCGCTGCGGGCAACGCGCTCGGGTTGCCCCTCCAGAGCAACCCGGACCTTGTCGCGCAGGACGCGAACGTCGCGTGGCGCACGGCCTTCTGGTTCTGGACCACGCAGACCGGCGCCGGCACCAGGACCGCGCACGATGCCATGGTCACAGGCGCCGGATTCGGCGAGACGATCCGCACCATCAACGGAGCGCTGGAGTGCAACGGCCGCAACCCCGCCCAGGTGCAGAGCCGCGTGGACAAATACATGCAGTTCACGCGCCTCCTCGGCGTGAACCCCGGGAACAACACCGGCTGCTGAGCTGCCCCGGCGCCTCATCGCGGTGATGGAACACCGTGTGCAGCACACCGGATCGCACACCGCATGGCCACACTGCAGCAGGCAAGGTGGCCGTCCGCCTTCATTCTTCTCCACTTAGACAGGGAATATCTATCATGTTGCTCAATTCTGCTACCACGGTTTCTGGGCTGTCATTCATCCTCGTGGCCATCGCCACGAGCGGCGTCGGATGCCTCGGTGCTGGTTCGCCGCAGGACGAGATCGACGTCGAGCAGAACGAGTCTGCCGTGTGCGCAGGCGCTCCGGAATGGCAGAGCGGGCAGTGGTACGACGAGGGGACCGTCGTGAACTACGAGGGGGCGGCCTACATCGCCGAGCACGGTAACCCCGGCTATAGCCCCACCGTCAGCACGTACTTCTGGGAGCCGTACACGGGCTGCAACGACAGCCCGGGCCCTGTCGACGACGCGTGCAGCTACCCGCAATGGACAGAGGGCGCGTGGTACGACGAGGGGGCCGTCGTGAGCTACGAGGGGTCGGCCTACATCGCCGAGCACGGTAACCCGGGCTATATCCCGACCGTCAGCACGTACTTCTGGGAGCCGTACGCAGCCTGCAGCGACAGCCCCGATCCCGATCCCACCCCTGGCCCGATCGGCGCGCTGCCCGCCAAGGTCGTCGGTGGCTATTATCCCAACTGGACGCCGTCGCCCGTCCGCATCCGCGACGTCAACAGCAACTACAACGTGATCTACCTCTTCGCCGCGACGCCCGTGGGCGGGTCGCCCGGCACGACGGGCGCCGTCACCTGGACGCCGCCGGGCGACGGCAGGGGAGCGGCGACGAACCTCAAGGCAGACATCCAGTACGCGCGGACGACGCAGGGCCGCAAGATCATCCTGTCCGTCGGCGGCGCCGGCGCTGGCATGAGCTTCCCGAATCGCACGAAGTCGCAGACCTTCGTCGATAGCGTGGTCGGGATCTACAACGACCTGGGTGGGTTCGACGGCATCGACTGGAACACCTTCGAGGCCGATCAGGCGCCCGACACCGCCGAGATGAAGTGGATCAGCCTGGAGCTGAAGCGGCGCTACCCGGGCTTCCTCATCACCTCGCCTCCGGCCCCCTGGAACAGCCGCGACAAGACGTTTTGCAAGGAGATGGTGGAGGCCGGCGCCATGGACTACGCGGCCCCGCAGTATTACGACGGTCCCGATCTGGACCAGCAGTCCTATATCGTCAACAACGTGAACGAGTGGGTCGGGCTGCTCGGCCCGACGCACGTCGTCGTGGGGTTCGGGATCTGGGACCAGCCGAACTACATGTCCGTCGACGAGGCGATCCCCACGTGGAACCAGATCGAGAGCAACCACCCGACGCTCCGCGGCGCGTTCGACTGGCAGATCCACACCGACGAGAGCCTCGGGTGGCCCTTCGCCAACCGCGTCGGACCGCTGGTCCAGTAGCGGGACGCCATCGCGAGGGAGCCGGGCCGGGCCGCCGCGCTACCGGCGCGGGTCCGATGTTGACGCTGCCGGTGAAGCGCCGCGGAGGCCCGGTGAACCGCCTCGGAGGCTCGGAGAACCGCCGCGGAGGGTCGGTGAACCGCCATCGAGGCCCGGTGAACCGCTTCGGAGGCCCGGTGAACCGCCATCGAGGCCCGGTGAACCGCCATCGAGGCCCGGTGAACCGCCATCGAGGCCCGGTGAACCGCCATCGAGGCCCGGTGAACCGCCATCGAGGCCCGGTGAACCGCCACCGAGGCCGGGTGGACCCCCCCCCAGATCCCGGTGAACCGCCACCGAGGCCGGGTGGACCCCCCCAGATCCCGGTGAACCGCCACCGAGGCCGGGTGGACCCCCCCAAATCCCGGTGAGCCGCCCCACGACGGCGCGCCGGATAGGCCTACCCCGCCGTGGCGTGACCCCGTGGCGCTCCTCGCCGTTCGCCCATTCGCAGCGGTGCGCCGATGGCGACGCCGACCGCGACGTGCCCGTCCAGCACCACCTGCGTGGCCCGGCCGCAGGCGTCCCGCGCGAAGGCGACCGAGTGGCCGAGCGACGTCGTCCGCTGCAGGACGTTGCCCATGAGATCGTACGTCCGCCGCACGATGAACTGGTCTCCCGAGGCGAGCTGCCGCTCCTCCTCCACCCAGCCCACGCCGTTGCGCGTGTACGCGAGCTCCCCGGCGAATGATCAGGCCGACATCACCTAGGCGACGTCGGGCCGTGTCATCAATGGCGACCGCAGATGCAACATCAGATCGGGGCTGGTCAGGGGCACGGTGCTCCACGTCGCCTCCGCTGTCCCCGCGTCGGCGTCGACCACCAGCCGGACCCGGTGCGGGGTGGTGATGACGTAGAGCTCGGCGACGAACGTGTTGCCCTGCCAGGCGCCGGCCGCGACGACAGGGCGGCCGAACGGCGAACTTTCCCGCCATTCGCCGTGGCCGGCCTCGACGTCGAGGAACGACCCGAATCGCAGGAGCCATCCGCCGTCCACGGGATCGACGATCACCGTGGTTCCGTCGGGCAGCGCCGAATCCTCGGCGGAGGCGTCGAGTCTCGCCTCAGCAGAACGCTCCGGGGCGGCCGAACCCGGCACCGGCGCGAATGACAGCCGCCGCAGCCGATCGGCGAGGATCTCGTCGTCCCGGGCGCTTCCCGCGTCTTCCAGGCCGGGCAGCAGGCACTCCCACAAGGGGTCGAGCACTGCCTCACCCTGCGGTATGGCGCCGGTCACGACGACCACGAGATCGTGCGACGGGACGACCACGCACAACTGGCCGAAGGCGCCGTCACCGCGATAACCGTGACGCGACATCCAGAACTGGTAGCCGTACCCGCAAAGTGAGTCGGGGTTCTCCGACCAGTCCTCGATCTGCAGTGTCTCGATGTGCCGTCTGGTCGCGAGCTCCACCCATTCGCGCGGGACGAGCTGCCGGTCGCCCCAGCGGCCTCCGCGCAGCAGCAGCTCGCCGAAGGCGGCGACAGCCTCGGTCGTGAGGTGCAGTCCGTGAAATCCGAAGGCGGCGCCGCTCGCCACCCGGTCCCATTCGGCGTGCTCGACGCCCATCGGCTTGAAGAGGCGCTCGTCGAGCAGTTCCGGGAGGCCGCGGCCGGTGACCCGTTCCACCATCCGGGCCAGGACGAAGGTGGTCGAATTGTCATAGGCGTGCCGTGTTCCCTCCGCCTCGGTGAACGGTACGCGCAGGAAGCCTTTCACCAGGTCGCCCGGTTCCAGTTGCCAGGCCTCGACGAGGCTGTCCGTGCGGTGTCCGGCCGTCATCGACAGCAGGTGGTGAACGGTGAGGCGGCGCCCCTGCTCCGAGATGTCGGCCGGAACGTGGTCGGGCAACACGTCCACCACCCGATCGTCCAGCGAGAGCAACCCGTCGGCGATCGCGAGCCCCACGGCGACCGAGGTGAACGACTTGGTCAGCGAGTAGAGAAGGCGCGGGCGTTCGGCCGAGTACGGCGCCCACCAGCCTTCGACGACGACGTGACCGTGGCATACGACCATGAGGGAGTGACACTCGACGGATTGCGCTTCGAGCCGGTCCAGCAGCGCGGCGATCGAACGGGACGACATCCCCGAGGCGGCCGGTGCCGACCGCGGCAGCAGGGTGCGCTGAGAAGGCATCCGGGCACCGTAACAAGATCCGCCCGATCGAGTTACCGGATTCGGCTTGGTCAGACGGGCCGGGTGACGCCGGTCAGGCGCTCGGAGATCTCCCAGAGCCGCCCCATCCGAGCGTCGGTGTACCTCAGCGCTTGCCCTTGTCGCTGCCGCCCTTCGAGGCGCCGCCGCTCTTCCCATGCACGTTGGCCTTGCCGCCGCCGCCATGGTCCTTGTCGTGGATCATCACCTTGTCGCCGCCGCCATGGTTCTTGTCGTGGATCATGACCTTGACCTTGTCGCCGCCGCCATGGTCCTTGTCGTGGATCATGACCTTGACCTTGTCGCCGCCGCCATGGTCCTTGTCGTGGATCATGACCTTGACCTTGTCGCCGCCGCCATGGCCCTTGTCGTGGATCATGACCTTGACCTTGCCGCCGCCGCCATGGTCGTGGTCATGGACCTTCACGTGGACGTCGGCGCGCGCGCCGGCGTGAACGTCGACGTCCGGCCCGTCGGCGAAGCCCTTCACGAGGATGTTGACCCGCGGCGCCCGCGCGGCGGTCGCGATGACGCGCACGCCGGGCCGATAGCCCCAGAGCGCCACGCGCGTCGTGCCGCGGAACCCGAGCGCGACCGTCAGCCTGAAGGGATTCACCGCCGCGGCGAGCTTGCCCACGAAGTACAGTCCTGCAGAC
This sequence comes from Sorangium sp. So ce887, assembly GCF_051521455.1. Taxonomy (NCBI): domain Bacteria; kingdom Pseudomonadati; phylum Myxococcota; order Polyangiales; family Polyangiaceae; genus Sorangium; species Sorangium sp. So ce887. Next base: position 6,036,381 of record NZ_CP150354.1, on the reverse strand, counting down.
GCTGGCGCGAGCACCAGCACCTGCGGTCGCTCGGCGACGAGACCCAGCTTGAGGGTTCGCCCCTCGATGGCGACCGGCTTGAGGTGGACGTCGAGCACGTAGACGCGCACCTCTCCCGTGGCCTCGTCCGCGACCATCTCCAGCCGGTCCTCGCCGACCACCTGGATGGAGCCGCCGTGGGGGCCCACCGTGACCTCGGACAGCTTGCTCTCGGCGCTCACCTTGGCGCTCGCCACGAGCTCCGCCGTGCCGCCCGCGGGCACGTGCAGCACGCCGCTCCACGGCTTACCCGAGATCGTGAGCGTGTAGTTGACCTCCGTCAGGTCCGCCTCGAGCCTCGGCCCCGCCCCGACCAGGAGCCCCGTCCTCGCGTCGACCGCGAGCGGGATCGTCCTCGCCTCTCCGGACGGCAGCTTCCAGACGAGCGCGCCGCCGACGTCCTCCTTGAGGCGTACACCGGAGCTGGCGGTGATCGCGGCCTTCACCTGGCCGTCGCCGTCGATGCGCCACGCGACATTCCCGTCCTCGTGCTCCTCGACCAGCACCTCGGCGCCGAGCTCCTCGCTCAGGGCCATCTCCGCCTCGGCCGTCGCCGTGGCCTCGCCGCAGGCAGGCAGGAGTGCGAGAGTGAGCGACACCAGCGTGATCCGAGCCAAACGCGTCATCAGGTCCTCCGTCCCCGCCCCCTGCGTCGCCGGCCTGGGCCAGCGGCGCGGAGGGCGGTTATATCCTGTGCGAGCTACAGCTGGCATGGGCCAGCACCATGAGGTGCAGTGCGCCATCCGGGGCGCCACGGCTCAACAATCTGGCGGTGGGCCACGTGCGCGGGCGCATGGCGACCTTCGAACGGACGCTCCGGGTGGCCGTGTTCGATCGGCTGCCGGGCGGCTCCATGCTCACCCCGCTCGGCGAGCTTCTTCCGACCGAAGAGCGGCGATCTGGTGGCCGCGCGCATCGTCACCCTGCCCACGGTGCCTATCGCCCACCGCAAGCTCTCGAAGAAGAGCGCGGTGAGCCGCATCGTTCTCGCGCGCAGAGCCGGAGGAGGAATCTCACCTTGCCCGCGATCAGCGATGGGAGCGGCGGTGCAGGCGGTGCAGCAGCTGGAAGGACGGCGGCAGCGGCGTCGGCCTCGAGCGCAGGAGGCGGCTCGGGGAGCGCGGGCTCACGCCGGTCCAGGTCTCCAGCGCGGTGAGCGCGGTCTGCTGATCCGCAGCGACGAGGCCGTCGATACTCGCGCTGTGGTTGCCGCCTGGCATGACGAGCTTGTACGAGTCTCGCGCGCCGCCGAGCTCGAAGGCGCCGGCGGTCCAGGGATCCGTCTCCCCGTAGATGAAGAGGATCCGCTCCCCCTCCGCCGCCAGCCAGGCGGAGATGTCCTGCATCGGCGCCGGGTCGAACTCCGGCTCGATGGGGACGCTGGGCAGAGCGTCGACGGTTCCCCAGTCGAAGAGCAGGAGATCTTCGAAGTAGGACGTGTCGATCGCCGGCGCACCGAGCTGCGTGTAGGCTTGCCAGTAGTAGGGCTCCAGGGCGAGCATGTAGGAATCGGACGCGGTGAACGGCGAGCCGATCTCGTCGAGGAAGCCCCAGACCTCGTTGTCGGAGGCCTCTTGCGAGGGGATGTCGGCGCAGCGATATTGCCCATGGGACTGCCAGAACCCGAACGCCAAGCTGATGGCGGTGCTCTCGAGGGTCGCGTCGAGCCCGAAGAGGTCATAGGTGCCCCCTAATATCGTCGCTTGCTCGGCCATGCGCGCGAGCATGGCGTCGCGCCGGAGCAGCGCCTCGCGCTGGAAGTCTCTCAGGGCTTGCCGGCAGCCGGCGTCGCCGACCTCGTTGAGGAAGTCGACGTACCGCGGGTCCGCGACGGAGTTGCTGTGTGGCGCGACATAGGCCACGGTGCCGTCCACGTCCTCGGGGTAGAAGCGGTGATGATACACGGAGGTCATCCCTCCCTTGCTGGCGCCGGTCGAGATCCAGGGGCCGGTGTAAAGCGCGTGGAATGCCTCGGAGATGCTGTGCTGGTCGGCGGCTGCCTGCTCGATGTTGAGCCTCGTCCAGTCCGCCGGCTCAGGGCGCGACGGAGTGAAATAACGGTGCTCGATGTTGAGCTGATTCGCACCGAGCAGCCCGGTCGGCTCATCGATGTACTGGTACTCTGAAGACACCATAAGGAAATACCCCGAGTTGGCGAGCACCAAGGGAGCGCCGGCATCGCGGTGGTGTAGCGCGAGGCGCTGCGAGAAGTGCTGTCCGGCCGGATCGGCGTGATCGATGGGCTGGTCGAAATCGATGAGGAAGAAGCGATAGTCGTCGAGGGCCGAGCGGTCCTCGACCACGTTCGTGACGCCGGGGAGCTCCCGGAGCTGCTCCAGGACATCAGGCTGCACGACGCCGCCGGAGCCGCCGTCCCCGCCGGAGCCGCCCGCCGACGAGCTGCTCGTGATGCCGTCTCCGCCAGAGCCGCCGGAGCCGCCGGAGCCGCCCGCCGAGGAGCTGCTCGTGCTGCCGTCCCCACCGGCGCCGCTGGAGCTGGTCGTGGCCTGGGTGCTGGTCGTGGGCCCCGGGGGCGCCGCGCCGTCGCCGCAAGCGGCGAGCCCGAGGAGGGCAAAGGGAAGGGTCAGAGAAGCCATCCGGAGTGGTTGCATGTCCGGGAGAGTACACCTCAAAGGAACGGCGTGGTCGGCGTCCTGCGCGCCGCCCAGGTGTCGAGCCATGCGGAACGGGCGACCAGCGAAGAGACCGGGCTTGATCGAACCGCGCTACTCGAACTCCACCAGCAGGCGCTCGCCTTCTCGGAGGAAGCGCACCCGTCGCTCCATTCCGGCCTGGAACTGCGGCGCCTCCATGGGCCGCACGCAGTAGTCGGCGGTGCCCTGGAACTCGGGGCCACCGGCGCGGGGACGAATGTCGAGGGTGAAGCGGAGGATGGAGTTGCCCCCGTGGCCGACGGCGGTGGGATCCCAGCGGAGGATGCGCGCCGTCCCCGGTTCGCCTTGCGAGAGCACCTTCGCGCGGCGCATGTCGACCCCGATTGTGAACCGCAGCCAAACCACCAATCCGCCAACAACCAACAGGCCGAGAAGCGCGCCCCCCACGATGAGCTCCGTCATGGGAGAATGCTAGCAGATGCGGCTAGCGACCAGCCAGCGTACCGTACAGCCCGAGTATCTCGCGCGCGGGCGCGCAGCGAGCGGGAAAAGGTCGCCTTCGCGCCGGGGTGTCCTCGGCGGTGATGCGGCGCCGTGCGCGGGGTGATGCCCTCAGCGACGGTCTTTACGGGATGGCACGACCACGTCGTGGTCGTGCGACGATGTCAACTGACTCGATGGACTGCGTGTTCCTCGCTTGCTCTCCCCGGGGCACGGGCCGCTCGCGACGCTCTTCCGATGGGGCCTAGTACATCAGGGTGCCCTGGCCGAGCTGGTAGTTGATGTTCGAGCCGAAATGGTCTCGCGCGTTCATCACACGCGACAGGGCGTTCGAGATCCGGTTCTGGCGCTGCGACCAGGTGGCGGCCGCGAGGCCGGCCGCGATCTCGCCCTTCGCCTGCTGCAGGTGATTCTGGGAGGTCGCGTGCAGCGGGGGGTTCGGGGCCGGCACGCCGAGGACCTCCAGCGCGTCGTCGAGCTCCACCTCCGCGAGCTCCATCAGGCGAAGCTGGATGTCCGCCCGCGTGTCATGGAACTGGTTGGCGAGCGTCTGGGCCGCCTGCAAGCGCTGCTTCGCGATGTCGAGGTTGAAGGCGGCGTTGAGGACGCGGAGGAACCGGCCCATCTTCACGATGTCGTCGCCGTTGAAGACGATCGGGGTGCCGAACCGCGCCTCCAGCTCCAGGCCCGCCGGCGAGTTGGGGAAGAAGTTCGGGGTGGTGTAGAAGGAAATCCCGTCCTCGATCGTGTTCCCGAAGGCGTTGGTGTGGAAGAACGGCGGCGTATCCACGGCCTCGATGAGGGGCGGCGTGCTGAACGTGCCGTCGCCGTACGCGTTGAGGAACCCGGCGTCCACGGCGTCGAGGTTGGGCGCGGCCTGCCCCAGCCCGCCGAACCCGCCGTCGAACGCCCCGATGCTGCCGGTCGCGGGGGCCTTTCGGGTCCCCGTGTCCAGGTTGCGGTTCAACCCCGAGTCCAGGTGGTTCGCGCCCGCGTTGGTGTGGCACACGTTGCAACGGCCCCGCTGCGGGTCGAGGAACGCCTGCCGCCCGTCGTTCGCCTGGGGGTCGAAGAGGTTCACCTGCGTGAGGTCGAGCTCGTTCGTCCGGCCGACGCTCCTCTGGAACGCCAGCGTGAGATCGAGCTCCTCCTCGGTCGAGACCCGGAACGACACCCCCGGCTGGCGGCTGAGATCCTTCGGGAAATGCTGGTTGATCGCGCCGGTGAGGAACGAGCGGAGCGAGCCGTCGCCGGGCGCGCCGTCGCCCGACCAGCCCGTGCGATGGACCGGCGGGACCGCCGTCCCGTCCACCGGATCAGGGGTGATGCTCGTCGCCATGGAGAAGATGTGGGGGACCGCCCGCATCGTGAACTTGTTGTCGAGGTCCTCGAACCCGTCGACGTTCTCGAGGATCAGCCCCAGCGTCCGGAGCTCGAAGGTCTCGAGCTCGGCGAGGGCGGCGTCGTGCTCGAAGACGAACAGCGGATCGCTCGGGTTGCTCGCGTCGAGCGCCGTGATGAAGGGAACGTCGATCGTGTAGTTGTTCGCGACCGGATGGCAGGTGCCGCAGGTGCGGCCGTTGCCTTCGAACGTCTCGCGGAAGAAGATGTCCGCTCCCGCGCAGACCTCCGCGGACACGAGCCCGGCGATCACGCGCGGATCCTGGTTGCATGCGGCGAGCCGGTCCTGCGCGGTGAGCGCGCTCGACACGGATCCATGGCGCTCGGCGCCGCCCCCGGGCTCGGGAGCGGCGCAGGAGGTGAGCAAGGCAGTTGCGATCGCCGAGCCAAGGGACAAGAACCCGGATTTCGGGAATGACATGTCAATCAATCTCCTTGTTGCCGTTGCGCGGTGCTCGCTTGCCGTGCACCGCGCTGGAGGGCCTGCTCCGGGCGCTCTCGCGCGTCGCCGCACGAGAGGGGCGTGGTGCGCGCCCGTCAATGCCTCATCGATGCCTGGAGCAAGAACTCAACGCTTCAGAAAGCTTCTCAAAACTGTTTTCGGAACGACGTGACGAATCGGTGATGGGATACGAGGGCACCCGCAGGCGCTGCCGCCGCGAAGGGAGGCCGGACCCGCCGCTCGGGAGGCGTGCTCGACGCGCAGCCGGCGCCGGGGGAGCTGCTGTCTCTGCCACCGCTCGCCACGTGCGTCGTGCTGCGTGCCTCGGCAGTGTGCGACGATGGATGAACATGGCGCCCGCGACGGCCGGCGGCGCCCTGCGCGGGCCTCTCTACCGCAGAGGTCGGATGCCCCGCGACCATGGATCATCGGAAGACATGACTCCAATGCATAGCTGTCATGGACCTCGTGCAGGAGATTCATCTTGGTCGACGGCCTGCGGGAGGTCCTGTCGTTCGGCCCGCGCCAGGCCGCCGGCTCGGTGGCGCCGCAGTCTCCGGGGTGAAGGCCGATCTTCAGCGCCTCCCGCGGGCGCCCGCGGCGCCGGCTTCCCCATCCCTTGCCTCCGCCTCACGCCTGCAGCAACCGCAGCGCCCCTTCCAGCGGGCCCGCACCGACTCCTGATCATCGGGCTCGTGGAAGCGCTCGTAGGGGAGCCGCGAGTAGATGTAGTCGCGCGTGTAGCCGAGTAGGCCAGCCCAGATCTGAAGCTTCTTCCTTGGACGCCACTTGACAGGCCGCTCCTTGCTGTGATGCCGTGTCCCTCAGGCCGCGCATGAACTCGATGTCACCTGCCGTGTCGCATCGCTCCGGTGGATGCGGCACGGGGTGCGCTCGCCTCAGCCGGCGCATGCGTTGTACTCAGATCGTGCTGCTTGTGGGGCTCGCATCCCTCCACTCGCCCCGCTGCCGCCTCGACCCTCGTGACCGAATGGGCCGCCTCGGGACGCCCGGGCACCTGGCTCCTCGGCCCTGCGCTGCGCGCCGAGGAGCTCCTCGTCAACATCCCCGCAGGCACCCTCGACGGATACATGGGGGCCTCGCCCTCGCTCAGCCTGCGGAGCGAGTCCGTCGTCGATCTCGACCCGGTTTCTGTCCCATGCACACCGCGGACGTGATCTCGCTAGAGGTCTGATCTGCGCGCACGGGTACCGCGCGCGACCGCACGAACCACATACGAAATACGAACGAGCGACAACGTACCAGGAGGGGTCTCATGACGATGATCGGGCAAAATTGGGCAGCGGCCATCGGGCTCATGCTGATGACGGCAGCATGCGGAGCGAGCGATACAGGCGCCGCGACGGCAGCTACACCCATCAAGCGAACACCGCTTCCTCAGAACGAGTTCATTCCGGTGGAGATCGAGGCCACGATCGACGAGCTCGTCGCCGAGATCAACAAGAGCTCGATCCAGCCGATGCAGATCTCGGTGTTGCTGAAGTCCCTCAGCGGCTTCTTTGCGCCGATCGCCACGGGCGCGAACCGAGCCATGGGTGAGCTCGGGGTCTCCGGGAGGGCCACGGGGAACGTGCTCGGGTCCACCAATGCTTCGCCAGATCAAGAGCAATCGATGGAGCTCCAGACTGAACAGATAAAGCAGACGGTGGAGGACGGCGCCGAGGGGATTGCGATCACGCCCTTCGGCGAAGGCAACGTGGCCGCGCTGGACGAGGCCATCGCGAAGGGGATCCCCGTGGTGACGCTCGACACCGACCTGGTGAGCTCGACGCGCCCGATCTACGTCGGGATACTCAGCAATTCTGCCGGGGCCACGGCAGGGAATACCCTGCGCAAGATGCTGCCCGAGGGGCCGGGCACGGTGCTCATCCACGGCTGGGCCGACCCGAGCTGGGTCGACGGTGTCAATCGAACTCAGGGCGCCAGGGGCGTGTTCGAGTCAGCCGGTTACGACGTTCTGGTGCATCAGTCCATCTATGATGACGAAGCCAGGGACGTCGAGGTGATGAGAGGCGAGATCGCGGACGCGGACCCGCCCGTCGTGGGCCTGATCGGAATGTTCAGCGACTCGTATCGATGCGTGCTGGCCGCGGACGCCGCGGGCGCGCCGGACCTCCCCATCGTCGCCTTCGACTTCGCGCCGCAGACCGCCGACTACATGCGCCAGGGTCGCATCGAGGCCACGCACGTCCAGCGTCAGTACTACGAGGGGTACCTCGGGCCCTACATCGTCTACGGCGTCAAGAGCATCGGCCTCGACGCGACCAAGGAGATCCTCGCGCCGCAGCTCGATGGCAATCAGTTCGACCTCGGCGTCGACGTGGTCCGGTGGGACAAGGTCGACGCCTACATCGACTTCCTCGACGAGATCGGCGCAGAGCAGTAGCGGTGTCGCAGATCGAGGAGGACCTCGCGCGGCTAGAGCGCGCTCGGGCGCGGCGACCCCGAGGTCCTGCCCGGCGGCGCCGGGGATGTCCAAGCTCCTCGAGCGACAACCCCCGGCGATGATGTCGTCGGCCGGCGCGGGCGCGCACGCATGAGGCCGGTGCGACGCCTCCAGCAGCGCGAGGATCGCCCACGCAAAGCCATTCAGCGCGAGCGGCGTTGCCCTTTCGGAGCCGCCCCGAGGGCGCCGTAGCGCAATCCGTCGATCAACAGGTCGACCATGCGCCGGCTGTGGAGCGCTCCGTCCTCCCCGGTGGCGGTGGCGAGGTTGCCCACCGCACGCAATAGGTCGTACGCCGCGACGTCGTCGCGGATCTGACCGGCTGTCACCGCGGCGTCGAGCAGCGACTGCAGGGCTGGCTCGTGGGTCTGCCGGAAGTAAGCAGGCAGACTATCGAAAGCTGGATCGCCGGAGTGCAGGGCCGCGGCGAGTCCACGTTTGGTCGCGATGAAGCTGGTGTATCGTCGTAGCCAGCGTGCCAGGGCTTCGTCCGGCTCGTGCTGGCGCGCCAACGCGGGAGCGGCGGCCGCGCAAGCATCGATTTCGCGTCGAAACACGGCCGCGACCAGGTCGGAGCGCTGCGGGAAGTGACGGTAGACCGTCGCGACACCGACCCCCGCCCGCGCGGCGATCTCACGCACGGGGGCGTCCACGCCCGAGGTGCTGAACACGGCCTTGGCCGCTTCGAGCAGCGCGTCGAGGTTGCGCTGGGCGTCGGCGCGCACGCCGCGTGCCGCGGGGGCCTCCGCCTCGGGTTTCTTGGCTCTCGCGGAGGGTTTCACGATCACCAGGGGATCGGACCGCTGGCGCTCGAGAACGTGCCCGTCGGACCGTTCGCGTCAAGGAGCGCGAGGCGTACCGGCTCACGCGCGGCCTGTTCGACGGTCTGCGTGCCCTCGAAGTTGTTGAGGGCCGTCGCGGTGAAACCTGGGCACGCGGCGTTGACCTTGATGTTCGTCTTCTCGAGCTCAATCGCGAAGCTGAGCGTGATCGCGTTGAGGGCGGTCTTCGACGCGGTGTAGACGACGCCGAACATCTCGCGGATAGGATTGGCTGGGTTCGCGTTACTCGTCAGCGAGCCGGCGCCGCTCGATACGTTGACAATGCGCGCTGCCGGCGCTTCACGAAGGAGTGGCAGCATCGCTTGCGTGACGGCGAGAACGCCGAACACGTTCGTCTCAAACACCGTGCGCACCTCATCGAGAGATGCGACGCTCGCGCGGCTCGACTTCCCTATCTCGTGGAGTGGCGTGCCTGGCTTTCCCGCATGGGAGATGGCCGCGTTGTTCACCAGCACGTCGAGACGGCCGAACTCGGTCCGGATGCGCTCCGCGGCTGCGGCGATGGAGGCCTGATTCGCGACGTCGAGCTGGAGAGCGCGGGCATCCGTTCCGACGCTCTTCGCGGCAGTCTCCCCATGCTCGAAATCGCGTGACCCGACGAGCACGGTGAAGCCGTGCGCCGCGAGATCCTTCGCGATTTGAAGACCGATTCCTTTGTTAGCCCCGGTGACCAGGGCGACGGGGCTGTTTTGCATGGCGGTTCCCATTCTCGTCTATGATCTGCGGTGGATTTCGGTGATAGAGGCGGTCAACGAGGGCCTTGCCACGAGGTAGGCTCATGGGTTCCCTTTGGGTTAGTCGGAACGCTGTTCCGTTTCATGGTCGACGATACGGAACGCTGTTCCGTTTGTCAAGGCGCTCGCGCCCGAATGGCGCCGGCCCAGACGCCCCGAGTTGAGTGGTTGGCCCGAGAAGGTCGAAGGAGAGCCGGCCGCGACAGCCGCGAGGTTCGTTCTGGCGTGGCACCGGGGCAGCAGTGACGCCCACGCAGCGCGACACTGGCTTCGCGCCGTGGCCGAGTCGCCCGCCAGGGGGATGGGGGAGAGGGATCCCGGAACCGGGACTCGGTCCCACCCTGGCAAGCTTGCGCTGCGTCGGGGTGGGGAGAAGGCATCATCGTGAGCTCAAAGACAACACCGACGCGGATCTCGAGCGCAACTGGTCGGCCGCGGGCGCTGGCAACCGCTGACCGCCCTCGGCACGTTCCCCATTCGCTTCCCATCGCCCGACGACCCGGGCGATACGGGCTGGCACATCGACGCGAGCTTCGGCACCGAGAGCCCCGACTTCATGGAGTGGCGCGTGAACGTCATGTCGCGCGGCCGCGCGCTGCTCCTGCTGTTTCTCTTCTCGGATGTCAGCGAAGCCGACGCGCCGACGCGCATCCGAGCGGGGTCGCATCTCGACATCGCGAGGCAGCTGGCGCCGGCAGCCGAGCAGGGACTGACGCTGCGTGAGCTGGCCGCGAACGGCTTCGCGGAGACAGCGCAGCGACCGCAGGTGCTCGCGACGGGCGAAGCGGGGACGGTCTATCTGTGCCACCCGTTCCTGGTCCACGCAGCGCAGCCGCACCGCGGCACGCATCCGCGCTTCCTGGCCCAGCCGCCCCTGCTCCCGACCGAGCCGCTGCAGCTCGATCGCGAGCGCGGCGACCAGTCACCCGTCGAGCAAGCCATCCGCCGGGCGCTGAGCGGAGCCGACCAGCGACCCGACTCAGGTTGAGGCGGCCCGGTCGCCCTCTGGCGGAGGCGCGCAGGTCTGCCCCCTACCTGCGCAGCCTTCGCGCGTAGAGGAAGCGGGCGTAGCCGATCTCCGCGGCGTTCTTCGTGAGCTCGACGTTGGCCCACGCGACGACGTCACCGAACGGACGGTCCTGGAACGGCCATCGCGTCCGCCGCGTCGAGCGCAGGTCGTCGTCGGTGGCCTGCTCGAGCGCCGCTCGCCACTGTTCCTGAAGCCCGCTGATCCACGCGCGCACGTCGTCGGCGCTGCCAGGCCAAGTCACGCTCTCGCGAACGAGAGCGCCGCCGCCGAAGGAGTGGTCAAGCACCATGGACCACCAGAAGCCGAGATGCCACGTCAGCCACGCTATGCTCGCCGGGCCGAGGTCGTATCCCTCGTGCTCCGGCCAGTCGGCGCGCCACTGGCCATCGGGGGTTTGACGGACGTGCAATCCCTCGTCAGCAGGGCGCCACAGGCACTCTTCGGTGGCGAGCCCGTCGAGGTGGAAGCTGGTGAGCTGCCACGCTATCTCGAACTGCCGGATCAAGTAGCCACGGGCCTCGCTGGCCATGGGCGGCGTCGGGACGTCAGGGCTGTCACGTCTCATGGCCCGGAACCTAGCATGGCCACCCGCCCCTGCTACTTCCCGCGCACAGGAAGCCTCCCGACGGTCATTCCTGCCGCTGGCGTTGTTCCAATCTGCTCGCCGATACTGGTGGGATTTCTGACACGCGGAACCAGTCCGCCCGCCGGCGCCGCTTCAGTCCAGCGTGCCTCGCGCGTGAGAGCTCTGTTAGAATCGAGCGACCATGCGAGGAAAAATGAGGAAAAGGACATGCTGCGGCGCGCTGAGCGGTGCGGCGGCGTTGCTGCTTCTCGGGGCTGCGGCCTGTGGCACCACCTCCGACGGCCCGAGCGGTGCGACAGGCGGCGCTTCCACGGGAGCTTCGAGCGCCGGCGCGGGTGGCGGAGGGGGGGCGACGATCGGCAGCGGCGGCTCCGGGGGCGCCGAGCCCTCCGGGGGCGGGCAGGCGGGATCTCCGGAGGGTCGTGACTGCGGGACGGCGGGAGAGGTGATCGCGGTGGGCGCGAACGTCCTTCAAGACGCGACCGGACCCGCGCCCGAGCTGGAGCGCTTGCGCGGCTGTACGCGCTTTCTCGGCACGCTTCATCTGCTGAGCCTGGGCGGACCCGAGGCGATCGACGCGCTCACGGAGCTCAGGGAAATAGCGGGGTCCTTGGTGCTCCTTTGGCCTCCTGAGGATCTCGGGCCTCTGTCCAACCTGACGCGGATCGAAGAACGGTTGCTGGTCGTGGGAGCGCTGGAAGCCTTGCGGGGCCTGGAGTCGGTCCAGTACGTCTCCGGGCTGTGGCTCTACGAGAGCGGCTTTGCCGACTTCTCGTGGCTCCCTGCTCTCGCGGAGATCGGCGCCTCCATGATCGCTCGGCGCAACGCGCAGCTGACCGCTGAAGCGTTGGAGTCCTTCGCGACGTCGCACGTGCGCAGCGGCGCGCTGGTGTCCCTCACGAACGCCGTTCCCAAGGAGCCGCCGGACCCCGACGCCGAGGCGGTCGTGTGTGGCCAGCCGAGCGATCTGGTGATCCAGCCCTACACGAGCGTGGCCGGATGCACCCGCTTCCGAGGCTCGATCCACCTGAGCGACACGACGCCAGGCGCCTTGGAGCCGCTCTCCTCCCTCGTCCACATCGATGGCTCGCTGACCCTCTTCCGCAACCACACGGACGACTTCACCGCGCTGCGCAACCTGCGCCGCGTCGGCGCGAATTTTCAGATGCGTCTGCTGCAAGGCCCGGGCCTCGACGGCTTCGACGCCCTCGCGGAGGTGGGCGAGCTCAGACTCGCGAGCTCGGGCGAGCTCACGAGCTTCGACTGGCTCCCAGCGCTCACCAGGGTTCGTGAATCCGCGTTGATGGTGAGCGATGCCCCCCTGTCCGTAGAGACCGTCGAATCGTTTCTCTCGCGCCTGGACATCGGGGGCGAGACCGCGGTGATGGCCAGGGAGTGAAGCGTCCTCGTCGCGTTCGCCCCGCGGCCACGAGCAGCACCGTCGTCTCGTCGATCAAGGTCCGGATCCAGACCGGCGGCGACGATCTCCGCGGGGGTCCACGGGCGTACGGGTCTTCGGTCGGCGACGAGAGGCAGGATCGCTCGCCACGGCCCTCGCCCGCTTCCAGGCCGCGCCCGTCGGAGCGGGCTGGCCATGAAGTCAGCAAGACTTGCTGACGCGGCAAGACTTGCTGTCCCCCCCGGAGCGCCTTGCGCAAGGCTTGCTGTGTCACCGTCGACCTGCGACCGGGGCGAGCGCGGGGCGAGGGCGCAGGGATCGCGGGCTTCGCGACGTACAACACGTACGGCGACCCCGCCTGGAACGGCATCGCCGAGAGCGACCCGGCGAGTCACCGCTCGCTCGGGTGGATCGAGCTACAGTCCAGCGCGCCCGTCGTCGCTTCGCACCGGATCACCATCCGCGACGGGAGCACGTACGACGCGCCCGCGCGCCTCTTCGAGGACGAGCCGTTCATCAAGAGCCCGTCCACCCGTCTGCTGTCGAGCTACTTCCTGAAGAACTGGCCCGCGTCGGGCAACAAGACCCAGTGCATAGGCGTGAAAAGTATCCGAGCGAGCTGCGAAAACGGGCGGAGGCGTACGTCAAAGAGCGCTGTCGGGCGGGGGCGACGCCGACGGAGATCGCCACGGAGCTCGGTGTCCGCAAGATCACCGCCGATCGATGGGTATCTGGAGGTGAGCGTGCGGACGAGGGCGTGTTGCCAGCAAGCCCCATGGCGGTCGAGCGTGTTCCGCTCATGCCCGTCGTGTGCCCGGAGCGCCGAGAGGCGCCCTCGATGCGGCTCATGCTCGCGTTTGCCGGCGGGACGCGGATGCAGGTATGTGGGATCGGCGCGCGCGACCTCATGGAAGCGATCGAAGCGCTGCGGAGGGGACGGTGACCCCCGCGACGATAGCCGTCTATCTGGCGGTCGGTCCGGTGGACTTACGAGGTGCGTTCGACCGGCTCGCCGCGATCACCCGGCAGGTGCTCCGCTGGGACCCGGCCAGTGGTGCGTTGTTCTTGTTTCTCAATAGAATGTCCTGCCGACGATGGCATCGTGCAGCTCGGGCATCGGGTGAAGCGCTAAGGGTAGTCCGCGCGCGCGTCGTTCATCGCCGACACGATCTCGTCGCGGATGCGGACCGCGCGGTTGGCGAACAACACGTGATTGCTGAGGATGCCGACCAGCTTGTCGTCGATCCAGATGCCCGACCCGCTCTGGCCGTTCATCGTGTCGCACTCATAGCGGAACTTTTGTGCAAGCACGGTATCGACACCGCACGACATACCCCACATCGTACCCGCCGGCTTGTCGCCCGGGTATCCATACGTCGTGACCTGGGCGTCCCGGAGCGCGCTCGAGCTCGTCGAGCCAGCTCCGAACCACCCGGTGCTGAGGCCGAGGCTGCTGTCGAGGATGAGGATCGCCCAATCGTCCGGCCAGCGGTGGCGGATACCGCTGCGCCACGACGACGAGACGATGCGCGCGAGCTCGCCCGCGGTGCCGTACGGCGCGCAGGCGGCGCCGGACGCGCACACGCGACCGGGCGTCGCCGAGGTCGGACCATAGTGGTTCCCAGAGCGCTTGCCGCTGTGCAGGCAATGGCCGGCGGTGAGCACGTGACGCGGGCCGAACATCGCCCCGGAACAGCTAGCGCTGCTGTTGGCGAGGAACACGACCCTCGAGAACGGCGGGGACAAGTTCGCCGGTGACACGATCTGCATACGGCCGTCGGAGCCATTGATCAGCGCATGTACGTTCTCGCCGCTGCCAGGGATGTCGATGTCGAGGCGCGGCAGCGTGTCGCGCGTGATGTACTCGCGCCCGTCCGCAAACACGAGCGACAGGGGCTCGAGCTCGGCGGCCTCGTCCTCGGCCAGCTCCTCGCTGGTCTCCCCGTCGGCGGCGGGCGCGCTCGTGCGGGCGACCTGCCCGGCGTAGACCCAGCGCACGCCGGCCGAATCAACGAACGCAGGGGGTGGGGAGGCCGCGGTCGCGACCTCCTCGAGGGTCATGTGCGGGGCTGCGTCGCCGTCCGGCGATGCAGCGTCGGTCCCGCCGTCGACAGCGCAGGCCGCGAGGCCCACGGAGAGCGCGGCGGCCACGAGGCCCCCGCGTTGCGCGAACTGGAGAAATGATAGAAAGTGCATTCCTCCCTCGTATCAGAGTTCTGGGGCCTGCGGCGGTAGGCCTGCGGGGACGGAGCTTCCTCCTGGCCGCCGCCTCCGCCGGACGTGACGCTTCACCCGGGCCAGGATCTGCTTCGTCTCCGTCGGCGTGAAGCCCCATCGTGCGCTGGATCCCTGGGTAAAAGCTGAACCTCCGTGTACAGATCGTCGCCCTTGCAGCGCATCTTCCGCACGGAGGAGATCATGATCGATCTCCAAGCGATCACGAGCTTCGCGATCTACCCGTCCCAGCTGACGGTCCGCCTGGCAGGACGCGGTGTCCTCACCGCTGCTGCCGACGCCGCGAGGCGGACGATCAGAAGGCGACGAGGAGCTCGCCGCCGGCCGTGGCGTTGTTGCTCTCGAGGAGCTCGGGAACTCCGTTGTAGGCGTCCACGATGGCGCCGAGCGTGTAGGTGCCCACGGGAACATAGGCGTCGGTGGGGACGACGAGGCTCTCGCACTGGCCGACGTCGAGGCTCGGCAGCCAGGCGCCTCCGGCGATGACGTCGGCCGTCGTGATCGTCGCGTCGGGGGACAGCCGGACCTCCACGCTGGCGCCGTAGCTCGGGGCCGTCCCCTGATTGCAGACGGTGATCGAGGTGTCGAAGAGGCTGCCCGGCGGGACGCTCGGCGGGCCGCTCACGACGGACGCGATGAGATCGGGCTGGTTGCCGACGCCGATCGAGCTGCCCGAGGTCGCGTTGTTACTCTCGATGAGCTCCGGGCTCCCATTGTAGGGGTCCACCATGGCGACGAGGTGGTAGATGCCGTCGGGCACCGCGACCCAGGTCGGGACGGTCACGACCGTGCACTGGCCCGGGTCCAGGTACGACACCGGCGCGCCCCCGGCGAGAAGATCGATGTGGGTCGCCTGGTCGTCGGACGCGATGCGCAGCTCCACGTCGCTGCCGTAGCTCGGCTGTGTGCCCTGGTTGCAGACGGTGACCACGGCGTCGAAGCTGCTGCCGGGCAGGACGCTGGGCGGGCCGCTGACCGTGGAGACGATGAGGTCGGGCCCGTAGCCGATGCCGAGCAGGGGGCCTGCTCCGGCGTTGTTTGTCTCGATGAGCTCGGGAATCCAGCCGTGCGGATCGACGATCGCGCCCAGATGGTAAGCGCCCTGGGGCACGGTAGCGCTCGCCGGGAAGGTCACGGCGGCGCACTGGCCCGGATCCAGGTACGGCACCGGACCGCCGCCGGCAGGGAGGTCGGCCTCCGTGACGGTCGCGTCCGCGGAGAGGCGCAGCTCGACGTGGGCGCCGTAGCTCGGCTGCGTGCCCTGGTTGCAGACGGTGACCTCGGCGTTGAAGCCGCCGCCGGGGAAGAGGCTCGGCGGCCCGCTCACGGCGGAGACGATGAGGTCGGGGCCATAGCCCACGCTGATCAGATCGCCGGCCGAAGCGTTGTTTGTCTCGATGAGCTCGACGAGCGAGTCGCCCGGGTCCACGATGGCGCCGAGGTGATAGGCGCCGTCGGGCGCATAGGCGCTCGCGGGTACGGCGACGGAGGTGCACTGTCCAGGGCTCAGGCCGGGCACGTAGCCGCTCCCGGCGTGGATGTCCGAAGGCGTGATGGCCTCGTCGCTCGACAGGCGCAGGTCGACACCGACGCCGTAGCTCGGGGTCGTGCCCTGGTTGCAGACGGTGACGGACGCGTCGAAGCCGCTGCCGGGCATGAGGCTCGGCGGTCCGCTCACGGCAGCGACGACGAGGTCCGGCCAGCTGCCGACGCCGATCAGGTCGCCCGAGGTCGCATTGTTGGTCTCGATCAGCTCCTGGAACCAGCCGTGCGGATCGACGATGGCGCCGAGGTGGTAGGCGCCGTCGGGCACATAGGCGCTGGCGGGGATCGTGACGGCAGCGCACTGGCCGGGAGCCAGGTACGGCGTGTGGGCGCTGCCCGCGTGAGCATCGGTCGCCGTGAGGGCGGCGTCGGCGGACAGACGCAGCTCCACCAGGCTGTCGCCCGGGGTCGTGCCCTGGTTGCAGACGGTGACCACGGCGTCGAAGCTGCTGCCGGGCAGGACGCTGGGCGGGCCGCTGACCCTGGAGACGATGAGGTCGGGCCCGTAGCCGACGCCGATCAGTGAGCCTGCTCCGGCGTTGTTTGTCTCGAGGAGCTCGGGAACCCAGCCGTGCGGATCGACGATCGCGCCCAGATGGTAAGCGCCGTCGGGCACGGTAGCGCTCGCCGGGAAGATCACGGCGGCGCACTGGCCCGGATCCAGGTACGGCACCGGACCGCCGCCGGCGGGGAAGTCGGCCTCCGTGACGGTCGCGTCCGCGGAGAGGCGCAGCTCGACGTGGATGCCGTAGCTCGGCTGCGTGCCCTGGTTGCAGACGGTGACCTCGGCGTCGAAGCTGCCGCCGGGGAAGAGGCTCGGCGGCCCGCTCACGGCGGAGACGATCAGATCCGGCTGGTTGCCGACACCCATCACGCGCCCCGCCGAGGCGTTGTTTGTCTCGATGAGCTCAACGAGCGAGTCGCCCGGGTCCACGATGGCGCCGAGGTGATAGGCGCCGTCGGGCACATAGGCGCTCGCGGGTACGGCGACGGAGGTGCACTGCCCAGGGCTCAGGCCGGGCACGTAGCCGTTCCCGGCGTGGATGTCCGAAGGCGTGATGGCCTCGTCGCTCGACAGGCGCAGGTCGACGCCGACGCCGTAGCTCGGGGTCGTGCCCTGGTTGCAGACGGTGACGGACGCGTCGAAGCCGCTGCCGGGCATGAGGCTCGGCGGTCCGCTCACGGCAGCGACGACGAGGTCCGGCCAGCTGCCGACGCCGATCAGGTCGCCCGAGGTCGCATTGTTGGTCTCGATCAGCTCCTGGAACCAGCCGTGCGGATCGACGATGGCGCCGAGGTGGTAGGCGCCGTCGGGCACATAGGCGCTGGCGGGGATCGTGACGGCAGCGCACTGGCCGGGAGCCAGGTACGGCGTGTGGGCGCTGCCCGCGTGAGCATCGGTCGCCGTGAGGGTGGCGTCGGCGGACAGACGCAGCTCCACCAGGCTGTCGCCCGGGGTCGTGCCCTGGTTGCAGACGGTGACCACGGCGTCGAAGCTGCTGCCGGGCAGGACGCTGGGCGGGCCGCTGACCATGGAGACGGTGAGGTCGGGCCCGTAGCCGATGCCGAGCAGGGAGCCTGCTCCGGCGTTGTTTGTCTCGATGAGCTCGGGAGTCCAGTCGTGCGGATCGACGATGGCACCGAGGTGGTAAGCGCCGTCGGGCACCGCGACCCAGGCCGGGACGGCCACGACCGTGCACTGGCCCGGGTCCAGGTACGGCACCGGACCGCCGCCGGCGGGGAAGTCGGCCTCCGTGACGGTCGCGTCCGCGGAGAGGCGCAGCTCGACGTGGATGCCGTAGCTCGGCTGCGTGCCCTGGTTGCAGACGGTGACCTCGGCGTCAAAGCTGCCGCCGGGGAAGAGGCTCGGCGGCCCGCTCACGCCGGAGACGATCAGATCCGGCTGGTTGCCGACACCCATCACGCGCCCCGCCGAGGCGTTGTTCGTCTCGATGAGCTCGAGGGCCCAATCGGGGGCATCCACGATCGCGCCCAGCGTGTACAGGCCGGCGGGCACGTAGGCGTCCGCGGCGATCGTCGCGGAGACGCATTGTCCGGGGCTCAGGTAGGGCACATAGCCGTCGCCGAGCGGGAAATCGGCGGATGTGATCGCCCCATCGGACGAGAGCAGGAGGTCGAGCCAGGCGCCGTCGCTCGGCAGCGTACCCTGGTTGCAGACGGTGACCTCAGCGTCGAAGCTGCCGCCGGGCACGACGCTCGGCGGCCCGCTCACCGCGGAGACGACGAGATCCGCGCGATGGCCGACGCCGAGCAGCCCGCCGTCCCGCGTGTTGTTCGACGTGATGAGCTCCTGGTTCCAGCCGTTCTCGTGCGCGATCGCGCCGAGATGATAGACGCCTTCGGGTACGTCGGCGCTGACAGCAACGGTCACCGGCTCGCACTGGCCAGAGGTCAACCAAGGCACCGGGGCGCTGCCGAGGAGCTGATCGGACGGCTCGATCGTGGCGTCCGGCGAGAGCCGCACATCCACGATCGCGGCCTGGTCCGGCGCCGTGCCCTGGTTGCACACCGTGACCTGGACGTTGAAACCGCCGCCGGGAAAGGCGCTCGGCGGGGCGCTCACGGCGGAGACGACGAGATCCGGGCCGTAGCCGATGCCCATGTCGCCTCCCGCAGCCGCGTTGTTGGCCTCCGAGAGCTCGATCACATCACCGAACGAGTCCACCACGGCGCCGAGCGTGTACGCACCGTCGGGCACGCCCGCGCTGGTCTGGACGCCGAGCACCGCGCATTGCCCCGGGTAGAGGTGCCCCAGCGAGGCGTAGCCGGCGAGGGCATCCGACGGTGTGATGATGGCGTCTTCCGACAGGAACACCTCGACGTTCGTGCCGGAGCTCACCGAATTGCCCTGGTTGCACACGGTGACAGACGTCGTGAAATAGCCGCCCGGCCCAGCGCTCGGAGGCCCGCTCACGCTCGAGATCACGAGGTCGGGCTCGTCGCCCACGAGCGCCTCGGTCGAGACCCCGACAGGCTCGGGCTCGCGAGGGGCTTCGCTGCTCCGGCACCCGACGGTCATCGCCACCATGCTGACCACGAAGCACGCCCATCGCTCGAGAGACACTCTTTGGCTGAGCATAGAGAGTCAGGAGAAACCGGAGATGCGTCCACGTCAAGGGGTTTGCGATTCCGCTGGAGTTCCGTGGGACAGCGACCTTGCACGGGCGCGACGCGGAAGCGGCGGACCCTGCCCGCGCTCTCGTCCGGGCGCACGCCCGGACGACTCCAGCGCGGCGCGATCCTCCGCTCAGAAGAGCCCGATCGGCCCCGGCGACCACGGGAGCTCGATCGTCTGGCCGACCGCGGGCGGCGCGACGCGGCGGAGCTTCCCGTCGCGCCATGCCAGGAGCACGAGCCCTGGATCCTCGAGCGGCGCGCCCAGATCGATCTCGAGCCGCGTGGGCTTCCCGTCCTTGACCTCCGCGACCCGGATCGTGGCGCCGCACTGGCGGATCTCGTAGCGCGGCTGGAGCGGCGCCTCCGGCGCGCGGTAGAGGCTCTCGAACGCTCCTGTCAGCATCGTCTGGCCGATGGGCGCGAGGGTGAACGACGATTCGCCGGTGCGCGTGAGGTGGTGTGAGGCCTTGGTCATCGAGAGCATCGCCCAGCAGGAGATGGCGTCGGGCGACTCCAGGGCGATGATCGCCTGAGGATACATGGATGCCATGGGATCCGAGGAGGCGGCGATGAAGACCCGCTTGTGGGGCGGCTCCCCGATCTCCGCGGTGCGGGCGACGTCCTCGAGCTTCCGCGCGATGTCCGCGCTCGAGACGGTGGCGAGGAGGAACATCGGCGGCGCGAGCGCGACGTGCACGACGCCGAGAAACCCCGCGCCTGCGCGGCGGGGCCACGACGCGAGCCCGTGCGATGGACCGCGGCGGAGCCCGCGCACGATGAGGACGGCGAGGAGCGGCGCGATCCCGAGGTTCGGCAGCAGCAGGAGGCGCGACCCGGGGAAGCCGCCGAGGCACGTGACGAACGCGAGGAGCGCCCCGGGGACGAGCCAGCGCAGGGCGGCGCGCTCGCGCTCGGGGATCGCGGGGAGGCAAGCGCGGTAGAGCAGGGCGGCGCCGGCGGTCGCCGCGAGGCCGATGACGACGAAGGGGCCTTTGGGGAGCGCGGTCGAGAAGTCGGCGGGCACGGTCACGATGGCGTTGCCGAGCAGGACGGGCAGGCGCTCCGCCGCCGTGGCCACGAACCTGAGCGGGCTGGCGAGCGGGTCGACGTAACCGCCGGTGTGCGCGGCGCCGCCGCCGGCCGCCTTGTAGGCGGCGAAGTACACGAGGAGACCGAGCACCGGGAGCGCAGCGGCTGCGCGGGCGCGCCAGCCGGCCGCGCGGCCCGGCGGCACGGGGCCGGCGAGCTGGTAGGCGATCCAGTACGCTGCCCCGCCGAGCGCCGCCTCGCCGCCGAGGAGCCCGATCCCGAGCCCGAGCGGGCCCAGGTACCGCCCCGGGCGCCATCCCTCCTCGCGGTAGCGGAGATAGGCCAGGAGCCCGAGCACCACCGAGAGCGCCGCGAGCAGCAGGTGCTGGCAGGCGATCCAGCCGGCCGACTGCATGTGGCTCGCGCTCACCGCGAAGATGAGCAGCGCGAGCGCCGCGGTCGCGCCCGGGAGCACCCGCAGAAACAGCCTGCCGGCGGCCGCTACCAGGGCGACGTACAGCGCGATGGAGACGAGGTGGTACCCGAGCGGGGCGCGGCCGAAGACGGCGTTCTCGAGCGTGAACAGCGCGCTTGCCAGGGGGCGGACGAGGTGGAGCCTGAGCTCGGGATCGGTCCACCACGGCAACCCGGTGAGGTCGATGCTCGCCTGCGTCCGGTGCGGGTCGCCGCTGAAGAAGTTGTAGAGATCGTACCAGGGCGGCGAGCCGGGGATCAGCTCGGCGAGATAGCACAGCAGAATATAGTCATCGCTGTAGAAGGCGAGCGTGATGGTGGACGCCGCCAGGGCGAGCGCGAGGAGCAAGACGCCATTGAAGAAGCGAGGGTGGCAGAGCCACCGCTCGAAGCGAGGGGAAAGGTCCTTCATTCGAGCTCGCAACATAGGGTATGCGCAGCGCGCCGTGTAGATGGGCGCTGCGCGTCCCGCACGTCGCCGTCTGTCGCCTGTCGCCCGCCGTCCGCCGTCCGCCGCCCGCCGCCCCGTTTCATGAGCCGTCGGCGCGATGTGAAGGACCTCACCGACGCGCGACGGCGAGGCCTCTGCAGGGAGCTGCGCTGCGAGCGAGCCCTGTTGCAGAGGAGCGCTGCGCGATCCGGTGACGTGGACCTTCCGTTCCGCGCACAGGAGGGTCGGTGCGCGGAGCCCGGGAGCATCCATGCGGCGCCGGCCGCGCGGATGACGGCCGATGTTCCGGGTCGACTCGGACAGAGCGCGACAATGCTTTCTCGCTGGAGCCTCATCCTGTCTCGTCTCCTGCCTGACTGCTTCGTTCGAAAGCTCACGCGACAGGCGAGGCCCGCGCTGTCGGCGCGCGCCGAGCGGCGACCGAGACGCACGACACCTCGGTGTCCCGCGACACTTCGGTGCTCTCGATTCCGGTGCTCTCGTTTCATCGTTCGCCGGCGGCGGAGAGGAGAAAGTCAATACTGTGAAATTTGTTGAATCTCGCGCTCTCGCAGCTAGGTTTCGTGACCATACAAGTCGACGTCCCGGCGCGATGACGCGTGCGGCGTGTCGACTGGGGGTGCGCAATGAACAAGATCATCGGTTACGGGGCTTCGCTTCTCCTCATCGCGGGCGCCTGCGGGCTCGTGATCGGCGTGTCACAGGCGGAAGCGGGCGACTACGGTTCCAGCGGCGGCACCAGTACCACCATGCCGACCACCACCACCACGACCACCACGACCGGCACCGGCATGATGGATCCTTGCGACGATATCTGTGACTGCGTGAAGGACGTCCTGGAAGAGATCAAGCACGCTGATAAGAATGGCGCCGGCAAGGTCAAGCACGCCGACAAGGTCCTGGACGACGTCAAGGAGGAGCTCAAAGATTGTCTGAAGGACTTCTGCGACAGCGAGCACTGTGACGACTAGCCGGTCCTGAGCCGGATACGGGCGAGCCAGGCAGAATGTGGCCGGCTGCCTCCGGAACAATCATCCGGAGGCGGCCGGCGGCCGGGTCTCGCTCGCGCGCTCGGCCTCGAGACCGAGGCGCGCGCGTCGTCAGGGCAGGGTCAGCGTCGTCTGGCAGATATCGTGGCCCCGCCCTGCGCCCGGAGCCAGTCAGCGCATCTCGGCGGCGGCGCCGCGGATGAGCTGCAGCAGATCGCGCCGCATCTCGCCGCTCACCGTGTGGCCGACACCCGGGTAGCTCTTCAGGCTCGCCTTGACGCCGCGCCCGCCGAGCGCCGCGATCGCGTCGCGGGTGGGGCCGAACGGGACGCGCCGATCGGCCTCGCCGTGCAGCGCGACGAGCGCCGGAGTCGCCGGCTCCGCCGCGCTTCCGCCGGGCAGCACCGCGGGGGGGACCCAGCCGCTGACGGGGAAGGCGGCGCCGATTACGCGCGGGTGGTGCAGGGCGAGCGCGAACGTGAGCGCGCCGCCCTGGGAAAAGCCGGTCACGATGGCCTTGCCCCGCGTCGGCCGCTCGGCGGCGATCCGCTCGATCGTCGCCGCGAGCGCGGCGGCCGCGCGCAAGATGCCCTGTCCGACATCCTCGCTCGCGAGCGCCTGCTGGAGCGGAAACCACGAGTAGCCGTCCCCGTACGGCGTGAGCCCGCGGGGCACGATGAGGCGCGCCTTGACATCGGCGCCCGCCAGGACCCCCGCGAACGACTCGGGCCGATCGCCGAGCCCATGAATGGCGACGACCAGGGGGAGCGCCTCGCTCCTGTCCGCGCCGCCGGTGACCTCCTCGAGGTACTCGACCCGGGCCGCCGCGGCGGCCGCCGGCGCGCTCGCGACCGGCGCGGCCGGCGGCGCCTCCGTTCCGGGGCCCGCCGGGGCGCCGCCCGCGGGCGGCGCTGCCCGCCGCTCGCAGGCAGAGAGGGCCGCGAGCGACGCGAGCGCGAGCGCAAACCACGTGGAGACGAGTCGAGGGCGACAGGTGCGCATGGACGACAGACTGCTGAATCGTCCCCGCTGGAGCAACAGAGAACCTACATGAGGCTCCACGCGCCTCCCTGCGGCGAATCGGCGCACACCCTGCCGCCCGCGGTTGCGCGGCAGCCACCGAGAACGCGTGATCGCCGGCGATTTCGCTCCGGCGCGAGCATGGGAGTTCCGGTGATGTTCGATTTGTCCAGCGTCGAGCGGTTGTGGAGCAAACGTGGCGCGAATTTGGAGCGAACTTGGAGCGAACTTGGAGCGTAGAGCTGCAACTTAAACCGACACGACGTTCAAGCAGACACGACGGTTTCCGGTTGATGGCAGTTGCATTGATAGCTATACTGAACGAGCTGCTTAGTTACCAGAGCTCTTAGTCAGGAGAGAACGATGACCCCACCGTCTTGTTCGATGACCGGCTCGCCGCGATGGAGGCGGGCGCTCGGCGCGGGGCTCTGCGCCACGGCGCTCCTGCTCGGGGCGTGCATGGGCTCCGTGGGCGAGCCTGGGGAGGGGGAGGGCGACGGCCCTGGCCCTGTGCCGGGCGGCTTGCCGGATGGCGCGGCAGAGACGCAGGTCGCCGGGCGCAGCATGTTCCCGCGGCTGAGCCACGCGCAGTGGGAGAACACGGTGCGCGATCTCCTGCGCCTCGACGACAGGCCCGGTCTCTCGGCGTCGTTCACGAGCGATCCGCTCGGCGGCGTGTTCGACAACAACGAGGCTGCGCTCCTTGTGACGCCGGGTCTCTGGAGCGATTACCAGCGCGCCGCCGAGGAGCTCGCGGCGATGGTCGCAAGCGACCAGGGCAAGCTCGCGCGTATCCTGCCCGCGGACCTGCCGGCCGAGCCGGAGGCGCGGGCGCAGGCGTTCGTCGAGCGGTTCGGCGAGCGGGCGTTCCGGCGCCCGCTCTCGGCCGACGAGCGGGGCGCGTACCTCGCGCTGTTCGACCGCGGCAAGGAGCTCTTCGAGGGCGAGGACCCGTTCGTCGCGGGCGTGC
Source organism: Sorangium sp. So ce887 (assembly GCF_051521455.1). Classification (NCBI taxonomy): domain Bacteria; kingdom Pseudomonadati; phylum Myxococcota; order Polyangiales; family Polyangiaceae; genus Sorangium; species Sorangium sp. So ce887. The sequence goes on along the minus strand of NZ_CP150354.1, from coordinate 6,012,474 downwards.
GCGCGGCGCTCGAGGCGTTCTTGCAATCGCCCCACTTCGTCTACCGGGTCGAGCTCGGCGCCGGGCCGGCGAAGGGCGGGCTCATCCCGCTGAGCGGGTACGAGATCGCGGCCAAGCTCGCGTACCTCTTCTGGAACACGATGCCCTCCGAGGAGCTGCTCGCGGCGGCGAAGGCGGGCGAGCTGTCGACCCACGAGGCGGTCCGCGCCTACGCCGAGCGCATGCTCGAGGACCCGCGCGCCCGCGAGGTCGTCGGCGCGTTCCACCGGCAGCTCTACGACTACGAGCAGTACCACGACCTCAACAAGGACCAGGCGCTGTTCCCCGAGTTCGTCCCCGAGATGGGCGACGCCATGCAGCGCGAGGCGGAGCTCTTCGTGGATCACGTCGTCTTCGACAAGGAAGGCGGGCTCACCGACCTGCTCACCGCCCGCACCGCGTTCGTGAACGGCCACCTCGCGGCGGCCTACGGCATCGACGGAGAATTCTCCAATGAATTCAAGCGGGTGGAGCTCGATGGGGCGGAGCGCTCCGGGCTGCTCACGCGCCTCGGCTTCCTCGCGTCGAGGGCGACGGCGCGGCAGCCGGACTCGATCCACCGCGGCGTCTTCGTGAACCTCAGGATCCTTTGCGCGTCGCTGTCGCCGCCGCCCGACGACGCGACCGCGGTGCCGCCGGGTGAGCACGCGACAAACCGCGAGCGCGTCGCGGCGCACACGGGCAAGGGGACGTGCGGCGAGGCGTGCCACGCGACGATGATCAACCCTGCCGGGTTTGCGTTCGAGCACTACGACGCGATCGGCAAGTACCGCGCGACCGACAACGGCGTGCCCGTCGACGCCGCGGACGTCTATTATCTCGGCGGCCAGCCGAGGAGCTACACGGACGCGATCGCGTTCAGCCAGGTCCTCGCCGAGAGCAGCGAGGCGCACGCGTGCTACGCGAAGCACTGGGTCGAGTTCGCCTACGGCCGCGACGCGGCCGCGAAGGACCGAGGGCTCATCCAGGCGCTCGGCGACGCGTCGCGCGGCGGCGCCTCGACCCAGGAGCTCGTCCTCCAGATCGTCTCGTCCACTTCCTTCCTCGCTCGCGTTCCCGCGGAGGCGCAATGATCACCCGACGACGTGTGCTTCGAGGCCTGTTTGGCGTCACGGTCGCGCTCCCGTTCCTGGAGACCTTCGCGCCCCGGCGCGCCGCGGCCGGCACGGGCGACGCGCCGCCCTTCGCGATCTTCATGCGCCAGGCGAACGGCGTGGCGCAGGAGGTCGACGACGAGCCCGAGATGTTCTGGCCGAGCGAGACGGGCCCGCTGACCGCCGAGTCGATGGAGCGGGACAGCGACCGCGCGGTCAGCGAGCTCAAGGACTACGCGAGCAAGCTGATCATGGTGCGCGGCATCAGCTTCGCGTTCAAGGCCAACGGGTGCGGCCACTCCGGCGGCGGCAACCAGTGCCTCACGGCCGCGCGCGTGTCGGACGATCCGTCGGGCAACGAGTCGCTCGCGATGGGCGAGTCGATCGACAACCGCATCGCGACCGAGCTCAACCCGGCGGGCGTCGAGCCGCTGACGCTCTACGCGGGCAGGATGGTCGGCTACATCAACGAGGTGCTCTCGTACCGCGGCCCGAAGCAGCTCCGCGCCGCCGAGCGCGACCCGTTCAACGCGTACAAGAAGCTCTTCGGGCTCGCCGACGCCGACGACGGGGTCGCGCAGTCGCTGGCCGAGCGCCGCACCAGCGTGAACGACCTGGTCCGCGCGGAGATGCAGTCGCTCATGGGCCGGAAGGACCTCAGCAAGAGCGATCGCGAGCGGCTACAGCTCCACTTCGACAGCATCCGCGACCTCGAGGTCGCGCTCGCCTGCAAGCTGCCGCAGGAGCGGGTCGCCGAGATGGAGGCGATCTCCCCGGACGTCCGCAGCCACGACAACGTGGAGACCATCGCCCGCATGCAGATGGACATCATCGCGCTCGCGATGGCGTGCGGCGTGACGCGCGCGGCGACGCTCCAGGTGGGCGACGGCAACGACGGGACCGAGTACACGATCCACGGCGCGCGGCAGAAGAGCTTCCACAAGATCTCCCACCGCATCGACGGAGACGGCTCCGAGGGCCCGCCGATCGAGGGCGCGCAGGAGCTGCATCACCAGATCGACCGGATCCACGGGCGGATCTTCAAGCACCTGCTCGACAGGCTCTCGTCCTACGAGCTCGGCTCGGGGACGCTGCTCGACCACGGCGTGGCGGTGTGGCTCAACGACAACGCCGACAAGTACCACTCGTTCCGGAGGGTCCCGTACATCCTCGCCGGCGGCGCCGCGGGCTACCTGAAGACCGGCCAGTTCGTCGACGTCAAGGTCGCCAACAACAAGCTGCTCAACACGATCGGCGCGGCCGTCGGCTGCACCAATGGCCAGGGCGGCCCGCTCGACACCTTCGGCGACGAGAGCCTCGAAGGCGGGCTCATCGATCCGATCATCGCCTGAGCGCGCCTTCGCCCGGCGGGGCCCGCGCCGGCGGCCGCCGGGCGGCTCATCGCTCCTCCCGACGGACACCGCTCGGCGGCCGCCGGCCGCTCAGCTGAGGAGCTCGACCGCGATCTCGACGGTGGTCTTCTGGCCGCCGCGGAGCAGGTCGACCTTCACCTTCTCGCCCGGCTTCTTGCCGTCGAGCGCGTTGTAGAGCGCGTCGTAGTCCGCGACCGGCGCGCCGTCGAGCCCGACGATCACGTCGCCCAGCACGAGCCCGCGGTCGCCCTCGGAGAGGCCGCGCAGGCCTGCCTTGGCGGCGGGGCCGTCGGGGATGACGCCCATCACGATGACGCCGCGGATGCCGTTGCGCCGCTCGAGGCGGCGGGCCGGGTCGAGCTGGATGCCGAGGCCGACCGTCTCGGCCTTGCCGGTCTTGATGATCTGCGGGACCACCCGCGCGATCATCGTCGAGGGCACGGCGAAGCCGATGCCGGCGGAGGCGCCGCTCTTCGAGAAGATCATCGTGTTCATGCCGATGAGGTGCCCGCTCGAGTCGAGCAGCGGGCCGCCGGAGTTGCCGGGGTTGATGGCGGCGTCGGTCTGGATCATGTCGCGGATGGTCACGCCGCCGGCGCCCTCGACCTGGCGGCCGACCGCGCTGATGATGCCGGTCGTCAGGGTGTGATCGAGGCCGAACGGGTTGCCGATCGCGATCGCCTTCTGCCCGACCTCGAGCGGCTCGCGCAGGGGCGCGACCTGGATCGGCTTGAGCATCTCCTTCGGCGCGTCGATCTTGAGCACGGCGATGTCCTTGCGCGGCTCGACGCCGACGAGGCGCGCCGGGAACGTCTTCTCCCCCTGGAGCCGGACGATGAGCGACTGCGCGTTGTCCACGACGTGGAAGTTCGTGACGATGTGCCCGTCAGCGTCCCAGACGAAGCCCGAGCCCGAGCCGGCGGGGACCTCGACCGCGGTCCCGAAGAAGCGGTCCACCACGAGGCGGCGCTGCGTCACGAACACCGTCGCGGACGCGACCTCGCGGAACACCGAGATCGTGTTGCGCTCGTCCTCGATGAGCGCGTTCTTCGACGGCGGCGGGACCGGCGGCGGCATCGTGTCGATCGTCGTCGAGGCCGGCGGCGCCGCGGGCGCGTCGTGGGCCGTCGTCGCGCTCTGCGGCGGGCCGCCGGGGCTGGGCTTCCCCTTGCATCCAGGGGCAGCGGCGAGCGCGGCGACGGCGAGGAAGGCGGGGAGTCGAGCGGATCTGCGGTGGCGCATGCGGCGCAATCTAGCCTGCCGTGGGCAAGGCGTCTCCCCTGCGGCGCGCGCGCGAGGGGCGGTGCGGCGATCTGCCGCGCGCAACGGATGCGCGGACAGCCGCCCCGGCGGCGCCGGATCGGATCCGAGATGCAAACGGGCCAAGTTGCGGTAGAGGTGGCCCTGACGGATGAAGCCAATGACGCCAACTTCAACGAAACTTCAGACCACCCCCCCAGCCGCGAAGGAGCCCGTCAAGGTGCTCCTGCTCGAGAACATCCACCAGAGCGCGCACGAGCTCTTTCGAACGCGGTCGTTCGAGATCGAGACGCGCAGCTCCGCGATGAAGGAGGACGAGCTGATCGCCGCGCTCGCGGGCGTGGACATGGTCGGCATCCGGAGCAAGACGCACGTCACCGCGCGCGTCCTCGAGAAGGCCGACAAGCTGCTCGCCATCGGGTGCTTCTGCATCGGCACGAACCAGGTCGATCTCGACGCGGCGAACCGGCGCGGTGTGCCGGTGTTCAACGCGCCGTTCAGCAACACGCGCAGCGTCGCCGAGATGATCATCGCCGAGTGCGTCATGCTCTCCCGGCAGCTCGGCGACCGGTCGCGCGAGGTGCACGCCGGCACCTGGAAGAAGGTCTCGAAGGCCTGCTACGAGATCCGCGGCAAGACGCTCGGCCTGATCGGCTACGGCCACATCGGCCAGCAGCTCGGCGTGCTCGCCGAGGCGATGGGGATGCGCGTCGTCTACTACGACATCGGCCAGAAGCTCCCGATGGGCAACAACCGCCCGCTGCCGACGCTGGAGGCGCTGCTCGCCGAGTCGGACTTCGTCTCGCTCCACGTGCCGGGCACGCCGGAGACGCACAGGATGATCGGCGCCGCCGAGCTCGCGCACATGCGCAAGGGCTCGTACCTGCTCAACGCGAGCCGCGGCACGGTCGTGGTGATCCCGGCGCTGGCCGAGGCGCTGAAGAGCGGGCACCTCGCGGGCGCGGCGATCGACGTCTACCCGGAGGAGCCCGAGTCGAACTCGGACGGCTTCCACACGGATCTGCAGCGGCTCCCGAACGTCATCCTGACGCCGCACATCGGCGGCTCGACCGAGGAGGCGCAGGAGGCCATCGGCCGCGAGGTGTCGCGCGCGCTGACGCAGTTCGCGACCACCGGGGCGACGACGGGCGCGGTGAACTTCCCGAACGTGGAGCTCCCGCCGCTCAAGGGCACGCACCGCATCCTCAACGTCCACCGCAACGTGCCGGGCGTGCTCCGTGACGTGAACCGCATCGTGTCGGACGTGAACGCCAACATCGACAGCCAGGTGCTGTCGACGGACGCCAACATCGGCTACCTCATCATGGACCTCTCGCAGGACGTGTCGGCCGAGGTGAGCCGGCGGATCGGGGCGCTGGAGACCAGCCTCCGGACGCGCGTTCTTTACTGAGAGCAGGGCCCGGCCGCCGGCGGGGTGTTCTTCGGGGGGCGGGGGCCCCGCCGAGCTCGCCCTCAGGCGGCGGCCTCGACCCGGCTCCGCTCGCGCCGCCGCGCCGCCGGGTCGTCCCCCGCGAAGACGAGGGCGAAGACGACGAACCCGGCCCACAGCACCGCCAGGTGGTAGAGCATCGCGACGCCGCCCAAGGCCTCGTAGAGGGCGCTCGACACCGGGGGGCCGAGGAGCATCCCGGCGGCGTAGAAGACGTTGTAGAGCGAGTTCGCGCGGCTGTAGTCGCGCGGCGCGGTGACGACGCCCTGGAGCGCGAGGCTGAGCGGCGAGATCGACGCGAGCGTCGCCCCGGCGACGAGCACCGCAGCGCACATCGCCTCGTACCGATCCAGGTACACGAAGCCGAGGATCATCAGCGTGCCGATCGCGCCGAGCACGCGCATGAGGAACAGGTGGCCGCGGCGATCGCCGATCCGGCCAAAGACGTTGGTGAAGACGAGCATCCCGACCGCGAAGAAGGCAGGGATGAGGATCGTCTGGTCCAGCGTGACGCCCTTCGACGCCATCAGATACAGCGGGAGGAACAGGACGACCGAGGCCTGGAAGTAGCCATAGGCGAAGGTCGCGAAGCACGCGGTCTTGATGCGCCAGAGGATCGAGGCAGAGGTCGCCTGAGGCTCCCCGCCGTCCGGCGCGCCGGCCTCCCCGTGCGCCGGCGCGTCCCTCGGGTCGCGATCGAGGCGCGCGAGCACGAGGAGCGCGGAGAGCGCCGCGATGACGCACGAGACCACGAACGCCGCGGGCATCGAGGCGAGCGCGACGATGCCCTTCGCGCAGAGCGGGCCGATGACATAGCCGAGCGCCATCGCGACCGCATAGAGGCTCGTGATGAACGCCTTGTTGTCCTTGTCCGACCGGGCGAGCAGGATCGTCTCGCAGCTCACCCAGATGCCGACCGAGCACGCGCCGTCGAGGAAGCGGACCGCCGCGATGGAGGCGAAGCCCGGCAGGTAGGGGAAGACGCCGACCGCGGCCGCGTACCCGGCCAGCGAGAGCACCAGCGTGGCCTTCGCCGAGAACCGGCGGATGAGCGCGCCCATGGGCAGCGAGAGCAGGACGATGCCGAGCGCGAAGCACGACGCGAGCAGCCCGATGTCGCGCTTGGTGAACCCGCGCATGTCCAGGAAGACCGCCGTGAGCGAGATGGCGATGCCGTAAGCGAGGCCGAGGAGGAAGATCGCGCCGTAGACGAGCCAGATATTCCGATCAGGGATGCGGCGGAGCATGTTCGCCCGGCAGGGTCGATCGGCCGCACCGCCGTGTCAAACGGGTCCGTGGCGGCGAAAAACCGCTTTGACGACAGCGCGACGCGGCCGCGCTGCCGCGGGCTTCACCGCAGGAACTCGAGGAGGAGCTGATTGACCCTCTCCGGCCGGTCGTAGTGCACGAAGTGGCCCGCGTCGGGGACGCGGGCGACACGGGCGTTCGGGACGAGCTCCGGATCCGGCTCGGCGAGCTCGGCGCCGAGGAAGCGGTCGTGCTCGCCCCAGATCACCAGCACGGGGGCGTCGACGCGGGGCGTCCTGGCCAGCCCGCGGAGGTTGCTCGGGCGGAAGCCGGCGCGGTAGTAGTTGATCGTGGCCGTGAGCGCGCCCGGCTGCGACCACGCCTCGACATAACGGGCGAGCTCCTCGTCGCTCGTCGCGCCGGGCCGCTGCGGTTCATGCTTCACCGCCGCGCGGAGCCACGCGTAGTCCTTCCTGCGGGCGAGCAGCTCGGGGAGCTTCGGGAGCTGGAAGAAGAACATGTACCAGCTCTTGCGGAGCTGCCGCGCCGTGCGGAACGCGGCGAGCAGCCGCTGGGGCCGAGCGCCGTTGAGGACGACAAGCCGATCGAGGAGCGCGGGATACCGCGCCGCGAACGTCCAGGCGACGGCGGCGCCCCAGTCGTGGCCGACCACCGCCGCGGCGCGCTCCGCGCCCGAAGCCTCGATGAGCGCCGCGACGTCCGCGGTCAGCTCGCCGAGCCCGTAGGCCGCGACGCCCCGGGGCTTGTCCGAGAGGTTGTAGCCGCGCATGTCCGGCGCGATCACGCGGTAACCCGCCTCGACCAGCGCGGGGATCTGGTGGCGCCACGAGTACCAGAGCTCGGGAAAGCCGTGGAGGAGCACGACCAGCGGCCCCTCGCCCGCCTCGACGTAGTGAAGGCGCACGCCGCTCCGTTCGGTGAACCGGTGCGATAGCTTGGATTCGTCGAGGGTCATCGTCTCTCCTCTCCGCAGGACGGCCGCCGGCGCACCGGGGCCGATCACGCGCTGAATGGCTGGGTTTCTACATGCCCGTCCACCGGCGTCGCGCCGGATGCCTCGGGCCGAGGGGGCCTGGGACGCGCTCAGACATCGAGGATCTTGCCCGGGTTCATGAGGTTCAGCGGATCGAGCGCCCGCTTGATCGATCGCATGATCGAGAGCTCTTCGGGCGAGCGCGAGTAGGGGAGGTAGTCCTTCTTGAGCAGGCCGATGCCGTGCTCGGCGGAGATGCTGCCGCGGTACTTCTTCACGAGCGTGAAGATCGCGTGATCCGCCTCGTGGGTGCGCCGGAGGAACTCCTCGCGCGTGAGGCTGTCGGGCTTCATCACGTTGATGTGGAGGTTGCCGTCGCCGATGTGGCCGAAGAGCGCGATCTCCCACCCTGGATAGCTGGCCTCGAACAGGCTCTCCAGCTCGGAGCAGAAGCCTTCGAGCTCCTGGATGGGGAGCGAGACGTCGTTCTTGTGCGGCAGCCCGGTCGCCGACAGGCTCTCGCTGATCCCCTCGCGGAGCGCCCAGAGCTCGGCGGCCTGCGCCCCGTGCTGCGCGAGCGTGCCGTCGGTGACCAGCTCGCGCTCGAACAGCGAGGTGATCCACGCCTCGAGGGCCTCGGGCTGGCCGCGCTCGACCTCGATGAGCACGTAGTAGTCCGACGGCGCGGAGAGCGGCACGCGCACGTTCCGGTGGCTGCGCAGGCGCGCCTGGCACTTCTCCGTGAAGAACTCGTAGGCCATCACCACGAAGGGCCCCAGCCGGGCCTCGCGGAACAGCGCGAGCACGCCGGCGAGATCCGGCACCGCGAACAGGAACACGTTGAGCCCCTCGGGCACCCGCGTGAGCTTGAGCGTCGCCTCGGTGATGATCCCGAGCGTGCCCTCGCTGCCGATGAAGAGCTGGCGCAGGTCGATCCCGGTGTTGTTCTTCTCGAGCGCGCCGTTCATCTCGAGCACCGCGCCGTTCGCGGTCACGACGGTGAGCCCGAGCACCCACTGCCGCGTGAGGCCATAGCGGATGACCTTCACGCCGCCGGCGTTCGTCGCGATGTTGCCGCCGACCTGGCTCGACCCCTTGGAGGCGAAGTCGACAGGCCAGGTGAGGCCGTGCGGCGCGACGTGCTGGTGCACCGCCTCGGTCACGGCGCCGGCCTCGACGCGCACGGTCGCGCCGAGCACGTCGACCGGGCCCATCCGGCGCATCCGCTCGAGCGACACGACGAGCTCGCCCTTCGCCGCCACGGCGCCGGCCGCGAGCCCCGTGCGCCCGCCCGAGGGCACCACCGGGACGCGGTGCTCGGAGCACAGGCGGAGCAGCCGCGAGACCTCCTCGGTCGAGCGCGGGAGCGCGAGGGCCGAGGGCCTCGGCTCGTGGACCTTGGTCCAGTCGCGGCCGAACGTCGCGAGATCGGCCGCGTCCGTGGAGAGGAAATCCGCGGGAAATTCGCGCTGGACGGCCGCGAGGAAGTCGCCGGGGAGGCCGGGAAGTGGGCTCATGGCCGGCTCGGTACTGCGGTGTGGCTGCGAGGGCAAGCGGCCTTCGCGGCTCAGCCGGGGTCCGGGATCTCGCCGCGAAAGTGCGCGCCGACCAGCTGCACTGTCGCGCCCACCGCGCGCAGCGCGGCGGCGAGCGCGTCGTCGTCCTCGACCGTGACGAGGAGGGCCTCGGGGGCGCGCGGGGCGTGGGGGCGGATGGCGTCGAGCAGGGGAGCGGCGAGCTCGGGAGCGGCCACGCGGAAGGGAAACGCGCCGGGGAGAAACGGGTCGAAGCTCGCGAGCCCCAGCGGGGCGGCGCCCGGCGCGGCGGGGTCGACGAGGCAGAGGAGCACGAGGCCGCCCCGGCCGCGGGCCTCGGCGATCTGGCCGGGCAGCAGGCCGAACGACGCCTCCAGGACGGCGTCGTCGGGCGGCTCGGCCGGGCGGGCGATGACCGGGCGGGCAGGGCGCGGGAGGCGCGCCGCGGCGTCCCAGGCGAGCTGGAGCGTGGTCATGGCGTAGACGTTCTCCATGCCGGCGCTCCGGTAGAGCCGCACGGCAGCGGTGTTGTCCGGCTTCACGTTCAGGCACCAGCGCGTGCAGCCGCGGCCGCGGAGGTGCGCGGCGACGGCGCGCATGACCTGGACGCCGACGCCGCGGCCGCGATGGGACGGCGCGACGACGACGTGCCGCACGTAGCCGACCCCGCGCAGCGGCTGGACATAGGCGTAGGCGACCACCTCGCCGTCCGCCTCGAAGAAGAGGGTGTCCCTGGCCAAGGCGCTCTCCCAGCGGTCGCGAGGCAGGACCGGGTGGTCCGTCCCGAGCTCCACGAAGAGCCGAGCAAAGTGGTCATAATCGGATGGGCGCGCAGGGCGCGCGACGAGGCGAAGCATGGGCCGAGCTTACCTGCGGGGGCGCCGCGCGGCGCGCGTTCTCGGCGACACGTTCGGCGGGCGTTATGTCATGGGCTTCTCCAGCGGGGCGCGCGTGCAGGGGCCGGCCCGACAGGTGCTCTGGTGCGCACGTCGCGAGACGCCTGGAACGCTCTTGTCGAGCACCTTTGCCTACGTGGGCGCAGAGGAAATGGGCTGAGCGCGCCGCGCGGAAAGGCGCGGATCGTCCGATGAGGGTGAGTGCTGGTATGGCGTTGTCGCCTGTCGACCGCTCGTGTCGGTGACGAGGCTTCGAATCGTCGGAGACGCCTCGTGGAGGCGCCCTGCGCCGAGAAACCCGCGGCTCGCTAAAGGCGTGTTTTGCGCGAGTCGTCGCGTCGTTCAAGGGGGCCTGCCGCGGCGAGCTGCTGTGCGCTGCGCGCGCCTCGAAGATCCTTATCTGCTCAGCGATCCAGCGCGGGTGAACGCGCCTCCACTGCGAGGTTGTGCGCTGTTTAGGATTGTCGGTTTGTCGCTGCCTCCCGCCCGCTGCGCGCGCCCTCGGGCGGCAGCCTGTGCACACCGGCTCTCGGGCACGAGCGCTGCTCTCTGCTCAATCCGACTGACCTGACGGCCTGCGGATGTCGCGGGCCGTGGAAGGAGGAGAAATGGTTGAGCTGTTGAATAGCAGGTGGATGCGTGTTGCGATGGCGATGGCCGCCCTGACCACCGGGTGCGCGGCGGGCGAGGCGGGCGCCGACGAGATCGACATGGACGAGGCCGAGGCCGTGGAGGTCGAGGAGACCTCGCAGGCGCTGCACGGTTATGGGAACTCGCGGAACTGCGGCTGGGGGCGCGACCGGTGGCGCCGCCCCTGGAACAGGGGCGGCGGTTTCGATCCCTGGGGGGGCTCTTTCAGCAACCCGTCCTGGGGGGGGCCGTGGTCCAGCGGCATCGGCCAGCCGTTTGGCGGCGGCTACGGCAGCAACTTCGGCTACGGCGGCCCTTCCGGCAACTTCGGCTACGGCGGCCCTTCCGGCGCCTTCGGCAACTACGGCGGCGGCAACTTCGGCTACGGTGGTGGTTGCAACGGGCGGTGGTAATCGCCCCGCGCCGGCGCTGCGAGGCGAAGGTGAGCTCCGGCCCCGCGCCATGGCGCGGCGTGCTCTCGGGACCTCGACAGGGAGCCGCGCTGCGCTCAGCGTCTGAGCCGCGGGTCGCCTGATGCAAGTCGCCGGAGCGCTGGCCGCCGGGAGCTCGCGGTCAACGCGCTGCTCCAGGCGGCCAGGCGCCCCGGGGGTTTTCCAGTTCCGCTACGGCCGTGCCCCGGCGGCTACGTTCCAGGGCTCCCCACGTGATGCATTTTGGGACATCGGCGGCTGGGCGCGCTGACCTCGGGCTCATCGCCCCGGAACTGCCCAGCTCGTAACACACCCCCGGCGCAGATCGCGCGCCCACGCGCGACGCCTGCGCCAGCGCGGTCGGCGGTGAGCCCGCTTGCAACGCCCGCTCGCGGCGCCCGCTCGCGGCGCTGCGTCACGCCTTTCGCTCAAAGGCGGCCGGGCGCGGCCGCACGTTGCGGCATTACGGATCGCTTCTTGCTCCCGTCTGCTGCGCGCTCACGCGCCGCCTGCCCGAGACCCGCGCCGGCGTCCTCTGAGGAATCCTCCCCATGATGCGCTTTGCGACACCTGTCTCGCGTTACATGACCTGCGAAGTCATCACAGCGCCCGACACGACCCTCCTGCCCGGGGTCCACCGCTCGTTGTGCGAGCACGCAATTTCCTGCGTACCCATCGTCGATGCGGCGTCGCGTGCGCTGGGCGTGCTGTCGCGCACCGACCTGCTCCGGCTCGGCCAGTTCGAGACGAAGACCAACAGCCGCGGAATGCTGCTCACCTTGCCCGACGTCCCGGCGCGCGACGTGCTGCGCCCAGGGATCATCACGGTCGGGCGCACGACGCTGGTCGTCCAGGCGGCGAGCGTGCTGTTGAAGCACCGCATCCACCGCGTCTTCGTTCGCGACGACGCCACCTTGACCGGCGTCTTCAGCACGAAGGATCTCCTCTTGGCCCTTGTCGAGTCGCGGGAGGCGACGCCGATCGCCGAGCTCATGTCGGCCCCCGCGTACACGATCCCGCTCGAAGCGCCGCTCGCGCTGGCCGCCGACCGCCTGACGACGGCGCAGGTGAGCGGGCTCGTGGTGGTGGACCCGGGCGGCTGGCCGGTGGGGATGTTCACCCAGACCGAGGCGCTGCTCGCGCACGGCGTGCTGTCGGACTCGCCGGTCGAGGACGTGATGAGCCCTGCCATGGTCTGTCTCGACGCCCGGACGCCGCTCCACCGGGCCGCAGCCGCCGCGCACGCGTCGCAGGCGCGGCGCGTGCTCGTGGTGCAGGGGCGACGGCTCCGCGGCGTGCTGACGGGCCTGGACTTCGCGCGCGCCGTCGCCGGGACGGGCCTCATCTCCATGGCCGCGAGGGCCAAGGCCGGCTAGACGAATAAGCTGTCCTCAAAAGCCGGGATCTCGGCACGATCGCGGATCACCGCGCCGCGCGGATCGCCGTCCGCTCGACCACCTCATCGGGATCGGCGATCAGGCGCGCGGCGAGCGCGCGGGCGGCGGCGGGCGACGCGGAGGCGACCCCCTGGATCGCGCCGAGCCGCGTCGGCCGCGGCAGGCGCGGGTCCGCGGCGATGGCCTGGAGCTCCGCGACCACGCGCGCGGGGGGCGCCGAGGCCGCGGCGGAGCGGCCGGCCGCCGCGAGGGCGCGCGCCCTGGCGTGCACCGGCGCGCCTTCATCGCGGCCGACCGCGAGCAGCTGGTCGGCGTCGGCGCCGCCGGCCGCGCCGAGCCGCGCGAAGAAGCCCGCGCCCCCGGCCGCGCTGTGCCCGCAGAAGTGCCCCCCGAGCAGGATCGCGGCGCGCGGCGGGAGCGCCGCCCCCCAGGCGCGGCGGCCGGGCGCCGCGGCCCGGGCGTCCCCGCTCGGGGCCGGCGGCGCCACGGGCGCTCCGCTCGCCGGCGTACCCGGGCCGGCCGGGAGCGGAGCCGCCGCGCCGCCGCCGTCCTCGACGATCCCCCGGTAGAGCGCGCTCGCCTGCACGATCGTCGTCTGCTGCGGCGTCATGGTGCTCGAGAGGTCGCCCCCCGTCGGAAACATGATGTTGTCGAAATCGGGGCAGCCCTCGAGCTGCGAGAGCACGTCGTCGCACTGCGAGGTGTCGTCCAGCGGATCGGCGAAGCCGGCGTCGAACTCGGTGGTGTGGAACAGCCCGGCGAAATGGCCGAGCTCGTGGCGCAGGATGATGGTGTCGACCCCGGGGTCCTCGAAGAGCGTGACGACGATCCCGCTGAGGTGGGTCCCGTGCTCGACCGCGACCGCAGGGGCGGCGGGCGTCGCGCCGGCCGCGCCCGCGAGCCGCCCGTGGAACTCCGACACCGCGATCACGTTGAGCGCCGGCCTGCCGAGGGCGCCGGCCGTCTGCTCGAGCACGCCGGGGAGGCGCTCCTCGTCGACGCTCGCCCACTCCGACCCGATGTGATGGACGGTGATGCTGCCCACGTCGAGCCCCACGAACCCCCTGTAGGCGGCGAGCAGCGCGCGCTGCATGTACTCCTCGGAGATCGCGTTTCCGGCGATGAAGGCGTTGATGTCGATCTTCCCGCCGTGAAAGCGCCCGTCGAGCGTCTGACGGCGCCACACCGAGAGGCGCGCCGGCGCCGCCAGGGGGCCGGAGCTGCCGTCGCCGGCCGCGATCCAGTAGGTGCCTGGCACAAGTGGCACGGTTGCAGCCGTGCCAGTCTGGGGTACGGCCGCCGTGCCGATGCCCTGGTTGTAGAAGAGGGCCATGGTGCCCGGAATCGAGTAGTCCGTCACCAGCAGCCTGCCGTCAGGTCCGGTGATGCTCTTGATCCCGATCGGCTCCCAGCTCGGCGGCGAGGTCAGGAGCTGAGCGACGGCCGTGATGCCGAGGGTGCCGGGCGGGACCACCACCGCGACGGCCTCCCCGGCGACGAGACCGAACTCCTGCTTCACGAGGGGCGGAATCGGCGGTGCGCCGCCCTCGCCGATGTCGCCCCCTTGACCGACGCCCGATGATCCTGGCGTGGCGGAGCTCGCCGTCTCTCCGGAGCCGCCGGCGCCGTCGGTGGGCTCGAACCCGTCGACCACCACCCTGCCGCCGCAGGCGCCTGCGGCCAGCGCGGCCCCCGCGGCGAGCGCCACCGCGGGGAGCAGGCCCCCACGGCGCGCCCGCGTTGCCCCGCGCTCATCGTCCAGCGTCCCATTCTCGCGAAACGGACCTCTGGCGCGCGATGCGGGTGCAAGCGACTCTGTCATAAGCGTACTCCTTATCGTGGGTAAGGGCGTCCCTTACCGCGCGCGCAGTATGCTTGGGTCCTGGCGCGATGTCACGCGCCGCGCACCTTCGTGACGTCCCGCGGCGCAAGATCACGGGAGTGGAGGTCATTCCACTTGCTTGACGCGCATTATCACCCGTTCTGGGGAAACGTCGGTCGCGCCTTCGAAGCGCTCGATCACGGCGACGAAGCGCGACTGGCCGTCTGCGCTCTGGACGAGCCATGCGGCGTCCTTTGCCGGGGCGGGGGGGCTCGACCCGGGAGCCAGCCATCGCCCCGTGAAGGCCGTGGCGATGTGGTCGCCGCGGTACGCGACCGCGGGATCGGTGAGGGCGGCGTGGTCGGCGGCGTTGAACCGCGCTTCCTCCGACTCGGCGGTCCGCTCCTTGACCTCGGCGAGCGCCTCGGAGCGCTCCTCCTGTTCCTGGAGGTCGGCGCCGCGCGCGGTCCCGGGGCCGCCGAGCTCGCCGTTGACGCTGACGAGCGACCGGCGGAAGCAGACGTGCCACGCCGTCGACGCGCGCGCCTCTTCCGGCGTGAGCATCAGCTGCTGGTTGCCGGCGAGGTCGAGGCAAGCGCTCGGCGCGGTGTCAACCTGCTCGATGCCGCCCGCGGTCGCGTCGAGATCCTTGATGTCGACCGTCGGACCGGAGCCGTCGGGGAGCACCTCGGCATAGCGGAGCTGGTAGAGCCCCGTGACCGGCGCCCCGTCCACCTCGCCGTAGAAGGAGAGGATCTGGAGCTTCCAGTACCGCCCTTCGTGCTCGATCGCCTGGATGTGATAGCGGCTGAAGGCGACGTGCGTCTCGCCGTCGTAGGCGTACCAGCGCGTGAAGGCGCCGCCGGCCTCGTCCTGGAGCAGGAAGGGGGTGCTCGGCAGCTGGCCTGCTCGGTAGTCCTCCAGGCTGATCGGCAGCGCTCCGCCATCACCGGGGCCGCTGAGGCCGCTGTTGGTGAGGACGTCGTACCCCGAGAACGCGAGGTCCCATTCGGTGGACGCCGCGGCGTCGCCGGCCGGGACGACGACCTCCGGCGTGGCGAGCTGGAGGAAGACGCGGCCGGAGGCCGGCACCTCGATCTCGAGGAGCGTGCCGTCCTCGGTGATCTGCTCGTCCCCGCTGCTGCACGCCGGTGCGAGCAGGAGAAGCGCTATGGCGACTGATCCTCTTGTCATGAATCCTCCCAGGGTAGCCCGGCGACGACGCCGAGGTAAACGGTGCGCCCCTCGAGGGGCCGGTGATCGCCGCGGCGGTCAGGATCCTTCTGCGCGCCAAGGAGGTTTCTGACGCCGACGTAGGCCTGCGATGAAGGCCAGAGCGGCCGCGCGAGCCGCGCGTCGAGCGTGGTGAAGCCGGGCGCGCGCAGGCCCTCCTCGATGAACGCGCTGGAGATCGTCCGCAGCCGGGTGACGAGCTCGATCTGGAAGGGCAGGCCGGCGCGGAGGGCCGCCTGCGCTGTGTGCGGCGGCTTGCCGGAGAGCGGCTGCCCGGGATTGGCCGTGTCGTTGTTGCGCGTCCAGAGGTAGGCGTAGCCGGCCTCGGCGCGGAGCCACGACGCCGCCTGGAACGTCGCCGAGAGCTCGACGCCTGCGGTCCGCGCCTTGGCGACGTTCTTGTAGGTATACGTGTCGACGCCGCCGGAGGAGCGGATGGGTCTCGGGTTGATGTCGATCAGGTCGTCGACCCAGTTCGCGAAGGCGCCGGCGCGCACCGTGAGGCCTTCCCTGGGGATCCATGTGACATCGCCGTTCGCGCCCCAGGACGTCTCCGGGGCGAGCTTCGGATTGCCCTCGAGGATGTAGCCGAGGCCCGAGTGATCGAACGAGAAGCCGAGCTCTTTCGCGCTGGGCGTGCGGAACCCTCGGCCGCCGGAGATGCGCAGCGTGAGCGACGGCGCGGGCCGGTAGGCGAGCGCGAGGCGCGGGGCGATGACGCCGCCGTAGCGCGGCCAGTACTCGCCGCGGACGCCGGGCATGAGGGTGAGTCGATCGGTGAGCTTCCACGCGAGCTGGCCGTAGAGCGCGGCGCTGCCGAGCTCGGTGTGGGGCACCTCATCGATGGCGCTCTCGGAGATGCCCGAGGTGGAGACCTCGGTGCGATCGCGCTCCTGGGTGAGCGACTCGACCTCGGCGCGCACGCCGGCGACCCAGGTGAGCTGTCCCTGGGCGACGGTGGCGATGGCCTCGTAGCTCTGCAGGGTGCCTGTGCGGTCGCGCGTCTCCGCGAAGGGCGAGCCGCGCAGGTCGCGCCCGCTCGTCCGGAAGGCCCATTGCCGGCCGGCGGCGAGGCGCAGGTTGGAGCCGCCGCCGAGGTCGAGCGTCTCGGTGAGGTGGAGGGTGACGCGGTCGGTGACCTCGGGGAGGTCGTAGAGGTAGACGGGGAGGCCTGGCAGCTGCGGCGGCTGCTCGATGCCGTCCTGCTCGTCGTGGATCCACCGCGCGCGGAGGCGCACGTCGATGCCGCGGCCGAGGTCGGCACCGGCGCGTAGGCCGACGAGGTGCTGTGCGCGTTCGGGCAGGGTGGTGGCGGCGCTGTCGTCGAGGAGGGAGAGGCTGTCCTCGCGCTGGAACGAGGCGTCGGCGCTGGCCCAGGCGCGCTCGCCGCGGTAGGCGCCGGATCCCTGGACGAGCAGCCCGGCGCGGCTGCGGCCCTCGACGCGGCCGCGTCCGCTGAAGCCCGGGTGGGCCGGGGGAGCGGAGAGGACGTTGACGACGCCGCCGATGGCGCTCGCGCCGTAGAGCGAGCTCGTCGGTCCGGTGACGAGCTCGATGCGCGAGACGTCGCTGAGCGGGAGGGAGGAGAGGTCGATGGCGCCGCCGCTGTCGCCGATGACGCGCTCGCCGTCCTCGAGGACGAGGACGCGGTCGAGGTCGAAGCCCTGGATCTGGATGGCGCTCGGGTTGCCAAGGGAGCCGTAGGCGCTCGGGTTGACCTGGACGCCGAGCTCACCGTCGAGCGCCTCGCCGACGTTCGTGGCGCCGCGGCGCTCGGCCTCCTCGCGGGTGATGACGCGCGTGCGCACCGTGGCGCGCTGGCTGCTCTCGGGGGTGCGGGTGCCGGTGACGACGACCTCGAGGGGAGGCGGGGCGGGGGAGGGCGGAGGCGAGGGCGGAGAGGGCGGCGCAGGCGGAAGCTGCGCGAGCGCAGGGCGCGAAGGGGCGGCGGAGAGGAGCGCCGGGAAAAGGCAGAAGGCGAGCAGCGCGGGGCGCGTCAGGCGCCGAGGGCGATGCACGGTCCTCCCTGGGACGTCGGAACGGCAGGCCCGAGGGGCAGCAGCGGAAGCATGGGGAAGGTGTCTGCCTGTGTGGCGCAAGGTGGGTGGCGCGGCTCGCATGGTCGCCCGATTCAGCGCGGTCGTCCAGGGGTTCGCGGTTGCGTCGAGCCCTGCCGAGCTCACCGGCGCCCGGTTGGCCCCCTTGCGGTGCGCCTCGACGGCTCCAGGTGGTCTGGAGACGCCGGAACAGCCCGAGGAGGTGCGCATGAACCCGAGGAGGTGCGCATGAAGACGAACGAGAAGGGATCGGAGGAACGAGGGGCCGAGACGTCCAGGAGCGCCGCCGACGCGCCCTCGCAGGAGCGGAAGGCCGGGGGCGGGCAACGCAGGCACGTCCCGGGGGACCCCGTGGAGGGCCACCAGGCCACGGCGGACAAGGAGACGGAACAAAAGGTGGACGAGACCGTGGAGGACTCGTTCCCCGCGAGCGACGCTCCCGCGTGGACGCCGGCTCACTCCGGTTGACCCCGCCGCAGCGGGTAGCGGGTCCACGAGGACCGGCGCCTTCCCTCGGGAAGCCCGCCGTGACGAGCCGCCGAGCGGCCGGCTCGCGCCGCGGGCTTCGCGGGGGGCGGGACCGCGGACGGAACGGGCGATGCGAGTTGGGCTTGCATTGCTCGACGACGGACGGTAGCTTCCCGCGCCGCATCGCCGGTCCCCATCGTCTAGCCCGGCCCAGGACTCAGCCCTTTCAAGGCTGCTACGCGGGTTCGAATCCCGCTGGGGACGCTGCCTGTACTGCACGCACTTCGTTGCCCTCGATAGCGACCACGGCTTCCAGGGCGAGGACGCCCTCGATCCGGTAGCGCTGGCCCTCCGGGGTCTCGAGGGGCGTGAACCGCAGCGGGCCGCCGAGGACCGCCGGTGCGCCGGCCTCGGCGCCGCTCATGACCTCGCGCTGGACGGCGACAGGTGCAGGGGCAGGGACTTCAGCCCGTGCATGGCGAGGTTCTTGCGCCAGATCAGCGTCTCCCGGGGCACCGCCAGGCGCATGTTCGGGAAGCGCCGCACCAGCTTGAGGAACGCGCTCCGGCCCTCGTACCGAGCCAGCGGCGCTCCCACGCAGTAGTGAATGCCGTAGCCGAGCGCCACGTGCCGGTTCGGGGTCCGCGTGATGTCCAGCCGGTCAGGGTCCACGAACGCCGCCTCGTCGCGGTTCGCCGACTCGAACAGCATCAGCACCAGGCTCCCCTTCGGGATCTTGTAGCCCTGGATCTCGACGTCCTCCCGGGCGAACCGCGGCGCAGCGTGTCCCACGGGGCCGGCGTAGCGCAGCAGCTCCTCGACGGCCGAGTCGATCAGCTCGGGGTGGTCGTGCAGCTTCTGGAGCTGGGCGGGGTGGTCCAGGAGCGCGAGCGTCGCGTTGCCGATGAAGTTCATGGACGTGTCATGCCCGGCGAGGAGCAGCATGAAGATCATCGAGATGAGCTCATCCTCGGTGAAACGATCCCCCGCCTGCTCCGCACGGATGAGCGCCGACGTCAGATCGTCGCCCGGCTGCTCGCGGCGCAGCGCGATCAGCCGGCGGAAGAAGCGAGCCAGTCGGATCGCGGTGGGATAGGCGAGGATGAGCCCGGAGACGTTGCCGCTCGCCAGGCCTTCGACGAGCCGGCTCTGCGCACGCCAGAAGAACAGGCGCTCGTGCTCGGGGACGCCCAGCATCTCGGAGATGAGGTTCAGCGCGAGGGGCAGGGTGAAGTCGTCGATGAGGTCGGCGACGGGCTTCTTCGCGGCCTTGTCCAGCAGCTCGTCGACGAGCTCATCTATCCGGGGGGTCAGGCGCTCGAGCATGCGCGGGGTGAAGGCCTTGTGGATGAGGTCCCGGAGGCGGCGGTGATCCGGCTCGTCCTGCATCAGCATGATCTTCTGGAGGAGCCGGAGGATCCCCGGTATCCACCAGCGCTCCAGGAGGCCGGCGGCGCCCTCCACGGCATTGGCACGATTGTTGACCAGCCGCGGATCCTTCAGGGCGCTGAACACATCCTCGTTCCGTGTGAGCAGGTATCCCTTCCCGAGCACGGGGTGGGTGATCGGGATGACGGGCCCCATCTTCCGCAGCTGGGCGTAGAACGCGTAGGGATCCTTCAATACCCGGGGAGAAGGTGAAGAGAATTCACGTCCGATGTCCATCTTGGGCGTGGATTCTAGTAGAGACGACAGGAACGTCCAATGTCTTGCGTTCCAGAGCTGAGATTGCGCGATTCCGGTGATGGAGAACCGGCCTATCGTCTCGACTACGTCATCCACTGCCGGGACTTCAGGAACGCGAGCTGGTTCAGAGGCATCGCGAGCACCGTCTCCATCGCCGCCATCGCCTCCTCGGGCTCGATCGAGCCCATGCCGATCTGGGCCATCCTCGCGCGGTAGACATCGGATGCCACGACGCCGATGCTCCCCCAGAAGCCCCAGTTGATCACCTTGACGGCACAGGGCCACTGCTTGGCCAGTTGAGAGGCGAATGCGTCCTTGAACGTGCAGCCCGCCGCGTAGTTGCTCTGTCCCGGCGGCTTCAGGAACGAGTTCAACGACGAGAAGAACACCACGAAGTCGAGCGGCTCCTCCCGGAACACCTGCGCGATGCGCACGCTCACGTCCACCTTCGCCGACAGCGCAGCCTCGAACTGACTCTCCGGCATGTTCGCCAGGGAGTGGTCGTTCAGCACGATCGCCGAGTGGAGGACGCCGTGAATCGCCGCGTGGTGCCGCTTGATCTCCCGACAGGCGCGGAGCAGATCGTCCCGGTCGGTCGCGTCGGCCGAGATGTACAGCGGCGCGGGGCCGAGTGCCGCCATGAGATCAAGCTTCCGCTGGATCTCCGCGTCCCTGGCGCGGCGGCCGATCCAGACCACATGGGCCCGGTGGTGACGGATCATGTACTCCGTCCACGCATGGCCGATGCCGCCCGCGCCCCCGATCACAACGTAGACGCCCCCCGTGCGATACGGTACCTTGCCGGCGAACGACTCGGCCGCTTCGAACGGGAGCAGCTGCTGCGCATGCCACCTGCCGTGGCGGTAAGCCTGCGCGTTGCCCTTCTCGTCCGGCGGCAACCTGAACACCTCCGCCAGCGGCCAGGCACCCTCGCGCGGAAGATCGACCAGACGAATGCTCCAGCCCGGATACTCCTTCGCCAGCGAGCCGATGAACCCGTGGACGCTCGCGTGCGCCGGGTTCACCACGTCGCGCGCGTGGAGCGCCTGGCTCTGGACCGTGATCACCGTCCAGCCCAGCGAGCGCGTCCCGTAGCCCAGGGCGAGCAGCGCCTTCACCATCCGGAAGCACTGCAGGACACCGTCCCGTTGCGACGCGATGATCGCCTCGTCCTCGGCGCCGCTGACGGGTGCGTCGGGCGCCATCCAGATCACGTGCTCAATGGAACCGCACGCGCGCAGCCTGCTCGTGATCGCCTCGATCGTGTCGTGGCGGCCGAGCTCTACGATCAGCGCCGCGGGGTGGTGCGCTTGGAGCATCGCCCGGTTGCGTCCCGGCTCGGCGACGATGACCACCCGCTCGGTCGGCGTGGGGTGCTGCGGGCCGCCCTCCACGTGCACCGGCTCCCAGACAGGGCTGAGCATGACGGCCTGCTCCTGCACCTCTGGGTGGGCTCCATCGACGCTCGGTCGCTTCTCCAGCACGCGAGAGGCGAACCCCCTCATGCGCACGCACACCATGCCGCGCTCGTCGCACAGGTCGATGTCCAGCTTGCGGGTGCTGGCATCCGAGTCCGAGCTGTCGGTCAGCACCGCCCACATGCTCTGCGGGCAGCGGGCGAAGATCTCGAGCCCATCCAGGGAGAACGGCAGCACGGTCCGGCGGGTCCGGTGCGGGTCGGCGGCGAAGTCCAGGGCGATGCCGATCCCGACCTGGATCGGCGAGTCCAGCATGCTCGGGTGCAGCACGAACTGGTGCTCGGTCGGCTCGGCCGGCGCTGGCAAGGAGAACCTGGTGAGCGCCTCGCCCGCTCCGAAGTAGACGGCCTCGACCCCTCGCAGGGTAGGGCCGTGATGATAGCCCTTGGCCCGCATGGTCTCGTAAAACTGCTCGTGGGTCATCGCCTTCCGTACGCAGCGCGCCCGAACGGCTGCGAGGTCGATGAACGGAGCCGCCTGCGCCCCGGTCATCGACGTGATCGAGGCGAGCCCCTGGGAAAAGGGAGCTTCCTCCTCCAGGTGTTCCGCGCCGTCATGGATCGAGAACCGGAAGGTTCGATCTCCTTGCGGCTCCAGCGCGACGTGCACGCGCCGGTCCCGGGCGTGGACGACGATCGGCTGGATCCAGACCACATCGTGCAGGCGGATCGCCCTGGGCTCGGCGCCGTCCGCTGCCATCACCTGGGCGATGGCGGCGCGCGCCATCTCCAGGTAGGCGACGCCCGGGAGGATCACCCGCCCGTCGACGATGTGGTCGGCCAGGAAGAACTCCCGTCCATCGAACGTCGACGAGAACCGGAGCTCGTCCGGAGTTGAGGTGTCTTCCTGCACGAGCGGATGCAGGGCGGCGCCCGTCACCGAGCCCGCCCGCGCCGCGGTCCTCTCCGTCACGGCGCGAGCGGCGATCGCGTTCGCATCCCACGTTGCCGTCTCCGGCAGCCAGTAGCGCTCCTTGGCGAATGGATAGACCGGCAGGGAGATCCGCTGCGGCCTCGTCTCGCCGTAGAGCCGGCTCCACCCCACGGACAGGCCGGATGCCCAGAGCTTGGCGAGCTTCGCGTGCTTCCTCTGGCGCATCCACTTGCCGACGATATCCTGGAGATCCTCGTCGTCGTCGCCGAACACGCCGAGGATTTCCCGGCCACCGTCCGCTTGACCACGGTACAGGCCGTCAGTCTCCGGACGGCCCTGCAGGAAGCCATCGAGCTTCTTTTCCACCTCTCGAAGGGAGCTCGCTACCAGCGCCAGGCGCTCTTCCATCTCCTCACGCCCCACCTGGAGCGTGTAGGCGATGTCTACCAGGTCATCGTCCGTGTATCGGCCGGATTGGATCTCCTCGGCCAGCTGCCTCGCTCGTTCGCGCAGGCGGCTCTCGTTCCTGGCGGACAGGACGATCACAACGGGCAGGGGCTCGGGGGCGCTCGCGCGGGCGCTCCTCCCCGGGATGTACTCCTCGACCAGGACGTGGGCGTTCGAGCCGCCCGCTCCGAACGAAGAGATCCCGGCGATGCGCGGGTATTCCTTCTCGACCCCGTCGAGCTCCACCACCGGGCGTTTCCATTCGATCAGCTCTTGCGGGACGACGAACGGGGTGTGCGCCAGATCGAGGTTCGAATTTTTCACCGCCGAGTGCAGCGACGGCGCGATCTGACGATACTGCATCTGGAGCAGGACCTTGGTCAGTCCCGCGATGCCCGCGCTCGCCTCCAGGTGTCCGATGTTGGACTTGACCGAACCGATCGCGCAGTACCCCCGCTCCTTGGTCTGCTTGGAGAACGCCTTGGTCAGCCCGGTGATCTCGATGGGATCGCCCAGGGCCGTCCCGGTTCCATGCGCCTCGACGTAGGAGATCGCGCGCGGGTGGACCTGGCCCTGCTCCAGCGCCTCCCGGATCATCTCGGCCTGGGCGTTCGGATTCGGAACGGTGTAGCCGTTGGTCTTGCCGCCATGGTTGATCGCGGTCGCCTTGATCACGCCGTAGATGTGATCGCCGTCCTGCGCGGCCTTGTGCAGCGGCTTGAGCAGCACGGCCCCCACGCCCTCGCCGGGCACGTAGCCGTCGCCTCCCGCGCCGAAGCTCCGGCAGCGGCCGTCGGAGGAGAGGAAGTTGTTCTGGCTGAGGAACAGGTACTTGCTCGCTCCGACCGACAGGTTCACCCCGCCTGCAATCGCCAGCTCGCTCTCACCGCTCCGGATGCTCTGGCAGGCCAGGTGCAGGGCCGTGAACGAGGACGAGCAGGCCGTGTCGACCGCCATGCTCGGACCTCTGAAGTCGCAGCAGTAGGAGACGCGGTTGGCGATGCTGTAGAGCAAGGTGCTCGGCCCGACCGGATCGCCTTGCTGGCGCGCGAGCACGGCCAGCTCGAGGTACGGCTGCCAGAGCGCGCCGACAAACACGCCCACCTTGCTGCCGCGCAAAGCGTGGCGGGTGTATCCAGCGTCCTCCAGCGTGTGCCAGACGGTCTGGAGGAAGAGCCGCTCCTGCGGGTCCATCTGCTCGGCTTCGCGCGGCGAGATGTTGAAGAACAGCGGGTCGAACTTGTCGATGTCGGCGATGAAGCTGCCCCACTTGCCGTACAGCTTTCCCGCGCTCCGGTCCGGGTCGTAGAACGGGGCATAGTCGAAGCGATCGGGCGGGATCTCTTCGATGCTGTCGCGGCCGGCCTTCAGGTTCGCCCAGAAGGCCTCGAGCGTGTCCGCATGCGGATAACGTCCGGCCACACCGATGATCGCGATCTCCGGGGGGGCGGGCGCTGCCGCGACGGGCACCACCGGGACAGGCTCGAGCTGCTTCACCCGCGCGGGGAGCGGGGCGAAGATCGGCTCCTCCGCACGCGCCGGCTCCGTGCGCGCCGGCTCCGTGCGCGCCGGCTCCGTGCGCGCCGGCTCCGTGCGCGCCGGCTCCGTGCGCGCCGGCGGCGCCCCGAGGTTGCCGGCGAGGGCCTCGCGGTGCTCCTCCGCGAGGTAGCTGGAGAGCTCGGCGAGGTTCTTGTATTCGAAGAACAGGGTCCGCGACAGGTCGCCGCCGAGCTCTCCCTCCAGGACCTTGTTCAGCTCCAGGATCAGCACGGAGTTGATGCCGTACGCATCGAACGACTCGTTCGCCTTGAATGCGGACGGCTCGATGCCGAGGACCGGAGCGAGCAGGTTCCTCAGGTACGCCAGCACCCGCGGCTGGAAGTCGTCGGTGCTCCCTGCGGGCGTGGCCTCGGCGACCCGCGGGGGCGCCTCTCTGGACGGGGTCGCCTCCCTGGAGGAGACGGTCGTCTTCAACGCGAAGTCCGTCAGCCTCGCGAGCACGTGACCGGACTCGTCGCACAGGGTCAGGTCGAACTTCTTGATGTCCCGGTTGTGGACGGTCTTCGGGCTGGCCTCCGAGTACACCAGGCATCGCCTCGGAATCGGGTGCAGCACCTCGATGCCCTCGATCGCGATCGGGATGAAGTCGCGCTGATCGTCGCCGTGGATGCGGTTGTTGATGAGCGCCGTCTGGAAGACGCCCGTCAGCATGGTCGGATGCAGGAGGTAGTCCCAGTAGGTCTCCTCGATCGCCTCCGGCAGCTCCAGCGTCGCCAGCGCCTCCCGCTCACTGAGCACGATGCCCTGCATCGGCATGAAGGTCGGGCCGACCTTCAAGCCCTCCGCATGGATCTGCTCGTACACCTCCTCGCGCGTCCGGCGGGTCGTGCAGCGCTCGCGGATGGCCCGGAGGTCCAGGTCGGCGGCCGCCCCGCTCCCCTCCTCGAACGAGGCATAATGGATGGTTCCGGTCGCGTGGGTGACCTGCTGTCCCGCCTCGTCCTTGCTGTAGATGGTGTAGTCCGCTCTCCCGTCCTTCCGCTCCAGGCCGAGGTACGCGAGGAACGGTTCGCCGCTGGAGGAGAGCTGCTTCGCCCAGTAGTTGTTGGTCAGCCTGGCGACCTTCTGGCCCGGCTGCGCCAGGCAGCCAGCCTGGCGGGCCATTTCGATGTAGCACGCGCCAGGCACGTTGTATTTGCCGCCCACCACGTGGTCGACCATATAGAACTCGTGGTTGTCGTAGCGGCGCTGGAAGGCCCCCTGGCTCGCGTCGGATTTGTCGAGATCGATCAGGCTCGTGGTGCGGTAGAGCGCGCCCGTGGAGCCGAGCTTCTCGTAGCTCTGCCGCGCGTCGTCCCGCTTGTCTTGCAGGATGTGGTCTTCGATCTGCTGGGCCGTCCCGTAGTCGAACAACAGCGTCGGCTTGAAGTCGATCGCGAAACAGTGGTTGAGGAGCCGGGTCATCGTGAGCAGCGAGAGCGACTCGGCCCCGAGCTCCGCGAACGACGTGTTGGCTCGGACCTGTCCGGGCGGGACCCGGAAGGCTTGGGCAACGATGCCGTAGAGGTCTCTCCGGACGAGCTTCGGGAGCAGCTCCTCCGGCACGCCGCCCACGACGGGGCGCTGCTTGACGTGGAAGTGCTCGTCGATCTTGGCCTTGTCCCCCTCGAGCCCGGCGAGCTGTCCCAGGCCCTGACCTCCGGCGACCCGGAGCGCCTTCTGGAACAGGGCGAGGCCGTTCTCGGTGGAGAGCGGCTGCATTCCGAAGACGCGCAGCAGGTGTCGCTTCTCCTCGTCCGTGACCTGCATGCCGCCGCTCGCCCAGAGCGGCCAGTTGAGCGCCAGCGAGAGGCCGCTCCGCTGGTTCGCCGCCACGAGCTGCTGGCGGTAGGCGGCGAAATGATCGAGGAAGCTGTTGCCGGAGGCGTAGTCACATTGCCCCTGGTTCGGCATCAGCGAGGCGACCGACGAGAACATCGCGAAGAAGTCGAGGTCGTCCTCCGCCGTCGCGCGATCCAGCAGCGCCGTCCCCTGGATCTTTGGCTGGATAACCCTCCCGAATGACTCGGCCGACTTGCGCAGGATGAAGCCGTCCTCGATGACCCCTGCGGCCTGGAGCACGCCGTTGATCGACCCGAACTGCTCCCGCGCCGCGCCCACCGCTCCGATCAGGGCTCGCTCGTCTCCTATATCGGTCTGTAGATAGACGGCCGACCCGCCGAGCTTCTCGATCGACGCCAGCAAGGCGTCGATCCTTCCGTCCCGCGCCCGGCGGCCGAGCAGGGCCAGGCGCGCCTGCCAGGTCCCCGCGAGGAGCTCCGCGAAGATCTGGCCAAGCCCGCCCGCTCCTCCGGTGATCAGATAGGCCCCGCCTCTCCGGAGCGGGAGGTCTTGCTCTGGGCCCGTCACGTCCACGCTGGTGATCGCTCGCGAGAAGCGCCGGCCGCCCCGGTAGAGGACCTCATGAAGGGGCGCGACCCGGAGACGCAGCTCGTTGCGCAGCGCCTGCCCCCAGTCCACGCCCTTGTCGAAGCCGATCACCTCGAGGTCGATGCGCGGATACTCGTACTTCAAGGTGCGGGCGAGGCCGCCCGCCGCGAACAGGTACGGCAGCTCCGCGGCCCCGCTGTCCGGGCCGACGTAGAGGAGCTTGATCGCGTGCTTCAGCCTGGCCTTGATCAGCGACTGGGCCAGCAGCAGCAGCGTCTGCAGATCTCCGCGGCCCGGATCGACGGCCCGGACGATGACGTGGCTGAAGTCGAATTGGCTCGAGCGCACCTGTGCGAGTGCGCTCGCGATCTCCTCCGGGCCAGGGGCCTTGCCCAGCTGAAGCGCGCGACGCGGGGTGCCGGCGTCCAGCTCAACCTCGCCGTTGATGAGGAGCGCCCCCGAGACGGCCGGGGCGCCGGCGGCTCCCGGGTCCTCGCGCCAGCCAGCGGTGTAGTAGTGGATCGCGCCCCGGCTCGTCTCCAGGGCACGCTTCGTGAGCTTGCGCAGGACGGCGAGCACCTGCCCGCTGCCGTCGCAGTAGAAGACGTCGAAGGCGATCACGCCCTTCGCGGCGGTCTGCTGCTGCTTCACGTAGTAATGGCGCACGTCCGCGAGGCGGCTTGACTGGTGGAAGCGCTCCGCGAAATAGGGCACGAACTGCGCCCCGCCCGCCGTCTCGTTGCTGACGCTCAGCCCGACCGCCGACTGCAGTCCGCCATCCAGGATGCCCGCCGCGCAGCGGCTCGCGTTCTCTGTGTCGACCGTGCCGACCGCCTCCTGCTCGTTCCAGCGCAGCGTGTCGAGGACCTGAAACGACGGGCCGTACTCGAGGCCGTTGCGGGCGAACAGACGGTACAGCTCGTCTTTCCCGCTCGATGACGAGCAACGCGCGAAGATCGCCTGGAGGTCGAGCGCTTCGCTCGGCGGGAGCGCGGGCTGCGCCTCGATGCTGCCCTGGCAGTGCACCTCGGCGCCGGTCTTGATCGTGAAGATCCGGCCCGCCCTCTCGATCGTCAGATTCCGCGAGGTCTCGTCGAAGCGGGTGGGCGTCAACCAGTACAGGTTGGAGAAGCTCCACGCCTGCGCCTCGGGCGGCAGGCCTTGGCGGACCAGCTCCAGGTAGCCCACGGCGGGGAGCATCTTCTCGCCCCGAACGACATGGTCCCGGATCATCTCATCGGCGGCATGGACCGTGACGTCGCGCGCGCCGCTCGCCGCGGGCCGCTCCGCGGGGCCTGCAGCTGGCGCTGGCTCGTCGGCAGGGGCAGGGGGGCTCTCCTCGAACCAGCAGCGCTGCCTGGCGAACGGATAGCCGGGGAGCGAGACGCGATGTCCGTGGAACGACGCGACCTCCCATTCGATCTCGGCGCCGCTGACCCAGTGGTGCGCGAGCTCCGCGAGATCGCCCGTCACCGGGGCATGGCGCTGGCTCCCGGACGCCGTCCCCGCGTGGCACGACGCCGGGAGCTCGCCCTGGAGGAAGCGCTCCAGCTGGTTCGCGAGCTCCTCCGTGCTGCTCGCGACGCAGGCCAGCCGCTCGGGGAACTCGGCTCGACCGAACATCAGCGTGAAAGCGATGTCCTCCAGGGGCTGCTCCTTGCCCTCCTCCGAGCGGAGGTGATCCAGGAGCTGCTGCGCCTGCGCGCGGACTCGCCCCTCCCTGGCGGAGAGGAGGATCAGCTTCTTCCCGGCGCTCTCTCCGAGGCGCGGGCTCCTCTTCGTCGCCTCTTCGAGGATGACGTGCGCGTTCACGCCACCCATGCCGAACCCGCTGACGGCCGCCTGCCTCGGCTGCAGCTCGCCGCCGAGCTCACGCCTCTTCCACTCGGTGCTCCGCTCGAGGATGTAGAACGGCGACCCGTCCAGGCTGATGTAGGGGTTGAGCTTGTGGAAGTTCACCACCGGCGGGAGCACGCCGTGCTTCATCGCGAGGAGGACCTTGATGATCGAGGCCATGCCCGCGGCGCTCTCCAGGTGGCCGATGTTCGTCTTCACCGATCCCAGCCCGCAGTAGTGATGAAGCGGCGTGACGTTCTTGTGCTTGAAGTACTGCTCGTACGCCTTCTTCAGGGCGTTGATCTCGATCGGGTCCCCCAGGGGAGTTCCCGTGCCGTGCGCCTCGACGTAGGTGATGTTGCGCGGGTCGACGTCGGCCTTCTTCAGGGCGGCGTAGATCACGTCCGCCTGCGCGGACACGTTGGGCGCGGTCAGGAAGTTGGCCTTCCCGCCGTGGTTTACTGCCGTCGCCTTGATCACGCCCAGGATCTGATCCCGGTCCGAGAGCGCCACGTCGAGCGCCTTGAGCAAAAGGACACCGACGCCCTCACCCCGCACGTACCCGTTGGCCGCCTGATCGAACGTCTTGCACTGCCCGTCCGCCGACAACATGCCCGACTTCGCGTGCGAGATGTACATCCGGGGGCTGAGCAGCGCGTTGACGCCGCCCACGATGGCCGCCTCGCACTCGCCGTCCCGGATGTCGCGGGCGGCGTTGTGCAGCGCCACAAGGGAGCTGGAGCACGCCGTGTCGATCGCCTCGCTGGGGCCGTGGAAGTTGAAGAAGTACGAGACCCTGTTGGCCAGGATCGAGTGCACGGTCCCGGTGGAGACGAACGCGCTGATCTTGGTCCCGATCAGCTCCGCGTAATCGTTCTTCGAGACGCCCGCGTAGACGCCGATCTTCTTGCCGGACAGCTCACTCGGCGCGTAGCCGGCGTCCTCGATCGCGTGCCAGGCCGCCTCGATGAACAGGCGGTGCTGCGGGTCGATGTAGTTCGCCTCTTTCGGCGAGATCGAGAAGAAGCGCGGATCGAACTTGTCGACATCCTCGATGAAGCCGCCCCACCTGCTGTTGGTCTTGTTCTCCTCCTTCTGCGGGTCGCCGAAGTAGTCCTCCCACCTCCAGCGATCCGGCGGGACGGTCCGGATGGCGCTCTTGCCCTGCGCCAGGTTGCGCCAGTACTGCGGAGGGCTCGCGGCGTCCGGAAACCGGCAGGCCATTCCGATGATCGCAATGTCCTGCTTTCGTTCGGTGGTCATGATCGTGCTTCACGGCGGATGGCCGTGGTGAGCTTGGTCAGGACGTTCCCGGGTCCGACCTCATGGATGTCGATCTCGCCCAGCGCGAGCAGGTACTGCATGCTGTCGAACCATTTGACCTGGTGGGTGAGCTGCTTGACCAGGTTCCGCTTGGCCTCGGCTTGCTCGTAAGGCCTCGCGTGGATGTTCGAGATGACCGGGATCGACAGCGGCGAGAAGGTGAAGGTGTCCAGGTACGCCTCGAAGCTCCGCTCCGCGATCGCCATGTAGCGCGAGTGGAACGCGCCGCTCACCTTCAGCGGGATATAAGCGCGCACGCCCGCGGCTTGAAAGATCGGCTGGGCGTTCGCGATGTCGTCTTTCAGCCCGGCGATGACGAGCTGGCTGCTCGAGTTGTAGTTCGCGAGGTCGATGCTGGTTAGCCCGTTCTTCTCCAGCACGTCCTGCACCTGGTCCTTGGTGAGGCCGACGACGGCGGCCATGCCGCCGCCTTGCGCCTGGCTCATCAGCTCACCGCGCTTCTTGACCAGCTTCAGCCCGGTCTCGAAGTCGAAGACCCCCGCCGCGAACAGCGCGTTGTATTCGCCCAGGCTGTGGCCTGCCACGTAGTCCGGCGTGAACCCCGTCTCTCTCACCTTCTTCAGGTAGCTCAGCGCGTTGACCACGTAGAGGGCCGGCTGGGTGTACTGGGTCTGGCCCAGGCGCCCTTCGGGGTCGTTCAGGCACAGGTCCTTGATCGAGTAGCCGAGGATCCGGTCGGCCCTCGCGGTCAGATCGGCGAGCTCGTCGAACAGGGCGCCGCCCATGCCGCGCACCTGCGAGCCCTGCCCCGGGAACACGTAGGCGGTCAGCTGGCGCGCCGGCTGCGACCTCACGGGGGCGGCGGCGGGAGCCGCGGGCCGTACGGGCGCTGGGGCCGGGGCCGGTGGCTGGCGCGCCCACGTTTCGACGATGAGATTGAAGTTCTTGACGTCCTGGTGGTACATCGTCATTGTCGCGAATCCCGCCGATTGCGTACGCGGCGTGATGTTCCGCTTGATCACGTTGGCCAGCGTGCCCCCCGGGCCGAGATCCAGGTACACGTGGTTCTGCTGCCGCTCCAGCTCCAGGAGCGCCTTGGGCAGCTGGATCGGCTGGCGGACGACGTCCCAGAAATAGTGCCGGGGCACCCGCTCCAGCGGCCTGCCGTCCACCGACGAGATCATCGGTATGCGCGGCGCGCCGATCGCGGAGGCGTCGAGGACTCGCTGGTAGTGGGGGCCCGCCGGATCGATCAGTGACGAGTGGAACGCGTGAGTGACCGGGAGGGAGACGCAGACGACGTCGCGCCTCTTCAGATGGCTCTCGATCTGCAGCAGGTGATCCTGCGTGCCGCTCACGACGAACTGGGCGTCGAACACCACGGAGCCCAGCTCGCTGTTGCTGGAGAGCATGGGGTCTCGCCGATAGAGCTCGGGATCGTGGATGACGGCGAGCATCGCGCCGGGTCGAGCGTGGGTCTCCAGCGCTCTGGCTTGCTGGATCACCAGCTCCAGCGCATCGTCGGCCGGCAGGGCGCCCGCCACCGCCGCCGCGGTGAGCTCGCCCATGCTGGCGCCGACGACGTAGTCCGGCCGAACGCCGCTGTCGATCAGCGCCTGCGCCAGGGCGTACTCCACCATGAAGATCGCCGGGTGGGTGAGCAGCGTGCGATCGAACCTGTCGCTCAGCCGCCGCTTCTCGTCGTACAGGTGGTCCAGGACGGAGACGCCGATCGCCGATTTCACCCGCTCGTCCAGGCGGAGCATGCATTGCCGGAACGCCGGAACCGTCCGGAAGAGCTCCTTGCCCATCTGGTAATACTGCGAGCCCTGGCCGGAGAACATGAAGACGATCGAGCGTGTTGTCATTCTTCGATTCGACTTTCGGATGATGGCAGCCTCTGCTTGCCAGAGGCTCCGGTGCAGTGATGGCCGCCCGGCACCGCCATGCGGCCATCGATGTCCTCGATCGGGTCGGCCACGAGGGGTCTCCGCCTTCCACGAGGTGGGCGCTCGATGTCAAGACCGGCTCATGAGCCTCGTGCTCTCCGGAGGACGAACCAGAGATGCTCCCTCATCTTCATCCGATCCTTTCAGGCTTACGCAAGGAGCCGGTCCTTGTCCCTCTGCAGCGTGCCTCGATGATCTCGCTTATTTTCCGAACAGGGCGTTGATACGGTCCTTGACCTCAGGCAGGTGGAAGGTCGCCTCGTGCATCTTCACCTCCTGGGCAATCGCGGCGGGGAGCTCCGCGCGCAGGCTCGCGACCAGGTTGTCCTTGAGCATGATCAGCGAGAGGCGCGGCTTCTCGGCCAGGGAACGGGCAACATCCAGGGCCACGGTCAGCACTTCGTTGCGAGGTACGACCCGGAACGGCACGCCGCGCCGCTCCAGCTCGGCCCCCATGTACCGGCCCGCCGTGAACAGCATCTCCTCGCCCAGGCTGATGCCCAGCTTCTTCGGGACGATGAATGTGGCCCCCATCCCCGGGGTGAACCCGAAGTTCATGTAATTGCACGTGTATACGCTCTCACGGCTCAGGACGACGAGGTCCGCGAACAGCCCCATCGTGAAGCCCGCGCCGATGCCGTGCCCCTGCATGGCCGCGATGACCGGGACCTTGCAGTCCAGCGCCAGGCTGTGAAGGTGCAGGGCGGTGAACTGCATCTCTCCGCCCTGGATGCTCAGCAGCCCGTCCTTCGTGCCGCCGGTGCAGAAATAGTTGTCGTAGCCGGTGAGGACGACCGCTTTGCAGCGCTCGTTCTCGTCGATCGCGGCAAAGGCCTGGTGCAGTCCCGCCACCAGCTCCCGGGAGAGCGCGTTCTTCTGGGCTCGGTCCTGCATCGTGACCTGGACGATGCCGGGCTCGATTTCTCGCGCGTCGATGACGGAGTCGGACATTGGCTCAAGGTCCTCGTCGATCCGCGGTGCGGCTCTCGACGGCGAGCGTGACGGGAGGAAACCGAGATGAGCGCGTCGCTCGAACGTGAGCTCAAGACTCCCGGTCTGCCTTTTACTACGGAGAAAGCCGCATGTCACGAGAAATCCAAGATTTCGTCACAAATGTCAAGAAAGGGATTGACTTGAAGGGCTCCTTTGTCAGAAAATGAGCGATACTGAAAGAAGGAATTTTCTGACGAAAACTAACGGAAACCTGGCGTGAACCCCTCCCTTGGGAGGGGCTGGGAGTCGCGATGGCCAGGCTGTGGGCCGCGGCGAAACTTCCAGAGCCACGGAAATCCGGCAATGGCATGGCCCGCGCAATGCGGAAGCAGCCGGCTGCGGGCGGACTCATCCCTCGGGTGCCTGGAGAAGGGCGGGGCAGAGCTGCCTCCCGGGTTCGACCGACCGTGGGCATCCGCAACCGGGACTTGGACCCGATCACAGAGGCGTGGTTCGGATGATCCTACTGAATGAGGCTCTCGGAGTTGACAGGCGAGGACGGCTCTTGGCCTACGGGGAGCGCTATCCCTCGGTCATCGAGCAGCTGGACAGGCACCTCCCCGGGTCGATCGCCGGGGTCGACCTTGTCACGCCGAGCTTGAGCGCCGAGCTCCGGGAGCTGGACGGGCTCCTCTGCGAGTTGCTGCTGCATCAGCTGCTGTCCATCGACCTCCTCGCGCAGCCGGACCGGCTCGACCCCCGCCATCAGCTCTGGTTCCGGGAGACGCTGCGGCGCCTGCGCGAACGAGGCTTCCTCGTCGCGCACGGCGACGCGTTCGCGGTCGCGGGGCGCCACGCGTCGAGCGCAGGGGCCGCCTGGCAGCGGTGGGAGCAGCGCAAGCCCGGGTGGCTGGTCACCCCGGACCTGAAGAGCAAGGTGGTCCTGGCCGAGGCGATGTTGCGGGCGCTGCCCGACGTCCTGAGGGGTGAGCGGCTTTCGACCGACGTGATGTTCCCCAACGCCTCGATGGAGCTCGTCGAGGGGGTTTACCGGGACACGTTCCCGGCTCGCCTCTTCAATGAAGTGCTGGCCGACGCGGCGAGGCTCTTCG
Organism: Sorangium sp. So ce887; assembly: GCF_051521455.1. Classification (NCBI taxonomy): domain Bacteria; kingdom Pseudomonadati; phylum Myxococcota; order Polyangiales; family Polyangiaceae; genus Sorangium; species Sorangium sp. So ce887. The sequence continues at coordinate 5,979,019 of NZ_CP150354.1, read as the reverse complement.
TCCAGGAGCGCTTGCGGCAGAGCGCGTCGGCGCAGGTCCGGATCCTCGAGATCGGCGCCGGGACCGGCGGCACGAGCGCCGTCGTCCTCCGCGAGCTGAAGCCGTATGGCCAGCATGTGGCCGAGTACTGCTACACGGACATCTCCCGCGCCTTCCTGCTTCACGCGGAGGAGACGTACGGGCCGGACACTCCGTTCCTGCGGTGCCAGCCCTTCAACGTGGAGCTCCCGGTCGCGGGGCAGGGCGTCGCGCAGGGGCAGTACGACCTCGTGATCGCGACGAACGTCCTGCATGCGACGAAGGACATCCGGAACACGCTGCGCAATGCGAAGGCGCTCCTGCAGAGGAACGGCCTGCTCCTCGTGAACGAGATCAGCGACGGGGCGCTCTGGCTGCACCTGACTTTCGGGCTCCTGGAGGGGTGGTGGCTGTTCCAGGATCCGGAGCTGCGCCTCCAGGGCAGCCCGGGCCTCCCGCCCTCCCTGTGGCGGCACGCCCTGGAGATGGAGGGGTACCGCTCCGTCCGCTTCCCGCTCGAGCGGCTGCACGAGTACGGTCACCAGCTGATCGTCGCCGAGAGCGACGGCATCGTCCGCCAGCCGGCGCCGAGCGCGGCTGGCGCGGGGCCGCGCCCGGCGGCGTCGCCTCCACCCCGACCGCCGGCTCGGGGCGCGGCGTTGTCGGAGGAGCAGCTGCTGGACGAGGTGCGCCGGATCGTCCGTCAGGTCGTGAGCGAGGCGCTGAAGCTCGACGAACGCAGCATTCGCGACGATTGCAGCTTCGCCGATTACGGGGTGGACTCCATCATCGGTGTTCGCATGATGAACGCGCTCAACAAGCGGTGCGGCGTCCAGATGCAGACGACGTCGCTCTTCGACCACGGCAGCGTGGACAAGCTGTCGCGGTTCATCGTGAGTGAGCGCGAGCAAAAGCCGGCGCGGGCGCCGGTGCCCCCGCCGCCGATGCAGGCCGCGAGCCGCGCGCCGGGCGAGGGGAGCCTGGAGGACTCCCTGCTCGGCGCGGTGAAGGCGGTCGTTCGCGAGAGCGTCGCCAGAGCCCTGAAGATGGATGCGGGCAGCATCCGGAACGATCGCAGCTTCGCCGACTACGGCGTGGACTCGATCGTCGGCGTTCGCCTGGTCAAGACGCTCAACAAGCGATGCGGCATCCAGATGCCGACGACGTCGCTGTTCGACCACGGCAGCGTGGACAAGCTGTCGCAGCACATCGTGCGCGAGCACCGGCCCTCGCTGACATCGCCTGGACCCCAGGCGCCGCCGGCGGCCGTGCCGGCGCCCGCGGCGCCCCCGCCCCCGCCCGCGGCGGCGGCACGACCGGGGCGGGTCGAGAGCCGGGCCTCGAGCCCGCCCCCCGCGCCCTTGCCTGTTCCCGCCGCACAGGCGACGGCCTCGAGCGATCGAGCCATCGCGATCATCGGCATGAGCGGCAGGTTCGCTCGATCGGAGGACCTGCGCCAGCTGTGGAGCCACCTCGCGGCGGGCACGGACCTGATCACCCCCGTGACGCGCTGGGACCTTGTCGAGTCCTACCAGGGGACTCCGCTGGCGGAGAAGAGGAGCATCTGCAACACGGGCGGCTTCCTGGATGACATAGACAAGTTCGACCCGCTCTTCTTCAACATCTCCGGCCTCGAAGCGACGTATATGGACCCGCAGCAGCGGGTCTTCCTCGAGGAGTCCTGGAGGGCCCTGGAGGACGCTGGCCATGCCGGCGACTCCGTTCAGGGCCTGCGATTCGGCGTTTACGTCGGGACGGCGGGCAGCGACTACAAGCGCCTGATCGACGAAAAGGGCAAGCTCCCGGCCCAGGTCTTCTGGGGCAACTCGAGCTCGATCCTCGCGGCCCGGATCTCCTACTACCTGGACCTGCAAGGCCCGGCGATCGCGGTCGACACCGCTTGCTCGAGCTCGCTCGTCGCCATCCACCTCGCGTGCCAGGCGCTCTGGTCGGGCGAGACGGAGATCGCGCTCGCCGGAGGGGTGTTCATCCAGTGCACGCCGGAGTTCTACGTGTCGACCGAGCGGGCCGGCATGCTGTCCCCGACCGGGCGGTGCCACACGTTCGACGAGCGGGCCGACGGGTTCGTTCCGGGCGAGGGCGTGGGCGTGCTCGTGCTGAAGCGCCTCGCGGACGCTGTCGCCGCCGGTGACCACATCCATGGCGTGATCCGCGCCTCGGCGATGAACCAGGACGGTCAGAGCAACGGTATCACCGCGCCGAGCGCGAAGTCGCAGGAGCGCCTGGTGCGGTCGCTGTACGACTCCTTCCAGATCGACCCCGAGAGCATCCAGATGGTCGAAGCGCACGGGACCGGCACCAAGCTCGGGGACCCGATCGAGTGGAGCGCCTTGACCGAGGCTTTCCGCCACTACACCGGCCGAGAGGGGTTCTGCGCGATCGGCTCCGTCAAGACCAACATCGGCCACGCGGCCACAGCGGCGGGCGTCGCGGGCATTCTCAAGATCCTGCTGTCGATGGAGCACGAGCAGATGCCCGCCTCGCTGCACTACCGCAGCATCAACCCGAACATCCACCTCCAGGGCAGCCCTTTCTACGTGAACGACCGCCTGCGGCCGTGGACGGTGGAGCCGGGGCAGAAGCGGCGCGCGGTCGTCAGCTCGTTCGGCTTCAGCGGGACCAACGTCCACATGGTGATCGAGGAGGCGCCGAGGACCGAGCGCCGCCACGCGCAAGAGCCGGCCTATCTGATCGCGCTGTCCGCGCTCAGCCACGCGCAGCTGCGGCAGCAGGCGGAGCGCCTCGCGGCGCGCTGCGAGGGAGAGCCCGGGCTCGACTGCGGCGACGTGAGCTACACGTTGCTGGAGGGCCGCAAGCACCTGAGCCATCGCCTCGCCTGCGTGGTGGGCTCCACGAGCGAGCTGGGCCAGGCCCTGCGCGAGTGGCTCGCGACCGGCCGCGCGAGGCAGGTGGTCCACGCGCAAGTTCCCGAGAACGGTGTCCGCGAGGAAGCGGAGCGCCGCCGCTACGGCAACCAGTGCATCGCGGAGCGCTCGAGGGCCGGCGAGGCCGCCTGGCGTGAGCGCCTCTCCGCCGTGGCCGAGCTGTACGTGCGGGGCTATTCGCTGGAGTACGGCAAGCTGTTCGAGGGAGAGGCCTACGGCCGGATCCCCTTGCCCACCTACCCGTTCGCCCGCGAGCGCTACTGGGTCCCGAATGCCTCCGCCCCGTCGAAGACGCCGCAGAACGGGACGCCGCAGAACGGGACGCCGCAGAACGGGACGCCGCAGAACGGGACGCTGCAGAACGGGACGCCGCAGAACGGGACGCCGCAGAACGCGATGTTGCAGAACGGGCGGGCGCACCCTTCCCTGGAGCAGCTCCTCGACAGCGTCCTGGACGAGTCCGTATCCATCGACGTCGCTGCTTCGGAGGCGAGGAAGGCCCTTGCCTGGGGAGAGTTCTAGAGTGGATTTTCTGCGCTATGTCTTTGGAGAAGTTCAAAGCAAGCGGTTGTCCAAGGCCGACGCGCAGGAGCTGATCGGACAGTTCCAGGCCGGCCTGGGGTCACCCCGAGGGAGCACTCTTCACCCGCTTCTCCAGCAGAACACCTCGGACCTCTCCGAGCAGCGGTTCACTTCGATCTTCACGGGGCACGAGTTCTTCCTCGCCGATCACGTCGTCGGGGGGAGGCGGGTCCTGCCCTGCGTCGCCTACCTGGAGATGGCGCGCGCCGCCGTGGAGCAGGCTGCCGGCTGGCACGGCGGCGTCCGGCTCAAGGATCTCGTGTGGCCGCATCCGCTCACGGCTGAGGGCGAACCGGTGCGCGTTCACCTCGGCCTCTTCCCGGAGGAAAACGGGGAGCTCGCGTTCGAGGTGTACGGCGGCTCAGGCGTCCATGGCCAGGGGCGGGCGGCGCGTGCCTCGCCGACTGACGCGCCCGTCCTGGAGCTCGCGGCGCTGATGGCGCGCTGCCCGCCGACGTTGTCCGCGGACGCGCTCTACGAGGCGTATCGCTCGATCGGGATCGATTACGGTCCGGGACATCGAGGGGTCGTGCAGCTGCATGCAGGGGCGGGGACGGTGCTGGCCGAGCTGCAGCTCCCGGCGTCCGTGCAGGGCTCTCCATCCGACTTCTACCTGCACCCGAGCTTGATGGACTCGGCCCTGCAAGCCTGCGCGGGCCTGTGGATCGCAGCCGGGGAGATGAGGCCGGCGCTGCCGTTCGCCATCTCCGAAGTGGAGCTGTTCGGCCCTTGCACCTCGCGGATGTGGGCGCTCATCCGCGAAAGCGGCGGCAAGCTGCGGACCCACGACATCGACCTCTGCGACGCAGAAGGCCGGATTCGCGTGCGGATCAGGGGCTATGCGGTCCGCGCCACCGGCGAGGGCCCCAGGGCTGCGCTGGCGCAGGCGCCGGCGGTCACTGCGGCCGCGGCGCTTCCGGTCGCCGCCGGGCAGCGCGGCGACACGCTGCAGGACAAGGTCATCTACCACCTCAAGGGTGTGCTGGCCGGCTTCCTCCAGCTCCCCATCGATCGAATCGACGCGGACGGCTCGATGGACCGGTACGGGCTCGACTCGATCATGGTCATGGAGCTCACGAGCGAGCTGGAGCGGACCTTCGGCACCCTGCCGAAGACGCTGCTCTTCGAGTACCAGAGCATCCGCGAGCTTTCGGGATATTTTCTCGACACCTACCGGGAGCGGCTGCTCGGCGAGCTGCTCGGAGACGAGGCGCCGCGGGCACCGGCGCCGCAGGCCGAGCCTTCACCGGAGCCTGCCGCCGCCCCGCAGGCGACGGCGAGCCCGCGGAGGCGCGGGCGCTTCGGCTCCCTGCAGGCCGCCGCCCCGCAGGGACCCGCCGACATCGCGATCATCGGCGTGGCCGGGCGCTTCCCCAAGGCGCGCAACCTGGACGAGCTCTGGCTCAACCTGCGAGAAGGCAGAGACTGCCTGACCGAGATCCCGAGAGAGCGCTGGGAGCACCAGGCGTACTTCGACGAGGACAAGGACAAGCCAGGGAAGACCTACACCAAGTGGGGCGGCTTCCTGGACGACGTGGATCGGTTCGATCCGCTCTTCTTCAACATCTCCCCGCGCGAGGCGGAGCTGATGGACCCGCAGGAGCGGCTCTTCCTCGAGTGCGTGTACGAGGCGCTGGAGGACGCCGGATACACGCGGGAGGCCCTGCAGTCCCTGAAAGGCTCCGGCATGCCGGGGAACGTCGGCGTGTACGTCGGCGTGATGTACGAGGAATACCAGCTCTTCGGGGCGCAGGAGCAGGTGCTGGGCCGACCGATCGCCATCCCCGGCAATCCTTCCTCCATCGCCAATCGCGTCTCGTATTTCTGCAACTTCCACGGGCCGAGCATGGCCGTGGACACGATGTGCTCCTCCTCTCTCACGGCCATCCACCTGGCCTGCCGGAGCCTGAAGCGCGGGGAGTGCGAGCTCGCGATCGCGGGCGGCGTGAATGTCTCTATCCATCCGAACAAGTATCTCTTCCTCGGGCAGGGCAAGTTCGCGTCGAGCACCGGGCGCTGCGAGAGCTTCGGCGTGGGCGGGGACGGCTACGTGCCGGGCGAGGGCGTCGGCGCGGTGCTGCTGAAGCCGCTAGACCGGGCCATCGCCGATGGGGATCAGATCCACGGCGTCATCAAGGCAACCGCCGTCAACCACGGGGGCCACACCAGCGGCTACACCGTCCCCAACCCGAACGCGCAGGCGGACGTCGTCGAGCGGGCCCTCAAGGAGTCCGGCATCGCACCGGAGCGGATCTCCTATATCGAGGCGCACGGAACCGGCACGGCGCTCGGCGATCCGATCGAGATCGCGGGGCTGACCAAGGCGTTCCGCCGCCACACGGACAGCAAGCAGTTCTGCGCGATCGGCTCGGTCAAGTCCAACATCGGGCACTGCGAGAGCGCGGCCGGCATCGCCGGGCTCTGCAAGGTGCTGCTGCAGCTCAAGCACGGCCAGCTCGCGCCATCCCTGCACTCGAGGACGCTGAACCCGCTCATCGACTTCGCGAGCTCGCCGTTCCACGTCCAGCAGCAGCTGGGCGCGTGGAAGCGGCCGACGGTCGAGAGACATGGCGCGATCGAGGAGCTCCCGAGAGCGGCGGGGATCTCCTCGTTCGGCGCGGGCGGCTCCAACGGGCACGTGATCGTCGAGGAGTTCATGCCGCAGGCGGCCGAGGAGCGGCCGGCCGCGGCCTCCCTGCCCGTGGCCATCGTGCTGTCGGCGAAGGACGAGGACCGCCTGATCGAGCGAGCGAGGCGACTGCTGCACGCGATCCGTACGCGGCAGGTGAGCGAAGCGGACCTCCTCGACATCGCGTACACGCTGCAGATCGGCCGCGAGGCGATGACCGAGCGGCTGGGCTTGATCGCGCGCTCCCCGCAGGACTTGCAGGACAAGCTGAGCAGGTTCATCGCGGGTGACGTCGACCTGCCCGATGTGGTCCGCGCCCAGGTTCGTCGCAACAAGGAGGGCACGCCGGCGCCGGCGCCGGGTGACGCGCTCTCGGCCAAGGAGGCGGTGGAACGGTGGTGCAGCGGCGACGCGGTCGACTGGAAGAGGCTGTACGGGGGATCGCAGCCCCGACGCGTCAGCCTGCCGACCTACCCGTTTGCGAGGGAGCGCTACTGGTTGCCGCAGCTCGTACCCGGCGCCAGCCTGGCCACCTCGAGCGGGCTCCCGGCCGGATCGGCCCTCCACCCGCTGCTGCACCGGAACACATCGACGCTGGCCGAGCTGCGTTTCACGTCGCACTTCACCGGGCGCGAGTTCTTCTTTGCGGGCCCGGCAGGAGAGGGCGAGCGCGCGCTGGCCGGGATGACATTCCTGGAGATGGCCCGCGCGGCCGTGGAGCGCGCGACAGGTGCCTCCGTGGTCCAGCTGCGCGACGTGGCGTGGGCGCCTGCGGTGTCCGAGGCGCCACCTGCGCCCATTCACGTCGCCGTCTTCCCCGGTGATGAGCGCGAGGTCCTGTACGAGATCTACAGCCAGCCGGTCGAAGGCGGCGAGAGCTCGCTCATCCGCAGCCAGGGGAGGGCCGTGCTGGGAGCCGCAGTCCAGGCGCCTGTGGTCGACCTGCGCGCGCTGCAGGCCGGGCTCGACGCAGTCGACGCGGGAGGCGACGCGGGAGGCGACGCGGGAGGCGACGCGAGAGGCGACGCGAGAGGCGACGCGGGCGGCGCCCCCGAGATCGAGCGCTTGCTGGCGGGGGGAGATCGCGTCGTCGCCAGGTTGAGCCTGCCGCCCGCCCTGGCGGAGGTGGCCTCTTCCTACGTGCTTCATCCGGCGCTGCTCGGCGCGGCCTTGCAGGCCGTGGCCGGCGGCGCGCGGCGAACGGTGGTCCCTCACGCGCTCGAGCGGGTGGAGATCTACTGCGCCTGTCCGGCATCGATCTGGGCCATCATCCGCGTGTCCGAGGGGAGGGCGGACATCGACCTCAGCGATCCGAACGGCACGGTGTGCGTACGCATCGAGGGTCTCGCCTTTCACCTGGTCGACGGAGCGGCCGAGACCAGAGCGCCGGAACGCGGAACGCTGTTGCTCGAGCCCGTCTGGACCGAGCGGCCCGCGCCACCCCAGGCAGACCGTCCGGTGTACGCGAAGCGCCTCGTCATCCTGTGCGAGGTGGACAGCGTCGCGCCCGAGCGCATCCGCTCGGAGCTGGATGGCGTGCATTGCACGGCCCTGCGCGCTGGCGCGCAGGGAAAGGCGGCGCGCTTCGCGCAGCACGCCGTCGAGCTCTTCGACCAGGTCCGGGCCATCCTGGAGGACAGGTCCGCGGGCAAGGCGCTGCTCCAGGTCGTCGTCCCGAACGGCGACGAGGAGCCTCTCTTCAGGGGCCTCAGCGGCCTGTTGCAGACGGCGCAGCAAGAGAATCCCAAGCTCGTCGGTCAGGTGATCGGCGTCGATCCGGGAGACGTAGAGCGGCTGAGCGAGAAGCTGGACGCCGACAGCCGCGCTCCTCACGATCTTCAGATTCGATATCGGAACGGGAAGCGCCTCGTCGCCGGGTGGGCGCCCATGCGCGGCGCGCCGCCTCCATCGCGGGTGCCGTGGAAGGATCGTGGCGTCTACCTGATCACGGGTGGGGCGGGCGGCCTGGGGCTCCTCTTCGCGGAGGAGATCGCGCGCACGGTCCGGAACGCGACGCTGTTCTTGACGGGCCGCTCCACGCTCGACGAGGCCAGACACGCCCGGCTCGCCGGGATGCGGGAGCTTGGCGCGACGGTCGTCTACCAGCAGGCGGACGTGGCCGACAAGACCTCGGTGGAGCGGCTGATCCGCGAGATCGAAGCGGAGAGCGGCGCCCTCGACGGCATTCTTCACTGCGCCGGGGTGAACCGGGACAACTACATCATCAGGAAGACAAGGGCCGAGTTTCAGGAGGTCGTGGCACCGAAGGTGGCGGGGGCCGTACACCTGGATGAAGCCACGCGCCACCTGCGGATGGACTTCTTCGTCCTGTTCGCCTCGCTCGCCGGAGCGCTGGGGAATCCGGGGCAGGCCGACTATGCCTTTGCCAACGCGTTCCTGGACGGGTATGCGGCCCACCTGAACCAGGAGGTCGCGCGGGGGCGGCGCTCCGGGAGGGCGCTCGCCGTCGACTGGCCGCTCTGGAAGGACGGCGGCATGCACGTGGACGCGGCGGTCGAGCGCGCGCTCGAGGAGAACCTCGGCCTGAGCTCGCTGCGGACCCCGGCCGGGATTCAAGCGCTCTACGACAGCCTGTCGAGCGGAGCCGACCAGGTGCTGGTGCTCGAAGGGGACGTGGGGCGGCTGCGGCTGCGGCTGCTGGGGGCGCCCGCTCCGGCGGCCACCGAAAGGGAGCGGCGGCCGGTCGCCCACGCCGAACGCGCGCTCCTCAGGGACAAGGTCATCCATCGACTGAAGGGCCTGCTGGGCGAGGTCGCCAAGCTGCCGGTGCAGCGCATCGATGCGGACGAGCCGCTCGAGTCGTACGGCATCGACTCGGTGATGATCGCGAAGCTCAACCAGCAGCTGGCCGGCGTCTTCGGCGAGCTGTCCAAGACCCTGCTGTTCGAGTATCAGGCGCTGTCCCCGCTGTCCGACTACTTGCTCCGGGAGCACGCGCCCGCCTGCGAGCGCTGGGCGGGGCTGGAGAGCCAGGCGCCGGCCGTCCACGCGGCGCCTGCTCGTGCGGAGTCTGAGCTCCCCAACCTGACCCCGCTGAGGCGCGGACAGGCGAGGAGCGCCGGCCAGACGGACGTCGGGACGCGCCGCGAGCCGATCGCGATCATCGGCATGAGCGGGCGTTATCCGCAGGCGCCGGATCTGCGCGCGTTCTGGATGAACCTGCGGTCCGGGAAGGACTGCGTCGGGGAGGTCCCGAGCGACCGCTGGCCGCTGGAGGGGTTCTTCGTTCCCGACGTGGAACGCGCGGTGGAAGGGCGGAAGAGCTACAGCAAATGGGGCGGATTCCTCGAAGGATTCGACCAGTTCGATCCGCTCTTCTTCAACATCACTCCGCTGGAGTTGCTCAACATCGACCCGCAGGAGCGGTTGTTCCTCGAGTCGTGCTGGAGCTTGTTGGAGGAAGCGGGCTATACCAAGGAGCAGCTGGCGGCCAGGTTCGGGGGACGCGTCGGCGTGTTCGCCGGCATCACCAAGACCGGGTTCGAGCTGTACGGTCCCGACCTGTGGAGGCAAGGGCAGGCGGTTTCGCCCCGCACCTCCTTCTCCTCGGTGGCGAACCGCGTCTCGTACCTGCTCAACCTACGCGGCCCGAGCCTGGCGGTCGACACGATGTGCTCGTCGTCGCTCGTCGCCATCCATGAGGCCTGCGAGCACCTGCACCGCGGCGCGTGCGAGATGGCCATCGCGGGCGGGGTGAACCTCTACCTGCACCCGGCCACCTACGTGGAGCTGTGCGCGCATCGGATGCTGTCGGTCGACGGGCACTGCAAGAGCTTCGGCGAGGGCGGCGACGGCTTCGTTCCGGGCGAGGGCGTCGGGACGGTCCTCTTGAAGCCGCTGACGAAGGCGCTTCGGGACCAGGACCGCATCTACGCGCTGGTGCGCGGCACGCTGACGAACCACGGCGGGAAGACGAACGGCTACACCGTCCCGAACCCGGTGGCACAGGGCGACCTGATCCGAGAGGCGCTGGACAAGGCGGGCGTCAACGCCCGTGCGGTCAGCTACGTCGAAGCACACGGCACCGGCACGAAGCTGGGCGATCCGATCGAGATCACCGGCCTGACGCAGGCCTTCCAGAAGGACACGAAGGAGACGGGCTATTGCGCGATCGGCTCCGTCAAGTCGAACATCGGCCACCTGGAGGCCGCGGCCGGGATCGCCGGGGTGGCGAAGATCGTCCTGCAGATGCAGCACGGGCAGCTCGTCCCCAGCCTCCACGCCCGGAGGCTCAATCCCAACATCAGCTTCGAACGGACGCCGTTCGTCGTGCAGCAGGAGCTCGCGGCGTGGGAGCGCCCGCGCCTCGAGTTGGGCGGGCGGGTGCGGGAGTCTCCGCGCATCGCCGGGATCTCTTCGTTCGGCGCGGGCGGCTCGAACGCGCACGTGATCCTCGAGGAGTACATCCCGCCGGAGCGGCCGACCGCCGTCGCCGTGACGCGGGCGAACCCGGCGATCGTCGTGCTCTCCGCGAAGAACCGGGAGCGGCTGGAGGAGTACGCGAGGCGGATGGTCGCGGCGATCCGCTCCGGGGCCTGCACGGACGCGGAGCTGCCGGACCTCGCGTACACGCTGCAGGTGGGGCGGGAGGCCATGGACGAGCGGCTCGCGCTGCTCTGTGGCTCGCTTCAGGAGCTGGAAGAGAAGCTGCAGGCGTTCCTCGACGGGAAGGAAGCGATCGAGGACGCGTTCTACGGGCAAGCCAAGCGCAATCAGGCGACGGTGACTCTCGTTTCCAACGATGAAGACATGTTGGAAGCGATCGACAGATGGGTGGAAAAACGTAAGCTCGCGAAGCTCCTGGATCTCTGGGTCAAGGGGCTCGCATTCGACTGGAACCGCATCTACGGAGAGCGCAAACCACGCCGGATCGGCGTGCCTACCTACCCTTTTGCCCAGGAACGCTACTGGCTCCCTCAGGTGAACGCAGCGGCCGTCGGACGGGGTACGAGCGGCACGGCCGCGCTGCATCCGATCCTGCATCGGAACACGTCCGATCTGCAGCAGCAGAAGTTCAGCTCCACGTTCACGGGTCAGGAATCCTTCCTCGCCGATCACCTGGTGGGAGGCGAGAAGGTATTGCCCGGCGTCGCCTACCTGGAGATGGCGCGCGCGGCGGTCGACGCCTCGGCCGGGTTCATGAAGACCGAGGGGACGGCCGTTCAGCTCCGCGACGTGGTCTGGTCGCGTCCGCTGGTCGTGGGCGCAGAGCCCGTCACCGTGGAGATCTCCCTCGCGCTGGACGACAGCGGAAGAAGTATCTCGTTCGAGATTTCCAGCAAGAGTGACGCGCGCGGGGGATCGAGGCTTCACTGCCAGGGAAGCGCCCTGTTTGCGCCGGCCGATCATGGGCCGGTGCTCAACCTCACCGAGCTGCGTTCCGCGTGCAACCGGGGCATCATCTCCTCCGAGCGCGTCTACGGCGCGTTCACGGGCATGGGCATCGACTACGGGCCCGTGCATCGTGGCGTCAAGGAGGTGGTTGTCGGCTCCGAGGAGTTGCTGGCGAAGCTGTCGCTGCCTGCCGAGCTCTGGGAAGATGGGCGCTATGTCATCCATCCGGGTATGCTCGACTCGGCGGTCCAGGCCTCGCTCGCATTCCTGCTGATGGATGCTGGGAGCGAAGCCTCCCGCGAACCGATCATGCCGTTCGAGCTGAAGGAGGTGGAGATCCTCGGCCCGTGCGCCGCATCCATGTGGGCGTACATCGCCCCGGCAGATGGCGCGCGAGGGACCGGCAAGGCGCCGAAGATCAACATCGATCTCTGCGATGAGCAAGGACGCATCGCAGTCCGCCTCAAGGGCCTCTTTTCACGGGTGTTGAAGGGCGGGTCCTCGGTTCAGGCGGACACGCGAACGATCGCGCTCACCCCCGTCTGGGAGGCATTCGCTCCGCAGCGGGTGCGCCACCTCCCACCGCCGTCCGCTCGCGTGTGGATCGCAGGCGGAACGGCCGCTCAGGTGGACGAGATCAAGCGACGCTTCCCGCGAGCGCATGTGCTCGACGTCGAAGCGGCCGACACGGTCTCGAACGTGACCCGAGAGCTAGAGGCGCATGGAGCGCTCGATCATCTCGTGTGGATCGCGCCCGAGAGCCCGATCGCGTCGCTCGCCGACGAGTCGATTGTGAAGGAGCAGGCGCGCGGGGTCCTTCCGCTGTTCCGCACGGTGAAGGCCTTGCTGGCGCTCGGGTACGAAGCGAGAGAGCTGGGCTGGACGGTCGTGACCACGCGGGCGCAGCTCATTCACCGGGATGATACGGTCAATCCGACCCATGCGAGCGTCCACGGGTTCATCGGTTCCATGGCGAAGGAGTTCCCGTCCTGGAAGGTGCGCCTCCTCGACGTGGCGGGCGAGTGGAGCGTCGACGATCTGCTCACCCTGCCGTCCGATCCACAAGGCGATGCCTTCGCGTGCCGGGCCAATCAATGGTATCGGCAGAAGCTCGTCCCGCTCACGGGGCTCTCCCGCGAACGCGATCTGTACCGCCAAGGCGGGGTCTATGTCGTGATCGGTGGGGCCGGAGGGATCGGCGAGATCTGGACCGAGCACATGATTCGCACGTACCGAGCGCAGGTGGTGTGGATCGGACGCCGCGAAAGGGACGCTCGAATCCAGGCCCAGCTGGACAGGCTCGCGCAGCCAGGACCCGCGCCGATCTACATCGCGGCGGACGCGACCGATCGTGAAGCGCTCCGCGGCGCGTACGAGCAGATAAAGCAGCGGCATCCGCACATTCACGGGCTCGTCCACTCGGCGCTGGTGCTGCAGGACAGATCCCTGCTGCACATGGATGAGGAGCGCTTCAAGGCAGGTCTGGCTCCGAAAGTGGACGCAACCGTCCGCATGGCCCAGGTGTTCGCCGCGGAGCCGCTCGATTTCGTCCTGTATTTTTCGTCGATGAGCGCGTTCGTGAAGGCTGCAGGGCAGAGCAACTACTCCGCAGGCTGCACGTTCAAGGACGCGTACGCCCTGCGCATGGGCCGGGAGTGGCCGTGTGCTGTGAAGGTCATGGACTGGGGCTACTGGGGCACGGTGGGTATCGTCGCCTCGGAGGAGTACCAGTCCCGCATGGCGCAGCAAGGGGTCGGCTCGATCGAGCCGCCCGAAGCGATGCGGGCGTTGGACGCGCTCCTCGCCGGTCCGGTCGAACAGATGGCGTTCATGAAAGCCATCGACTCCGAACGGATCTATCAGAGGTTCGGGCCGGAGACGATCGAGGCGTACCCGGAGACGACAGCATCCGCGATCGAGGGGGTGAAAGGCAGCATCGCCCTTCCGCGGGTTCCCCAGGTGTCGGACTCCCGTGATCTGGATGAGCTCCTCACCAAGCTGCTGTGGCTCCAGCTGCGGTCGATCGGCTTGTTTGCGGAGACGAGGACGGCGATCGCCGACCTGAAGGCCAAGCTGCACGGAATGTATGGCAGATGGCTCGAGGAGACGATCGCCGCGCTGGCTCGTGGTCGCTATCTGACGTTCGACGAGACGCATTGCTTCCACGGAGGGACGACTCAGCTCGATGGCGGCGCCGCCTGGAGCGCGTGGGACGAACACATGCGGTCCTGGGTGCAAGACCCGAACCGAAGGACCCAGGTCCTGCTCCTCGACGCGACGATGCGCGCGCTCCCCGACATCGTGCTCGGCAAGGTGCCTGCCACAGATGTCCTGTTTCCGAACGCCTCGATGGATCTCGTCGAAGGAATCTACAAGCACAACGAGACCGCTGAATATTTCAACGCAGCGCTCGCCGATGTGATCGTGGCCTACATCGAGGAGCGGCTCAAGGGAGACCCGTCGACGCGCATCCGCATCTTCGAGATCGGCGCAGGCACCGGGGCCACCAGCTCGCTCCTGCTGCGCAATCTGAAGCCGTACCACGCCAGCATACAGGAATATTGTTACACGGACCTCTCCCGCGCATTCCTGCTTCATGCAGAGAGGGCGTACGGCCCGGAGAACCCGTTCCTGACGTACAAGATCTTCGACGCGAGCGAGCCGCTGGCGGGACAGGGCATCGACGCCGGTCAGTATGACGTCGTGGTCGCGGCGAACGTGCTGCACGCAACTCGCAACATCCGCTCGACCCTGCGCAACGCGAAGGCGGTGCTGCGCAGGAACGGGCTGATCGTACTCAACGAGATCATCCGCAACAATCTGACCTTCCATCTGACGTTCGGGCTGACGGAGGGTTGGTGGCTTCACGAGGACGCGGAGGTGCGCATCCCGGGCTCACCGGCGCTCGACCCGGCCACCTGGAAGCGGGTCCTGGAGACAGAAGGGCTCCGCCCTGTGCTCTTCCCGGCGGAGGCGGCGGACCATCTCGGCTCGCAGATCATCGTGGCCGAGAGCGACGGCATCGTCCGGCAGCGACGAGCGGCGACTCGAGACGCCGCGCAGCCGGAGCCGCCGGGACCGAGACGCGAGCGGCAGACGAAGAAGAGGACCACGAAGGTCGAAGTCGCAGCGCCAAGAGGTGTCGTCAGCGACGAGCTGCTGCGCGAGAAGAGCGTCGCCTTCTTCAAAGAGCTGATCGGCGAGACGTTGATGATCCCGAGCCACAAGATCGATCCCGCCGAGCCATTCGAAGGCTACGGGATCGATTCGATCTTGGTGGTGCGCCTGACCAGCGTCCTTCGCAAGTACATGGAAGATGTCAGCAGCACCCTGTTCTTCGAATGCCAGACGATCGACGCGTTGGTCGAGCATTTCATGAAGACGGGGCGGGCGGCGCTGATGAAGCTGGCCGGCGGGCAGGAGGAGCCGGGAGAGCTCGACGTGGAGGAAGAGCGCGAGGAGGGAGACGCGGGCGTGCCGGTCGAGACGCCGGCAATCGCGCGATTGACCGCGCGATTGACCGCGCGCGCAGCCGCGCCATCCGTGGTCACGTCGGCTCGCGGTGAGCCGCAGCCTGTCGCCGCTCAGGCGGTCGCGATCATCGGCATTTCCGGTCGCTACCCGGGGGCGAAGAACGTGGCCGAGTTCTGGCGCAACCTCAAGGAGGGGCGCAACTGCATCCGCGAGATCCCCGAAGGCCGCTGGGACTGGAGAGCCTACTTCGACGAGGAGAGAGGTAAGCCGGGATCGATTTACACCAGGTGGGGCGGTTTCGTCGAGGATATCGACAAATTCGATCCGCTGTTCTTCAAGCTATCTCCCCGCGACGCGGAGTCGATGGACCCGCAGGAGCGACTGTTCCTGGAAGTGGCGTACGAGTGCATGCAGGACGCCGGAACTACCCCGGACGCGATCTCGGCTAGCCGCAAGGTCGGTGTGTTTGCTGGGGTGATGAACGGTATTTATCCGATCGGCGCGAACTATTTCTCGATCGCGAACCGCGTGTCCTATCTGTTCAACTTCCAGGGGCCGAGCCTGGCGGTGGACACGGCGTGCTCCGCATCGCTGACGGCGATTCATCTGGCTCTGGAGAGCCTCTACTCCGGAACCAGCGATTGCGCGATCGCGGGCGGGGTCAACCTGATCCTTGACCCGGTGCACTTCATCAAGCTGTCGCAGCTACGCATGCTGTCATCCGGCGACCAGCTGAGGGCGTTCGGCGATCGCGCCGACGGCTTCGTCGACGGGGAGGGGGTGGGCGCCGTTCTCCTGAAGCCGCTGGAGAAGGCGGTCGCCGACAAGGACCGCATTTACGGCGTCATCAAGGGGAGCATGATCAACGCCGGAGGGAAGACCAACGGCTACTCGGTGCCGAACCCGGACGCCCAGGCGCGCGTCGTCGCGGATTGTTTGCTGCGTGCAGGGGTCGATGCCAGGGCCGTCAGCTATGTCGAGGCGCATGGAACAGGCACATCGCTGGGCGATCCGATCGAGATCGCAGGTTTGACGAAGGCGTTCGGGGCGTATACCCGAGCCCGGCAGTTCTGCGCCATCGGCTCGGTCAAGGCGAACATCGGTCACTGCGAGAGCGCGGCAGGCATCGCCGGCCTGACCAAGGTGCTGATGCAGATGAAATTCGGGCAGATCGCGCCGTCGATACACGCCGACGTGCTGAACCCGAACATCGACTTCCCGAAGACGCCGTTCACCGTGCCGCAGCAGCTCGCGGAGTGGAAGCGCCCCGTCCTGGAGCAGGACGGCGCGCGGAGGGAGTATCCGCGCATCGCCGGGATCTCCTCCTTTGGCGCGGGCGGCGCGAACGCGCACCTGATCGTCGAGGAGTACGTGACGCACGAAGGTCGCTCGCGATGGACTTTCGATCGCGAGCGGCCGGCGTTGATCGTGCTGTCGGCGAAGAATCGGGCTCGCTTGCAAGAGCTGGTAGAGCGGTTTGTGGACGCGATCCGCGAAGGGCAATGGACCGACGAGGATCTGGCCGATGTCGCGTATACGCTTCAGGTGGGCCGCGAAGCCATGGAGGAGCGTCTGGCCCTGACCTGCGTCTCGATGCGGGAGATGGAGGAAAAGCTGACCGCGTTCCTTGCTGGAAACGAGACGGTCGCAGGGCTGTTCGTGGGCCAGGCCAGGCGCAATCAACCTTCAGAAGGGCGGGGCGAGAGCGGCTCGGGACGGCACGCAGAGGTGCTTGACAGATGGGTGAAAGGCGGCTCGTTCGACTGGAACAAGCTCTACGGCGGCCGTGTGCCGCGCCGCATCGGCCTCCCGACGTACCCGTTTGCTCGTGAGCGCTACTGGGTCCGGCCGGAGGAGGAGCTGCTCCTGTCTGCCGCCAGCCGGCGCGCATCCCCGGGGTCGCGGAGTCTGGCTCGCGCTCCCGCCACTGTCTCGCTGCCGTTCGTGGGCGAAGAGCCGCCGACCGGATTCGAGCACCTGCTCCAGGCCGTACCGCCCGCGGCCGCTGAGGCCCCGAACCAGGCGCCAGTCACCGAGCGGCCGCGCACGAGGCCGCAGGGGGAAGTCTCCGCGGAGATCCGCCGGTGGCTGCGCGACATCCTCACCGCGGAGCTGAGGCTGTCGGCCGGGCAGCTGGAGGAGGACAAGCCCTTCGACGAGTACGGCGTCGACTCGATCGTCCTCGCCCAGGTCGTTCACTCGCTGGCGAAGCGCGTGAGCGCGAACATCAGCCCGTCGCTGCTCCTCGAGCACACGAGCATCGCCGCCCTGGCCGAGTACTTCGAGGCCCACCACGCGGGCGCGTTCGCCAGCCCGTCCTCGCCCGCGCCGGCCATCGAGCCACCGCCTGTGCCGGCCGCTGAGCCACCGCCTGTGCCGGCCGCTGAGCCACCGCCCGTGCCGGCGTCCGCGCAGCCGGCCCGGGCCGTCGCTCCCATCGACGAGGTCGCCGTGGTGGGACTGGCCTGCCGGATGCCGGGCGGCCCGGACAAGGACGCCTACTGGCGGCTGCTGACCAGCGGCGAGTCAGCGATCCGGCCCGTCGCGGCGGACCGCCGGACGACCCGAGGAGACCGCGTGGATCATGGCGGCTGGATGGATGACGTAGATCGCTTCGATCCCGCCTTTTTCAACATTCAAGATGCGGACGCGGCCATCATGGACCCGCAAGCTCGCATCATCCTGGAGGAGAGCCTCGCCGCCATCTACGACGCAGGTTACGAGCACAAGGCGCTGTCCGGCGCAAGGATCGGCGTCTACATCGGCGGCCGCTCGCAGCCCAACGCTGACACGAAAGCCGTATATGCGGCGCCGAACCCGATCTTGGGCACCGGGCAAAATTACCTGGCCACCAACATCTCGCGCTTCTTCAACTTCAGAGGGCCGAGCATGGTCGTGGATACGGCGTGCTCTTCTGGCCTGGCCGGAATGAGCATCGCCTCCGATGCCTTGAAGTCCGGGCGCATCGACATGGCGCTGGTCGGCGCGGTCAGCGTCCTGCACACGCAGGATGCACACGACCTCTTCGCGGCCCGCAATATTCTCAACCACAGCGGAAAATTCGACATCTTCGACAAGGGCTCCACGGGCGAGGTGCTCGGCGAAGGGGCAGGCGTCGTCGTCTTGAAGCGACTTCGCGACGCGGTTCGGGACGGAGATCACATCTACTGCGTGATCCGCTCGATCGCGTCCAACAACGACGGACGTACCCTCGGTCCCGGCTCCCCGAACCTGGCGGCGCAGCGACAGGTCATCCAGGAGGCGCTGAGCGAGGCAAGCAAACGTCCGGAGGATGTCGGTTACATCGAGATCAACGGCGGCGGCTCCCCGGTGGTCGACACGATCGAGATCAAAGCGCTCTCGGAAGCCTATCGACTCGACGATCCTACGCTTCCGCCCTGCCCGGTCGGCTCCGTCAAGCCCAACGTGGGGCACTTGCTCTCCACGTCGGCGATGGCTGGATTCATCCGCTGCGCGCTGAGCATCTCGCGTGGGGAGATTCCACCGTTCTTGTCGGCGCGCCAACCTTTTGATCATTACGACTGGGCGTCCTCCCGTATCGAGTTCAACCGGGAGAATACCCCATGGAAGACCGCTCCTGGCAAGACGCGCGTGGCCGCTCTGAGCTCCTTCCCCGACGGCGGCACCAACTTCCATGTCTTGCTCGAAGAGTTTGTGGCAAACGGAGGTTATCGACAGGAGAAGCGGCCGCTCGCACCTCCGAAGCTGTCTCGCAAGTCTTTCCCTTTGAGACAGGCAAATCGGGAGACGACCCGAGATGCCTGTTCGTCGATCAAGAATGTCTGGGGCGACTACCGTGAATCAAGTCTTTGAGACCGCCCTTTCGATCGAGAACCCGATCGTCCGGGACCACGTTGTCCACGGGCAGCGGATCCTCCCCGGCCTGGCCTATATCGACCTTCTGTATCAGCTGGCTCAGCAGGCGCTGGGGATTGACTTCGCTTCCTACGCCTTGCGGCGCATCGCGATTTTTCGCCCGCTGGCGGTCGGGGAGGATCGTCCGGTTCGCCTGAGGATCGCGTTCGTCGAGCAGCCGGACGGGTGGAGCGTCACGGTGGACGGCTGTGAAGCAGAGGAGACTGAGCGGAAGGTCTATATCACAGCGGAGCTGCGGGCTCACTCCGCGACGTTCGCTCAGACGCTCTCGGTTCATGCGATCCGTGACCAAGCCAGCCGGCGCCGCGATCTCGAGAGCGTCTACGCGGAATGCAGGGAACGGGGCCTCGTGCACCAAGGCATGATCAAGGCGCGAGGCGACGTATACCTGACCGACCTCGGCATGCTGTCGGAGCTTCGCGTCGACGACCGCTATCGTGAAGAGGCGAAGGCGTATCTGTTTCACCCGACTCTGATCGATGGGGCAGCGGTCTCCACCTATGCCCTGGAGAGGGTCGTGGACGACGGGGAGCTGTTCATCCCGCTGTTCTATGAGGAGTTTTACGCGGTGGAGCCGCTGCAGACGAGCTGCTTCGCCTCTGTAGACGTGTCCTCCGTGCGCAAGACGAACGACATCGCCACGCTGGACATCGCGTTCTACAATCAGTCCGGGAAGAGAGTGGCGCTGCTGAAGGGATTTACCTCCAAGAAGGTGCGGGAGGCAGGCGCTCTGAGTCTGGCGTCGAACAAAGGTCATTCGAAGGCCGCTGCTGCCGGTGAAGTCGTCCCTGGTTCGAGCGGTGATCTGGAAGCGAGCGTGCGCGCTGTCTTCGCCCGGCAATTGAACGGGACTCCGGAGGAGATCAGCCTCGACACCGTCTTCTTCGAGATGGGCCTGCAGTCGGCGCAGCTGCTGCAGGTAGTCAAGGAGATCGAGGCGCTATTTGGCCTGTCGCTCAGCCCCACGCTGCTGTTTGAGACGAACAGCGTGCGCGAGCTGATCGCCTACCTCGCGCCGAAGGTGAAGACAGGGACGAGGGCCGCGACGCCGGGGAGCTATGCGTTCTACGGGCATGAACCGTACCTGCAGGATCATCGAGTGTTCGGCAAGCCGGCGCTGATGGGGGTGACGCATCCGTCTCTGGCCCTGGACGCGTATCTAAAAGATCATCCCTATCCGGTGGAGCTCAGGCGGATCGAGTTCGTGGGCGGCCCGATCACGCTGGAAGCGACGGAGACCGCGCAGATCAGCGTTCATTTTCGCGAAGAGCATGGCACCACTCACTTCAATACCGATCACTATGTAAACGACCCGGGCGACCGAAAGGTGTGCTGCCGAGGGACGGTGACCGGATCGGCGACGCCGGCGGCCGACACGCTCCATCTGGCGGCCATGCTCCAGCGAGCGAAGCCCCTGGATCATCAGACCATCGACGAATGGTACGAGCTGATCCCGGGCTTCCAGCTCGGACAGATGCTCCGGACCATCAAAGCGGCCTACCTCGTGGACGAATCCACGCTCTTGATGAGGGTGGATCTGAAGGACAAGCTTCAGAAGGGGAGCGTCGCGCGCTTTGCGTTCGATCCGTTGCTGTTCAACGCCTGCTATATGGTCTTTCAGCACATCGACCCGAGCAGGCGGAGCAACATCTTTGTCCCCTTGCTGGTCGAGAGGCTCACCGTATACAGGCCGATGACCGAATCGGCCTATGTGGTCAACACGATCCGCGCGGTGAAGGGCGGCTTCGTATCCTTCGACGCCGTGGTCCTCACGGAGCAGGGTGAGCGAATCGCCGAGGTCCACAACGCGTCAGTGAGGGAGGTGTCCAACCCATCCTTGCTGGCCAATGCATCCTTCCGTGACAAGAAGCCGCACGGGGATGCGACCGAACCGCGCGTGGAGTCGACGGGTGCGCTCGACATAGCGATCGTGGGGATGGCAGGTCGATACCCTGGGTCGTATGACGTGGGTGCGTTCTGGGACAACCTTCGTGAGGGGAGGGACTGCATCACGGAGGTCCCGAAGGAGCGGTGGAGCTGGCAGGACTACTACGCGGAGAATCGAGCGCAGCCCGGCAGCGTGTACAGCAAGTGGGGCGGCTTCATCGAGGATCACGACCGGTTCGACCCGGTGTTCTTCAACATAGCGCCCCGGGACGCGGAGCTGATGGATCCGCAGGAGCGACTGTTCCTGGAGCACAGCTGGATGGCGCTGGAGGACGCGGGGTACACGCGGGAGGCGCTGCAGAGCCCGCGCCGGCGGGGCCTCCCGGTGCGAGTCGGGGTCTATGCTGGCGTGATGTCGCAGGAATATTCGCTGTTTGCGGCGGAGGCGAGCCTGCAAGGGCAGCGCATGGGGCTGCCGACGGGCATCTCGGGCATCGCGGCGCGCGTGTCGTACTTCTTCAACTTCAACGGGCCGAGCATGGCCGTGGACACGATGTGCTCGAGCTCGCTGACGAGCGTGTATCTCGCGTGTCAAGCGTTGAAAGAGGGGAAGATCGACGCGGCGCTCGCCGGCGGGGTGAACGTCAGCCTGCACCCGAACAAGTACCTCATGCTGTCCCAGGCGCAGTTCATCTCGTCCAAGGGCCGTTGCGAGAGCTTCGGTGTGGGCGGTGACGGCTATATTCCGGGCGAGGGCGTGGGGGTGCTGCTGCTGAAGCGGCTGGCTGACGCTGTGAGCGATGGGGACCCCATCTACGGCGTGATCAAGGGCGCGGCGATCAACCACGGGGGCAAGGCGAGCGGGTTCACGGTGCCGAGCCCGAGGGCGCAGAGCCTGGTGGTGTCGCAGGCGATCGAGGAGTCGGGCGTCGATGCGAGGACGATCTCGTACATCGAGGCGCACGGCACCGGCACGCAGCTGGGCGATCCGATCGAGGTCACCGGGCTGGTCGAGGCGTTCGGGAGAGGGCTTGGGGAGAAGAAGTACTGCCGGATCGGGTCGGCGAAGTCGAACATCGGGCACTGCGAGGCCGCTGCGGGTGTTGCGGGCGTGACGAAGGTGCTGTTGCAGCTGAAGCACGGGCAGCTCGTGCCGTCGTTGCACTCGGAGGTGTTGAACCCGAACATCGATTTCGGCGCGACGCCATTCGTTGTGAACCAGGAGCTGTGCGCGTGGGAGCGGCCGCATGTGGACGGCAAGGAACATCCACGGCGCGCGGGGATATCGAGCTTCGGTGCCGGGGGCGCGAACGCGCACCTGATCGTGGAGGAGTACGCGCCGTCGGTCGCGGAGCGGCCGCGCGTGGCAGCCGGTCCTGTGGCGATCGTCCTGTCGGCCCGTGACCGCGAGCGGCTGAAGGAGCATGCGCGAGGCCTGCTGAAGGCGGTGAGAGGGGAGGCGTGGACCGATGCGGATCTGGCCGACATTGCGTACACGCTGCAGGTAGGCCGAGAAGAGATGGAGGAGCGGCTCGCGTTCACGGCGTCGACGGTCGCGGAGCTGGCGGAGAAGCTGAGGCAGTTCGTCGAGGGCGGGGGCGCGGGGTTGTTCCGTGGCCAGGCCAAGCGAGGCGGGGACGTGGGCCCGGCGCCGGCGAGAGGGGAGCTGCCCGAGCTTCTGAAGCGCTGGGTACAGGGGCAGAGATACGACTGGAGCCATCTCCATGGCGCGGAGAGGCCGCGCCGCATCTCGTTGCCGACTTACCCGTTCGCTCGGGAGCGTTACTGGCTGCCCGTGGCTGGAGAGAAGAAGGGCGTGGCTGTGGCGGCGGCGATTCACCCGCTGCTGCACCGGAACACGTCAGGGCTCAAGGGGCTGCGCTTCAGCTCCACGTTCACGGGGCAGGAGCCCTTGCTGGCGGCGCAGGTGGCGAGCGGAGCGCGGGTGGTGCCGGGCGCCGCGTACCTGGAGATGGCCCGCAAGGCGGTCGCTCACGCGGCAGGGATGGAGGACGGCGCTCCGCTGCGGCTCGATCACGTCGAGTGGGGTCAGGCGCTCGTCGTGGGCGGAGGGGAGACGACCGTGCACGTCGGGCTCGCCGAAGGAGAGCACGGGCGTGTCGAATTCGACATCTACACCGATGCTCAGGGCGACGAGGGCGAGGTGACGGTGCACTGCCAGGGAAGCGCGGTGGTGCTCGCTGCCGAGCCCGTCCGTACGATCGAGCTCGCCGCGGTGCGGGCGAGCTGCCACGGGGCCCGGGAGGTTCAGGTCGGAGCGCTGCGGTCGTTGCAGGAAGGCGACGGGGTTGCGTTGGCCAGGGTGGCGGTGGCCGGGCACCTCGCGACGTCGGGCGACATCGTCCTGCACCCGGGCCTGCTGGAGGCGGTGTTCCATGCGGCGGCGGGCCTGAGGGCTTCCGTCGCGGCGGCGGCCGTGGAGGAGCTGACGATCCACGGCCGCTGCGCGGCCGAGATGTGGGCGGTCGTCCGGAGGGCAGATGGCCGGGTGGACGTCGACCTGTGCGACGCTGAAGGCAACGTGGTCGTGGCCGTCAAGCGGCTCTCCTTCGAGGAGAGGACGGCGGAGGACACAGGTCTGGTCAGACCCGCCGTCGGATCGGTCGAGCCTTTTCAGGCGGTCAAGCGTCAGGCGGCTGCGGCCGCCACCGGTCAGCTCCGCGAGAAGAGCACTACGTATTTCAAGAAGTTGATAGGAGCTACGCTGAAGCTCCCTTTTCAGAAGATCGACGCTTCCGTGCCCCTGGACGAGTACGGCATGGAATCGGTGCTCATCGCGCAGCTGAACCAGAACCTCGGCCAAGCTTTCGGCGAGATCAGCAGCACGGTGTTCTTCGAGTGCCGGACCATCGACGCGCTCGTCGAGTACTTCATGCAGCGGCATCGCGACGCCCTGGCCCAGGTGGTGGGTGTCGGCGAGCGAGCGGAAACACCGATCCACGCCCCGCCGGAGGTCCCGCAGGCAGCGGGGTCGCGTGCTGCTACCGGGCCGGCGTTCAGGAAGAGACAACGCCGTTCGCGCATCCAGACGGCAGTCAGCGACGACCGTCCGGCGAGGGCACGGGAGCCGATTGCCATCATCGGCATGAGCGGGCGTTATCCGCACGCGCGCGATCTCCATGAATACTGGGAGAACCTGAAGGCTGGCAAGGACTCGGTGACGGAGGTTCCGGAAGACCGCTGGTCCGCGGACGAGCTCTTCCATCCCGACATGGCAGAGGCCGTCGAGCTGCGAAAGAGCTACTGCAAGTGGGGCGGTTTCGTCGATGGGTTCGCCGAGTTCGATCCGCTGTTCTTCAATATCTCGCCGACGGATGCCCTGAACATGGACCCGCAGGAGCGGTTGTTCATCAGGGCCTGCTGGGAAGTCTTCGAGGACGCCGGGTATACGCGGGAGCAGTTGCGGGCCAGGTTCGGCGGGCGCGTGGGCGTCTTCGTGGGCATGACCCGCACCGGGTTCAGCCTCTGGGGGCCGGACCTGTGGGAGCAGGGCGAGGTCGTGCACCCGAGGACATCGTTCGCTTCGGCGGCGAACCGCGTCTCCTACCTGCTCGACCTGAAGGGCCCGAGCCTTCCGGTTGACACAGGTTGCTCGTCGTCGCTGACGGCGATTCACCTGGCCTGCGAGCACATCCATCGCGGCGATTGCGAAATGGCGGCGGCCGGGGGCGTGAACCTGTACCTCCACCCGTCCACGTACATCGAGCTGTCGGCGATGCAGATGCTGTCCACGGATGGACGATGCAAGAGCTTCGGCAGCGGCGGCAACGGGTTCGTACCAGGCGAGGGGGTGGGCGTCATCCTGCTCAAGTCGCTGTCGAAGGCGCTCGCCGACGGAGATCATATCTACGCGGTCGTCCGTGGCACCGGGATCAACCACGGCGGCAAGACCAACGGCTACACCGTTCCCAACCCGGTCGCGCAGGGCAGGCTGATCCGTCAGACCCTGGACAGAGCAGGCCTGAGCGCCCGTGCCGTCTCGTACATCGAGGCGCACGGAACGGGCACCAAGCTGGGAGATCCCATCGAGATCGCGGGGCTCCAGCGCGCGTTCGAGCCGGACACGCCGGACACCGGCTTCTGCGCGATCGGCTCGGTCAAGTCGAACATCGGGCACGCCGAAGCGGCCGCGGGCATCGCGGGCGTGACCAAGGTGGTCCTGCAGCTGAAGCACCGGCAGCTGGTCCCCAGCCTGCATGCCCGTCCGTTGAATCCAAATATCAATTTCTCGAAGACCGCGTTCGTCGTGCAGCAGGACCTCTCCGAATGGCCCCGTCCAGTGCTGGAGATCGACGGTGAAAGAAGAGAGGTGCCGCGCATCGCCGGCGTCTCCTCGTTCGGGGCGGGTGGAGCGAACGCGCACGTCATCCTGGAAGAGTACGTCGCGGCGCCGCGCGGCGCGCTCCCCGCAATCACCGAGGCGCGCCCCGCGATCATCGTGTTGTCGGCCAGGGACCGTGACCGGCTGATCGCCTATGCGCAGGCCCTGGCGGCGGCCGTCAGCGAGCGGCCGCTGACCGACGCGGATCTCGCCAATGTGGCGTACACCCTCCAGGTGGGACGGGAGGCGATGGAGGAGCGTCTGGCCCTGACGGTCACGTCGGTGCAGGAGCTGGAAGAGAAGCTCACTCGATTCATCTCTGACCGATCGGACATCGAAGGTCTGCATCTGGGGCGGGTCAAGCGCGACAGCAACTTGCTGGGCGTGCTCGCGGTCGACGAGGACATGGCGCTCACGATCGACGCATGGATCGCCAAGGGCAAGCTCGCCAAGGTCCTGGAGCTGTGGGTGAGGGGCCTGGCGGTCGACTGGAACAAGTTGTACGGTGAGGAGAAGCCAAAGCGGCTCAGCTTGCCAACCTACCCGTTTGCCCGCGAGCTCTATTGGTTCCCGACGCTGACGAAGAAGAAGCAGGCCGAGGAGGCGCGGGCTCGGGCGGCGATGGTTCATCCCCTGCTGCGCCGGGAGACGCCCGAGCTGTCGAAGCAGAGATTCGAAGCGATCGTGACGGGTCAGGGACGCTACGTCGACGATGCCGACGATCATCTGGTCAATGGCTCGGAAAGCGCCAGGAGCGCAAATGGACGCCGTGACTTTCCATTGGCCGGAGATCAGGGGCCGCACCAGGGGTCTTCGGGGAGGGTGAGGGAATGACGCCCGTCAAAGCGATGCACAGCGAAGTGGTCTATCATTTCGAAAACGTGTCCAACTTTCGCGACCTCGGCGGCGTGAAGACGGCGGACGGCCACACCTTCAGGACGGGCGTGCTGTTTCGCTCGGATGAATTGTCTCGCATGTCGCCCCAGGATCGGGTGAAGCTGCAGGACTTCAACATCAAGGTGATCTGTGACCTGCGCTCGCCCAGGGAGAGCCAGAAGAAGCCGCCGCGCTTGGCCAACAAGTCAATCCAGGTGGTGAACATCCCGCTTGTTGAACAGGCGACCGAGGACGCCCTCTTCCGCCGCAGTAAGATGCTCAGTTTCCTGTTCTCCAGGACGGGCGGCGATGAGTACTTGGATTTCACCAGATCGTTCTACCATCACCTCGCGTTCGAGCAGACGTCCCGGATTCGCGAGGTGATCACGTTGCTCTCGAAGGAAGATAGTCTCCCGGCCTTGATCCACTGCACCATGGGCAAGGACCGAACTGGCTTCCTGGCCGCCGTGATCCAGTTGCTCGTCGGCGTCCCGTACCAGACGGTGGTTGAAGAGTATCTGCGGACCAACGACTATCTGGCGCCGCGATGGGAGAAGGTCGTCAAGGTCACGCGGGTCCTGACCCTGTTCCAGGTCCCCACGGAACGCGTGAGGTTGATGATCATGGCGTACCCGGATTTTCTGCACGAGGTGCATGACAGGATCGTCGAGAAGTACGGCTCTTTCGAGAGATACCTCTGCGAAGCTTGCGAGATCGATCGGGGCACGCAGCAGAGGCTGAAGGATCGGCTCCTGGCGTAGCGTTCTCTGCGTTCGATGCGGCCGGAGGATGAGTTGATGCGATCTGCAGTCGATGGGACCGTTGCCCGGGATGTCATGCCGGCCTCCAGAGAACAAGCGGTTCTCGTGAAGGAGTGGGGCGTTAGCGGAGCTATGCCGGCTGGCACGGCACCGTCAGGTGCGGTGGTCGTGCTGCACACCGCGGCGACGTCGCACCTCGCAGCGGGCTTGTTTGTCGGTAGTCCAGACATCCAGGTGGTGCATGGATCGATCAACTTCTATTCCGCTCAGGACGGAGAACTTCTGTACCATCGCGTGAGGAGCGAGGTCGGCGGCCGCAGGGTGCTCGGGGTCATCGACGTCACGGCGTACGACCCTCTCCACGAGCGATCGACGGCCGTCGAAGAGGGCAAGATCGCCTTCCTGCGGACCTGCATCGGACGTGAGCGCCGCGATGGACTGACCCTGCTGCAGGTGACCCATAACCTGCAGGCGTGCCAGACGGCGCTGCCGACGTTGCAGGGGGCGCGGACGATCGGCCTCTACCGCATGCTGGGCTCCGAGTACAAGCAGCTTCGCTCCGTCACGATGGATAGCGACTGCCCGCTCTCTGACCGCTCCGCGTTGGCGGCGCAGATCGAGAGGGAGTTTCTCGGCGCGGGCCAGTGGAGCATGTCCGAGTGTTGTTACCGGAGCGATCGACGCTTCGAGCCGCGGCTGGTCGCGACCCCTGTCACGACCGCGGCGCCGATGACCTATGCGTCGGATGATGTCCTGCTGATCACGGGTGGAACGCGAGGCATCGGAGCGGCGGTGGCCGAGAACGCGGTGGCCCAGGGCTGCCGTCGCCTTGTGCTGATGGGCCGTGAAGACCTGGCCTCTGCGGGCCAGGACAAGAAGCGGCGGCTGCAGAAGTTTACCGATCAGGGCGTGCAGGTGATCTATCACAACACGCCGCTCGCCGATGTGGACGGCCTGCGCTCCATGATCGAGGACATCCATCGCCGTGCCGGCCGTATCACCGGCGTTTTTCATTGCGCCGGAACGGTCGGCAAGAACCCAGCTTTTATCGAGAAGACCACCGAGGAGATCCGTACGGTCTGCGGACCGAAGATGGCCGGGCTGGTCGCTCTCCACGAGGCGCTGGGCCAGGAGCCGCTTGGCTTCTTCGTCTTGTTCTCCTCGGTTTCGAGCGCGTCCCCTGTCCTGGCGGCCGGGATGAGCGACTACGGGATGGCCAATGCGTACATGGACCACTACGCGACGGCCAGGGCGGCGCAGGGGCAAACGTATTTCAGATCGATCCAATGGCCTGCGTGGGGCGAGGTAGGTATGGCGGCCGGTCAGAGCGTGACCCCCGCCTACAGGAAGACAGGCCTCGTCCCGATCACGACGGCGGAGGGGCTGTCCTTCCTTGACAGGTTGATCCGCGCCAAATTTGCGGTTTCGTTGCCGTTCGTCGGCGAGGGGAAGCCAGCCGGATTCGAACGCATGCTGCAGACCAGACATCACACGGTCCCGCAGGCCGAGCACCTCGAGGCTCACCATGTGGGCGCACGCACCAGCCTATCCGGGGCATCGGCATCCGCGCACACCAACGTGCCTGCACCCCTGCCGGCAGCGGCCTCAGCGCCCGTGCCGGTGGTCAACCGGTCCTCGCTGGACGCTGCATTCTTCGAGGGTAAGAAGCCGCGCGTGGAGTCGACGGGTGCGCTCGACATAGCGATCGTGGGGATGGCAGGTCGATATCCTGGGTCGTATGACGTGGGTGCGTTCTGGGACAACCTTCGTGAGGGGAGGGACTGCATCACGGAGGTCCCGAAGGAGCGATGGAGCTGGCAGGACTACTACGCGGAGAATCGAGCGCAGCCCGGCAGCGTGTACAGCAAGTGGGGGGGCTTCATCGAGGATCACGACCGGTTCGACCCGGTGTTCTTCAACATAGCGCCCCGGGACGCGGAGCTGATGGATCCTCAGGAGCGACTGTTCCTGGAGCACAGCTGGATGGCGCTGGAGGACGCGGGGTACACGCGGGAGGCGCTGCAGAACCCGCGCCGGCGGGGCCTCCCGGTGCGAGTCGGGGTCTATGCTGGCGTGATGTCGCAGGAATATTCGCTGTTTGCGGCGGAGGCGAGCCTGCAAGGGCAGCGCATGGGGCTGCCGACGGGCATCTCGGGCATCGCGGCGCGCGTGTCGTACTTCTTCAACTTCAACGGGCCGAGCATGGCCGTGGACACGATGTGCTCGAGCTCGCTGACGAGCGTGTATCTCGCGTGTCAAGCGTTGAAAGAGGGGAAGATTAACGCGGCGCTCGCCGGCGGGGTGAACGTCAGCCTGCACCCGAACAAGTACCTCATGCTGTCCCAGGCGCAGTTCATCTCGTCCAAGGGCCGTTGCGAGAGCTTCGGTGTGGGCGGTGACGGCTATATTCCGGGCGAGGGCGTGGGGGTGCTGCTGCTGAAGCGGCTGGCTGACGCTGTGAGCGATGGGGATCACATCTACGGCGTGATCAAGGGCGCGGCGATCAACCACGGGGGCAAGGCGAGCGGGTTCACGGTGCCGAGCCCGAGGGCGCAGAGCCTGGTGGTGTCGCAGGCGATCGAGGAGTCGGGCGTCGATGCGAGGACGATCTCGTACATCGAGGCGCACGGCACCGGCACGCAGCTGGGCGATCCGATCGAGGTCACCGGGCTGGTCGAGGCGTTCGGGAGAGGGCTTGGGGAGAAGAAGTACTGCCGGATCGGGTCGGCGAAGTCGAACATCGGGCACTGCGAGGCCGCTGCGGGTGTTGCGGGCGTGACGAAGGTGCTGTTGCAGCTGAAGCACGGGCAGCTCGTGCCGTCGTTGCACTCGGGGGTGTTGAACCCGAACATCGATTTCGGCGCGACGCCATTCGTTGTGAACCAGGAGCTGTGCGCGTGGGAGCGGCCGCATGTGGACGGCAAGGAACATCCACGGCGCGCGGGGATATCGAGCTTCGGTGCCGGGGGCGCGAACGCGCACCTGATCGTGGAGGAGTACGCGCCGTCGGTCGCGGAGCGGCCGCGCGCGGCAGCCGGTCCTGTGGCGATCGTCCTGTCGGCCCGTGACCGCGAGCGGCTGAAGGAGCATGCGCGAGGCCTGCTGAAGGCGGTGAGAGGGCAGGCGTGGACCGATGCGGATCTGGCCGACATTGCGTACACGCTGCAGGTAGGCCGAGAAGAGATGGAGGAGCGTCTCGCGTTCACGGCGTCGACGGTCGCGGAGCTGGCGGAGAAGCTTTGGCAGTTCGTCGAGGGCGGGGGCGCGGGGTTGTTCCGTGGCCAGGCCAAGCGAGGCGGGGACGTGGGCCCGGCGCCCGCGAGAGGGGAGCTGCCCGAGCTTCTGACGCGCTGGGTACAGGGGCAGAGATACGACTGGAGCCATCTCTATGGCGCGGAGAGGCCGCGCCGCATCTCGTTGCCGACTTACCCGTTCGCTCGGGAGCGTTACTGGCTGCCCGTGGCTGGAGAGAAGAGGGGCGTGGCTGTGGCGGCGGCGATTCACCCGCTGCTGCACCGGAACACGTCAGGGCTCAAGGGGCTGCGCTTCAGCTCGACGTTCACGGGGCAGGAGCCCTTGCTGGCGGCGCAGGTGGCGAGCGGAGCGAGAGTCGTGCCGGGCGCCGCGTACCTGGAGATGGCCCGCAAGGCGGTCGCTCACGCGGCAGGGGTGGAGGACGGCGCTCCGCTGCGGCTCGAGCACGTCGAGTGGAGTGAGCCGCTCGTCGTGGGCGGAGGGGAGACGACCGTGCACGTCGGGCTCGCCCAAGGAGAGCACGGGCGTGTCGAGTTCGACATCTACACCGATGCTCAGGGCGACGAGGGCGAGGTGGCGGTGCACTGCCAGGGAAGCGCGGTGGTGCTCGCTGCCGAGCCCGTCCGTACGATCGAGCTCGCCGCGGTGCGGGCGAGCTGCCACGGGACGCGGGAGGTTCAGGTCGGAGCGCTGCGGTCGTTGCAGGAAGGCGACGGGGTTGCGTTGGCCAGGGTGGCGGTGGCCGGGCACGTCGCGACGTCGGGCGACATCGTCCTGCACCCGGGTCTGCTGGAGGCGGTGTTCCATGCGGCAGCGGGCCTGAGGGCTTCCGTCGCGGCGGCGGCCGTGGAGGAGCTGACGATCCACGGCCGCTGCGCGGCCGAGATGTGGGCGGTCGTCCGGAGGGCAGAGGGCCGGGTGGACGTCGACCTGTGCGACGCTGAAGGCAACGTGGTCGTGGCCGTCAAGCGGCTCTCCTTCGAGGAGAGGACGGCGGAGGACACAGGTCTGGTCAGACCCGCCGTCGGATCGGTCGAGCCTGTCCAGGCGGTCAAGCGTCAGGCGGCTGCGGCCGCCACCGGTCAGCTCCGCGAGAAGAGCACTACGTATTTCAAGAAGTTGATAGGAGCTACGCTGAAGCTCCCTTTTCAGAAGATCGACGCTTCCGTGCCCCTGGATGAGTACGGCATGGAATCGGTGCTCATCGCGCAGCTGAACCAAAACCTCGGCCAAGCTTTCGGCGAGATCAGCAGCACGGTGTTCTTCGAGTGCCGGACCATCGACGCGCTCGTCGAGTACTTCATGCAGCGGCATCGCGACGCCCTGGCCCAGGTGGTGGGCACAACCGCGCAAGCTCCGGCCCCGGTCCAGGTGGCGCCCGAGAAGAAGCCACGGCGCCTCCGCACCCAGGCGAAGAGAGCGGTGGGCCGCGCCGCCGGGGCGCCGGAGCCGATCGCCATCATCGGCATGAGCGGTCGCTACCCGCAGGCGCGCGATCTGCGCGCGTACTGGGAGAACCTGCAGGCCGGCCGGGACTCGGTGACGGAGATCCCGGAGGACCGCTGGTCCCTGGACGGGTTCTTCCACCCGGAGTTGGCGGAGGCCGTGGCGCTGCGGAAGAGCTACGGCAAATGGGGCGGTTTCGTCGACGGCTTCGCCGAGTTCGACCCGCTCTTCTTCAATATCTCGCCGACGGACGCCCTGAACATGGACCCGCAGGAGCGGCTGTTCATCACGGCCTGCTGGGAGGTCTTCGAGGACGCCGGGTACTCCCGAGAGCAGCTGCAGTCCAGGTTCGGTGGGCGCGTCGGCGTGTTCGCGGGCATGAGCCGGACCGGATTCGATCTGCTGGGGCCGGACCTGTGGGCGCGGGGCGAGGTAGTCCACCCGCGGACATCGTTCGCGTCGGCGGCGAACCGCGTTTCCTACCTGCTCGACCTGCAGGGGCCGAGCATGCCGGTCGACACGATGTGCTCCTCCTCGCTCACGGCGATTCACCTGGCCTGCGAGCACATCCATCGTGGTGAGTGCGAGCTGGCCGTGGCCGGGGGCGTGAACCTGTTTCTGCATCCGTCCAGCTACATCGAGCTGTCGGCGATACAGATCCTGTCCACCGACGGGCGATGCAAGAGCTTCGGCGACGGCGGCAATGGGTTCGTGCCGGGCGAGGGCGTGGGGGTCGTCCTGCTCAAGCGGTTGTCGCAGGCGATCGCCGACGGCGACCACATCTACGCGGTCGTTCGCGCCACGGAGATCAACCACGGCGGCAGGACCCACGGGTACACCGTCCCCGACCCGTCGGCTCAGGGCCAGCTGATCCGACAGGCGCTGGACAAGGCCGGGGTCAACGCCCGTGCCGTCTCTTACATCGAGGCGCATGGGACGGGCACCAGGCTGGGCGATCCGATCGAGATCACCGGGCTGCAGCAGGCGTTCGAACGGGACACCAGGGACGTTGGTTTCTGCGCGATCGGCGCGGTCAAGTCGAACATCGGGCATCTGGAGGCCGCGGCCGGGATCGCGGCCGTGACGAAGGTGGTCCTGCAGATGCAGCACGGGCAGCTGGTGCCGAGCCTGCATGCCCGCGCGCTGAACCCCAACATCAACTTCGCGAGCACGCCGTTCGTCGTCCAGCAGGACCTGGCCGAGTGGACGCGCCCGGTGCTGGAGCTCGACGGGAATCGGCGGGAGCTCCCACGCATCGCCGGCGTCTCCTCGTTCGGGGCGGGTGGAGCGAACGCGCACGTCATCCTGGAAGAGTACGTCGCGGCGCCGCGCGGCGCGCCCCCCGCAATCACCGAGGCGCGCCCCGCGATCATCGTGTTGTCGGCCAGGGACCGTGACCGGCTGATCGCCTATGCGCAGGCCCTGGCGGCGGCCGTCCGCGAGCGGCCGCTGACCGACGCGGATCTCGCCGATGTGGCGTACACCCTCCAGGTCGGACGCACGGCAATGGGCCAGCGCCTGGCATTCACGGCCACGTCGATGCGCGAGGTGGAGGAGAAGCTGACCCGGTTCGCCGCGGGCCAGGAGGACATCGAGGGGCTCTACCTGGGCGAGGTCAAGCGCGACCGCGATGTGCTGTCCGTGTTCGCGACCGACGAGGACATGGCGCTCACGACCAACACGTGGCTCACCAAGGGCAAGTACGGCATCGCCCTGGAGCTCTGGGTGACGGGCCTGGAGGTTGATTGGAGCGCGCTCCACGGCGAGCCGAAGCCGCGACGGATCAGCTTGCCGACGTACCCCTTCGCCCGCGACGTCTACTGGTTCCCGAAACCGACGGCGCAGAGGCCGGTCGCGGCGTCACAGGAGCAGATGATCCATCCGCTGCTGCACCGGGACACGTCGGAGCTGTCCAGGCAGGAGTTCACGTCGATCCTGACGGGCCAGGAGCCCTTCCTCACCGATCACCAGGTCGGAGGTCAGAGCGTTCTGCCGGGCACCGCCTACCTGGAGATGGCGCGCGCGGCGGTCGCGACGTCGGCCGGGTTCATGAGCAAGGGGAGGGCGGCCGTCAAGCTCCGAGACGTTGTCTGGTCGCGTCCTGTCGTCGTGAGCGGTGAGCCCGTCAAGGTGAGCATCTCTCTCTCCGCGGACGACCGCGGGAAGATCTTGTACGAGATCTCCAGCCAAGGCGGCGAGCGGAGCGAGGTGGCGATCCATGGCCAGGGAAGCGCCTCGTTCGCGCCGGTCGAGGAGGTGCCGGTGCTGGACCTCGCCGCGCTACGTGCCGCTTGCGGGCGCGGCACCCTCTCGTTCGAGCGCGTGTACCGCGTGTTCGCGGACATGGGCCTCCACTACGGCCCGGCGCACCGCGGCGTGACCGAGGTGTACGTCGGCTCCGGCGAGCTGCTGGCGAAGCTGTCGCTGCCCGCCAAGGTCTGGGAAGCGGGACGATACGTGATTCACCCGGGGATGCTGGATTCGGCGCTCCAGGCCTCGCTCGGGTTCGCGCTCCTGGATGCCGGGAGCGAACCCTCCCGCAAGCCGCTCATGCCGTTCTCGCTGGACGAGGCGGAGATCTTCGGCCCGTGCGCTGCTTCCATGTGGGCGCACATCACCCTGGCAGAGGGAAACCGGGCGACGGACAAGGTGCAGAAGATCGATGTCGCCCTCTGCGATGAGCAGGGGCGCGTGGCGGTCCGACTCAGGGGGCTCTCGTCCCGCGTGATGAGAGGCGAGCTCTCCCGCCGGGCGGACGCCCGAAAGATCATGCTGGCCCCGGTCTGGGAGGCGTTCGCGCCGCGGCGATCGCAGCTCCCTTCGCGGTCCGTTCGGGTCCGGATCGCGGGCGGGACTGCCGCCCAGGTGCGCGCGATCCAGCAACGCTTTCCGCACGCGCAGCCGCTCGATCTCGGGGCGGCCGATACGATCGCCAACGTCACCCGACAGCTTCAGGCGCGCGGGCCGATCGAACATCTCGTGTGGATCGCGCCGGAGAGCCCCCTCGAGTCGATCGTCGACGAATCCATCGTCGAGGAGCAGGCGCGCGGCGTCCTGCCGTTGTTCCGCACGGTGAAGGCGCTGCTGGCGCTCGGATACGAGACGAAGGAGCTCGACTGGACGGTCGTCACCACGCGGGCGCAGCGCGTTTACAAGGACGATGCGGTCAATCCCACCCATGCGACGATCCACGGCTTCATCGGTTCCATGGCGAAGGAGTTCCCGGCCTGGAACGTGCGCCTGCTCGACGTGGCGGGCGAGGGGAGCGTGGATGACCTGTTTACCTTGCCCCCCGATCCACAAGGCAATGCCCTCGCGTACCGGGACGAGCAGTGGTACCGGCAGACGCTGGTTCCGGTCACGGGGCTTTCCGCCGGACGCGGGCTGTACCGGCGGGGCGGCGTCTATGTCGTGATCGGCGGCGCCGGCGGGATCGGCGAGATATGGTCCGAACACCTGATCCGCGAGTTTCAAGCCCACGTCGTCTGGATCGGGCGCCGGCAGAACGACGCCAGGATCCAGGCCAAGCTGGACCGGCTCGCGCAGGTGGGCCCGGCCCCGCTCTACATTGCGGCGGATGCGACCGACCGTGACGCGCTCCAGGCCGCGTACGAGCAGATCAAGCAGCGCCACCCGCACGTCCACGGGATCGTTCATTCGGCGCTGCTGCTGCTGGACAAAGGCCTGTTGACCATGGACGAGGAGCGGTTTAGAAGGGGGCTGGCGCCGAAGGTGGAGGCCACCGTCCGCATGGCCCAGGTGTTCGCTGCGGAGCCGCTCGACTTCGTCCTGTACTTCTCGTCGATGAGCGCGTTCGTGAAGGCCTCGGGCCAGAGCAACTACTCGGCCGGGTGCACGTTCAAGGACGCGTACGCCCTGCGCATGGCCCGGGAGTGGCGGTGCGCCGTGAAGGTCATGGACTGGGGGTACTGGGGCACGGTGGGGACCGTCGCCTCGAAGGAGTACCAGGACCGCATGGCGCAAAAGGGGGTTGGCTCGATCGAGCCGCCCGAGGCGATGGAGGCGCTGGACGCGCTCCTCGCCGGTCCCCTCGAGCAGGTGGCGTTCCTCAAGGCCATCGACGTCGAGCAATCCCACCCGACGCTCGGAACCGAGATGGTCGCGGTGTACGCCGAGACGACGGCGTCGGCGATCGAGGGGATGAAGAAGCGCATCGTCCTTCCGCCGCCTCCTCAGCTCTCGGGCTCGCCCACGGAGTGGCCTGTATGAACGACCTGGACGTGTTGCTCACCAAGCTGCTGTGGAGTCAGATGCAGGCGGCCGGCCTGTTCGTGGAGAACAAGACCGCGGTCGCCGACCTGAAGGCCAGGCTGCACGGCATGTATGGCCGCTGGCTTGACGAGACGATCGCCTTGCTGGGCCGCGGCGGCTATCTGAGGTGCGACGGGACGTATTGCTTCCGTGAAGTCTCGAGCACCGTGGAGCGCGCTACCGTCTTTCGCGAGTGGGACGAGTACGTTCGCTCCCGGGGACAGGACCCGGACCGGAGAGCACAGGTGGTGCTCCTCGATGCCACGATGCGCGCGCTCCCAGACATCGTGCTCGGCAAGGTGCCCGCCACCGACATCCTGTTCCCGAACGCCTCGATGGATCTGGTCGAGGGGGTCTACAAACACAACGAGATCGCCGACTACTTCAACGAGGTGCTCGCCAACACGATCATGGCCTATGTGGAGGAGCGGATCGCGCGAGAGCCGTCGGCGCGCATCCGCATCTTCGAGATCGGCGCAGGCACCGGCGGCACCAGCGCGCTCCTGCTGCGGAAGCTGAAGCCTTACCGCGCCAACATGCAGGAGTATTGCTACACCGACGTCTCTCGGGCGTTCCTGCTCCACGCGCAGGCGGAGTACGGCCCGGGGAACCCGTTCCTGACAACCAAGATCTTCGACGCGATCGAGCCGCTGGCCCAGCAGGGCATCGACGCCGGTCAGTACGACATCGTTGTCGCGGCGAACGTCTTGCATGCGACCCGCAACGTCCGCGTGACCCTCCGCAACGCCAAGGCGTTGCTGCGCAAGAATGGGCTGATCGTCCTCAACGAGCTCAGTCGCAATACGCTGTTCCTCCACCTCACGTTCGGGCTCACGGAGGGCTGGTGGCTCTACGAGGACGAGGAGCTGCGCATTCCGGGCTCCCCGGCGCTCGATCCGGCCGCCTGGAAGCGGGTCCTGGAGACGGAGGGGTTCCGCTCCGTCATGTACCCGGCGGAGGCGGGGCGTCACCTCGGCTTGCAGATCGTCGTCGCTGAGAGCGACGGCATCGTCCGGCAGCAGCGCGGGGCGAAGCCGGAGGCCGCGCAGCCCAAGCCGCCGGCAGCGCAGCGCGCGCGGCCGCCCGCGAAGACGAAGAGGACCCGGGAGGTCGAGGTCGCCGTGCGTGAGGGCGCCGTCAGCGACGAGCTGCTCCGCGAGAAGAGCGTTGCGTTCTTCAAGAGGCTCATCGGCGAGACGATGAAGATCCCGAGCCACCGGATCGATCCCGCCGAACCGTTCGAAAGCTACGGCATCGACTCGATCCTGGTGGTGCGGCTGAGCAGCGCGCTGCGCAAGCACATCGAGGACATCAGCAGCACGCTGTTCTTCGAATTCCAGACGATCAACGCGCTTGTCGACTACTTCATGAAGACAGCGCGGCCGGCGCTGATGGGGATATCCGGCCTGCAGGCGCGAGGCGGTGACCCCGAGGCGGTCCGGACCGAGCCCGAGGTGGACGAGCAGCCTGAGGAGGCCGAGGCGCCGCCAGGTGCGGAGCCTGAGGAGGCCGAGGCGCCGAGCGAGCCGCCCGCCCTCTCGCGCCTCGCTCCCCTGTCCTCCGTCGCGGCGCCCGCCTTCGAGCAGCCGCAGCGCGCCGCCTCCCGCGACGTCGCGATCATCGGCATCTCCGGTCGTTATGCCCAGGCGATGAACGTCGCCGAGTTCTGGCGCAACCTCAGGGAGGGCCGCAACTGCATCCGCGAGATTCCCGCCGATCGCTGGGACTGGAGAGCCTACTTCGACGAGGAGAAAGGCAAGCCCGGCGCGATCTACACCCGGTGGGGCGGCTTCATCGAGGACATCGACAAGTTCGACCCGCTGTTCTTCAAGCTCTCTCCTCGCGACGCGGAGTGGATGGATCCCCAGGAGCGCCTGTTCCTGGAGGTAGCCTACGAGGCCCTGGAGGACGCGGGCTACACGCCGCGGAGCATCTCGCCCAGCCGCAAGATCGGTGTCTTCGCCGGGGTGATGAACGGCAACTACCCGACGGGGCCGAGCTACTACTCCATCGCCAACCGTGTCTCGTATCTCTTCGACTTCCAGGGACCGAGCCTCTCCGTCGACACGGCCTGCTCGGCGTCGCTGACGGCGCTTCACCTCGCCGTCGAGAGCCTCAACAGCGGCACGTGCGAGTGCGCGCTCGCGGGCGGGGTCAACCTGATCGTCGATCCGGTTCATTACATGAAGTTGTCGGCGTTCCGCATGCTCTCGCCGGGTGATCGCTGCCGCTCCTTCGGTGAGCACGCGGACGGGTTTGTCGACGGCGAGGGCGTCGGCGCGGTGCTCCTGAAGCCGCTGCACAAGGCGCTGGAGGACGGCGATCAGATCTACGGCGTCATCAAGGGCAGCATGATCAACGCCGGCGGGAAGACGAACGGTTACTCCGTCCCGAATCCGGAGGCGCAGCGGCGGGTGGTGCGTGATGCGCTGGCTCGCGCCGGGGTGGACGCCAGGGCCGTCAGCTACGTCGAGGCGCACGGCACCGGGACTTCCCTCGGCGATCCGATCGAGGTCGCGGGCCTCACCGGTGCCTTCCGGGAGTTCACGGCGGCGAATCAGTTCTGCGCGATCGGCTCCGTGAAGTCGAACATCGGCCACTGCGAGAGCGCCGCGGGCATCTCTGGCCTGACCAAGGTGCTCCTGCAGATGAAGCACGGGCAGCTGGCGCCGTCGCTCCACGCGCAGTCGCTGAACCCCAACATCGACTTCACCCGGACCCCCTTCGTCGTTCAGCAGGAGCTGGCCGAGTGGAGGCGCCCCGTGGTCGAGGTGGACGGCGCCTTCCGGGAGTTTCCTCGCATCGCGGGCATCTCCTCCTTCGGCGCTGGCGGGGCCAACGCGCACGTCATCGTGCAGGAGCTCGTACCGGACGGCGCGGAGCGCGAGCGCGTGGTGGTCGATGAGCGCAATCCGGCGCTGATCCTGCTGTCTGCCAAGAACGGAGAGCGTCTCCGTGAGCTGGCGCAGCGGCTCGCCGGCGCCATCCGCGACGGCCAGGTCAGCGATGCGAACCTGGCCGATGCCGCCTATACGCTCCAGGTTGGCCGCGAGGCGATGGATATCCGTCTGGCCCTGGTCGTGAGCTCCGTCCAGCAGCTGGAGGAGAAGGTCCACGCCTTCCTGCAGGGGAAGGAGGATCTCGAGGGGGTGTTCTCGGGGAGCGTTCGGCGCGACCGAGAAGACCTCGTTGCGCTCGCCACCGATGAGGACATGGCGCGCACCATCGAGGCGTGGATGGCCAAGGGGAAGCACGCGAAGCTGCTGGACCTCTGGGTCAACGGCCTCGACGTGGACTGGAGCAAGATGTACGTGGGCGCCAGGCTGCGCCGGATGAGCTTGCCAACGTATCCGTTCGCCCGCGAGCGCTACTGGACGAACGGGGGGCTCGTGAAGCGGGTGCAGGAAGGCTCCCGCAGGACCCGTTTCCTGGAGAAGCAGTGGGAGTCGGCCCCCCTCGGATCGACCCGAACGCTCGGCGGAAAGGTCGCCATCCTCGCGAATGAAGAGACGGCCAGGCTGGCGGGCAGGCTGTCCGAGGTCGTCGCAGAGAGCCAGATCTTCCGCGTCGAGGCGTCAGGTGTGGACCTGTCGGAGCAGACCCTCCGAGACTGTTGCGCGCTGGTGGATCTGTCGGCCTCCGGAGCGGACGAGGCCGGCCTATCGACCGGCTGGATCCCCTTTGCTCAGCGGCTGATCGAGCGCGGGCCTCGCGAGCGGGTGACGATCCTGTGCGTCACCCGTGGGCTGGAGGCGTTTCGAAACGAGAACGTCAACCTGGCAGGAGCTCCCTGCGTGGGGGCCTACCGCACGCTGCAGAGCGAATACGGTCACGTCCGCTCCCGCCACGTGGATGCCGATCCCTCCCTGAACGAGCTCGAGCTGGCGCGGCTGATCGCCGGGGAGCTGCAGGCGGATTCCCAGGAGTCCGAGGTCTGTTACCGCGACGGGAGCCGCTTCCGGTCGCGCCTCGCCGAGTACGCGGGCGCATCGCGACCGGGTGATGGCGGCGGACTGCCCGAGGACCATGTCCTCATGATCACAGGCGGGACTCGTGGGCTCGGGCTCTTGTGCGCTCGGCACTTCGCCACCCGTCACGGGGTG
Source organism: Sorangium sp. So ce887 (assembly GCF_051521455.1). NCBI lineage: Bacteria > Pseudomonadati > Myxococcota > Polyangiales > Polyangiaceae > Sorangium > Sorangium sp. So ce887. Next base: position 5,939,216 of record NZ_CP150354.1, on the reverse strand, counting down.
AAGCGCCTGGTCCTGACCGGAAGAGACGCGCTCCCGCCGCGCGAGACGTGGGATGGCGCGTCGCGGGAGGAGACCGCCGCGGCGGGGAAGATCCGGGCGATCCTCGACCTAGAGGCGCAGGGCGTTCAGGTCGAGGTGCTGTCCGTATCGCTGGCCGACGAGCAGGCGCTCCGCCGGGCCCTCGCCGGCATCAAGCAGCGCATGGGCCCGATCGGCGGCGTCATCCACTGCGCCGGGATGTCCGACCGAGAGAATCCCGCGTTCATCCGCAAACCGCTCGACACCATCAGGCAGGTGGCCGGACCGAAGGTGGACGGCCTGAATGCTCTGTACCGGTGCCTGGAGCAGGAGCCGCTGCGGTTCTTCGTGCTCTTCTCCTCCGTGTCGGCGGCGATTCCGGCCCTGGGCGCCGGCCAGATTGACTACGCGATGGCCAACGCGTACATGGACTATTTCGCCGCCGCGAAGGCGCCGCGCGTTCCGATGGTGAGCGTCCAGTGGCCCGCCTGGAGCGAGACCGGCATGGGCAAAGGGGGCCACAGCGATGCGTACGAGCAGACCGGCCTGCTGACCCTGACGGATGCGGAGGGGCTGTCGTTGCTGGACGAGATCCTCTCCTCGCGCATGGGGCCCGTCGTCCTGCCCGCCCTGATCGACCCGTCGCGGTGGGAGCCGGAGCGGCTCCTGCATCGTGCCAAGCAGACCTCGGCGCCCTCCGGCGCGCCGCCGAGGCGAGAGGCGTTGACCGCCGCATCGGCGCTTTCGTCCTCTTCCGGCATGGAGGAGCAGGTGCGGGCCTGGGTGGCGTCGATCCTCGCGGAGGAATTGCGACTGGACCCGACCAAGATCGAGCCGAACGTGCCGTTCCAGGAATATGGCATGGACTCGATTCTCCTACAGCAGGTGGTCACGAGGATGGACCGCAAGTTGCCGGGCGTCTCGGTCGAGCCCGGCATGCTTCTGGAGTTCCCTACGCTCGATCGGCTCTCCGAGCACATGGCCTCTCGCTACGCTGCGGCGTTCGCTGAGCTGTTCGCGGCGTCAGCGCCGGCGCCCGCGGTCGAGCCGCGCCCCGTCGCGCAGCCGGAGCGGCCGGCCCCGGCGGTCCAGGCAGCCGCGAGCGCCGCGGCGCAGCACGTCCCGCCAGGCGAGCGGGTGGCGATCATCGGCATGGCCTGTCACTTCCCGGAGGCGGAGAACATCGCTGAGTTCTGGGCGAACCTGCGGTCCGGCACGGACTGCATGCGGGAAGTCCCGAGTTCTCGATGGGACTGGAGACAGCACTACGCCCCCGGGTACGTGCACGGCAAGAGCGCGACCAAGTGGGGCGGGTTCCTCCCGTCGATCGAGGAGTTCGACCCAGCCTATTTCAAGATCCCCGAGTCGCAGGCGCCCGAGATCGATCCGTTGCAGAGGCAGTGGCTCGAGGTGAGCGTCGAGGCGCTGGCCGATGCCGGCCAGTCCAAGGAGCTCCTCTGGGGCAAACGTGTCGGCGTTTTTGCGGGCGCGCGGGCGGGGGCCTTCGCCTCGAAGTTCGCCAAGCAGCTCCCGGCCGCGTTCGTCGGTACGGGGCAGAACTTCATCACCGCGCACCTCGCCCACATCCTCAACTTCAGGGGGCCGAACATGGTCGTGGACGCGGCGTGTGCCAGCGCCCTCACCGCCATTCACCTGGCGGTGCAGAGCCTCCGGCTGGGCGAGTCGGAGATCGCTCTGGCGGGCGGCGTCGACATCCTGCTCGACGAGGCGCCGTTCGTGGCGATGAGCATCAACAAGATCCTCTCCCCCGAAGGGCGCTGCAGGACGTTCGACTCGCGAGCCAACGGGATCGGCATAGGCGAAGGTTGCGGGGTCCTGGTCCTCAAGCCGTTGCGCCGGGCGATCGCCGACCAGGACAAGATCTACGGCGTGATCGACGGCTCGGCCGTCAACAACGACGGGAACACGATGGGCGTCACCACGCCGAACCCGGAGGCTCAGCGCGACGTGATCCGGGCCGCCATCGAGAACGCCGGCGTCCACCCGGAGACGATCTCCTACGTGGACGCGCACGGCACGGGCACGCTGATCGGCGATCCGATCGAGTTGAAGGGGCTCAGTCAGGCGTTCGCTTCGCGCACGTCGCGCAAGCGGTTCTGCGGCGTCGGCAGCGTCAAGAGCAACGTGGGGCACCTGCTCAGCGCGGCGGGCGCGGCCAGCATCATCAAGGTCCTGCTGGCGATGATCCACCGGCAGCTGCCGCCCTCGCTGCACTGCGAGCAGCCGAATCCCCGCTTCAACTTCGAGGAGTCTCCGTTCTACCCCGTGCAGGCGCTGAAGCCGTGGACGCATGACGGGCAGGTCCTGCGGGCCGGGGTCAGCGGCTTCGGGCTCGGCGGAAACAACGCGCACATCCTCGTCAGCAACGAGGGAGTCCCCGCAGACCTTGTCGCCTCCATGGCGCCGAAGGGCGAGAGGGTCGTGTTCAACCGCCGTCGCTACTGGCCGGCTGACTCAGTCAGCGATGGGCAGCCTCCGGACGACGCGGAATTCATCGAGTTCTTCAAGATCGCGGAGGCTTGACGCACGTGCAGAACGGTCGGGAAGCCAAGACATTCATCCAGGCGATCAAGAACGCGAACTTCATCGTCCGGGATCACCTCGTTCATGGCGTGCGCATCCTGCCGGGCGTGGCCCTGCTGGACATGATCTATCGGCTGGCCGGGGCGTACCTGTCCACACAGGCGATCGAGCTCGAGAACGTGCTGTTCAAACAGCCGATCTCCACGTCGGAGGACTTCGACCAGGACGTCTACGTCACGTTCGCCCCGCGGGGAGCGAAGTGGTCGGTGAGCATCGCCAGCCAGAAGGTGAAGGGCGGAGCGCAGGTCGAAGCGAAGAAGGCCGACATCCTGGAGTGCTCGCTCGCGCCGCGAGCCTCGGGCGCTCCCGGCCGCAAGGTCGATGTCCAGGCCCTCGTTCGCGAGCCGGACAGGCGCTGGGATCTGGACGAGTTCTACCGCGTCGCCAGGGAAGGTCGGATCGAACACTTCGACTTCATGAAGACGCTGGGCACAGTGTACCAGCGCGGCCAGGAAGAGCTGATGGAGATCCGCCTGAGCGCTCTGGCGGAGAAGTACCGCGGCAACTTCCACGCTCATCCGGCCTTGCTGGATGCATCCACGCTCGCGGGCTCCTCGTTTCTGTTGAGCGGGGATCTGCACGGCGGGGCCGGGCAGGGCACGCCGTTCATTCCGTTCCTGATCCAGCGGTTCTGCATCCATCGCCCGCTTCCGCAGACGGTCTACACCTACTCGACACGACCGCGCCGTCCAGGCGATGACGGGGTGACGCACGACGACCTCTTCTCGACCGACATCACGATCTGCGACGAGCGAGGCGAGGTGCTGGTCGAGTTCCAGAAATTGACCATCAAGCGCGTGCGGGAGTCGAAGCTGATCACGCAGCTGGCCTCGTCCGCGCGCGGCGCGTCTCTACAGGCTTCGGGTCACGCGGCACCGCCTGCGGGGCACGCGGCACCGCCTGCGGGGCACGCGGCACCGCCCGCGGAGCACGCGCTCGTCTCCTCCCTGCAGGCGAAGATCGCGGACATGCTGGGCGGGAGCCCGGCGGCGGTCGGCCTCCAGACGGGCTTCTATGAGCTCGGCCTGGACTCGACGCAGCTGCTAGGCCTCGCCAGGTGGCTGGAGCAGGAGGTAGGCGCCGAGCTGTATCCGACGTTGCTGTTCGAGTACGCGACGATTCGCCGGCTGACCGAGTATCTGCTCGAGCATCATCCTCGCGCCTTCGCCCGCGACGATGAGGCTGCCCCTGCGGGGACACCGGAGGTTCCCGAGATCAGGCAGGCCATCGTCGGCTATCTGCAGGAGCAGGTCGCTCGTGTGCTGGAGAGGCAGCCGGAGGGCATCGGCGATCGCACCGGGTTCTACGATCTGGGGCTGGATTCTACCCAGCTGCTGCACCTCGTCGGGGTGCTGGAGAAGCGGGTCGGCGAGGCGCTGTATCCGACGCTCCTGTTCGAGTACGCGACGGTCGAGCGACTCGCGGATTACCTGGTGGAGAAGCATGCGGCTGCCTTCCGGGGCAGAGCGCGGCCCCTGGCGGCACGGGCAGGGGGACCGGATTCGCTCGTGGAGTCGACCGGCAGCCTGATGATGTTCCAGCCGGTGTGGGTGGACGAGCCGTCTGTCGAGGCGAGTCGAACGGCGAGACGACCGGATCATCGCGTGGTGGTGCTGCACGGCTCGGCCGCGGCTCATGAGGCGCGCATTCGAGAGGCGCTCCGCGACGCCGAAGTGATCCGGCTGGACTCCGCCGGGCCGAGCGTGGCCGCTCGCTTCGAGGCGTCGTTTCAGCAGTTGTTCCGGAGGGTCCAGGCGTGGCTCAAGGAGCGTTCGGGTGCCGAGCTGCTCGTGCAGATCGTCGCGGACTCCGGTGAAGAAGGCCGCTACGCCCACGCGCTGGGGGCCTTGCTGAAGACGGCCCACCAGGAGAACCCGAGCGTCCACGGCCAGGTGATCGGCGTCGAGGGCATCGACCGTCATCCGGAAGAGGTCGTCCGTTTGCTCGGGCGCGAGGGCTCGTCCCGCGAGCCGGGATGCTCCGAGGTTCAATACCTCGGAGACCGGCTGCGACGTCGGGTGCTGAAGTGGCGGAGGAGCGTGCCGGCGGGCGCGCCGGCCGGGCCAGTCTATCGCGATGGCGGAGTGTACCTCATCGCTGGTGGGCTGGGCGGCCTGGGGTACCTGCTGGCCGATCATCTGCTCCGTCGAGCGAGGGCCCGGGTGGCCCTGATCGGTCGTTCGCAGGCGGAGCCATGGAAGATCGACGGTCTCAGCCGTCCGGGGGCAGACGTCTTCCACGTCCGCGCGGATCTTGGCAACGAGGCCGAGCTGCAGCGCGCCGTGCAGGCCATCCGGGAGCGGATGGGGCCGGTGAACGGGGTCCTGCACCTGGCGGGGCTGCTCAAGGATCAGGTCATCGTTCAGAAGGACCCGTCCGAGATCGTCGACGTCTTCCGCCCGAAGGTCCGAGGCCTGGAGAACCTCGACAAGGTCACGCGGGACGAGCCGCTCGATTTCTTCGTGACCTTCTCGTCGCTCTCCGCCGCGTTCGGCAGCCTGGGGCAGTGCGATTACGCGAGCGCCAACGCGTTCATGGACTGCTTCATCGAGCACCGCCGGCAGCTGGTCCGTGGAGGCGCGCGATCCGGAAAGAGCCTCTCCATCGACTGGCCGCTCTGGCGCGAGGGCGGTATGCAGATCCACCGCGAGCTCGAGCGGATGATGCTCCAGTCCTCCGGCATGAAGGCGCTGCCGGCGGAGGAGGGGCTGCGGGCCCTGGACGAGATAGTCCAGAGGGACGACGCGCGGACCCTCGTCGTCTACGGAGACGAGCGGAAGGTCGAGGAGCGGTTCGGCTCCCTCCTGGCGGCTCCTGCCGCGCAGGACGAGCGGGCGAACCGGTTCGCCAGCGAGCCAAGGGACATCGCGGTCGTCGGGGTGTCGGGCCGCTACCCGATGGCCAGCTCCATCGCCGAGTTCTACGAGAACCTGCGGGACGGCAGGGACTGTACGTCCGGCATGCCGAAGGAGCGCTGGGAGGGCCATTCAATCCCGTACGACGTGGAGCAGTTTTACAGGTTCGGCGGATTCATCGACAGGATCGACGGCTTCGACCCGCTCTTCTTCAACATTCCGCCTCGTCAAGCGGAGGTGATGGATCCGCAGGCGCGCTTGTTCCTGCAGGCGGCTTGGGAGGCCTGCGAGGATGCCGGGTTCTACCTGGATCGGACGGAGCACCACTACCCCGTGTCCGCCAGGAAGAGCGTGGGCGTGTTCGCGGGCGTGTTCTGGAGCCACTACGAGCTGTTCGCCGCCGAGCAGACGCAGCGTGGCACGCCGATGTCGTTCGGCGTGACGCCCGCCGCGATCCCGAACACCGTCTCCTACTGCATGAACCTCCACGGCCCGTCGATGGCGGTGGACTCGATGTGCTCCTCCTCGCTGACGTCGATTCATCTGGCCTGCGAGAGCATCCGCCGAGGCGAGTGCGAGTACGCGCTGGCGGGCGGGGTCAACCTCGTCACTCACCCGCACAAGTACATGTTTCTCTCCCGCGTGGGCTTCCTCTCTTCCGACGGGAAGTGCCGCAGCTTCGGCGCGGGAGGAGACGGGTATGTGCCAGGTGAGGGCGTCGGGGCCGTGCTATTGACCACGGTGGAGGAGGCGGAGAGGCAGGGCTATCCCATCTACGGCATCATCAAGGGCTCGGCGTTGAACCACGTCGGCAAGACGTCTGGGCTCACGGTGCCCGATCCGGTCGCCCAGGGCCAGGTCATCGCGCATGCGCTCAAGAACGCGGGCATCGACCCGACGACCATGTCCTACGTCGAGGCGCATGGCACCGGCACCTCGCTGGGAGACCCGATCGAGATTCAGGGCTTGAACCGCGCGTTCCGCCAGTCGACGGACCGCACGCGCTTCTGCGCGGTAGGCTCGGCCAAGTCGAACATCGGTCATCTGGAGGCTGCAGCCGGGATCGCCGGTCTGACCAAGGTCCTGCTCCAGCTTCAGCACGGGCAGCTCTTCCCGTCCCTCCACGGGACGCCACGCAATCCCTTCATCCCGTTCGAGAGCACCGCGTTCTACGTGGTCGACCGCCTGCAGGAGTGGGAGCGGCCCGTGCTTGTGGAGGACGGGAAGCCGGTCGTCTATCCCAGACGAGCGGGGCTCAGCTCGTTCGGGGCCAGCGGCAGCAACGCGCATGTTGTCCTCGAGGAGTACATCCCGGGGGCGGCCTGCGTCTCGGAGCCTGCGGTCCTATCCCTCGCGGTCGTCCCGCTGTCAGCCCGCACCCGGGAACGACTGACGGCCTATGCGCGCAAGCTCCATCGCTTCCTCGGCGAGCGGCGGGTCGACCTGACCGAGCTGGCGTACACGTACCAGGTGGGGCGCGAGCCGTTCGAGCACCGTGTCGCCTTCCTCGTCCGGACCCAGGAAGAGCTGCTGCAGAGGCTGTCGGCGTTCGTGAATGGCGAGAAGGAAATTCGTGATTGCTTCACGAGCGAGGAGAAGGGCAGCGCGCAGGCCGCCCCCGTCCGCGGACCGGATGCGGCCCGGATCGCGAGGCGCTGGGCGGACGGAGAGGCCGTGAATTGGAGCGAGCTCTATGGAGAGCAAAGGCCTCGCCGGATCAGCCTGCCGACGTACCCGTTCGCGGAAGAGCGCTACTGGGTCCCGCAGGATGGGGCACAGAAACTGCCGGCGCCGGCGGTGACGGCCGAGCTGGAAGCGGCCATCTTCGTGAAGGAATGGAAGCCCGAGCCAGCCGGAGATCCGTCCCGTCCGGCCTCCGGCGTCGTGCTCGTCCTGCAGACGCCGGCTACCGCGTCGCTGGCCGCTGCCTTGCTCGAGCATGTGGATGGGGTGGAGGCATTCCACGCCGTTCAGGGCGACACCGACTTCTACTCCGCGGAAGCGGGCGTGGTGCTCCATGAGCGGGTGAAAAGCGGGCTCGCCGGCCGGGCACTCCTGGGAGTCATCGATTTGACGGCGTATGACGTCGAGTATGAGCGCTCGCTCGACCTGGAGGCGGGAAAGATTGCGCTCCTGCAAAGGCTGATCGAGCACGACAGGGCGGCCGGGCTCACCTTGCTCCAGGTGACCCACAACCTGACGGACTGCCAGACGCAGGCGCCCACGATGCAGGGCGCGCGCGTCTCCGGACTGTACCGGATGCTCGGCGCCGAGTACCGGCAAGTCCGCTCCATCTGCGTGGACAGCGACGCTCCGCTCGGCCAGCGCGAGGTCCTGGTCGAGCAGATCCTCTCCGAGTTTTTCGACGTGGGTCGGGACTCCGCGTCCGCGGGTCCCTCCAACGTGGGTCGCGACTCCGCGTCCGACCCGACAGGGCCTTCCGAGGTCTGCTACCGGAACGGGCGGCGGCATGTGCCGGAGCTGGTGCTGAAGCGGACGAACGAGCACATCCGCCGGACAGCGGCCGCGCCGCATCGCTACTCGCCGGATGACGTCATCCTGATCACCGGGGGCACACGCGGGATCGGGGCGGCCGTCGCGGAGCACGCCGTGGCGCAAGGCTGCCGCCACCTGGTCCTGATGGGTCGAGAGGTGCTGCCGTCCATCCCGGAGTGGCGGGGACTCATCGCCCGCCCGGATCGCACGGAGCAGCGCGAGAAGCTCGCGCGGCTGCAGCGCCTGATCGAGCAGGGGTGCGACGTTCGCTACTTCTCCACGCCGCTCACGGACGCGGGTGGCTTGCAGGAGATGGTGAAGGACATCCACCGGCAGGCAGGCCCGATCCGCGGCGTCTTCCACTGCGCCGGCGTCATGGGGAGGACCCCGGTCTTCTTCCAGAAGGAGACCTCGGAGCTCCAGGCCGTCTGTGAGCCGAAGGTCAGAGGGCTGGCTACCCTGGCTCAGGCGCTGCAGGAAGAGCCGCTGTCGTTCTTCATTCTGTTCTCCTCCGTCTCCGGCCTCGCGCCGACCCTGGCGACCGGCCAGAGCGACTACGCGATGGCGAACGCATTCATGGATGCCTTCGCCGCCCACCACGCCGGCCAGGGCCGCTCCTGCTTCAAGTCGCTGCAATGGCCGGCGTGGGGTGAGGTCGGAATGGCGGCAGGCGAGGGCAGCACCCCGACATATGCCAGGAGTGGGCTCGCCGCGGTCGGCACGGCGGATGGGCTCAGGCTCCTGGACATCGTGATGGCCAGCGAGCACGCCGTAAGCTTCCCGTGCGTGCGGAGGCCGGGCGCGTTCTCGGCCGAGGCGTTGCTGCGGGCGAAGCCGGCAAGGCCCGCCCAGGAGAGCGGAAAGCCGGCGCTCCGGGCCGCTGCGCGAGGGGGGGGCCGCGAAGCCATCCGGGCCTGGCTGCGCGACGTGTTCATGTCGGAGCTGAAGCTGACCGATGCGCAGATGCAGGACGACAAACCGTTCGACGAGTACGGCATCGACTCGATCCTCATCGCGCAGCTCGTCAAGGTCCTGCAGACGAAGGTCGAGCAGAAGCTCGACCCAGCCCTCCTCCTCGAGCACGGCTCCCTCACGGCGCTGACCGACTACTTTGCGGAGCATCACGCGCTGTCGGTCCACCACGTGAGCTCGCCCGCACACGCGGGGCTCGCCTCCGGTGCGGCGGCGGCCCCCGCGCGCGAGGCCGCCGCCGCCTCGGACGACATCGCGGTCGTCGGGATTTCCTGCCGCTTCCCGGCGGCTCCGACCAAGGAGGCGTTCTGGGCGCTCCTGGTCGACGGCCGATCCGCGATCGGGCCGGTCTCCGGGCGCTGGGCGCCCAGGCGCGGCCGCATCGACTACGGCGGTTGGCTCGACGACTACGACATGTTCGATCCGGGCTTCTTCCGGCTGAACGAGGCCGACGCGGCCGTGATGGATCCGCAGGCGCGCGTCATCCTCGAGGAGAGCTTGAAGGCGGCCTACGACGCGGGGTACGACCACAAGGAGCTCTCTGGCGCGAGGGTGGGCGTCTACATCGGGGCGCGCCCCCAGAACCAAGCAGACTTGCAGGCGGTGCTTGACGCGCCGAACCCGGTGCTGGCCATCTCTCCGAACTACCTGGCGTCGAACGTCTCCCGCTTCTTCAACCTGAGAGGGCCGAGCCTGGTGGTGGACACCGCCTGCTCGTCCGCGCTGACGGGCATGTCCTTCGCTGTGGATTCCCTGAAGGCAGGGCGCATCGAGATGGCGCTGGTCGGCGCTGTCTCGCTGACGCTCACGCCCTTCTCGCACGACCTCTTCGATGCTCGCAATATCCTCAGCAGAGACGGCAGGTTCGAGCTCTTCGACAAGCGCTCGGGCGGCGAAGTCCTCGGCGAGGGAGCCGGGATCGTCGTGCTGAAGCGACTCGGCGATGCGGTTCGCGACGGCAACCAGATCTACGGAGTCCTCAAGGCCATCGCGTCCAACAACGACGGCCGCACGCTCGGGCCCGGCTCGCCAAACATCGAAGCCCAGCGGCAGGTGCTCAAGGAGGCGCTGGACCTGGCCGGGAAGCGGGCCCCGGAGATCGGGTACATCGAGGTGAACGGCGGAGGCTCGCCCGTGCTCGACTCGATCGAGATCAAGGCGCTGTCCGACGTGTACCAGCTGGGCAACACGGCGATGCCGGCCTGCGCGGTCGGCTCGATCAAGCCGAATGTCGGCCACCTGCTCCTGGCATCAGGGCTCGCCGGCTTCATCCGCTGCGTGCTCAGCGTGCACTACAAGCAGATCCCGCCGTTCTTGTCGGCGAAGGACCCGTTCGACCATTACGACTTCGCCTCGTCCCGGATCCGCTTCAACCGAGAGGCGATCGCGTGGGATGTGGCTCCTGGGACGGAGCGGGTGGCCGCGCAGAGCTCGTTCCCTGACGGAGGAACCAACTGCCACGTCGTGATCGGGGAATTCGTGGCCGGCGGCGCCTACCAGCAGCGGTACTTCCCGAAGCCGGCGCCCAGCCTGGCGAGGCGGCGCTTCCCCCCGCGCGCCGGAAGCGCGCCGGAGCCGGTCGCGGCGACCCAGACGGTCGCGGCGACCCGGACCCTCGCGCCGGAGCTGGTCGCGGCGACCCAGACCTTCTGGGGAGAAGTGGTGGTGGCCTCATGAGCTCGGCCATGGAGAAATTCGCGCGGCTCAGCGTCCGGTCAGAGCATCCCGTCATCAAGAACCATCTGGTGCAGGGGACACCCATCCTGCCGGGCCTGGCCTACATCGACATGCTGTATCAGATGGCGCGGCGCGCGATCGGCGTTGCGTATCATACATGCAGCCTGAAACGGGTGGTGATCTACAAGCTTCTCACGGCGCCCGCCGAGCTCGAGATTGCTTTCTCTTTCAAAAAGGAGGCCGAAGCCTGGAGCATCACCGTCCGGGACGACCGGTCCGACACTCCCTACGTCACCGCCGAGCTGCACGAAGCGCCTCTCCCTCTCGACCGGCGGATCGACGTGCGGGCATTGAAGCAGGCGGCGGTGCGCTCCCGAGAGCTCGAGGAGGTGTACGCAGAGGCTCGGCGGCACGGCCTGGTTCACCAGGGCATCATGAAGGCGAAGGGGACGATCCACCTCACTCCTGCCGAGCCGCTCATCGAGCTGAGCGTGGACGAGGTGCATCGCGAAGAAGGCGGGCAGTTACTCTTCCATCCGACGCTGCTCGACGGCGCGGCGATGGCGTCGGCCGCGCTCGGAGGCGAGGCGCCGGAGGGCGACGAGCTGTTCCTGCCGCTGTTCTACGAGGCATTTTATGCCTCGGAGCCGCTTCGGACCGAGTGTCTGGCTTCGGCCACCCTGCGCAAGCGGGGGGATCTGCACACGATCGACCTCGCGTTCTTCGATCTGGAGGGCAGGCAGATCGCGGAGCTGAGGGGGCTGACGACGAAGAGGGTGCGAGCGCAAGGGCTGGTGGCATCGAAGCGGCATGACGCCCTTCCGCAGCCGGAGCGGGTCGAGGTCCGAGACGCCGGCCCCGAGGATACCAACCTGGAAGCGGTGTTGAGGAACATCTTCGCCAGGCACCTGAGGCGGTACCCGGGCGACCTCGATCTCGACACTGTGTTCTTCGAGCTGGGGCTGGAATCAGCGCAGCTGCTGATGGTCATCAAGGAGCTGGAAGACACGCTCTCGCTGTCCCTGAACCCGACCCTGCTGTTCGAGACGAACAGCCTCCGGGAGCTGATGCGCTTCTTGCGGGACAAGCTGGAGCGGGAGCCGCGAAGGGCGGCGAGGCCCGCCGCCGCGGCTGCGCCGCCGCCGGTCGCCGCGCCGCCGCCGGTCGCCGCCTCTGCTTCGATCTCCCCTGTCGCACCAGCCGCCCTACCGGCCACCTCGAGCGGCGTCGACATCGCCGTCGTCGGGATGTCAGGCCGCTATCCGAAGTCGTACGACTTGGACGCGTTCTGGAGGAACCTCGAGGCGGGCCTGGACTGCATCACGGAGGTCCCGACGGAGCGCTGGGACTGGAGGGAATATCACTCGGACGACCGCACCAAGCCGGGGCACATCTTCAGCAAGTGGGGCGGCTTCATCGAGGACCACGACAAGTTCGACCCGATGTTCTTCAACATCGCACCACGCGAAGCGGACGCGATGGACCCGCAAGAGCGCCTCTTCCTGGAGCATTGCTGGGCTGCGCTGGAGGACGCCGGATACGTCCGGGAGGAGCTGCAGGGGCGCGGCGGTCTGTATCTGCCCGGTCAGGTCGGCGTGTTCGTGGGCGCGATGTTCCAGGAGTACCCCCTGTTCGCCGCAGAGTCCTCCGTGCGGGGAGAGCGCTTCGGGCTGCCGGGAGGCATCAGCTCGATCGCGTCGCGCGTCTCGTATTTCTGCAACTTTCACGGTCCGAGCCTGGCCGTGGATACGATGTGCTCCAGCTCCCTGACGGCCATCTACCTCGCCTGCCAGTCCCTGCGAGGAGGTCGCATCGACTCGGCGCTGGCGGGAGGCGTCAACCTCACCATTCATCCCAACAAGTACCTGGCGCTGAGCCAGGCGCAGTTCATCTCGTCTGAGGGCCAGTGCCAGAGCTTCGGCGTCGGCGGGGGCGGCTACGTCCCGGGAGAGGGGGTCGGCGTCTTGTTCCTGAAGCGCCTGGAGGACGCGGAGCGGGACGGCGATCACATCTACGGGGTGATCAAGGGCGTGGCCGTCAACCACGGCGGCAAGGCGAGCGGCTACACCGTGCCGAGCCCTCGCGCGCAGGGCGCCGTCATCGCCCAGGCGCTGCATGAGGCGAAGGTCGATCCGCGCACGATCACGTACGTGGAGGCGCACGGCACGGGGACGAAGCTCGGCGATCCGATCGAGATCGCCGGACTGTCGAGCGCCTTCGGCGGCGGCGCGCCGCGGCAGCACTGCCGGATCGGATCGGCCAAGTCGAACATCGGACACTGCGAGTCGGCCGCGGGGGTCGCCGGTGTGACGAAGGTGCTCCTGCAGATGAAGCACGGCAAGATCGTGCCCTCGCTGCACTCGGCGGAGCTGAATCCGAATATCGACTTCGCGGCGACGCCGTTCGTCGTCAATCAGGAGCTGGTCGAGTGGTCGCGGCCGGTCGTGGACGGCCAGGAGCATCCGCGCCGCGCGGGCGTGTCCTCTTTCGGCGGGAGCGGCGCCAACGCCCACCTGATCCTCGAAGAGTACGTGCCCAAGGCGCGCCCCCCGTTGCCGGCAGAGCGGGCGATCATCGTGCTGTCCGCGAAGAGCCCGGACCGCCTGCAGGCGGTGGCGCAGCGGCTCATCGAGTGGATCGACCAGCAGCGGTTGACGGACGCCCACCTCGCGGAGGTGGCGTACACCCTTCAGGTCGGGCGAGAGGCGATGGACGTGCGCCTGGGCTTCATCGCCAGCTCGATGGCCGAGGTGCGCGAGCGGCTGGGGGATTTCCTGGGTGGCAAGGAGAGGGCTGACCTGTACCGCGGCTCGACGAGGGAGCGGCGGGACGTCCTGTCCGTGCTTTCGGCGGATGAGGACATGCAGGTGCTCCTCGATGCATGGGCCGCGAAGCACAAGCACTCGAAGGTCCTCGAGCTCTGGGTCAAAGGGCTCGACTTCGACTGGAACAAGCTCTACGCCGCCGGCAAGCCGCGCCGCACCTCCCTGCCGACATACCCCTTCGCCCGTGACCGCCACTGGGTGACGCAGATCGAGGCGAAGGCGCGCATCCCTCAGGCGGCCGCGGCGGTGCTGCACCCCTTGCTGCACCGGAACACGTCGGATCTTCGCGAGCAGCGGTTCTCGTCCGTGTTCTCGGGGGCCGAGCCCTTCCTCGCCGATCACGTCGTGGCGGGCAACAAGGTCCTTCCGGGGGTGGCCTCCCTGGAGATGGCCCGTGCGGCCGTCGAGCAGGCGGCTGGTCTCGAAGGGCAGGGGCAGGCAGGGATCCGCCTGAAGAACGTGGTCTGGGTCCGCCCGATCGCCGTGGCCGATCAGCCGATCTCGGTGCACATTGCCCTCTCTCCGGAACAGGGCGGCGAGCTCGCGTTCGAGGTGTACCGCGAGGAGGGCGAGCGGGTCGTCCACAGCCAGGGCCGCGCCGAGCTGGTCCCGATCCCGGACCGTCAGACGCTGGACCTCGCGTCTCTGCAGGCGATCTGTGCGCAGGCCCGGTTCACTGCGGAGGAGTGCTACGACGCATATCGCGCGGCGGGCATCGAGTACGGACCGGCGCACCGGGGCATCGAGGAGGTCCGTGTCGGCACGAACCAGGTGCTGGCGAAGCTTTCGTTGCCGTCTTCGGTGGCGCACACGCAAGGCCGGTACGTCCTGCATCCGAGCCTGCTCGACTCCGCCTTCCAGGCTGCCGTGGCGTTGATGAAGGGCGAGAAGGCCTCCGGGCCGTCGCTGCCGTTCGCTCTGGAGCAAGTGGACATCTCCTCGGGGTGCACGTCCTCGATGTGGGCGTACATCCGGCCGAGCGCTGGAGTCCAGCCCGAGGACAGGGTGCAGAAGCTGGATATCGACCTCTGTGACGCGCAAGGGGCGATCTGCGCGCGGATCCAGGGCCTGTCCTTCCGGGCGCTCGAAGGGGGGATCGAGCGCAGCGGCGGCCTCATGCTGCTGGCCCCGCACTGGACCGAGCAGGCGGCTGCTCCGCCAGGGGCGAGGGCGGCGGTAGCGAAGCACCTGGTGCTCCTCTGCGGCTGGGAGCCGTCCGTTGTCGGACGCGTGCAAGCGGGCCTGCCCGGAGCTCAGTGCCTGGCGCTGCAGGCGGACGAGCTCGGCTTCGAGACGTACGCCGCTCAGGCCTTCACGCTGATCCAGGACATTCTCCGGGGCAAGCCCTCGGGCGACGTGCTGGTGCAAATCGTCGTTCCGGACCTCCTCCTCACCGGGCTGAGCGGCTTGCTCCAGACGGCGGAGCGCGAGAACCCGCGGGTGAAGGGACAGGTCGTCCTTCTCGATGCGGATTCGAAGCCTCAGCACCTGATCGACGCGGTGATCGCGAGCAGCGGCGCGCCGGGGGAGCGCCTGATCCAGGTTCGAGACGGAAAGCGGCTGATCCGCGCATGGCGGGAGGTGGTGCCGAGAGAGGACCGGGCTCTCCTCTTCCATCGCGACAGGGGCGTGTACCTGATCACGGGCGGCGCCGGCGGGCTGGGATTGATCTTCGCGAAGGAGATCGCCGAGCGGTCCTCCGAGCCCACCGTGATCCTCACCGCGCGGTCTCCGCTCGCCGAAGAAACACGGGCGCGGATCGCGGAGCTGGAAGAGGCTGGCGCCAGGGTCGTCTATCGCCAGGTGGACGTCGCCGAAGAGCGCGCGGTCGAGGCTCTGCTCCAGGAGGTGCAGGCGGCGTTCGGCTCCCTGCATGGCGTCATTCATTGCGCGGGAGTGAAGAGGGACAGCTTCATCATCAAGAAGACGATGCAGGAGCTTCGGCAGGTCCTGGCTGCCAAGGTGGCCGGCACTCTCCACCTGGACCGCGCGACGAAGGACGTGCGCCTCGACTTCTTCCTCCTGTGCTCGTCCGTTGCGGGCGCGGTGGGAAACGTGGGGCAGGCCGACTATGCGATGGGCAACGCGTTCATGGACTCGTTCGCGGCGCATCGCAACGGCCTCGTCCGGCAGGGGGCTCGCCACGGCCGCACGCTCTCCATCAACTGGCCGCTCTGGAGAGACGGCGGCATGCGCGTCGATCCGGAGACGGAGAAGTGGATGACGGAGTCCACGGGCCTCTTGCCGATGCGGACGAGCTCGGGTCTGCGCGCGCTGCATCAAGGCTTCGCGTCGGGCCACGATCAGATCATGGCCCTCGAGGGGGATCGGAGAGCGCTGCGCGTGCTCGGGGCCGCGCCGGCCATGCCGGCCGCGGCTGAGCGGCCCGCAGCCGAGGAGAGGCCGGCGGCGGCAGCGCAGGCTCGGTCAGGAGGCGGCGAGGATCTGCTCCACGAGAGGGCTGTCCTCTATTTCAAGAAGCTGCTCTCGTCCGTGCTCCAGGCCTCGCCAGACCGCATCGAAGCCGACGCGCCGATGGAGAACTATGGCATCGACTCGGTGATGATCCTGGAGCTGACGAACGTCCTGGAGGGGGAGTTCGGCCCGCTCTCCAAGACATTGTTCTTCGAGTACCAGACCATCGAGGCGCTTGCCGGCTACTTCCTGGGAGCGCACCGGACCAGGCTGGTCGCGCTGCTCGGCGGGGACGGAGCGAAGCGCGAGCCCCCGCCGGCGGCCGCGCAGGCGCCGGCCGCCGCGCCGCGAGCCGACCGGGCCCTGGCGAACGGCAGCCCGGGACGTCATCGCTTCGCGGCGGTGGTTCCTGGCGCCGTGGCCCCCGCCGTGGAGCGGAGGGGCGGCGCGCTCGACATAGCGATCATCGGCGTCGCCGGGCGCTACCCGCAAGCGCGCGACGTCGCGCAGTTCTGGAAGAACCTCCGTGACGGCAGGGACTGCATCACCGAGGTCCCGCCGGAGCGCTGGGACCACAGCAAGTACTTCCACCCTGACAAGGACAAGCCCGGGAAGACCTACACGAAGTGGGGCGGCTTCATCGACGGGGTGGACCTCTTCGATCCGCTCTTGTTCAATATCTCCCCGCGCGAAGCGGAGCTGATGGACCCGCAGGAGCGCCTGTTTCTGGAGGTGGCCTTCGAGACGCTGGAGGGGGCGGGCTACTCCCGTGACACCTTCGCCGCTGCACAGCGGTCCGGGCTCACCCGGAACGTTGGTGTGTTCGTCGGGGTGATGTACGAGGAGTACCAGCTTTACGGGGCGCAGGCGCAGCTGCTCGGCGAGCCGTTCGCTGCGTCGGGCAACCCGTCGTCCGTGGCGAACCGCGTCTCGTACTTCTTCAACTTCCATGGCCCGAGCATGGCGGTGGATACGATGTGCTCCTCCTCGCTGACCGCGATCCACCTGGCGTGCCAGGGCCTGGCGCGCGGCGAGTGCGAAATGGCGATCGCGGGCGGTGTCAACGTGTCGGTTCACCCGAACAAGTACCTGCTGCTCGGGCAGGGAAAATTCGCCTCGAGCAAGGGGCGCTGCGAGAGCTTCGGGGTAGGCGGCGACGGGTACGTGCCAGGGGAGGGGGCCGGCGCGGTCCTGCTGAAGCCGCTGGACAGGGCGATCGCGGACGGAGACCCGATCCTCGGCGTCATCAAGGCCACCGCGATCAACCACGGAGGCAAGACGAACGGTTACACCGTCCCGAATCCGAACGCGCAGATGAGCGTGATCCAGCGTGCCTACGAGGGCGCGGGCTTGAACCCGCGCGCCGTCAGCTACATCGAGGCGCATGGGACCGGCACGTCCCTGGGGGATCCGATCGAGATAAGGGGGCTCTCCAAGGCGTTTCAGCCGTTCACGCAGGACAAGCAGTTCTGTGCGATCGGCTCGGTCAAGTCGAACATCGGCCACTGCGAGAGCGCAGCCGGCATCGCGGGGGTCACCAAGGTCCTGCTGCAGATGAAGCACGGGCAGCTGGCGCCCTCCCTCCATTCGGAGACGTTGAATCCCAACATCGACTTCGCAGAGACGCCGTTCTACGTCCAGCGAGGGCTCTCCGAGTGGAAGCGCCAGGTCCTCTCGATCAACGGTGTGGTCGTGGAGTCTCCGCGCCTTGCGGGCATCTCGTCGTTCGGGGCCGGCGGCTCGAACGCGCATGTAGTCATCGAGGAATACAGGGCGGAGCAGCGAGCGCCTGAGCCCGCGGTCGACGCGGAGCGCCCCGCCTGGATCGTCCTCTCCGCGAGGAGCAAGGAGCAGCTGAAAGAGCTGGCGCGGCGGTTCGTGGACGCGGCTCGTGAGGGTCAGATCACCGACGCGGAGCTCGCCGCGGTGGCGTACACGCTCCAGACGGGCCGCGACGCGATGGATGAGCGCCTCGGGCTGACGGCGGCATCCGTCCGGGAGCTCCAGCGCAAGCTGGAGGAGTACCTCGCCGGCGACGAGAGCGCGGCGGGCCTGTTCCGGGGATCCGCCAAGCGCGACAGGGACCAGCTGGCGCTCCTGAACGCGAATGGCAGCGTGGAGAGGTCGTTCCGCAACGACGAGCTGCTCGCCCTGTGGACGAAGGGGCTCGCCGTCGACTGGAGCCAGCTGCACGGCGCGCACAGGCCCCGGCGCGTGGCGCTGCCGACCTATCCGTTCGCTCGGAAGCGCTACTGGGTCCCCACCCCGTCCTCGCCGGTGGCCGCGGCGGGGCCGGCCGTGGGCGTGATTCATCCGCTCGTGCACCAGAACACCGCGGACCTGGACGGGATCCACTTCACCACCACGTTCTCGGGACGAGAGTTCTTCCTGACGGATCACCGGATCAAGGGCGATGGAGTCCTGCCGGGCGTGGCGTACCTGGAGATGGCGCGGGCCGCGGTGGACGCGGCGGCCGGTTCGATGAAGGAGCGCAAGGCCCTCCGGCTGTGCAACATCGTCTGGGCCAGGCCGATCCTCGTGGGGGCGGGGCCCGCTCGCGTGCAGATAGGCCTGGAGCGGAGGAAGAACGGCGACATCGCGTACCGGATCTCCCAGGACGGCGCGAGCGTGAACAGCCAGGGGATCGCCGTGTTCCGTCCGGTGCATGGTGCGCCCGCCGTCGACCTGGGCGCGCTGCAGGCCGCGTGCAGTGGCGGGACGATGTCGGCAGCCCAGTGCTACGAAGCCTTCGAGGCGATCGGGATCCAGTACGGCCCGGCCCACCGAGGGATCGAGGCGATTCATCTCGGCACGAGCGAGGTGCTGGCGAGGCTCGTCCTCCCTGCCTCGGTTGAGGGGACCTTGCCTCAGTTCGTCCTTCATCCCAGCCTGCTGGACGCCGCGCTCCAGGCCTCCATCGGCTTGCTGGCCGGCAGGAGCCATGGCGAGGGCAAGGCCATGCTTCCGTTTGCCCTCGACCAGCTCGACGTTTTCCGGAGCTTGTCGCCCACGATGTGGGCGCACGTGCGGTTCAGCGAGGGCAGCGGCGCGGACGCGCCGGTCTCGAAGATCGACGTCGATCTGCTGGATGACGGCGGAGCCGTCTGTGTCCGCATGAAGGGGCTGTCGTCGAGGGCCCTGGAAGGGGCCCGGCCGCGCAAGGATCCCTCCCTGGCCATGCTGGTTCCGCGATGGATCCCGAGCGATGTTCGAGCGGGCGCCCTCCAGCCGGCGAACGCCGATCGCCTCGTCCTCGTGGGCGGTACGATGGAGCAACGGCGCAGCGTGCAGAGCACCTTCCCCGAGGCGCAGGCCATCGAGCTCGCGCCTCTGGACACCATCGACGATATAACGGCGAAGCTCGAGGCGCTGGGCTCCATCGACCACGTCCTCTGGATCGCGCCGGAGCGTTCCCGCCCGACGCTGGCGGCGGACGACCTGATCGAGGAGCACAACGGAGGGGTGCTCCTCTGCTTCCGGTTCGTGAAAGCCCTGCTGGGGCTGGGCTTCGGTAGCCGCGCGCTGGGCTGGACCTTGATCACAACGCAGGCGCAGAGCGTCGGTGCTCACGATCCCATCGATCCGACCCACGCCGGGCTGCATGGGCTGGTCGGATCCATGGCGAAGGAGTACCCGGGCTGGAGGGTCCGCGTCCTGGACATGCCGCGGGGAGGCGAGTGGCCTCTCGCCGAGCTGCGCACCTTCCCGGCCGATCCACAGGGGAACGCGCGGGCGTACCGGGATGGACGCTGGTACGAGCCCAGGCTTGTGCCCATGGAGGCCGCGGAGCCCGGCCCGCCGGCCTACAGGCAAGGGGGAGTCTATGTCGTCATCGGCGGCGCGGGAGGGATCGGCGAGGTCTGGAGCGAAGCCATGATCCGCCGGTACCAGGCGCAGATCATCTGGATCGGCCGGCGTCCTCAGGACGGCGCCATCCAGGCGAAGATCGACAGGCTGGCGGCCCACGGCCCCGCCCCCGTCTACCTGTCAGCGGACGCAGCGGACCTGGAGCGGATGCGGTGGGCCTACAGGGAGATCAAGCAGCGCTTCGGGCAGGTCCATGGCGTGGTCCACTCGGCCATCGTTCTGCTGGACCAGAGCCTCGCCAACATGGAAGAGAGCCGATTCCGTGCGTGCTTGTCCGCCAAGGTGGATGTGACCGTGCGCATGGCGCAGGTCTTCCAGGGGGAGCCGCTGGACTTCGCGCTGTTCTTCTCGTCAATCAACTCGTTCACCCGAGGGCCGGGGCAGAGCAACTACGTGGCTGGCTGCGTGTTCAAGGACGCCTTCGCGCAGGCGCTCGCCAGGGAGTGGCCCTGCTCCGTGAAGGTGATCAACTGGGGCTACTGGGGCAGCGTGGGCGTCGTGGCGTCGAAGGCGTATCGCGAGCGCATGGCGCAGGCGGGCATCGGCTCGATCGAGCCCGCCGAGGCGATGGCGGCGCTGGAGACGTTCATGTCGGTGCCGGCGAGCCAGATGGCCTTCGTCAAGACGGCCTCCGCCGTGGCACCCGCGGCCCGGCGAGGGCCGACTTCGATGATCAGCAGGATGCGGCGCCACCTCTCGGCGCAAGACCGGAACTGAAAGCATGCATGAGATCCCTCTGAAGTTGTTCCTGGGGCAGTTGCAGTCGATCGGCCTGTTCCGTGATGAGCGGGCGACGGTCGCCGACCTGCGGAGCCGAGTGATCGCGCCCTACCAGCGATGGCTGGACGAGACGATCGCCGTCCTCGAGCGGAGCGGCGAGCTCAGCTCCGACGGCCGGGCGTGCGTGCTGCGCGACCCGTCCATCGTCGATCTCGACGCCGCGTGGGCGGAGTGGAACGCGAGGAAGGCCAGGGCGCTGGACGACCCGAGCGCGAAGGCGCAGGCGGCGCTCGTGGAGGCGACCCTGCGAGCGCTGCCGGCCATCCTCACCGGCGAGCAGCCGGCGACCGGCGTGATGTTCCCGAGCTCGTCGATGAGGCTGGTGGAGGGGATCTACAAGAACAATCCCGTCTCCGATCACTTCAATGAGGCGCTGGCCGATGCGGTGGTCGCTTACCTGAAGGAGCGCCTGCTGGAAGAGCCGAGCGCGAAGATCCGCCTCCTGGAGATCGGCGCCGGGACCGGCGGGACCAGCGCCATGCTCTTCCGGAAGTTGAAGCCGTACCAGGCGCATGTGCGGGAGTACTGCTACACCGATGTCTCCAAGGCGTTCCTGATGCACGCGGAGACAGAGTACGGGCCGCATTGCCCGTTCCTCTCGTACAAGCTGCTGAACGTGGAGCAGCCCCTCTCGGCCCAGGGCGTCGAGGTCGGCGGGTACGATCTGGTCATCGCCGCCAACGTGCTGCACGCGACGAAGAACGTGCGCCAGTCGCTCCGCCACGCCAAGGAGGCATTGCGGCCGAACGGCCTGCTGATGCTGAACGAGATCAGCGTCAACTCGCTGTTCACGCACCTGACCTTCGGATTGCTCGAAGGCTGGTGGCGATATGAAGACCCGGAGCTGCGCATCCCGGGCTGCCCGGGCCTCTCTCCGCAGAGCTGGCAGCGTGCCCTCGAAGCAGAAGGATACCGGGAGGTGTTCTTCCCGGCCGAGCGCACGCATGACCTCGGGCAGCAGATCGTCGTGGCGGAGAGCGACGGGGTGGTCGCCGGGCAGGCGCGCCAGCCGGCGCCGGCCATGGACGCCCCGGCTCGCCGGGCCACGCCGTCCGGAGCGGGCGCCTTGCCACCGAGCCTCGTGGCGGAGCAGGTGCGCACGGCCATCCGCGAGAGCATCTGCGAAACGCTGAAGATGACCGAGGACGAGATCCAGGACGACCTCTCCTTCGCCGAGTACGGGGTGGATTCGATCCTCGCGGTGAACCTGATCAACCTGGTCAATGACAAGTGCGGTCTCACCATGCAGACGACCGTGCTGTTCGACTACAACAGCGTTGACGCCTTGAGCAGGCACATCGTCGCTTCCCACGGGGCGGCTCTGACGGCGCGCGCACGAGAGAGCGCGCCGCTGGACGTGCCCGCTCCGGCGCCCGCCCCTGCCCCCTTGTACGTCGCGCCGCCGCTCGCACCGCAGGGGCTCGCGTCCGTTCCGGCGGAGCGCGCCGTTCGCGCCGCTGCTCCCGCGGTCGCCGTGGCCCCGCTGGCTCGACCTCCGGCGCCGACCGTCGTCGAACCGCTGGAGCGAAGCGCTGACCTGCCGACGTACCACAAGGTGGTCATCGAACGTCCGGGGACGATTGACGACCTCCGCCTGGTCGAGGCGGTCGTGCCGGAGCTCTCGAACGGCGAGGTGCAGATCGCCGTCCGCGCCTTCTCGTTGAATTTCGGGGACATCCTCTGCGTCCGAGGGCTGTATCCGACCATGCCGCCGTATCCGTTCACGCCGGGGTTCGAGGCGAGCGGCGTCGTGGTCAAGGTCGGGCGCGCCGTCACGGCGGTGGCGCCGGGCGACGAGGTGATCTTCGGAGCCGCCGAGGCGTTTGGCGCCCAGGCGACGTTGATCACGTGCGCGCAGGAGCAGGTCTCGCTGAAGCCGGAGGGCCTGACGTTCGAGGAGGCCTGCTCGCTCCCGACCGTCGCCCTGACGATGATCGACGCCTTCCGCAAAGCACAGCCGAAGAAGGGGGAGCGTGTCCTCGTCCAGACGGCGACGGGCGGCACCGGCCTCATCGCGGTCCAGCTGGCGCTGCATCTCGGCGCGGAGATCTACGCGACGGCGGGCTCGCAGCACAAGCTCGACTACCTGAAGCGCATGGGCGTTCACCATGTGATCAACTACCTGGAGTCCGACTTCGAGCGAGAGGTGAAGCGCCTGACGAACGGCGAGGGCGTGGACGTGGTCATCAACACCCTGTCCGGCACGGCGATCCAGAAGGGGCTGAACTGCCTGCGGTCGGGCGGGCGTTATGTCGAGCTCGCGATGACCGCGCTGAAGTCGGCAAAGTCGATCGACCTGTCGGTCCTCAACAACAACCAGGTCTTCTATAGCGTCGATCTGCGCAAGCTCTGCTTCGAGAAGCCGGAGACGATCGCCGAGTATCAGGGGGAGCTGTCCGAGTACATCCGGCGGGGCGTCGTGCGGCCGACGATCTTCGGCGAGTTCTCCTTCGAGCAGATCAAGGACGCGTACCGGTGCCTGGACAACCGCGGCAACATAGGCAAGATCGTCGTCTCCATCCCGGAGGTGTACCAGTACCGGGAAGTGGAGGGCGCGGGAGCCGCCGCTCGTGCTCGCTTGCACGCCGTGCTCAAGGAGCCGATCGCCATCATCGGCATGAGCGGCCGGTTCGCCCGGTCGAGGGACCCTGGTGAGCTATGGCAGCACCTCGCCGCCGGCAGGGACTTGACCGACGAGGTCAAGCGCTGGGATCTCTCGCGAGAGCTTCCGGCGGACAAGCCGTACTGCAACTACGGCAGCTTCCTCGATGACCTCGACCGGTTCGACCCGGTGTTCTTCAACATCTCCGGGCGCGAAGCGACGTACATGGACCCGCAGCAGCGGCTCTTCCTGGAAGAGGCCTGGAACGCGCTGGAGGACGCCGGGTACGTGGGCGAGCACATCGGCGGACTGCAGTGCGGGGTGTACGCGGGGTGCTGCGTCGGCGACTACCAGGTGCTGTTCGACGGGGAGCCGCCTGCCCAGGCCTTCTGGGGCAACCACAACGCGGTGATCCCGTCCCGCATCTCGTATCACCTGAACCTGCAAGGTCCGGCGGTGACGATCGACACCGCGTGTTCGAGCTCGCTGGTCGCAATCCACAACGCGTGCCAGGCGCTCTGGATGCACGAGATCGACATGGCCCTGGCCGGCGGCGTCTTCGTGCAGTCCACGCCGGGGTTCTACATCTCCTCGAACCGGGCGGGCATGCTGTCGCCGACGGGCAAGTGCCGCGCGTTCGATCAGGGTGCGGACGGGTTCGTCCCCGGCGAAGGGGTTGGCCTGGTCGTGCTGAAGCGCCTGAGCGAGGCGATCGCGGACGGGGATCAGATCCACGGCGTGATCCGCGGGTCCGGCCTCAACCAGGACGGCACGACCAACGGCATCACGGCGCCGAGCGCGCTGTCGCAGGAGCGGCTGGAGCGCAGCGTGTATGAGGCGTTCCAGATCGATCCGGCGCAGATCCAGATGGTGGAGGCGCACGGCACCGGGACAAAGCTGGGCGATCCGATCGAGTTCGACGCGCTCAGCAAGGCATTCAGGGCCTACACGGACAAGAAGGAGTTCTGCGCGATCGGCTCCGTGAAGACCAACCTCGGGCACACGTCGGCGGCGGCCGGGATGGCGGGCGTGCTCAAGATCCTGCTCGCCCTGAAGAACAAGCAGATCCCTCCGTCGCTGCACTTCAGGGAGGGGAACGCGCACATCACGTTCAAGGACAGCCCGTTCTACGTGAACACGACGCTCAGGGAGTGGCAGGTCGCCCGGAACGAGAGGCGCCGCGCGGCGGTCAGCTCCTTCGGGTTCAGCGGGACCAACGCGCACCTCGTGATCGAGGAGGCTCCGCGCGTGGTGCGCAGGCGTCCCGCCGCGCCGGGCTACTTGATCGTGCTGAGCGCGCGCACCGAGGAGCAGCTCAGGCAGCAGGTGGAGCGGCTGGTCGCTCATTGCGAGCAGCATGGGGGCGTCGACCTGGGCGACCTCAGCTACACGCTGCTCTTGGGGCGCAGGCACTTCAAGCATCGACTGGCGGTCGTGGTCCGAGATCGTGACGAGCTGCTGAAGGTCCTGAGGAGGGTGCTGGAGAAGGGCAGGGCACCGCAGGCGTTCACGGGCAACCTGCAAGAGAACCCGCGCCGTGAGGTCTCATCGCTCAAGCGGTACGGAGAGCAGTGCATCCAGGAGTGCAGGTCGCCGGGCGACGCTGACCGGTACGTCGAGAACCTGGCAGGGATCGCGGAGCTGTTCGTCCAGGGGTACGGTCTGGAGCTCGCGAACCTGTTTGCGCGAGGAGCGTATTCGAAGCTCTCGCTCCCGACCTACCCGTTCTCCCGCGAGCGCTACTGGGTCGCGGAGGCCCGGCGAGAGGCGCCCGCGCGAGCCCCGCAGGCGCCGAGCGCGGCCACGGCGCCGCCTCGACCGGCGAGCGCTCCGGAGGCCGTCGCGCCGGCGTCGGTCTCGGCAGCGCAGCTGCGCGAGGAGCTGAGGAGGAGCCTGGCGGAGATCCTGTTCATCAAACCGGCCGACATCGACGTCAATGCAAAGTTCGTCGAGATGGGCCTCGACTCGATCATCGGCGTCGAGTGGGTGCAGTCGATCAACAAGAAGTACGGCATCACGCTCACCGCGAACAACGTCTATGCGCACCCCACCCTTGCGGAGTTCGCGGAGCTCCTGGCCAGCGAGCTCCGCGCGGGCCAGGGGCAGGCCGCGGCGAGTCCGGCGCAGGGTGCCGTCCTCCAGCCCGTCCGGACCGCCCCCGCGCCGACGCCACCTCGTCCGGCAGCGCCGCCGTCGGCGGCCGGGGTCACGGTGACCGCCGGAGCGCCGAGCGCCCCGGCCAGCGCCCCGGTCAGCGTCCATCGCCGGGCGGTGGCCTCGTCGAAGGAGATGCAGGAGCAGCTGGTAGAGAGCCTCGCGGAGCTCCTGTTCCTCGCCAGGAGCGACATCGACGTCGACAAGAAGTTCATCGAGATGGGCCTCGACTCGATCCTCGGCGTCGAGTGGGTGCACTCGCTCAACAAGAAGTACGGGGTGTCGATCACCGCAAACAACGTCTATGAGAACCCGACCGTCGCGGAGTTCGCCAGGTTCCTCGCTGGCGAGCTGAATGGGGCGCCGGCCCCGGCCCCGGCGCCGGCCGCTCCGGCCCTGCCGCCTGCCCCGGCCGTGGCCGCCCCGACCGCTCCAGCCGCGCCACCGGCGCCGGCCGCGCCCGCGCCGCGCAAGCCCGCGGCGATCGCCTTGCAGCCGGTCAGCACGATGCCGAGCCCACGGCCCCATGCAGGAGCGCCTGCGCGGCTGACCTTGACGCCTGTGTCGACGATACAGGCGGTCCCGGCCCCCGGCCCGCGGCGCGAGGCGCCGCGACACATCCAGCTGTCGCCGCTCCAGCCTGTTCCAACGGGCGGCTCCGCGCCGCAGGCGGGCACGACGGGGCTGAGACCCGTGACGTACAACGGCAACGGCAAGGCCGCGCCGGTCCGTGATCCAGCGCCGCTCCCCCAGGCGCCCGCGCCGGCCGCATCGCCGCAGATCTCGGAGCTCGTGGCCCTCAACCGGGGGACCGTGGGGCGGCCCGTCTTCTGGCTTCACGCCGCGCTGGGCGGCGTGGAGCTCTACCAGCCGCTCGCTCCGAAGGTTCAGCGCCCCTTCTACGGCATCCAGGCGCGCGGCTGGCTCACCGACCAGCCGCCGGTGGAAGGCATCCGCGCGATGGCCTCCCATTACGTGCAGATCATTCGCTCGGTCCAGCCGCAGGGCCCCTACGATCTCGGCGGCTACTCCCTGGGCGGCATGCTGGCCTACGAGGTCACCCGCCAGCTACAAGAGCAGGGCGAGGTAGTGAACTCCATCGTCATGCTCGACACGTTCGACTCCATCGGCGCCAGGAAGATCGATATCCCCGACTCGCTGTTCGACAAGAGCCTGGCGCTACAGACGGTCAACGCCTCCCTGTTCCTCCCCATCGTGGAACACCCCGAGAAGATGGCGTCGACGCTCATCCACCGCAGCGAGGCCAACGTCGAGCTCGACTACGAGGAGTTCCTCGAGCGCCTGATCCAGCGCGCCCAGTCGCGAGGCTTGACCCGCTCGGAGAACCTGATGCACGAGATGATCAAGCAGTGCGCCAAGGTTCAAGCGGCCTACAAGATCACCGAGTACGTGATCGAGCCGCTGCCCCGGCCGGCCGAGGTCGCGTGCTACTACTTCCGCAACAAGAACGGCCACTTCTTCGGTGAGCTCGAGCCGTACTTCGCGATCGCCGACGGCATCTACATGGTCGACCAGGAGAACTACTGGAGCGAGTGGGAGCAGCGCCTGCCCAACCTGAGCATGATCGACGTCGACGCGTCGAACCACATGTGGTTTCTGTCGGAGGCCGCGGTGTTCGAGACCGTCTCCCGGTTCTGCGAGTCGCTGTATTCCCTCCAGGGAATGCCGCCGCAGTTCCACGAGGCGTTCCGCCTGGAGGCGGAGCGGATCCACGGTCGCATGTCCCTCTAGCAGAGAGTCAACACGGCATAGGTACATCTCGGTGATCTCGCCAAAGGAGCCACGCCTCATGACGTCGCAGGAAGTGTTCGAGCTCGTCGTCAAGCATACGTGCCAGGTCCTGCCCGAGCTGGAAGGGCGCACGTTCTACCCCACCGACCAGCTGAAGGATCTGGGAGCGAACTCGCTGGACCGCGCGGATATCGTCATGATGACGATGGAAGCCCTGGGCCTACAGCTCGACCTCGTCGAGCTTGGACACGTCCAGAACATCGGAGGGCTGGCAGAGGCGTTCCATGCAAAGTTGCAAGCCCCCTGAGCTGGTCATCTCGGGGATCGGCGTCACCGCTTCCATCGGGCAAGGCAAGGAGGCGTTTCGCTCCGCCTTGTTTGAAGGGAGGCATTCGTTCGGCGTGATGGGGCGCCCCGGACGCCAGCGCGGTAGGGCGTACATCGGAGCGGAGCTTCCGGAGCTGTCCATCCCACCGTCGATCTCCAGGCGCAACCTGCGGACCGCCTCGCACACCGGGCAGGCGGCGGTCGTCACCCTCCATGAGGCATGGCAGGACGCGGACCTGGCTGGAGTCCCTCCCGAGCGAGTCGGCTTGATCGTCGGCGGCTCCAACGTGCAGCAACGCGAGCTCCTGCAGACGTACGAGTCGTATCGCGACCGCTCCGAGTACATCCGCCCTAATTACGCGGTGACCTACATGGACAGCGACATCTGTGGGTTCTGTACGGAGCAGTTCGGGATCAAGGGGCTGGCGTATACCATCGGCGGCGCGTCGGCGAGCGGGCTCCTGGCCGTCATCCAGGCGATCCACGCTGTCCGGTCCGCGCAGGTGGACGTCTGCATTGCGCTGGGGGCGCTGGCGGACCTGTCGTTCTTCGAGCTACAGGCGTTTCGCTCGCTCGGCGCCATGGGCTCCGACCGATACGCGGACGACCCGAGCCGCGCTTGCCGTCCCTTCGACGCCTCGCGTGACGGCTTCATCTACGGCGAGTCCTGCGGCGCCGTGGTGATCGAGCGCGCCGAGTCCGCCAGGCAGCGGGAGCGGGTCACGCCCTATGCCAGGGCCTCCGGCTGGGCGGTGGCGATGGACGGCAACCGCAACCCGAATCCCTCCTATGAAGGCGAGGTGCGCGTGATCCAGGGCGCCCTGCGCGAGGCCAACCTCTCCGCGCGGGACATCGACTACGTCAATCCGCACGGCACCGGCTCGGTGATCGGAGACGAGACGGAGCTCCGGGTGCTGTACGACTGCGATCTGGCCCACGCGCCGATCAACGCGACCAAGTCGATCATCGGCCACGGGCTGAGCGCGGCGGGAACGGTCGAGATCATCGCCGTCTTGCTGCAGATGCAGGGGTCGCGCTTGCACCCCACTCGCAACCTGGACGAGCCGATCGATCCCCGTTTCCGCTGGGTTCAGCACGAGCCCGTGGCTCACGAGATCGGCCATGCGCTGAAGATGAGCATGGGGTTCGGCGGCATCAACGCGGCCGTGGTCCTGAGTCAGCACAACTCCTGGTGAGGAGGGATTCCATCGATGACCGTCGGAATAGAGGCGATGAACATGTTTGGCGGGTCTGCGTTTCTCGACGTGACCGCCCTGGCCCGCCATCGCAAGCTGGACATGCAGCGGTTCGACAACCTGATGATGAAGCAGAAGGCGCTGGCCCTCCCTTACGAGGACCCGGTCTCCTACGGCGTCAACGCGGCCAGGCCGCTCCTCGATGCCCTCGATCCCGCCGAGCGGGAGCGAATCGAGCTCGTGATCACCTGCACGGAGTCCGGCATCGACTTCGGGAAGTCGATGTCCACGTACATCCACCACTACCTCGGTCTCGGCCGCAATTGCCGCCTGTTCGAGATCAAGCAAGCCTGCTACTCGGTGACCGCGGGGCTCCAGACGGCGGCCAGCTTCATCCTCTCCGGCGCGTCTCCAGGGGCCAAGGCGCTGGTCGTCGGCACGGACATCTCCCGCTTCCTCGCCGCGGAGGGCGGCGACGGCCTGACGGAGGACTGGTCCTACGCGGAGCCGAGCGCGGGAGCGGGCGCCGTGGCGATGCTCGTCAGCGACACCCCGCGCGTGCTCCAGCTCGACGTCGGGGCGAGCGGCTACTACGGCTACGAGGTGATGGACACGTGCCGCCCGATCCCGGACAGCGAGGCGGGGGACGCGGACCTGTCCCTGATGTCCTATCTCGACTGCTCCGAGAAGTCGTTCCTGGAGTACAGGAAGCGGGTCGACGGCGCGGACTACCGCGACACCTTCCAGTACCTGGTGTTCCACACTCCGTTCGGAGGCATGGTCAAGGGCGCGCATCGCGCGATGATGCGCAAGATGGCGAAGGCGGATCCCGCGACGGCGGAGGCCGACTTCCGGCAGCGCGTGATGCCGGGGATCGCTTACTGCCAGCGAGTCGGCAATATCATGGGCGCGACGGTGTACATGGCTCTCGCCAGCACCATCGACAACGCGGTCATCGACTCGCCCAAGCGCATCGGCATCTTCTCGTACGGCTCGGGCTGCTGCTCCGAGTTCTACAGCGGCGTGGTGACGCCCGAGGCCCGGGAGCATCAACGCCAGTTCCGCATCAAGGAGCGGCTCGACGAGCGCTACGAGCTGTCGGTCGACGAGTACGAGGCCGTCGTGCGCAGCAGCGGCGTCGTTCGTTTCGGCACCCGGAACGTGAAGCTCGACACCGACATGGTGCCGGGCGCCCGGAAAGCCCTGGCGGGCACGAAGATCCTGGTGCTGCGCGAGATCAACGGCTTCCATCGCGAGTACGAGTGGATCTGATGGAATACCAGACCGTCCGTGTACGATTCCAGGAGTCGATCTGCTTCCTGCAGCTCCACCGCCCGGAGGCCAACAACGCGATCAACGACCGTCTCGTCGAAGAGTGCCGTCACGTGCTCTCGATCTGCGAGCGTTCGGCGACAGTCGTCGTGCTGGAGGGGCTGCCGGAGGTGTTCTGCACGGGGGCGGACTTCCAGGAGCTGCGGGAACATCATGAGCGCGGAGGCGCTGTACAGAGCCCGGAGCCCCTGTACGATCTGTGGCTCCAGCTGGCGACCGGGCCGTATATCAGCATCGCGCACGTCCGGGGCAAGGTCAACGCAGGGGGCGTGGGGTTCGTCGCGGCCTGCGACGTCGTGATCGCGGACGATACGGCGCAGTTCTCGCTCTCCGAGCTGCTGTTCGGCCTGATGCCGGCCTGTGTGCTGCCGTTCCTCGTGCGTCGCGCCGGCTTTCAGAAGGCGCACTACATGGCGCTCATGACCAAGCCGGTGCCGGTGCAGCAGGCGCTGGAGTGGGGGCTGGTCGATGCTCACGCTGCCAACAGCGCGTCGGTGCTCCACATGCACCTGCTTCGCCTGCGCAACCTGTCCAAGGTGGCGATCGCCCGCCACAAGCGCTACATGCACGCGCTGAGCCAGGAGCTCCAGCAGGCCAAGCAGGGCGCGCTGGCGGCGGCCACGGAGGTGTTCTCCGATCCGGGCAACCTCGAAGGGATCTTCAGGTACATGGCGACGGGGCAGCTCCCGTGGCAACGGTGACGCGTTGTTGCCGGGCGGCGTCGCGCGGTGGGTGATCGGCGACAGGGAGCCAGTTCGAGTCCAGTTTCCGCGGATCCGGGTGGCCACCTATCTGCCACGCAGCGGCGGCTCGCAGGTTTGAGCCCCTGCAGTGACGTCGGCGTCGCGACGCGTGTCCTCAGGAGATGGGGACCCCCGGCGAGCTCCGGCTCTCCGCGGGCTCCTGGCCCGCCCGCGGGCCGCCAGCTGCCCTCCCGCGCCGCAGGCGGCTGACCAGCGCGAAGAACAGCGGCGCGAAGAAGACGCTGAAGATCGTCGCGGTGAGCATGCCACCGAACACCCCCGTCCCGATGGCGTGCTGCGTGGCCGAGCCCGCGTTCCTCGCGAACACCAGGGGCATCACGCCCAGGATGAACGCCAGCGAGGTCATCAGGATCGGCCGGAAGCGCAGGCGCGCCGCCTCGATCGCCGCCTCCCGCACGCTCTTGCCCTGCTCGTGCAGGCTCTTCGCGAACTCGATGATCAGGATCGCGTTCTTCGCCGACAGCCCCATGATGGTGATCAGCCCGACCTTGAAGAACACGTCGTTCGGCAGCCCGCGCACCGTCATGGCCAGCACCGCGCCCACCACCCCGAGCGGCACCACGAGCATCACCGAGAGCGGGATCGCAAAGCTCTCGTAGAGCGCCGCCAGCACCAGGAACACCACGACCAGCGACAGCGCGAGCAGCGTCGGCGCCTCGGCCCCCGACAGCCGCTCCTGGTACGACTGCCCTGTCCACTCCACCCCGAACCCGGGCGGCAGCTGCGCGGCCAGGCGCTCGATCTCGGCCATCGCCTCGCCGCTGCTCCGGCCGGGCGCCGGCGCGCCGCTGATCCCGGTGGCCGGAAACCCGTTGAAGCGCGCGAGCTGGAGCGGGCCGCGCTCCCACGCCGCCGTCGTGAACGCGGAGAGCGGCACCATCTGACCGGCGTCGTTGGGCACGGACAGCCTCAGCACGTCCTCGATCTGCATCCGGCTCGGCGCGTGGGCCTGCACGATCACCTGCTGAAGCCGCCCCTGGTTGGGGAAATCGTTCACGTACGTCGGGCTCAGCGCCGTCGACAGCACCGCGGCCGCGCGCTCGAAGCTCACCCCGAGCGCGCTCGCCTTCTGTCGGTCGATCCGCAGCCGGATCTGCGCGGCGTCGGCCTGCGCCTCGGCGCGCACCTGCGCGACGATCGGGCTCCCCGCGGCGAGCTCGATGAGCCGCTGCTGCGCCGCCACGAGCGCCGCGTTCCCGCGCCCGCCCCGGTCCTGCAGCTTCAGGCTGAAGCCCGAGGTGCTGCTGAGCTCCATGATCGGCGGCGGCACCAGGCTGAACACCATGCCGTCGCGGATCTGGCCGAGCTTCTCGTTCGCCAGCGCGACCTCCGACTGGGCCGTCGCGCCGTCCGGGCGCTCGCCCCAGTCCTTCATCGTCAGGAAGATCATCGCCACGTTCTGTCCCGACCCCGAGAAGCCGAAGCCCGGGAAGGACGCCACGCCGCCGATCGCGGGGCGGCCGAGGTAGTGCGCCTCCACCTGCTCGACCGCCTTCAGCGTGCGGTGCTGCGTGGCCTCGGGCGGGAGCTGCACGTCGACGATCACGAGCCCCTGATCCTCCTCCGGCAAGAAGGCGGTCGGCAGCCGGGCGTAGAGCAAGCCGAGCGTCGCGACGAGGATCGCGAACCCGAGGAGCATCCGAGCGCGCCTGTCGAGCGCGCCCGCGACCCACCGCCGGTACCCGGAGGTGAGCCGCTCGAAGCCGGCGTTGAACCAGCCGAGCGCGCCGCGGCGCCTCGCGTGGCCGGCGGGGACGGGCTTGAGCAGGACCACGCAGAGCGCCGGCGTCAGCGTCAGCGCCAGGAACGCCGAGAACAGGATCGAGACCGCCATCGACATCGAGAACTGCCGGTAGATCGCGCCCACCGAGCCCGAGGCGAACGCCATCGGCACGAACACCGCCGAGAGCACGAGCGTGATGCCGACGACGGCGCCCGAGATCTCCGCCATCGCCTTCCGCGTCGCCTCGCGCGGGGACAGCCCCTCCTCGGCCATCAGCCGCTCGACGTTCTCGACCACGACGATCGCGTCGTCGACGATGATGCCGATCGCGAGCACCATCCCGAACAGGCTCAGCATGTTGATCGACGCGCCGGCGAGGAGCATCACCGCGCACGTGCCGAGCAGCGCGAGCGGCACCACGATCGCCGGGATGAGCGTGTAGCGGATGTTCTGCAGGAACAGGAACATCACCACGAACACGAGCACCATGGCCTCGACCAGGGTCTCGATCACCTTGTGGACCGAGATCCTGACGAAGGGCGCCGTGTCGTAGGGCACGCTGTAGGTCGCGTTGGGCGGCAGGCCCCGCGCGAGCTCCGCCATGCGGGCGCGCACGAGGTCGGAGGTCTTCATCGCGTTCGCGCCGTTCGCGAGCTGGATGCCGATCGCGGCGTCGGGCTTGCCGTTGCTCCGCGACGACGACGCCATGTTCTGCGCGCCGATCTCGATCGTCGCGACGTCGCGGAGGAGCACGCGCGACCCGTCGGGCTTCGCGCGGAGGACGATCGCCCCGAAATCCTCGGGCGTCGCGAGCTGCCCCTCGGCGATCAGCGTGGCGCTGATCTGCTGCGCCGGCGGGCTCGGCAGGTCGCCGATGCGGCCCGACGCGAACTGGACGTTCTGCGCGGCGATGGCGGTCGACACGTCGGCGGGCGAGAGCGCGAGCGCCGCGAGTTTGGTCGGATCGATCCAGATCCGCATCGCGCGCTCGCTGGTCCAGAGCTGCACGCGCCCGACGCCCGGGACCCGCTTGATCTCGTCGATGATGGAGCGGGCGAGGATGTCGCCGAGCGCGGTGGGGCTCAGGCTGCCGTCGCGCGACGACAGGCTGACGATCATCAGGAAGCTCGACGTCGAGGCCTCGACGAAGAGGCCGTATTGCCTCACGGACGCCGGCAGGCGGGGCTCGACCGCCTTGAGCCGGTTCTGGACGTCGATCTGCGCGAGATCGGGGTCGGTGCCGGGCAGGAAGGTCGCGGTGATCTGGGCCGTCCCGGAGGTGTCGCTCGACGACTGGAAGTAGAGCAGGCGCTTGGCGCTGCTCAGCTCGCGCTCGATCAGGCTGACGACGCTCTGGTCGAGCGTCTGCGGCGTCGCGCCAGGGTAGCTCGCATAGATGGAGACGGTCGGCGGCGCGACCGACGGGTACTGCGTCACGGGGAGCCGCGGCAGCGCGATCGCCCCGAGGAGCGCGATGAACATCGCGATGACCACCGCGAAGATGGGCCTGTCGATGAAAAAGCGCGACATGCTGGCCTCGATCTGCTCCGTCCGTGTCAGCGCGCCGCCGAGGCCGCGGGCGCGGGCGCGTTCGCCGAGGCCGCGGGCGCCGGCGTGAAGGGGACGGCGCGGACCGCGGCGCCCGGGGCGACCTTCTGGTGGCCTTCGACCACGACCTTGTCGCCGGCGTTGAGGCCGGAGGTGACGATGTAGCGATCGCGATCGACGCCGCCCGTCTGGATGTGGCGCACGGACGTCTTGCCGTCGGGCTGGACGACGAGGACCGTCGCGTTGCCGGCGCCGTCGCGCCCGACCGCTTGCTGCGGCACCGCGAGGGCCGCCTGGTCGACGTGCTTGGCGAGCTTCACGCGCACGAACATGCCGGGCAAGAGCAGGCGGCTCGGGTTCGGGAAGCGCGCGCGCAGCGTCACCTCGCCGGTGCCGGGATCGACGCTGATGTCGGAGAAGAGCAGCTCGCCCTTCTCGGGGTACTCGCCCTCGTCATCGAGCACGAGGATCGCGGCATGCTTGCCCGCCTCGCCCTGGGGCGCGCCGTCCAGCGCGGCGCGGCGCAGGCGCGTGAGCTGCGCGGCGGGCTGCTTGATGTCGACATGTACCGCGTCGATCTGCTGGATGACGGCGAGCGGCGTCGCCTCGGCCTGGCCGACGAGCGCGCCTTCGGTGACGAGCGCGCCGCCGATCCTGCCGCTGATCGGGGCGGTCACGGTCGCGTGACCGAGGTTCAGGCGGGCCAGCGTGAGCGCCGAGCGCGCCTGGGCGATCTCGGCGTGGGCCACGGCCTGCGCCGCCATCGCGTCGTCATGCGCCTCGCCGCTGACCAGCCCCTCTCGCACGAGCGCGCTGGCGCGCTTCGCTCGCGCCTCGGCCTGGCCGAGGTTGGCCTGCCCTTTGACGAGGGCGGCGAGGGCGCTGTCAACGGCGGCCTTGAAGGGCGCTGGGTCGATCACGAAGAGGGTCTGTCCCTCCTTGACCTCGCTCCCTTCGGTGAAGCTGCGCTTCAGGACGATGCCCGCGACGCGCGCGCGCACCTGCGCCAGGCGGAGGGGGGCGACGCGGCCGGGGAGCTCGTCGCGGAGGGTGACGGGCTCCATCTTGACCTCGATGACGCTGACCTCGGGCGGGGGCGGCGGCGGCGCGTCGGGCGCGGCGCGGCACCCGCCGACGAGGAGGGCGGCTGGGAGGATCCCGCCGAGCTTGCGTAGGTCGATCATGCGTCCGTTCTGCCGGGCCCGAGGGAGGTCCACGGAGGAGGTCGTCCCGTGGTTTCGCCTTGAAGTAGTGCAAGCGAGGGGTCCTTTCAACCACCGGGACCGCCGAGCGCCGGCAGGCGTTGCCCCGCTCTGCGCCGCCCTGGCCGCGTTTTCCCGTGCAACCGAGGCGATCTGTCGCAAGATCCTGCAGCGGGCGCCGCGTCCGCTGAGCCTGCCAGGACGACGCGCAGGCAATGGATGCTCGGCGCCTCGGCCGCCGAGCGTGCTAGAGTGATCGAGGGCGTCAAGGGTGCGCGAGCCCCGGCCTCTTCGAGCGGGCGCCGCAGGGCCTGCACCACGAGGTGTAGGCCAATATGCCTATGTGTCGCTCCAACGGTCTCGGCTATGAGCTCGTTGCAGTCACCTGAATCGGGTGACGCGAGGACAGATGGCGATCTGGGAGCAGGGAGGCGCGGCCGCTTGGCGACGTTTCGCAACCTCGGCACGACCGCTCCAGAGGTCATCACGTCCGCGGCCTCCGGCGAACAAAGGTGCTGACCCATGATGAACCGACGAACGAATTCACCACACCAGATCCTGCTGTCAGGAGCGCTGGGCATCGCCCTCATGGGCTGCGGCAGCGGCAGCGACGGGACCACCGCCGGCGGCGACGGCGGTGGCTCCAGCGGCAATACCAGCGCGGGTCCCTCGGGCAGCGGCGGTAGCACCGCGTCCGCGGATACGACGACCGCGTCAGGGGGCACGACGAGCTCGG
The DNA here is from genome assembly GCF_051521455.1 of Sorangium sp. So ce887. Classification (NCBI taxonomy): domain Bacteria; kingdom Pseudomonadati; phylum Myxococcota; order Polyangiales; family Polyangiaceae; genus Sorangium; species Sorangium sp. So ce887. The sequence continues at coordinate 5,903,371 of NZ_CP150354.1, read as the reverse complement.
CCGGCGGCAACGGCGCCGGTGGGAGCGGCGCCGGCGGCGCGGGCACCGGTGGCGGGGGCACCGGTGGCGCGGGCACCGGTGGCGGGGGCACCGGTGGCGCGGGCACCGGTGGCGGGGGCACCGGGGGCAGCGGCACAGGCGGCGAAACCGGGAGCATCACCTGCCCGTCCACCGCGTTGAGGGCTGGCGACACGAACCAGACGGTGGCGGTAGGTTCGCAGAATCGGAGCTACGTCTTGCACGTGCCTGCCACGTACGACGGCAGCAAGCCGGTGCCTCTCGTGGTGGACTTCCACCCGCTTGGCGGCTCTGGCCCGTCGGAGCGATCGGGCTCGCCCTATCCGGCGCAGACCGACCCGGAAGGCGTGATCATGGCCTTCCCGAGCGGGCTGTCCGGACCCTCGGGCGGCGCCTGGAACGTCGGGCCCTGCTGCGTGGCCGACACCGACGACGTGGCTTTCGCCAAGGCGATGGTGGCGAAGATCCAGGAGACCGCCTGCATCGACCCCAAGCGCGTCTATGCCGTTGGCTTCTCCATGGGGGGCGGGATGTCCCACTACCTCGCTTGCCACGCGGCCGATGTGTTCGCGGCCGTGGCGCCCGCCGCCTTCGATCTCCTGGAGGAGAACATCGGCGGCTGCGAGCCAGCGCGTCCCATCAGCGTGATCTCGTTCCGAGGCACGTCGGATCCCATCGTGCCCTACGCCGGTGGATCCTCCGCGGTGGTGCGGGGCATGCCCATCACGTTCCTCGGCGCGAAGTCGACCCTCGCGAAGTGGGCCGACATCAATGGCTGCACCGGCTCGCCCTCGGCCGAAGATGGCCAGGGCTGCTCGACCTATTCGAATTGCCGGGACGGCGTCGAAGTGGCTCTCTGCACGAAGCAGGGAGGTGGCCACGACCCCGGCAACGCCGCGGTCGGCTGGCCCGTGCTGAAACGACACACCATGCCGTAGCGCACGTCTGCCGTTCTCGGGGAAGGGCGCCCATGAGTTTCACGCATCTCTGTGGCCCTCTGCGGCACCGGCTGGGACCTCCAGCAGAAGCGCCTCGACTCGCATGACGGCGCGTCGCCCGACGCGCTCAGCGTTCAGCTTGCAGCACCGTTGAATTAATCTGCTCCTGATACACGGTCGCATCGTGAGCGCGCCGCCACAGGATGAGCGAGCTCGCGCGTTGACCGCTGACACCCCGATCGGCCATACTGGCGAGCGCTCCCTTGCCTTGCTGCTGCCTGCGCGACCTCGTCGTTCAGTGGCAGGAGCCGATTGGCTGGTCCATGAAGGTCAGCGGAACCACAATATTGACGCGGAAAACCTTGGTGAGCCGGCGATTCGGCTCGGAAGCGTGGCGCGTCTTCTTTCGTGACGTGGCGCTGGCCAACCCATGGTTCAGGCAGCCGATCACCGCCAGCAGCCTGGTTCCGCTGCCCGAGTTCCTCTCGTTCCACGACGAGCTCGTCCGGCGGTTCTATTCCGATGGCAAGGACGCGCTCTTCGAGCTCGGGGCCGAATCGGCCCGCTGGGCGCTCGTCGACGGTCCGCTGCAGCGCTTCGTCCAGGATCCCGAGATCTCCTCGCTGGTCGCGACCACTCAGAACATCTGGCACCGGTACTTCGCCGAGACGGACAGCCGCTCCGAGGCGACCCTGAAGGATTCCGGCATCGAATTTCGAGTGCGTGACCTCCCCGTCTGGCACCCGTATTTCGAGCACTTTGTGATCGGATACACAAAGGAGATGCTGGAGATCTACTGCGCCAACCCGGTCTGGGCGCATCGGCTCACGGGGGCACGCGGGACGACGTACGGCTATCTGCTCACCACCGATCCTGTTCCACGCGCCCCGCCGAGCAGCGATCGCTCCGGTGCCCGGCACGATCGGCTTCTTCGGCCACGAAAGGCGCTCACGGCGCGCGAGCTGGAGGTGCTGCGGCTCGTCGGGACCGGCAAGACCAACCGCGAGATCGCCACCGTCCTTCGCATCTCGGCGAAGACCGTGCAGCACCACGTCGCCCACGCCTACGACAAGCTCGGCGTCTACAGCCGCGCCGGCGCGACGCTGTGGCTGGCCGAGCGGGGGCTCCTGGGTTGACCTCTAAGGAGGAATCGAAACCGTCGGGTACGCGACGTAATCAACGCCGAGATCGCCCACGGTGGTCGTCTCGAACGTCCAGGTCCCGCCGGGCGGAATGTCGGCAGCCGCGCTGCTCGTCGCCACGCCGAGCGGCCGTCCGACTCGATTCACCGGAAAGACCGTTACCCCGGGGTCGCTCACGGCTACATCGAGCCCGTTCTCGAGCGTGCCCGTGTAGGCGCTCCCGGCGCCCCTGCTGACGGTCTCCACCTCGCTGACGGTGATGGCATCGACAGGAGCAACGTCCATGGGGAAGGCCGGGAACCTGTGCCTCAGGTATCCGAGGTCCTCGATGGCGATGTCGTCCGAAAGACCCGTTGAGGCAACCATCGCAATCTCACCCGGGGCGACACAAGGAACGATCACGCCGGAGCCGTCGCTCAGCCGATAGAGCCGCCTACTCCGCAAGCTACCGCCCCAGGTTGTCACGAGCTGCTCGGCCTTGTCGACGAAGTCGACAACCATGCCGGCGTCGCAGGCCGGGACCTCCCCATCATTTCTGACAGCGGCGTAGAGCTCGGGGCCGGTCGTCCCCTGCACCAGCGTGAAGGCGACCAGCGTGAGCCCGTCTCCATCCCCGTCCAGCTCGGTGTTGGATAAGCCTTCCGGAACGAAGCGCAGGCCCTCGCCGGGGTCCCCGCCCATTCCGCCCCGGCCCGTCTCCGAGCCGCTCGAGCCAGCTCCCGCCTCGCAGTCTTTTGTCAGGCGTAGGGCGCCTTACCGTATTGTTGTGTCTGCCTGAGCTCGTCCAAATGGGCGCCACCGCGTCCCAGGTCGGTGCTGCGCCTGGTCGCTGAGGCCCAGGTGGTACCGGATCCCCTCCCGGATGCGCCGGTTGTCGTGGAGGCGATCGCGGCACGGCGGTCGCCCGCCCGCTCTCCGGCTCGAGACAGCGGCGGACGCACGCACCCCCGGCTCCATTCTGCGCGCTCTCTGTCCCGAATACGACCCGAAGCCGCTGCGCGAGCAGGTTTCGGACGTGATGCGCTGGAATCGGCCCGGAAGGTAGGGAAGGGGACCGATGCAGGGCGAGGCGACAGCTGGCTTGGTGTATCCGCCCACAAGAGCAGGAGTCAGGGCTGTGTTCCCGAGATCAGATGAGAACTGTCAATCCCCGGCACCCGCCTTCTTTCAAATCCACGCTGGCGTCGCGGTGTCCATACTTCATACTGCCCAGCGGGCTCATCGTGACCGCATTGCAATGCGGCCGACAGTGCGTTGTATGAGCCTGGGTTCTGCCTGGCGCCGGCTCTTTTTGTCCGGTGGACCAGGCGGCCGTGATGCCTGATGAGCGTACGACAGAACAGCAAGCAAAGTGTGCGTGCAGGTGTGCGCGTGTCGAGCGTCTCGACGCGGCGTACGGTGGATTCTCGCGCATCGATGCAACCGACCCCTACCCACTACAAGGAGGTCATCTGCAATGAACGAAATGTGTTATTCGCCGCTCTCTCTGGAGCAAGAACGCGCCTGGGGGCTCGACCGGAGCCGAGGCGCCGCGCCCGGCTTGCATGAACGGGGCGCGGTGTGGCTGGATGGCGAGCTGGACGTGCCCAGATGGGTCCAGGCCATCGAGAGGCTCGCGGCGCGCCAGGCGATCCTGAGGACGTCCTTCGCAGAGCGCGATGGGCAGCCGGTGCAGGTCGTCTCACCGCAGGCCGAGATCGCCTTCCGCGAGGTGGATCTCGCCGCCGACGGGCGGTCCGCCTCGGAGGATTCCGCGCTCGAGATGGCTCGCCGGGAGACCTCGCTGCCCCTCGACCCGGAGCGCGGCCCGCTCTGGCGCGTGAGCCTCATCCGCGTGCATCCGAGGCGCCACCTCGTCGCGCTCTCCATGCATCCGATGGTCTCCGATGGCGAGCCGAGCGTGGCGCTGTTCTTTTCGGAGCTGTTCGACGGCTATCACGGCGTCGAGCGGCAGGCGCCCACGATGCGCTATCAGGACTACGCGCGTCGGCAGCGGGAGCGCAGGACTCCGGAGCTCCTCGACAGGCAGCTCGCGCACTGGCGTCGCGAGCTCTCGGGGGCGCCGGAAGCGCTGGAGATCCGGACGGATCGGCCGCGGCCCGCGGCGCGGACCTTCGCCGCAGGCTCGGCGGAGCGCGCGCTCGATCGGGAGCTCGTGCGAGAGCTCCGCGCGCTGGCGCTGGAAGAGGACGTGGCGCTGTCCGCGGTCTTGCTCGCGGGAATGCATGCCGTGCTCCACCGCACTACCGGCCAGGACGACGTCCTCATCGGCGTAGCGCTGTCCGGGCGAGACGACGAGGAGACGAAGGGCCTCATCGGGACATTCGGGAACCTCGTGGTCGTACGGGGCAGGCTGGGCGCGGATCCGAGCTTTCGCTCGCTCTTGCGTCAAGTGCGCCGCTCCATGCAGGAGGGGAAAGAGAACGGAGACATCTCGTTCTCCTCCCTGGCCGAGCAGCTCTCGCTGCCGCGCGATCCGAGCCGCGCGCCGCTCGTCCAGGCCACCTTCGCCAGCAAGCCGGGCACGCTGGAGCCGAGGCGAGGCGCCCTGCTCACGCTGACGCCGGCGGCGCTCGAGGCGACCGAGGTGGCGTTCGAGCTCGCCGTCCGCGTCGAGGAGTCCGAGGCGAGCGTGATCGCGCGCGTCGAGTTCAATCGCGACCTCTTCGACCAGGCGACGCTCGAGCGGCTGCTCGGGCACTGGGCGGTGCTGCTCCGCGGGGCGGCGAGCGATCCGGAGCGGCCCGTCTCGGAGCTGCCGATCCTGACCGAGGAGGAGCGCCGCACGCTGCTCGCGTGGAACCGCGGCGAGGTGTTCGATCCGCCGCGCGATCGGCTGCACGAGCGGGTCGAGGCGCACGCCCGGCGCAGCCCGTCCGCGGTGGCGGTGGTGTTCGAAGGGCAGCGTCTCACCTATGCCGAGCTGGATCGAAGGAGCAACCAGATAGCCCACCTCCTCCGGGAGAGCGGCGCGGGGCCCGAGGTCCCGATCGGCGTCTGCCTGGAACGATCGCTCGAGATGATCGTGGCGCTGCTCGGCATCCTCAAGTCCGGCGGCGCCTATGTCCCGCTCGACCCCTCTTACCCGGCGGACCGGCTCGCCTTCCTGCTGGAAGACGCCGGCGTCCCCGTGATCCTCACCGAGGAGCGCTTCGCCTCCCGGCTCCGGAGCGGGAGCGCGAGGGTGGTGTGCCTCGACGCGGATCGGGCCATGATCGAGCGACAGCGCGAGGACAAGGTAGGGCCCGCGCCGAACGAGGGCCCGGACGACCTCGCGTACATCATCTACACCTCGGGATCGACCGGGAAGCCCAAGGGGGTGATGGTCACCCACGCCAATGTGGTTCGCCTCTTCGACCACACCGCCAGCGCGTATCGCTACAGCGACCGCGACGTCTGGACGCTGTTCCACTCGTATGCCTTCGATTTCTCCGTCCTGGAGATCTTCGGCGCGCTCTGCCACGGCGGACGGCTGGTCGTGGTCCCCTTCGTCACGAGCCGCACGCCGGACGCGTTCTACAGGCTCCTCGGCGATGAAGGGGTGACCCTCGTCTGCCAGACGCCCTCGGCGCTCCGCCAGCTGATCCACGCCGATGCGGCGGCCGAGCCAGCGCTCCGCGACCGCCTGCGGCTGCGTCTCGTGATCTACGGCGGCGAGGCGTCCGACGTGGCGATGCTCGAGCCGTGGTGGGACCGCCACGGGGACGAGCACCCCAGGCTCGTCCACGTCTATGGTCCCACCGAGACGACCGTGATCGCCACCCACCGCGCGATGGGAAAGCCCGATCTGGAGCGGCCGTGGTCGAGCTCGATCGGCGTCGCATTCCCCGACGTCCGGGTGCTCCTCCTCGATCGCAACCGCGCGCCCGTCCCCGTCGGCGTCGCCGGCGAGATCTACATCGGCGGCCCCGGCGTGGCGCGCGGCTACCTGAAGCGCCCCGAGCTCACGCAGGAGCGCTTCCTCCAGGATCCGTTCGGCGACTCCCCGGATTCACGCCTGTACAAGACCGGCGATCTCGCGCGTTACCTCGCCTCGGGCGAGATCGAGTTCCTCGGCCGCATCGACGATCAGGTGAAGATCCACGGCCACCGCATCGAGCTCGGCGAGATCGCGGCGGCGCTGTGCCAGCACCCCGGGGTGCGCGAGGTCGCGGTGGTGGTGCGCGAGGACGCGCCGGGCGACAAGCGGCTCGTGGCGTACGTCGTCCCCCGCGCGGTCCAGGGCGCCTCTGTCGGCGACGAGCAGGCGCTCCTCCCCGCGCTGCGCGCCCTCGCGCAGCGCCAACTGCCAAGCTTCATGGTCCCCTCGGCCTTCATGGCGCTCGAGGCGCTCCCCACCTCGCCGAACGGCAAGGTCGACCGCAGGGCGCTCCCTGCGCCCGGCGGCGACCGCCAGGAGCTCGGACGCGCCTTCGTGGCGCCGCGCTCCGAGCTGGAGGAGGCGCTCGCAGGCCTCTGGAAGGAGCTCCTGCGCGTGGAGCGCGTGGGCGTGCACGACAGCTTCTTCGAGCTGGGCGGCAGCTCGCTGCACGCCGTCCAGCTGTTCTCCCGCCTCCGCGGCGCCTTCGGGATCGACGTCGGATTCCAGGAGCTCTTCGATCATCCGACCGTCGCCGGGCTCGCCGCGCTGAGCCAGGGCGGCGGCCGCGCGGCCCCCCGAGCGGAGCATGCCATTCCGAGAGGCACCCGGACGGGGCCAGTCCCCCTGTCGTTCGCGCAGGAGCGCATGTGGTTCCTCCACCGGCTCGCGCCGGAGAGCCGGGCCTACAACTGCCTCTGTCCCTTCCGTCTCACCGGGGACATCCACGTCCCGGCGCTCGACAGGAGCCTCCGTGAGCTCGTCCGCCGCCACGAGATCCTGCGCACCGTCTACACCGAGATCGACGGCCAGCCCGTCCAGATCGTCGCCGAGGACGCCTCCTTCCGGCTCGACGTCGCGGACCTTCAGCACCTCTCGGAGGGCGAGCGCGAGGCCCAGGCGCAGCAGCTCATCGAAGCGGAGGCCCAGAGGATCTTCGACCTGAAGCGCGGCCCCGTCTTCCGTGCAGGGCTGCTCCGGCTCGGGCCGCGGGATCACGTCCTCTGGCTGCACATCCACCACATCGCCGTCGACGGCTGGTCGCTCGAGGTGGCCTACCGCGAGATCGCGGCGCTCTACGATGCCTTCTGTCGGGAGGCTCCCCCTCCGCTGCTGAACACGCCGCTCCAGTACGCCGATTTCGCCTCGTGGCAGCGCGAGCAGCTGACGGAGGAGACCCTGTCGGGGCTGCTCGCCGGCTGGAGGCAGAGGCTCCTCGACGTGCCGCCCTTGCTCCAGCTGCCGAGCGATCGCGTCCGGCCGCCGGTCCAGACCTTCCGCGGCGCGACGATCCCGTTCCAGCTCGACCCGACGGTCGGAAGGGCCATCCGGGACCTCGGCGCGCGAGAAGGCGTGACCGTGAACATGGTCCTCCTGGCCGCGTTCGCCGCGCTGCTCCACCGCGTCACGCAACGCGACGACCTCCTTGTCGGTCTGCCGAGCGCGGGCCGGGAGCACGCCGACCTCGAGGCGGCGATCGGCTTCTTCGTCAACGTGGTCCCCATCCGGATCGACGTCTCCGGCGAGCCGTCGTTCGAGGAGCTGCTCCGCCGCGTGAGGGATGTGTGCCTGGACGCCTACGCGCACGACAGGCTCCCGTTCGAGCGGCTCGTCCAGGAGCTCCAGCCCGAGCGTGACCCCAGCTACAGCCCGCTCGTGCAGATCGTGTTCGCGCCGCAGCCGCCCGCGGAGCGCGAGCTCCACCTCACCGGGGTCGAGGCGCGCGCCATCGACACGGATACGAAGAAGACGATCTTCGACGTATCGCTCTATGCCTGGGAGAGCGCCGACAGCGTCGCCGGGATGCTGGAGTACAGCACCGACCTCTTCGAGCGGGCGACGATGGGGCGGATGATGAATCACCTCTTCACGCTCCTCGCCGCGGCGACATCGGACCCTGCGCGCTCCGTCTCGTCGATGCCGCTGCTCCCGGAGCGCGAGCAGCGCCAGCTGCTCGTCGAATGGAACGAACCGGGCGCCGATTTTTCTCGCGACCGGCGCGTCCTGGATCGGTTCGAGGAGCAGGCGGCGCGCGCGCCGCACGCCGCCGCGGTCGTGTCCGATCGCGGATCGCTCGCGTACGGAGAGCTCGATCGCCGGGCGAACCAGCTCGCGCGCCGCCTGCGCGAGCTGGGCGTCGGGCCCGAGACCCTGGTCGCGATCTGCGCGGAGCGCTCGCTGGAGATGGTGGTCGGGATCCTCGGGACCCTCAAGGCGGGCGCGGCGTATCTCCCCGTGGACGCCGAGATCGCGAGAGAGCGGCTGGCGTTCATCCTCGAGGACTCCGGGGCGCCGGTGCTCCTCACGCAGGCGCACCTCTCCGAGCGCCTCCCGCCGTTCGCGGGCGCGGTGATCCGCCTCGACGCCGACTGGCCGGAGATGGCGGCGCTGGAGGGGTCGCCCCCTCCGGCGTGCGCAGGCCCCCGGAACCTGGCCTATGCCATCTACACCTCGGGCTCGACCGGCCGACCGAAGGGCGTGCTCGTGGAGCACCGGAGCCTCATGAACCTGGTGGAGTGGCACGTGCGGCGCTTCGCCGTCTCCTGCGCGGATCGCGCGACCCTGGTCGCGAGCCCCGGCTTCGACGCGTCGGTATGGGAGCTCTGGCCGTATCTGTGCGAGGGAGCGTGCCTGTTCATCCCCGGGGAGCCGCTCCGCCGTTCCCCGGACGAGCTTCGAGCGTGGCTCATCGCGCGAGGGATCACCGTCTCTTTCTTGCCGACGCCCATGGCGGAGGAGCTCCTGCGCCTCGACTGGCCTGCTTCCGCCGCGCTCCGGTACCTGCTCACGGGAGGAGACAAGCTCCGCGTCTGGCCTGGCGCGGCGCTCCCCTTCGACGTCGTGAACAACTATGGTCCGACCGAGGCGACCGTCGTGGCGACCTCGTGCCTCGTGCCGCGGGCGCGGCCGAACGGCGGGACGGCGACGGCCGATCCCTCGATCGGCCGCCCCATCGACAACCTGCGGGTCTACCTGCTCGATCCGCGCGGGGAGCTCGTCCCGGTGGGCGTCCCCGGCGAGCTCTACCTCGGAGGCGTCGGCGTCGCCCGCGGGTACCTGAACCGGCCCGAGCTCGACGCAGCGCGGTTTCTCCCCGATCGGTTCTCGGACGAGCCGGGCGCACGCATGTACCGCACCGGCGATCGCGCCCGGTGGCACGCCGACGGGACCCTCGAGTTCCTGGGACGGGTCGACAACCAGGTGAAGATCCGTGGCTATCGTATCGAGCTCGGCGAGATCGAGGCCGTGCTGCGAGAGCACCCCGACGTGGAAGAGGCCGTCGTGGTGGCGCGGGAAGAACCGCCGGGCAACAAGCGGCTTGTCGCCTACGTCATCCCTCGCCTCGAGCACGGCGGCGCCACGGAGCAGGCCCCGGCCCTGCAAGCGGAGCACGTCTCGGCGTGGCAGGCGCTGTACGACGGCACCTACGGGAAGGGCGACGCCGGGGTGGATCCGGCCTTCAACATCACCGGCTGGAACAGCAGCTACACCGGCGAGCCCATCGACGCCGGAGCGATGCGCGCATGGCGGGACCACACCGTCGAGCGGATCCTCTCGCTCCAGCCGCGCCGGGTCTGGGAGATCGGCTGTGGGACCGGGCTCCTGCTCTTGCAGCTGGCCCCGCAGTGCGCCGCCTATCTCGGGACGGATTTCTCGGAGCAGGCGATCTCGCTCCTCCGCCCCGAGGTCGCGCGCGGCACGCTCTCGCACGTGTCGCTGCAACGCCGGGAGGCGAACGACTTCAGCGGTGTCGAGCCGGGCAGCTTCGATGTGATCGTCCTGAACTCGATCATCCAGTACTTCCCCGGCGCCGATTACCTGCGCTCGGTGATCGAGGGCGCCGTGCGCACGGCGGCGCCCGGCGGCGTCGTGTTCCTGGGCGACATCAGGAGCCTTCCGCTGCTCGAGGCGTTTCACACCTCGGTGCAGCTCCACCGCGCGCCCGCGGGCGCCACCTCGGCCGAGCTGCGGGCCCGGGTGCAGCGGGCGGCCTCGGGTGAGGAGGAGCTCGTCCTCGCGCCCGAGCTCTTTCACGCGCTGCGCGGCCAGGTCCCGGGCGTGGAGCACGTGGAGGTCTGGCTCAAGCGGGGTTCGGGCTCCGACGAGATGACGCGCTTCCGTTATGACGTGGTCCTGCACGTCGGCGTGGCGCCCGAGCCCGTCGTCGTCGGCCGATCGCTGGCCTGGGCTGCCTCGGAGGGCCTCGCCGGCGTGGAGCGAGCGCTGCGTGAGGAGGGATCCCTCGGGCTGGAGGTCCTGGGGATCCCGAACGCGCGCGTGCACGCCGACGTGATCGCTGCGCGTCGGCTACGGGAAGGGGACGGCGTCGCGCTGGCCCGCGCCGCCCCGACGGCCGCCGAAGGAGCGATGGCCGCGATCGAGCCGGAGGCGCTGTGGGCGCTCGGCGCGCGCCTCGGCTGCTCGGTCCGGATCACCGGATCGAGGACCTCGGGTCCGGGCTGCATGGACGTGCTCTTCGAGCGCGCCGAGGACGCGCCGCGACCGCGCGCCTGGGTCCAGGCGCGGCCCGGGGAGACCTTGCCCGAGCGGTCGCTCGCGAACAGCCCTCTCCGGCGGCAGAAGACGCGCGCGATGCCCGCAGGCCTGCGCGAGTTCGCCGCGGCGAAGCTCCCCGACTACATGGTTCCGGCCGCCCTCGTGAAGCTCGACGCGCTGCCGCTCACCGCGAACGGGAAAGTCGACATGGCGGCCCTCCCGGCCGACGACCGCGCAAAGCCCGCGCCGAGGGCGGCGACGCCGGTGCCCGCCTCGAACATCGAGGTGATCCTCAGCGACATCTGGCGCCAGGTGCTCGGCGTCGACGAGGTCGGGCTCGACGATCCTTTCTTCGAGCTCGGCGGTCACTCGCTGCTCCTCGCCCGGGTCCGCGCGGGCATCCGGGCGCGGCTCGGCGAGGACGTCCCCATCATGGACCTGTTCCAGTACCCGACGATCCGCAGCCTCTCTGCCCACCTGAAGAGGGGCCCTCTGGCGGCTGCCTCGGGCGAGAGCACGGTCTCCAGGCGTGGACCCGGCGCCGTGGCCTCCGCGGCCGAGGCGCCGGCGCGGGAGGCGCTCCCCGAGAACGCGATTGCCATCATCGGAATGGCGGGTCGATTCCCGAAGGCGCGCAGCGTCGACGCGCTGTGGTCGATGCTCGAGGACGGGGGTGAGGGGATCGGCTTTTATTCGTCCGAGGAGCTGAAGGCGCTCGGCGTGGACCCGGAGCTCACCCGGTCGCCCAGGTTCATCCCGGCGGCCGGCGTGCTCGACGACGTCATGTGCTTCGACGCGGCGTTCTTCGGCTACAGCCCGCAGGACGCCGTGCTCATGGACCCGCAGCAGCGGGTCTTCCTCGAATGCGCCTGGGAGGCCATGGAGAGCGCCGGGTACAACCCGCTCGCCTACCCGAAGCCGATCGGCGTGTTCGCCGGGAGCGACGCCCCGAGCTACTGGATCGAGCGCGTCGGGCCGCCTCCGGCCGCGCCGAACTCGGAGCACCAGCGGATCTATACCGGGAACGTGACCGACTCCCTGACCACGCGCGTGGCCTACAAGCTGGGGCTCCGGGGGCCGGCGGTGAGCGTCATGACGGCATGCTCGACGTCGCTCGTCGCGGTGCACCTCGGCTGCCAGAGCCTCGTCACCAGGGAGAGCGACATGGTCCTCGCCGGAGGGGTCGGCGTCCTCTCGCCGCGGAGGATCGGTTACCTCCACGAGGAAGGCTCGGTCACCTCGCCCGACGGCCATTGCCGTCCTTTCGACGCCGAGGCGAGCGGCATCGTGGCCAGCAACGGTGTGGGGCTCGTCGTCCTCAAGCGGTTGAAGGACGCCCTGGACGACGGCGACACGATTCACGCCGTGATTCGCGGATCCGCCGTCACCAACGACGGTGCGCTCAAGGTGGGTTACATGGCGCCGAGCCTGGAAGGGCAGCTCGAGACCATCGCCCGGGCCCACGCCGCTTCGGGCGTCAGCCCGGAGAGCATCACGTACGTGGAGGCGCACGGCGCGGGCACGCGGCTCGGCGACTCGATCGAGGTGGCCGCGCTGTCGCGGGCGTTCCGGAGGGCCACCGACAAGGTCGGCTTCTGCGCGCTCGGCTCGGTGAAGAGCAACCTCGGCCACCTCCGCGCGGCCGCCGGGGTGACCGGCCTCATCAAGGCGGCGCTGTCGCTGGAGCACGAGCTCATCCCCGCGACGCTCCATTTCCGCCGCCCCGGCCCCGAGATCGACCTCGCGAGCAGCCCGTTCTTCGTCAACTCCGGGCCGTGCGCGTGGAAGCGCGGCGGAGCCCCGCGCCGCGCCGCGGTGAGCGCCTTCGGCATCGGTGGCACGAACGCGCACGCGGTGATCGAGGAGGCGCCGGAGCCGGCGCCGTCCGGCCCGTCGCGGCGCCGCCAGCTGCTCGTCGTCTCGGCGAGGACGCGCGCCGCGCTCGAGAAGAGCACCGATCGTCTGGCCGAGCACCTGCGGCGCGCGCCCGAGGGCTCGCTCCCCGACGTCGCGTTCACCCTGCAGCGGGGCAGGGTGCCTTTCGCGCACCGCCGCGCGGTGGTGTGCGCGGATCCGGCCTCGGGAGCGGCCTGCCTCGATCAGCGCGACCCGGCCCGCGTCTTCACGCAGGTTGCCGGCGGGCGGCCGCCGGAGGTCGTCTTCATGTTCCCCGGCGCGGGCGCGGAGCGTGTCGGCATGGGGCGTGAGCTCTACCTGCACGAGCGCGCCTACCGCGAGAGCATGGACCGGTGCGCCGACCGCTTCCGTCGCGAGCTGTCGGTCGACCTCCGCGACCGGCTCTTCCCCGAGGAGCAGGGGCGCTCCCGCGGTGAAGAAGACATCGGCTCTCCGCGCCTCCGCGCGGCCGCCCTCTTCTCGACCGAGTACGCCTTGGCGCAGCTCCTGATGTCGTGGGGGATCCGCCCCGCCGCGCTGTTCGGCCACGGCGTGGGCGAGGTTGCCGCCCTGTGCGTCGCCGGTGTGCTCTCGCTCGACGAGGCGGTCGCGCTTGTCGCGCTGCTCGGGCGCGCGGAAGAAGAGGAGGCCGCCGAGCCGCTCCTCGCGCGCATGGCCCAGCTGGCCGCGTCGATGGCGAGGAGGGCGCCGAGCATCCCCCTCGTCGGAAACCTCGCTGGCGACTGGGTGACGGAGACCGACGTCCACGATCCATCGTTCTGGGCCCGGCTCCTCGCGGGATCGGCTCGCCCCGACGATCGCATCGCCACGCTGCTCGCCTCGGCCGATCGCGCCCTCCTCGAGGTCGGGCCCGGCTCCTCCCTGGCCACCCTGGCGTCGCGGCACCCGGGCGCGGGGGCGGAGCGACCGATCGCGACCACCCTGGCAGGCCCGGGCGAGGGCCCCGGCGACCTCGAAGCGTTGCTCGCCGCGGTGGGCCGGCTCTGGTGTGCTGGCGTCGACGTCGACTGGGCCGCTTTCTCCGGGGACGAGCGCCGGCGGCGCGTGCCGTTGCCCACGTACCCGTTCGAGCGCGTCCCGCACCAGCTCGACACCACCTGCACCGTGGGCCCAGCCACGGTGCGGTCCCTGTCGCCGAAGCTCTGCAGTCCGCCGGAGTCGTCGGGCCCGCCCACGGGCTCGCCGGCGAGCGTGCGGCTGCGGGACGCGCCGCCGCCGGACTCGCCTGCGCCCCTGAGCGCCGCGCTGACGCAGCGGAGCGGGAGCGCCGCGGTCCTCCCCCACAGGCGCGCGACCGGGCAGCTCCTCGTCACGCTGCGGGCGGGGGCGCCGGACACCGCGCCGCTCTTCCTGATCCCGCCGCTCGGCGGTACGGTCCACGCCTATCACCCCCTTGTGCAGCGCCTGAGCGGCGAGCTGCCCGTCTACGGGATTCAGCCGACCGGCGTCGAGCCGAGCGAGCCGGGCTTCACGTCCGGCTTCACGTCCATCCCCGCGATCGCGGCGCGGTACGTGGACGAGCTCCTGAGCGTCCGACCCGAGGGGCCTTACCTCCTCGGGGGGCATTCGGCCGGCGGCGTCGTCGCGTACGAGATGGCGCAGCAGCTGCTCGCGCGAGGGCGCAAGGTGCCTTTGCTGCTGCTGCTGGACACGGGCTTCGACCCGCGCGCGAGCGATCGCTCTCCGGCGAGCGGCCTCGCCCATGAGATGGCGAAGCTCGAAGCCGTCGCGTCGCAGCGATACCGCAGCTTCGTTGCGGCCATGGCGGACGACGCGCGGCTCCGCGCCGAGGTCACGAGCACGTGGCAGGCCCTCGCGAGCTACGCGCCGAAGCCGACGGACGCCAGCGTCCTGTTCGTGCGCGCGCGGGAGCAGGTCAGCCCGGAGGACGCGGCCGCCGTCAACGCCTGGATGGATCTGGCGCGAGCGGCGTTCGCCCTGCAGGTGGTGCCCGGCAATCATTTCACGATGATGGAGCCGCCCCACGTCGCGCACGTCGCCCGCGCGATCCAGCAGCACATCGCGGGCGCGCTGAGGCCCGCGCTCGTCGACGCCCTGGAGGGGAGGGCGCTCCGGAGGCCGAGGGCGAGGCCCCTCGGCGCGGAGAGCGGGCCCGAGAGCGGCCCGCCGTCGCGCTGAGAGCCTGCTCTCCGCGCCGCCAATGACCAGCCTGGCCGCTCACGAGTCGATCGGTGGAGTAGCCCACCTCGGGTCGCGCAGCGCGTTGTCCGCGGTCGCGCAGCGCGTTGTCCACGGTCGCGCAGCGCGTTGTCCACGAACGATTCGAACGTCAGAATGGCCTAATTGCACCTTTCTGGATGTACTGGACTCGTGAGGAAAGCGCGTTCACGCCAGAATCGCCGGTCTTCGCGGCCGAACGAGCTACCGTCGGGTACTCCCTGAGGAGGGCAAAGGGCCGCTCGATATCCGCGCTTCGCTCGTCGTGGCGCTACCGGCATAGCTGGGTCGCGCGAGCGAACTTTCCGGTTGATGTACCTCGCGGATGGAGCTCTAAAGCAAGGGTGGCTCGTCGGCGTGCGGCTGGCGTGACGGGCCGAACGTCCACGGCGAGCTGCGCGTGATCCATGGGCGAGGCATCACGAACCCGGAGTCTACCGTGCGCTACGTGGCGGAGCGCCGGGGGCCTCGTGCGCGCCGCCGCCCCGCTCGGCGGAGGCACGGCCCTCGACATCGAAGCGGGCGGCAGCGCGCCGTTCGTACGCCGGCGTTTCACAATCACGCCTTCAAAGGAAACCATCGGCGAGGCGCCCGTGCTCACGCCGATGGACGAGCCTCGGGCTCGTCACAGCTTTTGATTCGCTCCCGTGATCATCTCGACATCGACCGGGAATATAGGCGTATGCGTATGCGACTATTACGACACCTCTCGTACATCGGTACGACAATTTTTCTCGCCTCGACACCCTTCTTCGCTGGCTGCACCGGCAGCATCGCGGACGGTCCCGAGGATGACGATAACCCCCCCGGCGGCGGTACCAGCAGCAGCGGCACGGGGGGCGAGCCGGACAATGGGCCCCCGGATAGATGCATCCCCGGCCTCCCGGCGACGACCCAGATCCCCCGCCTCCTGAACCGGCAGTACGACAACACGATGCGGGACCTCCTCGGCGTCACCACCGTGGGGACCGACCGCAAGCTGCCGTCTGAGCTGCTCGTCTCCGACTCCAACGGCCCGATGACCCCTGACACGTGGCGCATCTATCAAGATGTCGCCGCGCAGATCGCCAAAGACGTGATGGCTGGGCCGAACAAGTCCAAGTTCATCAGCTGCGACCCTTCGGAGAGCGGTTGCTTGACGCAGACCATCCAGACCTTCGGCCGCAAGGCGTTCCGTCGCCCGCTGACCGCCGCGGAGGTGACGCGATTCGAGAAGCTGGGCCAGACGACGCCGGCAGGAACGCCCGACGAGGTTGCCGAGACAACGCTGATGGGCTTCCTCGTGTCGCCCTCGTTCCTCATGCTCCCCGAGCTGACGACCACCCCGGCTTCGTCGGGTGAGGGCATACAGCTCTCCGGCCACGAAGTGGCGATGAGGCTCTCGTACATGCTCTGGGGCTCCATCCCGGATGACACGCTGAGCGCGGCGGCCGACAATAACGAGCTCCAGACCAAAGAGCAGATCCTGGCCCAGGCGCAGCGGATGATTGATGTGCGCGAGAAGACCGGGCCGCTCGTGACAGCGTTCCACCGCAGCTGGGCGCAGATGGAGAACGGAAGCGCCCACTGGTGGAAGATGGATCACGACACCGAGACGTATCCGTTGTACTCCGCGGCCGCCAAGCCCAGCTGGAAGGCTGAGCTCGACGCCTTCTTCGAAGAGGTGGCGTTCGGGGGCGGCTCGTTCAAGGACCTCCTCCTCAGCAATATCGCCTTCGTCAACAAGGACAACGCGGCGATCTATGGGCTCGATCCTTCGGCGTACGGTACCGACCTGACCAAGGTGGAGCTGGACGCCAACGAGCGGCCGGGCTTCCTGACTCGCGTCGGGTTCTTGAGCTCCTACGCGGGCTTCGACGCCACGAGCCCGATCCTGCGAGGCGCGTTCATCGCGACGTACCTGCTCGGCGTCAATCCGGGTGCGCCCGATCCCGCCGCCACCATGATGACCGTTCAGGGCGACTTCGAAACGCAGCGCGCGTACGTCGAAGAGCTGACGAAGCCTGCTGGCTGCAAGGGCTGCCACTCGATCATCAATCCGCCGGGATTCGTGATGGAGAGCTACGACGGCATCGGAAAACTGCAAACGACCGATCCTCGTGGTGGTGCGATCGACGCAAGCGTCACAACAAACAGCGTCAACTTCGGCGACGGTAACGTGAAGGAGATCTCCTCTCCGTTGCAGTTCATGCAGGAAATCACTCAGGTTCAGAAGGCCAAGCAGCTTTACGCTCAGGCGTGGATCTCCTATGCCTTTGGGCGGGATCCGAACGGGAAAGATAAATGCGTCGTAGATATGCTCGACACCAAGCTGTCTGAGAGCGGCTACAGCATTCTCAATCTGCTGGCCGATCTCACTCAGGCGGACTCCTTCCGCGTGCGAGTCCGTGAAACGCCCTGAAATCTGAGGAATGTCGAACATGAGCAAGCAACTGAACCGAAGAATCTTCCTGCGTGGCCTGGGCGGAGCCGCCTTGGCCGCGCCGTTCCTCAGCTCCGTGTGGGAACGCACGGCGAAGGCCGACACCTCTTCAGCTGGGAAAACGCTTATCGTGATGTTCACGCACTATGGGTGCGTCACGAATAACTGGTTTCCCGCGAAGACCCAGGGCGAGCTCACGGCGGCGGACCTCACGCCGACGAGCCTCGCGGCCCTCGCTCCCTACGCGAAGAAGCTCCTCATGCCGCGCGGCATCCGCACGATGAACGAGTGGACCGCCAACATGACGCGTGGACAGGGGAACGACTCCCACACGCAGATCGTGGGGTCGTTCTTCACCTGCCAGCCGGTCACTCCGAACAGCAACGACCCGTTCAGCTTCGACCAGGCGACGAAGTTCAATGCAAAGCCTGTCGGTCCTTCGCTGGATCACGTCATGGCCCAGCAGCTCAGCCCGCAAGGCACTCCGTTGCTCTTGAACACGGCTGGTCAGAATGACAACGCTCAGTCGGCGATCTCCTACTCCGCCGCCGAGACCGTCTACAGGGGCCTCAACGCGTCGCAGGCCTTCAGCGGCCTCACGGGCCTCTTCCAGACGGGGGAGCCGATGAATCCGGACACCTACGCGGCGATTCGCGGCAAGAGCATCCTCGACCTCGTCAAGGATGATCTGCAAACGCTCGAGCGGTTCGACATGAGCAGGGCCGACAAGCAGAAGCTCGAGGCCTGGAAGGAGCTCCTCAGCTCGACAGGAACCGTGGTGGCTTCCGCGCAGTGCAACGAGGCGCTCGGCGCGATGCTCGGCGCGACGGCAGCGAACGCCTCCAAAGCGGCGGCGGGCGGCCTGGGCACCGACGTCCTCACGACCAAGGTCTCCGGCGACCTGGATGGAGCGGATATCTATTCGTCCATCGCAGCGCTCGCGGCCGCCTGCAACGCCAACCCCGTGATTTTCATGAAGTACCCGGGAAATTACAATTTCAGGGGGCTCGGCATCACGATGGAGTCGCACTCCCTCTCGCACCGCCTCGACAATGCAGGCATGACAGGCAGCTGCTTGCCCAACGCGATCGAGATGCTCCTGAAGGTTGACGCCTATTACGCGCAGAAGTTCGCGAACCTCGTCAAGATGCTCGACAGCATCCCCATGGGGAATGGGACGACGGTCCTCGACAACAGCGCCGCTATCTGGTTCAACGAAATGTCGGACGGCAACGCGCACAACCTCAACAACGCTCCGATCATCCAGGCCGGTAGCGCCGGCGGTTACTTCAAGACCGGTCAGATCATCAACGTCGACCCCGCGTCGACCCCGGTGAACGGCAACAGTATGTCGCAGTGCGCCAACGGTTCCGGCCAGGTCAACGGTATCAATCAAGGCACCGGGACCGATCCGAAGGTTGCCAACGCGCCGGTCAACAAGTACTTCTGCAACATCATGAACGCCATGGGCGTGAAGGCGGGTGCGGATGGCTTCCCTGCGAAGGGTGGCTCCGCGGAAGTGACCCACTTCGGCTATTCCGACAAGACGGAGGAATTCATCGGTGGCAAGGGCAAGGTCGCCGGCGCCAAGATCAACAATCCGGGCGGGTTCACAGAGCTGAAGGCCTGAGCGCTCTCTGGGCGAGGTCCTGAACACTCGGACGAGCTCGGGTCCAAAGACCCCTTCTTACCGGAGGGGTCTTTGGGTTCGTGCGCCGCCGGTGACCGCGGGCGCCGGCGCCCTGAGCCGTCTGCTCGTCGTCACGAATTGACGCTCTTCATGATGTGCCTCACTTCGCGACCCCGTGCTGCCCGACGATGGCGGACAGCGGCAGGCTGGGCATCTCTTCTCATGTTCATGCTGGCGAAGCGTCTCCTCATCCCTGCTGCTGTGCTCCTCCCGCTCGCCTGTTCGAGCGAAGAGAGCTTCAGCAGCGGGGGTGCGCCGACTCAGACCAGCGGCGGCGAAGCGAGCGGCGGCGCCGGGGTGGGCGGGGACATGGGTGACGACGCGCTCATCGTTCCGGAGGACCTCACCGTTGTGGCGCTCCCCGGCGGCAACGGCGTGCTCAACGTGATCGCGTTGACTCTTCGCAAAGGACCGACCAACCTCGAGCTCTACGCCGCCTTGAGGAACGACGGGGATATCCCGGCCTGCAGCGCCGCCGTTTCAGTTGAGCTCTACGACAAGACCGGGCAGTCCCTGGCAGCTGGGATCAACGGGTTGCTTACTCAGCATTTCTATCGACTCACGGATGGCTCGGGCGCCATCGCTGCGTGCGTGGGTCCAGGTGACGTGACCATGGCCGCGGTGACGGACCTGCCCTCAGACATCGTGATCGAAGACGTGGAGCACGTCGTCTACCGGTGCCCTTACTTTGCCCTCGATGTTGTTCCCATCGATGGCCTCACCATCAGCCAAGTGAAGGCCGTAACTCGTGGCGCCGCCACGGCGTACACGGGCACGCTCCTCAACGGGCTCGACGTAGCGGTGAGCAAGCCCTCCGCCACGGTCTTCTCAGTCAATCGCGTCGGGCGTCCGCTCGGCGTGGCGATCGGCAGCGGCACAGTGCAAATTCCGCCGGGTGGCAGCTGGGCCTTCGAGACGAACACCGTGGACACGCCCGGACCTGATCAAGCCGCATACCCGGCGGCCGCGCTTGTAACGCAGTAGACCATCCCATGAGTCGCGCGGCTATCCCTCGACACTAGCACTACTGCGGGAAGTCGGGCCGAGAAGCGAGCCGTCATGACGCCAAGGGCGCCAAGAGACCAGGGGAGCAGGAAGGAAGAATGCCGGGACGGTGCGTCCCCTCTCCTCTGGACGACCTTGGCGCCACGGCGGTTTTTCCGCTGATCCGGGGCAACTTCTCGCAATAGTGCTAGGGCGGGTCGGCGAACCTGCGCCTGTGGGGCGCCGCAACCCGTCGGCGGCTACTCGCCAAGCCCTACTCCAGCGCGCCGTCGGCGATCCACTGCGTGATCGCTTCAATGTAGTCGGGGGGGATGCACGCAGTATCCCCTTCGTTGACGCACTCAAGGGGCATCCGCGGAGTTGCGCCGCACGGTCCCTGTAGGACCTTGATGATCGCGCTCTCTTGCGGGTTGTCGAGATTGACGAGCGGGCCGCAATTCTTGGATATATGCGAGGTTAGCCTCGTGTGCAGCTCTTCGTTTATCATCAAGTCCAGGGGGTTCATATCGTCGTTATGGCAACCCGCCCCGAAGCAAGCGCTCTGTGCAACGAACTTCACGGTCTCGAACGTTGGCTCGATTTCGCTGCCACTGCCGGTCGAGCCGCCGCCACCGGTGCTCGCGCTGGTCGAGCCAGCCCCGCCCGAACCGCCGGCCCCGCCCCCACTCGAGGTAGACCCACTGGCGCTCGTGCTTCCGGAGTCCGAACCGCCGGCGCCGCCGGTGCCTCCACCGCCGGTGTCGTCAGGGGTTTCCGTGCAGCCTGGAAGCGGTGACAGGATGGCGACGATTGCTGCCGCGATGAAGCTTGAGAGTCGAAGTTTCATGGTTCACGACGAAGATGGTGAGAGAGAAGGTTTAGCTCTCGTTCCCGTTGGATCAAAGCAAGAGGCTTCGAGCTTCGGATTGCAGAGGCGACGTGCGATCGGTGAATGGGATTGGTGAAGTCGAACTTTTCTGATCACGTCGCCCGTAGGCAAGAGCTGCGCTAGGCGAGGAACGTCCTCTTGGGCGGGTAGGATGAGCAAATGCGTTCGAAAAATCAAGCGGTACGTGGCGGCCATCCTCGCGTACAGCCATGCTGTACACGTCGATTGACGCTCGTGCCGTGTGCGTTCACAAACCGGTCTCAGGTGCCCAAGAGCGCCTCTCAAAACCTCCCGTCACCAGGCAGCCGCGGTCGGACGCATCGCGTCGTTGCTCCTCGTCGCACCATTTCAGTAAGGCTCCTCACTGCGCCTGGCGCTGCACCCGCGCTCGGCTGCCTGGCGACGGGAGGTTTTGAGAGGCGCTCTAAGCTCAATTGTTTGCCCGCGCAGTTTTGCGAGGGCACCCCGACGCCCTGTTCCGAGATGGCTCTCGAGGACTGCCGCGATGTGCCGAGCTGCCGCTTCGCGTGGTGATCGGCGGGGCATCTTTCCGCCCGACGAACGCGATTGGCCGAGCGAGAGTCGTCAACGGGCCTGCGGGCATGCAGGGATGATGGAGACGTGGTAGACGTGGGCATTCAGAGGGCGTTCGGAGTGGCAGCCGGGCATTCAAGTCCATCGAGGGTGGGATAATACGACCATGGCAAAGCGCGTGAATCGAAGAATCTTCCTCCGAGGGCTGGGCGGAGCTTGCGTCGCAGCGCCGTTCCTCAGCTCGATCACCGACCGCACCGTGAAGGCGCAGCCGGCCACGCCACCGAGGCGGCTGATCGTGATGTACACGCACTATGGCTGCATCACGACGCGGTTCTTCCCGAAGAAGTCGCACGGCGCGCTCACCGCCGCGGACCTCGAGTCGACGACGCTCAAGCACTTGACGCCTTACGTCGACAAGCTCCTCCTGCCCCGAGGCATCCGCGCGATGAACGAGTGGACGCCGAAGATGGATCGGGGGCAGGGGAACGATCGCCACTTGCAGGTGAACGCGTCGTACTTCACTTGCCACCCGGTCACTCCCAATAGCAACGATCCGTTCAGCTTCGACCAGGCGACGAAGTACAACGCCAAACCGACCGGTCCCTCGCTGGACCACGTCATCGCACGGCAGCTCAGCCCGGACGGCGAGCCCCTGTTCATGCGCGTGGGAAACAACCGCGACGGCGCTTCGTCGGCAATTTCGTACTCGGCGCCCGAGACCCTGTATTCGGGTCTGGGCGCGCCGGCGGAGATCCTGGCCAAGCTCACGGGCTTGTTTACGGACCCCCTCCCGTCTCCGGACACGTACCAGGCCATCCGCGGCAAGAGCATCATCGACCTCGTGCGGGACGATCTCGACACGCTCACGCGCTTCGACATGAGCCAGGCGGACAAGAACAAGCTGGAGGCCTGGAAAGCGATTCTCGACGAGACCGTGAAAACCGTCGCTTCTGCGCAGTGCAACACGTCTCTCGCAACGGCGCTCGGTGCGACGCAAGAGAACGCCGCCCTGGCGGGCACGACCACGAGCGTCGACGACGTGCTGACGCGGCGAATCTCGGACAGTCTGGACGGAGCGGACCTCTATTCGAACCTCGCCGTGCTCGCGGCGGCGTGCAACGCGAGCCCCATCATCGTCCTGAAGTACCCCGGGAACTTCAATTTTCGGGGGCTCGGCCTGACGATGGAGAGCGCAAGTCTCTCGTATCGCGTGGGCAATGCGGGCATGCAGGGCACCTGCGTCACGGGTGTGATCGACATGCTCCTCAAGATCGACGACTACTATGCGAGGAAGTTCGCCCACCTCGTCGAGCAGCTGAACCGTATCGACGAGGGCGACGGGACGCTCCTCGACAACAGCGCGGCCGTCTGGTTCCAGGACGCGTCGGACGGCTGCGCCCGCAACCTCAACAACCTGCCGATCGTCCAGGTCGGCAGCGCCGGCGGCTATTTCAAGACCGGCTGGGCCGTGAACGTCGAGGACGGCTCGCCCGATCTCACGACCGGCAACAGCGAGATCGTGTGTGCCGACGGCGCTCCGAGCGAGGTCGACGCGACCACCCAATCCACGGGAACCGATCCGTCGCTCGCCAACGCGCCGATCAACAAGTACTACTGCAACTTGATGAACGCCCTCGGCGTCAGGGCAGGCACGGATGGTTTCCCGGCACCGGGCGGTTCGGAGCCGGTGACCCACTTCGGCATGTACGACCGGACGGAAGACTTCATCGGTGGCGGGATCAATCCCCCCACCATCCACGATCCAGGCGAGTTCGCCGCGCTCAAGGCGAGCTCCTGAGCGGTCTCGCGCCGGGCCTCCCCACCCGCTGCAGGGCGTAGGCGATGCCGCTCTGGAGCGTCCCCTGCGTGACCACCGTGCCGAAATCGATCTGCAGGCAGGTGAGCGTCTGCGCGACGTCGGGGCGGATGCCCGTGATCACCGCCTGCGCCCCGAGCAGCCGGAGGGCGACGGCGGTGTTGATCAGCGTGCTCGCGACGTCGGTGTCGACCGTCTTCACGCCGGTGATATCGATGATCACGACCTCGGCGCCGGTCGATTCGACCCCCTTGAGCGCCGTGCTCAGGACCTGCTGCGCCCGCTGGCTGTCCATCATCCCGATGAGCGGCATGACCATGATCCGGTCGGAGAGCGGGATGATGGGCGTGGAGAGCTCCGCGAGACGGGCGTTCTGCACGCGGATGATCTCCTCCTGGAGCTCCACGCGGGCCTGCTCGCTCCGCTCCCGCTGCGAGAACTCGACCCGGAGCTGCTCCTCGGCGCGGTGCAGCGCCTCCGTGCGCCTGTGCAGGTGCGCGTAGAGCACGGCGTTCTCCACCGCGGTCGCCGCCTGCGCCAGGAGGAGCTTCGACAGCTCCAGCCGGGCCGGCGTGAACACGTTGGTCGCCGTGCTGTTCTCCAGGTAAAGAACGCCGGTCGTGCGACCCTGGTGCACCATCGCCAGGCAGAGGATCGATCTCGGGTCGTGCGCGGCGACGTAGGCGTCCGCGGCGAAGCGAGGCTCCTGGCTCGCGTCCGCGAGGACCACCGGCAGCCTCGTCCTCGCGACGTACTGCACGATCGAGGACGGGACCTCGGCGCTGCCCTCGACGGGGACGAGCTGACCCACCTTCACCGTGCTCGGATCCACCGTGATGGACGCCTCGATCATCAGCTGTTGATCGCGCTCCAGGACGAGGACCCCCTTCTTCGCGCCCGCGTTCTGGATCGCGATATCGAGCAGCCGGTGGACCACGCTGTCGAGGACGACCTCGCCGGCGATGGCCTGAGCGGCCCGGATGACCGCCTCGACGTCGAGCACGCCGGTGCTGAGCCTCGTCGTCGAGGTGGTCTGGACCGTGGTCCGGGCGAGCTCCAGCACGCCGGGCGGCGCCGACGCGAGCTCGATCCGCTGCACGAGGTGCGGCGCCTCGGCCGCCAGGCGGTCCGCCTTCGCGGTCGCTCCCCACTGCATGTAGCCGTGGTGGGCGTCGGTCATGTAGGCGCGAGCGCACCGGGTGAAGCCGCTTCCGCGGTAGAACTTCGCGGCGAGCTCGCTCGCTATCGCCTGGTCGCGCGTGAACCCGGCCTCCTCGGCGGCCTCGATCGCCCGGTCGTAGAGCAGCGCCGCGGCGTGCCTGTCGTCGCCCGAGACGCGCGCGATCTCCGCCGCGACGAGGAGGTGCTTGTGCGCGTAGTTCTGGGGGCAGAGCTCGGCCCAGCGGGCGAGCTTCTCCCGCTCCGTCGAGATCGTCGCCACGAGCCGCTCCTTCTCGGGGGCCGGCGCCCCGTCGCACGAGGCGGCGAGGCTCAGGCACGAATAGAAGACGAGCTCGGTCGCCCAGAAGTTGTTCACGCAACCGGCGGTCATCTTCTCCACGGTGGCCATGAGCGAGCGCACGGCGCCGTGGTCGCCGTAGAGATAGGCCAGCTGGATCTTCTGCGTGTGGTACCAGGCGGCCACGTAGGTGAGCTCCGGGACCGAGATGGCACCGGCGAAGGCGGCCTCGTCGAAGGCGCCGTCGCTCAGGGTGTGCGCCCCGGCGGTGCCCCCCGTGAGGTTCGCGGCGACCTGCCTCGCGCACGTGAGGATGAGCGTCGTGAGCTTGTCGTTCGTCCTCCGCATGAGCGCGAGATCCTGCTCGATCTCCTCGGCCACCGAGCCGAGATCGTCGCCGAGCCCCAGGCTCGCCGAGACCATGTGAATGCAGCAATACGACGAATACGCCAGATCCCCGGACTCCAGGCCGGCCTGCCGGGAGCGGGTCAGGAGCTTGATCGTGTCCCGGAGCGGCTCGAAGAAATGGAGGATGGACGCGAAGGTCGTGAGGAGCATGCACGCGATGCGCGGGTTGGGGACGCGCTCGTTCAGCTCGATACCGACCTTGGCGAACTGGTAGGCCTCCTTGTACCGGTCCTCCGCGGTCCTCGGCTCGAAGACGCCGTCGATCAGGAGCACCGCATAGAGCACGTACGCGTACGCGGACGAGCTCGAGTTCCCGTGCTCGATCGCGAGGTTGATCTGCATGATGAGCGTGAGCGGACCGAGGACCGGCAGCCCGAGCGCGGAGGCGGGCTGCGTCATGTCGGCAAGCAGGCGGAGGAGGATCTGCTTCTCTGGATCGGCGGCGGTGGGCAGCCCCAGCAGATCGGTGATCTGGCGGCCTGCGAGGTGGGCCTGCATCGCCTCGAGCTCCCTGCCGAGCCGCGCGCGTTGCTCCTCGGCCGCCGTGGGGATGTCGATCCCGAGCAGCGCGAGGGCCTCGAGGCCGCACCGCACGACGTCGGAGAGATTGCCGCGCATCAGGTGGAACGACATGCGCAGGTTGCGGACCTGCGCGCTGTCCAGCCGGGATCTCGCGTGCTCGAGGAGGGCGTCGAACAGCCGTTCGCCAGCGTCGAACTGGCCTGTCAGGCACAGGCACTCCGCGAGCCCGGTGGTCAGCGCGAAGGTGAGATCGTGCTGCTCGTCCCAGCGCCTCGGGCCGAGCGTCGTCGTGCCGGCCTCGAAGTAGCTCGCGGCCGCCTCGTACGCCGCGCCGGCCTTCGCCCTCCTGCCCGCCTCGAGGTTCAGGCGCGCCAGCGTGACGCGCTCTCCCGGATCGCCGATCCGCGGCAACCCGAGGTTCATGTGGGTTGCGATCTCGAAGATTTTGCCCTCCGCGTCTCCGGGGTCGCCCTCCGCGAGCATGAGCCGCCCGATCTGGAGGTGGACCTCCTGCTTGCGGGGGTCGTCGAGGAGCCGGTAGGCCGCTTGCTGCACACGGTCGTGCAAGAACCGGTAGGAGGCGTCCACCGAGAGCTCCGGCTCGTCGGCCTCGCCGGTCATCGCGCCGTGGAGGGCCGCGTCGAAGAACCTGGAGTCGGCGCCGACGGCGAGGACCAGACCCTCGCGGAGCGCCGCCGAGAGCTCGCCTGCCACCTCGCGGCGCGGCTTGCCGTCCACGATCGCGAGCGTCTTCAGGTCGAAGCGATAGCCGATGCACGCGGCGAGCGTGAGGATGCGCTGCGCGCGCTCGTCGAGCTCCCGGAGCCTGCCCGTCATGAAGTCGACGACGTTCTCCGTGACCTTCATCTGCTGGATGCGCGGCAGATCCCACGTCCACTCGCGCAGGGCCGGGTCGAAGGCGACGAGCTTCTCGGCGTGCAGCGCCCTCATGAACTGGTTCATGAAGAACGGGTTGCCGTGGGTCTTGGTCATGACATGACGCGCGAGCGGCTCGGCCCGCGCGGGATCGCAGGAGAGGGCGTCGGCGAGGAGGCGCGTCACGACGGGGAGATCGAGCGGCTTGAGGTCGATCTCCCCGACGGTCACCCCGGCCTTGCGCAGCTCCGCCAGGGTGATCGAGAACAGGTGGCTCTCGTCGACCTCGTTCTGCCGGTACGCGCCGATCACGAGCAGGTGCTTGATCTCCGATGCGGTCAGGAGCTGCTCGAGGAGCTTGAGCGAGGCCGGATCCGCCCATTGCAGGTCATCGAGGAAGATGACGAGGGGGTGCTCCTGGGCGGGGATGGCGCCGCAGAATTTCTGGAACGCGAGGTGGAAGCGAGCCTGGGCCTCGGTCGGGCCGAGCGGCGTGACAGCCGGCTGTGGGCCGAGGATGAGCTCGAGCTCGGGGATGAGATCGATGAGGAGCTGGCCGTTCTGCCCGACGGCGGTCGCGATCTTCTGCGTCCAGAGCGCGAGCGCCTCTGCGGGCTCGGTCAAGAGGGCGCGGACGAGCTCCCGGAAGACGTGCGCCACGGCCGCGTAGGGGACGGTCCGGTTGATCTGGTCGAACTTGCCGGCGACGATGGTTCCCTTGCCCTGCGCGACGGATTTCTGGATCTCGCCGACGAGGAGCGACTTGCCGATGCCGGCGTGGCCGGACACGAGGAGCAGCTCGCTCGCGCCCTGGCTGATGCGCCGCCACGCGCCTTCGAGGACGGCGAGCTCCGCCTCGCGGCCGTAGACCCTCTGCGGGATCCGGAGCGCGTCCACGTAATCGTGGCGCCCGAGCTCGAACGGCTCGATCCTCGACGTCGCCTCGAGCTGCGTGAGGCACTCGACGAGATCCATCCTGAGCCCGTAGGCGCCCTGGAACCGATCATCGGGGCTCTTCGCCAGGAGCTTCATGATGATGTCGGAGACGGGGCGCGGTACGTCGGGCGAGACCTGCGCCGGCGGCGGCGGGAGCCTGGCGATGTGGCAGTGCACGAGCTCCAGGAGATCCTTCGTCTGGAAGGGGAGCCTGCCTGTCACCATCTCGTACAGGGTGACCCCCAGGGAATAGAGATCCGTGCGCAGGTCGATCACGCGGTTCATCCGGCCGGTCTGCTCCGGGGACATGTACGCCAGGGTGCCCTCGAAGGCGGCTGGGCTCTTCGACCGCTGCGCCTCCTGCGAGAGGCGGGTGGCGCTGCCGAAGTCCATGATCTTGGCGTTCCACGTGGACGGCTCGACCATGATGTTCTGCGGTTTGATGTCCATGTGAATGACGCCGCCGCGATGGATGGATTCCAGCGTGCCCGCGACGGAGATCGCGATCCGGAGCGTGTCCTGGAGGGTCAGGGAGCGCGCGCCGATGAGCGCATGGAGCGAGCAGGCTCCGGCATCTTCCATGATGAGCGAAAGGCTCGCCCCTGCCTTCACGACGCCCAGGACCTTCACGACGCCGGGCAGCGCGAGCTCCTTGGCGATGGCGTACTCGTAGCGAAGCCTCGCGAGCTCGGCCGGCGCCGGGCGCTCGTTCCTGAGGCGCTTGACCGCGACGGGGGCGCGGTCGTCGTTTCGAACTCCTCGGTACACGGTCGACGCGGCGGATTCGTGGATGAGACCGGTGAGAGTGTACCCGGGGATACTGATCATAATTTACTTGTAGAGCGCTTCTCCGCGCTGCATCAAGCGGCACCGCGTGATCGCTTGAGGTGCCACGTGGTGGATAAACGTCGCATCGATGGGCAGGTGTCGTCGTGGCGACTGGACGCGCGTGCCATCTGCTGTCGAGTGCGACGCGCCAGCACGACCTCCGCCCCCCTCGCCGAACATCGCGGCGGTCCCGGAATACCTGACAGGAGGTGTCAGGATTTCCGTGCGACCGTCGCGCGCGTCCTGGCTAGCAAAGGAGACGAGGGAGCATGAACGGAGCACTTCACGGCAAGGTGGCGCTCGTCGCGGGCGCGACGCGCGGCGCGGGCAGGGGGATCGCGGTCGAGCTGGGGGCGGCGGGCGCGACGGTGTACGCCACGGGCCGCACCACGCGCGCGCAGCGCTCGGAGATGGATCGACCCGAGACCATCGAGGAGACCGCCGAGCGGGTCACCCGGGCGGGGGGCAAGGGGATCGCGGTGCAGGTGGATCACCTGGAGCGCGAGCAGGTCCGGGAGCTCGTGGCGCGCATCGAGCGGGAGCAGGGCCGGCTCGACGTGCTGGTCAACGACGTGTGGGGCGGCGAGCACCTGTTCGAGTGGAACAAGCCGCTATGGGAGCACTCGCTGGACAGCGGGATGCGGCTGCTGCGGCTGGCCATCGATACCCACATCCTCACGAGCCACCATGCCCTTCCGCTGCTCATCAAGAGGCCGGGCGGGCTGGTCGTCGAGATCACGGACGGCACGGCCGACTACAATGCAGGGCACTACCGCGTCTCGTTCTTCTACGACCTCGCCAAGACCGCGGTCCTCCGCATGGCGTTCGCCCAGGCCGAGGAGCTGCGGGCCCACGGCGGCACGGCCGTCGCGCTGACGCCCGGCTGGCTGCGCTCGGAGATCATGATGGGTCATTACGGGGTCACCGAGGAGCGCTGGCGCGACGCGCTCGCGAAGCAGCCCCACTTCGCGATCTCGGAGACCCCCGCTTACGTCGGCCGGGCGGTGGCGGCGCTCGCGGCCGACCCGGAGGTGGCCCGGTGGTCCGGGCAGTCGCTGTCGAGCGGCCAGCTCGCGCGGGTCTATGGCTTCACCGACGTGGACGGCAGCCAGCCCGACGCGTGGCGGTACCTCGTGGAGGTCCAGGACGCCGGCAAGCCCGCCGACGTCACCGGCTATCGATAGCCGGCGCCTCGGCGAGCCCTGTCCTGAGCGGGGCGCACCCGGCCGCTCCGCCCCCGCGTCAGCGCGCCTCGCCCGCGTCAGCGCGCCTCGCCCGCGCCGGCGCGCCTGCCCACGACGATGTACTGCTCGGGCAGCTCCTCCGCGACGACCTGGGGCGAGAGGCCCCCGGCGCGGAGCTCGGCGGCGACCGCCTCGGCGGTGATGCGGTGATCCTTCGGGGGGCCGCGGCGCGCGGCCTCGGTGAAGTCGACGACGACCACCGCGCCGTCCGGGCGGAGCGCGGCCTTCAGCTTCGCCGTGTAGGCGGGGCGATCGGGGATGTGATGCCAGGTGTTGACCACGAGGATGCGGTCGACCGAGCCGGGTTCGAGCCCGGGATCGTCGGTGCGGACCTCGCGCGCGGTGACGTTGGCGAGGCGCTCGCGGGCCGCGCGCTCCGTCATGTAGCGGACCATGTCCCGCTCGATGTCGAGGCCGATGACCGCGCCGGCCGGCCCGGCCGCGCGGGAGAGGTGCGGCAGGAAGTAGCCCGTGCCGGCCCCGAGATCCGCGACCCGCATGCCCGGGGCGATCTGCATGGCGGCGACGACCTCCGCCGGCTTCTGCCAGGCGTCGCGCTCGGGGCCGTCGAAGGCGGCCACCCATTCGTCGGCCCGCTCGAAGCGGTGCACGAGCGGCGCGGCGCCGTGCGCGTGCGCCGCGGGGTGGCCGTGCCCAGCGCCGTGGCCGTGCCCAGCGCCGTGGCCGGCGTGACCCGCGCCTTGCTGACCGGGCGAAGGGGCATGGTCCGCGTGGGCGGCCTGCGCGCCGCTCGCGGCCTCGCGCCGTCCGCCGCTGCCCGGCGCGGCAGCGTCAGGCGTGGCGCCGCAGCTGCTGAGGAGGGCGGTGAGGACGGCGCAGGAGGCGGCGAGGCGAGGGCGGCGGCTCATCCGCGCTCCCTACCACGAACCAGGCGCGCCGGTCCCAGGGGGCCGGCCGCCTGCGGCTCGCACCTCTCCTCGTGAAGCCGCTCTATCGTGATCCCACCGCTGGCGCCGGCGCGGCGGCGCGGCCGGGAAGGAGGAAGGCGCAGCCGAGCGACAGGAGCAGCGCCGCGCCGAAGATGGACGTGGCCATCGTGTGCTCGCGCATCACCACGTCGCCCGCCGGGCGGTCGGTGAGGACGAGGCCGAGCACGGTGAGGCCGCCGATGCCCCCCATGTAGCGCATCGTCGAGGTCAGGCCTGCGGCCATTCCGCTCTTCTCCCGCGGGACGTCGCTCATCGCCGCGGCCTGCGACGGCGCGGACGTCAGGCCGAGGCCGGCGCCGAGCATCGCGAGCGCGGGGATCGCGTCCGTGAGCGCGCCCAGCGGCCGCACGGCGAGCAGGACCATGCCGGCCAGGGCGAGCGAGCAGCCGGTGAGCGCCACCGCGCGCGCCCCGAAGCGATCCGAGCCGCGCCCCGCGAGGGGCGAGACGACCACCATCGTCCCCATCATGGCCAGCAGCGTCGTGCCGACGTCGCGCGGCCCGACGTGGAACAGCCGCCCCGCCACCTGCGGCAGCTCGAAGATCGTCGCGTACATGGCGAAGTTCTGGAGCGCGATGAGCAGGCTGCCGCCGACGAACGCGCGCCGCCTGAACAGCGAGAAGTCGATGACGGGGTCCGCGGCGCGCCGCTCCCAGAGCACGAAGGGCACGAAGCCCAGCGCGCCGAGCACCGCGGCCCAGCGGAGGTGGGCGGACTCGAGGCCGAGGGCGAGCCCGATGAGCGACGCACCCAGCAGCACCGAGCCCACGACGTCGAACCGCGGGCGCGGCGCGGCGGGCGTCACGGCCGCGGGACGCGGCGGCGCGCCGACGTGCGCGAGCGCGGCGGAGAGGAGCAGCACCGGGACGTTCGCGAGGAAGATCGAGGTCCACCCGAAGGTCCCCACGAGCAGCGCCCCGATCGTCGGTCCGGTGCCCGCCGACAGCCCCATCACCGCCCCGAAGGCGCCGAAGGCGCGCCCGCGCACCTCGGGCGGCAGCTCCGTGCGGAGCATGGCCGTCGCGCTCGGGACCACGATCGCGCCGCCCGCGGCCATCACGACGCGCGACACGGCGAGCACCGGGAGGACCGGCCAGAGGTAGGCGAGCGCGGCCCCGACCGCCAGGAGGAGCTGGCCCA
Organism: Sorangium sp. So ce887; assembly: GCF_051521455.1. Lineage (NCBI taxonomy): Bacteria > Pseudomonadati > Myxococcota > Polyangiales > Polyangiaceae > Sorangium > Sorangium sp. So ce887. The sequence goes on along the minus strand of NZ_CP150354.1, from coordinate 5,871,902 downwards.
GCCCGAGCGCGCGCCGGTGGCCGAGGCGATCGCCGAGCTTCCCGCCGGGGCTCTGCAGGACGATGTTCGTGAGCAGGTAGCTCGTCACGAGCGCCTGCCGGAGCGTGCCGGAGTCGACGCGAAGCGTGCGCGACATCTCCGGCAGCGCCACGGCGACCATCGTCGAGTTGAGCGGCGCGAGCGCCGTCGAGAGGGCGATGGCGGCGAGGAGCCGCACCGGCAGGCGCGACGGCGGCTCGGGCACGGACACCGGCGGATGCGACGGCGTCTCGGGCACGGACACCGGCAGGCGCGACGGAAGCTCGGCCGAAGGCTCAGCCACGGGCGAGCTCGCCCGCGTCACCCTGACGGTCGCCCTGGCGCAGGAGCGTCACCCGGCCCTCCGTCCCGTTCACGAGGATCTCCTGGCCGTCCTTGATGCGCTCGGTCGCCCCGGCGGCCCCCAGCACCGCCGGGATCCCGTACTCGCGCGCGACGATGGCCGCGTGGGAGACGGCGCCGCCGGCGTCCGTCACGACGCCCGCGGCCAGCGTGAAGAGCGGCGTCCACGCGGGGTTCGTGTAGCGGCAGACAAGGATCTCCCCCGCCTTCAGCCGCCCGAACTCGCGCTCGTCCCGCACGAGGCGCGCCTTGCCGCGGACCACCCCGGACGACGCCCCGATGCCGCGGAGCTCGTCGCCCGAGGCGCGCCCCGCGCCCGCCCCGAGCGCGCTCTTCTGCCACCTCGCGTTGACCACTCCGTACGTCGCGCGCCGCCGTCGAACGAGCCGCTTCACCTCGTCGAGCGGCGGCGCCTCCCCCTGGAGCCACCCCCGGACCTCGGCTTCCGTCAGGTAGAAGACGTCGTCAGGGCTCGGCAGGCGCCCGCGCTCGCCGAGGCGACGCGCGATCTCGGCCACGATCGCCTGGAGCGCGGAGTACGAGCGCACAAGATCGAAGTGCGTGCGCTCCCGGAAGACGATCGCGCTCCGCAGCTGATCGAGGGTGCGGCGGAACGCGTCGGGCAGACCCGGTACGAAGCGGATCCCGCGGGTGACCTCCTCGAGCGTCGCCCGGTAGCGCGCGAGCCCGGCCTCCTCGGACGGCGGCTTTGTGGCGTCGAGCAGGCCGCGCAGCAGCCCCCACAGGGGCGCGGGATCCTGGCGCCACGTCGGCGCCGACAGGTAGAGCCCCGTGGTCTCCCGGTGTCCGTGCTCGTCCACGAACGCCTCGACCTCGGCCAGGTAAGCCCGGCCGGCCTCCGATTCGCGGAGGGCCTCCGGGCGCCCCTCCCGGATCGCGCCGGCGAGCTCCGGCCCGGCGCTCGCCGCCCGGCGCGCGAGGTGGAAGAGCGCCAGGTTGACGTCGGACGTCCGGGTGTGCAGGCCCGCGACGAGGTCGCTCATGGCGGCCGCTGCCCGCTTCGGTCCCACGGCGAGGGTGACCGGAACGCGGAGGGCGATCGCGGCCAGCTGGCTGGCGCTCCTCTCGAACCGCTCGCCCAGGACCGCGGTCGTGGTCTCCCCGATCCGGTCGGCGCGGCGGAGGAGCGCGGCGTCGTCCAGCGCGCGGAGATCGACCGGCGCGCAGGCCTCCTGGAGCCGCTTGAACCCGTCGCTCTCCCACCACGCCATCGCGTCGTAGCGCAGGCTGGCCGCGACCTTCTGCGGCAGCCGGAGCAAGCGGAGGGTGGGTCGCATCTGCGGAGGGACGAAGACCGGGCGCCACACCTGGTCGACCCACGCGCGCTCCTCGGCCTCGTCCACGTCGACCCCCAGGAAGCGCACCATGCGCACGAGCGCGGGGAGCGTCACCCGGAAGCCCCATTGATCGAGCGGCCTGGGGGCGATGGGAAACCGGTCGTTGTCGTTGGCCTCGAGCATCCTCCGCTGCATGCGGTTGAGCTGCGGGGGCGGGGGGAGGGGCTCGATCTCGGCCGTGCCGAGCGTGGTGATCGGGCGCGACTGGAGGAGGTGAATGGAGCCCCCGACGAAGGCGAACTCCACGTCTTGCGGGCAGCCGAAGTGGGCCTCGAGGCGGAGCCCGATGCGGCCCAGCTCGAGCACCAGGGCGTCGCTCGGCGCGGGGCGGCCGGCCTCCCGGCGGTCGCGGTCGTCGATCGCGAGGTCGTCCGTCCCGGGGCGCGCGGCCCCGTTCGGCTTGTCCGAGCCGGGCGCCGCGGCTCCGGCGAACGGCGCGCGCCGCAGGCGGTACACATCGCCGGTCGTGTGCCCTGACACAACGGCCTCGCCGAGGCCCGGGGCGACCTCCAGGAGCATGCGGTCGGCGCGCTGGGCCACCGGATCGACGGTGAACAGGACGCCGGCGAACTCGGCCGGCACCATGCGCTGCACCACCACGGCGATGTGGACCCCCAGGTGATCGATGCCGCGCGCCGCCCGGTAGCCGAGGGCCCTCGGGCTCCAGAGCGACGCCCAGCACCGCCGCAGCGCGAGGAGCAGCTCGTCCTCGCCCGCCACGTCGAGGTACGTCTCGTGCTGGCCCGCGAACGACGCGTCGGCGAGGTCCTCCGCCGTCGCCGAGGAGCGAACGGCGACCGACGGCGCGCCGAGCTCGCGGTACGCGTCTCGGACCGCGCTCTCCATCCCGGGCAGCATCGCGCCCCGCTCGAAGAGCGCCGCGGCCTCCGAGGCGGCCGCGTCCCAGCCGCTCGCGGCGAGGTGCGCCGAGAGGCGCTCGGCGAGCCCCCATGCGCGCGCCTGCTCCGCATACGCGCCAGCGCTCACGACGAACCCGGGCGGCACGGCCAGCCCGAGCCGGAGCAGCTCACCGAGGTTGGCACCCTTGCCGCCCGCCGTGGCGAGGTCGGCTCGGGACAGCTGGCTCAAGCGATGAACAAGCATCAGGCGTCTCCTTCGGCCAAGAAAGGTTGCTTCGCCTGCGCCCCGAGCTCCCCGGCGTTCGCCCGCCCTCCGGGCAGCGCCTCGCTCGAGCCACCAGCGTCAGCGTCAGCGTCGATTGTCACCTGGAAGTCATTGCGACGTCACGCAGTAAGTATCATGATACTTATGAATGGCAAGGCCGCGCAACATCACCGACGCGCAGATCCTCGAGGAGGCGCGCGCGTGCTTTCTGGAGCACGGCGCGGGCGTCTCGACGATGCTCATCGCCGAGCGGCTCGGCGTCTCGCACGGGGTGCTGTTCCAGCGCTTCGGCACCAAGGAGCAGCTCCTGCGCGCCGCGCTGCTGCCGCCGTTCGAGCCGCCGTGGATGGCGCGCGCGCGGGCGGGCCCGGACGACCGTGACGCGCGGATCCAGCTCCTCGAGCTCGGCGAGGAGATCTCCGCCTACCTCGAGCGCATCGTGCCGTGCCTCGCGGTGCTCCGCTCGGCCGGCATGCACGTCGAGTCCATGGCCGACCGGCGCGAGGACCTGCCTCCGGTGCGCGCGCGGCGCGAGGTGGTCGCGTGGTTCTCGCGCGCGATCGCCCGCGGCCTCCTGCGTCCCGTCCCCCCGGAGCACGCGGCCGACCTCTTCCTCGGCGCGCTGCACTTCCGGCCGTTCCACCAGCACCTCTCGAACCAGGGGTTCGACCGGGCCGAGAACCGGGCCTACCTCACGTTCGCGATCGACGCGATTCACCGGACGCTCGCGGCGCTCGCGCCCGAGGCGGAGCGACCGTGACGCGCGGCGCGCCGCGCGCCTCCTGCAGCGTCCCGCGCGGCGCGGCCGCCAGGGATCCATGGGATCCGGAGTCGTCGAATCGGTCGCGCCGATCCCCGGAACGTCGATCTTCACGGCGGAATGGACTCCCGCATTGCCGCGCAAGTTGGACAATCCCTCGCTCACTTGAGCAGGGCTCTGCCCGATCCGGACAGCCCGGACACCACGGCAGCGCGCGCAGGCCCTGAAACGCGCGTCGCTCGGCTCCTGCTAAGGGGACCACGCGCCCGTTGCACCGCGGCAGTGGCCTCGACGAGGTCTCATCCGAAGGAGTACAGGCCGGTCTGCGGCTGCGACGGCAAGACGTACAGCAACGCGTGCGCCGCGAACGCGGCGGGCGTGCCGGTCGCGTCGCCCGGCGAGCGCCCGCGCCGCCCTCCTTCAGGGTGGAAAATTCCACTTCGACCACGGTGGAACCCTCCACCTCATTCCAGGTGGAAATATCCACTCTAGTTGCGTCTAAGCCGCTGCGAACCTGGCCTCCGGTGTGGATTTCGCCACGCGATCGATGCGCCATTGACATAAGATTGCCCCGGACCGCCGAGCTGAGGAGCGATCGATGAACTTACGGACCTTGCATTATCTATTGCCTTTCGCCGCGTTGGCTACGGCGCCCCTGCTGGGCTGCGGCGCAGACGATGATCCCGGTGCGACCGGGACGAGCGCCGGGACGAGCGCCGGCACGGGCGCCGGCACGGGCGCCGGGACGGGCGCCGGCACGGGTGGGGGAGGCGCGGGCGGGACTGGCACCGGCGCGGGGGGCACAGGGGAAGGAGGCGACGCGGGCGGCATCCCCACGGAGCCGCCCGATTACGCTGCCGCGTTCCCGCAGGACCGGGTGCCCCGCCTCGACATCACCATCGCGCCCGAGAAGTGGCAGGAGATGGTCGCCGACATGACGGACATGGTCGGCGAGTTCGGCTCGCAAGGCGGGCCAGGCGGATTCGAGCCGCCGCAGGAGTGGATCGACGCCTGCAACGGGCTCCTGGCCGGCGATGACTGCACGATCTCGCTCTTCGGGACCGACACCGAGGGGTCGTGCACCGAGCTTCCCGGCGGCCTGACCTGCCAGCCGAAGCCGCAAGAGCCCGGGGAATTCACCCCGCCGCCGGACTGGATCGCGGCCTGCGACGGGCTCGCAACGGACGCCGCCTGCACGATCTCGCTCTTCGGCACCGACACCGAGGGGACGTGCACGGAGCACGAAGCCGGCCTGACCTGCGTGCCGGCCGGGGCGGGCGGCGATCCCGGGCTCATCAGCAGCGTCGAGCTGCTCCCGCGCACACCGGCCTACGTCGAGTGCGACATCGCCACCGAGGATCGGCAATGGCAGCACGTCGGCATCCGCTTCAAGGGCAACTCGAGCCTGCTCCTGCCCTGGAACCAGGGGAACTGGAAGCTGCCGCTGCGCCTCAATTTCGACAAATTCGAGGACGACTACCCCGAGACAAAGAATCAGCGCTTCTACGGGTTCGACGCGCTGTCGTTCGCCAGCGGCTACCTGGACCCGTCGCTCCTGCGCGAGAAGCTCGGCACCGACATCTTCGCCAAGGCGGGGATCCCCGCGCCCGCGACCGCGTTCTACCGGGTCTTCATCGATCACGGGGACGGGCCTGTCTATTTCGGGCTGTACACCGGGATCGAGCTCCCGTCGGACGAGTCGTTCCTCGACACCCATTTCGGCGGCCACAAGGGCAATCTCTACAAGCCTGACGGCACCGGCGCGCGGTGGGAGACGTGGGATCCCGACACCCTCATCAAGGAGAACAACGAGGACGAGGCCGACTTCTCGGACGCGCAGGCGCTCTTCGACGCGCTGCACGCCGACCGGACCGACGCCGCCGCCTGGCGCGCCGGGCTCGAGGCGCGCCTCGACGTCGATGGCTTCCTGCACTGGATGGCGCTGAACGCGGTGATCGAGGACTGGGACGTGTACGGCCGCCTGCCGCACAACTACTACATGTATTCGGACCCGAACAAGAACGGGCAATTCGCGTGGATCCCGTGGGACCACACCTTCGCGTGGACGGACCCCGACTCAGCGGGCGCGAACGTCGGGCTGAAGGCGCTGCCCCTCTCGATGGACGAGGTGAGCGAGAACTGGCCGCTCATCCGCTTCCTGCTCGACGATCCGGTCTACCTCGAGGCCTACCGCGGCTACGTGAAGCAGGCCGCGGAGAAGGAGTACGAGCCGGCCAAGGCCGAGGCGTGGTTCAGGGCGGCGCACGAGCTGATCGCGCCGTACGTCGTCGGGCCCGAGGGCGAGATCGGGGGGCACACGCACCTCGCGTCGCCCGAGGCCTTCGACGACGGCCTCGCCACGCTGATCGCTCACGCCAAGGAGCGTCCGGCGGACGTGGCTGCCTACCTCGCGCAGTGACGCGCCGGGGGCGGGTCCGGGCTCAGCCTCAGGGCATGCTGGCCGGATCCGCCGGATCGGTCTCCGCGTCTTCCTCGTCGCCGTCGAGCGCTCCATCGCCGTCACGGTCGATCGCCATCCGCACCCCTGAGCCGGGCGGCGCGCACGTATAGGTCAGCGGGCTCCCCGCGGTCGCGCGCTGGCGCAGCGCCGCGTCGCTGATCGCCGCGCTCGCCGCCCTGTTCCTGCGGAACGTGCCGTCGCCCTGGTAGAGGAAGCCCACCTCCTCCCTGCGCACGCGGCGCTTCACCACGAGATCGCACTCGCCCGCGCCGGCGCGCGCGATCAGGAGATCCACGCGCTGCTCGGCCGCCGTGTCGCCGGCGCCGGCGAGCGTCGCCTGCTGGCCCACGATGGGCGCCAGGTTTGTGTCGAAGGCGTGCAGAAACGAAGTCACCTGCCGGCGCAGCACGTCGCCTGGCTCGCCCGGAGGGAAGCCGGCGACCCCGGGGGCCTCGTTGAAGCCGGCCTGATCGTCGAAGCGGAAGACCGTATCCACCGCCCCGTCGTGGGCGACGCCGAACCCGCGGATCTGGTCGCCCATGAACTGGTGGTCTCGGTTGTTGAAGCGGGGGTTCTGCACCATGCCGAACATGCCCACCTTCTGATAGACGTTCCGCAGCTGGGCGACCTTGAAGCTCTGGAAGATGAAGTCGAACGTGTAGCGCCCGTCGGTCCCGAAGAAGCCGGGGAAGGGAACTCCATGCTCGGCGTTGCCCGCGGGATCGAGCACATGGCACGTGCTGCACGCGCCGCCCGGCTCGGTGAAGAAGGCCTTGCCCGCCGCCTGGTCGGGGGTGAGCGTGTTGTCCAGCGGGCGAATGGGGTTGGGCGGATACATCACCTGGAGGATGAAGTCGGTGAACGCCTGCATGTCCGCCCCGGAGATGGGCGCGCTCCGCCCGAGCAGGCCGACGAAGGCGACATTGAACTTCTTGAACGCGGCGTCCTCGTCGAAGGTGCCGCTGTCCGGCTGCGCGCTCGGCGCGTCGTTCCCGCCGGTGCGGTCTCCCCGCCAGTGCATCGGACCGTGGTTGGCCATCCCGCGCAGGCTCTGCGTCGTCATCGGCCCCTTGAGGGCGGCGAACTCGGCGGGCTGGCCGAAGAGCGCTGGATCGAGCACGAAGGGCCCTGGCATCGGCGTGGTGACCGCGTCGGGGTCGCCGAGGTCCCACGCCAGGCTGTCGACGTCGCCGTCGACATGGCAGCTCGCGCAGGCCGAGTCACCGTGGCTCGACGAGAACGAGGCGTCGTAGAGGAAGCGCCGGCCGCTGACCACGCTCTCCGGCTCGGGGCTGTACATGGGCACGTGCGCGATCTCGGCCCGGTCCTTGATGTCGATGATCGCGATGGAGTTGTCGAAGCGCGTGAGGACGTAGAGCTGCTTGCGCGCCTCGTCCAGCACCACGCCGGTCGGCCCGCCGCCGGAGACCGGGATCTGGTGGGAGAGCTTGGGCACGAAGGTGTCGGCCTCGAGCGCCGCGGTCGAGAAGACGCCGATCTTGTCCGAGCCGAGCGCGGCGACGTAGAGCTTCTTTCCGTTCCCCGAGACGGCCATGCCCTGGGGCAGCGCGAGGCTCTTCCCGTTCTCGGCGCTCGGGATCGGGGCGCAGCACGTGTTGTAGTCGATGTGCTTGTTCAGGTGCCGTGGAGCCACGCCGCCCGTCGCCGGATCGAGCACCGTGATGCGGTTGTGGTTGAAGCGGCCGCGCACGCTGTGGCCGGCGAAGACGCCGGCGCCCTCGAAGCGCTGCTCGTTGAACGCCTCGGTGTTGGCCACGTAGACGCGCCCGCTCACCGGGTTGACGGCCATGTTGTAGAGGACCGTGCCGACGCCCTGGAAGGCGCCCGCGGCGCCCGCGACCGGCGCGGGCGGGTCGGCCATGGCGTCGAGGACGAACACGTCCTTGTCGGGCAGCGCGAAGTTCACCTTGTCGTCCCAGGTTCGATTCAGCTCGTCCACCCAGTGCTGGCCGTCGAATTTGACGATGAGGGGCGCTGACGGCTGCGCGGCGCTGGCGGCGTTGGTCGTCGGCGGGGGCAGGCCGTGGCCCAGGTTGACCAGGTTGGTCTCCACCACCGTGGTGCGGTTGCCGGAGTGGAAGGCCGCCGCGTAGACGCGCGCGCCGTCGGGCGTGGCGGCGAGCGCGCGCGGCGTGTCGCTGAAGAGGGTGATGACGGTCAGCGGCGCGGGGCTCGGGCTCGCCGCGGAGAAGACCCAGACGTCGGCGCGGCCCACGCCCGGCGTCGTGAGCGCCGGATCCACGGGGCTGTTCTGGCCGCGGTGCGCGGTGGTGATGAAGGCGCGGCCCTTGCCGGCGCCGGCGAAGACGATGTCGCGAGGCTCGTCGCCGACGAGCAGGGTGCGCACCACGCGGGCCTTCCTGGGCCTCGAGACGTCGACGACGCTCACGCTGTCGGAGAGGTGGTTGACGACCCAGACCTCGTCGTCGCTGCGGGCCGCGACCGCGACGGGCTCGAGGCCGACGGCGACCGAGCCGCGGTGCACGAGGCTGCCCCGCCTGACCGTAAAGATCTCCAGCCGGTTATCCGGCGTGTTGACGGCGAAGAGCGTCGATCCGTCGGGCGAGAGGGCGAGAGGGCGGACCTGGCCGCTCTCGAAGAGGGTGTAGGGCCGGGGGGCGGTGAGCGCGCTCGGGGCGCTCGCCGGCGCCGGGGATCCGTCGACTACCGGGCTTTCGTCGACCAACGTGCCGGTGTCGCCGCAGGCGGCGATGGCGAGCGCCGGGAGCGACAGGAAAACGAGCTTCATCATGGGCACCTCGGAGGCTGAAGGAACATTCAATGATGACATAAATGTGCATCCTCCGATCAAGTGCGAAGTGTAAAAATATGATTAGGTTGTTTGGTAAGACACTTTTCTAGGGTGAGATCCCCTCGTGGGAGGAGCGCTCCATAAGGCGCTATAGGTCTTCGATGGTAGGGTTATGACCCACAGCAACGACGCAGTCGGGAGGACGTCTTGTCGCTGTGGTGAGGGAGCGCGCGTTTCTTCGACGGTGCGCGTCGCGCGCCGGGGGCGCGGCCTTCGCCGCCGGGTTCAATGGATGATGAGATCTCGCGCCTCGGGTCGGGCAGCGAGGATCAAGAAGCCGCGGCGCGCCTGGCCGGGCGGCGCATCAGCGTGAGGGCGACGTAGACCACGAACGAGATCGCAAAGCCCGAGAACCACGCGTAATGGTAGAACTCCATCCATGCGCCGGGGACCGTCACGACGTGGATGGTGCCGAGGAAGCCAGGCAAGTTGGGCAGGATCCCGGCGACGAGGGCGACGATCGCGATGGGGTTCCACCCGTGCGTGTACCAGTAGGGCCCCTCCCGCCTGTAGAGCTGGACGAGATCGAGCTGGGTCCTCCGGATCACGTAATACTCTGCGATCAGGATCGCGCCGACGGGGCCGAGCAGCGCCGAGTAGCCGACGAGCCAGGTGAAGATGTACCCCGTGGGATCGCTGACGAGCCGCCAGGGCTGCATCAGGACCCCGATGACGCCGGTGATGAGGCCGCCGGTACGGAAGGAGATCCGCGACGGCCAGAGGTTCGAGAAGTCGTTGGCCGGGCTCACCACGTTCGCGGCGATGTTGGTCGCCAGGTTGGCGATGCTGAGCGCCGCGAGCGAGACGATCAAGACGATGGGGCTCTCGAAGCGGGCGATAAGGACGACCGGGTCCCAGAGGGTCTCGCCGTAGATGACGACCGTGGCGGAGGTGACGGCGACGCCGATGAACGAGAAGAACGCCATGGTGGGCGGCAGGCCGATGGCCTGCCCGAGGGCCTGATCGCGCTGGGAGTGCGCGTAGCGCGTGAAGTCGGGAATGTTGAGCGCCAGGGTAGACCAGAAGCCGACCATCCCGGTCAGCGCAGGGAGGAAGAAGCTCCAGAGCTGGCCCTCCTTGGGTTGCCCCGCCGCGAAGGCCGACGGCTTCTCGAGCATGGGGCCGAACCCGCCGGCGCGGTTGTAGGCCCAGAGGAGCAGCAAGAGGCCGAGGCCGATCAGCAGGGGCGCCTTGATGTTGAGCAGGATCCGGATCGACTCGATGCCCAGGTGAATGATCCAGAGGTTGATGCCCCAGAACAGCAGGAAGCAGACGAGCTGGGGGGTGTTGATGCCGAGCGGCGTCACCGGCATCTGCTCGATCGAGGGCATGAAGACGGCGACGATCTTGTAGATGGCCCACCCGCCGAGCCATGTTCCGATCCCGAACCAGCCGCAGGCCACGAGGGCTCGTAGCACCGCCGGCACGTTGGCCCCTCGGACGCCGAAGGCGCTCCGGCAGTAGACGGGAAATGGAATGCCGTACTTCGTGCCCGCGTGCGCGTTGAGGATCATGGGCAGAAGCACGATGATGTTGCCGAGGAGTATCGTGAGCTCGGCCTGCGCCCAGCTCATGCCCTCAGCGATCAGGCCCGAGGCGAGCATGTACGTGGGCGTGCAGGCGCACATGGCTACCCACAGTGCGGCGATGTCCTTCGTCCGCCATTTGCGCTGATCCAGGCGCACGGGGGCGAGGTCTTCGTTGATGTAGCGGGAGTCGAACTCGCCTTCTGTCCCCTGGACGCCGTCGCTGGCTCTTGCGTCGTGAGCAGCGGGGTGCACGTCGGGGCGGGCGATCGTGTGCGTTTGCGCCATAACCGATGAAGATACCACCCAGGACGGGAGACCGGATAGAGGAGACGTGCAGCGCCGGGCGCCGCGCGAGCCTCCTCGACGCTCGGGCTCCGGGGCCGCCTGGAGGCGCCCTCCGGGGCTCTAGCGGGACGGCCGTCGACGATCGGCGGGGCCGCGCCGCAGGGCGAACGCGATCCCCTCCTTCAGGGTCCGAAGCGTCACGATGTCGCCTACACCGACGCCCTGCGCGACCAGCGTCTGCGCGATCCGCGGCTGGATGCCGGTGAGCACCACCTGGGCGCCGAGGAGCCTCACCGCCTTGGCCAGCCGGATCATCGCCTCGGCTACCTGGGAGTCGATGACCCCCACGCCGGTGATGTCCAGGACCACCGTCGTGGCGTTGTGCGCGACGACCCCGTGGAGGAGGGTCTCGAGCGCCGCCGTGGCGCGGGCGCTGTCGAGGAAGCCGATCAGCGGCATCGCGATGACCTGATCCGCCACCGGCATGAGCGGGGCCGATAGCTCGCGAACCATCTGCTCGAGCCTCATCGTCTTCTCCGCCACGCGCAGCTCGAGCTCGGCGTTGAGCCGCTTCACCTCGTCCTCCGCCTCCCGGCGATCGGTGACGTCGACGCCGATCGCCTGGAACTCGGCGTGCGTCCCCCCTTCGCCGAGCGGGGCGCGGTTGGTCCAGTGCATCCAGCGGATCGATCCGTCGGGGCGCACGACCCGGTGCTCGGTATGGACGATCGGGTTCTCGGGGCCGAGCTTCGCGAACTGCTGATCGAGGAGCCGCTGGTCCTCGTCAGGGACGAGCGGCGTGAAGTGATGGCCGACCAGCTCCTCCCGCGTCTTGTCGAAGTACCGGCAGTACACGTCGTTGACGAAGGTCAGCGTGCCGTCCATCCGGAAGCGGCAAATGAGCTCGGTCTGGTCCTCGACGATGCCCCGGTAACGGGCCTCGCTCTCCCGCAGGGCGACCTCCACTCGCCGCTTCTCGGCGAGCTCCCGCTCGAGCTCGGCATTGCGCCGGCGGAGCTTCTCCAGCTCCGCCTCTGCTGTCGTGCCAGTTCTCGCTTCGCCCTCGTTCATGATCCCCGTGGCCCTTCGAAGCGCCGACGGACAGCGGCGCGTTCTCCGCCAGCCTACCAAAAGGGCAGCCGTCCTGGGCGAACTTCGGCCGCCGGCTCGTTATGCACAGCGGCTCCGATCGCCCCGCACGACGCCGCTCGGTCGGCGCACCTGAGCGCACCGTTGCGCAGCGTCGTGGTGGGTCGTGGTTGAAGGCGATGCCGGTGTCACTGCCGGTCGGGAGCCCTTCGTCGAGGCAGATGGGCTGGCTGGGGACGAGGGGACGCCTCGGGGGAAAGGCGGTCGCCGTATCGCATCAACTCGACGAGAGCGCGGGGAGGATCTCGGCGAGGCGCTCGAACGTCTCGCGCATGCCGGCCTCCATGCCCGACCGGAGGTGCGCGTCGCGATCGGCCTGGGACTGGTAGACGATCCTGCTCGTCAGCGTCGTCTTCCCGTCGTGCTCGTCGTACGTCGCCCTCGCGAGCATCTCGTGGCCCGGCCCCAGCGGCTCGTAGTTCTCGGTGCACACGACCCGCTCCGGTCGCACGATCTCGCGGTACACGCCCGTGAACCCGTGGTCGCTCCCGTCGGGCGCGCGCAGGACGTAGCGCCATCGGCCGCCCACGCGCAGGTCGATCTCGCAGACCGACATCGTGAGGACTCTGAGGCCGTACCAGCGCTTCACGTACTCTGGGTTCGTCATCGCGTCGAACACGATGCGCCGCGGCGCAGCGAACGTGCGCGTGATGACGATCTCGCGATCGGATCTGACTTCCAGATTCGTTGTGTCCATCTTCACCTCTTCTCTTCGTTGCGCTGGATCTCGGCCAGCAAGTCGTCGAGCTGCTCGAAGCGTGCGCCCCAGATGTCCCGGAAGCGCTCGAGCCACTCGCTGAGCTCGCGCAGCGGCGCCGCGCGCAGCCCGTAGATGCGCTGTTGCGCGCGCGGCCGGACGTCGACGAGCCCGGCGTCCCGGAGGACGCGCAGGTGCTTCGACACCTGGGGCTGCGGGAGAGGCAGGCGGTCGCAGATCTCGCCGACCGGCCGCGGCCCGGCGCGCAGCAACTCGACGATGCGCAGGCGGGTCGGATCGGCGAGCGCCGCGAACGTCTGGAGCATCGATGAGTAATATTCCCCATGAGGTATATTCCTGTCAAGGAATATACGCGCGAGAGCCCTGGGATCGCCAGCCAGTCGCTTCTGACCCGATGACGTTTGACCAATTTTGAAAATTGGTCATGATTCGACGGGCGGAGGGCGCGGGTGGCCGACGGAGATTTCTCGAAGCAGCGGCAGCGGGCCGAGCGGATCCTGGATGCAGCGGCGGAGCTGGTGCTCCGCTGGGGGTACAAGCGCGTCACCATCGACGAGGTCGCCAAGCGGGCGAACATCGGCAAGGGGACGGTCTACCTGCACTGGAAGACGCGCGAGGCGCTCTTCCTCGCGGTGCTCGCGCGCGACGCCCTGAGGATGTTCGACAGGTTCGCCGAGGCCATACGCGAGGATCCGGCGGAGATCCTGCTTCACCGCGTGATGCGGAGGAGGCTCCTCTTGCTGGAGGAATTTCCGCTGCTGCAAGCGCTGTTCACCCGTGACACTGAGGTGCTCGGCAACCTCGTCAGCGAGAGCACGGCGCGGCCGCTCCAGGGCCACAAGTTCGCGTATCTACGCGAGTACTGCGGGCTCCTGCGGTCGCACGGCCTGCTGCGCGCCGACGTGGATCTGGGCGCCCAGCTCTATGCGATCAACGCGGCGGTGCTCGGCTTCTACCTGCTCGATCCGCTGCTGCCGGCCGAGGAGAGGCAGCCGATCGAGGAGAGGGCCGAGATGGTCGCCGCCATGGTGCGCAGGGCCTTCGAGCCCCCCGATCCCCCCGACCTCGACGTCCTGCGCGCGCTCGCGCCCGGGATCATCGACAGGTTCGAGCAGCTACGCGCTCACTACGTGCAGTTCTCACAAGGCAACACCACCTCAACGCGGGAGAGCCCCGAGGAGTGATCCGATATGAGCACGACCGACGTGACCCCCCAGCCGAGCCAGCCCACCCTGGACGCCTTTCTGACGTGGCTGCGCAATGCGCGGGAGGTGAGCCCGGTTCTTCACGACGAGAAGCAGCGCACCTGGCAGCTCTTCGGCCACGCGGAGATCCTCCGCGTGCTGTCCGATCCGGCGACGTTCTCGTCGGACATGTCCAGGTTCATCCCGCCGCAGGCCGATTTCGAGCTGTTCTCCAGGGGCAACTTCGCCCGGATGGACCCGCCGAAGCACCGGAAGCTCCGTGATCTGGTCAGCCAGGCGTTCACGCCGCGCGTGGTGTCCGGGCTCGGGCCGCGGATCGCGACGGTCACGAGCGAGCTGCTCGCCGGCGTCGGCGACGCCGAGCGCTTCGATCTGGTCGGGAGCCTGGCCCATCCGCTGCCGGTGATCGTCATCGCCGAGCTGCTCGGCATCCCGGCCGAGGACCGGGATGCCTTCCGGACCTGGGCGGATACGATGCTGTCGAGGGAGAGCGAGGGCCCGGGCACCCTGCCGGACCAGGCCACCATGAACCGCCTCGGGCCGGTCCTCGGCGAGATGAACCGCTACCTCCTTTCGCACATCCAGCAGCGCCGCGAGCGCCCCACGGACGACCTCATCGGCCAGCTGGTGGGCGCCGAGGTCGAGGGGCACCGCCTGGAAGACGAGGAGATCGTCGGCTTCGTCGGCCTGCTGCTCATCGCCGGGCACATCACCACGACCGCGCTGCTCGGGAACGCGATCCTCTGCCTCGACGAGCACCCCGCCGCCGCGGCGGAGCTCCGGGCCGACCCGGCGCAGCTCCCGGCGGCCATCGAGGAGGTGCTCCGCTACCGCGCGCCGTTCCCGCGGCTCGCCCGGCGGACCACGCGAGAGGTGGAGCTCGGCGGGCAGCGGATCCCCGCCGATCAGCTGCTCATGCTGTGGATCGCCTCGGCCAACCGGGACAGCGCCCATTTCCGGGACCCCGACACGTTCGATATCCACCGCAAGCCCAACCAGCACCTGAGCTTCGGGCACAGCATCCACTTCTGCCTCGGCGCCCCGCTGGCCAGGCTCGAGGCCAAGATCGCGCTGGAGATCCTGCTCGATCGTTACCGGACGATCGCGGTGGCCCGCGACGATCGGTGCGAGCTCCACAACCCGTGGACGATGATCAGCGCCAGGCGGCTTCCGGTGGACGTCCAGCGAAGCTTGCACTGACGAGGGAGCCAGCGCGCGCCGGCCGGGGGGCTTCGAACCCACCTCCCCGCCGGCCCTGCATCGTCTCAACGCTTCTACAGCACGAGCTCCGCCCTGGAGGTCGAGTCCTCCAGATCGCGGGTGATCCGGAAACCGAGCTTCTGCGCCACGCGCTGCATCTCCGTGTTCTCGGCCAGGATATCGGCGCTGATGCGGGAGAGCCCCTCGTCGCGGGCGATCTGGACGAGCAGGCTCAGGAGCCGCGACCCGAGCCCCTGTCTCTGGTGCTCGTCGCTGATCAGCAGGGCGAACTCGGAGTCGTCGGTGCCCGGCAGCTTGCTCAGCCGGCCGACGCCGATGATCTCGCGATCGGCGCCGCCCGCGGGCGGCTTCTCGACGACGAGCGCCATCTCTCGGTCGTAGTCCGCGAAGCAGACGCGCGTCAGCCGCTCGTGCGCGGTGCGCAGGTCGAGCTGCATGGGGTAGAAATACCGGAGCCGCACGGTGCGCTCGGAGAGCTTCTGGTGGAACTTCACCATCAGCGGCTCGTCCTCGGGGCGGATCGGGCGGATCGTGAACGCCTGCCCGTCCTTGCCCTTCAGCTCCGTCACGTACTGCGTCGGATACGCGCGGATCGCCGACCTGGGGAGCGCCGACTCGGGCGTGTCCGCCGGGTGCAGGACGACGCGCGCGTCGAGGGCGATCGCCTGCTCGGCGCTCACGGCCAGCGGGTTGATGTCGATCTCGCGGATCCATGGCTGCTCGACCACCATCTGCGAGAACCGCACGAGCAGGTGCTCCAGCGCCGCGAGGTCCACCGGCGCGCGGCCGCGCACGCCCTGGAGGGCGCGGTAGATCTTTGTCTGCTCCATCATGCGCCGGGCCAGCGTCGCGTTGAGCGGCGGCAGGCCGAGCGCGCGGTCCCTGAAGACCTCGACGAGCTGCCCGCCGGCCCCGAACAGGAGCACCGGGCCGAACTGCGGATCGATCGAGCTGCCGAGGATGATCTCGTAGGCGTCCTTCAGGGCGATCATCGGCTGGACGGTCACGCCCTGGAAGTGCTGCGCGCCGGCCTTCTGCGCGACGCTCACGTGGATCTCGGCGAACGCCCGGCGGACGGCGTCGTCGTCGCGCAGGTTGAGCTTCACGCCGCCCACGTCGGTCTTGTGCGTGATCGTCGTGCTGTACAGCTTGAGGACGGCCGGATACCCCATCTGCCTCGCGGTGGCCAAGGCCTCCTCGACGCTCCGGGCGACGGCCGTCTGCACCGTCGGGATGCCGTACGCCGCCATGAGCTGCTTCGACTCGAACTCATCCATCAGCGTCCGGCCCGACGCGCGGACGCCGGCGATGAGCGCCCCGGCCTTCTCGCGATCGACGTTCTGTGCGCGCTCATCCATGCTCGGCGTCTCGTACAGGGCGCGCAGGTTGTACGCATAGCGGACCATGGAACAGAACGCGCGCGCGGCGATGTCGGGGTACTCGAACGTCGGGACCCCGGCGCGGTTCAGGATCGATTTGCCCGCCTCCACCTCGACGCCGCCCATCCAGCTGGCCAGGACCGGCTTGCCCTCGACGTGCGCGTGCTTGCGCAGGGCCTCGGCGGTCTCGGTCGATTCGGTCATGTCCTGCGGCGTGAGGATGACGAGCACGCCGTCGTTGTTTGGATCCCTGGCGCAGATCTGCAGGGCCCTGGCGTACCGGTCGGCGCCGGCGTCGCCGAGCACGTCGACCGGGTTGTTGCGGCTCCAGGCGGCGGGGAGGAAGCTGCTCAGCTCGCCCAGGATCTCCGGCGAGATCGGCGCCAGATCGCCGCCGTGGGCGACGAGCGCGTCGGTCGCCAGGACGCCCGGGCCGCCGGCGTTTGTGACGATGCAGAGGCGGTTGCCGCGGGGCCGCGGCTGCTTGGCGAGCGTCTCGGCCATCGAGAACAGGTCCGCGATGTCGTTCACGCGCAGCACGCCCACGCGCCGGAACGCCGCGTCGAGCACCTCGTCCGAGCCGGTGAGCGAGCCGGTGTGCGACGCGGCCGCCTTCGCCGCCGCCTCGCTGCGGCCGGGCTTGATCACGATGATCGGCTTGTTCAGCGCGACCTCGCGGGCGGCCGACAGGAACGACCGCGCGTCGCCGATCGACTCCATGTAGATGAGGATGCTGTTCGTCTTGGGGTCGTTGCCGAGATAATCGATGAGATCGCCCCAGCCGACATCGAGCATCGAGCCGATGCTGACGAACGCGCTGAAGCCGACCTGTTCCTGGAGGCTCCAGTCGAGCACCGCCGTGCAGAGCGCGCCGGACTGGCTGATGAACGCCACCTTGCCGGGCCGCGCCGGTCCCTTCGCGAACGTGGCGTTGAGGCCGCCGATCGGATTCATGACACCGAGGCAGTTGGGCCCGATGATGCGCATCTTGCCGCGGGCGCGCTCCATGATCTGCTGCTCGAGCTGGACGCCCGGAGGGCCCATCTCCTTGAAGCCGGCGGAGATGATGATCGCGCCGCGGACGCCGGCGTCCACGCACTCGCCGAGGAGGCCCGGCACGCTCGCGGCGGGCGTGACGATGACCGCCAGGTCCACCTTGGCCGGAACGGCCGCGATGTTCGGGTACGCCTTGATGCCGAGGACGCTGGACCGCTTGGGGTTCACGGGAAAGACCGTCCCGCCGAACGGGTTGCTGATCAGGTTCCAGAGGAGCGTGCGGCCGACGGCGCCGCTGTTCTCGGTCGCGCCGATGACGGCGACGTTCCGCGGCTTGAAGATCGGGTCGAGGCTCTGAAACTCCTGGCGAAGCACGTCGTGGGCGCGGTCGGTCGTGGGCAAGGAATCAGGCATGACGCTCCTCTGGAGGCTCGCTTGGCGGTCGGTGCTGCGGGGGCTTCTCGGCTCGCCGCCCGGCGGCGACGGTGGCCGTCATGCCACGGGGCCGGGCGCGACGCACTGGACGTCTCCGGAAGGATGATCGATGCAGGTTCCGTGCCTCAGGAGCGGTTCTGTTCGACTGGCGGGCTCGGCCATCCAGCTGTCATGGATGGGTAGTGAACTCCGCGGGCTCCCTCGCTTCGGCGCGCCAGGGCAGGCCCGTGACCGCCGCGATCAGCGCGGCGATCTCCGGCATCGACGCGGCCTCCGTGCCGAGGCCGTAGGCGCGGCCCGCGTGCGCCTTCGGCTCGCGGAGCACGACCGCGGCGACGCGGGCGACATCGCCTGTGTCGACCCAGCTGGTGCGCGCGTCGCCGAGGTAATCCGTTCGTCCGCCGGCCTGCCGCAAAGGCAGGCCGGCGCGTCGCCCGGGCGAGCCGCGAGCGGCGGCTCGCAGCCCGCCCGGCGCGGCGGCGGGCTCAGTCCCAGAGGCTCTGCATCGCGTCGAACGAGTCCTTGTGCCAGACGAAGAGGCCGTCACTGATGTAGTGCGGGTGATGCTCGCCGCCGCACATGACGTATCCCTGCAGTGGATCGCAGTGCGGGGCGCCGAAGAGGTGCCCGGTCTCGTGGACGGAGATCATCTGGCCGATGTCCACGTTCAGCGCGGAGCTGAACAGCCCGCTGACCTGCACGCCGAGCCAGCCGCACGCGGCGCCGCCGCCGTACTCCGGCGTGAGGCCGATGAGGATGTCGAACCCGTGGTGGTCGGGATCGGTGTAGTTGCCATTGAGCTCGTCGATGTCCCAGTCGCGGGTCAGGCCGAGTACGGTGCGCCCGTAGGCGCCGACGTGCTCGCAGAAGCCGCCGCTCGACGGGTTGTTCGGGATACGCATTCGATTTCTCCTAGAGCGAAGCGGCCGGAGTGCGACGCTGCTCCTCCGGCACAGCGTGGTCGATAGGAATCGTCCTGTGGGCCGTCAAGCTCGCGTGTACGCGGCGATCGGTTCATCGAATTCCGTGGTGTCGATTGTTAATTATTCTTAACTCATCTTGCGCCTCGGCGAACGCGACGGGCCGACCTTCTCGGGTCGTGTTGCTTCTCCTCCGGCGCCCGGCGGGTGCCGCCGAGCGGCGCGCCGTGTACACTCGCCGCAACATGCCTCAAGCGGACCTCCCGACCCGGCTCTCTCCCGAGCAGGCCGACGCGCTCTGGGCGCGCCAGGCGGCCCTGCAGGCCGAGGCGGCCGAGGTGCTCGCGCAGCTCGATCTGCTCGCCTGCGCGTCGCGCCTCGGCGTTCCGGAGCAGATCGGCAGCGCGGCCTCCGGGCTCATGGTCTGGCGCGATCTCGACCTCGGCGTCCGGTGCCGGGCGCCCGGCGCGCGCGAGGTGTTCACGGCGCTGCTGCCGTTGCTCGCGCATCCGGGGGTCCTCGAGGTCCACTACCGCGAGGAGACCGGGGAGCGCAGCCCCTCGGGGCGGCCGCAAGATCAGCGTCACTACCTCGTGCTGCGCTACCGCACGCCCGCGGGGGACGTCTGGAAGATCGATATCTCCGTGTGGCAATCGGACGCCCCGCGCGCGCAGCTCGAGTCGACGCGGCGCCTGCGCGATCTCGATCCCGAGCTGAGGCAGGCGATCCTCTGGATCAAGGACGTGTGGTCGCGCCGGCCCGAGTACCCCGAGCCGATCGGCGGCGTGGACATCTACGCGGCGGTCGTCGAGCACGGCGTGCGGACGCCGGCAGACTTCTGCGCCCACCTCGCGGCGCGGAGCTCCGCCGAGGGCGCCTGACGCCGGATCGGGCTCCGCTCGCGGCGGGCCGGAGAGGCCGCCGCGAGCGCAGGGACTCGGCGGCTTCTCTCTCCCTCAGGCCCGGTCGACTCCCTGTCGCCCGCGCCGCTCCGAGATCAGGAGCGAGACGGCATCGAGGATGCGCTCCACGCCGAAGCGGAATGCGTGCTCCGGGCTTGACGCCCCCTGGTACGCCTCGCCCGCCGATTGCCCGACGCGCGTCGCCACGGGGAACCGCTTCGCGTCGATGACCTTGTCGAGCAGCGGGGCGGTGGCGACCCACCACTCCACGTCCGTCATGCCGCTCTCCTGCCGGGTGCGCCGCGCGTTCGCCTGCGCTCGCGCCGTGCCCTCGACGTGCGTGAGCAGGAGGGTGAGCACCGAATCCATCTCCACGTCGGTGAGGCCCAGGCCGTCGAGCGGCCGCAGCTCGGCCTCGTACTTGAGCGAGGCGTTCGGGCCGAGCACGGGGCGCCCCTTGACGATCTCGAGCAGCCATGGATGCTTCTGGTAGAGCTCCCAGTTGCGCGCGGCGATGGTTCCGAGCGACCCACGCCACCCCCCCGGCTGCCGCGAGGGCGCGTCGACATCGTCGTAGAGGTTGCCCAAGACCGTGTCGACCATGAGATCGGTCAGCTCGGCCTTGCCGGGAACATGCGTGTAGAGCGACATGGTCCCGACCTTCAGCTGGTCCGCGAGGTGCCGCATGGAGACGGCCTCCAGCCCTTGCGCGTCGGCGAGCTCGATCGCCGCCGACACGATGGCGCGCACCGTCAGCCCCGACCGCCCGGGCTTTCCGTGAGAGCCCCAGAGAAGCGCGAGGCTCTTCGCCGTGTCGGCCGCGCGCCGCTCGCCCTCGCGCTGCACGCGCTTTCTGGCCGGCTTCGTGGGGCCCTTCGTCATCGAGTCGCCCCTGGATCCTCGGGCCCGACAGCGACCTGCCGAGCCGTACCGTGTATGGTACACATCACGGAACGCCGCATCGGGCGAGTATGGGCGGGAGCGAAGCAGCGCGTCAACGCAAGACATCGCCGCCGGGCCAGCCTCGATCACGGCGCAGTCCCTGGCCGGAGAGGCCTGCGCGCCGCCGCCCGCGCGCCGCCCCGTCCCCGGAGCCACCGGGCCGCTCCGTGTCACGCGCGGCTTCCCGTGCCCGGCCAGCGGGTGTAATAGCGGGGTGTGCCTTGCCTCGTTCCTGCCCAGCGCCCTCTCGCCATCGCTCGCTGCGCCTTCAGGGACGATCCCGGCGGAGACTCCGGTCCGAGCGGCGCGGGCGCAGCCGGTGGCGGCACCCGTACCGGGACAGCCGGTGGAGGGGAGGGGAAGACAGAATGATTCGACGATGTCAAGATCGAATCACCACGCCCGCCGCAGGCGACCGGAGATCCGTTGTGCGGTCCGCTCACCCTCCCGGAAGAGCGACGAGCCATCGATAGCCTCTCCACGTCTCGAAGGGGCCGCCTCCGGTCCACCGCCTGCGGTGGCTGGCATCACGAGCTTGGGAGTGGCGAGCACGTGAGAGACCGGGAAGGCAAGGAGTGCCGGCCGTGAGCCGAGCCGCGCAGATCTCGGCGATCTGCCGCCCCGGCGCGGGGTTTCACGCGTCTTCGGCGACGCCAGCGCGATGAGGGTTGCGTTGCTTACATCCTCCTCCGATAGCGTCGATTGTGAGATCAGGTCGGCTCTGCGTGGGAATAGGTACGGCGCCTAGATCTCATCAGATTCGTTTGGTTACTTACGGGCTCGAAGGTTGACATGGTTGGAAGAATTTTCCAGCCGTGGTCGACGGGTCCGCGGCTCCGTCGATTCAACACGAACCGGACCACTGCAGGCGCACGCCTTCGAGGGACATCGGTCATTGCACACGAGCAGCCTGCCTCAGCGCCGGATGACACGGCCGGCGCCGGACGCGGGCGAGCCGACCACACCGGTCAGCCGCATCAACGAGGAAAACACCGTTATGAGCTATGCACGAATGGGCATCAGAGAGGGTCGAATCGGACCCTCGCTACTCTGCTTGTTGCTTCCCCTGTCGCTCGCCACGCTGACCGGCTGCGGGTCGGACGGCGCGAACGGCCAGCCGGGGGAGCAAGGTCCGCCGGGGGAGCAGGGGGAGCCGGGGGAGCCGGGGGAGCCGGGGGAGCAGGGTCCGCCGGGAGAGAACGGCGGGTCGGACGAGCCCGACCTGCCGGCAGGTGCGGCCGGCCCGGGCAAGTACGTCTCGAGCGAGGGTGGAGCGGATCGTTTTCCCCTGGCGGTGAACGGCAAGGTGGCTCCGCTGGTGGTCAGCTCCACCGATTACGACGGTGTGATCCGCGTCGTGAACGACCTGGCGGCGGACATCCAGCGGGTGACCGGCGCCGCGGCGACGGTCGTTCCGGATGAGATCCCGGAGTCGGCGACCGAGGTGGTCCTGATCGGCACGCTGGGCAAGAGCCCGCTCATCGATCAGCTGGAGGAGGAGGGGAAGCTCGACGTCTCGGGTGTGACCGGGAAGTGGGAGACCTTCGTCACGCAGATCGTCGAGGACCCGGTGGAGGGCGTGGAGCGGGCGCTCGTGATCGCGGGCAGCGATCAGCGCGGCGCCATCTTCGGCGCGTACGACCTCTCCGCGCAGATCGGCGTGTCGCCGCTGTACTGGTGGGACGACGTCCCGCCCCAGAGGAAGCACGCGCTGTACGTGCTGCCCGGGCTTCACACGCAGGGTGAGCCCGCCGTGAGGTTCCGCGGCTTCTTCATCAACGACGAGAACCCGGCGACGGGCAACTGGGCAGCCAAGATGTTCGGCCCGGGCAAGGCGCCGAATCAGCCGGGTGGGCTCAATCATTTCTACTGGGAGAAGGTCTTCGAGGCCGCGCTCCGGATGAAGGCGAACTACATCTGGCCCGCCGTGTGGGGCCGGGCGTTCGGCGAGGACGACCCCGACAACCACAAGACGGCCACGCGCTACGGCATCGTGATGGGGACCTCGCACGAGGCCCCGATGATGCAGGGCATCGAGGAGTGGAATCGCCACGTCGTCCCCGAGGTGAAGGACGCGAGCGGCAACGTCGTCACGCCGAAGACGGACCCCTACGGCGGCACCGGCGACTGGCGCTTCTCGGTCAACGCCGAGGCGCTGAAGAAGCACTGGACCAAGGGCATCCAGCGGATGGTCGACGAGAAGATCGAGGGCGTCGTCACGCTCGGCATGCGCGGCCCGGGCGACGTCAGCCTGGCCCCGGAGGACGGCATCCCGCTGATGGAGTCGATCGTCGCCGCCCAGCGGGAGATCCTTGAAACCGTGACCGGCGAGGACGTGAAGACCATTCCGCAGGTCTGGACGCTCTACAAGGAGATCCAGGGCTACTGGGACGCGGGCATCCGCGTGCCGGATGACGTCACGGTGGTCTGGGCCGACGACAACTGGGCCAACATGAAGCGCCTGCCGAAGCCGGGCGAGCAGCGGGCCGGCGGTTACGGCCTCTACTACCACTTCGACTACGTCGGCGGCGGCCGCAACTACAAGTGGGTCGACACGACGCTCCTGCCCAACGTCTGGGAGCAGCTCCACCTCGCCTACAACTACGGCGTGGATCGGCTCTGGGTGGTCAACGTCGGAGACTTCAAGAACGAGGAGCTCCCGCTCCAGTTCTTCCTGGACTACGCCTGGAACCCGGATCGCTGGCCGGTCGAGCGCATCGGCGAGTGGAAGCGGCAGTGGAGCGAGCAGCAGTTCGGCCCGGAGTACTCGGACATCATCGCCGACATCCTGCACAGCTATTCGCAGCTGCAGTCGGATCGCAAGCCGGAGCTGACGAACCGGAAGATCACGGTCGATTATGACGTGCTGCACAGCGCGCCGACGACCGCGGTCCCGGACCCCGACACCGCCGCCGTCACGTACAACGACAGCGCCAGCCCGTTCAGCCTCACCAACTACCAGGAGCTCGAGCAGGTCGCGGACGAGTGGGAGTCGCTGGCCTCGCAGGCGGAGTTCGTGGCCCAGCTGCTGCCGCACGAGGCGCAGGACGCCTATTTCCAGCTCGTGCTCTACCAGGTGAAGGCGACCGCCAACCTGTATGCGCTGCGCCTGGCGGGCTTCAAGAACCGGCACTACGCGGCGCAGGGGCGGGCGGCGACCAACGACCTGGCGGCCATCGCGGAGGCGCGGCTCCAGGACGACCTGGCGCTCTCGTACTACTACAATCACGACCTCGCCGACGGCAAGTGGGAGGGCTTCCAGACGCAGCCTCACATCAGCTACGGCGCGCCGGGCAACCCGTCCTGGCAGCAGGCCGAGTACCAGTACAACAACATCCAGGAGTTCATCTGGCCTGAGCTCGTGTCGATCGAGGTCCCCGCGGCGGCGGAGCTCGGCGTGGCGATCGATGGCTCGAGCAACTACTGGACGGCGGGCGGGGCAGGCGACGCGAGCGAAGAGCTGCCCGTGCTGCCGACGTTCAGCCAGTACCAGACGCAACCGGAGCAGTACATCGAGGTGTTCAACCGCGGCAGCGAGCCGCTCGAGTACACGATCGAGGCCGCGCTCCCCGTCGCGTGCCCGGCCGGCTGGGCCGGCTGGGGCGGGGGCGCCCCGTGCCCGCCGTGGCTGAACGTCTACCCGAGCCATGGCGTCGTCGACAAGGAGGTGCGCGCGACGGTGCGGGTGGACTGGACCCTCGCTCCCACGACGTACCCCAACCCCGCGGATCCGGCGCAGCAGCTGCCGCTGGAGTTCCCGCTCGAAGTCCCGATCACCGTGACCGGGTCGGATGGAAGCTCGGTGGTGGTCACGGCTCGCGTCGACGACCCGCGGAAGATCGAGTGGAAGCCCAACCGCTACATCGAGGCCAACGGCTATGTGTCGATGCTCGCGGATCACTACAGCCGCGCGGTCCAGACGGAGGAGATCTGGTGGAAGCGGCTTCCGGACATCGGTCGCACCGGAGCGGGGATGACGCCGTTCCCGGTGACGGCGGAGGCCCAGGAGCCCGGTGACGATTCTCCCCGGCTTGAGTACGACATGCACCTCACCAGCAGCGGCGAGGTGACGGTCTGGGTGTACGTGTCGCCCAGGAACAACTTCCAGAACTGGCAGGAGGGGATGCAGTACGCCGTGTCGATCGACAATGGCGAGATCCAGCCGGTCAACATGACCTATGCCGTCGAGCTCAACGGCAATGGCAACAAGATCTGGGAGAGGCACACCTCGGACAACGTCAACATCATGCGCACCAAGCACACGATCAACGCGCCGGGGGACCACGTGCTGAAGTTCTGGATGGTCCATCCGGGCGTGGTTCTCCAGAAGATCGTGGTGGACGCGGGTGGCGTGAAGGAGAGCTACCTGGGCCCGCCCGAGAGCTACTGGATGGGCAAGGGACTGGGACAGTAGCAAGTCGGCTGGTTGCTACCTTGGAGAGCCCGCCGTGCACGGGGTGCGCGGCGGGCTCTCGCCGTTTGTGTCCGCCTGCTTTTTGCGCCCGCGATCTCTTTGCTCTGCTTCCAGCTGGCTGTACGATGCCGGGGCCCGCAGCGCCGAGGCCGCGCCGCTCTGCCCCGGAGGTCGACCTGGCCACGCGCGCTCGCGAGCCGAGGACGTCCCCGAGGAGATCGCAACGATGAAGATGACCTTTCGCTGGTACGGAGAGAACGACCCCGTCAAGCTGGAGTACATCCGCCAGATTCCGGGCCTCTACGGCGTCGTCTCGGCGATCTACGACGTGCCGGTGGGCGAGGTGTGGCCGGTCGAGAAGCTGCAGGCGCTCAGGGCGCGCATCGAGGGCGTCGGGCTGAAGTTCGATGTGGTGGAGAGCGTGCCGGTGCACGAGGACATCAAGCTCGGCAAGCCGACCCGCGAGCGCCTGATCGACAATTTCTGCCAGAACATCCGCAACTGCGCGGCCGCCGGCGTGAAGGTGATCTGCTACAACTTCATGCCGGTCTTCGACTGGACGCGCACCGAGATGGCCATGGAGCTGGCCGACGGCTCGCTGACCCTGGCATTCGACGCCGGGGCCGTGGCGAAGATCGACCCGGAACAGGGCATCGCGCTGCCCGGCTGGGACAGCAGCTACAGGCCCGAGCAGCTCCGCGCCGTCCTCGGCGAGTACAAGAACATCGGTGAAGAGGCGCTGTGGGAGCACCTCGAGCACTTCCTCCGGCGCATCATCCCGGTCGCCGAGGAGGTCGGCGTCCGCATGGCCATGCATCCGGACGACCCGCCCCGACCGATCTTCGGTCTACCGCGCATCGTCAAGAACCGCGACGATCTGATGCGCCTGGTGAAGATCGTCGACTCTCCGGCCAACGGCATCACGCTGTGCTCCGGCTCGCTGGGCGCGGACCTGTGCAACAGCATCGAGTCGCTGGTGCATGAGTTCGGCGGCATGGGCCGCATTCCCTTCGGGCACCTGCGCAACGTGGCGGTCCAGGAGGACGGCACGTTCTTCGAATCCGCGCACCTGTCCTGTGAAGGCTCGCTCGACATGGCCGCCATCGTGAAGGCGTACCACGACGTCGGCTTCGACGGTTATGTGCGTCCGGACCACGGCCGCATGATCTGGGGCGAGACCGGCAAGCCCGGATATGGTCTGTACGACCGCGCGCTCGGCCTGGTCTACCTGAACGGCCTGTGGGAGGCGACGTGCAAGCTCTCACGCGGACCTGGCACCAAGGCGAGCGGCCCCGCATGAGCGGGTAGGGGAGTCAACGTGTCTGACGGAAGGCGAACGAGCGGCGCGCCCGGCGCCGGGCCCCGCGATCGAGCGAGCGGTGGGGTCATCTCCTCAAGGGGGTCAACGATGCGGCGAAGGAAGCTGAACGCGATCTCTGTGGCAACGCTGCTTACCGCGCTGGTCGCGTGCGGTGAGAGCTCGGGTGTCGGGGCGGACGGCGGGGGGGGTGCCGGTCAGGCCGCCACGACAGGCGCTGGCCCTTCCACAGGAACCGGATCCGGGGGCGCGAGCAGCGCCGCGACCGGAGGCGACGCGGGCGCGGGCGGAGCGCCGGTGAGCGCCGGCGGCAGCGGCGGCGCTTCCACGAGCGGGACCGGAGGGGGCGGGACGCCGGGCACGCCCGCGGGCTTCATCCTCGGTGCGGACATCTCCTGGGTGCAGGAGCGCGAAGCCGGTGGCAAGGTGTTCCGCGACGTCGACCCGGCGACGGGTGAGCTCGTCGAGAAGGACATCCTCGAGATCCTGAAGGCGCACGGGTTCAACTGGATCCGCCTGCGCCTGTTCAACGACCCCACGGCGATCTACGCCGATCCGGTCGTCGACGACGATCCGTACTCGCGCGAGGGGTTCTGCGATCTCGCGCACACGATAGAGATGGCGCAGCGCGTGAAGCGAGCGAACATGGGGCTCCTCCTCGACTTTCACTACAGCGACGTGTGGGCCGATCCCGACGATCAACACAAGCCCGTCGCCTGGGCGGAGCTCGAGGGAGATGCGCTGGCGAGCGCAATGCGCGAGTTCACGCGGGACGCGATCGAGCAGCTGAGCGCCGCCGGCGCGCGCCCGGACATGGTCCAGATCGGCAACGAGACCCCGCAGGGGTTGCTGTGGCCCGACGGGTTCGTCACGGGGCAGGCCTTCCAGGGGCTCGGCGCGCTCCTGAAGGCCGGGATCCAGGGTGTGAAGGACGCCGACGACACGATCGCGGTCATGCTGCACCTCGACCGCTGCAACGACAATGCGGTCACGCGGTGGTGGGTCGACGGCGTGCTCGGGCAGGGCGTCGCGTTCGATGTGCTCGGTCAGTCCTGTTACACCGAGTACCAGGGGCCGCCGTCGGACTGGCAGAGGAACTTCGACGATCTCGTGACGCGCTACCCCGACCTGAAGTTCGTTGTGGCGGAGTATTCGTGGGAGAAACGCGCTGCCAACGATCTGATGTTCAACCTCCCGGACAAGCGCGGGCTCGGCACCTTCATCTGGGAGCCGACCGAGTACCACGAGCGCATCTTCGATTCCCGGGGCAACGTCATCGAGGCGATGATCGCGCCCTACGATCAGATGAAGATCGATTATCGGGATTTTTGACCATCCGGTGATCCCGGCCGAGCTCAGTCCTCGAGCGCGCCGAATTGCTCGAGGACCCTCGGCAAGCTCAGGTTGACGGACGTGCCGTGGTCCGCCTCGCCGAAGTCGACAAGCTGGGTCTCGGCCCCCTGCGCTTCGAGCAGCTCCTTGCAATGGTGCGCGTTCGCGATCGGCACATCGCGATCCCCGGTCGACGCATAGAGATGCACGGGCACGCCGGGGCGCCAATCGCACGTGCTGTCGGCCTCCTGAAGCGCCTCGAGGAGCGTGCCCGTCGGATTCCGCAGGTAGCCCAGGAACTGCGGCGTAAAGAGCTCCTCGAGCGTCGCGGGCAGCGCGTCGAAGATCTGGTTGCCGGTGTGGTGGCCATCGAAGAGGTCCTCGACGATCTCGTCGTAGGGGGCGCGGAACGCATCGCTCGGCGCGTCGTACAGGTGGTGGATCCGGTGCCACGCGACCGTCAAATAGGCCACATAGGGCGCGACGTGCTCGATCCCGCTCGTCACGGCGGTCTCGAGCGTGCCGCTCACGTCGTAGGGCCCGCTGATCGGCGCGATGGCGCCGACGCTCAGCTCGGCGTCGGCGCCTTGCTGCAGGGCGCGGCCGAGGGCCAGCGCGCCGTTGCCGCCCTGGGAGAACCCGCTGATCAGCACGCGCTCGTCGAGGCGCCGGGCGCTCCGTTCGACGAGCGCGCGGGTCGCGCGCAGCGCGTCCACGGACGCGGTGGCCGTCGACGCAGCGTGGTCGTAAGGATGAAAGCCGGGGCCGAGCCCCAGACCGAGGTAGTCCGGCGCCGACGTCGCATAGCCGGAGGAGGCGAACAGGAATGCCGCCGCCCGATCGAGGCTCTCCGGGTTCACCGAGGCCACGTCGCGCCGGTAAACCGTCGTGCCGTGCAGCCACGCGACGACGCGCAGCTCGCTCTCGTCGTTGCCGGGCAGCGCCACCAGGCCGCTCGCGGTGGTCGGCGCGCCGTCCGTGTCGATCGTCCGGTACACGATCTGGTGTGCCGCCACGCCGAAGCGCACCTGCGACGTGTCGAGGCCGAGCTCCTCGAGGTAGTCGGAGACCTGGTCGGCATCCAGCACCGCCACCGGGGTGGCGGAGATCAGGGTTCCGCGCTCCGCTGGCTGCGTCCCCGTCCCGGTCGTGGTGCATGCGCTCGACGTCGCCATGAGCGCGGTGACGCAGGCCATCGTGAGGCTGCGGCTCGCGACGCGGGCTGGCGCCGCATGCGGTGCGTAAAGCATGAAACCGTCGGGCCGTGATGCGCGCGGCTCGGGGGTTCGGGAGGTCTTCCTTGCCATGCCCGTCTGTGCCCGGTGCTCTTCGTTTCGTTCAGAGGCCGGGCCCGGGTGGGCGGAGCAGCAGCCCGGGTCATCGTGGCGGCAGGGGAAGCCGCCTCGACGGGCGAGCCACCCGGCGGCCACTATCCGCGAGCGCGGGAGACCCGCGGGCTCCGGTGCGAGAGGCGTCCTGTGCAGGCCGCCTGTTCGACTGGCGTTCTCGTGGCGGGCGACACATCACGACGAGCCGCCCGCGTCATCGGGCTTCTTCATGCCCCAGGCCAGATCCTCACGCACCCAGCCCTTCCCGCCCTTGACGTCGACGACCTGGAGCCAGCGCCCCTTGCGGTCGAGGACCTTGAACACCTCGCCGCGCTCGGCCTGGAACGCGACCTCCGCGGAGGTCGTCGGCGCCTCGCGGACGTTGCCCCGTGCGGCCTTGATCACGATGGTCTTGACCCTGGCCAGGAGGCGATCGGCCACCCACGCCAGGTCGCCCTCGAAGTCCTTGATCTTGCACCACCCGTCCTCGCGCTCCACGATCTTGACGGGGTAGTAGCGGGTCGCGGTGAACTCGACGGGCTCACTCGTGGACGGGCCCGCGCGGAAGTTCGCCACCGGGACCTTGACGCTGAGCATCTCGGCCCGCGCTGCGCTCGGGAGCGCGACGACGAAGAAGATGAGCACTGGCAGTAGCGGCCGGATGTCCAAGTTTTTCCTCCTCTGTTGATGGTCGATCGGCAGCGACGGTCCTGGGATGAATCGATGCTGTCAAGTTTTCGATCCCGGTCACCGCGCTCCGCCCGAGGTGATGCGCACCGGCGTGCGTTCGTGCCGTCCAGCCTCGTCCGAGGGGGGCGGCGCGGCTGCGGTTGCGGGCAAGTGCCGCGCCATCCGCGGAGTCCCTGTCCCTGTCAGCGGTCGCCGCAGAGCCCGGGGCACGGACGCCGGCGGCGCGGCCGATTCGACTCGTCGGGGAGATGGTGGTGGCGGCGACGCGCAGCGCCGGGAGCGCCATGCAGCGCGGCTCGATGGCTCGCGGAGGTCCGCCGTGCTACCGTCCGCGTGGAATGAACGCCCGCCTGCACCTCGAATCGTGTCCGTGGCCTCGCCGCGGCGCGCGTGGCGCGTTCGTTCTCCCGCGGACCCGGCTGCTCTGTCCGAGGTCGCCCGCACGCTCGTAAGGGAGCGGTCTTCCGGCGCCTTTCGCCGGCCGCTCCCGGGATGAAGCGCGGCTTTCGTCGAGCGCGCCTGCGTCCGGACGGATTTACCGGGCGCGCTCGACGGTCTGCTCGCCCGACGCGGGCCCTCGGCCACGGCCTGGATCGAGTCGACGACACAAGGAGATCCCTGTTCATGGCACCTCATACGAACCCCATTGTCATCACCGAGTTCGACCGCGAGCGGCTCACACGGTTGCTCGAGGCCCTCCGCGCGCGGCCGGGGGCCGATTCCCCGACCCTGGAGGCGCTAGAGATCGAGCTCGAGCGCGCGGACGTCGTGAAGCAGCAGGAGATCCCGCCGGACGTCGTCACCATGAACTCCAGGGCCCAGCTCGTCGACCTCGACACGCAGGAGGCGCTCAGCGTGACCGTGGTGTTTCCCGGGTCCGCGGACGTGAACAGCGGGCGAATCTCGGTGCTCGCGCCGATGGGGCTCGCGCTGCTCGGCTGTCGAGAAGCAGAAGAGGTGGAGTGGCCCACGCCGAGCCGAACGCGCCGCCTCCGGATCGAGCGCGTCGTCTATCAGCCCGAGGCGGCCGGTCGCTTCGACCTCTGACACCGCTCCGATCGCTGCGCGATCCGCCACGCCGGAGGCCCGCGCCCGCTCACGACGCCGGCCTCCACAGCGCACCGCTCGGCTCGCGGCGCCGGGTGCACGACCCCTGCGACAATTCGGCTCCTCTGCGACATCGTGTCGCACCGGCGCGCGAGCGGTCCGCCCGCCGCAGCACCGCGCGCGCCCGCTGCCGGGCCTCGCAGCCCCCGAGCTCGCTGGCATGTGGGTTGCGGACGTCCTGCGGTGGAGGTGCCATCGCTCATGCCGCAGCTCGACTCCTGGCTCGACATCACGTTCTGGCCGGACGTTCTCCGGCGCACCGTCGCGTGGGCCATCCACGCCTTGCCGGCCGTGCTGCTGATCGTGGTCCTCGCGCTCGTGCTGCTCAAGGTGCTCCACTTCCTGTGCAGGCGCGTGGAAGTGTCGTTGATGAGGCGCGGCCGCAGCGGCGACGTGAAGACGGTGCGCGAGATCGAGAAGCGCTCTGACACGTTGCTGGGCATCTTCCGGACGACCGGGAAGGTCGTCATCTGGATCGTGGTGGCGATGCTCCTCCTCGTTCAGCTCGGGGTCGACATCGCGCCGCTCATCGCGGGCGCGGGCATCGCCGGTCTGGCCATCGCCCTCGGGGCGCAGGAGCTCGTGCGCGACGTCATCTCGGGCTTCTTTCTGCTCCTCGAGAACCACCTCCGGGTCGGCGACGTGGTGGTCGTCAACGGCACCGGCGGTCTCGTGGAGCAGGTCGGCCTCCGGACGGTCACGCTGCGCGACGAGTCCGGGGTGGTCCACGTCTTTCAGAACGGGAAGATCAACGCGCTCTCGAACATGACCAGGGAGTGGTCTGCCGTGATGTTCAACGTGGCTGTCGCCTACACCGAGGACGTCGACAGGGTGATGCGGGTGATGCGCGAGGTCGCGCACGAGCTCCACGAGGACAGGCGCTACAAGGCGAGCCTCCTCGAGCCGCTGGAGCTCTTCGGGGTGGAGTCGTTCGACGAGCAGGCGGTGGTCGTCCGCGCGCGCATCAAGACGCAGCCCGCCGAGCAGTGGCAGGTAGGCCGGGAGTACCGGAGGCGCCTCAAGAAGGCGTTCGACGCGCATGGCATCGAGATGCCGCTCGCTCACCGGACGGTCCACGCGGCCCAGGCGAAGCCGCCGTCCAGGGCCGACGCGAGGGCGGCGAACGGCGCGCCGGACGGCGCGAGCGGCGCGCGGTTCGAGGGAGCCGGCGCGCAGGGCTGACGCGCTCCGCAGCGCGCGGCAGGACCCCGGACGCCCGCGGCGCGAGGGCGCCCGGGGCGCGGGATGTCGACCGGGCACCTCTCGTCTCCTCTCGTCTCCGCGGCGGGCAGGTCGAGGCGTTCGGCTGCCGCCCGGCTTGCGCTTGGTTTGCAGCCGGGCGCCCTTCGACCTACCCTGTGCGGCCTTGAACGGCGAGATCGTCGACCGCAAATACAAGCTTACCCGCTTGATCGGCGAGGGAGGGATGGGCTGCGTCTACGAGGCGCGGCAGCTCGATACCGGCGAGCAGGTCGCCGTGAAGCTCATCAGCGGGCAGAAGCGCCGGGAGAGCGGCACCGCCCTGGGCCGCTTCCAGCGCGAGGCGCGCGCCGCGGCAGGCATCGAGACCCCGCACATCGTTCGCCTGCTCGACGCCGGGACCGACCCTGTGACCGGCTCGCCGTACCTCGTGATGGAGTACCTCGAAGGGGAGGACCTCGGGCAGCTGCTGCACCGCCTCGGGCCGCTCCGGCCCGACGTCGCGCTGCGCGTCGTCGTCCAGGCGTGCCTCGGCCTGCAGAAGGCCCACGAAGCTCGGGTGATCCATCGGGACATCAAGCCGGCGAACGTGTTCCTGGCGCGCTCCGGCGACGGGGAGATCGTGGTCAAGCTCCTCGACTTCGGCATCGCGAAGATCAAGCCGTCAGAGGGCGGCGCGACGACCGGGCTGACCACGACCGGGAAGATGCTCGGCTCGCCGCTCTTCATGGCGCCGGAGCAGATCGAGGACATCCGCACCGTCGATTACCGCACCGACATCTGGTCGCTCGGCGTCCTCCTGTACGCCGCGCTGGCGGGGAACGCGCCTCGTCATGACATCGCCTCGATCGCGCGCCTCTTCGTCCTGCTCTGCACGGAGCCGGCCCCGCCGATCCAGGACGTCGCGCCGTGGGTCCCCCGCGAGATCGCCGCCGTGGTGCACCGCGCGCTCCAGCTGAAGATGGATGACCGCTTCCAGGGCGCGGAGGAGATGCTCGCCGCGATGCACCCGCTGCTCCCCGACGGCCACGCGCTGCGGCAGGAGGCGCTCGTGGCCGTCACCGACGGAGAGCGCGCCGTGCTGGCGCCGAGGCTCGACGTCGGCCCCGCGGCGCGCCGAGGCAGCCCGGCGACGGCCGACGAGGGGAGCCGGAGCGACCCGACAGGGGACGGCGGGCGCGGCCCCGCCGTGAGCGGGTCGTCCGGCGATCCGGCCGCGAGCGGATCGGCGAGCGGCGCGTCGACGAGCACCGCCGCGGCGCGGTCGCGGGGGCCGGCGGTCCTGCTCGTCCTCGGCGTCGCCGGCGCGATCGCGTTCCTTGCGGCGCCGCGCGCGGCGGACCCGGGCGGCGACGCCGCGCCGGCAACGAGCGCGGAGCCGGCGACCAGCGCGTCGGCGGCGGCCAGCGCGGCGCCGGCGACGCCGCCCGATGCGCCCGATCCCGCGCCCGCCGTCCTCCGGCGGGTCGCTCTGTCCGTCGCGCCGAGGGACGCCGCCGTCGAGGTGGACGGAGCGCCCGCCGAGGTGCGCGACGGGCTCGTCGAGATCGCCGGCGTGCTCGGCAGCAACCACCGCGTGCGCCTCGTCAGCGCGGGGGCCGAGCGGGTGGAGGAGGTCGTCGTGACCGAGAACGGCGCGTCTCCACCGCGGATTGCGCTCGACGTCCCGGCGGTCGGACCGACCAGCGCGCCCATCGCCAGACCGCAGCCGCCACGCCGGCCGGCCCCGGAGAAGGCGCCCCCGGCAGCGCCCATGCCCGCGGCGGACCCGCTCGTCCCGAGCACGCTCCACTAGCGGGCGGCGCCCCGAACCAGGTTGCGGGAAAGGGACAGGGTTCCTGTAAGCTGCGGGCGCCGCATCCTCGACCATGCGAACCCGGATCTGCCCTCCCCGACGCGTCGCTGCGGCCGCCGCGTTGCTCCTCGCCGCGTGGGCGGCGCCGCTCTTCGCGCAGGACGCCGGACGCACGGAGCCCGCCGCCAAGGCGCCCACCGCCGGCGTGCCCGCCTCCGCCGGCGCGTCCGCAGCCACGGACGCCGTGAAGGCGGACGCCGCGAAGGCGGACGCCGAGGCCCGCTTCCAGCGCGGCCTGCGCATGTACAGGGCCGAGGCGTGGGAAGCCGCCGCGGCCGAGTTCCTCGAGTCGCGGCGGCTCTTCCCGACCTGGGGGGCCACGTCCAGCGCCGCGCGCTGCTTGCAGAAGCTCGGGCGCACCACCGACGCGCTCGAGCTCTTCGAGTCGCTCCTCTCCGACTTCGAGGACGTGCTCCCGGCCGATGCGAAGCAGGCGGCGCTCGCCGAGGTGGAGCAGCTGCGCGAGGTCGTCGGCGTGATCGCGATCGAGGGGGGCGCGCCCGGCGCGGTGGTGCTCCTCGACGGCGAGCGGCGCGCCGAGCTGCCGCTTTCGTCCCCGCTGCGCGTCGCGGCGGGCGCGCACGCGGTGCGCATCCAGAAGGATGGATTCGAGCCGTTCGAGGCGCGCGTCGACGTCCTCGGCCGCCAGACGGCGCGCGTCACGGCGAGCCTCAAGGCGCTCGAGACGCGCGGGCGCCTGCGCATCTCGGAGACCACGGGCAGGCGGCTCGGCGTCGCGCTGGACGGCGTGCGCGTTGGCACGACCCCCTGGGAGGGCAAGGTGGAGCCCGGCGCGCACGTGGTCGTGCTGTTCGGGACCGACGGCTTCGGGACGCCGCCGACCACGATCTCCGTCCGGGCGGGCAAGGTCGTCGACGCGTCTCTCCGGGCGGTGAAGGCGCGCCCCATGCTCACCGCGGCGGACCCGATCGTGCTCGACTACGAGGAGGGCGCGCCCATCCCCCTGGGGTATCGCCGCGAGACGAACGCGCGCAGCGGGCTCATCACCGCGGGAGCGACCCTCTTCGGCGTCACCTACACGACCTTCTCGGTCTCGGGCTCGGCTCTGGGCTACGAGATCCTCGCCGTGCCGGTGGCCGGTCCGCTGATCCACGCGGCGCAGGTGAGCGGAGGCGAGCCGTTCTTCGTGGCCGACGGCATCCTGCAGGCGGCGGGCCTCGCGATGATCGCGAGCGGTATCCTGTTCCGGAAGACGACGCTCGTGCGCGAGGACGTCGCGCGCTCCGGCCCGCGCCTCCTCGGCGCCTCGCCCGCGCGCCTCGGCCGCGACGGCCGCGACGGCCTCGGCGTCCAGGTGGTGGGCAGCTTCTAGAGAGCGCGCCGCCGGGACGACCCGACCCGGGTTGCCTGCAGGGCTCCCGCGCGGCGGATGGATGGAGGCACGTCTGCGGTCATCAGGGCAGGCGGCGCGGCGCGCCGTTCACCCCACCGGCAAGAATCTCCGCGAGCGACGACGGGTCAGCGTTGGCGAACGCCATGACGACCAGCGCGGCGGGCTGGAATTGGCTCAGGTTCGCCGTGACCGTCATCCTGGCGTGCGCGGGCGTCGTATGTGCCCACCAGACCTCCGCGGTTCCGCGCCGGCTGTTCCATCGGGCTGCCTTCGTCCAGGTCAGGGGGACGCCCGTGTTCGTGATGCCGGTGACTGTCGTGCCCGCCCCCGTCAGGCCACCCGTCGCCACGTATGCGACGAGCAACGTGTTCGCCGCCGGCGTGATCGACGGGCTGGTCACGGCGCGGGCACCCAGGGTGGCGCCGACGACCGTCGCGGCGAGGACCGGCTCGGCCGGTCCGAGCGAGACGACCACATCCACCGGGCTGCCCGGCGACGCCGTCTCGCCCGCGGCCGGCGTCTGGCGGATGACGCTGCCAGCCGCGACCGTGTCGCTGTTCTCGAACGTGACGTCGCCCAACAGCAGCATCCCGCTCGCGATCGTCGCCGTCGCTGCCTCCTGCGTCTCGCCGACGACGCCGGGCACCTGCAACAGCCTGCCGCTCACGAGCTGGATGGTCCCGTCCGCGAACGTCAGCTGCTCGATGTTTCGCACGATGTCCGTGCCGTCGACGCCTGCCCCGTCCTGATGGCTCACCGTCAAGCTGCCGTCCGGGTTCGTGGAGACGACGTACTCGGATTGAGGACCCGAGAACAGCGCCGTGTCCACGTCGGCCGCGCCGGCGCCCGTGAGCTCGATGGTGCGACGGATGTGGAGGTTGCCCGGGTTGACGCTGCCCGCGAACACGTCGGTCCGGAACGCGAGCATGCTGTCGGCCCGCCTCGTGCCGCCATTCTCGACGTCCGGCCCTTCGATCTGCACGTTCAGCCACGCGTCCCCATCGAGGATGTCGTCGCCGCCGCGCCCCTCGATGAGGTCGCTGCCCGCGCCACCCAGGAGGATGTTGCCGCCCGTGAACGTGGTCGCACCGCCGAGCAGGGTCCGCAGCCCCTCGATCCGGGCGCTGCCGTCCTCGGTCAGCTCGTGCTGGATCATCGCGGCTGCGTCGCGGCTGTCGCCGCGCAGGATGTCGTCGTGCATCCACCCCGACAGCCCCTCGACGCGGTCGAACCTGTCACGGAGCTCGTCGAGCGTCGGCGGCGCCAGCACGGGGATCGCCATGTCGGCGTCCACCGGCAACGGGTCCCCGCGGTACGTGCTCCAGTCGAAGCCGAGCATGCCCTCGTTTCGCTCGGTTCCCATCGAGTCGTTGACCATGATGTCGTCGCCGCCCTCGGAGTCGTAGTCGTCGTCTCCGAGGCCGCCGATGATGACATCGTGGCCACCGTTCGGGTCGTTCTGGAACTGATTGCCCGCGTCGGCTTGCAGGAGGTCGAGCTGCGGGCCGCCCTCTATCCAGTCGTCGCCGTCGTCACCGAAGACCGTATCCTCCGCGTCGCCGGCGAAGATGAAATCATCCCCCGGTCCACCGAAGGTCTCCGTGCCGTCGGACCCGCCGACGATGTAGTCCTTCCCGCGCCCGCCCTGGTTCAGGTCGAAGCCCGGCCCCGAGCTGAGGGCGTCGTTGCCGTCGCCGCCCTTGAGGACATCGTCGCCGAAGGTGTCCATGAGGATGTCGTCGCCGAGGCCGCCGATGCACTGATCGTTGCCGTCGCCGCCTTCCAGGCGGTCGTTGCCGCCATCGCCGCGGAGGGTGTCGTCACCTTCGCTGGATTCAAGGCGGTCATCCGCGTCGTCCCTGCCGTTCCAGACGACGTGAGCCGTCCCGGTATAGCGGAACGTCCCGTCGGGCATCCGGAGGAGATCCGGCATCGCCGACTCGTCGTCCGGCGTCGTGGGGTCGTCCTGGATCGAACCTCCCGGCCCATCGATGCGCGGCACGTTGAGCACGAAGTCCGGCCGCGCGAAGACGTCGGCCGGCATGCCTGCGGCCGTCGTGTTGCGCGAGATCAGCTCCGCGAACGAGTTGCCTTCGAGCTGGACCAGGAGGTTCAACCCGTCAAGGCGCTCCAGGTAGTAGAACCGGTCGGAGTTTTGCAGGTTCTCCAGCTGCGTCTCGAACACGAAGTTGAACGTGGAGCCCAGCAGTCCGCCGAACGGGGCCTGCTTCTCGGCGAGACCGCCGACCCAGAGATCGATGTTCTCGACGCCTGTCTGACCCGCGCCGCCGAACATGAAGCCGGCGTCGGCGTACAGGGCCTGCGCCGCGGCGCGCTTCTCTGCCACCGTGGTCGCCGCGGCGAGCGTCGGGTGCTGGCCGTACGCGGCGATGAAGTTGATCACCGACTCCCGGTTCCTGAGCCCGAGCTCGAAGTCCTTCCAGCTCTCGTAGGGAACCAGGCTCGAGTTGGCGCTGATCTCGTAGAGCTGGCGGCGCACAGCGTTCAGCGGAGGAATGCCCTCGCTCCGGCCGCGCGTCAGGTTGATCGCTGCCAGATCGAGCGGGAGCCCGAGGAGGCGATTGCGCAGGGCCTCTGTCTTGAACTCGTCGATCTCGTTCGCGATCTGCCGCGTCCCGCCCTGGAAGATGGCCCCGGCCGCCTCGCGGGCGGTCAGTACCTGGCCGCCTACGTTGTTGAACGCCAGGGGGTTGAGGAACGCATCGACGAGCGGGATGTCGTGGTCCGTCGTCGTCCCGTCGGGGTTGGCGACGGTGCGGGACACGGTCTCGGTCAGCATCGAGTGACCGAAGCGATAGACCGCGTGCGCGAACTCGGCCACGATCGCCGGGTTGATCTCGCTCTGGAAGTTGATGCCGTCCACGATGAAGGGGTTGATCAGCGGCTGCACCTTGCGCGCGAACTCTTCGAACACGAGGTGCTGGTACTCCACCTCGGTGACGAACCGCGCCGCCTGGAACAGCCGCTCGGCGTAGTCCCAGCCGGACGCCGGATCCGTGGTGTTCCACGCCGTGATCTCCTCCGCGGTGAGCAGGCTGCCGGGGCCGTTGATCAGCTGATCGATGTTGTCACGGAGCCGGTTGTGCTCCGAGTGGAACACGGTGTGGACGGCGGTCAGCGCGATGCTCTCGTTGCCGCGGCCATCGCCGGTGACGAAGTGCGCGTCGAGCAGCGCGGCGTCGTACGCGGGGCTCGTGGGAATGGCGGCGCGCGCGATGTCATCGAGGAACTGATGGCCGGTCTTGCTCGAGCCCACGGTGGAGAGGGGGGCCGACGGGTCGCCTTCCACCATCGTCACGCCGTCCGCCATGACGAGCAGCGGGAAGCCGTTCGGGCCGCGCAGGAAGCGGCCGTAGGGGTCTGTCGCCAGCTGCGGCACGTCGAGCACGTCGGTGTCGACGAGCCCGATCCCGAGCAGCTCGGCGGCCTGCTGCTTGACCTCTCCCCAGGTGGCGATGTTGCCGCCGACGCCGCCGAGCACCCTGCCGGTCGCCACCGGTTGACCACCGACCATCTCGTACTCGCGCAGGAACACCTGGTGAGACGGGTGCGACGTGTAGGTCTGGTTCTGGTCGACGACCGGCGTTGTCCTGTTTCTCCCCTCCTGCAGATCGTCGGCGCCCTCGTCGACGCCGGGGGTCGCGGGGTCGTCCCCCAGGATGCCGTCTGGCCCGGGGTGGTTCGCGCCTCGGTTCAGGATCATGAAGTTGGTCGGGCTGCCCGGTACGAACAGCGGATCGTCCGGCTGCAACGGCACGAAGACCGTCTCGGAGCCCTTCGACAACAGGTCGAGGCCGTGGTCGAAGAACTGGCCGAAGAAGGGGAAGATCGCGTTGAACGGCGCGGACAGGCCGGCGTCGGGCGCCACGTTCGGGATGAACAGCGTGCCGGACGGGTCGGGCTCGGCGTCCGGACCAGCCGCCGCGCGAGCGGCCGGGTTGCCGTCCGTCTGATCGACGATCAGGTTGCTGATCACGCGCGGCCGAGAGTCGACGACCTGCCCCGTCTTCTGGGCGTAGGACGTCCCGGCCTCCGCGGCGCGGAAGCTCGGCGTCGTCATGCGCGGGAAGAGCTGATCCGCGGCGCCGAACGTCGTCTGATCGGCCAGGAGGTGGTTGAACGACCCGTCGACCGTCCGCAGGCCGAACGGGAGCCGCGGCTCGTTGACCTGGTTCGACCCGGGCCCCAGCAGCTCTCCCCCGGCCGCGTGCGCCTGGGCGATCTCGATCTGCCGGAAGATGAACCGCAGGTCGCCGGCGTCGAGGTTGAACCCCGCTCCGACGGGAGCCTGGGCGCTGGCCGTCCGCGCGATCGCGAGACTGCCGGCGATCGATACGAGCACGGCGAGCGCGAGCACCGTCGACCATCGATTCACCGCACGTACGCCGCGAACGGCGGCGCGCTGCCTGCGTGACGCTGGGCGCGTCGAGACGGCGCGCCCGCGGCCAGACCCTGTGTGGCTGGCGATCTTTGACATCTATATCTCCTCCATGCAGCCCGCGACGTGCGGCGCAGCGCGTTCTTTGCCGCGCGCTGCGCGCACCTCTCTTCGTGGTCACCTGTGCGAGCTGGGGGACAGGCTGCTGGCAAGCCGGGTGCCGTACGGCGATAACGCGGTGAGGTCTCGCTCGTGCGCGCACACGCATGCTCGCGTGCCACAGGGGTTTACAGGAGAGCGCGATCAAACACGCCTCGCGCGGCGGAGGCGCCGACGCAGGATGCCTTGGACTTCACGAGGAGTGGTGTGTACGCGAGCGCGTGTGCACGCACCACACAGCCCGTGAACAAGAAAAAGGCGGGAGACACGCGAGCATGACCCTGACGTTCCATTCGCCTTCAACGGCGCCGGAGCGGCGCAGGCGGCGATCTTCCAGGGTGGCGCGTGGCCACCGGCACACCCCGGCAGCAACAGGCAGTTCGCCCCGGGGTCCGCGCTGCCTCAGTCAGGCACCGGCGCTCCATACCCGCCGCCGCCCGGCGTCTCGATTACGAACACATCACCTCTACCCACCTCCACCGACCCGATGTGCGACAGCACCTTGATCGAGCCGTCCGCGCGCGCCACGAGGTTGCGCCCGGGCTCGCCCGCGCCCCCGCCGGCCAGGCCGAACGCGGCCGTCGAGCGCCCGTTGGACAGGATCGACGCCGTCATCGGCTCGAGGAAGCGCACGGCGCGCGTACCGCCGTTCCCGCCCGGAAAGCGCCCGGCGCCCCCCGAGCCCTCGCGGATCTCGTAGCGGTCGACCCGCACCGGGAACCGATGCTCCAGCACCTCCGGGTCCGTCAGGCGCGAGTTCGTCATGTGCGTCTGCACGACGCTCGTGCCCGGGAAGCCGCGCGCGCCGCCCGCGCCGAGCTCGATGCCCGCGCCCGAGCCGCCCGAGATCGTCTCGTAGTACTGGACCCTGTCGTTGCCGAACGTGAAGTTGTTCATGGTCGGCTGGCTGCTGGCCAGCACGCCGAGGGCGCCGTACAGCGCGTTGGTCACGCAGGTCGACACCTCCACGTTGCCTGCCACCACCGCGGCCGGCGGGCGCGGGCTCAGCATCGAGCCCTCGGGGACGACGACCTCGATGGGCTTCAGGCAACCGGCGTTGAGCGGGATGTCGTCGTCCACGAGCGTGCGGAAGACGTAGAGCACGGCGGCCAGGGTCACCGCGCGCGGCGCGTTGAAGTTGTTGTCCATCTGCGCCGACGTGCCGGTGAAGTCCACCACCGCCGAGCGGCGCGCGCGGTCGATCCGGACGGCGACCGCGATCGTCGCGCCGTTGTCGAGCGGCAGCGTGAAGCGCCCGTCGCGGAGGAGCGCCGGGTCGAGCCGCGCGATCGCGAGGCGCACGCTCTCCTCGGCGTTGTCCTGCACGTGCTTCATGTACGCCTGCACGGTGTCGAGCCCGAACTGGGCCACCATCGCGCAGAGCTCCTGCGCGCCCTTCTCGTTGGCCGCGATCTGCGCGCGCAGGTCGGCCAGGTTCTGCTGCGGGCTCCTCGCCGGGTACGGGCCGCTGCCCAGCGCCGCGAGGATCTCGGCCTCGAGGAGCCGCCCGGCCTCGACGAGCTTCAGGTTGTCGAGCAGGACGCCCTCCTCCTCGATCGTCCTGGAGAACGGCGGCATCGAGCCCGGGGTGATGCCGCCGATGTCGGCGTGGTGGCCGCGCGAGGCCACGTAGAACAGCACGCGAGCGCCCTGCTCGTCCCATACCGGCGTGACCACCGTCACGTCGGGCAGGTGCGTGCCGCCGTGGTAGGGGTCGTTGAGCACGACCACGTCCCCCGGCTTCATTTCGGGATTGCGCGCGATCACGGTCCTGATCGACTCGCCCATCGAGCCCAGGTGCACCGGCATGTGCGGGGCGTTCGCGATCAGGCTGCCCTCGGCGTCGAACAGCGCGCAGGAGAAGTCGAGCCGCTCCTTGATGTTGACCGAGTGCGCGGTGTTCTGCAGGCGCAGCCCCATCTGCTCGGCGATGTTCATGAACAGGTTGTTGAACACCTCCAGCATCACCGGGTCGACCGCGGTGCCCACCGCGCGGCGCTCGGGGCGCGGCGACGCCCGGGTGAGCACCATGTGGCCGAGCGCGGTGATCTCGGCCTGCCAGCCGGGCTCGATGACGGTCGTGGCGTTGGCCTCGGCGACGATGGCGGGGCCGTCGATCTCCGCGCCGCGCCCCAGCCGCTCGCGCCTGTACAGCGCCGCGTCGCGGGAGGCGCCGTCGGAGTAAATGCGCACGCGGGCATCGGCCTCGGGGCGGTGCGGGCGCGCCTCGGCGGGCCGCTCCTCGGCGGCGTCGCCCGGCCCGATCGCCTCCACCGAGACGCTCTCCAGGACCAGCGCCTTGTCGGGCATCAGGAAGGCGAACCGGTTGCGGTAGGCCGCCTCGAAGGCGGCGCGGATCGCCTCGGCGCTGCCGTACGGCACGACGAGGGCGGTGTCGGTGCCGTCGTAGCGCACGTGCACGCGCCTTCGCTGCCGCACGCGCTCCGGCGAGAACCCTTGCTCCACGAGCTCGGCCTCCGCGTCGCCGCCGATGCGCGCGAGCGCCTCGTGCGC
Organism: Sorangium sp. So ce887; assembly: GCF_051521455.1. Taxonomy (NCBI): domain Bacteria; kingdom Pseudomonadati; phylum Myxococcota; order Polyangiales; family Polyangiaceae; genus Sorangium; species Sorangium sp. So ce887. Next base: position 5,829,633 of record NZ_CP150354.1, on the reverse strand, counting down.
TGCGGCCAGGCCGGCCTCGTCGAGGCGCCGCTCCACCGCGGCCTCGCGCATCGCGTTCTGGTCGGAGAGGCCCATGCCGTAGGCGGACAGGACGCCCGCGAGCGGGTGCACGAGGACGCGGCGCATGCCGAGGGCGTCGGCCACCGCGCAGGCGTGCTGGCCGCCGGCGCCTCCGAAGCACTGGAGGGTGTACTGGGTGACGTCGTAGCCGCGCGCGACCGAGATCTTCTTCACCGCGTTGGCCATGTTCGCGACGGCGATCTGCAGGAAGCCCTCGGCCAGCTGCTCGGGCGTGATCGGGCGCGACGTCTCGCGGCGCACGTCCTCCGCCATGGCCCGGAAGCGCTGCTCGACGACCTCGCGGTCGAGCGGCTCGTCGGCGCCCGGTCCGAACACGCGCGGGAAGAAGTCGGGCTGGATCTTGCCGAGCATCACGTTGGCGTCGGTGATGGCCAGCCGGCCGCCGCGGCGGTAGCACGCGGGGCCGGGGCTCGCGCCGGCCGACTCCGGGCCCACGCGCAGCCGCGCGCCGTCGAAGCCGAGGAGGGAGCCGCCGCCGGCGGCCACGGTGTGGATGCTCATCATCGGCGCGCGCATGCGCACGCCGGCCACCTGCGTCTCGAAGGCGCGCTCAAGCTCGCCCGCGTAGTGCGACACGTCGGTCGAGGTGCCGCCCATGTCGAAGCCGATGACCTTCTCGTGCCCGCCTGCGAGCGCGGTGCGCACCATGCCGACGATGCCGCCGGCCGGGCCGCTCAGGATCGCGTCCTTGCCCTGGAACCGGTGGGCGAGCGTCAGCCCGCCGCTCGACTGCATGAAGTAGAGCGGCACGCCGGGCATCTGGCTGGCCACCTGCTCGACGTAGCGGCGCAGGATGGGCGAGAGGTACGCGTCGACCACGGTGGTGTCGCCGCGCGAGACGAGCTTCATGAGCGGGCTGACCTCGTGCGAGGCGGAGACCTGGGTGAAGCCGACCTCGCGCGCCATCCCGGCCGCCCGCCGCTCGTGCGCCGTGAAGCGGTAGCCGTGCATGAACACGACGGCGCAGGCGCGGACGCCGGCCTCGAACGCCTCGTCCAGGTCGCGGCGCAGCGCCGCGACGTCGAGCGGCTCGATCACCTCGCCGCGCGCGTCGATGCGCTCGCGCGCCTCGATCACGCGCTCGTACAGGAGGTCGTGCAGCGCGATGTGGCGGTCGAACAGGCGAGGGCGGTTCTGGTACCCGATGCGCAGCGCGTCGCGGAAGCCGCGCGTGGTCACAAGCACGGTGCGATCGCCCTTGCGCTCGAGCAGCGCGTTGGTGGCCACCGTGGTGCCCATCTTCACGCACGCGACCTGGTCGGGGGTGATGACTTGACCGGGCGGGAGGCCGAGCAGGCGGCGGATGCCCTCGACCGCTGCGTCGGCGTACTGCTCGGGGTTCTCCGACAGCAGCTTGGCGGTCGTGAGGGAACCGTCCGGCCGCCTGGCGACGACGTCCGTGAACGTCCCGCCGCGGTCGATCCAGAACTGCCACTTGCTCGAGGTCGACGTCATGGGCTCCGCTCCTTGCTAGAGCGACAAACGGGTTGAAGCCCCGAAAAAAAGCAGAAATTTCACAGGGAGGCGAGGAGGCGGGGAGCGAGAGACGGCGAGAGTGAGAGATTCTTTTTTTTTCTTCCTCCCCGCCTCCCCGCCTCCCTGTGAAATTTCTCCCGGTTTCAACATGATTGGCGTTCTAGCGTCTCTTCTGGGGCTGCGCTCGCGCGCCGGGGGCGCGGGCGTCTGCGCCTCCGGGCTCACAGCGAGCCGGCGGCACGGGTTGCCTGGTCGTACGCGCCGGACAGCCTGCGCAGGAGCCGCGCGACCTCGCCGAGCTGGCGGTGACATTGTGCCAACAAAATGTGTGAACGGACGATAAGTTTTCGTTCTCGTTCGTGAATCCAGCCTCGGCCCGCCGTGCGCCGTGCTCCCGTTCGATGCGTGCGGCGCAGGCGTGCGTGCGAATGGACAGGCGAGGTCTGAATTACGGAGAGTCGCCTGAGTTGATGCGCAAAAGTGCATCGCCAAAAAGGGTGTCGGCGGCGTGCCCATGAGGCATTGTGTCGATCGACCGATGCAGACCAACACGCATGATGCGCTGTTCAAGGCCGCCTTTTCGCAGGTCGAGCACGCGGCGGGAGAGCTGCGGCAAGCGCTGTCGCCCGAGCTGTCGTCGCAGATCGATTTCGCCGAGCTGTGGCTGCAACGGCTCCTGGTCGCGGCGGGAGAACCCTGGAAGGAGGAGATCGTGTCGGCAGCCGATCAGCTGGTGGAGCGCGGAAGACAGGTGGGGCTGCGGGAGGGGCTGCGGGAAGGCCTGCAACAGGGGCGCCGGCACGTACTGCTGAGGCAGCTCGGCGCGCGGTTCGGCGCGTTGCCCGGTGCCGCCGTCGCGCGGATCAACGCCGCCGACATCGCGGAGCTCGATCGCTGGTCCGAGCGCGTGCTCACGGCGCCGACACTGGCCGACGTGCTGAGCGAGCCCTGAGGGCACGTCTCGCCGCGCTGGACGTGGCTCCGCCGCCTCACTAAGGCCTCGTGCCCGCGTACGTGCGCCTGGGAACCGGGGTTCAGCGCTGTACAACTGTTTGCACGGTGTGGTAAACGCCCGAGCAGCTCTGGAAAAGAGAGAGCCTGCTCGAATGTCCAGACAGAAACCCCTTCCGCACATTACCGCCGCCCACGCGGCGGGGCTGGTCGCGCTGCTCGGCGCGACGGATCCCGCCGCGGCGGATGAGCGCGCCGGGAGCGCGGAGAGGCACTTCGAGCGGGCACGGCAGGCGCGCGCCGCGCGACGTCAGGCGCCCGTGGCGCCCGCGACGCCCGACGCCGGCCCGCACCCGCCGCCGGGCGGCGCGCCGACGGCGGGGAGCGCGCGGGAGTACCTGCAGGCAGCGCCGACGCGCTCGCCGGTGCTCAACGCGTTCCTGAGCGAGCTCGGCACGGAGCGCGGGGAGCTCGTGCCGCCGAACGTCCACGTCTTCGACGAGCACACCCTCGCCCCGAGGCTCGTCGAGATCGCCCGCCAGCGCGTGGTCTCGATGCTGCTCGCCGTGGGCAGGACCGACGTCGCCCTGACCCTCGCGCAGATGCCGCCGATCGCCAACGAGCGCGCCGCGCGGCTCTTCATGCGACAGGCGGTCCACGTCGGCGGCGACCTCGGGGCCATCACGCGCGACTACGCACGGCACTACCGGCGCTCGGGGGCCCCGGACCGCGACGACCAGCGCGCCGGCTGCATCATGGCCACGTTCGCCGGGCGCCTGAGCGCCATGGCGGAGAAGCTCCTCGGCCCGCACGTGCGCGCCGAGCTGCGGGCCGCGCTGGAGCCGCTGACGTCGCAGGGCAGCGCTCCCGCGCGGCGATCCAGGGCGAGCGAGCTCCGGGCCCCGCAGGGCGCCGGGCGCGCCGCCGCCGCGCCGGCAGCGCTGGGCGCCGCGGGCTCGACGACGCGACCGAGACGCAGGTAGGCGGCTCGCGCCGCGCGAGACAGGCGACGCCACGGCGCGCGCTCCCGCCCCCGGGCCGGATCCTGTTGCGGGGGGCCCGTTCGTTTGCTTCGTTGGGTGCGAGACGCCCCGGAGCGCTGGCTCCCGGGCCCCTGGATACGTCATCCCAGCGAGAGGCCGAAGCTCATGATTTCGCTCGCAGAAGGCAGTGTCATCGCTGGAAGATACCGCCTGGAGCGGATGCTCGCGCGAGGCGGCATGGGGGCGATCTGGGTAGCCCGGCACCTCCAGCTCGACGCCGGGGTCGCGATCAAGCTCATGGCGTCCGAGTACGCGGCTTCGTCCACCGCGCGGGCGCGCTTCGAGCGCGAGGCGAGGGCCGCGGCGCAGCTCAAGATCCCGAACGTCGTCCATGTGCACGATTACGGGATCGAGGGCGACACGCCGTTCCTCGTGATGGAGCTCCTCGACGGCGAGGACCTCGAGACGCGGCTCTCGCGCGAGGGGCGCCTCTCGATGGCGGCCACGCTGAGCATCGTCACGCAGGTGTGCAAGGCCCTGCGCCGCGCGCACGAGATGGGGATCATCCACCGGGACCTCAAGCCGGCGAACCTCTTCCTCTCGCGCCAGGACGACGACGAGCTCGTGAAGGTCCTCGACTTCGGGATCGCCAAGGCCCCGGGCATGCTGCTGGCCGGCAAGGAGACGAAGACGGGCACGCTCGTCGGCTCGCCCTACTACATGAGCCCCGAGCAGGTGCGCCGGAGCAAGACCCTCGACTGGCGCAGCGATCTCTGGTCCGTCGGCGTGATCGCCTATCGCTGCCTCACCGGCAGGCTCCCGTTCCCAGGCGAGGAGATCGGCGAGGTGTTCGTGGCCATCTGCACCGAGGACGCCCCCCTGGCGTCCAGCCTCGCGCCGGAGGTCGGGCCCGAGGTGGACAGGTTCTTCTCGCGCGCGCTCATGCGCGACCCCGAGCATCGGTTCCAGAACGCGAGCGCGCTCGCCGAGGCGCTCGGCGCGGCGGTCAGCTCGCCGGGGGCGAGGACCGGAGCCCCGGCGCCGCTGGCATCCGCGGAGGGCGCCTCTCCCGTGCTCGTCGTCCGCGGCGACGCGCCGGGAGCGAGCCCAGGCGCCATGGGAGCCCGCCCTGGAACGCCGAGTTCAGGCCCCGACGCGAGGGAGTCGGACGGCGGCGCGTTCCTGTCCACCCTTCCGGCAAGCCCATTCGACCTCCCGCGGGGCTCGCCGGGCAGCAGCGCCCCGGAGGGCGGCGCGCCGGCCTTCCAGGAGACCGCGAGCACGCTGGCGCCGGCCGGAAGCAGCGTGATCGCGCCGCCGAGCCGCGGCCGCCGCGTCTGGATCCCGCTCACCTTCGGCGCGCTCGCGATGGGGCTCGTCACCTACGCTGTTCTTCGCATCACCGCGTCGAGCGACGCCCCGACACCGCGGCTCGACTCGGCGGACTCGCCTGCTTCCGCAGCAGCGCTGTCCGCGACAGCGCCCTCCGCGGCGGCGACGGCGCCTCCTCCGCCGCCCGCCGACAGCGTCCCCGCCGCGGCGAGCGCGACGCCAGCCCCCGCGGCGCCGACCAGCGCATCCGCGCCCGTGCACGCGCCGCCTTCGCCTTCACCATCCATCAGAAAAGGCACGTCGCCACCCGCCAGGCCAAGGGCCGCTCCTGACGATCCCACCGAGCACATGTGATCTCGTCGGCTGCTCCGCACGGCGGATGGCGGTCAGATCCGAGGCGGAAGGCGGGAATGCGGGACGAGGACATCGACGGCCTTCCCGCCTTCATGCGGGCTCGCTCCGGCCGGTGAGCCAGCTACCTCCCGGCGCCTGCTCCGCCCTCTCGCCGGTTGCGCAGCGCGGGGGCCATGCGCTCGCGCACGAGGTCGAGGAACACCCTGACCTTCGGCGACAGGTGCCGCGTGCCGGGATAGACGACGTGGAGCGGCACGTCGGCCGGGCTCCACTCGTCGAGGACGCGCGAGAGGCGCCCCTCGCGCACGTCCTGCTCGCAGCGCATGGCGGGTAGCATCCCGATGCCCACGCCCGCGAGCGCGATCCGGTGCAGCACCTCGAGGTTGTTCGCCGTCGCTCGCGGCGTCACGCGCACCTCCGCGCGCCGGGCGCCGCGGTCGAGCACCCACCGCGCGCCGGGCGGCTCCCCCGCGCGCGCTCCCGCGGACACGAGGACGTCATGGCCCGCGAGGTCCGCCGGCGCGCGCGGGGCGCCGCGCCGCGCGAGGTACGCGGGCGCCGCCACGAGGTAGCGCGGGAGCGCCCCGAGGCGGCGCGCGACGAGCGAGGCGTCGCTGGGCGCGCCGAACCGCAGCGCCACGTCGAACCCCTCGGCGACGAGATCGACGATGCGATCGGTGCAGACCACCTCCACGCTCGCCTCGGGGTGATCGCGCAGGTACTCGGCGACCACGCCGCCGATCCACCCGAAGTGCAGCGGGGCCGTGACCCGCAAGAGCCCGCGCGGCCCGTCCTGCATCTGCGTCACGGTCCGGTCCGCGTCGTCGAGATCGGCCACGATGCGCGCGCAGCGCTCGTAGTACACCGCGCCGATGTCGGTGAGGCCGAGCTTGCGCGTGGTCCGCCGGAGCAGCTGCGCCCCGAGCCGCGCCTCGAGCTCGGACACCTTCCGGCTCACCGTCGACTTCGGCATCCCGAGCTCGCGCGCAGCCCGCGTGAAGCTGCCCGCCTGGACGACCCTGGCGAAGACCGCGATCTCGTTGAGGTCGGGCAGCATCAGATTGTCCCATTCATGGAACGATCCTTCCTGAAGGTCAACACTAATCAACCCCGTGGAACAGTCCTAGGTTCTCTCCAGAACGGGTGGCTCGGTTCGGTCGCGATCGCGACACGACGGCTCACGCGCGACTCACGGGTTGATCCGAGGAGTCACCTGGAAGGAGACACTCATGTACCTGGTCACGGGTGCTACCGGTAACGTCGGGAAGGAAGTCGTCGAGGAGCTCCTCGCCGCCGGAGAGAAGGTTCGAGTCTTCACGCGCGACGAGCGCAAGGTGGCTCGCTGGGGAGCCAGGGTCGAGAAGGCCGTGGGGGACCTCACGCGACAGGACACGATCGCGCCGGCGCTCGACGGCGTGAGGGCGGCGTTCCTGCTGCCGGTCGCGGCGGCCGACGGCATCGATCACGTCCGAGGCTTCCTCGCGGCAGCGCAGGCGAGCGGCGCGCCCCGCATCGTCCTCCTGTCGAGCATCAGCGCCGGCGCGCCTACGGTAGAGCTCGCCCGCAGCCACGCCGAGAGGGAACACCTCGTCAAGACGTCCGGGCTCCGCTGGACGTTCATCCGCCCCGGCACGTTCATGTCGAACACCTTCCAGTGGGCCCGGTCCATCCGGGCCGAGCGCGTGGTGTACAATCCGCACGGAGACGGCAAGACCGCGCCGATCGCGCCGCGCGACATCGCCGCGGTCGCCGCGCGCGCGATGATCACGGGAGAGCTCCTGGGACAGGCGCTGGAAGTGACTGGCCCCGAGCTCCTCAGCACGCCGGAACAGGTGGAGATCCTCGCGCGCGTCCTCGGCACGCCGCTGCGGCGCGTGGACGTCTCGATCGACGCCGCCAGGCGGAGGATGATCGAGGCCGGGACCCCCCCGTCGCTCGCCACGGCCGTCGGCGAGCTCATCGAGCGTATCCGCGCGGGGAACGGCGCCATGCAGACCGACATCGTCGAGCGCGTGACCGGGCGGAGACCGATGACCTTCGAGGCCTGGGCGCGCGAGCACGCGCGGGCGTGGACCGGAGACTGACGCCGGCGAGCGCAGGCGATGACGGCTCCGCGCGGCCGCGCGCCTCACCGCCGCGAGCGCGCCGGGCTCACGCGGTCGGGTGGGTGTTCTTGTAGAGCCGCAGGCTGTTGCGGATCGCCATGGTCACCGTCATGGGCCCGACGCGCGGCACGAACACGCTCGCCTTGCTCTGGATATCGTCGCTGAAGTTCTTGAAGGTGGAGAAGTTGATGCAGAGGCTGCCCTCGCGGATCTCGGCGGCCTGCACGTGGGGGAAGCTCCGCGAAGGCACGCCGGTCACCACGATGTCCGCCTGCCGCAGCGCGCTCGCCCGGTCCACCGTCGTCTCGTGCACCTCGTGCGTGCCGCCGGACGAGCTGGGGACGAACAGCAGGGGACCGTCGATGTCGAAGGAGGTCACGTGCGCTCCGTCGTGCGCCATCATGCTCGCGAGCGGCCTCCCGACGACCTCGCTGCGGTTGAAGATGCACACGCTCCGGCCCTCGAGGGGCCGCTCGCCCTGGCCGAAGTAGCCGGCCGCCTCGGCCAGCTTGACGATGGCCAGCGGCGTGCAGGGCAGGATCGCCTTCTTCGTCCTCGCCTCGTCCAGGAAACGCTGGTTCCCGTACAGGCAACGTGCCCAGAACGTGTGGAGCCCCTCGATGTCCTTGGACGGCTCGACGCTGTCCCGGAGATAGACGTCCTGCTCCGTGCCGAAGATCGGGTAATACACCATGATCCCGTGCACGCCCGCGTCCTCGTTCGCCGAGCGGATGGCGGCCTCGGCGCTGAGCCGCGTGGCGTGGCGGATCTCGAAGCGGACCCCCACGTCCTCGCACGCCTTGCGCGTGTACTCCGCGTACGTATACGAAGGCCCGTGATCCGCAGCGAGCACGCCGACCAGGAACAGCGGCTCAGGCAGGGCGGCGATCTCCGCCCGCATCTCGCTTCGGAACGCCTCCGCCACCGCGGTCGGATCGAGAACTCTGGCCGTGCCCGTGTCCCGGCGCGCCGGCTTGTCGTGCGGGTCCATTTGGGCGCGGAGACGAGCACGCGCCAGCATCGCTGTCAAGATCGAGACGGGCACCGTCGAGCGGCCCGTATCGTGAGCTCACCGTGAGGGGCGCTGCCGCTCGGCTTCCACCCCTTCCACCCCGGCCCCCGCCCCCGCGTCGACGGGCTCTCCAACGCGGCTGTCGGCGGCCTCGCCGGGGCCGCTCGTGCCGGGCACATTGAGGACCATTCCGCCCTTGTCACGCAGCTCATCGACGAAGTCCGCGCCGAACACCTCCTCGGGCGTGTCGCCGTCGAGCCCGCCCATCCCCGAGAGCCCCTCGAGGTCCGCGAGGTTCCCGTCACGGCGCCTGGGCGCGGGGCGCAACCGCAGGACGTCGTCCCGGGTCACCGTCAGCGCCACGACGTCCTCGCGCATCACCTCGATCCACGATGCGGGGAAGTCGGCCTCGGCGCCCGCGGGGCCGCGCACGCGGAGCCGCGAGATGTCATTGCCGGGGTCGTTCGCGCCGATGCCCACGAGCTGCACCTCGGCCTCATCGGCGGTCATCACCCGCGTCTCGGGGCCGAGCTCGACCGTATCCTCGGTGACCCCAAGGGCCTCTTCCAGCTCCTGCCTCCGCTCGGGCGGCTGCGGGACGAGCGAGGTGTCGACCCGCCCCGCCGGCTGCGCCGTCGTCCGTCCGTCGTAGTACCGAGGCAGCGCCAGGAGCTCGTCTCGACCCGGCCGCAGGCGGAGCTCGCCCCCCGTCGTGCCCTGCACGAGATCCATCGATACAAGGAGCTCTTCGCTCGCCAGCGGTGAACGGAGCACCACATGGGTCAGCACGCCCCGCTCCCGGTCGACCAGGACCCGGTCGAGCACGCCCGCATCAAGGCCGCCCTCCGCGATCACAGGCATCTCGAAGTCGATCTGCATGGTTCCTCCTGAACGAAGAGCCTCGTGCTCGAGCGAGAGCCTGAGACGGTCGGGCGCCGATGTCCAGGGGAGCGCCAGCGAGCGAGGAGACCCGACAGCCCTTGTCCTGGGCTGTGTCGGCGTGTTGTCAGGGAGGTCATCTATGCTGATCGCGCGAGCCCGAACCGCGATCCTGACAGGGCCGGCTCGCGGCGACTCTCCGGTGCGATCGCGAGATGGCCGCCACGCTTCATGACGAGCGCCCCCTCCGGGCGCCGTCGACCGCCGTCGCCCCCGCGAGCGCGGAGCGACCCCTCCACGAGCGCCGCGCCGGGAGCATCGCGTGAGCCAGATCCCGGGCACAAGGTGGCACATCCCCGGGACGACCCGCGTCTATTCCCGCGGATTTGCTGCTCGAGCGTCCTGGTACGCCGGATGCAATCTACGCGCCGGTCGCTGGAGCTGTGCCAGCGCCGTTCGGGAGGACTGGACTTATGCGCGTTCGCTTCGATGCAATCCGCCGACGCTGGAGCTCACCCCACCTGCTTGCCGCGCTGGCGCTGGCGGGCGCGTCCTCGGGGGCCGCTTGCTCCTCCGACGAGGCGCCGCAAGCGCCGTTCGGCCGCCCTGATCAGCCGCAGAACGGCACGATCGAGGTCGACGAAGCGCAGCTCAGGGGCGTGATCGAGGAGGGCGACCTGCGCCTCCGGATCCCGGTGCGCAACCTGACCACGGGGGCGACGCGCGGCCACCTGCGCGTGACGCTCGTCGATATCGACGCGGACAAGGAACAAGGCACGACCGATGTCGACGTCGAGATCTCGAGCGCGGCGGCGGCGACCGCGGAGGCTCGCCTGCCTGCGCCGGCCGTGAGCGCGCAGCCGGGGCTCGCGCGCTACCTCGTCCGCATCGACGACGGGTCGGAGAGGGGGCTGCTCGTGACGCGAAGCCTGCTGCGCGTCATCCCACCCTACGACGTGCAGCTCGAGGGGCCGTCGCGCGTGGTGCGCGGGCGCGCCGCGAGCTACCGCGTGCGCGCGACGGACGCCTTCACCCACCAGCCCGTGCCCGAGGTGGCCGTCGAGCTCGCCGTGGGCGAGGGGGCCGCGGCGCGGGAGCTCCGCGGGACGACCGACGCGCTGGGCGCCGCGGTGTTCGAGGTGGAGCCCGGCGAGATCGGCTCGCTCCCCGTCTCCGCGCGGGCGCTCGGCTTCGGCGTGAGCGCGGTCGTCGACGAGAGCATCACCGTCGAGGGCCCCGGCCCGAAGCTGCTCCTCACCACCGACAAGCCGCTCTACAAGCCCGGCCAGACGATCCACCTCCGCGCGCTCGCGCTCGAGCGGGGGAACAACGCGCCGCTCGTCCGCGAGGCGGTCACGTTCGAGGTGGAGGACGGCAAGGGCAACAAGATCTTCAAGAAGCCTGTCGTGACCGACGCCTTCGGCGTGGCCGCCACGACGTTCCGGATCGGCTCCATCGTGAACGTCGGCGAGTTCAAGGTGCGTCTCGTGAGCGGAGAGACGACGACGGAGAAGACCGTCAACGTGGGGCAGTACGCGCTGCCGAGGTTCGAGGTCGCCGTGAGGACCGACAAGCCCTGGTACAGCGCCGGTGACACGGTGACCGGCACCATCGACGCGCGCTATTTCTTCGGCAAGAACGTCGCCGGCGGCAGCGTGACCATCGAGGCGGCGTCGCTCGACGTCGGTCAGACGACGTTCCAGCGCATCCTGGGCGAGCTCGACGCCGAGGGGCACTACGGCTTCAGCCTGGCGCTGCCGCCGAGCCTCGCGGGCCTGCCGCTGGAGCAGGGCGACGCCGCCGTGACGCTCACGGTCACCGTCGCGGACACGGCAGGACAGGCGGTCACCAAGGCGATCCCGGTGAAGGTCGCCGCGGACGCGGCCTCCCTCGTCCTCGTGCCCGAGGCGCGCGAGCTCGTCCCGGGGGTCCCGAACACCCTCCTGCTCTTCATCACGGACCCGCTCGGGGCGCCGATCCCCGATACCGACGCGGTCATCACCGCGCCGGACGGCGCGCAGCTCGCCGCGCGCACCGACGCCTTCGGCCAGGCCGCGGTGAGCTTCACCCCGCCGCTCGGCTCGGCGCACGGCGCCTTCTCGGTCCGGGCCACGGTGGGCGAGCGGGCGGTCGAGCGGGAGTTCTATTTCGTGGCGCAGGCGGGCGGCGAGCACCTGATCGTGCGCACCGACCGCGCCGTGTACGAGGCCGGCGAGACGATCGAGGTCGCCATCGAGGCGAGCGAGGAGACAGGCAGCGTCTACGTCGACTGGCTGAACGACGGTCAGGCCGTCGACATGCGCTCTCTCGAGCTCGAGGGCGGGCGCGCCCGCTTCAGCATGCCCGTCGACGCCGGCCTGCTCGGCAGCAACCGGGTCGAGGCGTACCTGGTCGACGACGACGGCAACCTGGTCCGCTCGGGCCGCACCGTCTTCGCGCGGGGCGATTCGGCGCTCAGCATCGAGGTCACCGCCGACAAGCCCCTGTATGCGCCGGGAGAGACGGCGACGCTGCGGCTCTCGGTCAAGGACGACGCGGGCAACCCGAAGGTCGCCGCGGTCGGCGTCCAGGTGGTCGATCAGGCCGTCTTCGCGCTGGTCGACGCGCAGCCCGGGCTGCTCCGCACCTACTTCGAGCTGGAGGACGAGTTCGCGAAGCCGAGCTACCAGATCCGCGGCCCCTCGGCGAACCTCCAGAACCTCCTGTTCAGCGCGACCGCGAGCGAGGACCCCGAGCAGGCCGAGGCCGCGCAGCGCACGACCCAGGCGTCGCTCGCCGCGCTCGCCGGCACGTCGCTCACCGGCCTCCAGGCGCGCACGTGGCCTTCCGTGCTGACGAAGGTGCAAACCGAGCTCGCGCCGTTCCATGAGCGCCAGCGGGGCGCGCTCCAGCCCTGGCTCGCCGAGGCCACGGCGAGCGCCGTCCAGGACCTCCGGGCGCTCGGATGCGAACCGAGCCAGTACTACTGTGCCGAGGGCGAGTACGTCACGCTGCTCGGGAGCCGGACGACCGAGCGCTTCCGCGCCTTCGACGTGTGGGGCAACGCGTACAAGGTGAGCTCCAGCTGGACGGGGCTCACGCTGGTCTCGTCGGGTCCCGACGAGGTGTCGCAGACCGCGGACGACGCGTCGATCGTGTTCGCGTTCGGCGCGCTCGGGGTGGACGTGCCCGAGGGGTCGTGGCCCGCCGCCGAAGGCGACAACGGCGGCTGGGCCGATGGGGCCGTCGCCAGCGGAGCGGGCGGCGGCAGCGCCGGGGACCCCAGCGGCGGCGGCGGCGGCGAGAGCGGGCCGCGCGTCCGGCGCGAGTTCCCCGAGACCCTGTATGTCAACCCGAGCGTGATCACGAGCTCCGACGGCACGGCGACCCTGAGCATCCCGCTCGCCGACAGCATCACCGAGTGGCGGCTCTCGGCGCTGGCGAACTCGGCCGACGGCAAGCTCGGCGGCGTGCAGAGCGGCTTCAAGGTGTTCCAGGACTTCTTCGTCGACGTGAGCTTCCCGGCCACGCTCACGCGCGGCGATGAGGTCGAGTTCCCGATCGCGGTCTACAACTACCTGGAGACGCCGCAGACGGTCGATCTCAGCCTGGAGCCGGGGAGCTGGTACACCGCGCTCGGCGCGACCTCCTCGCGGGTGTCGCTCGCGCCGGGCGAGGTGCTCGGCGTCCGGTTCCCCGTGCGCGTGGACACCGTGGGCGTCAACTCGCTCACGGTCACCGCGCGGGGCACCGAGGGCGCCGACGCCGTGGCCCGCACCGTGCGCGTGGTCCCGGACGGCAAGCCGTTCGCCGAGAGCCAGTCCGGCATGCTCGAGACGGGCAGCGTCGCCCACGCCCTCTCGTTCCCGGAGGGCGCGGTCGCCGGCTCGAACCAGCTCTATCTCGAGATCTACCCCGCGTTCCTGTCGCAGGTCGTGAGCGGCATGGACAGCATGCTCCAGGTGCCGTCGGGCTGCTTCGAGCAGACCACCTCGACCACCTGGCCCAACGTGCTCGTCACGCAGTACATGAAGCAGACGGGCCAGATCACCCCGGAGATCCAGATGAAGGCCGAGTCGCTGATCTCGGCGGGGTACCAGCGCCTGCTCACCTTCGAGCACCCCGGCGGCGGGTTCTCGTGGTTCGGCGAGCAGGACGGGCACCCCTACCTGTCGGTCACCGCGTTCGGCGTCATGGAGTTCGCCGACATGATCAAGGTGCACGCCGTGGACGAGGCGATGCTCGCCAGGACCGTGGCGTGGCTCGCCGGGCAGCAGAAGTCGGACGGCACGTGGGAGGGCGATCAGACCGAGTTCTTCAGCTTCCACACGGGCACGCTCCGCAACAGCGCCTTCGTGCTCTGGGCGCTCGCGAGCGCGGGGTACACGGGACCCGAGATCTCGGCGGGGCTCGGCTACGTGGGCAGGTCGGTGCAGCCGGCGACCGATGACCTGTACACGCTGGCCATCGTGGCCAATGCGCTCGCCGTGGCCGACCCCTCCGGCGCGCTGACCGACCGGGTGCTCGACGCCCTGGACGAGCGCAAGACGGCCGAAGGCGACGCGTTCTTCTGGGACGACGGCGGGACGCAGACCGCGTTCTACGAGGTCGGAGACGACGCGAAGGTCACGACCACCGCGCTCGCGGCGCACGCGCTGCTCTCCGCGGGCGCGCACCGGTCGAGCGCCGACGGCGGCGTGAGGTTCCTGACCCAGGCGAAGGACCCGAACGGCAACTTCGGCTCCACCCAGGCGACGATCTGGAGCCTGCGGACCTTGCTGCTCGCCGCGAGCAAGGGGACCGAGGGCGCCACCGGGTCGGTGACCGTCGCGGTCGACGGCGAGCCGACGGGCACGGTCGCCCTGCGCGAGGACCAGGCCGACGTCATGACCACGGTCGACCTGACGCACCTCGCGACCTCCGGCGCGCACGAGGTCACGCTCGCCTTCGCGGGGGAGGGGAAGCTCAGCTACAACCTGGTGAGCCGCCACAACCTGCCCTGGAGCGCGGTCCCGAGCGACGGGGGCGGGCCGCTCGCGGTCAGCCTGAGCTACGACAAGACCTCGCTGTACGTGAACGACATCGTGACCGCGTCGCTGAACGTCCGGAACACGACGAGCTCGGCGCAGAGCATGGTCCTCGTGACCGTCGGGCTCCCGCCCGGCTTCCAGCTCCTGACCGAGGATCTCCAGCAGTACATCGCCGCGGGCCTGCTCTCGAAGTTCGAGATCACGGGCAAGCAGCTGATCCTCTACGTGAAGGAGATCCCCGCGGGCGGCGCGGCGAGCTTCGATTATCGGCTGCAGGCGACCATGCCTGTCCGGGCGGAGGACGGCGGCGCCGAGGTGCACCCGTATTACCAGCCGGAGCAGCAGAGCTTCTCCGAAGCGCAGCTCCTGCAGGTGATGGGGGAGTGAGCGACTGAGCGGGCGAGAGGGCTGGCCGCCGGCGGGCGGCCAGCGCTCGCGCCGGCGGGGGCCGGCGCGCTCGGATCAGGGGCAGGCGATGCGCCAGGCGTCGAGGTCGAGCTTCTTGATCACCGTCGAGAGGCCGAGCGGCTTCGTGGCGGCGCAGACGGCGTCTGCCCTCGACGCGGCGACGTACTCCGCGTGGAAGACGGCCTTGCCGGCGCGGATGAACGGCGTGAGCATCTCGCACTCGTCGTACGCGTGGCACTCCTCGTTGAGCGCCCAGTCGAAGTCCCCGACGAGATCTCTCACCTGATCGAGGTCGTTCTTCAGCCCGATCGACAGCCCGCGCGCGTGCGCCTCGGCGGCCAGGAAGCGGTTGTAGTCGAGCTGCGTCGCGGCGGTCAGCGGGAAGCCGGGACGGTTTGTGTAGCCGTCGACGTTGTCGGGCTCCACGCCGTCGCAGCGCTTCGTCACGGCCAGGTCCAGCCGGGCCTTCATGATGTCGCGCACGCCGGCGCTGCGGGTGTCGAGCCACCGCTCGCCGGGCCAGCCGTCGAGCGGGTTGCCGAGCGCCGCGTCGGGGAACTCCGGCGCATCGCTGCGCCAGTCCTCGTGGCTCCCCCCGCTGAAGTAACAGACCACCTTCTTCCCGGCCGCGCGCAGGGCGTCGATCGTCGCCTGCGGGGCCTCGAAGAGGTCGATATCGTACATGGCGACGTCCAGGCTGGTATCGATGGTGCCCGTGAGCTGCCATTGCCACGTCGTCCCCGGGGCGGGCACCCAGACGTCGCCGCCCGTGGAGCCGCCGCTGCCTGTGGAGCCGCCGCTGCCGGTGGAGCCGCCGCTGCCTGTGGAGCCGCCGCTGCCGGTGGAGCCGCCGCTGCCTGTGGAGCCGCCGCTGCCTGTGGAGCCGCCGCTGCCGGTGGAGCCGCCGCTGCCGGTGGAGCCGCCGCTGCCGGTGGAGCCGCCGCTGCCGGTGGAGCCGCCGCTGCCGGTGGAGCCGCCGCTGCCGGTGACCGCATCGCCGCTCGCCGCCGAGGCGCCGTCCGCGCCGGCGCCCGGATCTGCGCCGCACCCGGCGGCGGCGAGCGCGGCGGTCAAGCACACGGCGGCGTGCCGCAGCGCGCTGCGGCGCGCGAGAACGGACGCCGGACGGCTGGAATAAGTCATGGGTTCTCTCCTCGGTTCGTGCGTTCGTGAAGCTGGGCGCACGGCGGCGCGGGGCGTCTCTCGACGCTCCGCGGTCCCCGCGATGGCTCCCGGCGACGGCGGCTCCCGCATCGTCTCCGTGCGCGCTGGAGAGGCACTGCAAGGCGAGGGCCAGCGCACGCTCCGCGTTCGCCCCGCGGTCTCGCGCCCGTGCCGCGCTGCGCCGTTGCTGAGCGTTGCGCAAGCGTCGTACACTTGCGCAACCTTCGAACGGCATGACGGAGCGAGATCCTCGTCGACAGGCAGCCCCTCCGTCAGGCGAGGTGCCGCCGCCCCTCGCGGCCGAGGTCGCGACCGAGCTGGAAGCCGCGGAGGGCGCGCTCGGCGGCCGGACGCCCCAGGGGCAGGCGTCGCTCATCGTCCGCGCCGCCGACGGCACGGCGCGGGTGATCGACCTGACCGAAGGCGACGTGGTCGCGATCGGCCGCGCGCCGGAGTCCGCGGTCTGCGTCGACGACCCCCGCGTGTCGCGCAACCACGCGATCGTCGCGCGGCACGGCGACGCCCTCGAGGTCGTCGACTGCGGGAGCCGCAACGGCACCTCGGTGAACGGCGCCGTCTTGCGCGACGCCGTGCGGGACCTCGCCGGCGGCGACGTGATCCGCGTCGGCCCGGCCGAGATCGTCGTCGCGATCGCTGCGCCCGCGCGTCTTCCACCGCCGACGCCGCCGGGGTCCGCGCCGGTGATGGAGGACGCGCTCTCCGGCGCCGGCTTCGTCGTTGCGGACGAGGCGATGGTGAAGGTCTTCCAGGTGGTGCAGCGCCTGGCGCGCGCCCGGACGACGGTGCTCGTCCTCGGCGAGACGGGCGCGGGCAAAGAGGTCGTCTCGGAGCAGATCCACCGCGTGAGCCCGCGCGCCGGCGGCCCGTTCGTGCAGCTCAGCTGCGCGGCGCTGCCCGAGACGCTGCTCGAGAGCGAGCTCTTCGGCCACGAGAAGGCCGCGTTCACCGGGGCGGATCGCCGCAAGATCGGCTATTTCGAGGCGGCGCAGGGCGGCACGCTGCTGCTCGACGAGATCGGCGAGCTGCCCCTCGCCATGCAGGCCAAGCTGCTGCGCGTGCTCGAGAGCCGGCGCATGGCCCGGATCGGCGGCACGCAGGAGATCGAGCTCGACGTGCGCGTCGTGTGCGCCACGCACCGGGACCTCCAGGCCGAGGTGGCGGCCGGGCGTTTCCGGCAGGATCTCTACTATCGCATCAGCACGTTCGTCCTCCGCGTGCCGCCGCTCCGCGAGCGGCGCGCCGAGATCGCGCTGCTCGCGCACCGCTTCGCGCAGCAGGTCGCCGAGCGCATGAGCGAGCGGGCGCCGCGCTTCGCGCCCGCCGCGATGCAGGTGCTCGAGGCGCACGCGTGGCCCGGCAACCTGCGCGAGCTGCGCAACGCGGTCGAGCACGCTGTCGTGCTGGCCGAGGCCGGCGTCATCGAGGTCGAGCACCTGCCGGCCTCGGTGGCCGGGGACGGCGCGGCCCCCCCGAGCGCGGGCGCGCCGGCCAGCGCGGGCGCGCCCGCGGAGGACGCGTCGATGCCGGCGCGCCTCGCCGAGCTGGAGAAGAAGAGCATCGAGGACGCGCTCGCCGCCGAGGGCAACAACCAGACGCGCGCGGCGAAGCGGCTGGGCATCTCGCGGCGCGCGCTGCTCTACAAGCTGGAAAAATACGATCTCCGGCGGTGAGGGCGGGCGATCGAGCACGAGATCCCGCAGGGACGAAGGGCGGGGGCGATACTCCCAGGAAACGGTCATGAGGATAGTAAAGAACTCCATCGCATACAAATCATGCTCTGTGCTGAGGCTCGCCTTCGCAAAGATGGTTCACGGGCGGAGGCTGGAGCTCGGGGGCGTGGGGATGCTCGGGGAGAGCTGCTACGTCCTCGTCTCGCCCAGGGGGACGCTCAAGCTCGGGAGAAAGGCGATCCTGGGCGACCACACGGAGCTGCAGGCTGACGGCAGCCTGACCATCGGAGACAACTTCGTCATCAACCGGTACTCCAGGGTGGTCGCGTTCGAATCCATACGCCTCGGGAACAACGTGACCATCGCTCAGCACGTGGCGATCGTGGATCACGATCACAACTACACGATGGAGGGCGACCGATTGCTCCTGAAGGGGTACAGCACGTCGCCCATCGTGATCGGAGACAACGTCTGGCTCGCGGACAAGTGCACTGTCTTGAGGGGGGTCACCATCGGTAGCAACGTCGTCGCGGGAGCGAACACCCTGATCAACAAGGATGTTCCATCCAACTGCGTCATCGGCGGTGTTCCGTTCAAGATCCTCAAGGAGCTCAAGTGAAGACGATCCTCCTGTTCGGCCCCGTGCTGTCCAAGCTCAAGAACGCGTACGGGGGCGGCACCGGCGGCTACACGCGCAACATGTCGGTGTACCTGAACCATTTCAGGTCCGATGAGTTCACGATCGTCCCGTGCTTTCACACCGTGAGAGGCCAGTACGACTTCGGTCCATTCACCGCTCCCGCGCGGCTTGCCAAGGACATCTCCGCCTTCATCTCCGGCCTCGTGAAGGCGAGGCCAGACGGCGTTCATATCCTCGCGCAGTACCGGGGGGCGATCCCCCGGGAGTTCGCCGTGGTGCTGATCTCCAGGATGCTCGGGAAGCCGGTCCTGTACGAGATCAAGGCAGGGGCCTTCATGCAGTGGTACAGCAGCACGAACCCGCTGTCGCGGCGCCTCACCGATTTCTGCCTGAAGAGCTCCAAGGTCGTCCTCGCCGAGGGGAGCGTGTACCTGGACTTCGTCAAGGAGACGTTCGGGAAAGAGGCGCACTATTTCCCGAACTTCATCCCGACGGAAGAGATCCCCGACGAGGTCTCCGACAAGCTGAGAGATGAAGAGCTCAAGGTCCTGTTCGTGGGGTACTGCTACAAGGACAAGGGCGTCTACGAGGTCGTATCGGGCTGCGAGGAGGCCGCCAGGCAGGGCACCAGGATCCGCCTGACCATCATCGGGAAAGAGCACGATGATTTCACGCGGTGGATGGACTCCAAAGCCGAGCAGCCCAACCTGAAGATCCAGCGCCTTGGATTGCAGCCGCACAAGGAGGTGCTGCGGCATTTCAAGCTGAACGACATCTTCTGCTATCCCACGAGCCACAAGGGGGAAGGGCACAACAACTCCATCAATGAAGCGCTGATGATGGGGCTCGTGATCATCACCACCAGGAAGGGCTTCTTGGGGGATATCCTGAGCGATGAGAGCGCATATTTCCTGAAAGAGGTGTCCACCGGCGAGGTCGGCGAGGCGATCAGGGCGATCGACGGGCAGAGGGAGGTCGCGACGAAGAGGTCGAGCAACGGGAGGAGGCTCTTCCAGGAGAGATTCACCAGCGAGGTCGCCTTCAAGAAGCTGAGCCGCTGCTACGACGAGCTGGTACGTCGTTCCCCGAGGGCGAAGGACGGGGGGTGAGCCGCCGCGCTCCGGCGCTTTCCTCTGCGTTCGCGCGGGGCGCAGGTCGACCGAGGGGCCGGCGAACGCGGCAGCGCCGGTCGCTTGCGGATCGCGGGCGCCGCTCTAGCTTTTGGGCGAGAGGTGACGCCATGATGAGGAAATTCGCGTATCACGTCCTGCCGGATCCCGACGGCCGGGGGTGGATCGTCGCGGTCGAGGGGTACGTGGCCCACTCGCTCCCGTACGGCACGAAGGAGGAAGCGCTCGAGGTGGCGGAGGGGCTCGTCCGCAGGTATCCGGGCAGCACGATCGTCGTCGACGAACAGCCCCCGCGGCTCACTCCGATCGAGCTCGAGCACCGGCTCGCGGCGTGATATCCGCCCGTCCCATCTCGCGCGGCTCGGGGTGAATGTCGACGTCGCGCGGGGAAACCCATGGCCAATTCGCCTCCGTTATCCTACCCTCGGAGCATCATGAGACTTCACAGCTTCTACTGGGTTGGATTGGCGGTATTGGCGAGCTTCGTCGGATGCAGCGACGCGGCAGACACCGAGCAGCCCCCGCCGCAGCCGACCGGCAGCGCGGGAGGCGCCGGGGGAGACGCGGCTGGCACCGGCGGCGGGGGCAGCACCAGCACCAGCACCAGCGGCGGCGGCAGCAGCAGCAGCGGCAGCAGCAGCAGCACAGGAGCCGGGGGCGCGGGCGGGGCGGGGGGCTCCGTCGGCTCGGGCGGGGCGCCCTCGGCGACGGCGTGCCCCGAAGGGCCGTTCCCGGCGCCGGAGGCGGTCACATCCACGGCTGTTTGCGAGGGTTTCCGGTACAACTACGGTTACAACGAAGGCCCGACGTGGATCGCCGCGCAAAACGCGTTCTTCTTCACCAACTTCGTGCAGCACGCCGCAGGCAACAATTTCACCGGCGACATCATCAAATATACGCCTGGCGGCGGCTGCGAGGTGTTCATCTCGGACGTGGGCGCGAACGGTCTCGCGGCGTCGCTCGACGGGAATTTGCTGGGCGCGAGCCACAAGACCCGCTCGATCAGCTCGTTCGACGTCGCCACCAAGCAGGTGACGATCCTCTCCGACATGTACATGAACCGGCTGCTCGACTCACCGAACGATCTGATCGCGCACCAGAGCGGCACGATCTATTTCACGAACCCGACCTATGAGGTCGGAAATCGTCCTCCCGGCGTCGGGCGCGCGGTGTTCAGGCGAGATCCCGAGGGGGTGTTGTCGATCATCAAGCAAGGCGGCGACCAGCCGAACGGCATCGCGCTATCGCCCGATCAGACTCGGCTCTACGTGGTGAACGCAGGCCTCTACGATGTGGACGCGGCCGGCGTGACGTCGAATCAGCGCGATTTTCCGCTCAACGCCGACGGCATCGGCGTCGACTGCGACGGCAACGTGTACCTCTCGGGCGGGACCATCCTGAACCCCGACGGGCAGACAATCGGCGACTTCCCCGGCGGCACCAACCTCGCTTTCGGCGGCGCCGACGGCAAGACCCTCTTGGTCGTCGGCGGCGGGACGAAGGTGCGCGCCGTGCAGATGAACGTGCCGGGGTTGCCTTGATCTGACCCTCCGCGCAGCGCGGCGACCGCGGGCTCGTCGGGACTCCCGCGCCGCGCGACGAGCGCGGGCTCGTCGGGACTAGCCTCTCGAGGAACCAGGGACGAGCGCGGGCGACGCGGCGCTAGCCGCTGCAGCAGCGGAACCCGATCGTGTGGTCCGTGTCGGCGCGCTCTCGCGCGTCGCGCGCGTCGCACCGGAGCTCGTCGAGCGCGTCCCCGCTGTCGAACGCTCCGCCCCGCGTCCTGCAAAGGTCGCCGGAGCCGGTGTCGCCCGAGCACGCATCTTCCCACTCGCGGACGTTGCCGCTCATGTGCTGCAGGCCGAGATAGCCGCCCTCGCACGCCATGCTGGCGTCGTCGCCGACCGGCACCGTCGCGTCGCCGTCGCCGTTGCACAGCTGCGCGTCGAACTCACCTGTGGCGTGAGAGCGCGCGCCGCCCGCGCTGCACGCCTCGAACCACTCGCCTTGCGCCGTGTCGCCGCCGTACGGCAGCGGGCCGCCGTGGACCTTGCCGCAGAGGTGCTTGCCCAGGCTCTTGCAGAAGGCGCGGGCGTCGCACCAGTCGACGCAGGTCGCGGGGTGCCGGTCGTCCTCGCGGCGGGTCGTGCACACGTCGGGCGCGCCGGGGCCGGTGTCGAACGCGAAGCTGTCGTTGAACCGACAGAACGGCTCCTGCGCGGCGACGTCCGGCTGCGTGGCCAGGAAGGCGCGGTAGGCGGCGTTCGACACCTCGGTCTGGTCGATGCAGAACGAGCTCTCGATCGTCACCATGGCGGCGGGGCACTGGCACACGCGCGCGGCGCACGAGGCCGTCGCGCAGTCGGCGTCGGCCTCGCACGGCTGGCCGTACAGGCACGAGGCGTTCCCGGCGCCGGGCTCGCAGGTGAGGCCGTGCAGCGGGCGCACCAACGTGCACGCCGAGACGAGGGCGGCCGCGAGGGCGGCCGCGGCGGCGTGGGCCGGCCGGGGACGCATCAGAAGGCCCCTTCGATGCCGGCAGCGGTGCCGGCGACGAACGGCCGGAGCGCCGGCCCGGGCGCGCCCGCGCCGGCCTTCGGCGGCCTCGCCGCGGCCGGCCGGGTCGCGTAGAACCACGCCGCGGCCCCCAGCCCGACGACGCCCACGCCGAGGCCGATGTCGGCGACCGCGTGCTGGACGCGGATGGCGCGCACCTCGTCGGCCGCGCAGCGCGGGGCGCACGTGGCGCGCAGGTCGGCCTCGGCGCTCAGCGAGAGCGCGCCGGCGACGGCGAACACGGCGAGCCCCGCGGCGCCGACGGCGCCGGATGCCCACACGAGCCCGGGGACCGCGGGCTCCGCAGGCGGCGGCGCGGCAGGCGAGGCGGGCGGCGGCACGGCAGGCGAGGCGGGCGGCGGCATGGCAGGCGAGGCGGGCGGCGGGGCGGAAGGCGAGGCGGGCGGCGGCACGGCAGGCGGCGACGCGGCAGGCGGCGACGCGGCAGGCGAGGCGGGCGGCGGCACGGCAGGCGGCGACGCGGCAGGCGGCGACGCGGCAGGCGGCGGAGGAGAGGCCGGCGCGCCGGCCGAGGAGGCGCCCAGGGCCACGGTGAGCGCGCGGTTCTTCTCGCCCTCGCGGATCAGCACACGCTCCTCGACCGCGGGGCCCCAGGCGGGCTGGTACCGGAAGGTGTGCGGGCCGGGGTCGACCGGCAGCGCCTTGCCATCGAGCGCCGCCGCGAGGAGGCGCCCATCCACGAGCACGCGCACGTCGAGCCGCTCCCGCCCGTGCGCGTCCCTGGCGGCGATGACCACGGTGGGCAGGCTCTTCTCGACCTCGGCGAGCCATGGCCCGCAGTCGGCCACGGCGGCCGCCGGGCAGGTCGGCTGCGAGCACGCGATGAGCGCCTCCCGCGCCGCGAGGAGCTTGCCGTCTCGACGGAGGCCCTGCGCGCGCTCGTAGGCGGCGGCGCACGCCCGCTTGTGAGGCTCGGCGCGGGCGCGGGCGCCGGTGAGCGCGAGCGCCGCGGCGACGGCGAGGGCGAGGGCGAGCGTGGGCGCGGGCCGCGCGCGAGCGGGAGAGGAGGCGTTCATCGGGTCACATGCACTCGGGCTTGAGCCGGCGTATGCCGGCCTTGTCCACGGTATAGGGCGGGGAGCAGCGCTGGGCGGCAGCGCCGGCCGCGCGCGGCGCGGGCGCAGGAGCGCGCGCACCCGCCGCCGGGCGTGCCGGCCTCAAGGCGGGAGCGGTCACGGCGGCGCTCGACGCCGGCGGTGGGCTCGGCGCGCTCTCCGGGCTGGACGCTGGCGGGCTCGGCGCGCTCTCCGGGCTGGACGCCGGCGGGCTCGGCGCGCTCTCCGGGCTGGACGCCGGCGGGGCGGGAGCGGTGGGCGTCGCGCTCATCGCGCCCGGCGCGCTTGGCGCCGGCAGGGCTGGGGTCGGGGGCGCGCCGGTCACGCCTGGCGTCACCACCCCCGTGCCGGTGGGCTGCGCCGCGGGCGCGTGGGCCGCGCTCGCTGCGTCCTCCGGCCCGGGCGGGCCGCGGCGCACCCATTGCGCTGCGAGCGCGGCCGCGCTGCCGAGGAGCACCACACCTACCAGCGCGAGGGCCGGGCGTGCGCGCTTCGACGTCGCGGCGGGCGGGACGTCGCGCGGCGCGCCGTCTCCCGGGGAGAGCGCCATGGAGAGCCCGCTGGACGTCGCGGACCCAGGCGGGGGCGCCGCCGCGCTGCCCGGGCCCGCCGTCTGGGCGTCTTCCAAGCCCGCCGTCTGGGCGCCCTCCATCCCCGCCGCCCGGGCGTCTTCCAGGCCCGCCGCCGAGGCGCTCTCGATCTCCGCGACGCGGGCCGCCCGCCGCGCGAGCGCGTCGCCGGCGAGCTCCTCCACCCACTCGCCCACCGCGCGCGGCGACGCGAGCGGGACCGCGTCCTCGATGGCGATCGCGAGCTCGCGGGCGGTCGGGTGGCGGCCCTCGGCGTTCCGCTCGAGCGCCCGGAGCACGATCGCGTCGAGCGCCGGCGGCACGTGCGCCGCGAGCGAGCTCGGGGGCGGGATCGGCCGCTCGAGCACGGCCCCGATGAGCGCGGCCTCGTCGCCGCCGTCGAACAGCCGCTGGCCCGCGAGCGCCTCCCACAGGACCACACCCGCCGCGAACACGTCGGTCCTCCGGGTCACGTCGGCGCAGAGGATCTGCTCGGGCGACATGTAAGGCAGCTTGCCTTTCAGTTGCCCGCCGCGGGTGGTGCTGAGCCGCCCGCGGGCCTTGGCGATGCCGAAGTCGAGCAGCCGCGCCGTCCCGTCGACGCCGACGAGCACGTTCTCGGGCGAGACGTCCCGGTGCACGATGCCGAGCGGCTCGCCGGACTCGCTGTGCGCCTCGTGGGCCGCGTGGAGGCCGTGGAGCGCTCCGCACGCGATGCTCGCGACGATCGGGGCTGGCACCGGCGCGCCGCGGGCGCGCGCCGCCCGGAGCAGGCGCGCCAGCGACTCGCCCCGCACGTAGTCCATGACAAGGAACGCCTCGTCCTCGGCGATGAGGAGATCGAGCGTGGCGACCACGTTGGGGTGCTGGATGCGCGCGACGATGCGGGCCTCGCCGCGCAGGCTCTCGGCGATCTCGGGCGCCTCGGCGAGCTGGGGGTGCAGCCGCTTGATGGCCACGGTGCGCGCGAAGCCCGCCTCGCCGACCAGCCGGCCGAGGTGCACGGACGCCATCCCGCCGGACGCGATGGGGCTGTACAGCAGATACCGCCCGATTCGCCTGGGCTGCGACGGCTCCGACGACATGCCGGCGCGATGATACACGAGCCCGCACGGCGCTGCCCGCCTCGCCCGCTCGCGTCCCCGGTCGTCGGGCGGGGCGTCAGCCCGGCAGGGCCGTGCTCGGCTCGACGAAGCAGAGGCGGTAGCCGTCGGGGTCGGTGACGACGACCTCCCGCGTATGCCACGGCTGGTCGCGCGGCCCGTCGACGGCGGCGCCGGCCGCAGCGGCGCGCGCGGCGATCGTCTCGATGCCGAGGTCGCCGGTCGCGCTGAAACAGACGATCACGCCGAGGCCGCGCTGACCGGCCAGCGAGACACCCGGCGGCGTCGCGATGAGGAAGAGATCGGCATGGGGCGCCCAGCGCAGGTGGACGAACACCGGATCCTGGTGAGCTCGGGTGAAGCCGAGGAGCTCGTAGAACGAGGCGGAGCGCTCCGCGTCGGCCACGAGGAGCTTGACGTAGGCGGACATCACGTAGGGATCGTCGCTGTGCATGGTGGCTGGGCGCGAAGGTGCGCCGCGCCGGGCCGGAAGGCAAGCCGCGAGACGCGGGCGGAGCAGGCGTCCGCGAGCCCGGCGGGCGCGGTCAACTTGCGCTGTCATGCTCTGTCATGCTCGCTCCTTCGACGCTGGGCTCGTGAGCGCGCGGAAGGCCCGCGGTGGGATGTGCCGACTCTGCTGCTTGCGCGCGCGATGGGACGCTGCCTGTGGGGCGCGGGGCGATGGGGTCAATTCATCGGCGCGGAGGATACAGCACCGCCCGCGAAGCCGAGCGCGATGCCACAAGGTGTCCACTCGATCGCTGGTGTTGTATCGACAGCGTCTCCGGACGCGCCGAGCGCTGACCGACGCGGCGCGACCTACTTGGCCGCCGGCGCCGCCGGCTCGACGACGCAGCGGATGCCGAGGAACCCGCAGCGGTAGGTCACCTCGAACCCTCCCGGCCGCGCCGTCCTGACGAGCGGCGGGATGCCGTCACGCCAGCTGCCGCCGCGGGCGACGCGCATCTTGCCGCTACCGTCGTTGGCGCTCGTCGTCCACTCGAAGACATTGCCGGCCAGGTCCTGGATGCCCTGCGGGCTTTCGCCGGCGGGGAAGCTCCCCACGTCGCACGCGGTCTTGCGCACGGTGCCGCCGCCGGACCAGCAGAGCTGATCCTTCGGGGCCTCGCCGCCCCACGGGTACGGCCGCGCCTCCTCGCCGCCGCGGGCCGCCCACTCCCACTCGCCGTCGCGCGGCAGCCGCTTGCCCTGCGCCGCGCAGTAGGCCTCGGCCTGCGGGAAGTCGACGCAGACCATCGGCTGCTTCTCCTTGCCGGGCACGCCGTAGGTCGACGCTTCCTTTGCGCAATTTGCGAATGAATCCGTGCATTTGTCTGCCTTGACGCACGCGGCGTAGGCCTCGGCGGTGACCTCGGTCCTGTCCATGCAGAGGTCCGGCACGGTGGCTTTCACCTTGAGCGGGCCCATCACGAAGCTGCCGCCCGGGACCCGGACCATGCCGTCGGGGCAGCCGTCCGAGAGGGGCGCCGGCGCGGCCGAGGCGGAGGCCTGCCCGCTGCCGGCCGGCGGCGCGGCGGCCGGGTCGGCGCCGGCCGGCGCCGGGGCCGCGGTGGACCCGGGCTGGGGCGGCGCCGGGGCGGTCGCCGCGCCTCCGGAGGGGCTCGCCGGCACGGCCTGCGCTGCGGGCGACGGCGCGGGGGGCGGGGCGCCCTCGGGGGCAGCCGGGGAGGCGCCGCACGCGGCGACGAGGACGCCGCACGCGGCGGCAGGGAAGAGCAGCGCGGAGAGGGGCAGGGGCGTGGTGTGGGATCGCATGGTGTCTCAGGAGGCGGTCACGGTCGGCGCCGGCTCGTCGTCCAGCCATTGCTCCTGGACGACGATCGCCGGCAACAAGGTGAACGGCCCGTCGTAGCCCGGGCCGAAGGTCAGGATCTGGATCACGCGCCGGTCGCCGCGGCGGATCGGGAACATCACCTCGCCGCCGCGGGGGAGCTCGCTGCCGCCGAGGGGAGGATCGATCCAGAAGGCCACGCCCTCGGTCTTCCCGCCGAGCAGCGAGATGGCCGAGACGGTGAGCTCAGGGCAGCGGATGCGCAGCCACTCCCTCATCCGGTAGCCGCGGCAGCCCGCGGCCGCGGGGCCGGTGCGGGAGAGGCGGACGCGAGGCGCGGTCTTCCACTCGGCGGCCGTGGGCTGCTTCGACGGCTCGGCAGGAAAGGGCTCGGCGTCGAGGGATCGCTCCTCGCCGGCGTCGGGCGCTGCGGCCGCGCGCGCGCCGCCCTGCTGCGCGCCGGATGCGCCGGCAGCCGCGGCCAGGACGCCGGCACTTCCGGCGGCCATCCAGGCGATCCACGCGAAGCGCAGCTTCATAACGTCTCCAGGAACGCCACGAGCGCCGCCCGATCCTCGGGCGACAGGTGGCTGGTCTTGCCCATCCGGTCGGCGTTCTGCTCGATGAGCTCCGCGAGCGTGCCGGCGCGCCCGTCGTGCAGGTAGGGCGGCCGCCCGCCCACGAAGCGCAGCGACGGCGTCTTGTACTCGGGGCGCGGATCCTCGTCGTAACCCGGCAGCGGCGGCCGCTTCGGCATCGGGTACGCCATGCGATCCGTGTACTCGCTCTCGGGCACGTGGCAGCGCGAGCACTTCGCCTCGTCGCTGCGGAAGATCTCCTGGCCGCGCTTCACCCGCTCGTCGGGCGCCCCCTCGGCGCGCGGCGGCGTCACCAGGCCCCGGCGGAGGAACATCGCGAGAGCCGTGGCCCGGGCCGCGACGCCGGCCGGCGTGTGGTCGATCGGCAGCCCGCCCCAGCGGTGCAGCCCCATGCCCGTCTGGAGCCTCGAGACGAGATCGTCGCTCTCGCCATGCCAGCCGTACGGCCCGGCCGCACCGACGTTGCCGGCGAGCATCGGAGTGCGCCGCGGAACCCCCTTTTTCTTGGCGACCTCGGGGATGTTCTCCGGCCGGCCGACGAAGTTCGCGTGCTCGCCGTCGGCCGTGCTGAAGGTGGCCTCGCGCCAGACGTACCCGTCGTCGCGCCCGTCGGGGTGGCACCCCGCGCAGCCGAGGTTGCCGCTCACCGTGCCATCGAGCGCGTTGTAGAAGAGCCGGCGGCCCTTCGCGACCTCGGGGCCCAGCGGATCGTCGGCGAGGTGCACGAGCGCCGCCGGCCCCTCCGGGGGCGGCGCGGCGGTCGGCGCAGCGCCGGCCGACGCCGCGGCCGAGCTCGCCGTCGCCGCGGCCGCGCCCGTCGCCGGATCGTGCAGCCGGAGCGCCGCCACGTCGCCGGTCGAGCGGCAGAACACCCACGCCGTCGCCTCGTCCGCGGACAGCGCGAGGCCGGTCGGCGCGCCGCACGTGCCCGCCACGCGGATGTGCGGGTCATAGCGGCCGCCGACCGGGTAGCTCTTCACGATCGCGAGCGTCGGATCCACCGCGGTCGCGTCCACCTCGAGCACGAGGTCGTCGCCCTCGCCCGCCACGAGCAGCGTGCGCGCGCGCTTGCGGTACGCCACGGCGCGCGGCTGGGTGACGGGCGTGACGCTCGCGCCCGGCAGGGTGATGACGCTCTCCGGCGTGATCACCTGCTCGGCGAACGCCGACCGGAGCACCGGCAGGTTGCCGTGGTGCGGCGGGGCGAGCGGCTCGTCCCGGCCGGTGATCAGCACGTCCACGGTCGCGGCGCCGAACCACGCGGCGTGGCCCATGGCGCCGAGCGCGTGCCGCGCCGCGAACAGGCGCCGCCCGTCCTCGGAGAGCGCCAGCGCATAGCCCAGCGACGCCGCGAGCCGCTCGCCCGACGGGGCGCGCAGCGGCGACGCGGGCAGGGCGACGCGCCGGACCCTCGGCGCCCCGCCGAGATCGTCGATCCGCGTGAGATCCGCGCCGACGAGGTGGCTCACGTACGCGGCGCTGCCGTCGGGCAGCACGGCGACGCCCCGCGGCTCGCGCGCCACGTCGACCGTCCACCTCGTCCTGGCTGTCTCGAGGTCCACGGCCGAGACCTTGTGCGTCCACGCCGACGTCACGATCGCGGTCTTCTCGTCGGGCGTGACCGCGATGCCCCACGCGTCGGCGGGCAGCGGCACGCGGCCGACCTCGACGAGGCCGGCCGCCGCGTCCGGCCGGAGGATGAGCAAGAGCCCCGGGTCGCGGACCGTGGCGAGCACGCGCCCCTCGGGCCCGCCGAGCGCGAGCACCTGCGCGGGCCGTCCCGGCGCGGGCACGCCTGCGCCGGGACGCGCGGGGTCGAGCGGCAGCGGCACGACGCGCACGACGCCGTGGTCCTCGTCGGCCACGTAGAGCGCGTCCTCGCGCGCCGCGCGGGCGAGGGCGCCGCCCTCCCGGACCGGCGCGCGCAGCGGCGCGGCGCCCGGCGGCGCCAGGGGATCGACCGGAGCGGCCGCGCTGCCGATCGAGGCGCCCGCGCTGCCGGCCGGGGCCGCGCCCGCGTCCGTGCCGGGAGCGGGACCCCGGGAGCATGCGCCCGCAGCGAGCGCGAGGAGTGCGGCGAGAGTGCGTGTCAGGGGGTGGAGCAAGGCAGCGCCGGATCTTCGCGCGCCCTCCGGTCACGGGTCAACAACGGGCGGGCGGAGGGGCCGCGGGCGCCGGAGAGCCCGAGCCCGCGCCCGACGAGCTCCACGCGGCGTTCGAGCCGCGAGCTCGACGGCGCCGGAAGTGGCCTTCGCGGATCCGTATCGCACGCGCAAACAGCTCGAGGACGCGCTATCGAGTCTCGATTCTCTCCCTCGACGCGTCGGAGGTCGCCTCTCTCGAGGCCGCGGTGCTCGCGAGCCAAGTCGCCGGCACGCGCTGCTCGGCAGACCCCCTATCGCGCGGCTTCCTCGATGCTGAAGCGGAGGGTCCAGGGCGGCCGGCTGCACCGAGATGGGCAGTCGCGGCACTCGAACCGTTGATTCGGGGGAGTTGATCCGGGGGAGAGGAGAGCTTCGTCGCCCTGGGGCGGCGGACCCTACAACGTCACGGGGAACGGCTCTCACCGCCGTCGTGCCGGACGGACCCGGCCCGCCAGGGAGGCAGGCTGAGCCGGTCAGGCACGCAACCCACGCAGACAAACAAAAAGGCAGCGCCGCCGGGGCCTCAGGGGGGGCGAAGGCCGCGCCGGCGGCGCTGCGGTCCTATGAAGCACTGAATGTGCCATCGGGAACTTCCCCCAAATTGCGTCGATGCGTCACGGACGTGCCCTCTCTCGTTTCGATTATGCAACGTCGCCATCTCATGAGTGCACGATTGTTAGATCTATTTCTTTACTAGAAAAGTTCGTCCAGGACGCAATAGTGTCCACCATTTCCGCTATTGCAGTCTTGTGGCACGTTCTGTCGACGGGGACATCCTGAAGGACTGCGAGGAGCGCGACGTGCGCGAGGGCGGGGACTCCGATCGACATCTTCGTCGACAGCTACAACAACGTCTCTGCCGGCTCGTTCGAGCTGAGCATCACCCCGGATTGACCTGCTGACCCGAGCCGTCCCCCCGGAGGGCCGGCGCCGGAAGGCCCCATGACACTTCCCACAGGAGCCGGCGCGGGCGTGGGCTCGAGACCTCGATGTCGAGCGAGTTCACGGCGTTGCTCCCATCGTCGCCCCGCGGCAATTGATCCGGGCGCTCGAGCGAGCTATCGCTCCATGCCCATGACGACAGCACCCCTGGCGGGCCACGGCGGCCCGGACGGCGCGCAGACTCCTCGGTTCATCGAGGTGAACGGGGCCCACCTCGCCTGTGCGGAGGAGGGGCAGGGCACCCCGGTGGTGTTCCTGCACGGAGCGGCCTCGGACCACCGGATGTGGGACCGGCATCGCGCCATCGTGGGCCAGCATCACCGGGCCATCGCCTACAGCCAGCGCTATTTCGGGACTGGCGCGTGGGGATCGAGCTGGCCTCCGCTCGGCGTGCAGACGCACACGGACGACCTTGTCGCGCTCCTTCGCGCCCTCGACGCGGGCCCCGCGCACCTGGTCGCGTGGTCTTACGCCGGCCATGTGGCCTTGGGCGCAGCGCTGAGCCATCCAGCGCTGATCAGGAGCGCTTTCGTCTACGAGCCGGGCGTGCCCTCGTACGTCACCGATCCCGCCGAGCTGAGCGCGCTGGGGGACGACATGAACGCCATGTTCGGCCCCGTCTTCGGGGCAGTCCAGCGCGGTGACAGCCAGGAAGCCGTGAGGCTCCTGCTGGACGGCTCGGGCCAGCGCGAGGGCTATTTCGCCGCTCAGCCCGCGGAGCGGCAGGCCATCTACCTGGATAACGCGCGGACCATGCCGCTCCTCCTGTCGCAGCCCCAGCCCCCGGCCATCACGTGCGGCGACCTGGCCAGCCTGAAGGTGCCGGTCACCCTTGCGTACGGCGAGCTCTCCCGGCCGCTGTTCAGCGTGGTCTCCCGCGCGGCGGCCCGCTGCATCCCCGGGCAGCACCTGGTGGTCCGCGGGGCCACCCACATGTGGCCCGAGGAGGACGCGGCGGCGTTCTGCGCCGCGGTCCTGGGCTTCATCAAAGAACGCTGATCGGCGGAGCCGTCGCCTGGTTCCCCGCAGAGGGCACGGCATTGACTCGCGCCCTCTCCTCCGTGTCCTCCGCGCCTGTGTGATTCCTTCTCTCATGCATCGGGGACGAGCTTGCAGCGCGCCCCCGCGGCAGGCGACCATGCCGCCCCATCTCCGACCGATCCGAGAGGTCTCGATCCATGAGCGAACGGCTGAACCTGATGTCCCCCGCGATGCTCGCCGACCCGTACCCCACCTACGCCGAGCTGCGGCGCGACGCGCCCGTGTGCCAGGTCGACCCGGGCGGCTTCTGGGCGGTGACCCGCCACGACGACGTCGTCGCCGTCCTCAAGGACCCTGCGCTGTTCTCGTCCGAGGGCTTCCGCGCCGCCACCAAGCCGGCGTGGCTCGGGCACAACCCGTTCGGCGACTCCATGCTCGTCCTCGACCCGCCAGCGCACGGCCGCCTGCGGTCGCTCGTCAACCGCGCCTTCACGCCCGCGGCCATGGCCCGTCTGGAGGCGCGCGTGCGCGCGTTCGCCGAGGACCTCGCGGCGCGCTTGCCGCTGGATGAGCCGGTCGACTGGGTGGAGTCGCTCGCCATGCCGCTCCCCGCGAGCGTCATCGGCGAGCTCCTCGGCCTCGATCCGTCCCTTCACCCGCGCTTCAAGCGCTGGACCGACGATCTCACCAGCATCGCTCCGGTCACGCCGGACATGACCGCGCGCATGGAGGAGATCCGCGCCACGGTGCGCGAGGCGGAGCAGTACCTGACCGAGGTGCTGGCCCGCCGCCGCCGCGAGCCCGCCGACGACATGGTGACGGACCTCCTGCGCGCCCAGGTAGACGGCCAGTCGCTCACGGACGCCGAGCTGATGAGCTTCCTGTTCCTGCTCCTCGTCGGCGGCCTGGAGACCACGGTGCACCTCCTGAGCCACAGCGCGCTGCAGCTCATCGCGCACCCGGAGGTGCTCGATCGCCTGCGCGCCGATCCGGAGCTGGTCCCGAGGTTCGTCGAGGAGGTCCTGCGGTACGAGCCGCCGGTGCGGTCGGTGTACCGGGTCGCCACGGCCGACACCGAGCTCGGCGGAGTGCGCCTCCCGGAGGGCGCGAAGGTGCTCGTGATCATCGGATCCGCCAGCCGGGACGAGGCGCACTTCCCGGACGCGCATCGGTTCGACGTCGACCGGAGCGGGGTCACCCACCTGCCGTTCGGGCACGGTATCCACTTCTGCCTGGGCGCGCCGCTCGCGCGGCTCGAGGCCAGGCTCGTGTTGGCGGCGCTCCTGCCGCGCGTCCGCCGCTTCTCCCTGGCCGGGTCGCCGGTGTGGCGGCGAGCCCTCTCGATCCGCGGGGTGACGTCGCTGCCGCTCGTGGCGCACCCGGCCTGAGCCCGCGGGGCGCGCTCACCAGCGCGTCCAGCGGGAGATCCGCTTCACGCGCGTGTAGCCGCTGCCATCGTTCGAGAGCCCGTACGACGTCGCGGCCGCGGTGTTCACGTGCGGCCCCCAGCCCTCGTCCTCGATCGGCTCGTCGTCGTCCGCGCCGAGGTTGTAGACGAAGCAGTGCCCGTAGTGCTGCGTGACGCCCGCATAGACGCTCGCGCAGTTGCCGTCGCTCTTCGTGTCCGTGTCGAAGTCCGGCGACGACCACCCGGTGGCGAACTGCCACGAAAAGAGCTCCTCCTCCCCGGCGACGCGGACCGGCGTGAGGAGGTGCATGTCCGCGGTGTCGATGCCCTCGGCCGTCGCGCGCAGGACCTCGGCGACGGTCCCGGCGATGTCCTCGACCTCGTCGCGGTATTCCCGGCCGGCGACGTACAGGGAAGGCTGGTAATGGTTTTCGCCGAGCGACGGCTCCCCCTTGGCGCCGAGCCGGTCGGCATACAGGATCTTCCAGAACGGCAGCGTCGCGCCGTCCGCCGCGCCGACGCTGTTGTAGACGAGCGCCCACCGGTCGCCGTCCTCGGCCGGCTCACCGCAGTGGGCCTGGAGCGCCTCCAGCGGACCGGAGCCGTCGGGATCGAGCGTGTAGACGCCGCCCGGGGCGCTGGCCGGGACGGCGCCGCACCGCGCGTAGACGCACCCTTCGCTCACCTCGTCCTCGCACCCCTCGGGGGCGCCGCCTCCGGCCCCGCCGCCTCCGCTGGCGCCCTCTCCCCCCGCGCCACCGCCCTCCTGCAGATGAAACGGCTTGTCGAGCCCGGCCACGGCCGTACACCCGCAGGCCACGAGGCACGCCGCCGCCCACACCCATCTCGCGGACCCGCTCGTCATCTACCTTCCTCTCCCTACCGCATCATCCCGTCACGCCCTGCGCGGCGATGAGCCGCGCGGCGCGGACGCTACCGCCTCACCTGCAGCCTGGCAAGCAACGCACGCCGACCTGGCGGCCGCCGGAGAAGGCGATCCATCCGTCGAGCGAGGGCGTTCGGACCCGGCCCCGGAACGCTGCCGCCCGGCAACCGACGTGGAGACATGGAGACGTGGAGACGTGGAAACGTCGAGACGTGGAAACGTCGAGACGTGGAAACGTCGAGACGTGGAGACGTCGAGACGCGCACGACTTCGAATGCAGAAAAAACATTCCATAGAAACTTGATTGAAACACGCGCCCATGCATCGTCCTTGGCGGATCATGGGCCCGTGTAGGGTTGATGCCATCCCGGGTACACACCCGCCGCGAGATCGATCTCCTCCCGCCGATCCGCTGCGGAGCTGGCCTGGCACACCGTCGAACGAACAGGCGATTTCACGGACGGCGCCCCCGGAGCGCAACCCGTCCGTTCTGCCCCGACCGGCGGGCGCGTACCTCTCCACGCGCCCGCGACTCCGCGGTCATTCACAGCAAAGGACGATGGAATGAAGAGACGAGAACCTTCGCGTGAGGCACCGAGCGCCATGCCCCTCGAACGCCGGCGCTTTCTCGGCGGCGCCCTCGGGCTCGGGGGAGCCGCGCTCCTCCCCGCCTGCGACTCACGCTCCGGCGAGCCGGGGCCGCCGGCGGCGAACGCCGCGCCCCTCGTGGCGACCGCCGACAGGCCGGAGGTGTCCGAGCTGCGCTTCGGCATCATCGCGCTGACCGACTGCTCGCCGCTCGTGATCGCTCATGAGAAGGGGTTCTTCAAGAAGTACGGCATCAGCTCGACCATCGTGAAGGGCGCGAGCTGGGCGGCGATCCGCGACTCGCTGTCGAACGGAGACCTCCAGGCGACGCACATGCTCTTCGGCATGCCGCTCGCCTCGACGATGGGGCTCCTCGGGTCGCCGAAGAAGCCCATGGTCATCCCGTGGCAGCTCAACCGCAACGGTCAGGCGATCACGCTGAAAAGCGACCTGAAGGGCAAGGTGGCCGGGGATCCCAAGGCGCTCCGGCCGTTCGTCGACGAGGCGAAGGAGAAGGGCTCGCCCATGACCTTCGCGATGACGTTCCCGCCTGGAACGCACGCCATGTGGACCCGTTACTTCCTCGGCGCAGGCGGCATCCACCCGGACAAGGACGTCGCGCTCGTGACCATCCCGCCCGCGCAGATGGTCGCCAACATGAAGGTGGGCCAGATGGACGGGTTCTGCGTCGGCGAGCCGTGGGGCGCCAGGGCGATCGCCGATCAGATCGGCTACACGGCCATCACCACGCAGGAGCTCTGG
Source organism: Sorangium sp. So ce887 (assembly GCF_051521455.1). NCBI lineage: Bacteria > Pseudomonadati > Myxococcota > Polyangiales > Polyangiaceae > Sorangium > Sorangium sp. So ce887. Next base: position 5,795,012 of record NZ_CP150354.1, on the reverse strand, counting down.
AAGGACCACCCCGAGAAGGTGTGCGCGTTCACCGCGGAGTTCGCCGACAAGAACCCGAGGACGGTGAAGGCGGTGCTCAAGGCGCTCCACGAGGCGAGCGTCTGGCTCGACAAGCTCGACAACCGCCCCGAGCAGGCCGACATCGTGTCGAGGCCCACGTACATCAACTGTCCGCCGGAGCTCATCCTGGGCCGGCTCCAGGGGCATTACGACTACGGCGACGGTCGTAAGAAAGAGGACAAGGACTACATGATCTTCAGCGACCGGGGCTGCAATTACCCGCAGGCGAAATACGCGCTCTGGTGGCTCAGCCAGTTCCGCCGCTGGGGCATGGTGGCGGGGAAGCCGGACTACGAGGGGGTCGTCAAGCAGGTCATGCGCCCCGACCTTTACGAGGAGGCGATGAAGGAGCTCGGGGTCCAGCACGGCGGCCCGAGCGACGAGCCCGAGACGCTGTTCGACGGCGTGACGTTCGACCCGAAGGACCCGGAGAAGTACGCGACGTCCTTCCCGGTCAACGCCCTGAAGGGATGAACCCCCACATCGCCGGGAGCCGACGGAAAGCGCGGCGGCGGCGGAGGAGTGCTGCATGAGCGAGGCGAAAGCGATGTCTCCGAGGATTCGAGTCGACAAGTTGATCCTGCCCCTCGTCGGGGTGGCATGCGTGATCGGGCTGTGGGCCATCGCGAGCAGCCTGTGGACCCAGGCGCTGCCCTCTCCGCTCAAGACGTGGGAGGTGAGCAAGCCTTACATCTTCGAGCCGTTCGAGAAGCGGGGAGAGCTCGACCAGGGCATCCTCCGCTTCACGTGGTACTCGCTCCAGCGGGTCGCGAAGGGCTACACCCTGGCGATCCTGCTCGGGATCCCCATCGGCTTCTTCCTCGGCGCCTCGAAGCTGTTCAGGACGAGCTTCGATCCGATCATCCAGATCCTCCGCCCGGTCTCCCCGCTCGCGTGGCTCCCGCTCGGGCTCGTGCTCTTCCAGAAGCCGGACCCGGCCGGCGTCTTCACCATCGCCATGTGCTCGATGTGGCCGACGGTCCTGAACACAGCGCTCGGGGTGCGGTCGATCCCGCAAGATTACATGAACGTCGCCCGGGTGCTCCGGCTCTCACGCATGAAGACGCTGCTCAAGGTGCAGCTCCCCGCCGCGCTGCCGTACATGTTCACGGGCTTCCGGCTCAGCCTCGGCATCGCCTGGCTGGTCATCGTCGCCGTGGAGATGCTGACCGGCTCGCCCGGGGTCGGCGGCTTCCTCTGGCAGGAGTACAACAGCCTCATCTACGAGCACATCATCCTGTGCATCATCACCATCGGGCTCGTGGGCTTCCTGCTGGACGCGCTCATGAGCCTCGTCGAGCGCAGGCTCAAGCTGGCGGGAGGGTGACGGCCATGGCGCTCCTCGAGCTGCGCAACGTCGGGAAGAGCTACGGCGCCGGGGTCACCCGCACCGAGGTGCTCAGGGACATCGACCTGGAGATCGAGAAGGGCGAGTTCGTCGCCGTGGTCGGCTACTCGGGGGCCGGGAAGACGACCCTCATGTCGCTCATCGCCGGGCTCCTGCAGCCGGATACCGGGGTGGTGACGCTGAACGGGAAGGCGGTCGAGGGGCCGGGGCCCGACCGCGGCGTCATCTTCCAGAACTACTCGCTCCTGCCCTGGCTCTCCGTCTACGAGAACATCTATCTCGCCGTGGACCAGATCTTCTCGTCCTGGCCCGCGGAGAAGAAGCGGGAGCACACCGAGCGATACATCGCCATGGTGAAGCTCACCCCGGCCCGCGACAAGAAGCCGGCGCAGCTCTCCGGCGGCATGCGCCAGCGGGTCTCGGTGGCGCGGGCGCTCGCCATGGAACCGGAGGTCCTCCTGATGGACGAGCCGCTCGGCGCGCTCGACGCGCTCACGCGCGCGACGCTGCAGGACGAGATCGCGCGGATCTGGCGGGCCACCCGGAAGACCGTGCTCCTCATCACCAACGACGTCGACGAGGGCATCCTCCTCGCCGACCGGATCGTCCCGCTCAGCAAGGGCCCGGGCGCCACGCTGGGTCCCGGGGTGATCGTCGATCTCGAGCGCCCGCGGGATCGCAAGGCACTCAACCACGATCCGCGCTTCAAGGAGATCCGCGGCGCGGTCATCAACTACCTGCTCGGCCCGGGGGCCGGGCCGAAGGCGGGCAAGGGCGTGTCCGGCGCAGCGCGGGAGGCGGAGGCAGTCGCATGAAGAAGTATCTCGAGATCTGGAATGTCACAAAGACGTTTCCCACCCCGAAGGGGCCTGCGATCGTCGTCCGGAACTTCGACCTGAACCTGAAGAAGGGAGAGTTCCTGTCGCTCATCGGCCACTCCGGCTGCGGCAAGTCCACGGTGCTGTCGATGGTCGCGGGCCTGAGCGAGATCACGAGCGGCGGCATCGTCCTCGCGGGCAGGCAGATCCACGGCCCCGGCCCGGACCGCGGGGTCGTGTTCCAGTCGCCCTGCCTGCTGCACTGGATGACGGCGCTCGAGAACGTCCTGCTCGGGGTGGAGCAGGTCCACCGGCAGAAGAGCAAGAAGGACTGCATCGAGATCGCGACGCACTACCTCGAGCTGGTCGGGCTCGAGGAGTCGATGCACAAGAAGCCGCGCGAGCTGTCCTCCGGGATGCAGCAGCGCGTCGGGCTGGCGCGCGCCTTCGCCCTGTCGCCCAAGATGCTCTTGCTCGACGAGCCCTTTGGCATGCTCGACTCGCTCACCCGGTTCGAGCTCCAGGAGGTGCTCATGAACCTGTGGGCAGAGGACCAGAAGACGGCGCTGATGGTCACGCACGACGTGGACGAGGCCCTGTTCCTGTCGGACCGCATCGCGATGATGACGAACGGCCCGGGGGCGCGCGTGGGCGAGATCCTGGAGGTGCCGTTCCCGCACCCGAGGGACCGTCAGGCGGTGCTGGAGGACCCGATGTACTATCCCCTCCGAGAGCGGCTGATCACGTTCCTCGAAGCCCAGGCGCACAAGGACAAGCCCGCCGTGGACACCGCGCTCGAGCCCGCCCCGGAGGCCGCCGTGAAGACGGGACGCTTCTGGACCGCGCTCTGGAAGGGGAGCAGGACGTCGGCGTAGCGCCGCAAGGTGGATTACTCGCCTCCTGTCCTCCGCGAGATAGCCCACAGCGCATGGCGCGCTGCTCCTGTCCCCCGCGAGATAGCCCACAACGCATAGCGCGCCGCGACAGGGACGCGGCAGCGCGCAAGTTCTGCGGCGCGCCCGTCGCCGGGCACGACCGCCGGGCTCGGTTCGAGCGAGAGAGCTGGGACACAAGGACTGCAAAATATCAATCAGGTGCGAATGGACGCCCACAGTTCGACGGGGATCCGCGGACAAGCGATCTAGACAGAATCCGCCCACGGTGCGATTCTGCGAGACCACCGTCCGTCCTGTCTGCTCGGCGTGAGCGGCAGTGTCGGCCGGAGGTCCAGCGCCGTGGCGAGGTGAGATGCTCTCCGCAACCTGTACTGTGAGCCAGCAGATTTACAGCGACTCGAGCATCGAGGTGTTCGAAGGCACCTGGGGCGACGAGCGCAAGCCTGCTGTCTTCAAGGTCCTGAAGAGCGAGTTCCCGAGCTCGCGCGAGCTCGCGGCGCTCCGGCACGAGTACAACGTCCTGTGCGAGCTCGACGTCGAGGGCGTCGTCAAGGCGTACGGGATCGAGAAGCACAAGAACGGCCTCGCCCTCGTGCTCGAGATGCCGAGCAGGACGACGCTCCACGACCTCCTGCGCGCCGGCCGGCTGGAGCTCAAGGCGGCCCTGACGATCGCCCGCTCGGCGGCCCGGGTCCTCGACGAGATCCACCGCCGCAAGGTGATTCACAAGGACGTCAAGCCGCACAACCTCCTGGTCGATCCGGACACGCTCGAGGTCCACTTCGCCGGCTTCAGCATCGCCACGCTGCTCCCGCAGGAGACGCAGCAGGCGGTGAGCCCCGAGGCGCTCGAGGGGACGCTCGCGTACATGTCGCCCGAGCAGACCGGCCGGATGAACCGCGTGATCGACCGCCGCACCGACCTCTACTCGTTCGGCGTGACCCTCTACCAGATGCTCACCGGCGTCCTGCCGTTCAGCGAGAGCAACCCGATGGATCTCATCCACGGCCACATCGCGCGGACGCCCGTGCCCCCGCCCGAGCGGGTCCCGGACATGCCCGAGGCGGTGTCGCGGATCGTGATGAAGCTCCTCGCCAAGAACGCAGAGGACCGGTACCAGAGCGCCTTCGGCCTGTTCGCCGACATCGACGCGTGCCTCCGCCAGCTCTCGACCTCCGGCGCGGTGGCGCCCTTCGCGCTCGGCCAGCGCGACATCCCGGACACGCTGCGCATCCCGCAGAAGCTCTACGGCCGCGCCGAGGAGGAGCGCGCGCTGCTCGCCGCCTTCGAGCGCGCCGCAGGCGGGGAGGGCGAGCTCCTCCTCGTGTCGGGGTACTCGGGCATGGGCAAGTCGGCCCTCGTGAACGAGATGCACAGGGCCATCGCCCAGCGAGGGGGCTATTTCACCGCGGGAAAGTTCGACCAGCTGAACCGCGGCGCGCCGTACACCTCCCTCGCGCGGGCGTTCCGCGAGCTCATCCGGCACATCCTCACCGAGCGGCCGGAGCAGCTCGCGCGCTGGAGCACCGAGCTCGGCCGCGCGCTCGGCACGAGCGGGCAGCTCCTCGTCGACCTGATCCCGGAGCTCGAGTGGATCGTCGGCCCGCAGCCCCCGGTCCAGCAGCTCGCGCCGGCGGAGTCGCAGGGCCGCTTCCACGCGACTTTCAAGGCGTTCGTCCGCGTCTTCGCGACCGCCGAGCACCCCCTCGTCCTCTTCCTGGACGACCTGCAATGGGCTGACCCCGCCTCGCTCAAGCTGCTCCAGGTCCTCGCCGCGGATCCGGAGCGCGGCCACCTGCTCGTGATCGGCGCCTTCCGGGACAACGAGGTGTACGCGGCTCACCCGCTCCGCGTCGCGCTCGGCGAGATCGAGAAGGCGGGCGCGCCGCTCCGCGAGCTCAGGCTCGAGCCGCTCGCCCTCGCCGACGTGGCCGAGCTGCTCTCGGACGCGCTCTCCGCGTCCCGCGCCGAGGTCGAGCCGCTCGCCCGCGTGGTGTTCGACCGGACCCAGAGCAACCCGTTCTTCGTGCGGCAGTTCCTTGTCTCGCTCCACGCCGAGGGCCTGCTCCGCTTCCACGCGGGCGCCTGGACCTGGGAGCTCGACGGCATCCGGCGGCGCACGGTCACCGACAACGTCGTCGAGTTCATGGCGCGCAAGATCGAGGAGCTCGATCCCGAGCTCGTGCGCGTCCTCCGGCTCGCGGCGTGCATCGGGCACGAGTTCGACCTGCGCACGCTCGCGGTCATCAGCGAGCGGCCGCCGCACGAGACCGTGGCCGCGCTGTGGAGGATCCTGCAAGAGGGCCTGATCGCGCCCGTCGACGCCGACTACCGCCTCGCGCACGCGACCGACGGCGAGGCGCAGACCGGCGTCGACTGGCGGGTCAACTACCGCTTCTTGCACGATCGCGTCCAGCAGGCGGCCTACTCGCTCATCGGCGAGGATCACAGGAGAGAGGTCCACCTCAGGATCGGGCGGCTCATGCTCGCCAGCAGCGAGGGCGCCGCGCGGGAGGAGGCGCTCTTCGACATCGTCAACCACGTCAACATCGCGGCGCCCATCGTGACCTCCCCCGCGGAGCAGGCCACGGCCGCCGAGCTGAACCTCGCCGCCGGCAGGAGGGCCAAGGCGGCCACCGCCTACGAGGCCGCCGCCGGCTATTTCCGCGCGGGCATGGGGTTTCTGCCCCGCGGCGGCTTCGACGACCACTACGAGCTCGCCCTCGCGCTCCACAGGGAGCGCGCCGAGGTCGAGTCGCTGTGCGGCGCGTTCGAGGAGGCCGAGCGGCTCTGCGCCGCGGCGCTCGCCTGCGCCCGGACGGCGATGGACAAGGTCTCGATCCAGCTCGTCCAGGCGAACCAGTACCTGCTCCAGTGGCGCAACCACGAGGCGACCCTGGTCCAGAAGGCCGGCCTCCGGCTCCTCGGGTGCCCCATCCCCGAGGACAGGGCCGAGGTCGCCGCGCTGCTCGAGCGGGAGCTCGAGGCGGTGCCGGTCCTCCTCGGAGGGCGGAGCATCGAGGAGCTCGCCCACGCCCCGAGGACGACGCGCCCCGAGCACCCGGTGACGCTGGAGCTCCTCGTCAACCTGTTCTTCGGGGCCTACAACTCGAGCGATCAGACGCTCGCGAACCTCGCCATCGTGAAGATGGTGACGCTCTCGCTGCAGCACGGGAACAGCGATATGTCCGCCTTCGGATACGTCGCGTACGGCATGGTGGTGGGCCCGCTGCTCGGCGAGTACGAGACGGCCTATCGGTTCGGCCGGATGGCCATCGAGCTCGCGGACCAGCTCGACAACCTCGTCCTCCGGGCCAAGACCTACCACATCTTCTCCGCGGACGTGCACAGCTGGACGCAGCCGCTGCGGAGGGCAGATCCCTATTACGACCGCGTCTACGATCTCGGGCTCCAGGCCGGCGACTGGACGGCCATGGGCTACATGATCAGCCAGAGCGGCTCGGACCGGCTCACCTACGGGATGCCCCTCGCGGAGCTCGCGCAGCTCACCGACACGCACCTCGCGTTCCTGCGGCGCGCCCGGAGCCAGGACATCATCGATATCCTCCTCGCGGGCGTGATCCAGCCCCTGAAATGCCTGCAAGGGCTCACGAAGAGCCGTCTCAGCTTCGACGACGGCGCGTTCGACGAGGCGTCCTACACGGCGAGGCACGGCGGCTCGCCCTACCACATGGGGTGGCTCGTCCACGCCAAGATCCGGAATGCCTATCTGTTCGGCGACAGGGCGAGCTTCGCCGATCTGATGCCGAAGCTCGCCGTGATCGAGGGCGCCTTGCCCACGCACGCCAAGGTGCCCGAGGCGACGTTCTATGCGGCGCTCATGCGGATCGCCGTGTGCGAGAGCGCCGAGGGCGCCGAGCGGCGGGAGCACGAGGAGCAGCTGGAGCGGCTCCTCGTGCGGATGAAGCGGTGGGCCGACGCCGGGCCGGACAACGTCCTTCACAAATACCTGCTCCTGCTCGCCGAGCAGGCCCGCGTCGAGGGGCGGAGGGCCGAGGCCATGGACCTCTACGAGCGGGGGATCGAGGCGGCGCGTCAGGCCGACTACATCAACAACCAGGCGCTCGGGAACGAGCTTTACGGCAGGTTCTGGCTCGCCCAGGGCAGGGCCGAGTTCGCCGGCATCTTCCTGCGCAGGGCGCTCTATCTGTACGAGCGCTGGGGGGCGAGCGAGAAGGCCGAGGCGCTGCGCGAGGAGCTCGCGCCGGCCGTCCCGTCGGCCGAGGGCGGGCCTCTCGCGCTCTCGCCGACGAGCACCGCGCTGCAAGGGCTCGCCGCGGGGGAGAGCTTCGATCTCGCCACGGTCCTCGAGACAGCGCAGGCCATCTCGAGCGAGATCGTGCTGGACAAGGTGCTCGATCAGGTGCTGCGCATCGTGATCAAGAGCGCCGGGGCGAGCCGGGGGTTCCTGATCCTGTCGCGCGGCGAGGTGCTGACGGTCGAGGCGATGATCTCGGTCGACCCCGACATGGTGAGCCTCGGGCTCTCGATGCCCCTGGAGGCGCGCCTCGATCTGGCCCGCTCGGTCGTGCACTACGTGGCGCGCTCGCGCGAGGCGCTCGTGATCGGGCGCGCGGCGGACGATCCGCGCCTCGCCGGCGATCCGCACGTGATCGCGCGCCGGCCGAGATCGATCCTCGGCTTGCCGCTCCTGCACCAGGGCCGGCTGAGCGGCGTGCTGTACCTGGAGAACCACCTCGCCGAGCACGCGTTCACCGCCGATCGCATCGCGCTCTTGCGGCTCCTCTCCTCGCAGGCCGCGGTGGCGGTCGAGAACGCGCTGCTCTACACCGACCTCACGGCCGTCAGCGCCGAGCTCCGGGCGGCGAACGAGCGGCTGGAGCGGGAGGTGCGGGAGCGCACGGAGGAGCTCTCGCAGGCGAACGAGCGCCTCTCGGCGCAGGGCGAGGAGCTCCGGGAGACCAACCTGCGCCTCTTGCACGAGCTCGGCGAGCGTGAGCGCGCCGAGGAGGCCCGCGCCCAGCTGCATGAGGAGGTGATCCGGTTCCAGCGGGCGAAGATCTCGGAGCTGTCGACCCCGCTCGTGCCCATCACCAACGACGTCATGGTCATGCCGCTCATCGGCACGCTCGACGAGGAGCGCGCGGAGGACGTGCTGCAAACCCTGCTCGACGGCGCGGCCAGGAGCAGCGCGCGCGTCGTCATCATCGATGTCACCGGGATCAAGGGGGTCGATCACCGCGTGGCGAACGCCCTGATCAACGCGGCGAACGCCCTCCGGCTGCTCGGGGCCCAGGCCGTGCTGACGGGCATCCGCGGCGAGGTCGCTCAGGCGCTCATCCGGCTCGACATCGACCTGTCGCGCATCGTGATCCGCGGGACACTGCAGAGCGGGATCGCCTACGCCGTCGGCCGAGCGGGCGCCGGGAGCTCTTCGGGGCCGCGTGTGTAGGGCCTCGCCGGATGTCTCTACGTCGAATCGTGTAGACAGCTCCGGAGCGGATGGCGCATCATGAGCTCGCCAGTCCGCCGGGGGGCGCCTGCTTCATCGTGCGCCGTGCGGGGTACGAGGTGTACTGAGCCGCCGAACAACAGGGCGGCTCCTCGCGGGTGGAGGGGGTGAGGCGTATGGTCCAGAGAATCGGTCGGTTCATCGTCGGGGTCTGCGTGGCGGCGGGGCTCGCGGCCCTCGGCTGCGACAACGGCAGCGGCGCGGCGGGCGCGCCGGCAGAGCGCGGCAAGCCGAAGCTCGCCTACATCACGAACGGGGTCGCCCCGTTCTGGACCATCGCCGAGAAGGGCGTCATCGACGGCGCGAAGGAGTACAACGCCGAGGTGAGCGTCGTGATGCCGAGCGACGTGAACGACCAGATGCAGCGGGTCGAGGATCTCTTGATCCGCGGCGTCGACGGCATCGCGATAAGCCCCATCGACGCGGAGAACCAGGTCCCGCTGCTCAACAAGGCGGCCGCGAAGACCAAGCTCATCACGCAGGACTCGGACGCTCCGAAGAGCGAGCGGATCGTGTACATCGGCATCGACAACTACGTCGCTGGCCGGATGGCGGGGCAGCTCGTGAAGGAGGCGATCCCAGGCGGCGGCAAGCTGGCGATCTTCGTCGGGCGGCTCGAGGGGGACAACGCCCGCAAGCGCCGCCAGGGCGTGCTCGACGAGCTGCTCGATCGCCCGGACAACAGCGCCGGGAACGACCCGCTGAACCAGGAGCTGAAGGGGGCGAAGTACACCGTCATCGCGACCGTGACGGACCAGATCGATGCCGCCAAGGCGAAGAGCAACGCCGAAGACATGATGTCGGCGCACCCGGACCTCGTCGGCCTCATCGGTCTGAACGCGTACCACACGCCGGCCTTGCTGGAGGCGCTCAAGCAGGCGGGGAAGATGAGCTCGATCCAGGTCGTCGGCTTCGACGAGCAGGACGCGACGCTGCGCGCGATCCAGGACGGCGAGGTCGTCGGCACGGTGGTGCAGAACCCGTACATGTACGGCAAGGAGTCGGTGCGCGTGCTCGCGGCGCTCGTGCGGGGCGACAGCTCCGTCGTGCCCCCGAACGAGTTCATCTCGCTGCCGGCCCGGCAGATCCGCAAGGGCAACCTGGGCGAGTTCTGGGCGGATCTGAAGCAGAAGGCAGGCAAGGCCGAGTGAGCCCCCGGGCGGGCCGCGCGGCGCGCCGCCCGGGCTGACGACCCCTGAAGCGAATGAACGCCTCCTCGCCCGACCTGGACGCGACACCGCTGCTCGAGGCGCGCGGCCTGACCAAGCGCTTCCCCGGCGTGCTCGCGCTCAGCGACGTTCACGTCGCGCTCGGCCGCGGCGAGGTGCTCGGCATCGTCGGCGAGAACGGCGCTGGCAAGAGCACCCTCATGAAGATCCTCGCCGGCGTCGAGGCGCCCGACGCCGGCGAGATGCGCCTCGACGGGCGGCCGGTCGCGCTCGGCTCGGTGAGGGAGGCGCTCTCCCGCGGGATCGCGCTCATCCACCAGGAGCTCAACCTGGCGGAGAACCTCGATATCGCGGCCAACATCTTCCTCGGCCGGGAGCCGCGGCGGGGCGGCTTCATCGACGAGGGCAGGATGGAGCGCGAGGCGCGGGCGATCATGGCGCGGGTCGGCCTCGCGTGCTCGCCGCGCGCGCTCGTCGGCGGCCTGTCGCTCGGGCAGCGTCACCTCGTGGAGATCGCGAAGGCGCTCTCCGCGAACGCCCGGGTGCTCATCATGGATGAGCCGACGTCGTGCCTGTGCCCGCATGAGGCCGAGGCCCTGTTCCAGGTGGTGCGGGAGCTCCGCGCGGGCGGCATCGGCGTCGTGTACATCTCTCACCGCCTCGGCGAGGTGACGGCGCTGTGCGATCGCGTGCTCGTGCTGCGCGACGGCGAGAACGCGGGCGAGCTGCCGCGCGACGAGATGAGCCACGAACGCATCGTGCGGCTGATGGTGGGCCGGGATCTCTCCCAGTTCTATCCGCACGTCCCGCACCCGCCGGGCGCGCCGGTGCTCGAGGTCTCCGGCCTCCGGACGCCGCGGCACCCCGAGCACGCGCTCTCGTTCACGGTGCGCGCCGGCGAGATCGTCGGCGTGGCGGGGCTCCTCGGCGCAGGGCGCACGTCGCTGCTCCGGACGCTGTTCGGCGTCACGCCGGCGGCCGGCGGCGCCGTGCGCGTGGCCGGGCGGGCGATCACCCCGCGCACGCCGCGCGACGCCATCGCCGCCGGGATCGGCCTGGTCCCGGAGGATCGCCAGCAACAGGGCATCATCCTGGAGATGGCGATCCGGGCGAACGTGAGCCTGCCGAGCCTCCGGCGGGCGCAGCGCTACGGCCTCCTCGACCGCGCGGACGAGCGCCGGATGTCGGCGGAGATGATCCGGGAGCTCGGCGTGCGGACGCCGAGCGACGTGCAGCCGGCGCAGCACCTCTCCGGCGGCAATCAGCAGAAGGTGGTCATCGGAAAGTGGCTGTCGATGTCGCCGCGCGTGCTCCTCCTGGACGAGCCGACCCGCGGCATTGACGTCGGCGCAAAGCACGAGATATACCAGCTGATGGAGCGATTGGCCGCGAGCGGCATGGCCACCCTGTTCGTCTCCAGCGACATGGAAGAGGTGATGGGCATGTCCGATCGAGCGCTGGTGATGCACGAGGGGCGCATCGCCGGCGAGCTCGGCCGCGCCGGGCTGAGCGAGGAGGCGATCCTGCAGCTCGCGACCGGCAGCGACGCCGCGGCGTGACCCGGAGCCATCGAGACGGGGCCGAGGCCAGAGGAGCATGCCTGTGACGACGACACGTGATCTCCGGGCGCGCGGCTCCGCGCCGCCCGCGCCGCCCGCGCCGCCCGCGTCGCTCGTGCCGAGCACGCGGCGGAAGGTGCTCGGCGTCTTCTGGCTGCTCCTCGCCGTGTCGCTCGGCACCGCGCTCATGAACGGCAGGTTCCTCCTGGCGGAGAACCTCGAGAACCTGATCCGGCGGACGGCGCTGTTCGGCATCCTCAGCATCGGCGCGGGCTTCGTGATCATCACGGGCGGCATCGACCTGTCGATCGGCTCGGTCGTGGCGCTCGCCGGCTGCATGCTGCCGTGGCTCCTCTCGGTCCAGCACTGGCCGCCTTCGCTGGCGGTGCCCGTGCTGCTCGGCATCTCCCTCTGCATCGGGCTCGCGCACGGGCTGCTCATCACGAAGCTGCGGCTCCAGCCGTTCGTCGTGACGCTCTGCGGGCTCCTGCTCTACAGAGGCACGGCCCGCGGGATCTCGGGCGACCAGACGCAGGGGTTCGGCATGGGGTTCGAGTCGCTGCGCTACCTGTCGGTCGGCAGCCCGTTCTCCATCCCCGTGCCGTTCCTCTCGTGGATCTCGGAGGGGCGCTTCAGCCCGTACGCGGTGCACCCGTTCACGGGCGCGAGGACGCGCCTCGCGGCGATCACGTGGATCGACATCCCGATGCCGTTCCTCCTGTTCCTCGCGATCGCGATCGCGGCGTCGATCTTCCTGAACCGCACCATTTACGGCCGCTATCTGATGGCGCTCGGCCGCAACGAGCAGGCGGCGCGCTACAGCGGGGTCGACACCGACAGGATGACGATCCTCGCTTATGTGCTGTGCTCGGTGCTCGCCTGCTTCGGAGGCATGCTGTTCGCGCTGGAGGTCAACTCGGCCCAGCCGGTTGATTTCGGCAATTTCTACGAGCTCTACGCGATCGCCGCCGCCGTGCTGGGCGGCTTCAGCCTGCGTGGAGGCGAGGGCGCGGTGCTGGGGGTGATCCTCGGCACCGCGCTGATGCAGGTGCTGCGCAACGCCATCAACATGCTGGGCGTCCCGACGCAGATCGAGTTCGCGGTGATCGGCGCCGTCATCCTGATCGGCGTCATCGCGGACGAGCTGGTCAGGCGCTATGCGGCGGCGCGGCGCAGGGCGGTTGGCTCATGAGGCCATGAGCTCGCGGCGGCGCAGCAGGCCGCCGCCGAGATCGGCCGAGGCCCAGCAAACGCCCCGGCGGCGCGACGCCCGCGGCCGCGGTCGCAGGACGCGCCTCGCCGCGTCGACACGGTGCGTAAGGCGCAACGTCGCTGTCCTCGCCAGGAGCCCGGCATGGCGGCGCGCGAGAGCGCGCAGATCGCGTGCTACGCTGAAAGATCGCCGGCGTTCCACGCGGAGCAGGAGCGAGCAGAGGCCGGGGGGCGGGGCGGGCCGCGGACCGCCTGCGCCACGTGGAAACATCAATCAAGTCGCTGGCTTATGATAGCCGTGGAGAGGCCTTCACGCGGCGATGTCCGCGTGGAAAGGGGATGGCGTGATGCGGAAGCGGATTTCTTGTAGAGCTATAATTATTCATCTGGCGCTGGGGCTCGCCGGCTGTGTGGCCGGCGCCGAGGAGCCCTCGCGTGAGGCATCGGCCGTCCCGATCGGACGTGGCGTCGCGGCCCTGGCGGGCGCAGGGGCCGCCTCGGTGTGGGGGCCGGCCGAGAAGTCGTTCCTGGGCACCTCGACGACCACGGCCTCGCGGGTCTACTTCACCGGACACCGCGGCATCGTGTCCGAGGTGTTCTATCCGGTGCTCGACACCGTCAACACCGTCGACTTGCAGTTCCTGGTGGGGGATACGGCGAAGACCTTCGTCGATGAGGAGAAGCAGCAGAGCTACACCGTCACCCAGCCGGACAAGCGCTCCATGCGGTGGCAGGCGGTCACCAGCAACAGCGGCCACAACTGGCGGATCACCAAGACCATCTTCACCGATCCCGGCCGCAACGCGCTGATCCAGCGCGTCCAGTTCGACGCGCTGAACGGCAGGAACGTCACCCAGTTCAACCTCTACCTGCTCCACAACCCGGCGATGGACAACTCCGGCGCCGGCGACAGCGCGAAGACCGCGACGGCGGGCGGGCGCACGATGCTCGTCGCCTCGGAGAACAACCGCGTCTCGGCGCTGGCCATCTCGCGGGCGTGGAAGGCGCAGACCACGGGCGGCCTGCCGATGGTGTCGAGCGGCTTCGTCGGCGAGACGGACGGCTTTACCGACCTGCTCGGCGGCAGCGCCGACAGGACGATGAACTGGCGCAACGACCTGGCGAGCGGCGGCAACGTGGCGCAGATGGGCTGGATCGACCTCGGCGCGAGCGCCGTCACGAGCCTCTCGTTCGACGTGGTGCTCGGCTTCGGCACCACCGAGACCGAGGCGACGACCACCGCGAACGCGACGCTCGGCAGCAACCTGACCACCCTGCGAACCACCTACGACAGCGGGTGGAACAGCTACTCCAGCGGGCTCAACAACCAGGGCGGCACCGCCGACGACCAGTATTACCTCGCGGCGATGTCGCTCAAGTCGATCCAGGACAAGTCGAACGGCGCCATGATCGCCGGGATGGGCACGCCGTGGGGCGAGACCAACGGCGACGCGAACAACGGCGGCTACCACCTGATCTGGCCGCGCGATCTGTTCAAGTTCGCCAACGCGCTGGTGACGGCCGGAGACACGGCGACCCCGCCCTTGGTGGTCAATTACCTGTTCAACACGCTCCAGCAGTCGAGCGACTGCGGCGTCGCCGAGTACAACGCGCCGAGCTGCCCGCAGGGCTATAGCCGCGTCGGCCGCTTCCCGCAGAACGCCTGGGTCAGCGGCTGGCAGTACTGGCAGGGCACGCAGATGGATGAGCAGGCGATGCCGATCATCCTGGCCTGGCGCCTGGGCCCGGCGGTGTACAACCCGCTGTGGCCGAAGATCAAGAGGACGGCCGACTACATCGTCAACACCGGCCCGTGGACGCAGCAGGAGCGCTGGGAGGAGAACGCCGGGTACTCGCCGTCGACGATCGCCGCGGAGATCGCCGGCCTCGTCTGCGCGGCCACGATCGCGCGCGCGAACGGCGACACGACGAGCGCGGCCCGCTACATGGCCGCCGCCGACGCCTGGCAGCAGAGCGTCGACCGCTGGACGTTCACGAACACCGGCTATCACGGCGACGGCAAGTACTACATCCGTATCAACCCGTCGGCGCGGGGCAACACCGGCACAGGACCGCAGGTGTATAACCCGGTGTCCGGGCCGGACGCGGCGATCTCCTTCACGATCGGCAACGGCGGTGGCACGCACGACCAGCGCTACATCGTCGACGGCGGGTTCCTCGAGCTCGTGCGGATGGGGGTGAAGCGCCCGGACGATCCGTCGATCCTCGCGACGCTGCCGGAGTACGACCTCATCCTGAAGCGCAACATCGCCGGCAAGGGTGACGCCTGGTTCCGCTACAACTACGATGGATACGGCGAGAAGAACGACGGCAGCAACTTCGACGGCGCCGGCGGCCGGGGCCGGCTGTGGCCCATCTTCACCGCCGAGCGCGGCATGTTCAAGATCGCCGGCACGGGCGTCGGCAGCGATGGCAACCCGTTCCTGACCGCGGTGAAGGCGTTCTCGACGCCTCAGGGCTTCATCCCGGAGCAGGTGTGGAGCGAGACGACGGACGTCACCGGCTGGCAGGTGGTGAAGCCGGCGACCGCCACGGCGGGCACCCCGACGAGGTCGATGAGCCCCCTGAACTGGGCGATGGGCGAGTACATCAGCCTGCTGGCGTCGATCCGCGCGGGCAAGATCGTCGACATCCCGTCGGTGGTGTGCAGCCGCTACAACGCCTGCGTCGTGCCGCCCGCGTCCGGCCAGGCCGGCGTCGTGTTCAACGCGACCGCGACCACCGTGGTCGGCCAGCACGTGTACGTCACCGGCAACACCGCGGCGCTGGGCAGCTGGAATACCGATCTCGGCATCCCGGTCGATCCGCGCAGCTACCCCGTGTGGACGAACCGCGCCAACCTGCCGGCCAGCAGCGCCTTGCAGTACAAGTACTACCGCAAGAACGCCAATGGCACCGTCACCTGGGAGAGCCTGCCCGGCGGCAGCAATCGCACGATGAGCACCCCCGCGTCCGGCGGGACGCTCACGCTCAATGACACGGTGAGCTGGTAAGAGAAGCGCAGCGCGGGCGAGGGGAGGGGTGAGCGCCGCGCGGCGGCCGACTGGCTAGAGCGACAAACGGGTTGAAATCCCGAAAAAAAGCAGAAATTTCACAGGGAGGCGAGGAGGCGGGGAGGGAGAGACGGCGAGAGGGAGAGATTCTTTTCTTTCTTCCTCCCCGCCTCCCCGCCTCCCTGTGAAATTTCTCCCGGTTTCAACATGATTGGTGCTCTAGCTGGCCGCCCGGCTCGCTCCTCAAGGCTGCATGAGCCCGCGAATCACCTGCTCGGTCTGCTCGGCGAGCGCCGCCAGGAGCTCGGCCGCCGGCCGCGGCCTGGCGAGGGCGGCGCTCTGGCCGGCCCAGAGCGACAGGTAGTCCTCGCGCCCCGCCGCCGCCGCGGCCCGGCGGATCGGCTGGGTGAGCCAGTTCTGGACCGGATACTCCGGCACCTCGGGCTCGTGCGGCGTCAGGGCCTCGACGAACGCGTTGGGGATGCCCCGCGCGGTGCGGCCGGAGAACACCCGCGTGAGCACGGTCGTACGCGCGTGCGGCGAGGCCAGCGCGCTGCGGTGGCCGGCGCTCGCCCCCGACTCCTCGCACGCGAGGAAGGCCGTCCCGATCTGCACCCCGCTGGCGCCGAGCGCGAGCGCCGCCGCGACGCCGCGGCCGTCGGCGATGCCGCCCGCGGCGACCACCGGGGCCCGCACCGCGTCCACGACCTGCGGGATGAGCGACAGCGTGCCGACCAGCGACTCCCGCACGGGCCGCAGGAACGCGCCGCGGTGCCCCCCCGCGTCGCTGCCCGAGGCGACGATGAGGTCGACGCCGGCCTGGTCGAGCGCGATCGCCTCGTCGACCGTGGTGGCGGTGCCGATGACGGCGATGCCCCGCGCCTTCGCCCCCTCGATGACCGGGCCGGGAGGAACCCCCATGACGAAGCTCAGGACCTGCGGCCTCGCCTCGAGCGCGGCCTCGACCTGCTCCTCGAAGCGCGGGGCGAACGCGCTGGGCACCTCGGGGTCGGGCAGGTCGAGCTGTCGCAGCATGGGGCGCAGCCGCGCCACGTGCCGCTCGAGCTCCGCCGGATCGAGGGTGGTGGGCTCTCCGGGCTGAGGCACCCAGAGGTTCACCGCGAAGGGGTGCGGCGTGAGCCGCCGGAGCTCGGGGACGAGGTCGGCGATCTGCGATGGCGTCAGGGCGTGCGCCCCGAACGAGCCGAGCCCGCCGGCGTTCGAGACGGCGACCGCGAGGGCGGTGGTGGACAGGCCGCCCCCGAAGGGGCCCTGGATGATCGGGAGACGCAGGCCGAGCTGTCGGGTGAGGCGCGTATCGGTCCACATGGCAGAGCAGAGTAGGCGACGGGAAATCGCGCTCGAAGAAAGCTGCGTCGATTCAGCTGCTCCTCTCTGCCTCCAGCGGGAGCGTGAAGGACACCCGCGTTCCCCGGCCGAGCTCGCTCTCCACGCGGATCGTGCCGCCGTGGCGCTCGACGAGGCTCTTGCAGATCGAGAGGCCGAGCCCCGTGCTCTTCTCCCCGCCCGTCGTCCGGGTGCTCGTCCTCTGGAACTTGCTGAACACGCCGCCGATCTCCTCCGGGTGAATGCCGAGGCCCTGATCCTCGATCATCACCTCGACCGCCCGACCGAGCCTCCGCGCGCGCACCGTCACCGTCGTGCCCCGGTGAGAGAACTTGAAGGCGTTGCTGAGCAGGTTGCTCAAGACCCGCTCGATCCGCTCGACGTCGCAGCGGACGAGCGGGAGACCGGCGGGCACATCGATCGCCATCGTGATCCCCTTGCGGCGGGCGCCGTGCTCGTTCAGGGAGGCCGCCGCCGCGATGATGCCGCGCAGGTCGGCGTCCTGCAGACGAAGCGCGATGTTCCCGTGCTCGAGCGTCGTGATGTCGAGCAGATCCTCGAGCAGCTGCAGCGCGAACTCGGCGTTGGCCTGGATCTTCAGGAGGTGGCGCTGCGCGTCCTCGCGCGCGGTGAAGGCGCCCCCGAGCTGCATCGTCGAGAACCACTGGATCGCCGCGATCGGATTGCGCAGATCGTGCGCGGCGACGCCCACGAGCTCATGACTCCGCTGGCTCAGCTCGGCGAGGTGCTGGTTCTCCCGGCGGAGCGCCTCGGCGCTCGCCTCCAGGCCGGCGAGGAGCCGCCTTTGGTCGCTGAGGCGCTCGTGGAGCGCGAACGCGTCGCGCACGGCGCCGGCGAGCGCCGGCGGATCCCACGGCTTGGGGATGAACCGGTACACGCCGCCGGCGTTGATGGCCTGGATCGCGGCGCTCGTGTCCGCATAGGCCGTCATGAGGAGCCGGACGGTATCCGGAAACTCGGCCTTGATCGCCGCATAGAGCTCCGTGCCGGTCATGCCCGGCATCCGTTGATCGCTGAGGACGACGGGGATGAGCCGCTCGCGCAGGAGCGCATGGCCCTCTTCGGCGCTCTCTGCGGTGAGGACCTCGTAGTCGCGCCGGAGCTCGCGGCGGAGCGCCTTCAGGGTCTCGCGCTCGTCGTCGACGATGAGCAGCGCGCGCGTCACCGCTCGAGCTCCTTCGGCAGCGTGATCGTGAAGGTGCTGCCGGCCCCGGGGGTCGAGCGGACCGAGATCGTGCCCCCGTGCTGATCCACGACGATCTTGTGCGAGATGGTGAGGCCGAGCCCCGTGCCCTGCCCGACGGGCTTGGTCGTGAAGAACGGATCGAAGACCCTGCCGCGGACGTCATCGGTCATCCCGGCGCCGTTGTCCTCGAAGTCCAGGGCGACCTGGGGCCCGTCGTCTCGCGCGCGGATCGCGATGCGACCGTTCCCCCGCCCGCGGCACTCGACCGCCTGGACCGCGTTGATGAGGAGGTTCAGGAACACCTGGCTGAGCTCCGCCGGCTTGCAGCGCACCTTCGGCAGGTCGGCCCACTCCACCAGCACCTGTACACCGCCGCTCTTCAGCGCGGGGCCCGCGATCGCGAGGGTGGTCTCCAGGCTCTCCCTCAGGTCGGACTGCTCCACCTCGGCCTGGTCGAGCCGCGTGAAGGTCCTGAGATCCGCGACGATCTTCTGCACGCGCGCGAGGCCGCCCAGGGTGCCTTTCACGAGATCGCCCGCGTCCTCGCGCAGAAACGCGAGGTCGGCGTCGTCCCGGAGCGCCTCGGCGACGCCCGTCACGTCGCCTGGGCCCCCGCGGAGCGCGGCCTCCTCGAGCGCCTCGTAGGCGGCGCACAGCCGCCCGAGCGACTCTCCGAGGGTGTGCACGTTGCTGCGGACGAAGGCGAGAGGGTTGTTGATCTCGTGGGCCACGCCGGCGGCGAGCTTGCCGAGGGCGTTCATCTTCTCCGAGTGGACGAGCATCGACTGCGTGGCGCGCAGCCGCGCGAGCGACCTCTCGAGCGCCTTTTGCTCGGAGACGAGCCGCCGCTGGAGGCTCGAGATCCTCGAGTTCAGCGCGGACACCTCGACGACGACGCGCTCGAGCTCGACGACGTCGAACTCGCCGAGGATCAGCAGCTCATCGCCGAGCCGCCACACCTCCCCCCGGAGGCTGTGCGCGATCGAGCGGAGATCCCCGAAGTGCAGGATGCCGCGGTGGATCGGCGCCCCGCAGCCGTGCCCTGCCGCGGCGAGCTGCGGGAAGCTCGGGCTGACGAGGCGGGCCGGCTCACCCGCGTGTCCGAGCAGCCGGCGCATGGCGCGGTTCGCGAACCGCGGCGCGCCGTCCGGCGAAAAGACGCCGATCGCCAGCGCGGTCGAGTCCATGAGGAAAGCGCCGGCGAGCTCTGCGGCCGGGCCGCCGAGCTGCCCTCTCGCCGGCGGGGCCACGAGCGACCTTGCTTCGTTATCTCCTCTGCTTCGCGGCTCGCGCGGTACCATCGGAATCCGACCCTCACCGTGGCGCGGCGAGGAGCTGCTCCGCCACGAGGACGGCCCCCTCCGCGGTCGGCGCCGAGCCGTCGGCGCCGAGCTGCCTCCAGAGGTCGTGGTCCACGCCGAACGGCTGGCCGCCGACCAGAACGACGACGTCCCTGCACCGCTCGTCGGCGCGCGCGGCGGCGACGAGATCGCCGACGCTCGCGAGGTGCTCGTCGAGCGTGGCCGAGACCGCGAGGACGTTGGCCGCGCGGTGGACGACCTCGTCGATCGCGTCCTGGGCCGGCGTGCTGGCCCCGAGATAGAAGGTGTCCCACCCCGCCATCTCGAAGAAATCGGCGACGAAGCGCGCGCCGATCTCGTGGAGGTTGCCGTCCACCGCGGTGGCCACGAGCCGGAGGCCGGCGCGATCGGCGTTGAAAATGAGCGGATAGAGCTGGCTCAGGATCATCTGGGTGACCGCCGTGCAGTAGTGCTCCTCGGCGGTGCTGAGCTGACGGAGCTGCCAGAGCCGGCCGACCTCGTACTGGCACGGATGCAGGACGTGAACATAGATGTCCTTGACCGGCGTGCTCGCCTCGATCGCCTCCCGGATGAGCTCCAGGGCCCGCCGCTGGTTCCCCTGGAGGAGCGCGTCGAGGTAGCCGCACGCGACGACGCCGAGCGGGGCCTCGGGCCGGACGAAGCTGGGGGGCTCGACGTGCGCCGAGGTGAGCCGGTCGGCCGCCGCCATGTCGCGCTCTGCGATCACCATATGTGCCTATCTTGTAGCGCGGGATCGCCGGCGCACGTCCCATATCGCACGAGCTCGCCCGGGGCGCTCGAGCGTGCGGGCGCCGCCGGCAGGCCAGGCCCCGCCGGCGCCGGACTGCCCGCCGGGCTTGAGCCGGCGTCCTGCTTCAAGGTACGGTCTCCCGCATCGCAACGAAGCGTCGTTGCCAGGCGCGGGAGCTGAAGAACGATGTCGATCTCCTTGGTGCAGAACAGCTACGGCAAATCGAGGGTGCGGCTCGTCAAGGTTCGCCGCGCGGACGGGCGGCACGAGCTCACCGACATCGACGTCGACATCCAGCTCGAGGGCGATTTCGACGACGCCTATACGCGGGGCGACAACAGCAAGGTGCTCCCCACGGATACGATGAAGAACACCGTGTACGCCCTCGCCAAGGGCCACCCGGTCGAGCCGATCGAGGACTTCGGCGTCGTGCTGGCCGAGCACTTCCTCGGAACGGCCCCTACCCGGCGGGCGAGGGTCTCGATCGCCGAGAACGTCTGGTCGCGCATCGACGCGGGCGGCGCGCCGCACCGGCACGCCTTCTTCCGCGCCGGGGCAGAGCGGCGGACCGCGGAGATCACGGCGGCTCCCGGCGGGGTCGAGATCGCGTCGGGCATCGCGGATCTGCTCGTCCTCAAGACCACCGGCTCGGCGTTCTCGGGCTTCCCGCGCGACAAGTACACAACGCTCAAGGAGACGGAGGACCGCATCCTCTCCACCCTCATCCTGGCGCGATGGCGCGCGGCGGCCCGCGACCAGGCCCCCACGGCGACGTGGGAGCGCGTCCGCCGCGCCCTGCTCGAGACGTTCGCCGAGCAACACAGCGTCTCGGTGCAGCACACCATCCATGCGCTCGGCGAGGCGGTGTTCGCGGCCTGCCCTGCCGTCGACGAGCTGAGCCTCTCGCTGCCGAACAAGCACTGCCTGCTGGTCGATCTCTCGCCCTTCGGGTTCGTCAACGACAACGAGATCTTCGTCCCGGTGGACGAGCCGCACGGGCTCATTCACGCCACGATGAAGCGCGGCGGATGAGCGTGGGCCTCCGGTCCAACGTGGCGCAGACGGATTTCTGACGCGCTCGTGATCAAGTCGCCCCTGCGCGGGCATTTAACAAGATCGCTGTCCGGCGTTCGGTCCTGGTGGCTCTCAGAGACACGATGGATTCGGCGCGGGTACAATTTTCGCGACGTCTGGTACGAGGCGAACGGCGATCTTCTGTCGTGACGCGGCCAGTCAATGGAGCCGCGTCAAGGCAGGAGTGATTCATCATTGTGTTAGCGGTGAAGTCCTCGATCTGATGATTCCACGATAAGCGATGTCCGCCCATGGGCGCTGGCCTCCGATGCGATCGCCCATGGGAACAGCGCTTGACGCGTGACGAGGCTTCACCGTAGGTTCTGCACGACGGTAGGAGGTCACGGTATGGCTGACTTAGGATATCGTCGCTGGCGAGGTGGTCGCGTGACCCTCGCGACGCTCGCGCTGGCGCTCGCGGCCGGGTGCGATGGGACGATCGGAGGGGCAGGCGCCGGGACGGACGGCCCGGGGTCGGGGTCCGGACAAGGAGAGCCGCAGGCGTGCGGGGGCACGGAGCGGCTCCTCGCGCCGCAGCGGCGCCTGACGCGATTCGAATACAACAATACGGTTCGAGATCTGCTCGGAACGTCGCTCACCCCTGCCGAGCAATTCCCGCCGGACGAGATCGCCGGCGGATTCAACAACAACGCGGCGGTGCTCACCGTGTCGTCGCTGCACGCCGAGAAATACCTCCTGGCGGCCGAGGCGCTCGCGGCCGAGGCCGTGGCGGGCGACCTGTCGACGCTGTTGCCGTGCGATCCGGCTGCCGTCGACGGTCAGGTCGAGGCGGAGGAGGCGTGCGCGCGGGAGTTCGTCGAGGACTTCGGCCGCCGCGCGTACCGCCGGCCGCTCGCGCCGCAGGACGTCGAGCGGCTGATGCGCGCGTACGCTGCGGGGCGGACGGGCGGGTCGCTGCGCGAGGGGATCGAGGTGGTCATCCGGGCCGCGCTGCAGTCGCCGAAGTTCCTGTTCCGTCTGGAGCTGCGCCACGAGCTCGACGGCGCCGGGCCGAAGGTGCGTCTCGATCCCTACGAGATGGCCTCCCGCCTCTCCTACCTCGTCTGGGCGTCGGGCCCCGACGACGCGCTGCTCGAGGCCGCCGAGGCCGGCCTGCTCCAGACCCGCGAACAGCTCGCCGAGCGAGTCCGCGAGATGCTGGAGAGCCCGCGGGCGCGCCTGGCGATCGCGGAATTTTACAAGCAATGGCTCAACCTCGGGAAGCTCGAACTCATCGTCAAGGAGGAGGGCGCCTTCCCCGGCTTCGACGACGAGCTCGTCGCGGGGATGAGCGCCGAGACGCCCGCGTTCATCGAGCACGTCCTGTGGTCGGGGGATCGCAAGCTGTCGAGCCTGCTGACGTTGCCTGTCGGCTTTGCCACCGAGTCGGTCGCCGAGCTGTACGGCGTGTCGGTCCCGCCCGGCTCGACGACGCCCCAGCGCGTCGATCTCCCGCCCGACCAGCGCGCCGGGGTGCTCACGCAGCCCGCGTTCCTGGCCGTCCATGCGCACCCGGATCAGACGTCTCCGGTCCTGCGCGGCAAGGCGATCCGGTCGAAGTTCATGTGTACCGAGCCGAAGCCGCCCCCGGACGACGTCGACCTCACGCCGCCCACGGGCGAGCAAGGCGTCACGGCGCGCGAGCGGTTCAACCAGCACGCCTCCGGCGCGTGCGCCGGCTGCCATCAGCTGATGGATCCGATCGGCTTCGCGTTCGAGAACTTCGATTCCGTCGGCGCCTACCGCACCGAGGAGGGCGGGCAGGTCATCGACGTCTCCGGCGAGATCTTCCAGTCCGAGGACATGGATGGCCCGTTCGTCGGCGTCCGCGAGCTGGCGGAGAAGCTCGCCGGGAGCGAGCAGGTCCGCGAGTGCCTCGCGACGCAGTGGTTCCGCTACACGGCGGGTCGCTTCGAGACGGTCGGCGACGAGTGCTCGCTCGGCCAGCTGCGCGCCGAGTTCCACGGCTCCGAGGGCGATCTCGTGGAGCTCATCGTGCAGACGACGCAGACCGAGGCGTTCATGTTCCGCAGCGCGATCGCAGCAGAGGAGGAGTGACATGAGACAGCGAATGATCTCTCGACGACGGATGCTCCAGGGCGCGCTGGCGGCGACGGCGACGATCCCGCTGCTCAACTCGGAGCTGGCCCGCGGGCAGGAGACCACCGCGCCCAAGCGCTTCGTGGTGTTCTACACGCCGAACGGCACGCTCGAGTCGCAATGGATGCCCACGGGCCCCGGGGCCAACTACACGCTGAGCCCGCTGCTGCAGCCGCTCTCGCCGTTCAAGGCGAAGCTGATCCCGCTGCGCGGGATCAACATGAACGTCGTGGTGAACTCCAACATCGGCTCCGAGCACGCGCGGGGCATCGGCGGCCTGCTCACGGGGCGGGCGCTGCTCAAGGGCAATTTCCGGAGCTTCAACTCCAACAACGCCGGCTGGTCGTCGGGGATCTCGCTCGATCAGCACATCGCGAACAAGCTGAAGCCCTCGACGCTGTTTCGCACCCTGGAGCTCGGCGTCCAGGTCCGCGACGCCGAGGTGCGCGGCCGGCTCTGCTACAGCGGGCCCGACCAGCCGATCCCCCCTCGCGAGGATCCCTACGATACCTTCGAGCAGCTCTTCGGGGCGTCGGTGCCGGGGCAGGGCCAGGGCAGCTCCGATGCGCTGGATCGGCTCCGCGCGCAGCGTCGGACCGTGTTCGACATCCTCCGCGAGGACATCGCGGAGGTGCGACCTCGCATCGGCAGGGAAGATCGCGTCAAGCTCGACGCGCACATGCAATCGATCCAGGACATCGAGGCGCGCCTGGCCGGCGGCGGCTCCTCGACCGGCACCGGCGGCTCGACCACGACCTGCCAGCCCCCGGCGCTGGGCGAGCGGATCGACCTCTCGGACGACGCGAACATGCCCGCCATCGGCAAGCTCCAGATGGACATGGCGGCCGCGGCGCTCGCGTGCGACCTCACCCGGATCGTCACGCTCCAGTGGTCGTATGCCGAGAGCGAGCACCTCTACCCGTGGCTCGGGCTCAGTGGGAACCACCATGCCATCTCGCACCAGTGGGACACCCCGGGCAAAGCGCAGTACTCGAAGATCCACACGTGGTTCGCGGAGCAGCTCGCCTACCTGCTCGGCAAGCTCGACTCGTACGCGGAAGGGGATCGCACGCTCCTCGACAACACCGTCGTCCTGTGGGTCACCGAGATCAGCGAGTCGACGCAGCACGCGCTCACGAACATGCCGTTCCTGCTCGCCGGCAGCGCGGGCGGGGCGCTCCGCACCGGCCGCTTCGTCGACTACCTGGCGAACGGCGGCGCGGCCCGCCAGCACAACGACCTGCTGCTGACGATCGCGAACGCGATGGGGACCGACGACACGACCTTCGGCGACCCCGAGTTCAGCAGCGGGCCGCTCCCCGATCTCACGTAGTCCCGCCCCTCTGAAGCACGGCCGCGGCCGGCGGAGTCGTCCGCGCGCTTCGGGCACTCGTTCTCCCCCGGCTCGGAGGAAGAGCTCCGGGAGGCGATCGCGAACGCGTCACGCCGAGGTCCCGCCATGCAGGATCGAACAGCCAGGCTAGAAATTCATCTCGGACGGATTTAAGCGGCCCCAAAAGCGCGGTGCCCGAAGGGATCAGAACCGGCGGGGGACGCAGTGCTTGCGCGCGTCCCTCCGCTGGCTGTACTCTGCACCACATGGGAGGGGCGTCCCTGGTGGCATCCAAGCGACATCGTGTTCATCCGGCCACCGCGGAAACGCGAGACAATGCCGGGGATGGGCACTGGGTGCCTCGGGCGCGCAGCGGTCGAGCGTGCCCGGCACGCGCCGGGGGCGCGGTCCACGGTCCGGGCTCCGGCGCTGGGGCGATGTCCGTGCGCCCGCATGGTGGTGCGCAACTGAGCTGTTGACGCAGGAAGGGGTACGTCGGCGTGATCTTGCCCGAGCTGCGCCGGCCAGGCCCGCGTCATCGAAGGCGACGGAGGAGGACAAGACAGGATGCAACAGCCGACCATCGGAATCCTCGCCGGCATGGGGCCGCGATCAACGGCCCCGTTCATCGATCTCGTGATCACCGAATGCCAGGAGCAGTACGGGGCGAAGGACGATATCGACTTCCCGAAGATGATGATCTGCTCGCTGCCGGCACCTTTTTATCCGGATCGCGCCACGGATCATGCGGCGATGGAGGCCACCCTCCGCGCGGGGCTCGAGGGCATGGCCAGGACCGGCGTCGATTTCATCGCGATCCCCTGCAACACGGCGCACATCTACTACCCAAAGCTCTCGGCCTGCATCGACGTCCCGCTGCTGAACATGGTCGAGCTCGCGCTCGACGCCGGCCCGGAGCCCGCGCGATCCATCGCGCTGATCGCGGCACGCCCAACCGTCGAGTCCGGCATCTATCAAGATGGCATTCGCCGGCGCGGCGGCCAGCCGATCGACGTCGACTGGCAGCGAGAGGTGGACGCCCTGATCGGCGCGACCAGGACCTCCCGGGATCCCGCGCTGTTCCGCGCGAGCTGGGACAGCCTGCTCCGGCGGGCGAAGTCGGCCGGGGCCGATGCCGTCCTCCTCGCCTGCATGGACCTCAGCGCCATCAAGGCTCACATCGAGACGGATCTACGCCTGATCGACGCGGGGCAATGCCTGGCTCGCGAGATCGTCGCTCAGTGGTTGTCTCGCCGCCGCGCCGCCCCGCTCGAAGCAGAGGGGCGCGAGCATCGCCGCGGGCGTTACAGAGTGTCCTCGAATCCACAAGAGCTCGACGTCGCGGCCATCCACGCCTATCTCACCCGATCCTACTGGGCCGCCGGCATCACGAGAGAGTTGGTAGCGCAGTCGCTTCAGGGGTCGATGTGCTTCGGGCTCTTCGAAGAGGATCGTCAGGTGGGCTTTGCACGGGTGGTCACGGATCGCGCCACCTTCGCGTATCTCTGCGATGTGTACGTGCTCGAGGAGCACCAGGGGCAGGGGCTCGGCAAGTGGCTGGTCGGCATCGTGGCAGAGCATCCCACCCTCAAGAAGGTCCGCCGGTTCGTGCTCGCCACCAAGGACGCGCACGGTCTTTACGCCAGGTTCGGCTTCACGCCCTTACCGGCGCCCGAGAGGTTCATGGAGATCTTCCGGCCAGAGGTGTACTGGCCGGCGAGGTGAGCAGAAGGGGGAAGGAGATCTCCTCCGGGGTGAGTTGGAACGGCCGGCGCTCGCGCGCAGCCGCCAGAATGCTCACGGGGTGAACTCTTCTTAGTCCGGGTCGATCCCTGGGGAGGGGACCACGCAGAGGATCAACGACGCGAGGGGCTGATCTCCCTTCATGCACCGCGCATCGTTCGTGCCTGTGCTGCCCCTCGTCACGCAGATCGGCGGCGCGGTTGGCTCAGCCGCGGGCACCGGTGTTGCTTCGCAACGACCGCCGTTGCTTACCAGCGATCGGATGCAAATGCGGCTGACGGAGGCGTGTGCGCTGACGTGCGACGCTTGAGCTCGCCCGCCAAAAGAGCGAGCTCAAGCGCGCGGGAACAGGCCATGTGAAAAATGGTTGCCTTTAACAATAATTAACAGTCATCGATAGCTTATCGATGTTCCTTGCACCGCCCGTGCCGCGCTCTGCCGTCGAAAAGACGGGGCGGCTCCCGCCTCACGCAGCACCCACTATTATTCCCACAGATTTTTGCCCCGCAGATATCGCAAGATTCCGAGCCTGCGTGAAGCCCCATCGAAAATGACCCAGGATCTGAAGGATCGCTGAACGGTTTCAATGAGTCCGGATGGCAGGATTCGAGCGTCATGATTTCCATTTTAGATTTTGACGCATCGATGTTCGTGTAGTAGCCATTACCCCAGTTGCGCTCCTATGGTGGGAACGCATTGCTGCGTTATGCAGCCGTGGAGGAAAACATGTCGAATAAGATCGAGACCAAGGTCGAGAGCAACGTTGAGAAGACCGAGGCCAAGCCGGCTCCCGTGACCGAGAGCCGCGCCATGCGCATCCGCCTGAAGACGGGCGTCATGGCGGGTCCGGTCGTCGCCGTGCATCTGTGATGCCGACCGGCAGGTAGTGTTGTCCCGGAGAGGCACGTCCGTGCTTCTCCGGGACAGTTACCGGACGTGTGTGCCAGACGTGTTGGTCTGGGTCTGTCGATCCAGCGCTGTGAGGTCTCCGGTCGAGAAGAAAGAGCGTGTCCGCTTCCCGGCGCGCTCTTTCGTTTCGATCGGAGCCCTAACAGCTCGAACCTTGAGCCCAGGGAGAGCAGTTACGTGTTGGAATCAACCAGTTTTCAGCCGCGTTTAGTCTGCGAGGTCTCCGTCACGAACGACGCGATCTCGCTCATGCGGGACGGGGTGGAGTTCGCCCTGGAGCCCGAGGGATCGTCCGCCGAGGAGCTTCGAGGCTTCCTCAAGGCGCTGGACGGCAGCCGGACCGTGAGCGAGCTCCAGCGTGGGCTGGACACGGCCCAGCAAAAGCGGTTCGGGACCTTGCTGCAGGATCTCGAACGCTTCCAGCTGCTGGACGACGTGGGCAAGGTGAAGATGCGCACGGGCTCCCAGGCGCTGCTCGAGCTCGAGGATCTCGCCAATGCGCTGATGGAGAAGAGCATCAACCGCAACGTCTTCTGGGTCAGCCTGCTGGGCGATCCGGAGCGCTGCCCGAAGAGCGCGTTCTACGGCCTCGCCATCGAGAACTACCACTTCCTTTTCCGCGAGAGCCTCTTCGACGCTCCGGTGCTGCCTTACGTCGCGAGCGCCAAGGTCCGCCAGCTGATCAACGAGTTCTACTGCAGCGAGTACGGGCACGACGAGATCATCATCAAGGCGATCTTCGCCCTCGGAATCAGCCGCGAGGACGTGGAGGACATGATGCCGCTGGCCGAGACGCTGGCGCTCTGCAATGCCCTCTCGTACTGGGCGTCCAGTGATCCCATCTTCTTCTTCGCGACGCTGGGCGTGCTCGAGGGCAAGGATCCCGAGGAGGATCTCTTCATCGAGGCCTGCGAGAAGGCCTCGCTCTCTCCCAAGTTCATCAAGCCGATGCGGGATCACTCGGACATCAACCGCAAGGGGGAGCACGGAAACCTGACGCGCCTCATCTTCGCCGAGATCCCCTACGTGGACGATCTGACGATGGCACGGCTGCGGCGCCAGATGCGCCTCTTCGTCGAGATGTACGACGACTTCTACACCGCCATCTGGAACTTCTACTCTCCGAGGACCGGCGCGGAACTCGTGCGCAGGATGTCGACCATCTGACTTCGAGGCGATCATCATGACCGTGACGACGAATTTCTTCCAACAGCCGCGCCTGCGCGAGGCCGTCACCATGCAGGCAAACGGCGAGAGCTGCGTCCTCCGTTACCGGGACGAGGAGTACGAGATCGATCTCGCGCCCGAGACGCGGGACGACTCGGTGCGCATGCTGGAGATGCTCCTGCGTGGCGGGAAATCCATGGACGAGCTCTCGAACGAGCTGCCGTCGCTCTCCCACGAGGTGGGCCGGGTCTGCCGGGATCTCGACCGCTTCGGCCTGCTCACGGAGACGTTCCACAAGCCGCTGGAGGCCAAGCGGGGCGCGCAGTTCTACCGAGAGCTGCAGCGCTTCATCGCGCGCGTGCGGCAAAAGTTCAGCACCCGCTCCTTCTACCAGGGCCTCGTGGACGGCACCCTGGGGCGCGAGCCGCTCATCGGTTACGCGCTCGAGTACTACCATATCGTGCGCATGTGCCCGGGGCTGCTCGCCCCGGCGCTGTCGTACCACGAGTCGAGGAAGACGCTGCGCATCCTGCAGGATTTCTTCGTCTCCGAGCTCAACCACGATCGGCTGATCGAGCGCTCCTTGGCCGCCGTCGGCGTCGAGCGTAAGGACCTCGACCGGCTGGTGCCGCTCCCGATGACGTTCACGATCTGCTCCTCCCTCGGGGTGTACGCGCGCCAGCATCCGCCGTCGTTCAAGGCGGCCCTGTTCCTGTTCGAGGAGGTGAGCGACGAGTTCCACGCCGCCTACAAGAAGCGGTGCGTCGAGGTCGGCCTGCCCGAAGGGTTCTACAAGCCCATCCTCGATCACGCGTCGATCAACGACGACGGCGATCACGGTCAGATCAGCGAGGCTCTGTTCGCCGAGATCCCGTGCATCTCCGAGGAGGAACAGAAGGCGGTGATGCGTCACATCGGCATCCTCGTCGAGTCGATCGTCCTCATGGATGGCCAGATCGTCGACTATTACGGGAAGCCGGGGAGCGTCATCCCTCGCATCTGGGATTGAGCCGGCCAGCGGAGGGGCCCGCGGTGGCGGCCCCGGCGCTCCTCGCGCCTCTCGCGGGAGCGAGCTCTGAACGGCTGTGGGTGCACTTGCTGCATTTCTGTGGCTAGGAGTCAGTGATATGGAAGCCTGGAACATTACAAAGTATGAATCTCCTTATCTCGCGATCTCGGGCGTGCGTCTCGACGACGCCACCGGGGAGGTGCTCGTCACCGCCGACGTCAACGAGTACGTGATCGAGCACGGGGAGGGCACGGCCGCGCGGGACGTCGTGAGCCGGCTCGACGCCCTTCGAGAGCCCGGCTCGAAGGTGTGGAAGGAGGTGCTGTCCGCCTCCCCGGACTCCGACTGGCGTGATCTGCTCCAGACGATGGATTACCTGGGCTTGCTGTGCGACGCCGCGCCGGAGGTGAAGGGCCGCCGCGACGCCGAGATCGCGAAGCTGCGCGGCTGGATCTCCACCTGCGTCGAGCAGGTCGTGACGGACGTGGGGCCCGGGGGGCGCCAGGCGCTCCTCTCTCACGCGCGGACTCTCCGCCAGCATTTCCTTGACCTGACGCTGGAATTCTCGCGGACCCTGCCGCTGGAGCGCCCGCTGCCCGTGACGGACACGAGGCCGCTCAGCTCTCCCGAGATCCTGGCGCTCGACAACTTCTATCAGCAGATCGCCATGGTGCAGGCGCTCTACCAGCGAGTTCAGGCGCCGCTCTCGCTCGTGTGCTGCACGCAGGCGCTCTTGTCGCTCGAGGTTCGGCTCACGAGCGCGCAGGCAGGGGAGGTCGTCCTCGATGAGCTGATCAGCGAGCTGACCGGCGGGTCGTACTCGAGCCCGGACGCGCAACGCCACCTCAACGGCCTGGCGGAATGCCTCGTCAGCGGGACGGATCCTTCCAGGGCCAAGCGCTTCTGCGTCGCGACCTACGAGCCGAAGGAGTGCCTGACGGGCATCGGGTTCATGCTGGAGGTCGAGCGCGTGGCGCGCGAGGTCACGAGCCGCGTCGGGATCCCCGCGTACCTGAAGGAGCTCAGCGCGCCGGACGCCGATGTCATCCTGGTGCACGGGCGCTACCTGCAGGACTACCACGTGACGACCCGTTTCCCCGAGATCGTCGCGGCGATCCTGCCCAAGCGGCTCAACGCGACGCTGCGCGCGAAGGCCTTCCGGTACTACGCAGAAGAGGTCGGACACGACGTGCTCGAGTACCAGAGCTGCCGCGAGCTGGGCCTGTCCGAGGAGGAGATCCAGAGCGCCCAGCCGCTGCCTCTGCATTTCGCGTACGTGGATGTGTTCACGCAGCTCGGCGTGCTGGATCCCGTCGCGTACGTGGTGTCCATCTTCATCACCGAAGGTGTGCTCGGCGTCGATTCTCCGCTGGACGAGCCGTACAAGAAGCTCATCGGGGAGTTCATGGCGCTCGACAAGCACATCTTGCTCAACGAGAAGTACCATCACACCAGCATCCCGCGGCTGTTCATGTCGGAGGTGAAGACGGTCTCTCCCGCGATCCAGCGCCTCGCGATGAGCTACATGTTGCTCGTGCTCGAGCTCAACTACCGTGCCTGGGATGATCTGCTGGACCATTACCTGCGAGGCGACCAGCGGTTCTTGCGCGTGCTGCCGAAGGTCACCATCAAGCGCAGAAAAGCGGCCTGAGCCCTGCCGGGACGCGTCTCGCGCCCGCTTGTGATATCGTCGACGCAGGGCGTCCCCGCAGGGTTCGGGCGGGGACGGCTCCGCGCCAGCCGCGCCGTGAGATCACGGGCCCGCCGGCGGATCTTCCCCGCTGAAGGCGCGCCCTCCCACTCGCTCTCGTACAGAACAGCGGTATGTCTGCACCTTTTCACCGTTCCCTTCGCGCCCTGGCCGCCGACGGAGCTCGCCGCCCGATCCAGGTGCTGGTCGTCGCCGTGCTGCTGTGCGGGCTGTGGAGCGCGTGGTTCTTCCTCTTTCGCGTCTCGGTCTATGCGGTGAGCTCCGAGGCGCGCGTCGAGGTCGAGGTGGCCACGCACCCGATCGAGCCGGTCGTCGAAGGGCGGGTTGTGTCGTCGAGCCTCGTGCTCGACAGGTGGGTCGAGGCGGGGGAGGTGCTCGTCGTGCTCGACACAAGGGCGCTGGAGATCGAGCTGTCTGCAAAGCGGGTTCGCGTCGAGAGCATCACGGCGCAGCTCGGGCCGCTGGATCGCGAGGTCGAGACCAACTCGCGGGCGCTCGGCGAGCACGGACGGGTCGCGCGGGCGCAGGTCGCGGAGGCGCGCGCCCAGCACCGGGGCGCCATGGTGCTGGCCGATTATGCCCAGTCCGAGGCGCAGCGGTCCGCGGCGCTCCGGGAGCAGGCGCTCGTCTCGGCGGCCGATCTCGCCAAGATGATCTCCGAGGGGCGGCTGAAGCGCGCCAGCGCCGATGCGCTGGAGGTGGCGGTCGGTCGCATCGACGCGGAGAGCCGCCTGAAGCGGAGCGAGATCGAGGCGGAGATCGCGAAGCTTTCGCGGGAGATCGAGCTCTTGCAAGGGCAGAAGGCGCAGGAGCTCGTGGCGATCGAGGCGCTGCAGCACGAGATCGATCTGCGGAGCATCCGCGCCCCGGTCAGCGGCAAGCTGGGTGAGGTCGCGGTGCTCCGGGCCGGCTCCGTGGTGGCGAAGGGGGCCCGGCTCGGCGCCGTCGTTCCCCCCGGGCAGCTGCAGGTCACCGCCGATTTCTCGCCGGAGGTGGTGCTCGGGCGCGTTCGCCCCGGCCAGGCGGCCCGGCTGCGTTTGGCCGGGTTCCCGTGGGCCGAATATGGCACGCTGCCGCTCTCGGTCGAGAGCGTCGGCAGCGAGGTTCGCGACGGGAAGGTGCGGGTGGAGCTGAGCATCGCGGGCAGCGGGCCGCCGGCGATCCCGATGCAGCACGGGCTCCCGGGCGCCGTGGAGGTGGAGGTCGAGCGGGTTCTGCCGGCGGAGCTCGTGCTCCGCGCCGCAGGCCGGATGCTCGAGCGTGGCCGGGCGGGCGACGGGGCGAGCCGCTGATCCGTGATGACGCGTCGGCGCTTTATCGCCCCGGAGGTCGTGCAGACGTCGGCCATGGATTGCGGGCCGGCGTCGCTCAAGTGCCTGCTCGAAGGGTTCGGGGTGCACGTCAGCTACGGCCGGCTGCGCGAGGCATGCCAGACGGACGTCGACGGGACATCCATCGACACGATCGAGGAGGTCGCGATCGAGCTCGGCCTGGAGGCCGAGCAGGTGATGATGCCGATCGATCACCTCCTGCTCCCCGAGGCACAGGCGATCCCGGCGCTCCTCGTCGTGCGCGTGCCGAGCGGGGCCCCGCACTTCGTCGTGCTCTGGAGGCGCTTCGGGCCGTTCGTGCAGCTCATGGATCCGGCGTCGGGCCGCCGCTGGATCACGCGCCGCGGGCTCCTCGAGGACGTGTACCTTCACACGTCGTCGATCCCGGCCTCGGACTGGGCTTCGTTCTCGGGGTCACCGGCGTTCCTGCGGGTGCTCCGCGAGCGGTGCACCCGCGTCGGGATCGAAGACGGCGGGGCCCGGCTGGTCGGCGAGGCGCTCGCGGAGGCCGGGTGGATGGGCACGGCGAGGCTCGACGCCGCGGTGAGGATGGTCGACTCGATCACCGCGTCCGGCGGCCTGAGCTACGGCCCCAGAGCGGCTCGGCTGCTCGAGCACCTCGTGCGCGAGGCGAGAGAAGCCGCGGCCGAAGGCGACGAGACCTCGGTCATCCCCGAGATGTTCTGGTGCGTCCGTCCCGCGCCGGAGGCGCCCGACGGCGTCGAGCGCCTCGCGCTGCGCGGGGCGGTGCTCGTCGCGGTGCGCGGCGTGCGGAGGGCAGCGGCGGGCGACGGCGCCCCCGTCCCGGCGCCGCGTTCTCCGGAGCTCACAGCGGCGCTGCGGGAGCCCGACGCGCGCCCTGGCAGGGAGCTCTTGCGCCTCGTCCGCGAGACCGGCCTGCTCCCGACCTCGATGCTCGCCGCCGGCATCGGCGTCACGGCGGTGGGGGTGGCGGCCATGGCGCTCTTCTTCAAGAGCCTGCTCGACGTGGGCGCGAGGCTCGCGCTCTTCGAGCAACGCCTGGGCGCGCTGGGCGCCCTGCTCCTCTTCCTGGGCGTCCTGCTGCTCCTCGAGGTGCCCATCGCGCTCGGCACCGGATGGCTCGGGCGGCACATCGAGGCGCGCCTGCGCGTCGCCTTCGTGCAAAAGATCCCTCGGCTCGGGGACCGCTACCTCCAGAGCCGTCCGACGTCCGACATGGCCGAGCGCTGCCACAACAGCCACAGGCTCCGCCAGATCCCCGAGCTCGCCGGCAGGTTCTTGCGCCATACGCTGGAGATCGTCCTCTGCGCCGTCGGCATCGCCTGGCTCGACCCCGAGAGCACCCCGGTCGCGTTCGCCGCGGCCGCCGCGTCCATCCTGGTCCCCCTGGTCGTCCAGACGCCGCTCATGGAGCGCGACCTGCGCGTCCGCAACCACGCCGGAGCGCTCACCCGCTTCTATCTCGACGCGCTACTCGGGTTGACGGCCGTCCGCACGCACGGCGGAGAGCGGCTGGTCCGCAGGGAGCACGAGGGCTTGCTCGTCGAGTGGGCGAGGGCTGCCAAGGGGCTGCTGCGCGCCATCGTGGCGACGGATCTCTTCAGCACGCTGATCGCCCTCGGCTTCGCCGTGTGGATGTTCGTCGGCTGCCTGCACCGCATGCAGGGCACGTCGGGCACGCTCCTCCTCCTGTTCTGGGCGTTGAACATCCCGGCGATCGGGCAGGAGATCGCCCTCCTGGCCAGGCAGCTCCCGCCGCTCCGCAACGTCGCGCTGCGGTTGCTCGAGCCGCTTGGAGCGCTGGAGGAGCCTCGCGAGCCGAGCGGCGACGGGCGGGCCGAGCCCCCGCTCGACGAGGACGCGCCCGTGGCGCTGCGCTTCGAGGGGGTCGAGGTCGTCGCCGCCGGACACCGGATCCTGAGGGGCGTCGATCTCGCGATCTCGCCGGGCGAGCACGTCGCGGTCGTGGGCGCGTCGGGGGCGGGCAAGTCGACGCTCGTGGGCCTGCTCCTCGGCTGGCACCGCCCCAGCGCGGGCCGGGTGCTGGTCGACGAGGAGCCGCTCGGCGCCGCCCGGATCGAGGCGCTGCGGCGGCGGACGGCCTGGGTCGATCCCTCGGTCCAGCTCTGGAACACCTCGTTCCTCGACAACCTCGCTTACGGCGCCGGCGGCCTCGATGGGGTCGGGCGCGTGATCGAGGAGGTCGAGCTCTCGCGCGTGCTCGAGGCGATGCCGAACGGCCTGCAGACGTCGCTCGGGGAGGGCGGCGCGCTCGTCTCCGGAGGGGAAGGGCAGCGCGTGCGGCTCGGCCGCGCGCTCTTGCGCGCGCGCCCGCGGCTCGTCCTGCTCGACGAGCCGTTCCGCGGGCTCGACCGCGAGCTTCGCCGCGCGCTGCTCGCGCGGAGCCGCGCGGCCTGGGCAGGGACGACGATGCTCTGCATCACCCACGATCTCACGGAGACGCACGCCTTCGATCGCGTCGTTGTGGTCGATGACGGGCGCGTCGTTGAGGACGGCGCTCCCGCCGAGCTCGCGGCGCGCGCCGGCTCGCGATACCGCGCCCTGCTCGACGCCGAGGAGCAGGTCCGAAAGGAGATCTGGACGAGCGCCGCATGGCGCCGGCTGCGGATGGCGGGTGGCCGCGTCGTGGAGCAAGAGCGCGCCTCGTGAGCTTCCTCCCGCCGCAGGTGTGCTGGCCTCCGCACCGTCTGGGAGAGGCGCTGGAGGTCCTGGCGCGCGCGGCCGGGCTCCCCGTGCGCGCCACGGGGGTCCCCGCGCCGCCTGCCGATCTCGTTCAGCCCGGGGGCCTCGCGCTCACGCGATGGATGGAAGGCGCGGCGAGCTGGCTCGGACTCGAGGCCGAGTTCGTCGAGGCCCGCTACAAGGACGTGGACGATCTCGTTCGCCATGCGGGGCCGGCCATCCTGCGGCTCTTCGGCCCCGAGCCGCGTTTTCTCGTCCTCGTCGGGGTCCGCCGGGGCAGGGTGTGCCTCCGCACCACGGAGGACGAGCCGATCGAGGTCGCGTTCGAGGCGGTGCGGTCGGCCTTCTGCGAGATCGTCGAGACGCCGCTCCTGCCCGCGGTCGAGCTCGCGCTCGAGTCCGCCGCCGTCCCGCAGCGAAAGCGCGATCGTGCGCGCCACGCGATCCTCCGCGAGCAGCTCGGCGGCACCGTGATCCGGGGGTGCTTCCTGCTCCGCCGCTCGCCGGACACGGGGCTGCGAGGGCTGCTCGCCCAGGCGCGGTGGGGGCGAAAGCTGGCCGTGCTCCTCCTCGCGCGCGCCGTCGAGTATGCCCTCTTCCTGCTCTCCTGGTGGGTCGTGGGGAGCAGCGTGCTGGGCGGGCACATCGAGCTGTCATGGCTGATCGCGTGGGCGTTCCTGCTCCTCAGCACCTTGCCGTTCAGGGTCCTGTCGGGCTGGCTCGCGGGGCTCGTAGGGGTCGAGCTGGGCAACGTGATCAAGCAACGGCTCCTGTCCGGGTCGCTGCTGCTCGATCCGGGCGAGATACGGCACGAGGGCGCGGGGCAGCTGCTCGGCCGGGTGATCGAGGCCGACGCCCTCGAGGCGCTCACCGTGGGAGGCGGGCTGATCTGGGTCGTGGCCGTGGTCGAGCTGATCATGGCGGCGTTCGTGCTCGGCTCCGGGCCGAGCGGGCTGGCGCAGCTCCTCGGGCTTGCCGCCTGGGCAGGGCTGACCGCGATCGTCGCGGCGATCTACCTGCAGCAGCGCCGGCGATGGACGCGCGCGCGGCTGGAGATGACCCACGCGCTCATCGAGAAGATCGTGGGGCACAGGACGCGGGTGGCGCAGGAAGTCCCGGAGCGCTGGTACGAGGCCGACGATCTGGCGCTCGAGCGCTACCTCGCGTCGTCCAGGCGACTCGATCGCGTGTACGCCTTGCTGGCGGTCATGGTGCCGCGCGGGTGGCTGGTCGTGGGCATCGCCACGCTCGGGCCTGCGTTCGTCGCGGGGACGGCAGAGCCTTCGGCCCTCGCGGTGGCGCTCGGGGGGATCCTGCTCGGCTTCCGCGCCTTCCGCACGCTCGTCACGGGGCTCGCGGATCTGCTGGGCGCCGCCGTGGCGTGGGAGCAGGCGGCCCCGCTCCAGCGCGCGTCGGCCCGCGCCGAGGTGACGACGACGGCGGCGCTCGCGACCGTCTCGCGCCGGAGCGTCGCGCCGAGCGAGATCCTGCTCGACGCGCAGTCCATCTCGTTCCGGCACGCCGGGCGACACGCGCCTGCGCTGCGCGACTGCAGCCTGAAGGTCCACGCCGGGGAGCGGCTCCTGCTCGAGGGCGCCTCGGGGAGCGGCAAGTCCACCTTCGGCGCGATCCTCGCGGGGTTGCGCGTCCCGAGCCAGGGGCTCTTGTTGATTCGCGGGCTCGACAGGTCCACGCTCGGCCTCGCGGGCTGGCGCCGTCACGTCGCGTCCGCGCCTCAGTTCCACGAGAATCACATCCTCTCGGCGCCATTCGCCTTCAATTTGCTGCTCGGCCGGCAGTGGCCACCCCGGATCGTCGACCTCGAGGAGGCCGAGGAGCTCTGCCGTGAGCTCGGCCTGGGGGGGCTGCTCGATCGGATGCCGGGGGGCATGATGCAGATGGTGGGTGAGACAGGCTGGCAGCTCTCGCACGGAGAAAAGAGCCGTATCTATGTCGCGCGGACCATTCTCCAGGGCGCGGACCTCATCATCCTCGATGAGAGCTTCGCGGCGCTGGATCCCGAGACGCTCCGGCTGGCGCTGGAGTGCGTGATGGCGCGCGCGCAGACGCTGCTGCTCATCGCGCACCCGTGAGCGCTCTCGCGCCACGCCGCGAAGCCTCGATGACCCCGCTGCGCGCGCTGCGCGTGATCCCAACGAGGCGGGAACACCGCGCCAGCCGGCCTCTTGGCTGACAATATTATCCTGGCGATAAAGCGACCATGGCGGTGCAGGGCTCTATCCGTTCATGTGGATACGCTCAAGGGCAGGCGGCCGAGGCCGAGATCGCCCAGGCTGGCAGTTCGCACGGGAGCGAATTATTCCAGTGCTGTCATGGCGCACGGGAAGGCCTTGACAAGCCCGGTTGAAGGCCCGGAGATGGTGCTCTTTCTGGAGGGCATCATGCGTCTCGATTCCTTGTCTCCGATGGTGTGCCTGCTGGTCGCGGGGCTCGGCCTCGCGGCCTGCGATGCCGGCCCGGCAGCGCGTCCTGGGAGCTCGCGCTCCGGGGACGGCGGGTCCTCGGGGGTCGGCGCCTCGGGCGGCGGTGCGCCCGGCGACGGCGGTGCGCCCGGCGACGGCGTGTCCTCGGGGGTCGGCGCCTCGGGCGGCGGTGCGCCCGGCGGCGGCGGTGCGCCCGGCGAGGGCGGCGCCGCCGGCGAGGGCGGGGGCCCGGAGCCGCTCCCGGCGGTCGGGCCCCTGGTCAACGGGATCCAGTGGGCCGACACCTCGGGCAATCCCATCCAGGCGCACGGGGGAGGGGTGATCAAGGTGGGTTCCTACTACTACTGGTTCGGCGAGAACCGGAACCCGGACGGGACGTTCTATGCTGTCTCCGCTTACCGATCGGCCGATCTGCGGCGCTGGGAGTTCAGGAACCATGTGCTGACCATGGACTCGGACGAGGACCTCGACCCGGCCAACATCGAGCGCCCGAAGGTGGTCTACAACGCGTCCACGGGCCAGTACGTGATGTGGATGCACTGGGAGAACGGGATGCACTACGGCGAGGCCCGGGCCGCGGTCGCGAGCTCGAGCACCGTGGACGGCGACTACACGTATCACGGCAGCTTCCGGCCGATGGCGGGCACCGGGGTGATCGACCACGACAAGCCCGGTTACATGTCCCGGGACTGCGGGCTCTTCGTCGATGACGACGGCAAGGGCTATTTCATCTCCGCCTCGAACGAGAACTACGATCTCAACCTCTACGCGCTGAGCCCGGACTACCTGTCCGTCGAGAAGCTGGCCGCCGTGCTCTTCCCCGGCGGACACCGCGAGGCGCCGGCGCTGTTCAAGCGGAACGGGACCTATTTCCTGCTGACCTCCGGCGCCACGGGCTGGTCGCCCAACCAGGCCAAGTACGCGACCTCCCGCTCGCTCGACAGGGGCTGGTCGGCGATGACCAACGTCGGCGACGGCACGACCTACCACTCCCAGTCGACCTACGTGGTCCCGGTCCAGGGCAGCTCGGGGACGGCCTACCTGTACATGGGGGATCGCTGGGCGGGGGCCTGGAGCGGGCGGGTCAACGACTCGACCTATGTCTGGCAGCCGATCTCGTTTCCCTCGGACACGACCATGAGCATGAGCTGGAACAACACGCTCACGATCGACACGGCGGCGGGCAGCGTCACCGGGGCGACGAACAACTTCAAGCTCGTGAACAGGAAGAGCGGCAAGGTGATGGAGGTCGTGGGCGCGTCGTCCGAGGACGGGGCGGCGGTGGTCCAGAGCGCGGACAACGGAGGAGACAACCAGAAGTGGAGCTTCAATTACAACAGCTCCGGTCATTTCCGGCTGACCAACGTCAAGAGCGGCAAGGTGCTGGACGTCCCTGACGAGTCGACGAGCGACGGGATCGCGCTCAAGCAATGGACGAACCATGACGGCGACAACCAGGCGTGGCTGTTCATCGATCTGGGCGGCGGCGATTTCCAGATCAGGAACAAGAACAGCGGCAAGATGATCGGGGTCGTCCAGGGCTCGACCGAGGACGCTGCCGCGATCGAGCAGCGGGGGAGCGGCGGCGAGGAGCAGCGATGGCAGATCGTCGTGGCGAACTGACGGGCGGGTGAACGGCGGAGCGGCCGTCAGAGCAGGGCCGCGAGGATGCCGGCCCCGATGAGCGCGACAGCCCAGGCGCGGTCGAGGTTGAACCAGGCCGTGCGGAGGATCGCGACGCCGAGCTTGTGGTAGACGACGAGCGCGACCGCGGCGGCCGCCGCCATCATGGCGGCGGTGTGCACGAGGACGGCGGCGACGTAGCCTGCGGGGCTCGTCAGCGACAGGCCAGCTGCGTTGTGACATCCGCCGCCATGGCACGGAGCCGGGTTGTCGGCGCCGAGCAGGAAGACCGGAAGCAGCATGAGCCCGGCGCCGTGCGCGGTGGCCATCAGGAAGGACCACCAGGTCAGATCGCGGAAGCCCACGCGCATCCCGACCCACCTCGGGTGGCGCGGCCTCACGAGCTTGAGCACGCCGAACGCGACGAGCGCGGCCGCCGTGATCCAGCGGAGCGCCGCGGCGGGGACGCTCGCGAGCCCGAGCCCGAGCAGCGCGACCGTGAGGCCGATCGACGCGGCGTGGCCGATCGCGATCGGGACGAGCGCCCGCCGGACCGCGCGGCTGCTCTTCTCCTGCAGGCCGAGGGCGACCGCGAACAGCCAGCCCATGCCCGGGTTGATGCCGTGATAAGCGCCGAGGAGCGCCAGCGTGAGCCAGGGTGTCATGGCGGGCTAGGGATAGCAGAACGAGTCCGAGGACGCGTCGCCCCCCTCGAGCCTCACCTGGTGAGGGCGCAAGGGGCCGAAATCGACGAAGAACTCGGGGTCGAGCGCGAGGCCGCCGCCCGGCGCCGCGTCGACCTTGGCCATCCAGCCGCCGACGCCTTCGGGATAGAACTGCTCGTCCCAGGACGCGTAGAGCGAGTTCGTGAAGTAGATGCGCCGCCCGTCGCGGCTCACCTCGACCATTTGCGGCCCGCCGCGCAGCGGCCCGGAGCGGCGGTGCGCCGTCCTGCGCACGACGCCCCCGAGGTGCACCGAGCCGGTCAGCTTCGGGTGGAACGGGTCCGACACGTCGTACTGGCGGAGCTCGCCTGTGCCCCAGCAAGACACGTAGAGGAACCGGTCGTCGAGAGAGAGATTGATGTCGGTGATCAGGGGCGGGACGGCCTTGAAGCCCTTGAGCAGCGGGGGCAGGAGGTCGGGCTCCGCCGGCTCGGCCGGCACCTCGATCACCTTGCGGATCGCCCACCTCTCGCCGTCGCGATGCCAGAGCCAGACCGAGGCGGAGAGGTCCTTGACGCTCACGACGACGCCGACGAAGCCGTAGGCCTTTGTCGGGTCGTGGGCGGGGCGGAGCTCCAGCGCCATCTGGTGCTCGTCGCCGAGCTCCAGCGCCTGGAGGTGCTTGCGCTTGCGGAGGTCCCAGACGTGAACTCTGTTGCCATACTTCTTGCCGAGCAGGAGCTCCGGATTCACGCCGTCCTCGATCATCTTCGGCGTCCCCCACTCGCTCGTGAGGAGCGTATCGTGGCCGAGGTGCCACCAGAAGTCGTAGTGGAGGAACTGCGGCCCGCGGTCGATCTCCCAGCGGCCGAGCACATCGAAGCTCTCGCAGTCGAGCACGAAGATGCCTCCCGGCCCTTCGCCCTCGGGGTTGCCGAGCGCGCTCACGTAGATGCCGTCGGGGCCGCAGTGCAGCGTGTGCGGGCGCGAGTAGCCGGCTCGCTTGGCGATCTCCTCGGCCCGGACCGTGTGGACGAGCTCGGGGCGGCGCGGGTCCCGCTTGACGTCGAAGACGAAGATGTTCGACGAGCGGAGCGCCGGGAGCAGGAGAAAGCGGCGCTCCACGTGGGGGTGCGGCGCGTACGGGCACAGGGCGGCGCTGCACGCGTTCCAGCCCGAGTGGTGGAGCTCGTCGCCGTAGGTCGGCACCTCGTTGACCGAGACGAGGGTGCCATACGCCGGCGATCTCGGATCGAGGTCGACGACGGTGAGCGCGTCGTGGCGAAGGTTGCCCGGGCGCTTCAGCGCGGCGCCCGCGTCGAACGCGGTCACGTAGGCCAGCCGCTCGGGCGGCGCTTCCATCGCCAGGCGCGGCGACGGGTAGAACGTGGGATCCGGACGAAATCGCATGCGCTGGGATCTCCTTGATTTCTGGGGGGTCGCGTGTACTTCCAGGCGCCGCCGCCGGTCCCGGCGAGACGGGCGCGCGATGCTCGCGACATGAGACCATGAACGGCGATCCGTTGCCGAGCCGATGCGCTTCATCGCCCGGCGGCCCCGCGCGTCGAGCCGGACCAGGCCAGGCCGTGGACGGACATCCGTTATATCAGACGTCGCGGGCGAGGGCC
Organism: Sorangium sp. So ce887; assembly: GCF_051521455.1. Lineage (NCBI taxonomy): Bacteria > Pseudomonadati > Myxococcota > Polyangiales > Polyangiaceae > Sorangium > Sorangium sp. So ce887. The sequence continues at coordinate 5,753,393 of NZ_CP150354.1, read as the reverse complement.
ACTCTGCCGGCGAGGTTCCGGAGCTCCCGGAACCCCTCGTCAGCGGCGAGGTGCCGCGGGGCGCGCTACGGCCGCGCGCGGCCCCGGCGCGCGAGCGCGAGGCCCGCCAGCGCCGCGGCGAGCGCAGCGACGCCGCCGGTGGAGCCCGCCGGGCCAGAGGTGCTGCACCCCGCCCCGGCCGGCGCGATGTCGGCGCCCGTGTCCTCGTCGACGTCGCCCAGCAGGGAGCCGTCGTCCAGCGCCGGCAGCGCGTCGGGCTCGTGCAGATCGCGAGCCCACACCGTCGAATCGAGCACCGCGTCCTCGGCGAACGACGTGGACAGCTCCTCGGGATCGCCGAGGCCCTCCGCCGGCGCGAACGCCCCGATCCCCGGCGCGGCGAGCCGCGCGACGGCGACTTCCGTGCTCGAGACCTGGAACAGCGTGTTGCCGATCGCCACGTGCCAGCTCCCGTCGACCCAGCGACCGTGCCCGAGGTCCGTGCTGATGGGCTCGGGCGCTCCCCCGGGCCGGCCGAGATAGCGCTTGTCCTCGTTCAGGAACAGGACCTCTCCGGTGTCGCTGATACCGTCGTGGCCGACCCGGAGCTTCGCTTGATCGAACCGGCTCGACGTCGGAAAGTCGCTGATCGGGTGCTGCTCGCCGTCGGGGGTCCGCAGCCATACCTGGTTGACATCGCCATCGCTCTTCAGGAAGCCGGCGTGGCCCGCGTGCGCCAGCAGCCCGGCCGAGGTGTTGGTGAGCGAGTCGCCCAGGAACACCTCCTCTCCATCCGCCGTGTACAGGTAGCTGGAGCTCGTCATCCCGTCCCACCACCGGCCGACGACGTTGGTCCCGTCGGTGATCGGCCGCTGCAGGTTGCCCGCTTGATCCCCGAGGAGCGCGTTGCCCGGCCCGACGATGGACGCTCTTTCGTAGGTGCCGAAGAAGATGTCGCCCGAAGCCGAAACGTCGGCCTGGAACGGCGATCGGCTCCCCGGGCGGAGCCAGAGGGTCCGGTTCGTGCCCGTCGACAGCGTGTGCGCGAGGGCCCAGTCGTCGCCGTTCGCCGTCCATATCACCGTGTCGCCGTTCACCGCGTCGAGGCGCGGCGCGTGGTTCACGCTCGCGATCGTGCGCCGCACGCCGTTGACCCAGGCGAGGATGACGCCGGTCGTCGACTGGTACACCGACCCCGACGGCGTGAGCGCCCCGTAGACCGCGCTGAGCGGGGTGCTCGTGTGGGTGAGGGTCTCAATCCACGTCACCTCCTGCGTGTTCCGATCCGAGATCCCGAGGCGCCGATAATGATCCACGAAGAGAAACCGCGTGGCATCGAAATCGAGGATGTTGCCAGGAGCGCGCTGGACGGCGGTGAGCCTCGGGCTCCGGTCGACGTGGATGGGGCCGATCGTCTTTGTGATTGTGGGCCCTACGTAGTCGCTGGCCTCGATCGTGAGCGTGTACGTTCTGCCCGAGGGGATCGCGCCGGAATAGCCGTACGCCCCCTCCTTGACGTAAAGCCGCCCCGGCACAGGCTGCGGAGGGTACGGGTAGGGCCGATCTCTCTCGGCGAAGAGCGCGTAGCCGCCTCCTTCGTCGCTGCGGAACGTCGCCGAGAGGGTCTTGCACTCGTACGGCGGGGTCGGGATGCACTTCGCCTCGAAGCGCTTGCCCGCCGGGAGGGCGTCGTGCGGCAGCACGTTCCACCAGAGGGTCGGCGGCGCGTACTGGTGCACGGTGCCCTGGTCGCTCGCCGCCTCGCCGAACGTGCTGTACGCGTTGACCATCACGACATAAGGGCCGTAGGGGAGGTCGCCACCGAGCTCGCCGAGATCGAACGCCCCCTCGAAGTAGCCGTCTCCCGTCGGCGCGAGCTCGATGGTGAGCCCCTCGAACTCCGCCTCGACGTAGTAGATGTCCTCTGGCGACGACGCGGCGACGCGCACCGGGACCGTGCCGCCGTCGATGATCGCGTTGCTCGGCTGAAGGATGTTGACGGTGACGGCCGCATCAGCGGCCTGAGCTACAAGGGATAGAATAAAAGCAATGGCTGTGCCAATGTGTCTTCGGTAAGTTCGCATAGGTCCTCCGTATTCTGGTGCTTCGGTGCGCCCGCTGTTTCTAACATTCACCCGGTCGGCGTCGGGGGAGTGCTCCCGCGGCGCGCGTGGGCGTGCCGTGGAGCGCCCGTGCGGCAGAGCGTCCGGGCCGATCGCCTCCGACGCAAGCCGACCCCCCGGGGAAATTTGACCCGACGGCCGCGAACGGCTCGCCCGGCTCGTCTGGCCGCTTGCGCGCCGCGTTGCGCTGCAGGATGACGCAGGCGAGCGAGCCCTGATCCGTGTCTGCCAGCGCGCCCCCCGCGCTCCTCGCGGCGAGGTCCTCGGTGACGATCCCGGCCCGGTCGGGGGGACGTTGCGAGCGAGATCGCGTGATCTTTCGATTCGGCCTCGGGCGCGCACGTCTTGCTGAGGAGTCGGGGTGATCGTGATTCGTTTGCTTGCCTCCTTCCCGTCGATTCTGTCGCGGTTTCAACCGGTCCGGTGTTCTAGGTGAATGACCCCGGCTCGGATACGATGGACTGATGAACTCGCGTAGAGAGCCGGACAGCTCGTTCATCTTCCCTTCCAGCGAGCCGCTTCCGATCCACGACGAGCACGCCGGGATCGCGCTGGGCAGGAGCGGCCTGCGCGGCGTCTACATGGCCGGCGTCGTCCATGCGTTCGTCGTTTGCGGTTACTACCCGGGCACGGTCGTGGGCACGAGCGCTGGCTGCCTCGCCGGCACCGTGCTCGCGATCGCCGGCGAGGTGAGGTCTCAGGCGGAGCGGCTCGCGCTCGTCTCGGAGCACCTCGACGCGTGGATGAGGAACCCGGGCGAGCACATCCTCACCTGCCTCTCCGAGGGCCCGTTCGGCCGCCTCGCTGGCGATCTCGTGGACATCGACCTTCCGCTCGGGGAGGTCGTCGAGCGCCTCGGCGCGGCGCTCTCCGGCAAGCCGAGCGCCTGGGTGTCGCTCGTGTGCGCGCTGCCGCCCCACCTCCGATCCTGCATCCTGCGCGCCGCGCTCGAGACCAGCGGCGACGCCGCCGGGGCGCTCTGGCGCGACGGCCAGCTGCTCGCGCTCCTGCGCGGTCAGATCGGCGCGGACCGCGTGACAGAGGATCTCTCGCTGCGCTTCGCCCAGAAGCTCCTCGCGGCGTACGACATGCGCCGCTCGCTCGTGGAAGCGAGCGTGGTGGACACTCACTTCGGCGAGGCGATCGCGCGGCATGCGCCGTCGGGCTGGGAGACCCGCTTCGACCAGCTCGAGAACACCGCTCTCCTCTTCCAGGTCGCGAACCTCTCCTCCCACCGGAGGCGCGACGGCACCCCGCGCCTCGAGCTCATCGGCAAGCGACCCGGCCGGCGCCGCGATTTCTCGGGAGCCAACCTCTTCGCAGCGCTGCGCGCGAGCTGCGCGTTCGCGCCGGTCTTCCCCGGCGTGCACATGAAGGAGCTCTTCGGCGCGATGCCTCCCCATCTGCGCCCCGAGGACCTGCTCATGGACGCCGCGCAGGTGGAGCGGGATCCGCTCTCGCCCGCCGTCACCCACTGGGCCGGGCTGAAGCGCTCTCCGAAGCAGCCTTACCGGCTCTTCGCCGTGTACAGCGATCCGACGGGCGAGGTCGCCCCGCCCGAGGAGACCTCGTTCTTCATGCCCGCGCTCCACAACCTCCTGCTCCGGAGCCGCGTGGACCAGCAGTACATCTCGCGCGTGGTCGAGATGATCACCGACATGATCCAGACCCTCCAGGAGGCCGGCGCGACCGTCCCGCAGCGCGCCTCCGGCGGCGCGTACGTGCCGGTCCGGATCACCGAGATCGCCCCGCGAGCGGCGCTGCCGTTCATCCCGGTCAGCGTGCCCAGGGAACAGGACCTCGCGGAGGCCAGCGCGACCGGGTGCCGGAGCGCGCTCGAGGTGCTCCTCGCCCCGAAGATCGGGGAGCTCTGCAAGGACCGCCCGTCGGCCCCGTGCCGCGAGGTGCTCGACGCAGCGCGCGCAGCGCACCAGGGCGGCACGCGCGACGGCGCGCCGATCGCGGACTACTTCAAGCCGCTGGAGAAGGTCTGCGTGCACTGCCCGGGCCAGCTCTTTCCCCGCCCGCCGCGCCGCGACGCGCGCGGCGTCAACGACTTCGCCCCGTTCCATGAGGAGCAACGGCGAAGCGAGGGCGCGACGGCGCCGCCGGCGCCGCTCACCGTCATCGTGCCCGCGGGCGGCGTGTTCCTCGGCGCCTTCCAGGTCGGCGCGATCGCGGCGTTGAAGGAGTACGGGATCGCGCCCGATCTCTACGCCGGCGCCTCCGTGGGGACGATCTTCTCCTACCTGCTCCAGGCCTGCCTGAAGGGCCAGGACGGCTCGAGTCAGCGCGATCGCAACACGCTGGCCGAGGTGATCCAGCTCCTCTACACCGTGCCTTCCTGGATCGACGCGGTGGGCGACCCGCCCGCGCCGCCGCGCGCGCGGCGCGCCGCCTCGTGGCTCTCCTCGATCGCCGGCCAGCTCGGCCTCCGGAACGGCGGCGCCCAGGCGCCGCGCGGGCGGGTCGACCGGATCCGCGAGACGCTCGCCGAGCGGTGGCGCTCCGAGGCGGTGCGGCCGCTGCGCGAGCTCACGCCCCGCGAGATCGTCGATGTCCTCGCCTCCCCGGGGCTCACGTCGGCCGCGGCGCGGGCGCGCTGGGAGAAGCTGCGGCTCGGCGCCGAGGCGCTCCTCTTCGCCCCCGCGCCGGGCGCGGGGGCCGGCTCACCCCGCGCGTTCCCCGGCGGATCTCTGCGCGCGAGCGACCACGAGGCGCTCCGCGGGTTCTTCCTGAGCCTCGCCCGGCTCCGGCTGGACGAGGCGATGGCGCCGCTCGACGCGATCGCCGCGAGCCTCGGCTGCTTCGAGCCGGATCACCCCGATCGCGGCGAGATCATCGGCTTCGAGAACCTCGAGCGCCACCTCCGCCGCATCGTGTTCGGCGACGGGGACCCCACGCTGCAGCTGCACTCGAGCCGCGAGCGCGTTCGCTACATCTTCAGCGTGACCAACCACACCCGCGGCGTGCCGGAGTCGTTCGGGTACGACGACGAGCTCGATCCGGAGCGGCCGTCGCCGAGGGCCGTGCAGGCGTGCCTCGCGGCCGCGTCGTTCCCGCTCGCGTTCCGCAGGCGGAGCCGCCGCGAGATCTTCGGCCCCGACAGCGTGGGCAGGGCCGACGACCTGTTCGCCGACGGGGGCATCTTCAACAACTTCCCGAGCGACACGGCGTTCTCGTACCTGAGGCGGCTCAGCGCGAAGCCCGAGACCCGGTGGATCGGCGCGGCCGAGCACCGGGTCCTCCTGCTCAGCCTGACGTCGCCCATGTTCCTGCGCGGCAAGGCCGCCGCCGCCCGCTGGAGCGGCGAGGAGGGCCTGACCTTCGCGCTCCTGCGCTCCTACGCGATCGGCGAGGACGAGAAGGTGGAGAAGACCCTCATCGCGCAGCAGCACATCAACGCGCTGGCCGAGGCCGCGAACCCGATCCTGCGCAGCGCGGGGCGGCGGCAGGCCATCGTCGCGGACATGGATCTGATCTCGCCGACGTACACGATCTACGAGCACCCCTTCGCGTTCAAGTCGTACCTCGGCTTCGAGGATCGCAAGCAGGGCGAGATGATCGCGTCGGGCTGCCGCCGCACCCGGATCGCGATGGAGTGGCGGAGCTACCAGGAGCAGCGGCCGGGGCGGAGCGACGAGCACCGGGACGGGTTCATGGAGATGATCCGGAAGGACGCGGAGGACGGGCGGCGCGAGGATCCACGGCGGAAGAGGGGGCTCTGCGTGTTCCGGCAACAGCCGTCGACCGGGGAGCGGGAGCGAAGGCGGTGCCCCTTCTTCGAGGATGCGCGGACGCGCGGGGTGTACGAGCGGTGCTGCGACACCGTCGGCGCGGAGCTCGCGCCGTCCGACTGGAAGCTGCACTGGCGGCTCCGCCAGCGGTAGCCGGCGAAAGGGCGCGCGGGCGCCGCGGGGCCTCCCGGCTAGCCGCGGCCGAACGCGCGCAGCCTGAGGGAGTTGGCGAGCACCGACACGCTCGACAGCGACATCGCCGCGCTCGCGAGGACGGGGGAGAGGAGCCACCCGGTCAGGGGGTACAGGAGGCCCGCCGCGATCGGGATGCCGAGCACGTTGTAGACGAACGCCCAGAAGAGGTTCTGGCGGATGGTGCGCAGCGTGGCGCGCGCGAGCCCGAGCGCCACCGGCAGGCCGGCGATCCCGCCGCGGAGCAGCGCCACGTCGGCGGACGCGACAGCGATGTCCGCGCCGCTGCCGAGGGCGATCCCGACGTCCGCGCTGGCGAGCGCGGGCGCGTCGTTGATGCCGTCGCCGACCATGGCCACCCGGCGGCCGGCGGCCCGCTGCTCGCGGACGATCCTCGCCTTGTCCTCCGGCCTCACCTCCGCGAACACGGCGCGGATGCCGAGCTCCTCGGCGACGGCGCGCGCGGCGCCCGCGCGATCGCCGGTCACCATGGCCACCTCGACGCCGAGCTGCCTCATGGCCGCGACGGCGCGCCTCGCCTCCTCGGTCGGCCGATCGGCGACCGCCACGAGCCCCGCGAGCCCCCCGTCGATGGCCACGAACGACGGCGTGCGGCCCTGCGCGGCGAGGCGCTCGGCCTCGGCCTCGAGCGCGTCCGTCTCGATGCCCGCCCGGCGCAGCCACGCCGCGGTGCCGACGCGCACGAGGCGACCCGAGACGCGCGCCTCGATGCCGTGGCCGATCTCCGCGCGGAACGCCGAGGCCGGCGGGAGGCCGACGCCGCGGCCGCGCGCGCCCTCGACGATCGCCCGCGCCACGGGGTGCTCGCTCTCGTGCTCCGCGGCCGCCACGAGGCCGAGGAGCTCCGCCTCGCCGTGGCCCGCGCGGGCGACGACATCCGTGAGCTCGGGCCGCCCCGAGGTGAGCGTCCCGGTCTTGTCGAGCAGCACCGTGTCGACGCGGCTCGCCGCCTCGAGCGCCGCGCCGCCCTTGACGAGGACGCCGAGCTCGGCGCCGCGCCCCGTCCCGACGGCCACGGCCGCCGGCGTGGCCAGGCCGAGCGCGCACGGGCAGGCGATCACGAGCACCGCGACGAACCGCTCGATCGCCGTGGCGAGGCCCGCGGCGGTCGGGTCGACCGCGAGCCACACGACGAAGGTGAGCGCCGCGACGGAGACGACGACGGGGACGAAGATGCCGCTCACCACGTCGGCGAGGCGGGCGATCGGCGCGCGCGACCCCTGCGCCTGCTCGACGGCCTCGACGATGCGCGCGAGCGCGGTGTCCGCGCCGGTCTTCGTGACGCGGAAGGTGAGGGCGCCGCTCTGGTTGAGCGTCCCGCCGAGCACGGTCGAGCCGGTGGTCTTGTCGACGGGCATGCTCTCGCCGGTGAGCATCGACTCGTCGATCGCGGATGCGCCGCGGACCACCTCGCCGTCGGTCGCGATGCGCTCGCCCGGCCGCACCAGCACGAGGTCGCCGGGCGCGAGCGCGGCGGCGGGCACCTCGTCCTCGGTGTCGCCGCGGACGCGCCGCGCGGTCTTCGGCTGCAGCGCCACGAGGCCGCGCACGGCGTCGGCGAGCCGCTTCCGCGCCCGCGTCTCGAGGAGCTTGCCGATCAGCACGAAGGTGACGATCGCGGCCGCGGCCTCGAAGTAGACGGGCGGCAGGTGGCCGTGCTCGGCGTGCGGGAAGAGGCCGGGCGCCACGACGGCGGTGGTCGAGTAGAGCCAGGCGGCGCCGGTGCCGAGGCTCACGAGGGTGTTCATGTCCGCGGCGCGGTGCCGGAGCGCGCTCGCGGCCAGGCGGAAGAACCGGCGCCCCGGCCCGAGGACCACGACCGTCGCGAGGGCGAGCGAGAGCCAGCGCCCGGAGGCGCCTTCGAGCGCCGGGATCGCGCCGTGGGACATGGCCACGACGAGCAGGGGGGCCGTGAGCAGGGCGGCGATCGCGACGTCGCGACGGAGCGTCCGCTGCTCCTTCTGCTCGGCCGCGTCCATGGCGGCGGCGCGCTCGGACGCGGTCGGGCGCCGGCGCGGCGGCGGGGTGACCGCGACGGCCGCGGAGCGCTCGGGGGCCGCGAGGGCCGCACGGGCGCCGTCGCCGGCGGGTGCTGAAGGGGCGCCGTCGCCGGCGGGTGCTGCGAGGGCGCCGTCGGCGGGTGCTGCGGGGGCGGCGTCACCGGCGGAGGCCTCGGGCACCTCGGGCACCTCGTAGCCCGCCTCCACGATGGCGTGGGCGAGCGCCGCCGGCGTGGTCGCCTGCGCGTCGTAGGCGACCGTCGCCCGCTGGGTCACGAGGTTGACGGTCGCCTCCTGGACGCCGGGCGTCGCGCGCAGCGCCTTCTCCACGCGGCGCACGCACGCCGCGCAGGTCATGCCCTGCACCGGGAGGTCCGTCCGGGCGTTCTGCGCAGCGGGCGCGGCCGTCGCCCGGGTCGGCTCCACGGGCTGGGGAATCGTCGCCATGGCCTCTCCATTACACGAGCGCGCGGCTCGTCTCCCGTCGCCCTGCACAGGCGCGGTCGCTCCGGCGGCCACGAGGGTCTACCCCGGAACGACCTGCGGCGCTCCCGCAGGCGCAGGCCGAGGCGGCGCCGGCCCTGATCCCGGCCGCGCCCGCGCCGAGCGGTCGCGGGCAGCGGGAGGTGCTACGTCCGCGGGCGCGTCATGGAGCAGATCCTTCCGGCTCTCGGGGTGAGCGTGATCGTGTTCATCTCCACGAACCTCGATGACCTCCTCCTGATCTCGGCCTTCTTCGCGGATCCTGGCTTCACCCCGCGCCAGGTCGTCGCCGGTCAGTTCCTCGGCATGGGGGCGCTCGTGATGGCCAGCGTCGGGTGCGCGCTGCTCGCCGTCCGCGTGCCGGACGGGTGGATCGGCCTGCTCGGCCTGGCGCCCCTCGCGCTCGGCCTGCGGGGCCTCTGGGCGCTCCGGCGCGGCTCCGGCCCCGCGAAAGCGGACGAAGACGAGGACGACGACGCCGAGGAGCCGCGCGGCGGCGCGGCGCGCTTCAAGGCGCTCGCCGTCGCGAGCGTGACCGTCGCGAACGGCGGGGACAACCTCGGCGTCTACATCCCGCTGTTCTCCAGCACCCCCGGGCACGTCCCGCTGCACGCGGCCGTGTTCGCGGTCCTGACCGGCGCCTTCTGCGCGCTCGGCCACCACCTCGTCCACCACCCGATCCTGGGCAGCCGCATCCGGCGCCACGGTCGCGCGGCGCTGCCGTTCGTCTTGATCGGCCTGGGGCTCTGGATCCTGTCCGACGCCATCGCGCTCGCCCGTCCAGCGAGCGCGGGGGGTTGACCGGCCGACTGGAGCGGGCGCTTGCTGCCTGCTCCAGCCAGCACGTGCCGCCTGCTGCAGCCGGCACCCGGGCGCCGGAGGGGCCTCGGTCGTCAGGCGTCGCGCTGCCCCGCGCTCGCCGGCCGCGGCGCCGTCGGGCCCTCGTATCTCATCGAAATCAGGGCCGTTCGAGGCAGCGAGCGCCCTCGCCCCGGCCCGCGCCGCTCGTGGCGCGATGCCTGCTTGGAAGCGCGCGGCGGCGGCAGGGCGCCATCACGTCGTGCACCCCCGTGCACCTCGCCCGCCATCGAGTGTGAATGCCATGTTTCAAGCAAGACACGAATCATCCGTGCCCGCGCAGCGTCGCGAGCGCACAGGAGGCCCAGTTGCCGGTCGCGCTATTTGATGCCGAGGGCAAGCTCGCCATCGACGAGGCGCTCGATCGCGGCGAGGCGGTCGTCCTGCCCACCCCGTCGCCGCTCGCCTACGTGGTCGCGGCGAAGACGGCCGCGGCCGTGAACCTCGCGCGGGAGCGGCCTCACAACCATCCCGTCGCAACGTGGGAGCCGCGCTTCGACCGGCTCGCGCCGCACCTCGCGCTCGACGAGATGGAGCGCCGCCGCCTCGGCTGGCTGCTCGCGGTCGAGCGGGTGAGCGTCCTCGCGCCGCAGGCCCGCGACGCCGCCGCGCCGAGCTGGATCGAGCCCGCCGCGAGCTACGGCATGGCGCTCCTCTTCGGCGTCGCGTGGGAGCCCATCGCCTGGCTGCTCGAGCGCCACGCGCCGCTGTTCGTGAGCAGCGCCAACCGCGCCGGCGCGCCGCCGGCGGTCGACCTGCGGCAGGCCGTCGCGGACCTCGGCCCCGAGGTGTGGGTGCTCGACGGCGACTCCCTGCGCGATCGCGCGCGGCCGCACGCGCCCACGACGACGCTCCGCTTTGTCCCCGGCCGCGGCTGGGAGATCCACAGGCGCGGCATCCAGGACACCCTCCGCGCGACCGCCGGGCGGGGCGACTACCTCGCCGACGTCCTCTCGCGCGCCGACGCCGCCTTCCTCCGGAATCAGCTCCCCCGGCGGCAGGACGGGCGAGGCGGGCGGCATGCGCGGCGCTCGCGGACCTCGGACCGCGCCGGTCCCGTCCGCCTCGCGCGGTCCCATCGCCCGCGGTCCGGGGCCTCGTGAGGCCCGGGCGCGGCGCTCACGACTCGGTCGCCGTGACCCCGTGCCGGCGCAGGAGCTCCCGCAGGTGGTTCCGGTCCATGCGGCCGGCGCGCGCGGCGTGCGACAGGTTCCCCCCGTTCGCCCGGATCAGCGTCTTCACGTAGGCCCGCTCCCAGCGCGCGACCGTGCGCTCCTTGGCCTGGCGGAACGAGAGCTCGAGGTCGTCCGGGCGGAGCGCCGACTCCTCCTCGCCGCCCTCCCGCGCCGCGGCGCCGTCCTCTCCGATCGCGGGATCGCCGGTCAGCACGGCGCGCTCCACCGCGCTGCGCAGCTCGCGGACGTTGCCCGGCCAGTCGTGGTGGACCAGCCGCTCCAGGAGCTCGGCCGGCGGATCCGCCTGATCCGCGAACTGCCGGTAGTAGTGCGCGACGAGCAGCGGGATGTCCTCCCGCCGCTCGCGCAGCGGCGGCACCCGGATCCGGACCACGTTGAGCCGGTAGAACAGGTCCGAGCGGAAGGTGCCGCGGTTCACCTCCTGCCGGAGGTCGCGGTTCGTGGCCGCGACGATCCGCAGGTCGAGCGGGACGGGATCGAGGCTGCCGATGCGGCGGATCGAGCGCTCCTCGAGCGCCCGCAGCAGCTTCGGCTGGAGGTCGAGCCGCAGCTCGCCGATCTCGTCGAGCAGCACCGTGCCGCCGCGCGCCGCCTCGAAGGCGCCGGCGCGCGCCTGGTGCGCCCCCGTGAAGGCGCCCTTCATGTACCCGAACAGCTCGGCCTCGATGAGCGTGGGCGGGATCGCGCCGCAGTCGATCACGACGAACGGCCCGGCCGCGCGCGGGCTCTGCTGGTGGAGCACCTCGGCGAGCAGCCCCTTGCCGGACCCTGTCTCGCCCTCGAGGAGCACCGTGGCCTCCGACGCGGCGATCCGCGGGATCATCGCGAAGAGCCGGCGCATGGCCGTGCTCTGCCCCAGCACCCGCCCGGAGAGCACCGCGTCCCCGAGCGGCTCGCGGACCTCCTCGGGCAGGTGATCGAAGCGCAGCGACGTCTGGCCCACGCCGAACGTGGCGCCCGGGGTCAGGTACGCCGTCTCCACGCGGAAGCCCGCGAGCGTGATGCCGTTCGTGCTGTCGAGATCGCGCAGCAGATAGCCCTTGGGGGTCGCCGCGAGGATGCAGTGATGGCGCGACACCGACGGGTCGGTGAGCACCAGGTGGTTGCCGGCCGCGGTGCCGATCGCGAGCTCCGGCGCGTCGGCCACGTGGGACGCGCCCTGATCCGGGCCGCTCACCACCTGCACGCTGAACTTGCCGAACGCCACCTCGCGCGGGTGGACCTTCAGCACGGTGGTCGCGTCCTGGCCTGCTGCGGGTACCGGAGTGCGGCTCACTCGTACAAGCTTACCATGGTGACCCTGGCCCGAGCCGCGCCCCGGACATCGCGCGAGGCGGTGCCTGCCCGGGCACGCAGCAGCTGATGACGCCCGCAGGCAGCACCCTGGATGAACTTTTCCAGCATGCGCTCGCGGCGGTCTTCGCTACCGTGCCGGGGCGGGCTCGGCGCCGGCGAGGACGAGCATCGCCCCCTCGAGCGCCATCGGCCCGGCGACGATCCCGAGGCCTGCGAGGGCCTCTGGCGAGGCGAAGACGCCCTCCTGCGTCCCCTCGGGCGCCCAGCCGCCGACCTCCGCCAGCGACCCGCCGAGGAGCTCGCCGGAAGGGCCGAGGAGCAGCTCCCCCGTGTGGATGCACAGGCGAACCTGCACCCTGGGATCGCGCCCGGGGCGGCCCTCGAGCCGCCGGAAGATCCAGAGCGCGGCGTCCACGGCGCGGCGGCGGGCCTCGGCGTCGTCGGCCGCGTCGTCGGGGCGTTCCGCGCTGAAGAGCAGGCTGTTGCCGGTCTCGGCCGCGGGGGACAGCCCGGCCTCGGTGAGCTCGGCGGCCACGAACGGCAGGATCGCCTCCAGGTCCGCGAGCAGGCGATCGTCCGGCGCGTCGAGCGCCTCCGGCGCGGCGCCCACCTCGGCGTAGACCGCCACCCCGGGGCGCGCGCGCCCCCCGCTCGGCGTGTCGCTCCCGCCCCGCGAGGCCTCGAGCGCGCCGCGGAAATCCTCGAGGAAGGCGCCGGCCGTCGGGTAGCGCGCCTCGGGGTCCTTGGCGAGCGCCCGGAGGATGACCTCGTCGAACCCCGGGGAGAGCCGCGCCTTCGCGCTCGGGCGCGGCGGGCTCGCGAACAGGTGCAGCTGGCGCAGGAGCGCGCCGATGTCCCCGCTGAAGAGCGGCTCGCCGACGAGCATGCGGTAGGCGAGGGCGCCGAGCGCGTAGACGTCCGCCCGCAGGTCGACGGGCTGGCCGAGGAGCTGCTCGGGGGAGACGCTCGAGGGGCTCCCGATGACCTCGCGCGAGGTGGTCAGCGCCGGCCCGGGCGCGTCGAGCAGCTTGGCCACCCCGAAATCGAGCAGGACGACGCGGCGGCGGCCGCCCTCCTCGAGGAAGACGTTCGACGCCTTGAGGTCGCGGTGCACGACGGCCAGGGCGTGCGCGGCCTCGAGCGCGTCGCAGAGCGGCTCCAGCAACGCGAGCGTCTCGTCGGGCGACAGCCGGCCGCGCGACCGGAGGTGCTGATCCAGGCTGACGCCGGTGAGGAGCTCCATGACGTAGTAGGGCCGCCCGTCCTCGAGCTGCCCCTGCTCGAAGACCTGGACGATGCCGGGGTGCTCCAGCCGTCGGACCGTCTCCACCTCCCGCTGGAAGCGGATCACCACGTCCGGCTGCACGCTGAGCTCCGGGTGCAGCACCTTCACGGCGGCCGGCGTGCCGCGCTCTGCGTGCCGCGCGCGGTAGATCACGCTGAAGCCGCCCGCGCCGAGCCGGCCCTCGGTCACCCAGTCGCCCGCGCGCGCCCCGGGCGAGAGGTCGTCCAGCGAGGGGCCGTCGCCGAGCGCCCCCGCCGGGGGGCGCATGTCCGTGAGGGTCGGCGTGCTCGGCGTGAGCCGCGTGTCCGCGTCGGCCGGCGCGGCCGTGGGCGCCTGCGCGGACCGGACGGTGCGCTCGATGGGTATTCCCGCGCTGGGGAGGGTGTCGGACTCTTCGCTCGCCATGGACCGGCCGACCGACGGTACCATAAGCGGGACGGCGAGCTGATGGCTCTCCGTCCTGCCCCCTGGGAGCAACGACGTGTCCCGCTGCCCACAGTGCCACCGCCGGCTCCCCCCGGCGGGAGTGTGCCCTCGAGACGGCGGGACGACGCCGCCTTCGGCCGAGCGCACCCCCGCGCCGGGGGCGCCGCGCGTCCCGGGCTTCCTGGTCGGCGGCCTGCTCGGTCAGGGTGGCTTCTCCGCCGTGTGGTCCGCGCGGCGCGAGGCGGACGGCCTCCCCGTCGCCCTCAAGGTCGGGCGCTCTCCCCGCGCGACGCTCCAGGCGCGGTTCCGTCGCGAGGCGGGCGCGTTCCGGCGCATCGGTCCGCCGCACGTCCCGCGGGTCCACGCCGAGGGGCAGCTCGACGACGGCCGCCCCTGGTTCGCCATGGATCACGTCCCCGGCGAGACGCTCGCCGAGGCGCTCGCGGCGCTGCCCGGGCCCCCGGAGCCGGCCTGGGCGGCGGCGCGCGCCGTCGCGCTGCTCGCCGCGCTCGCGGCCGCGCACGCGCGCGGCGTCGTCCACCGTGACCTCAAGCCGGAGAACGTGATCCTCGCGCCGTCCCGCGCGCGCGCTGGTGCGGGGGCGGGCGCGGTGCGCGCGGTGCTGCTCGATCTCGGCCTGGCGCGGCCCGCCGGAGCGCCGCATCACGACGACGAGATCGAGATCACGCGCGGGGGAACGGTCGTCGGCACGCCCGAGTACATGGCGCCGGAGCAGATCCGCGCCGAGGTCGACCTCGACGAGCGCGCGGATCTCTATGCGTTCGGCGCGATCCTGTTCGAGCTGCTCACCTTGAGGCCGCCGTTCGTGGGGGACACGGGCGCGGTCGAGCACGGGCACCTCACGCTGCGCCCGCCGCGGCCGGGGGAGCTCGCGCCGGTCCCCGCGGCCCTCGAGGAGCTCGTGCTCTCGTGCCTCGCGAAGGAGCCCGGCCGCCGGCCCGCGAGCGCGGTCTGGCTCCGGCGCGCGATCGACGAGGCCTGCCCGCTCGGCGCGGCCGCGGAGCCCGGCGCGGCCGCGGAGCCCGGCGCGGCCGCGGAGCCCGGCGCGGCCGCGGAGCCGACCTCGCGACCGGCGATCGCGCCGGGGCCGCCTTCCGGCAACGGAGGCGGCAGGCTCATCGCCGAGGGGCTCCAGCCGGCCGTCGTGCTCGTCGCGGAGACGGGCGCCGCCACGCCGGTCGTGATCGCCGCGCTCGCGAGCCGCAGGGGGATCTGCGTCCGCCAGCGCGGGCGCCGCTACACCGCCGTCTTCTCGGCCCACGACGCCGAGGACCCGGTCCGGCTCGCGCTCGCCGCCGCGCGCGAGCTCGTCGAGCGGCACGGCGCCCGCGCCGCGCTCCACCTCGCGGGCGTCATCATCCGCCCGCGCGACAGGGGCCCGCCCGCGGTCTACGGCGCGGCGGTGGATCGCCCGGAGACCTGGATCCCCGCATCCCCATGGACCGGCGTCACGCTCACCGAGGAGATCGAGCGCGCCCTCGCGGAGGCCGAGGCGACCATGACCCCCACCTCGCCCCCGGCTGCGCCGGCGTCGGAGCTCGAGGCGCCGCCGCCGGCCACGGTCGGGCGGAGCGACGTGATCGCGGCGCTCGAGGCGAGCGCCGCCGCGGCGTTCGGCGGCGTGTGCCCGGCGCTCGTCACGGTGCTCGGCGACGACGGCCTCGGCAAGAGCCGGGTCGCGGCCGAGGCGGCCGCCGTGGCGCGGCGCCTCCGCCCCGGCGCCGCGGCGCTCGTCGTGCGGGCGGCGCAGCCCCTGCCGGGCGAGGCGAGCAAGGACACCGCGGCGATCCTGCGCTTCGCGCTCGCCGCGCCCGCGGCCGCGCCGGCCGACCCCCGCGCCTTCTGCGTGGCGCGGCTCGGCCCGGAGATCGGCGCCTCGACCTTCGCGTCCGTCGCCGCGGCGCTCGGGTGGGCGCTTCCCGGCGCCGCGCGCGCCGCGCCCGCCGCGACGCCCCACCACCTGGCGCGGGCGATCGCCGAGGGGCTGCGCCGCCGCGCGCGCCGCGCCCCCGTGGCCGTGATCGTGGACGATGCGCAGTGGGCGGACGTCACCGTCCTCGACGCGCTCGAGGTCGCGACGCTCGACGGCGCCGGCGTGACGCTCTGGGCGGCGGTCGTCGCGCACCCGCGCTTCGAGCGTTTTCGCCCCACGTGGGGCGCGCGTACGCAGCGCGCCGACCGGGTGACGCTCGCTCCGCTCGACGAGGCCGCCGCGGCGGAGCTCGCGGCGCAGCTGCTCCTCCCCGCGGCGTACCCTCCTGCCGACGCGCTCCGGGGGCTCGCCCGCTGGGCCGGCGGCAACCCGGGTTGCCTCGCCGCGATCATCCGGTCGCTCAAGCAGGCTGGCCTCGTGCGCCGCCGCCCCGGGGGCGGCGACTACTGCGTCGAGACGGCGGCGCTCGAGGGCCTGCCGGTCTCCCCGGCGTGGCAGTGGCTGGCGATGCGGCAGCTCGGGGCGCTGCCGCAGGAGGTCGCCGCGCTCGCGCGGCTCTGCGCCGTGCTCGGCGAGTCGTTCACCCGGGCCGAGCTGGAGTGGGTACAGGACGCCGTGGATCGCGCCGGAGGCGCCGGGACGCCGGTCGACGCGGGGTACGGGCTCGGCGTGCTCGTCGAGCGGGGCATCATCGGGCGCGGCGCGCACGGCGAGGACGCGGCGCCGCGCGGCGCGCCTGGCGAGGGCGGGGCGCGCGGCGCTGCCGAGCGGTGGTGGTTCCAGAGCGGGCTCTTTCGCGACGCCGTGTACGAGACGCTCGATCTCGAGCACCGCGCCCAGATCCACCGGCATGCGCTCGCCTTCTGGCGGGCGCGGGTCGAGCGCGGGCGCCCGCCCGCGCCCCCGGCGGCTCCGCGGGCCGATCCGGCCGCGACGTCGGCCGAGGTCGATCCGGCCGCGGCGTCCGCCGAGCTCTCGGCGCAGCCGGGGCCGGAGGAGCTCGAGCCGCTCGCCCGGCACGCGGGCGCGTGCGGGGAGGGGGAGGAGGCGGCCGAGGCGCACCTCCGGCTCGGGGATCTCGCGTTCGCGCGGCACCGGCACGTCGAGGCGGAGCGCTGCTACACCGCCGCCCTCAGGCTCGCCGGCGAGGGCGATCACCGCCGGCGCGCGCTCGCGTTGGCCGGGCGCGGCAGGATCCGCTACCGGCTCCACCTCATCGAGGAGGCCCTGGCCGACCTCTCCGCGGCGCTCGAGCTCGCGGACGACGCGCTCCGCGCGGACGTCCTGCTCGAGGAGGCCACCGCGCTCGACTGGACGGGCGCCTACGAGGCGTCGTCGGGTCGGGTCGAGCTTTCGCGGCCGCTCGTGGAGCGCGCGGGCTCGCCGCGCCTCTCGGCGCGCCTCCGCGTGGCGGAGGGGCGCACGCGCCTCCGGCGGGCCGAGGTCGCGGAGGCGATCGCGCTGCTCTCGGAGGGGGCGTCGCTGGCCGAGTCCGCGGGGGACGAGGAGAGCCGGATCATCGCGCTCGTGCTGCTGTCGACCGAGCTCGCGCACGCGGGCCGCTTCGCCGAGGCGGAGCAGCGGGCCGCGGAGGCGATCGCGCTCTGCGAGCAGGCCGAGGACCTGCCGCACCTCTGCGTCGCGATCATGAACCGCGTCGTGCTCTGGACGCTGAAGAAGGACCTGCCGCGCGCGACCGCGGATCTCCGGAGCGCGATCGCGCTCGCGCGGGAGATCGGCAACCCGTGGCTCGAGCGCGTCGCCACGTACAACGTCGCCGAGCTGCTCTACTGGAGCGATCAGCAGGGCGAGGCGCTCTCGCTCGCGCGCCGCGCGCACACGCTGGAGCGGCGGTTCGTGGATCGCCCTGTGCCGGAGTGCTCGCTGCTGCTCGCGCGCATCCTTGCGGCGCGGGGGGAGCTCGGCGAGGCGCGGCGCCTCCTTGCGTGGATCGCCGGGTCGTGCCCTCCGGAGCCGTCCGCGAAGGCGGCGCACGGGTGTTACATGATGCTGCGCTGTCTCCTGTCGCACGACAGCGCCGGCCTCACGCCGCGCGAGCTCCTCGGCGGTCTCGACGAGGCCGAGCTCGAGGCCGGCCCGTTCCTGTTCGTCGACGAGCTCCTCGAGGTCCTCTACTGGCGCGGCCGTGCGGCATTGCGCCACGGTGCTGTCGAGGTTGCCGCCGCGAGCCTGGGCAGGGCCGGCGCGCTGCTGACGGAGCATCCGGCCTGGCGCTCGCGGTTCGACGAGCTCGCGCGCCGGCTCGGCGGGTCGCCGGCCGCGGCGAGCGGCCGCTGATCGCTCCGCGCTCCCCCCGGCTGAGCCCGGTCCCTGCGCCTGCGGCGACCGGCCGGGCGCGGCTGCGGATCGGGATTTGCTAAAGCAAGAGTCGCTGACAAGCCGGTGTGATGCGCACACATGTGCGCCTGAACTGGAGGACGGGTGATGCTTCGCTTACGGAACGACGCTGCCGGGTTGATTGGTTTCTGCTTGCTTGCGGTCGGGTGCGGTGCAGCGCCGGCCGAGGAGGGCGAGTCGATCGGGGTCGCGGAGCAGGGGATCATCGTGATGAACGGCCTCGATCCGGACTTCTTCTGGAGGTCCTCGACGCAGCAGGGGCTGCGGGCGCTCGCGCAGGCGCCGCTCGCGGACGCGCTGGGCGGCGCCCGGGGTGCGGTGCTCCTCCGGACCGAGCAGGGCAGGCACCTGGCCGAGCGCGTGGTCGCCTGCGCCCTGCCTGCGGGGGCGGCGGTGGAGGCGGGCACCGGGCGGTCCTTCCGCGGGTCGATCGGGCTCGCGCCGGAGTGGGCCTCCGCGCCGCTCTCGGATCCTGCGTCACGGCGCTGGGTGACGGCTTGCCTGCTGCAGTCGCTGAACGCGCTGAGCGCGCGCGTCGCGGTCCACCTGACCGGCGGCCATCCGGCCCTTGCCGACGCGCCGGACAGCGAGGCGTCGGAGTACACGGTCCGGGACGCGATCATGTTCGGCGATCTCTTCGACCGGGCGCGCCCGACCGCGTTCGCGTGCGCCGACAACTCGCTGGTCGACGACTGCGGCGTGGCGCTGAGCGCGAAGACCCTCGAGCGCATCTGCGGGCAGTCGCCCACGTGCAGGCTCACCCTCCTCGGCCGTTGTGACGCGGTCTGCACCCGGGACCGCGCGGGCGCGCCGACCTGCCGCGCCTCCGGGAGCGGCGTTTACCCGGAGTCGATCGCGTCGAGCCTGGAGCCCCTCGTCGCGCTCTCCTCGGGGGGCCTGACGTGCGATGTCCTGGGGCTGCTCCCTGGGTTGCTGTAGTGCGATGGCCGGGGTCGGGCTTGCCCGGAAAGAGCTCACAGGATCAATCGCACACGACCGGCGGCAGAGCGTCCAGCGGCGTGACACCGTGGTTGTCGAGCAGCGTGGCGTTGCTCGAGGGCACCACCTCGGCACGCCTGTCGTGTGCGGCGTATTCACCACCGGATTGACGATCGCAACGATCGCCGTGGCGCCTGCCCTGACGTCGACATCGTCGGGAAACTCCGGGCCCGTGGTCTCAACTCCGCACCCGACAGCGCCGATGGGTCGCGAGCCCATGAGCATGTATCCCCCGCTCGCAAGGGCTGTTCGACGCTGCAGTCGCACCGCCGCTCGCCGGCGGCTCAACAATCGAGCGGCAGGCTGCTCCGGAGCGCCGATGGGCCCTGCATCGCGGGTCGCGCCTCATCCACCAGGTTCGTCCCTGGGCGAGAGTGCCTGAGCCGGATCCGTCTCCGTCTCCAGCGCCTGCGTGATCGTGACTCCCGCTTCCCGGTAGGGCGCGAGCGCCTCCTTCGACACCCCGCGCTCGGTGAAGAGCCACGTCAGCTCGCCCAGCGGGGCGACGACGTACGGCGACACCGTGCCGAGCTTGTCCGCGGTGACCAGCGCCACCACCTCGGCCGAGGCCTCGACCATCGCCCGCTTCACGTACGACTCATCCAGATCCACCGTGGTGATGCCGAACGTCGGATCCAGCGTGCACACGCCGAGATAGCAGAGGTCCGCCCGGATCTGGCGCACGCCCGCGATGGTCACCGCGTCGGCCGCGGCCAGCGGGTCCTTGCGCATGCGCCCGCCGAGCAGCACCACCTCCACGCGCGGGTGCTCGGACAGCGCGATCGCCACAGGGGGGCTGTTGGTCACGACCGTCGCCTCGAGATCACGCGGGAGGTGGCGCGCGACAGCCACGTTGGTCGTACCGCTGTCGATGAACACGACCTGACCCTTCTTGATCAACGTGGCCGCGGCCCGCGCGAGCTCTTCCTTCACGCGCGGCTGCTGCCGCTCGCGCGCAGGGAAGCTCGGGTTCACCCGGGCGAGCGGCAGGCCGCCGCCGTGCACCCGCTGCAGCAGCCCCTCGTTCGCCATCTCGCGCAGATCGCGCCGGACCGTGTCCTCCGAGACGCCGAAGGCGCGGCTCAGCTCGGCCGCCACCACCTTCCCGTCGCGTTCCAGTGCCGAGAGAATATGCCGCCGCCGCTCGGCGACCATGAGGCCGGAGGTGTCTGCGTTGTTTTGCACGTTTATTCCTGTTTGTGCACGCAACTGCTTGATTCTGTCGCGTTCGGCTGCAAGATTCTTCCTTGATGTTCACGATAATGCACGAAGATTCGTGGGAGCTCCCTACCCTCCATGCCGTCCGCTGGACGGCCCTCCTCGATCCGTCCGGCGCCGGCGTCTCGTTCGGCTCGGCGCGGGGGGTGCCGTGATGCTCGCGCCCCCGGCGCCCGTCGACGACGTCGCGCGCGCCCGGCGCGCCGTCTCGGTCATGTTCGTGGCGAACGGCATCGCCTTCGCATCGTGGGCCGCGCGCGTACCCGCGGTCCGCGAGCGGCTCGGGCTGAGCGACGGCGCGCTCGGCCTCGCCCTGCTGGGCATCGCCTGCGGCGCGATCCTCGCCTTCCGCGCTGCCGGGCCGCTCATCGCCCGCTTCGGGAGCCGGCGCGTCACCCGCGTCTCGGTCGTGCTTCTCTGCGCGGCGCTGCCCCTGCCCGGGCTCGCGCCCTCCTTCGCCGCGCTCGTCGCCGCGCTCCTGCTGCTCGGCGCGAGCAACGGCCTCATGGACGTCGCCATGAACGCGCAGGCCGTCGAGGTCGAGCGGCGCCACGGCCGGCCGATCCTCGCCTCGTTCCACGGCATGTTCAGCCTCGGCGGCCTGATCGGCGCGGCCCTCGGCGCGCTCGCGGCCGACCGGGCGCTGTCGCCTGCGGCGCACCTCCTCGCCGTCGCCGCCGTCCTCGCCGCGGCGGTCACCGCCGCGGGCGGGGCGCTCTCGGCCGATGCGCGCCCCGAGCTCCAGGCCACGGCGGCCGCGCGCGTCCCCGCGGAGGGCCGCTCGACCCGGCTCGTCCTGCTCGGCGTCATCGCGTTCTGCTCCTCCATCGGCGAGGGCGCGATGGCCAACTGGTCGGCCGTCTACCTCCGCGACGAGCTCCACACCTCCGCGGCCGTGGCGGCGACCGGCTACGCCGTGTTCTCGCTGGCGATGCTCCTCGGGCGGTTCTCCGGGGACGGGCTGACGCAGCGCTTCGGCGCCGAGCGGCTCGTGCGCGCGGCCGGGCTCCTGGTCGCGGGCGGGCTGGGCGCGGCGCTGATCGCCAACGTGCCCACCGCCATGTTGCTGGGCTTCGCGTGCGTGGGCGCCGGCCTGTCCATCGTTGTGCCGCTGGTCTTCCGCGCCGGGGCGAGCGCCCCCGGCGTCGCGCCGGGGAGGGCGCTGGCGACGCTTGCCACCATGTCCTACGGCGGCTTCCTCGTCGGGCCGCCCGTCATCGGCCTCGTCGCCGACCACCTCACCCTGCGCGGCGGGCTCGCCCTCGTCGTGGCGCTGGTCCTCGTGATCGTCGTCCTGGCCCCGGCGGTGGCCCGCGGGGCCGCCGGCGCGCCTGCCGCGCGCCCGCCCGCGGCGCGCCCGCACGCGATCAGGGCGCACTGACCGCCGGCGCCGTTGCCGTGGAGCCGGCGTGCCGGGCAGCGGCTCGACGATACGCCGCCCTGCTCAGCGCTTGCGCCACACCGACGCCAGCCACGGCTGCTGCTCGCGCGGCCGGCCTGCCGGACGGTAGTAGTGCTCGATCTCCTCGAACCCGGCGGCGGTCACGTGCTCGCGCCACCGCTCGAGCGACCAGTAGGAGCCGTACCGATCGCCGGACCACCCCTCTCGATCGTCGCCGCGCGGGTTCGAGCTGAACAGCACGCCGCGCGGGCGGAGCGCCGCGTGGAGCTCGCGGAGCACGCGCGGCAGCTCGCGGCCCGGCACGTGGAACAGCGACGCGTTGGCGAAGATCCCATCGAAGCGCTCGGCCCCGAGATCGAGGTGCAGGAAGTCCTGGTGGAGCACCTCGCACCCCGCGTGCCGCCGCGCCATCTCGACGAACTGCGCCGACCCGTCGAGCCCGATCGGGAGGTGCCCCGCCGCGCGGAACGCCTCGAGGTCGCGCCCGGGGCCGCAGCCCAGATCGAGGATCGTGAACGGGCCCGCCCCCGCTTTCTCCAGCGCCGCGATCAGCGCGGCGCGGTTCTGCGAGACGTCGTGGTCGCGCGTGCCCTCCCAGAACGACAGGGCGTGATCCTCGTAGTGAGCCAGGGTCCTCGCGGTGAGCTGGGAGCTGTCGTCGTCGCGCATGGCGGCAGTGTGGGCCGGAAACGCCCGGCCGAAAAGGACCCGGAGGCGCTCGCGGCGCGGCGCGGTGGGACCACCGCCCGGCCCGCCTGCGCGCGCTCCCTCAGGCGGCGTCGAGCCAGGCCTCGAGCTCCGCGGCGAACGCGGTCGGGGCGTCGAGCATCAGCCAGTGGCTCGTTCCCGGCAGCACGACGGACGTCAGCGCGGGCCTCAGCACGTGCAGGCTCTGCGGCCATGCGTTCGAGGGGGCGAGGATGGCGTGGGCGCGGGCGCCGGGGGCGGCGAGGTAGCGGTCCAGCGCGTTCACCGCCTCGAACTGCAGCAAGCGCCGGGACATGCCGAGCATCCGGTCGTGCGGCGTTGAGGCGACGCGCGCCAGCACCGTTTCCCGCGTCGCGGGCGTGCTGCCCGCGAGCGCCTCGTTGAAGGTGGCCAGGGCGGTGTCGCGCCAGCCGTCCGCCTCGAGGGCGGCGAGGTAGGGCGGGAAGTGCAGCGCCTGGACCTCCGCCGGGATCTGCGTGAAGTCGCGGGGCGGGTCCGCGAGCGCGAGGCGCGCGACCCGCTCCGGATGGGCGGCCGCGGCGGCGAGCGCCACGAGCGCGCCGTAGCTGTGGCCGACGAGCGCCACGCGGGGGAGAGCCAGCGCGTCGAGGACCGCGAGCACGTCGGCCGCGCACGCGGAGGGAGCGTAGTCCGCGTCGGATGGAGGCTCCGACGCGCCGTGTCCCCGGAGGTCGATGGCCACGGCGCGGCGCCGGCCGGCGACGTGCGCGAGCGGCGCCTCCCAGAAGCCGGCGTGGCCGACCATCCCGTGCACGAGCACGACCGGCAGCGCCTCGTGCGAGGGATGAGCGCCTGCGGCGGGATGAGCGCCTGCGGCGGGATGAGCGCCCGTGGCCGGATGATCGACGATGTGGAGCGCGCCCGCAGGGCCCGCGACGGTCAGGGAACGCATGTGCGTTTGCTACCTCGGTGTGGTTGGCTGCGTGAAGGAGCCGTGTTGCGCTGCGCGAGCTGCCCTTGGATGCGCCGCTCGATGGTGGATGTCAACTTTTGGCGTGAGGGCGGCGTCTTCGATGCATGGATGACTTGTCGATGTGCCCGGGATCGCGCCTTGCGACGCTCACGGCGTCCTCCGGGGCACGCGCGCCGCCGAGTCGTGCTAGAAGGCGGCGCACATGAGCAGGCTCTCCGAGCGCGCGTTTGCCGAGATGGTCGAGGCGGGGTGTCCCTCGTGCGGGGGACGACAGCTCAACCTGCGCTCCTACGTGGACGGGCTCGTGCCGCTCATGGAGGGCGAGCCTGTCGGCCCGGTCAAGTGGGTTTACAAGGGCGAGATGTTCGTCGACGGGCTGTACGAGATCGCGTGCGGCGCGTGCCAGCACCTCCTGTTCAAGGACGAGCGCTGCCCGCGGTGCCACGACGAAGGCGGCCTCGCGCGCGGGCTCACGACGACCAACGCGTACGCGGCGCCGGAGCGGTGCCCGCGGTGCGAGCACATCGAGGTGCGCTTCATCGCGTTCGTGCCAGCGCGCGTGAAGTACGAAGGAAAGCGCGCGAACAAGGCGCAGACGAGCGTCGAGCTGCACGACCCCGGGTTCCACGGCTACCGCGTCGACTGCAAGGATTGCGGCAAGGTCGCCGAACGCGCGGACGCGTGCCCGATCTGCGAGAGCCCGGCGCCGATCCGGGCGCGCTTCAGCTGACCGAGCGGCCATGAGAGGCCGCCGCCGGCGGCGCGGAAGGGGCGGCGTGGGCCGTGGAGGCCCGGCGACAGAGAGGGCGGGTCGAGCGCCCGTCAGTTCTTGACGAGCCCGTTGAAGAGGCCGATGCACATCTCGTCGAGCGAGCTCTCGCCGAGGACGATATCCCTCGGAGCGGTGAGGTTCTCCTCATGGAGCGCCCTCCTCACGAAGGGATTGTCCATCGTGTTGTCGTAGAGGCAACGCGCGCTCATGATATCGCCGGTCTTCAGGACAGGGAGCTCCTCGATCGGCGCATCGATTGTGTACGTCTGCTGCCAGTTGAAGTCCCACCTCGGCGTCTGGACCACGCACTCCTCGGCCGGATCGCCGCCCTGCGGGCTCGGGCGCTGGACCTCGACCTTCATGTCGGTCCCGACATAGTGCATGTGGGTCATCGCGCTGTAGAGCCTGATGCCATCCACCAGCGACTCTCCCATGAACGTCTCGGGGAGCGTGATCTTCATGACCTCGGTGTGGTCCTTGACCCCTGCCGGGACGAAGAACTCGACCCCATCCCTGTCGTTGGGCCCCGGCTGGAGACCGTCGCCGTTCGGCCATTGCGATGGGAAGTTGCCGAACGCCAGGAAGACGACCCTGTACTCCGGCGGCTCCGGGAGGAATCGCAGCTCTAGCTTGGTCTCGTCAGGCGCGGCGACCGTGCCCGCCGGGTGGTAATGGACCTGCATCACCAGCTTCGAGCCCGCGGGGACGAGGAAGCCGGCGTTGGGAGGGTGCTCGGTCGGTCGCCCGCCCGGCACCCACACGCCGAGGACCTGGGTGTCCTGGACGCCGGCGCTGCCAAAGCACTCGTAGCCGCCGTCGGCGTCGGCCAGGGCGTCGCTCTCCGCGTGCGGGTCGGTGAAGACCACCACGTGGTGGACGACCTTGGAGTTCCCCGGGACCACGTTCATGCCGTTCACGAACGTGTCCTGCGTGAGCTTCGGATCCATGACGAAGCAGCGGAACTGGTCTTCCTCGCCGCTCGTCACATACGGCTTCGCGGGCTTGATGGTGGCGCTGACGCCCTCGAGGCCGTGGAGCGCCGACGGATCGAGCGCGGGGGGCGCGTCCGCGGGGTCGCCCGCGGGGGCGCCGGCGTCATGCCAGGCCTCGAGGGTCGCGAGCTCCGCGTCGGAGAGCCTGCTGTCGTCCTTCCACCCGAAGCGCGGCGCGCACTCGTCCGTCTCCATGGCGCCCCAGGGCGGCATCGTCCGGTCCTGCGTCACCGCCACGATCCGACTCGAGACCTGCTTCACGTCGGTGTAGTCGATCAGGCCAAAGGGCGCGATCTCGCCGGGCGAGTGGCAGCCCTGGCAGCGCTTCTGCAGGATGGGCGCCACGTCCTTGTGGAACGTCGGGCCCGCCGCGGGGACATCGACCAGAGGAGTCGTGCCTTCAGGCTCGCTGGCGCAGCCCATGACGGAGGCAAGCGAGGCGAGAACGATGATCCAAGGCCTGTTGATCATGGTCATGATCTCCTCTTCTTCCACGCGTCATGATTTCTCTCGGGTTCGCCGTCAACAAGGAGCGCCTTGATCGCGCCGTACGGCGGCGCCCTCGTCGATCAGCACGAAGTCGTCGCTCGTGCGCTGGAAGAGGGTGTGTCGAGCCGCCTCCTCAGATCGCGCGGAGGCGTCCTCCACGGAGCCGGGCGGCCCGGCAACACCTCCGGTACACCCGGAAACGAGCTTCTCTGTGCGCCGAGGCGCTAGGCCTCGGCGCGGTGGAGCTCCTGCACGAGCGCGGCGAGCCCCGGCGGCGAGGACGTGAAGTGGATGCGCACCACGTCCTCGGCGCGCGGGTCGAGCTCGATCACCTTCGCGTGCAGCTCGCCGCCGAGCTGCTCCGCGAGCGCCACGGACGGGTGGAGCTGGAGGTTGGTGAACGGCGCAGGGCGGGGGTGCAGGCGCAGCACCGCCCCGAACGGGGAGAGCCCGAGGATGAAGGCGGACTGCGGCTCGCCCTCCACCCGCTTGCCCGCGAGGCGCGCGCACACGACCGGCAGCGGCGATGAGAGCGCGAGGATCTCGACGCGCCGCTCGGGCAGGTAGAGCCGCTCGGGGTTGTCGAGGCCCAGCACCTCGTGGACCAGCACGCGGTTCGAGAACCCCTTGACGGCCAGCGCGTGGCTCTGGCCGAGCAGGATGCCGCCGCCGGCGGCGCGGCGCGTGGTGTCCGCGATGAGGATCTGACGGCCCACCGTGCACGACTCGATGCGGGACGTCAGGTTGACCTGCGAGCCGACCACCCCGTATTTCGTGCGCGCCTCGGAGCCGATGTTGCCGACGATCACCGGGCCGGTGTTGAGCGCGATGCCCATCTGGAGCGTCGGCAGGCCCTCCGCGCTGTTCTTCTCGTTCACCACGTCCATCGCGATCTGCATCTCGAGCGCGCAGGCGACCGCCCGGCGGGTGTCGTCGCCCGTGGCGAACGGCGCGCCGAAGAGCGCGAGGATCGCGTCGCCGATGAACTCGATGATCGTGCCGCCGCGCGAGACGATGATGCGCGCCATCTCGCCGAGGTAGCCGTTCAAGAGGCGCATGACGACCTCGGGCGGCATGTTCTCGGTCATCGTCGTGAAGCTGCGCAGGTCGGTCATCATGATGGTGACCTCGCGCTCCTCGCCGCCGAGGAGCTGGGCCTCGGGCGAGGAGAGCAGGCGGTTCACCACGTCCTCGCTCAGGTAGCGGCCGAACGTCTTGCGGATGAACTCGCTCTTGACCGACAGCTCCCCGGCGAGCTGCGAGAGCTGCTCGCGCGATCGCTTCAGCGTGAGCTGCGTGTCGAGGCGCCCGAGCAGGATGTCGAAGTCGATGGGCTTCGTCACGTGGTCGTTGGCGCCGAGCTTGAGCGACTCGACGACGTCCTCGCTCGCGCCCCGCGTGGTCACCATGATCACGGGCAGCTCCGCCTGCGACCGGCTCTGGCGCAGCGCGGAGAGCACGCCGAGGCCGCTGATGCCGGGCATGTTCACGTCGAGCAGCACGGCGTCGAAGCGCTCGCGCGCGGCGAGCCCGAGCGCGCGGGGGCCGTCCTCGGCGGCGACCGCGCGGAAGCCGTTGTTCTGCAGCACGCGGCAGAGCACGTCGCGGTTGCCCCGGCTGTCGTCGACCACGAGGATCGCGCCGCGCCCGCCGCCCTCGATCTCGGCCTGGAGCGCGGGCTCCTCGCGCGGGGCGCTGACGTTGAGGTTCACGCTCGAGGGCGCGTCCTCATCGCCGTTCTCCATCGCCTGCACGATCCCGAGCAGCTTGCGCGAGGCGAGCTCGATGTTGCGGATGTCCTCGATGTGCTGCGGCGCGACCTTGCCCTGCAGCGACGCCACGAGCAGGCGCGTGTAGCCGAGGATCTGGTTGATGGGCGTGTACGGGTCGTGCCCCCCGCCGTGCGGCTCGTGGAGCCGCTGCGGCTCGCGCCCCGCCGACGGGCGGGCCGACGGCTGCTGCGCCGAGGGCGGGCCGCCGGGCGAGACGCGCCTGCCGGGCGACGAGGCCGGCGCGTGGCCGCGGCCCGCGTCGTCGTGGCGCGACATCTCCGGCGCCCGCGAGCTCGGCGGCTCGGGCGGCTGGGTCGCGGGCATCGCGAGCGGCCCCTCCGGCGGGTCCCATCGATCGAACGGATCCTGCAGCGCCTGGCCGCCGCGCGCCGTGGCCGCTGCCGCGCCGATCGGCCGCTCGCGCCAGCGCGCGTCCGGGGAGGGGTGGCTGCCGTGCAGCGCGTTCGGGCCGCTCGGCCGCTCTCGCCGCACGCGTGCGTCGGTCGGGAAGTGGCTGCCGCGCGCCGGGGATGGCGCGGGCTGCGGGGGCGGGAGGGTGCTGCCGCCGCGGTTCGATGCCGGCGCCGGCGGCAGGCCGCTGCTGTTGTTGCGCGCCGGGTGCGGCGCCGGCGGCACGTAGCTGCCGATGGTGTTGCCGCGCGACGGGATCGTCTCCGGCGGGGTCCCTCGCGACGACACGGGGCTGACCGGTGCCTTCTTGTGCGCGTCCTTGTCGGAGGGGGATCGGGTCATAGCTCCGGCGATTCTACGCCTGCGCGCGTCGGGGCAACGATGGATGACACCTGGGCTTCAATTTTTGTCGCACCCCGCCACCTGAACCACAGCAGGTGGATTTCCTCCGCCGGCGCAACGCGCGCCCCGAGGGCGTCCGGGCCGTCCTGGTGAACTCTTTCAGTGTGCCGGCATCCCGAAAGCGAGAGAGGTTCTGGCTCTCTTCCGGGGCCAACCCGCCTGTCGCAGCGCGTGATCCCCGGGGGGAGCGCGCGCGCCGCGCCGCGCTGGGGACCTGGGAAACGGCCTCGGGGCGCCGCAAAGGGGGCTCCGCGCGCCCCGCGCGCGGCGCGCGGAAGACAGGCCCGTCTTGGACGCCGAGCGCCCCATCGATATCGTCCAGTTACACGACTCCTGCGCTGCCTGACCGACATGCGCGCCGCCGGTCGCGCGGTCCGGAAGCGATTCGTCGCGTGGTCTGGAAGGCATTCGTCACGCCGCCTGGAGGGCAAATGAAAGACTTTTTTTGAAGTCAAGCGTCTCCTGCCTTCCCGCGGGCCTCGCCGGCGGCCGCCGCGCAGCGTGGGCGGCGGCCGTTCTCAGAGGGGGGCCGGCGGCGGGCGAGCGCTGCCGCATCGTGCGCCGTCCCGGCGAGCTCATCGTGCACGGCGAGGTGAGCCGATGGGCGAATCGGCAGCGGATCGCGGGTCATGGCCGCACGACAGCCATGCTTGTATCCGGCTTCCCCACCTGATCATCGGATGGCGCACACGAATGTGCGGACGGAAGGCAGCTCGCGAAATTTCTCCGCTCGCGCCTGCTCCGCGTGGAGTAGCATCGCTCAACTCATCGACGAAGGGGCAACATGCACAAGGCACGCAAGAACCTCACCCATTTCACGATGGATGGCTTCCACGGCTTCCGCAGCCGTTTTGACGATGTGAAGCTGGCGCAGGAGCTCCTGGAGGAGATTCCCGGCGTGCTTCGGCTGAAGCCGGTGATGCCTCCGTTCATCCTCCCGTACTACAACGGCGTCGTGGCCGAGGACTGCGGCATCAGCGCCTTCGTGCTGCTGCTCGGCGGCCACCTCACCATCCACACCTTCAGCTTCCGCGAGTGCTTCTTCGCGGATCTCGTGTACCCGGGGGCGTTCGATCCCCAGCGCGTTCAGATGATGCTCCAGACGACGCTCCCCTGCCGCAGCGTGTTCACGCAGACGGTCGATCGCGGCGACGGGGGCGATCTCCAGGAGCGCAGGGGGCACGAGGTGGTGAGCCCCGATGCCGATTTCGGCCCCCACCTCTTCCTGCAGTTCAGCCCGTACCGCGGGCCCACCTCGCTCGACACGCTCTTCGACATCTTCGATAGCCTGCCGTCGAAGATCGGGATGACCCCGATCATGCGCCCCTTCGTGGTGAAGACGGCGACGCGCGATGGGGCCCCGGTGATCAGCGCGATGGTGATGATCGCGGAGTCGCACATCACGTTGCACATCTTCCCCGACAGCGACGAGGCGTTCTTCGATCTGTTCAGCTGCAAGTTCTTCGATGTGCCGTCGGTCGTGCAGGTGCTGGCGGAGCAGTTCGGCGGCAACGTGACCGAGCAGGTGCTCGTCCCGCGCGGCCAGCGCTACCTGCAGCTCAGGACCGAGCGCCCGCACGTGATGAGCCACGTGAACCAGTGGCTCGCCGCCTCGCACCCCGGCGTCTACGCGCGGATGCCGGGCGACGGGGGCCCGCTCGGGCCGAAGCCCTCCAAGGGTTGAGCTCGAGAGCGCGCGGCACGCCGCTCGCCGATCCTGGCTATCTCGTCCTCGCCCGTTCGCACTCTGTCGTTGGGCGTCTCTGCGTCTCTCCCCATCCTCGCGGTCAACTCTGATCCTCACGGCCGCCTCCGCTCCCAGGGCGAGGCGCGACCCGCCGTGTGGCACGACCCGCCTCGCGCTCCGTCAGGCCACCGGCGCGGCGCGCGACGGAGCGCGGCTCTGGAATCCCCTTACATCGTGCGTGTCGTCCTCTGGACTCGGCCGGCTGGATGATGTTTGTGCTCCTGTGCTCCTGTGCGCCTATGCGCCGACATCGGTGCAGGCCAGGTGTCCGTCCATGCCGTGAACCCCGCGGTATCCCGCGTGAATCGTCCGCGGGATCCCTGAGGTCGCGGGAAGTGGGAATCTTAACGTTGCGACGTTGCGACGTTGCGACGTCGCGGGAGAGCACTTGTTTGTCTTGCAGAGACAATGAAGGCGTCGTAGTGATCTATTTACGCGAGTTATCGGCTAGAGCTGACACGAACCACCAGCTCGGGCCTCTTCGAGAAGGAGTAGCAGAGGTATGCCCCTGCACACCGGACAGATGGTGACCCCTGCGCTGCGGCTCGTACGCATTCTCCGGCGGGGCGGGATGGGGAGCATATGGGTCGCCGATCGCCTTTCGCTGAAGGCGCAGGTGGCCGTGAAGTTCATGTCGCCCGAGTTCGCGGACGATCCGGGCTACGTGGAGCGATTCCGGCGAGAGGCTGTCGCGGCGGCGCAGATCACGAGCCCGCACGTGGCCCAGGTCCTCGATCACGGGCTGACGGCGGAGGGCATGCCGTACATCGCGATGGAGCTCCTCCGCGGCGAGGACCTCAGGGCCCGCATCCGCCGCCTGGGCCGGCTGCCGCTCGGCGAGGTGGCGCGCATCGTGGCGCAGACGGCCAAGGCGCTGGGGCAGGCGCACCGGCTCGGCATCGTCCACCGCGACATCAAGCCGGACAACCTGTTCCTGACCGAGGTGGACGGGGAGACCTTCGTCAAGGTGCTCGACTTCGGCATCGCCAAGCGGGCCCGGGACCTGCGCGTCACCTCGACGGGGAACGTCGTGGGGACGCCGCTCTACATGAGCCCCGAGCAGCTCATCAGCTCGCAGGACCTCGATTTTCGCGCGGATCTCTGGGCCCTCGGCGTCGTGGCTTACCACGCGATCACCGGGCAGGCCCCGTTCGGCGGGGATACGCTCGTGGCGCTCACGCTCTCGGTGCACACGGGCAAGTTCAGGCCGCCGAGCGCGCTCCGGCCCGAGGCGCCGCCCGCCCTCGACGACTGGATGCGGAAGGCCCTGCAGTTCGACCCGAGCGCGCGCTTCGGATCCGCCAGGCAGATGGCCGACGCGCTGGAGCGGGCGCTCTCTTCGCGCAAGCGGGGCGCTGACTCGTGGGACCCCGCAGCCCGAGACGCCGGCGCGGAGACCCTGACCACATCACGGATCGCGGACGCGCAGGACTGCGCGGTCACCCGGCGCTACCCCGCGCCGGCGCCCCTGCCGGTCGCGCTGGCGGAGACGGATCCCTGCGAGGCAGACGCCCCCGATCGCCCGACGACGGTCATGATGGCGACCTCAGGCCGCAAGAAGCTCAGGCCCTCGGTGCGGCTCGCCACGATGGTCGCCGTCGGCGCCGTGGTCGTCGGCGCCGGCCTGTTCCTCGGCGTCCGGCACCTCGCGCCCACCGCCGACGGCGCCGCGCTCGCCGCCGTCGCCTCCCGCGGCGCCGGGTTGACCGGCCCGACCGAGGCGATGCTCCTCGCCAGCGTCGTGGATACGCCGCGGCTGCTGCTCGCGCCGGAGCTCCCGGAGCCCGTCCAGGCCGGCGCCACGTCGGAACGGCCCGAGAACACGCCTGCGAGCGAGGCGACCCGGTCAGCCGCGAAGAAGAAGCCCACCGCGCGCCCCGCGCGGTCCCCAGGGCGGGCGAAGCCCACCCCGTCGACCCCGTCGTCGGGGAGGCTCACCCGGCGCATCAAGCCGTTCCCCCGCAACGACATCGCGATGCACAGGTAGCCCCTCGCGCCGCTCCTGCGAGGGCGGTGCGGGGCGCGTCAACGCGCGGTCGCGCACAGCGCGCCCGCCTGAGCGGCAGGGCGAGCGCCCGGGGCGAGCACGTCGCAAGCTCGTGATCGCGGCCAGTCGAGGCGCTGGAGGGGGAAGGGGCCGCTACATCCCCTGTTCGGCCGCGACGGCGGCCTGCACGGCAGGACGGGCGCCGACGCGCTCTCTGTACTGGCCGAGGACAGGCCAGCTGCCGAGATCGACGCCTGCGAGCTTCGTCCAGGTGAGCACGGTATAGAGGTAGGCGTCCGCCACCGTGAACTGCTCGCCGAGGAGGTGCGTGGTGCCGTCGAGGCGCTGCGCCACGTAACCGAAGCGCCGGCCCAGGTAGGCCCTGGCCGCGCTCTTCTGCTCGTCCGGCAGCCTGGGTTTGAAGAGGGGCGCGAACTGCTTGTGCAGCTCGGTGCCGATGAAGCTCAGCCACTCCTGCAGCCGGTAGCGACCGAGGGTGCCTGCCGGGGGCGCGAGCCCGGACTCGGGCCTCCGATCGGCGATATACTGGACGATCGCCGGCCCCTCCGTGAGCACCTCGCCGCTCTCGAGCTCGAGCGCGGGGACGTAGCCCTTGGGGTTGATCAGGGTGAAATCGGCGCCCGATCTCGTCTTCTTCGTGCCGAGGTGGACGCGCTCGAGGGCGAACTCCAGGCCAGCCTCGCGCAGCGCGATGTGGGGAGAGAGCGAACAGGCGCGAGGGCTGAAATAGAGCTTCATCGTGGCCTCCACCGGAGCTCGGAGGGCAGCATCCTTCCCGTCGCCGACGCCTCCGTCAAGAGGACCGCCGCTCAGGTACCTTGCCGCCCAACGATCGGTCGACTGCTGGGCGTGGCGCCAACACCTACCGGTCCGGGGCCGAGGATCGGGGTCAGAGCTCCGGCAGGCTTTGGCGCGATGGCGGCCCCTCCGATGGGTGGATGAGTCGCTAGAACACCGATCACGTTGATCGAGCGAGAAATGAACCGCCAAGGCACCAAGGACGCCAAGATCGTGTTCTCTTCTTGGCGTCCTTGGCGCCTTGGCGGTTCGAAATTCTGCTCTCCTCTGGCGGTTTCAACCCGTTTGTCGCTCTAGCGCCTCCGAGCATGCCCGCGCCTGCGCCGCCGGCGAGCACGGCGAGCGACGGCGCTGAGGCGACGGCGGGCGCGGCGCGTGGAGCGCCGGTACGCGCGGCGGACGACTATTCTCGTCAGCGGCCCGGGCACCGCATTGCGCAACCCAGCGGCCGAGAGCCTGGACGGCTCCTCCTTCATGCGCAAGAAGAAGCTCACACGCAGATCATGTAAGCCATTTTGTTCGCGAAATGCCCCCTCACCCTTTAAGTCGTTCTGGCGCCTCGAAGACGCATCGTCGAGAAGGTTTTCTCCAGTGTCTGCGGCCATGCGAGCGACGTGGTCCGCGAGAGGCTGAGATCGCCAACGGAGCAGCAGCTGACCGGCACGCATCGCGCATCGCGCGGCGGAAGGAGGCGCGTCATGAAAACAGGCGGTAGCGCTGACCGGCCACGCCCCCTCGGCCCTGCCGCCGCGTTGTTTGCGAGCTACTTCCTCCTGGCTGTATTGGGCCTCCGGTGGGCGACGGACCGCGGCGCCGCCTCCCCGGTATTTCCCGCCGCGGGTGTCGCGCTCGCCGGGCTCCTGCTCGGGGGCCTGAGGCTGTGGCCGGCGGTGTTCGCCGGGACGACGGCCGCGCTCCTCTTGGAAGCGCCATCCCTCCCGCTGTGGGTAAAGGCCGCCCTTGCGTCCGGGAACACGCTGGCAGCCCTGGGCGGCGCGTGGGCCCTGCGCCGCGCCCGTCTGCGGCCGGCGCTCACGCGCCTGACCGACGCGCTCGCCGTCATCACCGTCGCCCTGGGCAGCTCGGCCGTCTCCGCCGCTGCAGCGACCGGTGCGCTGGCCGGCGCGTTCGACAAAGGCTTGAGGCAGGCTTTCGTGACATGGCTCAGCTGGTGGGCCGGCGACGTGACGGGCGTGCTGGTGGTGGCGCCCCTCGTGCTGAGCTGGGCGCGGGGCGAGCCGGTGGGCCGGGACCGGGGGCGGTGGCTGCACCTCGCGCTGTGCACCGCGGCTGGCTGGGCCGTGGCCTGGCTGAGCTTCGGGCCTGAATACTCCCGCATCTTCCGGCCCTGGATGATCTTTCCCGTCCTGATCTGGGCGGCATTGACGTGGGGCGTGCGGGGCGCGACGGCGGTGATGCTCCCGGTCGCGGCCGTCGCAGTCCAGGCCACGAGCGAGGGGCACGGGCCGTTCGGCACCCCCGCGGCGTTGCAGTGCGCGCTGCTCCAACAGTTCATCGGCGCTGCCGCCGTGACCGCGCTGGTCTTGGCCGTCGTCGCCGACGAGAGACGCAACAGTGCGTTGTTGCGCAAGAACGAGGAGCGGCTGCGGCGAGCCAGCCGCGCCGGGAGGATCGGCGTGTGGGAATTGAACGCCAGCAGCGGAATGGCACTCTGGACGCCCGAGGCCTGTGCGCTCTTCGGCCACGCGGGGGGCCGCCCGGGGAGCGGCCTGGTGGAATACGAACGCTGGATTGAACGTCTCCATCCCGAGGACCGGGAGTCCGCCACCCGCGCGATCGACCGGGCGATAGAGCAGGCTCGATCCGGGCTACCCGACGCCCATTACAAGGACGAGTACCGCGTCCTCCACGTCGACGGCACCCTCCTGTGGCTGGAGTCGAGCGGCGCCTTCGAGCGCACGGGGAACGAGCTTGTGATGCTCGGGGTCGTCCGAGACATCACCGAGCGCAAGCGCGTCGAGGAGGCGCTGCGGGAGAACGAGGCGCGGCTGCGGCTGGCGCTGCGCGCCGGGCAGACCGGCGTGTGGGATTCGGATTTCGTCACCGGCCGCACCGTCTGGTCCGACGAAGTGTACGGTATCTTCGGGCTTTCGCCTGGCACGTTCGAGGGGACGATCGATGCGTTCGAGCGGATGATTCACCCCGACGACCGGAAGCGGGTCCGGGCGGAGGCGGCGGCGGCCATCGAGGGGCGGGCGGGCTATGACAATGAGTTCCGCATCGTCCGCCCCGACGGGCAGATCCGCTGGGTCATGAACCTCGGTATCGTTCGGCACGACGAGGCAGGAAAGCCCCGTTTCATGGTCGGCACAGTCACCGACATCACGGAGAAGCGGGCGGCGGCGGACGCGATACGCGAGAGCGAGGAGCGATTCCGCAACATCGCCGACAACTCCTCCGTGATGATATGGGTGACCCGGCCCGACGCCTACTGCCTCTACGTCAACAAGGTCTGGTCCGATTTTACGGGGCAGACCCAGGCCGCCAGCCTCGGGTTCGGTTGGCTCGACATGATTCATCCGGAGGACGCCGAGCGCTCGGCGAACATCTTCCTCGCCGCCAACGCCAGGCAGGAGCAGTTCCGGCTCGATTACCGCCTCCGCCGCCGTGACGGGCAGTACCGGTGGTGCATCGATGCGGCGGCCCCGCGGTTCAGTCCGAGCGAAGAGTTTCTTGGTTATGTCGGCTCTGTCATCGATATCACCGACCGCAAGCAGGCCGAGGAGGAGCGGGCGCGCCTGCTCGAGGTCGAGCAGGCCGCGCGCAGCGAGGCGGAGCGGGCGAACCAGCTGAAGGACGAGTTCCTCGCGACCGTCAGCCACGAGCTGCGCACCCCGCTCACCGCCATCCTCGGCTGGTCGCAGCTCCTGCTCCGCCGGATGAGCGGCGAGGGCGAGGACCTCTGCAAGGGACTCGCGGTCATCGGCCGCAACGCCCGCGCGCAAGCGCAGCTCATCGAGGACCTGCTCGACATGGGCCGCATCACGTCCGGCAAGATCCGCCTGGACATGCAGGCTTTGGACCTGCACGACGTGGTCGGCGCGGCCGTTTCGTCCGTCGCGCCCTCGGCGGAGGCGAAGGGGATCCGGCTCGGAAAAAATTCGAGTCCCGCCGTGGGCGTGACACGCGGCGACCCGAGCCGGCTGCAACAGGTGGTATGCAACCTCCTGAGCAATGCCATCAAGTTCACCCCGGAGGGCGGGAGCGTGCAGGTGAAGGTCGGCCGCGCCGACAATCACGTCGAAATCACCGTCTCGGACACCGGGCAAGGCATCGAGCCCGGGTTCCTCCCCTGCGTCTTCGAGCGGTTCCGCCAGGCCGACGCCTCGACGACGCGGCGGCACGGCGGGCTGGGCCTGGGGCTCTCCATCGTGAAGCACTTGGTCGAGCTCCACGGCGGCACCGTGCGGGCGACGAGCGCCGGCGTGGGAAAGGGCGCGAGCTTCACCGTGGAGCTCCCGCTCGGCGTCGCCCACGCCTCGGCGGAAGGCGCCCTGGACGGGCGGGCGGTCAATGCCCGGGCGAGCGGCGACAACGTCGGCGAGCTCTCCGACCTGAGCGGCATCTCGGTGCTCTTCGTGGACGACGCCCCGGACACCCGCGACATGGTCAGGACATTCGTCGAAGAACACAAGGCGCGCGTCAGTCTCGCAGGATCAGGGGAAGAGGCGCTGAGGTTGCTCGATCTGGAGAGGCCGGACGTGCTCGTGAGCGACATCGGGATGCTCGGGATGGATGGCTACGAGCTCATCCGCCGAGTGCGGGCGCTGCCGCCGGAGCGCGGCGGGGACGTGCCCGCGGTGGCGCTCACCGCGTACGCCAGAAACGAGGACCGCGCCAAAGCGCTGCTCGCCGGGTTCCAGACGCACATTGCGAAACCGATCCAGCCGACGGAGCTCATGGCGGCCATCGGGCTCCTGGCAGCTCGCGGCGCGAGAACGGGGCGGCCGCGGGCGGACAACGAGGGGCCGCCCTTGCCATAGAAGAGCGCGACGAGGAGACGCAGCACGGCGTTTCGCGGAGGTTGACCCCCGTCAAGATGGGGGGCAGCCGCCCGGCAGAGTCATCCTGATAGAGGCTGCGGGTCAGCGCGCTCGAAAGAGCTCGCGCCTCGTAGACGACATGCACCGCAGTTTCGGGCCACACGACCAGGTCGAGATGCGCTCGCGTACAGCACGCCCGACAGCGCCGCGAGCGTCGCGTCGCGAGCCGCGGGGCCAGCCGCTGCGATGCGCCAGGAGTCATGGAGACGTCTGGCGCTCGGAACGGCGCCCCGTAAGCCTTTCATGGACCCATCCCGTCGTGTCGGCCAGTCCGCCGAGGCGCACGGTGGTCATGACCACGGTCCGAAACTGACTCCTGCCTTTGCTTGGCGGAGCCACGAAAGGCGTTTATGCATCCGCTCTCCTCACTGATGCGAGATATTTGCATTCCCGGAAGCGAAAAGAAGCGCCGCATGAGCGTATGGTGGTGCTCGGTGGCAACGACGCGCGCTCGCCGCAATCCCCCTATCCATCGCCTGCGCACGGCGCCAGCGGGGCCGGCGTGAGGCCGGGTTGCTGTTGTCGAGCATGTCATCCCGGGCCAGGAATTCTCTCCCGTTGAGGAGTGACGGCGGCTCCTTACCCGAGCTAGGCAACGGGCCGGAGCTTCACGAAAAAAACACACACGCCGGCTTTAGAGCGGTTTTCGTTCGAGTGCGGTACACCCAGCATTCGGCGGGGCACGGGCTCGACCAACGCGCGCAGGAGCCTGCGACCGGACTGGGCGCCGCCGAGTAGGACGACGAGGTCGTCGGACGTAGCCTTTCAGCGCGAACCAGCCCTGCGCGTCCTGTCGGAAGACCTTGTCGACCCCACGGACCATCGCGTCGTAAACCGCCGGCACGGTGCGCGGAGCGGCGGCGCGAAGTGCCTCCTTGACCTTGGAGCCGCAGTTCTCCACCGGCGACAAGTCCGGCGAGTAGGCGGGCAGAATCCAGTAGCGGACGCCTCGGGCACGAAGCGCCTGGCGCACGCCACGTAGGCGATGCGCGCCAAGGCCGTCGACAATGACCACGTCTCCGCGCTTCAGCTCGGGCATGAGCACCTGGCGCACGTAAACCTCGAAGTGCTCACCGTTCATCGCCCCCTTGAAGGCCCACGGTGCAACGACACCTCGCAAGCCAAGCCCCATCACCAGCGTGATGTTCGGGTCC
The DNA here is from genome assembly GCF_051521455.1 of Sorangium sp. So ce887. Taxonomy (NCBI): domain Bacteria; kingdom Pseudomonadati; phylum Myxococcota; order Polyangiales; family Polyangiaceae; genus Sorangium; species Sorangium sp. So ce887. The sequence continues at coordinate 5,715,615 of NZ_CP150354.1, read as the reverse complement.
GGATTGGCGGGGACTTTGCCGTACGCACGCCTCCCGCGAGGCGCACGCCCATAACGGCGCGCCATGCCCAGGTTAGCGCCGAATTCGTCAACGAAGATCAGCCGACGCGCACCCGCCGCCCGCGCTCGGCGGCGGAACCTCCGACGCGCGACTTGGACATCGGGCCTGTCCTGTTCGCTTGCACATAGCGTCTTTTTTTTCGTGTCAAACCGAGCCGCATCAGCGCGCGGCACATCGTCGGGCGGCTCACGCGCGCACCCGTGCGGTGCTCCAGCAGCTCGATGAGCTCATCCAGGGTTCGGTCGTTTTTGTCGTCGACGAGCGCTCGTAGCTGCTGCGCTCCGGCCTCGTCGATCTTCGAGGCCCTTCCGCCACCGTGCGGCCGAGGCGCTACGCTCCCAGTCGACCGCTCGATACTGAGATACTCCTGCACAGTGCTGAGAACGACGGCGAAACGCGCGGCGATTTCTCGCATGCTTCCCTCGCCGTTGCGGTAGGCATCAACGATCCGCTGTCGCAGGTCGACACTGTACGGTCCCATGCGCGTAGCCCACGCAGCCTGCGTGCCATCACCCTACCGGACGTGCTCTGCTTGCACCGAACCCGAACGAAAACCGCTCTAGAAAGCTGTAGATTCTCCGTCATCGGTGCCTCGCCTGGGGGCGCGATGGTCATGAAGGGGAGGCTGTCCTATGGATCCGTTCACACTGCTCGTCCTGCCTCAGAACGACACTCCGGAGAATCGCGTCAAGCGAAGCGCTACGCTGAAGGAGCAGCAGCAGCACTACCGCTTCGACTACAACACGAAAACCCTTGCTGGCTTGCCCATGGCCGCGACGCCCATCCCGATAGAGCTATCGCTGGTTTGGGCCTCCGGCCTCGGGGAGATGGTGCTCACGCTCGGGGAAAATCTCTTGAACATCGTGGCCCCGAACGTGATCGAATTCGATGTCCAGATCCAGATGAAGGTCGGGAAGCCCGAGTACGAAAGGCCAAAGGCCTCGGCGCCACCGCCTTCCCTGCCGAGCAGGGTAGAGGTCGATATCGAGGGCGCGCCGAAGGATGTCCCTCTCGTCCTGCACGAGCTCACCTCGGACGCAGAGCGCTTCCGTCAGGATCTCAAGAAAGCCCGCGCGGAACTTGCCAGATTCACGATCCCGAACCCGGCCGCGTTCCCGCCCGTGCTCCCCGCGCCCTCCGCGCGGCCCTCCGCGCGGCCCTCGTTGCTCGGAGACGTTGCGGCTTTCGTTGAGAAGGACATCGCCGCGCCCATCGAGATCACCGTCGAGCAGCGCGTACTTTCGTGGCTCGATGATCTCGTCAAGATCATCGCAGAGTTTCTGGGCAAGCTCATGGGGATTTACGGCCGCGCCACCGACATTTTTGATTATCAGGAACAATTCCGCTCACTGCCCCTCCCCTGGCCTGTGGGGGTCTACCAGACCGACGAGATCTTTGCCCAAATGCGCGTCGCGGGACCAAACCCGATCATGATTCGCCGCGTGAACGCGGAGGACCTCAAGGGCTTCTCGCTTGGCACCCGCGCCGCGGACATCGAGGACGCCCAAAACAGAAACGCCTTGTATATCGCGGATTACAGTGCGCTCTCGATCCTCAAGCCGGGCACGAACCCCGCCCCGAAATACCCCTATGTGCCCAAAGCACTCTTCGAGGTCCCCGCCTCGGGAAGCCGCTCGCTGCGCCCGCTCGCGATTCAAATCTCGCCCGGCGGTCCGGTCTTCTTCCCGGACGGCGGAACGCCGTGGGAAGTCGCCAAGATTATCGTTAATATGGCGGACGTCAATTACCACGAGCTCGTCAGCCACCTCGGTCTTACGCACCTCTTGACGGAGCCGTTCGTGATTACTACGTATCGGCAGCTCGATCCGATGCATCCGCTCTTCGCGCTCCTTACGCCGCATTTCTCGGGTACGCTGTTCATCAATTACGCGGCACAGACGACGCTCGTTGCCGATGGCGGCGCGGTCGATCAGCTGCTCGTAGGCACCATTGAATCCTCGCGGCTCCTCGCAGCGAACGTGGTCGAGAGCGCGCGTTACAACCGGATGTTCTTCCCGGACACGCTGGTCGAGCGGGGTGTCGACGACGTCAAGGCGCTGCCCGACTATCCTTATCGCGACGACGCCCTGGCCTTATGGAACGCCGTTCATGCATGGGTCACGGCGTACGTCAGCGTTTACTATCCCACCAGCGCCGACGTGCTCCAAGATTACCAGCTGCAAGCATGGATAGCGGAGCTCGCCTCGGAGGATGGGGGCAGGATCAAGGACATCGGCGACAAAGTCGTGAATGGGACGCCGCAAATCGAGACAGCGGAGTACCTCGCGAGGCTGTTGACCCAGGTGATCTTCACGGCGAGCGTGCAACACGCGGCGGTAAATTTCCCACAACGCACGATGATGGCCTATACCCCTGCCATGCCGTTCGCTACCTATGCCGAGTTCCCCTCGAAGGAGGGCGCTCCTGCGACGCAGCCCCTCGATGTCCTTCCGCCGCTCCAGATGGGGCTGCTCCAGCAGCTGGTCGCGACCGCGCTCGGCGGCGTCTATTATACAACTCTCGGCCAGTACGGCGGAGAGCTCGCGCTCCGGCAGGTGGGGGAGGCACTGCAAGCGTTCCAGCGAGAGCTCCGGAGGATAGAGGTCGATATCAACGGGAAGAACGCGCTTCGTGTGAGGACCTCGTACACGACGCTGCTGCCGTCGGCGATTCCGCAAAGCATCAATATCTAACTCCCGTCGGCATCGCGGAGTCGAAATTCCGCATATTTGCTGACCGGCGGTCGGGTTCCATCCGAAATGGGTGCGGCTCTTTTGCGCGCCAATGATTTCGATCGCTTGACCCGTCGCAGAGCCGGTTGTGTCGGGGCCAGCGGGGACGGGACGCGACCCCCGTCATAGCGCACGCGACGGGTCCTCGCATTCTCTTGTTCGACATGGAAAGTCCAGTAGGCCTCGCTCCCTCCTCCGTTCTCACCGCCACCCCGCTCGGCAGGATCACCTCGGCCTTGAGCATCTTTCGGATGAGATCAATGAGCCGTCGGTCCTTGACCCGCAGCGCGATCCTGGCGACCAAGCGGTCGTGGTGGACTCGATCGAAAGAGCTTTCCAGATCGAGATCGACCATCCACTCGTGTCCCTCCTCTAGTGAACTGTTCGATAAGTTTTTCAACATATTCACCGGGGTGGCGTAAGCTTCGGCATGCGAGCAGACGACGCGACGTCGGTCCAGAATCTGCTGCTCGCGCACGCGGCGCGGCCGCTCCTCTATCGCTCGACCGGACTGGGCGCCGGGTGCTCCGCATCCACGTGCTGACGCCGGGCTCGCACCGTGAGCTGAGCTCGGTCAACCTCGCTGTCCCGCTCGCCGACTCCGTTCGTTCACGGCTGCTTGCACGTGTGCTATGGAGCCTCGTGGTTCGGATGCGTCCTGAGGGCGAGAGCATGGAAAGCCCAAAATTCCTGGCGCCTGGTACCCCGGTCGATCTCACCAATTGCGACCGGGAGCCAATCCATATTCCCGGAGCCATCCAGCCCCACGGAGCGTTGTTCGTTCTGCAGGAGCCTGCGCTCGCCGTCACCCAGGTGAGCGCCAACGTGGGCGAATTCTTCGGCATGGACCCGGAGGATGTGCTCGGCGCTCCGCTCGGGAAGGTGCTTGGAGAGCTCGCCGGCGAGCGCGTCCGGCAGGCGCTCGACCGGGAGCACCTGGAGGAGAGCAACCCGCTCGTGCTCGCTGTCTCGGGGCGTCCGTTCGACGGCGTCCTCCATCGGCGGCTCGGAGCGACGATCCTGGAGATCGAGCCTGGAGTCCCCGAGGCGTCGCCGGGCCTGCATCGCCCGCTGCGCGGGGCCATCGGCCGGATCCAGAGAACGACCGGCCTGAAGGAGCTGTTCGAGGTCACCGTGGAGGAGATCCGCGCCCTCACCGGGTTCGAACGGGTCCTGCTCTATCAGTTCGATGAGGAGGGGCACGGTGAGGTGAGAGCCGAGTCGCTCGCGGAGGGCCTCGACCCCTACCTGGGCCTGCGCTACCCGGCGTCGGATATCCCCCGGCAGGCGCGGCAGCTCTATATCTCGAACTGGCTGCGGATCATCCCCGACGCGCGTTATCGGCCGATCCCTATCGTCCCAGCCCTGCGCCCCGACTCCATGGAGCCGCTGGACCTGAGCTTCTCGATCCTGCGGAGCGTCTCGCCCATCCACCTGGAGTACCTGCGCAACTTCGGCGCGCGCGCCTCGATGAGCGTCTCGCTCGTCCGCGGAGAGCAGCTGCTGGGGCTCATTTCCTGCAGCGACCGCTCTACGAGATACGTTCCGTACGAGGTCCGCTCGGCCTGCGAGATGCTCGGCCGCCTCATCTCGCTGCAGGTCGCGGCGCAGGAGGAGCTGGAGATGCGGCAGACGCGAGCTCGGAAGACGGCCATCCGGTCGAGGCTCTTCGACGCGCTCGCCGCCGATCCAGCGGGCGACGTGCTGATCGACCTGGTGAACCGCTCCGACGACCTGCTGGCCATCGTGGGCGCCACGGGGGCGGCCGTGCAGTCCGACGACCGCTGCGCGACCGCCGGCAGCACGCCTCCGGCGGGGGAGATCCGGGAGCTCGTCCGCTGGCTGGAGCAAGGGAGGATGACGGGCGGGCTGTTCTGCTCGTCCTCCCTTCCGCACGCGTTTCCACCGATGGCGCCCTACCGGGATGTCGCGAGCGGGCTCATCGCCATCATGCTGCCTCGCCTCGAGCCGTACTATCTCCTCTGGTTCCGGCCGGAAGCGGTCCAGACGGTGCGCTGGGGCGGCGATCCCAACAAGCCCGTCGAGGTCGAGGAGGGGGCGCCGGGGATGCGCCTGCGCCCGCGCCGATCGTTCGACATCTGGCGGGAGGTGGTCCGCGGCAAGTCCGTCCCCTGGAGCGACGGCGACCGCGAGGCGGCGGCGGATGTCCGGCGCTCGGCGATCGAGGTCGATCTCGGGCGCCAGGTGGCGCGCGAACGCATCGCCGTACGCACGCGGGACGATCTGATCGCCGTGGTCTCGCACGATCTGAAGAACCCGCTGAGCGTCATCCGGATGGCCACGGCGCTCCTGCTGGCGCCGCTCGCGCCCCAGCCCACCGAGCCCGCGCGCCGGACGCTCGGCATCGTCGAGCGCATCCAGCGCTCGGTCGAGAGGATGGAGACGCTGATCCATGACCTGCTGGATCTGGCCAAGATCGAGGCGGGGCGCTTCGTGGTATCGCCGCGGCCCGCCCGCGCATCGGCGTTGCTCGACGAGGTGCTCCTCGTGGTCCTTCCGCTCGCCGAGGCGAAGAGGATCGAGGTGAGCCGCGCTGCACCGGAGAGCCTCTGGATCCTCGCCGATCCGGAGAGGTTCTTCCAGATTTTGTCGAACCTGGTCGGCAACGCCGTGAAGTTCACGCCAGAGGGCGCGACCCTCCACATCGAGGCCAGTCGCACCCATGCTGAAGCGCAGTTTCTGGTGCGAGATTCCGGCCCCGGGATCCCGGCGGCTCAGCAGGCGCGCCTCTTCGATAGATACTGGCAGGCGTCGCGGGGCGCCGGCGGCGGGAGCGGGCTCGGCCTCTACATCGCGAAGGGGCTCGTCGAGGCCCACGGGGGCAAGATCTGGGTCGAGAGCGAGCTCGGCCGAGGCAGCTCGTTCCTGTTCACGATGCCGCTGGCGAACGCAGACGAGGTCGAGCCGCCGCCGTGAGCTCCGGCGCCCGCGGGCCGAGCAGCTGCGCCTCACGTCGGCTCCGCGCCGTCGCGCGGGGTCGGGTGGCTCAGCGGGTCGGCGTAGACCCCCGGGGTGGAGTCGGGGATGAGCGTCGCGCCGACCGTGCGCGCGTAGAACTCGGCAGGCCCGACGCCGCCGATGATGCCGTACGCATAGCCCATCTGCGCGAGGCCGTGCAGGGAGGCGAGGAGCAGCGCCTTGCCGACCCCGTGGCCGCGCTCGCTCTCGGCGACGCCGGTCGGGCCGAAGAAGCCGCGGCGGGTGCACTCGTAGGCGGAGAAGCCGATCACCTCGCCGTCGCGGATCGCGAGATAGATGCTGATGGGCTTGTTCGCGTAGCCGACGCTGATCTCATCGGCCCAGGCCGTCGTGAAGCGCTGCTCGACGAACCGCCGGACGCGCGTGATCTCGTATGGCGCCGCCCGCCGCACGACGACGGAGGCCCGCCGCATGGCCTCGATCACCGGTTCGAGCGGCGGCAGCTTGAGCAGATTGACGAGCATGTCGGACATCGGTCCTCCCGAGCAACAAGAGACAAGAGCTGAGGGCGGCCCGGGATGCGAGCGCGTCCCGGTCGTGCATTTTACCAGGATCCCCGAGCTGCCGGCGCGGCGCTCGGCGGCCTCTGCCGCAGGAATCTGGATCAATCCGCCGAGAGCGCCCAGAGCGCCCGGGGCGCAAGAGCACCAGGGAGCGCCGAAATTTCCTGTCTCGCGGGCGCGATTGGCATCTTGACGCCTGTGCATCAAAATTCTTCTCCTGACGTCCTGGTGCCCCGGCCCCTCGGCCGCTCGTGCCATCCCGTCCAGTCCCCGCGCAAAAGAACCGACTCACCTGGATTCTTGAAGCCGTCGGCGCTCGCGAAGACCTGGTCGCTGGTGGATCCACCCGGGAGTCGCAGCGCGCTCGATTCAAACAAGACTTAACCAGTTCAGTGTCACGGGCGAAGAACCGCCGAGGCTTCGGTTGATGTCGGATATTGCGCCACCAATTATCACCTCACAACTGTCGTTGTTGTGACTCCGGAATAGTCACGTCGGCTCGCAAAACACCTCGAATTGCAGGTTCTTCTTGACCTGCAAGCCGACATGAAACAATAACTACCCTCGTCGCAGTGCCTGACCGAACACGGAACGCGCCCACTCGCTCCGTGCACCTCGCGAGAGAGATTCACCGGACGGTCACCGCGGCAATATCTCGGCAGCCTTAACCTTCACCGCGTGGCGAGCGCGTCCGATCAACGAAGGGCAGCGTCGAGCTGTAGACAGATCGGCTTTTTACTTGGTTACCATAATGAGGAGAATCCTATGAGACTCAGATCCAGGCATGCCTTGCTTGCCGCCGCGACGGGCCTTCTCGCCGTCTCCTGCGTAGGTCTCGCGGAGGACTACGACAGCGAGGAAGGTGGCGAGCTCGACGAGAGCCTCACGATCGATCCGAGCGCGGCGTACACGATAGTCGGCGTGGCCAGCAACAAGTGCGTGGAGATCCGCGGCGCGAGCACATCGAGCTCGGCGGCCGCGCAGATCGCCACCTGCAGCACCGGCAACACGAACCAGCAGTTTCGGGTGGAGTCCGCGGGCAACAACTTCTTCCGGCTGCGCAACGTGAACAGCGGCCTCTGCCTCGGGGTCAACGCAGGGTCGACGTCGAACGGCGCCACCATCGTCCAGTCCAGCTGCGGCAACGCCACGAGCCAGCAATTTTCTATCGCGGACGTCGGCGCCAACCAGCGGCTCACGAACCGCAACAGCAACAAGGTGCTCGACGTAACGGGGCGGTCGACGTCGGACGGCGCCGGCCTCCAGCAGTGGAGCTGGGCCAACGGACAGAACCAGATGTTCTCGATGAGGGCCGTGGCGGGCTCCTCGACCTCGTCGACGACCTCCTCGTCGACGACCTCCTCCTCGTCGACGACCTCCTCCTCCTCGTCGACGACCTCCTCGTCGACCACCGGGACCGGCGCGGGCGGCGCGGGCGGCGCGGGCGGCGCGGGCGGTACGGGCGGCACCGGTGGTACGGGCGGCGCGGGCGGCACCGGTGGTACGGGCGGCGCGGGCGGCACCGGCGGTGCCGGTGGCACGGGCGGCACCGGTGGCACGGGCGGCACCGGTGGTACCGGCGGCGGCGGCACCGGCGGCGATACGGGGGTTTCCCCCGCGTCCGGGTGCGGGCTCGGCTATAGCCAGCTCCCGAACGGCAAGGGCGGCGTCAACGTCGAGGCCGTCTGCATTCCGAGCGAGATGAACTTCAACATGGCCACGTCGCTCGCGGCCTTCAAGACGACGGTCTATCCGCTGCTGACCGCCAACTGCTCGGGCTGCCATAGCTCGACGGGCAAGGCCCAGGCGCCCCTCCACTCCGACGTCGATCCGGCGCTGGCCCACGAGTACGCGCTCACGCGCGTGAACTTCAAGAAGCCGGCGGACTCCAAGTTCGTGGTCCGGATGGGCATCGACCGGCACAACTGCTTCGGCTCGAGCTGCAGGGACGCGAACACGCAGATGCTCGCCGCCGTGCAGGCGTGGACAAACGCCGTCTCGTCGACCCTGCCGGCGACCCCGCGCCCCGTCGCGGCCGGCGAGCAGGTCACCGAGGCCACGGTCAAGTCGTGGATCGCGTCGGACAAGGCCACCGTTCCCGCGGCCGACGCGGAGTTCATCAAGTACGCCTCGCTGCACGAGATCCACAACAAGGGCGTCACGGCGGAGGAGATGAACGTGGCCCGCGTCGGGGTGTCGAAGGCGCTGAACTCGACCGCGCGCTGGGCTCCCACGATCGTGAACCCGGTGGACATCAACGGCAAGGGCATCGTCTACCGCTTCGATACCCGCAACTACTGGGGCTACAACAAGGGCGTCACGAAGCTCCACTTCGGCGGGTCGGACGACGACGTCTTCTTCGGGAGGACCAGCGTCAACTACCTGGGTGAGCCGGTCGGCTCCGATGTCACCTTCAGGGAGAAGTACCGGTACACGTCGGAGGTCCAGAGGGATCCGAGCTTCGCGCGCCTGGTCTGGGGTCGCGTCCTCGCCGGCAACGTGGAAGGCGCCACGGACAGCGCGGTGCTGCCGCCCTACGTCGACGGCTTCAAGACGGATTACATCGAGGCGAGCCAGCTCGTCTACACGCTGACCCGTCCGGACGTCTACAACTCCATCATGGCGATCCCGTGGTACGCCCAGGATCTCGAGAGCGAGCTCGGCGTCATCAAGGACGCGGGGATGAAGTCGTACGAGTACATGCTCACCAAGCAGGCCATCACCGTCGACTCCCGCATGTACTTCAGGGCGAAGACGAGGCGCGGCGGGTACTACTGGAAGACGTGGGACGTCTTCTCCGGGCAGCTGGACGGCGTGAACACGATCGAGCAGGCGTGGGACTCGGGGCAGATCCGGTTCCCCTTCTGGGCGCACCCGATCCCGAAGTTCATCAGCGGGACCGGCGTCGGCGGCACGGCGAATAACTACAGCTTCATCGCGACCCTGGCTCAGCCCCAGGGCACGGAGCCGGCGGGGTGCGACCCGGCGCCGAGCTACGGCGGCAGCGGCTTCGTGAACTGCCGTTACTACACCGGGACCGACGGGCTCCAGCAGTCGGCCGAGGAGGTCATCTGGGATCTGCCGAACGGCCTGCAGGGGTACTCCCTGTGGGGCGGCTTCAACCAGCGCCGCGTCGACGCCTTCGTCAACATCGTGCGTGATCCGCGCATCCTCCGGAACGCCTCGGACGCGGCGATCAACAGCACGCTGGGCTTCGCCGCCCAGGACCGCCGCCTGAACACCGGCAGCTCGTGCATCGGCTGCCACGCGGACGGCATGAACCGTGGCAACAACGATCTGCGCGACTGGCTGGACGCCGGCGGCGAGCGCCTCCCGAAGGGCGAGCACGGGGTCGACGGGTGGATCAACGACCCGGCGGTCGTGGCGCAGGTCAAGGAGCTGTACCCGCCCTCGACCGTGATGCGGTCGCGGATGGAGGACGACCGCCGCGTCTTCCTCGCGGCGATGGCGAAGATGAAGCGGGAGATGATCCTCGGCACGGACAAGAACCTGTACGTGGAGCCGACGATCTGGACCATCGAGTGGGCGCAGAACTTCTACAAGTACGCGCCGACCCGCTCCAACTAGCGCGATGACTGGCTCTGTCTGACGAGCGCCGCCCGGCGGTTCGTCAGACAGAGCCGAGGCCGCGTCGGGTACATCGACCCTCCCGTCGCAGCATCGACCCTCCCCTCAAGAAGAACGCCTGGAGCGCCAAGGGCGCCGAGAGAGCCAGCGCGCTCTCATCTCGCCGGCAGGAGCGGGGTAGCCCCACCGCCGATCCAGGCGAGCGCCCGCTGCGCCCGGTCCTTCGCGTCGCCCTCATCCTTCGCGTCGCCCTCGACGACGTCGCCGTGAGCGACGACGACGCGCTCGAAGTCCCACGCGAGGACGTCGGCGACGCTCCGCGCGGCCGCGGCGCGGTCCCTCATGAGCACGCGCCACACGTGGTCCTGCGCGGTCTTCTTCCACGCGCCGCCGAGCCAGAGAAAGACCTTCATGCCGAAGCTGCGGACCTCGTGCACGTTGAAGAGGAGATCCGTCACGATGAGCGTCCGCGAGCGCGCGTGCAGGAACACGTGCTCCGTGATGTACGGCACGCCCTCCACGAGGCGAACGCCGAGGTCGTCGCCGAGCTCGGGCGCCACGCCGGACCGAGGCAGCGGGGTGAAGCGAAGGCCGGATAGCTTCTTCTCCAGCCCGGGCGCCCCGAGCACGCTCGCGCGCGGCCAGCGCTCGGTCGCGGCCTTCACGAAGAGGTGGTGGAGGCGGCTCGGGGCGACGATGGCGCGCACCTCGCCGAGCGCGTCGATCGCCTGGGCCGCGTCGTCGTCGAACGCGAGCGGCGAATGGATGACGATCCCGCCATCGGCCCGCCTCACGACGGTCGCGCGTGACGGCAGATAGCCGACCGGCAGCCGGAGGTCCCTCTCGTACGCCCACACGTCCTCGGCGATCGCTCGGAGCATCCGCTCATACAAGGCGCGCCCGACCCCGTCGTCAAGGCGGCAAAACGGCCTCGATCCGCTGCCGAGTCGCCCGTTCGTCGTCGTACGCATAGCCCAGCAGGCGGGGCTCGCTCCAGAGAGGGACGACCCCATAGGCGTCATGGCTGATTCGCCGACGCGCCCCGGGAGACGCCGGCGCGGCCCGCGCTTCGCGTGACATCCGAGCCGGCGCGGTGCTATGCGTCGGAGCCGATGTCAGCCAGCGTTTGCCTGCCGGCGTACAACGAAGTCCGCACCATCGAGGCGACCCTCACCGAGCTGTCGCGGCTCGGTCCCGACGTGGACGAGATCCTCGTCTGCCTCAACGGATGCACGGACGGCACCGAGGGCGTCGTCGACGCCTTTCGAGGGCGAGAGCCGCGACTCGCCGTCATCCAGAGCGACCTCGGCAAAAACCACGCGTGGAACGCCCTTGTGACCCGGGCGCGCAACAGCCGCCTCGTGTTCACGGACGCGGACGTGCGCCCGGCCCCGGGCGCCATCTCGGCCCTGCTGCGCGCCCTGGAGCGCTCGCCGCGCGCCGCCGTCGCCGCGGCGTTCGAGCAGCCGCGCGGGGTGCCGCCGGCGCCGCTCGGCACCGTCATCCGCCTGCTCACGACGAGCCTCGGTCAGGACTACATCTCCGGTCGCCTCTACGCCATCGACCGCGACCGCCTGGGCGCGGTGATGGCGAACCGAGGGCTGCTGCGCGAGGGAACGCTCCCTCAGCTGCCCATCGATCTCGTCACCGAGGACTCGTGGCTCACCGCGCTCGTCGCGGGCGACACGCTTGTCGTGGTCCCCGAGGCGCCCATCCATTTCGAGGTCGACAGCATGGCCGACGTGGTCCGCGCGCTGGCGCGCAACGCCGCCGCGAGAGAGCAGCTCCGCTCGAGCTACCCGGAGCTCTATCGGCGTGACGACGCTCGCCTGCTCTCGATGCGGACCGCGCCGCGGATCCTCATGGAACGGTTGAAGTCGGCTCCCGGGCCGGGCGCCGTCGTGCGCGGGCTGGGCGGGATGGCCCTCAGGGCCGTGCTCCACCGCGCGCTCGAACGGCGGATCACGGCGCAATGCGATCGGATCCTGGCGGACGTCCACGCCGGCCGCGGCGGGCGCGTCATGGCCACCTCCGGTCGCCTCCCCTCGAAGGGCGGCTGAGCGCGGAGCGGCCGGAGCGCGGACCCCTCGATAGAGGGTGGCGGGCGAGCGCCTCGACAGGCCTCGCCCGCCCGGGTCGACACGTCAAACGCGCGGGCGGAACCAGTCGATCGTGCGGTCGAGGCCCGACTCGAGATCCACGACCGGACGCCAGCCGATGAGCTCGCTGACCCGGGAAATGTCGGGCCTGCGCCGGTGGGGGTCGTCGACCACGGCGGCGCCCGTCGTCAACTTCGCGCGCCCGCCGGTCTTGCGGATGATGAGCTCGGCGAGCGCCGTCATCGTCGTCTCGGCCGGATTCCCGAGGTTGACGGGCCCGGTCAGGTCCCCGGCGTTCATCACGCGAACCAGCCCCTCGATCAGGTCGCTCACGAAGCAGAACGAGCGCGTGCGATCGCCGCCGCCGTACAGCTCCAGCGCCTCGCCGCGCAGCGCCTTGACCACGAAGTTGGCGATGACCCGGCCGTCGTCCCGGGCCATGTTCGGCCCGTAGGTGTTGAAGATGCGGACGATGACGGTGTCGACGTTCCGGGTCTGGCGGTACTCCCAGAAGTAGGTCTCCGCCACCCGCTTGCTCTCGTCGTAACAGGCCCGCGGCCCGATCGGGTTGACGTTCCCCCAGTACTCCTCGTGCTGAGGGTGGACCAGCGCGTCACCATAGACCTCGGACGTGGAGGCCTGCAGGACGCGGGCTCCCAGCTTCTCCGCGAGCCGGAGGACGTTGATCGCGCCGAAGACGTTCGTGTTGAGCGTGTGCACCGGATCGGCCCGGTACTTCGGCGGTGAGGCCGCGCAGGCCATGTTGTAGATCTGGTCGACCTCGAAATGGAACGGCTCGCTGACGTCGCAGCGATGCCACTGGAACCGCGGGTTGTTGATCAGCGGCGCGAGGTTCTCCTCGCGCCCCGTCACCATGCTGTCGACACAGGTCACAGTGTTGCCCTCGGCCAGCAGCCGAGCGCAGAGGTGCGACCCGAGGAAACCTGCCCCGCCAGTGACCAGGATTCGCTTGCTCGCGCTCATCGCAAAAATGCCTCCTTGACGGCCGCTCGGTGAGAGCTCCGGAACGTCTTGACCCGTCGAACCCTTACCATAGGAAAACGTGTTTATAAAGAGTGGATGACATCCGGGTGCCAGTTCCCTATAGTGCCGGCTGTGCACCGCTCTCCTCGGTACCTGGGCTCACTCGTTCGCGCCAAGCTCGCCCGCGAAGCGCGTCCCGTCTGGGTGGACGTTTCCGTGACCAATCGGTGCCACCTGAGCTGCGAGTACTGCTACGGAGACTACCACCACCGGCGCGACAGCATCGGGCAGTTTAACTATGAGCAGCTGTGCGCCATTGTGGACGATGCGGCGGCGCTAGGGACTGCTGTCATGACGCTCACGGGCGGCGAGCCGATGCTGCACAAGTCGATCGGCCGGATCGTCGAGCGGGCGGTGAGCCGAGGGATCTCGGTGGGGATGGTCACCAGCGGATTCCGCGTCAAGGAGCGCGTGGACGAGCTCGTGCACCTGAGCTCGATCGTCGTGAGCGTCGACGGGCCAGCGCCTATCAACGATCTGAATCGCGGCGAGGGGACCTTCGCCGTTTCGGTGGGGGCGCTGGAGGTATGCCAGGCGCGCGGCATCCCGCGCATCGTGAAGGCGGTGCTGAACCGCCGGAACAAGGATCAGGTGCCCTGGCTCCTCGACCTCGCGACCCGCTTCGACGCGCGGCTCGAGGTCGTGATGAGCTACGCCCCGCAGTCCGACCGTCAGCTGCGCATCCACGGCGACAACTCCCTCGACGCGGGCGAGCGCCAGGTCCTGGCCGACGCCCTGCTCGCCCTCAAGCGCGAGGGGGCGCCCCTGGTCTTCCGCGAGCGCGTCTGGGAGAACATGGCGCGCTGGTGGGAGCACCACGGCGAGGACCGCGTCACCGAGGAGGCGCGGCGGGCGAGCTTCCCGTACCTCCCGTGCAGCGCGGGCCGGTACTATGCGTTCATCGACGGAGATGGACGCATGTACCCGTGCAACCAGCGGCTCTCGGACTTCCCCGCGAAGAACGTGCTGGAGGTCGGCTTCCGGGCCGCGTGGGAGCACCTGCACGATCATGGCTGCTTCGCGTGCGCGGCGCCGTGGCTCAACCAGCAGCACCTCGTGAGCAACGAACAGCTCCTCGTGCGCAGCCTGGGACGAGATCTGCTGGCGCGGGTCGCGCGTGCCTGAGCGCGCCCTCGCCATCGTCGTGCTCGGCGGCTCGCGCGGGATCGGGCGGGCCGTCGTGGCGCGCGCGCTGCAGGAGGGACATCGGGTGTTCGCCGGCGCGCGGGGCGAGGAGGCGCTCCTCGCGCTGCAGCAGCGCTTCGCGTCGGAGCACGCGGGCCGGCGGCTCGGCACGGGCGCGGTGGACGTCGGCGACGACGCCTCCCAGGGCGCCTTCTTCGGCGCGGCGCGCGCTTTCCTGGGCGGGATCGACGTCGTCGTCAACAACGCTGCCCGGGAGGGCTACGGGCGCCTCGACGAGATGGCTCTCGAGGAGGTCGAGTCGATCGTCCGCACCAACCTCGTCGGCGTGCTCCTCGGCTGCCGGCACGCGGTGCAGGCCATGGGGGGCGGGGGAGGGCACATCATCAACGTCGGATCCGAGGTCTCGTTCCGCGCCGTGCCGCTGAAGAGCGTCTATTGCGCCACGAAGTTCGCCGTCCGCGGCCTCAGCGACGCGCTCGAGCTCGAGCTCGCGCCCCGGGGGATCCGGGTCTCCCAGGTGCACCCCGGCTGGGTGGATACGGGCCTGCACGAGGACGAGCGGCGGCGCCGGGGGGCTGTGTCTCGACCGCAGGACGGCGGCGTCCCGGTGGACCGGGTCGCCGAGAGCGTGGCCGCGCTCTGGCGCGCGCCGCACGCCCGCGGGAGCGCCGCGCTGCGGCTCCGCCTCCGCAGCGCGGTGGGAGAGCTCTTCCCGGCGTGGGCGCGGTGGCGAACACGCCGGGCGTTCGGGGAGCAGCTGAGAGAGGGCTGAGACGAGACGGCAGCGCGTCCGGCAGCGCGGGAGCACCGTCGCGACGCCGGACCGGACACCCCCAGGAGGTTTGCTTGAGCTGTGCACCGACGTCTTTCGCTGGCAGTGAGACCGCGTCGCCTCCTCCGCTGGATCCGAGCGCTCCCATCGCCGTCGAGGGCCTCGACGCGATCGGGGAGGTGCTGCGGCGGGCGCGGCGGGCGAGCGGACAGGCGCGGGCCGTCGCGATCGCATCGCGGGACCTCGAGTGGCTCGCGGTGCGCCTCGGCCTCACCGAGCGGACCGCGGAGGGGATCCCGGTGGTCCGGTTCGGCTCGGGCGAGCGGAGCGGCCTCGACGCCACGGCGACCCAGGCCGTCGAGAAGCTCGTGGCCCTGGCGGTGCTGCTCGGGGGCGCGCCGCTGTGGCTGGTGATCGCGCTGCTGATCCGCCTCGAGTCCCCGGGCGGGGCGTTCCACGTCGCCCCGCGCGCAGGGCTGGGCGGGAAGCCGTTCGCTTTCTTCAAGTACCGGACGATGCGGGCGCGGCGACGCGACGGCGAGGACGGGGGCGACGCCGCGCGGCTCTCGGTCATCCGCGGCGACATCCCCGGCTTCGTGCGCGAGGACGGGGTCGTCATCCCCAAGCACCCCAGGGATCCGCGCATCACGCGGCTCGGCGGCGTCCTCCGCTGGCTGTGCGTCGACGAGGTCCCCCAGCTCTTCCACGTCCTCACCGGCGAAATGGCCCTCGTGGGCCCCAGGCCCTATCCGATGGCGGAGTTCGACGCGCTGAAGGCGTGGCACCGGCTTCGCAGCGACGGCCGGCCCGGGATCACCGGCCTGTGGCAGGTCGCGGCGCGCAACCAGGTCACCTTCGACCAGAGCGTCCTCCTCGACATCTATTACCTGGCCAACGCCAGCTTCCGGCTCGACCTGAAGATCATCGCGCTCACGCCGCTGCGCATGCTCTTCGGCGTGGGGAGCTACTGACCCGTGCGCCGGGCGATCGACGAGCGCGGGAGAGGCCCGCTCCGCGGCCGCTCACGGGGCCCCCAGGCGGTCCCGGACGCGCCAGAGGACGAGCACCTCGCCTGCCACAAGGCCGAACGTGACAACGAGCTTCACCAGGGCGGCGCCGGCGGCGCCGTGCGCCGGGATCGCCCACAGGTTGCCGGCCGCGATGAAGAGCACGCTCGTCACCCAGAGGGCGGCGTACGGGCGCTGCTGGCCCGTCGCGAACAGCATCGGGCCGATGGCGAACTCCGGCAGCATCCACACGAGCGCCGTCGTCATGAGCTGCAGCGGCAGCACGGCGCCCGCGTACTCCGCGCCGAACACGAGCCGGACGAGCGGCTCGCCGAGCCACCACACCGCGGCGCTCAGGAGCACGCCTGCGGCCATGAGGCCGAGGAAGGTGGACGCGGCGAGGCGCCTGCGGACGGTCGCCGAGCCGCTGGCGACGAAGGCGGGGAAGACCGCCGCGCGCACGACGCCCGGCAGCACCATGGCGCCGCCGATGACGCGCTGGACGGCGCTCATGTCGCCGACCGCCCCGGCGGTGCTCATCCAGCCCAGCATCAGGAGATCGATCTGGAAGTAGGCGGGGCTGGCGACCATCACCACCGCGAGAGGCCCAGCCTCCCGGAGGAAGCCCCGCGGGAGCATCGCGCCCCCGCCGGACCCCGGCCGGCGCTCGAGGAGCTGGGCGGCGAGGGCCACGGCCAGCGCGAGGGCGAGCAGGTGGCCCGCGACGAGGGCCCACGCGAGGCCGAGCGCGCCCAGACCCGAGAGCAGCGCCGCCGTCCCCAGCCCGAAGGACGCGATCGCCATGGTGATCGCCACGAGCACCTCGCGCTCCATCCGCTGGTGCCCGCGAAACACCTGGTTCAGCATCTCGACGAACGAGGCCATCAGCCACGCGGCGGTCAGCAGCCACACGAGCGCGCGGCGCGGCGAGGCCGCGTCCGCGAGGAGGCCGACCCCGAGCCCGACGCCGCCTGCCGCCAGCGTCACCGCGAGCTTGAGGCGCACGAGCGGGCCGATGGGAGCGCCCGGATCCCGGGCGACCTCCCGCGCGATGAAGAGGTGCAGGCCGAGGTCCGCGAGCTCGCCGAGCAGGAAGCCCACCGCGAAGGCGTAGCTGTAGTCGCCGAAGCCCGCCGGCCCCAGCTGCCGCGCGGCGACCACGGCGAGGAGCATGCGGACGCCGCGCGAGACGAGATCGCTCGCGGTCTTCAGCGCCATGCTGCCGGAGACGCTCCTCCTCGCCGGAGGCGGGGGGTCCTCGCGCGGGGCCGGCGCCGTCACGGGTGGAGGAGCGCCTTCGCCGGGGGTCGTGGCGTGAGCATGGCGCTCCTCTATCGCCCTGATCGCGGAGCAGTTCAACTGCCCGTCAGCGGATCCGGCGAGCGGCGGGGCGCGGCGTGCAACGCCACGTCGCCGCCATCGAGAGACGAACCCCCGAGCCGTGTCGGCGCCTTCGCAGCGCGCGGCGCGCTGCCGCGCGTGAAGGATTGAACCCAGGTGAGGCCCAAGTGAAGACCAGCACGGATGGTAACAATTCGTTGGTGCAGCTCAAGCGCAAGGGGTCGCAGGCCTCGGTGCCGCAGGAGCCCGTGGAGATCGAGCCGCCGGAGGTCCTGCTCGAGCGGGCCCTCGCCCTGGCGGTGCCGGCCGCGCGCCCGGCCGCCGCGCCGCCGTTGCACGCCCAGGGCCGAGCGATCACGCGCCGTGGCGTGCTGTGGCTCGGGCAGACATGCAATCTCCGCTGCCACTTCTGCTACTTCCTCGATCGGATCGAGGACAAGGAGCACCCCGAGCACCCGTTCATGTCGCTGGAGAAGGCGCAGGCCATCTGCCGGACGCTCGTCGATTTCTACGGGAACACAGCGATCGACATCCAGGGCGGCGAGCCGACCATCTGGCGCGACATCCACGCGCTGGTCCGGTACTGCGTCGGGATCGGCCTCTCGCCGACGCTCATCACCAACGCGCTGGTGCTCGACAAGCGCGACAAGGTGCAGCAGTTCAAGGACTCCGGCGTCGCCGACTTCCTTGTCAGCGTCCAGGGGCTCGGGAAGGCGCACGACCTGGCCGTGGGAGCGGACGGCGCGCACGTGCGCCAGATGCGCGCGCTGAACCACCTCATCGCGCTCGGAGTGCCGTTCCGGGTGAACTGCGTGATGTCGAAGCGCGCGGTGCCGCAGCTGCCGGCGGTCGCGAAGCTGGCGGTCGAGGTGGGCGCGCGCGCCGTCAATTTCCTCGCCTTCAACCCGTTCGCCGATCAGCGCAACGCGGGGGTCCGCACCGCCGAGAACGTGCCTCGCTACGCCGAGCTGCGGGAGCCGCTCGACGAGGCCCTGGACGTGCTCGCGCGCGCCGGCGTGGAGGCGAACGTCCGGTACCTGCCCCACTGCGTCGTGTCCGAGCGCCACTGGCCCTCGGTGTACGACTACCAGCAGCTCCCGTACGACCCGCACGAGTGGGATTTCGCGAGCTGGACCTGGACCAACAAGGGACCGCAACGGATGCGGGGCGGTCTCCTGACGCCGCCCGTTCCGCTCGGCGCGCGGCCGCGCCTCGGGCCGCTCCGGCAGCCGCTGCTCCGCCTGGCCGACGCGCTCGACCTCCGGGGGCGGCTGCTCCGCGCCGACGTGAGCTCGCGGCTCGGCCCCTCGCTGAGGAAGCTGGAAGGGCTCTCCTACCGGCTCTTCCGCCGCCGCGGGGATCAGGACGCCGCCTACCGCGGCGACGCGCTGAACCGCGTCGAGCACAACGGCTACGAGAAGGGCGCCGGATGCCGGAGCTGCGCGCTCCGTGACATCTGCGACGGGTTCCACGGGGACTACGTCGCGATGTTCGGTAGCGACGAGGCGCGGCCCGTCCTCGATCGCGGGCCGGTCACCGATCCGCGCGCGTTCATCAGCACCCAGGCCAAGGTGGCGCCGGCCGGAGGTGCTGCATGATCGCGGACCCGCCCGCGGCGCCGCGGGTCGACGTGCTCGGCGTCCCCGTCGCACGGCTCACGTTCGAGCAGCTGCTGCTCGACCTGGACGACGCCTTGCTCAGGTCGTCGAAGGCCGGCGGCAGGCCGGCGTACTACACCTATGTCAACGCGTACTGCGCCACGCTGGCGGAGCGCGAGGCGCCGTACCGCGCCGCGGTCGGCCGCGCCGACGTCGTGTACGCCGACGGCATCGGGGTGGTCTGGGCGGCTCGCCTGCTGGGCGGCCCGTGTCCGGAGCGCATCAACGTGGGTCCGATCGAGCTGGGGAGGATCGTGGACCTGTGCGCCGAGCGCGGAGCCTCGGTCTTCCTGCTCGGAGGGGCGCCCGGGATCGCCGACGAGGTCGCTCGCCGCCTCGTCGCGCAGCGTCCGGGCCTCCGGATCGCGGGGGTTCACCACGGGTACTTCGGCCCCGAGGAGGAGGCGGCGGTGGTCCGGACGATCAACGACTCGGGCGCGGCCTTGCTCATCGTCGGCCTCGGCCCGCCCAAGCAGGAGCTATGGGTGGACCGGCACCTCGCGGCGCTGCAGGTGCACGCCGCGTGGTGCATGGGTGGGCTGCTGGATCAGGTGGCCGGGGCCGTGACCTACCCGCCCGAGTGGGTGCGTCGACATCACGTCCAGTGGCTTTACCGCCTTGTGGTCGAGCCGAGGCGGCTCTGGCGGCGGTACCTGCTCGGCATCCCCGAGTTCATCGGCCGCGTTGCGCTGCAGCGCCTTTCTCTGGAGAGACAAGCATGAGCGACCCGCGACCCTTGATCCCCATGGTCCTGCCGCAGGTGGACGAGCCGGACGCGATCGCGGCGCAGCTCGCCGAGGTCCTGCGCTCGGGGCGGCTGAGCAACGGCGGCCCGTACGCGGAGGGCTTCGAGCGGGCGATCGCGACGTTCCTCGGCGTCGAGGAGGCCGTGGTCGTCTCGAACGGCGCCGTCGCGATCAGCCTCGCCATCGAGGCCGCGGCGGTGCGGCGGGGCAAGGCGATCCTCCCCGCCTTCACGTTCATCGCGACGCTCAACGCCGCGGTCCATGCGGGCTTCGAGCCGATCTTCTGCGACATCGATCCGGAGACCTGGACGCTGGATCCGGAGCACCTGCGCGGCCTGCTCGCCAAGCACGACGTGACGCTGGTCCTCCCGGTCAACGTGTTCGGCGTCCCGCCCGATCTGGCCGGCATCGCGCGGCAGGCGCGGGCCGCGGGGGCGGCCGTCATCTACGACAACGCGCACGGCATGGGCACCGAGACGGCGAGCCGGGAGGCCGAGGCGCTCCTCACCGCGACGACCTACTCGCTGCACGCCACGAAGATCCTCGTGGCCGCGGAGGGCGGCGTGGTCGTCTCCCCGGATCGGGAGGTGAGCGCGGCGATGCGCCGGCTGCGCAACCACGGGCTCACGCAGCCGCTGCGGGCGTCGGTCCCGGGGATGAACGCCAAGATCGACGAGCTGCGCGCCGCGCTGGCGCTGGCGTCGCTCCGCCGGCTCCCCGAGGCGCTGGCCCGCCGGCGGGCGTATCTCGAGCGGCTGCGCGCGGCCCTGTCCGGGCATCCGCAGGTGTACCGCACCCAGCGCATTCCGCCGGGCGTGATCCTCAATGGACAGAACCTCGGGGTCCGGCTTGTCGACGTCCCGATCGACGACGCGGTCGCCGCGTTCGCCCGGCGCGGCGTCGAGGCGCGCCGGTACTTCTACCCGCCCTTGCACGAGCTGACCTGCGCCCCGGCGGGCGACGCCCTGCCGAACACGGACCGGCTCTGCGCGGGCCAGGTCTGCCTGCCCCTGCACAGCCACATGAGCGAGGAGACGCTCGAGCGCATCGAGGCCGCCATCCACGGCGTCGCGGAGGAGCTGGAGGCGCCGCGGCTCGCCGTGCGTCCTTCGCGGCCAGCGCTCCTGGCCGCGACGTAGGGCACGACGCGGGGACCGGTTCCAGGATCAGCGTCATGCGCATGGGAGCAGCGTGGGACCGCCTGAGCACGGCGGCCGGCGGGGTCGGGCTGGCGGTCTTCGCCGTCGCCGCGTTCACCCCGGCCGCCGCGCCGCTCGATCGCTGGATGGCGTCGGCGCCCGACGCCGGGCAGGCCGACGCCGTGGTCGTCCTCGGAGCGGACGTCGATCCGCACGGGCGGCTGCCGGAGGATTCGCTCCGGCGCGCCGTCGAGGCGGTCGCGCTGTACCATCAGGGGCGCGCGCCGCTCGTGCTGATGCTCGGCAGCCGCAACGGGGCGGCCAGCGAGGCCGAGTCGCGCGCCCGCCTCGCGCAGGGCCTCGGCGTCCCCGCGTCGGCCCTCCTCACGGAGCCGCGGGGGCTGACGACGGCGGTGGAGGCGCAGCGCAGCGCGGAGCTCCTGCTGGGAAGGGGCGCGAGGAGGATCCTGCTCGTCACCGGCGAGCACCGCGTCTGGCGGGCCCGCCGGCTCTTCGAGCGCGCGGGCTTCGAGGTCCTCGCCGCGCCGGTGCGCGAGGGGGCGCCGACCTCGAACCTCCCGGGCGAGCGCCTCTCGACGATCGGCGGGCTGCTCCAGGAGCTCGCGGCGCGCGCTCTCTCCTGGCTCCGGGGGGACGTGTAGCTATGTCGGACTCGCTCTACATCCTGGGCGTCGTCGCGGCCACGTCGTGCGCGGCCTACGCGGTGGGGCGCCGCCGAGGGATGCGCGCCGGGCTCCTCCCGCCCGCGGTCCGGCGGGGGATCCGGCTCGTGGGCGTGTGCCTCCTGTTCTGGGGCGGCAACGTCGCGGTCGGGGTGGGGGTGGCGCTGCTCGTGCGCGGCCTCGGGCTGGGGTTCATCTGGCTCTACGTCAACACCGACGTGTCCGTCCTGGTCCTCTCCGTGGTCCAGGCGCTGATCTTCGAGGCGTGGCGCACCCAGCACGACCTCGAGCGGGGGCGGCCGACCGCCGGAGGCGGTCCGGGAGGGGGCGGGGAGAGTTGAAACTCAACCCGGAGGTCGCAAGCGACCGTTGCATTGAATAATTCTTTCAATGCTGTAGCGGCTGCGCACCCTCCGCCGCTCCTCGCCGGATGCCCCGGACCCGTTCGTCGTTCTACCTACATCGATGCCCGCGGATCCGCGGGGCCCTCGGCGCCGACCGCGCCGCCTGGGCCGTACGCATCGAGAAACTCCCGCAGCTTCCGGGTCTGGTAGCCACGCGCGAGCGTCACGAGCTGATCGAGCCAGGGCCTGAGGTGCGGATCGCGCTGCCTCATCCGCTCCGCCTCGTCCAGGATCTTGTGGACGAGCCCCCTGTTCGCGAGCGCCGACAGCAGGGCCAGCTCCTCGGCCGGAGGCGACGCGAGGGGGCCGCCGTCCGTGGGGACCTCTGCCGGTGAATCCCGAGCGGGGGCCTCTTCGCGGTGGAGCCACTCGACCCCCAGCAGGCGCGATATCCGATCCAGGAGCGCGCTCGCCTGGAGGGGCTTGGGCAGGAAGTCATCGCAGCCGGCACGGGCGCACTTCTGCCGCTCGGCCTCGGAGACGCTCGCCGACGAGGCCAGGATGACGGTCCGCCGGAGAGCGGGCACGAGCCTGAGGCGGCGCGCGGCCTCGTAGCCATCCATGCCCCGCATGTACAGGTCCATCAGGACGAGCGCCGGCGCGTGCAGGGCGGCCACGCGCAGCGCCGCTTCGCCGCCGTCCGCCTCGCACAGGTCGAAGCCGAGCGGGCCCAGGAGCCCGCGCGCCACGGCGCGATTGTCGGCGTTGTCGTCCACGATGAGGATCGTGCGGCGCTCCCCGCGATAGCCGACGATCGTGTCCCAACCCCTGGCCTCGTCTGGGCTCGTCGCCGGCTGCACCTCGGCGAGCGGGAGCGTCACGGTGAAGACGCTGCCCACGCCGATCTCGCTCTGCACCTCGACCGCTCCACCCATCTGCTCCACGAGCTTCTTCGTGATGGCGAGGCCAAGCCCCGTGCCCTCGCTCCTCGCGCTCTGCTCCCCCACCTGCTCGAACGGCTCGAAGATGCGCGACAGGTGCTCCGAGGCGATGCCAGGCCCCGTATCCTCGACGCGGAAACGCACCATCCGGCCCGCAGGGACGCTCTCCTCCAGCGCCTCGACATGGAAGGATACGGCGCCTCGCTCGGTGAACTTGATGGCATTGCCGAGGAGGTTCAAGAGCACCTGCATCAGCCGCTTCTCGTCGGCATGGACGGCCCGGAGCGCGGGGCCGCGCAGCTCGTGGGTGAACGCGATCCCCTTCGCCTGGGCGCGCACCCGGCACACGTCGACAACCATCCGCGCGAGGGCGGGCAACCGGACCTCCGTCAGGACGGAGTCCAGCTTGCCCGCCTCGATCTTGGCGAGGTGCAGCAGGTCATTGATGAGCGAGAGCAGATGCTCGCCCGACTTCTGGATGACGTGCAGCCCTTCCCGCCACGCCGGCGCGATATCAGGCGTTCGCTCCAGGATCTGAGCATAACCGATGATCCCGTTGAGCGGAGTGCGCAGCTCGTGGCTCATGCTGGAGAGAAAGTCGCTCTTGGCCTGGCTGGCGCGCTCCGCCGCCTCCTTGGCGACGCAAAGCTCGATGGTGCGCTCCTTGACCTTGGCCTCCAGGTCCCGGTACAGGAGGGCGTTTTCCACGGCGATGGCGGCCTGCGCGGCGAGCACCGACAGGAGCTCTACCCGCCTCTCGGGGAACGCCGCAGGCGCCTCGCGGTGCTCGAGGTACAGCACGCCGAGGAGGCGCCCTCGATGCACCAGGGGAAGCGAGAGGAGCGAGAGGACGGGGTGCGAGGCCAGGTACGGATCGGCCGCGAAGCGGGCGTCGGCCCTGGCGTCGTCCGCCACGACCGGCTCGCTCGTGCGCGCCACGTAGCGCACGACCGTCCTCGCCACCTCGTCGCTCTGCGCGAGCGGCTCGGACAGGCCCGTCTCGATGCGGGCCCCCTCGACCGAGAGCCGCGCCACGATCGAGAGCTCTTCTCCTTCGACAAGCAGGAGGACGCCGCGCTGCGCCCCGGCGCTCTCCAGCACGAGCTCCATCAGCCGGCCGATGACGCGCTCCGGATCGAGCTCGCTCGACAGCGCCTGCGCCGCGCGCACCGCGGTGTTCACATCGAGCTGCGCGCCGCCGTCGACGCCCGTGGTGGTCAGCGTGGGGACGCCCGCCGCGAGGCGGCGCTCGGCGCTCGCGGGCGTCGCGGGCTGGGCAGGCGCGCGGAGCAGGGCGGGCCACCTCGCCTCCAGGTGGGCCACCACCGCGTGCGCGTCCCAGCGGACATAGGCGTCCCTCGCCTCGCGCAGGTACAGCGCGGCGATACGGCTCCTGCCCGCCTCGAGGTGGAACTCGGCGCAGAGCTGAGCGGCGAGGCCCTCGATGTGCAAGAAGCGCTGCCCGCGGGCCAGCTCGATGGCCTCGTCGTACCTGGCCATGGCCTCGTCGGTCCTGCCTTGCACGCGGGCGTGCTCGGCCTGGAGGAGGCGCAGCTTGTGCAGGAAGTTGTCCGGGCTCCCCTCGGCGAAATACGAGAGCCGCGCGAGGCCTTGCTCGATGTGCTCGCCGAGCCTGGCCCGCTCCTCCGTGTCCGTGGTCCCCGGCCAGCACCTCGCGGCCGCGAGCGCGAGCCAGAGCGGTACGTCCGTCACCGGGGGAAAGCCGAAGATGGACATGCGGTGCTGCTCGGCCTCCCGAGCCCGCGAGAGCGCCATCGGGTACGCGCCGGCGACGAGGAACAGGTGGGCCTCGAGGATGCGCGCCAGCTCGGCGGCCATCCCATCGCCGTCGGCCAGCAGGGAGCGCGACCCGCGTGAGAAGGGCTGCTCCGAGAGGAGCTGCCCCGCGCCGCCCGCCGTCATCAAGCGGTCGCACCACGAGGCGGCCGCCTCGAAGTAGTGGGCCCCGAGCGCGGTCCCCGCGCGCTGCACGAGCCCTGCGCGAGCCGCCCGGTGCGCCTCGATCTGTCCGAGCGGCTGGCCACGCCACACCCGGTAATAGAACAGGTCGCCTTCCAGCCCCCAGCTCGTCCCCTGGAACGAGCCGACCTTCAGCCCGGTCGCGCAGGTTCGCTCGAAGATGGGCGCCATCTCATCCGCGGGGCGGGCGTAGGCCGTGTACTGCCCCTGGAAGGACAGACACTCTGCCAGGAAGGGCGACGCGACGCGCTCGGCCGCGCGCACCCCCGGTCCGACCCAGTCCGCGGCGCGGCGATATAGCCCCGTGGTCAACGACCACACGTTCGCGAAGCAGACGATGATGAAGGGAGAGACCGGCGTGAGCACGCCCTGTCGCCGCACCCTCAGCACGGCGCGGACGACCACGAGCCCGGACAGGATCGGCTGACCGCCGATCGCGGCGCACACCATCAGGTGCATCGTCAGCGCATCGACGAGCACGCGCTCCGGGGAGGGATCGGCGGGCATCCGGTCGAACGCGTCAGGGTCGCGCTCGAACCATCGATCCAGCTCGGCGGACTCCTCGAGGAGCGCGGCGTGGCGCGCCTCGTCCGTGTCGGGAAAGACGATGTCCTGCTCGGCGAGCGCGGCGAGCCCCAGCTCGACCCCTCGCGCGAACTGGCCTGCCGCCTGGGAGCAGCGGACGCGGATCTCCTGCACCGAGAGCCTGGCGAGCGCCGGCAGCGGCGTCGCGAGCAGCCGCACCGCCCGCGCCTCGACGTCGTCGAACTCCCGCATCAGAAAGGCCGCCTCGATCCGCTCCAGCGCGAGCTGCGCGGACAGCGCCGGGTCCTTGCGAGAGGCGTCGTCGCCGAGCAAGGCCTGCGCGGTCTCGGTGAGGCTCGCCAGGAGCCGGTGCGAGCTCGCCGCCTTCGCGGCGAGCGCGGCCTCGAGGTTCAGCCGCGCCAGCGCCTCGCGCTCGTCCGCGGAGTCCATCCGCGACGAGCCGAGGTTCAGGTGCCGCACCAGCTCGAGGAGCTGCTGCGGTGTGCCCGCCTGCGTCCGGTGCCGCGCCCAGAGCCGCCGGCCGATCTCCAGGTGCGCCAGGACGCGCTGCTCGGGCGGGGCCCGCTCGTAGCTCGCCTGTTGCACGCGGTCGTGCAAGAAGCGGTATTCCGCGTCCAGCGCCCCTTCGCCGACCTGTCCCAGCGCCTGCGCGGGCCGGTAGGCCCCATCGGCGGGCACCAGGAGCTCCTCCTGCAGGGCGGGCCACAGCGCCCCGGTCACCCGGGCGCGCTCCCATCCGCTGAGCCGCTCCAGGTCGTGGAGGTGGAACGTGTGCCCCGCGCACGCCGCGAGCCCCAGGAGCTGCTGGGTCGCCTCGGGCATCTCGAGCACCTTGTCCGTCAAAAGGGCCACGACGTTGTCCGTGACCTGCGCCTGCGCGAGCTCCCTCGGGTCCCAGCCCCACGCGCCGCTCTCCGGGTCCCGGACCACCTTGCCCTGCCGGTGCAAGGAGAGCAGCAGCTGCTCCATGAAGAACGGGTTTCCTCGCGTCTTTTGCCACAGGACCCGCGAGAGCGGCTCCACCCGCGCCGCCTCGCTGCTCAGCGTCTGCGCCACCCACGCCTGCACGTGCTCTTCCGACAGGGGGCGCACCGACATCCTCGACACCTTCGCCCCGCTCTCGTCCACCGACGCCACGAGCCGCCACAGCGGATGCTCCGGCGGCGCCTCGTTGTCGCGGTACGCCGCGATCACCAGGAGCTCTCTGCGCTCCGCGTCGGTCAGCAGCGTCTTCAGGATCTCCAGCGTGGCGCTGTCGGCCCACTGCATGTCGTCGAGGAACATCACGAGCGGCGCGTTCGGCGTCGTGACCGCCCGCACGAAGCTCAGCCAGGTCAGCCGCTGGCGGGCGAGCACCTGCTCGCCGTGCACCGGCGGCACCGGCGCGAGCTCGCCCATGATCCGGTCGAGCTCCGGCACCACGTCGGCGATGAGCCGCGCGTTGTCCCCGACGTCCGTCTTGATTCGCTCCTGCCATGCCGTGAGCGCCGGCTTCGGGCTCGCCAGCCACTGCTGCATCAGCGCGCCGAATGCCTGAGCCATGGCCGCGTAGGGCGTCGACCGCGCGAGCTGGTCGTGCTTGCCCGAGATCAAGAGACCGCGCCCTGCTCGCGCGATGTCCCGGTAGACGGTGCGCACCAGCGCCGTCTTGCCGATGCCGGACGGGCCGCCGAGGAGCACGAGCTCCACCGCGCCCTCGGCGGCGCGGGCGAAGGAGGCGCTCAGCAGATCGCGCTCGCGCTCGCGCCCGACGAGGACGTCCGGCAGCCGTAGCTTGCGCGAGAAGTCCTTGGTCCCGAGCGGGAAGCGCTCCACCGTGCCGCGCTCGCGCCACGCGCGGAGCGCTTGCTCCAGGTCCTCCGCCGCCCCCCTGGCCGTCTGATACCGCCGGTCAGGGTTCTTCGCCAGGAGCCTGGACGCGATCGCCGCGAGCCCCGGAGGCACCCCCGGGGCGACCTCGTCGAGGCAGGGGGGCTCTCGGGCCAGGTGCGCGTGCACGAGCGAGAGCGGGTCGCGCTCGGTGAACGGCAGCCGCCCTGACAGCGCCTCGAAGAGCGTCACGCCGAGCGAGTAGAGGTCGGTGCGCGCGTCGATCGCCCGCGCGGTGCGGCCCGTCTGCTCCGGTGACATGTACGCCAGGGTCCCCTCGAGCCCCTCGGGGATGCTCGCCGCCGTCGCCTCCAGCGGAAGCGACGAGGCGATGCCGAAGTCGAGCAGCTTGACCTGCGTATACGCCGCATCGACGAGCACGTTCTGCGGCTTGATATCCTTGTGCGTCACGCCCGCCGCGTGCACGGCCTCGAGCACCCGCGCGAGGAGCGCACCCAGCCTCAGCCCCGCTTCCACCGGCAGGCGCCCGCGCTCGGCGAGCAGGCGATCCAGCGACCGGAGGCCCGGGTCCTCGAGCGCCAGCCCGACCGTGCCGTCCTGCTGCACGAGCTCCCGCGCCCGCGCTATCCCTGGCACCGCCCCGAGCTGCGTCAGGATCTGGTGCTCATGCAGGATGCGCCCCGTCACGCGCGAGCTCGGCGCGGCCGCCGCGGGGAGCTTGAGCACCACCCTGTCGCCCGAGGGACGATGGACCGCGCGGCACACGCGGGTCTCGGCCCCTTCGTGCATCACCTCCCCCACAGCGTAGTCTCTCAGGTCCATCCCGGTTAAGCTCCTCTCCAAGCCCGGCGGAGAGGCCGGGGAACGACGGATTCATCCGGTCCTCAGGGCTCGCCCTCGCCCCGGCGACGACCGCGCGTCCGCAGCGCGTGCTCCACGCCCGACTGCAGGGTGGCCTTCGTCACGAGGCAATCGAGGTGCAGGTCGAGCCCCACGAGCGTCTGCGCCACCTCGGCGCGGATGCCCGTGACGACCGTTCGCGTGCCGATCAGGGAGAGCCCCATCGCCGCCTGGACGAGCATGCGCGCGACGGTCTCATCCACCGCCCTGACACCGGTGATGTCGATGATGAGATGGTCCGCCCCGCGCTCGCTCGCTCCGTACAGCGCTGTCTGGACGGCTTGCCTGGCACGCTCGACGTCCACCGCGCCGACGAGGGGCATCACGAGGACGCCATCGATGATCGGAATGAGCGGCGCGGAGAGCTCGAGGAGCCGCTCCCGCTGGGCCGCGATGACCTGGTCCTGCAGCGCCGCCCTGGCCGCTTCGGCGCGCTCGTTCTGCGTCAGCTGATGCGAGAGCTGCGCGTTCGCGTCGCGCAGCTTCTGCGCGGCCTCCGCCAGCGCCTCCTCGGCCCTGACGCGCTCCCGGACCTCGTCCGAGAGCCTCGCATTCTGCTCCTCGAGAGCCCGCGTCGCGCGCCGGAGCGAGACCTGGGTGTGCACCCGCGCCAGCAGCTCGGTCTTCTCGAACGGCTTGGTCACATAGTCCACGGCGCCCACGCGAAAGCCCTGGAGCCTGAACTTCGCTTCCGCGAGCGCCGTCATGAAGATGACGGGGATGCTCCGCGTCGCCGCGTCGGCCTTGAGCCGCCGGCACGCCTCGAACCCGCTGAGGCCGGGCATCAGCGCGTCGAGCAAGATGAGGTCCGGCTGAGACCGGCCGGCCAGCTCGATCGCCTCCTCGCCGTCGCGCGCGACGGCGACCTCCAGTCCATCCGACATGAGCGCGTCCGACAGCACGTTCAGGTTGTCCGCGCTGTCGTCCACGATGAGGACGAGCCCAGACGGCGGCGTTTCTTGCTCTTGCATCGATCTCTGCCGGTCTCGGTACGCCTGAACGAGCCTCCCGCGCCCGGTCGGCATGTCTCGCCGGACAGCGAGCGCGCAGACACATGCACTGTGAGCAGTGCGGTTCTGCCGCAGAGGACATTCCCCCTGACTCTTTCCTCTCGTACCACGGGACGATCAGCTTTCACATGTGTTTTGTGGGCGGAAGAGGAGGGTGGGCTGCGCCACACAGGTCGTCGATGACTACCCCCTTCGTGTCGTCGGCGCCGCCCTGAAGAAGCGACCCGACCCAGGTTCGGGCGGGGCGACGTACGGCTGGCTGCTACCCCGACCCGCATCGGGTCGCTTCGACGCGCCGGCCGTTCATGGTGCGATGCGGCGGGCCTCGTAGATGTCGGTCCCGCCGCTCCGCTCCGAGGAGAAGAACAGGATGGACCCGTCCGGCGACAGGTAAGGATCGTTCTCGCGCGCATCCGGTACGTTCACCTCGTCGAGCGCCTGCGGCGGCTCGAAGGCGCCGTTCGTTCCCGGGCGTCGCGCCCAGAACAGGTCGTCCCCCGAACGGAACAGGATCTGCCGGCCGTCGTCGAACAGGAAGGGCGCGAGCTGGTCGCCCGCGTCGCTCAGCTCGGCGAGCGGAACGAACTCGCCCCAGTCGTCCTCCGGGCGCTCGCGGGACGCGATCGCGAGGTCCCAACCCTGGGTTTCAGGGCCGTTCAGGCCGATCACGGCGCGGAGCTCGGGCAGATCGACGTGAGGGTTCATCGCCTGCGTGCCATCGTCGCGGCCGGGGTTGAGCGCGTCGACGTAGGAGGGCTCGCCCCAGGGGTCGCCCCGGCTCGCGCGCTCGGACATCCAGATGCCTGATTGTTGCTCGCTCTTGCGGAAGAACCACATCCTGAGCCCGTCGTTCGAGATGGCAGGCGTGTCGTCGTCGTCCGCGCTGTTGAGCTTCTCCGCGAGCTCGACGGTCGGCGTCTCCCAGGGCGAGCCCAGGTCCGCCCGCCGCGAGACCCAGATATCCTGGCTCGCGCCGCGCTCGGACATGAAGTGGATCTCGAGCAGATCGCCTGTGAGGGTCGGGTCTTCGTCCCTGGCGGTGTCGTCGTTGAGCGTGGCGACCTCCTGCGGTGCTGTGAACCGCGGCCGCTCGGGCGCGAACGCGCCGATCACGACGCGCTGATCCTCACACGCGACCCCGCCGAGCGCGAGCGCCAGCCCAGAGGACGCGCTGAGCCAGCGGGAACGCCACGCCGGGGCGGTCCATTCGAGCAGACCGGCGGAGGGGGTAGGCCGAGCAGATCGCTGTTCAGAGATGGACAAGCCGGAACCTCCAGGGTCGATGAGCAGGGGATGAATGCGCGCGCGCATCGCGGCATCTAGCACATCGTGGTCTGGGCTCCCCCGCGTCCAGCGCCAGGGGAGCGTTCGGATACCAGTTGCCTGTCAACGAAAGATGGAGCGCATGGGATACAGAGGCACCGGAGTGTGGCAGGGGTTCAGAGGGGCCGCGATGCTGGCGATGTCGCTGGCCATCGGCTGCACGAGCGGAGGTGGCGGCGGCGGGGGGCAGGGAGGCGGCGGGGGAGCGCCGGCGACCGGCGGTAGCGGGGGGCAGGGAGGCGGCGGAGGGCAGGGAGGCGGCGGGGGAGAACCGGCGACCGGCGGCGGGGGGCAGGGAGGCGGCGGGGGAGAGCCGGCGACCAGCGGCGGGGGGCAGGGAGGCGGCGGGGGGCAGGGAGGCGGCGGGGGAGAACCGGCGACCGGCGGCGGGGGGCAGGGAGGCGGCACAGCTGTTTGCGTGCCGGGGTCGCAGCTGAGCTGCTATTCGGGGCCCCCGGAGACGCAAGAGGTAGGACTCTGCACCTCCGGCGCTCAAACCTGCCTGCCAGACGGATCCGGCTATGGCCCGTGTACCGGTGAGAACACGCCCTCTGCTGAAGACTGCGCCACGGACGCCGACGAGGACTGCGACGGCGTGGGCCAATGCTTGCCTCTGCCGCTGTGGTCCGCCGCTCTGGGGGGCGCCGGCGCCGACTCCACCTACGCCGTCGCAACGGATGCCGAGGGAAATCTCTATGTGACGGGCGCTTTTGAGGGGACGGTCGATTTCGGAGCGGGGCCGCTCGTGAGCGCAGGATCCGCGGACGTGTTCGTGCTCAAGCTCGACCCGGCAGGCCATGCGATATGGAGCAGGCGGTTCGGCAGCAGCCCCTACGGGGAAGCAGGGACGAAGATCGCGCTCGACGCGAGCGGCAACATCCTCCTCGGCGGGAGCTATGGCGGCGCCGTCTTCGATGGGCCGCCGCCGGTCGACTTCGGAGGCGGCCCGCTCCCCTGGGCCTACGACTTCTCCTCGAGCGCCGTCTTCCTGGTCAAGCTCGATCCGGACGGGAACCACCTCTGGAGCCGCGGCTACACCACCGGGAGCACCGCGATCTCGGTCGTCCTACGAGACATCGCGGCCGGTGCCGCGGACAGCCCCTCTGTGCTCCTGGCCTACCCGAGCTCCGTCGACGTGGGCATGACCCTGGTGACATACAATGCGGCGGGCGAGTACATGTGGGGTTTCTCCAACCGGACGTACAGCGACTGGCCAGGCGGGGTCGCCGTGGACAGCGCCGGCAACGTCGTCGTGGCCATGGCGCACGCCTCGGGCGTAGGGCTATGTCCCTGCGACTTCTACTTCGACGTCCAGAAGCGAGACCCTGCGGGCACCGTGCTCTGGCGAAAGCTCCTGTCCGGATCCGAATCGCACTTCTCGGATGACGGCGGCGAGGCGAAGGACGTCGCCGTCGACCCCGAGGACAACATCCTGGTCGTGGGCCACAGCCTGGGAAGCCTCGATCTCGGCGGTGGGCCCATCGATCGCGGAACGCACTTCGTGGTGAAGATGAGCCCGCTCGGCGACTACCTCTGGCACCGAGAGTCTCCGAGCGACGCCGTGGCCACGGACTCGGCCGGGAACGTCATCGTCCTGGGAGGACAGTCCCTCGTCAAGCTCGATGCTTCCGGCGCGGAGCTCTGGCGCCGCACGTTCACGGACACGCCCGCCACGATCGCGGGCATGACAACCTTTCGCGACGACCATATCGCGCTGGTCGGCGAGCTCACGGGTACAGCCGATTTCGGCACCGGCCCGCTCACCGCCGCGGACAGGGACGGCTTCATCACGGTCTTCGCCCCCTGACGCACGCGATCGCGCGCGTCAGGGGGGACGGCCGCCGGCGCCCGCGAGCTTCCACCACGCCGGGCCGGCGCTCGCCGCGCTGCACCTCCCCGCGCGGCCCTGCCAACCTGGGTCGGGTGGCGGCGCTGCCAACCTGGGTCGGGTGGCGGCGCTGCCAACCTGGGTCGGGTGGCGGCGCTGCCAACCTGGGTCGGGTGGCGGCGCTGCCAACCTGGGTCGGGTGGCGGTCCTGCCAACCTGGGTCGGGCCGCGCTCGGCCAAGCCGGCGACCGGCGATCCTCGCGCATCCCGAGAAATCGTGGACATCGAGCGCGCGCCGAGGGGCCCTCTCCAGGTAGACCCGACGCCGGCCGGGAGGGGGAGGCGAGGGTGAGCGAAGGGGCGCGCTTCGCGGCGAAGTAGGTTAGAGTGCGCGCCATGCCTGATTTTGCCAAGCTCGCCGCCGCGTGCACGATGGCCCGCGGCCTCGCCATGGACGCCGTCCACGCCTGCTCGTCCGGTCATCTCGGCCTGCCGCTCGGGGCCGCCGAGGTCGGAGCCGCTCTCTATGGCGACCTCCTCCGCCACGATCCGAGCGAACCGCACTGGTTGAACCGCGATCGCTTCGTCCTGTCCGCCGGCCACGGGAGCATGTTCCTGTACAGTTGGCTGCACCTCTCGGGCTACCCGGTGTCCATCGACGACATCCGCCGCTTCCGGCAGTGGGAGTCGAAGACGCCTGGCCACCCGGAGTACCACTACACCGAGGGTGTCGAGGCGACGACGGGCCCGCTGGGCCAGGGCGTGGGCAACGCGGTGGGGCACGCGGTGGCCGCCAAGATGCTGGCCGCCCGCTACAACACGCAGGAGCACACGATCTTCGATCTGACCGTCTACTGCCTTGCCGGCGACGGCTGCCTCCAGGAGGGCGTGGCCGCCGAGGCGGCCTCCTTCGCGGGCCACTTCAAGCTCGACAACCTGGTCCTCATCTACGACGCCAATGACGTCACCCTCGACGCGATGGCCGTGAAGACCCAGAGCGAGGACACGGCCAAGCGCTTCGAGGCCTACGGCTTCGAGGTGCTCCACGTCGAGCAGGGCAACGATCTGGAGGCCGTCCACCGGGTGCTCGGCCAGGCGCGGGCGTCGAAGAGCGGAAAGCCCAGGTTCGTCGTGGCCCACACCCAGATCGGCAAGGGGATCCCCGAGGTCGCTGGCACGCAGAAGGCGCACGGCGAGGGCGGCGCCAAGTTCGTGGATCAGGCGCGCAAGAGCCTGGGGCTGCCCCCGGAGCACTTCTATGTGAGCGAGGAGGTCAAGCAGTTCTTCGCGAAGCGCAAGGAAGCGCTCGGCAAGGTGCGCGGGGCGTGGGAGGCGACGTTCCAGGCGTGGCGCGCGAAGAACCCGGAGCTCGCCCGGCAGCTCGACGAGGGCACCGCGAGGAAGGTGCCGGCGGACCTCGACGCGCGCGTGCCCGCCTTCGCCGCCGGCACCAAGGTCGCCACGCGCAAGGCCGGCGAGACGGTGCTGCAGGCCGTCGCCGAGGCGGTGCCGGCGCTCATCGGGTCGAGCGCGGATCTCTACGGCTCGACGTTCAACTACATCGCGTCGAGCACCGACTTCGATCCGGAGCACCCGGGCGGCCGGAACATCCGCGCCGGCATCCGCGAGCACGGCATGGGCGCGATCATGAACGGCATCGCCTACCACGGCGGCCTGCGCCCGAGCGGCGCGACGTTCCTCGTGTTCGCCGACTACCTGCGGCCGAGCATCCGCCTGGCGGCGCTGTCGCACCTGCCGGTCATCTACATCTTCACGCACGACTCGGTGGGCGTGGGCGAGGACGGGCCGACGCACCAGCCGGTGGAGACCGTCGCCGGGCTGCGCGCCATCGTCGATCTGGACGTCATCCGGCCGGCGGACGCCGAGGAGACGGCCGGCGCATGGATCTCCGCGCTGGAGCGCACCGACGGCCCGACGGTCCTCGCGCTCACGAGGCAGGCCGTCCCGATGCTGCCGGGCGACGCCGCCGCGAAGCGCGAGGGCGTGCGGCGCGGCGCTTACGTCCTCGTCAAGGAGACGGCGGCGCTCGAGACGATCCTGATCGCGACGGGCAGCGAGGTGCAGCACGCGGTCGAGGCCGCGAAGCGGCTCGGCCCCGGCGTCCGCGTCGTGTCGATGCCGTGCATCGAGCGGTTCGCGCGCCAGGACCGCGGTTACCAGGAGGCCGTGCTGCCCGCCGCGTGTACGCGGCGCGTGTCCCTCGAGGCCGGCGTCACCTTCGGCTGGCACCGGTGGGTCGGCTCCAAGGGGCTCGCCCTCGGGATCGATCGCTACGGCACGAGCGCTCCCGGCGACATCGTGCTGGACCGGCTGGGCATGAATCCGCAGGCGATCGTGCAGGCGGTGCAGGAGCTCGTGCCCTGAGCCTCTGAGGAGAGGATCCGCGCGGGCTGCCGAATCGCCCGCGCCGTGTCCTCCCGCGTCTTTCGTCTCCCGTTTCGATCCCCCTCTTTCGTGCGCGCGCGTGCGCGTGCTCCTCCTATCGCTGGACGCCGCCCGCCGCGGAGCTAAAAGCCGCCCGTGCCGTCAGGCGACCTGATCTCGCAGCTCCTTGCCCTCTTCGCGGTGCTCGGGGTCGGCGTGCTGCTGCGCGCGCTCGGCCGCGGCGGCCAGGCGGACGCCGCTGTCCTCCATCGGCTGGTCATCGACGTCACCACGCCCGCGCTGATCGTCTCGGTGCTGCGCCGCTCGGGCCTCGGCCACGGCGCCTGGGGCGCGGTCGCCGCCTCGTCGATCGCGCTCTTCGCGTGCGCCCTCGCGGGCGTCGCGGTCGCGCGCGCGCTCGGGCTGCCGCGCGCCGCGCAGGGCGCCGCCGGCGTCGTCGGCAGCTTCTCCAACACCGGCTTCCTCGGCGTCCCCGTCGTGCTGGCCCTCTACGGCCACACCGGCGGCGCGGCGGGGACGGCGATCCTCGTCGACAGCATCGTCACGACGCTGCTGCTCTGGACGTTCGGCGTGGCGCTCGTCGCGCGCATGGGCGGAGGCGGCGGCGTGGACGCGCGGAGCCTGCTCACGGTGCTCCTGCACCCCAACGTGCTGTCGATCGCCGTCGGCATGGCGCTCCACGCCCTGCCGCTCCCGCTGCCGGTGTGGGTGGAGCGCGCGCTCGACGCGCTCGGCAGCGTGACCCCGACGCTCGTGTTCCTTGCGCTCGGCCTGAGCCTCGACCTGCGCTCCCTCCGCGGCCGCGTGCGGCCGCTCGCGGCCGTCGCCGCGGTGAAGCTGCTCCTGTGCCCCGCCGTCGCGCTCGGCGCCGCGCTCGCGCTCGGCCTGAAGCGCCCCGTGTCGGAGGTGGCGGTGCTGCAGTCCGCCATGCCGACCTCCATGGTGTCCGTGATCGTCGCCGCGCGGTACGGCTGCGACGGCGAGTTCGCCGCGGCCACCGCGGTCGTGACGACGCTCGGGGCGCTGGCGACCCTGCCGGTCGTGATCGAGGTGCTGCGCCGGCTCCTCTCGTGACGTCGAAGAACGCGCGCAGCCGCGGCCGAGCGCGGATGGATTCAGGCCGCGCCCGGCGCGCTCACGCCCCGACCTGATAGACGCGCTGGTAGCCCGCCTCCACGTCGGTGATCGTCACCTCGACGATGCCGTGCGAGGTGATCGCGTACTGCTCCTCGATCAGCGGCCCCTCGTCGCTCACGCGCTGCACGGGCACGGCGGCGAGCTCGGCGGCGCGGTCGCGGAGCCGCCGGTCGAAGGGGAACACGACCTCGTTGAAGGCCGTGATGTCGCCGTGGGGCACGCCGAGCCGGTCGAGCGCGGCGCACTCGACGAACCGGTAGCGACCGACGTTGTGCGCCGCCCGGTACACGCGGCGCGAGACCACCGGCGCCTCGTGGCTCGACGGGATGCGCGCCTCCCGGTCGAAGATCGGATCGAACACCACCTCGTCGCCGCCGCCGCTCTCCCGGAAGACCCCGAAGTGGCGCGAGAGCCGGTCGGACAGCTCGAAGCCCGCGTCCTCGTCGACGGCGATGGCGAGGCCCATCGCGATCGCCGCCGAAGGGTAGGGGGAGCGATGGACGCGGCGCCCGAAGCGCTCGCGCAGCGTCCGCGCGACGACGGGCAACGAGCTCGCGCCGCCGACGACGTAGATCCCCGCGATGTCGGCCAGCGCCTCGCCCGCGCCGGCGTCGAGGCGCGCGATCACCGGCTGCATCGCGGTGATCGTCTCCTCCACGAGCGGTACGCACCGGTCGTAGAAGTCGGAGGCCGAGATCGTCACCTCGTGGGCAGGCGAAAGGTCGCCGAGGCACGCCTCCAGGTCGATCACGATCCGCCGGGAGTTCGGGTTGAGCCGCTCCTTCGCCTCGCGGCACTGGTCCGCGAGCGCGGCGAGCGCGCGCGCCGGCAGCTCCGCGCGCTCGAGCTTGGCCGCGGCGAGCGCCATCGAGGCCAGCACGGCGTCGAAGTCGTCGCCGCCGAGGTGGTTCAGCCCTGCGGTCGTCACGGCGTCGTGGCTGCGCCCGGTCATGTGGACCAGCGACGCGTCGAAGGTGCCGCCCCCGAGATCGTAGACGACGATGTGCTCGCGCTTCGACGTGATGGTGCTGCGGTAGCGGTGCGTGTACTCGAAGCCGGCGGCCGAGGGCTCGTTCAGGAGCGCGATGACCTCGAAGCCGGCGCGGCGGAAGGCGTCGAGCGTCACGAAGCGCTGCGTCCCGTGCGCGTTCGCCGGGGTCGCGACGACGCAGATGAGGCGCCCGTCGTCGTCCTTCTTCTTCGGCCGGTTCGACCGGTGCAGCACGGCGTCGCGGAGCGACCTGAGGAACAGGGTCAGGAGATCGAGCACCCGGAGCTTCGTCCCGCCGATCTCGACCTCGACGTCGGGCGAGGCGCGCGGGCCCGAGAGCACGCGCTTGAACGAGCGGAGGACGGTCCACTCCGGGTCCGAGGCGACGGCGAGGGCGTCGAAGCCGAACCGGAGCTCCCCCTGCCGCTCGGCCGCCACGGAGGGGTAGAAGTCCACGGGGTCCCCCGCCGCATCCTGAAAACTGATGACGGGGTAGTTCCCGCGGTCGCAGCACGCGACCACGGTCCGCGTGGTTCCAAAATCGATCCCGAGGCGCACGGTAGAGTTCCTCCGGCCCGCATGCTGCCACATCGGACCGCCCGAGGTGAAACTCCGCGGCGATGCGCTTCCGGAGATCTCGAGGTGCGGATGACGCCGGCCGCGAACGACGAAGTCGTTTGTTGTTAGATGATCACCCCAGAAAAACGAGCGCGGGCGCCGTCCCGGCGTCACAGGCGGGAAGGCTGGATCGTCGTCAGGTGGAGGGGCCCGCGGCCCAGGACAAGGAGAACCACCGTGAGCGAGAAATCCGCTGTGAAATACGAGCAGACGATCCCGGACGTGCTGCAGGCGCTGGCCGGTGTGCACGAGGTGATGAACCGGCACGGCTTCGACAGGAAGATCATCCACCTCGTGCAGCTGCGCGCGTCGCAGATCAACCAGTGCGCGTTTTGCGTGAAGATGCACACGCGGGAGGCGCGGCAGGACGGCGAGACGAACGACCGGCTGGACCGGGTGGTCGTGTGGGAGCACGTCAGCGATTTCAGTGAGCGCGAGCGGGCCGCGCTCGCCTGGACCGAGGCGCTGACCGTCCTCGACCGGCGGACCGACTACGCGGCCCTCCGTGCGCGGCTGCGGGAGCACTTCTCGGAGGAGGAGATCGGCGTCCTGACCTCCGCCGTCGCCATGATCAACCTGTGGAACCGCATCCAGGTGTCGAAGCACTGAGATGGCGCAAGAGAAGGACGACGTCTCGGCGTTCGAGGCCACGAGGCCGATGCTCCTCGGCCTCGCCTACCGCATCCTCGGCTCGCGCGCGGAGGCCGAGGACGCGGTGCAAGACACGTACCTGAAATGGCAGAGCGCCGACAGGAGCACGATCGAGAACCCGGCCTCGTGGCTCACGACCCTCTGCACGCGCCGGTGCATCGATCTCCTGCGGGCCGCCCGCAACGCCAGGGTCGACTACGTGGGAGCGTGGCTGCCAGAGCCCATCCACGCGCCGACCGAGGTTGAGCCGAGCGAGCGGCTGTCGCTGGCGGCGTCGCTCCAGACGGCGTTTCTGCTGGTGCTCGAGCGCCTCACCCCGAAGGAGCGCGCGGCGTACCTGCTCCACGAGGTCTTCGACGTCTCCTATCCGGAGATCGCGGCGACGCTCGGCATCCAGGAGACCACGTGCCGCAAGCTGGTCTCGCGGGCGCGCGCCAACGTGGGTCAGTCGAAGGTGCGGTACACCACCCCGCTGCACCGGCAGGAGCAGCTGCTCGCCGCCTTCCAGACGGCCGTGGCGAGCGGCGGCACGGAGCACCTGTCGGCGCTGCTCTCGGACGAGATCGAGCTCTGCGCCGACGGGGGTGGCAAGGTGTCCAGCCTCCTTGAAGTCCTGCAGGGGAAGGCCGAGGTGCTCGATTTCATCGGCCGCGCGCTGCACGCGTACTGGGGCGACTATGCGTGGGAAGCGACGGACATCAACGGGGGTCGGGGCGTCGTCCTGTGGAAGGACGGCTCGGCCGCGGCCTGCGTGTCCTTCGCCTACGACGAGGACGGCGCGGCGACGAACATCTACATCGTGCGCAACCCCGACAAGCTCGCTCGCCTGGGCGGGGACGGCGGAGGCGGGCAGGGGGGCGGGCGCGAGGCGCGGTGACCGGGCGGATCAGCGCCTGGGCGAGCGGCGCGCCAGCGCTGTCGGCGTCACGCCGAGGACGCGGCGCATGCACCGCGCCATGTGGCTCTGGTGCGCGAACCCCGCCTCGAGCGCCACCTGGCTGGCGGGCAGGTCGCCGCGCGAGAGCAGCGCCTTCGCGCGCTCCACCCGGCGCTGGACGACGTATTCGTGCACCGGCAGACCCGTCGACCGCTTGAACAGGGTCTTGAGGTGCGACGCGCTGATCTCGGCGACGCCGGCCAGCCGGTCCAGGGACAGGCTCTGGTCGAGGTGCTCCTCGATGTACGCCGTGAGGCGCCGCAGCTGCAGCGCTGACAGCCCGCGGGGTGGCCGGCTCGGCGCCGCGAAGCGGCCGAGCAGGTGCACGGCGAGGGCGAGGCCGAGGCTCTCCGCGTAGAGGAGGCCGTTCGGATGGCCGGCCATGCGCTCGGCGTCGAGCGCCCAGGCGATGTGCTCGATCTGCGGATCCCGGAGCTGGTGGCGCAGATCGAGGCCGGCGGTGTCGGGGTCGCGCCCCATGTCCATCGCCGCGTGGCGCAGGAGCGAAGCGGGCAGCTGTAGCAGGAGCGACGTGCTGGCGTCGTCCTCCTCCCAGACGTCCGCGAACCCGGCGGGGAGGACGTCGATGTCGCCGCGCGTGTAGAGGAACCGGTGGACGCCGCAGGAGCCGCGGACCGGCGACCCCGCGTGGATCCTCAGCCGAGGGTCGTCCATGGCCTCGAGCGCGACCAGGCCGCCCGGGGTCGTGAGGACATCGACGCGCATCCCGAGGCGGGGCCGGGGGGCGCTCGCGGCGTGCTGCTGTCTACCGGTGGCTTGCATCCCCGCGAGTATCCACCGCTGCCCAGCAACGCGCCATGCCACGGCGCCGACGACGCGCCGCGCGGCCGTCCCTCCGCTGGCCGAACGTGCTGTCCGCGCATCCGAACGTGCGCGACGGCCCGGCGCGAGGACCGCATCTATGGCGACCACGCCCGCCCGCCATCGAACCCGGGTGAGCCAACGGAGGAGATCGTATGAGTGAAGTCTCGGTCATCGGCCTGGGTCCCATGGGCATCGCGCTCGCCGGGGCGCTGCTCCGGAGCGGCGCCCGCGTCACTGTCTGGAACCGGACGAGCGCGAAAGCCGAGCCGCTCGTCGCCGAGGGGGCGGCGCTTTCGTCGAGCGTCGTGGCCGCCGTGCAGGCGAGCTCGGTCGTCGTCGTCTGCATCGCCGATTACCAGGCGACCTACCGCCTGCTGGAGGCGACCGAGGTTGCCGCCGCCCTCGCCGGCAAGGTGGTCGTTCAGCTGAGCACGGGGACCCCACAGGACGCGCGCCACGGTGAGGCGTGGGCGAAGGAGCGAGGCGTCGATTACCTCGACGGCGCCATCCTGGCTGTCCCGAGCCAGATGGGAAAGCCCGAGAGCAGCATCATCGTCTCGGGTTCGGCCACGGCATTCCAGAAGAGCAAGGCGCTCCTCGAACGCATGGCCGGCACCGTGTCGTACCTCGGCGAGCAGGTGGGCTCGGCGTCGGC
The DNA here is from genome assembly GCF_051521455.1 of Sorangium sp. So ce887. Lineage (NCBI taxonomy): Bacteria > Pseudomonadati > Myxococcota > Polyangiales > Polyangiaceae > Sorangium > Sorangium sp. So ce887. The sequence continues at coordinate 5,675,175 of NZ_CP150354.1, read as the reverse complement.
CCTGGACCTGGCCTTCATCTCGTTCGTCTTCGCGGGGCTGATCGGCTTCTATCACGGCGCTCGCATCTGCGAGGCCGAGGGCCTTCGCGTGGGCGACTTCGGTTCAATGCTCGCCGACGTCGCTCCGGCCGTCGGCGCGATGATCAAGCAGGACGGCGACGCCATCCAGGCCGGGACGTACGAGAGCGCCGAGAGCTCGGTCGAGATGTGCGCGCGAGGCGCCGAGATCGTCCTGCGGCAGGCCCGGGAGGCGAGGATCGACGCCGTGATTCCGGCGTTCGCCACGGGGCTCTTCCGGAAAGGAGTGGCGGCAGGCTACGGCGCCGAGTCTCCGGGCGCGCTCATCAAGGTGCTGCGCGAGGGAACCTGAGTTGACGAAAGGACTGGTTATGAAGAGGTATACAGGGAAGAAAGCGGTCGTCACCGGCGGGACCCACGGCATGGGGCTCGCCACGGTCAAGGCGCTCCTCGACGGAGGCGCCGAGGTGCTGCTCACCGGTCGGAACGAGAGGAACCTGGAGGCGGCGCGGCGCGAGCTCGGCCCGGAGGCGCATGTCGTGCGATCGGACACGGGGAGCATGGCGGACGTCGATGCGCTCTCCGTGACCGTGAAAGAGACGCTCGGGCAGGTCGACCTGCTGTTCGTCAACGTCGGTGTCGCGAACCTGGAGATGCTGGACCAGGTGACCGAGGCCTCATACGACTGGACTTTCGGTATCAATACGAAGGGCGCGTTCTTCACGGTGCAGCGGCTGGTCCCGCTGATCCGGGACGGCGGGGCCATCGTGTTCACGACCTCGATCGCCAACGAGGGCGGCAGCCCCGGGATGAGCGTCTACGCCGGATCGAAGGCGGCTCTGCGGTCGTTCGCGCAGGTCTTCGCGGCGGAGCTCCTGCCGAGGCAGATCCGCGTGAACGCGGTGAGCCCCGGGTTCATCAAGACACCAACCATGGGCATCGCGGGGGCCTCCGCGGAGGCGCTGGCAGCCTTCGAGCAGGAGGGCCGCGAGGTCACCCCCATGAAGCGCATCGGCACGTCCGAGGAGGTGGCCCGCGCCGTGCTGTTCCTCGCCTTCGACGCGACCTTCACCACGGGCGTCGAGCTGCCCGTCGACGGCGGTCTGGGCCAGGGCATCGTCGCGCCCCACGCCTAGCCCGGCCCGTCTCGCTGTCGCGCCCCCGCGCGGGGTGCTATCCCATGAGCACCACCTCATTGACGTTGGCGCCGTGAAACGTGCGCATCCACCACGTCCCCACCGGGAACAGGACGCTGCGCACGCCAGCTCTCCATCGTTCGAGCGCAGCACGGTACGACGCACGAAACGCACGTACAGCGGTAGCAGCGGTTTGCCACGAGTCACCCTGGTCACGGCCGACGGCGAATGTCGGATTGCGCCCGCGCAATTCCTCGGAGCTTGTGGCTCGCTCGTAGGGGGAGACCCTGCTGACTCGCTCGGCGCCCAAGAAGCGGAGCCCTTGCCGCTCCGCCTCCGCATGGGCCTGCGCTTCCAGGCGCTCGAGTTCGGCAGCGATCTGATGGCGAAGGCTCCCCGCGTTCTCCTGTTCGATGCCCGGCGGCAGCGCCAGCGGCAGCGTCGCTTCCTCGACCCACTGTGGATTCTCCGGATCGAGATACACCGAGGGACGTGTCGCGCGCAGCACGCCACAGCCTAGCTCGCCCACATCCACCTTGACGCCCGGCCATTCCCTCGCATGTCGGACCAGACCAGCGGCCACTGGGTTCGCGAGCACGTAGGCGATCTTCTCCACCACCGCCGCCGGCGTCAGCAGCCGTACCACGCTCGTGGCCTCGTGGTCCCATACTGGCCCTTCCCACTTGCGCAGCACCTTCGTGCCCAGCGCGACGAGGCGGTGGAAGAGGTGCAAGAAGCGCGGCAGCACGCCGTGCACATCGGTCACCACGAGGTGCAGGTGCGTCGACATCGCGCAAAGAGCGTGAACCTCGACGCCGTAGCGGCGCGCTGAGACAGCGAGGGCGTAGACCAACAGCTGGTTCATGGCCACATCGGGGCGCAACAGGAAGTGACGGCGCAGGACGCGACGAGTGAGCAGGTAAGTGGCGCCGGGGGCGATCTCGCGAGGCTGGCTCATGGCCGGAGCGCAGAGACAAACGCCACGCCGTGAGTCGGTGTGAATCATTTCAATGGTTTGCTCCGCTCACAGGGTGGCGGCGGGGGATTCCGCCAGTTTCCGCCACCCTGGGCCGGCGCGGCGGCGGCGGCGGCGGCGGCGGCGGCGCTCCCAACCTGGGTCGGGGCGGCGGCGGCGGCGGCGGCGCTCCCAACCTGGGTCGGAGCGGCGGCGGCGCTCCCAACCTGGGTCGGCGCTCCCAACCTGGGTCGGTGCTGGCGGTTCCCAACCTGGGTCGGGTTGCCTGCAATGACGGGGGCGCGAGGGCGACGGACATCTGCTGGAATGTCCGCCTATGACTCGCCCCGTGATGTCTCTCTCCTGCCGAACACCTGCCCTGCTGCTCGGGCTGATCGCGGCCTGGGCCGCGTGCTCATCGCCCCCGTCGGCCGGCGGCGGTGGCTCGCCGCCGGCCGGCGACGGCGGCAGCGGTGCCGCGCCTCCCGACGCCGGCCACACGGGCGGCGGGGGCGGCTCGCCGCAGGGTGGCGGCGGGGGTGCGGACGGCGGAGGCGGCGCCGCGGGTGCGGAGGCCGGCGGCGGGGGAGCTGGCTCGGGAGGCGGCGGCGGCGCGGGCACCGGCGGCGGCGCGGGCACCGGCGGCGGCGCGGGCACCGGCGGTGGCGCGGGCACCGGCGGTGGCTGCGTCGTGGAGACGCCCGCCGAGGACCCGGCGCCGCCCGTCAACGCCACGCCGTTGGTCTTTCCTCCGGATGCGCCCTACGAGCAGCGCCCCCCGTGGCGCGCGGGCTCGTGCACCGGCTGGTCGCAGGTCCCGCCCGTCTACGATTACCCCGCGCCTGCCATCTCGGACGAAGGCCCGTGGATCGTCAGCGGCCAGTACCTGAGCTCCTCGCACGTCCTGCATCTCACGCGCTGCGGCTGGACGATGACGGGCTTCGGACCGCGCCTGTCGCTCTACAACGTCGCTGCCGGGACGGACTGGGTTGCGATCTCCACCAGCGACAGCACCCAGCTCCCGTACCGCCGCGGCGGGACCTGGTACAACATCGCTGATCCGGAGCCCGGGGCCGGCGCCGGCCGTGTCCACAACGTCGGTGGGACCCTGGCGCTCACCACGTTCGAGGGGACGATCGACCTGTACGACCCGTTGACCGGCTGGCGCAGGATCCTCCCGGCGGGCACCGGGAATCCCCACTCGCTCTGGGGCGATCCGACGCACCTCTTCGAGACCTACGACACCGGCGTCCGGCGGTGGGACGGTTCCCGCTGGCGAGAGCTCTCCGGCCCGGCGCCGCAGCGCTACGCCGCGATCGCGGGGAGCGGGACCGAGGTGTTCGTCTCCGGCGCCGAGGAGCTTTACCTGGTCTCGGGCGATTCGCTCGTACAGCAGCCCGCGCCGGACTGCGGAGGCGGCGCCGTCGTCACATCCTACGCCGACCTGGCGGCCGGGGGCGGGACGCTGGCCCTCAGCGTGAAATGCCGCGCCGCGAGCTCGGACGCGTCGATGTTCCGGGTCTTCCTCCGGAGCGGCGGCGCATGGGTCGCGACGCCCGCGCTCCCGGAGCCGATCCCATTGCAACCGCCCACGAACGACGCCCCGGCCCTCCGGGTCGACCCGGCGGGCGTCGTCTATGCCAGCGCGGCCGACGGGCAGATCCAGCGGCTCGATCCGACCGGCTGGACATCGCTCGTGGAGTCGCCCGCGCCGACGTGGAGGTCGTTCGCGGGCCGCACGCGCGACGAGCTCTACGCCATCGGCGACGGCGTCGCCCGACTCTCGGCGGACGGCCTCACGTGGGCGCCGGTCGCCGGCTCCGAGGCCATCCGCGGCCGCTCGGCGTGGCAGGCGCCGGACGGCGCGCTCTTCGTCGTCGCGATGGACGCCGGCGTGAGCTCGGTCTGGCGACACGACGGCGCGGCATGGACGCGCGACCTGTCGCTGCCGGCCGCGTCCACCTCGAACATCGTGGGGCGAGCGTCGTCCGAGGTCTACGTCGCGCTGGACAACACCCTCCACCGCTGGGACGGCGCCGCGTGGTCGTCGCTCGGCGCGTCGCCGTGCGACGGGCGGGATCCGATCATGGCGCGCCTCGCGCTCGCGGGCGCGCAGGCCGTGGTCGCGCTGTGCGACAGGCACGCGCTGGACGACTCCCGGGGACCGTCACTCGTGGAATGGGACGGCGCCGCGTGGTCCGAGTCGCCCGCGACCGGAGACTCCCTCGCGCAGATCGGCCCGCCCGACGCGCTGGAGGCCTACGCGTGGGAGAAGGCGCAGGGACTGGGCGTGTACCGCGTGCGCGATGATCTCGGCTGGGGGCTCGGCGCCTTGCCTCCCACGACGCACATCGAGGATCTCGCGGGCACGCCCGGGCGGCTCGTCGCGAGCGCCTCCTCGCACAACGCAGAGCCGTTCGACCAGTACCTCGGCCGGACGGACGGCACCTCGTGGACCCGCAACCACGACTGGATGCATTTCTCGTCGAACGGCGAGACGGAGCTCCCTTCCCGGCTCTGGAGCGACGGCCGCTGGGTGGCCACCACGGTCAACCTGGGTGCGCGGAGCCACTACGGCGGCCTGGCGAACGCCGCCGTCCTGTGCGATCTCGGGCCGTAGGCTCGATCGCCCGCCACCGCGGGAGCTCGCGGCGCTGGCCTGCGCAGGACCGGCGACGCCGCGCGGGCCGGCGCTACTTCTTCTCTTCGGGCTTCTCGCCCTTGGCGTCGCCGGCGTTCTCCCTGATGGAGGGCGGCGGGTCCGACTGGACCGTCTTCGCGTCGCCGGGCTCGAGCGTCACCATCATCGTGCGGTTGCCGCGCTCCGGATCCACGAAGGTCACCTCGTGCGTGCCGGGCGCGATCTTGCGCCCCGAGATCGGCGTCGACCCGATCGGCTTGCCGTCGAGCAGGATCTCGGTGGGCTGCGCCGAGACGACGTCGAGCATCGGCGCGTCGTCGAGCGGCGGCTCGGGCTCGGGCTCGGGTGGGGTGACGACCGGCGGAGGCGTGGGCTCGACCGGGGGCGGCGGGCTCGCGGCCCCGCCGCAGCCGGCGAGCGCGATGACGAGGAGGGGAGCGGCGATACGGACCATGCGGCGGAGGCTAGACACGAATCACGCGCGGGGGAATGGCCCGGCGCTGGCACCGCGCGCGCCGCGCTCGCGCGGTGCCAGCGCCGGGGAGCCGGGCGTTGCGCTGCCCGACCACCCCAGGTACTTCTGGTCGCCATGTCGACCGTGGCGATCTGCGGAACGGGGAACCAGCGACAGCCGACGGAGCACGTCTACTACTCGTCGACGAAGAGCCTCTGCAAGACCTGCAAGCAGGGCGTCGACGCCAAGATCCAGTTTTCTGGTGGGGCAGTATATTTCGACAAGTTCTGCCCTGAACACGGCCACCAGCGGGTGCTCGTCGCCTCCAGCGTCGAATGGTACCTCGACGCGCTCTCCTTCCTTGCGCCGCACACGCCGCCGCGCGGCGAGATCCGCGCCGTGCGGAGCGGCTGTCCCTTCGACTGCGGCCCGTGCGCCTCGCACCAGCAGAAGGTGTACATGCCCGTCGTCCCCATCACGTCGGCGTGCAACCTCGATTGCCCCATCTGCTACACGGTCAACAAGAACGAGGGGGCGCACCAGATGAGCGAGGGCGAGTTCGCCGCGATCCTCGGCCACCTCCGCGCCCAGCACGACGAGCTCGACATCATCAACTTCACGGGCGGCGAGCCCACCATGCACCCCGAGCTCCCGAAGCTCCTCCGCATGGCGTCCGAGGCGGGGATCCGCCGCCTCACCATCTCGACCAACGGGCTCAAGCTGCGGAACGATGCCTACGTCCGCGAGCTCGCCGCCCTCGACGCGCGCATCGTGCTGTCGCTCGACACCTTCGACCCCGAGATCGACCAGCGGATGCTCGGGGCCAACACCGTGCGGGCCAAGCTCGAGGCGCTCGAGCTCCTCGAGAAGCACGACGTCACGACGACGCTCCTGCCCGCGATCGCGGCCGGCCTGAACGACAAGGACCTCGGCAAGCTCTTCGACCTGATGATGCGCAAGCCGAACATCGTCTCGCTCGAGCTCCACACGCTCACGTTCACGGGCCAGGGCGGCGCCGGGTTCGACCGCGCCGCGCGCATCACCACGCCCGATCTCCACCGGCTCCTCGAGGAGCACACAGGCGGCGCCATCGCCGCGCGCGACTTCGTCCCTTCGCCGCTCGCCCACCCGCACTGCTACTCGATCTGCTACCTGCTCGTGCTCGACGGCGGCGGCGTCGCCCCGTTCGCGCGCTTCATGGGCCGGGACAAGCTCTTCGAGCTGCTCGGCGACTCCCTCTATATCCAGCCCCGCGAGCCCGTCGAAGAGGCGCTCCGGACCGCGATGGACGAGCTCTGGGCCGATCCGGACAGGCTGCCCGAGAGCGAGGCGCTGCTCCGCACGCTGAAGCGCCTGCTCCGCGAGATGTTCCCCCCGGGCAAGCCGCTTCCCATCGAACAGCGGCAGAAGATCGCCGAGCGCGCGACCAAGGCGATCTACATCCACTCCCACATGGACGAGGAGAGCTTCGACGTCGCCCGCGTCATGAAGTGCAGTATCGGCGTCCCCGATGTCGACGGCAGCAACATCCCGACGTGCTCGTACAACGTCCTCTACCGCGAGAACGACGCGCGCTTCGCCGATCCCGACATGCTCGCTCGCATGGGGCGGACCGAGCCGCACCCGCTCCTCGCGCCCGCGCCCCCCGCGAACAGGCGCTCACTTCCGCTCCTCAAGGTGCCGTCATGACCGCGAAGCTCCCCCTCGTCGACCGGAAGTTCACGTTCACCCCGAGCGCGAAGGACCGCGAGGTCTTCCACTCCTTCTCACGGGGGCTGTGCCCCCAGTGCAAGAAGGCCGTCGACGGCGTGAGGCTCCTCCGCAATGGCAAGGTGTACCTCCGCAAGCAGTGCCCGGCGCACGGGCAGAGCGAGGCGCTCATCTCCGGCGACGCCGACTGGTTCCTGAGGTCCCTCACCTACGTCAAGGAGGGATCCAGGCCGATCGAGTACTCGACCTCGGTCGAGCGCGGCTGCCCGGACGATTGCGGCCTTTGCCCGGATCACGAGCAGCACTCGTGCCTCCCGATCATCGAGATCACGAATCATTGCAACCTCGAGTGTCCGATCTGCATCGTGCAGAACCGGCACAATTACACCATGACGCGCGAGGAGTTCGGGCGCGTGCTCGACGGCATCGTGGCCAAGGAGGGGACGCTCGAGACGATCAACCTCTCCGGCGGCGAGCCGACGCTCCACCCCGAGTTCCTCGCGCTCCTCGACATGGCGTGCGCGAGGACCGAGATCGCGCGCGTCTCCATCTCGACGAACGGCCTCCGCTGCGCGAGCGATTACGCCTTCTGCGAGGAGCTCGCCCGGCGCAAGGTGTACGTGAGCCTCCAGCTCGACGCGCTCAGCAACCCCGCCCTCCGGGTCCTGCGCGGGGCAGGGGACCAGGCCGCCGCGCGGGAGAAGGCCCTCGCCAACCTGAAGCGGGCCGGCGTGCGCACCACCCTCGTCTCGACCGTGGCCCGCGGCGTGAACGATGACCGCATCGGCGACTGCCTCCGGCTGCTCTACGACAACGACTTCATCCTGTCGCTCACGTTCCAGCCCGCGGCGTACACCGGCTACGGCGGCGCCCACTTCGCGCCGCACGATCCGCTCGACGTCATGACCATCCCCGACGTCGTCCGCGCGGCCGAGGAGCAGACAGGGCTCCTCAGGAAGAGCGATTTCTTGCCGCTGCCGTGCTCCCACCCGAGCTGCTTCGCGCTCACCTACCTGCTCAAGGTCGACGGCGAGTTCATCCCGTTCCCCAGGTTCCTCGAGCTCGATCGCTATCTAGAGCTCCTGGCGAACCGCGGCACGATCCGGCCCGACGAGGAGTTCGAGGGCGCCCTGCGCGACGCGATCGACCAGATGTGGACGAGCTCGGGCCAGGTCCCCGACTGCGACCGGATCCTGAAGGTCCTGCGCCGGGCGATCTTCCTCATGTACCCCGAGGAGCGCGCCCTCGCGCTCGAGGAGCGCCTCCACATCGGCGAGGGCCTCGTGAAGACGGTGTTCATCCACGCCTTCATGGACGTGCACAACTTCGAGATCGACCGCATCAAGAAGTGCTGCACCCACTACGCGCTCCCCGACGGGCGGCTGATCCCCGGCTGCGCGTACAACAACCTCTACCGCGACAAGGATCCGCGGTATGCGGGCCCGATCGGCGAGCCGCAGATCTGGGGCAAGACGTGACAGGCCTGCTCGCCGGCAAGCGCGCGATCGTCACCGGCGGCGGGCGCGGCCTCGGCCGGGAGATCTGCGCGACGTTCGCGCGGCACGGCGCCCGGGTGGCGTTCACCTTCACGAAGAGCGAGGAGGGCGCCCGCCGCCTCTGCGACGAGATCGCGGCCGCCGGCGCGGAGGCGCGCGCGTTCCGGGCGAGCGTCCTCGACGCGGACGCGACGCGCGCGATGGTGCGCGCCGTCGAGGAGGCGTGGGGCGGGGTCGACGTGCTCGTCAACAACGCCGGCGTGTCCCAGAATCTCCCGCTCGCGCTGCTCGAGGAGCAGGACTTCGATCACGTCCTCGACCTGAACCTCAAGGGCGCCTACCTCACGGCCCGCGAGGCGCTCCGGTCGATGATCCGGAAGAAGCGCGGCGTGGTGCTGAACATCGGGTCGCTCGCCGGGGTCAGGATGATCGAGGCGCCCATCCATTACTGCGCGAGCAAGGCCGGCCTGAAGGGGATGACCGAGGCCATGGCCAAGGAGGTCGCGCGGCACGGGATCCGCGTCCTGTGCGTCGCGCCCGGGCTGCTCGAGGACGGCGTCGGCCGCAACCTGCCCGAGCACCGCCTCGCCGACTACCTGAAGCACTGCGCGCTCGGCCGCGTCGGCACCTTCCGCGAGGTCGCCGAGCTCGCGGCGTTCCTCGTGTCCGATCGCAACGGCTACATGACCGGCGCCACCGTGGTGGTGGACGGGGGCGTGTGATGGCCGCCTCCGCCGCGAAGCCGCGCCGCTGCGTCGTCCTCGGCGGCTCGGGCACGGTCGGGCGCGCCCTGGTCGCGGAGCTCGCCCGGGCGGGGGCGCGCGTCGGGTTCACGTACAGACAAGGGCGCGAAATTGCTGATGATCTGGTGCGCGCTCTCCCGGGTACGACCGCGCTCGAGGTCGACCTCGGCGATCCGCGCGCGGCCGCGGAGGCCGCGGACGCGCTCGCGCGCCGGCTCGGGGGCGTGGACGCCTTCGCGCACTGCGCGGTCCGCACGTCGTCGGTCGAGCCGCCCGCGTTCGACGCGATCGAGGACGTCAGCTTCGAGGGGTTCGCCGACGTCCTCGCCGTCAACGTGACCAGCGCCTTCGCCGCCGCGCGGAGCCTGCTCCCGCACTTCGACGGCGGCGGGAACATCGTCCTGTTCGGCTCGGTCGACGGCATCAAGCCGGTGCCGTCGCCGGTCCCCTACGCCGTGTCGAAGGCGGCCCTCGCCGGCCTCGTGCTCAGCCTCGCCAAGTCGCTCGGCCCGCGTGGGATCCGCGTGAACCTTGTGGCGCCCGGCGTCCTGGAGGCGGGCGCCTCGCGCACGCTGCCCGACGACCTGCGCAGGGAGTACCTCAAGCACTGCGGGCTCCGCCGCCTCGGCAAGGTCGAGGAGGTCGCGGCGCTCGCCGCGTGGTTCGCGCTCGAGAACACCTACGTCACCGGCCAGACGATGATGGTCGACGGGGGGCTCTGATGGCGGCGCCTTCCTCGTCGTCGTCGTTGCGCCTCCGGGTGCTGGGCGGCCTCGCCGCGGTGGCGTTCCTCGTCCACGGCGGCAACCACGTGCGGCGGGGCTCGCCGCACGACGTGCTCTGGATGTGCAACGTCGCGCCGCTCCTGCTCGCGGCCGGCTGCTTCCTCGCGAAGCCGGACCTTGCCGCGATCGCGGCGCTGTGGCTCGCGTTCGGCACGCCCATGTGGCTGCTCGACATCGCGACGGGGAGCGGGCTCATCCTGACCACGTTCCTGCCGCACGTGCTCTGTCCCGTCGTCGCCGTCCTCGCGGTGCGGGAGATGGGGCTCGCGCGGCGCGCCTGGCTCAAGGCCACGGGGGCGCTGCTCGCCCTCGGTGGGCTGACGCGCGTGCTCACGCCCCCGGAGGCGAACGTCAACCTCTCCCACCGCGTCTGGGCGGGCTGGGAGGCGATGTTCCCGCGCTACGACCGGTACTTCGTCCTCGTGGCGGCCGCGGCGGCCCTCACGTTCTTCGTCCTCGATCGCGCGCTCGCGGCGTGGCTCGGCCCGCCGCGCCGGGGCGCCGCGGACGGCATGACCCGCGGAGCGAGCGCCCCCTGATGCGTTACATCCTCCTCGACCGGATCACGTCCGTCGAACCCGGCCGCTGCGCGCGCGGGCTGAAGGCGGTGACCCTGACCGACGAGGTCCTGCACGACCACTTCCCCGACTACCCGATCTACCCCGGCGCGCTGCTCCTCGAGGCGGCCGCGCAGCTCGCCGGCTTCCTCGTCGAGGTGACGGAGAACAGGCCGTCCGAGGCGCCGCGCCGCGCGCTCCTCGCGCAGATCGACCGGGCGAAGTTCTACCGCCCCGCGCAGCCGGGGGACAGCGTCGAGCTCTTCGCCGAGGTGGCGCAGTCGCTGGACGTCGCGGCGAAGCTCTCGGTCGGCGCCGACGTCCGCGGGGAGAGGTGCATGCGGGCGACGCTCACCTTCGTGCTGAAGGCGATCGACTCGGAGCGCTTGCACGCGCAGCGGCGCTACCTCTACGCGCTGTGGACGCGCGAGCTCCCGGACAGGGTGTGGCTGCCGTGACGCTCGTGACCGGCCTCGCGTCCGTCGTGCTCTCGCCCGGTGATGCGTGCGATCCGTCGCCGTTCCTCCGCGAGAAGAAGAGCAGGAAGTACCTCGGGCTCCAGGACGCGCTCGCGGTGGTGAGCGCCGGGCGGGCGCTCGCGGCGGCGGGGCTCGCCGCGTCGCTGCCGGGCGAGCGCACCGGGCTCTACCTCGCGGTCGGCTACATCCCGTTCCTGGAGCGCGACATCGCGCCGGTGCTCGAGGGCTCGCTCGACGAGCGCGGCGATTTCAGCCCGGCGCGCTTCGGCGCCGAGGGGTACACGCGCGCGCACCCGCTGCTCGCGTTCCGCTGCCTGCCCAACATGCCCGCCTACCACGTCGCCGCGAGCTTCGGCGTGGAGGGGCCCTACGCGGTGCTCTACCCGAGCGCGGGGCAGCTCTACCTCGCGCTCGAGGAGGCCGTGCAGGCGCTCGATCGCGGCGAGATCGACGTGGCGCTCGTGGTCGGGGTGGCGCACCAGCGCAACTACCTCGTCGAGCACCACATGCGGCGCATCGACGACCCCGTGCCGCAAGACCGGCTGTTCGACGCGTCGGCCACCGTCATCCTGGAGCGCGGGGCCCACGCGGCGGGGCGGGGCGCGCGGGCCCTCGGCGAGCTCGCGTCGGTCACGGTGGCGTACGCGCCGTTCGATCCGCTGTCCCGTGCGCCCGCGAAGCGCGAGGCGGTCGCGGTCGCGTCGCCCGCGCAGGCCGACGGCGGCGGCGGTGGAGACGCCGCGCTCGACGCGGGCGCGGAGCTCGGGCCCGCGTCGCCGCTCGTCGCGCTCGCGCGCGGGTGGGAGCGCGGCGCCGTCGAGCTCGTGCACCGCCTCGAGGGGCGCGACGGCATCACCGCGGAGAGCCGCTGGATCCGGAGGGTCTCGTGACGGCGCGCCACGCGGTGGTGGTGACGGGGATGGGCGTCGTGTCGCCGCTCGGCGATCGCGTCGATGCGTTCGGCGACGCGCTCCTCGCCGGGCGGAGCGGCGTCGGTCACATCACCCTGTTCGACGCGTCCACCCTGCCGACGCGCATCGCCGGGCAGGCCCCGCTGCCGGCCGAGGTGCCGCTCGGCGATCGCAAGGTCGCGTTCGCGCTCGCGGCGGCGAGGCGCGCCGTGGAGGCGTCCGGGCTCGCGCTCGGCGCGGGCGGTGACGCGCCGCGCGCCGACGCGGGCGTGAGCATGGGCGTCGGCCTGGAGCTCTTCAACATGGATCACCTCGCGGCGGCGCGGCGCCCGGGGTTCGCGCTGCCGGAGGGGCTCGCCGCGCGGCTCGCCTTCATGCAGACGCCCTCGGAGGTCTGCGTCCACGCGCTGAGCCACCGCTTCGGCCTCGCCGCGCCGCCGCTCGTGCACGTGTCGGCCTGCGCCGCGGGCACCGACGGGATCGGCGCGGCGTACCGGCTCATCGCCACGGGCCGCCGCCGCGTCATGCTCGCGGGCGGCACGGACTCGATGATCAACCCCCTCGGCGTCGCGGGCTTCTGCGCGCTGCAGGCGACGAGCCTCCGCAACGACCGGCCCGAGGCGGCGTCGCGGCCGTTCGACAGGACGCGCGACGGCTTCGTGATGGGCGAGGGGGCGGCCGTGCTCGTCCTGGAGCGGCTCGACGACGCGCGGGCCCGCGGCGCGCGCATCCTCGCCGAGGTGGCGGGGTACGGGAGCAGCTTCGACGCCTACAAGATCAGCGATCCGCACCCCGAGGGGCGCGGCGCCTTCCTGGCGATGTCGCGCGCGCTCGCCGACGCGGGGATCGGCCCGGACGAGGTCGACGCGATCAACGCCCACGGCACGGGAACGCCGAAGAACGATCCCGCCGAGACGCTCGCCCTGAAGCGGCTGCTCGGCGAGCGCGCGCGCGGCGTCCCGGTCTCGGCGACAAAGTCGATGATCGGCCACCTGATCTCGGCGTCCGGCGCGGTCGAGGCCGTGGCCGCCGTCGTGTGCATGCTGCGCGGCGCCGTGCACCCGACGATCAACCTCCACGAGCCGGACCCCGAGTGCGATCTCGACTACGTGCCGAACGAGGCGCGCGCGCACCGGCAGCGCCACGTGCTCTCGAGCTCGTACGGGTTCGGCGGGCACAACGCGGCCATCGTCCTGCGCCACCCGGAGGCGATCCGGCCTTGAGCCTCCTGCTCGAGGGCAAGCGCGTCGTGGTGACGGGCGCGAGCCGCGGCCTCGGCCGGGCCATCGCGCTCGCGTGCGCGCGGGAGGGCGCGGCCGGCGTCGGGATCGGCTACCGCGAGCGGGCGAGCGAGGCCGCGGACGTCGCGGCCGCGGTCGAGGCGGCGGGCGGAGGGCGCGCGCTGGCCCTCGGGTTCGACGTCGCCGATGACGCGGCCGTGGCGGCCGCCGTGGAGCGGTTCGAGGCCGAGGTGGGGCCGATCGACGGCTGGGTCAACGGCGCCGGGGTCGTGGCGCCGGGGCTGCTCGTGACGGGCGACGTGGCGCAGATCCGGGCCCAGATCGAGACGAACCTGCTCGGCCCGCTCCTGTGCGCCCGCGCCGTGCTGCCGCTCATGATGCGGCGCAAGCGCGGCGTGGTCCTCAACGTGAGCTCCGTCGCGGCGGTCCGCCCTGCCCGCGGCCAGGCCGCCTATGCGGCGGCGAAGGGAGGGATCGAGGCGCTCACGCGCGCGCTCGCGGTCGAGTACGCGAGGAAGGGCATCCGCGTCGTCTGCCTCCGGCCCGGCCCGGTCGACACCGACATGCTGGGCGGGACGCGCGCGCTCGCCGGCGAGGAGATCGTGGCCCGCGTGCCGCAGCAGCGGATCGCCGCCCCGGGCGAGATCGCCGACTACGCGGCGTTTCTCCTGAGCGACCGGGCCGCGTACGTCACCGGCGCGGTGGCGTCGGTGGACGGGGGCTACGCGGTCGGATGACGCTCGAGGAGCTCCTGCGATCGCGCCGCAGCGTGCGGCGCTTCCTCCCGGAGCCGCCGCCGGACGGCGTGATCGAGCGGCTGATCGAGCTCGCCGTCACCGCGCCGTCGGCCAGCAACAAGCAGCCGTGGCGCTTCGTCGTCGTGAAGCGCCCGGAGGCGATCGCGGCGATGGCGAGCGCGGTGCGCGAGGCGGTGGCGACCGTGGCGGAGCACGTGCCGCCCGACAGCCAGGGGGCCTTCGTGGCCTACGGCGACTACTTCACGCGGTTCGAGGGGGCGCCGGTCGTGATCGCGCCGATCTTCCGCGGGCACACCGTGCTGTCGGGCCTGGTCGCGCCCTCGCTGCCGGCGGAGCTGCGCGAGACGATCGCCGCGATGGAGCGCGACTCGGGGCTGACCGGCGCGTCGCTCGCGCTGATGAGCCTGCTCCTCGCGGCGCACGACGCCGGCCTCGGCGCGTCGGCGATGACCGGTCCGCTGCTCGCGGCGGGTCGGCTCAAGGAGATCCTCGGCGTGCCCGCGAGCTGGGGTATCGTCGCGCTCGTGGCGGTCGGGTACGCCGCCGGCGAGCCGGCGCCGACCGATCGCAAGGCCGGGAGCAAGGTCACGAGGTGGATCCGATGACGGACACGGACGCAGCGAGCGTGGACATCCCTCCGCACGTGGTCGAGGCGGTGAAGCGCTGCATCGTGGAGAGCCTCGCCGTCGAGGCCGACGCGGTCGAGCTGGGGAGCCGCCTCATCGACGACCTCGGCGCTGACTCGCTCGACTTCGTCGACATCGTGTTCATGGTCGATCACGAGCTCCACATCCGCGCGCGAGAGAGCGAGTTCAACTTCATCACCCGCCTCGATTTCTCCTCGCCCGAGGTGATGAAGGAGGGGTTTCTCACCGCGCCGGTGGTGGCCCGGCTGGAGACGTGGCTCCCGGCGCTCGCGGCGGTGGAGGACAAGATGCGGGTGACGCCCCGGCAGCTCTTCTCGCTGATCACGGTCGAGGCGATATGCATCGTGGCCGCGCGCCGGCTCGCGCCGCCCGCGGCCGGCGTGGCGCCGGCGGCGCCGCCGGAATAGCCGGAGGCTGCGCGCGAAGGCGCGACAGGAGACCGATGCCCGACGAACGTCCCCCCCTCCCGCAGCTCCCCGGCGGCCCCGACCCGACGCAGCCGGTGCCGCGCTCGCCGGTGGAAGGCGTCGACCTCGACACGTACGCCCGCATCTCCGCCGAGCTCGCCGAGGCGCCCGCCGCTCGATCCAGCGTCCTGGCCTCGCACGGGCTCGACGAGGTGCGGTGGATGGACGTCGAGATGACGTGGCTCCTCCGCGTCGCGACCGCTGCGCTGCAGGCCGACCTCTCGCTCGGCCAGGACCTCGATCGCGCCTACACCGCCGCGCAGGCGGCGCTCGGCCCGTCGGAGCCCGCGTTGCCGATCGAGGACTACGCCCGCCTCACCGCGCGCATCGAGGCGGGCGAGCCCCCGAGCGCCGTGCTGGCCGGCGCCCGGCTCTCGCTCTCCTCCTATACCCGTCAGCAGCGCGCCTGGACCCAGCGCCTCGCCGCCGATCCGACGCTTGCCCGGACCTACCGCGAGATGGTGGCCGCGGCGCGCGCCGCGCTCGGCTCGCCCGGGTGAGCCGCCCCCGCTGCCGCGAGGGCGCCGCGCCCGCCCGCCGTGTCCGTCAGACCTCGACCTCCTCCTCCGGCGGGGCGAGGGCTTGCAGCACCTCGAAGAACCGCCTGGACTGCTCTGCGTCCGCCGCCATCGCGCGCGCGAAATGGCGTGAGAGGCGCAGATAGTCGGCGATCGACAGCCGGCGCGCCGCGAGCGGCTGCGCCGGCGAGCCGGCCGCCTGGATGGCGGCGACCAGCGCCGCGTACCCCTCGACGTCCATCGCGGGCAGCGGCTTCAGCGCGTCCTGCGCCTTCGAGAAGGCGTCGGAGTAGACGATGGGGATGCGCGCGCGCTCGGCGTGGTCCATCACGTCGTCGCCCATTCGCTGCATCCAGTACAGCGTCACCTCGTTCCACTGCGCTTCCGTGAGCCCGCGCGCATCGAGCACGCGCGCGAGCGCGCGATCGCCCTCCGCGAGCTCGGCGGAGATCTGCGCGTGATCGAACAGCGTCACGCCGTGCGGCGCGCCGCGCTCCGCGGTGCTCTGGTCGTCCTCGTCCCTGCCTCGGGCCGGCACCCGGGCATCCTCGCCGCCCCCACCGCCCAAGTCCAGCCTGCCCTCAGGGCGCCACCGAGAACTGCAGGTCAGGCAGCATGGCGTTGAGCTCGTCCACGACGGCCTGCACGTGGCGGCTGCGCACCTGGCGGCCTATGTTCATCAGGCTATCGGTATCGGCGAGGTGCGCGTGCCCCGCGCCGTACTCGTCGTCCACCGGCAGCGCGCTGCCGGCCCCCGTCGGCAGCGTGTGCCCGAACTCGTGCGGTATCGTGTAGAAGCCGCTCCTCGATTGATGCGCGGCATTCCCGACGGCGTGCGGGATCGCGTCGAGCTGATCGAGCTGGATGGTGCGCGCGCGGAAATCGACCCAGCTCCGGGGCGAGGGGGCGCCGGCGCTGAGTTTTTTCACGTTCACCGTCCAGTGGCCTCCGGTGAGGACCCACCGGATGTCGAAGGCGATGGGGAGGTCGCGCACTGGATTCGCCAGCCGGTGCGTGCCGGTCGGCTGGACCCGGAGCCGGCGGCTCCACGCGCCCCAGATGTGCCTGTCGGCGGTGTTATGGAACCGGCGCCGTTCCTGCAAGGTCCACGGCCGGGCCCCGGGGTCGAGCTGCCATACGTACCGCCACTCTTCTTGCACGAAGATGTGCCCGGTTCGGGTATCGAGATCGATGACTCCCCAGGACGGTCGGCGGACGATGTGGCCCATGACGGCCGTCGATGGTAGCGCCTGCGGTGGTTCCGGGTCGATCGTCTCGCGGTGCGTGCACGAACTGCGCCGCGACCGGCGTCAGGCGCGCTGTTCGAAGGATGCATGATTGCGCGCTCCTCGTGTATCCTGGCCGGAGCGAACCTCGCGGGAGGCTTCAGGACCACAGGAGGACCGCATGGCGGGGCAAGTGAAGCGGGCGGCGGTGCGAAAGCTCGATATTCCTCCGAGCCCGCCTTCCGCCCCGGCGTCGGATCCGCCGCCCGCGTCGCAGGCGCAGTCGGCGGCCGCCGGGTTGATGGCCGCGCGGCTCGTCGCGTTCGACGCAGAGGGGCGCACGGCCCGGCTCTCGCTCGGCGGCTCCGAGATCGAGGCGGCGCTCGACGAGGCGCTCTCGCCGCGCGTGCTCGCCACGGCGCTGGTCCGCCGCGAGCGGGTCATCGTCCAGCGCGAGGGCGGGGGCTGGGTCGTGCTCGGCGCCCTGCGCACCGCGCCCACGCCCGGCGTCGACGAGGGCGACGAGTTCCTCATCAAGGCGCGCCGCGTGATCGTCGCGGCGGAGCACGAGCTCGCCATCGCGAGCGGCGCGGCGAGCCTCGTCGTCCGCGCCCAGGGGCTCATCGAGACGGTCGCGCACGACATCACCGCGCGCGCCTCCGGTATCCACAAGATCGTCGGCCGCATCATCCGGCTCAACTGAGGTCGACCGTGGAGCAGCTCCTTTCGCTCTCCCTCGAATGCAGCACGATCCCGGCCGGCCTCACCGCCGTGGCCGCGACCGTCCTGGAGGCCATCTCGCAGCCGACCCATGCCACGGTCGAGCTCGTCGGCCCCGACGACCTCGATCTCGAGCGGCTCATCGGGGAGAAGGCCCACCTCGCCCTCTGCGTCGACGGCGCCCCGGTGCGCCATTTCCACCTCGTCGTGTCCGCGGCGCGGTTCGACGGCCTGCAGCACGGCCACCATCGGCGCTATTTCATCGAGCTGGTCCACGAGCTCTCGCTCCTGACCCTGCGCAGCGACACGCGTATGTTCCAGGAGAAGGACGCGAAGACGATCGTGTCCGAGGTGCTCGAGGGCGCCGGGATCCCGCGCGGTGACGTGGCGTGGTCGCTGCAACGCACGCTCGCCGAGCGCACCTATTGCGTCCAGTCCCGCGAGACGGACCTGAATTTCGCCTCGCGGCTGCTCGAGCACGAGGGCATTCATTACTTCATCCACGACGACGGCGGCGGGACCCACGTCACGTTCGCCGACGCGCAATCGAGCTTCCCTCCTGTCGAGGGGACCGTGGCGTGGCCCATCGTCGACGGGCGCGAGCACGGCGTCGGCGTGCTCGATTTCGAGCTCGAGACGATCGCGACACCGGAGGCGGCGTCCGTGGGCGATTACAACTTCGAGACGCCTCAACTCGACCTCACGTCCACCCACGCCGGGGTCGAGTCGCCGCGCGGCGAGCGCTTCGAGTACGCCGCTGGGCACAGGACGCCGGAGGAGGGCGCGGCGCTGGCGAAGATCCGCTGCGAGGAGATCCTCGCCCGGTCCCGCGTCGGCGCCGGTCACAGCGATCGCTGGACGTTCCGCGCCGGCTCGTGGTTCGAGCTGGAGGAGACGGCCGGCGCGCACCTGTCGCAGAAGTACCTGCTCACCGCCGTGCGGCACGACATCATCGCGCGCGGGCTCGGCACGGCCGGCGGCGGCGACGCGCGCTCCTACACGAACCGGTTCACGGCCATCCCGCACGCGACCCCGTTCCGCGTGCCGCGGACCGCCGCGCGCCCGCGGCTGCGGGGCGCGCACTCCGCGGTCGTCACGGGGCCCGGCGGCGAGATCCACACCGACCGGCTCGGCCGCATGAAGGGCAAGTTCTTCTGGGACCGGCTCGGCAAGGACGACGACACGAGCTCGTGCTGGATGCGCGTCGTCCAGCTCCCCATCGGCGGATCGATGGCCCTCGCGCGGATGACCTGGGAGATGTCGATCGTCTATCTCGACGGCGATCCCGACCGGCCCATCGCCGTGAGCCGGATGTACAACGCGGAGAAGACGTCTCCTTACACCCATCCGGCCGCGGGGACGCGGATGGCGCTCCAGACGCCGTCGAGCCCGGCGAGCGGCAAATCCAATGAGATCCGCATGGAGGACGGGGGTGGCGGGCAGGAGTTCTTCGTCAACGCGTCGAAGGACTTCGACGCGCAGACGAACAACAACAAGACCGAGAAGGTGGGCGTCGACGAGCGGGTGGAGGTCGGCGTCGACGAGCAGATCACGATCGGCGCGAGCCAGACCGTGTCGATCGGCGCGAACCAGACCTCCACGGTCGGCGCCGACCAGGGCCTCCAGATCAAGAGCGATCGCACGGTGTCGATCGGCGCGTCGGAGACCGTCTCGGTGAGCGGCAACATCAGCCAGCTCATCGCGGGCAGCGACGCCGAGACGACCGGCGGCAGCCACACGACGCTCGCCGCGCTCGGCATCGACAAGACGGCCAAGTCGAGCTACTCGCTCACGGTCGGCGGCTCGATGGTCTCGGCGGCCGGCATGGGCGTCTCCGTGGCGGTGGCGGGCGCCAAGTCGGAGACGGTCGGCGGCGCGAAGATCACCGCGTCCGGCAAGTCCGTCACCGAGTCGGTCGTCGGCGCCTACGCCGTCACGGTCGGCGGCGCGTGCGTGCACGCCGCGGCCGCGAACCGGGTCGGCGGCACGAAGGGCGCCGCGGCGGTGACCGTCGGCGGCCTGGCCTCGATGAACGCTGCGGGCAAGGTCGCGATCAACGCGAAGAAGATCAACATCCTCGTCGGCGGGGTGGCGAACCTGCTCGGCGGCGGCGGCGTGCTGACGCTGACGCCCGCCTCCGCGAGCTTCGCGGGCCTCATCACCCTCGACGCCTCGGGCCAGATCAAGATCTCCGGCAACCCCAACCTGGTGGGCTGATGGCGCACGTGGCCGAGCTCTCCGTGGGGGGTACCGGGCTGGAGGTCGCGCGCCTCCAGGGGACCCTCGCGCTGTCCTGCCCCTACGCGCTGTCGGCCGAGGTGTTCACGCGCGACGGCGCCCCCTCCCCAGGCGAGCTCCTGGGCGAGCCGTACGAGCTCGTGCTCTCCGACGGCTTCGGCGGCGTGCTGCCCATCCGCGGCGTGGTCGTCTCGGCCGCCCGCCACGTCGGCGATCTCGCGCAGGGCGCGCGGCTCGAGCTCACGCTGGGGTCGCCCGTCTCACCGCTCGCGCTCGGGCGCGATAGCCGCGTCTTTCAGGAGATGACGGTCGTCGACATCGTGAAGGACGTCCTCGCGCGCGGCCAGGTGGCCGACGTCGAATGGCGCACGAGCGCGTCGTACGCGACGCGGCCCTACACCGCCCAGTACCGCGAGAGCGACTGGGACTTCGTCCAGCGATTGCTGGACGAAGAGGGCATCTATTACTGGTTCGAGCACGAGGACGGAGCGACGAAGCTCGTCCTCGGCGATGACTCGACCACGGCGGCCCCGATCGACGGCGGCGCGGAGCTGTCGTTCCGGGACGACGCGCAGCTGCTCGAGGCGCGGGGCGCCGTGTACCGGGTGACGAAGCGCGCCGCCCTCGCCCACGAGGCGGTCCGCCTGCGCGACTACAATTTCGACAAGCCGCGCCTTCTCATGGACGAGAAGGCCGGCAGCGGCGCGCGCGAGCTCTACGACTTCCCCGGGCGTTTCGCGGTGCCCGGCGACGGCAAGCGCCGCGCGCAGGTCCGCCTGGAGGAGCTGCGGGCACGCCGGGTCGTCGTCGCGGGCGATGCGTCGACGACCCGGTTGCGGGTCGGCCGCGGCTTCGATCTGTCGGAGCACCCGGTCGAGGGGCTCGACGGCAGCTACCTGGTCGAGCGCGTCACCTACGTTGTCTCGGACGACCGCGGTCCGTCGGCGGGCGGGGGCGAGACGCTCCGCATCGCCTGGGTCGCCATCCCGAAGGCGACGCCGTACCGCGCCGCGCGCCGCGGGCCTGTCACGCGCGACCCGGCCGGCCCGGAGACGGGGGTCGTCGTGGGCCCGCCGGGCGAGGAGATCCACCCCGACAGGTCCGGCCGCGTCCGCGTGCAGTTCTACTGGGATCGCCAGGGCCAGCGCGACGACAAGGCCTCGACGTGGATGCGCGTCGGCCAGTTCCCGCTCGGCGGCTCGATGGTCCTGCCGCGCGTCGGCTGGGACGTGCTCGCGCACCACGTCGAGGGCGACGTCGACTTCCCCTACGTGAGCGCGCACCTCTACGACGGGCAGTTCCCCGTCCCCTACAGCCTCCCCGGCAACAAGACGCGGACCTCGTGGCAGACGGCGACGACGCCGGGCGGCGGCTCGTCGAACGAGGTCCGGTTCGAGGACAAGAAGGGCGGCGAGGAGATCTTCATCAACGCGTCGAAGGACATGAACGTCGTCGTCGGCGATAACAGGATGGAGAAGATCGGCGTCAACCTGGAGGAGACGATCGGCGCGAACCTCGACGCCAAGGTCGGCTCGAACCGCAAGGTCGGCGTCGTGTCGAACCAGGACGTGAGCGTCGGCGGCGCGGAGTCGCTCACCGTGTCGGGCAGCCGGTCCGTGGTCGTCGGCGGCTCCGAGACGACGACGATCGGCGCCTCGCGCAGCGTCACCGCGACCATGGGATCGAGCCTCGACGCGACGGGGGGGCGCTCGGTGACGATCGGCGGGACGATGATGGCCATCTCCGCGCTGGGCGTGAACCGCCTCGTGCTGGGCACGGCGAGCGTCACGGTGGGCGGCGCGTGGGTCAGCGCCGCGGCGACCGGCCTCGCGTACCTGACGGGCGGCGCGTGCGCCGAGACGGTCGGCGGCGCCAAGATCAACGCGGGCGCGGCCGGCTGCGCCGTCTCGGTGAAGGGCGCGTGCGCCGAGACGGTCGGCGGCGCGTACGTGATCGCCGCCGGGGCGAACGTGGGCGAGAGCGCGACGTCGCGGCTCGCCTTCACGGTCGGCGGCGCGATGCTCGTCAACGCGCCCACGATCGAGATCGAGGCTGAGAGCGAGATCTCGATGCGCGTCGGGGGCGCCTCGCTCACGATCAAGGCGTCGAGCGTCGAGGTCAAGGCGCCCGCGATCGCCGCGCCCGGCGCGACGATCACGAAGAAGGCCTCGAAGATTGCGCACAACGGATGAGCGACGCGATCTCCCTCCACCAGGCGTTCTTCGCGGCCGAGGGGCTCTCCCCGGAGCTCGCGCGCGTGCGGAGCATCGCCGCCCACGAGGGGCTGAGCCTCTCGTACCAGGTCGAGGTCGAGATCGAGCTCTCCGTGCCCGATCTCGACCCGGGCGGCTGGGTCGGCGCGAGCGCGACGGCGATCGTCGCGAGCCAGGAGGGCGCGCCGCGGCTCTTCTGCGGCGTCGTGACGCGCGTGCGCGAGCGCGCGAGCCGCGGCGACCCGCGCACGATCGCGGTCACGCTCGAGTCGCCGCTCGCGGTCCTCCGGTGCACCACGGATCATCGCATCTTCCAGGAGCAGACGAGCCAGGAGATCGTCTCCGCGCTGCTCGAGGAGCGGGGCATCGACGGCGCGCGCGTCCGGTGGCGGCTGTCCGGAAGCTACCCGAAGCGCGAGGTGTGCACGCAGTTCGGCGAGGACACCTTCACGTTCGTCTCGCGCGTCCTCGAGGAGGACGGCATCTTCTACTTCCACGAGCACGGCGACGAGGGCGCGATCGTCGTCTTCGGCGACTCGAGCTCGGCCTACGCGGAGGCGCAGCCGACCGCGGAGGTCGTGTTCCGGCGCGAGAGCGGGCTCACCTCGGGCTATGCGATCACCGATCTCGCGCTGTTCGAGCGCGCCCGCCCGGCCGAGGTGACGCTCCGGGATCACGACTTCAAGCGGCCCGCGCTCGATCTCGAGGCCAACGCGAGCGGCAAGGCGCCGCTCGGCCGCGAGCATTACGACTACCCCGGCCGCTACGTCGAGCCGTCGGAGGGCGCGCGGCGCGCGCGGATCCGCCTCGAGGCGTTCGAGGCCGCGTCGCAGGGCGCGCGCGGCGCGAGCACCGTGGCCTCGCTGACGCCGGGCCACACGGTGAAGCTCACGGACGCGCCGGAGCAGGCGCTCGAGGGCGAGTGGGTCGTCCGCGAGATCGAGCACGTGTGGGAGGACGCGTCCGGGGAGGGCACCTACAGGAACCGCTTCCACCTCCTGCCGAAAGATCTCCCGTTCCGCCCGCCCGCGTCGGCGCCGGAGTGCGACGTGCCGGGTCCGCAGCTCGCGACCGTGACGGGCCCCGCGGGCGAGGAGATCCACACCGACGCGTTCGGGCGCGTCAAGGTGCAGTTCCCCTGGGATCGGCGCGGCACCGGCGACGACAAGAGCTCGTGCTGGGTGCGCGTCGCGCAGCTGCACTCGAGCGGCGCGGTGGCGATCCCGCGCGTCGGCTGGGAGGTCGTCGTCGATTTCGAGGGCGGCGATCCGGATCGGCCCATCGTCCTCGGGCGCGTCTACAACGGCAAGTACGGCCCGCCGTACAAGCTTCCCGACGGCAAGACCCAGTCGGCGCTGCAGTCGTCGTCGAGCCCCGGCGGCGGGGGGCACAACGAGATCCGCATGGAGGACGGCGGGGGCGGCGAGCACGTCCATGTCCACGCGGAGAGGGATCTCAACGTCGTCGTCGCCAACAACAAGACCGAGAAGGTCACGAACGTCGCGACGCTCGGCGTCGGCTCGAACCACGAGCAGACGGTGGGCGCGAACGCCACGCTGGACGTCGGCGCGCAGGAGGACATCGAGATCGGCGGGTCGCAGACGATCGCTGTCGGCGGGTCGCGGACCGAGGCCGTGAGCAGCGATGAGAAGGTGGATGTCAAGGGCTCGCGCTCGCTCACGATCGGCGGCAGCCACACGACGATGACGCCCATGTCGGTCAGCGCGAGCACGCCGGCCTCGTTCAGCGAGACGATCGGCGGCAGCGCCGTCGAGGCGGCCGCGCTCGGCGTCGGGATGGCCGTCGCCGGCGTCACAAGCATCAGCGTGGGCGGCGCCGAGATCGCGGCGTGCGCGACCGGCGCGAGCTCGTTCACCCTCGGCGCGCACGCGACGACGGTCGGCGGCGCCTTCATCTCGGCGAGCGGAAAGGACGTCGCGATCAATGTCGGCGGCGCCAAGGCCACGACGGTCGGCGGCGTCTGGGCGGCGCAGGCCGGCGGCGACATCGCCATCTCGAGCGGCTCGACGCTCAACATCACCGTCGGCGGCGCGCTGTCGATGAACGCCGCCTCGATCACGCTCAAGGTCGGCGGGTCCAACGTGACGATCTCCGCCGGCTCCGTCGTCATCAAGTCGTCGACGATCAAGCTCACCGCGACCGGACCTCAACCCGAGCTTGCCCCCATGGTGGCGGACAAGTAGCGAGGAGGCCTCCGCCGCGCCCCGGCACGGACTTGAACGAGTATGCCTCTCTTGAACCAGAACAAGATGTGCGCGAGCGTCGCGTCGGTCCACACCTCCGTCACGTCGGGGCCGCTCGACATCTGCAAGACGCCGACGCCCGGCGGTCCGGTCCCCATGCCGTACCCCAACGTGGCCGTCTCCTCGACGATGGGCCCGGGCTACACGACGAAGACGCTCAGCATCGCCACGCCGATGTGGACCAAGAAGGGGAAGAGCGCGCTCTCCAACGGGGATCAGCCGGGCGTCGCGCTGGGCGTCGTCAGCAACAAGATCATGGGTATGGTCGCCATCCTGATGGCGTCGACCGACGTGGACGCCGAGGGCGGCGGCGTCGTGCGGACCGGCGACAAGTCGAACGGGAACATCTGAGATGGCCGTCCAGGCTCCCGAGCAGCTCGTCCACGGCGGAGGCGGGCTCGCGGCGTCGGGCTACAAGGATGTGATGTGCCAGGCCTTCCGCGAGGCCGTCGACGAGCATTGCTCGAAGCCGAAGGGGAAGCGCGGGTCGTTCAACAACAAGTTCTACGACAAGCTCCGGCGCCACAACCCCGAGCTGGCGGGGCGCATCCAGCGCGAGGTGCCCATCGTGTTCGGCGGGGCCGCCGGGTCGGCTGGCCAGCTCGCGGCGAACCTGACGAACGCGCCCGGCGCGGCCGGCGCCGCGGCGAACGCGGTCCTCGCCGCGCACCAGGCGGGCGTGCGCGCCTTCGCGGGGCCCGGCGCGGCCGCGGTGACCGGCGCGCTCGCGAACCCCCGCATCCCGGCCGGCCCCTGGGGGATCGTCGGCCTCGGCGCCATGGAGGGCATCCGCAGGGGCGCGCCGCTGTTCAGCCGCATCAAGTTCGCGCTCTTCCGGCTCATGAACCGCGGCGTCCGGGTGAAGTTCCCGGACGGGCTCATCGGCCGGCAGGTGATCGAGATCAAGGGCCCTGGCGACACGATGAGCAAGGGCCAAGCCAAGGACTATCAGGCGTTCAGCAGGCCCGATCCGCCGATCGTGCCGAGCTGCGAGTCATGCGCCCCGGCCAACTGCGATAACAAGAAGACAAGCAACGGTGGATGCAAGTGACGGTGAACGGTGCCTGTTCTCTATGACATGGAGTTCGCTGCGGGCGGCCTGCTCGTCGCCTACCGCGCGAGCGCCGAGCCGCAAGAGCTCACCATCGAGGTGGAGACGGCGGGCACGGCCGAGTTCCCGATGTCGGTCGCGTCGCTCCGCGCCCTGATCGAGGCGATCAACCGCGGCGCGGCGGGCGGGGCGGTCTTCGACCCCCTCCTCGGCGCGGCCGAGCGCATCGACGGGCCCTGGGAGGCCGAGGGCGTCCTCGGCCCGGCGTACCGCTGGAGGCTGCGCGTCGCCGGCGTCGCGCCGCTCTTCCTCCGCAACGTCGTCGAGGAGCTCCGGCGCGCGGGCGCGGATCACCCGGTGACGCGGATGAGCCTCGTCGGGACGCTGCCGCTCGACGGCGGCGAGCTGTCGGTCCGCGAGGGCCTCGTGCGCTCGTGGCTCGACGATCGCTCGACGTACCTGGAGGCGTGGCCGCACCGGGAGTTCCCGGTGGACGTCGAGCCGACCGATCATGTCGCTAACCTGCGCGTCGAGCTCGCCGCCTCGATCACCCCCGGGATCCGCGTCGAGCTCGAGGCGATGAGCGTGTGGTGGCTCAACTTCATCCGCAACTACGTCTCCGAGGACGGGCTCGAGGTCATCATGAACCCGTCGAAGACCTTGCCCACGTTCGGGTCCAGCCGCACCGAGTTCCGGGCCCATTACGCCGAGCTCCCCTACAAGCGCGCTCCGGCGCGCGCGCTGCTCGAGAACCTCCTCTACCGCTTTCACCGGAGGGTCGCGCCCATCGCGCGCGTCGCGCTGAAGCTATGAGCCACGAGGTCGCGCCGGAGCCGCTCGCGCGGCTGGCCAACAGGACGCCGATCGTCTACGGGGCGCTCGGCGCGGTCCTCCACCTCGAGCCGCTCGCCGCGGAGGACGAGGCGCGGCTCGATGCGGTCAACGACATGGTGTGGGACTGGATCGGCCCCGCGCTGACGCACGTATCGCTCTCGTGCGCCGAGCGCCCCGAGGCGGTCCGGCGCGCGCACCTCGATTACATCTCGACTCATGGAGCGAACCTCGGCGTCCCTCCGGTCCCCGGCGGCGGACCGGAGGATCAGCGGATCTCCGCTCACCTCGTGCGGCTCGGCCGGGACGAGATGTCCGTCGTGTGCAGCGGGTCGCGCGACCCCTTCGAGGCGTCACCGTACTCGTACCGCTTCTGGGCGGAGATCGGCGATCTCCCGGAGGGCTCGGACGCTCTGCACCTGACGGCCCACGCGGTCCTGCACCTGACCGTGCCGGAGACGTGGCCGCTCGCGGATTTCCACGCGCGGATCTGCGCCATCGCGGCGAAGCTCCGGCTCCGCTGGGGCGCCGCGGGGTACACGTTCTCCGACTGCGAGGCGCAGAACTACCAGGCGCCCGCGGCCGCCATCTATGCGCATTCGCGCAGGTACTGGGGTTACGACGTGGCGGAGTACGTGCGGCTCACCGAGGCGTTCCATCGGCGGATCCGTACCGTGAGCTGGCTCACGTGGCTTGGGCCCTCGATGCTCGACGAGTTGCGGGCCGGAGGCGGCCTCGGCGCGCCGCGCCTGTCGACCTGGACGGCGTCGGGCGACGGGGTGCTGATCCAGGCGGGCGGCGCGCCTGAGCGCGGCGACGTGAACCGGCGGCAGGTTCCGCCGGCCTACCGGGAGGTCGACGCGCTGGTGCGCCCGCTCCGCGCCGCGGGCGGCGCCGACCTGCAGTTCTTCGCGCCCTGGGACGAGCGCTCGATCGAGCGGTGGCTCCGCCGCTTCGAGGTGCTCGGCGGCCCATGATCCGCATCATCAACCAGACCCCGGGCCAGCATCTCGCGGTCCCGGTGAAGAGCAAGGAGGGGCGCGATCGGCTCGCGATCATCGTCAAGATCACGTTCGCCGTGGACGCGCGCGGCGGCGTGACGATCGATCCGGACGGGCCTGCGCCTTACCTGGCGGACGAGTTCAACGGCGCGGACGCGGCGAGGGCGAGCATCCGGAAGCCGTCCGATCTCTTCGATGAGAAGCCCGGGACCGACGTGCTCTTGCTCGGGCACGCCCACGCGCGCTCTCCAGGGCAGGCGAAGCACGTCGACGTGTCGTTGAAGATGGGCTCCATCGCGAAGACGGTCCGGGCCTTCGGCCAGCGCGCGTGGGCGCTCGGCGCGATGGGCGGGCTCACGCCGGGCCCGGCGCAGCCCATCGTGGAGCCGGTCCCCTTGCTGTACGAGCTCGCGTGGGGCGGCCTCGATCTCTCCGATCCGGAGCGGCCGTTCGGCGAGCCGAGGAACACCGTCGGCCGCGGCGCCATGCGCGACGTGCGCTCGCTCGTCGATCAGGCGGCCGCGCGGATCGAGGACCCGGCTCACCCGATCGGGGGGCACCGCAACGTACCGGCCGGGTTCGGCGCGATCCATCGCCACTGGCAGCCGCGCGCCTCGTACGCGGGCACCTACGGCCCCGAGTGGATGGAGACGAAGATGCCGCTCTTGCCGGACGATTTCGACAGCCGGTTCCACGTCTGCGTCCCCGAGGATCAGTGGTCGCCGACGCCGCTGCGGGGCGATGAGCCGATCGAGGTCACCGGCGCAACGCCGCAGGGCCGGTGGGTCTTCGCGCTGCCGCGCGTGCACCTCGGGTTCACGAGCTTCGCGCTCGGCGCCCGCACCGAGCACCGCACGCACCTGGATACCGTGCTGATCGACGCGGACGCGATGCGCGTCGAGCTCACGTGGCGCGCGGCGATCCCTTTGCCCAGGAAGTACGAGATGTTAGAGTGGGTCCACGTGGTTCATAAGCGGGTCGTGTGACCGCCGCGGGCCGCGAGGGATGCCGTCGGGATCAAGTCGAGGGGGCGAGGAGGCGCGTGGAATGGCGCTCGTGAGCACGGCCGACGCTGGGGGCGTCGAGGCCGCCTTTCGCGATTTTCTGGGGAACGATGTCACCGTGGAGGCGTTCGGCGCCGCCGCGAGCCGCCGCCGGCTGCTCGGCGAAGCGCCGCTCTCGCGCACGGTGCACGTGGCGCTCTCCGGTGAGGGCAAGGACGCGCGCGCGGCGGCCGACGCGCTCGCGGAGGCGGTCGTCCCCTGGGGCTCGTTCGTGCTCCTGCAGGGCCTGGTCGGGACGGCGTTCACGCGGCAAGGCCGCTACGACGACGCGCTCCGTGTCCACCTGACGGCGCTGCGCCTCACGCCGCGGTGGCACCCGACCTCGGTCTACCGCGTGCTCGACGCCATCGCCGACGACCTCGTGCACCTCGGCCGCTTCGACGAGGCCGCGCGCCTCGCCGAGCGCGCGCTCGAGTGGGACCCGACCAACCCGGACGCGCTCCTGACCCTCGGTGTGGCGCTGGCCAGGGCGGGCGATCGCGGCCGCGCGGGCGGCGTCCTCACCTACCTCGCGTCCTCGGGCTACTCCGAGGCGTTCCTCCGCGCGCTGATCGGCGCGCTCGGCGGAGACGGGGCGAAGGCGCAGCCGTACGCGCCGGACCTCGCGAAGATCCCGGCCCTGTCGGATGACGCGTGGCTGCGCTTCTGCGCGGTGAACGCGCTGAACCCGTTCGCCGAGGGCGAGGAGCAGCGGCGGGCGCATGCGGTCGCCTGCCTCGCCCGCGGTCACCACGATTACGCGCTGTTCGCCACGCGCCAGGCGCCGAAGTGGGTCACGGAGGACTCGCCCATCGACGGGCGCGTCGCCCGCGCCTGGGCCAAGGCGCGCGAGGAGGCCATCGTGGCGCTCGACGCGGCGCGCGGCGTCGTCGAGGCGCTCGCGCGCGAGGAGGACGGGCAGTTTGGGGAGGAGTCGGAGGTGCGGTTCCAGTTCGCCGACGCGTGCGTCGAGCGCGGGGACGCCGGGCCGTTGCTCGCGATGCTCCTCGACCCGAGCCGGGAGGTCGTGCTCTACGCGGCGCGCGCCCTCGTCAAGCTCGGGCGCACCGAGCATGCGCCGCTCATCGAGGCGATGGCCGCGGGCGAGCGCGCGCTCGGGTGGGACGACCTGCCCTCGGCCGTGAAGGTGCTCTCGGCGATGAAGCGCGCGGGCGGCGGCGCGAAGAAGAAGCCCGCCCCCGCGAAGGGCAAGGCCGCGCGGCTCCGCGGGCGGGCGCTCGTCGCGAAGGTGATCGAGGCGATCGCGGGCACGGACGCGATCGCGGATCCGCGGCCGGTCCCTGCGGCGAAGCTCAAGAAGCTCACGTTCCCGTGCAAGAAGCCGCTGTCACCTGGCCTCGCGGCCTTCCTCGCGTTCGACGCGAGCTTCCTCGGGCTGTTCGAGGACCCGGAGGCGCCCCGCTTCGCGCCGAGGACGCTCCGCCAGATCGCGGAGGCGGAGTTCGACCCGATGCTCGCGGGCATGTTCGAGGGCATCGAGGAGGCGCTGCCGGGGGAGGCCTACCTCCTCGGCGCGCAGGACGGCGAGGCGCGGGACGTGCTCTATGTCGGCGAGCCCGACGCCGCGGGCGAGTACCCGGTGCTGGAGATGCGCGTGGATCCGCCCGGGGTCCGCGTCGCGTACCCCGGCGTGGACGTCTACCTCGCGCACCTCTTCGAGGTCGTCCTGTTCGACCCGGACGCGAACCCCGAGGACGCGCGCGCGCTCGAGGCACACAGCAAGCTCGACCTGAGCGGGTGGTCGGCGCCGCCCGAATGACGGGCGCCCGAGCGTGCCGGTGGGGCTGTTCCTCGAGGCCTGCGGAACGGGTCGGCGACCCGTTGGCCCACCGCGGAGGGGTACTCCCGGGCGCGCGCAGGGAATGCTTCATGGCAGTGCGCCGGCTCCGTTCCCGCTGGTAGGATGCGCCGGCGATGGCCGCCTCCTCGCCCCCCGCCGGGCACCCGCCGCTGCCCGCCTCCGACGTCGTCGTCGTCGGCGTGGGGGCTCGCGCGCCGAGCGGGCTCACGGCCCTGCAGGTGACGATGAGCGTGCGCGCGCTGAAGATGGACCCGCGCGAGTCCCACCTCATCGACAGGCACGGCGAGCCGATGGTCATGTGCCGGCTGCCCTCCATCGGTGACGAGGTCATGGGTGTCGACCGGTTCGTGGCGCTCGGCGGGCCGGCGCTCACCCAGGCGGCGTTCGCGTGGCTCGCCGCGGAGCGCAGGAATGGGCGGACCGCGCGGCCGTTGCCCGTCCTCGTGGCGCTGCCGAGCCGGCGCCGCCCCGGGCTCGACGCGCGCCTCGAGCAGCACCTGCTGCGCGGCCTCGAGGCGCGCTCGCAGGTGCCGATCGACCACGCGCGCTCGGGCCTGATCTTCGGCTGTCGCGGCGGGGGCGTCGAGGCCTTTCGGCTGGCGATCGAGCGCCTCCGCGCGGGCGAGCACGACGCGGTGGCCGTGGGCGGCGTGGACAGCTGGTTCGACCCCGACGCGCTCGAATGGCTGGATCGCGAGCTCCGCCTGCACTCCATGCAGACCGAGAACGGCTTCATCCCGGGCGAGGGGGCGGGGTTCTCGCTGCTCACCTCCCGGCGGAGCGCGGCGTCGCTGCCCCGCCTGGCCCAGATCCTCGGCGCCGGCGTGGCGTCGGAGCCACGACCGTACGGCTCGGACGAGCCGTGCCTCGGAGAGGGGATCACCGCGGCCGTGAAGCGCGCGGTCGCGCCCGTGGGCGCCCGGGCGCGCCGGATCCCGTGGGTGATGACGGACGTCGTGAACGAGCGGCACCGCGTCGATGAGTGGAGCTACGTCATGGCGCGCGCCTTCGAGGCCTTCTCGCCCGACGTGATCCACGATCAGCCGCTGCTGAAGACCGGCGACCTCGGCGCGGCGAGCGCCGCGGTGCTCCTCGCGATCGCCGCGATGCGCTGGCAGACCGGCTGCGCCGCCGCCGACTGCGCGCTCATCGGCGCCCACTCCGAGGGCCCCGAGCGCGGCGCCCTCCTCGCCAGCCGCGACCCGACCCCATGAGCTCCTCGAGCGTGCCCCCCCGCGATGTGCCCGCCGAGCCCGGGAAGAACGCGGCCGTGCTGGCCCAGCGGGCCGTGGAGGACGTGCTCTCCGCCGTGCCCGAGATCCCGTTCCAGATGGATCGCGCCGGCATCGGCGACCGGCTGCGCCGGGCCGTGCAGTGCGGCTACGCGGTGCTCGACAGCGACGTGCTCGCGCCGGTCCACCACGACGGGCTCGCCGAGGCCGCGGCGCTCGTGCGCGAGGCGCGCGAGCTGCTCGCGCGCGCCGGCGATCGCCGCGAGGCGCCGGCGCTCGGCAGGGCGCTCGGCGCGCTCGACCTGGCCGCATCGGCGCTCGCGATGGGCGCGACGGCCGTGGCGCAGATCCAGCTCGAGCGCCGGAGCGAGCTCACGGGCGGCGGCCGGCACCGCGAGCCGCCGCGCGAGCGACCGTTCCGCGCGAGCCAGGGCACGCCGTCGCTGCACGCGTTCCCGCGGCGCCGGCTCGTCCCGGAGCCCTCGCTCGACCCGATCGTCCCGCTGCGCGAGCCGCAGCCCGCGCCGCGCAAGCTGAAGCCGCCCGCGACGCTCGACGCGCTGAAGGCGTTCGCCCGCGCGGCGGCGGCGGGCGAGATCGAGGAGAAGCTCGGCGAGAACGCGGCGGAGGCGCCGGCCGCCCCGGCCGAGGAGCCGCCCCGCTTCGTCCACGAGCCCGCCGTCGAGGAGGCGGAGATGCTCCGGCGCCTCGGGCGCGACTGCCTCGAGGACATCGCCATCCACGGCGATCTGCGCAAGCCGAACGCCATCGAGACGTGGGTGGATCAGGAGCCGTTCGAGCAGCGCCTGCTCGACAACGTCGACTGCTTCGCCAGCGTCGGCGCCGCGGCCTTGCCGCTCGTGTCGCTCTATTTCGCCGAGGCGAGGGCGCCGGATCCGGGGCGCGCGTTCGCCGTGGCGCTGGCGCTCGGCGCGATCGAGGGCCGCGACACGGTCGACGCGGCGCTGGCCACGCTCCGGCACAGCGCGCCCGAGACGTACCCGGGGTGGGTCGAGGGCCTCTGGCTCGCCCCGAACCCCGAGATCGACGCGGCGCTGGTCGAGCTCGCGGCCGGCCCGCTCGCGCCGCTCGCCGCCGTGGCGCTCGACGTGCTCACGCTCCGGCAGGCGGTGCCGTTCGATCTCGCGTCGCGGCTCGCGGGGTCGGAGCGGCCCGAGCTCGCGGAGCGCGCGCTCCGCGCGCTCGCCGTGGCCGGCCCGCGCGACGAGGCGCTCGCGGTGATCGATGGCGTGCTCGCGCGTACGGGGAGCGACGCCGTGTTCCTCGCCGGCGCCGAGGCGGCGATGCGGCGGGGGCACGGGCCGACGCGCTCGCTCCTGCGCGTGACGCTGGCGGGCCGGGCGGGCCCGGCGCGCGCCGCGGGCGCGGCGTGGCTGCTGTGTCTCGGCGGGCACGGGAGCGATCTGGAGCCGCTGCTCGCCAGCGTGGCCGCGGCGCCCACCGCCCAGCTCGTGCGCGGCCTCGGGCGCTTCGGGCACATCGGGGCGCTCGGCTTCCTGGTGAGCCTGCTCGGCTCCGGCGACGAGCCGCTCGTGGAAGCAGCGGCCGAGGCGCTGGAGCGCATCACGGGCGCGGGCCTGCGTGAGACGGTCGAGGAGCCGTGGGAGGTGGAGCTGCCTCCCGAGGTCGAGGCTGCGGTCCTGGGCGACGCGCTGCCGATCCCTGTCCGCAAGGTGGAGAAGGTCGTCACCGACCCCGCGCGCTGGGAGGCTTCCCTGCGGCGCGACGCGCGCCGGCTCGATCCGGAGGTGCGCACGCGCGGCGGGCGGCCGTTCACCGTGCTGTCGATCGTCGACGAGATCGAGGCGAGGTCGACCCCGCCGCCGCGGCGCCACGAGGCCGCGCTCGAGCTCTGGATCGCGACGGGGCTCGTCTCTGCGTTCTCGCCGGACGATTGGGTCGCGCGGCAGCGCGCCCACCTGGCGGAGCTCCGCGGTCGCGTGAGCGACGCGAGCTTCCCCGCGGGCCGGTGGGCGCTCGAGTGGACGCGGAGCAGCCTGCCGCCGCCGCCTCCCGCCGCGCCGGTGTCGCGCCGGCCGCTCGCTTCCACGATGGTGGCCTTTCCGCGGGTGGAGGTGGCGGGAGCGCTGCCGTTCGCCCCGCCGCCTCCGGGCGCGGCGCCCCCGCGCACGCCGTCGGCCGCGCGGACCGCCGGTGACACGGCGCTGCCGTTCGTGTCGCCGCCGTCCGCGCCCGCGCCCGCGCCGCCCGTGCCCGCGTTCGCGCCGCCCGTGCCCCCCGTGCCCGCGCCCGCGCCGTCCGCGCCCGCGCCGCCCGCGCCGCCCGCGCCCGCGCCCCTCGTATCGGGGGGCGCCATGCACGCGCCGCGCGACGTCTTGCCGTTCAAGAGGTCTGCGGCCGCGGAGCCAGCGCCGGCGGCGGTCAAGGCGACGCCGTCCTACGCTGGATTGCCGTTCAGGGCGCCGGCCGATGCCGGCGCAGCTGCCGATGCGTCGGCCCTCACGCTCGAGCAGCACGCCTGGCTCTGGACCCGGCGCCTCGTCGAGCCCGCGAGGAGCGCCGAGCTCCTCGCGCAGCATGGCATCGCGGGCGAGGGCGCCTGGCTCGCGGCCGACCGTGCGTGGCAACGGCGCTTGAGCGCCGACCAGGCGCTCCACGAGCGCTGGCGTCACCTGGTCGCCTACTACCGCGGGCAGGGGCCCCGCTGACACGCCCCGGCGAGCCCCCTAGTACTACAGCCGCACGTCGCGGAATCTCCGCGGATTTCGATGAGCGGGCGGACGATCGTGACGCTTGGCTCCTCCGCACACGGATGGAGCCCAGCTCGTTCGGTGCTCACCGACGTGCGGCTGTAGTACTAGAGCGACAAACGGGTTGAAACCCCGAGAAAAAGCATGAATTTCACAGGGAGGCGGGGAGGCGGGGAGCGAGAGACGGCGGGAGGGAGAGATTCATTTTTTTCTTCCTCCCCGCCTCCCCGCCTCCCTGTGAAAATTCTCCGGGTTTCAACGTGATCGGTGTCCTAGCGGCGGCCCGGCCTGCCGGACTAGCCCCCGAGGGCCTTCTCGAGGGGAGGCCGTCGAGGAGCCGGGTGGGGGCCGAAAAGCTCAGAGCTCCATCGCCTGTGCGACGGTCTCGATCATCCGCGGGATGGCGACGGAGATGAGGATCCCCAGGTTCGCCCGCCTGTTGTCCACCAGCATGCCCTGGAGCAGCTTCCCGTGGTTCAGCACCACCACGGTGTGGTTGCCCGCCATGTCGAGCATGTAATACCGCCCGAGCGATGGGAAATTCGAGTCGCGCAGCGAGCTGTCCAGCTCCTCGGTGATGCGCGTGAAGAGGGCCACCGCCACCGGCTGCTGGTTGAAGCCGGCGAGCGACAGGCCTGCCGTGCGTTCCCAGATGTCGGTGGCCAGCAGCCCGTCGCGGAGGATGTTGCGGAGGTCATGGACTGCGGCGTCGAGGACTTTGGTATCGATCATCGTGCTTCCGTCGCTCCTGGGCGCGCGCGCCCGTAGTGAAAACCGGATCCGTTACAGCCCGCGCACGGTCGTTCCGAGCGCTTCCTTCAGCTGCTCGAACGCCCGCGTGGAGAGAGCCTCGTCCCCCACCGTCCCGAGGCAGAAGCCGCCGCGCGTCGTGCGCGCCTCGACCCACGACATCATCTGCGCGCCCAGCCAGAGCGCGCCCGCCGTGGCGTCGACGCCGGGGATGGTGCGGACGCCGACCAGCGCCGAGAGCAGCGGGCCCACGAGGGACACGTGCGCCTCGGAGATGCCGTGCGCCGCCAGCGTGAGGCCGTTGTCGTCGGCGACGAAGGCGCCCACGCACGCCTGATGCGCGAGCGTCCAGGCGACGAGCGCGTCGAGCCGGTCGGCCGGGTTGTCGGAGGTCTGCACGAGGCGCGGCACCTCCTTCGGCGCCTTCGGCGCGGCCTTCGCCGGCGTCGGCGCCGCCTTCCCCGGCGCGCCGGCGCGCGCTGCCCCCATGGCGCTCACGAGCCCCGCGGGCTCGGGGGAGCGCGTCGCGGTCACCCGCGCGAGCAGCGAGCTCACCCGCTGCGCGTCAGTCCACGAGACGGATCGGACCGTCATCCTCGCCTCCTGCCGTGGTGCCGAGGCGCTCCTCGATCTCGGCCACAAGTTTGTCGAACACCGCAGAGACCGCCGGCGGGCGGCGGCTGAGCAGACCGAGCGGCACGCCCGCGCGGCTCGCCTGGAGGAACGTGCCGTCGCGCGGGACCGCCGTGTCGAAGACCTGATCACGGTAGAGGGACCATAGCTCCTCCAGCGAGGCCAGCATCACCGGGTCGCGGAACGAGCTCATCGTGCCGACCACGCCGAGCAGGGAGCAGGCGGAGCCGATCTCGCGGAGCCGCGCGAGGAGCTCGAGCAGCCGCGGCAGGGCCCGCAGCGCGAGCGGCTCACACTGCGCCACGGCGATGACGCTGTCCACCTCCTCCAGGGCGAGGCGCGACATCCCGCCGAGCCCGGCCGGCGTGTCGAAGAGGACCAGGTCGAAGTCGCGCTGGCTCTGCTCGAGGACGCGCCCCAGGAGGTTGGCCTCGCGGGCGTTGACGGCGAAGCGATCCTCGTCGAGCGCGTCGACGGGGCCCATGGGCAAGAGGCAGAGCTCCGCGA
Organism: Sorangium sp. So ce887; assembly: GCF_051521455.1. Lineage (NCBI taxonomy): Bacteria > Pseudomonadati > Myxococcota > Polyangiales > Polyangiaceae > Sorangium > Sorangium sp. So ce887. Next base: position 5,639,396 of record NZ_CP150354.1, on the reverse strand, counting down.
GCCGGGTCTTCACCATGCCCTCGAGCGGGGGGCCGCCGCGCGCGAGGTTGGCGGCCAGGCCGGCGCGGTCCCCGACACCGTCGAGCGACATGCCGATGGCGCCCTGCTGATCCGTGTCGACGAGGAGGGTCCGCGCGCCTCGGCGCGCGAAGGCGAAGGCGCAGTTGAGCGCCACGGTGGTCTTTCCGACTCCGCCCTTCAGACTGGCGAATGCGATGGATCGGGTCATCTTGGGTATCCGAGCTTGCGTAGCTGTTCCAGGTTAGCGCGCACGAGGCTCGACGCAGGGTCGAGCGTCGAGAGGTCGGTGAGGACGCGGGCCGCGTCGCTGTAGCTGCGTTCCATCAAGAGGCGCCGCGCGTCGGAGTTGAGCTGCTTGATCCGGATCGCGATCTGCTCCGGCGAGGCGAGCGCGACCTCGAGCCGCCTCGACGAGATCGGCGGCGGCGCCTCCACGCTGCCCTCGTCGATCCGGCGCAGCGAGTCGAGCAGCAGCTCCGCCAGGTCCTTGAAGATGGTGCGCTCCTTCGTCGAGCCGACGGCCGGGGTGACGCGCACCCGCATCTCGGGGCGGATGAGCCGCGCGAACGCGGCCTCGCCCACGCCGAGGCCGTCGAACGCCGTCCATACCTTGCCGCGCCGCACCTCGATCAGACCCACGTCGGCGCTGTCGCTGCTGACCACGAGGACGTGCGAGTCGCCGGACATGCAGATCATCTGCAAGAAGTCGACGGGCATGAAGTTCATCCCGATCGGCGTCGATTGCGCGCCCGCGGCGTGCGCCATGAGGATGAGCGTCTCCTCGGCGATGGGCCACGTCACCCGCGTGGTGCTCACCGCTCCCGGGACCTCCGCGCCGTCGTTCACGGCGAGCACCAGCCGCGCCGTGCGGCGGAGGAGCTGCGCGATGGCGTCCTCCGGCGCGCCCGGGAGCGACGGCGCGTAGATGATCAGCTCCGTGCTCGGCGCGCCCTCGAGGGCCTGCTCGAGCTCCTCCCAGGCGGCGGCGCCGAGGGCGCTCACCGGCGTCTGCCCGGCCATGACGCGAATGCACCGCATGCGCTCGCGCAGATCGGGATCGGCGACCACGACGATGGGCATCAGACTCCGAAGTCGCGCCGCGCTCGGCGCAGCATGACCGACGACGCCGCGTCGCCCGGGCGCATGCGCTCGCAAGCCTCGAACGCCTCGATCGCGTCGGCGAAGCGGCGCTGCACGAACGCGGCGGTGCCGCGGGCGAACGCCTCGCGGTAGCGCCGATCCTCTTCCGTCTCGAACACCCGCGGCGTGAACGGCGCGCTCGCGGGGGGAGGCTCCGGCGCTCGCCGGTGCAGCCCGCGCTCCGGCATGGTCGGCGGCCCCGGGTCCGTGCCGGGCTCGGATGGCAGCGTGTCCAGCTGCCGCCGCCAGGACTGCGGCGTCCTCTCGCTGAACGGCGACGCCACCTCCTTGCCCGTATAAAGGCCGACGAGCACCTGCAGCGTGCGGAGCCGCCCGAGCGGGCACATTTGCACGATGTCGTCGAACGTCGACGAGCCATCGATGTACCGCACCACGAGCAGCGCGTCGGGCGAGCGACCCGCGGCGACCGGGATGGGCCCCGCCACCCGATCGAGGCCGCCGAGCCGCTTGGCGTACGCGCCGGCGAGGAACTCCTTGATCCGCTCGATGCTCGTCTGCAGCTCGCGATCGCCGGGGGCCTCCGAGCGCGCCTGGTACAGCACCGCCAGCGCCTCCTCGTAGCGCTTCTCACGGACCAGCCGCACGACCTCCGCCCGCACGGGCGCGCTCTTCGGGAGCGTGCGGCTCTCAGGTTCCATCATCAAAGCTGAATCGCGTGGGTCTTTCACGGCACGACTCGGCAAGCTACATGCCTCGACCGCCGACCTTCAAGCTGTTTGGTTGCCCCTTCGCGGGAACCATCGTCAGCGCCGTCCACCCGGATCGCCGCACGTCAGGTGCGTGCGTGTGGGACCAGCCGGAACCCTACTCTAAAGCATCGGGTGCTGCGACATGGGCCCACGTGAAGCGGTGGAGACATTGACGAGGCGATGACAGCGACCCGCTTCCGCAATCGGTGCATTGAGTCGCCGAACGCCCTCGCGCGCCCCGCAGAATGGATGGCCAGCCGATCCTGGATAGCGAATACGGTGTCGCACATTGGCTCCGGTTCGCCCACCCGAATCCCGATCCCAATTGGACTGGAGATCCATGAAGATACTGGATGCAGCTTACGCCGCACTTGCGCTAGAGTGGGTACACCGAGTGGATGCACCCTCCAACGTCGCATAACGTTTGAGGTGGTTCGAGGAAGTTTCCGAAAATCAAGCTCGGACTGCAAGGGGGGAGGGGAATGCAGGATTTCGACACGGCTGAGATCCAGCAGCAGCATCCATTTGGGTACGCCGTGGTCTTGCCTTGAGGCGTCACGGGGCGCGCAGGGCGCTTGGCTTTTGCAAACAGAGGGATCGCTCAACCAACTGACACCCACAGCCGAGAAGGAGATCGCTTATGCGGCAGGTCTTGCGGCACATCTTCGAGAAGAAGCAGGCGTATGCTCGTCTACCCCTGTTCGAGCGGATGCGTGACGAACAGCTCGATCCTAGCGAGCGGCTCGCGTTCTACCCATGCATGGCTTATTTCATCCTGAGTTTCGGTGATCTGAACAAGTTCGTGTTGAGGGAGGAGCACGCGGCGGACGAGTACCAGGAGATGGTCAACGTCCACACACGCGAGGACGATCATCATTGGCCGTGGTACCTGGAGGATCTGGCCAAGCTCGGCTTCGACATCGAGGCGCGGAGCTCGGACCTGATGAACTTCCTCTGGGGCGAGGAGACGATCGAGAATCGGATCCTCACCGCGCGGCTCACCGCGCTCATCAAGGGCACGACGGGCCTCGAGCGGCTCGTCATCATCGAAGCCATCGAGGAGACTGGCAACGTCCTCTTCGGCGCGATGCTTCCCCTGGCGGAGGCGCTGGAGAAGGAGCTCGGAACGCAGCTGCGCTACTGCGGCCCGTTCCATTTCGAGCGCGAGTCGGGCCACGCGGTGAACGCCGACCATGCCGAGCTCGCGCGCATCTCGCTCGACGCGGAGACGCGCGAGCGGTACAAGGCGCTCGCGGACGAGGTGTACGCGATGTTCGAGCCGTGGACGCACGAACTCCTGCGCTATGCCCTCGCGCACCCCGTGAGCGCCCCCGTGGCCGACCCCGAGACGGACGGCGTGAGCCAGGTGATGACCCGGTCCTCGGTGCTCGCCGCGTGAAGCGACGCGGTTGGGGTCTCTCGGGCCTCAACCGCACCGCCCCCTCCACGGCCCCCGGCCCCCTCCCGCGCTCGCCACGCGCCGAGCATTCTACGCAAATCTCTGTTGCAGTCTTGCACGGATGGCGGTAGCCGGCCGCCGACTCGCGTGGCGAGCAAACCCCACCGAGCTCGCCCCTCGCCCCTCGCCCCTCGCCCCTCCGGCTCTGCCGGCGGAGCGAGGACTTATGGGCTCCCACATCGACCCTTCCGGCGCGGCGGACGAGCACCGGCTCCTCGGGCCTATCCTCTTCCGGGATCCGGGACGAGCATGGGCGATGAGGTGCTGGAGATTGGATGAGCGCCCGTCCGCCGGGAGCGCGGCGCGCCCGGATCAGCCGCCGCCGTAAGGGCGGGTGATGATCTCGAGGAAGTGCCCGTCCGGGTCGGGGAAGTACACGCCGCGCCCGCCGTCGTTGTGGTTGATCTCGCCGGGGCGCTGCGCTCTGGGATCGGCCCAGTACTGGAGCTTTCGCTCGCGGATCCGACCGAAGATCTCGTCGAACTCGGCCTCGCTGACCAGGAAGGCGTAGTGCTGCGGGCGGATTTCGTCAGGGCTGTCGGCGAAGTCGAGCGTGACGTCGTTGTCGAGCTGCACCGCCAGGAAATGTCCGAACGGCTTCGGGGCGGCGAGGCCCAGGACCTCGGCCATGAAGGTGGCGGACACCTTCTTGTCCTTCGCGGACACGATGGTGTGGTTGAGCCGGACGCTCATGCTCGCACCCCCGTTCCGCGGCGCCCGAGCAGGCCTCGTGGCCGCTGCGTCGAGGCCATGATTCCAGTCTTTGGCCTGGTGTCATTCATCTCTGTACCCTCCGTCCAGGCCGAGCCCGGCCGAGCGAGCCGCTGCACCAGGCTCGCCGCGCGTGCCCGCCCGGGATCAGGGCGAGCGTGCCATGGTGGGCTCACCCGAGCAACCGCACTAGCTAGCAGTCGGCGGAGGGGAGGGCGAGGCGGCTGCAGGGCAGGTTGGGGATGCGGTGGTGGCGCTCGTGGTAGGCGAGGCTCAGCGCGATGGGCGAGCGGGTGAAGGCGAGCCGGCGGGCGGCGGCCAGCATCCAGGCCGGGGCGTTGTGCGGGATGTACGCGGCCCACACGGCCATGGTGAGCTGGAGAGACGCGGCGGTGGCCGCGAAGGCGAGGAGCGCAGGCCGCCGCGATGCGAGCAGGAGGGCGAGCGAGGCGAGGTTGAGCGCGGCCTCGGCGAGCTGCCAGCGGCGGCCGGTGGGGCCGGCGGCGCGGAGCGCCTCGGCGCGGAGGGCGAAGGCGGCGAGGGGGGCGCCGAGGAGCGCCCGCGAGAGCGGCAGGCGCGCGGGGGCACCCTCGGTGTCGTCGGGCGCGAGGGGGCGAGCGTGGTGGCGCAGGTGCATGATGCGCAGGGCGTGACCGCTCATGAGCATCAGCGCGGCCGAGAGGGTGAGGGCGATCTCGTTCGCCTTGCGCGGCAGGCGGAGGGCGCCGTGAGCGACATCGTGCATCAGGGCGAAGGAGGCGAAGAAGAGCGAGCCCCCGGAGGCCGCGGCGAGCGTCGCGCTCTCGATGCGCGCAGCGGCGGCGACGCCGGAGGCGCAGAGACCGATACGGGCGATGTGCAAGGCGAGGTCGCCGAGGCGAGGCTTCATGACATCCGCCTGGTGCGACCACCGTGCCAGGGAGCACGCGCCGACGTGGAGCAGGCCGCGGTGGCGCGCTTGACGGGGCCGGCGCGCGCGGCGCGACCTCCGGTGTCCACGCGGTCGGCACGCCGGGTGTCCACGGCGTGGACAGCCACGAAGGCGCGTGGGCGGGCGGGGCCGAGGCGCGCGCGTGGAGGCGGCGGGGAGCGGCGCGCTGTCGTGGTTCCTGGGGTTGGTGAGCGGCTTGCAGATGCAAAAGCGGTGACCCGCGGGGGACCACGGCGAGAGATCTCGCTCGTTCGGGTCCTTCGAGCTCAGGGATGGACGCACCATGGCCACCGCATCATTTCTCCTCGCCGTAATCTGCCTCCTCGGCGCGTTCGATATCGCCTACTTCCACTGGTACCGGTGCCGTCTCGGAGATCGCGCCGAGTCGCGGGTCGAGGTGTGGCTCCATGTGGCGCGCGGCTTCATCTATGCGCTCCAGCTCGCGCTCGTGCCCAATGTCCAGTTTCATGGCGTCTTCTACGCCGTCTTCGTCGCGCTCTTCGTGGCCGATATCGGCGTCGCCATGGCCGATATCGCCGTCGAGCCGGCGTCGCGGCGCAGCCAGGGAGGGTTGCCCGGCGGGGAGTACCTGATGCACATCGTCCTGAGCGTGCTCGTCGGCGCCTATCTGCATGCGATCGCGATGGGTTCGCTGGCATGGCGGCACCTGCCCTCGGCGGTCGTTTATGCGCCGGCGGACGTTCCCGGCTGGCTTCGCGGGCTGCTTGGGCTCATGGGCGCGGGGGCTGCGCTCGTCGCGGTGGTCGAGGGGCTCGCGCTCGTCGAGCAGCGCCTGCCGCGACCGGCTCCGATCCATGTCCGCGTCCGGCTCCGCACCACCGTCGAGCGGCTCTGGGAGGTCACGCAGGATCACAGGCTCCATCCGAGCTGGGACCATCGCTTCAGCAGGATCTCCATGCTCGGGGAGGTCATCCAGACCGGGACGGCGATGCGTTACGAGAAGGACCTGCTCGGGGTGACGATCCGCGGCGGTGGACGGTACAAGCTCCACCGGCCGTGCCGGCAGTCCACGTTCGAGTTCTGGTCGGAGGATCGGCGGTCGCTGATCCGCCGCGGAGTCGGGCTCTGGCTGTATCGGGCCGTGGGAGAGGGGGTCGTGGAGTTCTCGACGTCGTATACGTACGAGGTGCGCTGGGGGGGGATCGGGCGGTGGATCGATCGGGCGGTGTTTCGGCCGCTGTTCCAGCGCGCGACGGAGCGGAGCTTCCGGCGGCTGGCGGAGCGGTATTTCCCCGAGGGGGCGTCGCGGGTCGCGGGGGCGCGCGGGAGGAAGCCGGTGCTCTTCCTCGACGGAGGCGATCTGGCGCCTTCGTCAGGAGCGAGCGCCTCGAAGCCGTGCGCCGGCCCAGGCGCACGGCAGCGCGAGCGCGATGTTCGCGAGCGAGTACCACGCGGGGCCGAGCTCCCACATCATGACGGCGCCGAGGGTGGCGAGAGCGACGCCCAGGAAACCGAGGGCGAGCGCGTGGCGCATCGGGCGAGCCGGAGCGAGCTGGGCCGCGACGTAGCAGCCGGCGGCGTTGAGCGGGATGCGGTAGGCGAGCGCGAGCACGAACAGTGAGTCGGACATCCGCTCGCCGTGCGGCGGAAAAATACCGGAGGCGTGAAACGCCAGATCCACGGCTGTGGTGAGGATGACGGTCGCGATGAGGCCGCAGAGCACCGCGCCGACGCTGCGGAGCGTGGTTCGAGCCGGGGCGGTGTCGGCCGTGACGGTGAGCGTTCCTTGAAGAGCTTCGATGGTGTTCATGGGGTCCTCGTCCGCGTGATGTCACGCCGTTCTCGGCGCTACACAGAGGAGTCGGAGCTGCCGGCGCGTCCTCGACATCGGCGGTGACGATTTTTCGGTCGACGGTGGCGACCCGACCGGGGTTGGGGTGCGGGGCGAACCCGACCGGGGTTGGGGTGCCGGGGCGACCCGACCGGGGTTGGGGTGCCGGGGCGAACCCGACCGGGGTTGGGGTGCCGGGGCGACCCGACCGGGGTTGGGGTGGGTGGCGGAGCCGACCCGGGTTGGGGTGGAAGGCGGGGGCGGGGCGAGCCGACCCGGGTTGGGGTGGCGGAGCCGACCCGGCGGAGCCGACCCAGGTTGGGGTGGCGGAGCCGATGGGGTGGCGGAGCCGCGGACCGAGCTTTGCGTAACCACGCAATCCGTCGCGCCGGGGCCCGGGCTGCGCCCGGCCTCCGCGCCACCAGCAGCTGCGCCGCGACGCGCGAGCATCCTGTAGTGGTATGTTCATTGCAGTTTTCTGATGATGGCGCGCGATGGCGGCGTGCCCCCCGGACGCGCGCGGCTTGCGCGCCTGCGGATCCGCGGTGCTTTCAAGGCGAGGAGAGTCGAAACGAGATGAGAACCATGAGACAGACCTGCTTGCTGGCGGGAGTCGTGTTCGGTGTGGGATGCACCTCGTCGTTTGTCGATGAGGAATACCCGCCGCGCCGATGCATTCCGGGTCATCAGGTGACCTGTGCTTGCGGTGATGGGCGCAGCAGCGCGCAGCTCTGCGGGGACGACGGGCGGTTCCTCGCATGCCAGTGCAGCGAGGGGACTCCTGGGAGCAGCGGCGGCGTGGGCAGCGGCGGCGGCGGCGTGGGCAGCGGCGGCGGCGGCGTGGGCAGCGGCGGCGGCGTGGGCGCCGTCGGCACCGGCGGCGGTGGGGCCGTCGGCGACGGCGAGGTGCGGCTCCGGACCGGGACATCGGTGCTCATCGATGCCTTCGTGGCCGACTCGGGTGTTATTATCGTGCTGGCCGACTCCATCCTTCTGATCGGTCGCGGAGGCGAGGAGATCACGCGTGTGGACTCGCCTCGCGAGAACACCGCGGCGGCCTTCGACGGCGAAATCCTCGTCGTCGCGGACAAGGCTCGATTCGCGAGCTACGATGCCACGCTGTCGAGGATCACGGAGAGCGACCTCGTCGAGGCGTGCGCGTCGGCCGTGCTCGTCAGCGATCACCGCTTCATCTGCGGTCCGAGCAACGACTGGGATCGCATCTTCTATACATACGATGCACAGACCGGGGCGTTCGTCGCCTCCTCCGAGAAGTACACGTACCACGGCGTCCCCATGCGCCGCATCCCGGGAACCGACGATTTCGTGACCGTCACGGTCGGCTCCTCGCCCTCGGATTTTTACCTGTACTCTGTGCTAGGCACGGGCGTGGCGCAGTTCGTGAACGAGTCGCCCTACCACGGAGACTTCGGGGTCACGAACGTCTATGCCTACGACGGCAGCCCGCCCACCCACCTCGTGACGCACGAGGGCCTCATGCTCCGCATCTACGGCTCCCAGTGCAGCGCGGCGGAGAGCAGCTTCAACTCCGAGTGCTTCGTCCGCGACGGGGGCATCGGGACGCTCCTTGGCGCCCAGCGCTTCCTAGGAATGGATAACGACGCCGGAGGCAAGCTCTACGGGCTGGTGAGCCTGTCAGGCGCTTCGTTCTCCGATCCCCCCTGCGACGCCGGCTGCCTCGTCCAGCGCGTCGATATTGCCTCCCGCACGGTCGAGGCCCAGCGGACCCTCGCCCTCGATCTGGGCGCCGTCGTCGTCGTCCGCCATGATCCGCTCTCAGGCGCTCTCCTGGTCGGCTATCGCCTCCCGGGCGACCACTTTTTCCCGGACGATCCCTATCCTGGTTTTGCGGTCTCACTGCTCAGCTACGAGTGAGCCCGGTGCTGCCGACGGCGGCGATCGCAAGAGGAACGACCCGCCAACATCATTGCCGATGTCGCGATGAGGGGCCATCCTCCAGGCTGACGTGACGGCGTGAAAGGAGCCGACTTTGCCGCATGTCAGCCCCTCGCGAGGATGCACCCCCGAGGATTGCTCGAGCCGCCGAGCGGCCTTAGAGGCCCTACCAGGATCGCGGCGCCGAAGCGCACCCCACGCCCTCTGCGCGTCCGGGGTGGAGGGACCATTGCACGCTTCAGCTGTCGGTGATCCAGGAGCGGCGGGAAATGGTGCGCATGGTTCCGGTGTTCGTCGTCGCCTTGCCCTGCAGCGTCCTCGCGCTCACGGCGGCCTGCTCCGATCCCACCCCTCCGCCGCGGCCGCAGCCCGGCTCCCAGCCGGCGGCCGAGGAGGCCGCGCGACTCATCGAGGCGGCCGAGTCGGAGCTCCACGCGCTCAGCACCCACAACAACCGAGCCGCGTGGGTGGCGTCGACGTACATCACCGTCGACACGCAGATCCTCGCGGCCGCGGCGAGCGCGAAGCTGCTCGGCGCGCAGTCCGACCTCGCCAAGCGGGCGGCCCGCTTCCGCGACCTCGATCTGCCCTACGACGTCCGCCGGCGGCTCGATCTCCTGCGCACGTCGCTCACGCTGTACGCGCCCGCCGATCCCGCGAGGACGCAGGAGCTCGCGACCATCGCGTCGCGGCTCGAGGCGATGTACGGAGCGGGCAAGTACTGCCCCGCGGCCGGCCAGTGCCTCGATCTCCAGGAGCTCAGCAGGATCATCGCAAAGAGCCGCGATCCCGAGGAGCTGAAGCGAGCGTGGGTCGGCTGGCGCACGGTCTCCGTGCCCATGCGCGGCGACTTCACGCGGCTCGTGGCGCTGGCGAACGAGGGCGCCCGCGAGCTCGGGTTCAAGGACACAGGCGATGCCTGGCGCTCGAAATACGAGATGCCGCGGCAGGCGCTGCCGCGGGAGGTCGACCGCCTCTGGGAGCAGGTCAAGCCGCTCTACGACGCGCTCCACTGCTACGTGCGCGGCCGGCTCGCCGCAAAGTACGGCGAGGAAGTCGTCCCCTCCGCGCGCCCGATCCGGGCCGACCTGCTCGGCGACATGTGGGCCCAGGACTGGAGCAACATTGACGATCTCGTCGCGCCCGAGGGGGCCGCGCCGATCTACGATCTCGACGCGGTGCTCCGCGCAAAGGGCCTCACACCGATCGAGATGGTGAAGACGGGCGAGCGATTCTTCGTCTCGCTCGGGTTCGATCCGCTCCCGGCCACCTTCTGGGAACGATCGCTGTTCGTCAAGCCGGCGGATCGCGACGTCGTCTGCCACGCGAGCGCCTGGAACCTCGATGACGAGGAGGATCTGCGCATCAAGATGTGCATCGAGATCACGGCCGACGACTTCCAGACGATCCACCACGAGCTCGGCCACACCTTCTACCAGAGGGCCTACAACCACCTGCCGTGGCTGTACCGCGACAGCCCGAACCCCGCGTTCCACGAGGCCATCGGCGACACGATCGGGCTGTCGGTCACGTCGGAGTACCTCCAGCGGATCGGGCTCGTGGACGAGCTGCCCCCGCCGTCGAGCGATCTCTCGCTCCTCCTCCGCGACGCCCTCAACAAGGTGGCTTTCCTGCCGTTCGCGGTCCTTGTCGATCGGTGGCGCTGGGGGGTCTTCTCCGGGGATATCTCGCCGAAGGAGTACAATCAGGCCTGGTGGGAGCTCCGGACGAGGTACCAGGGCGTGATGCCGCCGGTGCCCCGCTCCGAGGCGGACTTCGATCCCGGCGCGAAGTTCCATGTGGCGGCGAGCGTCCCGTACCTCCGGTACTTCTTCGCTCATATCCTCCAGTTCCAGCTCCACCGCGCGCTCTGCGAGGAGGCGGGGTACAAGGGGCCGCTCCACCGCTGCACGATCCACGGCAGCAAGCAGGCCGGCGAGCGGCTCCGGCGGATGCTGGAGATGGGGCGGAGCCGCCCGTGGCCGGAGGCGCTCGAGGCGGTGACCGGATCGCGTCAGATGGATGCGGCGGCGATGCTCGACTACTTCGCGCCGCTCAAGGGGTGGCTCGACCAGCAGAACCGCGGCAGGACGTGCGGGTGGTAGGCGGCGGCCGCAGCGGGACGCGCGCCGCCGGGGCTTCAGGCCTGCGGCGGCGTGTAGGCCGCCGGCGCTTCAGGCCTGCGGCGGCGTGTGGGCTTCAGGCCTGCGGCGGCGTGTAGAAGGCGAAGCGCGTGACCGCGCGGTAGCCCATCCCTTCGTACACGGGCCGCCCCATCTCCGTCGCGTGGAGGACGGTCCTCGCGACGCCTGTTTCGCTCAGCGCGTCGTCGAGGCAGCGGCGCATCACCGCCTCGGCGTACCCTTTGCGCCGGTGCTCGGCCGCGGTGACGACGAAGCCCACGTACCGGATCTTCTCCACGATGAACGTCGCCGCGGAGCACACGGGCTGGTCGCCCACGTAGCCGACCCGCCCGAACGCCCGGTCGTTCCACAGCGCCTCGTGGGCCACGGAGGCGCGCCCCGCAGCGATCGGGACGCTGTACGCGGCGGAGTTGAGGTCGGCGATGGCGGCGCGCGTCTCGGCGTCGGCCACGCGCCGGAGATCGAGGCCGACGGCCGGGCGCCGCGAGGGGGTGATCGCGTCGGCCACCATGCCCATGAGCGACACGGCCGGCGTGAAGCCGAGCCGGGCCAGGTGCTCGGCGGTCGCGCCCGCGTCGCCGCCCGGCGACCAGCTGTCGGACAGCGCGAAGAGCCACGGAACGCCGCCGGTCCGCGCGAGCTCGACGGCCCTGAGGGCCCGGCGCTCGAGATCCTGGAGGTCGGTTGCCGGCGAGGAGAGCGTGGCCATGTTGAGCAGGACCATGTCCGTGCCCGAGAGGACGACGGTGACGCCGTCGGTGTGCTCGATCCGATGGCCCGGGAGACCCTGGCTGAAATGCATCCAGGCGGCCAGGAACTGAGCGTTGGACTCTTCGAGCTCGATCGGGACGGACATGCGAAGCCTCCTCCGGGCGGAGAGTAGCCGGATCGCGGCGTCCAGAGATCGAGCTGCAGCCGTCGAGTTGCCGGGCCGCGCGGCGTTGACGGGCCGCCGGACGCGGCAGCGCGCTCCGCTGGGATGAGGACGCCGCCCCGTCGGGTCAGGGTCCGGAAGGGAGAATTCGGGCAAAGACGCCGAGCCGCGAGGGCGCAAACCAGCCAGAGATAGGGCGGTGGCGCCGAGGACGCCGGGATCCGCGTCGCTCGCTCACGCCTCGGGCCGTCTCACGGCTCGACATCCTCCACCGTGTGGCAGTTGTTGCACGAGAACTCGCCGGTACCTGTCATCGGATCGTACCTGGCGACCTGGAGCAGGTCGGCCATCTCGGGCACGACCTGATTGTACATGAAGTCGGTCCACTCCATGCGCTCCGGGTGCTCCGGGTCCGACACCCACTCGGGGAACTCCTCCTCGCCGAGGAGCGGGGCGATCTGCGGGCTCGGCATCGCGTAGGCGCGCTCGACCGCGTCGTCGCCGTGGCACGTCGTGCAGTCCATGGACGCGTACTTCGCGTCGTACGCGACGAAGACCTCCTTCATCCGGGGCATGACGACGTTGTTCATGTACGTGGTGCGCTCCGCGAAGCTCATGTCCTTCCACGCGACCGGATCGGGCTCGCCGTCGACCGGGTCCACCTCGCCGTCGTCCGCGCCGCCGCACGCGGCGACGAACAGGCACGCTGCCATCGAGATGCGCCTCATGACCGTGCTGCCTCGCGTCGTCCGGCGATCGGACGGCGTGACGTGAGCAGGCTGCTGCGTGTCCGTCCTCGCCTCGTTCGCTGCCGGTCCCGCGGTGTTCATGGGTCGCATCGTCGTGTCTCCTTCTGGTTCGAAGCGGCGCGTCCGGGCGTTCCCGACCGGATGCGCCCAGGTTCCATCGTCACGACGAACGGGCAGACGCGGGATCGACACGCCGGTCCATTTTTTTACGATCATTTGTAAGTGTATAAAATAACTGTGTTTTATGCTTGCCGCCCGGCGAGGAGCGCCCGGCGTCGCCGGCGCGCGCGGGCGGCTCCGCGGCGAGGTGCGCGGGCGCTGTGCCCGGCTGACGCGGGGGGGGCCAGGCGATCCCGCGATCGCGCCGCCTCCGCGCCTGCCTACGACGACGGCAGGGTCGCCTCGATCTCGCGCCGCAGCGAGCGGTCGAAGACGAACGTCCCGAAGGGGACGATCGACGACACGAAGGCGAGCAGCGAGCGGCCGAGCGACCACCGGCGCCGGACGGCGGCGTGGACGAGCGCGGCGAGGAACAGCACGAAGAGGAGGCCGTGGGCGCTGCCGACGACGCGAACGGCGAGCGGCTGGTCGGCGAGGTACTTGAGCGGCATCGCGATGAAGAGCAGGAGCAGGTAGGACAGGCCTTCGAGGATCGCGATGAGGCGGAGCTGGCGAAGCGCGGTCATGACGGGAAGGTAGGCCAGGCGGCGGGGAGGTTCGTGGGATTCGTCTCGGGCATCGACGTCGTGCTCGTTCCTTGACGTAGGTGCGCTCGGGCGCCGGATCCAGGGGAGGCTACGCCGGGGCGTCGAGGCCGGCGCTGGCCGCGGCGGTGGAGGGCGGCGTGGACAGCAGCGCCTCCGCGCACGGCGCGATGACCTCGCGCGCGGCGTCGAGATGGCAGCGCGCCCGCTCCGCCTCGGTGAGCCGGCCGTGATCGTGCCACGCGGCGGCGTCGATCCCGGGGCGCGCCGGGCCGCGGGCGCCGCGCACGTCGGCCAGCGCCTCATCGAACGCGCGGGCCACGGCGGCGCGCACCGGCTCGCCGCCGCGCGCGACGGCCCAGCGCACGAAGGCCCACGCGAGCTCGACGTGCGCGGCCTCGTCGTCGGCGATCCTGTCGAGGGCGCGGCGCACCTCGGGGTCGCGGGCGCGGCTCCGCTGCGCGCCGGCCTGGAGCGCGGCGAGCGTCTCGCCCACGCAGCCCTCGCGCACCGCGCCGGCCGCGGCGCCGGCGAGCGTGGGCGGGTCGAGCGCCCCGTCCATGGCGAGCGCCCCCGGGCCGAGCGAGCGGCCGGCGTAGCGGCTCGCGAGCGTGAAGCAGGCCCGGGCGTGCTGCAGCTCGTCCGAGAGGGCGCGCTGCGCGGCCTCGATCAGGGCGGGCGGCGCGCCGAGGGCGAGCAGATCCAGGGTGAAGCGCGCGAACGACGCGACGGACGCGTGCTCGAGCCGCGCGTCGGCGAGCCACGCCTCGGCGAGGGCGGCGCGCGTCACGGGGTCGACCGCGAGCGGCTCGTCCGCGGCGGCGTCGAGCACCCAGTCGGCCCGCGCCTCGACGCCGGCCAGGCGCGGCTCGCCGCCCACGAGGAACGGGCGGCCGCAGGCGCCGATGCCCGGATCGTTGACGTCGTAGCAGCACTGGCCGTCCTCCAGCCGGCCATTCTCGTAGACCACGCAGGACACGGGGTTCGGATGGTACTCGCTCGGGCAGGTCTCGGCGCTCCCCCCCGCGCCGCCGCTTCCGCCAGCGCCGCCGTCGGAGCTGGCCCGGATCTCGTCCAGCGAGAAGCACCTCGTTTCCGAGGAGGTGCCCTGACCGCCGGCGCCGCCCTGACCGCCGGCGCCGCCCTGACCGCCGGCGCCGCCGGTTCCTCCTGCCCCGCCGGTCCCACCCGCCCCTGTCGCCGCGCCGCCGCCGGTGCCGTCCTGGCAGCCGAGCGCCAGCGACAGGCCCGTGAACATGCCAGCTCCCACGATTTGCATGATGCGCGCGCGCAGCTCTCTGTTCATGGCGCTCTGCCTCCCAGCGATGTGCCGTCGATCGGTATCCGAACGCTCAACTGCTCCGTCCCAACTCTTCTATCGAGTCCGAGCGTACCCGGTCCGGCGATCGAGCGAAAGGGGCGACCCGGAGATGAAGACTGACAAGACGCCAAAGACGCCGGGAGGACTCGGAGAGCTCTTCTTGGTGGCCTGTCCCGTCCTGAAGGGCGGCGGCCGCCGCGGTCACGCCGCGCCGAGCGTCACGGGCACGGCCGTGGGCTTGCGGAAGAACAGGCTGGGCGCGTAGCTCGGGCGCGCCGCGGCGGCGAGGCGCAGGCCGGGGAACGCGGCGCGCAACGCCTGCACGGCGCACCTCACCTCGATGCGCGCGAGCGCAGCGCCGATGCAGGTGTGCACCCCCCAGCCGAAGCCGAGGTGCCGCGCACGCGGGCCGGCGACATTGCGGTTCACGTCGAACCGCTGCGGGTCCGGGAAGACCGCCGGATCGTGGTTGGCGGCGCCGAAGAACGCGAACGCCGTGGCCCCCGCGGGGATCTCGACGCCGCCGACGACGGCCGGCGCCGTCGCGCGCCGCGGCTCCATCTGCACGGGGGCGTCGATCCGGAGCGTCTCCTCCATCGCCGCCTGGAGCAGCGCCGCGTCGCTGCCTATGGCGTCCCACAGCGCGGGCGCCTCGAGCAGGCGGAGCACGAGCGAGCCAATCAGGCTCGCCACGGTCTCGTAGCCGGCGAAGAACAGGATGATGAGGTGGGAGATCATCTCTTCGACCGACAGCGGCGCCTCGCCGTCGACACGGGCGCCGATCAGCGCGGTGATCAGGTCGTCGGCGGGCTCGGCGCGGCGCCGCTCGATGAGATCGGCCAGATAGCGCTCGTAGGCGACGAACCTCCGCGCGGCCTCGACCTTCCGCGCCGTATCGAGCGCCGGCTCGTAGAGCTTGAACCGCTCGTCCTGGCAGGCCCTGAGCAGCGGTGCGTCCTCCAGCGGTATCCCGACCAGGGTGGCGATGATCTGCAAGGGGAGCGGGAAGGCGAGCGCATGCATGAGATCCACCGTGTCGCCGCCCGGGTCCATCGCGCGCACCAGCGCGTCCGCCTCCAGGGCGATCGTCGGCTCGAGGGCGGCGAGCCTCGCGGTCGTGAACGCCTTGGAGAACAGCGCCCGCGCGCGTGTGTGCCCGGGAGGGTCGTTGTTGAAGAGCGCCGGCGGCATCTGGTAGATGCCGCGCTGGAGCTCGGCAATCACCTCCGGCGGCAGATCCGGCGGCAGGTCGAGGATGTGCGCCGAGGAGAACCCGACCGGCTCGCGGAGCACCTGCGTGACCTCGGCGTGCCCCACGACGAGGTAAGCGGAGAACGCCTCGCTGTAAGCGACCGGCGCCTCCCGGTGCGCCGCCTGATAGAACGCGAGCGCGGGGTTGTCCGCATAGCTCGGCGAGAAGGGTTCGAACAGCGCGCCGACCCGGCGCGAGCTCTCGGCGACCGGCGACCCCTGAAGCGTGTTCTCTGCGATCATCGCGCCCGAGCGTACCGGGGCCGGCGATCGAGCGAAAGGGGCCGCCGGTCGCCCGGGGGGCGGACTACAGGTCTGGCCTGTGCGTCACCTGCTACCCGAGAGGTCGAAGCGCCGCAGCGGTACGAGCCTGAACGCGCGCACGGTGATCTCGTCGTTCCGGATCGCGACCCGGGCGGCGGCCGGCTCGTAGCCGAACGCCGTGACCACGACGTCGTACACCTCGAGTCTGTGCGCCGGAGCCACGGGCAGGGACATCGCGTACGCGCCCGCCTCGTCCGTGAAGGTGCTGCGCTTCAATCCATCGTCGCGCCGCTTCGCGACGATCATCGCCTGCTCCACGCGCCTGCCCGTGCGGGCTTCGATGACCGTGCCGATCAGCTTGCCCGCGACCCGCTCGCTCGCGGCGACCGCCCGGAACGCGTCGATCCGGCCGTCGCCATAGGTGTTGTTCGGGTCGCCGTCCGCCGCGCCGCCGCACTCGAAGCTCCGGCGATTGACGGCGGTTCTCCGGATCAGCTCGAACGATTTCCCGATGTCGCCGATCAGGTCCGGAGCAGCAGACCAGACGAGGGCCAGCGTGCCCGTGACGTGGGGCGCCGCCATCGACGTGCCGCTGAAGATCGCGTAGCCGCCGGGGACGCTCGAGCGCACTTCCACGCCGGGCGCCGACGCATCTGGCTTGATGGGGCCGAACGCCGAGGGGCCGCGGCTCGAGAACGCGGCGATCTCATCCATCATGTCGGTGGCGCCGACGCCGAAGGATTCGGGGTAGTCGGCCGGCGACGCCACGGTCCCGCAGGCCGGTCCGGCGTTGCCGTTGGCGAACACCGGGGCCATCCCCGCGGCGCGCCAGGCCTTGACGATGCCCCGGAAGAACGGATCCCCTGGGCCGCCACCCCAGGAGTTGTTGATGAGGTGAGGCCGGCGCGAGGGCTTCGGGTTCCTTCCGAGCAGATCGGTCGGCGCCAGCATCCACTCGCCCGAGGACACGAGCGCCGCGAACGAGCAGGAGATCGTTTCGCACCCTTTGGCCGTGATCCACTTCACGCCCGGCGCCACGCCGATGTCGTCCTCGAAAGGGCCGAGTCCATCGCCGCCGGCGATGGTGCCCATCGTGTGCGTGCCGTGGCCGTTGTTGTCGCAGGGCGGGCTGCCGAGCGGCCCGCAGATCTGCGATGGATCCCAGAAGTTGTAATCGTGCACGAACCTGCCGTCGCCGAGGTTGCCCCGGTACTGGCGGACGAGCGCCTCGTGGTCGAATTGGACGCCCGAGTCGATGCTGCCGACGACGATCCCGTCGCCGTCGCCGAACGCCGACCAGACTTTATCTGCGCGGATCCTGGCGATGTTCCACTCGACCTCGTCGCCTGGGCCTGTCCCGTCGTCCACGGGAGGCGGGATGCTGAAGGCGCCGTCGAGGACGATGGCCTCCACCTCGGGGCGCCGCGCGATCTCGTCCATCAGGCCGCGCGTCCCCGTCACTCGCGCGGAGGTCCGCGCGTTCATTGAAGACAACCCAGAAAGTTGCATCTGCTCCGTCCGCCATGGCGGCGAGTGCGCCCTCGTCAACGTGCGCCTGCGGCGGGTCGTCCCCACCGCTACAGCCAAGCTGCGAGAAGCTCGACGCCACCACGAGGAGGCATGCGATCCATCCGATTTTCCGGAGGATTTGGCCCATGATTCCCCCCAATTCTAGGGTTCTCGACCCTGCTGGGGTTCGATGCGTGCTCCTGGATACGAGTTGTGAAATGTGAGATAAGGGGCGCTCGCGGCGAGCAAGGCATGAGCGTGCTGGGCGACACGGCTCCGGGCGGGACGAACACTCTGCCTCGCGATCCCCTTAGCCGCCCTGATGGGGACTCTCGCGTAGAGATCGGCTGCAGACCGAGCGCGTGGACAGGCAGCGGTAGAAACCGTGGCGGCCGCCTTCCCCGGGCGTGATGCCCCCGAACCGTTGTTGGAAAGCTGCTCTGCCCTCCGGCGACCCCGCCCAGGTCGAGGTCGCCGCCCTCAGCGATGCCACCGGAAGAGCCGGAGGCTGAGCGCGAACGTCGCGACCGTCCAGCCGGCGAGGACGGCGATGCCGCCGGCGAGCTGGCCCGGATCGGTGGCACCGAACAGCAAGATCTCGCGGGTGAGCTGCACCATGTGCGTGCTCGGCAGGATGGCGCCCAGCGCGGCGAGCGGGCGGGGGAGGGCGTCCAGGGGGAAGAAGATCTCGGACAGGAAGACGAGCGGCAGGTTCACCGCGCTCACGATGTCGACCACCAGGTCCTCGGTCCTGAGGACGCACGCGAGCACGAAGCCGACGCCCATGAACGCGAGCAGGCCGAGCAGCGACACCAGGGCCACCCAGAGGGCCGACACCGCGGTGAACGGCACGTCGAAGAGCAGCGCGCCGGCCGCGGCGACAAGGGCGATCTGCCCGAGGACGAGGACGGAGCGCGCCGCGATCTGCGCCCCGACGAACACCGCCTTCGGCATGGGCGTCGTCGCGAGCTTCTTCAGGAAGCGGTTCTGCCGGTAGAGCACCATCGTGTAGCCGGTCGCGAAGAGCCCGGCGAGCATGACGCTGAACGTGAGGATCCCCGGGAAGAGGTAGTGGACGTAGCCCCAGCGCGGGAGCTCCACGACGGCGAGCTCGGCCCGCACCCCGGGCGACGCGGCGATCCCTCGCCCGAAGAGCCGGTCGCGCGGCCCCACGATCACCCGCGAGATCCCGTCGCCGCGCGGGAGCACCACGACGGCGCTCGCGGTCCGCGCCCGGAGCTGCGCGAGCCCGGCGGCCTCGCTCTCCACGTGCACGAGCCGCGCGGGCTCGAGCTCGCCGCCGAGCGCCTCCAGCGGGCGCTCGGCGGCGCCGGGGCCGGCGACGACGGCGATCGTCCGCTCCTCGAACGGGTGGCCGTTCATGAACACGAACCCGACGACGACGAGGAGCACGACCGGGAAGAGCAGCACGAAGCTCGTCGAGCTCGCGCTCCGCAGCACGTCGAGCAGCCGGAGGCGCGCGAGCGCCCAGAAGGCGCTCACGACGCGACCTCCGCCTCGCCGCGGCGCATCCGGACCGCGCAGAAGTGGAAGAACGCGTCCTCGACCCCGAGCCCCGTCCGGCGGCCTTCGGGCACCGCGGCCACGAGCTCGTCCCGCGTCCCGCTCGCCCGGAGCTTGCCGCCGACGAGGAAGAGCAGCCGATCGCAGAGGCCGTCCGCCTCGCGCAGGTCGTGCGTCGTCATGAACACCGTGCGCTCGCGGGCCACGCCGCGCAGCACCTCGCCGATCTCCTGCTTGCCGGCCGGGTCGAGCGGCGCCGTGGGCTCGTCGAGGAAGAGCAGCTCGGGCTCGTGGACCAGCGCGGTGGCGATGAACAGGCGCGCCGCCTCGCCGCCCGACAGGCGCGCCATGGGCACCGACGCGCGCTGGGCGAGGCGCGCCCGCTCCAGGATCCGCGCCGCGCCGTCACGGACGCCGTAGATCGCGGCGAAGAGGCCGGCGTACTCCCGCGTCGTGCAGCGCTCGAGCTGGACCTCCTTCTGCATGACCACGCCGACCCGCCGCCGCGGGTAGGGCGGCACGGGCGCGCCGAAGAGGCGGACCGCGCCGCGCGTCGGCTCGCTGAGGCCCTCCAGGAGATCGAGCAGCGTCGTCTTGCCGGCGCCGTTCGGGCCGAGGACGCCGACGAGGCCGGGGCCCTCGACGCGGAAGCTCACGTCCGAGAGCGCGGCGACCCCGCCGAAGGTCTTGGTGAGCGACTCGACCGCCACGATCTCGTCCGGCGCGCGGGGCATGCGCGTGAGCTTATCAGGCCGCGCGGGGCGTCGACGGGAGCGCGCTCGCCTCGAGGAGCCTGATATCCTCCGTCCCATGGGGACCGACCGGCTGATCCACGAGACGACGAGCCTGTGCCCGGCCTGCAAGATCGCCGTCCCCGCCCGGGTCGTGGCGACGCCCGCCGGCGAGGTGTGGATGCGCAAGGCGTGCCCCGAGCACGGCCCGCGCGACGTGCGGCTCTCGACGAGCGCGGCCTGGTACGAGTCGACGCGCGCGATCGCGCCGGTCCCTGCGCCGCCGCGGGCGCCGCGGCGCCCGATCGAGCACGGCTGCCCCTTCGATTGCGGCCCGTGCGAGGCCCACACCCAGCGGGTCAGGATGCCGGTCGTCACGATCACGAGCGCCTGCGATCTCGACTGTCCCATGTGCTACGTGCACAACAAGAACGACGGCGCGTTCTTCATGAGCAAGGCCGAGTTCGGGGAGGTGCTCCGCCACCTCTGCGACGGCGCCGGCGGCGATCTCGACCTGATCAACCTCACGGGCGGCGAGCCCACGCTCCACCCCGAGCTGCCCGAGCTCGTCGCGATGTGCCAGGACGCGGGCATCCACCGCGTGAGCATCTGCAGCCACGGCTTCGGCCTGCTCAGGAACGACGCGCTCCTCCGGCGGCTCGCGGAGCTCGGGGCGCGGATCGCGCTCTCCTTCGACACCTTCGACGACGTCACGGACAGGGCCCTGAACGGCGTCAGGAGCGTCGACAAGAAGCTCGCCTGTCTCGAGCGCCTCGACGCCGCCGGCGTCGACACGACGCTCATCCCGGTCATGACCCGTGGCCTCAACGACCACGAGATCGGCCGCATCCTCGAGCTCGGCTTCCGGCTCGGCTGCGTCCGCCACCTCGAGGTCCACACGATGACGTTCACCGGCCAGAGCGGCGCCTCGTTCGATCGCAAAGGCCGCATCTCCACGCTCGAGGTCCTCGAGCGGATCGCCGAGACGACGGGCGGGCTCCTCTCGCCGGGCGACTTCGTCCCGTCGCCGTGCGCTCACCCGCTCTGCTACCAGGTCGCCTACCTGCTCATGGATCCCGCGGGCGGCCCGCCGATCCCGTTCACCCGGTTCATGAGCCGCGAGGCGCTCTACGCCTGCCTCGGCGACCACCTCTACCTCGAGCCGAGCGCGCGCCTCGAGCGCGCCATGCAGGACGCGATCGACGCGCTCTGGTCGCGCGGCGACGACGACCGCGCGCTCGGCCTCCTGAACGGCCTCCTGCGCGCGCTGTTCCCGGCGAAGAAGCCGCTCCGGCGGGAGGAGTCCCTGCGGATCAGCGAGCGCGCGGTGAAGGCGGTGTACGTCCACTCGCACATGGATGAGGAGACGTTCGACGTCGAGCGCGCGGCCCAGTGCTGCGACAGCAACTGTACCGCCGACGGGAGGACCGTGCCTGTCTGCAACTACAACGTGCTCTACCGGGAGAAGGAGCCGCGGTTCATGAGCGAGCCGCGGACGTGGCCGGATCGATCCGGCGGGCGGCGCGCCCTCCCGCTCCTCTCGCCGGCGCCTCGCCGGGAGGCCCCGTGAGCGCCGCCTCCGGCCTCCTCGCCGGCCGGCGCTGCCTCGTCACGGGCGGCTCGCGCGGGCTCGGGCGCGCGATCGCCCTCGCGTTCGCCCGGCACGGCGCGCGCGTCGCCTTCACCTACGCGACCGACGACGCGGACGCCGCCGAGGCGGGCCGACAGATCGCCGCGACAGGCGCCCCGCCGCTCGTCTTCAAGGGCTCGGTGGCGGACGCCGCCCACGTGAAGGACACCCTCGCCGCGCTGCACCGCGCCTGGGGTGGGCTCGACGTGCTGGTCAACAACGCCGGCATCACCCAGGTCCTGCCCATCTCGCTGCTCGAGGAGGAGGACTGGGACCTCGTGATGGACGTGAACGTGAAGGGCGCCTACCTCATGAGCCGCGCCGCGCTGCGGTTCATGATCCGCGAGAAGCGCGGCGTCATCCTGAACATCGGCAACTTCGCGTCGGAGCGCGTGATCGAGGCGCCGGTCCACTACGCCGCCTCGAAGTCGGCCCTGCGCGGCCTCACCGAGGCGCTCGCGCGCGAGGTCGGCCGCTATGGCGTGCGCGTGAACCTCCTCGGCCCCGGCCTCCTCGAGGAGGGCATGGCGCAGGGGCTCCCGCAGCACCGCCAGGCGGAGTACGTCGCGCACTGCGGGCTGCGTCGCCTCGGCCGCGTCGACGAGATCGCCGAGCTCGCGGTGTTCCTGTGCTCCGACGACAGCGCCTTCATGAGCGCCGCCAAGCTCGTCGCCGACGGAGGGCTCTGACGTGGACGCGTTCGACGACATCCTGCGCGACGGGTTCGACGACTACCGCGCCTTCGTGAACCCGCTCATCGCGCAGCGGGCGAAGCTCGCCCGCGAGCCCATCCGGGTCGTGCGCGCCGAGGGCGGCCTCCTCGTCGACAGCGAGGGCCTCGTCATCGAGGACTTCCACGGCACCCAGGCCTTCGGTCATCGCAACCCGGGCATCGCCCGCGCCGTGCGCGCCTTCCTCGACTCGGACGCGCCCTCCTGGTACCCGTCGCGCGTCAACCCGTTCGCCGGCCGCCTGGCGCGCCGCCTCTGCGAGCGCACGGGCCACTACGACAACGTCTTCTTCGGGTGCACGGGGAGCGACGCCGTCGAGGCGTCGCTCAAGCTCGCCCGCGCGCTCACCCGGAAGCCCGTCCTCGTCGGGCTGACCGGCGCCTACCACGGCTGTTCTTACGGGAGCGTCTCGTTCATGGGGGAGGGGTACCTCCGCGACCCGTTCGTGCCCCTGCTGCAGGGCGCCACGTCGATCCCGTTCGGCGACGTCGACGCGCTCGCCCGGGTGTTCGCCGGGGGTGACGTGGCGGCGGTGCTCGTGGAGCCGATCCAGGGCGAGGGCGGCGTGCGCGAGCTGCCGCCGCCGTTCGTCGAGGCGCTCTGCGACCTCACGGCGAGGCACGGCGCGCTGCTCATCGCCGACGAGGTGCAGACGGGCGTCGGCCGCACGGGGCGCGGCTTCCTCGCGACCGAGCGCTGGCCGCGCCGGCCGGACGTGGTGCTCCTGGCGAAGCAGCTCGGCGGCGGTCTCCTGCCGCTCTCGGCGATGCTGACGAGGCGCGACCTCTTCGTGCGCGCCTACGGCAGCCAGTTCGCCGCGGGCGAGAGCCACAACAACACCATGGGTTACAACGCCCTCTCCGCGGTCGCGGGGCTCGCCACGCTCGACCTGATCACGGACGAGCTCATCGCGTACGTCCGCGAGACGGGCGCGTACCTCCGCGAGCGGCTGGAGTCGGCGCTCCGGCCGAACCGGCTGTTCAGGGAGGTGCGCGGCGCGGGCCTGATGCTCGGCGTGCAGCTCGATCCGCCGGATCACCCCTGGCTCTCCTTCGAGCATTTCGGGTTCCCGGATCTCGCGCACCACTCGGTGGTGTCGCCGCTCGTGTGCCACCGCCTCTATCGCCGTGGCTTCTTCTGCTTCACCTGCGGGCACGACTGGACGATCTTCCGGCTCCAGCCTCGGTTTGACATCCCGCGCGACACGCTCGACACCTTCGTCGACGCCGCGGCCGAGGCGCTCGCGTACGTGGAGGGCCTGACATGAAGCACGCCGTCGTCTTCGGGGGCACGGGCGCCGTCGGCGCCGCGGTGCTGCGCGCGCTCGCCTCGCGCGGGGCGAGCGCCACGTTCACGTACTGCCGGAGCGAGGTCCGGGCGGCCGAGCTGTCGCGCGAGCTCGGCTTCCGCGCCGTCCGGCTCGATCTCACCGACGCCGCCGCGCTCCGCGAATTCGTCGGCCGGATGGGCGCGGACGAGCCGGTGCCTGCCGCGGCGATCCACTGCGCCGGGAGCCTCGACGCCACGCCGGGGCTCGAGCTGTCGGACGAGGCGTGGGACCGGGCCTATGCGTCGAACGCCCGCGCGGCCTTCCTGGTCGCCCGCGATGTCGGGGCGGTGATGGCGCGGGGCGGGGGCGGGGAGATCGTCCTCGTCGGCGGGCCCGATCGCGCGCAGTCGCTGCCGATCCCGGTCGCGTTCGCGGCGAGCCAGGGGATGATCGCGGCCACCGC
The DNA here is from genome assembly GCF_051521455.1 of Sorangium sp. So ce887. Lineage (NCBI taxonomy): Bacteria > Pseudomonadati > Myxococcota > Polyangiales > Polyangiaceae > Sorangium > Sorangium sp. So ce887. The sequence goes on along the minus strand of NZ_CP150354.1, from coordinate 5,615,550 downwards.
CATGGCGTTCGCGAAGGAGCTCGGCCCGCGGCGGGTGCGGGTCAACATGGTGGCGCTGGGCCTGCTCGACGCCGGGCTATCGACGCGGCTCGACGAGGGCCTCCGCAAGGAGTACCTCGCGTTCTCGGCCCTGCGGCGCCTCGGCACGCCCGACGAGGCCGCGGCCGCGATCGCGTGGCTCGCCCTTCACAACACGTACGTGAGCGGCAAGGTCATCCCGGTCAACGGCGGCATCTGACCGGCGCGCGCCAGCGCTGCGTCGCTCTCCGCGTGTCCGCTGCGCAGGTCGCCGACCCGGCGCGGCGTGAAGCGGATGTCGTCGAAGACGGCGGTGCAGCCGTCGCCTGCCGGCGATTGGGCCGAGAAGCCGACGTCGAGCTCGGTTGCGCTGCCGAGCGAGAAGCTGCGGAGCACGTGCCAGATCGTCCCGTCGGTGGAGGCGTGGAACGCGCACACCCGCCCGAGCCGCGAGACGCGCAGCCAGACGTGGTCGGCGTCGACGTTGAAGGATCTGCGGCTGTCGGACAGGCCGCGGGTCACCACGGAGACGACCGTCGGCACGCGCTCCGGCGACAGCTCGAAGCAGAGCTTGGCCCACGCGCGCTCGTGCGCCCAGAGCAGCAGCACGCCGGCGTCGTGCGCCGCCGCGAAGCCCACGGTCACCCGCGCGCTGGCGAGGAAATCCCCCTGCGGCGTCCCGAGCAGGCGCGGCGCGTTCAGGACGCCGGTGGTGCGCTCCGGATCGAGGAACAGGTCGGTCTTGCCGCCCGCCGTGACGGTCAGGCTCGATGCCTTGCCGGCGCTCCAGCTCCTGGGCGGTACCTCCCAGCGAAGCGGCGTCGGCAACGGCGCCAGGTGCACAGGCTCACTCACCTTGGTTCCCTCCCCCCTGCATGGCGAGCATTGTACCGGAGTATGCTCCTGACCTGGCGTCGAATCGTTACTGTGTGTATGCAGGATCTCAGGTTGATGAGAATTACCGTCCTTTTGATATCCTGCTGTGTGGCTGTAAACCTGGCCGGCTGCTTGAGGGCGAAGCGCGGTCCCCCCGAGTTTTTGTTGGGGATGAGGCCCGTGCAGTCGGGTGGGAGCCCCGATCCCGAGCGGTCGGGTGGGAGCTCCTATGGTGACGCGGCGGCGGCGCTCGCCGCCGCGGCCGGGGCGGCTGTGGTGAACCGCGAGGTCTACGACACCTGCTACGCGATCTGTGAGATCGGGACGGCGTGCGACGCGGCGACGGGGTTGTGTGTGCGGCTGCCGTGTGGAGGGAAGTGCCCGGCAGATCGCCGCTGCAAGGTGGTCGAGGGCAAAGAGGCCTGCGTCCTCGGGGAGCCCGACCGCGGTGTTGTGCCTTTGCCGGCCGAGCCGGGGGGAGCGGCGGGCGAGACTGAGGGGCCGGGGGGAGCGGCAGGCCAGGTCGAAGGGGCGGGAGCGAACTGATGAGATGGGCGCGACGGCGCATCTCGTGCGGCTCCTGACAGGAGGGGAGAATTCAACGCAAAGGCGCAAATGCGCAAAGGCGCAAAAAAAGACCATTAGGGAGGGGCGTCCGACCTGGCAGATCGTTGATCGCGTGGTGTCTGTGTCACCGGCTGCTCACCGAAAGCGATGGCGCAGAGGTGCTCATGACAGGAATCAGGAATGAAGATGAGCCGCCAAGGAAACCAAAGAGAACGAGATGGCATGATGCTCATGCTGTGATTCTATCTCTCCTCTTTTTTTTGCGTCTTTGCGTCTTTGCGTCTTTGCGTCTTTGCGTCTTTGCGCCTTTGCGTTGAATTCTCTCTCTCTCTCTCTCTCTCTCTCTCGGCCGACCATCCTGCGGAGCAACCCTGTCCCCGCATCACAGCGTCCCGATTCGCCTCATCACCTCTGCGTAGACCTCCCGTCGATCCGGCCGCGCGTGCCCCAGCGCTTCCTTGAGGGCGGGGAGCGCCGGCGCGCCCACGTGCGCGAGCCCCTCGGCGGCCGCTCGGCGGACTGCCTTGTGCGGGTGCAGGAGCAGGCCCACGATCGCGGGGATCGCAGCCGGCCACGGCGCGAAGCTGAGGATGCGGATCGCCGAGCGGACCACGTCGGGCAGCGGATCCGAGAGGAGCCCGCACGTCGCGCGCAGGTAGGCGGCGCGGTCCACCGCGTCGCGCAGCAGCCGGTGCGCGTGGAGCCGCACCCGGGGACGCCGATCGCCGAGCAGCTCCACGAGCAGCGCCGCGAGCTCCTCGTCCGGCGCCCCGGCGAGCGCCGACAGCGCCCGGCGGGACTGCTCCGGATCCCCGGCGCGCGCGAGCCGCACCAGCTCCTGCCGCGCCGGGCCGCGGTCGCCCGCCGCACGCGCCCGCGGCTCCGGGCGCGCGCGCAGCGCCGCGAGCGCCCGCGCGTCTTCGTCCGCACCGCCGGGCGGCCGGAGCGGGCCGTCCACGAGGGAGATCCGCTCCGCCAGGTCGACCCGCCCCTCGGCGCGCAGGCGCTTCACGACGGCCTCGAGCTCCGGCGTGCGCAGCAGCTGCTCGCCCGCGACCAGGTCGAGGTAGCCCCACGCCCCCTGCCGGACGCGTTCGACGATCCGCGCCGCCCGCACGTCGGGAGCGATGCGGCGGAGCGCCTGGGCCGCCGCCGCGCGCGTCTCCGGCGCGCCCGTCTCCCACCACCCGAGCAGCAGCGGGAACAGGCGCTCGACCGCCGACCGATCGAGCAGGGCCGCGAGACGCGCCGCGCGCTCCCGGCGCAGCTCGTCGCCGGTGTCGCCCCGGAGCTCCTCCTCCGTGACATCGAGCAGCGAGCCCGCCACACGCGGCAGGCTCCGCCCATCCAGGCCCTCGACGTTGCCGCGCAGGTGAGCGCGCAGCACGGCCGCGCGGACGTCCTCCTCCGGCCACGAGAGCAGCGCGGTGGCCGCCGCGCGCCGCTCGGCCGGCGCGGGCGCGTCCAGCATCGACAGCAGGCGCCCGCGGAGCGCGGCCGAGCGCGGCTGGTCGAGATCGGACGGCCGCGGCGCCCGCGCGCCGCCGCTCCGCGCCGCCGCCTGCTCGGCGAGGGTCCACGGCGGCGCGCCGATCGGCTGCAGCGACTCCATCCAGTCCAGGAGGAGCGCCCGCGCCGGCTCGGCCGCGGACGGGAACACCTCGATCAGCGCGGCCAGCTGCGCCCGCGAGCCGACCCCGCCGCGCGGCCCCTCCGCCCGGAGCGCCGCGAGCTCCCTCGGCTCCTGCGCCGCGGCCCGGAGCGCCGCCTGCCACGCGGCCGCGCCCTCGGGATCCGCGCCCTCGCCCGCCTCCGCCGGCGCGCCGAACGCCTCGCGCAGGATCGCCGCCTCCGCCGTCCAGGGATCGGCGGCCACGCGCGCCATGGCGAGCGCCTGCTCGACGTCGGTGCGCCCGAGGATCGCCCCGCACCGCCGCAGCACCTCGAGCGGCGACCGGCGCGCCCCGGGCGCCTGTGCGAGCCCGCGCACCCGCGCCGCCACGCCCAGCGCCTCGGCCGCCGGGAGCTCCGGCGCCGCCGCCTCGAGCAGCGAAAGGAGCCCGTCGCGCAGATCGGCCGCCGCCGCCGCGGCCCCGTCGAGCAGCACCGTGACCTGCCTCGCGAACGCGCGCGCCTCGCCGGGCGACCACGGGGCAGGGGAGGCGCGGACGAGCAGCCGGAGCGCCGCGTCGCGCAGCGCCGGCTCGGCCGCCGCGAGGCGGAGCCACTCCGGCGCGAGCTGCCGCAGGGCCGCGAGCCCGTCCTGCGGCAGCGCCGCCTGCCGCTCGAGCAGCCGCCGCGCCGTCGCGTCGTCCCAGCCGCCGCGGGCCAGCGCGGCCGCGAGCGCCGCCGCGGCGAGCGCCTCCCCCGCGCCCGGCGGCGCCGGTGCGCCCGCGGATCCCGGCTCGCGCCGGTGCGGGTCGTGCGCCTCGATGTCCGCGGCGAGCTCGGCGGCGGTCCCGGAAGCGAGCGCGATCTCCCCGGCCATCGCCCGCTCCAGCAGCCGCGCCGCCGCGGCCGATCCCTGCCGGATCCCGCTCCGGATCGCCTGCGCCGACAGCGCGCGGCCCACCGCGTCGAGCAGCCGATCGCGCGCGCGCTCGTCCTCCGCGGCCTCGGCGGCGGCGAGGAGCGTCGCCTCGCAGGCCGGCCCGACGATCGCCCGCAGCGCGGCCTCGAGCGCGGCGCGCAGCCCCGGGTTGTCGTGGCGGCCGAGCCAGAAGACGAGCCGCGGCACGGCCTCCGGCCCGCCCGCCCGCGACAGCGCCTCGGCCGCCGTCTTCTTGATGCTCATGCTCGGGTGATCGAGGCACGCGGCGATCGCGGGGCAGGCCCAGCGCGCCTCCATGGCGCCGAGCGCGCGCAGCGCCTGCCGCGCCGTCTGCACGTCGCCGGCGCCCGTGAGGAGCGTCAGGGTGGCCGAGAGCGCCTCGGCGCCGCCCTGGGCGAGCAGCGCGATCACGCGCTTGCGCACGTGCGGGTCGCGGTGGCGGAGGAGGCGCGGGACGCGCGGGCGCGCGTGCCGCCACGGCGCCGAGCGCAGCAGGTCCACGAGGAGGGCGCGCTCGCCCGCGGACAGGCCGGGCCGGTCGAGCAGGTCGAGGGTCAGGCTCGCGAGCAGCGCGTCGCCGGCCTCGCGCTCGCTCGCGGCGTCGAGCAGGCACACGGGCCGGATCTTCCGGCGCCGGTGGAGCCGCCGGCCAAGGCCGCGGATCGCCTCCGCGACCTCCGCCGGCACCGCCGGCTCCGCGGGCCGCTGGGGGCCCTGGTCGATCGCGGGCTCGAGCCGCTCGGCCGGCCCGCCGGGAGCCCACGCGGCCGCGAGATCCGCCGCGATCCGGAGCAGCAGATCGGCGATCGCCGGGAGCGCGCGCGCATCGCCGGCGCGCGCGAGCGCCTGCAGCGCATCCGCGGGCGTGTACCGCTCCACCGCATGCTGGAGCACCGCGAGCTCCGCCGGCTCGGCCCCGCCGAGATCGGCGGCGAGCTCGACCGGCAGATCGCGGGGGTTCAGGCGGGCGAGGAGCGCGCGACGGTCCCCGGGCTCCTCCGTCAGATGCCACAGCAGCGTCACGGCACGATACCGTTGGTGACGGAGATTCAGGGCGATCGACGATGGCGCGATGGTCGCGCCTGCGCCGTCGAGGCCGAGGGCGGTGCGGAGCGCGTCCGCGGTGCGCTGGCCGCCGATCGCGGCGAGCGCGTCCAGGGCCTCGGCGGGCGCGCGCGGCAGCGCGGCGAGCACGTCGTCCTCTGCGGCCGCGTGGCGAAGGGCGCCGATCGCGCGCAGCAAGGGCGCGGGCGAGGCGGCCTCGCGGAGCTTCTCGGCGAGCATGTCCCCGAGGGGGAGGTCTGTCGCGCCCTGCTCCGCCATGGCGACGGCGATCGCGGCCCGGCGCGTCCAGCGCGCGTCGCTGGCTGGCGCTGCGGCGAGCGCCTCGAAGAGCGCGCGCCGGCAGGTGAACGTGATCGCCGCGACGTCGCCGGCGGGGAGGGTTGGATCGGCGAGGGCGAGCTCGAGGATCGCCGCCGCGTGTTCCGGGGCAGGGAAGTGGCCGCGCCGGTGCAGCGCGCGCAGGCAGGCGATCGCGCTCGGGCCGAGCAGCAGCGGATCGCGCGCGGCGAGCTCGAGGATCGCGCCGACGTCCTCGCGGGTCGCGCGCTCGCCCAGGAGCGCGAGCGCCCGCTGCCGGAGCCGCGGCGGCGCGTCCTCGCGCGCGACGACCTCGCGGAGCGGCGCGCCCTCGCCGTGGCGCGCCGCGGCCTCCAGCGCCGCCGCGGCCACCTCGGGATCGCCGCGCAGGAGCTGCTCGAGGCGCGCGCCCGGGAGCGGCGCGCCGGCGAGGACCGCCCACGGCTCGGCGAGCTCGCGCAGCGCGGCGGCGGCGACCGCGGGCGCCGTCGCGAAGGCGAGCGCGCCGAGGACCGCGCGCGCCTGCGCCGGCGCGAGCAGCGCCGCGTGGAGGCAGCGCCGGGTCAGATCGAGCGCTGCGGCCTGGAGGACCGGGTCGCGGCGCGCCGCGAGCTCCGGGAGGAGCGCCTCGGGCGCGGGGATCTCGGCCGGGTCGAGGGCGTGGAGCGCCTGGTAGACGAGCTCGCCGGCGGGCTCGTCGCGGAGGACCTCGGGCCGCGTGAGGATCTCGGTCCGCAGCCAGGCGACGCGGACGGGCGCGGGGAGCGCGGCCTCGCGCCACGCCGGCAGCCGCTGCTCCGGGAGGAACGGCCAGAGCTCGCGGTAGAGCCCGGCGAGGAGCCGCGCTTCCTCGGGCGTCCCGTCCCCGTCGATCGCGCGCGGTAGAATCGCCGCGAGCGCCCGCCGCGCGCCCGCGCTGCGACGGGCGGCGGCCTGCGCGATCCGCGAGAGCCCCAGGTAACGCACGCGCGCCTCGCCGTGCCGCACGAGCTGGCGGAGCACCTCGTCGGTGCAGCGCGCCTCGTCGAGGTGCTCGTCGAGCCACCGCACATCTCCGCGGCGCAGCGGCGCCGCGAGCGCCTCGTCCAGGTGCATCATCGGGCGGTCATCGTAGACCAGCCCGCGCGCCGCCCGCTCACCGTCTCCGCGACAGATCGAGCAGCGCCCTCGCGCGCGAGTACGCGATGTACGGGTTGTCTCCGGAGCCGCCCAGATCGTCGCCGTCCTCGCCCGCGCCCTGCGGCCTCACCGGAATCCAGAGATAGTCCGGGTGCATCGCCTTGCCGTTCACGCCGTTGACGAGGGCGGGGTTCCTGATCCACTCGCCGCCGAGCACCGTCAGCCGGTCATCGAGCTCGAGCACGTAGTGGAGCTCCGAGCTGAGGATCGGGACGCTGCGGAGCGCGGGCGGCTGGAGGAGCTCCGCGGGGCTCACCTCGTCCGAGATCATCCCGTAGCGCGCCCCGACGCGGACGAAGCGCCTCGCGTTCGGGTTGAACCGGTAATTATAGCAATCGGCCCCCTGGTACCCGCCGCTACAGACGAGCCGCGCCGCCTCCTGCGCGCTCACCTCTGCCATCGAGTCGATGTTGAACGACGTGACCGGGTAGCTCCACACCTCGCGGTGCCATGTGTAGTCGACAACGAACGAGCGCCGCCCGTGCCCGCTCGACGCGGAGCTGATCGAGCTCGCGCCCAGCCCGAGCAGGCCGGTCATGGCCACGTGCATCGTCCCCGGGTTCAGATCGCGGCACGCGGCGTCGACCGGCCTGCCGTAGACGTCGCGCTGGACGAGGTCCTCCCGCGTCTCGCAGCGCCGCCCCGACACGGTGGCGGAGTCGTTGTGATAGACCTCGGTCATCAGCGCCTCGATGTCCGCCGTGCGGAACAGGATGCACCCCCGCTCGACCGACGCGCACTCGGTCAGCGTGGTGCCGGAGAGCTTCACGCGGATGTCGCGCAGCGGTGGACCGCCGCCCTCGGCGACGACGTAGGCCGCCCAGCCGTTGCAGTGTCCCCACCAGTATTCCGGGGTCACGCCCTGGTACAGGCCGTGGTGTCGCAGCTCCCAGTACGTCGTTGGCCCCACCACCCGCGTCGCCCGTGGAGCGCGCGGCGCCGCGCGCGTCCCCTCGGGCAGGCCCGTCTCATCGGCGCCGGCGCCCGCGGGCGCCTCGAGCGACCGGGCCTGTCCTGCGTAGAACAGGAGATCGTACTTCTCCGCCGGCGAGACGTTGTCCGGATCGGACGTCAGATCGCCGTAGTCCTTGACCACGGAGTTCCAGCGGTCCGCGATGCCGTTCCTGTTCTGGGGCCACCACTGCGAGGCGAAGGGGCCCGTGGACTGGCCTTGCAGCAGGCTCGAGTTCAGCGACGTGTAGGTTCCCCGGAGCTCCGGGTGCAGGCTCGTGGGGAGGTTCGCGGCGTCCATGGGCTCGCGCGTACCGGTCAGGGGGATGAGGAGCGTGTGCGAGCCGCCGAGGATCTGCCCGGTCTCAGGCGAGAACCCGAGCACGTACGGGATCGAGCCGCCCTCGATGAAGCGCGTCTCTTTCGGCCTCGCGCCGGTCTGGAGAGCGGCCGCGCCCTCGCGCCGCGGCTCTTGCTGATCCGAGTCCATGCAGCCCAGCGCGAGAACCGCTGAGCTCACCGCCATCGCTCCGATGCGCATAGTCATGGCTGCTTCCCCCTGACGCCTACCTTGTGCCACCCGCGTCGCCGATGTCTGCAGAGGTCAGGCCAGCTGGGAGGTGGATGCATCGCGCAATCGATGCACGCGCGCGCAGCCGAGCTGCAATGAAGGTCTCGTTAGTCCTTTGCGTTCTCCTTTGCGCTCACGTGCATGCGCTCCGGACGGCCGCGCGTGAGCAAGGCCGCGCCGCGCGCGCGGGCGCTTCGGACGGGCGGCGGCCCTTGATGCCGACCAGGGAAAAAGAGGGTCGCTGCTGGCGGCGAGGTCGACCGTCCCTGCGGCTGTCGTCCGGCTGTGGCGTCAAGCTTCCTGGGCGAGCGAGGCGCCGAGCGCTATACACCCGATATGGAGCGTGTCTCCGTGACGTTGCCAGTCGGGGTGATCGAGGGCTCTGAGTACGAGCTCATCGAGATATCCTCGGACCAGGTGGACAGAGAGATGCTCCTCGCCGGTCCGTCGAGCGGGATCCCGGAGGCGCTCCAGGGTCTCTTCTGGATGGATGGGAACCCGCTCCCCGACGAGGTGATATCGCTCGGCGGGTCGACCTGGGATGCCGGGACCAGCACGACGCGGATCCATGTCTACGGCGAGAGGATCTGGAGCTGGCACGCCAATCTCCGGGGTCGCGGGCTCTACGCGCTGGTGCGCGCGGCGCGTCTCGTCTACGAGCTCCGGCTCAACGCGGACCTGACCTTCGGCGCGATTGTCCCGTTCGTCTGCCTGGCCGGGCGGCGCGTCCGCATCCCGGAGCCGCTGGCGAGGTTCACGATGCGCCGGGTGAGCGATGGCCACTGGCTGCGCGAGAGCAGGTTCTTCGGCCTCTTCCATCACGTCTATGATCTGCGGCGGATCGTCCGCGGCGATGGATCGAGGACGGATGCGTTCGCCGCGTACGCGACCTTGGCTCCGGCCCGGTCGGCCCTCGCGGTACGACGCTGCACCGTGACGACGCGCAGCGCCCCGGCGTGACGCACCGGACACATCAGCCGACTCACGAGTCCGCTCGCCCGCCGCCTCCGCGAACAGCTCGCCCGCCACAAGTCCCGCCGCCACAGTCCCGATCGATGCCAGACATACCGGGCCGCTCGGTCGGCGGTGCTCGCGGCCCTTCTCGCGGCGGTTGACACCCTCGTGGGAGGTCAATAGCGTGGTCCTGCGAATCGGCGGAACCGGCGATCCGGGCAGTGCGTGCGCTGCGACGCTGGCTCGCTCGGTCGACCGTCCTCGAAGGAGACGGTTGACAGCGCCGCGGAAAGCCGGTAGACGGCTCGTCGCGAATAGGCGGAAAAGCCGGGCAGCGAAGACGCTGCAACTCCGGACCGCCCGGCGGGTAGACGGGTTGACCTTCTCGAAGGAAAAGGTTGACGGGTTCGAGGCAGGCCGTTAGAAAGCCCGCCCCGAACTGGTGGCCCGGAGAGTCGGGCAGCGGAGACGCTGCAACTCTGGACCGCCCGCCCGGTTGGTTGGTAGACGAGTTGACCTTCTCGAAAGAAAAGGTTGACAGGTTCGAGGCAGGCCGTTAGAAAGCCCGCCCCGAACTGGTGGCCCGGAGAGTCGGGCAGCGGAGGCGCTGCAACTCTGGACCGCCCGGTTGGTTGGTAGACGGGTTGACCTTCTCGAAAGAAAAGGTTGACAGATTCGAGACGGGCCGCTAAAAAGCCCGCCCCGAACGACGGAGCCGGAGGGTCGGCAAGCACAGGCTTGTGTCTCTCTGGTCCGGTCGAGGCCGGACATCATCCGAGCTGAACGACGCGACGGCGTGACCCGAGAGGGTAGCGTCTGCGCGAAGCGGCTCCTCGGAAGGCCGGCACGGATTGCAGATGGTCGAGGCGAGCTGGCTCGTGCAAGCGAGCAGATCTCTCCTCCTCGGTCCTTGAAAACTGGGTTGTATGCCTACGAAGTGACGTGGGTCCCAAAGGCGAGCGCAAGCTCGACCTCGCACGTCATAACTGACGAGCAAATCAGGCGGTCTTAGCCACCGTCTGATGTAACAGGATTTAACTGGAGAGTTTGATCCTGGCTCAGAACGAACGTTAGCGGCGCGCTTAACACATGCAAGTCGAGCGAGAAAGGGCTTCGGCCCCGGTAAAGCGGCGCACGGGTGAGTAACACGTAGGTAATCTGCCCCCAGGTGGTGGATAACGTTCCGAAAGGAGCGCTAATACAGCATGAGACCACGTCTTCGAAAGAGGATGGGGTCAAAGCCGGCCTCTTCATGAAAGCTGGCGCCAGGGGATGAGCCTGCGGCCCATCAGCTAGTTGGTAGGGTAATGGCCTACCAAGGCGTAGACGGGTAGCTGGTCTGAGAGGATGATCAGCCACACTGGAACTGAGACACGGTCCAGACTCCTACGGGAGGCAGCAGTGGGGAATCTTGCGCAATGGGCGAAAGCCTGACGCAGCGACGCCGCGTGAGTGATGAAGGCCTTCGGGTTGTAAAGCTCTGTGGAGAGGGACGAATAAGGGTTGGCTAACATCCAGCTC
>NZ_CP150354.1:3400000-5600000 GCF_051521455.1 Sorangium sp. So ce887 | reverse complement strand
CTGCGCCGGGCGCCCGGGAGATCCCTTGGTGGCCCAGACTCGGGCGCCGCAGAGCAGGCCATCGGGGTCGGCGAATGGGCCGCGCCGAGCGCGTGTGATCTGGAGTGCGTTCGTGTCGGGGTGATACGCGAGCGCGGCGAGCCTCGGCGGGTTCGTCTCGAGCCGGGCTGCGTGCTCCATGCAGCAGGCTGCTGGCTGCAGGATGCAGCGGGCGGGATGAGAGCGGGCATTCCGAGCAGCCCGGCCCCCGTGGAGGGCGCTCGCCGGGCAGCGCGGGGCCCCGCCGACTCGCCAGCTGCAGGGCAATGCGCTCGCGTGGCCTTCCGGCCCGCACCGGGAGCGGTTGCGCCAGGTCTCCCCGTGAGGGATGGCTCTTGCATCGTCCGCAGCCCCCCGCTCAGGAAGGGACCGCGCGAAGACAGACGCACGGACGAAGCGCCGCGCTCGACTGGCTTCCCGCGCCGCGCAAGCGCCGCCGATGGCAAAGAAACGCTCCCCCGCACCCGATCCGCTCGCCCGCTTCCACCCCGCCACCCAGGCGTGGTTCCGGGGTGCCTTCTCGGCACCCACCCCCGCCCAGGCTCAGGGCTTCCCGCCCATCCTCGACGGCGCCTCCACCCTGCTGCTCGCCCCGACGGGCTCCGGCAAGACGCTCGCCGCCTTCCTCGCGGCCCTCGACCGGCTCATGGCCTCGCCCGAGCCCGACGCCGCCGAGCGCTGCCGCGTCGTCTACGTCTCACCCCTGAAGGCGCTCGCCATCGACGTCGAACGCAACCTGCGCGCGCCGCTCGCCGGCATCGCCGCCGCCGCCGAGCGGCTCGGCCTGCCGTACCGGGTCCCCCAGGTCGGCGTGCGCTCCGGCGATACAGCGCCCGTCGACCGCGCCCGGCTCGCCAAGAAGCCGCCGGACATCCTCATCACCACCCCGGAGTCGCTCTACCTCCTGCTCACCGCCGCCGCGCACGAGCGGCTGCGCGCCGTCGAGGCCGTCATCATCGACGAGATCCACGCGCTCGTCGCGACGAAGCGCGGCGCGCACCTCGCCCTGTCGCTCGAGCGGCTCGAGGCGCTCCGATCGGCGCCCCGACCGATGCAGCGCATCGGGCTGTCCGCCACGCAGCGGCCGCTCGACGAGGTCGCGCGGCTGCTCGGCGGCGGCGAGATCGACGGCGCCGGCGCGCGCTTCGCTCCGCGGCCGGTGACCATCGTCGACGCGAGCGCGCCCAAGGCGCTGGAGCTCCGCATCGAGGTGCCCGTCGAGGACATGACCAAGCTCGGCGAGGCGGCGCGCGCCGGCGAGGGGCCGCCAAAGGGGCCGGCCGAGCCCGCGCAGCGCTCGATCTGGCCGAGCATCCACCCGCGCCTCGTCGAGCTCGTCCGCGCCCACCGCACCACGATGATCTTCGTGAACAGCCGGCGCCTCGCCGAGCGCCTCGCCGCGGCCCTCAACGACACCGCGGGCGCCGAGATCGCGCTCGCCCACCACGGGTCGATCGCCCGCGAGCAGCGACAGCAGACCGAGGAGCGGCTCAAGGCCGGCCTCCTGCCATGCATCGTCGCGACCTCGTCGCTGGAGCTCGGCCTCGACCTCGGCGCCGTCGACCTCGTCATCCAGCTCGAGGCGCCGCCCTCGGTCGCCGCCGGGCTCCAGCGCGTCGGCCGCGCCGGGCACGAGGTCGGCGGCACGTCGCGCGGCATCGTGTTCCCCAAGCACCGCGGCGACCTCCTCGCTTGCGCCGCGGCCGCGTCCCGCATGCGCGAGGGCAAGGTCGAGGCGACCCTCTACCCGAGGAACCCGCTCGACGTCCTCGCCCAGCAGATCGTCGCCATCGTCTCGATGGACACCCTCCACGTCGACGCGCTCTTCGCGCTCGTCCGCCGGGCCGCGCCCTTCGCCGACCTGCCGCGCGCGGGCTTCGAGGGCGTGCTCGACATGCTCTCCGGCCGCTACCCCTCCGACGAGTTCGCCGAGCTCCGGCCCCGCATCGTCTGGGACCGCGTGGGCGGCGCCGTGCGCGCCCGCAAGGGCGCGAAGCGCCTCGCCGTCGTCAACGCCGGCACCATCCCCGATCGCGGCCTCTACGGCGTCTTCCTCGACGCCGGCGGCGACGCGGCGCAACCCGGCCGGCGCGTCGGCGAGCTCGACGAGGAGATGGTCTTCGAGGCCCGCGAGGGCGAGGTCTTCCTCCTCGGCGCCTCCTCGTGGCGCATCACCGACATCACCCACGACCGCGTCCTCGTCGTCCCCGCGCCGGGCGAGCCGGGGAAGATGCCGTTCTGGCGCGGCGATCAGGCCGGCCGCAACGCGGAGCTCGGCGCCTCCATCGGCGCCCTCGCGCGCCGCCTCGCCTCGCTGCCCGACGAAGAGGCCGAGCGCGCGCTCGCCGACGAGCACGGCCTCGACGAGCGCGCGGCGAGGAACCTCGTCCGCTACGTGCGCGACCAGGCCGCGGCCACGGGCGAGGTCCCGAGCGACCGCGCCATCGTCCTGGAGCGCTTCGTCGACGAGGTCGGCGACTACCGCATCTGCCTCCTCTCGCCGTTCGGCGGCCGCGTGCACGCCCCGCTGTCGATCTGCATCGCCGAGAAGTGCCGCCTCGAGCTCGGCCTCGCCGTCGACACCGTGTGGACCGACGACGGCATCGTCCTGCGGCTGCCCGAGTCCGAGTCGCCCCCCGAAGCGAAGCAGCTCCTGCCGCAGGCCGACGAGGTCGAGGACCTGCTCGTCCGCGGCCTCGGCGACACCGCCCTCTTCGCCTCGCGCTTCCGCGAGTGCGCCGGCCGGGCGCTGCTCCTGCCGCGCAAGTTCCCCGGCAAGCGCTCGCCGCTCTGGGCCCAGCGCAAGCGCGCCGCGGACCTGCTCGCCGTCGCGTCGCGCTACGGCTCCTTCCCCATCCTGCTCGAGACCTACAGGGAGTGCCTGCGCGACGTCTTCGACCTCACGGCGCTCGAGGATCTCCTTCGGCAGATCGCGGCGCGCAAGGTCCGCGTCGTCACGGTCGACGTCCGCGCGCCCTCGCCGTTCGCGGCCACGCTGCTCTTCGCGTACGCCGGCAACTTCATCTACGAGGGCGACCTGCCGCTCGCCGAGCGAAGGGCGCAGGTGCTCGCCATCGATCACGCCCGCCTGCGCGAGCTGCTCGGCGAGGCCGAGCTGCGCGAGCTGTTCGACGCCGACGCCGTGCTGGCCCTCGAGGCGTCGCTACAGCGCCTCGACGGCCGCGCGCCGATCAAGCACGAGGACCAGCTGCACGATCTGCTGCTCTCGCTCGGCGATCTCACGCGCGACGAGATCGCCCGGCGCGCGGCGGGCCCCGACCCTGCGCCCGAGGCGGCCGGCGAGGGCACCGCCGCCTGGATCGACGAGCTCGTCCGCGACCGGCGCGCCATCGAGGTCCAGCTCGGCGGCGAGCGCCGCCTCGCCGCCGCCGAGGACGCAGGCCGGCTGCGCGACGCCCTCGGGGTGGTGCCGCCGCCCGGCCTCCCGATCGCGTTCCTCGAGCCGGTCGCGGATCCGCTCGGCGAGCTCGTCGCCCGCTACGCGCGCACGCACGGGCCCTTCCGCGCGGACGACGTGGCCCGGCGTTTCGGCCTCGGGCCCGCGCCGGTCCTGGCCGCGCTCGCGCGGCTCGCGGACCGCGGCCGCGTCATCGAGGGCGAGTTCCTCCCCGGCGGCCACGGCCGGGAGTTCTGCGACGCCGAGGTGCTGCGCTCGCTGAAGCGCCGCTCGCTGGCGCGGCTGCGCGCCGAGGTCGAGCCGGTCCCGCCCGAGGCCTACGCGCGCTTCCTCGCCGACTGGCACGGCCTGAACCGCCGCCGCCGGGGCCTCGACGGCCTGCTCGCGGTGCTCGAGCAGCTCCAGGGCGCGCCGCTCTCGGCCTCCGCCCTGGAGGCCGAGATCCTGCCTGCCCGCGTCGAGGGCTACCGCCCCGGCGATCTCGACGCCCTGTGCGCGGCCGGCGAGGTGCTCTGGCGCGGCGTCGAGCCGGTCGGCGACGGCGATGGCCGCGTCGCGCTCTACCTCGCCGAGGCCTATCCGTACCTCGTCCCGCCGCCCGGCCGCGCCGAGGGGCCGCTGGCCGAAGGGATCCGCGCCGCGCTCGCGCGCCGCGGCGCGCTCTTCTTCTCCGACCTCTCGCGCGAGACGGGCGCCTTCGGGGCCGACCTGCTCGCGGCGCTCTGGGATCTCGTGTGGGCCGGCGAGGTCACGAACGACACGCTCGCCCCGCTGCGCGCCCTCGGCCGCGAGTCCCGATCGAGCGGCCGGCGGCGCGACCGCGAGCGTCCCGCGTCCGGCCTCGCCGGCCTGCGGGCGCGCCGGATCGGCCCGCCGGGCAGCGAGGGGCGCTGGTCGTTGCTGTCGTTTCCCGGCGCCTCCGGGGCGCCTGCCGGCGCCTCCGGTGTGCCCGGCGCAGCTGCCGGCGCGCCCGGCGAGACCGAGCGCCGCGCGGCGCTCGCCCGCGCGCTGCTCGAGCGGCACGGCGTGCTCACGCGCGAGGCGGCGGCGGTCGAGGGGCTCGCGGGCGGCTTCTCGGCCGTGTACGGCGTGCTCCGCGCCATGGAGGAGGCCGGTCAGGCGCGGCGCGGTTACTTCGTCGCCGGGCTGGGCGCCGCGCAGTTCGCGGTGCCCGGGGCCGACGATCGGCTCCGGGCCTGCCGCGAGCCGTCCGACGAGCCGCGGACGCTCGTCCTCGCGGCCACGGATCCGGCGAGCCCCTGGGGCGCCGCCGTCCGCTGGCCCGAGCTCGCCCCGCGCGCCGACAGCGCGCCCGACGCCGCGGTCCGCGGCCCGGTCCGGCCACAGCGAGCCGCCGGCGCCCTCGTGATCCTCCACGATGGCCGGCTGCTCGCGTGGATGGGCCGCACCGAGCGGAGCCTCACCACCTTCCTGCCCGAGGTCGAGCCGGAGCGCGGCGACGCGATCCACGCCATCGCGTCGGCGCTCGCGGCGCTCGTCACCGAGGGGCGGCGGCGCGCGGTGCTCGTGGCCACGATCGACGGCGAGCCGGCGCACGGCTCCCCCGTGGCGCGCGCGCTGGCGGAGGTGGGCTTCACCTCCGGGGTGCACGGCTACCTCAAGCGCGCCCCCACGCCCGAGCGCGGCCCGTGGCGGCCGCGGCAAACGCCCGCGAACGCGCCCGACTGGGCCCGCCGCGCGGCCGCGGCGGGGCTCGACGCACAGGGGGAAGAGGTCGACGGCTTCAAGCCGCCGCCCGGGCTGCGCTCATGGCCGGCGGGGCCTCCGGCCGGCGGATGGCGGATGGCGCCGCCCGCCGGCGCGACCGAGGGCGGTGCGCACGCGGCCGACGGCAGCGCGCCGGACGACGGCGAGCTCGACCTCGATGACGACGACCCGGCGATGTTCGAGGACGGCGCGGGGATCGACGACGGCCCGGAGTGACCGTCGATGGGGCGCGGCTGCGGGGGCGCCGTCCGCCGTGCGCACGCCTCCTGCCAGAAAGGACCCCCGAGCAACCAGGAAAGGGGAGGCCCCTTCGTGGTTCCTCGGCGGCTCTTCGTGGTCCTTGCGGCGCTGGAGGGATCTCGAGCGGCGCCGGGACGATTCAGCCTTGCTGGGGTTGCTCGTCCGCGTTCACGTGCTGAGCGCGGCTCGCATCGCGGCTCTTCCGGCTCCCGTTCCCCTGGCTGCGCGCCTCGGCGCCCTTGCGCCCGATCTCGGCCATGTGCTCGCGGTTCTGGCTGACGGCCTCGCCGCCCTTGCGGCCCGCCGCGCGCGCTTCCTCGGACGTGAACTCGTGCGCGGTGCCCTTCTCATGCGCCGCCTTGCCGCCCTGGCTCGCGATCTGACGCTGCTGCTCTGCGTTCATCGCCGCGAAGCCCCGCTTGCTCTCGCTGATCTGTCCCATGATCCACTCCTCGCATTGATTGCATCGTGAACGTCACTCGACGATCGTGACTACCTGCTGCCTAGCCACATCGCACCGGCGGTGCCGGCGACGCTGGACGGTGCTGCAACGCGGGTGCCAGACGCGAGCGTTCGGACGAATCCGACGATGCGTCGAGGCCGGACACCCGATGACCACCTCGACAGGGCGCGTACCTCTTCGAGGGCTCGATGCGGCAAACTGCCTCACTGTGCGTGCGACCGTGCGCAGCTGCCTCAGCCGCTGCGGGCTCAGCCGCCGCACGGCCGGGATGACGCGTCGCGCATTCTGATTTTCTCGTTGCAATCCTCCGATGGCCTGTATCGCCTCATCGAACGAGCCGGCGAGATGACCTGTCGTCGACACGTGACACGAAGGGGCAACACCGTGCGCGCCTAGGGTATCTCCCGAGCACACTGGCGACTCCGAGCGAGAGAGCCCGCGTTTCTTGTGCCTCACCGGCCCGTGGGCCGCGCCGAGCCGCTTCCTGTGAGGTTGTTAATTTTCATTGTTATGGCTATTGTCTCGCTAAGCCGCCGAGGTCCTTGACGGGCGTGTCGCGCGGCGATGGGAAGCGGTGCTGGCGCGTCGCGTCTTGACATCACGACCCCGCTGCCGCTTCTGTTGCATCGCATCATCATTTCGGCGCTGGGGCCTGCTGAGGGGCGTTGCCGGCGGCCGGGGTGGCGTGCAGGAGATCCTCACGATGGCGCTTCCGATTCCGGGGGCTCGGCTCGACGAAGGCCAGCTCATCTCACCCAATACGACATCCTCGCCTCGCCGCGCGCGCGGCCGCTCTCCGGGCGCCGCTCGTGGCGCGGGCCTGCTCGTGCTGCCCCTTTCGCTCCTCGCTGGATGCGGCGGGTCCACCGGCGCGGCGCCCGCGGAGAGCCCTGCGCCGAGCGCCGCGCCCGCGGCGCAGGAGCCTTTCGACCTTGACAAGGCCCTCGCCCGCGAGGTCGACGAGCTGCCGGCCCACGAGGTCCGCGCCGCGGACTGGTCGGCGCGCGCGTTCGGGGCAGGGGAGCCGCAGATCGAGCAGAAGGAAAAGCTTGTCGCGATCACCATCCCCCTCGGCACGGGCAGCCCTGTCGAGTGCTTCGTCTACAACACGATGCTCGACTCGGGAGAGGTGATAAGGAATTTCGTCGAGCTCCTCGATCCCGCCAAGGTGGAGGTCTCCCGCGTCGTGCCCTGGGAGGTCAGCGTGCACCGGGAGAGCCCCGCGGTGTTCGTGCAGGCCCTTTACGTCGCCCCGACCGCCGCCGGCAAGGCGGCCGGCCTGCTCAAGATCGCGCTGCACGCGGACAGGGCGCACCCCATCGCGTGCCTGCACGACGAGGTCGGGTATGTCCGCACGTTCGAGCGGCTCGCCAAGGGGATCTTCGACTCGTTCGACTCGAAGAGCGCCGCGCCGAGATCCGAGTACACGGACACGGTGATCCTGCGCATCGGCAAGGTCCCTGTCGGCTTCGAGACGAGCGATCTGTTCAAGGACGAGGGCGGCCAGCGGCGATGGCTCTCGCGCGCGGCCACCCTCCTGCCGCGAGACCCGAGGTCGCTGCACATCGAGGATGATGCGTCGAACGTGCTCATCGACGCTCAGGGGCGCCTCAAGGGAGGCGTCTGGATCGAATCGGAGGGGGGCAAGACGAACCACCGGATCGAGCTGTCGCAGAAGACGAACTATCAATACGAGTACTCGGGAGAGGTCGAGGGCAAGAAGGTCCAGGGGACGTTCACCCCCTCGGCCAAGGCGTGGCTCGCGTCGCCTGTCGCCACCGCCTCGGAGCTCGCCCGGCGTCTCAAGAAGGGGCCGTTCGACCTCAAGCAGCAGGAATACATGCCTTCCATCGATCCGACAAAGCCCGTGGACGTCCAGTACGCCCGCGACGCGTCGGGCTCGGTCACGGTCTCTCTCGGCACCATGCGCCTCGTCGGCAACCTCGCGCCGGACGGCCGCCCGGAGGCGTTCGAGCTCTCGCCCGGCCCCCCCGGGCTGACGCTCCAGCGGGCCTACGCCAGGGGCAAGCTGTAACCGTCCGCCGCCACGTCACGGCGGCTCGCCGGTCCACTGCTCGGCGAGCGCGAGCGTCCGCGCGTTCTCGCGGCGGGCCATGCAAGGGTCGCGAAGCACCGGACCGGCCTGGCGCGCTCCGCTGGGCCCCGCTGACGCATCGAGCCATTCGAGGAGCTGGATTCAATGAACGTTCGTCCACCCCGGTGTGCTTGCGCCCCGTCGAGGGTGTCTTTCCTGGGAGGCGGGCCCTGGATGGCGGCAGCCTGAACACATCGTGGCCTGGCGTTCCACGGGGGCAGGTAAGTGGGGTTCAGGCGCAGGATGAGCAGAGTAGGGAGGGCCCGTCATCCAACCGGCGAGCGACATCCCGGCACAGCACAAAAATCGTCGTCGAAAATTAGGCACTTCACGGGAACGCTTTCTAGGGTGCTCTCATGGACAAGAAAATTTTAGCCGCAACCCTCCTGCAGGCGCTTGCCGTTGCCCAGCGCGAAGGACGCGCCGAGACCCTTGAGACGCTCGTCGAGAAGCTGTGTGTTCGCCGCAGAGATATCCGCAGCACGCTGACCGTTCTCCACGGCCAGGGCATGCTGGACGTGCTCCGCATGCGACTCACGCTCTCGGGGTTCGCCATCGGCTCGGCGTTGATCGGAGAGACGCTGCCGGCGCTGAGGGCCGCTCCTCGGGCCGCCACCGCGGCGGCGTGAGCGCCAGCGCAGCCGCCGCGCCGCCTTTGCGTGGGCGCGAGGGAGCGCCCGGAGTCCGCCGGGCGCTCGCCATCGAGGGGGCTGTCTACGCCTCGACGAGGCCTGATCGCACCGCGAGGCGGGTCAGGTCGGCCACGCTGTGCGTCGCCACCTTCGCGCAGAGGCGCGCGCGGTGGGTCTCGACCGTCTTCACGCTGATCGAGAGCTGCGCGGCGACCTCCTTGGCCGAGCGGCCCATGGCGAGCAGGCGGAGCACCTGCCGCTCCCGGTCGCTCAGCGCGGCCACCATGTCTCCCTGGGCGGCGGCGTCGCGCCGCTGGAGCGCGCGCACCATCGCCGCGCTCACGTCCGGCGACACGACCGTGCGCCCGCGAACGACGGTGCGCAGCGCCTCCATGAGATCCGCGAGCCGGCTCTGCTTGGACAGGTACCCGTCGGCGCCGGCCCGCATCGCCTCGGCCACCCGGAACTCGTCCCGGTGTATCGAGAGCACGACGACGCGGAGCTCCCCGAGGCGCTTGAGCTCGCGGATGAGCTCGGCGCCGCTGCGGTCGGCGAGGCCGAGCTCGATCACCGCCACCTGACAGCGGCGGCTCTCCTGCGCTCGGAGCGCCTCCTGCCCGCTTCCAGCCTGAACGACCTCGCTCACCCCTGGCTGTGACGCGAGCGCGAGCGCGAGCGCCTCCCGAACGACGTTCTGGTCATCGACGAGCAGGATATTCATGTCGAAACCCCCCTTGCCAATGGGCCTTGTAACAGAATGCTTTGATCTCCACGAACCTGTTTTCTCGGTAAGGAGCCGCCTGGCGAGCGCGATTTCATTTCTGCGGAGCTCCTGTGGAGTGGCCCTGGCTCCGCGCGGAATCGCCTTGGACGAGCGAGGAGGGCAATCGGGCGCGGCGGGCCGATGTCACCTGGAACGTTGTTCCATCGGGCCGGGGCGCTCGGCGCTCGTCCCGTCGTCCCGTCGTCCGGCAGCTCGCGGCGTCGCGCGGCGAGCCCTCGGCGGCCCGCCCATGACGCCGCGGGCTCTCGGTCGATTCATGCCGGTGCGGCCTCTCGGTCGATGCCTCTCCCTCGGCCGTTATGTTTGCGGTAGATAGCCTGCCTCATGCCTGGCCTGCGCGGAGCTCTCCTCTCCCGTTTACGACCTGACTCGGCCTTCTGGCGCCGCGCGCTCGCCGCGGGCGTCGCGCGCGGGCCGGAGCCCTGGGTGCGCCACAGCCCTCCGGTCTTCGGCGTGCTCTTCGCGGCCGCGCTCCCCGGGCTGCGCCGTCGCGTCGAGGAGAACCTGCGCCGCGTGCGCGGGCCGCGGCCACGCCTCGTCGACATGCTCGACAGCGCCGCGGTGTTCGCGACCTACGGAAGCTGCATCACCGAGGCGCTGCTGCTCGCGAGCGGTCGTGGTTACACGGTGGAGCGGCGTTCCCTGGGTGTCGAGCATTACCGTGCGTGTGCTGCGGCTGGCCGGGGTGTCCTCATCGTCACGGCGCACACGGGTGGCTGGGACATTGCCGGCCAGATCCTCGGCGTTGTGCACCCTGGGGGTGTCATGCTGGCGATGCAGCGCGAACGGGATGCCGAGGCGCGCGCCATCCAGGATGCGGCGCGGCAGCGCGCTGGCGTCCAGGTTGTGCACATCGGCGACGGGCCCCTCGACGCGTTGCCGCTGCTCAAGCACCTGCAGCGCGGCGGCGTCGTCGCGATGCAGATCGACCGCGTGCCGCCCGGGATGCGCAGCCGGGAGGTCGCCTTCCTTGGCGCCCGCTGGCGTGCGCCCGAGGGGCCGATCGCGCTCGCCGCGATGAGCGGCGCGCCGATCCTGCCGGTGTTCACGCACCGCCTGGGTTTCCTCGAGTACGAGGCGGTCGTGGCCCCGCCGATCTGGCTCGCCCGCCGGGCGACCGAGGCGGAGCGGGACCGTGCCGCGTCCGAGATGATGGCCGCGATGGAGCGCTTCGTCCGCGCCCACCCCACGCAGTGGTTCCACTTCGCCGGCGACGGCCCGGTCGCGCCGGCGTAGAGCAGATCGCTGCCTGAAGGGGTGAAACCCCTGATGAATCCCCTCAAATTTTCGGAGAATTCACAGGGAGGCGGGGAGGCGGGGAGTAAAACCTCAGAATAACTCCCCGCCTCCCCGCCTCCCTGTTCAATTTTTCGCTGTAAACGGGCACAAAATGAGGGGATTTCCCAGGTGAAACCCGCAAGGGGCGCGATCGACACAGGGGAGGTAATGAATCGTGTCCCTGTTCGCGATCCATTGCGGCTCCCGCCACTCAACGGCCTGCTTCCTCGGCATCGATGGTTTCCAACCACCGTGACAGCCGCGCTGGCGGGTCTTGCGATCTGGAGCGGTGCTCGGACAAGAAGACTAGAGCGGCCCCTCGGTCAACCCATGCACGAACTGCCGCACGCGCGGATCATCGCTCGCCTTCGCCTGCTCGGTGGTGCCGTCGAAGATGAGCCTCCCGCGGTAGAGCATCCCCACCCGGTCCGTCACCGTGAGCAGGCGGTCGAGGTCGCTCGAGACCATCACCACGGTGGCGTTCATCGCCCGCTGCTCGGCGCGGAGCAGGTCGAAGATGCGCTGCGACGTCACCGGATCCAGCCCCGCCGCCGGCTCGTCGTAGAGGACGATCTCGCCCCGCGCGATCGTGGCCCGGGCGACGCCGACGCGCTTCTTCTGGCCGCCGGACAGCCCCGCCGGCGTCCGGTCCTCGAACCCCGCGAGCGACACCACGCGGAGCCGCTCCGCGACGCGCTCCTCGATCTCCTCCTCGCTCAGATCGTAGAGCCGGCGCAGCGGGAACGCGATGTTCTCCCCGACGGTCAGGTAGTCGAACAGCGCGTTGTTCTGGAACAGCATCCCGAACTTGAGGCGGAACGTCTGGAGATCGAGCTCGCTCAGCGCGTGCACGTCCTTCCCGTCGACGACCACGCGCCCGCGATCCGGCCGCAGCAGCCCCGTGATCATCTTGAGCAGCACGCTCTTGCCCGAGGCGCCCGGCCCGATGAGCCCGTACAGGCAGCCGGCGGGCACGTCGAGGTCGACGCCCCGGAGGACGGGCATGCCCCCGAAGCTCTTCGTCAGCTGCTCGATCTGGATCATCGGTCGCGTGGACACGGTCGCCGGGGAGGGGCGCGCGCCCCCGTACCCTACCCCCGTTACTTCGAGGAGAACGTCGTCCGGGCCACATCGAGCCGCGGATGGGACGGGAACGACATCCCGCGGATCTGCCCGGAGATGCACGACGCGATGCCCGGGCTCGACGGGCTCGTCGTGATGGTGACCCCCACGGCGCGGCCGTTCTGCACGGCGGCGCAGACGCTCACGTCCATGGTCGACGGCACGCCGCACGCGTTCAGGTACGTGCCGCGGTTGAGCACGTTGCCGTAGGCGCCCGCCGTGAGATCGGCCGGGCCGTTGTTGCCCAGCTTGTACTCCTCGACGTAGCGCGCCTGCGCCGCCTCACAGCTCATCCCGCCGCCGAGCGTCGGGTAGCTGCCGCCGCCGCTCGGCCGCGCCCCGCCGCCCTGGCGCGCCGCCTTGGCGCTGCCGAGGCCGGCGTCGACCTCGATCGCGATGCGGTCGGTCGCGCCCTGCACGGCGAGCTCCTGCTCCTTGTGGCTGCGCTCGCGGTACCACCAGCCCGCGCCCGCGGCGAGGATCACGCCCATCAGCGCCATCCCGAGCAGCGCCTTGTACTGCGTGCCCTGCTTCTCGGCCGACACCACGGCGTCGAGCGCGCGCTTCTCCTGCACGATGTCCCGGTTCAGCTTCGCCTGCTCGGCGAACGGCGCGAACTCCTCCCAGTCCTGGATGGCGCGCTCCTCGCTGGAGAACGTGTCGCGCAGCACCTGGTCGCCCGTGAAGGAGCCGGACGCGACCTGCTGGAGCAGCTCCACGGACGAGAACGGCCCGTGGTCCATGCCGTCCTTGATGACGACGTACCGCGGCCGCGTATCGGACTCGAGCGCGGCCTTGAGATCCGCGAGCTTGCGCGTCGGATCGTCGCCGTGCAGGCGCGGCGGCTGGTTGACCGGGATCGCGACAGCGAACGGTCCGTCCCCGGTCACCGACTGGATCCTCGGCAAGGACGGCGCCGACGGGATGTGCCCCTCTGCGTGCCCGTTCGGCGGCATCATGGAGAGATTGATGTCGACCTCGAAGTCCCCGTCGCCGTCGAGGTGCGAGGTATCGGCGCTCGGCGGCTGCTCCGAGGCGGCCGGGACGATCTGGTAGAGCGCCTGCGCGAGGGCGGCGAGGTCCGCCGGCCGGTGCTTCGGATCGGCCACGAGCGACTTGCCGAGCACGGTTTCCAGCGCGGGCGGCAGATCGGGGATCACGTCCGCCGGACGCCGCATCCCCGGGCCGACGCTGGCGTTCGTGAGCAGCTCGTAGAGGATGGCCCCGATCGCGAAGACGCTCGCGCGCGCGTCGCCTTCGCTGCCCTTGCGCTCCTCGGGCGCGAGGCAGGCGCGGTCGCGCGGCAAGAGAGGTGGGGTGTGCGCGAGCTCCTCGATCAGCTGGAGCGCGCCGCCCGCGTCGTAACCGAGGCACGAGGGGTGGACGAACATGGTCCGCCCCTGCGCGTGCAGCGCGTGGAGCTGCGTGCAGAGCGGCACGGCGAGGGCGACGGCGTCGCGGACGTCGAAGCGGCGACCGGTCGCGCGGCGCGACTCCATCTCGGCGCGGAGCGTGCCGGCGGGGATGGACATGCCGACCGGCAAGGGGGTGAGAATGACCTGGACCTGAGCGGACATCGGGGAGCAACACTACGCCAACACGCGGGGTCCGCTCAACGCCGCACCGCAACGTTGCAGTGTCGACGTTCGGCGAAGCTCTGCGCCGACGTGGGATGAGCAGTGGGAGCGTGCACTTGCGGCGTCAGCGTCCGTCAGCGCGCGTTTGGGTCCGCTTGTGTCGGTTTGCATCCGCTCGCGTCCGCCAGCGCGCGCTCGCGTTCGGGTGCGTCGGCCAGCGTGCGCTGGCGTGCGTGAGCGCGCGCATGCGTCCACGTACGTCCGTCAGCGCGTGGCTATGCCTGTCAGCGCGCGCTTGCGCCTGGGTACGACGAACGACATCCGTTTGCGCGCGTCAGCGCGCGTCAGCGTACGTTTGCGTCGGTCTGCGTCCGGGTGCGCTCAGCGGCGGTGTCGGCGGCGTCGGCGCCGAGCGCCAGGGCGTGCCCAGCGAAGAAGCGGAGCACGTCGGTCTCGCGCGATTTCGGCCAGCGCGCGTGGTTGATGGCGCCCTTCTTGGCGGAGCATCGGTTCCTGAGCGCGCAGTGGGGCTCGTCCCTGCTGGCCTCGTCGAGGCGCAGGAACGAGGTGTGCGCGGAGAGCGCGTCGCGCGCGCGCAGCCACCGCTCGACCGACTCGCACGAGAACATGTCGTCGCACGCGCGGTAGATCGCCATCGCGGGCGGGGGAGGGCCGGGGCACGCCCACTCGGCCGGCGGCGCGTTGCTGCCGAAGGTGGCGAACGCCGCGACGCGGTCCGCGCGCATCATCGCGTACGTCGCCGCCATGTGGCCGCCGTAGGAGCCGCCGAGCGCGTAGATGCGCCGCCGGTCGACGAGCTTCTTCTCGAGCAGCTGGTCGACGAAGGCGTCGACGGTCGCGACGTCGACGTTGCCCTCGCCGGTGAACTCGACGTCGAACGGCGCGACCGCCGTGTACATCTTCGTGCCGCGCTCGCGCTCGGCCTGGCTCGGCGTCTTGAAGGCGCGGCCCTGGGGCGCGAGCACGATGAAGCCCGCGTGCGCGGGGTCGCCGGTCAGGTTCCACGTGGCGCCGAGCTTGCGCAGGCCGGTCTCCTTGTCGACGCTCGTCGGGTCGTCGCCGTCGGCGTGGAAGAAGACGATGAGCGGCAGCGGCGCGCGCGTCTCCACGCCGCTCGGCGCGATCACGCAGGCGTAGCGGGGCGACCCCTCGGCGTCGCGCGTCTCCAGCACCTGGGCGCCGCGGCAGGGCGGCCTGCCGAGCGTCTTGCGGAGCTCTCGTCCCGGGCGCCCCTGCTCGGCGACGCAGCGCCCTTCGCTGGGCGGCCTCGCCGCGGGCGGCTTCGACGGCGGCGCGGCCGCGCTGGCCGGGCCGGTCGCGCGGGCGCCTGCATCCTGCCGCGCCGCCGCCGGCCGCGGCGGCCCGCCGTCGTTGGCGGCTGTGCCGGCATCCCGCTCGAAGACGCCGAGCAGGTCGCCGCCGTCGACCCCGGACGACGGCGTGGAGCAGGCCGCGGCGATCCACGCCGCGGCAGCGGCGAGCAGAGCGCGGCCGCGCCGGGGGCCGGGGAGATCCGGCGTCCAGGTGCGCCGCGCGCGGAGCCCGGGTCGGGGTCGAGGCACGGGCGTACTGTAGTACGACGTCGACGGAGCTCCGCCCGGGATTTCTCATCGGGGACCGCGGGCGGCTCGGGGGATGCTGCGCACGCGAGGCGCTCGGGTGCGGACGGCGCCCGCGCTCGACCGCCATGATCCTCTCGGCGACCCATGGCCAGCTCCCGCACCGTCGGGTAGCCAAGCCAGCACGCCCGGAGCTGCTCCGGCGGCAGGCTGCCTTCCAGCCGTCCGATGGCGTGCTTGATTGCGAGCTCCCACCAGGAAGCAACCGAGATCAGTATCTGCGCACCGGGGTCCTGGACTGCATCGATAACCCCCGTCGCAATCGTCCCGGGTCGGATGCAAACCAGATTGCGACGTGCGTGTCGAGCAGCCACTTCAAGCGTCGTCTCCCTCGAACGCGCGCCGGACGTCGTCAGGAGTGGTGCATCGAAGTCGTCTTTGATCTTGATCTGCCCGAGCAACCCGCCTGCGATCGGTGCGACCCGAGCCGGCGGCTGCGCTTCGCCGAGCGCGGTTTGCTCCAACGTGCCGCCGGGAGGCGATCGGGGCGAGTTGGAATGCAGTAGAGGGCCACCGAGCGGCGGCTTGATGTAAGTGGTCTTACTTCGATGTGCCGCCGGGAGGCGATCGGGGCGAGTTGGAATGCGGTGGAGGGCCACCGAGCGGCGATTCAGGTAAGATGCCTTACTTAGGTGTGCCGCCGGGAGGCGATCGGGGCGAGTTGGAATACGGTAGAGGGCCACCGAGCGGCGGTTTGAGGTAAGCGGTCTTACTTCGGTGTGCCGCCGGGAAGCGATCGGCGCGAGCTGGGATGCGGCAGAGGGCCACCGTGTGGCGATCCAGGTAAGATGTCTTACTTCTTGGCGCCGCCGGGAGGCGATCGGGGGCAGCGCGGTGTCTTTAACAAGCCCTTCAGCGTCCGGCGCTCGCGCACCACGCGATCAGCGACCCGGACCGTAGGCGGTCTCGGTCAGGTTGCCCGCTGGCTGGTTGGAGAGCCGAGCGCCGACCAGCTCGGCCGCGTGCACCGGAGGGGGTCGCCGAGGGCGACGGCGGTCCACGGGCGGCTCACGGCCACCCGTCAGCGCCCGCGTCGGGTCCGTGCCCGCCGGGGACGAAATCGCGACGGCGGGCACCGCCGGCTTGCGGGAGGTCCCTTCATGGCTAGGCTGGTCCGCGGCCCACCCATGACGCTCTTCGATATCCTCATCGGCACCGCGCTCGCGGCGATCCTCGCTTTCCAGGTCTACGTCACCGTGCGCGTCTTCCGGAGCCGCGTCTACGAGCCCAAGCAGAAGGTCTGGCAAGCGCAGCTCGTCTGGCTCCTGCCGATCATCGGCGCCGGCCTGGTGTTCTCGATCCTCCAGGAAGAGGACCGGGCCCACCGCGACGCCTCCTCGCACCTCCGCAGCTGAGCCAGCGCCTCCCGGCCGCTCGGCCGCCTCGGCGGTCACCGTCCGCGGTCACGTAGGCGGTCACCGTCCGCGGTCACGTAGGCGGTCACCGTCCGCGGTCACGTAGGCGGTCACGTAGAACAGCCGGCCTCGCGCCCTCCTCCGTCCTCCGCGCCCATCTGGTCACCTCGGGGCAGCCGGATGTGACGCTGGCACAATCGAACAGCACGATTCGGTTTCGCCCTTCGGTCTAGCGGCCCCGTGCGCTATGGCTCAGGGGAGCATGGCGGACGACGTCTTCGGCATCGTCGGGACCACGCAGGCGGGTAATTTCCACGTCGAGCAGGTGGTCGCGGAAGGGGGATTTGGCGTGGTGTACCGAGCGCTTCATGCCGGTTTCCGCGCGCCGGTCGCCCTGAAATGCCTGAAGGTCTCCGAGGCGAAGACCCCGCGCGAGCGCCAGCTCTTCCTCGAGAAGTTCCGCGAGGAGGCCCAGCTGCTCTTCCGGCTCTCCGCCTCCATCCCGGAGGTCGTCCGCCCGCTCCACGTCGACGTGCTGCACCTGAAGCGCGGGGAGTTCGTCCCCTTCCTGGCCCTCGAGTGGCTGGAGGGCGAGTCGCTCGACAAGGTCATCGATCGGCGCAGGCTCCAGGGGGACCCGCCGATCCCGCTCCACCGGCTGATGAAGATGATGCGCCCGATCGCGCAGGCGATCGCGCGCGCACACCGCTTCCCGAGCCCGAACGGCCCGGTGTCGATCATCCACCGCGATCTCAAGCCCGAGAACATCTTCATCACGACGCAGGAGGGGACGGAGCGCCTCAGGATCCTCGACTACGGCATCGCCCAGGCGAAGACGCTGGCCGAGCAGGCCGTCGGGCGGGTGACGAACGGCGACCCGCTGAACGCGTTCTCCCCGGCGTACGGCGCGCCGGAGCAGTGGGCGCCGAAGCGGTTCGGGCAGGCGGGAACCTGGACCGACGTCTGGGGTCTAGCGCTCACCATGGTGGAGGCGCTCGTCGGGCGGCAGGTGATCGATGGCGAGGCGCAGGCCATGATGGGGACGGCGCTCGACGTGAATCGCCGGCCCACGCCCCGGACCGAGGGCGCCAGCATCCCGCCGGAGGTCGACGCCGTGTTCGAGCGCGCGCTCGCCGTGAGCCCGCGCGACCGCACGAGGGACATCGAGTCCTTCTGGACCGAGCTGGAGGCGGCGATGGGGCTCCCGGCCACGTTCGGGCGGGCCGCCGCCCTCGAGGACGCGTACTCCACCCCGCCGCCGCCGTCGTCGTCGATGCGCGCCCCGCAGGTCAAGCGCGCCGGGCACGTCTGGCTCGACACGCCCAGGGACGCGGGGTCGCTCGAGCTCGATCTCGACGTGGCCCCGGCGTCGATGCGCTCGCCGCGGGGAGGCCGCCGCGACGGCCCGGCGAGCAGCGTGCGCCCGCTGCCGGGCCCGGATTCCGCCGGGCTCGAGATGGATCTCCCGGAGGCCCCGCCGAGCGCGCTGGGCCGGGGGATCGGCGCGTTCGCCGCCGACAGCGCGCCCGCGAGCGCGCGAGGCCGCGCGATCAGGGACGAGCGCGCGGGCTTCGCGGAGGCGACGCCCGTGGGCGGACACCCGCGCGCCGGCGGGATCGGGATGGAGAGCGCCTCGCCGAGCATGCACGCGCGCGGCGGCGGGATGCTCGGGATGATGGAGAGCACGCCGCCGCTGGAGATGGCGCTCGGCGTGGCGCCGCGCGCGACCTCGCTGCCGCCGGTCGCGGTGCGCCCGCTGTCGGACATGCCGTCGGCGAGGTACCGGCCGTCGACGCGCCCGCCGGCGGACATACGACCACGTCCACCGGAGCCGAGGCCGATCGCCACCGGGCCGACCCTCCTCCAGCAGCTGGGGCTGCCCGTGGCCTGCATCGTGTTCGCGTGCGTGGTCACGGTCGCCGACCTCATCATGAAGCGATCGGGCGAGGTGCTGAGCTTCGGCCCGGTGCGCTCGTTCTGGGTCGCCGGCGTGCTGCTCCTCTTCGGCGTCGGCCTGTTCTTCTGGCGCATGCTCGGAGACCCCGGAGATGCCTGAGATGACCCACGGGAGCGCCGCGGAGCAGCGCGCCGACCAGAGCGTGTCGGCCCGCTTCACGCGGCTGATGAACGCGTCGACCTCGCGGTGGGGCGTGCTCACCGATCCCCCGCTCGTGGCGCTCGCCTCGAGCGTCTTCCTGCTCGCGTTCCTCGCGGCGCTCGGCCGCGACGTGGGCCCCGCGGTCGCGCGCCCGCTCGGCGCCCTCGTGCTCGCGCCGATCACGGTCGCGCTCGCCGTCAGCGTGGCGCTGCGCGGCGCGCGGCGCGCGGTCGTCGCGTGGCTCGCGCGCCAGCCGTTCCCGGTGGAGAACCTGAACGCCGTGCTGAACGGCCTGGGCGAGGGGCTGGAGGTCACCTTCGCCGGCGCGGTCCCGGAGACGGCGGAGCTCAACGCCGAGCTCGACAAGGTGCACCCGGACGCGTTCGTGACGGGTGGCGTCGAGGACGCGCGCACGCTGGACATCCGCATCGGCGTCATCGACTCGAAGCGCAACCCGGCCGCGACGAACCACCAGCGCTACGCGCGCGTCCGCGAGCTCGTCGAGCGCGCGCTCGTGCCGCTCGCGGAGCGCTACCCGATCCAGAGCGTCCGGGTGAAGTGAGCGACCCGCGCGCGCGTCCGCCGAGGACGCGCCGGGCGCCCGCGTCCAGCCGAGCGCGCGCTCGCGCCGGTCGCGCGCGTCCAGCGTATGTCCCGGAGATGGAGCAGGGACGTCGCCCGGGTGCCCGCGCGCGTGCTTGCCATGCCGCCCCGTACCCCTGCTATCGTCGCGGCCCATGACCGCCTCGACCTCCGAGAAGCTCCTCTCCGATCTGGAAGCGCGGGGCATCACCCGCGCCAAGATCGGTGGCTTTGACATCGACGGCATCCTCCGCGGAAAGTACGTCTCCCTCGAGAAGCTGAAGAGCGCCCTCGGGAGCGGCTTCGGCTTCTGCGATGTCATCTTCGGCTGGGACATCGCCGACGTCCTCTACGACAACGCCAAGGTCACCGGCTGGCACACCGGCTACCCGGACGCGCACGCGGTCCTCGATCCGAGCACGCTGCGCGACCTCCCGTGGGAGCCGGGCACCGTCGCGGTGCTCGCCGACTTCCGCGACGAGCGCGGCGGCCCGCACCCCGCGTGCCCGCGCTCGCTCCTCAGGAGCGTCATCGCGAAGGGCGAGCGGATGGGGCTCTCGGCGAAGCTCTCGTGCGAGTTCGAGTTCTTCCTCTTCGAGGAGACCCCGCGCTCGCTGCACGAGAAGCGCTTCGCCGGCCTGACGCCGCTCAGCCCCGGCATGTTCGGCTACTCGTGGGTCCGCGAGGGCCAGAACAAGAAGCTCATGGCCGCCATCCTCGACCAGATGCGGGCCTTCGACATCGAGATCGAGGGCCTGCACACCGAGACCGGCCCGGGCGTGTACGAGGCGGCGATCCGCTACGACGACGCGCTCCGCGCCGCGGACAAGGCCGCGCTGTTCAAGGTCGCCATGAAGCAGATCGCCCACGAGCACGGCCTCTCGGTCACGTTCATGGCGAAGTGGAACGCTGACCTCCCCGGCTCGAGCGGCCACCTGCACCAGAGCCTCTGGAAGGACGGCCGGAACATCTTCGACGACGCGTCGTCGCCCGACCGGCTCCCGGCCGCGCTGCGCCACTATGTCGGCGGCCAGATCGCCCTCATGCCCGAGCTCACGGCGCTCTACTCGCCCACGATCAACGCCTACAAGCGGTACGTGCCCGGCGTCTGGGCGCCGCTCACCGCCAGCTGGGGCGTCGAGAACCGCACGGCCGCCATCCGCCTCATCGGCCTCG
This sequence comes from Sorangium sp. So ce887, assembly GCF_051521455.1. Taxonomy (NCBI): domain Bacteria; kingdom Pseudomonadati; phylum Myxococcota; order Polyangiales; family Polyangiaceae; genus Sorangium; species Sorangium sp. So ce887. Next base: position 5,579,773 of record NZ_CP150354.1, on the reverse strand, counting down.
GCACGCCCGGCGCGCGCGTCGAGTACCGCCAGACGGCCGCGGACATCAACCCGTACATCGCCATGGCCGCGTGCCTCGGCGCGGGGCTCCACGGCATCGAGCACGAGGTCGAGCCGCCCCCGCAGGCCGCCGGGGACGCGTCGTCCGCGGAGTCTTCACGCCTCTCGCTGCCGCGCTCGCTCGCGGAGGCGACCCGGATGCTCGCCGGCAGCCAGAAGGCCCGGGAGATCCTCGGCGAGAGGTTCGTCGACCACTATGTCCTGACGCGCGACTGGGAGGTTCGGCAGTACGAGCGCGCGGTCACGGATTGGGAGCTGAAGCGCTACTTCGAGGCGGTGTGATCATGAGCAAGTTCACGGTCTGGAGCTTTCCTACACGCATTCTCTTCGGCGCCGGCGTCGTCGAGCAGACGGGCGCCGAGGCGCGCCGGCTCGGGGCGACGCGGGCCCTCATCGTCACGGACAAGGGCGTCGTCCGCTCGGGGCTGCTCGAGCCCGTCGCGGCCTCGCTGCGGAAGGAGGGCCTCGAGGTGGCCGTCTTCGACGACGTGCTCGGCAACCCGATCGAGAGGAACGTGCACGAGGGCGTCGCCGCGTTCCGCGACGCCCGCGCCGATCTCGTCGTCGCCCTCGGCGGCGGCTCGCCGCTCGACGTCGGCAAGCTCGTCCGCCTCGGCGTGAACCACGATCGGCCGCTCGTCGACTACGACGACGCCACGGGCGGCGATCGCTTCATCACGCCGAGCGTCCCGCCGATGCTCGCGATCCCCACGACGGCCGGGACCGGCAGCGAGGTCGGCCGCTCGGGCGTCGTGACGCTCGACGTGAACCACCGGAAGACGGTGATCTTCTCCCCGTACCTGCTCGCGAACGCCGCGCTGCTCGATCCGGTGATGACGCGGTCGATGCCGGCGTTCCTCACGGCGGCGACGGGCTTCGACGCGCTCACCCACTGCGTCGAGGCGTACGTGGCGAAGGGCGATCACCCGATGGCCGACGGCATCGCGCTCGAGGGGATCCGCCTCGCCGCCGCGCACCTCGAGCGCGCGGTGACGCACGGCGACGATCTCGAGGCGCGCGGCGGCATGATGAAGGCGGCGATGATGGGCGCCGTCGCGTTCCAGAAGGGGCTCGGCGCGTGCCACTCGCTCGCCCACCCGCTCTCGAGCGAGTGCGGGCTGCACCACGGCCTGGCCAACGCGCTCTGTCTCCCGCCGGTCGTCGAGTTCAACGTCGCCGCGGCGGCGCCGCGCCTCGCCCGCATCGCGGCCCTCCTCGGCGCTCCCGAGGACGCCGCCGCGTGCGCCGAGGCCATCCGCGCCCTGCGCGCCCGCATCGGGCTCGCGGCCGGCCTCGAGAAGGCGGGGGTCCCGCGCGACAAGCTCGACGCGCTGGCCGATCTCGCCACGCAGGACGCGTGCCACACGAGCAACCCCCGCCCGTGCTCGCGCGACGATCTCCGCCAGCTGTACGAGGCCTCCTTCGCGAGCTGACGCGCGCGACGCGCCGTGCCGTGGTCGTGCGGCGCGTCGTGCGTCTGTCGCGCGCGCGGCGCGCCCGCGTCGCCGTCGCGGAGGGGTCGCCCTGGCTTGCGTCGACCACGACGGGATCGTGACCATTTCCCGGCATCCAGCGGGTCGCTGGATGCCGGCCTACCTCTGGCCGACAATGGATAAATGCGGTACCAGGGGTGCACGATGACCGTCACCACCACCGAGCGCACCGCGCGTCCAGCGACATGCCAGATGTTCGAGACGCCGCTCATCGAGAGATTTTCGCGGATCCACCCGATCACGCCGTTCGCCTTCTGGCTCCCGGTCTACGGCTATCTGCTCGTCCGCGCCGCCGGTCACGGTGTCGGCCTCTGGGCCGGGCTCGGGCTGGTGCTGGTCGGCCTGTTCCTGTGGACGCTCGCCGAGTACGTCCTGCACCGCTACGTGTTTCACTATGTCGGGCCGCGCCAGTGGCAGCGCCGGATGCATTTCGTTCTCCACGGGGTGCACCACGACTTCCCGCAGGACGCCGACCGGCTGGTGATGCCGCTCGGCGCCAGCATTCCCCTGGGCGTCGCCTTTTACATGCTGTTCCGCACGGCCTTCGGCCCTGTTCCAGCGGATCCGCTGTTCGCCGGCTTTGGCCTCGGGTACCTCGTGTATGACGGCACCCACTATGCCATTCACCACTTCCGCATGAGCTCGCGCTGGGGGAAGTGGATCAAGCGCCATCACATGGTCCATCACCACACGGGAGAACACGCTCGGTGGGGCGTGTCGTCGCCCCTATGGGACTGGGTCTTCGGGACGATGGGCACCTCGCCGTCGGGAAAAGGCAGCTGAGCGGGAGAGCCGAGCGCGGCGGGGGAGAGCCGAGCGCGGCGGAGCGCGCGGCCGGCGATCCTCAGGAGATGGGAATGGCCCCGACGCGCGGCGGGTTGATGGGCCATGAGTCGGTCGCGTCTGTGCGCTTGCACCTCCGCGAGAGACGCGGCGCAGCAGTCAGGCGCTGAAGCCGCGCGCGTGTTGAAGCGGGGAGGGAGGCGTCCGGTTGCGCCGGCTCGCCGCACGCGGGAAACGACGCAGGCGCGGCGGCGACCGTGCGGCGCTTGCCCAGGCTCAGGCACGCGGCGGATCGATCCGCTGCACGAGCGCTCCTCGGAGCGCTCGTGCAGCGGGCGCTTCACTGCGCGAGCGTCGTGCCTGAAGGGGCGAGCCCTGCCGCAGGCGAGGTGTCAGACAACCGCCTCATGGCGCCTGCATAGAAGGTCCGGAGCGTGTTGCGCCCGCAGTGGGGGCACAACCACGCCACGTCGAACCGGTCGAGGTGGGCATTGATGCTGTGCGCCGGCGCGAGCTCCTTCTCGGCTTCATCGGCGGCCGACCGGCCGCGGGGAGCTCGGGTGGCCCACCCGGCGGTGACTTGCCGGTGCTCGTCCAGGGTGGCTGAGAGGCTTGCCTGGCACTCGCAAGGAGTGGAGATGAGAAACCGACTCATGCATGACCGTCCTTCGTAGATGTTTCCGTAGTCCATGTCGACATGCCGCGACGCGGCGTGCTCGAAGAGCCGCAGCGCGGCGTGCCAGAGAAAGAGCGCGTCCTCATATAAAGGTTGGTCAGTTTGAGCTCAAGGGGTGTTAGCCTGAGGCACGGTTGCCCTGGTGTGACTGAGGAAGGGGAGTCCATGACCGTTCGACGTGCACCTCGTGAGCGCGCGACGCCGGCTTCGGGGAGGTTGCAGGTCGTCGAGACGGGCCGGCCCGGGCCGCGCTCGGTGCGCAGCTTCAAGATCCTGCTCGCGCACGACGCCCGCGCCGCGACCTGCGACGCGCTCGCCCGGACGATCGAGGCGATCCTGGCGAACGTCGAGATCGTGGACGCCTCGTCGATCGACGACGCCCTGCTCGCGTCGGCGACCGAGCGATTCGACGCCTGCCTGGTCTGCCTCGATCTGCCGCCGGCGCCGCTCGGCGGCGCGCGGCTCGCGAGCGAGCTCGTGGACAGCGACCACCCGGTCGTGCTCGTGACGAGGAGCCTGCGCTGGCTGCCGCCGGACAGGCCCACGCTGCAGCAGCTGCCCTGGATCCCGCCGGACGCGGGCGCGAGTGAGATCACGAGCGCGCTCGAGGCGGCGACCAGCGAATGCCACAGCTCCGTCCGCACGCGCTCGCCGCTGCCGGGCGACGTGCTCGGCGCGCCCGCGCTCCGCGCGCGCGCGCGCCGCTAGCCCAGCGTCCCGCGCGCGCCGGCCCCGGTCGAACGCGGGGACGGAAAACGAAATGAAGGGGTTGCTCTGCGGCTCCGGATTCGGTAGAAGCTTCCTCCACCTCACGCGGGACTAGCTCAGTTGGTAGAGCATCAGCTTCCCAAGCTGAGGGTCGCGGGTTCGAATCCCGTGTCCCGCTCCGAGGATTGCCGGCCCCTTCTTGCGCTGGCGGTCCTCCTGGTGGTGCCTCGGGCACGATGAACGCCTCCTGCACCGGCGCAGCCCGAGACGGCTCCTCGAGCTGAGATCGGAGCCGGCGCGCGCCGCAGGCGTCGTGAGCGCCGCGGCGCTGGCTCGCCGCAGCTGCGATCGTGGCGAGCGCCGCGGCGCTGGCTCGCCGCAGCTGCGATCGTGGCGAGCGCGAACGCCGCGCATCGTCAGCGCGCGCCGCGCGAGACGGACGCGCTCTGGGGGCGCACGACGCTCGGATCGGGGCCAGTCCCGCTGCGCGGACCGCGGCGCCCTACCCCAGGGGGACACCTGGAGGTGTTCATGAAGGATGGCCGGCGCATCGCGCTGAACGCGGCGCTGATGCTCCTCAAGCAGGCGATCATGGCCGTCCTCGGCGTCGTGTTCGTCGGCTATCTCGCGCGGAAGGTGGGGGTCGCCGCCTGGGGGGAGTTCCAGGCGTCGCTCGCGATCGCGGGGATCGTCACGATCGCCGCCGGCGTCGGGGTGAGGGGATACGTCGCCCGGGAGATCGCCGTGAAGCCGGAGCTCGGGCCGCGTCACCTCGGCGCGGCGCTCACCATCCGGGGCGTGACCGGGACCCTGGTCCTCGGCGCGACCGCGGCCGTCGTGCTCGCGACGCGCTCGGGGCTCGGCGCGCAGCTCGTCGTGCTCGCCGCGGCGTCCCAGCTCGCGACGCTGCTCTACTCGACCATGTGGCTCTCGTTCGAGGCCCACGAGCGGTTCCAGTACATCCTCTACGCGGAGCTCGGCGCGCGGCTGTTCGTCATCGCGCTCTCGACGGCCCTGCTCGCGCTCGGCTTCGGCGTCGTCGCCGCGGCCGCGGCGTTCCTGCTCGGCAACGTGCTGGAGCTCGGGATCACCGCGCACTATCTCCGCTCCCGGCTCTACCGGCCCGAGCTCACGACGCCCCCCGCCGAGCTCTGGCAGATCGCGAAGCGCAGCCTGCCGATCGGCGCGCTCGGGGCGCTCACGAGCGCGCTGCTCCAGACCGACCGCGTGATGCTCCGCGCCCTCTGCGATGAGGAGGCCGTGGGCGTCTACAGCGCCGCCTGGGTGCTGAACGAGAACTTCAGGATGCTCCCCGACGTGCTGCTCGGCGCGGCCTTCGCGGCCGGCATGCGCCTCTACGCCCAGGATCGCGACGCGTTCGGGCGCCTCTACAGCGGCTGCATGCTCGTCGCCGCGCTCTTCGGGCTGCCGGTCGCCGCCGGCGTCGTCCTGCTCGCGCCGGACATCATCCGGCTCGTCTACGGATCGGCGGGCGACTACGCCCCGGCGGCGGGCGTCCTCCGGGTCCTCGCCTGCGGCGTCCCCGTGATGTTCGCGTTCCAGGTCGTGACGCTGCCGCTGCTCGCCGCGAAGCGCGAGATCGCGATGGTGAAGCTGCTCGCGGTGGCGCTCGTCGCCGACGTCGCGCTGAACCTGCTCCTCTTGCCGCGCTACCGCGCCCTGGGCGCCGCGTGCGCGACGCTCGCCGTCAGCGCCGCGTTGCTGGTCGCGTCGTGGGGCCTGACCGCGCGCTTCGCCCCCTTCGTCGAGCTCGGCCGCATCGCCGCGGTCCTCGCCGCGACGGTGGTGATGGCCAGCGCGGCCTACGCCGCGCGCGTCCTCGCGGGGATGTGGGCGTCGATCGCGGTGGGCATCGCCGTCTACGTCGTGCTGCTGCTCGCCCTGCGCGCCGTCTCCTTTCGCGAGCTGCGCGCGCTGCTCGCGCGGCGCGTCCGCGCCTCGCCCGCCACCGCGGCCTGATCCGCGTTCTGCCGAGGGCGGGGCGCCGCGCGGCCCGCTGCGCTCCTGCGCGGAACCGGGGGCCATCGAAATTTCGGTTATTTCACCGGAAGCGGCGCTCGCCGCGGGGACCCGCGGCTGCCGACATGCGCGCTCATCCGGCGGGATCCACGCAGGGGCGCGCGATGCCTGTTGCTCGGAGGTGACGGTGCTGCGGCTCTCTCCGTGGCATGCAGCGTGAATAGCGAAGGGACGATGTGGCGGCGCGGGCAGGTCCGGGGGCTGGCCGGGGTGGGGCGACTCCGGCAATGGATGGCGCGGCGGCCGTCCTCGCTCCGCGCGTTCGGCATGCCGGGGCGAGACGATGTGCGCGCGGAGGAGCAGCCGTGGAGGCCCCGAGAGATGGACCTGCCCATGGGCGACGGCGGCTACGCGCTGCTCGCGCGCCTGTCGGCCGGCGGCATGGCCGAGCTGTTCCTCGCGTGCCGGCGCGGGCCGGCAGGGATCGCGCACCCCGTCGTCGTGAAGCGCCTTCGCCCCGAGGCGAGGCGGGATCCGTCGATCGTGCGGATGTTCCTCCGGGAGGCGTGGATCGGCGCCCGGCTCCAGCACCCGAACGTGATCCGGTTCCACGACTTCGTCTTTCACGAGGGGCGCCATCACCTCGTGGTCGAGTACGTCCAGGGCTGCGATCTCGCGGCGGCAGCGCGCGCCCTCTTCGCCGAGGGGCGGCCGTTTCCGCTCGAGGCAGCCCTCGAGATCGGCCTGGGCGTGCTGCGGGCGCTCGCGCACGCGCACGGGCTCCGCGACGACGGCGGGCAGCTCGTCGGCCTCGTGCACCGCGACGTGAGCCCGCAGAACGTGCTCCTCTCGCTCGAGGGCGAGATCAAGCTCATCGACTTCGGCGTCGCGAAGATGACCGCGATGAGCGGGATGGACGACGCCTTCCCCCTGGGCTCCCCGGACCCGGCGGGCGACGCGACGCCATCGAGCGGCGCCGGTACGGTGAAGGGCAAGCTCGGCTACGTGGCGCCAGAGCAGCTCCGCGGGCAGCGGATCGACGCGCGGGCCGATCTCTTCGCGGTCGGGGTGATCCTCTTCGAGCTGCTGACGGGGCGCCGCCTGTTCCACCGGAAGGAGGACGGCGCGACGATGGGCGCGGTGCTCTCCGGCGAGGTGCCAGCGATCGCGCCGCTCCGCCCCGCGTGCCCGGCGCTGCTCGAGGAGGCGGTGCGGCGCGCGCTCGCGCGCGATCCCGACGGCCGATTCGAGACCGCGGCGCAGATGGAAGAGGCCCTCGCCGAGGTGCTCGCCTCGCTGCGCAGAGCGCCGGGCGGGGGCGACGAGCCGAGCTCGAGCGATCGCGGCCTCCTCGCAGGCCAGGAGATCGCCGCGCTCGTGCGCGAGATCGCGAGCGGGCGCGATCGGCACCGGTCGCTGCTCGTGCGGGGCTGCCGGAGATCCGCCGGGCTCCGCGGGCGCACCGGCGCCCGGCGGATCGCGGCGAGCCGCTCGGGGGAGGAGCGCAGCGAGACGAAGACGACGTCCGGGCCGCGCGGGCTCGACGCGGGCGCGGGCGCGACGGAGCCCGAGAGCGAGCGCAGCGAGGCCAGGAACGCCGTGACGCCGCACTGGAGGGAAGCGCGCCCGCCGCGGCGCGCCCGCCTCCTGCATTGGCTCGTGATCGCGGCGGTCACGTTCGCCGTCGGAGCGCTCGCGGGCAGGGCGATCGGCGCGTTCGACGGCGGCGACGCGCCGGCGAGCCGCGGCGCACCCGGCTAGCGCGCAGGCGCGGGCATCGAAAGCGCGGAGCTCGCGCGATCTCCGGGAGACCTCCATTCGGCGACGCCGCCGTGATGCGCCGAACGCGAACGGCCCTTTGCGATGGCGCGGGCAGGGACGGGCTCGCTAGCCTAGCCCGCCCTGATGCACCTCCGGAATCTCCTGAGCCGCTCCCTCGCGTTCGCCGCGTTGTCCGTCCCCCTCCTCGCGAGCGCCACCGGCGGGAGCGCGCTGCCGCGGCCGGTCGCCGGCGAGGCGGTCGCGCCCGCGGAATCGAGCGCGATCGGCGCGGCCATCGAGCAGCAATCCATCTGCGTCGGCTCGACGGTCGTGAGCGCGGGGGAGCTGGGCGACGTCCTGTACTACCGCAGCTCGCCGGGCGAGCACGGCGAGGTCTCCGTCGGCTATTACGCCTTCTTCTCGGAGGAGCGGCCCTGGGGCAACAACTGGCTCACGTGGACCGTGCTGCCTGCGCTCGCCGTGGACCTCGTCTACACGCACGGGCTGCTCTTCGGTCCGGGACTCCAGCGCGTCGCTTACGGCAAGGGCGACGTCGAGGGGTTCAGGATCGTTTACAGCGTGGGCGCGGACGGGGGGCTCGCCGTCGAGCACGGCGTGGCCGACCGCGGCGATCACAGCGAGGTGCGGCTCGAGCGCGCCGAGCTGCTCTCGGTCGATCCCGCGCGCCCGACGGTCTACTCGCGGTGGTGGAGCCATCAGCTCGGCGGGCAGGGCGCGGGGCCGGGCGATCTCGTCCATCGCCGCTGCTACGGCGCGGGCGCCATCCGCCCCCTGCCGCCGGAGGTCGCGCTCGATTTTCGCCTGGATCGGCGCGCCCGGCCGGCCCGGGTGGTGCCGGCCGCCGCGCTGCTCGGGCAGCCCGCTTCGACGCGGCAGGGCGATCAGGGCCTCGTCGCTCTCCGGCCGAGCGTCGCGTTGTAGATGGCGAGGAGAATGACGGCGCCCAGGATCGACATGAAGAAGCCCCCGCTCGACTGATACGACGGGTAGAGGCCCAGGGCCCGGCCGATGAAGCCGCCGAGCAGGGCGCCAGCCATGCCGAGCAGCGCTGTCACCACGAAGCCGGCCGGATCGCGCCCGGGGGTGAGCAGCTTGGCGATGACGCCGACGATGAGCCCAAACAGGATCCACAACAGCACGGACATGGTTTGCTCCTCTCGACACCGGGTGACGCCGAGGGGCGTCCTCCAGCGTCAACGCGGAGGCCAGCGTTTGCAGACGACGTGCCGTCCGGTGTGAGCTCCGTTCGCACCGGGCTGAAGCGGAGGTTCGGCAGCCAGCGTGAACGGCGTCGCCATCCGGCGCGCGGCGATGGGCATCGGCTGTACATCGGCGACCCATCCGGCGCGCCAACCTCGAGGCCGGTCTCCTGATCCGGCGGCGCTCACGGCAGCTCGCGGGGGCAGGTGTGCTCCGGCTCGGCCGCGCGGATCGCCCTCGGCCGCGCGTCGCCCGCCGGGGGCGCGTCGCCGTCGTCCCCCGGTGAGGTCGGGGCGAGCGGGGCGCCGGCAGCGTTGAAGAGCAGGCACAGCGATCCGCCGAGCACCGTGGCCGCGACGGTGCCGACCACGACCGGAGCGAGCCGCCGGCGACGACGCTGGCGCAGCCTGACCTGGCTCCGCAGCCCACCGGGCAGGCGCGCGCGAAGCAGGAGGACCGGCTCGATCGCGGCGTCGAGCTCCGGGCTGCGCTGCGCGCTGGCCGGAGCGGGCGAGGGAGTCGGCGCCGCGGCGCAGAGAGGCGCCGCGTCCGCCGGCGGCGCGTCCACCGGCGGCGCGGCGAGCTCGACGAGCGCAGCCGACGGGCAGGGCGAGGAGCGGTGGCCGACCCAGGTGGGCGCGGACGACGGGTCGCGCCGCGCATCCGGCGGGGAACAGGGCTGATCCAGCGGCGCGCTCCCCGGCAGAGACGACGGGGCGCGGTACCCGACCCACGTTGAGACGCACGCGGAGCGCGCCGCGGCGGGGTCGTGCGCGGAGCGCGCCGCGGCGGGGTCGTGCGCGGAGCGCGCCGCGGGGCGATCCTCCAGGGCGGAGGGCGCCCGGCGGCGCGCGACGTGCGCCAGTGCCTCGCGCAGGGCGCGCGCGCTCTGCAGGCGGTCGTCTGGATTTTTGCGCAGGCATTGCAGGATCAGCGCCTCCAGATCCGGATCGATCGCCGGGTGGAGCGCGCTCGGTAGGGGCGGCGGGGACTCGACGTGCGCGGCGGCGAGCGCGATGGGCGTCGGGCGCTCGAACGGGAGCCGCCCGGTCGCCATCTCGAAGAGCAGCACGCCGCACGCGTAGATGTCGCTCCGCGCGTCGACGGGCTGCCCTGCTGCTTGCTCCGGGCTCATGTACGCGGGGGTCCCGATGACGAGCCGGCCGTCGTCGGCGGGCATGGCGAGCAGCGGCGCGCCCGGGAACGCGCCGGACCGCTCGTCGTGGAGCAGCTTCGCCGTCCCGAAGTCGAGGAGCTTCACCTGCTCGAACGGCGCCCCGTCGTCGTCGACGCGGGGCACCAGGCGGATGTTCTCGGGCTTGACGTCGCGGTGGATGACGCCCGCGTCGTGCGCGTGCTGCAGCGCGGAGCACAGCTGGCGCATGATCGCGACGATGCGCTCCGCCGGCAGGATCGGCGTGGCGTTCAGGAGATCGATGAGGTCCTCGCCGTCGAGGTGCTCGGTGACGAGGTACCAGAGGCTCGGCGGCTCCGGCTCACGTCCGCCGGCGCCCGCGCCGAGCGCCTCGGTCGGCTCGCAGCCGAAGTCGAGGACCCGCACGATGTTCGGGTGATCGAGCCGGCTCGCCGCCAGCGCCTCGACGTGGAACCTGAGCACCGCGTCCCCGGCGCGGGCGCCGCCGCCGGAGCGCGACCTGGCGTCGGTCCGCGACCGCTCGCTCACGCCGCTCGATCCCCGGAGACCCGGGCCCTCCCGGCGCGGCGGCGAGGCGACGCGCGTCGTGCAGACGCGGCGGCCCGCTCCGCCCGCCGCGCGCGGCGAGGCGACGCGCTCGCGGATGATCTTCACCGCGCACGCGCGCCCGAGCCCGAGGTGCCGCGCGCGGTAGACGCGCCCCATGGCCCCGGCGCCGATCATGTGCTCGACGAGGTACCGCCCGCCGAGCAGGCGTCCCCTGAGGAATCGCTCTGAGGACGGGAGTCCCGCGTCGAGGGGCGCGGAGGAGCGGAGGCAGTCCATGGCGCGTCCCACGCAGCAGAATGGGTGCCATCGCGCTGTGCGGACGGTTCACAGCCGGCCGCGGACGGAGCGTCAGGCGCGGCCGCGCTGCGCGCTCAGGAGCGGCGTGCGCCGCGGGAGCGACGCGGCGCACGCCGAGCGGGCGCGTGACGCGCGTTTCGTCCGGGAAGGCGCCGCGAAACGCGCGAAACGCCGGATAGAGCGCAGGGCGGCGGCGCTGCGGGGCTGATTTGTTCCGTTGTCGACGGCCTGTGATAGCGTGGCGCGCGAGGAGGCCTGAGTGCTCTTGAGACGATGCGTTCCGTTCACTGCGGCGCTGTTCCTGCTGCTCCCGACAGGCGAGGTTCGCGCGCAGTCGGACCAGGACAGAGCCGCGGCCCGGTCGCTGGCCACGCAGGGCGCCGAAGCGTTCACGTCCGGTCGCTTCGAGGAGTCGATCGATCTGCTCGGTCGCGCCGAGGCGGTCGTGCACGCGCCGACGCACCTCCTGCTGATCGCGCGCGCGCAGATGCGCCTCGGCCGGCTCGTCGCGGCCAAGGAGACGTACCTGAGGATCGTCCGCGAGGAGCTGCCGCCCACCGCGCCGTCTCCCTTCAAGAAGGCCCAGCAGGACGCGCGGGAAGAGCTCACCGCGGTCGATCCCAGGATCGCGTCGCTGCGCATCGCGCTGGAGGGCGCCGCCGGCCGGAAGATCGTCGTGAAGCTGAACGGCCAGCCGGTCGCGGAGGCGCTGCTCGGCGTGCACCGCCCGATCGATCCCGGCAACTACGTCGTGACCGTGGTTCCGCCGGGCCTCTCGCCGATCGAGCAGGCGCTCACCCTTGGCGACGGCGAGCGGAAGGAGCTGAAGATCCCGGTCCCGGAGAGCCCGGCCATGGCGCCCTCGCCGGACGGCTCGGGGCAGGGGCAGGGGACCTGGAGCGGCGGGCCAGGCGCGGTTCCCCCCGTCGACCCGCCGGGCAGCCCGGAGCGAAAGACGAACGTGTTGATGCTGGGCGGGGGCATCGCGGCCGCGGCGCTCGGGCTCGGCGGCATCGTGGTCGGCTCGGTGTTCCTGGCGAAGGGGGGCGCGACGCAGCAGGAAGCGAACGACCTGAGCGAGGCGAACCGGTGCGAGTCGCCGAACGGCGTCGGCGCGAGCTGCGGTCCGCTGGTCCAGAACAGGATCAAGCGGCTCGACGCCGACGCCGCGTCGCACCAGACGACCGGCACGGTCAACCTCATCACGGGCGGGGTGCTCCTCGCCGGCGGCGCGACGCTGATCGTGCTGGAGCTGACGTCCAAGCCGGAGCCGTCGAGCTCGGCCTGGATCGCCCCCTACGTGACGCCGACCGGGCTCGGGGTGCGCGGCGCGTTCTGACGGGAGCGCCGCCGAGCGCGCGCTCAGTAGCCGAAGTCGCCCGGAACGCCCGGCTTCTGCGGCTTCTGGGGCGGCGCGATCGGCTTCGCCGGCGGCGGCGGCTTCGTCACGGGCGGGGGCCTCGTCTGGGGAGGCGGCGTCCGCGGCGGGAGCGGCTTCACGGGCGCCGAGGAGGCCGCCGGGGCGGCGGTGGGCTCGACGGTGGCGGGCGGAGCGGGATCCGCGGCCGTGGCGCTCGCGGTGACGAGCGGCGGCTCGTACGGGGGCGCCGTCACCGGCGGCGGTGGAGGCGGCGTCGGGACGGCGGTCGCGCTGACGGCGCCCGGATCCGGGGTCGCCGCGCCGGTCGTCCCGCCGCGGCCGAAGGCGAACCAGACGGCGAGGCCCGCGCCGAACAGGGTGGCCACCGCGGCGAGCGCGGCGAGGATCGGCACCCTGGACGGGGGCCGCGTCGCGCGGCCCGTGACGCCGGACGAGGCGCCCCACGAGTTGGCGGTCAGCTGCGGCGTGTGGCCCATGCCGGGCACCGTCGGTCCGTTCTGGCTCCCCCACGAGGGGGTGTCGGGGCGGACGGGCGGAAGCGTGGTCGTCTCGGGCTGGGACGGCAGCGACAGCCGCGGGATGGAGGCCCGCCCCGTGTTCAGCAAGGCCAGGCTGGGCCGCGCCGCAGCCCAGGCGAGGAGCGCGCTCTTGAACTCCGCGCAGCTCTGGAAGCGAGCCCCCGGCTCGCGCGCCATCGCCTTCTGGATCATCCCGGAGAACTCGACGTCGAGGTCGGGCACGAGCTGCTGGGGCAACGGCGCCGTCTCGAGGACGATCTTGAAGAGCAGCTCGTTGAAGGTCGCCGCGTCGAACGGCACCTGACCGGTCGTCGCCTGATAGAGCAGCACGCCCATGGCGTAGATGTCGGTCCGCTGGTCGACGGGGCTGGAGCCCCGCGCCTGCTCGGGCGACATGTAGTACGGCGTGCCTACGACGGCGCCCGTGCGCGTCATGCTCATCTCCGAGCCGGCGAGCGGCGAGAACTTCGAGACGCCGAAATCGAGCACCTTCACGAAGTTGCTGAGCCCGGCCTTCGAGGGGACGATGAAGATGTTGTCGGGCTTGAGATCGCGGTGGATGATCCCCGCGGCGTGCGCGGCGCCGAGCGCCTCGAGCACCTGGGCCATGATCGGCACGGTGATCTCGGGCCCGAGCCGCCCCATCCGCTCGATCTTGGCCCCGAGGGTCTCGCCCTCGAGGTACTCCATGACCATGTACCGCGTGCCGTCGGGCAGCACGCCGAGGTCGAGCACCTCGCAGATGTGATCGGAGCCGATCCGCGCTGCGGCCTGGGCCTCGCGCTCGAAGCGCGCGACCGACTCGGCCTGGCTCGAGATGCTCGCGTGCAGCAGCTTGATGGCGACGCGGCGCCGGATGCGCAAGTTCTCGCCTTCGAAGACCGCGCCCATGCCCCCCTGGCCGAGCAGCCGGACGATCCGGTACTTGCCATCGATGGTCTCGCCGACCAAGGGGCTCATGACAGCGTTCCCGGTGCGGAGAAGCAGATCACCCGGCCAGACTAGCACGGTGGCCCGAGCCCGGCCTACGCCCTCGCGGGGCGAGCGCGCCCGCCGCGTCGCCTTTACCTGCCTGCCCGAGCGCGGGCCTCCGCGTTCGTTGACCCCCGCCCGAACAGCGCGCCCTCTGCCCGAGGGCGGAATGAAAGCCCAGCGCCGCGCATCCGCGGCGCTGGCGCAGGGGATCTTCGTGGTAACGTCGCCCTCGTATGCCGGTTTACGAGCTATCGGTCGATGGAGCCCTGGTTCGCGAAGCGGAGAAGATCGTGTCGCTAGCCGGCCGCGAGTTCCCGACGCTCGTCATGCGCTGGGAATCGCGCCTCTTCGACCAGCCGTGGCTCACCACGCTCGTGCTCGACTACGTGATCGCGTTACCGCCGCTCATCGTCGGGCAGGCGACGTTCAACGAGGTCAGGATTGCCGCCTTCACGGGGCACGCGGGCACGAAGTTCATGTACTTCGGCACCGAGATGAGCGCGAGCGTCCCCCGCATCGCGCCCGAGATGGAGAACGCGATCGCTCCGTCCGCGCTCTACCAGGAGTTCCGCCTCGACGAGCAGACTTGCCCGATCCCCTATCTGAAGCTGATCCAGGTCAGTCCGCGCATCTTCGGGGAAGGGCTCCAGAACTACTACTCGCCGCCGATCAAGGTCGAGCGCTACGACGGCGTGGCCTCGCCGGAGCACATCGCGGACTTCTTCCCCAAGGTCGTGGCGAACCTCGATCCGGTGAAGGGGACGACGCTGGTCGACCCCGCGCAGGGCTTCTGGACGGGCGCGCGCTTCCTCGGCGCCACGTCGATCGCCATCCTCCGGCAGGGCCGCGTGGTCGGGCTGCACCGGCGCACCGGCAAGACCGACAAGGACCCGATCCCGCCCGAGGTGAAGCGGCGCGACCCGCGGCTCGACGTGCGCACCGACTGGGTCGCCGTGGACGTCGGCGCCGCGTCGACGGTCGTCGCCGTCCGGGGAGAGCGCGGCGGCGCCGAGTTCGTCCGGATCGGAGCCGACGGCCCGGTCCGTGTGTCGGCCGACAACGAGAACCCGAGCGAGGTCGCGTTCGAGGCGCTGGCCCGGACCACGAAGGCGTGGCGCGATCGGGTGATCCTGCCGATGACGCGCTGGGGCGACGTGCTCGTCGGGCACGCCGCGCGCGACATGCGCCTCCGGCCGGGCGAAGGCGCCCACGAGCGCGCCGCGGCCTCCCTCCCGGCCCTCGCGCTCCTGCGCGAGCGGACCGAGCGCGGCGAGCCGTTCCGGCTCCGGGGCAGGAGCGACCCCGACACCGCCGAGGCGCTGAAGAAGCCGGCGCCGCCCATCATCGACGAGGAAGGGATCGGCGCGCACGACCCGTTCGACCCGATCGAGCTCTACGCGTACTACGTCGGCCTGCAGCTGAACCAGCGCTCGCGGGGGATCTCCATGCGCTACGCGATCACGATGCCGACGGGCTGGTCGCCCGAGCGCCGCGCCAGCGTGCTCGTCGCCTTCCGCCGCGGTCTCTTCCGGAGCCTGCCGGCGGGCCTCTGCGAGTACCACGACCTCGACGGCCTCCAGGTCGTCGACGCGGGCCCGTCGGCGATCGCCTACGCCGTGCAGGCGTTCCGCATGTTCGGGATCCAGCCGCGCGAGGGCGGCGTCCCGTTCTGCGTCATCGACGCCGGGGCAAGCGAGGCGGGGATCGCCTTCGGCATCCTGCGGAGCGCGAAGGGCCACGAGGTGGCGCAGGGGCTGGAGCGGATGGTCGAGTACCTCGAGCCCACGGCGATCCCCTGGCTCGGCGGCGAGCGGCTCCTGCACCGGCTCGCCTACCGGGTGTACGCGGCCAGCCGGGCCGCGATGAGCGAGCGCCGGATCCCGTTCGAGCGCCCGCCCGAGGAGAGCGCGCTCGACGGCGCGGAAGATCTGCTCGCGCCGTCGCCTGACGCGCGCGCCAACACCTGGGCGCTCAAGGAGCTCCTGCGGCCTCTCCTCGAAGGGGGGCCGAGCGCGCCGGTCGAGGAGAAGCTCGCGCTGGTCGGGCTCGACGGGGAGAGCGCCGTGGTGCCGCTTTCGATCGATCGCGGCGCGCTGAGCGGCGCGCTCGACGCGTGGCTCCGGGACGCGATCGACGTGTTCCGGCAGCACCTCGGCGGCGCGGTGGCCAAGATCGGGCGCGAGCCGGATCCCTACCAGGGGCTCCGGATCCTGCTCGGCGGGCGCCTCGGGATGAACCCGCGCCTCGCGGAGCTGCTCGCCGGCGTGCTGCCCGCGGGCGTGCAGGTGCACCGCTTCAAGGAGCCGGACAAGGCGAACCTGGGCGCGCCCACGGTCAAGATGGCGACCGCGCTCGGCGCGCTGTCGCTGCGGTTCGATCGGATCGGGGCCACGCTCCGCGCGGAGAAGCGCGACGCGTTCCGCTACCGCGTCGGGCGCGCCCGCCACGGGCAGCTCGCCGACGTCCTCGATCCGTCGGTGGACTACGACGCCTGGCGCGAGATGGGCGCCTGCTTGAAGCCCGAGGTCGAGATCCTGTTCATGGCGGTCGAGGACGAGGGGGAGGTCGCGGCGGACGATCCGCGGGTGCGCCGCGCGGCCTGCGCGCTCGGGCGCGACGCCGTCGGACAGCGGCTCTACATCCGGGCCGTCGGGCCGGCGCGCGCCGAGGTCAGCGTGGGGCCGTCCGGCGGCGAGCCCTCGGCGGGCGCCGTGTGCTGGACGGTCAACCTGGAGAGCGGCGCCGCGGAAAAGACCGGCGGCTGAGCGCATGGGGGCTACGCGGCTTCACGTGTCCCACGACGACCTCGATCCCGAGGGATCGGTCCACGCCGGCGTCGCGCCTGCCAGCGCCGCCCCGGCGGCCGCGCCTGCCAGCGCCGCCCCGGCGGCCGCGCCTGCCGGCGCCACCCCGGCGGCGGTGCCCGCAGAGGCCCGGCAGACCGAGGCCACGCTGGCCGCGGAGCTCGCGCGCGCCACGGGCGAGCTCCGCGCGCTCTTCCGCGCCATCCCGGATCTCTGCTTCCGCGTCGACGCCGAGCTCCGGATCGTCGACCACAACGAGCCGCGGCTCTCCGCGCTCCGCGTCGCGCCCGTGGCGCCGCTGGGCAAGCGCATGGCGGAGGTGCTCCCCGGCGAGCTCGGAGAGCAGCTGGAGCGCGGGGTCCGGGAGGCTCACGAGACGGGCGCCGTGGTCGCGCTCGAGCACGCCGTCCCGAGCGCGGGCGGAGAGCGCCACGTGGAGGCGCGCATGGTGCCGTTCCTCGAGGGGCACGCCCTCGTCCTGCTCCGCGACATCACCGAGCGGCGGCGCACCGAGGAGGCGCTCCGGCAGCGCGAGGAGCGATCGCGCGAGTCGCAGAAGATGGAAGCGCTCGGCCGGCTGGCCGGCGGCATCGCGCACGACTTCAACAACATGCTCATGGTGATGCTCGGCTACGGCGAGCTCCTCCTGCGCCGGCTCGGGACCGAGAGCGCGCTCCGGCGCGACGCCCTCCAGGTCACGAAGGCCGGGGAGCGCGCCGCGGCGCTCACGCGGCAGCTCCTCGCGATGAGCCGCCGCAAGGTGCTGCAGCGCGAGGTGCTCGACCTCAACGCGGTGGTGCTCGACATGCAGACGATGCTCCAGCGCCTCATCGGCGAGAACATCGATCTGCAGACGAACGTCGGCCGGGATCTCGGGTCGATCAAGTTCGACAAGAGCCAGCTGGAGCAGGTCCTCCTCAACCTGGTCGTGAACGCGCGCGACGCGATGCCGCGGGGCGGCGGGCTCGTCGTCGAGACGTCCCTCGGCGAGCCCGGCCAGAACCCCGCGGCGCGGTCGTTCGTGCCCGCGGAGCGGGACGAGGGCGACGCGCCCGCCGCGAGCGGTCCGCCGTACGTCGTGCTGTCGGTGACCGACAGCGGCTACGGGATGGACCACGACACGCTCGCGCACCTGTTCGAGCCGTTCTTCACGACGAAGGCGCGCGGCAAGGGCACGGGGCTCGGCCTCGCCACGGTCTACGGGATCGTGAGCCAGAGCGGCGGGCTCATCGAGGTCGAGAGCGAGGTCGGGCGCGGCACGACGTTCCGCGTCTACCTGCCGCGCGTCGAGGACCGCTCCGAGGAGGCGCCCGCGCGCGCCCGGCCGTCGCCGGCCGGCGGCGATGAGACGGTGCTCGTCGTCGAGGACGACGAAGCCGTGCGCAAGCTCATCGTCGAGGTGCTCGAGCGGCGCGGCTACGGCGTGCTCTCGGCCGCGAGCGGCGAGGAAGCGCTGGCCGCGCTCGCGGGCGAGGGGGGGGAGGCGATCGACCTCCTGCTCACCGACCTCGTGATGCCAGGCATGAACGGCCGCGAGCTCGCGGAGCGCACCCTCACGATCCAGCCGCGCGCGTGCGTGCTGTACATGTCCGGCTACGCCGAGGACGTCCTCGCGGGCGCCGAGGCCGACCGCGAGCTCGTGCTGCTGCAGAAGCCGTTCACCCCCGAGACCCTCGCGCAGCGCGTGCGCGACCTGCTCGACCGGCGGTAGCGTTCGCGGCGAGCGCTCCGCCGGGGCGCCGCGGATCGAGGATCACCGCCCGCCGCGGCCGAGGACGTCGCCGGCGGGGGACGGACGATCGGCGATACCGAGCGGCGCCGTCGGCCGCCGCCGCCGCAGGTAGAAGAAGTCGCGCGGCGCGGGCTCGGCGACGTATTCCTCCGGCTTGAACTGCACGTCCGGGATCAGCGCCGATCGCGCGCGCGGCCCCTCGCCGTCCGCGCCGCGCCCGTACAGGAGGAAGCGCGGGTAGGCGTGGTTGACGTCGAGCTCCGCCACGTCGTGCGCGCCCGCGGCCTTCATCCCCTGGGCGAGGGTGCGCGCGGTCACGGCCTCGCCGAGCCCGTAGAAGAGCAGCTTGCCCGTCGCGTCGACGCCGAGCGCCGACCGCCGGATCACCGTCTCGCCGCTCACGGTCGCGCCCCAGTCGCGGTTCGAGTCGTAGAGCAAGTGGTGCAGCTCGCCCTGCTCGACAAGGCAGGGCGGCGTCTGCCGGTAGGCGGCCATGCGGGCCTCGTCGGCGCGCAGCTCGGGCCAGGTGCGGATCCGCACCGCGCCGGTCCGGTAGAGGGCGATCGTGCACGCCTTGTCGCGCGGCGGCAGGAAGGTGTCGCCGTCAAGCATCATCCCGTAGTGGCCGTGCATCGCCTTGAAGCCCCCGTTGAAGGCGGCGATGAGCCCTCCGGCGTGGCCCTCGGGGACGAGCCCCGGGCGGCGCTCGGCCGGGATGTCCGGCGAGAACGGCTCCTTCGTGCCCGCGACGAGCCGGAGGTCGACGCGCCCGAGGTCGATCGCCACCACGGCGATCGCCGCGAACACGCGCCTCGGATCCGGGTGCACGACGCTCCTCCAGAGCACCGGGGCGTCGCCGGGTCGCACGGCGTCGGGGACCGGCGCCCAGACGCCGTCGCCCGTGGCCGCGACCTCGCGGAAGGGCGGCTCGAACGAGGAGGGGGACGAGATCGCTTCGGTCTCCACGCCCTCGCTGCCCTTCACGGCCTCCGCCGCGGCGGCGGGCGCGGGCTCCCAGAACGTCTTCGGGGGCGCGTGCCGGTAGATGGCCTGGTTCAGGCGGTCGGCGACGCCGTAGGCCACGTCCTCGGCCCACGCGACCGGAGCCGGGCCGACCACGGCCCGGGCCCCGTCGGCCAGCGCCGGGCCGAAGCCGCGGACCTCATGGATGCCGTACCAGAGCGCCTCGACCGCGATCGCGCAGACCGCGACGCAGCGCAGCGCGCGCTCGGGCAAGCGCGGGCGGGACCGCCGCCTGCGCGGGGGTTCGCTGGCGGGAGGGGGCAAAGGCTTGTCCACGGCGACACAGAGGCTACCCGATCGTGCGGGCAGCCCCAAGTTCCGGGCTGCGAGCGAGCGCCGCCGAGCTCGCTACGGCTGCCCGTGCGCCATCGTCCGGGGCCCATCCTTGAACAGGATCTCGATCTTGCCCCGATCGATGACCTTCGCGACCACGCCGTCGCCGAACTTGCTGTGGTGAATGAGCTCGCCCTCGCCGAAGGTGAGGGTGATGCGGTACGGCTTGAACGCCCCGGAGGGCTTCCCCGCGATGGCGCGCTCCCACGCGAGCGTCTGGTCGCGCTCGGCGCGCTGGGCGGCCGTGAGGCGCTCCACGCCGCCGCCGCGCGTCGAGGCCGACGACGTCGCCCTCGGCTCGCCGCTGCCCCGCGACGCGACGCGCGCGGCCGCGCGGCTCTCGCGCTCGCTCTTCGGCTGGCGGTAGAGGTGGTGGGACATGCAGGTCTTGCACTCGACCTTCTTCACCACGTCGCCGACCATCGCGATGATCCGGTGGGTGAGGTCCAGGCGGCACTTGGTGCACCAGGCGTCGACTTCGCCGCCAGTCCTAAGCTTCTTCGTCGTCACTTCTCCTCACGGCGCCGGTCTCGCCCGGTCTCTTTGCTTCGATCCTTGACGTTCACTTGGGCGGTCACCTCCGGCTTCGGCAAGCCCGTCCTCGGCTCGTCCTGGCCGTCGTCTTTCTTGGCCGCATCGTTCGGAACGAAGCGGATCTCGGTCTTGATCTCGAAGGAGAGCTTCGTCAGCACCTTCGTGATCTCGTCCGCGAACTGGGTGTGCTCGAGGACGTCCCGGATCTCCTTGGCGACGACCCGGTAGAGACCGTTCTTGGTCTCGTCGATCTGGGTATAGAGGTAGTGGAGGACCTCTTTGGGCAGCTTGAGGTCGCCCACGAAGTGCCGGAGGTTCTCGGGCCCCTCGCTCAGCCTGTCGATGCCGCTCTCGACGGCGCGCTCGACCACGCGCTTGAAGAGCTCCGGGATAGCGCGCTCGAAGAGGCGTTTCTTCTCGCCCTCGCCTTCCACCTTGTCCCCTTCGTCCTCGCGGAGCGGCTCGGTGTCGTCGGCCATGGCTCGGGCTCCCCTAGCGGGACGGGGCGGCCACGTCAATGCAGCGGTTCGTGCAGGGTGCCGGCGTCGCGCCATGGTCCATGGATCTGCCGGATTTTGATGACAATGGGGAGCCTTTCGCGCGTCGGGTCCGCTGGCGGGAGAGCTCGGCCTTCGAACCAGGCCGCGCGGCGGGGGGTCGTGGTGACCAGGACAGAACTTAGCGACTCCGCGGCGTCGCGCGCATGCCGATCGCGGGGGCGCGCCGCCGGCTCAGAGCTCCTCGTAGGCGTCCGTGTCGTGCGTCTCGTAGGTTTCGTCGGAGTCCGCGCCGGCGTCGCCTTCGCGCGCTCGCTTGTAGGACTTCAGCATCCACACCTCCGCAGCGAACCGGCCGGCGCCGCGGCGAGCGCTGATCTCGACGGTGGCGTCGTCGTCCTCGAGCGGGCAGAAAGGCCGATCCGGCTGGACGATCGGCCACGCGTCCTCGGTGCCGTCGCTCGCGATCATCGCCCCGCGGCTGCTCCGCACGGCGACATCCAGGTTGAGGACCCCCGGTCCGCCGACGGCGAACACCCGGTAGCATGCGCCCCGGACCGCCTGCAGCTGCTCCGTGACGATCGCCCCGCCCTCGGCCACCTGCCCCTCGATCGGCTTGGGCGAGACCCGGCGCATGCCGTTCTCCGGACCGCAGAGCAGCGAAAGGCGCGTGACGTCCTTCACCGGATTGCCGCTGATCCTGAAGTTCCCGTAGCAGCGCACCCAGGGCCCGCCGACGCGCACCGGGAGGACCGGCAGGTCGAGATCCGCGGGCGCGCCGGCGTCGCCCTCGCCCTGTCCCGCGTCGGCGTCCGACAGCCCGCCGGTCCCGACCGTGACGGCCACGTTCGGCGGCGCTGCCGAGAGCACGACCGGGGGGCCGGGCTTGCCCTCCCAGGGGCGCGGCTCATCACGGCAGCCCGCCGCGACGAGCCCGAGGAGCAACGCGGCGCAGAGGCGCGCGGCCCTGAGGAAGAGCAGGGAGGGGCAGGGGCGCCGGGACGACACCGCGGTCGGCTCTTGCGCTAGAGTCCCGCGCGATGGAAGCGTTTTCTGTGCGCAGCGAGCGGCGGCCGCGCAATCCGCACAAAACGAGGCACGACGCGCGCGATCCGCGCCGACGTTGCAGAGGGCGGGCCCCTCGCGCGTGAGCACGACGCCCCGCCCACCCGCGCGCTCGAGCGCGGGCTCACGCCAGACACCCGCGCGCCCGAGCGCGGGCTCACGCCAGAACCAGGATCAGGAGCGCGCCCCGCGCCGCCGCGCCTCGTCCGGTGAGCAGGGCGCGAGCGCGCCCCCGCCGGCGCCGCCGGACCCGAGCGAGCGCGACCGGGAGATCGCGGCCGCCCTCGGGGCCTGGTTCGACCGCGTCGCGCGTGACCTGCCGTGGCGCAGGACGCGCGACCCCTACGCGATCTGGCTGAGCGAGGTGATGCTCCAGCAGACCCGCGTCGACACGGTGATCCCGTACTACGAGCGCTTCCTCGCCCGCTACCCCACGGTCTCCGCCCTCGCCTCCGCCGAGATCGACGACGTGCTCTCGCTGTGGAGCGGCCTCGGCTACTACCGCCGTGCGCGCGTGCTCCACCTCGCCGCGCGCGAGATCACCGCGCGCCACGACGGCGCGCTCCCCCGCGACGTCCCGGCGCTCCTCGCCCTGCCCGGCGTCGGCGCGTATACCGCGGGCGCGATCGCGAGCATCGCGTACGATCAGCCGGTGCCTCTCGTCGACGGCAACGTCGCCCGGGTGCTCTCCCGCATCGAGGGCATCGACGACGACATCCGCAGCGCATCGGGCACGCGCAAGCTCTGGTCGACCGCGGAGCGCCTCGTGCGGGGCCCCGCGGGCAGCGTCCATCCGGGACGCTTCAACCAGGCCTTGATGGAGCTCGGCGCGACCGTGTGCACGCCCCGCAACCCCCGCTGCGATGCCTGTCCCGTCGACGGCGCGTGCGCCGCCCGCGCGCTGGGGCGGCAGGCGGAGCTGCCGGTGATCGCCCCGAAGCGCGACGTCCAGGCGGTCGAGATGGTCGCCGCGGTGGTGCGGTCGGGCGACCGCGTGCTGTTCGCCCGGCGCGCCGAGGGAGGTCTCTTCGGCGGGCTCTGGGAGCCGCCCATGGTCGAGGCGCGCGCGCTCGCGGACGCCCGCGCGCTCCTCGAGCAGGTCGGCGTCGGGCCTGACGCGCCGCTCCGCGAGGTCGGCCGCGTGCGCCACATCCTCACGCACCGGCGGCTCGACGTGACGGTGGCGCGCGCCGAGGTGGCGGCCCCGTGGCGCTGCCGGGCAAAGCTTGCCGCCCCCTACGAGAAGGCGGCGTGGCTCGATCCGGGCGTGCTGGAGTTCGGCGTTTCCAAGCTCGCGCGAAAGGTCCTGTCCGCGGCATCGGCGCCGGACGCCGGAGGCGCGCGTCGGCCGCGGTGAACGCGCGCGGCCGGGCGGGCGGCCGCGCGGCGCGGTCCGCGGAGAGGCCGGAGATGGCTCGAAATCGCGTCCTCGCTGCGCTTCGAAGGGCCTCGCTCCGCTGCGGGCGGGGGGCGGCGCCGCTTGCGGCCGAGCTGCTGCGGCGCAGCGGCGCGGGCGGGGGCGAAACCCGTATGTCGCGGTGGAACGTCGCCGGCTTTGACGCTGCAGCGCCAGCGCTGTGGCACGGAAGGCGCTTGGTGGGAGGGCGGGCAGGCCCTCTAGCCTCGCGGCGCCGGCGGTGGCCGGAGCTCGATTCAAGCCTGGGAGCTCAAGCAACATGGATGCGCGACGACGGACCACGGAGACGCTGCCCACGGCGAGCGCACCTGTGCGATCCATGACCGTGATGGCGGACGACGGAGCGCTGTACGTGCTGCCGCTGTGCGAGCGGATCGTGCTCGACGTGCTGGCCTACGAGGACGAGGGCCTGCTGGCCTTCATCCGCATCGACGGGGAGGTGGTGGCAGAGCTGCCCGTGCTCGGGCAGGCGTGACCGGGCCGGGCCTGCTCGCGCCGCGCGAGGCGGAGCGCGCCGCGGTCTCGCCGCGCCGGCGCGGGCCGCCTCTCAGCCCACGTTCCGTCGCATCCGCTGGGTCACAGGTTGCTCGTCGTCTTCGGCGTCCGGCTCCACGGACTCGACCTCCTCGTCTTCCAGGAGATAGGGCAGGTCGTCGTCGTCGTGCGACATCACGACGTCGCTGATGTCCTGTCCCCGCGTCGCTCCCTCGAGAAACTCCGCCCCGAGATCGCTCGCCAGATCGGCGGCGGCGTCGGCGGCGTCGGGGTTCACCTCGAACTCGGTGCAGCCGGCGTCGTTCGGGTGGTGATGGTAGCCGCGGACCTCGTCGTCGAGCGTCGGGATCACGTCGCTGATCTCGCTGCGCGGGCTCACCTTGCCGCGCAGCGGGGGCGCCGCGGCGGCGTCCATCATGTCGATGAACGGCTCGTCCAGCTCGCTCGTTCCGGCCCAGCGCGCGGCGCTCTGAGGAGCCTGCGCCTGACTGCGGAGCCTTCCCGGGTCGCTGCGATCTTCTCGTTCTCGGCGCTGCGTCGTGCTCGTGCGCGGCGCGCGTGGCGGTGACGAAGGTGCGGCGGTGCTCTGCCTGCCTCGGGTGCTTGAATTGCTCACGGTGGTCTCCCCATGCAGGGTCCGGTCCGCAGGTGCAGCGGGCGGATACGCAACGGGAGCGAGGACCGTGCCGAAGGCTGCACGCTGCGCCGCGGCCGGGGGCGCCGCGCGCGGACGAGGCGCGCGCGCCGCGCGGTCGGGACGCAATTGAGCGTGCCAGCGAGCGCCACCTCGGGGTAGAAGGCTCGTGGCGATGCTGGAACTCCGGACCGGGCTTGCGCTCGCGGCCGTTCTCCTCGGGGCGTCCTTCGGGCGCGCCGCCGCGGCCCAGCCTGCTGCCGGCCGCGGCGCGGAGGCGCCGCCGGGCGAGGCGGGCGGGGGCGCCGAGATCGAGGCGTACCGCGCGCTCTCGCGGCCACCGGGGACGGCGGGGCGCGTCGTGTCGACCCTCGCGATGGGGACCGGGATCCGGTTCAACAACCCGTACCGCCTGCAGACGCAGCTCGGGGAGACGGCGGAGTCGCTCTCGCTGACCGCGGGGTACCTCGATCTCGGCGTCGCGCTGGCGCTGGGGCCGGCCGATGGCGTCCAGCACGGCGGGGCGCTGCGCCTCTCGATCGCGGTGGACGGCGTGCCGCAGGAGTCGCTCACGCCGAGCTACTTCGTCGCCTACCGCGGCCTCACGCGCGCGCTCGCGTACGGGCGCCTCGGCGCGGCGATCCTGATCGAGCCCGACGTGAACGTCGGCGGCGAGCTCGCCGTGGGGCTCGGGTACTTCCTCCTCGCGGGCGTCGCGCTGTCGGGCGAGATCGTCGGGGATCTCTTCTACGGCGCCGCGACGTACGACGCGGCGTACACCATCTATCCGGTCGTCTCCGCGCAGCTCGGGCTCATGATCGAGCACGAGCTCTTGCCATGAGCTCGTCGGGGCGCGAGCGGCGCCGCGGGCGCCTCCGGGCGAGCGAGGCCGCTGGGGTCGCGGCGCTGCTGCTCCTCGTGGGCATCGCGCCGGTCGTGGGCGACATCGGCAGCTGCGGGCAGGCGCCGGAGGAGCTCGACCCGTACAAATTCTTCGCGCTCAAGGCGCAGATCGACTGCGCCCAGTGCGAGGACTGTGGCCTGCGCACGCGCGCCTGCGCCGCCGCTTGCGGCTTCGAGGCCACGCCGGAGCTCCCGGCCGGCTGCTATCCGCTGGTCCACGACGGCGAGGTGTGCCTGCACAAGCTCAACATGGCGAGCTGCGACGAGTACCGCGATCACATGGCGGACGAGGGCGCGTCGATCCCGACGGAGTGCAATTTTTGCCCACTGGAAGAGGCGCCGTGAGCGGGCGCGGCGCGGTCGCGTCGGGTCGACGCCTCGCGAGGGCCGCGCGGGTGCTCTCGTGCGCCGCGCTCGTCGCGGCCCTGTCCGGGTGCGCCTCGAAGCCGGCGCTCCTCGCGAGCTACGACGACTATGCGGCGTACCGGGCGACGCGCGTATCGAGGACCCTCGAGGGGCGGCTCGCGGCGGCGTCGGCCTACCTGGAGCGCCACCCGGAGGGGGCCTTCGCCGCCGAGGTGCGCGCGTACCTCGCGCGGGCCGAGCCGATCTACTACGCCGCGAAGCGCGGGACCGCCGCCGGCCTCGCGGCGTACCTGGCCACGCTGCCCAGGGGCGCGTTCCGCGCGGAGGCGACCCACCGGCTGCGCGCGCTCGTCCGGGAGCGCAGCGCCGGCGACCTGCTCTCGCGCGCGGCCCAGCAGACGGATGCGCACCTCTCGAGGCAGCGGGCGGAGCGCGCGCGGATCCGCGCGGAGCTCGCCGCATGGCTGCACCGGTTCCTGGGCAAGGAGGCCTGGGGGCGCCCGCTCGCGGAGGCGCCTGCCGAGGTGATCGTTCCGTTCAGCCTGACGCTGCCAGCGCCCCGGTGCGCGCCGGCCGACGAGCGCGCGCCCCCGGGCGCTGCCGCCTGCGCGAAGCGGATCGCGCTCCCGTTCGTCGTGAACGCCGGGGGCGAGAGCGCGCCGCGGCAGGCGGAGATCGAGGTCGCCGTCCTCCAGGACGCGGCGGGCCGCCCGCTCGAGGTCGCGATCCGGGGGCCCGATCTCTTCACGCGCCTCGAGGAGGCGCGCTCGGCGCGCGAGGTCGCCCCGGACGACCCCGAGGGCCGCATCGGGGGGATCGCCCTGGCGGTCGAGCTCTCGCGCGGCGCCTTCGCGGCGCGCGTCTCCGGCGATCCGTCGTGCAGCCGCGAGGCGGTGGCGCCCGTTGTGCTGCACCTGGAGTGCGGAGGGGCCCGCCTCGTGGCGCGCGCCGCGAGCGAGGCGGGCGAGGACGACGTCGTTACGATCGTCGTCGCCCCGCCGGCGCGCTAGCTCCGTGCGTCTGCGCTAGCACGGCTTGTTCTTCTTCTTCCCCTTGAGCTTCGCCGTGTTCTTCGGGCAGACGTCCTTGATGGCGGCGGAGCGCTCCCTGTAGATCGCCTTCATCGCCTCGAAGACGGCCCCCTGCTCGCGCTTGAGATCCTTCGTCTCCCCCGGATCCGCGACGACGTCGAAGAGCTCGAACGCGTCGTCGTCGCCGTAGGCGATGAGCTTGTGCCGCCCGTTGATGAGCGCCCTGCGCCGGTCGTTGTCGCTCGTGCGCGGCAGATCGACGATGACGTCGCGCGGCTCGGCGCTCGCGCCGTAGAGCTCGGGCACGAGGCTCGTGCCCGGGAACGACGGCTCCGGCGGGGCGCCGGTCAGCTCCAGGATCGTGGGCGCGAGGTCGATCGAGCTGCGCGGCACGTTGATCCGGCGCGGGGTGATCCCCCCGGGGGCCTGGATCATCAGCGGCACGTGGGTGAGCACGTCCCACACCTCGAAGCCGTGGCGATACATCTTGTGCTCGCCGAACGCCTCGCCGTGGTCCGCGGTCACGATGATCGCCGTGTCCTTTCCCCACGGCTGCTTCGCGACGAAATCGAGCAGCTTGCCCACGTGCATGTCGGTGAACTTCACCTCCCCGTCGTACTTGTCGCGGGCGCGCTTGCCGAACGGCTCGATCCCCTCGTGCGTCATGTACACGTCGTGGGGATCGAGGAAGTGGAAGTACGCGAAGAAGGTGCCCGATGTGTTCGCCTTGTCGGAGAGCATCTTGATCGCGAGCTCCAGGTGCCCGGGGCTCGTCACGTTCCGGTCGGTCGTGTTGTCGGCCGAGAGCCCGGGCACGATCTCGTACAGGTCGAAGCCCTGCCGGAAGCCCGCCTTCTGGTCGAAGTAGAAGTGCGCGTGCGCGCTCATCGTCCGCACCCCGGCCTTCTGCAGGAGCTCCGGGAACATCACGACGCTGTCGGGGTAGTTGCCGAAGAAGTAGCCGCTGCGATCGACCGCGCTCGGGTACCGGCCGGCGAGGAAGCCGCCGACGCTCATCGAGGTGTACGACGAGATCGCATAGTGGCGCGTGTAGCTGACCGCCTTCTTCTCGAACGCCGTCAGCGTGGGCGCGATGTCGCGCTCGTAGCCGTTCCAGGGCATGTCCGCGCGCAGGCTGTCGATCGAGATCACGAGCACGTTCATCTTCGGGCGCTGCGCTGCCGGCGCCCCCGCGGCGTCGCCCTCCTTGCCCGCGGCGGCGGCGCCCTCGGCCGCCGGCGCGGCGTCGCCCTCCTTGCCCGCGGCGGCCTGCGATCCGGCCGCGACTGGCTCCTGCCGCGCCGTGGGCTCCGGCGTGCGCGCGGGCGGGGGATGGCCGTCGCCCTCGCGGGAGCAGCCCGCTCCGGCGCTGACGAGCGCGAGCGCGAGCGTCGCCGCGAGGCGCCGGCGGGCCAGGCGCGGGGGCGCCGCGGGAGGGGGCGCCGAGCAGGAGGGCGCCCGTTGTCCTTCCGGTTCCCAGGCTCTCGTACGTGAAGCGACCGTGTGCATGAGCGCCGTCTTACTCCGACTTGCGCCGCTCCGCCAAAGCCGCACACCGCGCGCGACTTCCGGTATGCTCTCTGCTCATGGCCTCGGCCCCTCGGAACCCGCCGCCGCTGCCGCCTTCGGGCCGATCGCAACCCGGTGCCAGGCCGGGGGAGAGGGCGGCGCTCGAGCCGCCGCGGTCGCTCCCGCCCAACGCGCCGCGGCGCGTGGGCGAGCACGTCAGCCAGGCGCTGAAGGACCACATCACCGAGATGGCGCTCGGCCTGCTCGAGGAGCAGATGCAGGCCCGCATCGTCCACTACCGCGCCGATCTCGAGACCAACCCCCAGCTCGACGCGGTCACCGCGCAGGTCGTCGCCCAGCTGAAGGTGATCCAGGCCTCCGCGGGCGCGGCGGAGCGCGGGACGAGGAACCACGACGCGATCCGAGACGCGCACGAGAAGACCCTCCGCACCCTGCTCGAGCGGGTCATCCGCGAGGACGGCATCTCGCTGCTCGTCGAGCGGCGGCTCAAGAAGATCCACAAGAACCTCGCCCGCCTGTTCTTCCAGTCCGAGCTCCACGAGAAGACGCGGGGCCGCGACGGCGCGCCGAAGGTGATCCACCACGGCGAGCAGGCGCTCTTCTACGTGCTGACCCGCTACAAGAACCGGATCGCGACCGAGCTCGACGGCTTCGAGTTCGCCTCCGAGGAGGCGCGGGAGCAGTCGTTCGAGCTGCTCGCGAAGCTCACGAAGGACATGCAGGACGCCTTCCTGTCGCGCCGATCGAGCGAGCTCAGGCGCATCGTCTCGGTGGTGCACGCCGTGCTCGTCGACTTCTTCAGCGTGCGCCTCGCCCAGAGCCTCGGCGAGATCGCCGCGCGGGTCGTGCGTGACGCGGGCACGTTCGAGGGCAGGGCGTTCGCGTACAAGGTGACGAGCGAGGCCTTCCCTCGCTTCCGCGCGGCGTTCGAGCGCCACCTCATGGTGATGCTCATCGGCTTCGCCGAGGACGAGCTGGTCGCCCAGCTCGCCGACACGGCCGGCTCCGAGCGCGACGAGACGATCCTCTTCATCACCGATCCCCAGCTCTTCAGCATGATCTGCGGCGAGGTCTGCGAGGGGCTCTACGAGTTCCTCTGCAACGAGGGCTTTCTCGACCTGCCGCCCGACTGGCGCCGCGCCTCGACGGCGCCTACCGACAGCTGACCCAAGAAAAACCCACGGACATCATGAGACGGTACGACGTCGCGCGAGCGGGCTCCGGCCTGCTCCTCGCTCTCTCTCTGCTCGTCGGCTGCGCGCGCGTCCCCGATGTGGACGCCTCGGGGCTCGCGCTCCGCCGCGTGGTCATCTACAGGAACGGCGTCGCGTACTTCGAGCGCCGGGGGGTCATCGACGCCGATCAGGTGACCTTCCGCGTGCGCAAGGAGAAGGTCGGCGACTTCCTCGCGACGCTCGCGGTCATCGAGGCCGGCGGCAGCAGCGTCCGGAGCGCGTCGTTCCCGGTCGAGGTCGACGACGGCTCGGACGAGGACGACGCACCGGCGGCGCCCGGGCCCGAGGTGACGGTCGCGCCGCCGCCCAGGGACAAGGGCGCGACGGCAGAGAAGAAGAAGCGAGACAAGCTCGCGGACGTGAAACTGACGCTCGACGGGCGCGAGCACGACCTCGTGGTCGGCTACGTGGCCGAGACGCCGGTGTGGCGCCCCTCCTACCGGCTCGTGATGGGCGCGGTCGGGGCTCCGGGCGCCGCGAGCGTGGACCCGCGCGCCACGTCGAAGCAGGCGCACCTCCAGGCGTGGGGCATCGTGCAGAACCTCTCGGGCGAGGACTGGAATGGCGTGAAGCTGTCGCTCGTGGCGGGCGCGCCGCTCGCCTTCCAGGCGACGCTCGACCAGGCGGCGATCCCGCCGCGCCCCATCGTCAGCGACCAGGGCGAGGTGATCGCGTCCGTGCCGACGAGCGAGACCACGCTGGCCACCGAGGCTGCGCAGCCCGCGCCGCCTCCGCCGCCGCCCGCGGCGATGCCGGTTGCGCCGCCGGCGCCTGCGGCAGAGGTGGCCGACGAGTACGCGCGCGAGGCCGAGGAGAGCGGCAACCTGGCGTTCATGAAGCAGGCCGAGGCTGCCAGGGTCAAGATGCCCACAAGGCCGGCGGCGAAGCGGGCTTACGGCGGCGCGCCTGGCGCCGCGGGGCCGCAGCGGGGCGGGGCGGTGTTCGCCGACGATCCGGCGGCCATGGACAGCAAGGCCATGATGAACCCGTCGCCGCCGCGCAACATGAGCGCCCTCGCCGCGGTCGCGATGGAGGCGGGCACGACGCGGTACGACATCCCGTTCCCGGTCGACATCCCCGATCGGAGCGCGACGATGGTCCTGCTCCTCGCGAAGCAGGTGCCCGGCGAGTCGATCTTCCTGTTCGCGCCCGACGGCGGCGTGCCCGCGTCGAGCTCCCACCCGTTCCGGGTGGCGCGCTTCACGAACGACACGAAGGGGCTCCTGGAGCGCGGCCCCATCGCGGTCTTCGAGAACGGCTCGTTCCTCGGCCAGGGCATGGTCGAGCCGCTGCCGCCGGGGGCCACGACGACGGTGCCGTTCGCGCTGGAGCGGGGTCTCGCCGTCGACACGGCGCGCGAGGAGAGCGCGGAGGGCGCGCGCATCGCGAAGATCGAGGGCGGCGCGCTCGAGATCGAGCGCGACTGGGTGACGCACACCAAGTACGCCGTCCGCAACGGCGGCGATCTCGCGGCGAGGACGCTCGTGAAGCACCCCCGCCTGCACGGGACGCGCCTGCACGCGCCCCCGAAGGGCACCGAGGACAACGTCGGCACGGGCAGCGCGCTCGTGCCGATCGACGTGCCGCGGCGGGGGACGGCGGTGCTCGACGTGGACGAGCGGCGGCTCTTCCGGCAGCAGATCGACTGGCTCAGCCAGCTCGCCGACGACGCGGTGCAGGCCTACCTGAAGGACCCGCGCGCCGACGCGACCGCGGCGAAGCAGCTCGGCCAGGCCTGGGACGTCCGGGGCAAGCTGCGCCCCGCCATCGACGAGCGCGACAAGCTGATCGCGGAGCAGGAGCGCCTCCAGCAGCAAAGCCACGAGCTCCGGCAGAACCTCCGTGCGATCGAGAAGAACAGGACCGCCGACGAGCTCCGCCGCGATCTCACCGACCGGCTCGCGAAGGCGTCGGCGCGCCTCGACGAGATCACGAAGCGCGTCATCGTGCTCGAGATGCAGATCAACGAGCAGCAGATCCGCTTCCGCGATCTCACGAACGAGATCAAGCTCCTCGCCCCGCTCGCCCCGGTGCGCGCGGCGCCCTGAGCGCCGCGCTCTCGTTCCCCGGTTCCCGGCGGGGAGGCTCCGCGCCCCCGCTTCCGGTGAGGATGGCCCCGCATCCCCACCGGATCGGCCGCGCGCTCGCCCCGCTACCGCGCTGGTTTGCTCGCGATGGGCGGCTGCCGCACGGTGCCTGCGTGGGTCCAGCTCCGCTCCATGCCCGTCGCGAGCCAGGCCACCTCGACGCGCTCGCCGTCGAAGACGGCCGCGACGCGATCACCCCACTGGGCGGGGGCGGGGAGCTCCAAGCTCTTCTGCCCCTTGATGCTGCCGAGCGCCTCCGCGCCGACGAGGAACGTGGCGATCCCCTCGCTCGCGAACGCCGACACCGCGGTGCTCGGCACGAAGGGCGCGACCACCGCGCGCACCGCCGACAGGTCGGTCGCGCGCTCAGCGACCGCCCGCACCTCGTCGAGCGTCGACAGGACGAGCGCCACCCCGCTGGCCGCCGTGCTCTCGGCCGGCGCCCTGTCGCCGTCGGCGACAGGCGTGGCCGGCTCGGCCAGGCCAGGGGCTTTGCGCCCGCGCACCCCGACCGCCGCGCGCCCGTTCCCCTTCGGCACGCCCGCGAGCACGTCGAGCGTCAGCGGCCCCTTCCAGGGCACCGCCGCGGGCGCCGCCGGCGGCTTCTTCGTGCTCACCTGCTCGCCCTTCTTGTCGCGGAGGATCAGCACGTCGTCGGTCGGCAGCGCCCGTGGCACGGTCACCCGCACCGGCCGCTTGAACGACCGCGGATCGCCGACCGAGCCCGTGGCCACGGCGTAGGCCAGCGTCTCGGCCGAGGCCACGACGAACGACGGCGCCCCGGCGATGCGCGGCTCCGGATCGGCGGTGCGCAGCGACAGGCCGCCGGGCGGCGGCGGGTAGATCTCCGAGGTCACGACGCGCCTGTCCGGCTCGATGATCCGCGCGCCCGTCGCCACGAGATCGACAAGCGCCCCCGACTGCGCGAGCACCTCGAGCACCTGCCGCGACGGCGGCGCGACGAGCAGATCGAGCCGCGACGGGACGCGCTTCGACTTGAGCAGCAGCGCCGCCGCGAGCATGTCGCGCAACGTCACGCCGGAGTCGCCCCCGAGGACGACCTGCGCCACCGGCTTGCCGGCGAGATCGCGGACCGGCCGGACCACGCCCTCCTCGTCCATCAGCAGGGGGTCGACCGTGCCGAGGTCGATCGAGACGACCTCCTCGCAGGGCGCGCCCGGATCGGGCACGAGCGCCCGGTGGGCCTTCGACCTGCGCTGATCGCGGAGGAAGACCTCCGTCTTCTCGTCGCTCACGAACAGCGCCGCCGCCGCGCCCACCTGCGGCGCGATGCCGCAGAGCACCGCGCGGTCGCCCACCGAGAGCAGCCGCGCGCTCGGCCCGGCGAACTCGAGGATCACCGGCGCGTGGTGCTCGCCCTCGATGCGCCGCACGACCTCGTCGAGGTTCCTGCGGAGCAGCTCGAGGGCGACGTCCCTCGCGCACACGAACGGACGCACCCGGCCCGAGAGGTGGATCTGGACGCTCCGCGGCGGCCGGAGCCAGGCCGAGCCCGTGGCGAGCGCCTGCCCGAGCTGGCTCGGCGAGACGACGAGCGACAGCATGCCGATGCCGCCGACCGTCGCGAGGCGCGGGTCGTCGGTGAGGGCGAGCCGCGCCGGCGCGGCGAAGCGCTCGAGGTGCACGGGGGCGGGGAAGCCGATGCCGGGCCGCGCGATCGGGATGTTGTAGGTCGGGAACTCGGGCGACACCGAGTGCGGGCTCCCCTCGTCGGTGTCCGCGAGCGAGCTCGCGTCGGCCACGCAGGTGCCGTCGTAGGCGACGGCGACTTCGACCGGCGTCTTCTTCATGCCCGTGGCGATGGCCTCGGCCAGCGCGCGCGATGGCGCCCGGGAGAGGATTACCTGATCGACCTTGACCTGAACGAGATCACCCCGCAGCTGAGGATCCGTCGCCCGCCCGGCGAGGATCTTCTGGGGCATCGTGCGGGGGGGATCCCCGGCTCGCGCACGCATAGATGTTGGGCCGTCCTTGTTTTTCTTGATGAGCTGGCGGGTGCGGCGTACGCCGCTCCGACCACGTTTCACGTCGCCCCGCCGGTGAGATGCTCCGGCGGGATCCGCCCACGGCCTTGCCGCGAGGCGAAAGAACGGCCGCACGTTAGCCGCTCGCCGGGACAAGGGTCAAGGCGTGCTTTGGAGCGGGCCCCCTGGGGCGGGAATCGCCCGGTTGGGACCAGGATGCAAGAGGCAAAGCGCGCTCGCCGTTCATCGTTATATCAGCCCGCTTCGCCGCGCTGACGGGCGGACGGCGCGAGCTTTCGCGGTGTCGGGCGCGGTCGCGCGGCTGCGTCTCCGCGGGCTGTCCGTCTTCCTCCCTCCTCCCTCCTCCCTCCTCCCTCCGGCGCGGGACGGCGGGTCCCGTTCGTTTGTTTTCCCGATCGTGCCGCGCTTGGGTAGTCTCGGCGCATGTTCCAGGCCGTGCTGAAGGAAGTCGTAGAGAACACCGAGGGCGGCATCGCGACCCTTCTCATGGATTTCGAGGGGATCGCGGTCGACAGCTACTCCAAGCCCGGGGCCGCGTTCGACATCACCACCATCGGCGCCGAGTTCAGCGTCGTGTTGAAGTCGATCCAGCGCGCCGCCGAGATGCTCGACGCGGGCAACGCCGCCGAGATCGCGATCCAGGCGGAGAAGGTCACCACGCTGATCCGCGTCGTGAACAACTCGTACTTCGTGGCCTTCTCGATGACGCCCGACGCGAACATCGGCAAGGCCCGGTACCTCTTGCGCACCAAGGTGCCGGTGCTGCTGAAGGAGCTCGTCTGAGCAGCTTCAGGATCTCGGTCATCTCGGGGCCGAACCTCGATCGGCTGGGCAAGCGCGAGCCAGCGATCTACGGCACGGCCACGCTGGATGACATCCACAGCGCCGTCGAGGAGGCCGCACGGGCCCACGGCGCCACGGTGTCGTGCATGCAATCGAACTGCGAGGGGGAGCTCGTGACCGCGATCAGCCATGCCGGCGATCGCGGCTTCCACGGCATCCTCCTCAACGCCGGCGCCTACACGCACACCTCCATCGCGCTCTACGACGCGATCCGCGCGTGCGCGCTCCCGACCGTCGAGGTGCACATCTCCAACCCGGACGCTCGCGAGCCGTTCCGCCGCCGCTCCCGCATCGCGCCTGCGTGCATGGCGCGCGTCGCGGGCTTCGGTCCGAGCTCGTACGTGCTCGGGCTGCTCGGGCTGCTCGGGCACCTGGAGAAGCTGCGGTCGGACGAAAGAGGTTGAACATGCGCCGTCACTCTGGTTGAAAGGCGGCAAACATCGATGGCCGAACGTCCTTCCATGAACATCAACCTCAAGCAGTTGCGGGCGCTGGTGCGCCTCCTAGAGAAGCGCAACGTGAGCGACTTCGAGTTCGAGGACGAACACGTTCGCATCCGGCTGACGCGCGGGGGCCTCGTGCCGCAGGGCGGGGCGTCGCAGCTCACGCCCGTCGCGTACCATCTCCAGAGCGCGCCGGCCGCGGCACCCGCCGCGCCGCCGGCGGCCGCGCCTGCTGCGGCGCTGCCACCGGCGTCGCCCGCCGCGGCGAGCGACGAGGGGATCTCGTACGTCACCTCGCCGTTCGTCGGCACGTTCTACCGCTCGCCGTCTCCTGACGCGCCGCCCTTCGTCGATGTCGGAAGCGCGATCCGCGTGGGTCAGGCGCTGTGCATCATCGAGGCGATGAAGCTGATGAACGAGATCGAGGCGGATTCCCCCGGCACGATCGTCGAGATTCTCGTCGACAACGGCAAGCCGGTCGAGTTCGGGCAGCGTCTCTTCAAGGTGCGGGGCAGCTAGCGCTGCCGGGGCGAGGGTGCCGTGTTCCAGAAGATCCTGATCGCCAATCGCGGCGAGATCGCGATGCGTGTCATCCGCGCTTGCCGCCTGCTCGGCATCCGCTCGGTCGCGATCCACTCCGAGGCGGACGCCGCGGCGCTGCACGTCCGGTTCGCGGACGAGGCCGTGTGCGTCGGCCCGGCCGACGCGTCGAAGAGCTACCTCAACATCCCGCAGATCATCGCCGCCGCCGAGGTCACGGGCGCCGACGCGATCCACCCGGGCTACGGGTTCCTCTCGGAGAACCCGAAGTTCGCCGAGCTCTGCAAGAAGTGCCGGCTCACCTTCATCGGGCCGACCGCCGAGGCGATGCGGACCTGGGGCGACAAGGTGTCCGCGCGCGCGGTCGCCAAGCGCTTCGGCATCCCGATGCTCAGCGGCACCGGCGTGCTCACGAGCGCGGCGGACGCGAGCGAGCAGGCCGAGCGCGTCGGCTATCCGGTGATCCTGAAGGCCTCCGGGGGCGGCGGCGGCAGGGGCATGCGCATCGTCCGCCACGACGGCGAGGTGCAGCGCTCGTTCGAGATCGCGACGCAGGAGGCCATGAACGGCTTCAAGAACCCGGACGTCTACCTCGAGCGCTACGTCGAGGCGCCGCGCCACATCGAGTTCCAGGTGCTCGCGGATCAGCACGGGGGCGTGTGGACGCTCGGCGAGCGCGAGTGCTCGCTCCAGCGCCGGCACCAGAAGGTGATGGAGGAGTCGCCCAGCCCGGCGATGGACAACGAGAAGCGCTCCAGGATGGGCGACATCATCCGGGCCGCGGTCCTCGAGACCGGTTACACGGGCCTCGGCACGCTCGAGTTCCTGATGGATGACCGCGGCGATCTCTACTTCATGGAGATGAACACCCGCGTGCAGGTCGAGCACCCGGTCACCGAGATGGTGACCGGCGTCGATCTTGTCGCGCAGCAGATCCTCGCCGCCGCCGGCGAGCGCCTCACGCTGCCCGACACGCGGCCCTGGAGCTTCCGTGGCCACGCCATCGAGTGCCGGGTCAACGCCGAGGATCCGCGCTCGTTCGTGCCGTGGCCCGGGCTCATCACCGAGTACCACTCCCCCGGCGGCGTCGGGATCCGCGTCGACTCCGGCGTGTACGGCGGCTTCCGCGTCCCGAGCTCCTACGACTCGCTGGTCGCCAAGGTGATCGCGCACGGCGCGAACCGGGCCGAGGCGATCGCCAGGCTCCGGTGCGCGCTCGACGAGTTCATCATCGGCGGCATCCGCACGAACATCCCGCTGCACCAGGCGCTGCTGCGAGATCCCGACGTCATCGCGGGCAACATCTCGACCCACACGATCGAGCGCGTCGTCTCGCAGGGCTTCTAGACCGCGATGCGCCCGCGTTCGCCTCGCCGGCGCGGCGAGCGCGGCGAACGCGGCGAACGCGCAACCGATGCGCGCTCGCGTCGGCGAGCGCAGCGCGGGCGCGATGAATGTTGCCCGAGAGACAGGTCGGCGGTACCGCCCGGTGCTACTTTACGTCGCTCTCGGGATCGGGCGGGCGCGCCCTCGCCGGTCGAGCAAACCCCTTGAAATAGAAAGCATTTGCCGCGGGTATGGAAGCGAACGCTGGAGTGCAGGGTGACTTCTCTGCGTGGGTGCAGGCCACCTCCGATGCTTCCGAGCTCGAGCTCGGAATCCCTGGTTTCGGTTACGCCGACCTCTTCGACCCTGCGAAGCTCGCCGAGCTGACGGAGCGCTTCGAGGAGTATTTCCATGCGTCGGACGAGGGCGCCTTCGCGCGCTTCGACGCGTACCGGGCCGCACTGCGCGCGGAGCCGGCGGGGGCCTCCGGCGCCGGGGGCGGCGACGCGGTCCGGACCGCGCTCACCCCGGAGCAGGTCTCCGAGGCGCTGCTCGCGGCGGCGCCGTACGTCGGCCGCTTCGTGGCCACGCTCTTCCGCGTCGAGCGGGAGACCCAGGCGCAGATCGACGCGACCCTCGAGCGCGGCGCGCTCTGGGACTTCAAGCGCGAGTTCTCGAAGAAGCGGCTGTTCAAGCCGAACCCGGGGAAGGCGTGGCAGGGCACGCACGTCGAGGCGGCGCACGCGGCGCGGCGGTCGCTCGTGGCCATGGGCGCGCCGGCGAGCGCGCTCGACAGCGGCTCCGCCGCCGAGGAGCTCGCGATCGCGCGCGCGGTGCTCGCGCTGATCGAGGTCGACGAGATCGCGCGCAAGGCCGCCAAGGCCGGCGGCGCGAAGTGGACGGACGAGCTCCGCGGGCGGGCGTCGAAGGCGCGCGCGGCGCTGCGGGAGGACCCGGCGCTCGCGGAGCGCGTGGCGCAGGCGGTCTCGGTCGCGGGCGCGGAGCCGACGGAGGCCGAGGACGCGGCGGTCGTCTCGTTCGCGCTCGACGCCGTCGAGGCGTGGCTCGCGGCGCGCCGCGCGGACGAGCACGATCCGGCGCGGCGCTGGCCGACGCTCAAGGCGCCGCGCACGCTCGACTACCAGGCGCTCGTCCAGCTGCACAAGAAGGGCGCGGGCGACGGCCCGGGCTCGGCCGAGCTCCTCGTCGGGCCGGAGCACGAGCGGAGGGATCGCGACGGCTTCGCGCTGACCGACCGGCGGGCGGGGCCCCGCGAGGTCGAGAGCCAGGTCGACTACTGCCTCCTCTGCCACGATCGCGACAAGGACTCGTGCTCGAAGGGCCTGCGCGACAACAAGACCGGCGCGATCAAGTCGAACCCGCTCGGCGTCGAGCTCCACGGCTGCCCGCTCGAAGAGAAGATCAGCGAGATGCACACGATGCGCGGGCGGGGCGAGTCGATCGCCGCGCTCGCGCTCGTCTGCATCGACAACCCGATGTGCCCCGGCACCGGGCACCGCATCTGCAACGACTGCATGAAGGCGTGCGTGTTCCAGAAGCAGGATCCGGTGGACATCCCGCAGATCGAGACCGCGGCGCTCACGGACGTGCTGTCGCTCCCGTGGGGCCTCGAGATCTACGGGCTGCTCACGCGGTGGAACCCGCTCGACGCGCTGCGGCCGCACGCGCTCCCGTACAACGGCAAGAACGTGCTCGTCGTGGGCCTCGGCCCGGCCGGCTACACCCTGTCGCACCACCTCACCCGGCAGGGCTTCGCGTGCGTGTCGATCGACGGGCTGAAGATCGAGCCGCTGCCGGTCGAGCTCACGGGCGACGAGACGCGCCCGCCGCGGCCGGTCAGGGATTTCAAGCGGCTCTACACCGAGCTCGACGAGCGCGTCCTCCTCGGCTTCGGCGGGGTGAGCGAGTACGGGATCACGGTGCGGTGGGACAAGAACTTCCTCACCGTCCTCTACGTCACGCTCGCCCGGCAGCGCCTGCTCCGGATCCACGGCGGCGTGCGGTTCGGCGGCACGATCGATCTCGACGACGCCTTCCGGCTCGGGTTCCACCACGTCGCGATCGCGGCGGGCGCGGGGCGGCCGACGATCATCCCGCTCAAGAACAACCTCGCGCGCGGCATCCGCAAGGCCTCGGACTTCCTGATGGCGCTGCAGCTGGCCGGCGCCTACAAGCGCTCGGCGCTCGCGAACCTGCAGGTGCGGCTGCCCGCGGTGGTGATCGGCGGCGGCCTCACGGCGATCGACACCGCGACGGAGCTCGCGGCCTACTACATCGTGCAGGCCGAGAAGACCGCCGACCGGCTCGACGCGCTCGTCGCGGAGCGCGGCGAGGCCTCGGTCCTCGCGATGTTCGACGAGGAGGAGCGGGATTTCCTGGTCGAGCAGCGGCGCCACGCCGAGGAGATCCGCGACGAGCGCGCCCGCGCCGCGCGCGAGGGGCGGCCGCCGCGGTTCCAGGGGCTGATCGACGCGTGGGGCGGCGTCTCGCTGGTCTACCGGAAGCGGCTCATCGACTCGCCGGCCTACCGGCTGAACCACGAGGAGGTCGCCAAGTCGCTCGAGGAGGGCATCCGTTACGTCGAGAACCTCGCCCCGATCGAGGCGGTGCTCGACGAGCGCGGGTGCGTGTCCTCGCTCGTGTTCGATCGCCAGGAGGTCGTGGACGGCAAGTGGCGGAGCGCGGGGCAGACGGTCTCGATCCCTGCCCGCACCGTGTGCGTGGCGGCCGGGACGAGCCCCAACGTCACCTACGAGAAGGAGCGCCCGGGCTCGTTCGTGTTCGACAAGTGGCGGCAGTTCTTCCAGCCGCACCGCGCGTACGTCGACGAGGGCGGCGCGCTCAAGGTCGAGCCGGCCAAGCCGAGGGAGGGCTTCTTCACGAGCTACAACGACGGCGAGCACGCGGTGAGCTTCTACGGCGACAACCACCCGCACTACGCGGGGAGCGTCGTGAAGGCGATGGCGAGCGCCAAGGACGCGTACCCGTCCGTCGTCGCGCTGTTCCGGCGCGACATCGCCCGGCTCGGCGAGGAGCCGCAGGCGGCGCGCGACGCGCGTCGGCGCGACCTGTTCGCCCGCCTCGATCACGATCTCGTCGCGGTGGTCGAGCGCGTCGAGCGGCTGACGCCGACGATCGTCGAGGTGGTCGTGCGCGCGCCCGCGGCGGCGCGCAAGTTCGAGCCCGGGCAGTTCTATCGGCTGCAGAACTACGAGGTGAGCTCGCCGGTGATCCGCGGCACACGGCTCGCGATGGAGGGGCTCGCGCTCACGGGCGCGTGGGTCGACAAGGAGAAGGGGCTGCTCTCGCTCATCGCGCTCGAGATGGGCGCCTCGTCCCGGCTGCTCGCCGCGCTGCGCCCGGGCGAGGAGGTCGTCGTGATGGGGCCGACCGGGACGCCGACGGACATCCCCGAGGGAGAGACGGTGCTGCTCGCCGGCGGCGGGCTCGGCAACGCCGTGCTGTTCTCGATCGCGAAGGCGCTGAAGGCGCGCGGCGACCGCGTGATCTACTTCGCCGGCTACCGGCGGGGCGAGGATCTCTTCAAGCAGGACGACATCGAGGTGGCGACCGATCAGGTCGTCTGGTGCACGGACAGCGGCGCGGAGATCGCCCCGCGGCGCGCGACGGACCGCCATTTCCGCGGCAACATCGTCCAGGCGATGCGGGCCTACGCCGAGCGCCAGCTCGGCGGCGAGCTGGCGAGCCTCTCGGAGGTCCGGCGCATCATCGCGATCGGCTCGGACAAGATGATGAACGCCGTGCGCGAGGCGCGGCACGGCGTGCTGGCGCCGCACCTGGATCCGAAGCACGTCGGCATCGCGAGCATCAACTCGCCGATGCAGTGCATGATGAAGGAGGTCTGCGCGCAGTGCCTCCAGCGCCACGTGGATCCGGAGACGGGCAAGGAGACGGTGGTCTTCTCGTGCTTCAACCAGGACCAGCTCATCGACCACGTCGACTTCAAGAACCTCGCCGCGAGGCTCCGGGCCAACACGGTGCAGGAGAAGCTGTCGAACGCCTGGCTCGATCACCTCCTGGCCGAGCGCCCCTCGCTCCGGCACGTGTGACGTGGCCCGGGCGCCCCGGCGATCCCGGGGCGCCCCCTGAGCTGCGGCTCGTGATCAGTCGCCTGTGGGCAGCTTGATCTTCGGCTCCTTGGGGTGGCGCCGGTAGAGCAGGATCGTCCGGCCGAGGGTCTGCGCCACCTCGGCGCGGAGCCGCTCGGAGAGGGAGCCGGCGACCTCGCCCTGATCGTCCGGGCACTCGGTGCCCAGGCGTACCTTCACGAGCTCGTGCCGCTCCAGGGCGGCGTCGACGGCCGCGACGACCCCGTCGGTCAGCCCGGCCTTGCCGAGCTGCACGATCGGGTCGAGGTGATGCGCCAGCGCCCGGAGATGGCGGCGCTGTTTTCCTGTGAGATCCAAAGCGTTCGGCCTTTCTTGAGTCGCTCGCGCGAGGCGGACCCTTCACCGGACCGACCTCTCCTCGCGG
Organism: Sorangium sp. So ce887; assembly: GCF_051521455.1. Classification (NCBI taxonomy): domain Bacteria; kingdom Pseudomonadati; phylum Myxococcota; order Polyangiales; family Polyangiaceae; genus Sorangium; species Sorangium sp. So ce887. Next base: position 5,538,857 of record NZ_CP150354.1, on the reverse strand, counting down.
GCGCGCGCCGGGTCCATACCGGCCTCCGGGCCAAGGGAAAAGGGCGCGCCGCGCGGACTCCGCGCACAGCCTGTCCGGATCGGAGCGCAGAGCCTGAGGGACAAGGTGGGTGTTCTGGAGTTAATGTATGCAAAGGCGCATGAATGCGCACAGACCGATGGTGAATTCCGGCGTTGCGCAAGCGGGCGGGATCTCCAGGCGGCCCCGGGCCGCTCTGGGTTTTGCTTGACGTGGCCGCGCAACAGGCATCCCCTGGATGTATCGGCCGGCGTGTCGACGGGGTCTCGAGCGCTCGGATCGACAGCGACATGGGCTCATCGAGCGAGCGAGATGCGTCATCGGGGCAGGACGTCGAGCTCCCTCGGCTGGACGAGGTAGCCGGCCCGCTCGAGCTCACGGTCCACGACGAAGTGAGCCCTTGCCCGTACCTCCCCGACGCCGAGGCACGGATGCCGCTCCGCGTGCCCATCCGTCCGCTCACGCGCGCGGAGTTCGACCGGAGGCTGGTCGCGGGCAACCGCCGCCACGGCAAGCTGCTCTACCGCACCCAGTGCCCCTCGTGCCGCGCGTGCGAGCCGATCCGGATCGTCGTGCGCGACTTCGTCCCCGGCCGCACCCAGCGCCGGGTGCTCCGCCGCGGCGAGGAGGTGGTCGACGTCGAGATCGGCCCGCCCGTGACCACGCGGGAGAGGGTCGCGCTGTACAACCTGCACAAGCACGGCAGGGGGCTCATGCGCGACGACGTCCCGCTCGGCGCCGCGGGTTACGAGGCGTTCCTCGTGGACAGCTGCTGCGAGACGTTCGAGATGCGCTACCGCCTCGGCGGCCGCCTCGTCGGGGTCGCCATCGTCGATCGCGGGCTGGAGTCGCTGTCGGCGGTCTACTCGTTCTACGATCCCGAGCTCGAGCCGCTGAGCCCCGGTGTCTTCTCGATCCTGAAGCAGCTCGAGCTGTGCCGCACCTGGGGCCTGCGGTACCTGTACCTCGGCCTCTACGTCGAGAGGTGCTCGCAGCTGATCTACAAGTCCCAGTACCTGCCGCACGAGCGGCTCATCGACGGCCGCTGGCGGCGCTTCGACCGGCCGGCGCCCGCGGCGCCCTGACGTCCCTGACGTGAGCGCGCGGCCGGGCACGTGAGCGCGCGGTTGGGCCGGGCGGCGCCTCGACCAGCTCGCGCCCGCGGCGCCCTGACGGGAGCGCGCGGCTGGACTTCGGGGGCGCCCCGTTTCAAGAACGCGCCCATGTGCAATCGCGCGCTCGCGTTCGCCTCCTCCGCTGTGCTCTCCGCCCTGCTCGCCCTCGCGTGCGGCGAGACAAGGCCGATCGTCGACCGCGGCGACGCCGCGGGCGGCGCCGGGGGCGCAAGCTCGTCGGCGAGCGGCGAGGGCGGGGCCGGCGGGGGGCCATCCGGTGACGGAGGTCAGGCCGGCGGCGGGGCGGGCGCCGGTGGTGACGGAGGTCAGGCCGGCGGCGGGGCGGGCGGCGGCGAGGCCGGCGGCGGCGGGGCAGCGTAGGTAGAGGCCGGGGCCGCGCTGCCTACGGGCCCGGTTGTGTCCACGCACCGCCGGGCCTAGACCGCTCGCGTGCATCCGATCGCAGAGAAGGTCCTCGCCCGCGACACGCGCGCGACGGCGCGGGCCTGCCGGCTCGCCGACGATCGCGCCGGCGACTATGCCGCGATCCTGAAGGATCTCTTCCCCCACACCGGCCGCGCCTGGGTCCTCGGCGTGACCGGCAACCCGGGGGCAGGCAAGAGCACGCTCACCGACCGGCTGATCAGCGTGTTCCGGAAGCAGGATCGCCGGGTCGCCGTGGTGGCGATCGATCCCACGAGCCCGTTCACCGGCGGCGCCATCCTCGGCGATCGCATCCGCATGCAGACGCATTTCGGCGATCCCGACGTGTTCATCCGGTCGCTGGCGACCCGGGGCGCGCTCGGCGGGCTATCGCGCTCGGCGGTGGACATCGCGCGGGTGCTCGACGCGTGGGGCGCCGACGTCGTGCTGGTCGAGACCGTCGGGGTAGGGCAGGACGAGCTCGAGATCACGCGCATGGCGCACACCACCCTGGTCGTGGTCGCGCCGGGGATGGGCGACGAGGTGCAGGCGATCAAGGCGGGCATCCTGGAGTGCGCCGACGTCTTCGCCGTGAACAAGGCCGATCGGGACGGCGCCGACGCCGCGGTGCGCGATCTGGAGCTCATGATCGCGCTCGGCGGCGAGGTGGCGAGCGCGTCCGGGCGGGCGCGCGGGCACAGCGCCGCGGCGCACCACGCCCGCGCCGTCGCGGCGGCTCCGGGCGGCTCGCCGACCGAGGGGCCGTGGGAGCCCGCGATCGCGCGGACCGTGGCCACGCGGAACGAGGGCGTGGCGGCGCTCGTGGACAAGCTGGAGGGGCACCGGGCGTGGCTGTTCGGGACCGAGGCGGGCGCCGCGCGCCTGGACGAGCGCCTGCGTGAGGCGATGCACGTGCAGCTCCGCGACGCGCTCACCGACGCCGCGGTCGCCGTGCTCGGGCCGGCGCTCGACGCGGCGGTGCATGCCGTCGCGCGGCGCGAGGTCGACCCCTACACGGCGTCGGAGCGGCTCGTCGAGGCGTTCCGCAGCACCGGAGCTTTCTCGCCCGGCGGCGCCGTCGCGGTGGGCGACGGGCCCTGAGCCGGCGGCACGCACAGGGCCACCGGTGCCGGCGATGGCGCTCCTGCGGCCGCCGCATCAGGCCGTCCGACCGCGCCTGGTTTCATGCGTCAGAAATCCCGCCAGGGGTTGCTGACGCGCGGAGCTAGTCCACGCACTCTTTCAGCGCGTCGTTCTCGTTCTTGCAGGACGTATCCCACTTATAGTCGCGACAAATCCCGGTATCGTCCTCGCACGCGACGAGCTCGTCGTAGCGGTCGACACAGTCGTGGCGGTCTGCGTCTTCGTACCGGATATCGTAGCGATCGAGGCAATCGCCGTACTCGCGGTCGTTGCATCCCTCGCAGTCGCACTTGTAGTCGCAGAGATCGCCTTCCACGCGGCCGCACGCGGTGGTGAAAAGGCAGGCGAGGGCGAGGGTCAGGTGCGAGGCCTTCATGGGCCCAGCTTACCCCGCGTCTCCAGCGTCAGGGCAATAAACAGCTGACAACAGACGCGTCGAGCCGCGATGAGCGATGAGCGATGATCCGCGCTGCTGCGCTCCCATCTTCCGTCTGTACGCTCGACACCCGGCTTGCGCGGCATGGATGGCGCTCACGCCTGCGCGCCGACGCGGCGTGGTGAGCGCGGCGCCTTGCGCCCCACATTCTCGGCGTGGAACGCGCTCGGACACGCGTCGTTGATCCCGCAGCCTCCGCACGCCGGCTTCCTCGCGAAGCAGATCCGGCGGCCGTGGAAGATCAGTGTGTGGGACAGCATATCCCAGTCACGCTGCGGGAAGAGCGCCACGAGATCGCGCTCGATCTGCTCCGGCTTGTCGCTCTTCGTCCACCCGAGCCGCTGCGACAGGCGCTGCACGTGGGTATCGACCACGACGCCCTCCGGCGCCCCGAAGGCGACGCCGAGCACCACATTCGCGGTCTTCCGTCCGACGCCGGGCAGCTTCACGAGCTCCGCCAGCGTCCTCGGCACCTCGCCGCCGTGCCGCTCGACGAGGCCCTGCGCGAGCCCCACGACGTTCCTGGCCTTCTGGTTGAACATGCCCATCCCGAGCCGCCGGAGGAGCGCGGCCACCTCGGCGGGATCGGCGCCGGCGAGCGCGCGGGCGTCGGGATAGGCGCCGAACAGGTGGGGCGTCACCTTGTTGACCAGCACGTCCGTCGTCTGCGCGCTGAGCACCGTCGCGACGAGCAGCTCGAACGAGGACCTGTGATCCAGCTCGCAGTGGGCATCCGGGTGCAACGCGCGCAGCCGCGCAAACGTGGCCTGAGGCGGGGCGCCCGGCCGCGCGCGCGCCGGCGCGGGCCGATCCGCGGCGGCGACCGCGGCCGCCTTCCGGGTCTTCGGCGCGCGGATCGCCGCCGCGGGCGCGTCCCCGGGAGCGGCCTTGTGGGGCCGTTTCACGGGGGCAGCGCCGCTCTTCCCCTGATTCTGGGCTACGGGACGGACGGCGGCGGCCCCGGGCGGGCGGCGCGCGCCCCGTCCGACCGGGGCGGGGCTCCCCCCGAGGCCGCGCTCCGCTGTCTCAGCTGACGAAGGCGCGTTTCCGCGTCTCATGCTCATCGAGGAGCTTCTCGACGCTCGCGAGCGCGTTCTCCACCGACTCCTGCACCATCTGCAGCACCGTCGTCGCCGAGCCCTTCAGCGCCTCGTAGTAGCGCTGCCGCTCGGTCGAGTGGATGATCGACGGGGGCAGACCGGTGCGGAGCAGCAGCATGTTCATGAACAGCCTCGCGACCTTGCCGCTGTCGTTCGGGAACGGATAGACCCGCAGCAGATCGTAGTGCGCGCGCGCCGCGATACGGATGCCGTTCCGCGTCTTCCGTGTCTCGGGGTCGTTCAGCCAGTCGATGATCTGCCGCACCTTGTAGGCGATCTTGTCCGGCGGAGCGTACTCGTGGAAGTAGAGCCGGTGCTGGGGGATGTCCTTGCGGTATTTCACCGTCTTGAGATCCCCCTCCTCCGGGTGGAGGATCAGGTACAGCTTCCTCACGCAGTCGAGCGTGACCGGCGCCCGCTTGTTCGCGCCCTGCTCGCGCACGTAGACGATGGCCTCCTTGTGGCGGCGGATGTCATCGTATGTCGGCTGAAGGCTCGAGTCCGTCACGAGCGGCGCCGGGCCGTTGAGGGCCGCGCGCAGCTCATCGAACGTGTAGACCACGCCCTCGAGCGCGCTGTCGTGGTAAATCCACGACATATCCAGGCTGTCGATGTAGCGCCGCCGGAACTCCTCCGTTTGCGCGTTCAGCCGCTGCTCGATGATGGCGCTGCGCTCCTCGATGGTGGCTCGCCGAGGAGGGGGCAGCATCGGCAGGGGCAGCGTGACCACCCGCGGGGGCTCCCGGAGCGGGACGCGGCCCGGACGGCGCTCGATCAACACCTTCCCCTTGACCACGCCCGGCCGCCCGCTCTTCTTTTCGGCGGCCGGCTTGTCGCTCGCGCGCTGCGGCCTGTCGCTCGCGCGCTGCGGCCTGTCGCTCGCGCGCTGCGGGTTGTCGCTCGTCCGGCGCGGGCGCTCGGTCTCGACCGGCGCGACCTGCTCCACGTCGGCTTTGAGCTTCAGCCTCTCCTTGAGCTTCAGCCTCTCCTTGAGCTTTGGCTTGTCGTCGAGCCTCAGCTTCTTGCGGAGCTTCGTCGGCTCCGCCGCCGGTGCTGCCAGCACCCGCTCGGAGCGCGCCGCGATCTTCCTCCGGGCGAGCCTCGGCTTCGTGGCCTTGACCCGCGCGAGCCTCGGCTTCGTGGCCTTGACCCGTGCGAGCCTCGGCTTCTTCGTGGCCTTGACCCGCGCGAGCTTCGGCTTCGCGGCATTCGCGCGCCGTGTCCGGCCGGCGACGGCCCTGGTCTTCGCGGTTCTGGCCTTCGCGGCCCTGGTCTTCGCCGCCCTCGGCTTCGCGACCCTGGCCCGCGTCGCCTTGGCCTTCGGAGCCTTGGCCCTCGCCGTCTTCGCCCGCGTCGCCTTGGCCTTCGTCGCCCTCGCCTTGACCTTCGTCGCCCGCGCCTTCGCCCTGGCCTTGGTGGTCCTGAGCTTGGCGGCGGCGCGCGTCGGTTTCGTCGCCTTCGTCTTCTTCTTGGCGGCTGCCTTCCTCGCCTTGGACGCGCTGGCTCGCTTCGCAGCAACGCGCGTCGTTTTCTTTGCCTTCGCGGCCGCCGATTTCTTCCTGGCGCCCGTCCGGGTGGCCCGTGCCGGTGTGCGCGTTGCCTTGCGCCGCGCCGGGGCCGCCGACTTGCGGGCGGTCGCCCGTTTCGTCGTCACCTTCCGGCGCTTTGCCGCCTTCACGGCAGCGGTGCGTCGCGCAGCAGGACGAGAGGACGCGGCCTTCCGCTTCGGCTTGCGCGCGGCCGAACGGGCGGCGGGCTTCGCCTTCCGCGTTCGCGCCGTCGAGGCAGCTCGCCTCGAGCTCACCGCGCTCGCCTTGGTCGCTCTCTTCCGGTCTTTTTTCGAAGTTTTTCGGGTCTTCTTTGCCGCCATGGGCGTGCTTTCACACAATCGCTCAGGCTGCCCGCTGCCACGCTGCGGCGAGCTAACATACGATCCAAAGGGCCTAATGCCGGCCCGCAGCCTAGCAATTTGGGGATTTATCCGTCAACCAGTCCGGTGCAGAAGTGGACCGGAAGCGACATCGTCGATCTGGATCATCAGCGATCCACCCTGCCCGCGCGCCTGCCGGGCAGCGCCCGCGGCGGGCGCGGGCGCGCCGCCGTGCGGCCGAACGAGAGCGCGCCACGGCTCCGCGCCCGGACCTCAGCTGTCGACGTTGATGCCTAGCCGCTGCCGGACGGCGAAATACTCCTCGCTGACCGCGTAGAGCATGAGCTCCTTGAGCCGCTCTTTCTGGGGCACAGCGGCGCTCGCGTCATCGGCCGCCTTGATCATCTCCTGCGCCAGCTCCAGGTCGTTGGCCAGGAGGAACCCGGCGCGGTCGGCCGTGAGGTCGACGCCGGACACCCAGCGCTTCAGGTCGATGGCGCCGCCCTGGAGGAGCTTGGTCACGATGCTCGCCAGCTGATCGCGCGCCGGCCCCACGATGGTGGGCTCCAGGACCGACAGGTTGTCCTTCACCGGCCCCTCGAGCTCCTTCGTGATCGGGAACGTGGGCGAGATCATCTTGATCGCCGCGAACAGCCAGGCGCGCAGGCCGGTGCCCGTCGGCACCAGGTGGCGGAGGTACATGCCCGGCCGGTAGTAGGTGAGGTGGCGGGCGGCGATGAACGAGGCGGCCTGGGTCGGCAGATCCATCTGGAGCGCCGCGGCGCCGAGCACGATCGCCGGCACATGCGCGTGAAGGAACGAGACGCCGCCGCCGTCGTTCGGGTTCTGGAACGTGAGCGGCGGCGAAAGGCCGAGGGCGCCCGACGCGTAGTACAGCGTCTGCGACATCGGGTAGGGGTGGCGCGAGAGATCGATCTGGTAGGCGAGCTGGTAGCCGAGCTCCTCCAGCGGCTGCCCGTTCTTCCTCAGCACGGCCGGCTCGATGACGCCGAAGATGGCGGTCAGGAGCGGATCCGCGTCGGGGTGGACGAGCGCGGTCGCCCACGCGTCGTCGTCGAGCGGCTGCTGCGCGGCCGCGGCCGTGTCCGGGCGCAGCCGCCGGAAGAAGCGCTCCTCGTCCGGCTCGGCCGCGTTCAGGCAACAGAGCGCCTGGCAGAGGCAGAAGGCGGCGTCGGCCCGCTTCGTCTCGGTGTACAGCTTCCGCAGCAGCCGGTACGCGTCCGGCTTGTAGGGGGTGCGCCGCAGGATCGGGAGCTGCGCGGCCACCGCCTTGTCCAGGTACTCCGCCGGGTTGCTCGCGTAGAGGTTCGCCAGGAGCTCGTTCCGCTCCTCGCTGTCCGGATCGAGCGTCTGCGCCGCCTCGTAGGCGTCGATCGCCTCGCTCATCCAGCCGAGCTTGTCCTTGTAGAGGGCGCCCAGGCGGTCGAACATCTCGAGCATCTTCGCCGTGTCGTTCTCCTCGGTGGCCAGGTCGAGCTCGACCTTGAGCAGGCGCTCCACCTCCTCGTGGTCCCCCTTCTCGGCGCGGAGCTCGATCGCCTCGGCGAGCGCCCGCGTGAGGGACGGATCGAGCTCCAGCACCTCGTCGTAGAACCGGGCAGCCCGGTCGAGATCGCCGAGCTGCCGCGCGCTCACGATCGCCGCGGTGTGCAGGTACTTCGCCTTCTGCCGGCTGTCGTCGATCTTGGCGGCGAGCTTGAGGACGATGTCGATGAGCTTCGACCAGTCCTTCTCCTCGCTGTAGAGCTGCATCAGCTTGGTGAGGATCTTCCGGTCGTCGGGGCGCTCGTCGAGCGCGGCCACGTAGCTCTTCGCCGCGCGCGTCCGGTCGTGGAGGTGCGTCGCGAGCAGGTCGCCGATCTCGAGCAGGAGCGCGCTCCGCTCCTCGCCGGTCACCACGTCGAGCCGCCGGTGCTTGAGGCGCACGACCTCTTCCCAGTCCTCCTTCGCCTCGAAGACCCGGGAGAGCAGGGCGAGCGGGGCAGGGGACTCCGGGACGAGGTCGGCGGCCTCGTTCAGCGGGGCCACCGCGCCGTCCGGGTCGCCGGCGGCGAGCCTCGCCTCGCCGAGCCGGAGGAGCGCCTCGGCCCGCTCCCGCTCCGGCAGGCCAGCGCCGAAGCGCTCCACGAGGCGCTCGTAGAGCTCCGCCGCCTCCTTGGCCTTGCCCGCGTCGAGGTTGACCTTCGCGGCGCGCGAGAGCGCCGCCGGGTCGTCCGGCGCGAGCGCGAGCAGCGCCTGCACCGTGCCGATCGCCTTGCCGCTCGATCCGCTCTTGCTGAGCGCGTCGACGTAGCGGAGGAGCAGCTTGAGCCCCTGCTCCCTCGGCAGGGCGTCGACCCGGCCCGAGAGGAGCTCGTAGTGCCTCCCCGCCTCGAGGAACCGGCCGGCCTCGAACGCGAGATCGCCCGAGATCATCAGCCCCATCACGCTCGTCGGATCGAGGTCGACCGCCCTGGTGGCCGCCTCGGCGGCGCGCGCGTCGTCCTTCAGGCGCTCGCGCAGCAGGAGGGCCATCTCGCCGTGGAGGCGGGCCTTGGCGAGGTTGCCCTCGGCGACCTCGGCCTCGCGCGCGATGAGCTCGACGGCGCTCGTCGCGTCGCCCCGGGCCAGGTAGGCCGCGCGCAGCGCCGAGGACGCGCCCGCGTTCTGCGGCTGCGCGTCGAGGGCCATCTTGTACCGCTCGATCGCCCCGTCGCGATCGCCCTTCTCCTCGAGCATCCTCGCCGCGCGGATCCAGAGATCGCCCCGGCTCTCGGCGGTCTTGGCCGACGCCGCGAGCGACTCGATCGCGCTCAGCGCCGCCGCGGCGTCGCCTGTCGCGGCCCGCACGTGCGCCAGCGACTCCAGCGCCCCGGCGTGGTGCGGGTCGATCGCGAGCACCCGCTCGTAGGCCTTGCTGGCGCGCTCGGGCGAGCCGATCTGCTCGAGCAGCACGCGCCCCATCGCGAGCAGGAGCTCCTCCCGGCGCCTGTCGTCGGGCACGATGGCGAGGTGCCGCTCGTAGAGGGCGACCACGTCTTCCCACCGCTCGAGGGCGCGGTAGTGCCGCCCCAGCGCGGCGAGCGAGCCCTCGTGCGCGCCGTCGATCCCGAGGATCGCCTCGAGGGCCTCGGCCGCCCTCGCGTGGTCGAGGAACTCCTCGTCGTGGATGCCGGCGATCCGCTCGTGGAGGTTGATCTTCTGGCGCGGCGTCGCGCTGACGTCGATCTGCCGCTCCAGGTTCCGGAGCAGCTCCTTGAAGCGCCCGGTGCGGCTGTAGATGCGATCGAGCCCGCGCAGGGCGGTCAGGCTGGTCGGATCGAGCTCGAGCGCCGCCTCGTAGCGGCGCGTCGCCTCGTTCAGGTCGCCGAGCCGGTCCTCGTAGAGCTCGGCGAGCTTGCACACCGTGTCGACGCGCTCCTCGCCCCGCAGCGCCTCCGCGCGCCGCTCGAGGATCTTGGCGTAGCCGGCGTGGTCCTCGATGCGCCGGTAGATCCTGAGCAGCGCGTCGCACGCCTTCGTGTGGCCGGGGTCCTCGGTGAAGATCTGCTCGTAGAGGTCGCGCGCGCGGCCCGCGTCGCTCAGCTTCGACTCGAGGAGCTCGGCCGCCGCGGCGCGGAGATCGCGCGCCTCGCCGGGGGTCGCGGCGCGATCGGCCCGCGAGAGCAGCACCTGGACGAGCTCCTGCCACTGCTGGGCGCGGCGGTAGACCTGCGTCAGCCCCTCCAGCGCCTTCTCGTTCGCCGGGTCGAGCCCGAGCACGAACTGGAAGCACGGGATCCCGAGGTCCGCCCGCGCGAGCTTCTCCGCGTACCAGGGCCCGAGCCGGTTGAAGAGCGCGATCTTCGGCTCGGCGGCCATCGCCTCCTCGGTGCTCGCCTGGCTCAGGATCTGGAGCGCCTCGGACCAGATCTTCATGTCGTTGCCGGCCGCGCGCTCCAGGTCGACGGCGTACGCGTCCTGCTCGGGGTCCTGGACGAGCGCCTGGGCGAAGGCGAACACCCCCTGGTCCTTGTCGTCGAGCTCCCGCACGTAGAGGTGCCCGATCTCGTTCAGCGCCCTGGCGCGCTCGCCCGCGCTCTCGGCGCGCTCGCTCCGCTGGAGGAGCATCTCCACGAGCTCCTCGTGCTTGCCCAGCGCCTTGCGGAGCTCCTCGAGCGCGCTGAAGGCGATGTCGTCGCCCGGATCGAGCTCGAGGAGGCGCAGGTAGACGGCCTCCGCCTTGTCGTGGAGCCTCCCCTTCTCGTAGATCCGGGCCGCCCGGTAGTGCAGGAGCTTCTTCGCCGCCGCCTGGTCGCCGCCTTCGCCCGCGTCGACCTGCTCGGAGGCCATCACGAGCGCCTCGGCGACCCGCCCCGGGTCTGCCCCCCGATCGACGGTCGCCTCGACGGCGAGCGCGAGGTCGGTGTCGGTCGGGCTCGCGACCAGCCGGTCGACGAGATCGTTCAGCTGCCCGTCGTCGATCGCCGCCCCCTGCTGCTGCGGCGTGCCGAGCGACTCGATCGCGTCGAGCGTCGCGCGCGCGCTCCGCGGCCGGGCGTCCCGGGGCTTCGCGAGCAGGCGCCCCGCGAGCTCGTCGATGTCCTTGCCCACCCACCCGCGCGGCGCGACCGCGCTCGGCGCGGGCGGCGGCTCGGTGAGGTGCGCGACGGCGATGTCGACCGCGGCCGCGCCCGGGAACACGGGCTTGCCCGTGAGGAGCTCGAAGAGCAGCGCGCCGAAGGCGTAGAGGTCGCTCGCAGGGCCGACGCCCTCGCCGCGCAGCCGCTCGGGGCTGGCCGTCTTGACGAGCTCCGGGCTGGACCATCCGGCGCCGAGCCGGTCGCCGCCCGCGTCGATGAGGACGGGGAGCGGTTGCCCCTCGTCGCCGCGGGCGACGAGCACGTTCTCGAGCTTGAGCGCGCCGTGGACGAGGCGCTGCTCGTGGAGCGCGGCGAGCCCGTCCAGGATCCCGCGGAGCAGCGGCTTGGCCTCGTTGATGTGGAGCGGCCCCGAGCGCGCGAGGCGCGCCGAGAGCGGGAGCCCGTCGACGTGCGCGTACGCGACGAACGCCCGGCCGCCCACGAGCCCGGCATCGACGTCGCTCGCCAGGCTCTCGTGGTGCACCTGTGCGACAAGGCGGACGTGGGTCAGGAACCGGCGCACCGCCCGGCCGTCCCGGGTCACCTCGCGCCGGAGCACCTTGAGCGTCCGCGGCTTGGTCCCCCGCGTCGCCGCGTAGACCAGCCCTCGCGGTCCCTCGCCGATTTTTCTCGTGATGATGTAGTCGCCGAACGAGTCGCCGGGCGCGATCTCCTCGGGCAGGCTGATCCCCTGGGCGCCGAGGGCGCGGACGCGCGCGTCGACCTCGGCGCGTGAGGCGATGACGGCGTCGATCAACGCCTCGATGGCATCGACCTCGACGCAATGGTCCGTGAGCGCGCGCGCGAAGGAGGCCTTGGAGGCGTTGCCGCCGATCTCGGCCGGGCTGAAGCCGAGGAGGTCGGACGACAGGGCCATCAGTTCATCTAGCGAGAAGAGGCGCTCGAGCTCGCCTCGGACGATATCAATGGACATAGGTCTCCTCGGGCCGAGCCCTCGTGGCGGCATGCGCGCGCAGCGGACCTGCCGTACGGCCGGGCGTGCGTCATGCTAGCGAAGCTCGCGGCTCCACGCGACCTCCGACGATCGCCGGTTCGGGCGGCGTCCCGGCGGCGCGCGGCCATGGCGGTGCTCGATGAGGGCGCGGTCTCCGCGCCGCGCGGCCGCCCCGCGCGCGGTTGCGCTCACCCCGTTTGCCGAGCTGCAACCTGATGGAAGTTAACGCGGAGTACCAGGAACCGTGGAGGAAAGTTGACAGGATCGCGTGTGATGTGCGAGCGGATGTCTGTGCGTCGAATAGCGCAGTTCCTGGAGCGGACCCTGCCCATCGCGGTGCTCATCGTCGCCGTCGTGGGCGCTCCGATCATGATCTTCTCGCCTCAGGGGCTGCCGCGCCTGCGGGAGCTCGAGAGAGAGCTCGCTGACGTCGAGGAGGAGAACGCCGAGCTCGGGCGGCAAATCGAGTCGCTCCGCGGCAAGGTGGCGCGCCTGCGCGACGACCCGACCGCCGTGGAGAGGATCGCCCGCGACAACCTGGGTCTCGTGCGGCAGAGCGAGGTGGTCTTTCAGTTCTCCCGCTGAGGACTCGGGGTCTTCTGGTTCTGTCCAGGGCTGGTGTCGTATCGGACACCAGGGCTCCTCCGCGGGAGCGCCCGGCGTGATCGCGTGAGCTCGCCCGGCGGTCTCGCCCGCGTCGCCGCGCGCCTGCGTCGCGGAGCGCGCGCCCCGGCTTCCGCCCGCCGTGGCGCTCCCGTGCGATCGACGGTCCGGCGCCGCCCGCGTCTCCTTATAGGGAGATCCTGCGCGCCGCTCGCGCGGAGGCCACGGCGTCCGTCGTGGCCGCATGCGGGGCGCTGCACGCTGGCAGCGCCCTTTCTGGTATCGTGCGGCGAGTGTCGCTAGACCTGGGCCGCCTTCTCATCTCTGCCGGCGCCGTCTCCAAGGCTGAGGTCGAAGCCGCCCTCTTCGTGGCGGTCTTGCGGGGCATCTCGTTCCCCCGCGCCCTCATCGACCGCGCCGCGATCACCGAGCACGCCCTGGAGAGGGAGCTCGAGCGCCGCGGTGGCCTCGCGCTCCGGCAGGTCGTCGGCGCCCGCGACCTCGTCGCTCGCCTGCCGCGCGCCATGTGCCGCCGCCTCGGCGCCGTCCCGATCCGCGTCGATCCCGGCGCCGGCACCGTCGATGTCGCGGCCGCCGATCCGCTCGACCGCCACATCGCCGACGAGCTCACTTTCCACCTCGGCGCGCCGGTGCGCATCTTTCGCGCGCCGATCACGGCGATCGAGGAGGCCATCCGCGCCCTGGAGCTCGACGAGCGCGAGCAGGCCCCCGTCCGCTTGCGCCGCGCGACCCCGGCGTTTCCGCACGGCGCGCCCCAGTCGACCATCCCGCCGCCGCCGTCGCACGAGGTGCCCATCCCGCTCATCCGGCGCGCCTCGGTGCCCTCGTTCGACGAGCCGAGCCTCCACGAGCCGCCGAGCGGCAGATCCGGTCGCCGTGGTCCACCTCACAACGGCCACGCCCGGCTCGCCGGCGCGCCTTCGCCGGAGGACCCGATCCTGCCGCTCCGCCACGCCAAGGCAGCGGCCGACGCGCGCGGCCCTCTGGACGCCGAGCGCGGCGCGGGCCCGACCCGGCGTCGTGCCACGCTGCGTGCGCCGGCGGATGCGGAGCCGCCCGCGGTCTCGTTCCCGCCGCCTCCGCCCGTGGAGATCTCTCCTCCCTTCAAGCTGCTCGCCTCGATCCTGCCCCCGAGCTTGCCGGGTCCGGAGCGCGGTCCGGACAGCGGCGGGCGGGAGCCGGCCCCCTCGACGCGGCGCCTCGGCCGGCTGCCGCTCGACGTGGCCTCCGGCCTCGCGCCGCCCTCGCGCCGGGGCGCCGCCTCCGCGCCGGTCCCGTCGCCTGACCGCGGCGGGGGTCGTCCCGAGAGCGCCGCGGCGCCGTCGAGCAGGCGCTCCGGTCGGCTCCCGGTGCTGCCCCCCGCGCCCGAGCCGGAGCTCATCGACCCCCTCGACGACGATCCGCCGCCGCAGCCGTTCGTCGATCTGAGCGACGTCGTCGACGCGCTCTACCTGGCGCGCACGCGCGACGACGTTGTCCGGCTCGCGCTGCGGGGGATGCGCCTGTTCGCGGTGCGCGTCGCGATCTTCGCCGCGCACCGCGGGGTCTTTCGGGGGTTCGCCTGCAATGTGGAGTTCGGCGACCAGGAGGCGCTGCGGAAGCTCACCCTCCCGATGGATCAGCCGAGCGTCCTCGCCACGGCCGTGGCGACCCACCTCTATGTCGGGCCGATCCCCGGCACGCCCACCCACGCGCCGCTGCTCGACGTCATGGTCAACCCGAGCCTCGACGTCGCCGCGGTCACCGTCCAGGTGGTCGGCCGGCCCGCGATGATCCTTGTCGCCGACCGGATCCTCGACACCGCGAGCGGGTCGCGCCGCATGATCGAGCTCGCGCGCGCCGTCGGCGAGGCGTTCAGCCGGATCCTGTCCGCGCGCGGGTGAGCGCCCGCCGTCGCGCGGCGCGCGCGACCCGCCGCGCTCGCGCCGGGGCCGCGCTCGATCTCGAGCCGCGCCGACGCCGTGCGCGGGGCACGCGGCGGCGCGGCGCAGGAGATCGCGTCCATGCACGCCGACGGCATCGCGCGCGTCGACGCCGCCGCGCTCGACCCAGGCGATGCTGCCCGCGCGCAGGTCTCGTTCCTCTTCCTGCCGCGACCCTCTCCAACGATCGCGGCGGCACCTCCTTCAGCGAGCGCGCCGGCATCTCTTTCCGCGACAGCGAGCGCATCGTCGAGGAGACAGCGAAGCTCGCGCAGCGCAGCTAGCGAAGCTCGCGCAGCGCAGCTAGCAAAGCTCGCGCAGCGCAGCTAGCGAAGCTCGCGCAGCGCAGCGCGCGATCCAGGTCGAGCAGATCGCGAGGCTCGAGCTGCGCAGCGCAGCGCAGCGCGCGATCCGGGTCGAGCACCGGGGAGCGACCGCTATCTGAACGCAGGTCATCTCTGCGGGCGCTGCGCTCCCGCGTGCTGCATCGCCGTTGCAGCTGCTGCGCGATCTCGCGGATCGCGCGGCGCGCCCGCGGCTGCCGCTGCGCCTGCAGCTGCCACCGCACGGCATCGCGCCGCGCGCCGCGTTGCATGCGTGCGCGCCGCGCCTTTCATCTACGCAACAAAAGCAGGAAAATCCCGATGCTTATCGAGGTGCAAGTGCGCGTTGCATGAACTCAAGAGGTGTGATTTTCCAGTGTGTCGGTACATGGCGATCTGGTCTTGTTGCGTGTGACGAGAATTTTCTTGTGACAAGGGAACCAAATACACTCCTTTCGAAATTTTTTACAATCCGGAACCCTTTTTCTGAACGGCGGTCAGATTTGGCTATCCGACTGAGGGTCAAATCGGGTTAAGGCATTTGGGTCTCATCGAGTTCGTCTGGACAGCGTGATTCGCCTCCCCGAAAGGAGCTTCAAATGCATCCTGCAAAGCCGCACGAGAGCAATGTGGTCGCCCGTAAGCTCGCGTTGGTGATCGCTGGTTTGACCGCTGCTGCGGTCGGTTGCTCGGCCGACGTCGGCGACGGTAGCACCGAGGCAGTCGGCACCAATCAGCTGGGATTTGACCACTTCGAGCGGACCGTCTTCCGCGAGGCTGACACAGGCATCTACATTGTTAACGGGGACACGCCGGTCGTAGATATCAAGCATCTGCGCGAGTTCTGGGAGACGCATGTGCGCGATGGTGCGCTGATCGTCAACCAGTCAGGCGGCAGCGACATGGTCTGGACGACGGAGCAGCGGCGCAACCTCACCTACTGCGTGAGCACGAGATTCGGGAGCAACTACGAGTCCGTCGTGGCCGCGATGACGGAGGCCGTCGAGGCGTGGGAGGCGGTCGCGGATGTCGACTTCATCCACGTGGAGTCTGCCGACTCGAGCTGCACGTCGAGCACCAGCAGCGTCCTGTTCGACGTGAACCCCGTGAACACGGGCGGCCAGTACCTGGCGCGCGCCTTCTTCCCCGGCCAGTCGAGGGGGTCGCGGAACGTCCTGATCGACAGGTCCGCTTACAACAGCACCCAGCCCGACCTCACGGGCATTCTCCGCCACGAGCTGGGTCACACCCTCGCCTTCCGCCACGAGCACACCCGTCCTGAGGCCGGCACCTGCTTCGAGGACGACAACTGGCGCGCCCTCACCAACTACGACGGTGCGTCCGTCATGCACTATCCCCAGTGCAACGGCACCGGCGACAGGACGCTCAACCTCACGGAGAAGGACATCAACGGCGTTCAAGCGCTCTACGGCGCCCCCGGCGGCGGCGGCGGCGGTGGTGGCGGCGGCGGCGGTGGTGGTGGTGGCGGCGGCGGCGGCGGCGGCGGCGGCGGCGGCGGCGCGCCGGCCACCGAGAGCTTCAGCGGCCGTGTCGCCCGCGGGGCGTTCGACGCGGTAGGGCCCGCCGAGGGGATCGAGGTGGTGCCCGGGACGACCCTCACCGTCGTCATGACCGGGACCGGAGACCCCGATCTCTTCGTGAAATTCGGCGCTGCGCCGACGGCGCGATCGTTCGATTGCCGGCCGTACCTCAGCGACGCCAACGAGACCTGCACGCTCGAGGTGCCGGAAGGCGAGACGAGGGCCTTCATCAAGGTGCACGGCTACACGGCCTCGACCTACGACATCGAGGTGCGCTACTCCGCGCCGGGGGCGCCGGAAGGCGGCGGCACCGCGACCTCCACGAGCTTCGAGGGCAGCATCGCGCGGCGCGAGACGGCACCCCACGGGCCGATCGCGGTCGTGCCGGGCACGACCTTCCGGGCCGTGATGAGCGGCTCCGGGGATCCCGATCTCTACGTGCGGTTCGGCGAGCAGCCCACGCTGAGCGCCTATGACTGCCGTCCTTACATCGACGGCGCGGACGAGACGTGCGAGCTGACGGTCCCGGAAGGTCAGTCGGAGGCCTTCCTCCTCGTGCAGGGATACACGGAGAGCACGTACACGGTGAACGTCGACTACACGACCCCGTGACGTAGCGGCGGAAAGGACCCGGGAGCTCGAGGAGATTCATCTCCCGGAGGGACACCGAGGACAGCGAACGCCTGTCTTCGGTGTCCTCCGCGATCGCGGCGCAGGGCCGCCTCCGGACCGCCCGCGGGTGGGCTCACCCCGAGCGCCAGGGAGCGGCGGCGCCGTTCCCCCTCTCCTCACAGGCCGTCGCCGCCGCGGCGTCGCCGAGCGGGAGGGAGGTGATGAACTCGTCATCTGCCGACAGCGCCGCGTCGCCCAGCACCACGAACGTGTCGTGGCCGTCCTCGACGACCAGCTGGTCGCTCAGGATGGCGTGGCTCTCGGTGGTGAGCTCGTCGAACATGCGGACGCTCGGCGCCGCGCGCGCCGCTCGCCGCGCGACCCACGCCGCGACCGGCGTCACGATCGAGCTCACCGGCGCATAGATGATGGCCTCTCCGATCGGGAGCCGGACGAAGCCGGACGCGCGGCCGGCGCGGCGGAGCAGCGCCGCGCCGTGCTGCGGATCGAGGATCATCCGCTTCACCACGCCGGCGGCGTCGCTGAGGGAGACGTCGGCATAGACGAGGCGACCCGAGGGATCGAGCTCGGCGTACTCGCGGAGGACGCCGCCGGCCGAAAGCGCGCCGCCCGCCGCAGCACCCTGGCCAGAATCGGCGCGTGACCTCCGGGTCTCGCTCGAGAGGGTCTCCGACCCATCCGGCCGGATCGACCGCTCGACCCGGCTCTGCGCGCCGGCGCCACCGAAGAACGTGTAGACCTTCCTCTCGGCCTTCCCGACCGATTCCCCCGGGAGGCAGGCGGCTGCCCCTCGAGCGACCCGATCCCCGGCCAAGCTTGTCGCGCTGTCGCCACATCCCACGAGCACGCTGCCCGTGAGCGCGACCGCGAACAACAGTGAGGTGCGTGTGCTCATACCCACTCTTCGCCGTAGCCTCCTGGTTATTTCATGCTCACTCCGTTTTTCGCGGCTGCCGGTTCGGGGCGGGCGGAGCGCACGCCGCCGGGACGGGCGCGGCTCGGCGCGCGGAGAAAGCGCGCAGCTCGATGCGCGGGAAAAGCGCGCGGGGCCGGGGGCGGGAAAAACGCGCGGCCAAAACGCGCGGGAAAAGCGCGCGGAGAAGGCGCGGTGGGCGGGCCGCGATGAGAACCTGCGGCGCGGGGCTCGGCCGCGAGGAAATCGACCCCGGTGCCCCGGTGAATGGTAGGCTGCTGGCCCAGATCCTCCACGGACGCCGCTGCTTGCCCATGCCGAACGAGACCCCTCACGCCCTTCGCTTCACCCGGCCGCTGGCCGCGCTGCTCGTGGAGCTCGTCGCGCTCGCCGGATGCGTTGGAGACCCCTTTCATATCGGTTACGGCTCCGGGGGAGGGACCGGCGGTGGCGGCGGTGGCGGCGGCGGCGGCGGGAGCGAGCCGATCGGCGGCGGCGGGAGCGAGCCGATCGGCGGCGGCGGCGCCGGGGGCGGGACCGGCGGAGGGCCGCCCACCGTGGCGGTGACCTGGCCAGACTCGCCGACGAAACGCTGCTCGAACGGGACGACCGTGCTCGAGGCGTGCCCTGGACCGTCGGAGCCCTTCTTCGGACAGGACGGCAACTACGAGATCGCCGTTCCCGCCTACGCAGAAGGCGACGGCACCGTGACGGACTCGGTGACCGGGCTCACGTGGGAAAAGGTGACGGAGAACGGGATGTTCACGCTGGAGGCCGCGCTCCAGCACTGCGCCGTGCTCGACGCCGAGCGCGCCGGCGGCATCGAGAAGTGGCGCCTGCCGACGCGGCGCGAGCTCGTTTCCATCCTGGATTTCGGCCACACCACGGCGTTCCCGGACATCTTCTTCACGGGCTCCCAGGGCAGCTTCTACTGGTCCGCGACCGACGTCGACGTGGACAGCACGTTCGCGTGGGGCGTGCTCGCCAGCGATGCGTCCGTCGGGTTCTTCCAGAAGGACATGTCCGGCGCGCGAGCGCTGTGCGTCGGAGGCGAGCGCGAGATGGCGCAGCCCGATCTGTCGTTCGGCGAGGAATGGGTGCTCGATGGGCTGACGGGGCTCATCTGGCAGCGTCAGGCCTCGTTGACCCGGTTCATCTGGAGCGGCGCGCTCGAGCACTGCGAGGAGCTCACCCTCGCCGGCAAGAGCGACTGGCGGCTGCCGAGCGCGAAGGAGCTGCTCTCGATCGTCGACGATCGGCTTTCCGGGCCGGCGATCGACCGGGATGCCTTCCCGGGGACGCCGTCCGATGTCTTCTGGTCGTCGACGCCCGCCATCAGCAGCGCCGACAAGGCCATCCTCGTCAACTTCACGAACGGCACATCGCAGGACCACTCGGTCCGCGCTCAGCGGCTCACGCGCTGCGTTCGCTCCGACGGGTGAGCGCCGCCCGGGCCTGGCGCATCCGATCGCGAAGACCGTCGGCGCCGACCCGCCGCGCGGGCCGAGGCCGATCGCGAAGGCCGCCGGCGCCGACCCGCCGCGCGGGCCGAGCGCCCAGCCCGCCGCGGCTCAGCCGCCGGGCTTGACGAATTTCAGGACGAAGCGGTCGCTCGTGCCCCGCTTCTCGCCGGCCACCATGGGCGAGGCGTTCCAGTCGCGCGTGTCCGTGGGGCTCCGGAGGAAGCTCGCCTCGGCCGCGAGCCGGAAGCCGGCCCGCTCGATCTCCTCGCGCACGACCTTCTCCTCGATGCGGTGGAGCGTCTTCACGTCGGCGACGCCAGTCCCCTCGCGCCCGGCGTGATCGATGATCGCGTACACGCCGCCGGGCTTGAGCGCGCGGAAGATCGCGCGGTTCATCGCGGCCCGGTCCGTCTCCATCCACACGGTGTCGTGGTAGAAGAGGATGAAGAACACGGCGTCGAGATCCCGCGCCTCGGGCGGCAGCGGGTCGTCGAGCTCGCGGTCGACCCGGACCACCGGCTTCATGACGGGCTTCTTGAGCCGCTCGCTCCACGGCTTCTCGGCGAAGCGCTCGAGGACGAAGCGGTTGTTCTGCGCGTAGACGGCCCCGCCCGGGCCGACCGCCCGCGCCAGGAGCTCGGCGGTGTACCCGCCCCCAGCCTCGAGCTCCGCGACCTTCATCCCCGGCTGAATGCCGAAAAATGCGAGCGTTTCCGCGGGTTTCCGGCCGACGTCGAGCGCCCTGTCGGCGTCCGCCCGGTCGGCGGCGTCGACGACGGCGCGCAGGGCGGGGGGCACCTCGACCGAGGTGGCCTGGGACGGTGCCGACGCGGTCGCGTCGCTCGGGGGCGAGGTCGCCGTGGCGGGCGCCGTGTCGGGCTGTCCCGCCGGCGTGGCGAGCGGCGCAGGCGGAGCCGCGGGAGGCGCGGCGCCGCACCCGGTGAGCGCGGCGAGGGCAAGGGCGAGGAGGGCGTGAGGGCTTCGCACGCCGCGCTGTTAGCCGAGCGGGCTGAGCGACGCAAGCGGGTCGGGACGCGGGGCGGTCAGCGCAGCGTGGTGGCGGGCGCCGCGTCCGCAGGGGGCGCGACAGGCGCAGCGCCCGCAGGGGGGGCCGCGACGGGCGCTGCATCGGCGGTGGAGCCCGCGGCGGGCGCTGCGTCCACGGTGGAGCTCGCCGGCAGCGCCGGCGTTCGCAGGGGCAGGAGCGCCGCCTGCACCGCGGGAGCGAGCCGCGGCTGCGCCACGGCGGCGGCGTGCTGCGCTGCCGCGGGGTGCGTCGCGCTCAGACGACCCCGGCCGACGCGCACGCTGGCGACCGCGATCCCGGCCAGCGCGGCGCAGGCGATCGCCGCCGCGAGCAGGCGCTGCCGCGTCGCCCCGGCCGCCGGGAGGGCCGTGGCCGGCACCGAGGGCGGCCGGAGCTCGTCCCGCGGCCGCTGCGACGAGGAGACCGCCGCCCTCACGGACGGGGCCAGGAGCGGATCGATCGAGCTCTCGTCGCCGGACGCCGGCGCCACCGCGTGGAATCCGCCGCTCAGCGGAGCGCTCGACGGCTCCGGCAGCGCCGCGCCGTCCGCATCGAGCGGCTCGGCCTCGCCGCCGAGCGCTTGCGCAGCTCCGTTGAGGCGCCGCGTCACGCGCAGGGTGAAGGGGCTGTCCGCGTCGGCGCGCGCCAGCTCGCCCCCCTCGAGATCGTCGTCGCCGTCGGGGAAGGGGAAATCGGACGCGGGGGGGCCCGACGCGGGGGGGCCCGCCAAGCGCGACTCGGGCGGCTCTCTCAGCGCCGCGCTCACGAGCGCCGCGAGGTCTTCCGGCGCGCCGATCTCGTGGCCGGCCTCGCGGAGCGCCTCGATCGCCTCCAGCATGGCGCGCGCGTCGTGGAAGCGGTCCTCCCGGCGGGGCGCGAGCGCGCGCGCGAGGAGCGCCTCGATCGCGGGGCTCACCTCGGGACGCAGCTCGCCCGCCCGCAGCATCTGCCCTTCGCGCGCCGCGGCCATGCGCGTGGCGGCGCTGGTCCCGGAGAACGGCCGCATGCCGGTGAGCATCTGGAAGAGGACCACCCCGAGCGCGAACAGGTCGGCGCGGGGGTCGACGCGCTCCCCGTCGAACTGCTCGGGCGGCATGTACGTCGGCTTCCCGACGAGATCGCGCCGGGCCGCGTCGCCCGCTCCGCCTCGCGTGGCGAGCGCCACGCCGAAATCCCCGATCTTCACCGCGCCGGCCAGCGAGATGAGCACGTTTCCCGGGCTCACGTCGCGATGCACCATCAGCCGCCCCTCCGCGGCCGAGCGCTCGTGCGCGTAACCGAGCCCCTTGAGTACCTCGGACGCAACGAAGAGCGCGACCGGCACCGGGACGGCCTCTCCCCGCGCCCAGACCCATTTGCAGAGCCGCCCGAGATCCGTTCCGGACACGAACTCGAGCACGAGGTAGAAGTCGCCCGCCTCGTCGATGCCGAAGTCGAGCACCTCATCGATGTTGGGGTGCTTGAGGTGGGTCATCATGCCCGCCTCGGCGATGAAAAGCTGCTTGAGATCGTCGCTGCCGGCGTGCATCGGGACGATTCGCTTGATGGCGACCGGGGCCTCCTCGCCGTCCGGCCCGAGCGCGACCGCGCGGAACACCTCGCCCATCCCGCCGCGCGCCATCCGCGGTCCGACGGCGTAACGCCCCAGAACAAACCCCCTCGATGGCGCGCTCTCCACGGTGCCCGACTGTAAATGGCACCGAGGGGTGGGGTAAAGGGGCGACCGCGCCCGACCGCCGGAGATGCTGCGGTCGATTGCACAAATCGACTCGCGGTGTGCCCTCCGCGCCCGAAACCCGGATGTCATGAGCGCGGGCGTAGCGGCACGTCCACGACGAATGCGCGGCCGGCCCGGCGACCTGGCACGGGGTGGGCCGACGTGTGTCGCCGGGCGCGGTGCATGTCGCTGGATCTGGGCGGGTCTGGTACAAGTCCGCTCAGGACATGATGCGCGCTGCCCCGAACGATCCGACTCCGGTTGTCTTCATCACCGGCGCTTCCGCTGGATTTGGCGCTGCGATCGCCCGCCGCTTCGCTGGCCTGGGCGCTCGCCTGATCCTGGCCGCGCGCCGTTACGAGCGCCTGGAGGCGCTCGCCGCCGAGCTCACCGGCGGCGGGGCGCGCTCGTCGCCCGGCGATGGGGGCGGGCGGGCGGCTGCTGTCCACCTCGTCCGGCTGGATGTCCGGGACCGGGGCGCGGTGGACCGGGCGATCGCGGAGCTCCCGCCGGAGCTGTCCGAGGTGTCGGTGCTGGTCAACAACGCGGGCGGCGCGATCGGCCTCTCGCCGGCGCACACGGCGGACCCCGACGACTGGCAGCAGATGGTCGACACAAACATCAACGGGCTGCTCCACTGCACGCGGGCGCTCCTGCCCGGGATGGTGGCGCGCGACCGGGGCCATATCATCAACCTCGGCTCCGTGGCCGCGGAGACGCCGTATCCCGGGAGCAACGTCTACGGCGCGTGCAAGGCGTTCGTGGCGCAGTTCTCGCTGAACCTGCGCGCGGATCTCCTCGGCAGCCGGGTGCGCGTCACCGACATCGAGCCTGGCCTCGCCGAGACGGAGTTCTCGCTGGTGCGCTTCAAGGGCGACCAGGAGAGGGCCGCCGCCGTGTACCAGGGAGTGAAGCCCCTCTCGGCCGAGGACGTGGCCGAGGCCGTGATCTGGTGCGCGACGCTCCCCGAGCACGTCAATGTGAACCGGCTGGAGCTGATGCCCATCATGCAGGCGTTCGCCGGCTTCGCCGTGAAGCGGAGCTAGGTAGGTCCACGTCGCCCAGGCCCACCCTGGATTCATGAGAGAGGGAACCCCGCAGGCACAGAGGGCACAGAGGCGAGAACAAGAGTAGGGAGGTACAGAGATAGAGAATTCTTGTCGATCTCTCCTTCTCTCCTCTGTGCCTCCGTGGCTCAATCCTCTTCCCCCCTCGCGGAACCAGGAGCGCCATGCCTCACGCCTGGTGGAGCAAGATCTCCAGGAGCCCGATCGCGGCGCGCCTGCGCATCCCGTCGACGGCCTCGGTCGCGCCGACGCACAGAGGACAGCCGGTCTTGTCGCAGCCGCACCCCGCGATGAGCTGCCGCGTGCGCGCGAGGAGCTCGTCGCGCTGCTCGTAGATGCGCTCGGCGAGGCCGACGCCGCCGGGTACGTTGTCGAACAGGAACAGCGTCGGATCGAAGACCCCGGCCATCTCGCCGCCAGGCGGGACGTCCGGCGCCCGCGCCTCGCTCCCGTCCTCGAGCGTCTGGCCAATGTCCCGCGGATCGCACATGAGCGAGAGCGTCGCGACCGTCTCCAGCGCCCGCGCGATCCCGCGCAGGCCGTCGATGGCGGTCGCGCGGCCGAGGCCGAGCTCCTCGCAGAGCGGCTCGGGCACCGTGAGCCAGAAAGCCGTCGTGTGCATCTGGATGTCGGGCAAACGCACGTCGCCATACCCCGCGTTCTCGTGCGTGTAGAACTTGATCTTCTTGTATCCCACCACCTTCTCCACGATGCTCACCTCGCCGAAAGAAGCGGTCGCCCGGCCGAGCGAGGCGGTCGCGCCCTCGTCGAGGATGCTCACCTTGCGGTGGGTGAGCGCGGTCGTGAAATAGTCGGGGACGACCTTCGTCACGAAGGCCTTGTGGTTCTCGTAATCGAGCCGCTCGACCTGGTACTGCTCGCCGTCGTGCTGGTAGATGGCCTGCTCATGGAGCATCGTCGGCGCAGCGCGCCAGTCGAGCTCCGCGAGCGTCTTCCCATGCGCCTTGTCGATGATGACGAAGTTGTCCCAGCCCACCGAGCGAAGGCTCACGTGGTTCGCCGGATAGGCGTCGGTCGCCCAGTGAAACCGATCGTTCGACTCGTGGATGACCCCCTTGTCCTGGAGAAAACGGAGCG
Source organism: Sorangium sp. So ce887 (assembly GCF_051521455.1). NCBI lineage: Bacteria > Pseudomonadati > Myxococcota > Polyangiales > Polyangiaceae > Sorangium > Sorangium sp. So ce887. The sequence goes on along the minus strand of NZ_CP150354.1, from coordinate 5,514,847 downwards.
CCGCGACGGTGTCGTCCGCCGGCATCGCCGCGTAGGACTCGCCCTTGAGGAACGGCAGCTCGAACGCCGCGCACTTGAGGTGCTGCACAAGGATCTCGGTGTTGTGCGGATCGATCCGGGCCGACTCGGCGCTGCGCTCGAGCAGGTAGCTCGGGTTCCTCGCGAGGTACTGGTCGAGCGCCGCGCTTGTCGCGCACAGGACGGCGATGCTCGTCTTGCCGCGCCGGCCCGCGCGGCCGAAGCGCTGCCACGTCTCCGCGACCGACCCGGGATAGCCGGCGCAGATCACCGCGTCGAGCTCGCCGACGTCGATGCCGAGCTCGAGCGCGTTCGTGGCCACGACGCAGAGGATTTCGCCGTCGCGTAGCCCCCGCTCGACCCGGCGGCGCGTTTCAGGGAGGTAGCCGCCGCGGTAGGCCATGATCGCGTCCTCCGCCCCGATCTCCTTGCCGACGCCCTCGCGCAGGTACTTCAGCATGATCTCGACCGAGTTGCGCGACTGGCCGAACACAAGCGTCGGCACGCGGGCCCGCGCGAGATCCCCGGCGAGGCGCACCGCGCTCTTCAGGGTGCTGGCGCGCACCCCGAGCTCCGCGTTCACCACGGGCGGGTTGTAGAGGAAGAAGCGCCGCGGCCCGCGCGGGGCGCCGGACTCGTCGATGAGCTCGATCTCGTCCTCGGCGATGCCCAGGAGGCGCGCGGCGTGCGCCCGCGGGTTGCCGATGGTCGCCGTCGCGCAGAGGAACGTCGGGCTCGAGCCGTGGAAGGCGGCGACGCGGCGCAGCCGGGCGAGCACGTGGGCGACGTGCGAGCCGAACACGCCGCGGTAGGTGTGGAGCTCGTCCAGCACGACGTAGCGCAGGCGCTGGAACGTCCGCGCCCAGTGCGCGTGGTGCGGCAGGATCCCCGCGTGGAGCATGTCGGGGTTGGTCATGACGATGGGGCTGCGCTCGCGCGCCGCCCGACGTGCGTCGCCCGGCGTGTCCCCGTCGTAGACGATGGCCGGGATCGTGAGCCCGGCCTCGCGGATGAGCGCGTGCAGGCCGGCCTCCTGGTCCCGGGCGAGCGCCTTGGTCGGGTACAGGTAGATCGCGCTGCCGCCCTGGCCCGACGCGGCGCCCTCCGCCAGCGCGTCGAGCACCGGGAGATGGAAGCAGAGGCTCTTGCCGCTCGCCGTGGGCGTGGCGACGACCACGTGCCGCCCGGCCTGCGCCGGCTCTTCGGCTGCCCCCGCGCCGCGCGGCGCGCGGGCGGCCACGAAGGCCCGGGCCTGGTGGTCGTAGAGCCGGGAGATGCCGCGCCGCTCCAGCGCGCCGCGGAGCGCCGGCGAGAGCGCCTCGGGCATCGCCGCGGTGCGCGCCTCGGCCGGAGGCAGCTCGCGATCCGCGGCGAGACACGGGCGAACGTAGCCCGAGGCAAGCCACGACGAGATGACCGTCTCGACGCCGGTCTCGATCTTCCAGGGGGGCGACGGCATGACCCCGGCATACTAAACAGATGCGCCGTGTCGCTCAACCGGATCGGGCGCCGAGGGTGATGGTGGGTGGATCTGCGATGACCCGCGACGCTGGAGCTCGGCAGGCGGCGCAGGGGAGGGGCGCAGGGGAGGGCGAGGACCGGCGCGGCAGGCGCGCGTACATCGGAGGGAGGAGCTCTCGTGTCCTCGAACGAGATCGGATGTCGGCGGCTCTCCCGCCGTCGAGGCGCTGCGCGCGAGGCACACCGAGGCGCCGGCGAATGGCTCGTTTGCGCGCAACGGCTGGGAAGCGCGGATACGGCGCGTGAGGCGATGTCTCAGCGTCTCCGGCCATCCTGCTGCACCGACGGACGGCTGGAGGCGCGCCTCGCGGGGGCGCTCAGGCGCGGCCCCAGGGCGGGCTGGCCTGGTGTGCCGGTTGCCTGAGGACGAGCCGACCGGCGACGGAGATCCGGAGTCGAGGTCCACATCCGCTCTTTGACCCGCCTGCTCCGGGCGACCGCTCGTCCGGGGCTGGCCACGAGGTGTCGCACATGAGAAACGCAGTGATCTTGACGCTCCTCGGCGCGTCGGCGGCGGGGTGCGCCGCGCGCACGCCGCCGTTCAGCGAGCGGGTCTTCGCGTCGGAGGCGATGATCCGGGCCGCCGAGGAGGTCGGCGCCGAGGAGGTCCCGCCGGCGGACATCCACCTGTGCCTCGCCAGGGAGCAGGTGGAGCGGGCGAGGCGGCTGTCGGCCGAGGGCGTGCGCGATCGGGCGCGGCGCATGCTGCTGCGGGCGCAGGCGGACGCGGAGCTCGCGCTCGCCCTCACGCGCGAGGCGCGGGCCCAGGCGCTCGCGCGTGAGGCGGTCGCGGAGGTCGGATCCATCCATCAGCGGCTCCGCTAGGGGCTCGCGGGAAGAGGCGCGAAATCATGCGATACAACCAAGGGATCGTGGTCATGCTGCTCCTCGGCGGCGTGCTCGGGTGCGCGAGCGCCCCGCTTCCGCCGAAGGAGCTCATCGGCGCGCGGAAGAGCTACGCGCGCGCCCGAGCGGGCGCGGCGGCGGAGCTCGCCCCCGCCGATCTGCAAGGCGCCCTCGAGGCGCTGGAGCGCGCGGAGCGCGCGTTCGCCGAGGGGAGGGAGCTCGCCGAGGCGAGGGATCTCGCGTACCTCGCGGAGCGCCGGGCGCAGCTGGCCGAGGCGCTCGGGCGCACGGCGGCCATGGAGCGGCAGCGCGGCGCGGCCCTCCAAGCGTACGCCGAGGTGCAGATCGCGCGGAGCAGGAAGCGGGCACCGACGATCGAGCCGGCAGAGCCGCGCAGACCGCAGGAGAAGGCGCCCGCGCAGGCGAGCGCTCCGGAGCGCTCGCTGATGATCCTGAACAGGCGGTGAACGGGCCCGGAGCCCGCCCGGCGTCGCTCTGCTCCGGGCCGTTTGCTCCGCGCTGCACCATCGCGTAGAAGCGAGGGTGATGTCCTCTGGCGCAGCGCAAGCGTCGCCCGCCTCACACCTTCCGGACGAGCTGCCCCGAGGCGAGCGCGCCTCGCTCGCCTTCGTGGCCGTCGTTGCGCTCGTCTCGTGCGCCGTCGATCTGGCGACGAAGGCGTGGGCGCACGCGCGGCTCGCCGGGTTCGACGCGAAGCGGTCGGGCCCGAAGATCGTCACGGTCATCCCGGACCACCTGGATTTCATCTTCGCGCAGAACCCCGGCGGCGCCTGGAGCTTCCTCCGCAGCCTCCCGGACGGCCTGCGGCGGCCGTTCTTCCTGTTCGTCTCGGCCGCGGCGATCGTCTTCATCGTCTCGATCTACTGGCGCGTCCACAAGGACCAGACCGCGATGAAGTGGGGGCTCGCGCTGGCGCTCGGCGGCGCGATGGGCAACCTGGTCGACCGGATCCGCTACGGCTGGGTCATCGACTTCATCGACGTGTACGTGACCCGCGGCGGCCAGGAGTTTCACTGGCCGACGTTCAACGTCGCCGACATCGCGATCGTCGCCGGCGTCATCCTGATGTCGACGGACATGATCGCCTCCGCCCGCAACGCGAGCGCTCCCTCTCCAGACCCGAGCGGCGCTCCCGGCAGCCCGGCAGGCAGCGACGCCGCCGCTCCGCTATCGACGGAAGCGCCTCCGCCGGCGCCGCCGGCCGCCTGAAGGACCGAAGCAGGCAGCGCGACCGGAGCAGGGTGTGCGCGCGCACGCCGGGAGGCACGACATGAAAGACGCGCGAGACGGGCGATACGGCGCGCGCGGAGGGAAGCCTTTGCCGGAGCGCTCGGTTTGTCGTACAGGAACGCGCTCCGCATGACTGAAGACGCGACGCCGCGAGATGCTGCCGTGAAGACCGAGGGTGCCGATGCGGAGCCGGACCGCGCCGCGCCGGTGAAGGCACCGGAAGACGAGCCGCTGGCCGCCGGCGAGCGCGACGACGCAGGGCGCGCCTCCTCGCCGGAGGGGGACGCCGACGATGTGGTCGCACCGGCGAAGCCCACCTACCGCCCGTCGTATGCGTTCCTGCTCGGCGTGTCGGCGGTCACGCTGGTGGCCGATCTCGGCACGAAGTGGTGGGCCAAGGACCGGCTGGAGCCGCGCGCGCTCACCGACCTCGCCGACCTCGCCGCCTCGCCCCGGCCGTTCGCGCTCCGGAAGATCGAGGTGATCAAGGACCACCTGAACCTGATCTACGCGAAGAACCACGGCGGGGCGTGGGGCATCCTGGGCGACGAGAGCGAGGCGATCCGCCGTCCCTTCTTCCTCGTGGTCTCGCTCGCCGCGATCGTCTTCATCGTCTCGCTGTACCGGAAGCTCCACCCCTCCCAGATCGCGCTCCGGTGGGGGCTGCCGCTCGTGCTCGGCGGCGCGCTCGGGAACCTCGTCGACCGGATCCGTTACGGGTACGTCATCGACTTCATCCAGGTTCGGTTCACGCCGACGTTCGTGTGGCCGACGTTCAACGTGGCCGACATCGCGATCGTCGTGGGCGTCGGGCTGATGGCGATCGACATGTTCTCCCCCCAGCGCCCCGAGCTCGCGAGGAAGCCCTCCGGCGCGACCGGAGCGAAGGCGTCGGCGGGCTGACCATGCGGCCCGAGCTGTTCCGCCTGCTCGACGTCGCGTTCCCTGCCTACTTCCTGCTGCTGCTGACCGGCTTCCTCTTCGCCACCGCGATCGGCGCCCTCTGGGCGCGGCGGATCGGCGAGGATCCGGACGTGGTCGTCGACCTGGGGCTCGCCTGCCTGCTCGCGGGGGTCATCGGCGGCAGGCTCCTCCACGTCATCGCCGACGGATACTTCTGGGATTACGTGCACTTGTGCACCGATCCGTCGCTTGTCGACTGGAAGGTCGAGCAGGCGCTCTGCGTGCCGCGGTACCACGGCGTCTGGGACGCCGCGAAGGGGGTCTGCCACCCGACCGAGCGCGATTGCCTGGCGTGGGCGAAGTTCTGGGCCGGCGGCCTGACGTACTACGGAGGCTTCTTTGGCGCGTCGGCGGCGGCGTACTGGCTGCTCAAGCGCGATCGGTTCCCGTTCTGGAAGGCGGCGGACATGGCGGGCTTCGCCGTGCCGCTGGGCCTCGGGTTCGGCAGGATGGGCTGCCTGCTCGCCGGCTGCTGCTTCGGCCAGCGCACCGACGGGGCGTTCGGGCTCTCGTTCCCGCCGAACAGCCCCGCGAGCGAGGCGCAGTTCAAGCTGCACGAGCTCGTGAGCGCGCGCGTGCCGTCGCACCCGGTGCACCCGACGCAGATCTACGAGTCGGCCATGTCGTTCGCCATCGCGGCGATCTGCATGCTCTACGTGCACGGGCGGAAGCGGTACGACGGGCAGGTCTTCGCGACGTTCCTCGGCCTCTACGCGATCGGGCGCTTCACGCTCGAGTTCGGGCGCGCCGACGATCGAGGGGGCCTCCTCGGCCTGTCCACGTCGCAGCTCATCGGGCTCGCGATGGCCGGCGCGGCGATCGCGATCCACGTGACACGGAGCCGGAAGACGGCGTCCGCGGCGCCTGCGCCCGCCGCCTGAGCTCCGCGGTCCCGGCGGCGCGCGGGGCCCGCCGACGATGCGCGCGGGGCGCAGAGGACGGGGCGCGAGGCGCAGAGGACGGGGCGCGGGGCGCAGAGGACGGGACGCGGTGCCGCGGACCGGAGCCGCGGCCCGGACGCTCAGAGCGCGGTGCCGCCGACATGCGCCGAGGACGACGCGCGGTGCCGCGGACCCTGCGCCGGGCGCCGAGGACGACGCGCGGAGGCGGCGCAGCCAGCCTGAACCGCGCCGCGCCGGCCCTCAGCCCTTGGCGACTTCCTTCTCCTTGCGCTTCTTGTACGCCTCGCGCTGGGCGTCCGTCGGCGGCTTGCCGAAGACGTACGCGAGGCCGATCGAGACCACGTAGAGGATGCACATCGGCACGGCCATGACGAGCTGGCTGGTGATGTCGGGCGGCGTCAGGATGGCGGCCAGCACGAAGGCGGCGAACACGAACCAGCGGCCGAACAGGATGAGCTGCAGGTAGTTGATGACGCCCGCGAGGGAGAGAAACAGCACGATGAGCGGGATCTCGAAGATGATCCCGAAGCCGAGCAGGAGCTGGGCGACGAAGTCGAGGTAGTCGCCCATCATCACGGTCGGTGTGATCGTCACCCCGCCGCTGCCGACCGTGCCGGCCATGCTGAGGAAGTAGCCGAACGAGATCGGAAAGGCCGCGCGCCAGCCGAACAGGCCGCCGCCCACGAACAGGATCGTCGAGAACAGGACGAAGGGGATGACGTAGCGCTTCTCGCGGGCGTAGAGGCCCGGCGCGACGAACGACCACAGCTGATAGAAGATGAACGGCGAGGCCAGCGCCGCGCCGCCGATCATCGACAGCTTGAAGTAAGCGACGAACGCGGCCGCGGGCGCGCCGAAGTGGAGCGAGGGGTCGCCCGGCAGGCTCTGCTCCCGCCACGCCTGCACGAACGGGATGGTCAGGAAGTGCAGGAGCTTCTCGCGCACCTCCCACCCCACGAGGCAGGCCGCGAAGAAGACGAGGATGCTCCGGACGAGCCGCTTGCGCAGCTCGTCGAGGTGCTCCCAGAACGACATCGGCTTGTCTTCGGTGGCATCCTCAACGGCCGCGGCGGCAGCGCCGGCCGAGGCGGCAGCGCCGGTCGCGGCGGCCGCGGCGGCAGCGCCGGCCGCGGCGGCAGCGCCGGTCGCGCCGGCCGTCTCCGGGGAATCGCTCTTCGCCGCCACCTGCTCCTGGCTCATGACGCCGCTCCGTTCCCCGTCGCCGCGCCTGCCGTGGCCGCGGGCTCGGGCGCTGCCGTGGGCCCTTCCGTGATCGCCGCGCCTGCCGTGGCCGCGGGCTCGGGCGCTGCCGTGGGCCCTTCCGTGATCGCCGCGCCTGCCGTGGCCGCGGGCGCTGCCGTGGGCCCTTCCGTGATCGCCGCGTCTGCCGTGGCCGCGGGCTCTGCCGCGCTCGCCGCCACCGCTCCGTTCGCGCCCTCCGCCGCGGCCGCCAGCCTGGGCGCGGCGTCGATCTCGGATTCGTAGGCGTCGCAGCCGAGGACCGGGTACTCACGCTCGCGGAGCGGCTGCACGTTCGGCGGGGGCTGCGGGGGCTCGGGCTCCGGTGGCCTGATGCGTGGCGTCGCCGAGACGACCGTGCCGACGGTGGCGGCGTCCATCACGGGCTTCACGAGCGTCTCGATCACGTTCACCCGCGACAGGGAGCGGAGCTCGCGGATGTCGCGCTCCAGCCCCTCCTGGCGGATCAGATCGTCGATGCCGCTCTGCGACCGGAGCTCCGTGGTCATCCGGCGAACCTTGGTGATCCAGCTGCCCGCCGTCCGCATCATCGCAGGCAACCGTCGTGGGCCGACCACGATGATGCCCACGATGACGAGCACCATCATCTCGCCGAAGCTGAAGCCGAACACGGGCGCAAGCTAGCGCGCACCGGAGCGGGGATCCATAGCGACCCTCACACAGGCCGCGGCGGCGCGCTCGGCCCGACCGCGGCAGCACCCGCCGCCGCTCCGGGCAGGGGCGGCGCCCGGCGGCCGCCTGGTCGCTGCGCCTCCGCCGGAGGCCGCGCGAGCTGCCCGCAGGCCGCGCCGACGTCGCCGCCGCCGGAATAGCGCACGATCGAGCCGACCCCGGCGGCGGAGAGGACCGCGCGGAACGCCTGGAGCCGCGCCGAGCGCACGAACGGATCGGCCGCCGCGCCGCTGTCCTCGACGCCGCCGGGCGAGGGCAGGGGAGCGTCGGCCGGGCCGATCGCGTTGTAGGGGATCAGGCTGATCCGAGGGAAGATCCCGTGCTGCGCGGCGAAGCCGCGGGCGAGCGCGGCCAGGCTCGCGGCGTCCTCGTCCGTGTCGTTCTGGCCCGCGAGCAGCGTGTACGCCCACATCGGCGCGTGCCCGGTCGCGCGCGCGTGCTCGCCCGCGGCGGCGAGGACCTCGTCGAGCGGGTGCGCGCCGTCGATCGGCATGAGCTGGCGCCGCCTGCCGGGCCGCACCGAGCCGAGCGAGAGGCCGAGCCGGACGCCGGGGACCTCCGCCGCGAGCCGCCGGATGCCGGACGGGAGCCCCGCCGTGCACACCGTGATGTTGCGCATATCGATGGCCTGCGCGCTCGGCTCCGAGAGCACCCGGATCGCCTGGATGACGCGGTCGGCGTTGGCGAGCGGCTCGCCCATGCCCTGGAACAGCACGCCGTGCACGCGCGCGCCGCCGCCCGCGCGCTCGGTGGTCGCGCCGAGATCACGGCGGATGAGCCGCACCTGCTCGACGATCTCCCAGGCCTCGAGGTTGCGCGTGAGGCCCATGCGCCCGGTGGCGCAGAAGGCGCAGGCGAGCGCGCAGCCGACCTGCGAGCTCACGCACGCCGAGTACCGGCCCGGCCGCTCGAGCGGGATGCGCACCGACTCGATCATCGCGCCGTCCTCCAGACGGAACGCGTACTTCACGAACGGATCCTCGGCGCTCGCGCGCCGCTCCACGAGCGCGAGCGTCCGGATCTCGCCCGCCGCGCGCGCCGCCTCGAGCGCGACGCGCCGGACGGTCGCGGGCGCGCGCGCGGGCAGCTCCCCGAGGCGGTGCGCCAGCGAGACGATGCGGCGCGCGTCGGTGAGATCGATGCCGCACGTGGCGGCGAGCTCGTCCGGGAGCACGGCCTGGAGCGCGAGGCGAGGGCGACGTTCGTCCGAGGTGCTTTTAGGGCGGAGATCCACGGCGGATACCGACTAGCGCGCCAGGGGGGCCCAGTCTACGGTCGACCGCGCATGCTTCGCCCGATCCGCTGGATGTGGCGCGGTATCGCGCCTCTGCTCGCGGCGGGGCTCGCCCTGGCGCCGGCCGGCGCGGCGCAGGCGTCTCCGGAGGACGTGCTCGGCTTCGGGGCGCGCGCGAGCGCCATGGGCGCGACCGGCGCCGCGGTCGCGGAGGGCTACGAGGCCGTCTACGCGAACCCGGCGCTCCTGTCGCTGTCGCGCGAGCGCCGGCTCACGCTGGGGCTCGCGGGCGCGATCTTCGACCTCCGCGCGGGCGGCCGGCGGCTCTCGTACGCGCCGCTGCGCGGCAGCCTGATCGGCGCCACGGTGCCGATCCCGTTCGGCGGCGCGCTCGCGGACCGCGTGACGATCGGCCTCGGCTTCTTCGCGCCGTTCGACGTGGTCGTCCGCGGGCGGATCCTCCACCCGGAGACGCCGCAGTTCCCGATCGCGGACCGCACCCAGTCGGTCGCGGTGCAGGCGGCGCTCGGCGCGTCGCTCGGGCGCGGCGTCCGGGTGGGCGCCGGCTTCGCCGCGCTGGCGGCGCTGTCCGGCTCGGTGACGGTGGCGACCGACGCGTCCGGCCGCGTGGGCACGCTCGTCGAGGACACGCTCGTCGCGAGCTACGGGCCGATCCTCGGCGCGAGCTACGACATCGGCGCGTACCGCGTCGGGGCCACGTTCCGCGGCGAGCTCGTCGGGCGCTTCAACGTCGTCATCCACGCCGACGATCTCGGGGGGATCGCCGTGCCGCCGCTCCACATCGCGGGGATCGCGCAGTACGATCCGGCGCAAGTCGCGCTCGAGGTGGCGCGCGTGAAGGGCCCCTGGAAGGTGGCGATCGGCGCGACGTACAAGCGCTGGTCGGACTACCCCGGCCCTGTCGAGGCGACGGTGCGCTGCCCGGCGGTCGATCCCGATACGGGCGAGCCGTTCACCGGCTCCTGCACGGCGCCGGCGCCCGCGGACCCGGGGTACTCGGACACGGTCGTGCCGCGCGTCGGCGTGGAGCGCCGCCTCGCGCTGCGGCCGGGGGCCACGGCGCACGCGCGCGGCGGCGCCTACGTGGAGCCGTCGCCCGCGCCCGAGCAGACGGGCGCGTCGAACCTCTACGACAGCGCGCGCGTCGCGCTCTCGCTGGGCTACGGGCTCGCGCTCGCCGCGCCGCTGCCGCGGCTGACGCTGGACCTGTTCGCCGAGGTCCAGCTGCTCCTGCCGCGCGCGCACCAGAAGCGCGGCGAGCAGGCCGCGGGCGGCGGGGACGGCGGCGCCCGCGCGGTGCGCACGCGGGGCGTCCTCGTCGCGGGCGGGACGACGCTCGGGGTGGCGTTCTGATGCGCCGGCTCTCCTGCGCCGCCGCCTCGCTGCTGGCGCTCCTCGCCGCCGGGCGAGCGCGCGCGCACGCGCCCGACGCGTACGGCTTCGGCTCGCGCGGCGCCTCGATGGGCGGCGCGCTCGCGGCCGACGCGACCGATTTCTCGGCGAGCTACTACAACCCGGCGGGCCTCGCCGGCGCGACGGGGCTCGGCCTCTCGATCGGCTACGGTCACGCGTCGAACCGCCTGCGTGTCAACGATCGCGACAGCGGGGTGCGCGACGTCCACGGGCTCTCGGGCGGCCTCGTCGTGCCGGGCGAGGTGCTCGGCGTCCCGTTCGCATTCGGCCTGGCGACGTTCCTGCCGGACGACGGGCTGTCGCGGATCAAGGCGATCCGCCAGGAGACGCCGCGCTGGGAGCTCTACGACGACCGGCTGTCGATCCTGTTCCTCGCCGCGAACATCGCGGTGCGCCCGCTCCCGTTCCTGGAGCTCGGCGGCGGCGTCGCGTTCCTGGCCTCGACGCGGGGCCGCTTCTCGGTGACGGGCCGCGCCGACGCGCTCTCTCCCTACGACTCCGCGCTCCGCCACGAGGTGGACGCCGACCTCACGTCGATCCGCTACCCGCAGCTCGGCGCCCGGGTCCGCGCCGGAGATCTCGGCTTCGTCGGGATCGCCTACCGCGGGGAGGCGAAGCTCCCGCTGTCGATCGACGCGCGGCTGCGAGGGATCGTCGACTTCGCGGGCATCGAGGTGCCGCTCCTGTACGAGCTCGAGTCGCGCACCGTCGACGCGTTCCTGCCGCAGCAGGTCGTCGTGGGGGCGAGCTTCCAGCGGATCGAGGGCCTGCGCGTGAACCTCGACGTCACGTGGGTGAACTGGTCGGCCTACGAGAGCCCGGTGGCGAGGACGAGGGCGCACCTCGAGGCGGCGCCGCCCCCGGACCTGCCGCTCGATCTGCCCGACGATCCGAGGCCCACGTCCGTGGTGCCGCTCCGGTTTGCGGATCGGCTCGTGCCGCGGCTGGGCGTCGAGTACGTGGTCGTCGCGGCGGGGGGCTTGCGCAAGGTGGCCGGGCAGGGCGCGCAGGGGGGAGCGCGCCGCGCGGTCGAGATCCCGCTCCGCGCGGGGTACGTCTACGAGCGCTCGCCGGTCCCGCCGCAGCGGGGCGTGACGAACTACCTCGATGCGGATCGGCACACGATGTCGCTGGGCGCGGGCGCCGTCCTGAATCGCCCGCTGGAGGAGCTGCCGGGGTCGCTCCGGGTCGACCTCCACGGGCAGCTGTCGGTGCTGCCGGAGGTGATCGTGGAGAAGGACAATCCGGCGGATTTCGTGGGCGATTACCGCGCGGGCGGGACGATGGTGAACCTCGGGGCGACGGTGACGGCCGCGTTCTGAGGTGGACCTGCCGCCTGCGTCGACCGGGGATCGCGACGCGCGCTACCCTCCGCCGACATGCATGGGCCTCCTCACCCGCTCGTCCGCCGTTCGACCGCGGTGTCCGCGCTCCTGCTGTCGTGCGCGTCGTTCGCGTCGCTCGCCTCCTGCGCGACGCTGCCGTCGGACGGCGACGAGGGCAGCTTGCCGAGCGCTCTCGCCGGGCCGTTCCGGGAGATCGATCAGGAAGAGCTCGGCAGCTCCAGGGCAGCCCCGTACGCCATGGACGACGACGAGCGCTTCGCGCGCGACGCCTCGGTGGTCGATCTCGACGGCGACCCTTCCACGCTCGCGGCCGCCGGCTTCTTCGCCGCCACGCTCCGCCCCGAGGACGCTTCGCCGGACCCGCTGGCCCCGCCGAACGCGATCGTCCGCCACGACGCCGCGGACGGCCGCTCGTTCGGGCGAGCGCCCGTGACGGTCCTCACGCCGGAGCTGCCCTGGGAAGGCGGCGTGGTGGCGGCCCCTTCGGCGCTCCTCGTGGGCGGCGAGATCTGGCTCTACTACGCGGCGGAAGGCGGCATCGGCCTCGCGCGCAGCGCCGATGGCGCCGCCTTCGCGCGTGCGCCATCGCCCGTGCTCGCGCCGCTCGCGTCCGGCGACGGCGGCTGGGAGCGCGGCGCCGTCCCCGGCAGCCCCGGCGTGGTCCGCCTGCCCGACGGCTCGCTCCGGATGTTCTACGTCGTTACGGGCGACGGCGACGCCTCCTTCGTGGGCGAGGCGCGCAGCGACGACGGCCTCGCCTGGGAGCGCGTCGGCGACGGCCCCGCGCTCGCGCCGGCGCCCCGGCCGGCCGCCGGCGCGCCTGCGGGCGAGGACGAGCCCTTCGACAGCGCCGCCGTCTTCGACCCCGCCCCGGTGCTCGCCGTCTCGGCCACGGGCCGCCCGAGCCTGCGCGTCTACTACGCGGGTCGCGACAGCGCGGGGCGATCCGCGATCGGCCTCGCGGCCCGCTTCGGTCCCGACGGACCGCTCCAGCGCGCGGCGGCGCCGGTGTTCGGCGCGTCGTCCGCGCTCGCGCCGCGCGCGCCCTGCGTGGCCGCCTACCCCGGGTTCTCGCTGCTGTTCGTCACGCAGGCGGCCGGGGCGGGCGACGGCCAGCGCTACCCTGCGGTCGCCGCCGGCGTCGCGCCGGCCGACGCGTCGCTCCCGCCGCCCGGGCCGTGAGCGGGCTCGGGCCGCCGGCCCGCCGCGCCGCCCGTGCCGGCTGCCCGTCGCGCCGCAGTTGACGCCGTGGGCCCCGGCACAACGACCTCCGCGTCGACACCATCGTTCGACGCACGCACGCACGCACGCACGACGTACGACGCAATCGCCAGCGCACCGGCCGATCGAGCCCGTGCTCGACGAGGCCCACGGAGGAATCATGTCCATCGCCAGAGTGGGTGAGCCCGCCCCCGAGTTCACGCTCCCCGTGTTCGATCCCGCCGCCCCGAACCGCAACGATCTCTCGACCTCCCTGTCGGATCACAGCGGCCGGTGGCTCCTGTTCTTCTTCTATCCGATGGACTTCACCTTCGTCTGTCCGACCGAGATCCTCGCGCTGGCCGACCGGCGAGCCGATTTCGATCAGCTCGGCGCGAGCCTCCTCGGCTGCTCGACCGACACGATCTACACCCACCGGGCCTGGGCGATGATGCCCCGCGAGCAGAACGGCATCGCGGGCGTGAACTACCCGATCGCCGCCGACCACTCGGGCGAAGCGGCGCGCAAATACGGCGTCCTCATCGAGGGCATCCACGCGGCGCTGCGCGGGCTTTTCATCATCGATCCCAAGGGCCTGCTCCAGTACGCCGTGATCCACTCGCTCAACATCGGCCGCTCGACCGACGAGACGCTTCGTGTGCTCGCGGCGCTCCAGACCGGCGGCCTGTGCCCGTCCGACTGGAAGCCGGGCAAGGACACGATCGAGATCGCGGCGGAGCGGCGCCGTGCTGCCTAGCGGCGCGTCGATGCCCTCGTTCGAGGGCGCGACGCGCTGGCTGCACGGCGAGCCCACGCCCGCGTCGCTGAAGGGCGCGCCGGCCGTCGTGCAGTTCTGGGCGGTGTCGTGCTCGCTCTGCAAGGACAACCTGCCCACCCTGCGCGCGTGGAAGGAGAAGTACGGGCCCCGCGGCGTCCGCTTCGTCTCGGTCCACATGCCGCGCCAGGAGTCCGACACGCGCGTCGATCAGGTGGAGGCCGTCGTGGAGGAGAGCGGCATGGACGAGCCGGTCGCCATCGACAACGCGCACGCGATCGGCGACCGCTTCCAGACGGGCGGCCTCTGGCCCGCGTACTTCCTGTTCGACGGCGAGGGGAAGCTGAGGGCGCGAACCGCGGGCGCCGCAGGGCTGTCGCACCTGGAGCGCACGCTCGCGCAGCTCACGGCCGGGGAGGGCGGCTGAGCGGTCCGGCCGGACGCGCGACAGCGCGGATGCGCTCACGCGTCGCGCTCCCGGAGCTCGTTGTCGAGGCGCTCGTCGTACTCGTCGCGGAGGGCCGTCGCTGTGGCGCCGCTCGAAGGAGCCGTCTGCGCTGTGCTGCGCCTCCACGAGCGCAGCAGGGCGATGACCCCGAGAAAGGCGACCGCGATGCCCAGCATCAATCCCAGTGCGACCTTGCCGAGGGTGCCTGACGAGGGCGCCGCGCGGATGCGGTCGCCATAACGTGCGACGAGGTCCTGCTCGATGGCGCCGGCCCCCTCGCCCCGGCGGAGGCGCGCGCGGATCTCGCGGCGAAGATCGCGCGTCACCTCCGATTCGTGGACATCGAGCGTCTGATCCCAGCAGCAAGGCGCGAGCAGGCGCCCTGCGAGCGCCCGCTCGCCGGGCGCCGGCGTCGTATCCACGAGCTCGGACGCAGCCTGGCTGGGCGTCGCGGGCTCGGCCTTATCGCTCATCGCCACGAGAGCGACGAAGGCGGCCAGCGCCGCCGCGCGGTGCCAGCGCGCGCCGCACAGCAACCGGAGGCGCCATGGCGAGCTCACCTCGCGCGCCCCATGAGTGGAATGGGCCGGGGCATTCGCGGATCTGCCGTGCTCTCGCTGGATCATGGCGAACGAGCCTAGCGGCGCCGCTCGCCAGGGCGCTGCGACACGATGTCGCGCTCATCGCGACCCGCCCGCGTGCCGCCTGAAGGCCGGGATACCGCTGCATCGCTTGATGAGGTGCGACAGCGTGACGCATTGCCGGCGTGCGCCACGACTCCCTGCCTGCCCGTCCCAGCTCTTCTGCGCAGCGCCCGTATCCGTCGCTCCGGGGGCGTGTGCCTGGACGGGCGGGCCCGGAGGGGCGCCGTGCCTGGGCCGAGCGTCGCGCCGGCGCGCGGGCGGCCGGCGGCTGGCGGCGCCCCCTGGAACGGGTCACAAACCGGCCCATGCCGCTCAGCGAAGCGCTCCTCGCGGATCCGGTCGACGACCTCATCGCGCTCCTGCGCGGCAAGCGGTTCGTGGCGCTGACGGGGGCGGGGTGCAGCACCGAGTCCGGCATTCCGGATTACCGCGGGCCCGAGACGCGGCGCCGCGCGCGCAACCCGATCCAGGGGCGGGAGTTCTCGCGCTCGGCCGAGATCCGGCAGCGCTACTGGGCGCGCGCCGTGATCGGCTGGGAGCGCTTCTCCCGCGCCGAGCCCAACCCTGCGCATCGCGCCCTCGCGCGGCTCGAGCGGGACGGGCTGCTCGAGGGCCTCATCACGCAGAACGTCGACGGCCTCCACCACGCCGCCGGGAGCCGCCGGGTCATCGAGCTGCACGGCACGCTCTCCGAGGTCGCCTGCCTCGCGTGCGGCGCGATGGAGCCGCGCGCCGCCCTCCAGGCGCGGCTGCTCGCGCGGAACCCCGGCTGGCTGCGCCTCGCGGCCGACATCGCCCCCGACGGCGACGCCGATCTCCCTGCCGAGCGCGTGGCCGGCTTCCAGGCGCCCCCCTGCCTGCGCTGCGACGGCCCGCTCAAGCCGCGCGTCGTCTTCTTCGGCGAGAACGTGGCGCGGCCGATCGTCGACGCGGCGTTCGCCCTCGTCGACGCCGCGGACGCGCTGCTCGTCGTGGGCTCGTCGCTGGCGGTCTTTTCGGGTTACCGCTTCGTGCTGCGCGCCGCGCAGCGGGGCATCCCGATCGCCATGGTCAACCTCGGGTCGGCGCGCGGCGAGGAGCTCGGCGCGCTGAAGATCGAGGCCCGGGCGGGCGACGTGCTGCCGCGCCTCGCCGAGGCGCTGGCCGGCGCGTCCTCACCGCGGTGAGGGCGCCGCGCCGGGGTCAGTCGCGCCGGTACATCACGTCGGAGCGGAGCACGTACTTGCACCCCCGCGTCACGGCGGCGCCGCGGTGGAGCCGCCGGTGCTCGAACACGAGGGCCATCCCGCGCTGCGGGGTGATGCTCCGGCCGCCCCAGAAGTCGGTCGTGCCGCCCTCGAAGTCGTCGTTCAGGTAGAGCATCGCGGTGAACAGGCTCCGCTCGCCGTCCGATCGCAGGAACGACCCGTCGCCGTGCCAGTTGAAGTACTCGCCCTCGGTGTACCGGTAGAAGCGGAAGCGCTCGTTCAGCCCGACGGCGCGGTGGTGGCACCAGCTCGGCGGGGTCCACGGCGCGAGCCGCTCCCAGAGGCTCACGGCGAGGGCCGGGTCGTCGAGGAGGATGCGGCCGTTGTTGCGCACCTCGAGGTTCACGACGTCCGTGCCCCCGATCGGCGCCTGCTCGAAGCCTCGGGCCTCGGCGAGGGCGATGAAGCCATCGCACTCCTCGGGCGACAGGAGGTTCGTCACCGTGAAGACGCGGAGGTCGTCCGCGTGGGCGGTCCGCTGGGCGGGTCGTTCGGCGTGGATCGTGCTGCTCATGCGGGAACCCTGCGTCGCGGCGGACCGGATCCGGAAGGGCGGGACCGGGCAGGACCGGGCAGCGCGGTGGACAGGAGGGCAGGGCATCGCCGAACATCGAGGGCTCGCAGCGATGGCACAGGTCCCCAGGGCGGGCCGCGGCGCGGAGCCCGCGGCGCATTTCAACCACGCGCTCCTGCTGCGGGCGCGGCTCGAGCTCGACCTGACGCAGGAGCAGGTCGCCGCGTCGATCGGCGTCGATGTGCGGACCTACCGCCGCTACGAGTCGGGCGCCGTCAACGATCCGCGGCTCGGCTTCTCGGTCCGGAGCCCGTCCCGTCGGCGCATCCTCGAGCGGCTCGGCGCCGAGCTCGGCCTCGCCGAGGCGGACCTGCTCGTCGGCGGGGCGGGGGTCGCGCCGGGGAAGGCGCCGGCGGCAGGAGGAGACGCTGCGGCGAGCGGGGCGGGGGAGGCACCTGCCGGCGCAGCAGAGGCGCCCACCGGCGCCGCAGAGGCACAGGCGCCGGCGATCGCGCCCACGGCGGCGCACGGAGCCGCCCCGGCGTGGCGCCCGCTGCACGCGCACACGCTCCAGCGGGCGCGGCACTTCGTCGGGCGCGGGGAGATCCTCGATCGGCTCGCCGCGTGGGCCGGCGCCTCGCCGCCCTCCCCCCGCGTGATCGCGCTCCTCGGCGTGGGCGGGGCGGGCAAGACCGCGATCGCCGAGCGCTTCCTCCAGGGGCTCGGTGACGCCCCGCGGCCCGGCGGGGTGCTCGTCTGGAGCTTCTACGACGATCCCAGGACCGAGGCGTTCCTCGACCAGGCGGCGGTCTACTTCGCGCCGGGCCCCGGCGCAGCGCCGCGGCCGCCGGCGGCGCCCGGCGAGCAGCTCGCGCGGCTGAAGGAGGCGCTCGGGCAGGGCCCGCCGCACCTGCTCGTGCTCGACGGCCTCGAGACCGTGCAGGCCGAGGGGGGCGCCGGCCGCGCGCACGGCGAGCTCCACGACGCGCTGGTCCGGCGGCTGCTCTGCGCGCTTGCCGCGGGGCTCGGCGGCGCGCGGGCGCTCGTCACGTCGCGCTTCGAGCTCGCGGATCTGGCCGCCTGGGCCGAGGGCGGGCTCTCGACGATCCGGCCCGAGTCGCTCGGCGAGGGCGACGCCGCGTCGCTGATGCGCCGCTGGGGCATCCAGAGCGACGACGACGCCCTCCGCGCGCTGTTCGAGAGCACCGGCGGCCACGCGCTCTCGGTCGCCGTGGTCGGCTCGTACGTCGGCGCGTTCCTCGGCGGCGACGCGGGGCGGCTCTCGGCGGCGCGCGCGGCGCACCTCGCCGAGGCCGAGCGCGACGACGTCCTCGCCCGCCGGCTGAGCTCGGTGCTGTCGGCCTACGCGCGCGCGCTGCCCCCGGGCGAGCGGGACCTGCTCGCGCGCCTCTCGGTGTTCCCGGGCGGCGCGGGCGAGGCGGCGCTGCTCCAGCTGGTCCGGGCCGGCGGCGAGATCGCGGGCGCCATGGCGGGGTGGGGCGCCGCGGAGCTCGCCCGCGGGCTCGCGCGGCTCGAGCGTCTGGGGCTCGTGTTCGCGGCGCGGCAGGGCGAGCTCTGCCACTCGACGCACCCGTTCGTGCGGCAGCACTTCAAGTCGCTGCTCGGCGTGCCGCCGGATCGCATTCACGCCGCCGGGAGCGCCGCGCCGCCGCCGCGCCTCGACGAGGCGCCGCGCCGGGCGCCGCGGGAGCGCCAGGCGGTCGACGCATACGAGGCCATCGTCACCGAGCTGCTCGGCGCCGGGCGCGCGACCGAGGCGTACGAGATCTACGCGCTCGGCCTCGGGGGCTTCGCGCACCTCGGGCTCCAGCTCGGCGACATGGCGCGCGGCGCCCGGCTCCTGCGCGCGTTCGCCGGCGGCGACGACCCCCGCGGCATGCCGGCCTCGCTGCCCGCGCGCGTGCGCGCGTCGCTCGCGTACGACGCGGGCCTCTACGCCGGCGCGCTCGGCGATCTCGCGTTCGCCTGCGCCTGCTACGAGGCGCACAACGAGATCGCCGGGGCGCTCGCCGACCCCGCGCCGCTCGCGACCGGCCTGCGCACGCTCGCGTACACGGAGCGGCTGCGGGGCAACCTGACCGAGGCGCGCCGCCTGCTAGAGCGCGCGTCGGAGATCGCCGGGCGCGTCGAGAGCGCCGTGCGCGCCTCGGACAGCGGCCAGACGGTGCGCATCGTGGCGCTGCTCGCCGCGGTGCTGCACGACCTCGGCGAGGTCGACGCGGCGGGCGAGCGCTTCGCGCTGCTGCGTGCGATGGGCGACGCCCCGGTGGCGCGCCGCGCGCTCTGGGAGGCGGAGCACGCCCTCGCGCTCGGGCGCCGGGACGAGGCGCGCGAGGCCACCGAGCGGAACCTCGCGGCGTGCCGGCGGCGCGGCTGGGAGGGGCACGTGGCGCACGGCCACACGCTGCTCGGCCTCGCGCTGCTGGAGGGCGGCGACGGCGACGTCGCGTCGGCCGAGGCGCACCTCGTCGAGGCGCGCCGCTGGGCCTCGGCGACGGGCGAGGTGGAGGTCGCGCTGCGGTGCCACGAGCTCGCGGCGCGGCTCGCGCTCGCGCGCGGCCGGCTCGACGACGGCGCGCGGCAGGCGCTGGAGGGGCTGCACGTCGCGGAGGCGTGCGGGTTCGGCCCATTCCGCGCGCGGCTCGCGGTGGTCGCCGCGCGGTGCGCGCTGGCCCGCGGCGCGGGGGAGGCGGCGTCTGCGGTGGCGCTCGCCGACGCGGCGGTGGCGTGGGCGGGCGAGGACGCGTGGGCGAGGGCGGACGCGCTGCACTGGGCGGGCGTGGCGGCGGCGCGCGAGGGGGACGTGCCGCGCGGGCGGGAGCTGCTCGCCGGGGCGGCGGCGCTGCGGCGGCGCCTGCGCCATCCCGAGGCGGCGGCGTCGCGGGAGGCGCTGTTGCGGCTCGGGCCGACCCCGGAGAGCGAGGCGCGGTTCAGGTAGGCGGGTCAGGCCGCCGCCGTCGTCCCGCGGCGCTGCAGGCGCTGCAGGATGTCCGTCGTCTCGGCGCTGGCCTTGAGCCCGGCGAGGCGCTTCTCGACGTCGCGCTTCAGCAGGGCCGCCATCACCGGCTCCAGCACCGGCGCGAGGACCCGCGGGCGCGCTGTGAAATTGTAACGGAAGGTGACGCGGGTCCGCCGCGGCGAGAGCGCCTTGAAGAGCCATGCGCCCGAGAACTGGCGGAAGATCCGCGGCCCGTCGACCATGGTGATGGCCACCTGCTCCGGCGGGTTCAGGGTGATGTAACGGGCCTCCATGGACAGCCCGTTCTTCGCCCGCACCCACACCCGCACATCGACGGCGGCCTCGGTCGCGCCGCCGCGGAAGCGCATCTCGCGGAGGAACGGGTCCCACTCGAGCCGGAGATCGTGGTCCTGGGACAGCGCGAAGAGCTCGTCGGGAGCGGCGTCGATCTCGGCGGTGCTCTGGATCGTGGGCATGGCGCTCAGGATAGGGCCGTGGGGATCGCGATGGCGAGCGCGCGCTGCGACGGCCGTTCAGGCGTGCCAGCCACGCAGTCGGATCGCGATCAGCCCAGGGTGCCCGTGAAGTGCTCGTCGACATAATGAAGGAGGCACATGCTCGCCGTCTGGCCCGCCGGCAGGGGATCGCGCCAGTGGGGAGTCTCCGTGCCGCTGTAGAGCACGGCGTCTCCGGCACCGAGGCGAACCGCGTGCACCTCGTCGCCCACTTGCATGAAGAGGGGCCACGCGGAGCTCTCGTCCACGTGCGGATGGGCATCCACGGCGAACGACACGTTCCACCGGTTCTGGGCGCGATCGGTGTGGCGCCAGAGAACGGCCGAAGGACGATATTTGAAGAACCAACAGTACGAAGGCTTCACCGGCGTGGGGACGATGCGGTTGATGAGCTGGGCGAGCTGGTCTTGCAGGAAGAGGCCCGCGAGCTCGCAGTAGATCCCGTCGCGCCCGTCCTTCACCTGCGTCCTGTCCGTCTCGAGGTAACCGGCACGCTCGAGGCCGCGGTAGTGCTTGCGCAGGGCCGCGAGCAGGAGCGGGCTCACGAGGCTGCGCAGCACGACAACTCCGTTCTTCGCGAGGCTCTCGCGCATGGCGGTGATCCGGGCCTCTCGCGCGGCGCCGTCGAACGAGGCGGGCGGGCCCAGGACGTGGGCAAGGGCGAGCCGCGTCCGCGTCGCCGCCGGCAGGCACGCGGGGTCGAGCTCGCCACCGGCGATGCGGCGGAGCATGTGCGCGAGCGGCGTCGACGCCTCGAACGGCTGCCAGATGCCCATGACGGGATGCTGCAACCACACGCGCGCGCCGTCGCGAAGCGGCCCGAGCCCTTGGGGCAGGCCGGCCAGCGGGGCGCGCACGTGGTTGCGAATCGGGTCGTCCGAGAGCGTGCGCGCGCGGAGCGAGGCATCCACGCGAACACGGCCGACGAGCGCGGGCGGGAGCGTGACCTCCGCCTGGACGACGCACGCCGGATTCAGCACGAGATCGGCGCCGTCGCCGTCGCTGCCCGCGCGCGATGCCTCCGGCACGAGGTCGAGGAGCGTCGGGTCGTCCAGGTCGCACGCGAAGGGCGCCGCTTCGCCCGGGTCCGTCTCGTTCGTCACGACGAGGCCCTTCTCGGCGGCGGCCGAGAGCACCGCGAGGGACGCGTCCCCGTCGAGCTCGCCCGGGCCGCTCGATCCCTGCGCGAGGGCGTCGAGCAGCCACCGCACGAGGGCGAGGTCCTTCGGGACGTCGATGCGGAAGCGCGCGTATGGGCGGTTCGCCAGGCGGACACCGCACGTGACGCTCAGGCTCAACGAGCTGTTCAATCGCCATGCAGCGAGCGATGCGCTCGCCGCTCCGTCGTTTCTTTCGTTCATGTCGACTCGCCCAGGGAAGGGGCCGCTCCGCCCGTCGCGCATGCGCTCGGGGCGCCGCTCCGGTCGCGCGCGCTCCGGGCGGCTAATACAACCAGTTGACGACGGTGCACCGCTCACCGTGCGTGATGGGGCGAACCTCGTGCATCACGCGGGGATCGAACGCGACGAGGAGGCCCGCCGTGGGTGAGAGCGAGAGAACGCGCCGCCGGTGGCTCGCTTCCATGGGATCGAGGTCGTGCGCCAAGAACCGGATCGCGCCGCCGCCGAACGTGGTGGGCGAAGGCGCCTCGGTGGCGTCGTTCAGATAGAGCACGAGGCTCACCCTTCGCTCCCGGACGTACGGCGGGTCGTCCGGTGCGTCGTCCCGGTCGCGATGAAATATGAAATGATCGCCGGGCCTGTAGACGAGGAACTTGTGCTCGTAGCGCAGCGCGAGGTCGCGAAAGCCTGTGTGGCGAGCGATGCCGTCGATCGCGCGCTCGAACAGCCTTCGCACGAGCGCTCGGCTCTCCGGAGACACCTCGACCTCGGACGCCTTCCGCGCGGCGACGTCGACGATCTCTCTCGGACCGCTCGCGCCGTACCGTGGATTGAGGACGGAGCCGGGGGCCCCGCTGGCCACGCGCATCTCCGCGCACAACGCAGCGCAGGTCGCCGCGTCCAAGGACGATGGGTGTCGACAAATCGCGCGCTCCGCCGATGCGGTGACAGCTTGCATGATTGACTCCGTGGTCCGCTCCGGGCCGGCGGGCGAAGGGCGCGGACGGGCCGTACGCCTCGCCGCCGGCCGCGACGGGGCCAAAGCCCCGTCGCGACGACGCCTGCGCGATCAGGTCGTGGGGCGGCCGCCACCGATCTTCGGGTACATGTCGGAGACGGCCTGGGCGTACTCCTCGTCGGAGAGGTACTCGACGCCCACAGCGGCGGCGGTCTCGTTGACGTTCTCGCTCTCGGTGCTGAGCTGTTCGTGAATTTCCATGGTGCTCTCTCGATTCGATCCGGGCGATACATCGCCGGTGGCGCGCTGAATGCGGCCCCGACGTGTCGGGGTGCCCGGACACCCCGTCATTTTTGGGCGATGACACGGCGCGGAGGCCCCGCGTGCTCGCCGATGATTTCGAACTGAATGACCTGAATCAGGCGCGCGTCCTCTTTCGTGCTGCCGAACGACTGACCCGTGGAGTGGAACAAGTCCCCGCGGAAGAGCACGAGGCGATTCCATTTCATGGGCACAGTGAACGTCGGCTCCCAATCGCTCGGATCCCGCCCGCCCTTCAGCTCGTTCCAGAAGAAGTCCGAGAGCTGGGCGCCCGTGTGCCCGTGCAGCGCGACGCGCATGTCGAGGCACGACTCCCAGCCGAACCGCTTGTGCCGCCAGAAGTGCGTCCCCGCCCGGGCCTCGCATTGCTCCGGCGGATTCAGGTAGACGATGCCGCCGTCGTAGTCGTCGAAGTGGATGTTCGCGCGGCCGCGATCGTGCGTGCCGGCGGTGTTGATGCGGTAAAATGGAAAGAACTTGATCTTCGAGCCCAGGATCGAGGCGATTCCGCGGGCCGCGGTGAGGTGCGTGCCCTTGAGTGGCTCGGTCTCGATGGCGTCGCGGCCGCCGTAGTTCGCGTCCGCGCGCTTCTCGGGCTCGTACTCGCGTGCGAGGGCGATGCGCCGTTGCTCCCGAGGATCGGCGAAGAAATCGTCGATGACGAGGATGTGCGGCGAGCGGGCTCGACCGCGATACCCAATTCCTCGCCAGAACGGGGCGGCCGAAACCACCTCGGGCTCGGCGGTCTGCACGCCCCAGGCGCGGGCGGGAAACGCGTCGACGGCCGCCTTCGTGCGCGGTGCCGGCGCCCCGTTGGCGTGTGCGTCCGTTTGCGCGACGATGAACTGGGTATTCGTGTTCTCGACGGTCATGGCATTTCCTCTGGCGCGCGCGATCCCCACGAGGCCGCCTGCCGACGCGCCGGTGGCGTTGGCTGCGGCGATCGGCCGGCGGCGATTCGCGGCCGGTGCTGGGGAGCCATATCGAGCTCGAGTCGAGGGAGAGCACGCCGCATGCCACTCCGTGTCCTCCGCGGGATTCGACGCGCCCTCAGCAAACCGTTGCGTGAGAGAGCAAACCGAGGCGCGCAAGACGATGAAGAGCCGGCGGCGAAAGGCCGGCCGCGTGATGCGAGGTCTCGCGGGCTTGTCTTGCGCGATGAGCGCGCTGCGCCCTCTGGCTGTGCGCTCGATGGATCGGCGTTGCCCGGGCTGCGCTGGGCATGCGCCGGGCATTCACGCGCTGAGCGACCGGGAGCTCGCCGCCGGTGCGGTGCGCGCCGGTCCGTTGACGTCTCGCGAGCACCCAGGTAGTCCGCCGTTCATGGCTCACCGATCGGCGTTCGTGTTCGGTTTCACGGCTATTGCGGCGCTCGCGCTGGGCGGCTGCAACCGGGGGTATCAGACGGCAGCCGAGCTCGAGTCGGCGGAGCGCGGGCCGACCCACTGCGCCAGCTCCTGTTACGCGCTCGGGATGCGGATGTCCGCCTTCGTGCTTGTGGACCGCGGCGTGGCGGGCTGCGTGTGCGAGCCGGTTCAGGCGCCGGCCGGCCCTTACGCCGTGCCACCGCCGGCTGGAGCGGCGCCGGCCGCTCAGCCCCAGAGCCGCACGTCCGCCGCGGCCGCGGCGGGCTACGCCGTGATCGAGGCGCATCGGAAGCAGGAGGAGGAGCAGCAGGCGCTGCGGGCCACGCAGCCGAAGTGAGCTGGCGGGGGGCCTGTGTGGAGGCGGCGTGACGACCCGGCCGTCGGAGGAGGCTCGCGTGCAGCGTTGGCTCCTGGAGGAGCCCGCGTGGCATCCTCGGCAGGACCATGAACGAGCCGGCGCGCAAGATTCTCTGGACGTATGCCGAGTATCTCGATCAGGAGCGGGCGAGCCCGACGAAGCACGAGTTCCTGAACGGCGAGATCGTCGCAATGGCCGGCGGAACGCCGGCGCATGCGCGCCTGTGCGTGAGCGTCGGCGCCGAGCTACGTGCGCATCTCCGCGGGCGGCCCTGCGCGGAGGAGCCCACCCTCGCCTAGAACACCAATCATGTAGAAACCCGGAGAATTTTCACAGGGAGGCGGGGAGGCGGGGAGGAAGAAAAAAAAGAATCTCTCCCTCTCGCCGTCTCTCGCTCCCCGCCTCCTCGCCTCCCTGTGAAATTCCTGCTTTTTTTTCGGGGTTTCAACCCGTTTGTCGCTCAAGGGGGCCTCGAGGCACAGATCGTCGCCGCCGTCCTCGCCAGCGCGGCGGCCAGCTACTTCGCCCAGAGCACCGAGAGGTCGAGCTCGATGGCCTCGAAGGGCGCGATGCGCACGCGCGCGGCGTCGCGGTGGACCACCGCGGGCCCCCAGCGACGATCCTCGCCGAGCACGTAGACCTCGAGCGTGTGCTTCATGGGATCGACCAGCCACGCGTACCGCACGCCCTCGCGCGCGTAGATCGGCATCTTCTCGTCGCGGTCGACGTCCTCCGTCGAAGCGCTCAGGACCTCGCAGACCCAGTCCGGGGCGAGGGCAAAGTAGGCCGTGTCGGGCAGCTCCGGCATGCGCTCGACGCGCCAGCCCGAAAGGTCGGGCACGAGCGCGTCGATCTCGCCGGGCGCCTCGGGATCGGGGAAGTGGAGCTCTGGCTCGTCCAGGATGTGCCAGCCGCCAGGTCCGCCCTCGCCCAGATCGAAGGGGCCGGACAGCTTCCCCCCGAGCCTGGACGACGCCCGTGCATGTCGCGGCGCCGGCCGAGGGAACACGTGCAGGGTACCGCGGACGAGCTCCGCCACCTTGTTCGGCGGGACGGCTTCGAGGTCGGCGTACGTGGCGCGGCGCTGCGTTTCGGTGGGCTGACCCATGTGCGTAGCCTGCCCGGGGGCGCGCGGCTGGGCAACGCGGTGAGGAGCGGGCCGGGGCGGCGCGCCGGGGCCGGGCCGCTCATCGGCGCGGGCGGTGTTCATCGGTAACGTGGAGCCGGGGACGCGCGGCGCGGCGTGCGGAACAAGGCGGAGATCCAGCTTCCCTCACACGCCGGGTGGCGCGCCAGCGGAGGACACGTGGATCGCTCCACCACCGCCACCCCGCGCCGGGTGACACTACGTGTGCCCCGCCGTTTACAGATCTGCCTGCGAAATGACACTACGTGACCACCGGTATTCTCAGCGGGCCCTGCGAAATGACACTACGTGTGTCCCGCCGTTTACAGATCTGCCTGCGAAATGACACTATGTGACCACCGACGCACCCGCTTCGGGCTCCCGGCGAGGCGTTGCACCTCCGATCCCCAGCCCACCCCCCGTCGCGCCATCGCGCCATCGCGCCATCGCGTCGAGATCTTGCGCTCCTCAGAGCACACATCCGGCGGCGATGTGGCGCCACAGCCGCGCTTGTCTCGATCTACGTTCTCGAGATGGCCAAAGCCAAGACCAACAAAGAACCCACCGGGAAGGCGCCCAAGGCGGCTCCCACGGCAACAACGACCTACCACGCCTGCTACAAGCGCTATGCCCCGCTGGCCGCGGAGCTTCCCGAGCGGGAGATCGAGGTCTGTCGGGCGGACGTGCGCATCGCCTTTGCCAACGTGAAGCGCGGTGTCCAGGCCGCGTGCGCGGATCCGGCGCGGATCCGGCGAGCGCTGCCGGAGCTGCGGCTCGATGACGTGCTCGCGCTGCCGGACCTCGGCCGGGCCCTTGTCTTCGCCGCCACGCGCGTCACGGCGAAGCCGGCGAGCTCCGGCGAGATCGAGGCGAAGCTGGCCATCGTGACCGAGCTGCGCGAGCCGATGCTCACGCTCGCCGAGACGCTGGCGAAGCGGGGACTCCTGCCGAAGGACGTGGTGGCGGAGATCCGGGCCGGCAGCGGCAAGTACGACCTGGCCAGCGACGGGATGGCGCTGGCCCACCTGTACGAGGAGCACGCGGGCGCGCTCCGCGGAAAGCACCCCTTCACGCAGGAGGAGCTCGACCAGCTGCGGGAGGCGAGCGAGTGGCTGCTCGACACCCTCACCCCCGACGGCGCGCGCCGGCCCGTCGCCAGGCAGCGCAGCGAGGCCGAGAAGATGCGCGACCGGCTCTGGACCCTCCTGGTCCGGCGGTACGCGGATCTGCGCAAGATCGCGTACTACTTCCACGGCGAAGCGTTCGAGGAGGTGACCCCGAAGCTCCAGTCGCGCCTGTCGCGCTCCGCCGCCGCCGACGTGGCCGCGGAGGTCGAGGCCGAGGAGGGCGGCGGCGACGACCCGGGCGTGGACGAGAGCGGCGGCGCCGTCGCGCAGCCGGCCCAGCCCGCCATCGCGCCGTCTCCGTGAGCCGCGGCGCATAGCCCGCCGCGCGGCGGGCTATGCGCGCGCATCGCCGCTGCCCCGCGTGCAGCCACGGCGAACACAAACGGGTCCGGAGAGCCCCCCGTAATTAAGGGGATATGAGCGCATCTCTCTCGCCCCCCGCCGGCACCTCCCGCGAACGCACCTGGAACGCCCTTCATACAGCCGCAGTGGAAGCGCTCCCCGGCGCGTTCCGTCTGATGGGCGTGGCCGAGGCTGACATCGAGGACCTCCTCCAGGAGGTCCTCCTCGCTGCCTACCGGTCCCTCGATCGATTCGACCCCACCTGGTGCCCGCCCCAGGACGATGCCGATCCCGCGGGCCGGGACGCATGGCGCCAGCACCGCAGCGCCGAGGCGCGGTGGGTGTTCGGGATCGCGTGGCGGAAGGTGAGCCATTATCTGGACCGCGCCCATCGCCGCCGCGAGGTGCCGAGCGGCCTGCTCCCGGCGCCGCGCGGCGAGCCCGTCGATCCCGCGCCGCTCAGCGAGCAGCGCGCCGTGGAGCGGGAGCGGCTGGAGCTCGTCATCGACGTGCTCTGGACGCTGGCCCCGGAGCGGCGGCTCCTCCTGGTCCTTCACGAGGCGTACGAGGTGCCGCTCGTCGAGATCGCGCGAGAGCTGGGCATCAACTACAACACGGCGACCAACCGGCTGCGCCTCGCCCGCGAGGACTACCACGCTGCCATCCAGCGGCTGCGCCCGGAGCAGCGAGACGCGCTGCGTGGATGCTGGCTCGGGTTCCCGCTGGCTTCGGCGTTTCTGGTCTACGAGGACGCCGGAGCGATCGCGCCCGCGCCGCCTGAAGCCCCGCCGCCTGAAGCCGCGTCGCCAGCTCCCTTGTCGCCTGAAGCCTCGCCGCCCGCTCTTGCGCCGCCACTGTCGGCTCCGCTTGCGCTCGCGCCACCCGCTCCTGCGCCAGCGGGGCTCGCGGGCGCTCCTGCGCCAGCGGGCCTCGCGGGCCCGCACACCTGGCTGGGTGAGCTGGGACGCGCGGTCGGGTGGAGCGTGGCGGGCGCTGGAGGCACCGTGGCCTTGCTGATCGTGTTCGCGCCGCCGCAACCGCTCTGGGCTGACCATTTCGGCGTGCTCGCGACCGAGCTGCCCCGGGTGCGCCTCTCCCGCGACGTGGAGATGGCGCCGGAGGAGAGGCCGGCGCCGCCGCCCAGCGCGCCGCCGCCCGACGTGACCTCCCGGCGCGATGTGGCGCCGCGTCCAGCGGCGCCGGCACCCGCGCAGGGAGACTCGTTCGCCGAGGAATACCGGGTGCTCGACACGGCGCAGGCGATGCTCTCCGCCGGCGATTCCGCCGGGGCGCTCCGGCAGCTCGCCCTCCATGAGCAGCGGTTCCCGAGCGGCCGTCTGAGGTCCGTGCGCGAGCGGCTCCGGGAGCTCGTGCAGATGCGCCGGACCGGCCCGGCCGGTGGCGCGGCGAGGGAGGAGCCGTCGCGATGAGCCGGCCTCACGAGGAACGGGCGCAGCGCGCGCGGCTCGCGCTCCGTGCCACGGGGCCTCTCCGCCATGCCCGGCGAGCGGCGTTTGCCGGCGCCGCCGTTCTGGGCGCCGCGTGCCCGCTCTCCGCCGGGGAAGCTCACGCCGAGCCGGGGCTGCGCCCGAGCGCCGCGCGCCTCGAGTACGTGCGCGGGCGTGGCGCCGAACACTGCCCTGACGCGTCGTTCCTGCGCGCCGAGGTGGCACGGGTGGCCGGCGCCGACCCGTTCCGGGACGATGCTCCGCTCCTGATCTCGGCCAGGATCGAGCGTCATGGGGCCGAGCTCATGGCCTCGCTGGCGCTGCGCGACGGCCAGGGGGAGATCGGGTGGGCCGACGGGTTCAGCACCAGCAGAGCCTGCGAGGCGCTCGTCGCCGGCATGGGTCTCGCCATCGCAACGCGGCTCCTGAGCATGGCGGCGCGGGTGTCGCGTGAACCTTCGCCGCGTGCGCCTGCGCAGGAAGGTCCGCAGGGTCCGCCCGGGCCTCCGCCGCCTGCGGAGGCTCCGCAGGGTCCGCCGGGGCCTTTTCCGCCCACGCATGCGGCGCGCGCGGCGCCGGAGCCGTCCGACCGGGGCGTGCCGGAGCCGCCTATCGCTTCGGGAGAGGAGGCGACGGCGGATCCTCCCGAGCCGTTGCGGTTCGAGGCGGGGCTCGGGGCGACCGTCGGACTGGGGATCACGCCTGGGGTCGCGGCCGGAACGACCCTGGCCCTCGGCGTGCGCTGGTCCGGCTGGTCGGTCGCCGTGGAGGGGCGGGGGCTCGTCTCGCTCGCGGAGGAGGTAGCCGACATGGACATCAGCACGACGGCCTTCACGGTCGCCACCGTGGCCTGCCGTCGCGGTCACTTCATGTTCGGCTGCGGGCTCGCGACGCTCGGTGCTGTCCGGTTCGTCCCGCAGGATCCGTGGAACATGCATGTACGCAGCAAGACCCTGCTCGGGATAGGGGCGCGGCTTGGCAGCGCATGGCCGCTCTCGGACAGGTGGTCTGTGCACGGCCACGCCGAGGCGATCTGGATCGTGGAAGATGCGCGGCTCCGGCGTCAGAGCGACGGGAGCGAAGCTCCTGCACCCCCCAGCTGGTCCTCCGCCCCGCTCGCGGCAGCGCTCGGGCTGGGTATCACGGCTACCTACTGAGCGAGCTCCCGCGCGGCGGCGCGTTCTCGTCGAGATGGAAGAATCGGTGATAATTTGTCTCAGAAGTCGGCAATGACTGATGTGAACGATACTATGTCGGAAGGTGTCCATTGTATGCCCACGGCTACCTCAGGTAGTTTGTTCCTCATGCGCATCTTCTCCTGCACGTTCGTGGCGCTGTTCCTATTGACGGGCTGCGGCCCAGATCCGATCGTCTACGGTCCCTGTCAACCTCAGGAGTACGGCAATCCAGGGTGCCCGTGGCCCGAGGAAGGTGGCGGCGGGGCCGGCGGCGAGGGCGGTGCAGGCGGCGAGGGCGGTGCAGGCGGCGGCGACGAGAGCGCCTGCGCCGGCAACTGCGTCTCGCCGGCGCCGCTCGGCTGGTTCGGGCCGGCGCTCCTCTGGTACGGCCCGCCGGACCAGGCGCCGGACTGCCCCGCCGCCGCGCCGAACGTCGGCTACCAAGGGTTCGCCGACCTGGCGCCGGCGCCGCTCGCCTGCGCGGCCTGCCTGTGCGACCCGCCGGCGTCGACCTCGTGCGAGCTCCCGCTGGGCTGGTCGGCGCACGCGACCACGTGTGCTGGCGACATCCCCGGCAGCGTCGAGACCGCCTTTTCGGCGTCCGACGGCTGGGACGGCGCCTGCACCGCCGCGAACGCGATCCCCGCGGGTCAGGACTGCGGCGGGCAGCCGTGCGTGCAGTCGCTCTCGGTCGAGGCGCCGACCGTGCGGGTGACCGCCGCCTGCACGCCCCGGGTGGACGAGCCGCCGCCGCCGGCTCGCCTCGACCCGTGGCAGACCCGGGCGCTCGCCTGCCTGCCGGGCGCTTACACGGAGTGCCCGGACGATCGGAGCACCTGCATGCCCTCGTCGGGCCAGCCCGGGGTGCCGCCGCCCGGCGGCTTCCTGACGTGCATCTTCCACGAGGGCGACGTCACCTGCAGGGAGCCTTATCTCGACAGGCATGTCTTCTTCGGCGGCGCCGACGACGCCCGCGGCTGCTCCGAGTGCGCCTGCGGGGCGCCCGAGGGCGCTTCGTGCACGATCATGGCCTCGGTCTTCAGCGACGGCGCGTGCACGGAGACGCTCGTGTCAGCCGTCGTGAGCTCGACGACGCCGTTCTGCGGGGTCACGCCGCCAGGCGTCGCCCTCGGCAGCAAGTCGGCGGAGGTCGTTGCCGTGGATCCCGGCTCCTGCACGCCGAGCGGCGGCGAGCCGATCGGCGAGATGCTGCCGGCCGAGCCGTCGACGTTCTGCTGCCTGGCATAGGCTCGACCTGGCCGGCGCGGGGCGGCCCATTTCGTGGTTGGCGCCGGGCCGCCTCTCCGCGCCTGCGGTCGACCTGCTCCGCCGCGCGGAGACGCGCTCAACCCTGCTCACGGACTCGTGGCAAGCAAGGCCTCAACCCGACTCGCGATTTCTTCGAATCGTTCGTTGCGGAGGGCAGCGACCAGCGTGACGCCGAGAGGCCTCGGGTCGACCATCGGTCCAGCGAGCTCGTGCAACCAAAGCGCCATGATTTCACACGGGTCACGCCCAATCGAAGCACTGGAGACGAGCGCGGAGATAGAATCCGCCGGCTCATCATGCCCACACGCGCGGAGCTCATCGACAAGCTCGCGCGCGAGCTGCGCGGGATCGACCAGCGGTCCAGCCATCTCGCGCGCCCAGAACATCATGATCGATGCCGCGAGGGGCTCGCGACCTTCGTCGCGAATCCTCGCCACTGCCGCGTAAGCCAGCACATCGGCCGGATGCGCATGGACAAGGGCGTCAATCATGGACAAGAGCGCGGCAATCTCGGGAGGCGGCTCTCGGCACGCGGCAAGGCTTCGGGGATCTTTGCCTTGGGGCTCTCTCTTGGGCGGCTCCTCCTTCCACGCTGGATGCTCAATCGCGTAGCATGTGGTGCTAATAGTCTGCGCAAGGTCTTTTGCTCCATCCGCACGGAGGCGCTGGATAAGTGGGACTCGAAAGTGGACCCACATGCGGTCCGCGATCTCATCCGCGCGCGCCGCGAGCCCGCGGGCGCGGTACGCTTCAACCAGTTTGCGATTCGTCGCGATGAACGCGTGGGTTTCGTTCAGCCAGAGCACGGGATCGATTTCCGGTGACTCGCCGCTGAGCAACGAAACGAGCGCATCGGCGAGATCACCACGGTCCTCAATTCGCAGGCGACCAATAAGCGCTTGCGCGAAGAACACCGCGCGTGTCCACGGCCCTGCGGACTCTCGCTCCACACTCCTCAAGATGAACGCCTGGAGGCTATCGCGACCGTCAAGCGCGAGTCTCTTCGATAGGGCGCCGATCAAGATGCGATCATCATATTTTCTCGCAAGCTCGTATCCCAGCACCGCAACAGGCGCGCGCTCGGACGACTCGATGACTCTACGCATCAGGCACCCTGTCCAGGCTGAGATTCAAAAAGACCGTATGCACGATGCGTCCTACGGCCGGGCACCACCGGCTTCGATACTCCGCTCCGGCAGGGACATCAACGTGTCACTCAGGTGGCCAAGGTCAGGGCATTGCTCAGGGCATAGGGTGCTCAAGCATGCGCTGATGCTCGTCGTGACCCCCCTCATATTGCCGCATTGGGCTGGCAGGCTGCAGGCCGCGACGGTGTTCCCGCTTGCCAGGCAGTCGACCCAGCAAACGCAACTTGGATCGCCAGAGCATGCCTCATATTCGTCGCAGCATGATGTCTTTGCACATTTCGCGCATTCGCCGTCGCCTGGATCGGCATCGCAGAGCGGCAGCGCTGAAAAATTTGGCACCGACATTTGAGGATGCGAGTTGTGCGTGTCCACGCACATTATTAAGCGATAGCGCTCCATGCCCGGCGTAACTCGAACCAGAGGCTCTGTCTTGCCGGCGGCCATCTGTGGGTCGGTAGCGCAAGCCCACTCGGTCTGCCTTTGATTCAGCGAGCAGTCGCACATCGATCTTTCCACTTCGTAGGTGCAAAGCCAGATCGTTTCTCCCCAGTTGTAGCAGGAGTGGACTTCCGGAGCAGTGCAGCTGGCGACTCCGGTTACAACAAGAATCGACATCGCAACATTTCGGATCGATACAGGTTGTGTCATGGCGCGCCTGGGCTTGGATGATTGTAGCGGATGCTGAGAATCCGCGGGACATTGATCGAGCCTACCCAGGACGTGGTGGCCGCACCGTGGCCGAACCCTGCCTTCAACCGGCGACCATGGGTATCGAACCGCGATCTCCCCTTTGTTGTATCAGGATTCGACCACGGGGCTTGATGTTCCCAGGAGTCAATGCCACCGGCAGCAGCCCGAGAGGAAGCAGTAGCAGCCGAGGGCGATCGGCGATGGCGCGCTTCACGGCGCACGTCCGCTCGGACAATCAAGCCGAATGGCACACACGAGCGCTGGATAGCCATGCGGCTCACCGTGGTCAAGATGAATTGCATGAGAAGACTGGAGCGAACAGGGTAAGGACACCCCGGACGTAAGGAGGCACGAAGACCCGCGATGGCACCTCCCGCGGGCCAGGACTGCGGCGGGCAGCCGTGCGTGCAGTCGCTCTCCGTCGAGGCGCCGACCGTGCTGGTGACCGCCACCTGCACGCCCCGGGTGGACGAGCCGCCGCCGCCGGCTCGCCTCGATCCGTGGCAGACCCGGGCGCTCGCCTGCCTGCCCGGCGCTTACACGGAGTGCGCGGACGACCGGAGCACCTGCATGCCGTCGCCCGGGCAGCCCGGGGTCCCGCCGCCCGGCGGCTTCCTGACGTGCATCTTCCACGAGGGCGACGTCACGTGCGAGAGCCCTTATCTGGACAGGCACGTCTTCTTCGGCGGCGCCGACGACGCCCGCGGCTGCTCCGAGTGCGGCTGCGGGGCGCCGGAGGGCGCGTCGTGCACGATCATGGCCTCGGTCTTCAGCGACGGCGCGTGCACGGAGACGCTCGTGTCAGCCGTCGTGAGCTCGACGACGCCGTTCTGCGGGGTCACGCCGCCCGGCGTCGCCCTCGGCAGCAAGTCGGCGGAGGTCGTCGCCGTCGATCCCGGCTCCTGCACGCCGAGCGGCGGTGAGCCGGTCGGGGAGATCCTGCCGGCCGAGCCGTCGACGTTCTGCTGTCTCGCGTAGCACGCGGCGGAGCTGCGCCGGTGGCCGCGGTAGTGCTAATGGCCCAGATCTTGGCACTTTATCAGCCGATAGCTTTCGACGTCCGGCCTCTCTCGAATCAGCGGTTCTATCTCGTCAGCGGCTGACTTCGCATCGGTCGTACAACTCAACTCCCATACCTCCTCCAAGCAATCGCACGTCGAAACTTGCACTTCGTAGGTGCAGGCCCAGTACGTGTTCTCGTAGGGGCAGAGGTACGTCTCAGTGCAGCCGGCGATTCCTGTTGCAAGGAGAGTCGACATCGCAAATTTTCGGATCGATGCAGGTTGTATCATGGCGCGCCTGAGCTTGGACGATTGTAGCGGACGCTGAGAATACGCGGGACATCGATCGATGCCAACCACACACCACACGAAGGGGACACCCCGGACGTAAGGAGGCGCGAAGGCCCGCGATGGCACCTCCCGCGGGCCAGGGCTACAGCGGTCAGCCATGCGTGCAGTCGCTCTCGAGCCATGCGGCGGCCGCGCTGGCGACCGGCGCGCGCACGCCGAGGGGGGACGAGCCGGTCACACCAGCCCGGCTTGCTCGGGAGTGCAGCCCGGCGCGGTGGACGGTCGGCGAGCGGCCGCATGCGGTTTGCCGAGACCCACCGACGGCTGCTCGCCTGCTCGACCCGAGCTCGCCCCCCTGCGCACCGTCGCGGCACGCAGTTTGCGACGCATGCGGCGTGGGGGCGCGGCCGTCTCATCGCGGGATCGCTCGGCCCTGGAGCAAGGCGATGGACGGCGCAGCCAGGGACATCTTCGTCATCAGCGACCTGCACATCGGTGACGGCGGCGCGCGCGACAACTTCGACTCGGGCAAGAAGACGCCGCAGCTGCGCGCATTCCTCGACCACGTGGGCAGCGAGGGAGGCGAGCTCTTCGTCCTCGGCGACTTCTTCGAGCTCTGGCAGATGAACCTCAGCCTCCTGCTCGTGAAGCGGCGGGCGCTCCTCGACCAGCTCGCCACGCTGAGGCTCGTCTACGTGCCCGGCAACCACGACATCGACCTCGCGCACTTCATCGACACGGACTTCCTCCATCACCCCTTCTTCGCCTGCATGCGCGCGCCCTTCGTCCGGGAGCTCGGGGGCAAACGGTTCCGCTTCTGCCACGGGCACGAGACCGATCCGTTCAACGCCGGGGACGACCCGGGCTTCGGCCGCATGCTCTCCATCTTCGCCGGCGTCTTCGAGGACCAGAACGGCTCTCCCCTCCTCACGAGCGGCGAGAGCGTCGAGGATGTCCTCGAGCAATTCGGCGACTCGATGTTGACGATCTGGAAGCGCTCCCTGGCGACGGTTCACCGTAGCCAGGGCGTAACGAAGGAGGTGCGCCCCACCTCGGAGCTGACGCCGGCGCAGAACCCGGACCGGCTCGGCGAGCACGTGGTCGGGGTCCGAGCAGAACTCGACAAGGGCGAATACGACGTGACGGTGCTCGGGCACACCCACAAGCCAGGTCGCATCGGCGACTGGTACTTCAACAGCGGCTCGTGGACCGGGCCCCGCAACTCGTTCCTTCGCATCTCTCCGGACGGACACGTGCGTTATCTCGAGTGGAAGGACGGTCGCGCCATCGAGCGCGAGATGCCCGTCGTGCTCCCGGAGGCGGGGCCCGGCCGCGCGCCCGCGGCACCGAAGAACCCGGTGACCGCGGCTTTCTCCGCGGCGAGGACGCTCTTCCCGAAGCCGACCCGGCCGGAGCGCTCCCGGTGGGTCCTCATCGCTCAAGGCGTCCTCGCGCTCTCCGTGGGCGCCGGCGTCCTGACGATCTCCGTCGGTCAGGGCTCGTCCGCGGGGTGGCGCCTGCTCGTCTCGGCCTTCGCGGCGTACGCCCTCCTCGATGGCGCCCTGTCGCTCCTCGGCGCGTCGCGTGAGCCGACCGTCCGGCGTCTCCTCTCCCTCGTGCGCGGCGTGGCGAGCCTCCTGCTCGGCCTCGTGGTGCTCCGTCGCGGCTATATGGTCGAGGTCTTCGTGATCCTCGTCGGCATCTGGGCGTTCATCTCCGGCGCGCTGCGCGTCGCGGCGTCGGTCGTGCTCAAGGGAATGGTGGAGTCGAGGTGGCTCTTCGCCGTGGGCGCCGGCTCGATGCTCGCCAGCCTCGTCCTGCTCTCGCTGCCCGCGTCGGCGGTGCTGCTCAAGTTCGCCCTGGCCGGCTACCTTTGTTACTACGGCGGGGGGGAGCTCCTGGCCGGCATCTTCGGGCAACGGGTGCCAAGGACGGCGAGCTTCCGTCCCGCCGCATGAGGCCGCTCGCGGCCCTGGGACACGACCGCTGACCGGCGTAGAAACACGCCCTCGCCGCGCGCCATTGATCTACGCTCCGCCCGCCCCGGCAGTCCGGCGGCCGAGCGGGCGGGGAGCTGCTCCCGCGGCGCGACCAGGGCGCCGGCCGCTCTCGCGGCGCGCCCACGCGCTCTCGCTGGCCTGCCGGCTTCCCGCGCGCCTCGCAGGTCGAGGGCCACCTCGGAGATCCAGCCATGAAGATCCCCCTCCCGATGCCCCCATCCCGCGCCTCGCTCGCCGCCCTCGCCGCCCTCGCCGCGGGCGCCGCCTGCGTGCAGCCGCACGCCCCTCCGCCGGCAGAGCCGCCCCAGGCAGCCCCGGCGCCCACCGCCGCCCAGGCCGCGCTCCCGGCGCCGCGCTTCGACAAGATCCCCCGGCTCGACTTCAACCGCATCGCCGTCGAGCTCGATCTGCCGCTCTTCTGGATCGCCGACCGGAACAGCTCGGGCGCGGTCGAGCCGGACGAGGTCTCCGGGCTCTGGCACCACACAACGGCCCCTGCCTGGGTCGCCTCCGGGGCGTTCACCCCGGAGTTCACCTCGGCCTACGAGGCCATGACAAGGATCAAGGCCGAAGGCCACCCGCGCGCCGGGCTCGACGACGCCGAGAAGCGCCGCCGCGACGCCGTCCTCGCGGAGCTCGCGGCCGGCCGCCCTTCGCTCCTCCGGTCCGACTTCCGCGGCGCGTCCGCCGAGGACCGGGCCATCGTCGGCCACCTGCTCAAGGTGGCCGAGCTCATCGAGCAGATCCACGCGAAGCAGCTCGGCTCCGCCGGCATGGCCGACAAGATCCCGCCCGACGATCCGGCGAGCCGGGCGCTCTTCTGGCGCAACCAGGGGCCCTGGTGCGAGCAACCCAGGAGCCGCAACGAGCCGAGCTGCAGCGCGCTGCCCGGCAAGCCGCCCCCCGTGACAGGCGTCTACCCCGCGCGCCTCCAGCAGGACAAGAAGCTCTGCGCCACGCTCGAGGCGCGGCGGGACCAGCAGGCGCTCCTTTCCCCCTTCACCGTGGTCGTCGAGCAGGGCGGCGCGCTCAAGGCCGTGCCGTACAGCGAGGCCTACAAGCCCGAGATGGAGGCGGTGAGCCGGGAGCTCAAGGCCGCGGCGGAGGCGATCCAGAGCCCCGGCGAGGCCGCCTTCAAGGCGTACCTGCTCGCGGCGTCGCAGGCGTTCCTCGACAACGGCTGGGAGCTCGCGGACGAGCCCTGGGCGAAGATGAACGCCGAGAACTCGGCGTGGTACCTGCGCGTGGGGCCGGACGAGACGTACTGGGAGCCGTGCAACCGCAAGGCGGGCTTCCACGTGAGCTTCGCGCGCATCAACCAGGAGTCGCTGACCTGGCAGAGGAAGCTCGACCCGGTGAAGGCCGACATGGAGGCGGCCTTCGCGCAGCTCGCAGGCGCGCCGTACAAGGCGCGCAAGGTCGCGTTCCACCTGCCCGACTTCATCGACGTCCTGGTGAACGCCGGCGATTCGCGCGCCGCGACCGGCGGGACCGCGGGGCAGAGCCTGCCGAACTGGGGGCGGGTCGCCACCGAGGGCCGCGGCCGCACCGTGGCGATGGTGAACCTCCTGCACGACGACGACAGCCGCGCCGCGCTGCGGGAGGCGACCGCGTCGCTGTTCTGCAAGACCACGATGGAGAGCGTCTCGCTCGAGCGCCCCGTCGCGACGCTCGGCACGGTGCTGCACGAGGCGGCCCACAACCTGGGCCCGGCGCAGGGCTACAAGGTGCAGGGCAAGACCGACAGCGAGATCTACGGCGGGCCGCTCGCGTCGATGCTCGAGGAGCTCAAGGCCCAGACAGGCGCGCTCTTCTTCACCGGCTGGCTCGTGCAGCAGGGCGTCCTCGACCCGGCGCTCGCCCGGATGTCCGAGGCGAGGGATGTGATCTGGGCGCTCGGGCAGGTGGGGCAGGGCATGCACACGGCGGGCGGCGAGCCGCGGCCCTACGGCCAGCTCGCCGCGATCCAGCTCGGCAGCCTGCTCGACGCGGGCGCGCTCGGCTTCCACCGCGGCGAGGTGGCGGCGAACGGCACGGACAAGGGGTGCTTCGCGATCCAGGCCGACAAGCTGCCCGCCGCGGCCGAGGCGCTCGCGAGGACGGTGCTCGGCATCAAGGCGCGCGGCGACAAGGCCGGCGCGCTGCGCCTCCGCGACACCTACGTCGAGCAGGAAGGGGCCTGGAAGGGGCTCCGCGGGGTGATCGAGGAGCGCATGCAGCGCATGCCGCTCGGCAGCGTCGTCTACGCGATCGAGAGGTAGCAGGTCGCCCCGTCCGCCGTGCTGACGTCCATGCCGGGCGGAGCGCTGTCGGCATCGCCCTGCCCTTGACGATCGAGCGAAAGTCTACGGATACTCGCGCGACATGAGGAGCCCGTGACGCCCTGCTACCGCCGCGACCAGGCCGACGGCATCACGCCGCCGAACCTCGCCGACGAGTCGACCTACGCGGAGCACATCGTCCATGCTCGCGGCAAGCGCACGCGGTTCACCTCCCTGAGCATCGACCCGGCCACCATCGTCGACTTCGGGCCTCAGCTCTGGCTGTTGATTCAACCCAAGATCTACGACGAAGGTCACGGCGTCGTCTCCCACGACGCCCTGGTCGGCACCCTGCGCGAGGAGCTCAGGTCCGCGCCCGATCCAGCTGCCCGCGAGCTCGCGGCCCGGGCGCTCCCGCGCGCGGTCAAGCGCCAGGAGGCGCTCGTCCACTGGAGCTTCGATGTCTCCCGGATCGCTCGCAAAGAGCTCTCGGAGTGGGCGCGTCCTCACGTGCGGCACTACTTTGTGAAGGCATGAGCACCGATCTGTTCTCGTGCCGCAACTGCATCCACAACCCGGCCCAGGGGCTCACGCTGGGGCCGGGCGCTGGCTTCTGCCTGACGTGGGGCTCGATCCTCGATCAGCCGGAACAGACGACGTGCAAATACCTGCATCGCAAGGACTTGCCGATGTTCCTCGCTCGCGATGGCATCCGGGAACACGAGGACGAGTTCTCTCAGGTAGCGTACATGGCTGACCTCGAGACCCATGCGCCCCTCGTCCCGCGCGCATACGACAGCGACGACGTGCCCGACGCGGAGCGGCTGGACAACGTGACCCGGGCCGTCGCCGCTTACCACGCGCTGGACAGCGCGCCGGACACCACCGTGCAGCGCCGCTCCTTGACGCTCGCGACGTTCGCGGGGGCCGCGGACGGCCGCAGGGCCATGATGTACGCGAGCCTGGTGCGCCGCGTGCTCGCCAGCGGAGCCCCGGCGCGCATGTGGACGCGACGCGTGCTGGACCTGCTGGACGAGATCGATACGGACGTCCTGTTTCGAGCGGCGGACCTCCTCGAGGCCGGCGGAGCGGCCGCCGCCAGGTGGGAGGTGGCGCATGCGCGCCTCTCGTGCATCCAGGAGTTCGGCTGGCACGCGGCGCGGGAGGAGCTGATGTATCCGATGATGGAGCTCGGAGCCCACGTCGCCGAGGAAGACTGGAACGGATTCCTCCTCGCGCTCGGGCGACTCAAGGGGAGCTTCCGGGACGTCGTCATCGCCCTGGACGCCGAGCAGCGACTCCTGGGATGGCCCCGCCCGTAGCCCGGTGGCGAAGGCCGTCGACAGCAACCCACGGCTCGCCCGGAGGGCCCCATGACCTCGGCGCAACCGCACCAGACGACCCCGCCCGCGGGCAGATCGACGGGCGCGCGCGGGCGGCTCCGCGCCCTGGGCCTGCTCGCGCTCGTCGGCCTCCCCGCGCTCGGCCTCGGCGAGCTCGCGATGCACGTCCACTTCAGCGAGAGGGCTCCGGCGTTCGACGCATGGCGCGAGGTGAAGGCGCCCCTCGCGGCGATGAGGCAGCCCGGGGATCTCGTGGTCGTGGCGCCCGCGTGGGCGGATCCGGCGGCGCGCCGCGCGCTCGGGGACGAGCTGATGCCGCTGCGCGACGCGGCCCGGCCCGACGAGAGCCGCTACGCGGCCGCCGTCGAGATCAGCGTCCTCGGGCAGCGCGCCGAGGAGCTCGCGGGCTTCCGCGAGGAGGCGCGGCAGGAGCACGGCCGCTTCGTGCTCCGGCGCCTCGTGAACCCGTCGCCCGCGCGCGTCGTCTACGACTTCGTCGATCACGTCGCGCCGGCGTCGGCCGACGTGCGCGTGACGGATCCGCCGGCCGCGTGCCGCTGGAACCCGCGCGCGCGGATCGCCGCCGGGGGCCTCGGCGGCCACCCGACGTTCCCCGCCGAGCGCTTCGAGTGCCCCGGCGGGCCGTTCTTCAACGTGGGGGTCACGGTGATCGCGGACGAGGAGTTCCGCCCTCGCCGGTGCATCTGGTCGCACCCGCCGAGGGACGGCGAGATCGTCACGCGCTTCCGCGGCGTCCCGCTCGGCTCGGTGATCCGGGGGCACGCGGGCATGTACTGGATCATCGAGCGCGAGCGGCGCGGCGCGCCGGTCACGCTGTCGGTGCGCGTGAACGGCGAGACCGTGGGCGAAGCGACGCACGCCGACGGCGACGGGTGGGCGGCGTTCGAGTTCCCGCTCGCCGCCCACGCGGGCGCGGCCAGCGCCGAGGTGGAGCTCGCCGTGCGGTCCGCGGACTACACGCACCGCCACTACTGCTTCGAGGCAGACACCCGATGAAGCGAACGGCGCCCCTCGCGCCCGCCGACGGCCTGATCGCGCTCGCGTTCGCGGCGGCGTACGTCGCCCTCCTGCTCGCGACCGCGGGCGATCTCGGCTACGCGCGCGACGAGGGGTTCTACTTCCACGCCGCGAGCCGCTACGGCGCGTGGTTCCAGGCGCTGCTCGAGGCGCCGCGCGCCGCGCTCGATCCGGCGATCGTCGACGCCGCCTGGTCGGTGAACCACGAGCACCCCGGCCTCATCAAGTCGCTCTTCGCGCTGTCGAACCTGCTCCTGCAGAAGCGGCTCGGGCTCTTCGGCATGGAGGGCACGAGCTATCGCTTCCCCGCGATGGTCCTCTCGGGCGCAGGGGTCGCGCTCGTGTACCTCTGGGGCACGCAGGCGCGCGATCGGCTCGCCGGCGCGTCCGCGGCCGTGCTCTTCGCGATGCTGCCGCGGTACTTCTACCACGCGCACCTCGCGTGCTTCGACGCGCCGATCGTGACCGTCTGGGCCCTGTGCGCCTACGCGTACTGGCGCTCGCTGCGGGAAGGCGGCGTGCTGTGGCCCGTGCTCACCGGCATCACCTTCGGCCTCGCGCTCGACACGAAGCACAACTCGTGGTTTTTGCCGATCGTCTGCGTCGCGCACGCCGTCGCCCTGGAGCTCAGGGAGCGGATCGTCGCGCACCCGCCGGCGGTGGAGGCAGCGCCGTCATCGGAGGCCGCGTCGTCGTCGGAGGCCGCGTCGTCGTTGGAGGCCGCGCCGGCGGGCGCCCCCGCCGCGGCGCCGGAGCCGCCGCGAGGGGCCCGGCGATCGGTCGCCGCGCTCGCCGCGATGGCGACGATCGGCCCCCTCGTCTTCTACGCGCTCTGGCCGTGGATCTGGCGCGATACGCTCCCGCGCCTGCGCGAGTACGCGTCGTTCCACCTGAACCACGAGTACTACAACATGGAGTTCCTCGGCCGGAACTACTGGACGCCGCCGATGCCGAGGGCCTACGCGCCCGTGATGACGGCGGCGACGGTGCCCGTCGTGACGCTCTGCCTCTTCGTCGCGGGGCTCTGCGCGGCCGCGCGCGAGCGCCTGCTCTACCCGTTCGCGCGCGCGGCGGCGCGGCTCGCCCCGGCCAGCGAGAGGCCCGCGCTCGCCGCGGCGCGCGCGCTCGCCGCGCGGCTCCGGCCGCCGCCGCACGACCCCGGCGGCACGGCGCTCCTCTGGTTCCTCGCCATCGCCGCCGTCTACGGCGCGTGGCTCTCCCCGAGCACGCCGATCTTCGGCGGCACGAAGCACTGGATGACGGCCTACCCGTTCATCGCCCTGTTCGCCGGGGCCGCGTTCTCCGCCGCGGTGAGGCGCGCGCGCGTCGGGCTCCGCGCGCTGCTCCTCGCCCGGCGCGGCGCCGGCGCGCCGTCCGGCGTCGCCGCGCTCGCGCGTGCGGCGCGCGGGCCGCTCGTCCCGGCGCTGCTCGGGGCGGCGGTGGTCGCGGCGCCCATCGCCGAGACGCTGCACGCACATCCGTGGGCGCTCTCGAGCTATACGCCGCTTTTCGGCGGCGCGCCCGGCGGGGCGAGCCTCGGGCTGAACCGCTCCTTCTGGGGCTACACGACGGGCGCGGTCGTGGACTACCTCAACGAGCACGTCCCGCCCCGGGGGACGGTGTACATCCACGACACCGCCGGCCAGGCGTGGGACATGCTGCTGCGCGACGGGCGGCTGCGAAAGGACATCCGCAGCGTGGGGGCGGTCGCGGGCGCGGACTTCGCCCTCTACCACCACGAGAAGCACATGCTCGGGCAGGCGTACCAGGCGTGGGTCGCGTTCGGGACCACGAGCCCGGATCACATCGCCGGGCTCGATGGCGTGCCGGTGATCCTGGTCTACCGGAACAACCGGGCCCGCTGAGCGCGTTCAGCGCTTCTTCGCCGCGGTCTTCTTCGCCGGAGCCTTCGCCGTCTTCTTCGTGGAAGCGGGCGCGGCCTTCTTCGCCGGAGCCTTCGCCGTCTTCTTCGCGGCGCTCGCGGCGGCCTTCCCCGTCGCGGCTCGCTCCGCCGAGGCGGGCGCCTTCTTCGTCGCGGCGGCCGCCTTCTTGGCCGGCTCCTTCTTCGCGCCCCGGACCG
Source organism: Sorangium sp. So ce887 (assembly GCF_051521455.1). Taxonomy (NCBI): domain Bacteria; kingdom Pseudomonadati; phylum Myxococcota; order Polyangiales; family Polyangiaceae; genus Sorangium; species Sorangium sp. So ce887. The sequence goes on along the minus strand of NZ_CP150354.1, from coordinate 5,472,610 downwards.
CCGCGGCCTTGGGCTTGCTCGACGCGGGCCGCTCCACCTCGGGCTCGGCCGGCTTGCGAGGCTTCTCGCGCGCGGCGAGCCTCTTCGAGGGCGCCTCGTCCTCGTCCGCCTCGCCCTCGATCTCCTCGTCCTCGAGGTCGTCGTCGTCCGCCTCGTCGTCGAGATCCTCGTCCGCCTCGCCCTCGTCCTCGAGGCCCTCGTCCTCGTCCTCGAGGTCCCCGTCCTCGTCCTCGTCGTCGAGATCCTCGTCGTCGAGATCCTCGTCCTCGAGGTCGTCGTCGTCCGTGCCCACCGGCTGCGGCGTCGGCTCGCGGCGCCGCGAGGCGGGGGCACCGCCGCGCAGCGGAGCGACGGCCGGGGGGCTCGTCGCGTCGAGCTCGCCGAGCGGCTCGCCGAGCAGCGCCCCGATCTCGTGCGTGAGCTCCGTCATGTGGCTGTCGACCTCGAGCGCGTCCTGCTCGGACAGCGGGGTCAGCTTGAGCCTGAGGATGCGGTCGCCCGCGAGCTCCCACGACGCGGCGCAGCCGCCCTCGCGCAGCATCCTCGAGGCGATGGCGTCGATCCGCTGGCGCAGGCCGCCGCGCGCTCCGGGGTCGATCCTGCGCTGCAGCTCGAAGCGGCGCTCCATCATCGGGAGCGTCACCACCCTCGCCTCGACGAGATCGGAGAGCTCGTCGGCCACGGCCTCCTCGATCTCGAGCCGGGCGTCGGGGTCGCTGCTCTCGAGCGAGAACGTCGCCTCGCGGAGCTCGGCATCGTAGGCCGTCAGCTTGCCGCCGGCGCTCTCGGCCGCGCGCGCGAGCGACTCGCGCAAGACCTCCACCGGCGCGCGCTTGCCGACGGTCGAGGCGACGTACCCGAGCGTGTCCAGCCGCACCTGCACCGGGCCGTCGTCCTCGAGGCCGAGATCGGGCCGCGGCCCGAGCAGCGCGTCGCGCATCACACGGAAGACGTCGCGCTTGATCACGTTGTCCTCGGTGAAGATGTCCTCGACGTGCTCGGACTCCATCAGCGTGCCCGTGAGGCTCGCGACGAGCTCCTCGACTTGGTCGTCGAGCTCGTCGGTGCCGAACGTGGTCGTGATCTCTCCGTCGACGAGGGCGTAGGGTTCGAGCCGGGGCGCGATGGTCGCGATGTCCGCGGACATCTTGTCCTCGAGCTCGCGCGCGAGCGCGGTCGCGCCGCCCCTGGCCACCAGGATGTGTCCGTGAGCCTTCAGTGCATCGACGATGCTCGTGGAAAGTCGGCGGGAGAGATTGCGCTCGTTCACGAGGCGCGCAGCTTACACGTTTTGCGCGACCTGGCGATACGGAGAGCGCGGATCGGCCGTGCTCAGGGGTCGTTCTCGATCAGCTTGATCAGCACGCCGCCGATCCGCTCCGGGATGGCCGCGCGCGCTGCCGCCGCCCCTCCCGACCGGACGCTGACGCGGACGATGAAGCCGACCCCGTCCTCTCGCTCGACCCCGACGCCAACACACCACGGCTCGCCGGCGATCTTGGCCTTGAGCTCGTCCTTGGCCCGCCGGGCCGATCCCACGTCGCTCATCTCGTTCACCTCTCCATCGGTTGGAGCGCGCCGCGACAGCCGCTCGCGCTCACTCGCTGTATCCGACCGCCAAGACCTGCCACGTCGCGGGCGCGTCGGCGACATCCACGATGCTCGCCGCGAAGTCGCCGCTCGCCGACGGGGCGAGATCGCCGCCCGCCACGGCGATCCGACCCACGCTGACGATCTTGCCGTCGGCGCCGTAAAGCGAGACGATCGCGAGCACGGACCGGGCCGTGAAGGTGGACTCGTTCGTGATCCTGCCCGCCACCTGGTACGGGCTCTGCCCGCGCGTCGGCGTGAACTTCGTGTCCGCGATGCTGAGCTTGGCCAGTTTCCCCCGGAAAGAAGGGGCCGCGGGGGCGATCTCGGCCTTGAACGCGGCGAGCCCGGGGGGACGCTGCGACGCGAACGCGCACGGGACCTTCTCGCCCGGCGGCAAGAGGCGCACCTGGGTCGCGCAGTCGCCGCTCAGGAGGGCGACGTTGCCGGCGTCGTAGAGCGTCACCTTCGCGCTCGGGGAGCCGATGGCGACCGTCCCGGTGTTGTGGATCTCGCCGACGAAATGCTGGAGCTTCCCGGCGCGCGCAGCGAAGGTCCGGAGATCGCGGATCTCGGCGCGGTGCACGCCTCGCTCCGCGCCCGCGTCGACGGGGCGGTCAACGGTCGGGGCCGTGGGCAGCGGCTCAGGCAGCCTGGCGATCTCGCGGGCGGTGACGCCCGTGGAGAAATAGATGACCACCGCGCCGGCGAGGATGCAGAGCAGGAAGATCGCTCCGCAGCCGATGCCGAGGATCAGCCCGAGGTGCGACCGCCTCGGCGGAGGCCTGAGCGGCGCGCCGCCGAAGCCCCCCGGAGAGGGGCCGAACGCCTGCGGAGGCGGACCACCGTAGCCGCCGGGAGGACCGTGGCCACCCGGTGGACCGTAGCCGCCGGGGGGGCCGTAGCCGCCGGGAGGAGGGCCGTGGCCGCCCGGTGGGCCTCCACCCGGCGGATAGCCGCCAGGGGGGTGGTTTGCCGCGCCGAGCGGTGCGCCCTGCTGGTCCATGAGGCCCGCAGTATGCCGGAAAAGAGGGCCTCCAGATCCAACCCGCGGCGCGGGGCTCAGAGGTGCCGGCGCGCGATCTCGGCCCACGTGCCGGTCGGCTCGATCTCCAGGTACCTCCGCCAGCACGGGCGCGCCTTCGTCGGATCGCCGATCTGCTCGTACGCCATCGCGAGGTTGTAATAGGCGTCCGCGAAGCGCGGATCGCTCTCGATCGCGCCGCGGAAGTAGCGGATGGCCTCGGGCGCACGGCCGCGCTCCAGCATCACGTAGCCGAGGTTGTACTGCGCCTCCGGCTGGGCCGCGTCGAGCTCGAGCGCCTTCATGTAGAGCGCCTCGGCCTGCTGCTCGGCGTTGCGCCGGAAGCAGATGTTGCCGAGGTTCGTGTACGCGATGGCCAGCCAGGGGTCGATCTCGAGCGCGCGGCGGTAGAGCGCCTCGGCCTCGTCCATCGTCGCCGGATCCTCGTCGAGCTGGCTGGCCTGCATGTAGAGCTCGTAGGCCGTGCGCGCGCGATCCCTGCCGACCTTCGGGCGGAGCACGCGCACGACGTCGTCGCGCAGCTCCTTCACCTCGAAGTCGAGCACCATCTGCCCCGTGAGCGGCTCGAACGCGCCCGACGCGCCCCGGACCACGACCGCCTTGCCGTCGAAGGCGACGCGGAGCTCGGCGAGGGGGCGCGTCACCTTGGGGAGCGCGGCGCGGATGTTGTCGATCGCCCGCGCGACGTCGCGCAGGCGCACCTTGCGGGCGATGAGATCGCGCGCGGCGCGCAGGGCGATCAGATCCGAGAAGGTGTACGCGCGCCGCCCCTGCCGGCGGCCGCTCGGCGACGCGATGCCGGCGCGATCGAGCGAGCGCAGTCGCCCGGGCGAGATGCCGAGCAGCCGCCCGACCTCCGTGCCGGTGAACATGTCGGTGACCGGCTCGCGCGCGCCCGGCGCAGGCTGCGGCGCCTCCGGCTCGCCGGTCCGCGGGGCGGGCGGGGGCTCCGACACCCGGCCCCCGCCGGGGCCGAACACGACGTGGATCACCTTGTCGGAATCGCCGGAGGCGGAACGGTCCTTCTTGCTCATCGCAGCGTCGCGGGCTCCGCGCCGAGGATCGGCAGAGGCTGAGCGCGCCGCGGGGAGCGTACCCCGCCTCGCGCCGGAGTGCTCCCGTTCTCCACGTGGACACGCGCGTCAAGAGGGCACGCAGCGGAGATCGCGAGCGCTCGCCGCGGCGGCGCGACGGCGAGCGGTTCCAGGGGGGTGTTCTTGCTTCGCATAGCGATCACGCGCGCGCCGTCCTGCCGGTAGTGACCAGCACGCGCGCCATGACGTCCACGGTCAGCGCGAACGCGACCGCCGCCGCGCGCGGCGCGAGCCCGCAGCGGATCTCGGCCTGCAGCGGCCCGAGCGGGCCCCCCGCGCGCGCGGCCGCCTCGCGCTGCGCGACGCGGAGCGCCCGCAGCCGGAGGTGGGGGTCGAGCGCGAGCGCCCGGTCGAGCGGCGCCGCGAGCGGCACGTCCGGCGGGAGCGCGACGAGCAGGCTGGTCGACCCGTAATACACGAGCGCGCCCCCCTCGTTCCGGGTGCTCCCCTCGCTCACCACGTCGGCGCCGTCGAACAGCGCGTGGAGGCGCCCTGCCGAGCAGGTCACGAGCTCGACGCGCCGTCGCTGGAAAAGAGGCGGGCGTTTGACCTTCGCCAGACCGGGACCGGGTAGACGCTCGCTGCGGGGCATTGCGATCGCGATCGTGGCACCGACGCGCTCGGCATTCCCAGAAGCTCGCGGAGATCCGCACAAAGTTGCTGCGGCACGCGGTTGTGTGCGGGACGCAGGGCCGCGCGGCGGCGACGAATTTGGCCACGCGCGTCGCGCCTTGCCAGGATGCGCGTCGCGCCGAAGGGCGCGAAGGAGCGACCATGAGCTACACGGGCAACGACCGCCGCAGGCACCGGGTCTTCATCACCCGCAACACGGAGTATCACGTCCGCGACGAGGTCTGCGTCGCCGTGCGCGATCGGGCCGCGCGGAAGTTCAGGCCGGCCCACCTCGCGCTGCACCTGAAGCTCCAGGGCGCGGTCCGGATCAACCCGAACGGGGTCGTGATCCCGGAGCCGCAGAACGCGCGCGTCGGCGCCCCCATCTACTTCACCCAGATGGACCCCGATGGGCAGGAGCGGCAGGTCGTGACGAGCCGCGTGGAGCGCATCGAGCGGCCCGAGAAGAGCACCGTGGTCCAGTACCCCTCGTGACATCGCGGAGGGCTTCGCCGGACGGGGCGGCGCCTCGGGCGGCGCGGGCGCTTGGTCGTCGTGCCGCCCGCGCCGCTCGCGCCGCTCGCGTTGCCCAGAGCGCGGCGATCAGCCGATCATGCAGAAGCCTTCGTAGTCGATGTAGCTCGTGATGGTCGGCGACTCGCCGCACGCCGGGCAGGTCTTGTCGCGGCGCAGCTTGAGCTCGCCGAACTTCATCCGCAGCGAGTCGTAGGTGAGGAGCCGGCCGATGAGGGGCGTCCCCTGGCCGAGGATCAGCTTCACGACCTCGGTCGCCTGGATGATGCCGACGAGCCCGGGGAGGATCCCGAGCACGCCCGCTTCCTGGCAGCTCGGCGCGAGGTGCGGGGGCGGCGGCTCGGGATAGAGGCACCGGTAGCAGGGGCCGACGCCCGGCAGGAACGTCGTCACCTGGCCCTCGAAGCGGAAGATCGAGCCGTGGACGACCGGCTTCTTCTTGAAGACCGAGGCGTCGTTCACGAGGTAGCGGGTCGGGAAGTTGTCGCACCCGTCGAGGACGATGTCGAACTGGTCGAAGATGCGGTCGATGTTGGAGCTGTCGACGCGCTCCTGGAACTTCACGACCTTCACGTCGGGGTTCAGGTCGCGGATCGCCACCTCGGCGCTGTCGACCTTGGGCATGCCCACCCGCGAGGTCGCGTGGAGGATCTGCCGCTGGAGGTTCGAGTTGTCGACAACGTCGGCGTCGACGAGGCCGAGCGTCCCGACGCCGGCGGCGGCCAGGTACAGGGCGGCCGGGCTGCCGAGGCCGCCGGCGCCGAGGAGGAGGACCTTGGCGGCGAGCAGCTTGGCCTGCCCCGCCTCGCCGACCTCGGGCAGGAGCAGGTGGCGGGAGTACCTGTCGCGCTGCGCCTCCGTGAGGTTGGGCGGCAGCTCGACCGGGTAGTTCAGGTCCTTCCAGCGGACGAAGCCCGGGTTGGCGCTCTCGACGTTTGTGTAGCCGAGCTCCTGGAGCGTCTTCGCGGCGAGCGCCGAGCGCGTGCCGCCGGCGCAATAGGCGACGATGTGCGCCGCCTTGTCCGGCAGCTTCTGCTCCACCTGCATCTCGAGGAAGCCGCGCGGGATCGAGATCGCGCCCGGGATGTAGCCGGCGCGGTACTCCTCCTTCTCGCGCACATCCAGGAGCACGATCGGGGCCTTGTCGTCGAGGCGGCGCTTGAGCTCGCTCAGCGAGAGCTCGCGGATGGACTTGCGGACGTCGGAGATGAGGTCGCTATAGGTCGTAGGCATCGTGGCTCCTGAGATGGGGAGACTTAGGTGCGCGGCGCTACGAGTCAACGACGGACGGACGGAGGCGGATTTTCTAGTGGCTGCGGGGCAGGAGATCGGGCCTTGACCGGAGCGAGGCGAGCGGCTCCTCCTTCTGCACGCCCCCTGCGCACTCGATGCGCGCGACGCGGCCGGTGGGCGGCACGTCGATGATCCTCGCCATCTCGTTCTCGGATTTGCAGAGGGCGAGCACCGTCGTGCCCGGGGCGAGGCGCCCGCTGCGGAGCTGCTTGCGCGACAGCTTGACCTCCACGTCGTCCGCGAGCCGCCGGACGAGGATGTCGGCGCCCTGGACGTCGCTCACGACGCCGAGCTCGAAGGTGGGCTGCTTCTCCCGGAGCGGTCCCCACACGCGCTCGCCCTTCAGCTGATCGTTCGGCGGCAGCCAGTCGACGGTCGGCTCCGGGGCGAGGCGCGGCAGCGGCACCCACCCGATCGCGACCTCGAGCGCCGCCGTGAGCATGGCCGTGCCGGGATCGACCGCGGTCACCAGGGCGAGATCCTTTGTCTGGCCGAGGATCCAGACGGGGGTCGAGGGCGGGAGGCTGTGCTTCGGCTCGCCGTCGATGTCCGAGGCGGGCGCGACCGCGACCGTGCCGTGGGACCAGCGCATCGAGGGCTTCTTCATCGGCTTCATCCGGACCTGCATCGCCTCGACCCACGCTGCCAGGGCCGAGCGCTTGCGCGCGAGCGGCTCGGGCAGCGCGCTGCTCCCCGGCAAGTCGGCCGCGCTGCTCCCTTGCAGATCGGCCGTGTCGGGCGCGAGCGCGTCCCAGCGCAGGAGCGCGAGGGTCGCGTCGAGCCGCTCCAGCGTGGCGGCCGCGTCCCGCGCGCCGACCGCCTTGCCGGCGAGCTCGGTCAGCCGCGGCGCCGCGGCCGCGCGGACGCGCGCGAGCACCGCGCGCCCCTGTTCCTCGGAGGCGTCCCCCCGCTTGACTGCGGCGTCGAGCTTCTCGACCCCGCTCGCCCAGCGCCCGGCCGTGATGTCGGGCTCGACCTGCCCGTAGAGGGCCTCGGCGATCGTGGCGTCGAGCTCCGCCGCGAGCCGATCCGCGGCCTCGTCGCCGAGGACCGTCCTGGTCGGCGGCGCGGCGACGAACGCGCGCGCGTCCGCGAACTTGCCGGCGGTCGTCGCCGCGTCGACCTTCCCGCTCGCGCACGCCACGGCCTGCGAGGCCACGAGCTTCCGGGCCTCCTGCGTGAACGCCTCGCTCTTCAGCTCGTCGATCCGCGCCGACAGCCTGGCGAACGCGCCCTCGCAGTCCTGCCGATCGAGCAGCTCGGCGGCCTCGCTGGCCCGGAGCTTCGCCTCGCGCCGGTCGAGCTTCTCGCGCAGCTCGCCGATCTGGTAGCGGTGCGAGTCGACGCCGAGGCCGCTCGCCTTGTCGAGCAGCGCGCGGGCCTCGGGGTACCGCTTGTCGGACAGCGCGCGGCTCGCCTCGTCGAAGTGCCGCTGGCTCTCGGCGATGCGCGCCATCTCCGCCGTGACGGCGGGCTGGGGCGCGGGTCGCGCGGCGGTCTCGGCGGCGCAGCCGGCCGCGACGGGGAGCGCGGCGAGGAGGACGAGGGCGAGGGGAAACGGACGACGGAGCGACGGTCCGGGGGAGCGCATAGGGAAGGGACTGTTCCACTCCATCCGGACGATCGTCAATGCCGCCCCTCCGGCGGGGTTCCTTGACCCTCGCACGCGCACGCCCTACGTGAAATCCCTGTGAACGACGACGAACCGCGCGGGACGGGTGCTCCCCGGGCAGAGGCCGAGGACAAGGCGGGGCGCGTCTTCAGCGCGCCGAAGATCACGATCAACCGCGTCTACACGCGGCAGGGGGACGGCGGGCTGACCCGGCTCGTCGGCGGGCAGCGCGTCCCGAAGGACGACACGCGGATCGAGACCTACGGCACGGTCGACGAGCTCAACGCGCTGATCGGGGCCTCGCGGCAGACGCTGATCGAGCTCCTCCCGGGCGCGCCCGCCGGGAGCGCCGAGCGGCTCCAGGACCTCGGGCGCACGCTGCTCCGCGTCCAGCACGAGCTCTTCAACCTCGGCTCGATCCTCGCGACGCTCCCGGAGGACGTGCACCCGAAGCAGCCCCGCGTGACGCAGGCGGAGATCGAGCTCCTCGAGGCCGAGATGGACCGCTGCCAGGCCGATCTGGCGCCGCTGCGCTCGTTCGTCCTCCCGGGCGGCTCGCGGCTCAACACGGATCTCCATGTGGCGCGGACGGTGTGCCGCCGGGCCGAGCGTTGCTGCGTGCGCCTCGCGCAGGGGGGCAACGCCGATCCGCAGGCGGTCGGCTACCTGAACCGCCTGAGCGACGCGCTCTTCGTCTGGAGCCGCTGGGCGGCCGCGCTCCTCGGCACGCCGGAGCTCCTCTGGGAGCCCGACGTCTCGGCGAGCGGCGGCAAGGCACATCTCGCCTGATCCGAGCCGCCCCGGTCGGGCAAGGTCCAGAGGACGATCGCCCACGCGAGCGCGACGTAGGCGTAGCCGAGCAGCGCGTCGATCAGCCAGTGGTGGTCGAGGTAGAGCGCCGCGAACAGCATGGTCACGGCGTAGGCGAGCTGGACGACGAGGGACGGCGCGCTCGCCGTGCGGAAGGTCACGAGCAGCCCGTAGAGCGGGTACGTGACGTGGAGCGACGGCAGCGCGCCGTAGACGGTCGCGCCGCGGCTGTACAGGTCGCGGAAGTAGGTGATCCCGAGCATCGCGTCGACGCGCACGAGCGCGGCGGGGGAGCTCTGGGCGGCCGGATCGATCGCGCACCCGTGGGCCCGCACGTACCAGGGCGGCGCGGCCGGCAGCAGGCGGTACGTGACGATGCCGAGGAGGTGCGTGGTGAACGCGAGCCAGGCGAACCGGCGCGCCGCGAGCGCGTCGCTCCGGTAGAGGTGGAGCCAGTGCCCCACCATCACGAGCACGTAGCCGCCGTACGGGACGGCGCAGAGCAGATCGAGCGCGGGGCGCTCCAGCCGGGCGAGCAGATCGCCCGGCGTGAGCCGCCGCCCGCCGATCTCCACGCCGAAGAGCGCGAGCTCGGCCGAGCGCAGCTCGCAGCCGAGGACGTCGTCCGGCGCGACGAGCCCGCCGCCGAGCTGCTTCATGGCGTCGTACACGAGGAACAGGAGGAAGAAGGGCAGGGCGTTCACGAAGAACCGTCGCGAGCGCTCGTTCGCGTAGGCGCTCGTCGCGACGAGGGCGGCCACCGCGAGGTGGTCCCAGCGCGCGGCGCCGCGCCTCGCGAGGAGCGCGACGTAGGCGAGCCACGGCAGCGCCGGCAGCCACCAGAGGGGGCCCCAGAGCGCGCGCGCGTGCCTGAGCATGATCAGAGCGGCGCGCTTGTGGCCTTGCCGCTGCCGAGCAGGCGCCGGCGCTCCCCCTCGGGGCGCGCGGTCGTCCTCGGCCCATGCAGCTCCGCCGCGTCGGCGGTCGCCAGGGCGGCGCGCGTCCGCTGCATGAGCCGCAGGCCGGCGGCGAGCCCGACGCTCGCGACCAGGGCGAGGCAGGCGAGCGTGATCGGGAAGGGCAGCGCGCCGGTCAGCGGCGTGGTCGGAACAGCCGGGCCGAAGACGAGCGCCGCGACGAGGTAGGCGAGCCGCTCGTGTCGGCGCATCAGCCCGTTGGGCAGCGCGATCCGGTAGACGTCGGCCTTGGCGCGCGCGTAGCTCACGAGCGACGAGGCGACCATGGCGACGAGCGGGAGCGCGAGCGCGACGGCGTGCCCGCGGTAGAAGACGGCGAGGCCGATGAGCGGCGCGGCGTCGGACACGCGGTCGAGGCACGAGTCGAGCACGGCGCCGGCCCGCGACGCCTTGCCGCCCTCGCGCGCCACCATGCCGTCGAGCGCGTCGAGGACGGCGCCGGCGATGAGCAGCGCGGCGCCGGCCCGGAAGCGGCCGATCGCGAGCAGCGGCGCGCAGGCGAGCGACAGGGCGAGCGAGAGGTAGGTGAGGGTGTCCGGCGAGACGCCCAGGCGCACGAGCGCGCGCGCGGGGGCGTGGAACGACCAGTAGAAGGCCTCGACCACGGGGCCCGGGAGCAGCGCGCTCCCCGGGGACGCGCCGAGCCGCGGCATCGCGGGTCGGCCGTGGCGCGCGACGCGCAGGGCGTAGGCGCCGAGCACGGCTGTGCAGATTAGGATCGCAAGGGCGCAGGGGAGAACGGCCACCCAGGGAGCGGTTGCAGGGTTCGATCCGGGCCGACGCGGGCGGCCGTCCTGCGCCGCCGCGGGCGCCCCGGTCGCGGCGCCGCCGCGGGCGATCGACCTGCGGCGGCGACGCGGCGGGGAGCGCGCGAGCGAGCGCCGCGCCGGTTACTTGCAGCTGGCGCGCGAGAGGCGGATGCCCCGGTCTTCCTCCGCGTACGCGATGGCGAGCTCCTCGCCCGTCCAGGCCAGCGCCGGGTACCGGGCGGGCGCGCCGCCGCCGCTCGCCTCGACGTCGACGCCGGCGGGCGAGAGATCGCGGTTCAGCAGCGCCACGAAGACGGCCGGGGCGCCGTCGCGGAACTGGTAGTACGCGACGGCCAGGCTGCGCCCGGTCCACGCGAGCGCCGGCCAGTTCGCGCTGCCTTCGGTCCGCGAGACGAGGGCCTCGCGGGACACCTCGTTCTGCGCGGAGATCCGGATCGCGCGGATCTGCTCGGTGCCCGTGCGGGTGTCTTCCCAGGCGACGAAGGCGTCGTCCCCGCCGAGCGCGACGCGCGTCAGCTTCGCGTCGACGCCCTGGTGGGCGACCCGCTCGAGCGGCGCGCTCCCCCGGCCCGGTCTGGCGAAGCCGAGCGCGTCGCCCTGGGTCCAGGCCAGCACCGTCCTCTCGCCGTCGGTCGCGACCGCGGGGAACTGCGCCTGGTCCAGCGGCGTCGCGTTGCCCAGCGCGCCGCTGTCGAGGAAGCCGAGCAGCGACCCGCCCGCATCCATCCACGCGAGGACGACCCCGTCCTGGCCCGCGGCGGCGATGGGCCAGGACTCGGCCGCGCCGCTCTGGACCAGCTCGAAGGCGGCCCCGTCGGGGACGCCCTCCAGCGTCGCGCGGCGGCCGCGCACGATGCTGCCCGTGCCGTCCTCGGCTTGCCAGAGGACGAGCAGGCCCTCTCCGTCGCGGTGGACGCTCGGGTGTCTGGAGACGCCCGGACCTGCCTCGATCGCCTCTTCCCCCAGCCTGTTGCCGTCCGCGTCGACCACCGCGAGGTGGATGTCGCCCTCGTCGGCGCCGCGCTCCTGCCAGGCGATGGCGAAGCCCGACCCGGTCCATGCGATCGAGGGCGTGGTCCCGCGGCCGCCGCTCACCTCCAGGCCACGGGCCGTGATCGTGCAGGCCGCGGCCTGGCTCCCGCTCCCGCCGCCGCCTGTCGCTGCTCCGCTGCCCCCCGTCCCTGCTGCGCCGCCTCCCGTGTCGGCACCGCCGTTTCCTCCGCCGGAGCCGCAGCCCCACGCTGCGGCGAGGATCGCCGCGCTGATCGCGCCAAGAACCCAGTGCTTCATTGTTCCCTCGTCGTGGTGATGAGAGGCCCTCGGCGCGCCGCGCGCCGGGCGGAGGCCGCGTCGAAGGCCTCGGTTCGCGGGTCCGGCGCGGCGCCTCCCGCCGCCTCGGGGACGCGGGAAGCGGGTTGCCGTGCGGGACGACCGCTGCTCCTCCGTTCGATGTCCGCAGGGTCGGCCGGTCGCGGCGGAGCCGTGCGCTTCGCGTAGATCGCGCTGCGCTCCCCGGCGCGAAGCACCGTTCGCTCCGCGCGACGCGGCTCCGGCGCGTCGCGGCTGCCGCGGCTGCCAGGCGCTCGCCGATCCGCGCTGCCCGGACTGAAACGCGCGCCGCGCGCGCTGATCCGGCCGGCGACGCTACTCGTCGGCCTGCTGCGGCTGCAGCGCCTCGGCGACGGCCGAGAGCACATCCTGCGCGGCCTCGAGCTTGCGCCGGGGCATCGCCTTGAGGGCCTGCCGCACGGCCGCCTCCACCGTGCCGGTGCGGAGGCTGTCGAGCTCGCGTCCGCGCGCGGTGAGGCCGAGGAGCGCGCGCCGGCCGTCCTTCGGATCGACCCGGCGCTCGATGATGCCGCGTTGCTGCAGCCGCTTGAGCACGCCCGTGAGGGTGCTCGGGTGCAGCTGCATGATCTCGGCGAGCTGCCCGGCGGAGATCCCGGGGTAGCGTCCGACGATGCGGATGACGAGCCGCTGCGGACCCGTCACGCCCATCTTCGCCTCCATGCGTTTCGACGTCGACTGCAGGCCGTGATCGACGGCCCACAGGAGCTTCATGAAGTCGAGCACCTCGCCTAGCCGAGAGGTCTTCTCCGCAGGGCGCGCGGCTTGAGACGAGCGCATCGTCGACGCGTGCTAGCTCGCCCGGACGCAGGTGGCTAGTGCTGGCCGCAGGGAGGGCCGGCCGGTGAATGAGCGGTCGCGGAGCGGGCGTGAGGCGCGCCGCGGGGCTCGACCCCGCAGGGACGGGTAGGCGGGGAGGGGTGGGGAGGCGATGCCGAGGGGCAGGGACGGCGCGCCCGGGGAGGGGCGCACCGTCGAGCAGCGCACATCGCCGCCGCCGTCTCCGCGCTTTGCCGTAGCGCCCGCGGACGGTTTCGGAGCAAGATCGGCGGTGATGAGCTGGGCACGGCGAGCCGCTCTGTGGACCGGGCTCGGCGCGCTGATCTGCCTCTCTGGCGCGGCGGTCGGCCAGGCGCCCTCGGTGCGTGCGTCCTTCTCGGCGGCGTACCGCGCCTTCCGTGATCCCGGCCTGCTCGATCGGGCGCCGGCCGATGTCGCGCCGGCGCTGGCATGCGCTCCGCCTGCCGGGGACGCGCCGCCTGTCGTCACGGCGCTGCTCGTGCGCGAGTTCCAGCCCGCGACGGACGAGGATCTCGAGGACCCCGACGGCGCGGCGCTGGCCACGCTGGCGATGCCGGATCTGGACGTCCCCCTCACGCGCCGCACGATGCGGTTCGTCCGCTTCTTCGCCCAGTCGGACGAGGGGCGCGCCGTCTTCCAGCGCCGCTTCCGGCGCGCCGGCGCGTACCGCGAGATCGTCGAGCGCTCGCTCCGCGAGGCGGGCCTCCCGGAGGATCTCCTCTGGGTCGCGGCGGTGGAGAGCGGCTTCGATCCGCGGGCGGTCTCGCCGGCCGGCGCGGCGGGGCTCTGGCAGTTCATGCCGAGGACGGGCGAGTCCTACGGCCTGGAGCAGTCCGAGTGGATCGACGCGCGCATGAGCCTCACGCGCGCCACCGACGCCGCGACCGCGCACCTGCGCGACCTGTACGAGCGCTTCGGCCGCTGGGATCTCGCGCTGGCGGCGTACAACGTCGGCCACGAGGGCGTCCTCCGCGCGCTGTCGAAGGTCGCGGCTGCGCGCGATCCCGAGACCCGCGGGCCCATCGGCGTCGCCGAGCTCGCGCAGGCCGGCGCCATCCCCAAGGAGACCGCGGACTACGTGCCGCAGATCGTGGCGTTCGGGATCGTCGCGGCGAACCGCGCGCGCTTCGGGCTCGACCTGCCCGACGTCGCGCCGCTCGCGCCGCTCGACCTCGGCGAGGTCGCGGTGCCGCCGGGGACGCGGCTCCGCACCGTCGCGCGCGCCGCGGGCATCTCGACCGCCGTGCTGCGCGAGCACAACCCCGAGCTCCTGCGCGACCGCGTCCCGCCGGGACGCGTCGACCACCTGATCTCGCTCCCCGCGGATCGCGTCGCGCGCGCGATGGCCCTCTTCCCGGCGTACCTCGACCACGAGGAGCTCGACGAGGAGGGGGGCGATGGCCTGTCGAGCGTGTCCGCCGCGTTGCCGCCGCGCGGCGCGAGCGGCGAGCTCGCGCTGGACGACGCGTCGCTGCCGCCCCGCCCCGTGTCGCTCGGCCGGAACCGGCTCCCGCTCTTCATCCCGCCCGGCCAGGCGCCGGCGCCGATGCCGCTCCTCGGCAACCCGGAGGCGCTGGAGGCGAAGCTCCCGGTCGTGATGATCGGCGGCGACGTCGGCTTTCGCCCTGCCTTCGAGGACGACCCGCTCGGCCTCCGGAGCGGTCGCTTCGCCCCGGCGTCGCCGTTCGACGTCGCCGAGGGCCCGGGCGCGCGCCGCGCCCTCAAGGGCCGAGAGGCGGCGATCGAGAAGCAGATCGGCCTCCTCGCGGGGCTCGGCCTGGAGCAGGTGCAGCGCTTCCGCCTCCCGAGCGGCATCGCGGTCGACCTGCGGGAGGACCCAGCGGCGCCGCTCGTCTCGATCAGCGCGTCCGTCGCGGTCCCGGCGCGGTCCGCGAGCGACGCCGGCGCGGCGGGGCCGGCGCTGGCCAGCGAGGCGCGCGTCGCGATCACCGTCCCGCCGCGGGATCTCGAGATCGGCGTCGACCTGGTCGCGGCGCGGCTCAGGATGCTGCTCGGCGAGGCGAGCGCGGCGCGCGTGGCCGAGCTCAGGAGGCAGGCCAGCGCGGCCTCGCGGCGCGCGCTCGAGCGGACGCCGTACGGCCCGTCATGGCTCTCGCTCGGGGAGGCGCTGTTCCCCGCGGGCCACCCGCTCGAGGGCACCCTGCTCGGGGCGCGCGCCGACGTGGGCGCGGCCAGCGAGCTCCTGCTCACCGAGTCGCTCCGGCGCGAGCGCGCCGCGGCCCAGGCGACGATCGCGCTCTCGGGCGACGTCTCGCGCGCGGCGGTCGAGCAGGCGCTCGCGCGCTCGCTGCAGCGCGTCGTCGCGGAGCCGGAGCGGCCGATCGGGCCGCACCCGCGCGAGGAGCGGATCGTCCTCGAGGGCGCGGTGCCGGCGCCGCGGCTGCTCTACGGCTGGATCGCGCCGCCGGAGGGGGGCGCGGACGAGGCGTCGTTCCGTGTGGCGATGGAGATCCTCACCGGCCCGCGCATCGCGCGGCTCGCGAAGGCGCTCGTGACCGAGGGGCAGCTCGCGTCCGAGGTGACGGGGCGGCTGTCGCTCGGCGCGCAGGCGAGCGTGGCGGCGGTGGAGCTCACGCCCGCTCCGTCGCGCAACGCCGCCGAGCTGGAGCAGCGCCTCGACGCCGAGCTCGCGTCGCTCGCGACGTCCGGCCCGACCTGGAAGGAGCTGTCGCTCGCGAAGGCGCTGCTCAAGCTCGATCTGGAGAAGGAGCTCGCGCGCCGCGCCGCCGTCGCGCCGCCGCCTGCGTCCCCGCGGCCGATCACGGATCTGCGGCTGCGCGCTGCGCTCGATCCGGGCAGCCTGCCGCGGCTCTTGCGCGCGCTCGAGGAGGTCGAGCCGGCCGACGTGCGCGCCGTGGTCGCGCGGACCTTCGCCCGCGAGCGCCGCGTGAGCGTCACGACCTGGCCCCGCGGCGGCCCCGGTGGAAGCGGCGGAATCCCCCTCGCGACGACCGCCCCCGCCTCGCCCGCGCCTCCCGCTCCGTCTCCGTGACCCACGGCCGCGCGCGCGGCGTTACGTTGCGACGTTGCTGCGCTGCGGCGCTCAACCCAGCGCAAGGGGGAAGCCGCGCGTTCAGCAACTCCTCAGCACGCTATCAGCGTCTGGAACAGAACATGGTGTGCCAGCCCGCACTTCTCACCATGGACTTATGGACAGGTATGGACATCTGGCATCAATTGGAGATAGCACGGGAGAATGACGACCCCTGCAAAGCCGCTGATGTCCGCGGTAGCAGCGAGCGAACACGCCGCACATTTCCAGGACACTGCCTATCGGCCCTCCTTCTCGCTGGCAGCGGAGGCCTCGTTGGCAGCGGAGGCGCCGCATCCGGCGCCTCGCGTGACGCGAAGCGGCGTCGTGGAACGCTCGGCACGGATCGCTGCGAGGGGGATGCCTGCCGAGACGTCCGAGCTGCCTTCGCTGCTCGACCAGGTGCACGCGATCATCGCGCTGGAGGGCCAGCCGGTGCTGCGCAACCTGCTCATCACGCAGTGCTACCACGAGCTCTCCGCCGAGCTCGTGAAGCTGCTCGGCGGGGGCAACGCCCACTGGTGCTCCTTCGCCACGTGGGCCTCCAAGACTGCAGGGACGTTCATCCGCAACGAGGAGGTGCCGTCGGTGCTCCGGTGGCTGATCCTCTCGGACGAGGACGAGCGGGAGGCGCTCCTGCCGCGCATCCTGAGGGGGCGCGGCCTGGGTGAGCCCGTGCGAGGGAGCGCGCTGCGCATCAGCGCCATCGAGCTGATCGCGCCCTGGTGGGAACAAGGGGTCGAGCTCATGGAGCTGCCGGAGCGGATCCTCGGCGAGCTGAGCTCGGCCATCGCCGTCGGCAACCTCAAGGTGTTCGGGGAGCTCGGGCCGCTGTTCGCCCGCATGATCCAGCTCTATCGGGGTTGCCCGCGACCCGGGAAGGACGAGCTCGCGGCCTTGCTCGAAGGGCTGCAGTCGGGGCCGTCTCCGCAGGGGGGGCAGGGGCTGCTCCGCAGCGCCATGGAGCACTACCACGAGGCGATGCTCACGGACGAGCAGGACAAGAAGGCGGAGCTCATCCTCCTCGCCAACGCGCGCGTCGGGCTGCACGAGCAGGTGCGGCTCCAGACGTACATCGCGCGGGCGCTCAACGCGCCCATCCGCTGCACGATCGACACGGTCGGCCCGCGCGGTCGGTACCTGCCCGAGGCGCTTCAGTCCTTGGTCCTCGACAGGATCGAGAAGCTGCAGGCGGTCTGGCGGCTGATCGCGACGAAGGCAATGATGACCATGCGCTTCCCGGACGAGATCCTCGAGCTCGGCCACGACCTGCCTGCGCCGCCCGGCCTGCCGCTCCATTGCGCGGAGCTCGCGACCATCGAGGATCGCGAGCTGTACGAGCTCCTGCACAAGTACGACGCCCACGACCAGACGACGGACGGCTGCGGCGCCGAGGACTGGGCGTCCCTGAACGAGCGCATGAGCTACATCCTCGAGCTGTTCCGCTCGCGGCAGTGCTGCCCGCGGCTCCTCGAGCGGCCCTTCAGCCGCGAGCAGCACGCCGAGATCGTCGCGTGGCGGGTGCCGACGCCGATCCACGGAGATCTCTAGCTCCGCGCGTCGGCGCTCCTGCCGGAGCTCCCTCCGCCGCGTCGCGCCGTCCCGCGCGCGCTGCCCTTCACGGTTCCTTCAGCGCTCTCCCGCCGCATCGGCTCGCGCTCCGCGGCGCTCGAACGTCTGGGTCACCAGGCCGCGCGCGGCCTGCCGCTCGGCGATCTCGTGCCCCTTCCGGAAGGCGGCCTCGGCGCGCGCCCGCGCCTCCGCGGCGGTCGGTGTGCCGCGAGCGAGCGCGATCTCGCCCTCGAGGCGGTAGAGCTCGGCCTCGAAGTAGCGCTCGTCGCTCTTGTCGACGAAGGCCAGCGTGTCGTCGAGCAGCGTGCTCGCCTCGTCGACGTTGCCCGCGCCGAGCTCCGCCTCGATGAGCGCCGATCGCCAGTAGGTCAGCGACACGCGGCTGCCGACGCTCATCAGCATCGTCAGTCCGCCGCGGATGCGCGCGGCGCCCTCTGCGTGGCGCGCGCGCGCCGCCTCGCCGGCCGGCCCCTGCGCGGCGCGCGCCGCCGTCGCCCAGCCGAGATCGATCTGGCTGAGCGCCGCCCAGTGGGGCATGCCCACCTCCTCGGAGAGCTTGCCGAGCACGAGCGCGTGCGCCTCCGCGCCGGCGAGATCGCCGAGCAGGCAGCACAGCACGGCGGCGAAGTGCTCGACGAAGCCGCGGCTCACGGGCTGGTTCAGCTCCTCGCACAGCGCGATCGCCTCGTCGATCGAGGCCTTGGCCCGCTCCGGCTCGCCGAGGTGGAACGAGATCCAGGCGAGGTGCGACAGCGAGAACGCCGCGGCGTCATGGCCGAAGAGGAAGGCGAGCGGCAGGTGACGCGCGGGGTCGTACATCGAGAGCACCTTGTTGAAGTGCTCGCGGGCCTCGTGGAGGTGCCCCCGGAGGAAGCGCGTCGCGCCGAGCGCCTGGTGAGCGCCCAGCGAGATGCCGGGGTCGCCGGTGCTCTCGGCGAGCGCGAGCAGCTGCTCGCCGTGCTGCTCCGCCAGCGCATAATCGCCGCGGACGTGGAAGAAGATCCAGAGCCCCCACAGCGCGGGGAAGAGCTGCGGCGAGGAGCCCGCCTCGCGGCAGAGCGCGTGCGCGCGCGCGTACGCCGCCTCGACCTCCGGGGCGGCGTAGCCGCGCGTGATCATCAGCGGGACGCCGAGCGTCGTCTGCAGCGTGATCTCGTCGCGCGTCCGCTCCTTCGTCTCCGGCAGCTGCGTGAGGAGCTCGATCCCGCGGCGGAGGTGGCTTATCGCCTCGGCGTGCGCGGACGAGATGAGCGAGGCCTCCCCCGCGCGCTGCCAGGCGGCGATGGCGGGGCCGATCAGCGCGGCCTCGGTGTAGTGGTGCGCGAGCAGCTCGGGCGGCGTCTCGGGGAAGCGCTCGGCGAGGACGGCGGCGATGCGCGCGTGGTACACCTGCCGGGTGCTGCGGAGCAGCGACTGGTAGGCCGCGTCCTGCACCAGCGCGTGCTTGAACGTGTAGGTCGCGCGCGGGGGGCGCCCCCGCTGGAAGAGCAGCTCGGCGTCGACGAGCTGGGCGAGCGCCTCGCGCAGCGGCGCCGGGCTCGACGCCATGAGGAGCGGCTCGCCGCCCGCGCCGCCCGCGCAGAGCTCGAGCGCCTCGTAGCCGAACGATCGGCCGAACACCGCGCCGAGCTGCGCGACCTCCTTCGCCGGGCCGAGGCGGTCGAGGCGCGACGTCAGCGAGTGCTGGAGGGTGGTCGGGATCTCGAGCGTGCCCATCCACCCGCGCGAGGCGCTCGGCGTGCCGGCCGACTCGCCTGCGGCCGCCCTGGCGGAGGCCGACTCGAGGATCATGCGCGTGAGCTCCTCGGCGAACAGCGGGACGCCGTCGCTGCGCTCGGCGAGCGTCCGGATCATCTCGTCCGGAAGCGGGGGGGCCTGGATGGCCGACCCGCCGCTCGTGGCGTAGGCGCCGGCCAGCTGCTGGATGAGCGCCTGCATCCGCTCGGCGCTGAGCGGGGCGAGGTAGATCTGGGTGAAGTGCGATCGCAGCGGCCACGGCGGCGTGAACGTGGGGCGCGCCGTCAGGAGCAGCAGCAGCGGCGACGGCCTCCCCTCGTCGATCAGCCGGCCGAGCAGCTCCAGGGTCGACGGATCGGCCCAGTGCAGGTCCTCGGCCGTGAGCACGAGCGGCTGCCGATCGGCGAGCCCGAGGAAGAGCTGCAGGAGCGAGGCGATGGTCTCCTGCCGCTGGCGCTGCGGGGTGAGCGCCGGCGCGGCGTGGCGCCCCTCGGTCGGGATCGACAGCAGCGCGGCGAGCAGCGGCACGGCGAGCGGCCCCGCCTCCGCCTCGGCGAGCAGCTGCTCCAGCCGGGCGAGCCGGCCTCCGCCCTGCTCCAGCGCCGCGCCGCGCTCGCTCGGCGCCGCGGCCGAGCCGCTCAGCGTGCTCGCGCGGTCGCGGTCGCCCGCGAGCAGCGCGTTGAGCAGCTCGATCACCGGATAGAACGCGCTGTTCTGGAGCTGCGGCGAGCAGCGCGCCTCGAGCCAGAGGTGCGGCGTCCCCGCCAGCCGGTTGCGGAAGGCGCGCACGCTCCGCGATTTGCCGATGCCGGCCTCGCCCGTCATCAGCACGACCTGCCCGGCGCCGTCTGCGGCCCGCGCCCACCGGGCCGCGAGCTCGTCGAGCTCGCTGTCCCGCCCGACGAGCGGGGTGAGCCCCTGGTGCATCCTCGCGTCGAGCCGGTCCCGCGCGGTCGTGCGCCCGTGCACCGCGAAGACCTCGAGCGGCTGGCGCGCGCCCTTCGGGCTGATCTCGCCGAGCGCGTCCACGTAGTAATAGCCCTCGATGAGCTTCTGCGTGGCGCGGCTGACGAGCACCGTGCCCGGCTCGGCGTGGGCCTTCAGCTGCGTCGCGGCGTTCAGGGTCGGGCCGGCGAGCGACGGCACGGCGTCGCTGTCCGCCACGACGACGATCCCGGTGTGCACGCCGACCTGCACCGACAGGGGCAAGGACACGAGCTCCCGCGCGTTCAGATGGGACATGTGCTCGACAAGATCGAGCGCCGCCTGCACGGCGCGGAGGGCGTCGTCCTCCTTCGCCACGGGGTGGCCAAAGTAGGCGATCGTCTCCTCGCCGGGCGAGCGGAGGAACACCCCCTCCTGCGCCCCGATCACCTGCGCGCACGCGGCCTGGTACATCTGCACGAGCTCGTGGAACGCCTCGCTGTCGACCGTGTCCGCGATGCGCTCGGCGCTGGCGAGCCCGCAGACCAGCACGGTGAGCTGGCGGCGCTCGCCGCGGCCGGTGAGGGTCACCGGGCGCGTCCCGGGCGGGACGCTCGGGCGGAAACTGAGCTTCGGAGCCGTCTGCGGGCTCTCGGCGGTGTCGAGCTGGATCGACGCGTTGCGGATCGGCCTCGCCGGCGGCTCGGCGGGCGCGAAGCTGCGGCCCGGGATCGCGAGCGTGGGCGCTGCGCCGAGCCGCTCGTCCTGCCGCTGCTGCTCGGGAGACCTGCGCTGCGTGCCCGGCGGCGGCTCGGGCTCGGAGGGCACGAGCTGCGTCTCCTGCTCCGCCTCGGCCGGGTGCACCGCGCGCGTCGCGATCGCCCGCTGCTCCGGCGAGCCGCCGCGCTCCTTGTCGCGCGGCAGCGGCCACGGGATCGTCGACACGTCGCAGTCCTCCAGCAGCTCGAAGGCCTCGCGGGCGGACCGGAAGCGGTGCGCCGGCGACTTGGCGGTCGCGTGCTCGAGCAGCGCGCCGAGGGGGTGGCCGCGGAGCGCGCGGGGGATGGGCACCGGCTCGGGGCTCAGCTGGCGGAAGATGACCTCGGCGACCGTCGCCTCGTGCATCACGGGCGCGCCGATCAGGCACTCGAGAAAGGTGAGCCCCCATGCGTAGATGTCCGCCGCCGTGGTCGGGGTGGCCTGCACGAGCTGCTCCGGGGCCATGTAGGCCGGGGTCCCGTTGAACTCGCCGGTGGGCGTGAGCGCGCGGTAGTCGGCGGAGCGCGCCTCGCCGATGAGCGCGGCGATGCCGAAGTCGAGCACCTTGACGAGCGTCCGCTTGCCTGTGCCGGCGACCATGATGTTGTGCGGCTTGAGGTCGCGGTGCACGACGCCGCGCTCGTGCGCGAAGCCGATCGCGTCGAGCACCTGGAGCATCAGCCGCTTCGCCTCGTTCGGCTCGATCCCCTTCGTGCGCTGGCAGCGCGCGGTCAGCGTCTCGCCGTCGACGTACTCCAGCGCCAGGTAGAGCTCACCTTCGGGCAGGCGCCCGGCGTCGAGGAGCCGGACGATGTTCGGGTGGCTCATCTGGGCGATGACCTGCATCTCCCGCTCGAAGCGCGCCTCCTGCGAGCTGGATTCGCGCGAGCGCCGCAGCACCTCGGGCCGCAGCAGCTTGAGCGCCACGCGCTGGGTGGTCACGATCTGGCGCGCGTCGTAGACGACGCTATGACCGCCGCTGCCGAGATGGCCGAGCACCTGATACCGGCCGTCCACGAGCGCGCCGACCTCGAGCAATCCATCGCGAGCGGACATCTCTTGATCTCTTACAGCCGAACGCCGCCGGAGTGGATCGTGAACGCTGCTCCCGGCCCAGGTTGATCGCTCGCGCGGCCCGAGGCCGGCCGCGGCGGCCGAGGCAGCGAGGGTGGGGACCTGGCCGGATCTCGGAGGCGCCCCCCCTCTACCGTACCGTGGCGAGCGTGCTTCGCCGTCTTGCGCTGGGGGTGATTCAGGCAACCGGGATTACTTCGGCTTGAGCGCGTGGTGCGGGAGGACGAGGTCTGATACCCTCGCGCTTGATGGGCAATGCCCCGCATTCCGGCAGCATGCCGCCACCTTCGAGTGGTCGGGGCCAAGGAACGCTCCTCTACGCCGTCGACGACGAGGAGAGCAACCTCGACCTCATGGAGCGGGCGCTCCGCTCCGGCTACCAGGTTCGCACCTTCGGCGATCCGCGCCGCGCGCTGGCAGCGGCGGTGAAGGAGCCGCCCTCCGTGGTCGTCGCGGACTACCGCATGCCTCATTTCAGCGGGCTCGCGCTCCTGCGCGAGCTGCGCCGGCAGGGGCTGAGCTACGTGCCGGTGCTCGTCTGCGCGCCGACCGATGTGGAGCAGATCCAGAAGATTTCCCGGGAGAGCGCGATGTTCCGGATCATCACGAAGCCCTGGATCGCCTCGGATCTGCGCCGCCAGGTCGACCTGGCGGTGAGCCTGCACCAGCTCAACGTGACGCGGAACCTCCGCTGAGCCGAGCGCGTCCGGTGGCTCTTCGGCGCGCTGTCCAGGGCGAGTTGACAGGATCGCCGCCGGTCAGCGCGGGCTCCCGGTCGCGGCGCGGGGGCGCCGGCCGATCCCGGTGAGCGCCCGCTCCCTCGATGTGGTCGCGCTCGAGCTGCCGCAGCGCTTCGGCGATCGGCGGGGCGCGCTCGCGGAGATCGACGGTCTCCTCGGCTCGCCCGCGCTGGCCGGGGCCGAGCTCGTGCTGCTGCCCGAGCTCATCCTCACGGGCTATCTCTCGCCGAGGGGCGACAGCGATCTGCGCCGCTTCGCGGAGCCGCTCGACGGCGAGTCCGCGCAGCGGCTCGCCGAGCTCGCGCGCAAGCACGGGATCGCGCTGGCGGGCCCGCTCGTCGAGGAGAGCCGGGGTCGCTTCTACAACAGCCTGCTCGTCTTCGACGGCGCCGGGCGGCGCGTCGGCCACTACCGCAAGCGTCACCCGTGGTTTCCAGAGCGCTGGGCGGCTCCGGGCGATCTAGGGTCCCCGGTCCTCGATCTGCTCGGCGTGAAGGTGGCGGTCGCGATCTGCTTCGACATCCATTTCCTCTCCGAGGACGCGGGCGAGGCGCTCGACGAGGCCGATCTGCTGGTCTTCCCGACGGCCTGGGTCGATCCGCCCGGGGAGGGGGATGCGCGCGCCGAGCTCCTGCCCCCCCTCGCTCGGCGTCATCGCATCGCGATCGTGAACGCGAACTGGGGGCCGTCCCGCCCCGCGCTGGGCGGCCAGGGCGGATCGCGCATCCTCGACGCGCAGGGGCGGTCGATCGCGGTGGCGCCGCCCGGTCCGGGGCCGAGCGTCGTGCGCGCCGCCCTGGGCCTCGCGCAGGACCGGCGCGGCAGCTGAGGGAGCCCGGGGAGCGCCGGTGCGCCCGCGCGGCACCGCGTGCGCGATCGCGCTCAGATGAACGGGAGCCGGCTCAGGTCGACGTTTCCCCCGCTCAGGATGACGCCGATCCGCGCTCCCTGGACCTTGCGCAGCAGGACCGCCGCCACAGGGACCGCCGAGCTCGGCTCGATGAGGATCTTCATCCGCTCCCAGACGACGCGCATCGCCTTGACGATGTCCTCTTCGCCCACGGTGACGATCTCGACCCCGCGCTCGCGCAGGACCGCAAAGGTGAGCTCGCCGAGCGAGGTGCGGAGGCCGTCCGCGATCGTGGTCGGGTCGTTCGAGGGCAGGAGGGTCCCCTGGCGCAGCGATCGCGCCGCGTCGTCCGCCGCCTCGGGCTCGGCGCCGATCGTGCGCGTGTGGGGCAGCGAGCTGATCGCGATGGCGGTGCCCGAGAGCAGCCCGCCGCCGCCGACGGGTGCGACCACGGCGTCGAGGTCCTCCACCTGGCTCGCCAGCTCCAGCGCGGCCGTGCCCTGGCCGGCGATGACGCGCGCGTCGTTGTACGGGTGGACCAGGATGGCGCCCGTCTCGGACAGCACGCTGGCGAGCGCCTCCTCGCGCGACCGGAGCGTGGGGGCGCAGGTCACGATCCGGGCGCCGTAGCCCTCCACGGCCGCGCGCTTCACGGCGGGCGCGCTCGAGGGCATGACGATGTGCGCGGCGATGCCGCGGATGCGGGCGGCGAGCGCGAGCGCGGCGGCGTGGTTGCCCGACGAGTGGGTCGCGACGCCGCGCCGTGCCTCCTCGTCCGGGAGGGACAGGACCGCGTTGCACGCCCCGCGGAACTTGAACGCCCCGACCCGCTGGAGGTTCTCGCACTTGAAGAACACGCGCGCTCCCGCGATGCCGTCGATCGTCCGGCTGGTCATGACGGGGGTCACGTGGGCGTGCGGCGCGAGGCGCGCGGCGGCGCCACGGATGTCCTCGATCGTCGGCAGGGGGCGCATGGGACGAGCATCGGAGCGCGGTCTGCGCCCGACGTCCACCGTGAGCGAATCGCGCATCGCGCATCGCGCGCCCGCGATCGCGGCGTCAGAACAGGTCGGCCGCGATGCCGTCGGTGAAGACCCAGGCGGCCCGCGGGACGCTGAGCCGCCCGCCGGCCACCTCGAGGCGGCCGGCGCGCTCGAGCCGCTCCGCGGCCCGCCGTCGCGCGGCGGGCCATGCCGCCACGCCGAGCGCCGCCGCGGCGGCCTCCAGATCGAACCCCTCGCGCAGCCTGAGCCCGAGCATGATCCGCTCGGACAGGCGCGTCTCTGGGTCGAGCCGTTCGTCGCTCTCCACGGGGATCGTCTCGCCGCCCTCGGCCATCACGGCCATGTACCGGTCCGGGCTCACGACGTTCCGGTACCGGACCGCGAGCGCCTCGCCGCTGCCCTCCGCGCCCGCCGAGCGCAGGCCCCAGCGCGGATCCGGGCGCGACACGGTCCCGTAGGCGGCGCACCCAAGCCCGACGTAATCGATGCCTTGCCAGTACCCGAGGTTATGGCGCGCCTCGTGGCCCGGCTTCGCGTAGTTCGAGATCTCGTAGTGGGCGAGCCCCGCTGCCTCGAGCGCCTCGTCGATCGCGAAGAACGTGTCCGCGACCCCTTCGTCTCCGGCGAGCGGCAGGCGCCCGCGCCGCGCCAGCTCTCCGAACGAGGTGCCGGGCTCGACGGTGAGGCTGTACGCCGAGACGTGGGTCACCCCTGTCGAGGCCACCGCGCGCGCCTCGGCGGCGGCGTGCTCGGGGCGTTGCTCTCGTGCTTCATCGGCCGTCCCTACCGCGACACCGTAGATGAGGTCGCCGCTCACGCGCGGCATCCCGGACCGGAGCGCCGCTGAGAGCGCGCCGAGCCCGCCGTCTGGGTCGTGCAGGCGCCCGAGGAACCGGAGGCGTTCCACGTCGAGCCCCTGAACGCCGACGCTCAGTCGGTTGACCCCGATCGCTCGGAACGCTCGGGCTCGCTGCTCATCGAGCGAGGTCGGATTGCACTCGACGGTCACCTCGATGTCTGGCGAGAGCCGGCCGGCGGCCGCGGTGATGGCGGACAGCACCCTGCCCATCTCCTCCGGCTCCCACAGGGACGGCGTCCCGCCGCCGAAGAACACGCTCCGCAGCTCGCGCTCGCCCAGCGCATCCGCTCGCTTCCGGAGCTCGGCCAGCACGGCGTCGGCATAGCCGCGGTGGTCGATCGCCTCCCGCGCTTTCGCGAAAGAGACGAAGTCGCAGTAGGGACACTTCTTGAGGCACCACGGGAAGTGGACGTAGGCGGTGATCGGCTCCATGTAATCCATGAAAACGGATGCAATCGATGCAACGAACGTGAAGGACGTGACGAACGTGACGGACGCGACAGACGCGACGAACAGCCGACGCAACCGATGTGGTGGAGGCGACCGGCGCAGCCGGCGCGACCGAGGCGACGGACGCGGCTGAGGCAACCAACACGAGAACGAGAAACGAGAATGGATCGGCGGCGCGCAGCACGGCGCCGGGCACGCGCATGGTGACACAATTGCGGGGTCTAGATCGCGGTGTTAGCGTGCGAAAGGGAGGGGGCGCAATGCGCCCGCCGAACTCTTCATGCTGACGTTGACGGAGCTTGTCGATCGCGTTCGGACCTATCAGCCCGCTGCAGACGTCGATCTCATCGCCCGGGCTTACGCCTACAGCTCTGACGCTCACAGGGGGCAGACCCGCAAGAGCGGCGACCCGTATTTCTCCCACCCGGCGAGCGTCGCCGCGATCATCACCGAGCTCAAGCTGGACACGGCGAGCGTCTGCGCCGGGCTCCTTCACGACGTCGTCGAGGACACCCTCGCGACGACCACCGACATCGAGAACAGCTTCGGCCAGGAGGTGGCGTTCCTCGTCGACGGTGTGACGAAGCTCTCGAAGATCAACTTCGCCTCCAAGGAAGACCGGCAAGCCGAGAACTTCCGCAAGATGCTCGTGGCGATGGCGCGCGACATTCGCGTGCTCCTCGTGAAGCTGTGCGACCGCCTCGACAACATGCGAACCCTCGAGTTCATGAAGCCCGAGGCGCAGGACCGGATCGCCCGGGAGACGATGGAGATCTACGCCCCGCTCGCGAACCGCCTCGGCATCGCGCGCTTCAAGAGCGAGCTCGAGGACCTGTCGTTCAGGTACGTCGAGCCGGAGGCCTGGGGGGACCTCTCGCAGAAGGTCAAGACGACCGCGAAGGAGCGCGACAAGTACATCCACGAGGTCTCGAAGGTGCTCGCGGGCAAGCTCGCGGAGCAGGGCTTCGCGGTCGACGTCACCGGCCGCGCGAAGCACCTCTACTCGATCTGGCGCAAGATGCAGGCGCAGCAGTGCGATTTCGATCAGGTCTACGACGTCATCGCGTTCCGCGTGCTCGTCGAGTCGGTCGCCGACTGCTACGCGACGCTCGGCGTCATCCACTCGCAGTGGACCCCGGTCCCCGGCCGCTTCAAGGATTACGTCGCGCTGCCCAAGCCGAACATGTACCAGTCGCTGCACACGACGGTCATCGGACCTGGGCGCGAGCGGATCGAGATCCAGATCCGCACCCACGAGATGCACCGCGTGGCGGAGCAGGGCATCGCCGCGCACTGGAAGTACAAGGAGAACAACTCCGGCGGCATCGACCCGAAGGACGCCGCGCGGTTCGGCTGGCTCCGCCAGCTGATGGAGTTCCAGAAGGAGCTCAAGGACCCGGCCGAGTTCCTCGAGAGCGTCAAGGTCGACCTGTTCCAGGACGAGGTGTACGTCTTCACGCCGAAGGGGGACGTACGCGTCTTCCCCCGCGGCTCGACACCGATCGACTTCGCCTACGCGATCCACACGAAGGTCGGCGATCACTGCTCGGGGGCGCGGGTCAACGGCGCCATCGTCCCGCTCCGCTCGAAGCTCCGGAACGGCGACGTCGTCGAGGTGATGACCAACCCGAGCCAGCACCCCTCGAAGGACTGGCTCGACTACGTCTCGACCAGCCGCGCGCGCTCCAAGATCCGCAACTACCTGCGCACGGAGCAGCGAGAGAAGTCGCTCAAGCTCGGCCGCGAGCTCCTCGAGAAGGAGATGCACCAGCGGAGCATGAGCCTGAGCCGCCTCACCAAGAACGAGGCCGAGCTGCGCAAGGTCATGGAGCGGTTCGGCGTCTCCTCGGCCGACGAGCTGTTCATCGCGGTCGGCTACGGCAAGGTGAGCGTCCGCGCGGTGTGCGAGTTCCTCGCGCCCACCCCCAAGGAGAACGAGAAGGGCACCCCGACGCCGCCGCCCGAGTCGATCAAGGAGGGGCGCATCGAGTCGCTCGTCCGCAAGGTCACGGGGCGCGACAGCCACGGCATCCGCCTGAACGGCATCGACGATGTCCTCGTTCGCTACACGAAGTGCTGTAACCCGCTCCCCGGCGACGAGATCGTCGGGTTCATCACGCGCGGCCGCGGCATCACGGTCCACCGCCGCAACTGCGCCAAGGCGTTCGACACGGACCCGGAGCGACGCGTGGAGATCTCGTGGGACTCGCGCGCGAAGATCAACCGCCCGGTGCAGATCAAGGTGATGACGGCGAACCGGCCGGGCATCCTCGCGACGGTGGGCCATACGTTCCACGAGCAGGGCATCAACATCAGCGAGGCGACCTGTCGGGCGGGCGACGATGGCCGGGCGATGAACACGTTCACCTTCCTCTGCTCCGACCTCGCGCAGCTGAAGAGCGTCATCCGGCACCTGCAGCGGATCCCCGGCGTGATGGCCGTCGAGCGGACCTGAGCCGGCGCGTCAGCGACCGCGGCGAGCGCGCGCCGCGCTGCTCGTCCTGGGCGGTCCACCCCCGGCGCCTGGACCGGCGTCCGCGAGCGCGCGGGTGAGCGGGCGGCCGAGGTCGCCGCCCGGCTCGTGCCGCGCCGCGACCTCCTGCACCTTGCGGACGAGCCGGGTCACGTCGTGGTGGCGCACCGGGGATCCGGCGGTGGCGCGATCGCAGAAGAACGTGCGGCACCCGAGCGGCCTCGCGGCGTAGATCGCGCAGCGGCCAGCGTCGGTGAGCATCGGACACCGCCGCTCCGAGGCTTGCGGCAGCGCGCGCCGACGGCTCGGCTCACCGGCGGACGAGGGCTGCTCGGGCGCTCCGGTCCCGCTGGCTCGCACGATTCCCTGAAGCGCCCGCGGGCCGCCACGGGCCGCGATCGCGCGCCGGACGGCGGCGAGCTCGATGGACGTCACATACGGCTCGCGACCCGTGACGCCGAACCGGCAGCACTCGGTCGAGGCCTGGCAGGTCCAGCCGTGGAAGACATCCTCCGCCTCGCGGTACACGGCCGAGAGCTCGGCGAGCAGGTCGGCTTCACGGGCGTGCGGCTCAGGGGTCGCGGTGCGGCGCATTCGTCAGGGCGAGCTCTCGTGCGTCCGCGCGCACGACGGTGGTCGGCGCGCGGCGGGGGCGGAGCGGGGCGGATCCCGAGGAACGAGCCTAGTGCCACGCTGCTCCGCCGCGAAGCGGCAATCCGCGATCCTGATGGGAGCTCTGACGCGTGGCACCAGCGCGGTCCGTTCCGGAACGAGCTGCCCCCTGCGACCGAGGGGGCCGTCGGCGCTGCGGCAGGGCGCGCGAGGCTGCATGCTGGGCGGCGGGCGCGCACGCGCTATCCTCGCGATAGATGTCGTCCCTGCGCCCGAAGCTCCGAGCTCTGGAGGTCATCGTCATCCAGGATGAGCGCCACGGCCGCGCGCTGATGCTGCGCGACACAGAGGGCATCGCGCCGTCCACCGTCGTCGTGCCCGCCGCGAGCTCCGCGGTGCTCGCGCGCTTCGACGGGCGGCGATCGGTCGACGAGATCGCGCGCGACGTCTCCCGGTCGACGGGCCAGCAGGTGGATGCCGCCCACGTGGCGCAGCTGGCCGACGAGCTGGAACGCGCGTGGATGCTCGACAGCCCGCGGTTCCACGCGCGCCGGCGGACGGTCGTGCGGTCGTTCGACGCGTCGCCGATCCGGATGGCTGCCCACGCGGGCGGCGCGTACCACGGCGATCGGCTGAGGCTCGCCGATTTCATCGAGCGCCAGTGTCTCCGGGGCGCGCGGCCGCAGGGCGGAGCGACGCGCGCCGCCGCGGCGCAGGGCGCGCCGAAGCGCATGGTCGGGCTCTGCGCGCCGCACATGGACCTCTGGCGCGCCGCGGCGGGCTACGGGCACGCCTACGCCGCGCTGGAACAGGCGCTGGCGGCGCCGGGGCTGGAGAAGGTCGACATCTTCGTTCTGCTCGGGACGTCGCACGCCCCGATGCGGCGCCCGTATGCCGTCTGCGAGAAGACGTTCGCGACGCCGCTCGGCCCGCTCGATCCGGATCGCGAGATGATCGCGGAGCTCGCGGCCGCGAGCCGCTTCGACGTGCATGAGGATCAGTACCTGCACAAGAACGAGCACTCGATCGAGTTCCAGGCCGTGTTCGTCCGGCACCTCCTCGGCGACCGCGCGGCGTCGATCGTGCCCATCCTCTGCGGCCTCTCGGAGTGCCAGGCGCGGCGCCGCGACCCCGCGCAGGACGACGGCGCCGAGTCGTTCCTGACGTCGCTCCGCGACGCCCTGGCGAGGCGCCCCGGCCGCGTCCTCGTGATCGCAGGGGCAGACCTCGCCCACGTCGGTCCGCGCTTCGGCGACCCCGCGCCGCTCGGCGAGCGCCAGCGGATGGCGCTGCGCGATCGCGATCTCGCCTCGATCGAGCGCGCAACGTCGGTCGATCCGCCGAGCTTCTTCGCCGACGTCGCAGAGGACCTCGGCACCCGTCGCGTCTGCGGCCTCGGCCCCATCTACACGTTGCTCCGCGCGCTCCCGCCGTCGTCGCGCGGAGAGCTGCTGAACTACGAGCAGTGCATCGACCCCGAGGAGGGATCGATCGTCAGCCACACGTCTCTTGGATTCTACGGCTGAAGGTACGCGCCTGCCCGGCGCGCGCCGCGCTTCGTCATGAGGCGCGCCGAGAGCCCCTGGCGGCGCTGGCGCGCCGCGAGGCTCCCGGGCGTGAGGCGGCGATCAGCTCAGCCGCGCGGGACCCTGCGGCGCGCGATGTCGAGGCCGAGCCGGTCGGCCTCGCGGTAGATCGCCTGCCGCGACATGCCCAGGGCGCGCGCTGCCGACGCGACGGAGCCGTTGGCCCGGGCGAGGGCGTCCTCGAGGCGGGCGCGCGCGAGCGACGGATCCGTCGCCGGCGGGAGGTTCGGCTTCACGCGCGGGCCGCGCGCGAGCGAGCCCGCGATCGGCGTGACGGAGAGCGGGCCGTCCGGCGAGGCCTGGGCCGCCGTCACGATGGCGGACTCGAGCTGCGGCACGCCGCCCGGCCAGCCGGCGCGGACGAGCGCCTCCAGGAGCTGCGGGGTGAAGCGATCGAGGCCGATCGCGTTGCGCTCCGCGATGTCGCGCACGATGAGCGGCACGTCCTCGCGCCGCATCTCGAGCGTCGGGATCGTGATCCGCTTGCCGGAGAAGAGCGACGCGAACCACGGCGCCACGCGCCCGTCGCCGGCCGCCCGATCGAGCGGCTGCCCCGTCGTCGCGATGATGCTGACGCCGTTCGAGCGGCCGACCGAGTGCGCGATCTCCAGCTGTTGCGGGCGCGGCAGGCGATCGGCGTCGAGGACGAGCCAGGTCATCGGCCGCGCGCCCGGCGGGATGACCGGCTTGGTCTCGGCGCCGCCGTCGACGACCAGGGTCTCCCCCAGGCCCTCGCGCACCGCGGCCGCGAGGCGGGCCAGCGTGCGCTTGCCGACCCCGGGCGCGCCCTCGATGCAGACGCTGGAGCCCGACTGCACCAGCTTCATCACCGGGTCGATCCAGTCCTTGCGCTGCTTCGAGCCGAACACGAGCGGCCCGAGCCGCGACGGCGCGCCGTCGTACAGCGCGAGGTGCCGCTCCACGAAGATCGCGAGCTGCTGGCCGAGGCGCACCACGTCGCCGTGCATCACGCCGATGCGCCGGGCGCGGACGCCGTTCACCCACGTGCCGTCGTGGGTATCCATGTCCTCGATGTAACAACCGTCCGAGCGGACGCTGATCTTGGCGTGCTCCGGCGCGATACCGCTCCCCTCGATGCGCCCGTCGCGCGCGGCGCTGCCGATCACGGCGCCGTCCATGAGGCTCACGATCCGCGGCGGGGCGTCGAGACCGATCAGGACGAGCCCCCACCCTCCATCATCGTCCTGTCGCTTGGCGTGGACTCCGGACCGGTACTCCTTCTGAAGGACCGGTGCCGGCGTCTCCGCAACGTCCACTCGCAAAGCAGTCTGTTCGTTCATGCTCCCCCCAAGTCCAAAGGACCCGCCTGGTCGACCCAGGCCAACCAAGAGCGCGCCGAGCGGCGGGCACCCTTATGATGTAAGAGCACGCCACACGGTGCCGCTGTCGCGAACGCGAAGGCTTTTGTGAGCGGCACCGTAGCGCGGTGCTGCTTGGCGAGCCCCCTCGCTCGCAATGGCCACACAATACTCGACCAGAGCGGCCGTGCAACCTGCCGGCGACGGAAGTTTTAAGGTTTTGTTCTTGAGAGCTTGACTCTGGTCACGCCGATTGGTACTCATCCGCCACGCATCGACGGAGACGCCCTCCGGTGATGACCCGGCGCGAATCAGGAATTCTCTGACAAGCGCCATCAGATGATGATTTCCTGAAACAGGCGATTGACATCTGCGGGAGTAACTCAGTGGTAGAGTGCAACCTTGCCAAGGTTGACGTCGCGGGTTCAAATCCCGTCTCCCGCTCCACGAGATAGGCTCTGCAACAGCGAGCAGACCAGCGAGGCCGGTGCGACCCACCGGCCTCTGTGTTTTTGTTCCACTGCCCGGCGTGCGGGCGCCGCGGGAACGCACGGGGCGCTACGGCGATCGATGCGCCGGGCGGCGGGCCTGTGATACGAGGATTCGCCTCATGTCCGCTCCGCTCCACGAGCGCCTGCGCCTGCTTGCCCACAGCCTCGAGCGGCAGTTCCTGGGCAAGGACGAGATCATCCGCCTGCTCATGATCGCGGTCGTCGCGGGGGAGCATTGCGTGCTCCTCGGCCCGCCTGGGACCGCGAAGAGCGCGCTCATCCGCACGCTCGCCGAGCTGATGCAGGCCCAGTACTTCGAGTACCTGCTCACGCGCTTCACCGAGCCGAACGAGATCTTCGGTCCGGTCGACATCGGCGCTTTCCGCGAGGGCGTCTACCGCCGGAACACGTCGGGAATGCTCCCCGAGGCGGAGATCGTCTTCCTCGACGAGGTCTTCAAGTCGAACAGCGCCATCCTGAACGCGCTGCTCACGCTGCTGAACGAGCGCAAGTTCTCGAGCGGCGGGCAGGTGATCCGCTGCCCGCTCATCAGCGTCTTTGCGGCCTCGAACGAGGTGCCGGGCGACGAGACGCTGACAGCGATCTTCGACCGCTTCCTCCTGCGCGTGCAGTCCGACAACCTCGACGCCTACCACTTCAGCGAGCTGCTCCAGCGCGGCATCCAGCAGGAGATCCGGCACATGGCCGGCGAGCCGCTCCGCCCGCTCGTCGCGGCGCGCGAGCTCGCCGAGCTCGGCCGGGGGTTCGGCGCGCGGATGAACTTCGGCGACGCGTTCCTCTCGGCCTACAAGGGACTGGTCTTCCAGATCCGCGCCGAGGGGATATCGCTCTCCGACCGCCGGGTCGTGAAGATGCTCAAGCTCTTCGCCGCCAGCGCCTACCTCGACGGCCGTCAGACCACGGACGCGAGCGACTTCTTCGTGCTCAAACACATCTGGAACAACCAGGATCAGGCGGCGATCCTCGAGGGGATCGTGCAGCCGGTGCTGGAGGCGTTCTTCCGCGAGCACCCGGATCGCCGCCGCGTCGGCGCGCTCGGCGTCGGGGTGGAGGCGCTCGCCGCGGAGATCGACCGCATCCGGCAGATCCTCACGGGCGGCGCCGCGCTCGGTGACGTGCAGCTGTTCAGTCAGCTGAAGGCGCTCGGCGAGATCAAGCAGGCGCTTGCCGGCATCAACGACGCCCGCGCCCGCGAGCTCGAGGCGCGCGTGTCTCAGCTGCTCGAGGCTTCGTTTCGGAGCGGGCGTTTCGCGCAGATCTAGCGGGGGCCGGGCCGGGCGCTGTCGGCGCGGTGGCGCTGGTCCTGGAGCGAGCCCTCGGCCCAGCGGGGGCCGGGCCGGGCGCCGTCGGCGCGGTGGCGCTGGTCCTGGAGCGAGCCCTCGGCCCAGCGGGGGCCGGGCCGGGCCCTGTCGGCGCGGTGGCGCTGGTCCTGGAGCGAGCCCTCGGCCCAGCGGGGGCCGGACCGGATGCGCTCGGGACGTCGGCGCTGGTCCTGGAGCGAGCCCTCGGCCCAGCGGGGGCCGGACCGGATGCGCTCGGGACGTCGGCGCTGGTCCTCGTGCGAGCCCTCGGCCCAGCGGGCCCGCGGCTGCGCGCGGCCGGGCCGCCGGCCTCCGGCGCAGGTCGAGGCGACGCCTTCGCGGTCGACCGGGCCAAGCCCGCTGTGCGGCGATGGTCGACCGGTCCGGACGACGCGCCCATCATCGCGCCACGGATGCGCTTGGGCACGCCGAACGACTCGCGGATGTGGATGAGCTCGTCCACCTTCAAGGCGCGCCACTCTCCGGGCCGGAGCCCTTCCGAGGTCACGCCGGCGAACGTCGTTCGGGCCAGGCGCATCACGGGCCAACCGCTCGCCTCGCCCATGCGCCGGATCTGCTGGTTGCGGCCCTCGCGGAGGGTCACCTCGATCCACGTCTTGTCGCCCTCGCGGCGGAGCAGCCGCGCTTCGGCCGGCAGCGTGACGCCGTCCTCCAGGCGGATGCCCTCGCGCCACGGCGTGAGGTCGTCGTCGCTCATGGTCCCCTGGACCTTCAGCACGTACGTCTTCGGCACGCCGCCGCGCGGATGGAGCAGCGCGTTGGCGAAGTCGCCGTCGTTCGTCATGAGCAGGATCCCGCTGGTAGCGAAGTCGAGCCGACCCACGGGGTAGAGCCGCGCGCCGGTGCCGCGCACGTAGTCGGCGACCGTCGGGCGCCCCTCGGGATCGCTCAAGGTCGAGACGACGTTCCGCGGCTTGTGCAGGGCCACGTAGACCGGCGCCTCGGAGACGAGGCGCTTGCCATCGACCTCGATCCGGTCCTTCTGCCGGTCGGCCTTCACGCCGAGCTCGGTCACGACGTGGCCGTTCACGCGTACCCGCCCGGCGAGGATGAGCTCCTCGGCCGACCTGCGTGAGGCCACGCCGGCGCGCGCGATGATCTTCTGCAGACGTTCTTCCATGGTGTGCTCGGGACCTACGCCGACGCTGCGCTGCCGGCCGGCGGCTCTGATAAGCACGCCCCTCGCGCCGCGTCGACCAACGTTGGTGCCGCGCTCTCCTCAGGCCCGAGGCCGACGCCGACGCCGGCGCGCCCGCATGTCCGCCGCGGCGAGCGCCTGCGGCGGCAGGAGCACCGGGGCGAGCAGGACGCGGGCGGGGCCGGGCGGGCGAGATCGACCTCCACTCGGTCGGAGGAGGCGCGCGCTATTTCTTGTCCTTGGGGGGATCCGCGCTCCCGCTGCCGCCCGCGGCCGCGTTCGCCTTGTCCGCGGCGGACTGATCCTCCGCGGCCTTCTTCGCGGCCGCCGCAGCGGCCTCCTCTTCCTTCTTGCGCTCGTCTTCCTCGACGCGGCGCTTCACCTCGTTGTCATGGTCCCACCGATCGACCCGCTCGTCGGCGTCGATGTCCACGCCCATCCGCTCGAGCCGGCCCATGCGGTAGATCTCCCAGACGTCCGGCTTGCCGTCGCGGTTCGTGTCCCGCTTGATGCGCGCGAGCTTGCCGCCGCCGTAGTACTTCCACTCATCGGGGTTGCCGTCGCGATCGGAGTCGATCTTCACCTCGGCCAGCCTCCCGCTGGCGAACGTGAGCCAGGTGTCGATCCGGCCGTCGTAGTTCGAGTCGGACTCCTCGTGCAGGCTCTCGCCCTTGTCGTTGTACTTGCGGACGACGTCCTTCACCCCGTCGAAGTTTGTGTCGATCTCGCGGCAGACGAGCGCCCGGTGGCGGTCCTCGCCGGTGCCCACGATCTGCCAGACGCGCCGCACGTTGGGCTGGATCGCGCCCGGCCCCGCGGTCTCGCTCGCCTCGCGATCCTGTCTGCCCTTCCAGTCGCACATCGAGCGATCGTCGATGCTGCCGTCGGCGTTGCGGGCCGCCTCCACCTTCGGCGCCTTCGCGCCCTCGAACCCCGGATCCGATCCGCACGCCGCGCCGAGCAAGCCGAGCGCGGCGAGCGCGATGAGCGCCTGTCTCCTCATGTCACGGTCCCTTCTTGTCGGCCGGCTGGCTCGCGGCGTTGGCGGGGGCGGGCGCGGCGCTCGCGGGCGCGGCGTTCGTCGCCGGGGCGGCGCCGGCCGGGGTCGACGCGCTGCCCGGAGGAGGCGGGGGGATCGCCTTCGGCGCGCCGTACGACTCGGCGCAGAGATCAACCACGCTGTTCGGGTCGGGCTTGCCGTCGGTGTTCTGATCGGTGGATACGACCGCGCACCTCGGGTCGTTCGGGTTGTTGAACTGCCACCACTGGTCGATGATTCCATCGCCGTCGGAGTCGCGCTCGCGGCGCGCGAGGCGCGGCCCCTCGTAGTAGTCCCAGGTGTCGAGCTTGTCGTCGAAGTTGGTCTCGCGCTCCTTCAGCACGACGGCGCCGCGCTCGTAGTGCGCGATCTCGTCGGCGCGCCCATCGCGATCGAAGTCCGACTCGCGCCGGCGCTCGACCCCGTTGCCGTCGTAGTAGATGAAGGCGTCGATCGCGCCGTCCAGGTTCAGGTCGACGACCCGGCAGACCTCCCGGCCGTCCTTCTTCACGTGGATGATGTCGGGCATCCGGTCGCCGTTCACATCGACCTTCTGCGCAGAGGCGGAGTCCTTCTCGCAGGGCTCGTGGACGACCGCCGTGTCCCGCTCGCCGGTGGAGCTCTTCGCGCTCGAAGGCGCCGGCGTCGAGGACGCGCAGGAGGCGACGGCAGCGGTCATCAGGGCCACGAGCAAGCACCTGGGCGACGGCCAGGTGAGCGGGAATCGCGTCATCAAGAGATTCCTCCGGCGGGCCCGGGACTTTCGGGACAAAGCTCGACGCGCCGGGCGAGCCGTCCCGACGCGGACCAGCTTCGGCGGCAGTCTAGACCGCCGTCCGTGCGCACATCAAGAAGGCCACGGGAGATGACCCCGCCGGCCCGCGTGCGGGATGCGTGCGGGATGAACGACCGCGCCCCGCCGAGCGACAGCGCCATTCCGATTGACATCATACGTACCGGCATCTAGGGTAACGTCTTGTCAGTCGTACCCATCGAGACTGGCGGGTTTACCCTCCCGGGCGTGACATGTCGCGGAAGAAAGTCTCGACGACCATCTACATCACGCCGGAGCAGGCCGAGCGGCTGAAGATCCTGCACGAACGCACCAAGGTCCCGATCGCGGTCTATATCCGCGAAGGGATCGACATGCTCCTCAAGCACTACGAGCACGTGCTGCCGGGGCAGATGTCCCTGGAGAGCACGCCGGCTCCCCCGCCGCCGATCCCGAAGAAATGACCCAGGCTGGAGGCTGGCGCGCCTCCGGGTTTGGGAAGCACCCGGGAGGCCGAGGGAGGGCATGTGCCTGGACGCCGCGCGCTGTCCGGGCGGATAGCTTCGCGGCGCTGCTCGCGCTAGGAGCAGGCACGCCGCGGTCCACCATTTCCCTCGGCGCCCGCAGCGCCGCGCGCTGCGGCTCGGTTCCCGGAGGGGGCACGGGCCTCAGGTCCGCTCCTTTCGCATCTCGGTCGAGGCCGCGCGCTGCGGCCGCTAACGCTGGTCAGGTCGCCGCGCCCTGAAGCTCGCTATGCCCGTTGACTCCAAGCTCATCCGCAACTTCTCCATCATCGCCCACATCGATCACGGCAAGTCCACGCTCGCCGACCGCATCCTCGACGTGACCGGGGCGCTCACCGCCCGCGAGCAGAAGGAGCAGTTCCTCGACAAGATGGACCTCGAGCGCGAGCGGGGGATCACGATCAAGGCCCAGACCGTCCGGCTCGATTACACCGCGAAGGACGGGCAGACCTACCGGCTCCACCTCATCGATACGCCCGGGCACGTCGACTTCAACTACGAGGTCTCGCGCAGCCTCCAGGCGTGCGAGGGGGCGCTGCTCGTCGTCGATGCCACCCAGGGCGTCGAGGCGCAGACCCTCGCCAATGTCTTCCTCGCCCTCGACAATAACCTCGCGATCATCCCGGTCCTCAACAAGATCGACCTCCCCTCGGCCGACGTCGAGCGGACGACCCGCGAGATCGAGGACGTCATCGGCCTCGACTGCTCCGGCGCCATCCCCGCCAGCGCCAAGACGGGGATCGGCATCGCGGAGATCCTCGAGGCGGTGGTCGAGCGCATCCCCGCGCCGAAGGGCGACCTGAACGCGGCGCCCCGCGCCCTCATCTTCGACAGCTGGTACGACAGCTACCGCGGCGCGGTCGTCATGGTGCGCGTGGTCGACGGCGTCCTCCGCAAGGGGCAGAAGATCCGCTTCATGGCGACCGGCCGCGACTACGAGCTCACGGAGATGGGCGTGTTCACGCCCCACGCGGCCGCCATCACCGAGCTCGGGCCAGGGGAGGTCGGCTTCCTCGTCGGCAACATCAAGAGCGTGGTCGACACAAAGATCGGCGACACGGTGACCGACGCGGTCCACCCCGCGACGGTCGCGCTGCCCGGCTTCAAAGAGGTCAAGCCGATGGTCTTCGCCGGGATCTTCCCGACGGACTCGGCCCAGTACGAGGACCTCCGGGACGCCCTGTCGAAGCTCCACATGAACGACGCGGCGTTCGTCTTCGAGCCCGACACGTCCGAGGCGCTCGGGTTCGGCTTCCGGTGCGGCTTCCTCGGCCTGCTCCACATGGAGATCATCCAGGAGCGGCTCGAGCGCGAGTACAACCTCGACCTCATCACGACCGCGCCGAGCGTCGTCTATCACTGCTTCCTGAGCGACGGCTCGATGAAGTCGATCGAGAACCCGGCGAAGCTCCCGCCGCCGAACCTCATCGAGCGCATCGAGGAGCCGATCTTCCGGATGACCGTCCACGTGCCGTCGACGTACGTCGGCGCCGTCCTCGCCCTGTGCCAGGAGCGGCGCGGGGAGCAGAAGTCGATCCAGTACGCCTCGTCCGACCGCGTGATCATCACCTACGACATGCCCCTCAGCGAGGTGCTCTTCGACTTCCACGACAAGCTGAAGAGCGTGTCGCGC
Source organism: Sorangium sp. So ce887 (assembly GCF_051521455.1). Taxonomy (NCBI): domain Bacteria; kingdom Pseudomonadati; phylum Myxococcota; order Polyangiales; family Polyangiaceae; genus Sorangium; species Sorangium sp. So ce887. The sequence continues at coordinate 5,434,174 of NZ_CP150354.1, read as the reverse complement.
GGCTACGCGTCGATGGACTACGAGCTCGTCGGGTACCGCGCCGACGAGCTCATCAAGCTCGACATGATGGTGAACGGCGATCCGCTCGACGCCCTGAGCGTCATCGTGCACCGGGACAAGGCCTACGCCCGGGGCCGGGACCTCGCCGTGAAGCTCAAGGACATCGTGCCGCGCCAGCAGTACGAGGTCGCGATCCAGGCGGCGATCGGGTCGAAGATCATCGCGCGGACGACCGTGAAGGCGATGCGCAAGGACGTGACCGCCAAGTGCTACGGCGGCGACATCAGCCGGAAGCGCAAGCTCCTCGAGAAGCAGAAGGAGGGCAAGAAGCGGATGAAGATGGTCGGGAGCGTCGAGATCCCGCAGGAGGCGTTCCTCGCCATCCTGAAGATCGACTGAGGCGCGCGGGGCGCCGCCGGCACGCCGGCGTGGCGGCGGGCGCCCCCCGCCCGTATAAGCCGCCCATGCAGCCCGCCCTCGTCCGCTCGCGCGATCGCCGCGCGGTGCACCCTGTCCTCGCCCTTGCCCTCGGCTTCGCCGTCCTCGCGTGCGACGATCCGCGCGCCCAGGCGCCGGGGGCGTCCGCCTCAGCTCTCACGCCGCCGGCTGCGCCGAGCGCCGCGCCGGCCCAGAGCGCCGCGGCGACCCCCGCGGCCACGGAGACCGCGAAGCGAGAGATGCCGCCGCGGCCGGTCCCGATGGGGTCGAGCGGGCCGATCCAGCCGAGCGCCCCGGCCGAACAGCAGATGATGGCGATCCAGTACACGCTCGCCATGGTGTCGCCGCAGCCGACCGATCCCCTCGTGGACAAGGCCTACCTCGAGCGGATCCTGCCGAAGCTCGCCACGGCGGTGCGCACCGCGGACAAAGGCAAGACCCCGCCGAGCCCCGTGAAGCCGGCCAAGGGGAACAGAAAGATCGAGGTCGACATGGGCAAGGGGTGCACCGAGCGCACCCCGTCGAACCTGCTGGCGCAGCGGGCAGGCTCGTCTCTCCAGGAGGCGTACGACGCGGGGGTCCTCGTCGTCTCCTGCCACGACGCCCTGTGGGAGTGCCACCAGTCGACGCGAGATCCGAACGACGTTCTGTGCCACGCAGCGCCGCGGCGCTGAGCGTGGTATGGGCTGCGTCTGCCATGCAGGAGACGCTTGCCTACTCGGTCCCCGGCGCCAACGCGCTCCCTCGACTGGATCCGCTCGCCGACATGCTCGACGAACTGAACCGCGACCGCTCGCCGCTCGCCCGGCTGTGCCATGACGCCACCATCGCGTTCGGTCCCGCGATGCGCGTCGAGCGCTTCGTCCTGGGCAACGGGCTCAAGGTGCTCGTGCTCGCCGACGCCTCGGCGCCCGTGGTCTGTCTGCAGACCTGGTTCGGCGTCGGCTCGCGCCACGAGCGCGTGGGCAAGACCGGCATCGCCCACCTGTTCGAGCACCTCATGTTCGGCGAGACGGAGAGCGTCGCCCACGGCGCGTTCGACCGGATGCTCGAGGAGGCCGGCGCCGAGACGAACGCGGCGACGTTCCTCGACTGGACCTACTACCACACGAACCTGCCGAAGGACGCGCTCGAGCTCACCCTCCGTCTCGAGGCGGAGCGCATGGCGCGGCTCGTCCTCCGCGACCCCCAGGTGACGAGCGAGAAAGAGGTCGTCGCCAACGAGCGGCGGCAGCGGGTCGAGGACGACGTCGACGGGGCGGTGAGCGAGCTGCTCTACAAGGAGGCGTTCTGCGAGCACGCCTACGGGTGGCCGACCATCGGCTGGATGGAGGACATCAAGGGCTTCACGACCGAGGACTGCCTCGAGTTCTACCGGACGTACTACGCCCCCAACAACGCGGCGCTGGTCGTCGTCGGCGACGTCGCGCTCGACCAGGCGCTGCGGGCGGTGCAGGACCACTACGGCACGCAGGAGCCGTCGAAGCTCCCGGTGGAGGACGTGTGCCCCGAGCCGCCGCAGGTCGCGGAGCGCCGCGCCGAGGTGGCGAAGCCGACCGCCACGCACAAGATCGCGATGGGCTACCGCTCGCCGGCGCTCGGGGACTTCGACCACGCGCCCCTCGTGTTGCTGAACGAGATCCTCTTCGCCGGGCGGTCGTCGCGCGTGCACCGCGCGCTCGTGCAGGAGCAGGAGATCGCGAGCGAGATCCGTGGCTGGGTCGGCTCGTTCCGCGATCCCGCGCTGTACGACATCTATCTCTGCGCCCGCGGCGCCCACACCGGCGAGGCGCTGCTCGCGGCCCTCGATCCGCTCCTGGAGGCGGTGTGCCGCACCCCGGTCAGCGAGGCGGAGCTCGACCGGGCGAAGGCGCGCATCGAGCTCTCGATCCTGCAAGGGCTCGAGACGGTCGCCGGCAAGGCCGAGCAGATCGGCTTCTACGAGACGGTGCTCGGCGATCCCGCGGCGCTGTTCGAGCGGCTCGCCGCCTACCGGCGGGCCACCGTGGGGGACCTCTTGCGCGTGGCGCGGCGCTACCTCGTGAGCTCGGCGCGGACCGTGGTCCACGTGATCCCGGACGGATCGAGCACCGATGACGACGGGGACGAGGCGGACGCGGAGAGCGAGGAGGCATCGTGAGCCAGAGCGTGAAGAGCGGCCTCGCATGGGGCGCCGAGGGGCAGGGCAGGGGAGCGTCGGCTGGGCGCGTGGCGTCGCGCGACGGGGCGGTGCTCGTGGAGACGAGCCACGCGCTCCCCATCGTCAGCATCGTGGTCGCGTTCCGCTCCGGCGCGGCGCACGACCCGGTCGGGCGCGAGGGGCTCGCCCGGATCACGGCGCGCATGCTCCGCCGCGGGGCGGAGGGCTACAGCGCGAACGAGATCGAGGAGACGATCGACGCGCTCGGCGGTGAGTTCGGCGCCGACGTGGCGACGAGCGCGACGACGGTCCACTTCGAGGTGATCAAGCGCTCGCTCGATCGGTTCATCGAGCTCGGGGCCACGCTCCTCGCGCGCCCGACGTTCTCGCCGACCGAGCTCGCGCGGCTCCTGCGCGAGGCCGAGGCCGAGCTCATCGAGGCGCGCGACAGCGATCGCTCGCTCTGCAGCCGCGCCTTCCGGCGCACCCTGTTCGCGGGGCACGCCTACGGCCGCCGCGTCGCGGGCACCATCCCGACGCTGCGGGAGATCACGCGCGACGACGTCGCGGCCTTCTATGCGCGGCATTACACCCGACGCAACGCGATCGTGGCCATCTCGGGCGACATCGAGCTCGGCGAGGCGCACCGGGTCGCGGAGCGCCTCCTGTCCGGCCTGGCCGATGGCGAGGCGATCGCCGATCCGGTGACGGAGCCGAGCGCGAGGCCGGGGCGGTGTCTCGTGTTCGTCGACAAGGCCGAGCGGACGCAGACGCAGATGGTCATCGGCGGGCTCGGCACCGACGCCCACGACTCCGATCACATGGCGCTCCTGGTCGCGAACACCGTCTTCGGGGGCACCTTCTCTTCGCGGCTGATGCAGGAGGTGCGCGCGAAGCGTGGCTGGTCCTACGGCGCCTCGTCGCGGGCGGGTTTCGATCGGCACCGCGACGCCTTCACCATGTGGACCGCCCCCGCGGCGCAGGACGCCGCCGCGTGCCTCTCCCTGGAGCTCGGGCTGCTCGAGGCGCTGCGGCACGACGGGATCACCGAGGACGAGCTCACGTTCGTGAAGCGCTACCTCGTCCGCTCCCACGCGTTCGAGATCGACACCGCGAGGAAGCGCGTCCACCAGAGGCTCGAGGAGATCCTGTACGACCTGCCCGAGGGGTACCACGAGACCTACCTGACGCGGGTCGAGGACGTCACGCTCGCGGAGGCGAACGGCGCCGTGCGCCGCCGGCTCCCGGAGGACGATCTCGTGATCGGTGTCGTCGGGACCCACGAAGAGATCGGCGAGGCGATCGCCGCGGCCATTCCGAGGCTGACCGAGGTGAAGGTCGAGCCGCACGACCTCGAGTAGCAGAGCGTCGGCGATCCCAGGCGGGATCGCTGACGCACGGAGCTGGGGCGCATCCGCGACGGGCGCGCCCCCGCAGCGCCGGGCGCTCGCCCGTCGCGGACGCCCGACCCGAGGCAGCGCGGCCCAGGCGATGGCGACGCCGGGTGGCCGGTTCGGACGAAGGCGGAACGACCGCGAACGCGATCGCAACCGTCGCAACCGTCCGATAGCCGCCGGCATCGAAGGCGCTGCTTCTTCGCGAGATCAGGGCAGAGATCGCGCTGCGATCGAGAATTTCCGGCGCCTTCGGCCGCGATCGTTCCGCACGCGACCTTCGATGGGCGCTCCGGCGCTCCCCGGCGCCGGCTCGCGAGGGCGAACGACGGGAGCTCGCGATGAAGGCACGAACGATCAACGCGCTGGTCCTCGCGGCGGCGACCGCGCTGTGCGGGACCGCCGCAGCGGCGGTCCCGATCACGATCACCCATCAGGGGCGCCTGTTCGATGCGGCAGGCCAGCCCATCGACGACACGCTCGAGGTGGTGTTCGCGTTCTACGATGCGCTCGACGCCACCGTGCCCATCTGGAGCGAGGTCCACTCCATCACGTTCGACCACGGGTACTTCTCGGCCGACCTCGGCGATCTCGCGCCCATCGACAAGCCGGTCTTCAACGGCACGGCACGCTACCTGGGGATCACCGTGGGGGAAGACCCCGAGATGCGCCCGCGCGCCAGGATCGCGAGCGTTCCGTACGCGCTCCAGGCGAGCAACGTCGCCGGCGACATCACGCCGAACTCCATCTCCGTCGGCGGCCGCCTCGTCATCGACAGCAGCGGCGTGTGGGTCGGCGATTCCGTGGGTCTGCAGGGCGCGCAAGGTCCGACCGGTCCGATCGGGCCTGTGGGGCCGCCCGGTGAGCCGGGGCCGCCCGGTGAGCCGGGGCCGCCCGGTGAGCCGGGGCCGCCCGGTGAGCCCGGGGCCGCCGGCGCACAGGGGCCTCCCGGCGTGGTCTCGAGCACCTCCGTTTCCGGCGTGGGCGCCGACCCCCGGTCGACGCTTCAGTTCCTGGCTGCACCTGCCGCCGTGAACGTGACCGACCCGGGGCAGCGCGTCTTCGTCGTGTCCAACAAGGCGCTCGGCGCCGCGGCGTCCCCTGCGGATCGGCTCTTTCTCTGGATCTGTTCCCAGCAGCTCGTGCCGCTCGGCGATATCCAGCGGACCGGGACTGGCGTCTATGCGCTCCGCGTCCCGGCGAACACCAGCATCATCATGGGGCTGAGCGCGGTGCTCTTGCTGCCCCCCGGCCAGCACAACGTCGGCCTCTGCGGGAGCTCCGAGAGCCCCTTCTGGACCAACAACGATTATTCGTACACCTCCGCTGTCGTCACCATGGAGTAAGGTCCGGGCTGGGAGCCCAGCCTCGCGCACGACGGCCTGCGCGGCGCCTGCCCCGCGATTTCCACCATGCAGAAGGAGCTGATGACCCCCGCGGCGATCCTGCTCGGCAGCGTCGTCATCGCGGTGGGTCTCTACCTGGGTCTCCAGCGCCCGGCGCCCTCCGCCGGGCCCCCTCCGGCCAGCGTGGAGGCCGCGTCAGGCTCCATGAGGGCGCCACCGGTACCGGCGGACGCGCCGTCTCTCTCGCGGCCTCACCCGGCGCCGGCCGCGGCCCCGCCGGCGCAGCCGGGCGCGCTCTACAAGCGCGTCCAGGCGGACGCCATCAGGGCGCTCGAAGCGCGGCGGCCGCTCTTCGTGAAGCAGTGCTGGGAGCCTTCGCTCAGGAAGAGCTCAACGCCGGCGCGCGCCAAATACCTCTTCAACATGACCTTCGACGAGTCCGGGAAGGAGATCGCCCGCGGCATCAGCGAGGTGCGAGGGATGGAGCGCCCCGACGCAGCGCAATGCCTCCGGCTGATCCCGCTCGGGATCGGCGTGCCGCCGCCCGGGACGCGCGTCGCCGTCGAGGTCGAGATGATCCTGCCGTGAGCGCGCCGCCGCCGCGGCGGCCTCGCAGCAGCCTCGCCGCTCCGCCGCCGTTTGGTCCGCGATGGGCGCTGGGCTAAGGTCACGCCGTGCCCTGGCTCGCTGAGCTCGCCCTGCACCTGAGCCGCGTGCTTCACCTCGCGGTCCTCGCCATCGCGCCCACGTGGCTCTCGCCCGAGCCGCTGCCGCCGGCCGCGCTCGCGCTCTCGGGCGCGCTCTCGGCGGCCGCGCTCGCGGCGGCGCTCGGCCTGTCGGCGTGGTTCGCCGCGCGGATCGAGACGCGGCTCGCCAGGAACGGCGCGGCGCTGCTGTGGCTCGCGATCGCCGCGGCGCTCGCGGCCGCGCTCTACTACCGCGGGCCTCGCGCGCCGCTCGCGCAGGGGGTCGCGCTCGTCGGCGTGCCGCTGTGGGCAGCGCTCGCGACGCTCGCCGCGGCCGCGGCGGAGCACTGGCTCGGGTCGAGCTTCAAGCACCGGCGGATGGGGGCCGCGATCGTCGTGATCGGCCTCGGCGCCGTCCAGCTGCTCGGGGCCGCGCCCCTGCTCGGGTCGCGCGAGCGGATGTGGTGGGCGGCGCTGCGCCGCGACGGTGCGCACCTGCGCGCGGTCGACGAGCTCGCGAGACCGCTCCTCGATCGGCGAAAGCTCGACGAGCTCGACGGGGTCGCGGCGCGCTGCCTGAAGATGCACCCCGTCGCCGCCGCGCCCGCCGCGCCGGCCACGTGCGCCTGCCTGGCGCTCCGCGCCGAGGCGAGGCTGCACGCCAGGAACGCCGTCGCCGCCCTCCGCGACGCGGAGGCAGCGCGCGAGCGATGCCCGGATCAGCAGAGCACGCGCGCCGTCCTGGCCGAGGCGCTCGCCGTCGCCGGCCGCCCCGAGCGCGCAGAAGCCGAGGCGCGGGCCGCGCTCGAAGAGGGCGGCGACCCGTCGCGGCTCCGCTACGCGCTCGCCCTCGCGCACGAGCGCGCAGGCCGCCTATCGGACGCCAGGGCCGAGGCGGAGCGCGCGATCGAGGCCGGCGCCGGCCGGAAGGCGCAGCTGCTCGCGGGCGCGCTGGCCATCCTCGCCGGGGATCTCGACGGGGCGAAGGCGCACCTCGCGCCGCTCGCCGAGCAGGATCCCTCCGACGCCGAGGTGCTCTACAACCTCGCGCTCATCGCCGACAAACGCGGCGACTACAACGGCGCCCGCCAGGGCTACCTCACCGCCCTGAAGGCCGATCCGAGGAACGCTGAGGCGCGCTACAACGTCGCGCTCCTGACGTACCGCGCGGGCATCGTCGAGGAGTCGCGCCACCACGCGCGCAAGTTCCTCGACGCGTTCCCGGACGATCCGCGCGGCAGCCAGCTCGCGCAGACGACGGGCACGCCGCTCGGCGCCGCGGGCGGCGGCAGCGCGCTTCCGTCCCGGCCCGGCGCGCGGCGGTCCCCGCAGGAGCCCGCGGCGAGCTCGGGCTCTCGCTAGCGCCGCGCCCGAGGTCCCGCGAGGTTCGTGACGGGCAGCACAAGCCGCGACCGCATTGCGCCTCCGGTGCGGGCAAGCTGACGGAACCGACGGCAACCGATGGAACCGACGGCAACCGATGGAACCGACGGCAACCGATGGAACCGACGCGCGCCTCGACCGAACGAATTGCGCTGGCCAGCCGTTCATTTGCACGGCGCAAAGGTGACCCTGGACGGCCACCTGTGATATTCCCGAAGGTCTGGGAGGCTGCGTGACACCCGCCGCGGGGACCACCGTTGCCGATCGCTTTCGCCTCGTGCGTCCGCTCAGGCAAGGCGGGATGGGCTCGGTGTGGCTCGCTCAGCACATGGGCCTCGACATCCCGTGTGCGATCAAGTTCATGCACGCGCAGGGCGTCTCGAAGGAGGTGCGGCTCCGCTTCGAGCGGGAGGCGAAGGTCGCAGCGCAGATCCGCAGCCCCCACGTCGTGCAGATCCTGGACCACGGTGTGTGGCAAGGGACGCCGTACATCGCGATGGAGTACCTCGATGGGGAGGACCTCGACACCCGCATCCAGCGGGTAGGGCGGCTCGACCCGTACGACACGATGGCGATCACGGCGCAGGTGGCGCGCGCCCTCACGCGGGCCCACGCGGCCGGCCTTGTCCATCGCGATCTCAAGCCGGCCAACATCTTCCTCGTCCGGGACGACGACCGGGAGATCGCCAAGGTGCTCGACTTCGGCATCGCGAAGGACAGCACGCCGCGGGTCACCTCGACGACGAAGACCGGCTCGCTGCTCGGGACCCCCGCGTACATGAGCCCGGAGCAGGCGCAAGGGACCAAGCGCATCGATCACCGCTCGGACCTCTGGTCGCTCGCCGTCGTGGTGTTCGAGTGCCTGACCGGCAATCTCCCGTTCAACAGCGAGGCGTTCGGCGATCTGCTCCTCAAGATCATGGTCAAGCCGCTGCCCGTGCCGTCGCAGCTCGCCCCCGTGCCATCCGGCTTCGACGCCTGGTGGGCCCGCGCGGCGTCGCGCGAGCCGGAGGCCCGCTTCCAGAGCGCGAAGGAGTTCTGCGACGCGCTCGCGATCGCCCTCGACATCGCGAGCGACAGCTTCGAGCCGAGGATGAGCCTCGTCCCGTTCCGCGCGCCCGGCGAGCGCGCCTCGGTGGAGCTCGGGTTCGCCCCGCGCTCGAGGGCGAGCACGACGCCCCTCGACGCCGGGCCCGACAGCGCCGCGCCGTCGCTCGGCGACGCGGCCACGCTGGTCGCCTCGTCGGAGGCCGAGGCCGAGCGGATCTCGACGAGCTCCGGCGTGACGGTGGCCTCGCCGGGAGAGGCGCAGACGGCGTCCGCGATGTCGGGCCGCCATATGCGGTCGCAGACCGCCAGCGCGCTGGTCTCGGTGGTGTCTCCCCCGATCCGGCGGCCCGTCGTCGGGCGTGTGCTCGCCGCTGCGGGGGCCTCCGCGGTCGTCCTCGTCGCCGTCGGGTTCTTCGTCCTGCGCGGCGCGAGCCCCGGCGCCCCGGCCCAGCCGCTCGCGCAGCCGGCTCCCACGGCGTCGGCGTCCGGTGTGCCACGGGGCCCCGACGTCGCGGCGTCAGCCTCCGCGCCGCTGCGAGAGCCCGAGCCGCCCGCCTCGGCGGCCAGCGCTGCCGCGCCGGCGCCCGCGGCCTCGTCGTCGGCGCCCCGGAGCGGCCCGCGCGCTCCCGCGGCGAACCCCGCTCAGGCGAGGCCGCGTGCCCCGGCGCCGGCCGGTAGCGTGCGCCGCAAGCCGAAGCCGACGGATTTCGGCATCTGAAGTTCACCCGCAGCATCTCGCACAGACCTTGTTCGTATGGCTCGTCGACTAGGGATCGCTTCCTTGCTGCTCGCGCTGACCTGCGCGCCCGCCGCGCTGGCACAGGTCTCGGACGCCGATCGCGCCACGGCGCGCTCGCTCGCCGTGGAGGGGCAGGAGGCCCTCGAACGGCAGGACTTCTCCGCCGCGCTCGAGCGGTTCCGCCGCGCCGACGCCATCATCCACGCCCCGACGCTGCTGCTCGGCGTCGCTCGAGCCCAGGTGGGCGTGGGCCAGTGGATCGCGGCCCAGGAGTCGTACAGCCGCATCGTCCGTGAGGGGGCGCCGGAGAATTCGCCCGAGCAGTTCTTCGAGGCGATCGCGGACGCTCAACGCGAGCTCGACGCGCTCGCGCCCCGGATCCCGCAGGTGCTGATCTCGGTGATCGGGCCGGACACCGCCGCCGTCACGATCGATGGCGAGCCCGTGCCGCGCGCCGCCCTCGGGGTCCGGCGGCCGGTCGATCCGGGCGGCCACACCGTCCGCGCGGAGGCGGCGGGGTTCGCTCCGGCGGAGGCGAAGGTGACCCTCGCGGAGGGCGCCAGCGAGACCCTCGCGCTCGAGCTCAAGCCGGTCGCGTTGCCGCCGTCGGTCGCGTCGCCTCCGCCGGGCGCACCGTCGCGCGACACGGGCTCTGGCGCTCCTTCAGGCTCGGGCAGCAGCAGCCGCACCGTCCTCGGGATCGCCGCGCTGGGGCTCGGCGGCGTCGGCCTCGCGGCCGGCGCGGTGGGCGGCGTGCTCGCGATCGGCAAGCACCGCGACCTCTCGGAGCGCTGCCCCGCCGGCCGGTGCGACCCGTCGCTCCAGGGCGACGTCGACAGCTACCACGCGATGAGCACGCTCTCGACGATCGGGTTCGCGATCGGCGCCGTGGGCGTCGGCGCGGGGGCGTTCCTTCTCCTGACAGCGCCGAGGTCGCCGCAGCGCGCCGGGATATCGATCACACCCGTGATCGGGCTCGGCTCCGCGGGAGCGAAGGGGAGTTTTTGATGCACCAGGCGTTCCAGGTCGGCTTGATGCTCAGCGTTGCCGTCGCGACCGCCTCTGCATGCACAAGCGTGCTCGGCGACTTCACGGTGGGAGAGCCCGGCGCGAGCTCGTCCGGTGGGTCCTCCGGGTGCCCGCCTGGCATGGCGGACTGCAACGGCGACACGTTCTGCGAGGTGAACCTGCACGACGACCCCCAGAATTGCGGCGCTTGCGGCTCGGTGTGCCTGGACGAGGGGATGTGCAGCGAGAGCGGCTGTAGCGGGGTCACCGAGATCGCGCGCGGGTTCCCGACCCCGGAGGACGCGAACGCGAGGCTCCTCGTCATCTACCAGGACGAGATCTACTGGACGGCCGGCGAAGGCGCGAACGGCAGCGTGCAGAAGGTGCCGGCCCTCGGCGGGTCGGTCACGCTGCTCGCCGCCGGACAGAACGCTCCGTACGGGATCGCGGTCAACCAGCAAGGCGTCTTCTGGGCCAACCTCAACGACACGAACGTCATGTGGGTGGACCGTGAGGGACAGGAGACGCCGAAGGTGATCTACGACTCGAACCACGCGACCCTCGGCGTGGCGGCGGACGAGAGCGACGTGTTCTGGGCGCAGCGCGCGGCCGGCATCGGCGTGCCAGGGAAAGGCAGCCTCATCGGCAGGATCGCGATGCTCGACGAGTGGCCGAACGACGAGGGGGCGAACGACGAGTTCCACGAGGACGATGAGGCGTCGCCGCACCTCATCGCGCTCGACGCGGAGCACGTGTACTGGGTCGATCGGAGCGCGCGCGGCACGGTGAACCGGACGCGGCGAGACACCGGCGACACGGTCGAGCTGGCGGACGAGCAGCCGTTCCCGTACGCCATCGCCGTCGACGAGGCGTTCGTCTACTGGACCAACAGCCCGCGCGGCAACGACACCGACCAGCAAGCCGCCGTGATGAGGGCGCCGAAGGACGGCTCGCAGGAGGCGATGGCGATCTGGGAGCCCTCCGAGGACGACGACGTGGAGCACCCGTCCCCCGACTGCATCGCCGTGGATGGGAACGACGACTACGTCTACTGGACCGACCAGGGGACGCCCCGCGTCCTGCGGAGGCGCAAGGACGGCCGCGGGAGGCAGCAGGTGCTGTACGAAGGCGGCGCGCCGCGCGGGATCGCGCTCCACGGCGGGTTCGTCTTCTGGGTGGAGGAGAAGGGCGCCGGCGGGGTGCGCAAGCTGCCCCGCTGAGAGGGGGCGCGCCCGGCGCAGCCTCGCCTCGAGGTCGAGCGCCCGGGATCAGCCCGCGGCGTCGCGCAGCCGGTCGACGTCGACGCCCAGCCGGCCCGACATGTCGTCGGCGGCCGAGACGACCCGCGCACCCTGGATGATGTCCCGCGCCATGAGCTGCGTGGAGAGGATCGCGCAGAACGCCATGTCGTCGGTGTTGCTCATCGACTTGCCGCCGGTCTTGCGGCACTTCGCGACGAGCGACGCGACCGGCTGCGCATGCCAGATGCCCGCGTCCTTGATGGCGTCCGGCGACAGGCACATCTCCACGTAGTCCGGCGTCCCGCTCCCGAAGAACGGCTGCACGACGGGCGCGCGGTACGGCTGCTTCTTCCGCGCGAGGACGCCGGGCGGCAACAGATCGCCCATCGCGCGCTTCAGCACGTGCTTCTCGTCGAGGGTGCGGAGCTTGAGCGCGTCCGGCAGCGCGTCCGCCACGTCCATCACGTTGGGATCGAGGAACGGAAAGCGACCCTCGACCGAGTTCGCCATCATCATGCGCTCGCCCTGGGAGGAGAGCAGGTAGCCGGAGAGCAGGGTCGTGATCTCCAGGTACTGCGCGCGCGCGAGCGGCGTCCAGCGCATGAAGTCGGCGGGCAGCTGCTCCCTCAGGCGATCGGCCGCCGCGGTGTCGCTGACGCCCTCGCGCATCGCGGGGTCGAGCATCAGCTTGATGCGGCTCGTGGCGTCCCAGCGCGGGCGATGGGAGTAGAACGGGTCGTCCGTCTGCGTGAGGTTCCGCCCGAAGAATGCCTTCGCCATCTCGACCTGCGCGACCGGCGACCGCTGCAGGTAAGGGTAGAGCCGGAGGAGGAGCTGGGGCCGGAGCTTGCTGTCCGGGTGGCGCGCCCAGAAGCGGCGGACCCGGTCCTCGCGGAAGATGTCGTAGCCGGCGAAGAACTCGTCGGCGCCTTCGCCCGTCAGCACCACGCGGTACCCGCTCTGGCGGACGAGCCGCGCCAGGATGAACAGCGGCGCCGGGGCGGTGCGCAGGAGCGGGGCCTCGGCGTGGTAGACGACATCCGGAAAGACGCCGGCGATGTCGGCGTCACCGCACTGGATCGAGGCGTGGGACGTGCCGAGGTGCGCGACGGCGGCGCGCTGGTACTCGGTCTCGTCGAACTCGTGCTCGGCGAACTCGACCGAGAAGGTGCGCAGCGGAACCTCGCGGTTCGACGCGATCAGCGCCGCGACGATCGTGGAGTCGAGCCCGCCGCTCAGGTAGCTGCCGACGGGGACGTCGGCGCGCAGGCGGATCGTCGAGCCGCCGCGGACCGCCTCGCGCACGCTCGAGACGAGCGAGGCCTCGTCGCCGCCAGGCGCGCGCCCGTGGGGGAACGCGGGCCGGAAGCGGATCGAGACGCGCGGCGCCACGTCGCGATCGAGGTCGAGCGTCGCCGCGGCGCCCGGCGGGATCTGCTGGATGCCTTCGTACGGGGTGAGCGGGGCGACAGGCGCCCAGAACGTCAGGGCCTCGTCGAGCCCCTCGCGGGAGATCGCGCGGGGGATGGTGGGGTCCTGGAAGAGCGACTTCACCTCGCTGGCGAACCGGAGGACGCCGCGGTGGACCGTCCAGAAGAGCGGGTTGATGCCGACGCGGTCGCGCGAGAAGAACGCGCGCCTCCGCTTGACGTCCCAGAGGACGAACGCCCACTGGCCGTTCAGCCGATCGACCATGGCCTCGCCGTACTCAGCGTAGGCGTGGATCAGCGCTTCGGTGTCGCTCTTGGTTCGGAAGTGGTGACCCTTCGCCGTGAGCTCCTCGCGGAGCTCGATGTAGTTGAAGATCTCGCCGTTGAAGCAGACCCAGAGCGTCTCCTCGGCGTTGGCCATCGGCTGCCACCCGCCGTCGAGGTCGATGATCGACAGGCGGGCGTGGGCCAGCGCGACGTGGTGATCGCGGTAGATGCCGAAGCCGTCGGGGCCGCGGTGGCGCAGCGCTCGAGCCATCTTGAGGGCCAGGTCGCGGTCGGGGTTCGGCGCGTCGGAGCGGAGGTTGATCAGGCCGGCGATACCGCACATATCAGATGAGCTCGCTCTTCTTGACTTTGCCGCTCGCCGTCTTGGGGAGCGTATCCATGAACTCGACGAACTTGGGCACGGCGAACTCGTCGAGCTCGGACCGTACCTTCTTGCGGACGTCGTCGGCCGTCACGACGGCGTCGGGGGCCTTCACGACGGCGGCCTTCACCGCGACGCCGAGCACCTGATCCGGCACACCGACGACCGCCGCCTCGATCACGCCGGGGACCTTGCAGATCACCGACTCGACCTCGAGGGGGCTCACCTTCTCGCCGCGGGTCTTGATGATGTCGTCCTTGCGCGCGACGAAGTAGAGGTACCGCTCCTCATCCATCTTGAAGAGGTCGCCGGTGTGGAGCACGACCTCGCCCGGGAGGGGCCCCGGCCGGAGCGCGCGCGCGGTCGCGTCGGGGTTCTTCCAGTAACCGCGCATCACGTTCGGCCCGCGCACGACGAGCTCGCCCACCTCGCCCGGCTCCGCCCGCGTGCCGTCCTCCCGCTCGATCCAGAGCTCCTCGTTCGGCATCGCGATGCCCACGGAGGACGGTCGCTCCAGCGCCAGCGATGGCGGCAGGTAGCAGACGCGCGTGCACTCGGTCTGGCCGTACATCGCGACGAACGAGACGTTGGGCAGGAGCTCGCGGAGGCGCAGGAGCTGCGGCGCCGGGAGCCCGTACGCGGCGTTCGTCATGTAGCGGAGCGCCGACAGGTCGGCCTTCGCGAAGTTCTTGAGCGACAGCATCGAGGCGAAGATCGTCGGCACGCCCGCGAAGCCGGTGGCGCGCTCCTCGGCCATCTTCTGGACGATGGGCCACGGCATGGAGAAGCCCTTCTCCAGCACGACGGTCCCGCCGAACGCGTGCGTCACGAGCAGCTGGAAGAGCCCGTAGGTGTGCGACAGCGGCAGCACGCAGAGGATCACGTCGTCCGCCGTGTGCTCGAGGTACGCGCCGATCGCCGCGGTGCTGTTGCGGAGGTTCTGGTGCGTCAGCATGACCCCCTTCGACTCGCCCGTGCTGCCGCTCGTCCAGCAGAGCGTCGCGAGGTCGAGCTCGATGGCGCGGCGCTCCGGGGGGGCGTCGCTCGGCGCGCCGGCCAGCGCCTCCTGGAGGTCGCGCCCCTCGGGCGAGGGGCCGGCCGCCGCGGCCGGGGGCGCCGCGCCGCTCAGGAACGTCGCCGCGGGCCTCGCGGCGGGCGGGAGCTCGGCCACGGCGGCGAGGCCGTCGCGCATGCCGCGCGCCGCCACGAGCACGCGCGGCTCGGCGAGCGCCATCACCTGGCCGAGGCGCCGGGGTCGCATCGCGGTGCCGAGCAGCGACGGCACCCCGTCGGCCCGGAGCGTGCCGTAGTAGGCGACGACCGCGTCCACGCCGTTGTCGAGCGCGATCATGACGCGATCGCCGCGCTGCACGCCCGACTCGCGGAAGAGGGCGGCGCAGCGGTCGGCGAGCACGTCGAGCTCGCGGTACGTGAGCCGCCGCCCCTCGGAGACCAGCGCGACGTGGTCGGGGCGCGAAGCGGCGAACGATCGCAGCGCTGAGTCGATGAGAAAGCGATCCGAGCGCGGATCGCGACGAGCGGTGTGCTGCGTGCTCATGCGCCCCCCGGGGTGTTCGGGCTAGTTGCTGCTCTTCTTCCCGTTGACGTAGGTCACGAGCCGGGCGATCGAGCCGAAATTCTCCGGCACCATCTCCTCGTCAGCGACCTGGATGCCGAGGTCCTGCTCGAGGAACTGGACGATCTCGAGGACGGCCGTCGAGTCCAGGATACCTTGATCGAGCAAAGGGACCTCGGCCCCAAGATCGGCGGTAGCGCCCCTGTATCCGAACGAGGCGACCAGGAAGTTGCGAATCGTCGATTCGATGCTGGAAGTGCTCATGGAGTTAGTTCCTACGTCTATCACCCTCCAGGCTTTCCTGTCGAGAACACTCGGCGGAGCGGCGTTGCGGTGTGCAGGCCGCTGCAGACCGCAACGCCGCTCCGCCGTCGGGGGGACGCTGCCGAGGTGAGAGTCGCGACTCGCGATCTCGTCGCGAGTCCGTCGTGGTCGTGGAGCGGTCTCGCGCGAGCGCGTCCCGCCTCTCACGTCATCGTCGACGCGGGCTGCGCTGTTTCCGGTCGGTTTCACGCCCGGGGCAGCGCCGCCGGGCGTCGACGCCGGCCCGTGCGGCGCGAGGGGCGCGGATCGTCAGGCGTGGCTCTGATCGCGGACGAGCAGCGGCTGCGCGTGGAGGTACTGCGCTACCCGGCGCTTCGCCTCGATGTCCTTGAACACGCGCTCGACCTGCTCCGGCTTGATGCCGACGGCGGACGCCGCCTCCGCGGCCGGGACCTTGTTGTTGTAGGCGTAGAGGCAGAGGTCCATCTTGTCGTAGGGGAGCGCGAAGTAGAACTCGTCCTGCCCCTGAGGCATCGAGAACGTGTCGGTGGTCGGCGCGCGCCTGCGGATGTCGGCGGGGACGCCGATGTACTCGGCGAGCGCGTAGACCTGGCTCTTGTACAGGTGCGCGATCGGCTTGAAGTCCGCGGCGCCGTCTCCCTGCTTCACGAAGAAGCCCTGATCGTACTCGAGCAGGTTCGGCGTGCCGGCGGCGGCGTAATTGAGCCTGTCCGCGTGGTAGTACTCCATCATCTTGCGGATGCGCTGCTTGAAGTTCGTCGCGGCGACGAGCTGCAGGTACGCGTTCAGCGGCATCCGCTTCACCCGCGGCTCCTCGCCGGGCGGCTGTGCCGTCAGCTGCGAGACGTTCAGCCGGTCGCTTTCGAGGATGGAGGGCAGGGTGATCTTGAACTTCCAGCTCTCGTCGTAGTCCGGGTAGACCATCCGGATCGCCTCGTCCTGCCGCTCGTAGCAACGGAGGCCGGTCAGCGCGGGCTTGATGTTCTCGATGACCGCCTCGATGCCGAGCTGCTCGGCGAGCAGCTTGCCGAGCCGGAGCGCGTCGTCCGAGGTGTCGCGCTCGGGCATGAAGAGGCCGAGCACCTTGTCCTTGCCGAGCGCGCGGACGCACAGCGTCGAGACGACGGAGCTGTCGATCCCGCCCGAGAGCCCGACCACGGCCCCGCGCCGCCGCAGCGTGCCGAATACCTGATCCCGGATGGCCTGCTCGATCTCTTGCGCTACTGCCGGGGCATCGATCCTGAGGACGTCTCGCGAAAACATGATTGGCATCCACCCTTTCAAAAAGATGGACCAGCCTATTAAAACGAGGCGCGGCAGGGAACCCCGTTCGCTGCGAGCCGCCGCAAGCCCGGGCGGCCAAGCGAGGAGCCGGCGCCGGCTCCTCGCTTCGCGCGGGCGAGAGCAGCCCATCCGCCGCCGCTGCGCGGGCCGCGGCGGGGCGGCGCGGCCCCGTCAGGGCGCGGGCCGCGGCTCGCCGGTCGCGGAGAACTCGTTGGTCTCCGCGGCCAGGATCCAGAGCACCGCCATCCTGACCGCGACGCCGGCCTCGACCTGGTCGAGGATCACGCTCTGCTGGCCGTCCGCGACGCGCGGATCGATCTCCACGCCGCGGTTCATCGGCCCCGGGTGCATCACGATCGCGTCCGGCTTCGCGAGCGCGAGCCGGGCCGGGCTCAGGCCGAAGGTGCGGCTGTACTCGCGCGTGCTGGGCAGGAAGCTGCCGCTCAGCCGCTCGCGCTGCACCCGCAGCATCATCACCACGTCGGCGCCCTCGAGGGCGGGCTCGATCCGGTCGTAGAGGGTCGCGCCGAGCGACTCGCCTGCGACCGGCAGGAGCGTGCGCGGCCCGGCGAAGCGGACCCGCGCGCCCATCGTCGTGAGCAGGTGGGCGTTCGAGCGGGCCACGCGGCTATGGACGATGTCGCCGCAGATGGCGACCTCCAGCCCCTCCAGCCGCCCCTTGGCGCGCCGGATGGTGAACGCGTCGAGCAGCGCCTGCGTCGGGTGCTCGTGCGTGCCGTCCCCCGCGTTGATGACCGCGGCGCGCGTGCGCGCGGCGATGTGGTGCGGCGCGCCGGACGCGCTGTGCCGGATGACGAGGACGTCGGGCTGCATCGCCTGGAGGTTCTGCACCGTATCGAGCAGCGACTCCCCCTTGACGGCGCTCGATGTGGAGACGCTGATGTTGATGACGTCGGCGCTGAGGCGCTTGCCCGCGAGCTCGAACGACGTCCGCGTGCGCGTCGAGGGCTCGTAGAACAGGTTCACGACCGTCTTGCCGCGGAGCGTGGGCACCTTGCGCACGCTCCGCCGGGAGACGTCGAAGAGCGACTCGGCGGCGTCCAGGAGGGCCACGATCTCGGGCCGCGTGAGCCCCTCGATGCCGAGCAGGTGTCGGTGCGGGTAGATCCTCCTCATGCGCTGGCTTACGTCCCTTCCGGGGGAGCAGGGGGCTCCGAGATCTTGGCGCCGACGGCGGTGACGAGAGCCCAGAGCTCGCCGGCGCGCTCCACGACGTCGACGCGCTGCCCGGGGGCGAGCTCGACCGCGCGGACGATGTAGTCAGGGTGAATCGGCAGCTCTCTGCCGCCGCGATCGACGAGCGCGACGAGCTCGATCCGCTGCGGACGCCCGTAGTCGAGCACTGCGTCGAGCGCCGCGCGGATGGTGCGGCCGGTGTAGATCACGTCGTCGATCAGCACGATGCGCCGGCCGTCGACGGGGAAGGTGATGTGGCTGGGGCCGATGCGCGGGTTCGGCAGGGCGGTCGCGGCGTCGTCGCGGTAGAGCGTGATGTCGACGGCGCCGACCGGCGGCGATTGCCCCTCGATCTCGAGGAGCAGCGCGGCCAGCCGTCTGGCCAGCGGCTCGCCGCCCCGTCGGATCCCGATGAGCGCCAGATCGTCCACGCCGCGGCCACGCTCGGCGATCTGGAGCGCGATGCGCCGCAGGCCGCGCCCGATGGCGGCCGGGTCGAGCAGAGCTTCCATGGCGCGGCGAGGGCTAGCACAGCGAGCGCCCTGCACCCAAGGGCCGCGTGCGCCGTCCGCTGGATTCCCTGCTGGCCCGAGGAAGCGGGCCGCTCCCGGGCTCGCGTGCGGAGGAGGGAATGAACAGCGCGGCGCCGCGGCGGCTGAGCGGCGGCGCCGGCGCGCTCAGTCGGGCTGGTGCAGGACGCGCTGGGTGCGCTCGAGGAAATAGAACCGCTCGAAGCCCGCCCGCTGGAACGTGACCGCGCCGAACCCGTTCACGGCGATCGCGGCCGCGCCGAGGGCGTAGAACGGGACGCCGAAGCGGCGGCCGGAGACGGCGATCATGGCGAAGAGGAACGGGGCGAAGTCGTTGGAGAAGCGGTAGCCGAACTGGATCCAGCCGGTGTTCTGGTAGAAGAGGCTCGGCAGCGCGACCGCGGACGCCGTGGCGGCGAGCGCCCAGAACAGGGGCGGCGTGCGCCGGGGCCAGAGCGCCCACGCGTAGATCGGCGTCGTCACCCAGAGCGCGAGCCCGTGCACGTTGATCTGGAAGGGCGCGCCCTGCACGTGGGCGTACGGCAAGCTCGTGAGCACCACCGCGAGGTTGCGCGGCAGGTAGTGGTACGAGAAGAGCCCCCACTTCTCGATCCGCGCGCGCCAGGCGATGTGGAGGTACCGGTGCCCGAACTCGGTCGCGTCGCCGAACCGCGCGTGGTTGTGCCAGAGCAGCGCGGCCAGCACGAGCGCCGCGGGCGCGGCGAACAGGGCGAGCCGGCGCGCGAGGGCGCGCGGGTCCGAGCGGCCCGCGCGGAGCGCCTCGCAGAGGAACAGCGGCAGGGCGAAGCCGAGCGGCGTGCGGGTGGCGAAGCCGAGGCCCAGGGCGAGGCCTGCAGCGAGCGGGTGGGCGGCGTCGAGCGCGCAGTAGAGATAGATGCACGCGAGCGCGACGCCGACGACGTGCGCCGCGAACCACACCGTCCCTTGCACGGCGCTGAACCAGTAGACGCTCCCGAGCGCGAAGAGCAGCGAGAGCGCGACGTTCTCGGCCTGCGTGCGGCGGCTGCGCCGCGAGGCCGAGAGCTTCTCGAGCGCGAGGAAGAGGACGGCCGGACCGACGCCGGCGAACGCCAGGAAGAACTGCCCGTCGCGCACGCGCTCGGCGCTGCCGGCGAGCTGGACGAGCGGCGCGATGAGGACCGCGGGGAAGGGGGGGAAGCTGACGTAGTAGCGATCGCCGAGCGCGGCGAAGTCGTTGCCGCCCGCGTACGCCGGCGGCGGTCCGCCGAGGTCGAGGCGGCCGTGGAGCCACGCCTCGGCGAGCAGGGCGTAGTGGTTGTAAGGCGTGTGGACGGTGAAGAGCTCGCGCGAGCAGCTGACCGCGTACACGAGCGTCACGAGCACGTAGAGGGCGAGCGCGACCGCTCTGCGCCGGCTCGCCCGCCGTGCCTCCCCTGACGATTCCGGTCGCTTGTCGGCGGCGCTCGCGGCGGGGACCTCGGGCGTTGCGCTAGGGTCCATGCAGGGGCGACGCTACCATGCAGCCCCGTTCTGACGGCGGTCGTACTCGGTCTTGCGAGCCAACGCACCCCGCGCTAAACGCTCCGCCTTCACTGGCCCCGAACCCATGTCCAAGATCGCCCTCTCCGCCAATGACATCGACCTCTCCGGCACCTCGCTGGAAATGCCGCTGCCGACCGACTGGCTGAACGCTGAGCTCGCTGACGTCAACGTCACCAGCCGCGCGCCAGGCCAACTCTCTGCCCGCCTCTCCCGCACGGGGAACGAGATCGTCGTGCGCGGTCGCGTCAAGGCGTCTGTCGCCATGCCGTGCGCGCGGTGTCTCTCTCCGGCCGCGCTGGACATCGACGCCGAGCTCTCGCTCCTCTTGCGTCCGGCGCCGAAGGCCGAGGGCCACGGGCACGGCCACCGGCGGGACGATGCGGGGCACGGCCACCGGCGGGACGACGCGGGGCACGGCCACCGGCGGGACGACGCGGGGCACAACGGGGCGACGAAGGCGGTGGCCAAGACCAAGGAGCCCGAGTACGAGTTCTCGGCCGACGAGGCCGACGTTGACACGTACGACGGCGAGACGGTGGTTCTCGATCCGTTCATCCGGGAGGCCATTCTCCTCGAGATGCCGAACTTCCCCTTGTGCTCGGAGGCTTGCCCGGGTATCGGTCCTGCCGCGTCCCGAGAGGACCGCGAAGGCGGCTCCTCGACCCTCGCCCGCGGGGCGGTGGAGGAGGACGAGGCCGCTCCAGGCCTCGACCCGCGGCTCGCGCCGCTGAGCGCGCTCCGAGAGAAGCTTGGACAGAAGCCCGGCGGCTCTGACCGGCGCGCGCAACCTGCCTCAACTTCCCCGGCCAAGGCCGGGACACCGAAGAAGAAGACCAAGAAGGAGTAGCTCCGTGGCCGTCCCCAAGAGGAAAACCACCCCCAGCAAGCGCGACATGCGGCGCGCCAACCACGACAAGGTAACCCCCGTCCAGCTCGTTTCTTGCGAGAACTGCGGGGAAGCCCGGCTCCCGCACCGCGCCTGTGGCGCCTGCGGGCACTACAACGGGCGCAAGGCGAAGGCGACCAAGGCGACCGCGGCCACATGACAGGGGCGGGCGCGCGGACGCCGGCGCGCGTGAACGCTGCGCCCGCGCCCCCGGACGCGGCAAAGGCCCACACCGGCGCGCGAGAGGTCGGCGCATGAGCGCCGCGCGGCCGAGGAGCCGCATCCTCGGGACGGGCAGCTACGCGCCCGCCCGGGTCCTGCACAACACCGATCTCGAAAAGATCGTCGACACCTCCGACAGCTGGATCAGCGAGAGAACGGGGATCCGCCGGCGTCACATCGCGGCCGAGGGCGAGCTCACGAGCGATATGGCAGCCGCTGCCGGCCGCTCTGCGCTGGCGGCCGCCGGGCTCTCTGCGGCCGATCTCGACATGATCATCGTCGGGACGATCAGCGGCGACTCGCCGGTGCCCGCCTGCGCCGTGCACGTGCAGCAGAAGCTCGGCGCCGAGGAGATCCCCGCGTTCGACATCTCGGCGGCCTGCGCGGGCTTCGTCTACGGGCTCACGATCGCCGATCAGTTCATCTCCAACGGTGTGGCCCGGCACGTCCTCGTGATCGGCGTCGAGCTGCTCTCGCGCATCCTGAACTGGAAGGATCGCACGACGTGCGTCCTGTTCGGCGACGGCGCCGGCGCGGTCGTGCTCGGGCCTGCGTCCGGCGACGGCAGGGGCATCGTCTCGACGCGCATCTTCAGCGACGGCGCGCTCGCGAGCTCCCTGGTCATCCCGGGCGGCGGCACGGCCGAGCCGCTCACCGCCGAGGGCATCGAGCAGAACCGCAACAAGGTCCACATGGTGGGGCAGGACATCTTCAAGGTCGCTGTGAAGAACCTCTCCAGCGCCTCGCTGATCGCGCTCGATACGGCGGGTATGGCGGCCGCGGACCTCGACTGGGTCGTCGCGCATCAGGCGAACCTGCGGATCATCAGCCAGGTCGCCGCGCGGCTCAGCCTCCCGCTGGAGCGGTTCGTGCTGAACATCGAGGAATACGGCAACACCTCGAGCGCCTCGATCCCCATCGCCCTCGATGAGGCGGTCCGCGACGGGCGTATCAAGCCGGGTCACAACGTCCTGTTCTGCGCGCTCGGCGCTGGCATTTCCTGGGGCGCATCGGTCGTCCGGATGTGAGCGGGCCATGCGCGCGCGCCGGTGTCGAGGTCGGGATCTGCGCGCCAAGGCGGCTGTGCTCGCCGGGCGCGCCAGCGTGAGCGAGGCCTGGCGCGCGCTGGCCTCGTGACGTGGTTCGGGGACGGACGACGTCCGCCTCCCCCGCTTGGAAGTGAGGGCAAACGTGAAAATCGCTTGGCTGTTTCCAGGGCAAGGGGCGCAAGAGGTCGGGATGGGCAAGGCCCTCGCGGAGGCTTCGGCGGCGGCGCGCGGCGCGTTCGCGCGGGCGGACGCCGCGCTCGGCGAGCCGATCTCGCGGCTCTGCTTCGAAGGGCCGATGGAGGAGCTGACGCAGACGAGCAACACCCAGCCCGCCATCGTCGCCACGAGCTGTGCCGTCGCCGCGGCGCTCATCGAGCACCTGCCCGACCTCGAGCCGCCGCTCTACGCGGCCGGCCATTCGCTCGGCGAGTACAGCGCGCTCGTCGCCGCCGGCGCGCTCGAGATCGAGGAGGCGGTGCGGCTCTGCCGGATCCGCGGCGCCGCGATGCAGGAGGCCGTGCCGGCGGGCGAGGGGGCCATGGCCGCGCTCATCGGGCTCGATCAGGACGTGGTGCTCGCGATCTGCGCGGAGGCCGCGCAGGGCGAGGTGGTCGCGCCGGCGAACTACAACGGGCCGGGGCAGATCGTGATCGCCGGCCAGAGCCGCGCGGTGGCGCGGGCGGGCGAGCTCGCCGTCGCCCGCGGCGGCAAGGCGATCCCGCTCAAGGTGAGCGCTCCCTTCCACTGCGCGCTGATGCGACCCGCGGCCGAGCGCCTGCGCCCCGAGCTCGAGCGCACCCAGCTCAGGCCGCTCGCCTTCCCGGTGATCGCGAACATCGATGCCACGCCGAACGTCGATCCGGAGCGGGTCCGGTCGCTCCTCCTGCGCCAGGTCGACGGCACCGTGCAGTGGATGCGGACGATCGAGCGCATGGCGGAGGACGGCGTCACGCACGCCCTGGAGATCGGCCCTGGCAAGGTGCTCGCCGGGCTGGTGAAGCGGATCACGAAGCAGATCAAGGTGCTCAGCGTGAGCGACATGGCGGGGATTGAGCGCGTGAGCGCGTTCCTTTCGGAGGCATAGGCATCGATGTTCGACCTTACGGGCAAAGTTGCGATCGTCACGGGTGGCTCGCGAGGGATCGGGCGGGCTGCATCGGAGGCGCTTGCGGCGCAGGGGGCGCACGTGATCGTCAACTACGTGCGCGGGGAGGCCGAGGCGCGCGCGCTCGTCGAGGCGATCACCGCGCGCGGCGGCAAGGCCGAGGCGCTCGGCTTCGACGTCGCGAACCTGCAGGCGACCGAGGCCACCATCGCCGAGGCGGCGAAGCGCCTCGGCCGGCTCGACATCCTCGTCGCGAACGCGGGGATCGCGATCGACGGCCTGCTCCTGCGGATCAAGGAGGAGGACCTCGATCGCCTCTTCGCCGTCAACGTCAAGGGCTCGATCGCGTGCGCCCGCGCCGCGACGAAGGTCATGATGCGCGCGCGCACGGGGCGTATCATCTTCCTCTCCAGCGTCGTGGCGGAGATGGGCAACGTCGGGCAGACGGCGTATGCCGCGACGAAGGCGGCCCTGCTCGGGGTGACGAAGTCGCTCGCGCGCGAGTACGCGGGGCGCGGCATCACCGTCAACGCGGTGGCGCCCGGGTTCATCGACACCGACATGACGACGACGATCAGCGCTGAGATGAAAGAGGGCCTGACCAAGATGGTCCCACTCGGGCGTACAGGTCGACCGGAGGAGGTCGCCGCGGCGATCGCATTCCTGTGCTCCGACGAAGCGAGCTACGTGACGGGCGAGACGCTGCGCGTCAACGGCGGCATGTACGTCTGAGCGCGCCGGATGGAAACGTAGGCAGCCAGGCGTCCGCTCAGCGGCAAACCAGGCGCACACGAAAAAGCCGGTCGCTGGTAATTCGATGGTGCAACGCCCATGGCGATGGGCTACTAGGGGGTCCGTTTTCCCGGGAGGAATACCATGGCTGAAGGTCGCGACATCACGGCCGAAGTAAAGCGAATCATCAAGGAACAGCTCGACGTCGACGAGAAGGACATCAAGCCTGAAGCGAGTTTCATCGACGATCTGGGCGCCGATTCGCTGGGCCTGGTGGAGCTTGTCCTCGCGTTCGAGGAGGCGTTCGAGATCGACATTCCGGACGAGGACACGGAGAAGATCCGGACCGTCCAGGATGCGGTCGACTACATCGAAAGGAATGCCAAGAAGTAGCGTCCCTACCGCCCTACCGGACGCGGCGTCACCATGGAGGTGTGATGGCGCGTGAGCCAGCGAAGGGTCCGCTCTTCGCCGAAGCACGTGTCCTCACCTCTGTGGTGGCGCTAGGGCAATAAGAGCCATGGAACGCGTTGTCATCACCGGCATCGGGCTCATCACGCCCAACGGCATCGGGACGCAGGCCACCTGGCAATCTTTGCTGGCTGGTCAGTCCGGTATCGGACCCATCACCCTCTTCGACGCGGGCGTCTTCCCGACGCGCTTCGCCGGCGAGGTGAAGGGCTTCGCCCCGGAGGAGTACATCCCCAAGAAGAAGGTGAAGGAGATGGGCCGCTTCGCCCAGCTCTCCATCGCCGCCTCGCAGATGTGCGTGAAGGACGCGGGGATCGAGTTCACCGAGGAGGACCGCGATCAGTGCGGCACCTTCATCGGCGTCGGCCTCGGTGGTCTCGAGTACCTGTTCCAGCACTCGATCACGCTGCACGAGAAGGGCCCTCACAAGGTCAGCCCCTATTTCATCCCGACGGTCATCGCGAACCTCGCCGCCGGACAGGTGGCGCTGTCGCTCGACCTGCGGGGCGCGAGCTACTGCAACACGAGCGCGTGCTCGTCGAGCGCGCACTCCCTCGGCGAGGCGTTCGAGTGGATCCGCCGTGGGCGCTCGCAGATCATGCTCACGGGCGGCGCGGAGGCGACGATCACCGGCCTCGGCATCGGCGGCTTCTGCGCGATGTTCGCGCTCTCGCGGCGCAACGAGGAGCCGCAGCGGGCGAGCCGCCCCTGGGACAAGGGGCGCGACGGCTTCGTCTGCTCCGAGGGCGCCGGGTCGCTGCTGCTCGAGTCGCTCTCCCACGCGAAGAGACGCGGCGCGAAGATCTACGCGGAGGTCGTGGGTTACGGCGCCTCGTGCGACGCGTACCACATCACGAAGCCGGCGCCCGAGGGCGCCGGGGCGCAGCGCGCGATGAGGATGGCGCTCGAAGACGCCAGGCTCGCGCCGGACGCGATCGACTACATCAACGCCCACGGCACCTCGACGCCCCAGGGTGACATCGAGGAGACCCGGGCGATCCTGAAGGTCTTCGGCGATCACGCGGCGTCGAAGCGCCTCTGGGTGAGCTCGACAAAGTCGGCGATGGGCCACCTGCTCGGGGGTGCAGGCGGGGTCGAGGCGGCGCTCTGCGCCCTCGCGCTGCGTCACGGCGCGGTGCCGCCGACGCTCAACCTGGACGACCCCGATCCCGAGTGCACAACCCTGGACTACGTGCCGTTCACCTCCCGCGAGCGCCGCCTGACGCACGTGATGTCGAACTCCTTCGGCTTCGGCGGGACGAACGTGTCGCTCGTGTTCTCCCAGTTCGACGGCTGATCGCGCGCCGCGCTGGATGGCTCGATGAAGTGCCCATTTTGCGGCCATCTCGAAGACCGGGTCATCGACTCCCGCGCCGGCGGCGCGGGTGAGGTGATCCGCCGGCGGCGCGAGTGCGCGTCGTGCGAGCGCAGGTTCACGACCTACGAGCGCGTCGAGGACATCTTGCCGACGGTCGTCAAGAAGGACGGCCGGCGCGAGCCGTTCGACCGGCAGAAGCTCGTGCGGGGGCTGCGGATCGCGTGCAACAAGCGGCCCGTGTCCACCGACCAGATCGAGGCCATTGCCGACGCGATCGAGCGCGAGGCGCAGGAGTCCGAGCGGCGGGAGATCCTGTCGACCGAGCTAGGCGAACGGGTGATGAACCACCTGCGGACACTCGATGAGGTCGCCTATGTCCGGTTCGCCAGCGTCTATCGTTCCTTTCGGGACATCGACCAGTTCATGGTCGAGCTTGGCAAGCTTGTGAAGGCCAAGGCGCCCTAGTAGATCCGGCACTTCGATGTCTGCGAAGCTCCCCACCCCCGATCCCGAGTTCGACGCCGCGATGATGCGCCTCGCCATCGAGGAGGCGCACAAGGCGATGCCGTCGCCGAACCCCCCGGTCGGCGCGGTGGTGGTGAACGCCGCGGGGGAGGTCGTGGCCGTCGCGCACCACGCGCGCGCCGGCGAGGAGCACGCGGAGGGGCTCGCGCTCGCGAGGGCCGGGGACGTGGCGCGCGGCGGGACACTCTACGTGACGCTGGAGCCCTGCAACCATGAGGGGCGCACGCCGCCCTGCGTGGACGCGGTGTTGAGCGCCGGCATCAAGCGCGTCGTCATCGGCGCGCCCGATCCGAACCCAGGGGTGGTCGGCGGCGGGGCGCAGCGGCTCGGTGACGCCGGCCTCGCCGTCGAGATCGGCGTCGCCGGCGCCGAGGCCCGCGCGCTGATCGCGCCCTGGACCAAGTTCATCACGACCGGCATCCCTCACATCGCGCTCAAGCTCGCCCTGTCGCTGGACGGTCGCATCGCGACCCGCACGGGGGCCTCGAAGTGGGTCACCGGCCCGGAGGCACGCGCCAAGGTGCAGGAGCTCCGCTCGCGCCACGACGCGGTGGCGATCGGGATCGGCACCGCGCTGGCCGACGATCCTCGCCTCACGCTGCGCGAGGCCGGGCTCGCGCCCGGCGGGCGGAGCCCCATCCGGCTCGTCTTCGACACGAGGCTCCGGCTGCCGCTCCACACGCGCCTCGCGCAGACGGCGCGGGAGGTGCCGACGTGGGTGCTCACGGGCGCCGACGCGCCCGAGGCGGCGGAGCAGGTCCTCGTGGACGCGGGCTGCGTCGTCCTGCGCGCGCCGACCTCGGCGGAGGGCCGCGTCGACGTGACCGCCGCGATGCGCCTCTGCGCCTCGCAGGGGATCGTCTCCATCCTCGTGGAGGGCGGCGCCGAGCTCGCCGGCAGCCTGCTCGCGTCGCGCTTGCCGGACGAGCTGCACGCCTTCGTCGCGCCCATCCTGCTCGGCCCCCGCGGCCGGCCGGGCGCGGTGGACTGGGCCGGCCCGGACACGCCGGGGGACGCGCCCCGGATCGTCGATCCGCGATGGGAGCTCTGCGGCCGCGACGCGTACGTCAGCGGCCCTCTGGCCTTCCCGGCGCGCAGCTGATCGGGGCGCTCGCGCGGGTCAGCCCGCCGCCTCGGCGCCGCGCTTCTGCATCTTCCGCTGGACGATGCGCTTTTTGAGCGGGCCCATCCGGTCGATCATCAGCACGCCGTCGAGGTGATCGAGCTCGTGCTGGACGGCCACGGCGAGCAGGCCGTCGGCCGCGATCTCGAACGTCGCGCCATCGCGCCCGCGGGCGCGGATGCGGACGCTCTCGGCGCGCTTGATGTCCTCGCTGATGCCGGGGAACGACAGGCACCCTTCGGGGCCGACCTGCTGCCCCTCCTGCCGGACGATCTCCGGGTTGATGAACACGAGGAGGTTGCTCGGCTCGTTGTCGGAGGCGATGTCAACGAGGAAGATGCGGTGTGGCTCCCCGATCTGCGTGGCCGCGAGACCGACGCCGGGCGCGGCGTACATGGTCTCGGCCATGTCGTCGATAAGCCTCGTGATTTCGGGGGTGACGTCCCCGACCGGCTGCGCCTTCTGTCGCAGTCGCGGATCGGGATAGTGGAGGATGGTGCGGATGGCCATGGCTGCTCAACAGCATAACCTCCGTTTCTCGCCGGCGCTCGTCAAGACGTTCTCGTCGCGCGCCAGAGTTCTTCCCGTCTTCTCGTGCTGGCTCGTGCTGGGTGGCCGGATCTCCGGTCGGATCTCTGGCGGGCGGGGCTAGCGGTTCCTGCGGAACGAGGTCGACGTATCGACGGTGAGCCCGCGGGACTGGAGGTCTTCCACGATGTCCGGCACCAGCCCGGAAGGGTGGAACGTCCCCTCGAGCGCGCCGCCGGCGGCCGTCCGCTCGACCACGAACGTGAAGACGTCGCGAATGGCGATCTGCCCGTTCTCGACCGCGAGCTCGGCCATGCGGAGCACGCGGTGACGACCGTCGCGGAGCAGCGCGATCTCGATCGCCAGATCGAACGACGACGCCAGCCACTCGCGCGCTGCCTCCGGCGTGATCCCCGGGCGGGTCGCGGCGATGTCCGCAGGGAGCCGCGTCACCGCCTGCCGCAGCGTGGGCGCCCGGGCGGCCGCGAGCACGCCGTCCATGCCGCCGCCGATCGCATCCACGATCTCGGCCGCGACGTGGCCCGAGAACGAGCTCACCACGACCCGTTCGGGCCGGATGCGCACGGCCGCCTGCACCGCCCGCGTCCGCTCGACCGTCGTGCTGCCGAGCGCGATCGACAGGGTGTTGGGCTGATCGAGGGCGAGCTCGTCCTCGTCCTGGAGCACGACGAACCGATCGTCGGGCTGCGCTGCGGCTGCGAGCGCGCCGAGCAACCAGCCCGTCCCTGCGTCCCGCGTCCCCGTGACGAGGAGGTTGCCGCGCCCGAGCACGCACTGGGAGAGCAGCCCGGCCATCGCGCGCGAGATCGTCCCGTTGCGCACCAGGTCTTCGAGCGTGACATCGGGGCGCTGCGGCTTCCGGATCACCAGCGTGGAGGTCGCCGCCGGCGGGAGCACGGCGAAGAGCCGCCGCCCCTTCGGCAGGGTCCGCTCGACGAAGCTCGCGCCGCTCTCGAGCGGCTGCCCGGCCATCACGCAGAGCCGGCGGATGGCCCGGTCGACCGCGCGCTCGCTGCTGAACCCGACCTCCGTGATCGCGCGCCGGCGCCCGTGCATCGCGATCACGTGGTCGTGACGGAACACCTGGATCTCACCGACCTCGGCGTCGTCGAGCAGACGATCGAGCGGGCCGAGCGTGAAGAGCTCCCGGTGCGCGTCGGCCATGAGCGCCTCGGCGTCGATCTCGGAGGGCAGCTCGCCCGCCGCGCGCATCGCCTCCGCGCCGGCGGCGATGGCCTGCTCGATCCGCTGGGCGAGCGCGCCGTCCGGCGGCGCTCCGCTGTCGAGCGGCGCGAGGTCGACCTTGTCGCCGAGCCGCTCCACGAGGCGCCCGAGCGCCCTGCGGTGCGCCACGGCCTGCGCCGAATCGCCCTGCCCGCGGTCGACCCGGTCCGAGACGGGCGGGATGGCGCGCCGGCTCGGGATGGGGACCACGCTGGGGTGGACGGCGACGTTCGCAGCGCCCTGCGGCGGCGCGGCGGCGCTCGCTCCGCCCTGTCCCGGCAGCGGGGTCGCGGTCGGGTACGGGCGCGCCATCTGCGTGGTCGGGTGGACGGTGTTGACCGCCGCGCGACCGTCGCGCGCCGGCGAGGCGTTGGGTGTCGCGGGAGGGACCGGCAGCGGCGGAGCGTACGCGCCGCCCTGCGCGCCGGGCACGATGGGCGGGCGAGGCGAGGGGATGCGCGGCGGACCGGGGACGGGCGCGGCGGCATCGGCTGACTCGTCCGGATCGTTCTCGAGCGGGAAGTGGCTGATCACGCCCTGGCTGGTGCGCGATGGCTCGCCCTTCTCGTTGATCAGCGGCAGGGGCGCCGACCGGTGCAGCCCCTTCTCGGCGGACGGCGGCGCGCGGTCGGCCAGATGCGCCGGATCGCCCGTGCCCGTCTCCTCCGGCACGCGCGCCGGGGGCGCCGTGCTGTCCGGGGGCGCCGTTCCGGCCGCGGCCGTCTCGATCCGCAGCACGAAGTCGCCGATGTAGATCTTGTCGCCCTCGCGAACGATCGTCGCCTGAGCGATCTTCCGGCCGTTGACGTACGTGCCGTTCGTGCTCTTGAGGTCGGTGACGATGAAGCGCCCGTCGCGGAAGAGCAGCCGAGCGTGCCGCTTCGACACGTTGCCCTTCGGCAGCATCAGGTCGTTGCCCTGCACGCGACCGACGTTGATCTCTGTCCGGTCGAAGGTTTCGCGGCGCTCCGCGCCCCCTTTCTCGCTGATGATCACCGAGAACATCTCGTCGTCGCCTCGCGGGGCCAGGGCGGAGGTGAGACCCGATGCCCTCGCCACGCCATACGAGCAAGCTCGAACAGACATGTCAACGAGATGCCTTCGGATCCTGCTCCCCGGCGGCGAGCGGGCGCGAGCCCAGGCGCGCGCCGGCCGCGCCCAGGCGGCGCGGCGCAGGCGGAGCGCGGAGGCGCGGGTCCAGAAAATCGAGCCGCCGCGCGCTCGCGCCGGGTAAAACGTCGGCGGCTCGCCGGCGAACAGGCGGAGCCATCGTCGGCCAGCGCCCGCTGCACGACGCCCGCGGGAGGTCGCCCGCCGCGCGACACCTCGAGACGCGCGTGGAGGGCACGACGCCATGCACGGGCCGACGCACAAGGCTCTTCGATAAGAGCGCAAATCTTGACGGCCGCGCGAATTCTGCTTCGCACCGCGCGGGGCGCCCGTGATTCGAACGCGCTTCCGTACTCGCCGCCAGGATCTGCTGTACGGCGGAACATTCTCGTCGGGAGCTGCTGCAAGCAGGGACTTCCGGTGACGCGGCACGGCCTCGCGTTAGCTCGTGCCGAACCATCATCGCTGCTTGACCTTGGCGGTTCGAGCCGTTTACGTTGGCGCCCGCTCGGACCGGGGAGAATCGTCGAAGTCGCCGCGCATGCACATCAACCAGCGGCTGGGCAATCGCCCTGCGCAAGCTGGATCTGTCTACGAGGGGGGTTTGCTGCAAGCAGCCAAGCCCGCATCGGAATCAGGGACCGCAGCCGCGGTCTCCTCCCGACTGCCAGCCTGCGCGCCTCGGGTATCGACGAGCTCTGAAGTGGAGGAAATATGGCAGTTGGCAAGGTAAAGTGGTTCAACGATGAGAAGGGTTGGGGCTTCATTAAGCAAGAGACTGGCCCCGACGTCTTCGTTCATTATTCGCAGATCAACGGGGAGGGGCGCCGCCGTCTGTTCGAGGACGAGACCGTTGAATTTGAGATCAAAGAAGGTCCCAAAGGTCTCCAGGCGGTCAACGTGATCCGCGCCACCGCCTGACTCTCCTCCTGACCAGCGCCCCACCGGACTGCCCGCGCAGCGCCTCCGCTGCGCTCGATCCATCCCACCTCCGAGCCTGATCATCGCGCGCCCGCAAGGCGGGTCCCGCGCGCAGCGGATGATCTGCGTGTGGCTCCGGTGGGGCGCTCGGCGGAGCGCCGCCTCCCGTGGGCGCTCGGCGAGCGTCGCTTCCGGTGGGGCGCGCCGCCGAGCGCTCAGCGCTCGGGTACCGGGACCTCGCGGAACGCCTCTTGACCCGGCACGAAGCGGAGCGAGGTGATGCCCCTGATCGCCCCGGCGTCGTCGACCTCGTAGACGTTGAACCCCGCCATCCGCTCATCGCTCTCGTGAAGCAGCGAAGCGCTGGCGGCGCCCACCGCGTCAATGTGACCCCGCTCGGTGTGCAGCTTCCGGTGAATGCGCCGGTGCAGGTGCCCGTGCAGCAGCAGTCCGCGGCTGACCTGCCGGAGCAGCCGCCCCTCGGCCGCGGCGTCTCCCAGGCCCTCCAGCAAGGTCTTCGTCCGGCTCGCAGGGTTGTGGAAGGGGTGATGCTGGAGCACGATCGGCGTTCGCCGTCGCACCTCCGGGTGCGACAGCACACGCTCCAGCGCGCGCAGCTGGACCGGGCCGATCCGCCCCGAGGCC
Source organism: Sorangium sp. So ce887 (assembly GCF_051521455.1). Classification (NCBI taxonomy): domain Bacteria; kingdom Pseudomonadati; phylum Myxococcota; order Polyangiales; family Polyangiaceae; genus Sorangium; species Sorangium sp. So ce887. The sequence goes on along the minus strand of NZ_CP150354.1, from coordinate 5,402,394 downwards.
ACCAGCGGGGGACGGGGCCAGGCGGTCGACAGGCCGATGATCGCCACCGGCCCGCGCAGGTGCACGAAGGGGAACGCCGAGCTCCCACCGTCGCTGCCGGGCTCGACGTCATCGCGTCCCGCCGGCGCGTCGAGCGGGAGGTCGGAGCGCAGGTACGGCGCGAAGTACTGCGAGAACCGCTGCGAGCGGTGCGCGCCCTTCGTGTACGCGTCGTGGTTCCCCGGGACGATGCTCACCCGATCGGGAGGGAACCCGAGATCGCGCTGCAGGAAGTCGCGGACGAGGACGAACTCTCGCTCGAGCGCGAGGTTCGACACGTCACCCGTGATGACGACGTGGTCCACGTCGAGCCGCCGGATCTCCTTCGCCGCCGCGTGCACCGCGTGCGGCTTGTGGATGGCGCGGCGCCGGAAGCGAAGGTTGATGTAGCCCGTCAGCCGCTTGTTCAGCAGCCGGAACGGGATGGCCCCCTCGAGGGACAGGAGGTGCAGATCAGAGAGGTGCGCGATCCTCACGGGCGCAGTATGGGCCCTTCGCGCGCGGTGGCCAACCGCCGCGCGGGCCCGTCGCCCGCGCTCCGGCTCAGGCGTCGCGCGCGCAGCGGAAGCCGCGCCATGCCCGGCGGCTCGTCGGAAGGTCGTGCCCTCGCGCGGCGCCGCGCAGCCAGGGCCGACCCAGGATATAGCTGCCGCCCCGCAGCACGCGCTCCTCGCCCATGTCGGGCCCCCGCGGGTCCTTCGCGCTGCTGCTTGGATACTCGGGATGGTAGTAATCGGCGACCCACTCCTCGACGTTGCCGGCGAGATCGTCGATGCCGTCGGGGGTCCGCCCGGAGACGAGCGAGCCCACGGGAGCGAGCTCGAGGAAGCCGTCGCCGTCGTCGAGCTCGTCGAACGAGAGCCTCCCGTGGTTCGCGTGGAAGGGGTTGTAGACATGGCCCCAGGGGTAGCGACGCCCGGCCGCGCCGCGCGCGGCGCGCTCCCACTCGGCCTCGGTCGGCAGGCGACCGCCGGCCCAGGCGCAGTAGCGCTGCGCATCACTCCACGAGACGAGCACGACCGGATAATCCGGCCGATCGAACCGCTGCCCGCCGGACGCATAGGGAGGCTCGGTGCAGAGTCCGGCCGAGACGCACCGGCGATAGCTCGCGACGGTCACTTCCGTGCGGTCGATCCAGAAGTCCGACAGGTACACCTCGTGCGGTACGAGCTCGTTCGCGAAGCTCGCCTCGGTCTCGTCGACGCACAGATCGCCGCCCGGCTCGAGCTTGCAGAGCGTCACCGCGTGCGCGATCTCGATCTCGCTCGAGCCCATCGTGAAGCTGCCCGCGCGCACAAGGACCGCAGGTGGGCCGGGCGCGCGCAGCGCGACGACGCTCGCGGGCGAGCGCGGGCCGCCGGCGCCCGCCGGGAGCGCGGCCTCCGCGCTCGCCGGGAGGCGCGGGGCGCGCCGCGCGCGGGAGGGGGGAGGGGCAGCCACGCCGATCATGGAGACTGCGAAAATCGAGGCCAGCGTGGCCAGCGTAAAGAGAGCCGCCGGACGCATGTCGGAGGCGTAGCATGCTCCAGGCTTGCGGACTGTTTCCGCTGCTCCGACCGCGCTTCACTGCGCCCGAGGCGGCACCGCGCCCGAGGCGACGCGGTCTGTCGTCTGGGACGTCTTGGGCTTGGCGCGCGACGCGGCGTCGCGCGCTCGACGCGGCGTCGCGCGTCATGCGCGAAGGTGAGCGCGACGCGTCGCAAAAGTGCGCTGGGCGCCGAGGAGCGATAGACTCGAGGGGCTCGATGTCAACCCTTATGGACAACGCGAATACGATGAGCGCGGAGCTCGACGCCGCGGTGATCGAAGAGCTGCATGAGGCGTTCGAGAGCGGAGAGCTCGTGCTCTTCGTGGGGGGAGGCATCTCGGCTGCGGCCGGGCTGCCGACGTGGCGCCAGCTCGTCGACCTGCTCGTCGAGAGGGTGCGAGAGCAGGTCGGCGACGACGTCGTGACCGCCGAGGTCGCGTCGCTCGCGCGATCGCAGCGCTACAGCGAGGCGCTCGCCGCGGCGGAGCACGCCCTCGGCGCGGCGGAGTTCAACGCGTTCGTCGAGGACGCGCTCGACGACGAGGGGCTCGAGCCGCCGCGCATCGCGCTCGCGATCGCCGCGCTGCGGGACAAGCTGCGCGCGGTGCTCACCACGAACCTCAACCACCTGCTCGAGCGCGCCTTCGGCATCGAGTGGGACACCATGTGGCGCGTCACCGACGAGGCCGCGTGGCGGCGGCGGTTCATCCTCAAGCTGCACGGCACGCTGAAGGAGCCGGGCAGCTGGGTGTTCGAGCGCGAGCGCTTCCTCGCGTCGATCGCGGCCCCCGCCGTGCGCAGGTCGCTCACGGCCGTGCTGTCGAAGTGCCCCGTGCTCTTCATCGGATTCGGGCGCGCCGACAACAACTTCGACGAGATGCTGTCGGACATCCACGCGCTCTCGGGCAGCTCGCCGCCGCCCCGCTTCGTCATCGTCCCGAGCGCGAGCCTGACGCCGTACCGCCGCGCGACGCTCGTGGACATGGGGTTCCTGCTCCTGCCCTACGACACCGCCGACGGCAGCCACGACAAGGCGCTCGCGATCCTCGAGCGCATGTGCGCGCCCCGCCCGCGCGCGACGCCGCTCCGCTCCCGCTCGATCGTCCCGCCGCCGATCCCCGACCTGGAGCTCCCGCCGTCGTCGTCGCCGCTCGGCTTCCCGGCGTACGATCTCCCGCCCGGCCCGGCCGCGTACGACGACACGGTCACGGTGCCGGGGGCGCTCGACTCTCCGCGGCGCGACCGGGTGTCCGAGCCTCCGGCGAGCCCCATCGAGGTGTTCTTCTCGTACTCGGAGAGCAACCGCGAGCTGCGCGACAAGCTCGAGACGCACCTCGCCATCCTCAAGCGCAAGGGCGTCATCCGCGGCTGGCACGACGGCGAGATCGGCGCCGGCGAGGAGCGCGACAGAGCGCTCGCCGAGCACCTCGAGACCGCGAGGGTCGTCCTCCTGCTCATCAGCGCCGATTTTCTCGCGTCGGACTTCTGTTACGACGTCGAGATGCAGAAGGCGATCGATCGTCACGAGCGGGGTGAGGCGCGCGTCATCCCGGTCATCCTCGACGCCTGTGACTGGGAGGGCGCGCCCTTCGGCAAGCTGGCCAGCCTGCCGCGAGGTGGGCGCCCGGTGACGAGCTGGGTCAACCAGAGCGAGGCCTTCACCGACATCGCCAAGGGCATCCGAAAGCAGGTCGAGCAGCTCACCCAAAACCCCCCGTAGGCTCACCGAGCACCGGCGCCCAGCCGGTGAGCCAATCAGAGGTGCCACCGCCGCCCGGGATCTGGAGCGTCCCCGCGTGGAGCAGCCGGAACCTGGCCGCGCGCGAGGATCTGCTCGCCGAGATCGGCGCCATGCTCGCGAGGCGCGGCATGGCGCCGCTCTGCGGGCTCGGCGGCACCGGCAAGACCAAGCTCGCGATCGAGTACGCGTACCGCAACGCCAGCGCCTACGACACGGTCTTCCTGATCGACGGCCAGAGCCCGGCGACGATGGACGCCGCCTTCATGGCGCTCGCCGCCGAGATGCGGCTGCCCGATCACGAGCAGCTGGATCCGGCGCGCGGGGTCGCGGCGGTGCGCAACAGGCTCGGGCGCCGCGGGCGCTGGCTCCTCTTCTTCGACAGCGTGCGCGACCCGAGCGAGGTCGAGCCCTACGTTCCGAGCGTCTCGCAGGGAGGCCACATCATCACGACGTCGCAGAATCCGATCTGGCGCGGGCTCACGACGGTGACCGTCCGCGGCATCGAGCGCGCCGAGTCGGTGAGCTTCCTGCTGCGGCGCACGGGCGAGACCGACGCGGAGTCGGCCGACGCGCTCGCCGAGGAGCTCGGCGACCTGCCGCTTGCCCTGGCGCAAGCCGGCGCGTACATCGAGGAGACCGGGCGCCCGCTCGCGGAGTACCTCGCGCTGTTCCGCCAGCGACCGGCCGCGCTCCTGGAGCGCCCGGTCAGCTTCCCGGTGACGGTCGCGACCGCGTGGGAGAGCGCGCTCGCCGCGGTGTTCAGCCACCAGGCCGCGGCGGAGCTCCTCAGCCTCTGCTCATTCCTGCCGATGGACGCGATCCCGCGGCGGGCGCTGAACGAGTACGACCCGCTCGCGCTCGACGACGCGATCGCGATGTTGCGGCTGCACTCGCTGATCGAGGTGCGGCCGCACGCGCTCAGCGTTCATCGTCTCGTAAAAATCGTCGTCCGCAACCAGCTGCGACGGGACGATCGGCGGCAATGGATGGAAGCGGCGCGCCGCATCGTCCAGGCTTCCGGCAGATTCTTCCCCAGCACGGAAGAGGAACGCGAAGGTAGGACGGAGCCGGATTCGGGGTAAGGCAAACCCCCGAAGCAGCCATGGAGGTTCGACCCGCATGTATCCGCCGAGAGCGTCATATACCGTCTCTTCCTGGGTCTTTCCCGACCGCGTATTCTCGTTGCGCTTCAGGTCCGTCGTGAGACCTTAAGGCCCGCGAGAGGAACTATGGTTGCCTTGGCGACGAGCCCCGCCGATGTGTTCTTCTCCTACTCCCCGAGGGACGAGGACCTGCGGCCCAAGATCGAGACGCACCTCGACGCGCTCAAACGGCAGGGGGTCATCCGGACGTACCAGGGCTTCGCGCTCGGCGGGGGGAGGGAGCGGCGAGAGGCGTTCGCGGCGAGGCTGCGCGAGGCCCGGGTCGTGCTGCTGCTCGTGAGCGCGGACTTCCTCAACGCCGACGCGTGGCTCTCGCCGGAGATCCGGGAGGCGATCGCCCGGCACGAGGCGGGGGAATGTCGTGTCATCCCCGTCGTCCTGCGGCCCTGCGCCTGGGAGAAGACGGTGCTCGGCAAGCTGCAGCCGCTGCCCAACCGCGCGCGGCCCGTGACGAGCTACCCCAACCAGAGCGAGGCCTTCACCGAGATCGCGAAGGGGATACGGAGCGCCGTCCGCGAGACGGAGCCGCCGACGCAGCGGCCGCCCCCCCGGCGACAGTCGAGCTCGCCCGACGCCGAGCCGCACATCAAGAAGCTGCCGCCGCGCAACCCGAGCTTCACCGGGCGCGACCAGCTCCTCGACGAGCTGCGGAGCGCGCTCACGACGGGCGGGCCCGCGGCGCTCACGCAGGCGATCAGCGGCCTCGGCGGGATCGGCAAGACGCAGCTCGCCGCGGAGTACGCGCACCGGTACGCGAGCCAGTACAACGTCGTCTGGTGGGTCCGCGCCGAGGAGCCGGCGACGATGGCCGAGGACTTCGCGCGCCTCGCCGCGGCGCTCGACCTGCCGGAGCAGAACGAGGCCGACCAGCGGATCGCGATCGAGGCGGTCCGGTCGTGGCTGTCGCGCAACGACAAGTGGCTCGTCGTCTTCGACAACGTCAACGACCCGCGGGACGTCGCCCCCTACCTCCCGCACCCGCGCACCGGGCACATCCTGATCACCTCGCGCAACCCGAGCTTTCGCGGCATCGCCACGCCGCTCACCGTGCCGGCGCTCGATCGCGCCGACTCGGTGAAGTTCCTGCTCGATCGGACCGGGCAGAGCGACGAGCGCGCCGCGGAGAAGCTCGCCGAGACGCTCGGCGGTCTGCCGCTCGCGCTGGTGCAGGCGGCGGCGACCATCAAGGAGACGAGGTCCTCGATCGCGACCTACCACGCGGTCTTCGGCGACCATCAGCGCGAGCTGTTGCTCCGCGGCGTGCCGATGGATTACCCGACGCCGGTCGCCACCACCTGGGGCCTCGCGTTCCAGGAGGCGCAGCGCTTCTCGCCCGTCGCCGTCGATCTGCTGAGCCTGTGCGCGTTCCTCGCGCCCGACGACATCCCGCGCGAGGGCCTCGCCGACGCCGCGCCGCACCTGCCGCCGGCGCTCGCGGAGGCGCTGAGCGATCCGCTGATGCTCGACGAGGCGGTCGCCGCGCTCCGCCGCTACTCGTTCATCGACGTGCACGAGGGCGCGCTCTCGGTGCACCGGCTCGTCCAGGCGGTGGTCCGTGATCGCCTCTCGCCTCAGGACCGGCGGATGTGGGCCGAGGCGGCGGTCCGGCTCGTCGATCACGCGTTCCCCGAGAGCAGCGACGACGTGGAGACGTGGCCCTTTTGCGCCCGCTGGCTGCCGCACGCGCTCGCCGCGGCGAGCCAGTCCGAGGCCTACGACGTCGCGAAGGAGGTGCGCGGGCGCCTCCTCGCCCGGTTCGCCGTCTACCTGCAGGGGCGCGCGGCGTTCGCGGAGGCCAAGGGTTACCTGGAGCGGGCGCTCGCGCTCCACGAGGCGGTGTTCGGCCACGATGACCCGAAGGTCGCGGCCGTGCTGCGCAGCCTCGGCAGCGTCCTGCACGACCTCGGTGATCTCGGCGGCGCGCGGGCCCACCTGGAGCGCGCGCTGGCGATCGACATCGCGAGCTTCGGCCCCGACCACCCGGACGTCGCGCGCGACGTGAACGACCTCGGCAGCGTGCTCATGGATCAGGGCGATCTGCCGGGCGCGCGCAAGCACCTGGAGCGCGCCCTCGCCATCGACGAGGCCACGTACGGCCCCGACGACCCGAGCGTCGCGATACGGCTCAACAACCTGGGCGCGCTCTTCCGTGACCTCGGCGACTTCGCCGGCGCGCGCGTGCACCTCGAGCGGGCGCTCGCGATCGACATCCGCGCCTACGGGCAGGAGCACCCGACGGTCGCGATCGGGCGCACGAACCTCGGCCGGCTGCTCCACGATCTCGGCGACCTCAAGGGCGCGCGCGAGCAGTTCGAGGAGGCGCTCAAGATCGACGAGCACAGCTACGGCTGCTACCACCCGCGCTTCGCGCTGGCGCTGAACAACCGCGGGCGCGTGCTGCGCGACCTCGGCGACCTCGCCGGGGCGCGCGCCGACTTCGAGCGCGCGCTCGCGATCGTCGAGGACACCTACGGGCCGGATCACCCGGACGTCGCGCGGGACATCAACAATCTCGGCAGCGTGCTGCGCGATCTCGGCGATCTCGAGGGGGCGCGGGCGAACTTCGCGCGCGTGCTGAGGATCGCCGAGGCGACCTACGGGCCGGATCATCCGGCGGTGGCGATCGGCTGCAACAACCTCGGCAGCGTGCTGCAAGCGCTCGGCGAGCTGCCCGGGGCGCGCGAGCAGCTGGAGCGGGCGCTCGGCATCGCGCAGGCCACCTACGGCCCGGATCACCCGGTCGTAGCGAGCATCGTGAACAACCTCGGGCGCGTGCTGCAGGCGCTCGGCGATCTATCGGGCGCGTGGCAGCAGATCGAGCGCGCGGTAGCGATCGCCACGAAGGCGCTCGGGCCGTCGCACCCGTCGGTGCAGATCTTCTCGCGGAACCTGGCGCGCCTCGGCGACGCGCTCGGGAGCAGCGCCGAGGCTACCTGAGCAGAAGCGCGGCGCTCGTGCGCCGCGGCGGTGAGGTCGGCGCGCGCCCGCGGCGGTGAGGCCAGCGCGTGCCCGCGGCGGTGAGGCCAGCGCGCGCTGCGCATGGGGACGCCGGGAGCTCCCCGGCGTCCTCTGCATCCTGGCTGTTCTCTGGCAGTGGAGGTGTGGAGGGCTAGCCGAGCAGGATCTGCGTCGGGTGCTCCAGCAGCTGGCGCAGGACCTTCAGGAAGGTCGCGCCGACCGCGCCGTCGACGACGCGGTGATCGCAGGAGAGCGTCATGCTCAAGCGGCGGCCCGGCACGACCTGCTCGCCGCGCACGACGGGCTCGCGGCGGACCTGACCCACGGCGAGGATCGCGCCCTCGGGGGGGTTGATGACGGCCCCGAAGTTGTCGATCCCGTACATGCCCAGGTTCGAGATCGAGAACGTCCCGTTCGCCATCTCCTCGGGCCGCAGCTTCTTCGCCTTGGCCCGCCCCGCGAGCTCGCGCACCTCGGCGGCGATATCGAGCACCTGCTTGCGGTCGACGTCACGCACCACCGGCGTGACGAGGCCCTCGGGGACGGCGACCGCCACCGAGATGTCGACGCGCCGGTGGATGAGGATCGCGTCCGAGGTGAACTGCGCGTTGCACTCCGGCACGCGCACGAGCGCGATGGCGCACGCCTTGACGAGGAGATCGTTGAAGCTGATCTTGGGCGGCTTCTCGCCCTCGCCGGCGGTCGCCGCGAGATCCGCGTTGATCTGCTCGCGCAGCGCGTTCAGCGGATCGGCGTCGACGTCGATCGAGAGATAGAAGTGCGGGACCGTCTGCTTCGACTCGGTGAGGCGCCGGGCGATCGCCTTGCGCATCATGCTGAGCGGCCGCACCTCCGGCGCAGCGAGCTCGCCGGGCGCGGCGGGCGCAGCCGCCGCGGCGGTCGGCGCCGGCTTCAGCCCCTCGAGATCGCGCGCGACGATGCGCCCGCGCGGACCCGTACCGGCGACGCTGGTCAGGTCGAGCCCGCGCTCGCGGCCGAGCTTGCGCACGTAGGGCGACGCCCTCACGCGCCCGTCGGACGACGGCTGCGGCGCCGCCGGCTGCGTGGGCGGCGAGACCGCGTCGCCGCGGGCCGCGGGCGGCGCGGTCGTCGCGGGCGCCTCGCCGCTCGGCGCGGCGCTGCCGGCCGGCTGCGCCGCGCGATCCCCCTTGGGTTGAGCTTCCGCCGCGCTCGGCTGCGGCGCCGGAGCGCCGCCACCGCTCCCCCCGGCGAGGGCGCTTATGTCCTCGCCCGGGTTGCCGATGATCGCGACAGGCTGGCCGAGCTGAACCACGCTGCCCGGGGGCACGAGGATCTTGAGCAACGTCCCTCGATCGAAGGACTTGTACTCCATGGTCGCCTTGTCGGTCTCGACGTCTGCGAGCAGATCGTCGATGTCGATCGTGTCGCCTTCCTTCTTGTGCCACGCACTGATCTGCCCCTCCTCCATGGTTGGGGACAGCTTCGGCAGTTCCAGAACCTTCGCCATGGGTCTATCAACCTTGATCGGGGATGTGCGTCCGCTCAGTCAGCTTTTGTAGAGAACGCGGTGAACGTTTTCGATGATCCGCGCTGCCTGCGGGATCACGTACTGCTCCAGCCGTGCGTTGTAGGGCATCGGAACGTCGAGCGTCGTCGCGCGCAGGACGGGCGCGTCCAGCTCGTCGAACGCGAGCCGCTGGATGCGATCGGCGACCTCGGCGCCGACGCCGCCGTAGGGCCAGCCCTCATGCGCCACGACCGCGCGGTGGGTCTTCGTTACGCTCCGCACGACCGTCTCCTCGTCGAGCGGGCGCAGCGATCGCAGATCCACGATCTCCGCGCTGATGCCCTCCTTCTCGAGCTCCGCGGCCGCCTCGAGCGCCACGTGCACCATCCGGCTCCAGGCGATGATCGAGACGTCCGTCCCCTCGCGCACGATCGAGGCGACCCCGAGCGGCACGATGAAGTCGGGATCGTCGGGCACCTCGCCCTTCACACCGTAGAGCGTCTCGCTCTCCATGAAGAGCACCGGGTTGTCGTCCCGGATCGCCGACTTCAGGAGCCCCTTCGCGTCCGCGGGCATCGCGGGCGCGAGCACCTTGAGGCCGGGGATATGCGCGTAGAAGTGCTCCATCGAGTGCGAGTGCTGCGAGCCGACCTGCCGCGCCGAGCCGTTCGGCGCCCGCAGCACGAGCGGGATGGTGAGCTGTCCGCCGGACATCTGCCGGAGCTTCGCTGCGTTGTTGAGGATCTGATCGAACGCGACGGCGGAGAAGTTCCACGTCATGTACTCGACGATCGGCCGGAGCCCGACCATCGCGGCGCCGATCGAGATGCCGGTGAACCCGCTCTCGGTGATCGGCGCGTCGATCACGCGCCTGGATCCGAACTTATCGAGCATCCCCTCGGTCACCTTATAGGCGCCCTGGTAGTGCCCGACCTCCTCGCCGACGAGATACACCCGCTCGTCGCGCTCCATTTCCTCGATCATGGCGGCGCGAACCGCCTCCCGGTATCTTAGGACGGTCATCGCGCAAAAGGTCCTGCGTAGGTTGTGGGCTCGAGAACCTCGGGCCCGGGTTCGGGGCTCTCCTCGGCGAAGCGGACCGCATCGGCGATCTCGTCTTCCACCTCTTTATCGATCGCCTCGAGGGCGGCCTTGTGCCCCTTCTCCTCGAGCTCGATGCGCGAGCGCAGGAGCACGTCCTTCTTCTTGCGCTCCTCGAGCTCCTCCTTCGTCCGGTACTTGCCGGGATCGCTCATCGAGTGGCCCCGGAAGCGGTACGTCCTGATCTCGACCAGCGTCGGCTCCGAGTGGGTGCGCGCCCGCGTGATGGCCTCGGCGAGGCGATCGCGCACCTGGAGGACGTGCTCGGAGTTGAAGCGATCGCGCTCCATCCCGTAGGCGAGCGCCTTCAGCGAGACGTCCTCGACCGAGAGCGTCCGGGAGAGCGGCGTCCCCATCGCGTACTCGTTGTTCTCGCAGACGAACACGATCGGCAGCTTCCAGAGCGCCGCGAGCGACATGCCTTCGTGGAAGTCACCAATGCTCACCGCCCCCTCGCCGAAGAACACCATCGAGACCCTGTCCTCGCCGCGGTACTTCGACGCGAACGCGGTCCCGACGGCGATGGGGATGTGGCCGCCGACGATGCCGTAGCCACCGAGCATGTTGTGCTCTTTGTCGAAGAAGTGCATCGAGCCGCCGAGCCCCTTCGAGCACCCGGTGACCTTGCCGTAGAGCTCCGCCATCGCGGCGCGCGGGGTCATCCCGCGGGCGAGCGCGAGGCCGTGATCGCGGTAGGTCGTCATCACGTAATCGTCAGGGCGGAGCGCCGCGGACGCGCCGACGGCGATGGGCTCCTGACCGATGTAGAGGTGCAGGAACCCACCGATCTTGCTCTGCGCGTAGGCGCGGGCCGCTTCTTCCTCGAAGCGGCGTATCTGAAACATCTTTCGGTAGAGCGACAGATGGAGATCGTCGCCGTTTGTCAGGGTAGTCATCGCGGAGATCTCAGGGGGCAGGACAGCGTTCCAGACAGTCGCCAGCGCGGCGGTCGGCGTGATCGTGGACGACATGCCGAGCCCGCGAGGGGCGCTTGACGTCGGCCGTTCCGGACAGCGACGCCGCTTACCCGGGCTCCTTTACGGGAGTTTTTTCCGCGTGACAACGCATCCGCGCTCTCAGCCGTTCAACGCGCGGCGGCATCGGCCGCCCCGGCGTCCGGCGCGTCACCTTCGGTGGTCTGCGGCGCGCCGAAGTCGTCGGTTTCAGGCGTCCCGGCGTCCGCGGCCTCCTCGTCCTCGTCCTCGGGGATAGCCTCCGTCGCGGGCTGGCTCGGGGCGCTGGCGCTGCCCGACGGGCTCGCGCTCGGCTCCACGCTGCCCGTCGCGCGCGGCGCCGGCGAGGCCGGCGATGCCGTGTCGGCGGGCTCGTGCTTCGGGCGCGCAGGCCGCGTCGTCGGGACGACGCGCGGCCGCGGCGGCGTGGGCGCGGGCGACGCGATCGGCGCCGCGCCTGCGGGGGGCGCCTCGACCGGCGCGTCCGTCGATCGCATCGCCGTGCGCACGAGCAGCATGGCCGTCGCAACGACCACGGCCGCGCCGAGGACGATCTGCCCCATCTTCCGCTCGCGGGGAGGGAAGTGGTCGTCGAGCGGATCCGCGCGCACCGCGCCGGGCTCCGTGGACAGCGCCGCCGTCGCGGCGACGGGGGCCTCCAGCATGCGCCTTGGCAGCTGGCTGGAGGCGGCCCACTCGAGGCTGTCGGCGAACGCGGCGCCGAACGCGTCGCAGCTCGGGTACCTGTCCTCGGGTCGCTTCGACAGGCCGCGCGCGAGCACCTGATCGAGCGACGGCGGCACGCCGAGCTCCCTCGCGATGGACGGCGGCTCGTCGCTCGCGATCTTCGACGCGACCGAGACCGCGTCGTCGCCCGGGAACGCGCGCTTGCCGGAGATCGCCTCGAACATCACGGCCGCGAGCGAGAACTGATCGCTCTCGGGCGAGAACTTCCCGGCGCGGAACGTCTCCGGCGCGCTGTACGCGGGCGTCCCCATGAGCCCCCCCTGGTGCGTCAGCGTCGAGTCCGGGATCCGGGCGATGCCGAAGTCGGCGATCTTGCCGCCCTTCGTGGAGAGGATGATGTTCTCCGGCTTGATGTCGCGGTGGACGATGCCTGCCCGGTGCGCGATCGTGAGCGCCTCGCCGAGCTCGCGCGCCAGGCGCGCGGCCTGCGCCGCCGAGAGCGGGCGCTCGAGGAGTTGCTGCTTCAGCGTCGGCCCCTCGACGTACTCGAAGACGAGGTAGAGCCCGAAGTCCGGGTCCTCGCCGACGTCGTGGAGCGTGACGAGGTTCGGGTGCGTCACGCGGGCGGCGGCGCGCGCCTCGTGGCGCATCCTCACGACGAGCTGCTCGCGGACGTCGCGCGGGATGCGGAGATCGTCCCGCAGGTGCTTCAGCGCGACGTCGCGATCGAGCAGCGGATCGTGCGCGAGCAGTACGCGCCCCATCGCCCCCTCGCCGAGGAGGCGCTGCACGTGGTAGCGGCCGAGGGAGGCGGGCAGCACGGCGCCGTCGCTCGGCTGTGCGAGCGCGCCGCGGCCGCCATCGGGGGACGATGATCCAGGCACGTCGCGTCGTTTCTATCCGTCCAGCGGCCCCGGCGGAAGGCCTGGCCGGCGTCCCGCTTCCGGTTATGCTCTGCCGCAGCGCGCGCCGGGTCGACGAGCGGCGCTCGAGGCGCTGCGGCGGTGGTCCCCGCAGGGCCCGGCGGACGCGGTATCCAGCGAGGGCGCAGCGAGCACAGATGAGCACCGAGAGCGCGTCAAAGCCGGCACGGGCCGCCGGAGCACCCAGGAAGCGAGGCAAGGCCAAGTACATCGTGCTCCTCGGCCTCGTGTTCTCCATCGTCCTCGCCCAGCAGACCGGGCTCCTCGGCTTCGGGCTGTCGCACCTCCGCGCCGCCACGTTCCCGAAGGACGAGTCCCTGCTCGAATATGTCCATGGCAGCGTTCCCGGGGTGGTGATCGTCGACCCTCACCAGCTCGACCTGAACGCGCTCGGCGTCGACGGCGGCTCGGTGCGGCAGCACATCGAGCGCACCCGCGACGACATCAAGAAGGCGACGGGCATCGATCTCGGGTTCGATGTCGACAAGCTGATCCTCTCCCCGTCGCTCGTGGTCGCGCGCGGGCGTTTCGACGAGCAGAAGCTCGCGGCGCGCCTCGCGGAGCACAGCTACGTCCAGGCGGAGTACAAGGGCGTGAGGTACCTGCTCCGCGCCGGCGAGGACGCGATCGCCGTGCGCGATGGATCGATCCTGCTGTACGGCACCGAGCCCGAGATCCGCGCGGGCATCGACGCCGAGGAGTCCGAGACGTCGCTGGCGAGCCGGGACGAGGTCACCTCGCGCCTCGCGCACATCGGGTGGGATCGTCCCCTCCTGGGCGTCGCCCTGCTCGCCGAGAGCAAGCCGAGCCTCCGCGCGATCCTCACCGGCTCCACCGGCCCGCGCGCCGTCACCGTCGGCGTCTCGACGAAGGAGGGCCTCGCGGCGACCGTCGTGATCGATGCCGCGTCGGCCGACGCGGCCGAGGAGCTCCGGAAGCTCCTGGAGGAGAAGCGCGCGAACGTGGATGCGCTGAAGGCGCTCGCCGGTCCGGAGCCCGGCGCGGCGCTTGCCGAGATCGCGAAGCGCGCGACGCTCACCGTGGATCAGGGTGCAGGTCGGCTCACGGTGCAGGTGGACGTGCGCCCCGAAGAGATCGAGCGGCTGGCGAAGGCCGGCCAGGCGGCGGCTGGCTCGCTCGGGGAGATGTACAAGAACGTACGGTTGCTCCAGCTCCTCGCGCCGGGCCCCTGACATCGCTCGGCGGAGGGGGGCGCGTCCGGCGGCCTCGAAGGCGGATGCCGGTGCGCCGAGCGGGGAGGAGCCTCGTGCGAGCTAGAGCTCGACGCAGCGCGGGCACCGCGACGCGACGCGGTCGGTCGCGCCGTTGACCCGGGTGCGCGCGGCGTCGCACCGCGGGTCCGCGTCGCCGGCGAGCCCGCAGAGGTGCTGCGCTGCGCGGTTCATCGACGCGAGCGCGCGGCACGCGGTCTCGCACGGCGTCGCGGTCATCCTCTCGGCCTCGGCCTTCTTCGCCGGGCGCTCAGCGCCGGCGGCCGTCGCCCGCGGGGCCGGTGCGGGGGTGCTGTCGGATGCCTCCGGACGCGACGGTGACGCCGCGCGCGGCGGTGATGGCGCCGCCGCTGGCGGCGGTGGAGCCCCCGGCGGAGCTGCCTGCGTCACGGCACGGTCCTCCTCGCGGCCTGTCGGTGCGCCCAGGACCTGGTCGAGCTCACCTTCCGCGCGCTCCAGCTCTGCGAGCGCATCCTCGGCCGTCTCGATGGAGCCCTCCTCGCGCGGCGACATGAAGGCGGCACCGGCGGGCTCCGGCATCGCGGGCGCCTGCGCGACGGAGGCGCCGCCGCAGCCCGAGAGCGCGACGGCGCTGATCCACAGGGGGGCGGCTGCGGTAGACCAGGCTCGGTATCTGTTCATCGGTCCTCCTGCGCCTGACGCCCGGCGCGCGGCTTTCGGCTCATTGCGGCGCCGCGCGGCCCACGCATCCTGCGCGCTGGGATCCTGCTCGCTCCAGGGCGCGGGTTGACGCCCGCTCCGTGCGCTATGCTCGCGGCGATGAATCTGCTTCGATCGATCGGCGCGCTCGCTCTGGCTCTCGGACTCGTCGCAGGCTGTCAACGGAGCAGCTCGCGCCGACCACCGTCCCAGCCGTCGTACGGCCAGGGTTACCCGCCGTACGGCGCACCCCCGCAGGGCTACCCGCAGCAGCAGCCCGGCTACCCGCAGCAGCAGCCCGGCTACCCGCAGCAGCAGCCCGGCTACCCGCCGGCGCAGACCGGGCCCGCGCCGGCGCCCACCTTCACCGTGCCCACGATGCCCGGGCTGCCGGTGCTCGGCGATCCCATCAACGACATCCACGTCGGCTGGCTCCAGTCCGAGGCCGGCGTCGTGATGGGCGCGCTGATCGGCGCGCTGCCGTCGGCCGCACAGCAGAAGGTGAACGGCATCCCGTTCATCGCCGATCCGACGGTCGGCGAGGTGAACGCGTTCGCCGGCTGCGACGACCAGCGGATGCCGTTCATGGCGATCACCGACGGGCTGCTCGAGGTGCAGGCGCAGATCGCGCAGTTCAAGGCGACCGACGAGATCTTCGGGACGAGGAAGCTCGACGAGTTCCTGCGGCTGCTCGCGCAGCGGCAGCGGCCCGGGCAGCCGATCATCCGTCCGCCGATGGGCTTCATCGATCCGGCGCAGCACACGGACGCGCGCAAGGTCGAGCGGCAGCGCCAGCTCTATCACGAGCAGCTCGCGTTCGTGCTCGGCCACGAGCTCGGCCACCATCACCTCGGGCACACGGGCTGCGCGAACGGGCAGGGCGGGAGCCGTGGCGTAACGCCCGCGGATCTCGGGCGGATGCTGTCGCGCACGCTCCCCGTCTTCAACCAGCCGAACGAGATCGCGGCGGACGTGGCGGGCGTGAACAATCTGCTCACCGCCGGCGCCCGGCGGCAGGGGTACCGGTGGACCGAGGGGGGAGCGATGCTCACGCTCGGCTTCTTCGCGTCGCTCGATCAGCTCACGCCGGCCGCGATCCTGTTCGCCTTCGAGCAGACGCACCCGCACCCGACGCTGCGCCAGCCCGTCGTGCAGCAGACCGCGAACACCTGGCGCCTGACCGGAGGCGCGCCTGTGTTTTCGTTCCCCGGCTTCGGCGGCTGACCCGCGACTTCCCCGAGCCCCTGTGCGCTCGCGAGCGCTCGTCCGGAGCGCCCGCGCGCTGCTTCAGCTTGACGCGACCGCGCAGCGCTCCTCCCATCGCGTCGAAAGGAGTCAGTCATGCAAGCAGAGCTTGGGATCGAGGACCTCAAGGAAGGGACGGGCGCCGAGGCAAAGCACGGCCAGCTCGTGACCGTTCACTATGTCGGCACGCTGACCAACGGCGACAAGTTCGACAGCTCGCGCGATCGCGGCCAGGGCTTCTCGTTCAAGCTGGGGGCCGGGCAGGTGATCAAGGGATGGGATCAGGGGGTCGCCGGCATGAAGATCGGCGGCCTCCGCAAGCTGACGATCCCGCCGGAGCTCGGCTACGGCGCTCGCGGCTTCCCGCCCGTGATCCCGCCCAACTCGACCCTCATCTTCGAGGTCGAGCTGCTCTCGCTCAAGTGATGCGCGGCGTCGCCCCCGCAGCGCTGGTCGCGGCTCGCGATCGGCGCGCGGGGCGGCGCGCGCGCTTCCGGCGAGGCGCCGTGCCTCGCGCGCCCGCGGGGCCGCTCACGGCTTGATGGGCGCGCCGCACTCGACGCAGAAACGGTTGCCGATGAAGAGCTCGTGCTTGCAGTGCGCGCACCGCGCGACGCGCACCTCGGTCGGGCGCTTCGCGGGCTTCGACGGCGGAGCCTCCTTCACCGGAGGCTTCGGCTCCGTCGCGACCGCGACGTAGCGGCCGGAGCCTGCGGCCGCCCGGGAGCGCCGGTCGGTGAACGGCACGGCGGCCACGCGCGACATCGTGCCCGACGCGCCCTGAGCCTGGCTCCGCAGACCGTTGCCCCCGATCGAGTGGACCTGCTGCCCCGCGATGCGCTCGTCGCTCGAGGCGGCCGCGTCGAGCTCGATCTCCTCGACCGGGGCCTGCGCCGCCTGGACCTGCGGCGGCGGGAGCATCGCGCCGAACTCGTCGATGCGGTGGGGCCGGGTGTCTTCGAGCTCCGCGCTGTCGGGCTGCCGCTCGTCCTGCGCCTCCGGCTGGATGCGGATGATCAGCGCCGAGATGTTGTCGGTCCCGCCCGCGTCGTTCGCCATCTCGATGAGGAGCTCGCAGGCCTCCTGCGGGTCCTGGGTGATGTCGAGCACATCGAGCATCTGCTGCTCCGAGACCATCCCGCTCAGCCCGTCCGAGCAGAGCAGGAAAGCGTCGCCGAGCTGGATGCGCTCCGAGCGGATGTCGACCTTCACCCCGTCCTTCATGCCGAGAGCGCGCGTGATGATGTTCTTCGGGAGCCTCGCCAGCTCGTCCGGGCTCAGGTCGGGCTTCAGCGCGAGGGCGTCGTTGATGAGCGAGTGGTCCTTCGTGAGCTGCTCGATCTCGCCGAGCCGGATCCGGTAGCAGCGGCTGTCGCCGACGTGCCCGACGTGGATCTGCTCCGTCTCGCGCGACACGTAGGCGGCGACCACCGTCGAGCCCATGCCCTGGTGCTGGGTGTACGTGTTCGAGATGACGAACACATCGTGGTTCGCCTTGCGGATCGCGGCGACGACGCGCCGTGCTTCCGGATCGAGCTCCTGCTCGTCGACTGGGACGGGGCCGGGCAGGCTGCCGGCGCGGGTCGCCTCGAAGAAGTTGTCGAGCGACTTGGTCGCGAGCGCGCTAGCGACGTTGCCCGCGTTGTGCCCACCCATGCCGTCCGCCACGACGAAGAGACCGAGCTCGGACTTCACGAGGATGTTGTCCTCGTTGTGCTTTCGCTGGCGTCCAACGTCGGTCACGGCAGCCGCGACGGGTCGGGTGCGGCTGCTCGTCCTGAACTCGCCCATTCGCGGCTGATTATACCTGCCCAGCCCTCCGGACCGCCCACATTCCGGCTGCTTTACCGGTGGGCGGCTCCCCGGGAGCCCGTCGCCTGGACGGCGACCCTCCGAGACGTACCGGACGAGACGGCGGGCGTACGCGTACCCCGGGGTACGGGATCCAGCGCGAGGCGCAGGCCGAACTGGAAGAATCCGTAGACGGTGGCATCGGTGCCCTCGCCCGGGCGCGAGAGGTACGTGCCGGCGTCGAGCTCGGCGAACACCCCGATGCCAAAGCTCGACACCGGGTAGAAATCGCCGCCCAGCGCAATGCGGGCGACATCAAGCCCATGGAACACATCGTCGGAGACTGTCGGCCCTGAGGCCGAGTCCTCCGACCCTGTGAGGACCGCTCGCCGGTATCCCACGCCGTAGCTGATCCAGGGGTCGAAGGCGATGCCCTGGGCGAGGTGGTAGACGAACCCGAGGCCGAGATCGAGGCTTCGACCGGAGCAGCCGTTGCAGCCTTCGGCGGCGGAGAGCAGGGCGTAGGAGCCGCTTGCTTCCAGGACGGTCACGCGGCTCAGGCCGAGTCCAACGTTGCCGCCGAACGCGAAGCCGCCCGAGACCTTCTCGCTGACCGGCTGGCCGGCGGCCATGCTGCCGAAGGGCTGGCTGTAGCCGGCCCGTCCCTGGAGCAGGATGTGCCCGCTTCGTTCGTCGGGTCCGGCGGGGCGCTTGGCGCCGGCTTCCGGCCCGGCCTCGTCTTCTTCTTCCTCGGCCGCGGTCTCTCGATCTGCTGGCTGGGCGAGGGCCTGGTTGGCCGAGAGCACCCAGCCCGCTGCCGCCACGCCGAGCGCCGGCGCGGTCCACCTTGTTGAGCGCGATCTCACGAACGGCCTCTAGAACAGCGCGGTCCCGAGCGCAAAGGGGGTGACGGGCCGGCGTGAGGAATGTCGACCGGGCGGAGGAACGACGCAACTGCGCGCCGCGTGTCGACGACAGACCTCCTGGACCATGGACAACGCACCGACCCGCAGCGATCAAGGCAACTACTTCAGGCCCGTCACGTCTTTTCACGCCGCCGCCGAGCCCTTCTCGCCGGCCGCGGCGCTGCGAGGGGAGCCGGCGGGAGCGCTCCGCGACCGGCCGGGCTCTGGAGCTCACGGCGGTGGGGCCCGAGCGACCCGGGACACCACGGTGGAGCTCGTGGAGGATCGCGAAGCGCTCACCACGGTGTGGCTCCGCTGCGATCAGAGCGGCTGGAGCACCCCCGTGCGCATCGCCGTCCCGCCGGGCGCTGAGCTCATCCTGGGCAGCGCCCCGGCTGCGGACGTGAGCATCGACGACGCTGCGGTGAGCGCTCGCCACTGCCGTGTCGCGCACCGCGGCGCCTCGATCGAGGTGACGGATCTCGACTCGCGCAACGGCGTTCGCGTCGGCGGCGTGCGGGTACGGCAGGCGATGCTCGTCCCCGGCGGCTGCTTCGAGGTCGGCCGCACGACCGTGTGCGTCGAGGCGGCCCGGAGGGTCCCCCCGATCGAGGAGGGGCTGCCGCTGCCGTCGCTCGTCGGCCGCTCGCGGCCCATGCGGCAGCTCGCCGCAGCGGTGCGGCGGGTCGCGCCGCTCCAGCTCCCCGTGCTCCTGCGCGGCGAGTCGGGCACGGGCAAGGATCTGGTCGCCCGGGCGATCCATGCGGAGAGCAACCGAGCCGACCGGCCGTTCGTGGTCCTGAACGCCGCCACGATCCTGCGCGACATCGCCGAGTCCGAGCTGTTCGGTCACCGGCGCGGCGCGTTCACCGGCGCGCATCGGGATCGGCGGGGCGCGTTCGCCGAGGCCCACCTGGGCACGCTCTTCCTCGACGAGATCGCGGCGCTCTCGCTGGAGGTCCAGGCGAAGCTGCTGCGCGCGGTGGAGGAGGGGGTGGTCCGCCCGCTGGGCGCGGAGGGGACGACGCAGGTCAACGTGCGGCTCATCGTCGCGACCTGCGAGCCCCTGGAGACGCTCGTCGCCGAGCGTCGCTTCCGCGCGGACCTCTACGAGCGCCTCGCGGTGTGCCGCATCCATCTTCCAGCGCTGCGCGATCGGCCGGACGACATCCCGCTCCTGGCCGAGCACCTGCTGGCGACCTCCGAGATCGGCCCGCGGCAGCTCTCCCCCGGGGCGCTCGTCGCGCTGAGGGCGCACCGCTGGCAAGGCAACGTCCGGGAGCTACGGAACGTGCTCATTCAAGCCGCGTTGCGCGCCCACGGCCGCGTGCTGCCGGAGCACGTCACGGCCGTGCTCGCCGATCGCGAGCCCCCGGTCCGCCGGAAGATCACGCCGGCGGACGCGCTCCGCGCCTTCGAGGAGGTGGGCGGCAACATCAGCGCCGCCGCGCGCCTCGCGGACATCCCGCGCTCGACGATGCGGGATCTGCTCCGCATCGCGAGGGAGCGGTGAGCTGACGTCCGTGGGAGAAGCTAGAAGGTGCCCGCGACGCCGACGGCGGCCTGACCGGGCGCCACGAACGGCGCGATCACGGTGACGCGCGGGCCGTCGGACGCGGCCTGCTGTTTCCGGGGGTACCAGTCGATCATGGCGTACGTCGCGGTGCCGACGACCCCGACGCCGAGGAGGACCCAGCCTGTGATCGCCCAGGGGAGCGCGCCGTCGTAGCTGTCGAGCTCCCCCCGGAGGCTCCCGCACGCGGTCTCGAAGCCGGGGAGGTCGCCCGACGGATCCTCGCGCGCGCCGCAGGGTTGGGACCTGCGGTTTGCGGGGATCGTGCTCTCGTGGCTCGCGACGTACGCCTTGATCTGCGTTCCGACGTCGTCGGCGTTGCTGCTCGCGTTGACGGCGATGGCCGACCCGACGATCCCCATGACCAGACCGACCCCCGCGATGCCGGTCCCCGCCCAGGCGAGCGGCTTGCGTGCGTACCAGTGGAAGAACGGCTCGCGACCGCCGGAGCTCTGGTCCGGGCTCATCGAGCCCATCGTGTTGCTCGTCGAGACACTGAGCCCACCGGGGCTCGTCGGCGCTGCGGGCGAGGTGCTCGGCGCCGTCGCTCCGGGTGTCGTCGCGCCCGGCGCCGTCGCTCCGGGTGTCGTCGCTCCGGGTGTCGTCGCGCCCGGTGCCGTCGCTCCGGGTGCCGTCGCTCCGGGTGTCGCGGCGCCCGGTGCCGCTGCGCCCGGTGCCGCCGCGCCGGGGGCTGGCTGCGCGGTGCCCACCGCGGGAGGCTGCGCCGGCGTTGGCGGGACCGCGGCCGGCGAGGCCGAGGTGGGCGCGGTCGGCGGCACACCCGGCGCGGGCGTCGGCGCGCCGGCAGCGGGCGCACCGGTCGTTCCCAGGGTCAGCGTCGCGGGCGTGGCTGTGCCGATCTTCGCGTCCACCTGGAGGGTCGCGGATCGGTCCTGATAGGTCGCGAACAGGGTGTGCTTGCCGGGGGTCACGAACACCGGATCGGGCAACGGCGCCTTGCCGACGAGGACGCCGTCCACGCTGATGTCCGCGCCGTTCGCGTCGGTGGTCACGAGGAGGAAGCCGGTCCGTCGCTTGACGTCGGCGATCGCCTTCTCCGCGGCGGCGCGCTGCTCCGGGGTCGCGGTGGTGTGCTCGCGCAGGAACTGCTGGAGGTGCTTGCCGGCATCCTCCAGGTGATTGGAGCGAAGCTCGCTCTGTCCGAGGTTGAGCAGCACGGCCGGGTGTCGCTTGAGCGCGTAGACCTGAAGAAACGCCGTACGCGCATCCTCGAACCGACCGGCGTCATACGCCTTGACCCCTTCCTCGTAACGCTGGCGCGCGACCTCCGTGACGGGATCGGACGACTGCGCGAAGCTCAGCGGCTCGCTGAGAAGAGAGGAGGTGAGCCCGGCCTCGGTGAGCACAGCTGGCGCGATGAGCGAGAGCAGGAGGACGGGGGCGCAGGCGCGTGTTTTCATGGCTCCTCAGGTCGGGCTTCGCCTCGTCGGCGTCCGCGGAAGGTAACGACTGCAGAAAGCCTCGCTGTCGAGGCGAGAAACGGGTGCGCTTCAGAAAGGCGCATCGCGGATGATGCCGCCGCTCTTGTTGCCTCCGGTGGAGCTCGTCCCACGCTGCGTCGGCGCAGGCTTCTTCGGTGCGGGGGCTGTCTCGGGCCCGGCCGCCGGCGTCGTGGGCGCCGCCGGCGTCGAGGCGGTGGCAGACATCGTCGCCGCGGGAGCCGGAGGCCTCGCCGGCGCTGAGGCGCTCGGCGTCGGTCCAGCGCTGCCTTCCGTGGCTGCGACCGCAGGTGGGTCGCCGGCGGTCGCTTGCGCGGTGGCGGCGGGGGTTGCTGCGGCCGCCGCGGGCGGCGCCTCCGTCGTCGGCGAGGCCGTCGGGGGCCAGGGATCCACGCCATCGTCGTCGTGACGCAGGGCGCGGACGACGAAGAACACGAAGACCGCGCCCACGAGGGCGATGACGAGCCGCAGCGCCGTCTTGTTCGGACTGGACACGGGGATCTCGATCGGATCGTGGTCCTCCGTGCGGACGGCGGATGCAGCCGCTGCGTCGGCGCTCCCCACCGCCGGATGCGCCGCGCGAGATCGCGTGCGCGCAGGCCGCGCAGACGGCGGCTCACCCTCGCGGGGCGGAGGGGGGGCCGCCCCTGGACGCGCCTGCGGCTCAGCGGATCGTGCGTCGACCCCGGCGCCGAGCTCGGCCGTCGGCGCGCCGGCCACCGCATCCGGCTCGCCCATTCCCACGCGCGTTTTTCCGGCGGGCGCGGGGGGCTCGCCCGGCCTCGCCGCGCCGCTGCCCGTCGTGCCCGTGGCGCCTGCGCTGGAAGCGCTGCCGGTCGTCTGCGGGTCCGCGAGCGGCTGAGGCGAGGGGCTGGCGTGCGCACCGGCACCCGGTGTGCCCACCGCGCCGTGGGGCGTGGCCTCCGCTGCAGGCGCTCCCTGCACGTCGTCGCCGATGGCGATGGTCGGGACCCCCTCGATCACGGTGTCGGACACGCCGGACGCGCCGGCCGGCGGCGCTTCGATCACGCGGGCCGTGGGCGCGGTCGACGCAGCAGGGAACGACGCCATCGCGGGCTCTCGCCACGCAGCGGGCGCTTCGCCCAGGGGCGTCGCCGGGGCTTCCGGCGGTCTCGCGGCGGGGGCGCCGGTCTCCGGCTCGGGGGCGCCGCCGCGCTCGCCACCCCGCGCGGTCGACAGCTCGTCGAATGCCTCCCAGGAAGGCCGGATCGACGCCGCGATCCGATCCGCTTCCTCCGCAGAGAGGGAGCGTTCACCAGGTTCCGCGGTCGTCGGTCGCTCCCCCGCAGTCATCGCGGTGAGGAACTTACCACCCGCATCCGCCGCACCGCAATCTCGCGACGGATCCGCGCGCTACCTACCTGCCGCGCGAGGGCCCGGGGCGCGCGCCTCCCGACGCCCCCGGAAGGCATCGCGACCCGCTCATCCGCCGCGCACCTCGCGCAGAAGCGCGTCGTCCCAGGTATCGGCGACCTGGCTCACCGTCGTGACGATATCCTCGAACTCTTCGTACTCGAGCGCGCTGAGCCGCCGCAGACAGCGCACCACCACCTCGTCGCGCGACCTGTCGATCGCGAACGCCGCGTCGGAGGTGGCGATGAAGCTGAGCTCCAGGAGGCGCCGGTAGAAGGCCTCCCGCCCGCTCAGGGGGACGGCCATGATGGGAGCGAAGACCATCAGGACCCCCTGGGCCTCGAGCACGTTGACCCCGATCGTCGCGCTCCCGTGCTGGAGCTGCGCGTATCCGGTCTCGTCGAGCGTGTTCGTGCCCGCTCCACCCAGCGATCCGGCCCCGCCCCGAGAGCTCGCGGCGTACCGGGCGAGATACGCGTTGACCATGCTCGTCGCGTCAGCAAACCTCTCCCCCGACGCACGATCCGCGTAGAGGGGTTCTGTGGTTGAAGTGGGCGTGAGGTCGGGCACGTGAAACCTCCGGGACGTATCGCCGTTCACTCGGCGCGCGGGGCTGCTCTGGCGAGCCGACGGCGCACCACCCCAGCGCAGCTGCATCGTAGCGCCCCGGCCTTCGCGGCGATCACGCTTTTTGCCGCGGCCGCGCACATCCTCGGGTGCAGCGCCGAGGGCGGCGCGCCCGCTGCGCCCGCCGCCCTCTCCGACGAGCAGCGCGCCGCCGCGCTGCTCGATCCGGGCGCGCTGCTCCCGCCCCGCGCCGAGACGGTCGCTCTCGCGGACGCCGTCGCCATCGCGTCGTCGCGGGCCGGGGCCGGGGCGCAGGCTGCCTCGCTCGCGGAGCTCGCCGGCGACCTTCGCGTGCGGCTCTTCCGCCTCGATCAGGCGGCCACCGACGCGCGTGAGGCGATGGAGCTGTACGGCGCGGCGGCGACCGCCTTCCGCGCCTCGGCCGAGCCGGCCCTCGTCGAGCGCGCGTGCCAGGCCGAGCGCCGCCGCGCGCTGCTCGCCGGCGAGCTCGCCCACGACGCCGCCGTCGCGTACCACGAGCTCTACCTGGTCTCGCGGCGCTACGCGGCCCTCGCCCCGCCCGCGCCGTCCGGCGGCGCGCCGCCCGCGCTCTCGCCGTGCCTCGGCGCCATCGCGGTCGCGCTGGCGCAGGCCGCCGCCTACCGGCCCAGCGGGGAAGCGCTGCGTGCGCTGGAGCAGGAAGGTCACCGCGTCGAGGGCGTCGCGCTCGCGCTCTCGCCGGGGTCTGCGCCGGGCACCTCCGCCGCGCCGGCGAGCGCCGCGAGCGCGGTGCAGGTGACGACCGCCGACGCCTCCGGCGATCTCGTCGTCGCCCCCCCCGCGTCCGCCGCGCCCACAGGCCCGGTGAAGGTCACCGCGATCGAGCGGCACGGCTCGGACAAGGGGGCGCGCGTGGTCATCGAGCTGTCCGCGCCGACGACGTTCGACGTCGGCACGCTCCCGGCGGACGAGACCGCCGGCAGGGACGCGCGCATCTTCGTCGACATCGCGGGGGCGACGTCGCGCGGCGTCGCGCGCGAGATCGAGGTCGGCGGCGTCCTGCGGCGCGTGCGCGTCGGCGTGCAGCCGAAGGGCACGCGCGTCGTCCTGGATCTCGCCGCCAACCTGTATCGCCGGGTCTTCTACCTGCCCGAGCCGTTCCGGATCGTCGTCGACGTGAGCACCCGCCCTCCGGTGCGCGACGACGAGGGCAAGCCCGGCGGCGCGCGGGAGGTCCGGCGCGTCGCGATCGACCCGGGGCACGGCGGCAACGACACCGGCGCGGTCGGCCCCACCGGGTTGAAGGAGAAGGACGTGACGCTCGACGTCGCCCACCGCGTCGCCCCGCTCCTCGCGCGCGAGCTCAAGATCGAGACGCTCCTCACCCGGGACAGCGACGTCTACGTCCCGCTCGATCTCCGCACCGCGCGCGCGAACGCATTCCACGCCGACCTGTTCGTCTCGATCCACTGCAACGCGAGCGACAACGGCCGCGCTCGCGGGGTCCAGACCTTCTCGCTCGCGGCGCCTCACGACGGCGAGGGGACGTCGGCCGCGCTCGCGGCGCGCGAGAACGCCGCCCGCGCCGCCAGGGGAGGGCAGGGCGTGGACCCTGGCGATCCCGACGCCCGCCGCGAGGTGGCGGCGATCCTGTCGAACCTCAACGTCGGCGACATGGCGGCCCGCTCGCGCCACTTCGCCGAGCTCCTCCAGCGGTCGTCGCTCGCCTCGCTGTCGCCCCGCTACCCCGACACGAAGGATCAGGGCGTCAAGGGCGCGGGGTTCTTCGTCCTCGCGGGCGCCGACATGCCGGCTGCGCTGTTCGAGACCGCGTTCATCTCGAACCCCGAGGACGAAGCCCGCCTCGCCACCGCCGATTTCCGGCAGAAGATGGCGGACGCCATCGTGAACGCGATCCGCGCCTACCGCGAAGGCAAGTGAAGGGCGAAGCCGGCCCGCGCAGGCGTCGCCCGCGCCGGGATCACCCCCGCTCGAGGCCCATGAGCCGCTCGAGCGAGTCGCGCAGCTCGCTGGCCTCGCCCTTCTTGATGAAGTCGTAGGCGCCGGCCTCGGTGGCGTTCTTCTTCATCTCCTCGTGGTTCGAGTACACGATACAGCGGATGTGCGAGGTCGCGTCGATGGACCGGAGGCGCTCCAGGCAGCGCACCCCGTCGAGGCCCGGCATCATGACGTCCAGGATGAGCGCGTCGGGCTGGAGGTTGCCCACCGCGACGAGGGCGTCGAACGGATCCTGGAACGTGGTCAGGTCGAACCTCCGCGAGAGGGTCTTGCGGAGCGCGGCGAGGACGGCGGGGTCATCGTCGACCACGACGACCTTCGGCTTGCCCATCCGCAGGATCTCCGGGATCGGGTAGCCGTACTTCCGGAGGAAATCGAGCACGTCCAGCCGTCGGAAGCGGAGGTGCCGTCCGGGCGTGCGGAAGTGGCGGATTTCCCCCTTGTCCGCCCAGTTGTGGATGGTCTTGAGGTCCACCTGACAGAAGCGCGCGACGTCGCTCGCGGTGAACAGCTCGGGCTGCGTCGTGTTCTCTTTCGGGTTCGTTTCCATGGCTCACTCCTCGAGATCAGGCGTCGCCGGCACGGAGGGGGCATTCGTCAGGGGGGGGTCGATGCTGGTCGTGGATCTGGGCTCTCGTTCCTGTTTGATGTGGATCGGGGATCCCTGTGCGCAGCATTCTTCGGCGACGAAGCGCCCGTTGCGCAGGACATAACGGGTCGAACCCTCGGTGTGTCGCTCGCGGATCTCGTGCGAAGGGTCGCCCGGCAGCGCCAGGTACGGCGGCTCGGCCCCATCGCCCGGGACGAAGCGCGGACAGATCGGCAGGAGCGGCTGGCGTTCCGCGAGCGCCACGGCGCTGCGCACGTCCGTGACCCCGGAGAGCAGCTCGAGCGTGCGCGAAGTCGGCGGGGCGAGAAAGATCTCGCCACGCTCGGCGCGCTCCAGCACCTCCGAAGGCGCGGCCCAGAAGCTCATCGTCGTCTCGTGCCCGTCGTGGCGCCCGATCTGGCCGCGCGGCAGCGGCAGCAGGAAGAAGCGCGCGTCGAAGCGGCGCGTCTCGGCGACGGGCGTGATCCACCGGGCCCACGGCACGAGCGCCGCGAGGGCGAGCTTCAGGCCACGCCGATCGAGGATCGCGTCGAGCGGCGTCCCGGCGGCAAGCTCCCGCCCGACCGCGTCGATCTCGTCGCCGGACAGCGGCGGATCCGTCGGCAGGATCGCCCCTTCCTCCAGCGTCTCGCGGCACGCCGCCACGCACAGGGATTGCGCCGGCGCCGCGTCTGTCGCGAACGCAGCGGCGCGCGCCGGCGGCGCGGTCGCCCGATCCCTCCAGACTTCCGCGCCGTCCTGCGCGTCCACCTTCCCACCGGGGAACACAACGGCGCCGCCCATGAAGCTCGAGCTCGCGTGGCGGCGGACGCAGAACACCTCGATCCCCGCGCGATCGTCGCGCAGGACGATCACCGTGGCGGCATCGCGAGGTCGGACCGCGGTTCGGTTCTGATCGAAATCCAGCAATATGGGATAAATTTGTTCCACGTGAGCTGTCTTTCGTCAAACCGTCCGCTGCGTCTCATTTCCGGCGTACTCTGCGGTGAGCATGCGGGTTTGGGGCCAAAACAGACGCCTTTTCCGGCGACTCGGGGACTTCCCGCAAGTGCTTTCCATGCTCTCCCGACATCGATGCCGCAGCGAGCGATCGGTCGCGGCCTGGATCGGCGAAACTGCGTTATTTGCCGCGTGGATCGGGCGAACTCTGCCACCGACGGAGGCGTCGTTGACGGGCACGGCGCTCACGCCTAGAATCCCGCGCCTCGCTAATTCGGGGGGCTATCCGGCCTCTCCGGACATGTCGCGGAGCCGTAAGCCCCGTTCCGGCAGCTGGGGGTCAACGCCCCGCGGCTTGCATGCGCCAGGGAGCTCAGATGGCAGCGCCGAACGGCGCATTCGACGCGAGAGGACCTATGAACAAGGCCCAGCTGAAGAAGTTCAAGACCCTGCTTGAGACGAAGCGCGACGAGATCATCAAGAAGGCCAAGCAAACGCTGACCGAGGACATGATGCTCGACGCGAACGATCTCCCTGACGAGATGGATCTCGCGTCGAGCGAGTACCTGCAGTCGTTCACCTTCCGGCTCCGCGGTCGCGAGAAGTCGTTCCTCGACAAGATCCAGAAGGCGCTCTTGAAGATCGAGGACGGCTCGTTCGGTAAGTGCGAGGAGTGCGAGGAGGAGATCTCGGCGAAGCGCCTAGAGGCGCGCCCCGAGACGACCCTCTGCATCCGCTGCAAAGAGGACCAGGAGAGGGTCGAGAAGGATTACGGCTGACGCCGCGCTGCGCGTGAAGGTCCCCGGGTCGGCGGCCTTCACGCGCGGTGGTGCCTCCGCGCCGTCGGGCGTGCGCTCCGCCTCCGGTCCACGTCGTGCGGACCGGGCGGGGCCACGCCCGTTCTGTTATTTGCGGGCCGCGGCGCGGCTGCGCGGGGGCTGCGGGCCGCGGCGCTTGGCCGCGGTGAGCACCTCGCGCAGGTACGCGCCGGTGTACGACGCCTCCTCCTGGGCGATCTCCTCCGGGGTGCCCGCCGCGACGACCGTCCCGCCGCGCTCGCCGCCCTCGGGGCCGAGGTCGATCACCCAGTCGCTGCAGGCGATCACGTCGAGGTTGTGCTCGATCACGAGGACGGTGTTCCCGGCGTCGCGCAGGCTCGTGAGGCTCGCGGTGAGCACCTCGATGTCCGAGAAGTGCAGGCCCGTCGTCGGCTCGTCGAGCACGTAGAGCGTGCGGCCGGTGGCCTTGCGCGCGAGCTCGCGCGCGAGCTTCACGCGCTGCGCCTCGCCGCCCGAGAGCGTCGTCGCGGGCTGACCCAGCGTGATGTAGCCGAGGCCGACCCGCGCGAGCGCAGCGAGCCGCTCCCGGACGCGGGGGAGCGCCTCGAACTGCTCGATCGCCTGCTCGACCGTGAGGTCGAGCGCGTCCGCGATCGACATCCCGCGATAGAGCACCTCGAGCGTCTCGCGGTTGTACCTGCGCCCCCCGCACGTCTCGCACGTGACGAAGATGTCGGGCAGGAAGTGCATCTCGATCCGGAGCACGCCGTCGCCCTGGCACGCCTCGCAGCGGCCGCCCTTCACGTTGAACGAGAAGCGGCCCGCCTTGTACCCGCGCGTCCTCGCCTCCGGGAGGCCCGCGTAGAGCTCGCGGAGGAGCCCGAAGACCCCCGTGTACGTCGCCGGGTTGGATCGCGGCGTGCGGCCGATGGGGGCCTGGTCGATCGAGATCACCTTGTCGATGTGCGAGAGGCCCTCGATGCCGTCACACGCGCCGATCGGGGCGGAGCTCCGGTACAGCTCGTTCTTCGCGGCCGGCAGGAGCGTGTCGACGATGAGGCTCGACTTGCCCGAGCCCGACACGCCGGTGACCGTGCAGAAGAGGCCGACCGGGATCTCGGCCGTCACGTTGCGGAGGTTGTGCGCCCGGGCGCCGGCCACGCGGATGAAGCGCCCGTCGGGCTGCAGGCGCTTCGTGGGGATCGCCAGCTGCTTCTTGCCGCTGAGGTACGGGCCCGTGATCGACGCGGGATCGGCGCTCAGCTCCTCCGGCGTGCCCTGCGCCACCACGTTGCCGCCGTGCACCCCAGCGCCCGGGCCCATGTCCACGACGTGGTCGGCCGCGAGGATGGCGTCGCGGTCGTGCTCGACGACGATCACGGTGTTGCCGAGGTCCACGAGCCGCCGGAGCGCCTCGAGCAGGCGCGTGTTGTCGCGCGCGTGCAGGCCCACCGAGGGCTCGTCGAGCACGTAGAGCACGCCGACGAGCGCGGCCCCGATCTGCGTCGCCAGGCGGATGCGCTGCCCCTCACCGCCGGAGAGCGTCTGCGCGGAGCGGTCCAGCGTGAGGTAGTCGAGCCCGACGTCGATGAGGAAGCCGAGGCGCGCGATCACCGCCCGCAGCAGCGGCTCGGCGATCGCGCGCTCGCGCGGAGCGAGCCCGCTGTCGGCCGGGGCCTCGCCCGCGGCGGCTCGGTCGCCGGAGGGCCGCGGCGCCCCCTCCTTGGGCGGCATGAGCCCATCGAGGAAGACCCGCAGCGTGCGCAGCGGCAGGGTGCCGACGTCCGCGATGTTGCGATCGCCGAGGCGCACGGCGAGCGCCTCCGGGCGCAGGCGCCTGCCGTCGCAGGCATCGCACACCCGCGTGATGACGAAGCGGCCGAGCTCGTCGGAGAGCGCGGCGCTGTCCTCGTCGAGATCGGCCTCCTCCTCGTCGGCGAGGGCGGACTCGCCGCTGCTCAGCAGGCGCTCGAGCCGCGGGATGATCCCCTCGTAGGCCGCCTTCTTCTTCCCCCGTCCGCCGGCGCCCTGGGCGTCGCTCCCGTCGAGGATCGCCTGCCGCACGCCCGCCGGCAGCTTCGCCCAGGGGACGTCCGGATCGCAGCCGAGCGTGCTGACGGCACGCTCGGTCTCCGTCGCGAGCGAGAGCGAGCCGCGGCGCCCCCACGCCACCACGGCGCCCTCGCGGATCGTTCGCCGCGGATCGGGGACCACGCGCTCGGGATCGATGCGGGTCCGCGCGCCGATGCCGTCGCAGGCGGGGCAGGCGCCGTGCGGGCCGTTGAAGGAGAACATCCGCGGCTCGATCGGCGGCAGGGAGATGCCGCAGTCGATGCACGCGAAGCGCTCGCTCATCCAGAGCGGCTCGATCTTCATGCCGTCGCTGGAGATGTCGGCGAGCAGCCTGCCTTCGCCCAGCTTGAGGGCGAGCTCGACCGAGTCGGTGAGCCGACCCTTGATGCCCTCCTTGACCACGATCCGGTCCACGACCACGTCGAGGTCGTGGGCGCGCGTTCGGTCGAGGACGATCTCGTCGCCGAGGTCGACGATCTCGCCGTCGATGCGCGCGCGCACGAACCCCTCGCGGCGCAGCCGCTCGATGTCGAGCTTCAGCTCGCCGCGCCGGCCCCGCGCGATCGGCGCCATGATCGTGACCCGCGTCTTGTCCCCGAGATCGAGGATGCGGTCGACGATCTGCTGCACGGTCTGGGCCTCGATCCGCTTGCCGCACGCGGGACAGTGCGGGGTGCCGACCCGCGCGAAGAGCAGGCGGAGGTAGTCCGAGATCTCGGTCACCGTGCCGACGGTCGAGCGCGGGCTCTTGGCCAGCGCGCGCTGCTCGATCGCGATCGCGGGCGAGAGGCCCTCGATCGACTCCACGTCGGGCTTGGACAGCTGCTCGAGGAACTGCCGCGCGTAGGCGGAGAGCGACTCGACGTAGCGTCGCTGCCCCTCCGCGTAGATGGTGTCGAACGCCAGGGACGACTTGCCCGAGCCGCTCGGACCGGTGATCACCACCAGGCGGTCGCGCGGAAGCGACACGCTGACGTTCTTGAGGTTGTGCTGCCGAGCGCCTCGAACGACCAGTCGATCCATAGGGGGAGCCGGAGAGCTATCACACACGGAAGCGGGCGTGGCGCGCTCCTGCTCGTCGCGCCCCGCTCCCCTGGCGCGTCTCCCCGCTTTCCCGGAGGGCGCGTTGCGTTTCCCGCTCGCTCGACGCGCGCGGCGCGTCTTCCCGCTCTTCCGGCGCGCAGCGCGTCGAGACGCACCGCGCCGGACATGGTCTTCCGGATGTCTTGCAATTCTTCTCACGTCGCTGTGCCGCGAGCTGGATTATGAGGGGGCGCGCGGGGTGACGTGGAAGCGCAACCAAGGAGTCTCTTGATGGCGGTCGGCGCCGGTGCTGCGCTCGGTGCGGTCGCGCTCCTGGCGCGGTACGCCCCCGAGCTGGACGCGCTGCTGCTCATGCCGCCCGCTCCACCCGGGCGCTCCGGAGCCCTTCCTGCCGCGCCGCGTTCCATGGGGCCCGCGGCGCCGGCCTCCCCCTCGCCCGGCGCGCCCGCTCGCCCGGGAGAGCCGGCGTCGTCCGCTCCGGGCTCGCCCCCCGGGCCTGCCCCGCTTCCGCGGGGCGCGACCCCGCCGGCCTCCGCGGCCCCGCTCGTCGATCCCTTCGCGGACGATCCGGTGGCGCGCGCCGCGTGTCCGGCCGACATGACCCTCGTGGACGGCGATTTTTGCCCGTCTCTCCCGTATGTCTGCGCTCGCGCCGGCGACGGGATCGGCCACGGCTGCGCCGAGTACGCGCGCGGCGCGCGCTGCCGGGCGACCGTGGACCCCCGGCGCTTCTGCATCGACCGCCACGAGTGGCCGAACCGGGTCGGCGAGCTCCCGCGCGTCTATGTCGACTGGTACGAGGCGAAGTCGCTCTGCGCCTCGAGCGGCAAGCGGCTCTGCCGGCGCTCCGAGTGGATCCTCGCTTGCGAAGGACCGAAGCGCCTGCCTTATCCTTGGGGATTCGTGCGCACGCCCAGCCCCTGCAACATCGATCGCGCGGCGATCGCGTTCGACATCGACGCGATGACGGACGAGGCGACCCGCGAGGGCGAGATCACCCGGCTGTGGCAGGCCGATCCGATCGGGTCGCACCCGAGCTGCATCAGCGCCTACGGGGCGTACGACCTGTCCGGCAACGTCGACGAGTGGACCGACAACCTCGCCGATGATCCGGGCACGCCGCGCCCGGCCACGCTCAACGGCGGCTACTGGGGCCCCGTGCGGAACACGTGCCGCCTCACGACGGGGGGGCACGGGCCGACCTTCAGGTTCTACCAGGCCGGCTTCCGTTGCTGCGCGGACACGGTGGACGGCGTCGTCACGCCGCCGCCGCGGCCGTTCATCGAGCGCGACCGCGAGAAGGACGGCGTGTACGACTGACATGCGCGAGCGCCTCGCTTTCGTCGCTGCCCTCGTCGTCGCCGCCCTGGTGAGCGCGCTCCTCTTCGCCCCGCGCTTGCAGCGGCGGCCGGAGCCGCTCGACCTTGCGAGCGCGGCGCCGCCGGTGAGCGTCCCCGCGCCGGAGCCAGCGCCGGCGCCGCCCGCGCTCGCGCCTCCTCCGCCCCCGCCGCTCCCTGCGTACGTGCGCGTCAACCCTGCGAGCGCCACGGCGTGCCTCGATGGGATGGTGCTCGTCGACGGCATCTACTGCCCCTACGTCGGGCACCACTGCGCGGCGTACATCGACGAGGAGAAGGATATCTGCGCGCGGTTCGAGCCCGAAGTCCTCTGCGAGGGGCGCCTCCAGCACCGGCGCTTCTGCGTCGACGTGTTCGAGTACCCGAACATCGAGGGCGTCCACCCGGCGGTGATGGTCAACTGGCTGGATGCGAAGCGCGCCTGCGAGATCGAGGGCAAGCGGCTCTGCTCGGGCGAGGAGTGGGAGTTCGCGTGCGAGGGCCCGCAAATGTGGCCCTATCCCTATGGAATCGCTCGTGATCCCGAGGCCTGCAACATCGACAGGAAGATCGCGATGCCCGTGCTCGAGACGTTCTCCGACCCCTGGAAGATCTCGGCGGAGGTCGAGCGGCTCGACCGCCGGGTCGCGTCCGGCGAGATGCATCGGTGCGTGAGCCCCTTCGGCGTGCGCGACATGACCGGCAACGTCGACGAGTGGGTCAACAACGAGCTGGGCAAGCTGGACGAGAAGCCGTTTCGATCGACGCTGAAAGGCGGGTACTGGGGGCCGATCCGCTCGCGGTGCCGCCCGGTCACCTCGACGCACAACCGGTGGTTCCGCTTCTATCAGGTCGGGTTCCGGTGCTGCGCCGACGCGCTCGACGGGGGCAAGGCCGTGGCGCCCGCCGCCAAGACGGCCCGCATCCCGCACCGCAGCCCGATGGTCGATCCGGGCGGGCGGCAGGGGCCGTGAGCGGATCGCCGCCCGGGCGGGCCTGGCGCGGGTGGCTGCGCGCGCTGTCGCGGCGCGCCGGCCGTGGATGGCGCGCCTCCGCCGCGCGGCGCGCCGCCCGCGGCCGGCGCTGTCGTGAGGGCGATCCACCCCGGACCGCCGTGGCGCCGCCGAGAACCGGTGGCGGCCGAACCGCTCCCCTTCCAACTGCGCGCGGCTTGGACTACGTTGTCGGCCGGTGCGAAAGTGCGCGGACCCGATCGGGGCTTCGCTCGTGCACCAGGGCCTATAGCTCAATCGGTCAGAGCCCCCGGCTCATAACCGGGCTGTTCCTGGTTCGAGTCCAGGTGGGCCCACGAAAGCCACGAAACACAAGGAGACAAGGAAGCACGTGAGCATCCGCGAGCAGATCGCATTCCTCGAAGAGCTGTCGGCCATCGACAGCGAGATCCGCCGCATCGATGAGCAGCTCGACAAACAGCGCGGCAGCCTGGAAGGGATGCGGTCCGAGCTGAAGCGGCTAGAGGAGCGGCTGAAGGCCGATCGGGAAACCCTGGCGACCATGGAGAAGACACGCTCCGAGCTCCTCATCGAGTTCCGCCAGATGTCGAACCAGATCGAGCGCTCGCGGGAGAAGCTGCAACGCTCCCGCAACGAGCGCGAGTCGAACGCAGCGCAGCGCGAGATCGAGGAGCTGCGCAAGCTGCACCGCGATCGCGAGGAAGAGATCGAGCGCCTGAACTCGGCCTCCGAGGGCGCACGCGTGGCGATCGAGCAAGCGGAGGCGAAGCGCGTCGAGCTCTCGGGGGCGATCGACGGCAGCGCGCCGGGGACGCAGGCGTCGCTGGCCGCGCTCGAGGCCGAGCGCGCGCAACGCGCCGAGGCGCGCCAGCAGGTGGTCAGCAAGCTGCCGGTCGTCCTGTACCGTCGCTACGAGTCGATCCGCACTCGCAGGCCCGTCGCGATCGCCCGCACCTACGACGGCACGTGCCTCGGCTGCCACCTGTCTGTGCCGCCGATGATATTCCAGAAGATGCGCCGCCAGGACGAGTTCGAGCGGTGCCCTAACTGCAACCGGATCCTCTACTACATGCCGCCAGAGCCCGCGTCGGGCAGCTCGCCGCCCGCGGACCCCTCCCGCGCCTGACCCCGGGTGCGGATTGAAGACCTGCTCCGCCTGCTTCAGGCTCTTTTCGCATGACAGCGGCTTCTGCCCGGTCGATGGGCAGCGCCTCATCCCGGTCGCCCAGGCTTCGCCGCCGAGGCACCGGGAGGACCGGCGCGTCGGCGCGACCCTCTGCGGCGGGCGCTACCAGGTCTGGCGCATCGTCGCGGACGGGGGCATGGGGCGCGTCTACCAGGCGCTCGATCTCCAGGTCGGCCGCAGCGTCGCCCTGAAGATCCTCCACCCCGAGGTCGCGCTCGACGAGGTGAGCGTCGAGCGCTTCCACCGCGAGTTCCAGGTCAGCGCGTCGCTGCCCCACGAGCACATCGTCGAGGTGCTCGCCTTCGAGAGGACCGAGGACCACAGCTTCGCGCTGGTCATGGAGTACCTCGAGGGGGAGGAGTTGCGGACGGTCCTGAAGCGCGACAAGGTGCTCCCCCCCGAGCGCCTGGTGCGGATGCTGTCGCAGGTCGCGCTCGGCCTCGTGGAGGCCCACGAGCGCAAGGTCGTGCACCGCGATCTCAAGCCGGACAACATCTTCCTCGTCGGCACGCACGACGGCGACCGGGTGAAGATCCTCGACTTCGGCAGCGTGCGCGACAACAGCGAGGGCGCGAAGAAGCTGACCGTCGTCGGCACGACGATCGGCTCGCCCTTCTACATGTCGCCC
Organism: Sorangium sp. So ce887; assembly: GCF_051521455.1. Lineage (NCBI taxonomy): Bacteria > Pseudomonadati > Myxococcota > Polyangiales > Polyangiaceae > Sorangium > Sorangium sp. So ce887. Next base: position 5,367,416 of record NZ_CP150354.1, on the reverse strand, counting down.
GAGCAGGCGCAGGGGCTGCTCGCGCTCGATCATCGCGCCGACGTCTGGTCGGTCGCGGCGATCGTGTTCGAGTGCGTCACGGGGCGTGTCCCGTTCCAAGCGTCGACCGGCCCGATGATCCTCGTCAGCATCATGGGCAGCAACCCGCTGCCCCCGAGCGAGGCGGGCAAGGCGTACGGGGTGCCCGCCTCGCTCGATCCGGTGATGGAGGCGGCGTTCATGAAGAGCCCGGAGGCGCGCCTCCCGTCCGTCGGTCTGCTGGCCGATCGCGTCGGTCAGGCGTACGGCCTCGCGGGGTCTCACCGCGACTGGGCGTGCATGCCGCAGAAGGAGCTCGCGGCGCAGATCCGCGCCGCGATGCCCGCTGTCCTGGCCCGCCACGAACAAGGCTCCGCGCGCGCGGCCGTCGCCGGCGCAGGGCGACCGCCCGTCGCCGCGGTCGCCGCACCGTCGCCGGGAGCCGCCGACGCGTTCGCCGAGGATATCGTGATGGGGGTGCCCCAGCGCGTGCCGCGGTGGGTCGTCCCCGCGGTGGCCAGCGCGGCCGTGCTGCTCTGCGCGCTCGTTGCCCTGCTGATCGCGCGCTGAGATGTCGCGCTGGAGACGCGCCCGCCCGGCGCCGCAGCGCGTGAAGACGTGCATCGCCGCAGCGCGTGAGCCCCGCCAGCGCCGCGGCGCGGTGCGCCCGTCCTCACGGGCGCCGGGAGCCCCCGGTTCGCGCGGACGTCGCCGCTGTGTTATTTGTGTTGACCATGAGCACTCATCCTTCAACTCGGACCCGCAAGCCCCGTTCCGCCGCGATGTGCCTGATCGCACTCTCCGGGCTCGCCGTCCTCGGCTCGGGCTGTAGCCAGAGCGAAGCGGCGACCTCCCGCGGCGCCGCCGATGTGCCTGCGGCATCACCCCAGGGCGGAAAGTCGAAGGTCGAGGATGCGGTCTACACCCTCGAGATGAAGCCGGCGGGGACGTACAAGGCCGGCCAGGAGGGGGTCGTCGAGGTCTCGCTCCTGTCGAAGGGCGACTACCACATCAACGACAAGTACCCCATCAAGTTCAAGGTCGCTGAGGCGGCCGCCGAGGGCGTCACGTACCCGAAGCCCTTGCTCAAGCGAGAAGACGGCGCGTTCGAGGAGAACAAGGGCACCCTCAAGGTTCCGTTCGTCGCGGCCAAGAAGGGCAAGACCAAGGTGGCGGGCGTGCTCTCCTTCAGCATCTGCAGCGCCGCGAATTGCCTGATGCAGAAGCAGGAGCTCGAGGCGGTCATCGACGTGCAGTAGGCACAACGGTAAACTCGGCCCCACGTGAATAACGACACCTCAGGTAGCCGGGGGGGCCAGCCCAGCGAGGTCGGCCCCAGCCAGACAGTTCAAGGCAGTGCAGCCGAGCGGGCCCGAAAGGCCCTCTCCGAGCTCGACACCATCGCCTCATCGATGGCCCGGCGCTTCAGCGAGGAGCAGCGGGTCCTCTCCTTCCAGCAGTACCTCGAGCTGTTCGCTTCCAATCCGGTCCGCTTCGGGCGCGACGCGGCTCGCTACGTCCGCGACATGTTCGATCACTTCGGCACGCGGACGATCAAGAAGCCCTGGGGTGAGCTGACGCGCTTCCAGCTGTTCGATCTCCCGTGGGAGCTCCCTCCGACCGGGCCGGAGCAGCAGGGCGCGACGGCGTCGGCCGCCTACCACGGGCGGGATTTCGCGCTGATCGGCCACGAAGAGCTCCAGGCCGAGGTCTACCGGGTGCTCTGCAACTTCGTGCGCGAGGGCAGGGCCAACCGGCTCGTCCTGATGCACGGGCCGAACGGATCGGCGAAGAGCACGCTCGCCGCCTGCATGCTGCGCGCCCTGGAGCACTACTCGACGCTCGACGAGGGCGCCGTGTACCGCTTCCACTGGGTGTTCCCGAGCCGCAAGACGATGCGCGGCTCGATCGGCTTCGGCGGCGACGTGAAGGCGAGCGCCGCGGACGGCACGAGCTACGCCCACCTCGAGGACGATCAGATCGACGCCCGGCTCGTGATCGAGCTCAGGGACCACCCGCTCTTCCTGCTCCCGGTGCGCGAGCGGCGGGTGCTCATCCTGAAGCTCTACGAGGACGCCGGCGCGGCGGAGCCGCCGCCCGAGTGGCTGATGAGCGGCAAGCTGTCCCACAAGAACCAGCAGGTCTTCGAGGCGCTCCTCGTGGCGAGCGGCGGCTCGCTCGTCGAGACGCTGCGGCACGTCCAGGTCGAGCGGTACTTCATCTCGCGCCACTACCGCGTCGGCGCCGTCACGATCGGCCCGGAGCTCTCGGTCGACGCCGGCGAGCGGCAGATCACGGCAGATCGCTCGCTCGCCTCGCTCCCGACCTCGCTTCAGGCCACGACGCTCTTCGAGGCGCACGGCGAGCTCATCGAGGCCGCCGGGGGCGTGCTCGAGTTCAGCGATCTCCTGAAGCGCCCGCTCGACGCCTTCCGCTACCTCCAGCTCACGCTGGAGACGGGCGAGGTCAGCCTTCCGCAGCAGACGGTGCAGACGAACGTCGTCATGATCGGCAGCGCCAACGACGTGCACCTCAACGCCTTCCGGGAGCACCCGGAGTTCCCGAGCTTCCGCGGGCGCTTCGAGTTCCTGCGCGCGCCCTATCTCCGGAGCTACCTCGACGAGCAGACGATCTACGACGCGCAGATCGTCCCGTTCGTGACCCGCCACGTCGCCCCGCATGCGACGCGCGTCGCCGCGCAGTTCGCCGTGCTCACCCGCATGCGTCAGCCGGAGGCGAAGCGGTACCCCGACGCGCTCGCGCCGCTCGTCTCGAGCCTCACCGCCGTCGAGAAGATGGAGCTGTTCGCGACGGGGACGGCGCCGGAGCGGTTTGACGTCGAGGCGCAGAAGGTCCTGCGCGCGGGCATCGAGGCCATCTACCACGAGAGCGATGCGTCCGTGGACTTCGAGGGGCGGCTCGGCGTCTCGCCGCGCGAGGTGCGGTCGCTCCTGCTCGACGCGGCGCAGAGCGTGGATCACGCGTGCCTCTCGCCGTTCGCCGTCCTGTCGGAGCTCGACGCGCTCTGCAAGCGGCAGGCGGAGTACGACTGGCTCAAGGAGAAGCAGCTCGCGGGCGGCTACCACGACCACCGGCTCTTCCGCGAGGTGGTGCGCACGCGCCTGCTCGACACGCTCGAGGAGGAGATGCGGACGGCCAGCGGCCTCGTCGACGAGACCCGCTACGCCGAGCTGTTCGATCGGTACATCTCCCACGTCGGCGTCTGGGTGAAGGGGGAGAAGATCCGGAACCCGCACACCGGCGACTTCGAGAACCCGGACGAGCGCATGATGCGCGAGGTGGAGGCGCTGCTCGGCGTCCGCACGAAGCACGACGATCACCGGCGCGGTTTGATCTCGGCGATCGCCGCGTGGGCCATCGACCACCCGGGCCAGAAGATCGTGAACGCGGTCGTGTTCCCGCAGCAGATCCGCAAGGTGCGGGAGGCGGTGTTCATGGAGCGGCGCAAGGGCGTGGCGCTGCTCGTCCGCGACCTGGTCGCGCTCCTCCGCGACGCGCAGAGCGACGGCAAGTCGGACAAGGGCTGGGGCGAGCTGCGCGAGGAGGAGCGCAGGAACGCGACGCGCGCGCTGGAGCGGCTGCGCGGGATGGGCTACTGCGACCGCTGCGCGCTCGACGCAGCGAGCGCGCTGCTCCGCGCGCGCTTCGCGGAGCTCGTCACCTGAGCCGAAGCATGCTCATCGACTCGCACTGCCACGTCGATCCGCAGCATTTCCGCGAGGGCGCGGACGCCGTCCTCGACCGCGCGCGGGCCGCCGGCGTCGACGCGTTCGTGGTCGTCGGCGTCGACGCCGATCTCTCGGCGGCGCGCTTCGCCGCGGATCTCGCGGCGCGGCGCGCCGACGTGCACGCCGCGGTCGGCGTCCATCCGCACGACGCCTCCGCCTTGGACGACAGGATGCTCGCGGAGATCGAGGTGCTCGCGCGCCGCCCCGAGGTCGTGGCCGTCGGCGAGATCGGCCTCGACTACCACTACATGCACTCGCCCAGGGACACACAGCAGCGCGTCTTCGCCGAGCTCGTCGCCCTCGCGCGGAGGGTCGAGAAGCCGATCGTCATCCACACGCGCGAGGCGCCGGAGGACACGCTCGCGATCCTGGAGCGCGCAGGGGCGAGCGACGTGGGCGGCATCATCCATTGCTTCTCCGAGGATCGCGCGTTCGCCGAGCGGGCGCTCGCGCTCGACTTCGACATCTCGTTCTCCGGCATCGTCACCTTCAAGAGCGCGCGCGCGATCCAGGAGGTCGCCGCGTGGGCTCCCGGCGACCGGATCCTGGTCGAGACCGACAGCCCCTACCTCGCGCCCGTGCCGTTCCGCGGAAAGCGGTGCGAGCCAGGGCACGTGCTGCACACGGCCCGCTTCGTCGCGGAGCTCCGGGGCGAGCCCTTCGAGGCGCTGGCCGCGCGCACCGCGGAGAACACCCGCCGGCGGCTGCGGCTCCCGAAGGCCGACGCGTTCGCCTCGCTCACCGCCTGAGACGAGCCCGCGCCTGCGGCGCCTCCGGGCTCGCCTCGTGCGAGTTTCAAGGCATAGTGAGAGGACGATGGCGCAGAGGTCACGCGACGGCCGCCGGATCGCATCCGCGTGGGCGCTCTCCGTCGCTGCCCACGCCGGGCTCGTCGGGGCAGGCGCGGTGGTCGTCGCGGGCTCGCTCTCGGCGCGGGACGTGACGCTCGCGCGCACGGTCGGAGCGCCGGCGGCGATGAGCGCGCCGATCGAGATCGACCTGCCCGTGGTCTCGGACGGCACGCTCGACAGCGCCGCTGCGATCGCGCCCGAGCTGCCCGCGAGCCTGACGCGGGGCGGAGGGGAAGCCGCGGCGCGGCCGGACACGGGCACGAGCGGCCGCGGCGGCACCGAGGCGGCCGAGCTGCCCGCGCTGAACCTCGCCGACAGGGACGACGCGACCTTCCTGTCTCCCGAGGTCCGCTCGCGCCTCGACAGGAGCCAGATCCAGCGCATCCGCTCGTCGTCCCATCGCGCGTCGCGCGAGGACTGGCGAGCCAGCCGGGAGCCCATGGAGCTCACGTTCCTCGCGGGCGGCCGCGTCGGCAGCCGGGCCGAGCGACGGGCCGCGGCCGAGCGCGATCCGTCGGTCGGCGCGCGCGACGGCGGGGCGCCCGAGCGTCGGGGCAGCGCGCTCGGCGCAGCTGCCCGGCCCGCGGGCGTCGAGAGCGAGGTCGACGTGTCCGGCGCACCCGGCGCGACGCTGTCCCTCGGAGCGAGCCCGCGCGCGGTCGGCGGGGCCGTGGAGGGCGGCGAGCGCTCGTCCGCGGGGCTGGGCGTGCGCGACGGGCGGCCCGGCGCGGATCATCGCGACAGCGCGGCGGTCCCGCTGGCGCGGCCGAGGGTCGCCGTGGGCACGCCCTCGGTCCCCGCCGACGTCGCGGGGCGCCCGAGCGACACGGTCGACAGCGAGCAGGAGGTGGCGACCGCGATCCAGTCGCTCGTCCATGCCAGCTCGGCCGGTGGCGCGCGCGGGCTCGGTCCGGGCGGAGAGGCGGGGCCGGGCGCGATCGGATCGGGCGGCGTGGCAGGCCGCGGATCGCGCTCCAGCGCGCTCGGCTCGGGGCGCGGCCGGCTGCTCGACAACGACCCGCTCGATCGCCGGCGCAACCTCTACATGCGGCAGATCATGGCCAAGCTGCACCCGCTCTGGGCTGACGCGTTCCCCAAGTGGGCTGCGGGCGAGGGGCTCCAGGGGACCGTGATCGTGACGTTCGTGATCCGCGCGGACGGGACGATGGAGAGCGCGTCGGTGACGCGGCCGAGCGGCATCCCCGAGTTCGACGAGAACTGCCGGCGCGCGGTGCTGCGCGGCGCACCGTACCCGCCGGTGCCCCCCGAGCTCGGCGAGAGCTTTCGGTGGTCGATGCCGTTCGAGGCGAGGAACCCCGCCGTCCTGCCGAAGCACCCCGCCCGCGATCGATGAGTCGATGCGGTCGATGCGGTCGATGCGATCGATGCGATCGATGAGCCCGACGCGTCTCGACGGCGGGGTCGCAAGGGCGAGACATCGCTTGACAGGCTGGGAACGGAGCGGTACTAGTCCGCCCTCACTTTTGCCGAAGTAGCTCAGCTGGCCAGAGCAGGCGTTTCATACGCGCCGGGTCGGGGGTTCGAGTCCCTCCTTCGGCACCAGCAATGGTGACAGTCGGCCGCTGGCCTCCCTGACCTCAGGGCCAGCGTTTGCGACGAGCTCCTCAAGGCCGGACGTGGACGAGGGATCCTTCCTCGCCGCTGCTGTGCACGGCGTGCCAGCCGTCGGGGAGCGCCGGTTCGGCCCACAGGAAGATGCGCCGCGCATCGACGGGCGTCAGCGCGATGTCGTGGAAGCCTTGCGCTTCGCCGACCCCGGCGCCCCAGTACATGCCGGTGATCGCGTTGCCCGGCGCGAAGTCCATCACCCAGGGGGCGTCGGCGACGTCGAAGCTGTCGGCCACCTCGCGCGGGTCGATGTTGCGCGTCACGTGCTTGCTCCGCACGCGGAAGGTGCCGCGCGCCGTGGACGCGCTCGATGCGGGATCGCGGAGCTGATCGCGTCCGGAAGAGATCAGCGTGGCGTAGATCGGCTTCTGCCCCTCGTAAGCCGTCAGGGTCTGGTTGGCCAGGCTGACGTCGAGCCAGCGCTGCGAGCCCTTGGCGAACTCGGGGAGCTTGGCGCGCCGCACGATGACGACGAGATCCTGAGAGCGCAGCCAGAAACCGTCGCGCGCCTCCTCGAAGCGGACGCCGGCCACCGTCCTGAACTTGCCCGTGAGCGGCACGCCCGTGTGCCGCTCGAGCTCCTCCTCGTCGGGAGTCGCCTTGCCGCGGCCGATCGACCACGTGTTGACGTCGTGGCGATGCACGAACGCCACGGGCAGCCCGATCTTCTCGACGTCGAGGCCGTGCCACGGCGAGCCGAGCGCGGCCTGTAGCCGATCGGTCGGGATGAGCCGGCCGTCCGGCGTCACGCCGAGCCTGCGGCCGTCGGTCTCTCCCGCCGTGAAGGTGCGGGTGATCGCGACCCCGCTGCCCTTGCGCAGCGCCACCGTCTTCATCGCGGAGCGCAGATCGACGGGCGCGCCATCCTTCGCGCCGAGCTCGATGCCGAGCGCGGCGAGGGGTGGGAGCGGCGCGATCGCGTCGGCGAGCGGGAAGAGAAAGTATCCGGACTCGGTCCTCCGCCCGTCCTCGCCGACGCCGTCTCGCTGCGGCAGCAGCACCGGCGGTCCGGTGGCGACGCCGCGCTCATCCAGCGGGACGTCGTTGGCCGACGCGCCGAGCTGCGTGTCGCTGCGCTGCACGCGCTCGAGATGGCGCTCGAGATCCGGCTCGGCGTGCCGCAGCTCCTCGCTGCTCGGCACCCCGAAGTACGCCGGGGTTCCCTGGGTCCGCGCGCGCCCGTAGCGGTAGGGAAGGGGCCGCGACAGATCGGGCGGCGCCGGCAGCACCGCGACCGCGTCGGTGTGCAGCGTCGCGCCGTCGCCCGCGCAGACGAAGCCGCGGGGGCGGATCGCGTACCACCCTCCGCTGCACCCCGCGCGTCCGTACGGCTCCACGGACCGCACGACGGCGGCGCCGGGATAGAGCTCTCCGAGCCTGCGCGCGCCTGACTGCGGGCGCGCGAGCACGGGCGTCCCCGCGCGGAGCGCGATCAGCTTGGGCCCGTCCGCGGGCAGCGCGACGACCTGGAGCTCGCCGCCGTCGCCCGCCTCGTCCTTCGACAGCTCCACCGATGCGCCTGCCGCCTTGCAACCGGACATGGCCAGCACGACGATCAGGCCTGCGAGCCCGTCGAGAAGACGCGGTCGGGCACCGCCCCCGGAGCGTCGTGGCGCGCGGGTCACCGGCGCCCGGAGGTCCGGAGGCGAGACCGGCCGGGAGAGCTCCGTCGGCAGGGAAGCGAGCGGCATCGGCCGACGCATGCCCGACTTGCGCGCCCTGGGCCAAGTTCCAGGGCGCCGCCTGTGTGCGTGCGCGGCGTGCGCATCGCCCGCGCGCGTGCCGCCCGGCCGCTGGCGCCGTGCGCGCGACGACGCCATGAGATGCGCGTGCGCCTCCGCCCCGCGTTGGTGGTCCTCCTGCTCGCGCCCTATGCCGTGGTTTTCTATGCATTCCTGGCGCTGCGCCGCGCCACCGCGTCGTTCCGACCGCGGCACCCGTGGCGCACGTGGGTGAGCCCGAACCTCCTGATCGGCGGGTTTCTCCTCCCTGGCGACGTCGCCGAGCTCCGCCGCCTCGAGGTCCGCGCGGTGATCAACGTGTCGCGCGAGCTCTACGATCCGGTGCTCGCCCTGCGCGCGGCGGGGGTCGAGTACCTGCGCATCCCCTGCTGGGACATGTGCGCCCCCACGATCGAGGAAGCCGCGCGCGGCGTGGCGTTCCTCGAGCGCCATCTCGGCGCTGGCCATCGCGTCCACGTCCACTGCGCGAGCGGCGTCGGGCGGAGCGTCACGCTCGCGCTCTGCTACCTCGCCACCCGCGGTGGCCTCGAGATCGGCGAGGCGATCGCCCTGCTCGAGCGGCAGCGCCCGCGCGTCGCGCTGCGCCGGGTGCAGCGCGAGTTCGTCGAGCGGTACGTCGCCTGGTACCGCGCGCAAGCGGAGGTCAGCGAGCGCGCGTCGCCGCCCGCGATCACCTCCTGCGCAGCAGGGACCTCAGGCTGAAGAGCCCGAGCGCCGGCGCCGCGAGCGCGAAGCCCCCGCCGCACCCCGCGAGGACGAGCGCGGCGCCCCACGGCGTGGCGACGATCGCCTCCGGCAGCGCGGCCCTCAGCGCCACGCCGCACCCGACCGAGACCGCCGTGAGCGCGGCGACGCGGCCGATCCGGACCTGATCCAGCCCGAGCCCGCCGATCTCGCGCCGCACGCGGAGCGCGAGGGCGATCGCCTCGACCCACCCGGCGATGACGGCGCCGATCACCACGCCGAGCACGTCGAGCCGCTGCATCAGGAGGAGCGCGACGACGGTGCTGACGATCACGCGATAGAGCGCGTAGCGCGCCGGCGTCCTCGTGTCCCCCAGCGCGAACGAGGCGGTGATCAGCACGCGCCCCGCGGCGTTCCCGAGCAGCGCGAGCCCGTAGGCGCACACGAGCGGCTCGACCCGCGCGGTCGACGCCCGATCGAACGTCCCGGTCTGCAGCAGCAGCGTGATGAGCTCCCGCCCGAGCACCATGAACACGGCCGTCGCCGGCACGGTCAGCACTGTGATCCGCGCGAGCGACGCTCCGAGGCGGCGCGCCAGCGCCTCGTTGCGCCGCGCGACGTCCGCCTCGGCCGTGTCGCGCGCCATCTCGGGCAGCGCCACCGCGGCCTCCCCGGTGCCGAGGATGCTCATCGGCAACAGGTAGATGGTCTGCGCGTAGTTGAATGCCGCGTTCGCGCCGGCGCCGAGGAAGCTCACGAGGAGCGTGTCGACGAGCCCGGAGACCTGGATGATCCCGCGGCCGAGCAGCGCGGCGGGCAGCTTCTCGCCCGCCTCCCGGACGCTCGGGTCGCGCGTGTCGAGGCGCGGCTTCAGCCCGCCGAGCAGCGAGCGCGCCGAGGGGAGCAGCAGCGCGAGCTGCAGCGCGGCGCCGGCGAGCGCGCTCCACGCGAGCGCCTCGGCGAGCGGCTCCCCGCGCATCCCGAGCCACGCCCCGCACACGAGCAGCCCCGCGATCTGGGCGGCGCTCCACGCGACGGGCGCGGCGTAGGGGAGGAAGAACCGCCGGTGCGCGTTCAGCACCCCGAGCCCCCACGCCGACAGCACGAGCAGGCCAGTCATCGGGAAGATGATCCGGACGATCCGCGTCGTGCTCGCGAGCTTGTCCTCGTCGAAGCCAGCCGCGACCAGGAAGGACAGCCACGGCGCCGCGATCACGCCGACGATCGACGCGGCCGCGGCGGCGACGAGCAGGAGCCCGAGCGCGGAGAGCGCGAAGTGCGCCGCGCGGCGCGCGTTGTCGGCCGCTCGAAGGCGCGCATAGACCGGGATGAACGTCGCCGAGAGCGTCCCCTCGCCGAGGAGGTTCTGGGTGATGTTCCCCGCGCGGAACGCCGCGGCGAGCACGTCGGCGAGCTCGGATGTGCCGAAGAAGTGCGCTGTCACGCGCTGGCGGACCAGCCCAACGAGCCGCGAGAGGATGATCCCCGCGGTGACCATCGCCGACGACCGCGCCGCGCTGGGCGCCGCCTCCTGTCCAGCGGCCGGCCGGCGCGCGCCGGTCGCCGCGGGCGCGCCCGGGGCTGCGCTCGCCGGCGCGGTCCCTGCCTGCGTGGCGGCGGGCGGATCGAGGTCGGGCGGCACGGCGCCGCTTCTATCAGACCTCCCGCCCCCGTGCGACCTCGGCGCCGGCTGGCCGGCGGCTCAGTCCCTGAGCCTCGCGGCGCCGATCCGCTCCGCGTGCGCCAGCACCCGCCGCGCGATGTCCGGACCCTCGCTCCGGCGATCCAGGTGCCGCGGGATGAGCCCGCGCTCCGCGGCCTCCCACAGCTCCGGCTGGGAGATCCCGGTCTCGGTCCGCGAGCGCAGCTGCGACAGGGAGATCTCGACCGTGGGCAGGAGGATCGGGTCCTGCGGATCGCGGAGGAGCGCCGGTTCGATGCAGCACGACAGATCGTTCGCCCCGCCGGAGCGCGCGTTCAGCGTGGGGATGTCGAAGCGCGCCTCCAGCGTGCGGATCACCGACGCGTGGTCGAGCACCGTGCTCACCGCGCAGCCTCTCCGGACGAACGGGCCCGCGACGATCGACGGGACCCGGAACCCGAGCTGGGAGAACAGCGGATCGTCGTCCGTCGCCGTGGGCGGCGCGACGTGGTCAAAGAAGCCTCCGTGCTCGTCGTAGGTGATCACGAAGAGGCACTGACCCCACTGCGGGCTCCTCGCGAGCGCGTTGTAGATGCTGGCGATGAGCACCTGCCCGAGCTGCACGTCGTGGTCGGGGTGATCGTCGTTCGCGGTGGCGCCGAAGAACTGGGGATCGATGACGGAGAACGCGGGGAGGAGCCCCGCGTCCGCGTCCTCGAAGAAGCGCTCGATCCCGGAGACGCCCTTGAACTTGAAGTACGCCCCCGAGCACCACGGCACGTCATGGTAGTAGTTCCTGCTCGAAATCCCCGCGTCGCTCAGCAGCTCGAACACGCTCGTGAAGCCGGTGACCGGCACATTCCTGGCGACGCCCCTCGACGTGGCGCCGTGCAGGAAGAAGCGGTTGGGCCAGGTCGGTCCGAGCACCGAGCAGAACCAGCGCTCGCAGATCGCCGACGCGTCGGCGAGCGCGTAGAGGATCGGCAGGTGCTCTCGCACGTGGTAGCCCATCACGTCGCGCTGATCCGGCCCTGCGTGGGCGGCGACGAACCCGTCGTTCATCCCTTGATTCCACTGCGCGTGGGCCGCGTCCCAGCTGTGCGGCGGGTCGACGGGCGTGAAGTTGTCGAGCTGGAAGGGCGAGATCCGCGCGCCGTCCGGCGCTCGGTTCGACTCGTTCCCTGTCAGGCCGTCGATCCGCCTGCCCTCCTTCAGCCGCAGCGAGCCGAGGTAGTGGTCGAACGAGCGGTTCTCCATACAGAGGACGACGATGGTGCTGATGGGCGCGAGCAGCTCTGCGGGGCTCAGGCCTCCCGTGTCGGCGCAGCGATCCGCAGGAGCGCCGCCGGCGCCGCCCGCTCCCGCTTGTCCCGAGCCGCCCGTTCCCCCTGCGCCGCCGGCGCCGCCCGCGCCGCCGGATCCGTCGCTTCCGCCCGAGCTATCCGTGCTCGAACCGACGTTCCCGAGCATCGTCGCGCTCTCCGTGGCGGTGCATCCGAAGGTCGCGGCGCCGACCGCTGCGCCGAGGCCTGTCAGCACATGGCGTCGAGTCAGCGGATCACGCGGCAGTACATTCTGTTTTTTCATCACACACAGGATCCCCAGGAACGCGGGGCCGAGGAAGGACTTTTGGTCTGCCCTCGATTCGACAATGCCCCGCGCGTACCCCTGAGTAACCGCCGAGCAACCGCCGCGTGACCCACGTGACCTTCCGCGCACACCCGCACGACTGCCCACGTAACCAAGAAAACCTTTCTTTTCGCGAGGTCAACACGGTGATATGGGTAGAAACGCGGGGGCCGACGTTTGCACTCTGTCCACTTCCGATGAGCTCGAATCCGCTCCCACCTACGCCCGCCGGGATACATACCGTCGAGAACGGCCGGTCGATGAGGCCGCTGAGACCGCTCCGGCTCTGCATCGTGGACATGAACAATGGCCACGTGAACCAGGCGATGCGCTGCCTGCGCGGGCTTGCCGCAACGTTCTTCGAACGTGTCCGAGGGCACAATCCGGGCATATTTTGCGAGGTTGTCGAGGCGTCTCCCCGGGACACCAACACACCCATCCCTACGGACTGTGATCTGTACCTCTCCTCGGGGGGCCCCGGCTCTCCGTTCGATGGAGAGGGCGAGCCGTGGACGCTCGACTTCGCGCGTCTGCTGGACGGCGTGGTCGAGTCGGCGGTCCAGGGGGGCGCGGAGCGGCGAGCGCTCTTCGCGATCTGCTATTCGTTCGAGCTCGTCGTCCATCACTACCGGCTGGCCGACGTCGTGCCGCGCGCCGATCGCAAGTTCGGGGTCATGCCTATCTACACGACCCCGGTCGGCCAGCAGCACCCGTTGCTGTCTCCGTTCGGCGATCGTCTCTTCGCCTTCGAGCACCGCAACTGGGAAGCGGTGAACCTCGACGAGCGCCGCCTGGGCTCCCTCGGTGGCCAGCTCCTCGCCCGCGAGAGCCGTGACGGGATCTCCAAGGGCCGGGCGATTCTCGGGCTGCAGGTCGCGCCGGGGGTCGAGGCGGTCCAGTTCCATCCGGAAGCGGATCGCGCCGGCGTCATGAGCTGGCTCGCGCGCCCTGAGCAGGCGGCCGCCTTCAAGGCGACCTATGGCGAGGTCACCTACCACGCGATGCTGCGCACCCTGGACGATCGAAGGCGGCTCGCGCGCACCTACGCGCTCGTGATCCCAGGTTGGCTCGGTCGCCGCTTCAACGAGATCGCCGGCCCCCGCGGCTACGCGGAGCTCCCGCCGATCGAGGACATCCCGTGTTCACACTTCGACGCGCACTGCCGCGCTGAAGATCCGGCCACGCCCTCCGCGCGACCGCCCGGCTCTGGCGAGCATGCCGCGCGCGGCGCCTGAGCAGAGCATCGAGGCGGCCTGCACAGGGGAGCTGCCCGAGGCGGCACGCTGCTGAAACGAACGAGAAAGAAGGCGGCGGTAAAAAGGGGAGCGAGGCGCGAGGCGCGAGGCGCGAGCGACGGGACACGGGAGTGGGGAGAGTGGGAGAGGGGAGAGACCGGGGCGAGATAGAGGTGGAGAGCGGTGTGGCTGGGTGAGTCGCTGGCCGCGCTGGCCGCGGACGAGCCGACGAACGACTGCTCGCGCCTTGCGCGCTGGCCTACCTGCGGCTTATGGTCACAGGATAAAGGATGAGCGCGAGCAGGGTTCGCGGGCCAGCATCCGGTGCCGGGGGTTCCTCGGGCACGCACTGAGAGAGAACGCATGAATCACTCGCGTCCGGCCGCTCCGAGGAGTCTACCTTCGCCGGACGTCCGCGAGCCGGGCGCGCCCGAGGAGGGGCACCGTGGCGACGCGTCGCCGGCGGAGACCGCGGTCGCACAGCCATTCGCGCCGGCCGAGGATCCTGACGCACAGGAGGCCGAGCTCGATTCGCAGCTGGGCGTGACGGATCCGATCGCCATGTCGCAGGTCCGTGACGCGCTGAAGCAGCTGAGCCGCGAGCGGGGGACCCAGCCGCACGTGCTGCTCATCATCTACCACCGGCACGGCGCCGAGACGGTGCGGCTGACCGACGGGGTCGGGGTCGTCGTGGGTCGCGATCCGAGCGCCGACGTCGCGATCCCCGAGCGCAGCCTGTCGCGGCGCCACGCGCGCTTCACGTTCCAGTGCGGCGACGTGCTCATCGAGGATCTCGGTTCGACGAACGGCACCTTCCTGAGCGGGCAGCGCGTGGAGCAGGGCACCCTGAAGCCCGGCGACGAGGTGGTGCTCGGGGAGATCACGGCGTCGTTGCGCGTCATCGCGAGCGCCGAGCTGCCGGTGCTCAACCTCGACGCGCTGGACGCGCGCCGCGGCGCCTTGGAGCGGAGAGAGCTGCCGAACGCCGACAGCCTGATGGGCGGGCCGACGCCGGCGGGCGGCGTGCGCGCGGTCAACGACGAGGGGCTCGTGATGCGCAGCCCCGCGATGCGGCCGGTGCTCGAGACCGCCATGCGCCTCGCGCGCTCGTCCGCACCCGTGCTGCTCCAGGGCGAGTCGGGGACCGGCAAGGACGTGCTCGCGCGCCTGATCCACGAGGCCGGCCCGCGCCACCGGAAGCACATGGTCCGCGTCGGGTGCAGCGGCGTGCCCGCGCAGCTCCTGGAGAGCACGCTCTTCGGCCACGAGGCCGACGCCTTCCCGGGCGCCACCCAGGCGCAGGAGGGCGTCTTCGAGACGTGCGCGGGCGGCACCGTGGTGCTCGACGAGGTGGGCGATCTCCCGCCCTCCTCCCAGGCCGCGCTGCTGCGCCTCCTCGACACCGGTCGCATGGGCCGCATCGGATCGACCAGGGAGATCGAGGTGGACGTGCGGATCGTCGCGACCACGTACCGCGATCTCGAGGCGATGTGCGAGGCGGGCACGTTCCGCTCGGACCTGCTCTACCGGCTCAACGCGGTGCCGCTGCGCATCCCTCCGCTCTGCGAGCGGCGCGAGGACATCGGGCCGCTGGCGCAGCGCTTCCTCCGGCAGGCGAACGAAGCGCACCGGCGCAACGTGCGCTCGCTCGATCCGGAGACGCTCGCGCTGCTGGAGCAGTATCCATGGCCCGGCAACGTGCGCGAGCTGCGCAGCGCCATCGAGCGCGCCGTCGTCATCGCGAGGGGAAACGTCATCACTGCGCTCGACCTGCCGGAGAGCATCAACGCCCTCGCGGCGCGCAAGCGCTCCACGCCGCCGCCGCCGGACCGGCCTTTCGTCGAGATCGCGCCGCCCAGCTCCGCGCCGATGATCGGGCTCAAGGCGCAGATGGACCGCCTGGAGGCCGAGATCATCCTCGAGGCCCTCCGCGCGACCAACGGCAACCTGGCGATGGCGGCGCGGCGGCTCAGGATGCCGCTGCGCACGCTCCAGGAGAAGATCGCCAGCCAGGGCCTGAAGCGCTCCGATTACCGGGACGGCCCGCCCTCGCGGTCGAAGTAGGCCTCGAACGGGCGGAGCGCCGGCGGCTCAGCCTTCGTCCTCCAGCACCGCCAGGGCGGCGTTGCGCCCGCAGGCGCCGTGGACCCCGGCGCCGGGGTGCGCATAGGACGAGCCCAGGTAGAGGCCGCGGACCGGCGTTCGGTAGCGGAAGTAGGGGAACACCGGTCGGAAGAAGAGCTGATGCCGGATGTCGGCCGAGCCGCCGCCGAGATCGCCGCCGATGAGGTTTGCGT
This sequence comes from Sorangium sp. So ce887, assembly GCF_051521455.1. NCBI lineage: Bacteria > Pseudomonadati > Myxococcota > Polyangiales > Polyangiaceae > Sorangium > Sorangium sp. So ce887. Next base: position 5,351,940 of record NZ_CP150354.1, on the reverse strand, counting down.
CCATCGCCTCCAGGTCGTCCGGCGCCCAGATCTTCCGGGCGAGGATCCGCTGCCGGAAGCCGGGGGCGAGCTCCTCGATCCGCGCCTCGATGCGGTCGGCGAAGCGCTCGCGCGAGGACGCCCAGCCGCCGTCGATGGAGGAGGGGACGCGCGAGTAGGCCCACAGGGTATGGCGCCCGGCCGGCGCGCGGGTCGGATCGGCCAGCGACTGCTGCCCGATCACGAGGTACGGGTGCTCGGGGAGCGCGCCGGCGCGCACCTGCCGCGTGAACTCGGCGAGATCGTCGAGGCTGTCGCCCGCGTGCACGACCGCGGAGCGCGCGGCGTCCTCGTGGGACCACGGCGCCGGGCCGTCGAGCGCCCAGTCCATCTTGAAGGTGCCGAACCCCTGGCGGAACCGGCGCATGGCGCGCTGGACCCGGGCGGGGACGAGCTCTGCCGCGAGCAGGCGGAGGTAGAGCGTCGGCGCCGCGACGTCGGCGACGATCGCGCGGCGCGCGCGGATCTCCTCGCCGTCCGCGAGCCGGACCGCGGTCGCCCGTCCCTGCGTGGCGATGATCTGCTCGACCCGGGCGCCGCAGCGGAGGCTGCCGCCGCGCTCCTCGACGCGCCGGAGCAGGGCGCGCGTGATCGCGCCGGCGCCGCCCTCGGGCACCGCGAAGCCGCCGCTCGAGGCGAGCAGGGTGAGCATGAAGCCGACGATCGCGCCGCAGGGATCCTCCGGGCCCACGTCGGTGTGGAGGGCGAGGCCGGGGATCACTCGCCGGGCCGCCTCGGTCCGGAAGGTGCGCGTCGAGAAGCCGCGGCCGCTCGAGAGGGCCACCTGCGCGAGGCGGAGCAGGTTGAGGGGCCCGAAGCGGAGCAGCGCCCCGAGGGCGGGCGGCGTGGCCAGGAGCGCGTTCAGCAGCCGCTCGCGTGTGGCCGCGTGCCAGCCGGCGATCCGGCGCCACGCGGGGCCGTCCTCGCCGAGCGACCTCGCCGTCGCGTCGACGTCCCGCGCGATCGAGGCGCAGGTCCCATCGGGCGCCGGGTGAGCGCTGTCGACCGGCGCGTGCCGCCAGACGAGGCCGGCCCCTGGCAGGTCGAGCGGCAGCAGCGCGGGGCTCGTCTGCCCGAAGGGGAAGAACGCCGCGCCGAGATCGTGGTGGAACCCCGGGAGCGTCACCTCGCGCGTCCGTACGGCGCCGCCCGGCTCCTGCTCGGCCTCGAGCACGAGCACCGAGAAGCCCGCGCGGGCGAGGTACGCCGCCGCGGTGAGGCCGTTCGGTCCCGCGCCCACCACGATCGCATCAGGGTCTCCGCTCTGCATCGTCGTCTGCGGCTCCTCAGCCCGCGAGCTGCGCGCTCGGCATGTTGCGGTTCGAGGCGATCGCCTGGCCGTTACGCCCCACGACGAGCACGCCGACGGCGATCACGTCCGGGAACATCGCGACGCCGCGCTGCGCGGCCCGGGCGGGCGCGACGCCGTCGGCGAGCCAGTCATAGACCGTTCGCGCGAGGAGGCGTCGCGCGATCTCCTCGCCGACCCCGGTCGCCGCCACCGCCCCGTGCGGGCCGGCGTAGATCCCCGCGCCCATCAGCGGCACGTCCCCGACGCGGCCGCGGAGCGAGTAGGTCGACCCGCCCGTCGACGCCGCGGCGGCGAAGCGGCCGTGCGTGTCGCGCACGACGGCCCCGACCGTGTCGCACTCGACCGGCTCGGCGTCGAAGTTCCAGAACCGCGTCGCCGTGAGCGCGTGGAACCGCGCCGCGTCGTTCGTGTAGTCGCTGTCTCCCCCGTCGCCGCGCAGCGCGGCGAGGGCGCGGCCGTGCCTCTCGCGCGCCGCCTCGGTGACCGGATCGTGGTCGGTGAACCCGAGCCGGCGCGCGAACGCGGTCGCGCCGGCGCCGGCGATGATCAGGTGGGGCGTCTCCATCACCTTCGCCGCGACCAGGACGGGGTTCTTCACGCGCTCGACGCACGCGACGGCGCCGAACCGTCCATCGCTGGCCATCACGGCCGCATCCATCTCGATCGTCTGCCCGTCGAGGCGGAGGTTCGAGCCCGTCCCGGCGTTGAAGCGCGGGTCGTCTTCGAGGCGGGCGGTCGCCGCGATCGCCGCCGCGAGCGCCTCTCCGCCCGCGTCCAGCGCGCCGAGCGCCTCGTCGGCGGCCCTGGCGCAGCTGTCCGCGCCGTTCTGCGGCGCGGCCACCCCGCCGTGCGTGAGGATGACGTATTTCACGTCGTTCTCCTGCGCGTACCATGGCCACGCGCCGCCGCGAAGCCGGCCGGGCGCGCAGCGGCCAGGACGGGGAGCCGTCGAGCGGCGAGCGCGGGTGCATCGAGCGGGGAGCCCGCGCGGCTCCCGGGCAGGGCCGCTGCGCTCGACACCCTGCCGCGCTCCTGATACGTCGCGCGCTCAGCCCGGAGCGGGGCCGGTGCCAGCTGACCGCCCGCTGCGGGAAGAGCGCGGCCAGGTCGAAGGCCGCCTGCGAAGCCGCCCAGCGAGGAGAGCAGAGACCGTGGCCAAGAACGAAGCGCCGAAGACCGCCATCACGCCCACGCGCAACGAGGACTACCCGGAGTGGTACCAGCAGGTCGTGCGCGCGGCCGACCTCGCCGAGAGCTCCCCGGTCCGCGGCTGCATGGTCATCAAGCCGTGGGGCTACGCGATCTGGGAGAACATCCAGCGCGAGCTCGACAGCATGTTCAAGGCGACCGGGCACAAGAACGCCTATTTCCCCCTGTTCATCCCGAAGTCGTTCCTCGAGAAGGAAGCGGAGCACGTCGAGGGGTTCGCGAAGGAGTGCGCGGTGGTCACCCACCACCGGCTCGTGCCCGGCCCCGGCGGCGGGCTCATCCCCGACCCCCAGGCCCGGCTGGAGGAGCCGCTCATCGTGCGCCCCACGTCCGAGACGATCATCGGCGCCTCGTTCGCGAGCTGGGTCCAGAGCTACCGGGATCTGCCGCTGCTCATCAACCAGTGGGCGAACGTCGTGCGGTGGGAGCTGCGGACGCGCCTGTTCCTGCGGACGTCGGAGTTCCTCTGGCAGGAGGGGCACACCGCGCACGCGAGTGAGGCCGAGGCGCGCGAGGAGACGCTGCGCATGCTTGGCGTCTACGCGACGTTCGCGCGCGACTTCATGGCGATGCCCGTCCTCGAGGGACCGAAGACGGCGGGCGAGCGCTTCCCCGGCGCGGTCGACACCTACGCGATCGAGGCGATGATGCAGGATCGCAAGGCCCTGCAGGCCGGGACGAGCCACTTCCTGGGGCAGAACTTCGCCCGGGCGAGCGGCATCAAGTTCCAGACCAAGGCGGAGACCGAAGAGTACGCCTGGACGACGTCCTGGGGCGTGTCGACGCGCCTCGTCGGCGGCCTGATCATGACCCACAGCGACGACGACGGCCTGGTGCTCCCGCCGCGCCTCGCGCCCGCGCACGCCGTGATCCTGCCGGTTTACCGGGGCGACGACACGCGCGCCAAGGTCGACGAGTACATCGATGGGCTCGCGAAGGAGCTCCGGGCGCAGCGCTTCGGCGAGCGGCGCGTCGAGGTCGAGATCGATCGGCGCGACATCCGCGGCGGCGACAAGCAGTGGGAGTGGGTGAAGAAGGGCGTCCCCGTCCGGATCGAGGTCGGGCCGCGCGACGTTGACGGCGGTGTGGCCATGGTCATGCGCAGAGACCGCTCGCCGAAGGACAAGTCGAGCATGGCGCGCGCAGAGCTCACGGGGCGCATCACCGAGATCCTCGCCGACATCCAGGCGACGCTCTATGGGCGCGCGCTCGCGATGCGCGACGCGAACACGCATGTGATCAACAGCCGCGCCGATTTCGATGCGTTCTTCGCGTCGAAGGAGGGCAAGGAGTCGCAGGGCGGGTTCGCGCTGGCGCACTGGTCCGGCGATCCGGAGATCGAGACGGCGGTGAAGGACGCGCACAAGGTGACCATCCGCTGCATCCCGACCGGCGGGTTCGAAGGCGCGCCGTGGGCCGACGCGGTGACCGGCGAAGGGACATGCATCTTCACCGGCAAGCCCAGCCCGCGGCGCGTGGTGTTCGCGAAATCGTACTGAGCCGAGGCGCCCGCCGGCTCACCGGGCAGCCGCCGGCTCACCGGGCAGCCGCCGGTTCACCGGGCGCGCGCGGCGTCGCCGGCGCGCCCGGCGCCTCGCCGGAGAGGACGCCGCGCGCCCTCGGAGCAGCGGCGCCTCAACGGCCGAGCGCGGGGAGCACGTGCTCCGCCAGGATCGCGGGGAGCAGCCGCAGCTGCGCGCAGTGTCCGCCGGGGCCCGCTCCGGCGTAACCGCGGACGTAGAGGCTGCCGCCGTCGTACATCCGGGTGAGCCGCAGCGCGTCTCCCGCTTCCTCGGCGCCGAGGCCCGGAGCTCCGGGCGGCGCGCCGTCGCCGCTGGAGGTCACCGCGATGGGGCTCGCTCCGAGCTCGCGCAGCAGGAAGGTGGCCACCTCTTTCGTGGACGCGTAGCCGCTCGTCGGGGTCTCGGTGTGCGTCAGGTAGAAGACGGGCGCGCCGCGCGCGGCGTCGTTCGCCAGGGCCACGTAAGGGGCAAGCTGGCCCTGCACGAGCGACGTCTGCCCAGGCATGTAGGAGCCATAGAGGGAGTCGAGCAGGATCAAGGCGTCGACGTGGCGGCTCCCGCGCTCGACGACCCTGCCGATCGCGCCCGACCCGGCGCTCCAGGACGACAGCACCAGGCGGCGTGCGCGCGCGCCCGCGATCCCGGCCGCAGCTCCGACCTCGCGGTCGATGGCCTGGAGCAGCGCGTCCCAGCCGCCGCCTTCGAGGGCGCGCGCGTAGGCGCTCGAGCGGGTCCCCAGATCGACCCCGGCGATGACAAGCTCCAGGTCCCTGGGAGCCAGCACCTTTCGGATCGCCTCGGCGCCGTGAAAATGGACGAGCAGATCGTAGCCGCCATCCGTCGAGATCGCGCGTGCCGGCGGGACGAGGAGCCTGCCCACCGGGAGGGGGCGCCAGCGCTCGTAGCCACCGAAGCCGTGGTCGGCGAAGTCGCACCCCGCCTGCGCTTCGTGCTCGTCGAGCGCCATGCGCTCGGGCTCGCCACCCCTGGGCAGCGGCGACGGCTCCGCGGACGTGCTCGACGGCGCCGGGACAGGCGAGGCGCTGGGCTCCCGGCTCCGGCGCAACAGCAGGACGCTGCCCATGACGCCCAGGCTCGCTGCCAGGAGGAGCGCGTCGCGGAGCTGCCGCGTCCTGCGGCCGCTCAAAACCCGGGAGTGGTCACGGTCGGCCCCCACCGCGTCGAGGGAGGCTTGCCCGGGGTTGGTTTGCGCATTCCCCCTGCGCGATGGGCAGGAGGAACTCGTAGTGCCCGAGCTCCTTTCCCGGCAACAGCTGGGGTTGGGGGATCATGATGCCGCGGCGCGCTCCTGGCCGAAAGGCAGGGACATCGGAAAGCTCGATCAAGTCTAGCATCCGGGCCCTGCAGGCGCGCTATGTAGCGCTGCTTACATGAATGCGGCTCGGGAGGTGTCCTCGCCGCGCCGGGAGATCACGCGCCGGGCGGGACCGACTGTCCCCACAGCTGCTGGTAGATCTCGCTGAGCTTCTGGTGGGTCTCGGCCGTGAAGCCGTTGACTCCCTGGTGGGGCCAAACGAAGCCGTCGCCCATGGCCTGATTGCACGAGAAGGAGATGAGCAGGTCGACCGGCGTGGGGTTGTTCGGCCGAATCATGGAAATGCCCAGGCCCGGGTAGAAGCAGTTGCCGCGGTCCGCGGTGAAGCTGCCCTCATCGCCGAAGATGTCGAGGATCTGGTCCTTGAGCTCCTCATCGCTGTCGCCGGTCGTGAGCTGACGCTGCTGGAGGATGACGAAGTTCTTGAAGCGGGGCTGAGCGGGGAGCACCGGCGTGCTCGCCGTCTGACCAGGGATGAGGTTGGGCGGGATCAGGCCGGGGAGCGCCTGCTGCAGCCCCTGGAGAGCGGCCTGGCCCATCTGCTGGAGCTCGGGCGGGATCCCCGGAATGAGGGTGGGGGCCTGGGTCGTCGTGGGCGTGGGGGCCAGCTCCTGCCCTTGGAGGCGGAGCACCGTGATCTGCGCCTTGTCCATCTCGTCGAACGGCGCCGAGCGGGCCGCGCAGCCGAAGACGAGGGGGGCGAGCAAGACGGTGCCTGCGAATGTACGGGTGGTGAGGTTCATGTTCACTTTGACGGTCATCTAGCACGGCTATGCGCCGGAAGGTGAACAGCGACCGCACACGGAAGGCCCTCGCGCGGGTCCACCCCCGGGTGGGTTCACATGGTGCTCGCGCCGAACTCGTAGAGCGCCCGGATCTCGATCAGGCGCGCCGTGATGTCGGCGCGCGCCACCGTCGCGATCCGCTGCGTGCCCACCGCCTCGACGCAGAACGAGGCCGTCGCCGTCGCGTGGAGCATGCCGCGTCGGAGGGCGAGCGGCGTGATCTCCGGCTGGCAAGCGAGGTAACCGATGAGCCCGCCTGCGAAGGCGTCGCCGGCCCCCGTCGGATCGACAACGTCCTCCAGCGGGAAGCCGGGCGCCGCGAACACGCCGTCCTCGTCGAAGAGCAGCGCGCCATGTTCGCCGCGCTTGATGATCAGCCGGCGCGGACCGCGGGACAGGATCTCCTTCGCGGCGCGGCGGATGTTGTACTTGCCCGAGAGCTGGCGCGCTTCCTCGTCGTTGACCACGAGCGTGTCGATGCGGCGCAGCATCGCCGCGACCGCCTTCGGCTCCCCCTCGATCCAGAAATTCATGGTGTCAGCGAGGACGAAGCGCGGCGAGCGGACCTGCTCGAGCACGTCGAGCTGGAGCGCGGGGTGGATGTTGCCGAGCAGGACGAAGGGCGTGTCGCGGTACGCCTCCGGCAGCTTCGGCGCGAACGACGCGAACACGTTGAGCTGCGTGTCGAGCGTCGTGCGATGGATGAGATCGACGTCGTAGCGCCCGGCCCAGCGGAACGTCTTCCCCGCAGCGCGCTCGACGCCCTCGACGGCGATGCCCCGGGCGCGCATCGCCGCGAGCGTCTCCTCGGGGAAGTCGTCGCCGACCACCGCGACCGTGCGCACCGGAGCGAAGCACGACGCGGCGAACGACGAGTAGGTGGCCGAGCCACCCACGACGTTCCTGGCGCTGCCGGAGGGGAGCTCGAGGTCGTCGAAGGCCATCGAGCCAATGATGAGGATCGCGGAGGAGGTCGTCACAGAAGCCTCTTAGTCAGATTGGCGCGCAGCCGCTAGCTGCGCGGTTCGTTTCAGCGACACCGTCGCCGCGCCCGTGTGGCCGGGCGAGACGATGCTGGCTCGCTGCCGCGGAGCGGGCGCGGCGACAGCCTTCGCCGGGGAGCACCGCTCACTCCGCCTTCTGCCGAGGGCCGATGAGCCACTCGAGCCGCGCCTGTGCGTCGGGCGAGGTCGCGCCGGCCGAGGTCATGATGGATTTCTGCAGCACGTGGCGGGCCGGGCTCTGCGACACGTCGGGGAGGCTGTGGGCGAGGGCCTTCGCGACGTTCCGTGCATGCACGATGTTGCGGTTCAACACGGCGATGACCGCCTCGACGCTCACCGCCTCCTCGGTCACGCGCCAGCAGTCGAAGTCGGTCGTGAGCGCGAGCGTGGCGTAGGGGAGCTCTGCCTCGCGCGCGAGCTTCGCCTCGGGCAGGTTGGTCATCCCGATGACGTGCGCGCCAAAGGACCGGAACATGTGGCTCTCGGCCCGCGTCGAGAACTGCGGGCCCTCGATGCAGACGTAGGTGCCGCCGCGGTGGACGCGCGCGGCGGTGGAGCTCGCGGCGTCGTGGACGGCGCTCGCCATGAACGGGCACACCGGATCGGCGAACGGCACGTGGGCGACCACGCCGTCGTCGAAGAACGTCGAGGCCCGGCGCTTCGTGAAATCGATGAACTGGTCGACGACGACGAGGTCACCGGGCTCGATCTCCTCGCGCAGCGAGCCGACGGCGCTCACGCTGAGCACGTGCGTTGCGCCCAGCATCTTCAGCGCGCAGATGTTCGCGCGGTAGTTGATCGTCGAAGGGGAGAAGCGGTGTCCGCGCCCGTGGCGCGGCAGGAAGAGGACGGTCGCGTCGCCGCCCTTGACCTGGCCGCGGAGCACGACGTCGCTCGGCAGACCGAAAGGCGTGGACACCGAGACCTCCTCGACGTCCTCCAGCCACCCCATCTCGTAGAGCCCGCTGCCGCCGATGACGGCGAGCACGTCGTGCGTCGCGCTGGTGCTCATCGCTCGAACCTCCTCTCTGCGAGCAACCGCTCGCAGAGCGACGCGCGCCGCTGGCGGCGGCACCGCTCGGCGAAGACGAGCGACCTCAGCTGCTCGTACGCGCGGTTGATCTCGTCGTTCACGATCACGTAGTCGAAGAAGCCGTAGTGCTCGATCTCCCCCTTCGCGTTGCGGAGGCGCCGGAGCGTCGTCTGCTCGTCCTCGGTGCCGCGGCCGCGCAGGCGCCGCTCGAGCTCGGCGAGCGACGGGGGCAGGATGAACACGGCGACCGCCTCGGGAAGGCTCGCCTTGATCTGCCTCGCGCCCTGGTGGTCGATGTCGAAGAGGACGCCGCGCGCCGTGGCGCGGGCGATCTCGATCTCCTTCAGGCTCGTCCCGTAGAGGTGATCGTGCACGCGGGCCCACTCGGCGAACGCGCCGATGCGGATCATCTGCTCGAACGTGCTCGGGTCGACGAAATGGTACTCGCGGCCGTCGACCTCGTTCGGGCGCGGGCGCCGCGTCGTGTGAGAGACCGAGAAGCGCAGGTCGGGGAACTCGCTGCGCAGCCTCCCGCAGAGCGTCGTCTTCCCGGCGCCGGACGGGGACGACACGATGAGGAGGAGGAAGTCGTCACTGAGTGCTTCGGTCGACATGCTCTCCTGTCACTCGATGTTCTGGACCTGCTCCCGCAGGCGTTCGAGCTCCACCTTCATCGCCACGACGTGATGGGAGATGGCGGCGTCCTGCGCCTTGGAGCCCAGCGTGTTCGCCTCGCGTACCATCTCCTGAAGCAGGAAGTCGAGCCTCCTTCCGCAGGGGTCGCCGCCCGGCGCCGCGAGCGCGCCGCCGAACTGGTCGAGGTGGCTCCGGAGGCGGGTGACCTCCTCGGTGATGTCGCTGCGCTCGGCGAGCAACATCACCTCCGCCTCGATTCGCGTCGCCTCGAAGCCAGCCTCGACCCCGTGGAGCAGGCGCTCGACGCGCTCGCGCAGGCGCCGCCGGAGCGCCTCGCGCGCGTCGTCGGCGCGCGCTACGACCTCCGAGGCGAGCGCGCGGAGCGTCGCCACGCGCCCGCGCATGTCGCTGGCGAGCGCCTCGCCCTCGCGGTGACACATGCCCTCCATCGCGTCGATCGCGCGCTCGATCGCGACCTTGAGCGCGGCGCGGACGGCGGCGATCTCGTGGCCGCCGGCGGGCGCGAAGAGGTCCGGCACGGCGCAGAGCAGCGAGAGCGGCACGTCGGCGCCCGGCGCGAGCTCGTCGCGGAGCTCGGCGAGCGCGCGGAACGCCGCGCGCGCCTTCGACTTATCGAGCGTGCTCGGGGCCAGCACCGCCCCCTCGGTGCGCACGATGATCTCGATGCGGCCCCGGCGCAGCCGCTCGCGCGCCACCTGCTCGGCGAACATCGTCAGATCGACGAGCTCGCGCGGGAGCCGCGCGCGCACATCCAGGAAGCGCTGGTTCACCGAGCGGATCTCGGCGACGACGCGCCCTTCGGTGAGCGAAGCGTCACCGAGCCCGAAGCCGGTCATGCTCCGCACGAGCCGCCCCGCTCTACCTAGCTCGCCTGGGGCCCGGTGTCCGAGGCCGCCTGGGCCTTGGGCAGCGGAACCTTGCCACAGGTGACCGTGGCCGACGCGGCCGCGGGGCCCTTCTCACGGAGCGTCCGCAGGTACGTGACGGTGGGGGCGATGCCGTCCTCCCAGCGCACGCGGGGCTCGTACCCGATGAGCTCGGACGCGCGCGAGATGTCGGCGAGCGAGTGGCGGATGTCCCCCGCGCGGGCCGGGAGGTGCTCGATGGCGACGTCTCGCCCGAGGACCCGCGAGATCTCCTTGCAGAGCTCGTTCAGCCCGATCCTGCGGCCGCCGGCGATGTTGATGATCTCGCCCCTGAACTTCTTCGGCGACGTCGCGCCGAGCAGGTTCGCGGAGACGGTGTTCTCGATGAAGCAGAAGTCGCGCGTCTGCTCCCCGTCACCGAAGATCGGGATCGGCCGGTTCTGCAAGGCGGCGTCGACGAACCGCGGGATCGCCGCGGCGTAGGCGCCGTCCGGCGTCTGGTTCGGCCCGAAGACGTTGAAGTAGCGCAGGCTCAGGGTCTCCAGGCCGTAGATGCCCGCGAAGACCTTCATGTAGTGCTCGCAGGCGAGCTTCGTGACCGCGTACGGCGACAGCGGCATCGGCTCCATGCCCTCGTGCTTCGGGAGGACGGGCGTCTCGCCGTACGCGCTGGAGGACGCGGCGAAGATCACGCGGCGCACGCCCTGCCGGCGCGCGACGTCGAGCACCGTGACCGTGCCGCCGACGTTGACGGCGTTCGACTCGACCGGCGTCTCTACGCTGCGCGGGACCGAGCCGAGCGCGGCCTGGTGGAGGATGACCTCGACCCCCTTCGCCGCCGCCGCGACCGCCGCCGCCTCCCGGATGTCCCCGGTGATGCGCTCGATCAGCGACTGGTGCGGGAGCCCGTCGAGGTTCTCCCACCGGCCCGTCGCGAGGTTATCGAGGACGCGGACCCGCTCCCCGGCGGCGGTCAGCGCCGCGACGAGGTTGCTTCCGATGAATCCGGCACCGCCGGTGACCAAGTAGCGAGGCGTGGACATGTGCGTGCTCCCCAGCGGGCGCCTACTTCTTCTTGAAAAGGTTGTCGAGCTTGGAGCGCGAATCCGCGATGCGCTTCGAGTTATCTTCCGGTACGCCGTTCTTGAACGTGAAGAAAGTACAATAGTTCGCGCTTTCCCGATCCGGGATGTACTCGGCGATGTGCTCTTTGCACTGGTTATGCGCAGCCGGGTCCCAGTTCTCGCAGTTCTTGCAGCAGTGGAGGTCGACACCGCAATGGGGGCAGGTGTCCGCGCGCTGGAGCTTCACCTCGAAGATGAGCTCGTTCTTGCATTTATGACAGAAGTGCCGCTTCGCCTCGACCTTGGGAATCCAGCTCATGATGTCCTCCGGTACCACGACGGAGCCCGATCTGGCAGGCGGAACGTTCCACACGGGGAATGGTCGCAGGCAGTGCGCTCCTGTCCTACAGAAGCATTCCTGTGGAACGGGCGCCGCGGCGCGGTTCGGGCAAGGTCTCGCTGGATCCGACGGACGCCAGGGGCGGCCTGCTCGCCCTGCGGCGAGTTCGTCCGCCTGGCGCCGGCGGCTACAGCAGCCCCTTGCGGCGCTGGATCTCGCCCATGACCCGCTGGTACTCGACCTCCCAGGTGCGGGAGCCTTCCTGCACGTGGCGGAGCTTGCCGCGCACCTCGGTGTCGAGCGCCTCGTCCATCTCGAGGTACTTCCGCAGGATGGGCCTCATCCGGCGCCGCAGGTCGTGGTCCTCGACGAACACCTCTCCGACGTTGTTCGAGTGCATCAGCATCTCGAGCAGCTGGTCGAGGAGATAATCCATCGTTTCCTCGCCGATCTTGATCCCCTTCTGCTCTGCGGCCAGGCGCTTGACCCGGTTGAACTCGCCCTGGGGCAGCCCGCGTGCCTGAAGGATCTCTTTCGCCCGCTCGGTCGCTTCCCGCTCGGCGTGCAGGTAGCTCGTGAACACCGACTCGACGTCGAGCGCGACCTCTTTTTTCGACTCGACTTCGATGTCACGGTTGTCCACGAGCGCGCGGACGATTTCTTCTGTGAGAGGAGTAATTTTGCCGCTAAAGAGGCGCATCCAACGTCCGTAGCTGGAGGAGCGGTCGAACTGGCTCCCCCGTGCAGGGGTTCATTCACGGGGCGTGCCCGGCTCAAACCGAAAGGTACGGGCCGCGTCTCCGAGATGTCAACGCAAGTGGGAGGTTCCGGCACAAGTCGGTGCCCCCCGGCCGGCGGGGCCCTCAGGGAACAGCAGGACCGCGACACCGCAAACCGCAGGAGCAGCCGCGATGATGATGGGTAAGGATGCGATGGCACGGAGCGTCAGGGTCCAGCCTGGCGCACTCGGGAACGACGGTGGACTCGACCTAGACTCGCGCAAGCGACGGGTTGTCCGGCGTGGGGCGATCGGCAATGCGGCATCCCCGGCCACGCAGGCGGCGCTGGCCGACGGGGGGACGATTCAACGCGTCGCGAAAGGGCGTCACCTCGTGACGCAGGGCGACGCATCGACCGCCCTCGCGATGCTCAGCCTCGGCCGGGTCCGGCTGGTGCGAGGGATGAGCGACGGGCGCAGCCTGTCGCTCGGTTACAGAGGGGCCGGCGACGTGCTCGGCGAGGCCGCGCTCGGGGGCGTCACGGCCCACCGGGAGAGCGCGATCGCCACCGAGGACGTCGAGGCGCTCATCATCCCCCTGACGACGGTGCGCAACCTGATGGCGAGCGACGCCAACTTCGCCGCCGCGATCGTGACCACGCTGGTCGAGCGCCACACGGACACCGAGGAGCGCCTGGCCTCGATGCTCTTCCGCAATGTGGAGGCCCGCCTCTGTGAGTTCCTGCTCAAGGCCGCCACGCGCTGGGGCATCCCCGATCCGCGCGGGGTGCTCATCTCCGCGCCATTCACCCATCAGGAGATGGCGAGCATGATCGGCTCCACGCGCGAGACCGTCACGCTCACCCTCGGCGATCTCCGCCGCAAGGGGGTGATCGAGATCGATCGCCGCCGGATCGTCGTCCTCGATCGAGATGCGCTGAAGGGCCGCATCTGAGCTCGCTCGCACGGCGGCGTCGCTGAGGGACTGCGCGTCTCCTCCACGCACGCCCGTCACTGCCCTGGCTGCTCGCTCGGCGGCTCCTGCTTCGATAGCCCGACTGCTCCCGGCCTCCCGGCGGCGTCCGCCCCCTGCTCCAAGCGCTGCTTCCTCCAGGGACCCCCCATCCAGAGATCCTGCGGACCTCTCCCAGCTCCCCGCTGGGCTCTCGCAGCTCCATCCCGCGCCACGTGCCGCGACGACGTCGCGGCCACGCCTGCGGCTAGCGCCTCGCGCGATCGGCTCCGCGTACGATCGCGCCTCGCGCGATCGGCGCATGGTGCGATCCGCGCGCCGTTGCGCACCGCGCGCGCCGATGGCCCCGTCGATCCGGAGCGTGATCCGCGCCCGCGCTGCGGCGCGCCTAGCGGTCGCGCTTGGGTCCGCCGCTCACCGGGTCGCGGGTGGAGCGCACGCCGAGCTTGAGCCTGCGCATGACCGCGTGCTTCTGCCGTTCTTTGTACCTGGCGTGGCTCGCCTCGCCGATCTCGTTCGCCGCCTCGGTCTCGCGGTCGATCAGCTGGAACTCGCAGAGGACGAAGATGATCGGCCCGAGCGCCCAGGCCGCGGGCGGCGCCATGTCGAGGATCTCGGCGGGGAGGCGCACCGGCAGATCGACGACGAAGTGGATCACGCGGTAGCTCCGATCGCTGAAGCTGTTGTCGCCTGCTGTCAGCCCGTCGTCGACGTCCGTCTGCAGCCCCTCGAGCATCGGCTGGAGGAACGGCCGCGCCTCGCAGTAGCTCCGGAACCGCAGGATCGTGTTCGTGCTCTCGCCGGGCACGACGTAGTTGAACGGGAACAGGCGCTCGGAGAGGTAGAGGAGGACGGGCAGCAGATCGTCCACGGTGCGGCAGACGATGCGGAAGCGGAGCTTGTCGTAGATGGCCGCCGCGGTCGTGTCCGTCTTTGACAGCAGCTTCGTGTAGAGCGAGTCCTTGTTCTTCCGCCCGCCGATGAACTCGGTGATGGGGAAGCCCGCCGCGAGCATGCCGCCGATCACCCGGTACACCTTCTCCTCGACGAGGTGGAAGACGTCCTGGTCCGACATCGGGATCGAGAAGAGGAGCTCGCGCCCGGCCAGGTGATGGATGATGTGCATCGCCTTGAGGATCGTGCAGGCGCAGAGCTGGCGGTGACCCTTGCCCGAGGCGAGCATCAGGATCTCCTCCACCGACGCACGCGCGACAGGGCTCGGGATCGGGAACTCGAAGTGGCGGCGCAGGTACGCGATCGCCTCGTTCTTGACGCTCTCGAGGTGGGCGCGATCCCCCGGCTCGTCGGAGCGGAATTCCTGCGCGAGCAGGAGATCGCGCGCGTCCTGCTCGCTCTGAAGGTTGAGCCTCCGCCAGTCGATGACCGATTCGCCGCGCAGGATGAGGTGCACGGACTCCAGGTCCATGAGCGTGAACTCTTCAAGCCGCTTGAGCCGGCCGACGGAGGCGTCGTGCGTCATGACCTCACGCCCCCCGAGCGTAAGCGCCGGCGCGGTCGAGCGCTCGGGAAAGCGTCGCGTCGACGTGCGGCAGGTGGCAGTTGGGCGAGAAAGTCAGGAGACAGGGGCGTTCGGCGGGGCAGGGCGAGAGCTCGGAGTACGGCCGAGCGAAAGGGTCCCCAGGAAGATGCCGATCGTCAATGCCACGACGGTGGCGTGGCCGAGGTACGCGCCACTGCAACCAATGGCGGCGAACGGGGCGAGCGCAGCCAGATACCACGGGGTGATCCTCATCGGTTCTCCTTCTCCGCCTCCAGCGGCACTGTAAAGGCCGCATGGTCGCTCGCTCCGGGAGGGCACCACGATGCTTCACGGTTGTCCCGGTCAGAGCGTGTAAGTGGTTGTAGGATAAGGTGCCACGCCCTGCTGCTGCGGGCCAAGAAGTAGCGGTTCCGGGGTGAACGCATCAAGGGAATTCGTTCTCATATTCCATTCCCATCCGAACCGCCGCCACGGCTTACGCGAAAAACTGAACAGAAACAAATGTTTGTCGCAGAAGTTGAAGCTTTTGCATCAAGAGCTGCGCGCGGCCCGCTGGACGCGAAGTGGCGCCTCAGGGACACGCTTCCAACTCACGGCAGTGCCTGGCTTGTCAGTTTCCTGGAGTCAACGGTCTCCTGCACCCGCCGACAGCGGCCGGCGAGGGAGCGGATCGCCGGTCCTCCGGAGGCTGTCGCGCGCTTCAGGAGGGCGCTGTTCAGTGCACGAAGAGCGTGATCCGGGAGGTGTCCGCCAACGTGACGGTCCGGCTCACGACGTCGTGCCCGCGCTTCCGGCCGACGGCGATCTCGACATGGTAGAGGCCGTCCGGAAGCGACACCTTGGTGAGGACCGTTCTCGGCGCCGTCCCCTCGGCGAACTGCCACGAACTGTCGATGATCGGCGCGGCGTCGGTCGCAGGCTGATCCGAAGAAGGATCCGTCCAGGTCACCGCGAGCCGCACGACCGTCGCCGCGTCGTCCAGCCGCAGCTCGACCTCGCGTTCCTCGGGTAGGTTCTTGAAAAGGACGCTCCCCGCGAACAGCGCACCCAGGACAAGGATTGCCGGAGCGAGCCGCCGGACCCAGGGCGGACGCCCCTCCGGCGCGTCCGACCGTTCTTCCCGTGCGTCCGGTCGTTCTTCCGGCGCCTGATCGAGATCCTCCTGCGAGGTCGAGCTCATCGGGGTTCAGCGCACTTTGCCGGTGCGGATCCGCTTCACCAGGCCGTCGATCACCTGCTGCGGCAGGTCGAAGGCGGGCATCTTGTTCTTGCCCTTCCGGATCACCTCGGCCACCTGGACGTCGGTCACCCGCTCCTGCCATGCCGCGTCGGTGAGGTCCGGAGCGCGGACCATCGGACCTTGCGGGCCATCGCCGCGGCCGGCCCTGCCGTGACAGCTGGAGCAGTTCCGCTGCCAGGCGAGCTCGATCAGCCCCGGGTCGGTCTCGTTCGAGGCGACCGGCCGCGCGGCGACCTTGCCGCCCTGCCCCTCGTTGGGGCTCGGCGGATCGTGATCGGCCGGCGTCCACTCGCGGACGTCGCCCGTCCCGGGGTCGCAGCCGAAGAGGCCGAGCGAAAGGACGGCCGTGAAGAGGAGGCGGCCCAGGGGCTTGTCGTGGCGTCTCCGCATGTCGTGGAGGAGTACGGATAGTGAAGATGGTGGGGGAGGCAAGCAAAGAAGGACAACAAGACGACGTCCGCCGCCGGCGCGCCCGGAGGGACGCGGCGCGGCGGCGAGCGGGGCTCCGCCGTCAGCTGTCAGCCCGCCGAGCGCACCTCGGACGTGCGCCGCGGGGAGCGCGGCGCGCCATCCGGAGCGCGCCCGGGCGGAGCGCCATCACTTGCAGGCATCGCCGGCGACCTTGCCGCCGCCGTCCACGGGCTGCTTGTCGACCGCCTTGCCCTCGAGGGCCGCGATGAAGAACCCGGTGCGGCGGTTCTGGGCCTTGCCGTCGGGCGTGTTGTTGTCGGCGACCGGCTTGCTCTCGCCGAAGCCGACGGCGATGAAGCGCTTGCAGTCGTGGCCCTTCGCGACGAGCCAGCGGGCGACCGACATCGAGCGCTTCTCGGACAGCGTCTGGTTCGCGGCGTCCTCGCCGTCGGAGTCGGTGTGGCCCTCGACGCGGAGCAGGGTGACGTCCTTCCGCTGCTTCAGGAAGTCGTCGACGATGCTGAGGACCTCGTCGCTCTCGGGCAGGAGCTTGTCGCTGTTCGTCTCGAAGACCACCGGGCCGGGCAGCTCGACCTGGTTGCCCTTGAGCTTGAAGGTCATCTTGAAGCGCGGGCGGGGCTTCTTCTCCTCCTTCGGCTCGGGCGCCGGCTCCGGCGGGGGCGGGGGCGGGGGCTCGGCCACCGGCTCCTTGCCGGTGTTGAACGAGGCGCTGGCCGTGCAACCCGCCGTCGCGGCGGCGGTACCAACCATCATCACGGCGCACAGAACGGAAGCGACGTATCTACGCATGGGACGTTGTTCTCCTCTGAGGGACACGAGCCAGAGCTCGCGTCGGCAACCCGCCGGGCTGACGCCCTGGGACGGCAGCTCGCCATGAATCTTCACTGCCATCGGGTATTTGCGTGGTGGACGCATCGAAGCGATGCCGACTTCTAGCGAAAAGTCGGGACAAACGAAACCAGGAAGAGGGCGCCTCTCGGACCCCCACAAGCGGGCGGACCGAGAGAGCACGCCGCCGAGGTCTCCCTCGCCTGAGCGCGCACCCTGGACGGGCGGGGTCGCTTCTAGAGACGCTCGCGGGGCGCGCGACGGCTCAACGGCGAGCACGATCTTCGCGCAGGGCGCGGTCAGGCTGAGCTGGCTGCACGTCGCAGGCTGTGTGGAGCTCTGGCCAGAGGGCACCCGGGAGGCGCCCGCGGAGCCCTGAACGAGGGCTCGCCGCGATGGCCGCAGACGGAGGGGAGTCGCGCGGCGCTCAGCCTTCGTCCGCGGGAGCCGTCCCGCACGGCGCGCCGGTCGTCTCGGCCGGGGGGGCGATCTCGCCCAGCTGGACCTCCTTCGCCGTGAACCCGATGCCGATGGAGATGGCATCGCAGTCCTGGCTCGGGTCCTGGCTACCATCCTTCATGATGTCCGAGGCGCGACGGACCGAGTCGAGGATCGCCTCCAGCGCGGTGCCCTCGCAGACGCCCGGCTGGACAGCGCCGATAACGCTGCGCAGCTCCTCGACGAGGACAGCCGTCTCGAGCACGCCCGCGAGGGTGCCTTTGATCACCGAATTGTGATCTGGCGCGAGGTCCATCGCGATCCTCAGGTTGCGGATCGTGAGGCCGATGGTGGTCCCCGAGATCGTCAGGTTCAGCTTGAAGGCGACCTGCGACTCCGGGCCCGAAACCCACGTGTCGTCGACGACGTAGCTCTTCGGGAACACGATCTTGGCGCTCTCGACGTCCTGAGCGTCATCGAGCAGCTCCGGAACGACGGGCCACGCATCGCTGCCATCCCAGGCGGGCGCCGCGCCCAGCGTGGCGCCGCCGTAGAGCTTCGCGGTGAGCGGGTTGTAGGACGACTGCGCGCCGAGCCCGTCGACCTTCAGGATCACCGTGAAATCACCGTTGGCGATGGCGTCGGTGACCCTCGTCGAGGGGTCGCTCAGGAGAGTCCCAATGAGGCCGACGAGCTTGCTTCCGAAGGCGTTGTCGATCCCGTCGAGCCCGTCCGGATAGACCTCGGAAGGGGGGGCATCGTCGACCGGCCGGCACAGGTCCTCCGAGATGGTGTTGGACACCTTGCCGTCGATGTTGAAGCCGTACTGCTTCCAGCTGCCAGCCGTCTTCTTCCCGTCGCGATCGGTGTCGCCGAGGAAGAGGCGGTCGATCGCGAATGCGACCCCCGCGCCGTCGCCGGCCTGCGCCGGGCCCGGCGCAGGGGGCTGGCCGAGGTCGACGTCCTGGTCTTGTTCGGCAGGCGGCGCCGCAGGATCGGAGCCACAACCGGCCACGGACAGGAGCGCCGTCGCCAAATAGACCGCGACGGCGATACGGGAATGACGCATCATCGACCTCACTTTCTGGAAACCCCACCCCAAATCAGGCAAGTGCTCTACAAACGGGCGCATAGGCTAGCGCCGGCTCGCGCGCCTCATCAAGGGCGATCCCCGCTGCGCAATGCGCTATATGTGAGCTCGCCGGCAAGCGACGGTTGGTCGTCCAATTGCCTTCAGATTCCGTTCTCCATGATTCCCTGTCTTTCCCGACTCGCACGACGATGAGAAGCCACCTGGAAGCCCGCTGTGACCGCTGAGTTCATCCACCTCCACGTGCATTCGCAGTACTCGCTCCTCGACGGCGCGCTGCGCATCAAGGACCTGGCCGCGCGCGCCAAGTCGCTGGGAATGCGCGCCGTCGCCCTGACGGACCACGGGAACATGTTCGGGGCGATTCAGCACTACAAGGCCTGCAAGGAGCAGGGAATCGGCGCGATCATCGGCTGCGAGGTGAACGTGGCGCGCAGCTGGGGCGCGGCCGCGGGGCAGGTGTCGCGCTCGGGCGTGGACGAGACGCCCGTCGATCACCTCGTGCTGCTCGCGGCGTCCGAGGAGGGCTACAAGAACCTCGTCCGCATCGTGTCCAAGGGGCACGTCGATCCCGCGAGCGGGCTCGCGCCGAGCGTGCGGCTCGACATGGTGGCGCAGCACAGCGCGGGGCTCATCGGCCTGACCGGCTGCATGGGCGGCGTGGTCGCCCAGCGGATCCTGGAGCAGGGCGAGGAGGAGGGGCGCGAGGCGCTCAGCCGGCTCCGGGACTGCTTCGAGCCGGGGAGCCTCTACGTCGAGCTGCAGGACCACGGGCTCGTCGAGCAGTCCGTGCTCAACGGCATCCTGGCGCGCGCGGCGGGCCATCTGGGACTGCCGCTCGTCGCGACGAACGACGCCCACTTCGGCGCTCGCGAGGACGGCGAGGGGCAGCTCTACCTGTCGTGCATCGCGGCGAACCGCACGTTCGCCGAGGCGAGCGACGCGCACCACGGCAGCTTCGAGATGTTCCTCAAGCCCGCCGACGAGATGATGCACCTCTTCCGCGACTACCCGGAGGCGGTCCGCTCGACGCTCGAGATCGCCGAGCGGTGCTCGGCGCTCAAGCTCAAGCTCGGCAAACCGATGCTGCCGACGTTCCCGCTGCCGAGCGGGTTCGCCGACACGGGGTCGTACTTCCGGCACGTGGCGCACGAGGGGCTCACGAAGCGGCTCGCCCAGATCGCGCGCTCGGGCCGGAAGGTGGACGAGGCCGTCTACCGGACGCGGCTCGACATCGAGCTCGACGTCATCGTGCAGATGGATTTCCCGGGCTACTTCCTCATCGTCTGGGACTTCATCAAGTACGCCAAGGACCACGGCATCCCGGTCGGGCCGGGCCGCGGGTCGGGCGCGGGCTCGCTCGTGGCCTATGCCATGGAGATCACCGATCTCGATCCGCTCCCGTACAACCTGCTGTTCGAGCGCTTCCTGAATCCGGAGCGCGTCAGCATGCCCGACTTCGACGTCGACTTCTGCATGGACCGGCGCGACGAGGTCATCTCGTACGTTACAAAGAAGTACAGCAAGGAGGCCGACAAGCCGTCCGTCGGGCAGATCGCGACGTTCCACGAGCTCAAGGCGCGGAGCGTGATCAAGGACGTCGCCCGGGCGATGGCGTTCCCGGCGATCGAGGCGCAGAAGATCGCGAGCCTCATCCCGCAGAAGTCGCCGGGGATCATGTACACGATCCCCGAGGCGCTCGAGATCGAGCCGAAGCTCAAGGCGCTCAGGGAGAGCGACCCCACGGTCGCGGAGCTCCTGAAGCAGGCGCAGAAGCTCGAGGGCCTGACGCGGCACGCGGGCATGCACGCCGCCGGCGTCGTGATCAGCGAGGGGCCGCTCTGGGACCACGTCCCGTGCTTCAAGAACGGCGAGCAGCTCGTCACCCAGTACTACAAGGACGACGCCGAGCTGGCCGGGCTCGTCAAGTTCGACTTCCTCGGGCTGAAGACGCTCACCGTCATCGACATCGCCGTGCGGCTCGTGAACGCGCGGCCGGACGTCGCCGCGAGGGAGGGCGCGCGGTTCGACGTGAGCGCGGTGCCGCTCGACGACACCGCCACCTACGCGCTCCTCCAGTCGGGCGAGACCACCGGGGTCTTCCAGCTCGAGTCGAGCGGCATGCAGCAGCTCTTCAAGGACCTGAAGCCGGACGCCTTCGAGGACATCGTCGCCGCCGTGGCGCTCTACCGGCCCGGGCCGCTCGGCACCGGCATGGTGAAGGACTTCGTCGACTGCAAGCACGGCCGCAAGCCGATCGAGAAGATGCACGCGCTCGTCGACGAGCTCCTCAAGCCGACCTACGGCGTCATCGTCTATCAGGAGCAGGTCATGCAGATCGCGCAGCAGCTCGCGGGCTACACGCTCGGCGGCGCCGATCTGCTCCGGCGCGCCATGGGCAAGAAGAAGCCCGAGGAGATGGCGAAGCAGAAGGCGACGTTCGTCGACGGCGCGCTCAACAACGGGGTGAAGGCGGAGGACGCCGAGCGCATCTTCGGGCTCCTCGAGTACTTCGCGGGCTACGGCTTCAACAAAAGCCACTCGGCCGCGTACGCGCTGCTCACCTACCAGACGGCCTACCTGAAGGCGCACTACCCGGTCGAGTTCCTCTGCGCGCTGATGACCGCCGACCGCGACAAGATCGAGAAGGTCGTGCGGATCATCGCGGAGGGGCGCGCGTGGGGGGTCGATATCCTGCCGCCCGAGATCAACGAGTCGAAGATGGACTTCACCGTCGTCTACAGCGCAACGCCGGGGACGAGCGGCAAGCGCGTGACCGGCACCCGGCGCGGAGGCTCGCGGGTGAAGGATCCGTACGACCCGAAGATCCGCTTCGGAATGGGAGCGATCCGCGGCGTCGGCGAGTCGGCGCTCGAGGCGATCCTCGAGGCGCGGGAGGCGGGCGGCGCGTTCTCGGATCTGTTCGACTTTGCCGAGCGCGTCGATCCGCGGCGGGTCAACAAGGGGGTGTTCGAGGCGCTCGTGCAGTGCGGCGCGTTCGACGCGAGCCTCCAGGCGCGGGGCATCTCACGGGCGCGGGCGTTCGCCGGCATCGACAGGGCGCTGGAGCGCTCGCGCTCCGCGAGCAAGGAGCGGAACAGCGCGCAGATCGGCCTGTTCGCGGCGGTCGCGTCCAAGAGCGACGTGAGGCTGGACGACTACCCGATGGCCGAGGACTGGGATCTGCGCGAGACGCTCTCGCGCGAGAAGCAGTCGCTCGGTTTCTACGTCTCGGGGCACCCGCTCGATCGATACGGCGTGGATCTGAACCGCTTCGACGTGACCGCGGTGAGCGCGCTGGCCGGCATGGATCCCTGGTCCAGGGTGCGCGTCGGCGGGATGGTCGAGGGCTATCGCGAGCGCATCTTCAAGGGGGGCGGCGGCAAGATCGCGTTCTTCGTGCTCGAGGACACCGCGGGCCGGGTCGAGGTCAAGGTGCGCGAGAAGCAGATCGAGGCCTACGGTGAGCTCCTGAACCGGGGAGAGCCGGTCTTGATCTCGGGGAAGGTCAGCTTCCCCATGGTGGAGGAGGGCGCCGAGGAGACCGAGTCCGCGCCGCGCGAGCCGACCCTCCTGCTCGACGAGGTGCAGCCGCTCTCCGACGCGATCCTCGCGCAGACGCGGAGCGTGGCGATCACGCTGAAGTCGCGCAGCGCGAGGCGCGAGCACATCGATCGGCTCGGGGCGCTCCTGCGGGCGAGCCCGGGCGTGTGCCCGGTGCAGCTCGTGATCCAGCTCGACGACGGGGCGGAGGCGGTGCTGTCGCTGGGGCGCGATCTCCGCGTCGAGCCGAACGACGCCATGCTCGGGCGGCTCGAGAAGCTGTTCGGCGAGAAGGTGGCCGAGCTCAGGTAGGCGGCTCGCCCGCGCCCGCGTGCTCGGCCGCCCTCACGAGGGCACCGAGCTTCGCCTCGGCGTCGCCGCGGTCGCTCTGGTGCTTGAGCAGGACGCCGAGCGTGTCGCGGGCGACCTCCTGGGTGATCGCGCGCTTGCCGAGCAGGAGCAGCGCGCGGGTCCAGTCGATCGTCTCGCTGATGGCGGGGGACTTCCGCAGATCCATGGCCCGCAAGGCGCCGACGAACGCGACGATCTGCGCGGCGAGGCGGGATTCGATCCCCGGGATGGCGACCTTCAGGATGGCGACCTCGCGCGACGGCGGCGGGTAGTCCAGGAACGCGTGCAGGCAGCGGCGGCGCAGGGCCTCGGTCATCTCGCGCGTCGCGTTCGTCGTGAGCAGGACGAGCGGCGGGCGCGCGGCGCGGATCGTGCCGAGCTCGGGGATCGTGACCTGCATGTCGGAGAGCACCTCCAGCATGAACGCCTCGAACTCCGGGTCTGCGCGGTCGACCTCGTCGAT
The DNA here is from genome assembly GCF_051521455.1 of Sorangium sp. So ce887. Taxonomy (NCBI): domain Bacteria; kingdom Pseudomonadati; phylum Myxococcota; order Polyangiales; family Polyangiaceae; genus Sorangium; species Sorangium sp. So ce887. Next base: position 5,329,195 of record NZ_CP150354.1, on the reverse strand, counting down.
GAGGAGGACGACGGGAGCGGGGCTCCGCAGCGCCGCGAGGAGCGGGCGCGCGATCAGGAAGTGCTCGCTGAAGAACGACGCCTCGCTCCCCGCGATCGCGCGCGCGGCGGCGGCGAGGCTCGTCGCGCCGACGATCTCCTTCGCGACCGCGTCGCGCAGGAGCTGCGTGTAGAGCATCTGCTTCGCGTAGTCCCACTCGTACAGCGCCTTCGCCTCGTCGAGGCCCTCGTAGCACTGGAGCCGGATGAGCCCGCGGCCGAGCGCCTCGGCCGCGGCGCGGGCGAGATCGGTCTTGCCGACGCCCGCCGGTCCTTCAAGCAGCAGCGGCCGCTCCATCCGGAGGGCAAGCCAGAGCGCGAGCGAGGTCGCCGGATCGGAGATGTAGCGGGCCGCCGAGAGGCGCGCGTCGAGCGCGTCCGCGGTGGCCGGGGTGTCGTCGCGGGCGCTCGGATCGCCGGGCGCGCCGTCGTCGTGATCCGGGGGGGGCGTCACGGCGGGACGGTAGCACGCCGCGCGACCGCGGGATGACGCGGCGCCAGAGGCCGGCCGTGGCCCCCCTCTCGGTGCTGGGTTAGAGATCGCGACGATGACCGAAGAGCAACGCTCGCTCGTGCGCATCGACGCGACTGGCACGGCTCACCCCGTCGACCTGGACGCCAGCAAGCACCTGCGCGCGCGGCAGGGGATGTTCCAGCTGCTGCCGGCGCCCGACCACCTCGTCGTGATGCGCCACGTGGGAGAGGAGGCGCCGCGCGACGCGGGGACCGGCGCGGCGCTCCGGCTCGCCGGGCAGATCACGGGGCCGGGCGCGCTCTGCGATGTCGTGTCGCTCATCGGGCAGGCGGCGTGGTGCGGCGAGCTCATCGTGATCGACGGCGGGGAGAGCCGGTCCCTGTTCTTCGAGCCCGGCCACGCCATCGCCGCGCGCTCGACCGTCGAGGGCGAGCGCATCGGCGAGGTGCTCTATCGCTACGGCGCGCTCTCGCGCGCGCAGGTCGAGCAGACGCTCGCCGCCGCAGCGCCGGACGTGCGCTTCGGCGAGGCCGCGGTGAAGCTCGGCTTCGTACCCCGGGAGCGGCTGTACCAGCTGCTCAGCACGCAGGCGGAGGAGATCGCTTACCGGGTGCTCCTCGCGGGCGAGGGGATGTTCTACTTCCTCGCGGGCTTCGACGAGGAGCAGATCCCGACGCGCCACAACCTCCCGGTCCACGCGCTGCTCCTGGAGGCGGTGCGCCGCATGGACGAGATGCGCTACTTCCGCGAGCGGATCCCGTCGGACCAGCACGTGCCCGCGCGCGTCTCGGATCGCGGCCCGGCGCCGGGGGAGCTCCGCGCGGTGTACGACGCCGTCGACGGCGAGCGCTCGGTGGCGGAGGTGGCGCGCGCGATCGGGCAGGGGGAATTCGAGACCACCCGGGCGCTCTTCCAGCTGGCGCAGTCCGGACGGGTGGTGATGCGCGCGCCGGGGCCGACGGGCGCCGCCGCCGGCATCGCGCTCTTCAACGAGGCGATCGCGTCGATCCTCTCCGCCGCCGACGGGGTCCAGCGGGGCGACGAGGTGCGCTGGCAGCTCGCCGCGTTCGTCGCCGGCGCGGGCCTCTACGACGCCCTCTTCCGCGGGGCGGGGCCGGCAGCGGACGGGACGTTCGAGCCCGCGAGGATGATCGAGAACGCGACGATCCTCGCCGGCCCCGAGCAGGCCGAGGCGAGGCTCTCGCAGTGGCTACACGAGTACATCTCGTTCGCCATGTTCGTCGCGGAGCCGTGCCTGCGCCTCTCGCCCGAGGGCATCCCGCTCTCGAGGCGCAGCGACAACCAGCCCCCGCTGTCGAAGCGCGTCGCCGCGCTCGTGGGCCCGCTCGCGCCCAGGTAGCCGCCGACGGCGGCCGCACGGGACTAGCCGCGCGGCTCGGCGAGGATCTCCGCGGCCAGGAGATCGAGCCGCGGCGCCGCGCGATCGGGGCAGGGGAGGTCGGCCTCGCCCCGGAGCGGGCACAGCTCACAGCGGCGTCGATCCAGGATCAGCCCCGCCCGCATGCCCGCGGCGCGCGCGGCCGCCACGTCGCTCGGCGTGTCGCCGATCATCCAGCTCGCGGCGACGTCGAGATCGAGATCGCGCGCGAGCCCCGTGAGCATGCCCGGCCTCGGTTTCCTGCAGTCGCAGAGGCCGATCAGCGCCGGATCGCCGCCCGGCCCGCCCTCGGGGTGGTGCGGGCACACCGCGAGCGCCGCGATCGCGACGCCCGCCGCGCGCAGGCCGTCGACGAGCGCGCGGTTCGTGCGCTCGATCGCCCCCCACGGGACCTGGCCCTTCGCCGCCCCCGGCTGGTTGGTCGCGATCGCCAGCAAGAACCCCGCGTCCGCGAGGCGCCGCAGGCCCTCGAGTACGCCGGGGAGGAGGCGGATCTGGTCCGGGTGGAACGCCGTCACGACGACGCCGAGCTCGGGATCGCGCACCACGTCGATGAGGGTGCCGTCGCGGTCGAGCACGACCCCGCGCCTCGCCACGCGGCGCTCAGCTCTCGGCCACGAGCTGCAGGAGCCGCTCGCAGATCAGGTGGTGGTAGACCTCGTGGAAGCCCTCGACGTGCGGCGTCGACGTGTAGCCGGCCCGCGTCCTCGGCACGATCACGCTGGCGTCGGCCATCTGGCGCAGGGCGCCGCCGTCGTAGCCGACGAGCGCGACCACCTTGGCCCCCGACTTCTTCGCGAAATCTGCGGCGGCCACCAGGTTCTGCGACCACGGGCCGGCCCGATCGGCGCCCGAGCCGCCGTGCACGCTGAGGCACACGAGCACGTCGCCCGCGACGACGCGGCCGTCGAGCTGCTCGAGGAAGATCCGGTTGAAGCCGACGTCGTTGGTCAGGGCGCTGAGGAGGGCCGCGTTGTCGCAGAGCGAGGTGCACTTGAAGCGCGGCTTGCCTTCGACCCACGTGAACTTGGCGATGTCGCACGCGAGGTGGCTCGCGTTGGCCGCCGAGCCGCCGTTGCCGCACGTGTAGATGGTGCGGTCGTTCCGGTACGCCTCGAAGAGGAGCTCGATGACCCGCGTCATGTCGTCCGGGCTCGTCGCGAGGGCGATCTCGGACGTCTCGCGAAGGTACTTTTCAACGAAGTCGTGCGTGCGCTGAGGCATGATCGATTTATAGCCAGAGTCCCGTAGAAATGCCCAGCGGGAGGCGCGCCGATGCGTCGGCGCGCCCGCTCACGATCGGTGCAGGTTCGCGACGATGCGCGCGCCGTCGAGATCGAAGCGGAAGCGCAGCACGCGCAGGCCCTTCGCGGCGAGCGCCTCCAGCACCCGGCGCTTCTCCGCCGGGCGGACGTAGAACATGAAGAACCCGCCCCCGCCGGCCCCCATCAGCTTGCCGCCGAGCGCCCCGGCGCCCCGGGCCACCTCGTAGATCTCGTCGAGGACCTCGTCGGTCATCTTGGAGGCGAGCTTACGCTTCTGGGTCCAGTGGGCGTGCAGGAGCTCGCCGTAGTCGTCGAGCCTGCCCGAGACGAGGATGCGGTGCACGTCGCGGCCGATCTCCTTGATGCGATGCATCCGCTCGACCACCGCGGGCTCGAGGTCGTGCAGCCGTCGCCCCTGCTCCGAGAGCACGATCCTGGCCGGTCGCTCGATGCCGCTCCACACGATGAGCAGGTTGCTCTCGAGCTCGTCCAGCACCTCGTCGCGGACCGGCACGGGCTCGACGTGCACCGACCCGTCCGGCGAGAACGTGAACGCGGTGACGTTGCCGTAAGCGGCGATGTACTGATCCTGCTTGCCGATCGGCTCCCCGAGGCGATCGATCTCGATGGCGCACGCCTCGCGCGCGAGCTGCTCGGACGACACGAAGTCGCGCTTGTACGCGTGCAGCGCGTTGAGGAGCGCGACCGTGAACGAGCTCGACGAGCCGAGGCCCGAGTTCGCGGGGAGATCCGCGACGCTCGTGAGCTCGATCGAGTGCTCGATTCCCATCATCCGGAGCGCCTCCCGGAAGATCGGGTGCTCGATCCTGTCGACCGAGGGCACGATCTCGGTCTTGGAGTAGGCGAGGCGGATGTCGCGGTGGAAGCGCTTGTTGGCCGTGACGTAGATGTACTTGTCGATGGAGGCCGACAGGAGGTAGCCGCCGAAGCGGTCGGAGTAGGCGGGCAGATCGGTCCCGCCGCCGCCGAGGGAGAAGCGGACCGGGGCGCGGGAGACGATCATCCCCGCTCCTCCGCCGTGGCCGATGCCGCCAGCGCGGCCTCGAGCTCGCGGAGGCCCCGCTCGGAGCCGATCTCGTGGAAGCGCGCCGCGACCGCGAGGGCCCGCAGGCGGCCGCGCGAAGCGAGATCGCGCTGCACCGCATCGAAGCCGAGCGGCGTGTCCGCCGGCAGCGCCTCGACGACCCCGCGGCGGAGCGCGGTCGCGCCGTAATCGATGTGATCGAGGGCAGGGTCGGGCGGGGCGCCGGCGCGGAGCTTCTCGTAGCGCACCACGAGGTCGCCCGAGATCGCCGCGTTCGACGCGTCGAACCGACCCTCGTTCCGGAACACGGCCATCGTACCGAGGGCGCCCGGGTGCGCGGAGAGGTCTCGGAGCGGGGCGAGATAGTCGAAGGGGAGGTAGGAGTCGCCGTAGGTCATGAGGAACACAGGGGCCAGGTGGGGCAGCGCCCGGCGTAGCGCGCCGGCCGTGCCCAGGAGCTCGGGGCCGTCGTCGGCATAATGGAGCGGCAGCCCCGCGAACCGGTCGCCCATCGCCGCTCGGATGGCGTCGCCGAGGTGACCCACGCAGAGGACCACCTCGCCGAAGCCCGCGTCGGCGAGCCGCTCGAGGAGCCACGCCCCGAACGGCCTGCCGACCACCGGCAGGAGGAATTTCGGCGTGCGCTCCGTCCGCGGGCGCATCCGGGTGCCGAGCCCGCCGGCGAGGATCACGGCTTGAGGGGAGGAGGCGTCGGGGCGCACCAGCGGGACGTACCATAGACGACGGCCACCTTCGGCGCGCCTCGGGCGCTCCCGCCGGCGGCCCGAAGAAATCGTGGTCACAAACTGTACGACCGTTCAGCTACTGAACTAGGTTCGGCGCCATGACGGACAAGGACCTCGTTCCTCATCTTCTCCGGACGCTGGTTGCCCTCCAGAGCGAGGGCAAGACGGTGACCCTTGAAACATTGACCACGGCCCTCGCGGTGCGCCGGGCCGACGTCCGACGGGTGATCAACGCCCTGCACCGCGAGGGTTACCTCGATGCCCTCCGGATGCGGCTGACGTTCCGCGGGCTTGCGCTCGGCGCGGCGTTCGCGGCGGCGCCGCTCCGCCCGCTGCGCCCCCCGTCGCTCCACGCGGTCAAGGCGGCTTGATCACCCGCCCCCGCACGCCCCCCCGGGAGGGCCGCCCCCGCCGGCGCGGCCGCGAGCGGCGAGTCGACCTCTGCTCAACGACGTGGCCCGCGCCCGCGGCCCACGCCGCGGACGGAGGGGCCCGACATGGATTGTCGATGGGTTTCGGATCTTGCCCGCATTTCATTTGATAGAGCGGCAAATTCACACTGGACACGCGCCGCGGCCAGCGATCGAGCGCCGGGTCGCTGGCGCCGGCCGGCGCGTGATCGTCCGGGTTTCTCCGGTCTCTGCGGGCCACTCCGCGCGGAAGACGTTGACATTCCGGGGGATTCGTGAGACGGCGGCTGCGTGATATCCGATGTCGAGATCGAGAATGAGATTCGTTCTTTGGTGGCCAAGTTCCTGGAGGGCATGAGAGCGCTGGCCCGTAAGGACGTTGTCCAGAACGCGGCGCGGTACCTGGAAGTCGACATCAAGGCCGCAGGGATATCGACCGGGCCCGCCGCGACTCCCATGAAGCCGGCCCGCAAGGCCGAGCGCGCTCCGGCGCCGAGCCGCCCGGCGCCGAGCCGCCCGGCCGCGCCGGCCCGCAGCGCGCCGTCGCGCAAGGCCCCCACCCCCAAGCGCGCTGCGCCGCCCAAGAAAGCGGCCGCGCCGCCCAAGAAAGCGGTCGCGCCGCGGACCACCGGGGGCGCCGCGCGTCCGGCGGCCGCACCGCGGACCACCCGGGGCGCCGCGCGTCCGGCGGCCGTACCGCGGACCACCCGGGGCGCCGCGCGTCCGGCGGCCGCACCGGCCAGGGCGCGTGGCGCGAGCGCCCTGGCGGCGCCCGCCGTCGGGGCCGCAGGGAAAGGGACCGAGCAAACCCGTCCGGTGAGCCCGGAGAACCCGCCGTCCGGGATCCCCGGGGACGAGATCGCCGAGGCGCTGCTCGCCCATGTGGAAATTGAGCCGGGCCAGGGCATCGACGACCTTGCGCTGGCGATGGGCACCCCCGCAGCCGAGCTCCAGGAGCCGATCAAGAAGCTTCTCGAGGAAAACAAGATCACCGAGGAGCTGAGCCAGGGGCAGACGTCGTACTACCCGACCTGAGCGACGTCGATGCGCCTGCCATCCGGGCATGAGCGTTGCCAGGAGCCGGCCAGATTGACGCGTGGCCAACGCGGGCCGGCGCCGGCGCGGCGTTACCGAACAAGCCACCAGGCCGCGGGCCGCCGGCGACGAGCCGAGCGAGCCCTGCGGATTGATCCGGCCGGACATGTGTGTGTGTTGGCTGACGTACCCTGCGAGGCCGTCGCCACGCACTCGACGCGGACACGGGCCCCCGGTAACCTGCCCTTCCAGGCTCTTCCCGGATGACTCCCGCGCACGAACAGATTCTCAACGTCCTGCTCGGCTATCTCTCGGCGATGAATGCAGAGGGAGTCCTGCTCCGGGCCATGCGGGAGGCGGAGATCCAGCCCGAGAGGTTCTCGCTCGACGACCTCCCGGACATCATTCCCAGCATCGAGCGCCGGGCCCGCCTCTATGTCGATCCAGCGCGGCTCGGGCGGCTCAAGTCGGAAATTTCTGCAATCGGCGGCGATCGACCTTCGCGGCGCTCGAAGGTCATGGTCATCAACGTGGAGGCCGACATCAGCGAGGCGCGCCTGAGCGCGAAGGCCATTTGCGACGCGGCCGGCGCAAAGAGCTTCACCTCGCACAAGGTCGCGACCATCGTCAGCGAGCTCGCCCGGAACATCGTTCATTATACCCCGGGCGGGACGATCGAGATCGCCGTGCAGCGCGACAGCCCGGTCCGCTTCCTCATCGTCGCGGTGGACGAGGGCAGCGGCATCCAGAACCTGCAGGAGATCCTCGCCGGCCGCTACAAGAGCAAGACCGGCATGGGCCGCGGCCTCATCGGCGTCAAGCGGCTGGCCGATCGCTTCCAGATCGACTCGGGACCGAAAGGCACGCGGGTGGAGATCGAGGTCCACCTGTGAAGCTCGCCGTCGAGTACACCATCCTCCCCAAGGACGGAGAGCGCGTCAGCGGCGACGCTGCCTTCGTGCGGGCCGGCGAGGATGGCGTCGTCTTCGCGGTCATCGACGCGCTGGGCCACGGCGAGCACGCGGCGGCCGCGGCGGACGTCGCGCTCAAGGCGCTCGGCGACGCGCCGAGCGGCGAGGACGTCCGTGCGCTCGTCGACCGCCTCCACGCGCGGCTCCGCGGGACCCGCGGCGCCGCCGGGATGATCTGCCGCTTCCGGGAGGGGCGGCTCCAGGGCTGCGGCGTCGGCAACGTCGAGCTGATGTCCTACGGCACACGCGTGCAGTGGCTCCAGAGCCCGGGCATCCTCGGCGCGTCGCTCGGAAAGGTCCGGATCTTCGACGCGCAGCTCGCGCCGGGCGACCGACTCGTCGTCTTCTCCGACGGGGTCTCCCCCCGCTTCGACCTCTCGCTGTTGCGTGGGATGAAGGCCGCGGAGGCGTGCCGCGTCCTCATGAGCCGACACCGGCGCTCGCACGACGACTCAACGGTCTTGATCGCCGACATCGAACCTTAGGATGACCATGGAGCTCAAGCGCCTTCCGATCATCAACCTGTGGGACCGGATCCTGGTTCCGATCCAGGGGGACGTGACCGACGACCTCGCGGAGCAGCTGAACACCGAGGTGCTGCGGGCCATCCACGAGAGCGGGGCGAAGGGGCTGGTCATCGATCTCACGGCCGTATGGATCATGGATAGCCACCTGTGCGCCGTGCTCTCGAACCTGGCCTCCGCCGCGCGGCTCATGGGCACGCCCACGATCCTGTCCGGGCTGAGCCCGGAGATCGCGATGACGTTGCAGGCCATGGGGGTCGAGCTCGAGGCCGTGAAGACGGCGCTGACGCTCGAGCAGGCGCTCACCATGCTCGGGCTCGAGGTGCGCCGGGCCGAGGCGCGCGACGAGGACGAGGACGACGACGATCTCTTCGACGACGAGGACGACGACGAGGACGACGACGACGGATGGGAGGCGGACGACCGCAGCGACTCGACGCGCGCGCCGGCGGCCGGGCGGTCGCCGCGGTCCAGCGCGAGCACGGATCGGCGGGAGAACGGCAAGAGCCGCCTCAGGCGTCGCTGATCTGACGGCCGCGTGACGACGATGGTCCCGGTGGGCAACGCCGTGGGTCCCTGGTATGCCTCACGACCGCTCTCCGGGCGATCACCATGGACAAGCTGGATTGCCTCTGCGCTCCGCCGCCCAAGCAGCGGGGGATCTTCTGCAACCGGACGCTGAACCTCCGTTCGATCAAGGCGATCGGGTACGATATGGATTACACGCTGATCCACTACCGGGTGGAGGCGTGGGAGCGTCGGGCGTATGAGCACCTCCGCCACCTGCTGGAAAACGAGGGCTGGCCAGTCGGGGACCTGACCTTCGAGCCGGACCTCGTGATCCGGGGGCTCATCCTGGACACCGAGCTCGGCAACCTGCTCAAGGTAAACCGGTTTGGGTACGTGAAGCGGGCCTACCACGGCACGAAGCCGATCGACTTCGAGGCCCAGCGCGCCACCTACGCGCGGACGATCGTCGACCTCGCGGACGGGCGCTACGTCTTCCTGAACACGCTCTTCTCGCTCTCGGAAGGGTGCATGTACGCGAAGCTCGTCGACCTGCTCGATCAGCGCCGGCTTCCCGAGGTGCTCGGCTACAGCGACATCTACCGCCGCGTGAAGGATCGCCTCGACGCGACGCACATGGAGGGGCAGCTGAAGGCCGAGATCATCGCGGATCCGGAGCGGTTCGTGCTGCTCGATCCGGAGACCCCGCTCACCGTGCTCGACCAGAAGGAGGCGGGCAAGAAGCTCGTCCTGATCACGAACTCCGAGTGGGTCTACACGCACGCGATGATGAGCTACGCCTTCGATCGCTTCCTGCCGGACGGCATGACGTGGCGCGACCTGTTCGACGTGGTGATCGTGTCCGCGCGGAAGCCGGAGTTCTTCTCGAGCCGCAGCCCGCTCTTCGAGGTGGTCACGGAGGACGGCCTCCTGCGCCCGGCCGGCCGGCTGCGCGAGGGCGGACACTACCTCGGCGGCAACGCCGGGCTCGTCGAGCATCACCTCAGGCTGTCCGGCGACGAGATCCTCTATATCGGCGATCACATCTATGGAGATGTGCACGTGTCGAAGAGCGCCCTGCGGTGGCGCACGGCGCTCATCATCCGGGAGCTCGAGGACGAGATCCTCGCCATCGAGGAGGCGCGGGGGGCCGAGGCGCGCCTCGATCTCTGGATGCGGGAGAAGGAGGACGCGGAGCGCATCTACGCCAGGCTGCGCCTGGAGCTCCAGCGGATGCGCGCCGGCTACGGGCCGGTCGTCGGGGCGACGGAGGCCGAGGTCCAGGCGAAGATGAACGAGCTCAAGGTGAGCCTCGCGGCGCTCGACGCGCGGATCGCTCCGCTCGCGAAGGCGTCGGCCGAGACGCTGAACCCGCGGTGGGGGCTGCTCCTCCGCGCGGGGAACGACAAGAGCCACCTGGCCCGGCAGATCGAGCGCTCGGCGGACATCTACACGTCCCGCGTCTCCAACTTTCTCCTGGCGACGCCCCACGTGCTGCTCCGCTCGCACCGCGGGAGCCTGCCGCACGACCCCATGGGCGCGCCGCCGGGCGCCGAGCCGCAGAACGGCGAGCCCGCCCCGGTCGACGACGCGACCCCGGTGGGGATGTAGGCGGCCGCCTCAGGCCGCGAGCCGCTGCGCGGCGCTGTCGAGGATGTCCAGGCACCCCGCCAGGCTGTCGCAGAAGAGCAGCTCGCGCCGGAGGGCGGACGCGCCGGGCAGGCCGCGGAGGTAGCCGGTCAGGTGGCGCCGCGTCACGCGCACGCCGTGCGGCTCGCCGCGCGCCTCGGTGTTCGCGAGGAGGTGCGCGCGGCACAGGGCGAGGCGCTCCTCGGCCGTCGGCGGCGGCAGCCGCGCGCCGTGGTCGAGCAGGGCCCGGGCCTCGCGGAAGACCCAGGGGTGGTCGATCGCGGCGCGGCCGACCATCACGCCGGCGCAGCCCGTCTCCTGGAGCGCGCGGGCGGCGTCGTCTGCGGTCTTGATGTCGCCGTTCACCACCACGGGGATGGACACGGTCTCGCGCGCGCGGGCGGCCCAGCTCCAGTCGGCCGCGCCGCTGTGCCCCATCTGGGCCGTGCGGCAGTGGATCGTGAGCGCGGCGACGCCGGCGTCCTCGAGGCGGCGCGCCAGGTCGACGATCGGCATGTGGGACTCGGGTCCCCAGCCGATGCGCGTCTTCACGGTGACCGGCAGCGCGACCGTGCGCGTCACGAGCCGGGCCATCGCCACCATCGCCTCCGGATCGCGCAGCCAGCCCGCGCCCGCGCCGCGGCCGGCGATCTTCGGCACCCAGCAGCCGCAGTTGACGTCGAGGAACGCCGGCCCTGCCTGCTCGGCGACCTGCGCGGCCTCGGCGAGGCGCTCCGGGTTGGCGCCGTAGATCTGGATCGCCGTCGGCTGATCGTCGGCGGACAGGGTGAGCTTGCGCCGCGCGGTCTTGCACCCGCGCAGCAGCCCCTCGACGTTGACGAACTCCGTCACGCACAGCTCGGCGCCGAGCTCCCGGCAGATACGGCGGAAGACGGCGTCCGTCACGTCCTCCATGGGCGCGAGGACGACGGGGCGGCTTTCGAACAGCCGGCGAAAGCTTTCAGGCGAGAGCGGCACGGTGGCGAGCTTTCAAGCATGGATCCGGCCGGTTGACCAGGGCGACGCCGCGACCTCGGGCGCTCGGCGCGCGGCCCCCCGCGCGCCGAGCGCCGGGCGCCGGGCCCGCCGAGCTCGATCCCGCGCCGCGCCGCGGAGGCGCGGCCGGCATTCATCACCTCGGACCTCGGGGCGTGTATGCGATCAGCGCACGAACACGGCGGGTCGGACGGCGAGCGACCTTGTTGGTATGACATCCTGGGTGGGAGACGGCGAGCGGCGCAGCCCGCCATCGTGACCGAGGAAACCAGCCGCGCCGAAGCCAGCAACGCTCGCTTGACGTTCGGCGCGGCTCTGGCGACCCTCGAGTGTCGCCATGAAGCGTGCGCTGACCAGAGAGGCTCTCCGCGCTGAGCGCTCGGCCTCGTCACGCATGCTCAGGGAGCGCGAGACCCGCCCGATCGGCGCGCCGCGGAGCGCTCTGTCCGCCCACGACACCGAGAGCGTCCGTCGCGCGGTCCGCCGCGCTTTCCGGGTCGCGCTCTGGATCTGGCCCGCGTTCACGCTCGTCGACGTGTTCATGGCGACCGTGCTGTACCCCGGGGCGCCGGTGTGGCGCTGCATCGTCATGCGCATGATCGAGCAGGCGATCGCCATCGCCGTGTACCGGCTCACGGGTCGACCGACGCTCTCGGGGCGCGTCGTGCTGCTCGGGTACGACGCGGCGTTCCTCGTCGCCGCGCTCTTCATCTCGCTCATGGCGCTCGATTTCGGCGGCCTGACCAGCACGTACATGCACGGGCTCTCCATCGTCGTGCTGCTGCGCACGGCGCTCGTGCCGGCGCCGTTCGGCAAGGCGCTCGTCGCCTCCGCGCCGATGTTCCTCGCCTTCCCGGCCGTCATGGGCGTCGCCGCGATCTTCTCCCCGTCGATCCTGGCGGCGTGGCTCGACCCGACGACGCTGCTCACGGCCGCGAGCCACTACATCTTCGTCCCCTCCTCGGGCGTGATCGGGGCCCTGTCGAGCCACGTCGTCTGGGCCGCGCGGCAGCAGGTGTATCAGGCGCGCAAGCTGGGCAGGTATCGGCTCGAGGCGCCGATCGGCAAGGGGGGGATGAGCGAGGTCTGGCTCGCCTGGGACGAGACGCTCCAGCGCGGCGTCGCCCTCAAGCTCCTGAGGACCCGTGACGCGCCGGACACGGCGTTGCTGAAGCGCTTCGAGCAGGAGGCGCACGCGGCCAGCAAGCTCAGCGATCCGCACACCATCCGGATCTTCGACTTCGGCGCGAGCGACGACGGCATCTACTACATCGCGATGGAGCACCTGCGCGGAGCGGATCTCGCCGCGATCGTGCGCAGCTACGGCCCCATGCCCGTGGCGCGCGCCGTGCGCTTCGCCCTGCAGGCCTGCCGCTCGCTCATCGAGGCGCACGAGGCCGGGATCATCCACCGGGACATCAAGCCGCAGAACCTCTTCGTCACCCGCGCTGGCGACGATCACGACTTCGTCAAGCTGCTCGACTTCGGCGTCGCGCGGATGGTCGAGGGCGGCCGGGACGCCGAGCTGACCAACAGCGGCATGCTCTGCGGGACGCCCGCTTACATGGCGCCCGAGGTGTGCCGCGGCGACCGCGCGGATGCGCGCAGCGACGTCTACTCGCTCGGCGGCACGCTCTATTTCCTCCTCACCGGCGAGCTGCCGTTCGAGGGCTCGTCGTCCGGGCAGCTCTTCGTCGCGCACATGACGAAGGCGCCCCTCGCGCCGTCGGTGCGCCGCGGCCCGGTCGTCCCCCGCGCGATCGACCGCCTCGTCCTGCGGTGCCTCGCCAAGGACCCGCGCCACCGCTTCCAGAGCGCGCGCGCCCTGTTCGACGCGCTCCTCCCGCTGCTGGACGAGTCCGCCTGGAGCGCGGCAGACGCGGAGCGCTTCTGGGTGGCCGATCGAGCGGAGAAGCTCGGCCAGATCGAGGCGCCGCCCGAGCGCGTCGCCCCGACGCGCGGGGGCTCGACGCACACCGCCTCAGCTCGATAGAGCCGGGACACCGCGCGGCGTCGTGCGCTGTCGTCGCCGCGCCGTCGACCGTCCACGAGATCGACGCCGCGCGGGAAAAATGCGTCGAAACGGTTCGGAAACACACGAGAAACTCCGATTTTGGATCTCCACCGGTATGACGCGAGGGCCGATGCAGAGCAGGAATTGATCGGAAAGCGGCGGCTTCGACTCGCCATGTTTCAAGGCGGCCGTGCACCGGTCTCGGTGAGGAGGACAGATGTCGACTTTGATTACCGAGTGGAATCCCGATGATGATGCGTTCTGGGAGAAGACAGGGAAGCGGATCGCCCGTCGGAACCTCATCTGGTCGATTATCGCCGAGAACATCGGCTTTTCCGTCTGGCTGCTCTGGAGCGTGACGGCCACCCGGCTCCCCAAGGTCGGCTTCAACTACACGATGGACCAGCTCTTCCTGCTGGTCGCGATCCCGGGCCTCGTCGGCGCGCTGATCCGGTTCCCTTACACGTTCGCCGTCCCGAGGTTCGGCGGGCGCAACTGGACGGTCGTCAGCGCGCTCTTGCTGCTGATTCCCGCGATCTCGCTCTCGGTGCTCGTGACCAAGCCCGACACGCCGTTCTGGCTGATGGCGATCGCGGCGGGGACCGCGGGGCTCGGCGGGGGCAACTTCGCCTCGAGCATGACGAACATCTCGTTCTTCTATCCGGACAAGAAGAAGGGGTTGGCGCTCGGGCTCAACGCCGCCGGCGGCAACGTCGGCGTCAGCAATGTGCAGCTCATCGTGCCCCTCCTCGTCGGGCCCGGCGCGGTCGCGACGGCGATCGGCGGGTACCACACCGAGTCGGGGATTTACCTGCAGAACGCCGGGCTGATGTGGATCCCGTTCATCCTCATCTCGGCGGCCGGCGCGTATTTCTTCATGAACAACCTGGCGTCGGCGAAGTCGAATTTCAAAGACCAGCTGGCCGCCACAAAGAACAAGCACACCTGGATCATCGCCTGGTTGTACATCGGGACGTTCGGCTCGTTCATCGGCTATTCGGCGGCCCTCCCGCTCCTGCTCAAGATGCAGTTCCCCACCGTGACGCTCGAGCTCACGTTCCTGGGCGCGCTCATCGGCTCGGTGGCCCGCCCGCTGGGCGGCTACCTCGCGGACAAGATCGGCGGAGCGCGCATCACGTTCTGCAACTTCGTGGTGATGGGCCTCTCGTCGCTCGGGATCATCCACTTCCTCGACGAGAAGAGCTACGCCGGGGTCGTCACGATGTTCATGGTCATGTTCATCACGACCGGCATCGGCAACGGCTCGACCTTCCGGATGGTCCCCATCCTCTTCCGGCGCGACCATCTCCGCGCGGCACAGGGCAGGGGCGAGGCTGCGCGCGAGGAGGCGCTGATCACCGCGCGCCGCCAGAGCGCCGCCGTCCTCGGGTTCACCTCGGCGCTCGGGGCGCTCGGCGGCTTCTTCATCCCGCGGAGCTTCGGCGCCTCGATCAAGGCGACGGGCGGGGCCTCGACGGCGCTCATGTATTTCTTCGTCTTCTATCTCACCTGCATGGGGCTCACGTGGTGGTGCTACATGAGGACCCGCTTCCTCGTGAACCGCATCCCGAGCCTCGCCGAGGCCGACGCCTGAGCCGCGCTCGCCGGCGCGCCGGCGATCTCCGAACGCCTCCTGACGCCGAGGCTTCCTCCGCGGGGCTGCGTGAGGAGGCCTCGGCGTGACAAGGATCCACGACCGTTCTGCGAGCCGATGGTGAGCCCTGAGCGCGTGAAGCGCCGTGGCGAGGACCGAGCCACGGCGCTGCCGCCGCTCATCGAGGGCCGCACGTCGGCGTCACCGGGGCGCGCGATCGCCAGCGCGCGCTACCAGCCGCAGAAGCCTGTGCCGCAGCCGCCGCCCCAGCCGCCGCCCCAGCCGCCGCAGCCGCCGCCCCAGCCGCCGCAGCCGCCGCCCCAGCCGCCCCAGCCGCCGAAGCCCCCCCAGGGCCGGAAGCCCCAGCCGCCGAAGCCCCCCCAGGGCCGGAAGCCCCAGCCGCCGAAGCCCCCCCAGGGCCGGAAGCCCCAGCCGCCACCCCAGAAGCGCGAAGCCGCGTCGGGGTTCTCGCCGACGCTCTCCTCCTCACCGGAGCTCGTCGAACCGAGGTCCGCCGAGCCGGGGTCTGCTGCGCTCGGGTCCTCCGGGCTCACGCCCGTCGCCGGCGCCGCGCTCGACTCCTGATCTGCGGAGTCCATCTCCTCGACCTGAGACGCCTGCTTCGCCTCATCGGTCTGGACCGTCGTGTCGTCCGTCGTCGCCTCCGACGCCATCGCCTCGGCCACGCATCCGGCCGCGGAGAGGGCCGTCGCGAGGGCGACGAGCGATGCGAACTTCGTCAATTGGCTCATGTTCCCATTCTCCTGTGCACATCAATTCATGTGGATGGAGTCATCGCCCGTCTCGACGACGAGCGTTGACACGCGGGGACCTGAGCTTCCCCGTCACACGATCATGTGTGGTGTCCGGGGAGTGATGTCGATTGCCCCAGGAAGGACACCTGAGACACCATGGACGCTTTCGGCGACACCCTCCGCGGCCCATGCTCGAAGGCGGCCCTGGTGGCGCCCTGAAATACAAGCATCTCGGTCGACCGAGATGGCGCGGCGCTCCCGAGGCTCCGGCCCCTGAGAGAGCGCTGTGCGGCAAGCGCGGCGCGCGGAACATCCTCTCCGCGATCCCGACGCGCTCCTCGTGCTCCGGATGGACGGGTCGATCCAGCGCGTGAGCCGCGCGGCCCTGGAGCTCCTAGGCTACGCGAGGGGCGAGATCTTGGAGCAGCCGGTGGGACCGGTGCTCGTGGAGGACAGGGCGTTTTCGGTGATCGCGCGCCTGCGGCCGACGAACCGGATCACAGGGCCTGAAGCGCCGGACCGGGGGCGGTGAGGGTGTTGACGACGATGAAGATGGCGGATGGCTAGCGGCGCGCCGGACGGCGGCAACGCGAGGCCCCGGAGGGCCGGCGGTGAACCGGTCCCCGGGGCCGGCGGTGGACCCGGCCCCGGGCTGCCAGGCCGCCCCGCGCGGGCGTTCAGGTCGCGAGCTTCGCCCGCACCGCGCCGCCCATCGCCTGGGTCGACAGCTTGCCGCCGAGGTCCGCCGTCCTGGCGCCGCCGGCGATGGCCTGCGCCACGGCGCGCTCCAGCACGGCTGCCTCCTTGTCGAGCCGCAGCGAGTGCCGGAGCAGCATCGCGGCGCTCAGGATCGTGCCGATCGGGTTGGCGATCCCCTTGCCGGCGATGTCGGGCGCCGAGCCGTGGATCGGCTCGTAGACACCGCGCGTGCCGTCGCCCAGCGACGCGCTCGGACAGAGCCCCAGCGAGCCGGCCAGCACGGCGGCCTCGTCGGTCAGGATGTCGCCGAACATGTTCTCGGTGACGATGACGTCGAACGCCGACGCGGACGTGATGAGCCGCATCGCGCACGAGTCGACGAGCTGGTGCTCGATGCGGATCTCCGGGTGACGCGCGGCGACCTCGTTCGCCACCGTCCGCCAGAGCCGCGACGACTCGAGGACGTTCGCCTTGTCGACCGACGTGACGAGGCGCCTGCGCGACGACGCGAGGCGGAAGGCGAGCTCGACGACGCGCTCGATCTCCTCGTCCGTGTACTCGAGCGTGTCGACCGCGCGCCTGCGCCCGTTCACCTCCTCGCGGAGGCGCGGCTTGCCGAAGTAGAGCCCGCCCGTGAGCTCCCGGACGACCAGGATGTCGACGTCCGCGAGCCGCTCCGCCTTGAGCGGGGAGGCCTGGATGAGCTCAGGGAACAGGCGGATCGGCCGCAGGTTCGCGTACAGACCGAGGCCCTGGCGCAGCGCGAGCAGCCCCTGCTCGGGGCGGACGTTCGCGCTCGGGTTGTCCCACTTGGGGCCGCCGACCGCGCCGAGGAGGACGGCATCCGCCGCGCGGCACGCGTCGAGCGTCTCCGGCGTGAGCGCGGTGCCGGTGGCGTCGATGGCGCACCCGCCGATGAGGTGCTCCGAGTAGGTGAAGCTGTGGCCGAACTGGGCGGCGACAGCATCGAGGGTGGCGCGGGC
The DNA here is from genome assembly GCF_051521455.1 of Sorangium sp. So ce887. Classification (NCBI taxonomy): domain Bacteria; kingdom Pseudomonadati; phylum Myxococcota; order Polyangiales; family Polyangiaceae; genus Sorangium; species Sorangium sp. So ce887. The sequence continues at coordinate 5,312,110 of NZ_CP150354.1, read as the reverse complement.
TTCGGCGACCACTTCGACGCCGATGCCGTCGCCGGGCAAAAGAACGATATTGGCCTTCATGCGACCTCGCTGGCAGGCAACGTGGATGTGTACTGCTCTGGCTCTCTCGCTGCGAGCGTGAGCCCATACTCGATCCCGTCCGCGAGCGCATGCCAGGAAGCGTCGATGATGTTCATCGAGGCGCCCACGGTGCTCCACTGGCGCTGCGCGTTGCGGCTGTCGATGAGCACGCGCGTCGTCGCCGAGGTGCCGTCGCGCCCGTCGAGGATGCGGACCTTGTAGTCGACGAGCTGGATGTCGCGCACGGCCGGGAACACGGGCGCGAGCGCCTTGCGGAGCGCGCCGTCGAGCGCGTTGACGGGGCCGGACCCCTCGGCCGCCGTGATCACCACCTCGTCGCCGACCGCGATCTTGATCATGGCCTCGGCGAAGGTGCCGACGCCCTCGCGCTGGCCCGCGGTGACCTTGAAATCGAGCAGCCGGAAGGGCGGCTTGTAGCCCGGCGAGCTCCGGTGGAGCAGGAGCGCGACCGACGCCTCGGCCGCCTCGAACGAGGAGCCGCGCGCCTCGCGCTCCTTGATCTGCTCGAGCACCTCCACCTCGGCGCCGATCGGCACCTGGAGCCCGAACTCCTCGGCCTTGCTGAGGAGGTTGCCGCGGCCCGACAGCTCGCTCACCACGGTGCGCATCGCGTTGCCGACGAGCGCGGGGTCGACGTGCTGGTAGGACGCAGGCTCGCGCCGCATGGCCGCGACGTGCACGCCGCCCTTGTGCGCGAAGGCGCTCCGGCCGACGTAGGCCATGTGATCGTCGGGGGCGAGGTTCGCCACCTCGGCGACGTAGTGCGACAGCTCGGTGATCCCGCCGAGCGCCCCCTCCGGCAGCGCCGGGAGGCCGAGCTTCAGCTCGACGTTCGGGATGATCGCGCAGAGGTTCGCGTTCCCGCAGCGCTCGCCGTAACCGTTGATCGTGCCCTGGACGTGGCGGGCGCCCGCCCGCACGGCGGCGAGCGAGTTGGCGACCGCGCACTCACCGTCGTTGTGCGCGTGGATGCCGAGCGGGTGGCCGAGCAGCGCCTTGATCTCGGCGACCACCGCCTCGATCTGCCACGGCATCGAGCCGCCGTTCGTGTCGCAGAGCGTGAGCACCTCGGCCCCGCCGCGCACCGCGGCGCGCAGCGTCTCGGTCGCGTACGACCGGTCGAGCGCGAACCCGTCGAAGAAGTGCTCGGCGTCGTAGATCACGCGGCGGCCGTGCGCCCGCAGGAAGGCGACGGTCTCCTCGATCATCCGGAGGTTCTCGTCGAGCGTCGTGCGCAGCACCGCCGTCACGTGCTGGGTCGAGCTCTTGCCGAAGATCGTGCAGACGCTCGTCCCGGCGGCGAGGAGCGCGCGCAGCCCGGCGTCGTCCTCGGGCGCGAGCGAGGCCCGGCGCGTCGAGCCGAACGCGGCGATCTTCGCGTGCTTCCACTCGATGTCCTTCGCCTGCTCGAAGAACTGCGCGTCCTTCGGGTTCGAGCCGGGCCAGCCGCCCTCGATGAAGGTCAGGCCGAACGCGTCGAGGTGGCGCGCGATCTGCAGCTTGTCCTCGCACGCGAGCGAGATGCCCTCGCGCTGGGTGCCGTCCCGTAGGGTGGTATCGTAGATGTCGACGCGGTCCGTGGGGCAGGCGCCCTGCTCCGCGCCGTTGAGAGGCGGATTCATAAGCTTCAACTTCCTTGTGCAGCGAGAGCAGGCCGACGAGCTCGTCGGGCCCTCGCGGGGGCCCTCTGCGCTCCGCTCATCGACCTACCTCGCGGTCTCGACGGCGGCGCCGCGGCCGCTCTGGTTGCTCTCGTTGCTCTCGGACGCCGCCGCGTCGTCCCTGGGCTCGACGCCGTAGGTCGCGAGCAGCCGGTTCAGGGCGGTGAGGTACGCCGTCGCGCTCGCGACAAGGATGTCGGTGTCGGCGCCGTGGCCGTGGAAGACCCGCGGCGCGGCGTCGTGCTGCGGGTGCCGCTTGCCCGACGTCGCGTCCGCCCGGATCCGGACGCTCACCTCGCCGAGCGCGTCGATCCCCTCGGTCACCGCGTGCACGGAGAACTCGAGGAGGCTGCTCGGCACGCGGACGATCTCGTCGATCGCCCGGTAGGCGGCGTCCACCGGCCCGGTGCCGATCGCGGCGCGGACGTGCAGCGCCCCGTCCGGCCCGCGGAGGCGGACCGTGGCCGTGGGCATCCCGGTGGTCCCGCAGGCGACCTGGAGCGCGTCGAGCGTGTAGAGCTCGGGGCCCTGCGCCCGCGTCGTCGACACGATCGCCTCGATGTCGGGATCGGTGACGTGCTTCTTCTTGTCGGCGAGCGCCTTGAAGCTGGCGAACGCCGCCGCGAGCTGGGCCTCGTCCAGGTGGTAGCCGAGCTCCTCGAGCCGGTTCCTGAGCGCGTGCCTGCCCGAGTGCTTGCCGAGGACGAGCCGGGTCTGCGCCACCCCGACCATCTCCGGCCGCATGATCTCGTACGTCTCCTGGTGCTTCAGCATCCCGTCCTGGTGGATGCCCGACTCGTGCGCGAAGGCGTTGGCGCCGACGATCGCCTTGTTGGGCTGGACGTTGAAGCCCGTGGCCGCGCTGACGAGCCGGCTCACGGTGGCGATCTGGGTCGTGTCGATGCCGGTGCGCAGCCCGAAGACGGCCCGGCGCGTCGCGAGCGCCATGACGACCTCCTCGAGCGCGGTGTTGCCGGCGCGCTCGCCGATGCCGTTGATGGTCACCTCGGCCTGGCGCGCGCCCGCGCGGATGCCCTCCAGCGCGTTGGCCGTCGCGAGCCCGAGGTCGTTGTGGCAGTGCACCGAGATGATGGCGCGGTCGATGCCCGGAACGTTCTTGCGGATCCCGGCGATGAGCGCGCCGAACTCGCTCGGCATGGTGTAGCCGACCGTGTCCGGGATGTTGAGCGTGGTGGCCCCGGCGGCGATCGCGGCCTCGAGCACCTGGTAGAGGAACTCGGGCTCGCTCCGGCCGGCGTCCTCGGGGCTGAACTCCACGTCGGCGCAGAGGTCGCGCGCGTACGCGACCATGGCCCGCACGCGGTCGAGCACCTCGGCCCGGCTCATCCGGAGCTTGTGCTTGAGGTGGATGTCGCTCGTGGCGAGGAAGGTGTGGATCCGCGGGTGCGCGGCCCGCCTGACGCCCTCCCACGCCTTGTCGATGTCGACCTTTGTGGCGCGGGCGAGCGCGCAGATGATCGGCGGGGTCGCGGCGGGGCGGCCGGGGACCGCGGCCGTGCCCACGCGCTCGGCGATCGTCTGGACGGCGAGCAGGTCGTCGGGGGAAGCGGCGGGGAAGCCCGTCTCGATGACGTCGACGCCGAGCTTCGCCAGCGCGAGCGCGATCTCGAGCTTCTCCGAGGACGTCATCGTCGCGCCCGGCGACTGCTCGCCGTCTCGCAGCGTGGTGTCGAAGATGCGCACGTAATCGGACTGGGGCATCGCTTGATTCGCAATCATCTCAGGCATGGTCTCCTCCGCCGCCTCCCACGAGTGGAGAGGCTCAGTCGCCGGGCTTGATGGTGACGGGGTCGATGAACGGCATCATCTTGCGCAGGTTGGCCCCCACGACCTCGAGCCGCTGCTCCCGCTCCTTGGCCCGCGTCGCCTCGAACGTCGGCCGGCCCTCATCGTTCTCCGCGATCCACTTGCGGGCGAACTCGCCGCTCTGGATCTCGGCGAGGATGCGCTTCATCTCCTCGCGCGTCTTGTCGGTGATGATGCGCGGGCCGGAGACGTAGTCGCCCTGCTCGGCGGTGTCGCTGATCGAGTACCGCATGTAGTTGAGGCCGCCGCGGTACATGAGGTCGACGATCAGCTTGAGCTCGTGCAGACACTCGAAGTAGGCGATCTCCGGCTGGTAACCGGCGTTCACGAGCGTCTCGAACCCGGCCTTCACGAGCTCGCTCGCGCCGCCGCAGAGCACCGCCTGCTCGCCGAAGAGGTCGGTCTCGGTCTCCTCCGCGAACGTCGTGCAGAGCACCCCGGCGCGCGTCGCGCCGATGCCCTTCGCGTAGGCGAGCGCCTGCGCCTCCGCCTTGCCGCTCGCGTCCTGGTGGACGGCGAGCAGGGCGGGGACGCCGCCGCCGGCCTCGTACGTCTCGCGCACCCGGTGCCCGGGGCCCTTCGGGGCGATCATCGAGACGTCGACCGACGCGGGGGGCGTGATCGTGTTGAAGCGGATGTTGAACCCATGCGCGAACATGAGCGTCTTGCCCGGGCCGAGGTGCGGCGCGATCTGCTCGTTGTAGATGCGCGCCTGCGACGTGTCGGGCGCGAGGATCATGATGATGTCGGCGGCCTTCGCGGCCTCGGACACCGTGGCCACCTGCAGCCCCGCGGCCTGCGCCTTGGGCCGGCTCTTGCTGCCCTCGGGCAGGGCGACGATCACCGTCACGCCGCTGTCGCGCAGGTTCAGCGCGTGCGCGTGCCCCTGGGAGCCATAGCCTACGATCGCGACCTTCTTGCTCTGGATGAGCGATAGATCCGCGTCGTTATCATAGAAAATTTTAGCCATCTCAGTCTCCTTCAACAGGGACCGCACCTCGCGGCTCCCTTCCTTCACGTCGTCAGGCGGCGCCGCTGTCGGCCGAGCGCGCAGGGATCGAGTCGAACCTGGCCTCCGCCTCCTCTGCGCCGCGGGTCATCACGATCATCCCTGTCCGCACCATCTCGATGATCCCGAAGGGGCGGAGCACGTCGAGCAGGCCCTCGATCTTGTCGCCGGTCCCGGTGATCTCGATGGTCAGCGCCTCGGGGGCGACATCGACGGTGCGCGCGCGGAACACCTCGCAGAGCTGGAGCACCTGCGCCCGGGTCGTCGCGTTCGCCTTCACCTTGATCAGCGCGAGATCGCGCGCGACCGAGGCGGTGTGGGTGACGTCCCGGACCCAGAGGGTGTTGACCAGCTTGTACAGGTTCGCCTCGAGGCGGCGCGCCCCGTCCTCGTCGGCCTCGAGGACCAGGGTCAGGCGCGAGATCCCGGCGATGTGGGTGCGCCCGACGCTCAGCGACTCGATGTTGTAGGCGCGGCGCCGGAAGAGGGACGCCACTCGGTTGAGCACGCCGGGGCGGTCTTCGACGTAAGCGATGAACGTGCGCAGGATGGGTCGATCCATGGATGCCTCTCGAAAGTCCCTCTTGTCAGTGGTGCGCGCAGCTATGGCCGCGTCGCGTTCGGACGCGCGCCGCCCGTCCGACGGAGGCGACGGGGGCGCCGGACGGGCGCTCGGGGCGCGCGCCTCTACCGGTGCGTTCACGGGTCCTCCCCGGTCTCCACGATGGGGCTCGGGCGGCGGATCATGTCGTTCAGGTCGGCGCCGGCGGGCACCATCGGATAGACGCTGTCCTCCTGCTCGACGCGGAAGTCGACGACCACGGTGCCCGGCGTCGCCCGGGCGCGCTCCACCGCGCCCGCGATCTCCTCGCGCTTCGTGACGCGGATGCCGGTCAGCCCGTGGGCCTCGGCGAGCTTCACGAAGTCCGGGCTGCGCATCGGGGTCGCCGAGTAGCGCCGGTTGTAGAAGAACTCCTGCCACTGGCGCACCATGCCGAGGTAGCCGTTGTTGATGATGGCCACGTGGACCTTGATGCCCTCCTGCGCACAGGTCGAGAGCTCGCACGCGGTCATCTGGAAGCCGCCGTCGCCCACGACCACCCAGATCTCGTCGTCCGCCTTCGCGAAGCGCGCGCCGATCGCCGCCGGCAGGGCGAAGCCCATCGTGCCGAGCCCGCCGGAGGTGATGAGCTTCCGCGGGTAATCGTGCTTGTAGTACTGCGCTTCCCACATCTGGTGCTGGCCGACGTCGGTTACCACAAGCGCCTTGCCGTCGGTGAGCCGCCAGAGGTCGTGCAGCACGTGCGCCGCGTACAGTTTGTCGTGGTACGGCAATTGTTGAATGTCACGGACCGCCGAGTCGCCCTTCAGCAGGCTGATGCGCTCGATCCACTCGCTCCGGTTGCGCTGCTTGCACCCGGGGATGAGCGACAGGAGCGTGTCCCGGACGTCGCCGACGAGGCCGACGTCGACCTTGACATTCTTGTTGATCTCGGACCGGTCGATCTCGACGTGGATCTTCTTCGCCTTCACGGCGTAGGTCTTGAGGTTGCCGGTCACGCGGTCGTCGAAGCGCATCCCGAGCGCGATGAGGAGGTCGGCCTCCTGGATGGCGTTGTTCACCCACGCCTCGCCGTGCATCCCCATCATGCCGAGGCTGAGGGGGTGCGTCGCCGGGAAGCCGCCGAGGCCGAGCAGCGTGCACGCGACGGGGATGCCCGCCTTCTCCACGAAGGAGAGCAGCTCGCGCGTCGCCTCCGCCCTGACGATGCCCTGACCGGCCAGGATGAGCGGCCGCTGGGCGTCGTCGATGAGCTCGATCGCCTTCTCGATCTCCGTCTGGACGGCTTGCTGCGAGGGGCGGTAGCCGGGCAGCCGGACATCGCCCTTCGGCGGCTCGAAGTCCATCGACGCCTGCTGGGCGTCCTTGGTGATGTCGACGAGCACCGGGCCCGGGCGGCCCGAGCGCGCGATGTAGAACGCCTCGCGGATGGCGGGGGCGATGTCCTGGACCTCGGTCACGAGGTAGTTGTGCTTGGTGATGGGGAGGGTGACGCCCGTGATGTCGGTCTCCTGGAAGGCGTCGGTCCCGAGCAGCTTCGAGGGGACCTGCCCGGTGATACAGACGATCGGCGAGGAGTCGAGCATCGCCGTCGCGATCCCGGTGACGAGGTTCGTCGCGCCGGGCCCCGAGGTGGCGATCGCCACGCCGACCTTGCCCGAGGCGCGGGCGTAGCCGTCCGCCATGTGCGCCGCGCCCTGCTCGTGCCGGACGAGCACATGGCGGATCGGGTAGCCGAGGATCGTGTCGTAGGCGGGCATGATCGCGCCGCCCGGATAGCCAAAGACCACGTCCACGCCTTCGCGGACGAGGACTTCCCAGATAATCTGTGCACCGGTTCGTTTCATATTCCTGACTCCGATCGAGTCACGCTGGTGAAGGTGGCGCCCGGGGGCGCCTTGGCCGCGGGGTTCTGCCGTCTCTAAGAGGCCCGGCGAGTTAGGCGATCGCGCGCTGCAGGTCCTCCCGGGGGCCGTCGCCGCTCGTCTCCTCGCGGCGGATGGCCTCGAGCACCCTGCGCGCGTCGTCGAGCGACACGACGCGCGAGAAGCCCGGGGCGCCCGCGTGGAGGTCCGAGCCGGATCGCGCGGAGGGCGGGTCGGAGTGGAACTCGAACGAGGCCTCGGCTGCGCCGTCCGGGCGCGCGCCCTTCAGGTGCGTCGAGGAGCGCTGGGGCGCCCGGGCGGCGCCGCCGCCGGCGCGCGCGCGGATCTCGTCGACGAGCGCCTCGAGCTCCTCGCGCACGGCGCTCGACGCGACGGGCATCCCACAGCCGGCGGCGACGAGCTCCGCGAGCTCCGCGATGCGCTGGCCAACGGCCTCGCTCGAGGCGTCCTCGCGATTCTTCCTCGAATGTTCCTTGCTCACCTGATCCTCCTTGACGACGGCTGCTCTTCGTGAACCCACAGGCCAGAAAAAGGAAAGCCCCCGGACCTTCTCGGTGCGGGGGCCTATCTCCATGCTGCTTCAGCTCAGAGCGGCGGCCCGCACCCGTTCCCGACGCGAATCAGCCCGACGATGTCGGTTAGGCTGACGAGCGCAGGAATGGTTAGGCCCGCTAGGAGCCCGACGGACACGCCGCCCTCGACGACGAGCGAACGGGTCGTCGAGGACGCCGACGAAGCGCGGTGCACCAGCTTCACAGCGGGGGTCCCATCGCCGGAGGCGTGGGCGCTGGCGGTGCATGTCGACTTCTGCATAGCGTGAGGGTCTCTACCTTGCAGAGCTGCTGCGTCGCGTCAAGCTGTTTCTTTACAGATCGCTTGTTTCTGCGGCATTTCGAGACGTTTTTTGTTCGAGCAATGCCTGCAAGAAGCGCGTGATGTTCCGCACGAACGGTCGCCGTCCGGGTCGTTCAGTCGTTCAGTCGTTACCTAGGCACGTCTCTCGAGCGGCGATGTCCGCGACGGAGGCGCGCGCGGTGTGCAGGGAAGCGTCGCTCGATCGCGACGCCGAGCGGGTCGAGCGAGGCGCATCGGGCGCATCGAGCGCATCGCGTGGAGCGCGCAGAGGCGAGCGGATCCCGGAGCGCCGGGGGGAGGTGTGCGCAAACGCCGGACCTCGGCTCGTGCGCGCCCGCGGTGCGGAGTGCTGCCTTGAACCGACTGCCGACGGATCGCGCGACGCCACCATGGATCCGCCATGCAAGCGCATCGCGTGGCGCAGGCGTGCCCTGCCAGTCGAACGATCTCGCCCTGCTGCCGCCGGCGCCGACGCGCGGCCTCTTCCGCCGCGGTCGGGCTCCTCGCGCTGTGCAGCGCCTCGACCGGCGCCGCCGCGGATCGCGTCGATCCCGCGCGCCGAGCGGACGTCGCGGCGCTCGCGAGCGCGCAGCCCGCGCGGCCGGTGGCGCCTGCGCCCCCGCGCCGCGGGCCGGGGCGGCGCGACGCCGCGGCGCCCCGGACGCAAGCGACGGCGGCCGCCAACCTCAGCACGTTCATCGAGCTCCGGGACGATTACGTCTCGCGCGGCAGCAGCGGCTTCTTCAACGCCGCGGTGCTGCGGGGCGATTACGCCTTCAACAGGAGCTTCTCGCTGCGCGCGGACGTGCCGCTCGCGTACGCGGGCGGGCTCGAGGGACAGCGCGACGTGGGGCTCGGCGACATCCTGATCCGGCCGCTCGTCCGCGCGATCGCCACGCCGCGGTTCGCGCTCGTCCTCGGCTCGGATCTCGTCCTCGACTCGGCGGCGCGCCGCGCGCTGGGCTCGGGCAAGAACCAGGTCGCGCCCCTCGTCCAGGCGTACGTCCGCGTGGCGCGGCCCGCGCGGCTGGGGCTGCAGCTGCAGCATGCGGTGTCGTTCGGCGGCGATCCGCGGCGGGACGACATCCAGACGTCGGTGGTGCGGCCCTTCGCGATCATCGAGCTGCCGCGCGGGTTCTGGGTGGGGCCGGACCAGAGCTTCCAGTTCAACCACCGCGGCGCGCCCCGCGTCGTGTCGACGAGCGTGCTGGAGGTCGGCGCAGAGCTCAGCGACCGCGTGCAGGTGTACGTCGATCCGGGCATCCAGGTCGACAGCCGCGGCGCGGTCGACTGGCTGGTGACCGGGGCCGTGCGGTGGGCCTTCCCGCAGCGAGCGCGGGGACACGCGGTCGCGTCCGAGCCGGCGCAGGGCGCGGCCGCAGCGGGGACCGCCGCGGGCGAGTAGGCAGGCGGCGGTCGTCCGCGCGGCTGCGCCCGGCGAGGGCCCACGCGGGGCTGCGCCCGGCGAGGGCCCACGCGCGGCTGGCGCTCAGGAGGGCGGGTGGGCCATTGTCGGGCTCCGGGTGGCGGACCCTTGACCTGGGCCGCCGTCCCGAGCCTGATCCCTTATCCCACCCACACCCATGCTTTCACGAGATCCGCTGCTCCTGCTCTCTGCCACGCGGCTGGCTGCGCTGATCCGCGCCCGAGCCGTGACGTCGGCCGAGGTCGTGGAGGTCCATATCCGGCACATCGAGCGCGTGAACCCGACGCTCAACGCGATGGTGGCGAACCGGTTCGACGCCGCCCGCGCCGAGGCGCGCGCCGCCGACGGGCTCCTCGATCGCGGCGAGGCCGCCGGCGCGCCGCCGTTCCTCGGGGTCCCGTGCTCCATCAAGGAGAGCTTCGCCGTCTCGGGCATGCCGAACTCCGCGGGGCTCGTCGCCCGCGCCGGCGTGCGCGCGAAGGAGGACGCGGTGACGGTCGCGCGCATGCGCGCCGCCGGCTTCATCCCGCTCGGCGTCACAAACGTCTCGGAGCTCTGCATGTGGATGGAGACGAACAACCGGCTCTACGGCCGGACGAACAACCCCTACGACCCGACGCGCACCGCGGGCGGCAGCTCGGGCGGCGAGGCCGCGGTGGTCGGCGCGGGCGGCGCGCCGGTCGGGCTCGGCTCGGACATCGGCGGGTCCATCCGGATGCCCGCCTTCTTCAACGGCGTCTTCGGTCACAAGCCGACCGGCGGGCTCGTGCCGACCTCGGGCCAGTTTCCGCTGCCCGGCGAGCGAGGGCTCCGCTTCATGACGACCGGCCCGATCGCGCGGCGCGCCGAGGATCTCATGCCGGTGCTCCGCATCCTCGCGGGCCCCGACGCGGGCGATCCGAGCTGCGCGCCGCTGCCCCTCGGGGACCCGGCCTCGGTCGACCTCGGCGGGCTGACGGTGCTCTCGGTCGAGGACGACGGTGTGCACCGGGTGAGCGACGATCTCCAGGCCGCGCAGCGGAAGGCGGAGGAGGCGCTCGCCGCGCGCGGGGCGACGGTCCGTAAGGCGCGCGTCGAGCTCCTCGCGCGGGCGCTCGACATCTGGACGGCGATGCTGGGCGTGGCGGGGGGCGTCACGTTCCGGGCGCTGCTCGGGGACGGCCGTCCGGTCAGCCTGCCGCGCGAGCTCGCGCGCTGGTCGATCCGCCGCTCGCCGCACACGCTGCCCGCGCTCGGGCTCACCTTGCTGGAGGACGTCGGCAGGCTGGTCCCCTCGCGCATCGCGCGCGCCCTGGAGCTCGGCGAGGCGCTCCGCGCCGAGCTCGTGTCGCGCATCGGCGCGCGGGGCGTGATGCTCTACCCGTCGTATCCGACGCCCGCGCCGCGGCACTACGCGCCTCTCCTGCCGCCCTTCCAGTGGACGTACACGGCGGTGCTCAACGTGATGGAGATGCCGGCAACGCAGGTCCCGCTGGGCCTCAACGCCGAGGGGCTGCCGCTCGGCGTCCAGGTGGCGGCGATCCACGGCAACGATCACGTGACGATCGCCGTGGCGCAGCACCTGGAGCGCTCGTTCGGCGGCTGGGTCCCGCCGTCTCTGTCGTGGTGCCGACGGTGACGTTCCCGCCCGCGGTCGTGGTATCAAGGCTCCCCCCCATGACCATCGACCGCACGTACGACGTGATCGTCTTCGGCGCGACCGGCTTCACCGGTCGCCTCGTCGCCGAGTATCTCGCCACCAAGGGCAAGGAGGCCTCTGCCCGGGACGACGCTGCAGGACGATCCATCCGCTGGGCGATCGCCGGCCGGAACGCGGGGCGCCTCGCCGAGGTGAAGGCGGCGCTGGAGGCGATCGATCCGGCCTGCTCCTCGGTGGGCGTCGTCGAGGCGACCTCGGAGGACGCGGCGTCGCTCGATCGCATGGCGAGCCAGGCGCGCGTGGTCATCACGACGGTCGGCCCGTACTCGACCCGCGGCGAGCCGCTTGTCGAGGCGTGCATCCGCGCGGGCACCGACTACGCAGATCTCACCGGCGAGCCCGAGTTCGTCGACCGCCTCGTCGAGCGCCACCACGAGGCCGCCCGCGCGCGCGGCGTGCGGATCGTCAACTGCTGCGGCTTCGACAGCATCCCGCACGACCTCGGGGCGCTCTTCACGGTGACGAGGCTCCCCGCGGGCGAGCCGATCGTGGTGGAGGGCATCGTGCGCGCGCACGCCAGCTTCTCCGGCGGTACCTGGCAGTCGCTGCTCGAGATCATGGCGCGCGGCGGCCGCGGGAAGCGCGAAGCGCGCTCCGAGGGGGCGCACGGCGCGCGGAAGGTGCAGGGGCTCAAGGCGCGCATCCGCTACGAGAAGGGGCTGCGCGCCTGGGTCTGTCCGATGCCGAGCATCGATCCGCAGGTCGTGCTGCGGAGCGCGCGGGAGCTCGACGTCTACGGCCCCGACTTCCAGTACGGGCATTACATGCAGGTCAAGTCCGGGCTGCAGCTCGTGGTCGGGATCGCCGGCTTCGGCGCCGTCGCGGCGCTCGCCAAGGTGGGACCGGCGCGGGAGCTGCTCCGCAAGGTGCGCAGCCCGGGGGAGGGGCCGAGCGCCGAGGAGCGGGCGCGCAGCTGGTTCCAGGTCACCTTCCAGGGCAAGAGCGCGTCGCGCAGGGTGGTGACGCGGGTGAGCGGCGGCGATCCGGGCTACTCGGAGACGGCGAAGATGGTGGCGGAGTCGGCGCTCTGCATGGCGTTCGACCGCGAGCGGCTGCCGGCGCGCGCCGGGGTCCTCACGCCGGCCGTCGCGATGGGGGAGCGGCTCATCGAGCGGCTGCAGGCGGCGGGGATCCGGTTCGAGCTGCTCGAGGGGTGAGCTGCGGCGGTGATCCGTTGGAGACGGGAGCCACTCCCAACGTACCAGGTCGCACTGCCCATCTCGGGGTGGTGGGGGCATCTGGCCAGAGAGACGTCCCATGAGGGCGGGAAGGCGGGAAGATCCTTGAGATTTTCTTCCCGTCTTCATGTTCAAATGACCCCACCCTCTGACATTGTGAACGGCTGAGTCCCTGGAGTATCCTCGGGGGAAGTGACCGGCACGGAGGAGACCCGCCTTGGCGGGGAGGAGACGGCGCCCCTGTCGCTGGGGCCCGGGGCCGGCAGCCGTGTGCAGACGAGCACCTCGCCGGCGGAATCCGCGGTCGCCGGCGCGTCGCTTGTCACGTTGCCTGTGGGGTCGCCCGACCCCGCGCAGCGCCCGGAGGAGAGCTTCGCGAGCAGGACGGCCCCTCTGCGGCGATCCTCGGTGGCCCAGGAGCCCGGCGGCCCGCCCATGTCGAGCCGGCAGGCCGCCGGTCCGGCCATCCGCGCCGGGACCCTCATCGGGCATTATGAGCTCATCCGCGAGCTCGGCCGAGGGGGCATGGGCACCGTCTTCCTCGCCCGCGACGTTCGCCTGGGGCGTCTGGTGGGCATCAAGGTCGTCACCACCCTGACCGGCGCCAGACTCCAGCGGTTCCTTGTCGAGGCCCGCGCCACCGCGCTCTGCAAGCACGAGAACATCGTGACGATCCACGATGTGAACGAGCACGACGGATACCCGTACATGGTGCTCGAATACATCGAGGGCCAGAGCCTCCGCGCCTGGATGGATCAGCGCAGGCCGGCCGGCGCAGACGAGGCGGTCGCGACCGCGCCGGTGTCGGCGAGCGCGGCCGTGGAGATGATGGTGCCGGTGGTGCGCGCCCTCTCCTGCGCCCACAAGCTCGGCATCGTCCACCGCGATCTCAAGCCCGAGAACATCATGCTGGAGGCGTCCGGCGCCATCAAGGTGCTCGACTTCGGCATCGCCAAGCTGCTCGACACGGACGTCGCCAGCTCGATCGAGCGGCCTCCTGTCTCGCTCCGGACGACCTTGACGCGCGAGGGCGCGATGATGGGGACGATACCGTACATGTCCCCGGAGCAGTGGCTCGGGGAGGGGATCGATCACGAGAGCGACATCTGGGCCATGGGCATCATGCTCTACGAGCTCGTCACCGGCGCGCACCCGCTCGCGCCGGTGACGGTGCACAGCCTCATGCAGGTCGCCCTGCTCGACCAGCCCATGCCCGAGCTCGACGGCGAGCGCCCGGAGCTCGGCGCGCTCGGCGCGATCATCGATCGCTGCCTGCGCAAGCGGAAGGCCGAGCGCACCGCCTCGGCGCAGCAGCTCCTCGCCGAGCTCCTGCCGCTCCTGCCCGGGCGTCACGAGATCGTCCTCGGGGCCGACGAGAGCCCGTTCGCGGGCCTGTCGGCGTTCCAGGAGGCCGACGCGGACCGCTTCTTCGGCCGCGCGGAGGACGTCGCCGGGATGGTGACGCGCCTCCGCAGCCAGCCGCTCCTCGCCGTCGTCGGCGCGTCGGGCGTCGGCAAGTCGTCGCTCGTCCGGGCGGGGATCGTCCCGGCGCTCAAGCGGTCCGGAGGAGGGTGGGAGTCGCTCATCCTCCGGCCGGGGCGCGAGCCCATGGCGGCGCTCGCCGAGCTGCTCAATCATCCCTCCTTGCTGTCGAGGGGCGGCTCGGAGCGGCCGGAGTCGCTCGACATCGAGGCATCGCGCGGGCGCGTGTTGCGCGAAAGGCTGCGCGCCGAGCCGGGCTACCTCGGCGCCGAGCTGCGCGCGTGGTCGGCCCGGAAGCAGCGCCGCGTCGTGCTCTTCGTCGATCAGTTCGAGGAGCTCTACACGCTCTCGTGCGACGCCGGAGAGCGCGCCGCGTTCCTCTCGTGCCTCGGCGGCGTCGCGGACGACGCCTCGTCGCCCCTGCGCGTCATCCTGTCGATCCGGTCGGATTTCATCGAGCGGGTGGCCGAGGACCGGCATTTCATGACGGCGGTGACCCGCGGGCTCGTGGTCCTGCCGCCCATCGGCCGCGCCGGGCTGCGCGAGGCGCTGACCAGGCCTGTCCAGGCGGCGCGGTACGAGATCGACGATCCGGCGCTCGTCGAGGAGATCCTCGACGTGCTGGAGACCACCCGCGGCGCGCTGCCGCTCTTGCAGTTCATGGCGGCGCGGTGGTGGGATCTGCGCGATCGCGGGCGCCGGCTCCTGACGCGGGCGAGCTACGAGGCGATCGGCGGCGTGGCCGGCACGCTCGCGAGCCACGCCGACACGGTGCTGGCCGGGATGAGCGGGCGCCAGGCGAAGCTCTGCCGGGCCGTGTTCGAGCGCCTGGTCACGCCCGAGCGCACGAGGGCCATCGCCAGCCTGCGGGAGATCCGCGAGCTGCCGGGGGAGCCGGACGAGCTCGAGGGGGTCGTCCACGTCCTCTCGGATGCGCGGCTGCTCGCCGTCGAGACGGGCCGCGACGACGCCGGCAACCGGGTGGAGATCGTGCACGAGTCGCTCATCGAGCGCTGGCCGACGCTGCTGCGCTGGCTCGACGAGAACCAGAAGGACGCGGCGTTCCTCGACAAGCTGCGCGTGGCGGCGAGGCAGTGGGAGTCGAGCGGCTGCGCCGACGACACCCTCTGGCGCGGCAAGATCGCCCAGGAGGCGCGCCTCTTTCGCGATAGGGTTTATTATCAAGGCCAGTTGCCCGAGCGGGAGCAGCGGTATCTCGACGCGGTGCTCCGGCTGGCGAGCCAGGCGCAGCGCAGGCGGCGCACGCTGATCATCGGCATCATGACGGGGCTCTCCCTGCTTGTCGCCCTGGCCGCCCTGGGGATCATCAAGGTGGTCCGTCAGAACCAGGTCATCACCGCGCAGCTCGAGGAGATCCGCCAGACCGAGTACAACCTCGAGCAGGCGCTCGCCAACGAGCGCGCGGCCCGCGAGGCGGCCGAGCGGGCCCGGAAGAACACGGAGGACGAGCGGCTGCGGGCCGAGCTCCTGCAGAAGGAGGCCGAGGAGGCGCGGTACAGGGCCGAGGACGCGGCCGAGCGAGCGCGCAAGGCGGCCCGGGAGGCCCGGACGGCGCGCGACATGGCGCGGGCGTCCGAGACCGGGGCCCGCGACGCCGAGGCCCGGGCCGGCGCCGAGGAGCGGCGGGCCAGGGAGGCGGCCGAGCACGAGCGCCGCAGCAGTGAGGCGCTGGAGCAGCTCATCCAGCGCTCCGTGGGCAACATCCGGTAGCGGGCGTTCCTCGTGGCCATCATGAGAGCGGTGGGAAGCTCGAGTTAGGATGGGTCCCGTGCATCGCGAGACCTGGATCTTCGGTTACGGCTCGCTGATCTGGCGGCCGGCGTTTCGCTTCGAGCAGAGGGTACCCGGGTACATCACCGGGTGGGCGCGCCGTTTCTGGCAGGGCTCCACCGATCATCGGGGTGTTCCCGGTGCGCCGGGGCGGGTGGTCACGCTCATCGCCGAGCCCGGCGCGCGCTGCTGGGGGATGGCCTATCGGGTCGCCGATGCCGAGCTCGACGAGGTGCTGCGCGCGCTGGACCACCGCGAGAAGGGCGGATATGCGCGCTGCGACGTGCCGCTCTACCTGGAGGCGGCGCACCCGGAGCCCGCGCCTCGGACAGCCGTCGTGTACATGGCCACGCCCGACAACCCGGACTACCTCGGTGAGGCGCCGCTGGCCGAGCTTGCCGCGCAGGTGCTCGCGTCGCGCGGGCCGAGCGGCTCGAACGTCGAGTACCTCCTGCGGCTCGCCGAGGCGCTCGCGTCGATGGATGCGAATGACGAGCACGTGACCGCGCTCGCGCAGCTCGTCGGCCACCCGACCCCCGGAACCACCGCAGGCCCCGAGGGTGGGTGTCGCGCGCGCGGGGCAGGGGACGGGCCGTGTTCGAGCCAGAGTGCCAGCGCTCCTCCGGTGTAGCCGGAGGAGCGCTGGCACAGGCGAGTTCGCCGGGGCCCCCGCCCCGCGCGCGCGACACCCACCCTCGGGGCCGGGCCGCCCGGGATCCCCCGCGCGCGCCCCCCCCGCTCGGTCGGCCTCTAGTTGACCTCGCTGCCGCCTTCCCCGCCCGTGTGATCCGCGACCCCGTTGGTCCCGTCCGCCCCCGCCGCCGGCGGCGTCGACCCGCCGCCCTCCTCGGCCTCGGCCACGGCCGCATCCGCCGCGAACGCCTCGACCGCGACCACCCGCTCGTCCTGGCCGACGTGCATGATCCGCACGCCCTGCGCGTTGCGCCCCGTCTCGCGGATCTCGCTCGCCTTCGTGCGGATCATCTGCCCGCGGTCGGTCACGATCAGCACCTCGTCGCTCGGGCTCACCATGGCGACGCCCACCACCGGCCCGTTCCGCTCGCTCGCGTCGATCAGGATCACGCCCTTGCCGCCGCGGCTCTGGAGGCGGAACTCCTCGAGAGGCGTCTGCTTGCCGTACCCGCGCTCGCACACGGCGAGCACCCGGTCGCGCCCGTCGCCGCTCACGCCGAGGCCCACCACGACATCGCCGTCGTCGAGCTCGATGCCCTTCACGCCCATCGTCGCGCGGCCGGTCGGGCGCACCTGATCCTCGGGGAAGCGGATGCTCATCCCGCTCCGCGTCGCGATCACGAGCTCGCGCTTGCCGTCGGTGAGCGCCGCCGTGAAGAGCTGGTCGCTCTCCTCGATCCGGACCCCGATGATCCCCTTGTCCCGGTAGTTCTCGTACTCGTTGAGCGCCGTCTTCTTGATCTGCCCCCGGCGGGTCAAGGTCACGACGAACGTCTCGCCGTCGAAGCTCGGCACCGGCGTGATCGCCGCGACCTTCTCGCCCGGCTCCATCCCGACGAAGTTCACGATCGCCCGGCCCTTCGCGTTCCGCGGCGCCTGCGGGATCTCGTAGACCTTCTTGACGTAGACCTTGCCCTTGTCGCTGAAGAAGAAGACGTACGAGTGCGTCGACGCCACGAAGAGCTGGCTCACCCAGTCCTCCTCGCGCGCCTCCATCCCCACCATCCCCTTGCCGCCGCGGCGCTGCGCCCGGTACGTCGAGGTCGGCGTCCGCTTCAGGTAGCCGGCGTGCGAGATGGTCACGACCATGTCCTCTTCCTGGATCAGGTCCTCCATCTGGATCTCGGCCTCGGCCGGCACGATCTCGGTGCGCCGCTTGTCGTTGAAGCGCGCCTTGATCTCCTCGAGCTCCATCACGATCACGTTCATGAGCAGCTCCATGTCCGCGAGGATCGCCCGGAGCCGCTCGATCGTCTGCGACAGCTCGCCGTACTCCTTCGCGAGCTTCTCCCGCTCGAGGCCGGTCAGGCGCGACAGCCGCATCTCGAGGATCGCCTTGGCCTGCCGCTCGGACAGGAAGTAGTCGCCGCGCCCGTCGGCCTCGGCGCACTCGGGCTCCGGCCGGCCGGCGCGCCGGAGGAACTCGCCGAGCCCGCGGAGCGGAAGCTTCTGCAGGTTCTCCCGCGCCTCCTCCGGATCGCTCGAGGCCCGGATCGTCGCGACGATGCGATCGATGTCGCTCGTCGCCATCCCGAGCCCCTCGATGAGCTCGCGCTGCGACTCGGCCTGCCGGAGCTCGAAGCGACAGCGCCGCGTCACGACCTCGCGCCGGTGCTCGATGAAGTGCGAGAGCGTGTCCTTCAGGCTCAGCACCGCCGGGCGCCCGTTCGCGATCGACAGGTTGATGACGCCGAACGTCGCCTGGAGATCCGTCAGCCGGAAGAGCTGGTTCAGGACCACCTGCGGGAAGATGTCCTTCTTCAGCTCGACGACGACGCGCATCCCCTCGCGGTCGCTCTCGTCGCGCACCTCGCTGATCCCCTCGATGCGCTTCTCCTTCATGCACTCGGCGATCTTCGCGACCATCCGGGCCTTGTTCACCTGGTAGGGGATCTCGGTGATCACGAGCTGCTCGCGGTCGCCCTTCATCGTCTTCTCGACGTGGCTGCGCCCGCGCATCGTGATCGAGCCGCGGCCGGTCGTGTACGCCTGCACGATCCCGCTCTTGCCGTAGATGAGGCCGCCGGTCGGAAAATCGGGGCCCGGGACCAGGTGGAGCAGCTCCTCCAGCGTGATCTCGGGGTTGCGGATGATGGCGATCGTCGCGTCGATGATCTCGCCGAGGTTGTGCGGCGGGATGTTCGTCGCCATGCCGACGGCGATGCCGCCGGAGCCGTTGACGAGCAGCTGCGGGAACTTCGCCGGCAGGACGCTCGGCTCGAGCTCCGAGTCGTCGTAGTTCGGGACGAAGTCGACCGTGTCCTTGTCGAGGTCGGCGAGCAGCTCGACCGCCATGCGCGACAGGCGCGACTCCGTGTACCGCATGGCCGCGGGCGAGTCGCCGTCGACCGAGCCGTAGTTGCCCTGCCCGTCGATGAGCGGGTAGCGCAGGCTGAAGGTCTGCCCCATGCGGACGAGCGCGTCGTAGACCGCGAGATCGCCGTGGGGGTGGTACTTGCCGAGGACGTCTCCGACGACGCGCGCGCACTTCTTGTGCGAGCCGCCGGGGCCGATCTTCTGCTCGTTCATCGAGTAGAGGATCCGGCGGTGCACCGGCTTCAGGCCGTCGCGCACGTCCGGGATCGCGCGGCCGATGATCACGCTCATCGCGTAGTCGAGGTAGCTCGTCCGGAGCTCGTCCTGGATGCTGACCGGGATCTTCTGCTGGATGTTCGACGTCTCTTCCATGGGATCTGCACCCGAGGCACGGGGGCGGGCGCGGCGCGCACGGCCCCGTCGTAGAGGCCCATCCCAGCGCGGCTCGAGCGTCGAGCGGGTCGGTGGAGGCATCTCTCGGCCTCGATCGACGATCGATGAGGTCGAGTCTGGCCTCCGCCGAGCGCCCTTGACCCGCGCTGTTCAGGGGATGCGACGGATGCGTTCAGGTACTCCAAGGGGCAGGCCGGCGCAAAGGGTTTGCCGGCCTGAAGACGTCGCGGCGTCAGGCTCGCCGGGCAGCGCCGGGAGGCGCGGCGGAAGCGGTCAGCGGGGCGCGCGGGACGCGCTGGGCGCGCACGTGGCGCGGGTGGTCGCGCCGGGGCGGACCTCACCGGCGCAGCTGGCGGAGAGCACCGACGCTCCCTTCGCGTCGAGCACCGCGACGGACGTCGCGTACGTGCCCGGGGAGAGGGCCGACAGGAGCGCGCGTTGGCCGCAGGGCACGGGGCCGACGTAGGGCACGTAGGGCACCTCCGTCCCGGGCTGCCCGCCGTCGGGCCGCGGCTCGGCCGCCGTGTAGGTGGACGCGCCCGCGCCGCAGGCGAGCTGTTCCGCCGCGAGGAGCGCGTCGAGGTCGAGCTCGAGCGCTCCTGTGTCGGACAGCGGGGCGCAGGTCGCCGTCACCGTGATCCCCGCGCTCGCCGCCGCGAAGCAGCGCGACCCGAACAGGAGGTCACCCGCGGCGTTCTTCGCCTCCAGGCGGAAGAAGTGGGCTCGGCCCGGGGCGGCGCCGAGATCGTAGACGACCGGCTCGGCCGGCGGACAGCCGACGCCGAGCACCGGCGCGAGCGCGCTGCCCTCGGGGAGGACATCGAACGATGCGACCTCGCGGTCGTCGGCCCCGCAGCGCAGCGCGCCGAGCGCGCTCGCCGGGTCGAGCACGATGGCCGCGCGCTGCGCGTCGTCGGGGCCGGCGACCGGGGCGCACCCCTGGACGACGACGTTGACGCCCGTCTTCGCCACGAGCTTGCCGGCGTCGTCCGTGGCGTCGGGGCCGGGGCATGCCCACGTCCAGCGCGGCGCGACCGGGGCTCCGTCGACGAGCATGTGGGGGCTCCCGGAGGTCTCGTCGCCGACGGGCGCGAGCTCCTCGGCGTGCTGCGCGTAGCCGTCGATCCTCGCCGTGTACTCGTGTGCCTCGACGACGTAGGTGAACGACACGCGCGACGAGCAGGGGATCGGCGGCGACGAGGCGAGGGTGAACGGCCCGCCCTCCGCGCTCTCGTCCGTGAGCGTGGCGACGTAGCTGCGGATCGCCCCCGGCTCGCTCGAGCACCGCACGTCGCCCAGGAAGGCGAGCGGGTCGATGGTGAGCGACGTCTGGATCCGCCCGTCGTCGTCGTCGTCGTCGCTGCTCCCGCTGGTGCAGGCCGCGATCGCGAGCACGGCGAGCGCCAGGGCGTGCCGGCCAGACCGTGGCCGCGGGGGGAGCCCGCCGCCGCGATCCGCACCGAACGAGGTTCCAACACCAGCACGAGCTCGGCCCATCGGCAGGGGGCACTAGTCCAAGCCGGGGAATGGCGCCACATGAAACGCGGCCCGCTCGGGCGGCGAGGCGGCGCAGCGACCCTGCGTGGAGGTGGGGCCCCGGCCGTTGCAAGGCTTGAAGCAAGCGTTGAAACGGGCGACTCGGGAGGCGAGTGGGCCGTTTCAAGGCTCGAGATGGCCCACTCGGAGGCCGAGGAGGCCATCGCAAGCGTTGAGATCGCCGGCTCGGGTCGCCAGGAGAGCGTTTCTAGCGTTGAAATGGGCGACTCGGGAGGCGAGTGGGCCATCTCGAGCCTTGAAACGGGCGACTCGAGGAGATCCTCGAGCGAGACGAGCCATGCAGGCGCTCAGATCCAGGGATCAGCCGTCAGCGCCGCCACCCGCACCAGCGCCGCCGCTGCCGTCAGCGCCGCCGGTACCGCCGGCGCTCCCGCCGCCCTCACCGGCGCCGCCGCCGCCCTCACCGGCGCCGCCGCTGCCGTCACCAGCGCCGCCGATACCGCTGGCGCCGCCGCCCTCACCAGCGCCGCCGCCCTCACCAGCGCCGCCGCTACCGCTGGCGCTTCCGCCGCCACCCTCACCAGCGCCGCCGCTCCCACCGGTCGGGGCGACCACGAACGCGCAGGCCGCGAGCTCATGCGCCTTCTCGGTGATCACCTCGCAGGGGCTGATCGCGCCATCGACGCCCTCCGCGAGCGGCGCAGCGGAGCACTCCGCCATGGAAGCGACCTTGTCGCCGGCGCACTTGCGCGCCGCGCCGACGGCGTCGACACAGGCCTTCACCTGTCCGTCCGTCGGCTCCGCCGCAGCGCGGTTGTCGCCGCCGGTGCCGTCGTTCTCGATGCCGTGGAGGCACTGATCCCAGTAGAACTCGACGCAGGTCTTCACCCGCTCGTCGGCGTCAGCCGAGCCGACCCACCCCGGGCACGCGGCGGCGGCCTCGCACCGGGCCGCCTCGATCTGCCGGCAGGCGTCGACGCCCACGGCGTCGTTGCCGCAGCTCTGCGTTGCGAGGGTCACGGCCCCGAGGCCGAGCAACCCGGCCGCGGCCCATGTTGCGGAGCTCCGCCTCGCGGCGGAGAGGACGGCGAGCGCAGAGGAACCCACCCGGCGGAGCTACCACGTGGCCGCTGGGGGCGTCGAATTTTCAGCCGCCCACCACCTCGCAGTTCGCAGGCAGGGCGGCCGGCGCCCCCGCAGCGGAGCAGCCGTCCGCAGGCCGGCGCGCGTCCAGGGTGCAACCGGCAGGGTGCAACCGAGCCGGCGCAGCCGCAGCGCCGGGCGTGTCGCGCCGACGCAGCGCTCTCGGAGGTCGCGCCGCGCCCCGGCGCCGCGCTCGTCGCGAACGGTGACCGGCCCAGGCTCTGTCCGATCTATGCTCCCAGCGCCTCGATCCCCCGATGGAGCCGCCGAGCCTCGCACAGCTCAGACCCGATGCGCTTTTCCACGGGCGATACCGCGTCATCCGCTCGCTCAAGGCGGGCGGGATGGGGGCTGTGTACGAGGTCGTGGACGAGGTCACGGACCGCCGCCGCGCGCTCAAGGTGATGCTCCCGGGATCCATCCAGGACCCCGCCATGCGCGCCCGGTTCGCGCAGGAGGCCAGGATCACCGGCGGGATCGAGAGCGATCACATCGTCCCCGTCTCCGACGCCGGCATCGACGCCGAGTCCGGGATGCCGTTCCTCGTCATGGACCTGCTCCAGGGCGAGGAGCTCGCGAGCCTGTCGGCGCGCCGCGGCCCGCTGCCGCCGGTCGAGGTGGTGCTCTACCTGGGCCAGGTCGCGCGCGCGCTCGACAAGATGCACGCGGCGGCGATCGTCCATCGCGACCTCAAGCCGGCGAACCTCTTCTTGACGCGGCGGGACGACGGTTCGCCGTGCGTCAAGGTCCTCGATTTCGGCCTGGCGAAGGTCGCGGCGCAGAGCAGCATGGCGGACCGCACGGCGATGGTCGGGACGCCGCTCTACATGGCGACCGAGCAGATCCGCGGCGACGGCGCCGTCGGGCCGAAGGCCGACATCCACGCGCTCGCGCACGTGGCCTTCACGCTGCTCGTGGGCAGCCCGTACTGGCTGACCGAGGCCAACGTCCTGCCCTCGATCTTCGCGCTCCTGCAGCGGATGGCGGCGGGGCTGCCCGAGCCGGCGAGCGTCCGCGCCGCCGCGCGGCGCCGCAACGTCCGGCTGCCGCCCGCCTTCGACGCCTGGTTCCAGCAGGCGACGGCGATCGATCCGAAGGACCGGTTCGACCGCGCGACAGCGGCCGTCACCCTGATGGCGGAGGCCCTCGGCGCGCCCGCGCCGTCGAGCCCGCCCCCCGCGCCCGTTCCGCCCTCGAACCCCCCGCCGTCGTCGCGCCGCAGCCGCGAGCCCGACGACCGGCGCGCCGCCGCCACGCCGGACCCCGGACCGAAGCCGCCGGATCCCGGGTCGAAGCCCGCGGGAGACACGCGGCACCGCGACGAGGACCTCGCCGCGGTCGTCCACGAGGAGCGGCTCCGGGCCTTCCTGAAGAAGGAGATCCAGCGCGCCAGGGAGCAGCGGACGAGGAGGCTCTCCCTGCTGCTGCTCGGCGTGAACGGCCTCCAGGAGATCGAGGAGAAGCACGGGCGGGCGGCGGTCGATCGCATCCTGGGCGACCTCGCGCGCGTCGTCCGGATCTATGTGCCGGTGGACGGGCTGCTCGGGAGCTACCGCCGCGACATCCTCGCCATCGTCCGCCCCGGGATCGGACGGACGCGGGCGTCCGCGTTCGCGAAGGTGCTCGGTGAGAAGGTGCGCCAGCACCGCTTCCGGCGCATCCCGTCGATGCCCTTCCCGATGACCCTCCGCATCGGCGTCGCCCACCTCGAGGAGGACGACACGACAGGGCACGACCTGCTCGAGCGCGCGGCGCGGAAGCTGCTCGAGCGGGGCGAGTGAGCGCCCGGCGGCTTCCGGCCTCGGCCTGCGGTCACGCGCTCGAGCTTCTTGGACGTTCCTCGCGGAGGGGCGATCCTTGGCGCATGGTCTCTGCCATGATCCTGGCAGCGGGGCTCGGGACCCGGCTCCGCCCGCTCACCGACGAGCTGCCGAAGCCGCTCCTGTGGCTCGGCGATCGTCCGCTCATCGCGCACATCGCCGATCAGCTCGCCGCGGGCGGCGTCCGGCGCGCCGCGCTGAACAAGTCCCACCTCGCCGAGCGCTTCACGCGGGAGCTGCTCGCGGCGTTCCCGGTGCCGGTCGAGGTCCTGCACGAGCCGGAGCCGCTCGGCACGGCGGGGGGACTCGCGAACGCGGCGGGCGCGCTCGGCGACGGGGACGTGGTCCTCTGGAACGGCGACATCCTGATCGACCTCGACGTGGCGGCGCTCCACGCGGCGCACGCCGAGCGCGGCGCGGCCGCGACGCTCGCGGTGGCGCCGCGGCCGGTCGGGGAGGGGACGGTGGGCGTCGGCGGCCGGGGCGAGGTGGTCCGGCTGCGCGGGGAGCGCTTCGGCGAGGAGGTCGCGGGCGGCGACTTCGTGGGCGTGCAGGTGGTCGGCGAGGCGCTCCGGCGGCGGCTGCCGCCGCGCGGCTGCATGGTCGGGGACGTGTCCCTGCCGTGGCTGCGCGAGGGGCGCGCGCTCGCGACGTTCGCGGCGCCCGCCGTGTGGCATGACATCGGCACGATCGCCGCCTACCTCGCGGCCAGCGCGCGCTGGCTCTCGCAGCGCGGCCTGCCGAGCTACGTCGGCCCGGGGGCGTCCGTGGCCGAGGGCGTGGACGTGACGGGCAGCGTCGTCGGCGCCGGAGCGCGGGTCGAGGGGGCCGGGGCGCTGCGCGGGTGCGTGGTATGGCCAGGGGCGCGGGTCGCTGTCGGCGTGGACGTCGGCGCGCCGTGCGAGCGCGCGGTGGTGACGACGCAGGGACGCGTCGTGCGCGCGGCCGGGTGATCGCTCGGCCGGGGGCGGCCCACGACCGGGAGCGCTCGCGGGCGCGCCGCCCGAATTACTCCTCGAATTACTTGCCGAGGTCGGCGAGCGCGGCCCTGGCGGCGTTGTGCCCGGCCGCGCCGATCACCGACCCGGCCGGGTGCGTGCCGGCGCTGCACGAGTAGAGCCCGGCGAGCCCGAACCGGTAGGGAACGCGATCGGCGAAGCCGAAGCCGTTGTCGATGTGGTGGATGTGCCCCCGCGTGATCCCGAAGTGCCGCTCGATGTCCGGCGGCGCCAGCGTGAACGTGTCCAGCACGAGGTCGCTCATCCCCGGCGCGAAGCGATCGCAGATCGAGAGGAGGTGCTTCACGTAGCGCGGCGCGGCCTCGCCCCACGTCTCGCCGTCCGCGAGCGCGTAGGGCACCCACTGCACGAAGAGCGCGGCGTTGTGGTGCCCCTCCGCGTCGCGCAGGCTCGGGTCGATCGGCGTGTGGAAGTACCACTCGATCGCGGGGAACTCGGGGAGACGACCGCTCATCGCGTCGCGGTGGGCCTGGCGCAGCGTGTCCATCACGACGTCCTCGTCCGGCAGGAGGTGGATGGTCGGACCGAACTGCCCGCGGTCCTCCGGGAGGCACGTGAACCTGGGCAGGCCGGTCAGCGCCATGTTGACCTTGAGCGTCGAGCCGTCCCTCGCGAGCGCGTCGAGCCGCCCCGACAGCGCCGCCCCGATCGCCGCGCTGCCGGCCAGCGCGCGGGTGCGGAACGGATCGGCGTTCGAGACGACCGCCCCGACGGCGATCCGCGTGCCGTCCTCGAGGAGCACGCCGGAGACGGCGCCCCCGGACGACTCGATCTGTGCGACGCGGGCGCCGGTCACGATCGTCGCGCCCTCGGCCCGCGCCTTCTCGGCGAAGAGGCGGGTGACGGTGCCCATGCCGCCCTCGACGATCATCCAGGTCCCGTCCGCGCCGGGGAGGCGGCACATGTTGTGGACGAGGAAGTTCATCCCGGTGCCGGGCGTGTCGAAGCCGCCCGCGAGCCCCGAGAAGGCGTCGGTCGCGGCGTACATCGCCTGGAGGAGATCGCTCTTCCAGGGGAACCGCGCGAGGTAGTCCGAGATCGTGCCCCGGCAGAGCGCCACGAACGTCTGCCGGAGGGCGGGCCGCACGTAGCGCTCCGCGGTCTCCTCGATGGAGAGCGGCTCCTCGAGCCACGTCGGGGCGATGTCGTCCCGGAGCGCGGCGAGCTCGGCCTGGAGGGCGCTGTTCGCGTCCCAGTCTTCCTGGGAGAAGAACTCGAGGAACTGCCGCTTCATCGCGGCCTGGTCCGAGCCGAAGAGCAGGTAGCGCCTGTCGGTCGTCGGGAGGAAGTAGTGCGGATCGCGCCTTCTCAGGGGAAGGGTGACGCCGACCTCGCGGAGCAGCTCGGGCGGGGCGAGCCCGAGCAGGTAGGCGCCGCTCGAGACGCCGAGGGACGGCGCCTTCTTGAAGGGGTGCTCGGTCTTCACCGCGCCGCCCACGGCGTCCTTCTCCTCGAGCACCACCACGTCGAGCCCGCGGCGGGCGAGGAGGACGGCGGCGACGAGACCGTTGTGGCCGGCGCCGACGATGACGACGTCGGCGCGGGTCGGAGCTTCACTGCGTTTCACTGGGCACCTCCAAGCGCTGTGCGCGTCCGCTGCCGCGGCCGGCGCTGGGGCCGCCGCGCGCGAGGTGTTGCACGGATGGCGCGGCGAGGAGAGGCCTTTTCGCGCCCCGAAATCCGGAGGAGCACGCCGCGCCGGCCTCGAGACCGCCCGCACGGTGCCCCTTTCCAGCCTGTCCTCACCGCGTCTCGCGCGCGGTGGGCCCCTGCCACGCCGCGGCGACCTCCTCGGCGATGGCGCGCACGGTCAGGGGGGCAGAGCCCTCGGCCTTGTTGTTCACCAGCACGAAGCTCTCGATGCGCAGCGCCGCGGCCTCGCACAGGATCCGCGCGACCTCCGCGCGCATGGCGGGATCGGGCTCGACGATCCGGTTGAACGGGTGGAACCGCCGCTGCTCTGCCTCGTAGCGGCGACCGGGCTTGAGCGAGAGGCGGACGAGCGCGAACGGCGCGTTCGAGACGGGCACCACGTCCGCCTGGGCGGCGGGAGACGGCATGTTGCGCCAGTAGCTGTAGGCGTGGGCGACGCCGTGCGCGCCGAGGATCTCCCGGTACTCGCCGGTGAAATAGGCGCGCTCCCTGAGCTCGACGGCGCAGGCGAGCTCGCGCGGCAGCGCGCCGAGGAAGGCGTCGAGCCGCTCGAAGAAGGCGCGCGGCGGGAGCCGGTGGGGCGGGCCGACAGGGGGCAGCTCGAGCAGCACCGGCCCCGCGTGCGCCCGGAAGACCGAGAGCAGCGGCGCGGCGACGCGCGACAGGAAGAGCGGGACCGACAGGAAGTCCGGGTTCGGCTCGACGCGCGCGCGGTGCGCGCCGCGGCCTTCGTCCTCGTCCGGCGGCGTCTGCGCGCGCTGGAGCGTCTGGGACACGACGGCGTGCAGCGCCTTGGACACGCAGCGAAAGCCGTCCGGCAGCTGCGCTCGATAACGAAGGAAGTCGCTGTCGGGGATGGGGGCGTAGAAGCTCCTGTCGATGCCGACGGTCGTGAGCAGCGGGTGCCGCGCATACTCGGCGAGGCCGTCGCGCGCGAGCTCCTCCGTGCTCCGCCGCCGGGCGTAGACGAGGCCCTGCCAGCCCGGGAAGCTCCACGAGCTCGTGCCCAGGTGCAGCCCTGCCGGCAGCCGCGCCGCGAGGCGGGCGGCGTCGTCGTGGACCGCCGCCATCGCGTCGAGCTCGGGCGCCTCGGCGGCGGGCTCCGGCGCTGGAGCGAACAGCGAGAGCTGCGAGGGGGCGGGACCACGGCGCCCGGGAGACCGGCTCACCCGGGCGAGTCTACCGCTTCCGGCGCTCTCCGCGACACAGGCTGCGCCGGCCGGCGCTGCCCGGGGCGCGCGTCCCGGCGCGCCGAGCGCGAGCGGCGGCGCGGGCCGGCGCAGGCCGGGTCACGGGCGGCTGCCCCTCGCGCTGCGATCGTGCGCGGCCCTGGCAGCGTTTCCGATGGGAAGAGCCGGGGCCCGCCGCGGTTGTACCATGCACCCGACGTGCTGCGCCGCTTCGCCCTCGTCCTGCGCGTCCTGGTCTCGACGGCCGGCAAGGACGCCTTCGCCCGCGCCATGCCGCTGTACATGGGGCTGGGCCTCGTCGGGGCGGTCGTGTTCGGCGGCAATGGGATGGACCCTGCGCGGCTCACCGGCCTCGCGGGCGAGTCGCTCCCGTTCCGGCTTGCGCTGTGGGCGGCGTGGCTTCTCGTCGGGACGTCGGCGGCGCGCGCGCTGCTCCGCGCTCCGGCGACCTTCTTCCTCCGCGCGCTGCCGGTCCCGCGCCCCCTGCTGCTGTCGGCGCATGCGCTGCTCCTCGCCGTCGCCGAGCTCCCGTGGGTGGCGCTCTGGGCGTTCGGCGCCGGCGCGCTCGCCGCGAGCGCCGCCTGCGTCGCCGCGCTCGCGGCGCATTGCATGCTCCTCGCCCGGCCGCGCGGCGCGCGCGAGCTCGCGTCCCTCTCGCTGCTCGCCGGCGCGATCCTGCTCGGGGCGCCGGCGTCGATCCTGCTCGCGTGCGCCGCGCCCGCGCTCGCCCTCGGGCTGCGCGCGGCCGTCGTCCGCGCGCCGGAGGTCCCGCTCGGCCGCGAGCGCCCGCTGATCCCGTCGGCCGTGCCCGTCCTCGGCGGCGGGCTCGTCGCGCTCTCGCTCGCCTACCTGGCGGCGCTCCTGCGCGGCCATCGCGCGGTGCTGGTGCGCGGCCTCGCGCTCACCGCCCTCGGCGCGCTCGCCATGGCGGCCTGGGCCCGGACCCACGGACCGCTCGGGGCCGCGCCGCTCGCCGAGGGATCGCTCGTCGCGCTCGCGCCGGTCGCGCTCTGCCTGGGCGCCGGCTTCTCCGGTCCGGTGCTGCGCGAGGAGCGGCGGATCACGTGGCTCCTCGACGCGTGCGGCGCGGCGGCCCCGCTCCGGGCGATCGCAGCGGCGGCGGCGGTCGCCGCGCCGCTCGTCGCCCTCGCGCTCGCGCACGGGGCGGCGGTCGGCGCGCTCACCCGCGCGGCGCCCCTCGCGGCGCTGCGCCTGCTCGGCGGCGCGGGCCTGGCGGGGCTGCTCCTGTCCGGGGTTGCGCTCGGCTGCGTGCGCTGGTCCGTGCGGCAGGACGGGCGCGACAGCAGCCGGGTGCTCCTCTCGGTGCTCGCCGCCGTCGTGGTGGCGACCGCGTCGGTGTGGACGTGGGGCGAGCTCGCGCTCGCGGCCTGGGCTCCGGGGGCCGCGCTGCTCGCGGGGCCCGCCGGCGCGCGCTGGATCTCGTCGCGCCGCGAGCGCGGCGCCGCGGTATGAGAGAGGAGGGTGGGGGGATGCTGGAAGCGACGGGGATCCACAAGCGGCTCGCGGGCAGGGACGTGCTCTCGGGCGTCGACCTCCGTTGCGGACCTTCGGACGTGGCGGTCGTGATGGGCGGCAACGGCGCCGGCAAATCGACCTTGCTGCGGATCGTCGCCGGGCTGCTGGAGCCCGATCGAGGCGCCGTCGTCCTCTGCGGCGATCCCATTCACGGCGGCGGCGTCGCGGCGCGGCGCCGCCTCGGGTATGCGCCCGACGCCACCGAGGCGCTGCCGGATCTGCAGGTCTGCGAGCTCGTCGCCCTCGTGCGTGCGCTCAAGCAAGCGCCGCCGCTCGATCGCGCGTGGATCGAGCGGATCGGCGCGGGGTCGTTCTGGCGACAGCGTCTCTCCGGGCTCTCGTTCGGGCAGCGCAAGCGCGCGCTCCTGCTCACCGCGCTGGTGGGCGACCCGTGGCTGCTCGTCCTCGACGAGCCGACGAACGGGCTCGACACCGACGGCGCGCGCATGGTGCTGGGCCTCATCGAGGAGCGCCGCGCCGAGGGGAAGGCGACCCTGCTCACGACGAACGACCCGGCGCTCGCGCCGGCGCTCGGGGGGCGGCCGCGCTGGCTCAGCGCGGGTCGGCTCGGCGTGGACGGGGCCGCTCCTGGCCCCGAGGTCGCGGGCGGCGTGGCCCTCGAGCGGAGGGCGACGCAAGGCGTTCGCGACCCGTGAGGGCCGCGCCGCCGGACGCGGCCTACCCGCCGGTCTGCCTGGGCGGCTGCGGGCAGAGCAGCTTCTTCAGCTCGTCGATCGCCTCTGCGCCCCGCAGCGCGACCGAAGCGATTCGCTGGACCTTGGGCGCGAAGGAGCAGTCGACACGCTCGTTCGGCGCCTTGTGCAGCAGGGATTCGACCTTGTCGGGGGGTCCCTCCACGCTCTTCTTCATGCAGAGGATCGGGCTGCCCTGGTGGTAGTAGTACCGGCGCTGCAGAAGGCGGAGCTCCGTGAGCCCGCCGAAGGGCTCGGCGTCGTTCAGGGCGAAGATGAGCTGTCCGTTGTCGTAATAGAAGAGGTAGGTGGACCCGGCGTCTCCCGCGGCGTGGTCCTTCAGCTCCGCTCTCACGACAGCCTTGTTCTTCCGGTGCAGCCGGAGCTCGGCGCTCCCCTCGCGACCCGGGCAGGCCATGCGGACCTCGCTCGTGCTGAGCCCCTTGTCCGCCTGGATCTCCTCGTATCTCTTCCGGATCTCATCGATGCGAGGGTCGCCCGACGCCTCCCGGGCGGCCCCGGGGCTTCCGGCGTCGGCCGCTGCGTCGGGGGCCGCCGTGCGCGGCGCAGGCTGGCCGGAGGCTGGGGCGGCGGCCGGGGGCGGCTGAGCTCCGTTCTCGCCGCGGGACACCGCAGCTGTCCTCGATGAGGAGGAGGCGGGGGCCACGTCGCCGCGCCCGCAGCCGGTGACGAGCAGGACGCCCGCGAAGACCATCGCCGATCGACTCATGAAACGCCCCTATTCTCCATCCTGGGTTGCGTCCACCTCGGCGCACCGGGGGAGCGGCAACAGCCGCAGCACCCGCGCCTCGCGCCCCTCGCGCCCCTCCAGGTCGAGCGACGTGGGGACGAGGCAACGCGCGAGCTCCTCGACGCCTTCCGAGGGGCAGTAGGCGCGCCCCGGATCCCCGACGAGCACGGCCGCCGTCCCCGCGGCCTGACGCCGCAGCCAGGGGAGCATCCGGTCGACCATCGCGCGCTCGTAGAAGATGTCGCCCGCCACGATGACGTCCCACGCGCCGCGCGCGGCGCTCGCCGTGAGATCCTCCGTGATGACGTCGACGGCGACGCCGTTGAGGGCCGCGTTCAGCTGGAGCGCGGCGGCGGCGAATGGATCGATGTCGGCGGCGCTGACGTGCGCCGCGCCGGCGCGGACCGCGGCGATCGCGACGACGCCGCCGCCGGCGGCGAGGTCGAGCACGCGCTTGCCCGAGACCGCGGCGGGGTGATCGAGCAGGTACCGCGCGAGCGCCTGCCCGCCGGCCCACGCGAACGCCCAGTACGGCGGCGGCACGCCCGCGCGCGCGAGCGCCGCCTCGGTCGCGTGCCAGAGCGGCGTGACCTCGGTCGCGAGGTGGAGCCGCACCTCGGGGACGAGCGGCGGGCTGGCCACGGCGGTCTCGCGCGCCACGAACGCCGCGGCGCTCGCGGCAGGGGCGAGGGCCTCGACGGGCCCGCGGGGCTCCGGCGCCCGAGCGATCACGGCCGCTGCTTCGCGACCCGCGCTTCCGCCGCGCGCAGCGTCGCCTCGAGCAGCGAGGCGATCGTCATGGGGCCGACGCCGCCCGGCACCGGCGTGATCCAGGCAGCGCGCTCCCTGGCGGCCTCGAAATCGACGTCGCCCACCAGCTTGCCCGCGTCGTCGCGGTTCATGCCGACGTCGATCACCGTGGCCCCTTCCTTGATCCAGTCGCCCCCGATGAGCTTCGCCTTGCCCGCGGCGGCGACGAGGACGTCGGCCTCGCGGCAGATCGCCCGCAGATCGCGCGTGCGGGAGTGGGCGATCGCGACCGTCGCGTGCTGCGCGAGCAGCAGCTGCGCCATCGGCCTGCCGACGAGGTGGCTCCGCCCGACCACCACCGCGCGGGCGCCGGCGAGCTCGACGCCCGCCTCGGCGAGCAGGCGCATGCAGCCGACCGGCGTGCACGGCGCGAGGCCGCCTGGGCGGCCCAGCGCGAGCAGGCCTGCGTTCACCGGGTGGAGGCCGTCGACGTCCTTCGCGGGAGCGATGGCGTCGAGCACGGCGTGCTCCCGGAGGTGCTCCGGCAGCGGCAGCTGGACGAGGATCCCGTCGACCGCGTCGTCCGCGTTGAGCTCCGCGATGAGCGCGAGCAGCTCGGCCTCGGTCGTCCCGGCCGGGAGCGCGCGGAGCCGGCCCCGAATGCCGACCTCGTTCGACACCCGCTCCTTGCTCCGCGTGTGGGTCACGCTGGCCGGGTCCTCGCCGACGAGCACCACCTCGAGGCCGGGGGGCCGGCCGTGGGCGGCCGCGAAGCGCGCCACCCCCTCCCGCACCTCGTCGCGGACCTTCTGAGCGATCGCCTTGCCGTCCAGGATCTTGGCTGCCACGGCCGCGGAGCTTAGACCAGCCGCGGCCGTCGCGGGAGCGGCGCGATCTTCGGGTTGACCCTTCCGTCCAGCGTCTCTAGCCATGAGCGGTGGACGCGCTGCACACCGATCTCTACCAGTTGACGATGGCGGCGGGGTACTTCCACCGCGGCATGGCCTCGCGCGTCGCGACGTGCGAGCTCTTCGTGCGGCGGCTGCCCAGGCACCGGCGCTTCCTCGTCGCGATGGGCCTCGAGCGCGTCCTGCGCTACCTCGAGCAGCTCCGCTTCACCGACGAGCAGATCGCCTACCTGAGCGCGCTCCCCGCCCTCGCGGACGCGATGACGCCGGCGTTCTGCAGCTACCTGCGGGACTTCCGCTTTCACGGCGACGTCTGGGCCGTCCCGGAGGGGACGGTGTTCTTCCCGAACGAGCCGCTCCTGCGCGTCACCGCGCCGATCATCGAGGCGCAGCTCATCGAGACGTTCGCCCTGTCCGCCGTCAACCACGCCACCACGATCGCGTCGAAGGCCGCGCGCATCGTCCTGGCTGCCGGCGACGCGGGGGTCATGGAGTTCGGCACCCGGAGGGCTCACCCGGAGGCGGCGCTCGACGCGGCGCGGGCCGCGTACGCGGTCGGCTGCGTCGGCACCTCCAACGTGGAGGCCGGCATGCGCTTCGGCATCCCGGTGCTCGGGACGGCCGCGCACATGTGGACCATGGCCCACCCGTCGGAGGAGGCCGCGTTCGAGGGCTACGTCGCCGTCTTCCCGAGCGCGGCGATCCTGCTCATCGACACGTACGACACGCTCGTCGGCGCCGCGCGCGCGGCGGCGATCGCGCGCGACAAGCTGAAGGGGGTCCGGCTCGACTCCGGCGACCTCGGCGCGCTCAGCGTGGCCGTGCGGAGGATCCTCGACGCCGCCGGGTGCGCGTCGGCGAAGATCGTCGCCTCGGGCGATCTCAACGAGCACCGGATCGCCGAGCTCAGGCGCGCCGGGGCGCCCATCGATCTCTACGGCGTCGGGACGGACCTCGTGACGTCGATCGATTCCCCCGCGCTGGGCGGCGTGTACAAGCTCGTGGAGATCGGCGGCGTCGAGCCGGGCGCCGGAGCAGCGCGCACGCCCATCGCGAAGTTCTCGGAAGGCAAGGCGACGCTGCCCGGCGCGCACCAGGTGCACCGCTTCCGCGACCCGGCCGGGAGGCTCGCCCGCGACGTCATCGCGCTCGACGGCGAGCCCGCGGGCCCCGGGGCCGAGCCGCTGCTCGCGCCCGTGATGAAGCAGGGCGCCCGCGTCGCGCCGCCCGAGGGGCTCGACGCGGTCCGGGCGCGCGTGCGGGCCGAGATCGCCGGGCTGCCGGAGGCGCTGCGGCGCATCGACGACGACCCCTCGCCGGGCGCGCCCTTCCCGGTCGAGGTGTCACCGGAGCTCGGCGCGCTCGTGGAGACGGTGCGCGCCCGCGTCGTCTCCGGCGTAGGATAGCGAGAGCGAGCGAGGCGGCGATGGCGCGGCGGCGCGCCCCACGTGAGCGGCACGCGAGAGGAGAGAGGACATGGCGAGTGGCAACGTGACCCGGCAACCTCCGCCCCCGAGGGTGTTCGTCGACGTGGACGTGCAGCGAGACTTCTGCGAGGAGGCCGGCGCGCTCTACGTGAAGGGCTCGCCGAACGCGCTGTTCCGGAGGCTCACGGAGCACGCCGTCGCGCACGGGATCCCGATCGTCGGCTCGGTCGACTCGCACGCGTGGGACGCGTGGGAGTTCGCGTCGAACGACGTCCCGGCCCCGGAGGGCGACAAGCCGGGCTTCCCGGACCACTGCGTGAAGGGGACGCCGGGCTGGCTGAAGGTCGAGGGGACGCTGCCGCCGCGCTTCCGCTTTCTCCCGAACGTCGAGCGCGCGCCCATCGAAGCGGCGGTGCGCGAGCTCGCGACGGGCACGATCCACGCGGTCTACTTCGAGAAGGAGGTCTACAGCCTCTTCGCGAACCCCCTCGCCGAGGGGTTCCTGCGCGAGCTCGCCGCGGCGCTCGGCGGCGCGCCGGAGCTCGTCGTGTACGGCGTGGCGACCGACTACTGCGTCCGCTCCGCCGCCCTCGGGCTGGCGCAGCGCGGCTACCGCACGACGCTCCTGACCGACGCCGTCGCCGGCATCACCGAGGCCGGCGTCGCCGCCGCGCTCTCCGAGATGCACGCCGCCGGCGTCACGCTCACCACGTCGTCAGCCCTGCTTCGCTAGCGAGCCCGGCGGGGTCCCCGCGGGCGCGCCCGCGGGGGCGTCGTCAGCGGCCCTCCGGAGAGCCCGTCGCGCCGGGATCGCTCGGCTCGCCCTGGGCGCGCAGCGACGCGCAGAGGTCGACGAGCGGCTGCGGCTTGTCGAAGTGCCACCCCTGCGCGTAGTGGATGCCCATCGACGTGAGCAGATCGGCGATCTCCTGGTTCTCCACCTGCTCGGCGACGGTCTTGATGCCGAGCGTGTCGCCGATCCGCTGCACCGACTCGACGATCGCGCGGTGGAGCGTGTTGTCCTGAAGATCGCGCACGAACATGCCGTCGATCTTCACGTAGTCGACCGGCAGGCTCTCCAGGTAGCCGTACGACGCGTGCCCGCTGCCGAAGTCGTCGATCGCGAACCGGCACCCCATGGCGCCGAGCTCCTGCATGAACCACAGCACCTCGCCGAGGTTGGCGAGCGCCGCCGTCTCGGTGATCTCGAAGCAGATCTTGCTCGGCGGCACCTGCGCCCGGTGCAGCTGCTCGACAAGGAAGTCGAGCAGGCCCTCGCGCAGGAGAGACACGCCCGACAGGTTGATCGAGCACGTGTCGAGGCGCCGGAGCGCGTGCTGCGGCATCGCGCCGATCAGCCGGAACGCCTGCCGCGCGACGTAGCGATCGATGACGTGGATCAGGCCGCTCTGCTCCGCCGCCTGGATGATGCCCACGGGCGAGTAGAGCCGGCCGTCCTCGCCGAGCTGCCGCACGAGCACCTCGAAGTGCGCGCCGTGGGGGCGGGGCGCCGCGCCCGGCATGACGAGCGGGTGGATGCCCTGCGAGTAGAGCCGCAGCCGCCCCTCGGCGAGGTGGCGCTGCAGGCTCGCGACCCACTGCATCGAGCGCCGGCTCGTCGTCATCTGCTGGTCGTCGAGGTAGACCTGCAGCCGCCCGCGCCCGTTCTCCTTCGCGATCCGGCACGCGTGATCGGCGGCGCCGAGCACGTCGACCGCCCGCTCGAAGTGGGGCGTCAGCACCACGAGCCCGATGCTGGCGCCGATCGAGAACGTCTTCTCCGCCCACCCGAACCGGAACTCGAGCAAGCAGATCTGCAGATCGCGCGCGATCCGCTCCGCCTCTCGCTCGCTCTTGTTCGCGAGCAGCAGCACGAACTCGTCGCCGCCGATGCGCCCGGCCGCGTCCTGCGGGCCGACGATCTCGTGCACGCGCGTCGCGACCCACTGGAGCAGATCGTCCCCCGCCTCGTGCCCGCAGGTCGCGTTGACGAGGCGGAAGCGATCCAGGTCGATGTAACAGAGCGCGTACGGCGTCCCCGTCTTCCTGCAGTCGTTGAGCGCCTCCTCGATGCGATCGATGATCGCGTACCGGTCGAGGAGGCGCGTCAGCGCGTCGTAGCGGGGCTTGGCCGGGTGGATCGGCAGGGGCCCCGGCGCGCCGAGCTCGCGGAAGAGCACGATCTGCCCGGGAGGAGGCGGCGGCTTCGAGTCGCGCTGGCCTTCGCGCGAGGGCCGCCCCGCGATCGTGCCGATCGTGTGGAGGATCGGGATGACGGAGCCGTCGCGGCGCTCGAGCAGCGCGGTGTACCGCGCCGGCGGCCGGGTCGCCTCGGGGGCGGCGAGCGGCGCGCCCGGCGTGCGCAGCGCGCCCTCGTCGATGATCACCGGCGAGAGCGGCACCGCGGGCTCGCGCCGCGGCGTGAGCGCCGGCGGCGGAGCGGGCTTCGCGGGCGCGCCGTCGTCGAACAGCTCGTTCATCTCTCCGACGTCGATGTCCGGATCTCCGCTCGTCGTCCCCGCCGCCGGGATCAGGCGGAGCACGCGATCGAGCAGCGCGCCGCGCGCCTCGACGATCGACCAGCCGGTCAGCCGTTCGGCCGCGCCGTTGCAGCGCACCACGCGCTGCTCGGCGTCGATCTCGATCAGCCCGACGTCGACCTCGGACAGCCACGCAGCGAGGTGTTTGTCCGGCGAGCCACGGTGCGCGTCCGAGCGATCGAACGCGGCGTGCAGGCTCGACTCCGGCCGGTCATCGATCTTTGCCACCACCCGGTTATGGTAGTTGCATTCCCGGAGAAGCGGACTTCTTAAGCGCCGGCGGCGAGGAAACTCGACGGCCACGACCGACCGCTGGGGTAGGCTCGGGTCATGGGTGGTCACGAGGAGAGCAGGCGCTCCAAGCCGGGGCTCGGCGCCAGCGCCGCCGTCCTTTCGCCGGCGTCGCGGCGATTTGTCGAGCTTCAGCAAAAAACGCCTGGCCACAGGCCCACGAAGGACTGGGCTAACGCGATGCGTTGTGGTGGCGTGTCGGGATCGGGGGACGGTGTGGGAGCGCGGATCGCGCTCGGTGCGGGCTGAGGCATCGATGGGGCTTGTCCTGTTCGGGCTCACCGGCGGCCTGGGATCCGGCAAGAGCACGGTGGCGGCGCGCTTTCGCGCGGAGGGGCTTCCGGTCATCGACGCCGATGCGCTCGCCCGCGACGTGGTGGCGGAGGGGACCGAGGGGCTCGGCGAGGTGGTCCGCGCCTTCGGTCCGGAGGTGTTGCTGCCGGACGG
This sequence comes from Sorangium sp. So ce887, assembly GCF_051521455.1. NCBI lineage: Bacteria > Pseudomonadati > Myxococcota > Polyangiales > Polyangiaceae > Sorangium > Sorangium sp. So ce887. Next base: position 5,275,587 of record NZ_CP150354.1, on the reverse strand, counting down.
CTCGCTCGATCGCGCGCGCGTCGCCGCGATGGTGTTCGACGACCCGGGCAAGCGCCGGCAGCTGAACGCGATCGTGCACCCGCGCATCGCGGCGCTCCTGCTGGAGCGCGCCGCGGCGCTCGAGGCGCGAGGCGAGCCGCTGGCGTGCTACGAGGCGGCGCTCCTCGTCGAGAACGGGGTCGCCGACGCGTTCCGTCCGCTCGTGGTCGTCGCGGTGCCTGAGGCCGTCCAGATCGCGCGCGCGATGGCGCGGGACGGCGCGACCGCGGAGCAGGTGCGCGCCCGGCTCGACGCGCAGCTCCCGCTCGCGAGCAAGGTCGCGGTCGCCGACTACGTCATCGACAACGCCGGCGATCGCGCCGCGACCGAGCGCCAGGCCGACGAGGTGCTCGCCTCGATCCGGGCGAAGCTCGGCGGCCGCGCTGAACGGGCGGGACGCTGACTTGATGCGCAGTGCCCGGCGTGGAAGTCTCGCGACCGGCCGATGACGTCGTTCAAGTCGAAGCTCGCGCGGCTCGGGCCGCTCCCGACGGAGCCACGCGCCGGCGCGGTCCCGGGCGCGATCGCACAAGCCGAGGCGTCGCGGCCGCCGGTGGCGGCGGCGGGAGCGCCCGCCGCGGTCGGCGCTCGACCGTCGCTGGACGAGCTGCGCGAGCGCATCTCTCGCATCGTCGCGCGCGGCGCGCCGCCGACCCCCAGGGCCGATCCGGCGCGCGGCGAGCTCCCCTTCCATGTCGAGCAGACGCCCGGGGGGCCGCTCTACGTGAGCCGCACCCGCTCGCTCGCGGCGGCCCGCGTCGGCCGCGCGCCGCTCGTCGCCGCGCGCGACGCCGACCCGGCGATGCTCGCGCTCCTGGCGCTCGACCCGGCGCTCGCCGGCTGCGATCTGCGGAGGGCGCTGTTCCTCGACACGGAGACGACGGGCCTCGCCGGCGGCACGGGCACCGTGCCGTTCCTGATCGGCCTCGCCTGGTTCGACCCCGGGGCCGCCGGCGCGGGGCCGCTCGGCGAGCCGTCGTTCGACGCCTTCGTCATGGAGCAGCTCCTCCTGCGCCGCCTCGGCGAGGAGGAGCCCATCCTGCGCCGCCTCGCCGAGCGCCTCGCCGACGCCTCGATGATCGTCACGTACAACGGCAAGGCGTTCGACATGCCGCTCCTGCGCACGCGCTACGTGATGAACCGCCTGCCGCCGCCGCCGGAGCTGCCGCACCTCGATCTCGTCCACGTCGCGCGCCGCATCCACAAGGCGCGCCTGAAGACCTGCACGCTCATCGCGCTGGAGCACGACGTGCTCGGCCGGGTGCGCGTCGGGGACGTGCCCGGCGGCGAGATCGTCGCGTGCTACGCCCACTTTCTGCGCACCGGGGACGAGGACGCGCTGCTCGGCGTCGTCGAGCACAACGCGGCCGACGTGCTCGCGATGGTCGCGCTGGTCGGCCTCTACGGCGAGCCGCTCGGCGGCCTCGCCGCCGGCGATCTCGCCGGGGCGGCGGCGACGCTGCGGCGGGCGGGCGCGCTCGAGCGCGCGGCGGAGCTCGCGGACGCGGCCGTCGAGCGCGGCGGGGGCGCGGTCGCGCGCCGCGCGCGCGGCGACATCGCGAAGGCGCGCGGGGACAAGGCGCGGGCGCTCTCGGACTACGAGGCGCTCGCCGCCGAGATCGACGATCCCGCGGTGCGCCTCGCGCTGGCGAAGCTCTACGAGCACCACGTCCGCGCCTTCGCCCGCGCCCTTGACCTGGCCGACCAGGGCACCGCCGAGCCCGAGCCCGCGCAGGCCCGCCGCAGAGCCCGCCTGCGGCGCAAGCTCGATCGCAGCGCCGCCGGCGCCGCGCTCGCGCTGCCGTTCGAGCGCGCCGAGGCCGCCGCCGGAGCGCGGCCTTGCCCCCTGCCCGCCGCCGCGCCGCGACGCAAGGGCGGAGAGTGAGCGGGCACCCCGCAGTCCCGCGGTTCGGGGGTCTGGACGGTCCGATCGAGAAATCCATCCGTCTGGCTTCTCGCCGGGGCGTGCGTGGGCTAGGGTGGGGGCGATGATTACCGTCGGCTGCGCCGGTTTCCCCGTCCCAGCGACGCGCTATTTCCGCGAGTTTATGTTCGTGGAGGTGCAGGAGACCCATGTGTCCCTTCCGGGACCTGGAACGATCCGGCGCTGGCGGCGCGAAGCTCCGGTCGGCTTTCGATTTGCCCTGCTCGGTCCGCGTGAGATCGGGCAGGAGGGGTTTCGGGACGGCAAGGTGATCGAGACGGCTCTGAAGAGCATCGAGGCCGTCGCCGACGAGCTCGAGGCGAAGAGCGCCGTCTTCGTCGGTCCCCCGGAGTTCACGCCGACGCGCGCGAACAAGGCCATCCTCCGCGAGTTCCTTGCCAGCGTGAAGAAGCGCTTCGAGCGCGTCGTCTTCGAGCCGCCGCCGGGGTGGGCTCCGGACGAGAGCGACGAGCTCACCCAGGAGGTCGGCGCCCTCGCCGCGCGCGATCCGCTGACCACGGGGCTCTCGCGGCTGAAGGTCGCCTACTACCGCCTGCACGGCCCGGCGGGGCACAAGTCGCGCTACGAGGACCCGGCGATCGAGCGGCTCGCCGAGATCGCGCGCGGCGCGAAGCACGACGACGCGACGTACGTGTTCACGAACGTCGACATGTTCGCCGACGCGAAGCGCTTCAAGAAGGCGATGAAGATCTGACGCGGGCGCGCCGCGCGGTCGGCGCGCCCCGGCGGCGAGGCTCAGCGTCCGGCGCTCCGGACGCGTGGCTCAGCGCTCGGCGCGCCGGAGGCGCAGGCGCTCCGGACGCGTGAACAGCGCCATGGCGACGCTCACGACCGCGGCGACGTACCACGGGATGTCCTTCACGGTCCCGTAGACGGTCTGCGCGCGCATGAACCGCGCCTCGCCGAGGAGCGATTGCTCCTTGAAGGTGTCGCTTTGCACGACGACCCGGCCGACCGGGTCGACGATCGCCGAGACGCCGCTGTTCGTGGCGCGCACGAGGTAGCGGCGGTGCTCGATGGCGCGCATCTTCGCGAGCGCGAGGTGGATCCACGGCTCCGTCGAGTCGCCGAACCAGGCGTCGTTCGTGAGGTTGACGAGGAGGTCGGGGTCGCCCTCGGCGACCAGCTTGTTCACGAAGTGCGGCAGGATGTCCTCGTAGCAGATCATCGTCGCGATCCTGTGGCCGTCCCACTCGAGCGGGGCGAGCGACGTGCCGGGGCTGAACCGGCCCGAGTTCGGCGACAGCGTGTAGAGGTACGGGATCGTGTCGCCGAGCGGGAGGTACTCGCCGAACGCGAGCAGGTACTGCTTGTCGTACCGTCCGAGGATCTCGCCGTCCTTGCCGGCCATCAGCGCCGTGTTGAAGCTCACGCCGCGCTCGTTCCGGTCGGCCGGGAGCCGGTGGATGACCGTGCCGACCACGGTGGGCACGCCGAGGCGGCCCGTGAGCGACCGCTGGACCTCGGTCTTGTAGGCCGACTCGCGGAACGCCTGCGGCACGCCCGCCTCGCTCCACACGACGAGCCCAGCGCCCTGCTTCGCGAGCTCCTGGGTCCTTTTCAGGTGGATCTTGACCGCGTTCCGGCGATCGAAGAGCGCGAGGTTCGGCTGGACGATGCCGATTTTGATCGGCTCGGCCGCGGCGACTGCCGCGTCCACGGCGCGCATCCGGACGAGGCCGTACACGGCGGCGAGGGCGGGGGCCGCGACGCCCACCGCGACGACGGCGCGGTTCAGCGGGCGGCCGGGCCGCGACGGGCCGGCGTCGCCGCCCGCCTCGCGCGGCGCGCGCTGCGACGCGCGATCCAGCCAGAGCTTCACCAGCTCGGCGATCGCGAGGTTCGCGGCGACAAGCACCAGCCCGACGAGGTAGGGGCCGCCGAGATCCGCGACCTGGCCCATCACCGGGGCGTTGTGGACCGAGGCGCCGTAGTACCAGGGGAAGAGCAGCGGATAGACGAGCTCGCTCGTCACGAACGCGAGCGCGAACGCCACGGCGCCCGGCCAGCCGCGCGCCTCGGCCCGCCCGTAGAGCCAGCCGCACAGGGCGATCCGTCCCGCCTGGTAGGCGCAGAGGATGGCCATGAAGACCGTGCAGAGGATTGTGGGGAATCCGCTGAACACCCGCAGCATCTCGAGCAGCCAGTAGAAGCCGGTCATCGTCATGACGAAGCCGGCGATCCAGCCGAGCAGCGCCGCGCGCCGCGGCGTCTGTCCGCGCAGCGCCACGATCAGCGGGACGAGGCCGAAGAACGAGATCGGCCAGAGATCCATCCCCGGAAACCCGAGGAAGTAGAGGAAGCCGGAGAGCGCCGCGAGCCCGTAGGAGAGGCGCGCGGGCAGCGGCCGCACCGCGTCGTTCGCGCTCGCGCGCGGGGCGCTCGCGCTGCCCGGCGCTTCCGGCCGAGGAAGGTGCTCGGCCGCTCCGCCTCCGACGTCGGCGCCGGCGGCCTCGCTCTCTTGCTGGTGCGCGGTCGTCATCGGGAGCGCCGGGGGAAGGGGAAGCAGCGCGCCGCGGCGAAGGCGCGGTGGAACCTGAAGGAGCCGGGCATGGCGCCCCCGTATTGGATGGGCGCCGCCGGTCGTCAACCCGCTCGGCGCTCGCCTGGCAACCCGCTCGGCGCGCGCGCGGTGACGAGCTCAGCACGACCGCAGGAACAAGCGCGGCGCAAGCGAGCGCCCCAAGCGGACGACCCGGGCGCCGGCCGGGCCGGCGGACCCGGTCAGGCGGTGGAAAGTAACGCAGAACGTGCCTGACCCCCGTCGATCGCGACTACTATGCGCACGCAGAGCCCATGTCGAAGATACTTCACATCGAGGATGATCCCGCGAACCGCCTGCTCGTCCGCAAGCTGCTCCAGAGCGCCGGCTACGAGGTCCTCGAGGCCGCCGACGGGCTCGAAGGGGTGCGCCTTGCCTGCACGCTTCACCCGGACCTCGTCCTCGTCGATCTGAACATCCCCGGCCTCGACGGGTTCGAGGTCACCCTGCGCCTGCGCGGCGAGGCGTCGCTCGCCGGCGTCCCCATCGTCGCGATCACCGCCGAGGGCGATCGGGACACGAGCCTCGCCGTCGGCTGCGACGGCTTCCTCCAGAAGCCGATCGACGCGCGCTCCTTCTCGGCGGTCATCGCCCGCTACCTCAGCGGCGCGCGCGAGGAGCTCCCCGCGTCGCAGGGGCCGCTCCGGCTGCGCGAGCAGAGCCAGCGCATCGTCGCCCACCTCGAGCAGAAGGTGGCCGAGCTCTCGCGCGCCAACGCCCGGCTCCGCGAGCTCGACGCCGCGCGCACCGAGTTCTACCGCAACATCTCGCACGAGCTCGCGACCCCGATGACCCCGATCGTCGGGTACGTGAAGCTGCTCGCCGACGAGGAGCTCGGCCCGCTCAACAAGGCGCAGAAGAAGGCGCTGCTCGCGATGGAGGACTGCGTTCGCAGGCTCCGGTCGCTCATCGACAACCTGCTCGACGTGACCGGCATCGAGACGGGCCGGATGCGCTTCATGCACTCGGAGTACGATTTCCTCGACACCACGCGGCGCGCCCTCGCGCAGGTGGCCGACCGCTTCGCCGAGGGGAAGGTGCAGCTCGTCGAGGACCTGCCGCGCGGCCCGCTCCCCGCCTGGGGCGACGCGGGCCGGCTGCAGCGGGCGATGATCCAGCTGTTCGAGAACGCCGCGAAGTTCACGCCGGCCGGCGGCACCGCGGGCGTGCGGGTCAGCGTGCTCCAGTCGGGGCACTACGAGCTCTGCGTCGCCGACACGGGGCCCGGGGTGAAGGCGGACCGCCTGCAGCGCATCTTCGAGCCGTTCTACCAGGTCGACGGCTCGGCCACGCGCGCCTACGGCGGCGTCGGCGTCGGGCTCGCGATCGCGCGGCGCACCGCCCGCGGGCTCGGCGGCGACCTGCGCGTCGTGTCGCCCAGCAACGAGGTGATCGAGGGCGAGACGCTCACCGGATCGGCGTTCTACCTGACCGTCGCCCGGCGCGCGCCCCTCCAGGACGACGGCAGCTCGCCGGGCCGCCTCGGCCCGCCCTCGTCGCCGCCCGCCGATCCGTAGTCGTCCTGATGCGCCCTGCCTCTCCGTCGCCGTCCTGATGCGCCCTGCCTCCAGCGTCATCTATCTCGACTGGAACGCCACGACGCCGCCGCACCCCGAGGTCCTGGCGGCGATGCAGGCCGCCGCCGAGGTGGCCTGGGCCAACCCGGCGAGCGTGCACGGACCGGGGCGGCGAGCGCGCGCGTTCGTCGAGCAGGCGCGGGAGGCGGTCGCCCGGCTGACCGGGTTCGACGCGCGCGACGTGACCCTCACCTCGGGCGGGACCGAGGCCAACAACCTCGCGCTCGGGCACGCCTTCGGGGAGGAGGCCGGCGCGCTCGTGGTCTCGCGGATCGAGCACCCCTCGGTGACCCGCGCCGCGGAGGGGCTCGCCGCCCGCGGCGTGCACGTCGCCTGGGTCGATCCCGAGCCGTCCGGCCGGGTCGCGCCGGAGGCGATCGCCGCCGCCATCGATCGGGCGGCAGCGATCGCGCCCGTGCGGCTCGTGAGCCTCCAGGCGGTCAACCACGAGACGGGGGTCGTCCAGCCGGTCGCCGAGGCGGCGGCGATCGTCCATGCCCGCCGGGCGCGGCTCCACGTGGACGCCGTCCAGGCGGTGGGACGCCTCCCGCCGGAGGCGTGGGCCGGGGCGGATCTCGTGTCGGTCGCGGCCCACAAGATCCGGGGCCCGAAGGGGATCGGAGCGCTCGCGGTGCGGCCGGGCATCCGGCTCCGGCCCGTCCTGCTCGGCGGCGCCCAGGAGCGCGGGATGCGTCCCGGGACACAGGACCCGCTCGCCGCGGCCGGCTTCGCCGTGGCCGCCCGGCGAGCGATCGACGCCCCCGCCCGGTACGCGGCGCTCGCCCCGCTCCGCGATCGCCTCGAGGCCGCGCTCACCCAGGTTGGGCGCGCGGCCGGCGCCGCGCCCCTCCGCAACGGGGACGGCGCGCGCGCCCCCCACGTCACGAACCTCTCCTGGCCCGGCTGGCGCGGCGACGAGCTCTGCGCCGCGCTCGACCTGGAGGGCGTCGCCGCGTCCAGCGGCGCGGCCTGCAGCGCCGGGACCGCCGAGCCGTCCCCAGTCCTCATGGCGATGCTCGGCCTCGAGCGCGCGGCCTCCGCCGTGCGCTTCTCGATCGGCGAGGACACGACCGAGGCCGACCTGGCCGAGGCCGCGCTCCGCATGGCCCGCGTGCTCTCCCGCCTGCGGTCACTTCCAGCCCGAAGCTGAGCCGATCCAGCCGCTTACCGGGATCCCCCCGATTCTTGAACCATCCCTCGAGCCATTCCGGATAACCGCGCAGAGAAGGGTGAGTCCACAGGGGTAACCCTCCGCAGTGACTGAGCTTTTCGAGGGGGGTGTGGATTCTTTTTGTCGATCCATTGAATGGATCGAATCGGTCGTCTTCCTGCGAGCCTGTTCAGCAATCGATGCGGTGCTCGAACCTGCATCACATGTTGCGCGTATCCATGCAAATTTGTTGTGAATTTTGCTTGGTTAAGGATTTGACCTACGGCGTCCCCGGACAACCTCGCAGCGCGCGGTCGTGCCGAGCCCGGATCGATTGCGCGGAATCAAGCGAGCGAGGTTCCCGGGAGGCTACGGGAATGCCCTACGGCGCTGGTTGTACGGGCGCGCGGCGCGCGGATCGCCGGGGGGCTGGCGTCGCGGGGCGAGGGCTGCTGCCGGACTACGCGCGCGACGTGCGGCGCTGCCGGACGACTTCGTAGAGCGCGATCGCCCCGGCGACCGAGGCGTTCAGCGAGGAGATCGGGCCGGTCATCGGGAGCCGGGCCACGTGCTGGCAGACGCGCCGGACCGAGCGGCGCGTGCCCTTGTCCTCGGCGCCGATGACGATGCAGACAGGGCCGGTCAGGGGCAGATCGCCGAGCTCCACCGGGCCCTGGGCGTCGAGCGCGATCGCGGCGACGCCGCGGGCGGCGAGGGACTCCAGGGCGTCGGGCAAGGAGCGGACACGGCAGAGCCTCGCGTGCTCGATCGCGCCGGCGGAGGCGCGGAACGTCGCCGGCGTGAGCGGCGCCGAGCTGTGCTCGGGCCACAGGATGGCCCGCGCGCCGAGGGCGACGGCGCTGCGGATCACCGCGCCGAAGTTCTGCGGATCCATCACGCCGTCGAGCGCCACCGTGATCGTGCCGGCGCCGGGCTGACCCTCCTCGACGACCGGGATCGCGTCGACCCCGACGATCTGGAGCTCGGGCGCCGACGCGACGGCGCCCTGGTGGCGGCCGCCGGCGCTGCGGCGATCGAGCTCGTTGCGGGGCGCGCGCTCGGTCGGGATGCCCTGGCCCTCCGCGAGGCGCGCGAGCGCGTCGAGCTTCGGGCCGCCGTCGCGCTGGACGAGGACCCAGCCGACCCGTGCGCCGTGCGCGCGGATCGCCTCCCGGACCGGCTGAAGACCGTAGACGAGACGGCTCACGTGCGCGGCGGGTGGAGCGTGTGCGCGATCTCCTGGACGATGGAGCGCGCGGTGGCGAGTGGATCGGCGGCGTCCCGGATCGGCCGGCCGACGACGAGGAGATCGGCGCCGGCCGAGATCGCGGCCGACGGCGTGGCGATGCGCTTCTGATCGTCGGCGCGCGCGCCGGTCGGGCCGGGGCCGAGGCGGATGCCCGGCGTCACGAGGAGCTCGCCCCGCCCGAGCGCCTGCCGCAGCGCCGGCACCTCCTGCGGCGAGGCGACGAACCCGTGGATGCCGGCGCCGCGCGCGAGCTGCGCCAGCCGGACCACGTGCTCCGAAGCGCTCCCCTGGACGCCCTGCGCGGCGAGATCGCCGTCGTCCAGCGACGTGAGCACGGTGACGGCGAGGAGGATCAGCTCCTGGGAGCGCGCCGCCTCCTGGGCCGCGCGCTTCAGCATCTCGGCGCCGCCGGCCGCGTGCACCGTCAGGTAACGGACCCCGTGCGCGGCGGCGCTCGCCACCGCGCGCGCCACCGTCTCGGGGATGTCGTGCAGCTTCAGATCGAGGAAGACGTCGAGGCCGAGCGACCTGCCGATCTCGATCGCGGCCGGCCCCTCGCGGACGAACAGCTCCAGGCCGACCTTGAGCACGCCGACCGAGGGAGCGACGCGGGTCGCCGCCGCCCTGGCCTCGTCCAGGGTCGCAAAATCGAGCGGGAAGACGAGCCTGCGGCGCGCCTCGTCGAGCGAGCTGCCGCCGAGGCTCGTCCGCTGCCTGACGGAGCCGGTGTTCGCCATTCGGTGTTCCCGTTCCGTGTCAGAGGCAGCTGCAGAGCGGATCGCCAGGGGCGCAGTTGCAGGGGGCCTTGGTGCCGCCGCCGCTCGCCGGCTGGCCGCCCGCGGCCGGCCGCCCACTGCCGCCGCCGCGGCGCAGCTGCTCCTGCTTCTGCTGCTCGGCCTCGAGCTGCTTCTGCAGGGCGAGGCGCGTCGCCTCGTCCTTGGCGCTCGAGAGCTGGTCGCGCAGCCCGGACATCTTGGACTCGGACTCCTTGAACTGCGCCTCGAGCCGCTTGTTCGCCTCCTCGAGATCGCGGGCCCGCGCGGCCTCCGCGGCGATGCGCGCCTCGTTGTCCTGGGACGACTTGACGGCGGCGACGGTGACGATGCCGATCACCAGCGCGCTGGCGATGGCGCCGCCGATGAGGAGCTTGCGCAGCTTGTTCTTCGACTCGTCCTGCTGCAGCGCCGCGAGCGAGCGCTCGTGGTGCTGCTGCGCGGCCATCGCCTCGAGCCGCGCCCTCTGCTCGGCCTCGACGCGCGCCTTCTCGATCTCGGCCTGCCGGATCGCCTCGAGCCGCGCCGCCTCCTCGCGGGAGCGACGCTCCTCGTTGCGACGGCGCTCCTCCTCGGTGCGGATGCGCAGCTCCTCGGCCTCGCGCGCGGCGCGCTCCGCCTCGACGCGCGCCTTCTCGGCGGCGGCGGCGGCGGCGGCCTTCTGGGCCTCTTCGGTCTTGATGCGATCCTCCTCGAGGTTCATCAGCTCCTTGAGCGAGAACAGGACCGAGCTTTCCTTCTGTTCCGACATGACCTCGTGGCTCCTTCGATCGAGCGCGTGCGGTTGGGCTACCAAGGGGCGGCGCGGAGAACCTGCAGGTCGCCCTGGGTGGGGCCACCGAGCAAGACGATTCTGACCCGCAGAGCGGCTTTCACGCAATTATTCGCGATCACCGCGACCCTCGCGATGTCGAGGAACCGCGGAACCGCCAGCCAGATTATCGCCGTGGTGCACCGCAGGTACCAGCGGAAATCGCAGCGCTCCGTCCCTTCCACGTCCCCACGTCCGTTGCGCGCGCACCTGCCCACCGGCGCCGTCCTGCGTGCCCGCGCCACCGGGCGACCTCGACCGTCCAGAGAAGGTGCCTGGAGGACGCCCGAGCACGGACCCGCCCGAGGCCGCGCCCCGCGCCACGGTCCCGTTGGATTCTCGGTGGCTCTCCGGTAGGTTCGCGCGCCCATGGCAAACGTCATCAAGGCGCACATCACCGGTACGGTCTGGAAGATCGAGGTCAAGCCGGGCGACAAGGTCGAAGAGGGGACCGTGGTCGTCATCCTCGAGTCCATGAAGATGGAGATGCCCGTCGAGGCCGAGGAGGAGGGGACCGTCGAGGAGATCCTCGTCACCGAGGGGGCCTCGGTCACCGAAGGCGCCCCGCTGATCAAGCTGGCCTGACCGCCCGGGCCGGCCCGCGTCCGCGTTTTCACGGACTCGCCGCGCGCCGGCGCGCGGCCGCCGCTCGCAAGGGCGGCCGCGGGGCCCGGCCGCGGCGACGCGCGCGCCTCCGAGGGCGCGGCGCCGATCACTCGCGCCAGAAGAATTTCCAGGGGTTGTGCTTGAGGTCGCGGGCGAGCTCCTGCAGGTCGTCGAACAGCTGCTCATCCATCACCAGCGCGCCCACCGTCCCCTTGCCGCGCTTGACGTGGGCGAGGACCTCCTGGGCGTCGGCGGTCGCCGACCTCGCCCTGCCCGCGATCTCGGCGATGTCGTCGAGCGTCTTCTTGATCTTCGCCTGCTCCGTCTCGCCGCCCACCGTGGTCGACAGCCGGCGCGCGTTGGCCAGCGTCTCGCGTGCGTCCGTCATGAGCGGCGGCAGATCGCGCGCGGTCGTGCTGCTCACCTGATCGACGTTCGCGAGGATCCGGTCGATCTGCGGGTTGTTCACGTACTTCTGCCGGGCGTCCTTCACGAGATCCGTGCCGTCGAGGCTCATCTGCTCGACGTTCTCGGCGATGCGATCGAGCCGGTCCTGGTTCCGGTGCATGAACTCGCCGGTGCCCTTCAGCGTCTTCCGGAGCCCGTCGAACGCCTCGCCGACCTCCTCCCGGTGCTCGCGCATCGCCGTGACGGTCGCGTGCAGGAGCTCGTAGCCCTCGGCGAGGAGCATGTCGAGGCGCGGCGGATCCAGCCCCCGGACGACCGCGTTCGCGGGGAGCACCGGCCGATCGGTCGAGCCGGGCTCGATCGCGAGGAACTGCTCGCCGAGCACGCCCTGCGTCGTGACGTAGAACGTTGCGTTGTCGTGGATGCTCTGCTGGTAGCGCTCCTCGACGCGCAGCTGGATCCGCACGAGCGGCTCGCGCCTGCCGTCCTTGCCGAGCTGGCCGCCGCGGAAGTGGATCTCGCTGAGCTTGCCGACCTCCACCCCGGCGATCTTCACCGGCGCCCCGGTCTGCAGGCCGCCCGGGTTATCGAACTCGACGTAGATGGAGTACTTCGGCTGAAAGTTGACTCCGCCCATCACGAGGATGAACGTGGCGAGGAGCCCGAGCGCCGTGAGTATGAGGATCCCGACCTTGACCTCGATCGATCGCGGGCTTGCCATGGGGTCTTCATCTTCTCCGATCTGGCGGCGGGGAGGTGAGGGAAATAGGCCAGGATCCAGCTGCCCTGACGCATTGTCTCCGGCGCGCGTCGTGACGCTTCGCGCTGCCTTTGCCCTGACGCAACCGTACTTGCCTCCCAGGCCGCGATGATTTCGTTCCGAAATGTCAGAAAATCCTTTGGGCCCAAAGAGGTCCTCAAGGACGTCTCGTTCGACGTCGAGGACGGCGAGGTGTTCTTCATCATCGGGCAGTCGGGCGTCGGGAAGAGCGTGCTCATCAAGCACCTCGTCGGCCTGCTCTACCCGGACGGCGGGGAGATTTGGCTGGACGGCGAGGAGGTGAGCCGCTTCGACGAGGCCCGGATGTACCCGGTCCGGATGAAGTGCGCGATGGTGTTCCAGCACTCGACGCTGTTCGACTCGATGACGTGCGCCGAGAACGTCGCGCTCCCGCTCCGCAAGCACAAGGGGCTCAAGCCGAAGGAGGCGCTCGCGGAGGCGCGGCGGCGGCTCGAGCAGGTGCACATGCGCGAGTTCGGGGACCGCTTCCCGCCGGAGCTCGGCGACGGGATGCGCAAGCGGGTCGCCATCGCCCGCGCGCTCACGCTCGACCCGCGCTATGTGCTCTTCGACGAGCCGACCACGAGCCTCGACCCGGTGAGCGCGCGGCGCGTCGACAAGCTGATCCGCGAGCTGAGCGACACGCTCGGCGTGACGAGCATCGTCGTGAGCCATGATCTCGTGAGCATCTTCACGATCGCCGACCGCATCGTCATGCTCTATCAAGGGCTCGTCCGCCTGCTCGGAGATCGCGGGGGGTTCCAGGGCTCGCAGGACGCGATCGTCCAGCAGTTCATCACCGGGAGCGCCGAGGGGCCGATCGAGTGAGGCGCCGGGCGCCGCGCGGCGACGCGGGAGGCGGCCTGGCTAGCGGAAGATCAGGAAGGCAGCCGCCGAGATCAGCATGTTGAGGATGATGACCGCGAGCGAGGAGTTCACGACCGCGCGCGTCGTCGCCCAGCCCACGCCCTCGCTGCCGCCGAAGGTCGAGAGGCCGGAGTGGCCGGAGACGATCGGGATCGCGGCGCCGTAAGCCAGGCACTTGGCGAGGCCGGTCGCGAGGTCGCCGGCGTCGACGAGGCTCACGTTCATGAACGTCTCGGGGCTCACGTCGAACATGCTGTATGCGGTGACCATCCCCGTGGTGAACGCGACCGCGGCGCTCCAGACGATGAGGCACGTGGTCATGAGGAGGCTCGCGATGAACCGCGGCTTGATGAGGTAGTCGATCGGATCGGCCGCGCACATGCGGAGCGCGTCGACCTGCTCGGTCACCACCATCGAGCCGATCTCGGCGGCGATGCCCGCGCCGACCCGCGTGGCGAGCATCAGCGCGCCGATCGAGGCGGCGAGATCGCGGATGAGCAGCTCGAGGTAGGTCGCGCCCAGCATGGTCAGATCCGGGATCACCCGCTTCGCCTGCTGGCCGGCCTGGAAGACCATGATCATCCCGATGAAGCCCATCACGACCGTCAGGAAGAACAGCGATTTGTTGCCGATCTCGTACATCTGGACGAGCACGGCGCCCGGCTCGTGGCGGCCCTTCGCGCAGTAGTAAAGCGTCCTTACAAATACCGAGTAGAGCTCGCGCGCCGACGCGAAGAGGGACAGCGCGGCGCTGCCGACCGCGGCGACGCCGGACTGCTCGGGCGCGAGATCCCGGAGCTCGCTCGAGGGGGGGCCCGCGCTCGCGCGGTCCGGGAAGCTCGGGTGGGAAGGGGGCATGCGCGGCGCCGTCGATCAGTCGAGCGTGAACGAGACGAAGTAGTCGAGGATGAAGATGCCGGCGGCCGAGGCGACGACGGTCGCGTTGACGGCGCGGCCGACGCCGGGGGCGCCGCCGGTCACGCCGAGGCCGTACTGGCAGCTCGAGAGCGCGAGGACGACGCCGAAGACGACGCTCTTGACGAGGCCGCTCATGACGTCGCCGATGCCGAGGAGCCCGCTCGTGAGGCCGTTGTAGAAGACGGCCGGGGCGACGCCGAGCAGGAGATCGCCGGTGAAGGCGGCGCCGATCAGCGCGAGCGCGTCGGCGAAGATCACCGAGAGGAACAGCGTCAGCACCATCGCGAGGAAGCGCGGGGCGATGAGGAAGCTCACCGGGTCGATCGCGAGGACGCGGAGGGCGTCGATCTGCTCGGTGACGACCATGGTGCCGAGCTCGGCGGTGTTGTTGGCGCCGACGCGGCCGTTGATCATGAGCGCGGTGAGCAGCGGGGCGATCTCGCGGAGCGTGCCGAAGCCCGCGCCCCAGCCGAGCAGGCCGTGCGCGCCGAAGCGCTCGACCAGCGGCGCCGCCTGGATGACCATGATCGCGCCGGTGAAGAGCGCCGTCACGGCGACGATGGGCATCGACTTGACGCCCATCTTGTAGAGGTTGCGCATGAACTCGGCGCCGTCGACGCGGAGCGTGGCCACGCGCGTCGCGATCTGCCCCGCGAGCACGGCCATGCCCCCCACCGTGGCGGCGATCTGCAGGAACGTGGCGCCGACCTGGTGCACGCCGGTGGGCTCCTGCGCGATCGGCGCACGCAGCCGCCTCGCGGGCGGCCCGCCGGGCGCGGGGAGCGCACCCGGGCCGCGCGCGGCGGTGCCTGGGCCAGCAGGAGACGTCATCGGAACAGGGAGCTTAGCCCAAGGCTCCCGGGGAGCGCGGCCCGATCCGCTGCGATCCGGCGTGCGCAGCGGCCCGGCAGCTACCCAAGCAGGAGATCGTCCTCTATCTGAAAAGCGCATGCCTCGCTTCGAAGCCGTCCTGTGCGATGGCAAACGCGGACTTCCACGCGTAATGCTGACTCGTCTCACGCCGGAGGCCGCCGGATGCCGCCGGAGGAGCGCCGGCCGGGGCGGGCGCCGCTGGTGACGACGTCCGGTCAACAGCGGATCGAGCCCGTGACGAAAAGAAAAACGGATCCCATGTCCGATCGCGCGCGCGCGCGCACCATGACAGGCGAGCTCCCGACTGGCCTGCTCGACGATGGCCGAACGTTTGCCGTCCTCTCCGCCGCGACGTTCGCGCTGAAGGCGATCTTCGTGAAGCTCGCCTACGCCGCGCACCCTATCGACGCGGTGTCGCTGCTCGCGCTGCGGATGGGCATCGCGCTGCCGTTCTTCCTGTGGCTCGCCCGGAGGGAGCGCGGAGAGGCCGCCGAGCCCATGACGCCCCGCCTCTGGGGGGGCGTGCTGCTCGTCGGGTTCCTCGGGTACTACCTGTCCAGCCTGTTCGACTTCATCGGGCTCACGTACATCAGCACCGGCCTCGAGCGCCTGATCCTGTTCGTGTATCCGACGCTCGTCCTCATGATCGGCGCGGTGTGGCTGAATCAGCCGGTGCGCCCCAAGGCCTGGGGCGCGCTCGCCGTGTGCTATCTCGGCCTCGCGGCGGCCGTCTGGCACGATCTCGTGCAAACCGGGGACGCGCGGACCGTCGCCGTCGGCGGAGCGTGGGTGTTCGCGAGCTCGGTGACCTACGCGCTTTACTACATCGGCGTCGGCAAGCTCGCGTCCAGGGTCGGCTCGACGCGCCTCGCCGCGTACTGCGGGGCGACCTCGTGCCTGATGGTGCTGGCGCACTACGTGGCGACGGGGAGCCCCGCCAGGCTGGGGGAGATCCCGGCCTCGGTGTGGGGGTACGCGGCGGCGATGGCGACGATCAGCACGGTGCTCCCCATCGTCCTGCTCGCGGAGGCGATCCGGCGGCTCGGCGCGGGCCGGGCCGCGACGTTCTCGACGCTCGGACCGGTGCTCACGATCGCCTTCTCATGGGTCATCCTGGGGGAGCCGTTCGCGTGGCAGCAGGTCGTCGGGCTCGCGCTCGTCGTGGGCGGCGTGACCTGGCTCGGCAAATCGCGCTGAGCTCGAGGTCGGCGCCCGCCGGTGAGGTCACCCGGCCGGCGTCGCGGGGTGAGGCTCCGGCGTGCCGGTGCCGAAGAACTCGCTCCGGACGCGCTCGCGCTCGCGCTCCACCTGCTCGGCCGTCGCGCCGAGCCGCACGAGGAGGCGCTCGGTCATCGAGAACGCGACCTCCGCCTCGCCGGTCACGACGACGTCCGCGCCCGCCTTCTTCAGCGCGGCCACCTCGCGCAGATAAAAGGCGCGGGCGAGGACGAACAGCCGCGGATTGATGCCCTTCGCCTGCTCGATCACCCCGTCTCCGGGCGCGCCCGCCGACGTGAACAGCAGGCTGTCGGCCTTCCCGACCCCCGCGCGATCGAGGATCTCCCGCTGCGTCGCGTCGCCGTAGATCGCGCGGATGCCCTGGTCCTGCAGCTGCTTCACCGTGTCGAGGTTGAGCTCGACGACCGTGGGCTCGATGCCGTTCTCCCGGAGCAGCCGCGTCAGCGTCCGCCCGACCGGGCCGTAGCCCACCACGACCGTGCGGTGGGCGGGCTCGTCCACCGGAGCGGCCTCGGCGACGGGGGCCGCCGCGGCGCCGCGCCGCAGGAAGAGCGCCGACGTCGACCGCGCAAGGCGATCCCGGATGCTGAAGAGCAGGGGGTTCAGGGTGATCGACACGATCGACGCGACGACGAGCGCCTGCGAGGCCTCGTCCGGCACGATGCCAAGCTGCCGGCCGAGCGTCGCCAGGATGAACGAGAACTCCCCGATCTGCGCGAGCGAGAGCGCGACGGCGAAGGCGGTCTGGAGGGGGCGGCGGAGCACCACCACCACGAGGAGCGCGGCGAGGGGCTTGCCGATCAGCACGACCCCGAGCGTCGCCACGGCGACCGGCCAGCTCGCGACGAACTGCGCGGGGTCGAAGAGCATGCCGACCGAGACAAAGAACAGCACGGCGAACGCGTCGCGCATCGGGAGCGCCTCCGAGGCGGCGCGCGAGCTGAAGTCGGACTGGCCGACGACCAGGCCGCCCAGGAAGGCGCCGAGCGCCATCGACGAGCCGAAGAGCTTCGCCGAGCCGACGGCGACGCCGAGCGCGACGACGAGCACCGTCAGCGTGAAGAGCTCCCGCGAGCCGGTCTTCGCCACATACCCGAGCAGCGCGGGGATGACGCGCTGTCCGACGATGAAGACGAAGGCCACGAGCCCGGCGAGCTTGAGGACCGCGAGGCCCACGGATACGGCGATCCCCGTCGCGCCGGCGTCGCCGCCCCCGCCCACCAGGGCGGGGAGCAGCACGAGCACCAGCACGGTGAAGACGTCCTCGAGCACGAGCCAGCCGATGGCGAGGTGGCCAGCGGGGGTGTGCAGGACGTGGCTGTCGCTGAGGACGCGCGTGAGCACGACGGTGCTCGCCACCGAGATGGCGATGCCGAAGACGACCGACGCGGCCCACGTCCAGCCCGCGGCGCGGCCGACCACGACCCCGAGCGCGGTGGCGACGGCGATCTGGATGAGGGCGCCTGGCACGGCGACCTTCCGCACGGCGAGGAGCTCGCGGACGTGGAACTGCATGCCGACCCCGAACATCAGCAGGATGACCCCGATCTCCGCGAGCTGGTCGGCGAGCCCCTTGTCCGCCACGAACCCCGGCGTGAACGGGCCGACGAGGATCCCGGCCAGCAGATAGCCGACGATGGGCGACAGCCTCAGGCGCTGGGTGATGAAACCGAACGCGAGCGCGGCGGTGAAGCCGCCCGTGAGCGTGAGGATGAGGTCGAGTTCGTGCGGCATTTCGGCACTAGTAGCGCTTCTCTTCACCGATCGCAGCCGCTACCGCGCGACGGGCGACGAAGGCCGTGCGACCTCGTCGGCCGCGCCGTGCTCGCCCCTACCCGACGACGCCGATCGCCTCGTACGCCTCGATGACGTGCGGCTCCTCCCTGGCCTTCGCGATCCACTCCTGCATCGCGGGGAGCCCCAGGATCGACGCCACGTAGCCCCGGGAGACCGGGTCGAGCTCGACCCCGTACGTGTCGAACCGCGTCGCGACCGGCGCGTACATCGCGTCGGCGATGCTGAAGCGGCCAAACAGGAACTCGCCCCCCTGGCCGAAGCGAGATCGGCAGTCGTTCCAGATCGATTGGATGCGCGCGATGTCCTGCGACGCGGCCTCGGTGAGCGCCACGCCCTGGATCTTCCGCCGCACGTTCATCGGCAGCGCGGTGCGGAGGGCGGCGAAGCTGCTCACCATCTCGGCGCTCACCGCCCGCGCGACGGCGCGCGCGTCGCGCGCCTCCGGCCAGAGCTTCGCCTCGGGGAAGCTCTCCGCCACGTACTCGGCGATCGCGAGCGACTCCCAGATCGTGAGCGCACCGTGCTTCAAGGCCGGCACCTTGCCCGAGGGCGAGTGGCGCTGGATCTCCAGCGTGCGGACGCCGGGCGCCCTGAGCGGGATCACGACCTCGTCGAGCTCGACACCGGCGTGCTTCAGGACGAGCCAGGGCCGGAGCGACCACGACGAATAGGACCTGTTTCCAATGTAGAGAGTGAGCTCAGCCATGTGCAGAGCCTACCACCGTCGCCCCCCCGGGCGGCAGCGCGCCAGGCCCATCACCCCGCCGGCTCGCCCCCGAACACCTCGCTCGCCAGCGCTTCCACCGCCATGCGCACCGCCTCGTCGCTCGTGTGGCGCACCCGGAAGCCCAGCGCCGCCAGCTTGCCCGGATCCATCCGAGATACCGGCACGTCGCCGGGCCACCCGCGCTCGCCGCCCTGATACCGGATCACCGCGTCGGGATAGGGCGACGCCGCCACGCACAGCTCCGCGATCCGAGAGACGCGGGTCGCGTCCTCGGGCGCGAGGTTGAAGAGGTTCAGCCGCTCTCCGGCCCGATCGAAGCCGAACAGGATGCCCTCCGCGCAGTCCCGGACATCGAGGTACGGCTTCGACTGGCGCCCGTCGCCGAGCACCTCGAGCTCCGTCCGAAGGGCGCGCAGCTTCTTCAGGAAATCGAGCGCCGCGCCGTGCGTCCCGCGCGGCCCGACCACGTTGCCGAAGCGGTAGATCCACGCGGTGAGGCCGAAGCACTCGACATAGGCGCTGATGAGCGCCTCGCCCGCGAGCTTGCTCGCGCCGTAGAGCGAGATCGGCAAGGCGCCGAGATCGCCCTCCGCGCACCGCCGCGCCGTGTCGCCGTAGACCGTCCCGGAGGACGAGAAGATCAGCCGGCCCACCCCCGCGCGGCGCATCGCCTCGAGCACGTTGTACGTCGCGATCGTCCCCTGATCGAGGTCGAGCCGCGTCCGCGCGAGCCCCCAGCGCGCCTCCGGGTTCGCCGCGAGGTGCACGACGAGGTCGTGGCCCGCCATGGCCTCGGTGAGGCGATCCAGATCGAGGGCGTCCGCCTCGACGAGCGTCGCGCGCCCGGAGGCGAGGTGCGAGGTGACGAACGCGCGGCGCCCGACCGAGAGGTTGTCATACAGCGTCACGGGGCCGCGCTCGACGAGGCGATCCGTGAGGTGGCTCCCGATGAACCCGGCGCCGCCGACGACGAACGACCTGAGCCCGGTCATCGCCCGCCTCCCGCGGCCAGGCGCTCGACCCGCGCCGCGAACTGCAGGCGATCCTGCGTCACGAGACGGAACGGCATGTCGTGGATCCTGAGCGGCCACTCGAGGCCGGTGATGCGCCCGCCCGCGCCGCGCACGAGCTCGGCGAGCTCGCCCGGCGTGAAGTAGGTGCCGCGCACCTCGACGCCCGGCGCGGCGTTCCCGACGAGATCCATCCAGAGCAGGACCTTCTCCGAGACCGGGCCGAACCGGAAGTGATCCTTGAGCGCGACGGCGCGCGACGCGACCCGGAGGGCCTCCGCGAGCAGCGCGCCGGGGCGCGCGCAGTGGTGCAGCACGTCGGAGAGGAGCACCGCCTCGAACGCCCCGTCGGGGAAGGGGAGGCGCTCGCCGTCGTACGCGACGACCGGCAGCGCCGCCCCGGGGCGCGCCTTCACGTCCACGCCGACAACGCGCTGCGCGCCCACCCGGCGCGCGACCTCGAGCGCGACCGTCCCGTCGCCCGCGCCCACGTCGAGCAGCGACGCCGCGCGGCCCACCTGCGCGGCCAGCGCCCGCGCGACGCGGCCCACGCGAGGCACGTGGACCAGGCGATGGTGCAAGGAGAACAAGCCGCGCGCGAGGACCGTCATTCCACATCCGAGCCCCGGCGCCGCACGCGCCGGAGAGCCGCGCCACGCTAGTCGAGCGCGCGAGGACCGGCAACGCCCCGGGGCCACGCCGCGCTCGACGAGCGTGGCGCGGCTCTCCGGCGCGCGGGGAGCCGGGAGGCCGTGGCCAGACAGGACAGCGGCGAGATCGCGAAAACAAGACCCCTCCAGGACGACTGGCAAGATGCCCTGGACTCCGGGGCCCGCGCGCTCCCGCGGTGGCGACAGAGGCCGACAAAGCGTATCTCGTTATGCCCGACCCGAAAGGAGAGCTGCCGTGAAACAGCCACTCTTCCAGGGTCTACGACAATGACGTCGTGAGGCTCGCTCCCCGAGCCGTTCTCGCCCCGCTCGCGCTTGACCGATTCGCGCCATCGAACATAGCTGACTCGATGATCGGCACGCGCGGAAGAGGGCTCGTGAAAGTTGGTGTGCGCTGGTTCGGTCTGGCCTCCCTCTACATCGCTCTTTCAGGGTGCGGCGGAGAGTCTGGAGGCGAGGCGACGGGCCAGAACACCGCCCCTCCGGACGGCGCAGAGACGGGCGAGGCGACGTTCGCGCCGGATGAGCCGACGGAGCTCTGGTTCGTGGAGCTCGAGCGCGCGCCGGCCGCGAGGAGCGGCGGGGTGGCGCGCGTCAAAGGCCTCGCGGGCGAGGAGCGGGAGCGCTTCCGGCGCGCGGCCGAAGAGCGCGGGCTCCGGTACAGAGTAAGATTCTCGTTCGAGGAGCTCTGGAACGGCCTCTCCGTCCGCGTCGCGCGCGGGGGCTCCGCAGCGCTCTCCGAGATGCCCGGGGTCAAGGCCGTCTACCCCGTCGTGCCGGTGGAGCTCGACACCACGCGCGCCGTGACCTCGGTCGACCCGGACCTCGCCGTCGCGAGCGACATGTCGGGCGCGGACCTCGTGCGCCGCGACCTCGGCGTGACCGGCGCGGACATCCGCGTCGGCGTGATCGACAGCGGCGTCGACTACCATCACCCCGATCTCGGCGGCTGCTTCGGGCCGGGCTGCCGCGTGGCGTTCGGCCACGATTTCGTCGGCGACGACTTCGTCGCCGGCGACGCGAGCACGCAGCCGGCGCCCGACGGCGACCCCGACGATTGCCTGGGCCACGGCACGCACGTCGCCGGCATCATCGGGGCGAACGGGATCGTGCAGGGCGTGGCGCCGGACGTGACCTTCGGCGCCTACCGCGTGTTCGGCTGCCGCGGCGGCTCGCGCTCCGACATCATCGTCAAGGCCATGGAGCGGGCCGCCGACGACGGGATGCACGTCGTCAACATCAGCATCGGAACGCCGTTCCAGTGGCCGGACTATCCGACGGCGACCGCGGCGACCGCGCTCGTCGCGCGCGGCGTCGTGGTCGTCGCGTCGATCGGCAACAGCGGCGAGAAGGGGCTCTGGGCCGCGGGCGCGCCCGGCGTGGGCGAGGCGGTCATCGGCACCGCGTCCGTCGACGGCACCCGCGTGACCCGCCTGTCGTTCACCGTGGCGCCTGGCAGCGCGGCGATCGGCTATGCGCGCGCGATCGGGAGCCCGCCTCCGCCGCTCTCGGGGAGCGCCCCGCTGGAGCGCACCGGGACGCCCACCAGCGCGCGCGACGCTTGCGACGAGCTCCCCGCGGGCAGCCTCGCAGGCAAGATCGCGCTCGTCCGGCGCGGCGGCTGCCCCTTCCACCAGAAGGCCGCGCGCGCGCAGGCCGCAGGCGCGGCCGGCGTCGTGATCTACGACGACAGGGCCGGGGTGATGAGCCCGTCGGTCGAGGCGGGCGGCTCGATCACCATCCCGGTCGTGGGGATCGCGCAGGCCGACGGCGAGCTGCTCAACGCGCGCCTCGACGCGGGGCCGCTGACCCACAGCTGGACCGACCGGGCCGTGGCCGCGGAGAGCAGCACCGCGGGCCTCATCTCCGGCTTCAGCTCGCACGGCCTGAGCGCGACGCTCTCCTTCAAGCCGGACCTCGCCGCGCCCGGCGGGGCGATCTACTCGACGATCCCGGTCGAGCAAGGCTCGTACGACACGCTCAGCGGCACGTCGATGGCGGCGCCGCACGTGGCGGGAGCCGTCGCGCTCCTGCTCGACGCGCGCCCGGAGCTCTCCGCGCCGCGCGTGCGCGACGTCCTGCAGAACAGCGCCGTCCCCGCGCCGTGGAGCGGCGATCTGAGCGCCGGGGTGCCCGAGAGCGCGCACCGGCAGGGGGCGGGGGTGATCCGCGTCGACCGGTCGATCCGCGCGAGCACCGTGATCAGCCCCGGCAAGCTCGCGCTCGGCGAGAGCGAGGCCGGCCCCGCCGCGCGCACGCTGACGCTCGAGAACGCGAGCGGGCACGACGTCACTTACGACCTGTCGCACGCGCCGGCTGCGTGCGCGACCGGGCGCGATCACTGGAGGCCGGCGAGCGCGACGACCGGCGCCGCGCGCGTCGACTTCGGCGCCCCGAGCGTCACCGTGCCGGCCCGCGGGAAGGCGACCGTCTCCGCCACCATCGGGGCGAGCGACGCGC
This sequence comes from Sorangium sp. So ce887, assembly GCF_051521455.1. Classification (NCBI taxonomy): domain Bacteria; kingdom Pseudomonadati; phylum Myxococcota; order Polyangiales; family Polyangiaceae; genus Sorangium; species Sorangium sp. So ce887. Next base: position 5,253,144 of record NZ_CP150354.1, on the reverse strand, counting down.
TCCCGGATGGCAGCCTGTTCGGCGGCTACCTCGTGTTCACCCCGCGGGGCGGCGCGGCCGATGGCGCGCTGCGGGTGCCGTACGCGGGCTTCAAGGGCGATTACCAGAGCGTGCCCGTCCTCAAGCTGTCGGATCAGGAGGCGCCGTGGCTCGGCAAGCTGAGCGGGACGCGCATGACCCCGCAGCGGAGCGGCGCGACCTACACGCTGGCGTCCGGCGACGTCCCGTACGTGATGGTCCACCTCGACCACGGCGCCGAGCGTCTGACCCTGGACATCATCGAGGCCGCGACCGCGAAACCGTGGGGGCGCGCGCTTTCGCTCTCGCGCGTCGGTCAGAGCGCGTCGACGATCGCGTTCACGCGGTACGGATGGAAGGGCACGACGAAGCTGAACGGGCGGGCGACGGTCGTGCCGGACGGGGGCTATCGGATCAAGCTCCGCGCGCTCAGGGCGCTCGGGGATCCGGGCAACGAGGCGCACTGGGACACGTGGACGTCGCCTGTCGTCACCCTCGACCGGCCATGAGGGGCGCGCTCACGGCGCTCCTCGCGTTGCGCCTTCCGCGCCGCCGCCCCACCGAATGAGCTCGGGGATGTGAGCCTCGCTGGCGCGCTCAGCGGCGCGTCAGACCGAGGCTCGTCGTTGCAATCGGGCGCATGGCGGGCCTCCTCCGCCGCGTAGGGCGCACGAGCGAGGGCAGGCGCGCAAGGCGCGCCCCGGCTGCGCTGCGGCGAGCCGTGCGCGCCTGCCTCTCCGGCGCTCGGCGCTGCGCGTGCGTTAGATCGCCTGGCGATACGTCTGCGCGGCGCACTGACGCTCGGCGACCTTCGCGGCGTAGCCGAGCAGCCGGCGCGTGATGGCCCTCGTGAGCGGCGCCGTCAGGGCGTCCCAGAGGAACAGCTGCCGCCGTGTCCGCGTGTCGGTCGCGCGGATCCGCACCTCGTACGAGAGCATCGTCCGGCGCTGGCCGTAGGGCGTCACGACGAAGCTGGCCGCCGCCTTGATGTGCCCGGGGCAGTCGAACGCCTTGAACTCGGCGGCGGTTCGCCTCGCGTACAGGCTCTCCGTGCTCATCGGGCGCGCGATCGCGCCGACGGCGATCTCGGAGCCTTCCTTCTCGGCGAGCCTGATCTGGCCATAGTCCTCGACGTTCTGGAGCGACACGCGCGCGGGCGCGGGCAGCGGCGCGAGGCGGAGCCTGCTCCGGGCGCGGCGCGCTCCGGCCACGCGGAGGGCGAGGGCCGCGCGCAGCAGGAGAGAGCGGCTCCTCGCGAAATCCAACCTCTTCAGCGCGGCGTACGTGACCTCCGGCGTCGCCATGATCACGATTTCCTCGTTCACGACGATATCGGCCTCCGGCAGGAAAGACTCGAGCAGCGTCGGGCCGGCGGCGCAGCGCTGCTGCCCCTCGAACGAGCCCTCCGTCATGGTCTGTCCCTCCCCCTGTCGGATCTCACCCTGTTCTGTCGAGATGTTCTGCATGGCGAGCTACCCCCTGCGATGATTCATTGGGGTAGCCTCGACGGATCGCCAGCAGGCGCATCCTGCTCCCGGTGATGGGCGGGCGGAGCACGTCCCGCGGGCGAAACCCGACGAGAAGACATTGACGCCACAATGGGAATCACGACAAAGGTCCTGTACTCTCGATGAAAGAAAAGCCGCCAAGACGCCGAGGACGCCAGGAGAGCTGAGAATTCTCATTCTCTCTCTTACTGACGCCCTGGCGGCGCATCTCCTTCTTGACCGAGCACCGCTCGTGGGCGGAGCCGGTGCTCAGCCCCTCGCGCGCCGGGAGGACTCCGCCATGCGGTGGGCGATGCGGAAGGCCATCTCCAGCGACTGGCGGTAATTCAGCCTCGGATCGCACAGGCTCGCGTAGCGCAGGTCGAGATCGGACTCCGTGAGACCCGCCCCGATGCACTCGGTGACATCCTCGCCCGTGAGCTCGAAGTGGACGCCGCCGAGGTGGGACCCGAGCGCCTCGTGCACCTCGAAGCTCGCCTCGATCTCGGTGAGGATGTCCTCGAAACTTCGTGTCTTGATCCCGCCGGCCGTCGTCTGGGTGTTGCCGTGCATCGGGTCGGACATCCAGAGCACCTTGCGCCCTGCCGAGCGCACCGCCTCGATGAGCGCCGGGAGCCCCTCGCGCACGCGGCCCGCGCCCATGCGCACGATGAGCATGATCTTGCCCGGCTCGTCCGCCGGGTTCAGCCGGTCGAGGAGGCGGATCAGCTCGCCGGGGAGCGTCTTCGGGCCGAGCTTGATGCCCACCGGGTTCTGGACCCCGCTGAAGAACTCGACGTGCGCGCCGTCGGGCTGCCGCGTGCGCTCGCCGATCCAGGGCAGGTGGGTCGTCAGGTCGTAGTAGCCGGGACGGCGCGCGACCTTCCGCGTCTGCGCCGACTCGTAGTGCAGGTTGAGCCCCTCGTGGCTCGTGAAGAACTCGACCCGCGACAGCTCCCCGACAGGCACCTCGGCCAGCGCCTCCATGAACCGGAGAGCCTCGCCGACCTGATCGGTCATCCGCTGGTAACGCTCGCGCAGCTCGCCGGGCAGATCCGCCCGCTCGAGGAAGCTCAGATCCCAGTACTCCGGGTGGTGCAGATCGGCGAAGCCACCCTCCGACAGGGAACGGATGAAATTCAGGGTGAGCCCCGCATGCTGGTATCCCGCGATCATCAGGCCCGGATCCGGGCGGCGGGCGGCGGCCTCGAAGGGAGCACGGTTGATGAGATCCCCGAAATAGCTCGGCAAGCTCACGCCGTCGCGCGTCTCGATCTGGCTGGATCGCGGCTTGGCGTACTGCCCGGCGAAGCGCCCGAGGCGAACGACCGGCCGGCGGGCGCCGTGCACCAGCACGAGCGACATTTGCAGCAGGATTTTCAGCTTGTTCGTGACGATGTTCGGGCGGCAGTCGTCGAGCGTCTCCGCGCAGTCGCCCCCCTGCAGCACGAACCGGTGGCCGAGCTGCGCCTGGGCCAGATGGCCTTTGAGCCGCTCGACCTCCCACGAGGTCACGAGCGGCGGCAGCCCCCGGAGCCTCTCGACGACCGCCTCGACAGCGTCGGAATCGTCATAAGGGAGCGGCGCTGCGTTGGGACGTTCACGCCATGAATCTGGCGACCAGGATTGAGCAGGAACGTGCATGAGTTGAGCCCTGATATGGCAAGGCTCCCACCCGCGCAACCCTCGGTCAACGGGATCGGCCCGCCGGCGCGATCACCGGCTCGCCGGCGCGTCGGCCGCCCCGGGCGATGGCCCGGTGCGCGCCTCGATCGCCTGGATTGCCGCCTTGATCTCCTTCGCGATCGAGCCGCACGGCGCCGCGCAGCGGCTCATTCCCAGAAAGCCGCACCCCTTGCTCTTGCCGGAGGTGAGCGGCGTGAGGACGTCGATCGCGCGCCGATCGCCGTCGGCCGCCGCGCGCTCCAGGAGCGCCTGCCTCGCCTTGCAGGAGGTGGCGACGCGGAGCTCGTGCGCGATGCGCAGCGCGGGCGTCGCCCGCTCCAGGACCGCGGCCTCCGCGAACCGCCGCGCGGCGCGCTCCTTCAGCGCAGAGGTGCCCACCGAGAGCTCGTAAAGGAGATCCGCCCCGTGGCTCCCCATGCTGCTCGCCATCAGCTCGATCGCGGCCGACGCCGCCTCGGGAGGTCCGCCGGCGGCGCTCGCGACGACGCGCTTCACGTCATCGTCCGACGCCGCCCCCCGATCGAGCTCCAGGAGCCGCTTCGCCGCGGCGAGCGCGGCGGCGTGGTAGGGCGGCGGGAGCGCGTGGCGCAGCATGAGGGCGCGGAAGATCGCCGGATCCTTGGGGTAGCGCGCGGCGAGCGCCTCGAGCGGGAGCACGCCGCCCGCGGTCGCAGCGGCGAGCTCGTCGGCGGGGACCGCATCGCTCGGCCGCGGGACCACTGGACGCCGGAGCGCCGAGGCCGCGGGCGCCGCGCGCTCGGCGCTCGCGGCCGCCTCGAGCCGCGCGAGCGAGTCGCCGTCGCGCAGCAGGGCGGCGGCGAGCACGACGGCCACGAGGGCGGCCGCGCCGGCGACCAGCCACTGCGCCGCGGCCGGCGCCCGCGTCAGCAGGGCAGCGCGCGATCCCGGGGCGCTGCCGCCCGCGGCGAGCACGGTGGTTGTCCCGGGGAGCGAGCCCGGCCGGTCGGGAGGGCTGGCCCGGCTGGCGCTCGTCCCGGGTGCCTGCGGTGCCATGCTCGCTCCCCTAACACAGGCGCTGGCCGAGGCCCATGGGCGGCGTCGCGCAGCCCCGCCGCGGGCTCATCGCCGCTGCGCTCGCCACTGGAACAGGGCGGCCGCGAGCGCGGCGCCCACGCTGATCAGGAAGAGCAACGCGTCCCAGACCGGCCACGCGATGCCGATGGCGCGCTGCAGGAACACGGCCTCGAGCAGCCGCACCAGCAGCGACGCGACCCCGTAGGCCACGAGGGCGAGCACGACGGGCGTCGTGAGCCGCGGCGCGAGCGTGCTCAGCCTCGTGTCGTCGCGCCAGACGTGGCGGAAGACGTAGAAGCCGCCGAGCAGCCCGACGCCGAACAGGGCGCACAGGATCCCGAGCGTGAGCAGCGTGGCGCCCTGGCCCGATAGCGCGGCGGTGTCGCTCCGCGCCGCGCGCGCGAGGCCGGCAAGGCAGCTGACGAGGCCGGCGCCGAGCCACCCGAGGCCCAGGCTCGCCGAGAGGAAGACCATCTGCCGCGTCAGGTACGCCTCGGACGCGGCCGAGCCGGGCAGACCGAAGGTGTGCGAGAGCGTATAGGGCTTCCCGAGCACCACGGACGAGCGCGCGAGCGACGCGCGCGCGCTGGACGGCCCCCCCGTCGCCTCCTCGAACGGCGCGAGCGCGCCGGCGAGCTCGCTCATCGAGGCGTGGCGCGCCTCCTTCTCCTTCGCCATGGCGCGCTGGACGACGAGCTCCAGGGCCGGCGGGATCTCCGGGTTCAGCGTCCGCAGCCCCGGCGGCTCCTCGGTCATGACGGCGAGCAGCATCGCCGTCGGGTCGCTGCGCTCGAAGGGGCGCTGCCCGGTCAGCGCGTGGTAGAGGACCGCGCCGACGGCGTAGATGTCGGCCCGGGCGTCGATCTCGTCCCCCTTCGCCTGCTCCGGGGCCATGTAGGCCGGCGTTCCGAGCACCATGCCGGTCCTCGTGAGCGCGGACGGCGCGGAGGTCTTCGAGATGCCGAAATCGAGGACCTTCACGGTGGGACACGCAGGGTCGCCCGTCAGGAAGATGTTCTCCGGCTTGATGTCCCGGTGCACGACGCCCGCGGCGTGCGCGGCCGCGATGCCGTCGCAGACCTCGCGCGCGATCCGCACCGCCGCGCCGACCGGCAGCCGTCCCCCGGACGCCGCGAGGAGCTCGCCGAGCCCCTGGCCGTCCAGGTACTCGGCGACGATGCACGGCCGGCCGTCGTCCAGCCGGTTCACGTCGAAGATCTCGACGATGTGCGGGCTCCGGACCGACGCCGCCGCCTCGGCCTCGCGCTGGAACCGCGCGAGGACGGTGGCGTGCTGGGCGAGGTCGGGGTGGAGCGTCTTCAGGGCGAAGCGCTTGCCCGGGATGCGGGTGTGGTGCGTCTCGTAGACGCGGCCCATGCCGCCCTCTCCGAGGAGGCGGATGATGCGGTACGCGCCCGCCACGGTGGTGCCGACGAGCGGGTCCGCCTCGACCGACGGCTCGCCCGACGGGGACGGAGGCGGTGGACGGACCGTGTCGGCGGTCGCGTAGTGCGCCGCCGCCGCGGGCCCCATGGAGACGGCATGCGGTCGGACCGTCACCGGGGCCAGGTCGTCTTCCGCCGCGTTCCCCGCAGGGGGAGGAGGAGGGCGGACCGTCTCCGCGGTCGTGGAGGGGGATGCAGCCGCGGCGGCCTGGGCCTGCGCTGCGCGGACGGCGGCCAGAGCGGCTTGCCGCTCTGTGTCGCTCATGACGCGGGTGGGTCCATCGCCCTCCTCGGACGCCGACGAGGACGCGCCTCCGGCCGAGCGGGATGAGGGTACGGCAGGGCTGCCCGAGCGACCGGGCGAAAAGCTCGAATCCGACACGCTCAGGGCCTCGCTCCCATGGATCCGGGTCGATCCTCGCCGGAGGCGGGGACCGACGATTCGTCGCCAACGCGCGGGCGAACACCGCACAGCGACGCTACCATGGATCGCGCCGCGCGAGGGCGCCGACATGCCGGACCGTGATCGGCACGCGATGTCGAGGCGTTGGCGCGGCCGGTCCGGTTATCGCCGCACGGTGGTCGGATGGTCAGCCCGTGGACTGCTCCGCCGGGGCCGGCTTCTGCTTGGCAGCCTTGCGCTTCTCCGCGTCGAGAAGGCCGATCCGCGCCTTCTGGCAGCGCTTCAGGCGCTTCTTCTTGAGCGGGGTGGCGAGCCATTCGTGACGCAGACGGACATTCCACTTCGGGGTATTGGCCATGATCGTAGGACTTTCTCTGCGAGGGGGGCGGAGACTACACAAACGTGCGGGGGCGTCAAGCTGTCAGTGGGGTCGCCGGCTGCGTATTTCCCGCGCTCGTCCACGTCGGTACGTCGGTCACTCGCGATCCGCTGCTGGAGGCGAAGCCAGAGCGCGCGCGCAGCGGGCGCGGGGACGGGCGGGAACGCGCGCGCGGCGCGGAGCAGGGACGCGGTCGCGGCGTGGTGGGGGCGCTCTGACGCGGTGAGGGCGCTCCGGCGCTCGGACGACTGGCGCGCGACCGCCGCGCGGAAGTCCTCGCGGGCGAGGCGCAGGCGGGAGCGGACCGTGTTCTCCTTGAGCTGGAGCTCGCGGGCGATGTCGGCCACCGCGACGCCGAGGAGGTCGTACATCACGAGGATCACGCGCCGCTCGGGCGCGACCTTCAGGAGCAGCGCCGTCACGATCTCGGCGCGGTCGCTGCTCGCGAGCGATTGCTCCGGCGTCGGCGTCGGGTCGCGCCCGTCGAACGGCCAGGACGCGCCGGCCCCGGACGGGATCTCGCGGCGCCGGTGAGCGCGCGCGTGGTAGTGGCTCGTCTTTCGCCACGCGATGCCGAACAGCCACCGCTGCAGCGCCGCCTCGGGCGTGATGCGCAGGGGTGGCGGCCCGTCCGTGGGGGGCCCGGGCGCAGGCGCCGCGTGATAGCGCCACGGCTCGTAGCTCGGCAGGCCCCGGTGCGCCGCCAGGAAGACCTCCTGGAGCACGTCGTCGAGATCGTTCGCCTCGACGCCCAGCCAGCGGAGCGAGCGGTGCAGGAACGGAAGGCCCACGGCATAGACCGTCTCGAACGACGGCCGCGCCGGAGGGGAAGGCGGGGCGGGCGGCGTCATCCGTCGCCCCGTACCGCCGGGAAATCCGCGCCGGCGCAGGTGGGGTAGGGGCGCGGCGCGGGCCGGCCGGCGGACGGATCGAACGCCGGCGGCGGGCGGAGCCAGCGCTCGATCGGCTCGAGCTCGACGAGCATGTCGAGGGAGGTCCGGAGAGAGAGGCGGAAGTCGTCGTCCTCGGCCGCGCGAGCGCTGTGGAAGGCGACATAGAACAACACGGTGCCGAGCTGCATCGCCCGCTGATCTCCCCGGCGCTGCAGGAAGCGATCGGCGAGATCGCACAGGGCATGAAACAGGCGGCCTCCCGGACGACAGCTCCCGGGACCGCACACATCGAGGGTGGCGCACCGGCGGGCGCGCCGGGCCATGTTCTTCGTGGAAGACGCGCACGACAGCGCCTTCGGAGGGCTCCGATTCGGCATGTTCCTGTCCATCATCAGCCTGGGGTTGACGATGAATGCGTGCTGCGCGCATCCATCTCCCTGGATTACGGAGAGCGCCCGGAGATGATTTCGTCTTGTGCTGTCGCGCGCCCGCGAGGCAGTGGAGCGGCGGGCGGTGGTGGCGACGACGGCGGGATGGACCGGCCGGTGTCCGTCCGCGAGATCGTCAATCCGGCACGGGCGTCAGCTGCACCTGGAGGTGGATTGGCGGGGCCCCGTTCCTTGCCTCGACGAGGCGATCCCAGGCGAAGTAGCCGGCCTTCTCCACGGTGATGCGGTGCGTGCCGGGCGGCAGCGCGACGCCGTGGGCGGCGACGTAGGCGAGCGCGCCGATGTACTGGTCGTCGATCGTGACCGACGCGTCGGGCATGTTCCCCTTCATCCGCAGCGAGACCGTCGCCGGGGTCCGCGCGACGCACGAGGAGAGCCCGAGCAGGACGAGCGCCAGAGCGGCGCGCGTCCGCCTCGCGTTCCCGGCGGCCATCGTCACTCCCACTCGATGGTCGAGGGCGGCTTCGACGACACGTCGAGCACCACGCGGTTCACGCCGCGCACCTCGTTGATGATGCGCGAGCTCGCGCGCGCGATGAGGTCGTAGGGCAGCCGCGCCCAGTCGGCGGTCATGCCGTCGGTCGAGTGCACCGCGCGGAGCGCGATCGCCTCGTCGTAGGTGCGCTCGTCGCCCATCACGCCCACCGAGCGGACCGGGAGGAGCACGCAGAAGCTCTGCCAGAGCGACTCGTAGAGCCCGGCGGCGCGGATCTCCTGGTCGAAGATCGTGTCGGCCTCCCTGAGCACGCGGAGCTTCTCCGGCGTCACCTCGCCGAGGCAACGCACCGCGAGGCCCGGGCCGGGGAACGGCTGGCGGTAGAGGATCTCGCGCGGCATGCCGAGCGCCTCGCCGGCGGCCCGCACCTCGTCCTTGAAGAGCTCCCGCAGCGGCTCGATCAGGCCAAGGTTCATCCGCTCGGGCAGGCCGCCGACGTTGTGGTGGCTCTTGATGACGGCGCTCGGCCCCTTGAACGAGACGCTCTCGATCACGTCGGGGTAGAGGGTGCCCTGGACGAGCCACTTCGCGCCCTGCACGCGCTTCGCCTCCTCCTCGAACACCTCGATGAAGAGGCGGCCGATCACCTTGCGCTTCTGCTCGGGATCCACGACGCCGCGCAGCCCCTCGAGGAACCGCGCCGACGCGTCGACGGCGTCGAGGTTCATGTGAAAGTGGTCGCGGAACGTCCGCTCGACGGCCTCGGCCTCGCCCTCGCGCAGGAGGCCGTTGTCGACGAAGATGCACGTCAGCCGGTCGCCGAGGGCGCGCTGGCAGAGGACCGCGGCGACCGAGGAGTCGACGCCGCCCGAGAGGCCCAGGATGACGCGATCGTGCTGGCCTGCCTTCTCGCGGACCGCGGCGATCGCCTCCTCCACGAACGACGCGGGCGTCCAGGTCGGGGAGAGGCCGGCGACGTCGAAGAGGAAGGCGTGGAGGATCTCCTTGCCGCGCGGGGTGTGGACGACCTCGGGGTGGAACTGGAGGCCGTAGAGCTTGTCGCGCTCGCGGGCGACGGCGCAGAGCGGGCTGCCGGCCGTGGTGCCGAGCGCGACGAACCCCTCCGGCATCGCCGTGAGGCGATCGCCGTGGCTCATCCAGACGTCGATGGAGTCGCCCTCGGCGAGGCGGGAGAAGATGCCCGCCGCGCGCTCGACCCGCACCGTGGCGGGGCCGTACTCGCCGCCCGTGTGCGCGCGCTCGACCTTGCCGCCGAGGTGGTGCGCCATGAGCTGGAGCCCGTAGCAGATGCCCAGCGTCGGGACGCCGAGCTCCAGCACCTCGCGGGAGCAGTGGGGCGCGTTGTCTCCATACACGCTGGCGGGGCCGCCGGAGAGGATGAGCGCGCGCGGGGCGAGCCGGCGCAGCTCGGCGACGGGCACATCGAAGCGGTGGATCTCGCAGTAGACGCCAGACTCGCGCACGCGCCGGGCGATGAGCTGCGTGTACTGGGAGCCGAAATCGAGGATGACGACGAAGTCCCGCCGGGGTGAGAGCATGGCTGCCGCTAGCATGGCGGGGCTGGATCCGCCAGAGTCGGACGGGCGAGGCGCTGCGAGGCGCTGAACGCGCGCTCGCCCGCCGCGCCGGCATCACGGCTGCGTGGGCGGCGGCGGCGGGGTGGGCGGCGGCGGTGCGCCCGTCGGCGGCGCGGCCGGTGACGGGGCGAGCAGCGGCGCGCCCGGCGTCGCCGCCGGCTCGTCCGGCGGAGCAACGGGCGTCGGCGGCGCGCCATCGGCGGGCGCGCCGCCGTCGAACGCGCGCGGGCGCTCGTACTCGGGCGGCGGACCGGCCGGGAGCGGCCTGGGTGCGGAAGACGAGCACGCCGCGGCGAGGAGCGCGGCGAAGGCCGCGGCGATCGCGGCGATCTGCGAGGCGTGGTGAGGGCGTTTCATAGCTCCACTCCGCTCCCCCCGGCGTTCCCGGAAGGAGCCGGATCCGGCGGTATTTCGGGAACACGGAACGGATCGGGCGGTATCTGGAGGCCCTCCGGATCAATGAACGGTGAGGAGGGGATGGAGGGTGCCGGCGGCGCCGCCTCGAGCGGCGCGCCGCGCGCGTCCGGCGCCGCGAGCGGGATGCCCGTGCTCGGCGGGGCGGGCGCGTCCTCGGCGGCGTCCGCGCCGCCGCACGCCGCAGGCGCGAGCGCCGCGAGGAGCGCCCCCGCGAAGAGAGCCGCCCTGCGCCGCGCAGGCGCCGCGCGCGGCGTGCGACAGGCCGGGCGGGAGCGGGGTGCGAAGGACGCCTGGCTCGAGCTTCGGAGATCGCCGGACACGGCGGGTACGCTAGCACGGAGGCGAAGGAGAACGGTTGGCCCGCGCAGGGAGGCGAGCTAGGTTCCCGCTGTGGAACAGAGCAACGTCGATCTCGGCAACGTCGATCTCGGCAACGTCGATCTTGAGAGCACGCTGCGCGCCCTCTGCGTGCGCGCCCGGGCGGCTGCCCGGGCCCTCGCCCCGCTGGACCGGGCCCAGAAGGACCGCGCGCTGCGCGCCGTCGCCGAGCGGCTGCGCGCCGAGGCCGGCGAGGGCAAGCGCTCCGCCGTGCTGGCCGCGAACGCCGAGGACGTGGCCGCGGCGCGCGCCGCAGGCCTCTCCGAGGCGCTCGTCGACCGGCTCGTGCTCGACGAGGCGCGGCTCGCGTCGATCGCCGGCGCGGTGCTCGAGGTCGCCGCCGCGAGCGATCCGGTCGGGCAGGTCGTCGGGATGGAGCGGCGGCCGAACGGGCTCCTCGTCGGGCAGGTGCGCGTCCCGCTCGGCGTGATCGCCATGATCTACGAGTCGCGCCCCAACGTGACGGTCGACGCCGCGGTGCTCTGCCTGAAGAGCGGCAACGCCGCGATCCTCCGCGGCGGCAAGGAGGCGTCGCGCTCGAACGCCGCGCTCGGCGCGCTGCTCTCGGACGCGCTGCGCTCGGTCGGGCTGCCGGCCGACGCGGTGCAGATCGTCCCCTCGCTCGACCGCGCGGCCACGCGCATCCTGCTCGGCATGACCGGCATGATCGATCTGGCCATCCCGCGCGGCGGCGAGGGGCTCATCCGGTTCGTGGCCGAGAACGCGCGCGTCCCCGTGATCCAGCACTACAAGGGCGTGAACCACCTCTACGCCGACGCCGGGTGCGACGTGGAGATGGCCTGCCGCCTCGTCGAGAACGGCAAGCTCCAGCGCCCCGGCGTCTGCAACGCGCTCGAGTGCCTGCTCGTGCACGAGAGCGTCGCCGCGCCGCTGCTCGGGCGCGTCGCCGCGCTCGCGGAGCGCGGGCTCGAGCTGCGCGGCGACGAGGCCACCTGCGCGCTCGTGCCGTCGGCGCGCAGGGCCACGGAGGACGACTACGGGCAGGAGTTCCTCGCGCCCGTCCTCGCGGTGCGGGTGGTGCGATCGCTCGACGAGGCGATCGAGCACATCGGCCGCTACGGGTCGCTGCACACCGAGGTCATCTGCACGCCGCGCTACGATCACGCGCAGCGGTTCCTGCGCGAGGTCGACGCGAGCTGCGTGCTCGTGAACGCGTCGTCCCGGTTCAACGACGGCGGCGAGCTCGGTCTCGGCGCGGAGATCGGCATCTCCACGACGAAGCTCCACGCCTATGGCCCGATGGGGCTCGCGAGCCTGACGGCGCTCAAGTGGATTGCATACGGCGACGGCCAGACCCGCTGACGCGGGTGAGACGAGGGGCGCCCGGCGACCGAGCGGGCGCAGAAGAAAGCGAGAGAACGTTGGCGACGAAGAAGGACGCAGGCAAGGCGAGCACCAAGCCGCGGGCGAAGTCGGGGTCGAAGGCGGGCGAGAGCGTGGAGCCTCGCCCTCCGGCGCGGAAGAAGGCGAGCACGGCCAAGGCGGGCGCGGCCGGGCGCGCGTCGTCCGCGGCGAAGACGAAGCGGCCGGCGTCGCCCCGGATCCGCGCCTCGCACGCGGGTGTCGGGGACGCCGCCGCGAAGAAGGCGGCGCGCGTGCGCCGCGCGGCGGGCGCGGGCGACGAGGTCGAGCCGCTGGAGCGCCGGGCGCGGCCGATCCCGGCGGATCGGCCGGCGACGCGGGCGCGGCGTCCGGCGCGGGACGAGGGCGACGCGCCGCGGCCCGCGCGAGGCGGCGAGGGCGGCGCGAAGGCGATGCTGCCGCTCGCGGGGCGGTCGCCGGCGCGGGGCAAGTCGCCGCTCGCCGGCCCGAAGCGCTCCGGCCCGCGCCGGAGCGCGCCGCCGCCGGCCCCCGAGCCGTCGGCGGCGGCGCGCGAGCTCGCGCTGGCGCTGGCCGCGGCGGGGCTCGACAAGAAGGCGATCGGCGTCGAGATCCTGGAGGTCGTCGGGCGCGTCGACTACGCGGACTACCTGGTGATCATGACCGGCCGCTCCGACCGGCACGTCCACGCGATCGCGACGGGCCTGGAGGAGGCGGTGCGCAAGGAGAAGCTCGCGCCGCTGTCGATGGAGGGCCTCGCCGCGGCGACCTGGGTGCTGATCGATTTCGGCGACGTGGTGGTGCACGTGTTCCAGGAGGAGACGCGCCGCCTGTACGACATCGAGGGGCTCTGGATCGACGCGGGCCGCGTCCCGGTCCCGGAGGAGAGCCTGCCGCCGGGGGCGCAGCCCGCCCCTCGGTTCGATCCGGACTGAGCGCGCCCGTGCGACTGGTCGTCGCCGCCGTCGGGCGGGTGAAGGACAAGCCGCTGCGCGCGGCGATGGACGAGTACCTCGGCCGCATCCGCCGCTACGTGGCGTGCGACGAGATCGAGATCCCGGACGGCCCGCCGGCGAAGGTCGGGCCGCTGCTCGCGCGCGCGTCGGCGGGGGCGAGCGTCATCGCCATGGAGGTGAACGGCAAGGCGCTCGGCAGCGAGGCGTTCGCGGCCGGGGTGGAGCGGTGGGGCTCGCGCGGCAAGGGGGTGGTCACGTTCCTGATCGGCGGCGCGGATGGGCTGCCGGCCGACGTGTCCGCCGCGGCCGACGACCGGTGGAGCCTGTCGCCGCTCACGTTCCCGCACCGCCTCGCGCGGCTCGTGCTGATCGAGCAGCTCTACCGCGCGATGACGCTGCTGCGCGGCGAGCCGTACGCCCACTGACGCGCGGTTGTCGGTCGGCCAGCGCGGCCCGCGCGGCCGCCGGCGCCGCGGGCCGCGTGCGCGCCGCGGCCCTCGGGCCGGTCACTCCCTGGGCCAGTCGGGGGACGCGAGGTCCATCGGACCGTTGAACCAGGTCGCGTAGGCGGCCTCGTCGGCCTTCTTGTACTCGCCGAAGGTCTCCTCGAAGTACTCGCCCCAGTGGGGCTTTCGGCCGTCGACGTCGGTGAAGCCGTACTCCCGGGCGAGATCCCACGAGCTGAAGACGCGGCCGGCCTTCGCCGCGACGTTCGGGTCGGCGGCGAGCGCCGCGACGGCGCGGCCCACGTAGAACGGGGTCTCCGAGGCGATGAAGTGCGGGTCCCTGGCGGTCGCGTCGCGCCAGTTCTCCTCGGTCACGCCGAAGCCGTCGAGCATGGCCTCCGAGCGCAGGAAGCCGGGCGTGATCGCGAGCGCCGTCATGGCGGGGTGGCGGCGCAGCTCCCAGGCCATGGCGAAGGCGAGGCGGATGACCGACATCTTCGCCAGATCGTAGAAGAGGTTGCCGCGGTAGCCGAAGTTGTCGCCGTCGGTGACCTCGACGAGGAGGCCGCGGTCGCGCTCGAGCATGAGCGGCACCGCGTGGCGGCTCGTGATGATGTGCGAGGTGACGGCCCGCTCGAGCAGGATATTGCCCTTGGCCAGCGAGAGCTTCCAGAACGGCTGGCCGAACTCGGTGAGCTCGTCGCCGCCCCAGACGTCGTTGACCAGGACGTCGAGCCGCCTCTGCTCGCGCCGGATCCGGGCGCAGAGCGCCTCGACCTGCTCCTCGGCGGTGTGGTCGACCTGCACGGCGATGCCGCGTCCTCCGCGCGCGCTCACGAGCTCGGCGGTCTCCTCGATGGTCTCCGGGCGCTGCCCCGTGGCGGGGCGGCCGCGGACGCTGCGGCCGGTGCAGTAGACCGTCGCGCCGGCCTCGCCGAGCGCGCACGCGATGGCGCGCCCCGCGCCGCGCGTGGCGCCGGCGACGAGGGCGACCTGTCCTTCAAGCGGTCTCATACGCTGTCTCCTCCTTGAGCACCGGGGCTCGCGGCGGCGCGGGATCCTTGCGGTGCGGCGCTGCGGCTCCGGTCGTCCGGGGACGCTACGGGACGATTCCTGACACCTCCTGTCATGAATTGCGCGTAGCCTCGGTGCCGGGTCGGATCGGTATCCGGCGCCACGCAGGGGCCACGGAAGGTCAGTCATGCGCGCGGATCGGCTGCTCAGCTTGCTCTTGCTCCTCCAGCAGGCGAAGAGCCGCCAGCTGACGGCCGAGGAGCTCGCGCGCCGCCTGCAGGTCTCGGCGCGGACGATCTACCGGGACCTCGACGCGCTGTCGTCCGCGGGCGTGCCTGTCTATGCGCACCGCGGCCCGAACGGCGGGATCGCGCTGCTGGAGGGGTGGCAGACGAGCCTGACGGGGCTGACGCAGCCCGAGGTGCAGGCGCTCTCCGCGATCGCCGCGCCCGGGGCCCTGGCGGACATCGGGCTGTCGGCGGCGCTGCAGAGCGGGCTGATCAAGCTGTCGGCGGCGCTGCCGGTGGTGCAGCGATCGGCGGCCGAGCACGCGCGGCAGCGGCTCCACGTCGATTCGTCGGGGTGGTTCCAGGGGAGGGAGGTGGTGCCGTACCTCGAGGTCCTGCGGGAGGGGGTCTGGCAGGATCGCAAGGTGTGGCTCGCGTACCGGGATTTCGACGGAGTGGCGAGCGAGCGGGTGGTGGACCCGTACGGGCTCGTGATCAAGGCCGACCGCTGGTACCTCGTGGCCGGGACGGAGCGGGGGCCGAGCGTGTTCCGTGGGGCGCGCGTCGAGGGGGCGCGGCTCCTGGACGAGGGGTTTGCGCGGCCGGAGGGGTTCGATCTGGCGGGGTGCTGGAAGGCGTGGTGCCAGCGGTTCGCGGAGCGCAGGGCGAGCTACGTGACGACGTTGCGCGTGACCGAGGAGGGGGAAGCGGCGCTCCGGCGGATCCGGCCCAGCGGCGAGCACGAGCGGTGGGGGCAGGGGAGGTGCGGGCGCGACGGGGCGAGGACCGTGACGGTCGACTTCGAGCGGGAGTCGATCGCGGTCTCGCAGATCGTGGGGCTGGGCCGGGGCGTCGAGGTGGTCGAGCCGGCGGCGCTGCGGGCGCGGCTCGAGGCGATCGTGGCGGACCTCCGCGCGGTGTACGGGGCGCGCGACGCGGCGCCGCCGCGGACGCGGCGAGGCCGGCGGAAGGCGGTGATGTAGAAGCGCGCGGAGGAGGCGGCGCGCGCCTCGGCCGGTCCCTCTCCACATTCCCTGGGAGTCAGAGCAGGTCCCGGCGCCAGCGCGCGACGGCGGCGCTGGCCCGGGTCCCGGTTGACGCGGATGCGCGGCGCGGGCGCCGGCCGCGTCACCGAGATTCATCTAGAGATGAACTCACACCCCATGGAGTAGCCGACGGAGTGGCAGCTAGGGACGCTCGGATCCTCCGGGATATCCCCCGGAAGCGGCACCCGGTAACAGGTCCTTTGGTCGTTGCCGACGACCAGATTCGCCCTCCGCCTCCCGGTGGGGCCGCCGGACATCGTGCAAGGCACTCTGGTCCCCGGCGGGGCGTTCACAAAGGCTTGCTCGGCCACGCCCAGCGATTCGTCGGCGTCGGCCGGCGTCGCGAGACAGCCTGCGAAGGCGAGCGCCGTGAGCGCGATGCCGAACCCAGCACAGATCTTCCCGGTCTTGATCCTGCTCATGATGGTCTACCATCCTCTCGGTGAAGGCTCGACACTCCAGTCATGCGTCGAGCGCTCACGGTTGGACAGAATGCAACGGCGGTGCCTGTCCGTCTGTGCGCTCGCGATGCATCCGTGGACGCATTGCTGGCTGCTCGCAGCGATCACGGGGCGGGTTGGGGGAAGCCCGGGTAGTCCTTGATTCCCAGCGTTTCGTAGATCATCTGGGTGTACTTCAGCGTCGCGTCGACGCTCTTCGAGCAGCTCCACCCGTCGATCGTGCCCTCCATGCGGATGAGGGCGGGTACGTCGTCATGCGTGCTCGAGCACCACGCCCTCGATGATGTTGGCGACGTCCTCGCAGCGGTCGCTGGCGTTCTCGAGCTGATCGTAGATGTCGCGCCACTTCAGCACGAGCAGCGGGTCGGTGCCCTTCTTGAAGAGCGCCGCCAGCGCCCCGCGGTAGTGCGTGTCGGCGGCGTTCTCATGGCGGTTGATCTCGACGCAGAGCTCGAGCAGCCGGGCGCCGTCCTTCACGTCGCGGAGCGAGCTCGTGGCCGCGCTCATGGTGACGCACGCGGCCACCACCGACTCCGCGAGGGGGCGCGCCTCCGCCATCGCACTCTCGATCTCGAAGAGGACGATTCGCTCGCTGGCGGCCTCGATGCAATCGAGCACGTCGTCGAGCCGGGTGATCAGCGCGTGGATCTCCTCCCGATCGAGGGGGGTGATCCAGGTCTTGTGCAGCGCGGCGAGGCAGCGGTGCGTGATCCGGTCCCCCTCGTGCTCGATCTCCTTGATCTTCGTGGCGATGGTCGGGGCGTCCTCCAGCCGGTCGAGCATGTCCAGGAGGAGCTTGCTCGCGATGACGCTCTTCTGGGCGTGCTCGGCGAGGGCGTCGAAGAAGAAGGCGTCCTGGGTCAATCCCATGCCGTGTGATACTCCGGCGTCGCCGGGCTCGTCAATGCGGGCAAACGAACAAGACACCTCGTTGAACAATGCAAAACTTGGGAGTCGCCTCCGCCTCTGGCGCGGTCCACCTCCGGTTCTTGCGATCAGGCACGTTGACGATGCGCCGCACCGCTCGCGCCCCCCCCCCATTTCCGCTTTGGAAAGCATTTTTGAGCGCCACGAGTACGGGTCCCTGGTCGTCCTGGAGGACCGCGGCGTCCGCCGCCGCGACCTCCGCCGGGACGACCACCAGCTTGACCGCGGACAGCGAGGGGGCGTGCCCCCGCGCCTGCGACCCGTTCGCTCTGGCAAGCTATTGAGCTAGCGTCGCTTTTTCAGGGGTGCCGGATCGCACAGGAGAATGTCCTGTCACCTGCGACGACGTCGACACCGCCGCAGCAACCCGAGATACCGTTGCTCCGGACCGGCGAGCCCGCCTATCGCCTGCTCACTCCGGAAAGAACGTCTCGACCGTGAGCGCCGGCGTCCCCGCCGCGTGGACCCCGCCGAGCAGCGCGAGCGTCCCGTTCGGCGCGGGCACCACGGTCGCGCCGCGCCGCGGCTCCCGCAGCGGCAGCTCCTCGACGTGCGCCGCGGCGAGGTCGACCACGAAGCTCCTGGTCAGCCCGCCCGCGCCGGCCTCGGAGCCCACGGCGAGGAGGCGCCCGCCGGGCAGCGCGAACGCCGCGACGTCCACGACCGCCGCCGGCAGCGCGGCGCCCGCGATCTCCACGGCGGTACACGCGCCGACGCACCCCGGCGCGAGCCGGCGGGTCGGCGCCGCAGCGTCGCCCCGCACCCCGCCGACCAGCACGATCTCCCCGGGCGCCGTCACCGCGGCGCCGGCGCCCCGAGCGGCGTCCGGCGGGAACGGGCGCGGCTCGAACGCGGTCGCGCCGTCGCCGAGCACCTCCAGCCCGGCGACGTCCGCGCCCCCGCCCGCGATGACCAGGCCCACGCCCTCCACCCACACGGCCGCCGCGCCGGCCCGCGCGTACCGGAGCCTCGCCACCGAGAGCGCCTGGTCCGCGCCGACGACCAGCACCGCGTCCGAGGGCTCGCCCGGCGCCCCCGCGGTCTGCCCCGCGCGCGCCGCGCCCACCACGAACGAGCGCCCGTCCGCGGCCTCGACGGTCCGGCCGCCCGCCACCTCCGCGAACGAGCCGAGCCCCGCGGGCAGCGACGCCTCGGCGCTCTGCCCCGACGCCACATCGGTCCAGGTCGCGCCCTCGTCGTCCAGGGTGAGCAGCAGGTTCGCCCGGACGACGAGCGAGCGCGCCGCCCGCGGGAGCGCGCCGCCGGAGGCGCTCCCGCCCCACGCGGCGAGGTCGTAGCCGTCGATCCGCGCCGGGTCGACGTCATCCGCCGCGGCGCCGTCCGCGACGGCGCCGCCGGTGAGCATCACGTAACGCTCCGCCAGCGCCGCGCCGGGCGCGCCGACGCGCGACGCCGCGAGCTCGCCCGGCGGCCGCGCCCAGCCTCCGATCCGCTGGGCGAAGAGCGGCAGCACCTCGCCCGCCAGTCCGGCGAGGTAGATGCCCGACGCGGAGCGCCCGCGCACCACGGTCGCCCCGCCCGCGTCGACGCCGCGCACCTCGAACGTGTACGCCCGCTCCGCCGGGATCTCGCCGAAATCGAGCTCCCCGCCCGGCGCCGCCGCCGCGGACACGGCCACGTCCCCCTCGACCGCCGTCGCGGTCACCTCGATCCGGGTGACGGGCGGGTCGTCCTGGAAGGCGACCGCCTCGTGCCCCGGCACGACCTCGATCGTGAGCGTCCGCGGCCCTTCGGCGCAGCTCGGGAGCAGCAGGCCGATCGCGGGCAGGACACGGCCGATGCGCAGGGTCTTCATGAAGGCGGAGTCTTAGCGCCTCGGCCGCGCGAAAGGCCAGCGGAGCCGCCGGACGGCCCCGTAGCGGCGCGCAAGTGAGGCGGCCCTGGGCACCGACGCCCGCGGAGCCGGCCGGTCACGCGCGCCCCGTCGCCGGCCGAGAATTTTTCCCGCGGCCGCCGCGTGTGCGAGGCTGCCCGGCCCGAGCCGAGGCGCAGGCTCGCCGCCGGGCGCCCCATCCAGCGCGCGCTCGTGCAGCGATCGGATCCCTCTGGCAGATGTGGGATAAAGTGAGACACGAAAGTTGTCGCGTCTCGGCCGGGCAGGGTAGACGGGTTGAGGAGGCAGCATGAGGCGCAGCAAAGGCGAGAGCATGGACACCGGGGCGGTGCGGAACCTCGAGGAGATCCAGGAAGAGGATCCCGGGGCTCGCCCGTCGCGCGCGGGCGCCCTCGTGCTGGCCTCGCTCGGCGGGGCGTGCATCGTCTTCGCGGCGGTGGCGCTCCTGCGCGCGCCGCACCGCGAGAAGCCGGTCAGCGCCGATCCGCTCGGCGATCTGGTCGCGCGCGCTCATCCGGCCGGCGTGAAGCCGGCCCCGCGCCGCGCGACGATCGGGGCAGACGTGACCTTTCCCGCGATCCTGTCGGACGCGGAGCACCCGACGACGGCGCTCGAGGCCGTGCGCGACCCGCGGGCGGCCAAGGCGGCCGCCGCTGACCGGCCGCCGGCCGCTGACGCCGGTCCGCCGCTCGCCGCGGACCGGCTCCCCGTGGTCTCGCTGCCGGCGCAGCACGTCCTCGGGCCCGCGGGGGGCGAGGTCGCTCCGAACGACACGCTCACCGCGATGGCCCGCCACGTCTCGCGCGAGGAGGGGCCCGAGATCGAGCGCGGCGGGCCGGGCAGCTACCAGCTCCAGGTGAGCTCGTTCAAGGAGCCCACCGACGCGGAGGGCTTCGCGGCGGCGCTGCGCCGCCGCGGGCACAAGGCGTACGTGGAGCCGGCGTACGTGAAGGGCCGCGGCCTCTGGCACCGCGTGCGGATCGGTCCCTTCAAGTACAAGCGCTCGGCCGTGATCTACCGGCAGGAGTTCGAGGCCAAGGAGCGCCTCGTGACGTTCATCGTGGATCCGCCGAAGACCACGGTGAAAGTGGCCGAGAGCCCCGGCGACGACGCGTGAACCAGGGGACGGCCGGGCGCCCGCCGCGTCAGCCCCGCGGCCGGCGCGCCGCCTCCGAGAGCGCCGCGGCCGGCGTGAGCGCGCAGGACAGCACCCCCTTGGCCCCGGCGAGCTGCCCGGCGAGCCCGGACAGCGCCGCGCCGCGGCCCTTCAGCACCATGACCTGGAGCACTCGGCCCTCGTCGAGGCGGACCAGCAGGCTGGAGACCACCGACCCCGCGTGCTGCTCTTCCAGCGCGGTGATGCGCTGCACGAGCTCCCGCACCTCGGGCGCGTAGACGACGGTCAGCGTCGCCGCCACCTCGGCGCCCTCGTCCCAGGCGGCGCGCGTCAGGTCCGCGCGAACCAGATCCCGCAGCGCCTCCGAGCGGTTCTCGTATCCCTGCGCGGTGATGCGCCGATCGAACTCGGCCAGAAGCGCTCGATCCATCGCCACGCCGAAGCGGACCAGGTCGCTCATCGTGGGCGCAGGCTAGCGGGGCATGGGTCCGGGCGGGAAGGGGGCTCGCCACCCGGAGAGCGCTCCGCCGGCGTCAGGGCGAGCGCCGCGCCGCGCCGCCCGCTCAGCCCTTGCGCCGCTCAGCTCTTGCGCCGATCGAGGTGCCGCCTCGCGGCGTCCTTCACCGGCGAGGTCACGTTCTTGCTCTTCGAGACGCCCCGGAGGTCCGACTCGCGCAGGTGCTGGACCAGCCGCGTCGCGACGAGCACCGGCGTCCTCGGGTTCTCCACGAGGTTCCGCTTCACCGTGTAGCTCTTCATCCACTCCGGCGTGGTCGCGATGATCCGCAGCACCTCGTCCGAGATGTTCCGGTTGCGGGTGATGAGGACGACCTCTTCCTCCTGCATCTGCGGGCTGCGCACGGCGGCGCTGGCCACGAGGCGGTTCGAGTCGCGCACGAGCAGCATGCGCTCCTCGCGCGAGCCGAGCATCGCCCGCCGGATCCGCTGCGACATGGTCATGTCGGCGAGCCGCTTGGAGAGCGGGATGTACCGCTCCTTGATCTCCTCTTTCCCTTCCTCGTCCTCGACGTGGGTGTCGACCGTCTCCTCGGCCGCGAGCGCCTCCGCGAGCGCCTGCGTCTCGGCGAACAGCACGTCGTCCGGCGTGGGCTCCGGCGACGGCTCCGCGATGAGCTCGTCCTTGATCGCGATGCTGACCTCGCGCCACGCCGGGATGCCCGTGAGCTCGACCCCGTTGCGGGCGGCGAGGTCGACGAGGCGATCGGCCGTCGACATCCGCGTGTGCTTGTTGAGGTAGAGCCGCTCGATGATGCGCGGGCTCTTGAGCAGCCGCTCCTCGTTGACGGCGATGAGCTCGGTCACCGCCTCGCCCCCGGTCCGCGCGAGCTCCTCGAGCGTGTCGGCGGCGATGCCCGGCATCGCGCAGAGCCGCTCGACGACCGGGAGGCGGTCCGCGTACAGGCGGGCCAGCCGGTCGATGACGAGCGGCTGCAGCAGCTCCCCGCCGAGCGCGCCCTGGAGGAGCGGGTCGGGCAGCGCCGACAGGGTCTTCTCCGCGGCCGCGCGGGCGGGCTCCTCCTCGCGCGACGCGAGCAGGACGAGCAGCGTCACCACATCGCCCGGCTTGAGCCCGGGGGCGATGCCGCGCGCCGCCATGTCGCGGAGCTTCTGCGGCGCCCCCGGCTGCGCCATCTTCTGCGCGGGCGCCGAGAGGACGCCGACGTCGATCGGCGCGATCATCGCGGGGTCCTCCCCGGCGCGGCCGTGCCGCAGCGGGGCGAGCGCGTCGTCTGTCGGGCGGCGGCGCCCGGGATCTCGGACGGCGCCCGCGGCGCGGGTTTCCTCGGTTGCGCCGGTGACGCGAGCGAAGCGACGGACATGCGGTCCTCCCCGGCGGGCATTGCTGCCCTGCGATCTGCGGATTATCCTGAGGCCGCTGTGTGCCTGAAAGGCGCGGCGATCGTCAACGTAGAACGAACAGCGCAGGCCGAGTGCGCCATCTGCCGAAATGAGCCCGAGGTCCCGGGGGCAGGGTACCGGCAGGCCCGTCACATCCAGCACACCGAAGAGGAGCGCGACATGGGGATTTTCGATTTCGTGAAGAGCGGCGTCCGCGAGATGATGATCGCGCGCCCGGACGCAGCGAAGCATCTCATCGTCTACAAGCACCCGGACCAGAACGTCCCCTTCTGGTCGCAGCTGACCGTCGACAGCGATGAGTGTGCCCTCTTCTTCAAGGACGGGCGGTATGTGGGCTACCTGCCGACGGGGCGCCACACCCTCCAGACGCAGAACATCCCGTTCCTGAACAACCTCGTCAACAAGTTCACGGGCGGGGACGTCTTCATCGCCGAGATCTTCTTCGTCAAGATGCAGCCGGTCCGCGGCGTGCCCTTCGGCGGGCCGCTGGAGTCGATGGAGGATCCCACCCTCTACGAGTTCGTGACGCCGCGCATCTTCGGTGAGTTCTCGCTGGTCGTGGTCGATCCGGTGCGGTTCGTCGTCGGTTACCATGGCCAGTGCGGCGGCAGCGGCGACAACGACGTCGTCCTGAGCTGGATCAAGGGCAAGTTCTTCATGAGCGTGAAGACCGTGATCGGCCAGGTCTGCGCGCAGCAGCAGAAGAGCCTGCTCAACCTTGGCGGCATGAGCATGGAGCTCGGCGCCCGCATCGTGCAGTCCGCGCCGAACCTCGAGGAGATCGGCTGCAAGATCCTCGAGATCGGCAACTTCAACATCAACTTCTCGGCCGAGGACCAGAAGCTCCTCCGCGAGGCGAACAAGGCGCGCGGCGAGGCGCGCCGGGGCATCGGCGTCGCGCAGGACTCCGCCCGCGCGAAGCAGTTCGAGCTCGATCAGCGGTTCCAGCAGGACGCGCGGTACGTGCAGCAGCTGGCGGGCAACTGGCAGAACTACGCCGCCGGCCAGGCGATGATGGGCGCCGGCCAGGGCATGGCGCAGGGCGGCGACGGCAGCGGGGTCGCGGGGCTGGGCGCCCAGGTGGCGATCGGCGCCGGCCTGGCGCAGGCGATGAACCCCGCGCTCGCGGCGCAGGGGCAGCCCCAGTTCGTGCCGCCGCACATGCAGCAGCCGGGCCACCCGGGCGCGCCGCAGCAGGGCTACCCGGGCGCGCCGCAGCAGGGCTACCCGGGCGCGCCGCAGGCCGCCCCGGCCGCGGGGCCGTCCATCGAGCAGCGCCTGGAGCGCCTCGCGGAGCTCAAGAACAAGGGCCTCATCACGGACGAGGAGTTCCAGGCCCGCAAGGCGAAGATTCTGGAGGAGATCTGAGTCCTTCCGGGCGCTCTGCCCGCCGCGCCCGGCGGACCCGTGGGGGGGCGCCCCCCGCGTTCGCCATCTGACGCCATCTGATCCGAAACACCGCACGCGCTTTCGGCTAGACTCGCCGAGGTGCCCGTCACGCTCCGCATGGCCGGGGATGCTCAGCCTGAGATGACCGCCGGCGAGTCCGAAGCTGCCGAGCTGTTCCATCGGGACGACATCCCGCGGCCGCACGGAGACACCCTGGCCTCGCAGCCGCCACCGCGCAGCGATGCGCCGTCAGTCCACAGATCGGCGCCCCCTGCGCGCAGCGAGGCGCCCCCTGCGCGCGGCTCGGCGCCCCCTGCGCGCAGCGAGGCGCCCCCTGCGCGCAGCGAGGCGCCCCCTGCGCGCAGCGAGGCGCCCCCTGCGCGCAGCGAGGCGCCCCCTGCGCGCGGCTCGGCGCCCCCTGCGCGCGGCTCGGCGCCCCCTGCGCGCGGCTCGGCGCCCCCTGCGCGCGGCTCGGCGCCTCCTGCGCGCGGCTCGGCGCCTCCTGCGCGCGGCGAGGCACACATGGCGCTGCCGCCGCTGCCGGCGCTGCCAGCGCGCAGTGACGGGTTCGCGGCGCGCCGGGGGAAGGTGAAGCAGGTCCCACGCGCGCGGCGCTGCCCGACCTGCAAGCTGACCTTCTCCGGCGACTCCCGGTTCTGCCCGTTCGACGGCGACCCGCTCGCCGACGCGCCCGACTGGAACCCGTCGGCCGATCCGCTGCTCGGGCGCACGATCGACGGCCGCTACGAGGTGCAGGCGGTGGTCGGTGAGGGAGGGATGGGGACGGTGTACGAGGTGCGCCACAAGTCGCTCGGCCGCCTCTTCGCCCTGAAGGTGCTCCGGCGCGACATCGCGCAGGACGCCGAGCTCGTCGCCCGCTTCATCCAGGAGGCCAAGGCGGCGGCGGCCATCGGCCACCCCAACATCGTCGCGGTGAGCGACTTCGGCGCGATCGAGGTCGAGCCGGGGCAGCCGGAGCTGCCCTTCTTCGTCATGGAGTTCCTCACCGGGACCTCCCTCGCGTCGCTGCTGCGCACCGAGCGGACGCTGCCGTCCGAGCGGGTCGGCCAGATCATGCTCCAGTGCGCCGCGGCGCTCGGGGCCGCGCACGCGGCGGGCGTCATCCACCGCGACCTCAAGCCCGACAACGTCTACCTCGTGCGCAACGGCGATCAGGAGTTCGTCAAGCTGCTCGACTTCGGCGTCGCGAAGGTCACGGGCGGCAAGCGGCTCACCCGCATCGGCATGGTGTTCGGGACGCCGCACTACATGAGCCCGGAGCAGGCCGAGGGGAAGCGCATCGACGCGCGCGCCGACATCTATGCGCTCGGCGTCCTCATGTACGAGTGCTTCGCGGGGCGCGTCCCCTTCGAGGCCGACACGTACATGGGCGTGCTCACCAAGCACATGTACATGTCGCCCGAGCCGCTCGAGCAGGTGATGCCCGACGCCTCCGCGCTCGGCGCGTTCGGCCCGATCGTCATGCGCTGCCTCGCGAAGAACCCCGAGGAGCGCTTCGCCTCGATGGCCGATCTCGCCGCGGCCATCGAGCTCGCCGTCGAGGCGCCGGGGCGCGCGACCGTCACCATGCTCCAGGACGAGCACCCGCGCCGCGAGCCGCTGAAGCTGCGCGAGCGCGACGAGATGCTCGGCCCCGTCCAGGTGCCCAGGGAGGCGTCGGAGCCGCTCTCGATGGGCGCGCGCGTCGCGATCGCGCTCGCGGCGATCCTCGTGCCGATCGCGATCGCCCTCGGCTTTCGCGCGCTCCGCGCCTCGGCCAGCGCGGTGCCGCCCGAGGCCGCCGCCGCCGGCGCCCTCCACGCGACGACGGCGGTCGGCGCGGCGCCCGACGAGCCGCCCGCGGCGGCGGCGGCGGCCCCGGCCCCGAGCGCGTCGGCCGCGCCGCCCACGCAGGAGCCGTCCCGCCCGCACGGGGCGCCCGCCGCGAGCCCGGCGAAGCCGGCCGCGGCGACGGCCCGCCCGGCGGCGACCGCCGCGCCAGCCGCTTCCCCCGAGAGGCCGCAGGCGACCGGCGATATCATCGATCCCTGGAAGCACTGATCGCGCGGGCGGCCCACGACGAAACCTGGCCTTTGCAGGCGTCCTGTGCGCACCATGGGCGCCGTCGATCGCCGGGACCACGGCGGCGGGACGAGCGATCGACGGCAGCGGCGACGCTCCGGGCGGAGCGCTTGACAGCGTCCGCTCGGGCTCGCCATCCTTCGCGAGGCGGAAACCTCTAGTGGCCAAGCAACAGCTCCTCCTGGTCGACGCGGATCCACGCAGCGTTCGGGTCCTCGAGGTCAGCCTGAAGAAGGCCGGTTACAGCGTGACCACCGCGACGGACGGAGCGGACGCCCTCGCGAAGCTCGAGGTCTCGACGCCGGACCTCGTCCTCAGCGACACCCGCCTGCCCCACGTGGACGGCTACGCGCTCGTCCGCAAGATGAAAGAGCACGCCGACTGGGCGTCGATCCCGGTTGTCTTCCTCACGAGCCAGCGGTCGATCGAGGACAAGATCCGCGGGCTCGAGCTCGGGGTCGAGGACTACCTGACCAAGCCGATCTTCGTGCGCGAGCTCATCGCGCGGGTGACGCTGCTGCTCGCGCGGCGGACGCGCGAGGGGATCACGACGCGCCATTTCTCGACCACCGGGCGGACGAGGTTCTCCGGGTCGATCCTCGACATGAACGTCGTCGATCTTCTGCAGACGTTCGAGGTGAGCCGGAAGAGCGGGATCGTCCACCTCTCGCACGGGGACAACGAGGCGCAGGTCTACTTCCGCGAGGGCAAGGTCGTCGACGCAACGCTCGGCCGGCTCTGCGGCGAGGAGGCCGTCTACCGCGCGCTCCTGTGGAACGAGGGGACGTTCGAGGTCGAGTTCTGCAAGGTCGACAACCCTGACGTGATCGAGACGTCGACCCAGGGCCTGCTCATGGAGGGCATGCGCCGGGTCGACGAGTGGGGCCGGCTCCTCGAGGTGCTGCCGTCGCTCGCCACCGTCTTCGAGGTCGACAGCGAGGAGCTCCTGGAGCGGCTGAACGAGATCCCCGACGAGCTGAACGGGATCCTGCGCCTGTTCGACGGGAAGCGGACGCTGATGCAGGTGGTCGACGCGTCCCCGTTCGAGGATCTCTCGACGCTCTCCACCATCTCGAAGCTCTACTTCGAGGGGCTGCTGGTCCCCGCCGCGGCGCTCCCGCCCGACGACGTGGTGCCGAGCGAGCCGGAGGCGGCGTTCCACGACGAGTTCTCGCCGCTCTCGTCGCCGTCGGGGGCGCGGCGCTCCCATTTCCCCGACGGCGTGCCGGGGAACGCCGGTTCCGACGATTTCGAGGATGCCGCCGTGGTTCCGGCGCCTCTCTCGACCCGGCTGTCGCCGGCGATGCTCCCGCGCTCCCGGCCCGGACACGAGCTGCCCGCGCCGGCGGCGGACCCCGACGCGGAATCCGCCGGGCGTCCGGTGACGGCCCGCAGCGCGGTCCACGGGGCCGCGGCGGTCGGCCGGGCGACCGCCGCGAACGCCGCGGCGGGGCGCTCGGGCGTGGCGGGGCGCGTGCCGTCGGAGCCTCCGCGGACGGCGGGGCGCGCGCCGTCGGAGCCTCCGCGGACGGCGGGGCGCGCGCCGTCGGAGCCTCCGTGGAGCGCCGCGGCGAGCGCCGCGCGGCGCTCGGGCGGCGCAGCACTGGGCCGCGTGCCGTCGGAGCCTCCGCGGGGCGTCGCACCGGGCGCCGAGGCCGTCCAGGCTTTGCGCGCGCGTGCCGAGATCGACATCGACAAGGACACCACGCTCACCAGCAGCGACGAGGCCCCGCTCACGCGACCGCTGGTGACGCCGCGCAGCTTCGCGCAGAAGCACCGCGCCGCGAGGAGCGACAGGCCCGCGGCCGCGACCGCTCCCGCCGAGCAGCGCCCCCGATCCAGGCCGCCCGAGCTGCCCGCGTCGACGCCGTCCGAGCCCGCGGCGGAGCCGTCCGCCGCGCCGCCGACCGCCGGCGACGAGCGCGCCGCCGCTGGGCCTCCGCCGACGACCCCCACGCTCCGGCCCCGCCCGCCGAGCGACGCGCCGCCGGCCGTCACCATCCCACGCGAGGCGCAGCGCGGCGAAGCGACGGTCGCGGAGGCGCGCTCGTTCGACGCTGCCGCGGCGCCGCCGGCGGGCCTCGCGGCGGCGCTGGACCACGCGCCCCCGAGCGACCCCGGGCCGATCAGCGAGAGCGAGCGCTTCTTCCTCGGCGGAGGGGTGGACGCGCCGGAGCGGATCCTGACGCAGGAGCATCCCTCCACCGAGGACACCGACACAACCGCCGGCGCGGTCGAGGCCACGCTCTGGCGATCCCGCCCGGAGGAGCGCCGGGCGCGCATCACGCGGATCGTCGCCGGTCTGGTCACGGCGCTCGCGATCGGGGCCGCCAGCGTCTGGCTGATCAGCCAGACGCGGCACCCCGTACCCCCGGCTCCGGTCGATGCGCCCCTGCAGGCGGAGGAGCAGAGCTCCGGCGCCGCGATCGAAGCGGCTCCGGCCGCGCCGGAGGCGGAGCCGACCGCCGCCGCGGGGCTCTCCACGGCGACCCCGGCCGACACCTCGGCCAGCGAGCCGGCCGACCTCGCGTCAGCCGCGACGGCCAGGCCAGCCGCGGCGAGCCCCGTCGCGCCGGCCGGAGCGCCCGTCCAGCAGGGCTCGCCCGCGCCCGCCGTCCCGGCGGCGCCGCCGGGTGCCCCGTCGACCGCGGGCCAGGTCGCCGCACCGGCGCGGACGGCCTCGCCGAGCGCGTCGGCGCCACCGCCCGCTGCGCCGGACGAAGAGGGCGGGTCCCTCTCGGCCCGCGTGATGCGCGCCCTGGAGTCGGGGCAGGCCGGCAAGGCGGTGCAGCTCGCGCAGCAGCTCACGGCCGCCTCGCCTGGGAGCGCCGCGGCGTGGCACCTGCGCGGCGCCGCGGAGCAGGCCGCAGGGCGCGGCGGCCGGGCCTCGTTCCGCAAGTGCGCCGAGCTCTCCCCGGCCGACTCCCCGCTCGGCGCCGAGTGCCGCGCGCTCGCCGGCATGCCCTGATCGCCCGGGCCGCGCGCGCTCAGCGCGACCGCGACCTGAGCCGGGGATCCAGGGCCAGGGCCGCGAGGTCGAGCGCCACGGTGGCGAGCACGATGGCGGCCGCGGCGAAGAGCACCGTCCCGACGATGAGCGGGCCGTCCCGGTTCTGCAGTGCCTCGACCGCCATGCTCCCGACGCCCGGCCAGCGGAAGAGCTTCTCCGTGACGATCGCGCCGCCCGCGAGCGCGCCGAAGTCGAGCGCGGCGAGCGTGGCGAGCGGCAGCAGCGCGTTGCGCAGCGCGTGGACGACGAGCGCGCGCAGGCGAGAGGCGCCCTTGGCCCGCGCGGTCCGGATGAAGTCCTGACGGAGCAGCGTCCGGAGCTCCTCGCGGACGATGCGCGCGTAGAGGGCGCTGCCGAAGATGCCGAGCGTCAGCGCCGGCAGGACGAGCGAGCGCAGGTGATCGGCCGCCGTGGCGCCGTACCCATCGTACGGCAAGAGCCGGAGCTTGTAGGCGAGCACGTACTGCAGCGCGGGGCCGATCACGAAGGTCGGCGCGCTGGCGCCGAGCAGGGTGGCGCCGAGCGCCGCGTCCTCCCAGGCCGTCCCGCGGCGGGCCGCGGCGACGATCCCGAGCGCGAGGCCGAGCGCCAGCTGCACCACCAGCGCGGCCAGCGCGAGCTCGACGGAGCGCGGCACCTTCGCCTCCAGCAGATCCACGACCGGCTTGCGGTAGTGGAAGCTGTAGCCGAGATCGAGGTGCACGCCGAGCGGCCCGGCCGCGCAGCTCCGGTGCTCCGGATCGCCGCGCGCGCCCTCGGGCGGGACAGCGGCGCCGCCGTCGCCCCGCGCGGGGCCGAGGTGGACGAGCCGACGGACGAACCGCGCGAACTGCACGTGGACCGGCCGGTCCAGCGCGTAGATCGTCCGCACGCGCTCGAGATCCGCCGCCGAGGCCTGCGGCCCGACGAGCATCCGCGCCGGGTCGCCGGGCAGGAGGTACGCGATCCCGAACGAGACGGCGGTGACCCCGGCGATCAGGATCGCCGCCCACGCGAGGCGCCGGAGCAGGTGCGCGAGCGCGGCGCCCATCGCGGGAGCGCGGCCCGATCGAGGCGAGGAGGTGCGGCGCGCGGGCGGGGGGCTCATCGCGGAAGGGCGGCGCGCGCGAGCAGCGCGCGGAGCGGTCGGGCGGAGGGGGACGTGCCCGCGCGCGGCCCTCCGCCGGCCGCGGGCCGGGCGGACGGGTCGAGCCAGACCTCGTGGAAGTGCCACGGGATCACGGCGGAGCGCTCGTACCCGCGCATGTAGGGGTGCCAGAGCTCGAGCTGGCGCATCGTGTGCGTGGGCACCCAGGGCGCGAGATCGCGGACGACGCGCTCGGCGCGGGCGTAGAGCTCGAGGCGCCGCGCGCGGTCCTGCTCCGCGTGGGCGGCGTCGAGCGTGCGATCGAGCTCCTCGCTGCTGAAGAAGGCGTAGTTCTGCGAGCCCTCGTCGCGGATGGCGCGCGTGGAGAGCGTCGGCTCGAAGACGCTCGCCGGGTCGGGGAAATCGGCCTGCCATCCGACCCAGCCCATGGGGACGGCGCGGCGCCGCGACGCCTCGGCGAGGTAGGTCGCCCAGCTGACGAGCCGCAGGCGGACGCGGAGGCCGATCGTCGCGAGCTGCTGCTGGACGATCTCGCCGATCGCCTGCTCCAGGGTGTCAGGGATCGCGATGTAGTCGACGACGCCCGGGTAGCCGCCCCTCCCGGTCGCCGGGTCGTACGCATAGCCGGCCGCGGCCATCTGCGCGAGGGCGCGCGCGGGGTCGTGCCGCCGCATCGGCTCGTCGCGCGGGGGGCCCGGGATCGACGGCGGCAGCACCCGATCGAGGGCGACGAGATCGGGGCGCACCTTCTCGAGCACGGAGGGGTCGAGGGCGAACGCGACCGCGCGCCGCACGGCGAGCTGGTCGAACGGCGCGAGCTCGGTGTTGAGGAAGACGGCGTTGGTCCGGTTCCGGTTCACCCAGCGCATGCGCCCCTGCCACCGGGGGTCGGCGCGGTAGGTCGCCGCGTCGATCGCCGTCAGATCGCGCAGGTAGTCGAGCTCGCCCTCCTCGAACTTGTAGCGCTGGGTCGTCGCGCGCATCCCTGTCTGCCACTCGATCGCGTCGAGGTACGGCAGGCCCGGGCGGAAGTATCCCTCGTGCCGGGCGAGCCCGATGCTGCCGTCCTGGTCCCACCGCGCGACGCGGAACGGGCCCGCGCCGCACGGCGGCGGGGGGCGCGCAGCGTCGACCACGGCGCCGGACGAGGGGCACACCGGCGCCATGAACGCGAGCGTCATGCGGGGCAGGAACGTCGCGTCCGGCGCGCGCAGATCGATCGCGACGGTGTGATCGCCGAGCACCCGCACGCCCGCGAGGTGCGGCGCCGCGCCCGCGTGGAACTCGGCGAACCCCTCGATCATGTCGTACTGGCTCGCGCCCGGGCTCGGCGTCCCCGGGTGGAGCGTCCGCTCGATCGAGCGCTTCACGTCGGCGGCGCGGAGCTCCGCGCCGTCGTGGAACCGCACGCCCTCCCGCAGCGTGAAGACGTACGTCCGGCCGCCGCGCTCGACCGCGATCGCGCGCGCGAGCTCGGGCGTGAGGCGGCCGTCCCGGTCCCACGTGACGAGGCGGGCGAAGACGAGCTCGGCGATGGCGCTCGAGAGCTCGTCGTAGGCGATCGACGGGTCGAGCGTGCGGGCGTTGACCGTGGTCGCGAGGCGCAGGGTCCCGCCCCGCACCGGCGCGCCGGAGGCCGCCTCGTCGCCGAGGGGAGGGCGCACGCGGCGCGGCGAGCCGCCCGAGAGCAGGAGCAGCGCCGCGCCCGCGACGAGCAGATCGACCGGCAGGCGCCGGCCGCGCGGGAGCTCGGCGCCGGCGGGATCGAGCGCGTCGCGGAGCCCCTCGCTCGCGCGGTGGAAGCCGAGCACGGCGAGCAGGATGGCGAAGCCCGGCGCCGCGACCAGGAGCGGCTTCACCCCGAGGTACGGCTCCGCCTCGTGCAGCATGCGGCCCCAGGTCGCGGTCGGCGGCTGCACGCCGACGCCGAGGTAGCTGAGGGCGGCCTCGGCGAGGATCATCTGCCCGGCGTTGATCGTCGCGAGCGCGAGCAGCGTCCCGCCGACGTTCGGCAGGACGTGCCGCCGGACGACGTGCAGCGGCCCCGCGCCGAGCGCGCGCGCGGAGGCCACGAAGTCGCGCTGCGCGAGCTCCACCGTCTTGGCCCGGACGACCCGCGCCGCCCCGGTCCACCCCGTGAGGCCGAGGACGAGCAGGATCGTCCCCGCGTCCGCGCGCCCCACCGCGACGCCGATCGCGGTCACGAACAGGAGATAGGGCAGGGCGAGGATCACGTCGACGAGCCGCATGAGCGCGCCGTCGAGGGCGCTCGCCCGCGTGCCCGCGGCCATGCCGGCGGCGACGCCGACGAGCGCGCCGAGCCCCGTGGCGAGGGCCGTGGACGAGAGCGCGATGGCGAGCGAGAGCCGCGCGCCGTGGGCGAGGCGCGCGAGGAGGTCGCGGAAGAGCGGGTCCGTCCCGAGCCAGTGGGCGGCCGACGGCCCGGGCGGCGCGCCGAAGGCGTCGCGGGACAGGCCGAAGTCGCTCGCGTTCGGGTCGTGGCCGACCACGGCCGGCCCCGCCGCGGCGAACAGCGCGAGCAGCACGACGATCCCGAGGCCGAGCAGCGCCGACCGGTCGCTCAGGAAGCGCCGCGCCGCGTCCTCGCCGAGGAGGGCCCGACCCGCGCGCTCGCCCGCCCGCGCCGCGTCGCGAGCGAGGCGGGTCCAGCGCGCCGCCGCCGTCACCGCTTCCCTTCGAGGAACTGCGTCACGAGCGCGACGAACTCCTCGGGCCGCTCCTCGTGGGGCGAGTGCCCGGCGTCCATGATCTCGAGCATCGCGCCCGAGATCTCGCGGGCCAGCCGCTGCGCGCCCGCGGCCGGGAAGATGCGGTCGTCGCGCCCCCACACGACGAGCGTCGGCGCCGTGATCCGCGTGAGGCGCGCGACGACGGGGCGCGCGTCGAGCACCGCGCGCATGACCGCGTGGGCGCTCTCGCGCGCCGAGGGTGCGTTGAAGAGGTCGTAGTGCCGGTCGACGCGCGACAGCGGCACCGCCGCGTCCGCGCGGAACACGTCGTCGCGGAAGTACGACCGGAACATCCCGCGGCCGTGGAGCTGCTTGAAGACGATGCCGCCGACGATCGGCAGGAGCGGGAGCTTCATCCGGAAGCTCATCGGGAACGGGTAACAGAGCGCGTCCTCCAGGACGAGCCGCTGCACGAGCTCCGGGTGGTCGGCCGCGAGCGTGATGGCGATGGCCGCGCCCATGGCGTGGCCGACGAGGTGCGCCCGGCCCACGCCGAAGGCGGCGATGAGATCGGCCACCGCCTCGGCGAACGTCTCGATCCCGTAGGCGTACCGCGCCGGGCTCGGCTTCTCGCTCTCGCCGAACCCCGGCAGGTCCGGGACGATGACGTGGAAGCGCTGGGCCAGCGCGTCGATCACGTCGTCGAACTCCAGGTGGCTGGCGAGGAAGCTGTGGATCAAGAGGAGCGCCGGGCCGTTGCCGGCCCCGGCGACCAGGACCCGCATCCTGACACCCCGGGCGGTGACATCCCTGATGACGCGCTCGACGGGTCGGGGGGCGGCGGGCGAGGCCGCGCCCCGACCCTCGCTGGCAAGGGCCTTGGCCATGGTGGCGACGAGACTATCAGCCCTTTTGTCTGAAAGGACCGATGTGTGTCAGGGTAAGGGCCATGCCGCTCCACGAGCCCCGCTGCGGGACGGGCGCCTCCCCGCTCCCACCCATTGCGCCCCGCGTCGCAATTTTCCCGCCTCGCCCCCGGCTTCCCGATGTGCGGAGCGGATCGAGCCCCGGTTCCGACGGACGAAAAATGTCCGAGGCGTGTCAAGAACCCCGGGAAAGCACCGCGTCCCGTGACAGCCACACAATAATCGTAGTCGCGTCAATTGACTGTATTCCATTCAGTGGAATAGAGTCGCCCGCGTCGGTTGGGTAGGGCCTCCGGCAATCGATGGGAGGACCGGTGCAAAGGATCCCCGAGGACGTGCTGAATCGCATCGAGCGGGAGCACGCCCAAGGGATTACCTCGAGCGATATCCTCGAGCTGTTCGCGGCGCATGGCATCAAGTTCAGCGAGGCGACGCTCCGGAAATATGTGCAGCTCGGCCTCCTCCCGCGCAGCGTGCGGGTGGGGCGCAAGGGCAAGCATCAGGGCTCACAGGGGATGTATCCGGCCACGGTAGTCCGCCAGGTTCAGCGCATCAAAGAGATGATGGCCCAGGACTACACCATCGAAGAGATCCAGCGTGAATTCCTGTTCGTGAGAGGTGATATCGAGGAGCTCGAGCGCACGATGACCAAGGTCTTCAATGCGCTCAGGGACGCCGCCAAGGAGAGGCGGAGCGAGACGAGCGGCAGGGCGATCGCCCTGGACCTCGCGAGCGCGGAGACGCTCGCGCGGGAGCTCGTCGCGAAGCTGTCGTTGATAGAAGAGCGCTTGATGGCGCAAGCGCGGCTCACGAAACAGGCGGCATCCTCTTGAGGGACCGAGTCGCAGGATCTCTCGTCTTCGTGAAGTGAATGGGGCCGCGAGCGCGGCCCCTCCTGGGTTTGACGCGATCGACGGGACGGGCACGGCTCGTTTCGTCGCAATTTTTTAGGGACGGCATCCGGCGTTACGTCGGGCAAGGAGCGGGATCTCTTTGCGCTCGAGCTGGGACTCGGGCGCGTGGGGAGACGCGCGCGCTTGAGAGCGGAGACGCTACCAAACGGAGGCAGCGCATGGCGACGGTGTCTGACAGCGAGCTCGAGATCTTCGGCCTGGACGGAGCGGATGCGGCGGGGGGTGACTGCGAACCGGCGGGCTCCAGTGAGCCAGTCGTGGAGGGCGCCCTCGCGCTCCAGATAGACCCCGCGGCGCCGGGAAACCCCATCACGCGTGAGCAGCGCAGGTCCCGGAGGAAGCGCGAGATCCGGGCGCGGACGATCAGCGTCAAGCGCATGACCAAGCGCGAGCTAGAGATCGGCCGGATGCTGTATCCGGAGACCGATTACTACAAGCCGCGGACCCGCGCCGAGTGCGTCGACGGCCCGAGGCCGTGCCCGTACGTCTCGTGCCAGCACCACCTCTACCTCGACGTGTCGGCCAGGACGGGCGCCATCAAGCTCAACTTCCCCGATCTCGAGGTCTGGGATATGAACGAGACGTGCGCGCTCGACGTCGCGGATCGCGGCGGCACCACGCTCGAGGACGTGGGGGCGATCATGAACCTGACGCGCGAGCGGATCCGCCAGGTCGAGGTCAAGGCGCTCGCGAAGCTCGAGGCGCTGAAGGACATGTCGGCGCTGCGCGAGTTCGTCGACGAGGGCCCGGTCGGCAAGCGCCGGCTCCCGGTGCTGACCCAGCCCGAAGAGGACGAGGAAGAGGACGAGGACGAGGTCGCGCTCGACGAGGATGAGGACGAAGACGAGGTCGCGGGCGACGCGGAGGACGAGGGCGTCGAGGCGACGCCCCCCGAGCGGACGGCGGAGATCGAGGACGCCGGCGACTTCGACAGCGGGGAGTGATCAGTCGGGCCGGGCCTCCACGGTCACGATCGCGTCCGCGCCGAGCGCGCCCGCCAGGAAGGCGCGCCACGCGGCGAGCGTGGCCTTCGCCGGCGGCGTGCGGGGGGCGCGGCCGTTGAACAGGTGGATGAGCCGGCGCCGGGGCTCCGCGAGCGCGTCGCGCTCTCGCCGGGTGACGTGGGCCTCGGCGCGGCCGAGATCGGCGTCGGTCACCCGCTGCGCCAGGCCGGCGAGGAGCTCCTTCACGCGGGCCGAGGCCTCGTCGAGCTCCGCGCTCGGCGCCCGGATCTCGACCGCGAGCGCCGCCGCGCGCGTGCCGCCAAGGACACGCGCGCTCGCGCGGGCCGCGAGCTGCCGCCTCGGGGCCGCGGCGTCCGCCGCGGGAAGAGCCGCCGCGCCGAGAGCGGCCGCGAGCAGGCCGCCTTCGCCGTTGAGGGCGGCGACCGTGATCTCCGCGAGCTCGCGGGCCGTGGTCGTGGCCTCGCGCGCGGCCGGGAGCCGCGCGCCGACGACGGCCTGCGAGAGCGGCGTCCCGGCCGGGAGGCGGGCGTCGTGGTGACCGAGCCGGGGCACCACCGCGCCGTCCGGTGAGGCGCACCCGCGCGGCGCGAGCCGCGGCGAGAGCCAGCGCTCGGCGGCCTCCGCCGCGGCGGCCGCCTGCGACGCGTCGGCGTTCGCGAGGACGGCGAGCCGGAGCGGGCCGGTCGCGAGCGCCTGCCAGCGGAGCTGCACGGTCTCGAGCGCGCCGCTCGCCACCCGATCCCAGACGCCGAACGGCTCGATCCAGGACGGGTGGTCGGGCGCGATCGCGGAGGCGAAGGCCTCGAGCGCCGCGGCCCGCCCGCCGGAGAGGCGCTCCAGGTGCTCGAGCGCCGCGGCGCGCGCCAGCGTGAGCGCCTCGGGGCCCGGCGTCGTCGCCGCGACCGTGCGCGCGGCGGCGCTCGCGACGCGGCGTCCGAGCTCGGCCGGGGTCTCGCGGTCGTCGCGGAACGGCGCGTGCGCGATGACCCCGACGGCGTCCGCCGTGACCCAGGGCTCGATCGTCACGTCGAGCTCGCGCCGCCGGGTCTGCACGGCGGCGAGCGCGGCGAGCGCCGTCGCGCCCGCGTCGTACACCCCTTCCTCCGCGACGCCGCACGGGCTCGCGAGCAGGACCCAGACCTCGCCCTGCCCGCGCTCGACCAGCGTGCGCCGCTCCAGGGCGGGCTGGGCCCCCGCCGAGAGCGCGCGCCCGAGCTCCGTCTCGAAGGGCCGCTCGCCGGCCTCGCCCGGCGCGGCGGGCCTCGGCGGCTCGGCGCTCGGGGGGAGGCCGAGCGCCGTCGCCCACCGCTCCGCCGGCGCGTTCGGGGCGCCGCCCGAGAGCGCCCACCAGGCGGCGCGCGCGCCGGCGTCGCGCGGGTCCTGCGCGGTGAGGATCTGCCGCGAGGCGGTGGCGGGGCTCGGCGGCGCCGCGAGGCCGCGGCGGATCTCCTGCCGCGCCACCGCGACCGCGAGCGCCGCCGAGGTCTCGGCGGGCGGCGCCGCGGGCAGATCGGAGGCCTCGATGGTCACGCTGACGCAGCCGCCGCGCGGGCGGGCGACCCCGAGCACCTCGACGGTGCGGAACGGGGAGGGGAGCGCCGCGAGCCGCGCCCGGAGCGGCGACCCCGGCGCGCCGAGCCGCTCGGCCGCGGCGACCGCGGCCTGCGGGCTCGCGACGCGCACGGCCACGGTGACGCGAGCGGCCCGCCGCTCCAGCTGGTTCGTCCTGTACACGCCGATCGTGTCCGCCGCCGGCCACGCGTCCGCGGGCGGGCCGCCCGCGGGCCAGCGGTCGACGCCCTCCGCGGCGCGGGCCGCCTCCGCGCAGAACGCGGCGGGGCCGACCGCGGCGATCGAGGTGCGCCCGGCGTGCAGCGCCGCGGTCCGCCACCCCTCGAGCTCCCGCACGCCCGCGGGCGTCGCCAGGTCGACCACGGGCTCGGCGCCCGCGAGGCCCAGCCGGCCGGTGCACGCCGCGACCGGCGAGAGCTCTGGCGCGTCGAGGGGGCTCGATCGGAGCGCCTGGAGCCGCTCCATGGCCCGGGCGACCTCCGGGCTGCCGGCCGCGATGGGCTGCGCGAACGCCGCCGCGAGCGCGCGCAGGAACGGCGCGACGCGCGCCGCGTCCCGGACGAGCAGGCGCACGCGGAAGGCGCTGCGGTCGATGCGCGCGTCCACGTCGAAGCCGGCGGCGACGAGCCGCGCCTCGACCACGCTGGCGAGCGCCGTCGTGGCGACCGAGCCGAGATCGGTCGCGACCGAGACGACGAGCGCGGGCGCGGGGTCGCCGTCGCGGGAGACGAGCGTGAGCCGCGGCCGGGCGTCGAGGTTGCGCACCTCGATGCGGCCGACGCTGCCCTCGGGCGTCGAGACGAGCGCGCGCCCCGGCGCCGTCGGGCCGCCGGGCGCCGCGCCGCTGCAGGCGGCGAGCAGGACGAGCGGCAGCGGGAGCGCGGGCCTCAGGGAGCGCATGCGTCGTCGGCCGGCAGGGGGGCGCCTTCCAGCTGGAAGTCGGCCGGGCATCGCGGGGCGATCTTGAAGCCGTAGAAGTAGGTGAGCACGCCGGTGACCGAGCCGAAGGACGCGCCGCCCCCGAGGGGCGGCCCCTCGGCTTCGAGATCGTAGAGCTCGTTCGAGAGGCTCGGGATGTCGCCGGCGGGCACGCCGGCGCCCACGTTGATCCGCGCCGTGTACCGGCCGCCGCTCCTCGAGGGGTCGCCGACGGTCTGGACCCCCTCGATCCGCACGAGCATGCCGAGGTAGCTGCGCGCGGTCGCGTAGCTCGTCAGCTCGTCGAGCGGCACGCGGATCGGCTTCGCGGGGCCGTCCTCGAAACGGAAGCTCATGGTCCCGCCGATCTCGGGCAGGGTGCGACAGCCGGGGAACCGGCCGGAGGAGGGGCCGCGGAACTCGGTGAGCACGCCGAGCAGGTCGACAACGTCGCCGGGGAAGAGCCGCAGGTCCGGGGGGCTGAACGCGGGCTGGAAGACCGTCATGCCCGAGTAGGCGACCGGCTCGTCGGCGCTGTCTTGCACGTAGTAGTTGCCGTGCGCCCCCTCGCCGGTCTCGTCGAAGCGGTCGATCGCGATGAGCGTCGTGGCCGTGACGCTGACGCGGCGATCGGCCGGCACGCCCTTGCAGTCCTCGCTGTCCTGGGTCCTGGGATCGGCGTTGAACCACGCGGCCTTGCCGACGAGATCCACGATGCGGGCGCCGCCGCCGCGCTCGTCGGCGAGGGGGATCGAGGGGGCGTCTCCGTTGCCGCCGCCGCACCCGGCGAGCAGCGGGACGGCGGCCACGGCGGCGGCGAGCGCGGTGATGATGCGGAGCGGGGGGGCCATCCTCTCCGGCTCATACCACAGGGCCGACGGCCGCCGAGCCCCCTTCGGGGGAGGGGGTGGCTCAGGCCGCGAGGCTCGCGCCGGACAGCATCGCCTCGAGGCGGCTCTGGATCTTGTGCCGCTTCGAGTAGACCGTCTTCACGCTGATGCGCATCCGCTCCGCGATCTGCTCCGGGGGCAGGCCCTCGCCGAAGTAGAGCGCGACGAACTCGCGGTCCTTGTCGGAGAAATCGTGGAGCACTTGCCCCACGATCGCGGCGCGCTCGCGGCGCTCGGCGTGCTCCTGCGGGGAGGGGCGCTCGCAGGGGAGCTCGACCGCCGCGTCGTCGAGCGGGGCGCAGCGCGGCGCGCGCCGGGCCCCGCGCAGGTGGTCGTAGGCGCAGTGGACGGCGAGCGTGCCGATCCAGGAGCTCAGCCGCGTGCCGCGGTCCGCGTCGAAGGTCCTCAGCTTGCGCATGTCGTTCGAGAGCAGCTGCATGAGCAGCGTCGCGTGGATGTCGCGGATGTCGTCCTGCGCCACCACGGCGGAGAAGCGGGCGATCACGCCGCGGATGCAGCGGTGGACCAGCCGGTCGTACCGGGCGTGGAAGGCGCGCCAGGCGCGCTCGTTCCCCGCGATCATCTCCTTCACCAGCACCCCTTCGGCGATGTCGCCGAGGTCTTCCGAGCATCCCTTACCGCAGAGAGGCAAGTCGTTGGGCATGCCGGGAGTCAGTGCACCCGACGTGCCAGCGCCGTCAGCGGCGGATAAAGGGCGGCTCATCGGCGGTGTGCCGCCGTTTCCGTGTGACCGTACCTCGGCAGCTGTTAACCAGGGTTCACTGCACGCCGGGCGCGGGGGGCAAGGGCGCAGAGCGCAGACCGCCGCGCCGCCTGTCCGGGGGGCTTCCCGGGCCGGCGGCGGTCACAGGTAGCGCTCCACGGAGAGGCCGCGGCCGAGCGCCGCGCGCTCGGCGGGCGAGACGCCGGCGGACCGGACGTGGAGTGCGGCGTGCGATAGTATCTCGAAGAGCATGGCGGACTCCGTTGCTCGGAGTTGTCGAGATATTCAGTTTCGCATTCACCTTGGTGAGGAGGTTGATCCCGCCGTCGACGCCGGCGCGCGCTGCCGGCGAGCAGAGGTGTCGTGTCCGCCGAGGCGCCGTCGGTCGATGGCAGCCTGAAAGCGGGCCTCGGAGACTCTGTTGCGCCGCGCCGGCCCGGTAGTCATTCCTCGCGACGAGGATCCGGGGCCGGCGTGCTCGGGATGGGCTCGCCCGCCCCGGCGACGCTCCGCGATCGTGCGCCGCACGGCGGGACGAGGTCCGCCCCGCCCGCGCCCCCCGTCGCCAGGAGGTGACGCCTGCTACAAGGGTGAAAAGATCCAGCCGCGCGCCCCGCCGCGGCCGCCGTTCCCCGGCGACGCGCGCGCATCAGGTCTGCGCGCGGCCCTGTTTCGGGTTATGGACCAAGCGTGCTTTCCGGCCGTGCTCTAGCCCTTGCGGTCCTCGCGTGGTCGCTCCTCAAGGTCGTGGTGCGCCGTCTCTTCGACGGGCCGAGCGGGCTTGCGCTCTTCCGCGAGAACTACGACGCCGACGGCCTGCCGCCGCTCTCGCCCGCCGAGCGCGCGGCGCTGCCCGGCTTCTCCCGTTGCATCGCGTGCGGGCGCTGCGATCTCGGCGAGGCCGAGCGCATCGCCGCCTCCAGGGGGGCCTACCCCGGGCTCATGACCGTGGTGCTCGCGTCCTCGCGGAGCATGCCGGACTTCGACGCCGCGGCGCTCGCGCTGGCGCACGTGCCGGAGGAGGTGCTCGCCGAGAAGGAGCAGATCTGCCCGACCGGCGTGCCGTTCCGCGAGCTGGCCAGGTTCGTGCGGTCCAACGCCAGGGCCCAGGCGGGGCTGTCCGCGGACGGGGAGGGGAACGCGCCCGCCGAGCTGGCCCTCGTCGCTGCGGTGACCCCGCCCGCGGCTGCCCTCGACCCCTCGTCGGCCGACCGCGCCGCGCCCGAGGCGACGTGATGACGCCGGCGGGACGTCGCGCCGCGGCGAGGGCGCTCGGCCTCCTCTTCCTCCTCTGCACCCCGGCCTGCTCCGCGCACCAGCCGCTCCCGGCCCGGACGAGCGGCGACGCGCAGCCCCTGTCCACCGAGGTCTCCCGCCCGCCTGGCCCCATGGCGGGGCCCGGGCCGGGTCGGGCCGGAGACGACGACCTGGACGAGGAGGGCGGCCGCATCTCCACGCCGATCGCGCCCGCGAGCGCCCGGGGCGCGGCGAAGGGGGTCCCGATCCAGCGCGGGCGCGCCACCTATTACGCCGACAAGTTCAAGGGCCGCGCCACCGCGTGCGGCGAGCCCTACAACCCCCGCGCGCTCACCGCCGCCCACCGCACGCTCCCCTTCGGCACGCTCGTCGATGTGATCCGCCGGGACGGCCGCCGCGTGCGCGTGCGGATCAACGACCGCGGCCCGTTCAAGCGCGGCAGGATCATCGACCTGTCGCGCAGGGCCGCCGAGCGGATCGGGCTCATCAAGGACGGGGTCACCGACGTGTCGCTCGAGCTCATCTGGAAGCCGGCGCGGCGGTCGCGTTGATCGCGCCGCAGCGCCGGGCGGCCAGGGGCTTCGACCTGTGGGCTGCTACTGGACGAGGCTGAGCCGCGGGGCCGCGGCGAAGGCGGCGAGGTGGCCGCTCTCCTCGGCGACGTAGACGTCGCACCGCTCGTCGACCCGCAGGAGATCCGGGATGAGGTCGGTCGGCACCTTGCCGAGCAGCGCGCCGTCGCGTGGCCGCACGACGTGCACCTCGCTCTGCGGCACGAACAGCGCCCCAGAGCGGAGCACCGGCTCGAGGCGCCGCGGCCGGTCCCCCTCGACGCCGCCCGCGAGGACGTGCCGGTAACGGACCGAGCCGTCGTGCGCGTCGACCCCGACGAGCTCGCCCGTCTCGCTGTTCACCACGACCACGTCGTCGACCATCAGGCACGAGGCCGTCGCCGCGCACGCGGTGAGATCGAAGCGCGTCGCCCCGGTGCGGCGATCGATCCCCACGAGCCCGGTGCCGCGCCGCCCGTGGGTCACCACGCACACCGTCTCGGGCCCGAGCAGCGGCGCGCCGACCGGCGCCACGTGCTTCGGCAGGTCGACCGTCCACCGCGCCTCGCCCGACCACGGGTCGAGGTGGTGCAGCCGCGCCCCGCCGCGGCCGACGAACGCCCCGTCGCCGGCCAGCGCGAAGAGCGCGTCGTGATCGACCGCCACCGGCGACGCGAACGGCAGCCGGTCGCAGAAGCGCCAGACGACCTCGCCGCTCAGCACGTCGAGCGCCGCGAGCGCAGGCTCGCCGCTGCCGACCACGACGAGCTTGCCCGCGCGGCGCAGCCGGAAGTTCTCGCCGCGCCGCGCGGCGTAGCGCCAGCGCACCTCGCCGGAGTAGAGGTCCACCGCCGCGAGGTGGCGCGTCCCCTCGCTCACGATGAGCATCCGGGGCAGCCCCGGGGCGCTCACCACGGCGCCCGAGGCGTTCGCGCCGACGCGCGGCGAGAGCCGCGCCGACCAGGCCACCTCGCCGGTCGACAGCTCGTGCAGCTGCAGCGTGCCGTCGGGCAGGAGCCGCCCGAGGCCGACCGGCGTCATCACCGAGACCGCGCGCGGCGCCTGCTTGCGCCACAGGCACTCGCCGGTGCGCCGATCGATGCAGGTGAGCTCGCGCGTCGAGCCCACGACGAGCACGTCGCCGCAGAGAAAGGTGGCGCGGAGATCCAGCGAGGGGATCGCCGCGACCCACCGGGCCGTGAAGCGCAGCCGCGTCCGCCCGAACGTGTCCTCGGCCGCGGCCTGCGGGCGCGCGGCCGCCGCGAAGGCGCGGTACGTCTCCGGGGCCACGTTGATCTTCGCGTCGTTGCGCGTCAGCTCGCGGAGCCGCTCGGCGAGCTCGCGCACGCGCGCCCGGAACTCGAACAGGCGCAGGTTCGACGCCTGCCCGCGATCTCGGCGCACGAGGCTGCGCGCGAGCGCCCTCCCGAACGCGACGACGCCCTGGGCGAGCGCGGCCACGTCGACGGCGGGGAACGTCCAGGTCTGCGCCCGCTCCTCGGCGCCCGCGAACGGCGAGCCGCGGCCGAGCGCGCGCGGATCGGCGGGCGGGACGCGGCCCACGCGGGGCACGCCGAGCGTGAGCGAGAGCGCCCCCTCGCTGTGCAGCCGCACGCCGAGGATCGCGCCGCCGACGGTCAGCCGCCGGTGGTAGGGCTGCCGCCGCGCCCACGCGTCGAGCGACTCGAGCGACAGCGACGCGAGCTGCTCGGCGATCGGGAAGATGAAGACGTCGGGCAGCTCGCGCGCCTCCTCGCCCACGAGCACGCGGATCTTGCCCCGGAAGAGGAGCGAGAAGAGGTCGGCCCGGAGCACGGCCGGCTGCGCGAGCGCCGCGCCCGGGGACGTGCGCAGGAGCGCCTCGGCCGCGATGGCGATCGGGATCTCGCCGGTCGGCTCGACGCCCACGATGGCGGGCTCGCCGCCCGCCTCGTCGGGCGAGAACGGCAGGGCGGCGGCGAGGCACCTCCGCGCGGCCTGGAGCCGGTGCTCGCCGAGCCCGCCGTGGTCCGCGTCGTTGCGGGGGAAGGCGGGGTCGCGGCGCGCGCCCGAGCCCCTCCGCGAGGCGAACCGATCGACGGCCGCGAGGACGCGCGCGCAGAGCGCTTCGCCCTCGAAGCGCCGCTCGTGCAGGGCGACCTCGGGCACGTCGCCGCCCTGGAAGACGGTGACGAGGAGGTCGCGGCCCACGCGCTCCAGCCCGAGCTCCCATGGGTCGGGCTCGAGGCACAGCCGCACGACCGCGCGTGCGCGGCGTCCGGAGGCGAGCTCCGCCGCGGCCTCGGCGAGATCGCAGAGCAGCGGCAGCGCCTCGGCCTCGGCGCGTAGCGGCAGCGCCGCTTCATCGAGTGGAGGAGGCGCGTTGCGCGCCCCCTCCAAGACGAAGCCGAGCACATCGTGCAGCGACGTGCGCTCGAGCTCCGGTGAGCATCGGGTGGTGTCGGCGACAAGTGACAGTCCGGGCATCCGTCGAGGGATGCTAGGCATCGTGGGGCCGGGTCCTAAGTTTTGTGCGCGGATAGCCGCGGAGTGGACAAGCACGTGGCACCTGACTAGACAGCGCCGGCGCCTGGCGCCCCCGCCGCTGCTGCCGCTCGACGAGCCCCGCGGCGCGAGGACGGCCCGAGGTCGCCGACGGGCGGCGCGCAGACTGGTTGGAAATCCAACCGGACGTGCAACAATCCGCCCCCCGACCGCCATGCCTCCCGAAAGACCGCCCCACTTCTCGATGCTCCGGTCGTTCGCGCTGGCCGATTTCTTCACGCTGGCGAACGCGGCGAGCGGCACCCTCAGCATCCTGCTCTGCCTGAACTACGTGGCCGAGCGCGAGCGCATCTACATCTGGGTGGTCTTCGGGCTCCTGCCGCTCGCGCTCGCGTGCGACGTCCTCGACGGCACGATCGCGCGGTGGCGTCGCCGGCACTCGCCGCTCGGGGCCGATCTCGATTCGCTGGCCGACGTGGTCTCGTTCGGCGTCGCGCCCGCGGTGCTCGGCTACGCGCTCGGCCTGCGCGGCCCGTGGGACGCCGCCGCGCTCGTCTACTTCGTCGCCTGCGGGATCAGCCGCCTCGCGCGGTACAACGTGACCGCGGCCGAGCTGTCGGACGATCGCGGGAAGGTGCGTTACTACGAGGGCACGCCCATTCCCACGAGCCTGCTCATCGTGCTGCTCTTCGGGGTGCTCTTCGCGCTCGGGCGCGTGCACGAGCAGCTCTGGCTCGGGTCCATCGCGCTCGGTCCCTGGGCGTTCCACCCGCTCAGCCTGGTCTACGTCGTGAGCGGCAGCGCGATGGTCAGCGGCACGCTCCGCATCCCGAAGCCGTAGCGGCGAGGCTCACCACGATGCTGGCGAGCCCACCGCCGGCCCCGCACGCCCTCGGGCTGGCCTTGGCGCTCACCGTCGTCGCCCTGCGCCGGTGAGCGCGCCGCTCGACCGAGGAGGTCGACCGCGAGGAGAAGATGCCCGTCTACGCGCGCGAGGGCGTGCTCCACGCGTGGCTCGTCGACCCCATCCAGCGGACGCTGGAGGTCTTCTCCCTCGTCCCGGGCCGGGGCTGGGAGCGCGGCCCCCTTCACCGCGACGCCGCGCGCGTTCGCGTCGAGCCCTTCGACGCCATCGAGCTCGATCTCTCCCTGCTGTGGGCAAAGTAGCCGCAGCGGGTCCCG
The DNA here is from genome assembly GCF_051521455.1 of Sorangium sp. So ce887. Classification (NCBI taxonomy): domain Bacteria; kingdom Pseudomonadati; phylum Myxococcota; order Polyangiales; family Polyangiaceae; genus Sorangium; species Sorangium sp. So ce887. Next base: position 5,208,608 of record NZ_CP150354.1, on the reverse strand, counting down.
GCTCCGGCTGAACGCGGCCTGGCCGCGCCCTGGCCGGCGCATCGAGCGCCGTCGCTCTCGATCGCGGGCCCCCCGCGGCGATAGACTGGCGCGATGCGGCCCTGCAGGAGCTGTGGTGCCTCCCTGGAGGCAAGCGGTCGTGGGATCACGTGTCCGCGCTGCGGCGCCGAGAACCTCGTGGTGGCAGGCGCTGCGGCCGCTCAGCCGGTCGCCCCCGTTGCCGCGCCGGCGCCGGGGCCGCCCCGGGCGGTGAAGGTGCTCCTCGCCGTGGCGATGGTCGCGGTGGGGGTCGGCTTCGCGGTGATGTTCTTCGCGCGCGTCGAACCTCCGCGGGATCCCGCGCCGCAAGCGCGCCACCTCTCGACACAGCTCGACGCGCTCTGCTTCGTGGACGCGAACGGCGACGACGCGCCCGACCCGGTCCTGTGGCAGGACGGCAAGACGCGCGGGCGGGTGGTCGCCGTCGATGGACGCAGCGGGCAGTGGCTCTGGGCCTCGCAGGAGCTCGAGAAGCCGGACGCGCTCGCCTGCCCGGACCGGAGCACGGTGCTCGCGGGCGGCACGGTGCTCGCGGGCGGCACGGTGCTCGCGGGCGGGGAGAACACCACGCTGCACGCGCTCGACGCCCGCACGGGCAAGGCGCGCTGGGCGGCGAGCCTGCCCGGGGTCCCTGACGAGGTCGCCGGAGGCGAGGGCTGCGCGACCGTCGTGATGAAGGACGGCTCGGCGACCGGCATCCAGCTCGACGGGGGCGCGGTGGCCGACTGCCCGACGGCGCCGCAGCCGTCGGCGATCACGGGGCAATTCTGGGAGCGCAAGAAGAACCCCCAGGTGGTCCACGTCGGCGACGTGGAGGTCGTGCTCACGACGCCGGCCGAGGGGCCGCCGCGCCTCATCGCCGAGGGGCGGCGCGGCGGCGCGTCGCTCTGGAAGAAAGAGCTCCCGGCGCGCGCGCCGCGCTCCGGCGGGCGCCCGGATCTCTTCCTTGTCGCGAGCGGCGGCGCCGCCATCGTCCTCGGCGTCGACGTCGTGGGGGGCACCGATCTGCGGATCCTCGCCCTCGATCCCGCGTCCGGGGCCAGCCGGTACGAGCGCGCGGCGGGCTACCTCGGCGACCGGCTCGTGGCGGCGAAGGCCGCGGGCCCCTACGTGTACGTCGTGAGCGGCGCCGCGGTGAGCGGCGCCGCGCTGCGCGCGATCGACCCGGCGACCGGAGGCACCGTGTGGCGCGCGACCGCGCCGCTGCCCCCGTGAGCCGGCCAGGCGTCCGCGCGCTCAGCAGAGACAGCCGACGAAGGTGCCAGAGAACAGCGGCCGCTCCATGACGGCGGCGCCGCACGTCGGGCACGTGTCGCCGAGCTTGAGTTCGCGGGGCGGAGGCGCCGGCTTCGCCGGTTGCGCGCCCGCGGAGACGCCGGCGACGGCGAGCGGCTGGAACTCCAGGATCGACACGCGCGAGAACCCCTGCCTCGGCGTGGCGCTGCGCTGCGGCGAGGCCAGGAGATCCTGCTTGCTGCAGACCGGCAGGATGGGCCGCGACATGTTGATGTAGGCGAGCTCGGCCGTGTAGAGCGCCGGATCGAGCATGCGCGGATCCTCGGGCTGGACGATGCCGTGCTGGAAGGCCTCGATCAGCATATCGACGTCGGTGCGCGCGTTGCGGTTGCGCGCGGCGTCGACGAGGAAGAGGCCGTTGCCGTAGTAGGCGGCGTTGAGCCAGAAGCCGGTGCCCGCGGTGTGGTAGCCGCCGGTCGCCCATCTGTACCCGCGCAGCGATCGGACGTGGGCCGTCAGCGCGTTCGCCAGCGCGTACGACGTCATGCCGAGCGGCAGGAGGCTCACGAGCGCCGCCGGGTGGAAGTTCAGGCAATCGCTGCAACAGACAGGCACCGTCGGCACGAGCGCCTGCGTGGGATCGATGCAGACCTGGACTTCCGATTCGCTGCGATAGCAGCCGGTGAAACAGGAATGCCGCTCGACGGCGGCCAGGAGCGCGGCGGGAAGTGCCATGCGCGCAACTATACCGTCCACGAGGGCGCATGGCTGCCACGAGGCGCCGTGTCGTCGTCGCCGTCCACGTCGCGAGCGACACGGCGGACCCGGGCGTTCGCGACGTCCGCGCGCCCGGGCCCGTACGTCCGCGGTTCCTCGTGACGCGTGCCCGCGGTGACGCATGCCCGCGGTGACGCATGCCCGCTTGCCCGCGCGTCCGCGCGTCCACGCGGTCGCGGATGCACGAGCGCAATTGCGTCCCTCGTGCGCCTGCCACACGATCGCCGGGCGTGGTGATGGCCGTGCAACCCGAGCGCCTGCTCCTCCGCCGATGCGTCCTCGATGGAGCGCGCGCGGCGGAGCCTGGGAGCCGGTCCAGGGCGCGCGTCCGGTCCTCCTGCACATTCCAGTGCCGCGCGGACGCACGGATCGCGTGACGGGGCGGAGGCGCTCGCTGCTCGTCGCGCTCGCCGGCGCCCTCTCGGCGCTGCTCCCGGCGCTCGCGCTCTCGGGGTTCACGGTCGACGACGCGCTGATCACGGCGCGCTACGCGCACCACCTCGCGCGGGGGCTGGGCTACCGCTTCAACGCGGCGGGGCCGGTGACCGACGGCGTGACGCCGCTCGGGTGGGCGTTCGTGCTGGCGCCGTTCGCGGCCGCAGGCCCGCTCGCCGCGCTCGCGGCCGCGAAGGCGCTCGGCGTCGTCGCGTGGACGCTCGCCGCCGGCGCGCTGGCGCTCGCGATCGATCGGGCGTCCGACCGGCCCGTGCGGTTCGCGGCGCTCGCGCTCGTGCCGGCGTCGGCGCCGCTCGCGGCGTGGTCCGCGGCGGGCATGGAGACGGGCGTCGTCGCGGCGCTCGGGGCCCTCTCGGTCGCGCTGCCCGCGCTCGGCAGCGCGCTCGCCGGCGCGGCCTGCGCCGGGGCGGCGGCGGCGCTCCGGCCGGAGCTCCTGCCGTTCGCGCTCGTCGTGGCGCTCGCGGCCCAGGCGGCCCCGCGCGCCGAAGGCGCAGGCGGCGCGCCGCCTCGACCGGAGCGGCCCGCGTGGGCCCGCGCGCTCGCCGCGCTCGCGCTCGCGGGCGTGCCCTTCGCCGCGGTGGCCGTCACGCGGCTCGCGATCTTCGGGCGGGCGGCGCCGCTCGCCGCCCTCGCGAAGGCGCCGGACGCCGCGCTCGGGGCCCGGTACGCGCTCGCGTGCTTCCTCCTGACCGGCCCGGTGGCGCTGATCGCGCCGGTCGCGTGGCGGGCGCTGCCGGCGTGGCCACGCGGGCTGCTCGCGGCGATCGCCGTGCACTTCCTCGCGGTCGCGGCGGCCGGCGGCGACTGGATGCCGCTGTCGCGCCTCGTCGTGCCGGCGCTGCCCGCGGTGGCGCTCGCGGCGGCCCACGTCGCCTCGGTGGCGGACGCGCGCGCCACGGCGCTCCGGATCTCGCTCGCGCTCGCGGGGCAGCTCTTCGTGATGATCCGGGTCGGCCCCACCGCCGCGCGCGTCGGCGTCGACCGCCTGCGCGTCGTCGAGGAGCTCCGCGGCGCGCTCGCCGGGGCCGAGGTCGTCGCGGCGCTCGACATCGGCTGGCTCGGGGCCGCGACCGGCGCGACGCTCGTGGATCTCGCGGGGGTCACGGATCCGGCCATCGCGGCGCTGCCCGGCGGGCACACAACGAAGCGGATCCCCGGCGCGCTGCTGGACGCGCGCGGGGTGGACGCGCTCGTGCTGCTGCTCGCCGAGGGGCAGGCGCTCGCGTCGCCCTGGACCGCGTCGCGGTTCGCGCGCGGGGTGGAGCTGCACCTCGCGCGCCTGCCCGGCGCCGGCGAGGCGTTCGCGCTGGCGGCGGTGAGCGGCGTGCCGCACCTCCGGTACGTGGTGCTGCGGCGGCGCGCCGCGGAGGAGGGCGCAGGCGTCGCGCCGCGCTGACGCGGTCGCCGTGGCGGTGCGCCAGCGTGCATGCGGCGCTGACGTGGGCGCGACCGAGGTGCGCCGGCGTGCTCGCGACACCGACGCGGGCGCCATGTGAGCCGCGCCAGCGAGCCGGCACGGCGAGCCGGCATGCGCGCCGCGCCACGTCGCGCGGCGTCGTCGCAGGTGACAGTGGACGGCGGACGCGCGCAGCTGGCAGGCTGTGTAGAAGCGGCAGAGCGCCCGGAAGGAGCGCGTCAGGGCGATGCAGTCAGGAGAGGTCGTCGACGACCGGTTCGAGATCGAGGAGCACGCCGCCTCGGGCGCGACGGCGCGGGTGTACCGCGCGCGCGACCGGAGGTCCGGCGCGCCGGTGGCGCTCAAGCTCCTCCAGACGGCCGCGACCCCGTCGCTGAGCGCCCTCGCGCGCGAGGCGCTCGCCCTCGCGACGCTCGCGATCCCCGGCGTCGTCCGCTACGTCGCGCACGGCGTGACCGCGGGAGGCCGGCTCTACCTCGCGACGGAGTGGCTCGAGGGCGAGACCCTCTCGGCGCGGCTCGATCGCGCGCCGCTCACGATCGCCGAGAGCCTGACGCTCGCCGCGCGCGTGGCCGAGACGCTCGCCGCCGTCCACCGGCTCGGGTTCGTGCACTGCGACGTGAAGCCGGGCAACCTCCTCCTCGAGGGCGGCGACCTCCAGCGCGCCAGGCTGATCGACTTCGGCGCCGCGCGCTTCTCCGGGGACGACGACGAGTTCCCGACGCTCGGCGAGATCCGCGGCACGCCGCAGTACATGGCCCCGGAGCAGGCCCGCGGCGAGCCTCGGATCGACGTCCGCGCCGACGTCTTCGCGCTCGGCAGCGTGCTCTTCGAGTGCCTGACCGGGCGCGCCGCGTTCGCCGGCGGCGACCCGCTCTCGGTGCTCATGAAGGTCCTCCTCGAGGAGCCGCCGCGGCTCAGGGAGCTCCGCGGCGACTTCCCGGCCGGGCTCGAGCGGCTCGTCGCGCGGATGCTGTCGAAGGCCCGCGAGGCCCGGCCGCGCGACGGCGGCGCGGTCGCGGCGGCGCTCGCCTCGGAGGCGCTCGAACAGCGCCTCGGCGCGGGTCCGACGCCCCCGCAGCAGCCCTCGTCGTCCCACCCGCCGCCGCACCGCGCGCGCGAGATCACGACCAGCGAGCGGAGGGTCATGTGCCTCATCCTCGCCCGCGAGGACGAGGCCGACGCCGAGGCGACCCTCTCCGATACAGCGGACGAGGGCCGGTCGCAGGCGATCCGCGGGATCGTCGAGCGCCACCGCGGCCGGGTCGAGCTCCTGGAGGCGCGGTGGCAGCTCGTCACGCTCTCGGGGTCGGCCGCGCCCACCGATCTCGCGGCGCAGGCGGCCCGCTGCGCGCTCGCGCTCCGAGAGCTGCTCGGCGGCGCGCGGCTCTCCCTGGTCACCGGCCGGGCCGAGATCGCGGCGCGGCTGCCGGTCGGCGCGGTGATCGATCGCCTTGTGCAGCTCGTCCAGGGCTGCCGCGAGCCGCTTCGCCCGGCGGCCATCCGCATCGACGACATGACCGCGGGCCTGCTCGGCGCGCGGTTCGATGCGACCCGGGACGCGTCGGGGTGCTGGCTGCACGGCCCCCGCGAGGAGCCCGAGGCGCCGCCCGCGCTCCTCGGCCGGCCGACGCCGTACGTCGGGCGCGAGCGCGAGCTCGGGCTGATCGTGGCCGAGCTCGACGCCTGCCTCCGCGGGAGGGCCCCGGGCGCGGTGCTCGTGACCGGCGCGGTCGGGGCGGGCAAGTCGCGGCTCGGCTACGAGCTCGTCCGCGCGCTCAGGGCGCGCTGCGAGCCCCTGGAGGTGTGGATCGGCCAGGCCGACCCGATGAGCGCGGGCTCCGCCTTCGGCCTGCTCCAGCGCGCGCTCCGCCGCGGGCTTGGCCTGCTCGACGTCGAGCCGATCGCGTCGAGGCGCCGCGAGATCCACGCGCGCGTCGAGCGTCGCTGCGGCGCCGCCGCCGGCGCGCGCATCTCGCCCTTCCTCGCCGAGCTCGCGGGCGCGCCGTTCCCGGACGACGGCGACGCGCAGCTCAGGGCGGCGCGGCGGCGCCCGCCCCTTGTGAGCGAGGCGCTCCGCCTCGCCTGGGAGGGCTTCCTCGATGCCGAGTGCGCCGCGCAGCCGGTGCTCCTCGTGCTCGACGACCTGCACTGGGGCGATCTGCCGACCGTGGCGCTTGTCGAGGCGGCGCTGCGCCGCCTGAGGGGCAGGCCGTTCGCGGTGCTCGCGCTGTCCCGGCCCGGCGTGCGCGAGCGCTTTCCGGGGCTCTGGGAGCCGCATCTGCTGCGGGAGATCTGCCTCCCGCCGCTGCCGCCGGCGGGCGGCGAGCAGCTCGTGCGGGAGGCGCTCGGCGCCGGGGCGAGCGCGGACCTCGTGAGGACGCTCGTGGAGCGCGCCGACGGCAATGCGTTCTATCTGGAGGAGCAGATCCGCGCCGCTGCCCGCGGCAGGACCTCGTCGCCGCCGGAGACGGTGCTCGCGATGGTGCAGGCCGGGCTCGACGCGATCGCGCCGGAGGCGCGGCGGGTGCTCCGCGCCGCGAGCGTCTTCGGCGAGGCGTTCTCCGAGGCGGGGGTCGCCGCGCTCGTGGGCCGCACGGAGCTCACGCGCGAGCTCGACGAGCTCGTGGGGGGCGAGGCGATCGTGCGGCTCGGCGTGCGGGGCGTGGACGGCGACGCCGCGTACCGCTTCCGCCACGCGCTCCTCCGGGAGGCCGCCTACGGCATGCTGACCGAGGGCGACCGGCGGCTCGGCCACGCGCTCGCGGGCGGCTTCCTCGCGGAGCGCGGCGAGGCCGATCCCATGGCGCTGGCCGAGCACTTCGAGCGCGGCGGCGAGCCAGCGCGCGCGGCCACGGCGCACCTCGCGGCGGCGCGGCAGGCGCTGCGGGGCAACGACCCCGGCGCGGCGCTCGCGCGGGCGGCGCGCGGCATCGCCTGCGATCCTGCGCCTGCCGTCGTGGACGAGCTCCGCCGCGTCGAGAGCGAGGCGCGCTTGCTCGAGTGCGCCGCGGACGATGTCCGCCACGAGCGTGTGGCGGACGATGCCCGCCTCGAGCGCGCAGCGGACGATGCCCGCACGATCGAGCTCGTGCGGGCGTGGCTGAGCGAGGCGGCCGAGCCGGCGAGGTGATGCGCCTCTGCTCGCGAGGCGCGCGGTGCGCTGCAGGGATCGCCGTGGACGTGCCGAGGCGATCTGCGCGCGACATCTCCTGTCGAACGCCGCGCTGGATCCAGTAGCTTTCTCCCCGCCTGCGCCGGAGGGCGAGCGGAGCGCTGGAGCAGGCGTGGTCTGCAATGGATCGGCACGACAGAGAAAGGAAGTCCCGATGTCGCAAGCGGATGCGGGGCCGTCTCCCGCGCTGTTGTTCGATACGCTGGGCGCTCACGTGCGCACCGCGGCGCTGAAGGGCGCCATCGATCTCGACCTGTTCACCGCGATCGCGGCCGGCAAGGAGACCGCCGCGGACCTGGCCGGCGCCTGCCGGGCCTCGGAGCGGGGCGTCCGCATCCTCTGCGACTATCTGGTCATCCTCGGCTTCCTGACCAAGGACGAGCGCCGTCATTACCGCCTGACGCACGACTCGGCCGCGTTCCTCGACCGGCGCTCGCCGATGTACCTGGGCGGGGTCACCGAGTTCGTCCTCTCGCCGATGGTGATGGAGGCCAACAGCGACATCGCCGCCGCGGTGCGCAAGGGCGGGACGGTGCTGCCCGACGAGGGATCGATGACGCCCGAGCACCCGGTGTGGGTGAGGTTCGCGCGCGCCATGGCCCCGTCGATGCGGCTGCCGGCGGAGCTCATGGCGAACCTCGTCGAGGTGGAGGACGGCAGGCCGGTCCGCGTGCTCGACGTCGCGGCGGGGCACGGCGTCTTCGGGATCGCGCTGACGGAGCGCCACCCGAACGTCGAGGTCGTGGCGCTCGACTGGCCTGCGGTGCTGGAGGTGGCGCGAGAGAACGCGGCGGCCGCCGGCGTGACCGAGCGGTGGCGGCCGCTCCACGGCAGCGCGTTCGATGTGCCGTTCGACGAGGGGTACGACCTGGTGCTGCTGACGAACTTCCTGCACCACTTCGACGTCCCGACGTGCGAGGCGCTCCTGCGCAAGGCGCGCGCCGCGCTGGCCGACGGCGGCAGGGCGGTCACGCTGGAGTTCGTTCCGAACGAGGACCGCGTCTCGCCCCCGAACGCGGCGGCGTTCGCCATGACGATGCTCAGCCACACGCCGCGGGGCGACGCGTACACGGAAGCGGAGCTCGGCGCGATGTTCGGCGGCGCGGGGTTCTCGCGAACGGAGTTTTACCCCCTGCCGCCGTCGGGGCAGCACCTGGCCATCTCCTATCGCTAGCAGCTCGAGAGGGGCAGCCTCCCGGGTACGACTGGCGTGCGGCGGGCGACGCGGCCGAGGCGCGCGCGTCGCTGTCGAGCGCGGCGGAGGGGCGCTGCCGGGCGGGTAGGGCGGGGGCGTTGTCGCTCACCGAGCGGCTGAGCGGCGGGGCTCCTCCGTCAGGCGGCGGTGGGTTACGCTCGGAAGCTGGCCATGAGGAGCCGTCCTCTCATCCGGCTGCAGGTGTCCAGGGTCGTGTTCCCGGGCGAGACGATCGATGTCGGGCTCTCGCTCGACAGCGTCACGGAGACGCCGATCGACGTCGTGCGCGTGACCCTGGAGCACACGCAGAAGGTATGGAGCCAGGGGAGCCGGGCGTTCCCCGTGTCCCGCGACCTGCTTCTTCTCAGCGAGGACGTCGCCGGGAAGGGGCGGCTCGGCGAGGGGGTTCACCGCTACCGGGTCTCGTTCGCGCTGCCGGTGGATCTCCCGCCGTCGCACGCCGGCTCTCTCGCGACCTGCCGGTGCCGGGTCAGCGCGCTTGTCTCCCTCCCGTGGTGGCTCGACGCCGAGGAGAGCACGGTGATCCTCGTCGGGCGTCCGACCGTTCCGGTGCCGAAAGACGAGCCGTTCACCAGCGCGAGCCCCCGGGGGCAGGGCGCCTTCGTCGAGGTGTCGCTGCCGGGTCGGACCTTCGCCCCGGGCGAGATCCTGGCCGGCGCCATCGCCTTCGGTGATCTCGTCGGGCGCCGCCCGTTCACGCTCGGTGTCTCCCTGATCGCCGTCGAGCAGGCCCAGACGCGCCAGCGCAGCTTTTCCAGCGAGGGCCGTCGGCTCTCATTTTTCAAGGATCTCGATGGGATAGCCGAGGGGGACGAGGTGCCATTCCGCATCGCTCTGCCGCGTGAGCTCGCGTTTTCCTACAGCTCCGCGGAGGTTTCCCTGGAGTACCGGCTGGAGGTGATGCTCGAGCACACAGGGGGGCGGGTGCTGCACTCCGTGCCGGTGGTGATCGGAGGAGAATGCCGGGGCGCTCGGGGTCGGGTCGATGCGGCTGGCGTGGACCTTCGAGGGGGCGCGGTTCGAGCTGGAGACGCTGTTCAAGGGGGCTGCGCCGACGGGCACGCGGCTCGTGCTGCGGCTGGATCCGCCGATCGCGGGCGCGGGCGGGACCATGAAGGCGGCGGAGCAGCGGATCGCGGCGGCGATCCTGGAGCAGGCGGCGCGCGTCGGGGGCGTCGCGGACGCGGAGGAGGGGGTCGCGGTGGCGCCGGGGGAGATCTCCGTGGTGATGGCGGCGCCGCTCGCGGATCCGGCGGCAGCGCAGGAGGTGCTGCGGCCCATGCTGGCGCTCGCGCGCGAGATGCGGGGAGAACGGCGGGGCGGGCCGTACCGGTGAGGGGGCGAGGGCGGGGCGGGCGGGCATGTCGCGACATGGCCTGGGGTTGGTCGGCGCGGCAGGCGGCATGTCGCGCGTTGACCGGCGGTGTGCCGTCAGGGACGTGGCCGGGAAAGCTACCGGGAGCGCCCTCGAAGCGCTTCGATTGCGCGCCGGATGCCGATGGCCACGCCGGTCCAGGCTTCGTCGCGATCCTGCCAGAGGGTGACCGGTCTGGCCTCCTTGGGCAGCGCCTGGAGCCTGGCAAAGGGCGCGCTGTGCCAGTCGGTCGGCCGAAGGAGGACCGGGATGACGCGGGCCTGGCCGGCGTCGTGGCGTTCGAGGGCGCGCCTCATCTCCTTGTCGAAGCAGTAATCCGAGGCAAGGAAGTCGGCGCTGACGAGGAGGAGGATCACCTCGGCATCGTCGAGGTTCTTGTCGATCTGGCCAGCCCACGCATCGCCGGCGGCGATGCGGCGGTCATGCCAGCTCTGGAGGAGGCCCTCGCGTTCGAGAAGGGCGAGGTGGGTCTCCAGCTCGTCACGGAGCGCCTCGTCCTTGTGGGAGTAGCTGAAGAAGAGGCGGATGGCCTTCTTCGCCCGGAGACCTTTCTCAAGAGGTGCCGGGGTCGTGAAATCGAGATGCCAGAGGTTGCCGTATGCGTCGCCCGCGCAGAGAAGCTGTTGCGATACAGCCACGCTGACGAATGGGCTGGCTCCGCGCACTGTATCCAGGCATTCCCCCGTCGAAGTTTCCCATACCTTGAGCGTCCTGTCGTCGGAGGCCGAGACGATGCGCTGGCCATCAGGGCTGATCGCGCAGGCATTGACCCAATTGGAGTGGCCTTCGAGGGTAGAGAGGAGCTGCCCGGTCGCAAGGTCCCATACCTTGAGCGTCCTGTCGTAGGAGGCCGAGACGATGCGCTGGCCATCAGGGCTGATCGCGCAGGCCTTGACCGAAAAGGAGTGGCCTTCGAGGGTGGAGAGGAGCTGCCCGGTCGCAAGGTCCCATACCTTGAGCGTCCTGTCGTCGGAGGCCGAGACGATGCGCTGGCCATCAGGGCTGATCGCGCAAGCCTGGACCGAATCGGAGTGGCCTTCGAGGGTGGAGAGGAGCTGCCCGGTCGCAAGGTCCCATACCTTGAGCGTCCTGTCGTCGGAGGCCGAGACGATGCGCTGGCCATCAGGGCTGATCGCGCAAGCCTGGACCGAATCGGAGTGGCCTTCGAGGGTGGAGAGGAGCTGCCCGGTCGCAAGGCCACATACCTTGAGCGTCCTGTCCCAGGAGGCCGAGACGATGCGCTGGCCATCAGGGCTGATCGCGCAGGCATTGACCGAAGAGGAGTGGCCTTCGAGGGTGGAGAGGGGCTGCCCGGTCGCGAGGTCCCATACCTTGAGCGTCCTGTCCCAGGAGGCCGAGACGACGCGCTGGCCATCAGGGCTGATCGCGCAGGCCTTGACCCAATTGGAGTGGCCTTCGAGGGTGGAGAGGAGTTGCCCGGCCGCAAGGTCCCATACCTTGAGCGTCCTGTCGTAGGAGGCCGAGACGATGCGCTGGCCATCCGGGCTGATCGCGCAGGCATTGACCCAATTGGAGTGGCCTTCGAGGGTGGAGAGGAGCTGCCCGGTCGCAAGGTCCCATACCTTGAGCGTACTGTCCCGGGAGGCCGAGATGATGCGCTGGCCATCCGGGCTGATCGCGCAGGCATTGACCGAAGAGGAGTGGCCTTCGAGGGTGGAGAGGAGCTGCCCGGTCGCAAGGTCCCATACCTTGAGCGTCCTGTCGTAGGAGACCGAGATGATGCGCTGGCCATCCGGGCTGATCGCGCAGGCATTGACCAAAGAGGAGTGGCCTTTGAGGGTCAAGAGGAGCTGCCCGGTCGCAAGGTCCCATACCTTGAGCGTCCTGTCGTCGGAGGCCGAGACGATGCGCTGGCCATCAGGGCTGATCGCGCAGGCATTGACCAAAGAGAAGTGGCCTTTGAGGGTGGAGAGGAGCTGCCCGGTCGCAAGGTCCCATACCTTGAGCGTCCTGTCGTCGGAGGCCGAGACGATGCGCTGGCCATCAGGGCTGATCGCGCAGGCATTGACCAAAGAGAAGTGGCCTTTGAGGGTGGAGAGGAGCTGCCCGGTCGCAAGGTCCCATACCTTGAGCGTCCTGTCGTCGGAGGCCGAGACGATGCGCTGGCCATCCGGGCTGATCGCGCAGGCATTGACCGAATCGGAGTGGCCTTCGAGGGTGGAGAGGAGCTGCCCGGTCGCAAGGTCCCATACCTTGAGCGTCCTGTCGTCGGAGGCCGAGACGATACGCTGGCCATCAGGGCTGATTGCGCAGGCATTGACCGAATCGGAGTGGCCGTGCAGCGTGCGCTCCTCGCCAGTCCACATCCGCACCGGATGCCGCAGCCGAAGCCTCGGCAGGCCGCGCCGGAACTCCAGCGTCCGCGCAACACGCTCCGCCTCCCACCCGGCCGACCGCAGCCGGTTGTCGACCAGCTCCGGCAGCGCCTCCGGCGCCTCGCGGAGCCAGTGCGACTCGGCCCGCACCGCCCGGTAGAGCAGGTCGAGCTCGCCATCTCCGAGCTCCTTCGCGCCTATGCGCAGCGCATCCTCGAGCGCCGCAGGCCCGTCCTCGCGGCAGAGCCCCTCCAGGAGCCCGAGATCTCGGCACAGCCCCCGCATCTTCTCCTGCTCGCCCGCCGCGAGCGCATGCGCGATCGCATGGCGCGCCGCATACCGCCTCCGGAATTCGGTCTCCCTCTCTGCCACCGGCCAGTGCGCCGTCGTCTCCAGCAGCCGCCGGTGCAGCTCGGCCATGCGCTTCAGCCCGAGCTTCTCGGCGACGAACGCGCGAAACGCCTCGTGGTATGGCCGATACGCCCGCGCGCCGCGCCATGCCTCCGGCTCCTCCAGGAGCAGTGCTCGCACGGCGCGGAGGAAGTCCTCGCCGGCCTCCACGTCCTTCCACCCCCCCGCCGCCTCGATCTCCTCGAGCGGCAGCGCCTCGCGCGCCGCGCAGACCAGCCCGAGCCCGTTCGCGACGAGCCCGAATTGCTCGCGCGGCAGGCTCCGGAGCTGCTGCCAGATCTGTTCCAGAAACCCGCTCAGCCCCCGCGGCAGGCGCTCCACACGCCGCTGCGTGACCGGCTGCTCCTCGAGCCATTCCCGCAGCTTCACCGCATAGAGCAGGTTCCCCTCCGCCCGCGCGACCGCCTCCTCGACGAGCCTCGGGCCGAGCCGCGGCGTGAACCGCGGCGCCTGATCGCCCCAGAACGCGCGGCAGGCCTGCTCGTTCGAGCCCGCCCACGCGGGCGCGTCGAGGTCGATGCGCCGCACGTTCCCTCGGCTCTCCAGCCACCCGAGGTGCGGGTACTGCGGGCGCGAGGCGCAGAGCGCGTGCACGCGCGGCGGCAGCGTGTAGGGCAGAAAGCCCGGCAGCGGGTTCTGCCCGGCGCCCTCGCTCCGCGCCTCGTCGAGGCCGTCCACGACGAGCACCAGGCGCTCTCCACGGGGGGCGAGCTCGTGCTTCGAGACCTTCGCCAGGAGCTCGATCAGCCGGCTCTCCGGCCGCGCCACGGGGTCCTTCTGCGCCGGGTAGAGCGCCTCGATCTGCGCCGAGAGGGAGCGCGCGACCGCCTCGGGACGATCCCAGTCCATGACGTCGCGCCGCAGGAAGTGGTGCGGCGCCCCGTGGCCTCGCTGCTCCTGCACGTCGAGCCATCGCGAGAGGATCGCGCTCTTGCCCATGCCGGGCCCGCCCGTGACGAGCACCCAGCGGCCCGACGCGCCCGCGCCATCGAGGTGGCGATCGATGGCCGCGAGCACGTCCTCTCGACCGAAGAAGCGCTCGTGGCGGCTGCGCTCGATGCCGAAGTCGATGAGGTCTCTCGCCACGGCGCCAGTCTAACAGACGACCTCGTCGCGCCGCCGCACGGCCTGATCGAGACGGAGAGGGGGCGCAGCGCACGGCGCACGCGCGCCGCACCCTCCACATCGTTCACCCGGTCATCCGTCCGTCATCTCGGCCGGCGCGCCCACCGGCGCCTCGGCCGGCGCGTCCTCCGGCGCCGCGGCCGCGCCGTTGCTGCCGAGCGCGACCGCGGCGCGGAGCGCGGGCAGCAGCTCGTCGGCCTTGCGTTTGCCGAGCGCGACGGCCGCGAGTACCTGGAGGTGGTCGTAGCGCTCGGCGACGAGCGCCGCGATCCGGTCGCGCAGGATCGATTCTCCGGTGCGCTTCGGCACCGCGGCGGCGGCGTTGCCCGGGCGCACCTGCTGCACGAGCGCGCCGCCCAGCGTGGCGAGCAGGTCGATCTGGTCGGCAGGGAACGGGTGCTTTCCGGCGAGCGCGCCGGAGAACTCGGCGAAGAGCCCCGGGAGGGCGACGAAGTCGCGCGCCTTGTCGAGCTTGCCCGAGCCCGCGCGCACGGCGGCGACGCGCTCGCGTGGCAGCAGGCCGAGCAGCGGGTGGGACGCCACCTCGAGGTAGCTCAGCATCAGCTCGCGCCACGGCGCGCCTTCGGCCAGCATCTTGTCGATCTCGCCCGCGCTGAGCGTCGCGACCGGCACGCGCGCCGCGCTGAAGTCGAGCGCCATGACCAGGGCTGGCAGCTCGAAGACCTCCTTGAGCCTGGGCTCGCGCAGCGCGCTCACGGCGGCCGGCAGGTGCGGCGCGAGCGCGTCGAGCGCGGTCCTGACGTTCGCGCGCATGAGCAGCGGCTGGCCGGTGAAGATGGGCAGATCCGCCGCCGGCACGCGCTCGGCGAGCGGCCGGAAGTGCGCGAAGGCGCGCTCGGGGGCCTCGTCGGTGAACGCGTCCGCCCGGGCCTCCGCGATGAGCACCGCGGGATCGACGCCCGCCCGAGCCCTCTTGCGCGCGCTCCGTGCCTCCTTCTTGCCGGCCTTCGCGCCAGTCTTCTTGCCGGCCTTCGCGTCCTTCGCGCCAGCCTTCTCGCCATCCCTCTTGCCGGCCTTCGCGTCCTTCGCGCCAGCCTTCCTGTCCTTGTTTCCGCCCATGGGTCTCCCTCCGCGTGCGCGCGGTTTGTCCAGCCGGCGACCGTGCCATGGAGCGGGCGATCTGTTCAATCCGACCGCACTCTCCGCACCTCGCGAGCACCGGCGAAATCGTGCCCGCGCCGCGGCCCCGGCGCCGGAGGCGCGATTTGCGTCCTCCGGCCGTCCTCCGGCCGAAGCGACGCGCCCGGCGTCGCCGTGCTTTCAGCGCAGCGTCCCGTCTGGCGGTGGAGGCGCAATCTAGCTTACAAACCTGTCTCCGAGGCGACGGGCAATCCGTGGCCGGGCTTGGGGGGCCGCGTCCGAGCCGGCGGGTAGGCCGGGCCTCGCCGTGCCCGAACAAGCGTAGCTGATCGTCATCCTCCGCCTCTGCCGCGGCGTCGATCTCGACGACGAACAGCGTGAAGGCTCCGCCCCTGAGCTGCCAGTAGCCGCCGCCGAGGTCGCTCTGTATGCCGGACGGGACGGCTCGCGATCCAGCGGTCGATCGGACGTGGAGCGCTCAATCGCCTTCGAGATCGAGGTCCTCCCACCAGAGGGAGAGCTCGATCTCCACCTCTTCGAAGGGCTCGGTGCGCACGCGCTCCGTCGGGCCGTGGACGCCGAGCTCGAGCCATCTGCCGTCGACGAGACGGCTGACCGCAAGCGACCTCGCCTCGGGATCCACGTACCAGAGGTGGCTCACGCCGATCTCGGCGTAGAAACGTCGCTTGACGATGAGATCATGAGCACGCGTCCGGGGAGACAGGACCTCGCAGACCCAGTCCGGCACGACGCGGATGGACTCCTTCACGGGCAGGCGAGGCAGCCGCTCGCGCCGCCACCCCGCGACGCCCGGCGAGATCTCCGGGGCGCGAGGGAGCTCGATGCCCGGCTCGACGAGGATCCACCAGCCCCCGGGGCCGTTGCGCCGCTTCTGAAATGGGCCGTGGAGGTCGGTGGCGATGCTGGTCTCGACGCTGCCATGCGGGGCGCGCGGGCGGGGGAAGGCGTAGAGGTCGCCGTCGATGATCTCGCCGCGCATCGTGTCGGGCAGCGCCTCGAGGTCCGCCCTCGTGGCGGGGCGATCCAGCTTTCGGGCAAGGCTCATCAGGGGGCTCCCAGGTCACACGGAGCTTACCTCACCCGGAGCGCGCCGCGCGAACACGACCGCGGCTGCGGCCGGCCAAGAGGCGACGCCCCTCGGAGCTGCGGATCCGGAAGACGTACGCGCCATCGATCGGGATTCGCCGGCGCCGGCCGGCCCCTCGTCAACCTCGCGCTCAGTCCCGGCCGAGCGCCGGCCGCACGGGGAGCAGCGGCTCGTCGTCCGGGATGCGAAGGCCGGGGATGAGCGCGTCGAGCTCGCCCGGCTCGAAGCGGCAGAGATTGGCGGCGTGCCAGAAGCCGCCCGCGATGTTGCCGCCGAGCTTGTAGCGGCCGTCGGGGCGGAAGGCGACCCAGCCCTCGGGGAGCTTGAGGAGCACGGCGAGACAAGCGCCGGTGCGCACGTCCCAGAGGCGAAGGGTGCCATCGGTGGAGCTCGAGACGAGCGTCGCGCCATCGGACCAGAACGCCACGCTCATGACCAAACCGGAGTGCCCCCGCAGCACGCACGCAACCTTGCAGGTCGCCATATCCCACAGGCGAACGCTGGTGTCGTACGAACTCGATGCAAGCAGAGCGCCATCGGGGCTGAGTGCCACGCTCGTGACCAGGCCGGAATGACCTTGCAAGCGGTCGATCAGAACGCCCGTGATTGCATGCCACAGGAGGATCTCGGCGTCGGACTCGCCGGACGCCAACCTCACGCCGTCGGAACTGAACGCCACGCTCGTCACCGCGGCTGAGTCGACCTCCAGCAGGCGCACCGCGTCGCCCGAAGGCACGTGCCAGAGCCGGACCGTGCGATCGTGCGCGCCGGAGGCCAGCAGCATCCCGTCGGGACTGAACGCCATGCTCGTCACCGACCCTGCGTGGCCCTCCAGCACGCACAGCGCGTGACCCGAAGGCACGTGCCAGAGCCGCACGGTCTCATCAATAGAGCCCGAGGCCAGCTTGTCGCCTTCAGGAGAGAAGGCCACAGCAGTCACCCCATGCGCGTGGCCCTGAAGCACGCTGAGCTCGTGGCATGTGGTGACCTGCCAGAGCCGGACGGCGCCATCCCCGCGAGGTTCATCCGCTCGCTCACGCCGAGCCGCATCCGCCCGTCGATCCGCAGCGCGTTCCCCGACGCCACCGCCCCGAACGCCCCGCCGAGCGCCTTCCGCGCCCACGCCGCCGCCGCCTCGCGCCCCGCGAGCGCCCCGAAGAAATCGGCCATCAGGTCGCTCACCTCCCGCTGCGCGAGCGCCGCCGCCCCGCCGGCGCGCTGCGCCTCCTCGGCCGCCTCCCGCGCCACGAGCCACTCGAGCACCGACTGGTGGATGAACCGGAAGTTCTCCTGGTCGTCCCACACGAGCAGCGTCCCCGACCCGATCTGGTGCTCCGTCACCCCGAGGTCGAGTTCGTGCCGCCCGAGCTCCTGCAGCGCCGCGATCAGCTCCGTCGGCAAAGGTAGCCGCGGAAATCGATGAGCCCCTGGTACTCCAGGAACCGCACGAGGCGCACGCGCGGCGCGCTCGCGTAGCGGACGAGCTCCTCCGGCGCGGGCTCGCCGCCGTAGACCAGCGTGGACACGAGGCCGGGATCCTCGCGCCGGTCGGGCTCGCGCAGCCTGCACACGCGCTCGACGCGCGAGAGGAAGTCGTCGCTGCGCCCCTCACCCGGCAAGAGCATCTCGTCGCCGTGCGGATCCGCGTGGCGGCCCGCCGCGCGCGCAGGGAAGC
The DNA here is from genome assembly GCF_051521455.1 of Sorangium sp. So ce887. Classification (NCBI taxonomy): domain Bacteria; kingdom Pseudomonadati; phylum Myxococcota; order Polyangiales; family Polyangiaceae; genus Sorangium; species Sorangium sp. So ce887. The sequence continues at coordinate 5,191,161 of NZ_CP150354.1, read as the reverse complement.
GGCGTTCCGGCCGCGAGACCGGCGGCGGCCCCCCTCGACCTGGCTCGCGTAGAGCGCGTGCCGGAGCCACCACGCCTGCGACGCCGCAGGCGGCGGGCGCTCGGCCGCGAGCGCCGCCTGCCGCTCGAACTCGCGCGCGAAGAGCGCGGCGTCCATGTTCCACGTCCGCTCGAGGTTGTACGTCTCGATGTCGTGGAAGAACTCGCCGGCGCCGCCCCCGGCGGACGCGGCGACGCGCTTGCCCTCGTCGTAGCTGTAGACCCGATCCGCAACGATGACGTCGCCGAGCGACACCTCGCCGCGCTTGCCGGCGCAGATGCCGCACATCGCGAGGCACCCCGGATCGAGCTCCTCTCGATGAGCCCCTGCGCCCTCGCCGCCGCCGCGCTCTCGCCCATCCGCCCCGACCACGCCGCGGCGACGCGGAGCGGCTGGCCGCGGTCGTTCGGGAGCTCGCGGACGTAGTACGGGAAGCCGGCCGCATCCCGCGCCTCCCGCCAGCCGTCCCGGCCGCCCTCGCCGAGCGCGAGCACCGCCTCGAGCTCGTCCTGCAGCGCGGTCACGACCAGCGCGTCGACGCGCCCTGTGGAGAGGTTCGGCGGCACCGGGCCACTCTGACAAACAAGCGCGCGCGCCATCGCGCGGGCGAGGCCTCGTCCCGCCCGGCACGACGGGCGACCCGAGCTGCACCCCGAACGCCTCCCGCCCGGGCCGCGACCTGGCCGATTTTCTTGGACGAGCGCCCTCCCGCAAGGCTTTCATCCCGCCCATGGCGAGGCTCGTCGAGGCGCTGAATCGATTCTTCGGGCGGGTCGAGATCCTCGCCCTCGGCCTCGAGAACGAGCGCAGCGCCGCCGAGGCCGCGCTCGCGAAGGGCATGCCGCTCGAGGCGCGCGAGCACGCCCGCGGCATCCTCTCCGTCCTGCCCGACTCGGCCGTCGGGCTCGCGCTCTGGGCCGACGCCGCGGAGGACGCGTGGCTCGACCAGGAGGTCGTCACCGCGCTCACCGACCTCGCGAAGCGCGTGCCCTGGCGCGCCGACGTGTGGCTCCGCCTCGGGCGCGCAGGGCAGCGCGTCGGCTGGGACGGCGCGCGCAACGCGCTCGAGCGGGCCACCGCGGCGCCCGAGGAGCGCGACGCGGCGCGGCTCGCGCTGCTCGACCTCTGCGACCTCGACCTCGCCGCCGGCGATCCGGCCCGCGCGCAGCGCTGGCTCGACCGCATCCCGGCGCCGCTCTCCACCGTGCCCGACCGCGACGCCGCCCTCCGCCGCGCCGAGTGCGCGCTCGCGCACGGCGACCTCGATGGCGCGCGCGCGGCCGCGGAGATCCTGGGCGAGCCCACCGCGATCGAGGGGCGCGCCGCCCTCGTGCTGGCCCGGCTCGCGCTGGCCGAGGCGGGCGCCGCGCCGGGCGCCTCCGCGGCCGCGCTGCCGCCCGCCGAGGTGACGCGGGCGCTCGACCTCGGGCTGCGGGCGCTCGTGCTCGACGTCCCCGGCGCCGCGGAGCTCTGCGCCTCGCTCGTCGCCGCCTCCCGCGACGTGCTCGTCGTCGACCGCGTGCGCCGCGTCGTCCGCGCCGCGGGCGCGCTCGACGAGCCGACCTGGGCCGCCGCGTTCGCCTTCGCCGAGGGGCGGCGCGACGACGCGCGGCGAGCGCTCGCGCGCGGGCTCTCCGCCGGCGATCGCACGGCCGCGGCGGCGCTGCTCCGCATGGCCGTCGAGACCCGCGACCTCGGCGCGCTCGACGCGCTCGCGGCGCGGGCGGCGGGCGTGGACGTGCGCGGCGCGACGGCGCCGCCGCTCCCGCCCGACCTCGTCCGGCTGCGCGACGCCGCGGCCATGGCGTCCGAGGGGCAGGGGAGCGAGGCGCTCGACGCGCTCGACGCGGTGACCGGCGAGGGCGCGGCGTGGGCCGACGACATGCGCCGCGAGATCGTGCGCGCGTGGCTCTCCCCCGCGGAGGGCGCGTCCGGGTCCCGCGTCGCCGCCGCGGCGTGGGGCGACGTGCTGCGCGAGCTCGCGCGCACGGCCAAGCGCCTCGATCGGCTCGACCTGCTCGCGGCGACCGAGGCCCTCGCGGTGGAGCGCGAGCGCCCGCTCCGCGCCGCCGTGCTCGGCGAGTTCAACGCCGGCAAGAGCACGTTCCTGAACGCGCTGCTCGGCGAGGACGTGGCGCCGACGGGCGTCCTGCCGACGACCGCGACGCTCCACTGGGTCGCCTGGGCGCCCGATCCGTTCGCGCGCATCGTCGTGCGCGGCGGCCAGGACCGCGTCGTGCCGCACGCGGCGGTGAAGGACACGCTGCGCGCGCTCGGCGCTTCCGGCGCGAAGGTCGCGCGGGTCTTCATCTACGCGCCGATCGAGCGGCTCAAGCGCGTCGAGATCCTCGACACGCCCGGCTTCAACGCGCCGGACCCGGACCACATCGCGGAGGCGCGGCGGGCGTTCGACGAGGCCCACGTCGTCATCTGGCTGCTCGACGCGCCCCAGGCGATGAAGGAGTCGGAGCGGCGGGTGCTCTCCGAGATCAGCGCGCTCGGCGTGCCCGTGCAGATCCTCGCGAACAAGGCCGACCGGCTCAAGCCCGACGCCCTGGAGACGGTGCTCGCGCACGTGCGCGACAGCCTGGCGGCGAGCGCCATCACCTCGCTCACGCCGCCGATCGCGTTCTCGGCGCGGCTCTCGCTGAAGGGGCGGCTCGGCGACGAGGCGGCGCTCGCGGCCTCGGGGTGGGCCGAGGTCGAGGCGCTCTTCGCCGAGCAGATCGTCGACGCGAGCGACGCGCTCCGCGAGCGCGCGCTCCGGCGCAAGGCGGGCCGCATCGCGGCCGAGCTCGCGCAGGCGGCCTCGGCGCGCGCCGCGGAGGACCGCGAGGCCGGGCGAAGGGCGCGCGCCGAGGCCGACCGGCTCCGCGCGAGCGCGGCCTACCTGCGCCGCGAGCGGCGGACGATCGCCGCGGCGATCGACAAGGCGCTCGAGCCCGCGCGCCGGGAGCTCGCGGCCGACCTGCGCCCGATCGCGGCGCTGCCCGAGGAGCGCAAGCGCACGGACGCCAGCGTCCGCGCCTACGTGCAGGAGCGGCTCGTGACGCGGCTGAGCTGGCCGCTGTCGGCCGAGATCGCGCGGGCGGCGCACGCGGGCGTGGAGCCGGGGGCGCGCCGCGCGCGGGGCGTCGACGACGACAGCGAGGGCGGCGTGGAAGAAGCGGGCGCCGCGCCGTCGCCGCGGGCGGCGGCCCACGTGCGCGCGGTCGTGATGGGCATGGTGGCGGTGCACGACGCCCCCGATGAGCTCGCGGCGCGCTCGATCGAGGGCGTGGTCGAGGCCGCGATCGACGCCTTCGCGATGGCGCTGTCGGCCGAGGCGGAGGCGCCCGTGCCGCCGCCGGCCTCGGCGGCGGTCGAGCTGCGCGCGCAGGCGCTCCGCGCCGCCTTCGAGGCGCGCGAGGCGTCGGTCGACGCCTCACGCGCCTGAGCGCGGCCGGGCTCGAGGGGGCGCCGCGTCAGCGGCTCAGGAAGAACGCGAGCACCCCGAGCGCCAGCCCGATCACGAGCGCCAGCGGCACCGCGAGCCGGACCAGCCACAGGTCCGTCGGGCGCGGGGGCGGCCGGCGATCCCGCCGGGCCACGAGCGGCGTGACCTCGATGACGTGCTCGGCCGCGGGCCGCGCGGGGTGCCGCGGCGGCGCGGCGGCGACGGGCGCCCCGGGGCCGCGCGGCGCCTCCGGCCGAGGGGACGGCGCGCGGGCGCCCGACGGCGAGAAGAGCGGAGCGAAGTCCTTGCGATCGTGGATCACGACGTCGCTCGCCGGCGGATCGCTCGACGGGGTGCCGATCCGCCGCGCCTGGGGGAGCGTGCGCGAGAGGTCTTCGGACGTCGGCCCGGCGAGCGGGTCGTGCCGGAGGGCGCCGCCCGGCAGCGTCGCGGCGCGCGACGAGATCGCGCTCGACGCCGGCCCCTCCGTGAACGCGCCCTCGCGGAACATGGCCTTCGCCAGCACCTCGCCCCGCTGCGCCGGCGGCGGCAGATCGACCTCGCGCAGCGGCGGCGCGGCCGTCATCGTGCTCCGGATCGACACCGGCATCGCCGACTCGACGGTCGGCGCGTCCGCGAGCGCGCTCGCCTGGGCGGCGGGGAGCAGCGCGTCCGACAGGTGGGGCAGGAGCCGCTCGAGCTCCTCGCGCAGCTCGCGCGCGCCCTGCTGGCGCTGGCTCGGCCACTTCGCGAGCGCGGTGAGGATGATCGCCTCCAGCGCGGGGTGGATCTGAGGCAGGAACAGGCTCGGCGCGGGCGGCTGCTTCCGGAGGTGATCCATGGCCACCTCCCACACGAGGGACGTGGGCGGGAAGGGGAGCCGGCCGGTGACGAGCAGGAACAGGAGGATCCCGCACGCGTACACGTCGCTGCGCCCGTCGACGGCGTCGCCGCGGCACTGCTCCGGGGACATGTACGCCGGCGTGCCGACGACCATGCCGACCGTGGTGACCGAGCCCCAGACGCTCATCGGCGCGCTGTTCGGCCCGTCGTCGCCGGCCCGGGTGCCGCCCTCGACCATCTTCGCGATCCCGAAGTCGAGCACCTTCACGCGCTCGAGCGACGGATCCGCCGGATCCCGCAGGATCATCACGTTCTCGGGCTTGAGGTCGCGGTGCACGATGGCCCGCGCGTGCGCGGCGGCGAGGGCGTCGGCGATGCCGATCAGGATCCGCACGGCGCGGGCCTCGGAGAGGCGGCGCTCGGCGAGCAGGACATCGAACAGATCCTGCCCCGAGACGAGCTCCATCACGATGTACGGCAGGTGGCCTTCCACCCCCGAGTCGAGGATCTGCACCGTGTTCGGGTGGCGGAGGCGCGACGCCGCCTTCGCCTCCCGGTAGAAGCGGGTCATGAACGTCTCGTCGCCGAGGAGCTGCGGGTGCATGATCTTGATGGCGACGTCGCGCGGCTCGCCGTCCTGAACGCCGCGGTAGACCGCCGCCATCGCGCCCTCGCCGATGAAGCCCGTGACGCGGAAGCGCCCCGCGATGGTTCGGCCGATGAGTTCCGGGCCCGCGCTCATGAGCGAGACTGCACCATAGAGTCCTCTGCGTCCTTCTAGAAGGGCTACCCCCGGCGTTCGCGATCTACGGCCTCGCCGGCGCGGGTCGGGGGTCCCCCTTCGTCCCGAGGATCGCCTCGAGGATCGGCCGCGATCCCTGCACCGCCGTGCGCTGCGAGTAGAGGTGGAGCCCGCGCAGACCGCCGAGCTCCTCGCCGCCGCCCGCGCGGCCCGGGCCGCCGTGGATCGTCTGGGGGAGCACGGTGCCGGGGCCGGGCGCCTGATCGGCGACCTTCTCGCTGCCGAGCAGGACGCGGCCGTGGTACGGCGCGACGCCGAGCAGCACCTCCGCCGCGAAGGCGCGGTCGTCGCTGTAGACGGCGCAGACGAGGCTCCCGCGGCCCCGGCGCAGCAGGGCGACGGCGTGCGCCGCGCCGCCGTCGTAAGGAAAGAGCGTGGCGACGGGGCCGAAGACCTCGTGCTCGTGCGCCGCGGGCGCGCCGTCGGGGCCGCTCGCGACGAGCAGCGTCGGCGGCACGAAGTACCCCTTGCCGTCGGGAACGCCGATCTTCTCGAACGGCCCGGTCCCGCCGAGCGCCACCGACGCCCCCGCCGCGAGGCGCTCGATGCCCGCACGCACGCCGCGGAGCTGCTCGGCCGTGGTGAGCGGACCGACGGTGACGCCGTCCTGCGCGGGATCGCCGACCCGCGCGTCGCGGAGGCGGTCGACGAGGTCGTCGCGCACCGCGTCGACGACGGCCGCGGGCGCGAAGATGCGCCGGATCGCCGTGCATTTCTGGCCGGCCTTCTGGGTGATGTCGCGCGCGACGTCGCGGAGGAACATCGCGTACGTCTCGGAGCCGGGGGCGGCGTCGGGGCCGAGGACCGCGCCGTTCAGGCTGTCGGCCTCCACGTTCACGCGGACGCTCTCCCGCGCGAGGCCCGGCAGGAGCCGGAGCGCCGCGCCGGTGGCGCTCGATCCGGTGAACGCGAGGACGTCCTCGCCGCCGAGGTGCGCGAGGAGGTCGCCCGGCGGGCCGGCGACGAAGGAGAGCGCGCCGCGCGGGAGCGGGGCGCGCTCGGTGAAGATCTTCATCAGCCGGAAGGCGACGAGCGCCGTGCTCGTCGCGGGCTTCGTGATGACGGGCATGCCCGCGAGGAGCGCGCAGGCGGCCTTCTCGGCGAGCCCCCACGCGGGGAAGTTGAAGGCGTTGATGTGCACCGCGACGCCGGGGCGCGGGACGAGGATGTGCTGGCCGAAGAACCGCGGCGAGCGTCCGAGCTGCACGCCCTCGCCGTCCGCGAGCAGCCGCGCGTCGCCGAGCTGGGCGCCGAGGTCGGCGTAGTAGGCGAGCGTCCCGATCGCGCCGTCGACGTCGAACTTGGCGTCGCCGCGGGTGTTGCCGCCGTTCTGGATGGCGACGTCGATGAGCGCGTCGCGGTGCGCGTGCGCGGCGCGCGACATGGCGCGGAGCAGCTCGCCGCGCTCGGCGAACGTGAGCGCGCGGAGGGAAGGCCCGCCCTGCGCGCGCGCGAACGCCACCGCGGCCGCGAGGTCGAGCCCGTCCGTGCTCGTCTCGGCGAGCGGCTCCTCTGTCGCGGGGTTGACGAGCGCGCGCGGCGCTCCCTGACCGGCGATCCATTGCCCTTCGACGTAGCTCTCGAGCCGCTCCATGGGGCGCGTAGCCTACTCGCGCGGTCGCTCGGCACAACCCCCACGCGGGACGGATCGCCGCCTCGCCGGTTGCGTGGAGCACGCGCGCGGCCGCGTCGCGCGTCCCCTCGCGCCGCTTCGTTCCACGCGCGAGGTTACTTGCACGAGGCGGACGCGAGCAGCGCCGAGATCTTCGCCTTCACCACCTCGAACTCCCGCACCGCCAGGTCGATCTCGGCCTGGCGCTGCCTGCGGCCGGACTCGACGAGATCGAAGCTCGTGACGGTGCCGGCCTCGAACGCGACCTGCGTGAGGCGCGCGGTCTCGCGCGCGAGGTCGCGCGACTGCTCGGCGACCGCGCGCGCCTGCTCGGCGACGACGACGCTCCGGACCGCCTGCGTCGAATCGAGCTCGGCCGCGCGCTCCGCCAGGCCGATGCGCGCCCGCTGCTGCTCGACAAGCGCCCGGTTCACCCGGAGATCGCCGTAGCGCGCGCCGCCGTCCCAGATGGGGATGGTGAGCACGGCGCTGATGGACCAGTCCCACGACCGCCGGCTGATGCCCTGATCGTTCCCGAACTGGGTCTGGGTCTGCAGCGTGCTCGACAGCTCGGCGTACGGGGCGAACGCGAGCTTCACGTCGGTGAGGTTGCGCTCGGCGATCTCCAGCTCGGCCCGGGCCGCGCGGACGTCGGCGCGCTGATCCGAGCGCCCCTGGGCGCACTGCGCCTGCATCTCCGCCGCGATCCCGTTGAGCGAGAAGGTCTGCGGGACGCCGACCTCGCCGCGCTCGCCCAGCACGACCCCGAGCGCCTCGCGCGACCTGCGCAGCGACTCGTCGCCGGTGACGAGCGTCGCGCGGGCGAGCGCGACGTCCTGCTCGGCGCGGACCACGTCGAGCTTGGTGCCGGTGCCGAGGCGCTCCCGGCGCCGCGTGAGCTCGAGCAGCTCGAGCGCGCTGCGCAGCCCGACGCGGTTGACCTCGCTGACCCGCTCGGCCGTGACGATCGAGACGACGGCGTCCGCGACCGCGCCGACCATGACGCGGCGGCGATCCTCAAGGCTCAGCTTGGCGACCTCGACCGACAGGTTGGCGGTGCCGATGCCGTACCACGCGCGCGGGGCGAGGATCGGCTGGCTGAGCCTCAGCGACGCCGAGGCGCTGGTCGGAAAGTCATAGGATAGCGAGGGGCCCGTGGGCGTCGGGCCCGCCGGTGCGCCCACGATCGTCTCGTCGCCCGCGAGGCGGTGGTTCAGGTTGCCCGTCGCGTCGAGGCTCGGCAGCGCCGCGGCGAGCGCCCGCCGCGCGATGCCCTCGGCGCGGGCGACCTCCTGCACGGCGATGACGAGATCGACCGAGCGCTGGTCGATGATCGCGCGCGCCTCGTTCCAGCTCGTGAGCGTGCGCGCCGGCGGCGGGACGGGCGCGAGCGTCGGGTCGTTCACCTCGATGCGCCGCAGCGTCGGCGTCGCCGCGGGGGCCGCCGCCGCGGGGGCCTGCTGGCCCGGTCGGCCCGGGGGAGGCGCCGGCTGCGCGAGGGCGACGCCTTGATGAAGGGCGAGGAAGGCGAGGGTGCGGACAGCGACCATGCGGAGCCGGCGACGGGGCATGCGCGACTCGATGCGCTGTCCATCGCGCGACGACAAGCCCGAAGCGGACGGGGGCTGGGTCCGGGCCTGCGCGCGTGTGCGAAACCGTAGGTGAGGGCCAGGGGGCAGGCCAAGTGATGGCGACGGAACACGGATGCGCCACTATTCTGGATCACCGATGCCAAGCCGGTTGCCCCCGAATGACATCTGCCTCGGCTGTGGAAAGAGGCGGCGAGGCGGCGCCGCGGATCCCTGCGCCCGCTGCGGCGAGCCTCCGCACCGCGCCGTGTGGCGACGGTCCGAACAGCACGGCGCCTCGCCGAGGATCGAGCTGTTCCTGAGCGCGATGACGAGCGGCCTGCTGCTTGCGTACACGGCGCTCTACCTGCTGCTCCTGACCGGCCTCGCCGAGTCCGCGGACAGCTCTCTCGCCTCCGCGACGCTGTTCGTCGCGATCCTGGCGGTCGGCATGAAGCTCTCGCGGTGGATCGTGCGCTCGCTGTTCGATCTCTGGGGCACCACGTGGTCGTACTGCTCCGCCGACGGCGCCCGCTGGGGCACCGTGAGCACGCTCTTCGGATGGTACGGCGCCGGCGAGGGCGTGAGCCTGACGGAGTTCCGCCCCACGAGCGCGGGCTCGACGCTCTTCTGCTCCTCGGACGCCATCGACGCGGGGCTCCCGGTCGTCGCCGCGAACCTCTCGCGCATCGCCGGCGCGCAGGGCCGCGACGCGTTCTCGCCGTTCGAGGTGCTGATGCTCAGCGCCTTCACGGGCCTCGTCGCGCGCGGCGAGGCGACCATCAGCAGGGCCACGGCGGTGCGGTGGCGTAAAGACTGGCTCGGCGGCGCGCGGCGCGGCGCGCCCCACGCGATCTTCACCATCGAGCGCTCCAGCGATCGCGAGGAGGGCAGCGCGATCGAGCGCGAGCTCCTCTCGGCCATGCAGGCCAAGGCGGACGGCCTCGCGTCGGTCGTGGAGCCCGCGCGGCCGGGGGCTTACCGCGACGCCGCGTGGCGGCCTCCGCCCGTGCGGCTCTGCATCGACGAGGTGCTGCGCCCGCGCGCGCTCGCGCTGGCGGCGCGGGCGCTCCGGAAGGAGCCCCGCGGCGGCGCTCCGGTCGCGGTCGCCGCGGCGCTCGACGAGTTCGGCAAGCGCGACCCCGCCCGGATGAGCCACCTCCGCGTGCTCCTCGCGGAGCACCGCCAGCGCGCCCTCTCGGCGTGAGCCGCCGCGCGGCGCTCAGTGCCAGACGCCGATGCCGGCGCTCACGCTGTCGTAGCGGGGCGCGAAGTCCATGGACGCCTGCAGCGTGTAGGCGACCTCGGGGAGCAGCCCCCAGAGGGTCGTCGACAGCACGCGGAGGTCCGCGCCGAAGGTGAAGTGCTGCCGTCCCAGGCGCCCGCTCCCCAGGCGGCCGTAGCGGTTCGGCTCGTAGTAGCTCCCGAACCGCGTGTGCACGCGGCCCGGGATCGGCTCCGTCTCGATCCCGAACCGCGGCGAGAAGCTCACGTGCGCGCCCGAGGTGCCCACCACCGAGGCGTCGTTCTCCCGCTCCGACTGGTGCTGCGCCAGAAAGTGCTCGAGGCTCACCCCGTTCGACACCGCGCCCGTGACGAGGAGCTCCGCGGTGATGAGCAGGTGCTCGCGCGGCCAGTTCCAGTAGCGGGCGCGCCGCTCCCTCTCGAGGACGTCCGGCCCCGCGGCGAGCTCGCGCTCGTCGGCTTCGCGCTCGCGCGCGCGCTCCAGCGCGAAGATCCGCTCCCGCCGGGCGCGCTCCTCCGGCTCCGCGATCGCGCCGAGCTCGCGCTCCCGCTGCGCCTCCCGCGCGGCCCGCCGGCGCGCGATCGCGTCGCGGAGCTCCCGCTCCTGATCGCGCGGGTCGATCCACGCCGGGTTGAGCGGCCGCGGCCCGACCTGCACGGCGAGCCCGATCTCGAGCTCCCACGGGAGGACGACCTCGTCCGGCAGGATCAGCCCGCCGGCGCGCCAGACCTGCCCGTCCACGACCACGTCCTCGCCGAGCAGCCGGCCCGCGTTCACCGGAAAGCGAAACGTGGCGCCGAGCCGGTAGGACGCCCAGTCGGGGCGGAGGAGCATCCCGAGCTCCGGGGCGATGCCGGCGATCGTCAGGTCGCTCTGCTCCGCGCCGAGGCTGAGCGTCACCGCGCGGGCGCCGGCGCCCAGCACGAGCGCGTCGCCGAGCAGGCGGACTCCGCCGAGGAAATGGTACTTGCCGGTCACGACCGTGGTCTCGACCCCGTCGGCGTCGCTCAACGAGTACCGCTGCAGCTCGGCGTTGACCCCGACGCCGAAATCGCCCGCCTGGAGCTGGCCGCCGAGGGTCAGGTACACGAAGTTCGAGTAGTCGAGGTCGATGTCGCCGCTGTTATCGAAGTCGTTGTTCTCGAAGAGCTCGATGGGTATCGAGATCGACGCGGCGACGTCGGCCTCGAGCCATTTCACGCTGAAGGGCTCGCGGACCGCGGGCGCGGCGGCGTTGGCCACCATACCGGCGATCCCCTCGGCGTAACCGGCGTAAGCGCCGGCGATCCCGGTCACACGCAGCGGCGCCAGGATCGGCCCCTGGAAGAGGTCGATGGTGTAGGCGTTGTCCCGGAGCGGCTGGGCCGGCGCGGCCTGCGGCGGGCCGAGGACGAGGGCCATCGCAGCGAGCGCCGCAGCGGGGCGGCGGGCGGCACAGCGCGCCGCGGTCATCTCGGTCACCTCGCGCTGCTCCGGTCCAACAGCATCTCGTCGCGCCCGCGGCGAGGTGATAGCACTGGCCCGCATGGAAGGGACCGCGGAAGCGAGCCCGACCTGCGGTGGCCGGGCCGGGCTCCAGGGCTCCCCGGCTCACAACCTAAACGAAATAATGAAGAGCGGCCCGCGCGCCTGGCCGCGCGCCACCCGCGCACCACTTCCCGCCCAAGGAATCGCAGCTCTCATGCCCGCCCAAGCTCCCGCGCCCATCGCTCCTGCCCCGGCCGTGCCAGGGACCGAGGCGCGATCGCCCGGCGGGCGGCGGCGCCCCAGCGGGCCTCGCGCCCGCGGCCGGCGCATCGCCCTGGTCGCCTACTACAGCTTCGCCGCGCTCATCATCGTCTCGTGCACCCTCCAGCTGATCCGGCAGGTCTTCTTCCTGCCGGCCGCGCCGTCGCCCTACGGGAGCTGCGAGGAGGGCCTCTTGGCGCTGGTCCGGGCCGTCGAGCGCGCCAGGGAGGCCGCCCCCGGGACCGACGGGGAGGACGCCGCCCTCGCCCGGTTCCGGAGCACGCTCGCTCCGGAGTGGACCTACCGGGACGGAGTCGCCGCCTCGTGCCGGGGCTCCGCGGAGAACGAGCGCGCTCTCGACGCCATCGAGCGGCTCCGCTATGCGGAGGAGCACGCAGCGCGGCGCGAGGCAGGCGATCTGGCTCCGCTACGGCGTCGGGTCCGGGCGATCGTCGATGGCCAGCTTGGGCCCGTGTCCCCGAGATAATACCCCGACGCGGCGATCACGCAGGACGATATGACCGACATGACCGTTCCTTCTCCCCCTGCCGCAGTGGCGGGTGAAGCGCCGACCGGCGAAAAGCCCCAGCCGCTTCCCACATTCGATGTGCTGCCCCTGTCGTCCGAGCTGCGCGAGACGCTCGCGGAGATTGGCTACGTCCACCCGACGCCGGTGCAGCTCGCCGTGTGGGAGCCGGTCACGCGCGGGCGCGACGCGGTGGTGCAGGCGCGCACCGGCACCGGCAAGACGGCGGCCTTCGGGCTCCCGATCGTCGACCACGCCGTGAAGCGCTCGCTCGCGCAGGCGCAGGTGCTCGCGCTGTGCCCGACGCGAGAGCTCGCGGTCCAGGTCTCCACGGAGGTCGAGCGCCTCGGCAAGCGCAAGGGCATCAAGGTGGTCGCCGTGTACGGCGGCGCGCCGATGCAGCGGCAGATCGACGCGCTCGCCGCCGGCGCGCAGGTCATCGTCGGCACGCCGGGCCGCGTGCTCGACCACCTGCGCCGCGGGACCATCGTCGCCAAGCACATCCGGCTGCTCGTGCTCGACGAGTGCGACGAGATGCTCTCGATGGGCTTCGAGCGCGAGCTCACCGCGATCCTCGCCGAGCTGCCGCCGGAGCGGCAGACGCTCCTGTTCTCGGCGACGCTCCCGCCCGACATCGAGCGCATCGCGCGCAGCAAGCTGCGCTCGCCCGAGTTCATCACCCTCTCGGGCGACGCGGTCGGCGCGCTCCAGATCCAGCACTACGTCTACCTCATCACGGGCGACAAGCTGACGTCGCTGATCCGCATCATCGAGGTCGAGAACCCCGAGAACGCGGTCGTCTTCTGCAACACAAAGGACGAGACGGAGGCCGTCGCCGGGGCGCTGAAGCGCCAGGGCTACGACGCCGACTGGCTGAACGGCGATCTGCCGCAGTCGGATCGAGAGAAGGTGATGAGCGCGACGCGCGAGGGGCGCCTGCGCTTCCTCGTCGCCACCGACGTGGCGGCCCGCGGCATCGACATCTCGCACCTCACGCACGTCATCAACTACGACTTCCCGCAGGACGCCGAGGGGTACGTGCACCGCACCGGCCGCACCGGCCGCGCGGGGCGCACCGGCACGGCGATCGCGCTGATCACGCCGCAGGACGTCGGGCCGCTCTACATCCTCCGGCTGACGTACAAGATCCGGCCGCTCGAGAAGCAGCTCCCCACGGAGGGGGAGCTCAAGACGCGCGCCGAGGCCGATCTCGTCGCGATGCTCGCCGAGGCGTTCCTGCCGAAGGGCACGCACCCCGCCGATCTCTCGCTCGCGCGCCGGCTGCTCACGCACGACCAGGCCGAGGCGATCGTGGCGGGCCTCCTGCGCGACCACCTCGGCGCGCGGCCGACGGCGCAGGAGGAAGCGAGCGCGGCGCGGCGCGCCCAGCCGCCGCAGCGCGCGGCGGCGCGCGAGGGCGCCGAGCCCTCGACCAGGCCCGAGCCAGCGGCGCGCGCGAGCGCGCGGGGCGAAGGGCGCGCGCCGCGCGACGCGATCCCGCGCGCGGCCGACTCCGCCGATCCGCGTCCGCCGGAGACGGAGCGCAGCAGCGAGCGCGATCTCGCGCGCGAGGGTGAGCGGGACCGCGCGCGGGAGCGCGATCGCAGATCGCTGCGCCCCCGGCGCGACGAGGGGCGACGCGGGCCGCGCGGCGCGGACGCGCCGGCCGGGGACGATCTGCGGCTCGAGCCGCGCCGGCCCGAGGTGACGAGGGCGCGCGACGAGGGGCCCGTCTCGGTCGAGCCGCTCACGCGGCCGGAGCCGCTGATGCGGCTCGAGTCGCCGCGGGGCGAGGGCGCGCCGGGTCGCGGCCCGGCGGAGCGCCTGCGCGACCGTCCCGGCACCGCGACGCTGCTGTCGGCGCGCCGAGGCCCCGCCGCGGCCGGCGTCGCCGCCGCACCTGGCCGGCCTCAGGGCGGTGCGCCGGGCCAGCCGTTCTCCCGCCATGCCGACTTCACCATGTGGCAGCCGCCGGAGGAGGAGGGCGACGACGAGCCGATCCTCGGCGAGCCGCCGTCCCCGCCGCCCGGCTCGCCCGCGTCGCGCGGCGGCGATCGCGAGCGCGTGAGCGTGAGCAGCGCTGCGCCCTCGCCCCCCGGCGAGCCCGCGGTCGAGATCGAGAGCGGCGAGCCCGGCGAGGCGCCGCGCGCCGAGCCCTCGCGCGACGAGGCGGACGGCGAGTTCGTCGAGGTCTTCATCAACCTGGGTCGCCGCGACGGCGCGCGCGCGGCCGATTTCCAGCGCGTGCTCATCGAGCAGGCCGGGATGTCCAAGGGCGACATCCGGCGCATCCGGGTGCGCGAGCGCAACGCGTTCGTCAGCGTCCCGAAGGCCGAGCTCGCGCGGGTCGTGGCGGCGCTGAACGGCGCGACGATCGCGGGCAAGGAGGCGCGCGCGGAGCAGGCTCGGGAGCGCACGTCAAGCGCCGAAGAGGTGGCGGAGGACGCCTGAGCGCGGCGCGCCGCCGGCGTGTCGGTCCGCCGCGACGAGGCGGCGGACCGGGCTCCGCGCAGGCGTTCCCCGCCGTCCCCGCGCGCGCCAGACACCGCCCGCCAGCGTACGTCGGTGGGCGCTCGCGTGCGACGCCGTCCAGGCGGCGCCTCCCGGCGCGCAACGCGCTAGCCAAGCTCGCCCACTGGTCGTATCACGGAAGGGATGGCGCGCAGTGGAGCGGAGGATATCGACCGGCTTCGACGGGACATCGATCGAGCGCTTGCTGACAAGCTCGACGCGGATAGGGTCCTCCCGCTGCTCGCGCGCCTGGCCCGCGCGACGGCGCCCGGCAGCGACCCGTGGCTCTATGCGCACCGCCACCTCGCGGAGATGGGCGTCGAGCACGACCCGTGGCGCGCCGCGCTCTTCGCGCGCCGCGTGCTGCAGTTCCACGAGGAGGACGACGGGGCGTGGGCGGTGCTCGGCCTGGCGCAGTCGCTCCTCGGCAACTACCGCTACGCCGCGCGCGCCTACGAGCGCGCCCTGGCGATCGCGCCCGAGAACCCGTGGTACGCCCACAACCTGGGCCACCTCTACGACGTCGCCCTGAACCGCCCCCAGGACGCCTTGCCGCTCCTGGCGCAGGCCACCGAGGCGCAGACGGGCGAGGCCGACATCGCCGCGAGCTACGCCCACGCGCTCGCCCGGTGCGGCAAGCTGGTGCTCGCGAAGAAGATCTTGAAGCGCGCCATCCGCCACGGGGCGACGGCCGACCAGATGGCGCTGTGGCGCTGGCTCGACGCCGGCGCGCCGACCACCGGCGAGAGCGGGCCGGACCCGAAGCGCCCGGTCGACTCGAAGCGCAAGGCCAAGCGTCGGCGCACCCGCGAGCGCCAGAGCCTGGGCGACTGATCGGCCCGCGCGCTTCTACGCGCCCCACGCAGAGCGCCCCACGCGAGGAACCTCACGTGCGTTCGGACCTTCCATCCGCTCATCCGGAGCGGAATCCAAGGTGCCTGGCGGCCGAGCTCGGCCTCGCTGCGGCGCGGCAGACGACGTCCGTCGTGACGCAGAGCACGGCGAGGTTGTATGGGCACGGGCTACCTCGTCTGGGCGACGGCGGATGCCGTCGCCACAAGCGACACGCACGGCCGACGCGAAGCTTGACGGTAGGTTGCCCGGTTAGCGATAAGCTGTGTTTCTCGACTGGTGCTGGACACGGCCCCCGTTCGGGCGAGGGCACCCTGCGAGGAGAAGACATGAGCGTTACGAGCGTGCAAAGGACGGACAGGACGGCGGAGCGCCAGGCGCTCTCCGCGGCCGTCTCGTCCGGCCCGCGCGGCTCATCCTCCCGGTGCGCAGATCGCGGGCGAGCCTGCAAGGCGGCTCGTCGCGGCGCGCATCGGAGAGACGCGCTGCCCAGCGCTGCGCACGGCGAGCGCGGGCTCAGGACGGAGAGTTCGCGATGAGCGAAGAAGCTCTGCGGCAAGAGGTTACGAGGCTCACGGAGCGCATCGTGACGCTCGAGCAGCAGATCGAGGGGCACGAGCGCGCGGCGAAGGAGCAGGCCGCGCAGCTCGACCGGGCGATGCGCGAGGCGCGCGAGCGCAGCGAGCAGCTGGCCCGCTCGGAGGACGAGCTGCGGCGGCAGGCTGGCATCTTCAAGCTCGTGCTCGACAGCATGGCGGACGGCGTCGCCGTGGTGGACCACAAGGGCGAGCTCCTGATGCGCAACCCGGCCGCGGAGCACATGCTCGGCCGCGCGCCGCTCGACCTCGCGTCGGGCGACGACCCGGGGCCCGGCGACGCCACGCTGTTCTTCCCGGACCAGGCGACGCCCTGGCCTGCGTCCGAGCACCCGCTCGCGCGCGCGCTGCGCGGCGACACGGTCGATCAGGTGGAGCTCTTCGCGCGGAGGTCCGCCGAGCACGACGCGCGGGTCGCCCGCCGGCATCAGGGCATGCCGGGCAACGCCATGCCGACCCTCGCCCCGGCCTCGGGGCCGCAGGGCGAGGACGCCGAGCCGCGCTCGGTCCGCGTGCCGCCGGTGTTCACCGACCCGCGCATCGAGGCCGGCCCCGCGACGGGGCTGTTCCTGACGGTCAGCGCGAGCCCGATGCGGGGCAAGGACGGCTCGATCTCCGGCGCCGTCGCCGTCTTCCGCGACGCGACCGAGAAGAAGCGCCTCATCGAGGATCTCGAGGGGAAGAACCGCGATCTGGTCGAGAGCGAGAGCGCCAAGAGCGAGCTCGTCGAGCGGCTCCGCTACGCCATCGACGAGATCTCGACGCCCATCCTCGAGCTCTGGGACGACGTCCTCGCGCTGCCGATCATCGGCGTCGTCGACTCGCGCAGGAGCGCGCAGATCATGGAGCGGCTGCTCGACGAGATCGTCCGTCGCCAGTCGCGCTACGTCATCATCGACGTGACGGGCGTCGAGGTGATCGACACGCAGACGGCCGACCACTTCATGAAGCTGATGAAGGCGGTGGAGCTGCTCGGCGCGCGGTGTCGCATCACCGGGGTCAGGCCCGCGGTCGCGCAGACGATGGTGGAGCTCGGCATCAACCTCGGCACCGTCCGCGCCGCGCGCAACCTGAAGCACGCGCTGCGCGAGAGCCTGGCGCTCGCCGGCCAGAAGCCGACGCTCTCGTCCCTCATGGGCGGCCGTCGCGGCGCGGCCAACGGCGACGAGAAGCAGGCAGGCCAGCCGTTCACCTCTGGTGGCATGCAGGCCGCATTCGATCCGTCGGGCAGCGGTCCGATGACCACATCACAGCTGCAGCTCAGCGCGAGGAAGGAGACGTCCACTTGATGCAAGCGGGTAGGGTCCCCATCGTGGGCCTCTTCGGGAATTTAATCGTCTCGGTGCAGGGCGGGCTCACCGACGGCCAGGTCGAGCAGCTGCGCGACGACGTGACGGGGTCGATCGAAGCGCGCTCACCCCGCGGTCTCATCGTCGACCTCTCCGGCGTCGAGATTCTCGACAGCTATCTCACCCGCGCCATCCGTGACATCGCGCTCACGGCCCGGCTGATGGGTGTCCGGACGGCGGTGTGCGGCCTGCGTCCCGCGGTCGCGATCGCCCTCGTGGAGATGGATCTCGAGATACCTGGCGTCGTGACCGCGCTGAACCTGGAGCGCGCCGTCGAGATGCTCGCGCCGTCCGCCGAGGACGACATGATGCCGCCGGAGCTCACGAACGAGGTGTCGCATGAAGATCCCTCCTCGTGACGGACCGCCCTCCAGCGGCGGCGCCACGGGGCCGCCGTCGAGCCGGTCCGGTGGACCGGTGTCGACGCGCTTGCCGAGTTCGCCGCAGTCGGCGCGCGGCCCTGTGCCGTCGTCGCCGCAGATCGTCGGCCGCTCGATCACCGATCAGATCGAGACGGTGCTGGCGCAATTCCTCTCGCCCGCGGTGAGGAAGAGCGTGATCGACTGCGGCATTCGGCAGGCGAAGGTCGACCCGCTCTACGCGCGCGAGGGCGATCTGCGGCGGCTGCTCGTCGAGGTCAAGCGCGGGGTGAAGCTGTTCGTCCGCGACCAGGCGCAGCTCGATCGGTGCATCACCGAGCTCGGCGAGCTCGATCACGCGGCCCCGGCGCCGCGCGAGATCACCATCGAGGTGCGCAACGAGGAGGACGTGCTGCGCGCGCGGTCAGCGGGCCGCGAGCTCTGCATCGAGCACCTCGTCAGCGACGTCCTGCAGACGAAGATCGTCACCGCGATCTCCGAGCTCGGGCGCAACATCGTCAGGTACGCGGGCAGCGGGCAGATCGTCGTCCGCTCGCTCACCTCGCCGATGCGGGCGATCGAGATCATCGCGCAGGACCACGGGCCCGGGATCTCGAACCTGCAGGAGATCCTGAGCGGCAAGTACCGTTCGCGCCACGGCATGGGCGCGGGCCTCCGCGGCACGAAGGCGCTCATGGATGCGTTCGATGTCAAGACGGCGCCCGGTGCGGGGACGACCGTGACGGTCAGGAAGTATCTCGGATGACGATCGCGATAGGGACCGCGTGCTGCGTCGCGGCCGGCGAAGAGGTTGCCGGCGACGAGGTGGTGGTGGTCCGGCAGGCACCCTGGGTGCTGATCGGCCTCGCGGACGGGCTCGGCCACGGTCCTCACGCGGCGCAGGCGGCCTCCGCCTTCTGTCGCTACGTGGAGGACCACGCCTCGATGCCGCTCGAGGATCTCCTGACAGGGGCAGGGGAGCACATCGCGTCGACGCGCGGCGCGGCGGCGGCGCTCCTGCGCATCGACGAGAGCGCGGGCGAGCTCGAGTTCTCGGGCGTCGGCAACATCGCGATGAAGGCGATCACGCGCACGGCCATGCCGATCTTCTGCTCCGCCGGGATCCTCGGGCGGCGCGTGCGGCGGCTCCGCAGCTTTCGCTTCCCTGTGGCCACGGGCGATGTCGTCCTGCTGCACTCGGACGGCATCGCCAGCGGCTTCGATCTCGGCGCGTTCCGCGACCTCGATCCGGAGGAGATGGCGCGCCGGATCGTGGAGGCCCACAAGAAGTCGTTCGACGACGCGACGTGCGTCGTCGCCGTGCTCCGCGACAGGGGCGCGGCGTGACGCAGCGGACCCCGCCAGCCTTCAGCATCCCCGTCACGCGCGAGGAGGATCGCTTCGCCTGCGCGGCCGAGGGCGCGCAGATCGCGCGCTGGGCGGGGCTCTCGGAGCGCGCGCAGCACGAGCTCGCGATCGCGATCGCCGAGCTCGTGTCGAACGCCGTGCGCCACGGCGGCGGCGGCAGCATCAGCATCCGCGCGATCCATGAGGACGCGCCGGCGGGGAGCGGCCGCTGGGGCGTCGAGGTGATCGTGCGCGACTCCGGCCCCGGCCTGGATCCGAAGATCGCGATGCTGGAGGACGTGGGGCCGAAGAGCGATCGCAGCCCGTCCTCGTCGAGCTCCGCGCGGCTCGTGCCGAGGATGCCCGGTCAGGGGCTCGGCCTCGGGCTCGGCGCCGTGCACCGGCTGATGAGCTCCGTGGTCATCCGCTCGTCGCCCGGCATCAGCACCGAGGTGATCGCCATCAAGTGGAAGTAAGCGGCGACGCCGGTCGTCCTGACGCCACGGCGCGCAGGCGCCCGCAGCCGTTTTCGCGTGCGGACGTGCGGCCGTGCGGCCGTCAGCTGACGGCCGCCGACGTCAGTTGAGCTCTTTCTCGGTCCGCTCGTTCTGCTCGGCTTCGAGGAACGTCGCGGTGATCTCGCGCTCGAGCGCGAGGTTGATCTCGCGGTCGAGCGCCTCGATGCTGCCCGCGAGGCGCGCGACATTGAGGGCGTAGACGAAGACCCGCGCGCACGGGTGGACCTCGACGTTGCCGCGGAGGCCGCGCTCGCGCTCGTCGGCGTTGAGGCCGTCGAGGAGGACCAGCGCGCGCGGATCGACCCCCTCGGCCACGAGCTCCATCCCGGGCACGTCGGAGATGTAGAGCTCCGCCCCCTCGACGTAGCGCCGGAGCACAGGGTTGAGCGCGGCGATCGTCTTCTCGGCGAGCGCCATGAAGCCGTCGCGGCTCGGCGCCCAGGGGGGCATGCCGAGCTCGACGTCGAGCTCGCGCGAGCGCAGGAAGGCCTGCGTCGCCCCGCGGACGTCGCCGCGCTCGTCGCGGATGAGCCCGAGGTAGTAGTGGGCCTCGGCGTGCCGCGGATCCTTGAGCGCTGCCTCCTCGATGAGCGCGGCGGCCTTGTCGGCCTGGCCGATCTCGTAGAAGGCGCGGCCCACGAGGAACGTGTGGTTCGGGTTGTCGTAGGGGCCCTCGGGGATCTTGGCGGCGACCTGAGCGGCCTCGTCGAGATCGCCCTTGCCGAGGAGCGCGTCGAACTTGAGGAGGAGCGCGTCGATGATCTCCTCATCGACCTCGGCCAGATCGAGCGCCTGGTCGCACATCTCGATCGCCTGATCGAAATCGCCGAGCGGGTGGATGTACACCTCGGCGGCGTTGAGCATCGCCTCCAGGTAGGTGTCATCGAGGGCGATCGCCTGGCGGTACGCCTCGATGGCCTCCTCGCCCTCGCCCTCGAGGGCCGCGACGAAGCCGAGCAGGTTGTGAGCCTCCGGCGAGTTCGGATCGAGCTCGAGCGCCCGCCGGGCCGACGCCTCTGCTCCGCGCGTGTCGCCGCGCTGGACAAGATCCCACCCGCGATCGAGGTGCGCCGAGAACTGGTCCATGGCGGCTCCACAAGTGTGCGAAGGGGGCTCCAGAGTCAAGAGGGAGCCCCGTCAAAGCGACCGTTCAAGCTGTTCCGAGAACGACCTACCCGGATTTCCAGCGACGAGCCCGGCGCTCGCTGGGTGACAGGCGGCCGGTCGTCCGGGCGAGGCGAGGGACCGCCGCCGCTCACTCGTGGCCTGCTCACTCGAGGCGAGGGACCGCCGCCGCTCACTCGTGGCCCGCTCACTCGTGGATGGACACGAGCGTCCCGCGGTTCTCCGGCGTCGCCCAGACCCCGTGCCAGCCGCGGGGCAGGCTGGGCTCGCTCCAGAAGAAGACCTTCTTCGCGTCGAGCGGCGAGAGGTTCACGCAGCCGTGGCTCATCTCCCGGCCGAAGTTGGAGTGCCAGAAGGCGCCGTGGAACGCGTACGACCCGTCGTAGTACGCGACGAACGGCACGTCCTCGATGCTGTACGGCAGGTCGCCCGCGACCGTCCCGTCGCCGTCCATCGTGGTCGCGATGTGCTTCTCGCGGATGCGGAACACCCCCGTGAGCGTCGGGTGGTCCTTCTTCTTGTCCTTCGAGCGCCTCCCCGGGGAGATGAGCGCCGCGAAGACGGGCCTGTCGCCCTCGACCGCGATCAGCGTCTTGCGCGACACGTTCACGTCGATCCACTTCTCGCCCGGCGCGAGGTCCGGCGGCGGGGCGCCGAGCTCGGTGTACGTCCCGTCGGCGCCCTTCATCCACCAGCCCTCGGTGGTCTTCCGGTAGACGACCGACCTGTGCTTGTGGGACTCCCCCGTGAGGCCGAACGCCGCGAAGCGCTCCAGCGAGCCGGCCACGGAGACCGACTTCATCTCGTCGTCGAACTGATACTTGCTCGCCGACTTCGCGAGGATGAAGCCGACCGACTTCGCGCCCTCGGGGAAGTCGATGCCCTGCGAGGACGGCGGCTTGATGACGTACATGCGGTCGCTCGGCGCGACGAGCCCCGCGGTCGTCTTGTACCAGCTGCGGCCGTTCCAGCCGAAGGTCTTGTCGACCGCGACGAAGAAGCCCTTCACCATCCGCTTCGCGACCGTCGAGTCGGCGTCCTTGTCGAGATCGGCGAGCGTGACGTTGAGCGGCCTGCCCTTGTCGTCGACGTTCTCCCACCACGGCTTCTCGGGCTCCTCCTCGACCGGCGCCGGGGCGATGCCGAGCGACGCGGCCGCGGCGACGGCCGCCGCCTTGTCCCCCGTCGCAGATGCCTCCGAGGTGACCGCGGCCACGGGGGTCGCGCCCGCCTCGGGGGGGCTCGCCGAGGGGCGAGCGGCGGCGGCTGCGGCCGCGGCGGCGACCTCCTTCTCGGTCTCCTCGTAGAGCTCCTCGGCGCGCTGCTTCTCCTCTTCCTTCTTCTTGCGCTTCGAGGACTCGAGGTACGGCTCGTAGCGCGTCATCTCGTCCTTCGAGGGGACGGAGCGGTAGAGCGGCGTGCCGTGCGTCGTGTTGAACGCGTACTTGTACGGGAGGACCTCCTCGAGGTTCGGCGGCGTGATGCCGAGGCGGACCTGCGGGTTCGACAGATCGGTCGTGGCCGACCTCCCGCAGACGTAGCCGCCGTCGAGGAGGCGGTACCAGCCCTTGGCGCAGCTCCCGCCCTTGATCGGCTTCGGATCGACAGGCACCTTGCTGCCGAGCCGGATGTAGCCGAGCCGCTGCTTCGAGAACTCCATCGTCGGGTAGACCGACGCCTGCGGCACGATCGAGCCGAGCAGCGGCCCCGTGTAGGGCTTGTCGGGCGCGGGCGGCTCCGGGGCCGCCGAGGGCTCGGCGCTCGGGCTCGGGGCCTCGGCGGACGCGTGCGCGCGGGCGGCGGACGTGGGCGACGGGCGGGGGAGGGACGACGTCCGCTCGGGCGGCGACTTGCCTTCGGTGGAGGGGCCGGGAGGCGCCTCGCCCTGGCAGCCGCTCGCCCACGCCGCCGTGCCGGCGAAGGCCGCCGCGGCGATGAACCCGAGCGCGCTCGAGACGAGCGAGGTGCGCCTGGCGCCGCCCCCGGAGCGACCGGGATCCGGCGCAGGTTGCGGCTTCCGCGCGCCGCCGGTGCGGACGTTGCCGCTGCCGTGCGATCGTGCGGGGTCGTTCTGCCCGCGGGGTCGGGGCGCCTGAGAGCGGTTCATCGCATCCACAGCGTTGGGCGAGGACTGGCCTTCCCGGTCCTCGCGGTCTGGTGATCGACCCGTAGGGTCGGGTCGGCTCGGCGGTCTTAGTACCTGGTCACTCACGTGTCGATCCACTTCTCTGCGGAGCGCGCGCCCCTCGGTTCACCGCGGCGGGCGCCGGGGCAGGCGGCATCGCATGACCGTCGCCAGAGCGAACGACATGCCACGCAGCCGCGACGCGCGGCGCACGCGCGGCGCACGCGCGGGCGGCGCGCCGTCCGCAGCGCGGATGCCGTTCGAGCGGCTGCTGCTAGGGTACCGCCGTGGCGGAACGGACCCCGGGGCGTGGCTTGAACAACACGACTGCGGCCCGGCGCGCGGGCCTGGGCACCGGGGTCATCCCGCTCGTCCGCGCCGCATCGAGGCGCGCGCTGGCGACCGCGGCGGCCGTCGCGTTGCTCCTGCACCTGCCCCTGCTCCCGACCCCGCTGTTCTCGTGGCTCGAGGCCATGTTCGCGCTGCGGGGCGAGCTGACCGACTACGACGCCGGCGAGACGATCGTCCCGATCGACCTCGACCTGCTCGCGGACGACCCCAGCGCGGTCGCCGCGGCGCCCTCCGCGACCGGCGGCGAGGCGACGCCCGGCGGGGCGGGCGCCGCGGCGAGCGCGACGCCGCCGCCCGCGCCGTCTCCTCCCGCGGCGTCGGCCAGCGCCGCGCCCGAGGCGCCGGACGCCGGCGCGCCCAAGCCGCCGCGCCGCCGGCCGCCGGGCGACGCGGGCCCGGACGCGGCGGGCGACGCGGGCACGGGCGACGACGGCGATCAACCGAACCTGCGCACCCCGCTGAGCGTCGCGGGCGCGCCGGGCAAGCTCGCGTCGAAGGACCCGAACGTGCAGGTGCTCATCGCCGGCGACCGGCTGCGCAGCCACGAGCTCGGCGATTGGTTCGGCCGGATCCTGACGACCATCCCCCAGTGGCAGTCCTTCTTCCAGGACACCACCATCGACCCGATCCGGGACATCGACCACCTCCTCATCGCCGGGCCGCAGCTCCGCGACTCCAGCAAGGTCGTCGCCGTCATGGACTACCGGGCACCCGAGGCGGCCATGCGCGCGGCCGTCGACGTCGTCGTCCAGCGATCGAACGGGTCGTGGATCGAGGGCGCCCCCGTCCCCGCCGCCCGGGCCACCGCCGACCGCAGCGAGCGCATCTTCGCGATGGTCCCGAACCGGCGGCTGCTCGTGGTCCTTCCTGCTGAAGAAGAAGATCAGCTATCCAAGTTGAAGTCCATGAAAGGCTTCAATAAATCGTCGACGGCGGGCATCGTCATCTCGATGCTCACGCCGGCGAACGCCTTCCGCGGGGTCCAGGCGCTGCCGCGCAGCATCGCGTGGATGCGGCTCACCGTCACGCCGACCCAGGACGGGGGCGCCGACCTGGCCGTCACGGCGGGCGACGAATCCCCTGAAGATGCGCTGGCTCACGCGCAGGAGCTCACGAGGACCTTGAACGCGATCCGGAGCATCAACCTGGGGATCACGAAGATCGACGTGGTGGATGAGGTCACGTTCAACACCGACGGGAAGGTCATCTGGTCGAAGCTCCACGTCACGAACCGGCAGCTCAAGCTGATCATGGGCTTCGTGGAGCAGGCGCTGCGGGACCAGGCCGCAGCGCGGAGGAAGTAGCGCGCGGGCCGCGGAATGAGGCGGCGCGCGGGGCGGGGGCGGCCGCGCCAGGGGGGCGGAGCGCCGGCCGCGGCGCCGGGGGCCGCGCGGAACACTAGCCAAAGGGGCGGCGTTCAGTTAATCCGACCAGCCCGCGCCGATGACGCCCGAACACTCTCCGCACGCCGCGCTCGATGAGCTTGCCGGACACCCCCATGGCGATGACCTCGCGCGGGTCGTCCACACGGCGGCCTTCGCCGCCGCGGACGAGCGGCGGACCACCCTGGAGGGCGGCCTCGCGGAGCTCGTGGACCGCGCGGGCCTGTCGGTCGCTGACGCGGAGACCCGGTTCGGCAACGTGATCCGGGCGCTCGAGCGCGGCACCAGCGAGGGCGCGGGGAGCGCCACCCGGGTGCTCCTCGCCGCGCTGCTCGCCCGCGGGGTCGCCCTCTCGCCGCCCGAGGGGCCGGAGGCGGAAGGGCGCGTCGCCGAGGCGCTCGTCTGGCTGGCGACGTACACCTCGGTCGACGCGCTGACCGCCCTGGACGCGGCCCTGGGCGAGCGCGCCGCGGGGCTCTGGCGGGCGGTCGCCGCGCTGGTGCGGCGCGCCGACCAGGGCGCGCTGCCGCAGCTCGGCCGGGCGGGCGCGCTGATCGCCGCGGCCGCGCTGCGGGGGAGCGCCTCGCCGGACGCGCGCGCCGAGGCCGCGGCGCTGGTGGACGAGGTGCGCGATCCGATCGTGCGCTCGCTGCTGCGCGACGCCGTGTCGCCCGGGAGGCGGCCGAGCCGCGCGCCGGGCGCCTCGGCCGCAGACGGCGAGGCCGCGCTGGGCGGCGCCGGGGCGACCGGCGGCGAGGGCTGGGCGGCCGGCGGGCCGGATGCCGACGGCCGGGCGCCGGGGCGGCTCGCGGGCGAGCTGTCGCCGCCGCCGCGCGGGCCGGTGGCGCTCGTGCTGCTGGCCGCGACCGGGATCCTGCTGGTGACGCACGTCGCCCGGCTCGCCGGTCGGCTCCTCCTGCGGTACCGCCGGCCCGCCTCGGTGGAGATCGGCCCGAGAGGCGTGACCGTCCGCAGCCGGACCGAGCTGTTCGGCCGGACGCTGCGGGAGCAGGAGACGTACATCCCGGTCGAGGCGCTCCTCCGCGCGACGCGCGAGGTGCGCTACCCGCGGCTCGGCCTCTACGCGGGGCTCGTCGCGCTGGGGCTGGGGACATACCTCGGCGTCTCGCTGCTCGTCGACGGCGCGCGGGCGGGGTCGCCCGAGCTGCTTGGCATGGGCGCGCTCGTCTTCGCCATCGGCGCGGCGCTCGACTTCGGGCTGTCCCACGCGGAGACGGCGACCCGCGGCCGCTGCCGTGTGGTCCTCGTCCCGCGGAAGGGGCCGGGGGTCGCGCTCGCGGGGGTCGAGCGCCCGGCCGCGGATCTCGCGCTGAGCAGGCTGCCGCGCGCCTGAAACTTGGCCGGATCGCGCCGCCTTCGTTAGGCCGATCGGGCGAGGTGATGGCGATGCGCTCGAAGACCGAGGCGATGACGGGGCTCAGGCGGATGCTGCACGACATGCTGACCGCGCGGGAGGGCGGGGAGAGCGCTCCCCGCCTGGCGCGCACGAAGGGCTACGTGGACGGCGCCATGCGCGAGCTGCTCGACAGCGGGCAGGCGACCCGGCAGGAGCTCCTGGAGCTCGTGGCCGCCGAGCGCGCACGCGTGAGCGGCCCGGCGACGGCGGAGATCCGCTCGGCGTCCGTGTGAGCACGTGACGGCGCCGCTGCGCGGCTCACTGTGAGCACGTGACGGCGCCGCTGCGCGGCTCACTGCGGCGCGCAGCTCGTGTTCGTGGCGAAGTCCCAGCATGCGCCGGTCACCCCGGGCGCGCCGGCGCTGACCTCCGCGCCACTGAACCCGGGGGGACCGCCGTCTCCGGCCGGGCCTCCCTCGAACGGCAGCTCGGCGGGCGCGGAGGCCGGCGTGACCTTGTAGGCGATGCCCACCGCGTGGCCGCCTCGGCCGCCGCCGCCGGGGCCGCCGTCGCCGCCCGCGCCGCCCGGGCCTCCGTCGCAGCCCTTCCGGGCGCCCGGACCCGTATCCGCATCGACGGAGCCACCCGCAGCGCCGTTGCCGCCGTTGCCGCCGCGCTTTCCGTCGCCTCCGGTCCCTCCGTGGCCCGCAGCGCCGACCGTGATGTTCACCTCGGTCAGCACCAGCCGGGTCCCGAGGCTGAGGATCCCGAGGCTCGACCCGCCGGCCTTGCCGCCGCCCCCTCCTTTCCCCCCGCAGCCTCCGGCCCCGCCCCCGCCGCCGCTGGCGCCCACGCCGTCGTCGTACCTCCCTTCGCCGGCCGCGCAGAACTGCCCCGCCTTCGCGCCCCCGCCGCCCCCTCCACCTTGGCCGCGCGCCCCGCTCGTGCCGCTTCTGCCGTCGCCCCCGCTGACGCTGGCGAGCGTCAGCAGGGTGTCGCTGCCACGGTCGCCGGTCTGGCCATGGGTGCCAGGCGCGCCTTCTTCGCCGCGCGTGCAGTTGTTCAGCGCATCCGGCTGTCCGTATCCGATGCCGCCGAGGCCGGTCCCCCCGGGGTTCTCTCCCGGTAGCGGCGTGCCGTCCGTGCCGTTCTGCCCGCGCCCCTCGTCTTCCACGGTCTTTCCACCGAGCCCCCCGATGCCGCCGCGCGTCTCGCCATCGTCGCAGCTCGTCACGCCGGGCACGCCGCCGTAGACGGTTCCGACGCACGTATCCGAGACGTCATCCGGCGCGCTCACGCCGTCCTGCGCCACCGCCGGCGTCTCGCCCCTCGCGCCATCCATCCCGTCGCCCGCGATCACGTCGACGCGCACGAGCTCCGCCTCGATGTCCGCGACCGCCACGCCGATCGACGAGCCGCCCGGCTCGGTCGCGTCGGCCGCGCGGATCGCGAAGCTCTGCAGCTTCACCCCGCTCGCGTCCTCCGCCAGCGTGAGCGCCACCTTGTTCGCGGGGCCCTCGATCGCGCTCCGCGCCTGATCGCTCCACGTCCAGCCCGCGGCGCAGTCGAACCCGCCGATCACCTCGACGGCCGCCTTGATCGTGACGCTCTCCTCGAACGCCTCGCTCGAGCACGCCAGCACCCGCTTGCCGTTCGCGTTCGCGATCGCCTCCGCGAGCGTCGCGTACGGCCTCCCCTTCGTCCCGTCCCCTCCGGACGCCGCGCCCGCGCTGGCGAACACAGCGCACTGGTCCGTCACCGTGCTCGCATCCTGGGTCGGATCCGCGTCGCAGGTGGGCTCGGGCGTGTCGGTGCCGCCGGTCCCGGCGGGGGGGCAGTACCTGGAGTCGTCCTCGCAGTCCTCGGAGTAGGACAGCGGCCAGCATCCGGCGAGCTGCAACGCCACGGCCGCCGACGCGGCGGGGAGCATCCACAAGGAGAAGGGGATGCCGACCCTCCGCCGGCGCGCGGCGCGCCGCGCCGGCGCGCCGACCCTGTCCTGCGCTCCGCCGGAGGGGAGAGGGGATGCGTTGCTCACCGCCTTGCTGCTCGTCCGTTCCGTCGCTCTCATCGTCCCAAGCCTTTCCTGTGACGCTCCGCTCTGCCTGCACATCGTTGCAGAAGACGCACCGCGCCCTGGTCGCGCCGACCGGAGCATACTCAGTCGGCGGATCGCCGGATCAAGGGCGATCTGCCGACGGAGCGCTCGCGGCGGGCTCCGCGCGCGGCGCCCCGCGCCCTCGCGGGACAGCGCCGCAACCCGGGCGGGCGCCTCACGGGGCCACGAGCGCCACGTCGCCCTTGGTGGTCTGGCCGCCGACGCGCCACCAGTTCGCGATGAGCAGCTGCCCGTCCACCTCGACGATCCGCGAGAACGCGCCCGCGAACCCCTCCTGCTCGATCTCCTGCACGAGCCAGCTGTGGCCGTCGCCGCTCTTCGTTCCGATCGCGAGCCGCAGGGTCCCGCTCGTCGCGTCCTGGTAGCTGATGCGCACCTCCCCGGCCGCCGTCACGAACACGCTCGCGTCGTCGCCGACGAGGTGCTGCCCGTCCTCGAAGGGGACGCCCTCGATCCCGAGCCCGTCGTCCGCCACCTCGGACGGCTCGACGTCCGCGCCGCCCTTCACCCGCGCGTACCGGAGCCCCTCCGAGCGGCCGTCGGCGTAGGCGAGGTGCCAGTCCCCGGCGCGATCGATGAACAGCGACGCCCCCATGCCCACGTCGCCCGTGTCGGTCCCGTCGGGCGCCGCGCCGTCCACGATCCGGGTCTCCCACGCCCCCGCCGATCGCGACGCGATCACCACGTCGCCGTGGATGCGATCGTAGAACGCCAGGCCGAACCCGCCCGCGTTGTCCGGCGCCATCGCGATGTAGTCGCCGATCGCCTCGGGGTACGTGTCGGTCCGGTTCCCGTCGGAGATCGCGGCGCACGCCGGCGAGCCGCCCTCGTCGATGCACACCTGTCCCGAGGCGCACGCCGGCGCGCAGTCGCCGCTCGCGAGCGGCTTCACGCAGCGCCCCGTGGCCCGGATGCACTTCGTCCCCTCGTCGCAGAGGAACTCCCGGCACGGCGTCGCCTCGTCCGTCGCCACATCCTCGAACCGCCACGCGCCCTCCCCGGGCGTGGCGCTCTCCCCGGTCGCGAGCCGGACGCTCGACGTGACCGCGCCGTCCTCGCCTGGCTCCATCGCGAGGTAGGCGATGACGGGCAGCCCCTTCACGAAGAGGAGCTTCGCGTAGCGGCCGATGTCGCTGTTCGGCGCCTGCTGCACGGAGCTCACGGCCCACGTGTCGCCCTGCCTCTGCGCGAGCTTCAGCCCGCGGTGGGTCCGGTCGTAGTAGGCCACCGCCGGCTCGCCGTCCGGACCTATCGCGATCGACGTCCAGAGGCCGACGTCGTCGCCCGGATCCGTCTGGCCTCCGCGGAACCCGCTCACGTCAAACCTGGCCGGGTCGACCGGAGGCTCCGCGGGCACGCCGTCGATCGCTTCCCACGCGACCGACTCGCCGTCCCACGTGCCGACCACGAGGTCGCCCCACTGGAACGCGTTGTGCCAGTCGGCCTCCGCGTATCCGGCGACCCAGACCGTGCGCTTGTCGGCGGCGACCGCGACCGACGTGTAGGCCCCGATGAGCCCGTGCTCCAGCGTCATGCAGCCGGGCGCGACGCACCCCGGGTCCTCCACGACCGGCTCATCGCTGCACGAGCAGCCCGCGTGCGAGCCGAGGAGCGCGGTGACGGCGACGCCGGCCAGCGCGCCCCGCACGCCGCGCACGCCACGCCGGGCGCGCGACGGCGCATCGCCCCGGGCAGGCGCGGCGCCTCGGGAACCGCCGCGCCGCGCGAGCCGCACGGCCGCTGCGGCGGCTGCGAGGCCGAGCCAGAGGCCGCCCGACGGGCCCTCGCCCGGGCCGCCGGCCACGACGCAGCCGCAGCCGGCCGACGGGTCGATGGGGACGCGGCCGCGGAGGATCGCCTGCCGCGCCGCGCCGACGTTCCCCTCCTCGTCCACGGCCTCGACCTCGATGTCGGCGGCGTCTCCGACGTCCACCGATCGCATCTCCGCCGCCGTCGACCAGGGCGACCACGCCCCGCCGTCGAGCCGCACGCGCACCTTCGCGCGCTCGGCGTCCGACACCCGGTCGCGCACCTCGAGCGGCACCCAGCCGTCCACCGCCGCGCCGACCGAGATGACCGGCGGATCGACGTCGACCACCATCTCCACGGTCGCCGGCGTGGGATCGAGCGACAGCGGGTCGCCCGCGATCCGCGATCGCACCGAGATCACGTGACGCCCCGGGAGCCGCAGCCAGTCGTCGCGCAGGTCGACGATGCGCTCGCGCGTGAACGGGCGCCACACGCCGCTGTCGACACGGTACGAGTACTCGACGACCCGGGTGCCGTCGTCGAGCGGCGAGCCCATGACGAGCCGGGCCGTGGGCGCGTTGTCGCGGGTCATCGTCGGCAGGCGGAGCCCCTCGGCCCGCACCTCTTTGCGGCTCAGCTCGGCCTGTGTCTCGCTCCGCATCGCGCGCTGCTGCGCCGCGGTGCCGAACGACGCGAAGATGCCAAGGTAGTTGTCCTGCCCCTTCGTGAGCTTCCGCAGGCCGGGGGAGCCCGCCCCCTCGGCCGACTCCGGGACGACCAGGGAGAGCCCGAGCCCCGCGAGCGGCCCGTCGAGGTCGATCGCCGGGAGGCCGCTGCCGATCAGCTGCCCGACCTGACTGCCGATGAGGCTGCCGAGCGC
This sequence comes from Sorangium sp. So ce887, assembly GCF_051521455.1. NCBI lineage: Bacteria > Pseudomonadati > Myxococcota > Polyangiales > Polyangiaceae > Sorangium > Sorangium sp. So ce887. Next base: position 5,160,741 of record NZ_CP150354.1, on the reverse strand, counting down.
GTCCGCGATCGACTCGGGGTTTTCCCGGAGCAGCCCGCTGTTCGTCACCTCGCCGTTCGTGACCCCGAGCGTCTCGATCACCGGCGTCAGCCCCTCGGGGGTGACCGCGAGGTTCATCGGCACATCGAGATCGAACGTCGCCGTCATGAACCGGATGAACCGGTCGAGCGACCAGATGTAGAAATCGAAGCTCGCCCGGTCGAGCTGGATGCGGATCAGCGGATCGTCGCTGGCGTTCGTGCCATTCCCGAAGGTGACCCGCGGCGGGGCCTGCGGGCGGATGACGAGCGCGACCTGCTGCGACTCGCGCTGCAGCGTGAGGTCCTTCGCCGACGCGGCCAGCAGCCCCAGCGTGCCGGAGTTGAGGAGAGGCACCGTCTCCGTGGAGATCCCGAGGCAGAGCAGTCCACTGTTGTAGAGACCGTTCATGGCGTAATTCGCGAAGCGCTCGGAGATCGCGAGACCGATGTGCGGGCCGGGGAGGTCGGCGGGCCAACCGGAGAGGGTGTTTGCGACGAGCTCATCGGGAATCGGGATGCCCGCTGGCAGCTTGATGTCCGACAGCGGCACACATTTCGACGTCGGCAGCGGCTCGGCGCCGCCGTAGAGGCCGAGGGTGACCCCGTTGCCGACGGGGTTGAGGTCGCCCCACGCGAGATCGGAGCCGTCGTCGCGCTCGCTCATGCCGCCGCCGGCGAGCAGGAGGTCGAACCCGCCCTGGGTGCCGGGAGAGATGCCCGCGAGCAGCCGGCCGAGGTCGAGGTGCCCCTCGACGCCGAGCAGGATCGAGGCGCACTCGTCGGTCGCCTGCGTGCCGTAGCGACAGACGCCGCCGATGTCGTTCGTTCCGTCCGGGCAGGCCGGGTCCAGGGTCGGATCCGCCTTCTGACAGAGCTGCTGATCGAGCTGGGCCTTCAGCGTGTCGGACATCGATCCCATGAAGCTCGTGATGATCGGCTTCACGAAATCCAGGGCATCGCCGACCCACGTGCCCCCGCAGTCGAGGTGCAGGCTCGACTCCAGCTGATCTTCGTCGATCGAGAGCCGGACGACCTTGACGCGCGAGTAGCCTTGCCTCGAGTGCTGCGGGTTGACGTCGATCTCGATCGAGAGATCGACCTCGACATCGATGTTCGTGAAGGTCTGCTCGTCGGGCGGGCACGCGCCGTTGCCGTTGAGGGTGACGTACTGGGTGCTCTCTCCGAGGATGCCGCCGTCCAGAAAGATGGGCAGGCTCTGCATTCGCACTGGCAGAGGCCCTCGGATGACCAGGTTGTGCGGCGCCTTGGGCTGGATCTGCAGCGCCGCGCGCCCCACGTCGATCTCGGCCGTGCAGGCCGGGGGCGTCGCCGCCGCATCGGCCCCGCCGGGACAGAGCGTGTAATCGATGATGCCACCGAGCACGGAGCCCGGGGTCCGGGGGACGGAGAACGTGATCACGCCGCTGTCCCCGCCGCCGAGCAGCGCGCGCCCGAGGACACCCAGGTTCTGCTCGAGGAACTCGATGCCCGACTGCGTGAGCCGCGCCGCGCCGGCGTTCTCGACGCGGTCCGCGGGCTTGAAGCCGGCGGGGAGGGGGGTCATTCCACAGCCGGAGCACCCGCCGCCCGAAGCGGCACATCCGGCGATGACAAGGAGCACAAGGATGGAGGAGAAGTGCTTGATGACGCGGGGCATAAGGAACCCTCCGAGGAGCGCGACCCGCAGCGCCGAGCCCGCTGAACGCGGGCATCAGGACGCCACGACAGAGCGTACGCTCCCCGGAGAGCCGCCCGCAAGCGCTACTGGGGGCAGAGACCGTTGATCTTGACGGCGCTCGCCGCGTACTCGCCGCCGAGCGCATAGGCGTCTGCGCAGTCGTCCGTCGCAGGCGAGTTCGTCGCGCTGCACCAGTCGCCCTTCAGCACGATCTGGTCGTTCTCGTCGCGCTTGCAGGTGTTGGTGTCCGCACCGGTCCCGTATTTTACGATATCGCCCGAGAGCACGACACAGAGGCTCTGTTTGACAGCGTCGACGATCACCCGGTCGACCTCCTCCAGCGTGATGAAGGCGGCGAGCTTGCCGCCGTTGATGAACGCCGGCGGATCGCCGTCCTGGCCGGGAAGGCAGGCGTTGTCCCACTCGAGCCCCTCGACGTTGTACCGGCCGATGCAGTTGTTGTCCGCCGACACCTTCGCGTCGGTGAGCCGCACCTGGTGCAGGGGTAGGATGATCGGTTCCGGGCTCGTTTCCAGGAAGATCGGGACGTTGAGCGTCTCGGCCTCCCCGCTCCACGCGCCGTCGGTCAGGGGGGCGTCGATCTCGGTCGGCGCGATCTCGAACTCGCCGGCGGTCATGTTGGCGAAGCAGTAGCCCTCGCGCGGGTCAACCGTGGGCATCGCGCCGCCGGTGCGCAGCTTGCCCGTCGTCGTGTCGAACTCGAGCAGCCAGGAGAAGGTGCCCGTGCCGTTCAGATTACACTGGGGCAGGTTCATCGTCAGGCCCTGGGTGACGAGGCCGGCGACATAGCCACTCGCGAGCACGTCGGGCTTCGTGATCGTGAGCTGCGCCATGCGCAGCCCGAGCGTGGTCGCGCCTTGATTGTCGTGGACGGCGACGCAGTCCGAGGTGACCGCCGTGCAGACCGGGTGTTTCAGCGAGCAGTCGCGCTCGGCCCCGCCGCTGGTCGCCCCCGGAGAATTCGAGCTCGTCCCGCCGGCGTCGTCGCCTCCGCAGCCCGCCACCGCGGCCGCGCCCGTCAGCGCGGACACACCTAGTACGTAAACTACCTTCAGAAACCGCATCTCTTGCCTCCTCTGGAGTCAAAGATGCGGAGTATAGGCGACCGCAATGCGATGACCACGCGGGAGCGGTGACGCCGCACCGCGTCGCCACCGCTTCATGGCCGTTGATCTCCGAAGCGGCGATGCCTGACGGCGCGCGACGTGACGCGCGCGACGTGACGCCTAGCGGCGCTCGTAGCGATCGCCGAGGCGGTCGCCGACGGGGAGCGCGCGCAGGAGGCGAATCATGGTCCACACGGTGCCAGCCACCTTGCGCAGCTTCGAGGTGCCGACGCGCTCGTTGTACTCGATGGGCATCTCCACCACGCGATAGCCGCACTTGGCCGGGAAGAGCAGCGTGTCGATGGGCAGCGCGTCCCCCTCGCCGTCGAAGTCGAACGCGCGAATCACCGAGCACCGGTAAGCGCGCATGCCGCTGTGGACGTCCGAGGTGGGGATGCCGTGCATCGCGTGCGCCATGGCGGCGAAGGCGCGGTTGGCGAGGTAGTTCGGGACCGGCATGGCCGCGGGCCTGGTGCGGGTGCGGGCGCAGTTCACCACGTCGGCGCCCTCCTCCTCGACGAGCCGCCGGAGCACCGGGATGTTCTCGGCGGGGTAGGTGAAGTCGCAATCGAGGTAGATGAGCAGCTCGCTCCGGGCAGCGGCGCTGTACATGAGGAGCTCCATCGCCGGGCCGTGGCCGCGGGGCGGCACCTGGCGGAGCACGCGCGCGCCGAGACCGGCCGCGATCTCGGCGGTCCTGTCCCGCGTGGAGCTGTCGACGCACAGGATCTCCGCGTCGGGCGCGGCCTTCCTGATCTCGCTGATCATGGCGCCGACGCTCTCCTCTTCATCCATCGTGAGCATGCCGACGGTGAGCCGCATCCGGCGGGGGCGCGGCGGCTTCCTGGCGACGATCACGTGCTGGAACGCGAGGAGGCCGGGCGCGCGGTCGGCCACGACGTCCTCCAGCGGGCGGACGAGCGCCTGGTAGGCCTTGTAGGGGAGCGAGCGGGCGAGATCGGTGGGGTCTTCGCCGGCGCCGAGGCCGCTCAGGATGAGCCCCTTGGCGGCGCGGACGAGCATCGGGTTCTGCTCGACGCGGAGCACCTCGAGCCCGGCCCGCTCGACGAGCCGGAGCGCCGACGCGCGGGTGAAGAAGCGGAGGTGCGAGTCGTCCAGGATGCCGCTCGGCGCGTAGTCGAACCGACCGGCGAGCAGGCCGAGGCGCACCGGCCACGCCGCGACGTTGGGGAGCGAGACGATGACGTGACCGTCCTCTTCGAGGTGCGGCAGGAAGCGGCAGAGCACCGCGAGCGGGTCGGCGGTGTGCTCGAGGACGTCGGCGAACAGGAGCAGGTCGAAGCGCCGGTCGCCGAGCGCCTCGCGCACGGCGGCGTCGCTCGTGATGTCGGCGGCGAGGACCTCGTCGAGCACCTCCCCGGCGCGCGCGCGCGACCCGGGCGCGATCTCGATCCCGGTCACGCGCGCGCCCGTGCGCTTGACGGCGGCGCCGTTGAGCCCGATCCCGCAGCCGACGTCGAGCACCGTCCGGGGCCGGCCGGCGACGGCGACGAGGGCCCGGTTCACCTCCTCGACCGCGTACTTGCGTCCGGCGGGGGCCTCCTCCGGGGCGCGGAGCGGCGCGCGGCGGCCGGGGTTGTCCTCGTCTCTCAGGTCTCCGGGGGGGCGCGGCCCTCGAGCTTCCACTTCTCCTCGCGCGCGGCCGGGCTCGGCGTTCACGCGCGGCTACTTAGCACGCTTCTCCCAGGCGGCGTTGAATTCGCGGATCGTCTCCTCGGTCTTCGGGTTGTGGAGCATCTTCCGCAGGATGACCGGCGGCACGGTCACGATGTGCGCGCCGGCGTCGAGCGCCTCGTTCACGTCCATGAGGTGGCGGATCGAGCCGACGATGATCTCGGCGCTTAGCCGCTCGCGCTCGAGCCGCACGCGCGTGCGCTCGATGACCGGGGTCGCGGCGTAGCCCATGTCGCGGATGCGCCCGCTGAAGATCGAGACGTACGCGCCGCCGGCGAGCGCCGCGAGGTACGCCTGATTGAAGCTCATCACGCACGTGACGTTGGTGCGCACGCCGCGCTTCGCGAGGGCGTGCGTTACCTTGAGGCCGACGTCGCTGAACGGCACCTTGATGCAGATCCGCTCGGGCGCCCACGCGTGGTAGCCGCGGGCCTCCTCGAGCATCGCCGCCTCGGTCTCGCTCGTCAGCTCGACCGACACCGGACCGGCCGACGCCGAGAGCACCTCGCGGATGCGCTGCTCGAGATCGACGCAGCCCGCGTCGCGCGAGAGGATGAGGGGGTTCGTGGTCACGCCCGCGAGCACGCCCCAGGAGAACATCTCCTTGATCTCGGCCGGGTTCGAGCTGTCGAGGAAGAACATGCCGCGCTCCTGAGGGCTCGCCCGAGCCCCGGCGGGGTCTAGGCCAGTTTGCCGGGATGGAGAAGAAGAAACCGTCCACGCTGCGCGGCTCGCCGGCCGTCCCTCCCGCGACGCATGCGTGTTGCCGGTGTGAACGGCGTTGCAGTCGAGGGGAGTCCGCGCTTCAGTTCGGGTAGTCGGGGATCTCCCTCCGACTGAACGTTTCCGCACGGATAGCGCGTCGATGAGCAGCGGACGATCGTCGAGAGACCCGGTGGAGCACAGCCCGCTGCTCGCGTCCTGCTCGCCGGCCGGGCTCTACGTCGCCTCGCTCGACGGCCGCCTCGTCGACTGCAACGAGGTGCTCGCCCGGCTGCTCGGCTACGGCTCGCGGGAGGAGGCGCTCGCGGCGGCCGAGCTCGTCCTCGGCGGGTGCGTGGCGGGCGGCGCGGGCGCGAAGCCGCCGCCGGCGAGCCCGCTCGAGACCTGCCTCACGCGTCGCGACGGGTCGACGGTCCGGGTGATGCGGACCGAGGCGCTCACGGAGCGGCGCGGGGAGCGGCTCGTGGTCGGGGCGATCGTCGATCTCTCGTCCTCGCGCTGCACCGAGGAGCGCCGGCGCGAGCTCTCGGAGCAGCTCCGCCAGGCGCAGAAGATGGAGGCGGTCGGGCGGCTCGCGGGCGGGATCGCCCACGATTACAACAACCTGCTCGCGATCATCCTGAACTACACGAGCCTCGTGATGGAGGAGCTCGACGAGCAGAGCCCGGTGCAGAAGGACCTCGCCGAGATCAAGGGCGCCGCGCAGCGGGCGGCGTCGCTCACGCGCCAGCTGCTCACGGTGAGCCGGCGGGGGCTCGCGCAGCCGGTCGTGCTCGATCTGCGGGACGTCGTGCGCGGCATGGAGGGCGCGCTCCGCGCCGTCGTCGGGGGCGGCGTCGATCTCGCGATCGCGCTCGGCCCCTCGGGCTGCCGGGTGCTGGCGGACGCGGGGCAGATCGAGCAGGTGGTCATGAACCTCGCGCTGAACGCGCGCGACGCGATGCAGGACGGCGGCCGGCTGTCGATCGAGGCGCGCGCGGTCCGCGTCGGCGCCGCGGGGAGCCTGCACGACGCGCACCCGGCGATCCCGCCCGGCCGGTACGCGCGCCTCGTCGTGAGCGACACCGGCAGCGGGATGAGCGACGACGTGCGGACGCGCGCCTTCGAGCCGTTCTTCACGACGAAGCCGAGGGGGAAGGGGACCGGCCTCGGGCTCGCCACCGTGTACGGGATCGTCAAGCAGTGGCGCGGCTTCATCGAGCTCGCGTCCCAGCCCGGGGAGGGCACGCGCGTCGAGATCTACCTGCCGCTCTCGGCGCGGGCGGCGGCCTCGCGGCGCGGGCGCGCGCCCCACGCCGCGCCGCGCCGGGGCGAGGGCGGGACGGTGCTCGTCACCGACGACGAGGACGCGGTGGTCACCCTCGCGAGCCGGATCCTCGCGCAGCACGGCTACACCACGCTGACGGCGCGCGGGCCGGGCGAGGCGCTGCGCGTCTGCGAGGCGCAGCGCGGGCGCGTCGACCTCCTGCTCACCGACGTGCTGATGCCCGAGATGTCCGGCGGCGAGCTCGCCGAGCGCCTCGTGAAGCTCAGGCCGGACATGCGGGTGCTCTTCATGTCCGGCTACACGGGCGACGCGCTCGACGGCCCGCTCGCCGCCCGGCCGGACGCCGCGGTGCTGGGGAAGCCGTTCACGGCCGAGTCGCTCCTCCGCGCCGTCCGCAGGGCGCTCGGGGGGGCCGCGTAGCGCGGCAAGGCCGCGGCAGCCTCGCTGCAAAGCCGCGCGCGCGGTCCGTCGGCGCTACTGCGGCGCCTCGCCCCGCTTGATGCCGTACGCGCGGATCTTCTTGTGGAGGTTCGTGCGCTCGACGCCGAGCAAAACGGCCGCGCGCGAGATGTTCCAGTCGAGGCTGGCCAGCACCTCGACGATGTAGCGGCGCTCGGCCCGATCGCGGAACTCCCGCAGCGTGAGGCGAGGGCGCTCCGGCTCGTGGCGGGCCGCGCCCGCGTGCGGCTCGGCCGCGCCGGGGGCGGGGGGCGCGATCGAGCCCTCCCCGGCGGCCCCCTGCGCGTCGTCCTCGAACGGGTTCTCGTGCGGATCCTCCGGGAGATCGGCGATGGTGACGACATCGCTCGAGAGGATCGCGGCGCGCTCGATCACGTTCTTGAGCTCGCGCACGTTGCCCGGCCAGCTCCGGCGCTCGAGCGCGGCGTAGACCACCGGATCGATCGCCTTCTGCTTCAGGCCGTTCTCGTTGCAGAACGCCGCCATGAACGCGTCGGCGAGCGCTCGCAGATCGTCCATGCGGTCGCGAAGCGCCGGGCTCTTGATCGGGAACACCGCGAGGCGGAAGAAGAGGTCGTCGCGGAAGCGCAGCGAGGCGACCTCGCGCGAGAGGTCCTTGTTCGTCGCGGCGAGCACGCGGACGTCGACGTGCCGGCTGTGCTCGCCGCCGACGCGGCAGATCTCGCCCGACTGCAGCGCGCGCAGCACCTTGGCCTGGGCGGCGAGGTCCATGTCGCCGATCTCGTCGAGGAACAGCGTGCCTCCGTGGGCCTGCTCGAAGAGGCCCCGCTTCGGTCCGCTCGCCCCGGTGAACGCGCCGCGCTCGTGGCCGAAGAGCTCGCTCTCGATGAGCTCGCGCGGGATCGCGGCGCAGTTGACCCGGACGAAGGGCCCCCGCGCCCGCGGCGAGAGCCGGTGGATGGCGCGGCTGATGAGCTCCTTGCCCGTGCCGCTCTCGCCGGTGATGAGCACGCTCGCCTTCGTGGGCGCGACGCGATCGATCTCCTTGAACAGCCGCTGCATCGCGGCGCTCTGGCCGATCATCTCGTAACGCGACTGCACCTGCGCCTTCAGATCCTCGACCTCCCGCGCGAGCCGCGAGTTCTGCAGCGCGTTCTTGACGCCCACGAGGACGCGCTCGCGGTTGAGCGGCTTCTCGAAGAAGTCGCAGGCGCCGAGCTTGACCGCCTTCACCGCGTCGTTGACGGTCGCGTGGCCGCTGATCACGATGACCGGCAGCTCGCGGGTGGCGTCGTCCTGGCGCACGCGCTGGAGGAGGTCGAGGCCGTTCATGCCGGGCAGGAGCAGGTCCACCAGGGCGAGGTCGACGGGGCTGTCGCCGTGCGCGAGCAGCTCCAGCGCCGCCTCGGCGCTCGGGGCCTCGGCGACCCTGTAGCCCTCGCCCTGCAGCACGAGCGCGAGGGTGCGGCGGATGTTGCGCTCGTCGTCCACGATGAGGACCGTGGGCGAGGCCGCGCCTCCCGGGTGCAGCGTCGGGGTGGGGGGCGCTGGAGGGGAAGCGGGCATGGGCCGACCATACCCCAGCTCACCCGTGCGCCACGACGCGGGAGCAGGGGCGCGGAGGCGCGGCCCGCGGCGGAAGCCCTGGCGCGCCGGCGCCGGATTGGGTACGAGGCGTGCCCGATGAGACCTTCCGCCGCTGTCCTCGCCCTTGCCGGGTGCCTCGCTGCCCTGGGCGGGCTCGTGGGCTGCGACTTCGAATTCAACGACGGCCGCACCGCCACCCTCACGTATACCGAGGACGCGCGCGCCGCGTACAACGAGGCGATGGCCGCCTTCGAGGCCAAGGACTGGGAGGACGCGCGCGCCCTCTTCTCCGAGGTGAAGCGGCGCTTCGCGTACAGCCGCTACGCCCGGCTCGCCGATCTCCGGATCGCCGACCTCGAGTTCGAGCAGGGCAAGTACCCCGAGGCGATCTCGGCGTACCGCGCGTTCATCCAGGAGCACCGGACGGATCGGAACGTCGAGTATGCGAAGTACCGGATGGCCAAGGCGCTCTACCTGGACATCGACGACACGGTCTTCCTGCCGCCGGCCGAGGAGCGCGACCAGGCGACCACGATCGAGGCCCACAGGGAGATCCGCACGTTCCTCCGGCAGTTCCCGCGCAGCCGTTACCGCGAGGACGCGGCCTACATGCTCGAGGTCGTGACGGGGCGGCTCGTGCGCCACGAGCTCTACGTGGCGCGCTACTACCTCAAGGAGGACGTGTTCGACGCGGCCCTCGCGCGGATCGACTACGCGCTGCGGACCTTCCCGGGCTCCGGGCTCGACCCGGAGGCGCTCGTCCTCAAGGGCGAGACGCTCCTCAAGATGAAGAAGCCGGACGAGGCGCGCGCCGTGTTCGAGTCGGTCATCCGGGACTGGGGCGGCCCGTTCGCCGTGACCGCGCGGCGCTTCCTCGACGAGATGGGCCCCGGCGGGCAGCGCCGCGCGCCCGCCAAGGCGGCGTCGGGCCCGGCCCGCTCGGGGCCGCGGCTGTGACGCAGGCCGTCGGGCGGCCGTCCTCCGGTGCTCGCTACGTGCTGGAGCAGACCGACGCCGGCGACTCGCCGGGCGAGTTCATCTACCGCGGCCTCGTGCGGCTCCCGGACGCGGACGTCCCGGTCGAGGTGCGGGTCGCCGAGGCGACCGGCGCGGCCACGGCGGCGGTGGACGCCGCTGCCGTCCCGCACGGCGGGCCGCACCCCGAGGAGCTCTCCCGGACCGCGGCGGCCCTCGTCCGGAGCGCGACGAAGTCAGCGGACGCCCACGCGCGGCGGCCCCCGCGGAAGATCGTGCGCTGGCGGGGGTAGGTCGGCGGGGGGCAGGGCGGAGCGCGCGCTGCGGCCCGGGCGTCCGGCGCTTTGAGCGATCGGCGCGTCTCGCGCCGTCGTCGACCGGCCGGAAGCCATGCTAAAAGCGTCCCCACCATGTCCGAGAAAGTACCGATGACGCCCGAGGGACAAGCGCGGCTCCGCGAAGAGATGCGACGGCTGAAAGAGAGCGACCTGCCGCAGGTCGTCAAGGACATCGGAACGGCCCGGGAGCACGGAGATCTCTCCGAGAACGCCGAGTACCACGCCGCCAAGGAGCGGCAGGGTATGATCGTCGCCCGCATCAGCTACCTCGAGCAGACGCTCTCGCGCGCCGAGGTGATCGATCCGTCCAAGCTGAGCGGGAGCAAGGTCCAGTTCGGCGCCAAGGTCAAGCTCGCGAACGTGGACACGGACGAGGAGCAGAGCTTCCGGATCGTCGGGCCCGACGAGGCCGATCTCAAGGTCGGGCGCATCTCCATCGCCTCGCCGCTCGCGCGCGCGCTGCTGGGCCATGAGGTCGGTGAGGAGGTGCGCGTGATGATGCCGGCAGGGCCGCGCACCTACGAGATCCTCGAAGTCTCCTACGCATGACCGATCGCAACGGGGCGGCTCCGATGCGCCCGCGGGGCCATGGGGGCTCCGGCCGACCTCCCGGGGGGTCCGTGCCCCCCGGTCGATCCGCCCACGGGAGCCGGCCTGACACGACCGTCGCCGCGGACGGGCTCGCGGGCGCCGCGCCGGGAGCGCCGGGGCACCGGGCTCCCTCGGCGCCGCGCCTTCAATCCGGATCGGCGCGCCCGTCCACGCCGGCGCCGGCGCCGAGCCGCGCGACGTTCCCGAGCGGGAGCTCCGACGCTCCTCCGCGCAAGCTGGAGACCGAGATCGGATGGCGCATGGCGGACGCCTACCTCGCGCTCGCGGCGCTCGCGCTCGCCGAGCTCCTGGTCGTCGGGGCGTTGCGGTGGCGTGAGCTCCTCGGGCTCCACGAGCTCGGCCGCGCCGTGCGCGACCTCCTGCCGCTCGCGCTCGCGGCCGCGGCGCCGTGCGCCGCCCTCCTCGGCGCGGTGCTCGAGATCGTCACACGCTCCGAGCGCACGGGGTTCCGCGCCGCGGCGGCGCTGCTCGCCGGGGCGTTCGGCGGCGCGGTGGCCTTCGGTGTCTCGGCCGGGCGCATGCTCGAGGGCGGCCGGCGCGCGCCCTTCGTCGCGGCGCTTTCGCTCCTCGCCGCCGGCGTGACCTTCGCGGCGGCGCCGTCTGTGGCCCGCGCCCTGAAGCGAGCGCGCGCCGCGGCCGCCGGCAGGTGGCTCGTCCTCGCGGCGGCCTGCGCGGTCGTCCTGCTCGAGGTCGCGAACGTGCGCATCCTGCCGCGCCTCTATCTCGCCTTCCACCTCGGGCTCGCGGCGCTCACGCTCGCGGCGGCGACCTTCGCCACGCCGGCGCTGCCCACGCGGGCGGCCCGCCAGGGCGACGGGCGCGAGCGGCGCTCCCCGAGGCTCGTGCGCGCGGCGCTCGCCCTCGTCCTCTTCGCGTTCGGCGCGGCGCTCGCGCCCGGCGCGGCGGATCGGCTCGCGCTCGCGGACAACATCCGGCTGATCTACGCGACGCACGGCCCGCTGCTCGGCCACGTGGTCGAGCTCGCCGCCGTGCTGTCGCCTCCAGAGCCGCTCGACGCCGCGCCGCTCGACGAGCGCGCGAGCGGGCACGCGATCGACCTGCGGGAGCGGGACATCGTGCTGATCAGCATCGACGCCCTGCGCGCCGATCACGTGGGGGCGTACGGCTACGACAGGAAGATCACGCCGAACCTCGATCGCCTCGCGGCCGACGGCGTGCGCTTCGAGGCGGCGTACACGCCGACGCCGCACACGTCGTACGCGGTCTCGTCGCTCATGACGGGCAAGTACATCCGCCCGCTGGTGCTGCAGGGGCTCGGGGACGACTCCGAGACGTTCGCGCAGCACCTCCGCCGCTACGGCTACAAGACGGCGGGCTTCTACCCGCCGGCGGTGTTCTTCATCGACGGCGAGCGCTTCGGCGCGCTGCGCGATCGAGCGCTCGATTTCGAGTACCAGAAGATCGAGTTCGCGAGCGCGCAGCTCAGGCTGGAGCAGGTGCGGAGCTACCTCGCCGGGCTCGGGCCCGAGCAGCGCTCGTTCATGTGGGTGCACCTCTTCGAGCCGCACGAGCCGTACGAGGCGCACCCGGAGCACCCGCTCGGCGACCGCGACATCGACCGTTACGACGCCGAGATCGCCGTGGCGGACGCGGGCGTGGGCGCGATCGTGGACGAGATCCGCAAGGAGCGGCCGAACGCGGTCGTGATCGTCACGGCCGATCACGGCGAGGAGTTCGGCGAGCACGGCGGGCGCTACCACGGCACGACGGTGTACGAGGAGCAGGCGCGCGTGCCGCTCATCGTGAGCGCGCCCGGCCTGCTCTCGCCCCGCGTGGTGCGGGCGCCGGTGCAGCTCGTCGATCTGCTGCCGACGGTGCTCGCGGGGCTCGGCATCCCGAGGCCCGCGCGCGTGCGCGGCGCCGATCTCGGGCCGCTGCTCGCCTCCGGCGACGCGGCGGCCGAGCAGGGCGAGGCGTCGCCGGGCGGGCCTCCTTCGCTCCCGGGCTTCGCGTTCGCCGAGACCGATACGCAGACGCTGCTCGCCAAGGGCACGCTGCGGCTCGTCTGCGCGCGCAAGATCGGCGCGTGCGCGCTCTACGACGTGGCGACCGATCCGCGCCAGCAGCAGGACATCTCCGCGCTGCGCCCGGCGGAGCTCGGCGCGATGCGGTCGGAGCTGCGCGCCGTCGAGGCGTCACACGGGCGCTACGAGGTCCGCGGCCTCCGGAGGGAGGGCAAGGGCTGGCCCGACGCGCTCCGCCGCGGCATCGCGGGCGACGCCGACGCGGTGGTGGAGGTCGCGGCGCTGCTCGACGACGCCGACGTGGCGATCCGCCGCAAGGCGGGCGAGGTGCTCTTCGATCTGCGCCGCTCCGAGGCGGCGCCGTCGCTCCGGCTCGCGCTCGTGCGCGACGAGGACGACGAGGTGCGGCGGTGGGCGGCGCTCACGCTCACGCGGCTCGGCGAGGGCGCGCCGCTCACGCGCGATCTCCTCGTCGATCGCGACCGCAAGTGGCGGCGCCTCGCGGCGCTCGCGCTGGCCGAGGCGGGCGATCGCCGCGGCGACGACGTGCTCGTGGCGTGGCTCAGGCAGGTGGTCCGGGGCCCGGAGCAGGACGGCGGCGCCGACGCGGGCGAGGCGACGTCGTTCGAGCGGGCGCGCGAGATCGTCGACGCGCTCGCCAAGATCCGGGTGAAGGCCGCGCTGCCGCCGCTCATCGCGGCGCTCGGCGACGTGCGGCTCCGCCCGTACGCCGCCGCCGCGCTCGCGGCGATCGGCGAGGACGCCGCGCGGCCGGCGCTCGCCGAGCGGCTCAGCCAGGAGCCTTACCAGACCGCGCGCGTCGCGATCGCGGAGGCGCTGGTGAAGCTCGGCGCCGGCCCGGAGCTGTGGACGCCGCTGCTGCGCATGCTCGGCACGCCCGATCCGCTGCCCGGGGGGCTCGATTTCGCGCTCCGGGCCGACATCCTCGACCTGCTCGGCGGGCCGCGCGAGCGCGATCTCGGCCGCCTGCGCCGCTTCGCGAAGAGCGGGGTGGGGCTCGGCGTCGTGATCCCGAAGGCGGGAAACGGCAAGGGCGTGCGCGTCCTCTGCCGCGCGCGGACCGACGATGGCCGCCCCGGCGAGGTGCGGTTCGGCAGCCCCAGGCGCGGCGCGCGCCCGCCGAAGCGGGACGGCGCGTCGCTCGTCCCGGCGAGCGCGCCGGAGCTCGATCCGGAGCGCGCGGTCACGCTCGCGATCCCGCCGGGGAGCGAGCCGACCGAGGCGTTCGCGACGCTGCCGCTCGCCGTGGGCGCGAAGCCGGGCGCCTACGCCGATTTCGTGGTGTACGCGACCCAGAACGTCGAGGTGTTCGCGTGCGCCGTCGTCCCGTTGAGCGACGAGATCCCGCCCCCGCCGCCTGCGCCCTGGTCGCCCGGCGGCGCCCGCGACGCCCGCGATGAGCGAGCGCCGCCGCCGCGCTCGGGGGATGAAGCGCCTGCCGCTCACCGGCCAGATTGACGCCGCAGGCCGCGAGACTAGAGTCCGCCGCGTGTCGGACAAGGACCGAGAGCAGGCCGAAGCGAAATCCGCGGGGAGTGACAAGGACGAAGCCACGCGGAGCGATGGCGACGAGGGCGGGGCTGCGGAGGCGGCCCCGGAGCGGCCGCCGCGCGACGCTCCGGTGAAGGAGGCCGGCGGCGAGGGCGACGACGACGCCGCGCAGCGCGTCGCCGATGCGCTTGGCGTCGGCGAGCCGGACGAGGCGCCGCCGGCGGAGGCTGCGGGCGACGCGGCGGTCGAGGCGGCGCCGAACCGCGCGGCCCGTCGCCGCGACGAGGCCACCGTGCGCCGTCGCAAGAAGAAGGCGGCCGGCGACGAGCTGCCCAAGGACAAGAACGCCCGCGCGAAGGAGCTGCTCGCGCGCCGCAAGGAGCAGGCTGCGGGGCGTCGCCCGGTCCAGCTGCTGCCGGGCGAGATGGTCGAGGACGCGCTCAGCCGCATGACGAGCGGCGCCGGCCGGTGGCTCAAGAGCAACTTCCACATCGTCCAGTGGGGCGCGCTGGCGGCGCTGGTCGCGACCGGCGGCGTGCTGTTCTACCTGTCGCGGGTCGAGAAGAAGGACGCCGTGTCGTCGTCGGCGCTCGTGGCGGCCGTCGCTGCGGATCGGGGCAGGGTGGTCGCCGAGGACACGCGCAGCGAGGAGGAGAAGGAGCTCGACGCCACGAGGACCTTCAAGACCGCGGAGGAGCGGTCGGACACCGCGCTCGCCGCGTACAACAAGGTCATCGACGAGCACGGCGGCACCGGTGCGGCGATCCTGGCGAAGCTGGGGCAGGCCGGGGTGTTGCTCGACAAGAAGGACTACGCGCACGCGCTCGACGCGTACAGCGCCGTGGTCTCGTCGCCGCTCGCGGGGGCCGATCCCGACGTGAAGGGGCGCGCCATCGAGGGCATCGCGTTCGCGCGGGAGGGCAAGGGCGATCTCGACGGCGCGCTCGCGTCGTTCAAGGAGCTCGAGGCGATCGACATGAGGGGCTACAAGGAGCTCGCGCTCTACCACCAGGCGCGGATCCACCTGGCCAAGGGCGACAGCGACAAGGCGAAGGAGCTGCTCAAGAGCGCGCACGAGAAGCTCCAGGCGCCGTCGGCCGAGGGCCGCTCGTTCCAGTTCCTCGAGGCCGTGGTCGAGGAGATGCTGCGCAAGATCGATCCGGCCGCCGTGCCGCCCCGCGCCGCGTTCGGCGGGCCGAAGGGCCAGACGATGACGCCGGAGGAGATCGAGCAGCTGATCCGCCGGGCGCGCGAGAACGCGGAGAAGAAGGCGGGCGATGCGCCGCACTAGTCGCGCCGTGGGCGCTGCGCTCCTCGGGCTGGCCCTCGCGTCGCTCGGCGGCTGCGGCAACCTGGGCGTCGCCGCGGCGCCCGACGCGCCGCTCTGGCTGCACCATCCGGGGAGCGCGCTGGGCATCACGATGCGCCGCGACCTCACGGCCGAGACGCGCAAGGTCGGCGAGGCCTACGAGCGCGGCCGCCCCGAGATCGACGCGGCGCACCGGCGTGTCTTCGTCGGGTCGAGCGATCACGGCCTGTACGCGGTGCGCGCCGACACGAGCGACGTCATCTGGCGGTTCGAGACGCTCGGCCCGGTGCAGAGCGAGCCGCTCTACGACGCGGTGTCGGACGCGGTCTACTTCGGCTCGAACGACGGCGCGCTCTACAAGGTGCGCGCCTCGGACGGCCAGCTGCTCTACCGCTTCATGACCAACGCCAAGATCTCGCGGCGGCCGGTGCTGCGCGACGGCGTGCTCTACGTGACGAACTCGAACGACACGTTGATCGCGCTCGACGCGGCGACGGGCGCGATGCGCTGGCACCAGCACCGGACGCCGGCGTTCGGGATGGAGATCTCCGGGCACGCCGGCCCGGCGCTCGGGCGGGACAAGGTCTACACCGCGTTCTCCGACGGCGTCGTGATGGCCTACGACCTCAAGAACGGGTCCGAGCAGTGGGCGCTCGTCGACCTGGCTGCCGAGGCCGAGCAGAGCGCGGGTGGCCAGACGCCGAAGTACCTCGACACGGACACCACGCCGGTCTTCGGCCAGATCGCCTCGGGCGATGTGGTCTTCGTGGCGGGCTATGCGGGCGGTATCTTCGCGCTCGACGCCGAGAACGGGACCCGGGCCTGGGCGAACGAGGCGGCGGTCGGCGTCACCGAGCTTGTGCTGTGGCATCAGCCTGCGCACCAGCCTCGCAGCGGAGGCGGCCCGATCGTGCCCGAGCGGAAGGTGCTCCTCGCGTCCTCGGGCCTGACCGGCCTGTGGGCCTTGGATCCGGAGGACGGCCGGACGATCTGGCGCCGGGATCTGCCGGACGGTGGCATCTCGGCTCCGGTGCCGTTCGCGGGGGCGCTGCTGGTGACGACCACGCGCTACGGGATCTTCCTGTTCTCACCGCTGGACGGGGCCGTGATCGACGGCATCGAGACCGGCGGCGGCATCGCGATGACGCCGGCGGCCTACGGTCGGCGGGCGTTCGTGCTGACGAACGGCGGCGCGCTGCTCAGCCTGGACGTCGAGACGCCACCGGTTCCGAAGGGCTGAGCGTTCGTTCAGCCTCGGGGACGGTTCTGAAGCCGGCGCGCTGAGGGCGTCCTGGCGTCGTCGGAAAGGCCTGCGGTCGGCGCGGTACGGGGGGCTGGGGCTCCGGGCGGCGTTGCAGAAGCGACGATCCGAGGCCGTGCCTCGCGATTCCGACGCGGCGCCTGGGGGGGCCGCGCCGAAGAGCGGTGCGACATGTGCCCACTTGTGCGCCAAAAGCGAACTAGGCCCACATATTTAACGGACTCTGGTTGGGTCCTACCGACCCGGGTTGAGGGCGGCGGCGAAGCCGACCCGGGTTGGGTTGCGACGAGGCCGACCCGGGTTGAGGGCGGTGGCGAAGCTGACCCGGGTTGAGGGCGGTGGCGAAGCTGACCCGGGGTGGGTTGCGACGAGGCCGACCCGGGTTGAGGGCGGCGACCCCGGTTGAGGGCGGCGGCGGCGGCGACAGCTGCAGATCCAGCCCAACTTCATGAAATTACTCGTGAAACCAAGTTCTGATCCCCCTGCCCCCGGACCGGTCTTGGATCGCATAAGAAACATTATGTCAACTTGCGTCGTCGGGCGTCTAGGCTGACCTTCGGCCAGAGCCAAACCCGTCCGAGCGAGCCCCGTCGGCGAACCTGGGTCGGTCCACGGCACCGTCGGCGAACCCGCGCCGGTTCACGGCGCCCCCGCCGGTGTCCGAACCCAGGTCAGCCCCTCACCCAGCGGACCCCGCCTGCGCACGCACGCTCCGCAACGCGGCAACCCCGGTCGACCGACCCCGGTCGACCGCCGGCGCTCCCTGCCGCGCACCTTCCCATCGGGCGCGCGCCGCCCCACGGCGGCCCTCCACCGGCCGCCTCCGGCAGGCTCAGCCGTCGCCCAGCGCCTCGTCCTCGTCCTGCGCATCAGCCGCCTTCGGCGCGATGGCCGCCCACAGGACGACCTCGCCGCTTCGCGTCAGCGGCTTCCCGGCGGCCTCCTGCTCGCTCCGCCACGCGCGGACCTTCGCGGGCGCGTCGTCACCGAGCGGCGCGAAGCCCGCCTTCTTGTAGAAAGCCTGCGCCCAGCTCGCCCTCTCCCGGGATCGCAGCACGATCTGCTCCATGCCGAGCTCCCGCGCCCGCTCCTCCAGCTCCGCGAGCAGCCGCGTGGCGATGCCTCGCCGCTGGTGGTCCGGATGCACCGAGAGCTCCTCCAGGTACGCGACCCCGGGCGCCTCGTCACGCCACGCCAGGTAGCCGGCCACCTCCTCGTCCGCCTCCGCCACGCGCACGTCGTGCTGCCGCGTCAGCGCGATGATGTCGGAGTGCGTCCGCGCCGGGACCTCCGCCGCGTCAACGCCGATCTCGTGGTACATCGCCGTGCAGGCCTGCTCCGTCGCGACAAGCGCCGGCAGCTGGGCTTCCTGCAGTCCTGTCACGCGGATGCGCTTCGGGGCGGTCCGTTCGTCATGCATCCCCCGAGGCTACCGCCATTGCGCGGGATGCCCCACTTCTTGCCGATCCCGCGCGTCGCAGCGCCGCGACGCCTCAGCCGCGCAGCTGGAGCAACCGCGCGATCGTCTCGCCGTCCCCGGGGCTCAGCGGGACGAGGATCCCGAGCGCCGCGCCCCGCGGCGGAGCGTTCCTTCCATCCATCGGGACGAGCCGGAGCTCCCCCGTGCTGGAGATGCCGATCACCGCGATCCGCAGCGCCGGCAGCGGCTCGATCTGCGACGCGGGCAGCCGCGGCGGCGGCGCCTGCCATTCGCCCTCGTAGGGCGGATCGCTCCACGCCGAATCCACCGCCGTCCCCTCGGACGGCCGCGCCTGCATCGCCCCCGAGGGCTCCGCCGCCAGCGTCATGTCTCCCTGCTGATGCGCAGAGGCGACGCCGGCATCGTCGTCGTCCGGCTCGGCCTCGGTCCAGTCGGCGCGATCGTCGGACGCGTGGGCCCCCGCCGGCGCCTCCGCTGAAACCGCGGCGGACGGCTCGTCGTCGCCCGCCTGCTCCAGGCCGAGCGTCGGCGTCTCCTCGTCCAGGTCCTCGAGCCGGTGCTCCATGAGCACCCGCTGCTCCTGCGCGGTCAGCGGCCGGCGCATGGTGCCCTCGTCATCCGGCCAGAGCCGCGGGCGCCGCTCGGTCGCCTCCTGCGACGAGCTCGCGCCGAGCGGGACCGCCTGCCGCCGCGTCGATGCCACGGCGATGGCCGTCGGCACCGTCTCGCGCTGATCGGGCGGGGGGTCCCCGTCCGCCCAGACCTGCTCACCGGTCGTGCTCTGGGGCGCAGCGCCGGACGTGCCCTGCCCCGGCTCCTGGCCCGCGAGCGCGCCCGGGAGCTTGACCGCCGGGACCTCCTCGGTCACCGCCGTGGTCGACGACACCCTCGTGTGGGTCGCCGTGAAGCTGGCGATCGGGCGCGCCTTTGCCGGGACAGCACGGCCGGCCGCCTCGGTCGCCTGCGGTCCGGCGGCGGGCCGCGTCGGGAGCCCCGGCGCGGAGCCGGCCATGCGCGCGGCCGGCGACAGCTGCGTGGGGGTCACCTCGTGCACGGCCACGGACCTCGCCGGCGCGGGCGCGCGCCCCGGCGCGAGCGGCACCGCGCGGCCCAGCCCTCCGACGGGCTTGGACGCGCCGGCGTCGCGGGACGACGCCATCGCCGAGGTCATCGGCCCCGCCGGCGCGTCGCCCGCAGGCGCGCGGACCGAGGGCGCCCGCGTCGCGGCGGCCGGCGGCGCGCTCGTGCCCGCGCCGCCGCGCTCGGCCCGGCCTGCCTCCGCGCCCGGCGGCCGCGACGGCGTCGCGTGGGACCCGGCCCCCGACGCGCCCGACCTGGGCGGCGGCGCGCTCGCCGTGGCAGGAGCCGCGCCGGGCGCCTGGGGAGGCGCGCTCAAGGGCGTCTTCGGCGGCGCGCTCGCGATCGCCGGCGGCGAGTCCGTCGCCGTGGCCGAGCCTGGATCCGCGTCGGTCGCCGAGATCTTCTGCGCGACCTCCGCGGCGGCCTTGAAGAGCTCGAGGGCGCGCAGGTCGGCGTTGGCATCCGAGGCCTGCTCCGCGGCGCGGCGCAGCCATCTCAGCGCTTCATCACGCTCGCCGCGCCCCCACAGCGCCGTCGCGGTCGACAGCGCCCAGTGCACGTCTTCGTCGTCTTCGTCGTGCGGCGGCGGGATCGGGCGCAAATTGGCTTCCATGAGGCCTCGTCGAGCAGGTCGCTCCCCGTGTATCACGACTCCAGCGCCCGCGTCTCCAGCGCGATCTGGCGCACTCTTCGCTACGAATCATTCCCTTTCACGCGGTGCCGCTCTCCTCGATGCGCCCCGTCGATCGCTCCGGCAGCGCTCGCTGCATTCTTCCTGTCCGACGGTGCTCGCGTAGTATCCGCTGCGATGAGCCGCTCTCGCGCCGTGCACCTGCCTCCGCCGTTCCGCGCGGCCGCCTCGCGCCTCCTCGGCGCCTGCGCTCCTGCCCGCCGGGCGCCGGAGATCCTTCCCCTCGGGCGCTGGCGCCCCCGAACTTGAGGTCGGTGTCCCCTTCGTGGCACCCTGGCTTCGCGGGACCTCCTTCGTGACGTGCGAGCGCGATGGCGCTGCGTCGCTCCGGCAGACGTCGAGGCTGCGTGCCTCCACGAACGTAACGGCGGCACTCGAGCCCCACCCCTCCAAACTCCGCCTCCCCATCTAGGATCACCGCGTGCAGCTCTTGTCGGACCTCAAGCCTGGAGACACGCTGGGCCGCTACGAGATCCTCATGCCGGTCGCCCGTGGAGGGATGGCGGCCGTCTGGGCGGCGCGCCTCGTGGGCTCCCGGGGCTTCCAGAAGATCGTCGCCATCAAGACGATGCTGCCGGAGTTCGGCGACGACCCGGCCTTCGAGGCCATGTTCCTCGACGAGGCGCGCCTCGCGTCGCGCATCCGGCACCCCCACGCGGTCGAGATCGTCGAGCTCGGCGACGAGAACGGCGTGCTCTACATCGTGATGGAGTGGGTCGACGGCGACACGATCTCCTCGCTGAACAAGCAGGTCAAATCGACCGGGGGCGTCCCCCTGCCGATCCTCCTGCGCATCGCCTCGAGCATCTGCGCCGGCCTCCACGCCGCGCACGAGCTCCGCGACGACGACGGGAAGCTCGTCGACCTCGTGCACCGCGACATCTCGCCGCAGAACGTCATGGTGTCGTTCGACGGCATCGTAAAAATCGTCGACTTCGGCGTCGCCAAGGCCACGGGCCGGCTGCACGAGACGCGCGTCGCCGGCCAGCTCAAGGGCAAGATCCCGTACCTCTCGCCGGAGCAGCTCACGTCGGGCAAGGTCGATCGCCGCTCCGACATCTTCTCGCTCGGTGTCCTCCTCTACACGACCCTCAGCGGTTACCACCCGTTCCGCGGCCGGAGCGACGCCAAGACGATGGAGAACATCCTGCGGTTCGCCCCGGTCCCCCTCCGGGAGCTCGTGCCGGACGTCCCGTTCGATCTCGCGGTGGCCATCGAGCGCGCGCTGGCCAAGGATCCGGCGGACCGCTGGAACGACTGCGCCTCATTCCAGCGCACGATCGACCAGATCGCGATCTCGCTCGGCATCGCGGTCTCGGACGGCGACGTCGGTCACTTCGTCCGCGACACGCTCGGAGACATCGTGTCCGAGCGGCGGAAGAAGCTCGCGACGGCGATCCAGCTCGCGGACAGCCGCATGTCGTCGCGGGGGGAGAGCCGCACCGCGTCCTCGGTGAGGGGCGAGCGGCGCTCCAAGCGGGCGCCGGCCGGGAACACGCCCCTCCCCGCCACCTTCGCCGGCATCCTCCCCGTCTCCCTCGACGAGCCTTCCTCCAAGCCCTCGTCGCAGTCGCCGCCCGGTAGCCTCGCCCTGCCGGTCGCGTCCGCGCCGCCGTCCCTGGTCACCCCGGCGCCCCGCGCCCGGCGGAAGTGGCGCCGCCGCGTCTTTCTGACCCTGCTCGTGATCCTGCTGCTGCTCACGGGCGCGGCGTTCGCCGCCCGCGCGGGCCTCCTGCCCGTACCCAGCGAAGTGCAGGACGTCCTGCGCGACGGGCGCTTGCTCCTGCGCGGCGCGCGCGACCTGCTCCGCGGCGTGCTCGAGCGGCTGAGCGCCCTCCTGGCCGACTAGCTCCGGCCCGCCGGGCGTTCGGTCAGCGCCGGCCGGCGGCCGTCACTTGATGCCGGCAGACGGCTCGGGCAGGCAGACCCCGAGTGTGCAGAGCAGGAGGTTGACGTCGCCGGCCGCGCAGTACACCTGCCGCGCGCAGTAATCGTCGTAGCCGCAGAGCTGATGGCAGGACGCCTCGTTCCCGAGCGCGCCGGTGAATGTCATGCACGACCAGCCGCTCGAGAGCCACAGCCCCTCGGGCCGCTTCGTGTCGAAGAGGCACGCGTCGCCGCGCGTCTCCGGGTCGAACACCTCGGCGGTGCAGGCCTCGCCCCCGGACAGCTTGCTCCGCGCCGCGGACATCGTGTTGAGCAGGTAGGTCACGTCGCACGCCTGCCCGTCGGCCGACTCCCGCACGATCCGGGCGCGCAGCTCGTCCTTCCTCGCCGCGTAGGCCCGCACGGCGCGGATCGCGCTCGTGACCTGGTTGTTGCCGTCTTCGGGCTTCGTCCCCTCGGCGAGCGCCGTGAGCACCCGCTCGACCAGCTGCTCCGCCTCCGGGTCGGCGCCCGCCGCGCCGTCCTTCGCGTAGCCGAGGCGGATGTACGACGCGGGCGTGCGCGGCGTGCACGGCTTCGTGTGCGCCCAGAGCTCCTCGCTCACGATGGGCGGCCGCTTCGTCTGCGGCTGCTTGCAGACGCCCGTCGAGCCGGGGGGCAGCGTGCCGGAGGCCCGCGGCGTCGGCTGCCCCGGACCTTCGTTGACGTACTCGGTCGACGCGCAGCCCGCGGCGCCCGCGGTGACAGACAGCGCGACCAGGCAGCCCACCGAGAGAGCGAAAGCGCAGCGATGCGGAGCGATTCCCACGGCCGCACGGTAGCAGAGCCGGCGCGCGAGCAGAAATTCTCGTCTAGAGGCCGAGGCTCGACTGCTCGATCAGGTCGTCGACGACGGCCTCGAAGCGCGGTGTCCGGGCGTAGACCGCGAGCTGGCGATCCGCGCTCGTCCCCTCGTCGAGGATCGCCCGGATCCGCTCGAGCTCGTCCTGGGACCTGAAGATCTCGGCCGACTCCTGCACGAACTCGAGCAGCTCGCCGACGAGGAGGCGGACGGGGACCTGCTCCTGCTTGCCGAAATCGATGAGCTGCCCGTCGATGCCGTAGCGCACCGCGCGCCACTTGTTCTCCTCGATGAGCTCCTGCCGGTACTCGCGGAACCCGAGGTTGCGCCGGTAGAGCAGGTAGAGCTTGCCCATGACGGCCTGGATGAGCGCCGCCAGCGCCACGGTGTCGTCGAGGCGCGTGGTCATGTCGCAGATCCGGATCTCGACCGTGTCGAAGAACGGGTGGGCGCGCACGTCCCACCAGATCTTCTTCGCGTTGTCGATGCAGCCCGTCTTCACGAGCAGGTCGACGAAGCGCTGGAAGTGGCCGTACGACTCGAAGAGCCCCGGGATGCCGGTGCGCGGGAAGCGCTTGAAGATCTCGCTCCGCGTGCTCTTCAGGCCCGAGGACCGCCCGAGCCAGAACGGCGAGCTCGTCGACAGCGCGAGGATGTGCGGGAGGAAGTAGCGGATCTGGTTCGCGAGGGCCATCGCCACCTCGCGGTCCTTGACGCCCACGTGCACGTGCAGCCCGAAGATCAGGTTGGCCCGGGCGACGTCCTGCAGGTCCTCCACGATGCACCGGTAGCGCTCGCCGTCGGTGATCTCCTGCTTCTTCCAGTCGCTGAACGGGTGCGTCCCCGCCGCGACGATGCGCATCCCGCCCTGCTGCGCGAGCGCGCTCAGGCTGCTGCGCAGCTCGGTCAGCTCTCCCCTCGCCTGCCGGACGTCGTGGCAGATGCCGGTGCCCGTCTCGACGACCGACTGGTGCATCTCCGCGCGGACGCGCTCGCGCAGGAGCTTGTGGCCCTGCCCCTCCTCGAGCAGCTGGCTCACGTACGACTTGAGCTCGCGCGTCTCGGCGTCGACGATCTGGAACTCCTCCTCGATGCCCAGCGTGAACTGGCCGTCGAGGAGCCCCATGGCCGCGGTCACGACGAGGCCCCGAGCCGCACCTTCTGCACGGAAGGCCGGACCAGCCTCGACCACGCGTAGTCGTCGCGCGTCCGCCGGTCGCCGCGCGCGCACTCCACGGCGAACGTGACCATCCAGTCGACCGCGATGTTGAAGTAGCGCTCCCGCAGGTGCTCGATGTGCATGTCGGGCGCCGGGTTCGTGAAGTCGATCGCGTACGGGACCCCGTCCCGGATCGCGAACTCGATCGAGTTCATGTCGTAGCCGAGCGCCCTGTTGATCTTGATCGCGTCCTCGATGATGCGATCGTGCAGCCGCTTGGGGAGCCACCGCTCGTCCTCGTGCTGCACGTAGCAGCCGCGGAGCCCGGTGGGGCCGATCGCCTTCGGGTCGTACTGGATCGGGAGGATGCGATCCTTGCCGACGCAGATGCAGCGGACGTAGTCGTCGAAGTCGATGAACTCCTGCAGGGTCATGACGTTCTGCCCCGAGGCGTTGTAGGCGGCGAGCAGCTCCTCCTGGCTCCGCACCACCGACACGTCCTTCCAGCCGCCGCCGTCCGCGGGCTTGAGGATGGCCGGGAAGCGCACGTAGTCGATGATCGCATCCCAGTTGAGCGGGTACTCGAGGTTGCGGAGGCTGCGCTCCTTGACGATCCCCGGGATGTAGTCGCGCTGGGGCAGCATGACGGTGCGCGGCGTCGCGATCCCGATCTGCGACGCCAGCGAGTAGCCGAAGAACTTGTCGTCCGCGCTCCACCAGAACGGGTCGTTGATCACGAACGCTCCGCCGAGCGCCGCTGCCTTCAGGTGGAAGCGGTAGTGCTTCACCTCCTGGCTGATCCGGTCGATGAGCACCCGGTAGGGGCTCTCGAAGCGCTCGGGCGTCCCGCCGATCGTCGCGATCTCCGCCCGGATGCCCGGCACCTTGTTGCACCTCTCGAGGAAGGCCTGCGGGAACGATTGTTCCCAGCCGACGAGGATGCCGATCTTGTCCGCCATACGCTGCTATCTCCTCCCACCACACAGGTTCGCGACCCCCGCGATTGACGCGCAGCGTAGCGCGGATACTCAGGAAATTTATGCTATAATTGTATCGATGAGTCGGCCGCGCGGGCGGACCAACGGCTCTGTCCGCCGGTCCGTCCGGTGCATCGCGATGGAGCTCGCCGGGCACGCGCAGGCGCTCAGCCCCGGGCGGCAAACCCAGGCCCGATTCGCCAGGGACGGAGGCCATCTCAAAATAGATCTTGACGGAACCCGTTCGGCAAGTAGAGTCGCGCACCTCTCCGACGGGGCGGGTAGCTCAGCGGCAGAGCGTCGGCCTTACAAGCCGATGGTCGCAGGTTCGACCCCTGTCCCGCCCACCCCAGGGCTAGGGCCCTGGGTCAGCTGTGATGAGTTCAGTCTGGGGTGGTAGTTAAGTTGGTTATAACGCCGGCCTGTCACGCCGGAGGCCGCGGGTTCGAGTCCCGTCCACCCCGCCAACTTTCTTCCGTATTTCCGAGCTGCCGTTCACCTGAGCTTCCCTCGGTCGCCCTGCATCGCTCGATGCAGGGCAGCGACGAGATCTGGCTCGTGGGCAGCGCGCACCGAGCAGCGCCGGTGCTCGCTGGGCGATCGGATCACTGACATCTGGGGTGGTAGTTAAGTTGGTTATAACGCCGGCCTGTCACGCCGGAGGCCGCGGGTTCGAGTCCCGTCCACCCCGCCAGCACGTCTCGGATCTCCGACGCTCGACCGTCAGGCCGCCTTCCACTGGGCCGCAGGCGCGGAGCTCACCGCGTTCCAGCGCGCGGAGCTCACCGCGCCATCACGCGCTGGATGGCCGCATCGAGGTCGCGGAAGCTCACCGGCTTGATGAGGTGCTCCACGAAGCCGGCGCGTATCGTCTTGCGGCGATCCTCCTCCATCCCGTAGCCGCTCAGCGCGATGGCCTTGAGCTCGTTGCCGGCGGACCGGATCGAGGCGATCAGCTCCGTGCCGCTGCCGTCGGGTAGCCCGAGGTCGCTCACGAGCAGATCGAACGCCTCCGCCTCGACCAGGTCGAGCGCCGAGCGCACGCTCCGGGCGATGCGCACCGTGTGACCGGTCAGCGTGAGCAGCTCGCTCATCATCTCCGCCGTGTCCTCGTGGTCCTCCACGAGCAGGATGCGCAGCGCGCGCCTCGGCGCGGCCGTCCCGGCGGCCTTCGCCTGCGCCGGCGTCACGGCCGCAGGCGGCCTCGCGGAGGGCAGCAGGACGCGGAAGGTCGCCCCGGACCCCCGCCCCGGGCTCGACGCCGTGATCGTGCCGCCGTGCAGCTGCACGATGGCGCGCGAGATCGCGAGCCCGAGGCCGAGCCCGCCGAAGTGCCGCGTCGTGTCCGCGTTGCCCTGCTCGAACGCGTCGAAGATCCGCGGCAGGACCTCGGGCTCGATGCCGACGCCCTGATCCCGCACCTCGATGACCACCTGCGCGCCCTCGTGGTAGCAGCGCAGCTCGATCTGCGACCCGGGATAGCTGAACTTCACCGCGTTCTTCAGCAGGTTCCAGATCACCTGCTCCAGCCGAGCGACGTCCGCCGAGACCCAGTGCTCGCCCGGAGCGACGTCGAGCGTCAGCCGGATGCTCTTGGCGTCGACCTCATCGGCGCAGATCTCCATCGCGTGCTCGATCACCGTGCGCGCCGCGACCGCCTGCGTGATGAGCTCGAGCTTGCCTCGCACCACCCGCGTCAGGTCCAGGAGATCGTCGATGAGGCGCGCCTCGAGCTCGGCGTTGCGCTGGATCATCTCGACGCTCCGGCGGACATCGCCGACCAGATCGTCGCGGCGGAGCAGCCGCGACGCGGCGGTGACGACCGGCGTGAGCGGCGTCCTGAGCTCGTGCGACAGGACGGCCAGGAACTGGTCCTTCGTGCGGTTCGCGTGCTCCGCGGCCTCGCGCGCCGTGATCAGATCGGCCTCGACCTGCTTGCGGCGCGTGATGTCCTGCACCACCGCCATCGTGTGGGTGATGCGGCCGCCCGCGTCCCGTATCGCCGTCACCGTGGTGCTCGCCCAGAGGCGCCTCGCGTCCCTCGTCACGTAGCGGTTCTCGATCGCGAAGTCGCTGATCTCGCCGCGCAGGAGCCGCTCGTACGGCTCGGCGACGGTGCTCGCGTCCTCCGGGGCCGTGACGTCGAGGAGCGCCTTCCCGAGCAGATCCGCCGCCTCGTGGCCGAGCATGTCGGCGAACTTCCGGTTCACCCGCACGAAGCGGCCCGCGCCGGGCTCGCACTGGACCTTGCCGACCACCGCGCTCTCGAAGATCGTGCGGAAGTCCTCCTCGCTCGCGCGGAGCGCCTCCTCCGCGCGCTTGCGCCGGGTGATGTCGGTCAGCATCGCCGACGCCCCGATGATCTGGCCGCCGGCGTCGTGGATGGGCGCGACGCTGATCGAGACGTCGACGCGGGCGCCGCCGCGCGCGATCCCCACCGTCTCCACGGGCTCGAGGCGCTCGCCGGCGAGCACCCGATCGAGGACGGCGCGCATCTCGTCGGCGCGCTCGGGCGCGACGATGAGGTGCACGGGGCGGCCGGTCACCTCCTTCTCGCCGTAGCCGAACATCCGCTCCGCGGCCGCGTTCCAGCTCGTGATGGCCCCGTCGACCGTCGCGCCGAGGATCGCCTGCTCGGCCGACTCGACGATCGCGGCGAGCTGGCCCCGCTGCACCTCGGCCTCCTTCACGCGGGTCACGTTCACGAGCGTGATGACCACGCCCGAGATGACGTTCGTCAGCGTGCGGTACGGCAGGACCCGCATCACGTAGCAGCAGCGGCCGTCGTCGAGCTGCACCTCCCGCTCCTTCGGGGCGAGCGTCCGCAGGACGTCGCGCGCGTCCGAGGCGAGCGACGAGGCGTCGAAGCGCGCCGCGATGTCGAGGATGGGCCTGCCGACGTCGCTCTCGATCAGCCGGAAGACCTCCGTCGCCGCGGGCGTGAACCGCCGGATCCGGAGCTCGTCGTCGAGGAACACCGTCGGGATCTGCGTGCTGAGCAGGAGGTTCTGGAGGTCGTCGTTCGTCGCGTCGAGCGCCTCGATCTTCGCCTTGAGCTCGCTGTTCAGCGTCTCGAACTCCTCGTTCAGGCTCTGGAGCTCCTCGTTCATGCTGAGGAGCTCCTCGTTCGAGCTCTTGAGCTCCTCGTTCGACGTCTCGAGCTCCTCGATCGTCGTCTGGAGGTGCTCCCGCGTGGCCTTGAGCTCGTGCTCGAGCTGGTCGAGGAGCGGCGCGCTCTCCCGCCGCGGGCCGGGCGGCGGCGCCTCGCCTCGCGCCGCCGGCAGGAGCTCGTCGAACAGGACGACGAACAGGCCGAGATCGTCATCGAGGCCGCCGAGGGGCCGCACGACGAGGTTGAGGCGCTGCGTCCCCCCGCGGGTCTCGACCGCGATGTTCTCGTGGACCACCTGCTCGCGCATCCGGACGGCGCGGTGCACGGCCGACCGCACCTCGGGGCGCAGCGCCCGCAGGACCATGTTCGAGACGTTGACGTCGAGCGCCCCCGTCGACGGATCGAGGTACTTCCCCGTCTGGCCGGACAGGTACACGATGTCGCCCTGCTCGTTCACGACGACGCACGGCGGCCCGTAGCGCTCGAGGAGGCACCGCTCGATGGTGCGCTCGATGCTCTGCTCCGGCGACCAGGCGCTGCGGCGCACGAGCTCGCTGGCGCGCCGCGCCGCCCCGGTCCGCTCGTCGAGCGGGAGCCGCGGCAGCGCGTGCCCGACGACGCGCTTCTTCTGGAAGAGGCGCCGCTTGCCGTCGACCGCGCGGAACAGCTCGGTCCGCTGCGACACGCTCTCCGAGGGGCCGAGGAGCAGGTAGCCGCCCTCGACGAGCGCGTAGTGGAAGAGGCCGAGCACGCGCTTCTGGAACTCGCCCTCGAGGTAAATGAGGACGTTGCGGCACGAGATCAGATCGATCCGCGAGAACGGCGGGTCCTTCGTGAGATCGTGCCGGGAGAAGACGCAGACGTCGCGGATCGCCTTGGCGACCGAGCAGGTGCCGCCCTCCTCGGCGACGACGAAGCGCGCGAGGCGGTCCGAGGAGATGAGCCGCGTCGCCTCCCTGGGGTAGCGGCCCTGCCGCGCGATCTCGATGGCCTGGTCGTCGAGGTCGGTGCCGAAGATCTGCACGCGCGGCGCCGCGGGGAGCGCCTCGATGTGCTCCATGAGGAGCATCGCGATCGAGTAGACCTCCTCGCCGGTGGCGCAGCCCGGCACCCAGACGCGGAGCGGGCTGTCCGCCCCGCGGTCCGCGAAGAGCGCCGGCACGATCTCCGCCCGCACCGCCTCGAAGGTGTCCGGGTCGCGGAAGAAGTCGGTCACGCCGATGAGGAGATCGCGGACGAGCTGCATCGGCTCGTCCGCCTCTCGCCGGAGCTGCGCCATGTAGTCAGCGATCGAGGTCGCCCGCACCACCTGGGCCCGGTGCTGCACCCGCCGGAGCAGCGTGGTCCGCTTGTACTGGCGGAAGTCGTGCCCCGTGCGCTCGATGATCAGGGCGCAGATCTCGGGCAGCCGCGTGGCGATCTCCTCGACGAGGTTCGCGCGATCCTCCTCCACGGGGAGGCGCCGCGCGTACTCGAGCAGCGCGGCGGGCATGTCGCGGATGGCGAGCACGTAATTGACGAGCCCCGTCTCGATCGCGTGGCGCGGCATCTCCGGGTGGGCGGCCGTCGCGGGGTGCTGCGCGATCGTGAGCCCGCCGTGCTCCCGGACGACCTTGAGCCCGGTCACGCCGTCGTGCCCCGAGCCGGAGAGCACCACCGCCACGGCCCGCTGCTTCCCCTCCTCGCCGAGCGACCGGAGCAGCGCGTCGATCGCCGTGCGGGGCCCGCGCGGGTCCACGAGCCTGCTCAGCCGAAAGACGCCGTCCCGGATCGTCGGCGTGGCGTTCGAGGGGGTGACGTAGACGTGGTTGGGCTCGATCGGCAGCCCGTCCGCCGCCTCCAGCACGCGCATGGCCGTGTGGGCCCCGAGCAGCTGCGACATCACGACCGCGCTGTGCGGCTCGAGGTGCACGAACACGAACACGAACCCGCTGTCGGGCGGCATCGCCGAGAGGAAGCTCCTGAAGACCTCCAGGCCGCCCGCCGACGCTCCGAGAGCGACGATGAGGCTGTCGGCCACCTGCGGTCGCTGGGGCGACGGGGCGCCCGTCGCGGTATTGCGGCTCTCACCGTCACTTCGCATCAAAGCGCTCCGACGTTTAGTACACGTCCGGGACAACAGCCAGAGAGCGTCGGCACAAAGCGCGCCAGGAGAGCTTCATAAGGATCTACCCGACCCTCATCTCCTGTGGCACGACCACCTGACAGCGCCTGTGGCTCGAACGCTTCAATCCATTTCGCGGGCGCGAGTGCGACGCTTCTCCTTGACAAATCACATCATCTTCGCATGCATAGCCGCCGAGCGGCCGGCTCGGCCGCGGAGATACGGAGCGCTTGATGAGTCGATCTCTTATCTGGTGGAAGGCGACATCCGTCACGGTGAAGGCCGCGGCGGCGTGCGTCGTGGTGGTCACCCTGGGCGCCGCGGTGCTCGTCGGGCGCTGCGCTGTGACGCAGCCGCAGCGGACCGAGCCGGTCCTCGTGAGCGGCGCGGTGATCACGATCGACGCGGTGCCCGCCGCGCCGCCGGGGGTCGTCGTGGTCGGTCAGGCGACGGACTTCGGCGGGCCCCACGCCTCCGGGGTGAACGCGCTGCGCGGCCTCGTGTACTTCGTGCCGAACGGCACGTCGCACCTCCTGAACACCGCCTCGCTGAGCCCGGTCGCGGTCCTCTACACGTCGCGGCTCGATATCTCGCCGCGCTCCTGGCAGAGCGGCTTCCCGGGCGTGCCCGGCGGCCGCAACGAGTGGTTCCAGATCTCGTACGAGGGAGAGTTCGTGACCGCGCGCAGCGGAGCGCACCAGTTCGAGCTGCTCTCGGACGACGGCTCCAGGCTCTTCATCGACGATCACCTGGTGGTCGAGAACGACGGCCGGCACGAGCCGCAGGGCGCGCAGGGCTCGGTGATGCTCCAGCCTGGCAAGCACCGGATCCGGGTCGGCTACTTCCAGGGGCCGCGCTTCGAGATCGCGCTGCAGCTCTTCGTGACGCCCCCGCAGGGCGCGCGGCAGATCCTCGACATCTCCCGGGTGCTCTGAGCCCCTCGCGGGCGGGGCCGCGCCCCCTCAGCCGCCGCGCTGCGCGAGCGCGAGCAGCGCCTTGACCTTCGCGTACGAGATGTAGGGGTTGTCCTCCTCGCCCCCGAGATCGTCGGTGTCCTCGCCCGCGCCCTGGGCCCGGATCGGCATCCACAGGTAATCCGGGTGGAGCTCCCTGCCGTTGATCCCGTTGACGATCGACGGGTTCTTGATCCACTCGCCCCCGAGGATCGTGAGGTCGTTGTCGAGCTCGAGCACGTAGTGGAGCTCCGAGACGGAGAGCGGGACGTCGCGCTGAGCGGGCGGGCGGAGGAGCGTCTCGCCGGTGACCGAATCGGAGATCATCCAGAAGCGCGCGGCCACGCGGACGAAGCGCCTCGCGCCCGGGTTGAACCGGTAATTGTAACAGTCGGCGCCGATATAGGCTCCGCCGCACATGAGCCGCGCGGCCTCCTGTGGGTCCACCTCCTCGATGGTGTCGATCGCGAACTGCTTGACGGGGAAGCTCCACACCTCCCAGTCCCAGGTGTGGTCGACGATGAACATGAGCCGCTGCTTCTGGGTCGACTCGCCGGTGAGCGGCTTCGCGCCGACCCCGAGCAGCCCGGTCATGGCGACGTGCATCGTGGCGGGGTTGAGGTCGCGGCAGGCGGGATCGATCGGCCTGCCGTAGACGTCGCGCGCCGTCCGATCCGCCCGCGTCTCGCACCGGCGCCCCGAGAAGGTCACCGCGTCGCTGAAGTAGAGCTCGCTCATGAGCGCCTCGATGTCCGCCATGCGAAACAGGACGCAGTCGGTCTCCGCCGCGGCGCACTCGGTCACCTTGGAGCGAACGAGCTTCACGCGGACGTCGCGGCGCGGCACGGCGTCCTCGGCGGCGACGTAGGCCGACCACCCGTTGCAGTGTCCCCACCAGTACTCCGGATAGACGCCCTGGTAGAGCCCGTGATGCTGCAGCTCCCAGCGCGTGGCCGGACCGGCCACGACCACCGCCGGCTGGATATAAGGAGGGTTGCGCAGGTACTGGGGCCTCCGGAGATCGTCCGTGCTCCACGTGGCGATGCTCGCGAGCGACTCAGTCTGCCCCGAGTGGAAGAGGACGTCGTATTTCTCGACGGGAGAGAGGTTGTCCGGGTCGGAGGTCCGATCCGAGTAGTTCTTGATGGTCGAGTTCCAGCGGTCGGCGATGCCGTTCTGCCGCTGGGGCCACCAGTTCGATGCGAACGCGTTTGTCTGCGCCTCGCCTCCCAGCAGCGTCGAGTCGAGCCGGAGCCGGGCGCCCTGGAGCTCGGGGTGCAGGTGCAAGGGCAGGTTGGCGCCGTCGATCGCCTCGCGGGCGCCGCGCCCGGGGAGGAGGAGCTGGTGGGAGCCGCCGAGGATCTGGCCGGTCTCGGGCGAGTAACCAAGCACGTAGGGCACGGGCCCACCCTCGATGAACCGGAAGGTCGCGCCGTTCAGGCTGCTCGCCGCGACGGCGACGCTCTCCTCCGGCGCGCGGTCGAGTTCCGCGCAGCCCAGGACCAGGAATACCGAGCTCACGAGGCTCGCCTTCATCTGCGTCTTCATCGCTGA
Organism: Sorangium sp. So ce887; assembly: GCF_051521455.1. NCBI lineage: Bacteria > Pseudomonadati > Myxococcota > Polyangiales > Polyangiaceae > Sorangium > Sorangium sp. So ce887. Next base: position 5,128,433 of record NZ_CP150354.1, on the reverse strand, counting down.
TCCCCCCGCAGATCGACGCTCGCCGATCCCGCGAGTGTTCTCTGCAGAGGCCGCGCCACCGGCCTCGGCGGTAAAGAGCGCAGCCATTGCACGCGGCGGCAGCCCGAGCATTCACCGCGCGCCGATGCGCCAGAGCACGACCTTCACGGTGTCGATGAGGATGGAGATATCGAACCAGAGCGAGAAGCTCTTCATGTAATAGAGATCGTACTGGAGCTTCTCCAGCGCGTCCTCGGCGGACGCGCCGTAGCGGCAGCGCACCTGCGCGTGCCCCGTCACTCCCGGCTTCACGCAGAGCCGCTGCCGGAAAAAGGGGATCTGCTTCTCCAGCGCCTCGATGAACTCGGGGCGCTCGGGCCGCGGCCCCACCATGCTCATCTCCCCGACGAGCACGTTCCAGAGCTGCGGCAGCTCGTCGAGCCGCGTCCTCCGGATGAACCGCCCGACGCGGGTCACGCGCGGATCGTTCTCGATGGCCCACGCGGCCCCGTTCTTCTCGGCGTCGGTGCGCATCGACCGGAACTTGTGGATCCTGAACGGCTTCCCGAGTGCGCCTGTCCGGATCTGCGAATAGAGCGCCGGACCGCTGGAATCGAGCTTCACCGCGATGGCCGTGAGCGCCATCAGCGGCAATGCGATCACGAGCCCGGCGGTCGCGCACACGACGTCGAAGATCCGCTTCGCGACGAGCGTTCGCCGCCGCACGCTGAACCCGTGAGAGAAGATGATCTGGCTCGGCTTCAGCTCGCGCACGCAGATCTTGCCGGTCACGCGCTCGTAGAAGTCCATGCCCTCCTCGATCTGGACGCCGCGGAACTTCAGATCGAGCAGCTCCTCCAGCGGGAACGCCGCGCGGCGCTCGGAGGTCGCCACGATCACCGCCGCGACGCCGCGCTGCTCGACGAGGCGCCGGAGATCCCGGTACCTCCCCGCGATCTCGGGCTCATCGATCGGCTCCTCGTCCCTGACCACCCGGCCGGCGAGGCGCAGCCCGAGGACGTCTCCGTCCTTCCGGATGAGGGCCGCGCAGGCGCGGGCGAGCTCGCCCGACCCCAGCACGACCGCCACCTTGGAGAAGCTCTCGCTGCTCAGCACCCGATTGCACGCCGCGCGCCACGCCGGGAGCACGATCGCCGCCGCCCCGAGCGATGTCAGGAGCACCCGATCGCCGACCTCGGCGTCCGGCACGAGCCAGAACGCGAGCCACAGCACCGCCGCCGCCAGGCCGAGCGCCCGGAACGTCGTCAGGAACAGCGCGCGTGCCCTGGGCGGCTCGGGCCCATAAAGGCCGTGATAGTAGAGCGACGTCAGCGCGACAAGCGAGATGCTCAACGTCTGCCCGAAGCGCGCTCCGTCGAGCGCGTGCTCCCAGCCCACGAGCACGCCCGGCGCGCAACACACCAGAAGCGAGAGCAGGCTGGCCTCGACAAACCACACCATGGCCCGGCGCGGCGACCGGAACAGCTCCAGCATCATCCCTCCACTCGTCGGCCCCGGGCGGTCGCGCGTCACAGCGCATCGCCTCCGGCGGGGCACACACGGTCGTAGTTGAGCCCACAGTAGAGCAGACCGGGGCAGATCGCCAGATGCCTCCGACGAATCTCGTTCATCGGCGGCGGACTGAGCCGCCCCGCGCGAAGCCGAGCACGGCGCAATTGACCTCATCGCGGGCGATTGCGCTGGTGATGTACAGGCAGTCGAGAGGGGTTGCGACGGAAGAACACCGTCGACGGACTGCATACGTCGCGTCCGGGGTGCGCGCTGGGGGCTTTGGAGGATCCGCCGCGCGGCGGGCGCGTCGCTCCCGGCCGGGGCGCGCTTGGCTCGGGTGTGTCGAAGCCGACGTGTCGAGGCGGATTATCGCGCTTGGCGCGTCGCGGCCGTGCCGGCTTCACCGGCGCGCGCGGGCGGCGTCTCGCCCGGGGTCTCGCCGGGGGCGCCGTCGCGGTCGTCGCGCTCTCGGCCCGGCTCGGGCGGCTGCCAGCGGCCGGACGGCATCCCCTGGATCATCGCGGTGCGGCGCTCGTCGTCCCATGCGCTGTCGGGGTCGCGGCGCACCGTCCGGTGGCGATCCGTCGACAGCGTCCCCGAGATCCCGGCCATGACGATGCTCCTCAGCGAGCCGCCGGCCTCGCCTGCGCTCGGGGCCGGGTCGAGCGCGGCGCGCACGTACTCCAGATCGACGCCGCCGCGCAGCGCGATCCCGCGCGCCAGGGGGTAGGCGATCTCCGCGCCGGCGAGCGCCGTCGTCGTGGACAGCGACCCTTCCCTGGAGGGCGCCGGCGCGCCGGGGGCGAGGTGGAGCGGCGGATTCGCGGCGACCGGGGCGCTGCCGGTCGAGAAGCGGGCGACGCCGGTCACGATGAGGTCGCGGGTCGCGCCGCCCCGCGCGGGCCGGAAGCTCGCTTCGAGGGACGCCTCGTGCTCGTGGCCGAATCCGATCCTCGGCCCGAGCGACGTGTAGGCATAGGCATAACCCGCTGTCAGCCGGTAGCGCTCCTGCACGTAGGTGAGCCCGACACGCGCCGTCGGCGCGACCACCGCGTCGCGCGACGACAGCACGGGCGGCGGGCTCGCGACGGTCACGCCGCCTTCGATGCGCGTCGAGGCGTTCCGCGTGAGCTCGTGAGACGCGGAGAGGAGCGCAACGCCGGCGTGGACGCGGGCCTCGCCGCGCGTGAGCTCGGTGTCGAGCAGCGCGTGGTGGTACTGGGTGAGCTCGTACCGGAGCTCGGGGGTCAACGTGTCCAGCGCGCCGAGCTCGATCGCTGTGCTCACCTGGGCGCGCCCCGTGTGCGCGTCGATCCCGACCGCGGCGGGGTCGTCGGCCGAGAGCGCGCCCGCCTGCTCGTACCCGAGGTCGAGGCGCGCCGCGGACCGCCGCGACGTGGTGATCGACAGGGTCGGTCCGCCGGAGAGCGTGTATTGCAGGCGATTGCCGGACAGGAACGGATCGCGCGTGGCGAGCGCATCGGCGGCGCGCACGCCGAGGCGGGTCGCGAGGTAGCCGGCCGTCGCCATCGAGAGATCCGCGCGCGGCGAGAGCGCCCAGCCCGCTCCCCCGCCGAGGCGCGCCGAGGCGCTGTCGGACGGCGAGGATCGCGCCGCGTCGAGCGAGATCTGAAAGACCCGCTCGTAGCTCCCGTCGACGCTGAATCCATAGCGCGAGCTCTCGCCGCGCAGCGCGCCCTCGACCGAGCCCCCGACGCCCGCCATCAGCGCGCCGGAGCCCACGTCCCCGACGTTCGACGCCACGCTCTGCTCCACCGCGGCCCGCGCCGTCACGTCGGAGTCCCACATCGGCAAGACGAACGAGAACACGCGCCCCCTCGCTGTCGAGCGGCAGGCCCCGCGGCGCGGAGCGACCCGGATCGGCCGCCCGCACCTCCCCGGCAGCACGCCCGGCGCCCGGAGCGTCCCACGTTCGTCGATGTTTGCAACATTACAAATCTGGTCTCGACAGGTCGCGGCCGCGGCGCGGGGCGCGCTCTCGCGGTGTGGACGTGCGCAGGCAGGGCGGCACGTACCTCGGAGTCCTCCCCTACCCTGCTGAGGGCGGAAGCGTAATGTGTAATATATATTACATCATGAAGTCTGGCGCGGAAGCGGGCGTGGGGGAGGAAGGCAGGTCGAGGTCGCTGCGCGTTCTCTGGGTGACGCGCATCTTTCCGAACCGGGTTGAGCCGCTGTCGTGCGCGTTCCAGCGGCAGCAGCTCGCGGCGCTGTCGCGGCGCTGCGTGGTGGAGGTGCTCGCGGCGATCCCGTACCACCCGGGCGTATCGCTCCTGGGCGAGCGCACGCGTCCGGGCCGCCTGACGGCGGTGCCTGAGCGCGACGAGATCGACGGCGTCTCGGTGGTGCACCCGCGCGCGCCGTACCTCCCGGGGGCGGGCCGCGTGCTGGCGCCCGTGAACGCGCCGCTTTACCTGGCGGGGCTCCTGCCGCACGTCCCGGGGCTCCGCGGGCGGTTTGACGTCGTGCTGGGGGCGTGGCTCTACCCCGACGCCTGCGCCGCGGCGCTGCTCGCCCGGATGCTCGGCCTCCCCTATGTGGTGAAGGCCCATGGCACGGACGTGAACGTCGTCGCCCGCTGGCGCTCGGTGCGCCCGCTCGTCGCCAGCGCGCTCCGGTCCGCCGCGTACGCCATCGGCGTGAGCCGGCCGATGGTCGAGGCGCTCGTGGCGCTCGGCGCCCCGAAGGCGCGCGCGGTCCTCGTCCGCAACGGGGTCGACCGCGCGCTCTTCCACCCGGCCGACCGGGGCGCCGCCCGGCGCGAGCTCGGGCTCCCGGAGCGCGGGCGCGTCGTGACGTTCGTCGGGAACGTCAGCCGGGAGAAGGGCATCCACGAGCTGCTGCGCGCGTTCGAGGCGCTCGGCAGGGACGGCTGCGACGGAGGCGAGCCGGTCCACCTCGTGGTCGTCGGCGACGGCCCGGAGCGGGAGGCGGTCGAGCAGGCCGCGCTGCGGCGCGATCGTGAGCGCGGGCCGGCGGACCTGCGCGACGGGCGCGGCCGGATCCTCGCGGTCGGGGCGCGGCCGCTCTCCCAGGTTGCCCGCCACCTCGCCGCGACGGATCTGCTGGCGCTCCCGAGCTGGGCGGAGGGCACCCCGAACGTGGTGCTCGAGGCGCTCGCTTCCGCGCGGCCCGTGGTGGCGACGCGCGTGGGGGGCATTCCGGACGTTGTGACGCCGGGGCGCACCGGGCTGCTCGTCCCGCCGCGCGACGCCGGAGCGCTCGCCCAGGCGCTCCGCGACGCGCTCGCGCGGACCTGGGACGACGGCGCGTTCGCCGACGCGGCGCCCCCGTCCTGGGAGGAGAGCGCGGAGGCGCTGCGGCGGCTGCTCGCGCGGGCGGCGTTCGGGGGAGGCGGGCGGGTCGCCGCCTGAAGTGGAGGGCGCTTGCGCCGGCAACGGCCCGGCGTCGTACGGAGGATCCACCGGAAATGGCGGTGGAGCTGGCTCTCGTCGTAGAGGCCGATGGCCCCCTCCTCTCGCCGCTCATCCCCACGAGATCGACCAGGTGCACCGCAGCGCCCCGCGGTGCCTGCATGTCGTGTGCTCGACCGCGATGCGCCGGCTGCCCGAGAGCGCGAGGCCTGCCTCGACCCAGCCCGAGATGGCCTGACTGCACATGTAGAGCGGCAGGCCGCCGCCCGCGAGCGTCGCCGTCCCCGAGACCTCGCTGACGACCCGCACGCTGAAATCGCCGTATTTGAAGTAAGTCCTGTACACGAGGCCAAAGCGCTTGAAGAGCATCGACGGCGAGCCCCCCTGCGCCATCGTCTTGTAGATCGTCGTCAGATCGTTCCGGGCGACGTCCGCGCCGAAATGGCGCATCTTCTCCATCCTGCCGGCAAAGAGCCCGTGCAGGAGCGCGCAGTCGATCTCGATGAGCGGCGCCAGCTCGTTCCAGGTCGAAGGGATCGGCGGTTCGCCGAGGTAGCGGGCCGCCTGCGGCGAGAGCCGACGGCTCAGATCCGCCACGAACCGCTCGCCGTAGCTCTGCCGCAGCGCCTGGGCGCGCGAGCCGATCAGGGTGCCTTTCACGAGATTGCCCTCGCCGAGGATCCGAGGATCGCCGAGGAAGGGGGCGAATTCTGGCGCCAGCATACTACGGAGCGCTCCCATCTTCTCGTAGTATAGCGACAGATCCGCTCCGATGTGCGACGGATTCGCGTCGCGCGCCGTCTTTCCGGGTGACGCGCGGCGTGCACGCTTGTACCCGGCATGACGCGTGCTGTTCGGCGTTGATCGACGCTGGCCGGCGCGGCGGTTCGCGCCGAGCAACACCGAGGAGCGCATGCGACCGATTCACCACATCCTCACCGCCGCGGTGCTCTCTTTGTGCCTTGTCGGCGGCGCGGCGCGCGCCGACGCGGCGCCCGTCGCCGGTCACCCGCGACTCTGGCTCACGAAAGACCACCTCCCCAGGCTGCGCGGCTGGGCGGCCGACAGCCGCAACCGCATGTACAAGGAGGCCCTGCTGCCCGCGCTCCAGGGCGCGATCGCATGTTACGAGGGCCGCTTCTACCCGAACGGTCGGCCGAACCCGGCGTGGCCGGACGGCGGCACCAACGCCTACGTGCAGTATCCGACCGAAGCGTATGCGGAGTTCTTCGCCTTCATGTCGCTCATCGATCCGGACGTCGCGGCCCGTCCGGTGCACGCCGTCAGGGCGCGCAACCTGCTGATGTACGCCATCGAGGAGGCGAGCAAGGGGCGAGCCGCCGGCAAGCCCTTCCGCGCCCCGGGGTTCGCGACCGGCGACCGCTCGCGCTGGTGGGGTGAAGGGTTCCCGCTGACGGTGGACTGGATCTACGGCGCGACCGACGCGGGCGGCCGCCCCCTGCTCACCGCCGGGGACAAGGCCAAGATACGGCAGGTCTTCCTCAGGTGGGCTGACGACAACCTCCACGCCGCCACGGCGGGCAACGAGCACCCCCACCCGGTCGGCGTCATGAACGATCCGGCGCTGCTCCGCGATCCGCTCCAGCTCCGGTGGGCGGCGAACAACTTCTATCTCGGCCACCTGCGCCAGGTCACGCTGATGTCGCTCGCGATGGACGAGGCGGACGACCGCCCGCTCGATCCGAACGCCCCGCCCGAGGCGCTCGGCAACACGCTGCGCAGCTACCGCGCCGACGCGACCGGCGCCTGGCTCTACCAGGCCTTCGCCGTCTTCGAGGCCCCCGAGATCGCGGCCAAGCACCTCGGGGTCTCGTCCGACGGCCTCGGCGTGGCCAGCGGCGGCCTGCCCGTGGAGGGCTTTCTCTACGGCGGGGGCCTCGCGAGCCTCCACCAGGCGCTCCTCGGGCTCCACACGGCCGGTTACGGCACCCGCGCCCTCTCAGGCCCTCCGATCGGCCTGCTGGGCAGCGGGTACTGGGACCGGTTCACGGACGGGTTCCTGCACTCGATCGCGCCGGGCCCGGTCACGTACCCGTCGATGCCCGACCTCGGGCCGGTCTACGAGGCGGCGAACTACGGCGACACGTTGCGGCTCTGGGTCGAGCCGCGCTTCGCCGAGGTGTTCGGCTCGCTGGGCGTCTACGACCACCTCACGGGCAACACCGCGCGCTTGAAGAAGGCGCGCTGGATCGTGGCCAACGCGATCGAGGGCGGCGCGCCAGCCCTCTATGCGCGCACGTCCAAGGTCTGGGGCTCGCCGGCCCCGAGCCGGGCCATCCTGAGCTTCATGCTCTTCGATCCGGCCGCGCCCCTCCCGGCGGATCCTCGGCCCGCGATGCCCACCGCCTTCTTCGAGCGGGCGCCGGGCCGCGGCGCCGTCCTCGCGCGCTCGGACTGGACGAAGAGCGCGACGTGGTTCACCTGGCGGTGCGGCTGGGTCACCATCAACCACCAGCTCGGCGACTGCAATCAGATCGAGCTCTACCGGAAGGGAGAGTGGCTGACCAAGGAGCACACGAGTTACTCGAACAACCTCATCGGGACCACGGTCGACTACCACAACACCCTCTCCCTGCAGAACGACCAGCCGTCGCGGCTGCGCTGGTTCGAGAAGGAGCTCGCCCCGCGAGGCGGCCAGTGGCGCGAGGGGCGCGCCGCCGGCGATCCGACCGCGCGCATGAGCCGGGGCGCAGGCTACGTGTTCGCCGAGGGGATCGCGACGGATCTGTACAACACCCGCCCGAACGCCTGGACCCCATCGGACGCCGCCCTCGACATCGTCCACGCGAGCCGGTCGGTCGTCTGGTTGGAGCCCGATCACGTGGTCGTCTACGACCGCGCGGCGTCGCGCACCGCCGGCCGGTTCAAGCGGTTCAACCTGATGACGACCGCGGCGCCGCAGCTCTCGGGCCGGACGGCCAGCGCCGTGACGCCGAAGGGGCAGACGCTGTTCGTCCAGAGCCTCCTGCCGCTGAGCGCCCGCATGACGGCCGTGCCGGTCGAGGATGTCGACGACGCGGCGCAGATGGAGCCGACGACCCACCGCCTCGTCGTGGAGGACCCGGCCGGCCCCGCGGACGTCCGCTTCCTCCACGTGCTGCAAGGCGCGGACGCGGGCGCGAGGATGGACGCGGCCGCGCGGATCGAGGGCGCCCAGGGCTCCGGCTTCGAGGGCGCCCTGGTGGCGGGCAGGGCCGTCCTCTTCCGCTCCGACCTGCAAGCGACCCCGGGGCCCGTGTCCTATCAGGTGCCCGGCACGACGCGCAGGCACGTGATCACCGGCCTTCAGCCGAAGGCCGGCTACGACGTGGCCGTCGTCCCGCGGGGGGCGGAGCTCGTGGTCCGCGTCACGCCGGGCAGGGCCTACACGACCGACGACGCGGGCGTGCTGACGTTCGGCGCGCCGTGACGCGCGGCCCGCGCAGGGCGGTGCGGCGGGGCCCGGCGCGGCGCTGCCTTCAGGGCTTCGCGGAGAAGACCCTGTCGAGCTCCTCTTTCCCGAACACCGGCGCCCAGGGCAGGAGCTCGTACTGCGCCAGCCCGTGCTTCGTGAAAGGATCGCCGTCCCGGATCTGATCCAGCGTCGCCCCGACCGCCTCGTCCGGCACCCGGAGCAGGACCACCCCGCCAGAACGCGGATCGAGCGGCCCTGACGCGAGCAGCAGCCCCTGCTCCATCAGCCTCTTCAGATAAGCGCGGTGGTCGTCGACGACCTTCAGCACCTCGTCGAGCGGTCGCCGGTAACGGATGATCGCAATCGCGTACATGATGTCTCGATTCCTCGGGCCGCAATCTACCAGAGCGCAGCGTTCGGCCGAGCCTGTTCCTGCCAGGCCGCCGTCCGGAGGAGATCGCGCGGCCGCGTAGGGCGCGAACGCGCGCCAGCGGGCTCGCCGCGACGGGCAGCGAGAAAAACCATCGCATCACCGGAATGTGTCGCCATCGCGATCTCCAGGCTTGACTTGGCGGCCCGTCATGCGGAAGCGCGGCGGCGTGGCGGATCCCGCGCGGTCGCACGCCCCCCTTTCCCTTCGCTCTCGCGTCTGGCAGTGTGCGCGCCCTCCGCTGGAGACATCTGTATGGCGCGACCCCCGAAAGCAGCACCTGCTCCCATTCTCCCTTCCTCGCCTGCCGCCGCGCTCGCGGCGTACGGCCGTGTTGAGCCGAAGCTCCTCGAGCTCGGCCCCGACGACCTCGTGACCGTCTACGTCGAGGTCCCCAGGGCCGTGAGCTCCGTGCTCTCCGCCCTGCCCCACCTGCGCGAGCTCCGCGACGAGATCGTCCGCGATCTCCCGAACCACCCGATCGAGATGCTGGACGAGCTCGAGGACTACGCCCTCGCGGCGTGGTACTCCGACCTGCTCTACAGCACGCCGGCGAGCGAGCTCGACGCGAAGAAGCTCACCGACGATGCCGGCGCCGTGCGCGAGGGGCTCCTCGTCGCGGCCGAGGCGCTCGCGTACAGGAACCTGCTCGACAAGCAGCGCATCGCCGACATTCGCAAGGGCAAGGGCCACACGGATCTCGCGAGCGATCTCATCGCCCTGGTCGAGCTGTTCCGCAGCTCCTGGGACAAGGTCCGCGCGAAGACGGCGGTCGAGGACGAGGAGCTCGAGCGCGCCGCGGATCTCGGCGTGCGCCTCCTCGCCGCGCTCGCCGCGAAGCCCGGCAAGGGCTCGTCGGCGGCGCCGAAGATCACCGACGCGAGCGATCGCCGCGCGCGATCGATCTCGCTGGTCGCCAAGGCCTACGAGGAGTGCCGCCGCGCCGTCGCCTACCTGCGCTGGCACGAGGGCGGCGACGGCGACCTGGCCCCGTCGCTCCTGCAGAAGCCGCGCGGCCGCCGGCCGAACGCCGAGAAGGCCGCCGCGGCCGCGAGCGGCGCGTCCTCCGAGGCGTCGGCGAAGGCAGCCGCCGACGAGGCGGCCGCCGCGGAAGGCGACGCGCTCTCGTCCACCGAGCCGGCGAACGACGCCGCGCCGATCGCCAGCGCCTGAGCGCCAGCGCCTCGCGAGCGCGACGAAGAAGGGCGCGGGGGCCCTCAAGCCTCCGCGCCGCTCCGCGCCCGCTCCCCTCCGGCGCTCTCTCCGCGATCTCGACCCGCCCGCCCGCGATCCGAGGGCTACCGGCTGCGGCTCGACTCCTCGATGAGCTCGACCTTGTAGCCGTCCGGATCCTCGACGAACGCGATCACCGTCTTGCCGTGCTTCATCGGGCCCGGCTCGCGCGTGATCTTCCCGCCCGCCGCGCGGATGCGGTCGCAGGCCGCGCGGATGTCGTCCACCCCGAGCGCGATGTGCCCGTACGCCGTGCCGAGCTCGTATTTCTCCACGCCCCAGTTGTGCGTGAGCTCGAGCTCCGCGTGCTCCGGGTTCTTCCCGTAGCCGAGGAAGCACAGCGTGAACTTGCCCTCCGGGTAGTCCTGCCGCGACAGGAGCTGCATCCCGAGCACGTCCCTGTAGAAGCCGATCGAGCGCTCGAGATCGCCGACCCGCAGCATCGTGTGCAAGATCCTCATGCCGACTCCTGCTCCCTCTCTTCCGGTGTCCGCGCGTCCACGCCGGCGCGGCGCTCAGCCGTACCGCACCGAGATGATCTCCATCTCCGTCTCGCCCGCCGGGCGGCGCACGGTGATCACGTCGCCCGCGCGCTTGCCGAGGAGCGATCGACCGACCGGCGAGCGCCAGCTGATGCGCCCGACCGCGCTGTCGATCTCGTCCTCGCCCACGATCTGGTAGGTGTGGCGCGCGCCGTCCTCGTCCTCGATCTCGACCTTCGCGCCGAAGAAGACCTTGTCGCCGCGCTGCTCCGCCGGGTCGACCACCACGGCCTTCTCCAGCCGCTTGGTCAGGAAGTGCATCCGCCGGTCGATCTCGCGCAGCTTCTTCTTGCCGTAGATGTACTCGGCGTTCTCGGACCGGTCGCCCTGCGCCGCCGCTTCGGCGACCTCCTGGACGATGCGCGGCCGCTCCACGGAGCGGAGCCGCGCGAGCTCCTCGGACAGCTTCCTCGCCCCGCCGGGCGTGATGTAAGCCGGGTCGGACATGGTTCGATCGCGACGGAGCCTACGCCGCGCCGCCCGCCAGATCCACCACCGTTGCGCCCGGTGCGGAGTCCCCAAAAACACCCCCGTCGGAGCCCCTGATCACCTTTGATTTCCACAAGATGGCCTCCCTGTCACGGACGGTTGTTGACGCGGCGCGGCGGCATGCTAGGCGAATGAAGAACTGTGCCGCAGCTGCGCGGAAGACCGGGAAGGGAACCGGCTGCCAGCGCCCCTCGCCGCGGCAACGAGGAGGTCTCCCATGTCGAATGCCCAAACCCACCAGAACCGCTACAAGGCTGACCTCCGCGAGATCCGCTTCCTCCTGTTCGAGCAATTCCGCCTGGACGAGCTGCTCGGCAGCGCGCCGTACGACGCGTGGGGGCGCGACGAGGTCTCGATGGTCGTCGACGAGGCGTACAAGTTCGCGTGCGATGTCTTTGGCCCGCTGAACGCGGTCGGCGATCGGGTCGGCTGTCGCATCGAGGCGGGGCAGGTCAAGACCCCGCCGGGGTTCAAGGGGGCGTGGGACAAGCTGTACGAGGCCGGGTGGAAGTCGGTCTCCGTCTCGCCCGCCTACGACGGCCAGGGCGGCCCGTTCACGCTCTACACGGTGGTCGAGGAGTTCCTCTGCGGCGCGAACGCGGCGCTCAACATGTACCCCGGGCTGACGTACGGCGCGGCGGAGTTGATCGAGCACTTCGGGACGCCGCGGCAGCGCGACATCTACCTGAAGCGGATGTACGGCGGGCAGTGGAGCGGGACGATGTGCCTGACCGAGCCCCAGGCGGGCTCGGACGTCGGCTCGTCGCGGACGACCGCGGTGAAGCAGAAGGACGGCAAGTACCTCATCCGCGGCACGAAGATCTTCATCTCCGGCGGCGACCAGGATCTCACCGAGAACGTCGTGCACCTCGTGCTCGCCCGCGCCGAGGGCGCTCCGCCGGGCACGAAGGGGCTCAGCCTGTTCGTCGTGCCGAAGCTCCGGGTGGACGACGACGGCGCGCTCGGCGAGCCGAACGACGTCCTCGTCGGCAACATCGAGCACAAGATGGGCATCAACGGGTCGTCGACGTGCGTGCTCAACTTCGGCGAGAACGACGCCTGCCTCGGGGAGCTCGTCGGCACCGTCGAGCACCAGGGCATGCCGCAGATGTTCCGGATGATGAACGGCGCGCGCATCTCGGTCGGCCTGCAGGGCGTGTCGGTCGCGTCGTCGGCGTACCTGAACGCGCTCGAGTACGCGAAGGACCGCAAGCAGGGCTCGTCGATCCTCCAGTGGAAGGACGCGACCGCGCCGCGCGTGCCGATCGTCGAGCACCCGGACGTGCGGCGGATGCTGCTCGACATGAAGAGCCGCGTGGAGGGCATCCGCGCGCTCATCATCAAGCTCGCGCGCCACCAGGACGCGGTCGCCGTCTACCAGGGCAAGGACGACCGCGCGGCCGCGTACAACCAGGGCCAGGTCGACCTGCTCGTGCCGCTCGTGAAGTCCTACTCGTCCGATCAGGCGTTCCGCATCTGCGAGACGGCGATCCAGACCTTCGGCGGCGCCGGGTACACGAAGGACTACCCGGTCGAGCAGTACTGCCGCGACGCGAAGGTCTTCTCGATCTACGAGGGCACGAACCACATCCAGGCGATGGACCTCGTCGGGCGCAAGCTCGGCCAGGCCGGCGGGGTCAACCTGCAGGCCTTCCTGAACGACGTGGCCGAGTTCGTGAAGGCGAACGACAAGCACCCCGTCCTCGCCGCGAGCGTCAAGGAGCTGCGCGAGGCGCACGAGGCCGTCGCCGGCTCCGCGATGCGGCTGCTCTCGTGGTTCCAGATGGGCAAGATGCCGATGGTGCCGCTCTCGGCGAACCGCTTCCTCGAGATGATGAGCGAGCTCGCGATCGGCTGGCTCCTGCTCGACGGCGCGGTCATCGCGCTCAAGGCGCTGGAAGCCCTGCCGCCGGGCGACGCCGGCGCGAAGGACCGCGCCTTCTACGAGGGCAAGAAGCACGCGGCCCTCTACTTCGCGGCCAACGTGCTGCCGCACGCGAAGTTCTCCGCCGAGCTCCTCGGCCGCGAGGACTCGTCCGCCCTCGACATCCCTGTCGACGCGTTCGCGACCGTCTGATCTCCCTCCTCCCGGTCGAGGCGCTCGCGGCCGTCTGACCTCTCCCCCTCCGCGCTGACCTCGCCTCCTCCCGCGCCGACCCCGCCTCCGGGCGGGGTCTCGGCCGCGCGGGGCGGGCTCACTCCGGGACCGTGAGCCGCTCCGCCAGGTTCCGGACGGGCACCGGCATCGTCGGGTCGCGCGACACGGCCATGATGTCGGCGCGGAGCGCGCGCACCTCCGTCAACCGGAGCCACGAGAGCGCGAGCCGCGTCATGCTCGGCAGCCCCCTCGCGAGCACCGTACGGACGACGTCGGCGGCGGGGAACGAGAAGGCCACCTCCTCGGGAGGCAAGCCCGCGGCCTTCGCTGCCGCCTCGATGCTCGCGTCGAAGTCGTCCCGCTTCGACTCCAGCACCTCGAAGAAGGCGCGCCCGCGGTCGGGCGCCAGGGCCTGAGCCGCCCCGCCGCCCTCGGGCGCGAAGACCCAGGTCGCCGAGGTGTCGAGCCCCACCCGCGCGCCCGACTCGAGCGTGACGAGCGGCAGGAAACGACCGCCTTCGAGCGGCTCCCCGCCGCCGGCCTCGAGCAGCTCGCGCACGAGGTCCTTCAGGTTCGCGCTCATGGGCCGATGTTCGCACGGAAACCCCGGCGGTGGGCAATTCGGCAGACCCCGACACGCCCCCTTCCGGACGCGCGGCCGCGCTTGCCGCCCCCGACGCGCGCGGCGGTGACAATTCGCGGCGACTGCGGCCGTGACGAGGAACGACAAGGAAAGACGAGGAGAGCGCGCCGCGCGGACGCGCCATGTCGCTTTGCTTGGAAAACACGTCGGGTTGGCCGGAATAAGAATAGTATGGGGATTCAATTCAAAGTTGATGCACTGGTACTGCTTGGGTTCATTTCGGCTGCCGCGGCGACGAGCAGCGGTTGCGTATTGGGGGGCGACACCGTGGAGATGCCGGTCGACGAACGCCCGTCGGAAGACGCCTGCGTCCCGAGCAAGAACAAGAAAAAGGTCGCTTCGTCGTGCGGGCTGTGGGTCTCGAGCACGGGGAACGACGGCAACGCGGGGACCTCGGGGGCGCCCCTGCGGACGATCTCGAAGGCGCTCCAGCTCGTCTGGCACCAGGGAAAGCGCGTCTATGTCTGCGCCCAAGAGTTCGACGAGCCGCTGCTCGTGCCCGGGGGACACAGGATCTTCGGTGGGCTCGATTGCCGCGACGACTGGCGCTGGATAGGCGACAAGAAGAAGACCACGCTTACCGCTCCCGAGGGCGAGACGCCGCTCAAGTTCCACGGCGGCAGCGGCGTGGCGGTGATCGAGGACATCCACGTCATCGCGCGCTCGATCCTGCCGACCCACACCGGGCTGGCCGGCCGCTCGTCGATCGCCGCGAACACCTCGGGGATCGCGGTCGACTTCAACCGGTGCATCCTCGAGGCGGGCGACGCGGCGCCGGGCGCCTCGGGAGACGCGCTCGTGAACGACCCTGCCGAGGCGGGGGCGTCCGGCACCTTCGGCAACGCCGCGTGCACGTCTGCGACGGTCGCCGGCGCGGTCCCGGTGAGCAACACCTGCGGTACGCCCGACGACCGTGCGGACGACTCGCGCAGCGGCACCGGGGGGACGGGTCGGGTCGCGTCGGGCGCCGACGGGGGCGATGGGGTCCCGACCGGCGCGGCGAACGGCGGAACGGGCGAGACAAGCTCCAGGACCTGCACGCCAGGCGAGGTGGGCGCGGATGGCGCCGCCGGGCTTCCGGGCGCGGGGGCGACCGGCTTCGGCTCGCTCTTCCTGGACGGGTACACCGGCCCGCTCGCCGGCAACGGGTTGCCGGGGTTGCCGGGCCAGGGCGGCGGCGGAGGCGGCGGCGGAAAGGGCGGCACGGGCACGCTGATGTGTCCTTTCGCGAGCTCGGCGGGCGGCGCCGGCGGGGGCTCCGGCGGCGCAGGCGGCTGCGGCGGGCTCGGCGGCAACGGCGGAGGCGCCGGCGGGGCGAGCATCGCCCTGTTCGCGGGGAGCGCCTCGGTCGAGCTCACCGACGTGGTGCTGAAGACCGGCCGCGGCGGCGACGGCGGAGACGGGGGCAAGGGCCAGGACGGCGGTCAGGGCGGCCAGGGCGGGCCAGGCGGCATCCTGGGCAAGGCCACCGCGCTGAACTTCGCCTGCGTCGGCGGCCCGGGCGGTCAGGGCGGTCAGGGGGGCCGCGGCGGCGGCGGGCTCGGCGGCCACTCGATCGCCATCGCCTATGCGGTCAGTAAGCCTCTCCTCAAGAACACGACCATCGAGATCGGCGAGGTCGGGACCGGAGGGCTCGGGGCCGCGACGGCGTACAACGGGGCGGACGGCGTGGCGGCCGAGATCTACGATATCGAGCAGGAACTCGGGCAGTAACGGATAGGGCCTAATCCGGCGGCGGCGGCGGCGAGGGCCAGCTCCGATCCTCCTGCATGCAGCGGAGCTGCGTCACGCGCCGTCCCTCCGCGGTGCTCACCGCGATCTCCCGGACGGGCGCGTCGCGCCGCGCGCGCCGGCTCAGCTTCTCGACCACCAGAAACCCCTCCCGCTCGCCCGCGAGGCGGAGGAACTCGTCGAACAGCGCGACGTGCCCGCCGCGCGCCCCGTCCTCGGCCGTCGCGATGCGCCGCTGCGTGGCGACGCCGATCGCCAGCGCGTCGCCGCGGGCGCGCACGACCATCGCCGGATCAAGCCCGCGCTGGCTCTCGTCAGAGACCGTCCAGACCTCGGCGACCCCCGCCTCGGCGAGGCGCCGCTTCATGTAGGAGAAGGCGGACTCGAGCGTGTTGTTCCGGTACGGGACCGCCCTCGACTCCATCGGATCGACGTGGTTCCGCCAGAACGCGATCAGCGCGTGCGCCCAGCGCCTGCCGTCGAGCCGGCGGTCCTGGAACGGCCAGTCCCCGGCCGTCGCCTCCGCGCAGGCACGGAGCAGCGCCTGCTCGTCGATCCCGCGCGTCGCCAGGCAGCGCGCGCAGTGCATGTACCCCGTGCCCCGCTCGAGGAGCGCGCCGCACATCGAGCAGATGTCGTTGCCGTAGCCAGGGCCCATGTACCGGAGCCAGCCGGCGCTGAGCTGCTGGTGAGCCGCGCGGCGCTCCTCGTTCCACGCGATCTCCCGCAGCCCGTCCTGAAGGGCCCTCGTGGCCGCGCGCCGCTCGTCATCTCGCTGCGTCATCCGCTGTCCTCCAGCGTGAGCCCTGTCCGCGCCGGCCCGGCAGTGTAACGCCTGGGCCTCCACCGCGCTTCGCGAGGCGACACGAACCGCCCGCACGCGATCTCCTCGCGACGGCGTCAGGCGCGTCGCCGGGCACACACAACGCCACGTTGTTGACATTGACTTTCATTTGCCGTTGCGCTATGCGTCGACAAGATGTCGCGATTTGCCTCAGTTCTCGTGCTTCCGCTGCTCTTCAACAACGCCGGTTGCGGCGGAGAGCCTGCGCCCAGCGACCCGCTGGCGGGCGTCCAGCTGATCGGCGATGACCTCAGCGACATCCCTTTGCACGGCGCCTCGGCGGAGCAGGTAGACCGGTTCAAGGAGGGCGACGCGCTCTTCGACTTCGTGTTTCGGGAGCGCGACGGGCTCGGGCCGCTCTACATCCGCACCTCGTGCGCGGGGTGCCACGAGGGGGCCGCGCGCGGCCCGGGCGCCGTCCAGAAGATGGCCCTCGTCGACGACGACGGCGTGACGCCGGCGGTGGATCAGGCGGGGCTCCCCTACGGGCACACGATGCGGCCCTACGCGGTCGGCGGGGCGACGACGCTCTCGCGACCCGAGATCGAGGGGACGATCAAGCTCTCGCAGCGCCTCGGCCCGCCGGTGTTCGGGCGCGGTTACATGGAGGCGGTCGACGACGCCGAGATCGAGCGGGTCGCGTCCGAGCAGGCCGCGCGGGGCGACGCGATCCGCGGGCGCGTCAACCGCGTGGTGTTCCACTCGAAGAAGAACGCGGACGAGTCGTTCCACACCTTCGCCGAGGGCGACGAGAACCTCATCGGCCGCTTCGGGTTCAAGGCGCGGGTGGCCACGCTCGACGACTTCACGGCCGACGCCTACCAGGGCGACATGGGCATCACCTCGCCGCTCCGCCCGGAGGAGCTGCCGAACCCCGACGGGCTCACGGACGACGCCAAGCCAGGCGAGGACGTGGCCATCGACACGGTGAACGCCGTCGCCGACTACATGCGCTTGCTGGAGATCCCGAAGCGCGCGCCCGCCGACGAGCACGGTCAGGCGCTGTTCGCCGAGGTCGACTGCGCCGGCTGCCACGTCCCCTCGCTGAGGACGCGCGCCGACTACCCGATCGCGCAGCTCGCCGACATCGACGCCCTCGTCTACACCGATTTCCTCCTGCACGACCTCGGCCCGGACCTCGCCGACGGGCTGGCCGACGAGTCGGCGAGCTCCGCTTCCTGGCGGACGGCGCCGCTCATCGGCATGCGTCACAGCACCTCGTACCTGCACGACGGCCGCGCCATGACCATCGAGCAGGCCATCTTGCTCCACGACGGCCCGGGCTCGGAGGCGGCCGCTTCGGTCGCCGCGTTCCGCGCGCTCTCCCGCGAGGATCGCGAGGCCCTCATCGACTTCGTCCGCTCACTCTGAACGACGTTCGAGGGCGCGCGCTCGCGCCCATTCCACCTCGCGCGCTCGCTCCGGGCGAGCCGCGGCAAGGAGCTCGAAGATCCATGCAACTCCCCGCCTGCCTGCGGTCCGGTCTGGCCATCGCCGCCGCCGCCCTCTCGCTTCCCGCGTGCGGAAGCGACAACAAGACGCTGTACACCGACGCGGATTACGAGCGGCGGGCAGTGGTCGACGTGAAGACATTCATCCAGGACAACCTCGACCAGTTCGCCGCCGCCACGGTCGCGCTCCAGGCGGCCGCGCCCGAGCCGGACGAGGACGGGTGGAGCGCGACGAGCGACAAGGAAGCCGTCGACGCCATGAAGGCCGAGTGGAAGAAGGCGCGGCAGTCCTACGAGCGCGTCGAGGGGGCCATCGCGGTCGTCTTTCCGGATCTCGACACCTCGACGGACGCCCGCTACGACGCTTTCATCGAGGCCAAGGCCGACGACGACCTCTTCGACGGCGAGGGGGTGACCGGCGTGCACGCCGTCGAGCGCATCCTCTGGGCGGACGAGATCCCGCAGCCCGTCCTCGACTTCGAGTCGCCGCTCCTGAACTACAGCCCCGCCGCCTCCCCGGCCACCGAGGCCGAGGCGGCCGCGTTCAAGGACGAGCTCTGCGAGCGGCTCAGGGCCGACGCGGAGAAGATGCAGACCGATTTCGAGGGCCTCGCGCTCGACGCGCCGTCCGCGTACCGCGGGGTCATCAGCTCCATCCTGGAGCAGGTCGAGAAGACGAGCAAAGCGGCGACCGGAGAGGAGGAGTCGCGTTACGCGCAGTACACCCTCGCCGACATGCGCGCGAACGTCGCGGCCGGCGTGGAGACCTACGCCGCCTTCCAGCCGTGGCTGCTCACCAAGGGGGCCGAGGGCGCGGACGTCGACAAGGCGGTGGTCGCCGGCTTCGACCGGCTGTCGAGCGCGTACGACGCGATCGAAGGCGACGCGCTGCCGCCGCTGCCCGAGGGGTGGAGCGACGAGGCGCCGACCGAAGAGCAGCTCGCGACCCCGTTCGGCGTGCTGTTCTCGCTCGTGGAGCGCGAGAGCGACGACGCGATGCCGGGCACGCTCGCGCACGACATGACGCGATCCGCGGATCTCCTCGGGATCGACGAGCTGCCCTGAAGGCAATCACGCGTCAGGGAGGGCGCGTCAGGGGGGCGCGTCAGCCGGCGGCGTTCCAGCGCACGAGCACGCAGGTCACGTTGTCGGGGCCGCCGTGCAGGTTGGCGCGGTCGACGAGCGAGCGCGCCGTCGCGGCGAGGTCGTCGCCCTGCGCGAGCACCTCGACGATCTCCGGCTCGGGGACCGGGCCGGAGAGGCCGTCCGAGCAGATGAGCAGGAGATCGCCGGCCTCGGGCCGCTCGATGCGCGTGGCGACGTCGACGGTCTTTCCCATCCCGAGCGCGCGCGTCACGACGTTGCGGGCGAGCAGGGGATCCACGTCGTCGGGCAGCTCCTCGCCGCTGCGCAGGTGCTCGTTCCAGAGCGAGTGGTCCTCGGTGAGCCGCTCGAGCCGGTGCTGGCGGTAACGGTAGACCCGGCTGTCGCCGACGTGCGCGATGCACGCCGAGGTCGCGTCGGCGTAGACGCCCGCGAACGTCGTCCCCATCCCGTAGAAGCGCGGATCGCGCTGCCCGACGTCGAAGATCTGCTCGTTGGCGCGCCAGATGGACGAGACCAGGCGGAACTCGAGGGGCGCCGTCAGCTCGTCGTACCCCGTGGGCTGCGTGATCTCGCCCTCGCCGTCCTTGCAGCACGACTGCACGATGTCGACCGCCATCCGCGACGCGATCTCGCCGCCGGCGGCGCCGCCGATGCCGTCGGCGACGACGAAGAGGCCGAGATCCAGATCGACGGCGAAGCTGTCCTCGTTGTGCTCGCGCTGGCGGCCAACGTGGCTGTCACCGGCGGCTTCGATGCGGAGCGTGGAGTTCACGGAGCTTCCTCGTCGGTGACACGCGTGTCGACTCCGGGCAGCATCCAGCGGCCGGACGCCTTGCGCAAGTCAGGAAGGGGCTCAATTCGAGCGGAGAGCGCCGGGCCGCTCGGGCTGGCGTGGCCAGGCTACGTGCGCAGCGCGGCGGTCGCGGGCGACCGGAGCGGCGGGTGGGCGCCCTGCGGCCCGCGGAGCGGCTCGGCAGGGGGCGGGACGCTCGCCGTGCGGACCTCGAAGCGGCCGTTCTTCCAGGTCACGAGCCCGCCCGAGAGGCGCGCGGAGCTGCCCGAGCCCGGCTCGGACCTCAGCCAGACCAGGGGGCGCGCGGCGAAGACCGGCTTGGTGCAGGCGATGTCCTCGAAGGCGGCGGACCACGAGCCGGAGTTGCCGAAGAACAGCCCGCCCTCCCAGGTGCCCTCGGGCGTGTGCGTGTGGCCGAAGATGACCGCCCTGGCGCGGTGAGCGCGGGCGACCTGGCGCGCGGCGCGGCTGACCCGCTGCCAGGTCGCGTCGAGCGGGAGCTTCGGAACGAGGCGCTCGTAGACGACGAGCCCCGCCGGCGCGACGAGCGCCGCCGGCGTGAGCCAGCCCGGCACGAGCAGCAGCCACACGAGGGCGACCGCGACCGCGAGCAGCCCCAGGGCGGCCCGGTCGAGCCAGAGCTCGCGCGCGACGAGCCCCAGCCGGTCCTCGGCCGGCCGCGCGAACAGGCGGGCGTGGCGGGCGACGGCGCGGAGCGGGGCGCCCGTCTCCTGCGCGGCGGCCGCAAGGCACTCGCGCAGGCGGGCCCGCCGCTCCGGCTCGCGCCGGCGCACGAGCTCGACGACGGTGCGGAGCGCGCCGAGCGCCCAGGCCCCCGCGAGCGTGCGGCGCGAGAACATGTAGTAGCGCGCCCAGTGCGCGAGGTAGCCGAACGCGGACAGCATGAACGAGGAGTCCACGTGCGGGTTGAAGTAGCCCATCCGTGAGACGAGCAACCGGCACACGAGCGAGCCCATGGTCGGCTGGATCTCGCCCGGCTTCCGTCCGAACGGGACCATCGGGTAGCGGTAGCTGCAGTAGGCGTCGTACTGGTTGCCGTGCTCCACGATGATGCCGTCCGGCGTCTTGTGGAACCAGGCGCGGAACACGACGCGAGCGCCCAGCGCGGCGCGCGAGATCGAGCCGGGGTGCGAGGCGTCGGCCAGCGCGGCGAGCGCCGCCTCGACCACGCGGGCCCGGACCAGGTCGCGCACCTCGGGCAACGTGAGCTGGACGTCGTGGTTGCCCGAGATGAACACGACGGTGTGTCCATCCGCGACGACGCGGCCCAGCGCCTCGATGAACACCGGGTGATCCGCGAGGATCGCCGCCATCGCCGGGACCGCGTGCTCGGCGCTGCGCGGGAGGTCGTGAAAGACGCTCTGCTGGTCGATCACGCGCGGCGCGTCGAAGTCGAACACATCGCCGTTGAGCACCAGCGTGAGCTCATGCCGCCCGGCGTCGCGCGCCGTGCCTTGCTTCATCTCGTCCCGAAGCGCGTCCAGCATCGCCGCGACTTCGCTGTCGGGGGAATACGGAGCCTGACGGTAACGCATCCACAGACCGTCACCCGGCTCGAGCTCACAAAGATGGATATCTGAGATTGCCACCGTATGGAGCATCTCGTCAAGGTGACACACGCGCCTGTCCACGGCCTGTCAGGGAATGGTCACGACTGGGTGTCAGGCGTCGCGTAGGGCGCGGAGGGCGCGTGCGGACGCGGCGCTGCTGCATCGTCCTAGGCTCCTGGCTAGGCTGCGAGGGCTTGATCCTCGGGCGCCCCTCGGGTGGCGGCTGTCGGGGAGTGTGGCGTCTTGGGCGCTGTGTCGTCCGCGGCCGTCGTTATGACGACGACGCCTGCTCGCTACGGCTGTCCCTTGCGCTTGATGATCATGAACTGCACGCGGCGGTTCTTCTGGCGCCCTGTCTTGACGCGGTTGTCCCCGAGCGGCTGCTCGAAGCCGTAGCCCCTGGCGACGAGCTTCTCCCGCGGCACCCCGGCGGCGACGAGCCACGAGAGGACGGCCTCCGCGCGCTGCTGGGACAAGCGCAGGTTGTACCCCTCGGTCCCGCTGTCGTCCGTGTGGCCTTGCACCTCGACGAGCTCGATATCCGGGTTCTGCTGGATGGCGTCGCGCACCTCGACCAGGATCTCGTCGGAGACAGGATCGACCGTCTGGGTGCGCGTCTTGCCGTAGACGACGAACTGCACCGGCCTCGACGTCGTGATCTCGTCGGCGCTCACGCGGACGAACTTCGGGCAGCCGTTCTGCCGTGGATCGGGATCGGAGTGCCCCCGCTCGTTCGGGCAGGCGTCCGCGGCGCCGCGGACGCCGTCGCCGTCCGGATCGTCCGGGCAGCCGTTCTGCTTCGGGTTCTTGCTCGCTGGCCCCTTGAGCTTCGGGCAGGCGTCCGAGGCGTCGGCGATGCCGTCGCCGTCCGCGTCGCCCGGGCAGCCCACCTTCTTCGGGTCGTCGCTCGGGCCGCCGCGCACGCTGGGGCAAGCGTCGATGCCGTCGTGGAAGCCGTCGTCGTCCGAGTCGTCCGGGCAGCCGTTCTCCGTGGGCTCGGCGCTGCGAGCGCCCGGGGTGGACGGGCACGCGTCGTCGATGTCGAGCACGGCGTCGCCGTCGCGATCCGCCGGAGGGCAGCCGTCCTTCGCGGGGTCGGGCGACGGGTCGCCCTTGACGTCCGGGCAGGCGTCGATGTGGTCGTCGATGCCGTCGTCGTCCTTGTCGCCCGCGACGGCGGAGGCCTGCGCGCGCTCCGGGGCCGGCGCCGGGAGCGGCGCCCAGCCCACCATGCCGACGGCGCGGACGGGCGGCGTGCCGATCGCGTTCGTGAGGCCGGGGCCGACCGCGGCGCCGAACGTGAGGCCGCCGAGGACGCGCAGCTTGGCGCCGAGGAGCAGCTCGGCGTTGACGCTCGCGTCCTCGCGCTGCACCGGCGTGCTCGAGAGCAGGAGCTCGTCGCCGAGCGGCGCAGCGGCGTACACCTCGGCGCCGAGCTGGAGGAGGTCGCCGCCGAACAGGAGCGCCGCGGCGCCGCCGAAGGTGGCCTGCTGCGGCTGGTTCGGGCCGCCCCCGAAGTCGACGCCGCCGCTCGCGTTCCACAGGAAGCCGAGCGAGGAGCGCGCCGTCCCGAGGCGCCCGCCGAGGCTCGCGTGGAAGGCACCGCGGGCTTCCGCGTCGCCGGTGTACTGCGCCGGCGATCCCGTGGGTACGAAGAGATAGCCGCCGAGCCCGAGCTGGAACGGGCCCGCGTCCCTGCCGAGCAGACGGACCCGCGCGCCGAAGCGGAGGTCGCCCAGCTCGGGCGCCGCGAGCTCGGTGAACTCGACGCCGGGGATGCCCGGATCGTCACCACCCTGGGAGACGGCGAGCGGCGCGTCGACCGAGAGCAGCAGGCGATCCCACAGCGCGAGCGAGGCATCGAGGCGGAGGAACGCCTGCGAAGAGACGAGGTCGATGGGGGTGTCGCCGCCGCTGTGGATGGGGCGGTAGGCGTAATCGAGCATCGCGTGGACGCGCGGTTCGAGGTGGCCGGGAGCGGCCGGAGAGGGCACGCCGAAGAAGACGTCTCCGGCGGGCGCCGGCTCGAACCGGTCGAGGGAGAAGCCGCCGGTGGATTGACCGCGCGAGGCGCTGGCGAGCGTCACGAGGACGGCCGCGGACGCTGCCGCTGCGACGGAGGAAGACCTCATCGGCTGGCCACGATAGCTGGGGGGTGAGGCGGGGGGCAACATCCGGACTCCATGACGGGGGGCCCGGGTGCTGGGACGGGTAGCAACGGCGGTTGTTCTGACCGGACCGGGGCTGCGCGGCTTCCGCCAAGACAAGGGAGGAGAGGGCTCCCCCGGGGGCGTAGCACCATGGGTGCTATATTATCCAGATCTACAAACGTCACGGCAGCTCGGATCTCATCCAAAACATGGCAGTGGCGAGCAATTCAGGCGCCTGGTTGAAGGCGTGAGCTCGACAACGACGATGACGCGCCGCCGTGGCGCGCTATGGGCAGGCGGAAAAGTCGGTATTCGGCTCAACGCTGCGTATGACATCCGCCGCGACGGCGGGTATATCCTCCATCCACACGCGATCGTTGGGAACTGCATCACAGACACCGTTGTCATTCACATCTACGTACCATCGCATGGTGTATGGCCTGCCTCCAAGCACGTGCCCCGTGATGGTGAATGTTCCGTCGTCCGCGATCGCCACCGATTCATCCAACGCCGCCGTGGTCTCGTCCGCGCTGCTCAGGGTCACGTACACCGTCTTGCTCGCGTACGTGACGCCAGTGTAGTTGATACCGTTCAGGGTGAAGGCGAACATCGGATCCATCATGCCGCCGGAGCCGCCGGTCCCCTCCCCTCCAGCGCCGCCCGTCCCTGTGCCGCCGGCGCCACCCGTCCCTGTGCCGCCGGCGCCGCCCGTCCCTGTGCCGCCGGCGCCGCCCGTCCCTGTGCCGCCGGCACCGCCCGTCCCCCCGCTGCTCGAGCTGCTCGTGCTGCCCTCACCTGTGGTGGTCGTCGTCGTCGAGTCGTAGGTGGTGCCGCTCGATGTGTCGCCGTCGCCGCAGCCCACACCCGTGCCGGCGCTTCCGAACACGCCCAACGCCATCCACACAGCGATCCACCGAGATGCGTGCATCAGGGTCCTCCTTGAAATTTTGTGAATAAACTTACATCACCGGACCGCTGCGTCGAGGAGACGCTGTCGCGATCGCGGAACATCGATTTCCTGTGATCCAGCCGCTGCGGTGTGCAGTCACGCCGCCCGCCGTGGGGACTGCCGCCGATGCCGCCGAAGCGTGGCGAGGACGATCAGCAGCACCCCCCACGCCTCCCGGGGCATCGGGGCATGGCCCATGCGGCAGTCGCAGCCACCCTCGAAATCCGGGGCCTCCCCACCACCGCTGGTCGTCGTGGTGGTCGCGGCTTCACCACCGGTGCCGCCCACGCCACCTGCGCCGCCCGCGCCACCCATACCGCCGCCGCCGCCACCGGTCGTCTCCGGCATTTCGCAGGCGTCACCCACGCCATCCTCATCGGCGTCGTCCTGTTCGGGGTTCGCGACGCTCGGGCAATTGTCGGAATCGGTGACCACCCCGTCGCCGTCGGGATCGCAGATGTCGCCGATGCCGTCGCCGTTTCGGTCCTCCTGGCCGGCGTTCGCGAGGAGCGGGCAGTTGTCGCAGACGTCGCCGTCGCGGTCACCGTCGACGTCTTCCTGGCCGGCATTCACGATCTGCGGGCAGTTGTCGACCGCGTCCGGTATCGTGTCGCCGTCGGTGTCATCGTCGCAGGCATCGCCGATGCCGTCTTCGTCGAGGTCGGCCTGCGGCTCGCCCACCTCGGGCGGCGGATTCGCGTCGAAGTCGCAGTTGTCGTCCTCGTTGACGACCCCGTCGCCGTCCGGATCGGCGTCCGGATCGCACGTGTCCCCGGTGCCATCGCCGTCGGCGTCTTGCTGCCCGGCGTTCGGCAGCAGTGGGCAGTTGTCGTCGACGTCGAGCACGCCGTCGTTGTCCGAGTCGCCGTCGCATACGTCGCCCTTGCCGTCGCCGTCGGTGTCGGTCTGCCGATCGCCCGGACCCGGCGGCGGGTTGCTCAGGAGCCGGCAGTTGTCCGGGCCATCGAGCACGCCATCGTTGTCCGAGTCGGTATCCCGGTAGTCCGGAATCCCATCACCATCCGTGTCGACCGCCGGCGTATTCAGCAGGGCATCTCCGGCCTCGTCGGCATCGAGCACCTCGTCGCTGTCGCTGTCCGGATCCACCGCGTCGATGGCCACATCGTCGTCGGCGCTGTTGGCCGGATCGGCAGGATCGTCGGGGTTCGCCACCTCCTCGATGTCCCCGATGGTGTCGCCGTCGGAGTCTATGCTGGTCGGGTCGGTCTGGAGCGCCGCCTCCTGGGCATCTGTGAGGCCGTCGTTGTCGTCGTCGTCGTCGCAAACATCCCCGTCGCCGTCGCGATCGGTATCGAGCTGGTTGGTGTTGACGTCGTAGGGGCAGTTGTCGCCGTCCGCGTCGAGGACGCGGTCGTTGTCGTCGTCGTCGTCGCAGGCGTCACCGAGCCCATCTTCAGGCCCGTTCTTCGGGTTGTTCTCCTGGTCTGGGTTCGGCGTGGTGACGCAATTGTCGGAGCCGTCCGGTACCCCGTCGGCGTCGTCGTCGTTGTCGCAGGCGTCGCCCAGCGCGTCGCCGCCGGCGAACTCCCGATCTGTGTTGGTCTGGCTCGCGTTCGGATTGAACGGGCAGTTATCGTCTTCGTCGAGCACGCCGTCAGCGTCGTCGTCGTCATCGCAGAGGTCGCCGAGCCCGTCGCCGGCCGGGAGGTTCAGGTCGGTGTTCGCCTGGGCAGCGTTCGGCGCGAAGACGCAATTGTCGTTGACATCCGGCACGCCGTCGGCGTCGTCGTCGTCGTCGCAGACATCGCCGAAGCCGTCGCCGGCCGGGAGGTTCAGGTCGGTGTTCGTCTGGCCCGAGTTCGGTGTGAGCGGGCAGTTGTCGCCGCCGTCGAGCACGCCGTCGGCGTCGTCGTCGGCGTCGCAGGCGTCGCCGAGCCGGTCTCCGCCCGGAAAACTAGAATCCGTGTTCCACTGGCTCGTGTTCGCAGCGAGGGGACAGTTGTCGTCGTCGTCGAGCACGCCGTCGGCGTCGTCGTCGTCATCGCAGGCGTCTCCCAGCTCATCGCCGGTCGAATAACTGCCGTCCGTGTTCGTCTGGTCCACGTTCCGAGCCGCCGGGCAGTTGTCGCATGCGTCGCCTCTCGTGTCGGTGTCGGCATCGATCTGGCTCGCGTTTGCGACAGAAATGCAATTGTCGCAGGCGTCGCCGATGCCATCGCCGTCGGCATCGAGCTGGCCCGCGTTGGCGATGTTGGGGCAGTTGTCGCAGTCGTTTCCGAGCCCATCGCCGTCGCCGTCGATCTGGCTCACGTTGGCGATATCAGGGCAGTTGTCGCAGGCGTTGCCGACGGCGTCATCGTCACCGTCCGCCTGATTCACATTGACGAGGGATGGACAGTTGTCGCAGACGTCGCCGAGCGTGTCCCCGTCGGCATCATTCTGGTTCAAGCTCGGGGTGCCGGGGCAGCTGTCACAGGCGTTGCCGAAGGCATCGCTGTCGTTGTTCTGCTGGCCCACGTTCCCGATCGCGCGACAGTTGTCGCAGGCGTCGCCCACACTGTCGTTGTCAATGTCTGCCTGGCTGGTGTTGGACGTGTCAGCGCAGTTGTCGCAGGCGTCGCCGATCTCGTCATTGTCGCGGTCAATCTGGTCGGAGTTCGGCCTCCCGGGGCAGTTATCGCAGGCGTTCCCCACGCCATCGCCGTCGCTGTCGGCAAAAGAAGGGTCGGCGTGAGATGGGCAGTTGTCGCAGGCGTCGCCGAAGTCATCGTCGTCGACGTTGCTCTGATTTGTATTCGGGGCGTCTCTGCAGTTGTCGCACCTGTCTCCGACGCCATCATTGTCGCTGTCCCGCTGATCGTTGTTGCTCGACCTTGGGCAGTTGTCGCAGGCATCGCCGTACTCGTCGCTATCGGAGCTGCGCTGATCGGCATTCGGAACGTTGATGCAGTTGTCAGCGAAGTCGTTGTGACCGTCGCCGTCGTTGTCGAGCTCGCAGATGTTCCCCGCCCCGTCGCCGTCGCTGTCGAGCTGATCCTCGTTGCTGGACGAGTCGCAGTTGTCGCAGACGTTCGGCACGCCGTCGCCGTCGCCATCGAAGTCTGGGTCCGCTCCCATGGGGGTGGCTATCGTCGGACAGCCGTCATCCGCGTCCGGAATGCCATCCTCGTCGTCGTCGAGGTCCGCGTCATCCGGGGAGCCGTCGTCGTCGTCGTCGTCGTCGCAGGCGTCTCCAGAGCCATCGCCGTCGCCGTCGTACTGGCTCGGATTGCTGATCTGAGGGCAGTTGTCGATCCCGTTCGCGACCTGGTCGTTGTCGGTGTCCCACACCGTCGCGCGCGCCGGCAGCGGGGCGAGCACCACGAGCGCCAGCAGGCCCGCGAGCAGCGGCAAGATGCCGCGCCGTGCGGCGGCGGCGTGCGCGTGGTGTCGGGGCTTCCAAGGCGAGGCGGGGAAGATCATCGCGGCTCCTCCAGCAGACGGGTCGCGCCGTATACGACAGCGCCCCGATCAGCTTATCCAGTTTTGCTCCCCTCCTGGGGGGTTTTCCTCCTCCGCGCGCTCGAGCGGCGGGGAGCGACCGCCGCCCCCCGGGAGAGGCACCCGCGGCGTCGGTCGGGCGCCGCCACCTGTTCGGCCGCCTTCTGTTAGGATGGCCCAACCCGTCCCCCTCATGTCGTGCGCGCCGCGCCGACCCCGGAACGATCCCTTGAACAACCTCCGCGTGCTGCGACTCGGCTTCTGGCTGCGAACGGCTGCGCTGCTCTCGGCGTGCGCCGTTCTTCCCCAGGTGCTCGGCTGCTCCGACGAGAGCGCCCCGCGCCGCTCCCCTCCGCCCGGCGCCGCGTCGCCCCACGAGGCGTCCCCCGGAGCGCGCGCCCGCATTGCCGCGATCCGCGCGCGCTTCGCCAACACCATCTCCCCCGGCCCCGTCAAGACCGTCGCGCCGACCCCGGCCGGCGCCTTGCGCGCCGCCGGCCAGGATGCCGCGGCGTCCGCCGAGCTCCCGCTGCGCGCCGCCCGACCCGTGCGCCTCGCCGACACCGCGTCAGGCGTCTCGATCGCCTTCTCCCTCGTCGACGCCGCCGACGTGCCTGCGGCCGTCGACGGCGGCTTGGTCCTCTACGCCGGCGCGCTCCGCACCGAGGACGGCAGCGCCCACGACGTCCTGCACCGCGTCCTCCCGAACGGCACCGAGGACTTCGTCGTCTTCGACCGCGAGCCAGCGCGCAAAGAGCTCCGCTACCGCGTCGACGTCACCGCGGTCTCAGGCCTCCGCCTCGTGGAGCGCACGCTCGAGTTCCTCGACGCCGCCGGCTCCCCTCGCCTGCGCGTCGCGCCCCCCTATCTCATCGACGCGACCGGCGCACGCCTTCCGGCCTCGCTCTCCGTCGAAAGCTGCGCCGTGGACACGAACCCTCGCGCCCCCTGGGGCCGGCCGGTCACCCCGCCGGGGGCGCCGGCGTGCACCGTGATCGTCGGATGGCCTTCCACCGGCGTTCAGTACCCGACGCTCGTCGACCCGCAGTGGATCGCGACGTCGAACCAGATGATCGCGCCGCGCTCCCGCCACACCGCCACCGTGGTCGACCCGGCGAACCCCGCGAGCCCTGTGCTGCTCGCCGGCGGCTTCGATGCGTCCGGCGCCGCGCTGCGGACGGCGGAGCTGTACTTCCCCCTCGATCGCACCTTCGCGAGCACCGATGCGATGGAAGAGGCGCGCGGCGCCCACACCGCCACGACGACCACGACGCTCGCCCGGCCGGCGCCGTCGGACCCAGCGCCCCCTCCGCCGGCCGTCGTCGTCGTGGGCGGCAGCACCCATCGCGCCAGCGGTGTGCCGGTCGCCGCCATCGAGGTCTACAACCCGACCACGGGGCAGTTCGTCAGGGACTCGGTCGCCTCGATAGGCCGGGTCAACCACACCGCCACCCTCCTCGACCGGGGCGTGGTCCTGGTCGCCGGCGGCCTGGCGGAGCCGCTGAACCAGCCCACGAGCACCGCCTCCCTCTACACGTTCGGCTCCTTCGGATCGAGCGGCGGCGCACCCGTCACGAGCACGCTCGCCACCGTCGGCAGCATGGTGACGTCGCGACATGCGCACACGGCCGTCCGTCTGAAGGCCGGCGATGTGCTCATCGCTGGAGGCTTCGTTCTCTCGGGCACCGCGCTCACCTCGGCCGAGATCTTCGACGCGGACACGGGAACTTTCCAGGCAATTTCCGTGATCTCGCCCCCCGCGAGGCCGATGACGACGCAGATGAACACCCTCCGCGGATTCCATACCGCGACGCTGATCGACCGTGTGGCCACGTCGCTCGACTCGGGCGAGGTGATCCTCGTCGGCGGCAGCACCCGGCTCGCCGGAGGATCTTACCTCAGCACCGTCGAAATCTACCACGACGGCGTGACCGATCCGACCCGGCGGGGGTTCGAGCTCCAGCCGAGGCCCATCTCGATGGCGGACGCGCGCGCGTTCCACACGGCGAGCCTCCTGCCGACCGGCAACGTCCTCGTTGCCGGCGGTTTCGACGGTACGACCACGCGCTCCACCGCCGAGATCTATGATCCGCTGACCAGGAGCTTCACCCGTCTCAGCCTCGCGGGCGGATCCCTTGGTCAGGAAGCTCGGCGGGAGCACGCGGCGGTCCTGGTCAACGCCGGCGCCGACCTCGGTGCGGGCCGGGCTGTGCTCGTCGCGGGAGGCCTCGGGGCGTCGAGCGGTCAGGTGCTTTCCAGCGCCCAGTTGCTCATCAAGGCGAACGGCGAGCCGTGCGCGAGCGGTCAGGAGTGCGCATCGGGGCACTGCTCCGATACGGAGAACGTGTGCTGCAACGAGGCATGCGATCAGGAGTGCTTCTCGTGTACGGCGTCGGGCAAAGGGACAGGCAGCGATGGCACCTGCGGTCCCGCGAAGCTCGACACGGAGCTTCCCATCGTCTGCGTCAACCAGATCGAGGTGCACAACCGGTGCGATGGCCTGGGTCACGCGGCGGCTCACGAATCCACGAAGGACTGCAAGCCGGGCCGCTGCGGCACCAACAACAGGTGCATTCTCTATTGCCTGGACGACTGCGGTTGTGACGAGAGCGGCTGGTGCGAGGCCGGCGTCGGCGATCCGAACGCCTGCGACCAGCCCGGCGGCGCCGGAGGGGCATCGCCCGGGACGGGGGGTGGTGGCGCGGGCGGCGTGTCCACCGGCACCGGCGGCGCGGGTGCAGGCGGCGCATCCGCAGGAGCGGGCGGCGCGGGTGCAGGCGGCGCATCCGCAGGAGCGGGCGGCGCGGGTGCAGGCGGCGCGTCCGCAGGAGCGGGCGGCGGTGGCGCGGGTGCAGGCGGCGCATCCGCAGGAGCGGGCGGCGCGGGTGCAGGCGGCGCATCCGCAGGAGCGGGCGGCGCGGGTGCAGGCGGCGCATCCGCAGGAGCGGGCGGCGCGGGTGCAGGCGGCGCATCCGCAGGAGCGGGCGGCGCGGGTGCAGGCGGCGCATCCGCAGGAGCGGGCGGCGGTGGCGCGGGTGGCGCGTCGGCCGGAGCCGGCGGTGCGCCTCCGGGGTCGGGCCTCTGCGTCGATCGACTCGCCGTCGGCGCCGAGTGCACCCGCGACCGCCAGTGCGATTCGGGCCACTGCGTCGACGGCGTCTGCTGCGACTACCGGTGCGATGGCCAGTGCCAGGCGTGTGACGTGGTGAACAACATCGGCAAGTGCACGCCGGTCGGGACCGACCTCGATCACGCGTCCCCACATCCCAACGACGGCGGCTCTTTCCGGCGCGAGGCCTGCCCCGGCGAGGGCGCGTGCGCCGGCTACTGCGGCGGCGCCGCCGACGCGACGTGCAGGTTCCCCGCGGAAGGAGCGGTCGCGAGGACCTCCGTGTGCGCCTGCGCGGACGAGGGCTGCGCCGTCGGCCCCGCCACGCTCACGCGCTTCTTCTGCGATGGAGATGGCCAGGAG
Organism: Sorangium sp. So ce887; assembly: GCF_051521455.1. Classification (NCBI taxonomy): domain Bacteria; kingdom Pseudomonadati; phylum Myxococcota; order Polyangiales; family Polyangiaceae; genus Sorangium; species Sorangium sp. So ce887. The sequence continues at coordinate 5,097,188 of NZ_CP150354.1, read as the reverse complement.
AAGGCGCCTGCGGTCGAGCGCTGCGGCGGCTTCAAGTGCGAGGACGAGAGCGCCTGCAAGACCTCCTGCGCCTCCGACGCCGACTGCATCGAGGACTTCATCTGCCGCGACGGCGTCTGTGACGACCTCGAGGAGGTAGGACCGAGCTGCGACGGCGAGCACACGCTTCGAGCCGCGGGCGCCGACACGGATTGCACCCCCTACAGCTGCCCCCCGGGCGGCAACGCCTGCGCCTCACCGTGCAGGTCGGTGGCCGACTGCGTCGATGGCACGGTGTGCAACCTGGCGAACCAGTGCGTCCCGCAGATCGATCCGTCTCCGGTCCCGTCCTGCTCCTGCGGCGTCGTCGGCGCCTCCACCGAGCGCGACCCCGCGCTCGCCTCCGTCCTTCTCGGCGCCGCGGCGGCGCTGGCCGGGCTGCGCCGCCGGCGGCGCGACCGGTAAGCGCTCCGTCCTGCACGCTCCCGGCGCTCCGGATCGGAGCGCCGGCGCCGGTCTCCTCAGAACTGGTACCGCAGGCTCGCCCCGGGCGCGATCATCAGGACGACGTCCCCCATGAGCGACTCCGGCGCGTAGGTGCCGATCCCGTCGCTCTCCGCCGCGAGCTCGATCGTCCTGTCCCACGCAGGCTTGCTGAGGCCGATCAGGAGCAGCAGCTTCGCGCTGGCGGAGAGCTCCCACCGCTCCCCGAGCCGCAGACCCAGCCTCACCTCCGGATCCACGTAGAAGTACGTCGCCGAGGCGAAGTCGACCACGGGGTACGTGTTGAACGACGCCCCCTCGGTCGTCCTGAACCTGCCGGTCCGCTCGTCGCGGATCTCGCCCACCAGCACCCCGGCGCCGAGCCGCAGCAGCGCGGGGAAGTCCTCGCCGAAGTGGTATCCGAACGTCGCGCCGGCCAGAAAGCCGCCCAGGCGGAGCGCGTCGCTCGCCGTGCCGCCGAGCGGATCCCGGTAGCCGATCGGCCTGAGCTCCGCCGGGCGCTCCTCGAGCTGCTGCGTCGCGACGAGGCCGCCGATCTCGATCCCCACGCCGATCCCCGAGCCGAGCTCGTAGCCGCCGTGGATCATGCCGAGCCCGCCGAGGCCGATCGAGCTCGAGCAGCCCGAGCGACAGCCGCTCGCGATCTCGCCGCCGAGCGTCGGCGCCACAAGGAACGAGGCGCTCGCGTCGAGCGTGAACTTCGGCGGCTTGCGCCAGATCTCCGCGTCCTCGTCGCGCTCGAGCGGGAGGCTCAGGCCCTGGCGCTGGCCCTTCTGCAGCGTCACCGTGCGCGCCTCGGTGACGAACCCGTCCGCCTTCACCTCGACCCGGTGCGCGCCGGCCTTGAGCCGGCCGAGCCAGACGCCGTTGCCCACGTTGACCGAGTTGATCCAGACGCTCGCCCCGGGCGGCGTCGGGTCGACCCGGAGCGACGCGTCGAGGTCCTCGGCGAGGAGCGACAGCGTGGTGAGGTCCTGCGGCTTCACGGGCGCCGCGGTCGGCTGCGTCCCGAGCTTCCCCTCGCCGCGCAGCGCCACCATGTGGTCGCCGACCGACAGCGTGCCGATCCACGGGGTCTGCCCCACGACCACGTTGTCCACGAGCACGTCGACCGTCTTGCCGGCCCGCTCCACCACGCGCAGCCGACCGGAGCGGACCAGCCTGCGGAGCTTCGCGTTCACCGTGACCGTCTGGCCCCCGGCGACGTCGACGCGCGTCTCCACCGGCTCGTAGCCCTCCTTGAAGACGCGGACGACGTGCGCGCCCGCGGCGACGCGGATCGGCTTGACGGGCGGGTACTGCCCGCGCTCCTCGCCGCTCACCACGATGGACGCCCCGGGCTCGGCGCTCGTGATGTCGAGCGTCCCCACCAGCGCGCGCAGCTCGGCGATCTCGCGCTGCGCGACCGCGCGCTCGGCGGCCGACATGGTGAAGTCGCGCAGGAACGTCTCGAACATCTCGAGCGCCTCGTCGTAGCGCTGGAGCTTGCGCAGCGCGATCGCTGCGTTGTTCGTGGCCACGCGCGTCGGGTAGAGCTTGCGCGAGAGGAGGAACTCGGCAAGCGCGGGGCTCCAGGCCTCCTCGCGCAGCAGGGCGAGCCCCTTCTCGAAGTGGAGCCGCGCGACCTGCCGGTCCGTCTCGGAGACGGGCGCCTCCTCGGCCGGCGCGACGCCCTCCGCGTCAGCCGGCGCCGGCTGCGCGAGCGCCGATCCCGCGGCGACCGCGATGGCGAGCGCGGCCGAGAGCGCGGGCAGCCGCCGCGCCGTCCGCGGATGCCGCACGAGAGAGAGGGGGCACGAGCCGCCGCGCCGCGTACGCAGATCCATTCGATCGAGCACCGTACTCAGCCTGTTCTTCTGCTGCTATTTTCCGAACTCTTCGGTGTTGTCGATGATCCCCTTGGGGGTCGTCGGCGCGGGAGGCGGCGGCGGCGCGGCGGAGACGCTCTTCGCCGGAGCGCCCTTCGCGGGAGGCGGCGTGAGCTCGATCTTGAGCGGCCGCGCGCCGCTGGTGGTCACGAACACGTCGGTCACCACCTCGTTCGCCCCCTTGAACACGCGCACCCTGTGCTCGCTCCCGAGCGGCCCGGTGATCTCGAGGATCCCGTTCCTGGTCTTCGCGCGCGCGCCTTCGATCTCGACCGAGGCGTCGGCAGGCAGGATGACCACCTGAACGCGCCTCGGCTGCGACTCGGCGGCCTCGACGACCTCCGACGTCCCCGTCGCGGCCGGCGGCGGCATCGGCGCCGGCGCCGGGGTGGACACCGGCGTCGGGAGCGCCTCGGCGGTCGCCTGCGCCACCGGCGGCGCGACGGGCTCGGGCGACCGCCGGCTGCTGACGAAGTACACGCCGGCCGCGATGACCGCGGCGAGCAGCGCGGCGCCGGCCACGACCGGCACCCGCGACGCGCCGGGCTGCGTGCCGCGATGCGACTGCGTGAGCGCCCCGGTCGTCGCCGCGCCGGCGTGGTTGCCGGCCGGGACGACCGCGCCGAACGGCCCGCTCTGGTTCGCCGGCGGCGCGAACGACGGGTGCGATCCGCCGCGGTGCTCGTGCGGGGCCGCGGGGTAGCCGCCGCTCGGGTTCGCGGGCGAGGCCGCGAGCGCCGGGTAGCCGCCGCTCTGATTCGCGGGCGAGGCCGCGAGCGCCGGGTAGCCGCCGCTCTGGTTCGCGGGCGATACGGCGGCATACGCGCCGCTCTGGTTCGCCGGTGGGATGCTGACGTTCACCGAGAACCGCGGCGCGGACTGCCTGTGCACGGCCTTCGGCAGCGGCACGAGCATGCTCTCGTGGATGCCCCAGCCGTAGGGGAGCAGCGGCCGGATGGCGCCGAACATCTCCTGCGCGCTCTGGTAGCGCTGCCCGGGCGCTTGCAGCAGGCAGCGGTGCACGATCGCCGCGACCTCCGGCGGCACCCACGGCGCGAAGTCCTGCACCGGCGGCGGGGGATCCGAGCAGATGGAGATGATGAGCTCGCCGAGCGCGGTGATGTGATGGTACGGGGTTCGCCCGGTGAGCGCCTGGTAGAGCACGGCGCCGAGCGACCAGATGTCGGTGCGGTGGTCGATCTCCTTCTGGCCGCGCGCCTGCTCGGGCGACATGTAGAGCGGCGAGCCGATGAGGTTCCCGGTGCGCGTGAGATCGGCGCCCTCGGTCTCGTTCGCCCGGTCCATCTTGACCTTGGCGATGCCGAAATCGAGCAGCTTGACGAGGATCTCGCCGGCGTCGCGCCGCGCGAGGAACAGGTTGTGCGGCTTGATGTCGCGGTGGACGACGCTCGCCTCGTGCGCCTTCTGGAGCCCGAGGCACGACTGCGCGACGATGCGCAGCGCGAGGTCGGGCGCGAGCGGCCCGACGCGCTTGATGAGCTGGTGGACGTCCTCGCCGGCGAGGAACTCCATCGCGAGGAAAGGCAGGTTCGAGCCGCGATCGACGCCGGCGTCGAGCACCTGGGTGATGTGCTGCGTGTCGATCGCGCCCGCCGCGCGCGCCTCGCGCTGAAAGCGGCTGACCACCTTCGGATCGCGGGTGAGATCGGCCGAGCTGATCACCTTGACGGCGCAGCGACGACCGGTCCCCGTGTGCTCGGCCTCGTAGACCGAGCCCATGGCGCCCTCTCCGAGCAGCTTGCGAATCTGATATTTGCCGTCGATGATCGTGCCGATCACAGCGTTAGGAGCACTCTAGGGGATTGCGCACGGGGGAGCAATGTCCGCGAACGCGCGCGCGCTCGCGGCTCGACCTGTCGCGGATTCGCGTACAGCTCGGCGGGACAGGTCGCGCTCCTGAGGGGAGCCCACCCCTGAAACGGGGCGGCCGCGCCCCGTCAGGTCGAGGCGCCGGCCGCCCGCCTCCGCCGCCGTCACGTCCCCGGCGCCGCCGGCCGCCTGGGGGGTGGACCCCAGGCGGCCGAGGGGATGTCTGCGCGAGGGCTGGCGACGGAGGGGGCGGCGCCCGCACGGTCCTCGAGGACGGGCGACTCGCGCGCTCCCGTGACCGCCCGTGCACCCGCGGAGGCATGCCGTCAGGCGGTCGAGGGCGCCGCCAGCCGCGTGAGCGGGCGTGGCGCTAGCAGCTGCCGAAGCCCGAAGGCCCGTTACCAGCCGAAATCGCTGCCCGGACGCCTACCGCAGTCGTGGTGGTGGTGGCGGTGCGGGCAGAAGGGGTTGAAGTGGTTGTCGAAGCGGTCGTCGAAGCGGTTGCCGAAGGACGAGTGGTGGCCGTGACGATGGCAGTCGTCGAAGTGCGGGAAGCGGTTATGGCAGTCGTCGAAGTGCGGGAAGCGGTTATGGCAGTCGTCGAAGTGCGGGAAGCGGTCACGGCAGTGGTCGAAGCGGTCGTCGAAGAACAGGTTGTTGTTGATGATGTTGATGGAGGGGCAGCAGGGGAAGCCGCCGCCGACGAAGCGCGAGCCCACCCCGCCGAAGCCCACCCCGCCGAAGCCCGCTCCGCCGAAGCCCGCTCCGCCGAAGCCCGGCACACCGACCCCCGGCACGCCACCCGGCACGCCACCCGGCACGCCCATGGGCGCCTGGCCGACCTGGCCAATCGGCGCCTGGCCGACCTGACCAATCGGCGCCTGGCCGACCTGGCCAATCGGCGCCTGGCCGATCTGGCCAGTCGGCCCCTGCAGGCCCGGACCCACCGGCGCCTGCCCGCCGACCGGCGCTTGGCCGAGATCGGTGGGCATCTGCGAGCCGATGTCGAGCGGCCCCCCCTTGCCAGGCCCGAGCGGCCCCCCCTTGCTAGGCCCGAGCGGCCCCTTGCTCGGCGCCTGGAACCCGCCCCTCGCCTCCTCGTCCCCCTCGAGGGCCTCGGCAGTCGAGTCGACCAGCTCGATCTCGTCGAGACCGGCCTCGTCGAGGTCCGCGGCGCCCGCCGAATCGACGGCGCACCCCGTGCCCAGCGCCGCCATCACCATCGCGAGTCCCATCACCTTGCCATGAATCGAGAGCATGTGTTGTCCTCCTCAATATCCCGTGATGGCCGGAAGCCCCGAGCCATCTTGGGTTCACCGAAGAGCAGGCTGTGTGCCTCAGCGCTCGTGTGCAGACACTGCCGCTGCGAGCTCGCGTCGCCGGCCTCGCCGCATCGGCGAAAAGACATTCTCTGGATCAGCGCCGGCTCTGGTTTTCCGATATCTCAACGCGAGGACCGGCCGGACGGCCCCCCGCGCCGCGGCCCCAGCGCGCGGGCTGCGTGCATCCGCTGGAGATGGCGAACTCACCGCCTCGGCGGCCGGCGCTCGAGCGGGGCGCGCAAACCCATCTCTCGCGGGCATTCGAGCAGATCACGTGCGCTCTCGCCCGCGCCGCGGCCGTCGCGAACGAGAGCAGCTCGGCCCCTCCGGCGACGCGCCGACGGCCGCCGCGCGCCGCCTCTCCGCCGCTCGTATGACCCGGCCAGAACCCGCCCGTACCGCCCCGGAGATATCGACCCTTCTGCGCCTGACCTGCTCAGGATGCGCCGTTTGTGACCAATGAAGGCAGAGCACGAGAATCGATCGACTCGGGCCGTAACCATCCGCCTCCGTCACCGCAGCTCCGCGATGGGCGCTCGAAACGAGCCCCGCCGGCGCGCACCTGCGCCGGTAGACCACCAGATGCGCGCAAGTGAGCTCATGTGAGCAAATATGCGTTCGGTGGATCCAGGCGCCGTTTACGTATGGCCGGCGGGTTGGTAGAACTTTTCTCCGGAGGACGCATGAACAACGAGCCGAGCGAGACGGAAGGGGCAGACACGGGTCGTCGCGGGGTGTTGCGAGCGGCCGCCACGACCGAGGCGGCCATGGCGGGCGGGGCTGTCGGGTGCGCGCCGCCCGGGGCGCCTGCCCCCCCGCGAGATGCCGCGGCGGCGGCGCCGCTGCGCATGCTCGGGCGGACCGGCGCGCGGGTGGAGCCGGTGTCGCTCGGCGGAGAGGGGATCCTCCGGACGACCGGTCGCCACCGCGAGGCGGTGCCGGTGATCCTGGAGGCGCTGCGCCTCGGGGTCCGGTACTGCGACACTGCGCCTGCGTACCAGCAGAGCCAGGACTACTATGGTGAGGCCTTCCGCGCCGCCGGACCGGGGGCCCGCGAGCAGGTATTCCTCGCCTCCAAGACGCACGCGCGCGATCGCGACGGCGCGCTCAGGCTGCTCGACGACAGCCTGCGCCGCCTCGGGACAGACCACCTCGATCTGTGGCAGTTGCACGATCTGCGCGAGAGCGACGAGCTCGACGCGATCTTCGGCAAGGGGGGCGCGATCGAGGCCGTCGAGCAGGCCAGGGCGGACGGTCGCGTGCGCCACGTGGGGATCACCGGGCACCACGACCCGCAGATCCTCGTCGAGGCGATGCGGCGCTATCCGGTCGACACCGTGCTGTGCGCGATCAACCCCGCGGATCCGGCGCGGCTCCCCTTCCTGACGACGGTGGTCGAGGAGGCGCGGCGGCGAGGCGTCGGCGTCATCGGCATGAAGATCATGGCCGCGGGCCGCCTGCTCCAGGATCGCGCCGCGAGCCCGGGCGAGCTCATCCGCTACGCCGCGAGCCACGCCGACACGGTGATCATCGGCTGTTCCTCGATCGCCGAGGTGCGCGAGAACCTCGGCGCGAGGGCCCTGCCCTTCCCCATGCCGCCCGCCGAGCGCGGCGCGCTCGAGGCGCGCGTCGCGCCCCGAGCCGGTCGTTACGACACGTTCAAGGCCTGAACGGCGCCCCTCCACGCTCCATCTCTTCTTCGCCTCTTCTTCCTCTCTGCCGTCCTCGGCGCCTTGGCCGTCGACCCGCCCGGGCTCTATGGCGGCGCGATGTCCTTGCAGCAGCGGAATCCAAGGTGGTAGTTCGCGTGGCTGCCCTTGCTCATGAGCCGCGTCGCGTGCCAGTCGGGCGCGCGAAAGCGGCAGTCGTCGGCGTGGACCTCCATCGACGAGAACGCGAACCAGCTGCCCTTCATCTCGGTGAAGCCCCGATCGCCGCGCCGCGCGAGCTCCCCGGGCAGGATGGGCAGGCTCATGTGCTCGGCCACGTTGCCGTGCAGATCGAAGACCCCGAGGCTGCTCCGGCACGCGGGGAAGGCGCCCGCCGGATACGTGTTGGAGCCGCAGCGGTCCCACCCGCCGCCCGGGCATCCCGGCGTGCGGGAGCTCTCCGTGCCGCAGAGCGCGTGGTTCTTCTCGGGACCGTAGCTCCACACCTTCTCGCGCAGGAGGTTGTGATGCCAGCTCGCCTCGCTCCGGGGCCTCTCCCACTCGTACTCGACGTCAGGCTTCCTCAGGGCGCCGGCGCACGCCCCCTCCCACTCGTGCGCATCGCAGATCCGCTTTCCGATCGCCCTGCACAGGAGCGCCGCTTCGCGCGCCCGGACGTGCACCACGGGGTACTCGCAGGGGATGTTCGGGAACTCGAGCTGATCGATGCAGACAGGGGCGTTCTCCGCCGTCTGCCCGCGCGTGGGGTCGAAGAGCGGCACCATCCCGGGCGCGCCGCAGGCCGGCTCGCGCGCCCGCTCGACGCCCGCGATCTCCCGGATGCGGCGGCACTCCGAGCGCGACATCGGGTGGCGCGTGAGCGCGGGGTTGCCCTGGCCGAGCACCGGCGACGCTGCGAAGATCGCCTCGACCTGCCGCCTCGCCTCGTCGGAGAGCGCGAGCTCGCGCCGCATCCGCGCGAAGAGCCGGGCGCGCTGCTCGTCCAGCGTGGCAGGCGCGATGTCCTCGTCATCCATGGTGGGCGCCACGCGCTCCGCCGACGCGGCCGACGCGGCGGGCGGGCGCTCCGGTAGCGCGCCTGCGAGGAGCGGCGCTGTGGCGCGCGCCGCCGGCGCTCTCGACAGGCGCGCGCGTGCCCCGGTCCACACGGCGGCGGCTGCGCCGGTCCACACGGCGGCGCCCGCGACGAGCGCGCCCGCGGCAACGAGGGCCGCTGTCTTTCCGCGGCCGCACCCGCGCGCCCTGTCGGCGCGCACGCCCGTCGAGAGCGCCGGCGGCGGCTCGCTCGGCGCGGGCGGTCGCGGCGCGGAGGCCGGATCGTTCGGCGTCTCGGGGCAGGACATCGGCGTGCGACCTCGCGCTTACTGCTACGGACATCCGTCGATTTCGGCAACTTCAGAGCGCGCGCGATCGCCTGCCGGCCCGAGCGACGCCTTGACGGTCCTGCCCGGGGCACGTCAAATGGGGCATCGTGCGCAGGGCGGCCCTCCGAATTCTCTACCTGGCGCTCCTGCCGGCGCTCATCCTGTTCGCGCTGATCGTCGCCCCCGCCGTGGTCGTCTCGCGCATCGCGAGCCGCGGCCGCGTGTGGCGGCCCGAGACGTGGAAGAAGATCTCCTACGGGAGCCGGTACTTCGGATCGTCGTTTCGGGGGCGGCTCGGCGAGGTCGTCGACGTCATCGACGTCGTCCGCGATCGCGTGATCCTGCTGGTTCTCCTCGTCGCCGCGATCAGTCTCGCCGGCGGGCTCATCGTGCATCTCCTGGAGATCGGGGTCCCGAGCTGGGTCTCTGCGCGGCCGGACGGGCCTTTCGCCTCGTCCGTCGGGTCCGATCGCGCGTGGTTCCCTGCGGGCGGCAGGCTCTCCTTCGGGGGCGGCGCGGTGCTCGTCCTGGTCGGCTGCGTCGCGCTCGCCCTGCTCGCCCTCGGGATCTCGCTCTATGCCTGGCTCGCGTTCGCCATGGGCGAGGCGACCCGGGTGATCCTGCGCTATGGCGGCGCGGCGACGCTCTTCCCCGACCCCGGGGACGCGATCCCCGGCGGGCGGCTCGTGCTCTGCCAGCTCTCCGATCTGCACCTCACGGCGAACGGCCGCGAGCCGTACGAGATCGAGGAGAGCTCGGCCGCGTGGCCCGAGGGGCTCGCTCGCCCCGACACCGCCGATCTGAGAGGCCGTCTCCGGCGGCTCGTCGCGGAGATCGCGGCCATGAGGCCGCCGCTCGTCGCGCTGACGGGCGACATGACCGACCTGGGAGAAGAGGCGCAGTGGGCCGAGCTCGAGGCGGCGCTCGCCGGCATCCCTGCCTCCACGCAGGTGCTCATGGTGCCTGGCAACCATGATATCGCCATCAACATCGGCACGTCGCCCGATCCGTACCTCACGAAGCGGGCCGAGCGCGAGCAGCGCTTCATCGAGGTGCTCACCCGGGTCGAGCGCGGCTCCTTCCAGCCCCCCTTGCACATCCCGGCCCGCAAGCGCGCGCGGCGCCGGCTGCGCGCGATCGCCGGCCTGTATCCGAGGCGGCTCGATCTCGAGGGGGGTATCCGGATCTTCGGTCTCAACTCGAACCGTTACCGCTCGCGCTTCGTGGGGTCGAACGCGATCGGGCAGATCGGCGGCGGTCAGCTCCGGCGCCTGGCCCGCGCGCTCAGGCGGGGCTCCGGCCCGGTCGTCGTGCTCCTGCACCACCACGTGGCGCGCCTCGCGGGGCCGATCTCGCTCAACGACACGTTCATGATCGCGATGGATGGCCCGCGCCTGCTCGAGATGCTCGCGGCGTATCAGCAGAAGAACCCGAAGAAGAACAGCGCGCTCGTGCTGCACGGGCACAAGCACCTCGCGTTCTTCGGCCATTACCGCTCGAAGAGCGGCGGTCGCGTCAGCGTCTACGCGCACCCCTCGTCGACGCTGGGCCACGAGACGGACGGCCACCTCGACGGCGTCGCGCGGTTCGCGGCCATCCGGCTGACGGACGAGGGCATCTGGCGCGTCGAGACGCACCCGCTCCGCCCCGCGCGCGCCGCGGTCGAGGCGCCGCCGGCTGCGGCAGCGGCGGCGGTGTCCTGAGATCCTCGGGCGATCGGAGCCGCTCACCTCCCGGGAGGTCACCCCTGGGACAACCGACGCACAGCACGATGCAGGCGATTGCGCTCGACCGTCCCCTCGCCACCGCACCCGGCGCCGTCCACTGAGCGACAGTGAGACAAGAAACCACACTTCAAGGAATGCTGGGCCGCGGTAACCCCATTGCCGGGCCGCATTGCCGGGGAGCATCATTTCCCCACCAGACGCAGGCCAGCGGGCAGCTCCGTCAGCTATGCTGCCCGGGCCACGGCATCACGAAGCCAGCTTCGCGGCCGCGTCTGCTTTGTATATCTCACGCACCATTGACGGCTCCGGCGCGCCACACCGCGCCGGACCGCGCTCATGGAGGATCCAGCTGATGAAATTACCCACGATGACCATTGTGTTGCTGACAGTGGGTGCGATCGGTGTCGCATGTGGGGGCAATGGCGCCGGCGACGGGAGCTCGCAGGCCGGCTCCGGGAACGGGAGCTCGAGCTCGGGCACGAACGGCGGCACGGGCGAAGGGGGCGCGGGCGAAGGGGGCGCGGGCTTCGGGGGCTTACCGGGCTTCGGCGGCAATCTCAGCCCGGGCGGCACGAGCAACGGCGGCTCCTCGGGCGAAGGCGGGGCGTGCGCCACCGAGACGGCCAAGGCCGATATCGAGCCCGTCTACCTGGCCTTCGCGTTCGACGTGTCCGGCAGCATGGGCATGGGCGACGACCCCTGGCACGACAAGTCGCTCAAGTGGGATCCGGTCGTCGCGGCGACGAAGCAGTTCTTCGACGATCCCCTGTCCCAGGGGCTCAACGCGTCGCTCAGGTTCTTTCCGAGCGAGGGCGACACCGACACCAAGTGCACGGCCGACACCTACTTGACACCGGAGGTCACGATGACGCCGCTGCCCTCGCCCGCCTTCGCCGAGGCGATCGACGCCGTCACGCCGGAGACCACCAACGACTGGCGCGGCGGCACGCCCACGCTGTTCGTGATGCAAGGGACGATCTCGTACGTCGCCACGCAGCGGATGGACACGCCCGGGAGATACGCCATCGTCCTCGTCACGGACGGGTATCCGCAGGGCTGCGGCTCGCGCTACAACAAGGTCGATCTCGTCGCGGACGAGGCCGCGAGCGCGCTCGATGACGGCGTCCCGACGTACGTCATCGGGGTCGCCAACCCGCCCATCGAGGGCGCGCCGGAGACCGTGGAAGGCATGGACGACGTCGCCGTGGCGGGCGGGACCGACCACGCCTACCTGATCGACACCGGCAACCCCGCGGCGACCACGGCGGCCTTCAAGGCCGCCGTCGACGCGATCCGCGGCGCGTCCGTCTCCTGCACGGTCGGGATCCCGCCCGCGCCCGACGGAAGGAGCTTCGACGCGCAGAAGGTCCGCGTGACGACCACGAGCGGCGACGGCGAGCCGACCGCGCTCACCTACGACCAGGAGTGCGCGACCGAGGACGCCTGGCGGTACGACAGCGCCGAGAACCCGGCGCAGATCGTGCTCTGCGACAGCACGTGCGCCACGATCCAGGCCGACCCGAAGGCGGCCCTGGGGGTCGATTTCACCTGCGAGGACGTGATCACGATTCCGCGGTGATTTCAGGGCAAACGCCGGACGCCGCCCCGCGCTCCGCCGCCGGGGCGGCCCGGCCGACGCCACCGCAGGTTCTTGACACTCTGCGACATTCCCGCCCACGATGACCGCGTGATCCCTCGCCCGCCGAAGTCGCCCGCGGCATCCGCGGTTCCCCGCCCCTCCGCCCCCTCCGTTCTGGCCGTCGCGCTGTCGCTGCTCGCCGGCGCGTGCCAGAGCTCGTCAACGAGCACGAGCCCGCCCGCGGAGAAGACCGCCGCCCCCGGCGCCGCGGCCTCGGCGAGCGCGCCGTCCGCCCCGCCGGCCGCGGCGTACAAGGTCGGCATGGTGCTGGTCGGCCCCTACAACGACAAGGGGTGGAACCAGGCCCATTACGACGGCATCCGGTCGGTCCTCGCCGGCATGCCGGAGGTCAGCTTCGAGTATGTCGACAAGGTGAACCCGGCCGATCGCCCCAACGTGAAGGGCTCCCAGGTCGCGGACGACCTCATCTCGCGCGGCGCGAAGCTCGTCGTCTACAACTCCGACGATTACAAGGACGACGCCCTCGAGACAGCGCGCAAGCACCCGCAGGTCACCGTCCTCCACGTCTCCGGCGACTACGCCTGGAAAGAGGGCAAGAACCACAAGCCCCAGCCGAACCTCGGCAACCTCATGGGCCGTATCGAGACCGCTCAGCACATCGCCGGGTGCGCCGCGGCGCTCGGCACCGAGACGGGCAAGATCGGGTATCTCGGCCCGCTCGTGAACGACGAGACCCGGAGGCTCGTCACCGCCGCGTACCTCGGCGCGCGGTACTGCTGGGAGACCTACGAGAAGAAGAAGCCGGAGCAGCTCACCTTCAAGGTCACGTGGATCGGCTTCTGGTTCAACATCCCGGGCGTCACCCTCGACCCCACCAAGGTGGCCGACGACTTCTACAGCAGCGGGTTCGACGTGCTGATGACAGGGCTCGACACGCCCGAGGCCGCGCTGCAGGCCAAGAAGGCGAGCGGCGCCGGCAAGCGGGTCAAGTACGTCCATTACGACCACAAGGCCGGCTGCGACCTGGCGCCCGGGATCTGCCTCGGCGTCGCCTACTACAACTGGGCGCCGCTCTACCGCAGCGCCATCGAGAAGGCGCGCGCGGGCAAGTACACGAGCGAGTTCGTCTGGGAAGGGCCGGACTTCCGCGATCTGAACGGCGAGGCGTCGGTCGTCGGCTTCCTGCCCGGCGCCGCGCTGGGCGAGCGGAAGGCGCAGCTCGGCGCGTTCGTCCTCTCGCTCGCCAACGGGCTCGACCTCTTCAAGGGGCCGCTCAAGTTCCAGGACGGCACCGACTTCCTCAAGGACGGCGAGACCGCGACGCCCCAGCAGATCTGGTATCTGCCTCAGCTGGTCCGGGGGATCACCGGTCCGAGCAAGTAGCCGCCACCGCGCGGTGCTTCCATGCGGATCGAGATCGAGCGCGTCGCGAAGCGGTTCGGCCCCGTCAACGCCAACGACGACGTGTCGCTGACGATCCAGGCGGGCGCCGTCCACGGGCTGCTCGGCGAGAACGGCGCCGGCAAGAGCACGCTGCTTCGCATCCTCGGCGGGCTCCTCCGCCCGGACGCCGGTCGCCTTCGCTTCGACGGCCGCCCGATGGCGCTCGAGAGCCCGGCCGACGCCCTCGCCGCCGGCGTCGGCGTCCTCCACCAGGAGCCGCTCGACTTCCCGCCTCTCACCGTCCTGGAGAGCTTCCTCGTCGCCCGGCCTCGCGCCGCGCGCGCGGGCGGCGGCGCGCGCTCGCTCCTCCCGGGCCGCGGCCGCGCCGCCGGCGTCTTCCTCCCCCGCCGCGCGGCGCGCGAGGAGCTGCTCGCGCTCGCGGCGCGGTTCGGCTTCTCCGTCGACCCGGACGAGCAGGTCGCCCGGCTCACCCTGGGAGAGCGCCAGCAGCTCGAGCTCCTGCGGCTCCTCTCGCTGGGCGCCCGCGCGCTCCTCCTGGACGAGCCCACGACGGGGATCTCCGGGGCGCAGCAGGAGGCCCTGTTCTCCGCGCTGCGGCGGCTCAAGCAGGACGGCAAGGCGATCGTGCTCGTGTCGCACAAGCTCTCGGACGTCGAGGCGCTCTGCGACCGCGTGACGGTGCTGCGGCACGGCAAGGTGGCGGGCGAGGCGGAGATGCCGGCCGGGGCCGCGCGCCTCGTCGCGCTCATGTTCGGCAAGGCGCTCGCGCTCCCGGAGCGGCTCCCGACGGCCGGCGACGGGGTCGCTCTCGCCCTCGAGGACGTCGGCTTCGGCGATCACCGGCTCGACCTGCGCCTCGCCCGCCTGGCCGTCCGCCGCGGGGAGGTGATCGGGCTCGCGGGCCTCGAGGGGAGCGGCCAGCGCCTCCTGCTGCGCGCCTGCGCGGGCCTGCTCGGGGTGCGGCGGGGCCGCGTCGCGATCGGCGGGGCCGACCTGACCGGCCGCCCCTACCCGGCCTTCCTGCGCGCCGGCGCGGGCTACCTGCCCGCGGATCGCCGGCGAGAGGGCCTCATCGCGGGCCTCTCCATCGAGGAGCACGTCGCGCTGCGCGCGCCCCGGCCGGGCGTGTTCCTCCGCCCGCGCGAGATCCGCCGCGCGGCCGAGCGGGCCATCGAGGCGTTCCGGATCCACGGGCGGCCCGAGACCCTCGTGGAGGCGCTCTCCGGCGGCAACCAGCAGCGCGCCCAGCTCGCGCTCCTCCCCGGCGACCTCGCGCTGCTTCTCCTGGAGCAGCCGACCCGGGGGCTCGACATCGCGTCGGCGCGCTGGGTCTGGGAGCAGCTCCTCGCGCGGTGCCGGGCCGGCACGGCGCTCCTGTTCGCGTCGTCCGAGCTCGACGAGCTCATGCGCTACAGCGACCGGATCCTCGTGTTCAGCGGCGGGCGCGTCTCGCCGCCCGTCAGCGTGGCCGATCTCACCCTGGACCGGCTCGGCCGGATGATCGGCGGCGAGCTCGACGAGCCCACGCCGGCCCCGGCGGAGCCCGCGGCGCCTGCGAGGTCCGATCCATGAGCCCCGAGCCCGCCGACCGTTCCGGGTCCAGCGCGCCGCGCTCCCCAGGGGTGCGGCGCGCGCGGGCGGCGTGGCCCGGCGAGGTCGTCTCCCGCCTCGCGCCGCTCGCCCTGGCGCTCGCGCTCGTGGCGGGCCTGTGCGCGCTCCTGGGCGCCTCGCCGGCGGCGGTGGCCGCGGCCCTGTGGGAGGGCGCGTTCGGCTCGGCGGATCAGGCGGCGCGGGTGCTCGCCACCCTGGCGCCGCTGCTCCTCTGCGGCAGCGGCCTGCTGTTCACATTTCGCGCTGGGCTGTACCACCTCGGGGTCGAGGGGCAGCTCGTCCTCGGCGCCCTCTGCGCCACGGGCGCGGCGCGCGCGCTGTGGCCGGGCCTCCCCGCGGGGCTCGTTGTCGCGCTCTGCGTCGCCGCGGGGGCGCTCGGCGGGGTGCTCTGGGGCGCGCTCACGGGCGCGCTGCACACGCGCGGCCGGGTGAGCGAGATCTTCGCGGGCCTCGGCATGAACTTCGTCGCCCAGGGGGTGGTCCTCTACCTCGTCTTCGGGCCGTGGAAGCGGCCCGGCGTCGCGTCCATGGCCGGCACCGAGCCGCTGGACAGCGCGCTCTGGCTCTCCACGCTGGGCGGCACCGAGCTGAGCCCGGCCGCGCTCCTGCTCGCGGCGCTCGCGCTCGTCGGGACGGCGTTGGTGCTCGGGCGGACCCACTTCGGGCTCCGGTTGCGGGCGGTGGGGCTGAGCCCGGAGGCCGCGCGGGTGCTCGGCGTCCCGGCGGCGCGGGAGATGCTCGCCGCGTTCGCGATCTCGGGCGCGCTCGCTGGCGTCGCCGGCGCGCTGCAGGTGCTCGGGACGTTCCACCGGCTCCTCCCGAACGTCTCGAGCAATCTCGGCTTCCTGGCGCTGCTCGTGGTGATGCTCGCCGGCCGGCGCGCGGCGCTGGTCGCGCCGATCGCCCTGTTCTTCAGCGCGCTCAACGTCGGCAGCCTGAAGCTCCCGATGACGCTCGGCCTGGAGTCCTCGCTCTCGGGCGTGCTCCAGGGCGTGCTCGTGCTGCTCGCGCTGCTGTCGCCCTGGAAAGCGCGCGTGGGGCGCGGCGGCGGCCGGCCGGAGGAGGCCTGATGGACGACGGCGGCGAGCTCCTCTCGCTCCTGGCGACAGCGCTCGCGGCGTCGACCCCGCTCGTGTACGCGGCGGTCGGCGAGACGCTGACCGAGCGGGCCGGGGTCATCAACCTCTCGGCCGAGGGGTCGATGATGCTCTCGGCGATGGTGGGCTTCGCGGCCGCGCTGACGACCGGGAGCGTCCTCGCCGGCTTCGCGGCCGCGGCCGCGACCGGGGCGCTCGTCGCGCTGGTCGTGGCGATCGGCGGGATCCATCTTCGCCGCTCGCAGATCGCGATCGGCTTCGTGCTGGCGATGCTCTGCGCGGATCTCTCGTCGGTGCTCGGGGGCCCGTTCGTGCGCGTGCCCGGGCCGACGGTGCCGGCGATGTCGATCCCGGTGCTGCGGGACGTGCCGATCCTCGGGCCGCTGTTCTTCCGGAGCGACCCTCTCGTGTACGCGAGCTACCTGCTCGTCGCCTGCGCCTGGGTATTCCTGTACCGCACGCGCGCGGGGCTCCTGGTCCGGGCCGTGGGCGAGCAGCCCGCGGCGGCGCACGCGCGCGGGGCGCATGTGACGCGGGTGCGCACGGCGGCGACGCTCGTCGGCGGGGCGCTGGTGGGCATCGGCGGCGCGGCGTACTCGCTCGACTTCAAGGCGGGCTGGAGCCACCGCCACACGGCGGGTTACGGCTGGATCGCGCTGGCGATCGTGATCTTCGGCGGCTTCGATCCGGTGCGTGCGGCGCTCGGCGCGTGCCTCTTCGGCGTGCTCTCGTCGATGGCGAGCCTCGGCCAGAGCGCGCTGCCGTCGGTGCCGGCGCAGGTCTTCAGCGTGGCGCCGTTCGCGCTGATGATCGTGGTCCTGGTGCTCACCTCGAGCGGGCTCCTGGAGCGCCTCGGCGCGCTGCTGCCCGACGCGGCGCGCCGCCCGCTCCTGCGCGCGTTCGACGCAACGCCCCCCGCGGCGCTCGGGAAGCCCTACCCGGCGGCGGCGGCCGGCGCGGAGGAGAGGCCGCGCGGCGCGGATCAAGGAACGAAGTAGCAGATCTCGAGCCAGGGTCGGTCGCTCTGGAGGGGGTGGTCGCTCGACCTGTACGACGTGCGCCCGTGCGGATCCTCCTCGACGAGGAAGCCGTGGTTCGGGGCGGAGCCATCGACCCACGTCTGGACGAGGCCGGTCAGATCGGCGGTCATTTCATAGGGGCCGGCCCAGGTCAGGTCGGCCTCGACGGCCTCGTCGTAGCTCGCGGCGAAGCGGTTCCAGGTGACGGCGTCCTCGCTCCAGGGCGCGGTGATCCGGTGGATACGGACGCGCTGATCGCCGGCGCCGTAGGCGACAACGCCGAAGTCGGCCGAGGTGACGGTGGCGCCGGCGGGGATGCTGTCGAGCCCGAACCTGTAGAGCGCCTGCTTTCGGAGGCCGTGTGCGGAGCCCGAGTCGTTGTAGGGGATGCGGCCGTCGCCATAGTCGGGGAACGCTTCCCAGATATCGGCGTCCGCGACCTCGCCGGCGGTGCCTCGCTGCACGGTGACGCACGCGTCCACGCACGCGTCGCCGGTGCCGTCGCCGTCGCTGTCGGTCTGGTCCGGGTTCGCGGCGGCCGGGCAGTTGTCGCAGGCGTCGCCGATGCCGTCGCTGTCGCTGTCGGTCTGGTCCGGGTTCGCGGCCGCGCCGCAGTTGTCGACAGCGTCGCAGACGGCATCGCCGTCGCTGTCGCCGCGCGGACACGGGTCGCAGGCGTCGCCGATGCCGTCGGCGTCGCTGTCGGCCTGGTCCGGGTTGTTCACGTTGGCGCAGTTGTCGCAGCCCGTGCCCAGGCCCGGCGCGACGCCGTCCCCGTCGTGGCTCCCGAGCGACGTCAGCCCGCGGTTGTAGCCGTCGCAGACGTCACGATCGCCGCACGGAAACGTACCGGAGACCGCGTCGTGCAGGCACATGAACGACGAGCCTTCGGTCCCATCGAGGTGGATGCGCGCGAAGCCGACGAGCAGATTCTGGCCCCCGGCGATATCGACCCGGACATCGTTGCACGTCGCCGGATTGTAGAGGGCGAGCACCTCGGGCTCGGTGAACCTCCTCTGGAGCGTCGTTGTGCCGCATTCACAGCCGTTGACGCTCGGGATCGTGTCGAGGTGGACCCCGTTCAGGTACAGCGAGAACTCGGCGTCGCCGCAATCGGCGTGGTTGATGATGAGCGTGATCGCGGTCGTCGCCCCGGACGCCGTCCCGGGTAACGCAGCAAGCACGAGGAGGGAGAGGCAAGCGCGAGCGGCGCTTGTACGGATGTGTCGCATGATCAACCTTATATCCCTCCTTTTCACGGTATACAATGCTCCTGGCTGGGCCAGGCGTGCGCGTGTTCACGCGTCGGGCGCGGGGGGGTTGGGTCGGGGTCCGGGGGTGCCGGTCGCGCGCGGGGCATGTGCGTCGCGGCTTTGCGATGATGCCTCTTTCGTGTGGGCGTGGCGCGCGTTCAGCGATGTACACGTCGCGCCCCACGTGGTCCTCGTCCACGTAGAGGGACATCGAGTCGCCTTCCAGCCACGCGTCCGGCTGCGACCTGGTGAGCGCTTGCTCCGGGCTGAAGCCGATGTACACGGCGTAGATCAGCGACTCCGCAGGCGCGGAGTCGTCGATGACATCCGACGTCCGGACGAGGCGCTCGACGGTCGGCCTCAGGCGTAGGAAGCCCTCCGAGACGCTGGCAGCGATCAGCGCGAGGGCCGCCCGATGCGGTGCCGGATCGCGTCCTGGATCTCGCCCGGAAGCGAGCGCAGGTACTCGTCCGGGAAGGCGCGCAGCGCTTCGTCGGAGAGCGCCAGCAGCTGATGCGCGGGCGTCAGCCCGGCCAGCCGCTCCTCCGGAGCCAGCCCGGCCAGCCGCTCCTCCGGCGTCAGCCCGGCCAGCCGCCGCTCGATCGGCAGCGAGTCGAGCAGCTTCTGCAGCATCTCATCGTAGCCTTCCAGCTCCTTCACATCTTGCATCGTACCCTCCTTCGCCGGTTTCACCCACTGCTGCAGCCACCGCCGCGCCTCCACGCTGAGCACCGGCCGATGGCTGAAAATCCTCAAGAAGTCGTCCTGCTCCGCCTCCGCCACCTCGTCCGTGACGACAAGATAGGTCGCGTACACCGCGCCGTCGATCCGGCCGTAACCTCCGCCCAGGCGCGCCAGCGACCAGTCCATTTCGGCGAGCTCCCGGACCAGCGTGCGCGTAACGCTCGCGACCACGAGGACCAGCGTGAGCTCGCGATAGCCCGACAGCCGCTCGATCTGAGCCACATGATGCTGCACGCCGTAGCCCCACAGGCGCAGGAGATCACCGCGGCGAAATGCGGATCGGGCAGGGCTCTTGTACTCGAGCAGCGTGTCCGTTCCGAGCAGAGGCCACAGCCCGCGCAGCACCCTGGCCTCGCCTCCCTCGTGCGGCGAACCCTCTTTTCGCAGCAGCAGCATGTCCGCGCGCTGCGGCTCGACCGTGAGCTGAACCTCGAGCTGGACGGAGATGTTCGAGGGCGCGCGGGCGCGAACCAGGTTCGCGAAGCCCAGTTGCCACAGGTTCCGAGATGTCGTTGCCATGAAAGGACATCCAGAGGACGCCGGAGAGCGGCGCGCGAGATTGCGCGCAGGCTGCCGCTGCGGGGCAGCGGGTCGACGTCGTTGATGGGTTCCGGGCAGAGCGACCGCGCGGTCTCGGAAACGACGCGCGGCCAGGATCAGCTGATGCCCATGGGCGCGCCGCCCTCGGCGACGAACCGATCGGCGATGTCCACGAGGAGCGCGTCGGTGGCGGGCTTGCTCTTCACGGTGACCTGCGTCTCGTCGGCCAGGAGCACGAACGAGCCGACCACCTTGCCGTCGAGCCGCACCTCGTGGCTCCCTCCGGGCGGAGCGGGGGCGACCTCGTAGACCTTGCCGTCACGTGCCTTGATCTTCATGCCCTAGCGGTAGCACGCGACGGCCGCGCGCGGCGCACACCGCGCCGCGGCGTGCGAGCGCGGCAGCGTCCCCGACGGCCGGCGGGGCGAGAGACCCTCCACCGCGGGCGGGTTGCGCGGTAGGATGCGACCGCGCCGCGCGCGAGGAGTATGCACCGTGCCGAGATTCGAACTGGTCCTGATCCCGTCGCTCGCATCGGCGAGGCGGGGCTCTGCGCGGAAGCGTCCCGGGGGAGCGTCATGACCGCGGCCTCCTCGCAGCGCACCGAACCACGGACCTACGCAGCGGGCCCCGCGCTCGACGTCGATTGCTGATGCCGATGCCAGAGTCTGGCCAGCCCCCGGAGGCCGGCGGCGGGTGGATCGTCCTCGGCGTCCTGAACGAGATCCTCCTCAAGCTCGCGAGCCAGCCGGATCTGAGATCGCTCTGGGAAGAGGTCTGCTCGAGCGCGCGCTGGATCGTCCCGTCCCAGCGGCTCTGCGTCGTGCTCGGCAACGACGGCGGCGGCGCGCGGATCGCGGCGCGGTACGAGCGCGACAACTTCGAGTACGGCGCGCCCGAGGGCGGAGGCGTCGTCGTGGACGCATGGATGGTCGCGGCGCTGGAGGCGCAGCGCGCCGCGTGGTTCAAGGGGCCGTGGGCCGAGGCGCGGGAGGCGGACAGCGCGCGCGCGTGGCTCCTCGCCGACGACCCCGACGTCGTCTTCCACGTCCCGATCCAGGTCTACAAGAAGACGATCGGCACGATGCTCTTCGCCCTGGAAGACCAGCGCCAGATCGACCGCAAGGCGCTGGCGAGCGCGACCACGTACGCGCTCTACGTCGGGGCGACCTACACGATGCTCAAGAACTCGCTCGACCTCGCCGCCGCGAGCGCGCAGCTGCGCGCGCAGAACGAGGAGCTCGAGCGCGTCCAGCTCGAGCTCAGGCGGCAGCTCGACCGGGCCCGCGCGCAGCACGAGGCGATGCTCGAGATGTCGACGCCGCTCATCCAGGTGTGGGACAGCGTGCTCACGCTGCCCGTGATCGGCACGATCGACGGCGTGAGGGCGGCGCGCATGATGGAAGAGGTCCTCGGCGCGGTCGTCCAGCACGCCGCCCGCTTCATGATCGTCGATCTCACCGGCGCGCACGCGACCGACGCCTCGACGATCGAGCACCTCCTCCGGCTCTTCGCGGCGACGAGGCTGCTCGGCAGCCAGTGCATCGTCTCCGGCGTCCCGGCGGGGATGGTCGAGCACATCGTGGAGGCCGGCGGCAGCCTGGACGGGATCCCGGTGTTCAGCACGCTGAAGAGCGCGCTCGAGCACGTGATGGGCGCCCTCCGGCCGAAGCCGCGGTAGCCGCCTCCGGCCGCCTGCGGCAAGAGCGCCCGGATCGGAGCGGCGCCTGCCGCGCGCGGCGCGTAGCTCCCCGTGATAGGCCCGCCGTCGCACACAGGAGCGTGACAGATGAAGCTCGCAATGATCGGACTCGGAAGGATGGGCGCCAACATGGCGCGCCGGCTCATGCGCGGCGGCCACGAGGTCGTGGCGTTCGATCTGAACCAGGACAGCGTGAAGCAGCTCGGCGAGGAGGGCGCAGGGACGGCCTCCTCGCTCGGCGAGGTGGTGGCGCAGCTCGCATCGCCGCGCGTGGTCTGGGTCATGCTCCCCGCGGGCGCCCCGACCGAGCACGTCATCCAGGAGCTCGGCGAGAAGCTCGGCGCGGGCGACGTGATCATCGACGGGGGCAACACCTACTTCAAGGACGACGTCCGCCGCGCCGCGGCGCTCGCCCCGAAGGGCATCCGCTACGTCGACGTGGGGACGAGCGGCGGCGTGTGGGGGATCGAGCGCGGCTACTGCCTCATGGTCGGCGGCGCCCCCGAGACGTTCGCCCTCGTCGAGCCGATCCTGCGGACGCTCGCGCCCGGGCCGGGAGACATCCCGCGCACGCCGGGCCGGCGCGCGGCGCAGAGCACGTCGGAGGAGGGCTTCCTCCACTGCGGCCCGGTCGGCGCCGGCCACTTCGTGAAGATGGTCCACAACGGCATCGAGTACGGCCTCATGCAGGCGTACGCGGAGGGGTTCGACATCCTGAAGAACGCGGCCACCGAGCGCCTGCCCGAGGAGCACCGGTACGCGCTCGACCTCGGCGAGATCGCCGAGGTCTGGCGGCGGGGCAGCGTGGTGGGCTCGTGGCTGCTCGATCTCACGGCGATCGCCCTCGCCGAGAGCCCGGAGCTCGGCGGGTACAGCGGCTTCGTGCAGGACTCCGGCGAGGGGCGCTGGACCGTGATGGCGGCGATCGAGGAGGCGGTGCCCGCCGAGGTGCTCTCCTCGGCGCTCTACGCGCGCTTCCGCTCCCGCCACGATCACACCTTCGCCGAGAAGGTCCTGTCGGCGATGCGCCACAAGTTCGGCGGGCACCTGGAGCGCCCGACGGGGGGCTGAGCGGCGCTCCCGGCCGCCGTTCGAGCGACGAGCCGGGGGCGCGCTCCCCGTGCGCCCGGGCGCGTCGCTCCGCCCGGGAACCTCTCATCCTCCTGGAGAGGCTCACAAAATGGTTGTAAATTATTGAAATGATTCTGTTTTAACCGGTATCACCGGTCCGGAAGCTCTCCGGTAGATCGCTCTCCTCGGGCTGCGCTCGCTGCCCCGAGGCGAGGAGCGCCTCGGCCAGGAGCATCGCGTCGACCGGCCAGAGCTCGGGCGGGCGCCGGTGCTTCGCCCCTGCCTCGGGGAGCGGGCGGCAGGTGAGCACGAGGCGGCGGAAGCGATCCGGGACCGCGTCCCGGCCGTGCGCCGCCCCGAGCAGCGCGCCGGCGATCGCGGCGTTCGTGTCGGTGTCGCCGCCGGCCATCACCGTCGCGATGAGCCCCTGCTCGAGCGAGGGCGCGTGGAGGAGCTGGTAGAAGGCGTTCTGCAGGGCGATGAGGACCCAGCCGGCCTGGTGCGAGAAGCTCCGGGGCGGCGCGCCGCGCGCGGCCTCCAGCGCGGCGAGGACCGCGCGCTCTCCGCTCCGCTCCGCCTCGGCGCGGCCGGTCGCGAAGGCGCCCTCGACGCCGGCGCCCCCCACGGCGGCGGCGATGGCGGCGACGAACGCGGCGGAGGCGGCGCAGCAGACCGGGTGGGGGTGCGTGAGCGCGCTGTCGTCGCGCGCCCAGGCCGCGGCCTCCTGCGGGCGGCCCGCGCCGAGGATGCCGAGCGGCGCGGCGCGCATCACCGAGCCGTTCGCCTCGCTGGTCAGGCTCGCGGCCGCCCTCGCGCGGTCGCGGCGCGCGCCGGGCGAGGGCGCGGCCGCGGCGGCGGAGAGGGCGGCCGCGGTGGTGTTGCCGATGTCGAACGGGCGGGAGCCGTACCAGTGCACGTAGGCGTCGAGCGCGGCCTCGGCGACGAAGCCGCGCTTGCGGACGATCGACCGCGCCAGCATGAGCGCCATCTCGGAGTCGTCGGTCGGCTGCCCGGCGAGGGTGTTCCACGTCCCGCCGTCGGCGAGATCCTGGACCCCGCCCGGATACAGGAGCTCGATCTGCTCCGCGGTCCGGAACTCGACGAGCGCGCCGAGCGCGTCGCCCGCGAGCTGGCCGAGCAGGCAGCCCTGGGCCCGGGAGAGCGCGCCGGCGCCCTCGATGAGCAGGCTGCGGGACGGGCGCAGGAGGCCGTACGTCCCCTGCGGCGCCGGGATGCGGCCGTGGATGACGGCGTTCCACGGGCGCCGCGCGAGCTCCTGGACGACCGCGGGGGCGCCGCCGAACAGGCGGCAGATGTCGCCCTCGCCCTGCGCGGTGTACGCGATGGGCGCGCCGTCGTCGTCGACGAGCTCGCCCCCCGCGGCGCGCACGAGCGCGTGGCCTGCCGCGTAGTCCCAGCTGCGAGGCCGGCTCAGCGAGACCGCGGCGACCCCCTCGCCGACCGCCGCCAGCGCGAGCCGGTAGGCGAGGCTCGGGAGCGAGAGGAACCGCGCGGGGGCGACGCACCGGGCGTTGCGGGCCGGGAGGTAGTCCGCCGACTGCGAGAGCAGCACGACGGCGTAGCGATCGAGCGTAGCGCCGGCGAGCGACGACGAGACGGGGGCGCCGTTGCGCCGGATCGGCCCGGTGCCCTCCGCCCAGGCGATGAGGTCGCCGCGGTCGTCGGGGTAGGCGTACGCGAAGACGACGCCGAGCACCGGCGCGCCCTCGCGCAGGAGGCCGATGGAGACCGAGGCGCCGCGGTAGCCGTGCAGGAACGACGCGGTGCCATCGTTCGGATCCACGATCCAGCGGTGCGACGGGTCCGCGCCGTCCAGGGCGCCGGTCTCCTCGCCGAGGAACGCGTAGGGGGTGGCGCGGGTGAGCGCGGCGCGCAGCAGGAGCTCGACCTCCACGTCGGCGTCGGCGTGCGTCCCGGCGCCGCGGGGGCCCCCGGGGCGGTGGAACTCCGCGCGGAGGAGCGAGCCCGCGCGGCGCGCCGCCTCGACGGCTAGCGCGAGCTCAGCGTCGTAGCCCATGCCGGTCCCGTGGCTCCACGCGAGGCAGCCTAGGCCAGCTCGGAGCGCCGGCACCGGCCGGCGTCGAGCGCGTCTCCCGGAGGCGGGGCGCCGTAGCTGCGCAGGTCGGCGACGGCCGCGTCGACCTGCGCGACGATGGTGCGGGCGTGGTCGAGGAACGCCGCGCCGGCCGGCAAGAGGCGCATGCCGCGCGCGGTGCGCTCGAACAGCTGCGCGCCGAGCTCGTCCTCCAGGCCGCGGATCTGCCGGCTGAGGGGCGGCTGCGCGATGTGGAGCCGGCGCGCGGCGCGGCCGACGTGGCCTTCCTCGGCGACGGCGATGAAGTAGCGGATCTGCGACAGGCTCACGCGACCGATTCTACTCGAACGCCGCCCGGGCGAGGAGCCGCGCGCGGGCGCCCGAGATCAAAACGGTATTGGATGGGCGCGCGCTGCGCGCGCATACGCCTCGCATGAACGTGGACATCCTCCGGCCTCACGCGTGCGAGGCGATGCGGCGCGCCGGGCGCGCGGCCGCGGCGACGCTGGCCGCCGTCGGGGCGCGGCTCCAGCCCTTCGTGACGACCGCGGACATCGACCGGTGGGTGCGCGAGGACACGGCGCAGCGAGGCGGCCGCCCGAGTCAGCTCGGATACAAGGGCTTCCCTGCGGCGGTGTGCACCAGCCGGAACCACGTCGTCTGTCACGGGATCCCGCGGCGCGACGAGGTGCTCCTGCCGGGCGACATCGTCAACGTCGACGTGACCACGGAGCTCGACGGCTACCACGGCGACACCTCGGCGACGTTCTTCCTCGGGGAGCCGAGCGCCGAGGCGCGGCACGTGGTGGACGTCGCCCGGCGGTGCCGGGACGCGGGGATCGCGGTCGTGCGCGACGGGGCGCGGCTCGGCGACATCGGCGCGGCGATCGAGGAGCTCGCGCGGGCGGAGGGGTGCAGCGTGGTCCGCGAGGTCGGCGGGCACGGCATCGGGCGGAAGATGCACCTGCCGCCGCACGTCGCGCACACCGGCGTGCGCGGGGCGGGCATGCGGCTCCGCGCCGGGATGGCCATCACGATCGAGCCGATGGTCAACCTGGGGTCGCACAACATCCGCACGCTCGACGACGGGTGGACCATCGTCACGGAGGACGGCAGCCTCTCGGCGCAGTTCGAGCACACCGTGCTCGTCACGCGGGACGGCTGCGAGATCCTGACGCGCTGAGGCCGGCGGGCGCGGGGCACCGGCGCGCCGCGCGCTGGATCGCGCCGGCCGCTGCGGCGTCACACCCCCTTGGTCACCCAGGCCCACACGAACTCGCACTCCATCGGCGTCGCGCCGCTGTCGTCCGTCACGGTGACGGCGACGGTCACGTCCCCTTTCGGCTGGTCCAGGAAGGACTGCCGCTGCTCGGGGGACAGGGTCGCGACCGCGCGCAGCCCGCCCTGGGCGCGGCGCTTGTAGTCGACCTTCATGCTGCGAAGGAGCGGCAGCTTGTCGTCGGGCAGGTTGACGGCGACGACGAAGCCGGTCGCCGTCTCGGCCAGGAGCCCCGCCGCCGCCGCGTGCACGCCGCCGATGTGGTTCCGCACCCTGCGCCCGTTGGCGAGCCGCAGCGCCACCCGGTCCGAGCCCACCTCGTCGAACTGGATGCCGGCGGTCCCCGTGAACGGCACCATGCGCTGGAACAGCACGGTCTGCGCGCGAGAACGCAGGAAGGACGGGAGCACCTGGAGCGGGGCGAGCGAGCGGGCGATGAGGTTCGGCTTGGTGGACATGGGGGGCCTCCGAGGGCGCCGAGCTTAGCGCATCCCGGGTCGGCGCCTCGCTCGCGGCGCGGGCGGCGCGCGGATCCCGGGGCAGCGCCGCCGCCGTCGTGCCTGCGCCGGCGGCGCGGACATCGCGGCGGCCGGCGCCCTCCTCGGCCGAGGAGGGCGAGCGGGGGCGCGAACTCCGCGGCTCACGGCGCCGCGGCTTGTGTAAGGTGGCGCCATGTCATCGCATCGAACGATGCTGCTCGGGGTCGCGGTCGGCGCAGCGGGCGGACTGACGGCGAACGCGGTCGCGGCGGGCTCCCCGGCGCTCACCTGGATCGTCGATCACATCACCTATCCGGTGGGTCAGATCTTCCTGCGCCTGCTGTTCATGCTCGTGCTCCCGATCCTGTTCTCGGCGCTCGTCATGGGCATCTGCGAGCTCGATCTGAAGCACGTCGGCCGGCTCGGCCTGCGGACGCTGGGCTACACGGCCGTCGTCTCGACCATCGCGGTGCTGATCGGCCTGGTCCTGGTGAACCTGATCCGCCCGGGCGACGGTCTGCCCGAGGCGGTCCGGGGCCTCGCGCACAGCGGGGTCAAGGCGGCGACCGCCCCGGTCGACACCTCGCCGGTGGGGATGATCATCGCGATGGTGCCCGACAACGTCGTCAAGGCGGCGGCCGCGGGCGACGTGCTCGCCGTGATCACGTTCTCGCTGCTCTTCGGCCTCGCCCTGTCGCTCACCCCGACCGAGGGGGCGACGCGGCTCCGGGAGTGCATCCAGGGGCTGTTCGACGTCTCGATGCGGCTCATCGAGGGGGTGCTCCGGTTCGCGGCGATCGGCGTGGGCGCGCTGCTCTTCACGATCACGTCGCGCATGGGCATCGGCATCATGCAGCAGCTGGCGGCGTACGTGCTCACGGTGCTGCTCGGCCTCGGGCTGCACATGTTCGTCGTGTACTCGCTCTCGGTGCGCTTCCTCGGCGGGATGTCGCCGATCGCCTTCTTCCGCGGGAGCCGGACGGCGATCGTGACGGCGTTCTCGACGGCCTCGTCGAACGCGACGCTGCCGACCTCGCTGAAGGTGGCCGAGGAGGAGCTGAAGCTGCCGTCGTCCGTGGCGCGCTTCGTGCTGACCGCCGGCGCCGCGATGAACCAGAACGGGACGGCGCTCTTCGAGGGGGTGACCGTGCTGTTCCTTGCGCAGGTCTACGGCGTCTCGCTGACCTTGGGGCAGCAGGCGATCGTGATGCTCATCTCGGTGCTCGGGGGGATTGGCACCGCGGGCATCCCTGCCGGCTCGCTCCCCGTCATCGCGATGATCCTGGGTCTGCTCGGCATACCGCCCGAGGGGCTCGGCCTGGTCCTCGGGGTGGACCGTTTCCTCGACATGTGCCGGACCGTGATCAACGTCGTGGGGGACCTGGCAGCGGCGGTGTACGTGTCGCGGGATCAGCACCCGAAGCCGCAGGAAGAGGCCGGTGCGTGACCGGGCAGGGCCGGCGCGCAACGCTCGAGCCACCACCCCGTCACGTCCGAGCTTCGGGAAACAAAAAGGCGCCCGGCCGAGGCTGTGCCCCGGCCGACGCGCCGATTCGAGAGGAACGCTCACGCGATCGTCAGGAGAACGACCCGTGTTCCGACCGGTAACGACCGCTGACCGTTGTCGTGGCGTAGGCCGAACGGTAGTCGGTCACGAGCCAGACCAGGCCGACGGCCACACCCGACACGAGGTAGAAGTTCCTCGCCGAGGCCGCCGCATCGAAGCTGAACAGCCACGGCGCCGCGACGAGGAACACGGCGACCGCGGCCTCGAGCGCTCCGTGGACCGGGAACGGGATGATCTTGGCGGCGCCCAGCGGATACGCGGTGAGCAACGTCATGCCGACGTGCACGGCACCCAGGATGTAGCAGAGCGTCTCGGGGAGCCCGCCGAAGCCGAACAGCGAAGGGGCCAGCAGGAACAGCGCCGCAACAGCGTAATCGATATACCCATGAACTCGAGGCGACAGGATCTTCATGACCGACTCCTTGCAAACCACACGTTGTTTCGAGTGCCTTCGTCGGTCTGTGGTGCTGCAAGGCGCATGCCGCAGAGCGCCCCGGCGCAGAGGGTCGCCCTCCGCAGCGAGCTCAGCGGCCATTCCATCATTCCATCGCGCAGAGAGGGATTGTCAGACGGCCTGTGCTTGTGCGCTGCGGCGGCGCTGGGGACAACGCGCTCCGGGACACCCGGACGCCGCTGCCGCCTCATGGCCCGTCACCATGAGATCTCTTCGTGTGGCACATTGCCCCGACATGCGCCCACCCGCCACATGACACGGTGTTTCTGGGCGCTTCGTGTCCTCGGCGGAGAAGGCGTGTTGTGCCGACTGTCCAGCGCGCTCGCCCGGCGTCCCGGGCCCGGATCCCCGGGAACGCCGGCGTAAGGGGCGCCCTTAAGGAGCTTGTTCCAGGAAGCCCACGAGCGCGTCCCGGTACTTCTCGAACGCCTCGATCTGCGGCATGTGGCCCACGCCGGGGAGCTCGACAAGCTTGGCGCCGGGGATCGCCTGCGCGGTCTTCTTGCCCAGCGTCGTGTAGTCGCCGAGCGCGTCTGCGGCCTCCTTCGGCGCCCACGCGCGGCCGAGCGCCGTCCGGTCCCTCAGCCCGATGACGAGCAGCGTGGGCGTACGGAGGCGCGGCAGCTCGTAGACGACAGGCTGGGTGAAGACCATGTCGTACGTGAGCGCGGAACACCAGGCGACGCGCGGGTACTCGGGGTGCTCGGTCCATCCCGCCTGGATCTCGATCACGCGCTCGTACTCGGGCTTCCACGCGCCGTCGTAATAGCTCTTGCGCTGGTACTCGCGGATGCTGTCGCGCGTCGCCTCGAGCTCCTGCTTGTACCAGGCGTCGACGGAGCGATACGGGACCACCGTCTTCCAGTCCTCGAGGCCGATGGGGTTGACGAGGATGAGGCGCTCCGTCCGCTCGGCGAACATGAGGGCGAAGCGCGCGGCGAGCATGCCCCCCATCGAGTGGCCGACCACGGCTGTCCGCTGCACGCCGAGGGAGTCGAGCAGCGCGCGCGTCATCTCGGCCAGCCCGTGGAAGCTGAACTGATACGCAGCGGGCTTTGTCGATTTGCCAAACCCGATCTGATCGGGCGCGATGACCCGGAAACCCCGCTCGGTCAGCGCGCGGATCGTCGGCTCCCAGTACGCCCCGGCGAAGTTCTTGCCGTGGAGGAGGAGCACCGCGCGCCCGTTCGGCTTCTCGGGCTGCACGTCCATGTACGCCATGCGGAGCTTCTGGCGCTGCGACTCGACCTCGAAGTACCGGACCGGATACGGATACGCGTACGACGTGAGCTCCGGGTCGAGGCCGGCCGCGGGCTGCGCCGCCGGTGGCTCGGCGGGACGCGCGGCCGGCGACCCGGCCGACCGGGGCTCGACGCGGGAGGCCGGCGCGCAGCCGGACGCGGGGAGGAGCGAGAGGAGGAGTGACGCGAGGACCGGGGTGAGCGCGAGCGTTCTCAACAGGGGACCTTCCAGGTGATGTGTCAGGACGACGATGCGATCCGCGACTCCTCGGAGGATCGGCGCGGGCCTTTCGAGGGCCGGATCGGCGCGCGCCACCGGCAGGCCGGGACGCCGGCCGTCACTTCGCCGGCGGGGGCAGGAGCTCGGGATCGACGCGCGTCTCGAAGAGGTTCATGCGCCAGTCGAGGTGCGCTCCGTTCGTGCGGCCGGTCATGCCGACGGTCGCGACGACCTGACCCTGCTTGACCTCGTCGTTCACCTTCGCGGCGAAGCCGTGAAGATGGATGAACGTGGAGGTCAGTCCGTGGCCGTGATCGATGATCAGGGTGTGACCGCTCAGCGGAAGGTTCTTCTCGACGAATACGACCTTGCCGCAGGCGGGCGCGCGCACCGGCGTTCCGACGGGAGCCGCGATGTCCACGCCCCAGTGGATCCCGCCGTCGGTGCCGTTGAGCAGGCGCGGCTGGCCGTACCGCGAGGTGATCGGCCCCTTCGACGGCCAGATGAAGCCGCTCTTGTAGCAGTTCTTCTTCGTGTACTTGCTCCGGATGACGTCGAGCTTCTTCTCGGCCTGCGTGAGCTTCACGCGGGTCGCCATGTCGAGCTTGACCGTGTTCTCCGGCAGGTTGTCGACCTTGTCGACCTCGAACGTGCGCTGTTCCACGTCGAAGACCTTCTCGAGCACCTGCCCGTCGTCGAACGTGATGGTCAGCTTCTCCTGCGCCGGCGCGTTGCGCGAGAAGGCGATCAGGAACTCCCCCTCGTCGCTGACGGTCACGCGATGGCCGGGGAACGCCATCCGGCGCAGCTTGCCGTTCAGCTTGGCGCGCAGGAGCCCTCCCTGGACGGCGCGCCCCTCGACCGCGAGCCGGCTTTCGTCGGCCGCGGCTGGCCCGGCGTCGGCCGCACCCGCGCTCGCCGCCGGGGCCGCTCCCGTACCGCCGTCGACCGCGGCGGGCGCGGCCCCGGCATCGGCCGTCGCGTCCGTCGGGGCCGGCGCGCTGGCCGAGGCGAGCGGGGCGGCGGCGGCGTCCGCTGCCGGATCGGCGGAAGCCTGGGCCCCCGCGGCGGGCGAGCTCGATGGAGCGCCGCGATCACAGGCGGCGATAGTGAGCAAGCTTACGACAATGGCGGGAACGCGCATGCCCGCGATCGTGCCAGAGTTTGCGTACCTCGACGAAAAAATGTGGAGGTTGGCCATGCCGGCATGCGCCGGTGCGAACGACCGGAGGGCCGCCGCCTGGCGCCCTCGCTCGCGTCGGCGAGCGTGAGGAGCGGGGCCCGCGGCGGCCCTGCGAGGCCGCTCAAGGCGAGCGTGGCGTGGCGGAGCGGAGGGGGGCGGCGGGGATCAGTTGTCCACGCGA
The DNA here is from genome assembly GCF_051521455.1 of Sorangium sp. So ce887. Classification (NCBI taxonomy): domain Bacteria; kingdom Pseudomonadati; phylum Myxococcota; order Polyangiales; family Polyangiaceae; genus Sorangium; species Sorangium sp. So ce887. The sequence continues at coordinate 5,066,223 of NZ_CP150354.1, read as the reverse complement.
GGGGTGGTATCGTGGCGCGGCTGCGGTCGCGCCTGGGGGCGCGGCTGCCCCTGCGGCTGCCCCTGCGGCCGGCCCTGCGCCTGGGGGCGGGCGTGCCCCTGCGGCTGCGGCCGGCCCTGCCCCTGCGGTCGCGCCTGAGGCCGGCCCTGCCCCTGAGGCCGGCCTTGCCCCTGCGGCCGGCCCTGAGCCTGAGGCCGGCCCTGCCCCTGCGGCAGCGACGCGGGCCTGGGATCGGGCTGGAGGCCGGGGAGTCCGGGGATGGAGAGGAGCGGGAGGCGCTTCTGGATGAGGCGCTCGATGTCGGCGAGGAACGGGCGCTCCTCGCTGTCGCAGAACGAGAGCGCCACCCCCGACGCCCCGGCGCGCGCCGTGCGGCCGATGCGGTGCACGTAGCTCTCCGGGATGTTCGGGAGGTCGTAGTTGATCACGTGCGAGATGTCGTCGATGTCGATGCCCCGCGCCGCGATGTCGGTCGCGACGAGCACGCTCGTCGTCCCCTGCTTGAAGCTCGCGAGCGCCCGCTCGCGGGCCCCCTGCGACTTGTTCCCGTGGATGGCGACGGCCTCGATGCGCGCGCGGCTGAGCTGCTGGACCACGCGGTTGGCGCCGTGCTTGGTGCGGGTGAACACGATCGCCCGGCGGAGCTCGGGATCCTTGAGCACGTGCTCCAGCATCGCCCGCTTGTCGGACCGCTCGACGAAGACCACCCGCTGGTCGATGTTCTCGGCCGTCGTGGCGATCCGCGCGACCTCGACCCGCACCGGGCGGTTCAGGATGCTGTCGGCGAGCTTCTGGATGTCCGGCGGCATCGTGGCCGAGAACAGCAGCGTCTGCCGGCGCGCGGGCAGCATCGCGAGCACGCGCCGGATGTCGTGGATGAACCCCATGTCGAGCATCCGATCGGCCTCGTCGAGCACGAGCATCTCGAGCCGCCCGAACGGGGCGACGCCCTGCGAGCAGAGGTCGAGGAGCCGGCCCGGCGTCGCCACGACGACGTCAACGCCGCGGCGCAGCGCCTCCATCTGGGGGCGCTGCCCCACCCCGCCGAAGATGACCGCGGTCCGCAGGCCGAGGTGCTTGCCGTACGTGGTGAAGCTCTCGGCGATCTGCGCGGCGAGCTCCCGCGTCGGGGTGAGCACGAGCACGCGGAGCCCGCGCTGGGTCGGCGTGCCGCCCTGCGCGAGGCGCTGCAAGATCGGCAGGGCGAACGCGGCGGTCTTGCCCGTCCCGGTCTGCGCGCACCCGAGGACGTCGTTGCCCTCGAGGATGGGCGGGATGGCCTGCTGCTGGATGGGGGTCGGGGTGCTGTACCCCTCGGCCTCGACGGCGCGCAGCAGCGGTTCGATGAGCTTGAGATCGAGAAATTGCATGGACATCGGGCTCGTGGAGAGCCCCTCCTGAGCAAGGGCTGAGAGCGCCGCGGCACCGCGCCCTCCTTTGCAGAGGGTTCGATCACGGAGAGCTGCCGCCTTGCGCCTCCATGAAAGGAGGCTGCGAGGCCCACATGACAGCGACCGAGCACCGCGACCCGTGCCAGGTCAGTCCGAGGCCGCGACTCTAGTACGGTGTGGTGAGGAAGTCGAGGGCGACCACGAGCCCAGCAGCGGGTCGTTGCGCCGTGCGACGCGGCCGGCGCGACCGACGTGACGACCGGCCCCGCGCGCGCGGATCGGCGCCGCGCTGTGCGCGGAGCGGGTTCCGTGCGCTCGTCGCATCGTGCTACACCGTCGCCCGAGCCGGGGGACGGCAGCTCGCGTGCGCCCGCGTCGCCTCGCATCTTTCCTCCCTTTCGCAGCACCGCAGCACGCCAGCAGCACTCCATGGCCGAAACCGCCGAAGCCTCGAAACCGCCGGCCCAGGCCGGGCACTCCGCTCCGCGGCACCCCGGCGTTCCGCAACGCCGCTCGCGGCTGCGGCGCTGGGTCCTCGGCTCCGTCGCCGTCTCGGCGCTCGCCGGCGTCGGGATGTGGATCGCGGTGCACCGCATCCCGTGGATGGGCCCGCTCGTCGCGAACGGCCTGCGCTCCGTGATCGGGGCCGAGAACGTGACCGCGCTCGAGGAGACGGCCTACAGCGCCGAGGATCGCGTCCACCGGCTCCTTCGCAGCAACGAGCCGCCGAAGACGTACTGGGAGGTGCCCGAGCAGGCGCCTGCCGCCCCCGCCGCCTCGGCGAACGCCGCGGTCGCCTCGGCGGTCGCCCCGACGGTCGTGGCGGCGGTGTTCCGGCCGAAGGACGTCGGCCCGTCGCACGCGGCGTGGCCGGCTCCCGGCGATGGGCGGTGGGTGCCCATCGGGGATCGCGCTCGCCCGGGCGATCCGCCGCGCCTCTACAAGACGCTGATCCACCCGGATCCGCACCGCTCCTGGGCGGAGCTGTTCGTCGTGGCGGTCGATCTCGCGGGGGTCGACGTCCACCTCATGGCCGGCTCGCGGGAGCCGGCGGCGACGACCGAGGAGGGCAAGACCTACGAGCGGCTCGCGAAGATCCCGGAGGCGCATCACGAGCGGCTGCTCGCGGCGTTCAACGGCGGCTTCATGACCGAGCACGGCCAGTGGGGGATGCGGGTCGACGACGTGACCCTGGTGCGCCCCCGGGACAACGGCTGCACCCTCGCGCTCCACCGCGACGGGCGGATGCAGATCGCGCCGTGGACCCGGATGGCCGCCGACGAGGGCGGCATGCGGTGGTGGCGCCAGACGCCGAGCTGCATGGTCGACGAGGGCGAGCTCCACCCGCTGCTCCGCGCGCCCGAGGTCCGCAACTGGGGCGCCACGCTGGACGGCAACACGGTGATCCGCCGCTCCGCGGTGGGGCTCGACCGCGACGGCAAGGTCCTCTTCGTCGCCATCAGCAATCACACGACGGCGGCCGCCATCGGGCTCGGGCTGCGCCATGCCGGCGCCTCGGCCGTGGCGCAGCTCGACGTGAACTGGTCGTACCCGAAATTCCTGAGCTACGAGCCCGGCGAGGGCGGAGCCCTCGCGCCGGTCGCGCTGGCGAGCGGCTTCGAGTTCTCGGAAGACGAGTACATCCGCAAGCGCTCCCTGCGAGACTTCTTCTACCTGACCCGCAAGGCCCCCGCGCCCCCCGCCGCGACGCCGTGACCCCTCGCAGCGCGCGGCGGTCCCCTCCGGACCGGGCCTCGCGCTGACGAACACGGCGGCCGGAGCTCGCGGGGCGCAGCCCCGCAGCGGCCAACCTGCCTGTGCCGAGCTCCTTCCAGGCGAGCTCCCCGAGGCTCATTGCGTCGAGCGCTCGACTTTTGCCACACGACAAGCCTCTTTACGAAGCGTGACTCTTTACGTTCAACGCGCCTCATTTTCCGGACTAACTTCGACAAAAGCAGCGGTATCCGCGATTGACAGCGCCAGGGAGTTCGATAGGTAACGACGCCTCACGGTGGACCCCATGCGTTTCTATGCAGACCTTCATGTGCACTCGAAGTATTCCCGCGCGACGAGCAGCGATTGCGATCTTGCGCACCTGAGCTACTGGGCTCAGCGCAAGGGCATCACGGTGATCGGCACGGGGGATTTCACGCATCCGGTGTGGATGGCCGAGCTCCGCGAGCGCCTCGTGCCCGCGGAGCCCGGGCTGTTTCGCCTGCGGGACGACCTCGAGCGCGCGGTCTCGGAGCGGCTCCCCGGCGCGTGCCGCGGGCCGACCCGCTTCCTCCTCTCGGTGGAGATCTCGACGATCTACAAGAAGGGAGATCGGACGCGCAAAATCCATCATCTCGTCTATGCGCCCGACTTCGAGGCGGCGGACCGGATCGTCCGCGCGCTCTCGAAGATCGGCAACCTGACGGCCGACGGGCGGCCGATCCTGGGGCTCGATTCGCGCCACCTGCTCGAGATCGTGCTGGAGTCGGGCGAGGGCTCGTACCTCGTGCCGGCGCACATCTGGACTCCCTGGTTCTCGGTGCTGGGCTCCAGGGCCGGCTTCGACGCGGTCGAGGAGTGCTATGGCGATCTCGCGCCGCACATCTTCGCGCTCGAGACCGGGCTCTCGTCCGATCCTGCGATGAACTGGCGCATCTCCGGGCTCGATCGCTACCGGCTCGTCTCCAGCTCGGACGCGCACTCGCCCGCGAAGCTCGGCCGCGAGGCCACGGCGTTCGACGCGCCGCTCGATTACTTCGCGATCCGGCGCGCCCTGGAGACCGGCCAGGGCTTCGGCGGCACGGTGGAGTTCTTCCCGGAGGAGGGCAAATACCACCTCGACGGCCACCGGAAGTGCAATGTCGTGCTCTCGCCGGCGGAGACGCGCGCGCTCTCCCTCGCGTGCCCCGTGTGCGGGCACCCGGTCACGGTGGGCGTGCTGCACCGGGTCGAGGAGCTCGCCGACCGCGAGGAGGGGGTGCGACCCGAGGGCGCGAGCGCGTTCCGCAACCTCGTGCCGCTGCCCGAGGTGCTGGCCGAGCTGCACGGCCTGGGCGCCTCCAGCAAGGCGGTGCAGCGGAGCTACGACCGGGTGCTGTCGCGGCTCGGCCCCGAGCTGTTCCTCCTCGGCGACGCCCCGCTCGACGAGATCGAGCGCGCCGGGACGCCGCTCCTCTCCGAGGCGATCGGGCGGATGCGCGAGGGGCGCGTGATCCGCGACGCGGGCTACGACGGCGAGTACGGCGCGATCCGGGTCTTCCAGCCCGACGAGCTCACGCAGCGCCGCGGGGGCGGGCTCCTCTTCCAACCCGAGTTCCAGCCCGAGCCCGCCGCGCCGGAGCCACCTCCGGCAGGGACGCGCCCTGCCGCCGGGGCGCGCGCGTCCGAGGCGCCGCGGCCGGGCCCGCCCCGGGGCCACGCCGAGCCGCGCCAGGGGCCTGCCAGCGAGGTCTCCCTCGGCGCGCCGCCCGAGGCGCCTGCGCCGGGCGGCGCGGCGCTGCTCGACGCGCTCGACCCCGAGCAGCGGGCCGCGGCGGAGCTCACCGAGGGCGCGGTGCTCCTCCTCGCGGGGCCGGGCACGGGCAAGACCCGCACGCTCACGCACCGGATCGCGCACCTCGTCCTGGATCTCGGGGTGCCGCCGGAGCAGTGCCTCGCGATCACGTTCACCCGCCGGGCTGCCGACGAGATGCGGGAGCGGCTCGGCGCGCTGCTCGGCGAGTCCGGCGGCCGCGTGCGCGCCATGACCTTCCACGCGCTCGGCCTCTCGCTGCTCCGCGAGAACGCGCAGGGCCTGGGCGGCGGTGCGCCGCCCAGGATCGCCGGCGAGCGCGAGCGGACGGCGCTGCTCGCCGCGGCGCTCGGCGTCCCGGAGCGGCGGGCGGCCCGGCTGCTCGCCGACATCGCCGCGCTGAAGCGGCGCGCTCCGCGCCACGCCGACGCGCACCGGCCCCAGGAGGGCGCGCCGGCCGCCGGCGGCGAGGCGTGCGGCGAGATCGACCGCCACGTCGACCGCGCGTGGAAGGTGTACGAGGACGAGCTCGCCGCGCGCGGGCTCCTCGACCTCGACGACCTGATCGGCCACGCGGTCGTCCTCCTGGAGGAGCAGGGCGACGCGCTCGCCGCCGCGCGCGCGCGGGCCCGGTATCTCTCCATCGACGAGTACCAGGACATCGACGAGCGCCAGTACCGGCTCGTGCGCGCGCTGGTCCCTCCCGGCGGGAACGTCTGCGCCATCGGGGATCCGGACCAGGCGATCTACGGCTTCCGCGGCGCGGACGTGGGCTTCTTTTTCCGCTTTCAGCAGGATTTTCCAGCGGCGCACGTTGTGCGCCTGAGGCGGAATTACCGCTCGTCGCGTCCCATCGTCGAGGCGGCGCTCCAGGTGATCGCGCCCTCGCCGACGCTCGGTGCGCGGGAGCTCTTGCCGAGCGCCGGGGGTGTGGAGCTCGTGGCGGTTCACGAGTCGCCCACGGAGGCGGCCGAGGCCGAGCGCGTGGTCCACACCATCGAGCAGATGCTCGGTGGGTCCACGTTCTTCTCGATGGATAGCGGGCGCGTGGCCTCGCCTGCGCCGGGCGGCGAGTATTCCTTCTCGGATTTCGCGGTGCTCTACCGGACCGAGGCGCAATCCGAGGCGCTCCGCGAGGCGTTTGCCCGCTCCGGCATGCCGTTCCAGCGGCGGTCCGAGCGCCGCGTCGCCGAGCGCGCGGCCTCCGAGGCGCTCGCGCGGGCGCTCGCCGACGCTCCGCCGGGGCCGCTCGCGGCGCGCCTCAAGGTGGCCGCGGCGCGGCTCCGGGAGGAGGTCGCGCAGCCGGGCCCGGGCGGCGCTCCGCCCGAGGGGGCGGCCGCGGAGGGGGCGGCGGGCGCAGCGCGTCTCGGCGAGGCCGACGTCGATGCGGCGCTGGAGCTGCTCTTGCCGCTCGCGGAGCGCTGCGGAGATGACCTCGCTCGCTTCTTGATCGAGCTCGCTGTGTGCGCCGAGATCGATACGTGGGATCCGCGGGCCGATCGCATCTCGCTCCTCACGCTGCACGCGGCCAAGGGGCTCGAGTTCCGGGTGGTCTTCCTGGTGGGGTGCGAGGACGGCCTGCTCCCGCTGCGGTTCCCTGGCAGGGAGGAGACGGACGTCGCCGAGGAGCGCCGGCTCTTCTATGTCGGCATGACGCGGGCGCGAGAGCGGCTGTTCCTCACCCGCGCCATGCAGCGCGCGCGGCACGGCAAGGTGATGGAGACCGAGGTCTCGCCGTTCGTTCGCGAGGTCGAGGAGCGGCTGCTCCTGCGCGTCGGTCCGTCGCCGGAGGCGCAGAGAAAGCCGCGCGCGGGCGCCGACCGCCAGATGAAGCTGTTCTAGCCTGGCGCCGCGCCTACTTGGTCCCGCCGCCGAGCCGCTTCAGGCTCGCGCACGCCGCCTTGTCCTGGGTCCGCGTGCACTGGTCCGCGTAGAAGGACCGCGCGCGCTCCTTGTCCTTGCGCTCCAGGAGCGGGCCGAACGCATCGCACGCCTTCTTTTCTCCCCATTGCGTGCACGCCTTCTCGTAAAGCGAGAACGCCCGCGCCGGATCGGCCGTCACCCCGTCGCCGCGCTGCCAGATCTCCGCGGCCCGCAGGCAGCCGCCCGAGCCGCACGCCTTCTCGTAGAGCGCCGCGGCGCGCACCATGTCCTTCGGGATGCCGGTCCCCCTCTCGTACATCCCGGCGAGGCTCATGCACGCTTCGGCGCCGAAGCCCTTCTCCGGACAACCCTTCTCGAAGAACGAATACGCCTTCGCGACGTCCCTCGGAACGCCGTCGCCCTCTCCGTAGACCGAGCCCGCGGCGTTGCACGCGCGCATGTCCCCGAGGCTGCAGCCGCGCTGGTACGCCGCGATCGCCTTCACCCCGTCCTTCGGCGCGCCCTGCCCCTTGCGGAGGATGTCGCCGAGGTCGACGCAGTCCTCGGTCTCGCCCCCCTCGCACGCGCGCTGGAGCACGGCCACCGCCACGGCCACGTCCTTCGCCGCGAGCTTGCCCTCGACGAGCATCTTGCCCAGCGCGCTGCAGCTCGGTCCGTACCCGAGATCGCAGCCGCGCCGGAGGAAGGCGACCGCGCGCGTCGGGTCCTTCGGCAGCACCGCCTGCGGGCCCTCGCTGAGGTACCACTCGGCCGCGCTGAAGCACGCCCAGCCGTCGCCCAGCTCGCACGCCTTGTCGGCGAACTCGCGCACCTTCGCCCGCCCCGAGCCGTCCGGGGACACCTTGCCGCTCTGGATGTCGCGCAGCTGCTGCTTCGCCCGCGCGTAGCAGGCCTGCGCGACGCCGGCGTCGCAGGACTTCTCGAACAGGTCGGCCGCCCTCGCGTCGTCGCGCGGGAGGTCCTTGCCGCTCAGGTAGTGAATCCCGAGGTGATAGCAGCTGCCGACATCGCCCTTCCCGCACTGCGCCGCGCACGCGCGCGAGTCCGCGGGCTCGCAGAGGTGCGCGGGCGCGAGCGCCGGCGAGGAGCACTTCGCCCCGCTCAGCACCGTCCCGGTCAGGCATGGGCTCGACAGCTTCGGGAGCTCCTCCTCCGCCGCCTTCGCCGCCGGCTCGACCGTCGCTGCCTTCTTCGCGGCCAGCGGGACGAGCTCCAGGCGCAGCGGCGCATGGCAGCGCTCCGTGGGCGCCTGCGCGTTGGGCTTCGCGCCCCGGCACGCCTCGGCCTCCCCTTCCCGGCTCGCGGTGCCACCCTGGCTCGACGCCGCCGCAGGCCCGACCGCCGCGAAGACCTGATCGACCGTCCGCGCCGCGCCCCGGCTGCCCGGCGCCATCGCGAAGGCCCCGAGGAGCGCGGTGCGCACGAAGTGCGTCGCGCCCTCGCAGCTGCCCGAGAGGTCCTGCGCCGTGGCCGAGGTCACCGTGGTCGCCATCTTCCCCGAGGGCACGAGCGCCACGTCGATCGCCGCCGTGCCGCTGCCCTCGATCGCGGTGCTCAACGCCGGGGCGCCGAACGGGACATTCGCCTGCATCTCCGCAGGATTTGTTAATTGTATTACTTTTTCAACCCGGGTCACGCCGGCGTAGGAGTAGGTCCCTGGGAGCTTGCAGTGGGCGAGGAGGCTCAGCGTCGTGCAGTCGTAGGCGACGACGGCGACGCCTTCTTTCATCGCGAGTCCGAGATCCGAGCGGCGGGTCGTGAGCCAGTCGACGATGAGCGGCTCGGTGTGGCCGATGGCCGGACACCCGCCGCTGCTCGCGCTGTCGCTGCTCGCCGGCGAGACGGTGGGCCGGGGGGCATGCACCACCACCTCGGGTTCCAGGCCCGGTCCACAGGCCGTCGCTGCGAGCGAGAGCCCAACCACGCACAAGTCGAAGGCGCGCTTCATCGAGCCGACAGAACCATGAGCCGTGGGGTCCGGTCAATATGGCGAGCGCGGCCGCGCTCGCGACCACCGGTCACGCCTGCCACGCCGGGCTATGCTCGGCGCGCGTCGCCCTCGCCCGGAGCCTCCATGAGCACGTCCAGATCCCAGGAAAGACTACAAGAGAGCCTGAGCCTGGTAACTACCCTGCTCGAAAAGCAACGCGTCATCGAGGCCCTGACCCACAAGCAGGAGAGCAAGAACAAGGAGCTCATCGAGTCGCTGGTCCACCGTCAAAATCTCGCGCTGCTGCAGAGGAAGCTCAGGGATCTGCACCCGGCGGACCTCGCCCACATCATCGAGGTGCTCCCCCAGGCGGATCGGCTCGTGGTCTGGGCTGAGCTCGAGCCGTACCACGCAGCACAGGTGCTGCTCGAGTCTTCGCGCTCGGTCCGCGACTCGCTCGTCGCGGAGACGGAGCGCGGTCGCCTCGTCGCGCTGCTCGGCCAGCTCGACCCCGACGATCTCGCCTACGTCAGCGACTCGATCGAGCCGGAGATCGTGGCGGAGGTGTACCAGTCGCTGGACGCACGCGAGCAGTCGCTGTTCCGGTCGACGATCGCGTACCCGGACGACTCGGCGGGTCACCTGATGAGCCCGGAGTTCGTCTGGGTGCGCGACAGCTGGGATATCGCCGGCGCGTTGGAGGACGTGCGCCGGCGGGCCGAGCTGCCGTCGCACACGGAGACGCTGTTCGTTGTCGACGTGCGCAACGTGCTCCGCGGCACGCTCTCGCTCAAGGACCTGCTGCTCCGCCCGCCGAGCGCGCGCGTGAGCGCGGTCATGTCCACGGACGTGGTGAGCTTCACGCCGCGGGAGCGCGCCAGCGACGCGGCCAGGGCGTTCGAGCGTTACGACCTCATCGCCGCGCCGGTGGTGGATGAGCGCGGCAAGCTGGTCGGCCGGCTGACCGTGGATGTGATGATGGACTTCCTGCGGCGGCAAGCCCAGAGCGAGGCGCTGCGGCGCGCGGGGCTCGCGGGCGAGGAGGACTATTTCGCCCCCGCGTGGACGAGCGCGAAGAACCGCTGGCTCTGGCTCTTCGTCAACCTGATCACGGCGTTCGTGGCCTCGCGGGTCATCGGCATCTTCGAGAGCACCATTCGGGATCTCGTGGCGCTGGCCGCGCTGATGCCGATCGTGGCGAGCATCGGCGGCAACACCGGCAATCAGACGGTGGCGCTCATGATCCGGGGCCTCGCGCTCGACCGGATCACGCGGGCGAACGTGCGCCATCTCCTGCAGAAAGAGCTCTTCGTGGGCCTGATGAACGGCGCGGTCTGGGGCACGGTGGTGGGGCTCACCGCCATCGCCCTTTACGGCAGCGTCCCGCTCGGGCTGGTGATGGCCGCGGCCATCCTGCTCAACCTCGTGGTGGCGGCCATGGTCGGCTGCGCGGTGCCGCTCGTGCTCCAGCGCCTGGGCCGCGATCCGGCCCAGGGGTCGAGCGTCCTGCTCACGTTCACCACGGACAGCATGGGCTTCTTCATCTTCCTCGGGCTGGCCCGGGCGTTCCTTGTCTGAGCCTGCCCTCGCGCCGCCCGAGCGCGCTACGATCGCGCCATGGACACCGCCCCGGGCCCGCAGCGGCCGCTCGTCGCCATCCGGTACTGCCCGAAGTGCCGCTGGCTGACGCGCGCCGCCTGGCTTGCACAGGAGCTGCTCATCACGTTCCCCGACGAGATCGACGTGCTCCTGTCGCCCGGCGCGAGCGGCCTCTTCGACGTCACGCTCGACGGCGACCTGCTCTTCTCGCGCGCCGCCGCCGAGCGTTTCCCCGAGCCCAAGGAGCTCAAGCAGGCGATCCGCGACCGCATCGCCCCGGACCGCCCCCTTGGCCACTCCGACCGATGAGCACCACGGCCCTCCCGTACATGCACCGCAGAGCGGCGGTCATCGACCGCAGAGCGGCGGTCATGCGCCCCCCGAGCGGCGCTCATGTACCGCCGCAGAGCGGCGGTCACCCGCACAGGAGACGGGCCGAGATCGGCGTTTTCGGCGCGGAAGCGCACTCCGGTGCGCTGAGCACCGAAAACGTCGAGATGGGCCCGTATCCGCAGCGGGTGCCCACCGCTCTAGATGTCGAAGTCGAGGATGCTGGCTTCTAGCTCGGAGTCGCCAACGGCGGGCGAGCCTTGGGGCGGCGAGGCGACGCGCAGCCTGGGCGCCTCGATCGCCACGCGCTGGCCGCCGGCGACGCTCTTCGTCAGGAACACCGAGCCGCCCACCACGCTCCCCTGCCCCAGCACCGTCTTGCCGCCGAGCACGGTGGCGTTCGCGTAGATGGTGACATCGTCCTCCACCGTGGGGTGGCGCTTCTGGCCGCGCGCGCCCCGCGAGTGCTGGGGCAAGGACAGGGCGCCGAGCGTGACGCCCTGGTAGAGCTTGACGTGCGCGCCGATGTCGGTGGTCTCGCCGATGACGACGCCGGTGGCGTGATCGATGAAGAAGCTGTCACCGATGTTGGCGCCCGGGTGGATGTCGGCGCCCGTCCTCGTGTGCGCCCACTCGCTCATGATCCGTGGCATGAGCGGGACGCCGAGCAGGTACAGCTCGTGCGCGACCCGGTGCACCGTCACGGCGAGCAGGCCCGGATAGGCCAGGATGATCTCATGCATCGAGGCCGCCGCCGGGTCGCCGTCGTAAGCCGCCTGCACGTCGAGCAGGAGGCGCCGCCGGACGTCCGGCAGCCTGGTCACGAACACGCGCGCCACGTCGTGCCCCCGCTGCCTGCACTTCGGGACGTCGAGGCGGCCCGCGTCCGCGGCCTCGTCCTGGAAGCACAGGCAGCGCTCGATCTGCCGCTCGAGCTTGTCCCGCAGCGTCGAGACCAGCGTGCCCACGTGGTAGAGCAGGTCCTCGTCCGACAGGTCCTGCCGCCCGTGGTAGCCCGGGTAGAAGATCTGGAGCAGGAGATCGATGATCTCCGTGATCTCCTGGCGCGACGGGGTGAAGCGCTTGTTGATGTGATGCCCGCGCGCGTCCTCCCGGTAGCTCGCGATCAGCGCATCGACGATGCCGTGCAGGTCGCCCGACGCCTGGGCAGGGGCAGCATCGCAGTTCTTGCTCACGTCGACCTCACGAGGCCTTCATGGTCTCGATATCGGTGAACATGCCTTCGAAGAGGGGCCCCGAGAGGTACCGCTCGCCTGCGTCCGGCAGGATGACCACGATGGTCTTGCCTTCCCACTTGGGATCCTGCGCGAGGCGGCTCGCCGCGACCATCGCCGCGCCGCAGGAGACGCCGCAGAGGATGCCTTCCTCGCGCGCCAGGCGCCGCGACATGGCGATCGCCTCCTCGCTGGAGACCGCCTCGACCTGGTCCACGAAGGAGAGGTCGAGGTTCTTGGGGACGAAGCCGGCGCCGATGCCCTGGATCTTGTGCGGCGACGGGGTGAGCGGCTGGCCAGCGAGCGTCTGCGCGATGACAGGCGAGCTGACCGGCTCCACGGCCACGGTGTGGAGCGCGCGGCCCCGGACGCGCTCGAAGTAGCGGCTGACGCCGGTCAGCGTGCCGCCGGTGCCCACGCCCGAGACGAACACGTCGACGTTGCCACCGGTGTCGTCCCAGATCTCCGGGCCGGTGGTGGTCTCGTGGATGGAGGGGTTGGCGGGGTTCTCGAACTGCCGCATCAGGACGTAGCGGCCGGGGTCCGAGGCGGCCAGCGCCTCGGCCTTGGCGATGGCGCCGTTCATCCCCTGGGGGCCCGGCGTCAGGAGGAGCTTGGCCCCGAGGGCCACGAGCACCTTGCGTCGCTCCATGCTCATCGTCTCGGGCATGCTGAGCACGCACTCGATCCCGCGCGAGGCGGCGGCGAAGGCGAGCGCGATGCCGGTGTTGCCGCTGGTCGCCTCGACGATCGCCTTGCCGGGGCCGAGCACGCCCCGCTGCTCGGCGTCCCAGACCATGGCCGCGCCGATGCGGCACTTGACCGAGTAGGCCGGGTTCCGCCCCTCGATCTTCGCCAGTACGGTGGCGCGGGCGCCGTCGGTTACCCGGCGGACGCGAACGAGCGGCGTGCGGCCGATGCTCTGGGTATTGTCTTCGTAGACGCGGGGGAAGTTGGTCATGGGGGCCGTGCTGGTGAGAGGGAGCAAGAGGAGACCCAGAGGCGCCCCGCGCTGTCAAGGTCCACGTGCGCCCCGCCTCCGTCGCGCCGTATTTCCAGAGCAAGGCGCGGCGTCGCCGGCCGGCGCCCGGCGCGCCCCAGCGTCCGCTCGCCCGGCCGGCGCGCCGCGCTGAGCGCGATCCCTCGGCGGACCGTTGGGCCTGCAACGGACCCGTTGGACGTCCAAGGGGCCGCTCGACCGGTGGACGTCAATCCGTTCATGGACAGTTGGCATCGTGACGTGGAAGGCGCGAAGTCGAATACGCGCGAAGGGCACGAGACGCAAAGGCCGTCGTCGAAGGAGGGCAGAGCCGCTGACGATGGCCTCGGGCGCATCGCACAGGCGCTCGTCTGATTCGATATCCCACGTGGAAGAGGTGATGACGCAACGCGACCCAGGAGAGAGAGGGGTGCTGGAGTGCGTCATTTGTCGCGTTGGTGTCCGGCAAATCACGGCGCCCAGCGGCGGGGTCGCCTGAGCAAGTAAGGTGATTTCCTGAGGACTCGGTTAGCCATCTCCATGGGACCACGTCAGACCAGGTCCACCTTCTTGACGCGCGTGAATGCGAGCTTATCTTGGTCAATTTGGCGCTTGCCCTCCGTGGCATAGGCCTCGCATCATGCTTGACCATGTTCCCCGCTGAGCCCCCCCGCGCGGAGGTCCAACTGCTCGACGATGATGAACCCACTCTAATTTTCCGCCGTCCACCCAGGTCGTTTTCGGGCATGGCGATGCCGATCGGGGCGCCGGCTCCGGTCGTGGCCGCTCCGACGCGGCGTTCCACATCGCGCCTGATCGCGCTGAGCGCGGGTGCGGGCCTGGGCTTCGCGGCGGTGCTTGGCGCGGTCGTCTCGATGCAGCTCGGCGCGGCGGGCATCGATCTTCGCGCGGGGTCGGCGATCCAGCCCGCCGCGGCCGCGGCGGCTGTCCTGCGCTCGACGGGGGCGGCGGCGCGGGTCGAGGCGAGGGCGGAAGCGGCTGCGCCGGTCCAGGCGAAGCTGGAAGCGGTTGCGCCGACCATCGATCTCGACGCTCGCGCCGACGCGACGCTGGATCGCGCGGGGGTGATCCCGATCCCCGACGGGATCATCACCCTCCCCGCGTCCTTCTCCTCGACGGATGGGGCTTACGACCTGGTGGTCCATTTCCATGGGATCAACGATGTTGTCCAGGCGGGGTACGAGCGCGCCGGGCTCAACGCGGTCGTGATGATCATCAACATGGGCATCAGCTCGGGGGCGTACGAGACCCGGTTCTCGATCCGCTCCTATCTGCCGGCGCTCCTCGCGAAGGCGCAGGCCGCGCTCGAGGCGCGCGGGCTGCGCGACGCCCGGCTCCGGCGCGTCGCGCTCTCGGCGTTCAGCGCGGGGTACGCCGCGGTCCGCGGGCTCCTGAACCAGCCCGGGTTCGCCGACAAGGTGGACGCCGTTCTCCTCCTCGACGGCATCCATACCGGCTACATGCCGCTCGACCACAGCCTGGACATGGAGCGTCTCAAGCCGTTCGGGCTCTTCGCCGAGCAGGCGGCCTCCGGCAACAAGCTCATGTCGATCACCCATTCGGAGATCACCCCGAACGGCGATTACGCCGGCACGCACGAGAGCACCGACGCGCTCCTCAAGCTCACCGGCGCGCAGCGCTCTCCGGGCGCCGGCGCCGATGCGCAGGCGGTCTACGACTTGACCGGGACGGCAGGCGAGGCGAAACCCCGGTTCGACCCGCTCTCCGAGGCGCACCGGGGTGCGTTCCACGTGCGCGGCTATCCCGGCACCCAGAAGCCAGACCACGTGAGACACCTGACCCGCATGGCGGAGACGGCCGTGCCCGATCTCGTCCGCCACTGGAGCGAGTCTCCCGCGCGGTGACGGCCGGAGAGCGCCTGTCGTGGGGGCGCGCCGTCGAGGAGACGATGTATTACGGAGACGAAGTCGTCTTCATTTGAGAATGCGTCGTGAGCTGAGCTCTGGGCGTGTCGATCGCGAGCGCTGCCGAGGGAGGGCGGCCAGCATGCCTCGATGATCTGTCCCTGGAGTTGACTCCCGCGATCGTGATCTGCTACCGCGCAGCGCGATGGGTCAACCGGACCTGTTCGCAAAGCGAACGTTCGCCGAAGAGACGGCGCGCCTCACCGGAGGCGCCATCACCTGGGAGGATCCACCGGAGATCCGGCTCGAGAAGGTGCAGAGCGATGGCCTGCTCCTGGTCCATCGCCCGGATCTGCTGGAGCACCTGACCGCGCCGTGGCCCGAGGCGCGGAGCCACGAGGAGGTGATGGTCGAGCTGAAGCTGGTCGGGGATCACGTGGACCGGAGGGCGATCGAGCGGGCCCTCCTGCGGCGTCAGGCGAGGCAGCTGCAGCGGGTCGAGGAGCACGAGCGGACGCCGTCCTGGCTGGGCCACGAGCCGCTCTGGATGGTCGCGCCTCACGTGCCGGAGTGGCTGGGACGGGTGTACGCGCCCGTGCGTTTCGCGCCCGGCTGCTACCGGGTGGAGCCGCTGGGGCACTGCTTGCTGTGGGTGGCAGCGAACGAGCTCCCCCTGCGGGACGAGCTGATCGCGTTCCTGGTCGCCCGCTCCGGTCGAGCCCTCGACGAGTTCGGCCGCTGGGTAGCGGGACGGCGGCCCATCGAATGGGTGCTGGCCATGCTAGAGTACCTGGCGATGTCAGCGACGACCCGTGAGGAGCTCCTGTGGAGGTTCGGCAAGGCCGAGGACCCGGAGGTGGAGGCCCGCCGGCAGCGCATCCTGGAGGTGCTGCTTGAAGCGAGCCCGCAGGTTCAGGAACGGCTGATCGAGAAGGGCATCGAGAAGGGCATCGAGAAGGGCATCGAGAGGGGTATCAGCAAGGGACGGCTGGCCGAGGCCCGCGCTGCCCTGCGACGTGTGCTCGCGCGCCGACAGCTCGATCTCAGCCCGGACGACGCCGCTCGCATCGAGGCATGTGTCGACCTCGCGACGCTGGAGCGATGGCACGACCAGTCCATCACCGCGGCGAGCGCCTCGGAGGCGCTGCAGTAGCTCGGCCCGCCACCACGCGCGCGATGTAGCTCGTCACGATGATCGCGGATTGACGCCCGAGTCGTCCTGCACGGCGGCTCGACCGCCCCTACGGCGAGGCAACGCAGCGCATCGGTACTGAAGGAGGCGTTCTTCGCCGATGCTCGAGTCCGTCCTTTCTCGAACTGGAAGCGTCCACGCGATCCTGCGCAGCTGTTCACTCCAGGATTCATGACGAACGTGGAAATACATCCCTGTCCGAGAGCGCGGCTGTGCCACGAGCCAGCGGTCGCGCTTCACAACGTTGCAATCCGCGCACCGGGTGCGAGGCAGCAAGGATGTGAGCGTGGCAGAGCGCCTCATTCTGGGGCGCTCATGCCGAGCTCAGCGGGGCGTTGAACAAGATCAAGGAGTGAATCGCCGCCAGGGCGCAGACTGCATTCCGGTATCGAAGTTGCTTTGCCACCAAAAAAGGTGGTGGCGCGACGATGATCGAACAGAGACAGGCGCGAAGCGCGGCGCGGCGGACTCAGGACGAGCGGCCCGTACCCCTGACGGCCCGCCGCAGACGCGGCGCGACCTCGGCGGACGTGGACAGCCAGCTCTTGTCCGCCGCGAAGGGACAGGCGGACGGCGCCGCAGCGACGCCGCGCGGGACGCTCACCTACGCGGATGCGCTGGAGGGCACCCGGAAAGGGCCGTTCCCGGACGAGGTCGAACCCCAGCTCGCGACCCTGGTCACGGGGCCGCCGCCCGGCGAAGGGTGGCTCTACGAGGTGAAGCTCGACGGCTACCGCATTCTCGCGCAGCTCCGCGGCGGCCGCGTGACGCTCCTGACCCGCGGCAGCCAGGACTGGACCGAGCGGTTCGCAGGCGTGCGCGATGACCTCGCCCGGCTGCCAGCCCGGGAAGCCGTGCTGGACGGCGAGATCGTCGTCGTCGGGCGAGACGGCGTGACCGACTTCCAGGCCTTGCAGAACGCGCTCGGCGACGGGAACGACGGGCGCGAGGGGCGCCTGATGTACTTCCTGTTCGACCTGCTCTACCTCGACGGCCGCGATCTCCGCGGCTGCACGCAGGTCGCCCGCAAGCGCGCGCTCAAGGCGCTGCTCGCGGAAGCGCCGGAGGAAGGGACCCTGCGCTACACGGAGCACCTCGAGGAGGATGGCGCCGCGGTGTTCCAGCACGCGTGCAAGCTCGGGATCGAGGGCGTCATCGCGAAGCGCCCGGAGGCCCCCTACCAGAGCGGGCGCGGGGACAGCTGGCTCAAGGTGAAATGCGGCAAGCGCCAGGAGTTCGTGATCGTCGGATTCACCGAGCCGACCGGGGCCCGCCAGGGGCTCGGTGCCCTCCTCGTCGGCGTGAACAGATCAGGCAAGCTCACCTACGCCGGCAAGGTCGGCACGGGCTTCACGAGCAAGACGCTCACGACCCTGCGCAGCCGTCTCGCGCCGATCGAGCGCGCCAAGCCGGCCTTTCCAGGGGCGCCGCGCATGCGCGGCGTGCACTGGGTCGAGCCCAGGCTCATCGCAGAGGTGCACTTTGCAGCGTGGACACGCGACAGGCGGCTCCGGCACCCGTCGTTCGAAGGCCTCCGCGAGGACCGCACTCCGGAGTCGGTCACCGTCGAGCGCGAGCAACCGCCGCCCGGCAAGGCGGCCGGCAGCGCGTCGAGCACGGCGGCGAGCGCGGCCAAGGGCCATGGAGCGCGCAGGGCGGCGAGCGCGGCCGTGAGCGCCGCGCCGGGCAAGGCCCCTCGCGCGGGCCGGGGCGGCGGCGCGGAGAGGATCGAGGTCGCCGGGACGCGGCTGACGAACCCCGACAAGGTGCTCTATCCGGCGCAGGGAATCACGAAGCTCGCCCTCGCCCGGTATTACGCGCAGATCGCCGAGCACATGCTGCCCTATGTCGCAAAGCGCCTGCTCACGCTGGTCCGCTGCCCCGCGGGCCAGGGTAAACCATGCTTCTTCCAGAGGCACGAGGCCGAGGGGCTCTCCGAGGCCATCCGGCGGGCGACCGTCGAGGAGGAGGACGGGAAACGCACGTATCTCTACGTCGAGAACGCCGAAGGGCTCGTGTCGCTCGTGCAGATGGGGGCGCTCGAGATGCACATCTGGGGGAGCCGCGTGGACCGGATCGAGCAGCCGGACATGATGGTCTTCGATCTCGATCCGGCGCCGGACCTCCCGTGGGAGCGCGTGGTGGACGCCGCGAGGACCGTGCGGCACCTCCTGGAGACGCTGGGGCTGCGGAGCTTCGTCAAGACGACCGGCGGCAAAGGGCTCCACGTGGTGGTCCCGATCGAGGCGCAGAGGAGCTGGGACGAGGTGAAGCCGTTCACGAAGGCGGTGGCCGACGCGCTCGTGCGCTTCGAGCCGGCGCGGTACATCGCGACGCTCTCGAAGGCCAAGCGCACCGGCAAGGTCTTCGTCGACTACCTGCGGAACGGGCGCGGCGCGACCGCCGTGGCGCCGTACTCGACCCGGGCGCGCCCCGGCGCAGCCGTCGCGACCCCGCTCTCGTGGGACGAGCTCGACGCGCCGGTCGATCCTGCCTCGTTCACCACCGAGACCGTGCCGCAGCGGCTCGCGTCCATCGCAGATCCATGGGCAGAGCTCCCGACCGTGCGCCAGTCCATCACCGGCGCCATGATGAAGAAGGTCGGTCTCTGACCTCCTCCCGACGTCCCCGACAAACCCAGAAGCCGGTGAGCACACCGAAGAAGAAAGACACAAGCGACACAGGGAATGTACATTCACTGATGTTCCGTTCAGCGAAGTCGTTCTATCGCAGCAGGGTGGCGTGCGCTGGTTGACGGGGCCGCGAGCGCGCTGCATCGTCCCCTGGGTCTGCCATGGCCAAGAATCGGAACTCCAGCGCTCTGGCGGAAATTGCCGAGCGACTCCACCAGTTCGACGGTGAACCGCTGCGGGTGGCGTTCCTGGCGCGCGGCATCGATGCGCTCACCCAGGTGGCCGAGCGGCTCGATCCGAGCGAGCTTGGCGAGGTCGTCGCGTCGCCCAGCAACGCGGACGCGCTTGTGACGGCGCTCACGCAGCCGAGCGCCGTCGGCCTGTTCTTCGCCGCGGATCCGCTCACGCCGGCCCGCCTCCGCGGCCTCCAGGCGAGGGACGCGCTCCTCGCCGCCGAAGGGGGCACGCTCACCGCGGAGGAGGTCGGCGAAGGGCTTCACCTCTCGCCGCAGGCGATCGAGGTGCGGCGCGCAGCCGGAAGGCTGCTGGCCGTGGACATCGGCCGTCGTGGGCACCTCTACCCCGCATGGCAATTCGCGGACGAGGGCGTGCTGCCGGGAATGGAGGAGATCCTGGCCCTCCTCGACGAGCACCCCCCGCTGGCGAAGCTCCGGTTCTTCCTCTCCGGCAACCACCGCCTCGACGGCGATCGGCCGCTCGACCGGCTCCGCCGCGGCGACCTGGGCCCGGTGCGGCTCGCCGCGCGCATGTTCGGAGAGCAAGGCGCGGCCTGAGAGCGCCGCCGTGCCGACATGACGACGACGCTCGGGCCGCATCCGGACCCGCCCCTCGACTTCGCGGCAAGGCCGCTTCCCGTCACGGCCTTCCGGCGGTGCTGGTTCCGGATTCACTGGCTCGCGCGCGATCCGCTGTACTTCGGCCGCTCGGGCGACAACCGCTTCGACGCCCCTGCCGGCGAGTTCGGGGTGCTGTACGCCGGGAAAGACGAGCGTTGCTCCTTCATCGAGGTGTTCGGCCACGCGACAGGCGTGCGCTTCGTGGAGCAACGCGAGCTCGCCGCGCGCGGGCTCGCGTGCATCGCGCCGAGGCGTCCGCTGCGGCTCGTGAACCTCACCGCAGAGGGGCTCGCGCGCCTCGGGGCCGACGCCCGCCTGACCTCGGGCGAGTCCTACGGGGCCGCTCACCGGTGGGCGCTCGCGATCCATGACCACCCGAGGAGACCCGACGGCATCGCCTACGCCGCGCGCCACGACCCGAGCCGCGTCTGCGCCGCCCTCTTCGAGCGCGCCAGCGCGGAGCTGGAGGTGACCCGGCTCGGCTCCCTCGCGGATCCGGCGCAGGCGGCGCTCCTCGCCAGGATCCTGGGTGCGTACAAGTTCGGGCTCGTCTGAGCCTCGACGAGCGGACGGCGGCGCGGGATCCCCGGGCGCGCTGCCGAGCGCGATGGCGGCGCCGGGCGCGGGGGCCAGGTGCGCGTGCGAACCGAGCGCGCGTGCGCGCCGGCACAGCCGGTGCTTCCCATGAAGGCAGGCGCGCTGCGGCGGCGTCGCGGCGGGCGGTGGCCACGGCGCGCGCGGCCGAGCGGCGGGGGGTCCGATGAAAATCAAGAATCTGCGGCTGGAAACAGGCTATCTCGTGGAGCCCATTCCACTCCAGAAGGGGATCGCGATTCACCAGATCCAGATCGCGACGATCGGCGGAGAGGGGTCGTGCCGGGTCCAGCTCTCGCTCGATTCCAACCGCTGCACGATCGACAGCTTCGGCGAGGCCAAGGCGTGCGTGCGGGTGGCGCCGACCCACCTGGAGGCGGACGTGGAGCTCCTCGAGGAGTGCGATGAGAAGCAACTGCTCGCCCTCAAGTTCGAGGGAGGCAACGGGCCGGCGCTCCGGCTCGCGCTCCTGCCCCTCTGCAGCGCGGGCAAGCAGGCGATCGTCGCGCGGCTCCTGGTCTTCGGGGAGACCGGCGAGATCAAGGCCATCCTGCCGATGCAAGGAACGTCGGCGGGCTGCGTGGTGGTCTGAGCGCGAGCGCGCGGCCATGTGGCGCGGCCGGCGCCCCGGGGGAGGACGCCGTTCAGGAGCCGCGCCGGCCGCCGCCGGGCCCGAAAGGACCCGCCGGCCCTCCGGAGTTGCCGTCGGGACCAGCGCCGTACGGGCCGGGGGCACCCGGCGGCGCGCCGTAGGCGCCCGCGGGAGCGCCGTGGGCGCCGGGGGGAGCTCCAGGGAAGGCGCCGTAAGCGCCCGCGGGAGCGCCGTAGGCGCCAGGGGGAGCCCCGGGCGGTGCGCCGTAGGCGCCGGGAGGAGCGCCGTAAGCGCCAGGGGGAGCCCCGGGCGGCGCGCCGTAAGCGCCAGGGGGAGCGCCGTAAGCGCCAGGGGGAGCCCCGGGCGGCGCGCCGTAAGCGCCAGGGGGAGCGCCGTAAGCGCCAGGGGGAGCGCCGTAAGCGCCAGGGGGAGCCCCGGGCGGCGCGCCGTAAGCGCCAGGGGGAGCCCCGGGCGGCGCGCCGTAAGCGCCGGGCGGCGCCCCATAGGCCCCCGCGGGAGCGCCGTAAGCGCCGGGCTGAGGCCCTGGCGCCCCGTGAGCCCCCGGCAGGGGATAGCCCCCGAGCGCCGCAGCGGCGGCCGGCCCCTGTCCGGGCGGGTACGCCGCCTCCATCGCGACACGGCGGGGATTGGCCGGGTCGTAGCGCACCGTGACGATGCACCCCGGCTGGATACGGGGGGCCGCCAGCACCGATACGAGCGCGACCGTCTCCACCTGATACGGCGGCATGCCCGGCGGCATCACCTCGAGGAGCAGCTTGAGGCTGTAGGAGTCCTGGGCGCCCATCGACACCTTCATGCCGGTCTCCTGGTACTGCAGCACACGCGCCGCGCACGGCACGCCGATTCGAAGCAGCTGCTGCTGCTCCCGCTGCTGGGCCCGGAGCGGTCCGAGGACCTTCTTCCAGACCCCCCAGAGGACCACCGCAGTGATCCCGAGCGGCACAACGACGCTGAGCACAATGATCAGCAGGGTGGACGTCATCGGGTCAGCGTACCAGGCCGGCGCCCTTCCGCACCAGGGCGTCGACGCCCGTCACCGCGGGTCGCACGACGCGCGGCGGGACGTCCCGCGGAGCTCAGATGCAGCGGCGGTACGTGAGGGCATAGTCGATCCGGACCTGGACGTCTGTGGTGTCGTTCGTCAGCACCCCGGAGCCCGCCTGCGCCAGGCGGTTCGTGACGTAAAGGCTCGTCTTGATGTTGAGCGGCCGCACGGTGCCGCAGTCGGACCAGACCGTGGCCGCGAACGTGTCCGTGCGCGAGAAATCGTTCGTGAACGGCCCGATCATGCTCCAGGTGAGCGGCCCCGAGGTGAGCGGCGAGCCCGAGAAATAATACGATGTCTCGTGGAGCCCATGGACCCCCGGCTCCAGGTCGGCAAAGCCCCGGTACGTGGCGTCGAAGAGGGCCACCTGCCATCCCGGATCGAACCGAAGATCCACGGCCAGCTGGCAGAACGCGCGGTTCGCGGCGCGGGCGGTGCCCGGGCCGGCCTGCGCCTCGAACTGGTCGAAGATGACGGTCAACGCCCTCTGATCAGGCGAGATCACCCCCGCAGCGGAGCCGACGGGACATCCGCTGCCGGCATACGTGAACGACTCGATCCGCGCATTCTGCGCCAGCGCAGGAAAGGCGAAGAGAAACGCCGAAGAAAAGCCGAACGCCCATCGCAGCAACATGCTTGCCCCCCTTTTCATCTTCAGACGACATCGCGTCGCCGTCCGCCGGCACCCGCGCGCGCATCACCGCTGTCGCAGGCCAGCCGACATGTGTTGACGAGCATGCGATGAGGGCGCGCTCCGCGCAACCTGCGCGGAGCGCGCCCTCGCGCGGCGCCCGCGCCGCGGATTGACCGGAATCCATCGAGCGCCGTTAGGTCCGCGGGACGCGCGGACATTCGATGAGAACCCGGAGCGCAGGCGAAAGGTGGATAGACGACTCACTGTATTTCGAAGCCCGGGAGCGGCGAGGCAACGACGCGGAACACCGGGACGAGGTTCACGCGCTCGTCCCAGGACGGGTGGTGCCGGTAGAAGAAATCGAGCCGAGCCTTCGCGTCCTTCGCGAACGCAGGATCGCGCAGGCGCACCTCGAACTCGGCGCGCAGCGCCGGATCTGCGGCCAGCATGCGGCTCCGGCCGGAAGGCGCCATCCAGCTTGACGGGCGTCCGACCCTCGAAGGCGACCGCGTCGGCCCGGAACGCCTCGACGGCGAAGCCGGGGCGCGCCTCGGGCAGGAGCTCGTAGCGCACGCCGTGCAGGCGCAGCTTGTCGGCCACCCAGGCCGCGTGCGCCGCCGGGACGACGTAGCCGGCGGCGGGCGCGGTGACGGTCAGAGCCGGCTCGATGCGATCGAACAGCGGCACGCGCCAGAGCTCCGGCCGGGACTCTGCACGGGGTCACGTTCCGCGGCGACGGCGTGGCGAAGCCCAGGTCGACCTCCCCGTTCGACATCGCCGATTGCCGGCTGGTCCTCGCGCTCGACGATCTCGCCGCCTTCCTGGCGACGCGCGGGATCGCCGAGGTGGTGCACTTCAGCATGCACCGGCCCGCTCCATCCGGCGCTGTCGCGCCGGCGAAGGCGCACGCGAAGCCGCCCGCAGGCAAGAAGACCCCGAACGGCGCCGGCAAGGCGGCGAAGCCGGGCGACCGCGCCGCGAACAAGCCGGCAGCGGCGTCCGGGCGCCCCAGCCAGCACACCCTCGGGCTCGCCATCGACGTGGCCGCCTTCGTGAAGGCGGACGGTACCCGGTTCGACGTGAAGGCCGACTGGCTCGGCGCGATCGGCGCGCCGCCGTGCGGCCCCGGGTCGGAGCCGACGGTGCCCTCCCCCACGCCCTCGAGTTGCGGGACATCCTCTGCGCCATCTCCACGAGCGGGCTGTTCAACGTCGTCCTCACGCCCAACGCGAACGAGGCGCACGCGGACCACTTCCATTTCGATATCAAGCGAGACGCGCGCTACTTTCTGCTGGAGTGAGCGCGCGTCACGGCGCGGTGTCGCTCTGCTGCACTGAACGGATCGAGCGCCCGCCAAAAGCGAAGGGCCCGCACATACCGCTGACCAGCGGGTCGCATTGCGTTTGTGTGCCTCGAGGCGCTCGCCGCCGATCGCGCCGTCGACGGCTGCGGGGTGTTCGTCAATACGACGGTCCTCGGCGGCGACGACGCGAACCCCGGTACGGAGGACCGGCCGGTTCGCTCGATCCAGCGAGGGACCGAGCTCGCTCGCACCGGCCGCGGTCGCGTGTTCGTAACCAACGACGTCTTCGCCGAGGCGACCACGCTTCCCTCCGGCGTGGACATCTATGGCGGCTTCGACTTCCTCGAATGGGAGCGCCGGAGGAGCGACGACGGTGTCCACATCGAGGCCCAGACGGGTTTGCGGATCGGGGTGCTCGTCGAGCCGGCACGCTTCGACGAGGGGGCTCTCCGGTCGGTGTTGCGTGTCGTAACGGAGGAGCTTCGGATAATCACGCCGGACATGGACGTCTACGTCGCGCCCGAGCCGATCGATCTTCGTGGTCCTTCGACATCCTCGCTGGCATCGTGCGTGACCAGCTCGGCGGAGATCCGAAGGGCGGCGCGTTGTTCGTGTTCCTTGGCCGGCGATAGGACCAGGCGAACGCGCCCCCGCAGAGGACTTGACTTTTGCTCGCGTCGGGGCTCCCAATTCCGCCAGGCAGGCATGCCGCTTGCCGCGCGACGCATCGAAGGAAGTGAGCCATGGCATCCAAATTTAAATCGAAGTTCCTAGACAGCATGAAGGCGGTGGCGAGTAAGACAATTGACAATCTGGTCATCAAGAACGGCTCGTATAAGCCTAGCGGGAGCCGAGCATGGATGCGCTGCTCAGACGAACCGATGCCAGAGATTGTCAATCATGCCATCCAGAACGCGCAGGATGATGACTTGGAGGACAATGGAGAGGACGCCATGCGCCGGCGAAAGTTCACCCTCAAGAGCAAGACGTCGAGCGGCCACCCGATCACGGTTGAGGGATCGGTGGGAGAAAGCGATATCGAGATCGACAGCGTCGAGGACTAGCCGGTGGGCGCCGTTCCGCTCGGTGCAGCGCCGGGCACCGCGGGCGCCGCCGCGCCGTTCAGCGCAGCGGGGGTCGCAGCGGGCGCCGCCGTGCCATTCGGGGCAGCGGGGGCCGCAGCGCCGGGCGGCGCCAGCGCCGTCGGGGCAGCGGGGGCGTCGTCCGCCGGTGCGGTGGCGGTGTCGCTGGACGACGCCGCGCGTCCAGTGCGACCCTTGTAGAGAGATGGCGCGATCGAATCGGCGTCCCCCTCGTTCCAGCGCAGGTACGCGACGGCGCGGCGGCTCTGGTCGTAGGCGTGGACGAGCAGCGAGAACGCCCGCGCCCTCCTGTCCGCGGCCTCGGTCGGCCCGGGACCTTTGCCGTGCTCCCTCACGCCGAGGGCCGCGAGGAGCTGCGGCCCGATCTCCCCGGCGCGCCTCACTTCTTCCTCGGTCGCCGCCGTCTTGTCGGCGACCTCCGACCAGCTCGCAGTGAAGAGCGCCGAGAGCGCGACGAGATCATTGGCTGTGTCGATGTGCCCTTGTCCGGCGCGGATCTCCGTGACCGTGTCCGCGTCGAGCAGGCCGCGCCGGGCCAGCGCTTCGGCGTCGCTCAGCAGGTTCTCGCGCAGCGGGGCCGCTTCCACGAGGAGAGGCTTCAGCGCGTTCTCGGCGCCTCCGCTCGACAGCCACGCGAGGTGCGCGTACCAGGCGGCGAGCGCATAGGTCTCGAGCCGGTCGAGCAGCGCGACATCATGCTGCTGAAGACGCTCCGTGATGGCGGAGCGCAGCGTGAGGAGGCCGGGCAGTACGCCCAGCACCTGGGAGACCACCCGGGGGATGTCGAGGTTGATGGCGATCAGCCGATCCGGGCTGAGCGCCTCGATCTCGGACAGAGTTTTATCGAATGCCGCCGCTGCCTGGGGCGGAGCCGCGGGCTTCTTGGGAGCAGGCTTCTTCTTGAGTGGAGAAGGCTTCGTCATGAGGGGATGACCTCTCGTTGTTCGTCGTCGCGGAGCAGCGGAGAACAGAGACAACGCGCTCCTCACCCCGCGCGCTGGACTTGATGTGAACGCCAGGCGTACGCCGGACGTTCCGGGCAGGGATAATCACCCCTACCAAGCCGTCAATCGACCCCCCCGGCTGATTTTCTGACGGCGTGCCGCCGAACGTCGCAATCCTGCACCAGGGCGCTCGGGCCCGCGCGGGGCTGGATAGCGACGTCGCCCTGCCAGAAGGAGCCTGCCCTCGCGGAGCCCGAGCCATTGGCGCGGGCTCCGCGAGGGCCGTGACAGGCGCGCTGGGTGTGTCGATGGTTGGATAGCACGTGCTGTGCCATGAACCAGGGAGCACTGCTCCGGGCCACCGTGTCCGGTATTGCGAAGGCTGCCGGCTGCCTCCCCCGGACCGTGTCCGGTGCCGCGAAGGCTGCCGGCTGCCTCCCCCGGACCGTGTCCGGTGCCGCGAAGGCTGCCGGCTGCCTCCCATGGACCGTGTCCGGTGCCACGAAGGCTGCCGGCTGCCTCCCCCGGACCGTATCCGGTGCCGCGAAGGCTGCCGGCAGCCTCCCCCGGACCGTATCCGGTGCCGCGAAGGCTGCCGGCAGCCTCGCCCGGACCGTGTCCGGTGCCGCGAAGGCTGCCGGCTGCCTCCCCTGGACCGTGTCCGGTGCCACGAAGGCTGCCAGACTGCCCGGTTTCTCCTAAGCTCCGCCAGAGATGAGCGCGCTCCCTTCCCGCCGTGCGCTATCCCTTGGAGCGGCCCTGATCGGCGGCACGGCGCTCCTCGCGCCGCTCGGCATCGCCTCGCTGCGCCGTGCCCCGGCCGAGCCGGTGGATGCCCCGGCGGCGGCGCCCGGGTCCCCCGCTTCGGCGACGGCGCCTGCGGACGGCGGGACCGGCCTTCTGGACGGCGACGTCGGCGCGCCTGCGGACGGCGGCGCGGAGGCGGGCGGCGCGCGGTTCGAGCTGCCCGCGTGGTCCGCCGCGTCGCGCGCGGCCACGTACGGAGGGCTCTCGGCCGACGCTTGCGACAGGGAGATGAAGCGCCGCGGGATCCCGCACGCCGTGGCCTCGCGCGGCGCCCCGCTTGTCGACCGGCCGGTCCGGCTCACCGGCCCGCTGCACGGGGTCACGTTCCGCGGTGACGGCGTGGCGAAATCCCGCTCGATCTCTCCCTTCGACATCGCGGATTGCCGGCTGGTCCTCGCGTTGGACGATCTCGCCGCCTTTCTCGCGACGTGCGGGGTCGCCGAGGTTGTGCACGTCAGCATGCACCGGCCCGCTCCCGCCGGCATGGCCGTGCCGAGGAAGCCGCAGAAGGCGCCCGCGAAGCCGCCCGCAGGCAAGAACGCCTCGAAGGGCGCCGGCAAGGCCGCGAGGCCGGGCGAACGCGCCGCGAAGAAGCCGGCGGCGGCGCCCGGGCGCCCCAGCCAGCACGCCCTCGGGCTCGCCATCGACGTCGCCGCCTTCGTGAAGGCCGACGGCACCCGGCTCGAGGTGAAGGCCGACTGGCTCGGCGCCATCGGCGCGCCGCCGTGCGGCCCCGGGTCGGAGCCGAAGGTGCCCACCCCCCACGCGCTCGAGCTGCGGGAGATCCTCTGCGCCATTTCCACGAGCGGGCTGTTCAACGTCGTCCTCACGCCCAACGCGAACGAGGCGCACGCGGACCACTTCCATTTCGATATCAAACGCGACGCACGCTACTTTCTGCTGGAGTGAGCGCGCGTCACGGCGCGGTGTCGCTCCGCTGCACTGGACGGTCCGTTGCGCTGGACGGATCGAGCGCCCGCCCGAAGCGAAGGGCCCGAGCATGCCGCGGACCCGCGGACCGCATTGCGTTATCGAGAGACATTTTCCACGGGTAAATGCGCCTTGTTGCGGTTCCTGTTGGTTGACGCCGCGCGGCTGGCGCAACTACCGTGCATACATGACGTGGTGCAAGGGCAAAGCCATCAGGGCAGCGCCCGTGGTGGCGTTCGCACTCATGGGCGCGAGCACGCTGTCGGGGTGCCCATACTCCGACCCTTGCTGGGAGGTGGAAGCGTGCGAGCCGGATCCGGAGCCGCTGCCCGGACCGTGCGAGGGAGAGCCCGGCAAGGCGCAGGCGCTCGACGCGTGCGGGGTGTTCGTTAGCGAGCACGGCGACGACGACCACCCCGGCACGAAGGGCGCGCCGGTGAAGACGCTCCAGCGCGCGGTCGGGCTGGCCACGACCGGACGAGGCGGAGGGGAGGAGCCGACCCGGCGCGTGTACGCTTGCGGCGAGGTGTTCGAGGAGGCGATCTCCCTGCCCTCGGGCGTCGATCTCTGGGGCGGACGTCTCTGCGAGGGGGGCGACTGGTCGTTCGGCGGGCCCGCTCAGCGGACGACCATCGCGCCGCCCGGGGGGGTCCCGCTGCGCGTCATCGAGGGAGACGACGCGACATCGACGATCTCCGGCGTGCGCGTCGTGGCGGCGGACGCCTCGGCGATCGACGGCAGGTCGTCGATCGCGGTGATCCTGAGCTACGGCGCCAGGGTGAAGCTGGTGTCGAGCGTGATCATCGCGGGCGACGCCAAGGACGGGGAGCCCGGCGAGGACGCGGCGAGTGTCCGCGCGGAGAGCGGGCAGTTCGGGAACGACGGGGCGGACGCCTGCACGGCGGGCGCCGCGACGGGCGCCCTCCCGGTCGTGACCGCGTGCGGCGAGGGCATCGAGTCGACGGGCGGGTACGGGGGCGACGGCGGGATCGAGCAGGGCGGCGACGGCGCTTCGGGACAGCCCGAGCCCGCACCGAACCCCGAGGGCAAGGGCCTCAGAGGAGCCGGCGCCGGCAGCATGGCGTGCAGCGACGGGACAGATGGCGCGCCCGGCGTGGACCGTGGCCGCGCCAGCGGCGCGGCCGACATGGGCTATCTCACCGACGATGGGTGGATCGGCGTCCGCGGTGACGACGGGGACCGGGGCGGCGTCGGCCAGGCCGGGGGCGGCGGGGGCGGAAGCAAGTCGCGCGACGGCGTGAGTCCCCCCGTGTGCCCGGCCTCCGGACCCCAGACCGGGGCGTCCGGAGGCTCGGGGGGCGGCGGCGGCTGCGGTGGCCTGGGCGGCAAGGGCGGCGGCTACGGCGGCGCGAGCATCGGCATCGTGGCGCTCGAGGGCACGGAGCTCACGGTCGAGGCCACCGAGGTGTTCACGGGCCGCGGCGGGAACGGGGGGACCGGCGGAACGGGCCAGCCGGGCGGCTTCGGCAGGCACGGCGGGAAGCGTGGCAATGGGTTCGTGGCCGGGATGTGGAACGCCTGCCATGGCGGCAGCGGCGGCAACGGCGGGCGCGGGGGCGACGCCGGCGGCGGGCTCGGCGGCCCGTCCGTCGGCATCGCCTATGTGGTCCCCAACCTGGCCCTCCGGCCCGGCGCCGTCATCAAGTTCGGACCGGCCGGCGAGGGCGGCCTCGCGGGGAACGCCGCCACGCTGGATGTGGCTGGCAAAGGCGGTTCCGGTCCTTCGGCGGAGACCCAGGCGTTCAGCGGGCCGAACGAGCTGCCCCGTTAGCGCCTTGGATAGCGTGCGTCCCCAGGGACGCTTCCGGTGAGGCATGCCCATGCGCGTCGAGTCCGTGTTCCTTCCGTTCGTCGTCCTACCGCTCGCCATGGCCGGTTGCGGGAACTCTCCGGAGGTGAACGAGCCGGGCGGCGCACCGCCGTGCGACGCTCCGTCCGCCTGTCCGGGCGATGCCGTCCCGGAGTCGGCGTGCCTCGAGGAGCTCGCCGCGGATCGCGCGATGGACGGCTGCGGGGTGTTCGTCAACAGCGAGATCCTCGACGGAAACGACGCGAACCCCGGCACGAAGGACCGGCCGGTTCGCTCGGTCCAGCGGGCGATCGAGCTCGCTCGCACCGGGCGCGGTCGCGTGTTCATGCCCACCGATACCTTCGTGGGGGCGATCAGGCTTCCTTCCGGCGTGGACATCCATGCCGGCTTCGACTTCCTCGAATGGCGGCGCCGGAGCAGCGACAGCCACGGCCACATCAATTCCGAGACCGATGCGCGGATCGCGGTGATCGTCGAGCCGGCACGCCCCGGCGACACGGGGGCCGCGGACGGGGTCTCGACGCTCGATCACGTGTGGGTCCAGAGCGGGGTCCAAATCGGGGTGCTCGTTCAGTCCAACACCGCGGTGGAGATCGTCCATAGCGAGATCAGGGCGCTCTACGGCGGCAGGGCGGGTCACGACGGGGAAGAGTGGCGGCCGAGCCGAGCAGCGGCCGGCCCCGATGGCCTGTTCGGTGAGGACGGGTGTTCCGCCGCGACGATCCCCGGGGGCGCGGCGGTGATGAACCCGTGTGACGACGGAACGTCGAGCACCGGTGGCAAAGGCGGTGATGGGCTTCCCGCGCGGGCCGAGGACGGGGACACCGGTGACCCGGTGCCGGCGTCCGACCCGTACTCGGGCCTCGGCGGCGACGCGGAGCGCGAGGACAGCGTCTGCGAGAACGGCCGGTCCGGGCTCTCCGGGTCCCCGGGAACGGTGGGGGCGTCCGGCCAGGGCATCGGGCGCCTCACCGAGACGGGATGGGAGGGCGACAAGGGGACGGACGGCGGCAGGGGCATGCCGGGCCAGGGCGGAGGTGGAGGCGGCGGCCGGCGCGGTGGGCTCGCCGTGTGCGCGGCGGCGGACAAGGGAGGGGCTAGCGGCGGCTCGGGAGGCGCGGGCGGCTGTGGCGGCCGAGGGGGTCGAGGCGGCGGGAACGGCTCGCCGTCGATCGGCCTCGCTGTGCTGCACGCCAGGGTGACGGTCCGGGACAGCGTCATCAAGGCGCCCGCCGGCGGGCGGGGAGGCCACGGAGGGCCGCCCCAGCAAGGTGGCAAACCTGGGCGAGGCGCGCCGGGCGGCGATGGCCGCGACGGAGCGCGGGCCTGCGAGGGGGGCCGCGGCGGTGACGGCGGCTACGGCGGCTACGGCGGCCCCGGGCGCGGCGGCGACGTGATCGGGATCGCCTACCTCGACGAGGACCAGCTCGCGCTGGAGGGGGTCACCTTCGAGCTGGGCCTGCCGGGCCCAGGCGGCACGAGCTGGAGCCATGACGGCACCATGACGACCGGAGAGGATGGCGTCGCCGTGGAGACGCTGCGCTTCCCTGAGTAGGCCGTGTTGTGGGCGAGCTCCTACGCTGGCGGGCGCCTCGTCACTTCTGCGTATCAGGAGCAGATTCGGTGCCGCGACGATCGAAGATCTTCAAAATAGACTCGATCGTCGTCCGCAGCTCTTGTGGAGGCTGGCGCGTAGTCGTCCACTCCAGCACCAAGCCGACCAACCTTCGGACGAGGTCACAGTCAGCCTGCCGCACGACCAGCGTCGTCGCCACCTCTCTAGATAGAATCGCATCGAAGGCGTCTCCCATCGCGCGCAGAGTCGCTAACCATTCATTCCTCGGGAGCTCGGACGCCGACGCACCGACGTCGAGCGACTCCACGATCGCAGAGAGACAGTTGAGCCCCTCAGAGAGCGCCTGCGCCACTTGCCGATCACGCGTCATCCGCCCGTCCCCTATTTCTCAAACTGATATCGACAAAGCCAAGTTCCAATCGGATTGATGATAGTACAGTTGTCTCCATTTGAATACTGATAAGAGCATGTCCACGTGGGCTTGCCGCCCTTGCACCAGTACAGATCGCCAATTCCGCTGCTAGTGGACTGTTCGACAAGTTTTTTAACATAATCACGCGGCATGCCGCTCAACCCAGCGGTGCATCTTCTGCCGCGTCCAGGACCACCTGAAAGGGTGAGCGTAGAGCTGGTCGTACTCCCGCCAGCTCACGTTCAGGTGCTCGACGAACTGCTGGCGGCTGTTCCAGCTGCCGCGCTTCAGGTAGCGCTCGCTGAATGCGCGCAGCAGCAACTCGGCCTGGTTGAGCCACGAGGCGTGCGCCGGCGTCACAAGCACGCGGACGTGCGGGTAGAGGGTACGCAGCAGGGTGGTGGTCTCCTGTGCGACGTGGGACGGGGCTCCGTCCCAGATCAGGTGCACGCGTCGCGCATTGCAGCACTCGTGGAGTAACTCGGGCAGGATCGCGCGCAGGTGCTCGCTATCGTTCCGGCTGGGGCACCACCCGCGCATCTTGCCCGTGTGCACATCGAGCACGGCGGCGAAGTTCACCGTCCCGTGCCGGATGTACTCGAACTCCTGGTGCTCGATCTGGCCGCGCCTCACGGGGCGGGTCGGTCGTCGACGTTCGAGCACCTGGATGTTCGGCTTCTCGTCGAAGCAAAGTACAACTTCGCCGCGCGCAGCTAGATCCGAGGCTCTTTCGTAGCACCACAGGATGCGCGTCGCCCTCCTCTCGAAGTCGGCATCGATCGTGGGCGTCTTCCAGTACCGCGAACGGTGGGGTTGGAGATCGGCGGTACGCAAGATCAGCGAGACGGTCGAGTGCGCGATTTTCGGCACCAGCCCACGCTCAGCCGCCACCTTCGCCAGGCTGCGTGTCGACCAGTGCGTCATGTGCAGCCCGAGCCCTGCGGGCTCACAACAGGCGAGCATCTCGAGGCCGACGCGTTGCAGAGGGGGAAAAAGCCCGGGGCCGACCTTCGCGAGGAGCGTCCTCGGCCGCCCGAACCCCCAACTTTTCGTACCGACGGCAGAGGTGCCAGATGGTCTCGCGCCTCTGCTCCACGTGCGCCGCCAGCTCCTCCACGACCGTCGCCGGGTCTGCCATGGCCAAGAGCACCCGAGCTCGGCGAGCGACGCGTTGCTCGGTGCGTCCATCGCGCACCAGCCGCTCCAGGTACGCCCGATCCTCCCGCGACAGCTCGATCCTCCTGGGTGGTCGTCCTCGCATGCCGAAGCTTACGCCACCCCGGGGAATATGTTAAAAAACTTATCGAACAGTCCACTAGGGCTATACGGATGCGAAGCGTGATGAACGCAGTAGGCGCCGATCGCCTCACACTGGTTTACGCACGTATGGCTGCCGGGGGACGCGCAAGTAACCTGGGCTGCCGCCTCGACGGCTTCGCTGCACTCGGAACGCTCCATCTCGTCTTGCGGATCCGGTGGCGCATCTCCGAAGCCTCCGGCCCCACCCGGGGTGATGATGCCTGCGCCGACGCCCTCACCACGACCATCCCGAAGGTAGCACTCACCCATGTCGTAGTTGCACGCAGCAACGAAGCCACAGATCAGAATTGCACTAGCCTTCATGTCGCCTCCAGTCGCAAAACTGGTCCGACAGTCGACCTGACCGCCAACTCCTCAGGGAGCATCTGCCCGCATGCAGATGACGCTATCATCGGGAGCCGCTGCATGGTGCGATGCCCACATTTCCCTGGTTTCTTGGCGCCCTTGGCGCCATGGCGGTTTGCCTCCCAGCCCGACTTCCCGCAGTAGAGTTAAAGTCACGCCCTGCGGCTCGCCCCGCAGGTTCGCTGACGAGCCGCACCACTGGCGAGGCTCTTCTCAGTCGAGCGTGGCGTCAATGGGTAACCAGCGGCACAAATTCTGTCCGTGCGCCAGTGGGGCGGTCCGCCAGGGCAGCGGGCGCATCACCGAGGCGATAAGGCGGCCGACGGCGGCAGGCGCATGCCGGGTCAGGGTGGAGGCCGGGCCGCGGTCCGGTCCACGTCCCAGGATGGCGTACGCCGGAGCTGCACGACCCACACCGAATGCGAAGCCGTCTTCGCGGGAGCCCGCGGCCGCCCGCGACGAAGCAAGGGACGGGTGTGCAATCTGGACAGACGCGGCACTTCGTGCGAACTATTTAAGAAGAACATGTCGATCAGGTGTCGCAGCCATGTTCGCGTCTTTTCCGCAGGCGAGGTCCACTGGGAGGAGTGGAGCGCTGCCCGGAACGGCGGCGCGGGCAAGCGCCCCGTGGTCCTCGTACACGGCCTGTCGGATAGCTGTCGGACCTGGAACCGCCTCGCGCCCGCGCTTGCGGCCGGCGGGCGCCGCGTCGTTGCGGTCGACCTGCCCGGCCACGGGCACTCGGCCCGCCCGGACGCTCCCTACACCGTCGCGTGGTATGCGGGTGTGGTCGCGGAATGGATCCGCGCCCTCGGGCTCGGCGATTTCGATCTGATCGGGCACTCGTTCGGCGGCAGCATTGCCATGTGCGTGGCCGTCGAGCGGCCGGGGCGCGTGCACCGCCTCGGGCTGGTCGCCGCGGGCGGCATCGGGAGCGAGGTCGCGCTGCCGCTGCGCTTCGCCGCGGTGACAGGGCTGCTGG
The DNA here is from genome assembly GCF_051521455.1 of Sorangium sp. So ce887. Lineage (NCBI taxonomy): Bacteria > Pseudomonadati > Myxococcota > Polyangiales > Polyangiaceae > Sorangium > Sorangium sp. So ce887. The sequence goes on along the minus strand of NZ_CP150354.1, from coordinate 5,032,363 downwards.
AGCTGGCCGTGCCGGTGCTGATGGGCGTCGGCACCCACGCGGGGATGCTTGTGCTCGGTGGCAACTTCAACGCGGACGAGCGCAGGCACCTCGCCCGGGTGAACGCGCGGCCCGGCACGGCGCGCGCCCTGTCGCGCACGCTCCGCCACGCGATCGATCTGCGCGGCCAGCGCGAGCACCTCATGGACATCGCGCACCGGATCCCGGAGATACCGCCTCTCGCCGTCTACTGGGGCGACCGCGACCCCGTGCTCCCGGTGCGCCACGCGGCGGACATCGACCGCTACCTGGAGGGCGTGGCGGTGCGTCGCTACGCGAAGGCGGGGCACTACCCGCACCGGGAAGCGGTGGCCGACCTCACCCCCGATCTCCTGCGCTTCCTCGACGAGCCTCGGCCTGCGCCGCGCCTGCGCGCCGGGGCACGCGCGCCCCGCGCGGCGGTCGCGCCGCAGGCCAGCCCGCGGTGGCAGCCGTGGGCGGACGCCCCGGTCCGGCAATGGGCGACGCGGACGCTCTCACCGCTGCTCCGGCAAACACCGGAGCAGGACGCCGACCACTCGGCCTCTCCCGCCGACCTCGGGAGCCGCCCGCCGCCCGTCCCCTGCTGACGCCGCGCGACCCCGCCGGCGCGGCGACGGCGGCGCGACCCTGCCGGCGCGGCGACGGCGGCGCGACCCTGCCGACGCGGTGACGCCCCTTCCCTGTTGACGCACCGCCCTCCGGTGCGGTTCTCTCGGGCGCCGGTGCAACTCGAATGTGAGACCTGCGGCGCCTCGCTGCGCGTCGAAGCGGACCAGCGGACCGCGGTGTGCCCCTACTGCGCCTCGCCGGCGGTGGTGGAGCGCGCGCCGTCGAACGACCGGCCGTCGCCCCACTTCGTCCTCGGGTTCACCACGACCCGGGAGAGCGCGCAGGGCGCCGTCACGGCGTGGCTCGGGAAGCGGAGCCTCTTCGTGCAGTCGAGCGTCAAGAGGGGGACGATCGACGCGATCCGCGGCGTCTACACGCCCGCGTACCTGTACTCGGCGATGGCGCAGACGCGCTACGCGGCGCAGATCGGCGAGGACTACCAGGAGACCGAGACGTACACGACGACCGACGACAAGGGGAACAGCGTCACCCGCACCCGCGTCGTCACGAGGACCGAGCACCGGCACCTCGAAGGCCAGCACGCCACCTACGTCATGGATGTCCTCGTCGTGGCGTCCCGCGCCGTCCAGAACGCCGAGCTCGAGGCGATCGAGCCGTTCGACCTCCGCACGATGCGGCGCTACACGCCCGCGGTGCTCAGCGGCTGGGTCGCCGAGGAGCCGACCATGACGCAGCCGGAGTGCTACGCCCTGGCGCGGCGGGAGGCGCTCGAAAAGATCGGCCGCGACCTCGCGGGCTTCATGCCCGGGGACAGCCACCACGGCCTCACGCACGAGACGCGCCTCGACCAGGAGACGCTCGAGCTCCTCTACGTGCCCCTCTGGGTGCTCGCGATCCGGCACGACCCGCGCGAGCCGCCGTTCCGGGTCCTCATCAACGGCCAGACCGGCGCGATCCACGGCAAGGCGCCCCTCTCCTGGGTCAAGATCGTCCTCGCCGTGCTGCTCGTGATCCTGCTCATCGCGGCGCCGTTCGTCCTGGCCGCGGCCCGCGACCGCGACCCGGCCGAGCGGCGCGGCGTGGCGAGGCCGCCGGCCCTCGTCACCGCGCCCGCGCCCGCGCCCACGCCCGCGCCGACCGAGCGCGTCCGCCCCGGCGGGAGCAGGCCCACCCCGACCGGAGGGACGCGATGAGCATGAGCATGGGCGTCTCGACGGCCGTGGCGCGGTGCTGCGCCCGCTGCCAGGGGCCGCTGGAGCCGGGCGACCTTCGCTGCGCCGTCTGCGGGCTCGCCGCGCCGCAGGGGAGCGGCCCGGCCCCGCCGCCGGTGCAGGTGCTGCGGTGCACCGAGTGCGGCGCGGCGGTCGCGTACTCGGCCGAGGCGCAGGCGCCGAAATGCCGCTTTTGCGGCGCGGTCACGCGGCTGGAGCAGCCCGTCGATCCGATCGAGCAGGCCGACTGGCTGCTCCCGTTCGGGGTGCCCCCCGCGCAGGCCGACCAGGCGCTGCGGCAGTGGATGTCGACGCTCGGCTTCTTCCGGCCGTCGGACCTCTCGCAGGCGGCGACCGTGGAGGGGCTGCGCCCGATCTGGTGGGCGGGCTGGCTCGTCAACGCGGACGCGGTGGTGAGCTGGACGGCGGATTCGAACGCGGGCGCCCTGCGGAGCGCCTGGGCCCCGCACGCCGGACAGACGCAGCTGCCGTTCCGCGGCCTGCTCGTGTCCGCGTCGCGCGGGCTGTCGCTCGATGAGGCCCGGGAGCTCGCGCCGTATTTCCGGTTCGATCAGGCGGTGCCGGCCGCGAACCGGACCCAGCAGCAGCTCGGCCCGGCGGACGCGGTGCTGGAGCAGTTCGACGCGCAGCGCTCGGCGGCGCGGAAGATCCTGAGCGAGCGGATCGCCGCGACCGCGGAGGACACCCTGAAGCAGGGCGTGATCCCCGGGTCGACCTTCCGGAACGTGCACGTGGCGGTGCTCCTGCGCGCGCTCGAGGCGCGCCGGGTGGCGCTGCCTTCGTACGTGCTCGCCTACCGCTACAAGGGGCGCAGCTACCGGGCCATCGTGCACGGCCAGGACGCGAGCCGCGTCACGGGCACGGCGCCGATCGCGTGGGGCAAGGTGGCGCTGGTGGTCGCCGGCGCGCTCGCGCTGGTCGCGATCGTCGTTGCGGTGTTCGCGCTCACCCGCACAGGGTAGCTCGCGGACGCCGCGCGATACCGCTCCTCCGGGCGGCGGCTCGAACGCGCGAGGATCCGCGCCGGAGGCTGTGGCGGAATGCCTCGAACGCACGCCCGGTGCGGCACGGCAGAGCCGTTCCTCTCGCGGTCTCGCGCGTGAGCCGGCCATGGTCTGGATCTCGCAACTACCGCCGGGACTACGGAGGACACCATGGAAACTGGGTCACGAGAAAAACTGCTGGAGATCCTCAAGAAGTTCCGGAATGCCATGCTCGTCACGCAGGCGAGCCACGGGGCGCTGCGGGCGCGTCCGATGGCGCTCACGAAGGTCGACGACGGCACCGGGGACATCTGGTTCATGACGAGCATCGACTCGGGCAAGATCGACGAGATCGAGTCGCACCCGGAGGTGAACGTCACCCTCCAGGAGGAGCACCGCTTCCTGTCGCTCTCGGGGCGCGCCTCGATCGTGCGGAGCCGGGCGAAGATCGAGGAGCTGTGGTCGGAAGAGGCGAAGATCTTCTTCCCGAAGGGCAAGGACGATCCCCACCTCGCGCTCATCCACGTGAGCCCGCGCGAGGGCGAGTACTGGGACAACCAGGGCGCTGCCGGGCTCAGGTTCCTTGTCGAGGCGGTCAGGGCCTACGTCACCGGGACGACCCCGAAGACCGACGCCGCCCAGCACGCCGCGGTGCCGCTGAACGGCGGGCCCACGGGCGACGGCCGGGTGTCCGCGCGGTAGCGATCTCCGCCGGGGCGCGGCGCCAGATCGCCGCGGCGCATCGCGCCGACGCGGCCCGCGCGGCCGACGTGGCGCGGCGCCGCATGCGACATCGCGCCCCACCGCCCTTTGCGGTGCTCCTGAGTCTGTCCCCTTCCCTTCAGCGTCCAAGCCAGCACGTCGCAGATCGCACCGCTGCGCGCACGCTGGCCCCACATCCATGCTCCCCCACGATGACCGAGTGCCTCGCGCAGCGCGGCGAGCTTGCGAATACCGCCGATGCCGCGCGGCAGCACGCGCCGCGCGCCGCGGATCCAGCGGGACGGAGCCTGGCGCACCCCTTGCTATTCGTGGAATCACGTTACGCCGTGCTCCCTCCTCTGGGATGGACGTGACGCGGGAACCCGGCAGCAACGAGGTCAGGCATGGGGATCTTCACGATGTCTCGTCGAGCTCAGATGATCATGGTCGCGGCGGCGACGGTCGTCGTCATCGTGGGGCTGCGCTACGCGGAGCCGTTCCTCGTGCCGGTGCTCTTCGGGATCGCGCTCGCGGCCATCTCCTCGCCGATCGCGAGCTGGGTCACCCGGCGGGGGCTCCCCCCGGCCATCGGGGCGCTGGCCGCGCTCGTGGTCGACCTCGCGATCCTGGCCTTCGTGGGGGCGGTGGTCACCATCGCCGGGGTGGAGCTGGAGGAGAAGGTGCCGGCCTACCTGGCCCGCGCCTCCAGCATGACCGTGGCGCTCGCGGCGACGCTCACCGAGCGCGGGCTGCCGGTGAACCCGGAGTTCCTGTCGCGGACGCTGCACACGGCGTCCCTGGTGCCGCTGCTCGGCGGGGCCGCCGTGACGGTCGCCAGCGCGGCGTCGAACCTGGGGGTGGTGCTCCTCGTGGTCTTCTTCGCCCTCTGCGAGTTCGCGGGGGCCGGCGCGAAGATCCGGGCGATCATCACGGACCCGGGGCGCGGGCTCGAGCATGTCGAGCGCATCGTGCGAGAGGTCAAGAAGTACCTGGTCGTGAAGACGATGACGAGCCTGCTCGTCGCCGTGCTCGCCTACGTGATGCTGGTCCTGCTGGACGTGGATCTGGCGCTCCTCCTGGCGTCGAGCCTGTTCGTCCTGCACTTCATCCCCAACATCGGCGCGGCGGTCGCGACGATCCCGGCCGTGCTCGCCGCGCTGGCGAGCCAGGGACCCGGCACCGCGGCGATCGTGGCCATCGGGTACCTCCTGATCAACCTGCTGGTGGGCAACGTCCTGGAGCCGCGGGTCCTCGGGCGGACGCTGGGGCTGTCCCCGCTCGCCGTCCTCCTCGGGATGCTCTTCTGGGGCTGGCTCTGGGGGCCGTCGGGAGCGCTGCTGTCGGTCCCGATCATGATGGTCGCGAAGATCACGCTGGAGAACGTGGAGGGACTGTCGTGGATCGCGCGCATCATGGAGCCGGCGCCGGAGGAGCATGAGCAAGAGGCGGCGCCGGCGAGCGAGGAGCCGCCGCCATCGCTGCTGCGGCCGAGCGTCGCGGGGGCGCGGCGATCCGGGTAGCAGGGTGCTCCGGCAATCACCCGACGACGCGCGCTGAGCCTGCAGCGGGCCATGTTCCACCATCGTGCCCTCCCGGGGCGCCTGCTGATGCCGCATCCTTCTTTCTGGGATGTGACCATGTCCGCCAGCCGCATCTCGAGCAACGAACCGCCTCAGGGATTGGAGAGCGAGCAGGCGCCGCCCGAGAACCTCAACTTTCGCGCGATCTTCGAGGGAATCTCGGGGAACTACCTCGTGCTCCGGACGGACTTCGTGGTCGTCGCCGTGAGCGACGCCTATCTCCAGGCGACGAACACCCGGCGCGAGGAGATCCTGGGTCGCGGCATCTTCGATGTGTTCCCGGACAATCCGGACGATCCGCACGCGACCGGCACGAGAAACCTGCGCGCCTCGCTCGGGCGTGTGCTCGAGACACGCGCCTCCGACAGCATGGCCGTGCAGAAATACGATATCCCGTGCTCCGAAGCGGGGGGAGGCGGTTTCGAGGAACGATATTGGAGTCCCTTCAACAAGCCCATCGTGGGGCCAGACGGCGAGATCGCGTACATCATCCACCGTGTCGAGGACGTGACCGAGTTCGTCCGCCTGAAGCAGCGCGGGATCGAGCAGACCCGGCTCACGGAGGAGCTCCAGACACGGGCGGACAGGGTCGAGGCGGAGGTCTTCCTCCGAGCACAGGAGATCCAGCGCGCGAACGAGCAGCTCCGCATGGCCAACGAGCAGCTCAGCCGGCTCGACGAGCTCAAGACCAGGTTTTTCTCGAACGTGAGCCACGAGTTCCGGACGCCGCTCACGCTCATGCTCTGCCCGATCGAAGAGCTCCTGACCGGCGCGCCCGGCGGCCTCACGGACAGGCAACACGAGCTCGTCGAGCTCGCGCGCCGCAATGCACGGCGGCTCCTCAAGCTCGTGAACAACCTGCTCGACTTCGCCCGGATCGAAGCCGCCCGGATGCAGGTGTCGTACGAGGCGCTCGACCTCTCGGCGCTGACTGCCGAGGTGGCGAACGCGTTCTGCTCGACGGCGGCGCGGGCGGGGCTCCGGTTCGTCGTGGACTGCCCGCCGCTCCCGGAGCCTGTCTACGTCGATCGCGAGATGTGGGAGAAGATCGTCCTCAATCTGATCTCGAACGCGTTCAAGTTCACGTTCGAGGGCGAGATCGCGATCTCGCTCCGGTGGGGCGGTGACCACGTGATCCTCGAGGTCCGCGACACGGGGACGGGGATCCCCGCGGAGGAGCTCCCTCGGATCTTCGAACGCTTCTACCGGATCCCTGGGGCGCGCGGGCGGAGCCACGAGGGCTCCGGCATCGGGCTCGCGCTCGTGCGGGAGCTGGTCAAGTTCCACGGGGGTGACGTCCAGGCGACGAGCGTGTTCGGGCAAGGGAGCACGTTCACGGTCTGCATCCCCAGCGGATCAGCGCACTTGCCCGCGGAGCACGCAGGCGCCGAGCGGGAGCTCGGCATGACGGCCGTGACGGTCCAGGCGTTCGTGGAGGAAGCGTCGCAGTGGGTCTCCGTGGATGCACCACCGGCAGCGCCTCCGCAGGGGCTCCCGGCGGGCGCGGACGATCGGCGCCTGCCGGCGGGCTCGGGCGGCCACGTCCTGCTCGTCGAGGATAACCCCGACATGCGGGGCTACCTCCGGCACATCCTCGCGACGCGGTGGACCGTGGAGGCGGTCGAGAACGGCGAGATGGCGCTGTCGGCCGCGCGCGAGAAGGTGCCCGATCTCGTCCTCACCGACGTCATGATGCCCGGGCTCGACGGGTTCGGCCTCCTCGCCGCGTTGCGCGCCGATCCGAGGACGCGGCTCGTCCCCGTCGTGCTCATCTCGGCCCGATCCGGGGAGGCGTCGCGCGTGCACGGCGCCGAAGCGGGCGCGGACGATTACCTCGTCAAGCCGTTCTCGGTCCGTGAGCTGCTCGCGCGGGTCGGCGGGCGCATCGAGATCGCGAAGCTGCGCCGGCAGGTCGCCGAGGATGTCGAGCGTCTCCGCGAGAGCGAGCAGCGCTTCCGCTCCCTCGCCGACGCCGCCCCGATGATGATCTGGATGTCCGGGCCCTCCGGAGGATGCGAGTACGTCAACAAGACCTGGCTGCGCTTCACGGGGCACACCCTCGAAGCGGCGCAGGGGGACGGCTGGCTCGACGCGGTCCACGCGGAAGATCGCCCGCTCTTCGTGAGCGCCTACTCGGCGGCGCTCGGCGCGCGCGAGCCCTTCACGCTGGAATGTCGCATGGTCCGCGGAGACGGCGAGAGCCGATGGGTCGTGACCCAGGGCGCCCCGCGTTTCTACGCGACCGGAGCGTTCCAGGGCTTCGTTGGATCGTCCCTGGACATCACCGAGCGCAAGCGGGTCGAGGACGCGCTGGCCGACGCGGATCGCCGGAAGGACGAGTTCCTGGCCATGCTCGCGCACGAGCTGCGCAACCCCATGGCGCCGATCTGCGTGGCCGTGGAGCTCATCCGGTTGCGAAGCTGCGGGGGGCCGCCGGACCGGCACATCGAGGTCATCGCACGGCAGACGAAGACCTTGATGCGCCTCGTGGACGATCTGCTCGACGTATCGCGCATCACCCGGAGGAAGATCGAGCTCCGCAAGGAGCGGATCGACATCGGGGCCGCCGTGTCGCGCGCCCTGGAGTCGACGCGCGCGCAGATCGAGGCGCGGCGGCATCAGATCAGGCTCGCGCTGCCGGCATCCGCCATCCACGTCATCGCGGACGCCGTTCGTGTCGAGCAGATCCTCGTCAACCTGCTCACCAACGCGTGCAAGTACACCGACATCGGGGGCCACATCGGGGTGACAGTCGAGCGGCGCGGCGATCAGGTGGAGCTGCGTGTCCGCGACGACGGGATCGGGATCGCGAAGGAGATACTGCCCCAGGTCTTCACGCTGTTCCATCAGGCGGAGCGCAGCTTTGACCGGGCGCCCGGCGGCCTCGGTATCGGGCTCACCATCGTCCGGGACCTCGTAGCTCTCCACGGCGGGAGCATCGAAGCGACGAGCCCGGGGCTCGGGCAAGGCAGCGAGTTCGTCGTGCGCCTGCCCGTCGCGGCGGACGACACGACGTCCGCCCCCCGGAGGAGGCGAGGCGGCCCTCCGCGGTGACGAGGAAGCAAGTGCCGTGAACCCAGCGCGATCGATCCGGGCGCCGCCGCCCCCGAGCCCGTCAGGGCCCCGCTGGAGGCGCGATCCCGAAGACGCGCTCGTGGCGGGCGCTCACGTGACATCCCATGCACGACGCGACCCGGCCGGCAGAGGTCACCTCGCCATCGGGCGTGACCGTGCCATAGACCCAGCCGGCGTCGGTGCCGGGCGTGTCCGGCGCGACCTTGAGCACCACGTAGGCGCCGGCGAAGCGCGACGCGCGGTAGACGCGATCGCCGTCGCGCAGATAAGGATCGAAATGGTCCGGCGTGCCGGAGGCGCCGTCCGGTGTTGAGGGCTGAGGCTCCGGGAGCTCGGAGGCCCCGTTCTCCACGAGCTCGGGGTGGTAGCTCTCCTTGACGAGGACCTGCCCGACCGGCTGGGACACGGGCGCTTCGCCCTGCACCAGCGGATAGCGGTCGCGGTGCCTCGCGAACACCGAGTAGAGCTTGCGGGCGTGGCCGCCGTCCTCGGCGGCGCTCATGCGGGCACGGCCGGGCAGCGGCAGGCGGCAGAGCCAGGGCGCCCAGCGGAGCTCGTCGTCGACGCGACCCCAGGCCTTGTAGTCGCGAAAGGCCGATGCGACGAGCGGGGCGAAGCGGGCGTCCATCTCGGCGGCCCCATCCGCAGGCGCCGCCGGGGGCGCAGTGGACGGAGAGGAAGACGCGCCGCCGGAGGGAGGGGGCTTCTCGCTCTCGGCATCCGGAGAGATGGGCTCGTCCAGGGGATGGCTGCATGCAGGCGCAAGCGCGAGGAGAAGGAGCAGGGGGAAGCGGGTGGAGCGCATGAGGCCGATCGTACGATCGATCCGCCGGAAAGGCCTGCCGGGCGAGACGGCGCGCCGCGCGAGCCCCGGGAGCGCTGGCGCTGGCCGCCGGCGGCCGTGGTCACGGCGCGGGAGGCGCAGATCCAGCCGGCGGCGCAGATCCGTCCGCCGGCGCTGGCTCTGCCGCGGCGCGGGTCGGCTGGCAGCGGGGACAGAAGTACGTCGACCGCATCAGGGTCCCCTGCCGGCGCATCTGGACCGCGGCGCCGCAGTCGTAACAGGCGCGTCCCTCGCGGCCGTAGACGCCGACAGGCCGCCTGCCGCGATCGAAGCCGGTGCGCGTCGTGCGCGTGTGGAGGTAGTGCGCGGTGGGGCCGCGGTACGCGCCGGAGGCGTCCCGCGGCTCGACATTGGCCTGCAGGAGGCGGCGGCCGAGGTCGAGCATCGCGGAGAGCTCCTCGTCCGAGTACGCCCGGACCGGGGCGAACGGGTCGAGCCGCCTCCGGAAGAGGAGCTCGCTCTTGTAGACGTTGCCGATGCCGGCGACGACGCGCTGGTCCATGATCGCGACCCCGAGGGGCACGTCGTCGAGCGCGCGGAGGCGGCGGAGCGCCTCCGCGGCGTCGAAGCCGTCGCCGAGCAGGTCCGGGCCGAGGCCGCCGAGCAGACGGTCGCCGCGCACGGCGCTCGCGCGGAGCAGGCGCACGATCGGCGCACGGAAGCAGACGGCGACGTAGCCCGGGACCGCGAGGATGGCCGAGGCCGTCGCCTCGGACCGCCTCCAGCGCTCCCCCTCGCGGTAGAGGTGCCAGGCGCCGCTCATGCGCAGGTGCGTGTGGAGGACGGTGCCGTCGTCGAAGAAGATCAAGAGGTTCTTGCCGCGCGCCTCCACGCGCTCGATCCGGCGGCCGACGAGCTGGTCGCACCGCCGGTCGCTCCGGGGCAGCTCCAGGGCGATGACGCGCGCGCCCTCCAGCACGGGGCCCAGGGCAGCGGCGATCCGGAAGAGGGTGTCACCTTCAGGCATGAGCGGCTCCCGGTGGCTCTGGTGCAGACCGGCCGGATCGCAAGGGGCACGCGCGCGGACGGCCTGCCGGTGACGCCGACGCCGATCGTCGTCCTCTCGCCCCGACGCTGGACGCCCACGGTTCGAGGGAGCCGTCTTCGCTCCACAGCCTGCGGGGCGAGCATCTCGAGGCCGCGCTGCGTCGCGTGAAGCGATCCATGGCATACTTGCGCCATGAGCTCTCACGAACGCGACTACGTGGCGATCAACCTCGCGAACTGGAACAGTCGTGTTGCGATTCACGAACAAGGCTATGAGCTTCACAGGTTCCGCGATGACCCGCGGCATCTCTCCGGTGTGGTCGAGTTCGATCGCGCCCGGCTCGGCGACGTGCGCGGCCTCGACGTCGTCCATTTGCAGTGCCACATCGGCACGGACACGCTGTCACTCGCTCGCCTCGGAGCGCGCGTGACCGGCCTCGATTTCTCCGAGCCGGCGCTGGCCGTGGCGCGGCGGCTGGCCGCGGGTTGCGACGCCGGGATCGAGTACGTGTGCAGCAATCTTTACGATGCGGTCGCGGCGCTGGGGGCCGAGCGATTCGACGTGGTGTACACGGGCGTCGGCGCGCTGTGCTGGCTTGACAGCATCCAGCGCTGGGCCACCACCGTGGCGGCGCTGCTGAAGCCGGGGGGTCGCTTGTTCATGCGCGAGGGGCATCCGATGCTGTGGTCGCTCGCCGATCCGCGCCCGGACGGCCTCCTGGTCGTGGAGTATCCTTACTTCGAGGTCGAGGGCGGCACGCTGTTCCACGAGAAGCAGACCTACGTGTCACACGAGGGAGAGCTCGCCGCGCCCGACACCATCGCTTTCAATCACGGCCTCGGCGAGATCATCTCCGCGCTCTTCGCAGCGAACCTGAGGCTGACCGAGCTCACCGAGCACGATTCGGTTCCCTGGAATCCGCTCGGAGCGGCCATGGTGGACGACGGGCGCGGCGAATGGCGGCTCCGCGAAAAGCCAGAGCGACTGGCGGCGAGCTATACCTTGCAGGCCGTCAAGGGCTGAGCGAGCGGGCGATGTACGGGCTGGTCGGGTGAGTTCCCCCGGGAGCCACTGTCGACAACTCCCGCGCAGCGCGCGACGTTCGCCGTCACGCCAGAGTTCGCGCGCTGCTTCACCCTCCTCCGCTACGCTGCGTGGAGCTCCCGCCGCCGAATGAGACGATTGGCAGATAGCCGCATAGGGCGCTCCGGCCGGAGCGCTTGCCCGAGCCGGACAATCGGTCTAAGGTGTCCCGCATAGAACCGGAGGCCGGAGCAGGCCTCCATCGCAAAAAGGAGCTTCCATGCGTCGGTTCGGCCCTGCTACCCGATTGCGGTTCTTCATCGCTGCCCTGACGGCAGGTGCAGCGATGCTGGGAACCACCGCCCTGTTGGCCCCCTCGAGCGACGCGGCGCCCGGGGCAAACTGCACCTACTACAGCGACGAGAGCCACACGACGGTCGTCGGCCAGTACGGCCGCGACTGCTGTAACAACCAGATCGCGTGGGGCACCAAGACGTCGCACCACGAGTGCGGCGGGTGCTTCATCTGCACCCCGCCTCCTCCCTGAGGGAAAGTGCGCCACCCGACGCGCGACGTGGCGCACCGCACCCGCCGGGGAGCGCCGCGAGGGGGCGACGCGCGCCGTCGTTTCCGCTTCAAAAATCACAGATCACGATCTTCCTGCTTGCGGGGGGTTGGCATGAACAAGAACCGTTCTTCTCGATGGCTGTGCGGCACGATCTCGATCGCGCTCGGGATCGCGGCCCTCTCCGGCTGCTCTGGCAGGGTGGACACGGCTGACGCTGGCCCGGGCGGCTCGTCGAGCGCGGGCGGCGCGATGGGAGCGGGTGGCCATGGCGGCAGCGGCGGCGCAACCGGCGCAGGCGGAGCCGGCACGGACAGCACGGGTACTCTGGGCTCCGGTGCGGGCGGCTCCGGCGACGGCGGCGCCGGAGCCTCTGGAACGAGCGGCTCCGGGGCCGGCGGCTCCGGCGACGGGTCGGGGGGTTCGGGCAGCCCGAGCCCCCGCAAGTTCGTCGGCAACATCACGACGAACGGCGCCGTGCGCGACGATTTCATCCAGTACTGGGACCAGATCACGCCCGAGCTCGAGGGCAGGTGGACCTCCATCGAGAGGTCGCGCGGCGTTCGCGACTGGAGCAGGCTCGACGCGGTCTACAGGTACGCGCAGGCCAACGGCATCCCCTTCATGCAGTACAACTTCGTGTGGGGCGAAGCGTCGCTGTCCTGGCTCGGGAATCTCTCCGCGGAGGAGCAGCGGCAGGCCGTGCGGGACTGGATGCAGGCGTTCTGCGAGCGGTACCCCGACACGGACTCCATCATCGTGGTGAACGAGCCGCCGCCCCACACCACGCCTGTCTTCAAGAACGCCATCGGGGGCGACGGCGAGAGCGGCCATGACTGGATCGTCAACTCCTTCAAGTGGGCTCGCGAGTTCTGCCCGGGCTCGACCTTGATCCTCAATGACTACAACAACATCGAGTACGAGAGCGAGCACAAGCGCTTCGTCGAGCTCGTGAAGACGCTGCTCGACGCGGGCGCTCCCATAGACGCCCTCGGCGCCCAGGCTCACGACGCGTACAAGATCGAGACCAGCACCGTGAAGGGCTACATCGACGGGCTCGCCGCCACGGGCCTGCCCGTGTACATCACCGAGTACGACATCAGCCTCTCGGACGACGACGCGCAGCGCCGGGTGATGGAGGAGCAGCTCACGATGTTCTACAACCACAGCGCCGTCAAAGGCATCACCCTCTGGGGCTACGTCGTCGGCTCCACCTGGCGGGACAACACGGGCCTCCTGCACCCGGACGGCACCCTGCGGCCGGCCTTGGCCTGGCTGATGGACTTCCTCGATCGCGGCGAGTGATCCCTCGCCCCGCCGCCCGGACGGCGCGGCGACCGGCGTCGAGCTTCCTCTGCCGACAACAAAGCTTCCGTGTTGCAAATGGCCGATGAGCCGTTCAGGATGATGGCGTTCACCTCATCACCACAAGATTCGATGCGAACTTCCCAGGGCTTCTCCGCAATCACCCTCATGTGCTCGACCTGATGAAGAGCAGCTTCTGTAGAGCTTCCTGCTGGAGCTTGCTCCACCCCAGCTCCACTCGATCCAGCAGGCCCGGACCCGGTGGGTGGGGGCCGGTGCCGACGGGCGCCTGCCGGGGTGGCGCGGCACGCCGTCGGCGTGGCGGGAGGATGGCCGGGTGAGGAGCAGCCGCCGCTCGCAGGTGCCGCCCTTCGCGGTCATGGAGGTGCTCGCCGCCGCCAACGCGCGGCGCGCGGCGGGCGAGCCGGTCATCAGCCTGTGCGCGGGCCAGCCGGGTTCAGGGGCGCCCGCCGTCGTGCGCGCGCGGGCGGCCGCGCTCCTCGCGGACGGGGACCTCGGGTACACCGAGGCGCTGGGCATCCCGGCGCTGCGCCTTGCGCTCGCGGAGCACTACGGCCGCTGGTACGACGTGGACCTCGACCCGTCGCGCGTCGCCCTCACCACCGGGTCGTCGGGCGGGTTCCTGCTCGCGTTCCTCGCGGCGTTCGAGCCGGGTGACCGCGTGGCGCTCGCTCGCCCGGGCTACCCGGCGTACCGAAACATCCTCCGCTCCCTCGGGGTGGAGGTGGTCGAGCTGCCGTGCGGCCCGGGGAGCCGCTTCCAGCCGACCACGTCGCAGCTCATGGCCGCCTACGACGGCGGAAAGCTCGACGGCCTGGTCCTGGCGAGCCCGGCGAACCCGACGGGCACGATGGTCGACGCCGCGGAGCTCGAGGCGATCGCGCGCTGGTGCGCGGAGCATGACGTCCGGCTGGTGAGCGACGAGATCTATCACGGCCTCACGTACGGCGCGTGGGCCGGGCGCCAGGCGACGGCGGCGCGCTACGGCGACGCGGGCGCCGTCGTCGTCTCGAGCTTCTCGAAGTACTGGGCCATGACGGGCTGGCGCCTGGGGTGGCTCGTGCTGCCGCCGGAGCTCGTCCCGCCCGTCGACGCGCTGGCGGGGAACCTCGCGCTGTGCCCGCCCGCCCTGGCGCAGCACGCGGCGCTCGCGGCCCTGACCCCGGAGGCGTACGCCGCGGCGGACCGGCTGGTGGAGGGCTACGCGGCCGCGCGCGACCTGCTGCTGCGGCGGCTGCCCGAGCTCGGCTGGGAGGTCGCCCCGCCCGACGGCGCCTTCTACCTGTATGCCGACGTCGGTACGGACGACTCGGTCGCGTGGTGCGAGCGGCTGCTCGCCGACACGGGCGTCGCGCTCACGCCGGGCACCGACTTCGACGGCGAAGGCGGCGCGCGGTACGTCCGGCTGTCCTTCGCGGCCCCGGTCGAGCAGGTCGACGAGGCGGTGACGCGGATCGTCGCCTGGCAGCGCGCGCGGTGACCGACGAGCGGTCACCATCGGCTGTCTCCCACTCCCTTCTCCCCTGGGTGTGAGAACGCCTTGCGTCCCAGCCCCGCGCCGCCCGGGGTGGTTTACATTGGCGGTTCCAACAGCAGGAGAGACCGCATGACCGATTTGTCGTCCTTCCCCGTCGCGCGCAAGTGGCCCGCGCGGCATCCCGACCGCATCCAGCTCTACTCGCTGCCCACGCCCAACGGCGTGAAGGTGTCGATCGCGCTCGAGGAGACGGACCTGCCCTACGAGGCGCATCGTGTCGCCTTCGACACCAACGACCAGTTCTCGCCCGAGTTCCTCTCGCTCAACCCGAACAACAAAATCCCGGCGATCCTCGACCCGCAGGGCCCGGGCGGCAAGCCGCTCGCGCTGTTCGAGTCCGGAGCGATCCTGCTGTACCTGGCGGAAAAGAGCGGGCGGCTGCTGCCGCAGGAGGCGGCGCGCCGCTACGAGACGATCCAGTGGGTGATGTTCCAGATGGGCGGCATCGGCCCGATGTTCGGCCAGCTCGGCTTCTTCCACAAGTTCGCCGGCAAGGACTACGAGGACAAGCGGCCGCGCGACCGCTTCGTGGCGGAAGCGAAGCGGCTGCTGGGCGTCCTCGACGGCCACCTGCGCGGCCGCGCGTGGATGATGGGCGATGACTACACCATTGCCGACATCGCGATCTTTCCGTGGGTGCGCAACCTCGTGGGCTTCTACGGCGCGGGCGAGCTGGTGGGGTTCGACGACTTCAAGGAGGTGAAGCGTGTGCTCGACGCCTTCGTCGCGCGGCCGGCGGTGGTGCGCGGGCTGGACATTCCGGCGAGCAACGCCTGACCGCCAGCCTGGGGGAGGCGCCGGGGCCGGGTACGTCAGTGGGCCCCGGGCCGGGCAGCGCGGTAAGCCCTCTCGACGGACCGAAGCGACGAGCTGCTACCGGGGCACCAGCACCGAGACGCTGTGGGCCGGCATCGCGTACGTGAAGGCGTTCGTGGCGCCCGGCGTGACCGGCTCCGCAGGCGCGAGATCCGCCTCGTCGCCCGTCAGCTGCCACACGTCGACGGCCGTGTAGCTCCCGTAGGCGGCGAGGGTCACCGCGGCCGTGAGCGGGGCCGTGGTCTTGTTGAGGGCGACGAGGACCATGCGGCTCGGATCGGCCTCGTCGATGCTCGCGTACACGGTGGCCCTGGCGACGTCGCTCGTCTCGGCGTGGATGGACGTGTCGCCGAAGCGCGCGCCTTGCCCGTCGTAGCTCGTGAAGGCGCGCACGCCGGCCCGGAGCATCGAGACCTCTGCGCCGGGGTCCCAGATCGTCGCGACGAACACGCCCTCTCGGCCGAAGACGCCGAGGGCGTCGGCCTGGGCGATCGCGCCGGAGATGTGGTTGCCGCCCCCGAAATTGTACTCGGTGAAGCCGAGAGCGGTGCCCGGGTAATGGGCGTCGATCAGGCCGCGGAGCCACGGGATGAGCATGATCGGGCCGCTCAGGACGTCGTTCGCGATCCAGCTGTCCTCCACGAAGGTGGGATCCCAGAGCGAGCGCGGCGCCTGGACGCGGGCCTCGACGGACTCCGGGGAGGCGTCGGCGCCCGTGATGCGCTCGCCGTTCGCGTAGATCTCCGTGTACCAGTGCAGGTCGAGCACGTCGACAAGCCGGCGACCCTCGCTCGCCTCGGCGGCCTTCATGGCGTCGAGGTAATGCTCGATGAAGTTGCCGTCCGCGTCTGGCGCGCCCTGCAAGCTGACATAGCCGGAGTATCCATACGAGACGAAGCCGGTGACGAGCGCGTTCGGCGCGACCTCCTTGATCGCGGACGCAAACTCGATGTTCTCGTCGACGAGCTCGGCATAGGTCACCGGCTCCGGGTGGATGCGCTCGTGGGTGTGGTTCCAGAGGTCGGGCTCGTTGTCGAGCGAGAACAGGACGTTCGCGACCTCGCCCTGGAAGGCCTCGGGGAAAGCTTGCTTCATCCAGGCGACGAACTCGTCCTGGTACACGGCGTTGTCGTCGAGATCGGGCGACGAGGAGAAGGGGGCGCCCTTGCGCGCAATCGTGGGGTGGAAGCGGGTCTCGAGGTAATCCGGGGTCTGGTTGACGTCGCCGCCGCCGTCCTTGTCGGCCGCGACATACCCGCAGATGGGGACGGTCGCGATGAAGGCGGCGCCGTGCGTCAGCGCGTCCTCGGCCAGCACGCGCACCGCCTCGCCAGGGACATCGCCGCTCTGGCTGTTCCCGACGAGGTGGGCATCGTTCTGATGCATGTAGTCCGAGCCTGCGTTGGAGGCGTTGTTCTCCCAGTTGTACGCGGTCATGCGGTTGCCGCCCATGCGCACGACGGTCGTGCCGCGCTGCTCGCCGTCCAGGTCCTCCGCCCAGTTGACCCCGTAAATGAGCGGGCTGATGGGGCGCACCCCTTGATCGGCGCGCACCGTGAAGGCGACATCGCCCGGCCCGGGATCGCCGGGCTCGACGAGGCCCGCGGGAGGATGGCCGCCCGACCCGCCCTGGCCGCTGCTGGCCGTGCCGGTGCCGCCGCCCGAAGCGCCGGCACCGCCGCCAGCAGTGCCGGCACCGCCGCCAGCAGCGCCGGCGCCTCCGCTGCCGTTCGAGGAACTGGCACCGTCATCGCCGCAGCCAAGGAAGGCGGCAGACGCGACGAGGGCAAGCAGAGCGTGGAGGATGGGAGCGCGTCGAGAGGGCGCGGGGCGATGGTGCCCCCTGTTCGGCGGCGTCGCCGCTCCTCCTGGCGTGCGCTCGCCAGAGCCGGCGGTCGCGACCAGGCCGGGGCATCTCATGCCATGGGCTCGCGAGCGCCCTCCCCTACCGAAAAGTGACAAGGCCTCGCGCTCAGAGGCGAACGCACCCGATGTATAAGCACTCATTACAATGATCTCCTGCCGACCATCATTTCCTGACCGGCCGTAAGTTATGTGTATTTATTAATACTGTCTGCTCCTCTTCGGCATCGACGCACCGCGCGAGCCGGCGTCGCCGTGCGTCGCAAAGACGCGACGCGTTGACACTCTGCTCGATCCACCGGGGGTCGGCGCCGTGTGGAACTGCTGGCCCTCTCCCCCCTTTCGCGCGCAGCCAGGGGAAAAGAGCAGCTGGCTTCGAAGCGAGCTACCGGCGGATCAGCGCCGGGTCCATCGGGTCCACGGCGCCGCCGGGAGGCGGCTCGGCGGCAGGGCGTGAGCGCTCGACAGCGGGCGCCGCAGGGGGGCTGTGGTGGGCCGCCGGCGCGGCGGGCCCGGCGCGGGCGCTGGACGGCGGGCGCGCTGGCGGACTCGGCGATGGCGCCCCGGCCACCGGCCCTGCGCGCTGCGCAGGCGGCGCGCCGTTCGAGGACCCTGCGCCCCGCGAAGGCGGCGTGTCCGCCGAGGCCTCGGCGTCCGGAGAGGACGCCGCCGCGCTCGTCGTCGCCGCGGACGGCGGGGGCGCGGCTGCAGCCGCGGCTGCGCTGCCCTGGAGGGCCTGGCTCGGGCTCGGCGTCACCTCGGCCGACGGCGCCGTCGGAGCGACGGAGGCAGACGCCGCGGGCGTGCCGTCCGCGACCCCCGGCGCGCGCTGCGCGGCGAGCAGCACGGCGCCGAGCGCGAGCGCCGCGCCCACGCCCAGGATGAGCGCGCCGCGCCGCCCCCTGGGAGCGGCCGGCGCATCCCAGGTGCGCGCGGTGATCGCCCGCTCCGAGACGACGCCCTCCGGGCGCGCGGCCGGCTCGTCAGCGACCGCGGCGCCGGCCCCGGCGACGCGGGTGATGCGCTCCACCGAGAGCCGAGACCCCTCCGGCGCGTGCGGCCCGAGCGCCTGCGCGAGCTCGGCGATGCTCTGAAAGCGCCGCGCCGGATCCTTCTCCAGGCAGCGGAGCACCACCGCCGCGAGGCCCTCCGGCGCCTCCGGGCAGCCGTCGCGGAGCCTCACGGGAGCGCCGGCGGCGATCTTCGCGCCCATGGCCATGAAGCTCTCCGCCTCGAACGGCGGACGGCCGGTGAGGAGCTCCTGCAGCACGACGCCGAGCGACCAGATGTCCGCGCGGGCGTCGACGCGCTTCGTGCTCTCGAGCTGCTCGGGCGACATGTAGAGCGGAGAGCCCATGACCGCGTCCGGCGCCGTGATGCTCGCGTCGACAGGGAGCGTCTCCGAGCGCGCAGCGTCGCTGGCGCGCGACATCTTCGAGATGCCGAAATCGAGCACCTTGACGAGCGGCGAGCCGTCCCTCCGGGTGGTGAGGAACAGGTTCGAAGGCTTCAGATCCCGGTGGACGATGCCGAGCGCGTGCGCCTCGGCGATCGCCTCCCCCGCCTGGAGCACATAGTCCACGGCCACCCCGACCGGCAGCCGCTTCCTGTCGTGCAGGACCTGCCCGAGGTCCTTGCCGCTCAGGAACTCCATCACGATGAACGGCGTGTCGTCGTCGAGCGTGCCGACGTCCATCACCCGCGTGACGTGCTCGCTCTCGAGCCGCGACGTCGCCCGCGCCTCGCGGAGGAAGCGCGCCACGTCCCCGCCGCTCTTCCTGCCGCGCAGGAGCTTCAGCGCCACGTTCCGGTCGAGCGGCTCGTGCCACGCGAGCAGCACGACGCCCATCCCGCCGCTGCCCAGCGTCCGGATCACCCGGTACTTGCCGGCGATCAGCGTCCCCGGCGCCGTCGGCTGCGCCGGATCGCCGGCCGCCGCGGCCGGGGCGGCGTCGAGGCCCTTGTCGGCGAGGAGGGCGGCGAGCTCGCGCGCGACCTCGGCGGCGCTCGCGGGGCGGCCGCCGGGGTCCTTGGAGAGCATCCGCGCGATGAGCGCCTCGAACGCCGGCGGGGCGAGCGGACAGAGCTCCCGCACCGCGGGAGGCCGCTCGACAAGGATCTTGACCAGCACCGCCTCGGTGTCCGCGCCCATGAACGGCGCCCGGCCGGTCAGGCACTCGAAGAGCACCGCGCCGAGCGCGAACAGGTCGGTGCGCGCGTCGGGCGTCGCCGCGCCGCGCACCTGCTCGGGTGCCATGTAGCTCGGCGTGCCGACGAGCGTCCCTGGGCCCGTGACCGCCGGCGCGTTGTCCTTCCCGCGCGCAAGCCCGAAATCGAGGAGCTTGACCCGATCGGCGGCGCCGTCCTGCAGGAAGACGTTGCTCGGCTTGATGTCCCGATGGACGAGCCCCTTCTCGTGCGCGGCGGCGAGGGCGTCCGCGACGCCGTGCCCGACGCGCGCCGCGTCGCGGACGCCGAGCGGGCCCTCGGCGAGCCGCTCCGCGAGCGTCACGCCGACGAGCCGCTCCATCGCGAGGTACCGCTCGCCCAGCGCGGTGCTGCCGTGGGCGACGTAGCCGACGATCCCCGGGTGGGAGAGCGCGGCGAGCGCCTCGGCCTCCCTGTCGAAGCGCGCGCTCGTCGCCTCGTCGACGTCGCGCAGGAGCTTGAGCGCCACGCTGCGGTGCCCCTCGCGGTCCCACGCCTCGAAGACGACGCCCATGCCGCCCTCGCCGAGCAGCGTGTCGAGCTCGAACCTGCCCGCGACGACCTCGGGCTCGGCCGCGAGCGAGACGAGGCGCCCGACGCGCGCGTCGTCGAGGAAGGTCATCGGACGCCCCCGAGCAAGGCGCGGGACTCCGCCTCGAACTCGGCCTCGGAGCCGGTGATCTCCCGCAGCTTCTCGAGGAGCAGACCGCGGAACTCGCGCCGCGCGAAGGCGAGGTAGTTGGTCACGTCGGTGACCTTGATCCCGAGCTCCGCGGCGAGCTCAGCATAAGTGGGGCGGTCCTCCGGGCCGTCTTCGAGCACGTAGCGCTCGAAGACGCGGAAGGTGAGCTGCTTGCCGCCCCGCTCGCAGCGCTCGCGGAGGGCATCGACCGCCGTCCCGACCAGGTGCCGCGTCCACTCCCGGTCGAAGTACGTGTCGAGCGAGTCGGGCGCTGGCACGGCGAGCACATCAATCTCCCGCTCGGCAGAGGGGAAGTCAAGGCTGAGCGTCACGGCATGTCCGCCGCGCTTCTGTCGCCCGCTGCTCTCGGCCTCCTTCATGACGAAGCGGTCGAGGCACATCTTCAGATAGGTGCGGAACAGGGCCAGCGAAGGGTCGTACGCGGAGAACGTGCGCTGCTCGATCGCTCGAGCGAAGAAGCCCTGCGTCAGATCGGCCGCGCGCTCGCCTTCGATGCGCCAGCGGACGCGGAGGTGCTTGTACACCGGCTTCCAGTAGGCGCGCACGAGGATCTCGAACGAGCGCGCCCGCTCCGCCGGGTCATCGCTGCCGACCGCGACGACGGCCGACCTGTGGGTCGTCGGAAACCTGCCTCGCGGGGCCCCGCGCGAGAAATCGTCGTCCATGTCTAAAGGAACGTGGGGGGCGCGCGGAATAGGATCATCGACGAGGCGAAGCTACCACAGGCCGACCCCGGACGGGAGCTCCGGCGGGCCGCCGGCGCAGGACGCATCACGGGCCTGCCGGCGCTCCGAGCACTGGCGCTGCGCTGCGCTGCGCGCTGCGGGCGCTCGTCGCGGCCACGCCGCGGCGCGGCCTCGGGGGCGCTCGACGCTGGATCCAACCTTCCGTGAAGAAGAGGAGAACAGAACATGAAAAAGGCATCTCTCTTGGTCCTCGCCCTGCTGCTCACCGCGTGTGAAGAAGAAGAAAGGATGGCATTCGGGATCGACGTCCAGGCGTACGATCCCGAGTTTTCGGCATCTCACTGCGCTTTTGCAGGGGAGACCGAGACCATCGGCAGTCTCACCGTCTTCGACGACGCACAGCAGCCGCCGCGGCCCCATTACAAGTTCGAGTTCGAGTCGGACTCCGACGAGCAGGTCTACCATGTGCGGGTGTCCGACGCGACTGCGGTCGACGAGGAGGCGAGGTGGCCCGTCCTCGCGGAGCGAACCTACGACAGCGCGTTCGGAGAGTCCGGCGGCCAGGACTCGTTTGTTGTCGACTTGAATGGGGAGCAGGTTACCTTCACGGTGCTGGGCATTCCGGCCGAGGGCGGGTGCCCGCAGAGCGGCCTCCCGGACCCGAGCGATGCTCCGACCCCCTCCGACCGCTAGCGCCCCCCGAGGACAACGTGAACCCGCTCCGGAGGACAACGTGAACCCGCTCCGTCCGTTTCGCCGCACGCTCTGGGCTCCCCTCTCCGCTGCGCTCCTCGGCGCCTCGGCGCTGCTCTGGGGCCGGCAGGTCGCCGCCGAGGAGAGCGCCGCCGAGAAGCTGTTCCGGGAGGGCCGCGCGCTCCTTGTCGAGCAGCGCTTCGCCGAGGCCTGCCCCAAGCTCGAGGAGAGCCAGCGGCTGGAGCCGAGCCTGGGAACGAAGCTCAATGTGGCCTTCTGCCATGAGCGGCTCGGCGACGTGGCCACGGCCTGGGTCGGCTTCCAGGAAGCGTTGACCACGGCGCGCACCGAGGGAGATGCCGCGCGGGAGGCGTTCGCCAGGAGCCGGATCGAGGCGATCGCGCCGCGCGTGCCCTGGCTCCGGGTGCGCGTTTCGGCGGGCGACGCCGGCGCGGATCAGGTGGCGATCCTGATCGACGGCGCGGCGCTCGATCCGGTCGCGTGGGACAAGGAGCTGCCGGTGGATCCGGGCGAGCACGTCGTGGCCGCGGCGCACCGCGGCGAGGTGTTCTGGCAGACGACGGTGGCGCTGAGGGAGTCGGAGCGCGCGGACGTCGCCGTCCCGCCGGCCGCGCCGGTGGAGCCGGCCCCCGCGGCCGTGTCGAGGCCGGAGCAGCGGCCCACGGCGCCGCGCGCTGGAGCGCGCGAGGCGAGGAGCGCGCGCGCCGCCGCGCCGGGGGCAGCGGGCGGCTTCGTCTATGAGGCGGGCGTGCTCGTCGGCTTTCTCTGGCTGGAAGCAGGCAAGAACGATGGCTGCATCACCAGGTACGGGACATGCTCCTTCGATGCCGAGACCGATAGCTTCCTCGCAGGGGCGACGGGGTTCGTCGGATATACGGCGATGGAGCGCCTCGATCTCGGCCTTCGCGCCCAGATCGGCCTTCACTCGAGCGAGGGCATTCTCTTCGCGCTCGGCCCCTCGGCGTCGTACCTGCTCGGTGAGCGCTTCAGGGTGGGCTCAACACTGCTCTTCGGCACGGCGACGCATACCGCGGAGGTCTACGAGCAGGGCGGGTATCTACCGGATGGGTCCAGCACCGGTTACGGCGATGAAGGCCCGGTCGAGACCGATTTGCCTCTCGGATTTTCTCTGGGCCTGGGCGCCGAGCTCGGCATGAAGCTCATGGACAGCCCGGCGGGCTCGCTCTTCTTGCAGGCCACGCCGCTGTTCCTCGTCGGCGCGGACGGCGTGGCGGCGTCTCTGCCGCTCGGCGTCGCCTACCGATGGAACTGACGTCCTGAACAGGCCGAGCAGTCGACCGATCGCCTCGTGACCGACCCGGGCCGCCACCTCATCCCCGAGCGCGAGGGCGCGGCTCGGGGTGCTGGCGAGCGAGGCGACCACCGCTGCCCGAGGCGACGGCTCGGCGGTCGCGATCTCTCCGACCTCGGGGCCGCCTCATTGTTCGGCGGCGCGGCGCTAGCACCAAACGCCCCCGAGCCCTTCGGAGCGTTCACTGACGACTTCCGCCTCAATGCATGTTGGGCGGAGAGGAAGAAGGAAAGATTCACAGGGAGGCGGGGAGGCGGGGAGGCGAGAGATGGGGATCAGTCATTCGAACCAGCAGGCTCGGCGCTGACGGCTTCGGGCGGCATCGATGCGGGGCGGCTGGTGGTGCCGGGGTGGTCGTCTTCGGTGCGACATCGGGAGAACCGGACAGCCTCCGCACCGCGGCGTACCAGGCGTCGGATCCCGCGGCGGAGCACCGGCGTGTTGAAGTTGACGAGCAACCCGACGTCCAGGTCCGTCAGCTTCAGGTATGTGAGCACCTGAGCTTCATGGACTGGCAGCAGGTGATCGACGGCCTTGAGCTCCAGTATGAGCCTCTCCTCGACGACAACGTCGAGTCGATAACCACAGTCGAGCATGGCTCTCTTGTAGGTCACTGGAAGTGACCTTTGCCTCGCGAAGCTCAAGCCCATGAGCGACAGTTCATGACACAAGCATTGTTCGTAGACAGACGCCAGGAGCCCGGGGCCGAGGTGGCGGTGCACCTCGATGCACGCTCCGATGACTCGCTCGGACAGCTCCCACAATCTTCTCGTTTCCCTGTCTCGCTGTGCCCCGTCGATGCTCATGGCTATCTATCGACGCGGGACCAGCTCTGGTTGCGCGAACTTGACATCACCGGGAACCGCCCTACAAACGAGCGACCTGAAAGCCGTCGGCCCCAAGCGAGCAGGCTCGGACGATGGTCCCCACCTCTCGCCTCTCCCCCTTGGTCTGTATATCTCTCTCTCCTCCCCGTCTCCCCGTCTCCCTGTGTACTCTCTCTTGCTCTGTCTCCCGCCCAACAAGCCGCGGGGGCCGACCGCGCTTTGGGGTGTCGCGTCGTGATGGGGTTCGCCGCCAGGGGCCGGCTGCCGTCAGACGCACGGCCTGTGCTGCCAAGTGCTGCGGAAGTGGGTTCTGGCAGCGCGAAGGGCTGCCGGGGCGTTTGGTGCTAGCCGGTGGGCGGCGCGCCCTCGGACGTCCCCTTCGGTGCCGGCGGCGCCCCGGCGCCGTTCGGTGCTGCGGCGGGCGCTGCGCCGTTCGGTGCGGCGGCGGGCGCCGCGCCGTTCGGTGCGGCGGCGGGCGCCGCGCCGGCAGCCGGCGCTGGCGCGGCCGCCACGGGCGGCGCGTCTGTGTCTTCCGGCTCGGGCGCGGCGTCGCTGGGCGCCGCCCCGCGGCCGCCGCGGCCCTTGTAGAGCGACGGCGCGACCGTCTCGGCGTCGCCCTCGTTCCAGCGCAGGTAGGCCACGGCGCGGCGGGTCTGGTCGTAGGCGTGCGCGAGCAGCGCAAACGCGCGCGCCCGCTTGTCCGCGGCCTCGGTCGGTCCGGGCCCCTTGCCGTGCTCCCGCACGCCGAGGGCGGCGAGGAGCTGCGGCCCGATCTCCCCGGCGCGCTTCACCTCGTCCTCGGTCGCCGCCGTCTTGCCGGCGATGTCGGACCAGCTCCCGCCGAAGAGCGCCGAGAGCGCCACGAGGTCGTTGGCCGTGTCGATGTGCCCGTGGCCCGCGCGGATCTCCGCGACAGCGTCCGCGTCGAGCAGCCCGCGACGGGCGAGCGCCTCGGCGTCGCCCAGCAGGTTCTCGCGCAGCGCGGCCGCCTCGGCGAGCAGCGGCTTCAGCGCGTTCTCGGCGCCTCCGCTGGACAGCCATTGAAGGTGCGCGTACCAGGCGGCGAGCGCGTAGCTCTCGAGACGGTCGAGCGCCGCGACATCGTGCTGCCGCAGGTGCTCGACGATGGCGGGACGCAGCGCGAGCAGGCCTGGCAGCACGCCGAGCACCTGCGAGACGGCGCGAGGAATGTCGATCTTGATGGAGATGAGCCGATCCGGGCTCAGCGCCTCGATCTCGGGGAGGATCCTGTCGAACGCCGCCGCCGCCCGGGGCGGGGCCGCGGGCTTCGTGGGAGCTGGCTTCTTCTTGTTGACCGGAGTGGAAGGCTTGGCCATGAGGGGAACACCTCTCGTTGATGCCCTTCGCCGGGCGGCGGAGGAACATGATCCCCCTGCCCCCGGCGCTGGACGCGTTGTGAGCGTCCGGCCCCCGCCGGACGTTCCGGGCAGGAGTAAGCACCTGTCCCGTACGGTCAACGGGCCTGGCAAGATCCCGACGGCAGCTCGCCGGTGGTCGTGAGGGGGCGCCTGGGAAGACCGTCTCCGATGCCGGAGGAAAGCTCAGCTGCCCCGGCAGGACCGCCTCCGATGCCGGAGGAAAGCTCAGCTGCCCGGGTGACGACCGGGAGCGCCTCCGTCTCGCGGCTTCGGCGGCGCTCGTGCAGAGGTTCGACCGCAACGATCCGCTGCCGGCCGACCCGCTGGAGGTGCTCTGCGCCGGCGGCGCAGAACGAGCGGACGATCTGTAACTGCCACAAGGTCAGCGAATCGTCGCTCCGAGAGGCGATCCTGGGGGGGGCGCCCCGGCGACGCGGAATCAGGCTAATTCAGGGCAGGAGTGTCCCACTCTTTCCACTCCGACAAGTCGCCAGTGGCCTTGCTCGAAGCCGAAATGACGCCGGGCTCACTCCCGGCATTCGTCAGGAATTTGCGGATGCTCTTCTTCAATGGATCTGCCCATTCAGGCCTCTGCGCGCAATGACCGCCGTCCGCCACCGCCGAGACGTAGGAGATGCTATCCCCTGCCCCCAGCGCCTTGAACACCTCCGCTCCGGCCAAGGCGGCCACGTGCGCAGACCTGGGGCCGAGGTTCGCGATATGTGGATTATCCATGATGAACAGCCCGCGCGGCGCGACCATGGCCACCACCTCATGGGTGTCTACGGGCAGAGCCGTCACGTTGCTGGTGAACGATCCAAACGCGTCGCCCAGCCAGTAGGTCTCTCCATAAGCGCTGCCCGGATTCTGGGCTCCTTCCCCGGGGATCCCGCGCCATATCGGCACGCCGGCGCTGCCGGACTCGATCGGCAAGGTCAGAGCGATGCGCTGATCGAAGGCGCCTATCGTGAAGGCGCCCTTGCCGAAGCGGGAGCATCCGGAGACCCCGATGGCCTCCGCCTTGAGGATGTCACCGCCCAACTGCTCGATGACGTCGATGATCCGGCTGACGCCCCAGGACCACGCGACCAGGAGCCCTGCGGAGCTGCTCGAGCCGTAGAGGTCGTAGAACGCCCCTTGCTTGCTATCTCGAGACCCGGATTCGCTTCCAACGGCGTAGGGGTCGTAGTTGAGAATAGCTACGCCTTCGCTCTTGACGAGGTTGATGTCCAGTGGAAACCCAAACAAGCCTCTTCCCAGGCCAACGATCGCCGGGTAAGGCCCCGTTCCGCCGCTGGGCAATTCAACGCTGACCTCGAAGCTGGTGCTCTTGCCTTGATAAGACACGTTGACGATGATGCCCGTGCTGGAGACGGTCCCCGAAACCGTCTCGGGCTTCGGCGGTTTTTCGCCATATATGTACTTCTCAGCCTGCTTTTTGATCTCTTGCCTTCGGCAGCGCCATTCGGCCTTGGTGGACATGCGCGCTCCGTCGAGCTTCTCGAAGGGGTCGGGCAGCTTGGCGATGCCCGGTAGAGAGCCCGCATCCGGCAGACCAGGGACTTCACAATCGGCACCCTCGTCTTCCACGAAGGTCGGCCCAGGGGTCCCGCCTGAGCCGCTGGTCTGCGCGCCGCCGGTGCCTGCGCCGGCGTCGCCTGAGCCGGCGTCACCGCAAGCTGCAAGGGCGACACATGCGGGCACAAGGGCCGAGATCAGGAGGACTCGCTGGAGTTTCATGTGCGTTCTCACCTTCATGCTGTGTAAAAACATCGGCGTAAGTCGGTATGGGTCCGGAACAGATGACCGAGGAGTACCGGCGGTTGACCGATCCCCGTGATCATTCCCGTACGCCGCGGAAGTGATTTGGCGGGCGACGGAATTCAGGCGCCGGGCTGGCTCGCGGCCCACGCGAAGCGATCGTCGACCCCCGCGCTCCCGCCGCTCTCCTCGCTGACCCGCTCGGCCCAAGCGAAGCGCCCGCTCCCGCGCGCCTTCACGCTCGCAGACGCCTCTCCCCTCCAGGCGAACCGGTCGCCGCCCGAGGTCTCGTCGATCTCGACGTCGGCGTCCTCCCCCGCGATGGCGTCGTAGACGCCGCCCCGGTCTCCGAGCGCGAACGGCCCGAAACTGTGGCCGTCCGAGCCCGCGTCGAGGTCCCCGAGGTCGTGGTGCTGCGCGTCGACCGCGCTGTAGACCTTCCCACCGATCTTCTTCGAGTACTTGAACCCGTTCGCAAGGGCCGTGTACTTGAGGACGCCGCTGACCTTCCTCGACCGGAGGAGGTTCTGCTCGGTCACCTTCTTCCACGTCTTGACGGCGAGGATCGTGTCCTTCGCCGACGCAATCGCTGTACGGGATCTCGTCGTCGTGCAGGACCTCCTCCCGCCCCGGGGCGTCGAGATCGCACCGCCCGTTGTGGATCCGGTAGGTGCGCTTCATGACCCAGGCGATCCATCGGCGCCCGTCGGGCTCGCCCTGGAGCAGCAGCTCGGTCCTGCGGCGCGGTCGCTGCGCGCGCGCGGGGCTCGACGCGCAGGTGGTGGAGGTGCCGAGCGGCGTCGACGGGTCGTACTTCCAGTGCGCTCCGCGGGACCCGTGGGTCAGCGCGCTGCAGGGCAACGCGGTCGTCGTGCTCGAGGGCTTCCACGCGGAGCGCCCGCGCATCCAGAGCGCGCTGCCGGACGCGCGCGTCGCCGGGGCGATGTACGGTCTCGACGACGCCGACCCCGACGCGCCGAGGCGGCTCGCGTTCCATGCCGACGGCCTCCACGTGGATGCCGACCGCCTGCTGTGCACGATCACCTGGCGCGCCCACGTCGATCTGCGCGACCTCGCGCAGCGCGAGCGCCTGATGGTGGTCGCCGGCGTGGGCATCAGGAGCGCCACGGCGGCGATGGCCCGGGCGCCCTCACCGCCGGCCGCAGCGCCGTCGCTGCCCGTCGCGGTGCCCATGCCGCCCGTAGCTCCAGCGCCTGCCGCAGCGCCGTCGCCGTCCGTCGCGGCAGGCGCAGCGCCCCTCGAGGAGCCGGTCCCGATCGAGCGCTACGCCGCCGTCGTCGCGGAGCTCGCCGACAAGGGCGCGCTGCGCAGCAAGGTGCTCTCTGAAGCGCGGCGTGGGAGCGCTGCCAACGAGCATTCGCGACGTGAACCGCACGCACCGATCGGCCCCCCCCGTCGATCCCCCTGGAAGCGAAGCGAGATCGTCCGCGACCGGCCGCGCGAGTCATCGCTTGCTCGCGACGTCCTGGGCATCGCGCGCGTGCCCTGGCGAGCTCGACGCGCTCGCTCGCGGCGCCCGGCCGCGACCGTGTGCACGGATTCATCGAAGAACGACGGCCTTTTCTGTATCCTCTTGGCTCCTTCTTGAGGCAAACGCGAGACCCCACCAGATGCCCATGAGAGCAAGAAACCATGACCGCAGCACTTCGTCGCTCAAGGACATTCCGTCCCAGCCTCGCCCAACTCATTTCCGTGACGGTACTATCCCAAAACGGATGCACGATCTTCGATGAAAAACCACCACCGACGTGCATGGATCCATCCCCCACGTGCCAAGCGCTGTGTGTACAGGGACCCGGATTCCCTCAGCCGATTTACTGCGGGAGAACGACGCCGCGACAAGAACAATTTATGAATATCCTAGGCACAAAAAAATGCAATGAATGGCGCGAGTCACTACCCCCCAGCGATGACCCCAGTCTAATCATCACCCCTCAAATGGTTGGAATAACGCCGATCGAGAAGGATCCCTGCTACTACTAGCCCACACTACCCTGAAGACCCATTTCACCATACCAACTGCCCTCAGGCGACGATCATCATCACCCCGCAACACTCGACAGATGGGAACCCCACCGAAACCGAAAACATGGATTTTATCGGGATCCATCGCGGTCGCCGCACTCGCGGCGGCATACACTATGGGAAGAATTTCGGCAGAGAGCGACAACCGGACTCAATCACACCACGACGTCGCCAGCAAGGACGATCCCGATCTTCGGTCGACTCTGAGCGCTATCCGGAAACGGTTGGCCAGCTGCGAAAAGACCCTCCAGCGTCGCGACCACCATCTTCAGAAGAGAGAGGAAAAGCCACACACTAACGCTA
This sequence comes from Sorangium sp. So ce887, assembly GCF_051521455.1. Classification (NCBI taxonomy): domain Bacteria; kingdom Pseudomonadati; phylum Myxococcota; order Polyangiales; family Polyangiaceae; genus Sorangium; species Sorangium sp. So ce887. The sequence goes on along the minus strand of NZ_CP150354.1, from coordinate 5,003,299 downwards.
ATAATCCCACGGTCTCACCTGCGCCAGAGGTCCCGAAGCAATGCATCGTCGTATCGCAAGCGACGGATCTGACCGCCAACTGCACCAACTTCAGGAGACATTTCAACGCATACAAGGCAATATTGGGCAGCAGCATGCTCGACTGTAGAACCGTCCTGAGCATTCGAGAACTGGCTATAAAACAATCCTCGATTTGCGCCATCGTTACAAGATCTTTCGATGGCGGATCGCAGCCAGATCCCACGAGCGATCCTCACGGCATCGACGCGATGAAAAATGCCCATATAGTCAGAAGCGAGCATGGCGTCATCGACATGAATGATCTGGTGAAGAACCCAGAGTGCATAAATCGCATGCAGGCCGAATAACTCGAACCTATTTCACGCGGCGTCCATCTCGCGAGAGCCATCGACCCGCTGTTCGAACAGGCCAGGGCCGCCGTGCTTGCGCACGCCATCAGGACTTCAACCCGCAACGTTCGACACATGGGAACCTCACCGAAGCCAACAACATGGATTGGATTTGGGGTCATCGCGGTCGCCGCACTGGCGGCGGCATACAACCTCGGAAGAATCTCGGCAGAGAGCGACAACCAGCCTCGATCACGCCAGGACGCCGCGAGCAAGAACGCCCCCTATCTTCAGTCGACTCTGAGCGTCACCCGGAAGCGGTTGGCCAACTGCGAAAAGGCCCTCCAGCGTAGCGATCCACATCTTCAGAACAGCGAGAGAAAGCCCCACGCCAACGAAGACAAACCCACTCCTTCATCTGAGCCAGAGCTTTTGGAGCAATGCATCATCGCATCGCAACCGAACGATCTGCATAATATGTCCATGGATTGCAGAGACTTCTGGTGGCTATTCAACGCATACGAGGAAATACTGGGCAGCAGCACGATCGACTGCGAAACCGTCCTGAGCATCCGAGATCTGGCCCGATCGCAACAATCGATTTGCACCGCCATTATAAGATTCTTAGAGGACCCGTCGCAGCCAGATGTCACGAGCAGCATCCTCGGCCTCAGTGCGATGGAAAACGCTTATGTGTTCAAGAGCGAGCACGGTGACGTCGACATCGATGAGTTGGTGAAGAACCCAGCGTGCATAGCCCGCATGCAGACCGAATGACTCGAACATACTTCACGCCGCCGTTCATCTCGTGGGAGCCATCGACCCGCCGTTCGAGCAGGCCATGGCAGCCATTCTTGCGCGCGCTATCAGGGCTTGGAGTGTTCTCTCTTGCCGCTCTGGCATCTGCGCAAGAGCGACGGCCCCCAAAGAAATTCCATTGGGACGGCCTCTACCTCAACGGCATTGTTCAGACGAAGCTCCCCCATCTTGCAAGACTCGGAGTCACTTACGGCGGCGGAACGCCTCCGGGGGCTGTCCATACGGTCATGGTGAGCTTCGGACAGACCGCGAGCCCCACCCAGGAGCTCAACATCGGGTATCTCATAGGCGTTGGAGTGGGCAAGGAGAACATCTCGACGATAGAAGACAAGGAATTGGGGGTCCATGCCACGTTCGAAGCCGGAGCGTTCCGGGCGAGCGCGGCCACGAGCCTTCAATTCTACAAACTGATCGGAGCCGTTCTTCCCATGTTCACCACGACCTTGAGGCCACAGGGGACCCTTGTCCGGACCACGCATGTCGATCTGTTCCTCGGTGCAGACGTCTATTCCCGCAATCTCAACGTCCAATTCGGATTCACGTCCGGATTACGCTTCAAGGACATAAGAATCTTCGATCGAAGCATGGACGGGCTCCTGTCGATCACGGAGATGAACGCTTGGACCAGCGTTCCAACGCATGGAACCCTCTGGGCGGCCTATGTCGAATCGCGCCTCGGGATCGTCATCGATCTGGAGCCCGACAAGGGAGACAAGGGAGAAGAGCGCGACCGGATCCGTGAGTATGGGCAGCTCTGATCGGTCGCGACAGGGACGCCGCTCGCCTTGTCGCTCTCGCTCAGGCGTCCGGCCGGGGTCAGGTTCTCGAGCAGCCACTCGCTCGTCCGCCCTTCTCGATCTCCTTCGGGCCCGCCGCCCGGGGCAGCGCCTCGCGCACGGCGAACCGGAGCGCCCGGGCGAGGTCCGGCAGCTCCATGAGCTCGTCGACCGCGATCCCGGGCAGGTGCTCGCGCACGGCCTTCACAACAGCCTGATCTGCCTGATTTTTTGCTTCCGGCCGCGCTCCCGGAGCCACGGCTGTCGACTCTCTTACTCCTGGATGCGGCCCGGCAGGCCCTGGTGCATGGCCGTCCCTGACGGGTGGCTCTCGGCTCACCGTCGTGTGTCGTGTGCACGGCGACCTACTTGCTCACCCCCGGCGCGGCTAGGCTGGCCGCTCCAGACCAACCCGAGCTGCGCTGCCCATGAACCCCACCCTCGATCTCGATGACCTCCATGTATCCTATGCTTACACAACGGCTGTCCGGCTCCTCAGCCTGGACAGGGTAACGCCTTTCTGGCCCGAGCTCGGGCTCCGGATCGACGACGTCGAGGAGGTGAAGACGGCCGCGCGTCGCTGCTTCCGGGCGGAGATCGAGCTCGAGGCGCTGGAGGACGATGAGCGGGACGATGACGGCATGCTCGCGGTGCACATCGCGGCGTTCCTCACCGACGTGGAGCGCACCCAGGGCTCGACGGCTGCGGCGCAGCTTCGCGCGTGGATCGAGGAGCGCTTCTTCGTCCTCGGACAGGAGCCGGACTGGCGGATCATGTGGCACGTGCTCGTCGCGTGGCTGCCGCGCCGCAAGGAGCACCGCGTCGCGAGCTTCGGCCTGCCGCTCGGCAAGCTCGCCAAGCTCTTCGAGATCGCCCGAGCGTGGGCGGAGACGGCGGACGCGCTGGATCGGCGCATCGCCGAGACGGAAGCGCTCCCGCTGGAGGGATGGGACGCCGAGGCCTACGCGGCTTACCGGGGCGACGAGCCCGACCGGACCCCCCTCACCGGGCTATCGCAGCACCTGGCCGCGCTCGCGTTCGAGCGCACCTGGGGTGCGATTCAGCGGCTGCTCGGCCCGGCGGAGATGGACGCGCTCGAGCGCTGGGGTCAGGCGGAGGTCCTGGCCCACATGGATTCGATCTCGCACCACTCGGCGCGGATCCCGCCAGAAAGCCGCAGCCTGTCATGAGCACGATCTAAGCGCGCGCCGCTGGCCGGAAGCGGGCGAGCAAGGAAAGGGGCACGTCGGGCAGCGGCGGAGGCACGGCCTCGCCGAGCGCGAGGAGACTCAGCGTCTCCTCGGTGAAGTGCCCCGCGAACTGGCGCCGCCGCGCGGTCAACCACGCGTCGATGGAGGCGGCGCCCTCTTCGCGCGCCGCCTGGATGTCGGCGAGCTCGTCGGCATCGAGGGACGTCGTGGCGATGAAGTCCTGCACCGTCTCGAGGACCTCGTGGAACCGCGCGAGCTCGGTCTGGATGCCCTCCGCGACGAGGGCAGCCCACGTGGCCTGATACGAGGGGACCGGTACCTCGGCGAGGTGCTCGATGCGCTGGACGCAGGCCTTGGCGCGCCACGTCCGGCTCGGTCGCTCGATGGATGCGCCGAGGTAGTCCTCGAGCTCGCCGCGGTCGCCGACGTCAGGCACCTCGGCGGCGGCCGAGAGCGCCCGCGGTCGCCACCGGCTCACGAACCGGTCGAGATCCGCCACGAGGTCGGGCAGGTCGGGGTCGCGCGGAGGCCGCAACGACCGCCATTGACGCCACTCTCCGAACGAGCGCTGCCCCCCAACGACGCTCGCGTGATAGACGCCTTCGGCATGAATCTCCGGCGTGTACCCCGCGAGGAGCGCGCGCGTCTGGACCTCCGGGAGACCCACGACGTAAAGGAACGCGCAGACGCGCCTGAGCTGCTCGTGCGCCGGCGGGCTGAGCGCGGGCAATGCGAGATCGCGGAGCAGGGTGTTCGGCGCGGGCAAGGAGGCCATGATCCTATAAAAAGATACATGGGGCTCGCACCCCGCCGCAACCTGGGGAATCCCCTCATTTTGTGCCCGTATACAGCGGGAAATTGAACAGGGAGGCGGGGAGGCGGGGAGTTTTTCTGAGATTTTACTCCCCGCCTCCCCGCCTCCCCGCCTCCCCGCCTCCCTGTGAATTTTCCGAAAAATTTGAGGAGATTCCTCAGCGCCGCAACCGCCAGCGCGACATCGTGCTTGTGCGGGCGCTCCGGTCTCGTCTCTCGTCTCGGATGGACCGTCCCGAGGGCCCGACTCAGCGGCGCAGCAGCGTCTCCGTCCCCGCCAGCGTGCCACCCAGGCTCGCCCATCGCCCGGTGAGCTGTCTGCCCTCGATCGCATAGCTCACCACCCCGACCTGCTGGCCCGGCGACCAGCCCACGACGAGCTGGTCGCCCGAGCGGAGGCCCACCCCCTTCAGCATGCCGCCGGTGCTCAGCGTCCAGGTCACCGCGTACGTGTCGCCCGTGCGCGCGATCACGACCGTGCCTCTCCGGGGACCCTCGACGATGCTGTAGCTGCCGGCCAGCCCTTCGGACCCCTGCAGCGTCTCGACCTCGATCCGGCCCGGCCGGTCGGTGGAGATCCACTGCCCGCGGAGGCGATCGCCGTCGATGCGGTAGGCGGCCGCGCCGTACGGGCCGCCGCTCGCCCAGCCCACGGCGACGGTCTGCCCCTGCACGAGCGCGATCCCCTCGTAACCGGCGCCCTTCGTGATGATCCAGGCGATGCGGTACGTGTCCCCGCTCCTCGACAGGAGGACGTTGCCCGCATAGCTGCCCTGCCCGCCCGGGTTGCGCGACGACGTGATGTCGTAGGTGCCGGCCAGGTGGATGTCGCTGGCCGTGGCGGTGCTCGATGGGCTGAGCGGCGCCGTCGGGGCGCTGCCGGGGGTCGCGCCGGCGCTGCCGGCGCTGCCGTACAGCGGCGGGAGGGCGGTGGGCTCGGTCGCGCGCAGGCGCTCCACGACCACGATGCCGCCGACGACGAGGGCGGCGACGGCGAGCAGCCCGCCGCCGGCGATCGCGAGCAGCAGGCCCCAGGGCGCCTTGCGCACCGGTCGGGCCTGGACGAGCGCCAGGGTGCCGCCGGACATGCCGCCGACGTCGGTGCCGGCCATCGTCGGGTAGGTCGGGCCCGGGTACGCCGGCGGCGAGCCCGTGGTCCCCGGCGGGGCCGGCGCGAACGGCCCCGGCGGCGGGGCCGCGGACCGGGGGACGGCCGCGGCGAGCGCGGGATCGAGCGCCGCCATCGCGTGCGCCGCGTCGGCGAAGCGAGCGCGGACGTCGCGCGCGACGCACGCGGCGAACCAGGCGTCGAAGCCCGCGGGGATCAGGTGCTGGCAGCCGTGGCGCGCGGCGCGGGCGGACGCCGGCTCCAGCGGGACGAACAGCACCTCGCGCATGAGCGACATGACCGAGGCGCTCGGCCCGCGGGTCGGCTCGAGCCAGTACATGCGCCCGGTGAGCAGGGTGAAGGCGAGCAGCCCGAGCGCCCAGACGTCCGACGCCGGGGTGACGTGCTGGCCAGCCTCGGTCTGCTCGGGCGCCATCCAGAGCGGCGTCCCGACCGACGCGGTCACCGCCGTGGTGGCCCGCGCCTCGGCCACGATCTTCGCGACGCCGAAGTCGAGCACCTTGACCTTGAAGCGGACGTTCTGCTGCCGCGGCCGCGCGATGAAGATGTTCTCGGGCTTGAGATCGCGGTGCACGACGCCCGCGCGATGCGCCGCCGCGAGCGCGTGGCACAGCTGCCCCATCAGCTCGCGGACCTCGTCGGGCGGCAGCGCGCCGCGCTGCGCCACCACGGCCGACAGGTCGGCGCCGTCGAGCAGCTCCATCGCCAGCCAGGGGGTCTGCGTCGCCGGATCGACGCCGGCCGCGACCACCTCCACGACGTGGTCGCTCTCGATGCGCGCCCCCACCCTCGCCTCCTGCTCGAAGCGCTCGCGGAAGCGCGGGTCCTGCGCGAGCTGCGCGTGCATCAGCTTCACCGCGCGCGGCTTGCCGGTGGAGAGCTGCTCGGCCACGAGCACGGCGCCCATGCCCCCCTGGCTCAGGGGACGAACGATACGGAAATCGCCCCCGAGGACGGTGCCGGGGGCGAACGGTGCGGCTGTCGTGAAGTCGGCCATGGCGAGAGGGAACCCTTCGAGCGGCGTCGCGGGCGACGCGCCCCGGTAGCGTACCCCCGGACGCGCAATCCAGGGGCGCCGCAAAGCGCCCGATGCCGCCGCCGCCGCCAGGCTCGGGCCCCCGTCGCGCCGGGCGCGGTCAGCCCCCGTCTCGCTCGATCCGCACAACGATCTGGTTCGTCGCGCTCAGACGTACCGGATAGGTCTTGAGCCCCGGCCCGCCGTTCAGGGCCTCTCCCGTCTGCAGGTTGAACTTCTGCGCGTGCAGCGGACACACGAGCGTGCAGCCACCGAGCAGCCCGTCGACGAGCGGGCCACCGCGGTGCGGGCAGGCCGCCTGCGTGGCGAACACGCGGCCGTCCCGCGCGAGGAAGACCGCGATGCGCTCGGAGCCCACGTCGAACGCGCGCCCCTCGCCCGGCGGGATCGTCGAGAGGGGGCCCAGGGTGATCTCCATGTCGCGCCCCTTCATTGCACGATCGGCAGGACCGACCGGAACTGGTTCGGCGTCGCCGGGGAGTACGCCTCTCTCCACGGATCGCGGTACGCCTCGACCGTCTTCTGCATCTCCGCGTCGAGGCGCGCGGCGATGCCCTCGCTGTCGTCCACGACGACGGCGCGGATCTTCTGGATCCCGAGGCGCTCGACGAAGCCGTACGTCCTCTCCAGGTACCTGGCGTTCTCGCGGTAGTACTGGATGAAGCGGCCCATGAGCCGGAGCACGTCGGCGTGCGCGTCGACCACGCAGAGCACGTCGCCCTTGCGCACGTGCGCGCCCGCCGCGCCGCCGACGTAGATCTCCCACTTGCCGCCCTCCACCGCGACGGCGCCGACGTCCTTCACCATCGCCTCCGAGCAGTTGCGCGGGCAGCCCGCCGTCGCGAGCTTCAGCTTCGCCGGCGTGTCCATGCCGCGGAAGCGATCCTCGATCTTCACCGCGAGGTCGATGCTGTCGCCGAGGCCGAACCGGCAGAAGTCGGTCCCGACGCAGCTCTTGCACGTGCGGTACGATTTTCCGTAAGCGAACCCCGAGGGCATGTCGAGGTCGCGCCACACGGCGGGCAGGTCCTCCTTCTTCACGCCGAGGAGGTCGATGCGCTGGCCGCCGGTCAGCTTGACGAGCGGCACGCGGTACTTGTCGACAACGTCCGCGATCTTCCGGAGCTGCGCCGCCGACGTGACGCCCCCCGGGATCTGCGGGATCACGCTGAAGGTGCCGTCCTTCTGGATGTTCGCGTGCACGCGGTCGTTGATGAAGCGCGCGTCGCGCTCGTCCTCGTACTCGTGGTGCCACACCGTCCGGAGCAGCGACGCGAGCCCCGGCTTGCTGCCCGGGTCCTCGACCCCGCCCGCGAGCTCCCGGAAGACGGCGGACACCGACCGGAGCCCGCGCTCGCGGACGGCCTGGATGAGCTCCGGCTTGCTCAGCGGGACGCCGGGCACGTAGTAGCTCGCCGCGGGGTCCTGCTCCGCCGCGCCGCCGCACGCCCACGCCACGATCTCCGAGACGAGCTGCTTGCAGGCGCCGCAGCCCATCCCCGCGCGCGTCGCGTCCATGATGGCCCGGGAGCTCCGCTTGCCGGAGCGCACGCACGCGACAATGCCCTCCTTGCTGACGCCGTTGCAGTTGCAGACCTGCATCTCGGGCGGCATCTCCTCGAGGGTCGCCTTCGTCGAGGGCGCGCCGAGGTCGAACAGCAGCGACAGCCGCTCGTCCGGGAGCGGGGTATTCTTGTCGAAGGCCTGCATCAGGTACGCGGCCTTGCTGACGTCGCCGAGGAGGATGCCGCCGAGCAGCCGCCCGTCGCGGATGATGAGCTTCTTGTACGTGCCCTTCTTCGGCTCGAGGAACTGCACGATCTCGTCCCGATCGTCGGCCGGCTCGGTGATGCCCATCGAGGCGAGCTGGATGCCCATGACCTTCAGCTTCGTGGCGACCTTCGAGCCCGAGTAGGTCGCCTTCTCGTTGCGCTTCGTGATGTGGTCGGCCAGCACCTTGCCCTGCTCCCAGAGCGGCGCCACGAGCCCGTAGACGTGCCCGCGGTGCTGCGCGCACTCGCCGACGGCGTAGATCCTCGGGTCGTCGGGCGAGCGCATGTGGTTGTCCACCACGATCCCGCGCTCGACGGTGACGCCGGCGCGCAGCGCGAGGTCCACGTTCGGCCGGATGCCCGCGGAGATCACCACGAGATCGCAGTCGAGCACCTCGTCGTCGGCGAAGCGGAGCCCGGTCACGCGGTCGTCGCCGAGCACCTCCTTGGTGCTCCTGTTGAGGTGCACCGTCACGCCGAGCTGCTCGAGCGTGGTCCTCAGGATGGCGCCCGCCGTGGCGTCGAGCTGCTGTCCCATCAGGTGGCCGCTGATGTGGACCACGTGGACGTCGATCCCGAAGTTCTGCAGCCCGCGCGCCGCCTCGAGCCCGAGGAGCCCTCCGCCGATGACCGCGGCGCGCCGCTTCCCCTTCGCGTAGGCGGCGATCCTGTGGCAGTCGTCCAGGGTGCGGAACACGAACACGCCCGGCTTCTCCCGGCCGCCCTCGAGCCGCACCCCCTGGATCGGCGGGATATAGGGCGAGCTGCCCGTCGCGATGATCAGGTTGTCGTACGACGCGACGATCTCGTGCTCGCCGGTGACCTGGCGCGAGTGCCGGTGGATGGCCCGCGCGCGCACGCCCGCGTGGAGCTGGATGCGATTCTCCCGGTACCACGCGAGGGGGTTCAGGAAGATCTCGCTCGCGTCCTGGGAGCCGTTCAGCACCTCGGAGAGCAGGATACGGTTGTAGTTGCCATAAGGCTCGTCGCCGAAGATGGTGATCTCGAACTGCTCTGCGCCGCCGCGCGCGAGGATCTCCTCCACGGTGCGGACGCCGGCCATCCCGTTGCCGATCACCACGAGCTTGCGCTTCTTCTGCATGGCTCAGATCTCCGCCAGGCCGATGTCGATCGTCGCGAGGCCGCGCACCCCTTCGGGCGCGCCCACGGACAGCTCCAGCACGCTCTCGGGGTGGATGTCCTCGACGATGACGAGCGGCACGTGGATGGCGCCTCTGGCGCCGATCGGGAAGTAGCGCATCGGCTGGCCGTCGCGCTTGAGGAGCAGGTAGATGAGCTCGGACGTGGAGTTGCCCGCGCGCAGGTAGATGAGCTGCGCGCGCTTGTCTCGCGGGACGGTGTACCCGATCGCGGGACGAAGGGGGACCGGCTGCTCCAGGCCCTGCCCCTCGAACGCGTAGACACCCTGTATGAACCTCGGTGTTTCCAATGTGGCCTCCCGGGCGAGTGGGCAGACGGGCGCGCTCCGCCGTCGGGTGGGCGCGCGCCGCGTGGGACGCGATGCAACTGCACGACAGTCATACAGCGCACCCAGTTTCGAGGGCACGTTGCCGGGCGACGCGATCCCGTGTAGGTCGAGTTTCCAAGGTGTTTCGAACGTCGTTGTCCACTTCGTCCCGCCCTGAGAGCGCCGCAGAGCTCGTCGTGGTCGGGGCCGGCTCGGCGGGCGCCGTGATCGCGGCGCGCGTCACGGAGCGCGCGGATCGCGAGGTCCTGCTGCTCGAGGCGGGCCCGGACTACCCGGACCCGGCGCGCCTGCCCGCCGACCTGCGGGACGGCACCCGCAACTCGTGGCTCGCGCACGACTGGGGCTACCGCCACCGGCCGACGCCCGGGCAGATCATGTTCCTCTTCCCGCGCGGCAAGGTGGTCGGCGGCTCGTCGGCCGTGAACACGTGCATCGCGATCCGCGGCCAGCCGTACGACTACGACGAGTGGGCAGCGCTCGGCCTGCCCGAGTGGGGCTTCGACGCTTGCCTCCCCTATTTCAAGCGCCTCGAGGACGACCGCGACCTCGGCGAGCCCTGGCACGGCCAGGGCGGCCCGGTGCCCATCCGCCGCGCGCGGCGCGAGGAGCTCGTGCCGTGGCAGGCGGCGTTCGTCGACGGGTGCAGGGAGCTCGGCCACCCCGAGTGCGCGGACACGAACGATCCGCGCGCGCCCGGCGGCGTCGGGCCGCACGCGATGAACAAGATCGACGGCCAGCGCATGAGCGCGGCGCGCTGCTACCTGACCGCCGAGGTGCGCCGGCGGGAGAACCTGCGGCTCCGGCCGCGCACGACGGTGCGGCGGGTGCTTGTGCGGAACCGCCGGGTCGAGGGGGTCGAGATCGAGACCGACGGGCGGGTCGAGGTCGTCGCGACGCGGAAGGTGGTGCTGAGCGCGGGCGCGATCGCGACGCCCGGGATCCTCCTGCGCAGCGGGATCGGGCCGCGGGCAGAGCTCGCGCGCCTCGGGATCGCGCCCGTGTCCGACGTGCCCGCGGTGGGGGCGCGGCTGCTCGACCATCCGGGGGCGGCCATCGGCCTGTGGCCGCGCCGCCGCGGGCTGATCGACGTCCTGCGCCAGCCGCTCGTCCAGACGGTGCTCCGCTACACATCGCGCGGCAGCCCGTACCCGAACGACATGCAGCTCCAGCCGGGCTCCTTCTTCCCGCTGCACCCGCGCTTCACGATCCCGGCGTTCGCCATCGCGTGCTGCATCGGCAAGCCGCGCGGCGTCGGCCGCATCGAGCACCTGAGCGCCGATCCCCACGCGCGGCCGCGCATCGTCTCGAACATGCTCGTCGACCGCGACGACCTGGCGCGCGCGGTCGACGCGATGCAGCTCGCGTACGAGGTCGCCCGCACGGCGCCGATGCGCGAGCTCGGCTGGTTTCTCTGGCCGACGGAGCGCACGCTGATGCGGCGCGAGGCGCTGGAGCGGTGGATCTACCGGAGCTGCGGCTCCGGCTACCACCCGTGCGGGACGGCCCCGATGGGGCCCGAGGGGGACCCGGCGGCGGCGGTCGACGGGCGCGGGCGCGTCCGCGGCGTCGAGGGGCTGATCGTCGCGGACGCGAGCATCATGCCGACCATCCCGAGCGTGAACACGAACCTGACCGCGCTGATGATCGGCGAGCGGTTCGGCGAGTGGCTCCGCGAGGGCGCTGTGTAGCCTGTCGTCCTCGGCCAGATAGCCATCGAGCGCGCGCGAGCGCGTCAGCTGCCGTTCGGCTACCGCAGGATCTCCTCGAGCAGCCTGTTCGGCTCGCCCCGGAGATCGCGAACTCGGAGCGAGCGTCGTCCAGCATGTGGGTGACGACGCGCGTCACGTCGCATTGAATGGCCATGACGAGGAGATCCATCATGACGTTCGCGTGATCGTCGTGCCTGTACTCACCGGCTTCCGTGCTGTCGTTCTCGTTGAGCCCCTCCTGCGGCCCCGGCGGCTCGGGCACCATACCGGGCGCGCCGCGCGGCGCGCAGCCCAGGTTGGCCGGGATCGTCGACTGGACCCGGGCGACGTTCTTCTCGATCTCCCGCAGCGAGTCGACAGTGCACGAGAGGCTCAGGAGACACCCCGCAACGGCGAGCCGGAGACCCGCGGTGATCCCGTGCATGAGGGAGAGGAACTCCACAGGCTTTCTCGAAAGTCAAGCGCCCGCAGCGCGCCGCGCTCCCCGCGGTTCCTCTCGTGAGGTGTGTATTCCGCCGGGACGAGAACCGGGCCGGTGTGCCTGTCGGAGCCGAGCGTCGCTCTCCAGGTCCTCCCCGGACGCAGGACCCGGCGTCCTGAGGAATCCCCTCAAACTCTTCGGAAAATTCACAGGGAGGCGGGGAGGCGGGGAGTAAAATCTCAGAAAAACTCCCCGCCTCCCCGCCTCCCCGCCTCCCTGTTCAATTTCCCGCTGTATACGGGCACAAAATGAGGGGATTCCCCAGCCCGGCGTCTCCCCTCCAGGAAGAGGAATCCCGGCGGCGCAGAGGACTCGACGGGAATCGCAGAGAGCCTCTGTGCTCTCCTTGCCCTCTGTGCTCTCTGTGCCTCCGTGGCTCGGATCTCGGGCTTTGGAGCCGACCTGTGCTCCAGGCATCTCCAGGGGGCCCGGGGCTTGCTCTCTCCAGCGCAGGTGCGTTTCATGGCACCGGGAGGGGCTCATGCGGACTTCGAAGATGGGGAGAAACAGCCGTAGGTCAACTGGAGGGAGAGCCGTCGTCGCGGGGCTCGCCGGGCTTCTCGGGCTCGGCGTCTGTCTCGGCATCTCCAGCGCTTCCGCGGGCGACGCCACACAGGTCGTCTCGCCTCAGGCCTCGGCGCAAGGCAGCCTCGGGCCGCAGCGGGCCGCGATCACCACGCAGCAGAGCGCCGCCGCCACCACCTACGTCGCGAATCCCGAGAGGAGGCGCTGGATCATCACGGGTGCGTCCACGCTGGGCGGCTTCTGGACCGCGTCGGCCCTCTACGGCGCCGCCCTCTCGCTCGAGCGGCCGGAGGCCCGCCTCGTCTCCCAGTGCACCAAGTGCGCCTGCTCCGTCGTCCGGCAACGCGGCAGGCTCGCGCCCAGCCCCACCTCGCTGCTCATCCCCGTCGCCGGCCCCTGGATCCACCTCGGCACGGGGCGGCACTCGGCGGCCGGCGCGGTCGGCCTCTCCGTCCTGGGCGCCGGCCAGGCCGTCGGTCTCGGGATGCTGCTCGGCGGCGTCGCCTTGCCGCGGCTTGTGCGCGTGCCGGTGCAGCGCGGCCGCGTGCTCCAGATGGGCGCAGCGCCGCTCGTCACCGCCGACGGGCTCGGGCTCTCGATCCACGGCTCGATGTAGCCACGGCTCGATGGTGCCGCTTGGCGGCCCGATCGCGGGACGCACCTCGCCGCGGCGGGTTCGCGCCGCGCCGGCGCGCGGGTCACGGCGCGGCGCCCAGGATCGCCCGCACGCGCAGCCGCTCCTCCGGCGTGAACGCGCGCGCGAGCAGCGCCTCCTCGGCGGCGCGCCGCGCTTCCGGATCGGCCTCGGTCGCCGCGATCGCCGCGCGCGCGTCGGCGAACGCGTCGAGGCGCTGCTGCCACGCCGCCCGCTGCCGGTCGAGCTCCGCGAGCCGGTCGGCGGCCTCGGGGCCCACGGTCGCGACCCGATGCGCGTGCAGCTCCTCGTCCGAGGCGCCCGCGTCGCGGAGCGCCTGCTCCTCGGCCCGCTGGACGAGCGGGCGCACCGCCGCCTCCCGCGCCTCGCGGAGGTGCTCGGGCAGCGCCGCCTCGACCTCCGCGATCCGCGCGTCGCGCTCCTCGGGCGAGAGGGTCGCGTCCGCGAGGAGGCGGGACGTCTCGATCGCCGCCTCCCCCTCCCGCTCCTCGTCGCCGAACAGCTGCGCCGCGACCTCCGCGCCGAGATGCTCTCGCCGGATCTCGCGCAGCGCGGCGAGCCGCTCCGCCGGATCGGCCGCCTGCGCGACGCGCGCCGCGCCGGCCGCCTCGCGGTAGCCGAGGTACCGGTCGAGCAGCGCGATCGCCTGCTCCGCCGCGCGGCCCGTGGCGCGCTCCCGGATCGCCGCCACGATGCGGGCCTTGATCGCCGCCGCCGGCTCCTCGCCGGTCGCGCTGAGGAAGTAGTCGAACAGCGAAAGGAGCTCGGGGCCGACGATCAGATCGCCGTTCGCGTCGACGAGCACCGCGCCGTCGACGTCGGTGCCGCGAAGCGAGGGCGCTGCGGCCTGCCGCGGCGCCGCGGCGGGCGGCGCGACCGACAGCGCCTGCCGGAGGCGCGCGGGGGCCGGCGTCGTCGACAGCGCCGGCAGCGCTTCCGTCCGCCAGCGGCGCGCGGCCAGCCCGCTCGATCGGGCGCTCGGCGCGGACGGCCTGGGCCGCTCCCGCGAGGCGAGCTGCCCGGCGCAGAGCAGCGCGGCGAGCGCCATCGCCGCGAGGAGAATGTTCCTTCCACGACGCTCCACGAGGGCCCTCGCCGGCTCAGAGACCGACGTTCTTCAGGCGGCTCGCGTGCGCCCGGAACACGGATTTCGGGTTCGGGCCAGACAGGTTGATGAACCCGAAGAGCTGATTCACCTCGTCGAGGTGGTTCATCCCGTAGTCGTCGCGGACCACCTCTCCCAGGTGGGAGCTGCACCTGCCCACCATCCCGTCGTTCGACTCCGAGTACAGCTTGGAGATGAGCCCGAGCGACAGGTCGGTCGGATCGAGGAGGCTCGTGACGATCCCGGTCCCGGACCACGAGAAGAAGCGCACGCCGTTCTCCTCGGCGGCGCCCTGCCCGCACCGGCCGTCGGGCAGCCCGTCCGGGTAACGCGCATTGAACTCGCGCATCCCCTCGGCGGAGAGCGACCTCACGGCGGCGATCGAGTCCTGAGCCGTCGAGCGCCCGCTGAGCAGGCTGAGCACCGAGCCGAGGCTGTTGGCGAGGAACGAGAGCGCCCCCTGGGCGAGCCCGCCGTCGCGGAGGTTCTCCTGGAGATAGCTGGCGAGCTCGGCCCCCTGGTGCGGCGCCCCGATCGTGGTCACCGAGGCGACGAGATCCGGCCGCACCGCGGCGACATACCGGACGTCGAGCCCTCCATGGCTGTGCCCGATCAGGTTCACCTTCCCGCTCCCGGTGCGCGCGACGAGTTCCTCGACCTGCGCGAGCAGCGCCTCCCCGCGCGCCTCGGTGCTGTCGAACTGCGGCACCGCGGTCGCATACACCTCCGCCCCGCCGGAGCGCAGCGTCGACGCGATCCCCCCGAAGTAGTCGACCACACCGAACATTGCCCTGAAGCCGGCCATCCCGTGACAGAGCACGATCGGATACTGCGTCTTTGCATAGCTCTTCAACGACAGAGCCGCCTCGCCGACCTCGGCGCGCTCCGCGTCAATCGCCTCATCCATCGACGCAACGCATCCTTGCGAGAGCAGCACAACGGCAGCTCCCGCCGCACAGCGCAATGCGTCAATCCACATTCGGCACCCAGCCCCTCGTTTTCTCTCGACTCTCTGCTGATTTCGAGCAGGTGTGACGGTGGTAGGTAGTGCAGCGCGCGTGTTGGAGGAATGAGCTCGTCTGATCACCTGTCACCTCTGATAGAGTATTTTTTTAATTCGAATCAAGAGGAACTCACAGGCTTTCAGCGCAACAAGCACCTCGCTCATCCTGGACAATCGGCAGGCTGGTGGCCTCCCTCGCATGGGTCACGTTGGTCCAGGCGGCGCGACAGGCCATCAGCGCAGCGGCTTCAAACCGTCCCTGTCGCGCCGAGTCGCCCGGGAAGCGGATGCGCACGGGCGGGCGAGGCGGAGGCGGCATGCACCCCTCGGGCCGGCCAGCTCGCTGCGGCGCCCAGGACTACGTCGCTGCGGCGCCCAGGACGATGCGCGCGTTCTCCGGCACCGCGGTCAGGAACCGCTCGCGCCGCCGTGGGTCTGCGATCCGCTGGGCCCGCGCGAGCAGGCTCTCCCTGGCGTCGGCGAGCACGGCGGCCGCCTCGCCGTGGGCGCCGGACGCCGCGAGCGCCTCGGCGTACGCGAGCCGCACGAGCGACTCGCCCTCTTCCAGGGAGCCGAGCGCCGCGAGCTCGCCGAACGCCTCCCGCGCCGCGTCGAGCGCCGCCGCGACCTGGCCGCCGGCGAGCAGCGCGCGCGCGCGCACCGCCACGGCGGGCGCGCGCAGCCGCGGGGCCACGTGCAGCGCCGCCTCGGCGGCGCTCGCCTCCCGCTCGGCCGTCGCGGCGTCGCCCGAGAGCAGCGCGATCTTCGCGAGGTAGGTCCGCGCCACGCCCTCCATGCGGAGGTCGCCCCGCAGCTGGAACGCCTCCACCGCGCGCCGCTCGACGAAGAGCGCCTCGTCGAGCCTGCCGAGCTGCCCGAGCACGTGGCCGAGGTTGTGCAACGCCACGGTGGCGAGCTCGCGCAGCCCCATCCGATCGGCGGCCTCCTGGGCGGCGCGCAGGACGGACTCGGCCGCCCCGAGCTCGCCGAGCTCCGCGTAGATGAAGCCGAGGTTCGCGCCGATCACGCACGCGCTGCGCCTGTCCCCGGCCTGCTCGAAGGCCGCGAGCGCCGCCTCCAGGCCCTCGAGGCACGCCTCGGGGTCGCCGCCGGCCGAGGCGCGGATCGCGCGGAGCTGCTGCGCCATCGCGACGAGCTCGGCGTCCGGCGGCGGGAGCGCGCGGAGGCCCTCGTCGATGCGCGCGAGCAGGGCGTCGGCCTCGGCGTAACGGCCGCCGAAGACGAGCTGCGCGCCGCACTCGCAGAAGCACGCGATCCGCGCGCGCCGCAGCGCGGCCGCGCCGGAGGGCGGCGACGCGGAGGGCGGCGAGGCGAGCGCGCTGGAGGGCGGCGACGCGGCCGGATCGCTCGCCGCGGACAGACCTTCGGCGACGGCGGCCCACCCCGCCACGCGGTCGACGGCGCCGAGCTTCCCCGCCGCGGCGGCGATCTGGGTGACGGCCCGGAACCACCCGGGGGAGCCGGCGGGGAGCAGCTCGGCCGCGGACGCGCCCAGCGCCTCGGCGGCGGCGAGGTCGCCCTCCCAGACCTTGACCTCCGCCGCGACGAGCCGGAGCGCGCCGAGGTCCTCGCCCGCGGCGCCGCACGCCTCGCCCCAGTTGGCGCGCTCGAGCGCGGCGCGCAGGTCGTTCGCCTCGAGCGACTGCTCGGCCGCGCGCCGGTACCAGCGCACCGCGCGGCCGGGCTCTCCGCCCCGGCGGAAGTGCTCGGCCACGACCCTCGGATCCGCGGAGGCGCCCCGCTCGAGCCACGCGCCCGCGAGCCGGTGGCCGAGCGCGCGATCGGGCTCGGTCAGCATGGCGTAGGCGGCCTCGCGGACGAGCGTGTGGCGGAAGACGTAGTCGGCGGCGTCGGTGAGGCTCCCCGACCCGGAGGCCGGCGCGACGAGCTCGCGGTCGGCGAGCGCCCTGAGCCAGGCCTCCACGTCGGCGAGGTGCCCCTCGCCGCCGAGCAGCGCCGCGACGCCGCGCTTCGAGAAGCGATCGCCGAAGATGCTGGCCGCCCGGAGCACGCGCTTGCCCTCGTTGCCCTCGGCGTCGAGCCGCGCCTCGACCGTGCCGAGCACCGAATCGGGCAGGAGCTCGCCCTTGCCGCTCGCGACCGCCCGGATGAGCTCCTCGAGGTAGAACGGGTTGCCGCCGGCGCGCTCGACGAGGTGCGCGACCACGCCCTCGGCCGCGGACGCGCCGAGCGCGGCGCGCACGAGCTCCGCGCTCGCGCGGCGCGGCAGCAGGCCGAGCTTGATCGTCTGCACCTCGCGCTCGGCCCACAGGCTCGGGAACTGCCGGTGGACGTCGGGGCGCGCGAGCGCGAGCAGCATGAGCGGCAGCTCGCGGAGGTTCCGGAGGGTCGCGTCGAGCAGGCGCACGGTGGCGGCGTCGCCCCAGTGCAGGTCCTCCAGCGCGACGAGCACCGGGCGCGCGGCGCACTCGGCCGCGAGCCAGTCCTCCCACGCGGCCCACACGCCGTCGCTCACGCCGGCCGCGCTCTGGCGCGCGGCGCGCAGCAAGCGGGCGTGCTCCGGCGACGGCGCGCCGGCGATCTCGCCGAGGAACGCCGCCGCGCGCTCGAGCGCCGGGCCGCCGAGGTGGCGTCCGAGCCGCTGCTTCAGCTTGCGGTGCCGCGCCGACGCCGGGTCGCGCGCGCGGAGGCCGGCGGCCCGGCAGAGCACGTCGGCGACCATGCCGAACGGCGAGCCGGCGGAGCCCGAGTCGGCGCGGCCCCAGAGGATCTCGACCGGCTCGTCGCGCTGCCGCAGGGCGGCGAAGAGCTCCAGGCGGAGCCGGGATTTGCCGGCGCCGGGCGGCCCCAGGACGAGCACGGCGCTCGCGAGCGACTCGGAGATGCAGCCGGAGAGCACGCCGTGGAGCATGGAGAGCTCGCGGGCGCGGCCGACGCAGGGCGTGCGCTTCCCGAGCAGCGCGGGGGCGATCTCGTCGACGGCGCGCTCGCCGGAGAGGACGAGCGGCTCGCCCGGTGTCGAGGGGGCGGGGGTCATCGAGTGGACCACGCGCGCGACGACGAAGCGCGGCCCGAGCATGTCGGCGGTCGCGCTGTCGAGGCGCACGGCGCCGGTGGGCGCGGCGCGGAGCTCGGCGAGGCCGCGGTCGATGGCGTCGCCCTCGGCGAGGCCCGCGGAGAAGACGCCCCGCCCCGTGATGACGCAGAGCGGTGCGTCCGGTAGCTCGGCGCGGAGGGCGAGCGCGCACTGGGCGGCGCGCTCGGCGCGATCCACGGCGCTGCCGGGGCCGGACATCATGACGAGGTCGACGCCCGGGACGAGCTGCGTGAGCCTGCCGCCGTGGAGCTCGACGAGCGCGCGGAGCTCGGCGGCGCGCGATGTGGACGCGGGCGGCAAGCCGGCCGACGCGGGCGGCGGCGAGCCGGCCGAGCGGGGCGGCGGCGAGCTCGGGGTCTCCGTGGCCTGCGCGGCCGGCCGCGGCGCCCGGACCGCGCCGTGGTCGGCCTCGCCGAGGAAGATGAGGCTCACGACGCGCTGCTCGTCCAGCGTGAGGGCGGCGCGCTCGCGCGGGCCGGCGCCGCGGACCGGCGCGCTCCCCCCCGCGAGCGTCGGCGCGCCGGGCGGTTCGCTCCCCGAGAGCGTCGGCGCGTCGGGCGGCGCGGTCCACACGCCATCCATCGCGACGATCCGGTCGAGCTCCGCCCCGACCTCGGCGCCGTCGCGCGGGCGGTCGCCGGGCAGCCTGGACAGCATGCGCGCGACGAGCTCGTCGAGCGGCGCGGGCGCGTCCGCGCGCAGGTCGCGGAGGCGGGGCGGCTCCTGGAGGAGCATCTTGCTGAGCGCGGCCATCGGGCTCGCGCCTGCGAAGGCGGGCTGGCCGGTGAGGCACTCGAACAGGACGCACCCGAGGGAGAACACGTCGCTGCGCGGATCGGGCGCGCACCTGGCCTCGACCTGCTCCGGGGCCATGTACCCGGGCGTGCCGAGCACGCCGCCGGTGACGGTCACGCGCCCCGCGTCCGCGCTGGGCCGCGCGATGCCGAAGTCGACGAGCTTGACCCGCCCGGCGTCGCCGCCGGGGAGGAAGAGGTTGCTCGGCTTGATGTCGCGGTGGACGATGCCGCGCGCGTGCGCGAACGCGAGGGCGTCGGCGGCCCGGCGCACGAGCGAGAGCCCCTCGCTCGCAGGCAGGAAGCGGCGGGCGAGGCGCGCGGCGAGGTCCTCGCCGTCGAGCCATTCCATGGCGAGGTAGCGGTCGCCTTCCGGCGTGCTGCCGTGCGCGATGTAGCGCACGATGCCCGGATGGACGAGCGCGGCGAGGAGGGCGGCCTCCCGCTCGAACCGCTCGACCTGGATCGCGCTCCTCAGGCGGACGATCTTGAGGGCGACCGAAACGCCGCCGAGGCGGTCGTGCGCCTTGTAGACGGTGCCCATCCCGCCCGCGGCGGCCTCTCCTTCGATGACGAAGCGCCCCGCGATGATCTCCGCGTGGCCCACGTCAGCGCAGGAACGCGGTGACCGAGCCCGGGTGCGGCGTCTTCTCGACCGAGAGCTTGCCCGAGCGGCCGCGGACCTTGCCGCGGCAGTTCGGGAAGCTGCCGTCGCCGCTCGGCGCGTCGCACAGGCTGTCGCACGAGCCGGCGACCTCGATCGCGCACGTCTCGAGCGACGGCCCGCAGACGCGGGGGATGGCGGAGGCCTCCGGAGGAAGGCATGCGTGGTAGCGGGGCACCTCCGCGAAGATGTCGCCGTAGTACGTCGCCTCCCGCGTGGGGTACGCGGAGCGCTCGACCTTGTCGGCGCGGAGCTCCGCGCGATCGCCGCGGA
Source organism: Sorangium sp. So ce887 (assembly GCF_051521455.1). NCBI lineage: Bacteria > Pseudomonadati > Myxococcota > Polyangiales > Polyangiaceae > Sorangium > Sorangium sp. So ce887. The sequence continues at coordinate 4,983,616 of NZ_CP150354.1, read as the reverse complement.
GGGAGAGGCTCACCTTCTGTCCGAGGTAGTTGACGCGGGCGAGGACGCAGCCGCTGACCCAGGTCCGGCACGCGCCGTCGCAGGAGCCGCCCTCCTGGCCCCAGCCCGGCGCGAGGCCGAGCTCTCCCGGGAAGGAGAGCTCGTCGTCGTCGAGCGCGACGGTGAGGCGCTCGCCTGCTGGCAGCGCGCAGCTCGCGATGTACCGCAGCACGGTGCGTGCGGACGGGTCGCGGAGCGCCTCGGCCGTGAGCGGGTTGTCCGAGAGCGCCTGGCCCGTGAGCGCGTTCGACGTCAGCGCCTTCGACGTCAGCGCCTCGGCCGTGAGCGCGTTCGACGTCAGCGCGTTCGACGTCAGCGCGTTGTGCGACCGGACGGGCTGGGACGCGGCGTCGTCCGCGGCCTCGGCCTCCGGGTCGAGCGGGGCCGCGCATGCGCCTGTGAACAGCGCGGCGACGGCCAGGACAAGTGCAGCCAGCTTCGGCGAATGCTCCATGGTGAATGCCCCCCTGGGATGCCCATGAGCTCTTCGCCCGTGAGCTCCCGAAACGACCGGCGCCGCGACGCGGGCCACGGGTGCTCGCATCGAACGCCGGTACGTAGATCTTGGTTCAAGTGCACGAGCCGCGAAGAAGCCAACAAGGCCGGAGCGGCCGATGTCGGTCATCTCCGCCACAGCAACCCATGGAAAGATGTCACTGATGAATCGCGCGGCAAAGACCGACGCGCACGCAATATGCTCTTTTTTTGTGTCGCGGCGCGATCGCTCTGTCGGCGCTGTCGGCGCGAGACTCCCGCTCTGTCCACGGTATCAAGAACAGCGATGCTGGTACCGGGGACGGAGGCGCGATGGGCGACGTCGCCGTGATGAGCGGCGAGGCGGGGTCCTGTCGCTGACAGCCACCCTCCTGCCGGGGTAGTGGTCAAAATTGAACATGAAGGCGGGGAGGCGGGAAGAAAAAATCAATGATCTTCCCGTCTTCTCGCCTTCATGTGAATTCTTTCTGGGCGAATGTGACCACTACCCCTGCCGGGCGGCGTTCGGGGGGCGTTCGCCGCGCTGGCGTCGTCGGGGGGTGGATGACAGCTTTCTACCGGCCTGCGGGGGCGGCCCGCCGGGTTGCGGGGTCGGCCGGGAGGGCCGCGCTGAGCTCGTCCGGGCCGGGGCGCGCGCTGCTCTCTGCGGCGTTCGCCCGAGGGAGGGACGGTGGGGAGGATGAACGGCGGCTGGACGGACTGCTCGGCGCGGTGCGTCGCTGCGCCCTTGACGCCGCTGCACGTTGATCATTACATGCCGCAGACCATGAAGGGCCATGCGCGCAATCTGATGACCGAGCGCGTGATCGCTCTGGAGCAGGGCACGCCGGTCACCGACATGTTGCAGCTGTTCGCGAAGCATCACCTGAGCGGCGCGCCGGTCATCGACGAGGGCCACCGCATCGTCGGGTTCGTCAGCGAGACGGATCTCCTGGGCGTGCTCCTGCGCAAGGAGTACGAGGGCATGACGGCCGCGGACGTGATGAGCACCCCGCCCATCTGCGTGGACGAGTTCATGCCCACCGACGAGGTGATGACCCTGCTCCGCGAGAACCGGATCCACCATCTGCCGGTCGTGCGCGAGGGGCGGCTCGTCGGGATCATCACGCCACAGGACATCCTGCGCTATCTCGTGGAGCGGGTGCTGCCGCTCCCGCCGGCCTCCGCCTGAGGCGAAGGGCCCCCGGAGGGCAGCTCATCGCTCTCCCCTCTCCATCGGCGCCGGCGCGTTGGGAGCGATGTCCACCTGTGTCTCTGAGAACGCTGGAGCGGCTTCAGGCCGCGCCCGATCCGCTCCAGCAGACGCGGGAGTCTTCTTGTGCATCGCGCTGGATACCTCCTGCTCGCAGCCGATGAAATGGAGAGCTGGAATCCATGCTGCGACCGATCTGCTGAAGATTTGCCTCCTGCGCGTCGGTCCTCGAGGGTTGCCTCATGCCGAAGTCGCCGCGCAAGCGTGCGCTGAGCTCCCCCCACGATGCGCTGTTCCAGTGGACCTTCTCCCAGCGCGAGCACGCCGTCGGCCTGCTGAAGGCCGCGTTGCCGTCGTCGCTGGCCGCGGCCGTGCGCTGGAGCACGCTGCGCGTGGAGAAGGGCAGCTTCGTCGACCGCGCACTGCGCAGCCGTCATAGCGACCTCGTGCTCTCCGCCAGGATCGGCGAGGGGCGCGTCTACTTCTACGTCATCGTCGAGCAGCAGCGCGACGTCGAGGCGCTGATGGTCTTTCGCATGGGCCTGTACATGATGCGCCTGTGGGAGCAGATCGTCCGCGATCAGCCGGGATTGAAGAAGCTGCCTCCGATCATGCCGGTGCTGATTCACCACAGCGACACGGGGTGGACGGCGGCCAGAGCCTTCCAGGATGTCGTCGCGGTCGATGGCCCGGAGCGGGCGGCGCTCCTGCCGCACGTCCCGTGCTTCGAGCTACGTCTGATCGACGTGAGCGGCGGGCGGGCCGGCGATCTGGTGGAGCAGGCGCTGACGGCGCTGGGGAAGGTGGTGCTGTGGTGCCTGTCGGTGTCCGGCGACGACGCGCGGCTCGAGCGGGAGATCGCGCGCACCGCGGCGGCGCTGGACGAGGTGCTGCAGGCGCCGAACGGGCTCGCTGCCCTGGAGGCGCTCTTGCGCTATCTTGTGGCCACGCACGCGCGCTTCAGCGTGCGGAAGATCGGTCGGCTCTTGGAGAAGGCGGCGGGCCCGCGGGCCCAGGAGGCCATCGTGACGACGCTGGACGAGATCGAACGCAGGGGCGAGCGCAGAGGACGCGCTCAGGGCGAGCGCAGGGGGCGCGCTCAGGGGCGCGCTCAGACCCTCCTGGAGCTGCTCACGGCCCGGTTCGGCGCCGTGCCGGCCGAGGTGAGCGCCCGGATCCTGGCCGCGAACGAGGCGGCGCTCGTCGCATGGACGACGCGGGTGCTCACCGCCCCGACGCCGGAGGACGTCCTCGTCGAGGACGGCAAGCGCCCCGCACCGGCGCGGCGCCCTGCGGCACGCAAACGTGCTCGGCGGAGCTGACCCGAGGAACGCCGCCACCGCTCGACCGGAGGCGGCCACCGGCTCGGCTGGGCCCGCCAGCCGGCGGTGAAGCGCGGTGAGCGCGCCGGCCGGCCGCCTACCGCCGCTCGAACTGGTACCGCGCTCGCTCGGCGCCCTCGATCTCGACAACGATGCGCTTCGGGCCGAGCCGCACGACGGCGTGCGCGGCGGCGGGGCGGCCCGGCGCGTCGTCGTCGAGGTTCTCGATCAGGCTCTGGAGCGTCACGTACGGGATACCGCGGATCACGTCGAGGTGGTTCCAGTGCAGGTGGCCGTTGAAGACGGCGAGGACGCCGTGCTCCTCGAAGAGCTTCCGCATCGCCCGTCGCTCGCGCACGAGGCAGATGTGCGGGCTCCCCTCGAACCAGCGGTTGCCCCGGAGGTCTTGATCGGCCGCGCTGTGGTGCATCAGCACGACCTTGGGCAGCGAGGACGCCGCGAGGTCCTCGGCGAGCCAGGCGAGCTGCTCGGGCCCCACCGACACATCGTGATCCTTGCGCTCGCGCGTGTGCAGGACCGTGAAGTGGAACCCGCCGCGGTCGAACGCGTAGTGGAGCCGGGTCACCTCGGGCCTGCCCCAGGCGGACAGCAGATCGGCCTCGCTCAGGTGGACGACGTCGTGGTTGCCGGCGACGTGGAAGAGCTCGGCCCGCACGCCGCGGAGCGCGGCGATGCACTCGCCGTAGCGCGCCCGATCGGCCTCGGGCCCCTCGTCCTCGATGTCGTCGCCCAGGTTCACGACGAGCTCGGGCCGCGTGAGCTCGTTCATCCGCTCCACGAAGGCACGCGTGAGCGCGGGCGCCTCGCCCGTGAGCTTGCGCAGCTTGCCCCCGAACGACGCCTGCGGGCCGAAGTGCAGGTCCGAGACGAGCGCGACGACGAGCTCCATGCGCGGCTCGCCGCTCAGCTCGACTTCGCGCCGGAGCCCGGCGCCGCCTTGGAGCCGCCCAGGCACGCGGGAGAGCGGAAATCCGCGCCGCCCTGTCGCTCCCACTCGTCCGGCGTCATCGCGCGGATCGTCAGGGCGTGCAGCCCGGCGCCGAACTCCTCGCGCACGACGTCGTTGACGCGCCGGTGGCGCTCGAGGGGGCTCATGCCCCGGAACGCCTCGCTCACCACGAGCACCTTGAAGTGGGTCTCCGAGCCCGCCGGCACGCTGTGCATGCGGCTCTCGTTCTCCACCTCGAGGTGCACGGGATCGAGCGCGCGAGCGAGCTTGCTCTGGATCGACTCCTGCCTGGTCGCTGTCGTCATGGCCGCGCGAAGCTTAGCCTCGGCCGCCCCACCGGTCACCGGGTGAGCGTCGCCGGGAAGGCGGCGGCGCGTCCGCCCGCCGGGGCCCAGGCGGAGCGCGGTCCGCGGCCGCCGGGGCGCGGCGCCGTCCCCGCAGAACCTCCGCGGGTGCCCGCGGGGCCCTCGGTGGTGCCTGCAACGGCCCCTGGCGATGCCGGCGCGGCCCTTGGCGGTGCCTGCGGGGGCCCTCTGCGGGCCACGGGCGGGGCCGTTCGCGGACGAAGGGATTGCCCGGCGCCACGCCAACGGATAAACCGCGCGGCATGGCATCCCCGATCGTTGCGCGGTTCGCGCTCGTCCTCGTCGCCGGGCTCTCCGGCGCTTCCGGCTGCGGCGACGACGGGACGTCGAGCGCCCCCGGCCCGACCGGAACGCCCCAGATCGAGATCGTGAGCCCGAAGGACGGCGCATGCGTCGCGATCGGGGCGCGCTCGACCGCCTCTTCCGGCGACGGGCCGACGATTCCGATCAGCGTCACGGTCTCGGAGCTCCTCCTCCGCCCTCCCGGCACTTGCTTGACGTACCGGCAGTGCGGGCACCTGGAGCTCAGCGTCAACGGCGAGGAGAACAACGCCGCGGCCGGCCGTGTGATCGACGTGCGTCTCGACAAGCTCGAGCCCGAGGAACGCTACGGCGAGCTCGCGATCACCCTCACCGCCGTGAGCGACACGGGCGAGCCGCTCCTCGGCGGCGAGGGCAAGCAGGAGCCGCTCACCCGAAGCCTGTCGCTGACCATCGCGGAGTCGTGTGAAGACGGCAGCGGCGAGGGCGGCTCGGGCGGCGAAGGCGGTTCCGACGGCTCGGGCGGCGACGGCGGCGCCGACGGCTCGGGCGGCGAAGGTGGTTCCGACGGCTCGGGCGGCGAAGGCGGCTCCGACGGCTCGGGCGGCGAAGGCGGCTCGGGCGGCGAAGGCGGCTCCGACGGCTCGGGCGGCGAAGGCGGCTCCGACGGCGCAGGTGGCTCGACTGGCGCAGGTGGCTCAGGCGGCGGCTGAGCCGAACGCTCGGAGACCTTTCACTTCGCCTGCGGATCGGCGCGCGGCAGGCCTCGCTCATCGAACAGCAGAGCGATGTCGACGTGGAACTGAGCTCTGCGGGAGGACGGCGGCGCCCGGTGTGAGCTCGGCGGCGGCGTGGGGTGACCGCCGTAGGGCTCACCTTCCTGTGCGCCCGGCGCGAGCGCCTCTCGCTGAGGCGATGCCGCTCCCGGCTGCGACCCCAGGGTCTCCGGCCGCGGGTGCCCCGCCCCCCGCTGCGACGCCGGCGCCGGCATCTCCCGCCGAGGAGGCGCCCCCGCAGGCTGCGTCTCCCGCCGCGAGCTCGGCGCTGCCGCTTGCGAGCCCGCCACCGGCGTGTCCCGCCGGGGAGGCGCCCCGGCAGGCTGCCGCGAGCTCGGCGCCGTCGGCTGCGACAGCGGCGCCGGCGTGTCCCGCCGCGCGTACGCCGCGGCCGGCTGTACCTCTCGCCGCGGGTACACCGCGGCCGGCTGCGACAGCGGCGCCGGCGTGTCCCTCCGCGCATACGCGGAGGCCGGCTGCGTCGCCCCCCGCGAATACATCGCGGCCTCCTGCGAGCCCGCCACCGGCGTGTCCCGCCGCGGGTACCCTCCCGGCAACGGCGCCTCCCGCCGCGCGTACCCACCCGCCGGCTGCGAGCCCGGCAGCGGCGTCTCCCGCCGCGCGTACGTGCCCCCTCTGGCCGCGGGCGGCACCGCGTCCCGGCGCGCAACCACCACGCCGGCCGGCGCCGGCGGCGACGAGGGCACCTCACGGCGCGCGCGCGAAGAGGACGGCGCCAGCGTCATGACGCCCAGACGCTCCGAGCGCGGCGCAGCCGGATCGAGCGGCCGGTACGCCGCCTCCCCGGACGCCCCGGCACCCGAGCGCTCCGGTCGGTGCGCGGCCACGGCAGCCGCCACGCGCTCGCGGGACGCAAGCTCGTGCGCGCCCGCGCTCCGCGGCCCGGAGCGCGGCAGCGGCGTCGACTCGGCGTCGCGCCGCGACGACGCATCCGCCGTCATCACCCCGAGCGTCCAGCGCTCCGAGCGCGGCGCCGAGGACCCATCGTCCCCAGGCGTCAGCGAGTAGCGCCCCGGCGTGAGCTGCCACGAGCGCTGCTTGCGGCTCTCGCGCGCCGCCGTGCCGAGCATCGCCCCGAGCTCGTCGTCCTTCAGCGTCTCGTCGACCCGCACGAGCGTGCTCACCACCTCGCGCGCGATCTCCTCGAACGCCTCGGGAGCCAGCGCGTAGGTCGACGGCGTGACCACGATGACCACCGGCCGGCGCTCCTCCGCCAGCGCCGCAGCCATCGAGACAGGACACGCCTTGACAACGATCCCCACGTCCATCGCCGCCGCCTGGCAGCGCTCCAGCAGCGCCTGATCGCCGCCGATGAGAAGGGCCGTCGGGATCTGGGCGCGAAGCGTGGCGTCAGAAATTCGCGGCATCGGTCCAAGAATCCTAACCTCCCCGGCCCAAGCAGAGGTCAGGAAAATCCTGTCATCGGACATTCCCCGTCATGTCTGGACAGCGAGCTCAACCGATGTCGGGAACTGCTGTCGGGAACTGCGCGCTGCTGGATCACCCTCACGGATGCATAGGTACCGTGGGTAACTCGGTGAGGTGGCAAGCAGCCCAGTGACCAGGACGGCGCTCCTCCAGCGGAGGCACCTCGATGCTGCACCGCTCCATCGCATAGGGACAGCGGGTGTGGAAATGGCAACCGGACGGCGGGTTCAGCGGACTCGGCACCTCGCCGACGAGCGTCAGGCGACGCCGTTTGCGCTCCACGTCGGGATCGGGGATCGGGATCGCCGACAGCAGCGCCTGCGTGTACGGATGCTGCGGTGAGCGGAATAATGCATCTGGACGAGCGCGCTCGACGATCCGGCCGAGGTACATCACCGCGATCTCGCTTGACAGATGGCGAACCACCGCGAGGTCGTGCGCCACGAACACGTACGTGAGCGACAGCTCGCGCTGGAGCGAGGCGAGCAGGTTGACGATCTGCGCCTGGATGCTCACGTCGAGCGCGCTGACCGGCTCGTCCGCGATCACGAGCTTCGGCCGCAGGGCGATCGCGCGGGCGATGCCGATCCTCTGCCGCTGGCCGCCGGAGAACTCGTGCGGGTAGCGCCGCATGTACGAGGGCGAGAGCCCCACGAGCTCCATCAGGCGCGCCACCTCGCGGAGCGACTCGTCGCGCGACGAGACGAGGCCGTGGGTGGAGAGCGGCTCGGCGATGAGGTCGTGGACCGTCATGCGCGGGTTCAGGCTCGCGTACGGGTCCTGGAAGATCATCTGCATCTCGCGGCGCGCCTTGCGCAGCGCGCGCGGGTCGAGCGTCAGGACCTCCCGGCCGTCGATCTTCACGCTCCCCGACGTCGGCGCGACGAGGCGGAGGATCCCCCGCCCCGTCGTCGATTTGCCGCAGCCGGACTCGCCGACGAGGCCCAGCGTCGCGCCGCGCTCGACGTCGAAGGAGACGCCGTCGACCGCGCGCACCGTGCCGACCTGCCGCTGGAGCAGGCCGCGCCGCACCGGGAAGTGGACCTTGAGATCGCGCACCGAGAGCAGCGGCGGGGGTGTGGCGGGTGTGGTCATGGCGCTCGTCCGGCGACGTCCTCGACGTGGCACCGCACGACGTGCAGCGCCCTCCTGTCCCCCGCGCCCGAGACGACCCGCGGCGGCGGCGCCTCCTCCTGGCACACGGAGACCGCGTGCGCGCAGCGCGGGTGGAATGGGCAGCCCGGCGGCAGCCGCGCGAGCGACGGCGGCATCCCCGGGATGGGGACGAGGTCGTCGCCGCGCGCGCCGTCGAGCCGCGGGATCGACCGCGACAGGCCGATCGTGTACGGGTGCCGCGGGGCGTGGAAGATGGCGCCGACCGGGCCCTCCTCGACGATGCGCCCGGCGTACATGACGGCGACGCGATCGGCCATCTTCGCGACGACGCCGAGGTCGTGCGTGATGAGCAGGACCGCCGCGCCGAGCGCCTCCTTCCGCTCCTGGATGAGATCCAGGATCTGCGCCTGGATCGTGACGTCGAGCGCCGTCGTCGGCTCGTCGGCGATGAGCAGGTCCGGGTCACAGAGCAGCGCCATCGCGATCATCACGCGCTGCCGCATCCCGCCCGACAGCTGGTGCGGGTAGTCGTCGATCCGCGACGCCGCCGCGGGGATGCCCACCGCCTGCAGCATCTCGACGCTGCGCCGGCGGGCCTCGGTGCGCCGCATGCCGCGGTGCAGCTCCAGCACCTCGATGAGCTGCTCGCTCACCCGGAGATAGGGGTTCAGCGACGTCATCGAGTCCTGGAAAATCATCGCGATGCGGTCGCCGCGGATGCGCTCCATCCGCGCCTCGCTCGCCTCCGCGAGGTCCTCGACGACGCCCCCCTCGGACTCGAGCAGGATCTGGCCGCCGACGATCCTGCCCGGCGGGTCGGGGATGAGCCGGAGCAACGAGAGGCTCGTCACGCTCTTGCCCGAGCCGGACTCGCCGACGATCCCGAGGACCTCGCCGCGATCGAGGCTGAAGGAGATGTCGTCGACCGCGCGCACCACCCCTTCCTCGGTGAAGAAGTGGGTCTTCAGGTTCTTGACCTCGAGCAGCATGGTCCGTGCGGGCGCGCGCCGTGGGAGCGGCGTCCCTTCAGTCCTTTCGGATGCGTGGATCGAGGGCGTCGCGGAGCCCGTCGCCGAGGAAGTTGAAGCAGATCAGCGTGAGCGCGAGCATCAGCGCCGGGAAGATGAGCTGCCAGGGGAAGAGGTCCATCGCGTCGGCGCCCGTGGACGCGAGCAGGCCCCAGCTCGACAGCGGCTCCTGCGTGCCGAGGCCGAGGAAGCTCAGGAACGCCTCGGTCATCATCACCTCGGGGATGGTGAGCGTCGTGTAGACGATGATCGGGCCGAGCGCGTTCGGCACGAGGTGCCGGAAGATCAGCGCGGTGTGGCCGACGCCGATCGAGCGCGCCGACTCGATGAACGGCTGGCTGCGCAGCGCGATCACCTGACCGCGCACGATGCGGGCCATCGTGAGCCAGGAGATGCCGCCGAGGGCCGCGAAGACGACGACGATCTGGAAGATGGGGAAGTAGCTCGGATCCGAGGGATCCTGGACGAACAGGCCGAGCGCGACCTTCCAGGCGCGGTAGAGGGCCGTCTGGTCGTTCGCGAAGAAGACCATGAGCAGGATGACGAGGATGAGGAACGGGAACGTGTAGAGCACGTCCACGATGCGCATCATGATCGCGTCGACCTTGCCGCCGAAGTAGCCGGCGACGCCGCCCCAGCTCACGCCGATGACGAAGCTGACGAGCGTCGCGACGATGCCGACGGCGAACGAGATGCGCCCGCCGAAGAACACGCGGGCCATGAGGTCGCGGCCGAAGTAGTCGGTGCCCATCCAGTGCGCGAGCGACGGCGGCTGCGCGCCGAGCTTGAGGTCGGCCTTGTCGTACTGGTAGCTCGACAGCTCGGGGACGAGGATGCAGGCGAGGATCATCGCGACGAGCACGACGCCGCAGGCGACCGCCGCGCGGTTCTTGCGGAGCCTCCGCCACGCGTCGCGCCCGAGGCTCGACCCCTGCTCGAGCGCGTCGAGCCGCAGCGGGGCGGCCGGGCGCGGCGCCGCGCCGCCGGGGACGGCGGGCAGGTCGGCGGGCGAGGCGTCGGCGGGCGCGGCGGCGTGCGGCGGGGGGGCGGCGGGCATGGTCAGCGCAGCTCCACCCGCGGGTCGATGAAGGCGTACGCCACGTCGACGATCGCGTTGAAGAGCATGAGCAGGAAGCCGTAAACGAGCATGACCCCCATCACGAGGTTGTAGTCGCGGTTCGTGGCCGCCTCGACGAAGTAGCGGCCCATGCCGGGGATGTTGAAGATCTTCTCGACGACGAGGGAGCCGACGAGCAGGCCGCTGAAGCCCGGGCCGAGGAAGCTCACGACCGGGAGCAGCCCGCCCCGGAGCGCGTGCTTCAGGACGACCTTGCGCTCGGAGAGCCCCTTGGCGCGCGCGGTGCGGATGAAGTCGGAGCGGATCACCTCGAGCATCCCGCCGCGCGTCAGCCGGGCGATGTAGGCGGCCACCGGGAGCCCGGAGCAGATGATCGGGAGCACCATGTGCCGCCACGTCTCCCAGCGGGCGACCGGGAACCAGTAGAGCTTGAGCGAGAAGACGAGCATGAGCAGCGGCGCGAGCACGTACCGCGGCACGCTGAGGCCGACCATGGCGACCGCCATGGCCGCCGTGTCCTTCCAGGTGTTCTGGCGGATCGCCCCGACGATGCCGAGGGGGATGCCCATCGCGAGGGCGAAGAGCATCGCCCAGAACCCGAGCTGCATCGACACGGGCAGGCTGAGGGCGATGATCTCGTTGACGGTGCGGTTCGGGTACTTGAACGTCGGGCCCAGGTCGCCTTTCGTGACGAGCGCAAGGAGCCAGTCGCCATACTGCTTCAGCACCGGATCGTTCAGGTGGTACTTGGCGTCGAGCTGCCGCTGGACCTCGACGGGCACGGCCCGCTCCTGGTCGAACGGGCCGCCCGGCACGATGCGCACCAGGATGAACACAAGGGTGGCGACGAGGAAGAGCGTGGGGATGATGGAGAGCAGCCGCTTGATCGCGTAGGTGCTCACGGCGCGCCGCCTCCGGGCCGTCGAGCCGCGCCGCTCCCCTCGTCATCCCGCCGTCTTCCGTGGATCCCGAGCGATGTCACGAGGTGCCTCCGAGCTGCCGTCCTTCAGCGCGGCGACGGCCGCGAGGGCGCGCCGCGCCTTCCCGCATATCACGGAATCACCGGCCGGCGCGTCGTTTCGCGCGCCGCGCCGCGGTCGAGGCGGCCTGCGCGCTGGCCCGCCGCCGCGCGCGCGGCGCGCTGATGCGCGTTTGCGTGGTGGCGCGTTTGCGTGTTGGCGCGTTCTGTGCCCGACGTTCAGCCGCGCCTCGTCAGGACTGCCCCTTGAGCTTGCCCTGGTCGCGGAGCTTCACGAGGTCGCTGTGGCCGCCTTCGAGGACCCCGTCGACGAACACCATCGGGAACGTCGGGAAGCCGGCCCAGAGCTTGAGAGCGAGCCGCTCCTTCCACTTGGAGAGGTAACTCCCGTACTCCAGGTAGGTATATTTCACGCCCTCTCCATCGAGCAGCTGCCGCGCCTTCTTCACGATGGGATTCTGGGCCATCCCGACGACGACGACCCGGTCGCGGCTCACCGCGGCCGCGACCTCATCGACGACGGCGCGATGGAAGCTGGCGAGCTGCGACTTCACCGCCTCGGAGACCTTCTCGGGCACAAGCGTGGGACGTTCAATCATGAGATGTGCACCTCTGCGCCGGCAGCGTACTGGCGCGGAGGACGCGCGGTCAACATCGGAGCCGGACGGCGCTACCGCGCTTCGCGGTCCCGATCGAACGCGCCGCATTCCCACGCGATCTCGCCGCGGACCCTCGTGCCCATGCCACGCCAGATCGCTTATCGTCTTTTTGCGCCCTGGCGCCTTGGCGTTTGAATCTTCTTCTGGCCTCGTGGCGGCCAGATCTCCCTCTCCACCTGGCGCCCTGGCAGCTCGCCCCCTGCCTGCGCGCTACGGAAGGAGCAGCACCTTCCCCATCGTCGCTCGCCCGGCGAGCGCGCGGTGCGCCTCGGCCGCCTCGGCGAGCGGGTACGTGGCGCCGACGGAGATCGTGAGCTCGCCGCGCGCGATCGCGCCGAGCACGTCGGCGGCGCGCTGGAGCAGCTCCTCGCGCGTCGCCGTGTAGTGCGCGAGGCTCGGTCGCGTGAGGTACAGCGACCCCTTCTGGTTCAGGATCTGCGGGTCGAACGAGGACACCGGCCCGCTCGACTGACCGAAGAGCACCATCATGCCGCGCGGGCGGAGCGCGCCGAGGCTCTTCGCGAACGTGTCGTGCCCGACCCCGTCGTAGACAACGTCGACGCCGGCGCCGCCCGTGAGCCGGCGCGCCTCGGCCTCGAAATCGGCCTGCGTGTACAGGATCACCTCGTCGGCGCCGGCGCCGCGCGCGAGCCGCGCCTTCTCCTCGGTCGAGACCGTGCCGATCACGCGCGCGCCGAGCCGCTTCGCCATCTGGCAGAGGAGCAGGCCGACCCCGCCCGCGGCCGCGTGGACCAGGCACGTGTGGCCGGGCCCGAGCGGGAACGTGGAGCGCGCGAGGTACTGCGCGGTGATGCCCTGGAGCATCGCGGCCGCCGCGCGCCTCGCGCCGACGCCTGCGGGCACGGGGACGAGCTTCGCGACCGGGATGCGGACGTGCGTGGCGTACGAGCCGGGGCCGCCGGTCCACGCGACCTCATCCCCCTCCCTCACCTCGGTGACGGAGGGCCCCACCGCCTCGACGCGCCCCGCGCCCTCGAGCCCGAGCGGGATCGGCGGATCGAGCTTGTACTGGCCGCTCCGCTGGTAGATGTCGATGAAGTTCACCCCCGCTGCCTCGACGCGGACCACGGCTTCACCCGGGCCAGGCGCGGGTGTCGGGTGCTCCTCGAGCTGCATCACCTCGGGGCCGCCGGCGGCCATGGGACGGATCGCGAGCATGTCGCCCATGTTGTCGACCCGGAGCGGGCCGTCAAGCAACCGGCGCAGGCACGACCCCATTGCTGCCCACCGGGCGCTGTGGATGATGCGTCCCCATGTCTGCTTCCACGCCTTCCGAGTCGCTCCCCCAGAACAACGCCTCTGGAGCCGCGTCCGCCCCGTCCGCTGCGACGGCAGCGGCGCCACCCGTCGCGGCAGCCTCGTCCACCTCCGCGCCCGCGTCGCCGCCCCCCTCGGCCGGCGCGGACCCAGCAGGCGCGACGGCCGCGCCGTTCCCCGCGGGCTTCCTGTGGGGCTCGGCCACCGCGGCCTACCAGATCGAAGGCGCCGCCACCGAGGACGGCCGCGGCCCCTCCGTGTGGGACGTCTTCTCGAACACCCCCGGCAAGGTCTTCGAAGGGCACACAGGCAACGTCGCGTGCGACCACTACCACCGCTACAAGGAGGACTTCGGGCTGCTCGCCGAGCTCGGCGCCAAGAGCTACCGCTTCAGCGTCTCATGGACACGGGTCCTCCCGGAGGGCACGGGCAAGGTCAACCCGAAGGGGCTCGACTTCTACGACCGGCTCGTCGACGAGCTCCTCCGCCTCGGCATCACGCCGATGTGCACGCTGTTCCACTGGGACTTCCCCCAGGCGCTCCAGGACCGCGGCGGGTTCCTCCAGCGCGACGTCGCCGACTGGTTCGCCGACTACACGACGGTCGTCGCCAGGCGGCTCGGGGATCGCGTACCGTGGTGGGTGACGCAGAACGAGCCCCAGGCGTTCATCGGCAACGCGCTCCTCGAGGGGCACTTCGCCCCCGGGCTCAAGCTCCCGTACCGGGAGTACCTGACCGCGGCCCACAACCAGATGCGGGCCCACGGCAAGCAGGTGGACGCCCTGCGGGCCGCGGTCAAAGCCGCGAAGATCGGCTACGTGCTCGCGACCCAGGTGCAGCGCCCCGCGACGGAGGACCCGGGCGACGTCGAGGCGGCGCGCGAGGCGATCTTCTCGGTCTACGAGCGGCACCCGTGGAACAACGCCTGGTGGATCGCGCCGGTGCTCGAGGGGCGGTATCCGGAGAGCGGCCTCCGGCTCTTCGGCAACGACATGCCCGACTTCCCCGCCAGCGACTTCGACCAGATCAAGCGGCCTATCGACTACCTCGGGCTCAACATGTACTCGGCGGGCACGTGGCGGCAAGGCAAGGACGGCAAGCCCGAGCGCGTCGCCTCCCCGCCCGGCTACCCGCGCGCGACGCTCGACTGGCTGCAGGTGGTCCCCAGCACCCTGTACTGGGGATCGAGGTACTTCTGGGAGCGATACAAGCTGCCGATCGGGATCACCGAGCACGGCACCTCCACGAGGGACCAGGTCTTCCTCGACGGCAAGGTGCACGACCCGCAGCGCATCGACCTCATGCACCGGTACCTGCTCGGCCTCGCACGGGCGGTGAAAGAGGGCGTCCCCGTCGTCGGGTACTGGGCCTGGTCGCTCCTCGACAACTTCGAGTGGGCCGAGGGCTACAAGGAGCGCTTCGGGCTCGTCTACGTCGATTACCAGACCCAGCGCCGGATCCCGAAGGACTCCTTCTCCTGGTACAAGGAGGTCATCGCGACCAACGGGCGCTCGCTCCTCGGGCCGACCGCCGTCGCCTGGGAGAACGTGACCGGCTGATCCCGGAGGCCCGCGGCCCGATTCTCCCCCTCGGGCCGCGCGGCGGGCGCTCTCCTGCGCCCTGCTCCTCATCACCCCCGTGGTCCCGAGCGCGGCCCTCGGGCGCACCGGCGTCGAGCTCCGGCTTTCCCGACGTGCTCTCCTTGCGCCGTCTTGAACGATGATACCGTGGCGGCGTGGGGAGGCAGGGATGAACAAAAGAGGGTCCGAGCTGAGGCGTCTTTCTCTGGTGGCCGCGGTGGCCACGTGCGGATGCGGCGCGAGGAGCAGCCTGGACGACATGGCATGGGCCCCGGCGAGCGGCCCGGAGGCGGGGGAAGGCGGCGCAAGCAGCAGCGTCGGCGCAAGCAGCAGCGTCGGCGCAAGCAGCAGCGTCGGCGCTAGCAGCAGCGTCGGCGCCGGCGGTGGCCCTCGCGCGTGCGAGGCTGGTTGCCTCCAGCTCGATTTCGCCCGTCAATTCGACAACGCCGAACCGTACGACCTCGCCGTCGATGCTCACGGTAACATCCTCGTGACGGGATACTTCGAAGGCACCGTCGACTTCGGGGGCGGCCCTCTCGTGAGCACGGGCAACGGTGACGCATTCGTTCTTAAGCTCGATCCGCTCGGCAACCACGTCTGGAGCCGGCGGTTCGGCGATGTCTCCTCCGTGATCGAGACCCAGACCGGGTTGGCCATCGCGGCCGACGCGTCAAGAAACATCGTGGTTGGGGGCCTATTCGCTGGAACAACCGATCTCGGCGGCGGCCCCGTGACGAGCGAGGGCGCGTGGAGCGGCTTCATCGTCGCGCTCGACGCCTCGGGACAGCACCTCTGGAGCAAGCAGCTCGGAGGGATCCACACGACCGTGGCCGTCCGCGCCGTCGCCCTCCGTCCGGCGGGCGGCGTCGTCCTCACCGGCGACTACACGGGAACCCTGGATCTCGGCGGGGGGCCCTTCACCACCAGCAGGGGAGCGTACAACGTCTTCGCCGCCAGGCTCGATTCCTCAGGCGGCCACCTCTGGAGCAGGAGCTTCGGCCGGCCGGGCTTCGCGAACGGTTCCACCGTCGCGCTGGACGCGGTGGGGAACATCGTGCTCGGAGGCGTCTTCGCTGACGTCGTCGACTTCGGCGGCGGCCCGCTCAGGCCCGCAAGGGGCTCGGAAATGCCCATGGCGTCCGACGTCTTCGTCGCCTCGCTCGGTCCGGACGGCGAGCACCGATGGAGCCAGAGGCTCGGCGGCGTCGAGGCTGAGGAGCACCGCAATACGATCGTGGATGGGGCAGGCAGCGTGATCACGCTCGGCTCCTTCGGCGGGACGTTCCAGTTCGGCGGCGACACGCTGACGGGCGATGGCCCCGACGCGTTCGTCACCAAGCTCTCCGCCGGCGGCGTGCCGATGTTCGCCAGGAGCTTCGATAGAGTGCAGGCGCTCGCCGCCGACACTGCCGGCAACACCTGGCTGACCGGCGCCTTCCCCTACGAAGCGGACTTCGGCTGCGGTCCGCTGATCGCGAGCCTCCAGGGGCTCTTCGTCGCCGGGCTCGACCCGCGAGGCGGCAGCTTCTGCAGCGTCCATTTCGAGCCTTCGGAGTACGGACGCCTGTCCCGGATCGCCGTCGATCCCGCCGGAGCCCCGGTCGTCATCGGGAACCTCAAGGGAACGATCGATTTCGGCGCCGGACCGATCACGAGCCCCGACGAGAAGGAATCGATGATCCTCGTCAAATTCACCCCGTGACCTCGCCGGGCTCGGTGCCGGCTCTGTCATTCCTTCCCTCATGCAACCAGGAACGAGCCCGAGCGACGCGGCATCGGAGATATCTCTCGTTGGCGTCCTTGGCGCCCTGGTGGTTCAAATTCTTGTCTCCCTGCTGCTCCTGGGCGGCTGCGGGGAGGATACCGACCTCGCGGGCTCGCCGCGGTCCACCGGCGCCGCGGGGCACAGCGGCGCCGGGACGGGCGGCGGCACCGCCGCTGTGTACACGAACCCGGTTGTTCCCGGGGACTTCGCCGACCCGTCGGTCATCCGCGTGGGGCACGAATCCTGGGCGACCGCGACGAGCTCCGAGTGGGGCGCGCCGTTTCCGCTCCTCCGCTCGACCGATCTCGTGAACTGGGAGCGCGTGGACACCGTGTTCCCCGAGCTCCCGTCCTGGGCCACCGGAAGCCTCTGGGCGCCCGAGATCAGCGAGGATGGCGGCCGATACTACGTCTTCTACACGGCCCGGCAGCGCGGCGGCCCGCTGTGCGTCGCCGCGGCCAGCGCCGCCGCGCCGGGCGGGCCGTACACCGATCACGGGCCGCTCACGTGCATGGAGGTCGGCTCCATCGACGGATTTTCGATCCGCGACGAGCACGGGGTGCGCCACCTCGTCTGGAAGGAGGACGGGAACAGCGTCGGAAAGCCGACGCCCCTCTGGGCCCAGGAGCTCTCGGAGCACGGCACCGCGCTGCTCGGTGCGCCGGTCGTGCTCTTCCAGAACGACGCCTCGTGGGAGGCCGACCTCGTCGAGGGGCCCTACCTGATGCGGCACGAAGGCCGCTTCTATGCCTTCTACTCGGGCGCCGGCTGCTGCGGCAGGGCGTGCAGCTACGCGCTCGGCGTGGCGCGCGCGACGAGCCTGCTCGGGCCCTGGGAGAAGAACCCGGCGAACCCAATCCTCGCCAGCAACGACGTCTGGAAGTGCCCCGGCCACGGCAGCTTGGTGGACGACGGCGGCGGGCGACTCTTCCTCCTCTACCACGCGTACAGCGTGGAGGACTCGGTGTACGTGGGCCGGCAAGGCCTGCTCGACGAGGTGATCTTCGGGCCCGACGGCTGGCCGGTCATCCGCGACGGCGGACCCAGCGCCGCCGCCGAGGCGCCGATCGCGCCCCAGGCGCCATGGCCCGCCGAGATCGTCGACGAGCTCGACGGCGACGCGCTCGATCCGCACTGGCAGTGGCCCGTGGTGGCGCGCCCCGAGGCCACCCTCGACCCCGGCGACGGCGGCTGGCTCGCGCTGCAGGCGATGCCGGGGGCCCCGGGCAGCCACCTCGGCGCGGTCCTCGGGCGCCCGACGCTGCGGGGCGACTACGAGGTGATCACGGAGGTATCGGCCCCGCCGGACGTCCAGGCGGGTCTCGCGGCCTACGGCGACGGCGACAACGCGGTCGGGATCTCGGTGGGCGGCGGGCGCGCCGCCGTCTTCCGCCTCGCGAACGGCGCCCTCGCGGTGGTGGCCGAGACGAGCGCGCCCGACCGCGCGCAGCTCCGGATGACGGTCGCCGACGGGCACCTGTTCCGCTTCGCGATCCGCGCCGGCGGGGCCGCCGCCTGGGTCCCGGTCGGCGACGTGGTGGACGCCGAGGCCGGCCCCGACCTGCCGCCCTGGGATCGCGGCGTGCGCGCGGCTCTGTTCGTGCGCGGCCCGAGCGGGGCCTCCGCGAGGTTCGCGTCGTTCCGCATGGCGCAGCCGGCGCCGCGGCGCTGAAGCCCATCGGTCGACCGCGCGACCGCGGGAGAGCCGGGCGTCGACCGTCACACGAGCGCTGCTGTCCACCGTCCCGGAGAACACCTTGGCTCGGCAGATTCGCAATGCGAGGCCAGCCGCGAGAGGCCGGGCTCAAGCTTGCAGAGATGTTTGCGAAGGCTCTGCGGATCGGGCGCGGATGAGCTACTCTCTGCGCCTTTACCTGGGTGCGTGTGAACGCACAGGCGCTCACAAGGAATACAAGGATATGGCTCTACGCAACGTTGTAGTCACGCTCACCGCGGCAGGTGGGATGTTCCTCGCCGCGTGCGATCCCGGCGACCCGCCCTCTTCCGGCGCTGGCGGCGCGGGCGGGGCTTCCGGCTCGGGAGGCTCGGGCGGCACGGTCGAGCCGGGGTGTCGCGCGCCCTCCGGCGGCCCGACGGTCCACGAGGGCGATCTGAGCGAGAGCGAGACCTGGACCGCGGACGGGAGCCCGCACATCGTGAGCTTCCCTGTCCGCCTCCGCGCCGGCGTGACCCTCACGATCGAGCCGTGCGCCGAGGTGCTGCTCGAGGAGGACACGGGCATCTCCGCGATGGACGAGGGCGCCGAGCTGAAGGCCGAGGGCACCGAGGCGCAGCCCATCGCGTTTCGCGGCAGCGAGGGCGCGCGGTGGAACGACGTCCACGTCGCGTGGCCGGCCAGGGCGACCCTCCGGCACGTGATCCTCGAGGGGGGCGGCGGCGATCGCTTCCACGCGAACGCGACGCTCTCCGCGTACGGGGCGTCCGTGACCCCCGCGGCGCCGGCCCTCCTCGTCGATCACGTGACGGTGCGCGGATCGCTCGGCGCCGGGGTGCTCCTCCTGCGGGCGTCGTCGTTCGCCGAGGGCTCCACGGACCTCGTGATCACGGAGAGCGGCAGCGAGGAGCACCCGTATCCGCTGGAGCTCGGGGAGCAGGCGATCGGCTCGATCCCTGTCGGCGAGTACACCGGCAATCGAAGGGACGAGATCCTGATCCAGGACGAGGGCGCCAATCAGACCTCCGGGCTGCAGCAGGACACGACGCTGCGCGACCGGGGCGTGCCCTATCACTTCGGCGACTGGCGCGACGCCCGCTTCAACATCGGCGCGGGCGGCGACGGCGCGCCGCTCACGACGCTCACCATCGAGCCCGGCGTCACCATCCGGTTCGAGCCCGGCAACTTCATGCAGATGGAGCGCTTCACCGGCGAGTTCGCGGCGAGCGGCGCCCTCCGCGCGCTGGGCACGCCGGAGAGGCCCATCGTCTTCACCTCGGCCGCCGAGAACCCGGCGCCCGGCGACTGGGGCGGGCTCTGGTTCGGCGGCATCCCGCGTGACGAGAACGTCCTGGAGAACGTCATCATCGAGTACGCGGGCTTTGACTGCGGCTGCATCCTGCTCAGCTGCAACGACCTCACGACGTTCAACGGCGCCGTCATCTTCAGCGAGGCGCCGGCCAGCGCGTTCATCCAGGGATCGACGTTCCGCCACGTCGCCGGCCACGGCGTCACCCGCGGGTGGGTCGGCACGGCCGGGCCCGATTTCGTCGCCGGGAACGCGTTCGAGGACGTGAGCGGCTGCAAGCAGACGCGCCCCTGGGTCGAGGGTCAAACGTGCCCTGATCCGAAGCCCGCCTGCCCGGAAGACTAGGACCGTCCCCGCCGCGCGACGATGAGTTCGTCGCCGCCCCCGACCCGCCTTTCGCGTGCGACGCGCGGACCGCCGTTGGTTCCATTCTCGCCGACGCTGGACAGCGTCGATCTGCTCCGCGGTGCGCAGCCGCGCGTCCAGCAGGGGGAGGGCCTGGCCGAACACCGCCTCCGTCGGGAGCACCCAGGTGAGCGCGAGCGGGCCGATGGCCGGCGCGGCATGAACCATCTCCTCCGGGAGGGCGCGCCCGTCGCTCAGGCGCATGATTTGTCAGACGATCGCGCGGCGCGACCCGGCGTGGACCGCGACGATCCCATCGTGTCGTCAGGGGCAGCGCAGATCTCGTACCGGTCCCACCCCCGGACGACCGCATCGCTCGACGCGCAGAGCGCATGAGCCGAGGGGCGCCGCGTGGTACACAGGCGGCGACTCGCCCTGCTCGGGGCATTGCTGCGTCTCTATCAAGGAGGTCTCAAAATGAGCTCATTCGTCAAGCGTCATCGGTTCGCGTTCTCGGTGCTCCTTCTCTGCGTCCCCGCGCTCACCGGCGCCGACGAGAGCGGCTGCGGCCGCCCTGCCCCCGCGCTCGACGAGCTCCGGGCGCCCGGCGTCGAGGAGGCCGCCGGCCCCGTGCGTCCCGGCCGATGCGTCGTCACCGGCTGTAGCGGGCAGGTCTGCGCCAGCAAGCACGTGGCCACGACGTGCGAGTGGCGCGAGGAGTACGCCTGCTATGGCGAGCACGGCATCTGCGAGCGCGACGCGTCCGGACAGTGCGGCTGGCGCGAGACGCCGGAGCTCGAGGCGTGCCTCGACGGCGGCGCGGCCCTCCGCGGCGCGGCGGCGGGCGGCGGGCCCACGGCCTGCGTCGTGACCGGCTGCAGCGGGCAGGTCTGCGCCAGCGAGCACGTGGCCACCACGTGCGAGTGGCGCGAGGAGTACGCCTGCTATGGCGAGCACGGCGTCTGCGAGCGCGACGCGTCCGGACAGTGCGGCTGGCGCAACACCCCCGAGCTCGACGCCTGCATCGTGTCGGCCTCGGGCAGCTGACCGGCGAGACGCAGGCTCGCATCCCCCGCCGGCGCGCGCCGGCGCGCGCCCATCGGAGTCACCTCGGTTTGAGCTCGGTCAGGACGAGCAGGTACTCCGGCGGGTTGTTCGGCGACAGCTTGGCGTAGGGGTTCTCCTTGGTGGGAAAGCCCGTGAAGCGCTTCGTGTTGTACTCGCCCCAGGATGGGTTCTTGAAGAGCGGTATCACCGGCGCGTTCTGCGCGTAGAGCATCTGCACCTCGTCGAGGATGCGCTTTTGCTCGGAGAACTCCGTCGCTACCTCGAACTGCTGGAGCAGCTTGTCGGCCCCCTTGTCGCCGTAGCGGTGCCAGTTGCGCGCGCTCGCCTCGCCGACGGGCTTCACGAGCTCCGCGGACATGAGCTCGCGGTAGTAGTTGTAGGGCGTGGGCTCGACGACCGTCCACCCCATCGACATGTCGAACGTGCCCTTCTGGAGCGCCTCGAAGAACGCGCTGAAATCGTAGGTCTTGAGCGAGGCGTCGATGCCGAGCTGCTTGAGGTTCTGCGTGATGATCTGGACCGCGCGGACCCAGTCGGACCAGCCGGTGACGACGTTGATCTCGAAGCGCATCGGCTTGCCGTCCTTCACCCGGATCCCGTCCGGGCCCGCGGTGTACCCGGCCTCGTCGAGGAGCTGCTTCGCCCTCGCCACGTCGAGCTTCACCCAGTCGCCCGCCTCCGCGGCCTTCGGGTTGCGCCAGCGCTCGTAGGAGTCGTCGAGCCCGGTCGCGTCCGCCGGCCTTGTGTAGTTGTTGGACGCGATCTTCACGATCTGCTCCCGATCGATGCCCATGCTGATCGCCTTGCGCACGCGCACGTCGTCGAACGGCTTCTTCGTGCTGTTCGGGTAGAGCGTGGCCATGCCGCCGACGAGCGGGAACCAGAAATGGTGGTTCGCCGGGTCCTTGGCGACGTAGACCTTCTCGATCTCGGGCACGAACGCGCCTGCCCAGTCGACCTCGCCGTTCATGATCGCCAGGCTGACCTGGTCGTTGCCCGGGTACGCCGGGAAGCGGAGCCCGTCGACGGCCGGCTTCCCCTGCTGCCAGTAGTTCGGGTTCTTGCCGAGCTCGTACACCTGGTTCTGGAAGACCTTGACCTCGGTGAAGGGCCCTGTCGCCACGGGGTTCTCGTTCGAGTACGTGACCGGATCGGCCACGTCCTTCCATTTGTGCTCCGGCACGATCGGCTGGTGGCCGATGTAGCTGAGCCCCGGGACGTACGCCCGCTTCAGCGCGAACTCGACCGTCGTGTCGTCCGTCGCCTTGACGGACTCGACGAACTTCCACACCCCCGAGAGGTCGAGCGCGGCGTGCTTCTTCAGGAGCTCGAACGTGAACGCGACGTCCTTCGCCGAGAATGCCTGTCCATCCGACCATTTGACGCCGGAGCGGATCGTGAAGGTGAGCTTCTTGTTCCCGTCGCTCCACGCGTACTTCGTCGCGAGCCACGGCGTGTACTCGCCCTTCATCGTGTTGAAGACGAGCATCGGCTCGTAGATGCCGGCAACCGTGGGAAAGCGAACGCTGCCCTCGGCGAGCAGCGGGTTGAAGTTGCGCACCCAGGAGGCCTGCTGCTCCCTGGAGATCGTCACGAACGCCGCGCCCTTCTTCGCGGGCGCCGCGCCGCTCTGCGCGGCCGCCGAGGCGCTGGCGCCGGGTGAGGGCTGCGCTTCTTGCTTGGAAGGACAGCCCGCCGTGACGCCGGCGGACAGGGCCAGCGCCGCCACCGCGAACACGCGGCGCGTCATCGTTCGACTCTTCATCAGCATGCTCCACGCGGGCGATCAGGACCCGCGACAGTCCACTTCAGCCCCGGCACGCCGCACCGCCGCCCCGTGCGGCGGAAAACGCGACACCGGGACCGACCGGTCGCGCCGGACGCGGCACATCAGGGGGCGAACTTTACCGGTTCACCTGGGAGCATGTCAACGTGCAGCGAGAACGCGCGCAGGTCAGCGCGGGCGTCCTTCGCCCAGCAACCGGAGGGGCTCGGGTCGCTCGAGGCGCTCGTCGTCAGCCAGCGCCCGAGGCGCCGGCGCGCCTCACCTCGGCACGTCGACGGGCACGAAGCAGGAGATGTTCGTCTCGATGTGGAAGTTCGACCCGTCGGTGTGGCGCTCGGCGTGGAAGATATCCATCGTGTAGCTGTTGCCCGGAGTGATGCCCAGGGAGTCGGCCTGCGCATCGAAGTCGATGACACCCGACTCGGGCCCGTGCATGCTGCCGAGATCGAGGGCGAGCTTGCCGTTGATGAAGATCCACATGTCGTCGTCGCCCCGGAAGCTGAACTCCTGGCCGGCGACGTAGCCGAACTTCAGGTGGATCTCGGTGGTGAAGAGGAAGTTCTGGTTCTTGTGGTTCTGAGGGGTGATCCCGAACCCCTCCTCGGGCGCCAGCGGGAAGAAATCCATGCTGTCGAAGACGTACTGACCCGAGCCGGGCGGCGACTCCTCGAGCTCGAGCTGCTTCGGGAAGGTCATGTTCACGCCCGGCACGTCCCGGTACCACTGGTCGAACGACGCCTTGCTGTTGATGACGACCTGATTGGGGGTCCCACCCCCGCAGGCGAGCGGGGTCTGCAGGTCCGCCTGGCAGCCGATCGAGTCGAGGAACACCGGCTTCCCGTCGCTGTCGAGCGCCGGCTCGACGAGCTCGCGGCGAACCACGTCACCCCTGAAGTCCATCTCGAAGTCGGGGTGCGTGTCGTTGAAGTCGCGGTAAAGGACCTCGAGCGTGCTCTTGCACTCGCTCCCCCCGGCGCCGCCGGCGCCGACCGTCACCCCCGCCATGGTCCCGAAGTCGTCGCCGCTCGAGCTGCTATTGCCCCCCGAAGGCGTCCCGCCGGTGCCGCCGGTGGTCGTCCCGCTGCTGCCGCCGGAGCCGGAGGTCGAATTGCCGCTCTCGCCGGACCCCGAAGAGCACGCCAGGGCAGCGACTGCGAAGGTGACAAGAAAGAAGGATCGAGGGGACATAGAGTACTCCAGTGAGAAGGTAGGACAACCACATTTGGTGGAAGTTGTCAACCGCGTCCCATGGACGCTGTACGCGAGATCGCGTGGCACTGTCCGCCGGATCTCGTGATGATCGTTTAATTCAGTCCGGCTGCAGCCCGCGGAACGTGCCCTGTTCGACGGGACAGAAGCGTAATGCGGTGCGTCGCTCTCACGCAGGCGGCTCAGGGCGAGGTGGGTCGGTCCGCCGCTGAAGACAAGCTAGTACAGCGTTCCCGAAGTTCGTCCCTGGATCTACGGCGCGCCAGCCCAGGCGCTCGCGGTAGCTCGTGGCCCGAGCGCGGCGAGCGTACGCACGGTAGATTCCGGAGCGCGAGGCGGTTTTCCCAGCCCATGCAGGACCGCTTGCGCTTTTGAAGCCCTCAGCGCCGGGCAAGTCCCACGCGCGTAGGTGGCCCACGCTCGCGCCAGATCGGTCCTGTTGCCTGCGCCGCTGCGCCAGAAGCTGGAGCACACGACGCGCTCGCCCAAGGCCTCGCAGCGCGATGCGCAGCGCGCCAGGATCGCGCTCTTGGCCGATGAGGGATGGAGCAACGAGCAAATCCAGCGCGAGCTGGACTGCGACATCAAGACGGTGCGCAAGTGGCGCAACCGGATCGCGGAGGTTGCTGACGAGGCGATGCTGCAGGACAGAGCGCGCTCAGGCCGACCGCCGCGCGTGGCGACCGCAGTGCATTACGAGCTCATCAAGCTGGCCTGCAGCCGTCCCGACGAACACAAGGTCCCGTTCGAGCAGGTCTGGACGCTGGAGCAGCTGGCGAAGGCCCTGAAGCTCGAGACCCAGGTGGAGCTGAGCCGCACCGAGATCTGGCGCGTGCTGCGGGGAGCCAGCCTCCGACCGCATCGCGTCCGGCTGTGGCTGCACAGCCCGGACCCGGACTTCCGCCCCAAGGTCGAGGCGATCTGCAAGCTGTACCTGGAGACTCCCGCAGGCGTCACCGTGCTCTGCGTCGACGAGAAGACCGGCATGCAGGCGCTGGAGCATCGGTTCGTCATGCAGCCGTGTCGTAGCCGCCAAGCCGCGCGCAAGGAGTTCGAGTACAAGCGCAACGGCACGCGCACGCTGATCGGTGCCTTCAACGTCAAGACGGGCGAGGTGGTGGCGCGCTGCGAACCGACGCGCACCGCCGCCGATCTGCTCGCGTTCATGGACAAGGTGGCGGAGCGCTACCCCACGGGCGACGTCTACATCGTCTGGGACAACCTCAACATTCACCACGGTGCCAGGTGGAACGAGTTCAGCGCGCGGCACGGCGGGCGCTTTCACTTCGTCTACACGCCTCTGCATGCGTCGTGGGTCAATCAGATCGAGCTGTGGTTCAGCATCCTGAGCCGTCGGGTGCTCAAGAACGCCTCCTTCGGCTCCGCCGAGGAGTTGAGCCGTCGCGTGCTCGACTTCGTGCGCCACTGGAACGAGCACGACGCGCGACCTTTTCGGTGGAAATTTCGGGGCCAGTGGAGGGCGACCTTGCCGTCCTACGCAGCCTGGGCTTCGGTGCAAGCTCATGACGAAGCAGCATGCCGCCCCTGAGCACGCCGCCGCGGTCCGCTCCTACCTCGCAGCCCAGGGGCTCTCCCACCTGCGGGCCCGCAAGCACGGGCAGATGGTGATCATGGAGTCGGGTCCTGAAGCCGACCCGATCGCCCACGCCAGGCTGCGCCGCGACACCGTCCACCTCTGGACGCTCGAGATCGCGACCCACACCGGCAGGTGGGAGAAGACCGGCTTCCGCGGCCTGTGGCAGGACTTGCTCAAGCTGCTGATGACCGACTTCCCCTGGACTCTCGCGCCGATCGAATAACCCCCGCCGCGATGGTGGTGCGTCGTCGGGGCGTTCCGTCCGCGTCCCGCGACGACTTCGCTTCATTCACAAGCCCGGCCGGCCAGCCAGGACCGTAGCCGGATGGCACCCCGCCCCCCGCCGATCCAGGGACGAACTTCGGGAACGCTGTACTAGCTCGGGGAGCTCGCTTGTGCTGAGCTCCCGCCTTGCTTTTGCGCCGCCGCGCGTCTCCGCGCCTCCCGGGTCAGGACGCCCGCAGCTCGATCCGCTGCCAGTCGGCCGCGACCTCGATCTCGACGACCCCTTCCAGGACGCGGTGCGACATGGCCCCGGCCACGGCGTGCGGCGGGGGCGCGCCGTAGATCCGGATCGTCTCCACCTCGCGCGCGGGCGGCAGATCGCCCTCGACGCGGCGCTCCAGCGTGAACGTCGTGCCGTCGAATCCGCCCGAGAGCCGCGTCGTGCGCGACGCGCCGTGCCCGTCGCCCGCGTCCTCGTAGAGGTGGCCGCTCACCCGCCCCGCGGCGTGCACGTGCCACGTGATCTCCTCCCAGCGCGCGCTCGTCGTGTGCATCCGCGGCGCGGTGAGCGCCACAGCGCCCCCGGCGCGCAGCCACACGGGGACGACCCCGAGCGGCGCATCGGCGATGACGTGGCGCCCACCCTCCTCGACCCTCCCTGCGCGCTCCAGGTTGGCGAAGTCCATCCATGCGCCGGCGGGCAGGTACGAGAGCCGCTTCGATTGCCCCGGCCGCACCACCGGCGCGACGAGCAGGTCGTCGCCGAAGAGGAACTGATCGTAGGCATGGAGCGCCTCGGGATCCTCCGGGGCCAGGAAGGACAGCGGCCGCATGACCGGCAGGCCCGTCTCCGCCGCCTCGCGCATCAGCGTGTACAGGGTCGGCAGGAGCCGGTAGCGCTGCTCGAGCACCGCGCGCGCGAGGCCGAGGTACGGCTCGCCGAAGCGCCAGGGCTCCTGCGCCGGCCTGCCCCTCGCCGCGTGGTTGCGCATCAGCGGATAGAACAGCCCCGCCTGCATCCAGCGCACGAGCAGCTCGCCGTTCGCGCGGCCGGCAAAGCCAGGGATGTCCGCGCCGACGAACGGCACGCCCGAGAGGCCGAGGCCGACGAGCATCGGGATCGACGCCTCCAGGTGCGTGAAATTGCTGGCAAAATCGCCGGTCCACACAGCGGCGTAGCGCTGGATGCCGGCGAAGGCGGCGCGCGTGAGCACGAAGGGGCGCCGGTCGGGCGCGTGGCGGGCGAGCCCCTCGTAGGCGGCCCGCGACATGCCGAGCCCGTAGACGTTGTGGACCTCGAGGTGCCGCCGGGCGCCGTGGCGCGCGTCGTAGGGGAGCGTGCTGCCCTCGATCGTGCCGAGCCCCGAGGTGCGCCCGCCGTCCGGCGCGGGCAGGCCGCGGTCGGGTCGGACGGAGAAGCACGCCGGCTCGTTCATGTCGTTCCAGATGCCGGCGATGCCGGCGTCGACGAAGGACTTCTGGAGATCGCCCCACCAGCGCTGCACGTCCTCGCGCGTCAGATCCGGGAAGACGGCGGGATCGGGCCAGACCTCTCCGACGAGCGTGTCGCCGCGCGACAGCCGGACGAGGAAGTCTCGCGCGCGCGCCTCCTCGTAGACGGCATAGCCCACATCCGCCTTGATCCCCGGGTCGACGATCGTCACGAGCTTGACCCCCTCGGCCGCGAGGTCGCGCGCGAGCCGCGCCGGGTCCGGGAAGCGCGAGCGGTCCCAGGTCCACACCCGGTAAGCATCCATGTAATCGATATCGAGGTGGACTACATCGAGGGGGAGGCCGCGCGATCGATAGCCGCGGACGACGCCGCGCACGTCGTCCTCGGTCTCGTAGCCCCAGCGCGACTGGTGCGCGCCGAGGCTCCAGAGGGGCGGCATCGCCGGGCGCCCGGTGAGCGCGGCGTAGCGCCGGACGACGTCGGCCGGGTGCGGGCCGGCCATGAGGTAGACGTCGAGCTCGGGCCCGCGCGACTCCCATTCGATGCGATCCGGGTCGCTCAGGGCGATATCGACCTCCGAGCGCCACGGCTCGTCGAGGAAGAGGCCCCAGGCGACCCCGCCGCGGAGGGCCACGAAGAAGGGAATCGAGGCATAGAGCGGGTCGGATTCGACGTGCGGCGGGAAAGCGTCGGTGTTCCAGAAGGTGAAGCGCAGGCCGCGCTTGTCGAGCGGGCCGACCTTCTCGCCGAAGCCGAGGTAGGCCTCGCCCGGCGGCGCCGCGAGCGAGAGCCGGGAGCGGAGCTCGTCCACCGGAAAGGCCGGCCGGACCTCCCCGGAGACCCCTTCGCTGCGCGCGAGGGCGCGGCCCTGTCCCTCGCCGAAGGTCCATGTGCCCGAGGCGAGCGACACCTCGAGAGAGGCGCCCTCGGCGGTCACGTGGAGCGTGTCCCCCTCCCGGCGCGTGGAGAGCGGCAGCGCGCCGTCGGCGACCACGGCGAAGGAGCGCTTGGGGGGGAGATCGGGGTGCGTGAAGCCCGTCACGGCGGACGAGGGGGCGTGGCGCACGCGCAGCACACCGGGACCTGGACAGCGGATCTCGATCGCGGCGCGGGCGCCCGAGAGGAGCACGTGAGTCGCGCCGAGCGAGGCGTCGGTGAGGTGCATGGCGCGAGTCTAGCCGGGCGTGGCCGTCCGGACCATGAATCGACCGGGGCGTTCGTCACGGCCCCACGTCCCTGCAGATCACCGTCTCGGAGGCTTGCTCACTGCCCCCCTCCGAGCCGCCCCGGCGGCGGCATCTCCAGCGCCGGCGGGGGCTCGCCTGCCGGCCTGTGCTGCCAGTCGGGGTCGATCCAGAGCCATTTGACGAGCTGCGTGTTCCGCGCGTTGGGGATGTACCCCCTCACCCACGGCTTCACCAGGGTCGGCTTCTCCTCGAAGTAGAGCGGGATCCTGAACATCCCGCCGAGCGCCCGCCGCTCGGCCGTCCGGAAGAGCCGGATGCTCTCCCTCGGATCGGCCATCGCGGCGGCCTTGCGGATCGTCTCGTCGAACTCCGCATCTGCCCAGCCGCTCCGGTTCTGGGGGCTGTACGACAGGAACGTCCCGAGCCACGTCTGCGGATGATTGTAGTCGGCGAACCAGGCCAGCCGGATCACCTGGAAGTTGCCGTCGCGGAGGTTCTTGAGCATCACCCGCCACTCCTCGTTCCGCAGCGTCACGGAGATCCCGAGGTGGCGCTTCCACATGTCCTGGATGGCCACGGCGACCTGCCCGTGCCCCTCGCCCGTGTTGTAGAGCACCTCGAGCGGCGGAAACCCCTTCGCGCGGAGCGTGTCCCCCTCGCGGACGACCTCGTATCCGGCCTCGGCGAGCAGCGCGCGAGCGCGCGCGGGGTCGTGGCCGACCTCGGGGCTCGAGAACGGATCCGCGCCGCGCGCCCTGTCCTCCGCCACCTGCTCGGCGTAGCCGGATCCGGTGATGTCGGGCACGTAGTGGGTCGCGGGCTTCCCCATCCGCGTGACCTTCTCGACCAGCTCGCGCTTGTCGATCGCGAGGTTCAGCGCCCACCGCACGCGCGGGTCGTCGAGCGGCGGCTTCCTCGTGTTGAGCTCGTAGTACACGGTCGAGAGGTACTCGATCCGCCGGAGGTCCTTCTTCCCGGACAGCCAGCCGAGGTGGTCGTACGGGAGCTCGGAGTTGTCGCCCAGGGAATCGAGGTCCCCTGCCTTGTAGAGCTGCAGGGTGGCGTTGTACTGGGCGATCTCCATCCAGACGATCCGGTGGATCCTGAGCGCGTCATGGGCCCAGTACGCCGGATTCCGCTTCATCGTGATCTCGTACCGGAACTTCCACTCATCGAGCTGGTAGGGCCCGTTGACCACGATGTTCTCGGCGCGGAACCAGAGCTCCGGCTCGCCGCGCGCCTCGAACGGCTCGATGACGTCGCGGCGCACCGGGAACAGCGTGACGAAGCTCGTGAGATCGGTGAAGTAGGGCGTGGGCTGCTCGAGCTCCACGTCGAGCGTGAGGTCGTCCCGGGCCCGCACGCCCACGGCGGTGTCGTCCTCGACGAGCTCCGATGCGGCGACGAACCCGGCCGCCTCGACGGGAAGCGTTGCCCCCCGCGGCGCGGCGGGGTCGTACGTGGGGAGGCTCGCGTGGGGCGCGACCAGGGCGTACGCGGCGGCCTCCGCGGGCGCGGCCGGCGCGAGCAGGCAGCCCGGGAGAAAACCGCGGCCCTGCGGCCCCTGGATCTCGAACCAGCGGTCGGCCGCGCCGTTGCAGGCGACCGGCGGGCCGGCCGCGAGGAGGGCGACCTCGGTGCCCCGCCACCCGCCGCCGGGGACCGCGTCGAGCGGCGCGGGCACCGGGGCCGCGCCGGCCGCTTCGAACGAGAGCCGCTCGCCGGCGCCGGTCTTCTCGTCGGGCTCGGCGTACGTCACCGAGGCCACCCCGGGAGGCGGCGCCGCGAGGGGCGGCACCCCCGACACCACCCGGGCGGGCGACTGGCCGAGCACGACGACGAACGCCCCCTTGGGGAGCTCGATCGCGGGCGGCGCGTCGGGCCGCGGCGCGGTGCGCAGCAGGGTGGCCTCGCGCAGCGCCTTGAGCTTGCCCAGGTTGAAGAGCTCGCCGTTCTTGAGGATGTGCAGGTTCGTGGCGGCGAGCGAGGCGGTGGAGGGGCGCAGCACGCGCTTCCACGCGTACTCGAAGTCGTGCGCCGTCACCGGCTTGCCGTCCGACCAGCGCGCCTCGGGCCGCAGGTGGAACCGGAAGATCCGGTTGTCGTCGCTCTGCTCCCAGCGCGTCGCCGCCCCCTGCACGGGATGGAGATCGCCGGCAGCGTAGGTGGTCAGCCCCTCGAACATCTGCTGGAGCAGCGTGATGCTCACGGAGTCGACGGCCTTGCCGGGATCGAGGTACTCCGGCTCGTCGCCGTTGTTGACGTAGAAGGTCGCGACGTCCTTGCCGGTGCGCGCCGTCGTTCCGACGTACCCATCGCCCTCGCCCGTGCACGCCGCGAACGCGAGCAGCGCACCGAGGAGGGCGCCGCGCGGGCGCAGTGGCTCGTGGGTGAGAGCGAACGGCGTCATCGCTGTTCCTTGGGCCCGGGCTTCATAAGAGAATGAACCGCAGAGGCACAGAGGACACAGAGGCAAGAAGAGAAGAGAGATGAAAAATCTTCTTCTCTCTCCTCTGTGCCCGCTGTGCCTCTCTGTGGTTCAAATTCCCCCCATCACGGGATCAGGAACACGCCCGGGAGATGCCGCGTCAGTCGGCAAACCCCTTCGGGTTCTGCTCCTGCCAGCGCCAGCTGTCGCGGCACATGGTCTCGAGATCGCGCTCCGCGCGCCAGCCGAGGAGCTCCACCGCGCGCGCCGGATCCGCGTACACGGAGGCGACGTCCCCGGGGCGCCGGGCGACGATCTCGTGGGGGACCCGCTTCCCGCTGACCTTCTCGAACGCGGCCACCACCTCGAGCACGGAGTATCCGCGCCCGGTGCCGAGGTTGACGGTGAAGCTGTCGCCGACGGTGAAGATGCGCTTCAGCGCGGCGAGGTGCCCGAGCGCGAGGTCGACCACGTGGATGTAGTCGCGCACGCCCGTGCCGTCCGGCGTCGGCCAGTCGCCGCCGAACACCTGGAGCTTGTCGCGCCGCCCCACAAGCACCTGCGTGATGAACGGCGTCAGGTTGTTCGGAATGCCGTTCGGGTCCTCGCCGATAAGCCCGCTCGCATGCGCGCCGACCGGGTTGAAGTAGCGCAGGGACGAGAGCGACCAGCCCCCGGTGGCCGCGACGTCGCGCAGGATGTGCTCCACCATGAACTTGGATTGCCCGTAGGGGTTGGTCGGCCCGAGGCGGCACCCCTCGTCCAGCGGCACGCGCTCCGGATCGCCGTAGACCGTGGCAGACGAGCTGAACACGAGCTTCCGCGCGCCCCGGGCGTCGAGCGCCTTGAGCAGGCACACGGTCCCGGCGACGTTGTTCTCGTAGTACGAGAGAGGCTTCGCGACCGACTCGCCGACCGCCTTGAGCCCCGCGAAGTGGATCGTCGCGTCGATGGGATGCTCGGCGAGCAACCGATCGAGCCGCGCCGCGTCACGGATATCGCCCTCGACGAACGTCACCTGCTTGCCGGCGATCCGCTCCACGCGCTCGACGGCCGCCTTGCGGCTGTTGCAGAGGTTGTCGAGGATGACCACTCGGTAGCCCGCGTGGAGGAGCTCCACGCAGGTATGCGAGCCGATGTAACCCGCGCCTCCGGTGACCAGGATCGTCTTGCTCATGTCGTTCTCCCGAGAGGGTCCATGCTGCTCTCCCCTGGATGAGGCCATGGCCCAGGCCAGCACGTCAACGGGCACGTCCCCTCACCCCCCGCGGCCGCTCGGCCGCGCGAAGGCGTCGCGCCGCGCGTCCGAGCGGAGCGGCTGTCGGACGGCGACGGAGATCGTGGTGGACGGGAATCGGCTGTCAGGGCGCCGCCGGCCCACCCAGCGTCGGGCCGAGCCGGCCCGGCGCCGGGAACTCGAGCTGGGGAAACGCGATCTCGTTCGACGGGTTGTCGCGCCAGCGCGGGTCGATCCAGAGCCACTTCACGAGCTGCACGCTCCGCGCGTTGCCCTTGAACCCCTTGACCCAGGGCTTCACAAGCGTCGACTTCGTGTAGAAATACAGCGGCAGCTTGGGCATGCGGTCGACGGCCCGCTTCTCCGCCCTGCGGAACACCTGGATGCTCTCCTTCCGACCGGCCGTCGCCGCGGCGGTGCGCATCAGGTCGTCGAACTCCTTGTCGGCCCAGCCCGTCCGGTTCTGCGGGCTGTAGGAGAGCAGCGTGCCGAGCCACGTCGCCGGGTGGTTGTACTCGCCGATCCAGCCGAACCGCACGACCTGGAAGTTGCCGTCGCGCACGTTCTTGAGCATCACCTTCCACTCCTCGTTCCGCAGCGTGGCGGAGACGCCGAGGTGACGCTTCCACATGTCCTGGACAGCGACGGCGATCTGCTTGTGCCCCTCGCTCGTGTTGTAGAGGATCTCCAGGGCCGGGAAGTTCTTCGCCCGGTATCCGTCGCCCTCCCGGACGACCTCGTAGCCCGCCTCGGTGAGCTTCGCGCGGGCGCGCTCCGGGTTGAACAGGACGTCCGGCGATGAGAACGGGTCGACCCCGAGCCTCCTGTCCTCGGCGAGCGCCTCGTCGTAGCCCGAGCCCGTGTAGTCCGGGACGTAGTGCGTGGCCGGCGTCTGCCCGCCCCGCGTGATCTTCTCGACGATCTGCTGCTTGTCGACCGCGAGGTTGAGCGCCCAGCGGACGCGGACGTCGTCGACCGGCGGCTTCCTCGTGTTGAACTCGAGCCAGTACGTGGAGAGGTAGGGGAACCGCTTGAAATCCTTCTTTGTCGACAGCCAGTCCAGGTGCTCGGCGGGGAGCGAGGAGTTGTCGCCTCCGTAATCGAGATCTCCCGCCTTGTAGATGTTCATCGCGGCGTTGTACTGCTCGATCTCCAGCCAGACGACGCGGTGGATCTTCAGCTTGTCGCGGTTCCAGTACATCGGATTCCGCTTCATCGTGATCTCGTAACGGAACTTCCACTCATCGAGCGTGTAGGGGCCGTTGACCACGATGTTCTCGGGGCGGAACCAGAGCTCGGGCTCGCCGCGCTGCGCGAACGCCTCGATCACGTCCTTGCGCACGGGGAAGAGCGTCACGTAGCTCGTGAGATCGGTGAAGTACGGCGTGGGCTGCTCCAGCTGCACGTCGAGCGTGAGGTCGTCCCTGGCGCGGACGCCGACGGCGCCGTCGTCCTCGACGAGGAGCGCGTCGGGCACGAACCCCACCGGGGGCTCGCCCTGCGCGGCCGCGGGGGCCGCCGCGGCGTCGTACGTGGGGAGGTCCGCGTGCGGCGCGACGACCGCGTACGTCTCGCGGGGCGCGGCGCCCGCGCCGTCCTTGGCCGCGGCGGGGGGGACGAGCAGGCAGCCCGGGAGGAAGCCGCGCGCGCCGCCCCGCTCGACCTCGAACCAGCGATCGGCGGCGCCGTTGCACTGGCACGGCGGGCCCGCGCGGACGATGTCGACAACGGCGCCCTGCCAGCCGCCGCCGGGCGCGGGGCCGAGCGGCGCGGCGCCGCCGGCGGCAGCCTCGAACACGAGCCGGTCTCCGGGGCCGGCCTTCGCGTCGCCCTTCGTGAACGTCACCGCGGCGGCGCCCTCCGGCAGCGCCGCGAGCGGCGCGATCGCGGTGTCGACCTGGATCGGCGAGCGCGCCAGCACCACGACGAACGACCCCTTGGGGAGCTCGAGCGCGGACGGCGCGTCGGGCCGGGCGGCCACGCGGAGCGGCGCGGCCTCGCGCAGCGCCTTGAGCTTGCCGTGGTTGAACAGCTCGCCGTTCTTCACGATATAGAGGTTCGTGGCGGCGAGCGAGGCGGTGGAGGGGCGCAGCACGCGCTTCCACGCGTACTCGAAGTCGTGCGCCGTCACCGGCTTGCCGTCCGACCAGCGCGCCTCGGGCCGCAGGTGGAACCGATAGATCCGGTTATCGTCGCTCTGCTCCCAGCGCGTCGCCACCCCCTGGACCGGGCGGAGATCGCCGGCGCCGTAGGTGGTCAGCCCCTCGAACAGCTGCTGGATCAGCGTGGAGCTCGCCGAGTCGTTCGACTTTCCGGGGTCGACGTACTCGGGCTCCGCGCCGTTGTTGATGTAGATCGTCGCCTCGTCCTTGCCGACGCGCGCGGTCGTCCCGGCGTACCCGCCTTCGCCCTCGCTGCACGCCGCGAGCGCGAGGCACGCGAGCCCGAGCGCCGCGAGGGCGCCCCGCGCCGCGCAACCGGCGCTCCCGCCACCCCCCTCGCCGCCGGCACCTCGTCGCTCCGGAGCCCGTCGCATGCCGCGGGAGTAGCACGGCGCCCGGGGGGCAGGAAGGCAGCGGCTGCCCGGTCCGGGCGCGGCGCTCGTCCGATCTGCGAGACGAACGCAGCCAGCCCGCGGTCTTCGTGTAAGGTCGCGCGCCCGTCATGCTGCACGCCCGCGTGGTCGTCTCGTCGCGCGCTCTCTCGGTCTGCTCGGGGCTCGTCCTCGGGCTCCTCGCCGTCGGCTGCGGCGGCGCGAGCCCCCCGGGCACGGCGCCCCCACCGGCGTCGCGCTGCGATCCGGCGCACCTCGACGCGTGCGAGCGCGCCCTCGCCGCGGCCCTCGCCGAAGGCCGCGCGCCGCTCGAGCTCGCCCTGGGCTACGTCGAGGCCCGCGCCGCCCGGGACGCCGGCGACCCGTGGGCGCTCCTGCTCCGCGATCTCGACCGCCGCGGCGGGGCGACGCCGCGCGTCGCGGTCATCGTCGAGGCAGGCGCGGACGCCGCCGGCAAGGCGCAGCGCGGTGGCGCGGCGGACGCGACGTGGATCCGCGCCGCGCCGCTGCCAGCCCCCGGCGCGCTGGGCGCCGACGCGCTGCTCCTCGCGATCGGCGAGGCCCTCGGGGTCGAGCACCTCGTCCACGCGCGCGCTCGCGGCGGCGGCGCGGTCCAGCTCTTCCCGAGCGACCCGCTGGCGCCGTTCATGGCCGGCGTCGCGCCGATCGCGCGCGGCGACGCGGCGCTCGCGCGCGTCGCGGACGACATCGCGCTCGCGGCGCTCGTGCGCCGCGCCTTCGGCGCCGCCGGCGGCTTCCGCTACGTCGAGGCCGCGCGCGCGGCCGACGCCCTCGCCGCCGCGCTGAAGGGGCGCGACCCGAACGACGAGCCGGTGCTGCGCGGCCGGTACGCGCTCCAGCTGCTCGGGACGGCCGGCGTCGCGCTCGAGGACGCCGGCGACGCGACCGGCGCCGCCGGCGCGCCCTCGGCCCCCCGGCTGGATCCTCCGCCCGCGCCGGGCGACACGCCTTACGGCGACCTCCTCCGCGTGCGCACGGCCCGGGACAGCCGCGAGGCGTGGCGCGCCCGCGGCGCGGCGGTGCTGCGGGCCGTGCCCGCGGACCGGCGCGCCGCGCTCGACGACCTGCTCGGGAAGGCCCCGGGCTGCGGGCGGGACGTCGCCCCGCCCATGGAAGGCGCGCGCGACCTCGTGTTCGCCGCGGCGCTCGCCGGCGCCCTCGCCCCGAGCGACGCCGCGGCCGCGCCCGCTGCATCGGCCGCGCCCGCCGCACCCGCCACCGGGAGCGCCGCGGCGGCAGCGCCGGGCAGACGGCTGCCGCTCGACGCGTGGCTGCCGCGCTACGAGGCGCTCGTCCGCGCCGTCGATCAGACGAGCACCGCGTGGGCGCACGCGCCGAGCCTGCTCTACGAGCGCGGCCCCGCGCCCGCCGCGGGCCAGGCGGGCAGCGCCGTCCACCGGCGCGTCACCGAGCTCGGCCTCGCGCACCTCGCCGCGCTGCGCGCGCTCGCCGAGGCCGAGCCGCGCCGCTACCGCGCGCTCGCGCAGATCCCCCTCGCCTACAGCCCCGGGGTGCTCGCCGACGAGCGCCTCCGCGACGCCATCGTCGACCTCACGCAGGTCGCCGTGCAGCGCCGCATGGCCGATGCGCGCGATCCGGAGGCGGTCCTCGGCGCGGCGCTCGCCGGCGTCTTCGCGGGCATGTCGTACCCGCCCGAGGTGCAGCCCGCGCACTTCCTGGCCCTCCAGGGCGCCCTCACCGCCAAGCTGCGCGGCGACCTCACCGCGCAGACCGGCTGGGGCGTCGCCGGCCTCTACGCCGCCGACGCGCTGTACAAGCTCCTCTCGGATCGGTCGCCCGATCTCGCGTTCTCGTCGGCGCAGATCGAGCGCGCGCTCTCGCCCGCGCCGGCGCTCCCCTACCCCGGCCTCGCGGCGCTCGCCGCGAGCCTCTCGCGCTACGCCGCGCTCGACGCCGCCGGCGCGCTGGATCTGCGGGCGATCGACGCGGCCCGGCTCCCTCCCGAGCGCCGCGCGGCGCGCGACGCGCTCCGGCGCGCCGTCGCGGGGCTCGCGGCGCGCGACGCCGTCGCGGGCGCGGCGGGCGACGTGGAGGCGCCGCCGCCCGGCCTCGTGGAGGACGTCACCGCGCTCGCCGACGGCGTCATCGCCGTGCTGCTCACCGAGCGCTCGCGCAAGCCGCCCCCGGCCACGGGCGCCTGCCCCGCCGCGGGGCGCGGGCCGAGCCCCGAGGCGCGCCGCGCGCTCGCGCGGCTCGGCGACGTCCGCGGCCGGATCCTGCTCGCGCCGCGGTACAGGCAGGGCGACGGCGCGTGGGTGCGCCGGGCGCGGCTCCTCGTGACGCTCCTCTCCGACGCGATCGATCTGCTCGCCGCGCCCAACGCCGGCGCGGCTCGCGCGCCGCGCGCCGGCGCATCGGAGCCCCGCGTGCGCTTCACCGTCCCGACCGCGGACGCCGAGGCCGCCGTCGCCGCGGGCCTCTCCAGCTGGGGCGACAGCGGCCTCCCGGACGCGCTCACCGGCGGCTACGCCCTCGCCCGCGCGCTCCTCTCCTCCGCCACCGCGGAGCGCTTCGCAGCGCAGAGCGGCGCCCCGCTCGGCCGGGTGCTCCGCGGGCTCGCCGCGGCGTTCCGCGAGGACACGGCGCAGACCGGCGCCGGGCAGGGCGCGGGCGGCGGCGCCCTCCTCGACGCGCTCGCGTCGCTGCCCGCCTCCCGGACGGAGGGCGACCTCCTGGGCCTCTTCGTCGGCTACGCCCGGGCGCTCTCGGCGCTCGGGCTGCGCGATCAGGCCGACCTCGGGCTGCTCACCTCGCTCCTCGGCGCGGCCGTGGTGGGCAGGCCGCCGTCGCCGGAGGCCGTCGCGCTCGCGAACGAGAGCGGCAGCCGGGTCGCGTGGGTGCTCTCGTACCTGAGCGAGATCGCGGAGGCCCGGCGCGGCGTCGCCCCGGACCCGTCGGCCTACGCGGACGCGATGCGCAAGGCGTCGGACGACGCCTGCCAGACGGCCGACGCGGGCGACGTGCTCGCGATCATGGGCGCCGTGCGCGACTTCGCCGGCGGCCGGCGCGCCGAGGCGCGCGACGCGCTCGACAGCGTCCTCGCGGCCGCCGACGATCGCGGCCTGCGCGTGCCGCGCATGACCTACCGCTACCAGGAGATGACCGCGACCCGCGTCTTCTCGCTCAGCTTTGACGTCTCGTACGGCACCGGGCTCCTCGAGAGGTCGACGAGCTTCCAGCTCGGCCTCGGCCTCCGCACCCGCGGCGAGCCCTCGGGCGCCCTCACCGCGGCGCTCGCGCCCGAGGGCTCGCCCCGCAGCGACGAGGACGCGGGGCGCGCCTACGTCGGCGCCGCGGCGCTCGCGGCCGCCTACCACTTCCTCGAGGGCGACGCCGAGCGCGGCGCCGCCGCGGCGCGCCGGGCCATCGCCGCCCTCTCGTTCGGCCTCCGGCTCGGGCAGCGGGCGCTGCACCAGGACCAGCCGCTCGCCTGGGGACGGGACGCGCGCGCGCTGCTCGCGATCGACGCCCAGCTCGCGGCCGAGGCCGGCCACCCCTTCCTGGCCGGCGACCTCTGGACGCTCGTCCGCGGCCTCTTGCCGCCGGACGCGGACGACGCCGCGGTCGCGGCGCTGCTCGATCCGCTCCCGGCGGGGCTCGCCGCCGCTCCGGGCATCCGCCCGCTCGTCGCGAGGACCGCGCGCTCGCTCGCCGTGGTCGCCGGCCCGCTCGCGTGCACCGGGGCGAAGGTCGAGCTCGGCCGCTACGAAGAGCCCGCCTGCGACGCCTACCCGCTCGCGCTCTCGCTGCGCATCGCGGACGTGCTCGGCAAGCTCCCGCACCTCCGGCGCGCGGGCAGCGCGGCGGCGTGCCCCGCCCTGCGCAGCCTCGACGGCTTCCTCACGGCCGCGGAGCGGGGGACGTACGATCCCGACGCGTTCACGGCCGCCGTGGAGGCGCTGCGCCGGAGCGGCCGGCTCTACGACGCCGGCGTGATGCTGGCGCGGCAGCGGCGCGAGGGGCACTGCGGCCCGCTCGTGCTCGCCGCCGCGCGCGCGCTCGGCCGCGCGCCCTCCCTCGGCCCGGCGCTGCGCGCCGACCTGCTCAGCGTCGCGGTGAGCTGCGCGGCCGCGGCGCTCGACGGGAGCGTCGTCGACGACGTGCTGGCGCTCGACGGCGAGACGCGCGCCCTACCGGACCTCGGCCGCAACCTGAGCGTCGTGCTCTTCGCGACGGAGCTCGCCGTGCGCGCGGAGCGCTGGGACGTCCTCGCGAAGCTCGCGAAGCAGCCCGAATTCGTCGACCGGTGGAGGGGGGAGAACGCCGAGGCGGCGGCGACCGCGCACCTCATCGAGACGGCCGCGGCCGTGCTCGCCGGCGAGCCGCCGCCGCGCGATGCGCGCGACCCCAGCGCGCACGCGAAGCTCTGCGGCGAGCCTCCGCCCGGCGCCCGCGCCGCGATGTGCGCCGACATCCAGCGCCTGCGCGCCGGCGCCGTGCCCGAGGCGCAGCGCCGGCAGCGCGCGAAGGAGGCGCTGGAGCGGCTGCTCGCCGCCGCGCGCGGGCAGGCCGCCCCGTAGCCGCCTGCCCGCAGCCCGTCGCCTCGCGCCTACTTCACGCTGGCGGGCTTCGTCTCTGCCGGCTTCTGATCGGCGGGCTTCGCCGCGGCGGGCTTCGTGTCCGCGGGCTTCGCGGCCGCGGGCGGCGCGGCAGCAGCAGGTTGCGCGGCCGCGGGCGGCGCCGCGGCGGGCTTCGCTTCGGCGGGCTTCGCCGCGGCGGGCTTCGCTTCGGCGGGCTTTGCCGCGGCGGGCTTCGCGTCGGAGCTCTTCGGGGCCGGGGCGGCCTTCGGCGCGGAGGCGGGCACGCCGGCCGGCTTGAGGCCCTTGGTGACGGCCGCGGCGCAGGCGAGCTCGACGCCCGTGTCCTTGCCATCGAGCCGCATGATCTTGATCTCGACCCGGCGGTTCTTCTCCTTCGCCTCCTCGGTCTCGCCCGGATCGGTCGCGCAGTGCGCGCCGTAGCCGGCGGACCGCACCCGGTTCTTCTCGACGCCGAGCGCCACGAGCGCCTTCACCACCGCGTCCGCGCGCTTCTTCGTGAGCGTCACGGTGGCGTAGTCGCTGCCGACCTTCTCGGAGTAGGCCGCGACCTCGGCGAACTGGATCTGCGGATGGTCCTTGAGGATCTGGGCGATGTTGGCGAGGAGCTCCTGCGAGGCGGGCTCGATATCGGCCTTGCCGGCGGCGAAGGCGATCTTCTCGTTGAGCTTCACCTCGCTGTCGAGGAGAGCGACCCTCGGGACGTCGGGACAACCGTCCTCGTCCTTGTAGTTGTTCTTGACCTCGGCCTCGGTCGGGCACTTGTCGGCCTCGGCCACGATGCCGTCTCCGTCCGGGTCGGTGGACTTGCAACCGTCCTTGGCGTCGGGCGGCAGGCCGTCCTCTTTCTCGGCGACGCACTTGTCAGCGCCGTCGTCGATCACGCCGTCCGCGTCCGCGTCGGGGGGCGGCGGCGGCGGCGCCGGGGGCGGCGGCGGCGCGGGCGGCTGCGCCGGCGGCTGCGCCTGCATCTGGGGCTCTCTCGCGCAGCCGGCGTTCGCGGCGAGCAGCGATACTGCGAATGCCATTCCAAGCCATCTCGTGGTTCGCATCTCCGGGGCTCCTCTCCTTGGCGTCCTTGATTGCGCCGAGCGCCAGCGTGTTTAGACGACTGCGCCGGAAACTGCGAGATTTAATCGCACGGCGAGGCGCGCGGCTCCCCCTCGGTAGCGCGTCGGACCCCGCTCCGGAGGTGACAGCGCCGCTGGCGAGCCATCGAGATCGACCCGGCCCCCGGCGCGTCGTTCGCTTTCCCGGCGGACGGAACTAGCGTTTCTTGGACGAGAAATCCATCGTCTCAGGCGGCACCTTACCCTTCAGATCAGGCGCCTGCGGCTTCTTCGACTTGAGCGGTTGTCCCACGGGCGCCGACAGCGTGGGCGTCGGTGTGGACGTCGGCGTGGGCGGCGGTGCGACCTTCTGGCGGGGCTGTGGCGAGGTGCGAACGTCGTTCGAGTCCCGCTCTGTCGGCTTCTTGACGGGCCCCGGCGCCGGGGGCTCGTCGGTCGGCGCGCGGAGCGCGTCGAGCGCGCGCTGGCGCGCCGCCGCGACGCTCGGCGCGGTGCGGCCTCGCGGATCGAGCCGGTCCGCCTCGTCGAGCTGGTCGAGGCACCGGCGCCACGCCGCCTCGTCGCAGGCGCGCAGCGCCTCGGCCCGCAGCGAGCGCGCGCGATCCAGCGGATCGAGCGGCGACGGCGCCTCCATGGGCGGGGCGCTCGGCAGCGGCTCGGGCAGGGGCGCGACCTCGGGCAGGTCCCTCGTCGAGCGCAGGAGCCGGACGAGGACGATCGCGAGGATCGCCAGGGCTGCGACCGCGGCGAGCTCCGCGAGCCAGCGCTCCCGCATCCACCGCCGCATCCGCGACACGCGCTGCCGCACCCGGGCGGCGGGCACCTGCTCCTCGGCGGCGATGCTCTCGAGCTTCTCTCCTTCCCCTTCGCGGGCCATCCACGAGAGCGTCTGCTGCGCGTCGCCGGTCGCCGCGGCCTGCTCTTCTGCCCAGCGCGCCAGCTGGCGCGCCTCGACGGGCGGCGGACCGACCGGCAGGTCGGGCAGCTCGGTCGCGGTCTCCCGGAAGGAGCGCCGGTGGTGGTCGGCCACCTTGTGGCGCGCGATCCCGAGCAGCCAGCGCCGGAGCTCCGTCGGATCGGCCGGGCGCGCGGGCGAGGCGAGCGCGTCGCAGAGGACGGTCTGCACCACGTCGTCGACCTCGCCGCTCGGCACCCGCCGTCGCACGAACTCCTCGAGGGCGCGGCGGATCCCTGGCTCGGCCAGGGGGTTCGTCGCGGGGGCGCTGCGCTCGGTGGTCATCGTCGTGCTCATCGACCTCTGCATCGCGCGGTGGCCGCGGAGTGTGACGAGCCCGATCGAGAATACGGCAGACCTCGCGTGGGCGTCACACTCCGTCGCGCGGGGCCGACGGTCGGGCATGGTCCTCCCGCCCCCTGCTGTCCTCGCCGCCGCGTGGCTCGCCGCGTCCCTCGCCCTCGCGGCCCCTTCCCTGACCGCCGTCTCGAACGGCCCGCCTGGCGCGGCGCCGCCGGCGCGGGCGCCCGTGGGTCCCGTCCTCGGCGCTCCGGCCGCTGCCGCCCGCGCGCCGCGCCCCCCGGGGGCCTCCTTGCCGCGGGTCACCGAGATCCGGATCGACAAGAGCGAGCACACGCTCGATCTTGTGGCGGGCGACGAGATCGTCCGGTCCTACCGGGTCGCCCTGGGGCCGGGTGGGCCGGGGCCGAAGCTCTACGAGGGCGACCGGCGGACCCCTGTCGGCACGTACCGCGTCGCCGGCCGCATCAAGGGCCTGTTTCATCAATTCCTGCTCGTCAGCTACCCGAACGAGGAAGACCGCCGGCGCTTCGCCGAGCTCAGGCGGCGCGGCGAGGTCCCGCCGGGCCGCGGCGTCGGGCACAGCATCGGGATCCACGGCGTCGGCGGTGTGCTACGCGCCGGCGTGCACAAGGAGAGCGACTGGACGCTCGGGTGCATCGCGCTCGACGACGACGAGATTGACGAGGTCGCGCGGCGAACGCCGGACGGCGCCAAGATCGTGATCACTGATTGAACGGGGGGGTGCTAGGGTAGCCGGTCACATCGACGGGCTGTCCGCCGATGATGGGAGCGCGACGGCCCGACCGGCGCCGCCCTCATGCCCGCCCGGGAGATCGTGCATGTCTCGCCGTTACTGGCTGATAAAGAGCGAGCCTCAGAAATATTCGTTCGCGCAGCTCATGCGCGATGGCCAGACGATGTGGGACGGCGTCCGGAACTTCGAGGCCCGCAACAACATGCGGGCCATGAAGCAGGGGGATCTCGTGCTCTTCTATCACTCGAGCGAGGGCAAGGCGGTCGCGGGCGTGGCGCGCGTCAAGCGCGAGGCGTACCCCGATCCGACCGCCGATGCGGAGGAGGACTGGAGCGTCGTGGACATCGAGCCGGTCGCGCCGCTCAAGGCGCAGGTGGCCCTTGACACGATCCGCGGCGACGAGTCGCTTGTCGAGATCTCGCTCCTGAAGCGGTCCCGGCTGAGCGTGGTGCCCGTCTCGAAGGAGCACTTCGATCGGGTGCTGAAGCTGGGCAAGACCAAGATCGCTTGACGCGGGCACCCGGGGTAACGACTAATCCCGGCGTGAACCTCCGCCTTGGAGCCCGAGCTCTCGCCCTCCTCTTTCTCTCCAGCGTCGCGTGCGGCGGCCCGCCGACGCCGTCCCCGATCGAAGGCGAGCCGATCTGCCCCGACTTCGAGATCGGCGCGGCGCGCGCGCCGATGCGCGGCAGCCTTCGCTTCCCGGTCGCGCTGACGGTGCGCGACGGCAAGGATCCGATCACGCGGACGACGCTCACCGGGCGCCGGTCGAAGGACGATCCGGCGAGCCGCATCCTCCTCGGTGACGAGGACGCCGAGTACGAGATCGAGTGGGCGCAGTGCGAGAACGAGCGCGCGCCGAGGGCGCGCAAGCAGGCGCGCGACACGAAGGACGCCGCCGAGTACGAGTGCGGCAACGCGGCCGTGTACAAGACCGACAAGCTCGTCACCCGGAAGGGCGACGCCGCGTCGCGCACGGTCCGCTTCGCGGCCCCGCCGAAGCCGGAGTGCTGGGAGAGCGAGCTTCCTCCGGCCGACGCCCCTCCCTCGCCCGACGCGGGCGCCGAGCCGGCGGCCGCCGATGCGGGCGCTGCCGAGCCGGTAGCCGCCGATGCGGGCGCGGGTGCGGCCGACGCGGGCGCCGCCGGTGCGGCGGCCACGGGCGCCGCCGCACCGGCGCGGGTGGACGCGGGTGCCTCGCGCGATGGGGGGGCAGGCGGCGCTGCCAAGCCGCTCCCCCGCGCCGCCGGGGGCGACGCGGGTTCCCCCCGCGCCGCCGGGAGCGACGCGGGTCCCCTCCCGCAGGGCGACTAGCGGGCGCGGAGGGGTCATCCCTCCGGGACGTAAGGAGAAGAGAAAACAACGCAAAGGCGCAAAGGCGCAAAGACGCAAGAAGAGGTCAAGAGACGCGAAGCGGGGCAGCATCGGGACGCCAGGGCTCTCTCTTCTTCTGGCGTCCTTTGATTCTTTCTCTTCTCCTTGCGTGTTTGCGTTTTTTCTCTTCTGGCCGCTCGCCGCCCTAGCTGCGCCCACCGGGCTTCGTGATCGGCAGCCCCGGCGCCAGCTTCGCCGGGTTGAACATGCCCGCGCGTTTGTGGTGATTCGCGTGCATGTAGATCCCGTGCCAGAGGAGGTTGCCGATCCGGTAGTACCCGTGGTTCAGGTTCACCGGCTTGAAGTCGCCGTCCGGCGAGAACGCGTTGTGCGTCGACCAGTTGAAGTGCACGAGGTGTAGAAAGCCGACGATCGACGCCGGCACGAAGAGGAAGAAGAACCCGATCGGGCCGAGGACCACGTACCAGCACGCGATGAGCAGCAGGTTCGTCGCGTAGCTCACGTAGGCGCGGATCCGCTCGTAGCGGCGGCTCTCGGGCGTATCGCCGTAGAGCTCGAAGTAGATCTGCTG
This sequence comes from Sorangium sp. So ce887, assembly GCF_051521455.1. Lineage (NCBI taxonomy): Bacteria > Pseudomonadati > Myxococcota > Polyangiales > Polyangiaceae > Sorangium > Sorangium sp. So ce887. The sequence goes on along the minus strand of NZ_CP150354.1, from coordinate 4,939,623 downwards.
GAGCTGGCGCTCCACGTTCACCACCGTCTTCACCAGGAACACCCAGTAGCTGGCCACGACCGGGTGCGGATCCCTGTCGACATCATCCGAGTAGCGATGGTGGCGCTGGTGGATCACCTCCCACGAGGCGAACCGCGTGAGCGCCACGAGCCCGCAGAGCTCGCCCACGAGCCGGTTGATCGGCCGGGGGAAATTGTTGTGTGTCGCGTTGTGGATGAACACGCTGCAGAGGATCTGCGCATGGCAGACCAGCGGCAGGAGCAGCCAGAGGCGGTTGTCCCATCGCTCGATCAACGGCTCGTACCCGCCGAGGTGCATGCACGCGAGGAGGGTCGCGCACGCGAGCGCGTAGAACCCGTCGTAATAGAGGTAAAAATACCGGTTTCGTCGGAGCTGCGTGAACGGCAGCGACGTCAACGTGGAGACGATGACAGACACGTGCTTGAGCCCTTCCCCCGCGCCCGAGGCGGCGCAGCGCTGGCGCGGATCGGACCGCGCAGCGCCCCCCGCGCCCCGGGCTGCTGCCGCCTGGACTCGCACACCGCCAGTCCAGGATCCTCGAATACACCGGTTCCTCACTTCCGTCCACGGTCTCTCCATGCGCCCACCCCGCTCGGCTGGATTTCGGCGCGCGCGGCCGGATCCCTGCGCGCACCCCGCGCATGCGAACGCCCGTTCGCAGCTCGCCGGGAATCCCGGGAGACGCGCGACGCGGGTGACGCGGCCGTGCGAGGCGCCTCCGCGCGGCTCTCTCAACATGGTTTGGGCCAGGCAAGAATTGCGGCCTGAGCTTCCTCAACGCGGTGGTCCTCCACAACCACCTGCACCAGGGCATCTTCCGCAGCCGCCGGCTGAACATGCTCTGGCGCTGCGTGCTCAGCTTCGGCGCGCTCTACCCGGCGTCGGCCAACGTCCCCTCTCACAACCTGGTTCACCACCACTTCAACGACGAGGGCCAGCCCGACTGGGCGGCGCCGGAGCACGTCTCGTTTCGGTGGAACCTCCTCAATCTGCTCCACTTCCCCAACGTGGCTGGGCCGAACACCTTCGCCGGCGTCGCGCGCTGGAACGCGCTCGCCGGCCGGCGCGAGCTCGTCCGGCAATACCGGCTCGAGATGGCCTCCGCCTTCGGGCTCACCGGGGCGCTCCTGCTCGTCGATTTCTGGACGGCGCTCTTCTTCGTCGTGCTCCCGCAGCTCTACGGCGCGCGCTGCGTCCTCCGGATCAACCTCCTCCAGCACGACGGGTGCGACGTCCATAACGAGTGGAACCACTCGCGCAACTTCGTCGGACGCGCCTTCAACTGGATCATGTGCAACAACGGTCACCACACGATCCACCACAACCGGGCTGGGCTGCACTGGTCGGTGCTCGCCGAGGCGCACCGGCGCGAGGTCGCGCCGCGCATCGATCCGGGGCTGAACGAGCCGGGCCTGCTCGGCGACCTGCTCCGGACCTACGTGCTCCGCTTCCACCGTCCCTCCCCCCGCGACGTCGCGCAGGCCGAGCGGTCCGCCCCGCCGATCGAGCTCTCGCCGCGCGCCCCCCGAGCGCCGCGCCCGCGCGCGGCCGCTGGGTCCGGAAGCGCGCGGGCAGCGCCTCGCGGGCAATCGCCTCCGGCTAGAGACGAGAGCAGCCGTTCGAACGCGTCCCCGGGGAGCTGATCGAGCCGCTCGGCCGAGCGCTCGGCGCCGAGCTCCGCGTGCCACGTCACAGATTTCTTGCTATCGCTCCCCCGCGCTCCGCGGCCGCCGCAGGGATCTCGGCCTGGCCCACCCGCTGTGCCGCGCGCGATCCGCTGTTCCGCGGGGAACCCGTTCCCTAGGACGTGGTCCACCCCGGCGCTCTCGCGCCCTCACCGTTTCCTTCAGCCCCGGCTCCCCTGATCTCCTCCATGCCCTCTCCGCAGCTTCCACCCACGGCACCTCGCCCGTCGACCTCCCCCTCCCAGGACCCCTCGCCCCGCGCCGCGCCGCCCTCCTCGAAGGGCGGCGGGCTCGCCGCGCGCCTCGCCGAGCTCCAGGTGAACCGGCCTGCGCTGCCGCTGCTCGCGGCCGGGCTCCTCACCGTCATCGCCCTCTTCCTGGCGACGCGGCTCCAGGTGCTGACGGGGTTCGAGTCGCTCCTGCCGGCGTCACGGCCCAGCGTGCAGGAGCTCGACCGGGTCGCGGCCAAGACGGCCGGCGTGTCGACGCTCTTCGTCGTGCTGCAGGGCGGCGAGGGCACGCCCACGGTCGCGCTGCAGAAGGCCGCGGACGCGCTCGTGCCCGAGATCGAGCGGCTCGGGCCGCCGTGGGTCGGCAGCGTCGAGGACGGCGTGCACGAGGCCTTCAGCTACCTCTCGCCGCGCGCCGGGCTCTACGTCGAGCGCGACAGGCTCACGAAGCTGCGGGACGACATCGAGGCGCGCTACGCCTACGAGGTCAACAAGGCGACCGGCGCGCTGCTCGACGACGACGAGCCGCCGCCCGAGGTGAGCGCCCGCTCCATCGAGCAGAGCCTCGGGCTCCAGGGGATCGACGCGGGGCGCTACCCCGACGGCTACTACCAGTCGAAGGACGGCAAGACCGTGGTCGTCGCCATCCGCTCGAAGGTGCTGGCGAGCGATTTCGCCGCCGGCTCCGAGGCGATCCGGCGCGTGCGCGAGGTCGTCGATCGCGTGCACCCCGCCTCGTTCGATCCCGGGATCACCTACGGCCTCGCGGGCGATCTGCAGACCGGGATCGCCGAGTACGCGGCGATCAACGAGGACCTGACCGACGTCGGCGTCGCGGGCGCCGCGCTCATCGCCGCGGTCGTGTTCCTCTACTACCTGCGCGTGCGCATGCTCGTCGCCATGCTGATCACGGTCGGCACCGGCGTCGCCTGGACGTTCGGGGTCACCCAGCTCGCGCTCGGCCACCTCAACATGGCGACCGGGTTCCTCTTCTCGATCGTCGCCGGCAACGGAATCAACTTCGGCATCATCTACATGGCGCGCTACCTCGAGGCGCGCCGCGGCGGCGCGAGCCTGCTCGAGGGCGTGCGCGTCGCCCACCGCGAGACCTGGCTGCCCACGCTCACGGCCGGCTGCGCCGCCGCGGCCGCCTACGGCTCGCTGCTCGCCACCGACTTCCGCGGCTTCCACGATTTCGGCCTCATCGGCGGCGCCGGCATGGTGCTCTGCTGGGTCGCCACGTTCGTCGCGCTGCCGAGCGTCCTCGCGGTGATGGAGCGGCTCAGCCCCCTCGACCGCGAGTCGCCGGGGCTGCTCGGCAGGCTCCGGCGGCGCACCCAGGGCGGCATCGCGTTCGGCGAGCCGTTTGCGCGGCTCGCGGCGCGGAGCCCGGCCGGTCTGACGGTCGCGGGGCTCGCCCTGGCCGCGGTCGGCCTCGTCGCGGCGGTCGGCTATGTGCGCGCCGATCCGATGGAGTACGACCTCCGGAACCTCCGCAACGACGAGCGGGTGCGCGCCGAGCAGATCCGGCTGGGCGCGCTCGCGGAGGAGATCACGGGCTACGTGGGCACCGACGGCATGGCGATCCTCGTGGATCGGCCCGAGCAGATCGAGCCGCTCCGCGCGGCGCTCTACGCGCGGCGCGACGCGGCGCCCGAGGGCGAGAAGCCGTTCAAGGAGATCTACGCCCTCCAGGATCTGGTCCCGAGGGATCAGGACGCGAAGATCCCGCTGCTCCAGGAGATCAAGGAGCGCGTCCTCCGGGCGAGGAAGCGCGGCCTCCTCGGCGACGAGGACTGGAGCCGGATCCAGGCCGTCGTTCCGCCGGACGATCTCGCGCCGTTCGGCATCGACGATCTGCCGGCGGGGGTGGCGCGCGCCTTCACGGAGACGGACGGGACGCGCGGTCGCATCGTGTACATCAGCCCGATCACGTCCGAGAGCGTGCACGACGCGCACTACCTCTTCCGCTGGGCCGACGCGTACCGCGAGACGCGGCTCCCTGACGGCAGCGTCGTGCGCGGCTCGGGGCGCGCGGTCATCTACGCGGACATGTGGGCGGCGGTCATCGACGACGTACCGCCGGCGGTGCTCTTCTCGCTGGCCGCGACGGTCCTCGTCGTGCTCGTCGCCTTCCGCGGCGGCCGCCCGGCGTTCGCCGTGCTCGGCGCGCTGCTCGTGGGCGTCTTCTGGATGGCGGGGTTGCTCGTGCTGACGGGCGTGAAGCTCAACTTCCTGAACTTCATCGCCTTGCCGCTGACGTTCGGCATCGGCGTCGACTACGCCGTGAACATCGTGCAGCGGTACGCGCGCGAGGGCGCCGGCGGCGCGCTCACCGCGGTGCGCGAGACGGGCGGCGCGGTGATCCTCTGCAGCCTCACGACGGCGCTGGGCTACCTCGCCCTGATCCGCTCGCAGAACCACGCCGTGCGGAGCCTCGGTGTGGCCGCCGTGATCGGCGAGCTCGCCTGCCTCTTCGCCGCCGTGCTGGTGCTGCCCGCGGCGCTCGTCTGGCGCGACCGGCGTCGCCCCAAGGGCGCGGAGAGCTTCGTCGCCGTCGGCCGCCCGACGACCTGAACGCGGCGGCGGCGCTCCGCTCGCCTCCTGACGGGCTCGAACCGTCGCGACCCCCCCGGCGCCGGCCCTTCCCGACGGACTCGAACCGTTGCGACCCCCGGCGCCAGCCCTTCCCGACGGTTGCGATCCGTCACGGCTCCCCGGCGCCAGCCCTTCCCCTGTGCATCACACCGTGCGGCGGCGCTGCGCGAAGTACTCCTTGATGGCGACGAGCTCCTTCGCGGTGAGGGCGGCGATCGACGGGGCGACCTTCTCGGCCTCGTGGCCCGGCGCGACGCCGAACTCCCGGGACCACTCGAGGAACGTCTTGCCCGGCTCGCTCGTGACGCGGCGGAGCCGGTACGTGGCGATGTACCCCTCGGCGCCCAGGACCTGCCCGAGCAGCCGGTACGTGACGGAGTGCTCTGTCTCGGATCGCGCGACCACCTCCTCCAGGGCCTTCTCTCCCGACGGGTGGAGCGTGAACTCGAAGCGCGACGGGATCTTCTCCGCTGAGCCGCCGTCCACGTACTGGTAGTCTTTGACGGCGTCGCCGAAGACGATCGGGAGGAGCTTGACCACATCGCGGAGCTCTCTCCATGCCTCCTCGATCGGCGCATCCACCACCGCTGAATCATAGACATGATATCGGGCTGCGAGCATCGATGTACCTCCCGGCGGCGTCGCACGAGCGCGACGTCTTTCCGCGCGGCGGGCGATGCTACCAGATCGCAGCGCGGCGCCGTGAGCGCGCGCCCCTCACGGCGCCGCGCGCAGATCGGCGCAGCACCGCACGCCGGTCGAGTAGTCGAAGTGCGTGACCTCGTGCGACACGACGCGCGACATGCACCCTTCCCTTGTCGCGCGCGCATAGAACCCGCCGACGAAGGTGCCCTCCGGATCGTCGATCCACTCGTCCAGGTTGCCCACCATGTCGGCGATCGCATCGCCCTCCCACGCGCTCGCGCACGTCGCGGTCTCCCCCGTCCGCCGCAGGAGCGGCGCGCCGCCGACGCGCACCAGGTTGAGCCGCGGATCGCTGTGCCCGAGGGTCACGTCGCGGTGGAGCACGGCGGCCGGGTGGCCCTCGCGGAACACGTTGCACTGCCCGTCCGCGTAGGTCGGCCCGTACGGGAACTGCTCGTCGCGCTCGCCGCGGCACGCCGTCCGCCACTCCTCGAGGGCGCAGAGCCGCTTGCCGGCGTTCCGGCACGCGAGCTCCGCCTGCGCGCCGCTCGTGTAGCCCTGCGGGAGCACCCCCCGGCGCGACACGGCGCGCGGCTCGAACTCGCGCTGCTTCTGCCACCCGGGGAGGAGCGGCAGCTCCATGCGCCGCGCCTCCGCGTCGCCGAGCTGAAGCCGCATCTTCGACCATGCGCGCTCGACCGATGAGGCGGCCTGCCGCGAGGGCGGATAAAACGCCGAGATCTCGAGGCCCGTCTCCCTGTCGAGCAGCACCGCCTCGTAGCGATCCACGCAGAACCGGCGCTCGACCCGCACCATCTCCGGCGGGCAGCGCGGCTCCGCGGGCGGCGCCGGCGCCCTCGGCCCGGGCAGCGCCCCCACGAGCGGCGGCGCCACCTCCACAGCGCCGGCCCCCGCATCCGTCGCGCCGGCCCCGGCATCGACGGCGCCGGCCCCCGCGTCCGTCGCGCCGGACTCCCGCTCCGAGCGGCAGCCGGCGAGCGCCGCGCACGCGAGCGCCGCGACGAGCGCCCCGCGCGCGAGCGCCGTCGCCGCAGCTGCTCTCGCGTCGCGGCGGCCGGCGCGAGGCCGCGCGGGGCGCTCAGCGGATCGCGCCGGCATAGGGGTCCATGGACGCGGGCTCGCGGCAGAAGAAGCGGCGGAGCACGAGGTAATGGTGGAGCGGCAGGAGCCGCGTCTGCTCCCGCATCGAGAGCCCCATCCGGCTGATCTCGGCGCCCGGGAACGGCGTCTTCGGATAGCAGCGGACGATCCCGGAGAGCGCCTCGTATTCGTCGAGCAGCCCGAGCACGTGACCCACCTCGTGGGCGAGCACCGGCAGCGACCAGCCGGCCCGCATCGCGCTGAAGTAGGGCGTCCGCCCGCAGGTCGGCGAGAGCGGCACCGCGAGGTCGACCCGCAGCGCCCTCCCGCGCGCGTCGTCCGCGAGCACGAAGTCGAAGTCGTACCGCACGGGCAGCCCGAAGGCGCGCGCATCGCGGTTCCAGTACCCCTCGACCTCGCTCGACCAGCGCGCGAGCAGCGCGCGGATCGCGGCCGGCGTCGCCCTGGCCGTGAACTCGCCGGAGCCCGGGCAGGCGTCCGTCGACGCGGCGCGCGCGTACGGCGTCCCGCGGCACACCATGGCGCCCCCGAGCGCACCGGAAAGCCCGCAGTCAGGCAGCTCGAGCCAGCCCGCGCCCGCCGGCGGCTCGACCGCGATGCGGACCTCGACCTCCCACGCGCCGCCGCGCCGCCGCACGAGGTAGCTCATCGGACCGAAGAAGAGGCCGTAATGCGGCATCATCCCGGCGATCCGCCGCTCGCCCTCCGGCACCTCCCCGCGGAAGACGTCGCGCGGAGCCGGCAGGCACAGGTACGCGTCCTTCGCGATCGTGTCGGCCAGGATGTCCCGGAACGTGGCCTCGCGCCCTTCGAGGAGGGCCCCGCTCATCCCCTCGAGCTCCGCGGCCACCGCCGCGACCGGAAGCTCGCGCCCGGAGGCCGCGCCGCCCGCCACGCCGGCCCCCTCGCGCGCAGCCCCCCCGCAAGCCGCTGCCCCCAGCGAGAGCGCCGCGAGCGCGGGGAGCGCCGCGCGAGACAGCGCCGCGCGAGACCGATCGACGAGGCCGCGCCACCCGAGCCGCGGCGCTCCGCAACGACCCAGCCGCGACGCGCCGCACCCACCCGGTCGCGGCGCGCCGTCGTGGACGCTTTGTCTTGCGCCTGCAATCTGAAGCGAGTTACGTCGTCCGTGAAATGCTGCACGGTGGCGGTGCGTCCGGGCCGCAGAGGACACGCCGCCGGACGCCGTGCGCGCAGGGGGGACTCGCGTGGGCGTGGAGGTCAACGCCGCTCACTTACGGGGAGTTGGATGAAGAATCAACGCGTCCAAGGTGAAACCGCGGAACCGGGCGGGCGTAGTGACGCGTAGCGAGGGGCTCGGCGCGGTCGCGGAGACCGGCGAGGCCCGATGAGCCCAGACGCGCGGGCGCGCCATGCGGGCGGGACGCGCGCTGGGCTCGGTGCACTCGACGAATGACGAAGGTGGAGGTTCAGATGGCAATGGATATGGGCAGGTCGTTGGCGTTCACGGCGGTGTCGGGCATGGTGGCGGGCCTCGCGGGCTGTGGCTCGGCGCCGCCGCCCACCGCCGAGACCGGGGCCCCCCCGGCCGAGCCGGCGGCTGCAGAGGCGCCCGAGGCCGGCGCCAAGGCGTGCTGTGCCGGCAAGAACGAGTGCAAGGGCAAGGGCGGCTGCAAGTCCGATACCCACGCTTGCGCGGGCCAGAACGAGTGCAAGGGCAAGGGCGGCTGCAAGCCGGCCGACTGCGGCGGCCACTGAGCGGCTGAGGCGCGCGACAGCCCGGCCCGCGGGGGCCGGGCGACGCCGCGACGTGGTGACCCATGGCGAACCTAGAACGCATGCGGCTCGGGCTCCCCGACCTCGGCGTCGGCGTCGGGCTGCGCATCCCGCACTACCGCCACATCTTCGAGCACCGGCCGCGGGTCGACTGGTTCGAGATCATCAGCGAGAACTTCATGGTCGACGGCGGCATGCCGCTCGCCAACCTCGAGCGCGCCCTCGCGAGCTACCGCCTCGTCCAGCACGGCGTCTCGCTGTCGATCGGCAGCACCGATCCGCTCGATTTCGACTACCTGCGCCGGCTCAAGGCGCTCGTCCGCACGGTGCGCTCGCCCTGGGTGAGCGATCACCTCTGCTGGACCGGCGCGCACGGGCTCAACCTGCACGACCTCTTGCCCCTGCCGTACACGGACGAGGCCGTGCGGCACGTCGCGGCGCGGGTGCGCGTGGTGCAGGACTTCCTCGAGGTCCGGCTCGCCCTCGAGAACGTGTCGAGCTACCTGACCTTCACCTCGAGCCGCATGAGCGAGTGGGAGTTCCTCTCGGCGGTCGTCGAGGAGGCCGACTGCGGCATCCTGCTCGACGTCAACAACGTCTACGTCTCCGCGTACAACCACGGCTTCGACCCGGGCGCCTACGTCGACGGCGTGCCGCACCACCGGATCGTGCAGGTCCACCTCGCCGGCCACACGCACCACGGCAAGTACATCCTCGACACCCACAGCGATCACGTGGCCGACGCCGTGTGGGCGCTGTACCGGCGCGCGCTCGTCCACACGGGCGACGTCTCGACGCTGATCGAGTGGGACGACGATCTGCCGGCGTTCGAGGTCCTCGCGGCCGAGGCGGAGAAGGCGCGGGCGATCCGCGAGGAGGTGGCGCGTGCGCGCGCCGCCTGACGCCGCGCCCCCGGCCGGGCTCGCCTCGCTGATGGGCGAGCTCGCCCGCCTGTTCATGGCCGGCGCGCCGCTCCCCGGCGACGCCGAGCTCGCCGGCAGGTGCCGCGAGCACGTCGCCGGGAACGAGCGGCTCACGCCCGCCGAGCAGGCCGACATCTACCGGCGGCAGTTCTGGCTGCGCCACCGCGATGCCCTCCGTGAGGACTACCCCGCGCTCGCGCACGTCCTCGGCGAGGACGGCTTCGACGCGTTCTCCCGGGCGTACCTCGCGGCGCACCCGCCCGCGAGCTTCAGCCTGCGCGACCTCGGGCGCCACGTCGCCGGCTTCGCGGCCGCGCACGAGGGGTTCCCCCCTGCCCTGGCGGAGCTCGCGCGCGAGGTGGCGCGCTACGAGCACGCGCTCGTCGATCTGTTCGACGGCGCCTCGCCGCCGCCGCTCGATCCGGCGAAGGTGACGGGCATGCCGGAGGAGGGCTGGTCCACCGCCCGGATCGTCCTCCACCCGCTGCTCGCGCTGATGCAGCTCCGCTACCCGGCGCACGTCCTCCGCAGCGAGCTCCGGCAGGGCAGATCACCGGCGCTGCCCGCGCCCCGCGCCGTCCGCCTCGCCGTCTTCCGCAGCGCCGCCGATCTCACGATCCGCTACGAGGAGCTCGAGCCCCCGGCGTTCGCGCTCCTCGAGGCGCTCGGGCGGGGTGTGCCGCTCGTCGCGGCGTGCGAGGCGGTGGCGGCGGGCGAGGCGGCGGGCGTGACGCTTGGCGCGCGGGTCGGCGCCTGGTTCCAGCAGTGGACGAGCTGGGGGCTCATCGCCGACGTCGTGCGGGGCGCCGGCGCCGAACGCGGCTAAGATGGGCGCGGTGACCACCATCGTTCAGCGCACGCTCGAGGTCCGCACGAGCGGCCGTGGTTTCGTCGACATCACGCGCGAGGTCGCGCGCGTCGTCGCCAGCGCCGGCGTCGACGTCGGGCTCTGCGCCGTGTTCCTCCAGCACACCTCGGCGAGCCTCGTCATCCAGGAGAACGCCGATCCGGCCGTCCTCCGCGATCTGGAGCGCTGGATGTCGCGCCTCGCGCCGGAGGGCCGCGACTACGAGCACGACGACGAGGGCCCCGACGACATGCCAGGTCACCTCCGGAGCGCCGTCACCCGATCGAGCGAGGTGATCCCGATCTCCGGCGGCCGCCTCGGGCTCGGGACATGGCAAGCCCTGTATGTCTGGGAGCACCGTAGTTCTCCCCACGCGCGCAGTGTGGTCGTGACCGTAACCGGCACCACAGCTGCGGGTTGAGTGGTATACTCGAGGTGTTCGACTCCTGGATGAGCTCGGCGCCCTCCGAGGGCTGCTCGTCCGCCGCGCGCGGCAGGGCCTGCCCGCGGGGCGAGCGCACCACGCGACCCCTCACCCTTCAGCGGAAACAGAGCGATGAGCCTTCAGACGACGTTCATGGGGATCCTCGACACGGCCCGGATCTGCGTCCCGACCGTGGTGGACGCGGTGATGGGGCGCGTGACGCTCGAGCGCTGCGATGAGCGGCTGGACTGGTGGGCGCGCAAGGTCCTCGAGGACGCCGACGTGGATCTCGTGGTGCGCGGGCGTGAGCATGCCGCCGGCACGCGGCCGTTCGTGGTGATGTCGAACCACCAGAGCCTCTTCGACATCCCGGTGGTGTTCCGCGCGATCCCCGGGCGGCTGCGGATGATCGCCAAGAAGGAGCTGTTCAGCGTGCCGGTCTTCGGCCAGGCGATGAAGGCGGCCGGGTTCATCCGGATCCACCGGGGCAATCACGTCCAGGCCAGCGCGAGCCTGCAGGTCGGCGCCTCGATGCTGCAGGACGGCACCCGGGTCTGGATCGCCCCGGAGGGCACGCGGAGCAAGACGGGCGCGCTCCTGCCGTTCAAGAGCGGGGGCTTCCGGATGGCGATCGAGACGAACACGCCGATCCTGCCGGTCGCGATCGACGGGACGCGCCACGTGCTGAAGGCGAAGGATTTCGTGGTGCAGGAGCACCACCGGGTGGTGGTCACGATCATGCCGCCGATCGATCCGGCGCCGTACGGCGCGGGCGGCCGCAGCCGCCTCATGCGGGACGTGCGCGCCGCGATCGCGGGAGCCCTCGGACACGACCCGGGGTTGAGCCACCGCGGAGCGGGGGTGGCGACTTCGTCACCGGCGTAGGGGTGGTGCGGTCACTGGCTCAGAGAGATTCCACATGAAGGCGGGAAGGCGGGAAGATCCTTCAGGTTTTCTTCCCGCCTTCAGGTTCCAATGACTGCACCACCGGCGTAGGGCTTCCGGCGCCGGGGGAACGGTGGGCTCTCCGGGCCGCCGGAGCTCAAAATCTCTCTACTTCCCGCACGGGTGCCGGGCCCTCCCGCTGGGCCGTGCCCTCCGGCGGCTGCGCCCTGGAGCGGTGCTCCTCCGGCGGAGGCAGCCGGAGCGACCAGGGGCTGCGCCTCGCCGCCGGGTCGCCCTCCTCCTCGCCGGGCGGAAGGTGCTCCGCCATGAGCCAGGACCAGAAGGCGTCGGCCCAGCGCGCGCCGCCCACCTCGTTCGGGTGGATCTTGTCCTTCTTGCGCGGGAGGGGGCCGGGGACCAGCGCGTCGGAGTCGAAGAAGCGGCACGGGGCCGAGTTCGTCCGGATCACGTCGATGATGCCGGTGTCCTTCCGCCAGAGCGGAGGGGAAACCCACACGCACGGACGGCCGCCGATCGCCTTGACGATCCGCCGGATGGCGCCGGCATGGGCCGGGGGGTTGACGTTCTCCACCTCGTTCGCACCGAGGCTGATGATCACGAGGTCCGGCTGGTAGTTCGCGACCAGGAGCTCCATCCTGGAAGCCCAGGTCACCGTGTACGAGCTGGTCTCCGCCTTCACCGCGTAGCGCACGCGGTGCTCCTCCATCCGCGGACGGAGCGCCTGCGCGAAGCCCGCCAGCGCGAACGAGTCGCCGATGTGGAGGACCGCCGTGTTGGGCGGAACCGTGAACGCCGGCGGCGCGACGGGCGGCGGCGCGACAGCAGCCCCGGACGGCGCGGGCGCCGCCGCGGCCTCCTGGACGCGGACCGCGGCCGGCGCGGCCCTCCCCGGCGAAGGCGGCCCGGGTGGCGGCGCGGCGCCGCACGCCAACCCCGCCGCGGCCACCCCGGCGAACGCCCATCTCCCGACCCGGATCTCCCTGCCCATGCTCGCTCCCACGGCCGCGTCCAGCGGGCGGCCGGAGGCGCCGGAGGGGCACGCGGCCGCGCGAAAAGGTCGCGCGGCGCACTCTAGGGCAGGGGGCGTCCGCACGGCAATCATTGAGCGGAGGGCTCCCAGGCCTTATTACATGCGCATGAGCTTCCGTCTGTTTGGAGTCTCGGTCGACGTCCAGCTCGGGTTCTGGCTCTCCGCCGCGCTGCTCGGGTACGGGATCGTGGCCAGGGAACAGTACCAGCAGTTCCTCGTGTGGATCGTCGTGGTCTTCCTGTCGGTCCTCATGCACGAGTTCGGTCACGCGTTCGCCATCAAGCGGCACAAGATCGAGCCGGAGATCACGCTGCACTTCATGGGAGGGACCACGACCTGGCGGTCGCTCCTGCCGCTCGGGCGGCTCCAGCACATCCTGATCAGCCTGGCCGGCCCCTTCGCCGGATTCCTCGTCGCCGGAATCCTGCACGTGGTGCTCCTCTACGTCCCGGCGCTCTCCGCCCTCCCGGTCATGGTGCTGCACGGGATGGAGACGCTCATCCAGGTCAACGTGGTCTGGGGCATCCTCAACCTGATCCCGGTGCTCCCGTTCGACGGCGGCCACGTCCTCGAGCACGCGCTCGGCCCGCGGCGCGCCCGGCTGACGGCGGCCATCTCGGGCGTCGCCGCCGTCCTCCTCGCCATCCTCTTCCTGCGCATGGGGTTCTTCTTCTTCTCGTTGATCCTCGTCATGTCCGCGTTCCAGAGCCTGCAGCGGTTCCGCAGCGAGCCGGCGATCTCGTCGCCCGTGGTGAACCGCCGGCGCGCCGCGATCCACGAGGAGCCGCTGCCGCCCGAGACGGCGGTCCTGCTCCAGCGGGCGCGCCGGGCCGTGGAGGGCGAGCAGACGGGCGAGGCGATGGCGCTGGCGAACGAGGTGCTCACGCAGTCCCCGGCGCCGCCGAAGCACGCGCTCCGGGAGGCGCACGAGCTCATCGGCTGGTCGCACCTGCTCCTCGGCGACGCCAAGCGCGCGGGGGAAGCGATCGCGCAGGCGCGCAAGCACGGCGAGCCGGATCCGGCGCTGGTCGGCGCGGTGCACCTCGCGCTCGGGGAGCTGAAGCAGGCGCGCAAGGCGCTCGAGGCGGCCCGGGAGGCCGGCGACGACCGGAAGGAGGTCGCGGGACCGCTGATCCGGGTGCTCGTGGAGCTGGGCGAGGTGGCGCGGGCAGCGGCGGTCGCGCTCGACATCGTGGAGCAGCTCTCGGAGGAAGACGCGCGGAGGATGGCGGAGATCGCGTTCACGCACGGCGCGTTCGACTGGTCGGCGCGGCTCTACGAGGCGATCTTCCGCCGTGCGGGCAAGAGCGAGGACGCGTACGGCGCGGCGCGCGCGAGCGCCAAGGACGGGAACCAGGAGGCGGCGCTCGATCTGCTCCGGCGCGCGGTCGCGGCCGGCTTCTCGGATCGGGCGCGGGCGTGGTCGGACACGGCGTTCGAGGCGCTCCGCGGCTCGGCGCTCGAGACGGTGCTGCCGCGCCCGTGAGCCGAAATCCCTGACGGGATCTCCGGCGCGCTGGACTAGGCTCCGGCGCGTGCGCATCCAGGTATCTTTCCTCCGGGTGGGACCGGTCGAGGTCCCGCCGCCCGCCTACAAGTCCGAGGGAGCCGTCGGGCTCGATCTCTGCGCCGCCGTCGACGCGCCGGTGACGCTCGCGCCCGGGGAGCGGAAGCTCCTGCCCACGGGCTACGCCGTCGCCCTCCCCGACGGCCACGAGGGGCAGGTGCGCCCGCGCTCGGGGCTCGCGCTCCACCACGGGATCACCGTGCTCAACTCGCCCGGCACCATCGACCCGGACTACCGCGGGGAGATCAAGATCGTCCTGATCAACCTGGGTGCGGATCCGTTCACCGTGAACCAGGGCGATCGGATCGCCCAGCTCGTGATCTGCCCGGTCGCCCTCGCCGACGTGGTCCTTGTTCCCGCGCTCGCGCCGACGGCGCGCGGCGCAGGCGGTTACGGATCGACGGGCGTGCGCCGGGAGCCGTAGGTCCGCACGTCGTCCCAGCGCTCGTCGCCGAGGTCCTGGGATCGCGCGGCCACCGAGCGCGCTACCGATCCGACGCGAACAGCCGGACCACGGCGATCCCGATCCCCAGGACCACGAGGCCCACCGCGAGGTGGAAGAGCCGGAGCGGGCCCACGCCGATGCGCTGGCCGTCGAGGAGCAGCGACGCGGCCCCGAGATCGAGGAGCGTGATGACGACGGCCGCGCCCGCGAGCCGCACCGGCAACGCGAACATGGCCATGAGCTCCGCCGTGCTCAGGCTGTGGCGCGCGGGCGCGCGGTCCATCCTCGGGGGCGGCATCCTGGACGGCGCGTGGGACGGCCTCGCGAAGGGCGCGGGCGACGGGGGAGACCAGTCGAGCGCAAGCGGCACGACCGGCTCGGTCGGCAGGCTGTGCGGCGGGAGACGGCCGCCGCGCTCCGGCAGATCGCCGAGCGGCGGGGAGCGGCCGCCGCGCTGCTCCGGCAGATCGATCTCGCGCGTCTCCATGTCCGCGAGCGCCGCCGGCCACGTCAGGCCCGCGCCCGGGAGATGCAAAGCGCGCGTGGATCTCGGCGCCGCGGGCGATGCCGAGGGGCGGCGGGCCGCGGGCGGCGCGTGGCTCCGGCCGGGCAGCGCGATCGGCGGCGCGCTCTGCGGCAACCCGAGCGCCTGCTCGACCTCGTCCCAGAATGCGCCGACGTCCCGGAAGCGCTCGCGCGGATCGACCGCGAGCGCGCGCCGGAAGACGCTCTCCAGCGCGTCGGGCACGAGGACGCCCTCGTTCCTCGGGGTGGGGCGGCGCTTCTCGTCGAGCACCGTGCCCATCATGGCGACGTGATCGCCGGCGATGATCTCGCGGCCGGCGAGCGCCTCGACCAGGGTCACCGCGAGACCCCAGACGTCGGTCCAGGGGCCCGTCTTGCCGAAGCGCTTCGGCGCCCATTGCTCGGGCGCGCCGTACGCGGGCGTGAACGCCGTCGAGAGGCCGCCCGACGTGGTGGCGGTCTGGCCGGCCATGACCGTCGCGGCGTCGCGCGCGCGGGCGATCCCGAAATCGAGGATCTTGACGACCTCGGCGCCGTGGAGCTGGGCGAGGAAGAGGTTGGCCGGCTTGAGATCGCGGTGCACCACGCACGTGGGACCGCTCGGCCCGGGGAAATGGTGCGCCGCCTCGAGCGCCCGCGCGACCGGGGTGAGCAGCCGGATCGCCTCGCCCGGCGAGAGCGGCGGCAGCCGCTCTGCCGCGCGGGCGGCGATGTGGCTCGCGAGCGTGCTGCCCTCGAGCCACTCCAGCGCGATGAACGGGACGAAGACGCCGGTCGCGGCCGAGATCACGTCGTGGTGCAGCGGCCGGACCACGGAGGGGATCGCGGCCGAGAGGCGGAACAGGAGCTCCGCCTCCTCGCGGAACTTGTCGAGGAACTGCGCGCGCAGCTGCTCGGGCAGCGCCCCGGGGACCTTGAGGCACTTCAGCGCGACCGGCGCACGGAACGCCTCGTGGTACGCCCGGTACACGACGCCGAAGCCTCCTTCGGCGACGACCCGCTCCACCTTGAACGCCCCCTGGGTCGTACCGACGATCCCGAAGACGTCATCGGCCATCCGCCGGAGCGTACACGAGCTCGACGCGGCTTCGAAAGGACCGGAAGCGCGGCCTTCGCCGCGGCGCCTGCCTGCGCCTACCCTACCCGCGCGAACCAGGAGCGCCTCCGAGACCGGGGCTCCCGCCCACAAACGTCGGCTCTCGCCCCGCCGCGCGCGCCCCCGCTCCGAGCGCGCTGCCGGCGAGACATCGGGGCGAGAATGCAAGAGAAAAAGAGCAATCATTTTGATGGCTTCTGCCATCATGTAAAATCTCTCCTCTCAGCAAAACAGGGCCCCCGGCGCTCGCCTCACGGGCTCTCCCACGGCCGCCCCACCACGGGCTCCCGATGCCGCCCCACCCACGGGCTCCCACCCCCGCCGCCGCCCCGCGCACAGCTCGCTCTCCCTCGCTCCCCCACCCCGCGGCACCCAACCGCACCCCTCACGCCCCCGCCAGCCCCACCCCCGCCCGTGCCCTCGGGAGCGCCCTGGTCGTCCGCCCAAGCCACACTCGGTGGTCCGTTTTACGCCGCGTCGCGCTAGGCTCGCCGCATGCCACCGCGTCGACGTGAGGTCGATCGACCTCTTCGCAAAGAAGTCCGCCTGCTTGGCCGCCTGCTCGGTGAAGTGCTGATCGAGCAGGAGGGTGAAGAGCTCTTCGCGCTCGAAGAGCGCATCCGCACGCTCGCCATCCGCCGGCGCCGCGGCCCGAGCGACGGGCGCGCGCACGCGTCCGCGGAGCTCACGAAGCTGCTCGCGAGCCTGCCGCACGATCGCATCGAGCCCGTCATCCGCGCCTTCACGGTCTACTTCCGGCTCGTCAACCTCGCGGAGCAGCACCACCGCATCCGCCGCGCGCGCGCTTACGCGAGGGACCCCGACGCGCGCCCGCAGCGCGGCTCGCTCGATGCCGCGATGCGCACGCTCAAGGACGCGGGCGTGCCCGCGGAGCGCGTGCGCGCCGCGCTCCGCACGCTCGACGTGACGCTCACGCTCACCGCGCACCCGACCGAGGCCGCGCGGCGCACCGTCCTCGAGAAGCTCTACCGCATCGCGAAGAACCTCGAGGAGCGCGACCGCTGCCAGCTCACGCCGGACGAGTCGGCGAGCAAGCTCGCCGAGATTCGCGAGGAGATCGCCGCGGTCTGGCAGACCGACGAGGTGCGCCGCGACCGGCCCACCGTGGGCGACGAGGTGAAGAACGTCGCCTGGTACATCGAGGAGATCCTCTGGGATCTGCTCCCCGATCTCCCCGCCGCGATCGGGCGCGCGTTCGAGGCCGCGTACGGCGAGCCGCTCGCCGCCGAGATCGTGCCGCTCCGCATCCACTCGTGGGTCGGCGCCGACATGGACGGCAACCCGCTCGTCGTGCCCGCCGTGCTCGAGGACGCGCTGTTCGCCTACCGCGTCCGCGGCCTGCGCCGGCTCATCCGGGCGGCGCGCGAGCTCGGCGGCGCGCTCTCGCAGTCGCTCCGCCACGTCACGCCGCCGCCCTGGCTGCTCGCCTCCATCGAGGAAGACGCCGCCGCGATGCCCGAGGCGGCCGCGCACTTCGGGCCCCGCACCGAGGGCGAGCCGTGGCGCCGCAAGCTGCGGTTCATCGAGGCGCGCCTCACCGCCACGCTCGAGCACGCCGAGCACGGTCGCGCCGAGGCCCGCGCGCGCTCGGGCCAGGGCCCCGCGCGCGAGGGGCGCGCGTTCGTGCGCCCGGAGGAGCCGACGCTCGCCGTCCCCTACCGCGAGCCCGCGGAGCTCGAGCGCGACCTCGCGCTCGTCGCCGACAGCCTGAAGGGCGCGCGCTGCGCGCACTCCGGCGAGCGCCGCGCGCGGGCGCTGCTCTCGCAGGTGCGCGCGCTCGGGTTCGCGCTCGCGGAGCTCGAGATGCGCGCCCCCGCCGAGGACGCGCGCGCCGCGGCGGCCGACGTCGCGGCGGGCCGCGTCGAGCCGGCGCAGATGGGGCCGGAGGCGCGCCGCGTCTTCGAGGCGCTCCAGCGCATCGCCGCCGCGCAGCGCGACGGCGGCGAGTCGGCCTGCCGCACGCTCGTCCTGTCGATGACCCAGAGCGAGAACGACATCCTCGCCGCGCTCGCGTGCGCGAAGGCCGCCGGCCTGTGGGACGAGGCCCGGTCGTGCGCGCGCATCGACGTCGTCCCGCTGTTCGAGTCGCTCGGCGCGCTGAACGACAGCGCGCGGATCCTGCGCGCGCTGCTCGCGCACCCGGAATACCGCCCGCACGTCCTCGCCCGCGGCGTGCAAGAGGTGATGATCGGCTACAGCGACTCCGGCAAGGAGGTCGGCCTGCTCGCGGCGAGCGCGGCGCTCCGGCGCGTGCAGGAGACGCTGCCGAAGATCGCCGCGGAGGCCGAGCTGCCGCTGCGCGTCTTCCACGGCCGCGGCGAGTCGGTGGCGCGCGGCGGCGGTCCGGCGCACCAGGCGCTGCTCGCCCTGCCGGCCGGCAGCGTCGGCGGCCGGTACAAGGCGACGGAGCAGGGCGAGGCGCTCGACCACAAGTACGCCCGCCCCGAGCTCGCGATGCGCACGCTGGAGCTCATGCTGAGCGGCGTCATCCTGCACACGCTGGGCGCGCAGCCGCGGCCGCCCACCGCGTCCGAGCTGCGCTACGCCGCCGCGTTCGACGAGCTCGCCGAGTCGGGCCGGCGCGTCTACCGCGCGCTCGTCTGGGAGGAGCCCAGGTTCGTGGAGTTCTTCACGGCGGTGACCCCGATCGACGAGATCGCGCGCCTGCCGCTCGGCTCGCGCCCGAGCAAGCGGCGCGCGGGCGGCCTGGAGTCGCTGCGCGCGATCCCGTGGGTCTTCGCGTGGACGCAGAACCGCGCCATCCTCCCGGGGTGGTACGGCGTCGGCAGCGGCCTGGAGGCGATGGGCCAGCGCCCCGAGGGCGCGGAGCTGCTGAAGGAGATGATGGCGTCGTGGCCGTTCTTCCGGGCGGTCATCGACAACGTGGAGATGGTGCTCGCGAAGGCGGACATGACGATCTTCGCGGGCTACGCCGAGCTCGCGCCGGCCGCGGCGCGGAAGGCGGTCGCGCCGCGGATCATCGCGGAGTACCGGCTGACGCGGTCGTGGCTCAAGCGGCTCACGGGCAACCGGCGGCTGCTCGAGGGCAACCCGACGCTCCAGCGGTCCATCTCGCTGCGCAATCCATACGTCGACCCTCTTTCATTCCTGCAAGTCGAGCTCCTGCGGGCGAGCCGCGGCGGGGACTCCGGGTGCGATCGCTCGCTCCTGCTCACGCTG
The DNA here is from genome assembly GCF_051521455.1 of Sorangium sp. So ce887. Classification (NCBI taxonomy): domain Bacteria; kingdom Pseudomonadati; phylum Myxococcota; order Polyangiales; family Polyangiaceae; genus Sorangium; species Sorangium sp. So ce887. Next base: position 4,920,621 of record NZ_CP150354.1, on the reverse strand, counting down.
AACGGCATCGCCGCCGGCATGCGGAACACGGGGTAATCGTCGCCGCGCGACGCGGCGCGCTCGTCCAGGCCGCGTCGTCGCGCGACGCGGCACGCTCGTCGAGCGCCACGCGGCGCGGCACGATCGTTCAACGCCGGGCGTCGTCGGGCGACTGCATCGAACGCGTGACAATCGCTCGGCCAACGCTGGCGCCGCGTGGTAGAAGGCCGGCGCCATGACCAGCATCGTCGAGTTCGGACGTCCCGACACCCTCCCGGCATCGGACAAGCGCCTGCTGCTCGTCTTCGACGGCGGCAATGCCCCCGGCTACTCCTCGGTCGCTGTCGCGCTGACCGAGGAGGCGGCGCGACGAGGCTTCGAGGTGTGGGCCGCGACCGAGGGCTTCCGCTCCCTGACCGCGGACGCGCGCACTCAGCCCCAGTTCGAGCGCCTCATCATGAGCCGCCGCCAGCGCTACTCCTTGCTCGCGCAAGGCATCCCGGCGCGCTCGATGGGGCGCCGCGTGCTCGACGCCGGCAGCGATTTCCGGAGCGAGCGCTACAGCGGCTTCCTCGATCGCGCGCGGCGCAAGCAGGCCGCCGTGACGTTCAAGGAGCAGGGGTTCACGCACCTCATCTGCGTCGGCGGCAACGGCACGTTCGAGGGCATCAAGGCGTGGCTCGACGAGTTCGATGTCCGCCCGCAATCCGGCTTCGTCAACGTCTCCATCGACAACGACCTGGAGGGAGATCGCGCGATCGGCTTCCTGTCCGGCGTGGAGACGGGCGCCAACATCGCGCGCGGGCTCTACGAGGACGCGTACACGCACAAGCGCATCTACCTCCTCGAGATGATGGGCAACCGCAGCGGGCGGCACGCGCTGCACTGCGCGGTGGCGGCCCGGGCGCACCTCATCGTGCTCCCCTTCTTCCGCTTCCCCCAGGACGTGCTGAGCGAGCTCGCCGAGAGCCTCGGGCGCGCCGACTACGCGCTCGTGATCGTCGCGGAGGGCTACGAGGCCGAGCGCCGCCGCAAGGAGCACCCCGGCGTGTCGGCGAGCGTGTTCCTGAAGCAGCAGCTCGAGGGCGCGGGGCTCCGCGACTCCTCGGACAAGCGCGTCATCGCCGAGCCGTTCAGCCGCTACATCCGCGGCATCCGCCCCGCCTTCCTCGACGTGTCGGCCGCCTTCCTCAAGGCGTCGCTGCTCCTCTCGGCGTTCGATGAGGGGCGCACCGAGGTGATGCCGTACGTGCTCGCCGCGAACGACGTCGGCGTGCTGGATTTCGCCTCCATACGCCGCGAGGACGGGGTCGAGCGCGCCTTCCTGCCGCTGCTCGACCGGCTCGACCTGCAGCGCTTCAAGACCTGGATCCTCGACCACTTCGTCAGCCTCGGGGCCAGCCGCCCGAGCCGCGCGCCCGCGCCGCTCGGCTGAGCGGCGCGGCTCAGGCGACCGCGGGTCGTGCTCACATCGCCGGCCGCCACGCGCTCGGCGTGGCGCTCGGCCGGGCGGTCAGGGCTCGCCGCTGATCATGCGCGCGATGGTGTAGACGGTCGCGGAGAGGATGGCCGAGGCGGGGATCGTGAAGATCCAGGCCCAGACGATGCGGCCGGCGACGCCCCAGCGGACGGTGGAGAGGCGCCCGCTCGTGGCGCCGACCCCGACGATCGCGCCCGTGATCGTGTGCGTCGTGCTCACGGGGATGCCGAGCGCCGTGGCGCTGAACAGCGTCGCCGCGCCGGCCGTCTCGGCCGCGAAGCCGCCCACCGGCTTCAGCTTCGTGATCTTCATGCCCATCGTCCTCACGATGCGCCAGCCGCCGGAGAGCGTGCCGAGGCCCATCGCGGCGTGGCAGACGAGCACGACCCAGAGCATCGGCTCCGGGTTGTCGCCGCCCTGCTGGATCCCGGTGGAGATGAGGAGCGCCGTGATGATGCCCATCGTCTTCTGGGCGTCGTTGCCGCCATGCCCGAGCGAGTAGGCGGCGGCGGAGACCAGCTGCAGCCGGCGGAAGCGGGACCCCACCTTGCCGGGCGTCCAGCCCCGCGCGAGCAGCCGGATGGCGTGCATGAGCGCGAACCCGATGATCGCGCCGAGCAGCGGCGACACCAGGATGAACGCCGCCGTCTTGCCGAAGACCGTCGCGTCGAGCACCGACAGCCGCTCCGCGCTCTTCACCGCGGCCCCGGCGAAGCCGCCCATGAGCGCGTGCGACGACGACGACGGCAGCCCCCACCACCATGTGAGCAGGTTCCAGATGATCGCGCCGAGCAGGCCGCCCAGGATGACGTTCGGGGTGATGAACGCCGGCTCGACGCCCTTCGCGATGTTGCGCGCGACCGTGGGCTCGAACAGGGCGAACGCGATGAAGTTGAAGGTGGCGGCCCAGATCACCGCGGTGCGGGGCGACAGGACGCGCGTCGAGACGATCGTCGCGATCGAGTTGGCGGCGTCGTGAAAGCCGTTGATGTAATCAAACACCAGCGCGATCACGAGGATGGCGAGGATATAGGTCGTCATGCGTGCTCGAGCACGATGCCCTCGATGATGTTCGCGACGTCCTCGCAGCGGTCGGTCGCGCTCTCCAGGAGGTCGTAGATGTCGCGCCACTTCATCACGAGGAGCGGGTCGTTCCCCTTCTTGAAGAGCGCCGCCAGGGCCGTGCGATAGTGCCCGTCGGCCGTGTTCTCGAGCTTGTTGATCTCGACGCAGAGCTCGAGGAGGTGCGGCTGCCGCTTCAGGTCCCGGAGCGACTGGACCGCCGCGCTCGTGACGGTGCACGAGTCGACCACCGCCTGCGCGAGCTGCCGCGCCTCTGGCAGCGTGTCGCCGACCTCGAAGAGCACGAGCCGCACGCTCGCCGCGTCGATGCAGTCGAGCACGTCGTCGAGCCTCGTGATGAGCGCGTGGATCTCCTCGCGATCGAGCGGGGTGATCCAGGTCTGGTGGAGGGCGGCCAGACATCCGTGGGTGATCTTGTCGCCTTCGTCCTCGAGGTCGGAGATACGCTTCGCCAGCGCCGGTGCGTCGGCGGGCCGGTCGAGCATCTCCAGGAGGAGCTCGCTCGCCGCGACGCTCCGCTGCGCGTGGTTGGCCAGCGCGTCAAAGAAGACGGCATCACGGGTCAGTCCCATGCAGCGGGGCGTTTACCCGTCTCCGCGCATCACGTCAACGAGTCGTCACGAAGCAGACAAAACCAGGTAACATCATCCTCTTCGCCCCCGTCGCGCACGAGGCGCGCGCCGGGCGCTCGGCACGCGGGTGACATGGGTATTCGGAGCAAGCTCATCGCGTTCGCCGTGGGGATCGCGGTCCTCGCGGCGGTGGTGTTCGACGTCTACGTCGTGAAGACGCTCGGCGCGGAGCTCGGGGAGCACACGGAGGCCGATCTGGCCGCGCGGACGGCGATCGTCACCGAGAGCGCCGCGAGGACGGTCGACCTCGCGGCCGAGGCGCCCGCGCTCGCGGAGGCGCTGTCGGCGAGCGCGGGGGCGCGCGTCACGTTCATCGATCCGAGCGGCGCGGTGCGGGGCGACTCGTCGGTCGCGCCGGAGCGGCTCGGCGAGCTCGAGGCCCACGCGACGCGCGACGAGGTCGCCGACGCGCGGCACCACGGCGCGGGGCGCAGCGAGCGCGTGAGCAAGACGACGCGGATGCGGATGCTCTACGCGGCGCGGCGGCTCGACCGGCCGGACGGGCCGTGGGTCGTGCGGCTCGCGTTCGAGCCGATCGCGATCGATCGCAGCCTGTCCGCCGCCCACACGCGCGTCGTGGAGGGCACGATCCTGGCCCTCGTGCTCGCCGTGGGCGCGGCGCTCGTCGGGGCGCGCGCTCTCTCCGGGCGGCTCGTCTACCTGACAGGCATCGCGCGGGAGATGCGCGCCGACCTGAGCCGGCGCGCGCGCGTGCAGGGGCGCGACGAGATCGCCGCGCTCGGCGGCGCGCTGGACGACCTCGCCGAGAGCCTGGAGCGCTCGCGGCGCGAGCTCGGGGGCGAGGGCGAGCGGTTCGGCGCGGTGCTCGAGTCGATGCGCGAGGGCGTGCTCGTCACGGACGAGCGGGGCGACATCACGCTGGTCAACCCGTCGCTCTCGCAGCTGCTCGGCATCCGCGGGGACCCGGTCGGGCGCCCGCCGATCGAGGTGCTCCGCTCCGCGAGCCTGCACGAGCTCATCGAGGAGGTCTCGCTCGCGCGCGCGGCGGCGACGCGCGAGATCCAGATCGCGCCCGCGGCGCCGGGCGCGGCGGGGCCGCCGGGGCGCCGGATCCTCCTCGTGAACGCGGCGCCGCTCGCGCTGCCGGCGCAGGGCCGCGGCGCGGCGGGGGTCGTCGCCGTCTTCTTCGACGTGACGGAGCTGCGGCGCATCGAGGGGCTGCAGCGCAACTTCATCGCCAACGCGTCGCACGAGCTGCGCACGCCGGTCGCGTCGATCCGCGCGAGCAGCGAGACGCTGCTCGGCGGCGCGCTGGACGACGCGGGGGCCGCGCGGGATTTCGTGGAGGTGATCGAGCGGAACGCGGCCCGGCTGCACCGGCTCGTGAACGATCTGCTCGACCTGTCGCGCATCGAGGGCCGCGAGCGGCCGCTGTCGCCGGGCACGCTCGATCTCGCGGTGCAGGCCGAGACGGCGGTGGCGCTCCTGCGCGGGCGCGCCCTGGAGAAACGGAGCGAGGTGATCGTGGACGTCGCGCCGGGCACGCTCGTCGCGGCGGATCCGCGCGCGCTCGACCAGGTCCTGACGAACCTCGTCGACAACGCGATCCACCACACGCCGGAGGGCTCGCGCGTGGAGGTGCGCGCGAGGTCCGTGAACGGGCGCGTCATCGTGGAGGTCGAGGACGACGGCCCGGGCATCCCCGCGGTGCACCAGGGTCGCGTCTTCGAGCGGTTCTACCGCGTGGATCCGGGGCGCTCCCGCGCCTCGGGCGGCAGCGGGCTCGGCCTGTCGATCGCGAAGCACCTCGTCGAGGCGATGAGCGGCGACATCACGGTGGCGACCGGCGACGCGGGCGGCGCGCTCTTCCGGGTGACGTTGCCGAGCGCGGCGGACGGCGCCCAGAGGTAGCCCGGGCGCCGCGCTGCCGGCCTCGCGCGGCGGGGCGGGCGCTCACGGCGCGCAGGCGGTGCGGCAGTCGTCGAACGACTTCTGGCACGCCGCCGGATCGGCGAGCTTCGGCAGGCCGCCGTCCGCGGGGAACTGCGGCGTGAGGCAGGTCTGGAGGATCGACTGGCACTTTGTGGCGCACGCCGCGAGCTTGCCCGAGAGCGCCCCCGCGTCGGGCGTGGCGGTCGCGCCCGCGTCCTTCGGCGCGCCGCCGTCGCCGCCGTCCAGAGGCGCGCCCGCGTCCGTCTTGGTGCCCGGCGCGGCAGGCTGCGCCGGGGGGGCCTTCGCGGTCGCCGGGGGCGCGATCGGGGTCGGCGTCGCGGCGGGCACGGTCCCGGTCGCCGCTGGCAGCGGCGCCGTCGCGGTCGGCGCGGGGACGTCGGTCGGCGCCGGGGCCACCTCCTCGGGGTCGTCGCTCGACTTGCATGCCGCGATCAGCAGCGCTGGCGAGGCGATCATCACGGCGAGGGCAACGACGAGCTTGTGGGCACGCATGGGTGCTTCATGCTGCGCCTCCGCCGAGAAGGCAACCCTCGCGCGCGGCGCTCCAGTCGACGTGCGGGAGCTGGAGGACGTCCCGGGCCGGCGCGTGATTCACCCCGTCGGCCGGCTGGCTCCAGAGGTAGCGTGTTGCGGCGCGAGATCGAGGCGCGCGCAAAGGGGTATCGACAGGGCCCAGCTCTCGGCAGGAGGGCTATTCGGTCCTGAAGATCACGTGGAATCCATAGCGGGTCTCCACGACGTCGCTGAGCTGATGGAGGTCGAGATCGAACGCGGCGTCGGCGAAGGGCGGCAGGACGTCGGCGCGCTCCACGGTGCCGAGCGAGCCGCCGCGCGACGCAGCGCCCGCCTCCTCGCTGTACTCCGCCACCACCACGTCGAGGTCGGCGCCGCCGCGGATCTTGTCGCGCGCCTCCATCGCGCGCAGGCATGCCTCCTCGCGCGTGCGCGTCGCGCCCTCGGCGCGGTCGGCGCCGGCGTAGCGGACGAGGACGTGCTTCACGCCGATGCGCGATGGCTCGTCGGCGCGGGCTTGCCGCTTCGCGTTGGCGGCCGCGAGGCATGCTGCGGCGCTCGGGGCGCTCACCTCGGCGGGGGCGGCCTCGCCCGGAGCGGCGCCCGGAGCGGCCTGGGGCGCGCCGCACGCGGCGGCGAGCGCCGCGCCGAGAAAAAGGGCGAGAGGAGAGCGTCGTTCGGGCGGGCGCATCGTCCGCGAGCATAGCCAGGCGTTCACGAGATCGGAACATGGGGCGTACGCGGCGACCCGCGGGGGGGTCTTCCTGCCAGGGAGCGGCTGTCCTGCGGATCAGCATCGGTCGTGATGCGCGGGGTTTGCATCGCGCGTCGCATCGCTGGTAAGAAGGCATCATGCAGCGCCTCCTCCTCTCGGCGGCACTGGGTGCCGCGCTGATCGCCGGTTGCAGCACCCCCTTTCGGGACAAACGCACGCCTTCCGGCGAGTTCTGCAGCGACATGCACGTGGTACCGGCAGGTCAGCTGCCCGATCGCGAGTACCATCGCCTTCAGCCCATCGCGAGCGATCCCGAGGCCCGGACGGAGGCAGAGCGCCTCGAGTCGCTCCGCAAGGCCGCGTGCATGGTCGGCGGCGATGCGGTCATCGAGGCGGTCAACGAGGAGATCCGCACCGAGGACGGCCGTTATGCCAGCGTCGCGAGCGGGACCGCGGTGATCTGGGTCCGCCGCACGGACGGCGAGGCGAAGCCGCTGACGTTCCATCCGGCGACGAAGCCCGCCGAGTCGGCGGCGCCCGCCGAGCCGGAGGCGCCGCCCCCGGATCAGGCTGCGCCTCCCTCGGAAGAGCCGTACGAGGACGCCCCTGCGCCTGCGGCCTCGGCTCCTCCGGGCAAGCCTGGACAGCCGGCCAAGCCAGGTGCGAAGCCCTCGTCGCCGGCCGCCGCCGCGGCCTCGTCGGCCAAGCCTTCCTCGCTCACCCCGCCCTCGTCGCCCACCCCGCCCTCGTCGGCCAAGCCCTCGTCGCTGCCCGCGCCGAAGAAGTAGCGCGACACAGCGCAGCAAGAGCCGCTGCGCTCTTCGCACCGCCGCGGCTCGGCGCTCGATCTGCCCTGTCCTCTGCGAGACGCGCTGAGGGTGGTAGGCCGTGCGTCTCGCGTGGACAGGGCTTCTATCCAAACAGCCCCATCGACCTCTGCGACCTTACAGAGGCAGTGTTCTTCGCCGGTGTAGACAAGGTAGCTGGAGAACAGCCCCGTCGACGTCCGTAGGCCCACGGGGACCGTGTTCTTCGCGCGGCGCGGGGAGGGCCGATGTCCGAGCCCAATTGACAACGCTCCTCCGGCGCAGCCGGAGGAGCGTTGTCTCAGGCGAGTCCGGCGGGGCCCCCGCGCCGCGCGAAGAACACGGTCCCCGTGGGCCGGGCAATCTGGCGCGCTCGCCCCCCCTGGGTCGACGCTCTCCTGGCTAACGAGCCCCGGGAGCCGGCGCAGGCGCGGTGCCTTTCGGCGGCGCCGCCGGCGGCTGGCTCGACGACGAGGGCGCCGGCGGCGCGGGGCTTCCGGAGCGCGGCAGCACGCCCGAGTTGCTCGGGAGCCCCCCCGCATCGCCGCGGTTGGGCAGCGGCCCTGCGCCGCCGGGCACCCCGCCTGCCGGCGGAAGCGCGGAGCCGCCGCTCGGCAGCACGTTCGACTTGAGGACCCCCTGGCCAGGCAGCGTCCCCTGGGTCGGCAGCGTGCCCTGCGATTTCTGCGGCAGCAGGCCGCCCGACGGCAAGATCTGCTCGCTCCCCTCGGGCGAGCCGGTGAGCGGCTTCGGCCCCGCGTTGCCGTAGCGCAGGATGCGGAAGACCACGCGCCGGTTCTTCGACGTCATGAACTGGCAGTCTGGCGTCAGCCGGTCGTCGGGCCCGACGCAGCCGGCGTCGTCGTAGATCGGCTGCGTGTGCCCGTAGCCGACCGCCTGGAGCCGCGAAGGATCGACGCCCTTCGCGATCAGGTACGCCATGACGCTCGCCACGCGGCGCTGCGACAGGGCCATGTTGTACAGGTCGGTCGCGCGCACGTCGGTGTGGCCCTCGATCCGCACCTCGCGGATGTCCGGGTTGTCGACCAGCACCTGCGCGACCGCTTCGAGGGTCGGGTTCGAGTCCTCGAGGATGATGTCCCTGTCGGTCGCGAAGTGGACCTGCTCGGTGATCACGATCTCGTCGCCCTTGATGAAGGCGAGCGGGCAGCCGTTCTTGCCGTGCGGGCCGGCGGGCTTGTCGGGGCACTGGTCGTCGCGATCGAAGACGCCGTCGCCGTCGGTGTCCAGGTCCGGACAGCCGAAGTTCTCGGGGCTCCCGGGCACGTCGGGGCAGCGGTCGGCCGCGCCGATGAGGCCGTCGCGATCCGGATCGTCGTTGTCGCGCTGCTGCAGGCGGTTGATCTCCTCCTGCTCCTGGGAGGTCTTCGGCTGCCACGTGATGACGTTGAAGAAGCGGACCGCGGGCGCGCCGAAGCCGCACGCCGCGCCGAAGCTCCCGCCGAAGGTGATCGTGATGCCGTGCTTGGTCTGCCAGCGCAGGCCGAGGAGCGCCTCGGCGGGGACCTGCCCGGGGTCGTCGGGGTAGCTCGTGAGCGACGGGTAGCCGTACACCTCGCCGATGACCGACAGGCCCCAGCGCTGCACGACGTACTGCTCGGCCGCCACGCCGAACTGCGCCATGTCGCCGACGCGCACGCCGGCGAACTGGTTGTCGGGCCGCAGCCAGATGCCGGCGTTCGCGGCGAGGAGCAGCCCGAAGTTGAACCGGTAGTCGGCGATGAGCGTCGCGCCGCCGCTCAGCGCGCCGTCGCTGGCGAACGCGTTCTGGTCGCCCGTGGGGAAGTTGAGGTTGCCCGAGATCGCCATCCCGAACCCCTCCTTGACCTGCTCCTTCCGGTTCAGGTACGGGAGCGAGATCTTGGTGGAGAGGCGGAGATCGCCGACGGTGGTGCTCTTGACCGACCCCTCGGTGCCGAACCGGCGCATGTTGCCGCCCTCCTGGAAGAGGATGAGCGGCATGGCCATCGTGACGTCGAACACGTCGAAGAAGCCGATGCCCGCGAGCAAGGCGAGCTCGAGACGCCCGGTGATGGCGTTGACGGCCTTGTTCGTGTCGTCGCCCGCAAGGAAGAGCACGAGCGGGTCGGCCGCGATGTCGCTGTAGAGGCCGATGGTCGGGGACAGGTTGCCGATGACCTCGGACTTCTGGACCATCACGAGGTCGCGCGGGGCGGCCGCCGGTCGGAAGACCTGGGCGTCGAAGCGCCCCTCCTCGGCGAGCGCGGGGCGCGCGGTGACGGTGGCGGAGAGCGTGAGGGCCGCGGAGAGCGCGAGGAGGTGCGGGCGCCTTTTCACGAGGCACCTCCGCCGTACCGCCGGCGCTGGCGTTCGAGCAACGCGAGCATCGCCAGGGCGATGATCCCGAACGGCCGCGGATCGGCGTTCCTGTCGCCGACGACCGAGACGCTGCAGATGTCGGCGAGGGTGCCGCCGCACGCGACGTTGTCCGGCATCGGACCGAGCGCGCACTCCTTGGCGTCGGCCTCGTCGGTCCAGCGGCAGTGCTCGTTGCCGAGGCAGTCCACGTTCGACTTGCAGGAGATGTCGCAGGTGTTCGTCGAGAGGTCGCAGGTGTTGCCGCAGGGACACTGGGTGTCGGCGTAGCACTCGACGCACGCCTGGCCGTCGCAGTAGGGGGTGTCCTCGGCGCAGGTCGCCATGCACCCGGGGTCGCACTCGTGGGTCTCGGCGTTGCACGTCGTGCCGGCGCACTGCTCGTCCGAGGTGCAGCGCACGCAGGCGGCGGTCTCGGGGAAATCGCCCATGCAGAACGGCGTGTCGCCGCCGCAGCTCTCGCAGCGCAGCCCGCAGCGTCGGTCCTCGACGCACGTCTTGCACTCGCCGCTCAGGCAGTACTGCCCCGCGGCGCAGTCCATGTCGTTGCGGCACGCGGCGCACGCCGTCCCGACGGGCCCGGGGAGGCAGAACGGCACCGGGGGCGTCTCCGGGTCGTTCGGGTCCTCGGGGCGCATGCAGTCGACGCACCCTTCGCCGCAGCAGTTCGGCTGCGCGTTCGTCGGGATCTCGTCGACGCAGTGGCCCGTCGGCGTGTGGCACTTCTTGCCGTCGGGGCACTCCGCGTCGACGAGGCACTCGACGCACATCGTGACGCCGCCCGGCTCGACCGCGGCGCAGTTCATCTGCGTGCCGTTGATCCCGTTAGGGCAGCAGTTGCAGGAGTTGCCCGCGCACTGGTCGGCCGTGTCGCAAGGGACGCAGGTGCGCTCGACGCAGATCTCGCCGCGCGCGCAGTCCGGGTCCTCGTCGCACTCGTACTCCTCCTTGCACTCGTGCGTCTCGGGGTCGCAGACGAAGCCGTCGCGGCAGTCGGCGCTGGTGCGGCACTGGCCGCACTCACGACCCGCGTTGGTGTTGATGCAGAACGGCGTGTCACCCTTGCAGGGCGAGCACTCCTCGCCGCAATAGAACGCCGTGTCGCACGGGGCGCAGAGGGCGGCCTCGTTGCAGTAGTAGCTCCCAGGACAGCCGTTGTTCCCGCCGTGACCGACGAACCTGCGCTCGCACTGCAAGCACTGATCGAGATCGGGGAACGACGGCGAGCCGAAGAGCGTCTGGAAGAACTGCGTCGGCTGGAAGACGGTGAAGCCGTTCTCGTTCAGCTTCACGACGGGCGGCTCGTCCGCTGCGCGGTGGAAGTCCTGGAACTCGCCGACGAAATAGGACATCTCGAGCGCCGCGTGCTCGGCGACCTCCGCGTGGTGGATCTCGATCGGGTACAGGCCTGGCTTCTCGAACGTGACGGTGTTCGTGAGGCGCCAGGTCGGCAGGCCGAGCTCCGGCGGCCGGGTCATGACCGTCTTCACGGTCGTGACGCCGTCGTAGAACGTGAGGCTCACGGCATCATCGGCGTAGAAGCCGATATGGACGGGCTGGCGCGCGAGAGCCTCCGTGACGGCCAGGAACCCGCGGAGGCGGGAGCCAAAGGGAATCTCCGTGTCGTTGTCACGATCGTCCCACGGGAAGCTGCAACCGCCGACCTCGCAGGCCGGCGACAGTTCCCTGAAGTCGCCGTAGCTCCGCGGGTTGTTCACGTCGCCAGCGATGTTGTTGTTGCTCAGATCCAGGAGGCTTCGAATGACGTAGTCGAGACGTGGCTCCCCGTCCCTGTGCTTCGTGGGATCATCGATAAGCCCGTTGGTCCCGCCGACGAAGTCGGGCAGGAAGACTTGCGCCGGCCTGTCTTTCGGGATGACCGACGCGGCGCAGAGACCGGTGCCCTCGACCTCAGGCAACTGCTCGATGGCGGGCTCTGAAACGGTGACCGGTTGCGGCGGCTCCTCCTGCGCGCGCAGGGGCGACGACAGCGCCGCAGACAGGGCCACAGTCGCCAGAGCGATGCCTCGAATACGCACGGCTCGCTCGCGGGTCCGCTGCGTCGCCCGCGAGTCCTCTGCACCCGAAGTCTGAAGCACGAGACCAAGGCTAGCCGCTCCGCGCCGCGATCTGCAAGAGGAAGGCTGCGAAAGCCCGCTCCGCATGTAGGCGACGGTCCTCTACCGCCCCATGGTGCGATGCTGCCATACGCGCGAGACGGCTGGCCAACAGCACGGGCGATCGGCCGCACACGCCTGGAGCGGATGGTCTGGTGACGGGAACGGCACGAGATCGACACCCACGCGCGACCTGCGGCTCCCCTGAGCCGATGACGCGCACGGGGCACCCGCGCGTTCTTGCTGCGTTGCGGCAAGATTGTGCGGAAAGAGCGCTGGCCGGGGCACCCGCTGGTCAGCGGCACGGCCCGCTCGCGATCCTGGACGAAGCCGCCTAAAGGATCGCTTCATGACGACTACCTCGGGCATCGCCATCGTCACAGGCGCCTCGTCCGGCATCGGCGCGGAGATCGCACGGCAACTCTCGGCGCGCGGGCAGCCGGTGCTCGCCATCGGCCGGCGAGCGCACCGCCTGGAAGAGCTCTCCGCGCGGGCACGCGCCGCCTCGCACGCGCCCATCCACCCTCTCGAGCTCGACGTCACCGCAGAGGGCGCGGGCGTCCTGGTGCGGGATCGGGCGCGCGAGCTGGGCGGGGCAGCCTGGCTGGTCAACAACGCCGGCACGACGCGGTTCGGGCCCTTTCTGGAAGGCGATCCCGCTGAGCAGGCCATGCTGGTGCGGCTCAACTGCGAGAGCGTCGTCGCGCTGTGCGCGGCGATCGTCCCCGATCTCGTGACGCGCGGCGGTGGGCGCGTGCTCAACGTCGCGTCGCTCGCCGCGTTCCAGCCGACCCCGGGGCATGCGGTCTACGGGGCCACCAAGGCGTTCGTGCTCTCGTTTTCCGAGAGCCTGGCCGTGGAGCTCGACAGGACCGGCGTCACCGTGACGGCCCTGTGCCCGGGGCCGGTGACCACGGAGATCTTCGACGCGGGCGCGCCCGGCGTGCCGCGCAAGAAGCCGCCGTTCGAGATCTCCGCCGAGGAATGCGCCGCGTACGGGATCGCGGCGGCCGATCGGGGTGACGTGGTCGCCGTCCCGACCGCGTTGAGCAAGGCCACGGCCCAGCTCTCCCGCGTCCTCCCTCGTGCGGTGATACGCCGGCTCTCGGCGCGGATAGGGCTCTCGATCCTCGGCTATGGCGGTCTGCCGCGAGGTGCCCGAGGCTAGGACGAGAGCGCCGGCTCGTCCCGGCCGAGGCATCGGAACCAGGCCCCTGCACGCCCCGTGGGCGTGATAGCCTCCGCGCCAGCGTCGGCGCCCTCTCCTTGCGGCTTCCGGGCGCGCACGAGCCCATGCAACGACAAGCACGACCTTACGCGCTCGGTTCCCTCCTCGGCCTGGGCCTGTGCGCCAGCGGGTGCGCGCTAGTTCTCGGTCTCGACGAGTTCTCCGACCAGGCTCCAGGCGGCACGGGGGGTGCCGAAGGTATGGGGGGTTCTGGCCGCACGGGTACCGGCGGCGCGGGAGGCACTGAGGATGAGGCCCCCGCATGCACGCCGGACGTGTCGGAGGTGTGCTACGCCGGCCCACTGGGCACCAGGAATAGGGGCGCGTGCCGGGAAGGAATGCGCACATGCGGCGCCGACGGGACCTGGGGTGCCTGCGATGGTGAGGTCCTCCCCGCGGTGGAGCGCTGCGATGCAGCGGACGACGAGAACTGCGACGGGTTCCAATGCATTGTCTGGGCGACCGGGTTCGAGCAAAATGGCAGCGCCTGGGCTTTCACCATTGCGAGTGACGCTGAGGGGAACGTGTTCGTCGCCGCCAACTTTTCGGGGACGATCGCGATCGGAGGCAAATCCTTCTCTTCGGCCAGCGACGTATCCGACGTGCTGCTCGTCAAGCTGAGCCCGGCCGGCGATCCCATCTGGGCCAAGAAGTTCGGTGACCTCGGCGCAGATTATGCAACGAGCCTCGCCGTCGGCTCCGAGGGAAGTCCGGTGCTGGCCGGCGAGAGCGCTCAAGGAGGCATCGACTTCGGCGATGGGCCACTCCCCGCAGGTCCGTTCATCGCTCGATTCAGCGCATCGGGCGATCATGTCTGGAGCACAGGCCTGGGGGGTCGCGGCGCATTCACTGACGTCGCGATCGATGCAAGCGATGACATCGTGGTCGTGGGAAGATTCAGCCAGACCATCAACTTTGGCGAGGGGCCGATCACGCCTGACGGCGAGGACATCCTCGTGGCGAAGCTCGACGGTGCCACCGGGCGCGTGATCGAGCCAGGCGGCTGGGTACGCACGTTCAACGGCACGTCATCGTACGAAGCTGCCACTGCGGCCGCGGTAGATAGCTCGAAGAACATCTTCGTACTCGGCTGGTCCACGCAGACGATCAACCTAAGCACCGGCGAGACGCCGATCCGAGTTGATGCGGGCCAGTTTCTCCTGAAGATAACACCGGCCGGGGAGTCGGTGTGGGCCAGGGGGTTCGGCGGGCAACCGATGGGCATCACCGTGGACCTGGCGAGCCGCCCTGTGGTGGTAGGTTCTTTTACGGGTGAGATGCATGTTGATGAACGCACGTTGATTGGAAGCGGCGGCAACAAGGATGCCTTCGTTGTGCAGCTCGAGGCAGACGGGACGCCCCGATGGATGCGTGCATTCGGGGATGCCGTCGAGCGGCAGGAGGCATATGGAGTCACTCGGGATCCATCTGGCAACCTCGTCGTCGTCGGCGTGGTCGAAGGACATATCGACTTCGGCAACGGTCCCATGAAAGCGAAGGGCCGTCCGAACGGCTTCGTCGCCAAGCTCACGCCCGACGCAGAGCTCGTCTGGAGCCACCTCATGGGCACTACAGGCCAAGACGACCTGCGTGCGGTCGCCGCCTCACAGGACGGCGAGACGCTCGTCTCGGGCGCGACGACGGCTCCGGACGCCGACTTCGGCACGGGACCGCTACCCGGCACCAGCGACGGGGATCGGACGCGCGTCTTCATCGCCAAGCTCGGCCGGTAGCAGGTCATATCTCAGAAACGCCAGCTGGCTCACGGGGACCGCGGCATATCGGGCTTGACCAACCTGAACCCGCCGGAGGTGAACGTCGAGGCGCGCGGCGACGTGTCCTGCGATCTCTCGGGCTGCTCGGGAGACGTCGAGGTCGTGCCGGGCGCGGGCAAGGCCCTGTCCGGCTGCACCGCCGAGCCGGGGCGGACCTCGCCGTTCGCCACGACCGGCGTCGCCGCGGCCCTCGCCGCGATCGGGCTCGCCGCCTCACGCCGCTGCAATCGCAGGACGTCGCGCAGGTGAGCTCGTAGCGAAACGCCCCAGTGTGGCGCGCGCACCCAGGTGCGCACCCACGAGCGATCGGAACCATCGCCCGGACGCGGGAACAGCGCACCCTGCGCGAGGTGGCACCCGCGTTGCTTCGCTCGTCGAGCACCCCGACACGGGGCCGGAGGTCCATCGATGAGCAAGATTCTGCGTGGGATTGCGGCGGGTTATGGCGCGAAGAAGCTCGGAGGCGGGTGCTTCAGCACCATCCTCATCTTCGTCCTGCTCTGGTGGGTGCTCGGCCACTTCGGCATCTTCCGCTGAGCGCCGCCCCCGCGTCGCTCAGCTCGACCGGCCCTTCTTCCGCTGCGCCTTGCGAGCGAAGAACGCCCGCCGCGGGTCCGACGATTTCGCGCCTTGCCGCTTCTTCACCTTCGGCGGGATCTTCGCGAGCGGGACATCGCTGACGCCGCGCGGCTCGCCGAGGCGGCCGCGCGGCGTCAGCGATGCGCGCTGGTAGGCGATGCGCTCGCCCGCCTTTTCGAACGACTCGTCGCGCACCTCGACAAGGCCCGCGCGCACGAGGCCGCCGAGGAGGTGCTCGAAGTCGCGCCGCTCGAGCGACCCGTCGGCGAACGCCTCGCGGTGGAGCCGGCCGGTCGGCTGCTCGCCGTCGCGCAGCGCCGCGAGGATCCTCGCGATCGCCTGCGCCTCGTCGCGGCTCGGCGCCCGGAACTCCCGCGCCGCGCACGCGGCCGGCGCGCAGGCGTCGCACAGGCCGCAGGGCTCGCCGGTGTCCTCCTGGTCGCCGAAATGGCGGACCAGGTGGAGCATGCGGCAGCCGTGGCTCTCGGTGAACCGCGCCATCTGCACGAGCTCGGCGAGCTTGTGGCGCCGCTGCGCCTCGTAAGGCCCGCGCCACCCCGGCTCGCCCAGGGCCACGCCCCCGTCCACATCCACGCGCGCGCCGCCGTGGATCCAGAGCTTCTCCAGGGCCTTGTCCGCGACCTCGGGATCCATGTCGAGATCGCCCAGGACCGCCTCCCGCGGGCGCGGCTCCGCGGAGAGGGTCCCCTCGATCCGCTGCAAGATCGCCGGATCGGGGTAGTCGCGCTCGTGGAAGAACTCGTGCATTCGCCGGTCGACATACGAGTGCATCAGCACGGCCCGCGACGGGAGCCCATCGCGGCCGGCGCGGCCGATCTCCTGGTAATAGCCCTCCAGGCTCCCGGGCAGCCCAGCGTGGATGACCGTGCGGACATCGGGCTTGTCGATGCCCATGCCGAACGCGACCGTGGCGACGATCACCTCGGTGCTGCCGTCGAGGAACGCTGTCTGGATCCGGTCGCGCACCGGGGCGGCGAGGCCCGCGTGGTACGCCTCGGCCGGGAGGTCCTCCGCGAGGCCGGCGGCGAGCGCCTCGGCGTCCTTCCGGGTCGGCGCATAGACGATCGCGGGCGTCCGGCCCTCCTGCCCGAGCAGCGCGCGCACCCGGGCGGGGCGCTCTCCCGGGCTGACCTCGAGGATCTCAATACCCAGGTTGCTCCGCCGGAAGCCGTGAATGAAGCGCGCCGCGGACGCGAGCCCGAGCTGCTCGACGATATCGTCCTGCACGACCGGCGTCGCTGTCGCGGTGAGCGCGATGACGGGCGCTGGACGGAGCGCCGGGAGCCGCTGGCCGAGCATGCGGTAATCAGGGCGGAAGTCATGGCCCCACTTGGAGATGCAATGGGCCTCGTCGACGGCGACGAGCACCGGCTTTCTGCGGGCGAGCAGCTCGGGGAAGCCGGGCACACGGAGCCGCTCGGGGGCGATGAACAGGAAGTCGAGCGCGCCGTCCAGGTAATCGATACAGACCTTCCGGGACTCGGCCCGGCTCCGGCCGGAGTGGATCCGCTCGGCGGCAAACCCCCACGCCCGGAGCTTCGTGGCCTGATCCTCCATGAGGGCGATGAGCGGGCTCACGACGAGCGTCGTGCCGCCGCGGGCGATCCCGGGGAGCTGGTAGCAGAGCGATTTACCGGCGCCGGTGGGCATGACGAGGAGCACGTCGCTCCCCGCGGCCGCCGTCCGGCAGACGGCCTCCTGGTAGCGGCGGAACGCGCGAAAGCCGAAGCACTGCTGGAGCAGCTCGAGGAGATCCGCCGGCCGGCGCGCCGGCGACGGCGCGGCGAGCACGGCGCGCGGCGAAGGAGATGCGACGGCCGCCACGCGCGCCGCGGAAGGCGCGGCGGCCGCAGCGGCGCGCGCCGGAGTCGATGCCACCGCCGCCGCTGCGCGCGCCGGAGTCGACACCACCGCAGCGGCGCGCGCCGGAGTCGATGCCACGGCAGCCGCGCGCGCCGGAGTCGATGCCACCGCCGCCGCGCGCGCCGGCGCCCGAGCCGGCATCGGTGCGACGGCCGCCGCCGCGGCCGTCTGAAGGACGCCGCGCGACGCGCTGCCCGCCGCGCTCACCGCGCTGCCACCTGGAGCGCGGCGGGGCGTCGCGCTCGGCGCCTCGCGGTCTCGACGGACATCCGGCGCCGCGGACGCAGCGCCGCGGCCGCTCCCGAAGGCCCGCGGCTCGCCGCGCTCCGGAAACGGAGACGCCCGCTCTTCCGGCCGAGGCGCAGCGCCGCCTGCCGGGCGCCGCCCGGCGCTCACCTCCTCCACCACATGGCGCACGTACGACTCGATGCCCTCCATGAACGAGGGCAGATCGCCGCCGCCCCGGGCCATGCGGGCGAGCTTCGCCTCCCAGGCGCCCGTCATCGCGGGGCTCTTCACGTCCGCGTGGACGACCTCGATCAGCCCGACGCCCTTGTCGGTCGCGTGCAGCAGCTTGCCCTGGCGCACCATGTACTCGCGCCGGAGGAGCGTCTCGATGATCGCAGCCCGCGTGGCCGGGGTGCCGAGGCCCGAGTCCTTCATCGCCTCGGAGAGCTCCTTCTCGTCGAGGCTGCTGCCCGCGGTCTCCATCGCAGTGAGCAGCGTGGCCTCGGTGAAGCGCGGAGGTGGGCGCGTCTTCTTGGACTGCGCCTGCGCGTCGAGCACGAGCTGCACCTGCCCCCGCGCGAGGCCCGGCGGGAGCACCTGATCCGCGGTCTCGCGCTCGCCTTCCCCCTCGCCCCCTTCGCGCTCCTCGTGCCCCGCGCCGCTCGATTCCGCCTTCCTGCGCGGCCTCGCCGGCTGCTTGCCGAAGCCGATGTCGAGCACCTTCCACCCGACCTTCTCCACGACGCTGCCCGCGCTGTGGTAGCGGTCCACGATCGGCGCGCCGGCGCCTTCGCCCCGGGCGCGCGTGGTGATCGCGGTGATGACCGTGGTGATCGAGGTGACGTGATCCTCGTGCCACGCCGAGAGCAGGCGCCGGCAGATGAGATCGAAGATCTTCTGCTCGTCCGACGAGAGCTCCGCGCGCGAGGACCGTGCGCCCGTGGGGATGATGGCGTGGTGATCGCCGACCTTGCCGTCGTCGACGAAGCGCTTGCCGAGCGGCCGGGCCCCCGTCCCCGGGGCGAGCATGCCCCGGTACGAGCCCTCGATCGCCTGCACCGCGGCGCCAAGCGTGGAGGCGATCTCCGTCGAGAGGTGCCGGCTGTCGGTGCGCGGATAACTGATGAGCTTCCTGCGCTCGTACAGGGCCTGGGCCACCTCGAGCGTCTTCTGCGCGGAGAAGCCGTAAAGGCGATTGGCGTGCCGCTGGAGCTCGGTCAGGTCGTAGAGCAGCGGCGGCGGGAGGCGGCGAGACTCGGACCTCACCGCGTCGATGCGCGCCTCGCCGCGCCGGGCCCGCTCGACGATGCGCCGCGCCTCCTCGCCGTCCGGCGGCAGGCGCCTCCGCGACGGCGCCGTCTCGCCCTTCTCGTCGCCGCCCGCGGGGCCCGGCGCCTCGCCTGGGGGCGGCCTGTCGCGGAAATACGTGCCCTTGTACGACGCGTCCGCCGCGCCCGCGCCGTCCTCCCGGAGCGGGCAGAAGGTCGCGACGACCTCGAGGTACGGCTCCGGAACGAACCGCCGGATCGCGAGCTCGCGCTCGACGACCATGGACAGCGTGGGCGTCTGCACGCGGCCGACCGAGAGATCCTGGTCGAAGACGAGGCTGTAGGCGCGCGAGAGGTTCATGCCGACGAGCCAGTCCGCCCGGCTGCGCCCGCGCGCGGCGTCGGCGAGGCCGTCGTAGCTGCGCGCGTCGCGCAGCCGCCGGAGCCCGTCGCGGATGGCGTCGGGGGTGAGCGACGAGATCCAGAGCCGCTCGACCGGCTTCTTGCAGGCGGCTGCCTCGTAGAGGTAACGGAAGATGAGCTCGCCCTCGCGGCCCGCGTCGGTCGCGCAGACGACGCGCTCGACGTCGCGCCGGCCCAGGATCTTCCGGACGATCTCGAACTGCGCCCGCGTCCCGGGGAGGACGACGAGCGGAAACTGTGCGGGCAGCATCGGCAGGAGGTCGAGGCGCCAGCGCTTCCAGGCGGGGTCGATCTGGTGCGGCTCGGCGATGGCGACGAGGTGCCCCACCGCCCACGTGACGACATAGCCGCCGCCCTCGAGGAAGCCCTCGGCGCGCCGCGAGGCCCCGAGCACCGCGGCGATGTCGCGGGCGACGGCGGGCTTCTCTGCGACCACGGCGATCATGCGGCAACCATGCGACGACCCGGGGGCGACGGGCATCGCCGCGCCTCCCGCGGGGCGTTGATAGCGCGTGCCGCGCCCGGGCGGTATGGAGAAGCGCGCCGACGGCGAGGCCTGCGCTCCGGCGGCCATGCGCCGCGCCGGGCGATCACCGGCCGGGCCGGGCGGCCGCGAGCGGCGCCGGGCTCATGCAGGTGGCGCCGTCATTCGCCCGGAGAGATCTCGCACGACGGCGGGAAGGCAGCATGAGGCTCGGGGTGCTCCCCTTCCCGCCTCCATGCCCCGATGACAGCACGGCCAGCGCACATCCCACGCGGCCTCCGACCGCCGCTCGAAACGCGGTCGACATCGATT
Organism: Sorangium sp. So ce887; assembly: GCF_051521455.1. NCBI lineage: Bacteria > Pseudomonadati > Myxococcota > Polyangiales > Polyangiaceae > Sorangium > Sorangium sp. So ce887. The sequence goes on along the minus strand of NZ_CP150354.1, from coordinate 4,900,843 downwards.
GCGCACCGTCGTGACACATCGCGCGTCGCGCATCGCGTGTGGACACGGGTCGTTCTCGAATGACGACAGTGACCACGACGTCATCCGCGCGCCTGACACTCCACACATCGGTCGACTCCAGATCTCCTGTCCGCGCTTGACAGCCGCTCGCCCCCGCTGCAACCATCGACGCTCTGCAAGGATTGGCCACCCTGCCTATGACGAAGCTCTGCTCGTGGCGGTGGGTGCTCTGCCTCGTCATCGCCGTGGTCGGCGCCTCGTGCACCCCGTCCGAAAAGAAGGCGATCCGCATCGCGATCGGCACGCAGAACGCGACGATCAACTGCGCCACGGGCGGGCTGCTCCTCCGCGAGCTCGACCTGCTCAAGCGATATCTCCCCAGGGAGGGCCCCTACGAGGACATCCGTTACGACATCGTATGGAGGGACTTCTCGTCGGGGCCCCCGATCACGGCCGAGATGATCGCGGGCAACCTCGATTTCGGCATGATGGCCGATTTTCCCGCGGTCCTGAACGGCATCGCGTCGGAGCAGGCGGGCAAGCGCAACCTCTACATCGCGACGCTGTCGGGCAGCGCCGCCGGCGCCGGGAACGGGATCGTGGTCCCGATCGACTCCCCTGTGCACAGCGTGGCCGATCTCAAGGGCAAGCGCGTCTCCGTGCCGTTCGGCTCGACCGCCCACGGGATGCTGCTGCGCGCGCTGAGCGACATCCGCCTCGACCCGGAGCTGGACGTCACGCTCGTCCCGCAGCAGCCCGCCGAGGCCGAGGCCGCGCTGAGAGAGAACATCATCGACGCCCATGCCGGCTTCGTCCCCTTCGCCGAGCTGTTCCCCTTCCGCGGCGCCGCGCGCAAGATCTACGACGGCGCCACCACGCAGATCCCCACCTCGCACGGCATGCTGGTGCGCGCCGCGTACGCGGAGGAGCACCCCGAGGTCGTCGTCGGGCTCCTCCGCGCGATCATCGAGGCAGACCGCATCTTCGAGCGCGACCCCGAGCGGTACAGCGAGCTCATCGAGCACGCGACCGGGGTCGACGCCGAGGTGGCCTATATGTTCCACGGCCCCCTCGGCATCCAGACGCGCGACTTCACGCTCAAGCCCCAGTTCCTGCGCGGGCTGCGGGTCGCGGCGGACACGCTGGTGCTCCTCAAGCGCACGAACGCCTCGCTCGACGTCGACCGGTTCGTGGACGATCGCTATATCCGGCAGGCCTGCGCGGCGTCCGGCGTGAGCTACGAGGAGCGGGTCGGACGCTACACCAAGGTGCCCCTCGCGGAGCGCGACGCGCGCACCGGGGCGCCGATCGCGGAGCCGAAGCGCGCAGCGCAGATCTGGGCGCACGGCGAGAGCAAGGTCCGAGCGTACGAGAACGCGGCCTCCGCGCTCGCGGCGCGCCAGGAGCTGGGAGCCCAGGGAAAGCGGATACGCGCCATGTTCGTGCACGACCGGCACACGGGGCTGAAGCTCCTGGCCGAGCAGGCGTGGTACGCGGAAGCGCCGGACGGTGACCTCGACGCCTTCCTGTCCAAAGACTACGCAGAGACCTGGGCTCGCGAACGGAAAGGCGATGTGAGGCAGCTCGACGATCTCAAGGTCCACCCCGCGCCGGCGCAGCGGGCCACCGCGCCGTGACGTCGCCTCACGCCACATCATCGAGCGACCCGCGAGAGGCTCACGGGGAGCACGGGACGCGGACGAAACCCGCAGATATGGAACGAATACAAGGAACAGAAACCGAACAGAAACTAGCGCGCCGTGCCCACCGCGACGACGGAAATCCACGAGTCGTGGCTCGCGCAGGCCCGTCCGCGAAAGGCGCCAGGCTTCGTCTACATCTTCAAAAGCATTCGGGAATTGGGTAACATCATGAGACGCCGCGCCCGCGCACGGCAGGTCCCTCATGAGGCAAGTTGCAGGAGCCCACACCGCGCCGCCGAGACCTGCGCGTAGGATTGGGAGAGGCGGTTGAGAGCCCTGGTCGTCCGCGTCCGCTCGTGGGTTTGCGCGCTCCCGCTCACCGCCGTGGCCGAGACCCTGCGCGCCCTCGACGTCCGGAGCGTCCCCGGCGCGCCGCGGTTCGTGCGCGGGCTGGCCGTCCTCCGCGGCGCGCACGTGCCCGTGGTCGACCTCGCGGCGCTGCTCGGCGTCACGGACGGACAGCGCGGGGCTCGCCTCGTCTCGGTCCGCGCCGGGGCACGGCCGCTGGCGCTCGAGGTCGACGAGGTGCTCGGCATCAGGGAGCTCGACCCGGCCGCCCTCGAGCGGACTCCGCCGCTCCTCTCCAGGGCCCTGCCCGAGTGCGTGGACAGCCTCGGCACGCTCGACGGACAGTCGATGGCGCTGCTCGAGACAGCGCGGCTCCTGCCGGAGGCCGCGTGGTCCGCCCTCCGAGGCGCGGTATGAAGCACGACCTCGGCCCGCTGGAAGAGCTCCTGGAACAGCGCCTCGGGCTCTCGCGCGGGTCCCTGCACCTCGGCGCCGACCTCGAGGCCGTCCTGCGCGAGCGGATGCGCGCCCGGGGCTGCTCCGACCTCGGCGACTACCGGCGAGCGCTCGACCGGCCCGAGTTCGCCCGCGAGGAGCTCCACGTCCTCGCCGGCCAGCTCACGGTCGGGGAGACGTACTTCTTCCGGGAATGGCAGCAAATCGAGGCCTGCGTCGAGATCGCCCTGCCGGAGCGCTTCGCCGCGCGCCCCGACGGCGAGCCGATCACCGTGCTCTCGGCGGGCTGCGCCTCGGGCGAGGAGGTGTACACGCTCGCGATCGCGCTCCACACGGCCTATCCGGGGCTCCTGCCGCACCGGATCAAGGTCGTCGGCGTCGACGTCAACCCGGGCGCCATCCAGAAGGCGCAGCGGGCGCGGTACTCGGAGTGGGCCCTGCGGGCGGTCCCGGACGACATGCGCAAGCGCTTCTTCGTGCGCGCCGGGGAAGAGGTCGCGCTGCGCAAGGAGATCGCCAGGCTCGTCGCGTTCGAGGTCAGGAACCTCCTCGACGACGACCCCGCCTTCTGGAGGCCGGGCGCGTTCGACGCGATCTTCTGCCGCAACGTCCTCATGTACTTCGCGCCGCAGAAGATGGCCGAGGTGCTCGGCCGCTTCGCCGGCGCGCTCGCGCCGCGCGGCTTCCTGTTCCTCGCCTCGAGCGAGTCGCTCCGCGCCGCGAACGCGGCGTTCGAGGCCGCGCACTCGCACGGCATCTTCTATTACCGGCGGAGCGCCGCGCCCCGCCACCCCGCGCCCGGCGACGCCCCGCGCGCGAGCCGGTGGGTCGCGAGCATCCACGAGGCCTCCGCGCGCGTCGCCGAGGTGGCCCGGCGCGTGTCGCCGCCCCCGCGGCGCGCCGCGCCGGCCGTGCCGCCCGCGCCGCGCTCGTCCCCCTCGACGAGGCCCCCGGCGGCGGCCGAGCTCGCGGCGATCGACAGGGCGCTCACGCTCATCGGCGGCGAGCGGTTCACCGACGCGATGGCGGCGCTCGCGGCGCTGCCCCAGCGGGCCGCGTCGAGCGCCCGGGTCGAGCTCCTGCGCGCCGTGATCCTCTGCCAGCAGGGCGACCTGGCGCCCGCCGAGCGCGCCTGCCAGCGCGCGCTCGACGCGGGCGACGCCGGCGACGCCAGCGACAGCGGGGCGGCTCACTACGTGCTCGGCCTCTGCCAGGAGCAGGCGGGCGACGCCGCGGGCGCCGCGCAGCACTACAGGGCCGCGGCGTCGCGCGATCCCGGCTTCGCCATGCCACACCTCCGGCTCGGGCTGCTCGCGAAGCGCGCCGGCGACCTCGCGACCACGCGGGACGAGCTCGGCCGCGCCGCGGCGCTGCTCGCCTCGGAGCGGCAGGAGCGCCTCGTGCTGTTCGGCGGCGGCTTCCCGAGGTCGACCCTGATCGGCCTCTGCCAGGCCGAGCTGGAAGCCCGAGGAGGGCGCGCCGGATGAGCCGCGCCCTCCTCGCCGAGCGCCTCGCCGCGCTGCGGGGCGCCTTCGACGCCTCCTTCGCCGAGCCCGCGCGGACGCGCGCCGAGGAGCCGGCGCGCGCGCTCGCGATCCGCGCCGGCGACCGCAGGCTCCTCGTGCGCATCGAGGAGCTCGCCGCCGTCGAGCCGTGCCGCCGGATCGTGCCGCTCGCGGGCGGCCCACCGGGGCTGCTCGGGCTCGCCGGCCTGCGCGGCCGGCTCGTCGCGGCATACGACCTCGCCGCGCTCGTCTCCGGCCGGCCGCGCGCCGGCGTGGACGGGGCGGCCGCGGGGCCGGCGTTGCGCTGGCTCCTCGTCTGCGCCGAGAACCCCGAGATCGCGCTCGCGATCGACGAGATCGAGAGCCACGAAAGCTTCTCGCTCGCCGACGTGCGCTCGGCCGACGACGAGCGCGGCGAAGGCGCTGGCGAGCACGTCACGGAGGCCGTCGAGATCGACGGCGCGCCCCGGGGCCTCCTCCGCGTCGCCGCCGTCGCGGCCACCGTCCTGCGCAGGGCCCAGCGAGGGGCAGAACGTCTCGAGGAAGATCGATGAAGACCACGTGGACCATCCCGCAGCAGATCGCCGCCAGCCTGCTCTTCCCCCTCGTCGTGCTGATCTTGCTGGGCGTCGTCTCCGTCCACAAGACAGCGAGCCTGGTCGAGATCAGCCAGGAGCTGAAGCAGACCTACCGGGTGCTCACCGAGCTCGACGAGCTCCACGCCCACTTCCTCGACGCGGAGACGGGGCAGCGGGGGTTCATCATCACCGGCGACGACGCGTTCCTGGAGCCCTACGAGATCGCGCTGCACTCGATCGACGCCGACTACGAGGAGCTGCGCAGGATGACCGAGGGCAACCTGGGCGCGCAGGAGCGGCTCGAGCGGCTCCGGCCGCTCATGCGGGACAAGCTCGAGGAGATGCGCCTCTCGGTCGAGCAGCGCCGCCGCGAGGGCGCCGAGGCCGCCGCGGCGACGATCGCGAGCGGCCGGGGCCGGCGGACCATGGATGACCTCCGCGCCGTCGCCGGCGAGCTCCGCGCCGAGGAGACGCGCGTCCTCGAGGCCCGGGAGCAGCAGGCCACGGAGAGCGAGCGGCGCCTGCTCGTCACCCTCACCGCCGGATCCACGCTCACCGTCCTCGCCGTCGCCGCGGTCGGCTTCCTGATCATCCGCGGCATCAACCGCCGGATCCACGCGGCGACCCGCCGCATCGAGAGCTCCGCGACGGAGCTCCAGACCGCCGCCACGCAGCAAGCGCAGGGCTCCAAGGAGCAGGCGACCACCTCGAGCGAGGTCTCCGCCACCATGCGGGAGCTGCTCTCGACGTCCCACCAGATCGCCGAGAGCACGCAGCGGGTGACGCAGATCGCCGCCGACACCGCCGCGGCCGCGCGCGCCGGCGACGAGACCGTGAAGCGGGCGCACGAGGGCATCGACGGGGTCCAGCGGCAGGTCGAGCAGATCGTCCTGCACATGCTCGATTTCGGCAAAAAATCCCAGGAGATAGGCGGGATCCTCCAGATCATCAACGAGCTCGCCGAGCAGACGAACATCCTCGCGATCAACGCGACCATCGAGGCGGCGGGCGCCGGGGACGCGGGCCGGCGCTTCGGGGTGGTCGCCGACGAGATCCGCAAGCTCGCCGACCGCGTGGGCGGCTCGACCAAGGAGATCCGCGCGCTCATCGAGGAGATCCGCGCATCCGCGAACACGACCGTGATCGCGACGGAGAGCGGCTCGAAGGCGGTCGACGCGAGCGCGCGCCAGTTCGGCGAGGTCGCCACGAGCTTCCGGCAGATCTCGGAGCTCGTCAGCAGCACCGCCGAGGCGTCGCGCGAGATCGAGCTCAGCACAAAGCAGCAGGCCACGGCGGTCGAGCAGGTCAACGCGGCGCTGCTCGACGTGGCGCGCACCGCGCGCGAGTCGGAGGCGAGCTCGTCGGTCACGCTCAAGACGTCCTCCGAGCTCGCGACGCTCTCGAAGGACCTCGTCCGCCTCATCCAGCGGCCAGCCGGGGCGTAGGAGCGAGCGTTGGTAAGCGATCTTTACAAATACTTCCGGATGGAGGCCCAGGAGCTCGCGGACGGGCTCGCGTGGAGGTTGCTCGATCTCAAGCAGCAGGGCGGCGAGGGCGAGTCGCTCGACCAGTGCTTCCGGCTGGCGCACACGCTCAAGGGGGCCGCCGGCGCGGCCAGGCAGCTCAAGGTCGCCGAGCTCGCCCACACGGTCGAGGACGTGCTCACGCCGTTCCGCCGGGATCACCAGCCGATCCCGGCCGAGCACATGAGCGAGCTCATGCGGCTCATCGGGCTCATCCGCGACGAGGTGTCCCGCCTCGCCACGGAGGAGCCCGGCGAGCCCGAGCGCGGCCGCCCGTCCCGGCGCAGCGCGCACGACGAGGTGGCGCGCGTCGATCTCGCCCACGTGAGCGCGCTGGCGGACGAGATCGGCGAGGCGATCGTGCAGCTCGAGTCGCTGCGGAGCAGCGCGGAGGCGCTCGTTCGGGCCGAGCGCGCCGCGGCGGCGCTGGGGGCCGTGGGCTCGCCGGAGGACGCCGCGCGTGGCCTCGGGGAGCTCGGCGCGAGGCGGGCGGGCTCGCTGTACCGCGAGCTGCGCGCGGCGCTCGGGCTCGCCCGCGTCGAGCTCGCGGGGGGAATCGACCGGCTCTCTGCCGAGCTCCGGCAGGCGCAGGCGCGCACGCGCGAGCTGCAGCTCTTGCCATGCGCCGGCGCGCTCGAGGCGGTCGAGCTCGCGGTCCGCGAGGCGGCGGAGTCGCTCGGCAAGCGCATCGATTTCCAGGCGAGCGGCGGCGACATCCGGCTGGACAACGCGGTGATCTCCGCGCTGCGAGACGCCGCGCTGCACATGGCGAGGAACGCGGTCGGCCACGGGATCGAGCCCGAGGCCGCGCGCCGCGCCGCCGGGAAGCCGGCCGCTGGCCAGATCCGGCTCCGGGTCGAGCAGCGGGGCAGCCGGGTCGCCCTGATCTGCAGCGACGACGGCCGCGGCGTCGACGTGGCCGCGGTCCGGAGGGCGGTCGTCCGCGCGGGGCTCCGCCGCGAGGAGGAGGCGTACGACCTCACCGCGGAGGACGCGCTGGAGCTCATCTTCGGGCCGGGGGTGAGCACGTGCGAGGCGATCACCTCGCTCTCGGGCCGCGGCGTCGGCCTCGACGTGGTGCGCGAGACCGCGGCGAAGCTGGGCGGCACGGCCTGCGCGCAGAGCCAGCCCGGGCGCGGGACCACGATCGAGCTCGTGGTCCCGATCTCGCTCTCGTCGGTGACCGCGCTGCGGATCGAGGACGGCGGCCACACGGCGCTGCTGCCGCTCGACTCGGTGCGGTGCGCGCTCCGGCTCGGGGCGGACGCGATCGTCCGCGGCCCGGAGCGCGACGCGATCGTGGTCGAGGATCGCGTCGTGCCGTTCGCGCGCCTCGCCTCGGTGCTCGGCGCGACGGAGCCGGACGGCGAGCCGCGCTGCGCCGTGGTCGTCGGCGCGGGCCTGTCGCAGGCGGTGCTCGGGGCCGATCGCCTCCTCGGCGCCGTGCCCGTGATCGTGAAGCCGCTCCCCGCGGCGGCGGGGGCGCCGCCCGCGGTGTCGGGGGCGAGCTTCGACGTGCGCGGCAACCCGGTGCTGGTCCTCGATCCGCGGGGCGTGGTCGAGCTGGTGCGCGCCGCCAGGCCGGGCGCGGCGCCCCGGCGGGAGCGGCGCCCGCCGCCGCCGATCCTCGTCGTGGACGACTCGCTCACGACCCGGATGCTCGAGCAGAGCATCCTCGAGTCCGGCGGGTACGAGGTCGATCTCGCGTCCTCGGGCGAGGAGGGGCTGCGGAAGGCGGCCGAGCGGCCTTACGGCCTGTTCCTGGTGGACGTGGAGATGCCGGGCATGAACGGCTTCCAGTTCACCGAGCGCGTCCGCGCCGATCCGACGCTGCGCGAGACGCCGCTCGTCATCGTGACGTCGCTGTCGTCGGCGGCCGATCGCCGCCGCGCCAGGGAGGCGGGCGCGGACGACTACATCGTGAAGGGCGAGTTCGACCAGCGGCGGCTGCTCGACACCGTGGCCGGGCTCCTCTTTCGCGCGCGGGGGGCCCCGGCATGAGCGGCGCGCCGAAGGCCGAGCCCCGCCTCCCCTCGCGGAAGATCCGCGTGCTGGTCGCCGACGACTCGCGGACGGTCCGCAGGCGCATCGTCGTCGCGCTCGAGGCGGACCCGGAGATCGAGGTCGTCGGCGAGGCCGCCGACGGGGAGGCCGCGATCGCGCTGTGCGAGCAGCTGCGGCCCGACGTGATCACGCTCGACATGATGATGCCGAAGGCGAGCGGGGTCGCGGTGACCGAGCACGTGATGGCCTACTGCCCCACGCCGATCCTCATCGTCTCGGCCTCGCTCGAGCGCGGGGAGGCGCTCGGGACGTTCGATGCGCTGGCCGCGGGCGCCGTGGACGTGCTCGACAAGCCGGCGGCCGGCGACGAGGGCGGCGCCTGGGATCTGCGGCTCGTGACGGCGGTGAAGCTCGTCGCCCGCATCAAGGTGATCACGCACCTGCGCAAGAAGCTGCGGCCCGCGCGCCCGACGCCCGCCGCGGAGGCGCCGCGCGAGCCCCGCGCGGACGACGGCTGGTACAGGCTCATCGCGATGGGCGCCTCGACCGGGGGGCCGTCCGCCATCGTCGAGGCGCTGAGCCCGCTGCCGCCGTCGTTCCCCGTGCCCATCCTGCTCGTCCTGCACATCGGCGCGCCGTTCGCGGCCGCGTTCGCGGAGTGGCTGGCCGGGCGGCTCTCGATCCCGGTCTCGATCGCGACCGACGGGGAGCCGCTCCCGCGCGCCGGCCAGCCCGGCGTGAGGCTGGCGCTGCCGGACCGGCACCTCGTTGTGCAGCAGGGGCGGCTCCGCCTGACCACCGGTCCGGAGCGGCACTCGTGCCGCCCGTCGGTCGACGCGCTGTTCGAGTCGGTGGCCGTCGAGATCGGCGAGCGCGCCGTCGGCTGCCTGCTCACGGGCATGGGCCGCGACGGCGCCGAGGGGATGCTCGCCATGAAGCGCGCGGGGGCGATGACCCTCGCCCAGGACGAGTCCTCGTCCACCGTGTTCGGGATGCCGCGAGAGGCCATCGCGCGGGGCGCGGCGCAGCGCATCTTATCCGCAGGAGTTATCGGCCCTACCTTGCTGGCGCTGTCCAGGAGCAGAAGGGAATCGCCATGAAGCCGCACGTCCTGATCGTCGACGACAGCCTCACGATACGCATGGACCTCCGGAGCCTGCTCCGCGGCGCTGGGTTCGTGGTGACGGCGTGCGAGAGCAAGGCGCTTGCCCAGAAGGTCCTGAGGACGAGGGCGTTCTCCCTGGTGATCCTCGACGTGATCCTGCCGGACGGCGATGGGCTCGACATCCTGCGGGAGCTCCGATCGTCGGCCGAGCTCGCGCAGACTCCGGTCATCCTCCTGTCCACCGAGGTCGAGGTGAGGCACCGGATCCAGGGCCTGAGCATGGGCGCCGACGAGTATGTCGGGAAGCCGTACGACGGGAGCTATCTGGTGCTCCGGGCGACGGAGCTCGCGAGCCAGCACAGCACCGCGCGCCGCGCGGCGGAGGGCAGCGGCTCGGCGCTGATCGGCAAGAAGATCCTCGTCGTGGACGACAGCCCCACGTACCGCACCTCGCTCGCGCAGCTCCTTCGGCACGACGGCTGCGACGTCATCCCGGCGCAGTCGGGCGAGGAGGCGCTGAGCCTGCTCTCCGTCGAGGGGGTCGACTGCGTGATCATGGACCTCCTGATGCCGGGGATGGGCGGCCTGGAGGCCGCGCGGCGGATCAAGCAATCCGTTGGCACGAGCCACATCCCCGTGGTCATCCTGACCGGGCACGACGACCCCGCGACCCGGGCGGAGGGCGCGCGCATCGGCGTCGAGGACTTCGTGCTGAAGGCGCCCGAGCTGACGATGCTGCGGGCGCGGCTGCGGGGCTTATTCCGGAACAGGCCTGCTCCGGCCACGGGCGGGGCGGGCGGTGGGGCGCCCCCGCGGCGCGCGGGGAGCAGCCCGGACCAGGCGCCGCCGAGCTCTCGCGCCGGCACGGGCGCGCGCAGCGTGATCCCGGCGGCCGGCTCGCTGTTCGAGCGGGTGGTCGCCGTGAGCGGGCTCTCGAGCGTGATCGGGCCGAGCACCATGGTGAGGGCGTGCCGGCGCGCGGGCATCGAGCCGTGGTCGATGTCGCCCGAGGAACTCCACCGCGCGCTGCCCGCCATCCACGAGACGTTGCGCATGTTCCTGAGCGAGGAGGACTCCGAGCGCGGCATCGCGGCCATCAGCCTGCTGGCGCGCGACGCGGCGTCCGCCGCGAGCTGAGCGGGCTCGCTGGAAACGGTCGATTCGTGTCGTCGCCTTGACACACGCGCGCCGCGCGGGTTCACGTATTTCCCGGACGCATGGCGCCGCGCCGGGGAGCGCGGCGATAGGAAGAGAGGGGCATCGCGATGCGGGATTTGAAGGGGATCGTCGACGTGGAGCTGCTCGTCGAGGAGAACGGCGCGCTCACGCCGGCGCGGGAGTACGGTCACCGCGACACGACGTACGTCGAGGGGCGCTCGGGCCAGCGCTATGCGCTGCGCGTGCGGAACCTGACGGGCGGGCGCGTGGAGGTGTTGCCCTCGGTCGACGGGCTCGACGTGCAGAGCGGCAAGGACGCCTCGTTCGACCTGCGAGGCATCGTGATCAGGCCGCACGACTCGTTCGAGTTCACCGGGTTCCGCATCAGCGACACCGACGTCGCGACGTTCCGGTTCGGGAGCATCGAGCAGTCGTACGCCACGAAGATCGGCAAGCCCCGCAACGTGGGTGTCATCGGCCTGGCGGTGTTCGAGGAGCTGGCGCCCCCGCCCCCGCCTCCTCCACCCCCCTTCACGCCGCCGCCTCCGCCGTTCGATTTGGGGACGGTCTCCCGCGCGGCCCCGCCGCCGGCGTTCGGCGGGCCGCCGCCGCCGGCCGCGGTGCGCGCGCCGGCGCCGCTTCCGGGGGGGTTCGGCCCGCCGGCGCCCGCTGTTCCGCCGGCCCCGGCCCCGGGATTCGTGCCGGCGCCCGCGGCGCCGAAGGGGCTCGGCACGACCTTCGGCGAGCGGCGTGAGTCGCGCATCACGTCGACGCAGTTCGACCGGGCGACCCCGAAGCCCGCCGCCGTGCTGGTGATCCGCTACGAGCAGCGCGAGGGGCTGCGGGCGCTCGGGATCGACGTGGACGGGCTCCACCAGCGCGAGACCGCCAGCCCCTTCCCCGCCGAGACCGGCTTCGCCAAGCCGCCGCCCGGCTGGAAGGGGTGAGCGCCGGACACATGACCAGCGCCGGAACGTTCTCCGCCGGGTCCGCGGTGTAGGAGTACATCGCGGCAGGGTCGAACGCCGCGCCGCGCGTCTCGCAGACCGGCGTCGCCGGAGCCCACCATGGCCGCCGTGAGCGACTCCGCGTCCGAGACCGTCACCACCATTCCACCTTCGCCGCCGGTCGTTCCGCCGTTCAGCGACGCGAACCCGACGGGACCGTCCTCGCCGCCATGCCGGCCCGACTGCTCGATTTTCTGTAATATTCCGTGGAAGTGGCTGCGACCGGCGCTCGCTGGCGCGGTGGCGCGGTGGCGCGGTGGCGAAGGCGTCACGGACTGTCCACGAGGCGCCACTGGAGCTCCCGCCGGTCAACGTGCTGTTGACACGTGGTGCGTCGGATTCGTCAAGCACGTCAACCGGTGGTTGACTCGGCGTCGCCACGGCGCGCTGCGACAAGGGTCTTCACGACACGAGCGCAACGCGGCTTCCTGCAGGGGAGAGTGACCGCCGGCAGGCGGCTTCGAGAGGGCGGCATCGTAGTTGCTTGTCTCGCGGCTCGCGGATGAGGCGCGGCGCCGGCCCGGTTCGTCGGCCGGCACCTCACGCGTTGCCCGGACCACGCGATGCACAGGGCGCCACGCCGGGGCGCGCGTGCATCGCGCAGCGACGGTCATCTGCGGTGCGCTGTTGTCGACTGCGCGAGCTCGGCGCCTGAGCGCGCGAGCGGAGTGGTTCGATTCGAAAGGAGTTGTTGCATGAAAGCCGCTGTTCTCTCGTTCGTCTTCCTCGGTTGCACGGTCCTGGCCGGCTGCTCGGGCGCAGCGAGCTCGCCGGGGCCGAGCGATGAGACGGCCGGACAGGGCGGCGCCGGAGGCGGCGCTCCGGGCTCGGGCAGCCACGGCAGCTCAGTGGGAGCGGGTGCTCACGGCGGCGCCGCTGGCGCAGGTGCGGGCGGCCAGGGCGGCGGCGCGACCTCGGGCGGCCAGGGCGGGGCCGGCGGCGCGCCTCCGGTGCTCGGGGACGGGCCGGACGGGTTCGCTGCCGTCGAGGGGTACGGGGTCAGGACCACCACCGGCGGCGCGGGCGGTCCGGTCGTCACGGTCACCACGACCGAGGAGTTCCTCGATTACATCGCGCGCCCGGGGCCGTACGTCATCCAGGTCGCCGGGACGATCACGCTGCCGACCGGCACCACCGACGGCATGCACGACGTGACGTCGCACAAGACGATCCTCGGCCTCGGCGCGGACGCGACGCTCACCGGCGGCGGCCTCAAGATCGGTTTGCCCGTGGACGACGCGATCACCTCGACCCCGCCGGACGCGGTCCACAACATCATCATCCGCAACATCAAGATCACCGAGGCGTCGGACGATCTCATCAACATCCAGATGTTCTCCCACCACATCTGGATCGATCACTGCGATCTCTCGAACGGGGGCGACGGGGCGCTCGATATCAAGCGAGGCTCGGACCTCGTCACCGTGTCCTGGAACCACTTCTACGACCACACGAAGACCTGCCTGCTCGGGCACGACGAGCTCGGCGCCTCTCAGGACATCGGGCGGCTCCGGGTCACCTACCACCACAATTTCTTCGATCGCTCGGATCAGCGCAACCCGCGGGTCCGCTTCGGCGACCCCGTGCACGTCTACAACAACTATTACAACGACAACAGCTATGGAATCGCCTCCACCTGGAACGCCGGGGTGGTCGCCGAGGGCAACTACTTCTTCAGCGTCAACAACCCCGGCCGGGTGATCTTCGAGGACAACAACCCTGGCCGCATGCTCGCCCGCGACAACACCCTCATCGAATGCAACCACGAGATCGAGGTGGCCGGCCCAGTCGTCGAGCCGAGCACCTACTACGACTACACGCTGGACAGCAGCGTGGATGTCCCGGCGCTCGTGATGGCCGGCGCGGGCGTGGGCAAGATCGACCTTTGACGCTTCCCTTCACAGGCGGACCTCTCGGAGCAGGACCCGCCTCAACAACGGAGATACCAGTGCACATTCGATTCCTCCGCGCTCGCAGGGCGTCCGACGCGGCCGCCCTCGCGATGCTCATGCTCCTCGCGGCATGCTCGACCGACCCCGATGACGGAACGGCGACCACCGGCTCGACGAGCGGCGCCGGCAGCTCGGCCACCACAGGCTCGGCGAGCGGCACGAGCGGTTCGGCCACCACAGGCTCCGCGGGAGGAGGGGGCGCTGGCGGCGCCGGTGGCTCGGGCGGCGCCGGTGGCTCGGGGGGCGCTGGCGGCTCGGCCACCACGGGCTCCGGCGGCTCCGGCGGCTCGGCCACCACAGGCTCCGGCGGCTCCGGCGGCTCGGCCACCACAGGCTCCGGCGGCTCCGGCGGCTCCGGCGGCTCGGGGCCCGTCGGGGAGGTGGGCACGGTCCTCAAGGTGACGACCCTCGACGCGGACGGCCCGGGCTCGCTGCGCGAGGCGATCGAGACGCCGGGGCCGCGCACTGTCGTGTTCGAGGTCGGCGGGATCATCGATCTGAACAAGGCCCGCCTCAACATCACCGAGCCGTTCGTCACGATCGCCGGCCAGACGGCGCCCTCGCCGGGCATCACGCTGATCCGCGGCGGGATGAGGATCAGCACGCACGACGTGCGGATCCAGCACCTCCGCTTCCGGATGGGCGACGCCGGGGCTGCGCCGGCGTCGGGGTTCGAGCCCGACGTCACGACGGACGGCGCCTCGGCGTACAACATCGTGATTGACCACTGCTCGGTGGCGTGGGGCGTTGACGAGAACCTGTCGGTCTCGGGCCCTCGCTTCGACGGCCCCACCGGCACATCGCGCCGCGTCACCCTCAGCAACAACATCATCGCCGAGGGGCTCCTCGAATCCGTCCACGAGAAGGGCTCCCACTCCATGGGCACCCTGGTGCACGACCACTGCACCGACGTCACCGTCGTCGGCAATCTCTACGCCCACAACAACGAGCGAAACCCCTGGTACAAGGGGTTCGCAACCGGGGCGATCGTGAACAACGTCGTCTACAACCCCGGCAAGTGGGCCATGCGGCTCGGCCCCGTCCTCCGGGAGTGGGAGAGCTCGGGCGTCACGCCGGAGCCCCCCAGGGTCAGCATCGTCGGCAACTACATGCGGCACGGCGTCAACACGAAGCCTGGACTCCCGCTCGTGGACACCAACTCGCTGGGATCCGCCTACCTCGAGGACAACCTCGCCGTGGATGCCCTCGGCGCAGCGGTGCCCATCGCCTCCCCGGCGATCGTCATCCTCCCCGAGAAGCCCGTGTGGCCCGAGGGCCTCGTGGCGCTCCCCGCTGCGTCGGTCCTGGACTCGGTGCTCGCGAACGCGGGCGCGAGGCCCAGAGATCGCGACGAGGTCGATCTGCGCATCGCCGCAGACGTCCTGTCCGGGGGCGGCATGTTCGTGAACAGCCAGGACGAGGTGGGGGGCTACCCGACGGCAGAGCCGACCTCGCGGTCGCTGGAGGTCCCGGCCGAGGACATCGAAGGATGGCTCGAGCGTCTCGCCGACGAGATCGAGTAGCGGGCGTCGCCCGCCCTGTCGCCGAGGCCCGCTGGGCGAGGCCGCTGCTCGTGGAGAGCAGGCGCCGGCGCGGTGCTCGCGATGACATCACCAGGATTCCGCTTACAGGAGGCAGCATGCTGAAAGCATCATTGATCTGTTCCGTCGTCATGTTGGCAGCGCTATCAGGCTGTGCGTCGAGCAACGAAGGCGGCGGCAGCAGCGGCGAGCCGGGCGCCGGCGGGCCGGGCGCCGGCAGCGGTCCCGGGTACGGCGACGGGACGGAGGACCCGGGCGGCGTGCCCGGAGACTTCAGCAGCCCCGACGGCGGTACCGGCGAAAACGTGGACTGCGGGCGGCAGAACTTCAACGTCGAGCGCAAACCGGCCAGCCTCCTGCTGGTCCTCGACCGCTCGGCGTCGATGCTGGACGATCCGAACGGAGACGAGGGGACACCGTCGAAATGGGACATCGTCGTGCCCGCCTTGCAGGAGGTCATCACGGCGACCAACCCGTCCGCCTCCTGGGGCCTGAAGGTGTTTCCCCAGGGAGACAGGGCGGGCAGCTGCAGCGCGGAGAGCTTCCCGAGCGACATCCTGATCCCGATCGCGATGAACAACGCGTCCACGGTGAACCAGGCGATCTCCAGCACAACCGCCGAAGGCGACGGCACGCCGACAGGGGATGCCATCAACACGGCGGTCGAGTACTTGCGGTCGATCCAGAGCGACGACCCCAAGTACATCCTGCTCGCGACGGACGGAGACCCGTCGTGCCCCAAGAGCGACTCGGACGAGTTCGCCGTGCAGGCGATAACGAACGCGGCCGCCGCCGGCTTCCACACGTTCGTGGTCGGGATCGCAGCAAGCGCGAGCAAGATCGAGGCCCTCAACGGCCTCGCCGTCGCGGGGCTCGAGCCGCGCCAGGACCCGGATCCGCTCGCGCCCAAGTTCTACCTCGCGGCCACGAAGGACCAGCTCGTGACGTCGCTGATGACGATCACCGGAGAGGTCTCGACCTGCCTGTTCCCGCTGAGCGCGCCGCCGCCGAACCCGGACCACGTCGGCGTGTTCGTGGGGGAACAAGCGGTCGCGCAGGACACCACGGGCGCGGACGGCTGGAACTATACGGGGCCCGACATGATGACGATCAAGCTGTATGGCTCCGCGTGCGAGCAGGTGGCGAGCAGCGGCGCCGGCTCCGTCAAGGTGATCTTCGGCTGCAAGGACGACCCGATCTTCTGAGCTGCCGTACGCGCGCCGGCCGGGCGCCGTCCTCGGCCGGCGCGCGGATCCGATGGGGGAAATCGCCGTCGCCCTGGGGGCGCCCTCCCCCGGAGCTCCGCGCTCATTCAAGGAGTCATCCGCGCCTGCCCGTGACTACTTGGCAAACCACTTGTTAACCGAGCCGCACTCCCACGGAGAGCCGGCCCCGAGATCCCAGCAGACACAGCCCCGGGCGCTGCCCGTCTCGTTCCCGATACACGACGTCCCTTCCTCCGCTGCGGTACAGGGGTAGTTGGGGTCTCTCCGATTCATGGTTTGATCCTTGTTCATGGCGCGGAGCTCTCGTGCACAAAGCCGGCCGATGCGCGTCTCCTGCCGGCGCGTCACGGCGCGCTGTTCCCGTGCGGCGCGAGCGCGATCGGCCCGTGCGCGGAGCCCCTGCGCGTCAACCGCGATCGTCAACCGGTGTCGACCTCGCGTTGACACGTCGACCGCAGCACACGTCCGCGCGGCGGCCCGACGTGCCGCCGCGCGTCCTGGATCGCCGCTTGCATTCACCTCGACGCAGAGGCCAGCTGAACGACGTGAAGCGTGGGTTCGTGGTTGCCCCCTCGACGGGGTTGCGTCGAGGAATCGACGGCGCCGGCAGGCGTCGTGCAGGCGCTTCCGGGCCGCGGGTCGTCCATCGTGAATCCAGAACGAGAGGTAGCGAGATGAGATTCGGAATGAAGTCAGCTTTCACTTTGCTGCTCGTGATCGGCGCCGCCGGAGCTTCCCAGCTCGGCTGTTCGGACGACGCGGGGACGCCGGACGACGGCGGCGAGGGGGGCAGCAGCTCGAGCAGCAGCACCGTCGCGACCAGCGGAAGCACGAGCGCCGCGACCGGCGCCGGCGGCGGCAGCTCGAGCAGCACGACCACGACCACGACCACGAGCACGAGCGCCGCGAGCGGCACCGGCGGCGGCACCACGAGCAGCACGGCCGCGAGCAGCACGAGCAGCACGAGCAGCGGCACGGGCGGCGCGGGCGGCGAGGAGCCGCTCGGCAACGAGATCCCGACGGAGATCCCGACGCCCACGAACGGCGACGGCGAGATCAGGACCTCGACGACGGTGCTGAAGAACGCCGCCAACGGCGGCCAGAACGTCCACGACTTCAACAACCAGAAGATCGGCGTGAACAACACCGCCGACTGCGACGACGGAGAGGGCCAGAAGACGGTGTTCGAGGTCGAGGACGGCGTCACCGTCAAGAACCTCATCATCGCGGGCGGCCTCCCCGGCGGCAACGGCATCGTCTGCAAGGGCGACTGCACGCTCGATCACGTCTACTGGGAGGACGTCTGCGAGGACGCGGCGACCAACAGCGTCGACGGCGCGACGATGCGCATCAACAGCTCGATCGCCCTGCACTCCGCCGACAAGATCTTCCAGCACAACGCCAAGGGCGGCTCCACGACCATCGTCACGAACTCGTACATCGCCGATTTCGGGAAGCTCTGGCGCTCCTGCGGCGATTGCACCGCCAACGGCGGCCCGCGCAACCTGATCATCGACAACGTCCGGGTGGACGGCGTGAAGACGACGATCGCGGGCGCGAACCAGAACTACAGAGACACGGTCACGATCACGAACCTCTACGTCAAGGGGGGATACGACGAGGAGGACGACAAGCCGAAGATCTGCCAGGAGTACCGGGCCGTCACCGATCACATGGGCGAGTCGGAGAAGCTCCACGGCGGCGCGAGCCAGTGGAACACCGACACGTGCCGCGTGAGCAAGAGCGACATCAAGAGCTGGTGAGCGCCGAGCCCGCTCCGCCCCGCTACGCGCCCGCGCCGAGCTTCCGGCGCAGGTTGTCGCGGGCGCGCGCCTCGAGGCGCTCCCGGAAATACGGCGAGAGGAAGATGTGCTCCGCCGCGAGCAGCCTCTCGAAGAAGCTCCGCCGGCCCGCGGCGTAGAGCTCGGGCGGAACGGCGCTGTACTCCGCGGCGATCGCCCGGTCGTACGCGTCGAACGCCGCCGCGTCGCTGCCCAGGATCGCCATGTCGCAGTCGAGGAACAGCGCCTCGTCCTCGCCGACGTCGGCCGGCCCGAGCGATCCGTGGCGCGCGGTGAGCAGAATGAGCCGCGCGATGAGGCCCTCGTCGAGCCCCTCGCCCGGCAACCACCGCGCCACCGCGTCGCGCGCCAGCTCGGCGCTGCGCGCCTCGTTGTCGCGGCGGCCGGGCGCGTACACGGCGTCGTGGAAGAGCGCGGCCAGGAACACCTCGCGCGGCCTCCCCCAGCCGACGTCGCGGCCGACCTCGTCCACCCGGCGGAGCACCTCGCGCACGTGGTCGAGGTCGTGGTACGCGCGCCCTGTCTCGCCGTACGCCGCGCGCACCGCGCTCCACAGCGGCTCGGGCAGGACCAGCCCGCCCGGCGCCTCCGGCGGCGCATCCACCGCGTCCCCGTCGGCGCGCGCCTCGCCCTCCCCGGAAGCGCCGTCCGGCCTCACACGAGCACCAGGTCCTCGGGGCGGAACCGCTCCCCGTCGTACGTCGCGATGCGCCCCTTCTCGACGACCTTCGCGTGGTTCTTGGCCAGGTTGGCGCGCCCCTGGATCTCGCGATCCGTCAGGAAGCAGTCGACGTCGGCGACGCACAGCCCGGCCGAGACCGTCAGCGACCGCTCGATGCGGCGGTAGCGACGGCGGGCGAGCCGCTCCTGCAGCGCGCGCAGGAACTCCACCGCCCACGCGCGCGTCGCGTTCGGCAGCGTGATCATGTACTCGTCGCCGCCGAACCGGTACGCGTGCCCGTGCGCGAAGACCTGCGCCTCGATGCTCTCCATCAAGGGCGGGAGCACGTGCAGATCGACCGCGGTCTCGGTGTGCTGCACGTTGAACGCCTTGAAGTCGTCGATGTCGATGAACGCCACGGCGATCGCGGCGCCGCGCAGCGCGCAGCGCGCCCGGTAGTGCGACAGATCCGGCAGGAAGAGCCCGGGCGCCTCGAGGATGTGGAACTTCTCGTCGTACTCGCGCGGCCGCAGCGGCGGCGCCTCCGGCAGCACGGCCTCGGCGTGCCGGATCGACATGTAGTCCGTCAGCTGCGGCACCTGGAGCGCGCGCGTGGCCGCGAACCACGGCGCGGCCATCAGCTGCTCCAGCCCGTGGACCTCGCGCCTGAGGTGCCGGATCGTGTCGGCGTTCACGGCCTTCTGCAGCGGCTCCTCGATCGCCGTGGCGCTGTCGCGCCGGAGGCTTATCAGGATGCGCTTGAGCAGCGGGCCCTGCGTGTCGTGGATCTGCACCTGCGGCTGGCGCAGCTCGAGCTGCCGGCCGAGGAGGCTCAGCTGCCCGATGAGCTCCGTCACCTCCGGCGGCTCGTAGCCGCGGAACTCCTGCCGGATCACGTCGGCGACGTCGCGGCGGAACGCGTCCGTGAAGCGGGCGACGCACTGGGACAGGGTCTTGGCCTCCGACGGCGTGAACTCGGGCATCCCCGTGAGGATAGCCCGGCAGCGGAGCCGTCCAGCGCCCGGGACGCACCGCGCGCTGGAAATCCGCGCTGAATTCGGAGATGCTGCCCCTCTCCCTCCCCGCCCGTTCAATGCACGACCTCACCCGGACGATCACGACCCTCCGCAGCGACGCGGTCGAGCTCCCGGACCTGCGCGTCCTCGTCACCCCACAGAAGAGCCCCCCGATCGAGGCGACCCTCGGCGTCGCGCCGCTCGTCCTCGGCACGAGCGGCGAGTGCGATGTCGTCATCCCCGACTCCCGGGTGTCGCGCCGCCATGGCCAGCTCCGGTTCACGCCGCGCGGCGTCGTCCTCACCGACCTCGGCAGCAAGAACGGCACGTTCATCAACGACGTGCTGATCATCGAGGGCTTCCTCACCCCGAGCGCCGTCGCCTCGCTGGGCGGCGTCCCCCTCACCGTGCGCGTCGGCGGCGCCCCGGTCGTCGTCCCGCTCTCCACCTCGGCCAGCTTCGGCGAGGCCCTCGGCAGCAGCGTCCCCATGCGCGCGCTCTTCGCCCGCCTGGAGCGCGCCGCGGCCACGTCGGAGACCCTCCTCCTCCTCGGCGAGTCCGGCACCGGCAAGGAGGTCCTCGCCCGCGCGATCCACGAGGCGAGCCCGCGCGGCGGCGGCCCGTTCGTCGTGTTCGACTGCAGCGCGGTCGCCCCCAACCTCATCGAGGCCGAGCTGTTCGGCTACATGAAGGGCGCCTTCACGGGCGCCCAGACCGCGCGCGCCGGCCTGATCGAGGAGGCGAGCGGCGGCACGCTCTTCCTCGACGAGATCGGCGAGCTCCCGCTCGATCTCCAGCCGAAGCTCCTGCGCGCCCTCGAGGCCCGCCAGGTGCGCCGCATCGGCGCCGCCGCGTACACGTCCTTCGACGCCCGCGTCATCGCCGCCACGCACCGCGACCTCCAGGGCCGCATCGCGTCGGGCACGTTCCGTGAGGACCTCTACTACCGGCTCGCTGTCGTCGAGTCCGTCGTGCCCCCGCTGCGCGAGCGCAAGGAGGACATCCCGCTGCTCGTCGAGCGCTTCCTCGCGGCGCAGGTGCCCCCGCGCTCGCTCGCCGACCTTCCCCCCAACGCGCTGGAGCTCCTCCGCGGGCACCACTGGCCGGGCAACGTGCGCGAGCTCCGCAACACGGTCGCGCGCCTCGTGCTCTTCCCGCACCTCGCCGAGGAGGCGATCGTGAAGGTGGCGCCGCGGCCCACCGACACGGGCGTCGGCCAGTTCGCCGCGCTGCCGCTCCGCGAGGCGCGCGACATGGTCGTCGAGCAGCTCGAGCGGACCTTCATCGCCATGAAGCTCCGGGACAACGGCGGCAACGTCGCGCGGGCCGCCGCGTCGATGGGCGTCTCCCGGCAGCTCGTCCACCGGCTGATGGAGCGCTACGGCATCCGCAGCAAGGGCTGACAGGCCGGGCGGCGCGCGCACACGGCGCGGCGCTCAGGGCGCGCGGCGCGGCGTCAGAACGAGCCGCGGAGCGAGAGCCCGGGGCCCTCGGGCGAGAAGGAGAAGCCCGCGACCGGCGCGGCGGGGACGACCGGGTCGAGCTGGAAGTACAGCATCGCGCCCACGGAGGCCGCGAGGAGGCCTACGCCCGCGGAGATCCCGCCGGCCTTCCACGCGAGATCGATCGCCTCGACCTCCTCCGCCGTGCACCCGGGCGCGCACCTGCTGCGGAGCTCGCTCCGGTCGAGGTGCCCCTTGACGCCGAGGAACGCGCCCACGCCGAGCCCCACCGCGCCGGCGCCGGCGAGCACGAGCGGCCAGCGCTGCCGCACCGGCGCGGCGGCGGTGCCAGCCGCGGGGCGCGGCGGCGCCGCCGCGGGGAAGCGCACCGCGATCGGCAGCGCCTTGTCGCCCGGCGACACCGTGACCACGGTGGCGACGCGCGTCCCGGCCGCGTCCTCGAAGGTCAGCGTGTGGCGCCCGGGATCGACCTCGATGGGATCCTTCGGGAGCGCCTCGACGAGCGGCGCGCCGTCGAGGAGCACGCGCACGCGGCTCGGCGCGCGGCCCTCGGCGGACGTGGCCGACAGCGCGACGCTGGGCATGTCGCGCTCGACCCCCTCGCTCCAGCTCTGGCAGTCGCGGGCGAGCATCGCCGGGCACGAGCTCACGCAGACGCGGAGCTCGGACCGGGCGCGCAGCAGCGCGCGGTCGCGCAAGAGCTGCTGCGCTTGCTCGTACGACGCAGCGCACGTCTCGCCCACGCCCTGAGCGCGCGCGCGCGCGCTCGTGAGCAGCGTGACCGCCGCGGCGAAGGCGACGAGGAGGCCCCGTTTCATCGTCGCGTAAGCTACACGCTTCCGTCGTTCACAAGCACTCACGCTTGATCCGACGGATGCCCTTGCCGTCCAGGTAGTAGGGGGGCACGCAGCGCGAGCGTGGCCGCGCGCTGCGCGCTGCGGGCGCGGCGCGCACGCCCGCAGCGCGCTCCGGCGCAGCCCCGCGCGCGACCGACTTCGGCGCCGCGGCGGCGTTCAAGGAGGCCGCAGGCACCCGCGCGGACGCGCTCGCGGCGGGCGCCTCCTGGACGGCCGTGGAGCCTTCCTGGACGGCCGTGGAGCCTTCCTGGACGGCCGTGGAGCCTTCCTGAACGGCCGTGGAGCCTTCCTGAACGGCCGCGCCCGCGGCGGGCCTCCCCGGCGCCGAGGCGACGGCGGGCGGCGAGGACTCGCTGACGCTGGCGTGCTCGGCCGGCGCGAGCTCCGGAGGCGCGCCGCAGCCCCTGCCGACGGCCAGCGAGAGCGCGAGCGCGGCGGCCCCGATCGCCAGCGTGGAGGCGCGGACGAGCTGCGCGCTCGCCCGCCGCGCCGGCGCCGCCGCGACGATCGGCGTCGCGAGCGCGGACGCCACGGGCCGCGCCATGTCCTCGACCGTCCTCGTCATCGTCGCAACCGTCACCGAGACCCGCCGCGCGCGCGCGCGGTTGCTGGACGGCAGCGCCGGGCGCGTGTCGACCTCCCGCAGCGGCTCATGCTCCACGGCGGCGGGGTTCGACGGCGGCGGCACCGGGGCCGCGCTCCGCTGCGACGTCTCGATGGCGCCGAGGCTCCTCGCCCGCGCCTCGAGGAGCGTCCCCGCCGTCGCCTCGACCCACGCCCCGACCGCGCGCGGGCTCGCCGGCGGCAGCGCCTCCTCCAGGGCAGCCGCCATCTCCAGCGCGGTCGCGTAACGCCGCTCGGGATCCCTGTCGAGGCCCCGGAGCACCACCTCGTCGAGCGCCTTCGGCACGTCGCCGTACACGCTCGGCGGCTGGACGACCCCCTCGAGGACCCGCCCGAAGATCTCCGCGTCGCACTCTCCCGTGAACAGCCGCCGCCCGGTGAGCACCTCCCACAGGACCACCGAGGCGGCGTAGATGTCGGCGCGGCGGGTCAGGGGTGCTCCGCGCAGCTGCTCGGGCGCCATGTAGCAGAGCTTGCCCTTGAGCTGCCCGGCGCGGCTCACCTGGCTCCGCACCGCCGCGCGCGCGATGCCGAAATCGAGCACGCGCGAGGTCCCGTCCTCGCCGACCAGGATGTTCTGCGGCGACACGTCGCGGTGGACGATCTGGAGCGCGGCGCCGTCCTCGTCGGTCGCCTCGTGCGCCGCGTGCAGGCCCGCGAGCGCGCCGGCGAGGATGGCCGATCCGACCGGCTGCGGCACCTGGACCCCTCGCCTGCCGGCCTCGCGCAGCAGGCTCGAGAGCGCCTCGCCCGCGATGTACTCCATGACCACGAAGAGCTCGCCGTCGGCCTGCACGCTGTCGAGCGTGGCGACGACGTTCGGGTGGCGGATGCGCACCGCGAGCCGCGCCTCGTCGAGGAGCATCGAGGAGAACTCGGGGTCCCTGGCGAACTGCGGGTGCAAGCGCTTGATCGCGACGGTACGGGCAAAGCCATGGGCACCGACGAGCCGCCCGAAGTGGACGGACGCCATTCCCCCGGAGGCGATCACGCCGTGGAGCGTGTATCGATCAAGGGTCCGCCGCTCGCGCTCCTGAGCAGTTGCCATGATTGCCCTGTTCTACAACATCTCGGCAGCGTTGCTGGACGGTAACCTACGCGCGCGCGTCCGGCGGCAGAGGGCGCCGAGCAGCGCGGCGGGCGCGCGGCGCGAGCGATCGGTGCTCGGCCACCCTGCCGAGGTGCGCGGTCGGTGGAGGTGCAACTGCGCGTGTCCACAGTGTCAACTCCCGGTTGACACGGGTCGGGCCGGCGGCGGGCTGAGCGGTGCGCGCGAGCGCGGCGGCCTCCGGTTACAGGGGAACCTCGATCACGCTCTCGCACGTGAAGTCGACGCTCAGCTCCGCCGCCACGTCCGCCTGGACCGTCGTGCACGTGTCGACGCAGAGCACGATCTGCGTCGGGCTCGCGGGCTCGTCGTAGCGCCAGGCGTCCTCGGTCGCGCAGCTCTGATCGTACACGAGCTCCGTGGTCGCATTCGAGCCGTCCGTGTAGACCACACGGACCTTCTCCTTGTCGAAGCTGCTCCCGTCGGGGGAAAGCGGGATCGCCATCGTGCACGAGACCGCGGCGCTGCGGATCCGTTCGACGGCCGCCTTGAACGCGGCCGTGGTCTGCGAGGGATCGCCGGTGTCGATGAGAACGGCGCTCTCCGTGCCGCCGGCGGCGGCGATCTTGTGCAGGTCGTCGAGGGTATCCGGCGCGCCCGGGATCGGCGGGTTCTCGACCCCGATGACGTAGGTGAGGATATTGGCCGCGAGCGCCGCCTGAGCGTCGGCCACGACGGCGTCGATCGTGTCGGAGGCCTCGTCGCAGCCCTGCGGGTAGCCGTCCGTCACGAGCACGATCGCGTATTTCCCGGGGTTTTGCTGTCGCTGCGCCCCGATGAACGCGCTCGTGCCCCGCATCACCCACGCGGTCGGCGTGCCGCCGCGCCAGTCGCTCGAGGTCATCGGCTCGATCTGGTCGAGCGCCGCGCCGAACGCCGGAGAGGGGAGCGGCGTGAGCGGCACGTCCGGCGTCGTGTAGATCCCGGTCTCGCACTTGTCATCCTGGGCGGGGAAGAACGTGAGTGACGCCGTGAGCCCTTCGGCCCCGGCATCCGCGAAGAATTGCTTGGTCGCCGCGACCACGGGATCCCACTTGAGCGACTTGTCGTGCCAGTCCTTGTCACCCTTGCCCATGCTCCCCGACACATCGAACGCGAAGGCCAGATACACCGGCTGAAGGGAAGCCGCCGCCGTCTGGGTGGCGCACGTTCCATCTCCGCCCGTGGGGCTGCCGCTGCCCGCGCCGCTCGATCCGGGGCCGGCCGCGCCGCCGATATCGAGCGAGCCCCCCTCGCCAGAGGTGCCGCCGGAGCTCGTCCCTTCACCTTCTTCTCCCCCATCGCTCGGGCTGCTGCCGCACCCGAGCCCGACCGCAGCCACGCTCAGCATCGCCATGGCAACTGTAAGCACTCTCATATGTCGTCGGCTCCTTGCACCACCGCGTGCCGGGGTCGTGCCGCCAGCAACGAGTCACCGGGATTGCGCGTGGTCCCAGGCCTCCAAAGCACACGGGGTGCCAGGGCGCGTGAGGCTCCGTCGTCGATGGGGTGTGCGGGGCGCAGGCGCCGCTATCTCGGGCCAGTGCACCGTGTCACGACGTCCTTCAGCGAGGCGTCGGCCGTATCCAGCGTGACCGTGTAAGGCGGGGTGAACGCGCTCCCCTGCCCTGTGTCCTTCCGGGTGGTGTCCGACCTCCCGATGTAGGCATTCCCGCTCGCCACGATCTGGGCGGTCGGCTCGCCGTCGTAGAAGACGTGCGGGTCCTTCACCCCGTCGAAGTAATTGCTCTCGACCCGGAGCCTGGCCTGAAGACCGCCCCCGATGGCGTAGTTGTTTCCGGCCGCCGAGTAGTAGTTGTTGAAGACGTGGACCTCGCCGAAGCGGACGCGCGGCATGCGCTCGATCACGCCGTCGGCCCACCAGTTGTGATGAAACGAGACGCGGAGCCGACCCGTATCCTCGCCGCTGTTGTTGTCGCTGTGGCCGACCAGGTTCGAGAAGCGGTGCGCGGGATCCGGCGCGTTGCTCGTGTAGTGGAACTTGCACCACGAGACGGTCACCAGGTCCGAGCCGTGGACGACGTCGAGATTGCCGTCGAGCCCGTCCCAGATCTCCACGTGATCGACCCAGACGTGATGGGCGAAGTGGATCTGGATCCCGTCATCTTCGGTCGAGCTGGCGTCGAGCTTGAGGTTCCGGAGGATGACGTTCTGGATCGGCGCGTCGATCGATTTCCCCCGGACCTGGAGGCGGCCCCGGAGGGTCGCGCCGGGGCCCATCCCGATCAGCGTCTTGTTCGACGCCACGTCGATGTCCACGCCGCTGATGTCGATGTCGCCGGAGATCTGGATGACCAGCGGGTCGGGGCTCTCGGCGTACTCGACGAGCTGCTCGGTCGTGGTCGCCGTGACGGTCATCCCGCCGAGGCCGCCCGTCGTGGTCGCCACGCCGTGGCCGCTCTCACCCCCCCAGCCGATCAGCGCGCTGGCCGGGCAGCCGGAGGCGGTGCCGCCGCCGGAGCCCGCGCCGGCGCCGGTGCCCTCGCCGCCCGAGCCCTGCCCGCCGCCGCTCCCTCCGGCGCCCCCGCCTCCCGCGCCGCTCGCGCCACCCCCGGTGCCGCTCGGCCCAGCGCTGCTCGACGTCGACGACGGCCCGCTCGCCCCGGGCCCGGCCGACGTCGCGCCGCTCCCCCCGGAGGCCTCGTCGCCGTCCCCTGCAGCCGCGCAGCCGAGCGCCCCGTTCAACGCGACGAGGGCTGCAATCCACGGCTTGAACCGATTCGACGTCTCATACCCCATGGCGGTCTCCTGACTCCTGTGCTGAACGTGACGCGATCCACCCTCACGCGCGCCTGCGCGGAGCCTCACTCGACCTCGAAGGCGCCGAGGTCGGGCGCGGCGCCGGAATACGGGAACGCGGGGCCCTCGGTCGAGCCCGCGTCGACGAGCTGGCTCGCCGGGGCGAGCCGCAGGAAGTCGGTCGCGGGCAGGCTGCCGTCGGGGTTGCGGGGGGCCTTGGCCAGCGCGCGATCGAAGCTGAGGAAGTCGGCGTCGGTGGCGCCCTCGAACGCGTTCGAGATTGTCGTGCCGACCGGCTCGTCGCCGGATTTCCTCGCGTGCGAGATGTTGTTGATGAACGTGTGGTGCCCGCCCTCACCGAACGCGAAGTTCATGGATCCGTTCAGCCACCCCGTGCAGTTCTTCACCGTGATGTTGCCGACGTTGTTGTTCTCGTCGAAGCCGCGAACCTTGTTGCCGAACGCGACCGAGCGCGTGATCACGTGCTCGGACGCGAGGCCGTTGCTCCCGCCCATCTTGAAGCCGTTCCCGTTGCCCATGTACGGGACCGGCGGCGGCGTGCTCATGTACCCGCCTTCCTCGTAGCCGTTGTCGAAGGCCCAGCACTGGTCCAGGAGCACCGGCTTCAGCGGCTTGCCGTTGCGGTTGAACATGTCCCAGCCGTCGTCCGAGTTGTTCCAGGCGCGGCAGCCGTGGAACGCGTTCCCCTCGCCGACGTTCAGCTTCGGCGCGAAGCCGTCCGCGTCGCCGCCGTCGGGAGGGTCGAAGTTGTTGTAGGAGTCGCAGTGGATGATCTTGTTGTAGGAGGGCCACTCCTCGACCGGGGTATCCAGCTCGCCCAGCCGGCCGCCGAGCTGGAGGCCCGAGTCCCGGTTGTTGTGAAAGACGCAGCGCTCGATGACGTTGTGGTGCCCCGAGATGAAGATGCCGTTGTCGCCCGCGTTGGCGATCTCGATCCCCTTGATGTGCCAGTAGCTGCCGTGTAGCTCGACCCCGCGCGGGCTGGCCGGGTCGCCCTTCTTGTAGTACTGGTCCTTGAACTCGAGCACGGGCTTCTCGCCCGGATAGGCGTACAGCCGCTTCGTCTGCTCCGGGGTCCCGTCGTTCCCGTGGGCGATCTCCACCGTCGGGACGTAGAGGTACTCGCCCCCGCGCAGGTAGATGGTCTGGCCTGGCTGCACCACGGTGACCGCCTTGTAGAGCGTGGTGGGCGAGTCGATGGTTCCGGGGTTGTCGTCCGCCCCGTCGGGGGCGACGTAGAGGTCGTCCTCCGAGGGCGGCTGCTCCATGCCGCCCGCGCCCGCGGACGGGCCGGTGCCGGAGGAGACGGCCGTCGAGCCGCCCGGCCCGCCCGGGCCTCCGGTGGTGGCGGTCGAGCCGCCCTGTCCTGCGCTGGTGGCCGTGTGGCCTGCGCCTGCGCCTGCCGCGCCGGCGCCCGCGCCCCCGGTGCCGCCGGAGGATCCATCGGGCTGGCCGCCGGGGTCGCCGACCTCGCCGCAAGAGGCTGTCGATGCGAGCAGGAAGCCGGCGCCGAGCGCGGCAAAGATGAAAGAACGCATTCCGATGTCTCCATGGCTAGGGCCGATGCCGCATCTCCAGGTCCATCCCTGGTCCTTGATGCTCACTGCACCGGCGAGACGTAGGAGATGAGGACGCCCATGTTCTTGATGAAGCTCTCCACCGAGATGCCCGTCGGCGACACCTCGGCCTCGTACGTCGCCGGCGCCTTGACCGGATCGTAGGGCGAGGTGTCGTTCCGGTCGCCGACGTGCGTCTTGGCGTAGGTGTCCTCGAGGTAAGGCTCGGCGCTGCCAGCGCCGATATAGGGGTTCGTGAGCATCTTGATCGTGGTCGGCCAGTAGCCCTCTGCATTGAGCTCGGTGACGAGCTTCTGTGCCTCCTCCTCGGTCACCGCCGGGGTCGTCATGGCGCGGCCGGCGTAGAGGTCGTCGAGCTTCACCTCGCGCAGCGAGAAGTACCGCGGGAGCTCCACCGGCCCCGTGATCGTGAGGGGCGAGCCCGCCGTCAGCTCGTCGGGCGACATGGCCTTCAGCTCCTCGTAGCGGGTGCGCATGGCCGCCACGTCGAGCTTGCGCGCCTGCCCGTAGTGGCCGATGGGCTTCTCGGGGTTCTTGTCGAAGTAATACTCGCCGTTGACGACGTTCGAGCCGCGCCGGTGGACGTAGAGCGGAACGTCGGTCCCGATCTCGATGTACGTGGGATGCGTGAAGTCGGGGAAGATCGCCGCGGCCTCCGGCGGCAGCTTGACCTTGTCCAGCCAGTCCAGCGCCTCGGGCACGCGGGCGATGAATTTCTCGTTCCCGGTCAGGTTGTAGAAATTGAGGAGCTGCTGGATGTTGTTGGTCGTCGTGTGCGTGGTCAGCGCCGTGGGCTCGTACGTGCGCGCGCCGACCGGCATGCCGTCGCGCGTGAACTGCAAGCCCCACGCGGCCTGCGGCGCGGGCTGCTGCAGGGCGACGAAGCTGTTCATGGCGAGCTCGACGTTCTCGAGCAGCTGCGATTCGCCCAGCGAGAGGTGGCACATGATGAGGAACTTGATGTTCTCTCCGGCCACGTCGTCGTTGAAGGTGATGAGGCTCGTGTAGTCGGGCTTGTCGTCCTTGCCCATCAGCGGGAAGCGCTGCGGCCAGCCGCCCTCCGGGTACTGGCTCGTGGTGACGAAGCTGATCGCCTTGTAGAGAGGATCGCGGAACCGCTCGTCCTTCTTCTCGAGGTACATGCGCAGGAGGAGCTGCGAGGCCACGGCGGTGCCGGCGTCGTCGAACGTCGCGTTGCCGTAGTAGTGCTGGAACTCCTCGAGCCGCCAGCCGTTCTTGCCGATGGTCTCGTACCAGTCCTTGAGCGACTCCTCGCCCTCGAAGTCGTGGATGTAGTTCCAGCCGCCAGCCTCGTGCTGGGCCTCGATCAGGGCGAGGGTGACCTGCTCGGCGGCCTTGTAATAGAGCTCGTCGCCGGTCGCGTGGTAGGCGTCCAGGTAGAGGTGACCCATCGACGGCGTGCCGGGCGGCTGCACCCACAGCATGGTGCGCTTCGCCTCCATCTCGCCCCAGCTCTGGGAGAGATCGGGGAGGTAGCTCCACACGTAACCGCCCTTGTACGCGACCTTCTCGCTCATGAAGGTGGCCGCGCGCCTCATCGCGTCGAAGAACGGCACCATCTCCGGGGGCACGTCCGGGCCGGGACCTGGACCTGGACCGGGCTCCGGGTCGCTGTCCCCGCCGCAGGCGGCCAGCACGACGGGCAAGAGAATCGACATCGCGAACGTTCTGCGTTTCATAGGCTCCTCGGTCGCACGGATCCCCTGCGTCGGCCGCAGGGACCGTCGATAAGACGTCATTGTGAATGGTGAGCTGGAGACGCCGGCCGGTCCCCGGCGTTCAGGGTCTGTAGTCCTCGCGCGCCGGCGTGAACACGTCGAGCACGACGCTCGGCTCGAACGCCCAGGCCTGGTGCTCGACGCCCCCGCGCACCACGAAGCTGTCTCCGGCGCGCGCCTCGAACTCCTCGTCTCCGCACGAGAACTTGAGGCGTCCGGAGATGACGTAGACCAGCTGGTCGTGCGGGTGGCTGTGGCGCGCGCCGGCCCAGCCGAGCTCCATGTGGTGCTCGACGAGCATCATGTTCGGGTTCTGGGCGAGGATGCGCCGCTTGAGCCCCGGCTCCGGCGTGAAGAACACGACCTCGCGGCTGGACACGCGCACAAGGTCCGGAACATCTCTCTTTTGAACGTGGATCATGCGTCTTCTGGCTCCTCGGGACGACTACGCCTGTGCGCCGTTCTTGAGCTCGGCCCGCGCGGACCTGACCACGGACATGAACTCACGCGCGCGCTCCGTGAGGACCTCGTCCTTGCCGGCCGCGAGCGCCGCGGCGTCGACGAGCTCGCCGCCGACCCCGAGCGCCACGGCGCCGGCCTCGATGAAATCTCTGGCCGTCGTCAGGTTGACCCCGCCGGTCGGGAGCATCTTCACGTCCGGGAGCGGCGCGCGCAGGGCGCGCAGGTACTTCGCGCCCCCCATCGCGGAGCACGGGAACACCTTCACCGCGTCGGCGCCGGCGCTCCACGCGGCGATCACCTCGGTGGGCGTGAGCGCCCCGGGGAAGACCGCCTTCCCGAGATCGTGCGCCGCGCGGATGACCTCCAGGTTGAGCCCCGGGCTCACGATGAATTGAGCGCCGGCCTCGATGCACCCGCGGGCGGCGTCCGCGGTGAGCACGGTGCCCGCGCCGACGAGGACATGGCCCCCCATCCGCGAGGCGATCTCGTGCATGACGGAGAGGGCGTCCGGCACCGTCATCGTGATCTCGATAACCTCGATGCCGCCCGCGCGCAGGGCGCGAGCGGCCCGCACGGCGAGCGCCCCGCTCGGCGCGCGCACCACGGGGACGACGCCTATCTCCTCGATACGGCGGACGACTTGCTCCCTGTTCATCGCTCGATCCTCGCGCCGGCGCCGTTCATGGCCCTCCGCACCTCGGCGAGCGAGGCCATCGAGGTGTCCCCCGGGGTCGACATCGCCAGCGCTCCGTGCGCGACGCCGCACTCGAGCGCCCACTGCGGGCTCTGCTCGGCCAGGAGGCCGTAGATGATCCCCGACGCGAAGGAGTCGCCGCCTCCGACGCGGTCCATGATCTCGATGTCTCGCTGGGGGACCTCGTAGAACTCGCCCTTGGTGTACAGGATGCCGCCCCAGCCGTTC
The DNA here is from genome assembly GCF_051521455.1 of Sorangium sp. So ce887. Taxonomy (NCBI): domain Bacteria; kingdom Pseudomonadati; phylum Myxococcota; order Polyangiales; family Polyangiaceae; genus Sorangium; species Sorangium sp. So ce887. The sequence continues at coordinate 4,869,806 of NZ_CP150354.1, read as the reverse complement.
ACGCTGGCGGTCCTGGCCGTCCGGAGGCTCGTGGCGACGACCGAGATGTTGGGGTACGCCGAGACGACCTCCGAGATCATCCGGCGGAACCCGTTCGTGTCGAGCTGGCTGTAGCTGCTGTCCACGCCGGAGACCTCGAAGCCGAGGCCCGCGACGAAGTCCTCCTCGTTCCCGAACACGCAGTCGACGTACGGCATGAGGGAGCGGTTGAGCTCGCGCGCCCTCTGCTGGCCGCCGAAGTTCTTCCACAGCGAGGGCCGGTAGTTGAAGTCGTAGGAGATCCGCACGTCGTGCTCGCGCGCGGCCTCCATGGCCTCGCGCGCCACGGCGGCGGTCGTCTCCGACAGGGCGCAGAAGATGCCGCCCGTGTGGAACCAGCGCGCGCCGCGCTCGCCGAAGATGGCCTTCCACGGGAGATCGCCGGGCTTCAGCTGGGACGCCGCGCTGTGGCCGCGGTCCGAGCACCCGGCGGCGGCGCGCGGACCGAAGCCGCGCTCGGTGAAGTTAAGGCCGTTCCGCACCTCCCGGCCCACGCCGTCGTAATCGACCCAGCGCAGGTTCGACGTGTCGACCCCGCCCTGGAGCATCAGGTCCTCGATGAGGCGCCCGACGGCGTTGTCCGCGAGCGCCGTGACGACGGCGGTCCGGAGCCCGAAGCAGCGCCGGAGCCCCCGCGCCACGTTGTACTCCCCCCCGCCCTCACCGACGTCGAACGTCCGCGCCGTGTGGACGCGGCGCTCTCCCGGGTCGAGGCGCAGCATCACCTCCCCGAGGCTCACCTCGTCCCACTGACACCCTTTTGCGCTGCGAATTTGCATATTCATACTCCTCAACGGCTCATCCAGCCGCCGTCGACGACCAGCACGTGGCCGTGGATGTACTTGCTCGCCTCCGCGCACAGGAAGAGCGCCGCTCCCGCGATGTCGCTGGCTTCGCCCCAGCGGCCCGCGGGGATGCGCTCGAGGATCTGGCGGCTGCGCGCCTCGTCGGCCCTGAGCGCGGCCGTGTTGTCCGTCGCGATGTATCCGGGCGCGATGGCGTTCACGTTGACGCCCTTGACCGCCCACTCATTCGCGAGCGCCTTGGTCAGCTGGGCGATCCCGCCCTTGGACGCCGCGTAGGCGGGGACCAGGATCCCGCCCTGGAACGAGAGCAGCGAGGCGATGTTGACGATCTTGCCCGACCCCTGCTCGAGCATGAGCTCCCCGGTAAGCCGCGACAGCCGGAACGCGGACGTAAGGTTGACCTCGATCAGGAGGTCCCAGTCCTCGTCCGAGTACGCGACGGCCGGCGACCGGCGGATCAGCCCCGCGTTGTTCACCAGGATGTCGATACGCCCGAGCTCCGCCTTCGTCCTCCGGACGAGCTCCTCGTGCGCCGCGCGATCGGCCAGATCCGCGGCCATCCCGGTGGCGCGCCGCCCGAGCCTCCGCACCGCGGCCATCGTGGCCTCGCCCGGCTCGTCCTTCCCGTGACAGGCGATGTCTGCCCCGGCGGCCGCGAGCGCCGTCGCGATGGCCGCGCCGATCCCCACGGCCGAGCCCGTCACGAGCGCGACCTTGCCGTCCAAACGAAACGGATCGTTCATCGTTGTCCTATGCCTTCTTCAATCGCGCGGCCTCGAGCCGCGGCACGAGCATGTGAATGATGGCGAGCGCCAGGATGTAGGCAGACGCCGCCATGAGGAACAGCGTCGAGTAGCTCCCGGTGAGCTGCAGGACGCGGCCGGCGATCTGCGCGATGAGCATCCCGCCGATGGCCCCGGCCATGCCGCCGAACCCGACGGCCGACCCCACGGCCTGGGACGGGAACATGTCCGTGGTGAGCGTGAACAGGTTCGCCGAGAAGCCCTGGTGCGCGGCGGTGGCGAGGCCCAGGAGGAGCACCGCGACCCACAGCGAGTCGGTCCGCGTCGCGAGGAAGACGGGCGCGACGCCGAGCGCGCACACGAGCATCGCTGTCTTGCGCGCCGCGTTCGCCGTCCAGCCGCGGCGCATCAGCATCGAGGAGAACCAGCCCCCGGCGATGCTGCCCACGTCGGAGAGCAGGTAGATCGTGACGAGCGGCGGCCCGATCTGGAGGAGGTTCAGCCCGTGCTTGCGGTTGAGGAAGTCGGGGACCCAGAACAGGTACAGCCACCAGAACGGGTCGGTCATGAACTTGCCGATCGCGAACGCCCACGTCTGGCGGTGCGGGATGAGGGTGAGCCATCCGATCTTGCCCGGCTCCGGCGACGGCTCGCTCGTGATGTACGCCCGCTCCGCCGGCGTGACGCGCGGGTTCTCCGCGAGGGGGGTGTAGAAGATCATCCAGGCGATGATCCACAGCGCCCCTAGCGCGCCGGTCAGCGCGAAGGCCGCGCGCCAGCCCCAGGTCACCGCGATCCATGGCACCACGAGGGGACACACGATCGCGCCGATGTTGGTCCCGGAGTTGAACAGCCCGGTCGCGAGCGCGCGCTCCTTCTTCGGGAACCACTCCGCGATCGTCTTGAGGGCGCCCGGGAACATCCCGGCCTCGCCGATACCGAGGGCGAAGCGGGCCGCGGAGAGCCCACCGACGCTGCCCACGAGCGCGTGCGCCGCCGCCGCCAGACTCCAGAACCCGACGGCGAACGAAAACCCGCGCCGCGTCCCGATGCGATCCATGAGGCGGCCCATCGTCAGCATCCCGATGGCGTAAGCGGCCTGGAACGCCGTGACGATGTTGCCGTAATCGATATCGTTGAAGCCGAGCTCCTTCTGGAGCGTCGTCTTCAGGACGCCCAGCACCTGGCGATCGACGTAATTGATCGTCGCGGCGGTGAACAGGAGGAAGCAGATCAGCCAGCGGTATCGCCCGATGCCGGCGCCCGCGCCGCGCGGCGCCTCCGCAGGTACGTCAGCGATGCCCATCGTGGGCTCCGATTTCATGACCATGAAGCTATTCTCCTCACTGGAGCCGGCGTGACGCTGGCTCGCTCCGGCAATCGCTACTTGAGGCTCGCTTCGAGGCCGGAGCCGCGCTGGCTGAACTCCGGCTGGACATTGACCACGCCGAACACCCGATCTTCCCGCTCGCGGTGCGCAGCCATGAGCCAGACGAAGTTGATCGGGTGCCCGGGCGCCGCGACGTTCGGATGGTAGCCGGCCGGCATCAGCACGGCGTCGCCGTCCCGCACCACGGTGACCACCTCGGGCGTCTCCGGAGATGTGTAGACGAGCTGCACGCCGAACGCCGGAGGCGGCATATCGAAATAGACGTACATCTCCTCGAGGATGTCGGTGTGCTCGTGCGGCGGCCAGCTGGTCCAGTGTCCGGGGGCCGATCGCGTGAACCCCGCGACGATGCGGCCCGCCTGCACGTTCTTGCCGAGCAGGATGCTGAGCTCGCGCGTCGTGGCGTCGCCGCCCGCCGTGAACTTGAGCGCCGGGTCCTCCTCGACGTCCCTGTAGCGCACGACCTGAAGGGGGTAGTCCCCCTCCACCTCGGCGCCGCACTCGACGAGGTCGACCGACGCGCTCGTGCTCACCTCGACGGTCGACCCGCGAGGCACGTAGATGGCGTCGTACCGCCCGAGCGCGATCGTCTCCCCGCCGTTCACCTGCACGGCGCACTCGCCGGCCATGCAGAGGAGCCCCACCTCGCGCCCGGAGGTCTCGAAGCGCACCGTCGGCGCGGTCCCGTCGAGCAGGATCCGACCGTAATACAGGCGCTTCATGGGGCTATCGGCCGGCGTCACGGAGAGCCTCCGCCCCTTGTGCGACGCGGTTGCGCGGACCACGACCTGCTGAGGATTGACTGGTTTCATCGCTTCAAGATCTTCTTTCTTTTGCTCAGACCCAATGAGTTCGCTTGCGTGTCACGTCGACTGCCGTGCCCGAGAGGGAGCGCGCGCGATGGCGCCGGGCCCTCGAGGGCAGCGGCGCGCTCGCGCGGCGAAGCTCCGAAACTGCGTATTTCCGTCAGAAGGCCGGGCTCGCCTTGATGTTCCACTCGACGTTCAAGCCTATGAAGTGCTCCCACGTGCGCTGGCTGAACACGTCGTCCTGCGGATAGAGCGCCTTCGCGCCCTCGTCGCGCCGGGTCACGAGCCAGATGAAGCGAAACTGCGGGCGCTTGAAGTCGCCCCTGCCCGCCGCGTTCAGGAACGGCACGAGCCCGAAGCGCACGAGGCTCGCGCTGTGGTGGCTGGCTGCGGCGCGCGCGCCCGGCGCCGCGGGATCGGCGGGGGGCGGGACCCTCCCGCGCCGCTGCGCCTGGTAAGAGGCCTCGACGGCGATACCGCCCCAGTCGCGCAGGAAGTAATGCGGCCGCACGACGAGAATACCTTCGTCCAGATCGGCGAAGTCGAACGGCTCGCTGGCGTTGCGGAACGAGCGCACGTACCCCGAGGCCATCAGCCCGAGTGGCCCCGTCTCGTAGTTGGCGCTCATGGTGAACATGAGCTCGTGCGCGCCGCTCGCGGTGCCGTCCGGCGCGGGCTGGGAGGGGGAGCCGAACTCGCCGTGCGCCGCGAGATCGCCCGCATAGCGGAGGAAGAGGTGCAGGTGCCCGTTGTTCACGCCGGTGAACGGGCTGACCTGCGCGCCGATGACGTACCCGGAGTCGCGCGGCAGGCTCTCGGACACGCCGGCCTCCGCGGTCTCGCGCGTGCCCGACGGCATCTGGTGCAGCTCGCCGTAGAGCACGCCCTTGACGCCGCCTTTTTCCCCGACCGGAACGGTGTGGCTCGCCTTGAAGCTCGTGATGAGCCGCTGGCGATCGAGGAGATTGACGGTCGCCGTGCCGGGCTGGTTGAGCGCCGGCGCGCGATCTACCGTCTGAAGGTAATACGGCGTGAGCGGCCGGTTGATGCCGGCGTGCGCCGCGAAGTACGTGCGCTTCGAGGGCAGATCGTAGCGGACGCCTCCGCCCAGCGTGTTCAGCCAGTCGAGCGGCCAGAAGTCGAGCAGCTCGGAGTTGTCACCGCGGTACAGGCGCGAGCCGATCCACACGGACAGCCCCTTGACGCCGAGATCTCGCTCCTCGACGAAGGCGTTGCGGAGCGACATGTTGATGTTCCACGGCCTCGCGTTGTTGTAGTGGAGGACCGGGGCGTCCACGACCAGACGAACGGCGACGCGCGTGGTGGCGCCGGTGGACTCCCAGTAATCCTGACGCTCCAGGTCCATCTGGACGAACGTGGACTCGTCGAGGCGCGAGCCTCTCCAGACGATGTCCGCGTCGCGCCCCGGCCCCAGCTCGCCGTCGGTGGCCGCCACGGCGCGGCCGACGCCGCCGAAGAAGAACCCGCTCTCCGCCGGCGCCGGTGGCGTTGAGGGGTCTTCTTTCTGCTGCGGCTGCTGAGAGGAGGCGATGGCCGCGGCGGCGTACCCCGCGCCCCCGGCGTCGGGGGCCGGAGCCGCGGCCGGCGCCTCCGACGGCGGAGCCGTCGCGTCGGCGGGAGCCTCGCCCGGCGAGGGCGTCGGCGTCGCGGGAGTAGGCAGCGGCTGTCCATGGACGACCGCTGGAGCCACGCAGAGGGCCGCGCCGAGCAGGGCACAGACCAGGTTGCGCGCGCTCGCCCATCCTCTCCCGCCCGCGAGGCGGGTAGACGGCACGGACGCGTCTGCGTCTGTCGAGCACGAGCCGCGCTGTGGATCGCGCTGAACATCATGCCCAGGGTGGCAACAGGGATTGACGATCGAATTCAAGGGTGCGCCGATCTCGTGGAGGGTTGGAGCTACGCCAGCGCGAGCAGCGGGGCTGTCGTCGCGGCGAGCGAGACCCGACAGCACGTCCTGTGGCTCGCTCAGCGTGTGGTGCGCTGGTAGCGTCCACGCCGTCCACGCCGTCGACGCTTGAGTGCAAACGACGAGCCAAGGGCACACAGGGTGTTCGCGACGCCATGGCGCGCGCCTTGGTCGAATTCCAGACCAGGCTCGTCCGCAGCCGGCTTTGCGCCGGATCCGACCCGAGCGCGCGACGTGCCCTGAGGCGCCCCGGCAACGTTCTGGCATGCTCACGCTGGACGAGAGGCAGTTTCCCCCGGAACGCCGTAAACCCCGGGTTGACACGGGCGACAGCCGTGGTTGACGCGCGGGTGGTGCTCACATTTGCGTGGAGAGAGTTCACATGAAGGCGGGAAGATCCTTGATCTCTTCTTCCCACCCTGTCGACGTGGTGCGCTGAGCGTCGCGGGCGCAGGGCCGCGCCTCAAGGGAGCTGCGCTCTCCCGCGCTCTCCGAGCGCTTCGCGGGTCCTCTCGCTTCGGCCGCCTGACCTGGCTCGATGAGCACCACCAGAGTCGGCGGCGCGACGCGGCGTCATCGCTCGTCGCCGGCGCCGGCGGGAGAGCGGCACGGCGGAGAGCCCCATGCAGGCTGTGCCGACGCTGGCGGAGCGCCGTCAACCTCGAGTTGACTGAGTGGACATCCGTTGTTGCGCGTGGGGCGTGGCGCCGATCGGGCCGGCTCCTCGTGCGCCGGCGGCCCGCGCCTCGTGACGAGGCGCGCTCCGTCGCCGCCGCCCGAGCCCCGGACGTCCCGCGCGGGCTGGCGCAGGGCGGGAGGTCACGGTCTTGCGTTGCCATGGCCTCTGAGGTAAGGGGGGCGGCAATGAGTGGTCCCGAACTCGGCCGCCTCATCGACGAGGTCGATCGCACGGTGGACGTCCAGTTCGCCGCCGTCGGCGATCTCGATGAGCTGAACCGCCTGTATGCCAGCCTGCTTGGGCGCCGCGGCTCGCTCAATGCCTTGATGAAGCAGCTGCCCGGGGCGGCCCCCGAGGAGCGCAAGCTCCTCGGCCAGCGCCTCAACGCGGTCAAGGGCCGCGTGGAGCGCGCCCGCGAGGAGGCGACGGCTCGGATCAAGCGGACCGCGCGCGATCGCGAGCTCTCCGCGCCGCCCCTCGATATCACCCTGCCCGGCCGCTGGCGCGCGCCCGGCCGGCCGCACCCCATCATGCGGACCCTCGACGAGATCGTGGATATCTTCGTCGGGCTCGGGTTCGACGTGGCCGAGGGGCCGCAGATCGAGCTCGCGCGCTACAACTTCGATCTCCTCGGCTTCCCGGCGGATCACCCGGCCATGGACATGCACGACACGTTCTACGTGGCGGGCGATCCGGCCCAGAACGTGCTCCTCCGCACGCACACGAGCCCGGTGCAGGTGCGCGAGATGCTCTCCCACCCTCCGCCGGTCATGATCGTCGCGCCCGGCGTCGTGTACCGGCGCGACGACGACGCGAGCCACAGCCCCATGTTCGTGCAGATCGAGGGGCTCGTCGTCGACCGCGACGTGTCCCTCGCCGACCTCAAGGGCCTGCTCGAGGTCTACAGCCGCCGGATGTTCGGTGAGAACACGAGGACGCGCTTCCGGCCGAGCTACTTCCCCTTCACCGAGCCCAGCGCCGAGCTCGACGTGTCGTGCCTCGTCTGTTTCGGCGCGAACCGCGCCTGTCCGCAGTGCAAGGGGACCGGCTGGCTGGAGGTGCTCGGGTGCGGCATGGTGCACCCGACCGTGCTCCGGAACGTCGGAATCGACCCGGAGATCTACACGGGGCTGGCGTTCGGCATCGGCGTCGATCGCACGGCCAACATGAAGTTCGCCGTCGACGATATCCGCGCCTTCTACGAGAACGACGTCCGCTTCCTCGGAAGCCTCTAGGCGGCTCTCCCCTCGCTGCAGCGCTGACTCCCCATGTTGATATCCTACAAGTGGCTTCAAGAGATCCTCGGCGCCGATCCCGGTGTCGACGCGGTGACGTCGGCGCTCGGCCGCGGCGGGCTCGAGGTCGATCGCGTGACGCACGTCGGCGCCGCGCTGCGCCCGGTGGTCCTCGCGAGCGTCGTGGCGACGCGGCCGCACCCCAGCAAGAAGGGCCTCACCCTGGTCCGCGTGGACGTCGTCGTCGGCGGCGGCGCAGGGAGCGAAGGCGTCGAGGTGGCGTGCGGCGCGCCGGTCATCCCGGCCGCGCCCGCGCTCGTCTGCTATGCGCCCGTGGGCGCGCAGGTCGTCGATCGCAGCGGCGCGCTCGTCACGCTGACCGAGAAGGCGGTCGCCGGCTTCACCTCGGCCGGCATGCTCTGCGCCGAGGACGAGCTCGGGCTCGGGTCGAGCCACGAGGGCCTCCTGACCGTCGAGGGCGGGCGCCCGGGGCAATCGCTGCTCGACTGGGAGCCGCGCCTCGAGGACTGGATCATCGAGCTCAGCGTCACCCCGAACCGGCCCGACGCGCTGGGCCACCTGGGCGTCGCCAGGGACGTGGCCGCGGTGCTCGGCATCCCCTTCCAGCCGCCGGCCGTCGCGACGCCGGCGCAGGCGAGCGGCGGCGGGGCGCGGGCGTCGGTCGAGGTGCGCGACAAGGAGCGGTGCCCCCGGTATGCCGGCCAGGTGATCGAGGGCATCCGCGTGGGCCCCTCGCCGCTCTGGACGCGGGTGCGGCTGAGCCGCCTCGGGGTCCGGCCGATCAGCAACATCGTCGACGCGACCAACCTGGTGATGCTCGAGCGGGGGCAGCCGCTCCACGCCTTCGATCTCGACAAATTGCGGCTGCCGATCGAGATCCGCAAGGCCCGGCCGGGCGAGACGTTCGTCGCGCTCGACGGGCAGACGCTGTCCCTGAACGAGGACGACCTCGTGATCGCCGACGCGGAGCGCGCCGTGGCCCTGGCCGGCGTGATCGGGGGCGCGGACAGCGGCGTCACCGCGACGACGCGGCGGGTGTTCCTCGAGTCGGCGTATTTCGAGCCGCGCGGGATCCGCAGGTCGGCGCGCCGGTACGGCTTCCACACCGAGGCGTCGCACCGCTTCGAGCGCGAGGTGGACCTCTCCGGGGTCCCGCTGTCGCGCGATCGCGGCAGCGCGCTGATCTGCGAGCTCGCCGGCGGCGAGGCGGCGGGCGAGCCGATCGACGCGTACGTCGCGCCCCGCGCCCTGCGCCGCCTGACGCTGCGGCTGCCGCGGTACCAGCGCATCATCGGGGCCGAGGCCCCGGCGCGGACGCGCGAGATCCTGGAGACGCTGGGGATCTCGATCGTGGAGCAGCAGGCGGATCGGCTGCTCGTCGATGTGCCCGCGCACCGGCCCGACATCGCGGAGGAGATCGACCTCATCGAGGAGGTCGCGCGCGTCGCCGGCTACGATCAGATCCCGAGCCGGCTCCCGCGCGTGGGCGCGGCGCCCGCCGGCGCGAAGGGCGATTACCGGCTCCGGCGCAGGGTGCGCCAGATCTGCACCGGCATCGGCCTGCACGAGGCGGTGACGTACTCGTTCCTGTCGCCGCAGGAGCTGAAGGCGGCGCGCTACGACAGCGCGTCGCTCCTCCGGCTGGTCAATCCGCTCTCCGAGGAGAAGTCGGTGATGCGGCCGTCGCTCGTGCCGGGGCTGCTGACGGTCGCGCAGCGCTCGCAGCGGTACAACGTGCCGCGGGTGCGGCTGTTCGAGGTGAGCCAGGTGTTCCTGCCGCGCCAGGGCGAAGCGGGCGGCGCGGGCCAGCCGGCGCGGGTCGAGCGACCGCCGGTCGACGAGCCGACCCGGCTGACGGTGCTCCTCGCGGGGCCGCGCGACAGCTACCTCACGCGGCCCGAGGACGTCGATTTTTACGACGGCAAGGGCGTGGTCGAGGCGGTGCTGGCGGAGCTCGCGGGCAGCGTGGCGCCCGAGTTCGACCTCGGGGGCGAGCCCCCGCCGTGGGCGCACCCGCGCAAGGGCGCCCGCGTCACGCTCGACGGTCGCGCGGTCGGGTACGTGGCGGAGCTCCACCCGGACGTCCGCGACGCGCTGGAGATCACGACCGGGGCCGTTGTGGCGGAGCTCGACCTCGCGGCGGTGGCGGCGGCGTACAAGGCGCCGGCGGCCGCGAAGCCGAGCCGGTTCCCGGCGATGCGGCACGACGTGGCGCTGCTGCTGCCGCTCGACGTGCCGGCGGGCCAGGTGCTCGAGCTGCTGCGGGCGACCGCCGGGGAGCGCTGCGAGAAGGTCGAGCTGTTCGACCGGTACCGCGGCAGCGAGCTCCCGCCGGGGACGCACTCGCTGGGGTTCGCGCTGTGGTTCAGGTCGCCCGAGCGGACCTTGACGGACGACGAGGTCGATCGGTGGACGAAGGCCGCCGTGGACGCGGTGAAGGCGCGGTTCGGGGCGCAGCAGCGCTGAGGCGGGCACCGGCGTCCGAGCTCAGGCTTGCTGAGCTCGGACCTGCGCTGGCCTGAGGCTCATCCAGATCACGCGGGAGCGCGCCCCGCCACGGCGGGCTCGAGCTTCGCGCTCACTCGCACGCGTCGTCTTCCGTTCAAGCAACCAGAGCCCGTACCAAGGACGCCCGGACATTGGATCTCCGGGCGGTCTTCAGCCGTCGTTCACTCCGAGCCGGGTGGCGGAGCCGTCGCGCCCACCCTGCCCAATGCAACGCCGAGGAGGCAGCCAAACCGGCGTGCGCGTATGGCAAGCTTTGCCGTCGTGGCAAAGCTTGCCAGCCCCGGGAGCCGAAGGTGCGGCAAGAATTGCCATGGCGCGCCGATGCCCGCGCCCCGGACACGCCGAGGCGACCGTTCCCGCCCTCCGCCGGGACGGGCGCCCCTCGTTGAGCCGGATCGCGACCGATGAGATCTCCGTGGTACGCTCGTTGCGTGCGCCGCTCGGGGTGCCCCCGGCGAGGCGAGGACGTCGTTCCAGTCACGAACGGGGCAACCGACTCCTTGGATCCTGAGGTGTCATCGATGGCATCGAACAAGCCCCAGCAGGGCGCTCGCCGGAGCGAGGTGCACGGCCGCTGGGCGAGGGAAAGGCGAGAGTAGAATGCGAAGGCGGGACACGGAGCCGAGCCCAGCGCTCTCGGGTCGACGGCGAGGCGGAGGAGCGATCCGTCATGCAGCGGCGGCGGCGTTCGTGCTGGCGTTGATCTACATCTCGGGTGCCTGCCTCCAGGGTGCGATCGCGTGCGGCGAGGGGTTTTGCCCGTCCGGCCTCATCTGCGTCGTCGAGAAGGACGATGCCCCTGCGTGCGTCGTCCCAACCAGCGTCAACACCTGCGGCAACAGCATCGTGGATGACGGCGAAGACTGCGATGACGGCAACCGGGAAGGCGGCGATGGCTGCGGCAGCGATTGCGTACATTGCGGCGACGGGGTTCTGGCAAAGGACGAAATCTGCGACCCCGGATTGCCAGTCACGATATCCTGCATCGCCATGAACTACGATTTCGGCCGCCCGGGGTGCATCAGCTCCTGCGATGACCTGTCCGCCATTCCGTGCGGAAGCTGGAACTGGCGTCGGCAGGAGCGCGCCACACTGGAAACGTTGAGGGGCGTGTGGGGAAGCGGGCCGCAGGATGCCTTCGCCGTGGGCGATAACGGCGCGATCACGCGCTACAACGGCCAGGACTGGCAGGCCATGCCCTCGCCCACATCGAAAAGGTTGTCCGGCGTGTGGGGGAGCGGGCCGAAGGACGTCTTTGCTGTGGGTACGCTCGGCACGATTCTGCGCTACGACGGCCAGGACTGGCGGGCCATGAGCTCGACCACGTTGACAACGTTGCATGGCGTGTGGGGGAGCGGGCCGCAGGATGTCTTTGCCGTGGGTACTCTCGGCACGATCCTGCGCTACAACGGCCATGATTGGCAGTCCATGGCCTCGCCCACATCGGCGGAAGGGCTTGCTGACGTGTGGGGGAGCGGGCCGCGGGATGTCTTTGCCGTCGGTACGAACGGCACGATCCTGCGCTATAACGGCGATTCTTGGCAGGCCATGACCTCGACCACGTCGGCAGATTTGCGTGGCGTGTGGGGGAGCGGGCCGCAGGATGTCTTTGCCGTGGGTGACGGGGGCATGGTGCTGCACTACGACGGCCAGGGCTGGCAGGCCATGGCCTCGCCCACGTCGGAAGCGCTGTCCGGCGTGTGGGGGAGCGGGCCGCAGAATGTCTATGCCGTGGGTGTCGAGGGCACGATGCTGCACTACGACGGCCAGAGCTGGCAGCCCATGACCTTGCCCACGACGTTCTCCGCAGCGGAGGTACCGTTGTCCACAGAGGGTGTACCGTTGCGTGGCGTGTGGGGCAGCGGGCCGCAGGATGTCTTTGCCGTGGCTGACCAAGGCAACACGCTGCACTACAACGGCCAGGACTGGCAGAACATGACCTTGCTCACATCGTCCACATCGGTGGAATGGTTGAACGGCGCCTGGGGGAGCGGGCCGAAGGATGTCTTTGCCGTCGGTGCTAACGGCACGATCCAGCACTACAACGATCAGGGCTGGCAGGCCATGGACTCGACCACGTCGGCACTTTTGCGTGGCGTGTGGGGGAGCGGGCCGAAGGATGTCTTTGCCGTGGGTACGAACGGCACGATCCTGCGCTACAACGGCGAGGACTGGCAGGCCATGAGCTCGACCACATTGACACTGAATAGCGTCTGGGGGAGCGGGCCGAAGGATGTCTTTGCCGTGGGTGATTTCGGCACGATCCTGCGCTACGACGGCCAGGACTGGCAGGCCATGAGCTCGACCACATTGACAACTCTGAATGGCGTCTGGGGGAGCGGGCCGAAGGATGTCTTTGCCGTGGGTGATTTCGGCACGATCCTGCACTACGACGGTCAGGACTGGCAGGCCATGACCTCGCCCCCAATGGAGGTACCGTTGAGCGGCGTGTGGGGGAGCGGGCCGAAGGATGTCTTTGCCGTGGGTGTTAACGGCACGATCCTGCACTACGACGGCCAGGACTGGCAGGCCATGAGCTCGACCACATTGACAACGTTGAATGGCGTGTGGGGGAGCGGGCCGAAGGATGTCTTTGCTGTGGGTGAGTTCGGCCAGCTCCTGCACTACGACGGAGTCTCCTGGCTCAAGCTCAATTCCACGACGGATCGCATCCTTTTCGCGGTGTGGGGCGCCGGGAAATCGTCCTTTGTAGTCGGCGAGGGCGGCGCCATCTACCGTCACACCCGAACGGTACTGCCGCGGTAGCCGCACAGCCTCGAAACGACATTCGCGACCTGCCGAGGCCCGTCACCCACCTGCCCGCGGCGCGCCTCCGGTGGCGCCCGCTACTTCAACCTCGCCCCGACCTTCCCCACCGTCCGCTCGATCAGCTCCTCCTGCTCGCGCTTGCTCCGCAGCGCGGCCTCCGCCGCCGCCCTCGCCTTCCGCTCCTGCTCGGTGGCCTTTCCCTCGGCCTCGCGCGCCTCGGTCTCGGACTGCTGCGCGGTGTCCCGCGCCGCCCGCGCCTCGCCCGCCGCGACGCGGGCCCGCGCGGCCTCGGCCTCGGCGCGCTCCCGGGCCTCCTCCGCCTCGCGCTGCATCCGCTCGGCCCGCCGCCGCTCCGCCTCGCTGTCCTGCCGCGCCCTCTCGGCCGCGCTCCGCTGCGCCTCCTCGCTCGCGAGCGCCTCCTTCAGCGTGTCCTCCTTCCTCCGGATCTCGTCGAGCTGCGCCGAGATCACCCCGTTCTGGCGGGTCAGCTTCACGATCCCCGCCCCCGCCACGCCGACCAGGATCGACAGCGCCGCGATGACCCCGGTGACGAGCCGGCGTCGCCTTCGCTGCGTGTGGTCGGCCAGCCGGAGCACCGCCTCGAGGAAGAGCCGCTCGCGCTCCGGCAGCGCGCCCCGGTAGCGCTCGCGAAAGCCGCGCGCCCCCGCGGCGACCTTGCCCCGCCAGAGCGTGTCCGCGGCGCGACCGCTCGCGTCCCAGAGCCGGGCCGCGGCGCGCAGCCGGTCGAGGAACACGGCGTCTTCCTGGCTCTCGTCGAGCCAGCGCTTGAGCGTCGGCCACCGCTCGATGAGCGACTCGTGGACGAGCTCCACCGTGCTGCCCGCGCGGTCGCTCCCCTTCTCGATCGCCAGGAGCCGCCCGTCGGCGAGCCGCCCCACCACCCGCTCGATCTCGCCCGGGTCCCCCGGCAGCTCGCAGAGCTCGCCCAGGCTGGCCACGGCCCGCGTCCGCTCCGGCGTCACAAGGCGCTCCAGGACCGCCCGCGCGAGCTTCGCCTGTCGCTCGCTCATCCCGGCCAGCAGCGTGTCGGCGTGGCTCGCCAGGGCGCCCGCCACGCCGCCGAGCGCCTCGTAGCTCGCCCGCGTGAGCAGCCGGCGCCCCCGATCGCGCATCTCCCAGAGCCTCGCCGCGGTGAACTGGAGCAGCGGCAGGGCCCCGCGCGTGGTCTCCAGCGCGTCGAGGATGCCCTCGACCATCGCCGGATCCTCGATCTCGTGCCGGGCCGCCTCGACCGGCCTCACCAGCGCCTCACGCAGCCCCTCGCGCCCCATCGGCCGGAGGAACACGAGGCCTCGGGTCATCGCCGCCATGAAATGCTCGTGCTCGGCCATCCGCTCGAGGAAATCCGAGCGCACCGACAGGACGACCCGGAGCGGAGAGGACGCGTCGTCGGCGATGCCCTCGAGGCACGCGAGGAACGCCGCGCGCTCGCCGGCCGGGGCGCCGAGCGTGATGAGCTCCTCGAACTGATCGATGAACAGCAAGAGGCGCCGCTGCGCGCGGCCCGCCCACCCGCGCAGCGCGGCGCCGAGCACGCCGGGCTCGGCGCGCAGCCGCTCGTTCAGGGCCGCGCGCGTCGCCGCGCCGCTGTCGGGAGCGAGCGCCAGCAAGTCGGTGCTCAGGGTCACGGCAGGGCTGATGAAGAGCTCCGCGAGCGCCGCCAGCGGCTCGCGCCCGGGCCGGAGGACGAGCGCCTCCCAGCCCTCGCCGGAGCGCTTGAGCGCCGGGATCACCCCGGCCCGCACGAGCGACGACTTCCCCACGCCCGACGCGCCCGCGATCGCGAGCAGCGGCTGGCTGCGGAGGCGCGCGACCACGCCCGCGAGGTCCTGCGCGCGGCCGAAGAAGCGGTCGGCGTCGGCCTCCTGGAAGGACGAGAGGCCGGCGAACGGGCTCTCGTCGGCGCCGAGATGGATCTCCCGGCGTCCGGGCAGGAGGGGCAACAGCTCGGCCAGGAGCTCCTGCGCCGAGGCGAACCGCTCGGCCTTGCGCTTGCGCAGGCAGCGATCGATGATCGCGCCGAGCGCGCCGACCTCCGGGTGGCGCGCGCTGACCTCGGGCATCGGCTCGTCGAGGCGCGGCACCGCGACGAGGTCGGGCATCCTGCACGGCGCGAGCGGATGCGCGCCGAGCACGAGCTCGTGGAGCAGGATGCCCACGGCCCAGACATCGCTCGACGGGCCGACCTCCTGGGCTTGCCACTGCTCGGGGGACATGTAAGGCAGCGTGCCGACCAGCGCTCCCGGGTGCGTCAGGCCCATGTCCCCGGCGACAGGGGGCTCGGCGACGAGGCTCGCCTCGTCATCGCGCAGCTTGGCGATGCCGAAATCGACCACCTTGATCGCGCCCGATGCGTCCAGCATGACGTTCTCCGGCTTGAGATCGCGATGAACGATGCCGGAAGCGTGCGCGCTCGCGAGCGCGCGCACGACGGGGACCATCATCTCGACGGCCAGGCCGGGCGGGACCGGCACCGTCGACGCCCGGCTGGGGGCATCGGCGGGCTTGCGCTGCTTCATCCAGGCACGGAAGCTCTGCCCCTCGATGTACTCGAGCACCATGTACGGGAATCCGTCGTGCTCGTTCACCTCGTGGATCGTCACGATATGCTCGTGCTTGCAGCGCGCGGTGACCTGCGCTTCGGCCAGGAAGCGCTGGACTCCGGTGCTGCTCAGCTTCGTGAGGAGCTTGATCGCGACGAGGCGCGCGAGCCGGAGGTCACGCGCCAGGAAGACGACCCCCATACCCCCCCGGCCGAGCTCGCGCAGGAGCTCGTAATGGCCTATGCGGCCGCCGGCCGACGGCGGCGACCTGGCCGGCTCCGACGATGACGGCGGGTCGACCGTCGCGCGCATCGTCTGGGTCCTCATCATCTCGCGAGCCCCGGCGACCACGCCGGGAGATATAGCCGTTCCAGCGCGCGCCTGTACTCCTTTCACCCGGCGGAGCCCATCCGCGTCCCTGCCACACGGCCTCCGGATAGATCCCCCGGCTCCGAGCGGCCCAGACCCCCGACGGCACAGCCGGGCGCCGGCTTGCCTGGCAGGAGCCCCCGTGCGATCGTCGCCCTATCCTACGTTTGTGCTCGATGTGTCGAACACGATGTGCGCGCGACGTGCACGGCGAGCCTGGGCGCGCGCTGGACGGGTGCGCGAGCGGAGGTCCCACGGACGCCCCGAAGGAGAGGCGCTCGGCTGTCATGACGACGACCCGCAATCGATCCGCTCGAATCGCGCTCTCGACAGCGCAGCTCCTCCTGCCCATCGCCCTCGCGGGCCTGTGCGCTGCGCCCGCGCGAGCCCAGACGCCGCTGCCGCCATGGCACCAGGGGGTCTCCGAGGAGCGACGGCAGCGGGCGCAGGCGCTCTTCGCCGAGGCGCGCGAGCTGCACCGGCGCGGGATGCTCGCCGAGGCGCGGGCCCAGTACGAGGAGGCGCTGGCTGCCTGGGAGCACCCCGAGCTCCGGCTTTATCTTGGGCGGGTGTTGAAGCTCATTGGCCTGCCTCTCCTGGCCCACGAGAACCTGCGCCTCTCCCTCCGCTGGGGGCCCGGCTCGCTCGATGCCGAGAAGGAGCAGGAGGCGCGCGCGGCGATGCGAGCGCTCGTCGAGCGGGAGCTCGCCGCCATCGAGATCCGCTGTGACGAGCCGGGCGCCGTCGTGCTGATGGATGGCCAGCCCTGGTTCGACGGCCCCGGCGCCGAGCGCCGGATGGTCATGCCGGGAGAGCATGTCATCACGGCGAGAAAGAACGGCCACTTCACGGTCGTCAAGCCCATCCTCGTCTTCGCCGGCAAAGAGGCCTCGGGACAGATCGCCCTGAGCGTCGATACCGTCGTCACCAGGCAGCGGTGGGCCACGTGGCTCCCGTGGGCCACGCTCGGTGCAGGCGCGGCCCTGGGCATCGCAGGCGGCGGGCTGATGTTGCATGCCTACGCGGACCACGAAGCGACAGACCGGCGCCTTCGGAACGGCTGCGCTCCGTGGTGCGAGGCGCTCGCCCGTGACGCGTACGATCGCAGCGTCCTCGAGAACCGGCTGGCGATCGGCGCCCTCGTCGCCAGCGGAGCCGCCGCGATCACGGGGACGGCCCTGCTCTTCATGAACACGCAACACGACCGCACCGAGGATCGCGGCGGCGTGAAGATCGAGATCCGGCCCGCCGCGTCGCCCGATACTGCGGCGCTGTCGGCTCGGCTCGTGTTCTGATCGCGCGGCCACGGCGAGGCCGGTCGGCGACAGACTACCATCAGGGCTCCAGATCCCTGAAGCATCGACGAAACTCGCCCTGGGCGATGCTCCGATCGCTCGTTCCCCGGCGCTGTACGCAACACGAGGCCCAGTGATCAGCCCCGCACGGGCGGGCAGCCGAGCCCCATCACGGGCTCCGCTTCCCCTCCCGCGCGAGGATACCGAATTGCTTGAGCTTGAAGGTGAAGGTGCGGACAGGCATCCCGAGGAGCGCCGCCGCCCGTTTCTGGACCCCGTCCGCGGCGTCGAGCGCCTGACGCATGCGCGTGCACTCGATTTCTCGGAGCTCCTCGGCGATGGGCGTGAAGCGGGGAGGACCCGCGGCGGGCGGCGCAGCGGTGTCCGCCGCGGGGCGCGGCGGGACATCGATGCCGGCGATGCGCTCCGGCAGACTCCATGGCTCGATCACGGGGCCGTCCGCCGTGGCGGCGGCGTACTCCATGGCGTTCTTGAGCTCACGCACGTTGCCGGGGAACGGGTGCGCGAAGAGCGCGGCGAGCGCGGCTTCCGAGAGATCGAGCGCGGGCCGCCCGGTCCGGGCGCGCGCCTCGGCGAGGAACAGGCGGGCCAGGATCGGCAGCTCGCGCGGCCGGTGCCGGAGCGGGGGCAGCTCGACGACGGCGGCGCTCAGGCGGAAGAGCAGGTCTTGACGGAAGCGGCCGGCGCGGACCTCGGCCTCCAGATCGCGGTTCGTGGCGGCGACGATCCGGATGTCCACCTCGCGCTCGCGCACGTCGCCGAGGCGCGTGATCCGCTTCGCCTCGAGCGCGCGGAGCAGCTTGGCCTGCACGCCGAGGGGCAGCTCGCCGACCTCGTCGAAGAAGACGGTGCCGCCGTGCGCCCGCTCCAGCAGGCCGGGCTTGGGCGCCCGCGCCTCCGAGAACGCGCCCCTCTCGTAGCCGAAGAGCTCGCTCTCCACCAGCGTCTCCGGGAGCGCGGCGCAGTTGAGCGTGATCAGCGGCTTCTGGGCCCGCGCAGACCAGTGGTGCATGGCGGCGGCGGCGTTCTCCTTGCCCGCACCCGTCTCGCCAAGGACGAGGACCGGCAGATCGCTCGCCGCGAGGCGCCGGATCAGCTCGAACAGCCGGATCATGGCCGAATCGGCCACCACGACGGTGCGCTCGCCGATGACGTGCCGGACGGCCGTCTCCGAGGCGGAGGCGATCGCCCCTGGAGCGGCGATCGACGCGGCGGTCCGCGCGCCCGCGAGGAGCGTCTCGGTGTCGCCGCCGTCGAACGGGTAGCACGCCAGTCCGCCGCGCGCCTCGGGGGCCAGCGGCGCGATCGCCTCGAGCACCTGGAGCACCGCGCCGCGCGCCAGCGCTCCGCCGAGCTCGGGGAACCCGATGGCCAGGTGAGAGGCCCCGTCCCAGGCGACGATGTCCATCAACCGGAGCGCCGAGAGCGCCCGCTGCTCGAGCGTCGTGCGCATCTGCACGGGCCCGAGGGACACCACCGCCAGGCCGAACGGCCGCGCCGAGTCGGCGGCGCGCTCGATCTCCTCCTCGACGCGCCGGCGCAGCCGGCCCATCTCGATGAGAGCGCTGCCCCTCGACGGCAGCTCGCGCCGGAAGATCAGCGTGGTATCGCCGATGGTGATGACGTCGCCGGAGCCGAGCGTGCGCGAGCCCTCGATGCGCTCGCCGTTGACGAGCGTCCCATTGTGGCTGCCGAGATCCGCGATCCGGATCTCGCCTCTGGAGAAGGCGAGCTCGGCGTGCCGCCGGGACACAGCGGCGGTGTCGAGCCTCACGTCTGCCTCGTCGCTGCGCCCCACGATGAGCACGCCGTCGTCGGGCAGGGCGCGCCGGTACGACGAGGAAGCGCCGATGACGAGGAGGTAGGAGTAGATCCCTGGGCTGTCCGGGGACTCCCGCAGCTCGAAGGTCTGCGTCGTCAACGGCGAGCTCGCGGGGCCGATCATCAGCCCGAAGCTATAGTCGAAGCCCTTGCGCATGCAAGCTGCGGGCCTCTCGGGTCAGCGCCGGGCTACAGCGCTTTCAGCAGCTCAAGCGCCGATGATATGACCGCGACGTTTCGAAGGAATTCTCTCTCCCCGCCCCGGAACCTTCGCTGCCGGCGCCTGTCAAGAGCGCTATCCAAGGAGGCACTCGTCATGGCTGAAGCTTTCCATATGGGCGGCTGGGGCATGTACCCCACGCTCGTCTTCGGGCTCCTGCTCCTCGCCGCATCCGTCCGTTATGCCCTCTCGCCCGAGCGGCGGTTCGTGCCGCTCCAGATCAGCCTCGGTATTCTGACGCTGGTGTCCGGCGGCCTCGGGTTCATCAGCGGCACCATCAAGTCGCTCACGTTCATCGGCGCGGTGCCGCCCGATTCGCGCTGGCTCTGGATCGTCGGCCTCGGCGAGTCGCTCAACAACGTCGCGCTGGCGCTCGCGCTCCTCATCCTCTCGTCCCTCGCCGCCACCGTGGGGGCTTATCGCCTCTCGCAGATGAATCCCGCCCGCTGACGCCCGCGCCCCGAGCCCACCCCGGCGCGCCGCCGCCGGGCGCCGGGGGACGCGGCGGCAGGGCTATGTGCGCTGGGCCGCGGCAATGGCGACGCGCCGCTCGATCCCGAGGAACAGGAGCGGGATCGCGAGCGTGAACGCGATCGAGAGGGCGGCGACGACCGGCATGCCGTCGAGGCGCCTGTCCGGGAGCTCGTGGAGCAACCTGGCCGACCAGAACGCCGCGATCGCGGCCGCCATGTGCTGCACGGCCGACTGCATCGAGGTGAAGCGCGCCCGCTCGGCGGGGCGCGGCACCTTCGACGTGAGCGTGTTGTACGAGACGTTGCGGAACGTCATGCCGAGCATGAAGACGATGAAGATGCCGAGCACCGGCAGCCCCGGCACGTACGAGAAGAACCCGGCGTAGAGGACGCCCACGAGCACCGCCGCTCCCACGGAGCCCGTCTGGAACGCGCCGAAGCGATCGACCAGCGGGCCCACGGCGCGCATCGCGACGAAGCTGACCAGGCCCCCCACGAAGTAGAGCAGCCCGAGCCGCTCGCGCGGGTACCCGAGGTTGTACTGCACGTAGGCGGAGATGTTGGGGATCACCAGGAACGACGCCATCGTCACGATCGCCGTCGTCGCGTACGAGAGCATCACGAGCGGCCGGCCGAGGAGGGCGCGGAGCTCCCTGGGGGCGCTGCCCGATGACCGCGCGCCGGCGAGGTGATCTCGCATCGAGGGCAGCAGGAAGATCGCGAGCCCGGCGACGAGCAGCCCGAGCGCCGCGACGGCGAAGAACGGCAGCTGGAAGCCGCCGCGCCGGGCGAGCTCCAGCCCGGCCGGGATGCCGAGCACCGAGGCGACCGAGAACGAGCCCATCACGACGCCCATCGCCTTGCCGCGCCGCTCGGGCGGGATGACGTCGGCGACGATGGAGAACGCGACGGAGGTCGCGGGCCCGCCGAACGCCCCGGCGAGCACGCGCGCCGCCATGAGGCTCGGCAATCCGGTCGCGAAGCCGCCGGCCGCGGTGCCGACGACGAGGCCGAGCATCGCCACCGCGAGCGCGCTGCGCCGGTCGAACCGGTCGAGGAAGAACGCGCCGGCGAGGCCCGAGAGCGCGGCCGCCGCCGTGTAGCTACCGCCGATGAGGCCGATATCCGACATCGAGATGCCGAGGGCGACCGCGAAGTCGGGCCCGAGCGGCATCACCATCACGAAGTCGAGGACGTTGATGAACTGGACCGCAGCGACGAGAAAGATGATGCTCCGCTCGGAGCGACGTGTGGACACAAGGATCCACTCTAACGTCAGAGCGACGCTCGGACGAGAGGATACGAGCCGCCGAGGCGCCAGGATCGTTCGGGGCGCGGGCGGCGCCGGTGGTTGCCCCCGGGGCAACGCCAGGTTGCGCGCGCGCACCGTTGTCCCTCCCCGTGGGGCACTTTACAATGGCTGCCATGGATCGCCGCACTGCCCTCGGTGCCCTCGCCGCGACGCCCGTGGTCGCCGCGTGCGCCCGCACCGAGCCCTCGCCCAGCCGCACCGATGAAGCCGCGCTCGCCGCGGAGGACGTGGTCCGCGACGTCGCGCCGCTCGGGCTCGGGTCCCCCTGGGAGACGCTCGACCCGTTCCTGTTCTGCGTCCACCACCACGACGCGTACCCGGCCGGCAACGAGCGGATGGGGCCGGCCGCCTCGCTCGCGGGCCGCGCCATCGGCCGCGATTTCGCGGGCAAGGACGGCTGGCGCATGTACCACGGCGGCGGGGTCCCCGGCTTCCCGCAGCACCCGCACCGCGGCTTCGAGACGGTGACGGTCGTGCGGCGCGGGCTCATCGATCACTCGGACTCGCTCGGCGCGGCCGCGCGCTACGGCCGCGGCGACGTCCAGTGGCTCACGGCGGGGAGCGGCGTCGTCCACGCGGAGATGTTCCCGCTCATCGAGAAGGACGGGCCCAACCCGCTCGAGCTCTTCCAGATCTGGCTCAACCTCCCGCGCGCCGACAAGCTCGCCGACCCGCAGTTCGTGATGATGTGGGGCGACACGATCCCGAAGCAGCTCGTGCGCGACGCCGCGGGCAGGGCGACCGAGATCACCGTCGTCGCCGGCAACTTCGGCGAGCTCCGCCCGCCGGCGCCGCCGCCGAGGTCGTGGGCGGCGCGCGCGGACGCCGACGTCGCGATCTGGACGCTCACGATGGCGCCGGGCGCGCGGTTCGCGCTGCCGGCCGCCTCGCCCGGCGCGGGCCGCGCGCTCTACTTCTTCCGCGGCACCGAGCTGCGCGTCGGCGCCCGCCGCGTCCCCGCGGGCCACAGGATCACGCTCCGCGACGGCGCCTCAGCGCTCCTCGAGAACGGCCCCGACGAGGCCGAGATCCTGCTCCTCCAGGGCCGACCCATCGGCGAGCCCGTCGCGCAGCAGGGCCCCTTCGTGATGACCTCGATGGCCGAGGTCCAGCAGGCCTTCATCGACTACCGGCGGACCGGCTTCGGCGGGTGGCCGTGGCCGAGCGACGACCCTGTTCACGCGCGCGCGGCCGGCCGGTTCGCGCGGTACCCCGACGGGCGCATCGACAAGGCTGGATGACCCTCGCCGGCGCGAGCCCCACCGGCGGCGCTCCCTGAGCGCCGTCCGGAGCGGGCGCCGCGGACCCCGAAGCTCTGATAGACGTCCTTCGTCCCGGGGACGTACTCTTCGTCCCGGGGACGTACTCGAGGACCGCGCCGGTCACCGCCGCGCGCACCTCGGCGGCGGTGACCTCGCGTGTCGAATCCGAGCAATCGAACCGACGAGCCGACCGAGCCGCGGCAGCCCCGAAGAATGGGTGAGCAGGTGCCGTAGTGTGAACCGCGGCGAGTCGGCGGTTGGCTCCTTATCTTCTGAGCACCGCTCTGGATCTCACGGGCTCCGCGAAACAATAGCCGTAGTACTCCGCGGTTCCGGCTCTGGTAGATGTGCTCAAGCTACAGCTTGAACATCGCGCACCGCGAGGGTCGGATCTCCACGAGGGCGAGGAACGTCTTGGTCGAGATCCACAGATTCCGCCCACCCGCTCCGGTGATGCGCATCCGGTGATGCGCTCCGGTGATGCGCTCCGGTGATGAACAAGCGCCGACTGAGAGCGCCGACACGGGACATCGACCACGCTTGACAGGCGTTGCGCTTCAGACAATCATGCGCTAAATGTGGCGGTCAGCACGTGGTGCCCTGAATGCAGTCCGAGCCAGACAACGATACGGCGCTTGACGAACAGGTAGCCGCGCTTCGGAGGCGCGTCGCGGAGCTGGAGGAGGAGCTGGCCGAGGCGCGACGGCCGCGCGCGCAGAGGCCTTCCGAGCAGCCGCATGGGCTGCTGGCCCAGTTCTTCTCGGTGGACGCCTCCGGCCACGCCGCGCTTCTCGACGCGATCCCGGCGATGGTGTTCTTCAAGGATCGAGAGCACCGCTACCTCGCTGTCAACAAGGCCTACGCCGATCACTATCGCCTCTCGGCCGAGAAGATCGTCGGGAAGCGCGACGAGGAGATCTTCGTCCCGGAGGTCGCGCGCAGCTACCGCGAGAACGACGAGATCATCATGTCGGACGGAGTCCCGCGGCTGAACGTGGAGCTCCGGTGGAAGCTCGAGGACGGGAGCGACGGCTGGACGCTGGAGAACAACGTCCCCTTCCGCGACGCCAGCGGCCGCGTGATCGGGATGGTCGGGGTCGTGGTCGACATGACCGCGCGAAAGAGGACGGAAGATGCGCTGCGGCAGATCGAGTCCGACCTCCTCGCCAGCCAGTCGCGGCTGCTCGAGACGATAGCCGCCCTCTCGACGCCGCTCCTGCCGATCGACGAGGGTGTCCTCGTCCTGCCGCTCGTCGGCCACCTCGACAGGGCGCGGTGCCGCCAGCTCATGACAGCGCTGCTGCAAGGCGTGGAGCGCCATGACGCCGAGCTCGTGATCCTCGATCTCACCGGCGTTCCGCTCATCGACAGCGACGTCGCGGATCACCTCCTGCGCGCGGTGCAGGCCGTGTACCTGCTCGGCGCGCAGTGCGTCCTGGTCGGCATGTCCGCGAGCACCGCCGGCTCGCTCGTGCAGACCGGCGAGGCGCTCGACGAGCTCATCCTCCTGAGAGACCTCCGGGCCGGCGTGCGCTACGCGATGGCGCGGCGGAGGGCCATGGCCCACCCCCCTCCGATGACGCACCGGTAAACGGCGAGCCACGCCGCCCCGCTCTCCCGCTCACCCGCTCGTCGGGAGGCCATCGGTGGGACTCAACCTCTCTCCTCGCACCTCCACCCAGCGTGCGCGACTTTGGACGCGAGCCCACGCCGCGGCGGAGTCCACCGGCGCGCGGCCGCGTGGCGGCGTGGCTCAACGACGCGTCGATGCGCCAGATCTCACTTGACGGTCTGCCGCCGGACTGGTGACATCGCTTCGGGATCATCCTCACGAAGGTCGTTTGGAAGGTCGGTTGATCGCCTGGCGCACAGGCGCGGACCAGAGCTCGTCTTCGGGGCTGAATCGCCTCCTGGCTGGGCTCGATCTGCATCGAATGAACGTCACGATGCGAGGCACGGAGGCCTTCACGAGGATGCTTGTCGACCCGAAGCTGCGCGCGCCGTCGCGACAGTGCGGACAGGCGCCGCCCCGCTGGCTCGCGCTGGGCCGCGCTCTCCCGGGCCGGGCTCGCCTGCCGCTCGGGGCGGCGGGCTTTCTGCTGATGATCGCGGTCTACGCCTGGCTCCCGGATCGCGACGGGGCGAGAGCCGCCATCGTGCCGACGCTCGCGAGCATCGCGCGCGCCACGGCCGACGCGCTCGTCGCGAAGGAGCTCTGGATCGACGTCCAGCACAGCTTCCTGCGCGTCACGGCCGGGTTCGCCGCCGCCGCGATCCTCGCGGTCCCCCTCGGCGTGCTCGCCGGCGCGTTCCGGTCGATCGCCGCGCTGCTCGAGCCGCCGACCGAGTTTCTCCGCTACGTCCCGGTGCCGGCGCTGATCCCGCTGGTCATGATCGTGGCGGGCATCGGCGAGGGCGCGAAGGTCCTCCTTGTGTTTCTGGGCACCTTCTTTCAGCTGCTGCTCATGACCGCCGGCGAGGTGCGGCGGGTCCCGGCGCCCCTGCTCCACGTCAGCCGGAGCCTGGGAGCGAACCGGCGCGAGATCGTCTGGCGCGTCCTGACCCCGGCCGCCCTCCCCGGGATCTGGAGCGCGCTGCGCATGTGCAACGGCTGGGCGTGGAGCTACGTCGTCGTCGCCGAGCTCGTGGCGGCGACCGAGGGCCTCGGCTTTCGCATCCTGCGCTTCTATCGCTTCCTCCAGACGCCGAGCATCTACGCCTACCTGCTGGTGCTCGGGCTCCTCGGCCTCGGGCTCGACTGGGTGTTCCGCGCGACCTCGCGCCGTCTCTTCCGCTGGACGCCGGGGGGCGGGGCATGAAGCTGTCGCTGCGCGGCGTCGGCAAGACGTACTCCGGTCGCCGCGGCGAGACGAACGCCCTCGCGCCGCTCGACATGGACGTCCGCGAGGGCGAGTTCATCAGCCTGGTGGGCCCCTCCGGGTGCGGCAAATCGACGCTCCTGCACATCGTCGCCGGGCTCGAGCCGGCGACCGCCGGCGCCATCGAGCTCGACGGCGAGCGCGTCCTCGGCCCCGGCGCCGAGATCGGCCTCATGTTCCAGCAGCAGACGCTGTTCCCCTGGCTGAGCGTGCGGGAGAACGTCCGCTTTCCCCTGACCCTCGCCCGCAACCGCGCGCGCGCGCCCGGGGGCGCTCGCGACCGGCAGGCGGCCCGGGTCGAGAGCCTGCTGCGCCTGGTGGGGCTCTGGGACTTCCGCGACGGCTACCCCGCGGAGCTGAGCGGCGGCATGCAGCAGCGCGCCGCCCTCGCGCGGGCGCTCGTCGTGCAGCCCGAGGTGCTGCTGATGGACGAGCCGTTCGGCGCGCTCGACGCCCAGACGCGCGAGCAGATGCAGGAGCTCTTGCTCCACCTCATCCAGCACCACCGCATCACGACGCTGTTCGTCACGCACGACGTGGACGAGGCCCTGCTCCTCGCCGATCGCATCGTCGTCTTCTCCGAGCGGCCGGGCCGCGTCCTGGCCACGCTCGACGTGACCTTCGCGCGGGCGGCCCGCTCGTCGGAGCTCAAGCTCGACGAGGCCTTCCTGCACCAGAAGCGGGAGATCATGGCGTTGCTGCGCGGGCGCCCTCGTTCCGAGACCCAGCGCGACCGCCTGCTGTTCGGGCTCACCAACACGCAACTGGAACAGGGAGAAGGGGGATCATGAAACGAAGGACCGTCTTGCAAGAGCTCGGGGCAGCGCTGGCCTGCCTCGTCCTGTCCGTGGGCTGCTCGAACAAGGACGCGGCGCCGAGCGACCCGGGCGCCGCCGCCGGGTCGAGCGCGCGCGCCGGGGCCGCGGCGCCGCCTCCCGCGCAGATCAAGCTCACCGTCGGTCACGACCTGTGGATCGGCTACTCGGGCGTCTTCCTCGCGAACGAGCTCGAGCTCTTCAAGAAGGCCGGGTTGAGCGTCGAGCTCAAGCCGTTCTCGAACCCCGGCGACACGCTCGCGGCGCTGGCCTCGGGCCAGCTCGACGTCGGCCTCACCACCCTGCAGAACCTCGCGGTGCTGAACGGCAACAGCGAGACCGACGTGGTGGCCATCGCCCTGGTCGACAGCTCGAACGGCGCGGACGCCGTGGTGGCGAAGGAGGGTATCGCGACCATGGCCGATCTCAAGGGCAAGACGGTCGCCCTCACGCTCGGCGAGGTCAACCACATGCTGTTCCTCTTCGGGCTCGAGAAGAGCGGTATCGGCCCCGGCGACGTGAAGATCACCAGCATGAGCGCCGACGACGCCGGCGCCGCGTTCGTCGCCGGGAAGGTCGACGCCGCGGTCACCTGGGAGCCGTGGATCACCAAGGCGACCAAGCACGGAGGCCACGTGATCTTCACGAGCGCCAGCATGCCCGACACGATCACGAACTCTGTGGTCGTCCAGAGGTCCAAGCTCGCGTCGGGGAGCGAGGCCTACACCCGGCTGCTCGGCGCCATCGATCAGGGGGTCCGGACGCTGCGGAGCGAGCCCGACAAGGCATATCCCATCATCGGCAAGTACTTGAACGCTCCGCCCGAGGACGTGAAGGGCATGCTGAGCGGCGACAAGATCTACGACCTGGCCGACAACAAGCAGCTCTTCGGCACCGCGGACAAGGCCGGTCCCGTCTATGCATCGTTGAAGTCGGTGGTCGACTTCACCGTCCAGTCCAAGCTCGTCAAGAAGGCGCCGGCGCCCGAGTCGCTGCTCGACCCGAGGCTCATCCGATGAGCCGCGACGAGGAGCTCATGGCGCGGGCGCTGGAGCTCGCGCGCGGCGCGCAGCGCGCGGGCGAGCCGCCGTTCGGCGCCCTGGTGGTCGCCCCGGACGGCACGATCGTGGCGGAGGCGACCGACGAGGTGAACGGCCAGCGCGACCTCACGTACCACGCCGAGGTGGGCGCCGTTCGCCGCGCGTGCGCGGCCGTCGGGCCGGATTTGCAGGGATACACGCTGTACACGACCGTGGAGCCCTGCCCGATGTGCTTCACCGCGGCCTGGCTCGCCCGGATCAGCCGCGTCGTCTTCGGCTGCACGATGCGGGAGGTCACGGCGGCGACGGGCGGCGCGCAGCGCGAGCTGGCCGTCCCGGCGCGCTGGATGAACGAGAACTCCGGCGCGCCCGTCGCTCTGGTCGGCGGCGTCCTCGACGATCAGTGCCTCGCGCTGTTCGGCCAGGCGTAGCGCGCTCGGGACTGGCGGGCTCGCCCCCGGGCCTCTGCGCGCGGGGGCTGTTGCTGAGGAAGCAGCGCCGCTGAACCGCTGCTCGGATCCGAGCAGCGCGCGGGGCGAGCGCGCCGGAGGGGCGCCGAGATCTGCGGCCAGGAGGGCAAGACCCACCGGGGCCGGTGCCGAGGCACGCGCGTTGCACCCAACGTTTGGCAGCTGACGGCGCAGCTGACGGCGCTCCGGCGCGGCCATCGTCCCTCACCGGCGACGTCGGCGCGCCTCTACCCTTCTCCGGAGTCTTCATGACCGACCGTATCGCTCGTCTCAAGGCCTCCCGCTCCGTGGCGGTCAAGGAAAAGCTCGACTACCCCGTCATCGACACGGACATCCACACCAACGATTACTCGCCGGCGCTCGAGGATTTCGTCGCCACGTACGGCGGCGCCAAGCTCGTCGACGATCTGCGCAAGGCGCTGAGCTCCCGGCGCCGCAACGCCGAGAACAGCAGCGGCAAGGACTGGTACAGCCAGACGCCCGAGGAGCGGCAGCATCACCGCACGGTCAGGTCCCCGTGGTGGGCGCGGGTGACGCGCAACACGCTGGACGTGGCCACGTACCACCTCCCGTCGCTGCTCGCCGAGCGCCTGGAGGAGCAGGGCTCCGACTACTCGGTGCTGTTCCCGAACAATACCCTCGCGCCGCTGGCCGTGAAGGACCCGAGCGCGCGGCAGGCGCTGCAGCGCGCGATCAACCACTATCACGCCGAGCTGTTCCGCAAGTACAGCGACCGCCTCACCCCGGTGGCGGGCATCCCGCTGAACACGCCGCAGGAGGGGATCGAAGAGCTGGAGTTCGCCGTCAAGAAGCTCGGGCTCAAGGCGATCAACATCGCCGGCGGCGTGCGCCGTCCGATCAAGGCGATCGCCGAGAAGTACCCGGCGGACCAGCACCCGGAGATCGCGAAGTACGCGACTTACATCGACTTCTACGGTCTGGACAGCGAGCACAACTACGATCCTTTCTGGGCGAAGGTGGTCGAGCTCGGGGTGCCCGTGCTCACCCACTATGGCAGCCAGGGCTGGACGGGGCGCTCGTCGATCAGCAACTACATGAACAACCACATCGGCCATTTCGCCGACGGCTCGGAGGCGTTCGCCAAGGCCCTGTTCTTCGGCGGCGTCACCCGCCGCTTCCCGGGGCTGCGCATCGGCATGCTCGAGGGCGGGGCGGACTGGGGCGCGCGGGTCTACATCCACCTGGTCGACCGGTTCCACAAGCGCGGCCCCGAGGGGTTGAAGCACTACGACCCGGCGGCGACCGATCGCGCGCTCCTGGCCGAGCTGTTCCGGCGGCACGGCGCGGATCTCGTGAAGGGGCGCTCCATCGAGGGCGAGCAGCTGATCGCCGACACGCTCGGGGCCAACTACACGAGCGACGCGCGCCAGCCTGGGCCGGAGCACCGCAACGACTTCGCGGCGGCGGGCATCGAGAAGGTGGAGGACATCCGCGATCGCTGGGTGAACAACTTCTTCTTCGGGTCCGAGTCGGACGACCGCACCCTCGCCGCCGCGTTCAACGACAAGGCGAACCCGCTCGGCGCGAAGATCAACGCCATCTACTCGTCGGACGTCGGCCACTGGGACGTCCCCGACCTGACCGAGGCGCTCGCGGAGAGCTGGAGCCTCGTGGAAGAGGGCGTCATCAGCGCCGAGGACTTCAAGGCGTATGTCTTCGAGAACCCGTACAAGCTCTACACCGAGGCCAACGCGAGCTTCTTCAAGGGCACGCGGGTCGAGGAGAAGCTGAAGCGGCAGGCGTCGGCGAGAGGCGCCGGCGACGAGCGGCGCGGCCCGCAGCCCGGCGCCCGGAGCGAGGGCTCCCCCGGCAAACCGGTCGAAGTCAGCGCGTAGCCTCGACGACGTCCGCTGTCGTCCCCCCCGGCCGGCCGCCGCGGCGAGCGGCGGCGAGCCGGACGGCGCGGATCACCGCAGGTGCGCGAGCGGGAGCCCCGCGACGGGCGCGCGGAACGTGAGGAGCCGCGGCATCGCCAGCGACCCCATGTAGCAGGTGCGGAGATCGGGCCCGCCGAACGTGATGCTCGTGGGCAGCTGCACGGTGTCTCCGGCGCAGGCGCCGAGATCGGCCGGCTCGATGGTGCCGCTCCGCTGCTTCACGGTCATCGCCTCCAGGACCGCGGGGCGCGGGTCCTCGAAGACGGTCTGGTAGCTGCCGTCGGGGAAGATCACGGCGAGGCCGTTGCGGCAGACGGCCGCCACCCAGAGGTTGCCCTCGGCGTCGAAGGCAAAGCCGTCCATGTACCCGCCCACGCCGAGGCTGTCCGGGCCGAACTGCTCGGGATCGCCCAGGCTGCCGTCGTCTCGCACCGGGAAGCGGAGGAGGCGGCCGGGGATGGTCTCGACGGCGTAGAGGAACTCCTCGGCGGCGTCGAGGCGCACCTCGTTGGTCATGCTGAGGTTGTCGGCCACGATGCGCGGGCCCTTCTCGTCGACGAGCACGATGTACCCGTCGCGGAGGTTGCCCGCGACGGCGTTCCACCACGGGAGCTGCCGTGTCAAGACGGAGATCCAGAGGCGGTCCCGCGAGTCGATGAAGCAGAAGTTCACGGCGCCGAGCGGCTTGCCGTCGATGGAGTCGAGGAGGACCTCGGACCGGCCGTCGCGGTGGAGCTTGTAGACCTTGCCGCCGGACAGGGCGGCGACGATGAGGTTCCCCTGCCGGTCCATCGCCATGCCGTTCGGCTCGCCCACGTCCGGGCCGAGGGTCGCCTGCCTGCCGTCCGGATCGATGCGCGTCGCGATGCCGCGGGCGTCCGAGCTCCAGAGGGTGCCGTCGGCCTCTG
The DNA here is from genome assembly GCF_051521455.1 of Sorangium sp. So ce887. NCBI lineage: Bacteria > Pseudomonadati > Myxococcota > Polyangiales > Polyangiaceae > Sorangium > Sorangium sp. So ce887. The sequence goes on along the minus strand of NZ_CP150354.1, from coordinate 4,839,533 downwards.
CAATCACACACTCCGGCCGGACAAGCCCCTGCCCAACGTGCTCGATCCGCGACGGATCGAGGGTGAAGCCCCTCACAGATGACATGAATTGACCTCCCGGCACGGCGCCTCGCCGCGCGCGCTCGACGCGGGCGAGCATAACATCCCCGTCCCGTTCACGAGGGGGATCTTCTTCGCGCTGACCACGGGGACGCCCTGGTAGCGAGGTCGGGATGGAGCTCGGGCCAGCCCAGCTCAGGTGCGGGACTCGGACGTTTATGGTGGCCCGGAGGTGGGCAAATTCTCGCTGTAGCGCTAGCTCGCGACCGTGACAGGCATCCCCAGGAACCGGCTGTACCGCTCGATCGCCCTTTGCAGGGCGGCCTTCTCGCTCTTCCTTGGCCGCAGCGGGAGATTCATCGTGACCGTGACCGCTCTTCTCTGGATCGTGCGGCGCCAGCCGCCGACGACCCGGCCGTCGAGCACGACGATGTGCGCCATGAGCGCGTCGCCGGCAGCGCGCAGCAGCGCGGGGTCGAGCGTCGCGCTGTGGTCCTTGTAGGCGATGACGTATTCGTCGTAGTTGGGCAGGAGGTGAACGAGCGGTGTCTCGAGCTCGCCGCAGCGCGCCTGCTTGGCCGCGAACCAGTGGACCTTGCCGTCGACCGTCTCGTGCTGAAGGTGTGCGCTGGCCATCTCGATGCCGGCCCTGGCCTCGGTCAGGGTGAGCCCCGACCACCAGGCGAAGTCCTTCACCAGCGCTGGCCCGTGGCTCGCGAAGTACCGTCTCGTGAGCTCGGCCAGCGCCTCGTCGCGCCCCTGCGCCTTCGCCCTCGGGGCTCGCTCGTCGAGCAGGGCATAGGTGAACTGCTTGCCGCGGAGCGGGCCGCTGCAGAGGATCGCGTCCAGCTCGGCGCGCATCAGGAGGTAGGCGAGCCGCAGGCCGCTCGCGCGGATGCCGGCCTCCTCGTACACCCGCGCGATCTCCGTCCGTGTGAGCTGGGCACCCCCCTGCAAGGCCCTCACGAGCGCGTCGTTGCTCCTCGCGAACACCGCATCGTCGAGCTCCAGCTGTCGATACGGGTAGGCGTTCGCGGCGTTCACGCGCGGGGCCGTGAGGCCGAGCATCCAGCGGATGTCCTGCGGCATCACCAGATGCCATGTGGGCCGCAGGACATGGGTGCGGAGGATCTTGCCGTCGTCGAACAGCCGGTCGAGCTCGGCGTCAGTGACGCCGGTGGTCCGCTGCGCGATGGCCCATTTCGCCCCGGCGTAGTCCTGGGCCTGCACCGCGCATAGCCATTGAACCACGTCCTCGGGCCGCTCGCACGGGGGCCCCACGAGGCGCTCGTTGTGGAGCCGCTGGCGGATGATGTCGAGGTTGTCCACGGTACGCCGCCAGAATACCAGCCGGCGCGAAGAAGGAAACCGCGCTGCGGCCTCGCGAGGTCAGCAGCGCCAGCCGGCGATGCCCGGAGACGGGGCCGCTCGGGTCGGCGCGAGCCAATGCTCCTCGGGGTCGTCGGCCGGCGGCGCCTCCAGCGCCGGCGCGGCGCGCTGCCTTCTCCCGGTGAGCGCGCAGCGGTAGGATGTGGCCTATGCGGATGTCCCTGCTGATTGTCTCGCTCCAGCTCTTCGTCGCATGTGCCCCCGAGTTGCGGCTCGGTGAACTCCCTGGCTCCGGTTCTGGAGCGGCCGGCGGCGCCGGCGGCGCCGACGGCGGGGGGACCGCCGCCTCCGGCTCAACGACGGGCGATGGGTCGAGCAGCGCGGCGGGCGGCGGCACCGCGGAGCCCGGCGCGGGAGCCGGCGAGGGGGAAGGCGGCTCGGGGGGCGGAGGTGCCGGAGGGCGCGATTGCGCGAGCGATTCGTCCTGCCTCAGCGGCGATGGCCTCGTCGCGCGGTATTTCCTCGACGAGGCGGCGAACGGGCCTGCGCCCACGCAGGTCGAGGACGCCGCCGGAGCGCCGATGCCGCTCGCGCTGACGTACGGGGAGGAGATGGGCTTCGCGGCGGACGGCGCGGCGCACAGCGGGCTCTCCTGGACGGCGGTCGCGGCCGACAGCCGGGCCTCCGCGGCGATCGACGGCACGAAGATCCATACCGCGCTGCACGGGTCCCGGACCGGCACGATGGAGGCTGTGCTCAGCATCGCCGAGGTGGTCGTCGACGGCTCGCGCATCCTCCATATCGGCAGCGGCACGGAGTCCGGTCGCTTCACGCTCCGCTCGGAGCAGCTTGGCCAGATCGAGCTCTGGTGGAACGGCAACAACTGCGGCGGCGCGTGGGACGCCCAGCTCCCGGCGCGCGCGGTGGTGCACGTCGTGCTCGACACGACCGTCCAGGAGCCCGCGGAAGATCGGGTCCGACTCTACATCAACGGCGCAACGGCCCCGCGGAGCAACCCGGTAGTCGGCTATTGCGCGATGCACAAACGCGTGCCCGGGGTGGACACGACGCTCGATCTCGCCGAGGGAAGGCACCTCGTCCTCGGCAACCGCGAGCTCGGCGGACGGTCGTATTCGGGCGCGATGTACTATGCGGCGCTCTACGCGAAGGCGCTCACCGCGGCGGAGATCGAGCAGAACGCGGTCGCGCTGCTCATCCGCGACGACGGCCCGGGGCGGTGAGCGGCGCACCGGGCGGCGCGCCTCATGGCCGCGAGCGGACCGCGCGCCCGCGGCCCGCGCCGCCTCCGCCGGCCGACTGGGCCCGCTGCTTCGCCTTCAGGTACGCCGCCTCGTCGACCGCCTCGTCGTGCGCGAAGCGGACCAGCGCGGGCACGACCGCGGCCTCCCACGCCTCCGTGAGGCGGAGCGCGAGGAAGTCGCTGAAGAGCGCGTCGAGCGTCGCCTCGAGCGCCTCGACCAGGCGCATCCGCTCGTAGAGCACCTCGTGGACCTCGTCGTCCTTCTTCGTGAGCTCCGCCGGGATCGACAGGTTCGCGAGACCGAGCGTGTCCCCCTTGAAGAGCCACGCATACTCGCGCTCGCCGGACACCAGCCGCAGGCGCGCCTCGCGCGGGAGCTTGCCCTGGCGCAGCGCCTCCTTCGCCTCGGGCGCCGCGCCCGGCGCCGCGGTCTTGAGCACGCTCTCATCCTTCTCGAAGGCGAGCGTGAGGCGCGCCTCCAGCCAGAGCGCGCACGCTGGCTCGCCCGTCGGAGCGAGGTTCGTCTCGAAGAGCATGCTCTCGAACCAGAGCCAGAGCAGAAACTCGCGCCCGACGAAGCGATTGCGCTCGATGCGCTCGACGAGATCCGTCACTCCGCAGCTCCGGCCCGCGCGAGCGAGGTCGGCTCGAGCGCCTCCCAGAGCTTCTCCGCGCGCGCGTCCAGCTGGCGCCGTTCCGCCGCGGTGCCGGGGCTCTCCGGGACCAGCTTGAGGCGGAACGTCTTCTCGAAGAGATCCTGGACGAGGAGGTGCACGCGCGGCGACTGGCTGAAGAAGCGCGCCATGCCGGTCCCCGTGTTCCAGACGAGGTCGGTGCTCCTGGTGACCGGGATGAGCTGCCGCCGGAGCTTCTTCAGCACGAAGAGCTTGAGATCGGCGCGCGCCTTCTTCCCGAGCCGCTCCAGGCCCTTTCTCTCGAGCAGCGCCGCCTCCGCGTCCCGGAGGTGGGCCTGCAGCAGCGGCTTGGGCACGACCCAGCGGTCGACGCGCAGGCCGAGGCAGACGTACTCGTTGAAGAAGACCTTCTCGTGGTCGAGGTCCACATCCATCGGGTCCTCGATCGAGCACCACCCGTGGCGCTCGCTCTCGTCTTCCTCCGGGACGAGCGGCTGCGAGGCGGCGGCGCGGACGCGCCTCATCGACGTGCCGGCGAGGTTGTCGGGCGGATCGCCGAGCACGAAGAACCGGGAGAAGGTGAGCTTGCCGCGGAGAGCACCCAAAGTCGCGCCTGCGTAGAGGCGAGCCACGCGCGACGCAAGGGATTTGGGACCTCCATGCACCGGGATTCAATTATCGCCCGCGGCGCGATAGCCGTCGAAGAGCGCCCTGGCCTCGAATCCATCGCCCGGGGGCAGTCGCCCCGAGGTCCCACGGGCAGGCCATGCTTGACAGGAGCGAGAGCCCTGGCGTCTCCTGTCCTCCGCGGCGTTTTTCATGCCCAGCCCCATGGAGTTGCTGATCCCCGGCTCGCTCGACGACCTCCTCAGCGGCGCTCGTACCTCCGGGCGCTCGCCGAGCCGGCCCCTCGCCTCACCGCCGAAGGGCGTGGATGGGCTCGCCGGCCTGCCCACCGTCGAGGCGGTGCTGGAGGCGATAGCGGAAGGCCGGGTGCATTCCGGGGAAGTGTTCTTCATCGACGCGACGTCGGAGTACGTGGACGCCAAGCGCTTCCTCCGGGCGGAGCCCGATGCGGAGCTCGACGGTGAGGCGGTGCGGCGCTTCTTCGAGGCGGAGGGGGGTAGCCTGCTCCTCACGGGGGTGCAGGACTGCTTCCCGGCCGTCGGTGCGCTCACCAGCGCCCTGTCCGGAGCGCTCTTGGCCCAGGCCAACACGAACCTTTACCTCACGCCGGGCGGGGCGCAGACCTTCCCCCGCCACTGGGATACCCACGACGTGGTGGTGCTCCAGCTCGAGGGACGCAAGCGGTGGATCCTCTACGAGCCCCTCCTCGAGGCGCCGCTGCACCGCCACCACGCCTGCCGCACCGCCGAGCTCCGCGAGATGACCCCGCGCTGGGGCGAGATCGAAATGCAGCCGGGTGGAGCGCTGTACATCCCCCGCGGCTATCTCCACGAGGCCACGGCTGTCGGGGGCCCCTCCCTCCACATTTCCTCCGGGATCCACCGGATCACCTGGCACCGCCTCGTGGAGGTGATGGTGGCTGACGCGCTGCGCGAGTGCGCCGAGGACTTGACCTTCCGGGGAGACTGCCCCGCGGGCGGCGCGCACCTCGCAGCAACGGTCCGAGAGGGGATCGCGCCCCGCGTCGAGGCGCTGGTGAAGCGGCTCCGCGCGATCGATGCAGCGGAGGTGCTCCAGTCCCTCACCGAGCCGGCCGACGGGGATGGGAGCGATCTGAGCTAGAGAGCTAGAGAGCTAGAGAGCGAGCCCCGGATCCGCTCGCGCGGGGCGCTTTTTCTTGCGGCTGGGTGCGAACCCTCGGTAATCTGTAAGGGCTATCTCCCCTGCGGCCGCTGCAACGCCGCGTACTGGTCATGGCCCACTGCTCCAAGGAGACCACAGATGTCTACAACGAACCGATCCAGAAAGGTGAACGTCCCCAAGCCCGCCGCCAGCGCGCACGTTTGCCGACATGATCCGACGCCTGTCACGCGGAAGATCAACGTCCCCAAGCCCGCCGCCAGCGCCCACGTTTGCCGGCACGACCCGACGCCGAGCAAGAAGACCAAAATTTCGCCGTAGTGCTGGAGGTGAGTCGCCATTCCCTCCGGCCGCTGGGTGACACGACACGCCCCGGAGGGGACGACCGCCTGCAGGGACTCCTCCTGCAGCTCGCGCGAGCTCGCCCGTTCCGGCCCATGTCGTCGCACGGCGACGGGCGAGCCGGATTCACCGATTCACGTGCACACGTTGTAGACCCCCGGAACGTCTCATCGCCCGCGGCGGCGGCCTCCTCACGGGAGTGATCCGATGGCTGTTCACATCGGCATGAGCTACCATCCGGCTCTTCACGACCTGCTGTGGCGAGCCAGGGACGAGGGGCTCGTCGACTTCCTGGAAATACAGCCGGAGCGATACATCTACAGTCACTTCGAGAGGGGCCAGATGAAGCGGCTACTCTCCGACTTCGGCACGTCGTACTGCTTTCATTTCGCCTGCAACTCGCTGGGCAGCGCCGACTATCGCCTCGATCGCAACGCGCGGCAGCGTCGAAGCATCGTCAATCGGTTGGCCCCGAGGTGGTGCTCGGATCACCTGACGTCGTGCCGCATCGGCGACTTTGACCTCGAGAAGAACCTACCCCTGCTGCGGACCGACGAGACGCTGCAGATCCTCGTGGAGAACATAAAGCTCTTTCAGGAGGGCCTCGCGGCGCCGTTCCTGCTCGAAAACATCGCCCTGATGTGGGAGCTGAAGCGATCGACGATCGCCTACGACGACTTCTTTGCCCGGGCCGTCGAGATGGCCGACTGCGGCATCTTGCTCGACCTCCACAACCTGTACGCCGACCAGCTCAACCACGGGCTGGACCCGAGAGCGTTCATCGATCGCATGCCGGCGCGCCGTATAAGGCAGCTCCACCTCGCCGGAGGCTCCTCGCACGACGGTTACTATTATGATGGCCACGATCACTCGGTCCCCGAGGTCGTCTTCGAGCTGCTGGAGTACCTCCTGGCCCGGGTGACCCCGGAGGCCGTGATCCTGGAGCGTGAGGCGCGCTTCAAGGACCTCCCCAGGGTGTGGGATGATCTCGTCCGGATTCGAGGGATGTGCCAGCGATGAATCGCGCGAGCGTCGCCCGCTGGCAGGAGCGGTACCTGAAGAGCCTCGTCCATGGTGGGCCTGTCGAAGGAGCTGATCTCAGGGGCGAGCTATCCCGGTACAGCGAATCGTGCCTGGCGAGCATCGCGACGTCATTCAGGGCTTCGATACAGCACTCGGTCAAGAGCCACTACCCGGTGTTCTGCGGCCTCACGGCGAGGAGGCGGCGGCTCTGGGACTGCGTCACTTCTCAAGTCAGCATGGATACCGATCGAGGAGCCATGATCAAGAAGATCTTCGGCGTCCTGTATTCATGGGCGGAGCGCCTGGACAGCGCATGTCTCTACAGAGACCTCCTGAGGGTGGAGCGGGCGGTCGCCCTCGCGCAGTTTCATCAGGCGCGGCCCCGGATCACGGGGCGCTTCAAGATAGACACCTCCCGCTTCGGGATCCATGACAGCGGCCACCTCTACTGCATGAAGCTCGCATCGAACGTCATGGACCTGTATCCAGCCATCGATCGCATCAGCGTCCTACAGGGCAGCGAAGAATCCATCTACGCGATCTACTACTCGCGCGACCGGCAGAGCGTGATGACGCACCGGCTTTCGCGGCAAGCGGCCGAGGATCCCGGCAATCTGTTGAGAGGTGAGTTGAGCTGAGGCGGACGCCGGGCACGCCTGCGCCTGCGCCTGCATCGAGGAGATTTGCGCGATGAAGATCTGCATCATCAGCAAGTTCCCACCCATTCAAGGGGGCGTCAGCACCCGGACCTACTGGATGGCGTATGCGCTCGCCAAGCGCGGCGATCAGGTCTGGGTCGTCACGAACGCCGACGAAGCAGAGGCAGATTACCGGATGGTCATGACCCCATCCGACAGGCGGCGGCTACACGTCCGCTTCGCGAATGGTGGCTCCGTCCGCTGCGTCTCGTCGGAGCGCCCTGCGTACGACCTCTACGTCCCCTGGGCGAACCCGTACGTGACCAAGCTGGCCTCCATGGCGACGGACACCGTCAGGGAACATTCCTGCGATCTGATCTACGCCTACTACCTGGAACCGTACGGGATGGCTGCATCTCTCGCGGCGCAATGGACGGGGGTCCCCTGCGTCCTGGCGCACGCGGGGAGCGACATATCGGTCCTGATGACGAGGCCGTGGCTGAGGACCTCCTACGCCGAGATCCTGAAGCGGGCGCACAGGGTCGTGACGGCGAAGCACTTCGATGACCTCTTCGTGGGGCTCGGAGTGAAGAAGAGGCGGCTCTACCACCTCGGCTCCGACTCCCTCCCCACGCACTGCTTCCGCCCCGGCGCGCCGAGGCTCGACGTGAACGAGCGCCTGGCGCAGGCGCTCGCCAGCGATGACTGGCTCCATGCGTGCTTCCGCGAATCCGCCCCGAAGACCTTCGATCCCCGTGTCCCCACGCTCGGGATGTACGGCAAGATCGATCATGCGAAGGGCATGTTCGACTTCATCCGAGCGCTCGGAATCGTGAAGCGTCGGCGCGTCGACGTTCAGGCGATCATGATGTGCGGCGGCGCCGAGAGGAGCTGCCGCGAGCTCGCCGCGTTCATCCGCGAAAACCGGGTGGAGGAGAACGTCTGGTTGCTCCCGTTCATGCCGAACTGGGTGATCCCGAGCTTCATCAACGCCACCACAGCGACGTGCTTCCTGGAGCGAGACTTCTTCATCGATTACCACACGCCGGGCGTACCGAGAGAGGTGCTCGCGTGCGGCAACTGCCTCATCCTGTCGGGCGATATCCACAAGAAACGAGGTTACAAGGAGGGCCTCGTCGACGAGGAGAACTGCCTCCTCGTGCCGGATCCCAGGGACCACGAAGCGCTGGCCAGCAAGCTCGAATGGGTCGCGCAGAACCCCGGGGAGGCGGAGAAGCTCGGGCGTCGTGGTCTCCTCCTCTCGCGCATGTGGGAAGATTTCGACGAGTACATCGAGGATCTACATACCATGTTCCATGGATTCGTCAGCGCATAGGGCTCCACCGCGTTCCCCTCCCCTCCCGGATGCTCGCCGCTGCTCCCTGAGGTATCGCTGGCGATGAAGATACAAGAGACGACGGTCAACGGACGCAAGGTCATCCTCGTGGATCACCTCTTCCGCAAGAAGAAGATCGAGCAGGTCTACCGGACCCTCTCGGAGTCCTACGTCTACTACCGAGGGCAGCTCAGCTCGAGCGCGGATCATTTCCCGAAGATGGTGGCGCACTTCGTGGACCTCGAGGCGTTTCAGATGCTCTTCTTCTACGAGGAGGTCTTCGGTCTCATGAAGCGGTGCTACGCGGACGTGCCCCTCCACCTCTACAAGGCGTACGTCAATCAGACGTGCTACGGCGACGTCAACTACCCGCACGTCGACTGCAAGCCGCGTCGCCGAGACATGACGGTGCTCTACTACGCAAATCCGCGCTGGGACCGCGAATGGGGAGGAGAGACGATGCTCTACGACGACTCGGGGGCCTTCAACCTGGCCGTCTTGCCGGCTCCTGGGCGCGTCTTGATCTTCCCGGGCGCGACATGGCACTGCGCGGGCATTCCGAGCAGAGTGTGCCCCGTGTCGCGGTTCACGCTGGCCATGAAGTATACGCTGTCCGCGAAGGACGCGCGGGAGTACCGCTCGATCAGGCCGCGAGATGCGTGATCGAGGCTCCGTGCTCAGGGACAGAGCGGCGATTCGCGACACGAAAATACGCATTCAATCGATTGGGTGATCGCCATGAGGATCAAGATACACCTGGTGTCGATGCCGTGGGCCGATGTTTATGTCCCCTCGGTCCAGCTCGGCGCGCTGAAGGCGCATCTTGATGTCGCGTTCCCTGGCCGTTTCACGACCCATACGTACTCTGCATTCTGCTCGGTGTTCCTCGACGCCGGCGAGTCGGACCTGTACTCGGAGCTCTCGGAGTTCAGGGAGTTCCCGTACTTCCTCCTCGCTCTGGAGCGGTTCATCCGGCCGCGCGCGTCCGTCGAGGGAGCCCCCTCTCTCGACGAGCTGCTCTCGATCGTGAACGCTCCGAAGCGCGGCCGCGTCAAGCTCACGAAGCGCTCACTGACCCGCCTGAGGAGCGCGACGCACAGGTACATCGACGCAGCGCTGGGGCCGGAGCTCATCCGGAATGGCGTGAACCTGATCGGCTTCACGCTCAATTACAATCAGGTCTATTCATCCATTTACTGCGCCCTCTACCTGACCCAGAGGTACCCGGATCACAGGTGCGTCTTCATGTTCGGGGGAGCGAGCGCGGCAGCGACCAGCGTCGCCGACGTGCTGAAACGGCTAGGTATTCGCGGGTTTGGTGTGCTCGGAGAGGGGGAAAAGAAGCTCGAGCGGCTCGCGGGGGCCTACCTGCGGACCCCCCTGAGCGAGATGGATCGTCTCCACGAAAGCATCCCCGGCGAGGTGCAGGGCATCTATGACATCCAGACCAACCAGATGGATCTCTTCAGGAGAGATCCGGCGAACTTCGCTTCGCAGCTCGCATCCATCCGAGACCTCGGCGTCCCGGATCTGGAGGAGTATTTCCGGGCCATCAGGAGAGTGTTCCGGGGTGCGGAGGCGATCCGGCCGTTCAGCAAGAACGTGATGGTCCCCGTCGAGGGGAGCCGGGGATGCTTCGCCAAGTGCGATTTTTGCGGCATCAACGTCAACTGGGAGGGCTTCAGAAAGCGACTCGCGGCGGACATCGTCAAGGACGTGCTGTCCATCGTCAAGCGCTACGGGGTGCGGCGTATCCTGTTCATGGACAACGTCTGCGACACGTGGGCGGAGGGCTATGCCGATGAGCTGATACGGCTCAATATCCAGATTCCGGCGACGATGGAGCTCCGGGCGCACCACCCTGAGAGGTTCTGGACAAAGCTGGTCCTGGCCGGGGTCGATGCTGCTCAGGTCGGGATCGAGTCCCTGTCCTCGTCCCTGATCCGACGAATGAACAAGGGGACCAGGGCGCGGCAAAACATCCTCGTTCAAAAGTGGTTGAAGGAGCTGGGCATCCGCTCGCTCTCGAATCTGATCATCGGGCACCCCCGCTCGACGATGGATGACATCGCCGAGACACGGCGGATCATCAAGGAGACGCCTCACCTGGGGAGCTACAGCCTGTCGGATTATACGTTATCTTATGGAAGCCCGCTCTTCAACCAGCTCGGTCCTGATGAAATGGCGCGGCTCAGGCCCGATACCTATCTGGAAGGACTGGAGGGCGTCGAGCGATTCCTCGTGCCGTACTACGGCTACTCGGCGCCCGAGGAGTGGTTCGAGCCCGGCGTGATGGAAGGCTGGCGTAGCTTTGCCGGGTGGTACGAGGAGCTCGTCCAGTGGAAGCGCGGGATACCGGCCATGGAAGTTCACAGGGTGAGCCCGGGCGAGCTTCTCATCAGGGACGAGCGCTCCGGGGATCTCGTCGAGACGGTTCTTGAGGGAGAGCTGGCGTGCATCTATGATCTGTGCCACGCCGGCATGGAGCCAGGGCGAGCGGCAGCGGCCGCCGGGCTCCAGCAGGAGAAGGTCCTGCGGCTGCTTGGTGAGCTCGTCGAGCGGCGCCTCGCGCTCGAGGTGGAAGGCCACTTCATCTCCCTGGCGCTGAGGCCAAGGGATGAATTGCTCCGAAATCACTACGTAGCAGCGGCGAGCCGCGAGACGGAGGCGACGAGGCCCACGGAGGCGAAGCCGCAGGCGAGACGACTCTCGCTGATATGATGGCATCGGGATCACGACCAGTCCGATCGCGCCAACCGTGCCTGAGAGCAAGGATGGAACTCGCGGAGCGTTCGCGCTCGCAGAAGGCGCGTGCTTTGCCGTCCGATCACCCGGCATTACTTGATGATGGCCGGATCCTCGATCGTGAAACACTCGACCGACGACGCCGCGTATTTTACCGCGTTGTACCAGAACTGCGGGATCTGAAAGACCTGCGCCGCTGATCTCTGATAGCAGGGGCTGTTCGGGTCCGTGAACATCTGGGGGTTGAGGCACGACGCCGTCCCGAGCCATTGGCCCGAGTAGGTCACCCACTCATCGCCATACGCGACGACACGGCCTTTGCCGACCTCCTCATGCACCGCGAAATTGTTCGTGCCGTCGGTGCAATCGACGATCGCGGTCGTCGACTTGATCGAGCGCGCGACGTAGGCGCCTACGCTCTGGATGTCCTTGCCGATCGGGGTGTCCTGGTTCCAGGTGCCCACGCTCCCGGGGAGGGGTCCGCCGACCGGCACCGGGCCGCCCCAGCAGTTGCAATTCGGGCAGCCGTTCTGCGCAGGGTCCAGCACGCCGTTGGCGTTGAACTGGATGTCCGTGAACGAGAGGAGCTGGTTGGTCGCCGTGACGTCGTGGACGGTGCATCCCTGTCCATTGCACTGATAACCGCTCAGCGCGATGAGACCACCGCCGCTATTGACCCAGTCCTTGAGCGCGTTCACCTCGTCAGCCGTGAACTGCCAGGGCGCCCCGTCGTCGTTTTGTACGCCCTTCGTCACCATCCACTGAAGGAGTATCACGTCGTACTTGGCGAGAAACTCCGGCGTGAGCGTGGGCTTCTCCGTGTTGTAGTTGTCGACCTGGGCCGTGCTCTGCGTGTTCAACCAATTCTGAAGCGCCGTGGTGCTGTCACTGCTGCACGGACCCCAGACACCTTCGTGGCCGATCGACGCGATGTTGATGCAGGAGCAGTTGCCTGCGTCATCGCAGGTCGTCTGGTGACCGGCGTCAGCCGGCGACGTGCTGCCCGAGCCCGAGGTCGTCAGCCCGAAATCGTCGCCAAAATCGTCGCTGCTGGTGCTGCTGCTGCTACCGGCGCCGCTCGTGCTCTGGCCGCCACCGCCATTTCCCGTGGTGTTGCCCTCGCCGCCACCGGCGCCCGCCGAACAAGCGATGACGGGCAGCCAGAAGGATGCGAGCCCAGCGCAGAAGCGAGTCGCCCAATGATGTCTTGTCATGATCCATGAGACTATCACTCCCCGCGCATCGTTCGAGGTCTAAAATGCTGAGGAAGCTCTCCACCCGCAGGCGCTACAGGCCGCAGGCGCTACAGGCGCCTCGACCCCCAGCCGCGCGAGCCCTCCGCGCGGCGCCTTGGGCGCAGAGACGCACACGTATGGTGTGGGTGAAAGAAATCGGCGCGAAAGGAACGGCCGGTGGCGCGGGCGCCGGATGCGGACCACGTGACGCCGCGCGCCTCGCCTGCCAGCCGATCGAGCTCGTCGTGCATGCAGCCCAGCGCGCCACGGCGCTCATTCCATCAAGCCATGTTCTTTTTCCACGATAGGTTCTCCGACCCCGCTAATCGGAGGTTCCAAACAAATTCTGGCAATTTACTGGTTCATGACGGAATGGGTCACATCCTGGGTTCCGCGGGTGCGCTCCCGCCCGGCCAACCGCTATTTTTCACCTCGCGACGCGCGAAGCCCCTTTTCGTCCTGCCCGGTTGTGCAATGAATCTGCGCGTCGATGCCGCTCGTCTTTCTGCCCGACGATCTCCGCTTCTTCCTGTGGGACGACACGGCCCCTGAGCGGCTTGCGGCCCGGTCGCTCGGCGCGACGACCCCGGCGGAGGCGGTCGTGGTCTCCGAGGCGGGCCGCGCCGTGAGGAAGGCTGGAGAGGCCGCGCCGCTCCTTGACGGCGTGTCCGCCCTCGCCCGCATGGCCCAGGACGACCTCGGCCGAGCGCCGCCGTCCGTCGCCGCGTGGAGCCTGGCGAGCAAGCTCGCGCTCGACCTCGTGGTGCGCGAGCGGGTCGTGCCTCGCGTCACGCCCGCAGGCGCCACCGGCGGCAGCGCGGAGGCCCGCTGGGCGGCGTCGCTCGCCGCCCCGGAGGACGCCGCGCGCGTCGCGGCGCTCGCCCGCGCCATGCCGCCGGCGGCGCACGCGGTGCCGGCGGGCGCGCAGGCCGCGGTCGATCGCGAAGGCCGCCGCGAAGGCCGCGGGCGCCCCCGCGCGGCCGGCGCCCCGGAGGTCTGGTCCGCCGAGGCCCTGCTGCGCGCTTTCCTGGACGCCGTGGCGGACGCGCTCGCGCGCGGCAGCGCGACGAACCGCCCGAAGGCGCCGCCGCGGCGGGCGCACGCGCCCTGGGAGCACCGGCTGGTCCTCGCGCTGACGGGCGCGCAGCCCGCCCTCGCCACGGAGGGGCTCGCCGAGCGCGCGCTCGTCGCCGACCTCGACGCCTGGGTCCGGCCCGCGCTCGGGGCCTGCGACGCGCTGCGCGCCTGCTTCCGGCTGGAGCTGCCCGAGGGCGACCGCGGCTTCGTGCTCCGCTTCCTGCTGCAGGCCACCGACGATCCGAGCCTCCTCGTCCCCGCCGCCGACGTGTGGAAGGCCCGAGGGCGCACGCTGAAGGCGCTCGGGCGCGCGTTCTCCGAGCCGCAAGAGGCGCTCCTCGCTGCGCTCGGCGCCGCGGCGCGGCTGTTCGCGCCGATCGCGCGGGCCCTCGGCGAAGCGCGGCCGGAGCGCGTGGACCTCGATCCCGCGGAGGCATGGGCGTTCCTCGCGCAGGCCGCCCCGGCGCTGGGCGAAGCCGGGTTCGGCGTGGTCGTGCCGGGCGAGCTCCTCGCCTCGGGGCAGCGCCGCCTGCGCCTCCGCATGCGCGTCGGCGCGACGGGCCGCACGGCCGGCGTGGTCGCGGGCGGCGCCGGGCTCGGCCTCGACGAGGCGCTCGATTTCGCGTGGGAAGCGGCGCTCGGCGACGAGCCGCTCTCGGCGCGCGAGCTCGCCGCGCTCGCGCGGCAGAAGTCGCCGCTCGTCCGGCATCGCGGGGCCTGGGTCGTCGTGGTGCCCGAGGAGCTCGCCGAGATCAAGCGGCGCCTCGAGGCCGGCGGCGGGCGCCTCTCGACGCGCGAGGCGCTCGAGGTCGCGCTCGCGGGCGAGGCTCAGGTCGACGGCCTCTCGGTCTCCGTGGTCGCCGAGGGGGCGCTCGCGCAGGCGATCGCGCGGCTGCGCTCGGGCGCGGAGCGCGCCGCCGCGCCGCCGGAGGGGTTCGCGGGGACGCTGCGCCCGTACCAGGCGCGCGGCGTCGCCTGGCTGCAGACGATGGCGACCCTCGGCCTGGGCGCCTGCCTGGCCGACGACATGGGCCTCGGCAAGACGGTCCAGCTGCTCGCGTTCCTGGCGGGCCGGCGGGCGGCTGCGCCCGAGGACGCGCGCCCGGCGCTGCTCGTCGCGCCCACGTCGGTGGTCGGCAACTGGGAGCGGGAGGCGGCGCGCTTCGCCCCTGCCCTGCCCCTCGTGCGCCACTACGGCGAGGGGCGCGCCCGCTCCGCCGAGGAGCTCGCGGCGCGGGCCTCCGGCGCGGCCTCCGGCGCAGATGGCGCGCAGCGCGCGGGCGGCGCTCAGGGCGCCCGCGACACGGGCGGCGGGCTCGTCGTGACCACGTACGGCCTCCTCCGCAGGGACGCCGCGATGCTCGCCGGCGTGGACTGGGCCGCGGTCGTGCTGGACGAGGCGCAGAACATCAAGAACGCCGCTTCGCGCACGGCCCGCGCCGCGCGCGCCCTCCGCGCCCCGCACCGCATCGCGCTGACCGGCACGCCCGTCGAGAACCGCCTCGCCGAGCTCTGGTCGATCCTCGAGTTCGCGAACCCCGGCCTGCTCGGCCCGCTCGAGGCGTTCCGGCGCACCTACGCGGTGCCCATCGAGCGCTACGGCAACCGGGACGCCGCAGAGCGGCTCCGGCGCATCGTCGGGCCGTTCTTGCTGCGACGGGTCAAGACCGATCCGGCCGTGGTTCCGGACCTCCCGCCGAAGATCGAGGCGCGGGTCTTCTGCACGCTCACGCGCGAGCAGGTGACCCTCTACCAGGCGGCGCTCGACGAGGCGATGCGCCGCATCGAGGAGGCCGAGGGCATCGCCCGGCGCGGGCTCGTGCTCGCGCTCCTGACGATGCTCAAGCAGATCTGCAACCACCCCGCGCAGTGCCTCGGGGAAGCGGGGCCGCTCGCGGGCCGGTCGGGCAAGCTCGCGCGCCTCACGGAGATGCTCGAGGAGGCGCTCGCGGGAGGGGATCGCGCGCTCGTGTTCACGCAGTTCCGCGAGATGGGCGACCGGCTGGTCCGGCACCTCGCGTCGTCGCTCGACACGGAGGTCCTCTTCCTGCACGGCGGCACGCCGAGGCTCGCGCGCGACGAGATGGTGCGGCGGTTCCAGGGCGATCCGCGGGGGCCGCGCGTCTTCGTCCTCTCGGTCAAGGCCGGCGGCACGGGGCTCAACCTGACGGCGGCGAGCCACGTGTTCCACTTCGATCGCTGGTGGAACCCCGCGGTGGAGGACCAGGCGACGGATCGCGCGCACCGGATCGGGCAGCGGAGCGCGGTGCAGGTCCACAAGCTCGTGTGCGCGGGCACCGTGGAGGAGAAGGTCGACCGGATGCTGGAGCAGAAGCGCGATCTGGCGGCGCAGGTCGTGGGCCAGGGCGAGGCGTGGATCACCGAGCTCGACAACGCATCGCTGCGCGAGCTGTTCGCGCTGTCGCGGGACGCCGTGGCGATCGCGGGCGAGCTGGACGACCGCGACGAGCCGGAGGGCGAGCGGGGCGAGCGGGGCGAGCGGGGCGATGACGACACGCCGGACGGCGAGCCGGAGGAGCGGCGCGGGCCACGCGGTGCCCGGGGGCGGGGTGCCGTGCGCCGCGTGCCGCGTGCGCGAGGAGAAGCGCAGACATGAGCCCGCCGGCGCGCTGGGTGCCGTTCCACCGCGAGGCCGGCCCGAAGCCGCCGCCGCCCGCGCGGGGCATCCGGATGAAGCGGGCCGGCGCGACCTGGTGGGGCAAGCGCTGGGTGGAGGCGCTCGAGCGGATGTCGCCGGACGACGCGGCCCGCCTCGCGCGCGGGCGCACGTACGCGCGCGCCGGGCGGACGCACGACCTCACGGTGAAGCCGGGCCTCGTGACCGCGCGCGTGACCGGCTCGCGGCCGCAGCCGTACAAGGTGATCCTCACGCTCGCGCGGCTCGACGACGCCACGTGGGCGAAGGCGATCGCCGCCATGGCCGAGCGGGCGAAGTTCGCGGCGGACCTGCTCGCGGGCCGGATGCCGGAGGAGATCGACGAGGCGTTCCGGAGCGCCGGGGCGAGCCTGTTCCCGGAGCGGTCCGAGGACCTCACCACGGCCTGCTCGTGCCCCGACTGGGCGAACCCCTGCAAGCACGTCGCCGCGACCCACTACGTGCTCGGAGAGGCCCTCGACAAGGACCCGTTCCTGCTGTTCGAGCTCCGCGGGCGCACGCGCGAGCAGGTGATCGAGGCGCTCCGCGCCGCCCGGGGCAGCGCGCCGGGCGGCAAGAGAGCGCGTGGAGGCCGGAAGGGCGCTCCCTGCGCCGCCGAGGCGCCGCCCGTGGCGACGGTGACGCTCGGCCCCATGGAGGCGAAGGACTTCGACGCCTGGCGCGAGGCGCCGCCGGCGCTCGACGTGACGCTCGATCCGCCTTCCGCCCATGCGGCGCTCCTGACCCAGCTCGGCGCGCCGCCGGGCTGGACCGAGGAGCGATCGCCCGCGGAGCTCCTCGGCCCGCTGATCCGGGCGGCGTCCGAGCGGGCGCGGGAGATCGCGATGGCGGAGGGCAGAGAAATCACCGAGTGATCTGGGCGTACCCACGCCTGCTGCGGCGCCTCGTTCGCCGCTGTCGTCGCCGTGTCCGCCGCCAGGGTGTCCCCCCCGCGACAAGCACCGCACGAGCGCGTGCAACCAGGGACGAACTCAGGCCACGCGGCGCTGTATCTGGACTGGAGTTCACCATTCTCACTGAATCTTCCGGCGCTGTCATTCGACCGGGACTCACCGTTCAGGATCGCACGACGGTCGTCCCGTCGCGCCGTGAGCCGAATGAAGGCATCACGTTGTGCTTGACATCGAAACACGCTTGAATGTCGTATCGCGCAGCGATGCTTGCCGCCGCTCCGGCGAGTGCAAGTCCAGCCGATGAACATTGATTATGCCCACTCCAGAAGGTCCATCCATGCGAACGTTTGCCCCTCGAACCACCGGCGTTGCCCTCGGTCTTTGCCTCACAGCCGCTGCCTGCGGGCAGTCCGAATCGAGCCCGCCCGGGCAAGGAGGTGCGGGCGGCTCGGGCGGCGAGAGCGCGACAAGCAGCGGCGACATGACGTCGAGCTCCGGCTCGGGCGGCGACATGACGTCGAGCTCGATCTCCAGCTCCAGCTCCAGCTCCAGCTCGGGCTCGGGCTCGGGCGAAACCGCTGTCGAGAACGAGAGCGCCGATTGCGAAGTTGCTGCCCTGCCGGAAGCAAGCGCCCTGAATCAGATCCCCAAATTACCCGACCCGTTCACGAAGCTCGACGGAAATCGCATATCCACAAAAGCAGAATGGCACTGCCGAAGGCAGGAGATACGCAAGCAAGCTGAGAAGTATATCTACGGCGAGAAGCCGACGCCCGACGTGGTGACCGGCACCGTCACCGAGAACAGAGTCTCTGTACACGTCGAGGCCCAGGGCAAGGAGATCGACTTCAGCGCCGACATCGTGTTGCCCTCGAAGGGACAAGCCCCCTTCCCCGCGATCATCAACGTGGGCACGAAAGGCGGGTTCGGCGGCATCACGCTGGGCGAAGGCCGCATCCTGGATCAAGGCGTCGCCGTCATCTACTACAACCACAATGAGCTCGGCAGGGAGGGCACGCCGGAGCAATCCAGAGGCAAACCCAACCCGGGGAAGTTCTATGACATCTACGGCGGCGACCACTCCGCAGGCCTCTTGATGGCATGGGCCTGGGGGGCCAGTCGAATCCTCGACGTCCTCCAGACGTCGGGGGGCGACATCATCGATCCAACCGGCATCGGTGTCACGGGATGCTCGCGCAACGGCAAGGGCGCATTTGCCATCGGCGTCCTCGACGATCGAATCGCGCTGACGATCCCCCACGAAACGAGCACCGCCGGAGTTCCGGCCTACCGCATCGCCGACGTGCTGGGCAGGGAGCGGACGGACCACAACTACTTCGGACTAAACTGGCTCAGCAACGACTTCGATCCATTTGTCTTCAGGAACAACGTCTCGAACGCCGTCAAGCTCCCCATTGACACGCATGCCCTGATCGCCATGATCGCGCCGCGCGGCCTGCTCGTCCTCGAGAATCCGCATCAGGCTCAGATGGGCGCCCCGGCGGGCCATACAGCCACCGTGGCCGGAGCAGAGGTCTACAAGGCGCTGGGCGTGGAGAAGAATATCAGCTACCACTCGAAGGTCGCCGACACGGCGCATTGCTCGTACAAGAGCGAATACACCGATCTCCTCGTCAGCAATATTGCAAAGTTCCTGAAGCACGAGGGCGAGGCCGCCGGAGAGCTCGTCGTGGGCTCGGGCGGCTCGCTCAGCATGTCGGACTGGGTAGACTGGGAAGCTCCGACGCTAGAATGACGGCGCTATTCGCCGATCTTCTGTGGAGCACTGGAGCCGGGTCGAGGCGCGCCCGGCGCGCCTCGCGTCAGCAGTTCCGCGAGGCGGGGGCGCCCCCGCGGGACACGGCGGCGCGCACGGCGGCCCGCTCCGACTCGGAGAGCACGACGTTCAGCTCGAGCACGTCGCAATCGCCGCTCCGCTCCACGTTCACGCTCACCTGATCCAGATCGATCCGCTCGTACTTCGAGATGACCTGGAGCAGCTCCTGCTTGAGCCGTGGCAGGTAGTCCGGCTCGCCCGTCGTGCGCACGCGCTCGCGCGCCACGATGATCTGCAGGCGTTCCTTCGCCAGGGTCGCCGACTTCGGCTGCGTCCTCCGGAAATAATCCATGATCGACATGGCAGATCCCCCTAGGCGGTCGCCGCCTGGCCGCCGAAAATTCGGCTGAAGAACCCCTTCTTGGCCGACTCCAGGAAGCGGTGCGGGCGCTCCTCGCCGAGGAAGCGCTGGACCACGTCGAGGTAGGCCTGCGCCGCGTCGCTCGTCGGATCGAGCACCACGGGCGTCCCGGCGTTCGACGCCTGGAGCACCGCCGTCGACTCCGGGATCACGCCGAGCAGCGGGATGCCGAGGAGCTCCAGCACGTCCTGGTACGCCAGCATCTCGCCCTTGGCGACGCGCGCCGGCGCGTACCGCGTGAGCAGGAGGTGCGTCTTGATCGCCTCCTCGCCGAGCTCCGCCCTGCGCGTCTTCGCGTCGAGCAGGCCGAGCACGCGGTCCGAGTCGCGCACCGAGGAGACCTCGGGGTTCGTCACCACGATCGCCTCGTCGGCGAAATACATCGCCATCTGGGCGCCCCACTCGATGCCCGCCGGCGAGTCGCAGAAGATGTACTCGAAGCCCGCGGCGCGCAGCTCGTCCAGGATGCGCCCGACGCCGTCGAGCGTCAGGGCGTCCTTGTCCCGCGTCTGCGAGGCGGGGAGCACGTAGAGGGTCTCGATCCGCTTGTCCTTGATCACCGCCTGGCGGAGCGTCGCCTCGCCACGGATCGCGTTGACCAGATCGTAGACCACGCGGCGCTCGCACCCCATCACGAGGTCGAGGTTGCGCAACCCCACATCGAAATCGATGGCAATCGTCTTGTAACCGAGAGCCGCGATACCGGACGCGAGGTTTGCGGTCGTGGTGGTCTTGCCGACTCCGCCCTTGCCCGAGGTGACGACGACTACCTTTGACACCAGAAACCTCCTTGGATAATGGTTCGAAAGACGTGGCTATCCGACGGCCGAGCCCGCTCGGATGCCCGTCTCTCCGGCGCTGAGGAGGCGCCGTCGACGTGGTGAGAGCTCGGCGCCCACCCGATTCCATCGAGGCCGGGGGCGCGCTCGACTGGGTACGTCATGGCGCGCCGAACGAACAACTTTTTTGCGGCGAAACTTGCAGCGTACCCCGACCGGCAACCTGGACCCAAATTCCCTACATGTAGGCACGCGCTAGATCCCGCGGATCTTGCGGGATTTTCGCGATGCTGAGGCGGCCTGGACGCCTGGATCTCGGGCTCCGTCTCCCCGCTGCCCCTGCGCGCGCCCGGTGACGCGCCCCTCATGCAATGAGGATCGTCCTTCGCGCTGGTCAGCGTCGATCGCATGGGGCGGCGCCCCCTGCGGCTTGCTCCGGCGGGGCCAGCGGGAGCGTGAAGAAGAACGTGGTGCCAACTCCGGGCCGACTCTCCGCCCAGATCCTCCCGCCGTGGGCCTCCACGAAGCCCTTCGCGATCGTGAGCCCCAGCCCGGTCCCCAGACGCGCCGTCTCCGCCGCCTGCCAGAACTCGTCGAAGATGTGAGGGAGCTGTTCCGGAGGGATCCCCGGCCCTGTGTCCGCCACGGCGAAGAGCGACTCGTTACCGCGTGGCTCCGCTCGAACGGTGATGATCCCTCCCGCCGTCGTGAACTTGATGGCATTGCCGATCAGGTTCGCCAGGACCTGGAGGACCCTCTCGCGATCGCACAGCACCTCGAAGCTGCCCCCGCCCGGGAGCTCGCCCTCGAGCACCACGTGCTTCTCCGTCGCCAGCGTCTGCTGCATCGCGAGAGCGTCGTGGACGAGGGCGTCCGCCGCGTGCCTCTGCATCACCATCGACAGCCGGCCCGCCTCGATGGCGGCGACGTCGAGCAGGTCGCCGATCAGCCGGAGCATGTGCTGCGCAGCGGCGCGAATGATCTCGGCCTTCTTCCTGTGTTGCGCTCCCGACTCGCTGGCTGGCAACGTCTGCATGAGGAGAGCCGAGGCCACCAGGACGGTGCTCAACGGGTTTCTCAGGTCGTGAGAGACGATGGCGAGGAGATCGTCCCGCGTGCGAATGGCCCGCCGCGCCTTCTGGTACATGCGCGCGTTCTCCAGGGCCATGGCGGTCCGGCGCGCCACCTCTTCGGCCACCGCCAGATCGGCGATGGAGTAGCGGCGGCCCGACTCCGTCCCCACGAACGTGAGCGCGCCGATGGTCCGCCCGCGGGCCAGGAGCGGCACCACCATGACCGTTCCCGAGCTTCCTGCGTGCAGGGCCTCCTGATGGCCCTGGTCGCCGGCGATGCTCTTCAGGGCGAACTCGGTGCTCGCGGAGAGGATGAGGAGCGGCTCGCCCGTCCGCAGCACCCTTGCCTGCGGCGTCTCCCGGCCCGGCCGTCCGCCGATCGGCTCCATCCGCTCGGCCATCCCCTGCTTCGCGGGGTCGACGGAGGTCTGCTGGAAGCGCTCGACGCGGCCGTCCTCCTCGATCAGATCGACGAAGTAGAGATCGGAGAGGGCGGGCACGAGCAGACGCGATATCGCGGCGACCGTCTCTGCGTAGTCGAGCGACGAGGCGAGGACCGAGCTGACCTCCGCGAACAATCGCTGCGCCTTCTCTGCGCGCCTCACCTCCATGATGTTCTGGAAGACGAGCACCGCCCCCGACACCTGCCCTTCTCGCTTCAGAGGGGCGAACGTGCAGCTGACGTGGAAGGCCGCTCGATCCCGGCGTAGGAACAGGTCCTCGTCGTCCCGGGCCGGCTCGCCCGTCCGGATCGCTCGCAGCGCAGGGTGCTCTTCGTCAGGTATGGACGTCCCGGTCGCGTGTTGAATCCGGATGACCTCCTGAACGCCTCGCCCCAGGACCTCCTCCTCTGTCCAGCCGAGCAGGCGCTCGGCGGCGGGGTTGAAGAAGGTGATCCGCCCTTCGAGATCGATCGCGAGCACGCCCTCGACGATGCTGCCGGTCACCGCGCGCGTGAACTCGAGCTGGTCACGGACCCGCTCCTCCGCCCCCCTCGCGGCGGTGACATCCATCGAGACGCCTTGAAGGCGAGGCCCGCCGGCGCCGTCCTTCTCCAGGTGCACGCGGGTGTGGAGCCAGAGCACGCCGCCGTCCGCCGTCCGACAGCGATGGTCGCAGCGCTGGTCCCGCTCGGAGGCCAGCGTCCTTCGAAACGTCTGCTCGAGCGCGCCGCGATCGTCCGGGTGGACGCAGCGGCTCCAGAAGTCGGGCTCCGCGAGCCACCGCCCGCGCGGATGGCCGAGGAGCTCCTCGGCGCGCGCGCTCACGTAGGAGACCTGAAACGTGCGCGCGTCGGCCTCCCACACGAACGAGCGATCGAGGTTGTCCACCAGCGCCTCGTAGCGCTGCCGCAGCGCCTCGGCGGCGGCCCGGTGCCCGTCGGACTCGGCCTGTCTCCGCTGGGCGAGCTCACGCTCCGCCTCCGCGGCCGCTTGCTTGGCGTCGATGGCCGCCTGGCGATCGAGCGCGATCGCGAGCTGGTTGACCACCGCGTTCACGAACACGAGGTCCGGCTCCCCCAGACGGGCAGCACCCTCGACTTGGAGAGCGCCGAAGATCGGCCGCCGCTCGACGACGAGAGGGAGGAGGACGAAGTACCCGCGCTCCCCTGCCTCCGCCCGCTGGCCCCTGGCAGGCTCTCCGAAAGGCACGGTCGTCGTGGTCGGCTCGCCCTCCAGATCGACCGACCGCGCGGCATCCGATCCGGCGAGATAGGCGTACGAGGTCCTGGCATGAGACTTCGCGGCGTCGAGTCGATCGGCGCTGACCTCTTCGGCGTTCCAGACAATGGTCTCTGGCTGAGGGCGGCCTGGGATCTCCAGGATGAGGAGCGCGGTGCGGAGGGGGAGCGCCCGCGCGACGATCGCGAGGATCGCCGGGACGGTCCGTCGGGCGCCTTCGAATTGCGTGAGCTGCTTGCTGATCTCGTAGAGGTACTGGACGCGAGGATACGCGCGATCGAGACCTCCGGAGGCCGAGCTGTCGTCGCCGCGCCGCTCCGGCTGCTCCTCCGTGCGCTGGTCGCCGCGCCTCCGCTCCTCCTGGGGAGATCTTGGCGGCTCGTTCGTCCGACGACCGGCGCTCATCCCCGCCCCCTAGGCCTTGCTCTTCTCGAGCAAGGGAGAGGACTCGCCGGCGCGCTCTCCGATCCGGACGCCTCCCTTCCCGACGGAGAAGTAGTAGGCGCCGAAGTCGTGCTCGCTGCCGCGCGTCTTCACGACCACCAGGGTCGGCCGGATCTCTCCTGGCAGGCGCGTATACCGGAGCACGACGAGATTGTCGGCCACCGGAGAGAAATGGCGGTCGGTGACGGTCTCGCTGGAGTACATCGCGCTCGACTCGAGCGTGAGCAGGCAGGTCACGTCGAGCGCCTTGAACCGCGTGACCAGCGCGTAGAGGAGTTGCCGCAGCTCATCCTCCGCGATGCCCTCGGTCTCGAGCTGGCTCACGCTGTCGAGGACGAACCTACGCGTCTTCTGCGCGCGGATCTTGTCGGTCAGGAGCGAGAGGAGCTGACTCGGGCGGACACGCTCCCGCGAGAGATAGATGACCTCGGCGAGCCCCTGCTCGGTCGCCTCCTGGAGGGGCAGCCCCAGGGCGCCCGCGCCACGGATGATCTGTGCGGGCCCCTCCTCGAGCGCCACGTAGAGCCCCGGCTCCCCGCGCTTGCAGCCTTCGAGGATGAACTGCAGCGACAGGGTGCTCTTCCCGATGCCCGCGCTCCCGGAGAGGAGGGTGACGCTGCGCGCGAGCAGCCCTCCGCCGAGCAGCGCGTCGAACCCGGGTACCCCGGAGGGCAGGCGCAGCTCCGTCACCAGGGGTAGCGGCGGCTCGGCGAACGCCGCCTCCGCGCTGTATCGGGGATAAATGATGATCCCGCTCGGGCCGATCATGATGCTGTGTCGACCCTTGAGGTGGGCGGTGTTCCTCAGCTTGTAAATCTCGATGTAGCGCTGGCGCTCGAGCCCTTCCTCCGTCGAGGAGAGGAGGACGACCCCGTCGACCACGGTCTCCTCGACGCCGAAGCGGCTGATCTGGTTGGCGCCGTAGGGGATGTCGGTGGCGAAGAAGCCGACCGCCTGCGCGTTGTGGACGACGCTCGCGAGCTGGAAGATCTTCTCCCGGTCGATCTGCGGGTCCTTGACCTTGTGCAGGAAGACCGAGACCGAATCGACCGCCACGCGCCTCGCCTTCATGCCGACGATCCGCTCGTTCATCATGAGCAGGTGCGCCTCCACCATGATGTTGGGCTGCGGGATGAACACGATCTCGAGCATCCCGCGCTCGATCTCGGCGTCGATGTCCCAGCCGAGGCCGCGGGCGGTCGCGAGCAGCCGCGCCTCGCTCTCCTCGAAGGAGAAGAAGATCCCTCTCTCGCCGGCCTTCGCGCCCCTGTAGATGAACTCGAGCGAGAGCACCGTCTTGCCGGTCCCCGCCACGCCGGCGATGAGGAGGCTGGAGCCGCGCGGGATCCCCTCTCCGAGGAGGTCGTCGAGCCGCGAGATGCCGGTCTTGAGGCGCGGCTCGTTGCCCCCGACGTCCTCCCGGTGGATGGTGAGGCGAGGCGCGAACACGTCGATGCCGGCCTGCGTGATGATGAACGAGTGCTCGTCACGGCTGTGGTCGGTGCCGCGCATCTTGACGATCTGGAGGACCCGCCGGTGCTCGCCGGACTCCTGGCGCTGGTGGGCCAGGATCAGCCCGTCGACGATCGAGAACAGGGGGTTCGTCTCGATCTCGCTCTGCCCGAACTCTCCGATGAGGAACGTGGTGGTCTCCCACGCCATGAGGCTGATCGCGAGCTCGTAGCCGAACTTCCGGAGCTCTTCCTTCGACCTCGCGAGGTCGTCGAAGACCTTGAAGCTGTCGATGACGACCATGGCCGGCTTGACCTTCTTGACGTGCTCCATAATGAGCGCCGAGGTCCCGTCGAGGCCCTCCGTCCGAAAGATGGCGCCGAGGTCCACGAACTGGATGGCCTCGTCGAGCTGCTTGGCGTCGAAGAAGTCGAACTGGCTCAGGAAGCGCAGTGTCTTCGCCGTGGGCTCCGAGAGCGTGTTGAAGTAGAGGACCCGTGCCGTGGCCGAGGCGTTGTGGAAGCAGATCTGCTGGGTGAGGATCGTCTTGCCCGCGCCCGGCGGGCCGGCGATCACGATGACCGAGCCCTTCGGCAGCCCACCGTCGATCAGCGTGTCCAGATTTCGCACTCCCGTCTCGATGCGCGCGATGGCCGTCTTCTTCGTCATGACTCAGCTCCCTCGCCGTCCTCGCCCTCGTGGGGCCCGGGCGCGCTCGCCGTCCCTCGCTCGGTCCCGCCCGCCTCCTCGTGCCGCGTGAAATTCGAGAGCTCCGCGTGAAGCGCCGGCGTGAGGATCTCCGCCGTCAGGTTTCCGAGGACGACGAGGAACTCGATCAGGATGAACCGGATCCCCGCCGCGAGCTGGTCGCGGCGCAGGCCGCCCGCGCGCTCGTGGAGCTTCTCGCAGCAGAGCCCGGTCGACTCCACACGTAGAGACGAGAGCATCGTGTATCGCTCGGAGGCGTTGTAAAGCACGCGATTCAAGATGGCGCCGAGCGTGACCTCTCCGAGGGTGACCAGAGCGCGCCGCCACAGGGAGGCGAAGGCGCGTTCGAAGACCTGGACGAGACGCTCGGCTGGCAAGCCCTCGGTGGCCCGCTGCATCCATGCATCGACGAAGGCGCTGTGCTCGTTCGCATCACGCATGGGCGCTACATCGCGTCTCGGGATCGCTGAGCACCGGAGCGAAGCACGGCCGAGTATGAGCGTGCTTCGCGACGAGCGTCAAGGTCGCCGTCGCATGTGGCCGTTCATGAGGTGCTCGTCTGCTCGATGATTGCCCGGCTCCGCGTGCGTCCGTCCACGGCGGTATCGCGAGGCCTCTGTGCACGCGTCCGCCGCGCATCCGCCGCGCGTCTCGCCGTGCCGGAGCGCGGTCCCCCGCTGGCGCCCAGCGTGCTCATCCAGGGCGCCCCGCGCTTCCGATCGATAGGATCGTCGTGATGCGCACCGCAGAAAGATAACCGCCTGTGCGATTCGAGCGAAGGACGACCGGGGTCGCCGGCATCCACAAGGTAACGATCGAGCGGCGGCGCAGGATCCAGCCGAGCCTCGAGAACCGAGGCCGCCGGGGTTGCCGGAGGAGCGTCATTTTCCGGCCCTCGGGGAGCTCTCGGGGCAGCTCACGTCCATTCCTGGACCCCTCTCGCCCAGCTCAACAACCAAGCGGAGCTTATCATGAGAAAAGGCATCATCTTCGTGGCGGCAGCAATCCTTTCAGCGTGCACGGGTGAGGTGGACGACCTACCCCTGACCGAGACGGACGCCACGCCCGCAGGCATCATCGGGGGCACCATCGACGAGGGCGATCCGGCCGTGGCGATGCTGCAGATCACCCATGGGGACTCTTCGACCATCTGCACCGCTTCGGTCATCGCTCCGAAGGTGCTTCTGACTGCAGCCCACTGTGTGCAACCGGACATGGTGGAAGGCGCGACCGTCAGGGCCTTCTTCGGCACCGACTCCCGGAGTGAGGAGGAGACCTGGGTGAACGTGGCAGAGACCCACTTCCACCCCGAGTACGACCACGAAGCCACCCACGCGGGGCACGACATCGCGGTGGCCATTCTCGAGGAGCCCGTCGCCATCCAGCCGCTGCCCTACAACCGGGCGCCCATGACTGAGGACAGGGTCGGCGAGCCGGTCCGGCTGATCGGCTTCGGCGATGATCACGAGATCTTCGGGTGGAGCGGCGTCAAGCTCCACGTGTCCACCATCGTCAGCACCGTCACCCCGCTTCTTCTCGGTCTCGGCGACGCGGATCACCACACATGCCAGGGAGACTCGGGCGGGCCTGCGCTGATGGACGTGAACGGCGTCCCCACGATCGTCGGTGTGACGTCGTTCGGCAACGCGAGCCCCCCCAGCATCTGTACCGACGGCTGGCATACACGGGTCGACCTCTACCTCGACTTCATCGACCCGTTCGTCAACGCGCCCTAGCACTACTGCGCCGGCATCCCGTCGACGGCCATGCTGAGCAGGCGAGAGAGACCGTAAGAGACGTACGGCCGCCCAGGGGTCCCTCTCCTCTCGCCCCCATGCTCACATTTCGGCCTAACAACCGTGATCCACGGACATGGACATGGAGCGCGCTTTCCGAAGACGAATGCCCGCCATCGTGGCCCGAATTACATCAACAACTTGAAGCCCGCTGCGATCTTCATTTCGCTGCTCGCATGATTGTTTTCATGCCCCTTGACGGCCGGTTCCCGGACCTCGTAACAAGAAAGATCGAGCAGGCACGCTGGGACACCGCCCGCGACCGAGCGTGCTCACGGACGAGGAGGGATCTCATGACGACGATTGGACGATGCTGGATGGCAGCCTTCGGGCTGACGCTGACCACGGCGGCGTGCGGATCGAGCGATGTCGCCGACGAGGGCACGGACGTCACACCCATCACGCGAGCGCAGACGCCGGCCAGCGAGTTCACTCCCGTGGAGCTCGAGGCGACCGTCGACAGCCTCGTCGCCGAGATGAACAAGGGCGCGCGCGAGCCGATGCAGATGGTGGTTCTGCTGAAGAGACTCTCCGACTTCTTCGAGCCGATGGCCACGGGGGCGAACCGAGCCGTGGGGGAGCTCGAGGTCACGGGGAACGTGACCGGGCTCACTACCTCGACGGACAATGTCGAGGCGTCGCTGGAGCTCCAGAACCAGCAGATCGCACAGGCGGTGGCGGACGGCGCCGAGGGGATCGCCGTGTCGCCCTTGAGCGACGGCAACGCAGCCGCCGTCGATGCGGCGGTCGCGGAGGGGGTCCACGTGGTGACGCTCGACAGCGACGTGGCGGCCTCGAAGCGCTCGCTCTTCGTCGGGAGCCTCAACAGCTCCGCGGGAGCCACGGCCGGGAACACCCTGCTCGCGATGCTGCCCCCGCCGCCAGGCACGGTGATGATCCACGGCAACGTCGGAGCGGACTGGATCGACGGATACGAACGAACGCAGGCCGCCCAGGCGGTGTTCGCGAACGCCGGCTACACGCCCCTGGTGACCCAGGCCGTCTTCATCCCCGACTACGAGGCCTTCGACGTCGACTGGATGAAGTCCCAGATCGAGACCGCGGACCCGCCCGTCATCGGGCTCCTCGGCCTGTTCAACATCTCGTACCGGTGCGTGATGGCCGCCGACGCCGCGGGCATACCGGATGTCCCCATCGTCGCGTTCGACTTTGACCCGAAGACCGTCGACTACATGCGCCAGGAGCGCATCAAGGCCACACATACCCAGCGGCAGTACTACGAGGGTTACCTCGTGCCTTATATCCTCTACGGCATCAAGACCATCGGCCTCGACGCGACGAAGGCGATCCTCGCGCCGCTGATGG
Source organism: Sorangium sp. So ce887 (assembly GCF_051521455.1). Lineage (NCBI taxonomy): Bacteria > Pseudomonadati > Myxococcota > Polyangiales > Polyangiaceae > Sorangium > Sorangium sp. So ce887. Next base: position 4,811,078 of record NZ_CP150354.1, on the reverse strand, counting down.
ACGAGGAGAATAAAGTCAACACCGGCTTCGACGTGGTCCCGTCGGACAAGATCGACGCCTACAACGACTTCCTCTACACGATCGGCGTGATTCAGTAGCGGGGTCGCAGCTCGCGAAAGGCCTCGTGCGGCGCCGTCAGCAGCTCGAAGCCCGAGGATCCTGGGTCCGGCCCGGCAGCGCCGAGGAGGCGCAGGGGGCCCCACCGCGCGCCCCGCGAGCGGCTCGCGCAGCCCGCCGGGCAGGGGCCGCCCCGCGCGGTTCCCGCCCGGCGTCGCGGGCGCCGTGGGATAGACTGGGGCCATGACGGTCATCCGCTTCTATCGCGCCGGCGACGCCCACGGGGCCTTCTCCAATTTCTCGCGCCACCCGATCTCGCTGCAAGGCAAGGTGTGGCCCACGACCGAGCACTACTTCCAGGCCCAGAAGTTCGCCGGCACGGAGCACGAGGAGGTGATCCGCAACGCCCCCGGCCCCGGCGAGGCGGCCCGCATGGGCCGCCAGCGGAGCCGCCCGCTGCGCCCCGACTGGGAGCAGGTGAAGGACGACATCATGCGCGAGGTGGTGCTGGCGAAGTTCACCCAGCACGAGGATCTCCGGCGCGCCCTGCTCGACACCGGGGACGCCGAGCTGGTCGAGCACACGAAGAACGACGCCTACTGGGCCGACGGCGGCGACGGGAGCGGGCGGAACATGCTGGGAAAGATCCTGATGGAGATCCGCGAGCAGCTGCGCCGCTCCGCGTGACGCGTGACGCGGGGCCCGGGCGCGGCGCGGCGCTCAGAACTCCGCCACGCTGAACGGCCGCGCCGAGACCGACGAGTCCGGTCCGCTCCCGGTCGGGTGGCTCTCGGCGATCCCGCTGATCATGCCGGAGACGGCGCTGCTGCTCAGCGTGCCGCTCAGGTACACGATGACCTTCCTGAACTCCGCGGGATCGACCTCGGTCACCTCGTACGAGCCCTGGAGCGCGGCGAGATCGATCTTGTGATAGAAGCTGACGTCGTCGATCTGCGAGATCCTGAGCGTGACCGCGAACGACTCGTCGAACGCGCCATCCTCGGTCGAGAAGGCCAGCGGGACATCGATCTGCAGGTGATCCGAGCAGTCCACGGCGAGCGTTGTCTCGGCGCCGCCCGGTTCGCTGTCCGCCAGCGTGGATCGCACGAAGCGCGAGGCGACGAGCTCGCCCACGGAGACGGTCGCCGTCGTGCTGCCGCCCTTCGCCCACGTGAGCGGGGCGGAGCGCTCTCCGGAGATGGCAGACAGCGCCTCTCGCGCCGAGAAGCCCAGCGGGGAGACGTCGTCTGCGCCGATGTCCTCCCTCTCCTCGTCACACCCGCCCTCCTCGACCTGGACTCCACCGATCTGGCCGCCCTGGGGGCCGCCGCCCGCGCCGTCGACGCACCCGAGGAGCCCGACGCCCGTCGCCGCCGCAAAAGCCAAAGAAAGCCAACGCCGCTCGCTCATGTTCATGACCTCCTGCGGGCTACCTTGCGTTCGCTCTCGAGGAGACGCCAGCTCAGCTTCGCACATTTCATACCGCAAACAGGCCTTCAGATGTGCGAAACTGCGATATGTGGACCATGAATCCCTCGCAAAAGAGCTGATCCGCGCGCTCCGCGGACGGCGCTCGCAGCTCGGCTTCAGCCGCCGGCTCGGCTTCCGCACCAACGTCGTCTACACGTGGGAGTCCGGCAGGCGCTGGCCGACCGCGGCCACGTTCCTCGTCGCGGCGCGACGCGCTGGTGTCGACGTCGCGGGGGCGGTGGGGCGCTTCTTTCCCTCGATGCCCGCCTGGCTCGCGCACACCGACCCGGCGTCCGCCGAGGGCGTCGCGGCGCTCCTCTCGGAGATGCGCTCGATCTCGCCCATCGTCGACGTGGCGCGGCGCGCGGACAGGAGCCGCTATGCGGTCGCGCGCTGGCTCTCGGGCGAGGCCGAGCCGCGGCTCCCGGACTTCCTGCGGATGGTCGAGGCCTGCTCGCTGCGCCTGCTCGACTTCGTGGCGCTCTTCGCCGATCCGGCGGCGCTCCCGGCCGCGAGCGCGGCGTGGCGCACGCTCGAGGCCCAGCGCCGCGCCGTCTACGAGGAGCCGCTGCTCCCCGCCGTGCTGCTCGCCCTGGAGATGCCGTCGTACCGCGCGCTGCCGCGCCACGAGCCGGGCTGGATCGCGCGGCGGCTCGGGTTCCCCGTCGAGGACGAGGCGCGCTGCCTCGAACGGCTCGCCGACGCCGGCCAGATCCGGAAGAGCCGCGGGCGGTGGACCGTCGCGCCGATCCGGACGGTGGACACGCGCCCCGACCCGGACGCAGAGCACCGGCTCAAGTCCTTCTGGGCCGGCGTCGGGCTCTCGCGGCTCACGCGCAAGGCCGAGGGGCGCTTCTCGTTCAACGTCTTCACCGTCTCCGCGGCCGACCTCGTGAAGCTCTCCGAGCTCCACGTGAGCTATTTTCAGAACATGCGCGCGGTGATCGCCGAGTCACGGCCGCCCGAGCGCGTGGTCGTCGTGAATCTGCAGCTCTTCCCGCTCGACGGCGACTGAGCCGCTCACGGCCGCTTCCGCGGTGCGCCGTGCGTCTATCGCAGTCGGCCGCACGGCGCGCGCGGCCGGTGCGATTCACACGATGGCGAACGCGCGCACCGGAAACGTGCCGAGGGCGCGGACCTTCACCGGAACGGCGAAGAAGCGGGCCCCGGCGGCGGGGAGCGCTTCGAGCCCGGTCATGTGCTCGCAGATCGGGATGTCCGCGCCGAGCAGGACGGAGTGGACCGGCCGCGCGGGATCGGCCGTGTCATCGATGTTGTAGGTGTCGACGCCCACGAACGCGACGCCGGCGCCGGCGAGGAGCTGCGCCGCGTCCCGCGTGAGGAACGGGTGCCCCTCGAAATAGCGGTCGGTGCGCCAGTGGGCGCTCCACCCCGTGCGCACGAGGACGGCCTTCCCGGCGAGATCGAGCCCCTCGAAGGCGTCGGCGTCGATGGCGCGCCCGGACCGGCCGCGCGCCTCGATGACCACGCTCTCCAGATCGGCCAGCGATTCGAGCGGCAGGCCGGCGAGGTCCTTGCCCTCTGCATAGCGATGGAACGGGCTGTCCACGTAGGTGCCCGTGTTCGCGACCATGTCGATGCGGCCGATGTGGAATTCGACGCCTTCCGCGTAGACGCCGCGCGACTGCTCGTGCGAGAGGAAATCGCAGAGGACGGGCGCCGGCACGCCCTTGTACGTGATCATGCCGTCCTCGACGGCGTGGCTCAGGTCGACGAAGAGTCGCGAGACGGGGGTGGTCACGGTCCGCTCCTTGGGAGGGCCTCCACGCGTACGGGGCCTCCTGTCCGCCCGGTCGGGTCCCCGAGCCGCCGCCAGTTTCGCGAAAGGACGCGAGGAGATCCAGAAATCAGGCAAGGCGCGTAAGTTGACACGCGCCCACACGCACCGATAGAGTGTGACCACGGGGGCGTCGCGCACTGCCCCGGGGGTCCTCGGGCGAGCGTGATGTATTGGTGCCTCAGCGGGCGCGGGATCGGGTGCTGTCATTGAAATGGAGCGTCGCGGGGAGACCGAGATCGCCCGCGTGGAGAACTTGATGCCTGGGATGAGTCGAGCCATGCCGCGCCATGCTTTCATCCTGTCGGCGCTGGTCCTGTCGGGTGGTGCCACGGCGGGCTGTCGCTCCAAGGGAGGGACGCAGAGCACCTCCGCCGCTCCGGAGCAGGCGGCGACGCCGGCGCCGGCGGCGCCCACGCCGAAGCCCGCGAAGGGCGCGACGATGGTCACGATCGCGCGGGAGCAGCAGGCCACCTGGGTGCGCAACTTCAACCCTCTGCTCGCCGAGGGGAACGTGCGCTTTCCGACGGTCGCCGGCATCTACGAGCCGCTCCTCGTCTACAACACGATGAGGACCGACTACACGCCGTGGCTCGCGACCAGGTATGCGTGGAGCGACGGGAACAGGAAGCTCACGTTCACGACCCGCACCGGCGTCAAGTGGTCGGACGGAAAGCCCTTCTCGGCGAAGGACGTCTCGTTCACGTTCGCGCTGATCAAGAAGCATCCGGCGCTCGATCTCGCGGGTGTATGGAGGTTCCTCGGCGCGGTGACCGCGGAGGACGAGACCACCGTCGAGTTCATCCTGAGGCGGCCGTATGTCCCTGGGCTCAGCTACATCGGCCACCAGCCGATCGTGCCGGAGCACATCTGGAAGGACGTCGCCGACCCGGTCACGTTCGCGAACGAGAACCCCGTGGCGACAGGGCCCTTCACCGAGGTGAAGGTCTTCCAGAACCAGGTGTACGAGCTCGGCAAGAACCCGCACTACTGGCAGGAGGGCAAGCCGGCGGTCGAGGGGCTGCGCTTCCCGGCGTACCCGGGCAACGATCAGGTCACCCTGGCGCTCGTCAACGGCGAGATCGACTGGGCGGGCGCGTTCGTGCCCGACATCGAGCGGGTCTTCGTCGCCAAGGATCCGGCGAACCATCATTACTGGTTCCCGCTCGTCGGCGGCACGGCCACGCTGTACCCGAACTCGACGAGGAAGCCGTTCGACGACGTGCGCGTGCGCAAGGCGATCAGCATGGCCATCGACCGGGACCAGATCGTCAAACTCGCGGCCGACAACTACACGCACGGCGCGGACGCGACGGGGCTCGACGACTCGTACGAGCGGTTCCGGAGCGATAAGGCGGTGGCGGCGGGCGACTGGGTGAAGCTCGACCCGCAGCGGGCGAACCAGATCCTCGACGAGGCGGGCTACCCGCGGGGCGCCGACGGGATCCGAACGAGGAACGGCAAGCCGCTGCGCTTCGAGATCAACGTGGTCAGCGGCTGGTCCGACTGGGTCCGCGCGGTGCAGATCATCACGCAGAACCTGCAGAGCATCGGTATCGACGCGACGATGAAGACGTACGACTTCAGCGCGTTCTTCGCGGCGCTGCAGAAGGGCACGTTCGACATGTCGATGGGGTGGACCACGGTCGAGCCGACGCCGTACAACTTCTACCGCGACCTGATGAGCGCGGAGCTCGTGAAGCCGGTCGGCGAGATCTCGGCGCGCAACTGGCACCGCTTCGGCGCCAGGGAGGCCGACGGGCTCTTCCATGCGTTCGAGTCCGCGACGGACCCTGCCGAGCAGAAGCGCATCCTGGACGCGCTGCAGATGATCTTCGTGCAGGCCGCGCCGGTGATACCGCTCTTCAAGAACCCGTCGTGGGGCGAGTACAGCACGAAGCGGTTCACCGGCTTTCCCACCACGGAGAACCCGTACGCCAAGCTGACGCCGAACAACCCGCCGGAGTACCTGCTCGTCCTGACCGAGCTCCGGCCGAGGTGAAGGCCCCGGCCGGGCCGGGGTCGGCGGCTCAATTCGTGTCCTCGGAGGCGGGCCTCGGCGTCACGTCGAGGTTCACGGTCGTGACGCCGCCCTCCTCGACGTGGGTGCCCTGGCCCACCGCGGTGGCCAGGGCGGTGACCACGTAGGCCCCCGCGGCGAGGGAGGGCACACGGAAGCTGCCGTCCTTGTCGGTCACCGGCGTGTGGCGCTCGAAGCCCCGCTTGCGGCCGTGGTTGGTGGCGATCAGGAGGCGAATCCCGGCGAGGGGCTTGTCGCCGGCGGTGACGCGCCCGCGGATCTCGCCGGTCCCCTCGCCGAAGAGGGAGATGTCGCGGTTCACCACCTTGGCCTCCTTGACGTTCACGGACATCATGGTCGCCCGGCTCCCCTCGCGCAGCTCGAGGCGCACGCTCCCGGCGGGCAGGTCGTCGATCTGAAAGCGCCCTTCGGCATCGGCCATCACGTTCACGAAGCCGACGGATCGGGAGAGGAGCGTGAGCTTTGCGTGCGGGATCGGCGAGCCGTCATCCCGGCGCGCCACGCCGCGGAGGCTGCCGCCCGGGGACATGACCACCTTGACCGGATCCACCCTGCCACAGTCGGAGAGGATCATGGCCACCGTGGTCACCGCGTGGCTCCCGTCGTAGGCGCGCACCTGGACGTCGCCCGTGGGCACATGGTCGAGCCGGAAGGTGCCGTCGTCCCCTGTCTGCGTTTGCTGCACGTCGGCCGAGGACTTCATGGCCATCTCGCTCAGGGAGCCGACGGCGAGGCGCGACTCGGCGTCGACGAACACGCCCGGCAGCGGGGTGCCCTGCGGGTCCTCCACCCTCCCCGAGAGGGCGCACCCACGGGACAGCGCGAGCTCCACCGAGCTCGTATCGCCGGCCTCCACGGAGAGCGCGTCAGAGAACGCCGGCGCGCGCTCCTCGGCCGTTGCCTTGAGGATCACGCTCCAGGCGGGGATCTGGTCGATACGGAAGGTCCCATCGGGGCTATCGAACGTCCTCGAGTACATCGGCGGCGCCGCCGGCACGTCGTCGGGAGCGGCGGACAGGACGTCGATGGTGAAGCGGCGCACCGGCTCCTTGCGCTCGTCGACGACGCGCCCGGTGATGACGCCGCTCCGCGAGAGGACGAGGCTCACCGTGTCGCCGCTGTGCGCGACCGCGTTGGTCGGGCCGTAACCGGCCAGATCGGCGTTGAGCTGGTACGTCCCGTCCGGCAGGCTGAGCTCGAAGCGCCCTAGCTCGTCGCTCTTCATGGCGCTCGCGGTCGAGGGAATGTTGCCGGCGACCTCGAACGTCGTTGCGATGACGGTCGCGCCCGCGAGCGTGTTGCCGTCCGTGTCGTAGACCTCGCCGACGATCCGCGTGCCCTCGGGCTCGCGCGGCCCGGACGGCGCGGGGCCCCTCAGGACGGCCCGGTTCCGGTAGGTGGGCGCTCCCTTCCGCGTCTCGCCTGGAGCCTCCTCGCGGCTCGCGGCGGGGCTCTCTTCGGCCCTCGGGCGGGCGAGCATCAGCACCGTGGCCGCGATCGCAAGGGCGAGCAGGGCGAGCAGGAAGAGCCTGAACCGGTAGAGGGAGCGTGTTCGTGAGCTGTGCTGTTGCATCGTCGTGTCTCCAGGTGGCGTACCCCGGCGAGCGCATGGTCGCGCGACAGACGCCTGGCACAAAATGGGAGAGCCGCCGGTGAGTGCCGGCGGCTCTTTCTCTCCGCTGCAGACCGGAGCGTGCTGCAGTCGGTCACCGGAGCTCCCGTGTGCACCCGGGAGCTCCGGCCGGCTGCCGCTCAGCGGCGCTCCGGGTCATGCGTCGAGGATCAGGTTCCCTCTTCCGACTCCGCCGGCTCCCCGTCCACGTCGTCGTCGCCCTCGTCCTCGTCATCGTAATGGTCGTCGCCGTCCGGCACCGCTGTAAACTCGATGCCGGTGGGATAGTAACTGTGCTCCTTGAAGACGACCGTGCCGTACATGTTGCTGTCCCTGCTCTCGCCCAGCACGAGCGCCTTGACCTTCTTCTTGTCCTTCTTGACGATGAGCTTGCTGTCCTTCTCAGGATCATTGAAGACGTTGGTAAGGAACCCTTCCTTGCGGTTCTTGTCGCAATCCTTGTGGCCGCGCGTCGCCAGTTCCAAGAGGTTGACGTTTGTTCTCTCGAGCCATCCCCAATCGAACCTGAGCGTGCACTCGTACGCACAGAAGTCGGCCGGGTAACCGGTGACATCCTCCCTGTACTCGGTCCAGAAGGAATCGCACTTCAGCGTGCCTCCGTCGATGAGATCGCCGCCGACGTCGAGCTTCACATCGAACTTGTTGTTCTTGATGTCCAGCGCCATCGCGCTGGCGGAGAGCGTCGCGGCAACGAGGACGAGAGACGAAACGAGCATCTTCTGCATGGAACCCCTCCAATCATCACCACAGATGAACGATCCCGCGCCGGGAAAGCTCTCCCGGCGCACGGCTCCGCATCGGCCGATAAGCTTCAGGGACGTCTGTCGCCAGCTCACCTGCCTCTTGCGGGCCCGAAGGCGGTCACGCGCTCCGTTGAGCTCTGCGTGACAGCGAGCGGTAAGCTATTCCACGACTGCGCCGGTGCAAGAGCTTTTTCAGCTGGTGGTTTTGTTTCAGGGTAGTCGCGCTGGACGATAACTGTTTGTTCCAGCGTCGCCAGCTTGCGGGAACACGGGGTTTGTCCTCGCACCATCGCGCCTGTCGAGATCTGTCACCGGTGCCTCCGCGGTGGTCCGGACGCGAGATGTCGACCGTCTCTGGTCCGGCAGAGGGCGTTCGAGCCGAACGTCAGCCGCCGTGTGTGAGCGGCGGATCTGGGGCGAAGGCTGCCAGTACGAACGCGCTCGTCCCGGGTGGACCTCCGTGGAGGAGGCTCGAGAGCCCATGACGGCGAGGCCCCGGCGGGCATATCGCCCCGGATGGCGAGCCGCGGCGTCCCGAACGGCTCGACGGGCTCGACGGAACGCCGTCGGCGCTGGGATCCCCGCCGGAGGGCGCCTCAGCGCTACAGCCGCGTGATCACGAGCCCGTCGTTCTGCACCGAGATGCGGGCGGGCTTGCCGCGGTGCTCGTCGGGGATCTCGTCGGCCATGAGGTAGCGGCCGGCGATCGAGACGAACTCCGCCTCGAGGCTCATGCAGAAGATGCTCGCGTCCGCGTTGTTGTGGGCGCCGGCCATGGCGCGGCCGCGGAGCGGCGCGTAGACGTGGATGTTGTCGTTGGCGATGAGCTCCGCGCCCGAGCTGACCGGCGAGAGGACCACGAGGTCGCCGTGGGGGACGTAGATGACCTGCCCGCTGCGCACCGGCTGCCGCACGGTGAGGCCCGCGGGCGGCGGCTCGCCGGCCGCGTCCGGCGCCGGCGCGGCGTCCCTCGAGCGCCGGGCGGGCCCGGCCGCGCCGCGGTCCGCGGCCGCCCCTGCCGCTCCGCGGTCCGCCCCCGCAGGCCCTACCGCCACGGGCCCCGGCGTGGGGGTGTTCCCCTCGGCCGGCGCGTCCTTTCGCGGCGAGCGCGTGAGCGGCGTCCGCAGCACGCCGAGGCCGGCGGCGACGGCCCGCTCGCGCTGGGCGTCCGTCGGGTTGCGCACGGCGATGGGCACGAGGTTGTGCTTGCGCAGCAGCCCGGCGAGCGCGCCGAGGTCGACGGGCTCGTCGCCGAGGGCGTCGAGATCGAGCAGGATCGGCAGGTGCAGGAAGAAGTGCGGCATCTGCGAGATGTGGCCTTCGAGCTGACGCTCGATGGCCGAGACATCCGCCGTCCGCAGACAGAGCATCGTCATCGCGGGCATCGTGCCCTTGAGCGCAAATGCCTGCTGCTCCTGCCGCTTCTCCCCTCGCCTGCCCGACACCATCGCTGTCCTCGCTCGCAAAAAGGTGCTTCCGCCGCGTCACTGTACCCCGGATCCGGCGGCGCGCGCCGGAAAAACCGGCGGGCTCTCCGGCCGTCACCGCCGCCGTCACGGCCGGCGGGCCGGCGGGCCGGCGGGTCGCCGGTTGGCTGGTCGCCGCGGACGATGCTAACGGTGGTTTGGCCATGCCCACCGCGCGCCGCGCCTCCGTACGGCGGCTCGACCCTCATCTCGGCTCGTCGGCCTCCTCGTCCTCCTCCTCCTGCCCGCGCGCGGGGGATCCGCCCGTCGACGCGCTCGATCGCCACTTCGCCCTGGAGATACCCCGGGTGTTCTCCGAGGCGGAGCGCGCGGCGCTCGTCGCGGGGGTCGAGGCCGCCCGCGACGAGTGGACTGCCGACTTCGGCGGCGAGCAGTTCTCGCTGGGGCGCGCCTTCTACACGCACCTGGAGCAGGGGCGCTCCCGGTTGTACTTCGCCGACGCGGCCGCCTCCGACGCCCGCGTCGAGCGCCGCCTCCCCGGGCTCCAGCGCCGGATGCGCGAGCTCGTCGCGGCGCTCACGGGCGGGCTCGCGCAGCCCCGGCGCGGCTTCTGCGGGCCCGGGGTGCACATCTTCCCCGCGGGGGAGAAGGTCGCGCGCGAGGGCGGCGTCGTCCACTTCGACACGGAAGGGCTCTCCGACTACCACCTTTCCCGGCGGCTCCGCGCGATCACCGTCGTCGTGATGCTGGATCTCCCCGACGCGGACGGCGGGCTCAAGCTGTGGGACGTCCTCTACGACGGGCGGGACGACCCGGGCGACGAGGCGCTCTCCACGCGGAGCCTCATCGCCGGCTACAGCCCCGGCGGCGCGCTCGTCATCGACAGCTATCGCCTGCACCAGATACAGCCGTTTCGCGGCGACCGAGACCGCATCTCCGCGACGGTGCATGCCGCAGAGATCGACCGCGGCCGGTGGGAAACGTGGTTCTGAGGCGCCGCTCCAACGCGATGTATAAATTTATATAAAAATCAAGACGCCAGGATAAGACCCTCTGTTCTCTGCCCCCTCGCGTCCTCGGCGTCCTCGGCGTCCTTGGCGTCCTTGGCGGTTTTCTTATCCGCCAGGCGCGGGCGAGCGCCGCTCTATACGATCTTCCGCAGGTAGTGGAACTTGGGATCGGTCAGATCCTCGGCGGTGAGCGCCCAGCCCTCGTCGCGCGGGATCAGGTAGATGACGTCCGACTTGACGCTGGCGAAGCTCACGTGCCCGAGGTTCTGGAGGATGTGGCCGAACACGTCGCGACGCCAGAGGCGGTCCTTGGGGACGTCGCAGATGGTGCGGATCATCCGATCGGTGGGCGAGCCGTGGAGCAGGAGGAACGCCATCGTGAAGGTCAGGTAGCGCGGCTGGCCGCGGTACGGGTCCGCCGTCCCCGACGGCCCCTTGCGCGCCCCCTCCTCGGTGATCATGCCGCGGGCCCACATGCCGTAGTCGTTGAGCGCGCGGGAGTCGTCGTCGAAATAGTCCCAGCACCCCTTCTCGAGGACAGGCAGGTTGGACAGCAGCGCCACCTGCGCGCGGCGGTACTGGTGCCACTTCTGGTTCAGGCTCATCGTCTCGCAATGACCCTGGATGGACTCGTGCAGCGTGCGCTGCAGTGCGCTCCCGGGGTCCAGGCGCGCGCACACCTCCATCGCGAAAATCGAGTGCTCCACGCCTAGCCTCCGTACCCGCCCGAGGCCCGGTTCCACGAGCCGCTCCGGCTGAGCGCCGCCCCGAGGATCGCGCCGGTGCCGAGCGCCACGACGACGGGCACCGTCCCGAACCCGTCCGGGCTCGGCGGCGTCGCGCCTGCGGCGCTGCTGGTCGAGAACGGCGTCGCGCGCGCCGCCGGCGCATAGCTCCTGCCCGGCCGCCGCACGGCGGGCTCGACCGGCGCCGGCTTGGGGGGCGGCCCCCACGGATAGTCCACCCAGAACCAGCCGTGCGACCTTGCGCTGCCACCGTAGTAGTACGGAGGCCAGTCCTCGGTGGCGTCCGCGGGCTTCGCCTCCGTCAGGTCAGGCGCGAAGGCGCTCGCGGCCATCATGCCCACGCGGAGCTGGCGCATCCGGTAGGCCACGAGATCGTCGTTGAGATCGTCGGACTCGGTCGTATCCGCCTCCGTGGGCACGACGTACAGCACATGTCGGACCCCGCGGTCCCAGAGCGCGTCGGCGGACGGCAGCCGCGCGACATGCCGGTTGTCGAACTGCGTCGCGTCGTCCGAATACGGCGAGAGCCGCTGGCGATCGAGGACGAACATCGTCGCGCGCGGGCCGGGGTGCGGGCGGGCGAAGAGCGGCTGATAGTACGCCGCCGCGGCGAGCGTCTGGTGCGCCTTGACGACGCCGCGCGGGTGCGGCCAGTTGTCGAAGGTGAACACCGGATCGAACGCCTCCGCCGCGCCGGCGGCGAAGGCCACCGACTCGGGGCCGTCCAGATCCACGATGACCGCGATGTCCCGGCGCAGGCCGCTGGCCGTCCGGGCGGCGAGGAGCAGCGACGCGAGCGCCTTGCCGCTCCGGTAGGCGCGCTCCATCGCCGCCGTGAAGATCGGCCGGAGCACGTTGCCGAGCGGCGTGATCGGCGCCGGATCTCCCTGAGCGACGAGCGTGGGCACGGCGGAGGGCGACTCGAACAGCGCGGGCACGTAGTAGGCGCGCAGGGCCTCGTCTCCGGGCCTGAGGTCCGTCGCCATCCTCGCGATCGCCGCCTGGTCGAACGGCTTCTTCGACTCGCCGTCGAACGTCACGCTCTCCTGCGCGGCGCCGAAGCTCCAGCCGAAGGTCCGCTGCATGTCGAGCGCCCGCTTCCTCTGGACCTCGTGCTCGTCGTCGGAGCACCCGTCGGCGGCCACGGCGATCGCCGCCGCGAACCCGGCGAGCCCGACCACGCCGAGCGCGACCATGATGGCGCTCCTCCGCGAGGCGTCCTTCGGCGCCTCGGTGAGGCCCTTGTGCCACCAGCGCGCGCCGACGATTCCCGGCTTGTCGAGCACCTCGGCCCGCTCGAACGGCTCGTCCAGCCGGCTCACGCGGCGGCCTCCCCGGCGTCGCGCGGCGCGCCCGCGTCAGCCGCCCGCGCGGCGGCCCCCGGCGCCCGGCCGTGGTCGCGCCGGAGCGCCTCGATGAGCTCCGGGGTGAACGTGCCGTCGATGCGCACCGAGTACCTGAAGAACGGATCCGCCTCGACACCATGGTAATCGTGATCGTTGAACCAGTAAGCCCGGCCGGCGACAGGCGTCCTCCGCCGCGCCCGCTCGTCCCACAGGAACAGGCGCTTGTTGCCCGCGGGACAGAGGGTGATGAAGTGATCGGGCTCGCGCTCGACGCTCTGCCCCTCCCCTGCCACGCCGTCCCCGTCGCGGTGCACCGTGCCGTGATCGTTCGCCTCGAGACCCATGATGTTGCAGCGCCCGATCGACGAGAACGGCAAGCGCTTCACGTAGTCGATCGTCTTCGGGAAGAACGACCGCGCGAGCCGGGTGAAGTCCTTGCCTTCGCTCCGGCTCTTGTCGCTCCAGAGGCGGTTCGGGATCAGCTCGACATAGACCTTCCAGGGGAAGTAGACCCCATGGCGGAACTTGAGCCAGAGCATCTGCCGCCGCGAGAGCGGGATGTCGCGCTCCTCGCCGAACTCGAGGGCGTCGCGCGTCGAGCGGTCGATGGCCGAGGGGTCGTCCGAGAGGCGCTGGAACGTGGCGAACTCCTCGTCCTTGAGGCCGCGGATCACCTCGCCGTAGTCGCCGAGCGCCTCGCCGAGGCGCGACGGCGGCATGATGCCCATCGTGCGGTGGCTGCCGCCCGTGTAATCGATCGGCACCTGCGTGAGCCCGAGGCAGATCTCCTCGTGGATCTCGCCGAGCGGGGCGAGATCGAGGTACGGCTCGAGGTCGATATAGGGCCGCGCGAAGATGCCCTGGATGCCCTGAGTGCCGGAGTCGCAAGGAGGTTCGACCATGGTCCGTCGCGGAAGCCGGGCCGTCGCCGGCCGGTGGACCTACCCATATCACAAAGGGCGGGCCGCCCCGCAAACCCGCGGGCCGGAAAGCGCCTCGCGCGGGCCTTTCGCGGCGCGCGCTGGGGCTTGTGACGGCGCTGCGCGTTCTGTAGCGTGCGTCCCATGGATCTGTCCTACGTCATGGGGTTCGGGCTGGGCACGACGCTCGCTCTGCTCGCCCTCCTGCGCATCGGGCAGAGGATCTTCTCGCCGGCGCACACGGTCGCCCGCGATCTCACGGAGAGCAACGTCGCGCGCCGGCTGCTCACGGTGGGCCAGGTCCTCGCGGTGTTCCTCGTCGCCGCGAACGCCGTCAAGAACTGCCTCGACGGGTCGGGCTTCGCGCGCGATCTGCTCTGGGTGAGCGCGTTCGCGGTCGTGGGCCTGCTCCTCGTGATCGCGACCGGCCAGCTCGGGATCCGGCTCCTGCTCAAGGCGCGGCTCCCGGCCGAAATCGAGCGCGGCAACGCGGCCGCGGGGCTCGCGGCGGGCGCGCACTACGTGGCGACCGGGCTCATCACCTCGCGCGCGATAGCGGGCAAGGATCTCGGCGATCTCGCGATCTCTCTCGGCTTCTTCCTGCTCGCGCAGATCACGCTGCACGTGTTCATCACCCTCTTCCGGGCGCTCACCACCTACGACGACGCCGAGCAGATCCAGGGCGAGAACCTCGCCGCCGCGCTGAGCTACGCCGGCGTCTCGATCGCCGTGGCGATCATCATCGCGCGGGCGCTCGAGGGCGACTTCGAGGGCCTCTTCGTCTCGTTGAAGGGCTATGGCGGCGTGCTGCTCTATCTGTTCGCGCTCTACCCTGTCCGGCAGCTCCTCGTGCAGAGCCTGCTGCTCGGCGCGCCGCTCGCGCTGCGCGGCGGCCGCCTCGACGCGGGCATCGCGGCCGACCGCAACGAGGGCATGGGCGCCCTCGAGGCGGCGACCTACCTCGCGACCTCGATCGCCATCGCGCGCCTCCTATGAGCGACGCTGTCCGGGCCTACGACGCCTTCGCCGCCAGGATCGTCGAGACAGGCCTCATCACCGACCCCTGGATCGACGGCGCGCCGCGCTTCCGCGAGGAGCCGGTGCTCGTCACGGCGGCGGAGCAGCGCGCCCTGTACCGGGCCGCCGAGGAGGTCGCGGCGGTGTACAACGAGCTGTGCCTGCTCGTCGCGGACGAGCCGTCGCTGCTCGACGACTTCTTCTGTCTGACGCCCTGCCAGAAGGCGATGTGGCTCTCGTCGCAGCCGCTGTGGCACGGCATCGCGCGCGCCGACGTCTTCCTGACGGACGAGGGCCCCGCGATCGCCGAGCTGAACTGCGACACGCCGACGGGCGAGGCGGAGGCGGTCGTGCTGAGCGCGCTCGCGGCGGCGGACCACCCGGGCGCGCTCGACCCCAACCGCGAGCTCGGCGCCCGGTTCTGCGCGATGGTGGACGAGGTCGCCCGCGCGCTCCTCGGCGAGGCCGCGACGCGGCGCCTCGGCTTCGTTTATCCCACGGAGTTCACCGAGGATCTCTCGGTGATCCGCCTTTACCGGTGCTGGCTCGAGGAGCGCGGTTACGCGGTATTCCTCGGCTCGCCGTACAACCTCGGTCACGACGATCGGGGCCTGTCCCTGTTCGACGTCCCGTTCTCGATCCTGCTCCGCCATTACAAGACGGACTGGTGGGGGGAGCGATCGAGCGTGTGGACCGACGAGCAGATCCCCGACGCCGAGCCGCTCGCCGGCCCGCTCGGCGCCGTGCTCTCGGCGGCGGCCGACGGGCGCGCCGCGATCCTGAACCCGCTCGGCGCGGTGCTGCCGCAGAACAAGCGCTCGATGGCGTTCATGTGGGAGCACCTCCACCGCTTCTCGCCGCAGGCGCAGTCGGTGATCCAGCGCCACGTGCCGGTGACGTCGCGGCTGGAGACGGTGCACCCCGAGCTGCTCCGCGCGCAGCGCGAGGACTGGGTCCTGAAGAGCGATTACGGCGCCGAGGGGGAAGAGGTGATCCTCGGGCGCCACACGTCCGACGACGTCTGGCGCGCTTCTCTGGCCAAGGCCCGCGAGGGCCGGTGGATCGCGCAGCGGTACTTCGCGGCCCTGGAGAACGAGCGGCGGGAGTCGGTCAATTACGGCATTTACCTCATCGCCGGCGAGGCGTGCGGCATCTACGCGCGCGTCCAGGCCGGCATGACGGACGCGACCGCGCTGAGCGCACCGGCGCTCGTCGTGGGCCAAAGCGTGGCCGGACCCAACCTGGGGCGATGACCCGACCCCGATGACCCGACCCAGGTTGGCGGGATAGCCGACCCAGGTTGGCGATGACCCGACCCAGGTTGGCGATGCCCCGACCCAGGTTGGCGATGCCCCGACCCAGGTTGGCGATGCCCCGACCCAGGTTGGCGATGCCCCGACCCAGGTTGGCGATGCCCCGACCCAGGTTGCGGCATGGCGCGGCAGGATCGTGTCCTTCAAGAACGTCGATACCAGCACCTCGGGCGCGCTCGACTTCAGGCCGACGAGCGGGATGGCTCGCCGTCGCTGCTCAGAAAATCGCGCTTTTCCGCACACCTGCGTCGGTCGAGCGTTGTCGCGGGGGCGCTCCGCCCGTGCTCCGCGGCGCCTCGGACGCGCGGACGGGACGCGCCGCGGCGGGTCGCGGCGCAGGCTCCGGCGGCGTCGCGGCGAGCCGCGGCGCGGGCTCCACCGGCGTCGTGGCGGGGAGCGGCGCTGTCAGGGGCGCCGTCGTCGCGAGCGGCGCTGCCGTGGGTCCGGCCGTCGGGACCGTCGAGCGCGCGCTCGCCGGGGGCGCCCTCGGCGTCTGCGCCGCGGGAGCGTGGCGGACCACGGCGCGCACCTCGTCGCCGACCGCCCGCAGCGCGGCGGAGGTGCCCTCTGGACGGTGCCGGGGCAGCGCGGCCGCGATCGCCATCCCCAGCCCGAGCGCGACGAAGAGGCCAGCCGCCGCGAGGTGCACCCTGGTCCGCCGCGGCGGCGCAGCGAGCGCCGGCGCAGCAAGCGCCAGCGTGCCAGGCGCGTCCGGCGCCCCGACCGCGGCAACGAAGGAGGCGATCATCGGCTTGATGGACGGGAATCGCTCTGCAGGATCCAGGGCGAAGGCGCGCGCGAACCAGCTCTCCAGCTGCGGCGGCGCCCCCGGGGACAGCGTCGACAGCGGGGGTCGCCCGCTGGAGAGGATGGAGGCGAGCACATCGGCGATGTTGCGGCCGGCGAAGGGCTGCTGACCGGTGAGCGCCACGTGCGCGACCACCGCGAGGGCCCACATGTCGAGCTGCGGATCCGCGTGCCCGTCGCACGTGTGCTCGGGGCTGAGGTAGGCCGGCGTGCCCAGCACCACGCCCTCGGCGGTCTGGCGGGGGAAGTCGGCCGCCAGATCCTGGCGGATCCACTTGGCGATCCCGAAGTCGGCGACCTTGGCCCGCAGGCGGCCGTCGCGTCCGTTGCGGAGCAGGATGTTCGATGGCTTGATGTCGCGATGCACGATCCCGAGGCCGTGCGCCACCGAGAGGGCCTCTCCGATCTGGCAGAGGAGCGCAGCGAGCTCGACCGCCGGCACCGGCCCTCGCTCCTGGATCAACTGCCGGAGGGACCGGCCGCGCACGTACTCCATGACGAGGTACGGGCCTGTCTCAGGATCCTCGCCGGCGTCGTGCACGGTAACGATGAGGTCGGTCTTCCGCCCGAGCTGCGCCGCGACCTGCGCCTCGAAGCGGAAGCGCTCCATGAAGTCGATGGCCAGGTTCTGGCGAGGAAGCACGAGGAATTTGAGCGCGACATCGAAGCGCCGGACGCGGTCGTGTGCGCGCCAGACCTCGCCCATGGCGCCGTGGCCGAGCGGATGCACGAGCTTGTACCGTCCGGCGACGATGCGGTCTGGCCGGAGCACCGCTCGGGTCTCGTCCTGTCCGGCGCCGCGCGGAGCGGCGGGACGCAGCTGCGACGACGGCACCGCCTGCTCGCTGAGCGTGGCAGCGTCGCGCGCGACGTCCGTCGCCGGGGCATCGGGCTGTTGACCCAGAGCGGGCGGCTGCAGCACGCCCGTGACCTTCGTACCGCCCCCGTGTCCCAAACCGGTGAGTGTGCCCAAAGAGGGACGACCTGAGGCGAGAGGCCGGGACATGTCCGCAGCGTATCGCGAACGCGGTGGCCTTTGAATCGCGAACACCCGGGATCGGTCGCGCATGGGTACCTGCAAACCCACACGTACAGCGTCGCGAGGTGCACCTTTGCAGCACGCGCCGACGGCTGCCGATGGCTGGCGCTCACGACCCGGTGAGGGCCGCCGCGCGCTGCGCCGAAGACGCGGTACCCCTCATGCGCCCCGGTCCTCCGCGGGTGTGGGGAAGCCGCGCGCGCCAGCGCGTGATGCGCCGTTGACGACATGTGCGCGAGCGCATGCGAAAGCCGGTCGACGGCGGGCTGACCAGGGGCCATGGCGCCGGCGCTCGCGGCGTCACTCTCCGCTGCGGATATCGCCGAGCCTCCGCGGCGCGAAGCGGATATCCTCGAAGACCGCCGTACATTCACCGCCCGTCGGCGACTGCGCCGAGAAGCCGACAGCGGCGTCCCCGGCGCTGTCGAAGGCGAAATAGCGGATGAGCCGCCACGCCGTCCCGTCGACGGAGGCGTGAAACGCGTAGGCTCGACCGAGCCGCGCCACGCGCAACCAGACGTGGTCGCTGCCGACGGCGAACGCGTTGCAGTCGTCCGACAGGCCGCGTGTGACGACGGAGACGATCGTCGGCTCGCGTTGCGGCGAGAGCTCGAAGCAGAGCTTGGCCCACGCGCGCTCGTGCGCCCAGAGGAGCAGCACGCCAGCGTCGTAGACCGCCGAGAAGCCGACGGTCACCCGGGCGCTGACGATGAAGTCCCCCTGCGGGGTGCCGAGCAAGCGCGGCGCGGTCAGCGCCTCGGCCGTGCCTTCCGGATCGATGAACAGGTCGGTCTTGCTGCCTGCCGTGATCGTCAGGCTCGATCCGTCCCCGGCGCTCCAGCTCTTCGGCGGCGGCTCCCAGCGGAGCGACATCGGCAAAGGCGCGAGATGGATGGGCTCAGCTGCTTCCTTTCTCTCTTCTTGCATTGAGCAGATGTTACCAGGATCTGCGTCCACCTCGCGGCTAAGTTGCGGCTGCACGTCAGTGGCGCGGGCGCGGCCGCTGCCCAGCCCAACCCGACCCAGGTTGGGGGCCCTGCGCTGCGACCCGGCCCAGGTTGGGGGCCCTGCGCTGCGACCCGACTCAGGCTGGGTCCCTGCGACCCGACCCAGGTTAGAAGAAGCTCAACCCGACCCAGGTTGGGAGCAACCAACCCGAACCTGGGTCGGATTGCTGGGTCGGATTGCTACCTGGATGCGTCGCTGGCTCGCTCAACCCGGGTCAGCTGAGGTCGGCGGTGCTGGGCACGCCAGGCGGCGGGGGTGACGCCGTGGTGGCGCCGGAACAGCCGCACGAAGTGGCTCGGGTCGGCATAGCCGACGCGCTCGGAGATCACGTCGACATACTCGTCGGTCGCGAGAAGCCTGCGCCGCGCCTCGGCCAGACGTCCCTCCACGATCCACGCGACCACCGTGCGCCCAGTGGCCTGCTTGACCGCGGTCGTGACGTGGGCAGGCGTCCGGCGCACCGCCGCCGCGACCTCCTTCAAGGAGAGCGGTCCGAGGCACCGGGCCTCGATCACGGCCAGAGCCTCGGCCACGATCGAAGGACGCGGCGTCGGGGCGGCCCGGGCAGTGCCGCTCGCGCGCACGACCTCCGCGAGCACCAGGGCGAGCAGGCTCTCGGCGACGACCGGCAGCGCGACCGCAGCTTGCTGCTCGCGCTCGAGCTCCCGGAGCAGATCGAGCACGTACGCCTGCCGCGCCCCCGGCAGCTCGACCACAGGAGATGCCCCGTGGCGGACGCGGTCGAGCGGGGCGAGCAGGCCGCCATAGCGCGCCGGGTCGAGACACGTCCGGCAGAAGCCGATCCCCCACACATCCGGGCGGCTCGCGGACAGGACGCGGTGCGCGTCGCCTGCGGGAATGAGGTGGAGATGTCCGGCCCGCAGCTCGAATTCGCCGCGATGCTCGACCCGCATACGGCCTCCGACGTGCAGGGCGAGGGCGACGTAGGTGTGGACCGCCGGGCGCCGCATCGGTAGCGTGGTGTCGCCGGAGCCCGCATGCCGCATGAACCGGATCGGCATGGGGCCGAGATCATCGTGGCTCATCGGCGGAGCGTACCACCTCTTCGTGGGCCTGGCTGCGCGAGTGGTGCGGCGACCGAAACGAGGCCAAGGCCATCGAAAAGGCGGCCAAGGACGCCGCCAGCTCGTATCCCCGTGATCCCGGAGCCGGCCGCATGCTCACGTCAGCCGCCCTCCGGGAGGGGGATGAACTCGGTGTCATCGCCGGGGATCTTGGGGAAACGGCCCTCGCGCCAGTCGGCCTTCGCTCGCTCGATGCGTTCCTTCGAGCTTGCCACAAAATTCCAGTAGATGTGGCGCGGTCCGTCGAGCGGGGCGCCGCCGATGAGCATGAGGTTCGTCTTGCTGATGGCCTGCACGGCGACGTGCGCGCGCGGACGGATCACGACCATCGCGCCCTCGCCGAAGCGCTTGCCGTCGCAGTCGATGGCCCCGTCAATCACGTAGATGGCGCGCTCCTCGTGCTCGTCGTCGATCGGCAGCGTCGCGCTGGCGTCGAGCTGCGCATGCACGTAGAGCGTCGGCGACAGGACCCCTGTGGGCGCCTCCGCGCCGTACGCGGTCCCGGCGATGACGTGCAGCTCCGCGCCGTGGCGGCTCACGACGGGCATCGTCAGGCGCGGGTGATGCTCGAAGCGCGGCTCGATCTCCTCGTCACGCTGCGGGAGCGCGACCCACGTCTGGATCCCGTGCATCCGTGCGCCGCGCGCCCGCACCTCGGGCGCCGTCCGCTCCGAGTGGACCACGCCGCGCCCCGCGACCATCCAGTTCACGTCGCCCGGCCGGATCGGCTGCTCCGAGCCGACGCTGTCGCGATGCACGAACTCCCCGTCAAGGAGATAGGTGATGGTCGCGAGCGCGATGTGCGGGTGCGGTCGAACGTCGATCCCCTGACCCGGCCCGAAATCGACCGGCCCCATGTGATCGAAGAAAAGAAACGGCCCGACCTGCCTTCGCTGCGTCGATGGGAGCGTGCGTCGCACCGCGAAGCCGCCCAGATCCCGCGGGCGCGATTCGATCACGAGCTCGATGACCGAGCTGTCTGCGTACAGGCACTCCGGCTCCTTGTCGGGATATCGGCTCATCGAGATCTCCTGGTTCTCACGGCTCCCCCGGATCGACGCTGGCTCCAGAGGAGCCCTCAAGGTGTGCGGTCTCGATCACCACGTCCGCCGTGGTCATCAGCTTGTGGATCAGGCAGCGAGCGACCATGGCGTGGAGCCGCGACCGAGCGGCCTCCGCCAGCGGGCCGTGAGACGCGAGGCGGATCTTGAGCACAGACTTCCCACGGCGCTCCTCGTTATCGTCGCGCTCGACGTGGGCCTCGACGCGCTCAAGCGCGATCCCCTTCTGCTCCGCGTACAGCGTCGCCGTCAGCGTCTTGCACGCGGCGAGCGCCGCGTCGAAGTAGTCGTGCGGTCCCAGCCCAAAGTCGCGCCTCCCGGCCGCCTCCGGGACGTCGACGTGAAATGTGTGCCCGCTAACATGAAGATACTGGACGAGCTCGCCTGGACTCTCTGCCTCGCAGTGGATCGTCATCGGAATCTCCGCTCCACCGCGTACGGCCGCTTGCGGCTGGTTCGAGAGCCGACCGGCTGCCGCGCCGTCGTGGGAGAGCCTTGCTGTCCGCCCGTAGCCCCCGGAACATGCTCCGTTTTATCTGGAAAAGCAATGGCGGTGGTCGCAAAGATCAACGGACCCGGGTTGAAGATCAACGGACCCGGGTTGAAGATCAACGGACCCGGGTTGAAGATCAACGGACCCGGGTTGAAGATCAACGGACCCGGGTTGGCCGGTCGCCCGGTTGATCGATCGCCGAATCGACGAACCCGGGCTGCCCCATCAATCCACGTCCGTCATCCGGTACAAAACAATTCTATCCGGCCCATTCGGCCCAGCAGCGCCTCCGACGGCCTTACCTTCGCGCCGCTTCATGCGCTCCCGGCGCGACATGACGGATGCGCATTCAATCTCGCATCCTGCCTCAAGGATGCGCCACTCGCTCCGCCGCATCCAAACGTACATTCCCTCCCAACGACGCGTCGAAGCCATGGCCTGCTCCCGTCCGCCTCGCTGTCGCGCTCCCGTGGGCCGCTCTACACTGCGAGCGCCACATCCGTCACGCTGGCGCCATGAAACGTGCGCATCCACCACGTCCCCGCCGGGAAAATGACGCTGCGCACGCCGACGCACCATCGTCCGAGCGCGGCGCGGTATGACGCGCGAAACGCTCGCACAGCGGCCGCAGCGGTTCGCCATGCCTCACCCTGCTCATGGCCGACGGCGAAGGTCGGATTGCGCTCGCGCAGTCCCTCGGAGCTCTTCGCTCGGTCGTAGGGGGAGACCTTGCTGACCCGCTCGGCGCCCAAGACGCGCAGCCCTCGCCGCTCCACCTCCGCACGGGCCTGCGCTTCCTGACGCTCGAGCTCGGCAGCGACCTGCTGCCGAAAGCCCTCCGCGCTCTCCTGTTCGATGCCTGGCGGCAGCGCCAGCGGCAGCGTCGCGTCCTCGACCCACTGCGGATTCTCCGGGTCGAGATACGCCGAGGGGCGCCTCGCGTGCAGCGCCCCTCGGCCGAGCTCCCCCACGTCCACCTTGACGCCCGGCCATTCCCTCGCATGCCGGACCAGGCCAGCGGCCACTGGGTTCGCGAGCACGTAGGCCATCTTCTCCACCACCGCCGCCGGCGTCGCGAGCCGTACCACGCTCGTGGCCTCGTGGTCCCATACTGGCCCTTCCCACTTGCGCAGCACCTTCGTGCCCAGCGCGACCAGGCGATGAAAGAACTGCAGGAAGCGCGGCAGCACGCCCTGCACATCGGTCACAATGAGGTGCAGGTGCGTCGACATCGCGCAAAGCGCGTGAACTTCGACGCCGAAGCGGCGGGCCGAGACTGCGAGGGCGTAGATCAACAGCTGGTTGATGGCCACATCGGGCCGCAACAGAAAGTGCCGCCGAAGGACCCGACGGGTCAGCAGGTACGTCGCGCCGGGAGCGATCTCACGAGGCTGGCTCATGGCCGGAGCGCAGAAACAAGCGCCGTGCCGCGAGTCAGTGGCAATTATTTCAAGGACTTGCCCCGCGGGGCGGGTGGCGGCGGCCGATTTCCGCCAGTGCCCGCCACGCTCGTCCTATGTACCCGGCGCTGCCCCAACCCGCCCTGCGGCGCTGCGCTGCGCTGCCAACCTGGGGCACGTATACCCCCGACCGAGGTTGCCCCCCCGGACCGAGGCTGCGCCAACCGAGGTTGGGTTCGCGCCGCGCCGAGGTTGGCCCTCCCCCGACCGAGGTTGCGCCGACCGGGACCGGCGCCGACCGAGGTTGGGTTCGCGCCGCGCCGCGCCGCGCTGCGCGGCTGCGGCGCGGCGCTGCGCCGACCGAGGTTGGGTTCGCGAGGTTGGGTTCGCGAGGTTGGGTTCGCGGGGCGAAGCCGCCCGTCCGAGGTGCTACCGCGCGAGCCGCTCGAGCGTCTCCTCGACCGATGGTGCGGCGAGCCCGAGCTCCGTCGACCCGTAGCGCATGAGCGCCCGGCGGTCCGATGGGGAGAGCGGCCGCGCGCGAAGCGACTTCGCCGCCGCGGCGGCGTCGGCGCCGCATGCTGCGGGGACGCTCGAGTCGAAGCGCAGCGCCCGGTGCGTCCGGAGCATCGCGAGCACGTCGAGCGACGCGCCCGCGTAATGCGCGATCTGATCGAGCAGGAACGTCGCCAACGCTCGCGGTACGGGGACCGCGTCGGGCACGTCGGTCGCACGGAGCTCGTAGACGACACGCTGCTTCGACGGCAAGAACGTGGTTCGGTCGAACGTCGCGTCGCACGCGAGGAAGATCTGCGACGTCGGGACCAGCACGCGTACTGCCGGCGTCACGTCCCACGCGGCGATCGTGTGATTGCTCGTCGGCCAGAAAAGGCCGACGCCTCGGACGTCGAGCCGGCGCGCGAGCCCCGCGAAGAGCGCAGAGA
The DNA here is from genome assembly GCF_051521455.1 of Sorangium sp. So ce887. Taxonomy (NCBI): domain Bacteria; kingdom Pseudomonadati; phylum Myxococcota; order Polyangiales; family Polyangiaceae; genus Sorangium; species Sorangium sp. So ce887. The sequence goes on along the minus strand of NZ_CP150354.1, from coordinate 4,787,720 downwards.
GCTCGTCGCACTCCGCGGTCGCCGAGGATGCATCTGACGACGCCAGCGGCGGCTTCTGCCTCCACGCGGCCCAGATGTGCCTGGCGGTCGGGTCGCGATCCGTGATGCTCCAGCGCAACCGAAAGGGGCCACCGTCGCGCGTCATCTCGAACAGCGTCCGGACGCGCACGAAGTCGCGGACACGCGCGGCGCTGCATTCGATCCTGTGCTCCGCGCAGAAGCGCTCCGCATCAGGGCGGCGCGCCTCCGTGGCGCACGCGTCGATGCGTGCGCCGAGGCGCGTGGCGAAGTCGCGCATCGGCAGCGCGTCGGGAAGCGCCTTGCGCTCGGTCGAGGTGCAGGTCTCGGCGTGAGCGGGAGCGGCGGGAGCGGCGAGCGTCGCGACGAACGTGAACGCGAGCGCGAGCGCGAGCAGGTGACGAGTTCCGGGGGGCAAGCGGCGGTACGGCATGCCCCCCCATCGCGTGACGACGGCGGACTGTGACCGGATGCACCTTCCGAGCCATCACGGAAGAAGCCCCCCTTTCCCGCTCACGCCCCTCGTGCCATCGCGCATCGAAAGAACCGCCCATCCTGCCGAAACACCGCCTCTTACGAGGGCGGGCGTCGGAAGCTACATCCTGGCTCGATGAGGATCCCGACATGAGCGTTGAGCTGACCCGCCGCGAATGGCTCGAGACGGGCGCACCTCTCGGTCTGGCGCTCCTCGCGCTTGGATGCTCCCGCGCTTCGACCGCTGTGCCCAACCCCGTTGTTACACCAGTGCAAAGGAGAGAACTCATGCCGTATGACGTCGTGATCGTGGGAGGAGGGCCCGCGGGCCTGTCCGCAGCGCTCACCCTCGGTCGAGCCCGGAAGCGCGTCCTTCTGTGCGACGCCGGTCCCCCCCGCAACGCCGCGGCGGCCCTCGTCCACGGCTTCGCCACGCGCGATGGAACGCCGCCGTCCGAATTTCGCCGCATCGCGCGTGAGCAGCTCGCGCCCTACGACTCGGTCGACGCGCGCGACGTGCGGGTCGAGGGCATCGACGGCGATGCAGGGCGGTTCGTCGTGAGGACCTCAGCGGGCTCCGTGGAAGCCCGCCGCGTCCTCCTCTGCACTGGAATGGTCGACGAGCTCCCCTCCCTTCCGGGGTACCGTGAGCTCTGGGGCCGGAGCGTCTTCCAGTGTCCGTACTGCCACGCCTGGGAGGTGCGCGGCAGCGCGTTCGGCTATCTCGTGCCCGCAGCCGAGTGGCTGGAGTGGTCGATGTTCTTGAAGGGGTGGACGGGCGACGTTGTCGCCTTCACCGACGGCGCGTTCGCAGTTCCCGACGAGGCGCGTCGGAAGCTCGATCGGGCGCAGGTGCGCATCGAAGAGCGGCGCCTCGCCGGGCTCCGCGCGCGCCAAGGACACCTCGCGGCCGTGCAGCTCGAAGGAGGCGCAGAGGTCCATCGAGATGTGCTCTTCGCCAGGCCACCGCAGCGACAAGGGCCGCTCGTCGGCGCGCTGGGGCTCACGCTGGATGATCAGGGATTCGTCGTCGTCGACGGCCACAAGCAGACCTCGCGGCCCGGGATCTACGCCGCAGGAGACCTGACGACGCCCGCGCAGAGCGCGATCCTGGCCGCCGCCGCCGGCGCGCAGGCAGCGGGCACGCTGAACCACGAGCTGACATTGGCGCTCGTCCTCACGTCGACACCGTCACGGTGACCGTAGGTCTATAGTCGCTCAGCGCTGCCCATCAGGGGCCCGGGCGTCAAGCCCCAGCGCGAGCGTCGACCAGGGGACCGCAGGTCCCTCTCACCGTTCGGAGCCGATGATGAACACTCGAACACGCACAATTTCGGTGATGTCAACCCTCGTCGGGCTGCTCGTGGCAGCAGGCTGCGGATCGGGCGCTGGCAGCGACCCCGAGGGAGACGATGACAGCTCGGCCTCGACGGGCGCGACCTCGAGCGGGGGCTCGGGCGCGGGCGGGGGAGTCACGATCGGCGGCACATCGGGAGCTGGCGCGCCTGGTTCGGGTGGATTCGACGCCTCGGGCGGAACGGGCACCGGAGGGTCGGGGGCTGGCGAAGCGGGCACCGGTGGAGCGGGCGCTGGCGATGCGGGCACCGGTGGAGCGGGTGCTGGCGAAACGGGCACCGGTGGAGCGGGAGCCGGCGGCAGCGGCGGTGGCGATGCGGCGTATCCCTGCGATGGGGACGCGAGCGGCTACAACGCCGTGGCGACGAGATCGGGATCCAGCTGGGTCGCGCAGAACGGCAGCCGTAACGTCTACAGCGGTGATGACATGCGATCCGCGATCCAGGCGGCGCTCGATAGCCTCAGCTCCGGCCGTACCAGCAAGGAGAGCGTCCTGGTTCAGGGCTCGGGAACCATGAGCGCGAGCTCGCGACTGAGCGTCCCCAGCTACACCGTGCTCAACATCTGCGGCACGATCGACGTCACCGGCAGCGGGTCCGGCGACATGGCACCCCTCTATGCGCGCGGCCGGACCGACATCGAGATCCCGAACGTCACGATCAGCGGCACCCCGCTCTACGCCATGTTCTTCCGCGACGTCGAGAACCTGCGCCTCGGCCACGTCGAGCTGCGCGTCTCGAGCGGCCTCGGGATCCGGATCGACAATCATGGTCGCTCGGACCGCGCCGACAAGGTGACGAACATCGACATCGACCATGTGTACGCCGAGGGGACCAGCTCACACGGCGTGGAGACCTACGGCGTCGACGGCCTCCGCATCGGCACCGTCATCGCGCGCGACACCGGGGAATGTGGTCTCCTCCTGAACGACACGGTCAACGCCGAGATCGGGACGGTCGACGCCGTGAACGCGGGCGCGGGCACCGGCTACGCGGCGTTCCGCCTCGCCAACCGCGCAGGACGCATCGGCAGCAGCTACCCCACCAACATCCGCGTCGGCGAGGTCATCGCCCGCGGCGGCGGGCGCGGGATCTTCTGCGTGTCCGAGAGCGGGGGCTTCACGATCGACCGCATCGACGTCGCCGACACGGGCAGTAACTCGATCCTGATCGAGAACTGTCACAACGTGAACGTCGCCGCTGAGTCCGGGACCGTCACCGGCGGCGGCGACATCCGGCTCGCCGCACGCGACGAGTTCGCGAACTCCTCCGACATCACGATTCAGAACCTCACGCTCACGAACACCGCCGTCAACGAAAATCCCTGCGCCACGAACAGCACCTTCAGCAATCTCACGCTGGTGAACACGCGCGCCAACACCTGCGATTAGCCCCCAACGCAGCCCGGGTCGGCCGGTCGAGCCGGGCTCGCCTGCCGGTACGCAAACGCACACTCCCACGACGGCGCGCCGACGTCGGCGCCGGCTCCTGCTCGTCTCGCTGTCGCGTGCCCCGACCGGACTGGGCCCTCCGGCGTAGCCGGCCCTCCCAATACTGAGCTACCTCAGCTACGTCAACCTCGGTCGGATCGTGCCCTCGATGCGTAGATTGATTATTGATAGAGCGTCGCCTTCCCACGAGGGCGGATCGCCACGGCCCTATCGGTCATCCAGCGCGTACGGCCCGGGTGGACTACAAGTACCTTGTACGCTCGCCGCATTGCGCCGTGATGGTCCCACTATGATGCGGCCGCTTTTCGGACCGTATACCGCGCAAAGAGCAGCGTCATCGATTATACTCCTCGCCGATCACGGGGTTTCAGCGAGGCGCGGCTCTAAAAAATTCCGCCTCAGGTGGCCTCTCGTTTCTATGTGCGTCGTGCCGGCGTACCGCGCCTGACACGCGCTCGAAGAGGAGTCGACTTATGAGATTGCCTACGATGGCCATTGCCTTGTCAATGGTGAATTTGGCCAGCGCCGCCTGCAGCGGGGCTCCGGAGGGCACCGCGGGCGGCGGCGGCTCGCAGAACGGCACCGGCACCGGCACCGGCACCGGCGCCGGCGGCGACTACGATGGCAGCTTCGGCGAAGGAGACGTTCCGGGGCCCGGCGCTGATTCAGGTGCGACCGGCGCCAGCAGTGGCGGCTCGACGGCCGCGGGGCAGGCGTGCGCCACCGAGACGTCCCAAGCGGGATTCCAGCAAGTGTACCTTGCGTTTGCGTTCGACGTGTCGGCCAGCATGGGGTCGAACGACGTGGCCTGGCGCGATCGGTCGCTCAAGTGGGATCCCATCTCCGCCGCGACGAAGCAGTTCTTCGAGGATCCCGGGTCCACCGGGCTCAGGGCCTCGATGACGTTGTTCCCCGGCCCGGCGCGGATGTGCAATGGCGACACCTACTTGACGCCGGACGTCGCGATGACGCCGCTGCCCTCTCCGGCGTTCGGCGAGGCGATGGATTCCGTCGTGCCTCCGATCGCCGCCTGGCGCATCGGCACGCCGACGGCCTTCGTGATCGAGGGCACGACCGCGTTCGTCGAGGAGCAGCGTCGGCAGAGCCCCGGGGAATACGCGATCGTGCTCGTGACCGACGGCTATCCGGAGCTGTGCACCGGCCCGGCGAACTCGGTCGAGGCCGTCGTCGAGCGCGTCGCGGCGGCGCGCGCCAGCGGCATCTCGACCTTCGTGATCGGGGTCGAGAATCCGCCGGTGGAGGACGCGCCGGCGAGCCTCGAGAACCTGCGCGACATCGCGGCGGCGGGCAATACAGGAGAGGCGTTCATCATCGACACCGGCAACGCTGCGCAGACCTCAGCCGCGTTCAAGGAGGCCATCAACGAGATCCGCGGCGCTGCCGTCTCGTGCACGATCCCGATCCCGCCGCCCCCCGATGGGAGGTCGTTCGACAAGCAGAAGGTCGACGTGAAATACACGAGCGCCGTGAGCAGCACCCCGACGACGCTCGTCTATGACCAGGCATGCGCGGCCGCGGGCACATGGCGCTACGACGACCCCGCGAACCCGACCGCGATCGTGCTCTGTGATGACACGTGCGCCGTGGTCCAGTCCGAGGTCGAGGTGTCTCTGGGCGTTGACTTCACCTGCGAGGACGTGATCGAAGTCCCGCTGTGACCATCGAAGTGCCGACGCGAGCGAGATCCCTCCGCGGAGGGATCTCGCTCGGGTTCACCGCGTCAGCGTGAGCTCACTCACGCTCCAGGAACTCCATCAGCCAGCTCATGGCCGGCCGCATCCTGCCGTCCGAATGCTGGATGCCGGTGTTGTCCCTCCACGTGGCGCCGACGATGTAACCCCACAAGGTGATCCCGGGGACTGAGGGGTGATTCCAGAACATCGTGAACTGTTCCTCCATCACCTTCTTCTGCTGGTTGTCGTCCGCGATGCCGATGTCGTACTCGGTGATGTACACGGGCTTGCCCAGCTTGGCCATCGCGTCGATGTAGCCCTTGACGGTGTTGGTGTTGATCTTGAACGCGTCGTGGGCCTGCGCGCCGAGAGCGTCGACCGGGGCGCCCGCGTCGATCACCGCCTTCGCGATCTTCATGAAGTTGTTGTGATCGTTCGGGTACTCGATGTTGTTGTAGTCGTTGAGGATCAAGACCGCCTTCGGGCAGTACTCGCGAGCCCACTTGAACGAGTTGACGATCCAGTCCCAGCCGCTGGCCCCGTCGCCGCCGATACCGTTCTTGTAAGAGGGCGTGGTGTGGGGCGGCGGCTCGTTGACGACGTCGATGTACTTCGTGTCGGGGTAACGCTCGCAGAACGTCCGCATCCAGTCTTTCACGGCCGCCTGCTGATCCGTCGCCGACAGGTTCGCGATCCAGCCGGGTTGCTGGCTGCCCCACACGAAGACGTGGTGCTTGAAGATGATGTTGTTGTCCTTCGCGTACTTGTAGATCGCGTCGAGCTTGCTCCAGTCTCGGTTGCCGCGGGACGACTCGACCTCTCCCCACTTGCCCTCGTTCTCGGGCGTGATCTGGTTCCAGTGCTTCGCGAAGCCTTCGCGCACAGCGCGGTTCGTCGTGATGTTGCCGACGAACTTCCCGGTGGGGGGCTCGTCGCCTCCGCCGGTTCCGCTGGCCGAACCGCCCGACCCGGCGCCGCCTTCGCCCGAACCGCCGGTCGTCGAGGAGCTGGTCGTCCCCGGACCTCCGGTGCCGCTGGTGGTCGATCCGCTGGTAGCCGCCGTCCCAGTGCTGCCGCTGCCGCTGATGCTGGTGCTGGTGCTGGTGCTGCTCGCTCCCCCCGTACCGCCGGCGCCACCGTCGCCTCCATCACCCCCATCGGAGCATCCAGAGAGAGTCGCGAGCCCGAGCGCGATCCACGTCGTGCCGCACAGCCATCGAGAAGAACGGTTCTTGTTCATATTGGACTTTTGCAAGTTGAGCGATTGGAGTTGGTGCTTCTTGAAGCGGCAGAGCCGATGGGCAGCGGCACGAGCCGGAGCGCACACGCTCAGCGATACGCACGCCAGCAGCTCGGCACCCACAATTCCCGCCAAGCCTGGAAGTGATCACGATACGCGCTCGAAGTCGGGGGGCGACCCGACCCGGGTTGAGAATCCCGACCCGGGCGACCCGACCCGGGTTGAGAATCCCGCGGGTTGAGAATCCCGCGTTGCGCCACATTACTTGCAGCCGTGAATAAAATTTCCACCCGAAGCCGAACATCGTGGGTCAAGTGGCCGCGAGGCGCGACCCCGCGAGGCGCGACCTAACCCAGGTTGGACCGACACGCCCAGGTAGGCCACACCACCGACAAGCCCATTCCGGCCCACTCGCTCCGTCGCGACGGTCATTCCTGCCGCCGCCCCTCCGCGTGCTCCGCCAGGAGCCCGCCCAGCAGATGGAACTCCAGATAGGCCCGCGCCACGTCGGTCGCCTCGGGCAGCGCCTCCCTCGACTCCCCCAGCACCACCCAGCCGCCGCCCTGCTCGAACCGGAACGAGAGCGTCTCCCCCTCGGTGAGCCCGCGCTCCCGCACCCGCCGCAAGATCGACACGCCCTCCAGCCCGAACAGGAACAGATCGCGGGCGATCACCGCGTCGAGCCACCGCTTCGACAGCGCCGTGAGCGACAGCTCCCACGCCCCCTCGCGCAGCATCTCCGGCACCGATCCGCGGCGGATGAGCGGCGCGTTCGCCCCGTCGAGCGACACGAGCTGCGCCCGCACGATGCCGTGATGAACCCCGAGCGCCCCGAACCCCACCGACAGATCCGCGACGCGATAGCCAGCCTGCGCCGGATCCTGCGGCGCGCCCGGGCGTAGATCCCGCGTGGCCATGATCGCCTTGACCGCGCGCAGAGCGAGAGATGGGCGCAGGCAGAGCTCACGCACCTCGTCGGGCGTGAGCGCGACGACGCGGGTGACCGCGTCCTTCACGATCACCTCGAAGGGCTCGAAATCGGCCGTCACCAGGGGCTCGCCCGCGCGCATGTGCCGGTGCAGATCGAACGAGAACACGCGCCCCTTCTTGAACACCTTGAGGTGCACGCCGAACGGGGATCTGCGTCCGCTCGCCGTGGTGCCCTCGGCCAGGAAGAGGACATCGCCGATGACGGTCTTCTGCGGGTAGGGGTGATCGTTGTAAAGAACGATGCGCCGCGCCCCGGTATCCAGATCGACCTGGGAGCGATCATCGTCGAGGGCCAGGCGGTTGCCCTCGTGATCGCCGCGCGTACCCAGCCCGGCAAAGGGGCAGCGGACGCGCCCTGCGAAATGGTAAACCCCTCGATCACGAAAGCGCATGATCACCCCCAGGCCTGGGGCGCCACACCCCGGCCGAAGACACGCGCCGAGCCCCACTCCGCCACAAGCAGCGCGCCGAGCGACGCGCCTGCCATCAGCAGGCGCGCCGACCAGGGCGTGGGCGCGAAGTACGCCATTTCTCTGGACGGACGGTGGGCGAGGTTCACGTTGAGCGCCGGGTCGGTCGCGAAGAAGCTCAGCAGCAGCAGCGCGACGAACGCGCCCCAGGCCGAGAGCGCGCTGCCCGCGGGCAGGCCGTGCTGCGCGAGGTGGAGCGCGGCTGCCGCGGGCGGCGAGAGGTGCGCGGCGACCGCGATGGGCGGGGTCTTCCGGGTGGCGATGACCTCGATGAGCCACGCGGGGACGCCCACGCCCACAGAAAAGACGAACGCCGGCCCGAGGAGCCACGCAGACCCGGCGAGGAGGCCGAGCGCCACGGCGAGGCCCGCGACGTGGCAGGCGAAGAGCATCTCGCCCATCCTGCCGGTGCCGAGCTTCTCCTGCACGTACCTCGCCAGAATCACGAGGAGCGGCAGGGCGCAGGACACCTCCAGGACGCGCACGAGCGAAGGGTAACCCGCCGCGCCGTCAGGTGGGAAGCGGCTCGCACGCTCACAGGCGTCGGAACGCTCAGAAGTACGGGACGAGGGCGTCGTACCACGCGTTCGCCATCTTCGCGGCCCCGGTCGCGTTCGGGTGAACGCCATCGCTCGTGTCCTGACCCGCGTTGGCGTTGAAGCCGGTCCACTGATCCACGACGACGACCGGGGAGGCCGACGTGCTCTTGCTCGAGGCCCAGCTCGGGATCTCCGCGTTGAGCGCCTCGACCCGAGCGCCGCAATCCGGGCACGCGCACGTCGAGCAGCTCGACGTGTTGATGGGGTTCATCGGGATGATCTGGGCAACGAGCACCACGACGCTCGGGTTGTTCTTCCGGAGCTCGTCGACCACGGTGGAGAAAGCATCGAGGATGGTCCGAACAGGCTTGTTGTTCCACGCGTCGTTCGTGCCGAAGTGCAGGAGCACGATGTCCGCCGGATTCGCAGCGCACCAGGCCCTGAGCTCGTTGTACTTGCCACCGGCGAGATCCGTCACGAGATAGCCGCCGTGCCCCTCGCTATCGCGATCATAGCCGGGTGGGCTGCAGCCAGAATCGCTGGTTTGACTTCCCACGAAGTCGAACTGCGCGTGACCGTTCTCGGTGAGCTTTTGCCAGAGCAAGGCTCGGTAGCAGCTCGACGCGGTGATCGAGTCGCCGAGCGGGAGAATCCGGAGCTCGCCCGTCTCGCCGCCCGAGGCGCTGGAGCTCGCGCTGCTGGAGCCCGAGCTGGCGCCGCTCGTGCTGGCGCTGGCGCCGCTCGTGCTGGCGCTGGCGCCGCTCGTGCTGGCGCTGGCGCCGCTCGTGCTGGCGCTGGCGCCGCTCGTGCTGGCGCTGGCGCCGTTCGTGCTGGCGCTGGCGCTGCTCGTGCTGTCAGAACCCGAGCTGCTGCTTGCGCTGGAGGCGCTTGCGCCGCCACCTCCCCCGCCCTCCCCGCCTCCGCCCTCCTGGGAGCTCGAGCCCGAGTCGCCGCACGCAGCCGTGAGGGCGCACGCGAGCGCCGCGGTCGAGAGCCAGAACGCACCTCTCGGCGCCAGAGCAGATGAAATGAACCGCTTCATGAACGACCTCCAGCTGGATCCTTGCAGACTCAAGCGACATCACCCATGTCCCTCTGGGGTCAGGACGGCGCCGGCACGCGGCCAGAAGGGGCGAGCGCGCGACTCTCTCACGGAACTGGCAGGGTGTCCAGCGGGGTCTCCCCGCCCCCGCCCAGCGAATCGAGCCGATGACCGATTCTTTCTCATCGACCCCGATCGACTCACAGCCCGATATAGGCCCTCTGCACTGCGGACCGAGCGCGCCGGACTGCGCACTTGCAGGCGAGGACGCACTCCATGCGATCGCCACGACGGGGTTCCCGCCGGCGAGGCGGACCGTCCGAGCAAGGCCGGCGGGGCTCACACGCCCACGCGCCCGCGTTGTCGGCCGTCCGGTGCATCAGGCCGAGCTGGTGGTGCGTCCCTTGCTCCCCGGCGTCGCGCGAAGCCGAGAGTATCCCCGACGAAGGAGCGGTCCACCGTCGTCCGGTGCCCGTTCTCCACTCATCTCCACGATGACGCGCTCTCCGGTATCAACTGGCCTGCTGCGTCGCGCCGCCCTCGTTGTGCCCACCCGGGAACACCGCTCATGCCGGACACAGGCCGTAGAGCTCCAACACGAGCGCTGTCGGGATGCACCAGAAAATCCCTCTGTCATCGATCCAACAATGATTTGCCAGGCCGCCTCTCGTTCGTCACATCTTAGTTTAACCACGTGACCCTCATCAAATATCAGGAAAACGCATGCCGTTCACGCGCTGGATCATAAGGACCTGGACGTGTGGCCTGTTCGCGCTCATCTCCGCCCCAGCCGGGGCGGTGGTGTCCCCGGCCAGCTCCGGCGGCTCCAGCGCTGCTTGGGGCTACCACCCTCCCGCGGAGGAGAGCGCCGCGTACCCCGATCTCTGCAGCCTCGATGCGCCCTACACCGAACCGCCGTTCACGGCAGACGAAGATACCCTCGAGCCGTGCCCCACTTACGCTACCGAGTCGCCGCTCTGCACGGGAGATTTTTGTCCCGAGAGCAAGCTATGCGCTGGCACCCGCGTACTGCACGAGGATCTGAACGCGTGCCAGGGGCCGACCTGCTGCCTCGCGGGGTCCGTCGACCCGGACGGCGTGGTGGATGTCCTGCCTTACCTGACAAGGCCGGCGGAATGGCCCTTCTCCGCCGACCCCTCCGTGGACCGAAGCCGCAACGTCGACGACAGCCCGGGCATCGCGCGGGCCATCGAGTGCGCAGCGTCGCTGAGGAACGTCAGGCGCACCGTGGCCTTCCCCGCCGGGCGGTACGTGCTGCGCACTCCGCTGCGACCTCATTACAACGCGTTGACCCTGGCGGGGCCTGAGCTGTCTCCCGACGCCGCCCCTGGCGATCCGGAGACCGCGACGCTGGTGGCGATCCCCTGCAATCCGGAGCAGTTCCCCGGGGCAATCCAGGTCAGCAGGGCCGTCAGGCCGAACGGGCACGTGGTCGACGCAGTCGCTGGGCTCCGGATCCGCAATCTGCAGATCGAGCTCACGGAGGGGCCAAGAAAGACGGCCAACAGCGGGATTCAACTCAACAACTGCTCGTTCTGCGAGGTGGAGAACGTCATCATGCGGTACGCGCCGCTCTCACCTCAGCTGCCTTCCTGCAAGCCATCCAACCTGGATGGAATCAGCTTTGCCATGGGGTCCGGGGGCGTGATCCGGAACGTGATCGTGGACGGCGTACCGAAGGGTGGCATCTACCTGGCATCGGTCGTCAGATACCATGCCACACCCCCGATCCTCGTGGAAAACTGCGAGATCAAGAACATCAACGGCCCGATCGGAGCCGGCGGGATCAAGATCGTCACCGCGAATGTGACCGTGCGGAACTGCGAGGTCCACCATAGCCTGATTCACCCTGGCGATGGCTCCACGACCGTCTACGGTGGGCACGGCTTGTGGATCGCCGCCCAGGTCCCCAGCAGGATTGCTCTCCCGGGCTCGGTGCCCACGAATGTCGTGGTCCAGGACAGCTACTTTCATCACAACGGCGGCGCTGGCGTCGTCATGGCGAGCCCCCTCTTGAGGCAACGCCCAGAGCGGATCGTGCTCCAGAGGGTCAAGTCCGCTTACAATGGGTACCATGGCGTGCATCTCCAGGCGGGCAACGACGTGGAGCTCCACGATCTCTGGTCCTGGGGCAACGGGTATTACGGCGTTCACCTGCAGTCGCGGACGTCGCTGCCCACGAACGCGCTCCGGATCGGGACCGTGATCCTGGCGAATCCGCTCGTCTTCAACAACGCCTTGCGTCCGGCGTCGGGCGCCTACCCTGGTATCATGATCCAGGCCAGCAACGTCACGATCTACGGGGGCGAGGTCGCGCGGTGCAGCGCCTCGCGCGGGAGGCAGTCGAGATCCGTGCAGCAGCTATGCTGGCTGTCGGGTCCGACAGACGGCGAGGCGCTCTTCTACCCGCAGGACAACCGCATCGCGGGCGTGGGCACGCACGACACGAGCGCGCCGGAAGCGCTTGTATGCCCTCATGAATGAGCGACGTCTGGCCGCGCTCGCGCCGCTCGGAGATGCCGTGGCGTGAAGCGCCGGCCACCCCGTCGTCGCAGTCGCTGGCCACAAAGAAAAACCGCCCGCAGGTCCAGGCCTGCGGGCGGTCTTCATGATCCGCGACCCTGTCTACTTGAGGCGGGCCAGCATCGCGACCTTCTCCGCGTCGAGCCCCGTCCAGGTGCCCCAACCCGTCTTGTCGGCATCGGTGTACGCGTGCTCGTAGATGCCACCCGTATCACCCGACTCGGGGTTGATGGACCAGTAGGTGAAGTCCGTCATCCCCTTCTTGATCAGGTAGTCCACGTACATGTTCTGCCACTCCCAGTCGTAGCGCTTGCCGGCAGGCAAGTGCGCCCACTGCTCGGCCAGCACCGGGTCCATCTCGTTCTTCGGCCAGTCCTTCACGCCGCCGAACTCGCCGGTGATCACGCAGAACTTCTCGTCGTGCAGGAACCCGAAGTGCTCGTCCCACTGCTTTTCCAGGGTCGCGACAGCCTGTGCGTTGCTCCGCTCCACGATCAGCCCGCACCCGGCCGCGGCGGCCGCCTCGTCCTCGAGCCCTTCGCACCCGGCCTTCGACGGATCGACGTGCTGCTTCTGAACGAACACTGCAGGCCCGTAGGTGTGGGGCGAGAAGCAGAGCCGATTCTTGGGGATCTGGATCGGGTAGGCCGTCTGCCCGTAGAAGTTCTCACCCCAGTTCGGGTTGAGGTTCTCATCGCCGTGGGGCTCCGGCTCCAGCTCCAGGCCCGTTGTGCCCGGAATCTGGTGGCTGCCCGACACGCCCTGGACAATGGCGACCATGTCGTCATTCTCTTCTTTGATGACGTCGTAGCAGGCCTTGGCCATATCCGCCCACTCGCGCCAGCTGTACTTCCACGGCTCGTTGAAGCAATCGATGCCGATGATGTTCTTGATCCCGAGCTTCGCGGGCAGCTTCGCGATCGTACGGATGTCCGCGAGCCACTTGTCCATGTTGTAGGCGTCTTCGCCCGTGGCGCAGTTGTAGTCGTCCGCCTTGTAGTCGTAGTTCTCGCGGCTGCTGTCCACGTACGGCGGCTTATCGTCGAGCCTGCCCTTGCGCCACCCGATGTGGTTCGAGCAGGAGTGGATGCCCACGATGACGTTCAGGTTGTTCGCGGAGGCCTGCTTGAGGAAGTCCTCGAGCGCCTCGAGGGCGTTGGCGTACGGGTAGACCGTCTCGTCGTTGTTCCTGATCCGGGGCGTCTCGACGCTGTAGTCGCCGTCCGGGTGGCCGGCGATCAGGGTCTGCGGCGCGATGGGAAGCCGGATCGTGTTGAACTTGAGATTGGAGCTCGTGAGCTCCTGCATCGTCTTCTCGATGGTGCGCGGGGCGGAGCTATTCGCCCACCACATCGACCCGATGAAGAGCTCCATGGCGCCGGGACGCTCGAGATCGTCCTGCCCCTCGAGCCCGAACCAGTTGCCGCCGCGAACCTGGATCTCCGTGCCGTCGGCCGTCAGGCGGCCGTTATCGGGGTTGACCCGGAATTTACCGGCCGGCGAGTCATCGGTGGCCGGCGTGGGGTCCCCGTTCGGGTTGGTGGTGCCGCCGCCGGCGCCCGAGCCCGTCGGGGTACCAGCGCCGCTGCCGACGGGGCTGCCAGCGCCGCTACCGACGGGGCTGCCAGCGCCGCTGCCGACGGGGCTGCCAGCGCCGCTGCCGACGGGGCTGCCAGCGCCGCTGCCGGAGGGGGTGCCAGCGCCCGCGCCCGCGCCCGCGCCAGCGCCGCCGGATCCCGTATTGCCCCCGTTCGCGCTGTCCCCGCCGCAGCCGATGGCCAGCAGACCGGCGAGGGAGAAGGAACACAAGAAGATATGGCTTCCTCGGATTCTCATAACTTAGCTCTTTTCGTTAAGCACAAATTCAGCGCACGGAACACGGGTTCGAGCGTTCACGCCCCCCGTGGTTCGACCGCTAGCCAATCCAAGATCAACGCTTGATCGCGCTCGATAGTCGACCCTGCGCAGAATTCGCAGACAGGCAACACACGACCGGTTGCCAACCGGCCGTGTACACTACCCGCCATAAAACAAGGGGTCAAGATGGGACGTGCCCCTCAATGTCGGGATGGTTGGATAATTACTGATAGAGTGTCGCTTTCCCGCGAGGGTGGATCGCTACACGAGCTATCTCACCAACCGTCGCGTGCAGCAGGGTTGAACGATGCGGCCGCCATCACGACGAGCTTGACTTTCGGATCGCGGACGAATTTCTCGGCCTCCCAGCACGATGTCATGATGCCTTGTGTCAAGTCTTCACGACACGATGATGCTCCGTGTCAACCCCGGGAAACGGTGTGTCAATGCGACGATCGCGGCAGCGGCTCCTCCCGGTGGGAGGCACCGAGCTGGGCCGGTCGTCAGCCTTGTCGGTCGTCAGCGCCGGAGAAGAGCCGCGGACGGACCGATGGGAGTCGACCTCGAACATGTGAACGGTCACATTTGGCTTGAGGCTCGTCTTTCTTTCGGCTCCACCTTGCGGCGGGGCGTCATGCGCACCGGCACCTTCATCATCGGCTACAGCGCGATGAGAGACGGCGTGATGGCGGGCCTGACCCCGCTGCACGATGCGTCAGCCTGCCTCGAGCTCAAGAAGGCGAACGGCATCACGGCGGTTGCCCGCGAAGGTTGCCATGGTCGTCGGTCTGACCATGAACAACAATTGGTTCACCACCGGCACGGTGACCGAGGTCGCGAACGCCGCCGTCCCCGGTGACACCAGGTTCGGCCGCGCGGCGGCGCAGCGGCTCCGATCCGGGGCGGCCGCGCGGCGCGGTCCCAGCTCACTTGCCGCAGCCAGGATGGTCATGGGATTATCCACGCAGCACGGCGGACTCACCGGGAGGTATCGTGTGAATCGATCTTCGTTATTGGCCGCCGCTGAAGGCGGTGCTCGCGCCGCCTTGGAGCACGCCCGCGGCAAAGCTCCGAGGCGCATCGAGGACCGATGTCGCGCAGCCGAAGCCCTGAATTCTTCCACTCGCGATCCTGTTCCGAGCGTCGCGTGCGATCGCCCGGAGGTGGAAACATTCACTCGCAGCAAGCTCGCCTCTCGACTGCGGGGAATGGTCGCATGCGCTTCGCTCCTCGTTACAGGGTGCGTGGGCGAGCTCGGCGAGGGCGCGCTCCCCCCGGGCGGCGACCCGATTCCCTCAGGGAGCGGAGACGCCCTGTGCAACCCGCGGCTGGAGCGACGGGTCGTGCTGCTCGCCGACCTGCAGTTCTCGAACGCCATCCGGGATCTCCTGGGAGAGGAGGCCATCGAGCTGGACCAGGCGCCGGACGCGCGGACGAAGCCGTTTGCCAAGAAGGGCGTCGTGGCCGGGACCTCCCTTGTGCATACGCGGCTCGCGAGGGCCGCCTATGCGGCCGAGAGCCTCGCGGGGCGCTTCGAGCAGGTGACCGGCTGCGCCCCTGACGGAGACGATGCCTGCGCCAAGGCGTTCCTGACGCCGTTCGCGCAGCGGGCGTTCCGCCGGCCGCTGGACGCGACGGAGCTCGACAACCTGTGGTCCGTGGTTCGCCTCGGGAACGAGACGAGCTACGAACGCGGCGTCTCGCTCGCTGTCGAGGCGATCCTCGCGTCCCCCTCTTTCTCCTACCGCACCGAGCTCGGCGACGGCGCGGACGGCGACGTGGTGAAGCTCTCGGCGCACGAGACCGCGAGCGAGCTCTCGTTCTTCTTGACGGACAGCCTGCCGGACGCCGATCTCGCCGCCGCCGCCGACTCCGGCGCCCTGAACGACCCGGCGGAGCTGATGCGCCAGACCGAGCGCCTGCTCGAGAAGCCCGAGACGCGCCGCAGCCTGAGCACCACGCTGATCGCGGCGTGGGGGCTCAGCAACCTGTTCGGCACGGTGAAGGATCCAGGGCTCTTCCCCGAGTACACCCCCGCGCTCCAGGCAAGCATGTTCCACGAGACCGAGCTGCTCCTGGAGGAGCTCCTGTGGAACCGCGGAGCGGACGTGTCGGCCCTGCTCACCTCGAGGGAGACGTTCGTGAACGGTCCGCTCGCGCAGGTCTACGGCGTGGAGCACACGGGCGCGAACCCGGAAGAGTTCGTGAGGGTCGCGCTGCCGGCCGACGAGCGCGCCGGGATCCTCACGCAGCCCGGTCTGCTCGCGGCGCTGTCCCGGACCGACAACACGAGCGTCGTCGCGCGAGGGCTCTTCGTGCACGGCGCGCTGCTCTGCATGGGGAAGATCGCCGCGCCCCCGGAGTCGGTCGCGGACGCGATCCAGGAGTTGCTCGATGCCGACCTGACCGAGCGCGAGCGCGCCGACGCGCGCGCCGCGAACGGCACCTGCGCGGGGTGTCACAACCAGTTCGACGCGTTCGGCCTGCTGCTCGAGCAGTACGATCCGGTCGGCCGGTACCGCGACACCCTCGATGGGGAGCCGATCGACGCGCGCGTCGACCTGACCGGCAGGGGCGACATCGGGGGGATCTACGCGAGCGCCGTCGAGTTCGTCGACGCCGTCGCGGAGACCGATGGGTTCGCCACCTGCATCACGCGGCACCTCATGACCTACGGCACGGACGACGAGACGCTCACGCCCCGCGCCTGTCAGGTCGAGCGCGTGATCGCGGCGCTGCCGGAGGGCCAGCGGACACTACCCAACGTCGTGAGAGCCATCGTGACATCGCCGGCGCTGACCGAGCGCGCCAAGGGGAATTGACTGTGCGCTACAACCTATCCTATGCATGGTCTCGCCGCCGCTTCCTGCAAGGCATCGGCGCCGCCGCGGGCCTCGTCACGGTGCTCAAGGGCCTCGAGTCGGCCGCGGAGGGCGCGACGCCACCGAAGCGCCTGCTGATCGTGCAGCGCCCGGTGGGCACCGTGTATCAGAACTTCTGGCCGCAAGGAGACGGGACCGACTTCACGCTCTCCCGCATCCTCGACCCGTTCGCGGCCATGAAGGCTCGCATGGTCGTGATGCGCGACCTGAAGCTGCCCTTCGATGGGTCCGTCGGCGGCGGCCACGAGCGCGGAACGGTGCTGATGGCCACGGGGCAGCGGACCAAGCAGCTGTATCCGGGCAACGGCGGCGACGATCCGATGGCCGAGGGGGCGAGCATCGACCAGCTGCTCGTGAAGCAGTCGCTCGAGCTCCAGGGCCCCCCCATCGCATCGCTCCAGGTCTCTTGCGACAACCGCGCCGACACGCCCGAGGTGTCGACCCGCCACATGTCCTATTCGGGCCCGCGCGCGCCGATGAAGCCCTACTACCAGCCGCTCGAGGCGTACCGCCGGGTGTTCGGCACGCTGATGCCGGGCGGCCCGACGGACGACAACCTGGATGCCCTGGCGCGGGCGCGCCTGGAGAAGAAGAGCGTGCTCGACTTCGCGATGAAGGACCTGAAGCGCCTTCAGAGCCTCGCGCCGAGCTCGCAGCGAGAGGCGCTGGAGGGGCACGCCGCCGCCATCCGCGAGGTGGAGAAGGAGTTTGACGCGGACCCGAGGGATCCCGCGTCCTGCGGCGTCCCGCAGGAGCCAGAGACCGTCGACGTGAGCGGGCACATCGATCCCTACGAGAGCTCGCACGTCGTCTCGGAGCGCGACGACGTGAAGCACGCGCGCATCGGCGCCCTGCATTTCGCCGTGATCAAGGCCGCTTTCCGCTGCGACCTGACGCGCGTGGTCACGTTCCAGTGGGCCCCTGGCACGAACCACGTGAGCTTCGGCGAGCTGTGGCCCCCCGACTCCGCCATCTTCAAGGTGCACCACACAACGAGCCACGATCCCGATACGCGCGACACGCTCGAGTTCCTCACGCGGGTAGAAGAGTTCTACGCCGGCCACGTCGCCGGCTTTCTGCAGGAGCTCGCGGAGACGGAGGACGTCGCCGGCGGGAGGCTGCTCGACAGCACGCTGGTCCCGTACATCACGGAGGTCGGCACGCGAACGCACAACTGGGACAACATGCCGTGGTTGCTGTTCGGCGGCGAGGGAACAAAGCTGCGCGGCGGGCAGGTGTGGACCAACAGCAATCGCGGCCTCCGCTCCACCAACGACGTGTGGATGGCGTGCGCGGCCGCCTTCGGTGCCCCGGATCTCGTGATGGGGGACAGCGACCAGCGGACCACGGCGATCGAGGGGCTGTTCGGGTGAGCGGAGGCCGCAGGGCTCACACGCGCCTGCGGCGCAGGCTCCCGGTTCCCGTTTGGCGTTGCGACCGGCGAGAAATCGTGAGGCGAGAGCGATGAAATCGAGCTGCATGCTGCGCGTCGTGAGTCTTGTGGCGCTCTGCGCTTGCGGCGAGGCACCCGGCAGCGACACGGCGACGACGGACAGCGGCGGTACGTCGGAGGGCGGCTCAGCCGGCGGCGGAGCAGCAGGCAGCGGCAGTCCCGGCTCGGGCGGCTCGGGCGGCTCGGGCGGCGCGGCCCAGGGCAGCTCTGCCGGCACGGGCGCCGGGGGAGCCTTCGTTCCCGGCGGCGATGGAGGAGGCGGCTCCGCTTACGTCCTCGATTGCGGCACGAACGGCGTGGCCATCGAGAGCGCGGGCCCACCGGAAAACCGCGTCAACTACGTCATCCTGGGCGACGGCTACGACGCCACGACCGTGAACACCACGTACATCGAGCACGTCGAGGCGGCGATGGACCTGCGCTTCAGCAGCCCGATCGGCGAGCCGTACGGCAGATATCGCAAGTTCGTCAACATCTGCGCCATCAAGCTGGTCAGCCCCTCGAACGGCATCCCAGGAGCGCTCGGTTGCTCGGGCGACGATGAGAGCCGCCTCGCAGACTGCGATACCCGTGCGGCGGATGACGCGCTCAAGGCGAACCTCCCCGAGGATCTCGAGGTCGACTGGCACGCCATCGTGTTGAACAACAGTCGCTGGTGGAACACGGGCGCATCGTGGATGCTCTGGTCCGGCGGGCACTCGGACGCCGCCGGAGCGGCCCTGCATGAAGGTGGCCACGGCTTCCATCAGCTGGCCGACGAGTATTGCGCCAAGGCGACGGGCTCGAGCTGCGGCGCGAACACGTGCAGCGGCAGCGGCACCGAGTACGTCGAGGTGAACTCGACGAGCGATTGCACGACGACGGCGGGCAAATGGGACAAGTGGCTGGGTCATGACGCCGCCGACGCCACGGGCATCCAGGGCACCTTCGTCGGCAGCCGCTACGTCGACAGCGGACAGTACCGCCCTTCTTCGAACTCGATGATGAACAGCCTGTTTGGAGACAACAAGGACACGAGCTTCAACCCGGTCTCGCGCGAGAAGATCATCATGGACATCTGGATGCGCGTCACGCCGATCGACTCGACCGATCCACCCGCTGGCAACGTCACGGATCCGGCCACGCTCGCGGTCAACGTGATCGATCCCGAGGTCATCAGCGTCGATTGGACGCTCGACGGCGACGTGATCGCGACCGACGGCGGCCCCGTCTACAACGTCGCCGCGGCAGGCCTCGCCCCGGGCACTCACACCATCGTCGCCAGGGCCTACGACAATGCCGGTGAAGAGTGGGTGCGCTACCGCAGCGGGGAGTGCCTCGACCCGCCGCCCTCGACGAACCCCCGTCACATCGATCCCTGCTGGGGTCGCGACAGCTGGCCCCGCTCGCAAGAGACGGTGACGTGGACGGTGACGATCCCGTGAGGTCGACGCGCGGGCGCTGGTTCGTGGCCGCGCTGATAGTCCTCGGCGCGGCGCTCTACGTCGTCCATCGCTCGCGAGAGCCCGATGGACGACGGCTGCCTTCATCTCGGCAGGAAACGTCGCGGGAGGAGGCGCCGCGCGAGGGAGCGTCGCGCCGCGCGTCGGCCGGACCGCCCGCGGTGCTCGGCAGCACCGCGCTCGCCGCGGCGGTCCTCGACCTGCCCGTCATCGGGCCGAGCCCCGACGACCGACACGACGGCCCCGCTCACCCTCACCCGATCACGCCGCGTCACCTCGAGATCCAGCATGAGAACGGCCTGATCGCGCTGCTGAACGACGCGATGAGCGCGCGGAACGGCGCGCGCATGCGTGAGCTCGTGCACGAGGTTCGTCGCACGCACCCCAGGGACTCGGACCCGCTCCAGGACGGCTACGAGATCATCGCGGGCTGCCTCGAGGCGCCCGGCGAGGCGTCGAGAGCGGCGGCGGCGGGCTACTACGCCGAGCACCGCGCCTCGACCGTGAGGCGCTTCGTCCGCACGCTCTGCCTCGAAGCGCGTTGAAACGTGAACGCTCGTAGGTCCCTGCCCCGCGGGCTCACGGGTGCCTGAGGACCGCGGTGCTCTTGCGCAGGACGAGCTCGGTCTCGACCACGACGCGCGACGAGGAGCGCTGGCCGCTCTCGATCTGGTCGAGCAGGAGGTGGAGGCACCGGCGTCCCACCTCGGAGAAGTCCTGGCGGACGGTGGTGAGCGGGGGCGTGAAGTAGGCCGCCTCCGGGATGTCGTCGAAGCCGACGATGCTGATGTCCTGCGGCGTCTCGCGCCCGCTCTCGTGGAGGAAGCGCAGCAGGCCGAGCGCCATCTGGTCGTTCGCCACGAACACGGCGGTGACGCCCGGCGTGCGTACGAGCTGCGGGGCGAGCGCGTAGCCGGAGCGCGCGCTCCAGTCGCCGCGCAGCAGAGGCGGGATCTCGGCGCCGGCCGCCATCAGCGCCGAGCGCCAGCCGTCGATGCGCTGGTCGGCCTCGAGCCAGTCGGGCGGGCCGGCGATTTGCCACACCGTCCTGTGCCCCAGGTCGAGGAGATGCCGCGTCGCGGCCACCGCGCCCCCGAGCTGGTCGACGGCGACCACCGGGAACGAATCGTCCGGCCCGCCCTCGACGGCGACCACCGGGACGTCGGACGTGAGATGGCGGAGCGCGTCCACCGCCGACCGCTGCGGGGCGATGACGACGATGCCGTCGGCCCCCTGATCGCACAGCCGCTGCACGGCCTCCACCACCGGCGCGCGGCTGAGCGACTTCAAGCTCGCGATGCTGATGCCGTAGCCGGCGTCGTGCGCCGCCTCCTCGATCCCGAGCAGCGTCGACGCCGGACCGTAGAGCGCCGTGTCGAAGCTGACCACGCCCAGCGTCCGCGACCGCCCGGTGACGAGCGCCTGCGCCACCGAGCTGGGCCGGTAGTCGAGCTGGCGGATCGCGTCGAGCACCCGCTCCCGCGTGTCGCGATGCACGTGCGGGCTGTCGTGCAGGACCCGCGACACCGTCTGATAGGAGACGCCGGCGAGCTTGGCCACATCCACCATGACCGCGGCCCGGCGCCCGCCCTTCTTGACGCGGCGCTCCGGAAGCGAACTGTCAGCCTTGTCCGTCATCGGGGCGGGAGAATAGCCGCTGGCGGACGGATTGGAATTGACATCCGTCGTGTGAACGTTCACATTGTGTTTCGAGCCATCCTTTTTTGGCTTTGGCTTCGGCTTCACCTTGCAGCGGGTCGTCATGCGCATCGGGACCTTCGTCATCGGGATCGATTTCGGCACCGACTCCGTTCGCGCGGTCGTCGCGGACGCGAGCGACGGCGGGGTCGCGGGGGCTGCGGTCGCGCCGTACCCGCGCTGGGCGCAAGGGCTCTACTGCGACCCGCACGCGCACCGGTTCCGCCAGCATCCGCTCGACTACCTCCATGCCATGGAGGCGTCCGTTCGCTCGGCCCTGAGGCAGGCGGGCAGCGACGTCGCCGCGCGCGTGCGCGGGATCGCGGTCGATACGACCGGATCCACGCCGGTCCTGGCCGACGCGAAGGGCCGGCCCCTCGCGCTCTGCCCCGGCTTCGAGGAGGACCCGGACGCGATGTTCCTCCTCTGGAAGGACCACACCGCCGTGGCCGAGGCGGCGCGGATCAACGAGGTCGCCCGGACCTGGGGCGGCGTGGATTACACGAAATTCGCGGGCGGCGTGTACTCCGCCGAGTGGTTCTGGGCCAAGGTGCTCCACGTCATCGAGGCCAATCCGGCGGTCGCGCGCGCGGCGGTCACCGTCCTCGAGCACTGCGACTGGATCCCCGCCGTCCTGACCGGCACAGACGACCTCGGGCGGATCAAGCGGAGCCGCTGCGCCGCCGGCCACAAGGCGATGTGGCACGCGGCGTTCGACGGCTATCCGTCGAACGAGTTCCTGGCGAGGCTGAATCCGCGCCTGCCCGCGCTCAGGGCCACGCTCGGCGCGCAGACCTGGACCGCGGACGCGCCCTTCGGGACGATCTCGCCCGGGTGGGCCGCAATGCTCGGTATCCCGGGCGACGTCATCGTCGCCGTCGGCGCGTTCGACGCGCACATGGGCGCGGTCGGCGGCGACATCCAGCCGCACCACCTGCTCAAGGTCATGGGCACGAGCACGTGCGATATGCTCGTCGTCCCGAAGACGGGCGCGCCGGAGGTCCTCGTCGCCGGGATCTGCGGCCAGGTCGACGGCTCGATCCTCCCCGGCGCGATCGGCTACGAAGCGGGGCAGTCCGCCTTCGGTGACGTCTTTGCCTGGTTCAAGCGGCTCCTCAGCTGGCCGCTGCTCGCCATCCCCCCTGCCCTCCCCGGCGCCGGGGGCTCGCCCGGGGAGGCGCTGGCCGAGGCGGCGCCGCGCGCGGCGATCGCCGAAGAGGTCATCGACCGGATCATCCCCGAGCTGGAGAGGGCGGCCGCGGAGATCCCGCCGGATCAGAGCTCGGTGATGGCGCTCGACTGGCTGAACGGGCGGAGGACCCCGGACGCGGACCAGCGGCTCAAGGGCGCCCTCGTCCGCCTCGACCTCGCCACCGACGCTCCGCGCATCTACCGCGCGCTCGCCGAGGGGATCGCGTTCGGTTCGCGCTCCATCGTCGAGCGCTTCCGGTCCGAGGGGCTCCGCATCGACGGCGTCATCGGTGTCGGCGGGGTCGCGCGGAAGAGCCCGTTCACCATGCAGGTGCTGGCGGACGTGCTCGACATGACCGTCGAGGTCCGCGCCGGCGAGCAGCCGGTGGCCCTGGGCGCGGCGATGTTCGCCGCCACGGCCGCCGGCCTGCACGCTTCGGTCGAGGACGCACAGCGCGCGATGTCGCCCGGGACCGAGGCCCGGTATCGGCCGGATCCTGAGCGCGCCAGGCACTATGATGCGCTCTACCGGGACTATGTCGCGCTCGGGTCGTTTGTGGAGAGGAAGCTGACGCAATGAGCAGGGTCGCGATGAAAGAACTTCGGGAAAACTTCGAGGTGTGGTTCTTGACCGGCAGTCAGGACCTCTACGGCGAGGAGACGCTGAAGCAGGTCGCCGAGCACGCGCGGGAGATCGCCGCGCATCTCGACGCCTCCGGCAAGCTCCCGGTCAAGGTCGTCTGGAAGCCGACGCTCAAGAGCCCCGAGGCGATCCTCGCCGTCTGCCGCGAGGCCAACGCGACGCCGCGGTGCGCCGGCGTGATCACGTGGATGCACACGTTCTCGCCCGCGAAGATGTGGATCGCGGGGCTCCTGCGCCTGGAGAAGCCGCTCGCGCACCTGCACACGCAGTACAACCGCGAGCTCCCCTGGGACAGCATCGACATGGATTTCATGAACCTGAACCAGTCGGCCCACGGGGACCGCGAGTTCGGGTACATCGGCGCTCGCCTGCGCATCGACCGGAAGGTCGTCGTCGGCCACTGGATGGACGACGACGTCCTCGCCAAGCTCGACGTCTGGGCGCGCGCCGCCTGCGCCATCCTGGACGCGCGGCGGCTCAAGATCGCCCGCTTCGGCGGCATGAACATGAGAGAGGTGGCCGTCACCGGCGGCGATCGCGTCGAGGCGCAGGTCAAGCTCGGTTGGTCGGTGAACGGCTACGGCATAGGCGATCTCGTGGGGCGGATCGCCGACGTCGACGAGCGCGAGGTCGATCGCCTCGTGGCGGAGTACGACGAGGCGTACTCCGTCGTCCCCGCCCTGAGGAAGGGCGGAGATCGCCGCGGCGAGCTGCGGTACGCGGCGAGGCAGGAGGCGGCGATGCGCTCCTTCCTCGAGGAGGGCGGCTTCGGCGGGTTCACCACGACCTTCGAGGACCTGCACGGGCTCAAGCAGCTCCCCGGCCTCGCGGTGCAGCGCCTCATGGCCGAGGGCTACGGCTTCGGGGCGGAGGGCGACTGGAAGTCCTGCGGCCTGGTCCGCGCCCTGAAGGTCATGTCGGCCGGCCTGCGCGGGGGCGTCTCCTTCATGGAGGACTACACCTATCACCTCGTCCAGGGGAAGGAGCGCGTCCTCGGCGCCCACATGCTCGAGATCTGCCCCTCGATCGCCGCGGGGAAGCCGTCGCTGGAGATCCACCCGCTCTCCATCGGCAGCAAGGCGGACCCTTGCCGGCTCGTCTTCGACGCCGGAACCGGGCCCGCCGTGAACGTTGCCATGATCGACATGCGCGGCCGCATGCGGATCGTCGCCAACGATCTCGAGGCGGTGGCGCCCGACAGGGCGATGCCGAAGCTGCCGGTGGCGCGCGCGGTGTGGATCCCCAGGCCGGATTTCAAGCTCGCGTGCGAGGCGTGGATCCTGGCCGGGGGCGCCCATCACTGCGCGCACAGCCGCGCCCTGACGATGGCGCACGTGGAGGACTTCGCCGCCATCGCCGGCGTGGAGGTGGTTTGCATCGGCGAAGGGACCGAGATCCGCGCGCTCAAGAACGAGCTCCGCTGGAACGACCTCGCCTACCGGATGTCGCACTGAGGGCCGGGATGTGAGCACGACCTATCGAGAGCTGCGCGAGCGCGCCTGGGAGGCGAACCTGGAGATCCCGCGCCGGGGGCTCGCCATCTACACCTTCGGCAACGTCTCGGCGTTCGATCGCGACCGGGGCGTCCTGGCCATCAAGCCGAGCGGCGTCGCGTACGATCGGCTATCGGTCGACGACATGGTGGTGGTCGACCTGGAGGGGAACGTGGTGGAGGGCAAGCTCCGCCCTTCCTCGGATACCCGGACGCACATCCTGTTGTACAAGAGCTTCCGCGGGGTGGGCGGCGTCGTGCACACGCACTCGACCTACGCGACAAGCTGGGCGCAGACGGGCACGCCGATCCCGATCTACGGGACGACGCACGCGGATCACCTGGCCGAGGACGTGCCGTGCACCGAGATGATGCGCGCGGACGCCGTGCAGGGCGACTACGAGACGGAGACCGGGAAGCAGATCGTCGAGTGCTTCACGGCGCGTAGCCCGGCCCACACACCGATGGTGCTCGTGGCGGGCCACGGCCCCTTCGCGTGGGGAGAGGACGCCGACAAGGCCGTGTACAATGCGGTGGTGCTCGAGGAGATCGCGAGGATGGCGTTCATCACCCGCACGATCCACCCGGGCGCCGCGCGCCTGCCCGACGCGCTCGTACGCAAGCACTTCGACCGGAAACACGGGAAGGGCGCGTACTACGGCCAGAAGTGACGCCGGACGTCGCGGGACGACGGCGAGGACGACCAAGATGCCCCGCGGGACGGGGCGATGGACACGATGAAAGGAGCTGCGCCTTGAAGAGGAGCAATTTTGTCGCCGCGACGATGGTGGCGCTGGCCGGGCTGGCGCTGATCCTGGCCGGGCTGGGCTGTCAAAAGGAAAAGAAGCAGATCACGCTCGGGTTCTCCCAGATCGGCGCGGAGAGCGAGTGGCGGACCGCGAACACAAAATCGATCGAGGAGGCCGCCAAGACGGCCGGGTTCGACCTCAAGCTCTCCGACGCGCAGCAGAAGCAGGAGAACCAGATCAAGGCCATCCGGTCGTTCATCGCCCAGAAGGTCGACGTCATCGCCTTCTCGCCCGTGGTCGAGACCGGCTGGGAGCCCGTCCTGCGCGAGGCCAAGGCGGCCAAGATCCCGGTCATCCTGACCGATCGCGCCGTGGACGTGAAGGACGACAGCCTCTGGGTCACCTTCATCGGCTCGGACTTCGTCGAGGAAGGCCGCCGCGCGGCCAAGTGGCTGGTCGAGAAGACGAAGGATCAGAAGGACCCCGTCAACATCGTCGAGCTGCAGGGCACCGTCGGGTCGGCCCCCGCGATCGACCGCAAGAAGGGGTTCGAGGAGATCATCAAGGACAGGCCCGAGCTCAAGATCATCCGCTCGCAGACGGGCGACTTCACCCGCGCCAAGGGCAAGGAGGTCATGGAGGCGTTCCTCAAGGCGGAGGGCAAGAACATCCACGTCCTCTACGCCCACAACGACGACATGGCGATCGGCGCGATCCAGGCGATCGAGGAGGCCGGCCTCCGCCCGGGCAAGGACATCCTCGTCATCTCCATCGACGCGGTGAAGGGCGCGTTCGAGGCGATGATGGCCGGCAAGCTCAACGTGACCGTCGAGTGCAGCCCCCTGCTCGGGCCGCAGCTCATGAGCGCGGTCAACGACGTCGTGGCAGGCAAGACGCTGCCCAAGCGCATCGTGACCGAGGAGGGCGTCTTCCCGATGGAGACCGCCGCCCAGGAGCTCCCGAAGCGCAAGTACTGAGCGCCGGGCACGCGCTCATCTGCCCATCGAGATTTCACAGGAAGATCGGGGGACCGGGGGGGAGCTTCTTCCCTCCTTGGCCTCAGTTCGGTTGACAGCGCTGTCCGGGCGCGCGCGGCGGCGATCTCCGCGCCGGGAGGATGGGGGCCATGGGGAGCGACGTCGTGCCCGTGCTCGAGATGAAGCGGATCTCCAAGAGGTTCCCGGGCGTGCAGGCGCTCCTGTCCGTCGACTTCCGCCTGCTGCCGGGGGAAGTGCACACGCTCATGGGGCAGAACGGCGCCGGCAAGTCGACCCTCGTCAAGGTCATCACCGGCGTCCACCCCCCGGACGGCGGGCAGATCCTCCTCGATGGCCGGGAGATCAGGCCGTCAAGCCCGCAGGGCGCACAGCGGGCGGGCATCAGCGCCGTGTTCCAGGAGGTGAATCTGTGCACCAACCTGTCGGTCGCCGAGAACATCTACCTCGGGCGTGAAGGCGAGAGCCCCTTCGCCATCCGGTGGGGGGAGATGCGCCGGAAGGCCGCCGCCCTGCTGTCGGACCTCAACGTCCACATCGACGTCGCCGCGCCGCTCTCGACCTTCTCCCTGGCCGTCCAGCAGATCGTCGCGATCGCGCGCGCGCTCAGCGCCAGGGCCAAGATCCTCATCCTCGACGAGCCGACATCGAGCCTGGCCGAGGACGAGGTCAAGACGCTGTTCTCGGTCATCCGGCGCCTCACGGGGCAAGGGATGGCGGTCCTGTTCATCACGCACTTCCTCGACCAGGTGTTCGAGATCTCCGACCGGATCACGGTGCTGAGGAACGGCCAGCTGGTCGGCGAGTACCTGGCCGCGGAGCTCTCGCGCATGAAGCTCGTCACGCAGATGGTCGGGCGCGACGTCGCGGACGAGGGCCCGACCCGGGCCGAGCGCGCCCGGACGGCGATGCCGGCGGGCGGGGAGGCGCCCTTCCTGCGGGCACGCGGACTCGGCAAGAAAGGCTCGGTCAGGGACATCGACCTCGAGGTGTGGCCGGGGGAAGAGCTCGGCATCGCCGGTCTCCTGGGCGCCGGAAAGTCCGAGACGGTGCGGCTCCTGTTCGGGATCGACAGGGCGGACCAGGGCACCATCGAGATCGACGGCGCAGAGGCGCGCATCGGCTCGCCGCTCGACGCGATCGCGCGCGGGCTCGGCTTCTGCCCCGAGGACCGGAAGCTCGAGGGCATCCTCGGCGACCTCTCGCTGCGCGAGAACATCGTCGTGGCCCTCCAGGCCAAGCGCGGCATCTTCCGCAACCTGTCCCGCGCACGACAGGACGAGATCGCCCGCACGTACATCCAGCGGCTCGGCATCGTGGCGGCCGACGCGGAGGTGCCCATCTCCAAGCTGAGCGGCGGCAACCAGCAGAAGGCGCTCCTGGCCCGCTGGCTGGCGACCGACCCGCGCATGCTCATCCTCGACGAGCCGACCCGCGGCATCGACGTGGCGGCCAAGGGCGAGATCATGGGCCAGGTCATGGATCTCTGCGACCGGGGCATGGCGGTGGTGTTCGTCTCGTCCGAGATGGCCGAGGCGCTGCGCTACTCGGACCGGGTCGTCGTCCTGCGCGACAGGCGCAAGGTGGCCGACCTGGCCACCGGCGAGACCGACGAGCAGGCGGTGTACCAGATCATCGCGGGAGGTCCGGCGTGAGCGCGGCGGCCGCCTCCCTGCGCCGGCTCACCCGGAGGAGCGCCTTCTGGCCGATGGCGATGCTCGGCCTGCTGCTCCTCTTCAACCTCGTCACCAACCCGCAGCTCTTCGCGATCACGGTCAAGGATGGCCACCTGTACGGCAGCGTCATCGACATCCTGAACCGCGCGGCGCCGCTCATGATCATCGCCATGGGTCTCACCCTGGTGATCGCCACCCACGGCATCGACATCTCGGTGGGCGCGGTCGTCGCCATCTCGGGCGCGGTCGCGGCGGCGCTGATCGGCGGCGAGCTGGCCCTGCGCGGCGGGACCGGCATGGAGGACGTGACGCAGTTCCCGCTGCCGATCGTCATCGGCGGCGCGCTCGGCGTGGCGCTGGTCTTCGGCATGTGGAACGGAGCGCTTGTGTCGCTGCTCGGCCTGCAGCCGATCATCGCGACCCTGATCCTGCTCGTCATGGGCCGGGGCGTCGCCCAGCTCATCACGAACGGCCAGATCCTCACGATCTATTACAGTCCTTACCATGTCATCGGGAACGGCTTCCTGCTGGGCATCCCTGTCTCGCTGTTCATCGTGGCGGGCGTGGGCGCCGCCCTCTGGCTGCTGACCCGCAAGACCGCGCTCGGCATGTTCGTCGAGGCGATCGGCGTGAACCCGGTCGCCTCGCGGCTGGCCGGGATCCGCGCGCGCTCGATCACCTTCGCCTGCTATGCGATGTGCGGGCTGTGCGCCGGCATCGCCGGGCTCATCGTGAGCTCGAACGTCAAGAGCGCCGACGGCAACAACGCGGGGCTGCTCTTCGAGCTGGACGCCATCCTGGCCGTGGTCCTGGGCGGGACGTCGCTCTCCGGGGGCAGGTTCACGCTGGCGGGGAGCGTCATCGGCGCGCTCATCCTCCAGACGCTCACCACCACGATCTACTCCGTCGGCGTGCCGCCCGAGGTCAACCTGGTGGTGAAGGCCCTCGTCGTCTTCCTGGTCAGCATCCTGCAATCGCAGAAGGTCAGGGATCTCATCGGAAAGCAGCGCGCAGGGAGAGTGGCCGTTCCATGAGCAACACCGCAGCCGCGGCCAGGCCGTCCGTCCGGATCCCCACGAGGCACCTGCCGCTCGTCGTCACCATCGGCCTCTTCGCGCTCCTGTTCGGGGCCGGGTCGTGCCTGTTCGAGGGGTTCTTCTCGCTGCAGGTGTTCCTCAACTTCTTCATCGACAACGCGTTCCTGGCGATCGCCGCCATCGGGATGACCTTCGTCATCCTCTCCGGCGGGATCGATCTCTCGGTCGGCTCGGTCATCGCGCTGACCACGATGGTCTCGGCGTCGCTCGTCGAGCACCACGGCCTCAGCCCGGCCGTGGTCATCCCGCTCGTCCTGGCCATGGGCGCGGGCATCGGCCTCGTGATGGGGTTGATCATCCAGTACTTCGAGGTCCAGGCCTTCATCGTCACCCTGGCGGGCATGTTCCTGGCTCGCGGGCTCTGTTACCTCATCAGCATCGAATCCATCACCATCACCCACGGCTTCTACGTCGACGTCTCGTCGCGCCGCATCCCTTTCCTGTTCGACACGTCGATCACCTGGAACGTGGTCATCGCGCTTGTGTTGTTCGCCGCGGCCGTCTACCTCGCGCACTACACGCGCTTCGGCCGCACGGTCTACGCGATCGGCGGGAGCGAGCAGTCCGCCCTGCTCATGGGCCTCCCGGTGCCGAGGACCAAGGTGCTCATCTACACCTTGAGCGGGTTCTGCTCGGCGCTGGCGGGCGTCGCCTTCACCTTTTACATGGTGTCCGGCTACGCGCTGCACGCCGGCGGCATGGAGCTGGATGCCATCGCCGCCGTCGTCATCGGCGGCACGCTGCTGACCGGCGGCTTCGGCACGGTCGTCGGGACCCTGTTCGGCGTGCTCATCCACGGCACCATCCAGACCCTCATCATGTTCGAGGGCACGCTCAGCTCCTGGTGGACCAAGATCGTCATCGGTCTGCTCCTCCTCGTCTCCTGCCTGCTCCAGCGGCTCTTCGAGCGGCGCGCCCGGCCGGCATGACTCGATCGGGATGAAGAGAGCGCCGTTCGAGCACGTGTTGCGCCAACAGGCCTTTGTGCTTGTGCGATGATCGTTCTGGAGTCCCGCGGGAATTCATAGTTTCACGACAAGTAGCTTGGAGGTCACCATGCGTTCATGGGCAGCAGGATTTGTCACCTTCGTTGGATTGATCATGGTGGGTTGCGCCTCGTCCGACACAGAGCCCACCCCGGAGGCGTCGAGCACCTCGTCCGGGGCGACCGCGGGGAGCTCCGTGGGGCAGGGTGGCTCTGGAGCTGGAACCGGAACCGGAACCGGAACCGGAACCGGTAGCGGGGGCGGCTCCACGAGCGGAAGCGGCTCCGCGAGCGGGGGCGGGACGCAAAACGAGGGCGGTTCTCCGAATGCCGGCGGTGGCGGCGCCGGCGGCGCCGGCGGCGCGGCGGGCGGCGATGCCTCGTCCACGGGCGGCAGCATGAGCCCTGGCTGCGGCGTGCCCACGAGCTTCAAATGGGAGTCGTCTCCCGCGCTGATCACCCCGCCGAGCGGCTCTGTGTCCATCAAGGACCCGACCGTCCTGTTCCATGACGGCAAGTGGCACGTGTATGCGACGCACTATTCCAACAGCTACAACATGACGTATCTGAGCTTCACCGACTGGGATAAGGCCGGGGCGGCGCCGAAGACGCTCCTGAGCACGAACCCCAACCTGACCGGGTACAAGTGCGCCCCGCAGCTCTTCTACTTCTCGCCGCAGGACCTGTGGTACCTCGTCTATCAGAGCCAGCCGCCCACCTACTCGACCACCAGGGATCCGAGCGACGTCAGATCCTGGTCAGCGCCTCGAAAATTCATCGAGAACGAGCCCGCGATCGTCACCCAGAACAAGGGTTCAGGGACGTGGATCGACTTCTGGGTGATCTGCGACGACGCAAATTGCCACCTGTTCTTCTCCGATGACAACGGGCACCTCTATCGAAGCCAGACCAGCAAGGCCAGCTTCCCGGCTGGCTTCGGCACGCCGGTCATCGTCATGAGCGACGAGAGGTTCGACCTGTTCGAGGCAGCCAACGTCTACAAGATCAAGGGCACGGACAAGTATCTTCTGATCCACGAGAGCATCGGCGACGGTCGGTATTTCCGCTCCTGGACCGCGGACAAGCTCGACGGTGCCTGGACGCCGCTGGCGGACACGCAGGCAAACCCCTTCGCGGGGAAGAGCAACGTCACGGGCGCCGGCTGGTCGAACGACGGGATCAGCCACGGTGAGATGCTCCGCGATAACCCCGACGAGACCATGACGATCGACACCTGCAACATGCGGTATCTCTTTCAGGGCCGGACCAGGGCCGGGGCCGAGTACAATTTGCACGAGTACAGCCTCGGAGTGCTCACGGATGCGAGGTGATGTGAAGCCATGACGACTCGAACCGCTCGGACGAGCTCTGCGCTGACATCCGTGGGCCTGCCGTCTCGAGCGTGAAGGGCCGTGAGGTTGACAAATTCGCGCGCGCCACCGGAAGTCCCCTCGGCCGAGGATCTCGCCGCCTGGAGAGTTTTGTCTTCCCGTGAGATCAGCCTCGCCGCTCGCGGGAATTCATCGGGTCAAACGTCCCGGCTCTTTCCCGGAGAGATGATTGAACCATGACCCTCCCCGCGCTCGTCGTTTGTCTGCTCCTCGTCCCCCTCGCCGCGTGTTCGAGCTCGGCCTCCGGGGGGCCGGACGACACCGACGGCGCTGGCGCCTCCGGGCAGGGAGGGGGCTGGAGCGGAGCCAGCGCCTCGTCTGCTGGCTCCACGGCGAGCGGTGTTTCCACGACCGCCGGTAGCGGCCCTTCGAGCAACAGTGGCTCGGGCGGAGGCGCCGGTGCGACGGGCAGCGGCGGCGGCTCCGCGGGAACCGGCGGTTCGCCCGGGGAGGGCTGCTCGACGAGCATCGAGATCCCGACCCTGGCCGAGCTGAAGTCGAATCCAAAAATGCCGGATCCGTTCACCTTCCTGGACGGCTCGAAGGTGACCTCGAAAGCCGACTGGGCTTGCCGCAGGAAGGAGATCAGCCTGCTCGCCCAGGAGTTCATCTATGGCAAGAACCCTGGGAAACCGGAGTCCGTCGAGGCCACCTACAGCGGTGGAAAACTGGATATCACCGTCACGAACGGCGGGAAAACGATCGAGTTCTCGGTGACCATCCGAGCGGCCAGCGGTGGAGGCGGCGGGCCCACGCCGGCGATCTTCAGCATCGGCGCGTCGGCGCCCGCCGGGGTGGCGACCATCGACTATGGGAGCGTCGGTGAGAGGCTCGCAAAGTCGACCGGGAGCCAGGGACGCCGCGCGCCTTCGGGGTTGTTCTACGATCTCTACCCCGATTACAAGTCGACCGGCTCGCTCATGGCATGGGCCTGGGGAGCCAGCCGCGTCATCGATGCGCTGGAAATGACGACGGGGCACAACATCGATACGACGAAGCTCTCGGCGCTCGGCTGCTCTCGGAACGGCAAGGAAGCCGGCGTCATCGGCCTGTTCGACGAGCGGATCGCCCTCGTCGCCGCGCAGTCGCCCGGCTCCGGGTTGGCGAGCGGCTGGCGCCCCGCAGAGGCGGAGAAGAGCGCCGGGGCGAACGTCCAGACCGCCTCCCAGATCTACGGTGAAGAGAACTGGATGGGAGACGCCTTCGAGGCGTTCGGGAACACCAACGTCACCAGGTTGCCCATCGACCAGCACGAGGTGCTCGCGCTGGCCTGGCCGAGGCCCCTCATCATCATGGAGGGCACGAACGACGGGTGGAACTGCCCGAAGTGCGTCTACACGACGATGAAGTACACCCAGCTGATCTACGAGGCGCTCGGCTCGAAGGACCACCTGGGCTTCCCCCACCCGAACCATGGTCACTGCGCGCAGGCGGGGACCTTCGCGACGGAGTACTTCAGCGAATTCGTCAACCGGTTCCTCAAAGGAGAATCCGTGAGCACGGAGGACCTGTTCACGGAGAGCTTCACATTCGACGCCGGCAAGTGGCAGTATGGGGACATTCCCACTCTGGACTAGGCTCACCCGCGCGCTCGACGAGCCCGCGCGCCTCATCGCGTGACCGCGCCAGCCTGTGGGCATAGGCGTTTGCGCTACCTCGCCCTGCCTGCTCCGGCGGCGCCTCGAGCGGCGCGCCCGGCCGGTTTGACGGCCATGAGCCGCGGGGGAGCTGCGTGCTTGTATCTCTTTGGGTCTCTTTGTGTCTCTTTGTGTCTCTGGTTGCGCAAGCGCACCTCGCGCGTGCGCCGGGGGCGTCCATTCGAGTGAACAGCCGGGAAGGCCGCACATGACCACCATGGAAGAAGATTGCAGAGCCGACGAGTTGACGCAATCCAGCCTGGAGACGGCCCGCGCGCGGCGCGCCGGTCGTCCGTGTGCCGGCCCAGGCAGGCGAGCGCTCGGCGCGCTGTGGACCACCTGGAGGCCGATGGTGCGGATGGGGATCCTCTGCGGGGTGCTGCCCCTCTCCTTGTCGGTGCTGGGGGGCGGTTGTTCGGGATCGGACGGCGCATCGCCGAAGCCCGGCGATCCGGACACGCCGACGGGAGGAGGTGCAGGCGCGCCGACGGGAGGAGGTGGCGCAGGCTCGCCGACGGGAGGAGGTGGCGCAGGCTCGCCGACAGGAGGAGGCGCGGGCGAACCGACGGGAGATCCGGACCCGCCGCACCCCGAGGATCCGGAGAAGTACGTCGCGTTCGAGCCCGGGCCCGAGCGCTTCCCCATGGTCGCCGCCGGCAAGGCCGCGCCGCTCGTCGTGAGCTCGAGCGACTACGCGGGCGTTGTCCGGGTCGTGAGCGACCTCAAGACCGACATCGGCCGGGTCACCCAGGTCGAGCCCGAGATCTCGCTCGACGAGATCCCGGCGGCGGACGACGTGGTGATCATCGGGACCCTGGGCAAGAGCCCGCTCGTGGACCAGCTGGTGAGCGAGAACAAGCTCGACGTCACCGACATCGCAGGCCGGTGGGAGACGTCCCTCCTGCAGGTGGTGGACAATCCGGCGCCGGGCGTTCGCCGCGCGTTCGTGATCGCCGGCAGCGACCAGCGCGGGACGATCTTCGGCGCGTACGACGTCTCGAGGAACATCGGCGTGTCGCCCTGGCACTACTGGGACGACGTCCCGGCGCACAAGCACGGCGAGCTGTACATCCTGCCCGGGCGCTACTCGCAGGGGGAGCCGAAGGTGAAATACCGCGGCTTCTTCATCAACGACGAGAACCCGGCGCTGGGCACCTGGGCGCGCAACACCTTCGGCCCCGCGCCCAACTCGAGCCGCCCGGACGGCTTCAACCACGAGCTCTACGCCCACGTGTACGAGGTCATGCTCCGCCTCAAGGCCAATTATCTGTGGCCGGCCGTGTGGGGCAGGTCGCTCTTCGACGACGACCCCGAGAGCCAGGCGCTGGCCGCCGAGTACGGCATCGTGATGGGGACCTCGCACGAGGCGCCGATGATGCGGGCGCAGGACGAGTGGGATCGCTTCGGGCAATCCGGAGGTCGGTACGGCGGCAACGGGCAGTGGAACTTCGACAGGAACACGGAGGCGCTGAAGAAGTACTGGACCGACAGCATCACGCGGATGAAGGACTACGAGAGCGTGGTGACCGTCGGGATGCGCGGCAACGGCGACCTGCCCATCGACAACGGCGGCAACATCGATCTGATGCAGCGGATCGTGGCGGCGCAGCGGGAGATCCTGGGCGAGGTCACGGGCAAGGACGTCACCACCATCCCGCAGGTCTGGACGCTCTACAAGGAGGTCCAGGCCTTCTGGGACGACGGCATGCGGGCGCCGGACGACGTGATCATCAACTGGTGCGACGACAACTGGGGCAACATGCGCGAGCTGCCCGATCTGTCGGCGCCGGAGCGGTCGGGCGGCTACGGGCTCTACTACCACTTCGACTACGTGGGCGGCGGCCGGAACTACAAGTGGGTCGACACGACCCTCCTCCCCAGCGTCTGGGAGCAGCTCCACCTGTCCTATCGATACGGCGTCGATCGGCTGTGGGTGGTGAACGTGGGCGACATGAAGAACGAGGAGCACCCGCTCGAGTTCTTCCTGGACTACGCGTGGAACCCCGATCGGTGGCCGATCGAGCGCATCCCGGTATGGGAGCGGCAGTGGGCGGCGCAGCAGTTCGGGCCGGAGCACGCGCCCGAGATCGCCGAGGTCCTGACCATGTACTCCAGGCTCCAGTCGCGCCGGAAGCCGGAGCTGCTCAACCGGGTCATCACCCTGAACGCGAACGCCAACATCGCCACGAACCCCGACAGCGCCGTGGTCTACGCCGACGGCAGCCCCTTCAGCCTGATCCATTACGGGGAGGCGGAGCGGGTCGTCGCGGAGTGGCAGGCGCTCGCGGCCGAGGCGGAGCGGCTCAACGAGGCGCTGCCGGCAGAGTACCGGGACGCCTACTACCAGCTGGTGCTCTACCAGGTGAAGGCGAGCGCCAACCTGTACGAGCTCCGCCTGGCCGGGTTCAAGAACATCCTCTACGCCGCCCAGAAGCGCGCCGCCACGAAGGACATGGCCACGACCGCCGAGGCCCGGCTCGCCGACGACAAGGCGATGTCGAGCTATTACAACAACACGCTGGCCGGCGGGAAGTGGAAGGGCTTCCAGACGCAGCCCAAGATCGGCTACGGCGGGAACTATCCGAACTCGGGCTGGCAACAGCCCGAGAGGAACAACGTCGCCATCGAGGACTTCATCTGGCCGGAGCTCCGGCAGATCAGCCTGCCGAGCGGGGCCGAAATGGGCGTGGCCATCGACGGGTCCGACAGGGTCTGGCCCGCACAGGGCACGGCCGCGGTGCTGCCCGAGCTCACCCCGTTCCAGACCCAGCCGGCCCAGTACATCGAGGTCTTCAACCGCGGTCAGGCGCCGTTCGATTACAAGATCGAGCCGTCCGTGCCCTGGGTGAAGGTCTGGCCGAACAACGGCGCGATCGAGAAGGAAGTGCGCGCCACGGTGACCGTCGACTGGGAGGCTGCGCCCAAGGGGACCACGGAGGTGCCGATCACGGTGACGGGGCCGAACGGCAGCTCGGTGGTCGTCCAGGCCATCGTCAAGAACCCGGACGTGAACCGCGACGCGCTCGAGGGGTTCGTGGAGAGCAACGGGTACGTCTCGATCGAGGCCGAGCACTTCACGCGTGCCGTGAGCGCGGCCCCGCTCTCGTGGCAGCTCATCCCGGACATCGGCCGGACGGCAGGGGGCATGACGCCCTTCCCGGTCACCGCGGCCAGGCAGACGCCCGGCGGAGAGAGCCCGCACCTCGAGTACAAGATCAACACCTTCACGTCCGGGAAGGTGACGGTCTGGGCATACCTGTCGCCGAGGAACAACGTGCTGCACTCCGATGGGCTGAAGTACGCCGTGTCCATCGACGACGGGCAGCCGCAGGTCGTCAACGTCACCACCGCGCTCAACGGCATCCCGATGAACAAGTCGTGGGAGAGGAACACGTCGGACAACGTGAATCTCACGTCGACCACGCACACCATCGCTCAGCCTGGCGAGCACGTGCTGAAGTTCTGGATGGTCGACCCGACCGTGGTGGTGCAGAAGCTCGTGGTGGACACGGGTGGGCTCAAGCCGAGCTACCTCGGGCCGCCGGAGAGCTACCGCGCGAAGCCGTAGCGAGGCGCGAGCGCGGAGCGGCACGGGATCCCCGTGCCGAGCTCCGGCTCGCTTGCCCTGGAACGAACCACCGGACACCGCGAGTTGCTCGGTGTCGCTGCTGGCTTCCGGGAGCATCTCTTTTGCCACACTGAGACACTCCGCGACGTCCGCGCGCGCGATGGAGCGTCGAGCGGCGTCAGGCGCACGACGGGAACATCG
Source organism: Sorangium sp. So ce887 (assembly GCF_051521455.1). NCBI lineage: Bacteria > Pseudomonadati > Myxococcota > Polyangiales > Polyangiaceae > Sorangium > Sorangium sp. So ce887. Next base: position 4,750,946 of record NZ_CP150354.1, on the reverse strand, counting down.
CGCCCCGTGCCTGGCACATAGCTTGCCAGCAAGAAGGCGATCGCTCACCCTAGAGACCCATCCGCCATCATGCCCACCCGTTTTGACAGTCTGATCGCGCGCCTGCGCAGCGTATGGAAGCCGACCAAGCAACCCACCGCCCCGCGCGCCTACCGTTGCCAGTGCAAAAGGCCGGTGTTCTTCCGCAACAGCGAGTGCCTCGCCTGCAAGACGCCGCTCGGCTATGAGCCCGAGCGCGCCCAGGTGCTGCCGCTGAAGCCCGGCCCGACCGAGGGCGACTTGCAGCTCTGGCACGATACGGCGGACCCGCCCCGCCTCTATCGACGCTGCGGCAACTTCGACTCGGCGTCGGGCTGTAACTGGCTCGTCCCGGCGGCCGCCGAGACGCCCGCGCTCTGCGACGCCTGCCGGCTCAACCGCACCATTCCGGACCTCTCCATCGCCGATCACGAGGCGCGATGGCGCCGCATCGAGACGGCCAAGCGACGGCTCGTGTCGCAGCTCCTCGCGCTGAACCTGCCGGTGAAGTCCAAGATCGGCGACGACCCGGAGCGCGGCCTCTGCTTCGATTTCCTCGCGTCGCCGCCCGACGGGCCCAGGGTGATGACCGGCCACGCCGACGGCGTGATCACCCTGAACGTCGAGGAGGCGGACGACGCCACGCGCGAACGCATCCGCGCCGCGATGCGCGAGCCCTACCGCACGCTGCTCGGGCACTTCCGGCACGAGGTCGGCCATTACTACTGGGACCGCCTGGTGCGCGACACCGCATGGCTGGCGACGTTCCGGGAGCTGTTCGGCGACGAGCGGCAGGACTACGCCGCAGCGCTGAAGACCAACTACGAGCAAGGCCCGCCGGCCGACTGGCCGCAGCGCTTCGTCAGCGCCTACGCCAGCATGCACCCGTGGGAAGACTGGGCCGAGACCTGGGCCCACTATCTCCACATGGTCGACACCGTGGACACGGCCCTCAGCTTCGGCATCGACGCCGACGACGTGGAGCTCGACGCCGAGCCCTGGGGCACCGACGCGCTGTGGCGACCGGACGCGCCAGGGGCCGAAGGCTTCCTCGGCTTCCTGAACGCCTGGGTGGAGCTGACGGGCGTCCTCAACGAGATGTCGCGCAGCATGGGCCAGCACGACTTCTACCCGTTCGTGCTGCCGCGCCCCGCCGTGGCGAAGCTGCAGTTCATCCACCTCGTGGTGAACGGAGCCCCCGCCCCGGCGCCCGCCGCTATCCAGCCCGCCGCTACCCCAGCCCCTTAGGCCAGGTGAACGAGAAAGCGGCGCCGCGCCCGACGTCCGAGTCGAGCACGACGGCGCCGCCGCTGCCCTCGACGATCTTCTTCACGAGCGCGAGCCCGACGCCCGTGCCCTCCGACGTGTCCCGCGCCTCCAGCGTCTGGAAGATGACGAACACCTTGTCGTGGAAGCGCGGCGAGATGCCAGGGCCGTTGTCCGCCACCGTGAAGCGCCAGTGCGAGCCGGCGTCCGCGCAGGAGACGACGGCGCGGCCGCTCGCCCTGTCGCGGTGGTGCTTGATGGCATTGCCGATGAGGTTCATGAAGACCTGCTGGAGCAGCGTGCGCTCCGCCACGACGCTGGGCAGGAGGCCGGCGACCTCGACGCGGAAGCCGCCCGGCGGCGACAGGAGATCCACGACCTCCTCGATGAGCGGGCCCACCGCGACCACCTCGGTGGGCACCCGGATGCGCCCGACGCGCGAGTACTCGAGGATGGCGTCGATGAGCGCGTCCATGCGCTGCACGCGGTTGCGCAGGAGCTCCAGGTTCCGCTTCGATACCTCGCTCAGGTGCTCGTGCTCGTCGTCCTCGATCCACTGCGAGAGGTTCGCGATGCCCCGGAGCGGCGCCTTGAGATCGTGCGACGTGACGTAGGCGAACTGGTCGAGCTCGCGGTTCGAGCGCTGCAGCGCCTCGGTGAGCCTCGCCAGCTCTTCCGCGCGCTGGCGCAGCGCGAGGTCCGCGCGGGCGCGCTCGATGGCGATGGCGGCGAGGCGCGTCGCGACGCGGACGACCTCCTCGTCGGCGGCGGTCGGCGCGCCGGGCGAAGGCCTGTACACGGCCCAGGTGCCCAGCACCTCGCCCTTCGAGGAGAGGATAGGCGTGGACCAGCAGGCGCACAGCCCGAGCGGGAGGGCGAGGTGGCGGAAGTCGGCCCAGAGCGGATCGGTCGCGATGTCCTCCACGACGACCGGCGCGCGGCGGTGGGCGGCGGTGCCGCACGAGCCCGCGCGCGGGCCGATGAGGAGCCCGTGCACCGCCGTGTTGTAGGACGCCGGCAGGCTCGGCGCCGCGCCGTGGAGGAGGCGGAGGCCGTCGTCGCTCGCGAGCAGGACGGTGAAGCGGCGGCCGGCCGCGAGCTCCTCGGCGTCGCGGCACAGCGCCTCGAGCGTCTCCTCCAGGCCGTGGTGGAGGGCGATCATCTCGAGCACCTTGCGCTGCCACGCGAGGAGGATCTGCTGCCGGCGCTGCAGGGTGGCGTCCATCATCGAGCCGATCATGCGGATGGCCTTCCCTGCCCCGTCGCGCAGCACGAGGCCGCGGTCGTAGATGATCGCGTGCTCGCCGTCGGCGCGGCGGAAGCGGTACTCCTCGCTCCACGTCGTCGCGGTGCCCTCGATCGCATCGTGAATGCTGCGGTAGACGCGATCGAGGTCGTCCGGGTGGATGCGGCCCATCCAGCTCTCGGGTCCCGGCTCGAGCTCGTCGAGCCGGTAGCCGAAGGTGCGCTCGAAGTTCTCGCTCCACCAGACCGTCTCGGCGGCGAAGTCCCAGTCCCAGAGGGTGTCGTTCGTGGCCCTGGCGAGGAGGTGGAAGCGCTGATCGCTGAGGCTCAGCAGGTCCTGCGCCCTCCGGCGCGGCGTCACGTCCTCGAGCGCGCCCTCGTAGCGCACGACGCGCCCGGTCGTGTCGCGGATGGCGCGCGCGGTGATGCTGACCCACACGCGCGTGCCGTCGAGGCGGACGAACTCGATCTCGTGGCCGTGGACGGCGCCCTCGCGGTCGAGGATGCCCATGATCTCCTGCCGCTTCCTCGGATCGCTGTAGAAGGTCGGGACGGGCAGGTCGAGGAAGTGCGTGGGGTCCGCGTAGCCGAGGAGGAGCGCGAACGCGCGGTTCGCGTCGATGAAGCGCCCCTCGGGCGTGGTCGTGAAGAGCGCGACCGGGCACCCGGCGTAGAACGAGGCGAGGCGCTGCTCGGCGGCGAGCGGGGCGAGCGGACCGAGCTCCGCCTCGGCGCTCGCCTTCTCGGTGCGGGTCGCGGCGTGGGATGGGGTGATGCGGAGGTCGTCGTTCATTCGGGAGGGATCTCGCGGCGGGGACACCTTCCTTTGAGCGCGCGCGCCCACGACGGCAAGCGTCATGCGGTCCGCCGCAGCATCCGGCGCACGCCCAGACGTACGGCCGTGTCCGCCGCGCCGCGCGTGGCCACCCGGGCGATCGCGGGCGCGCGCCCTGGGGACACCCTCCTCGCTGTCGATCACCGGAGGCGAAAGGCGCCTCCGGCAGCGGCGGTGTGATGTGCTGGATGGGCGCGAGCGCTGCGAGGGCACAACGTCGCTTCTGCCAGGGCGAACGATGGATTCAGACCCCTACGGGACATCGATCATCGACAGGCTGACCGCGTCGCTGACCTCCTCCGCGCGGATGTGCTCGATCATCGCGTCGAATTCGTCCCAGTACCACATCTGGTCCGCGTCGACCCCGAGGTGATCGTAGCCCGGGAGCCCGTGGTTCGTGAGCAGGACGATCATGAGGTCCCGCGCCGGATCCGGGTCAATCACCAGGAGCGTCCCGGCGCCGCCTGTCTTGCTGTAGGCGACGGTCGAGGTGTGATCGCCGCCGGGCCACGCGCCCGGATCGACCATTTCCCATCCGAGCCCCTTGCCCGAATAGAACAGGTTCTGGGCGAACGTGACCGCCGGCGTGGGGAGCCCGAGGTCGCCCGTCTGCAGCGTCGTCATGCGCTCCACCGAGGACCGCGACGTCACCCGCTCCCCCGGACAGACGAGGAGCATCGGGTTGCAGAGCGCGTCGAGGCCCCGGACGTGGACGCCCCGGTTCAGGAGCATCTGCGCGAACTTCGCGAGATCGAGCGCCGTCGAGAACAGGCCGTCGCACCCGGTGAGGTGGCCGTGCTGCGAGGTGCCCGTGTTCTCCTCGACGTCGTAGTCGGTCTCGTCCTGGACCTCGCCCCGCAGGTAACGCCCGCGCACGCTCGACCAGGCCGTCCCGACGAAACGATCGCTCTTCGCCGGCATGTAGAGCTTCGGCCGGTACGAGGTGCTCGACATCTCGAGCGGATCGAAGATGTACGCCTTCATCAGGCTCTGCAGCGAGCTGCCGCCGGCCTTCTCCAGGACGTGACCGAGAAGGCGAAACCCGAGATCGCTGTAGAGGACCTTCCGGCTCGGCGTGTAGAGCAAGGGCGCCGTGAGCATCGTGTGCCAGCGATCGCTGGCGCCCAGGACGCCGCTCGCGTCCATGTCCTCGCCCGATACGTAGCGCATCAGGTCCCTGATCGTCACGAGGCGCTTGTCCGGGTTCGAGGCGTCGGCGAACTCGGGGAAGTACGAGACGACCGGGTTGTCGATCTTGAAGCCGGGGAACCGGCCGGACTCCTGCATCCTCATCGCCAGGAAGACGGTGAACGGCTTCGTCATCGACTCGAGATCGAAGATCCCGTCGCGCGGCATCGGCGGAGAGGGCATGTCCGGCCAGCTCGCGTTGAAGCCGTCCCGCACGCCCAGCGCCTCGTGGAGCACGATCCGCCCGCGGCGGGCGACGAGGAGGACTGCGCCCTTGATGTCGCCGCCCGCGATGGCCTCCTCCAGCGCCAGCGTCGCGCCGCGCAGCCCGGCGCGGCTCATGCTCACGGACTCCGGCTCCGCAGGCTGAAGGCGACGCGGCCACGCGCCGCTCGAGGGCTGAGAGACAAGGCCGTGAGCGACGTCCGGCGCGCCGAGACACGCCAGGACCGCCACGCAGGACACGAGAAATAACGTCGTTCTCATGGATGATGTCTCCTCGCCAGAGCTGCCCGGCGACAAAAGATCGAGACCTTCATGATAACGCGTTCTCCAGCTCGGCAGCTAGCCAGGTTTGTCCCGACATGCATGCTGGTTCCACCGGGGCTCACGCCGCGCGGACACGGCGTGTCAAGACGAAACGAGCTCTCTTGTGCGAAGGTGACGCCGCTCTGCACACGTGTCCGATGAGCGCTCGCCAACAGACACGCTGCCAGACGTGACACAGCTCACACGTCGTGAGTCACGGTGACTCCGGCGTCGTCGCTCCGTCGTGACGCGGCGCGACACCGGGGTCGCCGGCAGCGCCCACCCGGCCTGTCCGAGCGCACCTCGCCGGCCGGCCGCCCGCCCGCCCTCGCCTACCGGCGGTAGAGCCGCTGGAGCCGCTTCATGAAATCCGGCGTGAACACGCCGTCCGCGCCGAGGCGGCCGTATCCGTTCTGGATGCTCCAGCCACGACGCCGCTATTGATTCGCGCCGATCGAGTCGAGGAAGGCGTTGTAGTCGTCGACCTTGTTGCCCGGCACCACGTCGAGGCCGAGGTTGAACCGGCTCTCGTCGACCATGTGCGAAGCGAGGATGTCCTTGGTCGCCTCGAGGCCGATGCTCTTCATGCCGTAGAGGATGTACGGCACGATGTACCCCTCGTAGTACTGCCGCTGGACGTGCGTGGCCTTGATGCGCCCCTCGCGCAGGTAGCCGACGGTCTTCGGATCGAAGTCGAAGGCCACGATGGGGAGGTCCGGCTTGGCCGCGGCCTCCGCGGCCATCGCGCAGCGATACGAGACGCTGAACAGGCCGAGCATTCCCACGACGGGCGGGTCCGCGGCCTCGATCGCGGTCTTCATCGACTCGACGTCCTCGAGCTCTTTCTCGTTGGACCAGATGATCGAGCTCACCACCACGGTGTAACCGGCTTCCTCGAGCACGTCCTTGGCGTGCTGCGTTCGAGCCACCCCGTCGACCCAGGTCTGATCGGTGCTGCCGTGGATGATCACCGTCCCCGGCCCCTCGGGCAGCTGCTCGATCAAGGTTTTCCCTGCCGTGGCTCCGGCAGAGGTGTTGCTGGTCCCAACGTAGATCGAGCGCCTCGAGTCCTTCAGGTCGGTGTCGAGCGTCACCACGTGGATCCCCTTCTCGACGGCCTCATCGATGACGGCGGCGTTGCCGTCGCCGAACGGCGCGATGCCGATCCCCTCGGTGCGGCCCGCCACCGCCTGTCGGATCTGTTCGTTCTGGTGCTCCACCCTCTCTTCCAGCTCGCCCATCCGGCCGAGGCCCGCGACCACGTTCCCCGTGGCCCCGAGCTCGCCCATGGCTCGGCCCGCGCCGGTGGCGACCGGCGCGAAGAAGCCGTCGATGGACTTCACCAGGACCGTCATCTGCATCGGCTCGAGCGAGCTCTCGTTGATCTTGGCGACGAGGTCGTCGATCGTCGCCTCGAGCTCCACCGGGGTGAATTCGTTCTCGACCGTCGGCGCCCGCTTGATGGGCTCGGCCTTCTCGTCATCTCCGGGTGTGTCGCTCGATCCGCACGCCGCCGTCGTCAGCATGAGCCCCAGCGCCGTCATCCAGCATCGTCCGGTCCTCGTCATCGATCCCTCCTCTTCCTTCATGGCTTCAATCGCTCGCGGAGCCCCTGCGTGAGCGCCTCGCCTCAGTGATGATCAAGCTCGCAGCGAGATCATTGGCGGAAGGCGCATTCCACGGGAACGGGGGTGAGGTCGACGAAGGCGTCACCGTCAATGGTCCACCGCTGCATGAAATCATGCTTGCTCGCCCCGTAGTCGTCGAATTCGTATTCGGCCGCTGCCCCGGCGTACCGCAGCGGGATCCCCGCGCGGAGCTTGGCCATCGCCGCCTTCATGTCCCGCCAGGAGGCCGCGTCGTGGTCGGGGCTGTTGAGCTCGCGGATGATCTTCTGCAGCTCGTATCCGGAGGACGGGATCGCCCCGGTCGTCGCCTGGGCGTACACGAGGCCCATCGCGAGGAGGACGACGCCGTCGTAGTAGAAGTGAGCCGCGGGCAGCGGCGCCTCGCCGTCCCACCGGCGCGAGAAGTGCCCGATGAAGGCGGCGGCGTTCCCGGTCGTGCAGTCGACCGTCTCCTCGGCTTCGCCCGCGACATGGCACTCGCTGCGCAGGCTGAGCGACGGCGATACCCCCAAGAATCCATCGAGAGAGCCCTTGGGGATGTTGGCGATGAGCACCTCGGTGCGCAGCGCAGGACCGAGGAACCAGGTGCCCGGGCGTCCGGAGACGGCCCATTCGGTCACGATGGTCGAGGCGGTGGCGGGGTAGGCGGCCAGGAGCGTGCGTTCGGCGTGTGACGAGAACGCAGCCTTGATCTGGTTCGTGTACGTCTGCTCGCCCGACGCGAACGTCACCGACGGGAGGAGCGTGCCCCCGAGCGACGTGAACCGGGTCGAGAACGCGCTGCTGACGCCGATGTTGTAGTCGTCCCGTGCCGTGAGGCTGTTCACGGTGTCGATGTCCTCGAGGACGGCGAGCTTCGCCAGGGCGCAGCCGACGTAGAGCGAGGAAGGGGCGAGCCGCATCCGGCCTCCCCTCGTCTCGCTGCGCGCGACCGTGGGCGCGGCATACCCCGGCAGCATGTGAAACACGTCGAGCGCCTTCACGTCGTGCGCGATCTCGGGGCTGCTTCATCGCGCCTCGTTTGATCTTCGGCGAGCTGCACTTCGATGTGTGGGTGACGCGCTACGAGCCATCCACGACCTGAGGAATCCCCTCAAATTTTTCGGAAAAAACGCCGAATTCGACTCTCACCCGAATTATTCAGTCCACCAACGTGGGCGTGACGTCTCGCATCGAGGCATAGGCGAGTATGCCTATACCTGGAGCCAGGTGGCTCGGGTACGACGTCGTGGCAGTCACCTGCATCGGGCGATGCGAGGACGGACGGAGATCTTGGAACAGAGGGGCGAGGGCGAATGGAGACGCTTCGCAATTTCTACACGACCGCTCCAGGGGTAGCTGCGCTCGCGGCGCTGGCCTGCTCCAGCCAGGGAGACGTGACGACCGAGGCACCGCCCGGCAGCGGCAGCGCCGGAGGGCTCGCCGGGACCGGCACCGGCGGCTCCGGTGCCACGGGCGGCTCGTCGGCGACGGGTGGCTCGTCGGGGGTGGAGCGAACGCGGTCCCTTCGATGCCCCGCAGGCTATGGAGTGAACGCGGTCCCTTCGATGCATGGATAAATTGTTGACATAAGGCGGATGAGATTCTTTCGCACCTTGAAACCTCGGCGCCGAGCGGACACTGGAGAAATAAAATGCGGTCAATTCGTTGCTACTTTGCCAAAAATCTGAGCGTTCTCGGTCTCTTGAGCATCGGCCTTTGGGCCTGTGGTGAGGCGAATGACGAGGGTACGCCCTCGACCGGCGGAGGCTCCCCTGACGGGGCCACCAGCGGCGCGGGGACGACGGCTACGGTCGGCACGGGCGGTATGGGCCCTGGCGGCACCGGAGGCTCAGCAACCGGGAGCACCTCGGGCAGCGGTGGCGCAAGCACCGGGCAGGCCAGCAGCACGGCCGGCGGCGGAGAGACGGGCGGCACAGGCGGAGAGACGGGCGGCACAGGCGGAGCGACGGGCGAGTGCGTCAAGGGCCAAACCAAGGGAAATCAAGTCGCGGTCATCGGTGAATCGTTCATCGCCGCGACTCACGGCATCACGCAACAGATCGAGAAGCAGGCCAAGGCCAACGGCTCCCTCGCCGAGGGCGAGCGCTATATCGACAACTCGGTCAGCGGCACGACGCTGGCCAACGACCAAATTCCCAGCCAGTACCGCAAAGCTGCGGAGAACGGCATGATCAAGTACGTGCTGATGGATGGGGGCGGGAACGACTGCTTGTTGAGAGGGGACGGCGACGGAGCCCTCGCGGCGGCGGAGTCGTTGTTCGAGACCATGGCGGAGGACAACGTCGAAAAGGTGGTCTATTTCTTCTATCCAGACCCCATCGGAAGCCAGTTCTCATCGCTCAAGTCCTGTCTCGATACGCTCCGACCGAAGATGAAGGAACTGTGCGACGGGCTCACGTCGCCGAAGTGTTACTGGTTGGACCTTCGTCCGGTATGGGACGGACACAACGACTATACGCAGGACGGAATCCACCCCACCTCTGCCGGTAGCATCGCCACCGGAGATGCAGTTTGGGAAGCGATGAAGACGAGCTGCGTCGCGCAGTGACGAGCGTGGGCTGCGCATGCTGACGGCGAGCATCATGGACCAAGAATTCGTCCGAGCTTGCGTGTGCTGATGCCGGCCTCTGCCTTGATGCCACCGTGCTCTCCGTGAATGGCGGAGACGCCTGCGCGCTCGCCCAGACGCACACCGCCGGGCAGACGGATTCGTGCACGCAGTACTGGGTGCCGGCCGGCGGCACGCTGGCGTCGGGCGAGACGAAGACCCTCTCGCCCGATCTCGCCGGGCTCCGCATCACCTATCCTGGGCCCCGGGACTACAGGGCGTCCCTCAGCCCCTCCGCGAACCGGTGCTCGAGTCAGCCGTCGAAGCGGACGCGCGTGCCCGCCGCGGGGCGGAGCACCGGGAGGTAGCGCGAGGCGGGGAATCCGTTCTGGAGCCTGGGGCCCGAGGCCGGGAGGATCCGCCCGAGCGCGACGAGGAACTGGACGATCTCCATCCAGGCGAGGTGATAGCCGAGGCAGAAGTGCGCGCCGCCGCCGAACTGGGCGATCTCGAGCGGCGAGATCGCCTCCTTGCGGCCGAGCCAGCGCTCGGGGCGGTAGCTGTCCGGATCCGGGTAGAGCTCGGGATCGCGCGAGAGCAGGACCAGCGGGATGCCCACGATGGTCCCGGCGGGGACGGTGCGGCCTTCGAGCTCGAAGTCGGCGACGGCGCGGCGGGCGTCGTGAGGCACCGGCGGGTGGAGGCGGAGCGCCTCGCGGAACACGGCCTCGGCGAAGGGGAAGCGGCGGAGATCCGCGGGCGAGCGCGGGAGATCCGGCGCGCTCGACGCCTCCTCGCGGAGCGCACGCCAGATCGCGGGGCTCTCGGCGAGGTGGGCGACGCACCAGGCCATGGTCGAGGCCGAGGTCTCATGGCCGGCGAGGAGGAGCAGGCGGAGGTTGCCCACCAGATCCTGCTCGGAGAGCGGCTCGCCGTCCTCGTCGCGGGCCTGGAGCAGCGCGGGCAGGAGGCCCTTCGCCTCGCCGCGGGCGCGCACGTCGGCGAGGATCCGGCCGATGCGCGCGTCGAGCCAGGCGCGGGCGCGGAGGCCGCGGCGTCGCGGCGAGCCCGGCACGTCGAAGGGCAGGTTGAGGATCACGAGCATCAGATCCTCGTAGTGGTGGCGCCACTCGGAGAGCTCGTCGTCCTCGACGCCGGTGATCTTGAACATCACCTCCAGGGCGAGCTCGCGGGTCTCGCGCAGCAACTGGACGTCGCGCCGGCCGACCCAGGAGCGGACCTTGCGCTCGACGCTGATCGCGACGATCGCGCCGACCTCCGCGGCGTCGAGGCCCTTGGGCGAGAAGGGCCCGTTCATCGCGGTGCGGAGGCGGCGGTGCGAGGCGCCGTCGTGGGCCATCAGCGTCTGACCGAAGAGGTGGCCGACGCCGCCCTCGGTCAGATACGAGGAGTCGAGGGCCTTGCTCTTGAAGAGCGAGAAGGACTCGTTCGATGCGTAGATGAGCTGCCAGGCCTCGAAGCCATGGCTCCAGAAGAAGAGGGAGCCGAAGCGGCGCTGGCCCTCGCGGAGCAGGCCGAGCTCGTCGACGGCGATCGCCGGCATGTGGCCCACGACCGGGAAGCGGCCGGGGAGGATGGGGAAGCCATGCCGGGTCTGGATGCGGCGGGCGAGCGGGTTGCGGCCCTGAAGGAGCGGGAGCTCGGTGATGGAGGCGGGGAGGACGGTGCTCATGGCGCGTGTGACCTCGTCTTGTACCATCGCGCCGGCCCGGCATGGGCGCCGGAATCGGGGGGAGCGGACCACCCGGCCTGTCCGAGCGTGCCTCGCCGCCGACCGAGCGGTTGCCCGCGCCTACCGCCGGTAGAGCCGCTGGAGCCGCTTCACGAAATCCGGCGTGAACACGCCGTCCACCCGGATCGAGTACCGGAAGACCGGGTCCGGCTCGACCCCGTGGTAATCCATGTCGTTGAACCAGTAGACGGGCGCGCGCACGATCGTGCGCTCCTCCCCTTCCCTGTCGCAGACATAGAACCGCTTGTCGCCGCGCGGATCGAACGAGATCGACTGCGCCGGCCCGAGCGCGCTCCCCGGCTCGGTGTCGCGGTGCGCGGGCGCGTGATCGTTCGCCTCGAGGCCGAAGATCACGCACCGCCCGATCTCGGCGAACGGCAGGCTCCGGATGAAATCGACCGTGCGCGGGAACACCGCCCTCGCCTCCGCCGAGAAGTCCTTGCCGGCGCCGGAGTGCTTGTCCTCCCAGCGGTCGTTCTCGAGCAGGTGATAGCAGACCTTCCAGGGGAAATAGACGCCGTAGCGGTACTTCAGATACAGCATCTGCGCCCGCGTGAGCGGGTGATCGGTCTCGTCTCCGAACGTGTACTCGCCGCGCCGGTCGAGATCGAACGCGGACGGGTCGTCGGCGAGCGCCACGAAGTCGCGGAGCTCCTCGCGCGAGAAGCCGGCGATGACCTGCCCGTAGTCCACATAAGGGTCCTCGTGCACCCACGGCGCGACCACGCCCATCCACTTCAGGCTCCCGCCGGTGTACGAGGGCTCGACGCGGCAGAGCCCGAGCACGATCTCGCGATCGAGCTCCGGGAAGCAGGACGTGTCGAGCAGCGGCGACAGGTCGATGTACGGGCGACCCCACAGGCCGCAGAGCTTGCTCATGCCGTCCTCGCGCCGAGCGCCGACAGGTACCTCCGCGCGACCATGCGATCGAAGGCGTGGACGCCGTCCTCCACCATGGCGTAGGTCGACGGCGCGTAGCCCGGCGCGCGGAGCCCGCGCTGCTGGCGCTCGCAGATGGCGCGGTCCTCGCGGTTCACGGCGTCCCAGAAGGCGAACACGTCGGCCGGATCGAAGCCGGGGGTGAACGCCGCCGGATGGAAGTAGGTGTCGGCGACCACGAGGGTCCGGTCCGGCGCGCGCGGGGTGAGCCGGTACGTGAGCAGGTAGTCGGGCTGCAGGCTCGTGAGCAGGCCCGGGAAGAGCATGGCGTCGCGCACGCGCCACCGCTCCGCCTCGGGGACGATGAGCGGCCGCGTCCCGCGCCCCGCGCTCGTCGAGACCGTCTCGGCGCCGGGGGCGAGGTCCATGATCCCGCCGAGCCACGGGCCGCCCCGGCCCCAGGACACGGCGTCGCCGCACGGGGTGAGCCGCTCCAGCGCGGGGTGAACGCGCGGAAAGTGGTGCGACTCCTGGAAGTTCTCCACGCAGAGCTTCCAGTTCGCGGCGACCTCGTGCTCCACCCGCCTGCCTCGCCGGAGCGAGCGCAGCTCGGGGCGCGTGAGCCACGGCGGCGCGTCGCCGAGCGCGCTCTCGAGCGAGGGCGCCCCGGGGTCGAGCGTCACGAAGAGGAAGCCGAAGAGGACGCCCGCCCGCGCGGGCAGGAGCCCGTGCGCGCCGCGGTCGAAGCCGGGGGGCGCGTGGGGCGCCGCGCGCAGGGCGCCGGAGAGCTCGTAGGTCCAGCCGTGGTACGGGCACGCGAGCTGAGAGAGCCGGCCGCACGCGCCGTCGAGCAGCGTCGCCGCGCGGTGGCGGCAGACGTTGTGGAACGCGCGGATCTCCAGATCCGCGCCGCGGAGGACGACGACCCCCGCCGGCGTGAGCGGCGCGAGCAACCACTCTCCGGGGCGGGCGATCTCGTCCTCGCGCCCGACGCAGACCCAGGAGCGCCCGAAGATCTCGGCCTGCTCGAAGGCGAGCACGCCCTCGTCCCAGTAGGCGCGCGCGGGCAGCGGGCGAGCGGCGGGGAGCGGCGCGAGCACCGCGTGGAGATCGGCGGGGGAGAGAGGCAGCTCCGGCAAGCGGGGCGATGCTACCAGAACGGGCAGCCCGGCACGCGCCGCGCGGCGCGCCGCCGGAAAGCGCGGCTCAGGGGGTCGGCTGCGCGCTGACGCCGAAGGTCAGATCCGCCTCGTCGACCTCGACGCCGCGGAACCGCTGCACGTCGACGCACGGCACGTCGACGTGGGGCGGGCACAGGTCGCCGTCGCACGTCTCCTCGGTCGTCCGCGTCACGACGCCGCTGACCGTCGACCCGTCGACCTTCAGGGAGATCTGCACCCGGAGGCTGGAGATCCTCCTCGTGTCGCCCACGATCTCCCGGAACCGGTCGTCCTCCCCGTCGTTGTCGGCGTCGACGAACGGATCCTCCGGCTCGTCGCGATCGTCGTGCTTGTCGCCGTCGGTGTCGACCTCGCCGTCGCTCGTCGCGTCCAAGTCGTCGTCGCCGTCCTTGTCGGCGTCGACGAACGGGTCGATGTCATCCGCGATGCCGTCCTGGTCGGCGTCGGTGACCTTCTTGCGGAAGGGAAACTCGACGTCTTCGGAGCGGCCCTCGAAGAGGTAGGGATCGTCGTCCGTGGAGCCCTTCAGCGCGAGCCCGCCGATGTCGAGCACCGCCTCCTCGTCGCTCGGGAGGTAGAGGAGCAAGGTCTGGCCGTCCCGGAACGTCGTGGCGTCGTACTTCTCCGCGAGGAGCGGCCTGTCGTCGGGGAAGCAGCCAGGCGACTCCTCGGACGCCTCGAGGGCGACGCGGTACACCGCGTAGTCGCCCGCCGAGAGGCCGCCGCAGGAGGCGACGCCGGCCAGAGAAGCCAGGAGGGCGGCGCGGGCCGAAAGCGCAAGGACGTCTCGTCGATCAAGCATGTTCATCTCCTCCGCAGCGCTGAGGGTAAGCCACGGTTCAGCACTCGAATGCGCTGCTCGCGCCGCACGAGTAGTAACACTGTTCGCAGTGCAAGCAGGTGTCGTAGTTGTAGTAAGAATCCCGCCCGTCCGGGTACGCGTCCAGGCATTCACTGACGCAGGAGTCGTCCGCGCAGGTCACCATGCACTGGGCGAGGTAGAAGCAGTCGTCGCTGATGGTGCACGCCTCGAGCTCGTCGGCGCAGCTCTCCTGGTTCGCGCACGCGATGCACCCGCTCGTGTCGTTGCCACAGACGGCGAGGTCGTCGCAGGCGACGGAGGGGATCGTGCAGTCGACGAGGTCGGTGCCCTCATCGCAGGAGCCGGTGCCCTCGGGCTCGTCGCACACGTCGTTGTTCGTGGTGAGGCACGGCTCGCCTACCGGACAGTCGGCGCGATCGGTGCCCTCGTCGCAGAGCCCGGTGCCCTCCGGCTCGTCGCAGACGCCGTTGCTCGCCTCGGCGCAGGTCATGACCGTGCAGTCGATGACGTCCATGCCCTCGTCGCAGCGCCCGGTGCCCTCGGGCTCGTCGCAGGTCCCGTCCTGCACCGACTTGCACGGCACGAGCTTGCAGTCGTCGACGTCCGTGCCCGCCGGGCACCGCCCGGTGTTCTCGGGCTCATCGCAGATGCCGTTGCCGGTGTATGGACAGAAGGAGAGGCAGTCGGCGGGGTCGGTCCCGACCGGACATGTGTCGGTGCCCTGGGGCTCGTCGCAGATACCGTCGCCCGCGCTGGGACAGTGATCGCGATTGCTCGGCTTGAGACAGCCGAGGAGGGCCGCCGCATGGGCGTTGCAGACCTCGGCCAGGTGATGACCATCCACACACCGGCCCTCCAGGCGGACACAATCGACGTACGCCGTGTGCTCGTCCTGGCAGCGCTTCTTGGCCCGCTCCTCGACGGCCTCCTGCTCGGCCTCGCACAGCCCTTCGCTGTCCCCGGAGCAGTCCTCGCAGGCGCAGCGCGCCTCGCAGACCGTCGCGTAGGCTGGCCGCTCGCCTTCGCCGCGATCCGAGATGGCGCAGGCGGCGAAACTGCTGACGAGAGCTGCTGTGATCATCACGTGTCTGACACGCATGGGGTCTCCTCATCATCTTCTGAAGCGAGGGGTCGTCCCGCCGGGGCACAGAGCGCCGCCGCAAAGCCGGCGAGGGCATACGACACGGCTGGCGCTGGAAGCTCCAGGTCACCTTCACCTGCGCACACCGCGCTCGATCCGCCTCTCGCTTCGAATGTGACTGTAAAATTCTGCCAAAGGAAAACGGCTACCTATACCAGCTCAGAAGGCGACCGGTCAATCACCGAGGCGACGCGCGGGGCAGCGGCCAAGTGCGCGAGTGCGCGAGTGCGCGCGCCCGCGCTGAGCTCGGGCCGGGGAGAGGCGCAACGGGAGCGCGCAGCCCAGCGATCGCGCGGCGACGTGTGGCATGGGAGGCGCGCGGTGCGCTCGAGGCGGGGCGAGGTCGGCTGGAGGAGGGCGCGGTCGGGAGACGGGCGCGGCGGCGGCGGGGATCGAGGCGAGCGGCTCGGAGCGGGAGAACCCCTGAGGAAGCAAGGCGATGCGCGCGGGCGCAGGAGAGGATAAGGACGTGCGCGAAGGCGCAGAAGCAGAAGAGGAGAGGCGCGCAGGCCGTGAGGGAGGCTCGCGCGGCAGAGGAAGAAAACGATCCTGCTGCCGGCAATGCGTGCTCCGTGAGCCCTGGAGCGGACGCGACAATCCCGCGCGGTCGCCCGTCGAAAAGCTGCTCTTGGTGGTGCCGCCGCGGAACCAGGCTCGGCGCCGCGGAGGTGGAGGCGGAGTCCCCGGGTGCACTCGGCGCGGAAGAGTGGAGACGGAGTGAAAAGAGCCGTTGGCATCCGTGCCGTTTCGACAGAAGATGCGCGTGCGCCCATCGCGCTGCGGCGCCTCGCCTCCGACGGCCGGCACCGCGTCACTGGACCCCTACCGGCTGGAGAGCAGCGGATGAAGATGCGATCTTTGGTGTGTCTATTTGCACTTGGTTTGATGACCGCAGCGTGCGGCGATGACGACCCATCGACCCCCGGGAGCGGCGGCAGCGGAGGCGACGGCGGCACCTCGGCGACCAGCGGCACCGGCGGCGAGGGCGGCGGCACCGGCGGCGACGGCAACACCGGCGGCGGCGGCGGCACCGGCGGCGGCGACGGCGGCACCGGCGGCACTGGCGGCGGCACCGGCGGCGGCACCGGTGGCACCGGCGGTGGCGAGGGCGGCGGCGGCGACGGTGGCGGCGCCACGTCGAGCTCGGCGAGCACGGGCACCGGCGGCGAGGGCGGAGGCAGCGTCACCTCGACGAGCTCCGCCACCACCGGCACCGGCGGCGAGGGCGGCGGCAGCGTCTCCTCGACGAGCTCCGCCACCACCGGCACCGGCGGCGAGGGCGGCGGCAGCGTCTCCTCGACGAGCTCCACCACCACCGGCACCGGCGGCGAGGGCGGCGGCAGCGTCTCCTCGACGACCTCCGTCACCACCGGCACCGGCGGCGAGGGCGGCGGCAGCGTCTCCTCGACGACCTCCGCCACCACCGGCACCGGCGGCGCCGGCGGCGGCAGCGTCACCTCGACGACCTCCGCCACCACCGGCACCGGCGGCGCCGGCGGCGGCAGCGTCACCTCGACGACCTCCGCCACCACCGGCGGCGGCGAGCTCGGCGCCGACGGCGCTCCCTGCTCGGCGGATGCCATGTGCGCGGGCGACCTCTGCCTGCCCGAGACCTACGGCTATCCTGGCGGCGCCTGTTCAGGCATCTGCGAGGCGGACAGCGACTGTCCCGGCGGCGGCGCCTGCGGGTTCAACTCGGCGGGCGGCTTCTGCCTGGCCGCGTGCACGGAGTCGAGCGAGTGCCGCGACAGCTATGGGTGCTTCAACGGGTTCTGTCAGCCGGACTGCACAAGCGACGCGCAGTGCTCGGAGGTGGGCGCGTGCGACGAGAGCTCGGGCTACTGCGGCGAGCCGGGGAGCCCGGACGCCGCCCCTTGCACGGTCGACAGCGACTGCGCCGGCGGCCGGTGCCGTTCCGAGGCCATCAGCGGCTTTCCTGGCGGCTACTGCCTGGGCATCTGCGATCCGGAGATCGGCGAATGCGCCGGCGGCGGCGCCTGCATCCCGTCGGGCGGCGGCGGCTACTGCGACATGCTGTGCGATACCTCGGAGGACTGCCGCGCGGGCTATGCGTGCGGCACGGACGGCACCTGCTGGCCGGCCTGCACCAGCGACGCTGACTGCACGCTGGCGGGCTACACCTGCACTGACTCGGGTCGCTGCGCGCCGCCGGCGGGCGAGACCGCCGACGGTGACGCTTGCACCGCCAACGCCGACTGCGCCGGCCTCTACTGCATCGACGAGGCCGATTACGACTGGCCGGGCGGCTACTGCGTCAGCGATTGCTACCCGGAGACCGGCACTCCCTGCGACGATGGCGACGTCTGCGCCGAGGACGGCTTCTGCTACACTGGGTGCGGGGCGGACAGCGACTGCCGCGAGGGCTATGAGTGCTGGACGGGCATGTGCTTTCCGTTGGAGTGACCCAGCGACGGTGAGCGCCCCGCAGACGGCCCGTCCGATAGGACGACGGGCCTCTGCGGCCCTCTCCCTGAGGCGATGAGCCTCTTCAGCTGAGCTCGCGCCCGTCCTGGCGGCGGCGCAGGCCCGCGAGCGCGATCAGCGCGAGCGCTGCCGCCGTCGGCCCATGACCCGGGCCCCCCGCCGTCCCGCAGCTGCAGCCGCTGCTCCCGCCGGCGCCCCCGGGCGCGGCCCCGCTCGATCCAGCCGCGCTCCCGGCGCTGTCCGTGGCCGCCGTGCTCCCGCTCGATCCGGCCGTGGCGTCCCCCCCTCCCACGCCCCCCCTGCCCCCGCGCTCCCGGCGCTGCTCGCCGACGACACGCTCGGCGAGCCCTCCGCGCGGGCCAGCGCGAGGTACGCCTCGGCGAAGCGCTGGCCGAGGAGCTGGTACGCGGCGGAGTCGAAATGCCACGCATCGCTGGGCGGCCGCGGGGTGCGTGGCGGCGGACTGCCGTGATCGCGCTCCGCGTCAGCGCGCGCCCCCCTCTCGGGCTCGCCCAGAGGGCGGCTGATGCGCGTGGTTCCGGCGCTTCTCTGACACGGTGGGTCTTGCCGGCGCCGGCCGCCGACGCGAGCAGACAGGACGGCTCCTTGCGATAGCCAACGACAGCAGCGGGCATCCTTATTCCGACCTCACACCGACACGCGGCGGGCACGACCGGCTTCAGGGGTCCAGATGCCGCGACCGGATCGCACGAACATAGACGTGACGAAGATGCCATCGTCCCGGTATCGCGCCCACCATTCAACATGGCAAACGGTCACCGGCCGTATATGCTACCTCGAATTGCTCAATACCCGCACGAGCGGACGGTGAGCTTGTCGGTTCAATCCAGCAATCCACCTGCAGAGGTCATGGCATGGCAATGAAGCAGCTCGAGCAGAAGCTCACCATCATGGGTCGCGTCGTCGATATCAACAATCTCACCGGGAGCGAGGAGACAGCCGGCCTGAACAACGCGACGATCGAGGCATGGGTGAGCTCCACGCCGCCTCAGATCGTCGCCGCTGCCACGACCGATCACGTCGGTGCGTTCACCTTCGAGCTCGACGTGGCGGCGCTCCGCCCGCTCCTCGGCACCCGCCCTGTGTCGGGGTTCTTCCGTGTCTATCAGGGTAGCCAGATGCTCGTCGATACGAGAGACTCCCTGCCGTGGGGCGAGCGCTCGACCGACGTGGCGCTGCGCATCCCGGTCAACCCGGCGAAGCCGGAGGGCACAGGGTCTCCAGCGCACTTTACCGTGCGCGGGCGGGTCACCGACCCGAACGGCGCGCCGCGCGAGTGGATGATCATCTACGTGTTCGATCGGAATGTCACCGCTTCGGGAATAACGTTGACACAGCTCGGAGAGGCCCATACGGACGCCGGCGGCTTCTACCAGGTCGGCTACACCCGGAGCGAGCTCGGACGCGCCGGAAAGCAGCTCGCGGACCTCGAGGTGCACGTCTATGACAGCGAGATACAGCAGGCCGCCGGCCACCTCTGCCGCGCGCCGGCGACCGCCGTCATCGACGTGGTGATCGAGGATGGGCAGGTCCGCGCGCCGTCCGAGTACGAGCGCGCCACGGCCGCTGCCTTGCCCGCCCTCGGCTCGCTCGGCCTCGCGAACCTCGACGAGGACAGCCTCGCCCTGGTGGCCTGCAGCTCCGGCGTGAATCGAGAGAAGCTCGCCAAGGTCGCTGACGCGTCCAGGATGGCCAACGGGACCGCCATCGCCCCCGAGATCTTCTATGGCCTGCTCCGGTGGGGCCTTCCCACCGCCCGCGCGGAGCTGCTCTCGCGCGGCCTCCCGACGCTGCGTGAAGCCATCACCTGGGCGGTCGAGGAGAGCGTCATTCCGCGGATGTCCGCGGCCGCGATCGACGCGGCGCTGACGCAGCTCAAGCCCCTCGTGGTGGCGAGCGCGTCCGAGGCGCGGACCCCCGGCGCGGGATCGCTGGACCAGCTGCTCGCGAGCGCGATGCCCGCGTCGAGCGACCGGCAGCTGCTGCTCGACCATTACGTGGGGTTCGAGGGGAACATGGCCACCTTCTGGAGCGGGCTCCAGTCTCCGGTGCCGCTCTTCACGCCGAGCGTCATCAGCAACACCCAGCGAACTCTTCAGCTCGGGGCGGTGACGCGCGACCACCTGCCGCTGATCAAGAAGCTGAACGAGCAGTTTGCGTCCGGCGCGGTGCAATCGCTGAGCGATCTGGCGCGACGCGACGAGAGCGATTGGCTCGCCGTGTTCGACCAGACGGTCGACGGCTCGCCCATCGGCGTTCCCGCCAGCGTGCCAGGGGCCACGGCGCAGGAGAAGAAGCAGAACTATGCCTCGGTCCTCACCTCGACCCTCGAGAACGCCTTCCCCAGCGCCGCCCTCGCCGGTCGCCTCGCCACAGCCGTTCCGGTGCTCACCGACGCCGTTCGCTTTCTCAATGAGCAACAGGGCTTCGAGCTCGGGAAGACCCGGCTCCGGGCTTACCTCACCGGCCATTCGACGGCCCTCGCCTTCGCCGCGCAACCCGCTGTCGTGGCCGCGCAGCTCGCCGGCATGGAGAGGCTGCACAAGATCACCCCCGCTGCCTCCGAGATCAAGACCCTGATGGGCTACGGGCTCGACTCCGCCCAGAGCATCGTCCGCATGGGGCGCGTCCGCTTCACCCAGCTCGCCGGGCCCGCGCTCGGGTCGGAGCGGGCGAGCGCCGTCTACGCGAGCGCGCGCAAGGTCACGGCCGCGTCCCACGCCCTCCTCGCGCGCAACCACGCCTCGTTCAGCGGGCCGACGGCCTATGCGCTGCAGGAACATCGACCGCTCTCACAGGACGACGCCGAGCTCATCCCGGACTGGCAAACCCTCTTCGGTTCGCTGGATTTCGCTACCTGCGACCACTGCCGCTCGGTTTACAGCCCTGCCGCGTACCTCGTGGATCTTCTGCAGTTCCTCGAGCGCCAGCTCTCCACGGTGGAGTCCACCACGCCGAAGACGAGGTACAACCTCTTCGAGCAGCAGGACACCACGATCCCGGGCGGCCACAAGTCGGTCCGTGACGTGCTGCTCGACCGGCGGCCGGACATCGCCCGTCTGGAGCTCTCGTGCGAGAACACGGACACGACCGTCCCGTACGTGGACCTCGTGAACGAGATCCTGGAGTACGCCGTCGCGAACACCGCGCTCTCACCCGACGTCGCCTTCCCCGATCACATCGCGACGACCGGCGTGGCGTCCGAGCTAGCCGCCCACCCCCAGCCGCCCCCGCCGTCGCAGCAGGTCGTCTATGACAAGGCGTACGAGCTCCTCGCCGCGACGCGCTACCCGTGGCGGCTCCCCTTCAGCTTGGGGCAGGAGGAGGCGCGCATCTACCTCGATCATCTGGGCGTGCCCCGCGCCCACCTCATGGAGGTGTTCCGCCGGGGCTCCAGCTTCGACCCCGCCAATTACCGCGTCCAGCTCGCGCTCGAGCGGCTCCGCCTCTCCGAGGAGGATCGAAGGCTCCTCGCCGGCGAGCCGCCCGCGGGACGCCTCCCCGTCTTCTTCCCGTGGACGCACTGGGGGCTCTCGGAGAACGGCAACTCCATCCCTGATCCCACCGGCGCGTCGCAGAGCCCGATCCAGGGCAGCTGGGAGCAGGTGCTGCGCCACGTCGCGGTGCTCATGCACCGCCTCGGGATCACCTACGACGAGCTCACGGAGATGCTCCACACGCGCTTCGTCAACCTGACCGGGGTGCTCCAGATCAGCGCGGCGGCGGGGGCCGACCCGCTGACCAGCAAGACGTCGGAGCTGCGCATTCCGGCGCTGGAAGAGCAGGCGCTGCACCGGATGAACCGCTTCACCCGGCTGCGCCGCGCGCTCGGCTGGTCCGCGGCCGAGCTGGATCGGGCGCTCTTGCCGGCCGCCATCACGCTCGACCAGCTGCTGATCAGGCTCTCGGGCGCCGTCTGGCTGCACACCGAGCTGCGCGTGCCCGTCATCGAGGCGCTCGCCTGGTGGGGGCGGATCCAGACGCACACGGGACCCACACCGAAGGATCGCTCGCTGTACGAGCGGCTCTTCCTGAACAGGGCCGTGGTCAACCCGATCGATCCAGCGTTCCAGCTGAGCAGCAGCGGCTCGGAGCTCGCGGACACGAGCTCGACGATCGCGGCCCACGCGCCCGCCATCCTCGCCGCGCTCCGCCTGAGCGCGGCCGAGCTGGCGCTGCTCACCGACGAGGTCGCGAGCCAGGCGGCGCTCGGCGCTCCGCCGCTCGTGGGCGACGGCGCGCTGAACCTCGCCAACCTGTCGAAGCTCTTCCGCGCCGCCTCCCTCGCCCGCGCGCTCAAGCTGCCCCTGCGGGATCTCCTCGCCCTGCACGCGTTGTCGGGGAGCACCGTATTCACTACGACCGATCCGGACGTGACCCGGCGGTTTGTCGAGGCGGCGCTCGCGGTGCGCGCGACGCGCTTCGACGTGGCCCGGCTCAATTACCTCCTGCGCCACGTGGCGCAGCCCGCGAGCGGTCTGGCCCCCGAGCCGGCCCGCATCGACGCCGCGCTCGCGGATCTCACCGCCGGCCTCACCCGGATCGCGAGCGGGGCGGAGCCGCCCGAGGGCGCCGGCGAGCCGCTCTCGGCGCAGCCCTTCGTGCGGCAGTGGCTCGGAGAGGAGCTCGACCTGGACGCGCCGACGATCGAGCGGCTCGTCACGGAGACGCTCCGCGCCGAGGTCGATCCGACGAATCGCAAGGCGATCGCCGACTTCCTCGGCGGGCTAGACGGCGGCGCCGCCGCGTCCGACGCGCAGCGGCGCCGCGCCTTCGTGCGCCTCGGGAAGATCGCCGACCTCATCCATCGGCTGAAGCTCACCGCGGACGAGATCCAGTGGGTGCTCGACCCATCGTGGTTCGACCTGAACGACGTGCCTGTCGAGCCCGCTCTGGCGCCGCCGTCGCTGCTGGATGGCTGGCTGCGGCTCACCGACCTCCTGCGTGTGCGCGACGCGCTGCCCGCCGGCAAAGCTGCCCTGGCCGAGCTCTTCCGCATGCACGCGACGGGCGTGAACGCGGAGGGACAGCCGGTCGATTCGCTGGCCCTGCTGGCCGAGATCGCCGGGCGGACAGGCTGGCCGCTGGAGGACCTGTCCTCGCTCGCGGGGACGGGAGGGTGGTTCACCGCCTCGTTCGCGGTGCTCGGCCTCGATCAGCGGCTGGTGCGGCTCGCCGACGCGAGCGCCCTCCTCAAGCGCCTCGGCATGTCCGCCGCGGAGGTGCTGCCCTGGGCCGTGGCCGACGCCACGCCCGCCGACGCGCGGGCGACGGCCGCCCGCATCCGCAATGCGGTCAAGGCCAAGTACAGCGAGGAGGCGTGGTCCGCCGTCGCGCGGCCGCTGCGGGACGTGCTGCGCGAGCGCCAGCGCGGCGCGCTCGTCGATGCCCTGGTTTCCGAGCAGGGCTACGCGAGCTCGAACGAGCTCTTCGCCGAGCTCCTCGTCGACGTCGAGATGAGCCCGTGCCAGCTCACCTCGCGCATCAAGCAGGCGATCGGCTCGGTCCAGCTCTTCATTCAGCGCGCCTTCCTCCGCCTGGAGCGCGACGTCGTCCTCGACGACGAGGCGGCCCATGAGTGGAAGTGGCTCAAGAGCTACCGGGTGTGGGAGGCCAACCGGAAGGTCTTCCTGTATCCAGAGAACTGGATCGAGCCCGAGCTGCGCGACGACAAGACGCCGTTCTTCAAGGCGCTCGAGAACGAGCTCTTGCAGAGCGACCTCGACGAGCGCAGCGCCGAGCGCGCGTTCCGGGGCTACCTGGAGAAGCTCGATCAGGTCGCGCGGCTCGAGGTGATGGCGCTCTTGCCCGAGCAGAAGAAGCCGGAGATCCTGGGGGCCTCCTCCACCGCCACCGTGCACGTCTTCGCCCGCACCCGCGGCACGCCGCACATCCATTTCTATCGACGCCGCATCCGCGGCACGACCTGGACGCCGTGGGAGAAGATCGAGCTCGACATCCAGAGCGAGCACCTGTTCCCGGTGGTCCACGAGAACCGACTGCTTCTCTTCTGGGCCATGCTCGAGGAGGTCCCTAGGGACAATCAGGGCATCAGCAAGAACGGCGCTCCGCCCAGCACCGATGTCCAGATCACGCTCGCGTACAGCGAGTACGAGGACGGGAGGTGGACCGCGCGACGCGTCGTGGACGCGCCCCCGCTCCGCGTGGACAACTTGAAGTCGCCGCTGGGCTTCGGCGCGTCGATCTACTTCCGGGCCTCCTCCGAGCAGAGCCTGAGCCAGCAGTCCAGCTACATCGTCGTGGAGTGCTTCGACTCGCTGGGCGATATGGTCGAGATGGAGCCCACCTGGACCGAGAGCTTCCGGCTCGGCGAGTTCGTGACCACCGGCTGCAACGGCACGTGGCGGCTGGGCGACTTCTCCTCCCGGTACCTCACGGTCCACCGGCGGCGGCCCGGCCAGGCGATGCAGAATCGCATGGCGCTCGTCGAGTCGCCCAGGGTCGGGAACGACGGCCGGCTGTACGTGCCCGCCGGGAGGATCGCGTCGGGGACGACCAAGACGCTCACCGCGGACAGCGAGGTGCTCACGGTGCTCCGGAAGACCCCGGGCACCTTCCGGCTCGTCGTGCCGCACGCCTACGAGGACTTCCTCGCCAACGCCCCGTTCTTCTACGAGGACGGCACCCGCAGCTTCTTCGTCACGCCCGGGCCCAGGAGCTCGCCGCCACTGCAGCAGACCCATGCCACCTACATCGGCATGAGCGCGATGATGTGGTCCGACACCTCGGACATCGCCTCAGCCGAGCGCATCGAGGCCGAGGGCTGGGCGAATAGCAACTACGAACGCACGCTGATCCCCCAGATCGCTCCGCGCTACACCCTGCGCTTCGAGACGTTCCAGCACCCTTACGTCTGCGAGATGATCAGCGAGGTGCGCCGCCACGGGGTCCTGGATGGCCTGCTCAACTGGTCGCGGAGCTCGCCGCCGCTGCAGCTCAAGAGTCGTAATTTCTTCAACGCCACGTACAGCCCGACCGATGCGGTCGTTGGCCCCATACCCACTGACCGTTTCGACTTCTCTTCGGACGGCGCTTACTCGGCATACAACTGGGAGCTCTTCTTCCACGCGCCGCTGCTCATCGCCGATCGCCTGAGCGAGAATCAGCGCTTCGAGGAGGCGCAGCGCTGGTTCCACACCATCTTCGACCCGACCACCGGGTCGACGGATCCGGTGCCAGCGCGGTTCTGGAAGCTCCGCCCGTTCTACGAGGCCATGCAGGCGAACTCGATCGAGACGCTGCTCCTCGAGATCGAGGGGGGCAACCCGCAATCCGAGGAGCTCGCGCGGCAGATCGATGCGTGGCGGCGCGACCCATTCAACCCGCACCTGATCGCCCGGATGCGGCTCGCCGCGTACCAGAAGACGGTCGTGATGAAGTACATCGATAACCTGATCCGGTGGGCCGATCAGCTCTTCCGCCGTGACACGATCGAGTCGATCAACGAGGCGACGCAGCTCTACGTGCTCGCCGCCGACATCCTCGGCCCGCGCCCGCGGACGATCCCCCCGCGCGCGAGCACCGCTCCCAGCACCTACCGCGAGCTCGAGCCGCTGCTCGACGCGCTCTCGAACGCGCTCGTCGAGATCGAGTCGTTCGTCACGCCGATCGTCGGCGCCGGGGGCGACGAGGTCGAGGCGATGGTCCTGCCGACCACGCTCTACTTCTGCGTGCCGCCGAACGACAAGCTCCTCGGCTACTGGGACACGGTGGCCGATCGCCTGTTCAAGATCCGCCACTGCATGAGCATCGAGGGGGTCGTGCGGCAGCTGCCGCTCTTCGAGCCGCCCATCGATCCGGCGCTGCTCGTGCAGGCGGCGGCGGCGGGGGTGGACATCACGACCGTGATCAACGACATCAGCGCCCCGGCGCCGCACCACCGCTTCCAGGTGCTGCTGCAGAGGGCGAACGACCTGTGCACGGAGGTCAAGTCCCTCGGAGCGTCGCTGCTCGCCGCGCGCGAGAAGCGCGACGCGGAGGCGCTCGCAGCGCTGCGCGCAGGGCACGAGGTGCAGCTGCTCGGTACCCTGCGGCAGGTGAAGGAGACCCAGGTGACCGAGGCGCGCGAGTCGCTCGCGGCGCTGGGCGCGGGGCGCGAGGTGGTCAGCCGCCGCCACGCGTTTTACCGCGACGTGGAGTACCTGAACACGTGGGAGGGCGGTCACCTGTTGTTGAGCGGCACGGCCACGATGGCGCAGGCCATCACCGAGCTGGTGATGGCCGGCGCGGCCGCCGCGCATGTGCTGCCCACGATGACGGCGGGCACGGCCGGCATGTCCAGCCCCGTCGCCCTCTCCACGACGCTGGACGGCAGCAAGCTGGGCGCGTCGGCGGAGGCCGGCGCCAAGGTCGCGTCCGTCGCCGTCGCGCTCCTGCGCGAGGCGGCCACGATGAGCGCCACGATGGGCGGCTACAAGCGGCGCTGGGACGACTGGAAGCTGCAGGAGGATCTCTCGGCCCGCGAGCTCGCGCAGATCGACCGGCAGATCGCCGCCGCCGAGCTGCGCGTGGCGCTGAGCGAGAAGGAGCTCGAGGCGCACGACCTCCAGATCGAGCAGGCCCGCGAGACGCAGGCCTACCTGCGCGACAAATTCACGCGCGACGAGCTCTACGACTGGATGGCCGGGCAGGTCGCCGCGGTGTACAGGCAGGCGTTCCAGCTCGCCTACGACACGGCCAGGCGCGCCGAGAGGGCGTTCCGCTTCGAGCGCGGCGTGAGCTCGTCGTCGTACATCCAGCTCGGCCACTGGGACAACCTGCGCCAGGGCTTGCTGGCCGGTGACCGCCTGAGCCTCGACCTCAGGCGCCTGGAGCTCGCGTACCTGGAGCACGACCGGCGCGAGCTAGAGCTCACGAAGCACGCGTCGCTGCTCCTGCACGATCCGGTCGCGCTCATGACCCTGAAGTCGACCGGCTCGTGCGTCGTCACGCTCCCGGAGGCGCTGTTCGACATGGACTACCCGGGCCACTACATGCGTCGCATCAAGAGCGTCAGCCTCACCTTGCCGTGCGTGACCGGGCCGTACACGGCGGTCAATTGCACGCTGAGGCTCGAGTCGAGCAGGGTGCGCTTCAACCCGGACGCGACGGGCGATTATGCGCTTCAGCCGGAGACCCACGTCGCGCAGGGGTTCACGCCGGTCCAGTCGATCGCGACCAGCCACGCGGACAACGACAGCGGGATGTTCGAGCTCAACTTCCGCGACGAGCGCTACCTGCCCTTCGAGGGCGCCGGCGCCGACTCCACGTGGCGCCTGGAGATACCGCACGAGGATCAGGCGTTCGACATCGACACCCTCTCCGACGTGGTCATTCACCTGCGCTACACGGCCCGCGACGGGGGCGTCCCGCTGCGCAGCGCGGCGCGCGCCGCGCGCAACGAGTGGCTCGAGAGCGTGGCGGTCACGCCGCTCGCACGGATGTTCAGCCTGCGCCAGGAGTTCTCCGTCGGCTGGCAGGGCTTCCTGGACGAGGCCGGGGATCACACCCTGGAGCTCGCCCTGGGCCCCGAGCGATTCCCGTTCCAGCTCCGGAACAGGGAGCTCAAGATCGAGCGGGTCGAGGTCTATGTGAAGCTCAAGCCCGGGAAGACGCTCTCGTTCGCTATGCACCTGCAGCCTTCCCCCGGGGGCCTCCAGGTCATCGATCTCGAGCTTCCGTTGGGCAGCACGGGTCTGGTCCGCAGCGAGAAGTCTTGTGGTGGCGCGAGGACAGGGACCTGGATGCTGTCGGCGCAGGGCGCCGCTCCGGCGGCGCCTGCCGCCGAGATCGACGACATCGTGCTGATCGTCCACTACACGACAGCTTCAGGGAGCGAGTGACCATGAGCCATCGAGATCCCGAGCGCGATCCGCAGGCAAAGCCCGGCGCAGCTGCTGCGCCCACCAGCTCAGGCGCGCAGGAGGCCAGCGCGCACGCGCTGAAGGCCGTGGCGCCGCCCGCCCCATCCCTCCCGAAGGGGGGCGGCGCGATCCGGGGCATCGGCGAGAAATTCGCCGTCAGTGCCGCGACGGGCGCCGGCACGGTCCAGGTGCCGATCGCCACGAGCCCAGGCCGCGCCGGGTTTCATCCGGAGCTGTCGCTCGTGTACGACTCGGGCGCTGGAAACGGCCCCTTCGGCGTCGGGTGGCGGCTGTCCGTGCCGCAGATCACCCGCAGGACCGAGAAAGGGCTGCCGCGCTACGAGGATGCGCAGGAGTCGGACGTGTTCGTGCTCTCCGGTGCCGAGGACCTGGTGCCGGCGCTGAGCGACGACGGCACGCGCCAACGTCATGACGACGGCGACGAGGTCGTGGAGCGCTACCGGCCGCGCGTCGATGGGGAGTTCGCGCGCATCGAGCGCCGCCGGCACCGGACCACCGGCGCGATGCACTGGAGGGTGACGACCCGCGACAACCTCACGAGCGTCTACGGGCGCTCGGAGGGCGCGCGGATCGCCGATCCGGAGGCGCCGTGGCGCGTCTTCTCATGGCTCCTGGAGGAGACGCGCGACGACCGTGGCAACGTGATCGCCTACGAGTACAAGGCCGAGGACCTCGCGGGCGTGACGCGCGCCGGGCCGCACGAGGCGCACCGGCACGCGGGGCTCTCGGCGATCGCGAACCGCTACCTCAAGCGGATCCGCTATGGAAACGTGGCCCCGGGCGACGCTTCATCGATGCTCTTCGAGGTGGTCTTCGATTACGGCGAGCACGACACGGCGGCGCCGACCGTCGAGGACGTGAATGCCTGGCCGTGCCGGCAGGACGCGTTCTCCACCTACCGCGCCGGCTTCGAGATCCGCACCTACCGGCTGTGCCGGCGTGTGCTGATGTTCCACCGGATGGCCGAGCTCGGGCCCGCGCCTTGCCTGGTGAGAGCGACGGATCTCGCGTACGAGGACAGCCCGGTGCTCACCCGGCTCGCGTCGGTAACGCACGCGGGGTATCTCCGTGACGCAGAGACGCTCGCGTACACGAAGTCGTCGTATCCGCCGCTCGAGCTCGGTTACTCGCTGCCGGAGCTCCAGACCGAGGTGAAGGAGCTGGACAGGGCCAGCGCAGCCGACATCGCCGGTGCGCTCGAGGGCGCGCATCAATGGGTCGACCTTGACGGCGAGGCGCTCCCCGGGCTGCTCGTGCGCAGGAACGAGGCGCTCTTCTACAAGCGCAACCTGGGCGGCGGCTCGCTCGGACCGGCGCTCCCCTTGCCTACCCGGCCGTCGCTGAGCCGCGGCGGTCTGCAGGTGATGGACCTCGACGGCGACGGCCGGAAGGAGATGGTCTTCCTCGAGCGGCCGGTGGCGGGCTACTTCGAGCGTGCCGACGGAGACACCTGGGCCCCGTTCCGGCAGTTCGCGGCGCAGCCGGTGCTCGACTGGGCAGATCCCGATCTGCAGCTCATCGACCTGAACGGCGACGGGCACGAGGATATCCTCCTCGCGCAAGGCGAGGTGCTGGTCTGGTATCCATCGCTGGCGAAGGGTGGATTCGACAGGCCCATCACGCTGCAGGGCCCGCGCGACGGGGAGAAGGGACCGGCGCTGGTCTTCGCCGACCGCACGCAGACGATGTTCCTCGCCGACATGAGCGGCGATGGGCTCACCGACCTGGTCCGCGTCCGGAACGGCAGTGTCTGCTACTGGCCGAACCTCGGGTACGGCCGGTTCGGGGCGAAGGTGGAGATGGCGAGGGCGCCCTGGTTCGACCATCCCGACCAGTTCGACCCGCGCCGGATCCGGCTCGCGGACGTCGACGGGTCGGGGACGGTCGATATCCTGTACCTGCACCGAGAGGGGGTGCGCATCTACGGGAACGAGGCGGGCAATGCGCTGGCAGCCCCGGCTCAGGTCCCGCTGTTGGTGGACCCTGGTGAGCTCTCCTCGGTCGTCGCGCTCGACCTGCTCGGCACCGGGACGGGGTGCCTCGTGGGGTCGAGCCTGCTGCCAGGCTCGGCGCGGGCGCCGCTGCGGTACATCGACCTGCTCGGCAGCAAGAAGCCGTATCTCTTGACCTCGGTGAAGAACAACCTCGGGCTCGAGACGCGGCTCGCGTATGCGCCGTCGACGAGGTTCTACCTGGCCGACCGGGCGGCTGGCCGACCGTGGGTGACGAGGCTCCCGTTCGTGGTCCATGTCATGGAGCGCGTCGAGGTGTACGATGCGGTCTCGCGGCGCCGCTTCGTCACCACCTACGCGTACCACCATGGCGACTACGACGGTGCGGAGCGGGAAATGCGCGGCTTCGGCATGGTCGAGCAGCTCGACACCGAGTCGTTCTCGGCCTTCAGCGGCGCAGGCTTCACGCCGCCCCCGGCCAACGCCGATCCCGAGCTGCACCTGCCGCCGGTGCGCAGGAAGTCGTGGTATCATACCGGCGCCTGGGTTGAACGAGGAGCGCTCTCGTCGCAGTACGAGAGCGAGTATTACGCCGGCGATGCAGGCGCGGCCCGCCTGGCCGACACCCTGCTCCCCGTGGGCCTCGCCGCCATCGAGATGCGCGAGGCGTGCCGGGCGCTCAAGGGGCGCCTCCTGCGCGAGGAGGTCTATGCCATCGACGGCTCGGCGGAGGAGCCCCACCCGTACCTCGTCGCCGAGCACAGCTATTCGATCCAGCGGCTCCAGCCCGCCGTGGGCGATGCGCACGCCGTGTTCTTCACCCATGCGCGCGAGGCGCTGGAGTACCACTACGAGCGCAACGCGAGCGATCCGCGCGTCAGCCACGCGCTCACGCTGGAGGTCGACGACCACGGCGCCGTCAAGCGGGCCGCGCAGATCGGGTATCGGCGCAGGGCCGCAGGGTCGGCATTCCCCGAGCAGGTGCAGGGCAAGGCGGTGCTGACGGAGCGCGAGGTGGCGCACCTGGTCCCGAGCGAGGGCGGCGCGCACCGGATCGGTGTCCTCCTGGAGAGCCGGACGTACGAGTTGCACGGCCTGCCGCTCGGCGAGGAGGGCGTGCTCTCCTTCGAGGCGGTGCTCGCCGCGGCCAGCGCCGCGACCCAGCTCGCCTACGACGGCACGCCCGACGGCTCGTTCCAGAAGCGCCTCTTGCAGCAGGCGCGCACGACGTACTGGCGCGACGACCTCGCTGGGCCGCTGCCGTTTGGTCAGGTCGAGGGCAGAGCGCTCGCTCACGAGAGCTTCGCGAAGGTCCTGACGCCCTCGCTGCTCACGTCCGTGTTCGGGACCCGCGTCACGAATGCCATGCTCGCCGAGGGCGGCTATGTCCAGCTCTCCGGCGATCCGGACCACTGGGTGCCCTCGGGGCGCGCGGTGCCCTCGGCGGCCCACTTCTACTTGCCGACGACGTTCATCGATCCGTTCGGCAACGCGTCGCAGGTCCTCTACGACCCGTATTGCCTGGTCGTGACGGAGATGACGGATCCGCTGAACAACCTCGTGGAAGCCGTCCCCGACTACCGCGTCCTCGCTCCGTGGCAGCTCACGGATGCGAACGGCAACGTGAGCGAGGTGCGCTTCGACGCGCTGGGGAGGGTCACGCTGCTGGCGGTGATGGGCAAGCCGGGGGCCGGCGATGGCGACCCGCTCGGGGATCCGACGGCGACGTTCGCGTACGATCTGGAGCGATTCCAGCTCACCGGCAAACCGAACGTGATGCACGCGCGCGCCCGCGAGCAGCACGGACCGGGCAACCCGCGCTGGCTGGACACGTACAGCTACTCGGACGGTTCGGGCAACGAGGTGCTGCGCAAGGTGCGGGCGGAGCCGGGGCTCGCGCCCGAGCGCGACGTGAACGGCGCGCTGGTGCACGACGCGCAGGGCAACCTGGTCTTTTCGCACGCGACGTCGCGCTGGGTCGGCACCGGGCGCACGGTGCTGGACAACAAGGGCAATCCGGTCAAGCAGTACGAGCCGTTCTTCAGCGCGACGGAGGAGTACGAGGACGAAGCGGAGCTCGTGGAGTGGGGGGTCACGCCGATCCTGCGGTACGATCCGCTCGGCCGTCTCATTCGGACCGACCTGCCGAATGGCACGTTCTCGCGGGTGGTGTTCGATGCGTGGAAGCAGACGTCGCAGGATCCGAACGACACGGTGCTGGAGAGCGCGTGGTACGCGGCGCGCCAGGCGCTGCCGGCGGGCGACCCGGAGAGGCGCGCGGCGGAGCTTGCGGCCGAGCATGCGGGGACGCCGGCGGTGAGCCACCTGGACGCGCTGGGGCGGGGGTTCCGCGCGGTGGCGGACAATGGGGCCGAGGGGGAGTACGTCACCCAGACCACGCTCGATATCGAGGGGCGGCCGCTCGTGATCACCGACGCGCGCGGCAACGAGGCGATGCAGCATCGCTTCGGTCTGGGCGGACAACTGCTCTACCAGAAGAGCAACGACAGCGGCGAGCGGTGGATGCTGGCGGGCGCGACGGGACAGCGGCTGCGCGCCTGGAACGGGCGGGGATTCGTCTACCGCTCGTCGTACGATGGGGTGCGCCGGCCGACGCACGAGCACGTGCAGCTGGGCTCAGGCAGCGAGCGGCTCGTGAGACGCTACGTCCACGGCGAAGCCCACCCGCAGGCGGCGGCGCTGAACCTGCGCGGTCGGCCGTACCAGGTGTATGATGGCGCGGGTGTGGTGACGAGCCAGGCGTACGACTTCAAGGGCAACGTGCTGCAGGCGTCGCGACGGCTGCGCAGCGATGTGCATGCGGACGCCGACTGGTCGGTGCTGGCGGGGCTGACGGATGTGGCCGCCATCGCGACAGCGGCCGACCCGCTGCTGGAGGTGGAGAGCTTCGGAACGCAGACGGCGTACGACGCGCTGAACCGGCCGACGAGCGTGACGGCGCCGGATGCGAGCGAGGTCAAGCCGACGTACAACGAGGCGGGGCTGCTGGAGCGGGTCGAGGCGCGGATTCGCGGCGCGGTGACGTGGACGACGTTCGTGGACGACATCGATTACGATGCGAAGGGGCAGCGCGAGCGGATCGACTATGGCAACGGCACCTTCACGGCGTACACGTACGATTCGCTGACGTTCCGGCTCTCGCGCTTGAGGACGACGCGGAGCGCGGACAGCGTGGTGCTGCAGAACCTGACGTATGTGTACGACCCGGTCGGGAACATTGTGGAGATCGGGGACAGCGCGCAGCAGACAGTGTTCTTCAACAACGATGTGGTATCGCCGAGCGCGCAGTATGTGTACGACGCGGTCTACCGGCTGATCGAGGGGACGGGGCGGGAGCACGCGGGCGGGCTGTCGGACGCGCCGCGCGACCAGAACGACCTGCCGATTCAGTCGCTGCCGCACCCGAACAACGCGCAGGCGCTGAGGAACTATACGGAGCAGTACGTCTACGACGCGGTGGGCAACCTGCTGAGGATGGTGCACCAGGCGGGCACGGGAAGCTGGACGCGGTGGTATGCGTACGAGGAGACGGTGAATAACCGGCTGACGAGCACGACCGGGGACCCGGAGCACGGGCCGTTCAGCACCTATGCGCATGACGCGCACGGCAACATGACGGCGATGCCGCACATCACGGCGCTGACCTGGGACGAGAGCGACCAGGTGCGGAGCACGGATCTCGGCGGCGGCGGCGATGTCTATTACGACTACGACGCTGCGGGGCAGCGCGTGCGCAAGGTCTGGGAGCACAACGGGCTCGTGGACGAGCGCATCTACCTCGGCGGTTACGAGGTGTACCGCAGGCGCAGCGCGTCTGGGCTGGTGCTGGAGCGGCAGACGCTGCACGTGATGGATGGCGCGCGGCGGGTGGCGATGGTGGAGACGAAGACGGTCGACACCTCGGGGCCGTTCACGGTGACGCCGCGGGTGAGGTATCAGCTCGACAACCACCTCGGGTCGGCGTCGCTGGAGGTCGACGGGGCGGGGCTGGTGATCGGCTACGAGGAGTACCATCCGTACGGGACCACGGCGTACTGGTCGACCAGCAGCGCGGCGGAGGTGAGCCAGAGGCGGTACCGCTATACGGGCAAGGAGAAGGACGAGGAGACGGGGCTGTATTACCACGAGGCGCGCTACTACGCGCCGTGGCTGGGGAGGTGGACGGCGGCAGATCCTGCGGGATTGGTGGATGGGCCGGGGTTATTCACGTACACAAGGGGCAACCCCATTGGGAGAACGGATCCGACGGGGAGGCAGAGCAACGAGATCGTTCGGATCGACGAGAACACCATCGCGCATTTCGGCACGGGAGATATTGCGCACCGTAGCGAGAACTACATTGAGCGCTACAACCCGTCAGTCGACGACCGGCAAGTTGTGGCCTTCGCTGATGATCCGCTTACTGCCAAACCGGCCTCGAAGGAGGTCGTCCGTACCGGAACCACAACCGTTGAGCGGTCGGTACCTACTCAACCTCCGGCAGGTCCCCCGCCCGATGCTCCGTCGACGCCTACCCAACCTCCGGCAGGTTCCGCGCCCAATGCTCCGGCGATGGGCGAGCTTGTCGGGAGCTTCTTCCAGGGGGTCGCGAGTGAACTCCTCCCCTCCATGCCGAAAACTCCGGGGGAGGCGGCCGTCGCTCTGGCAACCCTCGCCGTCGCCCCATTCGTCGCCCCACACTTTCTGTTGTTCTCCGCCTTCAACGCAGGTCAGAACGCCTCGGCGGCCTCCGACCCTCGCCTCGGTGCTAGGGAACGAGCCGAGGCCGCTGGGAGGGCCACGGCCGGTGCCGGGAACATTCTACTGACTGTTGCGGGGGTTACGGGCTTACGCATCAACCTGCTCAAGCCAGGGGTGCAGTCCGGGGCGGAAGCTGCACACGTTGCCAGTGGCGGCATGAATATCAGGACGTTTCTCAAGGATCCGCCGGCGATCTGGGGGAGAACAGCTCAAGACATCGCCGACGCCTTCGGGACCGCCGGATACTCGACGACCGTCAGGGGCTCGCTTCGTGGGTCGCGAGCATCGACGATCGTGGAAATATCGGAGCACCCATCCATCAATCAGATTCAGGTTCATCCTGGCGGCGGAAGGCACGGCGGTGCTTACTACAAAATTTCTACATCGACCGAAGGGACGATCAAGATTATAGACCCGGAGACGTATCTTCCTACACCGAATGAAAATGCAAGGATAATTCATAGGAGGTGATTGTGTGTGAACACTAACGAAAACATGATGCGTCTAAAATGGAGCATTCAGGCGCTCGCCGCTCCGGCTGGAAAGCAGATTCAACTGTTTCCCAAATTTGTCTGCGTTGCGGACGAGCTGGCGATTGACTTCGAGGAGGCGCTGAGGGCAGTCTCGAAAGTAGAACCGTCGGGTACAGCTGAGGAAGAGGAGGATGAAGCGTCGCAACTCGCGCAAGAGCTAAGTTCTGTGCAGAGAGAGGCGATTGATGCAGTGGACAAGCAGCTTGAGAAGATGAGCGGCCCAGAGCACGCCGAAATGTGGACAGACGATGCTCTGTACAACAGTATTGAGTGGGCACGAGTAAGGCATCTCGCCACTTTGGCGCTCAAATCCATAGGGTGGGCGAGTGAACTGCCGCCGCAGGGTCGAGCCACCTACGTTGGCCCTCCTGATGACTGATGGCAAAGTCTGAATGAGGCCAGCTTGCTGTTCTCCACCTCTTACCCACGAGGCACCAGAAGGGAAGGCGGTAGTGCCGCCGGTCGCGCCAGCCCGACACTCGCGCCAGCCGTCCACGTCGAGTAAATAACCTGAACCCAGCGCGATCCGGACCACCGGGTGAGCGTATCCACGTTTTCTGAGGTCGCCATTGAACGAGCCCAATGGGACGCGGCGCGTCAGATAAGCAAAGCCTCGCCGGGAGCTCTCCATGCTAACCACTTCTGGGCGCGTACTCACTCTACAACTGGGAGCTGTTCTTCCACGCGCCGCTGCTGATCGCCCTGCGGCTGATGCAGAGCGGCCGGCACGCGGAGGCGCAGCGCTGGTTTCACTTCATGTTCGACTCGACCACGGGCGATCCGGCCCCGCCGCCCGTGCGCTTCTGGAACGTGCGGCCGTTCCGCGAGAACAAGGATCTCGCCTCGATCGAGGACGAGCTTCGGGAGCTGCCGGGCTCGCAGCAGGGCCGGATGGCCAGGCTGATGGGCGCGCTCCTGACGAGCCAGGACGACGAGCCGGAGAAGCTCGATCTCGTCGCGCAGATCGCGGCGTGGCGGAAGGACCCGTTTAGTCCGCACCTCATCGCGCGGATGCGGCCGATCGCCTACCAGAAGGCGGTGGTGATGAAGTACGTCGAATCCCGGCGGGCGACGGCGGCTTCTGCGACATGCTGTGCGCGACCTCGGCTGAGTGCCGCACGGGCTATACGTGCAGGGACAACCTCTGCGAGCCGGACTGCACAAGCGACGCTCAGTGCCTGGTGACAGGCGCCACGTGCAATGAGGACTCGGGTCGCTGCACCGCGCCGGCAGGCGAGGGCGCCGACGGTGACGCTTGCACCGTCGACAGCGACGACTGCGCCGGCCTCTACTGCCTGACCGAGGGCGATGGCTTTCCTGGCGGCTACTGCGTGAGCTCGTGCGCCCCGACGACCGGCGAGGGCTGCGTTGGCGGCGGCGTCTGCCTCACGAACGGAGCCTGCTTTGCCGAGTGCGCGGCGCACGGCGACTGCCGCACCGGCTATGAGTGCTGGGAAGGCACGTGCTGGCCGCCGGAGTGAGTCAGCGACGGTGAGCGCCCGCAGACGGCCCGTCCGACAGGACGACGGGCCTCTGCGGCCCTTTCCCGGAGGCGATGAGCCTCCGACTCAACCGAGCTCGCGGCCGCCCCGGCGGCGGCGCAGGCCGGCGAGCGCGATCAGCGCGAGCGCTGCCGCCGTCGGCCCGTGACCCGGGCCCCCTGCCGTCCCGCAGCTGCAGCCGCTGCTCCCGCCGGCGCCCCCGGGCGCGGCCCCGCTCGATCCAGCCGCGCTCCCGGCGCTGCCCGTGGCCGCCGTGCTCCCGCTCGATCCGACCGTCGCGCCCCCTCCTCCCGCACCTGCGCTTCCGGTGCTCCCGGCGCTGCTCGCCGCCGCCGTGCTCCCGCTCGATCCGGCCGTGGCGCTCCCTCCTCCCGCACCTCCTGCTCCCGCACCTGTGCTTCCGGCGCTTCCGGCGCTCCCGGCGCTCCCGGCGCTGCCTGTGGCCGCCGTGCTCCCGCTCGATCCGACCGTGGCCCCCCCTCCCCCCGCGCCCCCGCTCCCGGCGCTGCTCGCCGACGAGGCGCTCGACGAGCCCGCCTCGGCGGCCAGCGCGAGGTACGCCTCGGCGAAGCGCTGGCCGAGGAGCTGGTACGCGGCGGAGTCGAAATGCCACGCATCGCTGGGCGGCCGCGGGGTGAAGTCGTCCGTGTCGACCCACGCGACCCGAGGGTCCTCCTCGGCCACGGTCACCTGCGCCGCGCGCACGGCGTCGATGTTCGCCTCCTTGCCGGCGGCGATGGGCCCGCCGTTCGCGGGGTAAAGGTTGTCGCTGATCCGGCCGAGCACGACGGGGAGCTCGGGGACGCCGAGATCCGCGCGGACCGCCGCGATGAAGGCGCGCAGCGCGTCGCCGTAGCGGAACGCGGCCGACCACCCCGCCTCGTTCTCGCCCTGCATCCAGAGGAGCGCGGCGATCTCGACGTCGTGCCCCTCCGACTCGAGCCGCGCCAGGGCGTTGTCGAGCCGCGTCGGCTCGTCGGGGTAGCGGAGGGCGCGATCGCCGGCATATGTCGCGGAGTCGAGCTTGCCGAGGAGCGCATGGTAGAGCTGGGATTTGTAGAGCACCTCCGGATCCGGCGCGAGCCCGCGCCCCCAGTGGTCGACGAGGTTCGTGCCCCCCTGCGCCATCTTCACGATCGCGATCCGGTGCTCGGGGTACGCCGCCGCCATCGCGCGGCCGAACGTGATCTCGGGCCCGTAGCGTCGCGCCTCGCCCTTCGGCTCGAGCGGCCCCCAGTCGGCGCTCGTCGCCGCGGCGTACGGCCCCCCCGTGCGCGCGTCGGGGTTGTGGTGGTCGTACCAGATGTCGGGCTGGCTCTGGATCTCGGCCGGAAGAGCGGCGCCCACGCCGAACCCGACCATGTTGGACTGGCCCGCGAGGACGAACACCTTCACCGGCTGCGCCATGGCCGACGCGGAGAGGGACATCACGCCGGCCGCAAGGACGATGCAAGACCGCTTCATGACACGCTATATCCTCCGCGCACCGCGCAACGTCAACACGCCGGGGGGGGGCGCCGCCGCGCGCCGCGGGAGGACGGGTCGACGAGGGAGAGCAGAGACGGCGATTCTCGACGATGAATGCGTCGTTTTCCCGTTCCCGGCGCATGCACAGGGAGGTCAGGCGCTGCCTGGCAGGTGCGCAGTCCCGCCGAGCTCGCCTCACGGTCACATCCCTTCCGGCGTCGCCTGATAGGCAGCGCTCGACGCCGCGTAGACTCCGTTTGTCGCGTACGAGTAGCGGTGCGGCCGGACATGGTGCTCCGAGTGGCGCGCGCACCAGAGCTCGGCGCCGCCGGTCTCCTCCCGGCGCTTCACGCACTCCGGGCAGGGCGGCTCGATCTCGGGCACCCGGCCGGCGGTCGCGTGATCCTTGGGCCGCATGATCCACACCGGGCAGCGCGCGAGCCGGGCGACGCGCTCGGCGACCGAGCCGAGGAGCAGCCGTTCGAGCCCGCGGTGGCCGTGCGAGCCGACGACCACGAGATCGGCGTCGAGGTCGGCGGCGAGCTGAGCGATGTTCCCGGCCGCATCGCCGCGCCGGAAGTGAACGACGACGCGCTTCAACCGCCTGCCGTCGAGCTTGCCGCCCATGGCGCCGACGCGCTCGGTCGCGCGCAGCTGGAGCTGATGGAGCGCCGCCTCGGGCGTGGTGGCCGCCACGGGCACCCTCGAGAGCCCGATGCCGACCCAGCTCTCGGGCTCGACGTGGACCGCATGCACCTCCGCGTTCTCGCGGCAGCAGGCGGACTCGAGCGCCTGGTCGAGCGCACGGTTGCTCAGATCCGAGAAATCGACTCCGACGACGACAATGAACCGACCTGTTGCGCTCACGCTCGACATGACATCCTCCTCACCCTCGTTGCCAGCCACCCGGGCGGATGGCTCCGCTCTGCCCGGCACTCCGCCGGGCACGCTGCACGGACGTATTCGACGCACGCGACGTACTCGACATATTCGACGTATTCAACGTACTCGCACGCTCCGTGCCACGCGTTCCGGACGTCGGAAAGCGGGCCCTGGCGCGCGGTGGGCGCGGGCTCCCTCGCGAGCGGGACGCAGGGCGTGCATGCCGTTCGTCGCGGCGCAAACGGCGCGCGGCGGCGCGGATGCGGCCGCGGCATTTCAGGGCCGCCTCGGCGTTCCGGGGGATCTCGGGCGTGGCACGGGCGGTGCTCATCCGAGGGAGCGCCTCGAGCGAAGGTCGCGGAGGCGAGCGGAGAGATGACGATGACGACCCTTGGACCGATCAACGGAGAGCACCCCATCCCGCGCCACGCGCTCCGCAGCACGCGCATCGTTGGAGACGACGGCGAGGACTCGGTCGTCGCGACCGTCTACTGTCCGTTGAAGGAGCGCTCGGCCACCGTGCCGGAGTGCGAGTCGTGCACTCGCTTCCACGCGCTGCACTTCGACGCGCCGTCGCGCAGGACGTCCGTCGTTTGCGATACCGGCCAGTGGACCTCGGAGGTGAAGAGCGCGGATCCGCTGGCCGGCGTGAGCGACCACGTGAATCCGGCGGCGCCGCTCGCCGGCATCATGACCCGGGACGTCCTCTGCGTCCGGCCGGAGGTCACCGTCGACGAGATCACGGCCCTGCTCGTCCGCCACGAGATCAGCGGGATGCCGGTCGTGGATGCCGACGGCAAGCCGGTCGGCATGGTGTCACGGGCCGACCTCCTCCGGACAGCGCAGGAGCGCGGCGACACCGAGGAGTCGGAGCGGGCGACCATGCACCTCGATGAGGTCGCCCCGCTCGACATCGAGCTCGCGCAGGGCTTCCACGTGTACGAGCCCGTCAAGGTCACCGCGCGCGACGTGATGACCCCCGTGGTGGTGCAGCTGCACGAGAGCGCGAGCATCCGTCAGGCGGCGTCGCTGATGGCCTACGAGGGCGTGCACCGGCTGCCGGTCGTCTCGGACGACGGCAGGGTGGTCGGCATCCTGTCGTCGCTCGACGTGCTGCGGTGGTTCGGGCGGAGCTGCGGATACCTGATCCCGCCGGCGCGCACGCGGGTCTGAGGGGAGCGCGAGGGGTTGGAGGGCGGCCGTCCGCCGGGGGGTGGCCTAATTTGCCCCGGAGCGAATCCCATGAAGGCGGGAAGGCAGGAATATCATTGATCTTTTCTTCCCGCCTTCCCGCCTTCATGTTCAAATCCGGCCACCCCCTCGGATGACAGGATCGGGCGAGCCCGCCGCGACCGGTCGACCTCACCCCATCACGGCGCGCGGCGGAGCGCGCCGCGCTGCCAGACGTACCGGCCGCGGGTGTTGCAGATACGCCGGTAGGTGGCACGCGCGCCCTGCCAGGAGGCGCTGTTCCAGCCGGAGGCGACCGGGAGGGGCTTGTTCGTGGCGATCGACGGGTGGTCGCACGCGGGGGTCGTCCCAGCCGGCTCCTCGAATCGGACCGCGTCCCCCTCGACGCGGAGGTCGAGCGCGACGGAGCAGGGGATCGGGGTGTCCGGCGCGCAGTCGTCGAGCATCGCGCCGGTGGGCACGTCGAGCACGGCCCGGAGCGCGCCGCCTCGCGCTGCGTGGAGCACCGTGTGCGTCACGAAGGGCACCGCCGTGGATTCCTGCTCGCGTCCGCGCGAGCAGACCATCAGCTCGACCTCCGGCAGGCTGAGCGCCCCGTGGCACGAGCACACGTTGAGGCGCTGAGGCGGTACCGTGGCGAGGGTCGACAAGCACGAGGCGTCGGGGCGCCAGGTGACGCCGCGGGCGGCGAGCCAGGCATCCTGGTCGAACGGCTTGCCAGCCGGCGCGCTCGGGCCGGCGGACATCCCGGGAGCGGGCGACCCCGACGCGGCCTCGGCGCTCGACAGCGGCGATCCCGATGGCGGAGCCCCGGTGGTGCCGAGGGGCGCAGCATCCAGATCGGGCAGACCCGCGTCGCCCGCGGAGGCGGCTCCGGTGGGCAAGGCTGGCGACGCAGGCGCGCTCACCGCGCTCGCCGACGAGGTGAGCACCCCCGTCGACGCATCGCCCTGGGGCAGGCGCTCTCGATGACAGCCCAGATGACCGACTGCCAGGGCTGCCGCGAGCGCAGCGACGACGAGCGGGACGATGGCGCGCTTCAAAACAGGGAGTCCTGCAAGAACTGTTGCAGAAAGGTCAGGGCGAAGGGACCGGGGACGGCGACATAGCCGCCGAAGACCGCGAACTGATGCCAGCAGTCGGCTCTCTCGCGCAGCTGTGGGTAGGCGGAGATCACGTGATCCCAGAGCGGGTTGCTGCCGGCCTCATAGGCCTTCTTGTCGGGCGGCGTCGCGGTGACACGCGATGCAGGGCCACCTGCGAGCTTCTCGATGCTGATCCGGATCCCCTCGTTTGCCGCGAGCTGATAACCCCCGGTCATCCGCAGCACCGTGTCGCTCCGCGAGTTGAACCACTGGATCGCGGCGCCCGCGCTGGAGGGCGTGCCCCGCGCGTCGAACGCGTACACCTCCGAGACGCGCTGCCGGTTGCCGGCGAGGGCGGCCCACATGGACAGACCGCCGGCGCTGTAGCCCGCGATGCCGAGGCGGCCGAGCTGGATTGCGCCGCGGTTCTTTCCGAGGCGCTGCTCAGCCCAGAGCAGGCGGAGCGCGCCGCCGGCGAGGGCGGGAAGCGACGCGCCCGTCGCGCCGCCGAAGTCGGAGCCGCTCGGCCAGGGGTGAAGGATGACCACGGGCTTCTGGCTCCGGGAGAGCGCGTCCTCGAAGCCAGCGCGCAGCCACACATAGGGCCTGTTGCCGTCGCTGGGGTCGGGGCGGAACACGTCGCGCCGCCAGACGTCCGCGTGTGGATCATCGACGGGCTTGAGCAGATAGCGGTTGAGCCCGAACATCTCGTGGTGGGCCTCGTCGACGCGAGCATAAGCGTAGCTCTGAGGCCGGAAGAACACGAGGCAGCCGACCCCGGGCGCAGGCGGCGCGGCGCAGGCGGCGGGGACGGTCGCAAACCAGATGAGCGGCTTTCCGCCGGTGTATCCGAGGGCGATGAGCTCGGGATCGCCCGGCTGGTGCTCGGCGACGTACTCGGACGCGGAGGCGGCGTACGCCATCCAGAACGGCGTGATGTTCACGAACTCCGTCCGGATCTGCGTCAGCGCGGCGCCGTTCACGTTGGCCATCACCTTCGTGTCCACGAGCGGGTGGCTCTTGACATAGGCGGGGAGGCTCGCCGCCTCCAGCATCGTTCCCCCCGCGGCCACGTCGTAGGGCTGCTCCACCTGGAGCACGGGATGGCTCATCGCGCCCACGCGCCCGACGGCGCCGAACGAGGCCGTGAACGTGGCCTTCAAGACGACCCGCGCCGTCCCGTCGGGGATGTCGAACTCGCGCACGCCCGGGGACATGGACGCGAGCGGCAACGGCGCCCCGCCGGCCTCGAGGCGCACGTCGGCCCCCGCCTCGGGCAGGAGCGCGTGCCCCGCGTTCGGCCAGGTGACCCTGAGCTTCAGCATCAGACCTGCTCCGCCTCCTGGAACACGGGATCCACCTTCCCCTCGAGGGCCAGCTCGACCATCGTCGATCGGTAGACGAGCTCCTCGACGAACGGGGGCGGCGCATCGAGGCTCGGCGCGGGCAGGTCGAGCGGAATGCTCTCGAGGAAGCGCCATACCGGATCCAGGCGCTTTTGGAACAGCGCCTCGTGGAGCGCGTCGA
Organism: Sorangium sp. So ce887; assembly: GCF_051521455.1. NCBI lineage: Bacteria > Pseudomonadati > Myxococcota > Polyangiales > Polyangiaceae > Sorangium > Sorangium sp. So ce887. The sequence goes on along the minus strand of NZ_CP150354.1, from coordinate 4,708,660 downwards.
CCGCCGCGCGGAGCCACTCGGGCGGAGCCGGCGCGGCGGGCGCCGGCGCGTCGGGCGGGGGCGCAGGGCTGGCCGGCAGCGCGACCCACTCCGGGATCGCCTCGGCCGGCATCACGAGCGTGTCGCCGGGGAAGATCACGTCGGGCGACCGCCCTCCGTAGCGCTCCTGGTTGAGCGCCCAGATCTCCCTCCAGCGGGCGCCGTCTCCGAGGTAGCGGGCCGCGATCCGCACCAGCGTGTCGCCGCTCTGGACGACGAGCACGTTGGGCGCGATCCATAGCCCGGCATCGATCGGAGGCGGGGGGATCGGCGGCGGCGGAGTTGGCGAGGGCTCCGGTACCATTCCCTGGACGACGGCCTGAGCGCCTATCGCACCGGAGTGGAGCGCGAGCATCGCGCGCTCCCCGGCGAGGGTGAGCTGCCATGGCCCCGCCCGATCGACCAGGGACAGCGCGCGCCACGGGGATGCCTGGGCAATATGAACGAGGTCGGTGCGCGTCACGAGCAGGAGCGTCTGGGGCTCGGCATCCGGCAGGCTCACGGCGTCCCCGCAGCGGCTCGGGACGCGCACGTGCCACGCGTCCCTCTCGGGCAACGGCGTGGTCCGGCGCGGGCCCCGCTCCCGGCCGGCGAGCGCCCTGGCGAGTTCACCGGCGCTGGCGATGGCGGCGCTCCCCCAGCCCGCCGGCACGCCGTCGACGCGCACGCGCCCGCTTCCGTCCGTTCGGCGCACGACCTCTCCTGCAGGCGTGCTCACCCGCAGGCTCACGCCGGCGATCGGGGTCTCCAGCTCGTCCAGCAGGACGACCTCGTAGAACGACAGCTCGGTCGCCGCCCCGGGAGATCGGGCCGGCCGTGACCTTGCCGTTGCATCATGCGGCGCGCGGGCTTCCGGGCCGCGGGGCGCGGCGGACGCCGCGGCGTGGATCTCGCGGAGCGCGACGAGCTCTCCGTGCTCCAGCGCCTGACGTACCCGCGCGGTGATCCGATCGCGAATCTCTCGATGGTCCTGGTGGTGCGGGCTCGACCGGCCGCCGAGGGTAAGCTCGCAGTAGATCTCCTGGAGGACCTGGAGGTCCTCATTCCGCCGAGCATCGATGGCGGACGAGGCAAACAGGGGCGGGACGGGCTCGAGATGGTCCCTGGATGGATCGTCGGGCGCGTGATGCGCGCGCACGAGGTAGATTCGCTGGCCGAAGTCCGAGATCGGCCATCTCCTGAGCCAGGGGTGCGTCATGTCGGGAGCAACCAGATGACCAACCTCCAGCCGAAGTCCACCGCCAGGAGGTTGAGCACCTGCTGCAAGTCGCCCCCGTACGCTCGCCACGCCGCGTCGGCGTCGGTGTCGAGCACCCGGTGCTCGTTCTCCCGGTCGATCAGCCGCGCCGTCGAGAGCGCGGCTCGATAAAAGCAGAGGGCCTGGTCTTGCGTCGGTGCGGTGTCTTTCATCGAAGCCCGGGCGGCGGAGGAGAGTAGAGCGAACGCGGGCGAAATGTCGATCCTCCGCGCGCGGAGCCGCCCCCGGCGCTCTCCGAGGTGCGCCGATGGACGACCGCCGCGCCGGAGGAGCGCAGCGAGGAGCCTCTTCCGTGGAGCTCGCCCCGCCCTCAGCTGTGCGCCGGGAGCCCATGCGAGCGCGCATCGTCCGTCGTGCGCACGGCTCGCGACCGCGCGCGTGCCCGCAGCTTGCCGCGCTTCCCCCCTGCTGATAGCTGCTCGCTGGGCGCAATCAGGAAGAGAGGCAACGGATGAGCGAATACCGGACAATCGCGGCGGCGCCGGTGCTGGTGGCGGCGTTCCTGGATCAGATCTTCGGCGTCGACCCGGTCACCGGGCGCGTGCTCTGGGAGCACAAGCAGGGCGGCGCCGGGTATTCGTCCACCGCGCTCCTGATCACGCCTGCGGCGATCTACGCGGCGACCTTCAGCAGCATCGCCTGCCTGCGCTACCCGACGGGCGAGCTGCTCTGGCAGGCGGAGACCGCCACGCAGGGCCGCGCCACGCTCCTCCTGGAGGGAGACCGGCTCTTCCTCGCCAAGCAGGGCGAGATCGAGTGTTTCTCGCTCACCGGCCAGAGCCTCTGGCACAACCGGTTCAAGGGCAAAGGGATGGCCGCGGTCGCCCTGGGCGTGCCGGGCAACGTCGCCCAGGCCGACGACAAGGACTGACGCGCACCGAGGCGTCGAGGTCCGGCGAGGCTCGCCCAGGTCGGCCAGGAGGCCACGCTTCACATCGATGTCGATTCCCGTAGAGCGCACCTCCGAGCGCTCCGAAGGAGATGCGCCGCCACGTCAATGGGAGATGAGCGATGGCTCATCCGCGAGTCCCCTCCCCGCCCCCGCGCACCTCGGCCCGCGCCTCCCAGTCGATCCGGTACGCGTGCACGCGCGCCTGCGCGGCGGCGCCGATCCGCAGGAACAGCGGCAGCGCCCGGTCGCGGAACCACTCCGCCACCGGGCCGGCGACGGCCTTGCGGCTGCCGTGCCGCCGCGCCTGGCGGACGATCGCCTCGACGCGCGGCCGCCGAAGGCGCTCGAAGGTCGCGAACGCCTGCTCCGGCTCGGCCTCGTCCCGGAGGCACATCGCGAGGAGCATGCCGTCCTCCATGGCCAGCGACGCGCCCTGGCCGGCGTGCGGGGTCGCCGCATGCGCCGCGTCCCCGATGAGGCAGACCCGGCCGGCGTGCCAGCGCGGCATCGTGAGGATGTCGTGCAAGGGCCACGGACCGAGCACCTCCGGGGTCGCGCGCACCACGTCGGAGATCCAGCCCGGATCGCCCTGGTGCAGCGCAAGGATGCGCTCGCGCAGCGGCCCCGGCGAGGCGGCGCTCCCCGGGTCGGGCTCCCCGCTGTTGTGGAACCACCAGATCTCGCCCCCCGGCGCCGCGAACGCGCCGAAGAACGCGCGCCGGCCGAACACCATCACGTTCCATCCGGGCGAGAGCGGCGCGCCGGGGCAGCGCGCGAACCCGCCGAAGTCGAGGAGCCCTGTGTAGTCCGGCGCCGGCGCCTCGGGCAGCGCGCTCGCCCGCGTGCGCGAGCGGAACCCGTCGCACCCGATGAGCACGTCGCCGCGCGCCTCGCCCGCCTCACCGCCCTCGCCGAAGCGCGCCACGACCTCGCGCGGATCCGACCGGTCGATGTCGGTGAGCCGCATGCCGTACCGGATCTCGACGCCGCGCCGGACCGCCTCCTCCGCGAGCTCCGCGCGCAGCGCGCCGCGCCGGATCATCACGAGCCCGGCCCCGAACCGCCGCGCCGCCTCGCGCTGATCGATCACGCCGATGCGCCGGCCGCGCGCGTTCTCGAACCGGATCCCCGCGCAGGGCGCGCCCCGCGCCTGCACCGCGGCCGCCATGCCCAGATCGGCGAGCACGTTCATCCCGTTCGGCGCGATGCCCAGGAACGCCCCCTCGCGCTCCAGAGGCGCCTCGCGCGCCTCGAAGATCGTCACCTCCACGCCGAGCCGCCGCAGGAACATGCCGAGCACCGGGCCCGCGATGCCCCCGCCGACGAGGATCGCACGCCGCACACCTCGCTGTGTCATCCCGAAACCTCCTCTCGATGTCCGGGCCAGCATGGGGGCGACTGGCACTCATTGCCAGTGATGATCCGTGATGGTAATCATCACCACCCGTGAATTTATCGGCGATCGACCTCAATCTGCTGCTCGTCCTGCACGCGGTGCTCGAGGAGCGAAGCGCGGCGCGGGCGGCGCGGCGGCTCCACGTCACGCCGTCCGCGGTGAGCAACTCGCTCGCGCGGCTGCGCGCCGAGCTCGGAGATCCGCTCGTCGTGCGGAGCGGGCGCGGCCTCGCTCCGACGCCCCGCGCGCAGGAGATCGCGCCGCGGCTCCGGGCGGCGTTCGGGGAGATCGCCGGGGCGCTCGAGGGGGAGCGGTCGTTCGACCCGAAGGCGACCGCGCGCGCGTTCGCGCTCGCGTGCTCCGACGTCGACCAGATCTGCAGCTTGCCGGCGATCGCGCGGTCGTTCGCGGCGGAGATGCCGCGCGCGAACCTCCGCGTCGTGAGCGTCGACCACCTCGAGGCGGCCGGCGGGCTCGCCGGCGGCGACATCGACGCGGCGCTCGCGCCCGCCCACCCGCTCCCGCCCGGCCACCACGCCGCGGACCTCTACGAGCAGGACAGCGTGTTCGTTGTCCACCGCGCTCACCCGTGCGCCCGCCGCCGGCTGACGCGCGAGCTCTTCAACTCGTTGCGCCACGTCGACATCCACCTCGCGCTCGGGCGCGGCGGCATCGGCAACCGGGCCGCCCAGGAGCTGCTCGCGGCCCACGGGCTGCACCGCCAGATCGCCGTCACGGTCCCTACCTTCTCCGCCGCGGCGGTCGTCGCCGCGAGCACCGATCTCGTCGCCGGCATGCCGCGCCGCATGGCCGAGGCGCTCGCGCGGATCGCGCCGCTCGCCATCGTCGAGCCGCCGATGCCCGCGATGGTCTTCCGCATGCAGCTCGTCTGGCACGAGCGGACGCACCTCGACGAGGGCGCCCGCTGCTTCCGCGAGCTCGTCATCGCCGCCCTGCGCGACGGCCCGCGCGCGCGCGGCCACGCGACGGAGAGCAGGCGCAGGGCGAAGAAGCGGGCCGCGCCCTCGGCGCGAGCCGGAGGGCGGAAAGGCGGGAGTTGACCTCCGTCCTCCATGGGAATCCCCACCTCGAACCCCTCTCGACAGCGCGCGAAGACGTGGAATCCATTCCGGCCGATGCGGCCCGGCGAACGGCTTGCGCCCGCGCGCAGCCGCTGCGGGCGCGCGCTCGGGGGACAGCGGGGGCTCGCACGTCCAGCGCGGCGCAGGCCGTGCACCGGCTCGGGCAACGCGTCGGAGCAACGCGCTCAGCCGCGTTGACGACGGTGCCGTGAGCGCCGAGCTCCACCCAGTGGTCCGCATCTTGCAAACCCACCAAGCACCAAACACTGAATCCCTGAATCCATGAATCACGTGATTCACGAGTCAGGGGCACGGACCATCACGCAAGCCCAGCCCCGGCGGAGGCCCCATGAGCTCTTCCACGCTTCGCATCCAGGACTGCATGACCAGGAGCCCGCACTCGATCGGCGCCGATCAGAAGGTCGGCCTCGCCCGCACGCTCATGCGCGGGCATCGCATCCGGCACCTGCCGGTGCTGCGCGGCGGCCGGCTGGTCGGCATGATCTCGGAGCGGGACATCTACTGGATCGAGACGCTCAAGGACCAGCAGGGCGATGATCTCCTCGTGAGCGAGGCGATGTCGCCGTGCCCCTACGCCGTCGCGCCGGACGCGCGGCTCTCCGAGGTGGTCCGCGAGATGGCCGAGCGCAAGTACGGCTCGGCGGTGGTGCTGGACGGCGCACACGTCGTCGGCGTGTTCACGACGACCGACGCCCTGGCCGTCCTGGCCGCCTTGCTCGCCGAGAAAGAGATCGCCTGACCGCGGCCCGGCCAGCGCGAAGCGACAGCCGGTCATCGCCCGTTCGGACGCCGGCAACGACCGTCCCTCCACCCACCACGAGCCCCCCAAGAAGGCATCCGATGCAGCAGACGGTCACCGACTGGCAAACGCGCTTCGCCGGCAAGATCAAGACGGCCGAGGAGGCCATCCGCGCCATCCCGCGCGGGCGGCGCATCCTCGTGGGCTCGGGCGCCGCGGAGCCGGGCGATCTCGTGAACGCCATGGTCCAGTCCGGCGACCACCTCGCCGACAACGAGATCGTCCACCTGATGACCGAAGGCCCTGCGCCGTATGTCCGTCCCGGCCTCGAGCGGCGGTTCCGTCACACGGCGTTCTTCATCGGCCAGAACGTCCGCGAGGCGGTCCACGAGGGGCGCGCCGACTTCATGCCGGTCTTCCTCTCCGAGATCCCGAGCCTGTTCCTGTCGCGCCGGGTGCGCATCGACGTGGCCCTCATCCAGGTGAGCCCCCCGGACGCCCACGGCTTCGTCAGCCTCGGCGTCTCCGTCGATATCGTCCGCGCCGCCGTCGACTCGGCAGATCTGGTCCTCGCCGAGGTCAACCCGCGGATGCCACGCACCCACGGAGACTCGTTCTTGCACGTGGACCGGATAACCCACCTCGTCCCGGTCGATCGCGAGCTCCCCGAGCGCGCCACCGAGCCACTCGACGAGATCGACCGCGCCATCGGGCGTCACGTGGCGACGCTCGTGCCCGACGGCGCGACGCTCCAGATGGGCATCGGCAAGATCCCGAACGCCGCGCTCGCCGCCCTCGAGGGCAGGAGCGACCTCGGCGTCCACACCGAGATGCTCTCCGACGGCGTGATGGATCTCGTCCTGCGCGGCGTGATCACGAACCGCAGAAAGACCCTCCTGCCGGGGAAGCTCGTGACCTCGTTCCTGCTCGGGAGCCGCGCCCTCTACGCCTGGGCCCACGACAACCCCGTCCTCGAGATGCGCGGCTCCGCCTTCACCAACGATCCGCTGACCATCGCCCGGAACGACAGGATGATCGCCATCAACGCGGCCCTCGCCGTCGACCTGACGGGCCAGGTCGCCGCCGACACGCTGATGGGCCGCTTCTTCTCCGGCATCGGCGGCCAGGTCGACTTCATCCGGGGCGCCGCGCGGAGCCGCGGCGGCAAGCCGATCATCGCGCTCCGGTCCACCGCGAAGGACGGCACGATCAGCCGGATCCAGCCGGCGTTCGAGCAGGGCGCGGGCATCGTGACGAGCCGCGGGGACGTGCACTACGTGGTGACGGAGCACGGGGTCGCCGATCTCTGGGGCCGGAACATCCGGCAGCGCGCGCTCGCGCTCATCGAGATCGCCCACCCCGATCACCGCGCCGACCTCCTCGCCGCGGCCAAGCAGCGCCGCTACGTGTTCAGCGATCAGGTCATCTCGCGCGCGGACTACCCCTTTCAGGAGGCCCGCGCGGCGAGCCTCCCGTCCGGCGAGGCGCTGCTCTGCCGGCCGGTCAGGCTCTCCGACGAGGCCGCGCTCCAGGACCTCTTCTACCGCCTCTCGGACGAGAGCGTCTGTCGTCGCTTCATGAGCCACAAGCGGGAGCACCCTCACGAGGAGATGCAGCAGCTCGTGAACCTCGATTATGATCAGAGCATGGCCATCGTGGCCTGCGCCGGCCCGGAGAACGAGAACGTCGTCGGGATGGCCCGCTACGACGTCGATCCAAAGAACAACCTGGCCGACATCGCCTTCGTGGTCCGCGATGAATGGCAGGGCAAGGGGGTCGGCACCCTGCTCATGCGGCGCGCGGCGGAGATCGCGAGAGCCCGGGGGGTCTCGGGGTTCGAGGCCAACGTCCTGCTCACCAACAAGGCGATGATGCGGGTGATCGAGAAGAGCGGCCTGAGCCTCAACCTCGATCTCCAGGCCGGCGTTTACCACATCACCGCGCGCTTCGACCCGCTCGCCGCCCGCGAGCCGGCGGCCGGCCCGAGCAGCGCCGGGCCCGGCCACGCATGACGCGCGGAGTCCGAGCGGCGGGCGCCGCGCGCCGGGTGGAGGGGGGCGGGCGCCGGCCCGCGCCTCCGCCGGGCGCGCGAGGTGCGCCCGGCGATCGCGCCATGGTACAGTGCCTGTCCTGTCCATGAGTCCCCTTGATCGCAACGAACTAGCCACAAAGCCCGCCGCCGTCGTGCCCTCGCTCGACGATCCGCTCGACGAGCGCTCCGGCGAAGCGGCCGCGCCCGCCTCGGCGTACGACGCCGCGCTGCGGGAGGCCGAGGAGCTCCGCCGGCGCCCCTATGTGTCCGCGGGCCCGGAGAACATCATCCGGCAGCACAGCAAAGGCCGGATGACGATCTGGGAGCGCATCCGCGTGCTGACCCCCGAGCCGCCGCGCGTCATCTTCGAGAACTGGGGGCCGAACCTGGACGGCGCCTCGCTCGTCACGGCGATCCTGCGCATCGGCACCCGCGACATCGCGCTCTACGGCCACGATTTCACGGTCCGCGCCGGGTCGATGGACGCGACGAACGGCCGCAAGCTCGCCCGGCTGTTCCAGCTCGCGGGAGAGCGGGGGATCCCGCTCGTCGGCCTCAACGACAGCGCCGGCGCCTACGTCCCCGCGGGCGTCGGCGGGCTCGACGGCTACGCCGAGGCGTTCGCGGCGCTGCGCAAGATCAGCGGCGTGGTGCCGAGCATCATGTGCATGTTCGGGTTCAACGCGGGCGGCGGCTCCTACCTGCCGCGGCAGGGCAGCTTCGTCATCCAGCCGGGCGGGACGTTCTTCGGCCTGACCGGGGCGGCGGTCGTCAAATCGGTCCTCGGCGAGGTGGTCTCGCCCGACGACCTCGGCGGCCCCCGGGTCCACGGCGCCTCGGGCGTGGCCGATCTCACGGTGCCCGACGAGGTCGGCGCGCTGCGCACCACCGTCCGCCTGCTCGGCTACCTGCCGAGCAACAACCGCGAGAGCCCACCCTTCCAGCGGACGAGCGATCCGCTCGACCGGGAGACGACCGAGATCGATACGCTGCTCCGCAGGACGATCTCGTCGCCGACAGGCTACAATACGCCGCTCGATATCAGCATCATCATCCAGCGCATCTGCGATCACGGCGACTATTTCGAGGTGCAGCCGCAGCGCGCGCGCAACACGATCACGGCGTTCGGGCGGATCGGCGGGCGCGTCGTCGGCTTCGTGGCGAACAACAGCGCGGTCGCGTCGGGGCAGATCGACGTGGCGGCCGCTTACAAGAACGCGCGCTTCATCCGCTTCTGCAACCTCTACAATATCCCTCTCCTCTTCATGGAGGACACCACCGGGTTCCTGCCGGGCAGGGAGCAGGAGGCGATGGGCATCGTGCAGGCCGGCCGGGCGATGCTCGACGCGATCATCGACGTGCGCACCCCGCGCATCCTGCTGCTCGTGCGCAACGCGTTCGGCGGCGCCTATGCCTCGTTCAACAACTACGCGACCGGCGCGGATGTCGTCCTCGCGCTCCCCACGACGCGCGTCGCGGTGATGGGGCCGGCCGGCAAGGAGTTCGTCTACAAGGACGAGCTCCGCAAGGTGCGCGCGCAGGCGAGCGCCAGGGAGAAGGCCGGCGTCAAGGAGCGGCTCGGCCGCGACATGGACGAGGCGAAGGCGAAGGCCGAGGCCCGCGAGGAGGCCGCGGCGTGGCTCAAGGCGAGAGAGGCCGAGTTCAGCGCGCGGTACGAGCGGGAGCTCATGAACCCGCGCGAGGGGCTCAGCCTGGGCTCCATCTCGCGGCTGGTGATGCCGCGCGAGCTCCGCTCGGTGATCGGAGAGAACCTGGAGTTCCTGCTCCGCCATTACCAGCCAGGGCCGTTCGCCGGCGTTCAGCGGGAGTTTCATTGACCATGGATGGTTTCGTGAGCAAGCGCGGTTACGACCGCAATCCGATGGTGGTGCGCGACCGCAGGCTCGGGCGATCGAGCTCGGCGTGGGTGCGCTCCTTCGCCGCCGAGGACGTGCGGCCGCTGATCGTCGGCCGGGGTCCGATCCGGAAAGAGGCGATGGATGTCTTCGCCCAGATGGGGATCGAGCGTTACGGCATCCTCCTGTCGGAGAAGGACTCGATCGTCTACACGCACGCGCTGGCGCCCGAGCTGCGCTGCATCCACCCCGCGCACGTGCACCGGGTGAAGGACTATACCGGCGCGACGAAGGACGAGCGCGTCAAGCTGATGCACGAGATCGTCGCGATCGCCCGGGAGGGCGGCTACACGCACGTGTTCGCGGGCTACGGCTTCATGGCCGAAGACGAGGAGTTCGTGCGCACCCTCGAGGAGGCGGGGCTCGTGTTCATCGGCCCTCGCTCGTCGGTCCAGCGCGCCGCCGGGCTCAAGGACGAGGCGAAGCGCACGGCGCTCGCGACCGCGGTCAGCGTGACGCCCGGCATCGACGACGCGACCCGGCGGATCGTGCTCCGCAAGTGGCCGGATCACGCGGCGCTGCGCGCGGCCGCGGCCGAGCGCGGGCTGGGCGGGCCGTCGCTCGCGGCGCGGCTCGCCGGGGAGGTCCCGCTCGCCGAGGCCGCGGACGCGCTGCTCGCGGCGGCGTACGCGCGGCGCGTGGATCTCTACACGACCGACGAGCTCTGCGCGGAGCTCGAGCGGGGCGCGGCCGAGCTCCTCGCCCGCCACCCGGGGCGGCGGATCCGGCTCAAGGCGATCGGCGGCGGCGGCGGCAAGGGGCAGCGGCTGCTCGCCGGCATCGCGCCCGGCGCGGCGGAGCCCGAGGCCGCGGCGCGCGCGCGGGCGGCCGAGGTCCCCGCGCTGGCGCGGGAGGTCCTCGCCGAGGTGAAGGCCGCGGGCGTCGGCGACAACAAGAACATCCTGCTCGAGCTCAACATCGAGGAGACACGGCACAACGAGATCCAGCTGATCGGCAACGGCGCGTGGTGCGTCGCGCTGGGCGGGCGCGATTGCTCGCTGCAGATGCACGAGCAGAAGCTGCTCGAGGTGGCGATCACGCAGGAGGGGCTCCGCGAGGCGATCGAGCGGGCGCGCGCGGCGGGCGACCCGCGCGGCGCGGCGTCGCTCGAGCGCGAGCTCACCTCGCTCGCCGGGATGGAGGCCGAGGCGGAGCGGTTCGGGCGGGCGGTGGGGCTGAACTCGGCCTCGACATTCGAGTGCATCGTCGAGGGCGATCATCACTATTTCATGGAGGTCAACACCCGGATCCAGGTCGAGCACCGGGTGTCGGAGCTCTGTTATGCTCTCCGCTTCGAGAGCCCGGACGATCCGGCCGACGCGTTCGAGGTGACCTCGCTCATCGAGTGCATGGTCCTCCTCGCGCGCCACGGGGAGCGGCTGCCCCGGCCGATCCGCGCGCGGCGGGAGGGGTCCGCGGTGGAGGCGCGCCTCAACGCCACGAACGACGCGCTGGAGCCGCACGCGGGCGGCGTCATCGTCTCCTGGAGCGACCCGCACCCGCACGAGATCCGCGACGATCAGGGCATCTGCGCGAAGAACCCCGACACGGGGGTGTTCATGCATTACCGGCTCGCCGGCGCGTATGACAGCAACATCGCGCTCCTCGTGACCTACGGCGGCTCCCGCGAGGAGGCCTATCTGCGGCTCTGCGAGATCCTGCGCACGACCACGCTGCGCGGCAGCGATCTGCACACGAACCTCCTGTTTCATTACGGGCTCGTGCACTGGTTCCTCGCGCGGAGCGTGTGGGCGAAGCCGACGACGCGCTTCGTGGTCCCGTACCTCACGCAGGTCGGCCTGCTCTCGGTGGAGCTCGGGGGCCTCGATTTCGACGCGATGTGGGCCGAGCTCGGCGCCCGTCACGCGCGCCGGCTGGCGGCGCTGTCCGGCGCCCCCGATGGCGCGGACGGGGCGCTCAGGAAGGTCTTTGCGCTCAAGGACACGCTTGTGCGCCGCCCCGTGGAGCGGATCTGCGCGGAGCCGCACCTCCTGTCGGCGTGGCTCAGCCGGAACATGGGGGCGTTCGAGGTCCGGTCGGGGCGGGTGCGCTGGCTCAAGAACCCGGTCGAGGTGCTCGCGGACACGTACTGGCTGCTCAACATGGCGCCGCAGCCGCACGCCCCCGCGGCCCACGCGATCTGGGATCACGACCAGGAGCTCCTCGCGCGCGCGCTCGGCTTTTATCGCCGCCTCGGCGAGCGAATGGGCCAGGCGGGCAGCGCGCCGTCGTGGCCTGTGCTGCGAGAGGTCCTGTCCCAGGACACCGCGCCTCCCGGCCATGACGGCGAGCTCTGGCGGAGGGTCCGCGGCTCCCACCTCGGCTTCCAGGCAGGGCTGGAGCTCCTCGACGCGCTGGTCCTCGCGGGAGAGGCTACGCGCTTCTTCGAGCTCCACGTGCGGGAGGACGGGACGGTCGCCCTCCCCGAGCGCCTGCTCGACAGCGAGCTCTCGGCCCGGATGCGCAAGGTCCTCGCGCCGCCGCCCGCGATGCGGGCGAACGAGATCGTCGCGGTCACCGGCGGCATGTTCTACGCGCAGGAGGCGCCGGATCGGCCCGCCTTCGTGACGAAGGGGAGCCATTTCGACGCCGGCGATCCGCTCTACGTCCTCGAGGTCATGAAGATGTTCAACAAGGTGCTCGCGCCGTTCTCCGGCACGATCGAGGAGGTGCTCATCGACGGCGGCGAGGGGACGATCGTGCAGAAGGGACAGCCGCTCTTCCGCGTGAGGCCGGATGAGGCGCACGTGGAGGAGGACGCGGGGGATCGCAAGCGCCGCCGGCGCGAGCAGACGATGCGGTATGTGGACGCCGTCTTCGACCCGCAGGGGTTCTGAGGGAGGAACCGCGACGTTCCTTATCGCGCCCCCGCCGCGACGCGCGCGAACGCGTCGGGAAAGAGGCCCACCTCGGCCTCGCTGCGCGTCTCCAGCGTCTCGGGATCGAGCCGGAGCACCTTGCCCGGCGTCACGGTCTGGTCGCCCTCGCAGACGATGAAGAGCCCGTGCTCCTCGTCGAGCTCCGCGAGGTGCGGCCTAAAGCATTCCCCGCTGATGTTCCGGATGACAGCGTTGCTGTCGTCCTGGGTCATGCCGATCCGCACGATCGTGTCGGGCACCTGCGTCGGCACGTAGATGGCGCTCCCGTCCGGGGTCCACGCGCTGACATAGGGCGCGCCGATCGTGAGGATCGTCCTGGATTCGTCGAACGTCCCTGACGCGACATCGAAGAAGCGCACGTCCCTGCTGTCCGTGTTGCTCACGGCGATGGTCTTCTGATCGGGCGACATGACGGCGGCGTAGGGCCCGTAGGACGACGAGTGGGAGTCCGACGGCAGCGGCGGCCCGACAGGGATGAGTTTCATCTCGGCGTCCGGGTCCGTCAGGTCGACGATCGCGAGGGCGTCGTCGCCATAACAGGCGACGTAGGCCCGGGCGCCGTCCGGCCGCGAGAGGGCGATCCCGTTCGCGGCCTTGCAGACCGGGATGAGCGTCGGCGCGGCGGCGCCATGAGGCCAGTCCGCGTCGGGATCCAGGACCGCGAGCGACGAGCGCGCCGCCTCGGGGTCCTCCGGGTTGTCGAGCGCGCGCTTGAGATCGAAATGAGAGACGACCACGCGCCCGCCGTCCTCCGAGATCACGATGTCGCCCGGGTTGGCCTCGACGCGCACCTGCCCGAGGACGCGCAGGTCGTCGAGCGCGAGCTTCTGGACATAGCCGGCCACCGTGCTCCCGCCGTGCACCGCATGGGGGCCGCTCGATCCGGCAATGGCAGGGTACGACAGCGCGATGTAGAGCGCGCCGCCCGCGGCGTCCACGGCCACGCGGTGAGGCCCATCGATCGTCACGGGCTCGCGGCCCACGGGGCGGACGCCGAACCGCTCCCCGGTCTCGAGCGCGATGAGGGAGATCGTATCGGAGAGGCTATCGGTCACCACGCCCATTCCGCCGTCCGGAATCACGATCTCCGGACGCCGGTTCGGATAGGCGTCGCCCTCGTAAGCACCGTGGCGAGTTTCAATGATGGGATCGGGGTCGCTACAGCTCGCCAGCGTCGCCGCGGCGAGCGCACAACCCAGGAATCGCGCAATGACCATGGATGACCTCGAAGACGAGCGCCGCCAGCCCGTGCACGCCGCATCGTAGCAGCCGCCCGCACAGGACGGGGCTCGCCGTACCACAGATCAGCCCGCCCGTGGGCTCCAGGAGGCGCCCGGCCGACGGCCGCTCCGTACGACCCTCGCCCCGACGACGTCGGCGCCGAGCTCGCTCTCGAGGCACGCCGAGCCCACACTGTAGATTTTTACACGGTCAGGGCCAGAACCCCTCCCCGGAGCGGCCGGTGCGCCCGCGCGCGCCGCGGCGAGGTGCGCGCTGTCATCTCCGGATCGGGGCCCCGAGGACAGCGGCATCACGACGTCGAGCCGCAGGTTGGCGCAGCCCCCTCCACACGGCGCCTCCGACATGCACCGCAGGCGGGCTCCTGTCACACGGGCATGACACCACGGCGTCACGACTGCATAACAGCGCCACGACGCTGTACCACGTTGCTCGTCCCTGATGGGCTGAAACCCGGGCGATCCGCGGGGTAGGCGCGCAGGCACGGTCAATGCAATGATCTGAATGCGCAGGGTACACAACCAGAGACGGAGACAAGCATGTTCTACGACAGACGCATTCTGGGTGGTCTCATCGCAGCTACGCTGCTCGCAGCGGGCTGCGCGGTCGAGACGGGCGATACGGGGGGAGCTTCGGAGGAGGCGTCGGCGAGCCAGGCCTCGCATGATTTCAGGCAGAAAAACCCCGAGGAGGGCGCCGGCGACCAGCCCGCTCGAGACATCGAGAGGGTCGAAGGCAAGGTGCTGAATCGATTCGTGGTGCCACGCGTCGGGACCGTATCGCTGATCGACGAGGATCCGCGCAGCGCGGTGCCCCAGATCGGCGTCCTGGTGGTCTCGTCGCCCGAGGACGACAGGCTCTTGCCGCTCGTCCACGAAGACGGGACCGAGATCACGCCGGTCGAATATCTGCTGAGCGCCGACGCCTCGGCAGACGTCTCGCCGCGGCTCCTCGAGCAGCATGCCTCGATCACCGGAGGCCACCAGATGCTTTCCGTGGTCTACAGCGCGGGGCCGGTGGTCACCGCCGGGAACTGCGCAGCGGCCTCATGGCAGAGCTACTTCGACACTCAGGCGCTCTCCTTCGGCGGCGTGGACGATTCCGAGCAACTCTCGAACATGACCACGTCGTCGCCGAGCTGGACAGCGAGCGGCTATCTGGGCAAATATTCGCGCATCGTCGCGGGAGCCTGCTTCGTCAGCCAAGGCGACGGCGACGACGACCTGACGGTGAGGATGGAAAGACGCGTCGACGGAAGCTGGCAAACCGTGAGTGGGACGCAGGCCACTCTCAATACGACGATCCATGGCGGCAAGGACCGCTATCTCTACATGAGCGGCTCGTATTGTTATGACCACGAACGCCGCATCACCGTCGCGGGGCGTCCCCCGGGGAGCGCTTATCCACCCGACAAGTTCCACCTTTCGGGCGCGTGGGGAGGGCAGGCGAACGGCTGCTGGATCGCGTCGGGCGGCTGACGCGCGCCCTCCCCTACCCCTTCCGCGATGGTCGTGCGCGCTCCGGCAGGGCGGCAAGCTCGTCTGCTGGGGGACAACACCGCGAGGCGCCGCAACGGACCCGGCCGCGCGTCGGTCGCCGGGGCGCCCGCCTGAAGCACGAGCGTTGGTGTGCTCCTTGCTGAAAGCCCCGGCTCCCCCCCCCGGAGGCCATCGCATGACCGATCCCAAAGACCCCGCGAAATCATCGTCCAAAG
This sequence comes from Sorangium sp. So ce887, assembly GCF_051521455.1. Lineage (NCBI taxonomy): Bacteria > Pseudomonadati > Myxococcota > Polyangiales > Polyangiaceae > Sorangium > Sorangium sp. So ce887. The sequence goes on along the minus strand of NZ_CP150354.1, from coordinate 4,693,453 downwards.
AGCCGGCACCGCGCGAGAAGGGCGCGGGCAGCGCCAAGCAATCGATGGGCGGCCCGTCGGCGAAGCCGCGGGCGGCGCGGCCGAAGCGCAGCCTCCTCGAGCGCGCGGCGACCGCGCTCGGCAGCGGGACGAGCAGCGACGACGCCGGAGTGCGCAACGTCGCGGCCGCCGACCGCCTCGACGCGAAGGTCGACGCCACCGAGGCGCTCGTCGCCGCGATCCCCGAGAACGTGAACAAACCCGCCGAGTACGCGCTACGCGGCAAATTGCCACAGCCGCCGCAAGGTGCCACGGCGAAGCCCGAGAACCTCGACGCGACCGCGAGCACGATCACCGAGAGCAACGAGTCCGAGAAGAATGGCGCCAAGGCGGCGCCGGGCGCGAACCCGAACCAGGGGCCGCTGCAGAAGCACCGGGTCGACTCGCTCGGCCGGGCGCTGACGACGAACCAGGGCGTCCCCGTCGGGGACAACCAGAACTCGCTGCGCGCGGGGCTGCGCGGCCCGACGCTGCTCGAAGACTTCATCCTGCGCGAGAAGATCACGCACTTCGACCACGAGCGCATCCCCGAGCGCGTCGTGCACGCGCGTGGCTCGGGCGCGCACGGCTACTTCGAGTGCACAGAAGACATCACCTCGCTCACCAAGGCCGCGCCCTTCGCGAAGGTCAGCAAGCGGACGCCGGTCTTCGTGCGCTTCTCGACCGTGGCGGGCGAGCGCGGCAGCGCCGACACGGTGCGCGACGTGCGCGGCTTCGCCGTGAAGTTCTACACCGACGAAGGCAACTGGGACCTTGTCGGCAACAACATCCCTGTCTTCTTCATCCAGGACGCGATGAAGTTCCCCGACGTGGTGCACGCCGTCAAGCCCGAGCCGCACCACCAGATGCCGCAGGCCTCGAGCGCGCACGACACCTTCTGGGACTTCATCTCGCTCATGCCCGAGTCGATGCACATGGTCCTGTGGCAGATGAGCGACCGGGCGATCCCGCGCAGCTACCGCACGATGCAGGGCTTCGGCGTGCACACCTTCCGGCTCGTCAACGCGGCCGGCGAGGCGACGCTCGTGAAGTTCCACTGGACTCCCGTGCTCGGCACGCACTCGCTCGACTGGGACGAGGCGGTGAAGATCTCGGGCGCCGATCCCGACTTCCACCGCCGCGACCTCTGGGAGGCCATCGAGGGCGGCGCGTTCCCCGAGTACCTCTTGCAGATCCAGACGTTCACCGAGGCCGAGGCCGAGCGGTGGAGCTTCGACGTGCTCGACGCGACAAAGATCGTCCCGGAGGAGCTCGCGCCCCTGCGCACGGTCGGCCGGCTCGTCTTGAACCGCAACCCCGATAACTTCTTCGCCGAGACCGAGCAGGTCGCGTTCTGCACGCAGCACGTCGTCCCCGGCATCGACTTCACGAACGACCCCCTGCTGCAGGGGCGCAACTTCTCGTACCTCGACACGCAGCTCTCGCGCCTCGGCGGGCCGAACTTCCACGAGATCCCGATCAACGCGCCGATCGCCGAGGTGCACAACAACCAGCGCGACGGGTTCCACCGCCAGGCGATCCCCCGCGGCCGCGTGAGCTACGAGCCCAACTCGCTCGCCGGCGGCTGCCCCTTCCAGGCCGGCGCGCGCGGCTTCGCCTCGGTCGCCGAGCGGCTGCTGGCGCAGCAGGCCACGACCGAGCCGAGCAAGCTGCGCGCGAAGCCCGAGAAGTTCGCCGACCACTACACGCAGGCGCGTCTCTTCTGGGCGAGCCAGACGCCCGTCGAGCGCGACCACATCGCGCGCGCCTTCCGCTTCGAGCTGACGCGCGTGCAGACGCAGGCCGTCCGCGAGCGCATGGTCCGGATGCTGCGGAACGTCGACGAGGGGCTGGCCGCGCGCGTCGCGGCCGACCTCGGCATGCCGCTCCCCGAGCCGCTCTCGATGGTGGCGCCGCCCGTCAAGGACCCCGAGGTCGCTGTGTCGCCGGCCCTGTCGCTGTTCGCCCGGCCCGGCGACGGCCGCATCCTCGGCCGCCGCGTCGCGCTCCTCGTCGCCGACGGCGTGAGCAGCGCGGCGTTGGGCGCCCTCTACGACGCATTGCTGCTCGCCGGCGCGGTGCCCCGCTACGTCGGCGCGCGCCTCGGCGTGGTGCGCACCGCCGAGGGCGACGACCTGCCGGTCGAGGTCACGATCGAGGCCGCCCCGAGCGTCCTCTTCGACGCGGCGGTGCTGCCGCCCGGCGCGGGCGCGGCGGCGCTGGCGCGCGACGGGCTCGCTGTCGAGTTCGTCCAGCTCCAGTACCGCCACTGCAAGCCCCTGCTCGTGCCGACGTCGGCCGCGCCTCTCGCCGCGGCCGCGGGCGTGAGGGCCGCCGCGACCGGCGCGGGCGCCGACCCGGGCCTGCTCGCCACGCCCGACGACGCGGTGGCCGACGCGGCCCCGGCGTTTATCAAGGCGATCGCCATGCACCGCGCGTGGCAACGCCAGACCGAGCCGCCGGCCGTCTGACGGGACGAGCAATCCGCGCGGCGCGTACATGGCGACCATCGAGTGCGTGTCTGCCGGGATGACATTCACGTTGCTTCTATAGTCGCCAAAAACAGTCCCAAACCACCCCTGCGCTTCGCTCCAGGCGGAGCTCAGCGACTGAGCCGGTTTCCCGGAGACTGACAATTTCTACTTCTACCTTCAATGCGCCGAGGCACGTGGGGTTCGAGCCCCGCAGGCTGTGCAGTGGAGGCGGCCTCATCGATGCATGGATCGGCTGTTGATACAGCTTCAATTTTCCAGGGGGCAGGCGGATCCCGGACGTCGAGCGGGTCGAGGCGACCGTGCGCGCCGGCGTGCCGCGGCTCGCAGCGCTCGGCCTGCTCGGGTGAGCGGCGCCGGTCGCGCGGGCGGAATTCCGGGGGGGCGCTGCGCCCGCTGGCAGAGGGGATTTCGCAGGAACGAGGGGGACGACGAGCGGATCAATGTGCTGTCGGCCACAGATGCGTTCGAGGGGGCGGGCGGAGATCGACCCTCGGCTGGCCCTGGACCGGCAACTGAAACGCCCCTCCGGGTCGCATGGTCATCGAAAGCTGGTCCCATCCGTGATCAAAAAGTCGGTTGCCGGGAATCTAGTTACCTAGCCAAGGAGGAAACGTGCGTCTAGCTTCACTACAAATTTACGCTCTTGTCTTCGGGTTCGCTGCGGCCGGTTGCGCGGGATCGGACGATTCGTCTGGGGATCCCGGGTCGGGTGGCAGCAGCTCGGCTGGGACGAGCGGCGCGACCACCGGTGGCGTGAGCACGAGTAGCGGCACCGGCGGTGCGGCGAGCTCGGGCGGGTCGACCAGCGTGACCACGGGCGCCGCGACCACGGGCGCCACGACAACAAGCGGATCGACGACGAGCGGATCGACGACGAGCGGATCGACGACGAGCGGGACCGGGGGCGCGGGCGGGACCGGGGGCGCGGGCGGGACCGGGGGCTCGGACGGACCCGCGAGCTCAAGCACGACCAGCGGCACACCTGTCGCGTGCACGGAGGCCGACAAGAAGGTCTGCAGCGATGACATCGGCACCCATTGCGGACTCACCTATGAGTACTGGAAGGACCGAGGGGACGGGTGCCTGACCAACACGGCTGATGGCTTCAGCGTGGAGTGGAGCAACATCAACAACTTGTTGGGCCGCAAAGGCGTGAGGCCGGGCGGCAAGGACCATATCGTCACGTACGAGGCCGACTATCGGCCGAACGGCAACTCCTACCTGGGTGTCTATGGGTGGACGACGAGCCCGCTCATCGAGTATTACATCATCGATAGCTGGGGCAACTGGCGTCCCCCGGGTGGAGAAGGGCTCGTGGGCACCGTCGAGAGCGACGGAGGCACCTACGACATCTACAAGACCCAGCGAGTCAACCAGCCTTCCATCGAAGGCACCGCGACGTTCTATCAGTTCTGGAGCGTCCGGAAGGAGAAGCGCACGAGCGGAACCATCACCGTCGCCAACCACTTCGACGCATGGGGGCGCCAGGGACTGACCCTGGGGAAATTCTATGAGGTCTCGCTGGTCGTGGAAGGATATCAAAGCAGCGGTAGCGCTGATGTGAAGGTCTCGATTGAATGAGCGCTGGGCCTTGAGCATCGTCTCGCCCAGCGACCACGAGATGTGAACGCTCACGGGCCGGGAGGGCGCTGAATTCACGGCGCCCAGGACAGTTGAACGGCGCTCTCCCGGCATCTCAGGTGGCGGGTCACGGTGTCAGGCGGCTTGTGCCGGGCGGCGGCATGACCGGCGGCACCGGCGACCCGCGGGCTGTGGAGTGAAGGCGGCCCTCTCGATACATGGATAGGTTGTGGATACAGCGTCACCTTTTTACGAGGGAGGCGGATCGCACAAGGAAACTTCTGTCACCCGAGGTGAGCGTGGCGATTCGCCATTGACATGCTCGAATGGCTTTGCTCTTCCTTTCTCCTCGGCTCATCCAAGAGACGGCGACGATCTCTTCGTAACGAATTTTACACCCGCTTACCCGCCCGGAAGCCTCGTGCTCTGCAATGCAACCAGCTGTTGGCCGAGGCCCCGTCCGGCGTCTCGCCCAGCGGCTGCGCGGGAGCATGCACCCGGCATCCAGCGGTGACTAGGAGCACCATGCGAATCAACGATCAGGCAGGCCTGTCCACCGTGTCATTCGGCAAGATATCGCAGCGCACGATCGGTTTGCTCTCATGCGTTACAGCCCTCCTGCTGGGAGCCTGTAGCGGCGAAGATCCCGACCCCGGGGGCACCGCTGGAGCCGGAGGCGCGGGCACCCAGGGAGCAGGGGGAGCGAGCGGCACACCTTCTTCGGTCGCCAGCGGCGGCGACGCGTCCACCTCCAACTCCACCGGGACCTCGGCCTCCTCGTCCACCGGAGATGCCGCCGGCAGCGGGGGCTCGAGCGGAGCGGGCGGCGCACACTCGACGGATCATTGCCTGGTCGGTTTCGATCCCCACCCCAGCGACGCGACGATGAGTGACGGGGCGGCGGAGTTCAGCAAGAACGGCCAGATCGATCTCACCGTTCAGCCGGATGTCATCGCCTGGATGGAGCAGAACGAATGGCAAGCCGCCCATTTCGAGTGGCACAGCATCCGGCGCTGCGGCGGCGGCGGGTTCGGCGGTGGGATGAGCAGGGTCGATATCTGCAACTCGTCGGTCCCGGTTCCGTCGGACCAGGAGTGCAAGACGACGGGCGATGGCTTCCAGTTCCTCGCCATGCATCGGCACATGATCCAGTCGTTGAAGCAGCTCTGGCCGAAGCACTCCGAGCAGTTCGAGGGTTTCAAGAAGTTCCCCACGACGGCGGAGGAGCTGCCCCAGCAGTGGAGAGCGGACTTCAGGCCCTGGAGCGCCACGACGCTCGCCAACGCGAAGATCGCCGACGAGATCGACAAGCCGGAGAACCTGAGCCGCTTCCCGGACGAAGGCGCGTTCGGTATGTGGCTCCAGTGCTTCGCCGGTCAAGCCATCCCCGGCGCAAGTGTGTCGGCCAGCGGCCTGCATGGGGATCTCCATTTCAAATGGGTACGCAGCAACAACGCCGACCACGGCCTCGGCAACCAGTTCACGAACATCGACAACTACATGTTCTGGAAGCTGCACGGCTGGATCGACAACGTCTGGGAGAAGTACCGTGTCGCCAAGGGCATGTCACCCACCGACCAGAAGCTGAAGGACGCGGTAGCGGCCCAGTGCTACGAGATGGACGCGATCGCTCAGGTCATCAACCCTGAGCTGAAGCCGGATCCGGTCGATCCCCTCCCCACGGAGTCCGGCGTGTTCCACACCACGGTCCGTCCGATCCTCGAGAGCGACGTCAACAAGTGCAGCGGTTGCCACGGCGCGCAATCGACCGGCCCACAAGCAGGCCTGTCGCTCGGCGGCGACGTCAGCTCGGCGGACATCGTCGCGGGCCTCGTCAATCAGGCATCCAAGTCCGGCGGGCAGTTCAGGCTCGTGGTGCCGGGAAACCCGGACCAGAGCTGGCTCTACCTCAAGGCCGCAGGGACGGCTGCAAATGCCGGATGCAGGCCCTCCGGCGGCGCCAGCTGCCTCACGGGCGTCATGCCCCAGTCCGCGGACGGCAAGCCGACCCTGACGAGCGCGGAGCTGGCGACCCTCCGCAAGTGGATCCAAGACGGCGCGCCCGCGCCGACGGAGCGGTAGACTCGCCCCGATCCGCCTCACCCACGGCCCGCTCGCCCCTGCTCGGAGCGGCCCGTGGGTGGCATCTCGCGCAGCTGCGAGACGGGCGCCGGCGACGGATGAGGGGGGCTCAGCTCGCCGGCGCGCGGCTCGCCGCCGGAGCGGCCATCGGCGCCGCCTCGCCGGCCGCCGCGGGCCGCGCCGAGGCGGCCCCCGCCGGCCGCCGGGTCCAGAGCCCGGCGACGAACCCCACGAAGGCCATGACGCCGACGATGAACAGGGTGTCTCCGACGAGCCGCATCCAGCGCAGCGCCTCGATCACCGGCTGCTGGAGGAAGTCGGCGCTCCGCGCATACCACAGGCCGCGGTCGACGCTGGCCCACGCCTGCGCGAGCCCGATCGGCAGGAGGCTCAGGGCGATCATGAGCGCGAGCCCGCCGTTCATCCCCCAGAACGCCAGCCGGAGCCGCGCGTCGTTCCACACCGCGTCAGGGCGCAGGCGGCGGAGCATCACGAGCACGAGGCCGAGCGAGAGCAGCCCGTAGACGCCGAAGAGGGCGGCGTGCGCGTGCACGGGCGTCGTGTTCAGGCCCTGCATGTAATAGAGGGCGAGCGGCGGGTTGATGAGGAATCCGAACACGCCAGCTCCCACGAAGTTCCAGAACGCGACCGCGACGAAGAACTGGATGGGCCAGCGATAGGCCTGCATCCACGCGCTCCGGTGCTGCATCTGCCACGTCTCGTGCGCCTCCATCCCCACGAGGACGAGCGGCACGACCTCCAGGGCGCTGAAGCTCGCGCCGACGGCCATCACCGAGACCGGCGTGCCGCTGAAGTAGAGGTGGTGGAAGGTGCCGGGGATGCCCGAGATGAGGAAGATGCAGGTGGACAGGATCGCGGCGCGCGCCGCGCTGTCGGGCCGCACGAGGCCGAACCGCGTGAACAGGAAGGCGATCGCGGCGGTGGCGAAGACCTCCATGAACCCCTCGACCCAGAGGTGCACGACCCACCAGCGCCAGTACTCCATGACCGAGAGGTGGGTCTTCGCGCCGTAGAACAGGCCCACGCCGTAGAACAGCCCGATCGCCACGGTCGCGCCGGTGAAGAGCATCACGATGTGCCGGCTCATGTCGCGCCGCGCGAGGGCGGGCCAGAGCGCGCGCAGCATCAGGAAGAGCCAGAGGATGAGGCCGCCGAAGAGGGCGATCTGGAAGGCGCGGCCGAGGTCGACGTACTCGTACCCCTGGTGGCCGAACCAGAAGGACATCTCGAGGGCGAAGTGCTGCTTGACCGCCAGCCACTCTCCGGCGAGCGAGCCGAAGACGACGAAGACGAGCGCCCCGAAGAGGACGTTGACGCCGAGCCGCTGCCCCCTCGGCTCGCGCCCGCCCACGGCCGGCGCGAGGAAGAGCCCCGACGCGAGGAAGGCCGTCGCGATCCAGAAGACGCCGAGCTGGACGTGCCAGGTGCGCGTCACCGCATACGGGAGGTAGTCGGCGACAGGCAGGCCGAAGACCTCGTGTCCCTCGACCGTGTAGTGCGCGGTCAGCGCGCCGAGCGCGACCTGGAGCACGAGCAGGGCGACCACGACGACGCAGTACTTGCCGACGGCGCGCATCGACGGGGTGAGCTCCCACCCGCCCAGCGGATCGCGCTCCGGCGCGGGGGCGGCCGGCTCCTCGCTGCGGCGGAACGCGTGATACCAGACGAGGGCGCCGATCCCGGCGAGCAGCAGGACGATGCTCACGACCGACCAGATGACGTTGGCGGTCGTGGGGACGTTGCCGATGAGCGGCTCGTGAGGCCAGTTGTTCGTGTAGCTGGCGCCGGTGCCGGGGCGCTCCGCGGCGCAGGACCACGCGGTCCAGAAGAAGAACGCCGTCAGCTTGTCGCGCCGCCCCGCGTCGGGGACCGCGCCGGTGTGCAGCGCGTAGCTCTCGCGCAGGCCCGTGAGGGCCGGCTCGTCGCCGAACAGCGCGCGGTAGTGCGCCGCCGTCTCCTCGATCGCCCGGGCGCGATCGTCCGAGATCGTGAGCACCCCGGTCGCCGGGTCGACCCCGTTGTGGCGCATCGTCTTCTGGAGCCGCGCCTTGAGCGCGGCCTGAACCTCGTCGGGCAGCGCCGCGAACGGCGCGCCGTGCTCTCGCTGGCTCCAGATTGACAGCAGCGCCTCGGCCTCGCGATGGAGCCAGTCGGCCGACCAGTCCGGCGCCTGGTAAGCGCCGTGCCCCCAGACGCTGCCGACCTGCTGGCCGCCGATGCTCTGATAGACCAGCTGCCCATCGAGGATATCATCCTTCGTGAGCAGCACCCTGCCTGTCGAGGTCTGCACGATCTCGGGGATCGGCGGGGCCTTTCGGTACACCTCCCGGCCCATGAAGCCGAGGATCAAGAATCCAGCGGTGATGACGGCGGCGAGCGCCAGCCAGAGTCGTCGTAGGCTATGCATATCGACCTCGTTGTTCGCGTGAGCCAGGCGCGCGCCCGCGCCTCCGCGGCGCGGCTCGGGGGCTCCGGTCGTGATGCCGGGCCCTGAAGCAGGCGGCGTGCCGCTCGGCTGCGGCCCTTCGTCTCGTGCATCCAGGCGGCCAATGTTGCGCTTTTAGCAACACGTTGACGTTGTATAATTCACAACGATGTTGTATCATCCACAACATGCCGAGCCTGAAGGCGTTGCTGTCGGTGGCGCTGGATCTCACGACGTCGCTGGCGGCCGAGGATCGTTACCGGCGCCTGCTCGAGGCGGTGCGGCACGTGGTGCCGTGCGACGCGGCGTGCCTGATGCGGTACGACGACGGCGTGCTGGTGCCGCTCGCGGCGCACGGGCTCACGCCGGAGGCGCTGGGGCGCACGTTTTGCGCCAGGGCGCACCCGCGGCTCGACCTCCTCTGCCATGCCGAGGCGCCGGTGCGCTTCCCGCCGGACACCGATCTTCCGGATCCGTTCGACGGGCTGCTCGCGTCGGACGCGACCGCGCTCGCGCACGTCCACGCATGCCTCGGCTGCCCGCTGCGGGTGGAGGGCGCGCTGATCGGGCTCTTGACGGCCGACGCGCTCGATCCGCGCGCCTTCGACGGGGTGGACGCGGGAACGCTCTCCTGGCTGGGCGCGCTGGCCGGGGCGGCGGTGCGCACGAGCCAGCTCATCGACGCGCTCGAGCACAGCGCCGAGCGGCTCGGCCTTGTGGCGGAGGATCTCCGGCAAGCCGCGGAGCGGGAGCGGGGGGCCGGCCTGCTCGGGACGAGCCCGGCGATGCAGAAGCTGCGGGACGAGATCGCGCTCGTGGGGCCGTCGGATCTCACGGTGCTGATCACGGGCGAGACCGGCGTGGGCAAGGAGCTCGTGGCGCGGGCGGTCCACGCGGCGTCGAGGCGGCGGGGCGAGCCGCTGCTGCACGTGAACTGCGCGGCGCTGCCCGAGTCGGTGGCCGAGAGCGAGCTGTTCGGGCACGTGCGCGGCGCCTTCACCGGGGCGGAGCAGAACCGGCCCGGCAAGCTCGAGGTGGCCGACGGGGGGACGCTGTTCCTCGACGAGATCGGCGAGCTGCCGCCGTCGATCCAGCCGAAGCTGCTGCGGGCGCTGCAGGAGGGCGAGGTGCAGCGGGTGGGCGCGGATCGGTCGCTGCGCGTCGATGTCCGCATCGTGGCGGCCACGAACCGCGATATCGAGAAGGAGGTGGCCGAGGGGCGCTTCCGGGCGGACCTGTTCCACCGGCTCAACGTCTATCGCGTGGCGGTGCCGCCGCTGCGCGAGCGGAGGAGCGATATCCCGCTGCTCGCGGGCCATTTCTGCGACGCGGCGCGCGCGCGGCTCGGCGTGGGCCCGGTGCGGCTCACGCAGGCGGCGCGCGAGCTGCTCACGGGCGGCCCGTGGCCGGGCAACGTGCGCGAGCTGGAGAACACGCTGTTCCGGATGGTGCTGCAGGCGTCGCGGGGCGTGCCGCGCGGGGCGCCGGTGGTGCTGGAGCCGGCGCACCTCGGCGGGAGCTTCGCCGCCGCGGCGCCGCCGCAGGCGCAGGCCGCGGAGGGCGACGGCGGCGAGGCGCCGCCCGCGGCGGGGGCGACGCTGCACGAGCGGGTCGACGCCTACCAGCGCGACCTCATCCAGGAGGCCGTGGCGCAGCACGACGGCAACTGGGCCGCCGCGGCGAGATCGCTCGGGATGCACCGCAGCAACCTGCACCACCTCGCGAAGCGGCTCGGGCTGCGGTGAGGCGCGCCTGCCGCGGGGACCCCCGCGGTGGAAGGAGCCGAGTTCCCGGGGACGCCCGGGTGAGGCGTTGACGGAACAGCGTTCATGCAAGGCGAGATGATGGGCGGGCTCATCGGTTCGAGGGAGCGGTGGACAGAGGAGGAGCCGAATGGCAACCAGAGTCCATGGACAACCGAAGATCAGACCGCCGGTGGGCCCGGCGTGGGGTGGCTCAGGTGCTCCTGATCGGCGCGGGCGCGCTGGCCTCGTGCTCGCCCAAGCGCGCCGAGGTCACACCGCAGCCAGCGCCCACCGACAGGATCCTCACCGGCGCCGACGCGCTGGGCGACTGGACCACGGACGCGCCGGGCGTGAAGCGCAAGATCACCGTCGCCGATCTCCCCCCGCCCAACGAGGAGGAGTCGGTGGTCAACAGGCCAAGCAAGGCAGATCGTCCAGCCGGTGTGTTCCCCAAAGTCCCGTCGGGATTCACCGTTACCGAGCTCGCGACGGGTCTGGAGGAGCCCCGCGTCGTGCAGGTGGCGCCGAACGGCGACGTGTTCGTGGCCGAGAGCAAGGCGGACCGGGTGACGGTGCTCCGGGACACGGACGGCGATGGCAAGGCCGACGTCCGCAGCGCCTTTGCCGAGGATCTCAATCGCCCCTTCGGCATCGCCTTCTATCCGGCCGGCACCGATGCGCCGACGCACGTGTACATCGCGAACACCGACAGCGTTGTGCGGTTCCCTTACAAGGCGGGCGACACAAAGGCCAGCGGCCCGGCCGAGGCGCTGGTCACCAACATCCCCTCGGGCAAGGAAGCGGTGGGCGGCGGGGGCCACTGGACCCGCGATATCGCCTTCAGCAAGGACAGCCAGCGAATGTTCGTGTCGGTGGGATCCCGCTCCAACGTCGACGACGACGAGGACGAGATCCGGCGCGCCTGCATCCTGGCCTTCACCCCCGACGGCAAGAACGAGACGCTCCATGCGTCCGGCATCCGCAACCCGGTCGGTCTGGCCATCGAGCCGGCGACGGGCGCGCTCTGGACCAGCGTGAACGAGCGCGACGAGCTGGGCGACAACCTGGTCCCCGATTACGTGACGCGCGTGCAAGAGGGCGGCTTCTACGGCTGGCCCTGGTACTACCTCGGCCCGAACCAGGATCCGCGCCACGAGGGCAAGCGCCCCGAGCTGAGGGACAAGGTCATCGTGCCGGACGTGCTGATCCAGTCGCACTCGGCGTCCCTCGACCTCTGCTTCTACACGGGCCAGCAGTTCCCGGCCGATTACCAGGGCCACATCTTCGCCGCGGAGCACGGCTCGTGGAATCGCTCGCGGCGCACCGGCTACAAGGTGATCCGCATCCCGGTCAAGGACGGCAAGGCGGCCGGCTATTACGAGGACTTCATGACCGGCTTCGTCACGAGCACCGGCGACGTATGGGGTCGTCCGGTCGGCGTCGCGGTGGCCAGGGACGGCGCGCTGCTGGTGACCGACGACCAGAGCAACACCGTGTGGCGGGTGGCCTACGGCAAGTGAGACCACGAACCAATGCGGTCGAGCTCGTCCAGAATAGAATCGGCGGCGCCGCGCCGCCGTCGCTTGCCAGTCAGACAGCGCTCCTGACGCTCGATTCGGGGCGCGCCACGAAGCCGGTCTTCTCACCTGCGCGGAAGCCGCACGCATCGTAGAAGCGGTGCACCTCGGGCCGCCGCGAGCCCGTCAGCAGCATGGCCTTGTAACAGCCCGCCTCCCAGGCCTCCGCCAGCGCATGGCGCACCACGCGCGACCCGAACCCCCTCCGCCGGTGCTCACGATGGGTCACCACGTTCTCGACCAGCGCATACGGCCGGCCCCCGCGCGTGAGGTTGGGAACGACGATCAGCGAACAGCTGGCCACGAGGGCCGCCCCGCGCTCCAGCACGAAGAGGCGAAGCCCAGGCTGCTCGAGCATGCGCGCCCAGAGCGCCGACAGCTCGAGCTCGGGAGGGAACGAGTCGTCCTCGGGGTGGAGGTCGCGATAGAGCTCCAGGACCCCCTGGAGGTCCCTGACCTGCGCTGCGCGGACGATCCCGTCCGCCATCACGGAGCCCGCCTGCGCATCGCCTTTCGGTCGCACCCGTCGCCCGATACCACCGGGCCCCGTACGACAGAAGTGCTGCCGGTGCGCTGCGAAACAAAGTCCTTGCCCGCGTCCGTCCGTTATATTAGACGTTTCATCCTATAAAACGGATGCAGCGGAGAGAGCCCGCTGCCTCTCCTCATCTCGGCCTCGTCAGCGATCGAGCCGCGCGCGTCGTCGGAAGCTCGTTGTCACCCTCTCCGCTTCCAGGACGGGACGCCGCCGCCTGAGCTCACGGGCCGAGTCTCACGGGTGCCCGGCCGCGGACGCCGCGGCCGGGCGGACGCCAAGGTCCACACAACGACGGAGTTGAACGCCATGACCATCGATTCTCACGACAGCGATAGCCGGCGCGCCGCTTCCTCGCCTGACGCCCCGGGGCCCGCGAGCTCCGAGGCCGCCGCGAAGCGACCGGGGGCCGAAAAGGCGACAGGCCGGCGCGCCTTCATCGGCGTGGCAGGCTCGCTCGCCGTCGGAGGCGTCCTCGCCGCGGATCCAGGCGTCGCCAGGGCGGCGCGCGGCCGGGGCGCCGACGATCTGCTCAGCGGCATCGAGTCGCTGCGCCGCGACCCGCACGCCGCGCCGCTCGACCACGAGCTCCGCCTGCGCGCCCTGCGCGTCCGCTTCGAGGCCGCGGTCGACAGCTTCGAGGAGCCGATCGCGCCGCACCCGAACAACGGCGACGAGGCGCGCTATCCGAACAAGATCGGGACCGACACCCGCGGCCTGCCGCACGACAGGCGGGGCGAGGTCGACCTGGAGGCGTACCGCGTCGCGGCGAGGGCCCACGCGTCGCGCGAGTGGGACGATTTCGAGGCCATCCCGCTCGGCGGGACGCGCAAGCTGGTCAATCCGATCGGCACGCTTGCCGTCAGCTTGATCGGCACCACCCCGGCCCAGATCGGCGTGCCCCCGGCCCCCGCGCTGGCGAGCGCCCAGAAGGCCGCTGAGGCGGTCGAGGTCTACTGGAAGGCGCTGCTGCGCGACGTGCCGTTCGAGAGCTACGCGGACAGCAGCGATGTCGCGGACGCGATCGACGAGATCGACCGGCTCTCCGGCTACACGGGCCCCCGCGCCGGCGGCCGCGTGACGCTGGAGACGGTGTTCCGCGGCAGCGTCACCTACGCCGATCCCCGGGACCGCTCGGGCAGGACGGCCCGGCACGTGGTCCCTCACGGCGTGCTCGACGGGCCTTATATCTCGCAGTTCCTCCTGCGAGACATCCCCTATGGCCCGCAGCTGATCGGGGGCGCGATCCGCACCGCGCTGCCCGGCAACGACTTCCAGACCGACCACGACGAGTGGCTCGCGGTGCAGAACGGGATCGCGCCCACCCGGACCATCGCGTACGACCCGGTCCGCCGCTACATCTCGACAGGGCGCGATCTGGCGGAGTTCGTGCACAGCGGCGGAGCGCTCTTCTGGGGCGCGGCGCTGCTCCTCGGCGCAGCGCGCAGCGCGAGCCCGCGCGTCGCGGGGGGCATCGGGGCCCCGCTGAGCCCCACGAACCCTTATCTCACGTCGGAGACGCAGGCCTCCGCGGCGGCGACCTTCGCGCTCGCCTATCTGCAAAGCCTGCTCCCCTTCGGCACGTCGCGCGCGATCCGCGCCGCGTACTGGCAGAAGTGGTTCGTGCACCGCAGCGTCCGCCCCGAGGCCTTCGGCGGGCTGGTCCACCACCGCCTCGCGAACGGCGCGCGCGATTACCCGCTGCACCGCGAAATCCTGGAGTCGCAGGCGGCCGAGCTGACGTACGACGCGTTCGGCAGCTACCTGCTGCCGCAGGCCTTCCCGGAGGGCGCGCCGCTCCACGGATCCTACCCGGGCGGCGCCGCCGCCATCGCGGGCGTCAATGCGACGCTCCTCAAGGCGTTCTTCGACGAAGACCACGTGATCGAGGACCCGTTCGTCCCCGATCCGGCCGATCCGACCCGGCTCGTCCCCTACAGCGGGCCGCCCCTGACCGTGGGCGGCGAGCTGAACAAGCTGGCGACCAACTACGCCTTCGGCCGCAACTGGGCGGGCATCCACTGGCGCACCGACGCTGCAGCGTCGCTGGCGCTCGGCGAGCAGGTGGCCATCAGCCTGCTCCGGGACGAGCGCCGCACCTTCCTCGAGCCGTTCGAGGGCTTCACGTTCACCAGGTTCGACGGCACGCGGATCACGGTGTGAGTCGATGACGCTAGCCATCGAGAGACCCAGGCTCCGTCGGATACCGCTCTCTAGAACCGCCCCCTCACCCCGGCGCCGAGCAACCCCACCGTGAAATCCGCCTCCACCCCGGGGGCCTTCGGTGGCGGCGCGGCCGGCGCCGCGGCGGCCTTCGGCTCGTCGAAGACGAAGAGCCGGAAACCGACGGCAATGGCCAGGAACGACACCCCGCCGGCGACCGCTGCCGCCGCACCCAGACCGTCTCGCGCGTCGACCGCGGCGTTGTAGCGATCCCGCTCGGACGGCGTGAGCGAGGTCGCGTCCTTCCTGTCTCGCAAGTCGACCGCCTCGCCCTGACGCACGAGGGCGAGGCCCGCGAGCACGCCAGTCGCGGCCGCGCCCGCGGCGCCGGCGCCGAGCACCGTCCACGCCGCGAGGCGCTGGGACGTCATCCGGAGATCGGCGTCGAGCCGGACCGCCTGCTCGTGCGCGACCCGGAGCTCCCGCCGGTAAAGCTCGTGCCCGGGCAGCGAGACCTCGACGACATGAACGCCAGGCTCGACCGCGATCGCCGCGGTCGTGGGCACCGTCGCCCGCACCTGGCCGTCGACGGCGACCCGCGCGCCGCCCGTGCCGGTCACGTGCAGCTGCGCCGGCTTCGGCCGCAGCACGACGTGCCGCGGCATCAGCTCGCCGGCGACCGCGATGACCGTGAGCTCCTCCTCGTGATGCCCCGCCGCCTGCACCCGCACGCGGTGCGCGCCGGGGGCGACCGGCGCCACGAGCGGCGCCGGGACGAACGGCTGGCCATCCACCGATACGCGGGCGCCCTCGACCGGCGATGACAGCAGGAGCCGCGTGCCGCCCGCCGCCGGGGTCACCGCCGCCGCGGCGCCGCGCTGCGCGCCGTCGGCCGCGGTCGTGCCGCCGTCGGCCGCCGCCGCTGGGTCCTCGCCGGGGAGGCGTGCCTCCAGGGGGACGAGCGACGCCAGGGCAGCGACCGCCTCCTCGCGGCGCACCGCCTTCGGATCGAGGCGCAGGTACTCGCGGTAGAGGGCGATCGCGCGGCGCAGCGCGTCCGGCGACGGCTGCGTGAGGACCTGCCGCCGGAAGGCCTGCGCCGCCGAGAACAGGAGCGACGGGCTCGGCACGAGCTCGTGCGCCTCCAGGAACGCCTCCGCGGCGACCTGGTACTGGCCCGCCTCGTACGCCTGCGCGCCGGCGTTGAAGAAGCTCTCCGCGTGGGCCGCCTGCGCGGGCGTGGGGGGCGCGTCCGCCAGCGCCGCGCCGGGCGCCACGAGGGCCGCGGCGAGGGTCGACGACGCCCAGAGGAGCAGGAGGCCGGAGGGGCGCGCCGTCGCCCTCATGGCAGCACCGGCCTGCCGCGGAACACCTTCAGGAAGGCGGAGCTCATCGCCACGGCGAGATCGTCGACGCCATCGCCGTCGAAATCGGCCGCGCCGAGCGCGACGAAATCGCTGCCGGCCTCCGGCGGGGGGCCGGGAAAGGCGGTCTCGAGGCGGCGCAGGGCCCGGGCGCCGGCGTCGAGATCGTGGAGCTCGAGCCGCCCGGGCCCGGCCACGGCCACCTCGAGCGCGACGTCGGCGTCGGCGTTGAGCAGCGCCACGGCGAGGCCCGCGCAGACGTCGACGCCGTCGCAAGGGTCCGGCGCGACGAGCACCGTCTCGTCGAAGCCGCCGCCGGCGCGGCCCCAGAGGGCGACGAGCTCGCCACTTTCCGCGCGAGCGAGGAGATCCTGTTGCCCGTCGCCGTCCAGATCCGCGACGAGCGGGCGCGGCACGTACTTCGACGGGTTCACGCCCGTCGCGATCGCCGCGAACCGGTACATCGTCTCCTGCCGGGCTCGCTCTACCAGCTTGCCGGCGTCCTCCTCGTAGACCGCGAGCTCGCCGCCGCCGAGCCACACGAGCTCTTCCCGGCGGTCACCGTCGGTGTCGATCGCCGCGAGCACGCACGGGTCGCACGGCGGCGCCCCCTCGCCGGGCCGGCCGGACGCCTCCGCGCGCAGGTTGTCCCCCTCCGGCGACACGGTGATCAGCCAGAGCTGCGTGCCATCCGGCGCGCCCTCGCCCGTGAGCTCCGTGATCGCGGCGAGGCTCTGCACCGGGTCGCCGTCCTGCGCCGCGAGCAGGCCACCCGCGACCGCGAGGAGGCGCACCGGCAGGATGGAGGTCGATGCGCCGGGGCCAGGAGGCGCGTCGGGATCGGGCGGCGCGCCAGGAGGCGCCGGGAAGTAGAACGGCGCGCGGACGAGGCGATCGCGGCCGCCCTCGATGAGCGCGAGCCCGGAGCCGGACGCCACCGCCGCGCCGCGGGGGGGCGGGAGACCGCGCAAGGCGAAGAGCTGGACGCCCGTGGCCTCGTCGAGGACCCGGCCCGCGGCGAGGCCGCTGGCCAGATCGAGGCGGCCGTGGCCGGCCGGCGCGGAAGGCGCGGCGAAGGCGTTGCCGTAGGCGATGTCGAGCCGGGTCGAGGGCCGCGGGGACGACGGCCGCGCCTGCTGATCGAAGTAGGCGATGTCGTTCACCCGGTCGCCGTCGAGATCGCCGACGGCAAGGTAGTGCGGCGGGCACTGCGTCGGAAGGCGCTGCGGGTAGAAGGTGCCGTCCGATGCGCCGGTGTGGATCGTGATGTCGGGGAGCTGCGCCTCGGTCGCGACCACATCGAGGTGGCCGTCGGCGTTCACGTCGGCGGCGACCGCCTCGCACTCCCCGCCGATCGGGCGGCAGATCGGAGACTGGAACGGCGCGCCGGGAGGGCAGTCCAGCGGCACGAGCTCGGGACCGGGGCGGGCTCGATCGAAATCGCCGGCGATGAAGATCCGGTTCAGGTCGGCGAGCGCGGCCTCGAGCGCCGCGTCCCCGAGCGACAGCGCGCCCGTGCGCTGGTCGGGCGGACCCGAGGACGGCGGGCTCGGCGTCGAGTGGAAGCCCCCGCCGGTCACGCCGTACGCGACGTGGATCTCGCCGCGACCGTCGTTGACCGCGTTCACGACGAGGTCGAGGTGGCCGTCGCCGTTCTGGTCGTGCACGGCGAGCGAGGCGTTGACGTCGCGGATCTTCGCGCCGCCGCCGAGCTGCACCTCGGGCAGGGCCGCGAGCGCCTGGGAGCCGCCGGGGCCGCACACGGCATAGATGCGGATCCGGTCGTCGCCCCGCTTCGCGACGACCGCCTCGTCGCAGGGGCCGCTGTCCGCGGAGCCCTCGTACAGATCGGCGGCGACCACCCCGACGATGTCGCCGGGGGCCACCGTGTCGCCGTCGAGCGTCTGCGGCTTCGCGCTCGGGTTCGACATCACCGCGATGCGGCCAGGGCCGCCGCTCGACGGCGGCTGGCCGCCCGTGCCGCCGTCCATGCCGCCGCCGCCCGTGCCGCCCGCCGCGGCGGATGCGCCGAGGAAGATCAGCGCGGCGTCGCGGCCGCGCAGCCGCGCCGACAGGAGGCGCGCGGCGTCGCTGTCGAGGCGCGTGGTCGAGTAGAGCGTGGGCGAGAGGGCCGCGCTCTCGGAGGCGGAGAACACGAAGAGGCCGTTCGCCGCGCCCTCCTCGGCGACGACCACGTCGCCACGCCCGGCGACGATGAGCTCCAGCTGGCCGTCGCTCGTCAGGTCGCGCAGCAGCGGCGCGGGGGACGTCTCGTCGCCGGATGCTGCCCGGGAGATCGGCAGCGCCTGCTCCGCCTGCGCGCACAGCCCGGGCGCCTGGCTCGGGAGCGCCGTGATCGTGGTGCCTTCGAGCGTCGTGTGCACGAGCTCGTCGCAGCCGTCCGCGTCGATGTCGCCGGTCGAGAGATCCATCGCGGTGACCGTGCTGCGCGCCGCGAGCTCCTCGAAGTCGCCCCGGGGGCGCCGGCAGACGCCGTCCGCGCCGCACCCGGAGCCGCCGGGGCACACGAGCCCCTCGGCGTCCCCGCAGAGATAGCGGCACTGGTGCGCGCTCCCGGGCGCACCGCAGCCTTCCTGCCCGTCGCAGGCCTCGTCCGGCTCCTCGACGACGCGATTGCCGCAGACGTCCTCCTCGAGGAGCGAGAGGTTCGCGCAACCCGCCACCGCGATCGCCAGCGCGATCGAGAGTCCGTGCGTTCGCTTCATGGTCAGGGCGCTCCGACGAGGCTGTCGAACGCGGGTTTCTCCAGGTCGGCGTGATGCTTCCGCGGGCGGCTCGACGGTGCGCCCGGGCCCGCAGCCGACGCCGCGCCGGCCTTGCCGGCGGACGGCGCAGACAGCGCTTGCCCGCCCGCGGCCGTCCGGGGGCCGGAGGACGCGGCGCTCGCCCCGGCCGGGCCGGGGGGCGTGCCGGCCGCGCCGGGCGCCGTGCTGGCCGCGCTGGGGGGCGTACCGGCCGCGCCGGACGCCGTGCCGGCCGCACCGGGCGCCATGCCGGCCGCGCCGGGCGCCGCCGTGGCGGCCGCAGGCGCGGCGGCCGGGGGCACGGCAGCGTCGCCGCCGGCGCGCGGCCACGCCAGCGCCACGGCCACCGCGCCGCCCAGGAGCAGCAGCGCGAGCACCCCGGCGCCGCGGGCCCCGGCCCTCGGCGCCCGGACGGGCCCGGCGAGCGGGGCGAGCGCCACGGTCCGGCCGATCTCCGCGGCCGCCACCGTGCCCGGCGCCGGCTCCGCATCGCGCGGCGCCGCCGGCAGCATGGGCTGCGTAGCCCCGGCCGCCGCGGCCCCGCTCGCTCCAGGGCTGCGCAGCGTGCCGGAGGCGCCGCCGCTCCCGGGATCGACGGCGCCGACGACCGCGGTCGCCGCGTCGGCGCTGATGTGCCGCGGCCCGATGGACACGGCGCGCTCGCTGCTCCCGGGCCGCGCCGCGCCCGCGCCGTCGAGCCCCTCGACGCCGAGCCTGCGCACCTGCTCGACGAACGCCTGGACCGCCGCGCCCGCCGACGGCGGGCGATCCTGGGCGCGCTTCGCCAGCATCGCCAGCACCGGGGCGTCGAGCTCGGGCGGGAGGTCCGCGCGGACGCTCGACGCCCGCGGCGGCTCGTTGAGGAGGTGCATCATCATCACATCCATCATCGAGTCGGCCTCGAAGAGCAGCGCTCCCGTGAGCATCTCGTGGGCGATCACGCCGAGCGCGTAGATGTCCGAGCGAGGGTCCACGCCCTTGCCGCGGACCTGCTCGGGCGACATGTACGCGGGCGTCCCGACCGCGACGCCCGTGGCCGTCCTGTGGGCGAGCGCGTCGCCCGCGAGCTTCGCCACGCCGAAATCGAGCAGCTTGGGGAACCAGCGATCGCCCTTCTCGGTCGCCACGAAGACGTTCTCGGGCTTCAGATCGCGGTGCGTGATCCCCGCCGCGTGCGCGGCGTCGAGCGCGTCGGCGATGCCCTCGAGGAGGGGGACGGCGCGGGACGGCGACAGGCGCCCCTCGCGCCGGATCAGCGCGCCGAGCGTGAGCCCGTCGAGCAGCTCCATGACGAAGTAGTGCCGCCCGTCGACGACGCCGAAGGAGAAGATGTCGATGATGTTGCGGTGCCGGATGCGGTTCACCGCGCGCGCCTCGCCGATGAAGCGCGAGACGACGGTCGGGTCGGACGCGAACCGCCGGTTCAGCACCTTGATCGCGACCCGCTTGCCGATGAGCGGGTGCTCTCCCGCATAGACGTCGCCGAACGTCCCCGCGCCGAGCAGCCGCTCGACGCGGTACTCGCCGATCATCGCGCCCGGCTGGAGCTCGGCGTCCTCCTCGGAGAAGGCCTCGTCGGGCAGCAGCGCGCCGCCGTGCTCCGGGCAGGTCGCCACATCATCGGGATAGACCGAGCGGCACGCGGAGCAGGTGGCCATCGACCGTCGCCCAGTCTAGTACATCGTTCCCGAAGTTCGTCCCTGGATCCGTGATGCACCAGCCCGGGCTGTCGCGATGATCCGCAGCTCGAGCATGCAATGCCTCGCAGCGCGTGGCGAGGGCCCTGAAGCTCGAGACCCGAGGGGAAGCTGAGCCGCACAGCGAGTACGAACGCCACGGTACGCGCACGCTGATCGGAGCCTTCAATAAGTAGCTCGCTCTGTGGCGACGCTGTCCCGCGACGAGCTCGCTCCGTTGACGAGCCCGGCCAGCCCAGATCGTCGCCGGGCTGGCACAGCGCCGATCCAGGGACGAATTTCGGGAACGATGTGCTAGCCCGGCGCTCGATGGAGCCCCTGGTCCGGCTGGAGGCTCTTCGGGCTCCCCGGCTGCCTGGCGATGGCCCATTCGGCCACTGCAACGTTGATGACCCAACCCGCGGAGAAGAGGGCTGTCGGTTTCGATGCGAGGGTAAAACTGGGTCATCCATAGCCCTGTGACCGCGGCCGCAAGTCCGCAACGGACGCTCCCCGTGCCGGACCTCGCGCAGCGCTCACGATGCCGGCGGTCAGGGCCAATACGGCTCCGATCCCAAGTCCGACCCGAGGCGCTACGTCGAGGGAGGTGGTGGTGAAGAGCAGGGTCATGAGAACCGCCCCTGCCGTCTGACCGGTCAGACGAGCGGTGCCTTGCATGCCGCCAGCCGCGCCGCTCCGTTCCGGTGGCGCGGAGAGGAACATGTTGCGGTTGTTCGGCACCTGAAAGAGGCCGAACCCCAGGCCGCAGACGATGGCGAACGCGATGAGCAGCCGAGGGTCGCCCTGCAGCGGCCACACGGCGGTCGCCGCCAGGCCGAGGCCGAGGCAGGCGCCGCCGACAGCACAGAGCCACGCCGTCGGTATGCGGTCCGCGAGGCGACCGGCGACGACAGCTGTCGCAGCGACGGTCAGCGGCCAGGGCGTCATATAGATCCCGGCCACGAGCGGCGTCTGCCCAAGCTGGTGTTGTAGGTAGAAGGGCAGCGCCACCAGGCCCGCCGTTTGGCCCGTGAAACAGCACACCGAAGCGATCACCGAGATCCGGAACGATCTGCCGCGCAGCAGGTCGAGCGGGATCATCGGGGCGGCCTTCGGCATCTCCCGACGAACCAGCCCCATCAGGGCGATCGCCGCCATCGCGAGCAGCAGGCCGGCCGCGAGCGGCCGTGTCGGCAAGAGCTCCGCTCCGATGACAAGCAGCGCAAAGGCGACGCCGTTCAGCGCCACGCTGCGCCCGTCGATCCGCTGCGCCGTTCCGGCGACCGGCGGAAGCGCGCGCGCGGCCAGCAGCGCCGTCGCGCCCACGGGGAGGTTCACCAGGAAGAGCCAAGGCCAGCCCATCCCCGCCAGGATCAGGGCGCCGATTGCGGGGCTTGCGGCCGACGAGAGCGCGACCGTCAGCGCGTTCCAGCCGATGGCGGCGCCGAGCTGCTCCGGAGGAACGGACAACCGTAAGAGGGCGACCCCCAGCGCCATCACGGCGGCGCCGCCAAGGCCTTGGACGAACCGGGCGGCGACGAGCCAAGGCAGCGAGGGCGACAGGGCGCACAGCGCGGACGCCGCCGTGAATAGAGCGACACCCCAGACAAACACCCGGCGATAGCCGAGCCGTTCGCCGAGGGCTGCGCAGGGCAGGAGCGCCATGACGAGCGCGGTCTGGTACGCGGTGATGACGAGGACCGCCAGGGACGGCGTGGCACCCAACGCGCGGGCCATCGTCGGCAAGGCGACGTTGGCCATGCCCGCGTCGAGCACCACCAGGCTCATGGCGCTCAACACAGCGGCGATCGCGAAGGCGCGTCGCGGCGATGGCAGCCCGGCGTCGGCGTGGGCCTGCTGCGGCGTGGATCGGTCCAGGGAGGCCGTCGCGGCCCGCCCTTCGGCCAGAAGACTCGTCATGCTGCCGCCGTGGTCCAGACGCCGTTGCGTTCGACATATCGGGTGACCCGGCGCTCTTGCCGGTCCTCAACCCTCAGGTCTCGTTCCGTGAAGCGGAAGAGCAGGGCCGAGCTCGTCATGCACCGCGTGTCGTGAATGTCGCCGGGGAGGTACACCTGGACCTGGCCGGCCCGCACCAGGGTCGAGTCCCTCTTCACCAGCCGGACCTGGCCGTCCGGGTCCTCCACGCGCGCGTAGGTCCCCATCTCGATTTCGCCCTGCTGCATCGCATAGATCACCCACCCTCTGCCGTGGTCGTGGGGTGGCCGGTAAAGCCCGGCGTGTTCGGTGTGCGCGAAGAGCACGAACCCATGGGTGGGGTCGCGATACAGCTCCTCATTTGTGGGCGCGTTCCGGTGAAGCGCCGCGAGCCACGCCTCTGACGGCGAAGCCTCGAGAAGAGTCTCCAGGTGTTGGCGGCACTCGGCGACCAGCTCGCTCGTCAGCGGCCCCCAGGCCGCGTTCGTGCCGTCGATGAATGTCTGCAGAGCGCTGTTGGCCATCGTCGTTCCCTTCGTTGAAGCGTCTCGGAAGAGTAGAGGGCCGCGTGACATGCCGGAACGCGCAGCGTGTGCATGTTGTCCGTGCGCTGGACGCCATGTGACCAGCGACGATTATTTCGGCTCTCCCGCGATCTTGCCGCTGTCACCAGTCAAGTTCAAGGTTCATGCTATCTTCGGGGCATGTCGTCCCCCGATCTGAACCTGCTCATCACGCTCGACGTGCTCCTGGCAGAAGGAAGCGTGGCGCGCGCCGCTCAACGGTTGCGGCTCAGCCCCTCGGCGATGAGCCGCGCATTGGCTCGCCTGCGAGAGACGACCGGTGATCCGCTCCTCGTCAGGGCGGGCCGCGGCCTGGTTCTGACGCCTCGAGCGCTGGCCTTGCGCGAGCGGGTTCACCAGCTCGTCGAGGACGCTGAGGCCGTCTTGCGCCCGGATCAAGTGATTGACCTGACCGGGCTCGCCCGGACCTTCACGCTGCGGACCAGCGATGGCTTCGTGGAAAACTTCGGCCCTGACCTCCTGGCACGAGTCGGCGAGGAGGCCCCGGGGGTGCGCCTCCATTTCCTTCAGAAGCCTGACAAGGACAGCACGCCCCTCCGCGACGGTCGGGTCGATCTGGAGACCGGCGTCATTGAAGCGTCCCTTGGTCCGGAGGTGCGCAGCCAAGCCTTGTTCCATGATCGGCTGGTCGGTGTCGCGCGAGCCGGGCATCCTCTGAGCGACGGCAAGTTGACCGCCAAAGCCTATGCCCAGGCGCACCACGTCATCGTCTCGCGCAGCGGCCATGAAAACGGCGCCGTCGAGCGGCCGTTCCTGCCCCCCGGCCTCATCCGGAAGGTCGGAGCCATCGTCGGTGGCTTTTCACCCGCGCTGTCGCTGGCGCGGGCTTCCGATCTGGTGGCCACGGTTCCAGATCGCCATACAGCAAGTCTGCGCGATGGGATGTTCAGCTTCCGCCTTCCAGTGCCTGCGATCGGGTTCACCGTGTCCATGCTGTGGCACCCCCGAATGGACGCCGATCCGGCACACCGCTGGTTGCGAGCATGCCTTCGCACGGTCTGCGCGTCGGAGAGCGCTGGTTAGAGTCCGTTTGGCCGCGAGCCGGGGCTCTCCATCGCGCTGAAGACCGCTGTTGGGGCTGAGCGGAACACCGCCACAGCGCGATGAACAGCGCAGCGAGCGGGACGGGAGCGCGCGTGGGCTCGAGCGCGCCGGTCGAGCGGCCGCGGCGCCGGGATGAGCCCGTCGCGCGCGGCGCTCGATCGGGCCGCGGCTCACGCTAGCCTCCAGGCCGAGCGCCCCTGCTCCCCCTCGAGCCATGCAGCCCTGCCTCCTGATCCTCGTGCGCCACGGTCGCACCGCCGGCAACCGCGGTGGTCCCGGGACGCCGATGAGCGGGTGGACCGATACGCCGCTCGACGCGCGAGGGCGGGAGGAGGCCGCGGCGCTCGGCCGCCGCCTCGCCGGACGCCCGGCGTTCGACGCCGTGTATGCCAGCCCGCTGAGCCGCGCGCTCGAGACGGCGCGGATCGCGGCGGGCGCGTGGGGCCCGGTCCGCCCGCACGAGGGCCTGCGCGAGATCTGCTGCGGCGAGGTGGACGGCGCGCCGATCGAGGAGGTCAAGGCGCGCCACGCCGCGCTCTGGGAGGCCAACCTGCGCCAGGACGACGATGACTTTCGCTGGCCCGGCGGGGAGAGCTACCGCGAGTTTCGCGCGCGCTGCCTCGCGGCGATCGGCGCGATCGCCGCGGCGCACCCGGGGCAGCGCGTGCTCGTGGTCACGCACGCGGGCGTCATCGGCCAGATCGTCGGGGCGCTGCGCGGCGTCCCTCCCGCGCGGTGGGAGCCGTTCCGGCCGGGCAACGCCAGCCTCACGTCGCTCTCGTGGCAGGGCGAGCGCGGCGCCCTCCTGCGCTTCGACGACCGCGAGCACGTCAGCTCCAGCACGCGTCGGCCCGGCGGATGACGCGCAGCCAGTCCGCCGCGTTCCGGGCGGCGGCCGCGCGCGCGCTCGGCGTTGCGCCGGGATCGCTCGCCCCGCTCGCCGTCGCGAGGTGGTACCCGAGCGCGCCGGCGAGCGCGTTGGACGCGGCCGCGAACCAGTAGGCGTCGCGCAGCGGCCGGGTCAGCGCGGGGGCGAGGCCGCGCGCCGAAAGGTAGCCGGCGAGCAACGTATCGTGGCGGCGCCGCGCCTCGGGCTCCCAGTAGCCGAGGGCCTGGAGCCACGAGCTCACGTCCTCGAGCGGCGAGCCGATCCGCGCGCGCGCCCAGTCGAGCAGCACCGGCTCCGCGACGCCGTCGCGCCGGCGAACCATGACGTTGCCCGGGTGCACGTCGCCGTGGATCACGGCGCGGCCGAGCGGCTGGAACGCGAGGAGCTGGCGGCGCATCGCGGGCAGCGCCGCCACGACCCTCCGCAGCGCGGGCAGCGCCCGGGCGAGCGCGGGGACCTCGCCGCGGGGCAGGCGCTCGGCCAGCGAGAGCGTGCCCCGCGCCACGGCCAGGTTCTCGGCCTCGTAGTCCCACGCCGGCAGCGGGGCGCCCGGCGCCGTCTCCCCGTGGAGGCGCGCCAGGCGGTCGAGCACCCGGGCCGTGTGCCCGCTGTCGGTCCAGGGCCAGGCGTGCGCCGGCTCGATCCGCTCGAGGTAGAGCAGCCAGCGCCCGCGCCCGAGCCGCTGCGCGCCGAGCAGCTCGGGCGAGAAGCGCCGCGCGACGGACCTCGAGAGCCGCCGGTAGACGGCCGCCTCGCGCACGGCCACGCCGTGCACGAGCTTGGCGACGACCGCGACCCGGCGCGACCCGGCGCCGCCGCGCAGCCGCGCGGTGACCAGCGCGAC
Source organism: Sorangium sp. So ce887 (assembly GCF_051521455.1). Classification (NCBI taxonomy): domain Bacteria; kingdom Pseudomonadati; phylum Myxococcota; order Polyangiales; family Polyangiaceae; genus Sorangium; species Sorangium sp. So ce887. Next base: position 4,667,707 of record NZ_CP150354.1, on the reverse strand, counting down.
CTCCGAGCAGAGCCCGCCCTGGAGCGGGCGTATCTCGATGGACGCGCCGCACACGGCATCGCCGTGCCGCGCGACGAGGAAGGCCGTCACCGCGGCGCGATCCAGGGCATCTCGTGTCATCCGTCGCCTCCCGGACCCGACGATGCGCCGAGGCCAGCTCGCGATCCACACTGCGCCTCGAATCCGGTCCACGCGCCGGAGCGACGCACCCGGCCGAGCCGGAGCAGCGCACGTGGCCCGGCGAGCCGTTCGCGCTGGCTTCGGTTGTATGGATGAGTAATCTCCCGTGCGGGTGTCGCGGCGGCGGAGCGCCGCGACAGGTCTTCACGGGACGGTCGGGCCGCCTTCCCCCCCTCGCGCGACGTCGCTCGCGCCCTGGCGGTCCTTTGAGCCGATCCCCGTCTGAGCAGCTTGCCCCCGGAACCTGGGCCCCCGCCCGCCGCATCGCCGAGCGCATGCTCGGCCCGATCGATCGCTTCATGCACGTCGAGGCGGCCAGCGGGATCGTCCTGCTGATCGCGTCCGTCATCGCCCTCGCCTGGGCGAACTCGCCGTGGGGCGACGCCTACGAGCACCTCTGGCACATCCCGATCACGATCGGCGCCGGCTCGCTGGTGTTCACGCAGCCCCTCCACTTCTGGATCAACGAAGGGCTGATGACGATCTTCTTCTTCGTCGTCGGCCTGGAGATCCGGCGCGAGATCCACGAGGGGGAGCTCTCGGACCTCAAGCGCGCGGCGCTGCCGGTCGCGGCGGCGCTCGGCGGCATGATCGCGCCCGCGCTCGTCTACCTGTCGCTCAACGCATCGCCGGCCTCGCGGCACGGCTGGGGCGTCCCCACGGCGACCGACATCGCGTTCGCGGTCGGCGTGCTGGCGCTGCTGGGCAAGCGCGTGCCCCCTGCCCTGCGCGTGCTCCTGCTCGCGCTCGCGATCATCGACGACATCGGCGCCATCATCGTCATCGCGCTGTTCTACTCGTCGGGCGTCGCGTGGAGCGGGCTGCTCATCGCGGGCGGCGGGGCCGCCTCGGTGCTGCTGCTCCAGCGCTTCGGCGTCCGGTCGCCGGCCGCCTACGTGGTCCCCGGCGGCGTCCTCTGGTGGGGCATGCTCCGCGCCGGCGTCCACCCGACGATCGCCGGCGTCGCCGTCGGACTGCTGACGCCGGCGCGCTCCTGGTTCGGCAGCCACGGGTTCCTGTCCGCGGCCCGCGACGCGGTGGACCGGGTCGACGCGCTCACCCAGCGCGACGACCACCGCGCGGATGAGCTCTTGCAGCCCCTCGGGCAGATCCGGCAGGCCCAGCTCGAGGCGCTGCCGCCCGTGGTCCGGCTCCAGGCGGCGCTCCACCCGTGGGTCGCCTACGGCATCATGCCGCTGTTCGCCTTCGCCAACGCCGGCGTCCGCATCGACGGCTCCTCGCTGGCTCACGCGGGCTCGGGGACGATCCTGCTCGGGGTCATGCTCGGCCTGGTCGTCGGCAAGCCGATCGGCATCTTCCTCGCGAGCTTCGCGATGGTCCGGCTCGGCGTCTGCGCCCTGCCGCGCGGCGTCGGCTGGCGCGGGATCGCGGTCGTGGGCTGCGTCGGGGGCATCGGCTTCACGATGGCGATCTTCATCGCGGGCCTCGCGTTCGGCGACCCCGCGAAGCTCGCCGCGGCGAAGCTCGGCGTCCTGCTCGCCTCGGCCGTGGCGGCCGTGGTGGGCCTCCTCGTCGGCAGGCTCGCGCTGTCGGAGGCCCCGGCGCCCGGCGCGGCGCTGACGCTCTCGGAGGCCGAGGCGTCGACGGAGAAGTGACCGCGCCCACGCCATGAATCAGGCGTCGTATCCGGCGTCGAGCCCCGCGTGGCCCGCGTGGACTGCGCGCAGGAGGCGCCGCACCGCGCCCGCGTCGGGCAGCCGGTAGGCGGCGCGGCTGCTCTGGTTGCCGACGTGGATGGTGCACGCGGACGATGGGAGCGCCGCGAAGATGTCCTCGTCCGTGCGGTCGTCGCCGATCGCGATCACCGCCGCCCGCGCGGGGACATCGTCGAGGATGAGCGGCACCACCCTGCCCTTGTGGACGCCGCGCGGCCGGACCTCGACCACCTTCGCGCCGGCGAGGAGCTCCAGCGTGTCCATGGGGATGCGCGCCTCGAGGCGCGCGCGCAGCTCGCGCACGTGCTCGCCCGCGAGCTCGGGCTCGGCCGTGCGGTAGTGCCACGCCAGGGTCACGGTCTTCTCCTCGATGAAGCTGCCCGGGGTGCGCCGGGTGACGTCCTCCAGGAGCGCCCGCACCTCGCCCTTCCACGCGGCGGCGTCCGACTCGAGCGCGACCCAGTCGTCGCTCGCCTTGGGCCGCGACCAGAAGCCGTGCTCGGCGTGCAGGTGGAGCGGCAGCGCGCCGAACCAGCGCTCGATGTCGGCGCGCCGGCGGCCGCTCACGACATGCACGCGGTCGCGCTCGGACAGCGCCCTGAGCAGCGCGAGGAGCTCCTCGTCGGGCGCGGCGAGGTCGGGCACCGACGCGAACGGGACCAGCGTGCCGTCGTAGTCGAGGATCCACACGCGCTCCGGCGCGAGGCGGACGCTCTCGACGACGCTCTCGGGCATCCCCCGGCGCGACGCCACGGCGGCCCCCGCGGGCTCCGGCGCCGCCGCGCGGTCGAGGTCCTCGAGGAACGACTGCGCCCAGGCGTGGACGTCGTGCGTGGCCACGCGGCGGCGCAGCGCCGCCATCCGGACCCGCTGCTCGGCGGGCGGCATGGCGATCGCTTGCTTCACGGCGGCCGCGACCGAGCCGATGTCGTACGGGTTGACGGAGATCGCCTCCGCGAGCTCGGCCGAGGCCCCCGCGAACTCGCTCAGGATCAGCGCCCCGTCGTCGTCGATCCGCGCGGCGGCGTACTCCTTCGCGACGAGGTTCATGCCGTCGCGGAGCGGGGTCACCAGCATGACGTCGGCGGCGAGGTAGAGGGCGACCACCTGCTCGAACGGCAGCGAGCGGTGCATGTAGTGGATCGGCGTGGCGCACGTCGTACCGTGCTGGCCGTTGATGCGGCCGACCAGCTCGTGCACGACCCGCCGGAAGTCGGCGTACGCGCCGGCCATCTCCCGCGTGGGCACGGCGAGCTGGATGAAGCGGACCTGCTCGCGCAGCTCGGGCTCGCGCTCGAGGAGCCGCTCGATGGCGAGCAGGCGGCGCGGGATCCCCTTCGTGTAGTCGAGGCGGTCGATCCCGAGCACGATCTTGCGGCCGCGCGCCTCGGCGCGGATGCGCGCCGCCTCCTCCCGGACGCCGGGGTGGCCCGCGAGCCGCTCGATCTCGGCGGCGTCGATGCTGATGGGGTGGACCCCGAGCGCGACCGTGCGCCCGTCATGCTCGATCGCCGCCTCGCCCGGCTCGACGCCGAGCACGTGCGCCGCCGACGCCGCGAAGTTCCTGCGGTAGCCGGCCGTGTGGAAGCCGAGCAGGTCGACGCCGAGCAAGCCTCTCAGGATCTGCTCCCGCCACGGGAGGATGCGGAAGACCTCGGCGGACGGGAACGGGACGTGGAGGAAGAAGCCGATCCGCGCCCCGGGGAGGCGCCGCCGGAGGAGCGCCGGGAGGAGCATGAGCTGGTAGTCGTGCACCCAGATCGCGTCGCCCGGCCTGTACTGCGCGGCGACGACGTCGGCGAAGTGCTCGTTGACGCGCTGGTAGGCCCCCCAGTCGAGCTCCGCGTCCAGGTTCACCTTGTCGAGCAGGTAGTGGAACAGGGGCCAGAGGACGCCGTTCGAGAAGCCGTCGTAGAAGCGGTGCTGCTCGGCGGCGCCGAGGTGCACGGGCACGGCGCGCATCCCGGCGAGCGCCGCGTCGGCGTCGTCGCGCTGCTCCGGGGTGAGGCTCGCCACGCTGCCCGGCCAGCCGATCCAGAGCGCGCAGTGGCGCTCGTGTGGGCCGCGCATGGCGGCGGCGAGGCCGCCCGAGGAGCGCGTGAGGCAGAGCGCGCCGTGGTCGACGCGCACGCTGATCGGGAGACGGTTGGAGACGATGAGCAGTCGGGACATGGAACTCCCCTCCTCGGTGGTGACGATGCGCCGCTCGCCGGGCGCGGGATCGACCCCTCCACCGGGCGCTCCGCGCGCTGGTGCAGGGACGAGCCGCGCGCAGCAAGGCGCCCCGCCGCGAGCCGTCGGACACAGATGGTGCGCGACGCTCACCCGGGATCACCGCGGGCGAGGCCGAACGATTACTTTGAACTCAAAACATATCGCGCGGCGTCGCGCAAGCTGATCCGGCACGGCGAGCAGGCGGATCGCATGAGGTGCGTCGCCCTACGATCGAGCCGTGGACCTGGGGCGCAGGCTCACTGGATCCGCAGGTCGATCGTCATGTCCTTGCCGCCCCGCTGGACGGCGATCGCGAGGTTGTTCGCCGAGCGCAGCCGGGCATAGGCCTGGAGCGCGCTCTGCGGGTCGGTCAGATCAAAGCCGTTGATCGACCGGATCGTGTCCCCTTTGCGCAGGCCGACCGCGGGCAGCAGCGAGCCGGCCGTGACGCGCGTGAGGCGAACGCCGATCACCCGCTCTCCCTCCCGGACGGGGGCGATCCGCGCGGAGCGCATGAGCTCGCCCTGCTTCTCCAGGACAAGATCGATCGCCGTCCGGTCGACGATGAACTCGGTGTCGCTGACCTTCCGGATCTTCGACGCGATCTCGGCCGGGAGCGCGCCGCGCTTCGGCGGCTTCGGCGGTTGCGACGGCTTCGGCGCAGCGCGGGGCGCAGGCGCGCGCCGGTTGTCGCCGATGCGGACCTGACAGCGCGCCCCCGGCTCGGCGAGCCACACGCGATCCCAGCCGATCGCGAGGACGGAGCGGCCCTCGACCGGATCGCCCGCCCGGCGGAGGAGCGGCTCCCCTCGCCCGGACGCGATCGTGGCGAAGGACCAGGAGGGATCCTCCGAGGCGGCGATCAAGAGGACGCGCGCGTCCTCGCAGATCGGATCCAGCAGCGGATCTCCGTAGGTGACGGCGTCTCCGTCCTCCTCGGCTCCCGGAGGCCTCGGCGTGAGGGGCCCCGTCCTCGAGTCGAACGGGTTCCGCGCGAGGATGGCCACCGCGCTGGTCGTGTGATCGCCGGCATCCAGGACGGGCCGCGGCGGCGGCGGTGGCGGCTGCGACCGAGCTCCGGGCAACCCGGAGAGCAACGCTTCCTCCACGAGGTGCGAGATCCCGGAAGCCTGCTGGTACGCAGCCGTCATGATCATGCCGCCGAGGAGCACCGGGAAAGTTCGCTTGATGAGGAGTTCCGGGATCACCGTCGCCTTCCAGATCGAGTGTCCACGCGAGCGCCGGTGCACCCCGCGATCCGCCAGCAGCCATGGAGTTGGATGGATCGCGGGAGCCCGCGCGGGCGTTCCTTGCGCGCAGCGGCCCTCGCGCGAGCGCAGCCTGCCCGTGGTGGAGCAGCATCCGTGCCCAGGTGGCTTGGGAGTTGCTGCCAGGTAACGCATGACGAAAAGGACAGGCTCCTCACGGATCCCCCGCCCCATCGCCTTCCTCGCCACGCTCGCCACGTTCGCCGCGCTCGCCGCCACCGCCGGTCTTCTGGCCGCGAGCGCCGCGGGCTGCGCTCCCGAGCCGCAGAACATGCCCTGTTCCAGCGATGCCGAGTGCCGGGGCCGCGACGACGATCTCGTGTATTGCATCAGCTCCACGTGCGTCGAGTGCCTCTCGAGCTCGATCTGCGGCGCCGGGAACGAGTGCGCCGACGGGCGATGCGTGCTCCGGTGCCGGGACGCGCGCGACTGCCGATCCGACCAGCTCTGCCGCGACGGCACCTGCGAGGCCCGATGAGGTGCGACATGGTGTCGCATCTGGGACAATGGATCGCATGAACGCGCGAAGCCAAGAGGGGCGGAGCACGATGGGGCTGACGCTCCAGCTCTGGCTCATGCTCCTCGTGCCGATCGTCCTGGCCGTGACGCTCTACGGGGCGGCGATCCACACGAGCCGGCACCAGTTCCTCCGCAGCCAGGCGGCCGCCGAGCTGCGCCACCACGCGAGCCTCGTCGAGGCGGCGATCGGCGGGGCCGTGGAGCGCGGCCAGGTCGAGCTGCTCAAGCACCGGATCGAGCGGCTCGCGCAGGCCGACCGCATCCTCGGGATCGCGGCGTTCGACGCGGCCGGGGGCCCGATCCTGGTGACGGATCCGATCGCCGGCGAGGCGGCGGCGCTCGCGGCGCTCGCGCGGAGGGCGCTCGCGACGGGCGCCGAGATCGAGGTGGAGCAGACGCTCGGCGGGGCGACGGCGCTCGTGCGCACCGTCACGTTCTCGCAGCGCGGGCTGTCGGTCGTCGCCGTGGTCGTCCGGGAGCTCCGCTACCTGGACGCGTTCGCGCGCAGCTCGAACCGCGGGCTGGCGCTCGCCGGCGCCGCGCTCCTCGCCGCGACGGCGCTGATCGCCGCGTTCGCGAGCCGGGCGACGGTGGGGCGGCCGGCCGGCGCCATCGTGGCCGGCGTCGAGCGGGTGGCGCGCGGGGAGCTCGGGGTGACGGTGCCCGAGGGGGGCGCCGAGGAGCTCCGGCGGCTCGCGCGGGCGTTCAACGCGATGACCGCCTCGCTCGCCGAGGCGCGCGCCCACCTGGAGCAGGAGCAGGCCGCCCGGGCCGCCGTCGAGCGCAAGCTGCAGCAGGCGCACGCGCTGTCGGCCGTCGGTCAGGTGGTCGCCTCGATCGGCCACGAGATCGGCTCCCCCCTCAACGTCATCCTGGCGCGCGCGCGCCGCCTCGCCGATCAGCCGGGCTGGCCCGAGGCGACCCGCGGCGAGCTGGAGACGATCGCCACGCAGTCCGAGCGCATCTCCCGCGTTGTGGCGCGGCTGCTCTCCATCGCCCGTCCTCCCCGGCTCCTCGGCCGCGGCAGCGACGTGGCCCAGGTCGCGCGCGAGGTGCTCGCGTTCCTCGGGCCGGAGTGCCGGCAGCGCGGGATCACGACCCGGATCGAGCACGACGAGGCACAGGTCCACGTGGTGCTCGACGCGGATCACCTGTTCCAGGTGCTGTTCAACCTCTGCCTGAACGCGGCGCAGGCGCAGCCCCACGGCGGCGAGATCGCGGTGCGCCTCGCGCAGACCGACGGCCGCAAGGCGTCGTTCGAGGTCGAGGATCGCGGCCCGGGCGTCCCTCCCGGCGTCGCCGAGCACATCTTCGAGGCGTTCTTCACGTCGCGGGGCGATCGCGGCGGCACCGGGCTCGGCCTGGCGATCGTCGAGGGGGTGGTGCGCGAGGCGGGCGGCTCGGTCGAGCTCGTCCACACGGGCCGCGGCGGCGCCTGCTTCCGCGTCACCCTGCCGCGCAGCGCCGCCGCGCCGCTCATCGCGCGCGGCGTGGGCGGCGTGGGCGGCGTGGGCGGCGTGGGCGGCGTGGGCGGCGTGGGCGCGGAGACCCGGGCGTGAGCGCGCGCGCCAGGGTGCTCGTCGTCGACGACGAGCTCGAGATGGTGAAGCTCGTGGCCGACATCGCCCGCGACATGGGCCACGAGCCGACGACGCTGACCGCGCCGCTGCTCGCGCTGCCGCTGCTCGAGGAGCGCGAGTTCGATCTCGTCGTGACCGACGTGCGCATGCCCGAGATGGACGGGATCGAGCTCATCGAGCAGATCGCGCGCTTCGACCCGCGGGCGGCGATCATCGCCATGACGGCGTTCGGCTCGATCGACACGGCGGTCCGCGCGATGCGCGCCGGCGCGTTCGACTACCTGCCGAAGCCGTTCCAGCCCGCGGACATGGCGCTCCGGATGGAGCGGGCGCTCGGGCAGCGGGCGATGACGGTCGAGCTGACCGAGCTGCGCACGGAGGTGGCGCAGCGGTTCTCGATCGCGGGGATGGTCGGGCGCAGCAGGGCGATCGAGGAGGTGATCACGCTCGTGCGGCGCGTGGCCGACAACCCGGCGACGGTGCTCGTGAGCGGCCCGAGCGGGAGCGGCAAGGAGCTCGTGGCGCGCGCGCTCCACGGCGAGAGCCGGCGCCGCGCGCGGAAGTTCGTGGCGGTCAACTGCGCGGCGATCCCGGAGACGCTCATCGAGGCGGAGCTCTTCGGGGTGCGCAAGGGCGCGTACACGGACGCGCGCAGCGATCGGCCCGGGATGTTCCAGGAGGCGGACGGCGGGACGCTGTTCCTCGACGAGGTGAGCGAGCTGGCGCTGCCGCTCCAGGCGAAGCTCCTGCGCGCGCTCCAGGAGCGCGAGGTCCGCCCGGTCGGCTCGGTGTCGTCGGAGCCGGTCGACGTGCGCGTCATCGCGGCGACGAACCGCGATCTGCGCGCGGCGGTCGCCGAGCGGGCCTTTCGCGAGGACCTCTTCTACCGGCTCGCGGTGATCGAGATCGCGATCCCGCCGCTCCGGCACCGGACGGACGACATCCTGCTGCTGGCCGAGCACTTCCTTGCCCGCGCGGCCGCGCACGCGGGCAAGCCGATCGCGGGGTTCTCGGGCGCGGCGGTGAAGCGCCTGCTCGCGCACGACTGGCCCGGCAACGTCCGCGAGCTGGAGAACGCGATCGAGCGGGCGGCGGCGCTCTGCGACGGCGGTCGGATCTCCCCGGACGACCTCCCCGAGGGCGTGCGCGCCCGGCGCGGCGCGCCGGATTTCCTGGAGGTCGCGGCGGATCGGTTGATGACGCTCGACGAGCTCCAGCGCGAGTATGCGCAGATCGTCCTGCGGCGCGTGGGCGGCAAGAAGCAGCGGGCGGCGGCGCTCCTGGGTGTCGACCGGCGGACGCTGCAGCGCTGGTTCGGCGGGGGGAGCGACAGCGACGAGGGGGCGTGAGCGCTCTCCCGCCCGCGCCGCCGACGCGCCGCGAGCATCGACAGGTACTCTCCTGCTCTCGTCAGGTGCTCCCGAGAAAAACGAGATGGCGAGATGGAATGAGTCCTGCTGGGTCGTCGCAGGATCCGAGGTGGGCTGACGACGCGCATGCTCGATCGTGTGGATCGAGGGCGACCGAGGGGGCTGCGCCTCGCAGCACGCAGGGGTGAATTGCCCCTGTGTACCGAACTGCCGCACGAGCCGCGCTTCGCGTGGACCAACGAACAAGGGGAAAAAGGATGAGCAAGATTCAGAAGCCATCGCGGCGCGCTGCGTTCGCAAGCGAGGTGGCCCGCCCGGTCAAGCGGGTGAGCGGCCGGACACCGGCCGAGCGCACGCCGCTCGCGGTGCGCACCACGGGCATCGACATCGGCCCCGACGTGCGCGAGTACGTGCGGGAGCGCCTCGGCCGCAGGTTGGGCAAGTTCGCCACGCACATCGAGCGCGTCAGCGTGCGTCTGGAGGACGTGAACGGGCCGCGGGGCGGCGTGGATACGGCGTGTCGCATCAAGGTGGTGCTGAGCGGACTCGAGAGCGTCGTCGCCCAGGAAGTCGCGGCGGTGCTCCGCGAGGCGATCGATCGAGCGAGCCACGTCGCCGAGCGCGCCGTCCGCCGCGCCATCGGCCGCTCGCGGCCGGCAGCCCAAGCGCTGCGCGGCGCGGGGCGGAGCGCCTCGCCGCCGGCCGCGCGCAGGGATCGCGCCGCCGCCGGCGGTGCGGCCGGGGGCCGGCGGCCCAAGCGCCGGCCGCTGCCCCTGCCCGAGGACGGCAGCCTGATCGGCCGGCGCGTCGGTCGCCACGCGGACAACCTCGCGCGCGCGGCCGAGCGGCCCGACAAGGAGCGGCGCGACGCCACGGTCGACACGGCGCAACCCGGCTTCAGCGCCACCGACCGGCGCGCGGGCGGCAGCTCGACGGCCGCGCGCAACACGAAGCTGAACACCTCGCGCGCGTCCGCCACCCTCGAGGACTCCGCCCAAAGCCGCCCCTCGCGCAAGTCGACGCGCAAGAGCGAAAACCGGCAGAAGCAGGACAACAACCTGCGACAACGGCAGACGCGCGTGGCGCGCGCTCCGAAGACCCGGGCAGCGAAGGCCGCAGCGGGCGCCTAGTACTACAGCCGCACGTCGGTGAGCACCGAACGAGCTGGGCTCCATCCGTGTGCGGAGGAGCCAAGCGTCACGATCGTCCGCCCGCTCATCGAAATCCGCGGAGATTCCGCGACGTGCGGCTGTAGTACTAGAACACCAATTACGTTGAAACCCGGAGAATTTTCACAGGGAGGCGGGGAGGCGGGGAGGAAGAAAAAAAAGAATCTCTCCCTCTCGCCGTCTCTCCCTCCCCGCCTCCTCGCCTCCCTGTGAAATTTCTGCTTTTTTTCGGGGTTTCAACCCGTTTGTCGCTCTAGCGCTACCACCCGACGCGCCGGAGGGAGGCCCACACCCCGCCCGCATGTCCGTTCAACCGTCGCGATCCACCCTGCGGTCCAGGACCTCCATCAGCGCAACGGTCCTGCGCAGGCTGCCCCGGTGGCGCAGCGCGCTCGCCAGCGGCGCGCGGCGGCGCACGGCGGCGCGCCCCGCGCCCACGACAGAGCCGCCCGCCGGCGACGCCCCGATCGGCCCCGAGAGCAGAGGCCCGGCGGACCGCGGCGCGGCGCGCCCGGGCCGGACCGCCGGTTCCCTGTCGAGCGGCGCGCGCGGGGTCGCCTCGCCATCCTGACGCCGCTCGCGCCGCTGACCGCGCGCCGCGCCGAGCCATGACACCAGCGCGAAGAGCAGGAAGAGCCCGATCAGCAGCAGATCGGCCAGGCTCACGGGTGCCCGCCCCGCGGCTGCAGCGCCTCCGGGGTCCCGTCGGCGCTGGTCACGTCCGAGGCGATGGCGCCGCGCATGTCGGTGTCCGCCTGGACGTTCTTCATCCGGTAATAATCCATGATGCCGAGGTTGCCCCGGCGGAACGCGTCGGCCATGGCGCGCGGCACCTCGGCCTCGGCCTCGACGACCCGCGCCCGCATCTCCTGCTCCAGCGCGACCGCCATCGCGCGCCGCTCCTCCGCCTTGGCCTGGGCGATCTGCTTGTCCGCGTTGGCCTGGTCGATCTGCAGCTTGGCGCCGATGTTGGCGCCGACGTCGACGTCCGCGATGTCGATGGAGAGGATCTCGTAGGCCGTCCCCGCGTCGAGCCCCCGCGAGAGGATGTTCTTCGAGATGTGATCGGGGTTCTCGAGCACCTCCTTGTGGCTGGACGCCGAGCCGATGGTGCTCACCATCCCCTCGCCGACCCGGGCGATGATGGTCTGCTCCCCGGCCCCGCCCACGAGCCGATCGATGTTGGTCCGCACCGTCACGCGGGAGACCGCGATGAGCTGGATCCCGTCCTTGGCGACCGCCGCGATGCGGGCGGTCTCGATGACCTTCGGGATCACGGACATCTTCACCGCCTCGAGCACGTCGCGGCCGGCCAGGTCGATGGCCGCCGCGCGCTTGAACGGCATCGGGATGTTCGCCTTGTCCGCCGAGATGAGGGCGTTGACCACGCGCACCACGTCGCCGCCGGCGAGGAAGTGCGCCTCGAGGTCGTTGACCGAGATAGCGAGCCCCGCCTTGACCGCGCTGATGCGCGCCGTGACCACCGTGCCCGGCGGGACGCGCCGGAAGCGCATCCCGATGAGCGTGAGCAGCCCGACGTACGCGCCCGATGCCCAGGCCGCGATCCAGAGCGGGATCGGGATCATGTAGAGCCCGATGAACAGCGCCGCGAACAGCAGCACGACGAGCCCCAACAGGCCCAGATCGATCCCCATCATCTCGTCACCCCCCTTCCCCTTCCGCCGCGATCCGGCGCACGACGACGCGGTTGCCTTCGACGCGGATCACCTCGACCGCCTCTCCAGCCGCGATGTACTCGGCCTCGGACACCACATCGACCCGCGCCCCGCCGATGCGCGCGATCCCGGCCGGCCGGAGCGTCGAGGCGGCGATGCCGCGCTCGCCCGGGCGCGGCCGGCTCGCCGGGGGCTCCTGGCCGGCGGCGACGTCGGCGCCGAGGCTCGTCTCCAGGACCAGCCGCCGCCCGAACGGGAGCCGCGGCAGGAAACGCAGCGCGACGAGCGCGCCGGCCAGCGCGAGCGCGATGGAGAGCGCGACCTGGGCGACGGCCTCGAGGGCGCGCTCGAGCGTCACGCCGGTGCCGACCAGGCTCATGCTCAGGCCGGCGAGCAGCGCGATCGCGCCGAGGACGCCGGCGATCCCGAAGCCGGGGATCACGAAGACCTCGAGGCCGATGAGCAGCACGCCGGCCGCGGCGAGCGCGATCTCCTCCCAGCCGACCAGGGCCAGCAGCCACTGCGCCCAGAAGAACAGCACGAGGCACGCGACGCCCACGAGCCCCGGGACGCCGAACCCCGGCGTGCGCAGCTCGAGGAGCACGCCCATCATCCCGAGGCTCAGGAGGAGCGAGCTCACGGCGGGCATCGTCAGGAACCGGAGCGCGCGCTCTGCCCAGCTCGGCGACACGGCGCGGATCTCGGCGCCCTCCAGGCCGAGCCGGGCGAGCACGGCGTCGATGTCGTCGGCCTGGGCATCCGCGACGCCGAGCGAGAGCGCCTCGGCGGTCGTGAGCGTGAGCAGCTTCCCCGGCCCCACGACCCCCTCGACGACGACGTCCTCGTCCACCATCGCCTCGGCGAGCTCCGGGGGTCGCCCGCGGCGCTCGGCGGTCGAGCGGAACTCCTTCCTGACGTACGAGGTCGCCTTCTCCCCGGCGGGCTCCATCCCCTCCGCCCCGGCGCGCACCGGCGCCGCGGCGCCCAGGGTCGCGCCGTCGGCCATGACGATCTCCTCCGCCGCGAGCGCGATGAGCGCGCCCGCCGAGATCGCCCGCGGGTCGACGAAGACGACGGTGCGGAGCGGGGTCGCGAGCAGGGCGTCCCGGATGACGATCGCCGCGTCGACGCGCCCGCCGAGCGTGTTCGTCGGCAGGATCAGCGCGCTCGCCCCTGCCGCCTCGGCCCCGGCGATCGCCCGCTTCACGAAGGCCGACACCCCGGCGTCGATCTCGCCCTCGATCGGCGCGACGTGGACCCCCGGCGCGGCCGCGGCGCGCGCCGGCGACGCGAGGAGCGCGGCGACGAGCGCGAGCACATGCGGAATCCAGCGCAGAAGCCGCGCGCACAGACGCTCTCCGATCAGCGACACGCGTCACCCCCGGCCGGAGATCTAGGGCGGGGATCGCCTCGACGGAAGCGCGCCGCTCACGCGGGCGAGCGCGGACGGCCGCGCCGTTCGGGCCGCGATGGCGCGCCCGAGTTGCCTCGAGCGCGAAACCGGACCAATCGAGGTCATGGAATCAGCAGCGACGCGGCGCCAGCCCGAGCTCCGCCGCCCCAGGCAGGTGAGCCTGAGCACCCTCCTCGGGGCCGCGACATTCGTCCTCACCGGGACCGCGGTCGCCGTCGCCGCCGCGCTCATGGTCGCCTCGACGACCATGCAAGAGGCCACCGTGATCCTCGGAGACGCGGTCGAGAGCGTCCGCCTGGCAGAGAGGCTGCAAGTCGATCTCTTCCTCGATGCGCATCAGATCGGCCGCGACGCCCGGGTGGGCAGCGGCGGAGCGATCTCCACCTTCGCGGAGCGGGAGCACGCGCTGAGGAACGGCCTCGCCGAGGCTCACCGCCACGTGAGCAGCCCGGAAGAGGGCAGCATGCTCGAGGACGCGGAGCGGCGCGTCGACGCGTACCTCACCCGGCGCCGGCCCGCCGACGCCGGCGGCGCGGCCGCCTCGCCGGCCACGCTGGCGCCGGCCGTAGACGAGCTCGCCTTCGAGGACGCGTTCGGGGCGCTCGACCGTCTGGTCGAGATCAACCTCGATCAGGCCCGCGCATCGCAGGCGTTCGTCGCGCGCCTCGACCGGCGCGCGACCACCACCGGCGTCGCGGCCGCCACCTTCTTCATCGCCGGCGCGGCCCTGGTCCTCCTCAGCGCGCGCCGGCTCGTCTACGGCCCGATCGTCGCGATCCAGGAGGCCATCGGCCGCTACGGCGCGGGGGACCGCGCCACGCGCGCGCCGGTCGTCGGGCCGCGCGAGCTCGGCGACATCGCGCGGGCCTTCAACAGCACGGCGGAGTCGCTGGAGCGCCAGCGCGAGGCGCAGTTCGCGTTCCTCGGCGGCGTGGCGCACGATCTCAGGAACCCTCTCTCGGCGCTCAAGATGTCCGTGAGCTTCCTCAACCTCGACGGTCCCCCGCCGGATCCGCGCGTCCGCCAGACCATGGCGCTCGTCGGGCGGCAGGTCGATCGCCTCGAGCGCATGGTCGGGGACCTCCTCGACGCCTCGCAGATCGAGGCGTGCAAGCTCGACCTTCGGGTCGAGGAGCGCGATCTGCGCGAGCTCGCGCAGGAGGCGGTGGAGCTCTATCGCCCGGTCTCGCCGGAGCACCCGATCGAGCTCTCGCTCCCCGAGGCGCCGGTGCTCGTCCGCTGCGATGCGACCCGGATCGAGCAGGTGCTGAACAACCTCCTGTCGAACGCGCTCAAGTACTCTCCCGCCGGCGGCCAGGTCGACGTGACGGTCCACCGGGGCAAGGACGGCGCCGAGATCGCGGTTCGCGATCGGGGGGTCGGGATCCATCCGACCGATCTGGGGCACCTCTTCGAGCCGTTCCGGCGCCTCAAGGCGTCAGCCGGCGCGATCCCGGGGACGGGCCTCGGGCTCGCCGTGGCGAAGCGCATCGTCGAGGCGCACGGCGGTCGCCTCCGCGTCGAGAGCGAGCCCGGCGCCGGCTCGGTGTTCCGGGTCGAGCTGCCGTGCGCGTCCTGACGGGGCGTGCCGCCTTCCGCCGCAGTCGCCGAGGGCGACGGCTCGGCTCGGCGGGGACGGTGGCTTGACACCGCCCGTCGCGGCAGCGTGAATGCCGAGCGTGGATCCATCGCCGAGCCCGTCGTCGCGGCCGGGTGCGCCGCGCGCTGCTCCGTCCGGCGCCCCTGCCCCGTCGCAGCTGACGGTCACCTCGATGCTCGCGCAGCCCGCGCCGGTGGTCGCCGGCGTCCTCGCCGCCACCGTCAGGCTCCGGAGGCGCGCCGCGTGGATGCGGTCGGCCCCCCTGCTGGCCGGCAGCACCGTCCTCCTCGGGTTCGACCTCGCCCTGGCGATCACGCCGCGGGTCTCGGCCGCGGTGACCGCGGTGGAGACGCTGCTCGTGCCGGCGTGGCTCGCGGCCGTGATCGCGCTCGACCGCGCGCGAAGGGCGCGCCCCGGCGCCCGGGCCGAGGCCAGGAGGCCCCGGCTCGCCCTGTTCCTGCTCGCGATCATCCTGCTGCTCGCGTGCATCGGCGAGAAGTGGCTCCTCTTGCTCGGGCATGCGGCCGAGGACCCGGGGCAACGGGGCATCGTGCTCTACCGCTCGTACACGGTGCTCGCGTTCTTCGTGGCCCTCGTGGGCTTGCTGGGGCGCCGGCCGCTCGAGCGGCTCCTGGCCACGGCCGCGGAGCACCCGGCCCGGCTCATGGCGGTGTCGTTCGGGGTCGCCACGCTGCTCGGCAGCTTCCTGCTCACCTTGCCGCAGTCGCTCCGGGACATCGCGGACGCCTCGTTCATCGACGGCCTGTTCATGTCCGCGAGCGCGGTCTGCGTGACCGGGCTCGCGGTGCACAACGTCGCCGAGACGTACACGCCGTTCGGCCAGGCGGTCCTGCTCCTCCTGGTCCAGATCGGCGGGCTCGGGATCATGGTCCTGTCGACCTTCTTCGCCATCGTGGCCGGCAGGCGGCTCAGGCTCCGCGACGCGGCGGTGATGGCCGAGATGATCGACGCCGACTCGTTCTCCCGGCTCCGCCGCAACGTCGCCGCGATCGTCCTGTTCACGCTCTGTATCGAGGCGATGGGCGCGCTCGCCTTGCTGTTCAGCTTCCTGCCCTATCACCAGATCGCCTCCGGGCCGGTCCCGGGCGAGCCCCTCTCGGGCGCCGGCGATCACCTCTGGGCGGCCGTCTTCCACTCGGTCAGCGCGTTCTGCAACGCGGGCTTCTCCCTGTTCGGCGGGGGGCTCGTCCCGCTGGTCGGCTCGCCCGCGGTCTCCGGCGTGGTGGCGGCGCTGGTGATCCTCGGCAGCCTGGGCTTTCCGGTGCACGATGAGCTCCTGACCCAGCTCCGGCTGCGGCTCCGCGGCGAGCGGTCGGCGCGGCTGTCGTTGCACAGCCGGGTCGTGCTGCTCACGACGGCGGTGCTGCTCGTGGTCGGGGCCGCGGGCTTTCTGCTGCTCGAGTGGCGCCGGTCGATGGCCGATCTGTCGTGGCCCGTGAAGGTGCTGGCGAGCTTCTTCCAGTCGGCGATGACGCGGTCGGGGGGCCTCAACACGGTGGATTTCAGCCTCATGGGCCCGGCGACCTGGATGCTCACCTGCATCCTGATGTTCATCGGCGGGGCGCCGGGGTCGACCGGGGGCGGGATCAAGCTCACGACGTTCGCCACGCTGTTCGCGACGCTGCGCGCCGAGCTGCGCGGCGACGAGGTGCCGCACCTCCTCGGGCGGACCCTGCCGGCGACCACCGTGCGCCGCGCCCTGGGGGTCGCGTTCCTCAGCGTGCTGCTCGTCTCGGGGTTCCTGCTGGTCCTGCTCGCCCTGGAGCCGCACAACCCGATGGGCGTCGCGCTGGAGGCGGTCAGCGCGTTCGCCACGGCCGGGCTGTCGGCCAACGTCACGCCGTCGCTGAGCGCGCCGGGGAAGCTGGTCATCGCGCTGGCGATGTTCATCGGGCGCATCGGGCCGCTGACCCTGGCGCTGGCGCTGGTGGACCACGCGAGGACGCGGAGCTTCCGGCTGCCGGAGGAGCGCGTGGGGATCGGGTGAGCGGGGGGAGCCGTCCTGCCTTCCCATCTTCATGTCCAGATAGAGCCACGACCGGACAGCCGCGAGCACCGCTCGGGAGGGCGGCTTGACACCGTCCGTCGCGGCGGCGTGAATGCCGAGCGTGGATCCATCGCCGAGCCCGTCATCGCGGCCGGGTGCGCCGCGCGCTGCTCCGTCCGGCGCCCCTGCCCCGTCGCAGCTGACGGTCACCTCGATGCTCGCGCAGCCCGCGCCGGCGGTCGCCGGCGTCCTCGCCGTCACCGTCAGGCTCCGGAGGCGCGCCGCGTGGATGCGGTCGGCCCCCCTGCTGGTCGGCAGCGTCATCCTCCTCGGATTCGACCTCGCCCTGGCGATCACACCGCGGGTCTCGACCGCGCTGACCGCGGTGGAGACGCTGCTCGTGCCGGCGTGGTTCGCGGCCGTGATCGCGCTGGAGCGCCTGCGCAAGGCGCGCCCCGGCGCCCGGGCCGAGGCCAGGAGGCCCCGGCTCGCCCTGTTCCTGCTCGCGATCATCCTGCTGCTCGCGTGCATCGGCGAGAAGTGGCTCCTCTTGCTCGGGCATGCGGCCGAGGACCCGGGGCAACGGGGCATCGTGCTCTACCGCTCGTACACGGTGCTCGCGTTCTTCGTGGCCCTCGTGGGCTTGCTGGGGCGCCGGCCGCTCGAGCGGCTCCTGGCCACGGCCGCGGAGCACCCGGCCCGGCTCATGGCGGTGTCGTTCGGGGTCGCCACGCTGCTCGGCAGCTTCCTGCTCACCTTGCCGCAGTCGCTCCGGGACATCGCGGACGCCTCGTTCATCGACGGCCTGTTCATGTCCGCGAGCGCGGTCTGCGTGACCGGGCTCGCGGTGCACAACGTCGCCGAGACGTACACGCCGTTCGGCCAGGCGGTCCTGCTCCTCCTGGTCCAGATCGGCGGGCTCGGGATCATGGTCCTGTCGACCTTCTTCGCCATCGTGGCCGGCAGGCGGCTCAGGCTCCGCGACGCGGCGGTGATGGCCGAGATGATCGACGCCGACTCGTTCGCGCAGCTCCGCCGCAACGTCGCCGCGATCGTCCTGTTCACGCTCGGCATCGAGGCGGTGGGCGCGCTCGCCTTGCTGTTCAGCTTCCTGCCCCACCACGAGATAGTCTCCGGGCCTGTCGCCGGCGCGCCCCTCTCGGGCGCCGGCGATCACCTCTGGGCGGCGGTCTTCCACGCGGTCAGCGCGTTCTGCAACGCGGGCTTCTCCCTGTTCGGCGGGGGGCTCGTCCCGCTGGTCGGCTCGCCCGCGGTCTCCGGCGTGGTGGCGGCGCTCGTGATCCTCGGGGGGCTCGGCTTCCCGGTGCACGAGGAGCTCCTGCGCCGGGCGAGGCTGCGGCTCCGCGGCGAGCGCCCGCCGCGGCTGTCGTTGCACAGCCGGGTCGTGCTGCTCACGACGGCGGTGCTGCTCGTTGTTGGGACCGCGGGCTTTCTGATGCTCGAGTGGCGCCGGTCGATGGGCGGCCTGTCGTGGCCGGTGAAGGTGCTGGCGAGCTTCTTCCAGTCGGCGATGACGCGGACGGCGGGCTTCAACACGGTGGATTACGGGCTCATGGGCCCGGCGACGTTGATGCTCGTCTGCATGCTGATGTTCATCGGCGGGGCGCCGGGGTCGACCGCGGGCGGGGTCAAGGTCACGACGGTCGCCACGCTGTTCGCGACGCTGCGCGCCGAGCTGCGCGGCGATGAGGCGCCGCACCTCCTCGGGCGGACGCTGCCGGCGGCCACGGTGCGCCGCGCCCTGGGGGTCGCGTTCCTGATGGTGGTGCTCGTCTCGGGGTTCTTGCTCGTGATGCTCGCCCTGGAGCCGCACAGCCCGATGGGCCTCGCCCTGGAGACGGTCAGCGCGTTCGCCACCGTCGGGCTGTCGGCGAACATCACGCCGTCGCTGAGCGCGCCGGGGAAGCTGGTCATCACGCTGGCGATGTTCATCGGCCGCATCGGGCCGCTGACCCTGGCGCTGGCGCTGGCGAACCAGGCGAGGGCGCGGAGCTACCGGCTGCCGGAGGAGCGCGTGGGGATCGGGTGAGCGGGGGACGAGGCGAGCGGGAGCCGGGGGCGAGTGCTCAGGAGCCGGTCGTGGCGAGGAGCCCCCTGGCGTCGCTGACGACGGCGGCGCGGCGGATCCAGCGGTCCAGCTCGGCGATGTCGGTGCTCGCGAGGACGCGCTCCCGGACGTCGGCGGGGACCTCGAGGCCGCGGGCCTCGAGGAAGGCGAGCACGTCGTGCGCCTTGGCTTCGAGGATCCCTTGCTGCCGCCCCTTCTCCACGCCCTTGGCTACATAGCTGCGCGCGAATTCACTCTGAAACTCGTATCCACTTTTCATCATCGCCTCCAATATCCGCCTCGCCGCTGCGTTCAGCGAGGATAGCACCAGGTCTCCGTACAGGGCGCGGCGCTCCTCATCGAGCCCGGCTGCCGCCGCCAGGAAGGCCACGCCGATCGCCTCCGCCGCCGCGCTCTGCCCGTGCGCCATCGCCGAGAGCACGGCCACCTCGGGCGCCGCCTTCGCCTGCTCGGCGTCGGTGACGACCGGGACGCCCTCGGGCCCGAGCACCAGCGGCGTCAGCGTCAAGCCGGGGTGGCCCGTGTCGATCGGCTGCGAGCACCATCGCGCCATCGCCGCTTCGATCGTCACGACGAGCAGCCGGGTCGGGCAGCGGTGCCGCGCCCTCGTCTGGACGACGTACACCGGCCAGACGTACGACTTGTCCGGGTCCACGCCGAGCTGGACCTCGACGACGATCGCCATCGCGGGCCGCCGCTGGTCGCCGACCAGCAGCACGACGATGACATCCGCCCGACGATCCGAAGGCACGATCTCGGTGAGATCGGAG
The DNA here is from genome assembly GCF_051521455.1 of Sorangium sp. So ce887. Classification (NCBI taxonomy): domain Bacteria; kingdom Pseudomonadati; phylum Myxococcota; order Polyangiales; family Polyangiaceae; genus Sorangium; species Sorangium sp. So ce887. The sequence goes on along the minus strand of NZ_CP150354.1, from coordinate 4,648,174 downwards.
GACTCGACGCGCGCCTCGGTGAAGGCCGGGACCGGCTGGCCGAGCGCGTCCTGCAGCATCTCGGCGGCCAGCGTCGGCCGGTTCTTGAACAGCTCAACCAGGGCTTCATGGGTGACTGAGGGCATGGGGCCGTCTCTCGGGTAGGTACAGGCATGCTGGTTTCTGCGGCGTTGCCGGCGCGTGCGGTGGGTCCCGCAGGGGCCGGTGCAGCCGCCTCTCATTCCTAAATTCCGGGCGGCTCCCCGGGCTCGTCACGCCAAGTGACCGCCGTGCGCCCCGACATCAGGCACAGGCCTTCACAAGAGGGCACTTGGCGGGGGATTTGGGGCAGGGTCGACGTAGGCTGGGCCACCGGATAGCGGGTGCGGCCAATGGGAGGGTACGGGAGCGGCGCCAGACCGGCTTGTCCGCCGAGATCACCGCACACCGGCAGCGAGCACGCCAAGCCGCGGTGGACACCGGCGCGAGGCAGGCGGGCTTTATGGGGTCGCCGAAGAAGTCCCGAACCCGAGGTCGTCCTCCCCGAGCCATGTCAACCTGGCGCCGGCTGGGACAAGAGCAGTCAGGACTTGCGGCACGATCCAGCATCCCGCAAGGAACGCCTGGAGCTCGTCGACACCATGAAAATGTCGAGAGTACGGTTCATCGAACCCTTCGATTTCAATCAGCACCCGGAAGTCCCCGCCCGAAACGGGATCGCGCTCTGGGAACCCGATACGAACGATGATGTCGTGAACGTCGCCCGATCCGGCCAGGGTCATCTGGAGCGTGCGCATCAGCATTCTGGGATCCGTGTACGTGTCCATGGGTCAGTCCTTGCACCTCTTGAGGCCTGCAGCAGCCCTTTGATCGCGACGAGGCGCCACGTGGTCGAGGTTCACCCTTCCGGGGGATGAATGGGCGGCTCGAGCGTTCCTCCGCCCGCAAGCTCGATCTTGTCCGCCACCATCCCAGCGATGAATCTCGTGGCATCCTGAATTGCGTACACCCAATCGGCCGTTCGTTCACAGGCGCCCACGCGTGCCCCTGGAACGACACTGAACATGTTGTGGACCTCGAGCAGGAGCTCTCTCTCGTGGCGCCAGAGCAAGCCGACGAGAGGACTCACGGCCAGCCTGGGGACGGTCCCGATCTGGATCCCACCCACGCTGACGCCACCGCTGACCTCGAAGGCCTTTGCCGACGCCGGAACCATGACGAGCGCACAGGCGCAGCCGCACAACACGAGCGCGCGCGCTTTCGTCCTCAGCCCGTGCCCCATGTCCTGCCCCGGTTCCGGAGCGTTCTCCTACCGGAGGACGGCGTCAACGGGAATCTATGCTACAATTATGTCCATGCCACCATCGCACGTGCGGTACAGGTGCAGGTCGTGCTCGGCGGATGTGCGCCTGCAGGCGACGTCCACGAGTCCTTCGACGAGGCGCACGTGTCACGCCGGCGCTCGCCGGGGTCGGCGATGCTGGACGCAGGGCGGCGCCGTCCCGCCGCGCGCGCCACGCTCGAGCCCGGGCGAGGTCTGAGGTAGGCTTGCCCGCTCATGAGCCTTCTGCTCTCGATGACCTCTTGCCCCAACTGCGGGGCGCCGCTCTCCGTCGAGCCGGGGCGGCGCAACGTCATCTGCATCTTCTGCAACACGAGTCTCTTCGTCGAGCGGCCCGCCACCGGCGCCGCCGTCGCGCAAATGAGGGCCCAGAGCGTCTCGAAAGACGACATCGAGCGCGTCAAGCAGCTGCTCGTCGACGGCAAGCGCGACGAGGCCATTGCCCACTATGCGCGGGCAGCGTCCGTGCCCAGAGACGAAGCCGAACAGGCCGTGGAGAGCGTGTTCCTCTCGGCCTACTGGACGCTCGTCCGTCACTTGCCGATCAACGGCTTCGGCGTCTTCCTCCACGCGGTCTTCGTCTTCGGGGGCGCCGGGCTCGCCGCCTGGGCCGCGACACAGGCAGTCGAGTCGCCGGCGTACCTGGCGCCCGTCGCGGCGGGGGGCCTGTTCGCGATTCTACAGCTCGCGCGGTTCCTGCGTCACCTCGCCTCCACCCTTGTCGCATCGTTCGGCTCCCTCGGCCGCGGGCGCGTCCTCCGTTGCTCGGTGGTGCGGGAGTTCGTGAAGCAAAATGGCTTCCTCGTCGTGGTCCTCTTCGAGGTCGTCCCCGACGACGGCCGTCCGGCCTTCGTCGACCAGGAGACCCTCTTCGTGGGCGAGGAGTCTCTCCGGAAGCTCTCGCCGGGCAACGTCATCCGCGTGCGCTTCGATGGCGCTCGCAAGCGCGTCTTCCCGGCCACCCCCGTCACCGTGCTGGCGACGGGGGTCTGACGCGGGGCGATCGCCGAAGAGCCGCACGGGGTACGGGCGCGGCCTGCTGCCCGCCTGTCAGCTTGAGCGCGGAAGGTCGCCGCTGAACGACCGCTATACCGCATCGCGTACGGCTCAAACGTGCAGGAGCACGCGGTCGTCGGGTACGTCGGTCAGAAACAACCGAGGTGTCCCGGCGGATGTGCAGGTGCAGGTCATGCTCGGCGGATGTGCGGAAGACCGCATGCGATGTTGGCCAGCTGGCTTTCGGGAGGTATCCCAGGCAGGCCAATCAGGCTACTGTTCAGCTGAGGAATCCCCTCAAATTTTTTCGGAAAATTCACAGGGAGGCGGGGAGACGGGGAGTAAAATCTCAGAAAAACTCCCCGCCTCCCCGCCTCCCTGTTCAATTTCCCGCTGTAAACGGGCACAAAATGAGGGGATTCCCCAGACTGTTCAGCCACCGACATCCCATGACATCCACGTTCGTGCGACAAGCCATCGAGTCCGATCTGCCTCGCCTCCCCGAGATCGAACGCTCGGCCAGCGAGGCGTTCCGGGGGACGGACCTCGACTTCGACACCCTGTCGAGCGTGACGCCGGCGGAGGGCTGGCGAGATGCGCTCCGGGCAGGGACACTCTGGGTGGTCGACGACGGCGCCGGCAACGCCATCGCGTTCCTGGGCGCCGAGGCGATCGGCGGCGAGCTCCACATTCGCGAGTTCGACGTCGCCCTCGACCGCCAGGGCCAGGGGCTCGGTCGGCGCTTGCTCGGCCATGTGATCGCGTGGGCGCGCACCGCGGAGCTCCAGGCGCTCACCCTGACCACGTTCCGGACCGTCCCCTGGAACGGGCCGTTCTATGCCGCCATGGGCTTTCGCGAGCTGTCGCCGGCCGAGATGTCCTCACGGCTCGTGGAGATCTTGAAGAAAGAGGCGCATCAAGGCCTCGACCCGGCGCAGCGCTGCGCCATGCGGCTCGACCTCGGCGCGACATGACGGCAGGCGACACGCGCCGACGCCGTGCGCCTCGCAGCGCGCGATGGCCGCCGGACGCGTGGGGAGCGTCACCAGGACTCCAGGAGATCACTCCTTCGACAGATACGCGACCATGAAGCACATCTCCTGATTCGTCCCCTCCCCCCAGGGCACGTCCTGCGGCGGGAGCTGGAACTGCCCGTCGCTCTCCGCCGTGTTGTCCCAGGTGCACTCGGCGACGAAGCGATCTCCCGTCCCCCAGCGGAGCGGCTCGTCGAACATGTAGAGCGCCTGGTGGTGGAACTCGAACTCGCCGCGCGCCGCGCACTCGTCCGCGCCGCCGTCGCGCTCGACCCAGGCGCGGTAAGAGCGGCCGAGCAGGTGCATGTGCGGCAAGAGGCCGTACACGAGCTGCGGCGGACCCTCGTTCGGCGTGCTGCTCCGCTCGGTGTGCGCCCCGGCGCCGGCGGGGATCGTGAAAGGCACCGGGCCGAACACATCCATGTAGACCTCGGCGCGGGGCGGCTCGCTCGAGAGCTGCAAGCGATATCCCGACTTGTCGAGGCTGCTCGTGCCCCTGCGACCGAAATAATGCATCTGCAGGACGAGCTGCTCGCCGGGCTCGACGCGGACGCCGGCGCCCTCCGGCAGCCGCGTCACCCCGACGCCGGGCGCCCAGCTGTGGAGGAGCTGCCAGTCGAGCTCGATGACCGGATCGCGACACGGAAACGCACGCGTCCCCGGCGCAACACCGTATCCGATGCCCGCGTCGCCCCCGAGATCCCGGTACACGGCCATGTGGTGCACCACCGCGGGATCGCCGACCGCCGCCTCGAACGCCGTGATCCAGGCCGGCGCCGTGAAGGGGTTGTCGAGGACCACGCAGAAATACTCGTTGCCGTCGTCGTCGAGCGTCACCTCGTGCGCCTCGGGCATCTCGAGCGTGGCGTCGGGAGACGCGATGGCGTCCGTCGCGCGCTGCGGCGGCGGCGCATCGGAAGGATCGCCGAGCGGAGCGCCGTCGCGCGCCCATGCGTCGAAACGAAGGCGCTCCTCGGCGGTGAGGCTCATCCGCTCCGCGCCTTCATAGCTGCGGCAGCTCGGGTCCAGCACCGGCGGCGGCATGTCCCCAGCGCCCACCCGAAGGGCCATGAGCGCGGCCAGCCGCTGCGCCGTCTCCACGTCCGTCAGCGCCACCCCGCCGACGCCCGCGCCATCGTGGCAGGAAGCACACGAGCGCTCCACGAGGGGCTGAATGTCCCGATACCACGTCACCTCCGGAGCCGGCGAAGAGGGAGTCACCCCGTCATCGCCACACCCGGCCGCCCCCACCACCCCAAAGACGAACACCGCCGCGCTCCGTGCTCTGCGCACGGCTCTGCACCACGTCATCGCACACCTCCTCTGTCCTCTCGGCTAGTTCAGGAGCCGCATCTCTCCGGCAGCCCTCTATCAATCAGCCGTTTCAAACAAACGTTTAACAGGCGGGCGACGGCGCGTCAAGGGCAGGGCCATCCTTCACCCCGGCACCGGCGGCCTCGGCCGTCCCGTGCTGCCGCAACAGCCCCGGGGAAGCCGCAACAGCCCCCGGGGAGCCGCGCCCCGCAGCGGCTACCCACACGCCGCCGCACGCGATCGCGTAAGATGCTGTCATGCGAAATTTTCACCAGTTCCTGCCGCTGACGGCGGCCCTGATCCTCGGATCGCTGCACGCATCCGGCTGCTCCGGCGAGTCGTCCGCTCCGGCGGGCGCCACGACGGGTGGGGCGTCCAGCACCGGGGATCCGCGCTGCGAGCCGTCGGGCGGCGGGCCGCACTGGCTCCTCGAGGGAGAGACCGTCACGTTTCCCGTGGCGTGCGCGAGCGGCCTTACCCTCCCCGGCGAGGCGTTCGCGCTCGACCCGCTCCCCGAGGGCGCCGCCTACGACCCTGTCGCGCGCGAGGTGACGTTCTCACCCGGGCTCGATCAGGCCGCGGTCTACGACATCGAGATCCGCGTCGCGCAGACGTCCGAGGTCGGGCGCGTCAAGATCGGCGTCGCCGACAACTGGGCCGATCCGTCGAACGTGCCCGTCGTCGATCCGGCCCGCTACCCCGAGGAGCACGGCCTGCCGGTGCTCTTCCTCTCGCCGGTCCCCGAGGCGAAGGAGTACGCCCCGGCCACGGTGATCTACCGCGGCCGTACGTACGCCGCCGAAGCAGAGCTCCGCGGCGAGAGCTCGCTCTCGTACCCGAAGCGGAGCTACACCCTCAAATTCCCCAAGAACGACAAGTTCAGCGAGCCGGGCGAGGCGGGCGGCTTCACCGATCGTCGCAAGGTCGTGCTCATCAGCACGTTCGACGACAACTCCTATGTCCGGCAGCGCCTCGCCTACGACCTCTGGAACCGGCTCGATCCGGAGCACATCCAGATCAAGACCTACAGCGCAGTCCTCTACCTCGACGGGGAGTACGCGGGGCTCTACACCGTCTCGGATCACGTCGACGGCTATCTGATGGAGGATCACGGATACTCGCAGGACGGCAACCTCTACAAAGCGGTCAGCCACGCCGCGAACTTCGCGCTGGAGAACGCGGCAGGCGAGCCGAAGGAGACGCTGCACGACGGCTTCGAGAAGAAAGAAGGGGCGCCGGCCGAGGGCGAGCCGGAGGCGTTCGCGGACCTGGAAGATCTCGTGAGCTTCGTGGCCGAGTCCGACGAGGCCACGTTCGCCTCCGAGATCGGGTCGCGGATCGATCTGCGCGACTACGAGAATTGGTGGATCTTCGCCACCTTCATCGTGGCCAACGACTCGGCCGGAAAGAACAGCTACCACTACCGCGATCCGGTCGCAGGCGGCGTCTTCCGCTACGCGCCGTGGGACTTCAACGCGAGCTTCGGCCAGTCGTGGGAGACCGTGCGCGAGTCGGCCTCCGAGCGCGTCGAGTACACGAGCGTGAACCTCCTCTTCCAGCGCCTCCTGGAGGAGCCCTCGATCGGCGACCCGCTGCGCGCCCGCTACGGGCAGGTCCTGCACGGCGCGCTCGACGACGCCGCGATCCAGGCGATCGTGGACGGCTACGTGGAGCGCATCGACGCGAGCGCGCGACGGGACGAGGCGCGGTGGGGCGAGGCGTACCGCAGCTACGAGGGCTGGAGCGGGCGCAGCGACTTCACGACGTACGAGGAGGAGATCGCGTACCTGAGGGCGTGGATCTCGGAGCGGTGGCAGCACCAGGACGGGCTCTACTGAGCGACGGCCCCCCGCGCGGCGCGGCCCGCGGCGCCCGCGCCGCGGCGCCGACCCGTGGCGCTGGCCGCGCATCCGTGCGACCTTCGCGGCGCCGCCGCGAGGGAGCGGCGCGCGACCGGAGACCATGAAATCGAAGAGCGTCCTTGTCATCGGGCTCGGCCGGTTCGGCACGTCGGTCGTCGAGACCCTGTGGAAGAACCGGGCCGAGGTGATCGCGGTCGACAACAACCCCGAGGCCGTCGACGCCGTGAAGGACAAGACCTCGGCCGCGTTCGTCGGCGACGCCACGGTCCACAAGGTGCTCGAGGGGATCGGCGCGCAGTACGCGGAGACCGCGATCGTGACCTTCGGCGAGCACTTCGAGCCGTCCGTGCTCTGCGTGGCCTCGCTCGTCCGGATGGGCGTGCGCGAGATCATCGCGCGCGCCGCCACCGATCGCCAGGCCGACATCCTGCGCGCCGTCGGCGCGACCCGCGTCATCCAGATCGAGACCGAGATGGGTCGCCGCGTCGGCGCGGACATCACCATGCCGCTCGCCCAGGACCTCCTCGATCTCGCGAGCCACTACCGCGTGGTCCCCTGGAATGCCCACGGGCCGCTCGTCGGACAGACGCTCGCCGACGCGAAGATCCGCCAGCGGTACCGGATCAACGTGCTCGGCGTGCGGCCGCACAGCAACAAGCGGCCCGGCGACAAGCCGCGGCTCGAGGCACCCACACCGGACTACGTGATCCAGGACGGCGACACGCTGCTGCTCGTGGGCGACAGCGACGACGTGAGCCGGTTCGTGGCCGAGGTCGGCGGCTGAGCAGGCCGCGTGCAGCCGGCGCGCAGCCGGAGAGCGCGCCATCCGCGGACGCGCGCGGCGCCCGATCCCGGAAGCACGGTCCCGGCTGCCTTATGCGTCTTCTCGCCTGGGCGTCGCCATGCGAGAGGGCGAGCCGCATGGCTTCCACAGCGTCCTCTGCGATGCACCTCCTCGTCTCCGAAGCGCTGCTGCTCGCGGTCGTGATGACCGGCAGCACAGCGCTCGCGCAGCCCGCCGGCGCGCCTCCGCCCGAGCCTCCGCCCGAGCCTCCGCCCTCCGAGGGGGACCCGGGCGCCGCGTCCGTTCCTCGCGGCGGAGCCGGCGCGGTCGTCGTCCCGCAGCCCGGCACGGCCCAGCCGGCGCCGCCCATCGCCATCAGCGCGCCGAAGCTGATCACGTACGCCCCGCCGGCGTATCCCGTGGAGGCCCAGCAAGCCGGCGTCGAGGGGAGCGTCATCCTCAAGCTCGACATCGACCGGACCGGGCGCGTCACCAAGGCCGAGGTCACGACGCCGGGGGGACACGGCTTCGACGAGGCCGCGCTCGCCGCGGCGCCCGGCCTCGTGTTCGAGCCGGCGCGGCGCCCGGACGGCACGCCGGCGCCCTCCCGCATCCTCTACCGGTACGGCTTCACGCTCACCCCCAAGCCCGCCGACGCGGCGGCGCCGGCGCCGCCCGCCGACGTCGAGACGGTGGTCGGGACCGTCCTGTCCGCGAGCACCGGCGAGGCGCTCCCGGACATCGCGGTCAGCCTCCTCCGGCCCGACGGCGGCCGCGAGGACGTGAAGACCGACCAGCGCGGCAAGTTCCTCTTCAAGAACCTCCCTCCCGGCAAGTACCGCGTCGAGGTCGCCGCCGCGGGGTTCGAGCCGTTCACGGCCGACGAGGACATCGCGGCGGGCGAGGCGATCGAGGTGCGCTACCGCATCTCGCTCGCGGCGCCCAAGGATGGCAAGGCGCCGGGCATCGAGGTGACCGTGCAGGGGGAGCGCCCGCCGCGCGAGGTGACCCGGAGGACGATCGAGCGCCGCGAGATCGACCGCATCCCGGGGACCGGCGGCGACGCGCTGCGCTCGCTGCAGAGCCTGCCCGGCGTCGCGCGCAGCGGGTTCGGGCTGCTCATCGTGCGCGGGTCCGCGCCCCAGGACACGCTCACGTTCATCGACCGCACCCCGGTGCCGATCATCTACCACTTCGGCGGCCTCTCCTCGGTCGTCCCGACCGAGATGCTCGAGAAGATCGACTTCTACCCGGGCAATTTCAGCGCCGTGTACGGCCGCGCCATGGGCGGTATCGTCGACGTCGGGCTCCGCTCGCCGAAGCAGGACGGCAAGTACCACGGCGTGGTCCAGCTCGATCTCATCGACGGGCGCGTGCTCCTCGAGGGGCCCGTCCCGTACCTCAAGGACTGGACGTTCATCGCGGCAGGCCGGCGGAGCTGGGTCGACGCGTGGCTCGGGCCCGTGCTCAAGGAGGCGGGCTCCAGCGTGACCCAGGCGCCGGTCTACTACGACTACCAGCTCGTCGTCGAGGGGCGCCCCTCCGCGAGCGAGCGCGTGCGCGCGAGCGTCTACGGATCGGACGACGCCTTCAAGATCACCCTGGACAAGCCGCCGGAGGACGAGCCGGCGCTGACGGGCGACTTCGGGCTGCACACCGCCTTCCAGCGCTTCCAGCTCAGCTACGAGAACCGCCTGGGGACCCGGGATCGGATCCTCTGGTCGTTGGCCCTCGGCAGGGACGTCGCCGACTTCGAGGTCGCTCCCCTCTCCTTCAACGTCACCACGACCTCGCTCGATCTGCGGCTGGAGCTCTCGCACCGGTTCGCCAGGTACCTCACGATGAACGTCGGGACCGACCTCTCGGGCGGCATCGCCACGGTCAACCTCCACGCGCCTACGGGGGGGCAGCCTGCCGGTCACCCGTCGAACCAGCCGTTCTCGACCCTCCCTGTGCAGGACCAGTCGTTCGACGGCGCGTACTCCCGGCCGGCCGCCTACGCCGAGTTCGAGATCGTCCCCTCGCCGCGCGGGCGGATCGTCCCCGGGGTGCGGGTCGACTATGCGCTCGACACGCAAACGCTCGACGTGAGCCCGAGGGTCAACGCGCGCTACGACATCCGGAGCGGCTTCCCGCGGACGACGGCCAAGGGGGGCGTGGGCCTCTACTACCAGGCGCCCCAGTTCAACGAGAGCATCGAGCCGTTCGGCAACCCGGAGCTCAAGTCGAACCGCGCCATCCACTACGGCCTCGGCGTGGAGCAGGAGATCACGCCGCAGATCGACGTGACGGTGGACGGGTTCTACAAGCAGCTCGATCGGCTGGTCGTCATGTCGCCGGAGAAGGAGGGATATGCCAACGACGGCACCGGATACGCCGTGGGCGGCGAGGTGCTCTTGAAGTACAAGCCGGACGAGCGCTTCTTTGGCTGGGCGGCCTACACCCTCTCACGGTCGGTGCGCACGGACGGCCCAGGCAAAGAGGAGTACCTCGCGCCGTGGGACCAGACGCACGTGCTGACCGTGCTCGGGAGCCTGCGGCTCGGCCGCGGCTGGGAGGTCGGCGCGCGCTTCCGGGTCGTGTCGGGCAACCTGCAGACACCCTACGTCTGCGATCCGGAGCAGAAGGGGTGCGATCCGAACCGGGTGAACGCGATCTACCACGCGTCCTCGGCCAAGTACTCGCCCATCCCGCTCGGGGGCGATTACAGCGAGAGGATGCCGGTGTTCCATCAGCTGGACATCCGCGCCGACAAGACGTGGAAATTCAAGACGTGGCAGCTCGGGCTCTACCTCGACGTGCAGAACGTCTACAACTTCCAGGCCGCCGAGGGCATCAGCTACAACTTCAACTTCACGAAGCGGGAGTACGTGACGGGGCTCCCCTTCCTGCCGACGCTCGGGCTGCGAGGAGACTTCTGATGAAACGGACCTTACTGCCCGCTCGTCGCACGCTGCTCGCCGCGCTCTCGACGCTGGCCCTTGGCATCCCCTGCTGCGCAGGGAGCAACCTGGCGCCGTCGTCGGAGGTGGAGGGGCTCCGCATCCTGGCCGTGACGGCGGACAAGCCGTACACGGCGCCGGGCGAGCCCGTGACGTTCCAGATGACGTACGCCGACCCGCCGAGCGCGACCGAGGGCGCGCCGCGGAAGGTCGAGGTCACGTGGATCGGGGGCTGCGTGAACCCACCTGTCGGGCTGGATGCGCACCTCGGATGCCTCCCGCAGTGGGCGAGCACGTATATCATGGCGGGGATCGCGCCACCGGGGCACGGAGGAGGCGGTAGCGGCGGCAGCGGCGGCAGCAACGACGGCGGCGGCGGCCGCAGCAACGACGGCGGCGGCGGCAGCGGCGGCCGCAGCAACGACGGCGGCGGCGGCAGCGGCGGCCGCAGCAACGACGGCGGCGGCGGCAGCGGCGGTGCCGGCAACGGCAGCGACGATGGGGAGGAGGAGCAGACCGCTCCCTTCGATCGACAGGAGATCGACCCGGAGAGGAGCGGCGAGCCCGATGCGGTCTCCTTTACCTGGACGCTGCCCAAGGAGATCCTCGAGCGCAAGGACGTAGCGCACACCGAGAACGGGACGACGTATTCGTCGGCCTATGTGCTGTTCGCCGTGTGCGCCGGCAAGACGCGGCTGTCCCCGGCCCTGTCCGCGGCGCTGGCAGGCGCTGACCCGTCCGCGGCGCTGGCAGACGCGGGGATTCCACTGGAGTGCGTCGATGAGGACGGGAAGGTGCTCGGTCCGGACAGCTTCGTCGTGGGCTACACGCAAGTGTATGTCTTCGAGGACGAGCGACCGAACACGAACCCGCGAATCGACGGCTTCACGCTGAAGCTGGACGACCAGGAGGTCGAGCCTGTCGAGGGCGGCCTGCCCGTCGTGAAACGGTGCGTTCAACCGGAAGCGCAGGTCCAGGGCTGCGGCCCGGCAACGCCGGAAGCCGACGACTGCACGACCTACGAGATCGACGCGATCGTGCCGTCCGACGCCGCCGAGGAGGACGTGGAGGCCGCGGCGCTCGGCGGACCGCCGGCGCGCGAGGCGATCTGGGTCGACTACTACACGGACGGGGGCGGGTTCGACGGGGCGCGGCGCCTCGTGAGCGACACGGTGACGGGCCCCCGCACGGGCCATGGGACCACGTGGACGCCGCCCTCGGAGCCGGGACGCGTGTCGCTGTGGGCGGTGATCCACGACACGCGGGGCGGCGCGAGCGTGACGCGGCGGGAGGTGCGGGTGGAGTAGCGCGCCGGGGCCGCGGCGGCGCTCGGGCGAGCGCTGCCCTGGCTCCGGGGCGAGGCCGCGCGCGCCGGCGCTTGTGCCGAGGCGCGCGCTCCCGTATCGCATCCCGGTATGCCGCCCCTCGATCTGCACGTCGCCCTGTTCGGCGCCTCCGGCGCCGGCAAGACGGTCCTCCTGGCGGCCTTCTACCGGGCGCAGACCCAGCCCTCGTTCCAGCAGGAGCACGCGTACAAGATCCAGGCGGTCAACAAGGCGCAGGGCAACCAGCTCCTCGGGCGCTTTTACCGCCTCGAAGACGGCAGGTTCCCGGACGGCAGCACGCGCTTCGACGAGTACGAGTTCGATTTCTTCCCGAGGGACCTGCCCGATCCGGCGCTCCGCATTCACTGGTACGACTACCCCGGGCGCTGGTGGGAGGACGAGCCGGTCGACGCCGACGAGCGCGAGGCGATGCGCCAGGGCCTGCTCCGGCTCGGCATGAGCCAGGTGGGCATCCTCCTCGCGGACGGCGCGAAGTACCGGAGCGAGGGCACCGGGTACATCCGGTGGCTCTTCGAGCACTTCGCCGACGAGTGCGACCGGCTGCGCCGGGCGAGCGCCGCCACGGGCAAGGAGGTGAGCTTCCCGCGGGAGTGGATCCTCGCCCTCAGCAAGGCCGATCTCTTCCCGCCGGACTACGCCGCGAGGGACTTCGAGCGCGAGGTCTGCCGGGACGCCGACGATCAGCTCGCGAAGCTCTGCTCGGTGCTCCGCGCCGAGCACGCGTTCGGACACCGCTTCATGCTGCTCTCGTCGGTCGCCGCCCCGGCCGGCGCGCAGGTCGACCCGGGGACCTCGCTCGGCGTGCGCACCCTCGCCCCCGCGATCCTTGTGAGCACCGTCGAGGGCGCGGTCCGGGAGGCGCAGGCCGCGAGAAAGGAGAAGTCGACGGGAGAGACGTTCTTCCAGGGCCTGCGCGATCTCGTGCAGTTCGTCGACTCCCTCGACGACTTCCTGCCGAAGCGATACCAGATCGTGAGCAAGATCCTGCGGTTCATCTCGATCAAGGACTTCGCGACCACCCGGCTCGACCGGCTCAAGAAGGTGCGCGAGGACGCGATCCGGAAGGGCGACACCTTCACGGCGGTCCTGACCGCCATGGTCGCGGCCCTGCGCGACGACGAGGGAGCCCGCGCCTACCACCAGAACCAGTAGGGTCGTCATGCTCGTGCGCGCGCCGCTGCCCCTCGTCGAGACATCGCGCCTCCTCTGGAGGACGCGCGGCGAGCACTGGGATTACGAGCTCATCTGCGTTCCCGAGATCCCGGCGCTCCCCGCCTGGCTCACGACGCTCGAGGCCATGATCGGCGACGCCGACGCGGGCGCCGGAGAGCTCCGCTATGGCCTGCTCGAGATCGACGGGCGCGGGCCGGAGGAGCCGCGCGCCTATCCGTACGTGGCGGCGCGGTTCCTCGATCCGGCGCGGAAGGACTGGACCGGACGGCAGGTCCAGCACTTCGCGGTCTGGTTCCCCCCGGTCCCCCCCGAAGCGGTCGAGTCGTTGCCCGGGGCGGTGCCCGCCGACTGGCACCTTCGCGTGCTCGCCGGGCTCGCGGGGACGTACGGCTCCGGCGAGGTGTTCGGGCTCCCCGAGGCGGCGATCCGCGCCTGGAAGCGGAGCCATCAGGAGAGCCGCGCGGCGAGCGCGCTGGCGATCGTCAAGCGCACGCCTCCGGTGGCGCTGCTCGACGGCGAGGCCCTGCCCGCGCGGTGGAAGAGGGTGCCGACCGTAAAAAAAAAGTCCCCGGAGCTTCCGGGCGCGGCGGGCCCCCTGGTAGCGGGAGCAGGCGCTAGCGGCAAGGGCTGGCGATTCGGCTGCTTCACGATCGGCGCGATGATGTTCGTCGCCTTCTGTCAGCTGATGATCGCTTGCGGGGCGAGCTGAGGAGGTCTGGTCCACGAGCCCGCAAACGTGGGTCAAGCTCGGGGCCCCCGCAGTGAGCCACGAAAGGACCGCGAACCGTGCCGACGCCACGCCCGTTTACCTGCCTCTCGGCACCGTCGCTGAGCCGCTCGTCAACAGCGATCCCCGACGCGGACGGAGAGGATCGCTACAACTCGGCATTTCGCGACGTGGCGCGGTGATCGACGACAACGGCTCACGCGGTGTCCTGTCCTCTCGGCCGGAGGCCGCCGCGCGCGCCCGTCCTTCACGAAATTCGCTCGGCCGCCGTCGGCTCGTCACCCCATCGCCTTCGCAGGGCGGGCCGCCGTGGCGCGCTCGGTCGCGGCGTCTCGGCGCTTGCGCGGAGGCGTTGAGCGTGACAAGCCACGTGGCATATCGCAGACGCGGCGTGACGTTCTGCGCCACAGCAAGAGGACGCAACGCGGCCAGATGCACGCGGGCATGCGCGACGGCGCATCCGGCGCGTCCCACGCAATGGGCATATCGCTCTCGAACGTAACTGCCACGGACAGCCTCGCTCTCCGGCGACAGTAAGACATCTCACAGTAGCTCCCAGTATTACTGTCTTTGGCTTGCCCGCTCCGCTCTCGCCAGGACGGGCCGCCGCGCCGCGCGCGGCGCGCCGCTCAGGAAAATCGCTCAGACCGGACGCGGCGAGCGGAACGTCTGTGTGCTCGCGTCGCGGCCGCCCGGAGGGGGTGACTCTTTCACTAGCAAAGCAGTGCCCTGCTCGACTTCTGCGCTCGATCATTGCACCTGACCAGTGACGACTCGACCCTCGTTCGAGAACGGAGGCATTTGTGTTGTTGGACCAGCGGTTTGTGAAGACCTTGATCGGAGCCTTGTTCGCGCTCGTCTCCGCTCGGGCCGGAGCCACCCCGGTCTCGGACGGCTCCGGCCACGCTGCTGCTGAATGGGGACATCACTCTTCTGCGGTAGAGAGCGCCGGGTCCGCGAGTTTCTGCAGTCTTGATGCGCCCGACGCCGAACCGCCTTTCGTGACAGACGAGGCGACGGGGCTCGCCTGCCCTGATTACGCCACGGAATCTCCGCTCTGCACGGGGCCTTTCTGCCCCGCCAGCGGCGTCTGCTTGGGGACCAGGACGCTGCACGAGGACTTGAATACTTGCCTGGGGGCGCGCTGCTGCCTGCCAGGATCCGTTGACCCGGACGGCGTGGTCGACGTCCTTCCCTACCTGGCGAGGCCGGCGGAATGGCCGTTCTCCGCCGACGCCTCCGTCGACCACAGCACGAGCGTCGACGACAGTCCGGGCATCGCGAGGGCCATCGAATGCGCGGCGTCGCTGAGTGCCCGCAGGCGCACCGTGGCTTTTCCTGCGGGGCGTTACGTGCTGCGCACTCCCCTGCGGCCTCACTACGACGCGCTGACCCTGGAGGGGCCGGAGCTGTCTCCCGACGCCGACCCAGGCGATCCCGGGACCGCGACCCTTGTGGCGATTCCCTGCAATCCGGAGCAGTACCCCGGGGCGATCCAGGTCACCAGGGTCATCAGGCGGGACGGGACCGTTGTCGAGGCGGTCCGGGGGCTCCGGATCCGCAACCTGCAGATCGCGCTCACGGAGGGACCACGCAAGATAGCCAACAGCGGCATCCAGCTGAACACCTGCTCGGAGTGCAGGGTGGAGAACGTCATCATGCGGTACTCGCCCCTCGCGCCCCAGCTGCCTTCCTGCAAGCCACGCAACCTGGACGGCATCGGCTTCACCTGGGGCACCGGGGGTGTCATCCGGAACGTGATCGTGGACGGCGTACCGAAGGGCGGCATCTATCTGTCCTCCATCGCCGGGTACCACGACACGCCGCCCATCCTCGTGGAGAACTGCGAGATCAAGAACATCGACGGCCCGCTCGGCGCCACCGCGATCAAAATTGTCACCGCGAACGTGACCGTGCGCAACTGCGAGGTTCATCACAACATGATCCATCCCGGCAACGGCTCCAGGACGGACAATGGCGGACACGGCCTGTGGATCTCCACCCTGCCCCGCCGAAGCGCCGAGATCCCGAGCGCGGTGGCGGAGAACGTGCTGGTCCAGGACAGCTACTTTCACCACAACGGCGGCGCCGGCGTCATGCTGGCGAGCGGCATCGAGGAGGACCGTCCGACGGGGATCCGGATCAAGAGGGTCATGTCCGCTTACAACGGGACCCACGGCGTGCACGTAGAGGCGGGCACCGGCGTCACGCTCCGGGACATCTGGTCCTGGGGAAACGGGTACTACGGCGTGCTCCTGACCTCGCGGACGACGCTGCCCGCGAGCTCGGTCCGGATAGGCGATGTGACCCTGGAGGCTCCGCTCGTCTTCAACAATATTCTACGCCACACATCAGGTTCCTATCCCGGTATCAGGATCGAGGCCAGCGACGTCACGATCCGCGGCGGTACGGTGGCTCGGTGCGAGCTCTCGCGCGGGAGGCAATCGCGTTCGATCCAGCAGCAATGCTGGTTGTCGGGACCGGCTGGCGCCCAGGTGCTCTTTCATCCGGAAGACAACGTCATCTCGGGCGTGAGCACCTATGGCACGAGCGCGCCGGAAGTGCTGAGTTGCCCTTATTGAGGAGCGGTCGGATTGCGCGCTTGACCGCTTGAGCTGTATCCGGTTTGATCGGAGATCCACGTCTCCGTGCGGCCGATGGCGAGCTTGATGGTGATGAGCGACCCGAGTGAGCGACCGCGACGGACGTGGAGTGGTCAGGCAGAGACGGTCACGCAGAGAGGGTCAGGTAGCGGATGGATGGGGAGCGACCTTGTGGACCATGGGAGATCGTGATTGACGTTGGGCACCTCGTCCCTCATGTCATCATGGCCTGAGCCACGAGCCTCCCCCGTGGCAACAGCGGCATCCAGCAGTTCAATCCGGGGCGGATCCTCCAGAGAAAGATGGCAAGGCCCGGCACCTCGACCGCCCTCTCACGCGCCATCGTCCGCATGGGCCGGCGCCGTTTCGCCCTCTTCACCTCCGCGCTGCTCGCCGCCGCCGCCGGTCTCGCGGGGCACGTGATCCGCGGCCGGGCCGCCACGCCGCTCGACCGGTTCCTCGCCCTGTCCACGCTGCTCACCGGGGTGGATGACCTCGTCCGGGACCACGCGCAGATCTACCTCGACTGCCTCCTCGCACGTCCGGAGCAGGCTGCGGCGCTCGAGGACCTCTATGCCAGGGCGGGGCTCGTCGGCGACGCTCCGGCGTGCACCCTCGATGACCTGACCGCGCGGGGCGTCTTCGCCGACGGGCGCCTGCGGGCGCTCGCGGACGAGATCCTCCTGTTCTGGTACACGGGCGAGTACGACGCGGCCGACGGGCGCGCGCTGGCGACCTACGAGGGCTCGCTCGCGTGGAGATCGCTCCCTTACGCCAGCGCGCCGGGCACCTGCGGCGGGGCGATGGGGTTCTGGGGAGAGCCGCCCGCGGGATGAGGCGGCGGGGCGCGCGGCCGCCGCCCGGAAGGAGCTCGGTATGGGGGACAGGCTGCAAGCGGATGTGGTCATCGTGGGCGCGGGCATCGCGGGGACGCTGGCCGGCTACCGGCTCGCGAAGGCGGGCGCCAGGGTGCTTGTGCTGGAGTCGGGGCCGCGGGTCGACCGCGACAAGGCCGTCAGCGCGTTCCGGAGCGCCGTGGTCAAGACGCTGGAGGTCCCCTTTCCGCGCTCCGTGGCCGCGCCTGCGCCGAACGAGAGCGCTCCCGGCGGGTACTACGTGCAGGAGGGCCCGGATCTCTTCAAGAGCACGTACCTCCGCGTCGTCGGCGGGACGACCTGGCACTGGCTCGGGACCGCCCTCCGCTTCCTGCCCGACGATCTCCGGATGAAGACCCTTCATGGAGTCGGCGTCGACTGGCCCATCGCGTACGACGCGCTCGAACCCTGGTACGTCGAGAGCGAGATCGAGATGGGCGTGGCCGGCGACGACAGCCTCGGCTCGCCGCGCAGCACGCCTTACCCGATGTCGCCCATCCCCCACAGCTACTCGGATCTGCGCATCGCCGACAGGATCTCGGCCCTCGGCTATCGGGTGACCGCCACGGCGCAGGCGCGCAACAGCGCCGCGTACGACGGCCGGCCCGCGTGCTGCGGCAACAACTCCTGCATCCCGATCTGCCCGATCGTGGCCCGCTATGACGCCTCGGTGCACGTGAAGAAGGCCGAGCTGGCCGGCGTGCGGATCGTGGAAGAGGCCATCGCCACCGCCGTCGGCGTCGGCCCTGACGGACGCGTGTCCCGTGTCCTGTTCAAGCGCCCGGACGGCACCGAGCACGAGGCCTCGGGCAAGGTCTATATCGTGGCGGCGCACGGGATCGAGACGCCCAAGCTGCTCCTGATGTCCCGGACCGACGCGCTGCCGGACGGGGTCGCGAACCGGAGCGGCCAGGTGGGGCGCAACCTCATGGATCACCCCATCCAGCTGAGCTGGGCGCTCGCCGGGGAAGCGCTCGGGCAGCCCCGCGGACCGCTCTCGACGGCGGGGATCGACGCCACGCGGAACAGCGCCTCTCGGGGGGTGCGCGCCGCGTTCCGGGTGGAGCTCGGCAACAGCGGGTGGCAGTGGCCGATCGGCGGGCCGGGGGTCGCCGCGGCCGATCTCGTGCGCAAGGGTCTACGGGGCAAGCAGCTCGCTGCCGAGCTCGCGTGGCATTGCACCCGGCAGCTCTGCGTGTCCAGCTTGATGGAGCAGCTCCCCGATCCCGACAACCGCGTCACGCCTGCCTTCGATCAGCGCGACGCGCTCGGGTTGCCGCGGCCGCGCCTTCATTACCGGGTCGACCCCTATACCCGCGACGGCATGACGGCCGCGCGCGCGGTCCACGACCGGATCTTCGACGCGCTCGGGGCCACGTTCCGCGAGCACCGGCTCGAGCACGAGGGCGCCGGGCACGTCATGGGCACCTACCGGATGGGCGCCGACCCGAGCGCCTCGGTGGTCGACCCGAACCTGCGCGCGCACGACCACGACAACCTCTACCTGCTTGGCAGCGGCGTCTTCCCCACCGGCGGCGCCGTGAACCCCACGCTCACCATCGCCGCCCTCGCGCTGCGCGCCGCGCATTCCATCGCGACCGCGCTCGGGCGCTGACTTCGGGGCGTCGCGATCCGGGCCCCGTCCGGCTCGCGACGCGCATGCTGGCTACACCGGACTCGGTGATGCCTCCTCTTGCGGCAGGTGCAGCAGGTGCGGCAGGTGCGGCAGTCTGCGGGGCGGCGCCTTCCGAGCCTTGCAACATCATCGCCTGCGACAGCCCCTGGATCGCATCTCGCCCGACGACATCGAGCGCTATCTCAAGGCGCGCGGCTACCGGCCGGCCTCGTCGATCGAGAGCCGCTGGCCCCGGGACATCGCCTACGCCTGATCGCCGTCATGGCGCAGATGGCCGACGGCGAGTAGGTAGGCCGCCAGTTCCCCGCTATCCCCAGCGACCCACGCTCACCCGGCGAAGGGCCCGAGACACTGCGACGGCCAAGGGCCTGGAGCGCTCGCTTGCTCGCTGCCGACGTGACGGCCGAGGCGGGCGGGAGGACGAGCAGCCGGCGGAGCGTCCGTCGATGCCGCCCCAAGAACCAGCGGCCCCTGTGCCCTCGGTCAGACGCGCTGGCCGGCCCGGTGTAACGCTACCCCTCACAGCCGAGCGAGCCGTCCGTCTTCGAGCAACACCCCGGGAGCTGAAGCCGAGTACGCCTCGGTTCCGGCGATGGGTAGACTCGGCGCGTCCGCAAGTCGCTCATTGGCCCTCCTTCATTCGCGGCTCAAGGGGCGGCTCGAGCGCATCGCCATGGATCTCGCGCAACAGAATCGCCGCGTGCCGAGCTCCGCTCTCGATCGCGTCGAGAGGATCTTCCCCAGATACATTGTAATTGCGCCCGTCGACTTCCACAGGGATAACCCAAGGCCATTTCTTCTCCGGTGGGTTTCTGGTCGGCTCGTGGATGCGAACCACGATGTCGCGCGGCTCGCCGTCCTCTCCGGTCACCTTGAAGACTAGTTCGATCATCACTTGCACCTCCTGTCGCAGTCTTTGAGGCATCGCCCAAGTTCTTCGGTGCATTGGCTCCGACAGTTCCTGTCCCCCTTTGGGCAGTCGTCGTAGCACCGCTCCCAGAGTTGATCGCACTTTTCCTTGCATGCCTCTTTGCAGTCGGACGAGCTTGAGCCTGCCGCCCACCGACATGAGTCGCACGACTGCGCACCGGAGCCGTTGCGAACCCCAGAGGCTTCCTCACATCGATCCCTGGCTTCGTCCAAACTCGCGTGCTCGCCCTGGTACCGCGTTGTGCAGCTATCCGACGCGCCCTGGTTACTGCAAACAGCCGACCCCGCCTTCCACGTGACCGTGCATTCTACGGTTTGCGAGCACGGATCCGCATCGAAACCCGTGTGATCTTGCGGCTCCAGTGGCACATACCACCCGAAGCCTCCAACCCCTCCTGTCGGTGAGATGATGATGCTGCCGCCGACGCCTTCGTTTCCCTCACCCCGGACATAGCACTCACCCACATCGTAATTGCACGCCGTGAGACCGAAGCACAGAACAAAAATAGCCTGTTCATCTCGACTTTGCCTCAAATCTCCAAATGGGTCCAGTGGTCACCATCACGACCAGACTTCCCGGAAGAACGCGACTACTGCCGCCAGCCCAGTCCACATGGACGCTGGTGGATACGCCCAAGGGCCCGGCGAAGAAGCACCTGATGATCGAAGAGATGGTCGCGCTGCTGGCTCCCTGGGTCGAGAACGCGCAACGGAAGCGGCTGTTCCTCTCGGTCCCGGAGATCGCCGGTCTGCACCCCAGGGTGGTCGAGGCGCATGAGACCGTGCTCGCAGTGCGCCCCACCAAGGAGAAGACCGCGTCCGTGCCGAACGCGACCCTCCTCTCGGCGCGCAACAAATGGTTGCGGGTCGTCGCCGCGGTGCTCTCCAACCTGGACCTCTCCGATGCGCCGGCCGAGGCCATCGAGACGATCCGCGGCCCCGTGCTGAAGGCGTCGGAGCGCGCCGGCAAGCGGTACGCCGGCGCCGGGCCAAGCGAGACCGCCGTCGAGGAGCCGGCGGCCCCGGCGGCGCCTGCGGCGCTCAGCGAGGTCGACGCGGCCGGGAGCGATGCCCTCGGCGGCTGAGCTGTCCTGCCCGTGACGCGGGCCGACAGGGCGCGGAACGCAAGGAACGCACGCGCCCTTCTCAGCCCACCCCCTCGCCCCGCCGCAGATCCTCGAGCAGCGCCTCCACCACGCCCTCCTCGTGCACCGCGCGCCGCTCCTCGCGCATCGCCGCGCTGAGCTCGTCGTCCCAGACCGCGGCCACCGGCGCCCCGGCCAGCTCCGCCCCCTTCGGCGCCGCGCGGTAGTCCGCCGCGCCGTACCGCCACGGCAGGGCGCCGTGCCTCCCGAGCACCACGTTCCCGATACGAAAGCCCACCCCCAGCGGCGCGCACCCTCAAGATCCCCGCCTGGGGGCTCGAGCTCGCGGCAGGAGGGTGGGTATCACGAGGTCGGCTGCCGTGAGGTGCTGTCGGGCGCCCAATCTCATGGGATGGCAGGATGGCGCTCTCCCTCCGTCGAAAGGAACCTTCGGACAAGCTCGCGGACGACCCGCGCAAGGGAGCTCTCGCGTTTGAAGCTCGAGCTGCGCCTGGCCGAGGTGCTCCAGGGTCTCGCCAATCCGTCCTGCGCGTCAGCGGGACCTGACCATGCAGCACGTTTGATCACGGTCGCAAGAGGCAATCTCACCTCCATTTTCCGCTTGCCCATTGTTTCTTGAGACCACACTATTATCCTGCGATGAGGGGGCCGCGCGTGCGCCGCCCCCTCGGGGCGTCCGTCGGTTCGACCCCGCGAACCCCAGGCTCTGACGGACGAACGTCGCGAGCGGCCCGAGCTTGGGGAGAGCGGGCGAGGAATCCTTCCGTATCTCGAGCGAGCACGCCCGCCGCATCGGGCCGCTCGCGACGTTCGTCCGTCAGAGCCCGGGACGCTCCACGCGCCCGCGTCACTGCCTCGTATCCCGACAGCCATGCTGTCGCTCGGAGGTGCGCCCGTGAACCCAGCGATCGTCCTGCCGCTCATCGTCGTATCGTCGTGCCTCGCCTCCGCCGCTGCCGCCGCCGAGCAGGCGTGCGGGTACTCCAGCGCCGGCTGGAATGCGCCGAACGGCGCGGCCGTGTTCAGCGCCGGCTCCGGGCCCATCGGGGACGTCCTTCACGCCGTCGGCGAGGTCCGGACGCACTCGATGCTGTCGCATGGCCCCGGAAAGTGGGTGACGCACGCCACGATGAAGCAGCCGAGAGAGAACGCCTGGCCTGCGGTGTGCAGCGCGCCCGTCAGGCCCAGCGACCTGCTCGAGGGCTATCCTGGGCTCGAGCAGGTCAACCAGGGCGGGATCTACCGCTTCCTCTACGGGAGCGGCGCGAGCGGCTCGACCGCGCTGACCTATCAGGTCGGCGATCCCGTGAAGGCCGCGTCGATCGGCAACACCATCTGGTGGGATGTGCCTTACTACGCCGCTCCCTCGATCATCGACGAAGCAGCCGAGTTCACTCGACTGAGCATTCGCGGCGGCCGGGTGCGGTACTCGTTCTACCAGTACCGCACCACCGAGGGCACCCCGACCGGCGGCCCGGCGTGGAACAACGGCATGGTCTGCTCCTCGTTCCTGGCCTACGCGCACCATGCCGACGGCCGGGGCGCCATCCCCCCGTACACGTACAGCCACACCAAGCTCGCCAACGCGGCCAACGCCCTTCACGCCGGGGTGAGGGGCGACTGCGAGGACAGCCTGGGGTTCTGGGGCTCGCTCGGCACCTCGATCGCCTGCTTCGCGGACGTCTGCGGAAAGGCCGCCGATCAGGTCGCAAACTGCATGGCCTCGCACGCGTGCGACACCAGCAGCAGCAGCTTGTGGAGAGGCGTCCGCGACGACCCGAAGACCGTCGCCGTGTCCATCAGCCCCGACCTCATCGGCGGCTGGAGCGGGCACGCCTGGGGGACGCAACCCGGCGCGACCGTCTGGTCCGCCGATATGAACCACAACGTCCAGTGGAACTCCGGCGGCAACGTCTACGGGTGCTGGTACTGACGAGCGTTTGACGAGCGTTCGAGCACAAGGACGCGAGGAGCTCAGGCCATGACGACCAAGATCGGCGCGCATCGGTCAAAGACGCGATGGGCCGGTGTGGCGGCGCTCGCCGCCGCGCTGGGGCTCTTGATCTGGTGCCTCCGCGCTCCCACGGCCCCCGAGCCCCTTCAGGCGGCGCCGAGGGCGAGCGCGCCCGAGGCCCCGCCGAGCGCAAAACGCGCGGCGAGCGTCACCGCGGCGAGCGCCACCGCGGCGAGCACGAAGGCGTCCGCGGAGGATCCGGCCCCCCTCATCGACGAGGTCGAGGTCGAGAAGCCGGAAGTGTGCGCCGGCGAGGAGAACCTCATCGCCGTGCGCTCCCATACCACGAACGGGACAGATGAATACCTCCACACCGTCATTGGCAGGCACACGGGATCGCGGGTGCCGCTCCGCATCTGGCCCGATCTGGACGGATCGTACGCGATGCCCACGATCTCGGTGTTCGGGCGAAACAACGTAATGAGTCAGATCGAGGTTCCGAGATACAAGGTCAACGACTGCAAGCCGGAGCGGATCGTCGCCATCACCCACAAGCTCCTGCCCAACACCGCCGATGAGGTCGAGCTCACGGCGCGGATCGTGGACGTCGGGGTCAAGGACGACCCCCACGCAAGGCCGTTCAAGCCCGCGAGCTATGCCTGGGTGTTCGACGACGGCGATTCGGAGGAGACAAGGGCTCCGTTCGTGACCCACAGCTACGAGCGCCGCCGGCAAACCGCGCTCGTCTCCGAGTTTCTGCTCCGGGTGGAGGTCCGGGGCGAAGCGGGGGAGAAGCTCACCGGCCGCGCTCTGCTCCAGATCCCGAACATGGTCTTTCAGAACCTCGCCGAGCGGGGGATCGTGACCCTCGTGGCGACGCCGACGCGCCGCTTTCCCGAGCAAGACGGCGACGGCGTGGTCCGGCAGGCCTTCCGCCTCTGGCATCACCGCGACGCGCCGGTGCGGATCGATACGGTCACGGCGGTGCGGCACTACGCGAAGGCTTCGGACAGCTCACCGCCCGAGGAGGTCTCGCTCGGGCTGGTCGAGATCCCACCGGGGCAGGGAGTCGATGTGGAGGTAAGGCTCGACGCGGTCGACGAACCGGACGTCTTCACGATCACGTACTTTCTCGAGGGGGAGACGGCGGAGGGGCACGCGGCGCGCGGGACGTTCTCGCTGATGAAGCCGCCGCCCGTGCCGACCAAGGGGTCGAGCACCCCGGTCACGGAGCCGGTCCTCCTCGCCAAGATCAAGCGGGCGCGGGAGCTCCTCGCGCAGGAGTTCGTCACCGACGAGGACATCTGGCGCCTGGAACGAGAGGGGAAGATGGCGGATCTCGACGGCTCGCCGCCGCGCACGCCGGCGCCGTAGCCGGGTGAATACGCGAAGATCTCGCGAAGAACACGGTGACAGCGCGGGCAGCCGAGGCGACGCGATCCCTTCTCAGCTCACCCCCTCGCCCCGCCGCAGATCCTCGAGCAGCGCCTCCACCACGCCCTCCTCGTGCACCGCGCGCCGCTCCTCGCGCATCGCCGCGCTGAGCTCGTCGTCCCAGACCGCAGCCACCGGCGCCCCGGCCAGCTCCGCCCCCTTCGGCGCCGCGCGGTAGTCCGCCGCGCCGTACCGCCACGGCAGGGCGCCGTGCCTCCCGAGCACCACGTTCCCGATACGAAGCCCGCCCCAGTCGAAATCGCCGTGGTACCGCAGCGTCGCCCCGGCGCCGCGGAGCCGCTCCAGAAGGAGCCGCCCCGCGGTCCGGACCTGCCCCTCCACGCAGACGAGCGGCGCCCCGCGCGGCCCGAGGCGGTCGGCCGCCGCCGCCAGGACCGCAGGGTTCTCGCAGACGAACACCTCGCGCCCCGACACCTCGAACCGCGGCGGCGCCCGCCGGAGCTGCCGGACCGACAGCCGGCACGGCTCCCCGGCCGCCGCATGCAGCGAAAGCACCCGCCCGGCCAGGCTGTCCGGCGCCGCACCCAGGTTGAGCACCAGCACCGGGGCGCTGAGCTCGTCCAGCAGCACGCCCGCCCCGTCCCACGCCTCCCGCCGCTCCGCCGCGCGCTCCCAGCCCGCCACCCCGGAGACCGTCGCCGCGAACCGGACCACGAGCGCCCCCAGCGGCGCGCCCGCGTCGAGCGCATGGCTGTCCCCCGTCACCGCCGCCGCGAGCTCTGCCAACGGGACGCCCTCCGCCGGAAGGCGGCGTACGACCTCCACCGCCTGCCCGAGCAGACGCCGCGCCCCCTCGACATCCCCGCCCGAGAGCCGCCGCACGAGGCCGGTCGCGCGCAGCTCGTCGAGCCACGCGCCGACCTCAGGCCGGCCATCGCCCGACGCCGCCGCCTGCTCGAAGACGGCCTGCCAGCCCGCCTCGGCCCGGGCCGCCTCGGCGCGGAGATCCCGCACGGGACCCGTCAGCGCCACCACCGCCGCCTCCACGCCGTCGCAGAGCTCGGCCCCGCGCAGGAGCTGCCCCAGCTCGTCCAGCGAGACCCGCAGCGCCGCACCCTGGATCCCCCGGCCGAACAGGCGCTCGACAGCGGCGCGCTCCGCCGCCGTCGGGTCGCGGCGCTGCACGACCGCGCCCTGCACCGGCTCCCCGCGCGAAAGCCGCCGCCGCGCCTTCTCCACGATCCACCCGAGCTCCCGCGCGCCGAGCACCGCCCGCAGCCGGTCGCCGCTCACGAGAGCTCGCCGCCGCTCACGCCGCCCCGTCGCCGAACAGCGGCCCCACCGCGCCCGCGGGCAACGGCTCCGCCCGCTCCGCCGGCGCCGCCGCCCCGTCCGCGCGCACCCGCTCCCGCCCGTTCCACACCCACCGCGTCACCCCGACCGCGTCGATGCCAGGCCTCACCGTGAGCTGATGGATCGCCAGCCCTGGCAGCGTCGCGTAGCACCCCCACTCGCGCTCGCTCGTCATCACGAAATCCAGGTCGAACGCCGCGAGCAGCCCCATGCACTTCGCCCGCATGTCGGGATCGATGCCCACGAACGCCTCGTCCAGCAGGATGAGCCGCGGGGCGTGCGGGTGCGCGCTGCGGTAGTGCGCGGCCGCCGCCGCGAACTGCGGGATCGTCAGCGCCAGCGCCTTCTCGCCGCCCGAGCCGGTCCCGTACGTGCGCCTGTTGAGGCGCTTCCACACGCCGTCCTGGTGGCGCTCCACCGCGAACGCATGCCACCCGCGGTAGTCGAGCGCCGTCGCCAGCTGCTCCTGCCAGCTCGCCGCCTCGCCGCGCGCGCGCACCTCCTCGATGCGCTCCTTCAGGAACCGCGCGAGCAGCTCGCGATCGCCGGGCGACCAGGTGCCGCCCGCCCGCATCAGCCGCTGCCGGGCCTCGAGGAGCGCGGGCGGGCCGTCCGCGAGCGGCGTCCACGAGAAGCGTAGCCGCATCCCCGTGCTCGTCGGCCGCGCGGCGAGCTCCTGGTTCATGTCGCGCACCATCTGCTCGCACCGGTGCAAGAGATCGTGCAGGTGGCTCGCCACCTCCCCGATGAGGTGGTTCTCCAGCACCTCCCGCTCGCGGGCGTCGAGCACCGTCCGGCGATGCGCCACCTCGTCGGCCAGCATCGCCTGGAGATCGTGCACGGCCCACGTCCGGTCCTGGAACGGCACCGTCACCGCGATGAGCCCGTCCTCGCTCGTCGTCTGCGGCCCGTAGCCGTGCGGCAAGAGCGCGTCCCGCAGCGCATCGACGTGCCGGAAGATGCCCCGCTGCAGCCGCTCCCACGCCCTGTCGTCGTGCTCGACGTCGCCGCTCGACGCCTCGATCCGCCGCGCCACCTCCACCGCCCGCGTCGGCGACCACCCGGCGGCCCCCTCCGCCCCGGGATCGACGTCGGGGAGACCCAGCACCGACAGGAGCCGCGCCCGCGCCATCACCGCGAGCGCATCGATCTGCCCCGCCCGCTCGTGCGTCGCGCGATCGAGCCCCTCGCGGAGCGGCTCGATCCTCGCCTGCGCGCGGGCCTCCGCCACCCGCGCATCGCCGTGCGCCCGCTGCGCCGCGCGGTGCTCCGCCTCGCGCGCCTCGCGCCGCTCTCGCGCCCCGGCGAGCTGGCGCAGGATCTCGTCGACGAGCGCCCCCGTCGTCCGCTGCAGCGTGTCCCGGTGCACCTCGGCTTCATGGAGGCGGGACGCCGCCCGCCGCCGCGCCTCGGCGCGCTCGACGGCGCGCTCCGCGGCGAGCTGCGCCTCCGCCTCGGCCTCTCGCGCCCGGCGGAGCGCCGCCGCGGCGGCGCGCGCCGTCGGCCACAGCGCCGCCGCGGCGTGGACCAGCGCCTCGAGCGCCGCATCGTGCCGGTCGAGCGCCCCGACCCACGCCGAGAGCCGCAGGTCCGCCGCGGCCTGGTCCCGCTCCGCGAGCGCGTACGCCTCGCGCTGCCGCCGCGAGAGAGCGCGCTCCTCCTCCGCCGCGAGCGCGGCGCGCGCGTCGATCACGGCCGCCTCCGCGGCCTGCTCCGCGGCCAGCGCGCGCCGCACCGGCGCGGAAGGCGGCGCGCCGGCCGCCTCCTCGCGGGCGACGCGCCCGCGGCGATCGAGCTCGGCCCGCGCGGCCAGCGCCGCCTCGATCGCCTGCGCCGCGTCGCGGAGCGCCGCCTCGATCGCCGCGAGCCGCCGCCGCCGCGCCGCCGCGCGCGACGCGTGGCCGATGTGCTCCGCCTCGGCCTTGGCCCAGGCGCCGTGCAGCGGGCCGAGCGCGAAGCGGCCCGAGACGTCGACCCAGACCCGGCCCGCCCCGCGGCCCGCGCCGATGCGCGCGAGCACGGCCCGCACCACCTCCTCCGGCACCGGGGGCGCGGCGAGCGCGCCCTCCGCGCCCGCGCCGTCCGCGCCCGCGCCCTCGCCCGGCGACACGCGCAGCCAGCGGCCGAGCTGCTGCTCCGGCGGGAGCGCCGGCGACCCGGCGGCCGAGAGCGCCGTGTCGAGCACCCCCTCGGCCAGGAGCTGACCGTCCGGCGTCACCCAGGCGTCGAGCAGCCCCGCCGCCTCGAGCGCCGCCTCCAGGCCTGCCCGGCCGGCCGCGTCGAGCCCGGGATCGAAGTCGCAGAGCTGGAACAGCGGCGCCCCCGGGCGCCCCTCGCGGGCGCCCGGCGCGCGAGAGGGCGGCGGCTGCGGGGCGCGGTGCGCGCCGCGGAGGAGCGCGTCCCGCTCGTCCTCCAGCGCGCGCCGCGCCTCCTCCGCCGCCGCGAGGGCGCGGCCTACCTCGGCCCGCGCCGCGGCGAGCCGCCCCTGGGCGTCGGCGAGCGCGCGTTGCGCCGCCTGCGCCGCGGGGCTCTCGCCGTCGCCGTGCTCCGTCCACGCCGCGAGCGCGCCGGCCACCGCCTCGACGTCCGCGCCCCCGATCGGCAGCTCCGAGAGCCCGCGCGCCCACGCGCGCCACGCATCGACGAGCGCGTCGGCCTCCGCTTCCCGCTGCGAGAGCGCCGCGGCCGCCCGCTCCCGCGCGCGCTCGAGCCGCGCGGCCGCGCCCTCCAGCGCCGCCTCCGCGCGCTCCCGCGCGGCGCGCGCCGCCGCGACGTCGCCCTCGAGCCTGCGCACGTGCGCGACGCCCCGGCGGCGCTCGGCCACGGCCGCGTCGAAGCGCGCCCGCGCGCCCGGGAGCGCGCGCTCCAGGTCGGCGTCCCAGCCCCCGGGCAGCGCCGGCGGGGGCAGGCCGACCTCCGAGGCGGCGCCGCCCGCGGCGGCGACTGTCGCCGCGAGCGCGTCGCGCTCGGCGTGCGCGCTCGCATCGGCCTCCTCGCGCTCACGCGCGCGCCGCTCCGCCTGCTCGACGGCGCGGCGACGCTCGCGCTCCGCCTCCGCCGCGTCGGCCGCGGCGGCCTCCGCGGCCCGGCGCGCCTCATCGAGCGCGCGCGCCTGGTCCATCTCGGGCCGCCGGCTCAGGGTCTCGACCTCGCGCGCCGCGCCGCGCGCCGCGAGCTCGGCCTCCTGCTCGGCCGCGGCCGCCTGCTCCCCGGCTGCCCTCGCCTCGTCGAGCCCCGCCTCCGCGGCCCGCAGCTCCCGCATCGCGGCCTCGTACGCGGCGTGCGCGCTCCGCACCCCCGCCGCGCGCCGCCGCGCCGCGACCTTCACGTAGCGGCGGTACTCGTCGAGGAACGCCGACGCCGCCGCGCTCGCCGCGGCGAAGCCCTCGAGCGCCGCGCGATCCGCCTCGAGGCTCCTGAACGACTCGGCCAGGTCGGCCACGACCGCGGGCGGGACCGGCGGCAGCGCGCTCGAGAGCGCCCTGGAGAGCTGCGCCTCGTCGAGCTTGCGCGACAGCTGCGGCTGCCGCAGCTGGATCAGGAGGTCGAGCAGCGCGCCGTACCGGTCGCCCAGCTGGAAGAGCCGGCGATCGACCGCGGCGCGGTAGGCCGCGGCGCTCGTGAACACCTCGCCGCTCTCGCCGAGCTCCGCCTCGAGCCGCTCCCTCCCGATCGCGGCCCCGGCGCTCTGCAGGAACAGGTCGCGCCCGACGCGCTTCGAGGTGACGAACAGCCACTTGCCGGCGAGCCCCCGGCCCTCGATCGCGTGCAGCCCGCAGCCGAGCGTCAGGTAGTGCTCGGCCCCGTCGTCGTCGCGCCGGCCGAGCTCGATCCAGGTGTAGCCGCGCCGCTCCTCGTGGCGGCCGAGGAGCAGGTTCCACTCGACCCGCTTGGCCGGGTCGGCGTCCGGCTCCAGGCGGTGCGGGCTCACCTCGCCGTCGAGCAGGAACGGGAGCTGCAGCGCGAGCACGCGCGACTTGCCGCTGCCGTTGTTGCCGCGGAGGAGCAGCCGGCCGCCTTCGAAGAGGAACTCCTCGCTGTCGTAGCGGTAGAGGTTGAGCAGCCCGCTGCGGAGCGGCTGCCAGCGTCGGGTCACGGGGGAAGGCAGGGTCACGGCATCCTCCTCGGCGTGGTTGTGCGCGGCGCGGCGACCGCGTACCGGGCGATCGCCGGCTGCGGCGTGATCCCCGAGGGCGTCCAGCGCAGGAGGCGGAGCGCGGCGAGCCGCGCGAGCGTCCTGTCGGTGAGCTCGACCTCGGCGCCCGCGCCGACCACGGCCTTCCTCCAGCGCCCGCGGTGCTCGGCGATGAGCTCCGCCACGCGCTGCTCGACCGCGGCCCGGCCGACGAGCTGCCCGTCGCGCGCGCGGCCGGCGAGCCACTCGGCGACGAGCAGCGTCAGGTGCCCCTCGGTGCCCTCCTCCGGCATCGCGAGATCGCTGAGCTCCTCGTCCGGATCGACCATCGCCAGCCCCTCGCGCCGCGCCTCGGCGACGAGCCCCGTCGCCCGCTCGATCTCGGCGACGATGAACGGCCGCTGGGTCGTGAGGTACGCGCGCTCCTCGGGGCCGAGATCCTCGTAGTAGACGACCGGATCGTCGAGCAGCCTCCGGAAGAGCCGGGCGCGCAGCGCCTGGTTGCGGGCGTCGTCCGTCTCCGGGGCGAGCTCCTCGACAACGCCCGCGAGGCGCGCGGCAAGGTCCGCCGCGCCGGTCGTCTCCAGCGTCGACGGGCCGCGGCGCACGTTCAGCATGGCGGCGACGGCCGGCCGGCTCACGTTGTAGAGCACGTCCCGCTGCTGATCGGCGATGAAGCCCTGCTCCTCGCCGGCGACGCGCGTGAGCACGCGCAGCGAGAGGAGGAAGCGGACGACGTGGACGAGATCGCGCCGCTGGTCCTGCGCCGCGAGCTCGAAGGCGCCGGCGCGGGCGAGCGCCGGGTCGCCGGCGAAGTAGTCCTCCATGCGCCCGGCGAGCCGCCCGAGCGTGGTCTGGCGATCTTCGCCCTCCAGCGCGAGCAGGGCGAGGCAAAGCAGCACGTACCGGCGCCGGGTGAACGGGGTGCCGTGGTGCGGATCGAGCGCCGGGCGCGTGCCGTCGGCGAGGTCGGCCGGGGTCTTGCGCAGGCGCGCCTGCTCGGGCTCGACGAGCAGCGACCAGCGAGGGTAGCGGGCGAGCCAGGCGCGGAGCGCCGTGGCGTGGCGTCGCACGAGCAGGAACGACGCGGCGTGCGCGCCGGCCGCCGGCAAGAGGGGGTGGCGCAGGAGGGCCCGCAGCGCCTTCTGCTGCTCGTGCTGCTGCTGCGCCTCGAGGGCGTGTGTCATGAGCGCTCCGCCGCCGCCCGAGCGGGCGCCGGCCCCGGGGGTGCCGTCGCGCGATGCCGGGCCGGGAGCGCCTCGTCGGGGGCGGTGGCGCGATGCCGGGCCGGGGCCACCTCTTCGGGGGCGCGCGTGCGATGCCGGCCGGGGGCCGTCTCTTCCGGCGCGAGCGCGCGCAGCGTGAGCAGGTGATCCGGCCCGCGGAAGGTGCCCGCCGGCGTCTCGACGGTCGCGACCCGGCCGTCGTTCGTGGGGACGAGCGAGATGGCGATCGATCCGTCGCTCGAGGTGGTCTCGCCGCCGCCCGCGGCGAGCGCCTCGCCCAGCCAGTCGAGGAGCATGTCGAAGGCCAGCGGCGTGAGCTCGCCGAGCTCCGACAGGCGCGCCGGCCGGCCCGTGGCGAGCCGGGCGCGCGCCTCGGCGAGGGCGCGCTCCTCCTCGTCCTCGTGCGCGAGGAGGAGCGCCTTCTCGCGGGAGCGGTCGATGACGTCGTTCGGCCGCCCGGGCCGCGCGTGCCGGCCGGTGGCGCGGAGGCGCGGTGAGATGCGGAGCGGCGGCGCGTCGAGCCAGGAGCGGCTGGCAGGGACCGGCGCCGCTTCGCGCTCGGCGAGCGCCTCCGGGTCGACGAAGAGGTGCCGGGCCGAGGCGAGGCCGAACGCGGCGCGCCAGAGCCGGTGGGCGTCCTCGTCGGTCGGGGCCTCGGCGAACCAGCGGGCGAGGGTACGGAGATCCGCTGCCCGGTCGCTGCGGGTGAAGCGGCGGTCGTGCAGGCTCGCGATCGCGGCGAGCAGGGCCGGGATCGCGGCGCGGGCGCGGGCCCTGAGCTCTTCCGCCTGCGACGGCACCCCCGGGCGGCCGATGAACCACCCGCGCAGCCCCTCGATCCGCGCCTCCCACCGCGCGGCCGCGGCCCGGAGGTCGGCCTCCTCGCCATCGAGCGCGTCGGCGATCTCGCGGCGGCCGGCGCTCTCCGCGAGCCGCCGCGCCGCGGCCGCGTCGACGTGGCCGAGCAGCTCCGCGATGTCCGCGGTCGCGATGACGAGCTGGCCGACGAAGCGCTCGAGGTAGTCGATGAGGCGCTGTTTGTAGGCGAGGAAGCTCGCCACGCCGGCCCCGTGCAGGTCGATGCTGCGCTGGAGGCTGCCCATGAACGCCTGCGCCTGCGAGGTGAGCTCGTCGAAGCGCGCGCGGAGCGCCGAGAGCGCGAGGTGGACCGCGCTGTCGTCGAGCTCCGGCCGGGAGAGCATCTGCGCGACGCTCTCCAGCAGCGTGCGGATGTCGCCGAGCGCCGCGGCCTGGAGCTCGCCGCGCTGGGCGAGCGCCTCGACATAGACGCTCACCGCGCGCTCCACGGCCTCTCCCTGCGGCGTGAGCTGGTAAAGAAAGCGCGGTCGGTAGAACTCCTCGACGGTCGCGACATCCGCGGTGTCCAGGTGGGACTGCAGGTCTCCCCACGCGCAGAGCTGCTGGAGCGCCGCGTCGACGGCGGTCGCGTCGAGGCCGTTCTCGCGCACCGCGCGGAGGACATCGGCCGGCCTGAGGTGCAGCACGAAGCGCTCTCGCGCCTCGACGAACGAACGCATGATGGCGCGATAGAGCGCCGCGTTCTCGACCGTCAGGTAGGTAAAAACTGGAAGTCTCGACGGAAACGCTTCCATGACTCCTGCACGCTGACGCCACGGGGCTGTCGCTCTCCAGCCATGGCGCCAGCGCTACCTAATACCGCCGAGACATCAACGTCAACCGAGGGTCGCGGCGCGAGCTCCACAAAATCGCGCGGGCCGTGCATTGCGGTGAGCTCGGGAAAATTCTCTCTCATCTCTCATCCTGTCGATCAACCTGCGTCGTTGTCGTGGTTCCCCGCCTGGAGCGAGCTCTGGTGGAGTGAGGGCGGCCCCATGGCGCTACTCGTCGAACGCCGCGCTCGCGATGACGTCGCAGAAGTGGACGCGTCGAAACCCGTCGAGCCTGCGCTCGCCGACGTCGGCCACGATCGGCGAGGCGGCCGCGGCCGCCTCGTTTCGGCGGAGCAGCCCGCAGAACGCCGAGGTCATCGCCTCCTTGAAGCCGAGCCGCGGGTAGCGCTCCAGCGCCTCCTCGACGAGCCGTTCCGGCAGGAGCGCCCGGGGCGCGTAGCCGACGTCGATGGCCGCGCCCATCTGGCAAAGGGCGATCTCGGGGCGCTTGCGCTGGGGTATCACCACGGTGGTGTGCAGGGCGATCGCGTCCCAGACGACCTCCTGCTCGTGCGCGCCGACCCCGCGCGCGGCCAGGAAGGTCCTGGCCGCGTCGGCCCCCTCGACCTCGAAGCGCGTCTCGACGGGGGCCGAGTCGATGAGGCCCAGGTCATGAAACACGCACGCCAGATAGAGCAGCTCGCGGTCGTACGACAGGCCCCTGTGCTGCCCCAGCGCCTCGCCGAAGACGTACGTGCGCGCTACATGGTTGAAGAGGAACGGGGCGCTGACGGCCCTGGCGTGCTCGGTCGCCTCGACGCAAAGGGCGCTGTCCGGTATCTCGGGTAGTTTGATCGCATTCATTGGGTCCTCCCGGGGTTGCTTGGGCCTGGATCGGGACGTCATGAAGGCACTGTGAAGTGCGGCGCGGCGCCCGCCGCACGGACGGCCCGCGGCCGCACCGCCGGCGCCTCGCCAGTTGTTACCCAACGTGGCGTCTGTCCGAAAGGACAATATAATTGCGATTTCGGCCACGGCGGATACACTCGATCCATGGCGCGCGCGTCCCGGTCGGTCTGGTTCTTCGTCTTCCCCGACTCCGAGCTGCTCGATCTGACCGGCCCCTGGGAGGTGCTCGGGCACGCGAACGAGGTGCTCGGGTGGCGGGCCTACGCGCTCGATCTCGTGACGTCCCTCGGCGGCGAGGTTCGGACGCGGCACGGGCTCGTCGTGGGCGGCGCCCGCTCGCTGCGCGCGGGCGGGTACCCCGAGGTGACCTTCGTCGCCGGCGGCTCGCCCTTCTTGCCCCTGCCGCCCTCGGAGGCGCGGCTCGTGCGGTGGCTGCGCCGCCATCACGGCCGGGTGCCGACGATCGTCTCGATCTGCACGGGGGCGTTCGTGCTCGGCGAGGCCGGGCTCTTGGAGGGGCGGCGGGTCACGACGCACTGGCGCTTTCTCGATGATCTGCGCGCGCGCTTTCCGGGCGCGCGGGTCGTCGACGAGGGCATCTTCGTGCGCGATGGGCGCCTGTGGACGTCGGCGGGTATCACCACCGGCATCGACCTGACCCTGGCGCTCGTCGAGGAGGACCACGGCCACCGCGTCGCGATGGCGGTCGCGAAGAACCTTGTGTTGTTCTTGCGTCGCTCAGGCCACCAGGCGCAGTTCAGCCCGATGCTCCGCCGGCAGGAGAGCGAGCCGGCGCGGCTGCGCGATCTCTCGAGCTTCGTGCTCGAGCACATCGACGAGCCCCTGCCGGTCGAGCGCGTCGCGCGGGCTGCCGGCATGAGCCCTCGGTCGCTGGCAAGGTGGTGTCGGGCCGAGCTCGGCGAGTCGCCCGCCGAGCTCGTGCGCCGCCACCGCGTCGAAGAGGCGCGGAGGCTGCTCGAGGGCACCGCCCTCTCTCTCAAGGAGGTCGCCGCCCGAACGGGGCTTGGCGATGCGAGCACGCTGTGGCGGGCGTTCTCTCGGCGGCTCGGGGTGACGCCCGCCGAGTACCGAGAGCGCTTCGCCGAGAAGGCCCCGCAGACTGTGGAGTGAACGCGGCCCCTTCGATGTGCGGATCAACCCTCAGGGCAGGGCGCCCCGGTGCTGGCCCAGGTCTCCCATGCGGTGATGAATTCGGCGCGTGGCGTCGAGATGGGCGCGCGGCCAAAGCCAGGGGTCCAGCCCCAGAGCACGAGGGGATCGTCGAGGTGGACGCGCAGCGCCGCCATGTCCTTGCCGCCGTTGCGCGCCGGATCCTTGATCTGCTCGCACAGCGCGCCCGGCGCGACGCCGACGAACACCATCGGCATGTCGGGCGGCGGCATGTGCCAGCCGTTCGACACGCCGGGCGGCACGCGCGCGCCGTAGCTGCCGGGCGGGTTCGCCGGCCCGTGGCACGTCGTGCACCCGGCGCCGGGCATGCCGTGCCCCGTGGGACCGCGCAGCACGAGCTGCATGTGAGGAAGACCCTGGTCGCCCTGCAGCGGCGCGTCGCCTGCTGGGTGGCAGTTTTGACAGCGAGGATGCTGAAAGACGCTGCGCACGACCTCGAACGCCGCAAGGCCGGTTTCACGGCTGGCCGGGGGAGACGAGACCGCGGCGGTCTGTCCACCGCAACCGGCGAGGAGAAATGCGAGAGGTAGGCAGGATCGGATCATGGTCGGTCCTCAGGCGAGGCGGAACGGGAGCGAGCGCAGCCGCTGCTTGGTCAATGCGAACACCGCGTTCGCCACGGCGGGCGCGATCACCGCGGTGGCCGGCTCCCCGATGCCGCCCATCCTGGCGTCGCTCGGGATGATATGGACGGCGATGCGCGGCATCTCGAACATCCGGAGCACCTGGTAGTCGTGGAAGTTGCTCTCCTGGACGATCCCGCCTGTGATGGTGAGCTTGCCGTGCAGCGCAGCGCCGAGGCCGAAAGCGATGCTCCCCTGGATCTGCGCCTCGACAGCGAGCGGGTTCACCGCCATGCCGCAGTCGACGCTGCAGGTGACCGCGTGGACCCGGATGCGCCCCCGCTCGATCGAGACCTCGGCGACCTCGGCGATGATGCTGCCGAACGACTCGTGCACGGCGACCCCGCGCGCGTGTCCCTCCGCGAGAGCGGTGCCCCAGCCGGCCCTCTCGGCGGCGACCTTCAGCGCCTTGGCGTGTCGCGGCTTGCCCTTGAGCAGCGCGAGGCGGTACGCGAGCGGATCCTGTCCGGCCGCATGAGCGAGCTCGTCGATCACGCTCTCCATCACGAAGGCGGTGTGCGTGTGGCCGACCGAGCGCCACGACAGCACGGGGATCGGCGTCGTCGGCGAGTGCAACGACACGCGGCGCCCGGGGATCTCCTCGAGGTACGGCGATTCGGCGACCCCTTCGACCGAGGTGGTATCGATGCCGTTCCTGACGACGAACGGCTCGAACAGGGTGCCGGCGACGACCGACTGGCCCACGATCACGTGATCCCACGCGACCGGCGTTCCGCGCGCGCCGACGCCGACCTGGACCCGATGGACATAGGCGGGGCGGTAATAGCCGCCGCGCACGTCGTCCTCGCGCGTCCACACGACCTTCACCGGCACACCGGCGGCCTTCGCGACGATCACGGCCTCCGAAACGAAGTCCGACGTGGCGCTGCCGCGCCGCCCGAAGGCACCGCCGAGGAACGGCGTGTGGATGGCGATCTTGTCGGCCGCCGTGCCGAGGATCTTCGCCGCGACCTGCTGGTCGATGGCCGGGAGCTGCGTGCCCGTCCAGATCTCGCAGCGATCGCCGTCGATCTTGACCGCGCAGTTGAGCGGCTCCATCGGCGCGTGCGCGAGGAACGGCACGTCGTACTCCATTTCGAGCCGTGACTTCGCGGCGGCCAGCGCGGCGTCGACATCGCCGACATCGGTCGCGATGGCGCCACGCGTCTTTGCCTTCGCGCGATACTCGGCGAGCAGCTTGGCGCTGTCCACGCCACCGCCGTCGGGCTGCGTCCACTCGGCGTGGAGAGCATCGCGTCCGAGCTTGGCGGCCCAGAAGTGCGCGGCGATGACGGCGACACCGTTCGCGGCGGGGACGACCTGCTCGACGCCGGGCACCTTGAGGGCCGCCGTAGCGTCGAATTTCACGAGCTTGGAGCCGAAGGCCGGCGGGCGGAGCACGACGGCCGTGCGCAGCCCGGGGAAGCTCACGTCGATCCCGAACTGCGCCTTGCCGGTGATCTTCTCGGGTGTATCGAGGCGGCGCACCGGGGTGCCGATCAGCTTCCAGTCCCTGGGCTCCTTCAGCTTCACCGTGGCCGCCGGCGCCAGCTTCATCGCGTCCGCGGCGAGCTGACCGTACGTCAGCTGGTCTTTCCCTTGGGTGACCACACCCTTGGCGGTCTTGCACGCCGCCGGCGAGACCTTCCATCGGGCGGCGGCTGCGCGCACCAGCATGTCTCTCGCCATCGCTCCGACGGTGCGGTACCGCTCGAACTCGCCGAGGGTGGTCATCGATCCCCCGGTCATCTGGATTTGCGTCACCGGATGGGCGTAGACCGGCGCGACGGGCGCGTGCTCCGACCGCACCTTCGACCAGTCGCACTCGAGCTCCTCGGCGATCAACATCGCGAGCCCGGTCCAGATACCCTGGCCCATCTCGGAGTGCGCCAGCATCACGGTCACCGACTCGTCCGTCCCGATGCGCACGAACGCGTTCGGCGGCGAGCTGGGCGGCGGCGCCGCCATCGCGGCTCGGGCCCCCGCGGGAACGTAGAAGCTGAGGACGAGCCCCGCCGCCGAGCCCGCGGCCACCTGCAGGAAGCCGCGTCGAGAGACAGTCACTTGCCACCTCGCTTGAGCCGCGACGCGAGGTGAATCGCCTCGCGTACGCGCATGTATGTCCCGCACCGGCACACGTTCCCTGACAGGGCAGCGTCGATGTCGGAGTCGCTCGGATCAGGCTTGTTCTCGAGCAAGCTCGCCGCGGTCATGATCTGACCGGACTGGCAGTACCCGCACTGGACGACATCGACCTCGGCCCAGGCGCGTTGCACCGGGTGCGATCCATCGGCCGAGAGGCCCTCAATCGTCGTCACCTTGCGCGCTCCGACGCTCGAGGCCGGCAGGACGCAGGAGCGAGCAGGCTTGCCGTCGAGGTGGACCGTGCACGCGCCGCACTGGGCCATGCCGCAGCCGTACTTGGTACCAGGCAATCCCAGCAGATCGCGCAGCACCCAGAGCAGTGGCATCTCCGGAGGGGCGTCGACCTCGCGAACTGTTCCGTTGATGTCGAGTTTCATGGCACGCACCATCAGGTTCGGTGGGGGCGCGGTCAAGCGACATCAACCATTTGTCCATCAATCCGGACGATCACCAACATCCTACGGACGATAACCAATCTACCGCATACCATCGGGCGGCGACGAACGCGCTTGACCAGGGAACATGGATGGCTGGGGCTGTCGAGCTCATGAACGAGACGCCGCTGCGCCGAGGTGATTGGCCACGAGGGCCTCCGGCCGCGCCGGCGCCGCGTCAGGTGGCGACCCCTCGCGCCGGATGATCGTGGCTCGACGCGCCGGCGCCCGGTACACTCGCCGCGACCGGCGCGCCATCGCCGGCGCGACCCCAACCAACGCCTGACGGAGATCCCCAGTGAACCACCATCCCGCATTGACACCTGGCCGCGTGGCCGTGGTGACCGGCGCCGCCGGCGGCATCGGGCTCGCCGCCGCCGAGCGCTTCGCGCGCATGGGCCTGAAGGTCTGTCTCGCCGACCTCGACGGGCCGGCGCTGCACGAGGCCGCCGCGCGCGTCGCCGCCGTCGCGGCCGGCGGCGAGGCCGACGTGCGCGCGGCCCCGACCGACGT
Organism: Sorangium sp. So ce887; assembly: GCF_051521455.1. Taxonomy (NCBI): domain Bacteria; kingdom Pseudomonadati; phylum Myxococcota; order Polyangiales; family Polyangiaceae; genus Sorangium; species Sorangium sp. So ce887. The sequence continues at coordinate 4,610,016 of NZ_CP150354.1, read as the reverse complement.
CGCCAGGCTCGAGGACGTGCAGCGCCTGAAGCAGGTCGCCTACGACGCGTTCGGCGAGGTGGCGGTCCTGATGAACAACGCCGGAGTCGGCAACGGCGCCAGACCGTGGAAGGACTACGAGCGCTGGCGCCGGCTGATCGAGGTCAATCTCTGGGGCGTGCTCCACGGCGTGCACGCGTTCACGGAGGCGATGCTGGCGCAGGACACCCCTTGCACCATCGTCAACACGGGCTCGAAGCAGGGCATCACCACCCCGCCGGGCGACGCGGCCTACAACGTCTCCAAGGCCGGCGTGAAGGTGCTGACCGAGCAGCTCGCTCACGAGCTGCGCAACGTCGCCGGCAGCAAGGTCACCGCCCACCTGCTCATCCCGGGGTACACGTTCACCGGCATGACCGCGCGAGGCCCGGAGAAGCCCGCCGAGGCGTGGACCGCCGATCAGGTGGTGGACAGGATGCTCGCCGGCATGGGCCGCGGTGATTTTTACATCCTCTGTCCGGACAACGCGGTCACGCGCGAGATGGACGAGCGCCGAATCCAGTGGGCGGCCGACGACCTCATCCAGAACCGACCTGCGCTGTCGCGCTGGCACCCCGACCACGCGGACGCGTTCGCGGCGTTCATGGCGGGCAAGGCGAAGCCCTGAGGCGCAGGGCTCCTCGGGAGCAGAGGCCTGAAGCCAGGCGCCGTCCTCCTCGGCGGATCTTCATCGCTCGAAAAATGCAATGATTCTGAGTCAACGCTCGGCTCAAGGCGCGTTTCTTGGTACCCCGCTGCGCGTTCGGATAGCTTGCCAGGGGCCGCCGAATGTTTGCAAACGCCACGCCCTGTGCCGCTCTGGCGGTTCCCCTGCACGATGAGCGGGGCGTCGACGTCGTCGTTCTCCTGGTCAAGGCCACCTATGGCAAGCGCGGCCCCGGGCTCACTCTCCTGGACGAGCAGGCTCCCGTTCGACTGAGCGACGTCCCCACCGACGAGGGCGCTGTCCGCGAGGGGCGCGAGTCGAGCATTCGCTATCCCGGCGACGTCTCGTGCGAGAAGCCGGGAGCCGACGTCGTGATCGTCGGCAGCGCGGTCTCCACGAAGGCCGTCACGAGCCTCGACGTCGCCGTGCGCGCGCCGGGGCGGTCGATGTCGCTCACCGTGCACGGCGAGCGGGTCTTCTACGAGAGCGGCCTCGGCATCAAGATCTCCCCGGCGGCGCGGTTCGAGCGCGCCGCGATCACCTACGAGCGCGCCTATGGCGGCAAGTCGAAGGACGGCACCGTCGTGGACTGGCACAACCCCGTGGGGCGCGGCGTCCACAGGTCGGCCTCGGAGCTCGACGGGGCTCCGGCCCCGTGCATCGAGGATCCCGCTTACCCGATCACGGACACCGACCCGACGGCGCCCGCCGGATTCGGCGCCATCCCGATGTGGTGGCTGCCGCGACGGGCGCTGTCCGGCACGATGGACGCGGCCTGGCAGCGCGAGCGGATGCCGCTGCCGCCGCTCGATTTCGACAGGCGGTTCCATCACGTCGCCCACCCCGGTTTGCAGCTGGATCGGCCGCTCGCGGCCGGCGACGTCATCGCCACGCACGGGCTGTGTCCCGAGGGATTGTTCGACGTCACCATCCCCGATCTCCCGCTCGTCGCGCACCTCCGCCGGACGAGGGGGCCGCCTGTGTCCCTGAAGCTCGTGCTCGACACGGCCGTCCTCGAGCCCGACGCGGCGCGCGTCGAGCTCACGTACCGGCGCGTCGTCCCCCTCGGCCGAGGGGACACGCTGCTCCGGGAGGCGCGGCTCGATGTCGACACGTGACGCCCTCCTGCGCGCCCTGCCCGCCGACGGCCGGCTCCCCGAGGCGCTCCGCGCGCCCATCGAGGGGGTCTCGCTCGGGCACTACCTCATCGTGGAGGCGGCGCGGCTCGACGGGCTCCCCGTGCCCGCCGTGCTGGCGTGGCTCGGCGTCCCGCAACGGGCGTTCGCCCGCGCCGAGGAGCTCTGGAGCGAGCGCGTGTCCGACGCGCTCGCGGGCGACGACGACCGCTTCGACGCGCTGTACGAGGACGCCCTCGGCCGGGCGCTCTCGCTCTGGGCGCGGCCCGTCGATCCGCTCGACCGCGACATCGGCGCCTGGATGACGTTTCAGCGCCACGCGCTCGAGGCCATCGACCCGGGCGAGCTCGCCCGCCGCGCCGGGCTCACCCCGGGCGACGAGCTGCGCCTCGCGCGCCTCTGGCGTGCGCGCCTGGCCGATCCCGAGGTCCTCGCCCTGGCCGAGGCGGCGATGTCCGGCCCGCTCGCGCCCCTACCCGCGCTCGCCGTGCCCCCCTTCGTCTTTCCGCCGGCGCCGGCGCCGGCAGAAGAGCGCCCGTGATCAACCAGGCAGAGCTCCAGCTGGAAGGGCTCGACGGCGCCGAGATCGTCCGGGTCAGCGGGCGTGAGGCCATGAACGAGCTCGGCGCGTTCGTGGTCGAGGCGCTGCTCCCCGACCCGCACCTCGACACGGCGGCGCTCGTCGACAAGGACGCGGTCCTCGGGCTGGCCGACGCGAGCGGCTTCACGACGACATTCCACCTCGTCGCCCTCGAGGTGTCCCACGAGGGCCATTCGCGGGGCAAGGACCGCTATCGCATCACGCTCGGGCCGCCCGCCGAGCGGCTCGCCCTGCGCGCGGGTCACGCCATCTTCCAGGACAAGACCACCCAGGAGATCGTGGCCGAGCTCCTGCTCCGCGCGGGCTTCCCCGCCTCCCAGGTGAGGTGGCGCCTCGCCGGGCAGTACGCGAAGCGCGACTACACGGTGCAATACGGAGAGAGCGAGTGGGCGTTCATCGCGCGCCTGCTCGCCGACGAGGGGATCAACGCCTGGTTCGATCGCGACGACGACACGCCGCTCCTCGTCTTCGGGGATCATCCGAGCTCCCATGAGGGGATCGAGGGGCCGAGCCCCGTCGTGCCGTTCGAGGACGCGAGCGGCAGGACCACGATGGCGCTGGCCTTCCACGCGCTGCGGCGGAGCTGGTCGATCGTCTCGACCCGGGCGAGCCTGCGCGACATCAACGTGCAGAACCCCGATGTCCCCGTGGACGGCGACGCGGGCGAAGGCGCGCTGGAGGTCTTTGAATACCCGTCGGGCCTCGTGAACCCCAAGGCGGCGACCGCGCGGGCCCAGGTGCGCCTCGAGCAGCTCCGCCGCCATCGCTCGACGCTCGTGGGCGAGAGCGGCACCGCGCGCCTCCGCGCCGGGCGGGTCGTGCAGATCACCGGCGCCGCGGACGCGTGCTTCTCGGGCCGGTTCCTGATCACCGCCGTGGAGCACGAGCTCGTTCAGGCCTCGCGGGAGCAGCCCCGCGGCGCGCCGTACAAGAGCCGCGCCACCCTCGTCCCCTTCGCCCCGGAGGCCCCGTATCGGCCCGAGATCCCGCGCTCGCGCCCCGTCGTGTCGGGGATCGAGAGCGCGATGGTCACCGGCCCCGCGGGGGACGAGATCCACGTCGACGATCTCGGCCGGATCAAGGTGCGCTTCTTCTGGGATCGCTCGGGCGTCGGCGACGACAAGAGCTCGCGCTGGGTCCGGACGCTGCAGATGAACCTGACGGCGCCGCAGATGTTGCCCCGCGTCGGATGGGAGGTCCCCGTGGTGTACGAGAACGGCGACCCCGATCGGCCGTTCGTCCTCGGGCGCATCTACAACGGCGGGGCCGCCCCGCCCTACGCGCTGCCCGACCGGTGCGCGACGAGCACGCTGCAATCGGCCACCTCGCCGGGCGGCGGGACGACGAACGAGATCCGGATGGGCGACGACGGCGGGAGCGAGCAGACCTTCGTTCATGCGACGAAGGATCAGACCGTATCGGTCGGCGGCTCGCATTCGATCGAGGTCGGGGCGAACCGGCTGGATACCGTCCAGAAAGGGCAGCAGCTCCTCGTCGACGGCGGGCAGACGACGACGATCGGGGGCAATCAATCGATCGTCGTGGGCGCGGACGGGAACCTCGTCGTCAAGGGGTCGCGCTCGGAGAGCATCGGCGGCAACGAGACCATCGGCGTGACAGGCACCTACAAGACGGCCGTGGACGGCGCGTACGTCGAGCAGATAGGCGCCCTCTACAGCCTGCGCTGCAACGAGTACAACGCGAAGGTCCAGGGGGCCTTCACGCAGGTCATCGGCGCGGCGCTCTCCACGACCGCGGGGCTCGGGAGCAACCAGTCGGTGGCGGGCGCCCGGACCGAGCTCGTGAGCGGCGTCCGCAGCTTCACGGCCGCCCTCGCCTACGCCGACGGGACCACGGGTCGAAAGAGCATCACCGCCGGGGCCGCGAACGAGAGCGCGAACGCCAAGGTGGCCTTCAACGCGGGCGCCCGGGCGACCCTCCAGGCGGGCGGCGTCCTGTCGATCGAGGGCGGGGGCAAGGTCGTGTTCGAGGCGGGCACGATCTCGGTCAAGGCGGCGACGCTCACGGCGAACGGGGGGAGCACGATGAAGCTCGCGGGAGCGCTGAAGTCGTCGTCCACGGTCAAGCTCGACGCGCCGTCGGTCAAGAAGAACGACAAGGTCAAGGTGGGGCCGTGAGGGCCGCGTTCGAGCTGACCGTCGAGGGCGCCCCGCCGCTCGCGGTCCAGTCGTTCGACGCCTTCGAGCGGACCCACGTCGGCGGCAGCGTGCGTGTCCTCGCGCGCGTCGCGCCCGGGCGGGACGAGGCGCTCGTCCCCGACGAGCTGCTCGGCAAGAAGGCGACGCTCGAGATCACGCCGAAGGACGCGCTGCGCGACGTGGCGCGGCGGTTCCACGGGGTCGTCGAGGCCATCGAGGGCTCGGGGGTCGGCGCGCTGCTGACGATCGTCCCGCGCCTCATGCCGCTCGAGGACGGGTCGGATCACCGCATCTTCCTGGAGAAGGACGCGGTGACCCTCGCCGAGGAGCTGCTGCTCGAGGCGGGCCTCACCCTCGACATCCGCGTGCCGGCCCGGCCGGAGCCACGGATCCAGTGCGTCCAGGCGTTCGAGTCGGTGCTCGCGTTCGTGCGGCGGATCCTCGCCGAAGAGGGGATATCGCTCTGGGTCGAGCACCAGGAGTCCGAGGACGTCGTGGTGCTCGGTCAGGACACGTCGGCCTGCCACGATCTGCCGGGCGGCGCGCGCCTCCGGGTGGTGCAGGACGGCGGGATGGCGACCGGCGAGGTGGTCACCGAGGTGCGGCTGATCCATCGGGTGACGCACGACGGGGTGGCGGTCTCCGACTACGATCCTGACCGACCCACCGTCGATCAGGCGGCGTCGGTGGGCGGGCAGCGCTTTCAGCGGTTCGCGTATCCGGGGCGCCATCGGTCGCCCGAGGCGGGCGCGGCGCGGGCGCAGCTCCTCCTGGAGGAGGAGCAGACCGAGGGCGTGGTCCTCCGGGCACGCACGACCTGCCGGCACGTCGCGGTGGGGTTCATCGTGGAGCTCGAGGACGCGCCGCGGGACGACGAGAACGGGCGCTTCCGGATCCTGGAGGTGCGGCATCGGGGCAGCGATTTCGCCGCGAATGGCCCGGGCGATCTGCGCTACGAGGCCGAGTTCGTGGCGGTCCCCGCGGCGCGGCCCGTGCGGCCGAGGCGACAGCCGGCGAAGGGGCTGGGCGGACTGCAGACGATGACGATCATGGGGCCGCCGGGCGCCGAGATGCACACCGACGCGCAGGGGCGTGTCAAGGCGCGCTTCCGCTGGGATCGCCTCTCGCCGGAGGACGACACGGCGAGCGCGTGGATCCGGCCGGTGCAGCCGCCGCTGAGCGGCGGGTTCTTCCTGCCGCGGGCCGGCTGGGAGGTGCTTGTCGGGTTCATGAACGATCCTGCGCCGACGGGGGATACCCCGCTGGAGCTCGGGCGCCTCGACAACGGGCAAGCGCCCCCGGCCGAGAGCCTGCCGGGCCAGAAGGTGCGGTCCAACTGGGGGACGCAGAGCACCGGGGGGAGCGGCAAGCAGAACCAGATCCGGTTCGACGACGCCACGGGCAACGAGGGGATGCACTTCGCCGCGTCGAAGGACGCGGGTGAGAGGACCGAGAACGACAAGGTCGTCCGCGTGACGGCGGACGAGGAGAACATCGTCGCGGGCAACCACACGAGCACGGTGACGTTGCAGCAGGTGACGGCGGTCACGTCCGGGCAGACGTACTCGGTGGGCGGCAATCGCGACGTGACGACCACGGGCGTGCTCGGGATCTTCGCCGCGAGCGAGAGCGTCAGCGTGGGCGCCACGCGGAAGCTGACGGTGGGGGGCGACTACGAGATGAAGGCGGCGACGCTGAGCCGCATCGTCGGGGCCGCGGAGAACGTCGTCGCGATCCAGAGCACGAACCGGCATGTGACCGGCGCCTCGACCCTCGCCGTGGGCGGCACGTGGGCCGAGATAGGCGGCCTCACGGCGTCGATGGGCGTGCTCGGCGCCAGCACCCTGACCGCCGGCGGCCCCCTCACCGTGAGCGCGAAGAACGTGTCGATCAACGCGTCGGTGCTCTCGGAGAGCTACGCGGGGCTGTACCGGGCGCACGCCGGGGCAGATTTCACGGTGGGGGCACATGTCATCAAGCTCAAGGCGGGCGGGGCCATCCGGGCCAAGGGCGCCGACGTGTCCTTCAAGGCGAAGACGAGGATCGTGCTCAAGGCGGGCGGCGTCACGGTCACGATCACGCCGGCGTCGATCACGGTGAAGGGAAAGCTCAAGGGCGACTCGACGAGCGTCGTGACGACGAAGGAGGAGGTCAAATGAGCTCTGCGAGGACGATGAAGCGGGCCGGCAAGGTGGTGAATCTCGGCCACCGCACGGAGACAGCGCCGCCGCTGGGTGGCGGCGCCCATTTCGCGAAGCTGCTGAGGAAGCTCGCCGAAGGGCGGTACGAGGCCTCGCTCTTCGGCGGCGAGCCCATCGAGGTGGGCGTCCTGCCCGACGTGGATCTCGAGCTCGCCGACAGGTGCCTCGCCGAGCAGGGCATCGTCCTCGTGGGCATGGCCGGAGGCGACGCCGTGATCTTCGGCGCGCTCCAGACGAGGGAGCGCACGGCGGAGGAGGTCGTCGTGGAGGCGCCGCGGCGGCTTGTGCTCCGGGCGGGCAAATCGAGGCTGGAGCTGTCGGCCGACGGCCGCGTGAAGCTGTCGGCCGACGCCGTGACCGTGGACGCCCCGCGCGAGGTGCGGCTGGCGAGCGCGCACGTCGAGATCCCCTAGAACACCAATCAATCATGTTGAAACCGGGAGAAATTTCACAGGGAGGCGGGGAGGCGGGGAGGATGAGAAAAAAAGAATCTCTCTCTCTCGCCGTCTCTCGCTCCCCGCCTCCTCGCCTCCCTGTGAAATTTCTGCTTTTTTTCGGGGTTTCAACCCGTTTGTCGCTCTAGATGAGCCCACCGGAGCGACCATGAGCAGCGTCGGCAAGAAGGAGATCGCCACAAAGAAGAGCGGACACGGCGCGGTCGCCCCCGGCGCGATCAGCCCGGTCAGCCCGCCGGCGCCCCCCGTCCCGACGCCCTTCGTGTACACGGCGCGCAGCGCCAACAAGAGCGGGACCGAGCACAACTCCAGCTACTGGATCTGGGACACGCAGGCGCTTGTCGAGGGCAGCCAGATGGACGTCGATCCGCCCGCGAACGCGCCGTCGAAGACCGCCGGCGGCGACCTCGTGACGCACGCCGACACGAAGATCGCCGTCATGCGGACCGGCTCGATGGTCGTGAAGGCGGCCGGCAAGAACGTGTGCGGCACGGGCGATCTCGTGAACATGAACGTCCTGACCGCCGAGCAGCAGACCCCCCAGATGGTCGTGCCCCTGCTGAACAAGGTCGATCTCGCGCGGGCGTCGAAGTCGACCGCGAAGGCGCACGCGGTCAACGAGGAGTACTATCGAGCGTTCCACCCGGAGCGCGCGAACCAGACGAACGTCGGCGATCCGATCGACGTCGGCACCGGCTTCGTCGTCGACGACGGCGTCGACCTGACCTTGCCGGGCCCGATCGAGCTCGTATGGCGGCGGACGTACTCGTCCGGCTACCACAAGCGGCGGACGGCGCTCGGCAAGGGCGGCTGGGTGCACTCCTTCGAGCCGTGGGTGCAGCCCGGCGAGCAGGTGATCCGGCTCCACGACGACGAGGGGCTGCCCGTCGACTTCGCGGTCCCCGCGCCGGACGAGGTCAGCTTTCACCGCGGCCGGCGGCTCGAGCTCCGCGCGGCCGGCAAGCGCTACCTGATCCGGAGCCTGGACGACCGGCTCGTCCGCGAGTTCAGCGCGCTGCCGGACGGCCGCTTCGCGCTGGTCTCGATCACCGACCCGTACGGCCACAGGATCGAGCTCGAGTACCGCGGGAGCGTGCTCGCGCGCATCTCCGACAGCTGCGGTCGCGACGTCCGTGTGATGAGCGACGAGCGAGACCGGGTGGTCCGGGTCGAGGTCTGGTCGCGCGCCCCGGGGAGCGAGGGGGCGCCCGCGCTGCAGACCTGGTTCGATTACGATTATCACGTCGAGGGCACGCTCGCCTCGCATACAAATGCGCTCTCGCACATCAAGCGATGGGAATACGACGGCCTGCACCGGATGGTGAAGACGACCGCGCGCAACGGGATCTCGTTCCAGTACGAGTACGACGAGGAGACAGGCCGGTGCGTGCGGACCTGGGGCGATGGAGGCCTGCACGACGTCCGCCTGACGACCGACGACGACGCGGGCGAGGTGCGGACCCACGGCACGAGCCGCGCGCGGCGATATCACGTGAAGGACGGCATCGTGGTGCGCGAGGAGACGTTCGACGGCGGCTGGGCGTCGGAGCGCGGGCGCGACGAGGACGGACTCCTGATCCGCCGGGGCAATGCCGCCGGCGAGGCGATGACGTACGAGCACGACGCGCGCGGGAACCTTGTGAAGGAGACCGACCCCGCGGGCAACGTCACCGCGTGGGAGATCGAGGGCGACGCGCCGGTGCGGCAGGTCGACGCGGCGGGCCTGGAGACGCGCTACGGGTACGACGCCCGCGGCGCGCTGGTGAGCGTCACGCTCCCGACCGGCGCGTCCTTCAGCCTGGCGCGCGACACGGACGGGCGCGTCGCCGGCGCCTTCGGCCCGAACGGCACGCTCGCGACGTTCACCTACGACGAGCACGGGAACGTCGCGTCCGAGACCTCGGGGCGCGGCGAGACGACCTGGTACCGCCACGACGCGCTCGGCAGGCCCGTGGCGCGGGTCGAGGCGTCGGGCCATGTCACGCACACCGAGCACGATCGGCTCGGCCAGGTGCTCGCCAGGGTGCGGGCCGACGGGACGCGGCTGACGGTGACGTATGATCCGGTGGGAAACGTCACAAGCACGACCGACGCGGCCGGCAGGACCACCCGCTTCGAGTACAGCGGAACAGGGCACCTGGCGAAGATCGTCCCGCCGGACGGGCAGGTGGTCGCCCTCCTGCACGACGCCGATGAGCGCCCGGTCGAGATCATCAACGCGCTGCTCGAGCGCTATCGCCTGGAGTACGACCGCGCCGATCGCGTTGTATCGGAGCGGACCTTCGATGGCCGGCTGATCACGTACCGCCGCGATCGCGGGGGGCGGGTCACGCGGATCGACCATCCCGACGGAGAATGGCGGGAATTCGCGTACGACAAGCTGGGCAATGTCGTGGAGGACCGCGGGCCCGACGTGCAGATCACGTTCGAGCGGGACGCGCTCGGGCGGATCGTGCGCGCGGTCTGCGCCGACGCGACGGCGAAGGTGGTGACGGAGCTCGAGCGGGACAGGCTGGGACAGGTCATCGCCGAGCGCCAGGACGGGCGCACCGTCCGCTATGAGTACGACGCCTGCGGCCGGCGCACGGCGCGCGTCGCGCCGGGAGGCGAGCGGACGGAGTACCGCTATGACGACGACGATCTGCTCGTGGGGATCACGCACGAGGGACGAGCGATATCCATTGAGCGCGACGGGGAGGGCCAGGAGCGGCGCCGCGACTTCGGCGCCTGGCGGCTCGAGCAGGACCGCGACGTCCTGGGGCGGCTCGTGCAGCAGCAGGTGATCTCCGCGGGGGCGGCGGGCGCCGCACGGCTGGCCGTGAGGCGGCGGTATGGTTACGACACGGCGGGCCGCCTGACGTCGGTGAGCGATGGGCCTGACGGCCAGGGCGGCGCCACCACGACGTACCGCTACGATCGCGCGGATCAGCTGCTGGAGGCGGCGAGCGGCAAGCGCCGGGAGGCGTTCGCGTACGACCCGACGGGCTCGCTCGTCGGCGCGGTGCGCGGCGCTGGATCACCGGATCTCGCGCAACGCTGGTCGCTCGGCCCGGGGAACGTGCTGAGAGCGGCGGGCGGCGCGCGCTATCTGGTCGACGGCCGCGGCCGGCGCATCCAGCGCATCGAGAAAGGCGGGGCCGGAGGCGGCGGCGAGAAGGTGACGCTCTACGGCTGGGACACAAAGGATCGGCTCAGGGAGGTCGTCCTCCCCGACGGCAGGCGGGTGCGCTTCACGTACGACGCCTTTGGCCGGCGGGTCCGGAAGACCGTGCTCTCTGCATGGGACGGCGCGGCCCTCGACGCGGCGCTGGCGGGCGGCGCGAGCGGAGGCGCCCCGGTGGAGGCGTCGGTCGATTTCCTGTGGGACGGCGACGTCGTCTGCGAGGAGAGGCACGTCACGGCGCAGGGGGAGCGAGCCCGGGTGCACGTCCACGATCCGGGCAGCTTCACCCCGCTGCTCCAGGTCGAGCAGGGCACTGTGTTCGGCGTCGTCGTCAACCAGGTCGGCACGCCGACGGAGCTCGTGGACGAGCGCGGGCGCGTGGCGTGGCGGGCGCAGCACGGCGCGTGGGGCGACGTCGTGTCGGTCGAGCGGGATCCGCACACGTTGCCCGTGGAGAGCCCGTTTCGGCTCCTCGGCCAGATCGCCGACGACGAGACGGGCCTCTGCTCGACGAGGTTCCGGTACTTCGAGCCGGCCCATGGAAGATGGCTCTCGCCGGATCCCATCAACGTCCATGGCGGGTTGAACCTGATGGCGTTCGGCGGGGCGCCAACCCAAACGTGGGATCCGCTGGGTCTGGCGTATGACCCCTGGCAGCCGCACTCCGCTGGCACCAGCGACTGGAACGACGGGAAAGGCACGCACTTCTACACCGGCAATCCGGGCGTCGAGCTGGGCGTCCGGACCGACGGCAGGGGCAACGTCACCTTCGAGCGGGTGACCGGCACGGAGAGGAGGCCCGGACCGGTGCAGGATCAGATCAACGCCGCGAACCAGCGGCTGAGGACCGACGCGAGCTGGCGATGGCAGCTGCTCCGGAACCTCACCGAGGGCATCCAGCGCGCTTCGACAGGGACCCCGAGCGACAGGGCCCTGGCCGCGAGGATGGAGCAGGTCAGGGCCGCTCTGGCGAGGCTCATCGCCCACAAGGGCCACTGACATGCTTCTGCCGCAGCCCACCGTCGAATTCATGAACGAGCTCGCCGCGCGCCGCGCGCCGGAGATCGAGCTCTACCAGGAGCTTGGCTTCCCGGACTTCTTCTTCACGGGCGGCGAGCTGTCCGACCCTCCCTGCGAGGTTCAGTTCCTCACGTATGGGCCTCGCGAGTGCGAGGTGGTGCTGAAGGGGAGCCGGGTGCTCGGTCATCCGCATGAGGTCACGACGGACGATGTCCCATGGGACGGCGTGGCGCGGCCGAGGACGTTCCGGGAGTACCGAGCGCACGTGCAGTCGCTCGCGCCGCGGATCTCGCCGAGATCGCCCCTCGGACGCGCGCTCAAGGAGCTCCGGTCGGTGGACCGACGCTTTCAGAGCGCAGAATGGCTCCGGCTGATCGACTGGTGGGCGCTGAGCCGTGTGACGCGCGACAGGCACCTGGAGCCGCTGCTGCGGAGCGCGCTCGTCCAGGTAAGCGCGGCGTTCCACGGCGGCAGTTTGACCGCTCTCCGGCTCGCCGCGGAGCTCGTGGCGCCCGGCTTTGCCAGGGATACGCTCGTCGCCGCGGGCCACTGGCCGCCTTCGCGCCTCGGCGTCTCCACGGCGCGCCTGGAGGCGGCGTTTCCGGCGGGCTACCCCGACCGGTACAGGGTCTATTGCCGCGCGACCGGGGAGCCCCTGGGTCCCCTGTACAGCGTGCGGCCCAGGCTCGACCGCGATCTTCAGGAGGAAGAGCTCTTCGCGGAGGAGGATCGGCAGACGAGCTGGTCGCTCGGTGCCATCGGCTACGTCCTCACCGGCGATGGCAAGCTCTGGCGGCGGGAGCAGCACGGCTGGCGTTGCTTCGGTCCCGCGCTGGACGCGCTCCTCGTGCGGCCCCCGAAGGCCGAGCGAAGAAGGCTGGGCTGACTCCCATGCACGTCACCCTCTCCCTCGATCCCCCCGCGACGACGCACATCATCGAGCTCCGCCTCGCGAGCGCGCTCGGCCGCGCGACGCGCGCCGAGGTCGACGTCTCCGCGCCCGAGCCGCTCGATGGCGAGGCTTTCCTCGGGACGCCCGCGCGGATCGAGATCACCGGCGACGACGGCGCGATCGCGGTGCACCACGGCGTCGTCGCGGGCCTCGCCGCGGTCGCCACCGCCGACCCGGGCGCGCAGCGGCTCTACACGATCGACCTCCGCTCGGCCATCGAGTGGCTCACCTTGCGCAAGGACGCGCGGGTGTTCCGCAGGACGACCGCCGCGGCGATCGTGGAGGAGCTCCTCGCCGGCGCCGGCATCCAGGGAGACGCCTTCGTGAACGAGGCGCAGCCGCCGCCGGAGCGCGAGCACGTCACCCAGTGGAACGAGACCGTCGACGTCTTCCTTCGCCGGATCTGCGAGGAAGAGGGCCTGTACTTCCGGTTCGATCCCAGGGAGGGCTTCGACGCGTTCGTCCTCTGCGACAGGTCCGAAGCGGCGCCCGAGGTCCTGCCGGATCCGCTGATGTTCGTCGACGAGTCGGGCCTTTACCCCGGGAAGCGCGTGGCCTTCGCCGCCAGGCACATCCGCAGGCGCCGCCCCGGCAAGGTAGCCCTGCGCGATCACGACCCGGCGAAGCCGGCCGTGAAGCTCGAGGCGAAGGCCGAGGGCGGCCTCGATCCGGAGAGGGCCGTGGAGGTCTACCAGGCGCCCGGCCGGTTCCGCACCGAGGACGAGGGGCAGCGCGAGGCGCGGCTGCGGCTCGAGGCGCTGCGGGCCGACGCCGATGTCCTCGAGTTCGACACGACCGCCCTCGAGCTCCGCCCCGGCGTGCAGATCGAGGCCGACGCCGCGCTCTCGGTGGGCGTCTCGCCGAGCGGCAAGTACTTCGTCGTCGAGACCTCGCTCACCTGGAGAGCGGGTGATCCGGAAGGCAGGCTGCACGTGAGGGCGATCCCGCTCGGCGTGCCGTACCGGCTCCCGCGCGTCACCCCGCGCCCGCGCATCCCGGGCATCCAGAGCGCCACGGTGACCGGATCGAGCGGCGAGGAGATCCACACCGACGCGGCCGGCTGCGTGCGCGTCACGTTCCCCTGGGACCGCGGGGGCCCGAGGGACGGGACATCGAGCCTCCCGATCCGCGTGATGCAGGCCAATCTCCCGGGCTCCATGCTCCTTCCGCGCGTGGGCTGGGAGGTGCTTGTCGGCTTCGAGGACGGCGACCCGGATCGGCCCTACGTGCTCGGGCGCTCCTTCAACGGCCGGCAGCTGCCCGCGTTCGGCCTGCCCGCCAACAAGACGATGACCGCGATCGGCACGGTGAGCTCTCCCGGGGGCGGCAAGGCCAACATGATCTCGCTGGAGGACGCCGCGGGGCGGCAGCACATGGTCTGGAGCGCCGGCTTCGGCAAGACGACCACCGTCGGCGCCGACATGCAGAACCAGACCGTGGGGTTCGAGAACATCCACATCAAGGGCGCGCAATCGTGGCAGATCGGCGGCAACGAGACGCTGTCGCTCGAGAACGCGTGGACGGTCGGCGTCGACCGCCAGACGGCTTCGGTGGGCGGCAATCAGGACATCACGATCAACGCCACCGGCACGACGAAGGTGGGGAGCGAGACCGTCTCGATCGGCGCCAACCTCGTCGAGCAGGTGGGCGATCCGATCAGCGGCCTCAAGGGCTTCGCCGAGGCGGCGGTGCTGGCCGGGGTCGGGCAGATCCCCGGGGTCGGCGCCGCGCTCACGAAGGGCTATTCGTGGGGCAAGGCGCTGGGCAATGGATACCGGAACGGCGGGTTGAGCGGCCTGGCGACGGCCGCGGTGCAGACCGGCCTCGGCGAGGTCGCCGGCCGGATCCCCGGCGGCGACGCCATCGTCGCGGCGGCCGACAGCGCCGGCCTCACGCCGTGGTCCGAGCAGGCCAAGCAACGCGCGGCCGAGCAGCAGGGCGGCGGCGGCGCGGCGGGCCCCGGCGGCGCCGGCGCGGGCGCGGCCGCCGCGGCGCCGGGGCACCGCAAGCTCGTCGTGAACGGCGCGGTCACCGAGGTGATCGGCGCGATCCACGCCATCCAGACGCCGGGGGCGCTCAAGTGGACGACCCTGGGCGCCTCGAGCTTCGCGATCGGCGGCAGCCACGCCACGTCGGCGGTCCGCATCTCGCGCCTCACGATGGCCGCCTCGTCGGACACCGCGGCGGCGACCTCCCTGCGGGCGACCTCCGGGCTCGGGCGCAACGTCAAGACCGCCCACACCCTCAAGGCGGGCGGCGCCATCCGGCTCGACGCGGGCGCCGAGTTCGCGGTGAAGGCCAGCGGCGCGCTGTCGATCCAGGCGGGCGGTCCCCTCACCCTCGACGGCGGCACCGTGGTGTTCGACGTGGGCGACGGCGCGTCCACGGTCTCGGTGCACGGCGGCGGCCTCACCCTCGAGTCCGCGACGATCACCATCAACGGCAAGACCCAGCACACAGGCAAGGAGAACGCCGGCTGATGTCGCTCGGCGTCGCGGAGATCTCCCTCGTCTCGCCGCTCGGGCTGAGCCCGAGCGAGCATGTCTTCTTCCACCGGGCGGAGGTCAACCCGCACGCGGGCGGCGCGTTCACGACGCGCGACGGGGAGGCCCTCCCCGTCCACCACTGCCCGTGGATCGCCCCCTCGCGCCCGTGGTCGTCGCGGATCCGCCTGCTCGCGAAGCAGGCGCTGGCGCGCGCGGCGCCCGGGTCGAGGAGCACGCCGATCCTCCTCGTCGCGCCCCCGGAGGCGCTCGAGGGCGAGGCGGACGTCGCGCGGTTCCTGACGCTCGCGGGGCACACCGTCGTGAGCCGGCGCTCGGGGGCGGCGGCGTACGTGCCGGCGCTGCAGGAGGCGCACGAGCTGCTCCGGAGGGAGCCGGAGGTGGTGGTGCTCGCCGTCGACTCGCAGATCCGGCGGCAGGACCTCGAGCGGTGGCTGGAGCAGCGCTATTCCGCCTTCACGCGCAATCCCCTGCCCCCCTCGGAGGGCGCGGCCGCGGTGCGGCTGGTGGCGGGCGCGGGTCAGGGCGCGCCGCTCGCGGGCAAGGTGCACTCGTACGCCGCGGCGGAGAGCGACGCGCGGGACGACAACGATCTGCCCACGGACGGCGCCGCGCTCACGCGCGTGTTCGCGGCGCTCCGGCTCCGCCCGGCGGTGCCGCTGGTGGTCGGGCCGCTCGACGTGGATCCGCTCCGGATCCGCGACTTCCATCTCGCGTCGGTGCGGCACCATGCGCGGCTCGAGCGCGCCGAGATGCCGAGCTTCGAGGGGCAGATCGGCCTCTTCGGCAGCGCCGCGGGCCTGATGTCGGCGGTGTTCGCGCTGGCCTGGCTGCGGCACGGGCTCCCCCTCCCCGGGCCGGCCGGCGCCGGGCAGGTCGGCGGCCGCGTGGCGCTCGCCTGGGCGCGGTCGGGCGACGGGACCGTGGGCGCCGCGCTCGTGGGGGACGAGCGGTCATGAGCCTCCGCAAGGCTTCTGTGGGGCTCCAGCGGGTGGTCTCCGCGGCGCCCCTCGCCGGGCGGGATCCGCCGCCAGCGGAGCGGGATCTGGGCGCGCTCGACTGGCAGGGAGAGGTCCGCCTCGACGCCGGGCGGGCGGCAGGGCTGTCCGCGGCGCTGTGGCAGCAGCACGTGCGGACCGGCCTCCTGGAGCGGGCGGTCGCGCTGGGGGCCGATCACCGGGCCGGGCCGCACTGCGCGCGGCCCGAGGTCGCGCGCCGCCTCCTCGCGCACATCGACGCGCTCGCCGAGGCCGGCCTGACGCCCGCGGAGCTCGCCGCGTTCGCGGGCGAGGCGGACCTCGAGCACCCCGGCGCGGCGTGGGCGCTGGCGGTCCTCTTCGGCTGCCTTGACGCGGCGGGCGTGGAGGACGCGTTCGAGGGGTGGCTGGCGTCGCTCGACGGCTCGGCGTTCCCCACGTACGTGGGCGTGCTCGAGATCGCGGAGGCGATCGCGACCCAGCCGAGCGAGGATCTGCGCGAGCGCGCGCGGCGCTGGGTGGCGAGCGTGGAGCAGCCGGTGCTCGCGGGGATCGCGCTGGAGATGACGCCGCCCGGCGAGGTCGCGGGTGAGGCGCTCGCCGCGCTGGCGCGGGTGCGGAGCCCGCTCGTCCAGGCGGCGGTCGAGCGGTACCTCGCGCGCACGCCGCCCGACGCCCGCGCGCCGCTCGACGCCGCGCGCCCCGCGCCGGGACGCGCCTCGTGGATCGACGTGGCGGTCCCTGCCTTCGCGTACGAGGTGGCGCGCGCGCGGATCCTCCAGCGGGACTTCGAGCCGCTCGACCGGGTGCGGAGGAGGGATCCTCGCGCCCTGGCCGCGCTCGGACCGCACGCGCTCGACGTGATCGCGCTCGCGGGCGACGCGGCCGATCAGGAGCTCGCGCGCGACCTCGCGGCGGGGTTTCCCTCGACCCCGGGCTCGCTCGACGCGATGGGGCGGATCGGGTTGCCGTCCTTGTTTCCGCGCCTCCTCGCCGAGCTGGGGAGCGACGAGCTCGACGAGGACGCGCACTTCGCGCTCGTGACCGCGCTGGGAGCTCGCGTCGAGGGGCCCTCGGTGGCGGCGTGGGAGGCGGCGATCGCGGCGCTCCCCGCGGTCGCCGAGGCGGCGCGCCTCCGGGGGGGCGAGCCTCATTCCCCGCGATCGGTGCTCGCGGAGATGCGGCGCCCGGATCTTTCGGCCGGGGCCGTGCGCGTGCGCGCCGACGAGCTGCTCGTGCGGGCCGGCCGACCGGCGCAGGTGGCGTGGGATGCGTTCGGGGCGACGCTGGAAGGTGCGTTGTCGGATCTGGCTCGCCTCGCGCGCTGAGGGCTTATGTCGAACCAGGAGACGGTCATCTCGTTGGAGTCGTATGCTGCCGTGATGGCCGGGCTCGGGGCCGGGCTCGACCTGGGGCGGGCGCTCGCTCACGCCGGCGTGCCTGCAGCGGCGTGGGAGCGGGCATCGGAGCACTGGCAGGCGAGGATCGACGAGAGCGCCGCCTCCGATCTCGAGCTGCTTGTGGCGTTCGACACCGCCCTGCTGACCGCGAAGCGGCGGTTCGAGCCCACGTTCGAGCCCATCGCGTCGGACGTGCGCGCGTGGGCCCATTTTCGCCGGTATTTCGTGACCGCGGCGGAGCCAATCGCGTTCCTTTCGCGCCACGAGCTCCCGCTCGCGACGTACGCGAGCCTCGAGGCGAGCTGGGCGAACCGGGTCCTGGCGGACGAGGCGCTCGCCGCGACGCTCCGGAGCCACATGGAGGGGCCGCTCGAGGAATGTCCGACCCTGACGCGGACGCCGTCGCCGCTGCTCGCTGCGGCGGCGGTGGAGGCGCCGGCGGTCGGGGTGCCGGCGGCCGGGGTGCCGGCGGTCGGGGTGCCGCCGGTCGGGGTGCGGCCCGCGATGGTGCCAGCCCAGGTCGCGCGCCCGATCGTGGAGCCGCCTCCGCCTCCGGCGATGCGCGAGGAGCGCGCCCTACCGGCGGCGAGGGCTCGCAAGGGCGCGACCACGGCGATGGCGGCCGTCCCGTTCACGGACGGCCTGCCGTTCCAGGACCCCGCCCCGCGGGGCCAGGCGCCGGCGGAGGAGTCACCGCCGCCCATCCCGCTCGAGCGGTATGCGGTGATGCTCGCCGACCACACGCTCTTCGGCATGACGGAGGCGCAGCTCTGCGAGAAGCACCGGCTGACGCCCCCGCAGCGGGCGCAGGCGTTCCAGTACTGGCAGGGTCGAATCAACGCCGATCCCGCGCTCCAGGGTCGCGTGAAGGCCGTGGTGACTCGCTATCAGGCGGCCCGCACCAAGGCGGGCGAGCGCGCTCCGGCCAGCTCGGCCACGCCATCGCCGGCGATCGCGCAGGCGAAGGCGCCTCCGGCCGCGGTGCCGCGCGTCGACTTCGGCAGCACCGTCGATCCGACAGACGTCGTGATGTCGCCCATCTTGCCGTTCATCGCCGGTTCCTCGCCCCCGTCGAGGCCGCCAGGCGGTCCCAGGGCGAGCGTCGATCACGGGGCGACCGTCGCTCCGGGAGCGGCCGCACGCCCGGGCGGCAAGAGCGCGGACCCGCTGCCGTTCGTGAGCCCCGGGCCCCCGTCGGCGCCGGCCTCGCGCCCGGTTCCGCCCGCCGGCGCCCCCGCGGCGGCCGCGAAGGCCGCGGACGGAGCCGCCGGCGGGCCGGTCCAGTTCTCGCTCGAGCAGTACGCGTCGCTCACCGTCGACCTCGCGCTCGAGCCCGAGCGCGCCCCGGAGACGCTGCGTCGCTACGGCCTCACCCCGGCACAGAGGACGCTCGTCGACGCCACCTGGACGGCGAGGCTCGCCCAGAACCCCGCCGAGCGCAGCGCGTTCGAGGCGGCCTGCGGCTCGTACCGGGCGTGGCGCCTCCGGAGCACGAGCAGGCAGTGATACGGTGCCACATACGAGCGCCCGGGGCGCTCCGGCACTCGGGCGCGCGCCGGACGGACGCCAGGTGCCGCTCGCGCCGTAGGCCGGACGAAACGAGATGCGGTTGCCCGATCGCGCCCGCGCAGGTCCTGCTTGGCGCTCTTGTTGCCCGCGCAGCGCTCGCGATCGGAGGACGACATGAGCGCTCGGGAAACCAGGAGCATATGTTACTACGGGGAGCTCGACCCGTTCAGCGGCGGCGTCGGGCAGCGACACGCCAACCTCGCGCTGCTCGTGCGTGAGCTGAGGCTGTCGTGTGTTCTACACGATCTCGTGATTGTGCCGCCCAGAAACCTCGTCGAGCACGGCCTGGCGCTCCCCGCCTTCGAGGCTCTCGCCCCCTTCGTTCGTGCCGGCAAGCTGGGCACCACGGATGACCCCTCCAGTCGGAGCCCACGGACCTACATCGACGAGCTCATACGCCGTCACGAGGACGGCCATGCTCTTCAAGAGCGGGGCGGATGGATCAGTCCCGCGCCGCGGCAAAGACCCAGCGAGACGCGGCGGCGCCGAGAGTTCGAGGATCTGAGGATCGCCTGGCGCCACCTGTTGCCCGACCGGTGGACGATCCATCGCGACACGGCGTCCCAGGTGGTCGGGTTCGTGGCCGACGTACGGCAGTTCTGTGAAACGACCGCCGACACCTCGGTCGCGAGCACGCGGGTGCTGGAGCTCATCGATCGCACTCTTCAGTCCGGCCGAGACAAGATAGATCGCGGCTCGCTCCTGGCCTGCCTCGCTCACCTCCGGGGAGCCCGGCCGCCCCGGGAGCTCTCCCAGTTGGCGCTCGCGATCCAGGCCGCTTACCTCAGGATGGGTGCTGCCGGGCACGACGCCTGGGACAGCAAGGAGCTCTCCGGAGGCTGCACGCTGTATCCAGGACGGTTTGCTCGGATGCTGCGCCAACCTGCGTGCTCCCTCACGGCCAAGCAGCAGCCGCCGTACAACTGGGCGGCGCATCCGTCCTTCGTCGTCCCGCGGCTGAGCCGGTTGGGGCTCGATCCGGAGAGCCTGCTGCGCCTCGACGGCGACGCGCTGCTCGAGCTAGCGGAATCGCCCGAGTGGTCATCCCTGCGTCCGCTCCTCCTCGCGCCTGACCTCGACCCCGCAGTGGAGGACCTTTCGCGGTCTCGCTGCAGCGAATGCCGCGATCCGCGGGATGCTCTGCTCCGGGTTGCGGAGATTGCTGACGCCGCTGCGGCGCGAGCGGAGCCCCGACTCGCCCCGACGCTGCTTCCGGGTCCGTGGCAGCTCTCGGTGCAAGCCGTGCTCGGGACGCAGCTCGGCGAGGATCAGCCGACCACGGAGGAGGAGATCTCGCTCGATCTCCACACGCTGACGCTTAAGGAGCGGAGCACCAGCCGCGAGGCGACCATCACGCGCAGCCAGGCCAACATGCTGGCGTCGCTCACGACAGCAGGAGAGCTCGGGCTCAGCATCCACGAGGTGAAACAGCTGACATTCGAGCTCGATCTGCTGGCGACGCAGGACACATCCAGCCTACCCGAGGCATGGAGATCGCAGTCGCGGGAGAGCCTGGAGCTCGACGCCGCGCGGCTCGACAGGGTGAACGTGCTCAAGACGCGCACGAACCAGGTCATCAGGTCGTTTGGCTTCCAGGTGGTCCTGGATCGTAGTACAGGGCGATGGCACCTGACCGGTATGCCTTCGATGCACCGTGTGCTCGTGCTCAGAGGTGCGCTGTGGGAGGTGCCCGGGCCGGAGGTCGAAGCGTCGCTACCGCACCTTCCAGGAGCGCTGGCGAGCCTCTGGCGCACCTTCGCGCTGTCCTACCCGCACTATCTCTCGGTGAACGCGCTGGTCTCGTGCGCAGGGTTGCCTGCTGACGCCTCGGGGATCAAGAGGACGATCCGCGCCATTCATCAGTTGAGCAAGTTCCTGGAGGACCACGAGCTGCCCTGGCGTATCGCGCGTCACCACCGAGGTCTCTACAGCCTTGTCGCTTCGTCGAGTTTTCCTCCGACGAACTCGGGTAAGAAGCAGGTCGCGTAGCTCCCGTTCATTCTTCGACCGTGGCCCGCGCCGGCTCTACGCAGCGTGGCCACCAGGGAAACGTCATCCCAAGAAGGGGGCTCACGACTATGTTCCAACACGATCTGAATCGACGCGGATCGCAGCGCCTTGCTGGCTTCGGGGTCGCGGCGCTGGCCGCCTCCGTCGCTGCGTGCGCTGCGCAGGGCTCGTCGCAGGAGCAGCTGCCGGCGGAGCCGGAGAGCATGGCGGAGCGATTCTCGAACGGCAGCGCGATTCATCCGCCGACGGGCGTCCACTGGGTACGCGCTGGAGACCGCGTGCGCATCGTCTTCAGTCGGAGCGTCGACGACGGCACCGACGACCGGCGTGTCGACCATTACCAGGTTTGCACGGACGCCGGCTGTTTCGAGACAGCGCACAACTTCCTGGACGTGACGGACGGGACCCGCGCCGTCATCTACAGCGTCGACAGAGCCGGTACGCTGAGCGCGCCGAGCGAGCGGTCCGAGCTCGACCGGGACTGGACGGTCACGCTGGACGCGGCGGAGGGACTGCACCCGCCCGATCGCGAGATGTCTGCCCGATCGGCAGGCGCTCCCCCGTCGACCGTCTACGCCCCGGTGTTCGGTGCGCTCGTGCAGCTCGGTAGCAGCACGATATCGAACAGAACAGCGCATGAGTGGTCGTTCTGGGAGCATCGGAGTGAACATCACAAGCCGAGAGGTGGGATCGAAGGCGCTGACGACACCTACGCGGTCGACATCAACCTGAACATCACCGGTGCGGGCTCGAACCTGGACAAGGGGGCGCCATTCGTTGCGGCCGGTCACGGCACCGTCGTCGACTGGGCCGGCGCCGTCGCCCCGGGGAGCGGGAGCACGAAGGCGATCCTGGTCGAGCATGACGGCTGGTGGAGCGGGTATCTCCACGCCAGCGCTGTCCACGTGAGAGCTGGAGACTACGTGACGCCGTGGACCGTTCTTGGGACGATAGGCGGCTCCACGGGCTACCCCGAGCACCTTCACTTCGCCGCCTACACGGGTGCGAACACCGGCGCGGCGCTCAAATCGTACCATGTCGACTACGTCATGAATCATACGGTGATCTCGCTCGCCAGCAGCGTCGACTCCCTCGGCGTGGGAGGCACGACGAAGCTCGCTGCCACGGCCGAGCACGTCCACTCGACCGGGTTCCGCATGGCTCCCCTGGATCTGAACGACCCGAGCATGTACGACCGGACCTGGTGGAAGTCGTCGGCCCCGGCTGTCCTGAGCGTGGATGGCCACGGCAACGCCAGGGGCAGAGCCGTGGGCACGGCGACCGTCTCCCTCTGGTATTCAGGAGCGATAGCGACCAGGACGCTCACGGTCCGCTGAACGGAGGGGACGTAGCAGCCGCTTTGCATGACGACCCCTGACGCCCCGCCGCGATGGCCCCCGTGCCCGCCACGCAGCGCGCCGACGCCGCCCGCGCGTGGCATCACCGACCTGGCGAGATCGCGCCTGCCAGGTTCGTGACGAGCGCTGGCCGGGTGACGTCCGCCATGCGCGGGAGAGGTGTGCCAGCCAACCTCCATCTGTGCCAAGGGAGGGGGGGTCGAACACTGGCTCAACCGCAATGCATTGCGACACACCGGGTTCCGGACCCCTCCGAAGCGCTCCACCGAGCGTCTTCCCGGCAGAATCTGTGCCAAAGAACACTCGAATTTGCGCAAACTTGTGCCATTTTCCCTTCTGAAGCGCATGATCTTGTGCCAGATGGGGGGTCCGGACCCCTCCGGATCGCAATTCAGAGCGCTCGCGCGGGCTCGAGACCCCTTCCGGACCGCATTCTGGCGCGTGCGCCGGGGGTCCCGGACGCTCCTCGGCGGAGCGCGGAGCGCACGGTGTCAGCGGTGACGAGGATCCGCGCGCCGGCGGTCGCCATCGCGCTGGCGGCCCCCGGCCGGGCTCAGGTGGACCGCCTCCGCCGGGGAGCTCTCGGTGCAGGCGGATCGAGATGACCGGCGCCGGCGAGCCGGACGATACGGCGGAAGTGCGGACACTCCATGTGGCTCGGCGCGGAGCACGCCGCTGCGTGGCGCAGGCCGTCGCGCATGGCGCCCAGCCGCTGGATGGTCCGGTCCAGCTCATCGGCCTTGGCGGTCAGCCGCTCGCGCTCGACGCGCAGCCGGCCGTCGGGCGCGAACATCTGCGCGATCTCGTCGAGCGAAAACCCCGCCACCCGGCCGAGGGCGATCAGCGCCAGGCGCTCCAGCACCCCGGGGTCGAACAGGCGCCGCAAGCCCCGCCGCCCGGTGGAAGCGATCAGCCCCTTCTCTTCATAGAACCGCAGGGCTGAGGCGGGCACGCCGGAGCGCCGGGCCACCTCCGCGATATCCAGGTCGATCACCCTTGACCTCAAGTTGACTTGAGGTTGCAGACTAGGGCGCATGATCGCCGAACGCAAGCCGAAGGAGACTCCGATGTCCGAAGCCAATCAGCCGAATCGCGACCAGGCCGCGCTGTGGAACGATGTCGGCGGGCCCATCTGGGTGGAAATGCAGGAAGTGCTCGATGGCATGCTGGCGCCGCTCGAGGCGCCGCTCCTGGAGGAGGCCTTCCCCGGCGAGGGCGGCCGCGTGCTCGACATCGGCTGCGGCGCGGGCGCCACGGCCCTTTTGATGGCGCGGCGCCTCGGGCCAGCGGGCCACTGTCTCGGCGTGGATATCTCCGGGCCCCTTGTGGCGGCCGCCAGGGCACGCGCCGCCGCCGAGGGCCTGGCTTCCGCCGCCTTCGTCCAGGCCGACGCGCAGACCCATGGCTTCGAGCCGGACGCTTTCGACGCGGTGATCTCGCGTTTGGGCGTGATGTTCTTCGAGGATCCTGCGGCGGCGTTCGCCAGCATCAGGCGCGCCACGCGACGCAATGCAAAGCTCGTGTTCGTGGCCTGGCGCAGCCCCGCCGAGAATCCGTTCATGACCGCGGCCGCCCGCGCCGCCGCGCCCTTCCTGCCCAATTTGCCCGCTCCGGCCCCCGACGCACCTGGCCAATTCGCCTTCGCGGACAGAGACCGGGTGCAGCGGATCCTGGACGTGAGCGGCTGGACGGACGTCGACATTCGCGCGATCGACGTTCCGAGCGGCGTCGCGGAGAAGGACCTGCTCACCTACGTCACAAAGCTCGGACCGGTGGGACTGGCGCTGCGGGACTTGGACGACCCGACGCGCGCCCGGACGGCCGAGGTGGTTCACGCTGCCTTCGACTCGTACATCCGTGATGGCGCGGCCCGCTTCACCGCGGCCTGCTGGCTCGTGAGCGCGCGCGCAACCCCGCTTGCAGCGCAGGGAGTGTGAGCCCACGACCTGGCGTGCGGATTCCGGTGACCAGATCCGGCGAAGAGATCCGTAACGAGAGCCCTGACACCCACGCCGCGATTGCCTGACCACGCCCAGCCGGTCCTATCCCCAGGGGGCCAGCCCCGCGCCCCGGGCTCATGTGAGCCGGTACTCCCGGGAGCAGCCGTTCGCCGTCATCGACTGGGGGTACGCGATGCGCGTCGAGAGCGTCCTCGGGCGAGCCCGCGCGGCGAGCGCGGGGGCCTGAGCCGAGGCCTCGCTCTCGCCTCCGTGCGCCTCGCTCAGGTAGTCGGCCACGAGGGCGAGCGAGAGTGCGTGGTGGCGCAGGCGAGCTGCCGCGCGCGCGAGCTGCTCGTCGGACCCGCTCACGCCTCGGCGCCGCAGCACTTCGATGGCTGACGTAGAGTCGAGAGAGCCGAGATGGATGAGGACGACACCCGTACCCTGGAGAGCCTCGAAGGGCGGGCGCGTCGTGATCACGCAAAGTCCGCCGTTCATCTGAGCTGCCAGATCTCGGACGAGGATTCCCATCGGTTTGTCGATCAGGTTTCCTCGGGCATCCTGCAGCGGCTCCAACCCGTCGATGACGACGATCGTGCGGCGTCCGCGCACGCACCGGATCAGCCGGCTCACGCTCTCCAGCGGGTCGTCCGAGGGCGTCTCTCCGAGCGCGGCGAGCAACTGCGCAAGGACCTCGCCGGCTTCGTCCGAGGATGCCCCCGCGCCAAGCCACGCTGAGTGGCACCATGAGGAGCGAAATGCCGGCTATCGCAGTGCCCGCATCGCAAGCGAGACCTCGCTCGGATCCCCGCAGAGTCCGGCCGCTCTCCCTCCTCGCCGCGAGCGAGGCCGTCCCCATTGTTCCGCAGCGTTGCGCCCTGGTAGCCTCCCCGCAACGCGGCGGCGGACCTCCGCGGGGCTCGGCTCCGGGGCCGAGTCGCCCGTTCCCTGCTCCAGCCATGTCCCACCGCCTCAGCCCCGCCCATCTCGACGAGATCCTCGCGCTTCAGGTCACGGTGGCGTGGGCGGGGGAGGCTGCCGGGGAACCGCCTCGCCTCGGGTGGTGGAGGTCCGACCTCGTCGATCCCGAGGCCGGGGGCCACCTACTACCGCCCAAGGATCTACCGGTGACCCGATGTTGATTGGAGACCTGTTCGAAAAAGAGGTCACCCGCACCATCCCGCCGGTCGTGTACTTTCACGAGCAAGAGCCGACCGAGCTGAAGCGCGAGGTGGAGGAGTACATCGTCACGGGCGGCTACCCGGCCGGCGATCCGCGCGCCACCGAGGGGGGGATCCACGAGCAGCTCGTTCGCCTCCTGTCCGCGATGCACCGCGAGCTCCAGAAGCCCGGCGGACCGGAGCTGCCCGCGAGCTGGATCTCCGGCTTCTACGGCTCCGGCAAGTCGAGCTTCGCGAAGCTCCTGGGCCTGTCGCTGGACGGCCGGAGGCTCCCCGGCGGGAAGCCGCTCGCCGAGGCCCTGCTCGCCCAGGATCACTCCCCCGGCGCGCCCGACCTGCGCGCCGCCTGGCAGCGCGTGGTGACCGGGATCCAGCCGGTCGCGGTCGTCTTCGACATCGGCAGCAAGGCCCGGGACGACGAGCACGTCCACGCCGTCGTGGTGCGGCAGCTGCAGCACCGGCTCGGCTACTCGACAACCAGCAACCTCGCCGCCGAGTACGAGCTGAAGCTGGAGCTCGAGGGGCTGCACGCCCCCTTCATGGACAAGGTGCTCGCCGTGCACAAGAAGCCCTGGGGCCAGCTCAAGGACAGCCAGCTCGTGGAGGACTACTTGTCCGCGGCGCTGCACGCGCTCCAGCCGGACCTCTTCACGCACGCGATGGCGTGGGTGGACAGCCGCACCGGCTCCCGCTTCGAGGACAAGCGATCCGCGGACGAGGCGGTGCAGGCGATCCAGCAGATGATGGACCAGCGCTGCCCCGGGCGGACGCTGTTCTTCGTCGTCGACGAGGTGAGCCAGTACGTGCACGACGACCCCGACCGGCTGCTCGCGCTCCAGTCCTTCGTGGCGGCGCTCGGGCAGCGGATGAAGGGCAAGGCCTGGTTGCTCGCCACCGGGCAGCAGAAGCTCGAGGAAGGGACCGGCGTCGCCGCGCCAATCCTCAAGCTGAAGGACCGCTTCCCGCCTTCCCTGCGCGTGCACCTGGGCGTCGCGAACATCCGTGACGTCGTCCACAAGCGCCTGCTCCGGAAGAAGCGGCTCCTCGAGCCGGATCTGCAGGCGCTCTTTCACGCCCACCGCTCCGAGCTCGCGCTCTACGCCTACCGCGGCGACGAGATCTCGGAGACGGACTTCGTCGAGGTGTACCCGCTCTTGCCGGGGCACATCGACCTGCTGCTCGACATCACCACGGCCCTCCGGTCGCGCTCGGTGCGGACGCAGGGCGACGCGCACACGATCCGCGGCTTGCTCCAGCTCCTCGGCGACCTGTTCCGCGAGCGGGATCTCGCGCGCTTCGAGGTGGGCCGCCTCATCACCATCGACCTCGTCTACGACGTGCTCCACAGCGCGCTCGGGGCCGACGTCCAGATGACGATCGCCCGCGCGCTCGATCTCGCCGCCAAGCAGAAGAACGCCCTGATGGCGCGTGTGGTCAAGGCCGTTGCCCTGCTCGAGCTGGTGCGGGACCACCAGAAGACCTCGGCGGAGCTCATCGCGCGGTGCCTTTACGCGCTCGTCGGGCAGGGCAACCTCCAGCCCGAGGTCCAGAAGGAGCTGGACGTCCTCGCCGGCGAGAGCCTGCTCGGTTACTCCGAGAAGACCGGGTACAAGATCGAGAGCTCGGCCGGGCAGGAGTGGCAGCGCGAGCGCGAGGGCTACGAGCCGGGCGCGGAGCAGCTCTCGGAGCAGGTCGTCAAGGCGCTCGAGCTGCTCCTCGGCGACGCGGAGCGCCCGTCGCTCCAGGGCCTCTCGCTCCCCTGGCTCGCGCTCTTCTCGGACAGCGTCCGATCGAAGGACGTCCACATCAAGGACGAGCGCAAGTACACGGTGGTGACCATGGACTTCCAGTTCACGAAGGGCGAAGGCGCCGAGCAGTGGGTGCCCCGCAGCGACACCCAGGCGTACCGGGATCGCATCGTGTGGGTCGCCGGGGATGTGGACGCCGCCCGGCACGCCGCGAAGAAGCTCGTGCGGTCGGAGCGCATGATCGAGCGCTACGGCGCCCGTCAGAGCTCGCTGGGCGACGACAAGCAGCGCCTGCTCATCGAGGAGCGGAACCGCCTGGACACGGCCCGGCGGGAGCTCACGGAGGCCGTCAAGGGCGCGTTCATGACGGGTCAGCTCTACTTCCGCGGGCGCGAGAGGTCGCCGCGCGACGCGGGGGCCACCTTCACCACGGCGCTCTCCGCGTTTGGCAACCTGATCGTGAGCGAGCTTTACCCGCACCCGACGATGTTCTCGGTCTCCGAGAAGGACATCCTGTACCTCATCGAGAACACGGAGCTCACGGCGCCGCCCCCGGTGCTCGGCCAGGATCGCCTCGGCATCCTGAGCCTGGACGCGGGGCGCTACGAGGTCACCTGCACCGGCCGCGTCCCCACGGACGTCCTGGCGTACGTGAGGGAGCACGGCGGTATCGCCGGGGCCACGCTCCTCGCGCACTTCGGCGCGCCCCCGCACGGCGTGCCGCCGGACGTGCTCCGCGCCGCCGTCGTCGGCCTGCTGCGCGGCAGGAAGCTCCGCATCGAGATCGCCGGGGCCGGCGAGATCACGAGCCCGCGGGACGAGGGCGCGCGGGAGCTGCTCAAGGACACGGGGCTCCGCAAGGCGAAGCTCACCGAGAACACGGTCGAGGCGCTCTCCCCGCGCGACCGGAACGCCATCTGCGCCCTGTTCCGGGATCTGCTCGGCAAGGACGTGGCCCGGGACAACGACGCCATCGCCGATGCGGTGGCGGAGCGGTTCGCCCGCGTGCGCGAGCGGCTGACCGAGCTCGGGACGCGCTTCCGCCGTCTGCCGAAGGACGCCGCCTATCCGGCGGCCCTCACCAGCCTCGAGCGCGCGCTCGAGACGTGCCGCCGGGATCGGCGGGTGGAGCCCACGGTCCTCGCCGTGAAGCGCTCGCTGAACGTGCTGCGGGACGGGCTCACGCTGCTCCGACGAATGGAGACGGATCTCACCGACCAGGCCAGCGAGGTGCTCCGCCAGGCCGAGGACGCCCTGAACCACGCCTGGCCCGGCCTCGAGGCGCTGTCCCCTTCGGAGGACGCCCGCGCGGCCGCGGGCGCCATCCAGGCGCACCTCCGGACCGAGCGCCCCTGGGAGGACACGGCGGAGCTCCTGCCGCGCGTGGAGCTCCTGCGCGGCGAGCACCGCGCCCGCCGCCGCGCGATGCTCGACGCGCACGCGAAGGAGGTCGACGGCGCGGTGGAGCGCCTCAAGCGGCGGAGCGGCTTCGAGCGCCTCGACCCGGATCAGCGGCACCAGGTCCTCCGCCACCTGCGCGAGGGCGCCGCGCCGAACACGGACGAGCGCGCGGTGGTCCCGGCCCTCGAGATCCTCGAAGGTCAGCTCGCGACGCGCCGCGAGGCGGCCGAGGCGAAGGCCCTGGCCCACCTCGACGCCCAGCTCGAAACGCTGGGCGAGACGCCGGTCGTCGAGGTGATGCTCGACCTCAGCGGCCGCGAGGTCGACAGCGCGGCCGACCTGGAGCGCCTGCTCGACGAGGTCCGCCGCCGCATCCTCCACGAGCTCGCCGCGCGCCACCGCGTGCGGCTGCGGTGACCATGGGCCCGACCCGGCATGTCCCCGCGGTTCCTGCCCGGTTGACCGGGGCGCTCATCCCATCGCTGTCGCCGTAGCGGCGCGTGGACGCATGGCGACGGGCACGCTCGTGCTAGGGTCGCCAGCGTGAGCCTGCAGAAGCCGGTGATCGTGCTCCGCTACCGGGAGCGGGCGGACAGCTTCCACCGCGCCGCCCGCGATCTGGAGATGCTCGATCCACCCGTGTACGCGCCGGCCATCGGCCTGCTCGCCGTGCATGCATGCATCGCCCTCGCAGATGCGGTGCTCGTCGCGGTCGGCGAGAAGCACGCCAAGGCGGAAGATCATGGCGAAGCCGCGCGGCGGCTCCGCGGCTGGTGCTCGACCAAGCAGCTCCAGGACGGCGGCGTGAAGCACTTCGAGTGGCTGCTGAGCCGCAAGACACATTTTTCCTACGAGGACCGTTACGTCGATGAGGGAGATCTCCTGCTCGCGAGGGTGAAGATGGACCAATTTTTCGTATGGGCCTCTCAGGCTTTCCCCGACGTTGCACAGCTCAAGGAGACGGACCGTGCGTGATCGCCTGGAGCTTCGAGCCCAAGACCCGGTGGCGCGATGTCTGATTCGCCAGCTCATCGTGCCACGCATCTACTTCGACGCAGACTGGCCTGGAACGGCGCAGGGTCGCGTCGACGTGCTGGCCATCGATCGGGACGGCGTGGGCGACGTTCACCTCGTGCAGATCAAGAAAATAGCCGCCGACGCGCTCGCCTCGATACCGCAGCTCCTCGGGGCACGGGCTCCCTTCCGCTGGATCGCCTTTGTGAGGGGCACGGAGGATGAAGCTACCGCGAATTCCCTGATTTCGCAGGAGATCTTGTACCCGCCCGACACGGCCGGTCGCATCGGCGTGATCGAGATCGTCGAGATGGCGGGAAACGATCTTGGCGCCAATGTGCGCGTCAAGGCGGAGCGATTCCCCACGCCGGTCTACGATCTCGCCGCCACGTTCGTCGGCTCGCACCAAGCCCACATCCAGTTCGGCGGCTGAAGCTCACCAGCGCGGCCGACCTGGAGCGCCTGCTCGACGAGGTCCGCCGCCGCATCCTCCACGAGCTCGCCGCGCGCCACCACGTGCGGCTGCGGTGAGCGCCCCGAGGCGCCCGCGCTCTCAGCCCTCCATCTCGCCCGCTCGTTGATCTCCGGTGTGCGGGAGGCCTTGTCTCCCCAGCTCGTGTAGAGCTTCGCGAGCTTGCCTCCCCTGGTGAGGATGCCCGCGCGCTCGCGGACGCGGACCTCGCCGCCGTGGAGCACGTCGCGCAGGGTGAGGCTCGCTCCCGGTTCGACGCCGATCACCTCTCGAACGGGTCGCCGCCAGCGCGCGCGCGATCCGCGTGCCGGCCTTGACAGCGATCGTCCCCATGGGAGAGGTCGACGTCGCCGTGCGACCCTAACCTCGAAGGGATCCCCCTCGACCTGCGCGCCGGCCGCCAGCCCGGCGTCGCTCCCTGGGAGGTCGTCGCGCAGGTCGCCGCGACGATTCATGCCGTCGGCGCGGACGAGATCCCCGGCCTCGGGGGACACGCCACGCGGCGGGCGCACGCCTTGTCGGAGATCTCGGCCCTCCATGGGGTGCCCGAGCTCCGCGAGGCGGAGCAATGGGCCCTCGCTCATCTGCCGGAGGAAGAGCCCGCGACGCTCATCCATGGGGATCTCCTGGGGCAGAACATCCTCCTTCACTGGGAGCAGCCGTTCGCCGTCATCGACTGGGAGTATGCGACGCGCGGCGACCCCGCGTACGAGATGGCGATCGTCACACGCGGCAGCGCGAGGCCGTTCCAGATCGGCCATGGGCTGAGGCGGCTGCTGGATGGGTACGCCGCGCACGGCGGCCGCGCATCGAGGCGGCAGCCGTGCGCCTGTACGAGCTGTGCTTGGTGGGGCGCTGGTACCGGGATGCGCTCGAGGGCAGGGGCGGAGGAGGAGAGCCGGCCGACCAGCTCTTGCGGCGCATCGAGAACGTCCTCGGGCGAGCCCGCGCGGCGAGCGCGAGGCGGGAGAAGGCGTGACGAGGACGATGAGTCGGCTCTCCACCGGGGACGCCGGGCACGCCCAAGGACGTACCGCGAGCGACCGACCGGCTGTTCGCCAGGTCGTCACCCGCCTCCGGGGCTTCCGGCATGGTGAGCGCGACCTCGTCCGGACAATGGATCGCTTCAGCTCGCCAGAGCATCGGGGCCTGGCGCAGACGTTCGCCCGCGAGCGCGGGGCCAACAACGCGCTACTCCGCGAGTTGAGCACGCTGAAGCGTGCTCTTGCTACGGGCTTGCCCTCCCGATGCGCAACTCCATCAACGTCGTGTCGTTCCACCGCGCCATCACCGGCGTGCTGCCCTCGGCCCATGTTGAGACCGAGTGCGTCTTCGACGTCGCCGAACGGGCGCGCAACGTCGCTCCGGGTCGACCCGTGGCCTGCGCGAGCAGCCGCCGCAGCCCCTCTTCGTTTCCATAGAGAGACCGCGCGCCCGGCGTCGCCCCGACCACGAAAAGCCCAGAGCAAACGCCTCCAACCTTCGCCGCGTACACGGACACGCCCTTCAACCCGGTCCACCCCGTGCTCGCTGAGCCCGCATCCCGCTCGAGGAGCTCGTCCACGACGGGCGTCGGTGCGCCGATCAGCGCCACCTTGCCGAGCTCGGCGCGCGCCCAGGTCGACGCTGCGTTCGCCTTCTCCTGAACCTCGCTGTCGCCCTCAGCGACCCCTTGCGCCATCGCAGAAAGCTTCGACGAGGCTCGAAGCCAGCGCACCCGAGAGAGGAGATCGCCCGCGGGAACGGCTCGGGCGTCGAGCCCTTCGATCACCTTCCGCCGCGCCTTGTCGAGCGCGGCCTCGCGCTCGGGAGAGCCGCGGGCCGCCTTGGCCCCCCTCGCCGCGCCAAGACGGCAGGCGTCGTCGGAACAGACGGCCCCCTGCACCTCGAACGCGCGCGCCGCGAGCTCGCCAAACTCCGGCGCATCGGAGAGCTCCGACGACCAGCGCTTGAGCAGGCCGACGGCATCCGCAGCGCGGTTCGCCTTGAGGGCCGCCTCGACCGCCTCGACGCGTGCCCGCTGCGCGCTTGTCCTGGCACGGCCTGCATGACTGCCATTTCGCGCAGCGATCGCGTCCAGCTTGTCGAGACGCGCATCTCCGGAGAGCCGCTCTGCCTCTGCGAGATGGAGCTCGTCGACGGCGCCTGCCGCCAGCTCGGAAGGATCCGTAGCTTCCAGAGCCTCAGCGACGAGCCGCGCACGATCGAAATCTCCCGCAGCGACCGATTGCTGCAACTCCTCCGTGCTCGGCCTACCCAAGTAACCGACCACCGGACCGAGCAGAAACGCCACGACGCTCACCCCGGTCGCGAGCTGCGCGACGACCCCAGGGGACCAGAAGCGGAAGCCGGGGCGAAGCGCCCGAAGCAGACCCCCGATGGCCACGATCGCCGCGGCCATGCCGGTCAACGAGGAAAATACGATGACCCGGTTGCCGGAGCGAAAGTAACTGGTCGGGCCGAGCAGGGCCGACATGTACCAGGTGCCGCAGATGAGCAGCACGAACGACGCGAGCCCCCAGAGCACCAGACGGCGACGGATAGGGCTCACCGCCTCCGGCGTCGAGGACCCGGCGAGGCTCGCGCCGGACAGGACGACGATCCCCTTCGCGCCACACATCTCATAGTGCACGTCGCGTCGGAGGACGCCGAAGCGGATAAGCTGCTGCGCCCGGATCCGCTCGAGCCGAGGATCGAGCGCGGGCGTCTGCCGTCGCACCATGGCGTCGTCCTCCGGCGAGAGTCTTCCTCCAGTGATGCTCCCCTCGCCCTCTGCGGAGGCGAGCTGCACGAAGGCTTCGAGATCCGATGGCCCAAGAAACCGCTCCTCCAGCAGCTGCGGGTGTGCTTTAACGATGGGGCTGTCGGTGGAAATTTGTACGAGAACGCGCACACTCTCTTGGTATGTCCACCAGACGAGCCGCTGGCCACTCCCCGAGCAGCCGGCGCACGAGATCGTCCCCTTGGACAAGCACCCGCCGCACCCGACGGCGCCGCCGCCACGACAGACCGAGCAGTTGATGTGTTTACTTGACTTCTTGTAGTGCTTCAGAACCCTCCCGCTGCCGGAGCAGTTCCCACAGCGCTGCCTGCCGCTGCCCCCGCATGCTGGACACGG
The DNA here is from genome assembly GCF_051521455.1 of Sorangium sp. So ce887. Taxonomy (NCBI): domain Bacteria; kingdom Pseudomonadati; phylum Myxococcota; order Polyangiales; family Polyangiaceae; genus Sorangium; species Sorangium sp. So ce887. Next base: position 4,576,952 of record NZ_CP150354.1, on the reverse strand, counting down.
GCCGATGCCGCTGCCGCTGCACGGCGCGCAGCGACCGACGTGCTCCGTACGCGCGCGCAGTTCCTCCAAGGGGCCCCTGAACGGATCGAGCGACGCAGGATCCACAGGGTTCGCGCTGCGGCTCCTCCGCTCGTGGGTGGGCATGCCCTGCGGGATGAGGTCGCGGCGGATCACCGTCGTTGCGACGCGCGTGATCAACTCGTCGCGCTCGGTCACGGACGTGATCAACTCGTCGAGCCGTCGAGGAGCGCCAAGCTCGGTGCGCCCCCACGATCGCAACGCGGTCCGCACGTCGACGCTCGAGCCCGCGTTGTCCTGCTCCTCGCCCCGGTACGGCGTTGAACCCATCGCGCAGAAGCGTACCCTTGTTCGGGCGATCCGTGTAGATCTCGCGAGCCGCCTACACCATGCCGCCCCGCCGGCATCGTCCGTCGAGGCTGGTGTCCGCCAACCACGTGGTCTTGACGCGCAGGCCTACCCCCGACGAGAATACGGTGTGCCTCCGCGGTCCCCTCTCTTAGCTCTCGGAACGGCCGTCATGGCGATCATCCAGGGAGCGATGTCCTCGAACACGCTCGTCCCGAGCGCGCTCGCGCAGGCGCCTCGAAGGCCCGACGATGACGTCGACGGTGACGACCCGCTGCTGCTCACCGCGCCCGGCATCGAGCAGCCGATGTACCTCGCCCATCGATCCCATCGCTCCCATCAGTCGCACCGATCACACAGCAGCCACTACTCCGGCAGTTCCAGGTCGGGATCGATGGGCTCGTACGAGGCGCCCGAGGCACCGCCCCCGCCGCCGAAGCCGGCCGCCGTGTCGCTCGTGGCATACCCTGGTGGCCGGATCTTCGTGGATGGAAAGCTCGTGGGCACCGACTCCACGGCGCCGCTCATCCTGAAGCCGGGCACGCACGAGGTCCGCGTGCTAAACCAGTTTGTTGGCGACACGAACACCAGCATTTCCCTGTCCGAGGGACAAACCGGCATGATCGTGGTCCAGTGGTAGTCGCATGACGCCCCTGGGTGCCGATACCAGTGCTCCGTTCGCCTTTCGAGACGGACGCATCGCGGTCATCGTCGATCTCCGTGTCTACCGCCTCGCGGCCGTGCAGAAGGCCGCCTACCGGATGGCCGCGAAGTGCACCGCCGTGATTGGCGAGGTCCACGATCACTCGCTCGACGTGACGCTCGCCTTCCCCCCTTCGACAGGTGAGCGGGCCGCGTGCGAAGCAGCGAGGCTCTTCTTTCAGGAGCTGCTTGATCAGGAGCTCCGGGAGAAGGTTGGAGAAGAGACGGCATCGCTCCGCGCACTCATCCTCGCGCATGCCTTCTCTCGCGCGCGTGTTCCTCCTCGTGAATGACATGGCGCACGCAGTGTTCCAGCCGAGGAGCGCCTACGCACCACGCGGAGGATATCGCCTCCTGCCTCTCAGGTTCGGCCATCTTGATGAGACCACCTACGTCGTAACGAATGACGTCGGGGAGTATGTTCGCCTCGATCGCGACGAGCTCATTGCGTTCGTCGAGCGGAGGCTCGCACCGGACACGAGCGCCTACAAGGCCCTGAAGTCGCGCCATCTCCTCTACGAAGATGATTCCTCCGTTGCCTTCGATCTTCTAGCGCTGAAGTACCGGAGCCGCGCGGAACGTATCGCCGAGTTCACGGGGCTCCACATCTTCGTCGTCACGCTGCGGTGCGATCACTCGTGTCAGTATTGCCAGGTTTCGAGGCAATCGGAGGACAGCACCCAGTACGATATGACCGTCGCGCACGCCAACAAAGCGCTCGATCTCGTGTTCTGCAGCCCGAACGAGCGCATCAAGATCGAGCTTCAGGGAGGCGAGCCGCTCCTCAACTTCGCCCTCGTCCGCCACATCGTGGAGCGCGCACAGGAGCTCAACCAGGACCATCGGCGCGATCTCCAGTTCGTGATCGCCTCCAACCTCTCGCGTCTGTCCGACGACGTGTTGTCGTTCTGCAACGAGCACGGTGTGTACCTATCGACCTCGGTGGACGGGCCTCCAGATTTACACGATACCCAGCGGCCGACACGCGGTGGCGGCAGCCACCAGAAGACGATCCAGGGGATTCACAGGGCTCGAGAGGTCCTCGGGCCGGACCGGATCTCGGCGCTGATGACGACGACGCCGAGAAGCTTGCACCGCGTTCACGAGATCATCGACGAGTACGTGCGCCTCGGCTTCCACGGCATCTTCCTCCGGAGCCTCAGCCCCTATGGATTCGCGACGCGGAGCCTGGTGAAGCGGTACGGCGTCGAAGACTGGCTCGATTTCTATAAGCGCGGCCTCTCGCACATCCTGCGAATCAATGCTGGAGGGCACCTCTTGCGGGAGGAATACACGACCATCCTGCTTCAGAAGATATTCTCTCCACTCGGCTCGGGATATGTCGATCTCCAGTCCCCTGCGGGGATCGGGATCGGGGCGCTCGTATACAACTACGACGGGGCGGTGTATGCCTCGGATGAGGGTCGCATGCTGGCCGAGATGGGGGACCAGACCTTCCGTTTGGGGCACCTCGACGAGGACAGCTACGAGGCCCTGATAACATCCGAAGCGCTCCTCTCGCCTCTGGGCGAGACCATCCTCGAGGGCATGCCCATGTGTGCCGACTGTCCTTTCTTGCCCTACTGCGGCGCGGATCCCGTGTTCCACCGCGCAACGCAGGGCGACGCCGTCGGGCACAAGGCATTCAGCGCATTCTGTGCGAAGCAGATGGGCGTGCTGCGACACGTCATCGGGCTCCTCGAGACCGACGCCGAGGCGCGTGACATCCTGCTGCGATGGGTATGAGCTCATGCTCGTGAAGCTATCGGCGCGAGGTCTGCGGGCGTTGTCGGCGACGTCGCGCACGCCGTTCGTCGCGCGGATCTCGGAAGATCCGGCTCTTTCCGAGGCGGAGCGAGCGAGCGACCTGCTTCTGCTCTCCGGGGAAGCATCCGAGCTACCGCAGGGATTTCGAGGATACCTCCTACGCCGGGCGACCCCGATTTCGGATCGAGAGGACGTTTATCTCCTCGGCTCGGACCACCATTACCTGCGGACCGGGGACGTCGTGCGGATTGACCCCGCGCGGGGCTCGGTCTCTGCGCTTTACAGAACGGCATCCCGGTCGAACACGTTCCTCGTCACCGAGCGATGCGACAACTTCTGCGTGATGTGCTCTCAGCCGCCGAAATTCCACGACGATAGCTGGCTCGTGGACGATCTCGAGCAGGCTATTCCCTTGATCTCCTCGGAGGCCACGGAGATCGGGATCACCGGAGGCGAGCCTGCTCTTCTCGGCGAGCGCCTTGTCCGCCTTCTCGCGCTTCTCCGCCGGCACCTGCCCCGCACGAGCTTGCACGTGCTCTCGAACGGTCGGAGGTTCGCCGATGGCAGCTTTGCGCGTGGCATAGGTGACGTAAAGCATCCGGACCTGATGTTCGGTATCCCGCTCTACTCGGACCTGCCCGAGGAGCACGATTATATCGTACAGGCCAGGGGAGCCTTCGACGAGACGGTGCGGGGGATCTTGAACCTGAAGCGGCGGCGTGTTCGCGTGGAGCTACGGTTCGTGATCCATCGCGAGACGGTCGAGCGGATGCCCGAGTTCGCGCGGTTCGTCGCGAGGAACCTGACCTTCGTGGATCACGTCGCGCTCATGGGCCTCGAGCCCGTGGGGTTCGCGAGGGCCAACCTTGAGACGCTGTGGATTGATCCGGTCGACTACCAGGGTGCCCTCGGCGAGGCCGTCATGACGCTGGAGCGGGCCGGGCTGGCGACGTCGATCTATAACCATCAGCTATGCGCGCTAGATCCGAGGCTGCATCGGTTCGCGCGAAAGAGCATCTCGGATTGGAAGAACATCTACGTCGAAGCGTGCGAAGGATGCCGTCGGAAAGAGGACTGTGGGGGGTTCTTTGCGTCTGCGACGCTGAGGCGCAGCAGGAGCATCGTTGCGTACACTTGATCGGCGGGATTGATCACGCGCCGCCCCTCCGCCAGTTGTCGAGCGGAAGGAGCAGCCTACCGTTGATGGCCCCCTCGTCCCCGAGCTCTGCGAGGTTCAGGTTGAAGTAACGGTACGTGTACTCATCTCCGTCGACCCACACCTGATGGTCGGTTCCATCCTTCCTGTTCGTGATGCGCGAGAACAGCTTCCAGGCAGCGCTCCAATCCGGTTTTCTGGCTCGCGTGCGCTGCAAGCCGACCCGGAGCTCGGAGGCCGTTATCTCGGCGGCCCTGAAGCGGGTCGGTTCCGGCTCGCCGTCGCAGGAGTCATCGTATCCGGTGTCCGCGATAGCATGGATGTATACGTTGCAGTGGATCCCGTTGCTCGATCCGAGCCAGCTGCATTCGACCTGGTAGGCCGGAGTCAGATCCCATGCCCAACGTTCAGGTCTGAAGAACGGCTTCGCTGATCGGGGGATCCGCGCGACGTTGAGGGGCTCCCACTGTTCGAATTCGAAGCCCCGTTCTGCCAGGAATTCATCCGTCAGCTGCAGCAGATCGCACAGCCGCCGGTGGTAGGCGTGCAGGAGCCTGTACGCGCGACGCACCTCGGCGAGCGCTCCAGCCAAGTCGAGATTCATCTCGTTCATCGGATCCTCCAGGCATGAAGCACGGACATCGCGTCTTCGGCCCGGAGTCGTCCCGCGGCCGCCGGCAGCGACGAGAACCGGACCTTCCTTCGGTACCCCCACGCTGCGAGCGCCGCAGCCATGTCCCGCAGGACCGCCGATTGCACTGACGGACGCGTCGAAGCCTCGACTGCATAGAGCGCTTCGCGCAGGTCCTCCCAGCGAACCGTGAGCAGCCCGCAAAGCTCACCCGCGAGCTCGCGACGGACATGAGCGAGGTTGCCATGGCCCTCCTGCGCCACGATCCCTCCGACCGCGATGAGCCACAGCTGCTTCGCTGCATGCGCGGGCGCGGCTCGCGCCGCGCGAATCTGCTCCACCCACTGCGCCGGGTCCTGGAGACCCCGGTGCTTGGCCTCGATCAGGAGCAGCGTGTCGCCCCACGAGACGAGCACGTCCGGCTCGACCCGCTGCTTGTTCCGCCCTCCATCGCCGGGCCGAAGCCCGGGCCAGAATGACCAGGAGGGGCTCCCCGCGGGAGGGACCGCGGGCATCGCCGAGCCATCCCCCAGAGGCTTGCTCGCGCCGCGCAGGATGTCCCACGCGAGCTCGGCCGGCAGGTACTCGAACCGCTCGAAGACCGCCGACGTGAGCGGGTCCTCGAGCTCCGTGAGCCCGTCCGACGCCGTCCCCTGCGCGTCGCCGTCCTCCTCCGTGTTTCCGCCGCCTTCCTCGTCAACGCCGACGCCGACCGCAACGCGGCCGAGCTTCCCGTGCAGAAGCGCCTTCAGCATGCACGACTGAGGCTACAGCCTTGATGACCCGGCTGTCATCCATGGCAACGTGCTCGCCACGTACGCCGCGCCGCCGCACGTGCCAGACCTGTCGGCAGTTGCGCCTCGATGGCAGCCGCGCACGCGCCGCAGGAACGAAGCCTGAAAGGCACCCCCGCCGCCTTGATCATGCACGAGGTTCACCTCGGCAGGATTCCAGAGCGCGCAGGGGGAACGCCTCCGCCCGCGCGTCGATACCGCACCATGGCGCACACATGCGCCTTCTTGAGACCGTTGCCCGGGCCAGACGCGCGCTCGCTCCGGCCGCCATAGATCTGCGTTCACTCCACAGGTCCACGCGCGCAGCGAAACCCAACGCGGCTACCACGCCACGACGGCTCATGCCTCTCGCGGTCGGCCGCGCGCCCCCACGCAGGGCTCATGCTGAACCACGACCCCCCGCGCAGGACGCGGAACTCCCCTTCGCCGCACCCGTCGGATCGACCTCGGGAGTCGTCGTCTTCCGGTACGGACCGTAGCGATCCCAGCACCACTCCAGGACGTTGCCCGCCATGTCCAGGCGGCACCCGCGCCATCTCGACCGCCGCGATCACCACCTCGCGGCGCGGGTGCTGGTCATCGAACGCACCGGGCGCCATCTCGAACCCACCGGACGCCATCTCGAACGCCGCGATCACCACCTCGCGGCGCGGGTGCTGGTCATCGAACGCATTGGGCTCCCCCGCCTCGCTGCCCATCAAGAACCGGCCCGCCGGGATGGACACCATGTCCAGCATCTGCCACCGCGCGGACAGCGTGGCCGGTAGCGTTCATCGGGGATTCCCCATCGTTTGGACCACACGCGAACCGGTCCAGTCAAGCCGGTCGCGCGATCCCCTCATCTCTGCGAGGTCTCGCCCGTCCACGGTCGAGCTCGAACCGCACGAGCCCAGGGCCCTCGCGCGATCTTCACTCATCCCCCCTGAAGAGCTCCCGGAAGAACCGCTCCCTGTGCAGCAGGAAATCCCGCGTCAACGCGAAGTGCTCCGTCTCCTCATACGCCACCTCCGCGATGCCGTCCTCGGAGAGCCGGTAGATCGTCGCGTCCGGATAGGCCAGCACGATGGGCGAGTGCGTCGCGACGATGAACTGCGATCGCCCCTTCTCGACGAGCTCGTGCATGCGCGCGAGCAGCGTGAGCTGCCTTCCGGGCGACAGCGCGGCCTCCGGCTCGTCGAGGAGGAAGAGGCTCTCGGGCTTGAACCGGTGCTTCACGAGGGCCAGGAACGACTCGCCGTGCGACTGCTCGTGCAGCGACGTGCCGCCGTAAAACGCGGTCGCGGCCAGCTCGTCCACCTGCGTTGCGACGTTGAAGAAGCTCTCGGCGCGCAGGAAAAAGCCGTTCTTCTCCCGGCGCGCCCCACGCACGAGCCGCATCGCGGTGTGCAGCTCGGACTCGGAGCGCCGGGTCGCGAAATTGAAGCCCTTCGAACCGCCCTCGGCGTTGAAGCCGGCCAGCAGCGCGAGCGCCTCGATGAGGGTCGACTTGCCGGAGCCGTTCTCGCCGACGAAGAAGGTCACCTTGGGATGGAGCGCGAGCTCCTCGAGGGCGCGCACGGCGGGGATGCTGAACGGATACCTGGAGAAGTCCTCGACCCGCTCGCGCAGGAGCTGGACGGAGCGGATGAAGCCGCCCGGGAGCTGGGCGCGCTTCATGAGGAGATCGAGGCCGTAGACGCTGTGCCCGTCTCCTCGCCAGACGAGCAGGCGGCGGCGGCGGCGGCGACGAGCAGCGCGCACCGAGACAGCGCGTTGCATGCAGGATGGAGTGCGCGCACGCGGCGAGTATACACGCCCCCGCGGGTCGATCGAACGGCGGCGACGCGCGTCCCCCCGGCGCTCGGCGCGCAGCTCAGGCCCGCGCGGCCAGCACGATCCCCGCGCAGGCCTCGGCGTCGCTGAGGGCGTCGTGGTGGCGGAGCGCGAGGCCGAGGTGGCGGCACACGTCCGGCAAGGTCGTGGGGCGGATCTGCCAGCGCGTCCGCGCGAGCTGCACCGTGCACTCGAAGCGCAGCTGCGGGGGCTCCATGGCGAAGGCGGCGCAGCAGGCCCGGAGGACCGAGCGGTCGAAGCTCGCGTTGTGGGCGGCGATGAACTCGGCACCTTCGAACAGCGGAGTCACCCTTCGCCACACCTCCGAGAACCGGGCCTCGCCCGCGACGCGCGCCCAGGAGATGCCATGTACCCCGGTGAACTCGAAGGTTCGCCGCGGCGGCTGGATCAGGTGATGCACGCGGTGGGTGATGCGATTGCCCTCGACCCGCACCGCGCCGACAGCGCACGCGCTGTCGCGGTAGCGGTCGGCGGTCTCGAAGTCGAGGGCGACGAAGGTGGTCATGCGGGCCGAAGTGTGCCGATCGTACGTCACGGAGTCGACGTATACGGCTTCCAGACCTCGTAGTCGAACCGCTCGCACGGGGGCGTCACCTCCTGCCGGCGCTCGTCGTACCGCTCGAGGCACCAGGCCTGCGCGCCGACGCGCGCGCACGTCGCCCTCCGGGAGGGCGCGCTCCCCGCCGGCCGGCAGCGCTGTCACCGCCGCGCGACAGCCGCTGTCCGCGCGGCGGTCACCTGTCACGCCGCCGTACCACCTCGACGCGGAGAGCGCGGACGATCCGCGGATGACGCGCCGCTCACGGGCGTGGCACGGCGCGTGCTCCTTGTGTCCGGCGCGCAGGGCGGCGAGCATGGCCCCTTGCATCCTTGCTCGGCAAGGTCGCCGGAACGAAGGCTCGAAACTCTTTGGACGAGGAGATCGCAATGATGCGCTCTGCTGGTGCGCTCGGGATCGTGATGGGCGTCGGGTTCTTCACGACGGCTTGCGGACAGGCGTCGCAGCTCGAGGGCGAGCTCGAGGGGCCGGGGCTCGAGGTGATGTGGGGCAAGCCCGGAACGCAGGACCCCAACGGCACCCCCAAGCACGCCTGGCACACATGGAAGGAGCGGCTGGTGGGGGCGCTGAAGCGCCCGCTGCTCCAGAAGGATGGCACGTTCAACCCGGAGATCGTCGACGTGGGGTTCCTCGACGATCCGGAGGGCGAAGAGGTCTTCGATCACGCCTTCCGCTGCGCCGTCGCGAAGGACACCGTCGTGATCCACGGCGACCGCGAGTACAAGGGGCGCGGGGCGGTGATCGGCGCGTCGGGCTGGGTGAACGGCGGGCTCGACATGGACGTGATCTACAACGTGCTCGAGTGCGTGATCGCGTTCGTCAACGACAAGACCGACGGGGTCGAAGTCCTGCTCACGGGCGCCAATGTGAACGATGACAAGGGGGATCACGACGGCTTCATCTACAGCGAGGCGGTCTGGTGCGCGAACGTCACCTCCCCTCTCCCCCCGCTCCCGGGCTTCGTCGGCGTGGAAGTCTATGCGACGGAGTCCTTCGAGAAGGAGTGCGGGTACGACATCGAGGAGGCGCTGAAGCGGCGGTACTGCTACCAGGAGGGCTCCTGCGGCCTCGAGTACATGGGGCTCGTGACGGAAAACAGCGTATGCGAGCCCATGGGCCCGGCGGAGGACGGCCATTACCGCTGCAAGGGGAAGCCGTGCACGATGACGTGGCTGAAGAACCCCAAGCCCCACTGGTGCGAGCGCGACCTCCGTCCCCGTCGCGACTGAGCTCCGGGCGTGCTCAGGGCGCGGCGGGGCCAGGCGCCTCGCCCGCGAGCCGCCGCGCCTCGGCGAGGCGCGCGCCCACGGTCCGGGCGCGCAGCGGGTTCGCCTGGATCGCCGCCTCCAGGGCCGCGACCTCGCGCAGCGTGGCCTCCGTCCGCGCGGCCGCGCCGGGCGCCGCCGCGGCGCGCAGACGAAAGAGCCCTCCCTGGGCCACGAGCGCCCGGTCGGACCGCGGGTTCAGCCGGAGCGCCGCGCCTGCGTGCCTGAGCCCCTCGTCGATGTCGGCGGCGGCATCCTCCCGGCGCCCCGCCCGGAGGGCGGCGCGGGCCTCGTGGAGCTCGGCCAGCAGCGCGTAAGGCAACGGATCGGCGCGCGGCTCGCCGACGAGCAGGGGGCGGAGCGGGACGAGCGCCGCGTCGAGCCGCGCCGCGTCCGGACGGCCCCGCCGCGCGCTCCACTGGAAGGCGAGGAGCTCCGCCTCGGCGCGCTGCACCCGGTCCCACACGTCCCCCGGCGTCTCGGCGAGCCGGCGCTCGAGCGTCTCGCGCACGATCCGGATCGCGCCCGCCGGGTCCTCCCCCCGCGCAAGCCGGACGCGCGCCTCGAGCATCGCGAGCATCGCCCGCAGCGACTCCGGATACGCGGCCGCGCCCGGCGCCATCTCCCGCGCGCTCGCCTGGACGCGCGCGAGCGCCGGGCCGGGATCGACCCCAGCGTCCAGCGCGTGCAGCGCCAGCGCGTGATCCAGCCAGAGCCGCCAGTAGGGAGCCCCGGTCCACGAGGGATCGTTTTGACGCATTGCGTCGATTGCCCCGTGCATTCGCTGGACCCTCTCCTCGGGGGAGCGGCCGGCGCGGACGAGGTGCTCGACCTCGTAGAAGCCGGTGGTCAGCCGGGAGGTGCGCGCGCTGCCGAAGCCGGGATCGAGCGCCAGGAGGTGGTCGCAGCGGGCCTGGGCGCGCTCGAACGAGCCCTTCGGGTCGAGGCCGCGCAGGGACTCGTAGCGGCCGCGCTCGGCGTGGACGACGCAGAGGTCGTTGAGGGCCCAGACGAAGTCCGGATCGCGCTGGAGCGCGGCCTCGTAGCCCTGGATGGCGCGCTCGAGGGCTTCGCCCTGGTCGCGGCCGATCCCGTCGGCGTGGTAGGCCCGCGCCCGGAAGACCAGGGCGGCCACGTACCGCGCCATGGCGTCGTCCGGGCTCCTGGCGAGCGCCTCCTCGGCGCGCGCGGTGGCCTCGCCGAGGGCCGCCTCCGCGTCCTCGCCCTCCTGCATCCCGCTCGCGACCCACCAGGCGAAGCAGCTGTGCACCCAGGCCAGCTTCACGGTCGCCTCGGGGCTCCGCGGGCTCGCCGCGAGCGCCCGCCCGCAGGCCTCCCGCGCCCGCTCGAAGCTCGGGCGCATCGAGGCGCCGTGCTTGCCGGCGGCGTTCATGGTCTGGGTCCAGAGCTCGCACGCGCCGGCGTGGACCGAGGGGTCGGAGCGGCCGTGATCGGCGGCGATCCCGTACGCCTCGGCGGCGCGATCGAAATACCCCTTCATCTTCTCGAAATCGAAGGCGGCGTCGTGGCGGTAGCGGCTCCCCATCGCGAAGAGCACGTCGCCCTCCAGCTTCTTCGCCTCGTGGAGCCAGGGCGCCCCCGCGAACGCGGCCCGCGCCTTCTCCAGCGCCTCCTCGTGCCGGCCCTCGGCGAGCGCGAGCAGCCCCTCCACGTACCCGGGCGCCTCGATGGCGCCGCCGAGCGCCGCGCGGAGGTGCTGGACCGCCGGGGCCTTGAGCTCGGCCTCGAGCGCGGCGATCCGGGCCTCGCGCTGCGCCGGAGTGCGGAGGCGGCGGGCCTCCTCCAGGCCGCGGCGGTAGAGCTCGGAGAGCGCCACCCCGGCGGCGTAGTCGAGCCCCGGCGACCGGTAGCCGGCCTCCTCGGCCGCGCGGAGGTGCTCGAGGGCGGCGCGCGGCTCCTGGAGCGCGAGCAGGCCGCGGCCGAGCGCGTACTCCCCGGGGCCGCGGCCGGGCCCGCCCGCCTGCGCCATGCGGGCCTCCACGGTCTTCAGCCGGGCGCGGACCACAGAGCGCTCGCGCTCGACGTCGTGGAGCGGCATCCCGTGGGCGCCGCGGAGGAAGAGCTCCATCTCCTTCACGGTCTCGCCGAGCTCGCGCGCCAGCGTGGCCTGCTCCGCGGCGGCGCGCCGGTCCCGGACGAAGAGACCGGCGACGACGAGCGCCGCGACGACGAGCGCGGTCGCGCCCGCGACGGCCGCCCGGTGGCGCCGCGCCTGCCGGGCGAGGCGGCGGCCGAGGGAGGCGCGGCGCGCGAGCACGGGATCGCCGTCGAGGAAGCGCTGCAGGTCGTCCCCGAGCGCCCGCGCCGACTCGTAGCGGGCGCCGGGCTCCCTCTCGAGGCAGCGCATCACCACCGCCTCGAGATCCCGGGGGATGTCGCGGTCCAGCGTCCGGAGCGGCGGCGCGTCCGCCTCCAGCACCTGACGGAGCACGTCCATCACCGTGCCCCCCACGAACGGCGGGCGGCCGGCGAGCAGCGCGTAGAGGGTCGCGCCCAGGCCGTAGACGTCGGTCCGCCGGTCGAGGGCGCGCACCTTCCCGGCCGCCTGCTCGGGCGCCATGTACGCGGGGGTTCCGAGGAGCGCGCCGGTGAGGGTGGACCCGCTCTCGCCCGCGTCGCGCGCGATGCCGAAGTCCATGAGGTAGGGGCGGTAGGCGCCGTCCTCGCCCCGCTCCAGCATGACGTTGCTCGGCTTGACGTCGCGGTGCACGAGGCCGAGCCGGTGCGCCTCGTGGAGCGCCGCGGCGACGGCGCGGACCACGCGCACCTTCTCCTCGAGGGTCAGGTCGCCGCGGGCTTCCTGGAGCGAGGGGCCGTCGATGTGGCGCATCACGAGGAAGGGCACGCGATCGGCGACGCCGGCCTCGTGGACCTCGCAGACGTTCTCGTGGCGGAGCCGCGCCTGCGAGCGCGCCTCGCGCAGGAGGCTCCCGTCGACCTGCGCGCCCGCCGAGAGGAGCTTGATGGCCACGCGCCGGCCGAGCCGGAGATCCCGGGCCCGGTAGACGACGCCCATGCCGCCGCGTCCGAGGAGGTGGAAGTCCTCGAAGCGGGCGTGGAGCGAGGGCGGGATCGGCGAGGGCGCCTCCTGCGCATCGGCGGCGCGCTGGCCCTCCTCGCCGAGGCCGAGGTCGGCGGTGGCCTCGGGCGCGCCGGGCGGGGCCTCGGCCGCGCCGGACGGGGCCTCGGCCGCGCCGGACGGGGCCGGGCCGGTGAGGGTCGCGTCGTCGCGGCCGCGCCGCGGCCTCGGCGGGGCCGGGACGCGGGGATCGTCGGTGTCCGCGGGCGGGATCATCGGGCGCGGAGACCGTGGCGCTGGATGAGCCGGTGGACGAGCTGGCGGGAGACGCCCATCGCGTCGGCCGCCTGCGAGATGTTGCCCCCGTGCTGGCGGAGCTTCTCGGTGACGTAGGCGCGCTCCAGCTCCTCCAGCACGACCTCGCGCGCCTCGGGCAGCGGCAGCTCGAGGAGCGTGCGGAGGCGGGCATCCCCGGGCCCCGACGCGCCGGAGGGCGAGGCGCCCGAGGAAGCCCCGCCGGAGGGATCGGGTCGCGTGGGATCCGGGCTCGCGGCCCCCTGCGGCGCCGGCGGCCCGGCGCCGACGATCTCGTGGAGCAGCTCGGGGAAGAGGACCAGGCGCGCCACGGTGTTCCGGAGCTCGCGCACGTTCCCGGGCCAGTCGTAGGCCTCCAGCAGCGGGAGCGCGCCCGGCGGCAGGTCGGCGAGGGCGCGCGGCGGATCCCGCGCGAGGAGGAAGCGCTCGACGAGGAGCGGGATGTCGTCCTTGCGCTCCCGGAGCGCGGGGACGTGGACCTCCACCACCGAGAGGCGGAAGTAGAGATCGGCCCGGAACGAGCCGTCCTGGGCCTTCGCGCGCAGGTTCCGGTGCGTGGCGGCCACGATCCGCGCGTCGAAGGGCGCCCAGTCGTTCGAGCCGAGCCGCCGGATCTGCCGCCCCTCGATGGCGCGGAGGAGCTTCGGCTGGAGCTCGAGCGGGAGCTCGCCGATCTCGTCGATGAAGAGCGTGCCCCCGTTCGCCTGCTCGATCAGGCCCGGCCGCGCCGCCGCGGCGCCCGTGAACGCGCCCCGGGCGTGGCCGAACAGCTCGCTCTCGACGAGGTTCGGCGCGATGGCGCCGCAGTCGACGACCACGAAGGGGCCGTCGTTGCGGCGGCTCCGCGCGTGGATCGCCTGCGCCAGCACCTCCTTGCCGGTGCCGGACTCGCCGAGCAGGAGCAGGGTCTCGTCGGTCGGGGCGGCGCGCTCCAGCTTGGCGAACAGCGCGCGCATGGTGAGGCTCCGGCCCGCGGCGCCGCCGAACGCGTCCGCGGCCGAGAGCGGCAGGATCGCCGCGGGGCCCGCGGGGCCGACGACGATCTCGGAGCCGCCGGCCGTGGCGGGGACGCCGGGCGGGAGGAAGGCCTCGCGGATCCGGATGTCGCGGACCAGCGTGCCGTTCTTGCTGCCCAGGTCGCGCAGGAGCACCCCCTGCTCGGTCATCCGGATCTCGCAGTGCCTGCGCGAGGCGCGCGGATCGGAGAGGACAAGATCGCAGTCGGCGCCCGCCCCCACGACGAGGGGGCGCAGATCGAGCGGCGCGGTGAGCGTGCGCCTGTCCGGGAGGGTGACCGTCACCGAGACCGCCGGGAGCCGGAGGGAGCGCCCCTGATCGAAGCTCGTGAGCGTGCAGGTCGCCCCGGGATCGTCGCTCATGAGCGCCATGGTGCCCCTGGAGAGGGCCGCGTCAACCCGGAACCCGTGCGCCCGCGAGAACGCGCCGGCGCCTGCGAAGCCGCGCCGGCGGGGTCGCTGTCACGCGCGCGCGACAGCGGCCGTCACGCGCGCGTGACAGGTGTCCCGGCGGCGTGTCGGCGCGGGGCGCGGCGATCGCCGGAGATGCGCGGATCGGCCTGAAAACGCGGCGATCCGCGCCGCCGGCCGGGGGCGGCACGCGGGTTGCGATACGTCCCCCTCGAACGCGACGAAACGCGGCTTGAGGAGGATGCGGACATGACGTCTCGAACTAGCGGCGCAGGCAAAGTGGAGCACCAGGGGATCTTCGGCGCGCGGCGCGGAGCGAGGCTCGGGCTCGTCGGGCTCGCCGTGCTGGCGAGCGCCGTCTCGGTGAGCCGCCCGGCGGCCGCGGTGAGCGCCGAGCCCGGGATCCGCGCGATCCCGCTCGATCCGACCGGCGCGACCTTCCGCGCCGAGGTGATCGGCGACGAGCACTTCGACTACCTGCGGATGGCGGACGGCACGGTCGTCGTGCTCAACGAGCTCTCGGGCGACTACGAGGTCGCCGAGCTCGGAACGGACAGGCGCAGCGGCGCCCTCGCGCTCGTCCCCTCCGGGGTCCTGGTCCGCGATCTCCGCTCGCAGGGCGGCCGCGTGGATCCGGCGTTGCTCCCGCGCATCGACGACGAGGCGCTCGACGCCCTGTGGGAGGCGGCGATCGCGCATTCCCCGGGCCGGCTCTCGTACGCGGCGGGTCCGACCGTGACCACCGGGGTCCGGCGCCCGCTGCTCACCATCCTGCTGGAGTTCACCCAGGGGGGCGGGCTCACCGCCCCGAACGCGTTCACTGGCACCTTCTCGACCGACATCGCGTACTGGAAGCAAACGATGTACGGGAGCCTCCCGGGCTCGGTGAACCATTATTACGCCGACATGTCGCGCGGGAAGTTCTCCTTCACCCGCGCGAAGGAGACGCAGGGCACCGCCAACGACGGCATCGTCCGGATCCGGCTCCCGTTCGCGCACCCGAACAGCCACAAGGACTATTCCTTGATCCAGCTGTACCTGAAGGAGGCGCTGGTGATGGCGAATCCGCACGTCGACTTCGCCTCGTTCGACAAGAACGCGGACGGCAAGGTCCGCGGCGACGAGCTCAACGTGGTCTTCGTCGTGGCCGGCTACGAGGCCGCGAACACGCAGAAGACGCCGTCCGTCTGGGCCCACGCGAAGGGCTTCGACACGCCGATCACCCTCGACGGGAAGTCCCTCACCGGCTACGTCGCGCTTGGCGAGCGGCAGATCCACTCGGTCGGCGGCGTGCCCACCACGATGCCGGCCACCGTGGGGGTCATCGTCCACGAGCTCGGGCACGCGGCGGTCGGCCTGCCGGATCTCTACAAGGGCCCGACGCCGCTCGGGGCGTGGTGCGTGATGGCGAGCGGGAGCTGGGGGGCGACGAGCGGATCGCCCGCCGGCACGGTGCCCGTGGCGATGGGCGCCTGGAGCCGGCTCCATGCCGGATTCCTCACGCCGACCGTGATCGAGCCCGGGGCCCCGCCGCAGGACATTCCGATCGTCCAGTCGGACGGCGCCGAGTTCTTCGGGCAGAGCGTCGAGCCGACGATCTACAAGATCAAGACCTCGGATCCGGACCAGTATTTCCTCGTCGATAACCGCCAGAACGAGGGCTACGACCGCGGCCTGCAGCGCTGGTTCAACTTCGATGACGTCTCCGGCGGCGTCGGGATCTACCGGATCGACGAGGCGAAGAAGGCGGGCAGCGGGAAGATCGCGTTCATGGCGAGCAATTCGGGCTCGCCGAGCTCCCTGGCCAACGTCTACAACGAGGAGGGGGGCCGGACCTTCACGCCGCTCACCGATCCGAGCAGCGACGACGCGGACGGGCAGTTCACGGGGCTCTCGGTCACGGACTTCAACGCCTCCGGCCCGATCATGCTCGCGCACGTGAGCTATGTGCCGTTCGACTGCAATGCGATCACGGCGTCGGTGGCGGAGCACGAGATCCATGGGCGTGTTCAGAAGCAGATCCTGGACGTCGGGGAGGAGGACCAGATCTTCCTCGGATACCGCACCACGGGCGCGCATCAGGGCCTGGGGTTCGACAAGAACGAGGTCGTCACGCTCCACGTGGAGGCGCCGGGGATGTGGAGCGTCGGGGAGTGCGACTGAGCGGCGTGGTTCGAAGTGCATCGGCATCTCGGCCCTGGATTGCTTGAATCCACGTACGAGCACTGTCTTTGCCATGAGCCTTCGCTTCGCGGCCTGAGCTTTGAGCGTCAGCGTCCGCTCCCACTCATCTACAAGGGAGCGCATCTCGAGCGTGGCGACCGTCTCGATGTCATGATCGGTGGTGAGCAGCGCCGCCGGCATCGAGGCGGAGGCCGTCGTCACGCCGCGAGGAGTCCTCGTCATCCGAGGCGGAGCTCGCCGTCATTCGACCGGGAGCCGTCGTGCTACGGGCTGGAGCCATCGTCGTACGGGCTCGGGCCGTCGGCATCCCCTCGCCGGCTTGCCCCGGGCGCCTGGATCCGAGCTGTACCGGTCGCGCGACTGACACAGTGCTTTCGCGCGGCGGGGCCCCTGTGCCTTCACGGGTGAACGGCGCCCTCCTAAGCTCCGGGCCACACCTGACCGGAGCCACCCGCGATGACCGAGCTGCTGCCCCTGGCGACCTATTGCTTCGTGATGTCCAGCACCCCGGGGCCGAACAACATGATGCTCACCACCTCGGGCGCCAACTTCGGCTACCGCGGATCGCTGCCGCACGTGCTGGGCATCTGCGCGGGCGGCGCGGTCCAGACCTTCGTCACCTGCCTCGGCCTGGGCGCGCTGTTCACCGCCTACCCGGTGCTGCACAGCGTGCTGCGCGTGACCGGCGCGCTGTACCTGCTGGTGCTGGCGTGGAAGCTGACCGGCGGCGCCGCGGTCCAGGGCGCCGAGGTGCCGCGGCCGCTGTCGCTCGCGCAGGGGGCGCTGTTCCAGGCCGTCAACCCGAAGAGCTGGGTCAAGGCGATCACGCTGGCCTCGGTGTTCATGCCGGCGGGCATGGGCGTGGCGAGCGGCGCGCTGCTCGTGTCGGTCGTCGGCCTCGTCATCGCCTTTCCGTGCATCTCGGCGTGGGCGCTGTTCGGCGTGGCGATCCGCCGATTTCTGACCGACCCGCGACGGCAGCGGGTGTTCAATGGCATCATGGCCGGCGCGCTGGCGGTGCTGGCGCTCCTGTTCCTGCGCTGACCGCTGTTCCTGCGCTGACCGCTGTTCCTGCGCTGATCCTGACCCATGTTCTCGCTCGACCGCGACTCCGCCGTTCCCCTGGCCGATCAGATCGAGGCGCGCCTGCGCGCGCTGATCGAGGGCGCGCAGCTGCCGCCGGGCGCGCGGCTGACGTCGATCCGCCAGCTGGCCGGTCAGCTGGGCGTGAGCCCCAACACCGTGGTGACGGCCTACGATCGGCTTGTGGCGGCCGGGCTGCTCGAGTCGCGCGGCACGGCCGGGTTCTTCGTGTGCGAGGCGGCGTCGGCCATGCCCAGCGAGGTGTGGCTCGAGGCCGGCGAGGAGCAGGAGCCGGTGTGGCTGGCGCAGCAGTCCAACGACCAGCGCGCCGGCGTGCTGCTGGCCAGCAGCGGCGCCCTGCCGGCGAGCTGGCTGAGCGACGCCATCCCGGCGACCGTGCTCCAGCGCGCGCTCGCCCGGAACGACGCCGGCATGGCGGCGCGCTGCCCGCCGCAGGGGCTGCCCGAGCTGCGCGAGCGCATCGCGATGCTGCTGCGCTCGCAAGGCATCGCGGCCGACGCGGGACGGCTGATGACCACGTGGGGCGGCACGCACGCCATCGACCTGATCTGCCGGAGCTACCTCCAGCCGGGCGACGCGGTGCTGGTCGAAAACCCGGGTTATTTCCTGATGTTCGGTCGCCTGCGGCAGGCGGGCTACCGGATCGTGCCGGTGGCGCGCAGGCCGGACGGCGTGGATCTGGGGGAGCTGGAGGCCGCGTGCCGCGAGCACCGGCCGAAGCTGCTGTTCCTCCAGAGCGTGCTGCACAACCCGACCGGCTGGGGATCGAGCGCCGCCAACCTGCACCGGGTGCTGATGATCGCGCACCAGCACGGGGTTCTGATCGCCGAGGACGACGTGCACGGGCACTTCCACCCCGGGCACCCGACGCGGCTGGCGCAGCTCTCGGGGCTGGAGGGGGTCGTCTACTACTCCAGCTTCTGCAAGGCGCTGAGCCCGGCGCTGCGCCTCGGCTACATCGCGGCCGAGCCAGGGCGGCTGAAGCCGCTGCTGCGCGAGAAGATCTACTCGGTGCTGACGACCGGCGCGCTGAACGAGCTCGTGCTGCTGGAGGTGCTGTCGGCCGGCCGGTGGCGCAAGCACATCGACCGGCTGCAGCAGAAGCTCGGCGCGGCCCGGAACGCGACGGCGCGCCGGCTGAGCGACGCCGGCGTGCTGCTCGATCATCCGGGTGAAGGCGGGCTGTTCCTGTGGGGCGCGGTGCCGCGGGGCGTGGACGTCGACGAGCTGGTGAAGGACGCGTACCTCAACAAGATCCTGCTCGCGCGCGGGGCGACGTTCATGGCGGATGGGGCGGGCGATCCGCATATCCGGTTCAACGTGGTGTTCAGCCAGCATGTGAGCGTGGCGGAGTACCTGGCGGAGCGGTTTACGGCCCTGGAGAGCGCGCGCAGCGCGATGGCGAGGACGGGGGCGGTGGCGTAGCGCGCAGGGAGGGGCAGCGAACGTCGAGAGGGCCGCTGGGACCACGAGATACCGCTCAACGGGGGGCCTCCTGGACCAGATACAGCGTGGCCACCCAGCCGACGCGCCCGCTCGCGACGACCTCGACCTCGGCCCACGCCAGCTGCTCGGCGATCCGGGTGCGGCCGGTGAGGCGCAGGGCCGTGCCGTCGGGCAGCGGGAGCCTGTCGCTCCCCGTCGACGGCGCCGCGCGCAGGTACGCGCCGGTGCCCCCGGTATGGCCGATGGTCGCGCGCTGCGCGAGCACGGCGCAGGGCTGCGGGCGCGGCATCGGGGACGCGCCCGGAGTCGCGAGCAGCCTCGAGGTGACGAGGACGCCGGCCGCGCAGGCGCCGGCCGCGGCGATCGACGCGACCGAGGTGAAGACCACCCTCCCCCGCGGGAGCCATGCGCGCGCCCGACCCCCAACCCCAACCTCGGTCGCCCGCCTCCCAACCCCAACCTCGGTCGCCCGACCCCCAACCCCAACCTCGGTCGCCCGACCCGCTGCCTCCTTGACCACCCGCGCCACCGCGCCCCTGTCGAGCCCGAGCCCCGCCCCCGCCCTGTCGAGCCATGCCCGCTCCGCCGCGCTCAGCGCGCCGTCCCGCAAGCGCCCGCGCGCGTGCAGGCCGAGCCAGCGGATCCGCTCGGCCTCGGGCGCCGCCGCCGGATCGCGGACCCGCGCGATCGCGCGCTGGAACCGCTGCTCCGCCGGGAACAGGTCGATCCCGGTGCGCTCCCGGCGCTCGCACCACGGGCAGCGCGGGAGCGCCTTGTCGTGGAGGTGCGCCGGGCTGCGGGCACAGCGGACCATCTCGCGCTTCGCGCGCAGCAGCGCGGCGCGCCACGCCGCCGCGCCGGGGCGTTCGGCCGGCGCGCCATGGCCAGGGCCGAAGCAGCGGATGAAGAGCGCCTGCAGGCCGGGGTGGAGCGTCGCGAACGGGATCGCGCCCGCGGCGGCCCGGACGCCCGTCACGCCGGGCACGAAGGGGCAGAGGCCCAGGCGGATCCGGGCCGGGATGCGCTCGGCGCCGCCGGCGCCGCCCGGCGCGAGCTCGCCCTCGAACGGGTGCGCCCCGCCGAGGAGCAGCTGGTGAATCAGCACGGCGAGGGCGAACGCGTCGGACGCGGGGGTGCGGGCTGCGCGGCCGGGATCGGCGCCGCAGAGCTCCGGCGCTGTGTACTCCGGCGTGAGCACCGGGCAGCCGTGCACCTGCCCTGCAGCGGGATCACGGATCTGGAACGAGTCGGCGTCCACCAGCGCGACGCGCCCGGAGAGCGGGGAAACGAGGATGTTCTGCGGCTTCAGGTCGCCGACGCAATGGCCGGCGCGGTGGACGCCATCGACGAGGCGCGCGAGCCTGGCCGCGAGGACGCAGAGGTCCCGCTGGGTGAGCCACCCGGCGATCTGCATGCGCTCGTCGGGCACGAGGCAGCGGTGAACCTCGATCGCGCCGCGCTGCAGGGGCATGAGGAACCCCGCGAACGCCGCGCGCCCCTCGGCCTCGGTCAGCAGCGCGACGGGCCAGGCGAGCGCGCGGCGGAGGAGCCAGGACGGCCGGCGCTCCAGCATGACGCGCAGCTTCCGCTCGCGTCCTTCGGCCCTGTCGGGGCGGTAGATCTTGGCGCAGAGCGCCCGGCGCCCGCGGACGGCGAAGACGGATCCCTCGCCGCCCGCGCCGAGCTCCTCGCCGAGCTCGACGACCCTCCCCGCGGGATCCCGGTACGCCTTCGCGCTCATGCGCGCTCACGGGGGCGCGCGCAGCAGCGCGACGGCGAGCGTCTTGTCGTCTCCCGAGCTCCGCCGCAGCGGCTCGGCGTCGAGCAGCCGCGCCACCTCGCCGCCGGCGGCGCCCGCGTCGGTGACCTCGGCCGCGAACTCGAGGAGCGGGGCGCAGAACGGCGCGAAGGGCGCGAGGGCGCGGCCCCGCACGAGCGCGGCGCCCTCGCAGCCGTCGGTGAAGGCGCAGAGCGCGTCGATGCCCTCGTGGAGGTCCACGCGCAGGCGCGCCTCCCACGAGGGCGAGGAGACGAACCAGGTCTCGTTCGCGTATTCACCGCGATCGGGCGCGCTCAGGACCACGAGCTCCCCGTCGCCGCGTCGGCGCCCGACCACGGCCCCGTCGCCGAGGTGCGCGACGGCGACGGCGTCGCCCCACGCGGCGACGGCCACCAGCGTGCAGGCGAGATCCTCGGGCGCGAGGGCGCGCGCCTCGGCCTCGCGGAGGAGCGCCTGCCGGCCGGCCGCGCAGGCGGCGCGCACCGCGTCGCAGAGGGCCTGGGGACCGGCCGGCGCGAGCTCGCGCAGCGCCTCGACGACCGCGGCCGCGACCGCGGCGGCGCCGATCTCCGAATGCGCGGCGGATCCGGCGCCGTCGCACAGGCACAGGCCGACCCCGCGCCCGCCGGCAGGGCCCCACACCCAGGCGTCCTGGCAGGGCGAGCCCTCCTGCTCGTGCTGCGGCCCGCGCACCGACGCGCCGAACACGAGCCACCCCGTCACGACGGCAGCGCCCCCCACCCGGCCGGCCCGGTGGGGTCCTCGAGCGGGACCTCCTCGCCGGGCCGGGAGCGGCTGCGCGCCTGGAGGCTCCTGCTGAGCCATTGAAACATGGTGTCCCACTGCGCCTCCTTGAGCCGGAGCGGCGCGCGATCGGGCGAGAGCTCCTTGAGGCGCTGGAAGCTGGCGGTCTTCGTGCCGACCGCGAGGAGGACGAGCCGCCTCTCGCGCTCGGCCTCACGGACGCGGCGGACGGCCGCTGGCCAGCGGGCGGTGTCGGTGGGCTCGCCGTCCGTGAGGAGGAAGATCAGCGGGCGGTAGTAATCGAGGCCGCTCTCGCGGTAGGCGCGCTTCTTGGCCTCCAGGAGCTCGAGGGCCTGCTCGATCGCGGCGGCCATGGGCGTATCGCCGGCTGCGGCGAGCGCGGGGGGCTCGAAGACGGCGGCCTCGCCGAAATCACCGTGGACCGTGACCTTGCCGCCGAAGGTCACGACCGCCAGCTCGACCCGGTTGCGGGCGACGGTGTCCCGCGCGAGCGCGGCGCGGAGGCCGTCGAGGCCGGCGGCGAGGTCCGGGAGGTCGGCGGTCATGGATCCCGAGGTGTCGACGAGCAGGACCAGCGGCTGGCGGGGCTCGCGGTTGTTGTCGTTGACCCGGACCCGGTCGACGAGGGACGGCGGCATGCCGGAATGGAAGGGCAGCCGGCCGCGGAGGGACAAGAAAGCGGCGGGGCTCTTGCTACCGCCCCTCGCTCCGCTGCCGGCACAGCCCCGTCGCCCCCTTCGGCGCGCTGCCGCTCGTCCAGCACATCCGGCTGCGACCCAGCCGGATCTCGACCTCCGGCGGCAGCTCCTCCGGCAGGATCAGGCGCCACGCCTCGTCCTCCGGCTGCTTGAACAGCGCGTAGATCGCCACCCGCCCCTTCTCCGGCAGGGGCACCATGAGCACCTGCCTCACCCCCGGGAGCACCGCCAGCGCGCTCAGGACCGAGTCGTCCGGCGCCATGGCCATGCCCGCCACGTCGTCGTACGTCTCCGTCGAGAAGGCCTTGCCGTCGATCGCGCGGGCGAGCACGTAGCACGAGCGCGCGTCGTTCATGTCGGCCGCGGGGGTGAGGGTGAGGCGGAGCTCCCTTGTCGAGCCGCCGCAACCCGGGAGCGCGAGCGCCGCCCCGAGGATCATCAGATACGCGACGCGCATGAGGCGCCAATCTTCCCGCGCCGGGGGCCGCGCGGGCAACTACGGCGCCATCGTCGATCGGGACGTTCCTCCGGGGGGTGGCCGGATCTGAACATGAAGGCGGGAAGGGAGGAGCGGCGGCGGTCGTCGCGCGGGCGGCGAGGGCTGTCGAGCCTCTGCGCGTCGCGCCTCGCCCACGTACGCTTCAGCCTCGGTAGTTGTAGCCGACGAGGCTCTGGAACCGCTCGTAGCTCCAGCCGCGTTTCTGGACGGTCTTCACCTTGCTCGCATACTTGCGGACGCGCTCCACCATGGCGTCGCCGGCGGTGCTGATCCCCTCCGGGTTGAGATCGAGCTCGTCGAGCTCCGCCGCCACGGCCTGGACGGGCGTGAGGCCGCCCTTCGCGGACGTCGTCCATGCCTCGAGCTTGTCGTGGACACGAGCGCTCACGGGCTGCTTGAACTTCGGGAAGACGGACAGGTAATTCCGCCCGTTGGTGTTCTCCTCGGGCATGGCGAGGCCGTTGTCGATCTTCCTCATGCCGAGCTTGTAGCTGCCCATCTCGTCGACTGGCTTCTTCAGCAGATCTCTCACCGGCAGCGGCGTCTCCGCGGAGACGCCCGGCCCCGCCTTGACGTAGACCACGCAATTGCCGCCGTGCGCATCATTGTCGTGGGTGAGCCAGTTCAGGACCATCATGTCGGCGAAGTCGTTCTCGTCGAGCATCGCATCGATGAGGTGGGTGGCCGAGTCGGTCGCCTCGTGGATGGGCGCTCCTCCCTGGCGGAGCTTTGTGACAAGCTCGTCGCGAAGGTCGCCGACGCCCATGATCCCGGGGAGGAACTGCTGGGCGGAGCAGAGCTTCGGCCCTTTCGTGCTGAAGACGCCGGACCCGTCGAAGACGGCCGCCACGGTGCCAGGGACGAGGTGGCCCAGCCCGAGGCGGTTCGCCACGTGGTGGGTCGCCACCTCCCGCTGTACCGCCGTGTGCACCGGGATCCCGGCGTGGAGGCGCTTGCCGTCGTAGCCGAACCCTTTGCGGTTGTTCGGGCACATCAGATCTTCGTCGCCCGGCTTCACGACCCAGCCGGTCTTCCCGCCCGCCTTCAGGAAGTACGCTCCTCCATCACCGCCGGAGATGGCCGACAGCCTGGCGCCGCCGCCTCGAAAGGTCGCCAGTTGCTTGTAGATGGGCTTCAGGCTCTCGCGCTTGCCGAGCGCCTTCACCTTCGGGCGCCACGCCTCGAAGATCGATCGGGTCAAGCGTTCGCCGGGAGACAGCGCGACTTCGCGGGACGGCAGGAGCTCGACGAGCTCGGAGGAGCCGATCCGCGAGGTCGAGGACCGCGGCGGCACGGGCAGCAAGCCGCCGATCATGCCGGGGGTGCGCACGAGCGGAGGCCGGACCGGGCACACGTCCGTGCCGCCGCGAACCGGAACGAGCGCGGTGGAGTTGGAGTAGCCTCCCGGGCTCGACGGGAGCTTCTGGGGAGATCGCGGCGCCGGCTGGCGCGACTGGTGGGCGTCGATGGATCGCGCCTCCGCGGCGGTGATGAGGGAAGCCGAGAGGAGCAACAGCGCCGCCCATACGGGGAGGTTCACGAGGGGCCCGTCCAGCAGGGAGGCGTCGACCTTCCCCGCGAGGTAAGCCCGCTGCTGGTGATCGCTTTGCGGTTGTTCGGGCACATCAGATCTTCGTCGCCCGGCTTCACGACCCAGCCGGTCTTCCCGCCCGCCTTCAGGAAGTACGCTCCTCCATCACCGCCGGAGATGGCCGACAGCCTGGCGCCGCCGCCTCGAAAGGTCGCCAGTTGCTTGTAGATGGGCTTCAGGCTCTCGCGCTTGCCGAGCGCCTTCACCTTCGGGCGCCACGCCTCGAAGATCGATCGGGTCAAGCGTTCGCCGGGAGACAGCGCGACTTCGCGGGACGGCAGGAGCTCGACGAGCTCGGAGGAGCCGATCCGCGAGGTCGAGGACCGCGGCGGCACGGGCAGCAAGCCGCCGATCATGCCGGGGGTGCGCACGAGCGGAGGCCGGACCGGGCACACGTCCGTGCCGCCGCGAACCGGAACGAGCGCGGTGGAGTTGGAGTAGCCTCCCGGGCTCGACGGGAGCTTCTGGGGAGATCGCGGCGCCGGCTGGCGCGACTGGTGGGCGTCGATGGATCGCGCCTCCGCGGCGGTGATGAGGGAAGCCGAGAGGAGCAACAGCGCCGCCCATACGGGGAGGTTCACGAGGGGCCCGTCCAGCAGGGAGGCGTCGACCTTCCCCGCGAGGTAAGCCCGCTGCTGGTGATCGATGTGCTTCACCCCGCTCACGTGCCGCGCTCGGTCCGCCTTCGTCTTCGCTTTCTTGGAGTCGAGGAACCCCCGGTTGCGTTGACCCTTGCGATACGGCTGGAGAGCCTCCCCGATGGCGGGCTCGGGCTGCGCCACCGTCGCAGGGTGCGGCGGCCTGGGGGCTATGCCGCCGATGGCGGGCCTGGGTTGCGCCACCGTGGCAGGGTGCGGCGGCCTGGGGGCCATGCCGCCGATGGCGGCCCTGGGCTGCGCCACCGTCGCAGGATGCGGTGGCCTGGGGGCCACGCCGCCGATGGCGGGCCTGGGCTGCGCCACCGTCGCAGGGTGCGGCGCGCGGGCGTTCGGGGGCGGAGCAGGCGGTCGACCGACGATGGACATGCGGCTCCCGGAGACCCAGTGCGGTCCTCCTCCCTATCCGCGCTCGCCGCCCCCGGCAAAAAAACCACCGGCACGCGCCGGCCCCTCGGCCGCCGGCCCCGGGCGCACTTGACCACGGGACGATCGGGCCGTCGAGGTCTTTCTGACGAGCGAAGGCGCGGAGCTCTTCGAGCGCCTGCATGCACGACTACGAGAGGCGCTCGCGCCACGCATCGACCGGCTCGACGCCTCGGACCAGCAGCGCCTCCAGGAGCTGCTGCGGCGCATGTTCGACTCGACGGAAAGCTGAGCGCCCAAGATCCGCTGTGCGAGGTTCAGGGCAGCTGGGCCCGCCTCCGCTCCCGTCAGGGCATCGGGTACACGAGCGAGAGCCCGGCGACGCACATCTCGTCGAACGTATTCCCCTCGCCGTAGGCCACGTCGATCGTCGAGATCATCTTCGCCTCCTTGAGCGCCTTGACCACGTACGGGTTCTCCGTCGAGTTATTGTACGTGCACCGGACCTGGAGCACATCGCCCGGCTCGAGCGTCGGGAGCGTCTCGATGGGCGCGTCGTACGAGTACGAGCGCTGCCAGCCGAACTCCCACTTCGGCGCGTGCGCCAGGCACTCCTCCTTGGGTTGATCGGGTGAGCCGTTCGCCCGCGTGACCGTCACCTTCTCGTCGAATCCCAGGTAGTGCATGTGCAGAAAGTCGCCATAGATGCGCGTGCCCGGCGGGAACGGCATCTCTTGCGATCCGGGCGAGTCCGGGGCCGGGACCGTGAACTGCTGCGTCTCCACGTGGTCCTTGCTGTCCGCGGGGATCAGGAACTCGACGCCGTTCTTGTCGCCCGGACCCGGTAGCAGCCCGAAGCCAAACTGGCCGACCGGATCATCGAAGTTGCCGATCAGGTGGTACAGGAAGCCGTACTTCGGCTTCTCTTTGGTGAGCCTGAGCTGGATGCGCGTCAGGTCCGGGTCGGCCGTCGTGCCGGCGGGGTGGTAGTGGATCTGCATCATGATGAGCGACCCCTTCGGGATCAGCTGACCCACCCCCTCGGGCAGATCGACCGGGTCGGTGCCGGGAGCCCAGGCTGTGAGCATCTGGAGCGATCCAATGTCCACGCCATTCGGGATCTCGCCGGCGCCACACGGAAAGCTCCCGTCGGGGCCGGCCAGGCTCGCGGACTTCCCCTCCGGATCGATGGAGATGATCCCATGGTGAACGACCTTGTGGTTGCCGGGCACCATCTGTAGACCATTTAGATACTGGTCCTCGGTGAGCCCGGGATCGATGATGAAGCAGCGGAACTCGTCCTGCTCACCGGAGGTGACGTAGGGCTCGTTCGGATGAACCTCGAGGGTCATGCCCGGCAGGTCGGGGCTCTTCGGCACGAACGAGGCGGGCGCGTCCTTCGGATCACCCTTGGGGGTGCCGGCCTTGCTCCAGGCCTCCAGCGTGCTGATCTCCTCGTCGGAGAGGCGGATGTCGCCCTTCCACGCGTGACGGGTCGAGCACTCGTCCGTGTCACGCACGGCGAAGGGCGGCATCGTGCCCGCCTTGGTCGTGTGGACCATGAGCGCCGCGACAGCCTTGGCGTCGTCGTACGCGGTAAGGCTGAAGGGCGCGATATTGCCCGCGGAGTGGCAGCCCATGCAGCTCTTCTGCAGGATGGGCTCGACGTCTTTGTGGAACGTGGGGCTACTCCCAATAGCCTGGGGCTCCGTGGGCTCGTCGCCCCCGGAGCAGCCGGTGAACGAGGCGGCGGCTGGCAGGGCGAGGGCGAGGGCGAGGGCGGACAGCGAGACTCGGGCGACGGAACGCGAACGTGTTGAAGCAGGCATGATACCTCCGGGCAGCCGGATCCTTCACGAGCGGAGGGTCCGGGCGCTTGGTAAGGAGCCACGTTTTGTTGACTGCGTTCTATATATGTGTAATATGCATATAGTCGCCCCTTCCGAAGCGTCAAGAAAATTTGTGCAAAATACACGGATTGCAAAAAAGAAGCTCCGCGAGCTCCACGGAGCCATGGTCGATCTGATCGCGCTCATGAATCAGCCGCAGCGCGATCAGGCGCTGCTCGCGGAGGCGGGCCTCTCCCTGGATCGAGCCCTCTTTGTGCTGCTGGTGGGGATCGAGCGCTTCGGGCCGATCGGCGTGGTCGAGCTTTCGGACCGAGCCGGGCGCGATTACACGACCGTGAGCCGCCAGGTCGCGAAGCTCGAGAGCCTGGGGCTGATCGAACGTCGACCCAGCCCAGCCGATCGTCGCATCCATGAGGCGGTGCTCACCGACAAGGGGCGGCAGATGACGGACGCCCTGGACGCCGCGCGACAGAGACTTGCGGCCCCTATCCTCGCCAAGTGGAGTGAGGAAGATTTGAGCGACCTGGTGCGCCTGATGCGCCGGTTCGTGGACGACTTGATGGCGCCGTCCAGCGGAACGGACAAGACCTGAGGGGCAGACCACGCTCCTCCTCGACGGGGTGTCGCCTGGGAGAGGACACCCGCGTGCCGCGTCCCTCCCCGCACCGTCGTTCGCCGAACCGGCGGGCGCGCTGGAGCCGCTCCGGCGGGCGCCCGTCGTCCGAGGAGTTGGCTGCGCCCGATGCGGACTCGTCGAGACCGGTGAGCTTGACGGAATGCCCGAAGCCGGCCGCTCGCGCCGCCCGCAAACCGACAGGGGCGATGCGCGCCAACGGTGTGGACTCCGTCCGGCTGCGCGGGAACACCTGGACCGCCCGCCTGTCGATGTGCCGGACCGAGACGAAGCCAATCCGCGGCTGGAGGTGCTCGCCGAGCGCGCCGGGCGACTGGAGGCCGCCCAAGCGCGTTGTCGACGAGGAGCGCCCCACGACCGACACCGCACGGATTACCAGGGTATTCTGGATGGCACGACCACGTCGTGGTTGTGCGATGATGTCGACCGAACGTTGGGGCGAGTGGGCACTTGCCTTCGCAAAGGCGTTTGGACCCCCTACCCACCTTCGCCGCCAGCGTCCCGAAATTTTCCTTCAGCATCGACATGACGTACAATCTCACCGTGGCGAACTGACGCTGAAGGGGCCCGATGGGCACAGGGAGGCGTGACGTGCATCTGCGCCAAGGACAGCGCTCGGCGGCCCCCGGCGAGCTCCACCTCCTGCCCGAAGCGCTCGAACGAAGGTCAAGGTAAAGCAATGCGCATTCCCGAGTACTACGGGCACGTATCCCCCGATGGCTACCGACACCTGATGAACCTCCAACAATACGTGAGCCACTGCGGGCTGGAGCCCAGGCTGCTGGACCTCATCGCGCTCAGGGCCTCCCAGCTCAACGGCTGCGCCTTCTGCCTCGATCTGCACACCCGGTACGCAGTCAAGGACGGAGAGACGATCCAGCGGCTCGCGTGCATCCCCGCGTTCCGGGAAGCACCCTTGTACTCCGCGCGCGAGCGCGCCGCCCTCGCCTGGACGGAGTCCCTCACCCGCCTGTCGGAGACGCACGCGCCGGAGGATGTCTTCGCGGAGGTGCGGGCGGTCTTCAACGACAAGGAGCTCGTGGACCTGACCATGGCGATCTCCCTCATCAACGCGTGGAATCGGCTGGGGGCGGGCTTCAGCGTCGAGCCCGGCGCCGTCGAGGTGTGATCGGCAAATCCCTGCCGGCCGCGAAGGGCGACGCAGGGGGCGCAGCGGCCGGAGCTTGGCGGGCGGCGGCCGCTCTGCGAAGCTGGAGCGCTGTTCACGAGCACTCCCGAAAGGCACGACCATGCGATTCACTTCCGAACAGCGCCTCGACGACGGTGTCCTCGAGCGCAAATTCACCCTCGGCGAGATCCCCGGCATCCTGTGGACGCCCGGATCCCAATCCGCACCGGCTCCGCTGATCCTGCTCGGCCACCCCGGCGGACTGCACAGGATGTACCCCCGACTGGTGGCCCGGGCCCGGCACTCCGTGGCGGAGGGCTTCGCCGCGGCCACCATCGAGCTCCCCGGGGGCGGTGACCGGCCCCGTTTCGCCGCCGTCGAGGAGGCCCGCGCCGACCTGCTCCGGGCGCTGGAGGCCGGCGAGCCGGTCGACGAGATCGTCGACCGGCTCGTCCTCCCGCTGGTCGAAAAGGCGGTCCCGGAATGGCGGGCCGCCCTGGACGCCCTCCTTTCGCTGCCCGAGATCGGCGGCCCGGTCGGGTACGCGGGAGGGGTGATCGCCATCGGCCTCCGGCTGGCGGTGGTCGAGCCGCGCATCTCGGCCGCCCTTCTGTTCGCCGGGAGTTTCGTGCCCCGCACCATGTTCGAGGAGGCCCGGCAGGTCACCATTCCGCTGCTGGTCCTGCTGCAGTGGGACGACGAAGGAAACGACCGGCAGCTGGCCCTGGACCTGTTCGACGCCTTCGGCTCCAAGGAGAAGACGCTGCACGCCAACATGGGCGGGCACACCGGCGTCCCGCAGTTCGAGGGGGACGACGGGAGCCGGTTCTTCGCCCGGCACCTGAAGTGAGGCCGGGCCGTCAGGCCGGCAGCAGACGATAGGAGCTGTCGGCCAGGATGCCGCTCATCGAGGACAGGTCCCGGCCCTCCTCGATGAGCGGTGGCCAGCAGATGCACAACCGCCCCGACCGCGGCGGTACCGGCCCTCTTTCATGGATCGCTACCCGCGTGTCGCCCTGCAGGTCATCCCCACCAATCGGCGCGTCGATTTGATCGAGGAGCGAATCGACATCGCGCTTCGAGTGCGCACAAAGCTCGACACCGACGCCACGCTCACCCGGAAGACGCTCGCGAAGAGCCGCCGGTTCCTCGTCGCGAGCCCCGCCCTCGCGCGTCGCCTGGGCGGCGCGCCGGAGATCGCCGCGCTCGCCTCCGTACCGACCCTCAGCCAGAGCGAGCAGGCCGGCGAAGATGCGTGGGAGCTCGTCGGGCCTGACGGGCATTCGGCGGCGCCGCGAACACGGCGCGCAGACCCTCCACGCTGCCGGTGGCCAGCACCGGTTTGCCGTCCATCTTCGGGAGCGACATCGGATCGCCGTAGCGCTCCCGCATGCG
Organism: Sorangium sp. So ce887; assembly: GCF_051521455.1. Taxonomy (NCBI): domain Bacteria; kingdom Pseudomonadati; phylum Myxococcota; order Polyangiales; family Polyangiaceae; genus Sorangium; species Sorangium sp. So ce887. Next base: position 4,547,000 of record NZ_CP150354.1, on the reverse strand, counting down.
CAGCGTGAAGCCGATCGGGTCGAAGATCCCCTGCAGGTTCACCAGGATGTTGCTGGTGGGGCCTTTGGGCAAGGTGGTCATGGGGCGCGTTCCTTCGATTGAACTGCTTCCGCTGTTCGATGCAGGTGACATGCTAGCACGTCCGCCTGCCCCCGGGCGGACAGGCCGCTCCGCAGCGCTCGCTGGCCGCCGCGACCTGGCGCATCGCGGCGGCGAGCGAGCGCACGTCGCGCGGGTCGCGGAGCAGCGCGGCGTCGCCGGCCACCTCGGGCACCGACGTGAGGTTGGAGCAGGCGACCGGACAGCCGCAGGCCATCGCCTTCCTCGATGTGGCCTTGTTGAGTCTCTGTCAGCTGAGCAGGATGGCGATCAAGAGCGCGACGCTGAGCAAGAGCGATACGACGATGGACGCAATGAGCCACGGCCGCATCGCCGGCGAGGTCCACCTGGACGCGAGCGATGTCGCGCTCGTCTGGTGCCCCGGAGCACCGGGGTGCATCGTAACGGTCGGCTCGAGCTGCCTCGGCGCGCCCTCCATCGCCGCAATGGCCCCGTCGATGGCCGCGATCACGTTGGTGGCCGTCGGATAGCGTTGGATTGGGTCTCGCTGGACGAGCCGCATCACGATCGCCTCGACTTCGACGCGGATACCTGATCCCGGAGCACGCTGGCGGAGCGGGGGCGCATCCTCGAGGAGCCGCTGCCGGAAGGAAGATTGGCCATCGCTCGCGTCGAACGGGCTTCTCCCGGACAGCATTTCGTACAAAATGATTCCAAGCGCATAAAGATCTGCGCGAGCATCGACGGCATCCATGCCGCGCACGGCCTCCGGCGCGAGATAACTGAGCGTGCCGAGGACTTGGTCGGCAGCGGTGAGGTCCTGACCTTTGCGCGCGGCCTCGCGGCTTTCGGTGGACAGGAGCTCTACGTTCACCTTAGCGAGGCCGAAATCGATGAGCTTCACCTGATCACGGGCGCCGAGAAGGATGTTCTGCGGCTTCACATCGCGGTGCACGATCCCCTTCGCGTGCACCGCCTCCAGAGCAGACGCGATCTGCCTCGCGATGTGGAGCGCGCGTCGCGCGGGGAGCGGAGCCGAGGCGATCACGTCCTGGAGCGGGGTGCCCTCGACATACTCGAGGACGAGAAAATGCGACCGATCCGCGAGCTGACCGAAGTCGTTTGCCGAGACCACGTTCGGATGCTGGATATGCGCCCCCGCGATCGCCTCGCGCTCGAACCGCGCCACGATCTGGGGGAGGTTCCGGGCGCTCGGCTGGAGGACTTTGATCGCGACCTGCTTGCGGAGGTGCACCTGCTCGCCGCGGTACACGGCTCCCATGCCGCCCTGCCCGATGAGCTCGTGGACGCGGTACCGCTCCGAGATCAAGCTCCCGATCAGCGCTGGCGCTTGGTTGTCTGAGCGCACCAACGTGGGTGCGTCGTCCGACCATGACCGTGCCGCAGTCTCGATTTCTTCCCCAAGCGCCGAGCTTGAGAGCTCAACGACGGATGCGTCGCGTTGTTTCCCGAGCATCGGCACCGTGAGGTCGTCGGTGCTTGAGCGCCCCTTGGGTGGGATTATCCCTGGCATGCCGAGGAGTGTACACGCACAAAGGTGCTGAGAGCTGAGGAACCGCACCGCCGTCCGAGTGGACATCATGCTCAATCCACCCACCGCACGGAAGAGCTGTGCAGTTCCGCGATGTTCGTGGATCTGGTTCCGTACTCCGACATCAGCCTACAAGGATGACCACAGTGCATCGAGCCGTAGCTCGCTGGTCGCCGCCCGCATCGCCGGAACCTCGAGCCCCGCCCCGAAGGCGCGACGAAGACATCGAGGGCGGGCGATCGGGGAGCTGGGCGGCGGCGTGCTCTTCGGCATGCCGACACGGCACAAGATAAGGCCGCCGCGTCTCACAAAGCTATTCCCATTGGAACTCGGAGGGGTGGTAGGCCTTGAGGCCGTCAATCGGAATGGGCCCTTCGGGGGTGCCGCTGCACGCTTTAACGCCCTCATCATTCGTGCGCACTGGGTATGCATGTTTCAATTTCGACGTGACGCAAAATGGATATTTGCCGTCTTTGATGAGGAGGCGATACTTGCCATTTAGGGCGGGCCGGGGCGTCGATGAGGGCCCAGCGGTTGGCGATGGCGTGCTGGTATTGGAAGACGTGGCCATCGTGCGAGAGCTACCGCTCGCCTTGTCCTCTTGAGATGTCTCATCGTCCGCGCTCTCACGAGCGTCTTCGGCGGAGCCTCGCGAACGAACAACGAAGAAGACAGCGGCGAGGCAAACAGCGACAACAAAAGATCCAATCACTGCAATGATCAAAAATGGCGAATTCGAGCCCGCTTGTGGGCTGGTTGCAGCAGATTGAGGCGGCACGGCCTGCATCGCTTGGCCGGGAGCAGGAGCAGCCATCGTCGGGCCATCGACGCTGATTGCAGACGACACGTCGGCTCGGATCGACACTGGGGCTGGCGCGTGAGGGGTAGCATTGGCGCCCAAAACTCGCTCAACGTCTTCACGCATGGCGCGGGCCGTTGGATAGCGGCGCGATAGATCGAAAGCGAGCGCGCGATCGACGATGGCGCAAACCTCTGGGCTGACAGAGGGGGCAACGGTGCGCAGGGCCGGCGCAGGCTGCGTCGCCATTTTGATGAGGAGCTCGCTTTCCGTGGAGCCCTCGTGCACATGGCGCTTTGTCAGGATTCGAAACATCGTCGCGCCAACGGCGAAGATGTCGGCCCGCCCATCGATTTGGCGACCAGCGATCTGTTCGGGCGACATGTAAGGTATAGTCCCGAGCATCGTGCCGGTGCGTGTACGAACATTGGATTCGCCCTGTTTCATTCGAGCAATCCCGAAGTCGAGGACTTTGACGCCGCCTGAAGAGGTCAAAAACAAATTATCAGGTTTGATGTCTCGATGAACGATGCCGAGCCCGTGCGCGACATCGAGCACTTCGAGCACGGTTGAGAAAATGCGGAGCAGCTCGCGCTCCTCGATGCGGCCGGAGCCGTGGGCGCGCTTCCCGAGCGATTCACCATCGAGCAACTCCATCACCAAGAATGGCGAGCCATCTTCGCTCGTATCAATGTCGAGGACATTGACGGCTGCGGGGTGACCGAGCTGGTTAACTGCGAGCGCCTCTTGCTCGAACCTGGCTCGAAGCTCCTTGGAGACCGCGACCTCCGGATGGAGGATTTTGATCGCGCAGCGCCGGCCGATCCTGTGTGTCGCCTCGTAAACCGCAGCCATCCCGCCGACGCCGATAAGCGAATCGATGCGCCATTTGCCTCGGAGGACCGTTCCGATTCGTGCTGTATAGTGTGCTAGCTGGGGATCATCGCTCATTGGGGTTCAGGCTCCAATGTATACCGGATGCGAGGATAGGTAAAGCGAGCCTGGGCGCATCGCCGGGCGACCGGGTGTGACGCGGGCGGCCGAGCGAGCTACGCCGCCGTGGGCGGCCCGAACCACGTGGTCAGGGCCTCACGAAGGCCCTGGTCCGTGCCGTCTCCCACCCACGCGACGTATCCATCGGGCCGGATCAACACGGCCCTGGGCGCCGCGACCGCGCCGAGCACCGGGAGCGCCCACACCCCGGCGTACCGCGCGTCGACCCGCTTCACCCGATCCGCCCAGGGACCGAGGTCGAGGGCCCCGGGCTCACCGAGGTCGAGCAGCACCGGCCGGGCCTCGTGCAGCAGCGTGAACACCCGCCGTGGCCCGCCCTCGGTCTCCACGTCCAGATCGGGCATGCGGCGCCCGAGCAGCGGGTGTCCCGCGCCGAGGTCGTAGCGGATGTCCAGACCCGAGATCAGCCCGGCGTACCGCTTGCGCGCCTCCTCCAGCGTCAACAGCTCGGCCAGGGTCTCGCGCAAGGCCTTCGTCCGGTCGTCGCCCCGAAGGACCGCCGTCGCCGCCATGGTGTGCTTGAGCACCCGCGCCCCGACCGGGTGCCGCTCGGCCTGGTAGGTATCGAGCAGGCTCTCCGGCGACGTCCCGTGGACCACCTGCGCCAGCTTCCACCCCAGGTTCACCGCGTCCTGCACCCCGAGGTTGAGCCCTTGCCCGTTCGCCGGGGAGTGCACGTGCGCCGCATCGCCGGCCAGCAGCACCCGCCGCTCCCGGTACGACGCCGCCTGCCGGGTCGCATCGCTGAACCGCGAGAGCCACGTGACGCCGTGCACCCCGAAGTCGGTCCCGTAGGAGGCGACGAGCGCCTCGCGCAGGTCGTCCAGGGTCGGCTCCTCGTCTTGCCGGATCTCCCTCTCGCTCAGCACCGCCCGCACCCGCTTGCCGTCCTCGAGCGGCCCGATGCCATAGACACCCCGGTCTCCCTGGCGGATGCCCAGCGCCGGCTCGACCATCTCGCCCTCGGCCACCAGGTAGCTGACCGACGGCTCCCACCCCGGGAAGCCGATCCCGGCCTTCTTGCGGATCAGGCTCCGCCCACCGTCACATCCGACGAGGTACGCCGCCCGCAACGACCGCCCATCGGACAGCGCGACATCGACCACGGCGTCCTCCTGGGCAAACCCCGTCACCTCACACCCGCGGTAGCTCGGCACCCCGAGCTCCTCGACCCACGCGGCGAGGATGCGCTCGAAGTGCTTCTGCCACAGCGCCAGCCCGTAGTTGTGGCGCGTCGGAAAGTCGCTGAGATCGAGGGGCGTCGTCGCGAACGACGCGACCTGAGCGATCTTCCCTTCCGCGAGGAAGCGATCCGCAATCCCGCGCTGATCGAGCACCTCGATCGTGCGTGCGTGCAGCCCTCCTGCGCGCGACCCCGCGAGCTCCTGGCTCTCGCGCCGCTCGACGATGGCGACGTCCACCCGCGCCAGCGCGAGCTCCCCCGCCAACATCAGCCCCGTCGGACCCCCACCAGCGATGACCACTGCGTGCTTCGTCATGGTCAGGGACTGTGCCGCATGATCCGGGGCTTCCAGCAAGCCCCTATGTCTGATATACGCTTGCAGCGGGAAGGGGAAAGCGTGGCCTTCCCCCGCGCGCTCCGTGCGTGCTCCCCCCCGCGAACCACGGCGCGCAAATACGGCGCGGCCCCGACGAACAAGGCGCAGCGAAGATCCGCGTCCCGGATCCGGATGGCGACGATGACCTCGCGCTCGGAGAGGTCGGCCATGAGCCTCCGCCGCCCGCCACACGGGCAGGCCAACACGTCCTCGAGGTACACCCTGCGGCGCAGGCTCGCCCAGTCGATGCGCGCACCGACTGGCTTCGTGACGCCGGTGCCGAGGCGGGTGCGCGCACCGCTCTGCGCGGCCGGGGCACTCGCCTCCGAGGGGGGCGCAAGCGGGGGAGGACCACCTCCTGCCGGCCAGTCTCCGAGTCGACGTTCGGACCGCTGACAGCGATCCCACGTGAGCGGAAAACGCTCTTGAGTCGGTTCTGGATCCGCACCACGTCCTGACCCACGCATCGCATGCGTCCGGCTTGGCTCGCGCAGCCTCGTGCACTGGCCCCGTCCTTGAACACGCGCCGCTTGATCGCCCCTGTACGCACGTATTCGGCCAGTTTGTACGCGTCTCGCGCGTCGTCCTTCTGGCCACGACTCTCCGCAATGGCAGCCACCACCACATCCTTCGCATGCGGCGAGAGGATCTCGTAGTGGTCCTCGCCCACATCGTCCTTCGAGGGCGGCGGCGCCTCGTGGAAGCACGCTCCCTCGGCGCTCTTCTCGAAAACGCCGCCCCGCGCGAGCCGTAAGCCGCGTGTCCGTTGTCACCGGGTCGGGTCAGCGTAGCATTGTCGTCGCAGCGCGCCGCCTCGGCGCGCTGCGTTCGAAAAGGGGAACATCATATGCACATGCAACTAATTCGCACTTGTTTTCGCGTGCTGTCGGTCGCTTCGCTGGTCGTCCTCCTGGGGTGCATCGTCGAGGACGAGAGCCCGGATCAGGGCAACGGCAACGTCGACGGGGGCGAGGACGAGGCGATCGGCACCGCCGAGCAGGCGTTTGCCGCGTTCGGGTACAGCAGCGCCACCGCGACGTCGGGCAACGCCTTCCAGAACCTCGGCACCTGGAGCGGGAACGCGGCCTACATCATGGGCGTGACCGGAAACCTCCAGGACGGTGGCAACGTCGCGATGTACAGCTACCTCGGCACGGCGCGCGTGTTCGCGCACGCCGACTCGGGTGTGTCGGTCCGTGCCTACGGTGGGCTCGCCAACCCCGGCACCATGATCACGCAAGTCGGTTACTCCAACAACAGCTATACCACGACCAGCCCCAGGGTGTACCTCGCGTCCACCAGCAACAACCGACGCTGCTTCCTGACGCAGGTCATCAACTACGAGGGCGGCGACAACTTCGCCAGCGCGTCGGACTACATCGGCGTGGAGAAAGACGGCAGCTCTTGGTACCTCCACGGGCAGGGGAAGGTCGCCGGCTACGCGAGCTGTGTACAGGTGACGGACTACCTCGGCGACGCTTACCGCGGCATCCAGGCAGGGTCGGTGAACCTCGGCCCCGCGGTGAACGGCAAGACGTGCTGGCTCAAGGGGATTGGCGGCATTCTCCGCGGCGGCGTCTCCACCGGCGTGGTCGTCCAGTACGACGCCACCCAGTCCAGGTGGGAGATGAACGTCTCCACGAATACGCAGGGCTTCGTGGAGTGCAGCATCTAATCGGTCGAGGTCCGGCGCCGGCGATCCTCTCGAGGACCGTCGCGCGCTCGGCTTCGTTGGCCGCTCGCGCTCAGGCGGTCGCCTTCTTGCGCTTCCGCGCCGGGAGCGCACGGCCGCTGCGAGGAGTCTGATTTTCAGAAGCCGGCAGAGCGCGAGCGAGCTCCGGGATGAGGACGAGATTCTTGAGCTTCAGGCCCGCGGTGATCGCGGTCCGGCCGAGAGGCTAGGAGGTCGAATGCGCCTTCTACCGCCCAGTCGCCGGTTGTCGGGGCGCCTCGGGTCGGTCGGCGCTGCGCGACCGAGCGCGTTGGCCCCGAACCTGTGGCGCGGGTGGAGCGAGCTCATCAACAGCCGCCGTTCTCGGGAACGGCGCGCAGGTGGGCAGGGCCCTACGAGCGACTGGAGAGGAGCGGCCTTGGCCCCATCTCCTCCAAGCGGCGTCGTTCGTGACAGAAGGCTCGGGCGCGGTGAGCTTACGTGAACCCCAGCCGTTGACTCGACGGCGCCGCTCTCTCTTGAAAATTTCTACGTTCGACTCTCGTCGAACGCTCTCTGTGCTATAGCCCCCGCGTTTGCACCTGATTCAGCACACTCGCCGAGGGTATCCCATGAAATTCTCTCATGAACGCTTCGGGCTTGTAGCCTCAGCGTGCGCCGTGGCCGGTCTCCTCGCTCGCGGAGCCTCTGCGCAGTCGGCACCCTCCGTTGAGACCACGTACGTCGAAGCGCCCGCGACCGATCCGGGGCGCGTGGAGGGCTGGTCACCGGGGCTGCTCCTCGGCGGCACGTTCAACCTGGCCAACAACCGCAGCGTCGTCGGGCAGGCAGACGGGACAGGCGTCTCCGTAGGCTTCATTCTGGAGGGCTCCCTCGACTTCAATCAGGCCGCCCATGAGCTCCGCATGACGCTCGGGGCTGGCGCTGGCGTGACGCGCACGCCGGCCCTGGATGCCTGGGTCAAGACGCGCGACGCGCTCGCCTTCGAGGCTATTTACCTCTACCACGTCGTGCCCTGGTTCGGGCCGTTCGGTCGCTTCGCTCTCGATACGCAGATGTTCCCTGGCAGCGACCCGCGCTCGGCGCCGACGACCTACGCGATCACGCGCGCGGACGGGACGACCGAGGCGAGCACCGGGATGAGCCTTCACCTGAGCGACCCGTTCCAGCCCGTGACGCTCAAGCAGTCGTTCGGCGTCTTCGTCCAGCCTGTCAATCGGGAGTCCGTCCTTGTCGAGGCGCGCGCCGGCGCTGGCGCGCAGGAGGTTATTGCGTCGGGCGTGCTCGCCCTGGGGGACGACGACGGGACGCCCGAGGTCGAGGTGAGCGAGCTCTCGGGCTATAGCCAGCTCGGCGCCGAGGCTGTCATCGAGGCCTCGGGCGCGCTCCGTGAGAAGCAGATCACGTACAAGGCGGGCATCGCCGCCCTCTTGCCGATCGTGTATTCGGAGCTGGACGCAGGCGATGAGCGCGGCGCGCTGGACCTCATGAACGTCGACATCGTCGGGGGGCTCTCCTTCAAGCTCGTGGAGTGGGCGTCCCTCGATTACCAGCTCCATGTCGTGCGCCAGCCGCAGCTCATCGACGCCTGGCAGGTGCAGAATAACATCCTGCTCACGCTCTCCTATGCCGTGGGCTCGAAGGTGCCAGGGTTGCCGCCCTGCGTGCCCTGCAGGCCGGTGCCCACCAAGGCGGAGCCCGCGCCAGCCCCGGTGCCCACGCCGGCCCCGGTGCCCGCGCCGACGCCTGCGCCCACGCCGGACACGGCGCCCGCGCCGGACGCGGCGCCTGCGCCCACGCCGGCCCCGGAGTCCGCGCCGGACGCGGCGCCTGCGCCCGCGCCTGCACCGGACGCGGCGCCTGCGCCGATTCAATGATTGATAAACGCTAGCAGATAAACACCATCAAGAATCATCAGGAAGAGGGGATTGATGTGAGCTTCGGCGTCGCGGGCGCCAGGGGGCTTCGCCTGCGGCACTCACGCCGCTTCGCAGCTCGGGCTCCGCTCTGACGCGGGCGCCGGCCGAGCGGGTGCGAGGGGCCGGCCCCGCGCTCAGGCGGCGTGGCTTCGCGCCGGGGCGGCCGCGCGCTTCCGCGAGCGTGCCCCGGGCCCCGGCAAGGTGTGAGGCTCCCGGACGTTGAGCTTTCTGCCGACCTCGACGATGGCACGGAGCGCGGGCACCAGCTCCTGGCCGAGTGGGGTAAGTTCGTACTCGACCGAGGGCGGCGAGGTGGGCATGACGCGGCGGCTGACCACGCCCTTGGCCTCGAGCTCGCGCAGGCGCGCGCTCAGCACCCGCGCCGAGATCTGCGGGATGTCGACGCGCAACTCGCCGAACCGGCGCGGCTGCCCGCTGAGCGACCAGATGACGTTCGGCGCCCAGGCCCCGCGCAAGAGCGCCATGCACAGCGTCAGCGGGCAGAGGGGCGGCGGGGGGACGCGATTTTTTCGCACCGGCAGTGCCATAGGTAACCCCGAAGATACCCCTTTTTCAGGTATCCAGCACCTGGCTAGTATCCAGGAGTAACTTCGCGCGCTAGCTTGCGGGTCTCGATGGCGCCGGCCCCGAGCGATCGGGGCTGGCGCGCCGCGGCCCTCGCCGAAGCGACGGGCTTCGCCGGGGCGCGCGGGGGCCTTCGCCGACCCCCGCGCCCGCCCGCCCCTCGCCGCCCCGAACGCCCGGGGGCGCGTCGCCGGGGCGGGGTCGTTCGGGTATCTCACCAACACCACATGATTCGAGGGATGCTTCCATGAAATTGTATTTCACTCCCGGTGCCTGCTCTCTGTCTCCGCACATCGTCGCCCGCGAGGTCGGCATCGAGCTGGCGCTCGACAAGGTCGACCTCGCGTCCAAGAAGACGTCGTCGGGCCGCGACTTTTCGGCCATCAACCCGAAGGGGTACATCCCCGCGCTCGAGCTCGACGGCGGCGAGGTCTTGACCGAGGGGCCGGCCATCGTTCAGTACCTGGCCGACCAGAAGCCCGAAGCGAAGCTCGTGCCGCCGCCGGGCACGATGGCTCGCTACCGCGTGCAAGAGATGCTCGGGTACATCAACTCTGAGCTGCACAAGACCTACGGCCCGCTCTTCAACCCGAAGACCTCGCCCGAGCAGCGGCAAGAGCGCGAAGAGTACCTGCGCAAGCGCTACGGCGTGATCGAGGCGGCGCTCGCGAAGGGGCCCTACCTGTTCGGCGAGCAGTTCACCGTGGCCGACGCCTACCTCTTCACGGTCACCAACTGGTCGAATTTCGTCAAGCTCGACCTGTCGGGCTTCCCCAATTTGCTCGCGTACCAGCGGCGGGTGGCCGCGCGCCCCGCGGTGCAGGGGGCGATGCGGGCCGAGGGGCTTCCGGTCGACGGCGACAAGTAAGGGGGGGCGCCGCGCGGGCCGCCCCCGGCGGCGGGGCGCGCGCCGCGAGCGCTCACGGCGGGGGCGCCTTTCTGGCCCTCTTCGGCTCAACGCAGGCGGGGGCGTCGGCGCCCTCGCCGGGCAGGGCGGCGCCCCGCAAGAGCAGCGCCCACTCTTCGGACCAGCGCGCGAGCGACCGGAGCGCCTCGCACCCTCGCTCAAGTAGCAGCGGAGCGCGGCATCGTGCCGAAGAGCTCGAGAAATCGTCCGCAGAGTCTAAAGGAACACGGGATGGCGCGGAATAGGGCCATAGACGAGCCAGCGCATGACGTGCCGGTTCGACGGGAGACGCCTCTTTCCTCGAGATCCCAACATGAAAAAAGCCATTCTCTTCGCCTTTGCCCCGCTGCTCGCGGCGTGTGACGTGGGACCGACGACAAGCGCTGGGCCCGATCTCCGCGATCGCGAGGAGGCAACGCCGCCCTCGGCGGCCCTCGTCGATCCGATCGTCGCGCGCGGAGCGTTTGCCACGGAGGCCGATCGCGAGCGCTTCGAGGCCGACGTGCTGCCCTCGGCGCGAACGTTCCTCGCGTACTGGGCGGAGGCAGGGCTGAGCGTACCGCATGCGCCAGCGCGGCTCTTCATCTCTCCGCCGCGCGGGACGAGCGCGACGGAGGCCCTGCCGCAGCTCTACGGCGAGAGCATCTTCGACGATCTGCGCGCGCTCGAGGCGGAGGTCGCGAGCGCGCCCTCGAACCGGGCATCGATCGAGCGGATCGATGCGTTCACGTGCGAGCGGCCCCCCTTGCATCGCAACTTCCTCGAAGAAGTGGAGGAGCACGCGGACAACCCCGACATCGGCCCGGCAGACATTGCGCAGGCGCTGCGCGGGGAGCACGACGAGCTCCTGGGACCCGATGGAACCTTCTCGTTTCGCACCGACAACGGCGAGTTCGAGCTGCCGCTTCGCAGGAACTGCTCCTACACCCTGCTCGGACACTCCACGCAGCCCACGCGCGCACACCCTTACCTGGAGAGGGACGTCGTGAATCACGAGCTGGGCCATGCGCTGCACTACGGCCTCTGGCTCGCCTCCGGTCCGCTCGGCGAGCGCCTCAGCACCGCCGCGAATGAGGCCATCGCCGACATTCTCGCGCACGTGTTCGACGGTGATCCCTGCCATGGCAAGGTGCTGGACGAAGGGGGCACGCCCGTCGACTGCCGCCGGAGGATGGACGTCTACGAGGAGTCCGTCTCGGATGCATTCTGGCGCTTCGGTCGCGCCGATCACGAGACAGGCCAGTCGCTCCGGCAGCTGATCTGGACCCTGCGGGAAGAGGTGCCGGCGGACGTGCTCCGAGTTGCCATCGTCGATGGGATCGCCGCGGTGCAGGTCGCGCTGAATCAGATCGACGCGGAGCCGCTCGCCAACGTTCCGATGTTCGACGACGAGATCCTGGCCGCGCGCTACCGCTTCGTGCGCGAGTATGAGGCGGCGAGCGCGTTCTTCCACGCAGCGTGCGCGCGCCTGGGGGATGCGCCGCCGGCCTGCGGCGAGCACGCCCAGCGCATCGGCGATCCGCGCGTCGCGATGCGCGAAGCGTGGCTGGCGAACGCGCCGACATCGATCGGTCGCAGCGGCGTCACCCTGGCGGATGGCCGCCGCGTGACGTTCGAGCTGGAGGGCGCGCTCATCCGGCAGATGGCGGTCACGCTGGCGGACGGCGAGCAGCGGAGCTACCCGGGCGATCCCGATCTCGGGCTCCCCGAAGTGGAGCGTGAGCCTACGAGCGGTCGCATCACGCTGTGGTTCTCGGAGCCGGGCTCCACGGCGCCCGGCGCGCAGGTGGGGTGGACCTCCGACGGGGAGCTGATCGCGCGCTGAAGCACGACGAGGCCGCACGCGGAGGCGTCACAGATCGCTCGTGCAGCGGAAGCGGTGATGGAGGGTCCGCGGGAGCGTGCCGCGCGCCCGCGGGGCAATGCGGCCCCAGCAGCAGAACGCGTCAGAAGGTTTCAGTGCGATAGCAAATGTCGCGCTTCGATGGATCGAAAGTTCCGCGACGACACCTCTCCAGGTGTCCAGGCGAGCGCGTCGAGGACGCCACGGCAAATCATCTGAAGGCTCGCGCCCCCTGGCGGCATCAATCCCGGTGTGCGGCCCACATCCGGGCGGCGCGCGATGGCTCTCGAACACCAATCATGTTGAAACCCGGAGAATTTTCACAGGGAGGCGGGGAGGCGGGGAGGAAGAAAAAAAAAGAATCTCTTCCTCTCGCCGTCTCTCGCTCCCCGCCTCCCCGCCTCCCTGTGAAATTTCTGCTTTTTTTCGGGGTTTCAACCCGTTTGTCGCTCTAGCCCCCCTGCGGCAGCCCTGGGGAGGATCCGGATGGGCATGAGAGGCCGGTCATCGACGATGGTGTTGCACATGAGTGAGAGCATCGTCGTCTATCATGGTCTGAATATTTCACTCGCAGCACCTGTGCTTCCTAACGCGGTACCACCCATTCTTAATGGTTGAATGTCCTATGAACCAAGTGCGCTCGATTACCCTTGCGGCCCTGCTCCTGCCTGGACTCGCGTTGAGCGGGGCATGCTCCAGTGAGCCACCCAACAACTCGAAGGAATCCATCCTGGATCCCGATGGCGATGAGGCGCCCGCCGACAATGGCGATGAGACGCCCGCCGGCAATGGCGACGACACGCCCGCGGGCAATGGCGATGACACGCCCGCCGACACGTCGCCGGACTCGCAGATGTTCACCTGTCACGCTTCAAAGTCGCCCATGTTCAAGAGCCGCGACGTGTTGAACATGCGGATCTCTGCCGATTTTACGAAGCTGAACAGTGCACCCACAAAAGAGGAATCCGGCTCACAGGCCGTGATCGAGCTGAGCGACCAGAGCGGCGCGGCGCCGATCACCGCGAACATCATCGCCCGGGGAGTTTCGCGCTTCCATTGCGGCTTTCGCCCGTTCTCGCTCAAATTCGAGGAAAAGCAGAAAGAAAACATCTTCGCGCACCTCGGCAAGTCGGTGAAGTTCGTCACGCATTGCGGAGACAGGGAGGGCCTGTCTCCCACGCTCAAGGCGGATTCTATCGAGACCTACGAACAGCGCGCGCGGATGGAGGACACTGTTTATCAAGTGCTCGATCAGCTGCAGGTGCCCTCGCTCAAGACGCGGCTCGTACGGCTCACCTACCACGACGCGCCGACCGGCAAGGAGGAGACGCACCTCGCGTTCGTGCGCGAGCCCGAGGACGAGATGGCCGAGCGCTGCGGCATGGTGGAACTGGAAGAACTGTCCGGGGTCGACACCTCGCAGCTCAAGGTGGACCCGGTTGGTCTATTGCTGTTGAACCTGCTGCACGATTTCGTGATTCAGTACGACGGAATCGATGGGAAGAACCTGGTCACCATGGTCGACCTCGAGCGCAAGGCGATATTTTACGCTCCCTACGATTTCGACCTGGTCGGCGTGTCCCGGCCAGATTACGTGGCCAACAAGGGGCGCACGCTCGAACAGAACCGAGACGCGTTCGCGGACTGGCTGCGGCGCAACCAGAGCCCCGCGCTGTTCGACCAGATCGAGTGGATGCTGGCTCGAGCCGACGCGATGCAACGCGCCGTCGATCAGTCGGACATGAACGAGGAGAACCATGAGGTCTTCTCCCGCTGGCTCTCGCTTTACTTGGGTCTCCTCCGGGATTTTCGCGCGTGCGAGGGTCACACGGACGACCCGTCGCGGCCCCTGTGTCACGTGGAGGACGACCACGGTAATCGCCCCGATTCGGCCAGCGTGGTCGATCCCGGCGAATGGAGCGCGCGCATCGAGCCGCCCGGCGACGTGGACATGTTCGCCGTCGATCTGCAGGCGAACACGATTTACTCCCTCGGTGGCCGCGTGCCTCTCGAGCTCTTCGATGCCCAGCAGAACCTTGTGGCATCGGCCTCGGACCGGACCGTCTCGTTCAAGCCGAGCCAGACGGGCACATACCACCTCCGAGCTTCGCTGGGGGAACAGATGGTCTCGTCGCCGCTGCTCCCGAGCCCCGAAGATATCGATCGTTACATCTCCCTCTACACGGACGATCACGGGACGTCCCTGGAGACGGCGACCACGCTGGAGGCCGGCAAGGCCGTCGAGGGCAAGTGGGAGCTGGCCAGGGGAGAAGACGAGGATTGGTTCTTGCTGAGCGCAGGCGCATCGACCAACCTCCACATCGTGCTGCGGGATACGGACACTGGCCGCATCGAAGTGAGCCGGCGCGATGCGCCGGCCGAAGAGCTCCCCCTCGAGGAATATCTTCTGGAAGGTGACAATGACGTGTCGTCGCTCTTCGAGCAACCTGGCCAGTACGTCGTCCGGGTCATCCAGATGCTCGGCCTCCGAGCCAATGGCTCCTACACCGTGACGCTGCAATAGCCCGGAGCTCCTCGCGGGCGGCGAAGGGCGCGGTCCGCCAGAAGGTGACCGCGCTCTTCCCGCAGCACGAGGTCGAGAAGTTCACCGAGCACTTCTGGTCGCGCATCCAGGAGTGGCGCAAGCACGAGAAGCGCCGAGGCGCTTCGAGAGCGCGGAGTGCTTCAGCCGAGCGGGTCTGTCGGCTGGAGCACGGCTTCGCTGAGCGCGGAGAGGCGCACGGGGTCGGCGCGGTGGTACTCCGGGTCGGCGATCATGTCCGTGAACGCCCTTCGCGAGGGATACCGGACGAGGGCGACGCAGTCCCAGGACTGGCCGGACTCGGCGCAGAGCGCCGTCTTGCCGTCGCCCGCGTAGAGGATCTCGCCGCCGTGGCGGGCGAGGACGGGGCGCGCGAGCGCGATGTACTCGAAGTAGCGCTCGCGGCCGCCGTCGGGGCGGAAGCGGAGGAGGTTCAGCATGACGACGGGCTTGCCGTCGTCCTCGCGGAGAAAGCGCTCGAGGTCGGAGGGGGTGATCGTGATCATCTACTTCAGCCTTTCCTTCGGGATGTCCGTGAACATGACGATGCTCTGTCGATCGGGACCGCGGACCACGCCGCGAGGTACGTCTCGCAGGTGGCGACGCGGGGGTCGGCGAAGGCGGTCGGCGCTGCCGGACGGGGCGCCGGGGCGCAGCCGATCGCGAGCGCGGCGAGGAGGCCCGCCATTGCGGCGCGCCGCGGACGCGCGCATCGTCGCGCGGCATGGCCGCGATCGACTTCGAGGTGTCCGTCCCGCAGCTGCGGTGCTTCCTCGCGGTCGTGGACGCGGGCTCGGTCGCCGAGGCCGGGCGCAGGCTCGGGATGTCCGCCGCGAGCGTCTCGAAGGCGATCACGCGGCTCGAGGACGGCGCCGGCGTGAGGCTCCTCCATCGCTCGACGCATGCGATCTCCCTCACCGACGCCGGCGAGGCGCTGCTCGAGCCCGCGCGCGAGGCCGTGCGCGCGGCGGAGGCCTTCGCCGAGACGGCCGCGCACGCGTCCGATCGCGGCGACGGCGGGATGCTGCGGCTCACGGCGGCGACCGGCATGGTCCGGCACGTCCTCGCGCCGCTCGTGGGCGAGCTCGCGCGCGTGCATCCGGACATCCGGGTCGACATCCGCGTCACGAACCGGGTGCTCGACCTCGCCGAGGGCGGGATCGATCTCGCGATCCGCTCCGGCCCGTTCGACGGTCTGCCCGGGCACATCGCCCAGCCCTGGTTCGCCGCGCCGTGGGTGCTCTGCGCGACGCCGGGCTACCTCGCTGGCCGCGCGCGCCCCGCGTCCCTGCGCGATCTCGACGGGCACGACCTCGTCGCCTTCCGGAACGGCAGCGGGCGCGTCTTGCCCTGGCCGCACCGGGACGGCAGCTACGAGCCGAAGGCCCGCGTCACCTTCGACGACGGTGACGCGAGCTTCAGCGCGATGCTCGCCGGCGCCGGCATCGCCTGCACGCCGCTCTACCTCGCCGCGGCCTCCCTCCGGAGCGGCGCCGCGGTCGAGGTGCTCGCGCCGCTCCGCGCCGAGCCCGTCCCGATCTCGCTGCTCCGCCGCGAGCGGCGCCTGACCCCCGGCCGGCTGACGAAGCTGATCGCGTTCCTGAACACGCACGCCCCGGACCTCTCCGACTTGCTCTGAGCCCACGACCGGACTCTGGCAGGCCGCGGCGGCGCGCTGTAGACGCGGGCGCGGAAGGGCAGCCTTGCCCTCGCGGAAACGTCACCCTGCGGAGCAGGCTCGCCCAGTCGATGCGCGCCTTCTCGGAAGCCGTTTGCCTGTCCTAGCCCCCGCTTTTCATGCGTTTCGCGGCCGAGGCGCAGACGCGCTCCTACGCCTGGAAGCCGGACTTCGGGCGCCCCGTCGCCTGATGCTCGCCACGCCCACCGCTCGGCGGACATGCTCCCATCGAACACCTCGAAGCACATCCAAGAATGTGCGTTTGAAGGTCCCCGGCTGCCCAAAAGGGCCGCTGCGCA
Source organism: Sorangium sp. So ce887 (assembly GCF_051521455.1). Taxonomy (NCBI): domain Bacteria; kingdom Pseudomonadati; phylum Myxococcota; order Polyangiales; family Polyangiaceae; genus Sorangium; species Sorangium sp. So ce887. The sequence continues at coordinate 4,530,571 of NZ_CP150354.1, read as the reverse complement.
CCTTCGCAGTGCTTCCCTGACCAGGCTGCACTATCCTTGGACTTACCGTGAACCTGCTGTGGCAGTCGTTCCCCATGCCCGAAGGTCGACGCGCCCAGGCTTGGCGATATCATCCCGCCTACAGGCGACCAGCCCATTTTCACGACGAACCGGAGTTCAATCTCGTCGTCCGGGGAACTGCCATCTTCCGCGTGGGGCATCGTCGCGTTCTGATGGGCCGCGGATCGCTGTCTTGGTACCCGCCCGGGCTGGATCACTATCTCGAAGACGCCAGCCCAGACCTCGAGCTCTATGTGGTAGGGTTCCGGCCCGAGCTGATCGATGCGTTCGCGCGCGAGCACGGCTGCGCGCCGAGCTTCTCTCGGCCTCAGCAGCGCCTTGACGGGGCCGCCTTATTGGCTTGTGCAGACGCTATGGCCCAGGTGCCCAACAGCCGCGACAACCCGGCTGTCGAAGGACGGCTGCTCGATTTGTTTGCAGTGCTGGCCCAGATGACACCTCCTCCGCAGATGAGCCTTGGCCACCGTGCTGCGGCCCTGCTGGTCGAGGCGCCAAGCCTCCGCCGCGACGAGCTGACCCGACGCCTGGCCAGCAACCGCGGCGATGTGAGCCGCAAATTTCGCCGCGACCAGGGCCTGTCTTTGACGGAGTACAAGAACAGGCTGCAAACGCTGAAGCTCCTCGAGCTGCTCGAACAGGGCTGCAGCCACTTGACTCATGCGGCGCTCGAAGCCGGGTTCGGCAGCTACTCGCGCTGTCACCAGGTGATCAGAGAGTTGCTGGGCATGGCGCCCAGCGCGCTCCTCGACCCAGGCACCCGGAAACTACTCGCCGACAGGTTGGAACCGTTGAGCGCACAGCACGATTGCCGAGATCCCGGGTAGCTCGCGCACCCAGATCCATCGTCTCCGGCACCGCTGCTCCGCGAATCGGCGTTCAGGCTGCGAAAACGCACAAACCTTGATGCTCGCCGCGCGGCGGCTGAGTATTCGATCGGCATGCGAAGTCGATCAGCCCTTGCCTTCCTCGCGCTCCTGGCTTTTTCGGGATGCTCCAACGACTCGCCGGATCCGGGCTCCTCCCCCGCCGCTGGTGGAGCTCCCCCCAACACGGCGACGGGTGGGGCTGCTGCCGACCCCATGACCGGTGGCCATGGCGGCATGCCGCCGGAGATACCCATGACCGGTGGCGCAGGGGGTACGGGCGGCGCAAGTTCCGGTGGGACGAGCGGCGCAAGTTCCGGTGGGACGAGCGGCGCGAGCTCCGGTGGGACGAGCGGCGCAACTGCAGGCGGCACGGGTGGCGCCGCTGGAGGTGGCGCTGGGGATGGCCGCTTCGAGCTCGCCTGGGAAGATCCGTTCGACACCGTCGATCTCACTCGCTGGCAGCTGATGACCCACAGCTGGGACGGAAATCTCGCGCAGTTTACCGGCGAAACCACTGCGGTCAGCGGCGGCATCCTGCATCTTTCGCTGACGGCAGCCAACGATACCAACAAGCCCTTCCGCGGCGTGGAAATGCGCTCTCGCGAGACGCTGACCTACGGAAAAATAGAAGCGTCAGCTCGGTTTGCGCGGGGCTCCGCGGTCGTCTCTTCTCTGGTGCTCATTTATACCCCATGGCCCCCCGACGACTGGAACGAGCTCGACATCGAGTTTTTGGGCAAAGACGCCGATCGCATTCAGTTTAACCACATGGTGAACATCCCGCCCGCTGATCCAGCCACCGGCCACCTCCAGTTCCCCGAGCTCGTTACTTTGGACTTCAACCCCGCAGCGGGCTTTCACACCTATGCCATCGAATGGGTGCCCGGTGAGGCGCGCTTCTACGTCGACGGAGCGCTCATGCACACTGCCACCGAGGAAATGGAACGCATGGTCCTCCCTCAGAACATCCTCTTGACGATCTGGGCTTCTGGGTCGCCAGATTGGGCAGGCCCCGTCAACAGCAGCACCGCCCCCACGCGCGCCGAGTACGACTGGCTCCGCGTCTACCGCTACGTCGGTCCGTAGGTGCTTCGTGGGTTCCGAGCCGCTGAAAGCGGCTCTGACGCGCGCAGCTCATCCGAGCTCGCAGACTCCAGCGCGTGGACATGCCGACGGTCAACCGCTACCGCGGTGGAGGGATGAGCGCGGCCAGCCAAGCTCAACCCTCGAGCCGCGACCGCAGCTCGGCGGGCGGGAGCGGGCGCCGGCCGGCGAGCTGGGCACAGAACGCGCGAAAGCCGCGGGTCACGTAGTACGCGTGGAGCTCGCTCGGCATGAGCTCGAGCACGCGCCGGTGGAACGTCGGGAGCGCGTACCAGGGCACGCCGAAGCTCGCGTGGTGCTCGAAATGGTAGTTGATGTTGAAGGGCGAGGTCAGGATCGACGTTGCGTGGAAGTACGTCCGCGTGCGCAGGTAGGGATCGGCCTCGCGGGAGAGCCCCGAGCCGTGCTCCTGGGCGATCTTGATGAGGTTGAGCAGCGCGGTGACGTTGAACGAAAGGACCATCACGACGGGTACCTGAAAGCCCGCGAGCTTGACGCCGAGCGCGCCGAGGCCGACCCAGATCGCGAGCCCCGCGCCGAGGCGCGGCAGGCTGACCGGGTAACGGCGCGAGGGGTTCAGCGCGAGCGCGCCGCCCGGGAGCAACAGCCAGCGCATCCGCGCGAGGAGCCGCCGGCCATCGAGCGGATCGGGGTTCTGCGGGTCGCGATCTGGGTCGGTGGGGTGCAGGTGGTGCGGGAGGTGGCCTTTCTCCCAGTGGTTCTCGTAGTCCGTGAAGAGCATCACACCGACGAGCCACCCGATCCGGTGGTTGAGCGCGCGCGAGCGCCCGGGATCGGCGAGGAGCACGAACATCTCGTGGCTGCACTCGTGGATCACCAGGATGAACAGGCCGAAGAGCATGCAGCCGAGGAGCACGCTGCCGACGGGCACGTAGAGCCAGACAGGCACGCTCTCGCTCGCTGCACCCACAAGCCCGCAGCCGCAGATCAGCGCGGCGAGGCTCATCAGGTTGATCGCGTTGTGCCGGATCCGAGGTTGCCGTGTATAGTGCAGCTCTCGCCCAGCGGCGATGGCCTGCCGCAGCCATTCCGGGTGCTTCATCGCGGTCCTCCAGCGGAGATGGTCTCGTGAGGGTCCTCGTGACAGGCAGCACCGGGATGATCGGCTCGCACCTGGTGCGCGCGCTCGCCGCCGAGGGGCATGCGGTCCGCTGCCTGGTCCGGCGCCACACCGAGCGGGCGGAGGCTCTCGGACCCGCGGTCGAGGTCGTGCTCGGGGATCTCGGCGACGCCGGCTCGCTCCGGCGGGCCGTGCGCGGCATGGAGGCCGTCGTGCACACGGCCGGCGTCGTCTCGTACTGGGCGCCGCGGCGCGACGAGCTCCATCGCGTGAACGTGCTCGGCACGCGGGCGCTCCTCGACGCGGCAATCGAGGCTTCCGTGCGGCGCTTCCTCTTCACGAGCTCGATCGCCACGCTCGGGTTCGTGACCTCCGCCGCGCCGGGAGACGAAGAGACGCCGTACAACTGGCAGTCCGCCGGGATCGGCTACTTCGACACCAAGGCGCAGGCCGAGGCCATGGTTCGCACCGAGCCGCGCATCGAGGGGCTCTCGGTCAACCCAGGGATCACGTTCGGCGAGCGGGACGTCCACAAGAACGCGAGCCGCATGCTGCTTCAGGTAGCGCGCGGGGGGCCGCTCGGTTGTCCGCCTGGAGCCACGACGGTCGCGACGATCGAGGACGTGGTCGCGGGGCACCTCTCGGCGCTCGTCCGCGGACGCCCTGGCGAGCGCTACGTGCTCGGCGGCCACCTGTTGACCTTCCAGGAGCTCTATCAGCGGATCGCGACGATCCTTGGGCGCCCCGCGAAAGCGCGCGTCCTCTCCCCGTCCCTGCTGCGCTGGTACGGCAGGCTCGCGCTGATCCGCGGAGCGCTCACCGGCAAGGAGCCGGAGTTCACGCCCGAGCTCGCCGAGATCTCGTCGCGCGACCGGCGCTACTCGTCGCAGCGAGCCGAAGCGGAGCTCGGCTACCGCGTCTCGCCGCTCGAGCCGTGCCTGGCCCGGACCTGGGCCTGGGCTCGGGCGCGCATGTGAGAAGAGCGTGGCTGCCATCGAGGCTACGCCTGCGTCGTCACGCAGGCCGCGGAGCAGTGAGTCCCGTCGTTGAGCCCGAAGTTCGCGAGCGCGCTCTGCGGCATGAGGAGGACCAGCATGAACGGCCGGTGGCCATCGCGCTCCTCCCCGGTGAAGCGCACCAGCGCGTCACCGCCGCGAGCCCGGAGGCTCGCGCGCACGATGTCGAGCCCGACACCTCGACCGGCGACTCGACCGATCGTCTCTGCGGTCGAGACGCCGGACAGGAAGATCTGGTCGGCCAGGGCTTCGTCGGGCAGCGCATGAACGCCCTCCCGCCGACGCAGCTTCTCGAGTGAAAGTCCGCTGCCATCGTCGAAGATCTGCAGCTCGAGCGCGCCCGGTCCGCTCCGCACGCGAACATCGATGCGGCCCTGCGCCGCCTTGCCGGCGAGCTCTCGCACGTCGGGCCTCTCGATGCCGTGATAGAGGGAGTTGCGAAAGCACTGAACCAGGATGTCTTTCACGAGCCCCGTCCAGTCGCTGGCCAGCTGCGCCTCGGCCTGCTCCGTGAGCACCGCGGGCGCGGGCTTCCCGAGCTCGGCGGCCAAGCTCGGCAACATTTCGCGCGTTTCGTCGACCACGTGCGCCACCGACGTAGGGTCGAGGCGCGCGAGGACGCCACGCAGCTTGCGCACCAGCTCCTCGGCCGCGTCGGTGGGAGCGGCCGTCGCGACCAAGCCCCGGATGTCGTGAAGGACTCCCTCGCTCCGTTCATCCAGCCTCTTGGTCACGGCCGTCAGCCTTTGCTCGCAAACCGACTCGTATTCCGCGACCGTTCGCTCGACGGCATCCAATTGCTCCAGCAGCTCGTGCCTGTCGAACGGCTGCTCTGGCTCCCGGCGCGACGCCTGGCAGGCGTCCTCCGCAGAGTGCAGGGAGTCCACCAGGTGCGTGAAGCCGTGCAGGCGAGCGTTGCCTTTCAGGGTGTGCAGGTCGCGCAAGGCGGCATCACAGAGCCGCCCGGAGCTCTCGACGTGCGGCCCGAGCGCCGCGCGATTTGCGGCTAGCAGCTCGCGACAGTCGACGCCGAACGCTCGTGTGGCCTCGACGCCGCAATCGAGCGCCTGCACGATGATGTCGACCTCGCGCTCCTTGTTGCGCGCCGCTTGCCTCAAGCTACGCAGCAAGGTCACGTCGCGAATCGTGACCAGCATGCGGTCCACCAGGCCTGCTTCCGACTCGATGAAGTTCCAAGAGATCTCCAAGAACTGGGGTCTTCCGCCGGGACCCGTGCGCTCCACTTCACGGATCAGGTGGTGGGCGTTCAGCGCCGCCAGCCACGGCTCTTGATCGAAGGCGCAGCTGAGCGCTGCCGCTGCCGCGCTCCACGCGTCCGGTCGCACGCTCGATCCATCGAACAGCAGCGCGAGGCAGTCTCGACCGACCAGCTCGGCGTTGCCGAGGATCTCCGCCAATCGTCGAGAGTATCCCGGTTCGACGCGCCGGTTCCGGTCGATGGTGAAGACGCCCTCGTCCAGATTGTCGAGCATCGAAGCGATTTGACGGTTCTTGAGCGCCAGCTCCCCGGTGCGCTGGACCACGCGTCGCTCCAGGCTCTCGTAGAGCTCTGCGTTGTAGATCGAGATCGCCGCCTGGCTGGCAATCACCTGCAACGCAGCCAGTCGATCGAGCGTGAAAGCATACGCGCTGACGTTGTTCTCCACGTACAGCGCGCCCAGGATGTCGCCCTTGCGCATGATGGGAGCGCACAGCACCGAACGTACGCCCCGCTTTCGAATTTGCGGGTCCGCCTGGAAGGCGCCGGCCTTCGATGCGTCGTCCAGCATGACGGCCTCTCCCGTGCGCAGCACGTAGCTGACGACGGTGGGGCACAAGAACTCGGCTTCCGAGTACTCCAGGCGCTGCGAAAGGCTCGTGATCGGGCGCTCCACGTGGGCGCGCGCCTCCACGTAGTACGTGCGATCGGTGTCGTCTCGCAAGACGAGACAGCCGTGCTCTGCCCCGGCGTTCTCGATCAACGTGGCCATCAGCGCAGCGAACAGCCGCTCGGTCTCGACCTCGACGAAGATGCTCTGCGTTGCCTTGAGCAGGGACGCGCTGTCGAAACCCTGGCCGGACGCCACCGCGCCGCGTGGTGTCGCGACGTCTCCTCTGACGGTATCCGCGAGCAAAGCGGGGTGCTCACGCGCCAGCAATTCGAGCTTCGCCGTGGCGCCCCAGTCAGCGTAGAGCCGGTAAGCCGTCTCCAGGCATGTCCTGGCGTGAAGGGGCTCGTCCAGCGATAACCACATCTGGGCCTGGTGCTCGTGGACGAGCGCCCGCAGGTGGATGAAACCGTCTCCGGCCGTTCTGATCGCGTCGCGGTAGCGGGCGAGCACGACTTGCAGCGGCTGCCCCGTCAGGCGCGCGTGCTCGGCGGCCAGGAAGTGAGCCTTGTGAGCGAAGTTCTCCGAGCACAGATGGGACCAAGCCTCGAGCTGCTTCAGGTTCTCCTCGATGACAGCGAGCAGGGCCTCCCGCGCCTCCGGGCCTCCTTCGCCGCACGCCCTCGCCGCCAGCAGCCCTTCGAAGAGCTTGTAATCGGGCAGCGAGAACTGCCCCGCCGCGATGATCAAGAACTCCCGGGTGAACTCCATCCACTGACGCGCCGAAGCGAAGTCGCCCAGGATGAAGCTCGTCATCATCTGGGCTTGCCCGTAGGCGTAGCCGTACTGGGTGCTCTTCTCGGCGACCACCACGGCGGTCGCTTCGCGGTCGGCCGCGGCGACGGCCTGCTTCTCCGATTCGCGTGCCGTCAATCGAGCGACGGCTCGCTCGACGACCAGCGCATTGACCAGCTGACCTGCCGCCGAGATGTGCGTCAAGTACCGCCGCAGCTCCGTTACCTGCTCGCGGCAGGCCCGCAGCCGCGCACCGACCAGGAACGAGCGCTGGGCGCGATCGTTCTTGGCGTAGGCGACGTGCTGTCGGTCGCCGAGCATGAGCCCGCTCTTCTCCCCTCGGTCGTAAACCGCGAACAGATCTCGGTAAGTCGCCTTCCAGTGTGCAAGAAAGCCCACGAACACGAAGCACACGCCCGATTCGACCGGGGTCGGCGAAAAGCGCTTCAAGAGCTCGAAGGCAGCCAGGCCGATGCGATAGGCGGCATCGTAGTCGCCCAGCACCGCGAGGAGGATGATGCCGCAGTCGGCGAAGTTCTTGCACGAGACCGCGTCGACGCCGCGGCAAAGCGCCAGGTCGAACATGATGAGCTCCGCCAGGAAGAACAAGGGCGGACAGGTTTGAAACGCCGGAGGAATCACCTGCGCCAGCAATTCGAGGACCAGGCGCGAGCCTGCGTCCTCTGCCATCGGAAGAGCCGGCAGGCCCTCGATCGTCACGCGCGCCAGGTGCGCTTGCAGCTTGCCGATCCCCTCACCGATGCCCTGGTTGATCTCGTCGAGCGCCTCCGGCAAGCGCACGCCGAACTCGGCCAGCGCCGCGCGCACCTGGACCACGGCGTCCAGCATTCGCCCGCCGTGCTCGAGGATCCGGGTCTTCAAGACATGAACTCGGCCGCGCGCCAGGCGGTCGGGGGCGAGCCTGAACGCCTCCTCGCAGAACGCTTCGACCTGCGGACAAGCCAGCACGAAGGCTGTCTCGGCGCGCGCGAAGATCGCTCGAAAGGCCAGATCCGGCGGACATTCGCTCTCGCAGCTGGCCAGCAGCTCGACGGCGACCTCGGCGTGGGTCCCCGCGATGCTCCACGCGCCGCTCTGAAGCGCCTGGTGACTCGCGGTCAGGTTGAGCTCCACGAGGTCGAGGCGCTCTTCTCGGTCATGGATCGCGCCGCGAGCGGCGTTCAAATGATGCAGCACCTCGAAGATTCGACTCGGCGCGCGATCGCCCCGCAGGCGCTCGCGCAGGGTCCGTCCGATGCAACCATGATCTGCCAGGCGCTCCGCGTCGCTGGCGCGTGAGAGCGCCGCCTGCTGCACGCGCGAGTGTTCGAAGGCGTACGATGCAGACTCGTGGCTCCGGCCAGGCGCTGACGGCTCCGCTCGAGCCTCGACGGAGACCTCGGACAGGAGACGATGGGCCAGCCCCTCCCGAACGAGCTCGAGACAGGCCGCGAGCGGTCTGCCCACGGCCTCCGACAGGGTCTGCAGATCGAAACGCATGCCGAAGCACGCCGCGGCAGACAGCAGCCTCGCCGCATCGGGACAGAGGTTCTCGAGGCGCTCCGCCATCAACGCGCCGACATTGTCGCAAGCGGGGTGCGCCTCCGCGCGCTGCAAGTCAGCGGACCATCGGCCGCGCTCGACCGCCAGGCGCAGGATGCCCTGTCGATGCAAGGAAACGAGCAGCTGACCGATGAAGAACGGGTTACCGTCGGTCTTGCGCCTCACGATCTCCGCGAGCCCACGGGCTTCAGCGACAGGCGCGCGAAGCGAGCGAGCCACGATCTCCGCGACCGCGTCGGAGGACAGCGGCCCGAGCGGCAATGTCAGCACGACCTCCTTCGCCCGGTCCAACGCGCTCTGCAGGTTCAGGAGCGTCGGTACGTCACTGACATCACGGCCGCGGAACGCGGCCAGCACCATCACGTGACTCGAGTCGGGATTCGTCAGAATGGCAGACAGCACCTCGGCAGAGCCGGCGTCGAGCCACTGAGAATCGTCGAGCACGAAGGCGAGCGGACGCTCCGGCGTGGCGAAGATACGGATGAAGGAGAGGAAGACATGCTGCAGCCGGCGCTGCGCCTCGATGGGATTCAACGCGACGATGGACGTGGAGGGACCGGTGACGCAGGAGAGCGCCGGCAAAAGCTCGGTCATGATGCCTGCGTTGTGCCCCAGAGCTGCGGTCACGCGCTGCCGCAGCTCCGTCAGCTCGGCTTCGGAGAGCGACAGCAGGTCCCCTGCCAGGCGTCGTAGCACCTGCGCCAGACCAGACAGCGGCACTGCCTGAGCTCGCTCTTCGAACGCCGTCGACAAAAGGCGCGCCGGCGCTCCGCCGTGCTGTTGCAGGAGCTCCGCGAGCACGGCGGACTTCCCGGCGCCCGCGGCTCCTGGCATGAGCACGAGCAGCCTCTTGCCGGTGCGCACGTCGTGGAGGGCGTCTCCCAGCGCCGACAGCTCGGCGTCGCGTCCCTGGACGTCTCGACTGACGATGAATTGACTGGAAACGTCATTCGCCCCCAGGATCACGGCAGGGAGGGTCTGCGTTCGCCGGAAGCTCTCACAGAGCGTGGTCAGGTCGCTCAGCAGCCCGTGATCACTCTGGTAGCGCTCGTCAGGATTCTTCGCGAGCAGCTTGGACACGAGCTGTGCAAGGAGCGGCGGCACGTCGGGCGACAGCTCCGTGACGAGCGGAGCGCGCTTGGACACGTGCGCGTGAGCCCAGCCGATGGCATCGCTCGCCGCGAACGGCAGCTGGCCCGTCAGCATCTGGAAGAGCGTGACGCCCAGAGAATAGTAGTCTGCGCGGTGATCGGGGCGACGGTTGAGGCGGCCCGTCCGCTCTGGCGCGACGTGGGCGAGTGAGGGCGCGGATTCGCAAGCGGCGCCGCCTGCCGCGTCCTCGGAGACTGCCAGGAGATCAGCAAACTCGACACGTCGAGTCTCGAGATTGACCAGAAAGCTGCCATGGCTCACGTCCTCATGAAGGAGCCCCTGCTCGTGCAAGCGATGCAGCAAGCGAGACATGCCGAGCGCGAGCTCGAGGCACGTTCCGACGTCCAGACCCTTCGCGGGAATCTCGAGCGGTGCGCCTCCGAAGTCCTCCATGATGAGCGAGAGCTCGCCGTCTACCTCGCGCACGTCGCCGTCGATCGCGAGCGTGCCGATTCGACGCCACATCTGCAGCTCGAGCTCCAAGACCCGGCGCGGCTGCGCGACTTCGTTCCGGAGCGAGTGCAGCAGCACGCTCGCGCCGGAGGTCGCGCGGCGCGCGCGCCGCCAGATGCTGCGCGGCAACACGGCCACGGTCTCCGTGATCTGATGAGCGTCCTCACCGAGGTGCGCTTGACTGTTTCGGTTCATTGATTTGCGTCCCGCTCGCTTTCGTTGGCCGACGCTGGTTCTGCCGTGTGATCGAGAACGGCGCTCACCCTGATGGCTGAAGGAGACACAGCGCTTCGCGACCCCCCTGCCGGGAGCCGCTCACCCGCTGTGCCCCCCTCGCCTCCCGCTCTCCTCCTGGCGCCCAGTGCCAGCCCTGGCGCCTCCCGAGGGAGAAGGGTCGGCGGCGCGCTCTGGCCTGACGACGAGAACTCGACGAACCAACGAAGAGACAAGGACATCCAAAGCCTTCGGAAACGTCAAGCCCCAACTGCGGGACCTTGCCCCGAACGGCCGCGCATTCGTCGCTGCGATCTGGCACACCCCCATGAAAAAGCGACGCTATATCAGCGACTTGACCCATGCATCGAAGTGCGCCGCCATCCCGTGACCGACGACGTTCGCGGCTTCGCACCTTCACCCTCTGCCGCCGCTCGCTGCCCCGAGGACCGGACTCCGGAGCAGAAGCTGCGCGCGGTGACGGAGGCGGCCGCGCACTCCGAGCGGGAGCTCGGCGAGTTTCTCCGCCGCGAGGGGCTGCACGAGGGGCAGCTCGTCGAGTGGCGCAAGGCCGCGCTCAGCTCCGTTCCTCGCCAGACGCGAACCTCGCGCTCGCCGACGATCGCCGCCCGCCAGTTTTTGATTGACGCCGCCGATGTGACCGTTCACATCCGGCGCTCCGGAGCTTCTTTTGCCTTGCGACATGTCCCAGGCCCAGACGTTCCTGGCGACGGTGATGGGCGCGGATCATGGGTACATCACGCGCGACGTGGGAGGCGTCCAACGGCCAGCGATCGTGGCTTGGCTCCGTTACTGGATCTACAACGACACCGGTGGGAAGAGCTATTTCTACGGCGATGATTGCGTGATGTGCACCTCGCCCTGGGTGAATCCCCAGCGCAAGAGCCGGGAATGACCTCGCGTCGAATCGGATGTCAACCGAGGAGAGCACCCGTGTCGTCCAGTGTTGGCTCCGTGGGCTACGATCGCATTCACCATCACTCTCGCTGGCTGCGACCGAGCTGGGGCGGATTGGGCCTCTGCGCCGCTCTCAGCCTCGGCTGCAGCGACAACGGCCACGCGGGCGGATCAGCTGCCGGAGGCTAGTACTACAGCCGCGGTTAGGGAGCCCGGGCTCGGGCAAGCGGCCGGGTGCGGCGGCGCCGGTAGCAACAGGCGCGAGCCTGGGCGCGTTTTCGGCGTCGCCACCTCGACCATGCCCAGCGGAACTCGGGCGAATGGGCGGGCAGCGGAAGCACCAGCTCCATCAGGCGACGGACTTCGGGAATGCTCCAGGGCGCCAGCGTCGGCGGACCGTCGCTTTCTTCGGGCGCGGCAGGCTTTTTTCCCCCGACGCGTCAAGCGCCGTCTCCCGCATGGACTTGGCCTTCTTCCCCGGCCCCGGGCGCGCCGCTTTGGGCACGAGCTCGGGGTTCATCGCCGGGGCGTACGGGAAGGCGCCTTCCGCGGGAAGCTTCGCGCGTACGAAAGCCAACCACGCAAGGGCCATCATCCCGAGCGTGATGTACCGATGCCAGCTCGGCCATGAGCGGACCTCGTAGTGGTCGAGGCCGACGTCATCCTTCGCCTCCTCGAAGCACTGCTCGATCGTGTAACGCGTGGAGGCCACGTGCGCGAGCGTTGTCAGCGGCGTGTCGGCTTCGGCGTTGGACAGGTAGTAGGCCACGTCCGACGGCTTCGAAACAGAGCGGCGGGCCAGTAGCCAGACCTCGTCGGCCGGCAAGCGCCGACGGCTGTCGACGACGCGCGCGCGGGCCCAGTCGTACTCGATGGGTCCCTTCTCGCCCTGATGGACGGCAAGGCGATGCCATTGCTGCGGCGACCACTGCGCCGCCACCTTTGCCACGGTGGAGGCGTGTGGCGCGCCCGGTGCAAGACGAGGGCGCGTGCGGAGCGGACCACGAGGGTGTTCGCGTTCGGTAGGGGGTTCCGCGACCTCGGGTCGCTCGGGCCACACCGGCGTGCTCGAGACGACCGCGAGAACATACCGATGGCCCTGCGCGGCGATGCCGTCGCGAAGCACGGGGTCGTCCCCGTAGACTTCATCGCCGGCGACCCACGCCATCGGTACACCTCGCTGCCAGGCGCCATGCAGCATCTGCATCGCCAGCTGCGGCTTGGTCTGGAACGCGACATCCTCCGGAACGTGAGCGTCCTGCCTCCGCTCCGGATCGCTGCACCACGCTTCTGGCAAGTAAAGACGACGATCAAGGATCACATGTCCACGTGGGCCATTGTAGCTGAGGAACACACCGATCTGGCAGTTCTCGATCTTGCCTGCCGTCCCGCTGTATTGCCGCGCCACGCCGACGGACTTGGTGCCTTTCTTGAGGAAGCCCGTTTCGTCCAGTACGCCGATGCCCTGCGGATCGCCGAACTGCTCGATCGTGAAGTCCATCAGGAGATCGCGCGCCGCATCCGCGCTCCAGTCCGCACTGTACAGCAGCCGCTGCACGCGATCGGGCGTCGGGTCCCCGATGGCCTCGGCCAGCTGCCAACCGTTCCGCCGCGCTGCCGGACCCATCAGCGAGCGCACGTACTTGATCGCCTGCTCGCGCGGCTCGCTGCGCGCGAACAGCGCCGCAAATCGCGCGTGAAAGGCCTCAAAATCTGCTGCCAACGCGTCCCACGCGGCCGCTGCTGGCAGCTCGCTTGCCCCCGGATCCATGGCCGGATCCTGGGTCCAACCAGATCGATGTCGAGGTGCGGCTGTAGTACTAGAGCGACAAACGGGTTGAAGCCCCGAAAAAAAGCAGAAATTTCACAGGGAGGCGAGGAGGCGGGGAGCGAGACACGGCGAGAGGGAGAGATTCTTTTTTTCTTCCTCCCCGCCTCCTCGCCTCCCTGTGAAAATTCTCCGGGTTTCAACATGATTGATTGGTGTTCTAGGCGTTTGCGGGACTGCGCCGGGACCTCGCCGCCGCTGCTGCTCAGGCGCAGTCCCGAAAACGCCTATTCGTTGGGCCCGCGTTGGGCCACGCCGGAAGACGACTCGGCCAGGCGTCAGCCGGAACCCATTGAAATAGTAGACGTTTCTGCCGCTGGTACTGTCGCCTCGGCGCCGGAGAGGTCCTCACGGAACCCTTCCGGTCTGTCGAGAGAGGTCGCCGACCCCTGGAAAGAACCCGATCGGGTTGTACCGACACCTCGGCGACCCGATCCCGGAACCCCCGGGGCCTGCCCCGACAGGTCGACGACCTCCTTCGCCAACCCCGGAGGGTTCCTCCACGGGTCGACGACCCCTTCGCCAACCCCGGAGGGTTCCTCCACGGGTCGACGACCCCTTCGCCAACCCCGGAGGGTTCCTCCACGGGTCGACGACCCCTTCGCCAGCCCCGGAGGGTTCTTCCGGACGTGACGGATCCCGCAGCCATCGCGCGGGATCGCCCGCTAGTCCGCCGCCACCGCGCTCACGCAACGCCGCCCCCGGTTCCCCGGCGGCACAACGAGCGCCCACGGGGCAGGCTGCATGTCGAACGAGACCGGCGGATCGAACGGCCAGGTCACCACCCCCTCCGATCCCGCCGCCGCGCGGCAGAGCAGCCGGTAGAACCGCCACGCAGAGCCGCTGATCTCGATCGTCTGCGCCCGCGTGTCGCTGGCCCCGACCAGGGTCTGCTCCATCCCGGCGCTCGCCGCGCTCGACGTCCACCACGTCACCGCCAGCGCCCGCCACGCCGGCGCCTGGTTGAACCCGTAGACCGTCGTCTCGCCCGAGCGCAGGAACGATCGCGTCACCCCGATCCCCGCCCCGTACTGCACCTCCGGAAGCACCTGCGGCCGCACCTGGAGCGCGATCGCCCTGGGGTTGCCCCCGTCGTCCCACAGCGCCGCCGAGAGCTTCTCCGCCCAGGTCGCCAGCTCCACCGCCTCGCCCGGCACCCGCACCGCGCGGGACCCGGCCGGCGCCTTCGGCGTGCACCCGGCCGCGCTCCCCTTGCGGCACACAGGGCCCAGGATCAGATCCACCCCCGACCGGAACGTGCCCTTCGGCCCCACCGCCGCCAGCAGATCGTCCGGCGACACCTCCACCTCACCCCGCGGATCCAGCGGGAACCGCACGAGCAGCGGCGCCACCTGCGGCCGCATCTGCTCCCGCCACGCCGCCTCGATCGTCCGCTCCACCCGCTGGAGCGCCATCCCGTAGGCCAGCGCCACGGGGGAAAGGAACGGCTCGCGCTGCGCCTTCTCGTGGATGCGCGCCCCGTCCAGCCACGCGGTCACCTGCTGCAGCGGCGCCGGCTTGTCGACGTCGAGGATCGCAAGCCCGAGCTTCCCGATCGGCGGCAGCCGATCCGCGAGCGGCGCGTCGGCCGGACCCGGCGCCGCCGGCGCGCCGTCGTCGAGCGAGGGCACCATCGGCGAGATCGCCGCGTAGTACGCGTCGAGCGCCGGGTACTTCCCCTTGTCGCCCGCCATCACCTCGACGATCGGCCGGAACGCGGCGAGCGCGTCCGCGAGCACCTGGAGGTAGACGTTGCCCTCGGGCTCCACACGCGCGTTCTCCGCCACCGTCACCCAGAAGTCCGTGAACCAGGAGGCCGGGCCGATCATCGCCTCCAGATCGGCGCGGAGGCCCGCGGCGGAGGTCACGTCGAGCCGGAAGCTCGAGACGTACGCCCACAGCGCCGCCCGGTGCTCGGACGCGTGGCGCGCGATGCCGTCGGCGACGAGCCGGGTGAACGCGGCCCGCCCGTCGCGGGGCACGCGCGCGCCCTCGAGCGCGGCGTCGAACGCGAGCAGCGGCGGCTTGATCTCGGCGTCCACGGCCCGCGCCGTGAACGTCCCCGGAAGGCTCCGGGTGGGCCCGCGCTGGCGCGTGTCGCCCAGGCCGACCGCAGGGTAGTCCGAGGTCCGCGCGAAGAAGAGCGACCGCCCCGCGGCGCCCACGTCGTCGACGAAGGCCCGCACGTACAGGCCCGACCGGCTCGAGCGGAGCAGATCCGAGAAGGCCCTTGTCTGGTAGGTGCGCGTGGCGCGGCCGTCGACGACGATCGCGTGGGCGGCGTCCTTCACGCCGGCGTCGCCCCCGACGACCGCCAGATCCTTCAGCGCCTCGCGCAGGCTCTTGCCCTTCGCCGAGGGCACGGCGAGGCTCCCCTGCCCCACCATCGCGAGGAGCCCCTCCAGCGCCTCGCGGTTCTCGCTCACCCACCGCGGCTCCCGCCGCCGGGCCGCCACCGACCCGAGCAGCGCGTCGACCTCCTCGTCGCCGCGCACGGCCCTGAGCTCCTCGATCACGGCGTCCAGCCCGTCCACCTCGACCGCGCCGCCGATCGACTCGGACAGCGCGGCGCCCTGCTTCTGCAGCGCGTCGAGCCCGTCCTGGTCGAGGGTCTCCCGCCGCAGCGCCTCGTCGAGCGCGCCGAGCCAGCCCTCCCAGTCCGCCAGCGAGACCTCGGCCTCGCCGCCCGACGGCGGCTCCACGCTGCCGGACCAGGGACGCTCGCTGCGCTCGATGTGGTCGAGCGCGATCCGCGCCGGGATCTCGAGCGCCGCGGCCCAGGCGTCGGGCGCGCGCCGGATGCGCTCGCCGAGCGCGTTGTCCCTGGAGGCGTAGAGCAGCGAGAGGGCATAGATGCGCCGGCCGCGCTCGCCGCCACGCGCGGGGGGAAGGAGGTAGAGCTCGCGGAGGCTCGTCAGGAAGCGCTCGACTAGGTCCTGCTTGTCGGACGGGAACGCGACGCGCAGCGGGGGCCAGAGCGGCCCGAGCGCGGAGGAGAGCGCGTCGGCCGCGGCGGCCTCGGCCTCGCGGGCCCTCGCGTTCCCAGGCCAGCTCCTCGGCGGCGCGCGCCTCGCGTCCTCCACGGCCCTCGCCAGCTGATCCACCGCGTCGCCCGCGCGCCCGAGCAGGTGGAGGTGCCAGCCGTAGACGCCGAGGAGCAGCGCCGCCCCCGCGACAACGGCCAGGACCGCGGTCCGCGCCCGCCGGCGGTCGAACGCGCGCGCGTCCCGATCGACAAGCGCGCCGTCGAACGCGAGCGGATCGCCGAGGACCGCGGCGCCGCCCTCCCCGTCCGGCAGCCCCGCCAGCACGATGCCCTCGAGCGTCGGGGCGGCGGCGGCGCCGCGGCCGCCGAGCAGCGCCTCGAGGAACGGCGCGAGCGCGCCGAGCAGGCCGGGGCCGGACGCGGTGAGGAACCGCGTCACCCGGCCCAGCGCCTCGGTGGACAGCGCCGCGAGCGCCGGGGAGACGTAGGTCCCGAGCGGCGCGACCGCGGCGGAGAGCTCGGACGCGCTGCGGCCGGCGGGGACCAGCTCCGCCGTGTGGCCGGCGTCGCGGGCGATCGGCGCGAGCTCGCGGAAGCCCTCCGCCGCCCCGTCGAGGTGCGTCAGGCACACGCGCACCCGCGGCGGCGTGCCGCGCAGCGCGGTGAGCAGGTCGACCTTGGCGCGCGCGAGCGCACCCAGCCGCCGCAGCCCGGCCGGCGACCACGAGGGCGCGCCCGCGTCGAGCACGACCACCACGAGCGGCACCTCCAGCGAGAGGGGCTCCCAGAGCTCGCGCAGGGCGTCCCGGGCCTCGGCGCGCGTGTCCTCGAGGAGGTCGCCGGAGATCTCCTGCACGAGCAGCTGCCGGCCGGCGAAGGGGGTGAGCCGCGGATCCTCGGGCGCGTCCGGCCCCCCCAGCGCGGGGCTGCCGCCCTGCTCGAGGGCGGCGAGGACGAGCCGCGACTTGCCCGCGAGCCGCTCGCCGAGGACCACGACGACCGGATCGCGCCGGGCGCTCGCCGGCAGGCCGCGCACGAAGCGCGACCACGCCGCGCCGAGCGAGGGCGCGCTCGGCGCCTTCGGCGCGCGGCGACGCTGCCGGACGAGCAGGACCACGGCGAGGATCACCAGCGCGACCCCGACCACCGCGAGCGCGACGATCATCCAGAGGCTCACGGCAGCGCGCTCTCCGCGCGGCCCGGCGGTGCCGCGCTCGCCGGTCGCATCAGCTCTCCACGGGGGGCGGGGGCCGCGCCGGAAGGAGGAGGAGCGCCTCGAGGATGTCCTCGGCCTGCTCGAAGGCCGGGAGCAGCGCCGCTGGATCGCGCTCCGCATCGGGCGCACTCAGGGCGGCGCGGAGGGGATCCAGCGCCGCGCGCGCGACCGCGACGAACGCCGGCGGCGCCGCCGCGGCGATCGCCTCCTCGATCTCGGCGAAGAGCGCGACGGGGTCCCGGGGCGCAGCCTCGCTCGGCGCGGCGACGACGGGGTCCCGGGGCGCAGGCTCGCTCGGCGCGGCGACGGCGAGGTCCCGGGGCGCAGGCTCGCTCGGCGCGGCGCAGCCCTCCACGTCGACCGGATCCGCGGGCGGCGCGGCGGGCAGCTCGCGCGGAGCCTGGACCCGGGGCCGCGGACCGCGCGGCAGCGCACCCGGGCGCGACGCCGTCTCGCGCCAGCGCGCGAGCACCGGCGACGTGGGGTGCTTGCTCTCGGGATCGGCCGCCACGGCGGCCACTGCATCACAACCCGCGCGTGATGGCCAAGAGGACGAGCTGCAGCGCGAGCAGGGCGCCGACCACGGCCGCCACGTGGTGCCAGCGCGGCCTCGCCTTCCGCGACGCGGCCTGCGCCGCCTCGGCCACGAGGGGCGCAGCCGGCGGGAGCCTCGCGGCGAGGCGCTCCTTCCAGCGCGGGATCTGGGCCGGTGCGTCGACGAGGCGACCCTCGAAGCCGGCCCTGAGGCAGAAGAGGTAGGCGCCGACCACGAGCGCCGGCGGCGCGGCCAGGCGCAGCAGGGCCGCCGCCTGCTCGTAGAACACGTCGCCGCCGTCGCCCGCCGGGAACAGGTCGCGCTGGAGCGCCGGCCACGCGGGCGGCTCCTCCGGGTCGAGCCGGGTGAGCCGGCCCTCGACCCGCTCGTCGAGGAGGAGCACGAGCGGCACCAGGGCGGAGACGGCGTCCTCCTCGCTGGCCGGAGGCGAGAGCGCCGCGAGCAGCTCGTCGAGGCGGCGGCGCAGGCGCGCGCGCAGCGCCTCGAGATCCGGCCGCGCCGCCCGGTCCCCGAACGCCGCGGCGATGAGGCGCTCGGCGTCCTGGTGGGCCGCGACGATCTCCGCCCAGATCCGCGGGGTCACGCCCGCCCCCCGCCGGCCGGGAGCGCCCGCCGGGGCGCGTCCCCGCGCGCGTCGATCTCGACGTCCACCGGCTCCTCGGTCCATGCGTCGAGCAGCTCGACCACCTGCGCCGCGAGCCGCCGCAGGAGCGGCGCGTCCTCCGGGCCGCGCCGCCGCAGCGCGAGGCGGTAGACGCGCCGGACGCCGCCCGCGCGCCGCGCCGGATCGGCCGCCTCGGCGACCTCGAGGGAGTCCACGAGCGCGTGCGCGCCCCGGTAAGGCCCGTCGGCGCCCGTGCCGAGGATCTCCAGCACGCCCATCAGGTCCCGCTGCGAGAGCGAAGGCCGCATCCGCAGCGAGAGCACGTCGAGGCAGCGCGCGGGATCGCGCGCGAGCGGGCTCTCCTCGGGGCGGCGCAGCGGCCCGAGCGCGCGGAAGGAGATCGCCGGCAAGTGCCGCGTCTGCGGCACGATCGCGAGCCGGCCCACCGCCGAGGACCAGAGGCCGGGCTGAGACCACCGCGCGTCCACCTGCACCTTCGCGGGCCGCTCGAACGCGCCGGCGATCTGCAGGCGGAGCCGCGGCGGGCCGCCCTCCTCGTCCTCCTCGAGCTCGTGGGTGTCGCCGCCGCAGGCGAGCGCGGCGGGCAGGATCGGCGAGAGCCCCCGGTCGTCGCTCCGGTAGACCCCCCGCACGCCCGTGAGCTCGACGGCCTCGAGAACCGCGCTCGGGCTCTGCACCGGGTAGCCGTCCCGGGTGCCGTCGCAGAGGACGGGCGCGGAGAGATCGGTCCAGGCGTTCACGGCGGGCACGACGAAGAGGTGGAACGCGTCGCGCGGCACGACCATGTCCGACGGGAACGCCTCGTCGAGATCGAGGTGGATCGCGAGCGCGCTCCACGGCGTGGGCGCCGCCGGCACCGCGACGTGGACGAACAGATCCTGCTCCGGCAGGTGGAAGAACCCGCGGATCCGCGCGAGCGCGCCCGGCTCGCCGGCCTCGTCGACGAG
Organism: Sorangium sp. So ce887; assembly: GCF_051521455.1. Lineage (NCBI taxonomy): Bacteria > Pseudomonadati > Myxococcota > Polyangiales > Polyangiaceae > Sorangium > Sorangium sp. So ce887. The sequence continues at coordinate 4,511,363 of NZ_CP150354.1, read as the reverse complement.
CCGCCGCGGCGGCTCCGCGCCGAAGGCGATCCGGCACGGCGCCTCGCGCCCGTCGCCGTCGGCCACGGCGAACGCCCGCGCCGCGTGCTGCTCGAGCGCGTCGTGCAGCGCGAGCGAGGCGCGGTAGTCGTTGAGGCGCCGCACGTAGATCGGGAGCTCCACCGCGCCCTTGATCGGCCGGAGCGCGCGCAGCCGGAGGGTGAGGCGCAGCCGGCGCCGCACCTCGACGAGGGCCGCGCCCTCGATCTCGAGCGGCAGCACCGCGAGCGGCCGCGCGGTGGAGAAGATGCCGGCCTTGCCCTCCGGCGTGGAGACGCGGAGGAGCGTGCCGGCGGGCAGCCCCGAGGGCTCGATCAGGCCGCCGTCCGGCGCCGCCTGCACCATCATCGCCGCGGGCGACGTCGCGAGGAGATCGTCGAGGGTGCCTGCGGCGATGCGCCGCACCGCCGCGCGGGTCGCGGCGGCGGCGGCGGCGCGCGTCCGCGCCGAGAAGAACGCCATCGCCTCGAGGATCCGGCGGACGTCGGGGTCGTCGCGCCCGGGCAGGAGGCCCCCCTCCGCCTCGCGCCGGGCCGCGAAGGCGTCGAGCGCCTGGAGCTCCGCCAGGAACATCGCAGAGAGCCGCTCGCTGTTCGCGCTCATGCTCCCTCCTCAGCCCAGGTTGATCAGGCTGCCCTGCACGTTGGTCAGGCTGCCCTTCAGCGTGGCGATCCCGGACGACTCCAGCGACATCATCCCGTCCGCCTTCACCTGCACCTGCACCCCCGACATCGAGGCCTGCGCCTGCGACAGCTCGAGCTTCCCCCCCGAGGCGACCGTCGCGCCCGCGCTCGCGAGGGAGAGCGTGCTCGTCGACGCGCCGCTCAGGCTCACCTCGGTCTGCCCCTCGGCCGCGATCTTCTGCCCGGAGACGCTCACGTTCGCGTCCGACGTGAGCGTCATGTCCTTCGCGCTCTGCGCGGTGAGCGTGTCGCCGCTCTTCCACGTGGACGCCTTGCCCGAGGAGAGATCGATCGTCTCCTCCGCCTTCACCTCGAACTGCTTGCAGGTGATGGTGATCTTCTCGGCCACCTGCTGGATGATGCTCGTCGCCTGATCGCCCGCGACCTTCAGCTCGATCTTCGTGCCGTCCATCTTGAGGGTCTGCGTGATCTTGGCGTCGGCGTTGGTGATGGTGACGGTGAGCCCCGCGGCCTTGTCCATCTCGATGGTGCAGACGAGGGTCCCCATCGCGGCTAGCCCTGCTTCTCCTCGACCTTGAGGGTGAGCTTGCCCTCCTCGAGCTGGAGGAGGACGGTGTCCTTGTCGTTCGTGCGCAGGACGCGGAGCACGGGCTTCTCGTCCTTGTAATCGTGGAGCACCGACGTGCTGTTCGTGGCCGACTTGCCCAGGAACAGGTGCTGCCCCTGCCCGTCCGCGGGGGCCCTGGCGTCAGCGCGCCAGTCGAGCAGCGTCAGGACGCGCGCCCGGGTGAAATCGAGCGCGCAGAGGACCCGCTCGCCCTTGTAGAGCGGCAGGTAGAGCGTCCCCGAGCCGGAGGTGGGCTCGTAGGGCGCGGTGATCTCCTGGTCCTCGAAGAGGGGGATCTTGATCGTGTAGCGCTCGACCGAGGTGCTCGAGTCCGTCGCGAACTGGTAGGTGATCTGGGCGTCCTCGCCGACCGTGCTCACCACCTTGCCCTCGAGGTACCCGGGGAAGCGCGGCTCCACGATGGGCGGCAGCCGGAGCGCGGGCTCGGCCTTGGCCTCGAGGTGGGCCGACATCGAGAGCTCGAACGCCGTCGACGGCTCGCCGTAGCCCTGCTCCGGCCCCTCGTCGACGGCGCGCGCCTCGATCGAGAGCCGGTGGACGCGAAATGGATCCGCGGCGAGGAGGAGCGCGGCGCTGTGCCCGCCGGTCGCCGAGATCGACACGAGGCTGCCCGGCGCCACCTGCACGGTGGGGAAGCGGCGGAACACCACCTCGACCTCCCGCCCCGGCAGGAGCGGCCGCGCCTTCTCGAGCGCCACCCGGCCGTCCACCTCCGCGGCGATCGGCGTGCGGATCAGCGCGTCGCGGAACACCCCCGCGGCCGCGTTCGCGTTCTCGCCCACCTCGGTGCGCGGCGACTCCGTGTACGAGCAGCGCACGCGCGGCTTGTGCCGCGGGATCGCGGGGAAGACCGAGGTGAGCCGCGCGAGGTCCTCGGCGGGCAGCTCGGCGGCCGCGCCGCTCGTGTCCTTGGCCGCCTTGATCGAGTACGCCCGCGCCGCGTGATCGAAGGTGAACACGCCCATCCGGTGCCGCACGTACCAGAGGACGAGATCGTAGAAGCTGCTCCCCCCGGCCGGGTCGAGGTGGAAGAAGAGCAGCGGCTCCGCGGTCGTGATCGGGTCGAAGTCGTAGGTCAGCGTCGCCTTCGCGCCCTTGTGGGCCTCGATGACGTCCTTGAACGACTTGTTCGTGGTGAGCTCGCAGGGGAAGTGCTGGCGCCACAGCGCGCGCGCCGGATCGGCGAAGCTCACCCGGTAGTACCGGGAGAGCGCGTCGGCCGCCTCGCCCTCGGGCTGGTGGACCTCCTCGCGCAGCGCCCGCTCCAGCACCACGCCGCCCGTCTTCAGGACCGCGTCGGACGGCTCGGTGTCGGTCTCGAGGTGCCCCGCCTGGAGGGAGAGCGAGACCTCGGCGAGGTCGGGCTTCTGGAAATCCTCGAGGATCGCGTCGGCGTATTTCCCCTGCCGGCCGTCGTCGGCCTGCACGACGAACTCCACCCAGCCCTCCACGCCCCAGGCGTGCATCTCGATCCCGAGGCCGCGCACGTCGCCGCCGGGGATCTCGTGCGCCGTCCCCGCCAGCGTGAGGGTGAGCGAGATCTGGAGGCGCTCCCTCACGACCGCGCCCCTCCCTTCGGCCCTACGCCGCCGGCAGCACCCGGACGCTGCGGAAGACGCTGTGGAAGAGGATCGCGAACGAGCAGGCCTCGCCCTGGCAGCGCCCGCTGAGCCGGAAGCGCACCCAGAGCGCGCGATCCCGCCCGATCAGGGTGAGCTGGGGCTCGGTGAGCCGCGGCTCGTGGCGCTTGACCTGCTCGAGCATCTCCTGGGAGAGCGCGCCGATGAACGGCTTCGTGGCGTGGATCCCGTCGTAGCCCCCGATCCCGAAGACCTCCACGGCGCCGGCGTGCCCGCGCTTCGCGTTGAGCACCGCCTCGAGGTTCCGCGCGATGCTCTCGAGCGCGCGCTCGTCCGGATTGCCGGAAAGCTTCCCGAAGAACGACACGATCCAGCGCCTCCGTGGCCGGGTGGGTCCGGGCCTGTCCCCGCGCAGCCCCCGAGCGTTGACAGGATAGCGCGATCACGGCCGCCTCCAGCAGAGGACGACCTGGTGGCCCTCGAGGTGCGGCGGCGGGTGGAACGCGAGGGCGCGCTCGCGGGCCGCGTGCGCCCACTCGCCGCCCTCCTCGCCGGCCGCGCCGCCGACCACCCGGTAGAAGTCGACCGCCCCGCCGAAGCCGTGCCGGAAGGGCGGGCTCGACGTGGGCGCGAGCCGCAGGCCGCGGAGCGCGTGCTCGCGCACGATCCGCAGCCGGGTCGGGCTGGCCAGCCGCACGCCGTCGAGCGGCACCTGATCGGCCGCGCGCGCCTTGAGCACGGCCACGTAGACCTCGGGCGCCGAGAGCGCCTCGTCGGGCAGCTCGGCGGCGACGAGGCGGCCGTTGTCCGGGAGGAAGGCGACGGCCGGCGAGGACGGCTGCGGCGCCGCCGTCCGGCGCCCGAGATGCGCGAGCACCTCGCCGAAGCAGCGCGCCGGCGCGTCGTGATCGTAGGCCGGCGGCCGCCACGGCGAGGCGTGCTCGTCGAGCAGGTAGACGTCGAGCGAGAACGCGCGCAGCGCCGAGAACACGGCGTAGGGGTGGAGCGGGACGCCGCGCTCGATGTCCGCGAGCAGCGCGGCGAGCTTGCGCGCCTCCAGCCGCACGCGCTGCACCGGCCCGAGCGACTCGCCGCGGCCCAGCGCGTCGAGCGCCCGCGCGTCGAGCGCGCTCTCCAGACCGGCGAGATCGCCGCGGAGCGACGCGAGGGCGCGGGTGAGGTAAGGGGTGGTGTCGAGGCGCAGGAGCGGCGGCGCCGAGGCCTCGTCGAGGCGGAACGCGCCGCGCTGCAGGACGAAGCGGCCGAGGGGGACGCGGCCGCGGGCGCCCAGCGCGGCGCGCTCGGTGGAGAGCTCGATGACGTGGAACACCCGCGGGATCTCCCGCGGCGAGGGCAGCTCCATCGGCGGCTCGCCCTCGCCGCCGTCGGCCTCGGGGTCGAGGACGTGGGCGAAGACCTCCACCTCGCGCCGCCCGGCCTCCTTGAGGTCGAGCGGCGCGCGCATCCTGGCGTTGCCCGGCACGTCGATGAGCGCGCCCTCCGGCAGCACCGCGGTGAGGGCGGTGACCCAGAGGACGCCGTCCGTCGGATCGTCGCCGTTCCACGCCAGCCGGGCCACGCCGTAGGCCGGCGCGCTGAGCCCCGCGCGCAGCGCCGTCTCGGCGGCGAGCGCCGCCTCGAGGCCGGCGAAGTGCTCGGGCAGGAGGATCTGCCCGATCCGCCACGTCGGACGAGCCAGGGTGGAGGCGGCCATCGTGCTCCCGGCGGCCGTTCAGCCGACCGTGAGGCCCCAGGCCTTGGCGAAGTTCTTGCCGTCGCCGACCGCGACCTGGAGCGCCTGCGCCGTGGGCTGCGGCTTGATGCCCGTTGTGGCGGCGTAGTTCTCGGGCGATTGCACCTGGGTCGAGGCGTCGTCGGCCACGGCCAGGTTGAGCTCGTCCCCGTTCTTCTCGAGGATGCCCTTCATGTCCGTGTTGTTGCTGTGGAAGCAGAGGAAATACTTCTTCGCCAGCGGGTCGTAGTCATAGACGGAGAACTGGAACTCCGCGAGGACGTTGGTCATCGACGTGTAGACAAGCGTGAGGAGGCTCTGCTTGTTGGTGATCGAGACCTGGCCGGCGAAATAGATCGCGTCGGTGACGCCCGTCTCCCACTGGATGTCGGACAGCACGGCGACCACCTTCAGATCCGTCGTCGGGTTGGTCGGGTCCTTGCAAGTCTGGTCCGCCGTGAGGGCAGTGTCACCGAGCTTGAGCTTCGTGATGAAGCCGACCGGCGTCTGCTTGTCCTTCTTGTAATTGTATCCCTGGTAGATATCGAGGGTTCTACGAAACGTCGGCATGGCCGCTCATCCTTTCTCGCGCGTGGGGGAGCTCGTCCTCGTGGACTCGTGGCCTCAGGGCCCGCCGAGGGCCGCCTCGAGGCGCAGCTCCACGTCCATCCCCTCGAACTGGACGTGCGGCAGCACGGACAGCGTCGCCTTGTACCAGCCGAAGGGGCCCGGCTTCGGCTCGACCTCGACCGCGACCGCCTTGAACGGGTAATAGAGCAGCGTCAGGTCGTCGGGGTTCGTGATCGTGGTGACGTACTGGCCGAGCCAGCCCTCGAGGACCCGCTGGATGTACGGCCCGTCGGCGGTGCTCCCGATGTACTCGCGCATCATCCGCTTGACGAAGTGGGCGATGCGGGTGACCGAGAAGGTATACGCCAGGTTCGTCACCAGGTGCGCGTTCTTTGTGTTCAGGTCCTCGACGAAGAGGCGCGGCTTCTTGATCGACTGGGAGCTGAAGAACGTGGCGGTGGCCTCGTTCTTCTTGTGCACGAGCGGGACGAAGCCGTTCTTCGCGAACTGGAGCTCGCGGTAATCGGGGATGGCGATCTCGACCGGGGGCTGGATCTCCTCGTAACCGTTCTTTGTATACGTGTGGACCGTGAGCCCCTCGACGATGCCGCCTCCCTTCGGGCCGCGGATGTGCTGCGCCCACCCGCTCCGCTCGTAGGAGCGCACCATGTTCTTGGCGAAGAGGATCGCCGAGTTGCCCCAGAGGAAGTGGCTCGCGTCGTCGGTGCGGCCGGGGTGGACGGTCTCGCCGAACCCGATCTGGTTGCCCCGCTGGATCGACGCGCCGTTCGCCCAGGGGTGGCGAAGCAGGTAGCGCGGCAGCGTGAGGGCGAGGTAGGCCGCCGCGTCGGTGTCGCGGAGCGCCTGCCATTTCCCGAACCTCGGGTGCGCGAGCACCGCGTCGAGATCCCCGATCTGGGCGACCTCCTCCATCGTCTTGCTGGGCTGGAAGAACGTCGGGTGCACCGCGGACACGAAGGGGCAGTGGCTCGCGTTCGCGACCTTGCTCATGGCGCTGAGCCACTCGACGTCCTCGTCCGAGGAGTTGAACTCGTAGAGGCCGATCATCGACGCGAACGGCTTGCCGCCGTAGCGATCGTACTCCTCGATGTAGACCTTCCTGAAGAGCTCCCCGCCGAAGATGTCGGACTTGTGGTCGACGAGGTCGTTGAAGAGCTCCTCCTTGCTCGCGTCGAGGAAGTCGATGGTCACGTCCTCTTCGTTCACGCTCGACGCGAGGTCGTCGAGCCCGCGCCACGCGGCCTCCAGCGCCTGGAAGTCGTCGTCGTGGTAGACGAGATCCAGGTAACCGGCGACCTTCTTGTCGATCTCCGCGGTGAGCCGGCCGATGGTGTCGAGGATATCGCTGAAGCTCTTCAGGTCACGGTTGATGTCGTCGCTGTTCACGAGGAGCACCGCGAGCGCATTCATGAAGCGCGCCCCCTCGTTGAGCTCCGTGCTGCGATCGTCGAAATGGAGCGGCGCGGCCACGCCGGCCGACGCGCCCGCGCCGGAGGACAGCAGCGCCCCGGGGGCGGCGGCCGCCGCGGGGGCGGCGACGGCCGCCGCGGGCTTGCTCGCCAGGCTGATGATCGCCTTGGGACTGCCGCCGGGATCTCCGTTCTTGTAGAGATCTCCGGGCGTCTCTCCGAGCGTCTCGAGGAGGCGCTCTTGCAACTCTTTCGCTTTGTCCGTCAGAGCCATCGCTGATTCTCCCGCCTCGTCTTGCCGAGCGCTCTCACAAGGGACCGGTGCTCAGGTGCCATCCGCGCCGCCTCCGCCCACCGGGGCGCCGCCTCCGCCCACCGGGGCGCCGCCTCCGCCCACCGGGGCGCCGCCTCCGCCCACCGGGGCGCCGCCTCCGCCCACCGGGGGCGCGACGGCGGAAGGCTCGATCTGGAGCAGCGGGAAGCTCTCGCCCGCCCAGGCCTTGAGCTCGCGGAACCCCGCGAGCTTCGCCTCGATCGCCTTCGTGGTCTCGCCATAAGCGGGGAGCATGTCCTTCAGCCGCTTGCGCAGTTGGGGTCGGTTCCTGAGCCCCGATTGCAGGTCCAGGAGGAGCTGCTTGAGCACGCGCAGGCGGTACACCTCGGGAATGCTCGTGGCGACCGCGTCCGGAGCGAACGAATCGACGGAGGTGAACGGGATCGTCCGCTCCGCGTGGCCAGGCTGCGATCCTTCGACTTTGACCGCGAAGGCCTTCACCTTCCGGTCCCCGGCGGCTGCCGCGGCGCCGTCCTCATCGCCCTCCTCCACCGGCGAGATCGTCACCCGCTTGTCGTCGAGCGAGATGTCCCGCATCTCCAGGAACCCGGTGAGGATCCCGACGACCTTGTTCGTCGCCGGATCGACGTAGGTCCCGGTGACGGCGCCCGTCAGGTCGATCTTGGCGCCCTTGGCCGTCGCCGTGCGATCGGCGATGGTCACCGTGAGGGAGCCGTGGACCCGGACATCGCCGGTGATCTCGGTCATCCCGTTGTCGCCCTCCGCGCTCCGGAAGTGCGCCGACCCGCTCAGGCTGAAGGCCGTCTCCCCGGGCTTGTCGAGCGCGGTCAGGGGGATGAGGCACGTCACCTTGTCGAAGTGGATCTGCCCGGGGATGGCGCTCCGGAGCGGCCGCAGCCCCTCGTCCCCCTCCGGGATCCGCCAGATCGGGATCACCTCGCGCAGGTGATCGTTCACCGTGGTGCCGCGCTTGATCGTGCGGACGCCCCGCGTCCCCAGGTCGGGGAGCAGGTTCCCTCGGCGGAGGGATCGACCGGCGAACTCTCCGAGGACGAGCAGGCGATAGGGCAGGTTCTCCTGCTGCACCGTCCCGGTGATGTCGGTCCGGTAGGTAATTGTCAGGCGGGACTTAAAGATCTGCTCCTGGATCGGCTTGCTCAACGCCGTCCTCCTTCTTCGCTCGGCACAGTGGACGCTCAGGGGCGCTCTCTGCGCAACGCCATGGCCCCCCGGAACGATGCATAGGCTCACACGCCCATCCTCGGCGGACCAACTTTCAGGTCACGTGGGCGGGACCCGCCCCTCGAACAGGAGGGTCGCCTTGGGCGGGCGCGCCCGCACGATCGGCTCGAATCCAAGGTGGGACGCGCCCACCAGATCGAGCCGGCCATCGGCCTGGCGATCGAGCAGGAGGACGCGGAGGTGAAGGCCCGTATCGCCGAGCGCGGGCAGGACGCGCGCATCGAGGCGGCGCCGCGCCTCCGCGGCCCAGGGCGCGCCGCTCCAGGTGGTGGACTCCTCGGCGACGAGGATCGCATCGAGCCCGGGCGCCGTGATCTCCGCCTCGCCCCCGAGCGCCGCGAAGCCGAGCACCGCCTGTCCGAGGCGCGGATCCTGCGCCGGCATGCCGCGCCGCACGGGCGCGCGGCGCACGCTCACCCCGAGCTCGGGGTAGACCTTCTCGAGCAGCCAGTGGAGCGCGAGCGGCGAGGCCGGCCGCGCCAGCGCGAACGCGTCGCGGCGCACGTCCGCCGCGCGGGGGAAGAGCCGCTCGGAGCGCTCGGGCAGGAGGGCGTCCACGCGGTCGCGGAGCAGGCGATCGTCGAGTATCGCAAGGACGCCCTCCAGCGCCGGGCCGGCGCGCGGGTGCGCGAGCAGCTCCAGGAAATACGAGGGCAGCGGGCTTGTGCTGCTCCGGAGCCCGAGGTTCAGGGTCACCACCACGTGATCGGGCGCGATCTCGACGTCGTGCACGATCGCGGAGCGGGTGGAGAGCGACGGGTGGCAGCGGAACCGGATGGCGTGGTCGGGGAGCTTCTCCCGGAGCAGCGCGATCAGCGCCGGCGCGTCGAGCGCGCTCGCGCGCCGGCGGATGGCCGCCTCGAGCGCCGCGGGGCCGTCCTCCTCGGCGGGATCCTCGTCGGGGCGCTCCCGGGCGGCGGTCATCGCGTCGCTCAATGCTCGAGGAAGGCGTCGAGATCGACCTGATAGAGCTGCTCCAGCGCCTCCCACGCCGGGCTGTCCGCCGCGGCCCAGTGCGGCGCGATCGCCTCGATATGCGTGCTGAGCAGGCGGAAATGGGGCGCGAGCAGCGCGGGCAGGTAGACGCGCGGATCGAAGTCGTCCACCGCGGCCTTGATGTCCCGGGCCACGATCGCGGCCTTGCCCATCTCGCCCTGCTCGACGAGCCCGGCGAACGCCTCGAGCTTGCGAATGAACCGCTCCAGCGCCGGCGAGACCTGGATCATCCGCGCCCCCGGCGCCTGCGGCGCGGGCTCGCTCGGCTCGATCCCGGCGGCAGGAGGCGCCGCGCCTGCGTCCGCATCCACATCCTTCGCGGCCGCATCCGCGCCCGCTTCCGGGGCGGCGACCGGCTCCGGCGGGGGCTCGCGCTGGGGCATTCTCTGCAGGCAGAGCTCGATGCGCGTCTTCAGGCCGGCGAGCTCCACGATGCAGCGCGGGGACGCGATCCGCTCGGCGGCGGCGGCCTCGAAGGCGGCGGCGGCCTCCAGGCAGGCGCGCGCCAGATCGCGCTCCACCTGCTCCACCCATGCGCGCCAGGTGGCGTCGCGCGCGCTCTCGTGGAAATCGATGCTCGCCTTCACGCTCCGGAACAGCAGGCAGAGCGCGGAGTCCACCGCCCGATCCCGCCGCGCCGCGGGCCGGAGCGCCTCCCAGCGCCGCCCGGTCGCGTCCGTCAGGACGTCCAGCATTCCCGGGAGCGCCGCCGGTCCCCGCTCCCCGAAGACGCCGAGGAGGAGCGCGGCGATCGCCCGGACGTCGGTCCCCCCCGCCGCGAGCGCCTTCTTCGCCTGCCTCGCCGCCTCCTGATGTTCGCCCGTCTGGACGAGGCGCACCAGCGCGTCGACGGCCGACTCGGCCATGTCCTGACCGGGGCCGTCGAGCGCGCGCGAGGCGAGGGCGATATCGATCATGCAGCGGATCCGTGCGGCGGCCCGCGCTCAGGCCCCGAGGACCAGGCCCCGCAGCCCGGCGAGGCGGCGGAATACGGGGTGCTGCGCCTTCGCCGCCAGGAAGCCCGACGAGTATTGCCGCTGGCACCACGCGGCGTCCACTTTCCGGCCCTGCATGCGGGGGTAGAGGGGGAGCACGGTGACGCGATCGGGGAGGAAATCCTCGCCGAGGTCCTCGCGGATGGCGGCTTCGATGGCATCGGAGAGCGCGGCGCGCGCGGGGGTGCCGTCCGGCAGCGCGCCCGCGAACGCGAGGAGGACGAAGGCCCAGCGCGCCCCCGGGTCTCCGGTGGGGATGGGCACCACGCAGGCGCCCAGGATGCCGGGCACCTCCGAGACCCGCTCCGCGAGCTCCGCGGCCGGGAAGGCCCGCCCGGCGCGGCGGGGGACGAGCGTGCCGCCCCACAGGAACTCCGTGCCGCGCCGCGCGAGCACGAACCACCCGTCCTTCTTCGGATCGCCGTCGGGCATCGGCACGAAGATGCCTGCGCCCCCGGCTGCGGGCTCGCCGCTCCCGGTCGCGTCGAAGAGGGCGTAGGGCTGCCCGGCCGCCGGCAGCGCGAGGGCCTGGACGCTGCCGGGGCGCCGCGTGGAGAAGAGCACGGCGCCGCCGGCGGCGGCGTCGACGAGGAGATTCGTGGAGGGCACGCCGGCGAGGTCGTTCTTCTTGACGAGATCGTTCCAGGCCACCCAGTCGAGCGGCTCGTCGACGCTCCGCACCCACTGGCGCAGCTTCGGCGGCCGCGCGATCGGCGCCTTGCGCAGCGCCTCGCAGAGCGCCGGGGTGATGCCGAGGGTGGTGATGGGCTGCTCTTGCAGGAGGGCCGGGCGCGAGAGGACGTCGGCGGGCGTGAGGTGCACGAAGGTGGCGCCCGCGAGCAGGGTCGCGAGGATCGCCGCGGGGTGATGCTGCTGGGGGTGGAAACCGGGGAGCGCGAGGGCGTCGCCGGGGCCAAGGCGATACGCGACAACGGCGTCGTGGAGGGCGCGCTGCCACGCGGCGCTCGCGGGCAGGTCCACCGGCTCGGCGAGGGGCACGCGCAGGGGCGAGAAGAGGCGCGCGCAGGGCTCGTCGGGCGCATAGGCATGCGGCGGCGCGGCGTGCGGCGGGCCGTCGCCGGCGAGCGGCAGGGCGCGCTCGGCGAAGGACCCGATGGGCGGCGGGGCGGCGGGATCGACGACGACGTGGGCGGGATCCAGCGCCTTCAGGCGGCGGAGCAGGGCGCGCTCGCCGGCGGGGGCGAGGAAGGAGACGACGAGGCCGAGGCGGAGGGCGGCGCCGAAGGCGATGAGCCAGGGGATGCCGAGGGGAAGGACGAGGGCGACGGCGGCGCCGGGGGCGACGCCGGCGGCGGCCCAGCGCCGGGCGCAGGCGGAGGCGCGGGCGGCGAGATCCGGATAGGAGAGCGATTGCCACCCGGCGCGGCGCTGATAGGCGATGAAGGCCGCGCGGCCGGCGCCGGCGTGGCGGCCGATGGCGTCGTGGTAGAGGTCGTAGGCGTGGCCGGGGCGGCTGCGCGGGGCGGGGCCGACGCGGCGGGCGTGATCGGCGAGGGCGGACCAGAAGGCGGGGGGATCGTCGTGGCTCGCGGCGAGCCAGGCGAGCTCGGGGACGTCGTCCTCGCGGGAGAGCTCGAGGGAGCGGAGGGCGGCGGGGAGTTCCAGGGGCGGGAACGTAACGGCGGCTTCTGATGGATGGCAACATTGTGCCGGGTGCGGCCGAGCGGGTGCGGCCGAGCGGGCTACCCCGCCTGGGGCTCAGCGGAGCGCCTCGGCGGCGCAGGTTGCGATCAGGGCTGGATCCCGCCCCTGCGTCAGCGGTGCCGACACCGCGACCGGGACGGCCGGCGGGCGCAAGATTGCCTCAGGGGAGCACGTCGGCAGCGGTCTTCGCCCCCAGAACGTTCTCCGCCCACCGATCCAGGGTGGCGCCGTCCTCACACGCCAGGATGCGGTCGCGCTGCTCGTCCGAGAGCGCGATCCCCGCCCGCGCGAGGAGCCGGAGCAGCACGTCGCGCTTCCCCTTGAGCTCCCCGTCGTGGAAGCCCTTCCGCTCGCCGTCACGGAAGCCCTCGCTGATACCGCGCTCGAAGATCTTTTGCGCGAACGGGGGGAACGTCGCCTTGCCTTGGGTCTGCCGCTCCATGACCAGTGCCTCCAGAGCCCGCTTCATGGGCTCGCGCAGCGCGTCGTAGATGATCTGAAAATACACCGCCGAAATGGGGCGCGAGCTCGGGGTTCTCGCGGAACATCTCGACAATGCCATTGTGCTCGAGCGTCGGCATGCGGGGCTCTATGGGCGGTGGACGCCGTGGCCAGAGGGGGCTGGTGCACACGAGCTACCGATAGCCGACCGGCCGCGGCGGGGCGCTCGCGCCGCATAACGTATCGATACCGGTGGGTGGTGCCAGCGAGAAATCCGCCGAAACAGCTGATTTTGTGCGCACCACTCGTGCGGTTGCACGTAATGCCGTCCCGGGAAACATAAGCGGCGAAACGTGACCGCAAATCGACCCCCGGCAGGACCGCGATCCCAGCTGCAACACCCCAGGCCCTCGGTGGAGCGCCGTGCGCGCGGAGCCGGGTTCTTCGGCAAGCTTCTGGAGCCTCCGCGGGCAGGGGTGATACCCTGCTCGTCATCGGCCATGCGTCCCGCTGCGCCCCCCCGCGTCATCCAGGCCTTCTTCCCCGAGCGCCGCGTGCCTGCGGGCACCGCGGTCCAGCGCTTCGCCCGCACGGTGCTGCCGCCGCACCCGGCCACCGCCGCGCAGCCGCGCGCCGCCATGGACCCACGGCAGCGGCCCCCGCACCCCGCCACCGTCGCTCAGCCCCGCCCCGGGCTCAGCTTCGCGCCGAGGCCGCCGCACCCCGCCACCGTCGCCCAGCCGCGGGCGCCCTTCGGCGCGGCGCCCCGGGCCGCCGGGGCGGCGCAGCGCAAGGAGGCGGACGTCCACGCGTTCCAGCCGCCCACCGGCTTTCTGGAGGGGCCGGCGAAGGCCGGGCAGAAGCTCCCGCCCTCGGTGCAGCTCCGCATGGAACGCTATTTTGGAGCCGATTTCTCCGACGTGCGGGTCCACGTCGGCCCCGAGGCCTCCTCGATCGGGGCGCTCGCCTTCACGCTCGGCTCTGATCTCTACTTTGCGCCGGAGCATTACCAGCCGCACACGCACTATGGCCAGGAGCTCCTCGGCCACGAGCTCACGCACGTCGTGCAGCAGCGGGAGGGGCGGGTCGCCAACCCCTTCGGCGACGGCGTGGCGGTGGTGCAGGATTTCGAGCTGGAGGCCGAGGCGGACCGGCACGGGAAGGCGGCGGCGCAGGGGAAGATCGGGCCCGGGTCGTCGGGGCCGGCGCCCGGCGGGGCGGGAGGGACAGCGGGGGCGCAGGCGAAGAGCGGCGGGGCGCAGGCGAAGGGGGGTTATCGGCTGCTGGTGGGCGCCTACATGCACGACAGAGAGCTGCCCGAGCCGGTGGCGGGACACAGCTTCGTGGCGATCGAGGAGCCGAGCGGGGAGCGGCGGGCGTTCGGGTTCTCGCCGGCCCGGTATTCGAGCTACGATCCGCAGCGGGACCTGGGGCGGCTCAGGAGGGGCGTCGAGGGCGTGGTGCACGACGACAAAGGCGCCTTCGACAGGCCAGGGGTGAAGACGCGGGACTACGCGATCACCGGGGAGCAGGCGCGGGCGGCGATGGCGAAGATCGCGGAGTACGAGTCGGGGCGATACCGATACAGCCTGGACAAGCGCCAGTGCTCGACGTTCGCACTCGACGTGCTGCGCGCGGCGCGGGTGCCGGTCCCCGAGGGCGGGGCGGCGCCGGGGCCGAGGGTGATGTACGAGACGCTGGACGACGAGACCTGAAGACCGGAGGAGCCGAGATGGCGCGAGCCCAGACGAAGCCGCCGCACCCTGCCACCGTGGCGCAGAAGAAGGCGGCGCCCGCGAAGAGCTCGAGGCCGCCGCACCCGGCCACCGTGGCGCAGAAGAAGGCGGCGCCCGCGAAGAGCTCGAGGCCGCCGCACCCGGCCACCGTGGCGCAAAAGAAGGCGGCGCCCGCGAAGCCGGCGAGGCCGCCGCACCCGGCGACCGTCGTGCAGAAGAAGGCGGCGCCCGCGAAGCCGGCGAGGCCGCCGCACCCGGCGACCGTCGTGCAGAAGAAGGCGGCGCCCGCGAAGCCGGCGAGGCCGCCGCACCCGGTCACCGGCGGGGCGGCGGCCGTGGCCGCGCGACGACCGGTCGCCGGCGCCGTGCAGCGCGCCGAGCAATCCGGAGGTTCAACGTTCATCGCGGTCGATTCCCTGGCCGCGTACTGCAGATGGGCGAAGGAGAACGCCGCCGAGCTCCGAGGACAGGGCGGTAGGAGGCTGTGGAAGGAGTACGGCGAGAGGATCGAGGGCAAGGTGGGCATCGATCGGGCGCTCAACAAGGAGGTTGCGCTCCTCGAGAAGCTCTACCGCAATGGCAAGGGCAAGAGCTGGGATGAGGTGGCGAGCGTCGACGATCTGCTCGACAAGCTCGAGGGGCTGTACGGCGGCAACCGTCGCCTGAGCACCCTGATCATCACCGGACATGCGAACGAGAGCTCACACAACCTGGGCCAGGGCAACCTCGATGTTGCTGACGATCTCGGTTTCGGCCCGAACGACGCCGCCACCTACAAGGCGCTGCAGCTCCACAGGTCGGAGATAAAGATCAGTGGTCTCTCCCGGCAGCACTGGCCTGGCGTATTCGAGCGCCTGAAGCCGATCGCCTGCACCGAGGGGAAGCACAACAGGTTCTATGTCTTCCTCCTGGGATGCAACTCGGGCGGGCCTCCTCCCTCGCTACACGGCGGCAATTTCCTCCTGAACGCGCTCGCCGATGTCCTCTTCAACGACGTCTTCGAAAGCGGGATGGGCGTGGGCGTCTTCGGCGCATCGCTGGAGACCAAAGCCATCGACACGGACGCCATCCTCCGCAACATCGATAATATCAAGGACGCGGGCAAACCGTGGTTCAATCTGAAGAGGTGGGAGGCCATGGACGCCTATGAGGACGGCAAGCACGGCCTCTACGGCGTGTTTCGTGATCCCGTGTGATCCGGAGGGAGCCGGCCCGCTCGAAATCTGGCCTTTCATCGCCCCCCTCCCCTATCCTCCCCCGCCATGGCCGTTCAAGTCTGCGCGGGAGCCACCACGATGTGCAGCTTCGGCATGGCCCCCGCCACGCTGATGGCCCTCCCCGTCCACCAGGCCATGGCCACCCTGCCCGCCGCCAACATCTCGGACTGCGCCCCGGTGCTCAACGTCCTCCCCTTCGGCGCCTGCTCCTCCCTGGCGAACCCCACCGTCGCCGCGGCGACCGCCGCCGCCCTCGGCGTCCTCACCCCCATGCCCTGCGTCCCCGTCCCCGCCGGCACCTGGATCCCGGGGAGCACCAAGGTGCTCCTCAAGGGCATGCCCGCCCTCGACAGCGCCGCCAAGCTGATGTGCGCCTGGGGCGGTGTCATCCAGATCCTGAACCCCGGCCAGACCAAGGTCATCGACGGCTGAGCGCGCCGCCGGGGCCAGCTTTCGTCACAGCGGCCGAAATTGCGCAAATTTGCGCCAACACCCGCTCAGAAGCGCCAGCTTTTGTGCCAGATGGCCAGAACCACGCACAATCAATGAGGCAAGACGCGAGGTGGTCCCATCGCCCGGAATCTCGGACGAGCGACACGGCCTCTTCGAACCGCTGGCTCGCGAGCGGGCGAGGCTCACATCACGCCACCGCCGCCGCGAAGGACGCAAAGAGGTCCCCCGGCAGCGCATGGTGCAGCCTCCACGTGATCGCCATCGGCAACTCGGACGCGTGCCGCACATAGCTCGCCGGGCCCAGGAACCAGAACGCCCGGTCATCGCTGCGCAGCCGCGCGAACAGCATCACCGCCGTGCCGAGCGCCTCGTGCTGCTGATAGCGCCGCCCCGTCTCGCTCTCGGCGCGGGTGCTCGACTGGCTCTCCCAGTGGATCAGCTGCCGGCTGATGGCATGGTCGCGGTAGCGCGTCGTCGGCGAGAACTGCCCGCTCGTCTTGTCGAGCGTGAACGCGAGCAGGTCGGCCCCGGGGTCCTTCGCCCAGTACACGCCGGTCTGCCACGGCGCGACCTTCGCGCCGCCCCCGACCCCGAACGCCGCCAGGATCTCGATGCGCGAGTAGCGCGCGTGCACCTCCAGCGGCACATCCGGGTGGGTCGCGAGCGCCCGGTGAACATGGTCGACGCGGTCCGCGAGCAGGTCCATCACCTCGACGAGCTCCGCGCGCACCTGGGGGTGCGCCCAGACGAGAGCGCACGCCTGCGCAAGGGAGGTCGCTTTGCCGATCGCGCGATCGGCCACGGTGGCGACGAGCATGCGCAGGAGCCGGCGCTCGCGGAGGCTCATCGCCCCCGGATCCGGACATGCCTCGGACGCGAGCAGCCGGCGATACGCCTCGATCCGCACGAAGTCGTCGACGTGCAGCAGCCGCCCGCACGCGCGCCGCAGCGCCTCCTCGTGCGGCCCCGCGCCCAGCAACGGAAGCCCCGCATCGGCCCGGAGGTCTGACCACGACCGCTGTCCGGCAACCACGTCTTCGATCTCCAGCCCGGTCTCCTCCAGGAACCGCGCGAGGCTCACGTCGCCACCGCGGGCGAGCCGTCGCAGCTCCTCGATCTTGGCCGTCCACCCCGACGGCACGGCTTGCCGGATGTTCACGAGCACGAGCTCCGACGCCTTCGGGTCGAGCTCCATGTGGCAGCCGGCCGGCAGAAACGGGAACCCGCCCTCGATCTGCTGAACGAGCTCCTTTCGGCTCCCGCCGAGCACGGCTCCGAAGCGGCGATCGAAGCGGAATTCGCGGCGATGGTGCCCCACGAAGTCGAGCACCGTGCAGACGGTCTTGCCGGCGCTGCGCCGCAGGCCGCGCCCGAGCTGCTGCAAGAAGAGCGTGGGGCTATCGGTCGGGCGCAGGAGGATCAGCGTATCGACCGCAGGGACGTCGATGCCCTCGTTGAACAGGTCCACGGAGAAGACAACGTTGACGCCCCGCGCGCCGAGCTCCGCGAGCGCCGCGCGCCGCTCGCCATCGGGGCTGTCCCCCCACACGGCCGTCGCCGCGATGCCGGCCTCGCGGAAGACACGCGCCATGAACCGCGCGTGCTCGATGCTGACGCAGAACCCGAGCGCCCGCATCTTCCGCGGATCGTCGACGTGCGCGGCGAGCTGGGCCACCACCTGCCGGGCCCAGACGTCGTTGGCCGTGAGCAACCTCGAGAGGCCATCGACGTCGTAACCGCGCCCGCGGCGCCAGGGCAGCTCGCGCAGATCCAGCCCGTCGTGGATGCCGTAGTACACGAAGGGGACGAGCCGGTGCTGGTCTATCGCGTCCCAGAGCCGCAGCTCTGCGGCGATCCGATCATTGAACCAGCCGAGCAGCGGGAGACCATCGCTCCTCTCGGGGGTGGCCGTGAGGCCGAGGAGCTCGGCTGGCTGCACGTGCTCCAGCAAGGCGCGGTACGATCGTGCAGCGGCGTGGTGGAACTCGTCGATGATCACCACGTCGAAATGGCGCGGATCGAGATCGTCGAGCCCTGCAGCGGAGAGGCTCTGAATCGAAGCAAACACGTGCTCGAAGCGTCGCGGGCGACGGCCGCCGACCCACAGCTCGCCGAACGCGTGAGCGCGCAGGCCATGACGGAAGGTCGCGAGGCTCTGCTCCAGGATCTCCTCGCGGTGCGCGACGAAGAGCAGGCGCGCGCGGGGCAGCGCCTCCCGGAGCCGGGCGTAGTCGACGGCCGCCATGACGGTCTTTCCCGTTCCGGTCGCCGATACGAGCAAGTTGCGGTGATGCCCGCGCTCGCGGGAGAGCGCAATCTGCTCGAGCAGGCGCTCCTGGAACGGCTCGGGGCGGAGCTCGATCGGACTGAGCATCACCGAGGACGCTCCGCTCGATGCCTGTCCGACGCGCACGAGGAACTCCTCGCGGTCGTACGGCACGAAGTCGCCGCTGTGCCAGTAGCTCTCGAACACTGCGGCGACCTTGGCGACGACATCCGGGTTGCGGGCGCCGGACACGCGCACATTCCACTCAAGTCCGTTCGTCTGCGCGGTGTGCGTCAGGTTGGAGGAGCCGATATAGGCGGTCGAAAAGCCCGACGCTCGATGAAAGAGCCAGGCCTTCGCGTGCAGGCGCGTCGTGCCCGTGTCGTACGAGACGCCTACGCTCGCGCCGATCCTGCAGAGCGCGTCGAGCGCCGACGCCTCCGTCGAGCCCGTGTACGTGGTCGTCAGCACGCGCACCTCGCGGCCCGCCTGACAATGCGCGCGGAGCGCCTCGAGCAGCGGGGCGATGCCGCTCCGGCGGACGAACGCCATGACGACGTCGATGCGGTCCGCCGAGCGCACCTCCGTCAGGAGCTGGTGACCCACCCTGGGCTCGCCAGGCGCGTTGGTGAGCAGCGTCGTGTCGAGGAGCGGGATGAGCGGCTCGGCGATCGTCCCCGGCTTGCCGTCCGGCTGGCGGCCCACGATGGCCCGGAGCACCATTCCCGGCTCGACCGGCGCATCCGGCTGGACCTCCGCGCCGGCGATCACCTCGTCGATCTGCGCGACGAGCCGCCGCGCCAGACCCACGCCCACGCTCACCCGCTCTTGGTCGGGAACACCGGCGATGGCGCGCTGCACGATGCGACCCAGATGCAGCGCGATGCGGTCGGCGGCCTCTGCCGCGCGGAGCGCCCCGGTGCGGGCTTCCAGGCTGGCGTCGAGCTCGCGAAGGCCCGAGGCCAGCGCCTCCGTGATCAGGATCTCGTAGAGACCGCGCCGGCTCGCCGTCATGGACGAGCGAGTCTACGACAGATCAGGGCGCGCCCAAGAGGCATCACGAGCCAGGCCCTCGATAAACGCCTCCCCTCAATCCTGGCAACCGCAGGCGCCTCCATGATGCGAGCAGCAGCCACGGTACGAGGGGCGGCCGCACAGGCAGCTCGTGCAGGGCCATCAGCTCGTGAATGGCGAGGCGCTCCTCGACTGCCAGCGTCCTGTCGTGATTTGTCATATCTGCCCTTTCCGCTGGCCCGTGCCGAACCGGTTCGTGCTATGCGCAGCGCCCGAGTACCTCCGCCGGTCCGCCGCCGCAAGTCGCCGCAGCGCCCGCGGGTGCTCAGGTCCGTCTCCTCCGATCGCCAACCATGAACCGCAACGACGCCGCGAAGAGGAGCGCCGCGCTCCAAGGCCTGCTGGACGCTGCCGAGCTGCCCGACAACACGCGCCGGGTCTACGCAGCGCAGTGGCGCCAGTTCGCGGCCTGGTGCGCCGCGCGGTGCTCGCTCGCGCTCCCTGCCAGGCCGCGCCTCGTGGTGCTCTATCTCGCGTCGCTCGCGCGGGAGGGGCTGGCACCCTCCACGCTCAAGACAGCCCGACAGGCGATCACCAAGGCGCACGAGCTCTCCGGTCATGCTCCGCCGACGAGCGCCCCCATCGTCGATGCGTGGCGACGGCGCCTCGTGGCCGGGGCCGCTCACGCTGAACAGCAGACGGCCCCGCTGACGGCCGAGCACGTTCGCCGGATGGTCGCGTCGATGGATGAGGACCTCGTGGATCTGCGCGATCGCGCGCTCCTGCTCGTGGGCTATGCCGCCAGGCTCCGGCGCGCGGACCTGGTTCGCCTGGATGTCGCCCACGCGCTCGTTGCCGGCGACGGGCTCGAGATCCTCATGCCAGCGCGGCGGATCATCGTGCCGCCCGGCCGTCACCCCATCACCTGTCCACGGCGCGCCGTGCAGTCATGGCGCGATGCTGCCGCGCTCCCGGCGCGCGGACCGCTGTTCGTGGCGATCAACCGCTGGGGCCAGCTCGGCGGCCGCCTGTCGGATCGCGCGGTCGGCTTGATCGTGCAGCTCAGGGCCCGCGACGCCGGCCTCTCGATGAAGGGCATCAGCGCCGACTCACTCCACGTGGGCTCGCCGGACGAGCGACGCCTCCTCTGACCCGCCGGCTCCGCTCGGCCGTGAGCCTCGACGCGCATGCCAGCCAGCTCGACGCCGGGGGTCCACTTCCGTCAGCGATGACTTCCGATACCTCTTGCATGACTTCCGATATCGATCCATTCTCCGCCCACAAACGCAGGCGGCGTCCAGGATCCCGAGCGTGGCTCTGGGATGGATGGGTGGGCCATGCGCCGAGGACCACGTCCGCCTCATGCGATCGTCGACCCTGAACAGCAACGAAGTCGTGAGGAGATGCGCCGAGCTTCTGCGCCTGTTCGACGACGCTGAGCTGCCCGAGAACACGCGCCGGCTCTACGGGGCGCAGTGGCGTCAGTTCGTGGCCTGGTGCGCCGCGCGCCGCTCTCTCCCCCTCCCTGCCCGGCCGCGCCTGGTCGTCCTCTATCTCGCGTCGCTCGCGCAGGAGCGTCTGGCGCCGTCGACGATCAAGGCCGCTGGCCAGGCGATTGCCAAGGCGCACGAGCTCTCCGGCCAGGCTCCGCCGACGAGCTCCCCCATCGTCATCGCGTGGCGCCGTCGCCTCGTCGCTGGCGGCGCTCACGAGCAACGGCAAGCGGTCCCGCTGACGGCCGAGCAGATCCGCCAGATCAGCGCCTCGATGGACGACGACCTCGTGGATCTGCGCGATCGCGCGCTCCTGCTCGTGGGTTACGCCGCCAGGCTCCGGCGCGCGGACCTCGTCCGCCTGAACGTCGCCGACGTGCGCTTTGCTGCGGACGAGCTCGAGCTCGTCGTGCCGGCGCGGCGGATCCTCCTGCCGCGTGGCTGCCACCCCATCACCTGTCCCGTGCGCGCCGTGCGCGCATGGCTCGACGCTGCTGCGCTGCCTGCACATGGCCCGCTGTTCGTCGGGATCAACCGCTGGGATCAGCTCGGCGACCGCCTGTCGGATCGCGCCGTCGGTCTGATCGTGCAGGCCAGAGCCCGCGAGGCGGGCTTGATGATCAAGGGCATCAGCGCCGATTCGCTCCACGTGGGCCCGCCCGACGAGCGACGGCTTCTCTGACATCACGGCGCTCGCGCCGTGCCTGGTTCTGACAGCGACAGGCGCCCCTGCTGGGCTGCCCGGCGGTCCGTGCTCTGTCCTCTGGAGATCACATCATGGAACGGTTACTTCATGCGATGGCTCCGCTGTCGCCGGTCGGGCTGGCGATCATCGCCTGTGTTGCCTTCGGCCTGGCGCTCGCGGCGCGGGAGGCGCTCGGGGTGGAGCGCGGCCTGCGCGCAGCCGCCGAACGGGCGCGCGATGCGGCCATCAAGACCCTGACGACCCACAAGGACTGGGAGCTTCACGAGATCGATCGATATCGCCGCCTCCTCGGCTGTCACATCGACGCCATCGTCGCGGAGGCGACGGAGTTTCGTGAGCGGCTGGTCCCATCCCCTGGCGGGATCCTGGAGAGCCTGTGCTCGTGGAACGCCGACTGGAAGCGGGACCTCGCCCGATCCGCTGGATTGAGATCCGAGGAGGTGGAGAGGCTCCTGAAGAACGAGCTCCCGATCACGCCGGGCCTCGCGCGGAGCCTGGAGCGCTTCACCGGCGCGCCCGCGCGGTACTGGGAGTACCTGTGGCGCCTGCACGACGAGTACCGGGCGGAGACGGACGAGACGTTGCTGCTCCTGGTCGACCAGGCGACGCGGGCGCGGAGGCATCCGGCGCGCGTGCCGGCTCCGGGCTTCGCCCCGGCGCCCGTGGTCGTGGGGCGCCAGCCCGCCCCCTCTGCACCCGCCGAGATCCCTGCGCCGGCTGCCGCGCATCCGGAGCTCGTCCTGTCGAGCCAGCGTGGCGCCCTGCCTCCGCCGCCAAGGCCGCGTTCCCCACGGTTGACCGCCTCCAGACCCGAGCCCAGGCCGGCGCGCGCAGCGCTCGACGCCGGACGCGCGGACCGTCCGCTACAGCGCCGGGAAACGCTTCCCGAGATCGGCGACGCCTGGGACGACCTCGACCGCACCCCGCTCAACGCCACGCTGCCCGGTGTGGGCGGGCAGCGGCCGCCGCGATGACGGCGGACTGCTGACCCTTGAGGAGAGGACCGATGCATCGGCCGCCAACCGAAGACACGCGCTCTGCTGCGGCAGCGAGCCTGTTCCGCCCGAAGGTGTTCCGCGACGTGCTGCGCTGGCTGGAGCGCCTCGGCGTTCCAGCCAGCGATCGGGACGATGTGGCGGGCGACGTCTGGCTCTGCGTCTGGCGCAGCTGGCCCGCGTACGACCCCGGGCACGCGAGGCCCGAACGATGGCTGAACAGGATCATGCTGCACGTCTGCTCGCACTACCATGAGCGGGCGTCGCGGCGGAGAGAGGTGCTCCTGGACGAGCCGCTGGACGCTCCGGATCCGGCGCCTGACGCGCTGAGCCTCCTTGTCGCGGAGGAGACCCGGCTCGGCGTGCTCGACGCGATCGACAGGCTCGATCCCCACGAACGCGAGGTGCTCGTCGGGCACGACATCGAGGAGATGTCCATGGGTGATCTGGTCGAGCAGATCGAGGTCCCCATGTCCACCGCGTACAGGCGGCGCACGTGTGCGCTCGCCGCGCTGCGTGCCCTGGTCGAGCCTTGGGATGAGGAATGAGGGGCGCACGCGAGGTCGGCGGCGGAGGGCGTCCGGTCCGGGCCGCCCGTACGCCGAGAACAGAACGAGAGACGCTTGCCGAGCGTATCTAGTGTTCGCAGCACAGCGCGCGTGTAATCCCCCGCTCAAGCGCGCCGCCCTCGAATTCGGAGGCAGAAGGGGCGCACGTACCCGGCTCCGTCTGGGTGAATACAGACCGCATCGCCGCGAGCGGTCCGGTGGTCCCCCTGCTGCACATCGGGGGATCTTTATCCGAAATATAATAGTTATCCAGCTCGTCCAGGCAATATTTGTCTTGATATAATATTGTATTCGCCGCGCACTTCCCGCCACTCGGTGCACCACATTTGCAAGGGGTACATGTGCGGGTATCGATGACTGTCGTGAGCTCGTGCCGAACACCGTACCCACGCCAGCAGCTTCCGTCTTCCTGCGGAGGATAGCAGGGGACCGCTGATGTGGGACCGGAACCTTGGGGGCTCGCCGCGCACACCGTGGCGAACGCCAGAGCGCGACGCGACGGCTCCGGCGCTCGCGACACGGGTGCGCAAGAAGCCAGCGTTGGCGGATCGAACGTCACCGCGGCGAAGGCGTCGCTCTCTATGGGCGGAGTGCGCGCCGTACAGGAACCATCCCACGACGCGCCAGCATTGAATGTGCCGGCGGCGCCGTCGCCGGGGCAGACGGATGCATGTACCGTCACCTTGGACGGCAGGACGCACTCGGCCGGGCCACACTCGCACGGCTCGCATTTGTCCTGCTCAACCTCTTCAATCGGTATATCCTCGATCAATGACTCCCATAGGAGCTGATTACTTTGTATACAGTCGTGCCTATCCTGATAACCCGTCAGGTAGACGAAGACTTTATCTCGGAGGTCCGGAGGAGGCAGCTCGTCGGGATACGGCGAAGAGCAGCCGAGCAGTGCAAGCGTTACCAGCGTGTAGAGCACGAAAAATCGCATCGCAAGCACCCCCCTTTCACCGACCACCAGGGCTCTCCGCGAGATTTGGACAGTCATACGGCTCGTCGTCCTCCGATATGCGCCGGTTTATCCGCGACGAGTGACTCGTGCGTTGGCAGGAGCGCCCTCCGCGCGCGCAGCTTCCCAGGCGAGCGCTACGTTTCGCAGCAGAACACGCGCCTCTCGCCTCGCTCCACCGTGCCAATCACTTTGGAGGCGACCGGCGTTGGCGTGCAGGAGCCCGGCTCCTCGCGGGTGAGCACTGCGCGCACTGCCGCCAGCGGCAGGGGCGCAGGAACATCGTGACACGGGTTGTCTCCTTGATCGATGAACGCACCCAGGTCGATCTGGGTATTGCACGTGGCGTCTCCATACAGCATGACGTCGGCCATACAGCGGCCCCCTGTCGGAGCGCCGCAGGCACATGGGGTACACGCGCGGTTGTCGCTGAGTCGCATCGTGAACTCCAAGCGATTTGTGAAGCCAGGCCGGCACAGCCCATCGGCCTCCGGTGTGATGCACAAGGCGAAGCGCTCCCAGGAAATGTGCGACGATCCCAGCGGGCAGGCCCTTGCAAAGTCTCCCGAGATGGGCGGCGGCTCGAGCGGTGGCGAAGGCGCGCACTGGGGAGCCAGCGCCGGCGGCTCGAAGAGGACGGACGCGAAGCGTTCGCTCGAGACAGCGGGATCGATGGCAACACATGTTCCATGCCAGCCCTCCTCAGCAGCGATCGTGAGCGGCTCTCCTTCGCCGTCGCAGCGGATCGCGGCGTACGTCGTCAGGCTCGACGGCGCGACGCATGCGGCGGGGCCACAGGTGCAGGGGCCGCATTCGTCCGAAGCGGCTTCGTAGGCCCAGCCCTCCCAGTAGTCCAGGCGATCTCCAGGACACGACGGCGCCTCCGCGTGACGTCCCACCCAGAGCAACACCGGGTCATCATCCATGCGGGGCCCGTAGAGCTCGAGCTCATCCCCACAGGCGACGAGCGCCAGAGCGCCGAGCATGAGCCAAGCTGCCGGGTGCATCGTGAACCCCTCCTGCTCCCTGCGGCTCAGTAGTTGTCGTGCCCGCATAGATAGCCCGCGTAGATACCGTCACAGTGCTCGGCCTGCGGCGACGGCCGCCGCTTTGCGGCTTCCCGCGCGACCGCCGCCTGGCCGTTCGCCAGGGACCGAGGCGCGACGGGCGACGCGGCGGCTTGTGCTTCCTGGAGGGCGCCGGCGGGCGTGAGAGGACACGGCGCGCCGGATCGAAGGGCCGCGGGCTGGACGACCTGCGCCAGGCGCGCAACGGCCTCGGGAGGGCGCTGCCGCCGGGGCATCGCGCTCCCGGCCCCGAGCGCCGCTCCCAGCACGAGCACCGCGCCGAGCCAGCGCACCGCGACACGCGTTCCCGTGTCCTCGCTCGATCGCACCGGGAGAGGCAGCTCCGATATGCGTGGCGGGCTCGGCGCCAGTTTCGCCAGGTCGCGCGCCTGGCGCGACGGGAGATCGAGGGAAGGCACCTCGATCGGGGCTGTGTCGTCCTCGAGCACGCCGTCGAGGCTCGGGGTCCCCACGGGCACCGGTGCAGCCATCGGCGCCTCCTCGTCGCGCGCGAATGGCTCCCACGCCTCCTCGGCAGCCACCGGGCGCCCCGCAGGCGATCCGGTCGCAGCAGCGTCGTCGAGGCCCGCGGGCGCTCGCCCCAGCTCCGCCCACTCGTCGGCGATGGCCGCCAGCACCGTGAGCATCTGTTCCACGCTGGGATACCGGTCCCTCGGCTCCTTCGCGAGGGCCTTCTTCATCACACAGCGAAGCACCGGAGGAACCGTGATGGGGAACCTGGGCTCCCAGGTCTTCTCCGACAGGGTCCGATGCTCCTCGTCGGCGTAGAGCTCGCGCTGGCACAGGAGCTCGTACATGACGGTGCCGAATCCGTAGACGTCCGTGCGCTTGCCCAGCCGGCCACCAAAGATGAGCTCCGGCGCCGCGTGGCACGGCTCCCGGAGCGCCTCCTCCTCGGCGAGCTGAAACAGGCGCACGAAGCCGAAGTGGGTGAAGGCGTACCCGTTCTCGGCGGCGATGAGCACCCGCTCCGGGCTCAAGGCGCCATGGATCGCGCCGAGCTCGTGCGCGCGCACAAGGCTCTGCCCGAGCTCGATGAGCATCCTCACGGCGGTGAGCCCGAGATCTGCCGCGCGCGTGGCGTCCCTGAGCCGGATCGCGTCCTTGAGGAACGGCGTTGCTGCCCAGGCGACGGTCCCGCTGACCCCGCCGTAAAGCACGCGCGCGACCTGCGGCACCTCGTCGGCGAGGCGCTGCAAGCGCTCGATCTCCGCGGCAAACACGTCCCGCTCGATCCGTGCGCCTTCCCGCACGTGCAGCCAGACGAGCTCCCTTGTGTCTCCGAGCTGCCTCGCGAGGAAGGTGCGCACCATGCCCCGAGCCAGCTCGTTCACGAGCTCGTGCCCCTCCCAGATCTCGCCCTTGGCTACCATGCGATCGTCACCTCTGCACCGGCGGCGCGAGCCCGGATCTCGGCGTCATGCGGCAATACGACGTAGATGAGCGTTGCGGCGCCCGCCACCGCGCCGGCGATGAGCACCCCCGATCCGAATCCGTGCAGCAGGTTCGCTCGCGTGCTGGCGGCTGTTGCCTCGTCGTAAACCTGACGGAACTCGGGGCTGCTCGGGAGCAGTTGCTCGTCGCCTACCTGGGCGACCCGCGCGACAGCCTCGTTGTCCGAGGCGTTGGCCCCCAGGTGGAGCCCGATGCCCGTGACGAGCAGAGCCGCCGAGACAGCGGCGCCCGTGCCAACGATCCACGGCTTCGGCCCGGATCGCGCCGGGGACTGCGCGATCCGCACCGGCGCTGCTGTGACACGCGCAGATGGACGAGCTTGCGGCGCCGCGGCCCCTGGCGGGCTCTCGAAGGAGAGGGATATGCTTCGCGACTCGCCGGCAGCGACCTTCACCAGCGTGCGAGCGACCTGCCCGTGCCGCCCCGTGACGGTCACCTCGTGCTGGCCCGGCGCGACGTAGATCGGGCTGCCGGCCTTCACCTCCTTGTCGTTCAGGAGGAGCCGCGCCGCGTCCGGGGGCGCGAGCAGGTGAATCTCCGCCACGCGCTGGCGTACCGCGGCGAGATCGGCTCGCCTCACCTCGTAACGGCGGCGCTCGACGGCGTTGGTGGGCGCAGGCATCTCCTCGACGCACCTCGATAGCTCCGCCGCGGCTTCCTCCAGACGCCCGAGGCGGAGATCCAGCTGGCCGAGCTGACAGAGCGCCATCGTCAGGCGCTTGAGCGCGTAGACCTGCGCCCAGAGGTCGCGAGCGCGGTTGACATCGAGCCGCTTCACGGCCGCATCCGCTTCACGGATGAGCGCATCCACCTCTCGGGACCGCGGCGCAGGATCCGCGGCGAGCGCGCTGGAGCACAGCGCGAAGGCGGCTGCCAGAGCCCCTTGTGATGAACAGATCAGTCGTCTACAAGCACGCATGGTTCGCCTCGCGGCACCGAGGTGGACCCGACGCCGCGCGGACTCGTTCTGCGCGGCGTCGCTCTTATACCAGCATCAGTTTTCAGAAGATCCAGAAGAACAGCTCGTGGAGCAGAAACCGGCCGCGATTCGCTTTACGCGAACCCTTCTCAAATTCTCACAAGAAGAAAAAACAAGCGCTGCATGGGGTGTTCAATGCAGCCCGCGCAGCCCGCAGGCCGAGCGCTCTGAACACATGGACAGCGGCGCGTGGCCTCCAGACGTCGAGACGGACGGCCTGCTTTCTACGGTTGCTCGTCGGGGATCCGGAGCTCGTTCCACGCCCACTGCGCGGCATCGTCAGGCGCCACGCGGATCGCCTGGATATCATCCCGTCCGATCGGGAGGACGTTGCCCTCCTCGTCCCTGGTCAAGACGACCTCAGGCCAGCTGAGATCGATAACGCGCACGCGCCGCGCACGCGACCACGGATCGGCCCAGCCCGGCGCTGCCCCGATCACCAGGTCGACGGCCGCGCACTTCTCGCGGGCGCTCTTCAGCTGCTGGTTGAGGCTCACGTCGCCGGGCAGGGCCCAGTCGGCGGCCAGCGCTTCGTCGAGGGGGCCATAGCGAAGCCGAACGGCGCCGTGGAGGACACCGTACTGGTAGAAGGCGTGGAGCGCCTTGACATCGCTCTCGATCCGGCGCGCAAGCCGCTGGTGGTCGCCTTGCGACAGGTAGCGCGCCACCCGCTCGGGCTCGCCGAGAGGACGGCTGATGCGGGTGGTTCCGGCGATGACGAGCTCCGGCGTGATCTGGAGCGTACGGCCCGTGCGGTCCAGGCGCCTGGACTCCTGCGGAGGCCCGAGGTCCACGACCTGGCAGCGGTCCGCGTCGAACCCCAGCGCGTTCAGCGCGTCGCGGATGTGGAGCCCTGCGATCACGTCGAATCCCGCGAGCAGCCCGGCGAGCTCGGCGGCGTCGCGGCCGATGAAGGTCTGGATCGATCGCGGGCCGACGTCGAGAAGCGCCACGGCCTGCGGATGCGCGGCGGAAGGGACCACGCGAAGGACGGCGCGACGGGACGCGCGCGCGATCTCGGCGTAGCGCTGCGCCTCCGCGTCGAGCTTCGCGCGACGGACCGCCCTGTGCTGCTCCGGTGCGGTGCGCTGCGCCTCCGGCTCCGAGCGCTGCGCCTCTCGCGACGAGCGCTGCGCTCGCTGGACGAGCACCGGCTGTGACAGCTCGCGGATGGCCCGCCGCATCGCGCCGAGGCCGGGCGCGGCGGGGTTCAGCGTGAGCCGTCCGCCGTCACCGGGGATGAAGAGGTCGCTCTTCCCCGGCCCGTTGCGGGGGCCGAGCTTCTCCCGGTGCCTCGTGAGCCCGGCGAGGAAGGCCTCGATCTCCTCCGCCTTCATCGGCGTCTGCCGCGCATCCAGCACGGCCGCGGCCTGTCGGATCCACGGCAAGCGCGTCACGGCCTGATCGCGGAAAGCCGCCTCGATCTCGTCGAGGGACAGGGGGACGTCGTCACCGGGCAGGGGAAGCGTGGACGCTGGGGGCTGCGGCTCCTCGCGCTCGTCGAGGGGATCGGGCACCCGCAGCAAGGTGCGCAGCAGGCGGAGATCGACGACCTTGGGGCGCCGGTCGTCCCGCTGGGTACCGCGCGCCGTGCGCGCCACGGGACGGAGCTGACGATCCTTCGAGATCCGGGGATTCGGCTTCGCCATGAGCGCGCACCGTACCGCAACGTCCGTCTCAATTCAGCACTGCCGACGGGCTCAGGGCATCCGGTGTCGGATGGGAGTCGGTCAGTTGAGAAAACGGGATCTGGAATGAGAAAATTCAGAGGCCAACCGGAATGGCCGAAGCGAATGACGCGGTGCAATTCCGGTGAACCGCCGAAATTTTCCACGCCGAATCTGGCACGGCCTCCACAATCGGATCCTGGCACGGACAGGAGAAGCGCAGTGTGCGTCTGTGTTGCGGGTGACCGCCCACGGATCGGGCCCTCCTGGGGGGAACTCGCGCTCACCGACACGATCCTCTAGTATGATCCACTGTTGCGCTCGTGGCGCGTCCCCGCAGGGGACGGCTCCGCCCTCCCCCAACACCCGACGAGGTCTTACCATGTCTCCCACCGGTCGCTGCCATCGTGGTCTGATCGCCTTCCTTTCCCTCGCCGCGCTCGCGGCCGCCGGCTGCGGTCCTGCATCGGAGCCTGCGGCGCTCGCGGACGGTGCGCTCGAGGAGGCGGCGCTCCAGGCGAACGCGGCGCCGTCGGCCGACCACCACGCGAAGAAGCAAAAGCAGAAGCAGAAGAAGTGCCGCGGCCATATCGGTGTCCACGCGGAGTGGTCCTCTGTGGCGCCGCTGCCCCGGGCGCGAGAGCGGCACATCGCCCTGCTCATGCCGGACGGCCAGGTGATGGTCGCCGGCGGCAGTGGCGACTACCCCTACCCCACGACGGTCGACTTCTACAATCCCGCCGCCGGTGCGTGGACGACCGGCGGCACCCTGCCCTACCCGCTGGCCCCCGTGGGCGCGGCGCCCCTGCCGGACGGCCGGGTGCTCTTCAGCCCGGGCGGGCTTGTCTACGATCCGAGCACGGGCGCGACGACGAGCGTCCCCCTCACGCCCGGCGAGGCGGCCCGTGGCTGGGAGTTTGCCCAGACGGCGCTGACTCCCCTGCCGAACGGGCTGGTGCTGCGCACGGGCGGCAGCGACGACAACAGTGTTCTGAAGGAGGCCGTGCTCTACGATCCTGCCACGAATACATGGTCCACCGCAGGGTCGATGTCGGTGACTCGCCACCTGCATACGGCGACGCTGCTCCAGGATGGGCGCGTGCTCGTCGCCGGCGGGTACACGTTGAACGGCAACGAGATGCCCGAAGGTCGCACCGGCGTCGAGATCTACGATCCGGCCACCGGCGCCTGGACGGCGGCGGCGCCGACGAACCTGCCTCGCATGCAGCACACGGCCACGCTGCTGCCCAGCGGGCGGGTGCTGGTGGTCGGCGGCGGCGGTGCGATCTACGGCGGCACCGAGGAGGAGATCGTGGTCCTCGTCGATGCGGGCGAGACCGCCGAGATCTACGATCCCGCGAGCGACACGTGGACACTGACCCCGCCGCCGAATTTCCGCCACAGCTGGGCCTCCGCCGTGGCGCCCATGTCCCACGGCCGCGTGATGGCCATCGGCGATGAGGGCGCCGAGATCTACAAGGAGGCAAACAACACCTGGACCGTGATCGACGACCCGATCCCGAGGGCCTTCCACACGGCGACGACGCTGCAAGACGGCTCGGTCCTCATCACGGGCGGGTATGACGCGACGTACTTCTCCAATCCGCCGGCGATCGCGAGCGTGGAGCGCTACGGGGGCTGCAAGAAGAAGCGGTGACGCGTCCAGGAGCGCCGCGCGCAGCGCGGGTGATCGGGCGGGATGCTCTCCACGGGAACCGGCGCCGACCCGACGGGCAACTACGATCGGGAGGGATGCCCATCGGTCAACGTCCACGCGCTCCAGTGGGCATAGCGCCCCGAGGCGTGCACGCGCCTCCACCGGCGATCGGCCAGCGCCTGCGCCAACACCTCGCGGAGCCAGGCGTGGGTGACCGCGAGCACGCTGCCGCGCTGGGCCGCGAGCTCGATCAACTTGAGCTCAGACTCACGCGCCGCCGTCCGGGCTCAGGTCAATGCGCAGCTCCGCCATCAGCTCATCCAGCTCCGACCGGGGTACCCGCTCGATCAGGTAGGCGACAAGGTCCTCCTGTCGCGGCTGGCCAAAGACCATACGATAGACGGCGAGGGAGCTGCGCAGTCGCTGGATGCGCTCTCGATCCTGGCTGAGCGGCAGCGCAGGGACATGCCGCTCGATGCGCGCCGCGCCCTCGAGGAAGATCCAGTACGGTACGATGTGGGTCGTGTCCGCAGAGCGCCGCTCCAGGGCGCGGGCGAACATCGCCTCCCAGCGATCGCGGTCGCCGTCGTGGAGCGCCGCATCCCCGTGCGCCTCGGCGATGTTCTTGCGCACCGCGTGGCCCTTGTAGCGATGAACGCGGCCCTCACGCTGCTCGAAGTCGACCGGGTTCGACGGCACGTTCCAGTGCACGACGGCGTGACAGTACGTATGAAAGTCGAGCCCTTCCTGGCCGACAGAGGTCGTCGACAGTACAAATGGCCAGAACGGCGAGTTGAACGCTTTGCGCACGTGGTCAGCGCGCGTCACAAGGGACCCGTCCTCCGACCGCTCATCTCCATACCGGAGAGCGAAATGCGTCCGCAAGTTGCGGCTCACGCGCTTCACCGTGCGGCCGGCCTCGCTGCGCGCGAGGTCGTCGATGGCGACCCGTGACGTCCGGAGCTCGATCGCTTCCACGATCTCGTCCGCGACCTCGTGGACGCGCTCGCCGATCGTCCCGGCGAGCAGGCCCAGGTGATCGCGGAGCACGTGCACGTACTCGTCGAGCACCGCCTGGAGACAGCCGTTGACGCAGTAGTCGAGGACCTGCCGCCAGTACGGCGTCGCTTCATCATCGCCCCGCCGCATGCCGCGCAGGAGCGCCACCACCTCGGGCTGGTTGAACCGCGCGCGGAACGCCCACGCGGTGGTCCCCGCGCCGTTGCGTAGGGCCGTCCGCGCCGCCTCGTCGAGGGCGGATTCCCCGCCCACGACATGGAGCATCGCCCGGAACATGGTCACCGCAGGCCCGCCGATGGCGAGGTGCGCCAGGACATCGACAAGGTCGTCGGGCATCCGCCCGAGCGCTTTCTGCCCTTCCGCCGACGTCGCCACGGCCGCGCCGCCGAGCGCGACAGCCCGCGCCTCCTCGACATGCTCCGCCCAGCGGCCCCGCCCGGCGCGCTCCTCGCCCTCGACGGGCGCGTCGGCGTCCGCCGCGCCGGACCATGCCGCAGCGAGGTCTTCTTGCTGGAACCAGGCCACCGTCGTCGCCTGCCTGAGCTTGCGGTCGAGCAGCAACGGGGCGGCCCAGTACCAGCGCTCGTCCGCAGGGCCGTCCGCCCGGGTGCGGGGCAGGTGCCTCTCCACGGCGAACTGGATCTGCTCCTTCGCCAGCTGAAGGATGTCTGTCGCGGGGATCGCGCCCAGGCTGCACGGCGCGCCGCCGCACGACCGGTCCCGCGCGAGCTCGACCGCAAGCTTCGCGGGATCGCACGCTTCCGCGAGGTAGAGGCTCGGGTAGAGCAACGCGAGCACGGCCATGCCGGTCAGGCGGCCATCGGCCTCGGCGAAGCGCAGCGACCCGCGCCGCCCCGCCCGGTACTCCGTCGTGTACTCCGCGGCCGTATCCTCGCTGAACACCCGTCGCTCGACCTCGTAGCTCAGCATCGCCGCGATCGCCCGGGGGACGACCCGCCACGACGAGAAGACGAGCCGCTTCGTCAGCCGCGCCACGCCCGCGTCCGCGAACGGCCCGCCGAGCGCGTAGTAGGGCATCGCGGGCGGGATCCAGAGCAGGCGGTGCGCGCCGGTACCGAGGAAGTCGTCCACCAGCGCCCGCATCCGTGGGTTGCCTGGCTCGACTTCCTTGTAACCGTGGACCCTGTCCCAGGGCAGCGTGGCCGTCGGAGAGAGCGACAAGGCGCGGGCGACAGGCATCCTCTGGTCGCCCGCATCGAGCGCCTTGCGCAGCTCGGTCTTGAGCTTGTAGCCCTCGTCCAGGAAGCTGAGGACATAAGGCGCGCTCTTCCAGTACTCGATGGCGTCCTGCTGCCCGACCACCCGCGACACGGCCTGCACGGCGAGGTAGTCGAGCACATCGCTCGAACGAAGCTCCAGCGGCGCTCCGGGCACCTCGACGAGCATCCCGTTCCGGTCCGGCGTCGAGGCGAGCCGCTCGGTCCGGACCATCACCCGACGGAGCCGCTCCCTGAGCCGCCCGGTCGCCGCGCGGAGGCGCTCGGGCCCCTCGGTCTGCGTCAGCCCGAGGACGGCGGACTGGTACGCTTCCATCTCGTCCTCGATCCGGCGGGCGTCGCCGGTCTTCCCCTCGAGAAAGCGAATGGTACGCACGAAGTCGCGGTAGTGGTCGTCCTCGCCCCCCTCCTCGCTCAGCGTGTACATCTTGTAGGGAGTCGCCGACAGGAGCAGCACCCGGACCTTCGGGTACTCGAACACGGCGCGCGCGAGCACGCTCGCCTCGTCGTCGTCGTCGTCGAGCAGATGGCTGAAGCGCTGGAACTCGTCGAGGATCACGATATCGGGCTCGAGCGCCTCGACGCAGCTCTCCGCCAGCACCGACCGGAGCGCGCCGACGAAGCGGCCGCGGGCGCGGCCGGTCTCCTGGTCAATCGTCCGGCTCGACGAGGAGAAGGCCTGGCACAGCGCGTCGAGCTGCGCGCGCAGATCGACCGCGCCGCCCGCCCTCTCCTGCGCCACGCGCCTGGAGAGCGCCTTCTCGAACGCGTCCTGGGCGGTGACGTCGATCAAGGAGGTGTCGAAGCCGTCGATCCGCTCGCGGAACCGGTCCGCGCCGACGTGACCACGAAACACGTTGATCATCGCCTTGCCGGCGCCGAGACCCCACGCCTTGCGGAGCATCCAGTAGAGCAGCACCCGCTCCTGCGCCTGGCCCAGCCCGTCGCGTACATCGAACGACGTCGCCGGCGTGAACGAGATGAAATTGACCCCGGTGCTCGTGCTCTTGAGCTTGCTCACCTCGAGCGGGAGCATGGTCAGGCGCGACGCCAGGGCCACGTGACCGTCTCCATCGAGCTTCAGCCGCTGGATGTTCTGCCTCGCGATGTCGCCGTTCGAGCAGATGTACAGCACGTCGATCCGCGGCACCGTCGCGCGCAGGTGATCGATCGCGCGCGCGATCACGCCGCGGGCGACGAGCGTCTTGCCGAGACCGACCTCGTCCGCCACGAGAAAGCGGCAACTCCCGCCCTCTTCGCCATAGAGCCGCTCGAACACCCAGTCGACCGTCCGCCGCTGGAAGTCCTTGAGCCCCGCCAGCACCGCGTCGGCGACGCGCACCTCCGTGCCTCCGCTCATGACCGG
Organism: Sorangium sp. So ce887; assembly: GCF_051521455.1. NCBI lineage: Bacteria > Pseudomonadati > Myxococcota > Polyangiales > Polyangiaceae > Sorangium > Sorangium sp. So ce887. The sequence goes on along the minus strand of NZ_CP150354.1, from coordinate 4,477,226 downwards.
CCTCCTCTGGAGCGCTGCGCCTCCCAGGCGGCGCGAATCGGCTCCCAGATGCGCTCGAGATCGGGCGGCAGCACGGCCGCGCCCTCCGGCGTGGTCCGGAGCTCCCGCACCGCGCGCTCGAACTCGCGCAGCCGCTCCGGCTCGTGGTCGAGCGCCCGGAGAAGGGCCTCGAGCAGCGGCGTCCCCGAGCCCCCGCCGGACCAGCGGGCGGCAGCCCCTTCCGCGGTGCCCTCGGCGTCGAGCAGCTCCTCGATGCCCTCCACCGGATCGAGCGCGAGGAGCATCCGGAGAAAGCGCATCACCTTGGCTGGATCATCGAGCATCGCCAGGAGGATGCGCGCGTGCCGGTGCTCCGGCGCCCCGTCGAGCGGGACGTTGACAACGAAGACGATCTGCTCTGTCCGCGCGCCTTCCCGCACCACGACACAGAAGGCGAAGAAGCTCGTCAGGGCCTGAAACGAGCACCGGGAGAAGGTGGCCGACGCTCCGGCGCTGGACAGCGACAGGCCCGTCTCGTGATCCGGCGGGAGCGCGATCGGCCAGCAACGCACCTCGGTGCCCGGCCCGAGGTCGAGCCGCGCGCCCTCCGCGCGGAGGTGAACGCGGTAGCGCTCGGTGTCGTCACCCGGCGCGGCCTCGAGCTCGACCTTCGCCCGCCATGGAGCGCTCCCCAGCGCGAGGCGCAGGGCGCGTAGCCGACGGTCGAGCGCCGCGTCGACGGGGTCTTGTGGCACGGCGTCCGCGGACGGCGTGAACTTCACAAGGAGCGCCCGCAGGGCGGCCGACCCGCCGCCGTCGCCGAGCGCGGCGTCGATGCCCACCTTGCCCTTCTTGCCCGTGAGCTGGACGAGGAGCTCGACGTTCTCGTGGAACGCCGCTCGCGTCGCGTTGGCGGATCCCGTCCATACCTCCGCGTTCCGCCCCGCATCGGCGATATAGAGCTTGGCGTGAAGCCCGCGCGCGGCCGTATCCGCGGTGTTCGCCTCGCCGGCTTCAACGTCCCCGCCGGCGTCATCGTCCTCGCGCTCGCCCTCCGCGCCTTCGTTGAGGACGTGCACCTCGTCGAAGCGCGCGAACGCCGCGAGGGAGAAGCGGGCGAGCTCCTCGGTGCGCGAAACGAGCACGTGGCCGCTCCCGGTCGCGGTCAGTCGCCCGAGCGTCTCGGCCGCGAGGAATGGCGAGATCACCAGCATCCGATCGATCCGCGTGTCGAACGGCCACCGTGTCGTGTCGTCATGGCCGAGGGGCCAGAACTTGAGATCCTCGAACCCCTCCGGCTCCTCGAAGGCGACGCGGCGCACCTCGTCGGCGAGGAGCGCGGTGTCCGTGGCCACCCGCCCGGAGACGGGGCGCACCGCGAGACCAGGGAGCGCCGCAAGGAAGTCCCCGAGCGGATGGTTCCGGCTGATCGCGTTGGTGCGGTCCTTGAGCTCGCCCTCGAGCGAGAGCATCGTATCCCACGATCGATCGAAGGTGAGGTTACGCGAGTTGACCAGGACCCGATACCGCACGGGGCCGTCGGCCGAGGTGAAGCGCTGCACCCATACCTTGGGGTGAAACACCCCCTGCTCGCTTCGCGCGCGCACCTGGACGACGGACCCTTCCAGGTAGGCGAGGAGCTGGCGGTACTGCGCCGGGCGCGCGATACAGCCCGCCTGGCAGAACACCACGAGCTTCTCGGCATGGGCGCGCACGGCCTGGAGCAGCGCCGTCGCCCCCAGCGGCTCGGCCTCGCCGGCCGCTGGATCCCCGCGGCGTGCGATCCGGTCGAAGAGCGAGAAGGACAGCGGCGCGACAAGCAATGCGACAAGGTCGAGCGAGTAGGTCGTGGCGAGGGTCCGGTCGACGACGTAACCGTCCGGCGGCCGCAGCGCCTCGAGGAGCACCCGGCGATCACCCGGCTGAAGCATCGTCCCCTCCCCGGCCCAGGGCCGTGTACAGATCGGCGAGCAGCCGGCTCGCCGACGGCCACCTGTAACTGAGGCGGGCCGTGCCCGACTCACCGCCCCAGAGCTCCAGCGCGCGAAGGTTGGTGAGCCGCGCCCGGCCGCCCTTGAGCTGCTGCTCCCGCTGCCACACCAGCGCGCGCGCCGCCTTGTCGTCGGGCCCGCCGCCCGGCTTGTCCCAGGGCGCAAGCTTGAGCCAGCTCTCGACGAACGCCTCTGTCGACCCTGCCACGCGCGTGCGCTGGCGGACGAGACGCCAGAAGGCGGAGCGGTCCCAGGCCGCGATCGCCGCGCGCCGACCGCGCATCTCTTCGGACCAGTCGGCGAGCTCGCCCCGGAACCGCTCTACCGCCTCGCCGTTTGCGGTCGATTTCGCGCGCTCCTCGGCGAGCAGCACGTTGTAGAGCCACGCCGCGCCTTGCATCGTCTCCGCGAGCAGCCGCGCGTGCGCGAGCGCCTCCTGCACCTCGCCGGAGAGCTCCCCGAGCTGAGGGTGCATCCAGACAAAGTCGACCGCCGCCGGGCGGCCGTGGCGCGCCAGGAAGGCGAGCAGCGAGCGCGGCGCAGAGAGCTGGATTCGTTCGACGAGGTAGCGCGCCTCCTCGCGCCGCAAGGCGAAGCCGGCCTCGCCCGGGAAACCCTCGGGGGGATCCGGGATCGCGGCGTGCCAGTTGCGCCGCGCGCGCCCGTCGAGACTCTCGCCGTCGTCGTCGCGCCCGGCGCGGTCACGCGCGGCGTAGAAGCGGTCGAGCGAGCGATGATAGTCGTCCTGCGAGCCATCGAAGGCGCGGATGCCCCAGGCCTCGAGGCCGAGCCAGTACACGTTGCTCGGCAGCCGTTTCAGCGTCTCGCCGGCGAGGCCCCCGATCGTGCCGAGCGGGTCGTCGGACGCCTTCAGCACCTGGATGAGCCTCGTCTCCGCCCTGCGCGCCCTGGCCTCGATCTCGCTCGATGGCGTCTTGCGCGCCTCGAGCTCGCGGTAGATCCAGGGCACGAACAGGAAGTACCTCGCCCGCGTCTGGATGACGCTTGTACCCGGGAAGAACATGTCCGCGAAGGCGTCGCGGATGCCGCCGAGCCCGAGCTCGTCGCGCGTGTCGCTCTCCTTGAAGCGGTCGATCGCCTCGAGGACCCGCTGCCGCTCCCGATCCGAATGATCCAGCCAGGTGAACGTCGAGATCAACGCAAGCTCCTTTCCGCCAGGGCGCGCCTCACGCCCTCACGACCATTCCCGCATCCACCAGGTTAAGCCATTGCCTCTCGAGGCTCGCCGCAAACCCCCGGTCCTCGATCGCCACCCCGGCCTCCAGGTTCCGCGTCTGGCCGCGATCCGTGAAGTTCGCCGACGTGATGAGCGTGTACTCGTGGTCGATCACGACGCACTTGGCGTGCAGGCTGACCGCGCTCTGCCTGTCGGCCGTCCTCGGGTCGAAATAGACGACCGGTCTCGGGTCGCCGAACGGCCACATGAGCCGGTAGAACAGCGCCACCACGGCCTGACCCCGCGCCACGTTCCCCCTGGCGGCCTCGAGCGGCGCCGACACGAGAGGCCAGCTCTGCCCTGCGCCCTTGGCCTCCTGCCGTAGACGCTGGGCGAGCTGATCCACGTCGACGAAGAGATCCGCCGTCACCCCATGGTCGGCCATGCCCCGGTGCAGCGACGCGAAGAGCTCCGCGCCGTGGTCGATGGAGTAGCCGGCGACGAGCACGTGCTCTCGCGCCCGCGCGAAGAGCTCGGACAGGAGGACCCGCGTGTGACGAGAATGGCTGACGCCCGGGTCGTCGCCCGTCCAGACCAGGGTGAGCCTGGGGGCCTTGCGATGCCGCCGCTCGGCCAGCACGACGCCGACGACCGCGTGAACGCCTTCGCGATCGAGCCGGAGATAAGGCCGCAACGCGTCGACGAGGTGCCCGAAGCCGTTGGCCCGCAGGCCCGTCTCGCTCATCGGCGCGCGCACGTCCCCCCGGTCGAGCGCGGCGACGAGGGCGAGCAGATCCTGCTCCGTGACCGCGGATAATCCCGCCCCCGTCACGGGCGGACCTTGAAGAAGGCGAGCTCGGGATCGTGCCCCATCGCTGGCACGACGAGCGCCCGGTCCAGGTAGCGGTTGAATCGCTCACACGCCGGCTCTGCGACGAACAGGCACCCGTGGCAGGCGGCGCCCTCGAGATGGCGCCCGGACCGGTCCCCGGGCGAATGATGCGCGCAGACCGGATCGCTCGAGCACAGGGAGGCCATGTCCCAGGCGCGACGGAGGTGCCGGCCGATGGAGCGACCTTGCTCGACGAGCCCCCCGAGCGTGCCCTCGGCGCCGCTCGTGCCGGTCATGATGAAGATCGCCGCCATCGGCAGGTCGTCGGTCGCCGGCGCACAATAGATGCGCTCGGAGAGCGCGCTCGCCGAATAGCCGCACTGGAGCGAGATCGAGGACACCAGGAGGTGCGAGAGTGAGTGCAGAAGGTAAAACCTGGCCCCCGGAAAGCCCGGCCCCCGGCTATTGCTCTTGAACTCCTGCTTGTACCCGTCCTCGAGCTCGTCCTTCCGGCGGATCACCGCCGGGCGGCGCTCCCATTTCTGTACTTCCTCTTCGTCCAGGCAGACAAGCACACCCTCGCCGAAGATCTCCGCCGCCGGCAGCCAGGTCGGCGTCAGCCCGAGCGGCTGGAGGTTGCTCGTGTCCTCGGTCTCGCCCTGCAGGTTCATCTGCGTTGCCGACAGGCGCGTCAGGCCGATCTGCGCGCGCACCTGACGCACCTTCTTGGCGAGCACGATGCGGCTCACCCTCGGCGGCAGCGGATGGCGCTTCGTGGACAGACGGCAGGCGAAGAAGTCCTCGTCCCGCGGCGGGAGCTGGCCCTCCACCTCGTCCTTCGCTTCGAGGAAGACCTTGTACTCCGCGGTCCGGAGCTCGTCCCTCGCCGGCACCTTGCCCTTGCGGATCGTCTCCATGGCGGTCCACACCTGGTCGTCGTCGTAGTCGCGCAGCGCATTGCGCACGGAGGCCACGACCTTGCGCAGCAGCGCGAGCTCCTCGCGCCCGGCCTCCTGCACGACATTCCACACGTCCGCCTGGCTGACCTTGTTCAGCACCTCGCGCGCCTTGTCGGGGATCGAGAGCGCGCTCATCCATTGCGAGAAGTAGCCGCTGCTCGCCGTGCGGACGAGCAGGTTGAGCTTCTCCTCGCAGCCCTTCTCCTCGCGTCCCTCGAATCCGAGCCACGGCCTCTCCCCCCGGCACTGGGGCAGGACCTTGGGCTCACGCGCCTCCGAGAGCTTTCGCTCCGCGCCGCAGACGCCGCAGCAGACGCGGATATGAGCGAAGTCGCCGGACGCGTCCTCCTTGAGGTGGAGATCCAGCGATTCGCACCGCGTCTCCTGGGAGGGGTGCACGAACCAGCTCCAGGGGAACTCGTCGAGGTGGCCGCGCTTGCACGTCGCCACGAACCGCACGGGGACGCAGAAGCCTTTCTGGGTGTTTGTGCAGCGGTGAACGTAGCGCCCCTTCTCACGCTCGAGGTTCCTCGAAGGCCCGAGCGCACGGCAACGCTGGCAGACGAACCACGACGGGAACTCGGCGACCTGGATGCCGTTGTGCTGCGACGGCGCGTCGTCGTCGCCCGCGGGGGGCAGCCGGAACGCGCGGTTGATGCTCAGCTCGATCCCGAGCTTCGAGCCGACCCGGGCGAGGATGGCCTCGCGCAGGCGGGGCTCGTCGATGAAGCCCTGATCCTTGTACCTGTCGTAGCGCCAGAAGTCGGTGCCGCCGATAAGCACGGCATGTTCGAGCAGGTCGACCATCGCGCCCGGACCGAACGTCATCACGACCTGGCCCAGCCGGATCTTGCCCTCGGGGGGCTTGTGCCCGCCCTTCGCGGTCTTCTTTGCGATGGCCATCAGCCTTGCCTCCCCAGGCGTCGCCCGATGAGCCAGAGGTGCGCGGTCGACTCGACGTCCCGCAGCGACGTGGGCGCCGCGAAACGCCCATCGGGCGTGTCGGGGCCCGGGCGCTCCTCGTCGAGCGGCGTGTAGAGCAGCGGCTTGCCGCCGACCTTCTCCCGGTCGAATTTCGAGTACCGGCGCTGCTTTGGCTCCTCGGGGGTCGACCGCACCAGGTCGGTCCAGGTGTCGAGCAGGTTGTGGCCGCGCATGCGGACCTCTTCCTCGAGCTTCTTTTGCCCGTCCTGGTTCAGCTCGGGCTGGCGGCTCGCGCGCGCGGCGATCTGATCGAGTACGGCGTTCGCCAGGTGCCGGTTCGCCGGCAGCCCCATGACGCCCTTCGGCAGCGTCAGATCGCGCGAGGCGAAGCGGACCATCGCGACGAGCGTGCCCACGAGACCGCGATCGAGGGCTGGACCCGAGAACGGCGTCACGCTCGTGGCCTCGACGAAGCGGTAGAAGCTCTCGTGGTAGGCGGCGAAGTGCTCGTAATGGGAGCGATCCCGCGGTTTGTGGAGGTTGTACACGGTCACCACGAGCCCCGGCCACCTGTCCTGGCGGCCGACGCGGCTCGACGCCTGGATGTACTCGGCCGTCGTCTTCGGCTGCCCCGCGACCACCATCAGGCCGAGTCGATCGATGTCGACGCCGACCGAGATCATGTTGCTCGCGAGCAGCACGTCGATCCGCTCGGGATCGCTCCAGGGCTTGTTGAGCCGGTCCTTTGTGCGCTTCACCGCGTCGGTGTGCTCGCGGCTCGTCAGCTCGACCGGCTCGCCGAGCTCCCGGTTGGCGAACCAGAGGTGCTTGCCCGTCGCGTTCCTCGGGCGCGCCTCGTCCGCCTGCGCGGCGCGGCCGAGCACCTCGTCCTCGACCAGCCGCCGCATCCCTCCGAGCTCCCGGAGGCTGTTGAAATAGCCGGCGAGCGTCATGTACGCGTCCGCCGTCTGCTCGGGCGACGACGACGGGTCGTAGGTCTTCATCGCCCCGGCGAGGAGCGTCCGGTACACCCGAAGCAGGATCGCCTTCATGCTGCGCCCCTGCGCGGCCACGCCGACGTATTTTCGGCCGGGGCTCTTCGTGTCCACGGTCGCGAAGTACGTCTCGGAGTCGTCGATGCCGGGCGGCGGGAACACGCTCACCGTGCTCGCCGGACGGCCGAAGAGGGCCTGGATCTGCGTATCGGCGCGGCGGACCGTGGCGGTCGCCGCCAGCACCTTGGGCCGCACGACGCCGGCGCTCGTCTGGTGCGAGCAGAGGGCGTCGACCGCCGTCTCGTAGAGGCCGACCATGGTGCCGAGAGGCCCCGAGATCAGGTGCAGCTCGTCCTGCACGATGAGCTCTGGAGGCGCGAGGCCGCCGGGGAGGTTCTTCGCCGTGCGCGGCGGCTTCCCGTCCATGGGGCCGTAAAAGCGCCGGCCGTCGCGCGCGCCGGCCTTGCCGAACAGCATGCCGGCCTCGCCGCGCCAGGGCATCATCGCGAACTTGTCGACGGTGGCGATGAGGAAGCTCGGCAGCTCGCGATAGACCTGCTCGTCGACGAAGACGACCGGGATGCCCTCGTCGTTGTTGGCGCGCGAGAACTCGCAGGTCTCGCTGGTGCAGCCGACCCGCACCTCGTCGGGCGCGGTCTTCGAGGGCAGGAGCGTCAGGCTGCCCGGGCCGAGCTCCTCGCCGCACCACGGGCAGGCGGGCAGCGGGCAGGGATTGCCGTTCGCGCCGAGCTTGAAGCCGGTGACGAGCTTCGACGCCTCGTCCAGGGTGTTGGCCGTGGCGCTGCGCCCGACCCAGAGGCCGACCGAGAAGCGCGTGTCGCCGAGCACCGCGGGCATCCTCCGGCGCTGGGATTCGAGCGCGCAGACGAGCGTCGCCGCGCGGCCGAGCTGGTCGAGCGTGAGCAGGCGCAGGGTATACCGGAGGAGCACGGTGACGCCGAGGCCGCCGTCGGGCAGCTTGGCCCGTCGCAGGCGGCGGAGGAGCAGGCAATAGGCGATGACGCCGAGGTACGCCTCCGTCTTGCCGCCGCCGGTCGGGAAGAAGATCAGCTCGACGCGCTCGCGATCGGGGTGCTCGCCGCTGGCCACGCCGTGGAGGTTCATCAGCAGGAACGCGAGCTGGAACAGGCGCCATTCGGGGCGCTTGCCGCCCTGGTAGCGAGAAGGGCTCCGGTGCCGCGCGGCCTCGGCCATCGCCTCGTTGGCCAGGCAGAACGCCTGGCGGACCTGCGCGTTGCTCTCGAGGAGCGCGATGCCCTCCTGGATCCTCCGCCGGGCGTCGTCGGCCTTCTGCATGAGCTCGTCGCGGGTCTCGGCGCGCCTGTCGCCCTCGAGCGCGACGCCTCGCTGCCGCTCGATCCACGCCCCGTAGGCGGCCGGCAGGCGCTGGAGCCGGGCGCGCACGTCCTCGGCGCTGTCGAGCTTCGCGAGCTCGTCCATCGCGACCTTCACGTCGGCTTCCTCGTGCGCGATGACCCGCCGCACCTCGTATTCGGGGAGCCACGTGGTCTTCACGCGGGTGACCGAGCTCTGGCCCGGGGGCACCACGACGGCGACGCCGTGGCCGACCGCGTACTCGACGCGCTCGCGGAACTGGAGATCGGCGACCTTCTGGTCCCACTGGTCGCTCTCCTCGTCGGAGAAGTTCGGCCGCGGGACGATGCCCTCGGCACACTCGATCTCCAGCTCGATCTGGAAGACGAGCTGCTCGTCTCGCTGGCCCTTCTCGCCGGCGCCGCGCTGGTTCACGACGAAGAGCGCGAGCGCCTGCGTCCCCTCCCGGAGCCCGCGCGCGTGCTCGACGGCCTTGATCTGGCCGTAGATCACGAGGCCCACCGTGTCCCGCAGGCCGATCCCGTTCTTGAGGGTTTGCGGGTCCAGCGGGACGTCCGTGGAGATCGTCTGCCGCGGTGTTCGCTTCCAGACGCGCTGCCCTCGACCACGCCCTTCGGGCTTCAGGGTCTCGGGGCGATACTCGGCGAAGCGGACGGTGGCCTTGACGTCGCGCGTCTCCCTGGGGACGAGCACGCTCATTCCGATGGACGCGGGCCAGAGGTTGGGGCGCTTGTCCTCGGGCTCCTCACCCTGGGTTTCCTCCTCCGGCTCGTCAGGACCGGCGCCGAGGCTGTCGTCGGCGGTCGGGTCCTCGGGCTCGCGTTCTTCTTCGGACGCGAGGAAGCCGGTGAGGTAGTGGCGAGACGGCGGAAGCTCGAGGACCTCCTGTTCGACGATACCTTCCTCGCCGAGCTGGTAGGGGCCGATCAGGTCGGCGTGCAGGGCGCGGACGAGGTGGTCGCGGGGGCCAGTCGCTTCGAACATGCAGGTTTCTCCATACGTCAGATTGCGCGGGAGAAAAAGACCGCGGTGAGCCGGCGGTCACAGATCGTCGGCAAGGACGTGATCATATACGGACTTTCGCGCGGTGCTGAACAGCGGGACGACGTGCTCTTTTACCTCTTCTAGAAACACACGCAGCCCAGAAGCCAGCCCCCGCTCTCGCAAGTGCGCGAGTGGGGCGTCGGTCGAGCAGCGCGTCTCGCGCTCGAAGTCACCTGCGGTCAGGAGGTGGACCACACGCTTCGGGCTCAGCTTGGCCCGCTCGTCTTTGGCGTGTAGCCGGTGCGCGTCGTCGCAGGGACAGAAGCCAAGCTCACGGCGCAGCTCGTCCATCCGGGCGCATTCCTCGTCCGACTCCGGCTCGAACCCGGCGAGCACCCAGGCCTCGCGCATCGGATCGGGGCAGCCAAGGACGGTCCTGAAGGAAGCCCACCGCGAGGCCTCCGCCCGTGCCTGCGCGAGTCCCCGCCTGCGCAGGTCTCCTTGATCGTCCATGTCCCAGACGATGAAGACCGCATCGATGGCTGTCGACGGTTCTCGCCTTACCAACTCGCGTACGATGGTAAACGCATTTCTTGCCAGTTGCGCGCCGGGCGCACCCGGCTCGCCGTCGAAGTGCCCCTGTGGAAAGCGTACGTTCCCGAGCTGCCGTCTGTAGAGGTCAAGCTTGTGGATGTCGAAGAAGTCCTTCCCCGGGCCGTCGTTGGCCCACTGGAAAACGGACTCCGGGTGCGAAGGCAACAGGTCGGCGACCCAGTCTGGCCCCTCCTCGCGGAGCACGCGGTCGACCAGCGCGCTCGTGGTCCGGAAGTCGGCCGGCGCCTCGCAGAAAATAAGAAGCCTCACGGAGCGTCCTCCGTGAGCACCCATGCTCGCTCCGGGTCCAGGCTCCAGAGCTGCCCTGCCGAGAGAGCGCCCTTCATCTTCTCGGCCTGTGGGTGATCGGAGAGGCGCTTGAGCGCGACGGTGCCGTCATCCCGGAGGGCGAAGGCGAGCACCTCGGAGGGGTCGAGCTCGTCGAGGATGTAGGGGGAGTGCGTCGTGGCGACGATCTGGAGCTCGTCGAACTCCTCGAGCATGCGCTTGACCAGCCGCACCAGTTCCATCTGCGCCTGCGGGTGGAGCGACTCGGCGAAGTCGTCGAGGAGCAGGAGGCTCGGACGGCTCGGACCGTGGAGCACGGTCAAGAGCGCCAGCGTGATCAGGGTTCCCTGGCTCGCGGCGTGCGCGGGGACGCCTGGGGCGCCGGTGAAATCGAAGAACACCTTGCTCCCCACGACATTTTCCAGCTGGTGGGGCGCGGCGGGGTTCGGCCGTTTGACGACGGCCTGACGGATGCGGATGCGCGCGACGTTCGGGATGATCCTGCGAAGCGATTGTTCGATCCGCTCGAACTCTTCGTCGTGCCCGAGCTTGATCGAGGCCAGAGCGACGGCCGTGTTGGTTCCGTCGTACGCGACGTCCGGCCCCGGCTGATCGCTGTACGCAGCCGCGGCGATGCGCTCGGCGTTGAGCTTGTAGAGGGCTGTCGGCCTGAGGATCCCAGCGATTTTCGGCACGATGGCGCTGAGGGGATGCACTCCCGGATGTCCTTGTCGCGTGTCGGCGCCCTGCTTCCAGTGGATCTTGGACGATGGGCCCTGGAGGTCGATCCGGCAGCTCCAGTCCCCGTCGTTCCCCGTGCCCTGCGACGTCAGCACGATCGGCCCCGGCGTTCCCCGACGCAGGAGATCATCGAACGACCAGTCGCCAGCCAGGACTGCGTCGGATCGGCGGTTCGTGAGCTGGCCCTGAACCCAGAGGGCCTCGAGTACACTCGTCTTCCCGCATCCGTTCGGGCCGACGAGCACGGTAAACCGGCCGAGCGGAACGGTGCTGTCCCGGTGACCCTTGAAATCCTGGAGTCGAACGGAGGTGATCATGGGGGATCCTACAAGTCGAGCTGTAACCGTTCACGACCAGGCACGCATACGAGAAATCGGGGTGCGGGCGGAGCCTCGAGTGGCAGCAGGAGAACGAAGTGGCTCCAGGTCGATTGTCGCGACAGCTTCGCGACAATCGGCTCCTCGGGGAAGGCCTCGGCGAACTGGACCATGCGCCGCAGCGTCTTCTCCGAGAAGCCGCGGCCGTAGCGGCGCTGGAGCTGCTCCGCGAGCGCGGCGATCACCTGCTCGCCGTAGGCGGCGCGGGCGTACCGGAGCACCTCGGACCGGATCCGCGCGCCGATGCGACAGTAGAGCCGGGTGAGCACGGCGTTGACGGTCACCGCCGCCCGCTGGCGTGCGGCGTCGATCAGGCGGCGGATGTCCCCGACGAGCTTCGCGGGCGCCACGGCGGGCGCGGGCGGCCGCTTCGCGAGCGGGGCCGTCCTGGAAGCGCCCCGGCGAGGTCGTGCCGTGGCTCGTCGGATCACGGGTCGCTCTCGTCCGCGAAGCCGGGCAACGAGGGCGTCGCCGGCTTCGCGCGCGGGGTACGGGGCTTCTTCGCGGGATCGGCGGGCTTCCTGGCGGCGGCGGGCTTCCTGGCGCCCTTCGCGGGAGGCGCGGCGGCTGCGGCGGCTTGCTTCTCCTGCTCGGCGCGCTCGGCGTTGAGGACGAAGAGGCGGTCGATGACCTCGTCCTCGAAGGCCTGGAGCGCGGCGCGATCCTCGTCGGTCTTCGGGCAGTAAGGGGGGACGGCGATGTCGCTCCAGCCGTAGGCGGCGAGGACGGCGCGGTCCATCTCCTCGTGGAGGGCGCGAAGATCGAGGATACGGGGGTCGTCGGAGTCTGGGTTTTTCAGGGCGTTGTAGGTCTTGGTGAGGCCCTGGTTGGAGTCGACCATGAAGCGGGCGCGGGTCTCGTAGAGGGTTTCGCCAATGGATTCGAGGGAGCGGATGACAGTGCGCGGGTCGGGCTGGGGAAAGGGGAAGGTTTCAAAGCAGTCGGAGGCCGCGTAGCGGAGTCGGTCTTCTAGCGATGATGACAGGAGGCGAGCCCACGCTTCGTGGACGCGGGATTGGAGAGTTGCAAAGGCCGTGAAGCACTCAAGCGGGTGCACGTACAGTGTGTGAATAAAGATTCGATCTATAGGCTGGAATGAGAAGCACATGTGCTTGCTCACGCAGGCAGTGACCAGGCAACGAGAGAGGGGGGCGATGCTGGCGTATAGCTCTGGACGAGGCTGCGCGTGCTGCCACCAGTACTTCTTGCGATGTGCACCATCGGCGGTGGCCTCGTTCGCCTTATCCCTTTCAGGCTTCACGCGCGTTTCCACGAGCGCGAAAGCACGAGGCCATGCCCGCGCCTCGGCAAGGGTTTGCTGCCCGAAAGAAATAACGAAATCTGGCGCTTGCTGCCGCGGATCCGTGTTGACATCCTCTCCCCCGATCACCGGAAAGACCACATCTCGGTATCGCGGGTCGGACAGCAGATTCGGTGCTTCCTTCTCGGCAAGAAAGAATCCCTCCCCGTACACCTTCGACCCCATGAAGAACAGCTCTCCCATACTAGGGATCTGCTGAGCTTCCGCGCGCTCCTTGTTCGGCCTCAAACGCGAATCGACATCGGACACGACGACGCCATTAAGCTGCCGGGCGAGCCCCTCCGCGAGCCGCCCCGATGACAAGACGACACAACTCACAGTCACCGCCGCCTCCCCCGTCCACCGCATGTCGCGATCGGCGCGAACGATGACAAACCCCAGCCGCAACAGTGCGGCAAGGCCAGTCGTGCGAGTGTCGCCCTGACTTATCGTATTCGTGGCAACCAAGCCTATGGTGCCTTGGCTGCCCACGAGCTGCCCAGCCATTCTGAAGAAATAGGCGCAAAGATCGGCATTACCGTGACTTTCGTCATACGCCGCAAGCAGCCACGGAACGTATTCACGACCTCCGGATGCCACGATCCCGTTCTTCGCCGCGAACGGCGGATTCCCCACGAACGCATCCACCCAAGCCTTCCCCGTGACCTTGTTCCCCTCCAGCGGATCCGGCCTCCCGTCGAAAAACACCTCCGGAAACTCGATCATCCAGTGGAACGGCACCTGCTCCCGCCGGATCTCCGCCTGCATCCCCCGCAGCTCGGCAAAGATCTCCCCTGCCCTCTCCCGCTCCCCTCGCCTTTCCGCCCCGAGCCACTGCTCCACCCGATCGAGCCGCCGATTGCGCTCCTTCTCCCGGTCCTTGTCGTTCTTTTGGCCAAAGAACGCCCCCACCACGAGGTCGCCGATCAATCTTACCCGCTCGAGCGCATCCTCGGCATCGGCCAGGAGCCGCTCCTTCTCCCGCTGCGCCGCGTACGTCCCCTCGCCCGCCAGCGCCTGTATCCTTCTCCGGATCCCGATCGCCTCGTCCAGCGCCTCCGCCAGGAGCCCCGCCGACAGCTCCACCTGCGCCTTCGGCTTCCAGTGGAACGCCCGGATCTGCTCGAACCCCAACCCCACAAGCGAGTCCCCGTGCCGGATCGCATGATCCACGAACGTGAACGGCTCGTTCCTGGCCATCGTCACGAGCCACAGCGACAGCCTCGCCAGCTGCACCGCATACGTGTTCTTGTCGACGCCATAGAGGCACCGCTGCGCCACCAGCCGCCGGGCATGATTGACGACATCGTCGTGCGCGCTGGCGATGACCTCCATCCGCCCTTCCCGCGTCCACGCCGCCACCACGCGATCCGCCAGGTACCGGCACGCCGCCACAAGGAACGCCCCCGATCCCACCGCCGGATCGCAGACAACCAGGTTCAGGAGCGTCTCCGAGCTCGGCGCCTCCCCCATCGCCTTGATCAGCGGCTCCAGCGTCCGCGCCACGATCGGCTCCGTCAGCTCCCGCGGCGTGTAATGGCTGCTCGTCCTCCGCCGCTCCGGCCCCGGCTGGATCACCAGCGTCCCCGCACCCGCCCGCTCCGGGTTCCTTCCGCTCAGGGCCTCCATCGCCCCGAGCGCCTCCCCGGCCTTCTTCGCCCCCTTCACCGCCTCGGCGATCTTCGCCGCCACGTTCTTGTCGAACCCGAGCTCGTCCTGGAGCCACCGCTCCCGCTGGTTCGCCGGCACCGCGAGCAGCGCGTCCGCCTCCACCCAGACCCGCGCCGCCCCCTTCTTGCTCCCGAGCCGGATCCGCACCGCTCCGTGCTCGATGCGCTTCACCGTGAAGCCCATCAGCGCCTCGTACACGCTGCCGATCTGCTCCACGTCGAGCGCCTTGTACGAGAGCCGCTGTCCGCCCAGGTACAGGAGCTTCTCCAGCACCGAATAGATGGTGAGATCGTCGACGCTGGGCAACTTCACCGCCGCACGCGCCTCCGGCTGCGTGATCGGCGCGCTCCCCTCCGGCCCCCACCCCTCGAGGAACGGATAGACGTTCGGGTCGAAGAGCTGCCCGCGCCGCGCCGGGATCTCGAGCTCCCCGTGCGAGACGCCGAGGAACGCCGCGCGAAACAGCCCCACGAGCCGCGGGTACGCCCCGAAGCGCCGGTGCATCGTGTCGGGGTACTTCCCGAAGTCGGCCTGCAGCGCGTCGAAGAGCCCGAGAATGCTGTAGTTCCCGGCGAAGAGCGGCTGTTCGGTCGGCAGGAGCCCCCGGTCCTCGCAGTAGAGCAGGAACACGAGCCGCAGGAGCACCGTGAGCAGGCCCGCGTAGAGGTGATCGTCCTTCCGCTCCAGCGCGTCCCGGAGCGCGCCCGTGCCGTCCCGCTCGTCCGCCGCGGCGAACCCGGCGAGCAGCGCTTCGAGCGCCTCGAAGACCTGGCGCGAGAGGTCGTTCGTGACATCGGCGTTGCGCTTGCGGCTCTCGGCCAGGATCGCCGGGAGCGCCTGCTCGGCCGCGACCCCGAACCAGCGCTGCCGCGAGAGCAGCATCACGAAGGCATCGAAGATCGGCCGCCCGCTCACGGACGCCATGTCCGCGACGCGGAAGGCGATCCACCCGCTCGACTCGCCGTGCGGCGCGTAGACGAGCCGGATCTCGTGGCCGTTCGAGAGGAGCCCTATCGGCACCCGGCACTCGCGCAGGAGCCGCTCGAACTTCGCCTGGGCGGGGTACTCCCACGCGCCGGTGACCTTCTCGGGCCTGTCGAGCTGCTCGACCTCCGGGGAGACCTCCCAGACAAGCATCGCGTACGGGCGCCCGGCCTGGGCCGCCGGCGTGCTGTCGGCGGCCGTTGTCGCGTCCTCCCGGGGCTTGTTCCACGTGAGCGCGCGCGTCGGGCGGAGGAGCTGCTTGCCCTCCACGACATAGAGCGACAGCTCCTTCGGGAGCGCCTCGCCCTCGTCGAAGCGCGGGGGGCCGAGGTCGAGGACGGTCGAGAAGAGCCGCGGGAGCTCGGAGACGCGCAGCCTCCCCCCGGCGTCTTCCTCCAGGCACTCGAGGAAGGCCAGGTGCGCCTCCCGCGGGAGCTTCTCCGCGCACTGGGCATCGACCAGCACGGGCAACGACACGACGAGCCCCTCGGAGGGCTGCGCCATGCCTATCCATTGCTCGTGGAATCGCTTGTCGGCGTCACTCATGGCCTGGTCATCCCTAGAGGCTTGTCGTCGGCCAGAGGTACACGA
The DNA here is from genome assembly GCF_051521455.1 of Sorangium sp. So ce887. Taxonomy (NCBI): domain Bacteria; kingdom Pseudomonadati; phylum Myxococcota; order Polyangiales; family Polyangiaceae; genus Sorangium; species Sorangium sp. So ce887. The sequence goes on along the minus strand of NZ_CP150354.1, from coordinate 4,461,483 downwards.
GCCCGACCGGCGAGAGCCGCTTCAGGCTCACGTGGTAGAGCGCTTCGAGGTCCGCCGGCTCGTCGCGGATCTCGTCCTCGATGCTGGCGAGGCGCTTCTTCATGTCCTGTCGTTCGCTGTCGAGCTGCTCGCGCTGCGGCTTCATGGTCTCGTCCTCGAGGTGGTCGAAGAGCCCGAGTTGGACGCTGAGCTGCTTCTCGATCTCGACGCGCTGGTCCTTCAAGATCTGCCGGAGATCCTCGGCCTCCTTCGCGCCCCGGGCCTGCAGGAGCTGCGCGGCCTCGTGCGCTCGGCCATCGGCTTCGTCCTGCACATGCCGCCAGAGCACGCCGAAGTGGGCGGCGGCCGTCGTCGCCAGGCGCTCGCGGAGGCGCTCCGGGACGGCCGGCAGGCTGCCGACGCGCGTGAGCAGCTCCTCGAGGTGGGCGACGGCCTGACGATCCTCGTCGGTGCCCGTCGGCTTCAGGTGGTCGCCCTCGCCGCTCTCGCGGAAGGGCGCGGCGACGGCGATGAGCTCGTCGTGCAGGCGCGCGGCCCCGGGACCGAAGAGCGAGAGGCGTCCCAGGGCGATGACCCGCGGCTCGCCCGAGCGATCATCCGGGACGACCGTCACGCGCGAGAGATCCTGGGCACCGAAGCCCTGGGCCAGGAAGCGCGAGAGGATGCGCTGCACGAACGGGTGCTCGAGGTGCAGGTGGACGCGCTCCTCGCCCATGCGGTCGAGCGCCTTGAAGACGACCGGCTGCGGGGAGAGCTTGCGCCACTCCCACTCGGGCTCGTCCCGGTGCCGGGGCCGGCGGAGGCTGTCGAGGGTGCGGCCCCAGCTCGCCGGCAGCGGCGGCAACGCGAAGGCCTGCTGCCCCTCGACCTTCTCGGCGAGCGGCGCGAGGGGCGCGGCCCCGGCGAGCTCGAGGCCGACGTCGATGGCGTCGTGCAAGAGCTCTTCCCTGAAGTCCATGACCTTGCGGGACCGGCCGAGGATGCGGCGGGCCTCGTCGATCTCCTTCTTCAGCGCGGCCGTGTCGACGCGCTGGCTCTCGAGCTCCCGCCGGGTCGTCTCGGCCTGATCGGGGAGCCGCTCCGCCTCGTCGAGGGCGGCCGCGGTGCCCCTGTCGATGCCGCGGCTGAGGGTCCGCTCGATGCGGTCCATGACGACCTCACCGAGGCTCCCGAGCTCGGTCTGGATCGTCTCGATCTTGCCGACGAGCTTCTCGAGCACGGCGTCCTCGACGCGCTCGGGGTAGACGAAGTAATGGCAGCGGACCCTGCTCGAAGGCTGGAGCGTGCGATCGATGCGGCCGTTGCGCTGCTCCATGCGGGCCGGGTTCCACGGCACGTCGAAGTGGAAGAGATCGGCGCAGTGGTTCTGGAGGTTCAGGCCCTCGCGCGCGGCGTCGGTGGCGATGAGGATGCGCACCGGGTGCTCCTTCGGATCGCCGTTGAACGCCCGCTGCAGCTCCTCCCGCACCTCGTCGCCCATGCCGCCGTGGAAGATCGCGATGCGCTCGTCACCGCGATCCGTGGCCTCGATGGCGGCGCCGAGGGTCTTCTGGAGGTAGCGCATGGTGTCGCCGTACTCGGTGAAGAGGATCACCCGCCGCTCGCTCCACGCGCCGCTCGCGCGCTTGCCCCCGCCCGAGGCGCTGATCCCCGGGCAGAGCTCTGCGCGGAGCCAGTGGAGGAGGGCCACGACCTTGGCATCGGGCCGATGGCGATGCTGGCGGGAGAGGTCGAGCATGCGCTGGAGGAGCTCGCGGGCGCGCCCCTCCGGGGACGAGAGCGCGGCCGATGCCGAGGCGACCTCGGCGGCGTCCTCCTCGTCGCGTTGCTCGTCGTCGACGCCGTACGCGTCGTCGTCCTCCTCGGGGCGCGGGCGTGCCACCCTCGATGCGGACCGGGGCTCGGCGCTCGCGGCTCCCTCCTCGACGCGCGCCGCGTGCGCGTTCAGGGTCCGGTGGAACGCCTCGACGCTCGAGAGCAGCCGCTTCTGGAGGTTGATGAAGACGAGCTGCCCGCGGCCGCGCCTGGGCTTCATCTTCTCCGAATATTCGGCGAGCAGGCGCGAGAGCTCGAGCTCGGGCGTGCCCACGGGGCCGAGGGAGAGCTCCGCAGCGAGCTTTTCGCTCTTCCCGGCCTCGGCCTCGAAGTACCGCGCCCGAAAGCCGTCGCCCTCGCGCTCGAGCGCGATCCGGACGACGCTCCGGAGGGGGAAGTCGCTCTTGCCGAGCGCCTGGAGGTCGCGCTTGAGCCTGCGGACCATCACGGCGGAGAGCGCCTTCGCTCCCGCCTGGATGGGCACGCCGCGCGTGAAGCGCTGGGGGTCGAGCATGGCCATGAGGGCGCTGAAGCTGTTCGAGTGACCGTTGTGCGGCGTCGCCGAGAGGAAGAGGCGGTTCTCGAACCGCGGGCCGAGCTCGTCGCGGATCATGGTCGTGACGTGGGAGTCGACGGCGTACAGGCTCGCCGAGGCGGGCGCTGCGGTGTGGGCCTCGTCGAGCACGAGCAGGCTCTTCTTCATGCGCGTGCCGAGGTGGGCGAGCAGCGGCTCGCGGTACTCGGGGCGGCGGAGCGTCTGGTAGGAGACGATGAACCGATTGTGCGTGCTCCAGGTGTTGACGCCGAAGCCGCGCTCGCGCCGGCGGCGGGCGACGAGCTCGCGCCCCATGACCTCGAAGCGCTGGCCGAAGCGCTTCTCCATCTCGCCGCGCCACTGGAGGCAGAGGGAGGCCGGGCAGACGACGAGGACGAAGTCCACGCGCTGCCGGAGCTGGAGCTCCTGCATCACGAGCCCGGCCTCGATGGTCTTGCCGAGGCCCACGTCGTCGGCGATGAAGAGGTTCGCGCGGGGGAGCTCGAGGGCCTTCTTGAGCGGCGTGAGCTGGTGGTCGAGGAGCTTGATGCCGGCCCGGAACGGCGCCTGGAAGAGATCGGCGCGCGTGGCCGTGACGCTGCTCCACTTGAGGGCGTGGAAGTAGGCGGCGAAGCGGCGCGGGGGGTCGAGCGAGGCGACCGCGCCGAGGCCCTCGGCCTCGGGCTGCAAGACCTTCGCGCCGAGCTCGATCTCCCAGAGGACCGAGAGGCGAACGCCCTGCGCATCGTCGTCGAGGCAGACGAGGTCCACGCGGGTGGCCTCGTTCGGAGCTTCGGGCGTGACGACATCCTCGACGAGGTACTGGCGCTGCCGAACGAGCGCGATATCCCCCTTCACGGGCGTGAGGCGCGGGGTGGCGTGAGCTCCGAAGAGGCCCGTCGGCGGGGCGCTCTTGCGGTCGCCGAGGGCGTGGAGGAGGCGCTCCGCGAGCGCCTGGCGCGCGCGGCTGGAAGCGTCCAGGCCGTGGGCCTGGCAGGCGGCACGGAGCTCGTCGCGTCCCATCCATTCGACCACGGAGCGCATGCGGACCTGCTCGGAGCGGGCCAGGGCGGCGACCAGCTCGGCCTTCGTGCCGCGCTGGGGCACGAAGACGCCGAAGTAGCGCGCGAGCTCGATCAAGCGCCCCCTCGAGGGCAGCGATTCGAGGAGAGTGCGAACGGAGGGCGAGGAAACGGGGGGCGAAGAAACGGACATCGACATCGGGGTTACACGCGCCGCGTAGAGCTGGGGGTGCACGGCAAGGTACGCCTCGACAACGACACGGTGAAGATTTGTTCTGTCGACTGGCCCACCCGGCACGCGCGAGCGTCGCACGACGTGCTCCTGGAGCTTACCCTCGGCCTGGACCTGGAAAGAGCACAAGCGGCAGCAGTTCGTGCTGACGGCTACGGAGGAGCGGCGCTGAGCGTGCCCATGAGGTCTGGGGTACAGCACGCAGGAAGTGGCAGGGGCGCGTTCGTATCAGCACCGCGCCCGCCGCCACATGGGGCCGCCGGGCCTCAGGCGGAAGCTCGTGCGGCACTCGCAGGCGACCGAGCCGGATAGCGCAGCCCTCGCGCGACAGAGCGCATAGGCTCCCTCTCAGCTGCGTCGCTCGGACAGGACGCGCCGCAGGACTGAAGAGCATCGCCCGCCGTGCATCAAGTGCTCTGGGCCTGCTCCTCTACGCATTGGGGCCACAGCGCTGGCATCGAAACATGCGCTCATTGCATCCTTCGGAGTCTCCTGCTTCCGCTCAAGAGCGCCCCACCCACGCCGCGCGCTCCGCCGGCGCTCTCGCTGCGCGGCGCTCCGGTGTGCCAAACGGCTTGATCCTGTGCCAAGCGAGGGGGGTCCGGCACCGGCACAGACGCAATGCATTGCGACACACCGGGTCCCGGACCCCTCCGGAACGTGCCACGGACCGTCTTTCGGGGATATTTCTGTGCCAAATAGCGTCCGAAATTGCGCAAATATGCGCCACCACCCCCTCAGAAGCGCCAGTTTTTGTGCCAGATGAGGGGTCCGGACCCCTCCGGACCGCAATCCACTGCGTTCGCGCGGCCTCGGGACCCGCTCGGGACCGCAATCCACTGCGTTCGCACGGCCTCGGGCCCCCCCGGGACCACCATCCGCTCCGCTCGCGTCGCGGACCGACGAGCCCGCCTGGTACCGCCTGGTAACCCGAGGTCCTGGGAGATCCCCTGCCGCCATAGCGACACGCCGTGGATTCGTTGCGGTATAGCGGCACGGCAACAGATGTGCCGGCGCGAGGTGCGCCCATATCTCGGCACAGCGGATCAGGACGGCGCGGAGTGGAGCGCAACGTCCTGTCATGCTCCGCAACGGATTGCGCTGTTGCGCAACGCTTCCGTCGGCGCCTCACGACCGCTTGTGTGCCGAGCTACGCATGGGGCCTTGGCGGCGCCCAACGACGCCTTGCACCTGCCGCGTCGAACCTGGCGCGCCCCCCCTGGTTTTTCACGCCTCGCCCTCGCGGCCGTGCCAGCAGGAGACCTCCAGCCTGTCCCCCAGCGGGATCTCCACCGACCCGTAGCCGCTGCCCGCGCCCCGCACGTACTCGAGGTAGGGCCGCAGGTCATCGGGCGCGAGGTCGAGATCGTCGGCCACGATGATCGCGCCCCTCCGCAGCCGGGGCTCGAGCATCCGGAGCACCGGCAAATAAAGATTCTTCCAGCCGTCGAGCAGCACCAGATCGATCGGCCCCTCCACGTCGCGCAGCGTCACCAGCGCGTCTCCCTCGCGGATCTCGACGAGCTCGCCGAGCCCGCTCTCCTCGAGGTTCTGCCGCGCCCGCCGCACCTTCTCCGGGTGCATCTCGCTCCCAATCACCCGCCCGCCGCCGCCATCGCGGACGGCCGCGGCCAGGAACACCGTCGAGATCCCGAACGACGTGCCGAACTCCACCACCGTGCGCGCCCTTGCCGCGAAGGCGAGGAGGTGGAGCAGCCGGCCGACCTCGCGGGAAACCGGCAGATACGCGTCCGCGAACATGTGGGCGAGCCTCTCCGGGTCGGGGTTCGGCCCGCGGCGCTCCCAGTCGCCGAGGACGCGGGCGATGATGCGCGGATCGCCGCTGCCGGCGTCCTGGAAAAGGCGATCGAGGGTCCCTTGAACGCGCGGCGAATCGAGCGTGGTGCTCATGATGGCGTGTCTCCTCCGGTCAGGCTGACCGCGACGGCCCTGCTGCCCTCGCTGCTGCCCTGTTCGACACGAATCCTGCGCCCGAGCAGACATGACTTCCAGTGCATGGTCGGTAAGGTATCGTTGCGTTCCATGCACTCCATGGATCTGAACCTGCTCGTCGCGCTCGACGTGCTCCTCGAGGAGGAGAGCGTGCTCCTCGCCGCGAAGCGGATGCACCTCAGCCCCTCCGCCATGAGCCGCACGCTCGCGCGCGTCCGCGAGGCCGTGGGCGACCCGATCCTCGTGCGCGCCGGCCGGCGGCTCGTGCCCACGCCCCGCGCCGCGGAGCTGCGCCCGCGCGTGCGCGCGGTGGTCGCCTCGGCCAGCGCGGTCCTCCGCGAACGGGGCGCGCTCGACGTCGCCGCGCTCACCCGCAGCTTCGCCGTCCGGACCAGCGACGGCATGCTCGGGCTCCTCGGCGCCCCGCTCCTCGACGCGCTGAGGGCCGAGGCTCCGCGCGTCACCGTCCGCTTCCTCCCCGAGGGCGACGAGGACGTGGCCGCGCTCCGGGAGGGCCGGATCGATCTCGACTTGGGCATCATCGGCGACATGGGCCCAGAGATCCGCGTGCAGGCGCTCGTCAGGGACCGCTTCGTGGGCGTGGTGCGCCGCGGCAGCCCGCTCGCATCCGGCAAGGTGACGCTGCAGCGGTTCGTCGAGCACGCCCACCTCGGCGTCTCCAGGCTGGGAAAGACCTGGGGCCCCATCGATGAGGCCCTCAAGAAGAAAGGGCTCGCCCGGACTACCGCGGCCGTGGCGTCGGGCCATTACGCGGCGCTGTGCCTCCTCGCCAGCTCCGACCTCGTCGGCGCGTTTCCGTCGAAGTGGCTGGCGCACGCCGCCCCGCGCTTCGATCTCGTGACGTTCCCGCTGCCCGTGACCACGCCGGCGATCACCATCGCGCAGGCGTGGCACCCCCGCTTCGATGCCGACCCCGCGCACCGGTGGCTGCGAGACCGGCTCCGCCGCGTCTGCCGGTCGATCGCGGAGTTCGGGGCGTAGCGACGCCCGGTCCAAGACGCCAGACCAGAGCCATCAACTCCCCTCTCACCCACGCCGCCCGCTCCGCCGGCGCTCTCCCCGGCGCGGCGCTCCGGATGGCGCGAAAATCTCCGCAAGAAAATCAACAAACACCCGAACCTTCGGCAACAAATGCCGATTCTTCGGATACAGCGCGTGAATCGGCCAGCTCATCGTCCGATATTCCTCGAGCACGGTCACGAGCGTCCCCTCGGCCAGCGCGTCCTTCGCGAGAAAGTCGAACATCGCCACGATCCCGCTCCCGGCGATCGCGAGGCGCTTCAGCACATCCACGTCGTTCGCGTGGAACGGCCCGGAGATGGGTACCTCGAGCACCGCATCCCCGTCCCCCGTCAGGAAGCGAAACCCTGCCGGCCGCCCATCGCGCAGGTACCCGACGCAATCGTGGTGCGCGAGCGCATCCGGCGTCGCGGGCGCGCCGCGCCGCGCGATGTACGATGGCGCCGCGCAGTGGACGATGCGGCTCGCGCCGAGCCGGCGCGCGACGAGGCTCGAGTCGCCGAGCGGGCCGATGCGCACGAGCAGGTCGAGCCCCTCGGCCACGGGGTCGACCTGCTGATCGCGCAGCGTCAGGTTGATCCGGACGTCGGGATAGCGCGCCGAGAAGCGCGGCAGGCCCGGCGCGATCACCTCCCGTCCGAGCGACACCGGCGCGTCGACGCGCAGGAGCCCCACCGGCTTCTTGCTCGCGCGCGCGATCGCCTCGGTCGCCTCCCCGAGCTCCTCGACGATGCGGACGCAGCGCGCGTAGAAGGCTGCCCGTCGTCCGTCAGACGGAGCGACCGCGTCGTGCGCGCCAGCAGCGCCACACCGAGCTCCTGCTCGAGGCGCATCACGCGCCGGCTCACCGCGGACGGCGTGACGCCGAGCCGGCGCGCCGCGCCTGAGAAGCTCCCGGACTCGACGGTGGCGACGAGCAGCTCGATCGCGGCAAGCGAGATCATGATCTGTGCCGAAATAGCACAGGTGACGTTCCCTCGCGCGGACTACTGCTCCCCGCGGAATGGATCTACGGATGGGGTGTCCAGGGAGGACACCCCATGAAAGCTGTCATCATTCGCAAGAACGCTTCGGAGTCCGACGCATGGACGCTCGCCGAGCGCCCCGCGCCCAAGCCCGGTCCGGGGCAGGTGCTCGTGCGCATCCGCGCCGCGTCGATCAACTACCGCGACCTCATGATCGCGCGCGGCCTGTACGGCGGCGACCGCAAGGACGATCTCGTCCCGCTCTCCGACGCTGCGGGCGAGGTCGTCGCGATCGGCGCCGGCGTGCGCCGCTGGCAGCCCGGCGCTCGCGTCGTCTCGGCGTACTTCCCGACGTGGGCGTCGGGGCCGTTCCGCGACGAGTACCGCGCCACGCATCTCGGCGCCGGCCCGAACGACGGCGTCCTCGCCGAGCTCGTTGTCTTCGCCGAGGACGCGCTCGTCCGCGCGCCCGCGCACCTCGGCTTCGACGAGGCGGCGACGCTCCCCTGCGCTGCCGTGACCGCATGGACCGCGCTCTTCGAGTCGTGGCCCCGTCCCGCGCCCGGCGCCACGGTCCTCGTCCAGGGGACCGGCGGCGTGTCGCTCTTCGCCGCGCAGCTCGCGCGCGCCGCGGGGCTGCGCGTCATCGCCACATCGTCCAGCCCGGCGAAGATCGAGCGCCTGCACGCGCTCGGCGTGACCGACACGATCGACTACCGGCAGCATCCGGCGTGGCACGAAGAGGTGCTGCGCCTCACGGGCGGCGAGGGCGTCGACCGGGTGATCGAGGTCGGCGGTGCCGGCACGCTCCCGCGCTCGCTGCAGGCGGTGAAGACCGGCGGCGTCGTGAGCCTCATCGGGCTGCTCACCGGGCTCGGCACCCAGATCGATCCGATGCCGATCCTGTTCCGCGCGGTCCGCGTCGAGGGCGTCCTCGTCGGCTCGCGTCAGTCGTGCGTCGAGCTCACCACGGCGCTCGAGACGCACGCGATCCGTCCCGTGATCGACGAGGTCTTCCCGCTCGAACGCGCGAACGACGCGCTCGCCAAGCTCGCCGCGGGCAAGCACTTCGGCAAGGTCGTCCTCCGGCTCGACTGAAGCGACGCGGCGGCGAGGGGGCGGCCGGCGCCCCAGCGCGGGATGCTCGTTTCGCGCTCGGGCTCGCGATGGTGGCGTGCATCGCGCTCGGATGTGCTGTCACAGCGCGGAGGCATCCCCTCCAATTTTTCGGACAAATTCACAGGGAGGCGGGGAGACGGGGAGTAATATCTCAAAAATCTCCCTGTCTCTCCGCCTCCCTGTTCAATTTTTCTGCTGAAAACGGGAACAGAACGAGGGGATTTCTCAGGTCACAGCGCGCGAGGCGCCGGGAAGAAGCAGCGCGTCACTGCCCCGGAAGCGGCAGACACTCCATGATCTCCACCGAGTCGCCCGGGAAGATCGCGAAGTGCGGGTGATTCTCGAACAACATTGCAGCAGCCTCGTGAGACTCGGCTTGAACGATCATGTAGCCTGCCATGGTGTTCTTGATATCTGTAACTCCCTCCGCAGACGCGCGCTTCGTCTTCCCGAGAGGACCGCCGTGAGCCACGATGGCGGCCGAATTGGCCGTCACCCAGTCCATCCAGGCCTTCATGCCCGAAGCCTCGCGCGCTTTGCGCTGGTTCTCGTCCAGGTTGTTCCACTGCGCTCGCTGGAGCGCGTCTTCCGTTCCGATGTAAATGGCCAGGAATCTCTTCATGGTTCTTGCTCCGTTCTGGTAATCTATCATAGGACCACCAAATACCTCTTTGCAAGCGGTCGGATCAGCCCCATGAGCGGTTCACGTGGCCATGAAAACCCTTGCGGCATCGCCCCAATGCCACCTGCCGCGCGATCTCGTGGTCGATCTCCTGGAGCCACGAGAAAAATTCGTCTCCAAGAACAAAGGTGTACCAGCATGCATCCTCTCCGGTCTTCCACACCCGGAGCGAGCCCTCTCGGACGACTCATGGCAAGTTTTCGCTCGGACGATCCTTCGCGAGCCTCTTGCGGGCCGAGCCTTTCATGCGGCCGAAGCCCTCGCCCGGCGGTGGAGCACGCCATTCATCGGCGCTTCGAGCCGGAGTCGGCCCGCAGACACGCTTCCAACGTGTCGCAGATCCTCGACAGCTCCTCGCTCGTGTGAGCAGCGAAGCCGAAGCAAAATGCGGGTACGAACCCAGCCGCGACGTGCGCAGACCCCGGCGTGAGGGCCAGGTCGCGGGCGCGCGCGCGTTTGACGAGCTTCTCCGAAGTCAAGCTGCGCAAGCGCACCCAGAGCGCCAATCCCCCGCCAGGCGGGTCGCACGCGATCGCGGCACGCAAGGGCGATCTCGACGCGAGCTCTTGCAGCAGGTGATCGCGACGCTGCCGGTAGAGCTGTCGAGCGCGCCGCGCGTGACGCTGAACCTCGCCGTCTTCGATGAGCTCGGCCACGGCGCGCTCGAGGACGACATCCCCCTGACGACCGAGCAGCTCACGGACTGCTCTCAGGCGCGCGACCACGGACCTGTCCGCGATGATGTACCCGAGTCGTATGGCCGGGGCGATGAGCTTCGAGAGCGAAGCGATGTAGATGCAGCGCGACGAGAGGTCCTTGGTCGCAGAGAGGGGCAGCAGCGGCGCGCCCTCGAAATGGTACTCGTAGTCGTAATCGTCCTCCACGATGTAGAGCCCGAAAGACTCACAGATTCGTCGCAGGTGCATTCGACGCTCGGCGGACATTGCGACGGTCGTGGGGTACTGATGGTGAGGCGTCACGTACACGGCCTTGAGGCGCCCCTTGAGCCTCCTGGCGTGGGCCTCCAGCTCATTCCATTCAGCAGACTTCGACAAGACGCCGCCGCGTCGCGTGGTGATGCCGGAGAAGCTCGCGCACCCCGCGGTCGAGTCCGCCGGGCATCACGGCGACTACTCGAAAACAAGGAAGCACCCGGTCTTTCTACCGCCAGCTGCCGCTCCTTCAGTTCATCGTCGCGCATGGCCTGCCGCGAGCCATCTCGGCAGCCCTCGAGCTGATGGGCACACGGGTCGGGCCGCTTCGGGCCCTGCTGCAGCCCCTCGAGAAGGAGCGGGTAGACGAGCTTCGAAGAATCCTGGTCGATCTCGCCGTACTTCCATCCGCATGACGTAATTTTCGCGGTCAGCGCTGCTCGCCGCGGGCGTGCTGCTCGCGGTGGGCATGATCGCCGACGGGTGGCGTTTCGGCTCTGGGCGAAGCGGTTCGACAGCTCGGCCGACGCGCCGCTCGCGGTGAGCGACGACGCCGCGCGCGCCGTCGCGCAGGCGCTGACCGTCGATCTCACCGCGCGCCATCGCGAGGCTCCGAGCGGCCCGCGCGCCGTCGATCTGTACCCCCGGGCGCGCCACCCGCTGCGGCGCCTCTGGTAGGGCGATGCGGCGCCGGCCGTGGCGCTCTTCGAGACGCGCTCTCCTTCCTACTTCGAGGGGCGAAAGATCGCGGAAAATCATAGCTTCGCCCGGACGTTGCTGCCGCTGCTGCGACCTGAGCTCCCGCCCGAGCCCTCGCGGGGGCCCGCCGACCTCGAGAGCGAAGCGCGCCCGCGCAAAGGCGGCTGACCGAAACGTTATTGACGCCATGCTGCGCGCCGCAGGTGTCCAGTCACCAGCGCCCGACGTGCCCCTCGATGCCGCTACCGCACCGCAGCGCAGGAGCGGTGCGCAGCTCGACCCCATGGACATCAGCCGCGTCGCGGGCGGGCGATAAGCCTGCCAGGCCACCCGGTCCCCATGTCGAAGCGGCCCGGCTTCGCCTCCGGCAGGGCAATGCAGAGCCTACCGCCCCGCGGCATGTGGGCGCCCAATGGATCGATCCCCTCGATCCAATGATCACATCCGGCACTTCATCCGACTTTCAACTACACGACAAAGGCCCCCCGCGGCCGGCGTCTGTCGTGTCGCGCGACCGGTTCGCGCGAACGACGTGACGATCTCCAAAGCGTCGCACACAGGCTCTCGTGCTTCTGATATTTCACCCGTGAAGGAGCACGCATGACGAATCACGTTGGATTCACGGTCAATGGTAGGACCACGGCGAGGTCGCTCGTCCTTGGCATCGCGCTGGTCGCGGGAGGCTGCGCGGAGAAGGCGGCGACCGACGCGGCGACGAGATCGTCGAGCGAACGCCTCGCCACGGGCACGAGCAGGGCGAAGGAGGATCTGGAGAAGCATGGGTCCGGGAGCGCGCGCCGCCGGTGGCAATCGCGGGGTGTGGGCGGCGGGGGCGCCCTCTATTCGCCGTCGATCAACCCGCACGACGGCCGCGAGATCTTCATGGCCAGCGACATGACGGGCGTCTATCGCACGAGGGATTTCGGCAGGAGCTGGACGCCCCTGCATTTTCACAAACTCCAGGGCGGCGTCCTTTCACAATTCCGCTTCACCGCCGATCCTGACGTCCTCTATGGTGTGAGCTACAGGTTATCCACGAACGGCGTCCAGGCCGTGACCACGCTGGCCAAGAGCACCGACGGGGGGGCCACGTGGGGTGCCAAGGTCACGACGCCCGGGGTGCCTGGAGACGGCCACCACCTGTTCGTGGACCGGCACGGCACGCGGCGGCTGCTCTTTTCGGACTCCACGGGGCTCTACTTCTCGAACGACGGCGGCGGCACCTTCCGCTCGGTTCATGCGACGACCTGGCCGGGCGGCCTTCTGGTCGGCGGCGTGTACTGGGACGGGCGCGACATCTATGTTGGTACGAGCGACGGGCTGCTCGTCTCGCACAACGGCGGCGACACCTTCGCCATCGACACGTCGATCGGCGGCATACCGGCGGGCGAGAAGATCGTCTCGTTCGCCGGCTCCAGGCACGGAAGGAGTACGCGCTTCTTCGCGGTCACGTTCTCGGCGATGGACAGCGAAGGCAACGCTCTCGTCACCGCGAACACGACCGGCGGGGAGCTGGACGCGTACGCTGGGCTCTACCGGCTGAAGCTCGGCGCGACGCGCTGGGAGACCGCGACGTCCGGGCTCGGCCCGAGCGACAAGCTCGCCTTCGTGGCGATGTCCGACGACAACGCCCGCGTCGCGTACGTCGCCGGCGGCGATCGCGAGAAGCTCTCACCCATTGTCCTCCGCACGATCGACGGCGGACAGACCTGGCAGCACGTGCTCCGCACCGATCACAACGCCAACATCGATACCGGATGGAGCGGGTTCGACGGAGACATGAGCTGGGAGTTCGGCGAGTACGCGCTCGGCCTCTCGGTGTCGCCCACGGATCCCCGCCGCGTGGCCCTCACGGATCTCGGCTTCGTCCACGTCAGCGAGGACGGGGGCAGGACCTTTCAGCAGGCCTACGTGAAACCAGCGGATGAGAACCCAAGGGGAGCAGATACGCCCAAGTCCGGCGTCTACCGCACGAGCGGCGTCGAGCAAACGTCGGGCTGGTGGCTGACGTTCTACGACAAGGACACGATGTTCGCGTCGCTCACGGACATTCGCAGCGGCTTCAGCGAGGACGGCGGAGAGTCCTGGTCTCGCGACGGCGCGAACGGCCTGTTCCTGAACACCACCTATCACGTGGTCCGGCATCCGTACACGGGGGCGCTCTACGCCGCGACCGGGAGCGTTCATGACATCTACCAGAGCCCTTACCTGCGCGACGCGCGCCTCGACGGCACGCCGAGCCGCCCTGCCAGAGGGGGAATCATGGTCTCCACCGACAAGGGCGCCACGTGGTCGCTCTCCGCCGATCTCGGCCGTCCCGTCGTCTGGCTGGCGCTCGATCCGAACGATCCGGACCAGCTCTACGCGAGCGTGGTCAACAGCCTGACGGGGGGGATCCATCGCCTCGATCTGAGCGCGACGGGGGCGACGCCCGCCGCGCTCCCCGCCCCGCCGCGCACGCAGGGTCACCCGTACAACGTCCACGTGCTGAAGGACGGAAGCATCGTCGCCAGCTACTCTGGCCATCAGCCCGGCAACACCCGGACGTTCACCGACAGGTCCGGCGTGTTCCTCCTCCAGCCTGGAGCGTCGGCATGGGAGGACCGCTCCTCGCCCGAGATGCACTACTGGACCAAGGACATCGTCATCGATCCGAACGACAGGACCGAGAGCACCTGGTACGTCGCGGTCTTCAGCCACGACGAGCGCTTCTACGGCGGGCTGTACCGGACCAGAGATCGGGGCGCGACGTGGCAGCGCATCAGCGACCGGTATCGCGTCGAGTCGTGCGCCATCGACCCGCGGAACCCGAACCGTATGTACATGACGACGCAGCGGGACGGGCTCTGGCTAACCGAGAACCTCAACGATGAGACACCGACCTTCGTGCTGGACGAGGGCTATCCATTTCATCAGCCGGTGCGGATGTTCTGGAACCCATACCGCCTCGAGGAGGCGTGGACGGTCAGCTTTGGCGGGGGCATGCGCTTCAAGGTCGACCGCTGATCCCGTGATCGGACCGTTGGGCCGCAGGCGCATGTCGACGATCCTCGAGACCCTGTCCGCGGCTCCCGTATCGCTTGGGGTCGCGGGCTCGACGATCACTACCGGGTCGGAGTTGTCGATCACCTGAAGCGTGGATACCTTGCGGCGGCGCGGGGCCGCTCAGGAGCGACGGCGCGCCCGAGCGGCCTTGTCGCGCCACGATCTGCCGTCAGGTGCGGGTGATCGACACGCCGCCATCGGCGAGGAGCGCGGCGCCGGTGGTGAAGCTCGACATGTCCGACGCAAGGTAGAGCGCAGTCTGCGCGATCTCCTCGGGGGCCGCGATGCGCTTCATCGCGTGCAGTCCGCGCACGAATGCGATCGCCTCGGGCGTATTCATCACCGTGCGTCCCATCGGCGTGTCCGTGCCGCCCGGCAGCAGCGCGTTGACGCGGATCCCGCGCGCGCTGTACTCGGCCGCGAGCACCTTGGTGAGCCCGATGATGCCGGCCTTGCTCGAGGCGTAGGCCGCCATGTTCGGCATCCCGACCGTGTAGCCGACGAACGTCGACGTGAACACGATCGAGCCGCCGCCGCGCTCAAGCATCGCTGGGATCTGATATTTCGCCGCCATGAACGCGCCGGTCAGGTTCACCCGGATCACCTCGTCCCACTCGGCCAGGGAGAGCTCCGGTGCGGGGCGCAGCGCGCCGACGGTGGCGGCGTTGTTGAAGGCGACGTCGAGCCGGCCGAAGCGCTCGACGGCCGCCTCGACCAGCGCGCGGGCGTAGCCCTCGTCGCCCACGTCCCCGGCCAGCGCGACCGCCTCGCCGCCCGCCCGGCGGATCTCGTCGACCAGCGCGTCGAGCTCCTGCTTCCGCCGCGCGCCGACGACCACGTGAGCTCCCTCGCGGGCGAACAGCCTGGCCGTGGCCTGGCCGATACCGGCGCTTGCGCCGGTGACGATGGCAACCTTGTTCGAGAGCGCAGTCATGATTCGCTATCCTCCTCGCGGCCGGTTCGTCCGGCCGACGAGCAGCACTCTGCCGGCGTGGCGTGCGCCGATCACTCCGCTTCTTGCTCTCGAAACCAGGCCTGGCGGGGTGCGCGCTGCGCGGCTCGATCCGCGCGTCGACCTTGACCGACGAGGCGATGAAGCGGCTGAAGCGGGAGGCTCGTCGCAACACTCTATCGCGCGCGCCCCATTGCCCTGCGTGTCACCGCCCGCCGTCATGCCGCAGAGCGCCCCTGTTCGTGTCCGCACCGCCCCGGCGCAATCGTGCTGGCTGGCCCGGCGGCGCATGGCCGCCCGCCCTCCCCGCGTCTCGCCCAGCGAAATCCCAGCGATGCGTCATCTGTTCCCGTGTGGTGCGTCATCGCGTACAATCGATCCCACGATGAAATCTCCTGGCTTGTTCCGGTCCATCGGGTTGCTATTAGGCGCCGCAGCCGCTGGCGGCGCGTGCTCGTATCAGCAGATGGCGTCCGGGACCGGCGGGGCGGGCGGCGGCCAGCCCGACGGGTCCGGTGGAGCGAGCAGCACGGGTGGAGCGGCCGCCCACCCCGACGCCGGCGGCGCGGGCGGCCAGGCCGAGGCCACCGGGCCGACCGGTTGCGCAGAGCGGCCGGCGTCCATCAGGACCCAGGGCACTATCGTCGAGCTCGCGTTCGAGCTCGTCCTCGGCGGCAAGCCGTTCCTGTTCGGCGAGCCGAACGTCGCGCCGGACGGCAGCACCGTCACGCCGCTCAACGTTCGCTTCTACGTCTCGCACGCGGCGCTGATCGGGGCGGACGGCGATCTCATGTTCGTCGATATCGTCGGCCCGGACGGCGCCCCCACCCCTTACGGGGTCCACTTCTACAACGCCGAGGACCTCGGCTCGGCGACGCTCCGGCTGCGCGCTCCGGCTGGCAGCTATGAAGGCGTCAGCTTCGTCTGGGGCTTGCACCAGGCCTGCAACATCTCCCGGCCCGAAACGAGCGTCGCGCCTCTGTCGGAAGCCTCCCAGATGACGTGGCCGCACACTGGCTACCTCTTCCTGCGCTACGAGGCCACGGTGGCTCCGCCGGCCGGGGGTGGTCCCGTCGATCCGGACGGAGGGACGGCCAGGCTTCCGCCGGCGGTCCACATGGGAGGCAACCTGGTCATGGATCTCGCCCCCAGGACCGAGGTACGAGGCGCCCTGTCCGTGCCCGCGAGCGGCGCGACGGGCAAGGTCGTCCGGGTCGTCATGGACGAGGTCTTCGGGGGCGCCACGGCGGACGTCGACTTGACCGGGTTCGTCGCGCCGCCCGGGCCCGTGGGAGACGAGCTCCTCGCGGGTGAGCGCCTGCGGCGCGGCATCCCCGACCTGACGGTGTTCGCCTTCGGTCCGTGATGCCGGGCTTCAACCGTGGAGGAGCCATCGGCCTGGCGGCGCTGCTCCTTGCGGGCGGATGCGGCGACGACGGGTCGGCGGCCCCTGGGCCTTTGCCGCCACTCGTCACGGACGCCATCCCCGCCGGGTTTCCGGCGCGCACCGCGGCGGCCAGAGCGCCGGCCGCCAACGCGCTCACCGAGGCGAGGGCCCAGCTCGGCAAGAGGCTCTTCTTCGACAAGCGCCTCTCTCGCACCGGCGAGATGGCGTGCGCGAGCTGCCACCGCCAGGAGTACGCCTTCGCCGATCCGGACCCCGTCTCCCGGGGGGTCGAGGGCCGCCTGGGACAGCGGAACGCGCCCGCGCTAGTGAACCTGGCCTGGGGCGAGAGCTTCTTCTGGGATGGCCGCGCGGCTACCCTGGAAGAGCAGGCGGGGAAGCCCATCGAGCACCCCGACGAGATGGATCTACCGCTCGCCGAGGCCGTCGCTCGTGTCGCCGGCGATGACGTCTACGTGAAGGCGTTCGCGGATGCCTATGGCGGGCCTCCCGGCGAGGAGTCCTTGCGCCAGGCCATCGCCAGCTTCGTCCGTTCGATCGTCAGCGCCGACAGCCCTTACGACCGGCACCAGCGCGGGGACGACACGAGCTTCGGAGACGCCGAGCGCCGCGGCGAGGCGCTGTTCCTGACCGAGCGGGCTGGCTGCTTCCATTGCCACCCGTCCGGAATGCTCACCAACGAAGGCTTCTTCAACAACGGCACCTACCTCGACGGCGGCGACGTCGGGCGGCGCAAGATCACCGGGCGGACGGGAGACCTTGGAAAATTCAAGGTGCCCGGTTTGCGGAACATTGCGGCGAGCGCCCCCTATATGCACGACGGATCGCTGGCGACGCTGGAGGAGGTGGTCGACCATTATGATCGCGGCGGGCTGGGCCATTTCTCCACCGATCCGCAGATCGATGAACTGGGGCTCTCTCCGGACGAGAAGGCCGATCTGGTGGCGTTCCTGCGGTCGCTGACCGATCCCGCCTTCCTCGACGATCCGCGGTACCGCCCCTGAGCGGCAAGCCAGGGGCATGGCGCCACGTCCCCGAATGCCCTCTGTGCCGCCTGGTGGTGAACCTGCCGAAGCCGTGCGGTGCTGGTCGAAGATGGGGCGCCTGCACCTCGGCAAACTGAAGCAGCGGCCTTCAGCCTCCGGCACCGGCATCTCGTCCCGCTTGCTGGACCTGGCTGGGGGCCATGGTCATGTGCTCCGCTCCAGTACTACAGTTCAGTTGCAGAAACGCTGTTCGTGAGGATCTCACCAGGCGGCCAGCCAGTACGATTCCTCAACTTTCCGCAGAAATCGCCGTCCAGGTCGAGCGCTTCACCGCTATTGCAGCGGTAGTACTCGGTGCCCCGACGAGACAGGACGACCCGACCCAGCCCCACGGAAGCCAAGCCGGCCCGCTGGATCTCCCTCCAGACCCGTGGCCGGTGGTGCCCCGGCCGTCCAGGTCCTCACCGCCCACCTACACCTGACGCCCCCGAGGTCTACGCCCACGTCGTCCGGAGGACCTCGTGGCCGCGATCGGCCTGCTCGGCGGCGTGGTCACCGGATGGGAACGGCCTCTCCGGGCACTCGTTGAGGCGCGCTTTATCAGCGGGCGAAATCCTCAACGATTTCGTGATGGTGGGTCGACAGGGACTCGAACCCTGGACCTACGGATTAAAAGTCCGCAGCTCTACCGACTGAGCTATCGACCCGATTCAGCGGCGGGCGAAGCTAGCAGAAGCCCCTGGCAGGTTCCACCTTTCCTTTCCACCCGCGTCGTCGCCCATCACCCGGCCCCCGCCCCCGTCCCTCTTCCCCGCCCATCCTTCCCCTTCCCACCTCCCCTCCCTTTCCCCCCGCCCGTCTCACCTCCCCGATTTCCACCCCGTCCCTCGCTTCCCCCTCACCGCCGCCTTCCTCACGCCCTCGCCTCGCGCTATGAGGTCGCGCCATGTCGCCGTCACGCCCTTCCGCCGCCTCCAACGAATCGTTCGCTTCGCTCTTCGAGCAGTCGGAAGGAGCTGGCAAGCAGCGTCGCCGTCAGTACCACACGGGTGAGACCGTCGAGGTGACGGTGGTCGCGATCGCTCGCGAGGCGGTCTTCGCGGATATCGGTGGCAAGCAGGAGGGCATGTTCGAGCGCCCGGCCCTCAGCGACGGCGACGGCCAGCTCCGGGTGGCGGTCGGCTCGCGCGTTTCGGCGGTGGTCTCCGGCGTCGACTCGAGCACCGGCCAGGTGCGCCTCTCGCCGGTCGTCGTGCGCGCGAGCGACGACGGCGACGGCTCGACGTCGCTCGCGGTCTCCGCGCCTGCTGCGGGCGGCGCGCCGTTGCTCGTCGAGGGGGCGCGGGTCAAGGGCAAGGTGACGGGCATCGAGCGGTACGGCGTCTTCGTCCAGATCACCGGCACGTCGGGTCGCTCGGGCCGCGGGCTCGTCCCGACGGTCGAGACGGCGACGCCTCGCGCGGCCGATCTGAAGAAGCACTTCACCGTGGGGCAGGAGATCGAGGCGAAGATCCTCAACGTGGACGAGTCCGGCAAGATCCGTCTGTCGATCTCCGCCCTCCGCGTCGACGAGGAGCGCGGCCAGTTCGAGTCGTACGCCAAGGGCGACCGCCCCGGCGGTGCCGGCGGTGCCGGCGGTGCCGGCGACAAGGTCGCCAAGCCTGCCCCTCGCAACTTCGGCACGCTGGGCGACCTGCTCGCGAAGAAGGTCAAGCGCTAGCGCGCCTTCTCCCTCTCGCACACGCCTCGCTCGGCCTCCCCCCATCCCGCCGGCAGGAGATTGCATCTCCCCCTCGGTTGAGCGTACACCTCGCCCGCTCAGCCCCTTGCGGCCCCGGTTTCAGCTTCTCTCGCCCGCTGGTCTCGCGCTCGCGCTCGCCCCCGCGGCCCTGCTCTCTCTGCCTTCGCCTTCGCGCCGATGCTTCCCTTCGCTCGAGCCTCCGCCCCCGCGTCGCTGCCCCCATCGCAGCGCTCCCCGCGCGCCTCGCGCTCGCGCTCCCGCTCTGGCTCCCGCTCCTGCCCCGCGGCGCTCACCGGCTCCCTTTCCGGCGCCGGCTCGCTCCTTTTCTCGCTCGCCTCCGTCGCCTCCGCCCCCATCCTCGCCTTGCTGACCGCAGCCTGCGCTCCGGCCCAGGATCCTCCCGGCAGGGCGACCGACGATCTCCTTGCCGGCTCCGCGGAAGCACCCGCCCCGCTCGCTTTCTCCGCCGCCTCCGCCACCCCGGGTCTCCCCTCGCTCGACCCGGCAGCACCCTCCGCTGCCTCTCTCTCTCCCTCTCCTGGCTCCCCCTCGCCCGGCGCCGCGTTCCCTGCGTCCCTCACGTCGTCTGCCGCCTCCTCCTCGTCCGCGAAGGAGGCCACCCTTCCGGGCCACGGCGCGAAGATCGCCAGCATCGCGATGCGCACCTGGATCTACGTCGCCCCCGACGAACGCTCGACGAGGCTCGGCTATCTGCGCGCTGGTGCGGTGGTCGATCGGGCCGAGCTCCCGGCGGGCACCGACGGCTGTGCCGGCGGCTGGTACCGGATCGCGCCGCGCGGTTACGTCTGCGTTGGCAAGGGCGCCTCGCTCGCGCTCGAGCACCAGGTGGTCGCCGCTGCCGTGCGCGGCCCGCGCCGTGGTGCGCCCGTGCCTTACCACTACGTCATGTCGGGCTCGCGCCCGCCGCACCTCTACTTCCGGCTCCCGACCGCCGAGGATCAGCGCCGCGTCGAAGGCTCCACGCTCGGCGTCCACCTCGCTCGCGCCGCTGTTGCGCCCTCGTCGTTGCCGCTCGACCCCGTGCCGGCCTTCCTGCTCGCCGGCCGGGATCTCCCCAAGCCGTACGGCGCCGAGGAGAAGCTCCACTACTCCGTGCACACGGGCCGCGCCAAGGAGAGCTCCGCGTTCGGCCTGATCACGACCTTCGAGTGGACCGACCGCCGCTTCGGCCTCACGACCGAGCTCGACCTCATCCCGCTCGATCGCACGCGTCCTGCGCGCCTCAGCGAGCTGCGCGGCGTGATCATCAAGGATCTCGACGCCGACGGCGCCGACGCCCCCGCGAGCGCCGCCTCGGACGCCGCGAGCTTCTCCATCGCCGAGCCCCCTGCCGACGAGCTGCCGCCCGCGCCGCCTGGCACCGACCCTCGCGTCGATCCCAACCTGAAGGGAGCCCCGGCCTTCGTCCGCGTCCACGGGGCGACGCGGCAGCGCCTGTCCGCCTCGGGCCGTGCGCTCGTCGGCGCGGGCGCTGCGCCGTTCCGGTCGGGCTGGGTGCTCACCGGCCGCACGCACGGCGGCGCCAGGGGGCTCGTCGAGACCACGGAGGGCTCATGGCTTGCCGGGAGCCACCTCGTCATCGCCGAGCTGCGCAAGGACCCTCAGGGGTTCGCGCGCGACGGCAAGAAGTGGATCGACATCTCGATCCGCCGCCAGATGCTCGTCGCTTACGAGGGCACGCGCCCCGTGTTCGCGTCGCTCATCTCCAGCGGTCGCAGCGGCATGGCGGATCCCGAGGAGACCGACGCCACCGTCCGCGGCTCGTTCTACATCCACACGAAGCACGTCTCGACCACGATGGATGGCGACGACGAGGCGTCCGAGGCGTTCGACCTGCGCGACGTGCCGTACACCCAGTACTTCCACGGCGGGTACGCGCTGCACGGCGCCTACTGGCACGACGAGTTCGGCAAGGCGCGCAGCCACGGCTGCATCAACCTGGCGCCTGCCGACGCGGCGTGGCTCTTCGAGTGGACCGAGCCCGCCGTCCCGTCCGAGTGGCACGGAGCCCTCAACATCGAGGGCGGCGGCACGCTCGTGTACGTGCACGGCTGAGCTGGCTTCGCTGCGCGAGGCGGCCGATGCCTCGCGCGCGAAACCAGCTCACCGCCGGTGCGCTGCTCGCTCTCCCGTCCCTGTTACTGGCAGGACGCCGGCATCTGCGCGCCGAGCAGGAGGCCGCGCAGCGTCGAGAGCGCCTGCCGGCCCTGCGGCGAGTTCGCGAGGCCGTCGCACGCCGAGGCCGCCGCGAGATAGCCGCCCTGCTGCTCGGGCGGCGCCGACTTCGCGTTCTGGCGCAGCGCCGCGCAGCACTTGCGGATCCCGCTGGAGTCGCCGGTGACCACCTTCTTTCCGGCGTCCGCGTCCGCCGCGTCGACGTCCGCCGCGTCCGCCCCGGCGTCCTCTTCAGGCACGATCTGCGTCGTGGGCGTCGGCGTCGGGGCCGGCGTCACCACGGTCGGCGCCGGCACCGGCGGCGGCTCCTCTTCCTCCTTCTTGCACCCGTTGCTGACCAGAGCCACCGCGAGGGGGAACGTCAGCGCCCCCAGAACCGTGAAGAGCCGTGTAGGTTTCATCTCACCTCAAGTATCCGATTCGCGTTTGCGTGGGAACTTCTGTTCGACGAGGGACGCCCCGATCGTAACCAGCTTCCCCGAGCGCACGCGGTCATGAACCCCGCCGACTGCACGCCCTCGGCGATCCGAGCGGTCGAAGTATGGGCGTCGCAAGCCCGCTCGCAAGATCGCGAACGCCGCCGACGGGCACGCCTCAGGTGCACCCCGACCGCGCCTGCAGGCGCGTCCGTCGCCACACGCGCGGGGCGCATCCGTCGCCCCGCGCGCGGGGCGGAATGGAGCGCAACGACGTGCGCTGGCCGTCGTGCGAGGTGATCCGGCGCGCGCGCCGCTGGCCCAAGCGCGCGCTCGCGCGCATGTCCAAACCACGAAAGGACACGCCGACCGGCCGGGGGAGCGTCACGACTCCAGCGTTCGACCGATACGGCTGAAGCAGAAGCAACCATGAAGAGCACGCAGCACAAGGAGTGGAGGAACGAACACCGCTCCGCTGTCACCAGCCCCGCGGATGACACCTCGGTCGCGTTCGCGATCGACGCGCCGGCGGCCGGCGAGACCGCCGCCGCGGCGCCCGCGACCGCGTCCGCGGAGCGGGCCGCGGGCGAAGATCGCGACGCGCCCTCGGGGCAGATCGACCTCACCGCGCTGAGCGCCGGCGCGGAAGGCGCTCCCCCCCAGGTCCTCGACCTCTTGCCGATCTTCCCGTTCGGCGAGCCGCCAGCGTCCATGCACGGCCCTGCATCCGCGCGCGGCCCCGCGTCCGCCCGCACGCCCGTGGCGCCGTCGCTCGACGCGCCGAAGCGCGTGTGGCGCGCCCGCTCGGCCGCCGCCCTGCTCGCGGCCGCCGCCGCGGTTGCGGCAATCACCGCGGGCGTCTCGGCCCCGGACGCCGCCCCCGGGCCTCCCGCGACGGCTGGGCTCGCGGCCGCGGCGCGCGTGATCGAGGCGCGGCTCCCGCGCGTCGATGCGATCGCCGTCGATGCGACCGCTACCGCGCCTGCGGAGCGCGCGCCCGCCGCGCCTCGCGTCGACGGCGCCGTCCCTGCCGACGAGCCCGGCACCACGGCCTCGCGGCGCGCGCCCGAGGGCCGCGCACGGGCTACCGGGGCAGCCGCTCCGCCGCACGGCAAGGCCGGCCCCGCGGCGCCGGACACGACCGACCGCCGCGCTCCCGCCGACCCGTGCCGCGGCGACCTGTTGTGCGCCATGCGCCGCGCGACCGGCGGCTGATCCACTGCGGCGTAAACGACCCATCCGCCGCCAGGCGACGGACCTGCGTCGCTCGGCGGCGGCCCCCTCCACGCCGCCGAGCGGCCCCTCCACGCCGCCGAGCGGCCCCTCCACGCCGCCGAGCGGCCCCTCCACCGCCGAGCCCCTCGGGCCGGGATCGCGCCCGGCCCGGCCTGACCCCGCTCAGGCGGAGGCGGAGCTCGGACCGGGCGCCGAGCCGGCGTGCACCGCGATCGAGTCGAGCAGGCGGTTCAGATCGAACGGCTTGGCGACCGACGCGCACGCGCCGACCTCGCGGGCCCAGCTGCCGGCGTCCACCGCCGCCGTCATGACCAGGATCGGCGCGCGCGGACCGGGACACGACGCGTAGGCCCGCGCGAACCCCCAGCCGTCCATCACCGGCATGCGCATGTCGAGCAGGATGAGGTTCGGCCTGTTGCGCTCGAGCAGCGCCAGCGCAGCCTCTCCGTCGCTGGCCGAGAGGACGTCGTAGCCCTCCTCCGCCAGAGTGATCTCGAGCATCTCCCGGATCTCCTGATCGTCGTCCACGATCAGGATCTGCTTGCGCCGTTTCACGCGGCTCCTTTCGGTTTGCAGCTTGGCTCGAGGCGCGGTGCTCGCCTGCCCCTCCATCCCGGTTCCACACGTTCCGTCTGCCACGCGTCCCCCCGACACGGGTGCCCCCCGTGCGATCTCCACCCAGGCAAACGATGTCACGCCGGCGTCCCACGTCGCACGTGACAAGCGCAATCTCGACTGCGGAGCCCGTTCGGGGCAGAAGCTCACGCCCGCGGACGCGCGCCGGCCGGTGAGGACGATGCGATCTCATCCGTGACCTCCATCCTGGGCAGAAGCGACGCGTCGAGCTCTGTCCTCCCCTCGCTCGCGAGTTGCTCGATCGCGCGCGCTGCGCGGGCGATGTCGCCGGACAGGAGACCGACCGCGACGCCGCCCATGCCCTCCGGCACGCCCGCGAGCCGCGCGTGCGCCTTGTCGAGCAGGCGCACCGCCCCCGACGGGCTTCGCATCCGCGTGAGCTTGTGCAGGGCCGCGGCGACGAGGATGAGCCCCTGGAGGAGCGCTTTCCTCACCGGATCCGGCTCGTCGCGCCACCCGGCCTCCCACAGCTCGTGCGCCTCGTAGAACAGCCCG
Source organism: Sorangium sp. So ce887 (assembly GCF_051521455.1). NCBI lineage: Bacteria > Pseudomonadati > Myxococcota > Polyangiales > Polyangiaceae > Sorangium > Sorangium sp. So ce887. Next base: position 4,437,380 of record NZ_CP150354.1, on the reverse strand, counting down.
GCGCGGTAGGCTCCCAGCCCGCGCTGGACGATCGCTTCGAGCTCGGCGTCGGGGGTGTTCATGGCGCGGACCGGCGGCAGAGGCGAGCAGAGCGAAAGACGAGCGGAAGACGAGCGGAAGACGACGAACGATAGCATGCGCCCCGGCGCGCCCGCGCTCCGCCCCTCCGGTGCTACGCTCGGCGCGTGCAGCGGTGGATCCTCATCGGGGTGATCGTTGGGCTCCACCTCGTGGCGTTCGGGATCGGCCTGTTCCTGCGCCGCTACCGGCTCCGGCGCCCCCCGCTGCCCTCCGCCGCGTCGGCGCGGCACGCGCCTCCGCCCCCCGCCGCCCGCCGCGTCAGCGCGGCACGCGCCTCCGCCCCTCGCCGCCCGCCGCGCTGACGCGGCATGCGCCTCCGCCCGCCGCCGCGGCGCGCTCAGCGCGCGAGCAGGCTGCGCAGCCGTTCGAGCGCCACCGGGTGCGCCCGCACCGAGAGCCGGCCGCCGGCGTCGTCGTACTCCTCCGAGAGCACGCGCGCGTTCTCGTAGATCTCCCCGATGAGGCTCTGCTTCGCGTACGGCAGGAGGAGCTCGGCCTCCACCATCGACTCCTCGAAGAAGGAGATGATCGCCTCGCGCAGCGCCGCCACGTCGGCCGGGGTCTTCGCCGAGAGCAGCGTCGCCTCGGGGAACTCGAGGCGCAGCGCGTCGCGCTCCTCCTCCGGCAGCCGGTCCACCTTGTTGAGCAGGAGCCGGCTCGGCACCTCGCTCGCGCCGATCTCCGAGAGCACGCCGCGCGTCACCCCGAGCTGATCGCGGAACGTCGGGTCCGACGCGTCGGCCACGTAGAGCAGGAGCGACGCCTCGAGCGCCTCGTCCAGCGTCGACCGGAAGCTCGCCACGAGATCGTGCGGCAGCTTCTTGATGAAGCCGACCGTGTCCGAGACGAGGATCCGCGGGCGCACCTCCGGGTGGAGCGCGCGCACCGTCGTGTCGAGCGTCGCGAACAGCTTGTCCGCGACGAGCACCTCGCTCCCCGTCAGCGCCCGCATCAGCGAGGACTTGCCGGCGTTCGTGTAGCCGACCAGCGCGACGCGGCGCTGCCCCTGCCGGAGCGCGCGGCGCGTCGACTGCTCGCGCTGGACCGCGCCGAGCTCGTGCTTCAGCTCCGCGATGCGGTCGCGGATCTTGCGCCGATCGAGCTCGAGCGCGCTCTCGCCGGCGCCCTTGCCGCCGATGCCACCGCGCTGCCGGTCCGCGCCGCCGCCCATCTCGCGCATCCGCGGCGCGACGTAGTTGAGCCGCGCGATCTCCACCTCGAGCTTCGCCTCGCGGCTCCGCGCGTGACGGTGGAAGATCTCGATGATCACGCCCGCCCGATCGAGCACCTGCGCGCCCGTCGCGCGCTCCAGGTTGCGCGCCTGGCTCGGCGAGATGTCGTGATCGACCGCCACGACCGTCGCCGTGCGCGCCACCTGCCGGGCGCCGCCCGCGCCCGGCGCCGCGACGCCGCCGTCCTCGTCGTCGTCTGCGTCGTCGGCGTCATCGCCGAGCTCGCCGTCGGGCTCGTCGCCCTCGCCGCTCTCCGCGGCCCGGCGCGCGCGCGCCTTGTTCTTCCGCTCGGGCGCGCCCGAGGGCACGACGCCGCTGCCGCCCGTGAGCTCCGCGAGCTCCTTGAGCTTGCCCTCCCCGAGCACCGCGGCCGCCGCGAGCGCGCTGCGCCGCTGTGACACGGTCGCGATCACCTCGAAGCCGAGCGTGTGAACGAGGCGGCCCAGCTCGGCCAGATCAGCGGCGTGCTCGACATCGTCGACGCCGGGGAGCTGCACCCCGACAAGCACAGCGAGAGGACGTTCGGTTTGGGTCGTGGTCATACGGTGGTGTGCGAGGGCGGGAGCTTCGCCATATCCACCCCCGCGACGCAAGCCGCGCGCTCTCCCGGCGCACGCGAAAGACCGCCCTGGGGGGCGTCCCCGGGCTCATCCCGGCGCGGACCACGAGGCCGTGCAGGGCCGCCCCGACGCCGCCGGCAGGCCGTCACCTCCGCGGAGCGCCCCGCCCGCCGTGCGCCGCGCGACGGCACCGCGAGGCGCCGCCGCGCTCGCGCCGGCTCACCGCGATCGCGCCCCCTCGCGGTGCAGCCGCGCGCTCTCGATGGCCAGCGACGCGAGGCGCCCGAGCTCCGCGGCGACGCCCGTGTCGTCGTGCCGGAGCTCGCGCTCCACCGTCCAGAGGCTCAGGAGGCCGAGCTTGCGGCCGCGCGCCGCGAGCGGCACGAGGATCGCCGAGCGGGCCCCGAGCTCCCGCAGCGCCGCGAGGTGCTCCGGCCCGCGGGCGACCCGCTGCAGCCACGGATCGGTGACCAGCGGGACGAGCGTGGGCTCCCGGCGGGCCACCGCCTCGGCCAGCGGGCCGGCCTCGCCGAGCAGCAGCGGCGGGTGCCTGAGGAGCCGCGGCAGGAGCGCCCGCGCATCGGAGAGGCGCGCGGACGCGACGAGCCGCGGGAGGCCGCCGTCGTCATGGTCGAGCGCGCAGAGGTCCGCGAAGCGCTCGCCGCCGAGCCGCACCAGCTGCTCGACCGTCGCGTCGTGGTCGAGCGACTCCGCCAGCAGCGCGCTCGCCTCGATCACGAGCTCGCGGCCGCGCTCGGCCTTCCGGAGCTCCGTCATGTCCTCGACGGTCATCACGGCCGCCGAGATCCGCCCGTCGGCGTCGCGCACAGGCGTCGCGCTGAAGCTCCCGAGGCGGCGCTCCCCGTCGCCGCGGATGAACTCGAGCTCCTCGCGGACGACCGTCTCGCCGCCGTGCAGCGCCCGGAAGAGCAGCCAGCGCGCGCGCTGGTCGTCGTCCGCCTCGCTGAGCAGCGTCCGCATCGGCGCGTTGCTCGGGGTCTCCTCGGGGCCGCGGACGATCTCCGCGAACCGCCGGTTGCTGAGCGCGAGGGTGCCCGCCGCTCCCTCCGCCACGGCCACGCCGACCGGGAGCCGCTGGATCGCCGTCTCGAACCGGCTGCGCTCCGAGGCGAGCTGCTCGCGCAGCTGGGCCTGCGTCGCGAGCGCGGCCGCGCGCTCGGCCGCCTTCCTGAAGAGCAGCCGGTCCCCCTCGGAGAACTCGGCCACGCGCCGGGAGCTCACGACCGCGACGCCGACGAGGCGGCCCTCCGAGAGCATCGGCACGCCGTAGAGCGCGTGCAGCGCGTCGCTCGGGCGCTCGCTCTGCGCGCCCGACTCGGGCCCCGCCGCGCCGCCCCCGGCGTCGGTGGCGAGCGGATCCGGCGCCGCCGAGCGCAGCGCCACCGGGCGCCGCTCGCGGACCACGCGGCCCACGAACCCCTCGGCCAGCCGGTAGGCGCGCAGGCCCCACAGCGCCTCGTCGACGCCGATGGCCGCGCGGATCCGCAGCACCTCGCCCTCGATCAGCAGCATCACCGCCCAGTCGACCGAGCGCGCCGACTCGATCAGCACCTCGATCAGCCGCCGCAGGAGCCGGTCGATGTGCACGCTGCCCATGCCCTCGGCCGAGACGCGATCGAGCGCCCCGAGCGCGCGCTCCCGGGCCGCGGCGCTCCGCGTGGCCGGATCGATGATCACCTGATCGAGCGCCTCGTGCAGGACGGTCATCTCGAGCCACGACGGCTGCGTGCCGGTCCGCTCCAGGAGCCGGAGCACGCAGCGGCGCAGCACCGAGTACTGGGCCGTCACGTCCTCCAGCTCGAACCCGTCGCGCAGCCTGTCGAGCACGCGGAAGCCGAGCAGCGGCTCGGGGAACTCGGCGGACAGCGACTCGACGCCGGTCCACGAGTCGCGCGCCTCGTCGCTCTGCGGCACCACCGCCGCGGACACGGCCGCGTCGAGGCGCTCGGCGATGCGCTCGAAGACGGTGGGCAGCTCGTCGCGCAGCGCGACGTAGCCCGGGGATTGCTCGCCCGGCGCGCGGCGTCTCTCGGCGCGCTCCCACGCCGCCAGGATCTCCGCGCCGTGGGCGAGGAGGAAGGCGGCGAGCGGCGACTTGGGCAGGTCTCTAGGGGCCATTCACGCGCTGGCCGTAGCCGAGGCCCCCCCAGTCTACGTCAGCCCGCGATGGCGTAGATCCAGAAACGAACCGGAGGGCCTCCGGCCTATCCGGCTCTCCCACGGACGGCGTGGCGTCGGTCACGATCGCGCCGTCCGGCCGCTTCGACCGGCGCTCGCCGCGCGCCCTTCCATAAGCGGTTGTTGAAGCGGCGAGCGGCCCTCGCTCGCCCGCCGGCGCGCCGCGCTTCAGGGCGCACCCGGCGCGGGTCCGCGCCCGCTCGCGTGCGCCCGCCGGCGCGCCAGCGCGAGCGCCCCGGCGGCCGAGAGCGCGAGCCAGCTCACGCCCCTGCCGCCGGGCGGCGCGGCGGCGCCGACGCTCGCGGCGCCCGGCGCGCCGATCTTGCACCCGCACCCGGCCGGCTCCTCGGCGGGCGGCGGCGCCGATCCCCCGCTGCCGGTGCCGGCGTCGCCGCCGCACTGACGGGAGCCGATGGTGAGCGCCGTCGCGCCCCAGAGGTCGGTGCAGGTCGAGGCCGCGCCGCTCTCCTCCGCGCACTCGAGCGGACCGCAGAGCCCGTCGCGGTGCAGGAGGGCTTCGAAGCTCTTTCCCTCGTCGACGGAGCGACCGACGGTGAAGCCGTCGGCGAACTCGTCGCCGCAGGCGAAGAGCGCCGCGGCGGTCCAGGTCAGGCATCGCGCGCCGACGTCCGAGATCTTCTCGAACTCGAGCGAGCTCGTGGGCGCGCGCAAGATCCCGTCCTGGGGGCCGCCCACGATCACGCTCGCTCCGTCCGGCGACAGCGCGAAGCCGAGGAGGTCGCCCTGGCTCTCGAAGACCGTGGTGAAGCTCTCGCCACCGTCGTGCGAGACGATCAGCGCGTCGGTCGGATCGCCGTCGAGCCGCACGTAGATCGTATCGGGGTCGGCGGGATCGATCGCGCCGATGTACGGCAGGCGCATGTCGTCGCTCCCCGGAATGTCGAGCCGCTCCCAGGTCGCGCCGCGGTCGTCGGTCCGCTGCAGGGCCCCTGTGTACTCGGGCGAGCCGAAGCGGCCGCTCACGTAGACGCGATCGCGGTTCGACGGGGCTGCGTCGACCGTGTGGGCGAGGAAGTCCTCGGGCAGGTCGGCGCCCGCCTTCGTCCAGCGGTCCGCGTTGTCGTCCGTCTCCCAGAGCTGGGTCAGGAACCGCCCTGCCCCGAGCCCCGCGCTGACGACGAGCACGGCCCGCGAGGGGTCCTCGCGATCGGCCGAGAGGTCGATGACGTAGCGGTCCAGCAGCTCGCCCTGGGCGAACGACCAGTCGCAGCCGCCGTTCTTCGATGCGCTGAGCCCGTCGAAGACCCCGGCGAGGATCGTCCCGTCGGCGAGGAAGGCCACCATCGGGTCCTCGTTCCCGCCGAAGCCGACGACCGGCTCGCAGATCCAGCGCCACGCCTCGCCGCCGTCGTGCGTGGAGAGCAGGCCGTAGGTCGCGCGCACCATCAGGCGCGACGGATCGCTCGGGTGGCTCGCGATCAGGCCTGCGGCCGGGAAGCGCCCGTTGGCCGAGGCCGGCGCGGCGAGCGCCGCGATCGAGAGCAGCGCCGCGGCGGAGAGGGCCAGGCGGCCGCGCCGCGGCGCGCTCGGCCTCTGGCGTGGGCGAGACGTCGCCTTTGCAAGGGGGTGCACGGGGCGGAAGCCTACTGCACCTCGAACGTGAATCCCGCCTCGTCGATGAGGGACGCGGCCAGGGCGCGGCATTCCACATCCCAGGCGCCCACCATCGAGAGGGGCACGTTGACCACCTGGTACAGGCCGGGCTCGATCTCCACGCCGTCGTGCCCGGACCCGTGCCCCATGGAGAGCATCCTGGCGTACACGCGGAGCTTGATCCTCTTCACCGGGTTCCCCGAGTCGGTCCAGGTGAGCCGCACGTTGAAGGTGTTCGGGCCCCGCTTGATCGGCTCGGTCGACTGCACGTCGAACTCGATGCGCCCGTTGACGCCGACGTCCAGCCGGTCCCCGGGATCCGGCTCCCGGTCCGAGGATCCGCAGCCCTGGAGCAAGAGAAGGGCGAGCGCCGCGAGCGCCGCGCGGCGGGCCCGCGCCCCGCGGGGCTCCCGAGATGACCTGGTGAGCAGCCGATCACGCGGTTCAATCATGTCGTCCCCACACGTAACGGAGGCCTGCCGACAGGGCGGCGAAGGCGCCCTCGTTGCGGCCGATCCCGGAGATCGGCACGTCCACCTGGAGGTTGCCGACGGCGGTCCAGCGCGCGCCGACGTCGTGGGCCAGCACCGCGAGCAGCGCCGTCCGCTCACGCTCTCCGCCCCGCACGGGAAGGCGGCCGGCCACGCGCGGGGATCCCTCACGCTCGTAGAGGCCGCCCACGCTGAGCGAGGTGCCGGAGGCCCACACGGGCCCCGCCGCGGCGACGACCTGCAGGCGGTCCGCGGGCTGCACCTCCTCGCCGCCCGCGGCATGGTAGGCCGTGCGGACGCTGATCGACGCGGCGAGCAGCGCCTGGACCGAGCCCCACGACTTCTCGAAGACGATCCCCGGCCGGAACTCGGCCACGCCGAGGCGGGTCGTGTCGGCGCCGTTCGCGCCGACGTCAATCGCGCTGGTGCCGCCCGTGTCCCCGCCGGACGCGCTGACGCCGATGGGCTCGAACACGGGGTCCTCGCCGTACCCGGTCGGGAGCGCGACGCTCAGCGTGAACGCGGCGGACGGGATCCACGGGGAGATGGCGCCCTCGATCAGCGCGATGCGGCCTGCCGCGCTGATGTCTCCCACGTCGCCGCCGGAGAACGTGCCGTCGAGGCCCGCCCCGATCCAGGTGTGCCGCAGCGGGAGGGAGATGCCGAGCTGGAGGCGCTCTTCGATCCGCACCATCCACCCGACGTCGGCCCTCAGCTCGCGGTGGTAGACGCCCTCGCCAAGGGCGTCGAAGTCGCGCTCCGGCGTCCACGTCCCGAGTTGCTCGGTGAACCGGAGCGAGAAGCTCGCCGCGGCGCGCTCCGAGGGCGCGAGCCACTGGGCGATCCCGTGGCCCGTCCCGCAGCAGGCGGACGCACGCGCGACGCCTGGAGACGCCGCGAGCGAGAGGAGGATCGCGGCGCCGGCGAGGGCTCTGGGCAGCACGGGCGCTGCTATAGGCGACGCGGCTCCCCGGTGACATGCGTCATGTTGTCGCGCGGGAGGCGCCGTATCGCGGTCGGGTTGCCCCTTGCGGCGGGCCCCTCCGGCGCTCCGTCCGGCGCCGCGCGCTCCGGCGCGCGGTGTTCAGCTGGCGAGCGTCTGCCGGTAGACCTGGACGTAGCGGCGTGCGGGTCGGTCCCAGCCGAGGTCGAGGCGCATGATGCGGCGCTGGACGGCGGGCCAGCGGGGCGACGTCAGGGCCGCGAGGGCCCGCTGCACGCCGCCGAGCAGCGAGGTGGCGGTCGGCTTGTCGAACAGGAACCCCGTGCCTGTCTCCAGGGCGGCGTCGAGGTCGACGATCGTGTCGACGAGGCCTCCGGTCCTGCACGCCACCGGGGCGGCGCCGTAGCGCTGCGCGTACAGCTGCACGAGGCCGCACGGCTCGAAGCGCGACGGCACGAGCACGAGGTCGGCTGCGGCCATGAGCCGGTGCACGACGGCCTCGCTCACGCCGCCGAGGAACTTCGCCCGCTCGGGCGCCTTGGCCGCGGCGGCGGTGAGCTTCTCCATGAGCTCGGGGTCGCCCTCGCCGGCCACGACGACGCTGACGTCGCCCTTCAGGATCTTCGGCATGGCGTTCGCGAGCAGGTCGCTACCCTTCTGCGCGACCACCCTGCCGATGGACACGAGCAGCGGGCGGTCCGGCCGGATCTCGAGCCCGATCTCCTGGAGGAGCGCGCTCTTGCAGCGGCCCTTGTTGCTCACGTCCTCGGCGTCGTAGCGCGCGATGATGGCCGGGTCGGTCATCGGGTTCCAGACGGCGTAGTCGATGCCGTTCACGATGCCGGTCAGCTGGTTCGTCCGGGTGCGGAGCACGCCGTCGAGCCGCTCGCCCTGCTTCGGCGTGAGGATCTCGTTCGCGTAGGTGGTCGAGACGGTGGTGAGCGCGTCCGCGGCCAGGATGCCGCCCTTCAGGAAGTTGAGCTGGCCGTAGAACTCGAGCCGGTCTGGCCGGAAGTGGTCGCTGTCGAGGCCGAGGGACGGGAGCGTGTCCTTCGGGAAGAGGCCCTGGTGGGCCACGTTGTGGAGGGTCAGCACGCTCCTGCCGGGCACGGGCGGCTGCTGGTGCCGGAGCAGGTACGCCACCATGGCGGTGGGCCAGTCGTGGGCGTGCACGATGTCGAACGGCGAGCCGGACCGCGCCCGCTGGCGGACGAGCTCCACGACGGCGCGGGAGAACAGCGAGAACCGGCGCGCGTTGTCCTCGTAGTCGCGCCCCTCCTCGCCGTAGATGCCGGGCCGATCGTGGAAGCCGGGCACGTCGAGGACGATGAGCTCCACGCCCGTGCTGAGCCGCCCGTCCAGGAGCGTCACCTGGATGGGTCCGCCCGGCGACACCTGCGGGTCGACCTCGAGCGGCATCGGGGTGAGGCGGCGCGCCATCATCAGCCCGCTCGAATCGAGGGCCCGGTAGCGCGGCAGCGCGATCGTCACCTTGTGGCCGAGCAGCCGGAGCGCCTTCGAGAGCGACGACACGACGTCAGCCAGCCCGCCGACCTTGACGATGGGCGCGATCTCGGAAGCAGCGAAGAGAATGTCCATGCGGGCGCGGTGTGTAGCACGAACCGGGGGGCGTACGGGGCGGCTTCCGCACACCCGGGCGGGGGGGTTGAGGGTGAAGAACGCGAGGTGGCCAAGGCGCCGTGCCCTCCGCCTCCGGCTCCTCGTCGAGCGCCTCGACCGTCTCCACGGCGGCCTGAGCCGGGTGAGCCCGCGACAGGAGCCGCGGCGTGATCGGCTCGAAGTCGTCGCCGTGGGCGTAGTCACCGATCTTCCAGACCTGCGCGTACCCTTACTTCCCTGTGCAGTTTCGCAGACAGATTTGTGTGATTTTTTACTTCAGAATCGGTTCGCACAGGCGCTGCTGCACAGTGAATCACTTCCGAGCGCCCCTGGCCGCGCACGGCGGAGACACGCCGAGCCACTCTGTGTATCTTTACCTCGTGAGCAGCACACTTATCTTTCCCAGGCTCTCTTGGTACCTCGCCCTCCTCGCCACCGGCATCGCCGTGAGCTGCGGGGGCAACAACGACGGCGAGCCACCGCCCCAGGGCTCCGGCTCCGTAAGCGGCAGCGGCGGCGCGGCCGGCGGCGTCGGCTCCACCGGCGGCGGCGAGGAGCCGATCTTCGTCGGCAGCGGCGGCGGCCTGATCGCCACAAGCGGAAGCGGCGGCGCCGGCGGCGCCTGCCAGCAGCTCGACATCACGTTCGAGCCGCAGACGCCGACCGTGATGATCGTCGTCGATCGCTCCGGCAGCATGTACGACAGCGGCTACTGGGCTCCGCTGCAGACGGCCGTGCTCAACGTCGTCGAGAGCCTGCAGGCGAACGTGCGCTTCGGCTTCCTCACGTTCACGGGGGTCGCTCCGGCGCAGTGCCCGCTGCTCACCGGGACCGACGTCATCGCCCTCAACAGCCACGCCGACATCGCGGCCGCCTACGAGGAGGCCTCCATGAGGCCGGGTCAGAAGCTCGAGACGCCCACCGGCATGACGTTCAACGAGACGGTCATCCCCGATCTCGTCGCCTTCGGAGAGCCCGGCCCCAAGTACATCCTCTTCGTCACCGACGGCGAGCCCGATCGCTGCGACGACGGGCCCGCCGTGTGCGCGCGCGACGACGTGGTAGGCGCGGTGCAGTCCGCGTACACGCAGGGCATCGGGACGTTCGTGTTCGGCCTCGGCGACGGCGATTTCGCGGAGCACCTCCAGGATCTGGCGAACGCCGGCGTCGGCCAGCCGGTCCGGCGACCCCAGAACACCCAGCAGGACTGCTTCACCGGCGCGGGCACCTACGCCGACGCCGGCGGCTCGGCGATGTACTACACGCCGGATCCGACCAACGCGACCGCCCTGGAGAACGAGCTCAACGCGGCCATCTCCGGCGCCAAGAGCTGCACGTTCGACCTCCAGGGCTCGATCGCGGTGGATCTCGATCACGCGTCGGAAGGCCAGGTGCTCATCGACGGCACGCCCGTGCCCTACGACGCGCAGAACGGCTGGACCATGGAGAGCCCGACCCAGCTCGTCCTCGCCGGCGACGCCTGCGCGCAGCTCAAGAGCGCGACGCAGGGCATCTCGTTCAACTTCCCCTGCGAGATCATCGACCCCCTGTGAGCCGCGGGCCGGCGCGCCTTCCGCGCGCGCCTCGACGCGGCGCCCGCGGGCGGCTTCCTTTTCCGCGCACCCGGCCGGCGCCTTTGCTAAAGCCCCACGGCAACCTCGACCCATGACCAGGATCAGCGCGCGGGAGCTCGCCGGCACGAGCGGCCCCTTCGGCCGCGGCACACAGGTGGTGCGGCCGGAGGAGGTGCCGGAAGGATCGGTCGTCACCGTGCTCCGCGTGCCGCCCGAGTCGGCGGGCATGCGGCTCGACCGGTTCGTGCAGTCGCAGCTCAAGCGGACGAGCCGCACGCGCGCCGCCGAGATCGTCTCCCGCGGCGCCTACTCGCCCGAGGCGCGGCGCCTGCGCGGCAGCGATCGCGTCCGGCCGGAGCAGTGCATCCTCCTCTGGCGCGCGCCGTGGGACGAGCAGGCGCCCGACACGGCGATCCCGGTGCTCCACGAGGACGAAGCGCTGCTCGCCGTCAACAAGCCGCCGGGCCTGCCCGTGCACCCCACGGCGCGGTACCACAAGAGCACCGTCATCAAGATGATGGAGGCCGCGCGCCCCGGCGAGCGGCTGTTCCTGGCGCACCGGATCGACAGGGAGACGAGCGGCGTGCTCCTCCTCTGCCGAACGCCCGAGGCCGATCGGAGGGTGAAGGCGCAGTTCGAGGAGCGCACCGGCGTCCTCAAGCGCTACGTCGCGATCACCTGGGGCTGGCCCGAGCACGACGCCTTCCGGGTCGAGCTGCCGCTCGAGCTCGACACGGCGAGCCGCTACAAGGTGAAGATGCGGGTGGCAACGCCGGGCCGCGGCCTCTCGTCAGCCACGGCGTGCGAGGTGCTGGGCCGCCGCGCCGACCCCCTCACCGGCCGGCGCTACGCGCTGATCCGCTGCACGCTCGAGACCGGCCGGCAGCACCAGATCCGGGTCCACCTCGCGACGAGCGGCCTGCCGCTCGTGGGCGACAAGCTCTACGGGCCGGACGAGGGCATGTTCGCGCGCGGCGCCGACGGCGAGCTCACCGACGAGGACCGCCGCGCGCTCGAGCTCGACCGCCACGCTCTCCACGCCGCGCTCCTGGAGCTCACGCATCCGGCGACAGGCGGACGCGTGCGCATCGAGGCGCCGCTCTCGGACGATCTGCGCATCTTCTGGGACGCGCTCGACGCTTGATCCGCGCCCGAGGACGGGGGCCGCCTCGCGCGCGGCCCGCGCCTCGTGGCCTCTGTGTGCGAGGTGACGCCGGCAGGCGCCATGACCCCCGCGGGCGAGGTGGGACGAGGCCCGCGGGCGAGGTCGAGACGCCCCGCGCGCGGCGCCCCTGCCGCGGCGGCCCCGCCGGCGGCGCGCGCGAGGGGCCGCGGATCTTGTACCGTCGCGCCGACTTACGTACGATGACCCGGATGACGCGTGCGCGAGACGACCTCGAGGCGCTGCGGGATCCAGCGCTTCGGTCCACACCGCTCGAGGCCGAGAGCACCGCCCAGCGCACGGCAGCCGGGCCGGTGGAGCCCGGTCCGGAAGAGACAACACAGGCCACCGAGACGCCCTCTCCAGGGGAGCTTCCCGGCGCGGACGGCGAGCGCCCCGACGCGGACGAGCCGCAGCGGGCGAGCTCGGAGCGGTCGGAGCCGGCCTCTTCCGCCGGCGTCGCGCCGTCCGAGGCCGACCCGCGCTCCCGGGGCGACGAGAGCCTGGATCGCGAGCGCTACGAGCGGTACGCGATGCCCGCGAGCGACCTCCCCGCGGCCCACGTGCAGGCCTTCCGCGGGGACGCGGGCGGGGTGCTCGCGATCGTCCGGCGCGCCGTGCAGTCCGTGACGCGCGATCCGGCGCGCCACCGGCGCCGGCTGCCGAAGTCCCGCTTCGACACGATCCGCAGCCTGCCGGAGCTCGCGATGGCGCTCGACCATGCGGTGGCGCGCATGCAGCCCGAGAGCGCGCCGCCGCCGGAGGTGGCCGAGCGGCTCGACGTGCTCTACGAGGCGCTGCGCCCGACGCTCGCCGCGGCCGAGGTGTGCTTCCCGCGCGGGATCGTCCCGGAGACCTACGGCATCGTCCGGCGCGCGCTCGTCGCCGGAGATCCCGCGAGCGCGGCGGCCAGCATCACCAACCTCATCCTGGACCGGTGGAACCACGTGCAAGGCCGGATCTCCCTCACCAGGGACGAGGTGACCCGGGTGAACAGCACCGCGAAGTGGCTGCTCAGCAACACCCGCCCGACCGAGCGGCTCGACTCGCGCGACATCCGCGATCGGCTGTGGTCGCTCCTGCGCGAGCGCTACGAGCAGCTCCGCGTCATCGCCCAGGAGGTCTCCGGCGACGACTCGCGAGACTACGCCCCCGAGCGGCTCGCGGCCGACTAGCCCCGCGCGGCGCGGTGTACCGCCGCGCGCGCGTGCTCTAGGCTGCCGTTGTGCAGGAGATCCGCAAGACGGTCTGTAACCGCGACTGCCCCGACGCTTGCAGCATCGTGGCCACCGTGAAGGACGGCCGCGTCGTGCGCCTCGGCGGCGACCCGGACCACCCGGTCACGAGGGGCTTCCTCTGCTACCGGACGTCGCGCTTCCTGGAGACCCAGTACTCACCCGAGCGCCTGACGACGCCGCTGCTCCGCAAGGGCGGCGAGCTCGTCCCGGTCTCCTGGGAGGAAGCGCTCGACACCGCGGCCGAGCGGCTGCTCGCGATCCGGCGCGAATCGGGCCCGGCCGCGATCTTCCATTATCGGAGCGGCGGTTCGCTCGGGATGCTCACGGGGATCACCGACGCCTTCTTCGCGCGGTTCGGGCCGGTCACGGTCAAGCGCGGCGACATCTGCTCCGGCGCGGGCGACGCCGCGCAGCTCGCCGATTTCGGCGAGGAGGACAGCCACGACCTCGCCGACCTGAAGAACGCCCGGCAGATCCTCCTCTGGGGCAAGAACGTCTTCACGTCGAGCCCGCACACCCTGCCGGTGCTGCGCGAGGCGAGGGCGCGCGGCGCGGAGCTCGTGCTCGTCGATCCCGTGCACCACAGGACGGCCTCCCTGTGCGCGGCGTTCTACCAGCCGCGCCCGGGCGGCGACTTCGCGCTCGCCATGGCCGTCGCCCGCGTGCTCTTCGACGAGGGGTGGACCGATCCGCGCGCCGCGGACTACTGCGATCACCTCGACGCCTTCCGCGCGCTCGCGCGGGGCCGCTCCGTCGCGGCGTGGTGCGGCGAGGCCGACGTGCCCGAGGGCGCCGCCCTGGATCTCGCGCGCCGCCTCGCCGACAGGCCCGCGGCGATCCTCGTGGGCTGGGGCATGGGCCGGCGCACCACGGGCGGGGCGATCGTGCGCGCGCTCGACGCGCTCTCGGCCGTGAGCGGGAACCTCGGCATCCCCGGCGGGGGCGTCTCGTTCTACTTCAAGCGGCGCGGTGCGTTCGATCTCTCGCCGTTCGGGGGCGATCGCCCCGCGCCCCGCACCGTCTGCGAGCCGCTGTTCGGGCAGGAGGTGCTCCGGATGAGCGACCCGCCGATCCGCGCCGTCTGGGTGACCGCCGGCAACCCGGTCGCGATGCTGCCCGCGTCGGACGCCGTCGCGGAGGCGCTCGCGACGCGCGAGCTCGTCGTCGTCGCCGACTCCTTCCTCACGGACACGGCGCGGCTCGCCCACCTGGTGCTGCCCACGACGACGCTGCTCGAGGCGGACGACGTGCTCGGCGCCTACGGCCACCATTACCTCGGCGTCGCCACGCCCGTGGTCCCGCCCCCGGACGGGGTGAAGAGCGATCTCGAGATCATGCAGGCGCTCGCGCAGCGCGTGGGCCTCGGCGACGCGCTCGACGGCAGCGCCCGCGACTGGAAGCGGCGGGTCGTCGAGCCCAGGCTCGCGCCGCTCGGCATCACCCTCGAGGCGCTGGAGCGCGCGCCGGTGCGCAATCCGCTGGCGCCGAAGGTGCTGTTCGAGGACCGCAAGTTCCCGACCCCGACCGGGCGGGTCAACCTCATCACCGAGGGGCCGGAGGAGCGCGCGGATCCCGACGCGCGCGAGCTCCCGCTGCTCCTCATGGCGCTGTCCACCGAGAAGTCCCAGTCGTCGCAGTGGGCCAGGCCCCAGCGAGGCCCGGCCGTCGTGACGGTCCACCCCGACGCGGCGAGCGGCGTGGCCGACGGCGGCCTCTGCCGGATCGTGTCGCGCGTCGGCGCGATGACGGTGCAGCTCCGCCACGATCCCGCGCAGCGCCGCGACGTCGCGCTCATCCCGAAGGGCGGCCACCTCCGCGACGGCCGCTGCGCCAACGCGCTGATCCGCGCCCGCACCACGGACATCGGCGAGGGCGGCGCGCTCTACGAGGAGCGGGTGCGCATCGAGCCGGACGAGGGCGGCTCCTGACCGGCGGCGCGCCGCGGCTCAGTCCTCCTGCGCAGGCGCCCGCATCGGCTCTCTCGGCGTGGTGCGCTCGGGGGGAGCCGCGGCCGAGCCCTCCACGGCGTCCCCGATCTCGCGCGCCACGCCCTCGACGGTGCGCAGGCTGATCCGCCCGGCGAGCACCAGGGTCGCGCCGATCTCGCGGCAGTCGATCGGATCCAGCCGGACGGGGGACGCGAACGCGTTGACCGCCGCCATCTGCCCCGCCGCGTAGTCGAAGCGCGCGCCGAACACGAGATCGCCGTACCTCGTATAGGAGACCATGCCGAGCCCCGCGTGCACGCCGCTCATCCGCTCCAGGAAGAGCTTCGACTCGGCGGTCGTGGGGCCCCGCAGGCTCGACAGCGCGTTGAAATCGGTGACGACGCCGCCCACCACGCTGAGGTCGCGCGTGACGAACACCTCGGCGCCGAGCCCCACGTTGACGATGGGCGCCGCCTCCTCGACGATGTCGAGCCGGCTCTGCCTCCGGCTCGTCACCGCGCCCCCCTCGATCGCGATCTCCTCCCGATCGGCGGTGATCCGCGCGAGCTCGCGCTGGCCCAGGTAGAAGAAGCCGTCGAGCTCCAGCCGCAGCCTGCTCCACTCCGCGCTCGCGCCCACCGCCACGCGCGCCGGCGAGGGAGCCACGAACTCCCCTTCACCTGCCCAGGTGCGGACCGCCGCTGTCCCGGTGGCGAGCGTGTCGTGATAGCTCGCGGACGGTGCAGCTCCGCCACGATCCCGCGCAGCGCCGCGACGTCGCGCTCATCCCGAAGGGCGGCCACCTCCGCGACGGCCGCTGCGCCAACGCGCTGATCCGCGCCCGCACCACGGACATCGGCGAGGGCGGCGCGCTCTACGAGGAGCGGGTGCGCATCGAGCCGGACGAGGGCGGCTCCTGACCGGCGGCGCGCCGCGGCTCAGTCCTCCTGCGCAGGCGCCCGCATCGGCTCTCTCGGCGTGGTGCGCTCGGGGGGAGCCGCGGCCGAGCCCTCCACGGCGTCCCCGATCTCGCGCGCCACGCCCTCGACGGTGCGCAGGCTGATCCGCCCGGCGAGCACCAGGGTCGCGCCGATCTCGCGGCAGTCGATCGGATCCAGCCGGACGGGGGACGCGAACGCGTTGACCGCCGCCATCTGCCCCGCCGCGTAGTCGAAGCGCGCGCCGAACACGAGATCGCCGTACCTCGTATAGGAGACCATGCCGAGCCCCGCGTGCACGCCGCTCATCCGCTCCAGGAAGAGCTTCGACTCGGCGGTTGTGGGGCCCCGCAGGCTCGACAGCGCGTTGAAATCGGTGACGACGCCGCCCACCACGCTGAGGTCGCGCGTGACGAACACCTCGGCGCCGAGCCCCACGTTGACGATGGGCGCCGCCTCCTCGACGATGTCGAGCCGGCTCTGCCTCCGGCTCGTCACCGCGCCCCCCTCGATCGCGATCTCCTCCCGATCGGCGGTGATCCGCGCGAGCTCGCGCTGGCCCAGGTAGAAGAAGCCGTCGAGCTCCAGCCGCAGCCTGCTCCACTCCGCGCTCGCGCCCACCGCCACGCGCGCCGGCGAGGGAGCCACGAACTCCCCTTCACCTGCCCAGGTGCGGACCGCCGCTGTCCCGGTGGCGAGCGTGTCGTGATAGCTCGCGTCCAGCGAGTCGAAGATATGCACGCTGGGCGTCCGCACGCTGATCCCGGCAGAGAACACCGAGGTCAGCCGGTACGTCACCCCGAGGTGCGCGAGCACGTCCCAGGAATCTCCGGAGAGCGCGGCCTGGTACGTCGCGCTGCTCGCCGAGCCCGTGCTTGTGTCCTCCACGACGCTGGCGACGCCGAGCGAGCTCGCGTAGCGGGTGCGCACGACCGGGAGCGAGACGCCCACGGCGAGGCGATCGGTGACACGGTAGCTCCACGACGGACCGGCGCTGAAGCGACCCCACGCGTAGCGGAGCGTCTGCGCCTGGCTCACGCGGCGCGGGCCGGATTCCCCCGAGAACCGCAGCGCGTCGAACCCGAACTCGTTCTCCTCGGTCTTCCCGAGGCAAGCGGCGACGGTCTGGCGGCCGACCCGCGCTCGCCTCGAATCCGCATCGCCCGCGCCGCGCTGCCAGTCGAAGAAATAGCACATCGCGTCGGGGAGGGAGTCCAGGCCCTGATCGCTCACCGTCGTGTGATCGAGCCGGAGGTCGCCGTACAGGGCGGAGTCGACCGGACCTGGCTGATGCCACGCCTCCAGCGTGCGATGCGCGTAGCGAAAGAACGTCGACGAGAACGCGATGTTCCGGTCCTCGATGCGGATGATGGTGGCCGGGTTCAGGAAGGGCGCGGCGCCGTCGACGCCCAGCACGACCCCTGTGCCTCCGAGGAGCGCCGAGCGCCCGCCGAGGAGCGCGGACTCGTACCGTCCTTGTGCATGCACCGCGGCTCCGTCGAGCGTCCCGAGGAGCGCGCCGACGATGCCGGCCAGCGCCCCGCGCGCTCCGGAGCGGAGAACGCGGGCGTGCGGGCTCGGTGGCGTGTCCGGCGTCAGCATGGCTCGTGGCGCCGTGACCGCAGCGGCAGCGGTGCCCCGCTGTGGCAGGACGCGACGTGCGCGCGCCGGGAGACGTGCGCGCGCCGGGACGTCCCTGGGTGCGACGGCGCGCATCCTCTTCGCGCCTCCCTCGCCTCCGGGGCTGCGCGCTGCTCGCGGCGGAGCCGGGGCTGGGGCCCTGGCGGGCGCGCCGGCGCTCGGCACTAGCGGCGCGCCGCCAGCGCGCCCAGGCCGAAGGCGATGGCATCCTCGACGACGGCTGCGACCGGGGCGGGAATGCGCGTCCCGCGGTCCAGCCACACGCGGGCGCGATTCCCGACGAGCGCGCCGATGGCGGCCGCCGCTGCCCCGACCACGGCGCCTGCGAACCGCATGTTCCTCTCGGGGCTTTGCGTGCCGACGGCGGCGCCCAGGAGCGCCCCGATCAGGAGCCGCGCGCCGAGCGGACCTCTCGCGAGGCGGCTCGGCGCGGAGGGCAGCTTGTCCATCAACAGCTCTCCGCCCGCGAGCACGCTGAGCGCGCGCTGCGCTCCGGGCGAGCGAAGCGTGCGCCAGAAGCTCCCGCGTTGCCCGTCGAACGCGCCGCGCCGGGCGCTGGCCGCGAGGAGCCTCACGCCCAGCATGGAACGCATTCCTGTCACCATCCCGAGCCCTGCTGCCTGCCCCAGGAGAAGAATCTCCGAGTGGCGCGACTGCCGGGCGCTTCCCACAGCCCTTACCGTCTCCATGGCGGTCCCAGAAGCAACGCATATGCCCTGGTGGGTCTGGGGCGCGCGAAGTACACTACGAGGGACAGCTCACCCGGCCCCGAACCGGTCCGTCATCCCTGTGACACCCCTCACCACGCTGAAGACCGTCGATCTCGAGGAGGAGCGGCTGAAGCGCCTGAACGCGCTCGGCCACTTTCTGGACAATGCGATCCGCATCCCCGGCGTCGGCTATCGGGTCGGTTACGACGCGCTGATCGGGTTGGTCCCTGGGGTCGGGGATCTCATCGGCTTCGGTCTCTCGATGTACATCGTGCTTTCGGCGGCGCGTTACCGTCTCCCCGTCTCGACGGTGCTTCGGATGATGCTCAACGTGGGTCTCGAGACGTTGTTCGGCACGGTTCCCTTGCTGGGCGACCTGTTCGACGCGGCCTACAAGTCGAACGCGCGCAACCTCGACCTCCTGCGAGCGCACCTCGTCGCGCGCGCGCAGCTCGGCGCCCGCCCCTCTGATCGAGGCTTCTACGCCGGCCTGATCGTAGCGGTCGGCTGCCTCCTAGCGCTGGCCGGCCTCCTACTTTTCTCCCTGACCAGAGCGCTACAAGCCCTCCTCGCCCCCTAAACCCCCGCCCCCCGGTTCCCCCGTCCCCCCCGCTGCCCGAGCGGCGCGCGCCCGCACAGGAGACGGGCCCAGATCGGCGTTTTCGGCGCGGAGGCGTACTCCAGTACGCCGAGCACCGAAAACGTCGAGATGGGCCCGTATCCGCAGCGGGCGCGCGCCGCTCGCTCAGTTGCGGGAGGAGGTGAAGAGTCGGAGTACGTACCAGAACAGCAGGGCGACGGACGCGAAGAGCTCGAGTGCGGCGCCGACGTACCTGTCCTCGGGGAAGTGGTGCAGGATGTTCGACGTGTCGTAGAGGATGGCGGCGCCGGCGAAGGCGACCATGGCGACGCTGAAGAACGTGCCGAGCTGGAAGCCGAACAGCAGCCCGGCCCCGATGAGGACGAGCGCGCAGATGCCGCCCCAGCGCAGGAGACCGCCCAGGAAGGAGAAATCCTTGCGGGTCACGAACGCGATCGCGGTGAGCCCGGCGAAGCCCGCCATCGTGGCGAGCGCGGCGCTCTGGATCGCGCCGGGCGCGACCATGTCCGCGATGTAGAGGAGCGGCACGAAGATGATCGCCTGGGCGACCACGTAGCCGCCGAGCGCGGCGTACTGCACCGGCTTCGACATCGACGTGTGCGCCGCGCGGCTGGCGAGCCAGCTCACGAGCATGAAGGCTCCGAGCACCACCAGCCAGCTCGTGCCCATCATCGCCCTGGCGATGACCGAGGCGACGCCGGTCTTGAACAGCGCGACCTCGATCGCCGCGAAGAGCACGATCGCCCCGAACAGGTGATTGTACGTTCGCACGAGGAAGCGCTCGCGCGAATCCGCGGCGGCACGGAGCGCCGAAGAACGGGTCCCGTATCCTGCGAAGTTCTGGTCCATGTTCCCTCTCTGGGTAGGCCTCGATTTTCGGCTCGTGGCTCCCCGATTCCTGATCCCGACACTAGCACGCGACATACCCGCGGCGCTGCTGCCGGGCGAGGACGCGCCCGGCGAGGCCGCGCATCGCCTCACACCGCGAGCGGCGGCGCCGGTGCCCCGCCCCTCCACCGCTCGCCCGAGCCCAGGGAACCGGGCGGCCTCTGCCCCACCGATGCCGCGGAAGGCCGCCGCGGCTCGCGCGGTGCCCGTGGCGCGATGGTGAAAAAGCTGGCCTCGATCCCCCTCGCCTCGTCGAGGTCTTCCTGGAAAGTCGACCTAGATCCCCTTGGGGATCTTGTCGAGGTCCACCTGGGAGAGCGCATGCCGGATCAGCGCGCTTCGATTGGCCTTCGTCATGCCGCGCGCCTTGAGGGCGCTGACCATCTCATCCAGCCTCTCGAGATCCCCGGTGTACATCGAGATACAGATGACCTTGTAGTGCTGCGGTCTCTCGGGCGGCGGCGCAGCACCTGGCTCGGATGCGGCGCCGGTCGTCCGGGTCTTCGCGCGCGAACGCGGCGCTTCCGTGGGTGTATAGAACGCCCCGGACAGAACACCTTCCACCTCGTCGCGATCGAGCAGCGCCCGCGCGGCGCCCCCGAGATCGCCTTCGCTCTTCATTGCGTCCTCCAGCTCTCTGCCCGGTCGGGGCTCCGCGAGCGCGGGCCCTTCATCCAGCGAGACCCGCTGCCGCAGGTCCCTTCATCCAGCGAGACCCGCTGCCGCAGGTCCCTTCATCCAGCGAGACCCGCTGCCGCAGGTCCCTTCATCCAGCGAGACCCGCTGCCGCAGGTCCCTTCATCCAGCGAGACCCGCTGCCGCAGGTCCCTTCATGCACCGGCCGCCGCAGCGCCCGGCCGCTCTGCCGCCGCGTCCGCCCGGTCGGTGCCCCACGATCCCGGCTCGCGCGCCGCCCCTGCCTCCGAGCCGGCCGCGCCCCGCTCGCGACTCTCGATGATGCGATCGACCACCGCCAGATAATCGTCGGCCGCCGGGGTCCCCGGCGCATATTCGAAGATCGTCTGCCCCTGCGCAGGCGCCTCCTTGACCTTGATCGCCTGCCGGATCGGCGCGAGGCAGCGCTCCCCGAAGTGCTGCTTCATCGTGCTGACCGCCTCACGCGCGATCCTCGCGCGACCGTCGAAGAAGGTCGGCAGCACGCCCCAGATCTGCACCGGATGGTGCAGCAGCGCGTTCACGTTCTTCACCGTCTTGATCACCTGCCGGACGCCGACCAGCGACAGGTAATCGCACGCGACCGGGACGAGCACGCTGTCGGCGAACACAAGCGCGTTCTGGTTCATCAGGGACAGGCTCGGCGAGCAGTCGAGCACGACGTAGTCGTAGTCGGCCGCAGCCGCGGAGAGGCGATCCGAGAGCACGCGGTCCCGGTTCTGGCGCCCCGCCAGGTAGAGTTCGGCCGCGGCCAGCGTCTCGTTGGATGGGAGGAGATCCAGGTTCGGCCGCACCGCCCTCGTCGCGTCCGCGACCCGGAGCCCCATCACGAGCACGTGATAGAGCGAGCGCTCCGCGCCCGCGCCCAGCGAGACGGAGACGTTCCCCTGCGCGTCGGTGTCGACGAGGAGCACCCGCTTGTCGCGCGCCGCGAGCCCGGCCGCCACGCTCACGGCCGTCGTCGTCTTGCCCGTGCCGCCCTTGTGGTTGAACACGGCCAGATACCGGGGCACCCCGGCCGGGCGCTGCGGCGCCCGCTTCGCGCTCCCCGCCGGCGACACGGGCACCGCGACCGCCCCCTGCCCCCTGGGCTCCGCCGGGCGCGCAGCCGGCGCGCCCGGCGCAACGGCCGACGCCCCTGCCTGCGCGCCAGCCCGCGCCGAAAGCTCCGGGGACGCCGGCTCACCGGCCTCCGCGACGGCGCGGGAGCCGCTCCCCGACAACGGAACTTCGCGGCGGGTCGGCGACAGCCCCTCGGCCGGCGCCGCGGCCGCCGCCGCGATGTCTCCGAGCCGCACCCCCTTCGCCTCGCGGACCAGCTGCGCCCGGCACCCGAGCGAGCACGCGTAGTGCCGCCGCCCGGCGACGTAGAGCACCTGCGACACGAGATCCGGGGGAAAGCGCTTCGCGCACGCGTCGCACGTGGCGAGCGAGGCGCCGCTCTCCCCGCCGAGCTGGCTCTTCTCCAGGCATTTTTGCGAGCAGAAGAAGGAGAAGCCGCCGTCCTTCTCCTCCATCTGGTACCGGAACTGGACCTCGAATCCGGTCCCGCACACGCTGCACGTCTCGCTGATTCCGCCCACAGCTCGCTCCTTCGCGCCGCGCACAGCGCTTTGCCCAGGCGCAGCGTTGACCATCATCACAGTCAAGGAACAAAGGTCAACTTTTTGCGAACGCGGCGCACCCTTCCAGCGGAAGGAAAGATCGCGCATCCCGGGACGGGGCGGGGCCGGGACGAGGGCTGGCCGGCTCAGTGACGGAAGTGCCGGACCCCGGTGAACACCATCGCAACCCCCGCCGCGTCCGCCGCGGCGATGACCTCCGGGTCCCTCACGCTGCCTCCCGGCTGCGCGACCGCCGTGATCCCGTGCTCGGCGGCGAGCGCCAGGCCGTCCGGGAACGGGAAGTAAGCGTCCGACGCGAGGACGCTCCCGCGAGCCCGCTCGCCCGCCTTGCTGCAGGCGATGCGCACGCTCTCGACCCGCGACATCTGCCCGGCGCCGACCCCGACCGTGCTCCCGGGTACCGTGAGCACAATCGCGTTGGATTTCACATGCTTGCAAACGCGCCAGCCGAGATCGAGCGCGTCGATCTCCTGCGCCGTGGGCGCCCGCTTCGTCACGACCTTGCCGCCGCGCACCTCGCCCCCCGCGGTCGCGTCCCGATCCTGGACCACGAGGCCCCCGCCGACGCGCTTGAACGTCAGCTCCCGATGATCCGCGGGCAGGAGCGCGCCGGTCGCGAGCACCCGGAGGTTCTTCTTCGTCCGGAGCACCTCCAGCGCCTCGGGGGCGTAGGCAGGCGCGATCACGCACTCCAGGAACGTCTCGACCAGCACCTCCGCAGCCGCCCGGTCGACCTCGCGGTTCAGCGCGACGATCCCGCCAAAGGCGCTCACCGGGTCCGCCTCGCGCGCCGTCCGGTAGGCGGTCGCGAGATCGCTGCCGATCGCGACGCCGCACGGGTTCGTGTGCTTCACGACGACCGCGGCGGGCTGGGTGAGCTCGCGCACCGCCTCGAACGCCGCGTCCACGTCGACGAGGTTGTTGAACGAGAGCTCCTTGCCGCCCGCACCCAGCGACTCGGCCAGCGCGAGCGACCCCGCGGCCGCGCCGCGCTCGCGGTAGAAGGCGCCCGACTGGTGCGGGTTCTCGCCGTACCGGAGCGGGTAGGCCCGCTCGAGGGCGAGCGTCAGAAAGCGCGGATAGGCCTCGCGCTCGTCGGCGTTCGGCTCGCCCTCCTCCGGCAGCGACGACAGGTAGCCGGACACCATCCCGTCGTAAGCCGCCGTATGGGCGAACGCCTTCGTGGCCAGCCGGCGGCGCGTGGAGCTCGACACCTCACCCGCCCTGTCGATCTCGGCGAGCACGGCGTCGTAGTCGGCCGGATCGACCACCACGGCCACGCGCGCGTGGTTCTTGGCCGCGCTCCGCACCATCGACGGCCCGCCGATATCGATGTTCTCGATGATCTCGGGGTGCGTGACCCCCGGCTTCCGGACCGTCGCCTCGAACGGATAGAGATTGCACACGACGAGATCGATCGGCTGGCCCCCGAGCCGCGCGAGGTCGTCGTCGTCGATCGCGCCGCGCATCAGGATGCCGCCGTGCACCCGGGGATGGAGCGTCTTCACCCGGCCATCCATCACCTCGGGCGAGCCGGTATAGGCCTCCACGCCGACGACCGGCACGTTGGCGTCCTTGAGCGCCCGCTGCGTCCCCCCGGTCGAGAGGATCTCCACGCCCTTTTCCGCGAGCCGCCGGGCCAGCGGGAGCAGGCCCGTCTTGTCGGATACCGAGATCAATGCGCGTCGAATCATCGCGACGCCAGCTAGTGCGTCTCGACGCGCGCCGCCAGCCTATCCGTCCGTCGCCGCGCTCCCGCCGCTCACGCGCCGGGCGGAGGGGCCGGCGTCGGCTCGCCGGCCGCGGCCGGCGGCGCCTTGACCGGCGCGTCCTCGGTCACGAGCTCGCCGTCCCGGTACTCCAAAACGCCCTTGGGCGGCCCGAAGATCGCGTAGGCGTCGGGCAGGACGAGCGCCTCGCGGAGCACGTCGTCCACGTGCTCCACGAGCACGAGCCGCAGCGACTTCAGCACACGCCGGGGCACGTCCCGCAGATCCTTCCGGTTCTCCTTCGGCAGGATCACGGTCGTGATGCCGCCGCGATGGGCGGCGAGCAGCTTCTCCTTGAGCCCGCCGATCGGCATCACCCGGCCGCGCAGGGTGATCTCGCCCGTCATCGCGAGATCCCGCCGGACGGGCACCTTCATCAGCGCGCTCACGAGCGCGGTCACCATGGTGACGCCGGCGCTGGGCCCGTCCTTCCTGACGAAATCGGGGAAGTGAATGTGGACGTCGACCTTCTGATAGACGTCCGCCTCGAGTCCGAGGCGATCGAGGCGCGAGCGCACGTAGCTCATCGCCGCGTGCCCGCTCTCCTCCATCCCCTTCTCGAGCAGCCCGGTGATGACGAGCTTGCCCTTGCCCGGGACCACCGTCGCCTCGGCCGGGAGCAGATCGCCTCCGACGTTGGTCACGGCCAGGCCGTTCACGAGGCCGACCTCGTCGCGCTCCTCGCGCCTGCCGAGCCGGAACTTCGGCACGCCGAGGTACTTCGGGATGCTCTTCGCGACGACCTCGATCGGCTTCTCCTTGCCGTCCGACACGACCTTCCGGGCCACCTTGCGGCACACGCTCGCGATCTCGCGCTCCAGCGAGCGCACGCCGCTCTCCTTCGTGTAGTGGTGGATGATCGTCCGGAGCGCCCCCTCGGTGACGTCGAGCGACACGTCCTCGAGGCCGCACTCCTTCCGCTGCCGGGGCACGAGGTACTTCACCGCGATGTTCAGCTTCTCGAACTCCGTGTAACCCGAGAGCTGAATGACCTCCATGCGGTCCTGGAGCGGCACCGGGATGCCGGACAGCGTGTTCGCCGTCGTGATGAACATCACGTCGGAGAGGTCGTAATCGAGATCCAGGTAGTGATCGTTGAAGGTGTGGTTCTGCTCCGGATCGAGCACCTCGAGCAGCGCCGCCGCCGGATCCCCGCGGAAGTCGGTCGACATCTTGTCGACCTCGTCGAGCAGGAAAACGGGGTTGTTCGTCCCGACCTTCTTGAGCGACTGGATCAGCTTGCCAGGCAGCGCGCCGATGTACGTCCGCCGGTGGCCGCGGATCTCCGCCTCGTCGCGCACGCCGCCGAGCGACAGCCGCACGAACTTGCGCCCCGTCGCGCGCGCGATCGACTTCGCCAGGCTCGTCTTGCCGACGCCGGGCGGGCCCACGAAGCAGAGCACCGGCCCCTTGAGCTTCTTCGTCAGCGCCTGGACCGCGAGGTACTCGAGGATCCGCTCCTTGATCTTCTTCAGGCCGTAATGGTCCTCATCGAGGATCCGCTCGGCCTCGACGAGGTCATAACGCTCCTCGCTCTTGTCGTACCAGGGGAGCTCCAGGATCCAGTCGATGTAGTTGCGCACCACGGTCGCCTCGGCGCTCGTGGGGTGCATCATCTTGAGCTTCTTGAGCTCCTTCTTGACCTTGGCGGCGGCCTCCTTGCTCATCCGCTTGGTCTTGAGGGCCTCCTCGATCTCCTGGATCTCGTTCTTGAACTCGTCGCGCTCGCCGCCGCCCAGCTCCTTCTGGATGGCCTGCATCTGCTCGTTGAGGTAGTATTCCTTCTGCGTCTTCTCCATCTGCTTCTTGACGCGACTCCGGATCTTCTTCTCCACCTGGAGAATCTCGATCTCGGACTGCATCAGCTCGATGAGACGCTCGAGCCGCTTCTGCGGCTCCTCCATCTCGAGCAGCGCCTGCCGGTCCGTCAGCTTGATGGTCGGCAGGTTGGCGATGATGGTGTCGGCGAGCCTCGAGGCCTCGTCGATCGCCTGCACCGCCATCAGGACCTCGGGCTGGATCTTCTTGTTGAGCTTGACGTACATCTCGAACGTCGACTGGACCGAGCGCATCAGCGCCTCGACCTCGACGCTCGCGACCGAGCTCTCGACGATCTCGTCGTACTCGATCAGGAAGTACGCATCGCTCTGGACGTAACGACGGATGCGCGCCCGGCGCTTGCCCTCGATGAGGACCTTGACCGTCCCGTCCGGCAGACGGAGCAGCTGCATGATAGCGCCGACCGAGCCGACGCCGAAGATGTCGTCCGGCGTCGGGTCGTTCGTCTTCGCGTTCCGCTGCGCGGCCAGGAAGATCTCCTTGCCGCGGTTCATCGCCTCGTCGAGCGCGGCGATGCTGCGCTCGCGCCCGACGAACAGCTGTGAGACCATGTGTGGAAAGACGATGATGTCGCGTAGCGGGAGCAACGGGACGATCCCGCGCTCGGGTGCGTTCTTGCCGCGATCACTGTCGTTCTTGAAGAACATCCGCCGTCTTTCCGGGAGTATCGGGAGGCCGGGGCAGCCCCCACCTCGGTTGTCACACGTGGCTTGATCTACTGCTGAACTTCCACCGGAGCCGCGCGCGTCCCCCCGGGGACGCGCGCGATGCCGGCATCATCGAAGGGGGCGATCCAGGCGATCGCGGCGAGGGCGCGCCGCACGCGCGCCTTCCACCACGGCGCGCGCTCGGGCCGCGCGCCCTGACCCAAGAACCCCCTCGGGGCGAGCGCTACGCGAGCTCCGCCTCCTTCGTGTACACGATGAGCGGCGCCTCGTGCTTGACGATCACGTCCTCGCTGACGACGACCTCCTTGATGCCCGTGCGGGACGGGACGTCGTACATGATGTCGAGCATCGCCGATTCGAGGATCGCGCGCAGGCCGCGGGCGCCGCTGTTCCTCTCGAGGGCCTGACGGGCCACCGCGACGAGCGCGCCCCGGGTGAACTTGAGCTTCACCCCGTCCATCTCGAAGAGCTTCTGGTACTGCTTGACCAGGCTGTTCTTCGGCTTCGTGAGGATGTCGATCAGCGCTTCCTCGTTGAGCTCGTGCAGCGTCGCGATGATCGGAAGGCGGCCGATGAACTCGGGGATGAGCCCGAACTTGAGGAGGTCCTCCGGCTGGACGACGCTGAGCAGATCGCCCAGCTTGAAGTCCTTCTTCGCCTTGATCTCGGCGCCGAAGCCGAGCGTGTTCTGGCCGATGCGCCGCTGGATGATCTGGTCCAGGCCGACGAACGCGCCGCCGCAGATGAACAGGATGTTCGTCGTGTCGACCTGGAGGAAGTCCTGCTGCGGGTGCTTGCGTCCGCCCTTCGGTGGGACGTTGGCGATCGTCCCCTCGATGATCTTGAGCAGCGCCTGCTGCACGCCCTCGCCCGAGACGTCGCGCGTGATGCTCGGGTTGTCGCTCTTCCGGCTGATCTTGTCGATCTCGTCGATGTAGACGATGCCGCGCTGCGCGCGCTCGACGTCGTGATCCGCGTTCTGGAGGAGCTGGACGATGATGTTCTCGACGTCCTCGCCGACGTAGCCAGCCTCGGTCAGCGTCGTCGCGTCCGCGATCGCGAACGGGACGTTGATGATCTTGGCGAGCGTCTGCGCAAGGAGCGTCTTGCCGGAGCCCGTCGGGCCCAGCAGGAGGATGTTCGACTTGGACAGCTCCACATCGTCCGCGGCGACCCGGCTGTCGATGCGCTTGTAGTGGTTGTGAACCGCCACAGCGAGGATCTTCTTGGCGCGGTGCTGGCCGACGACGTACTCATCCAGCGTCGCCTTGATGTCGGCGGGCTTGGGGACCGGGGTCGACCCCGCGTACGGCTCGTCCTTCTCGACCTCCTCCGCGATGATGTCATTGCAGAGCCCGATGCACTCATCACAGATGTACACCGTGGGGCCCGCGATGAGCTTCTTCACCTCTTTCTGCGACTTACCGCAGAAGGAGCAGCTTAAATTGCCATTCGAGTGATCGTCCCGCCTTCGCTCCACTTCGACCCTCAGTGCGGCCGGCCGACGCGTCCGCTTCGATGAGAGGTAGGGTCCCGCCGCGGCGGCCCCTCCAACTTGGAACGGGAACGGCTTCCACCGTTCCCTGTATTTTCAGCGATGCGCAGCCAAACGCCGCGCCCGGATTCTAGTCCGGTGCCCGTACCGTCGCAAGCTAACGGGGGTGGTCTCCAGCCTGTGGCCGAAGTCAGGGAATCGCCTGATGGCGCCGCGGCGCGAGCCCCCGATGAGGCTGCGCGCCGCCGGCCGACGCCGCTCGCGCCGGCCCTCCGCCAGGGCACGCCCGCCGGACGAGGGGGCGCGGGCACCTACTTGATCCGCTTCGGGAAGACCTCGTCGATGAGGCCATACTCCTTGGCCTGCGTCGCGCTCAGGTAGAAGTCGCGCTCGATGTCCTTCGCCAGCTCGTCCCGGTTCTTGCCGGTCGCTTCGACGAGGATGTCGATCAGCGTCTCCTTGATTTTCTTGATCTCGCGCGCCTGGATCTCGATGTCCGTCGCCTGACCGCGCGCGCCGCCGAGCGGCTGGTGGATCATCATCCGGGCGTGCGGCAGCGCGAAGCGCCGGCCCTTGCGACCCGCGGCGAGCAGCACGGCGCCCATCGACGCGGCCTGGCCGATGCACATCGTCGACACCGGGCACCGCACGTACTGCATCGTGTCGTACATGGCGAGCCCCGACGTCACCACGCCGCCCGGGCTGTTGATGTAGACCTGGATCTCCTTCTCGGGATCCTCGCTCTCCAGGAAGAGGAACTGCGCGATCACGGCGTTCGCGACGAAGTCATCGATCTCCGTGCCGATGAAGACGATGCGATCCTTGAGGAGGCGGCTGAAGATGTTCCACTCCCGCTCGCCGCGGTGGGTCACTTCCGTGACCGTCGGGAGGATGTAGGCCTTCTCGCGTTCGAGAAACTCGATGGCTTGGGTGCGGGTTTCGACTCGTCGGGTCATCCGGTGCTCCGGGGGGTTTCCTGCCGCGCGGCAGGGCTTCTACTCCTGGGCCAGACTGCGTCCGATCGCAAGACCGAACGCGCCCGAGGTTACCGGAAATGTCGGCCGCTCGTTGGCATCCGCGCCTCCGCGCCTCCGCGCCTCCGCGCAGATTGCGCGGGGCGCGCGAAGCGCCGGCGCGCGCGCGTTGAACGCACGCTCGACGCAGGCGATGTGCCTCGATGAGGGCGCCGCGCAGCGACGCGCGACACGACCCGGACGAACCGCGCCGCCGGAGCCGATCCGGCGGCGCGGCGCCTAGCTCGCGTCCGTGACCTTCGCGGCGGCCTCGATGATGTCGAGGATCTTGTCCTCGAGGATCATCCCGGCGAAGAGCTCGCGCTTCTGGGGCTCGCGGTACTCCGCCTTGATCTTCGCGACGTTCTTGCCGCTCTGCTCGGCGAGCTCCTGGTAGCCCTTCTCGAGATCGGCCTCGGTGATCCTGACCGCCTTCGCCTTCGCGATCTCGGCCATGGCCAGGCCCGCGCGCACCTTCATCTCGGCGTCGAGCCGCACGCGGGCGCGGAACTCCGGCGTCGGATCGACGCGCTGCCCCTGCCGCCGGGCCGTCGCGAGCAGCTCGCGCTCGGCGAGCTGCGCCTGCTGATCGACGAGCGACGGCGGGACCGGGATCGGGTTCGCCTTGCAGAGCTCGATCACGAGCTGCTCGGCGACCGCGTCGCTCGCGCGCTGGGTCAGCTCCTTCTCGATCTTCTTGCGGACCGACTCGCGGAGCGCGGGGAGGCTCTCCTCGCCGCAGTCCTTCGCGAACTCGTCGTCGACCTCCGGGAAAATGCGCTCACGCAGATCCTTCAGCGTGATGTGGAAGAGCGCCTGCTTGCCCCGCAGATCCGCGTTCGAGTGCTGCTCGGAGAACGTGACCGGGACGTCCTTCGACTGGCCGGGCGTCATCCCGAGGAGCGCGTCCTCGATCTCCTTGAAGATCTGGCCGCTGCCGAGCTCGGTCTCGATCTCCTGCTGCTTCGTGTCGCGGAGGGCGCCGGCGACCTCGAGCGTGAAGGAGAGCGTCGCCATGTCCCCCTTGGCGCCCGGGCGCTCCGGCTCCGGCGCCTGCAGCGTCGAGTGCTCGCGCCGAAGGGCGGTGAGCTCGGCGTCGATCATCTCCTCCGTCGGCGTGGTCGAGGGGCGCTTCACCTCGAAGCCCTCCCACTTCACCTCGGCGATGTCGGGGCGGACCTCGAAGCGGGCCTTGTAGGAGAACGCGTCGTCGGGGCGCAGCTCGGCGGGCGCGATCGCCGGCTGGGACAGGGGCTGCACCTGCTTGTCGGCGAGCGCCTGGTTCAGCGTGGAGTCGACGAGCCGCTGGGCGACATCGGCGTGGATGCGGCCGCCGTAGAGGTGCGCGAGCACCTGGCGCGGCGCCTTGCCAGGCCGGTAGCCCCGGACCCGGGCCGTCCGCTGGAGCGCCGTATAGGCCTTGTCGACCTCGCTCCGGACCCGGTCCGCGGGGACCTCCACCTGAAACTCCATCAGCACGGGAGAAAGCTTTTCGACGTTGACTTGCATGGCGTTTTTTTCGAAGGGCGGCACTCGTGCCACGCGTCGCTGGGGGGGTCAAGCCACGCGTCGCTGGGGGGTCGAGACGACCGACAGGACGCTGCTTTAAAAAAAGGAGCCCCGGCGGAGAGGCGGCCGCCGGGGCTCGGGGATCCCGGGAGGGATCGTGCAAGCTGATGTGCCGCGCGGCGCCCGCACCGGCGCGAGCGCGGGGCCGTCGCGCTCAGTCGTTGTCCGAGGCGTCGAAGGGGTCCTTCTCGAAATCGAGCTCGGCGTCGAAGGGGCCCTCCTCGACGATGTCTTCGAGCGAGAAGCCCACACGGTTCGGGCGGAGAATCTCGCGCTCGAACTCTGCAAAGTTCTGATACGACCTGGGAAGCGGCATCTGTCCTCCTCACATGTGCCGAGGCGACGTCGTGGCGTCGGTCTGCTCGGCGAAGCTGGGCACCACGTCCGTGATCAAGGAGCGGTCAGCGCCGACCCTCGACGCGCGTCGAGGGCAGACGACGGCGCGAGCCGAGCGCCGACCTGCGATGAAGCGAAGGCGAAAGCACGAGGACCTGCGCAGGAGCGAGCAACGCAGGCTCGCGCCCGTCGCACCAGAACGCGTGGGCAAGGATCCGATCGACCGGGCCGGAGTCGCCGCTGGACAGCAGCGCCCCCCCGAGGCCGAAGCAACGACCTCGCCCGCGGGACAACGGCCCCGTCGTTCGGTCACTTTTGCCTACACCAAGCGACATGTGGGCCACTGTAGACACCCCTGCCGTTCAGGCCAACAATCCGACGAGCGAACGGTGGGGGAACGGCGAGCGGGCGGGCGCCGTCCAGCGTCCGGGCATGCCCGAGCGCCGCGGCCCAGCCGCCCGGAGGGGTGCTCCCGGTGCTCCCGGGGCGTTGGCGGGGCGCTGAGACGAGCGCCCGGAGCCTGGGTCAGGCCGGGCCGGACCCGCGCGTCCGTTCGAACATGCAGCGGAGACGCCTGCATCTCTCGACGTGCCGGTGGGGGTCGTGTAAGCAGCCGGGTCGGACGCGACACAGCACGATGCCATCGCTCAACCAGGGGGGCGCGCCCGGCAAGGCCGGCGCCGCTCCCAAGCCTTCGCCTGTCATCTTCGCCGTCGCCAACCAGAAGGGGGGCGTCGGCAAGACCACGACCTCGGTCAACCTGGCCGCGAGCTTCGCCGCGGCGGAGTACCGGACGCTGCTCGTCGACTGCGATCCCCAGGGGAACGCGTCGAGCGGCGTCGGCGTGCGGCGGGGGAGCTTCGAGCTGTCCCTCTACGACGTCCTGATCGGGCAGGCAGCGCTGAAGGAGGCGATCGTCGCGACCGAGGTGCCCTTGCTCGACGTGGTGCCGGCGACGCAGGACCTCGTCGCGGCGGAGCTCGAGCTGGTCGACGCGGCCGACCGCGCGACGCGGCTGCGCCAGGCGCTGCGCCCGCAGCTCGACGGGTACGCGTTCGTCGTCCTCGACTGCCCGCCGTCGCTCGGGCTGCTCACCTTGAACGCGCTCACCGCGGCGCACCGCGTGCTCGTGCCGCTCCAGTGCGAGTACTACGCGCTCGAGGGGCTGACGCACCTCATGGCGACGATCGACCGGGTGAAGAGCGCCTTCAACCCGGAGCTCACGGTCGAGGGCGTCGTCCTGACGATGTTCGACGGGCGCAACTCGCTCACCCACCAGGTGGCCGACGAGGTGAGGGCGCACTTCCGCGTCTTCGACGCGATCATCCCGCGCAACGTGAAGCTCAGCGAGGCGCCGTCGCACGGCAAGCCGGCGCTGCTCTACGACGCCCAGTCGAAGGGGGCGCAGGGCTACCTGAGCCTCGCGCGCGAGATCCTGGACGGCCCGCCCGCCGCCGCGGCAGATCCGAAGAAGACGCAGCGCGCGAATGACGAGGCGGAGCCGCAGGCCGAGCCCCCGCCCACCACCGGAGCGCGCGCGAGGGACGCACGACCCAGATCATGAATGCCGATCAGAAAGGGGCGCGGCGCGCGCTCGGACGGGGGCTCGACGCCCTGCTCCCGGCGCCGCCGCCGGCGACGTCGACGGCGGCCGAGGGGCGCAGCGTGTTCGTCTGCGCGATCGAGAAGATCGTCCCGCAGAAGGGGCAGCCGCGGCAGCACTTCGACGAGGCCGAGCTGGAGGAGCTCACCGGGAGCATCCGCGAGCACGGGCTCATCGAGCCGCTCATCGTGCGCAGGACGCAGGCCGGGAACGACAGCTTCGAGCTCATCGCGGGCGAGCGGCGGTGGCGCGCCGCGCAGCGCGCGGGGCTCAGGGAGGTGCTCGTCGTCGTCAAGGACGTCTCCCCCAAGGAGGCGTTCGAGCTGGCGCTGGTCGAGAACGTGCAGCGGGCCGACCTGAACGCGATCGAGATCGCCGAGGCGTTCGACCGGCTGCTGCGCGAGCACAGCTACACGCACCAGACCCTCGCGGAGCGCGTCGGCAAGGACCGCACGACGATCGTCAACTCGCTCCGGCTCCTCCGGCTGCCGCAGCGGATCCGCAGCATGGTGATCTCGCGCGAGCTCAGCGAGGGCCACGCGCGCGCGCTGCTCGGGGCGCCGAGCGACAAGGTGATGGCCGACGTCGCCGAGCGGACCGTCCACGGCAAGCTCCCGGTCCGCAAGGTCGAGGCGCTGATCAAGGCGGCGAAGGAGAAGGAGAGCCGGGCCGCCGAAAACGGCGGGGAGGACCCCGGCGAGAAGAAGCCCGCGGGGAAGTCGCCCGCGATCAAGGACCTGGAGGCGCGCCTCATGCGGAGGCTCGGGACGCGCGTCGAGGTGCGCGACGAGGGCGGCCGCGGCGAGCTCGGCGTCACGTACGGCTCGCTCGACGAGCTCGACAGGATCCTCGCGCTGCTCGGCGCGTGAGCCGCCGCCCCGCTCCGGCGAGCGGGATCGGCGGGCGGCCGCGCTACTTCACCCTGACGCTGAGCTCCTTCACCCTGGCGCGGGCGCGCTTGCCGATCTCGGTGTCGCCCCCGTGCTTGCCGGCCTCGGTGAGCGCCGCGAGCGCGCTCTGCGGCTTGCGCTCGGCCAGGAACGACAGGCCGAGGTAGTAGTGCGCGGCCGCGAACCGCGGGTCCACCTTGATCGCCGCCTGGAAGTCCGCGCGCGCCCCCGGCTCATCGCCGAGCTCGTGCCGGCACGTGCCGCGGCGCACATGGAACTCCGCCTCCGGCTTCAGCTTGATGGCGCGGTCGAAGGCCGCCACGCAGTCGGCGTACGCCTTGGCCGGCCCGAGCATCCGCCCGATCGTCGCGATCGTCGCCACGTCGTCGCCGGTCGCGGCGAGCGCCTTCTTGAGCTCGGCCGCGGCCCGGTCGAGCTCCTTCGCCTCGAACAGCATCGCGCCGTAGGCGAAGCGCGTGGCGGCCGTGTCCTCGGCCTTGAGCGCCGCCTCGTAGTGCTTGCTCGCGCTCGCGACGTCGCGCTTCAGGCCGTACGCGTAGCCCAGGTTCTGGTGGAGCGCGGACCGGCCCGGCGCCTGCTCGAGCGCCTTCGAGAGCACCGCGATCGCCTCGTCGGGCCGGGGGGGCTCGTCCAGGTAGAGCGCCGCCAGGTTCAGCGCGGCGGCCTCCAGCTTGGGATCGCTCGCGAGCGCCTTCTTGTACGACGCCTCGGAGCCGGCGCGGTCGTTCGTCTTCTCGCGCGCGAGCCCGAGGTAGTAGTGCGCCTCGGCGCTGCTCGGCTCGTGCTCGATCGCCCGGAGGAGGTGCTCCTTCGCCTCCTCGTACTTCTCGTTCTTGATGTAAGCGACGCCCCGGTCCAGCGCGCTCGTCGACGTCCCCTTCGAGGTCGCCGCGTCGCTGCCGTCGGGCGGATCGGCGAGCAGCGGATCCGCGAACTGCTCGCGCGGGGGCTCCTGCGCCCCCCCGCACGCCGCGACGCACGCCGCGAGCGCCACACACACACCGCCGCGACGAGCGGCGATCGCCGCCCGCGCCGCACGCGAAAGCCACCTCTTGTTCATCCGACACTCCCTTCGCCGTCCAGGCCCTGGAGCACCGCGTGCAGCCGCTCCTCGACCTCTTGCAGCCGTTTGCCGTTCGCGACCTTCGTCCCGTCCGCCTCGCTCACATAGAACACGTCGGCCACGCGCGTCCCCTCGGTGTTGATCTTGGCGACCGAGATCGAGAGGCCGAGCTGGTAGAGCGCGTCCGAGATCGCGAACAGGAGGCCGGGGCGGTCGCGCGTGAGGACCTCGATCACCGTGTGATGGGACGCGCGGTCGTCGATGGATATCTGCGTCTTGACCTTCGGCGTCGGGCGCTCGCGCAGCCCGCCGCCCCGGCGCTTCTTGGCGAGCTCGGCGCCGGAGATCTGGCCCGAGAGCGCCGCCTGGATGTCGGTCACGAGCTTCGGGATGGCGCGGGCCACCCCCGCGACCCCCTCGCTGCGATCGCGCACCCAGAACAGGTCGACGGCCTGCAGGCGCACGCCCGCGGGCGGAAACGAGCCCGTCCTCGCGCGGAGCACGCCGCTCTCGTCGACGCCCGGATCGTCGCTCGCGCGCGAGTGGATCTGCGCGGCGTGGACCTCGAGGCGCGAGGAGGCGAGCGCCGCCGTGATCGCCGCGAGCAAGCCGGGTCGATCCGGCGCGACCATGCAGAGCTCCGCGGCCTCCGGGTGGCGCGACGGCACGAGCGCGACCGAGACGCTGTTCCCGCCGCCCTCCTGCTGCCGCGCGAGCTCGGAGTGCGCCGCGATCGCGGCCGGGCTGTTCGCGAGGAGGTAGCGCTCGGGCATCGACGCGAGGTACCGGGCCAGGAAGTCCCGCTGCGCGCGCCGCTCCGCCTCGCTCGCGGCCGGGAGATCCTCGAGCGCGCCCACGGTGCCGCTGATCGCGCGGGCCATGCGCTG
The DNA here is from genome assembly GCF_051521455.1 of Sorangium sp. So ce887. Classification (NCBI taxonomy): domain Bacteria; kingdom Pseudomonadati; phylum Myxococcota; order Polyangiales; family Polyangiaceae; genus Sorangium; species Sorangium sp. So ce887. The sequence goes on along the minus strand of NZ_CP150354.1, from coordinate 4,402,507 downwards.
ATCGTCGATGCCGAGCGGCCCGCCCTCCCCCCGCGCGCCGCGCAGGGCCGCGTCCGCCGAGAGGTAGAGCTCGTCGAGCATCCGCGCCTTCCACGACGTCATCGACGTGGGGCTCGTTGTCGACAGATCGGCGACCGTGAGCAGGTAGAGATCGCGCAGCCCCTCGCGGCCGTGCACCTCCTGGCAGAACTCCGAGATCGTCGCGGGGTCGTCGAGATCGCGCCGGGTCGCGATGAGGTACATCACGAGGTGCTTCAGGATGAGGTGGCACGCCTCGTCGATGTCCTCCGGGGTGAAGCCGAGCCGCGCCAGGATCTTCCGCGCCATCTCGGCGCCGCGCCGGCTGTGATCGGTGCCCCCGATCGCCTTGCCCACGTCGTGCAGGAGCGTGGCGAAGAACAGCATCGTCGGCCGCGTCGCCTCGGCGGCGAGCCGGCACGGGAGCCCGAACTCGGCCGCGAGCTCGCCCCGCACGAGCGCCGCCAGCCGATCGACCGCGGCGACCGAGTGCACGTCCACCGTGTACACGTGGTAGACGTCGTGGTGGACGCGCCCGACGACCGGCAAGAACTCGGGGATCATGGCGAGCAGGAGGCCGACGTCGTGCAGCTCGCGGACGACGGAGCCGCTCTGGAGCTCCGTCTCCTTGCACGTGGCGACGAGGGTCCGGAACAGCTCGGCGGCCTCGGGGCTCTCGCGGAGCGCCGCGCAGAACGCCGGGTCGCCGGCGGCGCGGACGATCGCCCCGCGCGCGTAGGGTAGGAGCGGGACGCCGCGCTCGACGGCCGCGGCGACGAGCCGCAGCGCGATCGGCGGGTCGGTCCGGAGCAGATCCGGATCGCTCATCGTGATGCAGCCGTCGAAGAGGCGGATGCCGCCGCCGAGGTCCTCGTCGCGGCGGCGGCGCTTCGTGAGCGTCGGCGTGGCGCGCGAGACGATCATGTCGAGGGCCCGCGAGATGGTCCGGGCGCTCCGGTAGTAATCGCTCATCATCCGCTCGATCGCCTCGGGCGACACGGCGGGCTCGTCGGGCGGGGGCGCGCCCTTCCGGCCGCTCCCGGCCACCTCGGCGGCCTTGTTGTAGCCGAGCACGCCCGCGCAGAGCTCCTGCTCGTCGAACGTCAGCCGGTCGGTCCTCCGCCCGGAGTGGGCGTGCAGGAGGTTGCGGATGCGCCAGAGCATCTCCGCGGCGTTGCGGATCTCCTCGGCCTCGCGGGCGACGAGCGCGCCGAAGCGGACCAGCGCGTCGAACTCGCCGACGCCGTAGCGCGCCTTCGCCGCCCAGCGGGCGACGTCGAGGTCGCGCAGCCCGCCCGCGCCGTTCTTCACGTCCGGCTCCAGCAGGTAGACCGAGCCGCCGAAGCGCTCGTGCCGCTGCGAGATCTCCTTCCCGAGCCGCTCGATGAAGCGGGGGAGCTCCGAGTGCGCGAAGAGGCCCGCGGCGGCGCGCTGCCACAGCGACTCGGACATCGACGCGTCGCCGACGACGTGCCGCCAGTCGAGCAGGCTCGTCGCGGTGGGCAGATCCTCGCGCGCGCCCTCGACGAGGTCGTCGATGGTGACGACCTGGTGCCCCACGGTGACCCCCATGTCCCAGAGCGGGTAGAGCAGCGCGTCCGCGATGGCGCTGGCGCGCTGGGCGTCGCGGGCGAGGATGCGCACGTCGAGGTCGCTCCGCAGCGCGGCGGCGCCGCGGCCGTAGCCGCCGACCCCGGCGATGGCCACCGCGTCCCACGCAGCGCGGCTCGGGGAGCCGGACTCGCGCAGCAGGTGGAAGAGGCGCGCCAGGAGATCGTCGAGCAGGCGCGCGTGGCGCCGGCCGAGGGCGACGCCGAGCGCGGACGGATCCGCCGCCGGGGTGGGGCCGCTCGGCACGGTGCGATCGAGCTCAGCGCGCTCGCGCGCGTAGGCGGCGCGGAGCTCGGCGAGCCCGCTGGGCCTGGACGTGGGGGAGAGGTCGACGCTCATGCGATGGGTTGTCGCTTTCTCAGGTGCCCGGGGCGCGGAAGGCGGTGACTTGCGCGTTCACCCTGACCGCGGTGAGGCCGGCGCCGCAGAGCCGCGGCGCCTCGCTCGCGGCCGAGAAGAGGAGCCCGCCGGGGCCGAGCTCGGCGGCGAGGCGGCGGGCGACCGCGTCGCCCGCGGGCTCTGCGAGGTACAGGAGGACGTTCTTGAAGAAGATGATCTGGAAGCCGCCGCTCGGCACGGCGTGGACCAGATCGCAGACCTCGAAGGATACGACGTCACGGAGCTTCTGGCAGACGTGCAGCGCGCCGCCCTTCTGCTCACAGTAGCGCTGAACGAAGGCCGGGGGGAGCTGGTCGGCGGCCTCGGCGGAGTAGACGGCCTCGCGCGCCGCGTCGATCGCCGGGGTGGCGCGATCGACCCCGAGCACGCTGAAGCGGCGGCCGGCGCTGGCGAGGACCATCCCCAGGGTATAGGCCTCCTCGCCGGTGCTGCAGCCGGCCGAGAGGCCGGCGATCGGGACGTCGGGCGGGATCCTGGACAGCACCGCGGCGGCGATGGCCTCCCAGATGATCGGATCGCGGTAGAAGCGCGTCTCGCCCACGCGGAGCGCGCTGACGATCTCCTCGACCGCCTCCCTGTCCTCGTGCAGCCGCTCGGCGGCCGCGAGCGGGGACACGCCGTGGCGCGCGGCCACGGCGCTCAGGACGGCGAGGACCCGCTCGCGCACCCATCCCGGAGCGGCGAGGCTGCGGCCCAGGCCGAAGCGGCGCTCCAGCTCGGCGAGCGCCAGGTCGACGGCCCGCTCGGCGGAGCGCGCCGCAGGACCTCCTCCCGCTCTCGGCGATCTGGCCATGGAAGGGCGCCGCGTTCAGCCGAGGAAGCCGGCCTTCCTGGTCTGGGATCCCTTGCCGCCGCCGCCGTCGAGGGCGATGGCGAACACATCCTTCAGCGCGAGCACGAAGGTCTCGCCCTTGGTGCTGCGCGCCTTGAGGAGCCCGCCCACGCTGAGCACGGCATCGATCTTGGTCACCGGGAGCGACACGCCATCGTGGGCTGCGTAGAGCGTGAGCGCGCGCCCTTCGGGGAGCTCGGCCCAGCCGTCTTTGTCGGTCTTGGCCTCGGCCGTGTCGAGGGCTGCCTTGAGTAGGTCGTCGGTCATGAGCAACGTTTCCGTCCCGCGCCCGGCCGCGTCAAGCGCGTGCTCGCCCTTACGGCAATGCAAGGCGATCGGCGTCCTGCGGGGCCCCCTCCGTGGTACCGTGCCGCGCCGATGTCGAGAAGGCCGCCCAGCCAGCCCCCCCGGAACGGGGCCGCCTCCGGGGCGCAGCCGGGGGTCGCGATGCCGCCGGGATGGGAGCCGGAGGATCATCTCTTCGTCGACGACATCAAGAAGTCGTTCGGGGCGACGAAGGTGCTGCACGGCATCACCATGCACCTCCGGCGGACCGAGACGGCGGTGGTCATCGGCGGATCGGGCGCGGGCAAGACCACGCTGCTCCGGCTGCTCATCGGCCTGGAGCGGCCGACCAGCGGGCACATCTGGGTCGACGGCGTGGATATGGGCGCGCTCGACGACTACGAGATGAACCGGATGCGCCAGCGGTTCGGCATGGTGTTCCAGTACGCGGCGCTGCTCGACTCGCTCACGATCTTCGACAACGTGGCGTTCCCGCTGCGCGAGCACCGGAAGCACATGTCGAAGCGGGACATCCGCGAGAAGGTCGTGGGGATGCTGAACTCGCTCGGCCTCGAGAACAAGGAGGACCGGATGCCGTCGGAGCTCTCGGGCGGGCAGCGCAAGCGCGTGGGTCTGGCGCGCGCGCTGATGCTCGAGCCCGAGATCCTGATCTACGACGAGCCGACCAGCGGGCTCGATCCGCTGACGAGCCGGATGGTCGACGATCTGATCGAGGAGACGCGGTCGCGCCACAAGGTGACGAGCGTGGTGATCTCGCACGACATGGCGAGCACGTTCCGCATCGCGCACAAGGCGTTCCTCGTGATCCAGGGGCGGGTCGTCGCGTCGGGGACGCCGGACGAGCTGGCGTCCGGCGACAACGAGCAGGCGCGCCAGTTCATCGCGGCGGCGGGGGTGGCGCCGGATCACATCTCCCGGGTGAACCGGCCGGCGCTGGCGGACAGCAAGAGCGACGAGGGCGGCCGGGTGATCGAGTTCAGGAAGGCGGCGGAGTAGGGCGCGGCCGGCTGCGGCGCGCGAGGGCTGTCCGCTGCGATGCACGAGGCGCTGCCCGCTGCGGCGGCGCCGCTACAGGCGGAGCACCGAGGCGCGGCGACCGCGGGGCGTCGTGGCTTCGTCGAACCGAGGTGCGTTGCGGGCGAGCCGCCCGCGGGCGTCGAAGATAACGAGCGTCCCGCGCCGCTGACGCAGGCGCGCGAGGTAGTCGTCGAGCTGGGCGAGGCCTTCGCGGAGCGGGTCCTTCTGGCCCTCGCGCCACACCTTGAGCTCGAGCGCGCGCCGCTGGACGGCCCGGGAGCCGTCGGGCTTGCGGTAGGGAAAGCGGACGAGCAGATCGATGCGCCCCCGGCCGACGCCGTACTCGCGATCGATGAAGCCGCCGCCATTCACCGCGCGCTGCAAGAAGGCCATGAGGACGAGCTGCGGGGCGACCTCGGGGTACGGCATCCCGGAGGCGAGCACCTCGCCGTGCTCGTGCCAGAAGGCGGCGAACGCGCGGAGCAGGCGCCGGAAGGCGAGGCGGCCGTCGGGCAGGAGGAAGCGCTCGGGCGGGGCGTCGATCCGCTCCTCGGCCGACGAGGAGAGCACGCGGGCGATCACCTCGCGGTAGATGGGGTTCGCCACGCGCAGCGGCTTGCCCTGGGCCACGAGGCCGAGATCACGGACGTAGGAGGCGTCGTCGTCGTATGTGTCGCCGCCGCCCTCGTACGTTCCCGCCAGCATGGGCTCGAGCACGCGCCGGGCGCGGGGCTCGGCGAGCTTGCTGACGAGCGAGTCGAGGTGGGTGGCGCGCGCGAGGATGAGCCGCTCCTTGGCCTGCTCGACGTGCGCCCGGGTGATGGGCTCGCCGGGGGGGACGGCCATCTTCTCGATGATCTCGCGGCCGAGGGCGTTGACCAGCCAGGGCTGGCCGGCCGTGAGCTCGAAGGCCCGGGCGAGCGCCGCGTCGACGAAGACCTGGCCGGTGTCCTCGGTGTGCTGGGCGTAGAGCGCGCGGAGCTCTTCCTCCGAGAAGTCTCCGAGCCGCAAGGACTCGAGCTTGATGTTGAACGGGCTCGCGGTGCCGAGGCGCTCGGGATCGCCGCCGCTCGCGACCTTGTAGTCGCGCACGTCGCGCAGGCCGCAGAGGATGACCGAGGCGGGGAAGTGCTCGGGGCGGCTCGGGAAACCGGCGCGGAGCTGGCGCAGGACGCTGAGGAGGCCCTGGCCGCGCAGGGAGTCGATCTCGTCGAAGATGAGGGCGAGCGGGCGCGGGCAAGCGCGCGCCCAGCCGGTGAGCGCTGCGGAGAGGAGGCCCTCGTCGCCCTCGAGCGAGAACGGGGGCGGCTGGAGCTCGGGCAGGAGCGCGATCTGGGCCGCGCGCGTCAGCTCGCGCAGGATGGCGCGCTGGGCGGAGCCGTAGTCGTCGCCGGCGGCGCTGCCCTCCTCGCAGGAGAAGAGGACGGCGGCGTGGCGGCCCGAGGCGGTGAGCCGCTCGGCGACGGCGCGCAGGGTCGTGGTCTTGCCCGTCTGCCGGGGGGCGTGGACGACGAAATAGCCCATCTGCTCGACGAGGCCCGGAGCCTCGGGCAGCCGGCTGTCCGCCGGGATCATGTAGTGCAGATCGGGGCGGCAGGGGCCGGTCGTGTTGAAGCGGCGCTTCACCCGGCGAGCCTTGGGCCATCGGCCCGGAAGAAGCAAGGGAGCAGCCGCCGGCCTCAAAGCGCGCGACGGGCGCGATAGAGTGAAGCGAATGGATCGGTGGTTCTGGATCGGGCTCGGCGGCGCGGCGGGGACCCTCGCCCGCTACGGTCTATCGACGTGGTGCCAGCAGCGCTTCGGCGCCGGGTTTCCGTATGGGACGCTCGCGGTCAACGTGATCGGGTCGTTCTTGCTCGGCGTCATCATGCAGGTCGCCGCGACGACGGAGCTGCTGTCGCCGACGCTCCGCCTCGGGCTGGGCGCGGGCGTGATGGGGGGGTTCACGACGTACTCGAGCTTCAACTACGAGACGCTCAAGCTCTTCGAGGACCGCGCGTGGATGACGGGCGTGGTGAATGTCGTGGTCACCGTCGTCGGGTGCCTGCTCGCCGGTGTGCTCGGGATGGCGTTCGCGCGGCGGCTCGTCGCGAGCTGAGGCGCCGGAGGGAGGCCTCGTACGATCGCGCGCCGCATGCGCCGCCCAGGGTCCGGGGACGGGGATCAGCCATCGGCCCCGAGGATCGGCGTCGCCTCTTCCTGCATCGCGGGGACATCGCCCTGCGCGCCGCCTCCGCCAGGCGGGGGCTTTTCTCCGCCGGGCGGGGCCTTCTTGGCGGCGTCAGTCTCGCCCCTGGCCGCCAGCCGGCAACAGCCGCGCCACGGGCCGCCGCCCGCAGGGAAACTCAGAGCGAGCGCTCTGCGGCGCGGAGCAGCTCGTCCCACGCGGGCACGCCGAGGCCGCCGAGGGGCCGGGCGAGCGTCGCAGCGCGCTGCGCGACGGAGCGAGCGTCACCGGCGCCGGCCCACGCGAGCCGCCGCGCGTGCTCGCGGTTCGCCGCCACCGCGAGCACGCGGCTCATGTGGTCCTCCGCAGTGGATCCGAGGAGCGCCTCGGCCTCGTGGGCGAGATCGCGCGCCGACGCGAGGACGCGATCGCCCTCCGGGTCGAGCGAGGTCCGAAGCAGCTCCACGAGAAGCTGCGCGCGAAAGCGCGATCGCCGGTCCAGGCCGCATCGACCCCAGTCGGCGACCAAGCCGCGCGCGCGTTCAAACCACGTCGATGCGCCCCCAGGATCCCCCGTGACCATCGCGAGGAGCCCCGACGTCACCGCGTGGAACGCGTCCGCTCGAAAGCCGCCCTCTGGCTCGAGCTCCCCCCAGTCCGAGGGAGCCGGTGGATCCCTCGGACGCCCGAGGAGCTTCGAGGCCCGCTCCTCGTTTCCGCGAACGATCTCGACGAGCGCCATGGCGACTTCCCCGCGGCGAGGGAGGCTCGCGTGCTCGTCCGGCCAGGTCGTCCCCTCGACGAGGGCTCGTTCATGCTCCCGAATCGACAAATCGAGGTGACCGGAGAGAAACTCGAGATCCGCGAGGACACTACGCGTGATCGCATCCGCTGCCCCCCACGGACTCCGGAGAGATCCGGCCTGCGGCCCGGGATCGAGCAGCCCGGGGACCTGTTCTCGCGCCGCGACGACATGGCCGCGCTCGAGGAGCCGGAGGAGACGCGATCGAGAGACGAAGGGGAGGAGGAGCCGTCGTGCGGCCTCCGCCGACGCCTCGATCCCGGCGGCGAGCGTCTGGTCGAGCTGCTCCGCGTCCTCGAGATGACCGAGGCACCACTGCGCGAGCGCGTTGGCCCGCAGCACGCACGCTGTCACGCCCGGCGACACAGTCGCGCTGACGCCCGCGCCGCCGGGCTCGACGTTGACGAGCGAAAGCGCCCGACGCCCATGGACGGCGGCTTCGGCGGCGCGGTCCTGCGCGGCGACCGCGATGGAGAGGTCCGAGAGCGCGACGGCGGTCAGCTCCGTGGAGCCGGCGTCGGCGCGCTCCAGGAGACCGACGAGGAGCTCCTCGGCAGCGTGGAAGGACCGCTCGGCGAGCATCGCATCGGCGCGGCGTAACTCCCGCTGCGCCAGGATGGACGGCTCAACGTCCGATAGCCCGCGCTGCTCGATCAACAGATCACCGGCCCAGCGCGCGGCGAGGAGATCATCAACCCAGGGCCTGACCACGAGATCGCCGCCGAAGAGCGCCAGCGGCGACACGGCGCGGAAGAGCAGCAGCGCGTCGTCGACGCGCCCGCTCACGCCCCCCGCCGCCGTCGCCGAGAGGGTCGGAAGGGCCCCACGGGCGACGCCCACAAACGAGATGGATCCCTGCGCCGAAACCTCCAGGCCGGCTCCCCGCGCGCTCCGGTCCTCCTCGATGGCGTACTCCCCGCTCCGGATCGACCACACATCCGGCGCCGCGGCCGCGAACACCGGCGCGAGCGCGGCCGGCAGCATCACCACGACCTCGCCGCGGGACGGGCCCAGGACGTTGCGCTTCTCGTTCCAGAGCGCAAAGAGCCGCGCCCACGCCTCCGTGTCCACGTACGCCGCGCGCGATGCGTCCACGAGGTGGATCGCGCCGCGGAGCTCCTCGGGCGGATCGAGGAGCGGGAGCAGGACGCGCTCCGCGAGCTCGCCGTCGGTGAGCGGCGTGTCCCCCGGCCGCCCGCTGTACGGCTCCAGGCGCACGAGGCGGACCTCGGCGCGCCCGAGCCGCGGGAGCTCCGCCGACAGCTCCGCGACAAGCTCATCCGCCGCGCGGGGGCTCGCGCACCGCGCGAGGTACAGGTGGAACCGCCGCGAGAGCGCGAGCGCCCGGACCAGCCGCGAGCGCTCCCCGCCCGCGGCGCCGGTCATGCGCCCTTCTCCGGCGCGGCATCCTTCCCATCGGGCGAGGGACCGGCGAGCTCCTGCATTCCGGCCACCGACGGGTGGACGTCGACCCATTCGTCATCGTTGAGGTAACGCAGGATGACGTTGTTCTGGAGCAGGTGATCGGCGGCCTCGCGCTCCTGATCATTGCTGGTGATCAGCCGCTTCGTGCGGTTCACCGTGGCGAGCCACGGGATCGCGCCGCTGTCGTAGACGATGCTCCGGTAGGCGTTCCCCGCGCGGTAGAGCTCCCGCTCGAGCGTCTTCGCGTCGACGGGGAACGTCTCCAGCTCGAGCAGCGTCTGGAGCAGCCGCACGATCTCGCGCGGGTAGCCGCCCGACCACAAGGCGATGTCGCGGATGCGATTCCGGAGCGCCGCCTTGCCGAAGATCTCCTCGAGCGCGGCCTCGTCGATGCGCTTCTTCACGAGCTCCGCGATGACCTCGACCCCGTCGGGGTGGAGCGTGCCCTCGGCGTCCCGGACCTTGATCATCGGCAGGAACGACACGGGCGGCTCGACCATGCGGCGCGCGAGCGCCGGCGGGATCGTGTAGAGCACGTGCACCGGCAGCTGGAGGTAGGGCGCGCCGGTCGAGAAGATGCGCTCGGCGCTCTCGAGCACCGGCTTCCACGTGAGGCTCGTGCCCCGGAGCTTCTCCAGCGAGTCGAAGAGGATCACGAGGCCGGAGCGCCCGAGCTTGCGCGCGCGCCAGTCGAGCTCCCGGAGCTCGTCGTGCACGAAGCGGACGAAGGTGGACAGGTGCCTGGCGACGATCTCGCGGACCCGGTGGCGTACCGTCGGGTTCGTCTTGAGGTTGAGCTCGACACCGGCCTTCGCCCCCGCGTCAACGCCCGCGGTGAGCTTCCCGATCTCCACGTCGGTCCGCGAGAGCCACGCCCAGAGCCGCCGGTGAGGCCCGTCCGTCAACGCGCTGGCCGCGTCGCCCCCCTCCGCGGCCAGGACGGTGCGCTCGGCGTGGAGCAGCACGAGCGCAAGCACGTCCGAGATGTCGATCTCCACGGTGAGGTCGAGGACATCGTCGGCGTCGATCAGGACCGTGAGCAGGTTGCGCCGCTTCGGATCGGAGAGCCGCTCGGCGAGCCGCTGGATCTCGGTGCTCTTCCCCGTGCCGCGGAGGCCGGTGAAGAGCTGGCAGACCGGCGTCCTGGAGAGCTCGATCTGACGCGCCAGCTTGTTCGTCCAGTGAGCCCCGCGGACGCCCCGGTGGTCGATGTCCACGTTGCGGTCGTCGCCCGGCGACAGCGGCTCGTCGGGGTTGCAGCGGTTGTAGAGCTCCTGGAGGCGCTCGAACTCCATCGCCGGGAAGGTACCCGACGGCACCATGCTCGTCAGGGAATTCGCGCCGCCAGCCGACGTCGACCCCCCGTCACACGATGAGCCCGCGCTCGCTGGCCGCCTCGTCCAGTCGCACGAACGTTGCCCCTCCCCGAGCAACCTCCTCCACGAACGCCCCCAGCGCCTCGAGCCGCCTGCCGAGCGGCACACGGAGCTCCGGCTGGTACGGCGCGAGCGCCTCGAGGCCGTCGCCCCGGTCGAGGAAATCCATCCCGTGCAGCTCCAGGTTGACGAACCTCTCCCCCGCGCAGGCGCGCGCCAAGAGCCGCGCACCGGCGACGCCCGAAAGCGCCACGCTCGTCCCGATGACCGGCAGCCGCAACCCCGGCGTCACCTGGATCGGCAGCTCGACGAAGCGCCGCCCGCCGCGCGTGTACCACGGCCGCCCAGGCCGGTAAGGCCGGCGCGGCGCCGCGAGCACGCGCGGGGTGTCCAGGATCGCCGAGGATCCCCTCCCCTTCACGCGCTGCACCCCCATCGCGAGCGCCTTGGCGGCGTAGTACGGCGGGCACGGGAACACCGAGGAGTCGAACGCGACCCCGATCGCATCGAGCGCGTCGAACAGCGCGTCGCTCACCGTGTACCCCGGCGCGCGGAAGCCCGTCGGACGCCGGCCCACCGCCTCGGCGATCGCCTCGGCGCCGAGCAGGACGTCCCACGCGATCGCGGCGCGCGGGAGCTGCGAGAGGTCGTAACGGTGCCCGTACGAGTGGTTCTCGACCGCGTGGCCCGCGTCGCTCAGCGCGCGCAACGCCGCCGCGCTCTCGGGGCGGGCGAGGTCGCGGCCAATCGCGAACAGCGTGACAGGGATGCCGTGGGATGCAGCGAAGGCCGCGATGCGCGGCAGCGCCGTGTCATAGACGGCGCTCAGCGAGACCGCCGCCCCGGAACGCTCCGGGACGGCGAGCCCGTGAATGGCGAAGTAGTTCGGGACCTCGTCGAGGTCGATCGAGACGGCGGCGAGACGCCCCCGCATCGGACCGCGTCAGCTCGCGGCCATCTTCGCCACCTCGGCGGCGAAGTCGTCCTCTTTCTTGGCGATGCCCTCGCCGCGCTCGTACCGCACGAAGCGCGTGAGCGTGAGCTCGCCGCCGGCCGCCTTCTCCGCCGCCTGGCGGAGCTTGTCGATCGTCTGGCCCGCCGCGCCGCGCGACGCCGCCTCGACCGACTCCTGCTCGAGGAGCGCGACCTCCGAGTACCACTTGTTGAACTTGCCCTCGATGATCTTCGGCCACGCCGCCTCGGGCTTCGGCTTCGGATCCTCGCGCAGCTGCGCCTCGAAGATCTCCTGCTGCTTGGCCTTCAGGTCCGCCGAGACCTCGTCGCGACGGAGGACGAGCGGGCTCATCGCGGCGGCCTGCATCGCCGTCTCGTCGATGAACTTCTGCACCTCGGGGTGCTCCGCCACCGCCTGGCTCGACGCCTCGACCGCCACGAGCACGCCGATCTTGCCGCCGAGGTGCACGTACGCGTGCGCGACGCCGTGCTTGCCCTCCGGGATCGACACGCGATCCCAGCGGCGCACAGCGACCTTCTCGCCGATGCGCGCGGTCAGCTCCGTCGCGGCGTCGGCGACCGACTTGCCGCCCATCGAGAGCTGGCTCGCGTCCGAACCCTCGGGCGCCTTCTCGGCCGCGGCGAGCACCTCGCCGACGAACTGCCGGAACGCGTCGTTGCGGGCGGCGAAATCGGTCTGGATGTTGACCTCGACCATCGTCGCGCTGCGCCGATCGGCCGCGACCGCCGCGCGAACCTCACCCTCGGTAGCGGACGCGCCGGCCCGCTTGGCGCTCTTCGCGAGACCCTTCTTCAGGATGATCTCGACCGCCTTCTCCATGTCGCCCTCGGCCTCGGTGAGGGCGCCCTTGCAGTCGCTCATCCCCGCCTGGGTACGCTCACGAAGCTCCTTGATCGCCTGAGCATTGATGCCGGCCATGGATCTCTCTCCTTCAACCTAGATAGGAAGAGGCCGCGCCGAGCGGCCCCTCTTCATCGCACTTCAGACTGGTGACCACGAGGGCCCGCGCGGCGAGCCGGCCGAACCGCAGAGGCACAGAAGGCGCAGAGGCGCGAAATTTTCATTTCTGTCCCCGCGCCCTCTGCGCTCCTGCGATCGCCGCGTCTCCCGGGCGGAGGCGACGCCGTCACCCCCGCCGCCCGAGCGCTGGGCCGCTCCGACGCGGCTCGCGCCGCGCTACGACGCCTGCTGGCGCGGACCGCCGCGGCCGCCGCGGCCGCCCTGGTACACGTTGATCTCGTCGCGCTGGCCGCGACCGCCGCCGGCCGAAGGCTGCGAGCCGTCGCCGTGATCCCGGCGGCGCTGCGCACCCTCGACGCACGCGTCCGCGACGCGCGCCGTGATCAGCCGGATCGAGCGGATGGCGTCGTCGTTGCCAGGGATCACGAAGTCGACGAGATCCGGGTCGCAGTTCGTGTCCGTGATGGCCACGACCGGGACGTTCAGCTTGCGCGCCTCGCTGATCGCGATCGACTCCTGGTGCGGATCGATCACGAAGATCGCCGCCGGGAGGCCGCCCATGCCCTTGAGGCCGCCCAGGTACTTCTCGAGCCGCTCGCGCTCCTTCTCGAGCCGGACGACCTCCTTCTTGAGCAGCTGCTCGTAGGTCCCGTCCTCCTTCATGCGCTCGAGGGTGCGGAGGCGATCGAGGCCCTGCTTGATGGTCCGGAAGTTCGTCAGCGTGCCGCCGAGCCAGCGGTTCGTGACGAAGTACATGCCCGACCGACGGGCCTCCTCCTGCACGATGTCCTGCGCCTGGCGCTTCGTGCCGACGAACAGCACGTGGCCGCCGCGGCCGACGGCGTCGGTCAGGAAGTCGTACGCGCGCTTGAAGAGCCGCGTCGTCTGGTCGAGATCGATGATGTGGATGCCGTTGCGCGCGCCGTAGATGAACGGCCGCATCTTCGGGTTCCAGCGCTTCGTCTGGTGGCCGAAGTGCACGCCCGCGTCGAGCAGCGAGCGGAGCGGGAGCGGGAAATCCCCCGGCTGGGGGGCAACGGCCTGCATGGTGTCGGCCGCGGGAACGGATTCGGAGAAGCTTGTATCGGTCACGGCTTTGTCCTTTCGGTTGGTCCGCCGCTCCCCCTCCCGCCACCAACCCCCTCGCGCGGACAAAAAGCGTCCGTGTCGATGGGGCACCGGGTCGCGGAATGCCGTGGGTGCCAGGAGAGCGTGTGGATTTGGGCGCTGCGACAGCGAAAGCGAGGATTCAACCTCCGCTGTCCCCCTCGTCACGAGACCGCGAGAAGGGGGCGGTTTGCTACCCCGATGCGCCGCGCTTGTCAAGCGGCGGTGCGGGAGCGTCAGCGGGCGACATTATCACGTGGTTCCGCAGGGTTCGGGAAGCGGGAGCGCGGCGCCGCGCGCCGCGCTCCCGCTCCTGGGCGCGCGCGCCGTGGCCCAGCACCCTCGATGGCGTAGACTCGGTTCGTGCGAACCGCGTCACGACGCTTTCTTACTGCACGCTTCGCCCCGATCTGCGCAGGCCTCACGGTCGTCTCCGCCTGCATCGCCTCGGCCCCCGAGGGCATCCGCCGGCAGACCGACGGCGACGGCGGCGGCGACTTCACGGTGGACCCGCAGACCACGTCGTCCACCACCAGCACGGGGCTGCCGGACGCCGATCCGCACGCCCTGCTCGGCGCGGACCCGACGCACGGTCCGTTCAACGGAGGCCAGCGCGTCCTGCTCCATGGCAACGGCTTCAGCTCCAAGGTCCGCGTCTGGTTCGGCGACGTCGAGGTCGATCCGTCCGCGATCGTGCCCATCGATCCGAGCCGGGTCCAGGTGGCGGCGCCGCCGGGCGAAGCAGGGCCGGTGGAGCTCACGGCGCAGAACGGCGACGACACCTCGACCCGGAGATCGCTGCCGGGCGGCTACGTCTACGACGCGCTCTATGCGTCTCCATCGAGCGGGCCGATCTCCGGCGGAACGACGATCGAGCTCATCGGGCAGGGCACGCGCTGGGACGCGACGACCGTCGCCAGGATCGATCAGAAGCCGTGCACGTCGCTCGCCGTCGACGGGCCGACCCGGCTCGTCTGCACCGTGCCCCAGGGCACGCCGGGCGCGAAGACGATCTCGGTGACGACCGGCGACGACACGATCCTCGTGCTCGACGGCTACACCTACGAGGACAGCCAGAACGGCTACAAGGGCGGGCTCAGCGGCGCCCCCCTCGCCGGGCGGCTCAAGGTCCTCGCCTACAACAACTTCACCGGCGACCCGATCCCGGGAGCGCGCGTCCTCGTGGGCAACAACGTGTCGTCCGCGCTCGACGGCGTTGCGGACGCGTCCGGCGTCGCCGTGTTCGAGAACCCCTCGCTCGACGCCCCGCGGACCGTCACCGTCGCCGCGACGTGCCACAGCCCGATCTCGTTCGTCGACGTGCCGGTCGACACGGTGACCGTGTACCTGGACCCGGTGCTCACCCCCGCCTGCGGCGCCTCCGGCGATCCGCCCCCGCCGGTCGGCGGCAAGGTGGGCAGCGCGGGCGCGCTCGAAGGCGAGCTCGTCTGGGACGAGTCGCTCGACCCGGGGAGCGCCGCGTGGGGCAACATCCCGAACCCGAAGCGCGCGACCGAGCGCCAGGCGGCGTACGTGTTCACGACGGGGGTCGATCCGCTCGCGACCTTCCAGCTGCCGCCCGAGTACCAGGCGATCACCCCGGACACGTCGGGAGAGCTCGGGCATGGGTTCACGATGTACCTCGCGCCCGGCAACCGCTCGATCTACGCGCTGGCAGGGCTCGAGGATCGATCGACGACGCCGCCGCGGTTCACCGCCTACGCCATGGGGGTCGTCCGCGGGATCCCGCTGCTCCCGAACCAGGTGACGACGGACGTGTTCGTGCGGATCGACCAGCCGCTCGACCACGCTCTCTCGATGGACGTCATCGCGCCCGCGAAGGGGCCGAAGGGGCCGGATCGGATCCAGGCGAACGTGTCCTTGATGATCGGCAACGACGGGTTCGCCACGCTGCCCATCGGCGCGCAGAGCCCGCTGATCCCGTTCGACGGACGGCTGACGTTCGTGGGCGTCCCGCCGCTCAACCGCGATCTGTTCGGGGCGAGCTACCACTCCTCGGCGCGCGCCGTCACCGGCCAGGCCGGGCTCGCGCCGCTGTCCGTCGTCGGGCGGGTGCTCTCGACGAGCACGAGCGAGCCGGTGCGCATCGGCGACTTCGTGGGCGTACCAACCGTGGAGACGCCGGCGCAGAACAGCGCCTGGGACGGCGCGCACCTCGCGACCTCGTTCAGCGCGGGCGCGCCCGTCGACCTCAGCGTCTACGACATCGCGAGCGGCAGCGGGCTCATCCGGTGGACCGTGGCCGTGCCGGCAGGGTCGCACGCCGTCGAGCTGCCGGACCTCCGGCAGCTCGGGATCGAGCACGGCGCGCTGCCGCCGGGGCCGGTCACGATCGGCGTGTACGGGGCGCGGATCGACGCCTTCGAGTACGGCAAGCTCGTCTACCGGCAGCTCAAGCCGCAAGGGATGGCGGCCTACTCCCTCGACAGCTTCAGCGCGCACCTGTGATGAGCGAGCCGGTCCCCCCGAGGCGAGCCCGCAGGTCACGACGCCGCGCCCGCCCGCGGCCCGCGGCGGCCGCCGCCCTCCTCGCCACCGCCGCGGGGCTCGCGCTTTCGCCGAGCTGCTTCGACCGCGGCGTGCGGTGGGGCGATCGCCCGGAGGAGCCGCCGCCCTGCACGGCCGGCGAGACCCGGTGCGGCGCGGAGCTCGCGCGCTGCGAGGAGACGGCGGCCGGGCCGGCCTGGGTGACGCTCGACGACTGCGCCGCCCGGGGGCTCGTGTGCGCGTCGATCGAGCTCGGGTGCAGGCCGTGCGTGCCCGGCGTGACGTCGTGCCGAGGGCAGGACGTCGTGACCTGCGAGCCGGACGGCAGCTTCGGCGACGTGCTCGACACGTGCGACACGGACGCCGCCGAGGCGTGCCGCGGCGGCAGCTGCCTCCCGCTCTGCGCCGTCGCCGAGGTCGAGCGGAGCAACGTGGGGTGCGAGTACTGGGCGGTCGATCTGGACAACGCGCGGATCGACGCGACGAGCAACGCGGCGGCGCAGCAGTTCGCGGTGGTGGTGTCGAACCCGCAGCCGGACGTGCCCAACGAGGTCCACATCTTCCAGGACGACGGCGCGCCCGGCGATCCGCCCGCCCCGGTGGAGATCGCGAGCGCGCTGATCGCGCCGCTCTACCTCCAGGTGTTCAAGCTCGGGCCGCGCGAGGTCGATGGCAGCCCGGAGGGCAAGTACAACACGGGCACGCACACGGCGCTCACGCGGCACGCGTACAAGATCACGTCGAAGTTTCCCGTGGTCGCCTACCAGTTCAACCCGCTGGAGAACGCCAACGTGTTCTCCAACGACGCCTCGCTGCTGAAGCCGCGGGAGGCGCTGACGTACAACCCGGGCGCGATGTCGACGGCGTACGTCGTCGCCGGGTGGCCGCAGACCATCGCGAGCACGGACGATCCGGACACGAACTTCAATCCGCTGAACCCGATCGATCTGCGGGCGTTCTTGACCATCGTCGGGACGCGCGAGGAGACCACCGTGCAGGTGAAGACGACGGCGAAGGTCGTCGGCGGCGGGCCGGTCCCGGAGACGCCGGCGGGCGGGTCGATCGAGGTCAAGCTCGGCGCGTTCGACGTGCTCAACCTGGAGACCGGCGGGTTCAACGCGGACTTCACCGGCTCGATCGTCAGGGCCGATCAGCCGATCGCGGTCTTCACCGGCAGCGAGGCCTCGGACGCGCCCCACTTCGCCACGCTCGCGGATCGGCGCTGCTGCGCCGACCACCTGGAGGATCAGCTCGATCCGATCCGCGCGACCGGCAAGCGGTTCGCCGTGCCGCACACGCCGAACCGGTCGCAGACGGTGAAGCAGGCCGGCGCGCAGATCGAGGTCGTGCCCGAGCCGGAGTACGTCAGGATCATGGCCGCCACCGGCCAGGGCGCCGTGATCAAGACGACCCTGCCGCCGCCGGACGACCAGATCACGCTGGCGTCGCAGGGCCAGTTCCACGAGGTGATGGCCTGGGGCGACTTCCTGATCGAGAGCTCCGAGCCGGTCATCGTGTCGCAGATCATGGCCAGCCAGAACGCGACCGGGGTCAGGCAAGGGCTGCCGGGCGGAGACCCGAGCCTCGTCATCCTGCCGCCGATCGAGCAGTTCCGGCCGGATTACGTGTTCCTGACGCCGGACAAGTACGCGTTCGACTTCATCTCCGTGATCGCGCCGCGGTCGGCCGTCGTGCGGCTCGACGGCGTGGCGCTCGGGCCGGAGGAGTGCGAGATCGCGCCCGCGGACGGGCTCACGGACGAGGAGCGCGGGCGCCGCGCGCCGCCGTTCGTCGTCTACCGCTGCCAGCTGAGCTTCGCGACGATCGATCCGGCGCAGCAGGCGCCGGACAACGTGCTGCCCGGGCGGCAGCGCGACGGCGTGCACCGGATCGCGGCCTCCGCGCCCGTGGGGCTGCTCGTCACCGGGTTCGATTCGTTCGTGAGCTACGCGTACGCGGGCGGCACCGAGCTCCGGGAGCTCGCGGCGCCGGATTGAGCCGCGCCGGCCGCGGCCGGCGCGAGGGCCGCCGTCACTTGCCGGCGCCGCCGAGCAAGCCCTTCAGCTTCGCCACGAGCCTCAGCGCGTCGAGCGGCGCAAGGCGATCGACGTCCACCGCGCGCAGGGTCTCGATGACGGCCGCCTGCTCCGGCGCCACCGCCGCCTGCGCGGGGACGAACAGGTCGAGCTGCGCGGCGCCGCCGCGCGTGCGGCCGCGGAGCGAGGCGTGCTTGCCGCCCGGCAGCGCGGCGCCCGACTCCAGCGTCGCGAGGATCGCGCGGGCGCGCGCGAGCACGCCCTCGGGGACGCCCGCGAGCCGCGCGACCGCCACGCCGTAGCTGCGGCTCGCGGGGCCCGCCTCGAGCTTGTGCAGGAAGATCACGTCGTCGCCGTGCTCGCGCGCGGCGACCGAGTAGTTGGCGATGCCCGGCGCGCGCGACGAGAGCTCCGTCAGCTCGTGGTAGTGCGTCGCGAACAGGGCGCGGCAGCCGATCGCGTCGAGCAGGTGCTCGGCCACCGCCCAGGCGATCGCGAGGCCGTCGTAGGTGCTCGTGCCCCTCCCGATCTCGTCGAGGATCACCAGCGATCTCCGCGTTGCGTCGCGGAGGATCTCGGCCGTCTCCCGCATCTCGACCATGAACGTGCTCTCGCCCCGCGCGACGTTGTCGCTCGCGCCCACGCGCGAGAGGATCCGGTCGACGAGGCCGATCTCCGCCTCGCGCGCCGGCACGTAGCTGCCCATCTGCGCGAGCACCACGATCAGCGCGACCTGGCGCATGAGCGTCGACTTGCCGGCCATGTTGGGGCCCGTGATCAGCCAGAGCCGCTCGCCCGCGAGATCGAGGCGGGTGTCGTTCGGCACGAAGTGCCCCGCGGCCGCGTAGCGCTCGACCACGGGGTGGCGGCCGTCGCGGATCGCGATCGCCTCGCCCGACGTGACGTGCGGCCGCACGTAGTCGTTGCGGTGGGCGACGTCGGCCAGGGCGGCGGCGACGTCCCACGACGCGACCTTTCGCGCGAGGGCGCGGAGGCGGCCCTCGCTCTTCGCGACGAGGCCCCGCACGCGCTCGAAGAGCGCCGCCTCACGCTCCAGCGCGCGCGCGCCGGCGTGCTCGATCTTGTCGGCGAGCTCGTCGAGCTCGTCGCTCGTGTACCGCTCGCCGGTCGCGACGGTCTGCTTGCGGCGGAAGCTCTCCGGGACCTTGGCGACGTGCGCGCGCGTCACCTCGATGTACCAGCCGAACACGCGCGTGTACTTGACCCGGAGCGACGGCGCGCCCGTCTGCGCGCGCAGCTTCGCCTCGAGCGCGAGGATGAGCTCCGTCGCGTTCTTCTCGACGGCGCGCGCCTCGTCGAGCTCCTTGTCGTAGCCCTCGCGGAAGATGCCGCCCTCGCGCGCGTTCGGCGGCGGCCGCTCGATCAGCGCGGCGGTGAGCTCGGCGCAGACGTCGGCGACGACATCCACCGCCGCCGCCTCGGCGAGCAGCGGCTCGGCGCCCGCGTCGCCGAGGTCGGGGATCGACCGGACCGCGGCGACGGCCCCCGGGGCCGCCGTGAGGCCGTCGCGCAGGCAGCCGAGGTCGCGCGGGGTGGCCTCGCCGAGGAGCGCGCGGACGCTGAGGCGCTCGAGGTCGCCGACGCCGCCGAGCGCCTCCCGCAGCTCGCCCCGGGCGCGCGGGTGCGCGACGAAGAGCTCCACCTCGTCGAGGCGCCGGCGGATGGCCGCGACGTCCGCGAGCGGCGTGAGCAGGCGGCGGCGCAGGAGCCGGGCGCCGCCCGGGGTGACCGTGCCGTCGATGACGTCGAGCAGCGTGCCGCGGCGACCGCCGTCGGCGGCGCGCGCGAGCTCCAGGTGCGCCTGGGCGGTCTCGTCGATGCGCAGCGTGCCCGAGGTGTCGTGCGGGGCGATGCGGCGCACCGGGATGCGCGCGCCGGGGCTGCAGCGGCGCGCGAAGCGCAGCGCCCGCGCCGCCGCGCGCACCGCCGGGAGCGGGTGCTCGGCCAGCGCCGCCGCCGAGATCGGCTCGATCGCGGCGTCGTCGAGGATCGACGCGACCTGCGCGCTGTCGAGCTCGTCGTCGTCGCGCAGCGCCGCGCGGCAGGAGAGCGAGGTCGCGGCGGCGCGGATGTCCGGCAGATCCCGGGCGATCAGCGCCTCGCGCGGATCCGCGCGGGCGAGCTCCGCGAGCAGCGTCGTGGCGTCCGGGAGCGAGGTGGCCGAGAGCTCGCCCGTGGAGAGATCGAGCAGCGAGAGGCCGTACGGCCCGCCCGCGGCGCCGCCGTCGCCGCGCGGCGCGCCGCCGCCGTCGACGGCCGCCAGGTAGTGGTTGGCGCGCGCGTCGAGCTGATCGGTCTCGGTCACGAGCCCCGGCGTGACGACGCGCACCACCTGCCGCGGCACGAGCCCCTTGATCTTCGACGGGTCCCCGATCTGCTCGCAGATCGCCACCTTGTGGCCGAGCGCGAGGAGCCGCGCGATGTACCCGTGCGCGGCGTGGTGCGGGACGCCGGCCATCGGGGACTCCTCGGGCTCCCCTTTGTTGCGGCTCGTGAGCGTCAGGTTCAGCGCGCGCGACACGAGGACCGCGTCCTCGTTGAACATCTCGTAGAAGTCGCCCATCCGGAAGAAGAGGACCGCGTCCGGGTGGAGCGCCTTCGCTTCCTCGTACTGGCGCATCACCGGCGTCAGCTTCTTCCTGGCCGCAGGCTGCTCGGACGGATGCATCGCCGGCGTATTAGCCGCGACGCCCGATGAGGTCTACGCGGGATTCGAGCGTTATTTCAGCGTTCGCTCGACGTTTTCGCCACGTTTTCGTGGAAAAATTGGCGAGGAGATCGGAATGGCGCGCGGGCTGGGCGAGCGGCTCAGTGGAACCGGCGCACGACCTCGGCGCCGCTCCCGCCCAGCAGGATCAGGCCCTGGAGCGAGCCGTCGGTGATGGCGAGCTCTCCGGTCGCCGGGACGAGCCGGATGGCCTGCGGCTGGAGCTCCGCCTCGTTCACGAGCTCGACGAGCAGGGGGTTGAACGCCCCCTGGGTGGTGAAGCGGAACTGCATGTCCTGCTCGGGCTCGGGCGCGCCGCCCGTGATCGCGAAGCGGAACATCGGGTTGACGAACGCGCCCGGATCGCCGTCGGTGACCCGCCCGTCGCCGGGCGTGTGCACGACGCGCCCGTTGAGCCGCGCGAGGCGCGCGTCGCACGAGTTGCGGCAGGTGCCCGTGGCCGGATCGGTGATCACGTGGTGCAGGAAGCCGGCCGCGTTGCTCCGGACGACCCACTGGCCCCCGGCGCGGACACCGATCTGCATCTCTCCGGGGAAGCAGCACGCCGCAAACGCGACCTCGGGGTCGCCCTGATCGAGCTCGAGGTGGTCATCGTAGGCCTCCACGACGCGGAGCCCCGGGCGCGACGTGATGACGTTGCCGTATTTCGCGTTGCAGCTGTCGAACGAGCACACGGCCTTGTCGACGTCGGTCCAGTACTGGGTGTCCTCGCCCGGGAGCTCGGACGTGATCTGCACGAAGTCGGCGAGCTGCGCGGCGTCGACGCCCGCGGGGATCGGCTGGTCCTTGACGCTGTTCAGGCTCTGCACGCCGCGACGGCAGAAGCGGGCGTCGCCGCTCCTGAGGTGGCCGTCCCCGTCGAAGTGGACGAAGGTCTTCGTGAACCCGGGGAGCACCCCCTCGTAGGTCACGATCCACGTCTCGTTGACGAGGTGCACGCGGGGGTCCTCGACGTTCATCGTCAGCGCGTGATGCGGCTCGCCGGACCTCAGCACGAGCCCCTGCTCGTCGAGCGCGCTCTCGACGCTGTCGACCGACGCGATCGCCTGGGGCTCGACCCCCACCGCGAGCGTGAGCGCCGGCGCGTCCGCCGCGTCGGACGGGAACGTGGCGCGCATCTTCGGGCTCGCCGCGGAGAGCTGCACGACCGTGCCGCTGCGATCGTAGAGGATCGGCAGGCCCTGCACGCCGGGCTCGCGCACACCGACGGCGTCGCTCGTCGCGACGTAGCTCTCCGAGCGGAGCGCGTGCGGGAGGACGACGTTGCAGGAGACCTCGCCGCTCGTCTCGAGCCGCGGGTCGCCCTCCGATGCGGCCTCGGCGCAGCCGGCGCGGAGGCTCCGCTGCTCGGGCCCGCGGCACGCCGCGTCGAGGTCGTCGACGTCGACGATCGCGACCTGGCCGTTCGTGAGCACCAGGTACGCGAACGAGCCGCGGAGCTTCAGCGGGCCGGCGCCGGCGTCGCGGTTCGCCGACGTCCGGTACAGCGTCTCGAGGTCGCACGAGGCGACGTTGCTGTCGCACGGCTTGAGGCTCGGATCGGGATCGCACCGGAGCCCCTCCGGGGCCACGCCCGTCGCGGGGAGGATCGCGGGGGCATCGCGCTGCACGACCACGAGATCGCGGACCGGCGCGGTCAGGCGGATCCGGTCGGGCGGCTGGAACGGGTTCCACTCCGGGTGAGGGCGCACGAGCGGCGACTGGCCGGACGCGCCGTCGCTGACGTCGAAGACCATCACGCTGCCGTCGCCCGCGTCGACCGCGTAGAGGTAGCGGCGGAAGTCGGGCGGCAACGGCTGGCTCACCGCGAGGCGGGTCGTGGTGACGACGCGCTCGGGGTCGAGCGTCGACGCGGGCAGGAGCGGGGGCAGCTCGGTGGGCTCGCAGGGCGTCGGGAGGTCGACGACGTGGATCACCGGGGCGTCGAGATCGGCGATGAACAGCCGGTCGCCGGCGAGCGCGAGCCCCCGGGGCCGCGGCGTCCCGAGCGCCTGCGCCGGGCTGGCCGCGGCCGCCGGCTGGACGCACGCCGCCGGGCCGTCCGGCGCCTCGTCGGGCGGCGCGGCCGGCGGCGAGAGCGGCAGCGAGGCCTGGAGGGGGACCCACCGCTCCACCTCGCACGGCGCGAACCCGCCCTCCTTGTACCGCTCGTCCTGGAGGAGCGCCTGCGCGTCGATCACGGCGAAGCCGCCGAGCTCGGGCAGGGTCACGAGGAGCTTCTGCCGGCCGAGCCCCTCCTGGCTCAGGTCGCCGCTCCCGCTGCCGCAGGCGTCGCCGCCGGCCTCGGCCTCGGCGGGGCTCGTCGGGTCGAGGTCGTAGTCGCTCGAGCACGAGGCCCGCAGCTTGCCGTCAGGTCCGGGCGGATCGGAGACGAGCAGCATCTCGCCGGGCGGCGACGGGAGCGAGCACGCCGGCCACGAGACGAGCGACGGGACCGGACAGCCGCCGCGCGGCAGCACCTTCGCCGACGGGAGCGCGAAGATCCCCGCGCGCCCCGGCTCGGCGACGGCCACGAACGACGCGGTGCCCCCCGGCGTCGCGGCGATGTCGACCGGCTGCGCGCCGACCGGGAGGAAGCTCGCGCCGGGCGTGCCCGTGTCCTGATCGAGGATCGGCGAGCTCTCGGTGGTCATGTCGATGACCGCGATCTCGCCGCGCGACGTCTGCGTCACGAGCGCGTAGAGGTGCGGCAGCGTGGCCTTGCCCCCGCTGCCCTCCTCGATGCCGAAGTCGCCGGGCGATTCGACCGTGCGGCTCGAGCAATCCGTGATCGGCAGCGAGCGCACCACGCCCGGCGCTTTCGGGTCCGGCCGATCGACGGCGAGGCACACGAAGGCGCTCCGGCCGGACTGCGCCAGGGCCTCGACGGCGACCGGCTCGGGCTCCTCGCCGCACCCGGCGAGCGCCATGACCGAGGCGGGGGCGATGAGCGCAACGCGCAGCTTCATTGGGACTCCCGGGGCGGGACGGGAGTGCCCACCGTGAGGATCATCGATCCGAACGTGTTCTTGCGCATGTCGAGATCGACGACGCCGAGGTACGAGTCGGTGAAATGTGCGATGTACATGAAGGAATAGGGTTCGCAGCCGTCGCTGCCCGGCGCGCTGCCCGGCGCGCAGTCGCAGCGCTCCTTCTCGTCGCCGCAGGTGTTGTTGCCCGTGTCGAACGCGAGCGCCTGCGGTCCGCGCCCGGTGGAGATGACGGCGTCGACGCGGCGCGCTTCCGGGTCGTAGGAGAACACGCGCCCGGAGTCGAACGCGATCGCGAAGATCCTCCGGTGGCGCTCGTTGTCCAGCCCGATCACCTCGCCCACCTCGACCCGCGACGGGTAGGCCGCGAGCGGCGCGGTGTCGCGGATCGCGAGCGTCTCGTACGCCGCGGCCCACTTGCTCCCTGGCTTCGCGGGATCGGCCGCTTCGTTCTCGACCAGCGTCGTGATCACCTCCCCGATGAGCAGCGAGTTCGGGAAGCGATGCGCCACGAACACCTGGAGCGGGATCGCCGCGCACTGCGCGAGGCACGCGTAGTGGAGCTCCTCGCGTTCGACGACCTCCTTGCAGTCCGCCTCGCACGCCCCGCAAGCCGCCTCGCACACCTGGCGCTCGTGCGCGTCGACCGCGATCCCGCGGTTGTCGGTGCCGCTCGTGAGCGCGGTGATCGGGGTCGTCGTCGACTGGTAGAGGAGCGCCGGCGCGCCCTCGAAAGGTTCCTGGTAACGGATCAGATCGAGCTGCGGCGCCGCGATGAACGTGAGCGCGAACGCGGGCTGGTAGTCGATCTCCTGCCTGGCTGCCTTCACCTGGGTGATGAGGCGCGGGCGCGGCACGGCCGCGAGCTCCGTGGGGCCGAGGGCGAGCTCCGGGAGGACCGCGGCCAGCTGCGGTCTCTCCCCTTTCTCCCACGGGTTCGCGATGACGCTCACGGTGTCCGTCGTCTGGTGCGAGACGACGACGCTCGTCCCGTCCGGGCCGGCGGCGATCCCGAGCGGCTCGAGCGGCAGCTTGCGCCGGAGGAGCCCCTGGCCCGGATCCTCACCGATGCGGTGGTCCCTGCCGCAGCGCCCGCCCGCCGCGGCCGCGCCGCAGTCCAGCCGAAAGCAGGAGTCCCCGCTGCAGCGCTGCGCGTCAGGGGCGTCGAGCCGATCGTCGGCGAGGTCGAAGAAGGTGACCGAGGGGTCGCCGCGGACGGGCACGAACAGCCGCGCCTGAGGCGCGTCCGCGGCGCTGTCGGCGAGCTCGCCGAGGAGCGGCCGGTGCACGAGGAGGACGTTCGACGCGAACGCCCCGAGCACGGCCGAGCCCCGCACGACCTCCTCGTCGCCATCGAGGGCGGAGAGGTCGAGGGGCGCGCACGGCCCCGGGTGGAGCAGCGGCGCTGGGTTTGTCGAGAGGCCCACGGCCTGGCACGCCGCGCTCACGGCGGCGCCAGCGCCCTCGCCCGCCTCGCGCGGGTTGAGCGACACCTGGAGAGCGAGCGCCCTCTTGCGCAGCCGCTGGAGATCCAGCGCCTGGACCGTGCCGCCGTTGTACCGGAGATCGAAGTCCGAGTTCGCGACGTAGAGGACCCGGCCGCCCAGAGACGCCGCCAGGCCTGTCGGGAAGTAGAACCCCTCGGCCGGCGGCGGGAGCCCCTCGCTGTCAACGAAGCAGCCGGCAACCCCGAGCCCGCCCAGGATCGAGGCGACGAGGCCCACACCGACGACGCGAGGTGTCTGGAGAAGTGCGCGGGCTAGCTTCATGCGGGCGCGGAGACTAGTCAGCGTCACGAGCACTGGCAACCCGCTCCACGAGTTCGTTTGCGGCGGACGCACGCCGAACACGCCGGCGCGAGCGTCGGCTCACGAAGCCGGCGCCGGGGAGCGCGCAGCGCCGGGCGGCGAAGCCTCCCGCGCGGCGTGCCGCGACGCAGCACGGCCGCGGCCGACCCCAGGCGAGCGCACACAGCACGGCGGCGCCGCCTCCTTTGAGGCGCGCCGTGGCGGGGCCGCCTCCTTTAAGGCGCGCCTTGGCGGACGCCCGCGGCAGCGTGCCCCGCGACGGGACGCAACGTCGCTCTCCTGCGCTGATGGGTACCCGAGGTGCGCCCTTCCGGCACGGGGGCCGCCGGCCGAGGCCGGGGCAAGATCGATCGCCGTCTTCCGTCCCCCTGCATGTTGATCTCGGAGACGCGGCGCGCCTTTGCTACGTTGGTCGCCGGGACATGGCCGATCTCGCAGCCGCCCTTGTCATGGGAATCGCCCTTCTCGGGCTAATCTATTGGTATTTTCGTTCAAACAACGGCGACCGGGCCCGGCCCCGCGCGGCGACGACGCCGACGCTGGGTGGCCCAGGAGCCCATGCCCTCGACGAGGGGGAGGCAGATCTCGAAGATACAACGACGAGGCCGGGCACAGCCGGCACGCAGGACGGCGCGCGTGTGCCCGCAGGCGAGAGCTCGCACGCAAAGACCACGGGTGGACATGGCCGCGCGGAGCGGGTCTCGGGCGCCGACTGGAAACGACCGAACGGGCCAGCGCGCCTCGACGACGACGACGACGCCTTCAACGACGACGATGACCTGACGCTGATCACGCTCGCGCCGCCGGAGGTGCTGCAGAGCACGCTCAGGCGCGCGAGCGCTCCGTCGTACGGTGGCGACGACGACGAGGACGACGACGATGACGAGCGCGAGGAGCCCTCCGCTGTCCCGATCATCTACGACGACGATGCAGCCGTCGACGAGCCGACCAGCTCGTCGCCGCTCCTGCTCATCAGCGCCGTCGGGCAGACGGACCCCGGCCAGAAGCGCAAGAAAAACGAGGACTGCTATCTCTGCCTGGACGAGCACTACCTGTTCGCGGTGGCGGACGGCATGGGCGGCCACGCGGGCGGCGACGTCGCCAGCCGCCTCGCGGTCGACACGATCGCGCGGTCGTTCAAGGACCAGACGTTCGTGGACAGCGACGTCGAGAGCCCCTACCCCGACGTCCCGCGTCGCGGCAGCGAGCTCGCGGTCGCGATCCAGCGGGCGAACCAGGCCATCTACGAGCGGGCCCACGCCGAGCGGAGCCTCAACGGCATGGGCACGACCCTCGTCAGCGCCCGGTTCTCCCCCAACAAGCAGCGCCTCTACATCGGCCACGTGGGCGACAGCCGCTGTTATCGCCTCCGCGACAACGAGCTGACGCAGCTCACCACCGATCACACGATGGGCGCCGCGGGGATCACCGGACCGATGGCGAACCACCTGAGCCGGGCGATCGGGATCTCCCCCGCGGTCAAGGTCGACCTGATCATCGCTCGCCCCCACCCCGGCGACGTCTACCTCCTCTGCTCCGACGGCCTGTCGAAGATGACGCCGCACGAGGCCATCCGCGACATCCTCCTCGCCGAGCCCGATCCCGAGAAGGCGTCCCACGCGCTCATCGAGAAGGCGAACGCGGGCGGCGGGCGTGACAACATCACCGTCATCCTCGTCCGGGTCAGCGACCCCAAGGACCTCGCGCGGCTCGCCTCGCGCGCCAGCGCCGGCGCCGGCGCGGGCTGATCGCTCGGCGTCCTCTCGCCCTCCTCTCCCTCTCGCCCCCCTCTCCCTCTCTCCCCCCATCTCCATCGAGACCGACCCCGCGCAGCGCCGACCGAGCGGTCCGCGCTGTGTCGGCGGAGCGCGCTCGTCCGCCGCGCGCCGGCGGTCGCCATGCGCTGTTCACACGCCAGGGTTGCGCGTCGTTACGGACAGCGCGATTCGATTGCCACGAATACAGACACACTCGCTCGATGGGCCGCTCGACAGCCGAATACGGCCACTGGCCAGAATCGTCACAGATACGGATCACGCTCGCTCGTAATCGCGTTGACGCGCCCATTACGGTTCGCCCGCTTCGATTATCACGCCATGACTGGCTTACTGGGCTCAATCTTGCGTCAAAAGAAGCGTCATGAGCTCTTGACGCGCTATGCCTCGAGAGCTCTCAATGGCTGCCGCAAGCAGCTCCTCGGCGGAGCCATTGAACCGGAATGCCCCGATCCTTTCTCTGCAAGATTGTTTTCGCCTCTCTCCTCTTCAGCGCGCCCGCGCTCGCAGCAGAGCCGACACGCCGCATGCTGCGGATGCGCTACAGCGAGGATGCGCGAGCGACGTCGTGCTCTGTAGAGGGCGCGCTGCGCGAGCAGGTCCGTCGGCGCACGGGTTACGACCCTTTCCGCGAGGACGCGCCCGAGGAGGCCGACGTCGCGATCGGGAAGCGTGACGCGATACTGATCGCAACCCTCCGGTACCGGGACGAAGGCGGCAGGGCCTCCGCCCCGCGCTATTTCAGCGCGCCTGACAGCGACGCTGGCTGCGAGCTGCTCACCAGCTACATCGCGCTCTCGATCGCCTTCACGCTGACGCCGTTCGGCAGCGATGCACAGGCTCCCGCAACGGCGCCGCCTCGCCCCGAGCTCGCGCCGCCCCCGGCTCCGCCGCGGTCACGACCGCCGCCGGCGCGCCCGGCCCCCGCGAGCGAGCCCGCCGGGATCTTGAGCACGCTCCGGGGAGGCACCGGCGTGTTCGCGCAGATCGGGCTGACCGATCAGCTGATCGGCGGCGTCTCCTGGTTCTGCAGGGTTCACTGGTCGAACCGCCTCTCCTTCGCGCTGGAGGCCCGCAGAGCGTTCCTCCCCCTGAGCTCAGGCACGAGCGGCCGGGGGTGGAGCCTGGACACATCGAGCCCGGGCGGGGAGCCGATGCACACCCGCATCCTCGTCACGAACGCCGTCGTTCCGTGCCTTCACACGAACGACGTGCTCGCCACCTGCGCCCTCGTGGAGCTCGGCCTGCTGACGCTCACCGGGCAGCGCAGCAGCGACAGCGCGCTGCTCCTTGTGTTCGCGGCGCTCGGGTTCCGCACCGGGGTCGAGCTCGCGCTGAACGACTGGCTCTCGTTCACCACCCACCTGGATCTCCTCACGGCCGTCGGGCTCCAGGAGCGCCCGCACGTCGACGTCCTGCGAGCTCCTCATCTCAGCGCGTCCGTCGGCGCCGGCGTGATCGCGGCGTTCTGAGCGCGCAGGAGCCGCGCGCGGGATGGATGGTGGTGAGGACGGCGGGCGGCGTGGATCGTGGCTGGAATTTTCGAGGGCCAGCCATCGCTCCTTCGGGCGCCGCGCGGCGCGCGGGACCGGCTTGAGCCGGGCGCCGCGGCGCGAGACGAGCGTCAGCCCAGGCCGCCCGCCGGCGCTCCTCGTGGCGCGGAACGCCTTCTCTCTGGCATGAAGCCGCGCAATTCGCGTAGCCTTTCCTGACGGTGCTCCCGGAGTTCACCGATCCGACCGACCGCTTCATGATCGAAGCCCGCAGCCGAAGCGGCGGCATGGGCGATATTTTCAAGGGCACCGATCAGTCCACCGGCGCCCCGGTCGCGATCAAGGTCCTGCGCGCCGCCGCGTCGCCCCAGGAGCGCGCCCGCTTCGCGCGCGAGATCGCCATCCTGGCCGATCTGCGGCACCCGAACATCGTGCAGTACATCGCGCACGGCACCTGGCTCGACGGGCGCCTCTTCTTCGCGATGGAGTGGCTCGACGGCGAGGACCTCGGGCAGCGCCAGCGGCGCGCGCCGCTCGGCCTGCGCGACTCGGTGGAGGTCGTCCGGCGCAGCGCGGCTGCCATGGCGGCCATCCACGCCCGCGGCGTCGTCCACCGCGACCTCAAGCTCTCCAACATCTTCCTCGTCCGCGGCAAGGGCACCGCGATCAAGCTGATCGACTTCGGCGTCGTGAGGCTCGCGGTCCCGGACGACTGCCCCACCGAGCGCGGCACGATCATCGGCACCCCGCACTTCATGGCGCCCGAGCAGGCGCGCGGCGAGCCCGTGGACGCGCGGGCCGACGTCTACTCGCTGGGCTCCGTCCTGTTCCGCCTGGTCACCGGCAGGAACGTCTTCGAGACCGAGCACGCGATCGCCCTGCTCGGCCGCCTCGTCCTCGAGGACCCGCCGCGCGCGGCGCAGGTCCGCTTCGACGTGCCGGAGGCGCTCGACGAGGTGATCACGCGCGCCATCGCCCGCGATCGCGAGATGCGGTACGAGAACGGCGGCGAGCTCGCGCGCGCGCTCGCGCGGGTCGGGGAGCTCAACAACGACCCCCCCGCGACCGACAGGTCCGCCTCGGCGATCCGCCGCGCGGCGGCGCCGGAGATCCGGTCGGGCCCGGCGAGCCCCTCCGGGCCGATCGACGAGCGGCCGCAGGTGCGGCTCGCCACGAGCGAGCGGCGCGTGGTCGCCTGCGTGCTCTTCGAGCTGGGCGCCGGCCCGCTCCGCCCCGAGGTGGACGCCGCGCTCCGCGAGGTCCTCGGCGACGACGCGCGGCTCGAGCCGCTCCTCAGCGGGAAGATGGTCGCGGTGCTCGGGGTGGAGCGCTCGCGCGGGGACGAGGCGATGCGCGCCGCGCGGGCGGCGCTGACCGTCGCCAGGTCGACGCCGGGCGCGCGCGTCTCGGTCGCGGTCGGGCACGCCGTCCGCGGCCGCACGAACCTCGCCGGCGAGGCGCTCGAGCGCGCGGCGCAGCAGCTCGAGTCCGCCGTGCCCGGCGCGGTCCGGATCGACGGGTACGCGACCGCGGCGCTCGAGGGGCGGTTCGTGGTCCAGGAGGACGCGCGCGGCGGCGTGCTCCTGCACGAGGACGCGGCCGGCTTCGACGCGCGCAAGCTCCTCGGGCACCCCACGCCGACCCTCGGGCGCGAGCACGAGATCGCGCGGCTCCAGGGCATCTTCAGCGACGTCGCCGAGGACGGGATCCCGCGCGCCGCGCTCGTGACCGGCCCGGCCGGCATCGGCAAGAGCCGCGTCCGCGCCGAGCTGATCCAGCGCCTCGACATGGCGCCGCACGCGCCGGTCATCCTGCTCTGCCGCGGCGATCCGATGAGCCAGGGGTCGGGGCTCTCCGGCCTCGGCCGCGCCCTGCGCGCGCTCATGGGCATCCACGACGGCGAGCGCCTCGAGGACCAGGTGCAGAAGGTGAACGCCCACGTGGCGGTGCGCCTGGCCCGCCCGCTGCGCTTCCTCGCGGGCTTCATCGGGGAGCTCGCCGGCGTGCCGTTCCCCAACGACGGCAACGAGCCGCTGCGCGCCGCCCGCGAGGCCCCGCAGCTGATGGAATCGCGCATGCGGATGGCGATCGAGGCGTTCTTCCGCTCGAAGTCCGAGAGCACGCCGCAGATCCTGGTCATCGAGGACATGCACTGGGCGGACAGCACCACCGTCGAGCTCGTCGACTGGCTGCTCGGCTGCACCGATCTCCGCTTCGGCGTGTTCGGCTTCGCGCGCCCCGAGCTCGCGGGCCGGTTCCCGTCGCTGTGGCAGCAGCGCAACGTGACCCGCTTGACGCTCTCGCCGCTGTCGCCGCAGGCCGCGGATCGCCTCGTGGCGACCGCCCTCCCCCAGGCCAGCCCGGCCACGCGCAGCGCCATCGTGCAGCGCGCCGGCGGCTACGCGCTGTTCCTGGAGGAGCTCATCCGGCACGCCGCGGAGGGGCGCGACGACGTGCCGCTCAGCGTGCAGGCGCTCGTGCAGCTCCGCGTCGACCGCATGTCGAGCGGGGTGCGCGAGGTGCTGCGCGCCGCCTCCGTCTTCGGCCAGGTCTTCTGGACCGCGGGCGTCGAGGCGCTGCTCGAGCGCGCCGTGGGCGCGGAGCTCGCCGAGCTGGAGGCGGGCGAGATCATCGCGCGCCAGCTGGAGCCTCGCGTCGCGGGGCAGGTGCAGTGGACGTTCCGCCAGGCGCTCGTGCGCGACGCGGGGTACGCCTCGATCCTCGAGGAGGACCGCGCCGCGCTCCACCGCGCCGCGGCCGCCTGGCTCGAGTCCGCGGGCGACGTCGATCCGGGGCTCATCGCGCGCCACGCGGAGGCCGGCGGCGAGAAGACGCGGGCCGCGCTGCTCTACGCGCGGGCGGCCCGGGGCGCGGTGGCGAGCGGCGCGGAGCTCGACGCGGCGCTCGATCTCGCGACGCGCGGGCTCGCCTGCGGGGCCGAGGGGACCACGCGCGCGACGCTCCTGGTCCACCGGGGGGAGGTCTGCGAGCTGATGGGCCGCGTCCCCGAGGGGCTCGACGCCGCGGAGGAGGCCGCGCGCCTCGCGCTGCCCGGCTCGGATCTGTGGGGCGAGGCGCAGCTCCTCGCGGTGACCTGCATGATCGCGACCGGCCAGAGCGCCGAGGGGGACGCGCGCGCCGCCTCGGCGCTCTCGCCGCAGTTCGCGGCGGCGCTCTCCCCGTCGATCCGCGCGAGGCTGCTCGCGTCGCGCGTCCGCGGCCTCGTGGACCTGAGCCGGCCCGCCGAGGCGCGGTGCGCCGCCGAGGCGGCGATCGAGGTCGCGCGCGCGAGCGGCTCGACGGCCGCGCTCCTCCACACCCGGGAGGCGCACCTCGCCGCGCTGATGCACGTCGGCGACCTGTCCGCCGCGGCCTCCGCGGGCGCGTCGCTCATCGCGGACGCCGACGCCGCCGGCGACGCGATCATCGCGGCGAAGGCCCGCCTGAACACCGGCTCGGTGCTGAACCACCTCGGCCTGTTCGAGGAGGCGCAGGCGCTGCTCGAGCGCGCGCTGCAGGGCGCGCGGAGCCGGAAGATCCGGGCGCTCGAGGGCTTCGCGCTCCACAACCTCGGCATGTCGTACGCGCGGCTCGGCAACATCGAGGAGGGCATCGCGCACGAGCGCCAGGCGGGCCGGATCGCCGACGACTGCCACGTCGCGCGCCTCAGGATCGTCGGCCGGCTGTACGAGGCGATCTTCCTCGTGTGGCGCGGCGCGCCCGGCGACCACGGGACCGCCCACGCCATCGCGCGCTGGCTCTGCGAGGAGACCGCGCGCCACGCGACGGCGCTGCAGGCGATGGCGAGCTTCGCGCTCGCCCGCGTCCAGCTGGCGCGGCGCGAGCTCCGGGCCGCGGTCGACGCGGCGCGCGAGGCCGCGCGCCACCTGGAGGGCGGGCCCATCGAGGAGTGGGACGACGCGATCCGCGTCACGCTCGTGGAGTCGCTCCTCGCGACCGGGGAGGAGCGGGAGGCGGACGCCGCGCTCGACGCCGCGTTCACCTCCCTGGCCGCGCGCGTCGAGGCGCTCCGGGATCCCCGCCACCGCGAGGCGTTCCTGCG
The DNA here is from genome assembly GCF_051521455.1 of Sorangium sp. So ce887. Taxonomy (NCBI): domain Bacteria; kingdom Pseudomonadati; phylum Myxococcota; order Polyangiales; family Polyangiaceae; genus Sorangium; species Sorangium sp. So ce887. The sequence goes on along the minus strand of NZ_CP150354.1, from coordinate 4,370,110 downwards.
CGGGAGCGACGACGTCGAGCGGCTCATCGCCCTCGCCCGCGAGCGCCTCGGCCGGTCGCTGCCCGCGCCCTCGGCGCTGCAGACTCCGCACGGCGCGGATCCATCCGCCAGGCAGGCCGCTGCGGCGCCGTCGCGGAGCAAGAGCGCGAAGACCGCCAGCGGCACCGTGTCGCGGAAGGATCGCGCCGAGGCGCCGGGCGGCGATCCCGCGGGGCAGCGCGGCGCGGGCCCCGCGCAGGGCAACGATGCTCACGCCGAGGGCGCGGCGGCTCCGGCGCGCGAGAAGGGCGCGCCACGTTCTTGACGTTGGGTGGCCGGGTAGCTAAGGCCATCCGCGATGCAAAACAACGCTCCTGAGCGGCCCTTCGTGCGCTGCTCCACGATCTCCGGCTCTGTGCGTTCGGCCGACGCGAGCCGGGGCGCTGCGCTCCGGTCCCGGCCGATCGCGGGCCGGCGCTTCGCGGCGCGCTTCCTGCCGCTGCTCGCCGCAGCGGCGCTGGGCGGGGCGGCGCTGCTGTCGTCCGCGCCGGCGTCGGCGCAGTCGAAGATCGCCGTCGTCGACGTGCGCCGCGCCATGCTGGAGACCGAGGAGGGGCTGCGCGTCCAGGCGACGCTCAAGAAGCTGTTCGACAGCCGCCAGGTGGAGCTCGACACGAAGCAGCGCGCGCTCGCCGACGAGCGCGACAAGCTCGACAAGGAGGCCCAGGCGGGCAAGACGCCGAAGGACGCGCTGCAGCGCAGGTTCGAGACCTGGCAGCGTCAGGCCGCCGAGCTCCAGTCGACGATGGTCGACTACCAGCGCGAGATGCAGCGCAAGGAGAGCGAGATGACCACGCCGATCCTGCAGAAGGTCCTCGGCCTGCTCCGCCGCCTCGCCGCGCAGGAGGGTTACGACCTCATCCTCGACAAGTCGGCAGCGCCCTATTACCGCGCCGATCTCGAGCTCACCGATCGCGCCATCCAGATGTACAACAGCGGACAGGTCGGCGAGGCTGGGCCCGCGAAGGGCGCGCCGCCGGCCAGGGGCGCGGCGCCTGCGAAGCCCGCCGGCCCGGCGCCCAAGCCGGCCGCACCCGCCAAGAAGTAGCCGAATCACGTCGCGCCGGCCCCGGAGCGGCCCGCCCGCGGCGCCGCTCCGTCGATGCTCGGCGCCGCAGGCGTCCGCGTCGCGCTCACCCCGCGCGCCGGCGCGGCCGCGTCCAGCGGCCCGGGGTGCCCGAGGCGCGCGCGGCGATCGGCCGCCACGCCGCGATGGCCTCCTCTTGCACCACGACGAAGTCGTGCGGATCGAAGCGCACGAAGTGCCCGGTGCGGACGATGAGCTCGCGCTGGAGGTGCCGGCGCTCGGCCGGGGTGACCCGGCCCGCGTCGAGCTCGTCGAGCACGACCTCCGGGGTGTACGGGCGCCCGCGCCGGTACCGCGCGCCGAGGTCCCAGCCCTGGCAGCGCTCCATCCAGAAGGCCCGCCAGCGCGCGGCGTCCACCGTGGGCTGCTCCACCAGCTCGGGCGCCGGAGCCGCGGGCGGGTCGCGGGGATCGCTGACAAGCTGCGCGAGCTTGAGCTCGCGGGGCTCGCCCACGTCGGGGTCGGGCGGATCGGCGACGGCGATCTCCTCGTCCTCCACCGCGACCTCTTCCCACATCTCGGCGCCGGTGATCCGCTCCAGCGCGTAGGCCGCGGTGAGCTTCACCGCCTTGTCCCCGTCGCGCTCGAGCAGGTCGATGAGCAGGGGCACGGCCGAGGCCGCGCCCGTCCAGCCCACGGCGGCGATCAGGCCGCGGCGTGGCGCCTCGAAGGCGCGCGCGACGAGGTGCCGCGCGTCCGCCTCGTCGCCCGCGATCGCGAGCAGGAGCGCCGCCGCGTCGCCGCCCTCGGTCCCCTCCAGCGCGCCGCGCAGCGCGATCGAGGCGTGCGGGTGGTCCGAGAGCGCCATGGCCGTCCAGGCGGCCTCGCGGAGCGCCGGGTCCTCCGCCGCGACGGCCCGCTGGATCAGCTCGGGCAAGCGCTGGCTCGGCCCGCAGGCGAGGTGGTGGAGCGCGCGCGCCGCGACGGGGGCCGCCTCGTCCGAGGCCGCCGCGACGAGCTCGTCCTCGGTGGCGAGGCCGCGGTAGGCGAGGACGTCGATCGCCATCGCGCGGACCAGCGGCTCGGGCTCGCGGAGCAGTCCGCGGAGCGCGAGCGGCAAGAGCTCGTGCGGGACGAGCTTCAGCGCGGCGCCGAGCTCGTCGATGAACGCCCTGTCGCGGTCGCTCCGGAGCAGCGCGTGCTCGGCCGCGGCGAGCGCGTCGCGGCCCGCGAAGCAGCCGAGCACCATCGCGCTCGCGAAGGCGAGGCTCGGATCCTTCACGGGGGCCTCGGCCACGAGCCGCGGCACGTGCTCGAGCGCCGGCGCCCCGATGGCCGCGATCACGTCGATGGCCGCGAGCATGCGCCGCTCGAGGATCAGCGCCCCGCGGAAGGGATCGCCGAGCAGCGGCGCCCGCTGCATGCCGACCATCGCGACCTCCTCGAAGCACTCGCGGGTGCGGGCGCGGAGGAAGGCGAGGTCGTCGATCGCGGCGCCGATCTCCCGCGCGAACCCCGGCGGCGCCGGGGGCGCGGCGGGCTCGTCACGGCGCTCCGGGAGCGGCCGCGCCTCCGCCGCGCCGGGGAGCGCGCCGGGCGCGGGCGCCTGCTTCTTCAGCGCCTCGACGGCGGCCTTGAGCTCCTCGAACGTCTTCGGCCGCGCGATCGGCGGCGGCGGCTTCGCGACGAGCTCGGCCGGGGGCGGCTCCGGGACCTTGATCCTCGGCACGAGCGACGCGCGCGGGACCGCGTGGAGCCGCGGCCGATCGCGGCTCGCCAGGATGGGCGGCGGGTCGAGCGGCGGCGCCGGCGGCACGGTGGCGAGCCGCGCCTCGGCGCGCTCGAGCCAGCCCCGCGCGCTCCGGAGCCGCTCGCCCACCGCCGCGAGGCCCGCGTCGAGCCCCGCCGCCCCGCCGACGGCGGCAGCAACGATGTCAATTTCCGCCATGGCGTCACGCACGGCCGCGATGCGATCGGCGCGGCCGTCGAAGGCGTCGTAGATCGCGCCGAGGGCCCGCTCCAGGGCGCGCGCGGGCCCGGTCAGGTCGGTGACGGGCTCGACGTCGTGCTCGAGCGACAGCGCTGCGCGGCGGAGCGCGGCGTGCGCGCTCTCCAGCGTGTCGTGGGCGAGCAGGTCCATGCTGGCGGGCGCGGAGGGCTGCCCGTCCTGACCGCCGGGCGCGACGAAAGGCAGGTAGGAGAAGGACACGCCCCATGGATACACCTGCGCGGAGGAGGCCCCAAGCCGCGCGCTGAGGTAGCCTGGCCGCGCGATGAAGGATCCTTCGCAGGACGTCGAGGTCTACGCGACGCTGGCCGCCCGGCTCGCGGACCCGGGCGCCGACCGCGCGGCGCTCCTCGCCGAGCACGGGCTCGACGAGGCGAGCTGGGAGGCGCTCGACGACGCCTGGCAGGCGCGCCTCTTCGAGGCGGACGAGGACGACGGCGAGGAGGTGGGCGTGCCGCCGCTCGTGGCCGCGTTCGCCGAGACGTTCGCCCGGGTCCAGCGCGGCCGCGCGAAGCGCGAGCTGTCGTTCGAGCGGTTCCTCGAGGCCGCGCGCGCGATGAAGCGGGGCACCGACATGGCGACGGTGCTGAGCCGGCTGGACCTGACGCTGGAGGACTACCTGAGCGCGCAGCAGCGATGGACCGCGGCGATGCTGGAGGACGACGAGCTCATGGCGCAGTTTCAGCGGGCGATGAGGTAGCGGGGATGGGCGCGCGGCGAGATCGGTCGGGGCAGGCACCGCACCGCTGAGCGGCAGAGGGGCGTAGGTTCGGGGAGGCATGGTGGAGGGCGAGGGGACGATCCGATCGATCACGCTCGAGGAGCTCGCCGCCATCACCGGGGCCCTCGAGGCGGGCTTGCCGCGGGACGAGGTGCTCGCCGGGGCGGGGCTCTCGGTCGAGGCGTGGGAGGCGGCGCGGGAGGGCTGGATGTCGAGGCTCGCCGCGCGGGCGGCGCGGGGGCAGCTGCGCTCGAGCCAGCGTTACCTGGAGCTCGTCGCCGAGCAGAAGGGCCGCGCCGAGGCGAGGGCGCGACACGCGCGCCGGAAGCCGGAGGGGCCGATCCCTGTGGCGCCTGCGGCGCACCTCTCCCCGTTGCAGGGGGCGCCTCGAGACCGGGCGACGCCGCTGCCCGCCGCGGGCGCGGGTGGCGAGGCGGCTGCGCGATCGCCGTGGGCCAGGCTGGGCGCGGCCGCGCCGCCGGGGCTCGGTGTCGTGGAGCCGGCGCCGCTGCCGTCGTCGCTGCCGCCGGCCATGCCGTCGCCGGTGCCGCCGGCCATCGCGTCGTCGCTCCCGCCGGCCATGCCGTCGCCGCTGCCGCCGGCCATCGCGTCGTCGCTCCCGCCGGCCATGCCGTCGCCGCTGCCGCCGGCCATGCCGTCGCCAATGCCCGCGGTCACGCCCACCCCGTTCCCGGACCCGCCGCCAACGGCGCCGCCGGGCCGTGTGACGCTCCTCGGCACTCGGGCTGTCGCGCCACGCGAAGCGCTGCCGTTCCGTCAGGACGCCTCGAGCGCACCTCGGGCCGAGAGCGCCGCAACCCCGGCCGCAAAGAGGAAGGATGCCACGCGCATCGGCGCGGTCGGCGCGCTATCGGCCGACAGAGCCCTGCCCTTCTCTCGCACGGCCCCTGTGCTTCCGGCCGACAAGGCCCTGCCCTTCTCGCGCCCTACCCCTTCGCCTCCGGCCGACAAGGCCCTGCCCTTCTCGCGCCCTACCCCTTCGCCTCCGGCCGACAAGGCCCTGCCCTTCTCGCGCCCTACCCCTTCGCCTCCGGCCGACAAGGCCCTGCCCTTCTCACGTCCCACCTCTTCGGGCCCCGTCAAGGACGAGACCGCACCGCTACCACCTCAGCGCTCGCAGGGGAGCTGGGCCCTGCCCTTCCAGCAACCGAGCTCCGCCTCCGGATCGCCCGCGAGCGCATCGACCTCCGAACCCGCCGTGCAGGCGCAGCCCGGCGTCGATGAGCAGGAGATGCGGCGCGTGGAGCGGATCACCCTCGGAGAGTACGCGCGCATCTGCGCTGACGCGCGAGACCGTTCAAGACACATCCAGCAGATCCAGAGCCATTACGGGCTCAGCCCGCAGGGTTGGGCCGCGCTCCACGCGATGTGGCACGAGCGCTTCCGGTCCGATCCGGCGCTCAAGGCGCGGTGGCAGGCGCTCGTCGAGCAGAGCGCGGGGAGCTGACGGCACATGCGGTCCGCTCGTACAAACCGGACACGATCCCGGGGAGGCAGCTGGCAGCCTCCGCGCAACCGGACACGGTCCCGGGGAGGCAGCTGGCAGCCTCCGCGCAACCGGACACGGTCCCGGGGAGACAGCTGGCAGCCTCCGCGCAACCGGACACGGTCCCGGGGAGGCAGCTGGCAGCCTCCGCGCAACCGGACACGGTCCGGGGGAGGCAGCTGGCAGCCTCCGCGCAACCGGCGAGGATCGCCAGCGCACCTCCCCATCGCCATCGATGGGACAGTCCATGCCAAGAGTCCCCCGACGCATGGGCTTTCTCGTACTTGCAACACCGGCCGACGTGCGCCGCGCCGGCGCGAGCGCCCTCGATCACTCCGACCCGGGCCCGATCTCCGAGAACCAGTCGTCGAGCTCGGCGAGCGTCCTGGCCCAGGCCACGAGCGCGGCTTCACCTCCCAGACGCAGGAGGAGCGTGTCCAGGCACGCGCCGTTGTCATAACGTCGATCGTACGTGAAGAGAGGCGTGATCTCGGCGATCGTGGGGCGCCAGTTCTCGGGCGAGGCGCGCTCCCGCCACACGTCGCACAAGCTCTCCACCGACATCCAGGGGAACATGCTGCAGAGCGAGTCGTCGGACTCTTCGGGCGGCACGCGGAGCGCCTCCTTTACCGTCTCGGCGACGGCGGCGGACAAGCTCTCCCTCGCTTCCAGGGAGAGCGACGGGAACACAGACGCCCACGCGGACAGCCTGTTCGATGCGCGGGCAGCGCCACGCACGAGCTCCGCGAAGCGAGCCGCGTGCTCCTCGCTCTTCAGCGCCTTCCCTACCATCTCAAGCATTCCAGATGGTTCCTCGTCTTCCAGATCCGGATGCACGAGGCGCTCCACGTCGGAAAACGAGCCCAGAGCAAGCGCGATTTCCAACTCGGCGTGATGTCGGTCGTCGTCCCCTGCCATCGCGGCGCAAAAGCTGGTCGCAAGGTCTCTGTCGCCGAGCTCCACTGCACGGAGGGAGAGCGCCGCGAGCGCGTCGTCAATCTGAGAGCCCATGCATGGCAACACCTTCTGGTGAATGTGGCGGAGCTCCTCCAGTGTCGCCGATTCCGCCCAGTTCTCGATAGCGCGGCCCTGGCCGCGAAAGGCCTCCGGCGGTTCCGAGAAGAACATGCGTGCCAGTTCCGCTCGGACGTCCGCCGTGACGAAGGAGACGAGCTCGGAGGCGACGTAGTTGCGGTCAGAGACGTCCGTCCGCTCTTTCACCTCCGCGAGGGGAGCCTCCTGCACCTCGGCCGCGAGCCACGGAGGCAGCTGCCCGCAGCGGAGCGGCCCGAGCGAATCCGCGGATCCTCGCGATTCGCCTTGCCAGCGACGGACGAGCGCGCGGGCCTCCTCGGGAACACGCCGGTTCCATTCAGTCTCGGGAACATGAAAGAGAAAGCGCTGCGCCGTGAGCGGAAACCGTTCGGAGGAAAGCAGCCATCCCATGGCTCGTTGAACGATCGCGCTCGCTCCCGCTGAGGTCCCCAGGAGCCGCTCCGTCAAGACTTCAAGGCGATCTCCGAGCTTCGGCAAGGTGGAGATCTGCGCGTCCACGTCGTCGAGTCGCTCGGCGCGGCGCTCCTCGGGGTAGAGCGGCGCCAGCAGGGCAGCCCAGAACGCACGGCTCTCTGGACGGAGCCCAGCAAGGCGCCTGGCCGCCAGCAGCAGAACATCCTCCCGCGCGGGGAAGCGCAGCCGCTCGGCGATACGCCGGAGCGCACCGATCACGAGCGCTTTCACGACACGGCGCCATTTCAGCTCGCCCAATACGAAGCCTCTGCGGTCTCGCGCGTATGCCGAGGGGGTCTCGGTCGCGCCGGCGGCCTCGTTCCCTGCGACGACGCGATCTGCTTCGTGCAGCAATGGCGTTGGCCATACCACATCCGCCTCGGACACGGCGGGCCGGACCGCACGCCACAGCCTTAGCCTATCTTTCTCGCTCAGCGGCTTGGCGAGTTCGATGCCTGCGCCCGGTTGAAAGATCCCCTCGTGGATGGCACCGCCAACCACGTCCGGGAGCGCGTGCACGAACGAAGTGATGAGCTGCTCGAAGATAGTTCGCAACCGCAGCGCCTGCACCATGCAAGGGCCATGCGAGGCTTCCGACGTCGCTTCGCAGAACGCCGCGTAGCTTCGCCGCCACGCGGCAACGACGAGCGCACGAAAGCCGAACGCACCGCCATCCAAGGGTTCCCAGGCGGCGCGCATCGGCTCGGCGATCACGCGATCGAGCTCTCCCGCCGTGGCATCATGTCGCAAGAAGTGCATCGCCCCGTATCGAATTATGTACTGCGATGGAGCGACCGGGGCGATGCTCCCTTCGGAGCAGCTATCGAGAGTCGCCCGAACATATCCGGTCAAGAGCGCCCGCCCACGGGCGTCGCCCAGGCTGCTCAAGCGCAGAGCAAGCTCTTTCCCGAGAGCTCGATGACGGAACGCAGCGCCATGCGTTATGTGACAGAGCCATGGTTCTAGCTTCCGCAACGTGGCAGACACTCGGGCCTCGGCCTGATCGCCTCCCACGATCTGGACTAGCTCTGCCTCCGAGATCGGCCCGCTAGCGGCGCTCAAGACGCACACGGTATCTGCGTCAACGTCACCAGGCAACGCCGCGACGGAGCACTCCGGCGGCGTCTCCAAGACGACATTAGACCAATCGTTCAACCGATGAAGGACCTCACCCCATTGGGCGGCCGTGACACCGGGGTCGTTGTCCGCAGACACCCACACGCGGACGTTCCCGGGCAGCCCCGCTGACCATCCGATGCGCGACCATACCGCCGGATCATCGTTCTCGTGGGCACCGTCGAGAACGAGCAGCAGCGGCATCTCGGGAATCTCATCACCGTCGAGGATCGGTCGGATGTCATCTGCCACGCGCGGGGCGAGCGCGCGCTCGGATGCCTTCCTGGAAGTCAACGCTCCGAGCCGCGCATGCAGCGCGGTAACCCATATCGATGGATCCGACATGCCGCTGTGGACCGAGATCGGGATGAACGCCACGCGGGCCAGCCCTCGCCGCGTGAGATGAAGACAGAACGCGCCGAGCAGCGAGCTCGTGCCAGAGCACGCGGGAGCCCTTATCAGGACCCGCTCGCCTGGGCGGGAGCTCGCCCAGAGCGCTTCCAGCGCTGACCACGGGCGCTGCGCCGGCGAGGCGGGAGCACGCGGCTCACCGTGAAGCCAGGCCGTCACAGCCGGAGAGGCGAGGACGGCGCGCGTGGCGTGCCAGACCGAGCCCGGCGCGCGCTCTAGCCCGGTGAGCAAACCTGAAATGGCAGCTTCTTTGCCGATGTCTGTCATCTCTTCTTCCGGTTCCGGGTCGGGTCGGTGCTGTCGTCCTCAGGCGGTACGAACTTCGGGTCCGGCGGCGGAGGCGGCTTGTCCGGTCGCCTGTAATTGCCGTGCTCGTCCTGGAATGCGTTCGGATCGCGCGAGTTCTTCTGCTGCGAGCCGTCCGGGTTCAGCTTGGGGACGACGTTGGTCGCGGATGGATTCTCCCGCGCCACATTCTTCCCTGGATCGTTCCTGTCCGGCTCGTAGACGCCGTCTTTCTTGTGATCCCATTTCTTGCCGTTGTACATGACGCCACCATCGGCGTCACCCGTGGTGAGCCCAGCTCTCTTCTTGGCCTCGTCGGACACACCATTGTTCGGATCAGCATTGATATTTTCCGGGTGGATGCCCAGCTCACGGAAGACCTGCGCGCAGAACGGACACGGCTTCTCCGAGGAATCCTTGGGTTTCCCTTTCTTCGAGTGCGCCTCGATCTTCGCGCCGCGACGGTACTCCTCGCGCAGCTCGTTCCGGACTCGGGCGTTCCGCTCGGCCTCGGACATCTTCGCCCACTTCTCGCAATCCCTGCCGTTCGCATCTTTGCTAAGGCGCTGCCGGATGTCCTTGGCCTGCTGGTTCAACCCGTCGATCTCGGCGCATCTCCCGGCCTTGCTGGAAGCTTTCGGCTTGACCTTGCCGTCGGCGTCCAGGTTTCGAGGATCGCTTTCGGGCTTGTCAGGATCCCTGAATTTCTCGCGGGAGTTCGATACCGCGTCCCTCAGCGCCGGGTCGAGATCATCGTCGCTCTGGACGGTCGAGCTCTTCCCCTCGATGTTCGGCAGCGGATTGCCGTTCGCGTCCGTCCGCCCCGAGGTGGTCGAGAACATCAGCCCCGTGGGGTCCACCATCTTCGTGGGCCGGTTGCCCGCATAGGAGAACCCGTTCTGCCCGCCGAGCAGCCCGATCGGGTCGACGCTGATGTACCGTCCTACCGCGGGGTCGTAGTAGCGATAACGATTGTACGCGAGGCCCGTCTCGTCATCGTAGTACTGCCCCAGGAACCGCAGCGGCGTCTCCGTGCGCGCGCCTTCGCGCGGGCGCGCGGCGCCCCACACCGTGCGGTCGAGCTCGCAAGCGACATTCCCGGCGGCGTCGAGCAGGCGTTCCGGTCTGCCGACCGCGTCGTTCAGGTAATAGTACCACTCGGCCGACACGGCGTCGCCTTCGCCGCTCAGCGTGTCCTTCTGCGCCCACGGCGCCGACATCTCCTCGTCGGTGCAGTACGTCCTCTCCTGGGTGACCCGATCGCCCTCCGAACCCCACACGCGTTTGATCTCATGGACGAGCGTGTCCCCATCCCAGACGAACCGCGTCGTGGACACGGTGGCCATGCGCCCGCCTTCGTCTCTCCTGAGCACGCGCTTCTCGAGGCGTCGTGCAAAGGGGTCGTAGACATGCTCGACCCGGATGCCGTCAGGGCGCACCACCGCACGGAGGAGGCCCGCGCCGTTCCATTCGTAGGTCGTGGTGGCCTCGTCACCGCTCGGCGTGAGCACGCGGCGCTTGATCAGCCTCCCGTCGCCATCCCACACGTACGATACAGGCCCGCGCCGGAGCAGCACGTTGCCGCGCCCGTACTCGCGCTCCGGCGCGCCGGGGCCGAGCTCGCGCACGTTCCCCTCCGCGTCGTACCGGAAGTGCTCGCCGTGCCCGTAGGTGTCGGTCCGAGCCAGCACCTGTCCGCGCGGATCGTGATCCCATCGCTCGGTGCCCGAGCGATCGTCGTCGACCGCGGCCACGTCGCCTTGAGGTGTGTAGTGAACCGCTTGTCGGAGGGTGAGGTCGTGGGGGAGCGCCCCGACCCAATCGGGCTGGCCCGGGGCCACCCGAGGGCCCGCGGCCACGCGGGACACGGTGCGCTGGACCATGCGGTCGAGCCCGTCATGGACGATGTCCACGCGCCCGCTGCCGGGCAAATAACGGGTCGTCTCTCGCCCGAGCGCGTCGCGGACGACGCCGAGCTCTTCCTTGCCGTCGAGCGTCACGCGCAGCGCGCGGCCCGCGGCATCGCGTACCCAGGCCTGGTGGTGTCCGCGGGAGGTCCTTCGCTCGACGACATTGCCCATCAAATCATGTCGCGTCTCCACGGAGAACGTCTCGCCGCCGCTCACCTGTCTCTCGCGCGTCACCCAGCCCAGGAGATTGCGATCGAAATACACGTCGCCTGAGGGGCCGTGCGCCGCGATGATGTAATCCAGCTCGTCGTACTCGAACGTCTCGACGCCGCCGTCGGGGTACTGATGTTCCACGACGCGACCGGCGAGATCGTACACGTACTCGGTCTTCTCGCCGAGACCGTTCTCGAACTGCACGACACGCCCCATGGCGTCGTAGCGGTAGCGAAGGGTGCGGCCGTCGAAGGTGACCTCCTCCGATACGAGCCGGGCGGCGTTCAGCCGAATGCGGTGCACCTCTCCGTGACTGTTGTGAACCTCGACGAGGCGCCCCTCGCGGTTGTATCGGTACTTGCTGATCCGCCCATCGGGCTCTCGCGTCCCCTCTGTGCCAACGTCGGGTGAGACAAGCTCCCCCTGGAAATCTGTGGTGAGAGGGCGGAGAATGGACCTGACTCGTGCCGAAGCCTTCCCATCTCCGATCCGTCGATCCTACCCCCGCCCCAGCGGCGCAGGGCGCTGCTCCCCGCCCGAGTGGCGTCGCCGTCGAGACTGTGCCGAAGCGGGGCAAGAGGCGGAAGTTCTCGGCGGCGGAGAAGCTGCGCATCGTTCGCGAGGCGGCCGCGTGCACCCAGCGCGGGGACATCGAGGCGCTGCTGCGCCGCGAGGGCATCTACAGCTCCCTCCTGACGGCCTGGCGCAAGCAGCTCGCCCTCCACGGCAGCGAGGCTCTCGCGGGGCGCAAGCCCGGCCGCAAGCCGAAGCACGACGCGAAGGACCGGCGCATCGCCGAACTCGAGAAGCGCTCGGCGCGGCTCGAGGAGAAGCTCGCGCTCGCTGAGAAGCTCATCGACCTCCAAAAAAAAGTCTCTGCCATTCTGGGCATCAACCTCACGAACGACGAAGAGCGCTGATGGACGTCATCGAAGAGCTCGATGACCCGCACGTCCCCATCTCCCAGGCGTGTGCGGCACTCGGCGTCAGCCGCGCCACGCTCTACCGGCAGACTCAGCCCGCGAAGCCGTCCGCGCTGACCGGGCCCGCTCCGAGCCCACGCCGGCTCAGCGACCCCGAGCGGCAAGCCGTGCTCGACGTGCTGCACAGCGAGGAGTTCGTCGACCAGCCCCCGCCGGAGGTCTACGCGACGCTGCTGTCGCGCGGCGTCTACCTCGCCTCCATCCGCACCATGTACCGGCTGCTCGCCGCCTCCGGCGAGAGCGGGGAGCGGCGCGCCCAGCGTGGACCGATGACGCATGCCAAGCCAACGCTTACCGCCACGGCTCCCAACCAGATCTGGACGTGGGACATCACCAAGTTGCGCGGGTCGCTGCCTGGGGTCTTCTACTGCCTGTATGTCGTCCTCGACCTGTTCAGTCGCATGACCGTTGGCTGGCTGCTCGCCGAGCGCGAGAGCGCGGAGCTTGCCGAGCACCTCTTCGCAGAGACCGTCGCCCGCCACGGCGTCGAGCCCGGCTCGCTCACGGTGCACGCCGACCGCGGCTCCGCGATGCGGTCGGAGGGGCTCGCTCAGCTCCTCGGCTCGCTCGGCGTCGTTCGTAGCTTCAGCCGGCCTCACGTCAGCGACGACAACGCCTTCTCCGAGTCGCAGTTCAAGACGCTCAAGTACCAGCCAGACTATCCGGACCGCTTTGCCTCGCTGGCTCATGCACGAGCGTGGTGCCAGGAGTTCTTCAGCTGGTATAACGACCTTCATCAGCATTCTGGACTTGCGCTCTTCACACCTGCTGATGTATTCTACGGCCGAGTCGAAGATATCGCGGCTCGGCGCCAGGTCGCCCTGGACACGGCCTACGCCGCGCATCCGGAACGCTTCCCGAACGGGCCGCCCGTCGTGCGCAGGCCGCCCGCTTCGGTAGCCATCAACCCGCTGTCCGTTGACGATGCTGCCGGAGAGGCCGCGGCGCCCACGCACACGGGCACGACCAGCGCCGCGCCCGAACCTGGCGCCACGCCCACCGCCGTGCCGCGGCCGCTCCGACCTCGACCGGATGCTGCCCAGAGCCGGAACCCGCCCCTCAGCGCGATCCACTCATAGGATTCTCGTCTGGCCTGTCTCAAACCTGTTGGCATTCTCCGCGTCTCGACGATGCGGTTGTATCCCGCATAGCGGTGCATGGTGGTGTGACCGTTCGGGTGCCGGATCGCCGTGCAGTTTCCGGACGGATCGTACTCGTAGCGCGTCACGCCGCCGTCCGGCGTTCGCTCGGATCGGAGGCGGCCGGCGTCGTCGTAGGTGTACGTGCCCATCGCCCCCGACGCGTCGAGCATGCTCTGGCGCCGGCCCCAGTAGTCGTACGCGTACTGCGTCACCGCGCCCGTGGGGTCGGTCCTCTCGACGAGGTTTCCGTGATCGTCGTACCTATACAGCGTCTGCCCACCGTTCGGCGCGACGGTCCGCGTGGTGAGCCCGCGGCGATCGAAGTGCACCTCGAAGATGGCCCCGATGGCGTCGCGCCACACGAGCCCGCCCGTGAGGCGCCCGGTCTCGATGACGCCCCCGGCAGGATCGACCGCCCTCCGGATGTGCCCGTCGGCATCGCGCTCGAAGGTCGTGACGCGTCCGAGAGGATCCGTGATCCGGAGTTCCCGCCCGCGGGCATCCCTCTCCCAGCGGGTCGTCGCTCCCATCGCGTCGGTGAACGACAACAGGTTTCCCCACCGGTCGTACGTGCGGCTGAAGACGCCGGCGGCCGTGACCGCCTTATCGACGCTCCCGAAGTCGTTTCCGAAATAGCGCTCGACCGAGATCGAGTCGGCGGCTTCCACGTAGCTGTCAGGCCCGTACTCGAGCTTCGTGTGAAAGATGCCCTTGGCGGCCGTGATCCCGTCGGCGAGCAGCGCCGGGACATCGGCGGCGAGGCTCTCGTCCTCACGATCCGGGAACGCGCCCCATGTCTCGACGCACCGTCCATCCCCGTCATAGCGGAAGTAGAAGCAAAGGCCCGTCGGGTGCGCCTGGCACGTCAGGAGATGATCGGTGTACGTATACCTGGTCGCCTCGCCCATCGCGTCCTCGGCGACCACCAGGTCTCCCGCGTCGTCATAACGATACTTCGCGAACGGGACCAGCTGGCCTCGATGCGCCGCGTTCTTCACCTCGAAGGACGCGATGCGTCCCTCCCTGGTGGAGCGGACCTCGACCCTGCGCCCGACCGAGTCGACGATCTGCGCCAGGACGCCGTCCTTGTAGAAGAACGAGATTCGGTTGTCGTGAGAGTCGGTCTCCGCCGACAGGAGGTACCGCTCTTGCCAGACGTGCTCGAAGACGAGCCACCGGCCGTCCCCCCGATCGAGCACGAAGCCGGTCTGGCCGCGGACGAGCAGCCACCCGGAAGGGCCCACCGCCGACTCGCCGACGCGCATGGGCGTGAAGTCGACGTACATGCCGTTCCCGGTCCAGAGCCTCGTCCGGCCGCGGCGTACCTCCACCTCCCACGCGTACGAGTGGTACCAGCCGCGCCCGAGCCCGACGTCGCGGTCGCGCGCAGCGCTCGTGTAACTGCGCGTCAGCGTCAGCGGCAGCGGGCCCGGCAAGTGCAAGTCGGTGACGGGAATCGTGAAGACGCGGCCTGTCACGATGTCGACCGGGTCTCCCTTGGAGCCTTTGCCGCTCCCTTTCTTTCCATGATGATTGGGGCACGCCCCGCCGTTCTGGCCGGAGCCGCAGGCGCCTTTGCCGCCACCCGACGCGCTGTCGCCCCCGTTCTTGCCGTTCGCCCCCTGCTTGCCCTGGCCCGCGCCGCCTCCACGGCCGCCGGCCCCGCCGCCGTCGCCGCCTCCGCCGAGAACGAATACGCCGGGGTTCATCCCCGGGATCGCCGGGATGTTGGGGACAGGTGCCGTTCGCATCGCTGCTTCTACGCTCCCTGGTGAAAGGTATGATGAATGGAGCTTTCAGCGGACACGCTGTGCGTGCCGTCAATTCAGCCGCAAGAGCCTCCCCACGATCCGGAACAGCCCCCGCGACGCGGCGCTGATACGGCTGCCCACGACCTCGATGTCGCCGTTCTTGCGAATGCGGAGAGCGCCGCTGCCTGAGCGGAGGAGCAGCTCCTCGTCGCCCTCGATGGAGATGGTGGTCGCCTTGAGGTGGAGCGCCTTCGGCCGCTGCGTCGTCAGGGCCGCGACGATAAGCGGGGGCTCACCCTCGCAGAGCTCGACGAGCACGGCGTCGCCGCGGGCACGGGCGTCGGCGATCACCTCGGGGTCGACGTCGGAGGCGATCTGAGCGTCGACGGGCCCCTCCGCGCCACGGAGGTGGATCGACGCCATCCGCCCCGCGATCGCGGCGACGCGCGCGGTCCGCATCGCGGCGCCGAGCGGCTGCGCCTTCCGCGCCGGAAGCGGCGCCGCGGCCGGCTCGGCGAGCACGTCGTCCAGGGTCACGCGCGGCGACTCGGACGCCTCCTCCGCCGGCGCCTCGGCGTCCGGCGCCGCGAGCGAGAGCGACGCGCCGGCCTCCCCCGATCCACCGTCGAAACGAGTCGCCATCACACCTCCGAGACCTTCTTCGGCAGCTGGATCTTCGGGGCCAGGAACGCCACGAGCGGCGAGCTGATGGTGACGCCGCCGCCGTCGATCACCACCTCGCTGGCGCCGCACTTGAAGACGATGGCGCCCTTCGCCTCCACCTTGTGGAAGGCCCCGATGAACGTCGCAGGCCCCACGGCCTGCACGACGTGCGACCCCTTGAGCTTGTCGACGACCGCGCCGCCCACCATCGCGGTGCGCGAGCCGGTGATCGTCTCGCTCTCGCCCGCATTGCTGAGGACCACGAGCCCCGTCGCCTTCTCGGTCTTCGAGCCGGTGACGCTCTCCGCGTAGCTGCCGAACGCGACCTGCACCGTCGCGGCGCCGACGTCGATCGTCTTCTTGCCGGTCACGTTGTTGTCGATGTCCTTGATCGCGCCGAGGACCTTCATCGATCCCACGTCCTCCTTGTGGGTGCCCGCGACCTTCGCGGTCGTGTGCCCGGGCCCCTTCTCGCGATCTGTCGCGTCGACGCCATCGACGTTGCCCTCCGGTCCGGCGGCGTTCGCCATCGACTCGCCGCCGCCGCCGCTCGAGTCCATCCCGAGCGCCGAGGCGAGCGCCTCCGGCTTGACGAAGACCCGACCGGCGAGGCTGCTGTGCACCGCGTTCGCGGCGATCGACGCGAGCATGTTGGGCGGGCCGGACCCACCCGGCGCGCCGCCGCCACCACCGCCGCCGCCGGCGCCGCCGCCCATCGAGGCCGCGAGCTGGCCCGCGCCGGGGATGCCCGACGCGCCCGCGATCATCGCGGGCATGCGGCTCATGTCCCCGCCGGCGACGGCGCTCATCGCGCCCGCGACCCCCTGCGCCTTCTGGGTCAACGCGTTGATCGGCCCCATCACCTGGTTGATGGCGCCGTCGACCTGCCCCTGGAGCGCCGAGATCGCGTTGTTGGCCATCACGCTCGCGAACTGCACGGCCGCCTGCGCCGCGAGCGCGAGCATCGCCTCGAGCGGGTTGCCGTCCATCTCGAACTGGTTCCCGCCCACCGTGGTCGTCGCGCTGCCCTTCGCCGTCACCGCCGACACCGCGTTCACCTCGACGGTGCGGTTGCCGCCCACGCTGATCGTCTGATCCGCGCCCACCGTGTTCGACGAGCCCTTCGTGATCTTCGTCGTCTGGTTGCCGCCGACCTCGAGGGACGCGTTGTTCCCGATCACCGTGGTCTCGTTGTTGCCGATGTTCTTCTTGGCGTTGTTCGCGGCGGCCGTCTTCATGTCGTGCTGGGCGTGCATCATGATCTCCTCGGCGCCCGCCTTGTCCTCGAAGCGGACCTCGTTGGCGCCGCCGCCGCCCGGCGTGCTCGCGGTCCGGATCGCCGTGCGGGTCTTGCCCTCAGGCAGCGCGTACGGCGGCATGTAGACGCCGTTGTAGAGGCGGCCGGTGACGATCGGACGATCGGGGCTCCCCTCGAGGAACTCGACGATCATCTCCCAGCCGATGCGCGGGAGCATCATCGAGCCCGAGGTCTGGAGCTGCGCGACCCGCATCCAGCACGAGGCCTTGTCGTCGGTCGCCTCGCCACGATCCCAGTGGAACTTGACCTTGCAGCGGCCGTGCTCGTCGGTGTGGATCGCCTCGGGCTGCGAGCCGGCCGGCGCCACCACGGTCGCCGTCTGCGGCCCCTCGATGACCGGGATCGGCGTGATGCGCCGCGGCCTGTACTTCACGTCGGCCGGCACGAGGCGCGCCCGCGACCTCGATCGCGGCGCGGCGCCCTCACGCTCCTCGCCGTCGTCGTGGACGAAGGTGTGCGTCACCGCGAAGAGGAAATACTCGCCGTCGAGCTCACCGGCGTCCGTGATCGTGAGCTTCTGGCCGACCGCGAGGCGCGGGCAGACCGCGTCGATCTCGAGCGTGCGCCGCTCGACCTGCTCCTCCTCGAGCCGGATCTGCGCGAGCCGCTGCCCGTCGCTCGGCTCGAAATAGCCGCCCGGGTAGTCGTAGCGCGCGAGCTCGGCGTGCTCGCTCGACGCCGCGGTCGCCGTGAGGTCGAGCTGCGGCCGCTTGAAGTCGAAGTCGCGGAGGACGAACTTGCCGGAGCGCACCCGCTCGAGCTCGCGGATCGCGTAGATCGCGTCGCGCTCGTCGGCCGCGCTCAGGCCGGTGCGCCGCCGGAGCGGCAGCGCGGGGTCGCCGGGGATCGGCGCGGCCACGGTGCTGTCGTCGTCGAAGACGAGGAGCTCCCCGTCGGAGTCCACCTCGACGAAGCTGTAGATGCCCTCGTGCTCCATGAGCCGCGAGATGAACGCGAGCGCGCTCTCCTGGTACTGCACGCAGTACTCGCGCTTCGGGCAGTCGCCGCTGAGCCGCCACGCGACCCGCGCGACCCCGTGGTCCTCGAGGACCTGCTGGGCGATCTCCTTGGCGCTCATCTCCTGGAAGATGCGCGAGTCGACGCTGCGCGCGAGGAGCGCGAGGGAGGAGACGACGCGCACGGCGTAGCGCGCGCCGATCGCCTCCATGCCGAGCTCGGTGGAGCCGATCGAGGTCGCGGCCTCCACCGTGCCGGCGAGGACGCGCGGCGCCTCGCCGGGCGCGCCGAAGGAGAGCACCGCGCTCTTCCCGATCATCGCGTCGAGCTCCTGGAACATGTGGAGGATCACCTCGACGTCGAGCACGAGCGGCCTGCCCGCCTCGTGGATCGACTCGAAGCGGAGCACCCGCGCGGCGGGGACTTCGTCGATCGTGAAGTGCGCAATCGTCTCGCGTGCCACGTTCGCCTCCTGCTCCTCAGTTGTCGATCACCAGCGCGGCGGTGTCGGCGACGTCGCCGTCGAGCTTCGCGGACAGGCCGATGATCGCGACGCTCGCGGGCGTCAGCGACACGATCGACGCGCCCATGACCAGCGTGAGCGCGCCGGTCGCCTCGAAGACGACGTTGTTCGCCTTGACGATCTGCGCGCCCCCCGCGAGCTCGGTGTACGCGCCGAGCGAGCTCTCCACGCGATCCCCGTTGGCCACGTTGACGATCGCGCCGCCGACCTTCACGTTCATCGATCCGCCGACCTGGACGCCGCGCCCGGCCTTGACCGCAATCACCTTGGCGCCCGTCGCCGTCTCGCTCCGGTCGCCCTGCACCGTCACGGAGCGGTGGCCCAGCGTGAGCTCGACGAGCGCCGCGCCGACCTCGTGGTTGAAGGCGGCCAGGGTCTGGTCCGTGACCGAGCCGACCACGAGGTCGATCTGGTTGCCGGAGACGTTGAGCGTGCTGTCGCCGGTGACGTCGCGCTTGTGATCCCCGCCGACCTTCATGTCGCGGTTCCCGCCGATCGCGAGCGTGTGGTCGCCGCCGATGTCGTCCACGTGGAAGGTCTCCACCCTCATCGCTTGGTTGCCCGAGACCGAGATCTTCTGGTTGGCCCCGACGCTGCTCGTCATGCTGTTCGTGACGTTCGTCGTCTGGTCCGCGCCGATCTTCTTCGAGTGGTTGTTGCCGATCGACTCGGTGGCGTTGTTCTTCACCTCGGTGGACATGTCCTTCGAGGCGTTGATGAACATCTCCTCGCCGCCCTTCGTATCCGACATGCGAAGCTCGTTGCTGCTGCCCCCGCCCGGCGTCGTCGCCGTCTGGAGGGAGCTCTTCCCGGCCTCCTTCGGCAGCGCGTAGGGCGGCGGCGTGAGCGCGTTGTACAGGCGACCCATCACGAAGGGCCGGTCCGCGTCGCCCTCGACGTGGCGCACCGTGACCTCCCAGCCGACGCGCGGCAGCAGCATGGAGCCGCCGGTCGGCACCTGGCTCGTGCGGATCCAGCGGCTCGACGTGTCGTCCTTCTTGCCGGATCGATCCCAGTGGAAGGAGACCTTCACCTGCCCGCTCGCGTCCGTGTGGATCTCCTGCCCCGAGGGCCCGGTCGTCATCGCGGTCTGCGCGCCCGGGATGACCTGCTCGCGGGCGCGCCGCGGGGGGCTGTAGCGCGTGGTCCCGGTCGGTACGCCCCAGAACTCGCAGATGAAGCGCAGGTCGCGCGCGCCCTCCTGCACGGCGGCGCCGCCGGAGAGCTCGAAGTTCCGTGGCCGGCTGCCGGCGATGCGCGAGCGGACCACGAGGTACTCCTGGTTGAGCGGGTCGTAGGGGTGGCCGCCCACCGAGAAGCGCCGGCCCGGGAGCAGCGCGAGCGAGCCGGTCTCGCCGCGCACGACGTCGCGCTCGGCCTGCACGGCGTCGAGCAGCACCCTGGCGAGCCGCTCCGCCCCGCTCACGTCGGCGGTGCGCGCCGGATAGTCGTAGATCTCGAGCACGTGCTCCCCGGGGTCGCTCCCCTCGGCCGACGCCTCCAGCTTGAGCGACGGCTTCTCCGGGTTGTAATCGCGGACGAACACCTTGTCGCTCCGCACCGAGACCTCGCGGGAGAGGCGCACCACGCGATCCGCCGAGCCCTCCACGCCGAAGTCCTGGAAGAACGGCAGCGAGGTCGTACCCTCGATGTCCTCGAGGCCGGTCGGCGAATCGCTGAAGACGGCCACGTCCGACTCGTCCTTCGTGTGGATCGCGAAGTAGATCCCCTCCTCGGCGAGGAGGCGGTGGACGAAATCGAGGTCCCGCTCGCGGTACTGGACCGTGTAGACCCGCGCGGGGTGCGGCTCGGTCACGCGCCAGTCCTGCTGGCTCGCGGGCACGCCCGCGCTCTCCAGGACCTCCTTCGCGATGTCGACAGCGCTCTTCTCCTGGAAGATCCGGCAGTCGGCGCGCTGCGCCAGGTTCCATAGCGCCGGCGCGACGTGGACCCGCAGCGTGGGCACGTCGTCGGGGTCGGGCAGGAGCTCGGCGAGGACGATGGTCCCCGCGAAGGTGCGGGTCTGCGTGTCGTCGCTGCGCGACAGCGTGAACACCGCGCGCTTGCCGACGACCTCCTTCGGCCGCGGGAGCGCCGCCTCGTCGTCGAGCAGCTCGCATTCCAGGCGGGTGAGCTCCGAGAGCTGCTCGGTGAGCTCGAAGCGCAGCACCCGGTAGATCTTGCCCTCCACGCTGACGGCGGGGATGGCGAGGAGTTGATGTTCAGCCACTCTTCACCTCACAAACGCCCCTGGACCTCACGATCCGAGCTTCATCGACGCGCCCATCTTGACCACCAGCGCGCCCTTGACCGCGATCTTGGTCCCCTTGATCACGATGGGTCCGCCGCCGAGCTTGAGCTCGCTGCCACCGCCCTTGAAGGAGCCGACCGCGCCGAGGAGCGTGATGAGCGGCGCCTGCACCACGAGATCGCCGTTCAGCTTCTGGTAATGGAGACCGCCCACGAGGTTCGTGACGCCGGCCGCCACATGGGAGAGGGAGCCCTTCGTGAGGTGGAGCTCGGCCGCGAGCGACGTCTGGTCCTTGTTCGCCGAGATCTGCTCTCCGTGGCTGCCGTTGATGAGCTGCACCTTCACGGCGCCCACGGTCTCGGTCATGCCGCCGAGGACGTTGTCGTTGATGGAGGCCAGGCTGCCCGAGAGCTGCAGCGCGCCGACCTTGCGGCTCATGTCGCCGGTGATCGACTGCTCGATGCCGTTCGAGATCGTGATCTGGTTCCCGCTCACCGTGTAGGCGCGGTTGCCGGTGATCTTCTCGACGTAGTTGCTGATCGCGTTGGTCGTGTCGTTGCCGCCGATCGAGATGCTCTGGTTGCCCGTGATCTTGTGCGAGAGCACCGCGCCGACGTCGAGCGATTGATCGCCGGCCACGGAGATCGACTCATCGACCTTGACCGATCGGGAGCCGTTCACGCTGATGTGCTGCTCCTCGTTGACCGCGACCTCGTCGACCTTGTCATTCTTGACGGTGACGTTGAGGTCCTTCTGGGCGTGGACGCCGAAGCCCTGGCTCCCCGAGCTGTCGGACATGCCGATCTCGTTATGGCCGCCCGCGCCCGGCGACGACATGCTCTTGAGCGTCCCGGAGGCCTTGGCGGCGGGGAGCGCCTCGGGCGGCGTCTTCTCGGCGTTGTAGGTGCGCCCGAGGGCGAGCGGCCGGTCCGGGTCGCCGTCGAGGAAGGCGACGGAGACCTCCCAGCCGACGCGGGGGAGGACCATCGAGCCGCCCATCGCGACCTGCGAGACGCGCAGCCAGCAGCTCGCCGTGTGGTCTTGCTGGCCTTGCCGGTCCCAGAAGAAGCGGACCTTGATGCGGCCGTATTTGTCGACGTGGAGGGCCTGCTCCTGGGTGCTCGACCCCGTGACGACCGCGGTCTGGATGCCTCGGATACGCGGCCTCCGCGCGCGGCGCTCGGCCGCGAAGGGCGCGCCCTTGGGGACGCCGCGGAAATGGTTCTCGACGTCGTAGTTCGTCTCTCCGCCGGTGAGCGTCTGGTTGCCGCGCGAGCGCAGGTGGGTGACCACGAACTCGCCGTTCAGGCACGGCTCCGCGGCGCCCTCGACGAGGAACGGCTCGCCCACCTTGAGCCCGGAGGCGCGGCTCTCGCCCTCGCACACGTCGGCGTCGGCGGAGAGCTCGCGCATGCGGGCGTCGGCGCGGCGCGCGCCCACGCTCCCCTTGGTGAAGCCGGCGGGGTACTCGAAATAGGGCAGGTCGAGGGCCTCCTTGCGGGGCAGCGAGGACTCGGGCTTCACGTCGGGCTTCTCGAAATCGTAGTCCCGGAGAACTACGCGGTTCGTGCGCAGCGCGCGCGTCCTCGTGAGCTTGGCGAGCGGCACGCTCCCGGGGAGGCCGCCCTGCGCCATGCGGAAGAGCACCGGCGTCCCCTCAAAGGCCGCGAAGGAGGCGGGGTCGTCGGTGATGATCATCGTGTGCCCGTCGGCCTCGTGCCGGAAATAGTAGAAGAGGCCGTTGTCCTCGAGGAGGCGTGAGACGAAGTTGAGGTGCGACTCGCGGTACTGGACGATGAACTCGCGCGGCTCGTACTCCTTCGCGTTCCGCCACTCGACCTTGTCGCCGAAGCCCGCCTCCTCGAGGACCGTCTGCACGACCTGGACGACGCTCTTCTCCTGGAAGATGCGGCACCCCTCGCGGTGCGCGAGCGCCGCGAGGGCGGGCCGCAGGCGGACATCGAACTGGCGGGCCTCGCCCACGATGCGCGCGAAGCCGGCGCGGTCGACGATGCCGTCGAACAGGCGCTCCTTGCCGGCCGTGTCGACGACGCGCAGGCAGAGGCGGCTGCGCAGGCAGTCCTCGACCCGGAAGGCGGCGTCCATCGTCGCGAAGCGCACCTCGACCGTGTACGGGGTCGAGACGGCCTCGACGGCCTCGAAGCCGGTCACGGCGGTGTCCGCGGGGATCTTGTCGCCCTCGAGGGAGAAGGTGGCGAAGGTGGCGGCCATCGGGGTCATGGTAAGCGATCGGCGGGCGGCGCCAAGCCCCGCGCTGGGCCGCGGCGCGGAACCGACGCAGGGAAAGCGGCGTGGGGTCGGATTTTTCGGCGCTCAGACTCGGGTTTCGCCCTTTTTGTGGCCTATGGAAAGCCTTGGTTTTGAGCAACGACATGAGCATTGAGCACGTAATGTTCACGTCGCGGATCACCCGACCCCGCCGGCTGCGAGCTCGGGAGCGGGATATCGATGGGCTCGCCCGCGACCTCGATTCGGCAGCACCTCGGCCACGCTGCGTGGAAACGGCCGCGCTTGCGGGGGCTGCGGGGGCCGCGGCGGTTGAACAGCGCAACAGCGTCGGGTAGCCTCGATCTCAACCCGATGCCACCCCGAAATTCTGATACGGGTACGCGGTCTCCGTCGCCGTCTCTGGCCGGCGCGACGCGGCAACCCCATCCAGCGACCGTGGTGCAGCAGAGACCCTCCCCCCCTGCAACAGCGGGCCAGCCTCGCGCCGCGACGGGCGCGCAAACACCTCCTCCGGCCACCGCCGCCCGCTCACCGCGCCCTCCCCACCCGGCGACGGTCGCCCAGCCGGCGGCGGGCGCGAGGCGTCCCCCGCACCCCGCGACCGTCGGGGTGGCGCAGAAGCAAACCGCTCTCCGGGGGCCCGCGCGGCCGCTCCCCCATCCAGCCACCGTCGCGCAGGCGCGCCCGGCGTTCGGGCGAGCGGCAAACGACGGTCCGGGCGCGCGCGGCGACGCGGCCGAGCCCGCGGTCGCGCAGCCCATCGGCCTCGCCGTCGGCGGCCTCGCCGTCGCGGTAGGCGCTGGCTACCTGCTCTACAGGTGGTTCACCGGGAGCCGGTGGGTCCAGGGCGTGAGAACGGAGCGGCTCGGCGTCGCCGTCCCCGGCGCGCTCGCGAACGCGATGGCCGGGGCCACCGCCGCCGAGATCCGGCAGAACCTCGTGGGGCTCACCACGGTGCGGCTGCCGGCGTACATCGATGGGCTGTCGGCGTACAACGGCCAGTTCAACGGAGCCAATTACCTCAGGACGAACAATTGGGCCAGCGGCGGAGCCGCGGACCCTCTTACCGGCCTCCGCACCCTGGACGACGTGGCCGTGAGGGCCTTTTTCATCGCGGTCTTCGAGAAGGTGAGGGTCATGACCGCCTCCCGGTTCTCGAGGGCAGACCTGTTTCACGGTCACATCAACCTGTGGAACGGCGACGTCATCATCGTGTTCCACGCGAAGGAGTACCCGTCGGACCTGGAGCCGAACAAGTCGCAGTTCGCGGCGCAGATCGAGGGGATCCCCGCGTTCAACAGGCACGATCCCGCGTTCAGGTTCAGGAACGCCGTGTACTCGTTCAACCGGAATGAGGTCGACTCCCTCGACACGCCGAACGTCGGCGCGCACCCGGTGTACGGCGCCTTGATCCGCGACGGCTACACGCTGGCGGAGGAGCGGATGGGCACGCCGGTCGCGGGGATCAACTACTTCCCGGGCGAGAGTCCGGCTCTGCTCTTCCTGAAATAACGAACGCCGCGCACTCCCCGGGGATGAGCGCGTCGAGGTTGTCCGGCCGGAAGATCCGGCCCGCGGCGTCGAGCGCGAAGCGGTCGACGTTCGACCGAGACGAGTCTTGCCGGTACTACGACCCGCGATGACGACGACGGTAGCGATCGTCCTCGTAATCGGCGTGTTTTCCCCAGATGTACACGTGGCTCGTCACAAGCTCTTCGCGGGTGGGGGCCGGGAGCGTTGCCAAGAGATCGGCGTCCAGCGCCTCCGGGCTCGTGATTCGGGCCGTGCCGCCCCCGTCGAGGGCCTGCGTGGCGGCGAGGACGATCCCCTCGGTCGTGTCGGAGACCACGTCGGTGCCGCGCTTGAACCCCGGGATATCGAGCTCCACCGCGTGCAGGCCCGGCCCGATCCACGCCCGCGTGGCGCCGCGCGAGGCAGGCGCGAAGGAGGCGAGCCCCAGCTCGCGCGCGATCGCCTCGCCGGCGAGGCTCGACGTCTCGAGGCGCGGGCGAGGCATCGCAAGCGGGCGCATGAACGCCACGACGAAGCCGTCCAGGAGCGCCAGCACCTCCCAGTAATGGCGCACGTCCTCGAAGGCGAGCGCGAGGTATTCCGGGCCGTCAATGTGGCTGCCGTAGTAGACGCGCCCATCGAGCGCGAGCCAGAGCCGCGGGTCGTGTACCAGCCACACGGGAAGCAACCACGACGACGCATCCCGCGGGTCGGCGCGCAGCCCATAGCTCTGCAGGTCGTCGCGGAGCCACGGCGCGTCCCCGCGCAGGTAGCGCAGCGACGCGTGCACGCCGAAGACGCCGTTCGGAGGATGGCTGAACCCGCCCACCGCCTCTTCTGCGCGGACCACCGCCTCGGAGCAGGGCCACCCCATGGCGGAGAGCTCGCGCTGCAGATCGTCGCGCGGGACGGTCCACTCCGCGAGGCGGCGCAGGTCGAGCCGCTCCAGCAGCTCCCGGGCCAGCGCGCTCAGCTCGTTCGAATTGCCTTTTTGCTCGACCATGGAGATCAGCTCCACCTCATCGATATCGTTTGCGAGGTCCGAGGTAATTGGGTAACGGCGGGGTATAGTTGGTCATGCTACCCCTGCCGTCCGCGTTGTCGTATCCGGGTTGCACGGACGATGTCGCGGGAGCTCCCCAGCGCCCTTGAAGGTGATCCGCAGCCGACCGCGCCGTGGCACATCGCCCCCCAGCCAGCGCCTCCGCCGCGCTCGCCGTCAGCCCGGCGCCACGACCACCATCGCCGCGCGCTCCCCGCCGTCGCTCCCCGCGACGGAGACCGCGCACGGGTGCGGCGCGAACCCGCGCGTGAAACCCTCCGACACGATGGCGAGGTGCAGCGGCATGGCCGCGGCGCCGAGATGGCCTATCCGCTGGGCGGGGCTCTCCACCTGCTGCGGGTCGCAGAAGAGGTGCTGTGTGCGCACCGAGGCGGCCTGGAGCTCGAAATGGCGGAACGTCTCGAACGTCAGGTCGGTGAGCATCCAGCCGGCGCGCAGCCCGCGCTCGGACAGCGGCGCGAGCGCGGAGCGGAGCGCGGCGGTGAGGCCCGCGGCCTGGAATGCGGATTCATCGTTGTCCGGGCGCGCCCGCTCGTGCGCTGTCGCCACGCCGACGATCTGCCCCTGATCGCGGAGGAGCGCGCGGCGCGCGACGTCGGGGCGCATGAGCACCACGAACGCCGCGCACTCCCCGGGGATGAGCGCGTCGAGGTTGTCCGGCCGGAAGATCCGGCCCGCGGCGTCGAGCGCGGCGATGCGCGCGGGATCGTAGTCGGTGTGCACGCCGCCGAGCAGCGCCGCGTCGATCGCGCCACGCCCGAGCGCGTCGCACAGCTCCGGCAGCACGAACCCCGCCGCGGCGGGGCCGCGCGTCGAGACCTTGACCGCGAGATCCGGCGCGCTCGCCTGCGCCCGCGCGGCGAGCTCGGCGGCGAGCCACTGCGCCGGGGCCTCACCCCCAGGCGGCCGCTGCCCGAGGTGCTCGTCCAGGCACAGGGTCATCTGCATCCGCAGCCCCCGCGCCGCGGGGCCGAGCTTCTCGAGCGCCTCGCCGAGCGCGCGCGCCGCGAGCAGGGCGGCGCGCGGCGCCCCCGTGACGAGCGGATCGAGCGTGGGGAGGAAGCACATCGTGACCGGCTCGCCCGTCCCGTCCACGAGCGGCGCCTCGCGCATGGCCGCGGCCGCGGCGCGGTGCGAGAAGGCGCTGTCGATCGAGCGCAGCCCGACGGGCGTGACCGCGCCCGCGGCCACCATGACGGCGAGGGGCCTCACGCTCGCCCCCGCTCGCGCACGATCACGCGCGCGTCCTTCATCCGCCGCGGCGCCTTGACGTGCGCGCGCCAGACCATCTCGACGGCCACCGGCTTCTGCGGGCCGGTGGCGTAGAGATCGACAAGCACCGTGTCGAGGTGGGGCGCGAAGCCGACCGGCGCGCGGTCCTTCACCTGGAACTCGATCTCCACCTGCACCCGCGGGAGCTCGAAGCTGAGCGCCCCGTCGGGCGTCAGGTTGAGCACCCGCACCGGCTCGCCGCCCGCGAGCGGCGGATCCGCGATCAGGCCCGGCGAGGCGCAGAGGTTGTAGCGAGGGTCGAAGTCCTCGGGCAGCAGCGGCGCGCGGAGCTCTCGCCAGGTCGCGTCGTAGGTCCCGGCGTACCGGCGGCGCGGCTCCCAGTGCCGGCCGACGACCCCGATCCCCGCGGGCGGCGGCGCGGTCTTCGCGGTCCGGATCGGGTACGCAGGGTCCTCGATGTTCGGCGCCGGCTGATGGGTGAGCGATGCCGGCGCGCGCGTGACGCCCATGCCGATCGGGTTGCGCGGCTCCTCGACGAGCGCCGCGGGATCCTCGTCGTCCCTCCCGCCCCAGGCGTGGTCGTAGCGCATGTCGATCTCCTCGATCGGCGCCGGCGCGGTGAGGCCGGCGCCCTTGTCCACCCAGAGCCGCCTGCCGAACACGACGAGCGACTTCCGGAGCGGGCCGATCTCGACGCGCACGTCGAAGGAAGGCACCGCCCTGCCGCTCGGCGCGCACGCCCGGGCCACGAAGATCACGTCGGTGGCCGGCTTGAAGAGGCACACGTCCGCCGGGTACGCGATGCTCTCCGGCTTGTCCTCCTCCCAGGGCAGATCGGCGAAGCGGACCCCCCGCGCGCGCTCGGGCGGCGACAGCTCGAAGCCGCCGTCTTCCTGGAGCTCGAAGCTCGCCTTGACGATGGCGACAAGCTTCTCGCCGTCCCGATCGACGAGGAGCTGCGGGTGCACGGCGAAGTCCGTCTTGTTGTCGAGCGGGGGCTGGTCCATCGCGGGCGCATTATCGACAAGATCGGCGGCCGTGTCTCTCCAGCGGCGCGATCATCGCGCCCCGGCCATCTCGACGGCATAGGCGTCGAGCCCGTGGCCGCGCAGCATCGCCTCGACGAGGGCGAGCGGCTCGGCGCAGGCCGGATCGTCCGCGTCCGCCCCGGCGACGATCACCGGCAGCGCCCGGGCCACGACGAGCCGCACCGCGCGATCGCGCAGCGCGAGCGAGAGCGGCAGCGCCCCGAGCAGGCGGTGGCCGTGCAGCGCCGCGCGGAGGTAGAAGCGCTCGCGGTCGGGGGCGCGCGCGGGCGCGAGGAGCAGCGCGCCGAGCAGGTCGGGCTCGGCCAGCGCGAGGGTCGCGGCCGCGATCCACCGGGTGGCGCGCCGGGCGAGGTCTCGCTCGCTGCGCCAGGCGGCGTCCTCGCGCGCCCGCCGCGCCGCGCGCCCGTGGAGCGCGGCGAGCCACGGCCCGAGCGCCGCCGGATCCAGCGCCTCGGGCCGCTCGAAGCGCGCGATGGCCCCACCCGTGAGCCCCTCGGCCTCGACGGCGTCGGCGAGCGCAAAGAGGCCCGCGGCCACGTCGGGAGGCGGCGCCGCCGCGGCGAGCCGCCGCGACCACGCGACGAGCTCGGCCCGCGCCGCGGTCGCGCCGGGCGCCACCGCCGGGCGATCCGGCAGCCGCGCGACGTCGATGCGCCCGTCCAGATCGCCCCGCACCCGCAGCCGCGGATCGAGCAGCGGAGCGCCGCCGGGGCGGCCCGCGCTGGCCAGCACGCAGGCGCACTCCACGGCGACCGAGACCCGCACCGACTCGCCGTCGTCGACGAAGCTGGCCGGGAAGGTCCGGCACCCGAGCGGCTTGGCCTCGGGGCCGCCGAGCGCGTGGAGCGCGCAGCGCCCCTCGCCCTCCAGGTAGGCGCACCGGCCGTCCCGCATCGCCACCACCGACGCCGCGCACGGCCACGTCCCGCGCTCCGGCATGAAGGCCAGCTCGTGCCGGGCGCCGCCGCTCAGCACATCGGGCCGCAGCGCCCGCGCCCGGGCCGCCTCCTCGGGGTCGAAGAGGATCGAGGCGTAGATCCGGCAGCAGCTCCCGCGGCCGTCGCAGTGCAGGCTGAAATCGGGCAGCACCTCCAGCGGGCGCTCGCGGGCATCGCGCTCCTCCGGCGCGGGCGCGGGCGACGCGGGCGCCCCCTCCGCCGGCGCCGACCGCGCCGCGTCCTCGCCGGTGTCGTCGGCCTCGAGCAGGCCCGCGGCGTGGAGCTGCGCGAGGAAGGCCTGCACCGCGGGCACGCGCGCGTGCGCGCCCTCGCGGGCGGCCGCGATCGCGATGCCCTCGACGTCGCGCGTCCCGTCGGCCGCGGAGACCAGGGCCCACTCCCGCGGGCCGAGCTGGAGCAGCTGCCCGGAGCGGAGGTCGTGCAGGATGACGCGCTCGTCCTCGCCGACGAGGTGGCGCCGCGCGAGCACGTGGGCGGCGAGGCGAGGGCGCGCCGGCAGCGTGTTCGGGCTCACCCGGGCACGCTAGCCGACGCCGGCGGCCGCGCGCCACCGAAACGAGGCGCGCCGGCCGCCGCCTTCGCCGCCCTGCCCGCGATGGCCCGATGGGAGCGGCGGCCGGGCCGGTGTCCTCAGCGCACGATCCAGCGCCGCAGCGTGCGCGGGTGGGCGAAGTGGAAGCGAGGGGGCAGCGCGTCGCCCAGGGCGCGGAGCGCGTCCCAGGCGAGCGCGGCGATCCAGGCGCAGAGCGCGAGCGGTCCTTGACGAAACCCCGGGCGGTCGGGCCGGCCGCGCTCGGGGCAACCGCTCGCAGAGGTATCGATCCACAGGTCGTGGACGCCGATTCGGTGGCCCTGCTCGTGGTGCTGGCGAGTGCGGTACTCGTGCAGCAGCTCCAGGGCCGGCGTCGTGTTGTCGTGCAAGACGAAGAGCGCGTGCCAGCGGTCCTTGCCCTTCATCGCGTGCTCGCGCACGACAACGGTACGGAGGGGATCTTGAACTTGCGCGTGAAGCGCGCGACGAGGTGCTCATCGAGGCTCAGTGTCACCCTGCGGTGGCGCAGCGCGCCCCATGACTCGGTGCATTCGCCTGGGTCGTCGCCGTGTCCGTCGCCATCGTCCCCTCCTCAGCACGGCAGCCGCGCTCGCCTCGTCTCCACGACGATTCCACCCGGTCACAACATTCCACTCCTGCCGTTCCTTCGGGGTGCGCCACAAGAAAAGCGAATGGACGCCTCAGAGTGGTGACCGAAAGCCAGCACCTCATCCAACATACCCGTCGAGCTCTGGAAACGATGATCTCGGGCGTTCCGTAGCGGGGGCTCAGCGGCCCCTCGGTCGCGGAGTGATCCGCGACCAGCTCAAGCACGCCAGGCTCCGGCGGCGCCGGCGTCGGCGTTCAGCTTCTTCTCGATTGGCTTGAAAGGCGAGTATTGTAATGAGAGACATTGCTTACGGGACCCTGGCCCTGGTCGTGGCGGGAGCCCTGAGTGCGTGCAGCGGGGCCGAGTTGGGTGATGACGGTTCCGGTGGCGCTCCGAATGAAGGCGGCGCGTCGGGGCCGACGTCCAGCGGCGCGTCGGGGCAGGCGTCCAGCGGCTCGTCTGGGCAGGCGTCCAGCGGCTCGTCGGGGCAGGCGTCCAGCGGCTCGTCGGGGCAGACATCCAGCGGCTCGTCGGGGCAGACATCCAGCGGCGCGTCGGCGCAGGCGTCCAGCGGCGCGTCGGGCGATGGATCATCCGGCACGGGCGGCACCAACAATCCAGGCGAGTCAGTCTGCGGAGTGACGCCGGCCGCCGCGACTGGCCACGTCACGCTGGAGAACCTGTGCCGCGGCGTGGTGGCCGTGCGCTCGGGCGAAGGCAACTTCATCAGCTGGCGGTTGATGGGCTACGAAAATCCCGGGATCGGGTTCAACATCTACCGCGACGGCACCAAGGTGAACGACACTCCCATCACCGACTCGACCAACTACTTCGACTCGGGGGCCCCCGGAGGCGCGAAGTACACCGTCCGCGCCGTGATCGACGGCGCCGAGCAGGGCGACTCGGCCAACACGCGTGACGGGGACTCGGGCACACCCACGTGGGAACGAAACTACCTGACCATCCCGCTCCAGACGCCCAACAATTACGACGCCGGGGACGCCTCTCCCGGCGATCTCGACGGCGACGGCGACTACGAGCTCGTGGTCAAGGAGCAGAACAGCCCGCGCGATCCGTCGCAAGACGGCCGCACCGGTCAGGCCAAGCTCGCGGCCTACGACACCGACGGCACCTTCTTGTGGCGCATCGACCTGGGCATCAACATCCGCGAGAGCGAGCACACCACGCAGTTCGTCGTGTACGACCTGGACGGCGATGGTCGCGCTGAGATCGCCGTCAAGACCGCGCCCGGCACGCGCGATGGGAAGGGAGCGTTTCTGCACACCGGTCCCGCCGCCGACGATGACGACTCGCGAGACTATCGAAACGGGGCGGGCAAGATCTTGAGCGGGCCGGAATATCTCACGATCTTCAGCGGCGTCGACGGCTCGGAGCTCGCGACCATCGCGTACCACGCCCCCATCACGAGCGGCAGCTTCGGCGACAACAACGGCAACCGCTCGGATCGCTACAACGCCACGCTGGCGTTCCTCGATGAGTCGGGCCAACCGAGCGTCGTCATGCAGCGGGGCTACTACGCCCGAACGACGTTCGGAGCGTACAACTACCGCGACGGCAAGCTGAGCCTGATGTGGAGCTTCGATTCGTCCGCGAACGGCAACGGTGCCTACGCCGGCAAGGGCGTTCACAGCGTCATGGCGGCGGATACGGACGGCGACTTGAGGCAGGAGATCATCCCCGGTGCCGCGACGATCGGCCCCGACGGCAAGGGCAAGTGCGCCGTCGACTTCTACGGACACGGTGACGCGCTCCACATCACCGACCTGGTCCCCGCGCGCCCCGGGATCGAGGTGTTTCAGCCAACCGAAGCTGGCGGCGTACCCGGGTACTTCGTTCGAGATGCGGAGACCTGCGAGGTCCTGTGGCGCGGACCCAACAGCGACGGCGAGGGGCCGGGCCGCGGCGCTGCCGGCGACATCACTCCCGACAACCCCGGAGGTGAGGCTTGGACCAACACCGCCGGCATGTTCAATGCGGCCGACGGTCGCAACATCGGCTCCCGTCCCCGCCAGGTGAACTTCCTGATCTGGTGGGACGGCGACGAGAGTCGCGAGCTGCTCGACGGCAACACCGTCACGAACTTCGACGACGAAGGTCGGGGCTTCACCGCGAACGGCTGCACCTCGATCAACGGCAGCAAATCGGTGCCGACACTCAGTGCGGATCTGTTCGGGGACTGGCGCGAGGAAGTCGTGTTCCTGTGTGGCAACAGCCTGCGCATCTACACCACCGACCAGATCACCGAACGCCGCATTTACACGCTGATGCACGATCCGCAGTACCGTGCCAACGTCTCGGCGCAAAACGCGAGCTACAACCAGCCGCCGCACACCAGCTTCCACATCGGCGGCGGCATGAGGGAGCCCCCCAGACCCAACATCACGGTGCGGTGATGCCGTCGTGCCGTCGTGCGGCCGGAGCGCTGCCGTCAGCGGCTTCGCTCCGCCGCATCGACGGGCTGAGGCTACGATGCGCGGCGGCAGAGGGGCGGAAACGGTGTCAATCGACGCCGCGTGCCCATGTGGAGGTCCGATATGAGTCTTCGATCTCTTGGCTGGATCTGCGGTTTAGGTTTATGGGCGCTCGCCTGCACCGGGCAGCTCGGCGATCCGTCCTCGGACACGGCGAGCGGCGGAACCGGCAGCGACGTTCCCGCGCCGCAGGCCGACGGCAGCTTGCCGTACGCGGCGCCGCAGCCCGCCTCCGCGGCGCTGCGCGCCCGCACGTGGCTGCTCACCCCGGAGGAATACGGTCGCTCCGTACAGAGCGTGCTCGGCGTGCCGGTCGACGTTTCCGACATGGAGCCCGTGCCGGACAACGGCGTCTATCCGAACATGTCCACCAGCGGGCTCGTCCGCGCGACCCTGGCCGAGCAGTACGCGGCCAAGGCCGAAGCCGCTGTGCTCGCGCTCAGCGATCAGCAGCTCCGCGCGTTGATCCCGTGCGGCAAGGTGGACGCGACGTGCAAGGCGGACTTCCTGCGTGCGGCGGTCAGCAAGGCGTTCCGGCGGCCCGCGACGGAGGAGGACCTGACCCATTACGGCGAAGTCTTCGATCTCGCCGCCGAGTCCGGGGATCCGGCGCTGCCGTTCCGCTGGGCGCTGAAGGGAGTGCTGAGCTCGCCCTATTTCCTGTACCGGACCGAGATCGGCGCGCCGAGCGACGAGGCGAACGCCGCGTTCCGGCTGACGAACCACGAGATCGCGACCTTCCTTTCGTACAGCGCGCTCGGCGCGCCGCCCTCTGCGACGCTGGTCGCCGCCGCCGATCGCGGTGAGCTGGCCGATCCCGCGCTGCTCCCGGGTCACATCGAGCAGCTGCTCTCGACGCCGGGCGCCACCGACCAGCTCGGTCATTTCCTCGTCCAGTGGTTGCGGTTGCACACGTTCGAGGCCGAGGTGGAGAAGTTCGAGGACGTGTTCCCCGGCTTCGCGGAGGTGAAGGCGGCGATGTTCGCCGAGACGCAGAGCTTCCTCCGTACGAACGGAGGCATGGAGAGCTCGATCGCGAGCCTGTTCACGGCGCCTGTGACCCAGGCCGATCCCGCGCTCTCGGCGTTCTATCGCAGCGACGCCTCGGGCGCGACGGACACCACGCGGAGCGGCCTGCTCTCGCTCGGCTCCGTGCTCGCCAAGACAGCCAAGCAGTACCTCACGTCTCCGACGCTCCGCGGCCTGTTCATCCGCGATCAGCTGCTGTGCCAGCACATCACGTTGCCCGAGAATTTCACGCCGCCGCCGATCGAAGAGAGCGAGCAGCGCATGGCCCCGAAGACCACGCGCGAGCTGTACGAGACGCACGCCGCGCAGTCGGCCTGCAAGGCCTGCCACGCGCTGACCGACAACGTCGGCTACATGCTCGAGAACTTCGACGGCGCGGGCCGCTATCGGACGCTCGAGCAGTACACGAGCCCGTCGCTCACCGCGCCCGTGGCCGGGCCGCAGCCGATCAACGCGGCGGGCCGGCTGCTCAACACCGACGTCGACGGCGAGTACGACAGCGCCGCCGAGCTGGGGGAAGCGCTGTCGCGCAGCTCCTGGGTCCGCGAGTGCGTGGCGCGGCAAGCCTTCCGCTTCTATTTCGGCCAGGCCGAGTCTGCGCGCGGTATTCCGCCGGTCGCGCTGGGCACGGCGGCGCTGAATCGCACCGGTCTCCTGCGCGACCTGCTCGTGGCGCTCCTCTCTTCGCCGAGCACGGTGGAGCGCGTGCGCGAATAGCTCCGACCCATCGAGGAACGAACATGCCTAAGCCCTTCGACGTATCCAGACGAGACATCCTGAAGACGACGCTCGGCGCGATTTTCCTGGCGCCGCTGCTGCGCCACCGCGAGGTCTGGGCGCAGACCCTCGTGCCCAAGCGGCTGGTGCTGATCTTCACGCCCGACTCGCACCCGCCCGAGTGGTGGCCGACCGGCAGCGGGTCGACGTTCCAGCTCCAGGAGCCGCTCGCCGATTTTCGCGGCCTGGAGGGCGACATGCTGTTCCTGCGCCGGCTCGACCATGCCTGGACGGTCGGGAATCATCACGAGGCGGGCATGGCGCAGCTGTTCACGGGCGCGCGCTTCAGCGACGACAGCTCACGCCACGCGAACGGTCCCTCGCTCGATCAGATCCTGCTCAAGAACTCCGACCTGCGCGGCGGCACGCCGATCGCGAGCATCCACCTGTGCGTCGCCGATCGCGGCGGCGCCGACAAGCGCCACATCATCTCGTACAGCGGCTCCGGCCAGCCCATGACGCACACGGCCGATCCCGCGCGCGCGTTCAGCACGATCTTCAGCGGCGTCACCTTCGACGGCACCGCGCCGACCCCCACCTCGATACCGGACGCCGTCGCGGCCGCGAAGCGCAGCGCCGACCAGCGCATCCTCGAGATCAACACCGGCGAGCTCAAGACCCTCCAGCGCTTCCTCGGCCAGGCCGAGCGCCAGAAGCTCGAGCTCCACGTGGAAGCGCTGTTCGAGCTGCAGCAGCGCATCGCGGGCATGGGCAGCGACACGTCGGTCCCGACCGGCGGCGCGTGCGAGCGCGTGGACACCTCCGGCTACAACGGCAGCACCAACAACGCGACCACGATCACGCGCTGGGCGCAGATCCAGGCCGACCTCATCGTCAACGCGTTCACGTGCGATCGCACGCGGGTCGCGGACTACCACTTCAGCTTCTCCGGCGGCCACCACGAAGGCCTGCTCGGCTTCGGTCAGAGCTGGCACGACGTTGTCGCGCACGTCAGCCGCACGAACGACAGCGTCACCGTCGACGGTAAATCGATGACCACGCGCGAGGCCTTCATGAAGTTCGATCGCTTCTGGGCGAGCCACGTCGCGTACCTGGCGAAGAAGCTCGCGGGCATCCCCGAGGGCAGCGGCACGATGCTCGACAACACGATCCTGCTCTGGGGCGTGGAGAGCGGCACGAACCACAACCACAGCCCGCGGGACATGCAGTACCTGGTCATCGGCGGGAAGAACCTGGGCGTGAACGTGGGCCAGTACATCAACAACACCACCGCGCAGAGCTCGAACAAGCTGCTCACGTCGGTGATGAATGCGCTCGGCCACGCCGCGACCGGCATCGGCATCGAGCCGAACTGCGGACCCCTGCCGGGCTTCCTCGCCTGACGCGGCAGCGCGCCTGGCTCGGCAACCAAATTTCAATCGCGCGCGGCGACGCGGCCGGGCCCGCGGTCGCGCAGCCCATCGGCCTCGCCGTCGGCGTCGCGGGAGGCGCCGTCGGCGCCGGCTACCTGCTCTACAGGTGGTTCACCGGGAGCCCGTGGGTCCAGGGCGTGAGAACGGAGCGGCTCGGCGTCGCCGTCCCCGGCGCGCTCGAGAACGCGATGGCCGGGTGGTGGCCTAATTTGAACATGAAGGCGGGAAGGCGGGAAGAAAAACTCAATGATCTTCCCGCCTTCCCGCCTTCATGTGAATCATTCCGGGGCAAATTAGGCCACCACCCGCGCGTGCGCGCCCTCGCGGGCGGCCGCGATCGCGATGCCCTCGACGTCGCGCGTCCCGTCGGCCGCGGAGACCAGGGCCCACTCCCGCGGGCCGAGCTGGAGCAGCTGCCCGGAGCGGAGGTCGTGCAGGATGACGCGCTCGTCCTCGCCGACGAGGTGGCGCCGCGCGAGCACGTGGGCGGCGAGGCGAGGGCGCGCCGGCAGCGTGTTCGGGCTCACCCGGGCACGCTAGCCGACGCTGGCGGCCGCGCGCCACCGAAACGAGGCGCGCCGGCCGCCGCCTTCGCCGCCCTGCCCGCGATGGCCCGACGGGAGCGGCGGCCGGGCCGGCGACGTCAGCGCACGCACTTCGCCCATGCGGCCGTGAAGTGGTTCCACTTGCCGCTGGCTCCGGCGTTGAAGCCGGTGAAGCCATCGTCGAAGTTGAGCGCCCACGCCGCCGAGGCGTTCCCCACGGCGGCGTGGGAGCCCCAGTACCAGTCGTTGCTGCGCGCGCCGTACTGCGTGTCCGGGAACATCGTCCGGTGGATCGACGGCGCCACCTGGGCTTCATCGACCAGGGTCGCCAGCTCCCGGATGCTCGGCAAGCGCCAGGTGTGATCGTTGAGGCCGAGCGTCGCGCAGTAGCTCTCCGCCTCGGCCCAGGTCATCGTGGCCGGCGAATAGCCCTGCTGCCAGACGAGGCCTGTGTAATTGTCCATCACCTCACCGGGCGATACGACGGTGTACTGGTCGGGCGGAGGCACGGCCGGGCTGCTCGGCGCCTCCCCCTCGCCGTTGCCTCGCACGCAGCGCAGGCTCGCCGCGGTCGCCTTGGAGTAGGCGTTGCTGACGATTCCGTCGCTCATGTTGAAGGCCCACGCATAGTCGCGACCGGCGCCGGCGCCTGCCTGTCGGATCGTGAGGATCCAGTCGGAGGACGTCTTGTGGAAGCCCCCCCGCGCCCCCGGAAATGCGGCCCTGTCGATGGCCGGGCTCCGGGTGAAGTCCACGATGGACGTCATCTCGATGCGCGTCGGCAGGCGCCAGTCGGAGGACCCGCCGAGCGTCAGGTTGTCGCAATAGCTGATCGCCTGGTCCCACGTGTACGCCTCGGCGGGAGCGCTCTGCTGCCACTCGAGGCACGTGACGTTGTCGCGCACAACGCCGTCCCCCACCTCGGTGTAGCTCGCGGGGTTGGGCAGGTCGCTGCCCGCCGGATTGGGCATCGGCCAGCACGCCCACTTGTGCGTGCCGCAGGCCGCGGCCCTGCCGCACGTGTCGGGCGCGCCGCCCGCGCCGCCCGCGCCGCCCTCGCCCGCGCCGCCGCCCGGGCCGCCGCCGCCCTCTCCCGGCGCACCGCCCTCTCCGGGCGCACCGCCCTCCCCCGGCGCGCCGCCGTCCCCCGGCGCGCCGCCGCTCGCGGTGCTCCCCGGGCCGCCAGCCCCGGCGCCCGTCTCGGAGGCTCCGCCTGTCGCGAGCGCGCCGCCCGACCCCGACGCGCCGCTCTCCGTGAGCGCGTCGCCCCGGTCGCCGCCATCCACGCCCGTCCCCGTGTCCCCGCTGGAGCACGCCGCGGCCGCGAGCACCACGCCGAGCACGACCCCCGTCCTGGCATGCGCTGCCGTGACGGACGTCGCCCACGTCGTGTGAAGGACCCACCGCTTGCTTCGATTCACAGGCACCTCCGTACACTCAAGCCAAAGCCGCAAGATAAAATGTTCGGACCGCGCCAGCCTATCACACGCTGCGCGATGCTCGTCGATGCACGCAGCGGAAGCAGGGCCTATTTGGGGCGATCGACAGAAACATCCAGCGCTGTCACCTCAACCCATCTCCGATGTTCCGTGTCGCATGCCTTCCGCGCTTTCCGCACGAACAACGACCCCGAGCGTAGTCGAGGGCCGCATCGACGAGCAGCGCTCTGGGGCGTTGCGCCCCGCTCAGCGGACGGCGCCCTCATCGAGCGCCGCGGCGAGGGCCGCGAACTCTTCCTGGCACTCGCCGCAGATCGCCAGGTGTTCCTCGACAAGGCGCAGCGCTTCGGGCGTGGGCAGCCCCGCCAGATGCACCTCGGCATAGGCAGCCACCCGATCGAGACAGGTGTCACAGCCGATTTCCTGCTCACGCGTGACGAGCGTGGCCTGCACGAGCAATTTCAGATCTGACGGCTTCAAGAGCATGAGACTTTCCTCTCGACGAGTCATTCAAAGGCCCAACGCACGGTCTCTGCGGAGTAGCCCGCCTGCTCGAGCGCTCGTTGCAAGCCACGGCGTGCGTCGTGGCACAGTTTGTAAATGGCATTGCGATTGCTTCCGAGCTGGGCTGCAATCTCTTCCTGCGGCATCCCCCGCAGCTCGGCCAGCACGACCTGACGCTGCCGCTCGGTGAGCGTCTCTGCCACGCAGCGCTGCAACAGCGTCAAGATCTCACGCCTCGCGATCGCCTGCTCCGGCGTCGCGGAGCTGTCTTCGAAGGGCTCTGACATGCCGGATGCGCTGGTAGCTTCGATCGGGGACCCGTCGGTGAGCGCATCGAGCGGCACGTCCCCCCAGTGCCGGCGCCGCAAGGCGCTGAATGAAACCCGTAAGGCAATCGCAATGGCCCAGGTCGAAAATCGGCTCTCTTCTCGAAATGAATCGAGCTTGGCCAGGATGCGCAACATGCTCTCTTGCGCAAGGTCCTCGATCAGAGCGCTGGCCTGCGGCCGCCGCGCGAGCCCCCGACGCAGCGCCCGCACGATGAGCTCGCGCAGCTCGCGCTGGGCCAGCGCACCCTTCGGCCCTGGATCCCGCAGATCGAGCAACCACGCGGCGTCAGTTCTTTCGAAAGCGGTCATGCACTCTCCGGGGTGAATCTGGCTGATCGTGACCGAACCTTTCGCCTCTTCGCCTGAGGTGGCTTGTGCGCCACGTCGGTTCGGGTGGCTCGCCGCCGGCGTTCAGGAGGCAGCTCGCGCCGGCCGAGACGCGGCGAAGGCTTCGGCAGCGCTGAGCAGGGCTGCGCCGAGCAAGAACACATCCTTGAGCACGAAGGCGCCGAGCTCGTTCGGCACGCGCAGCGCAAAGCCCGGCACGTCCACCCAGATGCCCGGCGTGGTGAACAGAAAGCTCAACGTCATGACGAATGTCGGTACCGCCGCCAGACTGCCGATCGCGCAGGCTCTGGCCGACCATGGGCGCAGCGCGATCAACGACGCGATGAGGATTTCAGTCACACCTATCACGTTGGAGACCCCTTGCACACCCATGAACACATAGGTCCAGCCGAGCAGCGGGCTCGGCGCGATCAAGGGTTCGATGGCGCGGGCCTCGACCTCCGTGAACTTGAAGGCGCCGAAATACAGCAGGATCAGGATGAGTCCGTACCGCAGCGTCACAAGAGCCGCGCGGCCGAGCCACGCGTCGATCGCCGTTCGTCGCCCGGAACCGAGAGCTCGTAGCAGCGACGCTGCGGCCGTGGAATGTAGAGCGTTCATGCTGGCCTCCTCGACAGGTTGAAAGCGGCACTCACGCCGCCTCCATGAGACGCCGCCAGGTCCTCGGCTCTTACCCTCGAAGTGAGGCAGCGGGATTTTTGGAGTCGGATCTGCCCCGCACGTACCTGCGCGAGCGTGCCCGCGATCTGCGTCGGCGTCCTCGGCCTCCGCGCGCTCTCCAGCGAAGCCGACGGCGCTCGACTTCGAAGAGCGCCTGGGCGGCCTCCCGACCCCCTCACCGGCCCCGCGTCTTCTCGGTCTTTTGCCGCCGCACCATCTCCGCGATCCAGACCGGCGCGAACGGCGGCGTGCAGCCCGGCGATGCCGGGTAGTCCTTGAGCACCTCGAGCCGCTCGCCGATGGCGATTGCGCGGGCGCGCAATTCGGGGTTGCGGATGCCGATCTCGGCGAGGCAGTGGTTCATCGACCACTGCTTCGGGCCCGGCGCCGCCTTCATCTCCGCCTCGATCTGGTCGAGCAGCGCGGGGAGATCGAGGCCGGCAGGGCTCTTCACGACGCGGTCCGTCGTCAGGCTCCAGCCAGCGCGCCCGACCAGCTCGCTCGCGGAGTCCTTCCAGCGGACACGCAGCTCCTCGACGTGGCGCGACGCCTTCACCACGTTGACGATGAACCAGTCGAGCAGCTTGGGGTAGCTGATCTCCCGAACCATCGCGTCCAGCTCGTCCGCCGAGAAGGCCTTCGGCTTGAACACGAGCGTCGCCAGGAGGCGGGCGTCGGGGTCCCCGGTGCGCCACAGCTCGCCGGCCAGGGCGTGGTCCGTCTTCAGCTGCTTCGCGAGCGCGCGGAGCTGGGTGAGGTTCACGCCGTGGGCGTCTCCGGCGCGGGCGTTGACCTCGCGCATCTTCTCGTTGCACAGCGCGCCGAGGTCCCGCATGGCGTGGGTGAGGTTCATGGACTGGAGCTAGCCGTATCCGCGGGCATCGTCCAGCGACGCGGCGTCGCCTCGGGTTTGAACCTCCTTCGCCCCAGGCGCGTCTGGTAAGCTCAGCACCGATGTCTCTGGACCCTGTACGAGCGACAGAGTTTGTCAGTTGTCGACGAGTGACCCCGTTGCAAAGCCGCCCAACCAGCCGATGGAACCGTCCTCGGGGCGGCCGATGCCGTTCTCGTCGGAGACGCCGACCGCGGAATCGATGACGGCATAGCGAGGCCCGAGCGTCTCCTCGAGGTGCGCTCCCGCCGGCCACCAGGCGGACACCTCTGTGCCGCTCTGTGGTTCAAGTTCTCCCCCTCACGGAACCAGGGAGGAACTTGGGCGACACTGTACCAGAGCACGGCCGGCGGGTGAATCGCCATGACCGGACGGCAAAGCTCTGCTTGTGATCGCTCCCGTGCGTCACGCGCCCTGACGGGCAATCCATGCGAGCTCGCTCATCGGTTGTCGCGCGCGGCCTCGCATCGATGGAGGCCAGCTCGCCGCAATCGACGCCGGCCCCCTGTCACCCGGCCCGCGACGGCGCCACGGATCAGCCCATGTCATTGCCGACGAAGAAGACGTCTATCGGCCTCTCCAGCAACAGCAGGCCGAAGAACAAGAACAAACGACACCACTGGAAGCGCTACCGCGGCCAGGGCAAGTCGCATCACGGATAGCCGCTCCGGCGAGCTCCGCGACTCGCCGGCGGCGACGGCGCACCCCGGTCCTCTCACGATCGCGACCAGCTCCCCCAGGCGCCCGCCGCCTGTCCCACGAGCGCGGCGGCCGCCACCGCGGCGCGCGCCCGCAGCGTTGCCCGGGGCAGGCGCGGCTCGATCGGCGGCGCCACGAACGCCTCCAGCCAGGCCTCGGCCGGCGGCCGCGCCAGCACCCCGCCGAGGTCGAACAGCGAGAGATCCCGGACGCCGGCCGCCTCCGCGACGGCCACGTCCTCGCGGAGCTCGGCGACAGAGCGGTAGACCGGCTCGTCGCCGAGCGCCCCCTTCCCCACCGCGCCCACCGAGACGCCCGCCCTCGGACCGAACCGCCGGGCGGCGGCGCGGCACCCCAGGGCGAGCAGCGCGACAGCGTCGTCCCGGCCGAGCGCGCCGCGCGAGTAGCCCTCGAGCAGCGAGGTGTACAGCATCGCGCTGACCCGCCCCCACGGCGGCGCCGACACGGGCGTCCCGAGGATCCGCTCCCAGCCGCCCGCCGACCCGTCGGCCAGGACGAGCGGCACGATCGCGGCCGAGGTCGCCACCCCGCGCGCGTGGATCGCGCCCGCCACCTCGACGTACGCGCGCTGCGCGTCGCGCCACCACGCACCCCGCTCCCCCGGGCGCTCCCGCGCTCCGCGGGGGCCGCCGCCGAGCAGATCGAGCGCGCCGCGGCCGCCCGCGAGCGCCCGGCGCACCTCCTGGATCGGCGGCTCCAGATCGACCGCGACCTCCGCCGCGGCCAGGCCTCGGGCGTCGAGCGCGTCGAGCAGCCGCGCGACGAACCCGCCGAACGCCGCCGCGTTGCCGGCGCTCGCCCACCGCCCGTCCTCGTCCGCGATCATCGGCCACACAGCGACCGCCACCCCCGCGTCCGCGCACGCCGCCGCGAGCTCCGGCAGGCCCGCGGCCGTCTCCGGCCGCACGGCGACCGCGAGCTCCAGCGCGTACCGCCGGAGGAGCGCGAGCGTCCCAGGCGCACGCACCGCCTCGAGCGGCAGGAGCTCGCTCCAGATCCGGCGGCGCGGCGTCACGCCCGCCGCCCGCGGCGCGGCGGCGGCTGGACGCCCGCGACCCCTGCGCCGCCCGCGCCCCGGCGACGCCGTTTCCTTCCGAACCCCCGGCGGCCCCCGCTACACTCGCGCTTCATGAAGATCCTCTACGGCGTCGTCGGCGAAGGGATGGGACACGCCATGCGCTCGCGCGTCGTCATCGAGCGCCTGCTCGAGCTGGGACACGAGATCGAGATCATGGC
The DNA here is from genome assembly GCF_051521455.1 of Sorangium sp. So ce887. NCBI lineage: Bacteria > Pseudomonadati > Myxococcota > Polyangiales > Polyangiaceae > Sorangium > Sorangium sp. So ce887. The sequence goes on along the minus strand of NZ_CP150354.1, from coordinate 4,328,224 downwards.
GTCCGGCCGGGCGACCGACTTCCTGTCGAAGCGCTTCGCCGGGGTGAACCGCATTCACGGGCTCCACATGATCTACGAGGAGAACCGGGTCCGCCGCGGCAAGACGCTCTGGTCCAACGTGCTCTCCGGCGCGACGGGCACGCCGAAGAACATCGCCGCGTACTTCGAGCTCATCAAGGACTTTCGCCCCGAGCTCACGATCAGCGACTTCGAGTCGTGGACGTACCTCTACGCCAAGCTCCACCGGCTGCCGATCCTCTCGATCGACAACATGCAGATCATCAACCGGTGCACCCACGACCCCGAGATCGTCGCCGGTCACGAGGGGGGCTTCCAGCTCACGCGCGCGTTCGTGAAGAGCAAGCTGCCGTTCTGCAAGCACTACGTCATCGCCACGTTCTTCCGCCCCCCGGTCCGCAAGCAGGAGACGACGCTTGTGCCGCCGATCCTCCGGCCCGAGGTCGTCGCCGCGAACCGCCGCCCCGGGGAGCACCTGCTCATCTACCAGACCGCCGAGGGGAACGAGGCGCTCGCCGAGACGCTCGCCAGGACCGGGCTCGAGTGCCGCATCTACGGGATGCGCCGGAGCATCACCGAGGAGCAGGTCGAGGGGAACCTGCGCTACCGCCCCTTCAGCGAGGAGGGCTTCATCGACGACCTCGCCTCGTGCCGCGCCGTCATCGCCGGCGGAGGGTTCACGCTGATGGGCGAGGCGGTCTACCTGCGCAAGCCGATGCTCGCCGTCCCCCTCGGCCGCCAGTTCGAGCAGGTGCTCAACGCCCGCTACCTCGAGCGCGAGGGGTTCGGCCGCGCCGCCGATTCGCTCGACGACCCGGCGGTCATCACGGACTTCGTGAAGGCCATCCCCGGCTGCGAGGAGAAGCTCGCGAGCTACTCCCAGGACGGCAACCGGCGGCTGTTCGAGGTGATGGACGAGCTGCTCGACCGCGCGCACGCCGGCGTGCTCTGAGCGCGGTACGCGGCGGAGCCCAGCGGCGCAGCGCCGGCGTGCGCTGAGCCCAGCGGCGCTGCGGCGGCGCGCCCCCCTCGGAGCACGCCGCCTCCGCCGAGGCCTGCCCTACTTCGGCCTGCAGCCCTTGAGGCTCGACCCGGAGACGCCGTTGCACTCCTGGTCGGCGGAGCAGTCCGTCTGCTCGACGCACGTCTTCAGGCACTCGAGCGCCGCGCTGTCGTCGGGCTTGCCGCAGATCGACCCGTCCTCGCACTCGCCGTCCACGCCCTCCGCTTCGCACGCCTCGCCGAGCGCCGCCTCGCCGCCACAGCCCCAGGCGAGCAGCGCACCGACGACGAGCCCCATCCCGATCCACGTGGTTTTCATGCCATGACCTCGCATTATTCCATCACAACTGCACACGACAGAGGAGCAGGCGACCGCCGCGCCGCCGCTGGCGACCTGCGCGACGATGCGTCGTCTTTCCTCGCCCCCTCCGACCGTCTCCGGATATTACCGCGCGTTGCGGCTCTTCGCGCCCTGGCGTTGGCTCTGCGACGCCGAGGCGGTCTCCTCGATCCGGACGAGGACGGCGGTGATGTTGTCGCGGCCACCGTTCTCGTTGGCGCAGTCGATGAGCTTGCAGCACGCCTCGGCGAGCACGGCGTTCTGCTCGATGATGCGCGCGATCTCGAGATCGTCGACGAGCCCGTGGAGGCCGTCGGAGCAGAGGAGGAACACGTCGCCGGCCTCGACGCTCTCGGCGCGCAGGTCGACGTCGACGCTGGGGCTGATGCCGAGCGCGCGGGTGATCACGTTGCGGGGCAGGTACGCGAGGTCGCTCTCGGTGAGGTCGGGCCGCTCGAGGAGCGCGTCCGCGATGAGCGAGTGGTCGCGGGTCAGCTGCGCGAACTCGCCCCCGCGGAGCAGGTAGCAGCGGCTGTCGCCGGCGTGCGCGACGTAGAGCTTCCGCTCCCGCGGCGCGAACGCCGCGGCGACGACCGTGGTGCCCATGCCGCGGTAGAACCGCGAGTCGTCGGCGTGCGCGAAGATGCGCGCGTTCGCGTACGTCACGGCGGCGCGGAGCCTGTCGCCGGTCGACGCCTTGCGGCGCTTGCCGTTCGCCTCGCGGAAGTAGCCGGCGATGGCGCTGGCGGCGATGCGGCTCGCGACCTCGCCCGCCTCGTGCCCGCCCATGCCATCCGCGACGACGTAGACGTTGAACTCGGGGAGGAGGATGTATCGGTCCTCGTTGTGGATCCGCTCCCTGCCGACGTCCGATAGCCCTGCCGCGGTGGCGCGCATTCGCCCCGAGTCTAGACGACGCTTGGCCTCGCAGGGAACTGGGTTAATCTCCCCCGCCATGCCCGACCTGGTGATCGACAACCCGTATACCCTCGAAGAAGCCGTCCGCCGGCCTCTCGCCGGCGAGACCGAGGTCGACCGGCTCCTCGACGCCGCGACCGCCGCCGCGCGGAGCTTCTCGCGCACATCCATCGCCGAGCGCGCCGCCCTGTGCCTGCGCGCGGTCGAGCGCATCGAGGCCAGCGCGCCCTCGATCGCCGCCGACATCACCCGCATGATGGGCAAGCCCCTGCGTCAATCCCGCAATGAAGTCGCGGGGATGGCCAAGCGAGCCCGGCACATGATCTCGATCGCGGAGGGCGCGCTCGCCGAGGTGGTCCTCCCGGAGCTCCCGGGGCTGGAGCGGCGGATCGTGCGGGCGCCGCTCGGTGTGGTGTTCAACCTCCCTGCCTGGAATTACCCGCTCCTCACGGCCGTGAACGTGGTCATCCCCGCGGTGCTCTCGGGCAATGTCGTGCTGCTCAAGCACTCGCCGCGCTCGCCGCTCTGCGGGGAGCACTTCGCGGCCGCGTTCGCCGAGGCCGGCGCCCCGCCCGGCCTCGTCCAGGCCTTCCACTGCGACCACGCCACGTCCGAGCGCATCGCGTCGGACCCGCGCGTGAGCTTCGTGGCGTTCACCGGTTCCGTTGAAGGCGGACGGAGGATCTACGCGGCCACGTCGAAGAAGGTGGCCGTCGACGCCGGCCTGGAGCTCGGTGGGAAGGACGGCGCCTATGTCGCAGCCGACGCGGACCTCGAGAAGGCCGTGGACGGGATCGTCGACGGCGCCTGCTACAACGCCGGACAGAGCTGCTGCGCGGTCGAGCGCGCGTATGTTCACCGCGATCTCTATCCGAAGTTCGTGGAGGCCGCGCTGGCGCTGATGAAGGGCTACGTCCTCGGCGATCCGACCGACGAGCGCACGAACCTGGGTCCGATGGCGCAGCCGCACGCGCCGGCGTTCCTGGAGGCGCAGGTGAATCAGGCGCTGTCGCGGGGCGCGCGGGCGCTCTGCGGCGGCCGGGCGACGCAGATCGACGGGCGCGGGCGCTTTTTCCAGCCGACGCTGCTTGTCGACGCGGCGCCGGATCTCGACGTGATGCGCATCGAGTCGTTCGGGCCGGTGCTGCCGATCGTGCCCGTCTCGTCGGACGAGGAGGCGCTCGCGCTGATGAACGACAGCGATCTCGGCCTCACCGCGTCGGTCTGGACGCGGGATCGCGAGCGCGCGGCGCGGCTCGCGCGCGAGCTCGAGGTCGGCACGGTCTTCATGAACCAGTGCGACACCCTGGATCCGGCGCTCCCGTGGACGGGCGCGAAGAACAGCGGCAAGGGCGCGACGCTCTCGACGCTCGGGTTCCTGCACCTGACGCGGCCGAAGTCGATCAACTTCAAGATCGGCTGAGGGCCCCGGCGCGCGGCGCAGGTGCGCTGCGGGGCGCCCGCGCCCGGCGCCCGGTTCAACGAGCGCGCAGAGGGGATCGTCGTCGTTCGGGCTTGCCATGCGCCACGGGTCGTGGGGATATCCGAGGCTATGGAAACCCAACAGCTCTACCGCGGGCGTCTCATCGATCACATCCAGCTCGTCGTGGCGGACATTGCGGCGAGCAAGAAATTTTACCAGGCAGTCTTCGGAGCGATCGGTATTCCGATGGGCGGCGAGGCCGACGATCACTTCTGGGCCGACGAGCTCTTCGTATCGAGCGTGAGCTCAAAGGAAGCTGCGGGCGTCCTCACCGGCCGGACGCACCTCGCCTTCCAGGCGAACGACCGCGCCACGGTCGAGCGCTTCCACACCGCCGCGCTCGCCGCGGGCGGAAAGGACCAGGGCGCTCCAGGCGCGCGACGGTACCATTCCGACTACTACGCGGCGTTCGTGCTCGATCCCGACGGAAACAACATCGAGGTCGTCCATCACGGCCCGGCGAACAGGTCGGCGGACGCGATCAAGATCACGTTCTGACCTGCAAAGACCCAGCTGGTACCCGGAGAGAGAGTTCACCTGAGAAGAAATCAAGGGCGCAAGCAATGCCATGAGCCCTCTCTCTTCTGTACACTCCTCCTCTCTTCTCCCTTGGCGCCTTGGCGCCTTCGCGTTTTATTCTCTTCTCATCAACACGACCGCCGCGCCGGCTCCCCCTCGATGCAGATCCGCTTCCTCGCGACCGGCCTCGCCGCGATGTCGTTGAGGACCACGCCGAGGATGCGGCGCTCGCCGAGCTGCTCGGCGGCCCTGGTGAGCGAGGATGCCCGGGTCAGCGAGGCGCGAGCGACCAGGACGATGCCGTCGGAGGCGTCCTCGATGACGTTGGCGTCGCCCGACCCGAGGACGGGCGGGCCGTCAATCACCACGTAGTCGAAGTAGCGCCGGAGAGTGCGCATCGCGGCCTCGAAGTGGACCGAGTGGAGCGCCGCTGGATAGCTCGCCTCGAGCGACGGCTCCGCCAGTACCGACAGCGAGGGGCTGAGGGCGATGACGCCGAGAGGACGGGCCTCGCCGGCCATCCGCCGGCGGAGCTGCTCCGAGAAGCTCGCGTGCGGGGGCAGCCGGAGGCCGAGGAGCGCCGCGACGCGGGGGCGCGCGAGGTGGCCCTCGACGAGCAGGACCCGCGCGCGCTCGGCCTCGGCGAGGGTCATCGCGAGGCGCGCCGCGAGCGCGGTCTTGCCCTCGGCCCGGCCGGGGCTCACCACCGCGATCGCGAGCGGCTCGCCCCCCCGCCGCTGATCGAGCCGGTGCCGGAGGACCCGGAGCGCCGCGAGCGCCGGCGCGGGCGCATCCCTGAGCAGCTCGAACACGCCGTACCCCTCGGGGTCGACGTCGGCGCCGAGGATCTCCACCTCGGGCTCGCGAAACCCGGAGCTCCCGGCGTACGCGAGGTGGCGCGGGCCCACGCAGGCGAGCGACCCGCCGGGCGCGCTCCACGATGGCTCGGGCGCGCTCCAGTCCGGTCCGGGGCCGACGTCGCCGTCGTCGAGCGCCAGGCCGTCCGGGAGCGTGTCCTCCAGGGTGAACCCGGGTCGGGCGGACGCTGGCTCCGCCGGGGCGCTGGGCCCCGCGATGCGGTCCCCGGGCGCAGCAGGCGGCTCCGCGCCGTCTCCGGGCGCGCCGGGCCGCTCTGCGTCGTCGTCGGGCACGCCGGTCGGCTCGCCGCCGGTGCCCGGCGCGCCGGTCGGCGCGGCGCTGTACGCCGGCACGATCGCGCGCTCGCGGAGCGGCGGGCGCTGCGGGAGCTCCGGCATCGCGGCGAGCAGGGCGGGGCCGCCGAGCGCGTGGATGTCGCCCCCGTCGTACACCGTGTCGTTGAGCAGCACCCGGGCCCCGGCGACGCCGAGCGCGAAGAAGAACGTCACCGCGGCGCCCGCGAAGAAGACACGGCCCCGCCCGCGATCAGGGCGGCTCGGCAGGTACGCCGGATCGAGGACGTCGAGCTCGGTCTCGCTCTTGTTCTCGGCGGCGTCCGCGGAGAGGTTCGCGGCGCGCTCGTTGGCCTGCACGGTCTTCAGGTACTCGCGCGCCCGCTCGAGATCGAGGCGGAGCCGGTGCCACTCGGTCTCGAGCTCGATCACGCGCTCCTCCGCGCCCCCATCCGGCCCCGCCGGCGCGCGCCGCGCCTCGTCCACCACCGCCGTCCTGCCGCCGCCATGGCGCGCGCGCAGGCCCGCGATCTGCCGGAGCAACGCGCTCCGCTCGGCCGCCAGCGCCGCGCGCCGCGATGGCGTGAGCGCGCGCGCCTCGCCGCTCGGCGCCTCGGTGAGGCCCGCGCGCACAAGCCGGAGCGCGCTCTCGGCGGCCGCGAGCTGGCTCCTGGCCGCCTCGACCCGGCGCTTCGCGCCGATGGCGTCCGGGTGGATCGGGGTCACGGTCGCCAGCTTCTCGGCGAGCGCCGCCTCGGCCGACGCGACCGCCGCGGCGGCCGCGTCGCGGGCCCTCTGCGCCTCGAGGACGCTCGGCGGCAGCGGCCCCCCCGGCGCCGCCGCGGGCGAGCGCGCGGCCCCGAGCAGCGCCTCGACCCGGGCGAGCTGGCGCTCCAGCGCGGCGAGCTGCGGATCCGCAGGGCGGGCCGGCTGCGCGGGCACGGCCCGGGCCGCCGCCGGCGCGGGGGCGCCGGGGGGGCCGAGCGGCTGGGGCACCGGCGCGTACGGCGAGTCGTTGAGCCCCCACTGGAACTGCGGGTTCCTGGCGAGGAACGTCGCCAGCGCGCGGCTCGCCTCCTCGACCTTGGCGCTGGCCTCGTCGAGCTCCCGCCGCAGGAAGTCGCGGGTCATCGTCGCCGCGCCGAGGCTGTCACGGCGGTAGTCGTCGACAAGGATCTGCGTGAGGCGGGCGGCGACCTGCTGCGCCACGAGCGGGTCGTCGTGGGTGAACGAGATGACGTACGTGTCGCTGCTCTGCGCGCGGAACCCGACGTGGTTCTTCATCTCCTCGACCGCCTCGACCATCGAGCGGGCGGACTTCTCCGGGTACAGCCCGAACGCCTCGATGACGCCGGCGAGCGTCCCGCGCGCGATGAGCGTGTCCTTGAGCTTCGGCCCGAGGCGCGCCGCGCGCGCGGTGCTGCTCTGGGGATCGCGGCCGGTCTGGATGGTCTCGCGGTAGAGGATGGTGGCCTCGCTCCGCCACACCCGCTTCGTGGCGAGCGCCAGGGCGAGGGAGATCGAGAGCCCGACGGCGATCATCGCGGCCACGCTGCGCCAGTACATCCGGATCCGGCCGAAAACGCTGATCGCGCGATCCAGGCGCTCCCGGGGTGTGCTCTCCGTGCTCAGGCTGGACATGATGCTCCCCGCCCCGTGGGCAGCGCCTCCGGCGCCGTGCGGCGCAACGGGCGCGCTCCGGGCCCACACGGCAAGGCGCGTGCTCGCGGGCGCGCGTCACCCAAGAACGCACTCGCGCGAGGGGACGGCGCGAGGCCGCGTGGAGGGGTGAGGAGAACGAGCGCCGTGGACATTTCGCGTCAGGCGACCGCGAGGTACTTCGCGGACAGGCGCGGGGGGCCCGGCGCTCTCCCTTGACAGGCCGCGGTCGAGAACTATCGTCCAGATATATCTTTTAGAGTATCGGACCGGGCGCCGCGGGCGCGACTCGGGTCCGTGGGCCGGGGTCGTCCGTCCATGCGCGCGCGGCAGCTGAGTGCTCGCCGCCGTGGCGGTCTGCCGCCGAGCAAGAGAGGGATCGCGTCTATGTTCTGGGGATGTGAACAACATCATGGGCACCACCACCACGCCGGCCCGCGCGGGCCGAGAGGTCCTTTCGGGAGGGGTCGGGGCGGGTTCGGCGGCGGGCCGCCCGGCTGGTGGGGCGACTGGTTCGGAGGACCGCCGCTCCGCGCCGATCGCGGCGGCGTGCGCTACCTCGTCCTCGACGTGCTCGCCGAGCGCGCCCGCCACGGCTACGAGGTCATCCAGGCGATCGAGCAGCGCAGCGGCGACGCTTACCGGCCGAGCCCCGGCGTCATCTATCCGACGCTGCAGATGCTCGAGGAGCTCGGCCATGCGCGCGTCATCGAGTCCGACGGTCGCAAGGTCTACGAGATCACCGACGCGGGGCGCGAGGACCTCAAGGCGAACCGCGAGTACATCGACGAGTTCTACGAGCGCTTCGCCGAGAGCTCGTGGGAACGCTTCGCCGAGGATTTCGGCGACGTCATGAAGCGCATCGGCACGCTGATGAAGATGCTGCGCCACGCGATGCGCCGCGGGCGCCTCACGCCGGCCGTGCTCGCGCGCACCGTCAAGGTGCTCGACAAGGCGGCGGCCGAGATCGAGGAGCTGCTCGACGAGGACCCGGAGAAGCGCGCCGGCCGGCGCCCGTGATCCGCGCGCAGAGACGCCGGCGCGCCGAGCTCGCGCCGTGGGCCGCAGCCGGCGTCGCGCCCGCCGCGGGATGACGTCGCGGCATCGACGCTGATCCGATGTCGTGACGCCGGTCATCCACCGACCCCACATGCATTCAATCCGTCTGCTCGGGAGCAGCTCTCGCGCTGACAGGCGAACCCGCTCCGCGACCTCACCGGGCGCCGGTGCGGAGAGGCGTGCTCTTCGTCACAGTCGCTGCGAGTAGAACTCGATGATGAGCTGAACCTCGATCGGGAACGGGATGCTCGTCTCGTCCGGCAGGCTGGTCATACGCGCCTGCCGGGTGTCCTTGTCGACCGCGAGCCACGCGGGGGCTTCCAGGTCCGCTCTCGCGAGGCCGGCCACGACGGTCTGGTGGTCACGGCGCTGCTCGCGCACGCTCACCGTCTCTCCGGCGCTGACGCGGTAGGAGGGGATGTCGACGCGCTTTCCGCCGATGAGCACGTGCCCGTGCGCCACCAGCTGCCGCGCGGCCGGGATGGTGCGCGCGAAGCCCGCGCGGAAGATGACGTTGTCGAGCCGCCGCTCGAGCAGCTCGATGAGCTTCGTCCCGGCGGCCAGCTTGCTCCTGCGCGCCTCGAGCATGAGCGTTCGAAGCTGCGTGTCGGTGAGGCCGTAGTTGAGCCGGATCTTCTGCTTCTCGCGGAGCCGCAGGGCGTACTCGCTGTGCTTCTTGCGGGCCTGGCCGTGCTGCCCTGGGGGGTAGGGTCGGCGCTCGGTCTTCTTCGCCGATAGCCCGGGGAGCTCGACCCCGAGCGCGCGCATGACCTTGACGCGAGGTCCGGTGTAACGGCTCATGTCCGGGCCCTCCCCCGGGACGCGCGCGCGGCGTGAGGATCGAGCTCGGCGCCGTCCGGCGCCGGTGCGTCAACATGTTCCTGAATGTTCATCGAGCTCCTTTGTCTTCTTTCCTGGTCCTGTTCTTGAGGGCTCACACGCGCCGAAGGTGGCGGAGGATCGGTAAGTGCGATCTGCGAAGGACGCGCGCGAGCCCGTTCGCGGCCCGGACGCGGGCGTTGAGCGGCTCGGGGTAATCGTCTTCATCGAGGACGCGTAACCACGGGAACGTCTCGACGCCGCCGCCGGGTCGGCGGAGCTCCGCGTGGCGCGCGCCCCTCGCCGTGGCGGGGCGAAGGTGGAGGCACGGTGTCGCGTCGAGCAGGAGCTCCACGTCCTTCGCGAGGCGCAAGGAGGCCTGGGTCAAGAAGGCGGAGATCCGCTCGGGACCGAGCTGGGAGAAGAGGCCGAGGCCGATGATCAACGTGGGGAAGCCCTGTGCCTTGGAGAGCTGATCGATCCAGTGATCGCAGCCAGGGGACGCGGCGGTCAGCGCGTACCGCGACGTCCGGGGGGCGCGGCGGAGCTTCCATGCGATCACGCGGGGGACGTCGAGCTCGACCCAGTGGAGCAGCCCGTTGTCAACGCGCGAGAATCGGGTGCACGGCCCGGAGAAGAGCCCGATGGCCAACCCGTCCGGGTGGCGGCGGAAGAAGTCGTGCACGACGTCGTCCACCAGCCGCGTGCGGGCCGCGAGCGGGCGGAGCTCCTGTTCCGTGAAGCCCGCGCGCTCGACGTCGAGCACGCGGGCGAGATGGCGCGCCTCGTCGTCGTGGAACCCGTGATCTGGAAAAGCCTCGGTTGCGTAGGCGCACGCGGCGACCCCCGCGAGCTCGCGCCGAGCAAAGGAAGGGGCGGCATCGATACTGAAAATCATTTTCATTTTCATGACACATGCATGCGTCCTATGTCAAGCGGAGACGGAGACGTGACCCATCCAGGTTGGCCCTCGCGACCTCACCCAGGTTGGCCCTCGCCCAGGTTGGCACCCCGCCGCAACCTCACCCAGGTTGGCCCCCGGCACCCCGCGACCTCACCCAGGTTGGCCCTCGAGGTGCCAGCCACCTGGGACGACACGCCAACCACGGTGGGTCCGCCGCTACCGCCCCCTCCCAGCAAGGGCGACCGCACCGAGGCCTCGTTCGCCCCGTCGTTCACCCCCGCTGCGCGCCAGACGCGTCGGGCGGGTCCAACACGACGCGCCGGCCGTCCTCATCGAAGTTGCCATGGCCCGGATCGCGCGTAGCTCGACATCGTCGGCAATGCGCTCTTCGAGGAAGCGCATCGGCGAGCCTGGTGCTCGCGCGCTCGTCCACAGGATCGCCGCCGCCTCCCTCGCCGACGCTGCCGCGCGCGCTCTCGCCCAGCGCGCCGCGAGCTCCGAGACGCAGAGCCCGCGGTAGCTGCACGCCTCGCTCACGAGGGCAGCGTCGAGCGCGCGCGCAAGCCGGCGCGCCGCGCGAGCGTTCGTCAGCACGCGGTCGATGAGGACGCGCAGCGCCTCGCCGGACAGCTCGTCCGCGGCCTCACCGACCTCCGCTCCCGCCACGGCGCTCACCACGGCGCCGATCTCTTCGCACGAGAGCGCGAGCGCGACGATCAGCCGAAGAACGCGCGGCGAGCAGTGCCAAGGGGGCGGTCCGGCCAGCGCGAGCGGTCTCCTGCCCCCCATGAGCGAGCCCTCGCGCGCTGCGCCGAGCCGCAGGTCGTCGCTCCCCCAGCTCCGAAGAGCTGCCGCGCGATCGCGGCCGATCGATCCCGGCGCCGCCGGGCCCTTCACGACCGCCTCCCCCCACCGCACGCGACGCCGCGAAATGCACGGCAACCTGCGCCGCGAAACGAAAGCTGCCGCCAGATGGCGCCGGCGACCAGCCCGCTTTCGGAATCCACCAGAGCGCGTAACGAATTGATAATGATCTTCATTTTCAACAAATGTACGGTGGTACAGCTGTAATCGTCAAGAAATTTCGCGAGCGGCCCCCGACCGGGGTGGCGCGACCTGACCGTGGTTGGATCAACCCCAGGTCCAACCCAGGTCGGGTCAACCCGGTTCGGGCCGCTCAGATCGACGCCGCAACCCAAGTCGGGCCAACCCGGGTTGGGTCGCTAGGGTCGGCTCAACCTGGGTCGGCTCAACCTGGGTCGGCTCAACCTGGGTCCGGTCGCTGCGCGGATCGCGCCTAGAACACCAATCATGTTGAAACCGGGAGAAATTTCACAGGGAGGCGGGGAGGCGGGGAGGAAGAAAAAAAAGAATCTCTCCCTCTCGCCGTCTCTCGCTCCCCGCCTCCTCGCCTCCCTGTGAAATTTCTGCTTCTTTCGGGGTTTCAACCCGTTTGTCGCTCTAGGCGGACAGCAGCGCGCGTATCGCCGGCGTGACGACGTCCACGATCGCGCGGCGCCTGGAGCCGACCAGCACGGCGCCGTCGGGGCGCCCGTGCGCGGCGAGGGCGCCGGCAGCGGCATCCGCCGCCGTGGTGGCCGGCGGATGCGCGTCCAGGCCCGCCTCGAAGGCCGCCGCTACCGCCCGGCGCACCGCGTCCCCGCCCGTCTGAAGCGCCCAGGCCACGAAGCGCCACGCGAGCTCCGCGTGCCGGGCCTCGTCGTCGGCGATCGTGGCGAGGACGCTCCGGACCGCGCCATCGGTGGCGTGCGCGAGCTGCTCGCTGGCCTGCACCGCGGCGAGCGTCTCGCCGATGCACCCTTCACGGACGGCGCGCGCCGCGAGCTCCGCGAGATCCGAGGTGACCTCGACGAGACCGCCGAACGCGAACGGCGCCGGCTCGAGCGCCGCGCCGGCGTACGCGCTCGCCAGCCCGAAGCAGAGCGCTGCGTGGCGCACCTCGTCGCGCGCGGCCTCGTGCGCGGCCGCGAGCATCTCGGCGGGGGCGCCGACCGCCATCGTCTCCAGCGCGAACCTCGAGAGCGCCGGCATGGCCCTCCTTCAATTCAGCCCAGGAACCCCCGCGCCCGGGCGATCGCCTCGATCGCCGGCCGCCGCCGCTCCAGCTCGTCGACATCCTTGACGGGGAGGAACCGGGCCGCGAGGCCCTCTCGAGGCACGCGCAGGAACCTGGCCGGGAGGCCGAAGGTGATCTCGTTCAGGATGCGCTCGAACTGGATCGCCTTGCGATCACCCACCTTCTTCTCGACCTCCACATAGACCCAGTCCATCGCGAGCGCGCCGAGCGCCTCGGCGCTGGCCAGAAAAGTATTTGAGTTGAAGACGGGCACGACCTTCGGATCGAAGCCGACCGGCAGCCGGAAGTCCTCCGCGATCACCGGGCGGCCGTTCCATCGCATCGGACCGCCCCCCTTGTCGCCGCCCTTGTCGACCACCTCGACCGTGAGGGCCCCCCCGTGGCCGAGGTGCCAGCCGAGGATGACCGGATCCACCGTCGCGCCGAGGTTGTCGAGGTTGGCGATCCACACAGTCTTGCCGCCGCGGGCGATGAAGCGGCCGAGGACGCCGCTCTCCCGGAGCGCATCCGGCAGATCGCCGTGACCGGTGGCGTGGACGCTCGGCTCGCCGTCCTCGTCCAGGAACAGCCCACCTTCCGGGGTCAGACGCAGCGAGACATGCTGCTCGAACGTGGTGCAGAGCTCAGCCGGCTCGTCGAGGCGCGCGCCGAGCGCCTCGCGGATCGGACCGTTCGTCGCCTCGCTGGTCATCAGCCACAGCGGCACCGGGACGCCCGTCGTGCGCCGGAGGTGATCGCTCTCGGCGAGGCGCAGGTCGAGGAAGGTTTTGCCGGGCAGCACCTCGACGAGCGCCTTGACCACACCGCCCATCCGGGTGGCCATCCCGCCCGCGAGGACGCAGAGCGCGACCTCGCCGCGGCGGAGCGCGGCCAGGCCCGCCTCGCGGCAGCGGGCGAGCTCGGGCGTGCCCTCGGCCGGCAGATCGACGACGTCGCCGGGCGCCGGCGGCTCGACCGTGCCGGGGAGGCGGTTGCGGGCGTCCCGATCCTTGCCGATGGACGCGGCCCACCGGACGACGCGCTCGGAGTCGAACCCGCGAGCCCGGAGGCGAGCGAGCAGAGGGGCAGGGAGCGCGGCGATCTGCTGAGCGAGCGAAGAAGACACGGCATCTTCAAAAGCACGATGCGCGGCGCGAGGCAACGGCATCCATCGTGCAGCGGCTCAGGCGCCCAGCGAGCCGGTCACCGGCGTCGTTCCGCGGCGCGCGCTGTGGGGATCCGGGGCCGGCTGAATGCATCGTAAGCTGCTCCCTGATGGGCATCCGGAGATGCCGAGCTCAGGCATCCACGTGGGACGAGCTCTTCTGTTGGCCGCTGCCCCATCAAGCCTTGGCCTTGAGGCTGGCGAACGCCTGGGCGATACGCGGAGCCGCATGCGGGCGGTCGTACATCCGCTTCATGTAGGCCAGCAGCTGCGGGAAGCCGTCCAGCAGATGGACCTCGTTGGCCCAGTCGAGCGTGTAGGCCGCCACGAAATCGGCGACCGTCACCCGGTCGCCGACGATGAACTGCCGCTGTTGCATGTGCTTTTCCAGCACGTCGGCCATGGCCCTGAAGTCCTGGCGGGCGAGGGCGACCTCCCCGGGCAGACGCTTGTCCTCCGGATACAGCGTCGTGTGATGAACGATGCGCCACAGGGGCTGCTCCAGCTCGGTCGCCGTGAACAGGAGCCATTGGTTGACCTGGGCTCGCCCCCCGAGGTCCGTGGGGACCAGACCCTTGTCAGGGTACTTCTCGGCCAGGTAGAGCACGATGGCAACGGACTCGGTGAGCACGAGGTCGCCGTCGACGAGCACGGGGACCTTACCGGCAGGATTGATCTCGAGGAACTCGGGGCCGCGGTGCTCGCCGGCCCTGAGATTGACCGGGATGGCTTCGAAGTCCACGCCCAGCTCCTGGAGCGTCCAGCGCACACGGATCGATCGGGTCGGGGCAAACTCGTAGAGCTTCATTCATTCCTCCATGTCAGCCGCGCTCCATGGCCGAGCCGACGCCGCTCGGCCGCTGGAACAACGCGGTTCTGATAGCCGCTTCAGCTTTCGTCATCTGTCGCGTCCTGCTACCCGTTCGTGTAAAATAGCGTGAAGCACCGTGCTCGCCTCTTGCGATCAGCGGCCGGCGGTCTCCCGGAACAGCTCTTCCACTGCCGTCGCGGTCGCCGCCCGCTGAAGCCATCGTTCCAGGACGCCGAGGTCTGTCTCTCCCAGGATCCGGGCTCTTGCCTCCTCGCTTGCTGGGACACCGCGCGCGCCCAGGATCATCAGGATCGCCGCCGACAGCCGCCCCAACGCCAGCTCCGCCCGCGCCTGCTCTTGCTCGATCCGGGCCTCGGCGGCCTCGATCATCCTCTCCAGCTTGCCTACCAGCTCACCGGCAGTGACCAGCTCGGCCGTGTCCGCATAGAAGCGTAGCCGACCGGCCTCGACCGTCAGATCCAGCTCGAGGACCTCCGATCGGTACCGCCCGGCGCGCGAGGGAATCCCCTCATAGCGCCGCACGCCTGTGGACGGCAGCCTGTGACCTTTGATGTGCCCGCGCTGGATGTCGTAGACGAAGTACTCACGGATCCCGAGGGCCGCATACCTCGCGACGTTATCGACGAAGTCCTTGCGCCAGTCGCCGGCATAGTGCACCTCGATCGCCAGATCGATCCCCTTGCCCTCCGCGCTGACCATCCAGCAGACGCGCGGGCCGGGATCGACGTCGGTCGCTGCGATCACGTCGGGCGTGAAACCCTTCTCGCCCGGGTAGTAGACCTTGATCTCGGCGCCGATGTAGATGCGCCGCCCGCGCCGGCCGAACCAGGCGCGGAGCGTGTCGCGCGCCTCCATCTTGGCGTCGAGGTGCGGGTCCCCTTCAGCCATCGCCTCGCGCTCGTCGAGCTCTTCCTGCGACTCGGAGCCGAGGAGCTCTGCAACGGCCTGCTCTCGCTGAGCGGGCGACATCGCCGCCCACTGCGCCTCGGTGGGGGCCCGTGGCGCTTCGGCCGGGATCGGCGCCGCGGTGGGATCGCCGGGCTTGCGGATGGGAGCCGACATGCCGACCAGCATACCACCCGGGGACGCGGTCACCCGAGGAACCGGAGCAGGACGTTGAGCAGCACGAGCACCGCGAACATCCCGCCGCACACGAGCGCGACCTCCCTGGCGGACACGCGCACTGAGACGCGGCCGTCCTCGGCCCGCGCCGCGCCGTACAGCGCAGCGGAGGCGCCGAACGTCATGTAGAGAACGTCCTTGTAAGCCCACGACAGGAAGAAGATGCCTATCAGCGCGCCGCACAGGCTCACGAAGATCGCCGGCGCGAACCGCCGCGCCGCGGGGCCGACCTCGACGTCGCCCAGCCAGATCGAGAGCGGTACTTTGATCGACGCGTAAAGGACGAGCGCGAACAGGCACATCCCGAGCAGGCCCGTCTCGGACGCGGCGAGCAGGTAGGCGTTGTGGGCGGTCAGGCCGAGCGACGACTCGTCGCCGAACTGCCCTGCGCCGACGCCGATCCCCCGGGTCCGCCGGATCATCTCGAACGCCTCCCGGAGCAGCTCGACGCGCTCCTCCGAGCTCTCGCTCGCCTCGTCGCCGCTCCGGCCACCGAGCAGGAGCATGGGCGGCCCGATGAAGCAGGCGGCGATGACGCCCAGCGTCCCGCTCCACCGGATGAACGTGATGCCGAGGACCGCCAGGTACACGATGATCCCCGCGCGCGAGCGCGACATGACGACCATCACGCCGATCGCCACGAGGACGGCCGCCACGGGGAGCGCGCGCAGCGCCGCGGCCGCGCGCGAGAGCAGCCGATCGGTGAGCAGGAGGGGCAGCGCAGGCGCAAGGCGCGCCCCGCAGGGCGGCGCGGGCGCGCGCGAGGGCGGCGCGGGCGCGCGCGGGCCAGCGCCGCCGGGCGGGCGCGACGGACGCGGGCCGCCGCGCCGCTCCGCGAGCGCGATCACGAGCGGGATCGACATGCCGGCCATCAGGGAGAGCTCGTTCGGATCGGCGAGCGAGCCGCGATAGCGGACGCGGCCGTCGATGGTCGACGTGCCGAGCGGCCCCGGGCGCTCGCAACGGTAGTTGCCGTCGGGCACCGGCGGGTCCCTGCGGCAGTCGAGGGTGGTCTCGCAGGGGCGTCCATCGGGCTCGAGCTCGCCCTTGCCTCCCCAGTCGTCGGGCGCGGCGAGCATGCAGCCGTAGGGCCGGAACGCCTGCACGATCGCGACCGCGGTGGTGAGGACGGCGCAGCCGACGAGCGTGATCGCGAGCGCGCGCAGCCCGCGCGGCGAGGCCGCGGCGACCGAGACGGCGAGGAAGACGCCCGCGACGGTCGCGAGCTGCAGGCCGCGCTCCTCGAGCGCGGCCGGGCGCTTGAGCGCGGTGGTCAGGGCCGCCCAGGCGAGGAACGCGAGCGCATAGACGACCTGAGGGGCGAGCGTCGGTCTCAGCCGCCGCCACACGACGTCGAGGGCGACGCAGAGCAGGGTGAGCCCGAACGCCGCGTGAACGAGCGGAATCCCCGAGAGCGCGGGGATGAACTCCTGCGGCTTGATGATGACGAGCGCGCACAGCGCGCACACGACCCACGCTGCCATGGTGTGGCGCGCCGCGAGCGCCGCGCGCGGGCCGCCCACGCGGCCTCCTCGTGACGGCCGCGGTGAGGCGCCCTGCGCAGGCGCGAGGCGCGCATTCCCCCCTTCCGCGCGACGGATCTAGCACCGTGGGCTCGACCGGCACGCGGGAAGCGCGCCGGTGCGCGCGCGAGGATCAGGCGCGGCGCGCGGCCGCGGGCTCGGCGCTTGCTGGTGCGCGGTCACATCAAGGAGGCTGGAAACCGCATGTGCTCCCGCTGTGTCCGGATTGCCCTGCTCTGCTCCGCGCTCATGGTCCTCGTGGCGCTCTCGGGCTGCGGCGCGAGCGCCCCGCGGGTCGATTTCGAGGCGGAGCGCCGGGCGACGAGCGCCTACGCGGTCGGCCCCGGCGACGTGCTGGAGGTGCGCGCCTGGAAGAACGAGGCGCTGAGCCACCGCGTCACGGTGCGACCAGACGGGTTCATCACGATCCCGCTCGTCGGCGATATCCTTGTGTCGGGGCGCACCGTCATGGGCATCGCCGAGGAGATCGCGACCCAGGTGGCCAAGTTCTATCATGAGAAGCCGGTCGTCAGCGTGGAGGTGGCGGAGCTCCACAGCTACCGGGTCTACGTGATGGGCGAGGTGTCGCGTCCTGGCGAGTTCACGCCGAGGGCGCAGATCACCGTGCTCCAGGCGCTCGCCCTCGCCGGCGGCTTCACGCGCTTCGCCGATCCCGACGACGTGGTGATCGTCCGGCGCGACGCGCTCGGCGAGCGCAGAATTCCGTTCGTGTTCGAGGAGGTCGTCGAGAAAGGCGATCTCCGCGGGGATCTGCCGCTGCAGACGAACGATACGGTGGTGGTGCCGTAGGGCATCGCCGCGGAGGAGAAGGAGAGAAACCGCCGACGCGCCGGGGGCGCCAAGGGGAGAAATTTCATTTCTGGGTTCTCTTGGCGCCCTCGGATGGGCGGCGGCCAGTTGTGAGCAGGAATGCGGGCGGAAGATCAAGGCTCTTCCCGCCTTCATGTGAAACCTCTCCGCGGCAACTCCGGACACGCCTTCGGTTGGTGATCGGCGCGGCCTATTTTGGCATCCTGGGCAGGATGCGCCCCCGCCCCGCGTTGCCGCTCCTCGCCGCGTTGCTCCTCGCGCTCCCGGCGCTCGCGGCCGCGTGTGCGCCCTCCAGCCCGGGCAGCCCGGCCCCCGCCGGCAAGGCTGCGGCGCCTCCGGCCCTACCGGTGCCCGCGGCGCCCGGCGCGTCCTCCAACCCGGGCGGCCCTGTGCCTGCCAGCGCGGCGTCCGCGTGGGCAGCGCCGGCAGGCGGCGCGACGGGCGATGTCCCCTCCCCGGCTGCGCCCCGGCCGGCGCCCTCCATCTCGGCCGACGACGCCGACGCGCTCCTGTTCCCGGAAGACGCCGCCGCGCACCAGGACGGCATCGACGCCTGCCGGCGCGGGAACGCCGGGGCGGTCGCCGCCCCCCGGCCGGGGCACGAGCGCGTCCGCTGCCTGCTCGCGCTCCGCTATCACCACGACCCGCGGGCCGCCGCGAGCGCGACCGCGCTCTTCGAGCAGACGGGCAGCATCGCCGGGCTGGAGCGGGAACACCTGATGGACGGCGGCTACCGCGGCATGCTCCACCTCGTCCCCGAGCTGCCCGTGAGCGCGGAGCGCCGCCACCTGGAGTGGACGGCCGCGGCGCTCGCCGACTTCGACGCGTTCTTCGCGGATCTCGCGGCCGCGGCCAGCTCGCCCCTGCGCTACCGCCACCGCGCCCTCGCGCTGCGGTACTTCCGATCCGTGCGCGCGCGGACGCCCTCCGCCTACGCGTCGGGCTGGACGGTCGCGTACAACCTCGCCGGCTCGCTCCATCGCTCCGCAGACGCGGTGCGAGAGACGCTCTTCCACGAGATCTTCCACCTGAACGACAGCGCGCACAGCGGATGGTCCCAGGCGGCGCTCTCGCCGATCTATGACGGCATCGTCGCGCGCTGCGGGACGAGGATCCCGTGCCTCGCGGCGTACTCACCCAACGAGACGATCGTGAAGGGCGGTACGTACTACGCGTTCCAGCCGGGCAACGGCGTGGGGGAGTACGCCGCCGAGCTCGCGATCCGGTACTACCGCGAGCAGCGGGCGGCGCTCCGCGGCGAGCGGCTCGGGAAGGCGCCGTTCAAGTGCGGGCCGCCGGAGAACGCGCGGGCGTGGTCGCTGCTCGCGGGCGAGTTCTTCTGGGGCGCGGATCGGGTGGCGCCCTGTCCGAGCGACACCGGAGAAAGGTGAAGCCTATCCATCATCGCTCACCGAGGGGCGGAGCGCTGGCGGCGACCGCGCGCGTCGCGCGTTCGCGCGAACTTGGCGCCCGACACCGCTGCGGCGGCGCTGCGCCAGCCCCATCATTGCATCGACCCCGGCGACGCGCCGTGCGCCGCCGGGATCGAGCTCCTGCCGAGGTGCACCATGAGCCCATTGCCCCGAGGCCCGCAGGGCCGACTGCTCACGACCTACCAGTTCCTCACGCGTCCGACCGAGTTCCTGTTCCGCTGCGCCGCCACGTACGGCGACGTCTTCAACGTCCCGATGTACAACGGCGACGTCGTGATGGCCGGCAGCCCCGCGTCGGTGCAGGACGTCATGACGGCGCCGCCCGACACGTTCGTTCCGTATGCCACCAAGGCGATCGCCCCGCTCCTGGGGGAGCACTCGCTCCTCATCCTGTCGGGCGAGCGCCACAGGCGCGAGCGGAAGCTGCTGACCCCGCCGTTCCACGGCGATCGCATGCGCGCCTACGCCGCGGCGATGGCGGACGTCGCCGCGCGCCGCTTCGCCGAGGCGGCGCGCGCGCCCCGCGCCGTCGCCCAGGAGATCACGCAGGCGATCTCGCTCGACGTCATCATCCGCGCCGTCTTCGGGGTGGAGGAGCCGTCTCGAACGAGCGCCTTCGCGCGCGCGATCGTCGCGATGGCCGACGCGACGACCGCGGCGCTGGCCTTCCTGCCGTTCCTGCAGCGTGAGCTCTGGGGCTTCGGCCCCTACGCCCGCTTCCGCCGGCGCGTCGACCACCTGGAGGCCCTGTTCCGCGAGCAGATCGAGCGGGCGCGCGCGGCGCCGGGCGACGACATCCTGAGCCTCCTGGTCTCGGCCCGCTACGACGACGGATCGAGCATGAGCGATCAGGCCATCTTCGACGAGCTCCGGACGCTGCTCTTCGCCGGGCACGAGACCACCGCGATCGGCCTCGCGTGGGCCCTGGACCATGTGCACCGCCACCCCGGCGTCCTCGCGCGGTTGCGCGACGAGATCGACGCCCTCGGCCCGGAGCCCGACCCGGAGCGCCTCGCCGGGCTCCCCTACCTGGACGCGGTGTGCAAGGAGGCGCTGCGCCTGCATCCGATCGTCACCGAGGTCCCGCGCCTTTCGGCGCAGCCGTTCCGCCTCGGCGAGCACACGCTCCCGCCGGGAACGGGGGTGGCGCCGTGCATCCTGCTCGTGCACCACCACCCCGAGCTCTACCCCGAGCCGTCGCGGTTCAGGCCCGAGCGCTTCCTGGAGCGCAAGCACTCCCCGTTCGAGTACCTGCCGTTCGGCGGCGGGCACCGCCGCTGCATCGGCGCGGCCTTCGCGATGTTCGAGATGAAGATCGTGCTCGGCGTCGCGCTGTCGGCGTGGCAGTTCCGCCTGCTCGACGAGCGCCCGCCCCGGCCCGTGCGGCGCAACGTCACGCTGGGCCCCTCGGGCGGCGTCCCGCTCGCCCTGCGCCCCCGCAGCCGCGGCGCCCTCCGCGCCGTCGCCTGATCTCGGGGCGCCACATACAGCACGATCTGGCTCGCGCGGGCGCTGCCCTTCGGCGGCCGCCTGATCACGCCGGAGTCGGAGCCGAAGCACGCCGAGGTCGCCCGCGCGAACCTCGAGCGCGCCGGGCTGGCCGACCTCGTCGAGCTGCGCCTCGGGCGAGCGCGCCGGAGGACAAAAAACAGAGCGCCCATTCGACGGCGGGGGGGGAAGCCGTCACGGGCGCTCTGCCCTGCATCTTTAGCAGGACGCGGGCCAGGGAGTTTCTGCACGCATTTCGCGCAGTTGCCTGTCAGGAAAGCCCTGAAGCTTTCGATCCTGAGATCGCCGCTTGCAATCGTGACAGCTGACCGGCTTCGCGCAGGCCACCGGAGGTCGGCAGACGAGCCGCGCCGCTTGCCTCTTGCTCGCCGGGCGCGCTCCCTACCCCGCGGCGCCCAGCGAGCGGAGGTGGTCATCGAGCTGGCCGGGCGTGCCTGGAGCGGCGAGCCACCCGATGTGGCCGTCGGGGCGGACCAGCACGAGCGCATCGCCATCGACGTCATAGCCGGCGCGGGCGTGCCCACGCGTGTCGACGAGGGCGAGCCGGCCAGCCGGCTCCCCCGGCCGCACCACGGCCCGCGCGCGCACGGCGGGGCCGTAGCGGGCATTTACCCGGGCGACCGTGTCCGCGTGGGCCGCGCCGAAGGCCACCAGCGTGAAGTGCGGGCCACGGAACACATCGAACAGGCGGGCTGGGGCGCCCGCCGCGTCATGACAGGGCGCGTCGGCCGCTCGGTCGCCCGACATGACGCGCACCGGCGTGCCCGGCGCGTCGCGGGCCAGCGAGCTGCCCCGGTAGGTGATGCCGAGCTGCTGCGTCTCCGCGCCACGCTGCAGCGCGCCCGGGCTTCCCTCCGCCGCCCGGCGATGCAGCGTCGAGGTGATGCCGAGCACCGCCGCGGCGACCGGCAGCCGCTCCTCCTCGTAGGTATCGAGCAGCGCATCGGGGGCCCCCGCCAGCACCTGGCCGAGCTTCCAGCCGAGGTTGTAGGCGTCCTGGATGCCTGTGTTGAGGCCCTGCCCGCCGGCCGCGGGGTGCACGTGCGCGGCGTCGCCGGCCAGGAACACCCGACCCACCCGGTACCGGTCCACCATCCGCACGCTGGGCCGGTACAGCGACAGCCAGCTCGCGTCGTGCAGCCGGACGTCGGCGCGCCCGGTCCGCTCCTGGAACAGCCGCTGGACAGCCTCCACCGTCAGATCGGGTGCTTCCTCGCCGTGGACCGGCACCAGGATCTGAAAACGATCGGTGCCGGGCAGCGGGCAAAGCGCGATCGGGCCGCCGCGCGCTTTCGGCCAGGCGTGCCAGCGGTCGCGGTCCAGCCCGTCAGCGCGGACATCGCCCACGAGCGCCCGGTCGGCCTCCATCGTCTCCCCCTGGAAGCCGACGCCGAGCGCGCGCCGCACGAAGCTGCGCCCCCCGTCCGCGCCGACCAGATAGCCGACGCGGACCCGCTCGGCCTCGCCCGCGTGCACCAGCGTGGCCGTCACGCCGTCTCCGTCTTGCTCGAAGCCGGTCAGCTCGGTGGCGAGCTCGACACGGACGCCGTGCTCGGCGAGCCGGGCGCGCAGGATCTCCTCCGTCCGCCATTGCCCGAGGAGCAGGATGTTCGGGTAAGGCACGTCCGGAGTCGGCTCGCGGCGCTCGAACATGACCCACTCGCCCAGCACCGTGCCGCCGTCATAGGCGCGAATCGGCGGATAAGGCGCGCCGGCGGCCATCACCGCGTCGATCACCCCGAGATCGTCGAAGACCTCCAGGCTGCGCGGCTGCACCCCTTTTCCGCGAGAGCCGGCGAAATGGATAGGCGTCTTGTCGACGATCCGGCACGCCACACCACGGCGGGCCAGATCGCACGCGAGGGTCAGGCCGGTGGGCCCTGCCCCCACGATGAGGACATGCGTGCTCAGCGACGGATTCATGGCTGTCTCCTGTCAGGTGAAGTCACGCCATCTTGGAAGCTGTCGCTTGCTTCGTCAGCTTGCGTTCTGCCAGCATGGTTCCATGCGCAAGCGGGACGCCATAACGCCGCGGAAACAGCCCACGCAGGACCGGTCGCGCGCGACGGTCGAGGCGATCCTGCAGGCGACCGCTTACATTCTGGTCCGGGACGGGTACGCGCGGCTGACGACGAACCGCGTGGCCCAGCGGGCCGGGGTGAACGTCGCGTCGCTCTACCAGTTCTTTCCGGGCAAGGAGGCGCTCGTGGCCGAGCTCCACCGCCGGCACATCGAGCAGGGCCGCGCGGCCGCGCGCGCGGTGCTCGCCGCGCATCAGGGGCAGTCGCCCGATCGGGTGCTCCGGACGATGGTAGCGGCGAGCATCGCCGCCCACGCCGTGGAGCCCGAGCTGCACCGCGTGTTCCTCGAGCAGATGCCGCGCATCAAGGCGCCCCGGTCCGCGGCGAGCGAGGGCTTCATGCTCGAGGAGGCAAAGCAGCTCCTTCCGGCGTGGGGTTGCGCGGCGCCGGACGTGGAGCTCGCGTGGTGGATGATGCAGACCGCGGCGCACGCGGTGGTGCATCAGGCGATCGTCGAGCGGCCCGACGATCTGCGCTCCGGCGCGCTGGCCGAGGAGCTCGTGCGGCTGCTCGATCGCTACCTGCGCGGGGAGCAGGCCCCAGGGCCCCGCGCCGGCGCGGGGCGGGAGGACACGTGATCTGGTCGAGGGCGCCGCTGGCTGCTGCCCTGCGTGACCTCCGCGCCCTCAGCCGGGCGTGGCGATCTCGTCGTAGCCGCGGCCGCTGAACTGAAGGAGGCAGACGCCGTGGCCAAAGGGATCGGCCAGGCGGAGCATGCGCCCCCACGCTGCCACCTCGATATCGGCTTCGGGGACCGCGCCTGCCTCCTGCGCGCGGCGCGCGGCGGCCTCGAGATCGTCGACGACGAAGTCGAGGTGGACCGGCGTCCAGTGGCGCCGGTAGTCGCGCGGCGACGCGCCGGCAGCGGGCGCGATGCCGGCCGGCTTCACCAGAAGGTATAGCGGGATCGCCGCGCCGAGGAGCTCGACGAAGGAAGCGCCAAAGCGCCTCCCGACGCGCAGGCCGAACGCGCGGGTGTAAAACGCGATAGCGGGCTCGAGCTCCGGCACATCGATGTTGACGAGCAGGTCGGACATCCAACAAGCCTAGCGGCGGGGCATGTCACGAAGCAACATGCGCGCGGACGCGATGACGAAGGCGCGAACGGAAGAGGCCGCTTCGCTCAAACCGTCATCGCGCTTTGGACCGCTCGCTCCGCGCGACCTACCAGGAGCAGCCTCGCCGCCGGCCGCACGATCTCCTCGATGGCGCGCGCGGCCGCCTCGCCGCGCGCCGCAGCACCGAACCGCCCGTGCGCCGCGAGCTGCGCGCCCTCCGCGCCGTCGTCTCCCGCCACCTCCACGCGCCCGAGCCCCGCGAACACCTCTTCCACCGCCGCGCGCACGCGCTCGCCGCCCGCGCGGATCGCCCACGCCACCGTGCGCCACGCGAGCTCCGCGTGCCGCCCTTCGTCCGCGGCGATGATCGCGAGCGCGCTCCGCACCGCCGGGTCCTCCGCGGCGCCGAGCTCCTCGGCGGCGATCACCGCCGCGATGGTCTCGCCGATGCAACCCTCCTTCGCGGCGCGCGCCGCCATCGATGCGAGGTCCGCCTCGACCTCCACCCGCCCGTCGAAGGGAAATGCGCCGGGCGCGATCGTCTCGCCCGCATAGGCGCTCGCGAGGGCGAAGCAGAGGCGCGCGTGGCGGGCCTCGTCGAGCGCCGCGCGGTGCGCCTCCTCCACGAGATCGGCCGGCGCGCCCGCGGCGAGCAGCTCGAGCGCGAAGCGGCCGAACGAGGCCACGGAGGCGTGCTCGAAGAGCGCGTCGCGCGTCCACGCCGCGGCCAGGGTCTCCCGCAACTCTGCGGCCAGAGGCTCGATCCGCGGCGTCATCGCCTCCGCCGCGCTCCATCCGGCGCCACCGCGGGCGCGGACGAACGGCGCCGTCCGCGCTGCCTCGTCGACGAGGTACGGGCGCCCCTCGCAGATCGAGATGACGTCCGCCTGATAGCAGCACTGGCCGTCCTCCAAGGCTCCATCGCTCTTGACGTGGTGAGACGCGACGCCGGGCTGATTGAGGATCTCCTGCGCTTCCGATCGCGAGGGGCACACGACAGGCTCGCCCGCGCCGGTCCCTCCGCCGCCGCCCGCGCCGCCCCCGCCGCCAGCGCCCCCCGCGTCGTCCGGCGGCCACGCGAAACAGGCCACCTTGGCGACGGGCTCGGGATCGTCGGGACAGCTGCTCCCGGCGGTGATGCAGCCGGTGGCACCCCCCGCGGCGGGGAGCGCGAGCAGCGCAAAAAGACGATGGGCAAGCGTGCGGCGGAAGGAATACGCGTTCGTCATCTGGCACCTCGTTGATGGCAAGGAGTCGACCTGCGAAAGCGCCCATGCACGGCGCATGCCTCTCGCGTATTCACGTCGAATGCGCGTCCTCGCACAGGCGGGGTGTGGTCGGGAAGTCATGGGTTCGTCGGCGCCGCGCGCCATGTGCATCGGCCGCCGTCCGGCGCCCAGGCCTCGAATCTGCGGCTTTACGCCCTCTCGCGGATAGGGCAGTTCCTCTTCCATGGAGGCCCCTCTACCCCCGACCGACGCGCAGCCCCCCGCCCCCGAGGCCGATCCGCCGGAGTCGCTCGACGCGCTCGTACCGAAGCGCAGGCTCTGGCCGGTGTTCGCGGTGCTCGGCCTCGCGCTCGCGGCGGCGGGCGTCCTCGCCTTCCGCTCGCTCACGGCGACCGATCCGCTGCGCATCCTCGTGGCGATCGATCTCGACGGGTACTGGTGGGAGGGCTCGCAGCCGGCGGCGCGGCTCGCCGACGAGCTCAGCGCGCACCTCGCCGAGCTCGGGTTCGATCCGGTGAAGGGCGGCGACCCGGAGGTGATGAAGGCGCTGGAGAGCGCCAAGGACCCGAAGGAGGCCGCGAGAGCGCTCGGCGCCGGCTTCATCATCGAGGCGCGCCTCGCGCCCGAGATCGTGGAGCACCCGGTCAAGGAGGGTTACTTCGAGCTCCGGACCGACGCGCCGGTGACGCTCACGTTCCTCGACAAGGGCACGTCGACCGAGGGGCGGATCCGCGGCTACGCCGGGGCGACCAAGAAGGACCGGGCCATGGCCCTGCTCGCGAACTCCATGGCCTCGCAGGCGCTCGACGCGGTGATCGCGCAGCTCATGGACCACCCCTCGGTGCGCGAGATCACGGAGGGCTCGGACATCAAGCTGCTGGAGCGGCTCGCGTCGGCGAGGAGGTTCGTGAAGGACCGCGCCGCGAACCTCGGCCGGGCCGCCGGCGCGTACGCCTCCCGCGCGAAGGAGGCCGAGGCCGAGGAGCAGGGGCGCGTGACGTTCCTCTCGCACGCCGCGGCGGAGGACCTGCTCGTGGGCACCGCCGAGGGCGGCTACTTCGTGAAGACGGCGGACGTGTCGGTGTTCCACTCGGCGAGGTCGAAGGACCTCGCCCGCAGCGAGGTGCTGGAGACGGTGGAGTGGCGGCCGCTCGATCAGCAGGCGGCCCCGACGGCGGACCCCGGCGCGGTCAAGCCGATGTGGAGGGGCTATCACGTGTACTCGTATCCGTCGTCGCAGCGCGACGGCGACCGGGTCGCGCTGGTGGAGGACTTCTTCGGCTGGGCGAAGACGATCACGATCGTCGACCGATCCGGGCAGAGCAAGCGCGTGCGCGTCGACCCGGAGCACCGCTTCGTCGACCCGAAGCTCGCCCCGGGCGGCAGGTTCGTGGCGGTCTACGATCGCCCGGAGGCCGACGCGCAGGCCGATCTGATGGTGCTCGACGCGGACAGCGGCAAGGAGGTGTTCGGCCTCCACACCGAGAACGAGTCGCTCGGCGGGTTCGCGTGGCTCGACGGGACGAGGCTCATGTTCATCTACGTGCCCGACGCCTCGGAGGACGACGTGCGGCACCTCGCGGTGGTCGACGTGAGCAAGCAGCCGCTCTCGATCGAGCGCCCGTTCCGCGCGAAGCCCGGTGAGGACCTGCGCAACCCGGCGGCGTCGAAGGACGGGACGAAGATCGTGTGCGTCGTCGACGGCGACGAGCCGGGCATCGCGGTCATCGACGCGACGACGTGGCGCCGGAAGGTGTACGCGGCCCCGGGCGGGGCGTCGTGGCCCACGTTCTCGCCCGACGCCGCGCGCGTCGCGTTCGAGGCGCGGGGCGCCGGCGGCACGGACATCGCGGTGCTGGCGCTCGCCACGGGCGAGGTGAAGAAGCTGACGGTGGGCTCCGCCCAGGAGCGGACGCCGTGGTTCTCCGAGGACGGCAAGCGCGTGCTGTTCGAGGTGCGGTACCGCGACCCGGTGTTCCCGCAGAAGCGGTCGCTCTCGCGCATCGCGAGCGCGGCGGTCGACCCGTGAGCGCGCCCCTCCTTCCTCCGCAGGACGGCGCGGGCGAGCCGCCACAGGCCGGCGCCGCCGCTCCGGCAGCACGCACCGGCGCGCCTCCACCAGGCGGCGCCGGCGCTCCTTCCCACGAAGAGAGCGCCGCGACCGCGATGTTCTATCGCATGTCGGCCGAGCGCCTGCGCGCGCGCTGCCTCCTCGGCGGCCTCGCGCTCGCGCTGTCGGCGCTCGTCCCCTACGAGGTCGCCTTCGGGCACGGCATCTTCGTGTGGAGCGTGCTCCCCGAGCTCGCGCCCGCAGCGCAGATCGCCGCGCTCGCGCCCGCGATCGCCGGCCTGTGGCTGCTCTTCCTCGGCGCGCGCACGAAGCGCCGCGCGGGCCTGCTCATCGAGCGGCCGACGTCGCGCGCGATCGCCGTGCTCGCCGCGTTCGTGGCCGTGAACGTCGCTGTGTGGCTTGGCCGCCGGAGCTCGGCGTGGGACATGCTGCCGCTGCCGGACAGCCTGATCACGCGGCCGGCCCCGTTCCTCGCCGTCTTCGCGTTCACCGCGGCGGGCGTGGTGCTGCGCTTCCACGCGCGGGCGCGCAGGAGCGGCGGCGCCCTGCTCGTCGCGTCGGTCGCCGCGGCGCTCGTCTTCTACCTGTGGCCGTCCCGCGGCGAGCTCCCCGCGCAGACGATCGCGCGCGCGGCCGTGCTCGTGGCCACGCTGCCCGACGTGCGCTTCCAGCTCGGGTACGGCATGGTCCTGCTCTTCGTGCTCGGGCCGCTCGCGATCGCGCTCCTCGGCCTCGATTACGTGCGTCGCGTGCCCAGGCGCGAGCACCCTGGCCTCGCGATCGCGGCCGTCTGGGCCATGCCCGGCCTCATGCTGCTCTTCGTGTACCGCGCGTTCCTCGCGGGCGGCTGGGGCGTGGAGGCGGCCACGGTCGCGTTCTTCGCGCTCCTGCTCGCCGCGGTCGTCGCGGTGCTCGCCTCCGCGATCGAGGTGCTCGTGCTCGGCGTGACGGTGCCCGACGCCGAGCTGGATCCCGGCCCGGCCGGCGCGGCCGGCGCGCGGCCGATCGTGGCGGCCAGCGCCGCCGCGGCCGCCGTCGCCGTGCTGCTCGGCGCGCTGCTCGTGCTCGGCCGCCCCGCGCCGAAGGGCGTCGACTGGGCGCTCGGCGCGCCCACGGCCGAGTGGGACAAGGTCTTCGGCGAGCTCTTGCCGAGCTGGGAGCGGGCGCGCATCACGCGCGACGCGCTCGCGCGGGGCGCGCAGGGCACGGGCGCCGAGGCGCAGGTGCTGACCCGGGCGCACAGCCGCGAGCTGCTCGCGGCCGCGAGGGCGCAGCCCGACGGCAAGGACTTCGCCGCGGCGCTGGCGGCGCTGGCCAGCCAGGTGGACGACCTCGAGCTCTCCGGCCGCGCGTTCGGCCGGCTCGTCGCCGACGTGAACGACGCGGCGCGACGCGCCGGGCTGGCGTACTACCTCGACGCCTCCGTCAACCTCGGCGTCTCGGCCGAGGGCGCCACGCGGCGGTTCTACACGACGCCCTACCGGGTGAAGGAGGTCCGCGCCTTCCGCGTCGGCGACGACCGCTTCGCGACGCTCCTCGTCGAGCCGATGACGCCCGATCGCCGCGTCCACCTCGGCTTCTCGCGCGACAAGGACCCCTTTGCGCTCGTCATCGGCTCCGAGATCCGGACCTATGCCGAGCGCATCGGCCAGGAGGGCGAGACCTGCCACGCGGCCGCGGGCGGCGCGGCCGGCCCTCACGCCGGCGCCCTGTCGCGGTGCGACGCGGCGCTCGCGAGGCTGCGCGAGCGCCTCGGCGCGGCGCTGGAGCGGGCCGTGCTCTCCGGCACCGAGCGGCACGAGCTCCAGCACCAGATCGACGGCCCTCACCTGCCCCTCCCGCCCGCGGTGACCGAGCTGCTCGCCGGCTACTCCGACGACGCGCAGGACCGCGTCGGCCGCGAGCTCTCGGCGTACCTCGCCGAGATGACGGCCGGGGACGCGCCGCCGCAGCTCACGCTCGTGCACCTGTTCCCGTTCGGGGTCGTCGCGCGCGGCGGCGCCGAGCACCGGGTCGCCACGCTCCTCCTGGAGACGCTCTCCGGGAAGAACCTGCGGCTCGGCGCGCGCGAGGTCGATCCAGAGGCGTACGCGCGGGCGTTCGAGGAGCAGGTGAGCCGCGGCGACGACGCGCTGCGCGAGGCCGCGCGGCGGGGATACCGCGAGCACTTCGGGGTGGACCTGCAGGAGCCGGTGCGGGAGTGACCGTCGCGGAGCAGGTCGGGTAGCTCCGGGGGACCGGGAACGGTCCCACCGGGCAGCTCGGCTGCCTCCTCGACACCGGAAACGGTCTCCCGGGGCAGCTCGGCGGCGGTGACCTCCGTTGAACGAAGCGGACTGCGCGCCTCAGCGCAGGACGCGCGTCGCCCGGGCCTCGACGAGCGCCGCGCCGCCGGCCCACGGCTCCACCCGGTCTCCCAGCGAGGCGCGCACCTTCGCCACCTCGTCCTTCGTGATGGCGGGCGCGCTGTTCCCCCAGCTCGACCGGACATAGGTGAGCACCAGCGCGATCTCCTCGTCCGACAGCGTCACGCCGAGGTTGGGCATCACGTCGTTGTACATCGCGCCGTTCACCTCCATCGGGCCGGCGGCGCCGAGCAGCGTGAGCCGGATCGGCGTCTCCTTGTCCTCGAGCAGCCATGACGTGCCGATGAGGGGCGGATACCGCCCGGGCTTCCCCTCCCCCCTCGCCTGATGACAGCTTGTGCACGAGCGGTAATAGATCTTGCCACCCTGCGCGAGATCCGCGTCCGTGACGCCGGAGGCCACCTCGCTGCGGACCTGGTTCCGGGCGTCCAGCTTCCGCAGGACCATCCACGGCAACGCGAGCACGCCGAAGGCCACGATCAGCATGATCACCACGACGTGGGCCGTGTTCTGCTCTCCGTTTCGAGCGTCATCGCGCTTGCCGGTTTCACTCACGGGGCATTCCTCCGCCGCAGATGAAGCGCACGCGATCCCCGCCGTCAAGTCCCCATCCGGCGGCCGCCGCTGGCGCCGGCGCTGCGCCCCCGAAACTGGGCCCCGATGGCGCCGCGTGTCGAGATCTACGTCGGGCGGGAGCTCGGGGCGTGCGGTCCCATCGCGGGCTCCACCACGCGCACGCCGAGCCGACGCGCGGTCGCTGTCGTTGGTTTATTTTTACATGAGAGCGCACTGCCGGCATCAGGCGCTGTCGAGCGAGCTGCTGCGCAGTTCGCTTCATCGGTCGGCGCGCGCATCTTCCGATGGCCGGATGAGGCTCGCGAGGCGATGCGATGCGGCATGAAACGGGTGAAACCTCGCTCCCCTGCGCTCCTTTCCTGTGGCACCATGCGCGCATGCTTCATCATGTCGTGAGGAGAGGTTCTGTCGTCGGTGCGCTGCTGTTGGCGTCGGGGTGTAGCTCTGGCGGCGGCGAGGGGCCGCCCGACGTCCAGCCGGGGCCGGACGCGTCGATGCCCGACGCCGGGCCGGACGCGCAGCCGGACGGCCCGGTGGAGCCGGCGTGCGTGGAGTTCGCGATGCCCACCGACGCGGACTGCGCGGCGCCGATCGACGGCGTGCTGCCGGTGGACCTGCGCTGCACAGGCCTTTACGGCGATTTCGACCAGCGCGAGCTCGCGTGCGGCGTGCTCGAGTACAAGCCTGCCGTGGAGCTCTGGAGCGACGGCGCCGAGAAGCGGCGCTTCGTCTCGATCCCGAAGGGACAGCGGGTGGACGTGAGCAATCCGGACTCCTTCGTGTACCCCGAGGGGACACAGTTCTGGAAGGAGTTCCGCGTGCAGGGCGCAGGCGGCGCGTCGCGCCTCGGCGAGACGCGCCTCCTGCGCAAGACGGCCGCCGGCTGGGTCTACACGAGCTATGTCTGGTCCGAGGACGAGCGGCAGGCGATCCAGATGCAGAACGACTTCGGCGTGCCCGATCTCTATGGCACCGGCCACGCGGTGCCGACGCGCGATCAATGCAAGGAGTGCCACGTCGGGCGCGTCGATTTCGTCCTCGGCTGGGACGCGCTGATGCTCGGCCCGGGCGCCGAGGGGGTCACGCGCGAGTCGCTTGTCACGCTCGGGGTGATCGAGGACGGGAGCGCGCTCGCGCTGTCGATTCCGGGCGATGACGTGGAGCGCCAGGCGCTCGGCTACCTGCACGCGAACTGCGGCGTGAGCTGCCACAACGATCACCCCGAGGCGGCGGCCCAGGAAACGGGCCTGTACCTCAGGCTCGAAGCGAGCGAGCTTGGCAGCGTGGCCGCGACGGACGCCGTCCGGACGGGCATGAACAAGCGCCCGGCGGAGAACGCGAAGTACGAGGGGTTGACGAACCCCGACCCCGCCAACTGGTACGCCATCCGTCCAGGGGACCCGGCGCGCAGCCTGCTTGTCGCCCGCCAGGAGCTCCGCGACTTCGAGGGGCAGATGCCGCGCATCGGGACCCGCAAGGTCGACGACACCGGCGTGCAGCTGGTCACGAGCTGGATCCTGGGCATGAAGGAGGGGACCGGCTACCCGCCCCCCGGGCCCTAGAGTACTGCGTCGCCCCGATTCGCCCCTGGTTGGGCGGGAGGTCTCCCCGAGCTGCCCGGGCCTACCCTCTTCCGGAACCAGGGACGAACTAGATGCGATGAGGCAGCCCGAACGGCGCCTGCGACCTCCATGGCCGCCGTCCCGTCGCAAGATCCTGCCGCAAACGCAGCCTGTTCGAGCCATTCACGCAGGTGCTCGAAGCACTGGATCCTCAGATCGCGCGGGCGAATGCTGCCGTGGAGACGGCGTGGGAGCATGCCAGAGGGTCGTGTGGATGAGCGCGCGTCGCCCAACGGTGCCCGGCCTGTGGGTCGGCTACGCCGCGAACCAGATTCCAACCTGAGCGTCAACGGCGCGGCGAGCAGGGTTACGCTCCCAAAGCAAAAATTCATCTCCGCGATATTCGCTCTCGCGGTGAGCCGATCCGAGGGCGATCCGCTACTGCCTGACGGGTGCTTCGCTGGATCTTGCTTTCGCTGATCCCTCCCCATCAGTCCGCCGCCAGGGGGCGGCGCGTCCCAGTTCGTTGAGGGCAGATCGGCGATGGCGCGCCCGCCGGAACACAGCACGTCCCTCAAGATGATTCCCTGATTTTTTTCACTGGAGCATGGATCAACCAGAACAGCTCCGGCACGTCCTACACAGTAGCAGGGCCCCTCCTGAGGCTGCACGATAATTTATAATTATAAATAAATACTGTTGTTCGATAATGGGACTTCAGCGCGCCCAGAGCGGGCGAAGAGCGACATCGATGTACAAATCCTTGAACCATGATCAGGCGCGTCCTCTCAGAGGCCTTCGGTCAGCTGTCCCGATCGCGTTGATCGTGGCCAGCGGTTGCACTGGAAACGTGGGCAACGCGGGCAACGCGGGCGACGTGGGCGAGCCTGGCGCAGAGAATCCCACCACGGTGGACCCGCGCGCTTGCGAGGACGGCGCGGTGCACCCCGGGCGAGCGCCGCTGCGGCGGCTGACGCGCTTCGAGTACAACAAGACGGTTCGCGACCTCTTCGGTGACACGACCGAGCCAGCCTTTTCGCTGCCGAGCGAGGATGTCGGAAACGGCTTTGGCAATGACGCCGACGCGCTGTCGGTCTCGAGCCTGCTGGCCGAGCAGCTGAGCACCGTCGCGGAGGGCGTCGCCCGGCGCGCGACCGCCTCCCGGGAGGCGCTCGCGAAGCTCGCCGATTGCGCGGGCAATGTGACGACGGAGAGCGAGGAAGCGTGCGCGCGCACCCTCGTCGAGCGGATCGCGCCGCTCGCTTATCGAAGGCCGCTCGCCGCCGGCGAGGCGGACGAGCTCCTCGCGCTGTACAGCGTCGGGCGCACGGATGCGACGTTCGACGTCGGCATCGCGACGGTGATCGAGGCGCTGCTCCAATCGCCAGATTTTCTCTACCGCATCGAATGGGGCACCTCCGACCCGGAGCACCCTGAGCTTCGCCGGCCCACGGGCGACGAGATGGCGACGCGGCTCTCGTACCTGCTCTGGGGCACGATGCCGGACGAGGAGCTACGCATCGCGGCGCGGGCAGGTGAGCTCTCGACGAAGGAAGGCGTGCGCGCGCAAGCCGAGCACATGCTCGAAGACCCCCGGGCTCGGACCACCATCCGGTTCTTCTTCGACAACCTGCTCCCCATCAGCAACCTCGCGGATCTCGAGCGGAACGCGGAGGCGTTCCCGACCTTCTCTCGAACGATCGGCGCGCTCATGCGTGAGGAGACGCAGCGGTTCCTCGAGCACGAGATCTTCGAGGGGACCGGCACCTGGGCATCCATCCTGACGGCCCCGTACACGTTCATGAATGGACCGCTCGCGGCGTTCTACGGCGTCTCCGGCGTGACGGGCGACGAGTTCCAGCAGGTGCAGCTCGACACGACCCAGCGCCTCGGGCTCCTCACCCAGGCGGGGGTGATGGCCGGGACAACGCATTCGAACACGACGAACCCCGTGGTCCGCGGCTCGTTCGTGCTCCAGAAGCTGATGTGTGAGAAGATCCCGCTCCCCACCGGCGACATCCTGGAGCGGGTGAAGCCGCCGGATCCGTACACCGGCGCGACGGCGCGGGAGCGCTTCAGCCAGCACAGCCAGGATCCGGTCTGCGTGACGTGCCACCAGTACATGGATCCGGTAGGCTTCACGTTCGAGAACTACGACGCTGTCGGGCTGTTCCGCACGACAGAGAACGACGTCACGATCGACGCGAGCGGCTCGCTCCCGGGCACGCCGGGCACGGTGAGCGGTCCGACCGAGCTGGTGAAGAAGCTCGCCGAGGCCGAGCAGGTGCATGGCTGCTTCGCGACGCGCTGGGCCGAGTACGGCTACGGTCTCACCCTGCGCGCCGAGGACGTTTGCACAAAGCAGGCGATATCGACCGCGTTCAAGGCGTCCGGGTACAACGTGAAGCAGCTCCTCATCGAGCTCACACAGACGGATGCTTTCCACTACATCACGGTTGCCCGCTAGGAGGGATGGTCATGTCCAACTTTCGTTTGAGCCGACGTGCCATGCTGCGCGGTGCTGGTGCCATCGCCATCGCGCTCCCCTGGCTGGAGATCATGGGCCCCGAACGCACGGCGCGCGCGCAACCCGCCCCCGCCAAGCGTTTCCTTGCCATCTACACGCCGGGCGGGACCGTGATCGATCGCTGGCGGCCGACCGGCAGCGAGACGAGCTTCACCCTGGGCCCCATCCTGTCGCCGCTCGCGCCGGTGCAGGACCGGCTGCTCGTCGTCGACGGCCTCGACATGAAGAGCGCGCGCGGTGAGCAGCACCAGAGCGGGATCATCGCCTGGCTCACGGGCAGCCCTCAGGAGGGCTCCCCGAACGGCGGTTACGGGAACGGGCCGTCCGTCGATCAGGTGATCGCCTCCCAGATCTCCGCCGGTATCAAGGCGAAGGCGAGCATCCAGATCGCGGTGCGCTGGGCGACGGGCAAGTCCCACGGCCTGCTGTCGCCGATGAACGCCGCCAACTTCGAGAACGCCGCGCCGTTCAAGCCCATCCCGCCGCGCCTCGATCCGATGGAGATCTTCACCGAGCTCTTCGGCTCGCTGGATCCCAGCGCCGGCAACGAAGCCGCCCGCCGCCTCGCGCGAAAGAAATCGATCCTCGACTTCCTCGACGGGCGCTACTCCGCCCTGTCCGCGCGGCTCGGCGCCGCCGACAGGCAGAAGATCGACCAGCACCTGACGAAGATCCGCGAGATCGAGATGAGCCTCAACAACGTGCCGGTCGAGACGAGCGCGTGCAAGGCGCCGGACAGGGTCGACACGTCCGACTACAACCCGCGCACGGGGCTCAACTCCGCCATGGACGGCTCGATCAAGGACACCTCGACCGACGCGGCGATCCCCAAGGTCGGTAAGCTCATGATGGACATGCTGGTGATGTCGCTCGCCTGCGACATCACCGCGGTCGGCACGCTGCAGTGGAGCGACACCGAGGCGAAGCACACCTTCCCCTGGCTCAACTTGACCGAGCACCACCATTTCTACCAGCACGACGGCGGCTTCAGGCCGGACGAGTGCGAGCGCATTTGCAACTGGTATTCGAAACAGCACCTCTACCTCCTGCAGGAGATGGAGAAGGTCGACATGGGTGGACACTCGCTGCTTGACGAGAGCGTCGTCTTCTTCGGGTCCGAGCTCTCGGATCCGCCGAGTCACACCAAAACGAACATGCCGTTCCTGCTGGCCGGCGGCGGCGGAGGCCTGCGCACCGGACGCTGGGTCCGGTACCCGAACCGCCCGCACAACGATCTGCTCGTCTCGATCTTGAATCTGTTCGGCGACGACCGGACAACGTTCGGCGACCCGCGGCACTGCACCGGGCCGCTCACGAACCTGACGTAGCCATCCCGGGGGGCGGGACACCAGCTGCTTCGATAGGAACGAGACGACGTCCGGCAGCTCCAGCTTCTACACCGGCGCTCACGCCGGAGTGGTATGATATGAGAGTATATCTTCTTACGATCCCGGTGATGATGGTCGCTCTGGCCTGCGGCTCCGATGCCGACCCGCCTCCGACAGACCAGGGCACCTCCAGCTCGGCGGGCGCTGGCGGTTCGGGCGGGGGAGCCGAGGCGGCCACCAGCACGAGCGCCTCCAGCAGCGCGAGCTCCGGCGGGCCCGGCGGCAGCGGTGGGGCCGGCGGTAGCGGCGGCGGCGGCGGCAGCGGTGGCGGTGGCGGCAGCGAAGACCCGCGCGCCGCGGCCGCCAGCATCGACGGCTTTCGCTGGGAGATGCCGTGCGATCACGACCCGGGCGGCAGCGACGAGTGTTCGACGTCCGCGCAGGTCGACGAGACCAGGACGTTCGGCGGCTCGCCCGACACGACCTATCAAGTGACTGTCCGACTACGCGGCGTCGTCGAGACGATGAAGTACCGGGGCGGCACGCCCGACGGCATGCACTTTCGCGTGGGCGGCACGCCCGACAACGCGACATACAATATCTACAGTTTCACTGTCTCTGACCCACCGGAGGTCTATTACCTCAACGACAGCCCCGACGTGGGTCATGACACGTTTATCATCGATCATACGAAGACCATTTCAGTCCGAGGTGGAGCCACCGTGTCTTTCCTCGGCGATGGCCAGAATGGTATACAGATCGCCAACTTCAAGCATCTGGTCGTGGACGACGTCCCCCCGGCGCCCGAGCCTTATGTCGGTCAGTTCATACAGCTCGACGTGCAGTCCGTCGAGATCGCGCAGCCCTGACCGCGCTCCGTGACGCTGGCAGCTGCTCAGGAAAGGCGCAGGCCCCCGCACGGCACCCCCGTCGCGCCAGTGCGCGACGGGGGTGCCGACCGGTCTGGTGATGCTGGACGACCTGGGTGCCTCAGCGGACGTGGATGTCCGGCTTCGGCACCGGGACCATCCCCTCTCCGATGTGGAAGCTCGGGTGCGGCGGCTGGTTGTAGGCGCCGTTCTGCCACGAGATGGCGACGCGGTACTGCGGATCGTGCATCAGGGTGTGGATCCGGTTCTTCGCGACCTGGCTGGTCGTGAAGATACGGATCGAGTTGCCGCAGCGGAAAATCACCTCCTCACGCCAGTCGCCCAGGATATCGGCGCTGAGGGTCGGGCTGCTCTTCGTGCCGTTGTTCGCGGCGCATCCGTCGGCCGTGAAGTTGCCGCCCTCGCCGTCGTGCTGGCGGATGCCGTTGCCGTCGAGGAGCTCCCGGCTGAGATCCGCGTCCCACCAGATGAGGAAATTGGACGACGAGGGGCGGCTCCCGACGTTCTTGCCGTCCGCGCCGCTCAGCAGCTGGCTGCTGTTGACCCACGCCTCGCTGCCGGGGTTGCGCGGGTCGACGTCCGCCGCCACGCCCCGGCCGGGGCCCTCCTCGCCGCCGTTGTCCGGCCCCTTCCAGATCACCTCGCACGTGCGGGCGTCGCGCATGGCGTAGGCGGCCACGTCCCCGCTCTCGTACGGCATGAACACCTCGAGGCCGGGGCGCGACGGGATGTGATCCGTGACGTGCAGCGCGTCGCCGTGAGCATAGTAGTCCACCGTGCAGAGGCCCTTGCCGTCGTGGTCGAACGTTGCACCGCCGTTGATGATCTCCTGCTGCGGGTCGTCGTCCACGTTCGCGACGCTGATGGAGTGGGCGCCCTTGCCGCCGTACGCCCCGTTGTCGCGGCTCGAGCTGGAGTCGAACGTCCAGTGGTTCGTGAGCTTGCCGTCGCGGTAGTTCCAGGCCGAGAGCGTGGTGCGCGCGTAGTAGCCGCGACCGAACACCGCGCTCGGGCGGCCGGTGTCGTCGAGGAACGCGATCGTGCCGACGAAGCGGTCGACGCGGTTGCCGTAACACTCGTTGTTGCCCCAGCTGCACGGGTCGTCGCGCCCCACCTCGAACTCGGTCGTGGCGAGCTCGGCGCCGGTCTCTCCGGAGAACACGGTGAGATACTCCGGGCCGGTGAGGATGTAGCCGTCGTTGTTGCGGTAATCCCTGGAATCGTCGTCGCTCGCCGCGGGCCCAAGGCTCAGCGGCTCGCCCCTCCCGTCAAGCGTCCCCGGCGCGGTCTTGACCGCCACCTCGGCCTTCCCGTCGCCGTCGAGATCGTAGACGAGGAACGGCGAGTAGTGCGCCCCGGCGCGGATGTTCACGCCGAGATCGATGCGCCAGAGCCGCTCGCCGTCGAGCGTGTAGGCGTCCAGGTAGGTCTTGCCGGTGCGGCCAGCCTTCGAGTTGTCCTGGAGGTTCGACGGATCCCACTTGACGACGATCTCGTACCGCCCGTCGCCGTCCAGGTCTCCCACGCTGCCGTCGCCGCTCGAGTACGTGGTTCCGTCCCCGGCGGGCGGCGCCATCGTTGGGATGGAGAGGTATCCATCCTTCCACACGGACGCGGCCTCCGACTCGCCTTGCTCGACGCCGCCGACGACCGGACGCACCGTGTAGACCGAGCTCGGAGAGCCGCCGCGGTCGACGAAGTTGGTGGAATCCGCGATCGGCGCGTCGTTGACCTTGGTGCCATCCCGGTAGACGTTGAAGGCGATGTCGTCGGGATCGTAGCCAAAGAGGCGAAAGCCCACGTAGATGCCGCCGTCCGTGGGAACGGCCACGACGCCGCGGTCGAGATCCTCCATCTGCGCGAACCCCGTCGGCGCGGGCGCGCCCCCGCCGCCACCCGTGCCGGGGCCTGCGCCCGCGCCGCCGCTGCCCGACGCAGCGCCGCCTCCGGACGCCGTGCCGGTCGCGCCGCCTCCGGACGCCGTGCCGGTCGCGCCGCCTCCGGACGCCGTGCCGGTCGCGCCGCCGCCGCCCGTGCCCGTATCGCCGCCACCGGCGCCGCCCGCGCCGGTATCGCCCGACCCGCATGCCACGAGCCCGGCAGCGAGCGAGAAACAGATCAAGAGAACAGCGCGCCTCATAAGTGACCTCGCGTTGCCGCTCCTCCTCCGGTCGGCGGTTCGCCTCCAGGCCGTGAGCGGCATGATGATTTGGTTGCTGGCCTAGGTTGTGACATCAGCGCAAACTCAATCACCTCGAACGCTCAGGTCATGCGTTTTCTCGGTGGGCTGGAAATTTGAACACCCCTCGCGAGAACGCGGCTGTGCTCCGAGCAACACCGCGGGGCCAATTGGCATGCCAGCGCAGTTTTATGGTGAACCGTAGAAGTTTGGGGTACGCAAGAAGGCCTGACATGCAGCCGTCGCGCACGCCG
Organism: Sorangium sp. So ce887; assembly: GCF_051521455.1. Taxonomy (NCBI): domain Bacteria; kingdom Pseudomonadati; phylum Myxococcota; order Polyangiales; family Polyangiaceae; genus Sorangium; species Sorangium sp. So ce887. The sequence continues at coordinate 4,289,739 of NZ_CP150354.1, read as the reverse complement.
CACCGCGCCATCACCAGGACGCTCAGCGCAACGGCAATGGCGGGCGGACGCGCGGCGCCCCGCTGCCTGGCCGCGGTCGCGTCGCTCGGGCTCGCGGCCTGCGAGCAGGGGCCGATCGACGCCGTCGAGCTGACGCCGACGACGTTGACCCAGGGCATGGTCGCATACTGGACGTTCGACGAGGGCGAAGGGACGGTCGTGACCGATCGGTCCGGCAACCGGCGCGACGGCGAGCTCACCGGCGGCACGTGGGTGGAGGACGGCCGCTTTGGGCGGGCGCTGCACTTCGATGAGGGCGAGTTCATGACGGTGGGCGAATTCCCGAACGCCACCTCGAGCTGGACCGTCTCGGCGTGGGTTCGCGTGCTGACCGACGCGCCCCCTGCCGACGACACCCTGAGGACCGTGATCAGCACGGAGAACACCGGCGGATGGGAGCTCAACGTCGACTACGACGGCGAGGCGCGGGGCATCCACTTCGGGTTCTGGAAGGGGCCCGAAATCAGCGACTACCACCACATCCTGTGTTCCTGCCTGGAGCTCCAGCGGTGGACGCACGCCGCCGGGGTCGTCGACGGCGAGGGGCTCTCCATGAGCCTCTACATCGATGGGCGCCTCTACCGCACCGAGCCCATCGAGAGGACGATCTCGCCCGGCCCTACCAGCCTCTACGTCGGTCGATGGCCGCAGGAGGGTCGGCTCCTCGTCGGGGACGTCGACGACATCGCGATCTACAGCCGAGCGCTCGTTCCGGCGGAGATCGCCGAGCTCTCGCAGCACTCCGTCCCGGCGGAGGTCGAGGCGGACATCTCGACGGGCACCACCTACACCCTGGTCGGCGTCCAGAGCGGGCGCTGCGTGGACGTCGACGCCGCCGTATCCACGGCCGACGACCTCGTCCTGCATCTCTGGGATTGCAACGGCGGCACCAACCAGCAGTTTCGCTTCGAGGCGGTGGACGGCGGGTATTACCGGATCCGCAACGTCAGCAGCGACAAGTGCCTCGACCTCCGCGGCGGGTCGACCGCCGACGGCGCCGCCATCGTCCAGTACACCTGCCACGGCAACCCCAACCAGCAATGGTCCGTCACCTATCTCAGCGGCGGCGCCGTCCGCATCACATCGCGTCTCAGCGGCAAGGTCATCGACGCTTATGGCTCCCCGCCCGCCGACGGCACCGCCCTCGTCCAGAGGCCTTCCAACGGCGGCACCAGCCAGCAGTTCAGGCTGAACCCGGTCGGAGCCGACACCGGCACGGGCGCCACCGGCGGCCCGGAGCCGTGACGCCCGGCGCCTCTCCGCAGGCGTGAAGGCTGCTCTCGGCTACATCGACAGCCTGTGCGCGCGGCGGCGGGCGGCGCGGGCGACAACGCCTTGGAAGATCTCCCGCCGGGCGCGCGGCGCGACACCGCTCGTCCTCCGATCACAGCCACCCCACGAGGCTGAGGCTGCCGAGCAGCGCCGGGCGCGCGCCGCGCGCCGCCTCGGTCTCGACGAAGCGGACCACCGGATAGGGGTGCGCGACGAGCGCGTGCGCCTCGACGACGACGTCGAGCCGCCTCACGATCCCGAACTCGACGCCGGCGCCGGCGTCCGCGGCGAACGCCCACTGCGCGCTGTGGACCCCCCGGTACGGCCACGATGCCTCGCCGTCGACGGCGACGTGGAGCGCCCCGAGGCCCACCGAGAACCTCGGGCGTAAGCGCAGCTCGGGCCAGGGGAGCGCCGCGAGCTCGACGAGCCCGAACCGCTGCTGCACGGTCGCGCTGCCCTGCGGCCCAGCGACGCGCGGCGCCGTCCCGAGCCCGGCGAGCGAGAGGCGCCCCTCGATCGGACCGGGCGGCGCGACACGCAGACGCGCGATGAGGAGCAGCGCCGGGCCGATGCCGCCCGGGCTCGCGAGGAGCCCGCCCCCCAGCTCGACGCCCCACATCGATCGGCGCGGCGGGTCGAGCGACCGCTCTGCCCGTCGAGGCACCTGCCGGCTCACCTCGCTCGGGGGCGGCGCGGCAGCGGGCGCCGCGGAGCGCCGCGAGGACATCAGGAGCTCGAGCAGGCTCGCGCGGAGCAGCTCGACGGCGCGCACCGCGAGCACCTCGACGATATGCTCCCGCGCCTCGCCGCGCGTGTCGATCTGCCGCACGAGCGTCTCGTTCGTCCGCGGGTCGACCACCCAGAGCTCGGCGGCCTGACCATCCGGCGCCAGGAACAGCCCGATCAGGGCCGCGGAGCCGGCCTGCTGCCCGGCGTCGTCCATCGTCGGCCGGGGGGCGGAGGCCGACTGCGCATCGAGGAGCTCCACGTCGAATCCATCGGCGACGAGCTCCCCGCGGATGCGGATCAGCGCCTCGGAGATCGACGGATCGGCGGCGCCGGGCCGCACGAGGACCACACGCGCAGGCTCCCCCGACGCCGCGGGGCTCGCCGCGCAGAGGAGGAGGAGCGTGAGGGCCCCGGCCAGCGCCTGCGCCCGCGCGAACCTCACGGCGTCCGAGCGAGGGCCCGCGCTGCCTGCGTGTAGGTTCCGCCCGGGAACCGGCGCAGGTACGCCCGCGCGACGGTCTCGGCCTGCGCGTCGCCATGGAGCCGCTGCACGATCACCATCTTGCGCCCGAGCGCTTCGGAGGCGTAAGCCCCCTGCGGAGCCTCCTTGAGATAGGTCTCGAACCAGGCGAGCGCCGCGGCGCCTCCCTCCTGGGTCTCCGCGAGGCGGCCGAGCAAGAACGCCGCCTCCTTGCCCCGTTGCGTCGCCGGAAAGCGCCGGCGCTGGGCGAGGAGCGCCCGCCGCGCGATGTCGTTCCGCCGCGTGTAACGCGCCGCGTCCGCGAGGGCCGAGAGCTCCTCGTTGCTGCTCTCCGCGAACGAGGCGTCGAGCCCGCGGCGCTGCGCCTCGTCGACGATGACGTCGAGCTTCCCGGCCGCGAGCTTCCCGGCCCAGTCGCGCCTCGGCTCGGCCGCGGGCGCCGCCGCGGGCGTCCCGGGCGGGTCCGGAACCGGCGCTGCGCTGGGCTCCTCGGCGTGGTCGGACGACGACGGGGCGGGCGCCGGCGACGCCGCGGCGCCCTGCTGAAGATCGAGATCGCGCAGGAGCACCTCTCCCGTGCGCTGCCGCAGGGTCAGCCATTGCCCGGCGCGCACCGCGATCGGCTCGCCGGACAGCGGCCCGCTGACGACGACGGCGCCATTCTCGAGCCGCAGATCGAGGCGCTCGTCCTCCGGCGCCCAGGAGAGCGCGAAGGCTGTCCCGGTCACGGTCACGAGGAACGGCCCCGCATCGAACAGCCACTGCGCCTCCGACCGATGGACCACGCGCGCGTGGACCTCTCCCCGGTCGAGGGCGACCCTGGCGCCCTGCTCGTTCACCGACACGATGTGCGCGCGCGCCATCTCGGCGAGTTGAACCTCGGTGCCGTCGGAGAACCGGACCTTCGGACGGCTCGATGTGTCCGCCTGGACGGAGCCGTCCTGCTGCACGGCGCCGCCCTCCACCTCGTAGGAGAGCCGATCGGAGAGCCGATCGGAGCGCGTTCCTCGCTGCCACCCGTTGACGCCGAGCAGGACCGCGGCGGCCACGGCGAGCGCGAGCGCTCCGACCCGGAGGGGCGACAGCCGGAAGCCCGGGCGCCTCGCCGTCCGCTCCGTCAGGCGGAGCAGCCCCTGGACACGCTGCTGGGGAGACATCATGCCGAGCGACAGGCGAGCGAGCTCGACCGCGCGCGCGGCGTTCGGGCTGAGCGCCGGGTCCTTCTCCTCGTCAAGCATCATCCCGCGCCTCCCCTCTCGTGCAGTAAGCGGCGAGGGACATGTCCTTCTCGACCTGGGACGACACGCGCTCCGTTGCCCGGCTGAGCCTGCGCTTCACGGTGGCCAGCGATATCCCGGTTGCCTCCGCGATCTCCGGCAGGCTCATCCCCTCCATGTGGCGGAGCACGAACGCGGTCCGGTCGTCTGCGCTCAGCGTGTCGAGGATCGCATAAAGGCGGCCCAGCGCCTCGCGCGCCTCGCTGTCCGCCGGGTCGACCGCCTGCTCCGGGAGCTCGGCAGTGTCCGCGAGCTGGAGGATGCGCCTCACGCGCCTGCGGCGGAGCTCCCACTTCAGGAGTCGAACGGTCACCGAGAACACGAAGCTCCCCAGCGCATCGGGGTCTCTCAGCCCCGATACTCTGGAGAACACGCGAACAAAGACCTCCTGGGTGACGTCCTCTGCGTCGGCGCCGGGCCCGAGCACGCGCGCGACGATCCGGAACACCTTGGGCGCATGCGCGTTCCACACCGCGGCTGCCGCCCACGGCTCTCCTGCCATGAGCGCGCGCACCACGTCACTTTCGTCAGTACCGCCACGCGCTGACGGAGCGATGGCAAGGCTGGCTCTACGCACAACGTCATCGCTCCGAGGGCTCGTGACTTCGCAGATCGGTCGTGATGAGCGAGCACAGTACCGAGCCGAGGTTCCCGGCGCAAGGCGGTCAGCGCGCACGGCCGGGGAGGTCGCTCCGGCAACCAGGGCGAGAGCGGCTATCGGCGCGGTGGGGCACCAGGGCGCGCAGGCCGGTGAGTTCCGGAGATATCTGCTCTGCGACGGTGGTGCGGGCGCCGCCTCAACCCCTCCAGCGCGCGGCTCGCGCGGTAGAGCTCGCGAGCCGCGCGAGGCAGCCGGCAGCGAGATCCCTGTACACCCGGACTGCGGCAACGGCCCACCAGATAACCTTGAGTGAAGTCGACATCGCTTCGGACGCTCCCGAGCTGCGTTGCCCGGATGCCCGGCACGGCGACCACCACGGATGTCCGCGGAGGTCGCAAGGATCTCGGTGGCTACTTCGACCCAGCCAGCCAAGCGCACGTCTGTCAGGCAGTAGCGGCGCGCCCTCGAACCGGCTCACCACGAGAGCAAATAGCGCGGGGACGGAAGATTCCCGTCGGAAGGCGGAAACGGCGCGGCGCGGCGCGGGAGGAGAGGAGCGCGCGGCGCAGGCGTCAGCCGCGGCGCGCGACCTCGAGCACACGGAACGTCTCGTCGGCGGCGGCGCCCGGCCTGCGCCGGCTCCCCCACCCGACGGCGGCCCGGTAGCTGCCGAGGAGCCCGGACGCCGAGAGCTGCTGCTCGTCGACCGGGACCGGCTGCTCGGCGTCCGGGGCCACATAGAGCGCGTCCACCGGGCAATAGGCCTCGCACATGAAGCACGTCTGGCAGTCGCGCTGCCGGGCGATGACCGGCGCGCCGCCCGGGACGCGATCGAACACGTTCGTTGGGCAGACCTCGACGCAGAGATCGCACCCGATGCAGCGGGCATCGCTGACGAGCTCGATCATGGCGCGGGCGCCTCCGCGGCGGCCGCGCCGAGCGAGGCCGGAGCAGGCGATTCGGGGCGCACCCACACGTGATCGAGCCCGCCGGTGATCAGCCGCCGTTGCTGCGCCGGATCGAGCCCGGGATGGTCCTTGTGCTTATGCATCCCGCGCGTCTCGGTGCGCGCGCGCGCCGCGTTGAACATCCACCGCGCGGTGGCCACCATGGCCGCGCTCTCGCGCGCCCGCACGGCTTCGCGCACCTCCGCCGCCGGCCGGGCCTGCCGCACGTCCCGCCACAGCGCATCGAGCCGGTCGAGCGAGACAGCGAGCCCCCGCTCGGTGCGGAACAGGTTCTTGTCGTAGGGGAACACCTCGTCCTGCACCGACCGGATCACCTCCTCCGCGTCGAGCTGCCTCGTCCCGCCCGACGCCGGGAGCGCCGCGCGGCCGACCCCCCGGGCCGCGCGCTGGCCGGCGCGGGCGCCGACGCTGCGCGCGAAGACGGCGGCTCCCTCGCCGGCCCACTGCCCCGAGGAGATGGCCCACGCGGCGTTGTGGCTGCCGCCGCCCGTGAACCCGCCGCAGATGAGCTCTCGCGTGGCGGCGTCTCCGGCGGCGTAGAGCCCCGGCGCCGACGTGGCGCAGGCATGGCTCGTGATGCGGATCCCGCCCGTGCCGCGCACGGTGCCCTCGAGCCGCAGCGTGACGGGAAACCGCTGCCTGAACGGATCGATGCCGGCGCGGTCGAAGGGCAGGAAGAAGTTCGGCTGGGCCTTGCGCATCCACGCCTCCAGCGCCTCGTCGGCCTTGTCGAGCTGGGCGTAGACCGGCTGCGCGAGCAACGTCTCCGCGATCACGGACCGGCCGCGCTGCGAGCCGGCCCCCTCGATGACGCGCCCGTCCTCGTAGTAGAACGTCGCCCAGTTGTAGAAGAGGGTCTTCGTGACCGACGCGAAGGCCGGGGCGATCGCATAGGCGTTCGAGAACTCCATCCCTGACATCTCGGCGCCTGCCTCGGCGGCCATGAGACCGCCGTCGCCGGTGAGGACGTTGGTCCCGAGGGCCTTGCTCAGGAACGCGCAACCGCCGGTGGCGATGACCACGGCCCCGGCCCTCACCACCCACCTGTGCCCGAGCTGCCGGCAAATGCCGGCCGCGCCGGCGACCGCGCCGCTCGCGTCGACCAGGAGCTCGATCGCGGGGCTGTGATCGAGGATGCGGACGCCCGCGAGCTTCACCCGGTTGCGCATGAGGCGCATGTACTCGGGGCCTTGCAGGCTGCGGCGGACGGGCTGCCCGCCGTCGTCCACCGGAAACGGATAACCCCAGGTCGCGAGGTCGTTCACGCTGGCCCAGGTCCGGTCGAGCACGCGGTCCATCCAGCCCCGGTCGGCCAGGTGGCCGCCGAGGCCTTCCCGGCTGGCCTTGGCCGCCTCGCGCATCTCGGGGACCGGGGGCACGTACCACACGCCGACCCCGGACGGCGCGGTGGCGCCGCTGCTGCCGCAATAGCCCTTGTCCGCGAGCACCACGCGCGCGCCCTTCGCCGATGCGGCGAGCGCCGCCCAGGCCCCGGCTGGACCGCCGCCCAGCACCAGGACGTCGGCCTCCAGCGCCAGCGTGTCGCTCCCGTCGAGGGCGCGCCCGACCTCTCCCTCTGGCTCCCGTACCTCGCTCATGATTGGACGACTCCCTTGCTCAGGTCAGCTGCTCTGCCGAAGGCTCGGCCCATCGCTCTGCCGAGCGCTCGGCCCATCGCTCTGCCGAGCGCTCGGCCATCCGCTCTGAATTGCAGCCGACATGCCACGGCCCGTTTCTCCGCCGCGATCCGGCGGGCGGCGCCGTCGTTGCTGGCGGCGCATCAGGGCCTGCTGCGCGGGTGCTGCTCCTGGTGCATCTCCGCCGCCGAGCGCGATCGCCGGGGCACCGGCTACTGCAGCCGGAACCCCATCGCGGAGAGCGCAGCGCGCAGCAGGTCGCGCCCGCGCAGCGCCTGGGCCGACGCGACGCGCGCGGCCGAGTGGTGGCTCCAGCTCCCCTGCACGCCCATGCGCTCCCTCGCGTAGAAGCGCTCCATGAGCTGATCGTAGGCGTCGAGGGCGCCTACCCTTCGCTCGAACGCGCCGTACTGCTCGTGGTGCAGGACGACCTCCTGCGGGAGCCGCGGCTTGATGCTCGCCTGGGCTGCCGGGTCGGGCCAGCCCACGCACAGGCCGAACGTCGCGAACACCTGGGGAGGCAGGCCGAGCTCGGCCGCGACCGCCTCCGGGTGGTTCCGCAGCGCGCCGATGTAGACCGTGCCGAGGCCGAGCGACTCGGCCGCGACGAGCGCGTTCTGGGCGGCGAGCGCCGCGTCGACCACCGCCATGACGAACATCTCGAGGTAGTCGAGCCCCTCGTGCCCGACGCCGCGGCGCTCCGCGAGGTCGCCGAGCCGCCGCAGGTCGGCGAGCCAGACAAGGAACAGCCCGCAGTCGCGCACGTGCGCCTGGCCGCCGGCGAGCTCCGCGAGGCGCCTCCGCCGCTCGGCATCCTGCACCGAGAGCACGCTCCAGAGCTGGAGGTTCGAGGAGCTCGGCGCCGACTGCGCGGCGGCCACGAGGAGCTCGAGCGTGCCCTCCGGGAGCGGCCGCTGCGCGTACCGGCGCACCGAGCGGTGCCCGAGCAGGCTCTCGATTACCTCGTTCCACTGCGCGAAGCGGGGCGCCGCCCCCTCGCTGCCGTATCGCTCGCCAAAGTACTCCAGGGCGCGGTTGCTCATCGATCGTGCTCCTCCTGTCCCATCGATCTCTCCGGGCGCGCTCCGTGCAACTCCGTGCACAAGAGCGTGCACAACAGGTTGAAGCGGAGAATCCCCCCTCGACCTCGAGGCGCCCCAGGCGCTGCCGGCGAGCCCCGGGCGCGCCCCGATGGCGTGACGCTCGTGGGAACGCGACCAGCCAGCCAAATCCAATAAAACGGATAAATAATCCGTTAAAACAGACATGTCAACCGCTTCGCGGTGGACCTCTTGCGGTCGGCCGGTCCTGGCACAACGCCAGATTTATGAAATTTTCCTCTGTAGCCATCGCAGGGCTGAGCCTCGCCGTGCTCGCGGCGGGGTGTGGGAAGGAGGAGCGTGCGCTCGCGCAGGAGCGCCCGGAGCAGGCGACGGCCATGGATCCGCGCGCGGTCGATCCGCCGCTCGTGGCGACCGAGATGGCCGTGCCCGGCGATCTGCCGGCGTTCGTGGTCACCGGACGGGGCGGCGCGTGCCCGCGGATGGTCTTCCTCCACGGCATGTGCGGGCACGGGCTCGGCTACGTGCAGGCGTTCCAGGGCGCGGCGCGCGAGCACGGCGGGGTGCTCGGGCTCCAGGGCGACGTGCCCTGCGGAGGCGACGGCGTGTTCAGCAAGTACTCGCCCGACCCCGAGGCGCAGGACCGGCGCATCCGGAACGCGCTGGCAGCGTGCGGGGGCGAGGCGGAGGACCTCGTCGTCATCGGCTACTCGCAGGGGGCCTACATCGCCGAGCGGCTCGCGGAGCGCTGGCCGGAGCGGTACGCGCGGCTCGTGCTGCTCGGCGCGCCCACGACGCCCTCGGCCGCTCGCCTCCGGGACATCCGGGGGGCGGTGATGATCAGCGGCGAGCTCGACGCGAGGTACCGCATGAAGGAGGGCGCGGGCGGCCTCATGGCGGCGAAGATCCCGGCGGTCTATCGGGAGATGCCCGGAGCGCGCCACGGAGAGATGCCGGACGCCGAGCGGGTCATGGATGAGGCGCTCGACTGGCTCGACGCGCTCGACGCGAACGCGCGGCCACGCCCCTGAGATCGGGCCCGCGCGGGTGCTATGGAGCTCGCGCAATGGTCGAGCGCGCGTCCTCCGGGGCGCCGCGGGAGGTGAGCGCGGCGCTGGCCCCCACCGACCCGCTCGGCGCCCTCAACCAGGCCTTCCTCGACGCCTACGCCGCGCGCCGGGAGGCCGTCCTCGCCAGCATCGAGCCGATCATCGCCCAGATCGACGACAGCCTCATCCTGCGGCGCGGCGGCCAGCGGTTCGAGGGCCCCGCGCGCACCCGGCGCTACCACGAGCTCAAGGTGGTCGCCCACGCCCCGCTCGCCGTCCACACGCTCCTCTCGGGCCGGCGAGGCGCGCTCGACGGCGACGCGCAGGGCCGGCTGGCCGAGCTCCGGCAGCGCATCGCCGCGGCCGCGGCCGACCTCGACGGCCGCGGCTTCACCCCGGAGCAGCTCGCCCGCCAGCGCCGGATCCTCGACGCGTCGCTCGCGCTCCTCGACGAGGCGAGCGCGGCGGGCAGCGTCGCGCCCGAGGCGCTGTCCGCCTTCACCCGCGCGCAGACCCCGGACGTCCTCCTCAACGCCGAGGACGCGGCGCGCGACCAGATCGAGACGATGCATGCCACGGTCGAGGCCTGGAAGCGGGACATGACCCCCGAGGAGCGCGAGCGGCTCCGGGCCGTGGTCGCGGTCTCGCACATGGCCCGCCCGGGGAACGTGGCCGCGCAGTACTTCTCGGTCACCCTGGGAGAGACCTGGCGAGGCCGCTTCGACCAGGAGGGCCTCCGGCCGGGGAAGCGCGTGCTGACCGCCGAGGCGACGTTCGACGAGGCGGAGGCGTTCGCGCTCCTCGCCACGCACGCGCTCGACGCCGGCGTGGCCACGCGCTTCTTCGGCGAGGAGACCCGGCTCGCGCGCGACATCCTGGCCGACGCGGCCGAGCGGATCCTCGCCGGGATGTTTCACAAGGAACCGGCGCCGCCGGTACAATCCAGGGCCGGAGAATGAGGGTCAGGCCGCCGGTGGACGAGGAGAGCCGCTGTGGAGAGAAAGAACTATTCTGCGCTGGGTGACCCGGTGGGGCCGTACGTTCATGCCGTCAAGCACAACGGCTTTCTGTTCCTTTCAGGGCTGACGGCGTTCGGCTCACCCGCTCAGAAGGGCAGCGTCGCCGAGCAGGCAGAGGCGATCTTCTCGCAGATCGCGAGCATCGCGCGCGCCGAGCAGGTCAGCCTGGAGGCGATAGCCAAGGTGACGATCTTCGTCACGAGCTTCGACGACATCGCGGCGCTGAGAGAAACGCTGTTTCGGATCTATGGCGCCGCGCTGCCGGCCAGCTCCTTGGTCCGAGTGGCTGGGCTTTTCTCCTCGGATCTGAGGATCGAGGTGGAGGCCGTGCTCGCAATCTCGTGAGCTCCAGGCTCCGGCTTCTGCTCGATCCTCCCGCGCATCGAGCCGCTGCAGCCCACGCGCACGCTGAGGCTCCTCGGCCAAACCGGTGAGGCGAGGGCCCGTGATCCAGCGATTATCCCCGAGGCGCCGCGTCGACCGCGCCGCGGCACCGCTCGACGTCCTCCCAGAACGTCGGATACGTCTTCGCGACGCAGGCCGGGTTCTCGATCGTGATCCCGGGCCGGCACAGCCCCAGGATCGCGAAGCTCATCGCCATGCGGTGGTCGCTGTAGCTATGCACCAGCGCGGGCGTCAGCGGGCGCGGCTCGATTCGGAGCCAGTCGTCGCCGTGGGTCACCTCCTGCCCCAGGCGGCGGAGCTCCGCGACCGTGGCGGCGAGGCGGTCCGTCTCCTTGATCCGGATGTTCGCCACGTTCCGGATCGTCGTCGGCCCCTCGAAGAGCGGCGCGATCGCCGCCAGCGTCATCACCGTGTCCGAGATGTGGTGCATGTCGACGTCGATGCCGCGCAGGCGCCCGTCGCTGCGCACCGTGGTGGCATCCGCCTGCTGGCTCACGCGCGCGCCGGCCTGCTCCAGGAGCTCGACGAACCGGTAGTCCCCTTGCAGCGCCCCCTCCCCGAGGCCGGGCACGGTGATGGCGCCGCCCGCGGCCGCGGCGAGCGCGAACGGGTAGCTCGCGGACGACGCGTCAGGCTCGATCGGGTACCTCCGCGGGCGGTACCCGCTGGAGGGATGGACGGTGAACCCGCCCGTGGCCTCGTCGATTCGACCGCCGAAATCCGCGACCATGCGGCGCGTGATCTCGACGTACGGGCGGCTCACCAGCTCGCCGGCGATGCGCAGATCGATGGCGGATTCGGCGAAGGGGCCGGCCATCATCACCGCCGAGAAGTACTGGCTGGAGCGGTCCCCGCGCATCGTCAGGGTGCCGCCCTTCAGCCGGCCGCCCCGGATCCGGAGCGGCGGGCATCCGGTCGCGCACGCCACGTCCGCGCCGAGCTGCCTCAGGCCGTCGACAAGATCGGCGATCGGGCGCTTGGCCATGTGCTCGTCGCCGACCAGCACCACCTCGCCGGGCACCAGGCACGCGAGCGCCGCCAGGAAGCGCACCGTGGTGCCGCTGTTCCCGATGAACAGCTCGCGCTCCGGCGCGCGCAGCCGGCGCCGCCCCCCCTGCACCACGAGCGTCTCCGGCCCGGCGTCCTGGATCCCGATCCCCATCGCTTCCAGGGCGGACCGCATGTGCCGCGTGTCGTCGCTGTGGAGCACCCCCTCCAGCGTGCTCTCGCCCTCTGCCAGCGCCGCCAGCACGAGCGCGCGGTTCGTGATGCTCTTCGAGCCGGGGACACGCCAGATCAGGTCAGGCGGCGAGGAGAGCGGGACGACGGGCAAGGGACCGGCAGGGATCATGGGGCCGGCAGACTAGATCCTCGTGGCAGCGCTGGCTACGTGCGGCAGCGTGGCCCTCGGATCCCCCGGCGTGCTACACACCGCTCTCTTCACCCCAGTCCCCGGCCGCCGCCCACGACATCGTCTCAGTCGACCGCGCCAGCCCGAACCGCCCGCACCGGTCGATGGCGATGACGCCCCCGGTCACGTCGAGCCGCTCTGCCAGGTGCGCGATGATCCCCCTTGCGGCTTCTTCGGCGCTGCAGCCGGCGCGCATCCGCTCCACGGCGGAGTGCGCCGACGCGAGCCGGATCATCCCCTCTCCGTAGCCGGTCGTCGACACGGCCCCGGCCTCGTCGTCGGCGTACGTCCCGGCCCCGATGAGCGGCGAGTCCCCCACCCGCCCGACCCGCTTGTTCGCCGTGCCGCCCGTGCTCGTGGCCGCAGCGGTGAGCCCGCTCGCGTCGCGCGCGACCGCGCCGACCGTGCTGCCCGCCCAGGAGGTCGCGCGTCCCGCGCCCTGCTGGACCGCGGCGAGCGCCTCCCGCGCGGCCTCGGTGATGAGCGCCGCCTCGCCCACGGGCGAGAACCCCATCGCTCGCGCGAACCTCGCGGCGCCGTGGGCGGCGTAGAGCACGTGCCTGCCGTCCTCCAGCGCCGCGCGCGCGATCGCGATCGGCTCGGCGAAATCCGAGAGCGCGCAGACCGCGCCGGCCCGCAGCCCGCGGCCCTCCATGATCGACGCGTCGAGCTCGACGTGGCCCTCCTCGTTGAGGACCGCCCCCGTACCCGCGTTGAAGAGCGGATCGTCCTCGAGGACGCGCACCGCGCGCTCGACCGCGTCGAGCGCGCTCCCGCCCTCGGCGAGCACGCGCGCCCCCTCGCGCGCCGCGCGGAGACACCCCGCCGCGTGCAGCGGCCGCCGCTTGGGGGCGACGTTCCCCGCGCCGCCGTGCACCAGGATGGATCGCCCCCCTCCGCGCCCGCCCAGATGATGGATGACGTGCATCACGCTCGCGGCACCCTACCGCGGCGCGCGCCCGGAGGTCCACGCCCACCCGGCGCTCACTCGGGCGGAGACGCGCTCTTCTTGGCCGTGAGATCGTAGTCCATCCCGCACGGCAGCGCGGCGAACACCGGAGCGAAGCTGAGCTCGCCGGCCACGAGATTCTCGCAGTGCGATCCCGCCGTGGGCGTGAACGCGTAGGACATCCGCGCCTTGAACCGCGCGACGTCGTCGCCGGCGTCGCCGAGCTCCCCGCTCGCCCGGTCGCGCCGCTCGACGGAGCACGGCGGCCCCGGCGGCGCGTCGCCGGTGCGCATGTCCACGAGCACGCGCCCCTCGATCGAGAAGCTCACCTTGTCCTCGGCGAGGACGCCCTCGGTGACGCTGGCGCCGTTGTCCCAGAACAGCGCGCCCTCGCCGCGCGCGAGCTCGACATCGAACTCCCACAGGCGCGTCGCCCCGAGCGCCCCCTCACCGCACGTGTTCGCCGTCTGCGTCCCGACCACGTGGAAGGTGCCGAGCGCGGTCCCCTGCGCCGCGGTCTCGTCCCCGAAGGCGTCGACGCACGCCGGGAGCACAGCCGGCAGCAACGCGAGCAGCAGCATCCGCATCGAGCCCGCCTACCAGAGGGGCGCGGCGAGGGACAAAAAAGCGCCCCTGGCAATGGAAATAAAAAACGGGTCGGGTGCTTCGCTTGCACCCGACCCGTCCCGTGGGCCTCTACCGGAGGCCTTCTGGACCCCGCTTGATCCCGCCTGTGCGGCGCCTCCCCTGCCCCATCGCGACGAGCGATCGACCCCGGAGCACCGGTGAGAATCGTTTCCGGAAGACCTGAGTCTCCCTCGATTCCCTCTCTGCCGGTCTCGCGGAGGTCGCGATGGCAATCAACAGGTTGTTAGGCACCGGACCTGGCCGAGCGCGGAGGCGTCTCGCAAGGCCCCGATGACCCTGCGTCACGCTCCACGAGGGTCAGCTGTTCCCAGCCTCCGGTATAGAAGAGCCACTGGTACTGTGCATGGTGTCCATCCCTCCTCCGGCGTGCCGGCACCCCGCGCCGGATCGAAAGAGATCGTCCGGCATGGCAAGGGTGTTCGATGCGGATCAGCGGAGAGCCCGCCGATCTGGTGTCGACCCCAGCACCGTGGTGCTCCACGGCAGGACCATCCTGGAGCTGATGCTCCGTCCGAGGCCGAGGACCAGCCTATCACCGCTGTTCAGGCGAGCAAGGGGCTCACGCACCGAAACATCGAAAGCGATTCGCTTCCATTCATTCCTCGCTTCGCGCGCCGGCGCAGCGCGCAGAGCGCTCGGAGCGACCAGGCCGGACAAGGCGCAGCGCCCGTCGTCGCATGGCGCAAGGCACACGGCGCACGGCGCAAGGCGCACGGCGCAAAGCGTGCTTCCGGGGGGCTACGCGCAGAGCGCGGGCGAGCAGCGGACGGAGCGCGTCCGAACACGGGAGCACATCCGACGGAACGTGTCCCGGCGGAGCGGAACAGCAGCGCGGACGGCAGCGGCGGGCGTGGGCGCGGCGCGCGGCGAGCTCGCCGGAGGCGCCGCGGTGCGCGCGTGGCTCCAGCGCGCGCCGGCTAGACGTGCATGAACCAGCTCGGCTCCTCGGCCTCCGGCAGCGCCGTGGCGAGGACCGCGAGCATCGCGTCGATCTCTTCCTTCGTATGCACGCCGCTGCGCAGGATGGCCGCGGGCCCCTCGCCCGCCGGCACCACGACCGACTCGACGGCGAGCGCCGTCTCGACCCCGTAACCGTAGGACGCCAGCGTCACGACCGCGGTGGCTTCCCGGTCGTCGAGCAGCCTGCGGATCGTCATCGTGCGCCGCACGCGCTCGCTGTCCTCGGCCCACGACGCGAGCCACGCGCGCGTCGCTTCGTCGAGGCCGACGAGCACGAGCTGAGCGGGGGGCATCGCGTCGGGATCGGCCGCGGCCACCGCGGCGCGGTGGAAGCCCCGCACCTCCCGGCACCAGAGCGGCGGCGCGCCGTCCACCCGGACGAGGAAACCGTAGGGGCCGCGAGCCCCCTCTCGCTCGGAGCCCCCCGAAGAAGCGGAAGAGAAACTGTCGTTCGACACGAAGGGAGACGATACACGAGCTCTGCTCGGCGGAGGAAGCCCGCTCAATTGCGCAGCACGTCGAACCGCCAAGGCTCCGCCCAGGTCACACGCGGCGCCTGGGTGCGCTCACCGCCTCCCTTTGCTTCCCCTGCTTCCCATCACCTCCCGTGCTTGCCCTGCTTCCCATCGCCTCCCGTGCTTCCCCTGCTTCCCATCGCCTCCCGTGCTTCCCCTGCTTCCCGTCGGATTCCTGCGCTTCCCTCCCCTGGCACGGTTCCCACAACGAGAACGCCACACTCCCTGGATTTCGGCTAAGGTGGCCCCCGCCTCCCCCGTGGAGCCCGTCCGGGACGGGGTGCGTTCTGCACCTACGGCGTCGCCCCGGCCGACGGGCTCCAGCCCGCAGCGGCGGGTCGGGGCGGCGGCAGCAGCGCTCGTCGCCGGGCGCGCTGTCGCGGCAGGCCGGCGCAGAGGCCCGCCGGCGCGCCCCCCACGTCACCTCGATCCCGATCCCGAACCGCAGGCAATGAAGCTCACGTCACAAGAAATCATCGAGATCGTCACCGCGTTCTGCGCCTACTTCGGCGCCGCGTACGCGCTCAACGCCTTCGCGCCGCCTCGCCTTCGCGTGCTCGCGCGGTACGGCGCGGTCGCCGCTGGCGTCGCGCTGTTCTTCTATGGCCTGCACCGGTACATCGACGAGCACGCCCGCGCCGTGGACCTGGCGAAGGTGCTGATCGCGATGGGCGCCGCGCTCTGCGTCTTCTACGAGACGCAGCGCGAGGGGATGCGCCGGCCGATCGCGGAGCGCTGGAAGCGGTACGTCGGCGTGGCCCTCGGGGTCGCCGCCATCGTCGCCTACTTCAACGGCTTCCGCTTCGGCTATGCCAAGTATTACCACCGATGGGATCAGTTCCATTACTACATGGGGGCCAAGTACTTCCCCGAGATGGGGTACGACGGCCTCTACAAGTGCGCGCTGATCGCGCAGGACGAGCTCGGGCTCGTCACGTACACGAACGAGGACACCGGGCGGCCTGTCAAGCTGGACATGGCGAAGGAGGTCCGCCACCCGGACAAGAAGATCCGGAACCTCGGCGGCGACAACCTCCTCATGCCGGCGAGCGAGGTGCTCGGCCAACCCGAGATCTGCAAGGCGCACTTCGCCCCGGAGCGCTGGGAGAAGTTCAAGGCCGACGTGCAGTTCTTCCGGACGTCCTCCGACAAGGGCTACTGGGAGGACATGCAGAAGGACCACGGCTACAACCCGCCGCCGGTCTGGACGATCATGGGCAAATTCTGGGGGGACCTCCAGCCGGCCAGCACCGGCTACCTCCAGTTCCTCGCCAGCTTCGATATTTTCTACCTGCTCGGCATGTTCGCCGCCATCTACTGGGCCTTCGGGTGGCGGGTCTTCGCCGTCGCGGCGATCTTCTGGGGCTGCCAGTCGTCGGCGCCGTTCTACTGGACCGGCGGCGCGTTCCTCCGGCAGGACTGGCTCTTCTACCTCGTCCTCTCGGCCTGCCTCATCCGCAAGCGCTACTTCAAGCTCGCCGGCGCGAGCATGGTCTACGCCGGCCTCCTGCGCATCTTCCCCGGCCTGCCCGTGATCGGCTGGCTGACCGTCGCGGGGATTTACCTCGTCCGCCACAAGCGGATGGCGCGATCGCACGTGCAGGTCCTGATCGGCGGCGTCCTCGCGGCCGCCGTGCTCATCCCGGTGAGCATGAAGGTCTCCGGCAAGGACTCGTACGTGCAGTTCTACGAGCACACCCTCAAGGTGCACGACCAGACGCCGCTGACGAACCACATGGGCCTCCGCGTCCTCGTCGGCCACAAGCCCGGGACCGGCGTCGAGTCCGGCCGGATGAAGTACACGAAGGACACGAAGCTCGTCGATCCGTTCGAGGTCTGGAAGCGGATGCGCAACGAGCGCTACGCGAAATACCGGTGGATCGCCTACGGGATCATCGCCGCCAGCTTCGCCGGCTTCGTGTACGTGTGCCGGCGGATCCGCTCGCTGTGGGTGGCCCAGTGCCTGGCCCAGATCTTCGTCATTCTGCTCTCGCAGCTCACCTGTTATTACTATTCGTTCATGATCCTGAGCGCGCCGCTCACGCGGCTGAAACGGCAGATCGAGGTGCCCCTGTTCGGCCTGGCAGCGCTCAGCCAGTTCATCTGGATCACGTTCCACTACAACGACGACAAGTACACGGCGCTCACCGCGGTCTCACTCGCCTTCTGCTGTTACCTGCTCTGCCTCTTCTCGGGTAAGCCGATGCCGTGGGCGCGGCGCCACGAGCCGGCGAGCGTCGACGAGGCGAAGCCGGCGGCCCAGAAGGCCTGAGGCGCCGCCCGCCCGCGCTGCCCCCCCTCGACACCGCCCCCAACGATGCCTGGAGAGACGCCTGGAAGCGAACGATGACGGACGTAGAGCGAGAGCATCCTGAAGAGCCCGGCGACATCCAGGGAGACGAGGCCCGCCCGAGCGACCCCGGGGCGCCGGCGGAACGGGAGCACAGGCCCCCCCAGCGCGGCGAGGAGCGGGCGGTCCACGCCTTCCGGAAGGTCCCGCGGACGGGCGTCATCTACGTTACGACCGAGGCCGCGCGCCTCGGGTTCAAGCCGGGCGTCGACGAGGGGGCGGCGGACGGCTGGTGCAACCTCGGGCAAGGTCAGCCGGAGACGGGGCCGCTGCCTGGCGCGCCCGAGCGCTGCTCGGCGGTGCCGATCGCCGGCGACGACCAGGAGTACGCGCCGGTGGCCGGGCTGTGGGAGCTGCGCGAGGCGGTCGCCTCGCTGTACAACCGTGCGTACCGGCGAGGCATGCCGTCGCGCTACACGGCCGAGAACGTCGCCGTGTCGGGCGGGGGCCGCATCGCCCTCACCCGCGCCGCGGCCGCGCTCGGCCAGATCAACCTCGGCCACTTCCTGCCCGACTACACCGCGTACGAGGAGCTGCTCGACGTCTTCCGGCTGTTCTCACCGATCCCGATCCTGCTCGAGGGCGAGCGGGGCTACTCGTTCTCGGTCGGCGACCTCCGGCGCGAGATCCTCGGCCGCGGCCTGAGCGCGATCCTCGCCTCGAACCCATGCAACCCGACCGGAAAGCACGTGCGCGGCGAGGAGCTCGCCGCCTGGGTCCGCACCGCGAAGGAGCTCGATTGCGCGCTCTTGCTCGACGAGTTCTACTCGCACTACGTCTACGGGATGGGCGACGTCGCCCCGATGGAGAGCGCCGCGCGCTACGTCGAGGAGGTCGACCGCGATCCGGTGGTGCTCTTCGACGGCCTGACGAAGAACTGGCGCTACCCCGGCTGGCGCGTCACCTGGACCCTGGGGCCGCGCGAGGTCATCGAGGCGGTGGCGAGCGCCGGCAGCTTCCTCGACGGCGGCGGCTCGAAGCCGATGCAGCGCGCCGCGGCAGAGTTGCTTACCATCGAGCACACCCGCGCCGAGACGACGGCCATCCACGGCGCGTTTTCGCGCAAGCGCGAGCTCTTGCTCGCGGGGCTGCGCAAGATCGGCGTTACCATCGACGTGGCGCCCGAGGGCACGTTCTACGTCTGGGGCTCGGTCGCCGACCTGCCGCCGGGGCTCTCGGACGGCCACGGCTTTTTCCGGGCGGCGCTCGGGGAGCGGATCATCGTCGTGCCGGGCGAGTTCTTCGACGTCAACCCGGGCAAGCGCCGGGCGGGCCGGCCGTCACGGTTCCGTCACCACGTCCGCTTTTCGTTCGGCCCGAGCGAGGACGTCCTCGTCCGGGCGCTCGGGCGGCTCGAGCGCATGGTAGGCGAGCGTCGCCGGGCCTGACACCGGAGGCGCCGCGCAGCGGAGCGGGAAGACGGGGCCGAGCGCCAGGTCTTGTCGCGCTGCACGTCTTCCGACATGGTGGGGGAGCGCGTGGCCAAAGATCCGTGGAGTGATTGGAACGACGACGACCCCGGTAACTTCCAGCCGGGGGATACCATCGGCCCCTACGAGCTGCTGTTTCCTGCGGCCGTGGGCGGCATGGCCGCCGTGTGGGCTGGGCGGCTCAGGCGGCCCAACGGCACCGTCCAGATCGTCGCCGTCAAGCTGCTGTCGGACGCGATGCGCGGGGACGACGACGCGCGCGCGATGTTCCTCGACGAGGCGTGCACCGCGTCGCGCATCCTCCACCCGAACGTGGTGCACATCCTCGCGTACGGCGAGGTCCGCGATCGGCCGTACCTCGCGATGGAGTGGATCGACGGCGCCCCGATCGCGAAGATCTTCTCGAACCAGAAGGCGAAGCGCGCGCTCCTGCCGCTCAGCTGGGTGCTCCACGTGATGATCGACGCGTGCGCCGGCCTGCACGCCGCGCACGAGGTCCGCGACGACACGGGGGAGCTGCTCAACCTCATCCACCGCGACGTCACGCCCGAGAACGTGATGGTGACCTTCGACGGCATGGTCAAGGTCGTCGACTTCGGCGTCGCGAAGACGCGGGCGCGCGCGCAGATCAGCCGCGTCGGCGCGATCAAGGGCAAGACGGGGTACTTCTCGCCCGAGCAGGTGATGGGCGGCGCGCTCGATCGCCGCAGCGATCTGTTCTCCATGGGCGTGCTGCTCTACCTGCTCGTGACGGGCCACACGCCGTTCCGCGGCAAGGGCCCGCTCGAGGCGATGCAGCAGATCGCCAACCGCAACCCGCAGCCGCCGCGCGAGATCATGCCCGAGGTCCACCCGGAGCTCGATCGCATCATCATGCGGGCGCTCGCCAAGAACCCGAACGAGCGGTACCAGACGGCCGCTGAGCTGCGCCGCGATCTCGAGCAGGTGAGCATCGCCATCCGCAACAGCTACAACGACAAGCAGGTGGGCCAGCTCGTCCGCGAGCTGCTCCCCGGGGTCGCCGAGGCGCGCAAGGAACGGATCGACCAGGCGATCGACGAGCTCGATCGGATCCTCGCCGAGCGCGCCCACCCGCACAAGCCGCAGGCAGCGCGCCCCGAGGACGCGACCGAGGTGATGCTCCGGCGCATCTCCATGCTGCCGATCCTGCAGGACGGGCCGGAGGCGCCGGAGGACCCGGCCGACGCGGCGCCGCCCTCCGCCGGAGCGGGCCCCGCGAGCTCACGCATGTCGGGCCCGGCCAGCTCGCGCATGTCGGGCCCCGCGAGCTCGCGCATGTCGGGGCCGGCCAGCTCGCGCATGTCGGGGCCGACCAGCTCGCGCCGCTCGAACCCGGATCCGATGCGCAAGTCGAACCCGGACGCGACCCGCAAGTCGCATCCGGACGCGACGAGCTCGCCGCTCGAGTTCGCGGCAGGGCTGCCGCCCCTGCCGATGGGCCCGCCGCCGCTGCCTGCGGGCCGGCCGGCGGCGCACGTCGGTCCGCTGCACGTCGGGGCGGCGCACGCGGGTCCAGCGGTGCACGCGAACGGGCCCACGAGCACGGTCGCGTCGATGCCCGAGCAGCGCGCGCGCCCGGCTTGGGCGAAGGGGTCGTTCGTCCGCGTGGCGCTGATCACGCTGATCGTTCTGGGTCTGGCGGCGGCGGCAGCGTTCCTGCTGGTCCGGCGTTCCGGCGGCCTGCCGTTCGGCTCGCTGGGGTTGCCCTTCGCGCGTCCAGGCGCGTCCGGGCCGACGCTGGCTCCGCCCGACGCCGGGGTGACGCAGGACGCAGCCGCGGCGCAGGACGCAGCCGTGGCCGTGACGACCACGATCGACGCCATCGCTGACGCCGCGGCCCCGGCCGACGCAGCCGCGGCTGAGCTGGCCGCCGACGCGGCCACCCCGGCCGACGCAGGCGCCGACGCCGCGGTCCCCGCCGACGCAGCCGCGGCTCTCCCGAGCGGACAGCCGGCGTATGTGCCCGGCAGCGCCGCGCCCGCGCCGGGGACGCCGTACCCGGCGCCCCCGATCGCCCCCGTGCCGCGCGTCCCGGGGCCCTTGCCGGCGCCGCCCGTCACCGGCGCGCCTGTACTGCGGCCTGGATGGCCGTCGAACCCGCCCCGCCCCCCGCCGCCTCCGCCGCGCGCCCCCGCGCCCAGCCAGGCTCCACGGCGCTCGCCCGGGCCTGCCTCGCCGCCCCCCCTCGACCTGGCGCCGCGGTAGCGAGCGCCGTCGGACCGCGTGCGGCAGCGGTCTCCGCAGCCCTCCGCGCAGCACCGGTGCATCGCCGCGAGCTTCGCCGCCGCGGGCGCGCTCAGTCCTTCTTCGGCCTCTCGGCCTGCGGCTTCTCGGCCTGCGGCTTCTCGGCCTGCGGCTTCTCGGGCAGCGGCTTCTCGGGCAGCGGGGTGGCGCGAGACGCAGATTTCTTCAGGGACGACTCCGCGAGCGACACAAGCATTGCGAGGTTCACCGGCTTCGAGAGCAGGAAGATCGCATGCCGCCGCAGCGCGCGGATGCGGGCCTGCTGCGACTCATCGGCGGTCACGACGAAGACGGGCGTGTCCCGGTTCAGCGCCCCCTTGGCCGAGAGCGAGTCGAGCACGCTGAAGCCATCGACCAGCGGCATGTGCAGGTCGAGCACCACGAGATCGAATTTGCGCGCGGCGAGCCGGCGCAGCGCCGGCGCCCCGCCGTTCGCCTCCTCGATGTCCCCGAGCGTACGGAGCGCGCGCCCAAACATGCCTCGGATCGCGGTGTCGTCATCGATGACGAGGATGCACGTCACAGCATGACGATGTTTGCATGGATACGGAAGCGCTGGAAGCCCGCCGCCGGTCTCCGCATCGCGCGGAGCGAGCGTCCACAAGGCCGCACGCCGCGGATCTCCATTCGGGACGTCGCCGGCGTCGTCTCGGCGCCACCCGGATCCCGCGTCCGCTTCGCGCCTTCGCTCGCAGGAAAACGCTCGGCCGGACCTCGCGCTCGATGCAGTGAGTGCGAGGTCCGCACAGCGAAGACGGACGCCTCGTCATCGCATGTCCTGTGTTCAGCGGCCCCTGGCGAGACGTGGACGCCACGGACGGGCCGCGGTAGACGCGGAGCAAGACCTCATCCGCACCGCAAAGGAACGATCCATGGGCAAGTTCACCGTCACGAACGAGATCAACTGCAACGTCGACACCTTTTGGAAGCTGTTCCTGGACAAGACCTTCAACGAGGAGCTCTACCGGAAGGAGCTCGGTTTCCCCGAGTACACCATCACGGAGCAGGTCGAGACGGAGACGGAGATCATCCGGAAGTCGGCCGGGAAGCCGAAGATGAACCTGCCCGGCCCCGTGGAGAAGCTGCTCGGCTCGGGCTTCCGCTATACCGAGGAGGGCAGGCTGAACAAAGCCACGAAGGTGTGGAGCTTCAAGCTGACGCCCAGCACCCTGGCCGACAAGATGCGCAACGAGGGCGTGGTGCGCGTCGAGGCGATCGGCGACAGCAAGGTGCGTCGGATCGCCGAGCTCATCATCGAAGCGAAGGTGTTCGGAATCGGCGGCTTGCTCGAGAGCAGCGCCGAGAAGGAGCTGCGGCAAGGGTGGGAGGAAAGCGCCGTCTTCATGAACAAGTGGATCGCCCAGGGCAGAGCGATCTAGCCGCCCAGGCATCCGCCGGTCGGCCGGACCCCGCTCGCCTGCCGCCAGGCAGCCGGAAGCGAGCACCGCCAGGCGAGTGGCGGGCAATGTCGCCGGGCGAGGAGCGCGAGCGGCCGTCTTTCCGCCCATCCCGCGCCCGGTTGATGGACGCGACCTGCTCGTCCAAGGTCAAAGCGCGCTATTTTATGTAATCCCGCTTGCTGAAGCAGCTCACAGGGAACAGGGCCACGGCATGGAGCACGTGGTCATCCTCGGCGCCGGCTTTGGCGGTCTCTACGCGGCGAAGGCGCTCCGGCGCGAGCCGGTGCGGGTGACCGTGATCGACCGGCGCAACCACCATACGTTCCAGCCCCTCCTGTATCAGGTCGCCACCGCAGGCCTGAACGCGAGCGACATCGCCGCGCCCATCCGGCGCGTGCTCCGCAAGCAGAAGAACGCGAGCGTGCTCCTCGCCGAGGTGACGGCGATCGACCCGGCGCGGAAGCGGGTGATCTTCGAGGACGGCGAGCTCGGCTACGACAAGCTGATCATGGCGGCCGGGGCGTCGCACTCCTACTTCGGGCACGACGAGTGGGCGCCGTTCGCGCCCGGGCTGAAGACCGTCGAGGATGCGCTGGAGATACGCCGGCGCGTCCTCCTCGCCTTCGAGGCGGCCGAGCGCGAGCCCGATCCGGCGCGGCGGCGCGCCTGGATGACGTTCGTGGTGGTCGGCGGGGGCCCGACGGGCGTCGAGCTCGCCGGGGCCCTCTCGGAGCTCGCGCGGCACACGCTCGTGCACGAGTTCCGGCGCATCAACCCGCGCGACGCGCGCATCCTCCTCGTGGAGGGCGCAGGGCAGGTCCTGCCATCGTACGTCCCGGAGCTCGGCGAGAAGGCGCGAGAGCAGCTGGCGGCGCTCAAGGTGGAGGTGCATACGCGCTGCCTCGTCACCGAGATCGACGACGAGGGGGTCTCGATCGGCGACAAGCGGATCGAGGCCAAGACCGTGCTCTGGGGGGCCGGCGTCGCAGCGTCCCCCCTCGCCCGCAGCCTCGGCGTGCCGCTCGACCGGGCAGGGCGCGTGCTGGTTGCGCCGGACCTGACCGTGCCCGGCCACGAGGACGTCTACGTCGTCGGCGATCTCGCGTCGCTGAAGCAGGAGGACGGGACGCCCGTGCCGGGCGTGGCGCCCGCGGCGATCCAGGCAGGCCGCCACGCCGCGCGCAACATCGCGCGCACCGTGCGGGGGCTGCCGCGGCTGCCGTTCCGGTACCGCGACAAGGGCTCGATGGCGACGATCGGGCGGGCCGCGGCGGTCGCCGACTTCGGCAAGGTGAAGCTCTCGGGGTTCCCGGCGTGGCTCGCGTGGCTCTTCGTCCACGTCCTGTTCCTGATCGGCTTCCGCAGCCGGTTCCTCGTGCTGTTCTCGTGGGCCCTGTCGTACCTGACCTACGAGCGCGCCTCGCGGCTGATCACGGGAGAGACCCCGCGGCTCCTGGAGGACCACCACGCGCCGGCGCTCGATCCGCGCAAGGACGGCGGCGCGCTCGCGAGCCAGCCGCTGGAGCACGCGCGCACGCGCGCGTAGGCGCCGCCGGACGCGCCGCTGCGTGGCCCGTTCCGCCGGTCGACCGCGCGCAAGGCCCGGCAGGGCGCCTCGCTCGACCACCGCGGGCCCGGGCGTCGCTCGCGGCGTCGCTCGGACCGGGCTCGGGATGGAGGCCGCGCGGCGCCCGAGAGCACATATGTGGCAGAGCGGCGTCCTGCGCTCGTCTGGACCTTTGCGCGCGAGCTGCGTTAGCGTCGTAGACCATGCACATCTATCCCGGACAGGGCGCCTCGGCGCACCCATCCCGAGCCCTCTTCGCCAGCGCAGCATCTCTCGCCGCAGTCCTGCTCGGCGCATCCTCCGCCTTCGCGCAGGCGCCCCCTCCGGCTGAGTCCGCGCCTGCCGGAGCGCAGCCGCAGGCCGCGCCCTATGGATCTCCCCCGCCGTACGGCGCACCCGCCCCCTACGGGCAGCAGCCCGGTTACTACCCGCCGCCCGGCTACGCCCCCCCTCCTGGGTATAGCCCGCCGCCCGGCTACGCCCAGCCTTCCGGCACGTATCCCGTCGGCCCGAGGATCATGAACTACGAGGAAGGGCAGGCGGTCCCCGAGGGCTACCGCGTCGAGGAGAGGGCGCGCCGCGGCCTGATCATCGGCGGCGCCGTGACGTTCGGCGTCACGTACATCCTCTCGGCGATGGTCGGGCTCGTCGCGGAGAGCGCGGATCGCGCGAGCGGCGGCACCGGACAGAGCTACATCCCGCTCTACATCCCCCTCGCCGGCCCCTTCATCACGATCGGCACGTCCGACGCGAAGGGCGGCGGCGTCTTCGTCCTCATGGTCGACGGGCTGGCTCAGGTCGCCGGCGCTGCCATGTTCATCGGCGGCCTCGCCGCGCCGCAGAAGAAGCTCGTCCGCAACGACGTCGCCCTCTCCGTGAAGCCGATCGTCACCGGCGACACCCTCGGCCTCGGCGTCTCCGGCTCGCTCTGAGCGCGCGCCGCCGGCGCCCCGGCGTCACGTCACGACCGGGGCCCTCGCGTCACGTCACGACCGGCGGCGTCTCGTCCATCGTCTTGACGGCGCGCTTGGCCCTGCGGCGCACGTCGACGTGCAGCGACTCGTCGAAGTTGATGGCCGAGAACGCCGCCCGCGCCTCGATGTTCTTGCCGAGAGCGGCGTAGGCCTCGGCCTCGTTCCAGCGCAGCTTCCAGTCGCGCTTCGAGAGATCCGAGAGCTTCCCGGCGTCGGCGATGATCTCCTGGTACCGCTGCTGCTTTCCGAGCTCGCTCCAGTACTCGGCCCTGAGGTCGTCGTCCCCGGGCGCGAGCGCGACGGCCGCGGCGAAGCCGGCGAGCGCGTCGTCGATCCGGCCCGCGACAAGCTCGGCGCGGGCGAGCGAGCGGCGCGCGCCGGCGCTGTCGGGGTGCGCGGCGACGAAGGTGGCGAGCGCGGGGATCGCCGCGTTGACCTTCTGGATGTCCGCGGCGTCGCTCGGCCAGAACCGGAGCGAGAGCGCGGCGAGATCGCCGGGGTCGCTCTCGAGCGCGCGCTCGATCGCGGCGGGCACCTCCTCGCCGCGGCCGGACTGGGAGAGGCACTTCGCGAGCTCGACCCACGCGCCGGACGAGGACGGCGCCGTCTTCACGAGCGCCTCGGCCGCGGCGAGCGCCTCGTCGATGCGCCCGAGCGATCGGAGGGCGGCGATCCGCGCGAGGTGCGCTCGCTCGACGCGCTCCCCCTCCCCCTCGCCCGCGCCCGCGACGGCGCGGTCGGCGGCGGCCAGCGCGACGTCGTGGCGGAGCTCGCGCTCGTGGTAGGCGAGCTGCTCGAGATAGAAGGCGCTGTCGCGCGGCGCTGCGTCCCACTGGCCCGTGAGGTAGTCGAGCACCGCGTCGGAGCGCACGTAGACGAGCGAGGCCGCGTCGCGCGGGTTCTCGTAGATCGGCACGAGGACCCCGAGCTGCACCATCGCGTCGAGCGCCGGCTGGCAGTCGGGCTTCGCCTCGAGCGCGAGCACCATCTCGTCGAGGGCGGCGTCCTTCTTCTGCATCGCCAGGTGCACCTGCCCGACCGCCACGTGGTAGTCGGCGTCGCCCTGGAACGTCTTCCGGATCGCCTGGAAGCTCTTCAGCGCCGCGGGGTGGTCGCCCATGTTGGCCTGCGCCGAGGCGAGGTTCAGCCGCGCGGCGTGGTCGTCGGGGTCCATGGTGACGATGCGCTTGAGCGCCGAGATCGCCTTCTCGTAGTCGCGCTCGCCGAAGGCCTTCTGCGCGCGCTCCCAGACCGGCGTCTTGTCGAGGAAGGCCTCGAACTGCGAGACGAGCGTGCTGTTCTGCTTGCGCCAGACGCCGCTCTTGCCGGGCTCGGAGTTCGTGAGGAAGTCCTTGATCCACTTGCGGGCGGCGTCGATGCTGAGCCCTTTGTCGGCCAACCCCTCGAACTCGCCCCGAGGTACCGGCATGCGCGCGGGGATCCCCTGCCGGCGCGCCATGTTCTCGTCCAGGCCGATCAGCACCCAGTCGCCTTGCTCGCTCATGATCCTAGGACGGTAACCGCCGTGCCCCGCCAGGATCAAGCGACGTCTCGGCGCTGCGCGCCCGCGCAAGATCGGGCTCCTCGACGTGCACGCCCGCGCGAGGCGGGCTCCTCGGCGCGGCGCGCCGGCGCGCGACAGCGGAGCTCCGAGGGCGCGCGTCGCGCCTGCGCGTCAGGAATAGAGCCAGGCCAGCAGGACGAAGGCCATGAAGGCCGCCGCCGCGACCGCGAGGGCGAGCGCGCGCGGTACCCCGAGGAGCATCGGCCGGAGGCTGGCCTGGAACGCGACCGCCTCCGTGGAGCTCGGCGGGTTGGCCCGCGTGTCGGGGCCGGACGCGTCGCCCTGGACGGCGAACGCGGCGGTCGGTGTGCCCGCAGCGCCCCCGTTCGCGCCGGCCGCTGTCGCGATCTGCGGGGCCGCGCCGGCGTCCCGGCGCCCCAGAGGGAGCCCAGGCGAGGATGCGGATGCGCCGAGGGCCGGGGGCGACGGCGCCGCGGGGGACGCCAGGTGCTCGAGGCCGAGCTGGGCGAGGATGACTTGCCGCTCGTTGCCCCACGCGACAGGCAGCGCGGTCGCCTCGGGCGCGAGCGTGAGCGGCGCCGACATGACCTTGTGCATCGCCCGCTCGAGCGCGAGCGCCTCGTCGAGGCGGCGCTGCGCGCTCTCTGCGCCGGCGCTCGCGGAGAGGCGCAGCACCTCGGCGGCCATCTCGGAGATGTGCGCCGCCACCTTGGCCAGCGCCAGCTTGCGCTCGGCGTGCGCGACCGCGAAGCGCGCCTCCTCGCGGCTCCGGATCGCCTCGGTCGTGAGCCGGTCGACCTCCGCGTGGAGCTGGTGCGCGCTCTCCGGCGCGCCCTGCGTCAGGGGAGCAGCCCCGGCGTCGTGCTCCAGCGAGAACGCGGCCGCCGCGGTGATCGAGGGCGGCGGCTCGGCGTACGTCGGCGTCGTCGCGGACGTCGAGCGCGGCTCGGCGTCCTGCGCGGTGATGGAGCCGTACGAAGGCAGGCTGCCGCGCTGCCGCCCGCTGCCCGAGCTGTCGGACGCGGGGTCGCCGCGCCCGCGGCCGCTGCTCCCGACGACGACGGTCTTCTCGTCGGCCGTCTCGGAGGGCAGCGTCCCGCGCCGGCGCGAGCTGCCGTCCACCGTGTCCGTTCCGCGCGAGCCGGGGCCCGACGGCAGCGGCGATGACGTGCCGCCGCCGCGCGTCTCGAAGTCGGTCGCATCGTCGTCGGGGCCGCGCGCCGCGCCGTTCCGGCGAAGCCGGTCGGCGGCGTTCGCTCCCCTGTCTCGCGCGGCGTCGGCGGAGGGCCGGCGCGGGTGCGTCGTCGTCGTGGCCGAGAGCGAGGGGCGCGGCGCCTTGGCGACCCCGGCGAAGCCGCCGGAGACGGCGCGCTCGAACCAGCGCATCTGCCTCATCGCGTTGCGCCGCACGAACCGGCCGAGCGCCTCCTCGTTCCCCTCGAGGTACCCGTGGCTGCGCAGCCAGCCCTCGAGCCGCGCGAGGATCTCGTCCGCGCTCTGGAAGCGCGAGGGCGCGTCCCGCTCGAGGCAGCGCATCACGATCGCGACGAGCTCCTTGTCGATCTTCGGCCGGAGCTCCCGCAGGTCGGCCGCGGGCTGCGTCGTCATGTTCCGCAGGAGCTCGTAGTCGCTCGACGACGGCCACGGGTGCTTGCCCGAGAAGAGCTCGAACAGCACGACGCCGAGCGAGAACAGGTCGGAGCGCCTGTCGGCGGGGCCCCCACGGGCCTGCTCCGGCGCCATGTAGGTCGTCACGCGCCGGCGCGCCCCGACGGCCGTGGTCATCACGCGGAGCGACGATTTGGCGAGCCCGAAATCGGCGACCTTCACCTCGCCCTGGAACCCGACGAGCACGTTGCCCGGCGTGAGATCGCGGTGCACCAGGTTGAGCAGCTCGCCGCTCGGCGAGCGGAGCTCGTGCGCCGCGCCGAGCCCGCGGCAGAGCGTCGCGCCGATGTGGACGACGAGCCGCTCGGAGAAGACCTCGCCCGTGTCGAAGACGGTCTTCATGAGCCGCGCGAGGCTCACGCCCTGCACGAGCTCGACGGCGAAGTACGAGCCCTGGTCGTCCGTCCCCCAGCCGGCGACCTCGACGACGTTCGGGTGCTTGAGCGCCGCGGTCGTGCGCACCTCGTCGAAGAACCGGGTGGACACCGTCCGGTCCTCGGCGAAGTGCGGGTGCAGCCGCTTGACGGCGAGCAGCTCCCCGGGCCGGTGCGGACCTACCGACCTGCAGAGATCAACGCGGGTGGTCGCTCCGGACGCGATCTCGGCAAGGAACTGGAGCGAGAGCGCAGCCGGTGAGGGCTCGGGGAGCCGAGACATGCGCGATGAAGTCTAGCGGGCGACAACCCCTACCGGAAAGACCCTCAGACGCCCGCGCGCGCCGCGGCGATCGCGGCGGCGACTCCGGAGGGGGTGGCCTTGAGGTGCACGTCCAGGTGGTCATCCTTGGTCTTCAGCGCACGAACACCGAGCACCGGCGCGCAGATGCGCAGCGCCCGCGCGACCGCCGGATTCCCGCCGACAGCGGGAATTTTGAGCAGATCCAGGGTGATCCTGTCATCTTTCGCGTCGATCAGCGCGGCGGGCCGCTTCGGCATGAAGGAAACGAGGTTGCCCGGCTTGTCGAGATCGATCGTCCCCGAGTTAATGAGCCCGGCGATCGGCGAGCTCTCGTCGCCCATCACGTGGAGCTTGAGGTCGGCGATCCGCAGGCCGACCTGGATGGCGTCCGCGCGCACGTCGAGCTCTTCGGCGTAGACGGCGAACGAGGCCCGGATCGGGGCGCCCATCACCTTCACCGTGAGCGCGAGGCGCAGGCCGGGGGGCGCGGCCTCGATCACGATGTCCTTGGGCGCGCGCTTGCCGCCGCTGAGCTCTCGCGCCAAGTAGCGCAGCGCATCGATCGGGACGCCGAAGCGCAGGCCGAGCGCGCCGCGCAGCGCCCTCACGATCTCCTCCGGGTGAGCCTTGAGGTAGTCACCGGCCTGGCGGAGCAGCACCATCGGGTTGGGCTTGGGCATCGTTGGGGCAGCTACGATTGCCCGGAGTCAGCTCCGCGCGCAAGGGGCGAGCGCGATCCGCCGCGAGGTCGTGCGAGGTCGTCGATCCTCGGAAAGGCCGTTGTTCGGACGGGGGTGACTCGGTCACACTCGGGCGCGATGCAGACCAGGATCCTTCTTGTCATGGCGACAACAATGCTCACGATCGGCTGCGGATCGGCCGACGCGACGCTCGGGTGGGCGCCGGTCGATGAGCCGCCGGGCGGCGGCTCATCGAGCCAGGGCGGCAGCGGCGATGGCCAGGGCGGCAGCGGCGATGGCCAGGGCGGCAGCGGCGATGGCCAGGGCGGCAGCGGCGGCGACCCATCGAGCGGTGAGGGCGGCGACCTCTCGACCGGCGGCGGGCCGCCGAGCCCCCTGTGCGACCTGGTTCGCGGGTGCGATTCCGCGCCGCCGGATCCGGGCGAGGAGCTCTCATGGCATCACACGTCTTCGTACATCATCACCGCGGCTGGGTTCCCCAACCACCGCGGGCGCGATCTCTACCTGACCCCGGATGAGCCGCAGTGGATCATCGGTAAGTTCGCCTACGGGCTCACCGACAAGGATCTGAAGGGTGAGCGGGTCGACATCTATGTGCTCCGCGGCTGCGGTGGCGTGTGGGAGCGCCTCGGCTCGACGACCACGACGGAAGCGGACTCGACGCACGCCGAGGTCGAGGGCGTGAGCGACGACGGCGGCCGCGTCTACTTCGAGATCCCTGCGGCGCAGCGGCTCGGTGTGGGCAGGCACCGGGTCCACATGGTCGTCCGCGGCGACCTGTCGAGCGCCGACCTCTTCCTCGAGGTCGTCCCCCGGGGCGCCCCGATGTTCGTGAGCGACGTCGATGGGACGCTGACCGGCACGGAGACGGAGGAGTTCACCTCCCTTCTCGTCGGCGAGCTGCCCGGCGTTCAGCCGCACGCCGCGGCGGCGTTCCACCGGCTCGTCGCCAAGGGCTACCGCCCGATGTACCTGACCGCGCGGCCGGAGTGGCTCGTCCAGCGCACGCGCGATTTCCTCGATGCTTACGGCTTCCCGTCCGGCATCGTGCACACAACGCTCGGCCTGACCGGCGCGACGGGTGAGGACGCTGCGGAGTACAAGACAGCGGAGCTGCAGCAGCTCTTCGACAGGAGGGAGATGCTGCCCGCGTGGGCCTTCGGCAACACGGCGACCGACGCGGAGGCTTACGAAAACGCCGGCGTGCCCCTCACGCGGCGCGTGCTCTACAAGTTCGACGACGACGCCCGCGGGGGCCGACGCATCGAGGACTACGCCGAGCTGCTCGCGGAGATCGACGAGCTCCCCAGCTTCTGCGATTGATCCGGGCGCGCCGGCGCGTCAGCCGGGCGCCTGCTCGGTCCGGGCGCCGCTCGCCGGCGGCTCCGAGGCGGCCCCGGCGCCGGTCGACGCCTCGACGCGACCGCCGATCGACCGGAGGAGCTCGCTCACGGCGGCCTGGGCGCGCTCGCGGAGATCGCTCACCCGCGCCGCCTCGCGGCCGTCCGGGCACACGGAGATCGGCGCGCCGACCCGCACCTGAACGAGCCGCTGGGTGCCGTCGCCCGAGTCGATCGCCCCCTTCTTCATGAGCAGGTGCGTGCCCTCGATGGCGACCGGCACCACGGGCACGCCGGCGCGGACGGCGGCATAGAAGCCGCCGTTCTTGAACTGCCGGAGCACGCCGTCCTCGCTCCGCGTCCCCTCCGGGAACACGAGCAGCGGCGCGCCTCTCCGGAGCACCTGCTCGAACCGCGAGATCGCCTCGACCGCGGCGCGGGAGCCGACCGTGCGATCCACCGGCACATGGCCCGCGAGCTGGAGGTGCCAGCCAAGGAACGGGATCTTCAGGAGAGAGCGCTTCGCTGCCCACTTGAAGTCGCCCGGCAGCACCGCGCCGAGCACCAGGATGTCGAGCACGCTCTGGTGATTGGAGCAGTAGATAAAGACCCCGGGAGGAACGTTCTCGAGGCCGCTCACCTGGATATCGATATCGAGCCCGCGTGCGCTCGCCTGGCACCAGCGCCGCATCGCCCAGAGGCTCGCAGAGCGCTGCGGTGTGAGAGGCCCCAGCGTCAGCGATACGGTGCCATAGAACATGGTCCTCAGGGTGAAAGGAACCCACTGGCGCGTTATCAGCCAGGCGCTCTTGAGATCCATACTACAGCGCTTACCACTCTCTATGTCGGGCGAAAACGCGTAGCGCCTTGCGCACCTGCGTCGCGCGCCGGCGTGCTCTAGCTAGTTTCGCGGTTGGGCTTCTCCCTGGCTCGGGTCGACGCCGCGACCGGCGTGGCCCCTCGATCCGCCGCCGCGCGCGCGGCTATGGATTGAGCGGCGGCGTGAGCAGTCCCCAGCCGACCGTGACCGGCCGCCCGGCGCGCTCGAACTTGACGGTGTACAGACCCGTCTCCTCGGCGCTCTGCACGACCGCGGGGCGCAGCGCGCCGACCCACTCGGCCCAGACGCTCGCCCCGACCTTGAGCCGCGGCTTGACCGGGAGCGGGCGCAGCGCCGATTCGTCGGCGAGCAGGGCGGCGCCGCCGTAACCGAGGGCGAACCACCGCGCCGAGCTGCTCGGCAGCGATGTCAGGACTGCGCCCGGCTCCGCCGGGGAGCTGCCGAGCCGCGACACGAGGAGCACGTGGCGCCATGTCTCGCCGTCCTTCCACGCGGCGAAGTTGCCGGGGGCGAGCCCCTCGGTCTGCACGACGAAGCGGACACCCTTGAGCTGCGCGAGCGGGGTCCGCGGGTCCATGTCGGTGTAGCGGACCTCCATCTTGTCCTTCACGAAGCGGGTGATGACGGCGTGCTTCATCACGCCGTTCCACTCCGTGAGCACCGGCTCGTGCGGCCGGAGGCGCGGCGCGTCAGGCACGGGGACGACGTAGCCCGGGTGGACCTTGTACGACGGTCCGCCCCTCCCCTCGATGATGAGGTCGTCGCCGTCGAAGCCGACCACGGTCGCCGCGTAGAGCACGAGCGTCGATCCGAGCTTGGCCCCGGCGAGCATCCGGTCCGAGAAGGTGAACACGCGGCGGCCTAGATCGAGCTTGACCGGGTGCGCGGGGAGGCCGAGCGGGTTCGACGCCTGCGCCGCGCCCGTCGGCGCCCGGGTCTCCGCGACCGCGGGACGCGGCAGCGCCGCGAGCGGCGCGATGGGCGGGCTCTGGGAGGGCGTGGGCGTCGGGGGCGACGTCGACGCAGGCTCGCATGCCGCCGCGAGGCCAGCTGCCAGGAGGCAAGCGAGCGCGCAGGCCGCGCCGCGGGAGCGCGGCGCCCCGGTCCCGAGGTGTCGCGTCGCGCACCTGTCGCGGTCCTCCCCGGTGGCGCGGCCCAGCCTGCGGGACCCGGGCCCGAGGCCGCCGGGAGATCGGTCAGCCATCGGGGGCGAGCATGGACCGCGAAAGCGACGGCGGCGAGCAGAAAGGGACGGAACGGCCACGTGACACCGGGCCGGCTGCCGGCCGGGACCGGCCGCGCCGGCGTGTGGAGATGCGGCAGCGCGGGGCTCGCTCCCGGCGGCGCGCCGCTCTCCTCGTGACGCGCGCGGCGCCGCCTGCGCTAGCTTGCAGCGCGATGAAGCGCGCCTTCAGCATCGATGAGCTCAAGCAGACCGCGCCCCGCCTCGCCGTGGAGCGCCGCGCCGTGCGCTTCCAGGACGTCGACGCGGCCGGGATCGTCTTCTACCCGCGCGTCCTCGAGTACTTCAGCGACGCGTACATGATCGCGCTGAAGGAGCGGGGCATCGACCTGCCCGCCCTCATCGCGGGCGGCGCGATCAAGCTGCCGCTCGTCCACGCCGAGGCCGATTACCTGCTGCCGCTCCGGTTCGGCGACGCGATCGAGGTCGAGGTGCTCGCGCCGAAGCTCGGCGACACCTCGTTCACGGTGGGCTACCGCGTGACGACCGCGGGCGGGATCGCCGCGATCGGGCAGACGGTGCACGTGTGCATCGACGGCGCGCGCTTCATCCCGTGTCCGCTCCCGGACGGGCTGCGCACCGCGCTCGGGTGACCGCGGCGAGCGCCGGCCGCCGGCGCCGTGCCGCGCGCTAGCGCGCCGGGAACGGCGCGAGCGCGGCCGCGAGCTGCGCCGCCGCGCCGGCGCGATCGAGCTTGCCCGCTGAGGTCAGCGGGAGCGCCGCGACGGCGCAGAGGCGTCGCGGGCGCTTGTGCGGGGCGAGCCGCGCCGCGACGACGGCCGCGAGGTCGTCGAGCAGCGCGGGCGAGAGCGCGGCGCCGACCGGCGCGCCGGGCGCGGCCTGGTCGGGGACGATCGCCGCCGCGACGACGTGGCCCCACCGCTCGTCCGGCACGCCGAACACCACGGCGCCGGCGACGCCCACGCAAGACGCGAGGACCTGCTCCACCTCGGCGGGATAGACGTTCTCGCCGCCGGTCACGATGAGGTCGCTCCGGCGCGCCGCGACGTGGAGCCGCCCGGCGGCGTCGAGCGCGCCGAGATCGCCGGTGCTGAACCATCCGGCGCCGTCGATCAGGAGCTCCGGCGCGCGCTCGGGGCCGCGGTAGTAGCCGCGGAACAGCACCGGGCCGCGGATCTCGATGCGGCCCACACCGTCGCCGCCGGCGCCCTCGATGCGAAGATCGATGCCGGCGATCGGCGCGCCGGAGCCCGGCTCGCGGGCGCGCGGATCGCGCGGGCGCTGCACCGTGACCTGCGAGCACGCCTCGGTGAGGCCGTAGGTGGTGAGCGCGGGGACCCCGCGGCGCGCGCACTCGCCGAGCGCCCGCTCCGGAGCGCCCGCGCCGCCGACGAGCACCGCGCGGAGCCGGGCGAGGACGTTGTCGCGATCGGCCTCCAGCAGCGCGAGCAGCATGGTCGGCACGACGGAGAGCAGCGTCGCGCGGTCGCGGACGATCGAGGCGAGCACCGACGCGGGATCGAAGCGAGGCGCGAGGATGACGGCACGCCGCGCGAGCAGGCAGCGCGTCACGATCGAGAGGCCCCCGACGTGGCAGAGCGGCAAGCAGAGCAGCCAGCGATCGTCGTCGCGCATGCCGAGGTTGGCCGCGCTCCCCGCGGCGGCGGCGAGGAACGCGCGGCGCGGCAGCACCGCGCCCTTGGGGCGCCCGGTGGTGCCCGAGGTGTAGACGATCGCGAGATCGCCGGAAGGGTCCGGCGCCCGGATGCCGGCCGCCTCGACGGCGCGCGGCCCGCGATCGCGGAGCGCGGCGATCTCCGGTCCGGCCTCCTGGAGCAGGGCAGCGAGCGCGGGCTCGCGCAGCACGAGGTCGGGCCGCGCGTCGTCGATCAGAACGCCTGCCTCGCCGGCGGTGAGCCGCGGGTGAATCGGGACGAGGATGGCGCCGAGCGCGAGCAGCGCGTGGAGGACGACGACGGTCCCGAGCGCGTTCGGCGCGACGAGCGCCACGCGAGCCCCCTGCCCTACCCCCGCGCGGGCGAGCCGGGTGCACACGGCCGCGACCGCGGGCGCAAGGTCGCCGAAGCGGAGGGCGCCGCCGGGGCCGACGCCGAGGCCGGGGACGTCGACCTCGCGCGGGGCGTCCGCCTCGACGCCGCCGTGGACGAGCGCCGTCCGCGCGGCGACCGTGGGATCGCGCACGGCCTCGAGGAGGCTCAGGCCGTCCATGGCCGGATGCCGAGGCCGGGCTGCTCGCTGGCGACGACCAGGCCGCCCGCGCGGAGCTGCGGGATCGGGATCTCGGGCCACGCCTCCAGGCCGGCGTGCGCGTCGAGGCCGCACGCGAGCGGCGGGCGCGGCAGCGCGAGCGCGAGCTCGCACGAGGCGGCGAGCGCGACGGGGCCGTCGAAGAGGTGCGTCACCACGGCGCCGAGGCCGCGCTCCTGCGCCCTCTGGCCGAGCTCGTGCGCGCGCAGGAGGCCGAGCATCGCCGGCTTCAGGATGAACGCGGCGCAGCCTTCCGCCTCGAGCAGGCGCTCCGGCATGCCCTCGACGGCGAGCGACTCGTCGGCCGCCCACGGCACATCGCGCGCGCCGAGGAGGTGGAGGAGCTCCGGCGGGACCGGCTGCTCGACGAAGCGGGGACCGAGCGGCGCGAGCAGGGCGAGCCGGCGGGGCGCGTCCTCCAGCGACCACGCCGCGTTCGCGTCGAGCCGGAGCTCGATGGCCGGGTGCTCCCGCCGCAGCGCGCGCAGCGCCTCGAGGTCGCGCGCGAACCCCTCCTCTCCGCGCGAGCGGAGCTTCACCTTGATCGCCCGGACGCCTCGCGCGACGAGCGCGCGAGCGCGCGAGAGCATCTCCGGCAGGGCGACCGAGGTCGTGAGCAGCCCGTTGACCCGGACCTCGGCATGGCGCCGGTGTCCGCCGAGGCACGCCGACACCGGGAGGCCGAGGCGCTGGCCGAGCAGATCGAGCAGCGCCGTCTCCAGGGCGAAGCGCGCCGCCGGCAGACAGCGCAGCTGCGGCGACAGCGGAGCGATCGCGCGCTGGATCGCGGACGCCGTCGCCGTCACGTCCTCGAGCGGCAGGTCGATCGCGCCGAGCGCCCCGGGCAGCTCGGCGAGCGCGCGCTCGTCTTCATCGGCCGTATCGGGTGAAAAACCGGGGAGCGGTGTGGCCTCGCCCAGGCCGACGCGCCCCTCGTCGTCGGTGAGCGACAGCACGAGGCCCCGGCGCGCGCCCTCGATGTCCCGTTGCGCAAGGCTGGCGGCGACGACGCGCATCGTTCCTACAGCCGGGCCGCGAGACCCAGCGAAAAGATCAGCGCGTAGGCGAGCAGCAGCTTCGCCGTCCCGGCGAGGCAGTCGTTGAGCGGCCGGCCGTCGGTGGTCGCCAGCACCCGGAGCAGGCGCACCGCGCGCGGGAACGTCGCGAGGACGAGGAGCGTCCACCGCCGGCCCTCGCCGACGGCGAGGGCGACCGGCACCGCGTAGGCGACCGCGAGGAGCATCGCGTATTCGAGGACGCCCGCCCTGCGGCCAAAGCGAACGGCGAGCGTGCGCTTGCCGGCGACGACGTCCGTGTCGCGATCGCGGACGTTGTTGACGACGAGCACGGCGGTGGCGAGGGCGCCGACCGGCACGGCCGCCGCCCAGGCGAGCGGCGGCACCGAGCCGAGCTGGACGAACGCCGTCCCGCAGACGGCGACGAGGCCGAAGAACGCGAACACGAACACATCGCCGAGGCCGTGGTAGCCAAGCGGGTACGGGCCGCCGGTGTACGCGACGCCGGAGAGGATCGAGACGACGCCGATCACGACGATGGGCCACCCGCCCACGAGCGCAAGGTGCACCCCGAACGGCGCCGCGAGGGCGATCGTGACGAGGAGCCCGACGCGCACCTGACGCGGCGTGAGCAGCCCCGCCTGCACGGCGCGCGTGGGACCGAGCCGCTCGTGCGTGTCGGCGCCCTTCTCGTGATCGAAGACGTCGTTCGCGAAGTTCGTGGCGATCTGGATGAGCATCGCGCCCGCCAGCGCCGAGAGCGCCGGGCCGAGCCGCATGCCGCCGAGCGCGTAGGCGACCGCCGTCCCGACCATCACCGGCGCGAGCGCGGCCGTGAGCGTCGCCGGCCGGCACGCGAGGAGCCACGCTCGGAACGAGCCGGGGCGCACGCCGCTCGCTGCCGCTGCTCCGGCCGCCTGCGAGGCCGCCGCGGCGCTCACGATCGCCTCCCCTGCTTGCGGACGCCGCGCCCGCGCGCGGCGACGCGACCGCGCGAGCGCCGCGCGACGTCCTCGCCTGACGCCGCCGGTGTCGGGGACTCGGGTCCGGGGCTTCTGTTCGCGTTGACCTGGCTCATGACCGTGGATCCCTCTCGGCAAGCTCGGGGTTCTCGGCGCGCGCGCCGCTCATGAAGGCTCGAGATCGGCCGCCGCCCCTTCCGCCGCCGGCGCGCTGCTCAGGGCGGCGACCTCGCGGCGGACGTCGGACCAGAGCCGCGCGACGCGGGCGGCGCCGTCATGGGGCGGCACCACCGCCTCGATCAGCGTCGCGCCGGGCCGCTGGTACGCGGCGGCGATGGCGCCGGCGAGCCCGCTGGCGGTGCCGGCGCGCTCGTAGGCGAGCCCGAACATCGCCGCCGCGGGCGCGAAGTCGAGGTGCTGCGGCATGGTGAAGCACCGCTCGAGCAGATCGGCGCCGCGCCTGGCGACGGGGAGGTGCTCGAAGATGCGGCCACCGTCGTTCTGGACCACCACGATGACGAGCGGCGCACCGCCGTCTCCCGCTGCCCTCGCGGCGAGGAGCAGCCCGGTCAGGTCGTGCAGCAGGCTGAGATCGCCGAGCAGCAGCGTGAGCGGCGCGGCCGCGACCGCGCGGGCGCCGGCCGCCCCCGAGACGAGGCCGTCAATCCCGCTCGCGCCGCGCTGGTGCAGGACGCGCAGCGCGCGCGCCGACGGCGGGCAGTACGTGTCGAGATCGCGCACCGGCATGCTGTTGCCGATCGCGAGCAGCGAGCCCTCCGGGCACGCGCTCGCCACCGCCCGGGCGACCGCGCCCTCGGTGAGCTCGTCCCCGGCGCACGCGCGCGCCGACTGCGCCGCCGCGACGTCGCCGGCGTGCGCGAACGTCGCAGCCCAGTCCCGCCGCCCACGCCCGAGGTCCAGCGCCGCCCCGGCGAAGCGCGCCGCGAGCGCCTCGCACAGCTCGGCAGGCTCGGCCATGATGAGGGCGGCCGCGGCGCTCGTCGGATCGTTCCAGCCGTGCGCGGCCACGACGAACCGGCGGCAGCCCGCGTGCTCGGCGATGTAGGTCGCGTACCCGGCCGACGTCGGCGGGGCGCCGAATTCGAGGATGAGATCGGGCGCGTTCGCCGCGCGGAACTCGGGCGCGCGGAGGAACGAATCGAACGAGGCGGGCATCACGACGCCCTCGGCCAGGCCGCCGAAGTAGATCTGGCTCGTGCCCTCGGCGAGCACCGGGAAGCCGGTCGCCCGCGACAGCGCGAGCACCGCGCGGCGCGCGCGCGCGTCGTCCTCGCGGCTCGGGGCGGGGCCGCAGACGATGAGCCCCCGCTCGGCGCGCGCGCACCGCGCCGCGATCTCCTCGATCGCGCGCGCGTCGACCCCGGCGCGCGCCGCCACGACCCGCGGCCCGGCGCGGCGCATCTGCGCCTCCCACTCGGCCTGCCAGGCCTCGGGTCCCGCCGCGTCGACCGGCTCGAGCGGCTTGCGGAAGCGCGCGTTGATGTGGACCGGGCCAGGTGTCGGGGCGAGCGCGCGCGAGACCGCCTGCGCCGCGATGCGCGCCACGGCGCGCATCGCGAGGGGCGACGGATCCGGCAGCCCGAGCTCGGCGAAGTGACGCACATGGTCCCCGAAGAGCTTCGTCTGATCGATGGTCTGCGAGGCCGCGGCGTCGGCGAGCTCCCACGGGCGGTCAGCCGTGATCGCGACGAGCGGGGTGAAGCTGTGGTGCGCCTCGATGATCGCCGGCAGCGCGTGGGCGCCGGCGGTGCCCGAGGTGCAGACGAACACGCTGGGCCGGCCGGTGACGCGCGCCTGCCCGAGCGCGAAGAAGGCCGCGGCGCGCTCGTCGACGACGCTGTGGCAGCGCACCTCCTCGCTCTCCACCGCCGCGATCGCGAGCGGCGTGGAGCGCGACCCCGGGCAGAGGACCACGTCGCGCACCCCGGCCTGCGCCAGCGCGCGGACGAACAGCTGCGCCCAGGCCGAGTGGAGGTTCGAGCCGCTCATCACCGTCCTCGGCTGCCCTCGGCCGCGCGCACCTCAGGCCCCCTCGGGCGTCGCGACGAAGAGGCACACGACGCCCATCGTCAGCGGCTCCACGCGCAGCACGCGCAGCCCCGCGCCCCGCATCAGCTCCGCGAACTCGTCCGGAGGGGGGAACCTCGCGATCGAGTCCTGCAGGTACCGGTACTCGTCCCGCCCGGAGATCGCGCCGCCGACGTACGGGACGACCGTGTGAATATGAAAGCGCGCGAGCTTGCCCATGATCCCCCCGCGCGGCTCGCTGAGCTCCAGGATCGCGATGCGCCCGCCGGGCCGCGTGACGCGCGCCATCTCGCGGAGCGCCCGCGCCCGGTCGGGGACGTTGCGGATCCCGAACGCCATCGAGATGCCGTCGAGGCTCGCGTCGCCGAACCGCAGCTGCTCCGCGTCGCCGACCTCGAGCTCGATCCGCCCGGCGAGCCCCGCGGCCTCCACCTTCCGGCGGCCGACGCCGAGCATCCCCTGCGACGGGTCGACCCCGACGACCTTCACGTCGTGCGTCCGGGCGATCGCGATGGCGAGGTCGGCGGTGCCGGTCGCCAGGTCGAGCACCGTGGCGCCAGGCGCGAGCTCGAGCGAGCGCACCGCGCGCCGCCGCCAGCCCTGATCGAGCCCCAGCGAGATGACCCGGTTCAAGAGGTCGTACCGCTCGGCGATGCCGTCGAACATCTCCCCGGTGCCGAACCGGCGCCCGCCGCGCGGCGCCTCGCCGTGATCCATCTGGCTCATGTCCCGCCCTCCGCCTGCTGCACCGCGCGCGGCGCCTCGGCCCGCTCGGGCGCGAACCGCTTGCCCTCGCCGGACGGCGGCGCGGTGTCCTCGTCGCTCCCCGTCCCCGTGACGGCGAGCGCGCGCTTCCGCTCGTGGAGCCGCATGTGGCCCCGCTGGATGCCCTCGCTCGCGAGCGCGCGCAGGGCCGCCAGGTTCGAGGCGAGCCCGACGGAGGCCAGCACCACCGCGAGCTCGCGCGCGCTCTTCGCGTCCACGAGCTGCAGCGCGGCGCGCACGCCGGCGTGCACCTCGGTCGAGCCGCCCACCGTCCCGACGGCGAGCGGCAGCTCCGCGCGGCCCACGAGCCCGCCGGGGACGCGCTCCCACGTGCTGAGCGGCCGGTACCGGCCGCTCATGGATGCGTACGCGTGCGCGCCCGCCTCGATCGCTCGGAAGTCCTGGCCGAGCGCGACCGCGGCCGCGTCGAGCCCGTTCATGAAGCCCTTGTTGTGGGTCGTCGCGCGGTACGGATCGAGCTCCGCGAAGCGGCTCGCCCGCGCGATGCCGCTCGCCACGTCCGCGCCGCCGAGCGCGTCGTCGCCCACGGTGGCCGTCACGCGCACGAGGCGGCGGACGCTCAGGTTCGAGAGGATCCGGAGGCCGATCGTCCCGCCGGCGATGCGCTGCACGAGCGGCGCCACCGCCTCGGCCACGGTGTCGACCAGGTTGGCGCCCATCGCGTCGCCGACCTCGACGTAGAGGTGCACCACGAGCACGCCGAGCTCCGCCGACAGGACGCGCACCTCGAGATCGCGGCAGCCGCCGCCGCGCGCCACCATCCTCGGGATCGCCGCGTCGCCGGCCGCGAGCAGGCTCGCGCGCGCGGCCTCCAGCCGGCCCGCGGCGGCCTCCGTGTCGGGCACGTCGTCGAGCTGGACCTGGGCGGTCATGATCGGCGGGTCCGCCTCGCCGGAGAAGCCGCCCGACAGGCGGACCATGCGCGCCGCGTTCGACGCCGCGGCGATGACGCTCGGCTCCTCCACCGCCATCGGCACCAGCACGTCGCGCTGGTTCACGCGGAAGTTCAGCGCCAGACCGAGCGGGAGCGCGTGCGTCGCGATGACGTTCTCGCACATGCGGTCGGCCACCGCCGTCGGCAGCCCGCCCCCGCTCGCGAGGTGCGCGAGCGCGTCCTCGTCGAGCAGCCCGAGCGCCTGGATCGCGCGGAGCCGCTCCTCGACGCACCGCTTGTAGAAGCCGCTGATCCGGCTGGACACGTTCTGGCTCATGGGCCACCTCCGCGCGCCGCGCGCGCTCGCGAGAGCGGCGCGCGCCCTCCGCCTTGCACCGGGAAATCCGTCATCGCCGCTCACCGCCTCCGCCGGGGCGTCGACATCGCGACCCCCTCCAGCGCCGCCTTCGCCGGGCTCTCCGGGAGCGGCTCGATGCTCCGCACCGCGTCCCCGCAGAGCCGCGACGCGAGCTCCAGACAGTCGTCCACGACGCGCTGCTCGACCATGACCTTCGCGATGCGCCGGCCGAGCTCCGGCGGGGCCGCCGTCTCCTCCGACGCGCAGTGCGCCTCGAGGGCGGGCG
The DNA here is from genome assembly GCF_051521455.1 of Sorangium sp. So ce887. Taxonomy (NCBI): domain Bacteria; kingdom Pseudomonadati; phylum Myxococcota; order Polyangiales; family Polyangiaceae; genus Sorangium; species Sorangium sp. So ce887. The sequence goes on along the minus strand of NZ_CP150354.1, from coordinate 4,248,173 downwards.
TCAGGTCGCGGTCGCGCTCCATCGCGAGGAGCAGCGGGTACGTCATCTTGCCTTCGCGCAGGTCCGTGAGCAGCGCCTTGCCGGTCGCGTCCGGATCGCCCGCGAAGTCGAGCACGTCGTCGACGAGCTGGAACGCGACGCCGAGGCTCGTGCCGAAGCTCTCGAGCGCCTTGCAGAGCGGCTCGCTGACCCCGCCCGCCCGCGCGCCGGCGAACATCGCCCAGCGGAACAGCGAGGCCGTCTTGCCGTCGACGATCTGGAAGTACTCGCTCGTGCTCGTGCGCACGCGGCCCCGCGACGCGAGCTGGAGCGCCTCGGCGACGACCATCTCCTTGATCACCTGGAGCACCCGCTCGAGCACGTCGGGCATGCCCACCGCCTGGATCTTGCTGAGCGCCTCGACCAGGAGGTAGTCGCCGCCGAAGATCGACGCGGCGTTGCCGTAGATGACGCGCGCCGCGTCCGCGCCGCGCCGGCGGTCGCCGAGGTCGACGACGTCGTCGTGGAGCAGCGTCGCGTTGTGGACGAGCTCGACCGTCACGGCGAAGGTCCGCGCGGCCTCGTTGAAGCCGCCCCCGATGTGGGAGGCCAGCGCGACACAGATCGGCCGCAGCCGCTTGCCGTTCAGCCCGAGCAGGTGCCGCGCGCTCCGGTGCGCCGGCGTCTCGCCGTCCAGCCCGACCTTCGCGATCTCGCGCTCGACGTCGTCGAGGTCCCCGTCGAGCAGGCGCCTGAGCTCCGCGAGGCGCGCGGCGAGCGGTTCGAGCCCTCGCCCAGCGCACATGCCTCCGAGGCTCGAGACGACATCGCTCCGCTGGACCGTCCCAGTAAACGTAGTTGTCGCAGTCATCCCATCTCCACCTGGAAGCACGAGCGCACGCGCTCCCCGCACCGCGCGGGGCCCACGAGCGGCCGAGCTCTCCGAAATCACGAGCCCGCTAGGCGCCTCGCCGGGACCGAACGGCCCGGATCGGGAACCGGACCAGGTCCCCGAACCGCGAGAAATCCACGGTCCTGCTCTTGATGAACCCGTCGAGCGCCGTCTGCGCGACGATCACGAACGAGAGGAGCCGCTCCACCCGATCGAGGCTGAACCGGGTGGCGTCGGTGGGAGGCAGGCTCTCGAGCAGCGCGGAGGCCCGCTCGAGGCGTTCCCTCACGGAGTCGGCGATGAGCCGCTCGCGCTCGGCGAACACTTTGGAAATCATCTTCCAGAAGTCCGTCTCGGCCTCGAAGAACTCCTTCCGCTCTCCCGGTTTCCATACTCTTCGTACTACACCCCACCTTTGAAGTTCTGTCAGCGACATACTCATGGCGCCGGACGAAACCTGCAGCCGTTCACCGATTTCCGCGGCGGACAGGGCGCCGCCGGCGATGAACAGGACGGTCCAGATCCGCCCGAGCACGCGGCGGAAGCCCCAGTGCTCGATGACGTCGCCGATGGCGTCCGCGGCGAGCAGCTCCGCCTGGCGCTGGATGTCGTTGGGAGGGCTCATTAAAGTTTCAAAATTCTTTGAAAGAACTGTGTGGGCCGACCTGTACCGGCGTCAAGACATTCCCGACCGTCCTCATCAGAGAACGGACGGGCGCGGCCGCGACGGCTTTCCGTGGGCTTCTGACCGTGAGGCCGCTTTCTCTGGGCTCCCGGCGCGGCGCGCTCGCGTCGAACGAAGCGCGCTCGCCTCGGACAGAGCGCGCTCGCCTCGGACAGAGCGCGCTCGCCTCGGCGGCGGCCGCTCCGGTCGGGGGCGGCCGCCTCAGGCGCGATGCCGCTCCAGGCCTCGCGGGTGGCGTGGGTCGGATGAATCGCTCGGGAGGACGGCGCTAGCTCACGCCTGCATCCGGGCCACGAGATCCCGGTTCTCCCGGAGCAGCGCCTCGGGAATGCGCGCGCCGAACGACTCCAGGAACGCCTCGCGATCGCGCGCTTCCTCCAGCCACGCGTCGCGGTCGATGGCGAAGAGCTCGCGCATCGCCTCGTCGTTCAGGTCGAGGCCGCTCGTATCGAGCTCGCCGTCCGTCGGCATGATCCCGACCGGCGTCTCGCGTCCCTGCGCCTTCCCGTTCACGCGCGCGTGGATCCAGCGGAGGACGCGGAGATTCTCGCCGAAGCCGGGCCAGAGGAACTTGCCCGACTCGCCCTGCCGGAACCAGTTCACGTGGAAGATCTTCGGGAACGCCGCGCGGCCCTGACCGAGCTCGATCCAGTGCCGGAAGTAATCGCCCATGTTGTACCCACAGAAGGGGCGCATCGCCATCGGGTCGCGGCGGACGACCCCGACCTGGCCCGTGGCCGCGGCGGTCGTCTCGGAGGCCATCGTCGCGCCCAGGTAGACCCCGTGGGCCCAGTCGCGCGCCTCGCAGACGAGCGGCGCGAGCCGCGCGCGCCGGCCGCCGAAGACGATGGCCGAGATCGGCACGCCCGCCGCGGCCTCGAACGCCGGCGAGATGGACGGGCACTGGCGGGCCGGCGACGTGAAACGGCTGTTCGGGTGCGCCGCCGGCTCCTTGGTGTCCGGCGTCCACCGGCGGCCCCTCCAGTCGGTGAGGACCGGCGGCGCAGGACCGTCGAAGCCCTCCCACCACGGCGTCCGCTCCGGCGTGAGCGCCACGTTCGTGAAGATCGAGTTCCTGGCCAGCGTCGCCAGGGCGTTCGGGTTCGTCCTGGAGCTCGTTCCCGGCGCCACGCCGAAGAAGCCCGCCTCGGGGTTGATCGCCCAGAGCCGGCCGTCCGGGCCGATCCGCAGCCAGGCGATGTCGTCGCCGACCGTCCATACCTTCCAGCCCTTCTGCGACGCCGGCGGCACGAGCATGGCGAGGTTCGTCTTCCCGCAGGCGCTCGGGAACGCCGCGCAGACGTACGTCACCCGGCCCTCCGGGTCCTCCAAACCGAGGATGAGCATGTGCTCCGCGAGCCAGCCCTCGTCGCGCGCCATCGTGCTCGCGATGCGCAGCGCGAAGCACTTCTTCCCGAGCAGCGCGTTGCCCCCGTACCCGGAGCCGATGCTCCAGATGAGCCGCTCCGCAGGGAAATGGCACACGAAGCGGCGCTCCGGGCTCAGGTCTCCGAGCGAGTGCAGCCCCCGGCAGTAATCCTCGGAGCTGCCCAGCGCCTCGAGCGCGACCCGGCCCATACGGGTCATGATCCTCATGCTCGCGACGACGTAAGGACTATCGGTGATCTCGACTCCAACCTTCGCCGAGGGCGACCCGACGGGGCCCATCAGGTACGGAACAACGAACATCGTCCGCCCCTTCATCGCCCCGTCGAACAGCCGCTCGACCCGCCGCGAGGCCTCCTCCGGCGACATCCAGTTGTTCGTCGGGCCCGTATCCTCTTTATCGCGAGTGCAGATGAACGTGAGGTGCTCAGTCCGGGCGACGTCGGTCGGGTCGCTCCGGTGAAGATAGCAGTTGGGGTACTTCTCCTCGTTGAGCGCGATGACCGTGCCGTCGCTCAGCATCCCCTGGATCAGCGTCCGGTTCTCCGCCTCCGAGCCGTCGCAGAAGACGACCCGATCGGGCCGCGTCTGGCGCGCGACCTCGTCTACCCACGCTGAAAGATTCCGGTTTTGCATACAGCTGGGAGCCTAGCCCGGGCGAGAAGCCCCGCCAAGGGACAGTGCCGCTGTAGTATTGCAGCAAATATGGACGATCTGGCAGATTGCAAGTGAATCGGCCGCCGGCCGGCGTGGCGCCTCCGCTCGGGCTCAGTTCGCGCGAGGCGAACGCAGGGACGTTCGGCTATGCTGGAGACGTGCAGCGTGTCGTCGATCTACCTGATCGGGGCAGACTGATCGTCGCCACCGACTTTCAGGGCAATGTCGCGGACTTCGAGCGAATCGCCGAGATCTTCGACCAGGCGGCGGCCGGCCCTGACGGCGCGGTGCTCGTCATTACGGGCGACCTGGTCCACGGGCCCGAGCTCGACGAGGGTGAATGGCCCGACTACCTGGGCTCATTCTACCGGGGCGACTCCGTGACCTTGTTGAAAAAGGCGAGGAGCCTCGCGGAACGGCACCCCGGCAGGGTTCATTACCTGCTTGGCAACCACGAGCACGCGCACGTGGGGGGTCCGGTGGTGGCGAAGTTCTTTCCGGACGAGGCGCAGCGGCTCGAGGAGCTGCTCGGTCCGGAGGACACGCTGGCGATGCGGAGCTGGTTCCGCGGGTGGCCGTTCGTCGCGGTCGCAGGCGCTGCCCGGCTGGTCATGCTCCACGCCGCGCCGCACGCGCGCATCCAGAGCCGGGAGGACCTGGAGCGGCTCCCGCTCGACGGGTTCCTCGACATACCGCTCTCGGAGATGAGCCTGCAGGGAACGCTCGGCGCGCTGCTCTGGGCGCGGAGCACCTCGAGCGAGCGCGCCTATGCCTTTCTGCGCGCGCTCGACCGGGACGCTCGCGTGGCGGTCTACGGGCACGATGTCGCGCGCACGGGGTACGCCATCGAGCGCGAGCCGATGCTCTGCCTCTCGACGAGCTTCGGCTGCTACGACGGCGACAAGCTCTACCTGGAGTGGGATCTCGCCGAGCCCGCGGAGAGCGCGACCGACGTCGCGTGGCGCGGGCTCCGGTCGCTGTACCCCGAAGCGCCGCGCGTCCACAGCGACCCCTGAGCGCCCCGGCGAGGACGTCGCCGCAGACGCCGCGACGAAGAAGGCGAGATCCCAGCGGTCGGCGTCGGAGAGGAAGGAGAACGCGACCATGAGCCGTCGTCGGGGACGGCGCTAGCGGCCGAGCTCCTCGAGGAGGGCGGCCACGCCCGCGTCGATCTCGGCGTCGGTGAGGTACGGCGCAGGGCCGACGCGGAGCACATCGCGGCGCGCGTCGACGAGGACGCGCCGGGCGCGGAGGCGCCGCACGACGTCGCCCGCCTGCGCCGCGCGCACGGCGACGAAGCCGCCGCGGCGCTCGGGCTCGAGCGGCGAGACGACGTCATCGCCGCGGCCCGCAGCGTCGAGGTGGCCGAGGATGCGCCCGGTCTGCCGGAGCGAGATCGCGCGCAGCCGCGGGACGGTGAGGCCGAAGCGATCCCAGTGCTCGAGCACGGCGGCAGCGCGGTAGAGCGCGGACGGGTCGAACGTGGAGCCCGCGAAGCGCGCGCCCCCCGGCGCGTACGCGACGCCGCCGCCGCTTCCCGCGAGCGAGTCGAAGTCGGCGAACCAGCCGGTGAAGACCGGGCGCAGCGCGCAGCCGCGCGGGACACGCATCCAGCAGATCCCCTCGCCCATCGCCGCGTACTTGTAGCCGCCCGCGACGGCGAAGACGTGAGGCGCCGCGCTGCCCCACGCGATCGGGACGACGTTGAAGGCGTGGTAGGCGTCCACGAGCGGGACGGCGCCGATCTCGGCCGCGCGCGCGACGATCTCGTCGAGCCGCGGCATTACCGTGGCGCTCTCGAAGAGCACGGCCGAGATCGCGAGCATCGAGGTGCCCGGCTGGAGCGCGGCGAGCAGCCGCTCGGGGAGCGAGCCGCGCGGCTCGACGCTCACCCACGCGACCTCGACGCCGTCCTCGCCGAGACGCGCGAGCTGTCGCCTGAGCGAGTGGAACTCGCCCTCGGTGGTGACGATCCGCTGCCGACCGCGCCGGGGGAGCGAGGTGATCAGCCGGTAGACGAGCTCGTGCGTGTTCTGGCCGAAGGCGATGTCGTCGCCGCGCGCGAAGCCCATCCGCTCCAGGATCGCCTCGCCGACCGCCGAGCGCATCGGGAACACCGCATCGTCCCACTTGCCGTCGACGAGCCGCGCGGCGTCGTCGAAGCACGCGGCGAGCGCGTCGCGCGCCACGTCAGGCCAGGCCTGATGGGAGTGCCCCGTGAGCAGGATGCGCGGCGCCGCGTCCTCGGCGGGCGCGAGGAAGCGCGAGTATGCGGCACGGAACGCGTCGAGGTCGAACGAGAAGCCCGGTTCCACGTCTCCTTGCATTCCAGCTCTTTGGTGCGGTATCCGCGCGACGGACGCGCAGGGCGGCAGGGCGCCGCGCGCGCTCCCGCTTAACCCACTTCGGCGTTCACTTCCACCCGCTCGATCCGTGTCATCCCGCGCGCAGGTGGCGCGGATTGCGTCCTCGGCGCGCGCGGCGCGACCGGAGCGCGCTGTCGCGTCCGCCGACGGCCCAGGCGGCCGGACGCGAGGGGATCCGAGCCTGCCCGCGCATCGAGCGACGACCGCGCCGGCACGTTGGCCTTGTCCACAACGTGGTCACCCGGGCGAGGCAACGGAAAGCGCGGCGAGGGCGCGCCCCCGGCAGGTCCGATCATCGTAGGGGGAAGTGGCTCTGTCGGAGCCGGGTGGAGCGGCACGCGCTCCGGATCGAGGTGGGAGGTTCCATGACGCGCGATGTTTGCGGCGGCGTGGGAGGGGGGCCGGCGCGCCGTCGCGCTAGACTGCGCCATCTGTCGATGCGACCGCGCGCGGAATACCTCGAAGGGCTCGTCGATCTCACGTCCCACGACGACCCGAACGTCCGGCGCGGGCTCTTCCGTCAGTCGATCGCCTCGCTCGCCCTCGTCGACGCGCTCGATGGCTCGACCCCGCTCGACGCCCTCAGCCCGGATGGCCTGCTCCGGAGCGTCCAGACCGCCATGGCCGACGGCCTGCTCGACGATCTGAGCTGGCTCGCGCCGGCCGCGGCGAGCGTGGCGCTCTACGAGATCGCCGGAGCGCTCCCGCTCGGGCCCGAGCGGCGCGAGCTCGGCCGGCGCGTGCTCAACCAGCTCTATGCCGGCAACGCGGCGACGTTCGTCGCCCTCGCCACGCGCATGGCCGCCGGCTCGGCCCGGGGCCTCTCCGGGGCGGGCATCCGCGCGCGCGTGATGCTCTCGCTCTGGCTCCCCGCGGGCACCGACATCCCGGTCGATCCGCTCGCGCTCCTGCTCGCCTCGCGGCGCGAGCTGTCGCGCGACTGGATCGCGGCGCCCTCGACCGGCTCTCTCCCGGAGCGGCGCCTCGCCGCGCGCCTCCTCGAGCGCGCCGCCCGCGACGCGACCCGCCGGGCCATGCAGGGCGACGACCTCCCGCTCCGGCTGTTCCGCAACGTGAGCGACGGGCGCCGGCGCGATCTCGACCGCAGCGCCGACGGGATCGCGCTCGCCTGGCAGACGCTCCTCGCCGATCGCGAGCCGCTCGTGTGGCGCCACATCGCCGCGGCGCGAGGCCTCCTCGCGGGGGTGCTGCCCGACTTCGCCGAGGAGGTGCGCGCCCTGCTCGTCCAGGATCTCTCCCCCACCGAGTGGCGGCGCGGCGCCGCGTCGCTCGCCGCGAGCCTCGCCGTCGATCCGGACGGCGCGCTCGGCCGCGCCGTCGAGCTCCTCCGGGGGCCGCTGCTCGCGCACGACCCGGGCATCGCCACGGCGATGGTGTGGGGGCTCCCCGTCGCGGCCGACGCGGAGCCCGAGGCGGCCGACGCGCTGCTCGACGAGATCGCGCGCGCGGCCCCGATGGCGACGGCCGAGGCGATCGTCGAGCTCCGGCGCGACCTGCGCGGCGTGATGAGCCGCGGCGAGCCGTTCGGCGCCCGCGCGGCGGCGCGGTGCGCCCGCGCGCTGGAGGACGCGATCGAGGCGCCGCCCAGCGCGCATGTCCGCGACGACGGCCTCGCGGCGCTCGCGCGCGTCGTCCACCGCGACCTCTCGATGGACGGCGCCGGGGTCGCGCTGCTGCGCGGCGCGCTCGACGGCGCCGTCGCGGCGTTCGTCGAGACGGGGCCGCGCGAGGCGCACGGCCGCGCGCTCGAGGCGTACGCCCTGGCGGCCGAGGTCGTGGGCGCGCTCGAGGAGATCGAGCTCTGCGATCTCGACGATGCGCAGAGCACCGCAGCGCGCAGGGCGGCGGTGGGGCTCGTGCGCGAGCTCGACGCCGAGCTGCTCGGCTCCGGTCTGCTGAAGGGCCTCTTGCTGCTGAACCGCCGGCCGAGCGAGGACTCGACCGGCGTCGCCTCCCTGGACGACCTCGATGAGCGGCTCGCGCGGTGGCTGCTCCGCGCCGAGGGATCCGCCGCGCGGACGAGCGCCGCGCCGCCGCTGCACGTGACCGTGCACCAGCGCAACCTCCGCGCGCTCATCCACCTGATCGACGGCGAGAACACCGACTTCGGCGGCGAGCCGGAGCTCAAGGCGCGCGTGCTCGCCCGCTGGACGGGCGCCATCGGCGTGCTGCTCGACCGGCTGCGCGCCGACCGCGGCTCCTCGCTCCGCCGCGCCATCGCCGCGTCCGTCGCCCGCGGCCTCGACGCGCTCGTGCGGGAGGGGGCGGCCGACGCGGCCGACATCTTCCTGCACGCCGCGATGCGCGGCGGCGACGCCGACGACCTCGACGTGCTCGGCCAGGCGAGCATGCACCCGGACGTCGCCCAGCTGCTGCGCGCGTACGCGCGGTTCGCGCGCGGCGGGCGCGAGGGCGGCGCGCGCGCGCGGGACGACGACGCGGCGGTGTCGCTCCGGTCGACGCGGAAGGGGGCGCTGGACGCGGAGCTCGCCGAGGCCGAGCGCGCGCGCGCGGCGCTCGAGCGCATCGCCGCCCTCGACGCGCTCGTCACGGCGCTGCCGGCGGGCGCGTCGCAGCGCACGGAGATCGTGCGCGGCGCGCTCGCCCGCCTCGCGCGCGCGCTCGGCGTGGTGAACACGGCTCGCGCGCTCAGCGCGCTCACCGCCGCGGGCGACGGCGACGCGGACGCCTCGCCGCTGAGCGCCCTGGAGGACGCCCTGACGCGGCTCGCGCAGCTGACCGCCGGCGCCCGCCGGCGCTGCGGGGATCACCCGCCCTCCGCGCCCTCTGGCGCGACGGAGCCGCTGCGCCTCGCCATCGAGGTCGCGCTGCAGGAGGAAGAAGAGGACGTGGAGCCGAGCGTCGCCGCGCCCGTCGAGGCGCTCGTCTCGGCCGCGCGCGCGAGCATCCCGGGCGCGCTTGCCGACGTGGTCGCCCTCGTCGTGCCGCGCGTCATGCTGCTCCCGGTCCGGCGGCCGAGCGCGCCGGGCGGAGTCGCCCTGCCCGAGCAGCCGCTGCCCGCGTGGCTGCCGAGCCGCCGCACGCTCGGCGGCTTCTACGTGCACCGCCAGCTCGGCGGCGGCTCGCTGGGCACGGTGTTCGTCGTCACCCGCACCGAGGAGCGGCACGATCCGTCGGCCGAGCGCTTCGCGCTCAAGGTGCCGGAGTACGATCACACGGCGGCCCGGAGCGTCTCGGAGGCCGACTTCCTCCGCCTGTTCCGGGAGGAGGCGGGCGCGCTCCTCTCGTTGCCCGATCACCCGAACATTGCCCGCTTCGTCACGTTCGACGCCGGCGCGCGCCCCAAGCCGATCCTCGTGATGGAGCTCATCGAGGGCATCCGCTGCGACAAGCTGCTCGACGCTCGAGGCCTCACCTCGCGCAGCGCGGTGGCGCTGCTCGACGGCATCCTCGCCGGGCTGGAGGCCATGCACGCGGTCGGCGTCGGACACCTCGACATCAAGCCGACCAACGTGATCCTACGGGGGGGGCGGGAGCCCGTGCTCGTCGACTTCGGCCTGGCCGGTCGCCACATCCGACCCGGCTGCGCCACCGGCTGCTACGGCGCCCCGGAGATCTGGGGCGTCGTTCCGCCCGGCGTCACCGCGACCCCGCTCACGGCCGACATCTACAGCTTCGGCTGCCTCGCCTACGAGATCCTCACCGGCAGGACGCTGTTCGACGCGCCCACCGAGGTCGCGCTCATCACGGCGCACATCACGCACGACGGGCTCCCCACGCCGGTCAAGCGCCTCGCCGACGATCCGAGGACGGCCGACATCGCGGCGTTCATGTACGCATGTCTACGACACAACCCGCAGGACCGCGCGACGACGTCCTCCCTGCGCGAGATGCTGCTCCGTATTACCGGTCAGCTCGCCGATCTGAGGTGGCCGCTCGACGACGGGCGGGCCTCAAGGCACGGCGCCGGTGGACCCCGGAAAAGTTATACAGGAAATTCCTGATGCTTTTTTCCTTTCAATCCTGTGGGCGCAAGGAGGGACTTAGGCAGTAGGCTCTCTCTTGGCGGCGCGTTCGGGGGGGCCGCGTGTATCAGGCCGCCATGGCCCCCGGGTCAGCGCTGCTCGATTCCCATCGACGTTCCGGCGCATCCCGGCGGCCAACCTATCTCGATCGCGGCCGAACGCTGGAGTCGGGCCGCGCAATGCTCTAAGGCGGCGTCGTTGATCCCCGCGCTGGAACCGCCTCGCGATGAAGCCGAGCTCCGATGCCGGGCGTCCGCGCTCGCCGGCCTGACGCTCGCCGAGCTCGCGCGGGCGCTCGGACGCGCGGTGCCCCGAGGCGGCGTGCGCACGAAGGGCGCCGCCGGCGCGCTCGTCGAACGCGCGCTCGGCGCGACGGCCGGATCGACGTCGAGGCCCGATTTTCCGCACCTCGGCATCGAGCTCAAGACGATCCCCATCGACGGGGCCGGGGCGCCGCAGGAGTCGACGTTCGTCTGTTCGATCTCGCTCTCGGACGCGGATCGTGCGGAGTGGGAGACATCGCGCGCTCGCGCGAAGCTCGCCCACGTGCTCTGGGTCCCGATCGTCGCCGCTCCCGGCCGGCCGAGCGAGGAGCGGCGCCTGGGCGCTCCGCGGCTCTGGCTCCCGACCGAGGCGCAGGAGCGCGTCCTGCGCGCCGATTTCGAGGATCTCATGGGGCTCATCGGCATCGGCGCCATCGAGGCGCTCACCGCGCACGCGGGCCGCTGGCTCCAGGTGCGACCGAAGGCCGCGAGCGGACGCTCGCGGACACTCGCGTTCGGGCGCGACGGCGAGATGATCGCGGCGCTGCCGCGCGGCTTCTACCTGCGCCCCGGCTTCACCGGCGCCATCCTGAGCGATCCGGCTGCGATGCCGGCGTGATCGGGGCGCGGACGCGCGTCACTTGCAGGGGACGACCTTCTTGGTGCCGTCCGGCATCGTCGCGGTGCACGTCTCCATCGAGAGATCGCTGTTCACGGTCGAGACGGGGCGCGCCGGCTCCGGATCGCTGGCGGGCGACGGGCCTGTCGCCCCCGTCGTGCGCGGGCGCCCCCGGCCGCCCGTGCTCCCGCGCTGCGGCTTGCCCGGTCCAGCGCTCGGCGCCGCTGTGCCTGCTGCGGACGGCTCGGCCCCGCCATCCGCCGCCGGCCCGGTCGCGCTGACGGCCGCGTCCGCTGCGCCCGCGTCCGCTACCCCCGCATCGCTCGCGCCCGCGCCCGCATCGGCGGCCCCCGGGTCGCCCGCGGGGACGACCTGCGGGAGGGTGATGGCTGTATCCGGCGCCTGCTGCTGCGGCGGCGGCGCCAGATCGACGGGAGCCGCAGTGTCGCCCGGCGGAGACGCGCCCGCCGGCGAGCCCGCGTCGCCCGTTCCCATGGCGAACCGGCTCTGGAACTGGAGCGCCCCCCACGCGCCCACGGCGACGGCGACGGCCCCAACCGCCACATAGAGCAGCGTGCGCCCGCGGCGCGGGGCCTCGTCCTCCGCCGGCGGCGCATCGCCGGCGGTGCGCGCCCCCTTGTCGCTCACCGACGGGCCGCCGCTGCTCGCGCGCGACGCGCGCGACGTGGTCCGCGACATGGCCGCGCGCGAGGCCGGCGGCGGCAGGTCGAGCTCGGCGGCGTGAAGGCGGAGGATCCCCGCGATGGTCGTGCGCGTGCCCGGCGCGGCGAACGGCGCGAGCGCCTGCACGAACTCCGAGATCGACTGGAAGCGATCTTCCGGCTCGCGCGCGATCGCCTTCTCGATCACCTCGACGAGGCCCTCCGGCACCTCGGGGCGGAGATCCTCGAGCGACTCGGGCGGCGACGTGTAGATCTTCGCGCACAGCTCCGGGAAGCTGTCGGCCACGTACGGCGGCCTGCCGCCGATGATCTCGAAGAGGCACACGCCGAGCGCATAGATGTCGGTGCGGGGATCAACGCTCTTCGACGAGCGCATCTGCTCGGGCGACATGTACAGCGCCGATCCGAGGATCGTGGTCGTCTGCGTGAGGGAGACGTTGCCCGTGTCGCCGGTGAGGATCTTCGAGACGCCGAAGTCGAGCACCTTGATGAGCGGCGCGCCGTCGGGGCGCTTCGTCAGGAACAGGTTCGCCGGCTTCAGATCGCGGTGGACGATGCCGAGCGCGTGCGCCTCCGCGAGCGCCTCGCACGCCTGGGCGATGTGATCGATGCACTCGCCGATCGCGAGCGTGCCCGTCTCGGCCGCGTGGCACGCGAGATCCTCGCCGTCGAGGAGCTCCATCACCATGTACGGCTCGCCGCTGTCGAGCGCGGCGACGTCGAGCACGCGCACGACGTGGGGCGTCTGCAGCTTGGCGACGGTGCGCGCCTCGCGCATGAACCGCTCCGCCGCCTCGGTGTACGACATGAACTCCGGGAGCAGGAACTTGATGGCGACGCGCGTATCGAGGTCGAGGTGCAGCGCCTCGACCACGAGGCCCATGCCCCCGCGGCCGATCGTGCGCTCTACGCGGTATTTGCGCGCAATGACGGTGCCGGGCGCGATCGTGTAGACGTTGTCAGCCTTGGGTTCCCCCGCGCCGAGCGGAAACGCAGCCGTCTCCGGGCCGACGGAGTCCACTCCTTCGGTCGAGTCCGGCTCACCAGAGGAGCGCGCCATCGAGCTAAGGTATACACGTCGCGCTTCTCCGAAGCGATTCCCCTCACGCCGCAGGAATGCAAAGTGTTGCGAAAAAATGCCTCCAAGGTGGGATGAGCGTGCGGAGGAGGTGGAAGCGAGCGCGGCTCAGGGCCTGCCTGCGCTCGTGACGCACCGCGGGCGCAGCGCCCCGCGCGGCCCGCAGGCGCGGACGTCCCCTGCCGCCCGTCCGGCTCGACATCGGCCCGCGCTCGCGCGATGCCGGTTGACAGCGAGCTCAGCGGGTGCGCGCCGGCGGGGTCCGGGAGCGGCGCATGTTGGCCGTCGAGGAGGTCCGGTGCGGCCCCTCGGTGCCGTGCGCCGGAGTCTGCCGCGTCGCCTTGAGGTTGCCGAGATCGGCCTCGATCTCGATGCCGAGCGCGCGGCAGCGCCGGATGAGCCGCTCCAGATCGACCCCCGCCTCGATCAGCAAGCCCGAGGGGGGCGACGGATCGACGAACATCTCGGCCGCCGGCCTCCGCGTACGGAGCAGCTCGCGGATCTCTGGATCCTCGATCCAGAGGAAGCCGGAGGCGCCAACGAAGCTCGCCTTGCCGATGACGACGCTCGCCTGGATGAGCATGCGCGAGATGGTGTCCGGCAGCGGCGCGACCGCCTCGATGCGCGCGCGCAAGGCGTCGCTGTCGAGCCCCACCGACAGCGCGCGCGCGATCGAGGGCGGAGTCAGCAGGAGATCGACCTGATCGCCGACGCGGCCGATCTCGGCGAACGCCGAGAGCCCGAGCACGGCCGAGACCTTGGCGCTGGCGCCGACGCGCAGCGCATGCGCCTCCACGAACTTGCTCTTGCCGTTGTCCGAGCTCGGCGCGGAGCCCGCGAGCAGCGCCCGACCGCGCGGCGTCAGCCGGAGCGCCAGATCCGCGCTGGCCACGTCCTCGGCCCCGCCGAGATCGATGATCCCGAGCGCCGGCAGCGACTCCAGCGCGATCCGCCGCGTGATGTCGGGGACCTCCGGCGCCTCGACCGAGGCGCGCTCGGCCCAGCGACGGACCAGCCGCTCGACCCCGGCGATCCGCTCGTCGGCCGCCAGGTAGCCCTGCAACGACTGCCACGGCACCCAGCGGCCCTCGCCGAGGTCGTGCAGCGCGTCGAGCACCATCTCGCGGAGCGCGCCGATCGGGCTCGCGTCGCGGTTGTCGGACGCGACCCGGAGCACCTCCCGCTCGGCTCGCGCTTCATCCCACGCGCCGCCGCGGCGCCACGTCGTGAACAGGAGCGGCGTCAGCTCCTGCACCTGGAGCGAGCCGGGGGGCGTGGCTGGCGACGCGGCCGAAGCGTCCCAGAGCCCGACCGCGCGCGACAGCGCGGCGACGAGCGCGACGCCCTCGACGTCACGCCCGAAGCGCTGCGCCAGCCGGACGAGCAGCGACCGCGGCGTCCCGACGCCGGGGCGCACGTCGCTCCCCGGCTCGCGCACGCAGTACGCGAGCGCCAGCGCGAGCATCCCCGGATCCGAGGCGAAGCGGGCGCGCCGCGGGGCGTGGTCCTCCTCGAGGACGAACGACCGGATCTGCTCCCGCCGCTTCTCGCGCATCCGGCGGCGATCCGCGCCCACGATGGCGGCCACCTCGGTCGGCACGACGTGGCGGTTCGGGTGGATCGGGATGAGGAAGGCGCGGCGCTCGAGCGCGAATCCCGCGCCACGGCGGCTCGCGGTCACGCCGCTCGCGCTGCGAAGGCGCATCGGCTCCCGCTCCAGATCGAGCAGCTCCTGCGTGTCGACCTCGCCGCCGACCGACTCGATGGCCTCGAGCAGACGGCGCTCGACCGGCGCGAGGCGATCGATCTCCTCGCGGAGCCGGTCCGGATCGCTCAGCGTCTCCCACGCGTTCTCGAGCGACAGCGCGATGGGCGGCGTGGCAGGGCGGCCGAGATAGTGCGTCGCGATCGCGCTCATCGTCTCGAACGGTGCCTGCGCGAGCAGCGCCCGGATCGCCCGGGGGTCCTCGCTCTCCCAGCTCTTCAGCTGGACGAGGAACGCAGCCGGAAGCACGAGCTCGATGCCCTCGTCGGTCTTGCGCGCGTAGACGACGCCGCGCGCGATGAGCGGCTCGAGCCCGGCCGGGAGCGAGGGGACGACGAGCACGCCGCCCGCCTCCGCGATACGGTGGAGCAGCTCGCGGCTGGCGGTCGGGAGCCGCGACGGATCGCGCACGTCGGGGAGGCCGACCAGAGCCCGCGCCGCCTGAGAAGGTGCGTCGATGCGCTTCGCGGCGTCGATGCGGATCCCCATGCGGGTGATGAGGCCCTTGAGCTCCGACTCCGGGAGGGCGCGGAGGATCGCGTCGAGCCGCTTCGGCGACTCGTCGAGCTCAGCATCGCCACTGCTCGCCATGCCTCCCGCTTCGCGTGTCACCCGACCTAGCTCCTCATCTGCAGGATGCCCCCGCCCCGACTGTCGTCCGTTGGTCGTGGTCATGTGCTCGACCTATCTCCCGGATATCCGATGACCCACATTAACCAGCGGAATAGCCAGCCTCCTAACGTACACCAGGATGCTCGTCCAGCTTCAAGAAATCGAGCACTTTCCTACTCCGTTCACAATTTTCTCCGTTCACAATTTCGGTCGCAGGCAGCGCGCATCGCCGGTCTCGTGATTCCCGATCCCGCTCGCCGCGTCGCTCTCCACCTGATGCGTCCTGATGCGTCTCGAGATCTCGTCGGCCTCGCGTCGTGTCGTACGGCGCAGCCGCAATCGCACGCCCTCGTACGCGCGCGCATGCGTCGGCGCGTTCGCGGTGCCGCGCTGCGCGACGCGCGCCATGACGCGTTTTTACGTTACGCTCAAAGTCCCCGCATCATTCCGTGTCGGCGCGCCTGGCCCCCACCGCGGGGCTTCCGTCGCGCGCCGCGCGCTCCCGACGCCGCGATGTCGCGCGCACGTCCTCGTCGCCGGGGAAGCCGAGGGGCTCGCTGGATCGCTCACGAGGAACGCTCCGCGACGAGCCGCGCTTGCCTTCCCGTAGGCTCGCGTGGGAACGTCGCGCACCTCCTTGATTTCCCGCCCCTGTCCGACGTGCATCCTGCTGTGCTCCACTCCGCACGCCCGGAGCGACGCGTCCTCCTCGCGCACACGCCCGCAGCTGGACGCCATCAGGCAACTCCTGAGTGACCCGACTCCTTTTGCGCCCATGGGGTCACGCGGAGATCCATCTTGATCCTGCGCGACCCGGTCCACGGCCTGATCGAGTTCGAGAGCGGCGAGGCGGCCATCGTTCCGCGCCTGCTCGGCACCCGCGAGGTGCAGCGGCTGCGGCGCATCCGTCAGCTCGGGTTGACGTCACTGGCGTTCCCGGGCGCCGAGCACACCCGCTTCGCGCACGCGCTCGGGGCCGCCCACGTGATGCGCCTCCTCATTGCGAGGCTGCGCCAGATCGACCGCGACCTTCCATTCTGGCAGAGAGTGACCAGCGACCGCGCGCGCGACGCGATCGCCGCAGCGTTCCTGCACGATCTCGGCCATGGCCCACTGTCCCACCTCTTCGAGGAAGCCATGCCGGGCGCGCTCCACCATGAGCGCTGGACCGAGCGCATCCTGCTCGACCCGGCCTCGGACGTGCACCAGGTGCTCGTGCGCCAGGATCCCTACCTGCCGCAGCGGGTCGCCGACCTCATCGGCGGACGACACGAGCTGCCGTATCTCGCCAAAGCGGTGAGCGGGACCTTCGACGTCGATCGCTGCGACTACCTGCTGCGCGACGCACACGCGACAGGCGTCAGGTACGGCGAGTACGACCTGCCGTGGCTGCTGCGCAGCCTCAGGTTCAGCGACGTCCAGGTGGAGATGCCCGGCGGCGGCGCCGCGTCTGCCCCTCCCGCTCCCGCGCTCGCCATCGACGGAACGAAGGGGATGAGCGCGATCGAGTCGTTCCTGCTCGCCCGCTTCTTCATGTTCCAGCAGGTCTATTTCCACAAGACCACGCGGAGCGCAGAGTGGATGATCGGCGCCATCCTCCGGCGCGCCGTCGCCCGCCTCGCCGCCGGCGATCGGATCCCCGAGGTCCCCGCCGCCGTCGAGGCGATGGCCGTCGGCGAGATGCCCACCCTGGAGCAGTACCTGGAGCTCGACGATCAGGTCCTGCTCGGGGCCATCCACGCCTGGGAGGCGGCGTCCGATCCCGTGCTGTCCGATCTCGCCCGCCGCCTGCGCGTGCGTTCGCTCTTCAAGTCGATCGAGCTGTTCCCCGAGCCCGGCGAGACGCCGGCCGGATGCGATGCGCGGCGCACGGCGGCGCTGGAGACCGTGCGCGAGATCGCGCAGGGCGCCGGGCTCGACCCGGAGGTGTACGTCGGCGTCGACATCGCCGAGGACACGCCCTACGCCGAGGACGAGTCGCTCCTGGTCGTTTACCCCAGAGGACGCCCGCGACGCCCCGCCGAGGTGTCCTTCTTGCTGGATCGGCTGCGCAACGAGACCATGACGCGCACCCGGATCCTCTTCGCGCCCGAGCTGCGGGACGCGGTGCGGGAGGCGCTGATACGCTGATGATCACCACGAACAAGCCAGCACGGGGATCGTTCGGGCCCGCGCGCGGGCGTCGCGCCGCCGCCAGGGCGCTCGCCGGCGCCGCGGCGCTCGCGGCGGTCGCGGTGGCGTCCACGGCGCGCGCGGACGGCGACGGCGCGTACGGCCGCCTGGACGGAGATCTCGCTCTGCGCGCGGGCGCGGGCGCCTCGCTCGCGAACGGGGGTCCGGCGCTCTGCGCGCATGGCGCCGCGGCCTACCTCTCGACCGCCGGGCTGTATGCGCACTACACCGACGCGATCGGCACGCAGGGAGCGACCGTCGCGCGCTCGATCGCGGGCGGCGTCTTCATCCAGCCGCTCTTCCTCGGCCGGTACGCGAGCAACCTCGAGCTCGGCACGCCGTGGCTCGACCTGTTCATCGATTCCGTCGCGCTCGGCGTGGGCTCGTTCTGGGAGGCTTCGCCGGGAGCCGGGCTCGCGCCGGAGCCCGGGGTCGAGCTCTCGCTGTCGCTCGACGTGCCGCTCCTGGGCCACGCCACGGGCCCGTTCCTCGGCGTGCGGGGCGCGCTTCGCTGGCGCGGCTCGGAGCTCGCAGGGGACGTGAGCCCGCGCGACGAGCAGCGGGCGCTCGTGTCGGTCACGCTGAGCTGGCACCACGTCGTCTGGGCGCACATCGTCGACGCTGGCGACCGCGCCCCCGCCCAGGTGGCGGCGCGGCGCAGCGAGGCCGGCGCGAGGAGCCGTTGAGCGGCGCGCTCGACGGGCTGCGCGCGGCGCTGGTGTCCGCGTTCCGCGCCGGGCTCGTGGAGCTCGATCCTGCGGGGCTCGTCGAGCGCGCGCTCGACGCCGAGGCAGGAGCGCGCCGCGGCCGCGTGCTCGCGATCGCGGCGGGCAAGGCGGCGCTCGGGATGACCCGGGGCGCGCTCCGCAGCTGGGGCGACCGGATCACCGGCGGGCTCGCCGTCGCCGTCGCGGACGCCGCGACCTCCGCGCGCGATCGGCAGAACACGCCGGCCGATCCCGAGGATGCCGCGCTGCGCCCGCTCCGCGTGATGCGCGCGGCGCACCCGATCCCCGACGCGCGCAGCGTGGAGGCGGCCGAGGCAGCGCTCGCCGCGGTGACCGCGCTCGGACCCGACGATCTCCTGCTCGCCCTCATCTCCGGCGGCGCCTCGGCGCTCCTCGCGGCGCCGCCTGCGGGCGTGTCCCTCGCGGACAAGCAAGCCCTCGTGGCGGCGCTCCTGGAAGGAGGCGCCCCGATCCAGGAGGTCAACCTCGTTCGCCGCCATCTCTCGCGGATCAAGGGCGGGCGGCTCGCGGCGGCGGCGGCTCCGGCGCGCGTCCTGACGCTGATCATGAGCGACGTCGTGGGCGGGCTCCCGCACGACATCAGCTCGGGCCCCACCGTCCCGGACCCGACACACGTCGAGGAGGCGCGAGCCGCGCTCCATCGCCGGGCCCCTCAGCTCGCGCGGCTCGCGCCCGCGTTGAGCGAGTCGCTGAAGCCAGCGGACGCGCGTCGCCTGGAGGCGCGCCTGCTCGCCGATCCGGACAAGCTCGCCGAGCGCGTGGCGGCCGCCCTCGCCGAGAGGACAGGGCTGCGCGCGGTCGCCGCCCCCGCCGAGGAGGGCGACGCGCGCGCGATCGTGGAGCGTCGCCTCGCGCTCGCCCGCACCCTCGCCCCGGGTGACGCGGTCGTGATCCCGTGCGAACCGACGCTGGCGCTGCCCGCCCAGCGCGGCGCCGGCGGCCGCGCGGGGTGGATCGCGCTCGCCGCCATGCGCGGCTTGCCGCCGGACGTCGCGCTCCTCTGCGCGGCCTCCGACGGTGTCGACGGCAGCTCCGGTGCGGCGGGCGCGGTGGTCGCCCGCGCGGCGGCCGCCGCGATGGACGACCTGGGGATCGATGCCGCGCTCGCGGGCTTCGACGACGCCGCCGCGCACCGCGCCCTCGGCACGCGCGTCGAGACCGGGCCGACAGGCCACAACCTCACGGACCTGCACATCGTCGCGCGGGACGTCACGCTCCGCGCGCGCGCGCGCTGATCTTGCAGCGCGCGCTGCCCCGCGGCGCGCGCGCCGCTCACCGCGCTTCCCGGCGCGGCCTCACTGCGGCTCGGCGACGGCCCCGGTCGTGTCGCCCATCGCCTCGCGCACGGCGAGGGCCAGCGCGCAGCTGTTCGCCTGCCGCTGTCGCGCCTCGAGCGCGCTCCCCTCGACGGACGGCGTTCCGCCGATGAGATGGCCGCTCGCCTCGCGGCGCACCCGCAGGATGGGCTTGCCGTCCGACAGCCGCCACACCCCGACCCGCGCCATGTGCGGCACCCCGAGCAACGCCTCGGTGCTCGTCGCGCCCTCGGCCGGCTCGTCGAGGACGAGGAGGTAGTACTGCGCCCGTGTCAGGAGCTCCGCCGCGAGCGGCACGTCGTCGCGCATCGTGTCCTCGAAGCTCGACTCCAGGAGCCGCAGCCGCAGCTCGTTCGAGGCGTCCTGCGCGTCGCGCACCCACTCGTCGGAGAGGACATGCATCGTCCGGTAGGCGACGCGCAGGTTGAACGGCTGCGCGGGACGCGAGCAGCGCTCGGCCTCGTTGCAGTACTCGCCCGCAGGGCAATCCCGCGTGCGCTTGCACTCCGCGCCCGCCAGCGGGTTCGGGTTCGGGACCCGCAGGAGGCACGCGGTGAACGCGTCGCGGAGCGACTGCTGCGCGTTCTTGCGGATGGCGTCGACGCTCGTCGCCTCGTCCACCCGAAGGCGCAGGTAAATGCCCGCAAGCTCACGGAAATTCCACGCCTTGAGCGCCTCCCGGTCCACGACCTCGGCCCCCGCGCTCCGCGACAGATCGAGGGTCCAGCCCTCCACGCGCTCGCGCATCGGGAACCAGCGCGGGCCGAGCTCGACGGCGACGGCGCGCTGGTTCGCCATCAGCTTCTGGCGCGCGCTCTCGATCTGCCCCTGGGACCATTTCCAGTGGAGGATCGCCGAGACCGCGAGGACGAGAGCCGTGTAACCCCAGAACTTCGCCGGGGGCCAGCGCATCTTCGAGCGCGCTTCCCGCGCCTTGTAGACCGAAGGCAAGCCGCGTTCGCGGGGCGGCTGTTCAGAGGACATAGGAGAGGCTCCACGCAGGAGGCACCGACCCGATCACGCGCGCAGAACGACCTCCTCCACACGAGCTGCGCGGAGGGGAAGGCTGCGCCGATCGCGCCGCTGGTGCCACCACGTCCGAGGGTGACCGGGGCCGCCGGGCATCGCCCAGCGCGCCCCTTTCTTCTCTGCTTGATAGGTCAAGAAGCGAGGATCACTGCGACTTCGGGAGCTTGCCGACCATGAAGCTGACGTTCGGGTAACCGGCGAACGCCGCGGTCTGGAACACGCTCTTCACGACCAGCGCGGGCACGTTCTGATCGACCTGGAGGATGCACACGCCCGGGAACGGCTTGTTCGGCTGCACCTGCTTCCACAGCTCGCGCTTGTTCTTGAGCAGGTTGAAGAGCTCGTCGATCTTCTGGAGACGCCCGAGCTCCTCGATCGCGCGGGTCGACCCGGCCAGGGCGCCGTCGACGAGGATCTGGTTGCCGTTCACCGCGACCATCGGCGCGTCGATGATGTCATCGACGTTCTCCGCCTTCGGGAGCTTGACGTTCTTGTCGACGGCGATCTCACCTGACGCCGAGAAGGACATCAGGAGGAAGATCACGGTCACGATGAGGAAGTCGATGAAGCTCACGAGATTGAGCCCCGCGTTCGGGCTGCGTGCGCCGTGCCCGGACACCTTGTTCCACACGAACCGGAGCGGCACCCCCTTCATCAGCCGGCGGCCCGGCTGATGGATCACGTGGGCGTGGGGGTTCTTGTGGTGCTTCGGATTGAACCTATCCATGTGCGCGCTCCTGCCTCAGCGGACCGAGAACGTCATGTTGAACACGGGGACCTGCTTGTTCCCGTCCGGCAGCCTCATCTCGCGCTTCGGCGAGTAGAGCGCGTCGAGCACCGCGACGATCTCCTTGAAGGGCGTGCGGTTGTCGGTATGGAGGATGGCCTGGTCGACCTTCTTGTCGCTCGGATCCCGGTGGCCGCCGTGCGTCTTCCACTCCTCCTCGATCCGCTTCGCCAGCTCCGGGTAGCGGATGATCTTCGAGGACGCGTCGCCGAGCTCGACGGGCGACTTGTTGACCTTGACCTCGTTGACCACCGTCGCGCCCTGCTTCCACACGAGCCCGAACTCGCTCTCGCCGATGTGCAGGTTCAGCACCTTCTCCGGCGTCTGCGGGGTGAGCTCCTTGTTGGGGTCCGGCGGACCGGGGACCTGGGCGTCCGCGTTCATGCGCGAGTTGGTGACCCAGACCGCCGTGATCAACAGGAATGCAATCGTGACCATCAGCAGATCGATGAACGGGATCATGTTGATATCCGAGTTCGTCGCCCGCTTTTTGCCGCCGCCGTCGCCGACGTCTACGCCGCCCATATTGCCTTCCCAACGTGAGCCTGGGCTCACCTATCCAAGTTGTTGCGGGAACGCCCTGCCCGCAGCTCGCGGAGGGCCACCATGCTGGGTCTGACTTCGTCGCGCTGCTGAAGTTCCCGGGGCCCCGGCGGCGCAAGCCGTCCGGGGCTTCGAGGCACGGGAGCGGGCCCAGGTGGAAGCGCGCGGGAGGCGCTCGACGACCCGGGCCCGCCGAGGACCATCAGGCAGCCGCCTGACCGACTGCAGCGACATTCACCTTCTGACGGTTCGAGACGACGAGGTTGAGGATCTGCACCGATGCCTCGTTGATGTCGTCCTCGATGTGCTGCGTCTTGCCGTTCAGCACGGCGAAGCCGATAAGGCCGATGATCGCCACGCCGAGGCCGAAGGCGGTGCAGTTCATGGCCTCGGAGATCCCGAGGGCGAGCACGCGAGCCTTCTGGCTCGGATCGACCGACTCGCCGCCGACGGAGCCGAAGGACTTGATGAGACCCGTCACGGTCCCGAGCAGACCGGAGAGCATCGCGAGGTTCGCGAGCAGCGCGAGGTACGAGGTGCGCGCCGAGATCTTCGGCAGCTCACGGAGAGCCGCCTCGTCCATCGCCGCCTGGACCTCCTCATCAGGGCGGTTCACCTTGACAAGGCCGGCCTGGACGATCCGGGCGAGCGGGGCGTTCGCCGCGGAACACATTTTCACAGCCTTGGCGACATCACCCGCCAGGATGCATTTCTGCATGGTGGCGAGGAAGACATCCTTGTTGATGGACGAGCCGAACAGGTAGAGGGCGCGCTCAACAATGATGCCGATCGTGAGGATCGACCAGAAAAGGATGGGCCACATACCCCATCCACCCTCTTTGAAAGCTTCATACGCTCCGTGCATTGCTTCTGTCCTCCAGTTCGCCTCGCGTCCCCGGGATGAGGTTTCGCGCAACTCGATCGGTTCCCTTTGTCAGACTCGTGTTGCCGAGGGGCGGCAGTCTTTCACTCACACGTAAGAACGGATGAGAGGCCTATTTCGCTCGGCGGCGCTGGCCGTGGACGGCGTGCTCCTGTCGCTCTCTGGCGAGATGCCCACGGGACGCTAGCCGAGCGGCGCTGACCTCTGCAAGAGTCCTGATCGTCTCTACCTGGCCCCGGCGCCCGGCGCCGTCCCAGCTCTCTCACCTGTCGTCCAAGACTGACTTCGCGTCGTCACCCCCGGGGCCCGTGATGGCTCTGGGCGCGGCTCCCCGTCACCGCAGAGCGTGCCGCCTTCTGGCCGAGCTACGCCGATGCGCTCGGGGGACTCGCGCATCTTCGCGATTGAGACCCGGCGCCGTCAAGAGAGATTTGGCCACACGTGAGCGCTCTGATACGGGCAAAACTTTACAACAATCGCAGGGTTATGTAACGTTCCGCCGGGCGCACCGCGCGCAGGCCGGCAGCCCATCCCGCGAAACCTCGGGAGACGCGGCGCCGGCGCGACGTCCGCCGGCGCGACAGCGCACCGCGGCAGTGCGAGCGACATTACGCCGGAGGGAGCGCAGTGATTCAGCAGGCAAGCGGACGCGGGAACGGCGGAGCACGGCGGCCTGGTCGGGCGCCGTCGACCGGAGCGATTCAGGGGGCTCCGTACCCCTCCGGCGTCGGCCCCTCCGGCGCTGCCTCTCCGTGCCCCGTGGGCGCTCACCGCGAGAGGCACGCTGATTCTGCGGGGATTTTCGCCGATCCAGGCCTCTCGCCGCGCGGCGTGGCCGCATCGCCGAGCTTGCGCACGGGATCGGGCGGCAGTTATAGTCGCCGCGCCTAGAGATTGTCGGGCTTCTGACGACGCTGAGAAAGGGACTTCGAGGATGCGTCATCTGCTGATGTTGGCGGCCGAGGGTGGTGGCGAAGGTGGGATGTGGGAGGCCATCAAGCACAATCCGACCTTCCTGATCGCGAACCTGGTCGTCTCGGCGGTCGTGGTGACGATCATCATCGAGCGGACCGCGTTCCAGCTGGGACGCTACCGCGTGAACTCCAAGGAGTTCTTTGCGCAGGTCAAGAAGCTGGTGGCGGCCGGCAACATCGACCGCGCCATCAAGCTGTGCGACGCGAGCGATTACCCGATCCTGCAGCTCGTGAAGGCCGGCCTGACCCACGCGAACAAGGGCGCGGACGAGATCGACGCCGCCCTCAGCGAGAAGCTGTCCGAGCTCAAGCCCGCCGTGGAGAAGCGGGTCGGCGCCCTCTGGTCGCTCGCGAACATCGCGACGCTGATCGGCCTCATCGGGACGGTCTCTGGCCTGATCAACACGTTCGCCTCCATCGCCGCCCAGGGCCTCTCGCAGGCCGACAAGCAGCGGATGCTCTCGAACGGCATCGCGGAGGCCATGTACAACACGGCGTTCGGCCTCGCCATCGCCGTCGTGTGCATGATCGCGCACGTCCTCCTCCACACCCGCTCCAAGAACATCCAGCACGATCTGGAGGCGACGACGGAGCGCGTCTTCAACCTGCTCACGATCAGCAGCAAGCCTGGCTACTAGCCCATGGCGGACCCGCAAGACGTCCCGCTCAGCTCGGCGCAGCGATCGAAGATCCGGCGCCTATCGCAGCCCAAGGAGCCCGACGCCGGGGAGGAGGCCGGCGAGCTCAACGTCGTTCCGTACCTCGACATCATCATGAACATCCTCATCTTCGTGCTCGCCAGCGTCTCGGTGACATTCGTGTCGTCGATCGACACGACGCCGCCATCCATCGGCGGGGGCAAGGTGCGCAGCGAGCTCTCCAGCAAGGCGTTGAACCTGTCCGCGTTCATCACAAGCCAGGGGATCTCGCTGAAGACGTCGAGCGGCAACATCGCGACCGGCTGCCAGGACGTCGGCAGCGGGGTCACGGTGCCGAAGACGAACGACAGCTACGACTATACCGCCCTCATGGCGTGCGCGAAGCGCCTCAAGAACGCCCGCCCCGAGTTCAAAGAGGAGACGCAGGTGACGATCACGGCGAACCCGGGCATCGACTACAAGACGATCATCGACGTGATGGACGCGCTGCGAAGCGACGACGGGGAGGTGCTGTTCCCGGAGGTCCACTTCGGAGTCGCCCGATGAGCGCCGAGCTGCCCCCTCCGCCGCGGCCGAAGGCGAGCGTCGTCCGCTACAAAGCGGCCCTCCGGAAGGCGATCCGCAGGAACCGGCGGGAGCCGGAGATCGACTTCCTGAACATCACGGCGATGCTCGATCTGATGACGATCATCCTCGTCTTCTTGCTGAAGAGCGTGGGATCGTCGGCGGCATCCATCCCGCAGTCGAAGGATCTCACCCTGCCGAAGTCGGTGATGCAGTCCGAGCCCTCGCAGGAGGGCGTGGTCGTCATCGTCTCGAAGTCGCAGATCCTGGTCGGCGAGGATCCGACCCCGATCGTCGTGCTGCCCAACCGCGAGCAGCTCGCCCAGTCCGGCGTCGACGCGAAGTACAAGCGCAGCGGGCCGAACGATCTCTACGTCGTGCCGCTCGCGAACGCCCTCTCCCATGCGCGCGAGACGGACAAGGCCATCCGCGCCGCGAAGGGGCTCGACCCGTCGTCGTCCGAGGCGGTCATCGTGGCTGACGCGACCACGCCGTACCGCCTGCTGATCGAGGTCCTGTTCACCCTCGGGCAGAGCGAATTCGGCAAGTACCACCTGATGGTTCTGAGCGGCGGTAGCAAGCAGTAACCGCCTCCGGCCCTGCCGGCCGCCCCCGCAGCCGACCTCCCCGCAACCGCGAGCGGCGCGCTCCCCCCGGCGCGCGCCGTCGTCCGCTCAGTCCACCGCGAACAGCTCTTCCAGATCGGCCTTGGTGAGCTTCTTGGCGCCGCCTGCGTCCTCGCTGAGGACGGAGGAGACGAGCTGGCGCTTCTTGTCCTTGAGCAGCAGGATCTTCTCCTCGATCGTGCCCGCGGCGATGAGCCGGTAAGCGGTGACCACCTTCGTCTGTCCGATGCGGTGGGCACGGTCGGTGGCCTGCTGCTCGACGGCCGGGTTCCACCACGGATCGAAGTGGATCACCGTGTCGGCCGCGGTGAGGTTCAGGCCGGTGCCGCCTGCCTTGAGGCTGATGAGGAAGACCGGAACGCTCGGATCGCCCTGGAAGCGATCGACGCGCTGCGGCCGGTCCTTCGTGGAGCCGTCGAGGTACTCGTACGCGACGCCATCCTCCTTCATCGCCTTCTCGATGAGCTTCAGCATCATCACGAACTGGCTGAAGACGAGCACCTTGTGCCCGCCCTCGACGGCGTTCGCGATGAGCTCGCGGACCGCGATGAGCTTGCCCGAGTCGTCGTCGCCGAACTCGCGCGGCAAGCCGAGCAGGCGCGGGTCGCAGGCCGCCTGCCGCAGGCGGGTGAGGCCCGCGAGGATCTGCAGCTGGCTCTTCGCGAGACCGACGCGCTCCACCTCGCCGAGGACCTGCGCCCGGACCTCGCGCGCGACCTGCATGTAGAGCGCCCGCTGCTCGCCGGTGAGATCGCAGATCTGGTCCATCTCGATCTTCTCCGGCAGGTCCTTGGCGACCTCCTGCTTCGTGCGGCGCAGGATGAACGGGTGGATCGCGGCGCGGAGCCGCTGCGCGGTCTTGTAGTCGCCCGCCTCGATCGGCCGCGAGAAGCGCGCCTCGAACTTGTCGAGCGAGCCGAGCAGGCCCGGCGAGACGAAGTCGAAGATCGACCAGATCTCCGACAGCCGGTTCTCGATGGGCGTGCCCGTAAGAGCGAGCCGGCGCTTCGCGCGGAGCCGCTTGGCCGCGGCGGCGGTGGCGCTCATCGGGTTCTTGATGTGCTGCGCCTCGTCGAGGATGGCGTAGGTCAGATCGAGCTGCGCGAGGAAGTCCTCGTCGCGGCGGAGGAGCGCATAGCTCGTGATCACGACCTCGGCGGCCTTCACCTCGTCGATCTGGTCCTTGCGATCCGCGCCGTGCCAGAGGGCCACCGAGAGCGAGGGCGAGAACCGGGCGAGCTCGCGCTCCCAGTTCGTGACGACGCTCGTCGGGGCGACGATCAGCGCGCGCATGTGCTTCTCCTCCTGCTTGACGGCGAGGAGGAGGGCGATCGTCTGGACCGTCTTGCCGAGACCCATGTCGTCGGCGAGCACGCCGCCCGAGCCGATGTCATGGATGAACTTGAGCCATGACAGGCCGGCCTCCTGATAGGGACGGAGCGTCGCCTTCAGGTTCCGGGGCCGCTTGGTGCTGCCGATCTCGTCGATGTTGCTGAGCTTGTGGAAGAGCTCGCGCGCGGAGGCGGTCACGTTCGAGCCGCTCGCGTGCTGGATCAGCTCGTGCACTCGCCCGGCCTGCGCGAGCGGCAGCCGGCCGTTCTTGCCGGCCGCCATCATCAGCTCGACCTCGCGATCGAGCATCGCGCGCACGGCGTCAGGGTCGAACGCGGCGAACGAACCGTCCTCGAGGCGGACGTAACGCTTGCCCTCGGCGAGACAGCGGCGCAGCTCGTCGCGATCGACGCCCACGCCCTCGCTCTCGAAGCTGAGCTTGACGTTCAGCCAGTCCATCCCCGAGGTAACCTTGGCGAACACGCCGATCGGCCTGCCGCGCACCTGGGTGTCGACGAGATCCTCCGGGACGAAGAGGTCCCAGTCGTCGGGGAGCTCGGCGAGCCCCTCGGTCCAGAACGTGAGCGCCTGATCGCCGTTCGCGATGAAGCCCTGGCCGGTCTCGTCCGGCTTGAGCCCGAGGGCGAGCAGCTTGCTCGCCGCGTCCTGCTGCGCGGCGATGTCGACGCGGATGCAGCGGGCGCGCTTCATCCCCTCCTCGGGCGGCTGCACGAGGATCGGAGGCGACATGCCGTCGGCGCGCACGGCGACCTCCGCGTCGCCGTACGCGGCGAACAGCGTGACGCGGGCCTCGATGAGCGAGCCGCCCGCGCGCATGCGGAACGTGGGAAGGAGGTCGACGACCTCGGCGATCTGGTTCAGGTCGGGCAGCTCGGCGCCGACCTCGAGCGCGATCTTGGGCAGCCCCTGCATGATGATGCGGGGCAGCTCGCTCATCGGCTCGCCAATGGTGGGCGAGCGGAGCAGGCGGCGCATCGCCGCCGGGGAGACGCGCTTGTCGACGCGGCGCGCGAGCCCCTCCTGCGTGTCGATGTGCCAGCCCGGCCAGCCCTCGAACCACCCGCCTTGCAAGAGCGAGAAGCGGCGCTTGTCGTTCCCCCGCTCGAAGCTCGCCTTGACGATGATGGTGTCGCCGCCGACGGTCTCGAGGTCGAAGCGCGGCCGCAGGCTGTCCTCGCCGAAGCGGAGCTGCATCAGCGCCGGCTCGAGGAGCACGCGCTGGCCTTCCAGCAGCGGGAGCAGCTCGGCCACATCCTCGCCGCGAATATCGACGGCCGGGTGGCGCGGGTTGCCGCTCTCGAACCGGGCAAGCAGCCGGAGCGCGTCCCGGTCGGGCGTCGGATAGAGCGCCTGCCAGGCGAGCGCCGCGGAGGGGAGCACCGGGACGCGCGCCTCGGCGTCGAGGACGGTGACGGTCAGCGCCCCCTGCCGGACGTGGAGGCGGAACTCCACGCGCCGGGCTCCGCTGACCCCTTCGGGCGGGAGCCAGGCGCCGATCCCGGTCTGCTTGGCCGTGGCGTCCAGGATCGGCGCCGTGAAGGCGACGCCGGAGCCCGGCGGCCCGTGGGTGCCGACGACGGTCGGGACCGGCACCGACGGCGTGATCGCCAGCCGCCCGCGGCGGTCACGCCGGCGCACGCGCTTCAGGGCGTCACCGCCGGCGTGGGCGGTCTGCGGGACGAGCGCCGGGCTCGGCGGCTCGCGCCGGGGCTGCGCGCCTCGAGCCTGGTCGCGGATGCTGATGAGCAGCGCCGCGACATGCTTGCAATGCTGTCCAGCCTTCTGGAAGGCCGGACAGGAGCACTGCGACTGGATTCCATCGGGCGAAAGCTCGACCTTGACCGGATACGGCTCGGAGTCGGCGGCGCGGACGGTGCCGCTCGCCATCGTCTCGTTGATGGAGATGTCATCGACGACGCGGCGGCGGAAGTACTCCAGCCCGCGGAGAAAAGTGCGGGCGCCAAGGAGCCTTCGCAGGCCACGATCGCTGAGGGTGGAGAGTGCGTCGGAGATCGGAGGCGGCACGTCGTGGGCTCGGGATACGGGTGCGGCGGCAATTCGCCGGGATGGATCGGGTGGACGGGAGCCGTGGCGGATCCCGCTGGAGGAAGAACCGTCATCAGATGAAGAACGGCAAGAACACGAGGGTCACGGCGGGGAGCATCTTGATGAGCACGTGGATCGCAGGGCCGGCCGCATCCTTGAGAGGATCGCCGATCGTGTCGCCCACGACAGCGGCGCCGTAGGTGGGGTTGTCCGCCCGCGCCCCCGTCTCGTCGACGAGGTAGCGCCCCCCGTGTGCGCCGGTAGCGATGTACTGCCTCGCATTGTCCCAGATCGCCCCGGTATTCCCCAAGAAGAGCGACCCGAGGACGCCTGCGACCGTCGCGGCCATGAGCAAGGCCGCGACTGAATCCGCCGCGACCAGAGGATTATCCTCCGTCCTTGCAAAGCGCAAGGCAAGTCCCACGACGACGGGGACCGCCACCGAGACGAGGGCCGGCGCGATCATATGGCGCAGCGCCGCCCGAGAGACCATCTCGACGCAGGGCTCGTGATCGCCGACGAAGCTCGGCGGCCGGGCCCGGGTCTGACGCCTCACCTCGTCAAGGACGCGGCGGCCGGCCTGGAGCACATTGCGGATGCAGCGGCCGGCCAGCCAGAAGACCAGGAGGATCCCGACCAGCGCGCCGAGGTAGACCTCGGGCCGGTCGAGGCGCACGACCATCGCGGTCGTCTCGCCGCTGCTCGACGCGCTCAACGTCAGCGCACGCCGCCGGGACTCGTCGAGGTAGCCAGCGACGAGCAGCAGCGAGGCGAGCGCGGCCACCCCGGCCGTGTACGCCTTCGTGAGCGCCTTGGTCGTGTTGCCGACCGCGTCCAGGACGAGGGTGCGTCCGCGCACGTCCGGCCGCTCGCGGGCGACCGTCAGGGCGACGATGCCGCCCGCGTTGTCCACGATGGGGCCGAACGCATCCATGGCGAGGACGTAGCCCGCCGTGCCCAGCATCCCCATCGTGGCGACCGCGGTCCCGAACAGGCCGCCCCAGGCGAGCCCGGAGCGGGCGCCGAGCAGGTAGGAGCCGAAGGTCGCGCCGACGACGACGAGGAGCGGGAGCACCGAGCTCTCGAGGCCGATGGCGAGCCCGCGCAGCACCGCCATCGCGGAGCCGCTGCGGGCCGCCTCGGCGAGCTCGCGCACCGGGCGGTGCCGCTGCTCGGTGTAGTACTGCGTCACGTGCAGCACGCCGATGCCCGTGACGATGCCGATGACGCCGCACGCGAAGAAGACCACCCAGTGGGCGCCGAGCAGCCACTTGGCGGCCCCGGCGATGCCGACGGCGTGCAGGATGGCCGTGACGTAGAGCCCCCGCAGGAGGGCGTTGAAGGCATCCTCGCGGTCGTCGGTCTTGACGACCATCACGCCGAAGAGCGTCGCGATGAGGCCGAACGCGCGGCTGACCAGCGGGAAGAGCACGACGGCGAGGGCGCTCGGGAGCCCGGCGTTGCTGCGGAAGAGCATGGCTCCGACCACCATGGCGCCCGCGTTCTCGGCGACCGTCGAGGCAAAGACGCCCGCCGCGCGCCCGGCGCAGTCTCCGACGGTGTCGCCGGCCAGGTCGACGATCGTGGCCGGGTTCTGCAGGTCGTCCTCGTCGAGGCCGACCTCCGCGCCCGCGAGATCGGCGCCGAGGTCGGCCGCCTTGGCGAAGGTGCCGCCGCCGAGCTGCGCCATCAGGGCGGCGAAGGAGGCGCCGAGGGGGTAGCCGGCGATGACCCAGGGGATGGTCGGCGCGAGCGCGAGCGCCTCGGCCGGCTCGGACCCGAAGCCGCCGCGGAACGCGAGGACCGCGGCGAACAGGCCGCCGAGGCCGAGCAGGCTCATGCTGACGACGAAGAGCCCCGACACGGCCCCCCCGCGGAGGGCGATCTGCAGGGCGAGGTCGAGCGAGCGGCGGGCGCCGCTCGCCGCGCGCACGCTGGTGCGGGGCGCGATCCAGGTGGCGACGCGGCCCGCAGCGACCGCGCTGGCCGCGCCGACCGCGAAGGAGAGCGTCAGCCAGACGCCGAGCTCCAGCGCCGGGACCGGGTTATTCTCCCCGGCGCGCCGGAGGAGGCCGTACGCGAGGAAAATGGCGCCGCCGAGCATCGCGGAGACCGCGCCGATCACGCTGCTCTGACGGCGAAAGTACGCCTCGGCGACCCCCTGGATGATCGCGGCCACCCGCTGCATCTCGGGCTCGACCGCGGGGCGCGCGACGACCCAGCGAGCGAGGTAGACCGCAAAGGCGAGCCCGATCAGGCCGCCGCTGAGGATGAGCGCAAGCTCCGTCATGACGGGCGGACCGGGCGCGCACCGTGGACGCGCTACCTCGGCCGGTGAGGGATAGTGCGGGCGGTGCCCGCGGAAGCGCCGCAGGAACCCACGCTGCAGCGGCGCACGCCTTCCCTACTCCGGCCAGGTGGGCCGTGCAAGCGAAGACGACGCGCGCAGCTCGGTCATTTCACGTCATTCGCGTCATTCGCGTCGCGTCCGACCACGTGGTCCAGGCGGGTCTTCGCGGCGAGCGCGCCGACGCGCGCGTTGAGCTGCTGCAGCCGCGCGCGCGTGACCTCGGTCTCCGCGTCGACCACGTCGACGCTCGTGGCCCGCCCCGCCCGGAACAGCTCGGACCTGACGCGCATCGACTCCGTGGCCGCCGCGAGCTGGCGCTCGGCGGACTCGATGCTGCTCGCGGCCTTGCTCAGATCGGCGTACGCCGACACCACCTCGGTCCGGAGGGCGTCGCGCAGCACGGCCTTCTGCTCGGCGACCTGCGTGGTGCGGGCGTTCGCCTCGGCGGAGGCGGCCGCGGTGGTGAAGACGTCGTTGAGCACCCAGGTGGCGCGGACGCCGGCGGCCCACGTCATGTCGAACTGGTTCTGCGACGGAAAGACGCGCTGGTTGGGGTTCGCGTAGGTGAGGTCGGCGAACGCGTCCACGCGCGGGAAATAGCCGGCCCGCGTGACCGCCTCGGCCTTCTCGAGCGAGTACTGCGTCTCGTCGAGGGCGCGGATCTCGAGGCGCTTCTGGAGCGCCTCCTGGAACAGCGCCGGGAGCGCCTCGGGGGGCGGCTTCGCGGGCGCGCTGCCCATCACGTCGATCCCCAGGGCGAGCGGCCTGTCCTGCGCCGCCCCGAGCGCGATCCGGATCTGGTCGTCCGCGACCAGGAGCGCGGCCTCGGCCTCGATGAGCACCTGCTCCGCGCCGGCCACCTGGGCTTCGAGCCGGAGCACGTCGGCGCGCGAGAGCAGCCCCACCTCGAAGGTGCGGCGCGCGTCATCGACGTGGGCTCTGGCCTGAGCCACCGCCTCGCCTGCGACGACGACCTGGCCCTTCACGCGGACCCAGTTGAAGAACGCGAGCTTCGCGTCGGCCGCGGCCTGCAGCGTCTCCGCCTGCAGCTCGAGCTTCTTCGCGCTCTCCGCGTGCGAAGCCGATGCATACCCCTGCGAGAGGCGGAGCACGTAATCCGAGATGGGCACGGCGAGGTTGGCCGTGAGCGCGTACGTGTTCACCGCGTTGTAGGGT
The DNA here is from genome assembly GCF_051521455.1 of Sorangium sp. So ce887. Taxonomy (NCBI): domain Bacteria; kingdom Pseudomonadati; phylum Myxococcota; order Polyangiales; family Polyangiaceae; genus Sorangium; species Sorangium sp. So ce887. Next base: position 4,215,954 of record NZ_CP150354.1, on the reverse strand, counting down.
TCGATAGCAGGCTGTCCGCCCGGCCCCGGAATGCTCGCGAACAGGTCGGCGAGCGGGTTCTCGACCTCGGACAGCCGGGTGTACGTCGCCGTTACCGTGACCCGCGGAAAGAAATTGACCATCGCCTGGTCAACCTTGGCCGATGCCGCGCGGAGGTCGGCCTGCTTGGCGCGGAGCGACGCGCGCGTCCGCAGCGCGGCCTTCGCGACGTCGTCCGGCGTCAGCCCTCCTGGCTGGGGCGCGAGCGCGGTGGCGAGCGGATCGGCCTTCGGCGCCGCCGGCTGGGCCGCAGCGACGGGAGCCTGCAGGGGCTGCGGCTTCCCCGGGGCGGGAGGCGCCGGCGCGGGCTGCGGGGCGGCCGGCTGCGCCGCGACCGGCGGTGCGATGAGCCCGAGGGCGAGCAGCCCGGCGAGCGTCGAAGCGAGCGAGAGGCTGCGTCGAGACGAGGATGCGGTGCTTTTCATGACCGGTCGGTCACTTATGGGCGGTGAAAGCACCCGTCAAGATCGCAGGCGATCCCGCGCTATCGCGCCTCGGCGATCGCTCGTTCCACCGTCCCACGAACGTGACCGCGCAGCCTGCGCTCTCGTCCCACGACGTCCGTGGCGGCGCAGGCGCACATGAACCCGTGATGGCGCCCCGCACTGTCCAAGACCGCGCTGGCACCGTGGTCTGACGTGATCGTCATGCCGTGCCGCAATGGGCCAGGACAGCGGGGACATGACGACCGGCTCCCGGGAGGGGGCCCCTCGTCCAACGCAGCGTTCGTACCCGTTCACGCGCGTCGTGGACGGCAAAAATCCGTCGCTCACTCGGAGGCAACGCTTATTGCGGCGCTCGATCGAATGGAAGAACATCTCATCAAGTGGCCGCCATCTTGCTTGGCGGCTGACCGGAGGCCTCAATGCATAGACTGCTTGCATCGCGCTGCAGCTTCTCCCCGATGCTCGCCATCCTCGCGAGCGCATCATCGTTAGCCGCCTGCGCTCCCTGGGATCTCGGTGAGAACGAGCCCCCCCAGGTCGATGATCCCGGGAGCGTCGCGATCGCGGCGGAGCCGCCGCCCGCCATCAGCGGCGGGACGCTCGCCGTGAGCAGGAGCGCTGTCAGGGCCGTGGCCTCGGATCCGGATCGCGACCGGGTGTGGATCGTCGATCTGCAGGCGCAGAAGCTGACCGCGGAGATCGTCCTGGAGATGGGGGATGAGCCGGGCCGGGTCGTCGAGGACGACGCGGGGCGGTTCCACGTCGCGCTCCGCCGCGGCGGCGCGATCGTCACGGTCGACGCGGACAGCGGGAAGATCGTCGAGCGGCGCGCGGCATGCCCGGCCCCGAGGGGGATCGCTTACGACGCGAGGACCGACGAGCTCCACGTCGCCTGCCTCGGCGGCGAGCTCGTGACGCTCCCGGCCGGCCCCGGAGACGCGACGCGCCGCCTGCAGCTCGATCGCGACCTGCGCGATGTCGTCGTGGATGGAGAGCGGCTCGTGGTCAGCAAGTTCCGTGCGGCTGAGCTGCTCACCGTCGACGCGGACGGCAGCGTCGCGGAGCGGCAGAAGATCCCGCAGTTCAACCTGTTCGGACAGGAGTTCGTTCCGACCGTCGCCTGGCGAACGGTCGGCCTGCCGTCCGGCGGCGTCGCGATGGTGCATCAGCGCGCCCTCATCGCGCCCGTCGAGATCGTCGAGGGGGGCTACAGCTCCGGCGGATGCGACGGGAGCATCGTGCACGGCACGGTGTCGGAGGTCGGGACCCCCGATTCCGGAGACGGGCCGAGGGCGTCCCCTGCCCTCCCGTCCGCGACCCTCCCGGTCGATCTCGCGGTGTCGGCCGACGGCGCATCGTACGCCGTCGTCGCGGCCGGCACGAACGAGATCCTCATCACCACCCCGACGACCTTGAACGCGAACATGGGCTTCGAGGGCGAGGGGACCTGCGTCGATGCGCAGCAGCGGACGGCGGTGGACGGCGAGCCCACCGCCGTCGCGTTCGCCGGCGACGCCGTGATCGTGCAGACGCGCGAGCCGGCGGGCATCCACGTGCTCGGGATCCCCGGCATCTCCAGCAACCGCGTCATCACGCTCCCCGGGGAGAGCCGGAAAGACACCGGCCACGAGATGTTCCACCGGAACGCGGCCGGTCCGATGGCCTGCGCGTCGTGCCATCCGGAAGGCGGCGAGGACGGCCATACCTGGGTCTTCAACCCCATCGGGCCCCGGCGCACCCAGTTCGTGAGCGGCGGGATCCTCAACACCGCGCCGTTCCACTGGGACGGCGACATGTCGGGCATCGAAGCCATCATGGACGAGGTCTTCGAGCGCCGCATGGGCGGCGTGCACCAGGGACCGCGCCGGGTGAACCTCTTCGCCCGGTGGATCGACAGCCTCCCCGCTCCGCCGGTGTCGCTGGCGCCCGATCAGGGCGCCGTGGCGCGAGGGGAAGCCATCTTCCACGACAAGACCGTGGATTGCGCGCGGTGCCACGCGGGCGCTCAGCTCACGAGCAACGAGTCGTTCGACGTCGGCACGGGCAAGGCCTTCCAGGTGCCGTCGCTGGTCCGCATCGGCACGCGCGCGCCGTTCATGCACGACGGATGCGCCACGTCGCTGAGGGACCGGTTCACCAACCCCGCCTGCGGCGGCGGCGACCTGCACGGCAAGACGTCCCACCTCGCCGAGGACCAGATCGACGATCTGGTCGCCTACCTCGAGACCCTCTGACCCCCGCCCCACCGGCCCCCGGCTGGATTTCCGCCGGGGAACCTGCCCGATCGCGCCCCCCTCACCGCGAATGATGTAACGAGCGCCGAGCCGCGATATGCTGACGCGGCGTGAACGTCGCAGAAAAAGTCGCCACCCTCGAAGCGCTCCTCCAGCGGGTGCAGCGGAACACCGCTGCGCCTCGAACCCGGTCGCAGCTCGCGGTCTCCGCGGAGCTCGTCCCGCACCGCGGCGAGGCGCCCGGCGCCATCGCCAACGACACGGCGGGCGCGGCCTTGCCCGACGCCAGGTTGATCGCGGCAGATACGTCGCCGGCGAACGAAGCACGGGCGGCAGGGGCGGCCAGCGCGGTCGCCCTGGGCGGGCCGTCCGCGCCGCGCGCCCCCGAGCCGTTCCTGGACGACGTCGGCAGCATCGACGGTTCGGGCCTGCCCGGCGATGCACGCCAGGTTGCCGCGCCGCCCGCCGCTCAGGCGCCGCAGACCGCGGCCGCCGGCATCGCGAGACAGCCGTCCGCGGCCGCCAAGGCGCCGCAGCAGCCTGCCGCGAAGACGCCGCCACAGCCTGCGGTGAAGGCGGCCGCAGCGGCCACGCCCGCTGCGAGCGCAGCCAAGGCGCCGGCCGGCAAGCCGGCGGCCACGACCCCGGCGCGGATTCCGGCGCCGCCTCCCAGCTCCCCCGGGAGGCCGGCCGCCAGGCCCGGAGCCTCGCTCGATCTCCCGCGGGCCGAAGCCCGTGACGCTGGCCCCCAGGAGACCTTCCGCCCGCCCGCGGAGCCCGCCGAGCCCAAGCCGAGAGAGGCGACCCGACCCGCGGCCAAGGTCACGGCGCCGGCCGCCAGATCAGGCCAGGGCAGGGACGCGCTCTCTGCCGGTCCGGCAGTGCCCCCCGCCCGCGGTTCCAGCCCGCGCGCAGAAACGAAGCCGTTCTTCCCGCACGAGGACACCGCGGGAAGGACGAAGGTGGTGGAGAGCGACAGCGAGCTCTCGTTCGCGGGGCTCCTCCCCGATGAGCCGGAGCCCGCGCAGAGGTCAGCTGCAGCGCTGAAGATCCCCGCCGAGCGCAGGTCGTTGCCCGACCGCGTCGAGGCGCCCGCCACGACCACGCCGGTCGGGAAGGGAGGCGCCTTCGCGCTGGACGCGGCCACGGCCCGCGTGGCGTCCACCGCTGAACCGGTCACCCCCAAGGCGGAGCCGGTCACCGCGACCACACGGCGCGCGTTCGGAGAGCCTGCCACCGAGCGCGAGTTCAACCGCGACATGGTCGACGACGAGCCGACCGTGATCCGCGGCATGCTCGAGGACGAGGCCACCGTCATTCGCTCTCGCCCCGAAGGCCTTGAAGACGAGGAGACGGCCGTGCGATCCGCGCGGTCCGAGGCCCAGGCGATCGCGCGCTCGGTCCAGGATCAAGAGACCGTCGAGGCGCCGCCGGGGGTGCTGCCCAAGGACGCGAGCGAGGAAGCGGATCGCAAGGCCAGGTCGAAGCCGGTCGATCGCGATCTCCTCCCGAAGGTCATCACCAAGGACCCGCCCATCACCACGGAGAAGGGGCTGAAGCCGTCCGAGCGCGTCACCGCGCGTCCGCCCGCCGACGTCAGCGTCACCGATCGCCCGTCTCCGCGCCCGCGTTCCCGCGTGGGCATCCTCATCGCGGCCGTGGCGCTCCTCGTGGGCGGCGCAGCGGTTGCGCATCGCCTCGGGTTGTTCGGCTCCGAGCCCGCGCCCCTCCCGAACGTCGTCCCCGACACCACCCCGGGCGCAACGCAGGACGTGACGGAGCAGCCTCCGACGACGGCTCAGACGCCGACCGCCGCGCCGGCCGAGACCGCGGCCGCACCGGCGCCGGCCGAGACCGCGGCCGCACCGGCGCCGGCCGAGACCGCGGCACCGGCCGAGACCGCGGCGCCGGCCGAGACCTCGGCGCCTGCTGCGGGTAGCGCCGACAATCTGCCGCCGAACCGTGGCCATCTCTTGGTCAACTCGCCCCAGCAGGCATCCGTGTACGTGAACGGCTCGCTCGCCGGAAATACGGGAGAGACGCTCGACGTGCCCTGCGGGACGCGTTACGTGCGGCTCGGCAAACTGACGACGGAGCGGGTGTCGAGCCCTGCGTGGCTCTCCTCGGGTCAGGCGGTCATCGTCGGCTGCCGCAAGAAGACGGTCCTGTCGATCACGGCCAACGTGGCAACCCCGTCGTCGGACCGGCCGGCCAAGCGGAAAGCCAACCCCGCTGGCACCGCCGCCCCCGACGACGAGGGCTCGGCGCCGGCCCCCGCCGAAGAGACCACGCCTCCTGCCTCGACGGCCGACCCCGCTCCGTAGCAGCCCTCCCCCCGCGCTGGTCCGCTCAAGAACCCCTGCCCCCTCGAGGGCGGCCGCACGCCCCGCAGGGGGGCAGAAGCGCGGTGCTAGGCTCGGCGCCCCATGGAATCCAAGACAGCTGCCCTACCCGACGAGGCATGTGCGGCGGCGAGCGAGGCGGCGGCCTCGCCGGCGTCCGGCAGGACGGCGAGCGCTGAACCTTTCCCGACGCGCAGCCCCGCAGAAGGAGAGCCCCTCGACGACGTCGCGGGAACAGAGCCCAGCGCCGTCGCGATGATCGTCGAGAGGGCGCGGGCGGCGCAGGTCACGTGGGCCGAGATCCCGATCCGGGAGCGGGCGGAGCTCATCGCGAGGGTCAAGAAGCGCCTGCTCGCGCGGGCCGAAGAGATCGCAGCGCTCCTGCATCGCGAGTGCGGCAAGCCGATCGAGGAAGCTGCGCTGGCCGAGGTGCTGCCGAACGCCGATCTGGTCGACTACTGGACCCTGTCCATCGAGGAGCTGCTCGACGAGTCCCCCGTCGATCTCGACGCGCTCGCCTACCCCGGCAAAGTCGGCCGCATCCGGAGGGATCCGCGCGGCGTCGTCGCGCTCATCACGCCCTGGAACTACCCCGTCGCGATCCCGCTGCGCACGATCGTGCCGGCGCTGCTCGCGGGCAACGCCGTGGTCTTCAAGCCGAGCGAGGTCACGCCGCGCGCCGGCGCGCTCGTGGCGTCGCTGTTCGACGGGCTGCTCCCGGAGGGTGTCCTCGGCCTCGCGCAGGGCGGCAGCGACGTCGGCGCCGCGCTCATCGAGGCCGGCGTCGATCTCGTCGTCTTCACCGGCAGCGTCGCCACCGGCAAGAAAGTCGCCGTCGCCTGCGCCGAGCGCCTCGTCCCGACGTCGCTGGAGCTCGGCGGCAAGGACAGCGCCATCGTGCTGGACGACTGCGACCTGGAGCGCGCCGCGCGCGGCGTCGTCTGGGGTGCCTTCACGAACGCCGGACAGAACTGCGCTTCCATCGAGCGCGTCTACGTCGAGCAGGCGATCGCGGATCGCTTCATCGCACGCGTCGTCGCGCTCACCGGGGAGCTCCGGGTCGGCGTCGACGTCGGGGCGATGACGACCGCGCGGCAGGCCGAGATCGTGCGGCATCAGCTCGACGCGGCCGTCGAGAGCGGGGCGGAAGTCCTCGCCGGCGGCGCGCCGGAAGCTGGATCGCTCGCCTTCCCGCCGACGGTCGTCAAGATCGAGCGCGAGGACACGCCGCTGCTCCAGGACGAGACCTTCGGCCCCATCCTCCCCGTCATGGTCGTGAAGAACGCCGAGGAGGCGATCGCCCGCACCAACGCGTCCCGCTTCGCGCTCACGACGAGCCTCTGGACCCGCGGCTACGAGCGAGCCCATGCGCTCGCACGGCGGCTGCGCTCGGGCGTGGTGACGATCAACAATCACGGCTTCACGGGCGCGCTCCCGGCCGCTCCGTGGACGGGGACGGGCGACAGCGGCTCCGGTATCACGAGCAGCCCGCACGCGCTCTCGGGCCTGACGCGGCCGCGCTTCTTCCTCGAGGACCGCAGCAGAGCGAAGAGCGAGCTGTGGTGGTATCCTTATACTCCGGCGCTACGGACCGTCGCCTTCGCGATGGCGCGGGCGCGAGGTGGAGCCGGTTTCTTCGGCCGCATCAGCGCCCTGGTCGAGCTCGTCGCCGCGTTCGCGAGGCGCCTGCTCGGCCGCTGATGCGGAGGCCATCGAGCGAAACGCATGCGCCCTCTGATCCTCCTCTCCAACGACGACGGCTACTCGGCCCCGGGTCTGATCGCGGTACGCGACGAGCTCGCCCTGCACGCCGACGTGGTGGTGTGCGCCCCCGCGGTCAACCAGAGCGCGACGAGCCACTCCCTGAGCCTGCACCGCGTCCTCCGGCTGCTGGAGGCCGCGCCCGGCGTGTTCGCGGTCGACGGGACGCCCGCCGACTGCATCTATGTCGCCCTCCACGCCGGCACGCGCGTGCTGCCGCGCCGCCCGGATCTGGTCGTGTCGGGCATGAACCACGGGCTCAACCTGGGCTCGGACATCTTCTACTCGGGCACCGTGGCCGCAGCGCGCGAAGGAGCGCTCCGCGGCATCCCCTCGATCGCGCTCTCCGCCGACGCGGGCGCGTCGCGCCCGGCCGCGGCGGCGCTCGGCGTGAAGCTCGCCCTCGCCCTCCACCGCGCCGCCGGGCCGGAGGGGCGCCGGCCGGCGCCGCTGCTCAACGTCAACATCCCCGCGGGCAGCAGCTGGCCCGTGCGCGCCACGCGCATCGGCGCGCGCCTCTACACGGAAGAGGTGATCTTTCGCCGGGATCCCCGCGGGCACGAGTACCTCTGGATCGGCGGCGCAGGCGTGCGCCACGACCTCGTCCCCGGCTCGGACACCGAGGCCTACGACGAGGGCGCCGTCAGCGTCACCCCGCTGACGCTCGACCTGTTCGCGGCGCAGCACGAGGGCGTCGCGCGCCAGCTCGCCGCGGAGCTCAACGACGGTCGCACCGGCTGACGGCGCGCGCGTCGCCCTGGCAGCGCTTTCCGGCTCGGGTGCGCTCGCCTACGCTCGGCGCCATGTTCAACCACGACGCCCTGCCCTCCGAGCACGCGCTCCGCTACCTCAAGGCCCACCTCCGCAACGTCCCGGATTTTCCGAAGCCGGGCATCCTCTTCAAGGACATCACGCCGCTCCTCGCCGACCCGCGGGCGCTCCACATCACGCTGGATCTCCTGGCCCAGCGTTACATCGGGGAGCACGTCGACGTCGTGGTCGGCGTCGAGTCCCGGGGCTTCATCTTCGGCGGCGCGCTGTCGGCCCGGCTCAACGCGAGCTTCGTGCCCGTGCGCAAGCCCGGCAAGCTCCCGGCCGCGGCCGATCGGGTGGCGTACGCGCTCGAGTACGGCACGGCGGAGCTGGAGATGCACAAGGGGTCGATCAAGCCCGGGGCCAGGGTCCTCGTCGTGGACGACCTGCTCGCGACCGGCGGCACGGCCTCGGCCGCCGCGGAGCTCGCGCGCAAGCAGGGCGGCGAGGTCGCCGGCTTCGCCTTCGTCGTCGAGCTCGACTTCCTCGGCGGCCGGGCGCTCCTCGCGCAGCGCGCTGGCGACGCGGCCCGGGTCTACTCGATCGTGCACTTCGCCGCGGGCGAGTGATCGTTCAGTCCTGCCCCACGCCGACCTGCAGCTTGCGCGCGACCATGCGGCTCGCGCTGGTCGCCCGGGTCGGCCCGCCGACCGGGAACGTGATCACGACGGCGCCCGCCCCGCCCTTCGTGATGCCGCCGCCGTGCGCCCCCACGAGCTTGCCCAGGCTCGCCGCGTCGAGCGAAGCGCCGGCGCCTCGCAGCGCGTCGACCGGTCCCGCCCCTCGCAGCGCGGCCAGCGCCCCTCGATCGACCGCCGGCATCTCGGCGAAGACGCCGGACGCATAGACGAGCGCCGTCGCCGCAGCGGCCGGATCCGGGCCGCGGAACCAGGCGCCTGCGTCGTGATAAGGCAGGTGCGCGCAGCGCGCGTACAGGGCGCCGAGCTCAGCGGTCGCGCCATCGGCCATGCGGTCGGCGAGCGCGACGAAGCGCGCCCGGAGCGCGGGATCGAAGTAGGCCCGCGCGTACCCGCTGGAGAACCGCGCGGTGATCGCGCGCCACGACGGCGAGCGCCCCGCCTCCTCCTCATCGAACCCGGGGACGATCTCGACGAGCCCGTCGGTGACCGCCGCGAGCTCGGCGTCGGCGGCCGCCGTCAGCTTCCCCTGGGAGATGAACGCGCCCAGCCCCACGGACTCGGCGGACACGGCATCCTGCCCCGCGGCACCGGCGGCGGCCTGCGCCGCGCCGCCGCCACGGGGCGTCGCCAGCCAGAGCTCGGCGACCCAGCCAGCGAGCTCGAACGGTCCCATCGACGCACCCGAGTAGATGCGCTTGCGCGCCGCCTCACAGGTGCGCGCGTTCCGCGCCGCGTCCTCGCCGACGGCTGCCTCCGGCGCTACCGGCAACGCGGCCGGCGTCTCCCGCGATCGAAGCAGGCGCACCGCGATGAGCACGCCGACGACCGCGAGCACCACCGCGCCGATCGGGATCACGACGTGGCGCGCTGGCCGGATCGGCACCGTCGGCGCTGGCGGGGCCAGCGAGCTGACCGCGCGGTGCGCCTGCGCGAGCCGCCGCGCCAGGTCGGACGCCTTGCGCGTGCGCAGGTCCCGCGGCAGGAGCGGCCACTGCTCGACCAGCTGCTCCAGATCGATCGCCACCGGCGCCCCGCGCCCATGCAGCGCGATCTGCCTTCCCTGGACGCTCACCGCGCCCGAGGTCCCGAACAGGCCCAAGGCCTCCTGGACAGCCGCTTCGATTTCCCGCGCGCTGGAGTCGTCCACGATCGCAGGTTACCCGGATTTGCGGCCAGCATGCCGCCGCTTCTTCGCGGGGCGCCCGGGCTTGCGGGCGCGGACGCGGCCGGCGGCCGGGCAGCGCGGGAAATGCCGCGGAGGCGCGATGAAAATGGCACATTCTCACGCGTGCAGAAGACGCGCGTCTACCTATCGCCAGGCATGTTCGGCTTCGCGACCCTCGCCTCCCTCGAGTACTTCGAGCATTTCATCCGAGCGCTCGAGGAGCGCTTCCGTGATCGCGACCGCATCGTCGAGATCCACGTCTGCGAGGTGCATCCGACGGCCTCCATCCTCCGCCGTGCCGCGAAGCTCGCCCGCCTCGTGGACGAGAGCGCCGGGGACGACGGTGGCCCGATCCACATCGTCGGCCACTCGACGGGAGGCCTCGACGCCCGCCTCGTGGCCTCACCCACGGTGCGCCTGCCCGGGAACGCGCACCGCCGGCTCGGCTGGACGAGCCGGCTGCGGTCCGTCACCACGATCAACACGCCTCACTTCGGCACGCCGCTCGCCGCGTTCTTCGCCACGGTGAGCGGCCAGCGCCTCCTCTACGCCTTCACGGCGCTCACGGTGGCGGGCCTCAAGCTCGGCGCGCCGCCGCTCGCGGCCGCGTCTGCGCTCGTCGCCGCGTTCGGCCGGGCGCAGCTCGGCTTCTTCGAGATCGAGCTCATCGATCGCGCGATCGAGAGCTTCATCCGCGTGCTCGACGACGCCTCGAGCCGCGAGCTGCGCGCCTGGCTGAAGCTCCTGCGCGACGACCAGGGCGCCATCGTCCAGCTCATGCCCGAGGCGATGGACCTGCTCCACGCCGGCCTGGTGGATCGCGCGGGCCTGCGCTACCAGAGCGTCGCGACGTACGCGCCGCGCAACGCCGTCCGCGACTGGGTGTCGGCGCTCCGGTCGCCGTGGGGCGCGATGTCGGCCGCCCTCTTCACCGCGCTCTCGAACATCACGGCCCGACTGAACGAGCACTACCCGTGTCGCTCGCATGACGGCTCGATCGAGCAGAAGCTCGCGCGCGTCCTCGGCGAGCTGCCGCCGCCGGACGCCAACGACGGCGTGGTCCCGCTCGCCTCGCAGGTCTGGGGGGACCTCATCTGGGCCGGCAAGGCCGACCACCTGGATATCGTCGGCCACTTTCCGGGCGAGGGCGGGCACATCGACTGGCTGGCGAGCGGCGCGCGCTTCAATCGCCTGCGCTTCGACGCGGTGCTCGACCGGATCGTGACCGGGATGGTGGCCGGCGAGCAGAGCAGCGCGGAGCGCGCGGCGGCGCCGCCGCGCCCGGTCGTGGAGACGCGCGTGGTGGAGCGCGATCTGGACATGGCGCAGGGCGACGCCTCCACGGGACCGAGCGGAGAGCCCGCCGCATGAGCGATGGCGGCGCAGCGCGCGCGCTCCAGCAGATCGCGACGGAGCTCGTAGAGTGCCGTCGGTGCCCGCGGCTCGTGACGTGGCGCGAGGACATCGCGCGGGAGAAGCGGCGCGCTTACCGGGACCAGACCTACTGGGGTCGCCCCGTGCCAGGCTTCGGCGATCCGGACGCGCCGCTCGTGATCGTCGGGCTGGCTCCGGCGGCGCACGGCGCGAACCGCACCGGCCGGATGTTCACGGGCGATCGCTCGGGTGACTTCCTCTACGCGGCGCTCTTTCGAGCGGGGCTCGCCTCCCAGCCGACGAGCACCGCGCGCGACGATGGGCTCTCGCTCGAGGGCGTGTTCATCACCGCCCCCTGCCACTGCGCTCCCCCGGACAACAAGCCGATGCCCGCCGAGCTCGCGGCGTGCCGCGGCTGGATCGAGCGAGAGCTCGCGGCCCTGCACCGCGCGCGCGTCTACCTCGCGCTCGGCAAGATCGGCTACGACGCCGTCGGTGCGCTCGCCCGTTCGCGCGGCGCGTCCGCCGCCGGTGAGCGCGCGCAACGCAGCGCCGACGCTGACCCGCACCTCCCTCCGTTCGCGCACGGCGTGGAGGCGCGCCTCCCGGACCCGCGCGGCGGCGCCGGGGAGATGCGGCTCTTCGGCAGCTACCACGTGAGCCAGCAGAACACCCAGACCGGCCGGCTCACGGGCGACATGTTCGACGCGGTCCTGCGCCGCGCCCGGGAGGCAGCGGGGCTGCGTGCCCTGGAGCGAGCCGGAGGCTAGCCCTGCTTCGACAGGATCTTCTGCAGATCGCCCGACTGGAACATCTCCATCAGGATGTCGGAGCCGCCCACGAACTTCCCGTCCACGTAGACCTGCGGGATCGTCGGCCACTGCGAGTAGTCCTTGATTCCCTCGCGCAGCGAGGGGTCGCTCAGAACATTGACGTCTTTGAACTCCACGCCGCACTTCTTCAGGATGTCGACGGCCCGGGCCGAGAAGCCGCATTGCGGGAAGGTCTTGGTGCCCTTCATGAAGAGGACGACGCGGTTGCTCTCGACGGTATCCTTGATCGCCTGGTGGATGTCGCTCATGGCTCGTTCCTGATCTCCCGCCGCAAGCGGGATCGCCCGTTGTTCAATCTACAGGGAAGCGGCGCGTGCCTGCCGGACCGCGCATGGGTCGGCCGGCGGGGCTCGCAACGGTATCGGCCTTGGATCGCCAGGCGGACCACGTGACCGCCGCGCCCCGGACGCGCAGTTGTGGACGGGGTTTTTGGTGTCGCCTTTCGCCCGCGTCAACTGTGCGAAAGCGCCGCAGGGATTCCAGTGCGGGGAGGTAGGGGGCCGGTGCGCGCCCCGCGGGCAGATGCGGCGACGGCAGGGGACCTCCTTGCGTTCAACGCAGCGGGGCGATGGGGCGCGCTGGGACGCCAGGCGGGCTCAGCGCATCCGCCGAGGGTCGAACGGCCGCAGCCTGGGAGGTCGGGGCATCGTCGACGCGATGCGATGCCCTCCTCTCTCCGTGGGCACGGGAGATCGCTCGCCGGTCGGCAACGTGCTCCTCGGTCTGCGGCCCAGCCGCGGCGACCTCCGCTTTCCGCTGGCTCTGCACGCTTCAGCCTGCCCGCACCTCAGCGTCTGGCCTCGCGCCGCCAAGTCGTTGTAGAACACGCCCCCACCTCAGCCGTCTTACCGCCCGTGACCAGCGGCCGTGAGCCGCCGCGGGTGCCGCGAGCGTCCCAACGTCGTGGCCTCACCCCGCACAAACCTGAAGGAGCCTCGTATGCGCTTGTACGTCCTCATCCCTGCGGCCCTGCTCGGCCTCGCGCCCCTCGCCTGCGGAGGCAGCGACCCGGAGCCGAACAACCCGTCGCAGATGCAGAACCAGTACGGGGCCCCGCCCGGCCAGTACCCCCCCGGGCAGTACGGTCCGACCACCCAGCAGCCGGGCCAGTACGGTCAGCCGACCACCCAGCCGGGATACACGCAGCCTGCCCCCACGACCCCCACGACAACCCCCGCCCCGACGCAGACGGGCACGAGCACCGGGCAGGCGACCCCGATCGCGCCCGCGGCGGTGAGCGCCGCGACCCCGGTGCTCACGGCCATGGCGGCCTCCGAGGTCCAGGGCATGCAACCGGAAGGCGGCGCTTTTGCCGGGCAGTTCCAGGACGGCCAGACGCTCGAGCAGCCGTTCAACATCCAGCCGGGCAAGTGCTACTCGGTCATCGGCGTGGGCCTCGGCGTCCAGGAGCTCAACCTGCAGATCGTCGCGCAGCCCGCGCCGATGCTGCCGCCGGTGGTGCTCTCGCAGGACAACACCACCGGACCGAACGCCACGCTCGGCGGCAAGGGGCAGTGCTTCAAGAACCCGCTCCCCGTCGGCGGCCCTGCGAAGGCCGTCATGACCGTACGGGGCGCCGGCCTCGCCGTCGCCCAGATCTACGTGAAGTAGCCGCATTCCGCGGCTCGGCGCCGCCTGCCACGCATCCCGCGGCCCCGCGCGGCGCCGCCGTTCGCGCCTCGCGGGACCCTGGCGTCGCGGCGTTGCTCGCGGGCTCGTCCGGTGTGCGCCCGCTGACCGCGCGCGCCGACGATCGGCAGCGTCACTGGCCACGCCTCGCCGGGTGAGCCGCCCCTGCGCTCGGCCCTCGGCTTTTCGCCGGGGGAGGTGCGAGGTACACTTCACGAGTGAACTTGCCTTCGAAGCACTGGGCGCTCCGGTTTGTCATGGTCGGACTGGCGTCCTGCTCGCTTCGTCTGACCGACGGGTCGGCAGAGGACGCCGATGTTCCCGCGGATGTCCCTCGGCCGGGAACGCTGGCGTTCGAGCAGCAAGGGACGCTTCAGCTCGTGCCGGGGGAGCTGCGCACGCTCTGGATCACGGGCCAGCCGCCCGCGCCCTACGAGATCAGCTTCACCCTCCTCGGCGAGGCCGCGGGCGCATGGGTCGACCGCACCACGGCCATCGCGGACGACAACGGCAGGGCCTCGGTTCAGCTCCACGCCTCGAACCTGGGGAGCACGTTTCGATTGCGCGCCGCCACGAAGGATGGCCCGGCCGCCGAGCTCGGCGTGTCGGTGAGCGCGGAGGGCTTCGGCACGCTGCGCGTCATCCCGGTTTACCAGGGCACGCGCGTCGCGAAGAGCTGGACCGCGAGCGTTGTCGCGGAGTCCACATGCGAGGAGCTCGCAACGGCAGCGCCCCAGGCACCCAACGGTGCGCTCGTGGCGCACGGCGGTCCGGACGAGCCACTCGTCGTCGAGGGCGCTCCAGTGGGGCCGAGCCTCACCATCGCGCTCCACAGCGGTCGGATCATGTGGGGTTGCGTGGGCGAGCGGGAGCTGCAAGCCGGATCCGCGCGCGACGTGTACGTCCCGATCAAGGACCTGCCCATCCACCTGGCGGCGACGCGCCTCAACACGAAGCTGACGCTCGTGACAGACGATGGGCTGAACGCGTTGCTCGAGGCGGCGACCGAGCAGCTGGTCGACGCCTTTTTACCCGCCGGCGCGGAAGCCGCGTCCCTGCTCGACGCCATGCAGCGCGCGGCGCCGGCGGTGCAGGCAGGCGCGTTCGCTGCGCAGCGGGTCGAGCGCGGCTGGGACGCGGCAGCGCAGGCGCACCTCGCCGCGCTCCCGATCCCCCTGCGCAACAGGTGTCGTGGATGGGCCCGCGCCGGGCTCGCGGATACGCCGCTCGCGATCGACGGCCATCTGAGCGGGCTGGAAGAAATGCCGGGAAGCGCGCTCTTCGAGGCGAGCTGGCTCGGCAGCGTGACCGCCGACAACGCGGGCGTACCGCCGGAGCAGCTCATGTCGTGGACAGCAGATCCCGGCGATGTGCTCCGCCTCGCCGGGACGCTCTCGTGGGTGCCGAGCCGTTACATCGGCGGCGCGGCCGGGCTCGGGGCTGCAGTGGAGACAACGGCGGAGTCCGTCCCTGCGGCGCTCGCCGATGGAGCGGAATGCTCGGCGCTCGGCGAGCTGCTCGGCGGCTACGCCGGCTGCAACAGCGACTGCATGGCGATGCTCTGCGCAGGCGGGCTCAAGCTCCTCTGGCGCGAGGGCATGGACGCCTCGGAGACCGCCGGGCTGATCGGCAAGATCGTCGTGAACGCCTCGGGGCCGGCGCAGGTCAACAGCGCCGCGGCGCCGATCGCCTGGACGGCAGACTGGCTCGGAACCATCCGCTACGGAGACGGCGAGGAGGTGAGCGTCGAGGGGCAGGTGAACGCGGTGTCCACCGATGTCAGCGCAGACTAACGCTCACCTGGCAGCGTCCTTCGGCTCGCAGCGCAACCGCCACCTCCGGCCCGTCGTCCGCTCGGTCGCCGCGAGCGGGATCGCGCCGGCGGCGATATCGAGCTGCTTCTCGGGCGCCTTCGAGAAGGTGCCCTGCAGCTTCACCGACATCGCCTCGACGCACGCGCTGCCGGGATCCAGGCGAAGCCGGAACTCGGCGCCATCGACGGACGGATAGCTGCCGCCGAGATCGAAGCTCGGCGAGCCCTCCAGGCTGGTATCGAGCAGCCAGCCGTCCTGCCCCGGATGACAGCGGTCGAGCGGCGTGTCCACGAGATCCTTGCGGCCGAGCGGCACCGCCTCGCCGAGCGCGCCCGTGTCGCGATCGATCGGGAGCACGTGCCAGGAGCCGGCGCGCACGCCAGGGTCCGGGGCCGTCGAGATGAGCAGGCCGACGCCGCCGCCCAGCACGCGCCGGACGAGGCGCGGCGGATCGACGCCGTAGCTCGTGCGCCCAGGGCGATGGTAGGTCGCCAGCTGCCGCGCGATCCCGAGATCGGCGCGCCACAGCGCCACGGCTTCGTACGAGCCGCCGGGCGTCACGAAGAACCAGGTCTCGCCGAGCCGGACGGCGCCGTTCGGGAACGGCCGGAGGAAATTGCCGGCGCGGCCCGCGCTGTCGCGAAGCGGAAGGACCGGCAGCCCCTCGGAGACGGCGAACAGGTTGCATCCAGCGCCCCGACACACGTGGGTCAACGCAGCCCGTCCGCCGGGATCGAGGTACGCGCCCCAGGAGGCCGCCCCGTAGTTCGCCACCCCGAGCGCCTCGGCGGCCGACGCCTCATCCGACCAGGGTGAGGCGCTCACGCCGCTGGAGCGCACCCCGCCCTCCGGGTCGAAGCGGTCATCGAAGCGGATGAGCCATCGCCCAGCGCGCGCCCAGTCAGCGCCCCGCTTGCCCCACGCGTAGGCGCGCATCGTCACGATGTCGTACGGGGCTCCGTTGTCGAAGCCGATCTCATCCGCCCCGAGCGCGGGCGGCGGGGTGTTGCGGAACGGAGCCCACGCGGAAGCCGCCGCCGCCTTGGTCGCCGAGTGCACGGCCGACGGCGCTGGCCGCACGGCGGGCGCGGCGCGCGCGGCCGACGGCCTGTCCGGCAGCGGCGGGGTCGAGGACCCGAGCGCCTCGCAGCGCATCCCGATCGGGCTCCCCGCGCGCAGCGGCGTCTGAAGCACCGGCGGCGGCTTCGCTTCGGCGAGATCGTCCGGCACCGCCGTCTTCCCCCAGCCGACCCGGATCCAGCCCTTGAAGACGCAGCCGACAGGGCCGCACGCGCGCGTCCGGGACGCCGCCGTGTCGGCGTCGCGCTCCGGCACCTCGATCGAGCGCCAGGTCATGCCGCCGTCCGTCGACTCGGCGGCGAGCTCGCCCTCTCCCAGGGAGAGCGCGAACCGTCCTGACAGGAGCGCGCCCGTACCGTCCTGGCGCGGCGCGCCGGCGGTCACGTTGCCGCTCTTCACGTCGATCCGGACGCCCACGATCGGACCGCCCGCCTCCACCCAGCCGCCGAGCACGCCAGGCTCCCGCTCCTCGAACCCCTCGAGCCACATACCGCGCTGCAGGTCGCGGGCCGTGCTGCGGGGCTTGGTCGGAAGGATCAAGGGGACGCCGGTGACGTCGCTCCCCTTGAGCAGCGTGAGCTGCCCCGACGCGCCGGGACGAGGCGGCGAGAGGACGGCGACGCGGCCGTCCGCGAGCGCGACGACACGCTCGATGCCGATGTCTCGGGCGGGCGCGCGGACGTGGATCTCGCGGGTGCCTCCCTCGGCGGCGACGATGCAGTACGCGCGGCCGTCCCGCGCACCGCCGTCCTCACCGCACGAGCCGCGGATCACCAGCGCGCCGTTGCCGCTCGAGGCGACGAAGCGGGGCTTGTCGAAGCGCATCAGCCGGCGCATGCCGAGCGGCGGCTGGAAGGCGTACAGCGTCGTCGGCCCCTCGCGCTCGCCGCAGACGAAGCCGAACGATGCGCCGGTGCGGAGCGCATGGCACGTCGCCTCGCGCTCGGGGTAGGCGTCGGGCGCGACGTCCACGACCGACCCGTCGCGCAGCGACACGCGCGCGAGGGCGCCGCCGCGAGCCACCACCGCGGTCGAGCTCGAGTCGGGCCACCCGTCCTCGACCGCGGTGCGCAGCGCGCGCCGCCCGAACGGCCCCTGGGCGCGCGCCGGGGGCTCCTGCACATCGTCCGACGCATCGAGGGTCCGGTACGTCACGCCGCCGCGGGCATCGACCGAGTAGAACCCGTTCGCCGTCATCACCGCCGGGTCGCCGCCGATGATGCTCACGGAGGTCGGCCGTGCGTCGATCTCGACCTCACGCCACGTGGCCCCGGCGTCGAAGGTGACGAGCAGGCCGCGCAGATCGGCCTCGACCACGGCGCGCCAGCCGTCGGCGAACGCGAGCTGGCCGTAGGCGCTCGCCGGTGGAAGCGGGCCGAGCGGCATCGCCGCGCCCGTCTGCGCATCGATCGCGAAGAGCCGATGGCTGTGCGAGAGCCGGGCATAGAGGCGATCGAACCCCGCGATGATCTCGTTCGCCTCCGACGGCAGCTGGACGAGCGGCTCGAGCGGGGCGAGCCACGCCTGAGCTCGCCAGAGCTGCGCGCTCCCGCGGTTCGACGCGTAGAACAGGTAACCGCCGCCGAGCCGCGTCGGGAGCTTGAGCGCGGTGACCTGACCCGACGGCAACAGGTCAGCGGCGCGCTCGATCGAACCATCGTCGTGCGCGATGACGCGCATGCGATCGATGAGCACTCGCTTGGCCCCCGCCTCGCTGGCCACCACGCCGCGCTCTCCGACGAGATCCGGGAGCAGCAGCGACGGCGTGACCATCGTCACGAGCGCCCCCCGCGCGGCTCGGCCGCCCGGCGCCGAGAGCGACGCCTGCGCAGCGCCGCCGTGATCGCTCGACGCCTGCCCTCCGGCCGACGCGACCGCCGCCCGTCCGCCGCACCCTGCAGCGCTCACGCCGAGGAGCAGCGTCATCGCGACGAGCGGCGCAGCGCCGGGCGTCCACCGAGGAATCGGCGCGTGCAGCCGCCCGTCGGGCTCGGTCATGACGGACGATGCTAGCGCGCCCCCCGGGGCGCCGCACCGTTCTTGCTGCCGTCCGCTCGACGGAGACAGCCACGGCTCAGCTCGTGCGTGGTCTCGTCCGTCGGCTCGCGGCGAGCGCGTCTCGCGCGGCCAGCGCTGGCGAGTCGCCAGCCGCAGGAGCGCAGCTCAACCGGCGAGACGCTCCGGTTCACAGCGGGGGGCCTGACGACAGCCCCCGCGCGTTCACTTGCCCTTGGCGGAGCACTGCATCGCGCACATCAGATCGCCCACCGCGCACCCGCAGCCGCCGCGCTTCGGGGCCGGGGCGGCGGGCGTGGGAGCGGCCGCGCCGGACTGCTGCGCCTTGCCCCCGGCGCTGCCGCTGGCCGGACGCGGCCTCGCTCCCGCGCGCGCGCCCGCTGCCGCCGGGGCGGCGGTCGGCGCCGCGGTCGCGACCGGCTCCGCCGTGGCGCTCGCGGTCGCCGTCGCGGTCGGCGCCGGCGGCTCTGGCTCGGGGGGCGCCGTCGTCGCCGGGGCCGCCGCCACGGGCGGCGTGGTCTCGGCAGCGGTGGGCGCCGGCGTTTCGCCGCCGCCCTTCATCAGGAGGAAGACGCCTGCGATCGCGATGCCCGCGATCGCGATGCCGGCGCCGATGATGATCGGCGCCCGGTTCTTGGCAGGGGCATCGACGGTCGGCGGCGCGACGGACGGCGCCCGCGCCGTGGTCACGATGGGCGCGCTGAGCTGGAACAGGCCGCCGTCGCTGGCGACGATGCTCGCGACCGGCGACGGCGCTCGGACGCCGGCCCCCGAGGCGAGGGCCTTCAGGTCGATGAGGCCGGAGTCCTCCGAGGCGCTGACGGCCGACCGTGCCGGAGCAGGGGCGGCCTTCGCCGTGAGGGCGCTCAGCGAGAACAGCATCGAGTTCTCGTCGCGCTGGCCAGGAGCAGCGCCGCTCTTGAAGAGCGGAGCGCTCGTGGCCACGTCGTCGGAGCTGGGCCGGTGCGCCTCGGGCCCCGGGCTCGCGCCGAAGAGGTCCTGCGTCGGGCGCGCCGGATCGCGGCGCACCGCCGCCGCGCGAGGAGCGGCCGCCGCGACCGCCTCGACCCCCGGAGACGTCGGACCGACCGGCGCGGCGGCGCTGGGCACGGACTGCGACTGCACGGGCGCCGAGTCCTGCGCGGCCACGGAGGCCGGGGCGCTGCCAGCGTGCAGCGCCGCGACGATCGTGTCGACCTGGCCGAGCGGCTGCCAGTCGGCCATCCCGTCCGCCCAGATGTACGTCTCGGCGTTGATCGCCCCCGCCTGATAGCTGGCGACGATCTCGGCCACCGTCATCGAGCGTTGATCGCCATCCGCCACGTTGACCAGGTACGTGGTCCCGTCGGCCGGAACGCTCGTGCCGGAGACCGGATCGGCGACCCCGCCGTTGGTCGTCACGCCCGAGCTGTTCACGAGGATCGTGGCGCCGCATTTGCGGCACTTGATCTTGACGGTTCTGCCTTGGACCTTCTCGTCCGAGACGGTGTATTTCGACTGACAGGACTGGCAGGTGATCTTCATTGGGGGCTGGCCCGCAGGGGTGTGGTGCCGGCGAGGCGTCGCGTAGAGTTTACCTTGATGCCGCGCCGGTGGCCCGCTCTCTGACGTGCCAGTCGCGCGTCTGATCTCGCAGCTCCGCTTTACGATAGCCGAGGTCGTCGTCCCTTCGTAAAGCACAAAGGGACGGGCCGCCGACGTAACCGTTGTCGGGACGCATCGTAGGAGCCCGCAGGCCGGCGCCTGGAGTGGGACCCGCCGCCTTGCGGAGCGCCTCAGACGCCGATGCTCGATGGGGATGCGGCTCACACTCAGCGGTGCCGGGGTCCGACGGGGCTGGAGTGCTGCCGTACGGCAGGACGGCGCGGCGAGAGATCCCCGTTCAGGCGTCGCCGCGCACGGAGCCAAGCTCTTCGAGGCTGGGCTCGTCGGCCACGACCGGCACATCGTCGACTGGGTCCTGCGGCTCGACGCTCTCGATCGGCCCCGGAGCCTCGTGGCTGCCCACGTGCTCGCCGTACGCCTGCAGCTTCGAGTACAGGCCGCGGCGGCTGATCCCGAGCACGCGGGCCGCGCGCTGCTTGTTGCCGCGCACGGCCTCGAGGGTCAGAAGGATGAGCTTGCGCTCCGCGTCGGCCAGGCGCGTGCCGACCGGGAGGCGCAGCACGAGCGGGTGCTCCGCCGCCTCACCGGCGTCCCGCGGCGGCTCGGCCTCGTGCACGCCCGCCTCCCCCTGCGGTCTCCGCGGGAGCGAAGCAGGGCCCGTGGAGGGCGGCGCAGGCGGCGCGGAGACGACGTGCGATGGCGCCGGCTCGGAGGGGATCGCCATGTCGGAGACGTGGACGATCGGCACCGACAGCGGCTCGGCCGGCTCGGGATGGACGACCGGCGCCGCAGCCCTCCCCGTCGAGATGCTGTCGTAAGAACGCCGGGCAGAACGCCGCTCGATCCGGCCCTGGCCGAGCTGGACGTCGTTCGCCGAGACCAGCTCGGTCGAGGCGAAGAGCGCGGTCTGCTCGATGACGTTGCGCAGCTCGCGGACGTTGCCCGGCCAGTCGTGCTCCGTCAGCCGCTCGACGGCGGCGTCCGAGAGGCGGCGGGCCGGGGTGCCGTAGCGCTTGGCGAACTTGATCAGGAAGCGCTCGGCGATCGGCAGGATGTCGTCCCGGCGCTCGCGCAGCGGCGGCAGCGTCACCGTGAACACGTTGAGCCGGTAGTAGAGGTCCTCGCGGAAGACGCAGTCGTCGACGAGGTCGAGCAGATCCTTGTTCGTCGCGGCGACGACGCGCACGTCGGCCTCGATCTCCTTGCGGCCGCCGACGCGGGTGAACCGGTACGTCTCGAGCACGCGGAGGAGGCTGACCTGCACGGCAGCGTCCATCGTGCCCACCTCGTCGAGGAAGACGGTGCCGCCGGCCGCCGCCTCGAACTTGCCCTCCGCGGCCGCGAACGCGCCGGTAAACGACCCCTTCTCGTGACCGAAGAGCTCGCTGCCGATGAGCTCGCGCGGGATCGCCCCGGTGTGCACCGGCACGAACGGGCCGGCGCGACGGCGGCTCCGGTTGTGGATGGCGCGCGCGACGAGCTCTTTGCCCGTGCCGCTCTCGCCGACGATCAGCACGGGCGCCATCGTCGCGGCGACGCGATCGATGCGGGTGAAGACCTCCCGCATCCGCGTCGAGCCGCCGATCATCCCCTCGAACACGAGCTGCCCGTGGAGGGGATCGTCGTCGTCGAACTCGGTCGGCGGCGACGAGAGCAGCTCGCGCACGAGCAGCACGAGGCGCGCTGGATCGAGCGGCTTCTGGAGGTAGTCGGCCGCTCCCAGCTTGAGAGCGTCGACGGCGCTCGTGATCGACGCGGCGCCGGTGACCATGACCACGTGGGGCGGCGGCGCCTTCGGCTCGGGGCCATCGAGCTCGCTCGGCGAGAGCCGGCGCATGAGATCGACGCCCGTCATCCCGGGCAGGTTGAGATCCGTGACGAGCACGTCAGCCGGCGTCCGCTGATGGATCTCGAGCGCCTGCTCGCCGCTCGACGCGACGACCACGTCGAGCCCCTCGTGGCGCAGCACCGCCTCGAGGATGGCTGCCTGGTCAGGCTCATCCTCGACGAGGAGCACCCGGCCGTGGTGGCTGTGGCTCCGGTGCGGCGAACGCGCCTGTCCGCGCGGAATTGCAGCTGAAACTGCGTTCGGTCCCAAAGCTTCCCTCCCAGCTCGGCGGACGGACGGCTCGGCCCCGTGCGTTATGAAACGTGCCGTTAAACTTGTAGCTCGCGCGGGCCTCTCATCAACTCGGGAGTTGCCTCCTTCTCGGGTGCAAGGCCCCCCTCACATGCCGTCCGTGACATGTCGTTCCTGCGCAACGCGTGCGACGCCCCCGGATCGCTGACTCCTGTGGTGACACGCCGCCGCGCGCATCACCAGCGCTCGATGATGCCGCATGCGATGCGATCGGCCAGCGCCATGCACGTAAGCATCGGGTTCACGGCAGGACTTCCAGGAAAGATGCTCGTGTCGGCGACGTAAACGTTGTCGAGATCGTGGCAGCGCCCCTCCTCGTCGACGACCCCGTCCCGCGGCCGCCGCGACATCCGCGCCGTGCCGAAGGCGTGGTTCGCCGCGGTGATCGTGTCGCGCCCGTCGAGCCGCTTGCTCTTCAAGATCTCGGCTTCCTCCGGCGACGTCAGCTCGTCGGGGACGCCGTGCAGCCCGGGCAGGATCGACGCGGCCCCTGCCGCCCAGCAGATGTCGGACAGGATGCCCAGACCGCGCTGGATCTTCTCGACGTCGCGCGGTGCGTAGTCGAACCGCACATCGGGATCCCAGCTGCCGCGCTTCGGACGGACCGTCCCGCGCGACTGCTCGGCCGCGATGATCACGTCGAACGGCGCCATCCGGTTGTAGGTCCGGAGGTGACGCTGGTAGTCGTGCCCGAAGCCGGGGAACCGCGCGGCAAGCACGGCGGGGGGCGACCAGAGGACCTCGAGCTTGATGCCCTGCTCGAGGAAGTGGAGCGAATGATAGCCCTGGGTCGCGCCCTCCCATGGATCGGTGGGATCCGGGAACACCGCCATGATGGCGAGCCCCGGGTGGAGCTGCAGCTCGTTGCCCACGTGGCCGCTCGAGTTGGCCGCGCCGCTGCGGAGCAGGATCAGCGGCGTGGCCATGCAGCCCGCGGCGAGCACGACGAGCTTCGCCCGGATCTCGACGGGCGCGCCCTCGCGCCACGTGAAGGGCTCGATGGTGCGACCGCGCATCCCGGCGGCCCGCCTGCCGGAGACGAGCAGGTGCTCGGCGCGGACGCTGGTGAACACGCGCGCGCCTGCCCGGATCGCGGCCGGGACGTACGAGATATCGGTCGACATCTTCGCGCGGTTGCGGCACCCGGTGAAGCACTCGCCCGAGCCGCGGCAGCCGCGCACGTTGCGGTGGGTCGGCTCGCTCGACAGCCCCAGCGCGTCGCAGCCGCGCTTGAAGCGCAGGTTGCGCTCGCCCTGCACCTCCACCGGCGTGGGCGAGACGCCGAGCAGGCGCTCGACGCGCTGGTAGTGGGGCAGCAGCGCGTCGAGCGTGATCGCCCCCGTCCCCGCTCGCTCCGCCCACTTGTCGAACACCCAGGCGGGCGAGCGCGCGCAGATCGCCGAGTTGACGACCGAGCCGCCGCCGAGCGCGATCGCCTGCATGGTCGGGATGAGCATGCGCCCCCGGGCGGCTCGCATCCCGCCCTCGCGCAGCGTGCGCGCCAGCGACTCGCCCGCCTCCTGCCGGAAATCCTCCACCCCGAACGGCGGGCCTTCCTCCACGAGGATCACGTCGCGCCCCGCCTCGGCGAGCTCCTTGGCGACGACCGCCCCGCCCGGCCCCGACCCGACGACGAGCACCTCGCACGAGGCCTGCAGCTCGCCGTCGTAGTCGGCGAACACCTTCACCTGGGAGCGCGGCTCTACGGGCGGGAGCGGCTCCACCTCGGCCCTCGAGCGGAGCGTGGCCCCGGAGAGCAAGCGCTTGTCGCCGCGATCGGGGTGCGCGGAGCGCGGCGGCTCCTGAGGGTCGGGTAGCTTCATGCCGTCACCCCCGGCGCGAGCGACGGGGGCTTCACGGCGACCGGCTCTCCCGACGCGCGCGTGGCGGCGCGGCGCTCGAAGGGCGTGGCGCAGCAGGCGACGCCGATCGCGCGGGCGACCTTCTCGTTCGCGAGGTAGCCCATCGAGAGCATCGTCCGGAGCGAGAGGAACGTGACCCGCCGGAGGTAGATGCAGCTCTGCGACATCGACGCGAGCACCGCGATGCGATCGGCCTGCGGGAGGCGCGTGAAGCGGGCGCGGCGGGGCCCGAAGACCCAGGGCGAGAGCTCGACGAAGTGGAAGAGCAGCCGCATGTACGGCCGCAGAGGCCGCGGCGTGCGGGCGACGTAGTGCTCCATGTACTCGACAAGCCCCGCCTCGGTCCCGGAGACCGGGATCGGGCCGCCGGCGGGAAAGAGCGCGTCGGCGCAGGCAGCCACGATGGCCCGCTCCCTCACGGAGAGCGCGCGGGAGCGCGCCCCGGGGCCCGACGCCCTGCGGGCGAGGCCCACGGCGGCGGCGGCGAGCGCCGCGAGGGCAATGACGAGACAGATCACGGGCAGATGCGCAACGAGCTCGCTCATCACTCGACTCCTTCCTTCCCAGCGGGAAGCCATCGCCTGGCTGCCTCGACAGCGTAGTCCGACGCCCAGAGTGCGCAATTTCGTTCGCACTGCGTCGGGGTGTTCGCACACCATCCTGTCCTGATTTACGCAGCCCGACGTTGCGGCTGTGACAATCGCGGTATGGTCGGCGCCCGATGAGCGACGAGCCGAAGAGCGCTGTGGACATGAGGAAAGAGGCAGGAGGCGACGCGTCGACGGAAGACGGGGAGCCGATGGAAGAGGAGCGCCACACCTCGCCGGCGCGCGACCTGCGGACGTGGCTCGCCGGAGCTCCCCTCCCCGCCTGGCTGCAGCTCACGCTCGGGCTGGCCGTACCGATGCTGATCACGCTCGTGGCGGCGCTGCGCGTCGCGAGCTTCACGATCGACGACGCGTACATCTCCTTCCGGTACGCGGAGAACTTCGCGAACGGCAACGGGCTCGTCTACAACGTGGGCGAGCGCGTCGAGGGCTACACGAACTTCCTCTGGACGGTGCTCCTCGCCGCGGCGGTGAAGGTCGGCGCGACGCCGGAGGCCGCCGCGAAGGTGCTCGGCGCCGCCTGCGCCTGCGGCGCGCTCGTCCCCACCTACCTCCTCTCGCAGCGGCTGCGCCCGTTCTCGAACGTCCCCTGCCTCGCGACGTGGCTCCTCGCGACGAGCATCCTCTTCTCCGGCTACGCGGTGTTCGGGCTGGAGACGCCGCTCTTCCTCCTGCTCACGCTCGGCGGGACCGAGCTCTTCTTCCGCGAAGAGGACGCCGCCGCCTCCGGCGACGCACCTCGGCCCGCGCTCGCCTTCCCCTGGTCCGGCGCGGTGTTCGCGCTCGCCGCGCTCACCCGCCCGGAGGCGCCGCTGTTCCTCGGGTTGCTCGTCATCTGGCACGCGGAGCAGGCGTTCTCGCGGCGGAGCGTGCTCCGCCTGCTCACCTTCGCGCTCCCGGTCGCCGCGCACCTGCTCTGGCGGCACAGCTATTACGGCGAGTGGCTCCCGAACACGCTCGCCGCGAAGACCGGCAACTTCTCGCAGCAGATCCAGGGCGGCAGCGACTACGTCCGCAAGTACGCGCAGCACGCCGGCACCTTCCTCTGGCTCGGGCTCCTCTCGGTCGCCTCGTCCATCGTCCACCGGCGCCGGAGCGGCCTCGCGCTCGCGTCGATCGCGCTGCTCTTCGGCGTGTACGTCGTCTTCGTGGGCGGCGACTGGATGCCGTACTTCCGGTTCCTGGCCCCCGCGGAGCCGTTCGCGTTCCTGCTCGCCGACGACGCGATCCGCGCGATCGCCGCGCGCCGCGAGCGGGCAGCGTCGCTCGCGATCGCCGCGTTCGGCGCGATCACGCTCGCGACCCGCACCGGAGAGCTGGTGCGGGCCCAGCGGAACCTCCTCGTCAACGACAAGGGCTTCTGGGACGACGCGGCCGGGCGCACGGCCGACTGGCTCGTCCAGAAGGGGGAGCCCGGCCCCATCGCGGTCGCCGACATCGGCTACATCGGGTACCGCACGGGCTTCCCGGTCGTCGACATGCTCGGGCTGCTCAGCCCCGAGGTCTCGCGCCTGCCGGGCGGGTACACGCACAAGGTGGGGACCGGCTACACCGACGCGCTCTTCGCCAAGAACCCGCGCTACTTCCTGATCATCGCCTCCGGCGCCGACTGCAAGAGCCCGACGGTGCCCTCCTCGCGCGCCTCGTACGGCGATCCCAGGTTCAAGAAGGATTACAAGCTCCGCCAGGCCATCGCCCTGAAGAAGGGCGGCGCCTGGTGCATCTACGGGAAGACGTCGTACCCCTGACGCTCGACGAAGCGGTCGCGCGCCCCGCCCCGCGACCGCCTCACCGGAACGCTCGCCTCGCGCCTCGCATCAGGGCGCCTCTCCCGGCCGGCGCTCCTCGCCTTCCGCTCCCGCGCCGGCCGTTGCGGCGGCCCAGAACGCGCGCACGTCCTCGATTCGCTCGGTCCGGCGCGCGTCGGGCAAGCTGTCGAGCAGCACGCGGCCGTAGCCGCGCGTGCGGACCCTGCGGTCCAGGATCGCGACGATGCCCCGATCGGTGCGCGCGCGGATCAGCCGGCCGAAGCCCTGCTTCAAGGTGATCGCGGCCTGCGGGACGCTGTAGGCGATGAACGGGTTGCCGCCGCCCTGCTCGATCGCCGCGCACCGGGCCGCGACGACAGGATCCGTGGGCACCGCGAACGGGAGCTTCTCGATGATCACGAGGCGCAGCGCTTCGCCGGGGACGTCCACGCCCTCCCAGAAGCTCATCGTCGCGACCAGCACGGCGTGCCGCTCGGCGCGGAAGCGGCGGAGCAGCGCGCCCTTCGGCGCGTCCCCCTGCACGAGCAGCGGAGCCTGCTGCCGCGGAGCGCCCCCACCCGCCCGGGCCTCGGCCGCGGCGCGCGCGAGCCGGACGCGGAGGGCGGCGGCCAGCGCGTTCATCGCGCGGACCGAGGTGCAGAGGACGAACGCGCCGCCGCCCGTGATGCCGATGAGCTCGGCGATGCGATCGGCCCCGCGCTCGACGAACGCCGCGTCGGTCGCCTCGGGCAGGTCGCGCGGCGTGTAGAGCAGCGCCGCGTTCGGGTAGTCGAAGGGCGATGGAACCGTGAGCTCGTCGACCGGCACCGGCACGTCCGCGTCGAGCCCCATCCGCGAGCGGAGGAAGCGGAACCCCGACCCGGCGGAGCCGCCCGTGGTCAGCGTGGCGCTCGTCAGCACCACGGCGCCGATCCGCTCGAAGACGTGCTCGCGCAGCATGTGCCCGAGATCGACCGGCGACGCGCCGAACGAGACGGCGCGGCCACGCACCTCGACCCACGTGACCTGGTTCGTCGCGGGGTCGACGATCCGCGCGGCGTCGTCCCGCAGCTGGGCGGCGCGGTTGCCGACGAGCTGCACCGCCTCGCTGCTCGCGTTCGCGCTCGCGTACCCCGCAAGCGCCTCGAGGTGGTTGTCGAGCCGATGATAGGCCCCGAGCAGCTCGCCGGACCACGCGTCCCTGGCGAGCGGGACCCGGGAGTCGCCGCGATCCCCGCTGCCCACGGCGCCGCCGAGCGCGGCGAGCCGATCGAAGAGCGCGTCCGCGGACTCGCGCACGATGGCCGTGATCGCCGTCCCCTCGCCCCGCCCGAGGATGCGGTCGGCGAGGCCCGACGTGATGAACGCGCGGTCCGCGTCGCGCAGCATCGAGTCGACCCGCGCGCGCGAGACGCGGACGCCGAAGAAGCTCGTCGCGATGTCCTCGAGCTGGTGCGCCTCGTCGAAGATGACCGCATCGTACGGCGGGAGCGCGCCCGCGCCGGCGAAGCCGCGGCGCGCCCCGGCGATCTTCAGGGCCAGGTCCGCGAAGAACAGGTGATGATTGACGATGAGGAGGCGCGCCGCCTCGCTGTCGCGCTTCATCCGCGTGACGAAGCACTCGTCGAAGTAGTCGCACGACGCGCCCAGCCGCGTCTCGCTGGACGACGCCACCTCCCGCCAGACCGGATCCCCCTCGGCGAGGTAGGCGAGCTCCGCCACGTCGCCCATCTCGGTCTCCTGCGCCCACGCCTCGATGAGCGGCAGCGAGCGCCCCGCGGTCCCGGCGCCCGCGCCGGGGCTCTGGCGGAGCTCGTTGAAGCGGCGCAGGCAGAGGTAGTTGCCGAGCCCCTTCACCAGCGCCGCGCGCGGATCCAGCCGGAGGTGCTCGGTCACGAGCGGCAGATCCTTCGTGTAGATCTGGTCCTCGAGCGCCTTCGTCGCGGTCGAGACGACGACCTTGCGGCCGCTCAGGATGGCGGGGACGAGGTACGCGAGCGTCTTGCCGGTCCCGGTGCCCGCCTCGCAGAGGAGGATGCGGTCCTCGGCGATCGCCCGCTCCACGGCGCTCGCCATCGCGACCTGCCCCTCGCGGTCCTCGTACCCCGGCAGCCCGCGCGCGAACGGGCCGGAGGGCCCGAGCAGGCTCGCGGCTCGGTCAAAGGGCATCGTTGACCGCTTACCGCGGCAGGGCAGTCTTCTCCAGCGAGAGGGCGAACCCCACCTCGCTGAGGGCGAGCTCGAGCGACTCGACCGGCTTCTCGAACTGGACCTCGCACCAGGTGTCCAGCGTCCGCTCGGCGTCACCGGGGTCGCGGACGTGCCGGAGCGCGGCCTCGCCCTCGGTGTAGCCTCGCGCCACGGCGGGCTCGGCCATCCGCCGCGCCCGCTCGAAGAGCTGCTCGTCCGTCGCGCCCGGGAAGTCGTTGCGCTGGGCGCG
The DNA here is from genome assembly GCF_051521455.1 of Sorangium sp. So ce887. Classification (NCBI taxonomy): domain Bacteria; kingdom Pseudomonadati; phylum Myxococcota; order Polyangiales; family Polyangiaceae; genus Sorangium; species Sorangium sp. So ce887. Next base: position 4,187,364 of record NZ_CP150354.1, on the reverse strand, counting down.
CACGACGAACCCGACCCGCAGCGGCTCGGCGCCCACGACGATGCCCGAGTCCATGAGGAGGTTCTCCCGCACCCGCTCGGCGACCTGAACGGCGTCGCCCCGGGTGCGATAAACCTCGAATCCGGCTTGGAGCAGGGCCTTCTTTATCTCCGCGGGTGTCGGCATCTTCCGCTGGTTTCCGGCTACCCCCAGCTGCGAGCAGGACCATCCATCGCAAAATTACGGGTGCCTCGTCAAGCGGACAGCGCTGGCAGGGGTGTGGCGCTTTGGCGGGCCGGCGCGTTTGTACCCGCTCACGAGCTCGACCGTGACGACCTCGACGCCCCGTCGTCCAGGCGACCCGGGATCTCTGCCCCCTCGGGGGCATCCAGGAAGCAGACCCCCACGATCGACCCGTCCGGCTCGTCCTGCACCCACATGATCCGACCTGGGCGCGGGGATCTACCGTCGAGCCAGACCGTTAGCTCCGTGCCGGGGTCGAGTGAATTTTCTATCACCACCCGGAGCCCGCCGACGCTCATGTTGAGCGTCCAGCCGGAGACGGCGCGGTCGGCGGCCTCGAGGCGGACCCGCTCGCTCAGCTCGCGTCGCGGGCTCCTGCGACGGTTGGCCAGGAGCTCAGGGGGAATCTGGAGCGACGGGGGAGTGAGGGTTCTGCGTCGAATCACAGAAGAAAATTACAAGCACAGACCGTGCCCGAGGACAGAAATATTGGCTACGGCTGATATCCAGCAGGGACGGGAGCGTGGGACCGCTCAGTGGGCTTCGGCATGGTCGGGCTTGTGGCCGGAGCCGTCGTTCGGCTCCTCGAAGACGGAGACGGGCTCGAGCAGGGACAGCTGGTCGCGTTTGATGCCCACGCCCTTGTCGGAGAAGAAGAGGTCGTTCTCCTGGAGCCGCGATCGCACGCGGCCGATGAACAGGATAGGCATGCCCGCCTGCGTGTAACCGAGCTGCACCAGCGTGCCCTTCGGCCAGTTGCCGCCGTCGAACGAGAGCTCCTTGCGCAGCGTGTAGAACCCCTCGGCAGGGAGACGCTGCAGCGAGTCCGCCCACGTCGTTCCCCGGAACGCGACGGCGGGGCCGTGGAAGTGCCAGCGGTTGTGCACGTTGTGATCAGGCGTCGTGACCGTCGGCAGACCGTTGTCCGAGTGGTTGTGGAAGGAGACGAGGATGCCGGCAGGCACCTTGTCCTCGTTTCCGGGGAGCGGCTTTGTCGTCAGGTAGAGGCCGCAATCAGGGAGGTGTGACTTCGAGCTTGCCATGGCCTGTGCCCCTAGCCCCGCTCTCGACCGCCGTAAAGACACGCCGTCGACGCCGTGCTATGCCGCGCCTGGCCAAGGCGGGAGGCCGCTCGAGGAGCGAGCGGCGCACGCCCCGGGAGCAAGCCCTTCGTGAACAGATTGAGCCAAATCTTCGGCGCTGCCATCGTCATCGCGATCGCCGTCGTCTTCATCGTCCAGTTCCGCCCGAGCACGGGCCCCGTGCAGTCGACCGCGAGCAGCTGCGTCGTCGAGGTCCGAGGCAGCTGCATCTCCTCGGTCGACTTCAACGCCTCGAGGAACCTGCTCGCGATGCGCGCCGTCGACGAAAACCGCCTCCGGGCGATGGGGTACCGGCGGCTCACAGCGGAGGGGCTCTACGAGCGGTGGCTGCTCAACGAGGACGCGGAGCGCCTCGGGATCAGCGTCTCGGACGACGAGCTCACGGCCGAGCTCGTGGCCGGCAGGGCGCGTGTCTCGCTGCCCGCGGACAAGATCCGCCAGGTCGGTTACGCCCTGAACCTCCGGGAAGACCTCATTCGCTACCTGGACGTCCGCAACCGCCAGACCAAGAAGTTCGACAGCAAGCAGTACGAGAAGCAAATCCGGAACATCACGAAGATGAGCCCGACGGACTTCCGCGAAACTCAGCGGAAGGAGCTCGTCGCCGCGCGGATGCGCGACCTCATCCGCGCGCGGGTCCGGGTCGGTGAGAGCGAGGCGTTCGAGCAGTTCTCGCGCGAGAAATCGACCCGGACGCTCAGCTACGTGCGCTTCGATCGGCGCTTCTACAGCGACCTCATCGTCGACACCTCGGAGAAGGCGATCCAGGCCTGGGCGGAGGCCAACAAGGAAGAGCTCGACAAGACCTGGGAGGGGCGCAAGGCGCACTATCTGCCCGAGTGCCGGGTCGCCCGAGACCTCATGGTCGAGGTGCAGGCCGCGGAGGCCGAGCAGGGGCCGGAGGCGGGCAAGGCGGCCGCGAAGGCCCGGATCGAGGCGGCGGTCCAGCGCCTCAAGAAGGGCGAGAGCTTCGCCGACGTGGCGCGCAGCGCGAGCGACGATCCGAGCGCGGCGCGCGGCGGCGATCTCGGCTGCGTGACCAAGGGCCGGCTCAGCAAGCCTGTCGAGGACAAGCTCTTCGAGATGAAGGCGGGCGAGGTGTCGGACCTCATCGAGACCGAGGACGGCTTCCACGTGATCAAGCTCGAGCAGATCGCGAAGGACGCCGACGCCGAGAGGATCGGCCGGCTGGAGACGGCGCGCGACCTGTACATCGCCCACGAGTCGGAGCGGCTCGCGGCCGAGGCCGCGAAGCAGGTGCTCGCCGCCGCCGCGGGCGGCAAGTCGCTGGAGGACGCGCTCGCCGCTTACCTGGCCCACCTCGCGCCCGCGAAGGACAAGGCCGGCGCCGCCGCGGGGGCGCAGCCCGCCGCCGCGAAGCAGGACGGGAACAAGGACGAGGGGGCGAAGGACAGCGGCCAGGCCGAGCCTGGCGCGGCGCGGCCGCCCTACACGACGGCGAACCACCCGAACCGGCCGACCGTCGAGGCGAGCCTGCCGTTCAACGTGTCGGGCTCCCCGATCACGGACGCGAGGGACAGCACCGAGGCCGCGCGCATCGCCTTCCAGCTCGACAAGCCGGGCGATCTGCCCAAGGACATCGTGGCGCTGGAGAACGGTTACGCCGTGATCCAGCTCAAGGAGAAGACGTCCGCGAGCCAGGAGCAATGGGACAAGGACCGCGAGTTCTACACCGCCGCGATGCGCGCCGCGAAGCAGAACGACGCGCTCATCGGGTACATGCGCCGGCTGAAGTCGACGATCGGCAGCGAGGTGAAGTACGACCAGAACCTCCTCAAGGAGTCCAGGCCGGCCGAGGACGGCTCCGGCGAGCCGGAGCTCCCGCTCGGGGACGAGGGGGAATGACGTCGCTCCCGCCGCGTGACGCTCGCGACGTCCTCCTCTCGAACGGCCTCAAGGTCGTCCTCGTCCCGCAGCCGCACGTTCACCGGGCGGTCGCTTCGCTCTACCTGCGCGTCGGCTCGCGGTTCGAGAACCCGCAGAACAACGGGATCTCCCATTTCCTGGAGCACATGGTGTTCCGGGGGACGCCGACGCTGCCGTCGGCGCACGCGCAGGCGCTCGCGTTCGAGCGGCTCGGCGGGACGCTCTACGCGGCGACCCACGTCGACCACGGCGTGATGAGCATCTCCGTGCCGCCGACGAACCTGGAGCCGGTGATCGCCCTGCTCGGCGAGGTCGCCACGTCGCCCCGCTTCACCGCGATCGAGGTCGAGCGCGGCATCGTGCGCGAGGAGATCCTCGAGGACCTCGACGACGAGGGGCGCGACATCGACCCGGACAACAACGCGCGCGCCCTCATGTACGAGCGGCACCCGCTCGGCTTCACCATCACCGGCGGCATCGACGCGCTCGATCGCTTCGACGAGCCGATGCTGCGCGCCCACCACGCCCGGCACTACACGACGGCGAACGCGGTGCTCTGCCTCGCCGGGCGGCTCGATCCAGACGCGTGCGCGCGGGCCGTCGAGCGGCACTTTGGCGCCATGCCGCGCGGCGAGCAGGTGCCCGCCGCGCCGCCGCCGAACGGACAGAAGAAGCCGAGGTTCCGCTTCATCGAGAACCAGTCGAGCCAGACCGAGCTGCGGGTCGCGTTCCGTGGCGTGAGCGAGCGCGATCCGCGCGAGCCCGCCGTGGAGATGCTGCTCCGCGTCCTCGACGACGGCATGTCGACGCGGCTGTACGAGCGGATCTGCGACCGGCTGGGCCTCTGCTACGACGTGTCGGGGATGTTCGAGGCCTACGAGGACGACGGGGTCGTCGACATCGCCGCGGGCGTGCAGCACGACCGCGCGACCGTGGTGGTCCGGGAGATCTTCTCGCTGCTCCGCGAGCTCTCCGAGGTCGGCCCGCGCGAGGACGAGCTCGCCAAGGCGCGCGACCGCCACCTGTGGTCGGTGGAAGCGATGCTCGACGACGCCGAGGCGACCGCCGGCTTCCACGGGCTCGCCGCCCTCGCCGACATCACCCGCACCCCGGAGGCGCGGCACGAGGAGCTCGCCCGCGTCACGGCCGAGGACGTGCGCAACGCCGCGCGCGCGCTGTTCCGGCCGGAGCGCCTCACCGTGGTGGCCGTGGGCCTGCTCCGCTCCTCGGAAGAGGCGAAGCTCGACAAGGCCGTCCGCTCGTTCGGCTGAGCCCGTCCGCAACTTCAACGGATCCCGTCCGCTCGTTCAGCTGAGCCCGTCCGCGGCTGACTGGCGGACGTCTGCGTCACCGCAGGTGCGCTCCTGCGCGTGAACTTTCAATTTGCATTCATGCGCATCGATGCATATATATGAACCGTGATGACGGTCACGGAGGTCCCGGCCGAGCCGATGGGGGCGGTCGCGCGGTGCGAGCTGTACCGGCTCCTTTCGGATCCGGTGCGGGTGCGGCTCCTCGGCCTGGCCGCAGCGGAGGAGCTGGCGGTCGGCGAGCTGGCCGAGCTGCTCCGTGAGGGCCAGCCGAAAATCTCGCGGCACGCGGCCGCGCTGCGCGAGGCGGGGATCCTGCTGGCACGCCGCCAGGGCACGTGGACGCTGCTCCGCCTCGACCCGCGCGCCACGAGCGACCCCGTGGTCGACGACGCCGTGCGCGCGGGGCAGCGCGCGTGCGCGGCCGACGGGACGCTCGCGCGCATCGAGGAGGTGCTCGCGGCGCGCGACGCCGAGACGCGCGAGTTCTTCGCGCGCGGCGGGCGCCCGTTGCGCCCGGGGCCGCCGTCCGAGCTCGCCGCCTACCTCGCCGCGCTCGCGCCGCTCCTGCCCCACCGCCGGCTGGCGGTCGACGCGGGCACCGGCGATGGGGCGCTGCTCGAGGTGCTGTCCCCCGTCTTCGACCGCGTCGTCGGGCTCGATCGCGCGAGCGCCCAGCTGCAGCTCGCGGGCGAGCGCCTGCGGCGGCGCAGCCTCGAGAACGTCGAGCTCGTGTGCGGCGAGATCGACGGGCCCGAGGTGATCCAGGCCGTGGCCCGCGCGCTCGGTGGCGGTCCGCCGGAGGCCGGCGAGGCCCTCTCCGGCGGCGCGGACGTGGTCCTCGCGGCCCGCGTGCTGCACCACGCGCCGCAGCCGGCCAAGGCGATGCGCGCCCTCGTCGAGCTCGCGCGGCCGGCCGCGCCCGGCCGCGGCGAGGACGCCGCGCACGCCCGCGGCGGCGCGGTGTGCGTGCTCGATTACGAGGCGCACCACGATCAGACCCTGCGAGAGCAGGAGGCGGACATCTGGCTCGGCTTCTCGCCGGACGACCTCCGGCGCCTCGCCGAGGAGGCAGGGCTCTCCGGCGTCGAGATCCGGCGGCTGCCGTCCGCCTGGCAGGGCGAAGGTCCGGATCGACACCTCGTTTGGCAGCTGCTCGTCGGCTGGCGCGGCGCGCGCTCGAGCGCATTCACCGGAAAAGGCAAAGGGACACCATGACTGCTGAGAAAAAGCTCTCCTACAAGGTCGCCGACATCACGCTTGCTGACTGGGGTCGCAAGGAGATCCGCATCGCCGAGAAGGAGATGCCGGGCCTGATGACGCTCCGGGCCGAGTACGGCCCGTCGCAGCCGCTCAAGGGCGCGCGCGTCGCCGGCTGCCTCCACATGACGATCCAGACCGCGGTGCTGATCGAGACGCTGGTCGCCCTCGGCGCCGAGGTCACCTGGTCGAGCTGCAACATCTACTCGACGCAGGACCACGCCGCTGCGGCGATCGCGGCGGCCGGCATCCCGGTCTTCGCCTGGAAGGGCGAGACCCTCGAGGAGTACGACTGGTGCATCGAGCAGCAGATCTACGCCTTCAAGGGCGGCAAGGGGCCCAACATGATCCTCGATGACGGCGGCGATCTCACGATCATCGCCCACGAGAAGCACCCGGAGCTCTTCGCCGGCAACGACCCGATCCGCGGGCTCTCGGAGGAGACGACGACGGGCGTGCACCGGCTCTACGAGATGCACCGCGCCGGCAAGCTGAAGGTGCCCGCGATCAACGTCAACGACTCGGTGACGAAGAGCAAGTTCGACAACCTCTACGGCTGCCGCGAGTCGCTGGGCGACGGGATCAAGCGGGCCACCGACGTGATGTTCGCCGGCAAGGTCGCCGTCGTGTGCGGCTACGGCGACGTCGGCAAGGGGTGCGCGCAGTCGCTGCGCGGCCTCGGGGCGCGCGTGATCATCACCGAGATCGACCCGATCTGCGCGCTGCAGGCGGCGATGGAGGGCTACGAGGTGAAGCGCCTCGAGAGCGTCGCCCCGGTCGCCGACATCTTCGTCACGGCGACCGGATGCGCCGACGTCGTGCGCGCCGAGCACATGACCGCGATGAAGGACGAGGCGATCCTCTGCAACATCGGCCACTTCGACTCGGAGATCCAGATCTCGTGGCTCGAGAAGAACCCCGAGATCAAGGAGGAGAACATCAAGCCGCAGGTCGATCACTTCATCTTCCCGGACGGCAAGCGGCTCATCGTCCTCGCGCGCGGCCGGCTCGTGAACCTCGGGTGCGCCACGGGCCACCCGTCGTTCGTGATGTCGACCTCGTTCTCCAACCAGGTCCTCGCGCAGATCGCCCTGTGGACGGAGAAGTACACGGTCGGCGTCCACCTGCTGCCGAAGAAGCTCGACGAGAAGGTCGCCGCGCTGCACCTGCCGAAGCTCGGGGTCGAGCTGACGCAGCTCACGCAGGACCAGGCGAAGTACCTGGGCATCCCCGCCGAGGGCCCGTTCAAGGCCGAGAACTACCGGTACTGAGCGGCGGGCTTTCGGCGCCTCCGCCGCTGGGGTAGGCGGCCGAACGATGGATCCTCGCCACAGCAGGGACGAAGCCCAGCGCTACCTCGACACCTACGCCGCTACCTGCGGCGAGGATCTCGCCCTCCGCGTCTACACCTCGCGCCTGCTCGGCGCCGATCCGTCGCTCGTGCTCCACGGCGGCGGGAACACGAGCGTCAAGAGCACGGCCGTCGACCTGCTCGGCGATCGCGTCGACGTGCTCTTCATCAAGGGCAGCGGGTGGGATCTCGCGACCATCGAGCCGCGCGGCTTCCCCGCGTGCCGCCTCGCGCCGCTCCAGCGCGCGTGCGAGCTCGAGGCGATGACCGACGAGCAGATGGTCGCGCTCCTGCGCGGCCAGATGCTGGATCCATCGAGCCCCACGCCGTCGGTCGAGGCGCTGCTGCACGCGATCCTCCCCGCGAAGTTCGTCGATCACACCCACGCGGACGCCGTGCTCTCGGTCATCGATCAGCCCGGCTCGGCCGAGATCGTGCGGGAGATCTACGGGGACCAGGCGCTCTTCGTGCCGTATGTCATGCCGGGCTTCGCGCTCGCCCGTCGCGTCGCCGAGCTCGTCCGGGCGCGCCTCGCGCAAGGGGCGCTCCCGTCGGTGATGATCCTCGACAAGCACGGGGTCTTCACGTGGGGCGACACCGCCGAGGAGAGCTATGCGCGCATGATCGACGCCGTGACGCGCGCCGAGCGCTACATCGCCCAGCGCAGCGCGATCGTCCCGCACCCGACGGTCGCGGCGCCCGATCCGGAGTTCCGGGCCGCCATCGGGCCGGTCGTCCGGGGCGCGCTCGCCCGCGCCTCGGGTCGTCCCTGGGTCTGCACGCTCCGCACCAGCCTGCAGCTGATCGCGTTCTGCGACCGCGACGACATCGCGCGGGCCTCGCAGATCGGCTGCGCGACCCCGGATCACGTCATCCGCACCAAGGCGCGGCCGCTCATCGTCGACGGCGGCGACGTCACCGACACCGCGCGCTTCCGCGCGGCCGTCGAGCAGGCCATCGCGAGGTACGTGGCCGAGTACCACGAGTATTTCCGCCGCTCCTGCGCCGCGCGGGGCGTCGCCCGCGACGAGCTCGATCCGTTCCCGCGGGTGCTGCTCTTCCCCGGGGTGGGCGCGCTGTGCGTCGGCGGCTCGCACGCCGAGGCGGCGATCGTCGCGGACGTCTACGATCACACCGTCTCGGTGATCGAGGCCGCCGAGGCGCTCGGCGGGTACCAGCCGGTCCCGGAGCTCGACCTCTTCGACATGGAGTACTGGAGCCTCGAGCAGGCGAAGCTGAAGCTCGGGGCGGGGCAGAGAGGCCCGCTCGATCGGCGCATCGCGCTGGTGACGGGCGCCGCCTCGGGGATCGGCCACGCGACCGCGGCGGCGTTCCTCGCCGCGGGAGCGCACGTGGTGCTGGCCGATCGCGACGAGGAGCCCCTCGAGAAGGCCGCCGCCGAGTTCGGGGGACGCCACCGCGGCCGCTGCACGAAGATCGCCTGCGACGTGCGCAGCGAGGCGAGCGTGAACCGGGCGTTCGCGCAGGCCGCGGCGCACTTCGGCGGCGTCGACGTCGTCGTGTCGAACGCCGGCCGCGCGTTCTCGGGGCCCATCCACACGTCGGAGGGACACGAGGCTCTGTGCGCCTCGCTCGAGCTGAACCTGCTCGGCCACCAGAACGTCGCCCGCGCGGCGGCGCGGGTGCTGCTCGCCCAGGACTCGGGCGGCGCGCTCCTGTTCAACGCGTCGAAGAGCGCGTTCAACCAGGGGCCCGACTTCGGCCCGTACTCCGTCGCCAAGGCGGCGCTCGTCGCGCTGATGCGCCAGTACGCCGTCGACCTCGGCCCCCAGGGCATCCGGGCGAACGCCGTGAACGCCGACCGCATCCGGACCGCGCTGTTCGGCGCCGGCCTGCTGGAGGCCCGCGCCCGCGCCCGCAACGTCTCGGTCGACGACTACTTCCGCGACAACCTGCTCCGGCGCGAGACCACCGCGGCCGACGTGGCGCAGGCCTTCGTTTATCTCGCGACCGCCGAGGCCACGACGGGCTGCGTCGTGACCGTCGACGGCGGGAACGCCGCCGCGTTCCCCCGCTGAGCGCGGGTCAGAGCCCCTCCACGCCCGGACCGCCGCCCTCCGCGCCGAGCACGGCCTTGTCGGGCGGATGCTGGGCGTCGAGCCGGATCTTCTTCCAGTCCCCCGAGCGGAACTTCCACACCATGGTCGCCGCGAGGAGGACCACGTAGATGACGCCGGCCCCCCAGATGCCCATCAGGCCGAAGCCGAGCGTGATGCCGAGCAGCCACGCGAGCGGGACGAGGCAGGTGAAGTGCAGGATGAGCTCCACCACCATCACGAACACGGTGTTGCCCGCGCCGAAGAGCGCCTGCGTCAGGATCATGCCGACCGCGACGAGCGGCGTGCAGATGCCCATCACCTGGAGCGGCCGGAGCGCCGCGGCCTGGACGAGCTCGCTGCTGCTGGCGAAGGCGAGGATCTGCGGGGCGAAGATCGCCTCGAGCAGGCCGACGACCCCGAAGATCACGAGCCCCAGCCGGACGCTCACCCAGCCGAAGCGCGCGGCCTTGTCGCCGTCCTTCTCGCCGAGCGACTGCGCGACAAGGGTCGCGGTCGACGTGCCGAAGGCCAGGCAGGCGGTGAACGTGAGCTTCAAGATCCCGACGATCACCGTGGTCGCCGCGCCGTAGACCGGCTCGGCGCTGCCGCCCGGGCAGAGCGGCGAGATCACGCCCGCCGGCGCGACCTGGTCGAGCTTGCTGGCGATCGCGTAGAACAGGGCGAAGCCCGTCATGATGGCGACGGTGGCGACGGCGCTCGGGATCGACAGCTTGAGGATCGACCAGGTGAGCGGGGCCGAGAGCTTGCTCGTTGCGAACGGGCGGTAGAGGCGCCGGTACTGCGGCAGGAGCGCGTACACGACCATGATCGCGAGGCCGACGTAGGTCGAGATGAAGCCCGCGATGCCCGCCCCGGCGATGCCGTACTTCGGGATGCCGAGCGAGGCGTTGCCGAAGATGAGCACGAGGCAGAGCACGATGTTCAGCGCGTTCATCGCGAGCGCCGAGACGAGGTGGATGTGCGTCTTGCCGATGCCGTCGAAGAACGCCTTCAGGGCGAACGTCGCCGCCATCGACGTCACCCCGAGCAGGCGCCAGCCGAGGTAGTCGAGCGCCGCCTGCCGCGCGTCGGGCACCTTGATGATGACCGAGAGGATGTACGGCATCGTCAGGTACCCGATCACGGAGAACGCGACGCCGGCGACGATCGCGAAGAACAGGGCGTTCGCGAGGACCGCACCCGCGTCCTCGGGCCGCTTCTCGGCAAATCGTCGCGCGGTGAACGCTTGCGTACCGACCGAGACCGCGCTGAGCGAGCCGCCGAACAGCCAGAGGACGATCAGCGACGGCAGGAGCGCCGCGTGCGCGTTCGACGACTCGGGGCACGGCAGGTGCGCGAAGAAGACGATGTCGATCTCGTTGACGATGCTCTGGGTGAGCATCGCCGCCACGGTCGGCAGCGCGAGCCGCAGGATGGCGCGATGGGGTGGGCCCGAGGTAACGGCGTTCGATCCCGGGGCGGACAGGGCTATCTGAGCCATCGCAGGCTGCGCGGTATACAACGCCGCAGCGTGCGCGCGAGAGAAATGCTCCGCGTGGGGCGCAGCTTACTCGGCCTTGGCGACCCGGGACCGCCGCTTGTGACGGCGCCGCTTCGCCTCGGTGGGATCCTCGTGCCCGTTGCCGTCTTTCTCCGCCGTGTCAGCGTCGCCACGGGCAGGCGTCGGCGTCGACGGCTCGCGCGCTGAGGACGAGGACGATCGCTCGCGCGCTTTCGAGTCGCGCTTCGCGACCTCACGAGAGGCGCGATCCGCCGCGCCGCGCGCCGCAGGCTTGTCCGCCTTCGGCGCCGATCCGCGCGTCGCCACCGCCGGCCTGCGCGGGACGGTCTGGTTCCTGGCGGGCGGCTTCGCCGCGTCGGCCTTCGCGACGGCGGGCTGCGCAGGCGGCGCGACGGCGGCGGGCGAGGCCGCGAGGGCCGAAGGGACGCCGGTCCCCTGCCCCACCTCGCTGGGCACGAGCGCGCCGGCTGCGCCGGGCGCGGCCGCATCGGGGGTGACCGCGGCAGCCGGCGCTCCGGCTGCCTGCACCGCTGCGGCGACCGCGAGGGCCTGCGGCGCCGCGCCCGCCGCCGGCGCCTCCGAGACGGCCGTCGGCGCGTCGACGGGCGCATCGGGCTGAGCCGCCTCGCCCGACGAAGGGGCCGCTTCGCCCGCGACGCCGAGCAGCGCAGCGGCCGCTGGAACGCGCGCCGCGATCTCGCGCCCCTTGCCCACGACGACCACGCCCGCGAGCGCCATCACGGCGGCCACCGCCGCGAACCCGAGCGCCCGGCGGCGCGTGCGCGCGCGCCCGGGCGTGCCCAGCGCGCTCAGGATGGCCTGACGCATCTCGGTGGCGCTCTGGAAGCGGACGCTCGGATGGCGCGCCAGCGCGCGCATCACCAGCTCATCGACGAAGGGCGGGATCTGCCGGGCCGGCGCGCGCTCGCGGAGGCGCTCGGGGCTGCCCTTGACCTTCGCGTCGAGCAGCGCGACGAGGCTCGGCTCGACGAACGGCAGGCGCCCCGTGAGCATCTCGTAGAGGACGCACCCGAGCGCGTAGAGATCCGCGCGCCCGTCGATGCGCCCCGACGCGGCCTGCTCGGGGGCCATGTACTCGGGCGTCCCCACGATCGCGACCGCGGCCCGCGCCGGCCCCTCGCCCGCGCCCGTCGCGTCCGCGACGCCGTCGACCTCGCCGCGGTCCTCCGAGAGGCACTTCGCGAGCCCGAAATCGAGCAGCTTCAGGCCGGCCTCCGCGATGGAGGGCGCCCCCTCGGCGCCGCTCGGACGCGTCAGGAACAGGTTCTCGGGCTTGATGTCCCGGTGCACGAGGCCCTCGGCGTGCGTGAGCTCGAGCGCGCTCAGCACCTTGACCGCCATCGCGAACGCGTCCCTCCAGTCGATCGCGGCCCCGCGGGCAAGCACGGCGTCGAGCGTCGCGCCCTCGAGCAGGTCCATGCCGCAGAACAGGCGGCCATCCGCGGCCATGCCGAAGTCGTGCACCTTCACGAGGTGCTCGTGGGACAGGCGCGAGAGGACGCGCGCCTCGCGGCGGAAGCGGTTCGCGACCACGTCCGTCGCGGAGTGCTCGGCGGAGACGACCTTGAGCGCCACGCGGCGCCCGAGGTCGACGTGCTCCGCCTCGTAGACGGTGCTGCTCGCGCCGGCGCCGATCTCGCGCAGCAGCCGGTAGCGCGTGCCCGGCAGCATGCCCTCGTCGCCGCGCTCGGCCGAGGCCATCGCCTCGGCGCGAGGGCTCACCGGCGTCACGGCCGTGGCGCGGTGCGCCTTGGCGGCGGTGACGAGGGTCGCGAACTCTCCGCGCGAGCGCCCCGGCTCGCCCGGAAAGAGCCGCTGCATCAGGTGCGCGGCCCGCGCGCGCACGCCGCGCTCGCCGCCCGGCAGCGCGACCGCCGCGCCGAGGAGCGCGGCGAGGTCGCGCGCGGCGGCGCGGCTCGACGGGTACCGGGCCTCCCTGTCGAAGGCCGTGAGCCGCGCGATCGCGGCGTCGAGCGCCGGCGTCGCCCCGAGCGAGAGAGCGATCGGCGGCGGATCGTTCTGGTTGCGCGCGACCGCGGCCATGTGCGTCTGCGCGTCGCCCTGGAGGAAGCGGCGCCCCGCGCACAGCTCCCAGAGCATGATCCCGAGCGCGTAGAGGTCGACCCGCGCGTCGCCCGGGTCGCCGTTGGCGACCTCCGGCGCGACGTAGCCCGGCTTCGCGAAGACGACGCCCGCGACCGTGTGGCAGCGCCGGTTCTGCCCGCGCGCGGTGCCGAAGTCGATGATCTTCACGTCGCCGGAGAAGCCGAGCATCACGTTCTGGGGCGACAGATCGCGGTGCACGATGCCGAGCGCGGCGCCCGACGGGTCCCTGCGCTCGTGCACGTGGGCGAGCGCCTCGGCGATCATCGTCGCGATCGCGACCGCCTCCGCCCAGTCGAAGCGGTGCCCGAGCTGCACCGCGCGCGCCCGGACCTCGCCGAGGCTCCGGCCCTCGACGTGCTCGACCACCGCGTACGGCTCCCCCGTCGCCGGGTCGACGTCCGCCTCGATGACCTGCGCGACGCCGGAATGCTGGAGCTGCGCCTGCACCCGCGCCTCATCCAGAAAGCGGGCGATGTAGCTCGGGTCGGACGCGTGCTCGCGGCGGATGATCTTCACGACGACGGCGCGCTCGGCCCCCTCGAGGCCGGTCGTGGAGGCGAGGAACACTTCGCCCATGCCCCCCCGAGCGATGCGCCGCAGGAGCACGTAGCGTCCGAGCGGTCGGGGAACATCGTCCGCAGCGAAGCCGCTCTTGTTGGGCTCATGCGAGGGCGGAAGAACCGGGCGAGGCACGGTCGCGGAGGAGTTCGCCATGAACCGAACCTACCGGATGTAGGACAAGGTGGGCCAACTTCGGGTGGTTCGCTCTACCGCGCCGAAACGGGCCGTGTTTTCGCGGTGCTCTCGCCGTGCCGCGCCGTTTCGACACAGGGGCTCTCCAGATTATCCACAGGGTTATCCGCACCCTGTCGACAAGTCGCTCGCTCCGGGCGGCCGCCCTGAGCGGCGCCGGAATCCGTCCAGGGAGTCCAGAAAACGCTGCAATCACCCGAGGTCCCGGCCATTGCTCTCCTCGCTGGCCTCGGCTACTCCTTGGCAGGGATGTCACGACACGCCGTCCAGCGCCTGATGACCTTGCTGACGTTCGCGTTGGCGCTGGTCCTCCCGCTGCGCGCGGGCGCTGCGATCGTTCCGGTCTGCGAGGACGACCGGATGACGATCGTCGCCCCGCCGGACGAGCCATCGTGCACCGTCCTGACGAGCGTCGACGACGCGACGGGCGCGACGAGGGCTGCGCCCATCTGCGATCCCCGTGGCGCTTCGTCGGTCGCCCCGCCCCGCACTCTCCCGATCACCGATGCGCGGATCGACGCGGTCCCTGGATGCGAGGGGGGCGATCTCTGGCCGAGGGTCGGACCGAGCTCGCGCCATCCCGGCCCTGTGAGCGAGCTCTCCAGCCCGCCGCATCAGGCGCTGCTCGTTCCGGAGCTCGTCCTCCCTGCCGCGGGCACGCCCGTGGCGCTCTTCTCGTTCCTCGCGGTCCCCGGGGGGCCGCGCTCCGGCGTGGAACAGGGCATCTACCACCCGCCTCGATGAGGCGAGCTCGCCGGCAGGCCGTGCTCGATCGCGCCGCGTGGTCTCTCGGAGCCCGCTGCTGGCGGTTCGTGGCCGGCCCTGCCGCGAGATCCGGAGCGTTCGCCGTTCTGACCCGAGCCCACTAGGCGGCTCGTCCGGCCCCACGTCGCGCAGGCTCGCCCTCTCCAGGGCGACGCGCCCGCGCGACGAAGGCCGGGCGCAGACGCCGGCGTGGCGGGTCCAGAGCGGTCCCGGCGCTCCGCCGGGGGTCTGCGGCCGCACCGCGCGGCGGCGGCTCCTTCGGCCCAGGGTGGCTCGCCGCCCTGGGAGCGCACGATTCGCGATCTTGTCGCGGGCACGCCACCTGGTGTCGCGCCCGCGTTGAAGGAGGGGCCCGCCTGGCGGAGCCCCACCACCGTTGAGAGAGGAAATATCATGAACAAGGGAACAGCCATCGTCGGCTTTCTTCTCTGCTTCATCGCAGGGATGGGGCTGATGTGGAGTATCGATCGAAGCGCCGGCTCGCGCGGGCATGAGATCTCGGCGGCCGTCGAGGACGGTCAGCCGTGGACCGACGAGGACGCGGCGGTGCCGGTGTCGTCGAAGGACCCGGTGTGGGGCGCGCGGACGGCGCCGGTGACGATGGTCGTCTTCAGCGACTTCGAGTGTCCGTTCTGCACCCGGGTCGAGACCACGATCAACCAGCTCAAGGACAAGTACGGTCCCGAGAAGCTGCGCGTCATCTGGAAGAACAACCCGCTCCCCTTCCACAAGAACGCGCGCCCGGCGGCGCTCGCGGCCGAGACCGTGTTCCGCCTCGGCGGCTCGAAGGCCTTCTGGAAGTTCCACGAGCTCGCCTTCCAGAACCAGAAGAGCCTCACGCCCGACAACTTCGAGAAGTGGGCGGTCGAGTCCGGCGTCGACAAGGCGAAGTTCAAGGCGGCGTTCGATCGGCAGGAGTACATGGCCAAGATCGACGCCGACATGGCGGTCGGCAAGTCCTCCGGCGTCACCGGCACGCCCGCCTCGATCATCAACGGCGTGTTCCTGAGCGGCGCTCAGCCGATCGACAAGTTCACCGCCGTCATCGAGGAGCAGCTCAAGGCCGCGCAGGCGGCGGTCGCCGCGGGGACGAAGCCCGACAAGGTGTACGCCAAGCTCGCCGGGGAGAACAAGGCGAAGGCGCCGCCCCAGAAGGACCGCGAGCGCCCGCAGGAGGACGACAAGACGGTCTGGAAGGTGCCCGTCGGCGACTCGCCCGCGAAGGGGCCGGCCACCGCGCTGGTCACCATCGTCGAGTGGTCCGACTTCCAGTGCCCCTTCTGCACCAAGGTCGTCCCGACCATGGAGGAGCTCCTCAAGACCTACGGGGACAAGGTCCGGTTCGTCTGGAAGAACAACCCGCTCCCGTTCCACCAGCGCGCCGAGCCCGCGGCCGAGCTCGCCATGGAGGCCCGCGCGCAGAAGGGCGAGAAGGGCTTCTGGGACACGTACGACCTGCTCTGGAAGAACCAGCAGAAGCTCAGCGACGACGACCTGCTCGGCTACGCCAAGGAGCTCGGGCTCGACGCCGAGAAGGTGAAGGTCGCGATCGCCACAAAGAAGCACGGCGCGTCGATCGCCGCCGATCAGGAGCTCGCGGACGACCTGCAGGCGTCCGGGACCCCGCACTTCTTCATCAACGGCCGCCGGCTCGTCGGCGCGCAGCCGATCGACAAGTTCAAGACGATCGTCGACGAGGAGATCAAGAAGGCCGAGGGGATGCTCGCCAAGGGCGTCGCCGCCAAGGACCTCTACGCCGAGATCATCAAGGACGGCAAGGAGCCGCCGCCGCCCGAGCGCAAGGAAGTCGCCGCGCCGGCGCCGAACAGCCCGTGGAAGGGCGGCGAGCGGGCCAAGGTCGTCATGCAGGTCTTCTCGGACTTCGAGTGCCCGTTCTGCAAGCGCGTCGAGGATACGGTCTCGCAGGTCTCGAAGACCTACGGCGACAAGCTGAAGATCGTGTGGCGCCACCGGCCGCTGCCGATGCACAAGAACGCGCCGCTCGCGTCCGAGGCCTCGCAGGAGGCCTACGCGCAGAAGGGCAACGCCGGGTTCTGGGCGTACCACGAGGTGCTCTTCAAGAACCAGGGGCAGCCGGACGCCTTCTCGCGCGCCTCGCTCGAGAAGTACGCCGAGGAGCTGGGCCTCGACATGACGAAGTTCAAGAAGGCGCTCGACACGAACACCCACAAGGCGTTCGTGGACGCCGAGAACTCCGTGGCGGACAAGTCGGGCATCAGCGGGACGCCCGCCTTCGTCGTGAACGGCTACTTCCTCAGCGGCGCGCAGCCGTTCTCGAAGTTCAAGAAGCTCATCGACAAGGCCATGAAGGAGGCCGGCGAGACCGTGCCTGCCGCCGTGAGGGTGGACGCCCCCAGGAGGCCGGCGCCCGCCGCGCAGCCTGCCGCCGCTCCCGCCGCTCCCGCCGCCCCCAAGTGAACCGCCGCTGCGCGGTCTGATCTCTCCTCTGCCACAGCCAATCCACCCGAAGGGCGGCTCCCGGTGACCGGATGAGCCGCCCACCCCCTGCCCTGCGCGGGCTCGGTGGGCATTCTCGTCGCTCCCGCCCTCTGTGAGGGCGGGCCCGCGCCCCCGTCCCACGCGCAACAGCGTCGCGCGCCGCTGCGGGCAGCTGGTCGCGCGCCGCTACGGGCAGCTGGTCGCGCTCGGCGCGGCTACGTCAGCCCGTGGTGCGGAACCGCGAGCGCCCCTCCGAGGTCCACCACGCGCGGTAGCGCTCCTGGGCGGCCTCCCGCTCCTGTCGCGGCAGATCCTCGTAGTAGCCGAAGTACTCCCGGGTGATGCCCTTCAGCTCGTCGATGGCCGCGCGGCGGAGGGCGGGCTTCTCGTGCGTGAGCGCGTCGATGATCCACTCGATGCGATGGCGCTCGCCGTTCCTCGACCACCACGACATCCACTTGCGCGCGTCGCGGCCGTGATCTTCTCGCGTGATGACGAGCAGCGCCCGGGCCGACGCCTCGACGATCACCTCGTGCGGATCGGAGAGCGCGCTGACGAGCGCCGGCACGCTGGATCCGGAGCGGATCTCGCCCATGGTCTCGATGGCGGTCAGCCGCCGCACCGGCGACTCCTCGCGGTCGCGCGCGATGTGATCGAGCCCTTGCAGGATCGGGCCGCCTGCGGGCGGCGCCGCGATCAACAAGGCGGCCGAACGGACGGCGATCCGCCGGACGGCGATGCTGTCGTCGAAGAGCCGCGGGAGCAGCGCGTTGGCAGCTTCCGGATACGGCAGCTCGCCGAGCACGTGCGTGGCCCAGAAGCGCACCTCGGGGTCGGGCGAGGAGCTCCGCACGGTCATGAAGGGAAGCGCCGGGCGCCGGATCGCGACGATGAGCTCGAGCAGCGTCCCGCACTGGGAGGCGGGGGGCGCCGCGGCGACGCTCGCGACGCCATCCGGGCCGGCGATCTGCTCACGGAAGCGCTGGCGATCGACCCGGAGCGGACCGGGAAAACGCGCGGCGACGATCGAGATCGCTGTCTCGCCGTTGCGCACGAGCTCGGCAAACGCCCTCGATCCCGCCTCGCCGCCCGCGAGGACGTGCTGCACGAGCGAGCTGTACTCCGCGCGCAGCTCGCCGGCCGGAGAGGGCGAGACCGCGGCGCGCCGCTCGGACGGGGGCCTCGGATACGCTGCGGCGGCCTCGAGGGCGACGGGCGTGCGGCGGCGCCAGTGGGGGCGCGCGGCTTCCGACGATGGCGCCGGCCCGGCGTCCCGGTGCTCTTCGGCGCCGGGCGTGATCGAGCTATCGAGCATCCACGGCGGACGTGAGTACCGCTTCGTCCGCGCCTCCTCAGGCTCGCCGAGATCGAAGTCCTCGGACCGCGAGGGGGCCGGCGCCGCGGGGATCTCCAGGTCGGGGATCTCGTCGAGGGCGGGCGGCGCCGACGACGCCGTGATGACCGGCGAAGACGGGGCCCTGACCGCCTGCAGGAGCGGCTCGGTGATCGCTGGCATCATCGGCGCCGTGACGGCCGTGCCCGATACGACGTCCACGCCCGCCTCGCGGCCGCGCCTGAACTGCGGCTCGGCGCCGGGGATCGGCGCGTGCGGCATCGGGGCCGGCGGGACGGTCGATCTGAACGCCATCGCGTGCGCGACGCCTTCGTCCGGCCGCACGGGCTCGGCCTCCACGCCGGTGCCGCGGAGACCGAACGCCCGCGCGACGGCGTCGATCCCGGATCCGCCGTCCTCCGTGGACCAGCCGCTCTGATGCCGCGGGCCTTGCGGCTCGACATCCTCGCGGTCGGCATGCGCTGCCTCGCCCGCGCCGAGGTCTGCATGCGCCGCGGGCGGCGGGGATCCAGCGTCGGTGGCGGACGACCCCTGCGACGCCACGCGGACCATGCTGCTCAGCTCCAGCAGCGCGGCGCGGGTGCGCAGGGAGAGCGGGCCATCCTTGGCGAGCTCGTCGCCGTGCTCGTCCAGCGGAGCGGCGGCCTCGGCCGGCGGCGCGGACGCCCTCTGCGGCGCGGCGGCCTCGGCCGGCGGCGCGGACGCCCTCTGCGGCGCGGCGGCCTCGGCCGGCGGCGCGGACGCCCTCTGCGGCGCGGCGGGCTCCTGGGATCCGCCGCTCCGGTTCAGCTTCTTTCGCAGGATAAGCCGCTCCAGCACCGCTGCTGCGAGCCCGGCGAGCGCGATGAGGTCGCCGATGCTGGAGAGCTCGACCGACGCGGCGCCGTCGTCACCGTAGACGAGGGCAACGACGCGGCCGCGCACCACGGTCGGGACGACGGCCACCGCGGCCGCGTGACCCTTCCTGCCGAGCTCGCGCTGGAGCTCCACGTCAGGGGCGCTGTCAGCGAGGGCGCTGATGAGCGGCGCACGGAGCGCGCGCGCCCTGGCGAGGGCGGTCGGACGCTCGAACGGCACGGTGATCTTCGTGACGCGCTCGCGCTCGGCGCCGGGGCCTGCGGCGTTGCGGCCTTCAGCGCGCTCGCCGTGGACGGTGAACAGGACCGTGTATTCGAAGTACTGCTGCGCGAAGTCGAAGAGGACCGCGAGCACCGCCTCGCTCGAGTCGACCGCGGCGAGCTCCTGCTCGGCCATGGCCAGCGTGAACGGGCCCTTGCGCCGCTGCGCAGTCGGCGCAGACCGGCCCGCTTCGCGCATCGAGCCCTGCGCCGGCGGCGCGCTCGCCGAGACCGCGCGCGCCACGGGCGCGGGCGTCGCAGGCGCCAGGGGCGCGGATGCCGCAGGTGCGAGCGCCGCTGCTGCGGGGACCACGGGCGCGGATGCCGCCGGAGCAGGCGCCGCAGGCGCGGGCGCCACGGGCGCAGATGCCACAGGCGCCTGCGCCGCAGGCGCTGAGTCGCCGGGCCGGCGCTGGTGCGACGCGGTGGCTTGCGGCGGCGGTTCTTGCTGAGCGAGGTGCGCGTCCGACGCCCGCTTCAACCAGCCGGTCAGCAGGTGAGTGCCCGGCGCTGGAGGACGCGCGCCGGACGGAGCCGGCACCGGCGCCGCCGCTGCCTTCACGGGCGGCGCTGGCGCTTTCACCGGTGGCGCCGTCGCTTCCACGGGAGCAGCCGCGTGCACGCCCCCCGTTGCCGCGAACGCCGAGAGGCGCGGCGCGAGCTCCTCGGGGCGCGGCGTCGGCTCTGCCGGCTCGATCGCGCGCTCTTCCTGCGGCGCAGCCAGGTGGCCCGGTGGCGCGCTCTCCTCGCCCGGATCTGCCGTGGCGAGATCGCGCGTGGCCGGCGCCGCAGCCGCGTGGCCGCGCCGCAACGCGAGCTCGGCGAGGCGTGAAGCGAGCGCCTCTGCCCCAGGCGTGTTCGCCTCGAGATAGCGGAACGACGGCAGATCGATCGGGTACTCAGCGACGACGGTCGGTTCGTCATCCAGCTCGTGGAGCGGCGGCTTCCTCGGCGTGGGCACGGCCTCGTTGAGCGAGACTTCCGCGACGACGGTCTCCTCGTCATGGATCGAGGTCAGCGCCTCGACCGTCGGAGCATCGTCGATGCTCGATCGCCTGTGCTGCTCCGCTTCAGCCACCTGCTCACGAGCACCGACGCCGTCGGGGAACGTCGCGTCGGCGTCCTCAGCGGACGCCGCATCGACGTCCGCAGACGACGTCGCGTCGACTCCTGCAGGCCACGGCGCCCTTGTTCCCGCGAGCGAAGCTGCGTCGACCTGTGCGGACGATGACGCATCGACTCGTGCGGGCGGAGCCGCATCCGCACCGGCGGGCGAGGCCGTCGGCGGAGGCGCTTCCGGCGGGAGCGCGGCGGCGGCCACCGGGGCGGGCTCGACCGGCTCCGCCGGGCTCGGCTCGGCGCGCGCGTCGAGCTGCTTCACGAGCCGCGACAGGCGCCGATCGAGGGCGATCCCGTAGTGCTCCGCGAATGCCTGGCGGATGCGCACCAGCGGCGCAGCGAGCTGCCGCAGGCTGACCCCCAGCGCGAAGCTCAGCTGCTCTGCCACGGCCGGCGCGAGGGGCTCGGCCGTGGCGATGACCAGCGTCGGCTCCGGCTGCGAGGCTCCCGTCGCCGCGCTGTCGAGGCCCGTGCGCACGTCGAGCGGGAACACGCGGTGCTGGACCGCGAGATCGACCGGGATGGTCCGGAGCACGTCGGGCGACGCAGGCCGCAGCCGGCCCACGGCGGGCGGGAGCCCGAGGCTCTCCGCAAGCAACGCCGTGAGCTCGCGCTCGCGCACCGCGCCCAGCTCCAGCACGTTCGTGGCGAGGTCACCGCCATGGAGCACTTGGCGGGCGATAGCCTCCTCGACCACCCGCATCGAGGTGACCCCATGCTGCACGAGGAGAGAGCTCAGCGTCGGCATCGAGGCGCATTCATCGGTGTGCGGTGGAGGTTGGAGCACGCTCGCGACGTGCGGCCCGGTCCATCCTAGACGAAGTCTTCATCGGACACGATCCGCGCGTTGGGGGCCTCGGAGGGGCCTCATGGGTCATCACCGCTCACCGCTCACCGCTCGCCGCGTAGCAGCGATCTTCCGTCTCAGGCAAGCTGGGTGGGAGAATCCCTCCCAACGCCGCCGAGGAAGCATGTGAAGCGCAACCCGGTCGCGGAGAGGTCCGCGACCGACGCCGGCGCGCCGCCGTCCGTGCGCCCGGACGAGGGCTCCACGGTCAGCCCGCCCCCATGCGCGTCGAGGATGCCGCGCGCGATCGCGAGCCCGAGGCCGAGCCGCTCTCGACGTCGCGGTGCGACCGGGTCGGCGGGGATCGCCGCCCGCTCGCCGAACGGCTCGAGCAGCCGGGCGAGCGGCTCCGGCGGGACAGGTCCCGCCTCGTCGATGAAGGTCACCACCGGCATGCCATCGGCGCTCGAGACGCGGACCTGCACCGGCCGATCGCGCGATCGCAGGATGGCGAAGCCGAGCACGTACTCGAGCGCCACCCGGAGGAGCTCCGGATCGCCCTCCACGGTGGGGACCCCATCGGGCTCGGCCTCGAAGGAGATCTGCACACCGCGCGCAGCGGCCGTCCCCTCGAGCTGCACGGCCGCCCGACGGACGAGCTCGCCCGCATCGCAGCGGGCGATCGACATCGGACGGCTCGCGTCCGCGCGGAGCCAGATGGAGTTGTCGAACTCGTCGAGCAGCCGCTTCAGCCGCTCGCCGGCGCCGCGCACGCGCTCCAGCATGTCGCGCGGCGCTGGCCCGAGGTCCTTCTGGTAACGCAGAAGATAGTGGACCCCCGCCAGCATGGTCGCCAGCTCGCCCCGTAGATCGTGGCCCACCCGCGCGAAGAACTCGTCATCCATCCACATAGACGCCTGCTCCGAATATGCAGCAACGCGGACCTTGAGCATCAGACGAGCAAGCCAACTGTCGTCGGGACCGCCCCGAAACAGCCGTCGCCAGACGCTGAGGTCGAACCGCGCCGAGACCTCATCTACGCTGGACAGTTGATGGTTGCGGATAAGCGACCTGGGCACAAGGTGTAGCCAGGGTTCAGGTTTCGCCTTCACCAACGCAGGGGGACCTTTCCAGGAACGCCGGCGGGGGGTCGTTGCCCTGCTGCCGCGCATCGAAGCCGAGCACCTGGGGAGCGCTGTCAGCCGAGCCGCGAGCGGGGGAGCATGTCCGAGGCAGAGCGCAGAGAGTTCGCCGAGCAGCACGACGAGGAGGTCGACGAGGACACCCTGGTGGTCGAACGACGTCGCCGGGTCCTCATCGTGGACGATGATCCCGATTTCCTCGTCATGGCGGAGGCGGCGCTCGCCGCGCACGGCTTCCTGGTAGAGCGGGCGGCGGGTGGGCTGCGCGGCGTGTTCCTCGCGACGCAGGACGTGCCGGATGTGATCTTGTGCGACCTGAGGATGCCCGGCATCGACGGCTTCGTCGTCGCCGAGGCGTTGCGCGCCGACCCGGCGACCCAGCACGTCGCCATCTTCGCGTGCACAGGCCGGCGCGATCTTGAGGCCCGCGCCGCCCTCAACGCCTCGGCCTTCGACGGCGTGCTCGTGAAGCCGGTCGACTGGGACAGCGCCGCTCGTCTGCTCCACGAGATCGTCGGCGTCCGCCGGCACTACGGGCCTACCTAGGGTACGTAAGGAACAACCTTAGACTCCTTCAGGGCAAGTGCAGGGCGACCCCTGCGCGGGAGGGGAAATGCCCGGCGTCGGGCCGGCAATAAGGTATACAAACATCGCGTGACCCGAGCGGATCGCCCCCTACATGACCTGCGTGACAGACCGGCCGCACGGTGCCGGAGTCGTTCACGCCGATCGGGCGGCGCGCCGAGGAATGGAAAGGTTCACTGGGATGGAAGTGAAGTGTGACGACAACGCGTTCTCGCCGCTCGTCCTGGTCGTGGACGACTTCCAGGACAACCGGGAGATGTTCGCGGAATACCTGTCCTTCTCCGGGTTCCGCGTGGCCGAGGCCGCGACGGGGCGGGAGGCGCTCGATCGCGCCTTCGAGCTGATCCCGGACCTCATCCTGATGGATCTGTCGCTCCCGGAGATCGACGGCTGGGAGGCGACGCGCCACCTCAAGAGCGACCCTCGCACGAAGCGGATCCCCATCGTCGCGCTCACCGGTCACACGCTCGCGGGGCACTCGCGCGAGGCGAAGGACGCGGGGTGCGACGCCTTCCTCACGAAGCCGTGTCTGCCGGACACGCTCGTGCTCGAGATTCGCCGCCTCCTGTCGCGCGGCGACGGCGACGCGCGGGGCGCGTCGTCGCAGCCGGAAAGAACGACCTGACGCGCCGCTAATCCCCTCCCCGGCCAGCCTGCGCAACCTGTCCGGCGCACACGAGCTCGCGAAATCGCCGAGACGCGCGAGACGCGAGACGCGACACCAACGAGAGAAACAGCGCACGTGCGCTCCCGCGTTGGCAGGACTTGACTGAGGCACCACCTGACTATCCCCAGCACAGTCTTTCTGGCTAACTGATCGCCTGAGAGACAAGAGGGAACGAGGATGGCGGGGGTGACGAGAAAAAAAGCCGGTAAAGCCGCGACGGACAGCGCGGATTCAGCGCACGGCCGCCCGCTCCGCGGGCGCGCCAGCACGGTGCCCCTGCGCTCGCCGAAGAGGGGCTCGACGTCCACTGCGGCGAGCGGGCCCCGCTCCGCGGGACCGGCTACCCTGCGCGCCAGGGTGCCCAGGCGATCGAAGGCGGACGCGGACCGGCATGCCCCACGGGGCGATGCGGCTGAGCGCGAGCGGATCGAGGAGCAATGCCAGCTTCTGGAAGGTCGCGCGGAGGCCGCCGAGCGCATGCTCCGCGAGACCGTGTCCACCATCTCCCACGACCTCAGGAACTCGCTGAGCGTGATCGTGGTCAGCGCCCGCATGCTGATGCGCTCGATCCCCCAGGACGGCCCGGGCCGGAGGCAGCTCGAGGCGATCACCCGCGCGACGGACGAGATCAACCAGCTCGCGCAGGACCTGATCGACGCCATGAGCATCGAGAGCGGCTCGCTGAAGGTCGGCAAGGGCGCGCACGAGGTCGAGCCGATCCTCGACAGGGCGATCGAGCTCGTCGCGCCGACCGTCGCGCTGAAGCCGCTCGAGATCGCGAAGGAGCTGCCGCACGACGTGCCGCCCATCGCGTGCGACCGGGAGCGCATCGTTCAGGTCATCGCCACCCTGCTCGGCAACGCGATGCGCTTCACACCCAAGGGCGGACGCATCACCGTGCGCGCGGAGCCCGCGGGCACCGACGCGCGATTCTCGATCTCCGACACCGGCCCCGGCATCTCGCCGGATCAGCAGCCGCTGCTGTTCGCCCGCCACGCGCCCCCTCGCCGGCCGCTGGGACAGGGGATGGGGCTCGCGGCGTTCGTCACCAAGGGCATCGTGGAGGCCCACGGCGGCACGATCTGGGTCGAGAGCTCGCCGGGCCAGGGCAGCACGTTCTTCTTCACCATCCCCGCCGTCGGGCTCTCGGTGCGCGCAACGTCCTGACGGACAGCCCGTGCGCCGCGGGAGGGGTGCGCACCGCCGCGCGCCGCTGGAGCGGGGCGCGCGCAGCGGGCGCGCGTGCGGTCAGGCCGGTCCGAGCGCCGAGAGCCAGCGGCGGAGGATCGCGCGACCTTCCGACAGCTTTTGCAGCGACGCCCACTCGTTGCGCTGGTGCGCCTGGGCGTTCTCGCCGGGACCGAAGTTCACCGCGGGCACGCCGAGCTCTGCGAAGCGGGCCACGTCGGTCCACGCCTGCTTCGGCTCGACCGCGGCGACGCCGGCCTCGCGCAGCGCCACGACGAGCGGGTGCGACGCGTGCGGCGGCGCCGAGGGGCTGAGGTCGCGCCAGTCGATCTCGGCGCGGCCGCCCACGAGCGCCTCGATGGTCCGCTGCGCCTCCTGGATCGAGGTCCCGGGCGGGAAGCGGTGGTTCAGGTTGATCGTGAACTCGTCGGGCACGACGTTCCGCCCGCGCCCGCCCTGCGCCATCGTCGCCGTCGTCACGGCCCGGTAGACGAACCCGTCGATCTCGACCTCGCGCGGCGCGAGGGCGGCGAGCTCGACCAGGAGCGGGCCCGCCTTGTAGATGGCGTTCTCCCCCTGCCACGGTCGCGCGCTGTGCGCCGTCCGCCCGCGGAACGTCAGCCCCGCGTGGAGCGAGCCGCTCGCGCCGAGGCTCAGCTTGTTGTCGCTCGGCTCGAGGCACACCGCGAGATCGAGCGCGCGGAGGCCCGGCTCGCGCTCGATGACCAGCGCGAGCTCGTTCTCGAGGTACGGGCCTTCCTCCCGGGCGTAGAACACGAGCGTCAGATCGACCCCCGCGACGTCCCTCCGCTCGCCCTCGGCGAGATCGAGCATCAGCGCGAGGCCCGACTTCATGTCGCTCGCGCCGGGGCCGTAGAGGCGATCCCCCTCGATCCGCGGCGGCCCGTCGTGCGAGGTGCGCACCACGTCGAGGTGCCCGGCCAGCGCGATCTTCGGGCCGCCCGTGCCCTGCGTCACCTGCACGACGAGCGAATCGCCGTGACGGCGCACCGGCGCGGCGAGCTGCGCTCGCCCGAGCCGCTCCGCCACCGCGCAGCACAGCTCCTGCTCCTCCCCCGTGGGCGACGGGACGGAGCACAGCCAGAGCAGCGTGTCCGCGAGCGCGGCCCCGGCCGCCGCGTCCTGGTCGGGCCGCGCGCTCACACCGGCACCGCGAAGTCGCGCAGCGCCGCGTTGAGCGACACCTTGCGGTCGGTCGCCTCGCTCCGCTTGCCGATGATGAGCGCGCAGGGGATCGCGAACTCCCCCGCGGGGAAGCGCTTCGGCCGCGTGCCCGGGATGACCACGCTGCGCGCCGGCACCCGGCCGCGGTGCTCGACGACCTCGGGCCCCGTGACGTCGAGGATCGCCGTCGACGCGGTGAGCACCACGCCAGCGCCGAGCACCGCCTCCTCCTCGACGACGACGCCCTCCACCACGATCACGCGCGAGCCCACGAAGACGCCGTCCTCGATGATCACCGGCCGCGCCCCCGGCGGCTCGAGCACCCCGCCGATGCCGACGCCCCCGGCGAGGTGCACCCCCCGACCGATCTGCGCGCAGCTCCCGACCGTCGCCCACGTGTCGACCATCGATCCCGAGCCGACCCACGCGCCGATGTTCACGTAGCCGGGCATGACGATCGCGCCCTGCTCGAGGAACGCGCCGTAGCGCACCGTCCCCGGCGGGACGACGCGGACGCCCGCCTTGTCGAGCCCTCGCTTGAGCGGGATCTTGTCGTGGAACTCGAAGGGGCCGACCTCCATCACGGTCATGCTGCGGAGCGCGAAGTAGAGCAGGATCGCCTCCTTGATCCACGCGTGCGTCACCCACCGGTGCGCCGCGCCCTCGCCGCCTGGCGCCGCGGCCTCGCCGCCCGCCTGCGGGGTCTTGTCGGGCTCCGCGACGCGGAGCAGGCCTTGATCGAGGCACTCGATCGTGCGGAGGACCGCGGCCTCGTGCGCGGGCGAGCGCAGGAGCTCGCGGTCGCGGAACGCCGCCTCGACAAGGGACTTCATGGATTCTTCGGTGGCCATGGCGCCGCCTTTAGCACGGCCGCGCTAGCACCGGCACCGACGTCAGAACGTCACGGTGACGACGCGGCCGCCGATCCCCTCGACGAGCTCGATGCGCGCGCGGCGCGCGACGACGCGGGCGACGGCGGCGGCCGGCTCGCCACCGTCGCGCAGCACCACGTCGAGGGAGACCACCGGCGCCCCCTCGCGCGGGCCGCGCTCCGCGATGCGCACGGTCGAGCGCCCGTCCGGCAGGCGGGAGACGGTGAGGTGAGGGCTCGCGATGCCCGCGGCGCTGACGATGCCGACCGCGAGCTCCATGAGCCCGCTCACGGCGCGCACGTCGCCCTCCACCTCGTTGGCGCGGCTGTCCGCGGAGGCGACCGAGATGCCGACGACCGGCCGCCCCTCGACCGCGGTGGCGCTCCAGTTGCGGAGCACGTCGATGAGATCGAGCGGCGTCGGGCGCAGCTCGAGGGTCGCGATCACGAGCTCGGACAGGCGCAGCGCGCCGCTCAGCTCCCGGGCCGTCCTGCGCACCGACGCCTCGAGCGCGAGGCGCTGCCGCGCGTCGATGCCGCGCTCGGAGCCGGCGCGCTCCCCGCGGCCGCGCCCGGGGCCGCGCCCCGGCGGGGCGCTCGCCGCGGCGCGCGACAGCTCTTCCGTGAGGCGCGCGACCTCGACGCCCGCGTGCTCGAGCAGCGCGCACGCGGCGTCGGCCGCCGCGGCGTCGTCGGTCTCGACGAAGCCGTCGCGGACCGCCGCGGAGAGGCTGTCGAGGGCGGAGACGAGCGCCGCGCACCCCTCACACACCTCCGGCAGCGCGAGGGCGACCCCGCGCGGCCCGACGCGGCGCGAGCCGAGCAGGTGCGCGAAGCTCTCGATGCCTGCAGCGCCGTCCCGCGCCGCGCCGAGCGCAGCGGCGAGCCGCTCGCCGAGCATCAGTTCGTCGCGCTCGGAGCGACCTCGTAGCCCGCGAAGAAGTAGCCGATCTCGCGCGCGGCGGTCGCCGTCTTGTCGGATCCGTGGACCGCGTTCTCGCCCACGTTCGCCCCGTACAGCTTGCGGATCGTCCCCTCCGCCGCCTTCGCCGGGTCGGTCGCGCCGATGACCTCGCGGTACTTCGCGACCGCGTCCTCGCGCTCGAGCGCCATCACCAGGATGGGGCTGCGCGACATGAACGTCACGAGCTCGTCGAAGAAGCCGCGTCCCCGGTGCTCGGCGTAGAAGCCTTCCGCCTCCGCGCGGGTGAGGTGGATGCGCTTCATCGCTTTGATCGTGAAGCCCTCCTGCTCCAGGCGGGCGATGATCGCGCCGGCCGTGTTCTTTTCTACCGCATCAGGCTTGATGATTGAGAGGGTTCGCTCGAGGGCCATGGGCGGCCCAGTTAGGCGAAAACGCTCAGCATTGCAAGCGCCACACATTCTGTCCGCAAGATCCGCAATCCGTCCCGCTGCGCGCCCCCGGCGCGCTTCCGCGCTCCCGTCGTTTCCGCCCGCCTGCCGCCACGCCGCTCGCGGTGGCTCTCCCGGCTGCGCCCGGCGCTGCCCCCGGAGCTGTCTCCGTTCGGGCCGCCCGCCCTCCGGCGCGCTTCCCTTCCGCCGTCCGTCGCGCCTCGCAGCGCTCCCCTCGCCCTCGCGCTCCACCGCCTGCTCGCGGGAGCTCCGTCTCGCGACGTCGACGCGCGGCACGCGCGATCGCCATCAAGCTGTCACAATGCGCTGCTACACCCATCGGCCATGCCGAGCCACGTGCTCATCGTCGAGGACGAGCGCGACCTGCAGCGCGTCCTCACATACAACTTCCGTCAAGCTGGGTTCGATGTGGTCTCCGCCGGGAGCGGAGAGACCGCGCTTCGCGCGGTCAAGGAGGAGCGGTTCGATCTCGTCCTGCTCGACCTGATGCTCCCGGACATGTCGGGCACCGAGATCTGCCGTCGCCTCAAGCAGAACCCGCAGACCTCCGCGGTCCCCGTCATCATGGTCACCGCCAAGGGGGAAGAGATCGACCGGATCGTCGGCTTCGAGCTCGGGGCCGATGACTACGTCGTCAAGCCGTTCAGCGTGCGAGAGCTCATCCTGCGCGCCCGAGCGATCCTCAAGCGCTCCGAGAGCCCCACGTCGGCCCCGGAGAAGTTCGACTTCGGCATCCTGCGGGTCGACCGGGCCGCGCACAGGGCGTGGGTGCAGGAGAACGAGATCGCGCTGACGGCGCTCGAGTTCCGCCTGCTCACGATGCTCTACGATCGCCGCGGGCGCGTGCTCTCGCGCGATCTGCTCCTCGACGAGGTGTGGGGCTCGCACGTCGACGTCACCGCGCGCAACGTCGACACGCACGTGAAGCGCGTCCGCGAGAAGCTCGGGGCCGCCGGCGACTACGTCG
This sequence comes from Sorangium sp. So ce887, assembly GCF_051521455.1. NCBI lineage: Bacteria > Pseudomonadati > Myxococcota > Polyangiales > Polyangiaceae > Sorangium > Sorangium sp. So ce887. Next base: position 4,158,187 of record NZ_CP150354.1, on the reverse strand, counting down.
AGACCGTGCGCGGCGTCGGCTACCGGTTCCGCGCCGAGCCCGAGGTCGCCTAGAGGCCCCATGCTCGTGCTGAGGCAGCTCGGCGTCGGCGCGAAGCTCGTGGCGGCGACGGTGCTCGTCCTCCTCCTCGCGGGCGTCCCGATCGAGCGCCTCGCCGCGCGCGAGTTGGAAGCGGCGCTGCTCGCGGAGCACAGCCCGCGCGCCGCCGTCGACGCGGCCCTCTCGCGCTCGCGGCGGACCCTGCTGTTCGGCATGGGCGCCGTGATCGTCGTCGCCATTTCGGTCGGCGCCGCCACCACCTTCTTCATCACGCGCCCCATCCGGAGGCTGACCCGCTTCGCGCTGGCGATGTCCGAGGGCGACCTGTCGACGCGCGCGCCCCTGCGCGGCTCGGGCGAGCTCCGCCAGCTCGCGCGCGCGCTGAACCACCTGACGAGCGAGCTCTCCCGCTCCATCGCTGAGGTCCGGACCGAGCGCGACCTGCTCGCGGGCATCCTCGACGGCATGAGCGAGGGCGTACTCGTGCTTGATCGCGACGGGCGGATCCTCCTCGCCAACCGGGCGCTGCGCGCGATGGCCTCCCTCGGAGAGGACGCGCTCGGCCGCTCGGTCATCGAGTCGATCCGCAACGCGCGGCTCACCGAGGCGATCCAGCTCGCCGGCCAGCGGGACGAGCCGGTCGACGTCGAGGTCGAGCTCGGGCGGGCGCTGCCGAGGCGGCTGCTCGTGCGCGTGTCGCGCCGGAAGGGCCCGGCGCGCACCGGACGTGACGCGCTCGACGCGCTCGACGCGCGCGCGGAGCACGGCGGCGCGTCGGCGGAGCCGGGGCTCATCGCGGTGTTCCACGACGTCACCGATCTCCGCCGGCTGGAGACGATCCGGACCGACTTCGTCGCCAACGTGTCCCACGAGCTCAGGACGCCGGTCACCGCGATCAGCACCGCCGCCGAGACGCTGCAGCTCGGCGCGCTGCAGGACCCCCTCGATGCCGCCGAGTTCGTCGACGTGATCGATCGGCACGCGAAGCGGCTCCGCCACCTCGTCGACGACCTGCTCGACCTCTCGAAGATCGAGGCGAAGAGCTTCCCCCTCGCGCTGGCGGAGCTCGACATCGCCCCCGCGATCGATCACGTCACGCACCTGCTCGCCGAGGCGGCGCGCCGGCGCAGGGTCACGGTGACCGTCGACGCCACCGCGCTCCCGCCCGCGCGGTGCGACCGCCGCGCGCTGGAGCAGGTGCTCATGAACCTGCTCGACAACGCCATCAAGTACGCGGGTGAGGGCGCTCACGTCACGGTGAAGGCGCGCTCGATCGATCACCAGGTGACGATCGCCGTCTCCGACGACGGGCCCGGCATCCCGCCCCACCACCTGGGCCGCATCTTCGAGCGGTTCTACCGCGTGGACGCCGGCCGCTCACGCGATCTGGGCGGCACGGGGCTCGGCCTCGCCATCGTGAAGCACCTGGTCGAGCTCATGAACGGATCGATCGAGGTCGAGAGCGCCATCGGCCGCGGCACTCAGTTCACCGTCCGCCTCGCGCGCGCCGTGTGAGCCCGCAAAGTCAGGGAAACACGGTACTCACCGTTCCACCCTGCTGTCACACAGCTGTCACAGAACTCGATTACGCCTGATGGTGCATGGCTCGAATTCTGCTCACCCTGGCGATGTTCCTCCTGGCGACCGCATGCGGTCGCTCCGACGCTCCTCAAGAGGCCGGCTCACTCCCCGGCGCGAAACCGAACGCGGCGCCACAGCCGACCGCCGACGGGGAGGTCACCCTGACCGGCGCGGGCGCGACGTTCCCGTACCCGCTGTATACTAAGTGGATCGCTGAGTTCCAAAAAGCCAACCCCAAGGTCAAGATCAACTACCAGTCCATCGGCTCCGGCGGCGGGATCCGGCAGATCACCGAGCGGACCGTCGACTTTGGCGCCACCGACGCGCCGATGAGCGAGGAGCAACTCGCGAAGGCTGCCGGCATCCTGCACCTGCCGACCTGCCTGGGCGCGGTCGTGCTGACCTACAACCTCGAGGGTGTTGCGTCAGGCCTGAAGCTGACGCCGGAGGCGGCCGCGCACATCTTCCTGGGCAAGATCAAGAAGTGGAACGACCCGGCCATCCAGAAGGAGAACCCGGACGTGAAGCTCCCCGACAAGGAGATCGCAACGGTTCACCGCTCGGACGGCAGCGGGACGACCAAGATCTTCGTCGACTACCTGACCGCGGTGAGCCCGGAGTGGAAGAGCGGCCCCGGGGCCGGGACCAGCGTCAACTGGCCGGGCGGCCTCGGCGCCAAGGGCAACGACGGCGTCTCCGCCCTCATCACGAGCACGCCCGCCTCGATCGGCTACATCGAGCTCGCGTACGCGATGCAGAACAAGCTCACCTTCGCCTCGCTCAAGAACAAGAGCGGGAAATTCATCGCCCCGTCGCTCGAGAGCACGACCGCCGCGGGCGCCGGCGTCGCCACCCGGATGCCGGACGACCTCCGGGTCTCGCTCGTCGACGCCGAGGGCGAGGACGCGTACCCCATCGCCGGCTTCACCTACCTGCTCGTGTACCAGGAGCAGAAGGAGCTCGCGAAGGGCAAGGTGCTCGCCAGCTTCGTGAAATGGGCGCTGCAAGACGGCCAGAAGTTCACCAACGATCTCCACTATGCGCCGCTGCCGACGGCCGTGGTGGAGAAGGTCAACAAGAAGCTCGCCGCGGTGGTGGGCCCTGACGGCAAGCCCCTCCTCACCCCATCACCATGAAGGAAGGCGCGTCAGCGGCGCATACGGCGCTCCGTCGCGCGTCGCCGACGCGCGCGCAGGATAGGTCCATGAGCACGGTAGAAGTCCCGATGCAACAAACTGCCTCGTCCGCCCCGTGGGTCGACGCGGCGCGTGGCGCGCGCGGCGCAGACCGAGCGTTCCGCGTCATCCTGACGGCGTTCGGCCTGACGGTGCTCGCGGTGCCCACGCTGATGGTGCTGCAGCTCATCCGGTCATCCCGGCTGGCCATCGACAAGTTCGGCCTGGGGTTCCTCACCGGCACCGTGTGGGACCCTGCGCGCGAGCAGTTCGGCGCGCTGCCGTTCGTCTACGGCACGGTCGTCACCTCGCTGATCGCCATCGCGCTCGCGGTCCCCGTCTCGCTGGGCCTCGCGATCTTCCTGTCGGACCTGGCTCCCCACCGGATCCGCAAGCCGCTCGGCTTCATGGTCGAGCTCCTCGCGGCGATTCCGAGCGTCGTCTACGGGTTCTGGGGCATCGCCGTGCTCCGCCCCTGGCTCCGGGACACCGTCGAGCCGTTCATGATCAAGTACTTCGGCTACCTGCCCCTCTTCGAGGGCCCGCCGCTCGGCTTCGGCATGTTCGCCGCAGGCGTCATCCTCGCGATCATGATCGTCCCCACGATCACCTCGGTGTCGCGCGAGGTGATGCAGGCGGTCCCGCAGCTGCATCGCGAGGCGGCGATCGGCCTCGGCGCGTCCGCGTGGGACACCATCCGCTACTCGGTCCTGCCGTCCGCGCGCTCGGGCATCATCGGCGCGATCATCCTCGGGCTGAACCGGGCGCTCGGCGAGACCATGGCGGTCACCATGATGATCGGCAACGTCCCGAAGGTGAGCGCCTCGATCTTCCACCCCGGGTACTCGATGGCGAGCGTCATCGCCAACGAGTTCGTCGAGGCGACCAGCGACATGTACGTGTCGGCGCTCTCCAAGATCGCGCTGCTCCTCTTCGGGGTCGCCCTCGTCCTCAACCTCTTTGCCCGGTGGCTCGTGAGCTCGACCAAGAGCAAGCTGGAGAGGCGCGCATGAGCAGCGACACCCCTGCCCCCGTGACGAGCCCGTCCATCGCCCCCAGACGCACGCTGCTCGCGCCCGCGCCCGGCGAAAGCCTGCGTCGCGCCCGCGGCTACTTCTTCGAAGGGCTCTGCGTCGCGAGCGCCGTCGTCGTCCTGGTCCCGCTGTTCTTGATCTTCATCTATGTCGTCAGCAAGGGCCTGAGCGGGCTGTCCCTCGACTTCTTCACCCAGCTCCCGAAGCCGGTCGGCGAGGAGCGGAGCGGCATGGGCAACGCCGTCGTCGGCACGCTCATCCTGATCGCCATCGGCTGCAGCATCGGGCTGCCGACAGGCATCCTCGCCGGCATCTACCTCGCCGAGATCGGGCGGGGCAAGCTCGCGAGCGCCATCCGGTTCATCGCCGACGTGCTCGGCGGCGTGCCCTCGATCACCATCGGCGTGTTCGTCTACGCCCTCGTCGTGGTCACGATGAAGCGCTTCTCGGCGCTCGCCGGCGGCATCGCGCTCGCGATCGTGATGCTCCCGACGGTGACCCGCACGACGGAGGAGCTGCTCAAGCTCGTGCCCGCGCACCTCCGCGAAGCGTCGCTCGCCCTCGGCGTCCCGGAGTGGCGCACGAGCCTCCTCGTCGTGCTCCGGACGGCCTCTCCGGGCATCGGCACCGGCGTGATGCTCGCCGTGGCCCGCATCGCCGGCGAGACCGCGCCGGTGCTCCTCACCGCGCTCGGCTCCCAGTACTGGAGCTTCGCCATCGATCGCCCCATCGCCTCGCTGCCGGTCCAGATCTGGAGGAACGCGACCTCGCCCTACCCGAAATGGCAGCAGGAGGCATGGACCGGCGCGCTCGTGCTGATCGCCATCGTCTTCTTCCTCAATTTGCTCGCCCGCGTCGCCACGTCCCGGAGCGTCAAGGCGCGTTAAAGGCACTCGATGAGCTCGTTTGACTCACCGCACAAAGGACAAACGGGGGAACGCCGCGGAGGCCTCGACGCAGACGTCGTCGACCACCGCTCTGTGGAGCCCGAATCCGAGACGCCGGCGGCCAAGATCAGCGTCACCCGGCTGAACGCTTATTTTCACAAGTTTCACGCCATCCACGACATCACGTTGGACATCCCGGACGGCCATGTCACCGCGGTCATCGGCCCGTCCGGATGCGGCAAGTCGACGTTCCTGCGCTGCCTCAACCGGATGCACGAGCAGGTGCCCGGGGCCACGGCGAAGGGCTCGGTCATGATCGACGGCGTGAACATCTATGATAAGGCAGTCGACCCGGTGCGACTGCGCCGCCGCGTCGGCATGGTATTCCAGAAGCCCAACCCGTTTCCCACCATGTCGATCCGCGAGAACGTCCTCGCCGGACACAAGCTGAACGGCATCTCCGTCAAGGACCCCACCGGTCTCGTCGAGAAGTGCCTGCGCCAGGTCGCGCTCTGGGACGAGGTGAAGGACAAGCTCGACCAGTCCGGGCTCTCGCTCTCCGGCGGCCAGCAGCAGCGGCTCTGCATCGCCCGCGTCCTCGCCGTCGAGCCCCAGGTGATCCTGCTCGACGAGCCGTGCTCTGCGCTCGATCCGATCGCGACCGCGCGCGTCGAGGAGCTCATCGATGAGCTGAAGCAGCGATATACTTGCGTGCTCGTCACGCACAACATGCAGCAGGCCGCGCGGTGCTCTGACTACACGGCTTTCTTCTACATGGGGGATTTGGTGGAGTTCGACAGAACCCAGACAATTTTCACCAACCCGAAGGAAAGCAAAACGGAAGATTACGTCACCGGTAAGTTCGGCTGAGGGGAGTGGGGAATTTCATGCCGACGTCGCACACGAGCAAGGTCTACGAGCACGAGCTGCGCACACTGCGCGAAAAGCTGCTGCTGATGGGCAGTTTGGTCGAGGAGATGATCCAGAAGGGCTCGACCGCGCTCGCGACGCGCGACACGGGCCTCGCCAAGGCGACGATCCGGCTCGATCGCCGGATCAACCGCCTGGAGTGCGAGGTCGACGAGCTTTGCATGAGGATCCTCGCGACGCGCCAGCCCGTCGCTTCGGACCTGCGCTTCGTCACGACCGCGCTCAAGATCGTCACCGATCTGGAGCGGATCGGCGACCTCGTGGTGAACATCTGCGAGCGGGTGCAGGAGCTCAACGAGGAGCCGCCGCTCGCGCCGGCGGCGGAGCTGCAAGGCCTCTCGGACGAGGCGATCGAGGTGGTGCACGAGGCGCTCGACGCGCTGGTCGCCCGCGACTGCGAGCGTGCGCAAGTGCTGCTCACGCGCGACGACGTGATCGACGAGCACTACGCCCGCATCTTCCAGGAGGTGCTCTTCATCATGAGCCGCGACCCGAGCACCGTGTTCAGGGCCACGCGCATCCAGTCGGTCGCGAAGTACCTGGAGCGCATTGCCGATCACGCCATGAACATCGCCGAGTCGGTCGTCTTCCTCGTCAAGGGGACGGACATCCGGCACAACCACCGCCTGAGAGAGAACGACCCGCTCACCTCGCCGCCGCCGCCGCCCGGGCTGCGCCTGCGCTAGGCGCCGCCGCCTGGAGGCGCCTGCGCCAGGCGCCGCCGACCGGGGCCCATGGCTTGCGCTAGACGCCGCCAGTGCCGTCCGGAGGCGCCGCCCCGCCGTGGCCGTGCGCGTGCCCGTGGTGCTCCTCGGGCCCGTGCTCGCCGCCGCAGCGGGCGTCCTCCCAGCCGACCCAGTACGGGCCGTCCGGGCCGTGCTCGCGCTTCCAGATCGGCAGGCGCGCCTTGATGCGGTCGATGAGCAGGCGGCACGCCCGGAACGCTTCGCCCCGATGCGGCGCGCTCGCGGCGCAGGCCACGGCGACGTCGCCGATGTGGAGCGCCCCCACCCGGTGCGTCGCGGCGACGCGCACACCGGGGATCTCCGCGGCGATCTCCGCCAGGACCCGCTCGAGCTCGGCCTCGGCCATCGTCCCGTAGGCCTCGTACTCCAGCAGCGTGACCGACCGGCCGTCGTTGACGTCCCGGACCGCGCCGAGGAACGTGGCGATGCCGCCCGCGCCAGGATGGGACACGGCGGCGATGAGCTCGTCGAGGCTCAGCGGCTCGGTGCGGATCCGGCTCACGGCGCGCTCCTCTGGAAATGACCGGAACGGCCCCCGCTCTTCTCGAGGAGCTTGATCTCCGAGATCACCATCTCGCGGTCGATCCCCTTGAGCATGTCGTAGATCGTCAGGCACGCGGCGCTCACCGCGACCATGGCCTCCATCTCGACCCCGGTGCGATCCATCGCCTCCGCGGCCGCGGTCACCCGGATCGCCGCGGAGGGCTCGTCCACGTCGAGCTCGACCGCGACGTGGGTGAGCGCGATCCCGTGACAGAGCGGGATGAGCTCCGGCGTGCGCTTCGCCGCCATGATCCCGGCGATCCGCGCCGCGGCCAGGACGTCGCCCTTCGGCGCGTCGGCGCGCGCGACACGGGCGATCGTCTCGGGGCGCATCAGGACGGCGCCCGACGCGACCGCGCGGCGGTGCGTGACGGGCTTGCCTTCGACAGGCACCATGCGGGCCTCGCCGCTCGGGGACAGGTGGGTCGAGAGCGCTCCGCCCTCGCCGGGTCGATCAGGGGTCTGCGACATCGCTCCGGAATCTGACACGGCAGCCGCCAGGACCGAAAGCCGATCCGTGATCCAGCGCCGCGCAGGTCAGCCGCCGATCGCGCGGATCGACACAGCGGAGGCCGTTTCTTCGGTGCAGCCCTTCCAGATCTTGCCGTCCGGCTTGAGGCGCCACGCCTCGTCCAGGCGCTGGCGGATCGCCGCCGGATCGCCGGCCATCGCCTCGCGCGAGGCGTCGACGCCGTCGTCCGTGGCGAGGCACGGCCGGAGCTCGCCCGTCGAGGAGACGCGCAGGCGATCGCAGCTCTCGCAGAACGTGTCGCTCGTGCCGGTGATGAACCCCACGCGGAGCGACGGGTCGCGACGCGCACGGACGTACCTCGCCGGCCCGAGCCCGGGCTCGGTGACCGCGTCCTCCTGGAGGAGGTGCTCGGCGAGGCGCGCCCTCATCTCGGGCGCGGTGACGAGGTGCTCGCCGACGAGCTTCGCGCCCTCGGCGATCGGCATCACCTCGAGGAAGCGCGGGACCATCCGCCGCTCCCAGGCCCACAGCGCGAGCCGCTCGATCTCGTCGTCGTTCACGCCGCGGAGGACCACCGTGTTCAGCTTGATCGACGAGAAGCCCGCCGCGATCGCGGCGTCGATGCCCTCCAGCACGCGGGAGAGCTCGCCGCCGCGGGTCATCTCGCGGAAACGCCGGGGATCGAGGGAGTCGATCGAGACGTTCAGGCGATGCAGCCCGGCGTCGCGCAGCGGCGAGGCGAGCCGCGAGAGCTGCGAGGCGTTCGTCGTGAGCGCGAGATCCTCGAAGCCGAGCGAGGCGAGGCACGCGACGATCGAGACGATCTCGGGGTGGAGCAGCGGCTCGCCGCCGGTCAGGCGGACCCGCCGGATGCCGGCGTCGCGCAGGGCCTCGAACATGGTGCGCCAGGCGGACGTCATCAGCCGGCCGTCGGCGTAGCCGTCGTGGCGCGACGGGCGGCAGTAGGTACACGCGAAGTCGCACCGGTCCGTGACCGAGATGCGCGCGCTCCGCGGCGCAGGCCCCGCATGCGCAGAGGGCGCCCCGCCGGCGCCCTCTCGGTACGGGATCACGGCGGCGCGGCGGCCGGGCTCCCCGCCGCCGACGAGCGGCAGCGAGCGCCGCTTCGGGGCGGAGGCTTCGGCCGCCGTGCGCGCAGAATCGAGGCCGGTAGAAGGAGGCATGACGTGTCCCTAGCGGGTCCCCTAGCCGCCTGCCACAGGTGGGATGAGCGCCACCTCGTCGCCGAAACCTACAGGATCGCTCGACGTCGCATAGACGCCGTTCACCGCCACCCGGATAGAGCCCTTGTAGGGGGTCAGCCCCGGATAGCGCGCGCAGACGTGATCCAGGAGCTCCGCCGCAGTGCAGGGGCCAGGCAGCGGCAACGCCACTTCTCCGGCGCCGAGGACGTCCCTCGCGCCTGCGAAAGCGAGCACGCGAACCGCTGCATCCATGGTCGCAAGCTAGCATCGCTCCGCTGCCGCGACACGACGAACTGGGGCCGAGCGACCTGGGAGCGCCCGGGCGAGATCGAGTCTACCGGGCCCGGCCGGCACGGCTATCATCGGACCGCTCACCGCCATGTCCGAAGAAGGCTTTTTACCGGGCACGATCCTGGCCGGTCGCTACCAGGTCCGCCGCGAGCTAGGGCGCGGCGGCATGGGGGTCGTCTATCTCTGCCGCGATCTCGTGATCGACGAGCGCGTCGCCGTGAAACTGCTCGACCGGCCAGGCGCGGCCGCGCGCCCCGAAGACGCCTGGTGGTTCCAGGAGGAAGCCCGGGCGCTCGCCGGCCTCTCGCACCCGGCGCTCGTGAAGGCCCGCGACTTCGGCGCGCTCAGCAACGGGACGCCGTACCTCGTGATGGACGCCGTCCCGGGGAGGTCGCTCCACGAGTGGCTCTACCTCGCCCGGCTCGAGGACCCGCTGCCCTGGCCGATCATCTGGAGCGTCATCGACCAGGTCCTCGGCGCGCTCGCGCACGCGCACGCGCGCGGGGTGATCCACGGGGACCTGAAGCCGTCCAACGTCCTCGTCGACCTCCAGCACGGCGGCGAGCCGCCGCTCGTGCACGTGCTCGACCTCGGGCTCGCGTGGCTCATCCAGGACCGGGTCGATCACCGGCTCGACGGCTCCAGGGAGAGCGAGCCCACCGTGCGCTGGGGCGCGGGCACCCCGGGCTGGATGGCGCCGGAGCAGATCCGCTTCGCGGCGCCGCACGTGGGGTCCGCGACGGACCTCTACGCGCTCGGCTGCATCCTCTACGCCCTGCTCGCCGGCGGCGAGGTCTACGACGGCACGAACGACGAGCTCCTCCAGCAGCACCGGAGCGCGCCGGTCCCGGACCTGCCGCTGCCCCCGGAGGTGCCTGGCGACGTCGCGAAGTTCGTGAAGCGGCTGCTCGCGAAGCGGCCCTGGCACCGCTTCGACTTCGCGGGCGACGCGCGGCGGGTCTGGAAGCGGTTCGAGCCGCGCAGCGACGTGAACGTGACCGCCACGCCGCTGCCGCTCGCCCTGCTGACGAGCGGCCGGCTGCCCCCGAGCCGCAAGGAGCTGCTCACCCCCGAGCTGCTCGAGCCTCCAGACGACGATCCGCCGCCGTCCGTGACGACCACCGGCCTGCTCGCGCTCCGGCCGAGCCCGTTCGTGGCCCGGACCGGCGAGCGGGCGCGCCTCATGGAGGTCGTGGCCGAGATGGTCGACGCGCCGAAGGCGATGCACCGGTTCGTCCTGCTCGCGGGCGAGGCGGGCGTCGGCAAGAGCCGGCTGGCCGAGTGGCTCTGCGAGGAGGTCCACGAGCGGGCGTTCATGGTGCCGCTCCGCGCGCGCTACCGGCGGATCGCGGCGCCGCTCGACGGCGTCCTCGGCGCGGTGACCCAGCACTACCGGCTGGAGCGGGCCGAGCGCGAGATCGTCGAGAAGGTGCTGATGAACCTCTGGGAGGTCCCGCCCGAGGACGAGGTCGGCAAGACGTGGGTCGCGGCGACCGCCGAGTGGATCAAGCCGTCGCCCCCGGGGAGCGAGGCGGTCGGTCCGACGGGGAAGCGCTTCCGACTGGACCGGCCGGAGCTGCGCTGGCTGATCATCCGCAAGACCCTGGAGCGGATCGGCCGCGACCGGCCGGTGCTCCTCTGGCTCGACGACCTGCACTACGCGTCCTCGACGACGTTCGAGGGGCTCCTCACGCTCCACCGCGACGCGCCGAACCTCGGCCTGCTGGTCGTCGCGACCGTCCGGAGCGAGGCGGTCGAGAGCGATCCGGTCGCGGCGAAGCGGGTGGAGGGGGCGCTCGCGGCCTACGGCGGGGAGCGGCTCGACGTCGCCCCGCTGAACCCCACGCAGACGCACGCGCTGCTCCGGGAGACGCTGCCGCTCGACGACGCCGCGGCCGAGGCGGCGACGGCCCGCTGCAAGGGGAACCCGCTCTTCGCGCTGCAGCTCCTGCACGCGTGGGCGGGCGGCGGCCATCTGCAGCTCCGCGCGGGCAAGTACTTCGTGCCGAAGGCGTCGATGGCCGTGCAGGCGGCGACCACCGCCGACCTCTGGGAGGAGCGGCTCGCGGCCCTGCCCGAGGAGCTCCGGGCCGGCGCGCGCGCCGCCGCCGCGCTCGGCGGCGACATCCGGCGCGAGATCCTGCGCGCGCTGCTCACCCCGCTCGATATCCCCGCGGACCGCGCGATCGCGGCCATGCAGCGCGCCCAGATCCTCCTCGCCGTGGGCGATCGCCTCCGCTGGCCGCACGCGCTGCTCCAGGAGCACCTCCTCTCGCAGCTGTTCCTCGAGCCGGACGCGGCCCGCGTCTTCCGCGCCGCCGCCGACGCGCTCGGCGCGCACCCGGCCGCGTCGAGCCGCCGCATCCTCCGGCACCGGGTGGTCAGCCTGCTGCGCGCCGGCGACACCGACGAGGCGGCGGCGCTCATGCACGCGCACGTGGCGGCGCACTGGCAGAGCTCGCGCGACATCGCCGCGACGCTGCGCGATCTCGCCGTGCTCGACGGCAAGCTGCCCGGAGGCAGCGACTCGCGCCCGGGCCTCCGGGGCGGCGTGGAGACGCGGCCCGTGCTGACGGGGACGCGGCTCGGGACGCAGCTGCGCTTCCGGGCCGAGGCGCTTCGGCTGGCGGGGCGGCTCGACGAGGCGCGGCGCGACGCGGAGGACGCGCGGCGCATCTTCGAGCACGCCGGCGATCGGGAGAACCAGGCGCACTGCCTGCGCCTGCTCGGGCACATCGCGTCGGACGTCGGCGCGGAGGCGCAGGGCCGGCGGCTCGTGGCGCGCGCGCACACGATCTTCGACGAGATCGGCCACCGCCACGGGCAGGCGCAGTGCGAGGTGCTGCTCGGGGAGATCGACTACCAGCTCGGCGAGCACGCGCGGGCGCGGGCGGTGCTCGCGTCGGGGGAGGCGCGGTTCCTGGAGGTCGGCGATCGACTCGGCCGGGCGCAGTGCCTGCTGCTCCAGAGCATGGTCGAGCAGGCCGGGGCGCTCTCGGAGGCGGCGCGATCGCTGCTCACGACGGCGCGCGCCAACTTCGACGCGATCGGCTACCGGCTCGGGCTCGCGCAGTGCGACCTGACGCTCTCGCACGTGGATCACCGCCTCGGCCGCTTCGAGGCGTCGCGCGCGGGCGCGCTCGCGGCGCGGCAGAGCTTCCGCGATCTCGCGAACCCGCGCGGCGAGGCGGGGTGCGAGCGGCTCCTCTCGATGGCCGCGCTCGACGCGGGCGCGCCGGAGCTCGCCGAGGAGCACGCGCTCTCGGCCGGCAGGATCTACGAGACGCTGGCGGACCCGTGGGGGCTCGTCGAGGCGCGGCTGCTCTTCGCGCAGATCGCGCTCCACCGCGGGGACGCGGAGCAGGCGCGCGAGCACCTCATCGCGTGCGAGGCGGTGGCGCTCGCGGAGGCGGAGCCGCGGCAGCACCGGCACCTGACGCTCGCGTGGCTCGCGTACCACGAGGGGCGGTTCCACGAGGCGGCGCGGGAGCTCGACGCGGCGCGAGCGTCGTTCAAGGACAGCCGGACCGGGGACCACACGCCGCAGCTCCTGGAGCGGTTCGCGCGGATGGGGTGGCCCAAGCCGGCGGGGACGCGGATCAGCGGGTGGATGCGGACGCTGGCGCTCGCCTGAGGCGGGCGGTGGGGCCTAGTCGCGAGGGCTGGCGTGGGGGGGATCTGCCCGCCGCGCTGCTCTAAAGCGGTAGCCAGAAGTCGGGGCCGAAGAGACGGCGCGCGGCCTCGATGGTGCGAAGGGCGCGGGGGAGGTCGAGCTTGGCCTGGTGCTCGGCCAGCTGCACGACGTAAGGGATCCAGAGCGGCCGGCAAACGACGAGCGCCGCGAGGTGGAACTCCGCTTCCTCGGTCTGACCGAGGTCCACCGCGACCCGCGCAAGGAGGCTGTGCACCGCGACCGGCGATCCGAGCGGCGCGATCGCCGTCGCACAGCGACGCACGTTCTCCGCGGCCGCCTCGCTGGGATGCCGCCGGAACTCCTGGAACGCCGCCTCGAGCTCGTGCTCGTCGCTGACCTGCTCCGGCAAGTGCTCCGCGACGAGCGTCTTCCAGTGATCGACGAACGGCAGCTCCGCGAGCGCGCTCGACCTGTCGGCATGAGCGAGGAGCATATCGGCCTCCTTCCAGTCGCCAGCCTCGCGGGCGAACTCGAGACCGGAGACGACCCGGGCCTCCTCATGAAGCCCCGGCTCCTTCGTCAAGAGCCAGCGCTGCCAGTAAAGCGCACCCCGGAAGGCAACGCGCGCGAGCGGATCCTTGCCCTCGGCGCGCATCTGCAGCGCCACATCCATGAGCGCGCTCTTGTGCCGTTGCACGTCCCCGACCTCGAGGCTCGCCGGCCAGGCGCAGAGCCCGCACGCCTCGGAGATCATCGCGCCCCCCTCGCGCCGCGCGAGCACGGCCCGCCAGCAAGTCGTGCAGCAGGAAACCTCCCCGACACAGCGCAACGCTACCACGACGCGAGAGACACGCGAGAGGTCGTCGCCGGCAAGTGGCAGGCAGGCAACAGCTCGATGAACGGCGGCACGGACAGCCCGCGCCGAAACGAACGACCCGCGCCGAACCGAACCGAACGGCTCGCGCTCGGCCGGGCGGCCTGTGCCGAGCCGACGGATGAACGGGGCGACGCTCGGAGGCAGCAACGGCCACGAGGACGCGCGCGACGGCGACGGCGACGCACAGAGCGGGCTCATGGTTCTCGATCTCCACCGAGGCTTCCTGCACAATGAGCCGTTGGCGGCAGCGACAGAGGGGGATGCAGGCGGCCGCGCGAGGTGCGGATTGGCGATCGAGCTCGAGAGGACAACGCGGCAGCAGGACGCTCCCTGCGCCAGGCGGCGCCAGCGATGAGCCACCGTGATCTCTACCGCGCCGCGTTCGAGGCGGCCGAGGACCCGCTCCTCCTCCTCGAGAACGGCCGCGTGATCGACGCCAACCCGAGCGCGGTGCGGCTGCTCGCCGGGTCCACGGAGGGCCTGCTCGGGCGCGAGCTCACGGGCCTCTCGCCGCTCCTGCAGCCCGATGGACACGCCTCGGCGGAAGGCCTGAAGCAGCGGATCGACGCGGCGAGCCGCGGCGAGCCGCAGCGGTTTCGATGGCTCTACAGGCGGCCGGGCGGCGGGTTCATCCAGGCCGACACGCAGCTCGCCCGGCTCGCCCTCACCGAGGGCTCGGGGACGATCCTGCGCGCGGTGGTGCGCGAGGAGGACAAGGAGCAACGGCGCCTCTACGCGCTCGCCGTCGATATGCTCGGCATCGCGACGCTCGACGGACGCTTCAGGGAGCTCAGCCCCTCGTGGGAACGCACGCTCGGGTTCAGCCGCCAGGAGCTGATGGACCGGCCGTACGTCGAGTTCATCCACCCCGAAGACAGGGCGCGCACCCTCTCGGAGACCGATACGTTCTCGACCGGCGCGCAGACGCTCACCTACGAGAACCGCTTCCTCTGCAAGGACGGCTCGTACCGGTGGCTCGAGTGGAACGCGATGCTCGCGCTCGACGAGGGGCTCGTCTACTTCGTCGCCCGCGACGTGACGCGGCGCAAGAGCGCCGAGCTCGCGCTCCGCGAGTCCGAAGAGAAGCTGCGGGCGCTCTACGAGGGCATCCCGCACTTCCTGACCGTCGCCGACAAGGACGCGCGGATCGTCTCCGTGAACCGGACTGCTCCGGGGATAGATCAGGAGAGCCTCGTCGGCCGGAGCCTCTACGATTTCACGTCGCCGGAGTACCACGGGACCGTGAAGGAGGCGCTGGAGACCGTGCTCCGGACGGGCGACCGGGCGCACTACGAGGTGGTCGGCGTGGGGGTGAACGGCGGGCGAGCGTGGTACGCGAACCACGTCAGCCCGATCCGGGGCGCCGACGAGGTCACGAACGTGCTCATCGTGGCGGAGAACATCACCGAGCGCCGGCGCGCCGAGGAGCTGCGCCGGGAGAGCGAAGCGCGGTTCCACGCGGCCGTCGAGGCCAGCATGGACGCGTTCCTCACGATGAGGTGCCGGCGCGACGAGAGCGAGGAGATCGCCGACTTCGTGATCACGGGCCTCAACGCGCGCGCCGCGGCGATGCTGTCGATGCAGCGCGAGCAGCTCCTCGGCCAGCGCCTCTCGCAGCTCGAGCACTCGGTCGAGGCCGGCGTCCTGCTCGAGAAGTGCCTTCGCGTCATCCGGAAAGGAACGCCGCTCGCGGAGGAGATCCTCCTGCCCGCGCCGCCCGCCGAGCCGTCGCGCCCGGGCGTCTGGGTGCACCACCAGGTCGTGCCGATCCAGGACGGCGTGGCCGTGACGATGCGGGACACCACCGACCGCAAGCGGCTCGAAGACCAGCTGCGCCAGTCGATCGAGCGCCTCGAGGCGTACGCCGAGGAGCTGGAGGGCAAGAACCGGATGCTCGCCGAGGAGAACGCCGAACGCGAGCGGACCGCGAGCGTCCTGCGCCAGCAGCAGGAGGCGATCCGCGCGCTGTCGACGCCCATCATCCAGGCGTGGGAGGGCGTCCTCGTGCTGCCGATCATCGGCGCGCTCGACAGCGGCCGGGCCACGCAGATCATGGAGAAGCTGCTCGGGGAAGTCGTCCGCACGCAGGCCCACTTCGCCGTGCTCGACCTGACCGGCGTGGAGGACGTGGACGCGCCGACCGTCGACCACCTGTTCCAGGTGGCCCGGGCCGCGAGCCTGCTCGGCAGCCGCTGCCTCATCTCGGGCATCTCCCCCAGGGTCGCGCAGGCGATCGTGGAGCTCGGCAGCGACGCGCGGACCTTCGAGACCTTCGGCGAGCTGGAGGACGCCCTGCGCCACGCGCTGCGCGTGTCGGGCACGCGCCTGCCGAAGGTGCAGCGCAAGGCGCGGTAGCTCCCTCGGGGCTCCGCCCCGAACCCGCGCCGCGCGCGTCTACGCTTCGTCGGCCGCGAGCTCGTCGTAAAGCTCACGGGCCCGCGCCGCGTGGCGCGCCGCCTCGGCGCCCTCGCCGATCGCCGCGGCGTACGCCACGGCGCGGTCGTACGCCGCCGCGGCTGCCCGCAGATCGCCGCCCCGATCGTAGTGGTGCGCGAGGAGGGCCGCGCCATCGTCGCGCGCCGCCGCGTCCGGGGCGCGGTGCTCGAGCCAGTCCGCGACGAGCAGGTGGATCCGCCGCCGGATCTTGAGGCTCAGCATCTCGTAGGCGACCTCGCACGTGGCGTGCTCCGCGAACACGTACTCGCGCTCGCCGGGGAACGACGCGGGGGTGCGGAGCCGGATCAGCTGGCGATCGCACAGGCGCGCGAGCAGCTCGGCGGTGGACGCGCCGGCGCCGTGCCGCACCGAGAACGGCGGGTCGAGATCCTGGAGCTCGGCGAGGATGCGCTCGCTCGACATCGGCGAGCGCGCCTGCGGAGCGTCGTTCCGGAGGCGCTCCACCGCGCCCTCCCAGAAGGTCCTGCCGACGACGGCCGCCTGGGCGAGGAGCCCGCGCGCGTCGGCGTCGAGGCGATCGAGGCGCGCCTGGACGACGCCGTGCACCGACGGCGGCAGGCTCAGCGTGCCGATCGCGTCCTCGCGCACGCGCCACGCGCCGTCCTGCGCCTCGATCGCGCCGGCGTCCACGAGGAGCTGGAGCATCTCCTCGACGGTGCGCGGGTTGCCCTCGGCGCGCTCGGCGAGCGCGCGCACGAGCTCCGGGTCGAGCTCGGAGACGCCGCGGAGCCGATCCCGGATCATCTCCTCCGCGTGCCGCCGCGCGAGCGGGAGCGCGTCGACGCGGACGTAGGCCTCCTTCGCGATGCCCCAGTCCGGGCGGCGCTCGTAGAGCTCGGGGCTCGCGGCGCACACCGCGCAGAGCGGCAGCCCCTCGGCGTGCGCCACGAGCTCCTCGATGAGGTCGAGCGTGGCGTCGTCGGCCCACTGGAGGTCGTCGCACACGATCACCATCGGCGTCCGCTCGAGCGCGAAGGTGACGAGCTGCGCGAGCGCGGCGGCGATCCGGCGCTTCGCCAGCACGCTGCCGCGCGCCGCGGCCTCGAGGAGCCCGGCAGGCGCAGGCCGCGCGCCCAGGATGGCCGCCAGCCGGGCGAGGATGTCCTCGAGGTCGCTCGATCCGCTCGACCTCGCCAGCGACGGGGAAGGGTCGAGCTCGTCGTCGTCCTCGTACCGCACCGCGCCGGCTGCCCTGCGCCCGCTCACGGTCGAGCTGACCGGCCCTCGCAGGGGGATGGTCGACGCGCGGGTCACGATGGGCGACGCGCCCCCGAGCGCGGCGCGGGTCCCCGCGCCGGCGGCCTCCCGCTCGGCGCGGGCGCGGGCGCGCGCGGTGCGCAGGCGGAGCCAGCGCAGGCCCCGGCGCAGCTTGCGCAGGATGACCTGGGCCGGGTCGGCCTCGTGGATCCCGAACCAGCGGCGGAGCAGCGCGCCGGCCAGCCCGTAGCTCGTCTCCCGCGCGAGCGCCGAGCACTGCGCCGAGAGGACGAACAGCCCCTCGGACGGGGAGGACGCGGCGCCGCGCTCGGACGAGGGCGCGCCGAACGCCGGCCCGTCGCCGAGGCCCGCGATGAGCTCGGCGAGCATCCGTGTCCGGCCCACGCCGGGCGCGCCGACCAGCGTGACGAGGCGCGGCCGCCGCTCGTGGAAGGCGGTCTCGACGAGATCGCGCAGGCGCTGCATCTCCGCGCCGCGCCCGACGAGCCGCGTCGCGAGCCCGTGGAACTCGGTCGGCGCGAACGCGCGGTGGAGCGGGGCCTCGCCGAGCACGCGGTAGATCGGCAGCGCCGCGCCGCGAGCGGCGGGCTCCGGCGACGCCGGCGCCGCCCGGACCGCGCCGGAGTCCGCGCTCGCCTCGATCGGCTCGACCCGGAAGCGCCCGAGGACGAGGCGGTGGGTGTCGCGGCCGATCACGATCGCGCCGCGCGGCGCGATCTGTTGCAGGCGCGCGGCGACGTCCACCGCGTCGCCGAGGACCGCGAGATCCTGGCGCGCCGAGCTCGCGGCGCCGACGAACACCCGCCCCGTCGAGATCCCGATCCGCACCGAGAGGCGGAACGAGCGCGCCGCGCGCGGCAGCGCGAGGCGCGGGATCGCGGCCTGCGCGCCGAGCGCCGCGACGATCGCCCGCTCCGCGTCGCAGTCGGTCGAGCGGGGGACGCCGAAGACGGCCATGACGCGCCCGCCGATGGGCCGCTCGACGATCCCGTGCATCTGCTCGACGTGCTCCGCGAGCGCCTCGTAGCAGCGATCGACGACGTCCTTGACGTCCTCGGGATCGAGCCGCGACGAGAGCGCGTTCGCCTCGGAGAGATCGGCGAACAGGACGGTGCAGACCCGGTGCTCTCCGCTATCGAACGGGACGCCGGCCCGGCCCCTCGGCGCGCTCCGATCGGGGCTGACGCTCCCCCGGCCCCCGCTGCTCTCCGGCGGCCGCCGCTGCGGCCGCGACGCCGGCGGCCGCGACGCCGGCGGGACCGAGAGCGCGGGCGGCGGAGGCAGCGGCGGCAGGTGGATGGCGGCGAAGTCGAGCAGCCCGTCGGGGTCGTCGTCGTCGCGGCCGCCGGCATCCTGGCCGAACGCGGGCGCGCGCAGGGTGTCGCGCGCCACAACGACGACGCTGGAGCGCTGGGCGGTCTCCAGGGCGGACCACATCTCGCCGAGGTTGTGGAACCGCTGCGCGGGGTTGATCGCGAGCGCGCGGCCGAGGACCGCATCGACGTCGGCGCTCGCGTTCACCCCGCGGGAGCGGAAGCTCGGCCGGATCGACTCGTCGCTCGACGCGACGAAGAGCTGGATCACGTCGCTGCCGGAGAGGGCGGGCTGACCGCTGGCGACCTCGACGAGGATGAGGGCCATCGCATAGACGTCGGTCCATGGCCCCGTGGCGCCGAACCGCGGGCTGAACTGCTCCGGCGCGCCGTACTGCGGCGTGAAGGCGCGGAACGTTCGTCCCGTCTGGACGAGCGCCTCGGCGAACGTCGGCGTCTCGGAGAAGACCTTGGCGAGGCCGAAGTCGAGCACCTTCATGCGGTCGCCGAGCAGGAACAGGTTGGCCGGCTTCACGTCCCGGTGGGACACGTTCTCGTCGTGGGCGACGGCGAGCGCGGAGGCGACCGGCGCGAGGAGCTTGATCGCCTCGGCGAGGCTCCTCGGCGGCAGGTTCTCGGCGCGGCGGCGCCTGAGGTCCTGCTCGAGCGTCTCGCCCTCCAGCCACTCCATGACGATGTACGGCGTCCAGGGCCCCTTCGGCGCGGCCGCGGCGCCGATGTCGAGCGCCTGGACGATGCCCATCGTCCGGCGCGAGAGCTGGTGGAGCAGGCGCGCCTCCTCGCGGAACTTGGCGAGGAAGGCGTCCTGCTGCTCAGGGCTCAGGCCCGTCGGGATCTTGAGGCATTTGACGGCGACCGGCGCGTCGAAGCCGAGATGCCGGGCCCGGTAGACGACGCCGAACGCGCCCTCGCCCGCCAGCGCCTCGACAGCGAACTGACCGTCGATGAT
This sequence comes from Sorangium sp. So ce887, assembly GCF_051521455.1. Taxonomy (NCBI): domain Bacteria; kingdom Pseudomonadati; phylum Myxococcota; order Polyangiales; family Polyangiaceae; genus Sorangium; species Sorangium sp. So ce887. The sequence continues at coordinate 4,138,815 of NZ_CP150354.1, read as the reverse complement.
CGACCCCACCCAGCCGAACGGGTCGCTGGCCTGCATCGTTACCTAGGCTACCTGCTGCGACGAACCACGAGCAAGAGAGGCAACGGCCGGCGCAAGTCGAGGGCCCGGACCGCTGGGGCCGGCGAGGAGGGGCCCTGCGGGGGCAGCGCCGGTGGGGAGATGGACGGCGGTGTGGCCGGCACGGCGTCCGAGAAGATCAGCGGGTGATGAAGGTGAAGAGATCGTGGTCGCCCGTGAAGGTGAGCACCTCACCCCCCTCGTATTGAGATTGACCACGGGTCCAGGGCTCGCGCAGCTCACGCCGCAGGGACGCCGAAGAAGTAATAGCCCTTGCCCCAGAGCGGGAATTCATAGGTGCCGTACTCCCACCGGAAGGAGCCGCCGAGCGGGGCGACCATCTCCCGCAGCTCGGCCTCGGTGTAGACGCGGAGCGTGCTCACCACGCCGTCCCACACGCTGGCCGCCGCGGCGATCGGCGTCGCCCACGTGAGCCACGCCTTTGCGGCCCGGGATCGGCGCGTGAGCAGCGGGTTCGCGGCGAGCGCGGCGACGCCGACCGGCACCATGGGCAAGAACCCCAGCGGGTTCCGCTCGAACCCCTCGGACAGGAAGATGCCGGACGAGCCGCGCACCGCGTCCGCCAGGATCGCCCGCGCGAGCTCGGGAGAGAAATGGTGGAAGGCGTTGATCATCAGCCGCGCGCGGCCCTCGGCGAGCGCCCGCGGGATGCGCGTCGCGTCCACCGGCGAGGGCTCGAAGGCGACGAGCGACGGGTGCCGCGTGGCGGCTGCCGCCCACGCTTCCGGCTGCGGCAGGACATCGGTGAGCACGAAGCGCGGCGGCGTCGCGCCCGCGCGGACGAGCTCGTCGATGAGCACCTCCGACGGCCCGGCCGCGCCTGCGCCGAGCTCGATGACCTCTGTCGCCCCCGAGGCGGCGAGGAAGCCCCGGAACGGCGCGATCAGGCCGCGCAGCATGCCGCCCCACCGGATCGTCCGGCTCAGCGACTCGATGATGAGCTCGCGCAGCGGACCGGGAGACCACGGCGAATCGTTCCACTCGAAGAGCGAGAGGCGAGGGAGACCGCGCTGCATCGGTTCACCGTCGACCGCCGCGGGCGGCGGCGCCATCCTGAACGCATGAACTTCCTGCTTCATCGGCACCTCGCCGCGCGCGACCTCGGCTCGGTCGCCGCCGGCGCGGGCGCGATGCTCCCTGACCTCTGGCGCATGGCGGACCGGCGTGTGAAGCCCTCGCGCGCGCCCGAGCGCCCCGACGCCCCGACGACCTGCCTCGCCGAGGTGCTGGCCGGCATCGATCACCACGTCGCCCTCGACCGCTGGTTCCACGCCGCCCCCGTCTTCGTGGAGGGGGAGCGTCGCCTCTCCGAGGCGCTGCGCGGCGCCGCGCTCGGCGCGCCGCGGCTAGCGCTGTTCGCCCACGTGCTCTGGGAGATGTGTCTCGACGGCGCGCTCGTGCGCCGGACCGGCCTCGCGCCCCTGCTCGACGACCTCCGCGCCGGCCTCACGGCCATCGCCGGCGCGCCCACCGAGGCCGCCGCCTCGATCCATCATTTCGACCGGCGCGCCCCCTCCCCCACCGCCGCTCTCACCGATCGCCCCGCCTTCGAGGCGCGCCTCCGTCACATCTGCGACGAGCTCGCCCGTGGCCCCTGGATCGCCGGCTACCAGCACGGCGCCGGCCTCACCTTACGCCTCTCCGGCGTGCGCGCCCGCTTCGGCATGGCCCCCTTCACCCCCGAGCAGCACGACCACCTCGCCGCGCTCCTCGACACCCTCACCCCCCCCGCCGACGACGCCCTGGACGACCTCCTCCACACCGCCCCGCCCCGCGGCTAAGCCGTCCCCCCTCCCTCCCTCTGAATCCAGACGGCGCCCCGCCTCACTCATGCACGATGATCGTCGTGCCTTCGCCCAGTTCTTCGCCCGTATTGATGGCGTGCCACCCCGGCGGCACCGGGGGCTCGGTCCACAGGAACACCCGGTGGGCGTCGACGGGCGACAGGTTGATGCAGCCGTGGCTGCGCGGCGTGCCGAAGACGTCGTGCCAGTACGCGGCGTGGAGCGCGTAGCCGCTCGCGAAGTACTGGATGTACGGCACGTCCTTGAGGGCGTAGGTCCCCTCGCCGCGGCGCCGCGTGACGCCGTACTCCCCGTCGCCCTTGCGGGGGGCCGCCTTCTGGTCCGCCTCGGGCTTCGCCGCCGCGCTCGCGCCCGGCTTCTTCGACGAACGCTCCTTCGAGGAGCCGCCCTTGTCCGGCTTCGCGCCGCGCGACGCGGAGGGCGCGTCGGCGGTCGTGTCCGCGCGGCCGCCGACGCTCGACGACTCGTTCGAGTCCATCGTCGCCGTGATGTGCTTGTTGCGCATACGGAAGATGCCGCGCACCGTGGCGGTCGTGGTCTTGGGGTCGGCCACCCCCGCCTGACCGGTCGAGACCAGCGTGGCGTAGATGGGGCGCTTGCCCTCCCAGAGCACGAGCGTCTGGTGCGTGATCGAGACCTCGATCCACTTCTCGCCCTTCTCGGCGACCTCGGGCCACACGGACGGGGCGACCGCGAGCCCGACGTCCAGCTGGCTCACGTACCGCTGATCCTTCGTGCGGTAGTACTTCACCCCTTCGATCCGGCGCATCCGCCCGGTCAGCGGGACGACGTCGCGGAACGGGAGCTCCTTGCCCGGCGTGGCCTTGTCCCCCGGGATCTGGACGTCGCGAGCGCCCCGCGCCCGGACGAACGCGAGCGGCAGCGTGAGCTGCTCGTTCAGCTCGACGCCGTGCCAGGGAGAGCCCGTGTCGGGCTTCATCTTCGTGGCGGGCGCGAGCCGGAGATCGGTCGTGATCGCGAACCGCCGGTTCAGCGACTCCGGTCCGGTCGGGAACGACCCGATCAGCGACAGGCCGGTGAAGCGCCGCGCGCGATCGGCGAAGACCGCGTAGTCCGGCACCTTGAAGTCGCTGATGTTGCGGATGAGGCGCTTGCCGCCCTCCAGCCAGAACGGGATCGGATCGCTGTCCCCTTCCGCGCCGAGCAGGGCGCCCTCGCCGAGCTCGAGCGAGTTCTTCCCGAGGCCGAGCTCGCCGATCCGCTTGCCCGGCAGCGGCACGCCGCGCGCGTCGATCGCCACGTCGCTCGCGCCGAGGATGACCCGCTGCACGGTCGCCTTGTTCTCCTCGAACCACGAGAGGTGCTCGTCGAGCTTGAACTCGGATTTGCGCTGCTCGTCGGCGGTGGGCACGCGCAGGTAGAGCGGCAGCACGGCGCGGACGAAGGCGTACCGGTACGGGAGCGCGGCCGTCAGGTTCGGCCCGGGGCCGGCGGCCTTGAGGAGGGGGTCGTCGAGATCGAGCGTCGCGTCCTCGCCGACGCAGAGGAAGCCGCGGGGCTCGATCGCGTACCAGCCGCCCGGGCAGCCGGCGGTGCCGGCGGGCTCGGCGGCGCGGGGCACCCTGGAGCCGACGCGCAGGTAGCCGAGCTTCTTCGACGTGTCGCGTGGCTCCTTGTAGACGGTCGCCACGAAGCCGGTGATCCCGAGCAGCGGCTTGTCGCTCGGCGGCCACGCCGTCACCGTGGGCGCCGCGGGCGCCGGCTCCCCCGCGGCGGCCGTGAGCGCCGCGGCGGCCGCCTCCGCGCCCGCGTCGTCGGCCACGGCGTCCGCCGCCGCGTCCGCGGGCTTCTTGCACGCGCCCGCCCCGCACACCGCCGCCGAGAGCGCCGCGACGCGCGCGAGGCCAGCGAGGCGAGCGAAACGAAGAACGAGGCGCGCCGCGCGCATCGAGCGCGGCGCACAGCGAGGCTTCCCGGAAGACAGCAGGCCGCCCATGCGGGCCTACTTGCCAAAAACGGGGCGCGACGAAAAGCCCAAAACACCCGCCCGGCGCTCAGGCCAGGAGGCCCGGCAGCGGACCCGTGCAGTACGCGGGGTTGCCGAACGTCGACACGTCCACGCCCATCGCGTTGCACAGCGTCACGAGCAGGTTGTTGTGGGGGTCGCCTTCGTAGCGCAGGTACCTCCCGGTCCGGAGCGCTCCGCCGGCGCCGCCGGCGATCACGTACGGCATGTCGCGACGCGCGTGGCTCTGCCCCTGCGCGATGTCGGTGCACCAGAGGACGAGCGTGTTGTCGAGGAGCGTGCCCGTGCCCTCCTGGACGGCGTCGAGCTTCCCGAGCAGGTACGCGAGCTGCTCCGCTTGCCAGCGCCCGATGTCGATGAGCTGCCGCTGCTTGTCCTCGTAGCCCGGGCTCGAGTGCGAGAGCGCGTGGTGCGTGTCCGACTGGCCCAGCCAGGTGAACACCTTCCCGGCCTGCGTCGCGCTCCACTGGATGGACGCGACCCGCGTGAGATCGCAGGCGAGCGCCATCGCGAGCTGGTCGGTCTGCAGCCTCCCGATCGCCGGGAAGTTGTCGTTCGCGTAGACGTCGAGCGGATCGCCCAGCTCCGGCAGCGCGCACGTGCCGCCGAGGAGCCCCGGCGCGTCGAGGCGCTTCTCGATCTCGCTCACCGCGTCGAGGTGCTGCTCCAGCTTCTGTCGGTCCTCGCCGCCCAGCGTCCTCGCGAGGGAGCCGTAGTCCTCCATGACGCTGCCGAGCACCCGGCGGCGCAGGGCGCGCCGCCGCTCGAGGTCCGCCGGGTCGGCGCTGAGATCCAGGAAGAGCCGGTCGAACGCCGCGCGCGGGTCGTCCTCGGGCGGGACCGGCTGGCCCGGGCCGAGGTACGAGACGCGCGACGAGACGTTGGCGTACTGGACCTGGACGCCGAGCTCGAGCGACGAGAGCTTCGTGCGCTCCCCGAGCTTCGCGGCGAGGAACTGGTCGACCGAGATGCCGCCGCCCCAGCCGACGCGCGCGGCCGGGTCGCAGGCGTACGGGAAGAGGGTCCCCTTCTGGAGCTCCGTGCCCGTGAGGGCCTGTCCGATGCCCTGCTGGTGGGCATCGCCCGGCCCGTGGTGGGCGGACTCCATGTCGATGCCCTCGAGGACGAGCAGCTTGTCCCGGTAGGGCGAGAGCGGGGCGAGGATCTCACCGAGCTCGAACGACGTCTCGGTCCCGGTCGGCTGCCAGGCGTTCTTGACCGTGCCGAGGCCGGTGAAGAAGACGACGAACCGCTTCGGGAAATCGACGGCGCTCGCCGAGCCGGCCATCGCGTCGAGGAAGGGCAGCGCGAGGGCGAGCCCGCCGGCCCCGCGCAGGAAGGTGCGTCGGTCGAGGCGTCTCCTCGACGCGCGATGCCGCGCGGCGCCGCTCACGGCTCACCCCACGCGCCCGGGCCCCTGCGGCGGTAGCGGAACGCGTCCGTCTGGGTCAGCGCCACGAGCAGCGCCTTGATGCTGTACCCGCCCTCGGCGAACGCCTCCTGGATCTGGCTCATGCTGCACTCGTCCTCCGCCTGCTCGGCGCGGCCATAGCCGAAGCGGAACCACTGCGTCGCGACGCACTGGCGCACCTCGTCGCTCTCGGCGAGGCGGTGCGCGAGCTCCACCGCCCCGTCGAAGTGTCCATCCGTGCCGCGGCTCCCGGCGATCTCGCCGCTCGCGTCGACCAGGACGCCCTCGTCGACCTCGCGGTAGAGGCCGATCCCGTCGTAGCGCTCGAACCCGAAGCCGATCGGATCCATGAGCCGGTGGCAGCCGGAGCAGCTCGGGTCCTCCGCGTGGCGCTCGAACCGCCTGCGGGTCGGGATCCCGCCCCGCACCTCGGGTGGCTGGATGTCGATGTCGGGCGGCGGAGGCGGCAAGGTCTGACAGAGCAGCCGCTCGCGGACGAACTTGCCGCGGTGAACGGGCGAGGACTGGTTCGGCTTCGCGAGCACCGAGAGCAGGCTCGCGTGGGTGAGGAAGCCGGCGCGCTGCGCCGGATCGAGCGGCACGATCGCGAGCTCGCCCGGCGCCCCGGCGCCGCCCGCCGGGGCCGGGAGCCCGTAGAACGCGCGGAGCTCGGCGTTCATCAGCGAGTAGGGCGCCGTCAGCAGGGTCGCCACGTCGCCGGCCGCGTCCTCGAACACGACGTGCTCGAGGAACGCCTCGGTCTCCGCCCGGAAGAGCGCCGGGAGCCCGGCGTGGAAGCCCGGGTAGACCGCCGTGGCCTTGGTGAGCGTGTCGATGTTCGACAGCTGCAGCCATTGCGCATGGAAGTTCGCGACCGCGGCGCGGGCGCGCGGATCCTCGAGCAGGCGGCGGGCGTGCGCGGCGATCTGCTCGGCGGTGCGGAGCTCGCCCGCGTCGGCCGCGACGAACAGCGCGTCATCGGGCATCGAGCCCCAGAGCAGGTACGAGAGCCGCGAGGCGATCTCGTGATCGGAGAGCGGCACCACGCCGTCCCCGGCCGGGTCCGGCATGCCGAGCTCGACGCGGTAGAGGAAGTGCGGCGACTGGAGCATCCCCTGGAGCACGAGCTCGACGCCGGTCGAGAAGCCGTGCTCGTCGTTCCCCCAGGCGAAGAGCCGCGCGAACCGCTCGCTCTCCAGCGGCGTGAGGGGCCGGCGGAACGCGCGCTTGCCGAAGCGCGTGATGAGCTCGTCGGCGCACACCTCGGGCCCTTGCACCGCCGGGTCGCACCCCTCGAGGAGCCTCTCGAGATCCCGCGCCGCGCGCTCCGCGATCTTCTCGGAGGCCTTCATGAGCTGCTCGGCGAGGAGCGAGGTGACGCCGAGCGCCGCGGCCTGGTTGTTGAACCCGAGCGCCTCCTCCTCGATCACGAAGGCGTCCGCCGGCGCGCTGTCATCGCCGAGGAGATCCCGGATCGTGTTATTGTACTCGAAGCGCGTCATCCGACGGAGCGGCGAGGCGCCCGGCCGGATCTCCGCGCAGCGCGGGGGCTCGCCCTCCGTCCCGGCGCCGGGCCTGCCGGAGCAGGCGGCTGCCGCCGTCACGACGATCATCGCGGGCCCCAGCCAGCCGCCGGGGCCGCGCTTCGCGCGGGGATGCCGTCCTCTTGACCGATCCATCTGCCCCCTGCCTGGGACGCGCTGGTTTGCGATGCGTTGCGTTGCGGCGCCGCGCATCGCGCGACGACTTTTCTTACTCCATTGAAGCCAGTCGCGAAAGGCGGGCCGCGACGCGGCAAGCCTTCTGAATCCGGCTGTAGCGGAGTCTCCTAGCGACACTGCGTGTCGCTAGAAAGAATGCTCAACCCCTCGAAAGACGCTGGATTCTATTGTGACATCGCTTGTAGGCTCGCGCGCGTGCAAGCTCCCGTTGACGCCGCAGCCACCCCCCAAAGGCCCGTGCGCAAGCTCACCAGGTTCACCACGCTGTCTCTCTCTCTGAGCCTCTGCGGGAGGATCCTCCTCGGGCTCTCCGCCGCGACCGCAGCCACGTTCGCGGGTTCGCCCGTCGCGCTCGCCGCCCCCAAGGCGTCGAAGTCGATCGCGGTTCACATCGAGGGGCCCAACGCGGCTGCCATCCGCGAGGACATTCTCTCCTTCGTTCCTGAGACGCTGGAGGTCGTCGAGCCCGCCGCGTTCTCGAAGTCGCTGAAGGGCGCCGGCCAGACCAAGCCCGTCGGGGACGCCCTGGTGATCAAGGCCCAGCGGAAGAAGGCCCTCGACCGCATTCGCAAGGCCGGCAAGGCCGCGAAGGTGGAGGGGGTGATCTACGGCGTCTCGCGGACGAACAAGAAGAAGAAGAAAGAGGTCCACCTCGTTTACGTGGACGAGAGCGTCGGCGACCTCGAGGTGGACAGCGCGGTGCCGCTGGGCGGATCGAGGGACGACCGCAAGAAGGCGCTGGAAGACCTGCTCGGCCCGATGCTGGCGCAGATCGCGCCGCCACCCGCCGCCGATGAGGAGAAGAAGGACGGCGAAGAGGGCGACGGCGGCGACGGCGGCGACGGCGGCGAGGACGGCGACGGCGACGGCGACGGCGACGGCGAGAAAAAGGCAGACGAGGACGAGAAGGACGACGGGGGCGCGAAGCGCAAGCGCAACGACGTCCGCTCGGCGCTCTTCTCGGTCGAGCTCGGCCTCGAGTTCGTCGGCCGCTGGTTCGACTACTCCGATCCGCTCTCGCAGAACCTCCGGCCCTACAGCGTCTTCGGTCAGCCGGCGCTGTCGCTCTCCGGAGAGCTGTATCCGCTCGCGGGGACGGGCATCGCGGTGCTCAAGGGCCTCGGGATCACCGCCGGGTACGCGCAGGCGCTCGGCCTCAACTCGGCGGTGGGCGACGGCGAGCCGATCAGCACGACCTACCAGCGCATCAACCTCGGGCTGCGGCAGCGGCTGTCGATCGGCGAGTCGTCGGTGCTCGGGATCTCCGCCGGGCTCCGGTTCCTGACCTTCGAGATCGACGCGCCGGGGGCTCTCGCCAACACGGTGCCGAACGTCTCCTACACGCTCTTCCGGGCCGGCCTCGACGCGCGCGTGCCGGTCGGCCCGGTCGCGCTGGCCCTGGGCGCCGATTACCTGATGCCGCTCTCGTCCGGCCCGGTCTACGACCGGTTCACCGGGGCAAGCGTGCAGGGCATCGGCGCGACGGCCGGGGTCCTCATCCCCGTCGCGACCGGGATCGAGGCGCGGCTGCTCCTCGAATACGCCCGGTTCTTCTCGTCGTTCCAGCCCGAGCTCACCGACACCTACGCCGCGGGCGGGGCCACCGACCAGTACCTTGGAATTCGGCTCGCCGGGGCCTACATCTACTGAGAGTGAGGTAGCACGTGACGTTCATCGCTTCCCTTTACGGGCGCACCGCGCTCGCAGTCTCCGCGCTGATGAGCGGCGCCGCGCTTCTCGCCAGCTGCGCGGGGACCCTCGACGACGACTTCAAGGACGAGTACGCCGCCGGAGGCGACGGGGCCGGCGCCGGCGATGGCCAAGGCACCGGCCAGGCCACGGCGACGAGCGGCGGCGGCGGCGCCACCACCGCGACCACCGGCAGCGAGGCGGCGGCCACCACCGCGACCACCGGCGGCGAGGCGGCGACCACCACCGCGACCACCGGCGGCGAGGCGGCGACCACCACCGCGACCACCGGCGGCGGGCCGGATTGCGGCGACGTTCCGGCGCTGATCGTCGGCACGTGCAGCGGCGCAAACTGCCACGACGCGACCACGAGGGCCTCGGGCCTCGTCCTGACGGCGGGGTTCGAGACGATGATCAAGAACCAGCCGTCCGGGTCGTGCGGCGGCTCGGTGCTCGTGCCGGGTCAGCCGGACATGAGCTCGATCTACACGAAGATCACGGCCACCAATGAGTGCGATAACCGGATGCCGTTGGGCCAAGCGGCGCTCATGGACGAGCAGATCGCGTGCGTGCGCGACTGGATCATGACGCTCCCGCCGTGAGGAGCTGAGGGAGCGGAACGCCGCGGGCGGCGGCGCGGGCGGCGCATCGTTCCATCGACGAGCCCGCCTCGTTGGCGCCCCCTCGGCCAGACGCTACGCTCGCCGCAATGCTGCGCCGGCGCTCGTACTGGATCGCCGCGGCCGCTGTCGCCTACACGGCCTTCGCCGCGCTCCGGGCGTCCGGCGGCCACGGGCCCGCGTGGCTTGCCCTGCTCGGGCTGCCGGCGCTGCTTGCGCTCGGCTTCCGGTGGGTCGAGCGGCCGCCGCGCGGCGAGGACCGGATCGAGCCGGCCGCCCGCAGCGCCGCCGCCGTCTGCCTCACCGGCGCCGCGATGCTCGCCGCCGCGCGGAGCGGCCCCACCGGGCTCGCGCTGATCGCGCTCGGCAACCTCGGCGCCGCGGCCGCGGCGATGGCCGCCCTGGTCGGGCTCGCGCGCATCGCGGGCCTCGGTGGCCTGCTCGAGCCGCCGCCCAGCACGCGGCGCCTCGATGCCGCGGCGTTCGCCTCGCTCTTCTGGACCGTCGCGATCGCCCTGCCCGCCGTCTCGGCGGTGGCGCCCGAGCGCGCGGCGGACCTCGATCCGCTGCTCGTGCCCTACGCGACCTCCGCGGCGTCGCTCGGCTCGCTCACGGTGATGCTCGTGGCGATCGCGCGCGTCCGCATCGCGCGGCGGATCGAGCTCGGCGTCGCCGACCGGGTCGAGGCCGCGCTGCTGCTCTCGGCGACCGCGCTCGCTGTCGGCCTCGCGGCGGCCTTCGTCGGCGTCGCGCCGCCCGAGTCGATCCTGCCCGTCACGAGCGCCGTCGCGGCGGTCTGCGTCGCGTCCTGCACGGTGGCCGCGGACGCCGCGCAGGTCTCGCGCGCGCTCCGTCGCACGCTCGCGATCGCGACGCTCGCGACCCCGCCGGCGCTCCTCGCGGTCTACGCGGTGCACGAGGCGCCGCGCGGCGATCTCGGGCTCCGCGGCGCGCCGCAGTCGTCCGTCGGCGTCGCCGTGTTCGGCGCGTGCGCGCTCTGCGCCCTCGCGGGGCTCGCCGCGCCGGCCCTCGCGCGCCGGTTCGCGCCGGAGGGGGCGCGCTGGCTCGGCGCCTTCGACGCCGCGACGCGCGCGGCCATGAACCCGGAGCCGGAGGCGGCGCTGGAGACGGCGCTCGCCGCCCTGCGCGACGCGTCCGACGCGGGCACCGCCGGGCAGGCACCGCCGGCGCTGTACCTGCTCTCGCCGCCCGAGCGGGTGACCGTCGATCGCGCGGGCTACGCGCACACCGAGCCGGCGGAGGTGCCGGCGCGCCTCATCGAGCTCGCTCAGATCGAGCCGGAGCGCGTCCTGCGCGTCGAGGCGGCCGAGGCGGTCGAGGTCCGGCGTCCGGAGGTGCGCCCGCTGCTCGCCTGGCTCGCCGAGCGCGACATCGGCGTGGTCGCCCTGGTGAACGACGCGGAGGGGCCGATCGGGGCGCTCGCGATCCCGCGGGGCCGGCGCGCGTCGCCGATGACGCTGGAGGAGGTGAGCGGCCTGCGCGCGGTCGCCGACCGGCTCGGCGCGGTGATCGCTGTGTCGGCGATGCTGTCGGGGTCACGCGGCCGTGAGGTCGCCGCCCGCCGCGAGGCCGAGGAGCGCGCGGGCGACGTGAGGCGGCTCACGCGCGCCGTGACGCAGAGCGCGGGGCGGTTCCGCGCGATCGCGGCGCTGCTCGCGCGGCCGGCGCGGACCGCGGCCTACAGCCCCGCCGCGCGCGCGGCGATCGAGCAGCTGGAGCGGCTCGGCGCGACGGGCGGCCCGGTCACGCTGCTGACGGCGCCCGGGATCGACGCGGTGGCGTGGGGCGCCGTCGTCCACCTGTCGTCGGCGCGGGCGGGCGGCCCGCTGGCGATCGTCGACGGCGCGGCGCCTGTCCCCGAGGGGTTCGCGCAGGCGTTCGCGCAGGCGCGGGGCACCTCCTCGGAGCGCGCGGGCGGCGGCGCCGGGTCCTCGGGCTCGGAGGAGACGCCGCCCGCGCTCGCCCTGTGGCGCGATCCGGACAGCTCGCCGATCGAGGCGGCGAAGGGGGGGACGCTGCTCCTCCTCGACGCCCAGGCGTTGCCGGCCGAGGTGCAGAGCTACCTCGGCGCGGCGCTGCCGGACGACGTGAAGCTCGTCGTGGCGGTGCCTCAGACGGTCGACGCGCTTGTGGCGACCGGTCAGATGAGCGAGCGGCTCGCCGACCGGCTCGGCGACCGGGCGGTCGCGCTGCCCTCGCTGTCGTCGCGCGGCGAGGATCTCCGGGCGCTCTCGCTGGACCACCTCGCGCGCATCGGCGTCCGGCTGCGGGGCCGGCCGTTCGGCCTCGATCTGCGCGCGCTGCAGGCCGTGCTCGACCATCCGTGGCCCGGCAACGACGCCGAGATGGGCGCGGTCCTCCTCCGCGCGGCGCTCGTGGCCAAGGGCGACGTGATCGGCGAGAAGGAGCTCGCGGCGATCGGGTTCGCGCCGCAGCCCGAGCCGTCCTCCCAGGGGGACGGCGCCCGGAGCGAGCCGCGGCGCGCCCGGCGGCGGCGCGCGGAGAAGGCGGGGTAGCCGGGCGGCCGGTGCTGCGCGGTCCGCGTGGGGGGACGCCCGCCGGCGTGCAGCGCCGCGTGGGGAGCCAGCGCGCCTCCCCGCGCCGCTCAATAGAAGCGGTAGCCGAGGCCCACCGGCGCGGCGATCACGAGGCCGTCGAGCCCCTTCATGAGCGTCGGCCAGGTGCTCAGCAGGAGCGCGCCCGACGTCCAGCTCGAGCTCGGCAGATCCGCGAGCACGAGCGACACCTCGACGCTGCCGCCGAACGCGAGCGTCTCGACGAGCGCGGTCTCGGGGAGGCTGCCCTCGCGCGCGGTCACGTCGACCTCGCTCCGTCCGTAGTTGAGGTCGGCCAGCTCGGAGGGGATCTCCCCCTTCACGCCGGTGACCTTCGCTTGCTGCCCCACCACGCCGACGAGCCCCGTGAGGCCGAGCCAGAGACGCCCGAAGCGCATCGAGGCGGACGGGCCGCCGACGAGCAGGTAACCGCCGCCGAACCGGTAGCCGCCGAGCGCCCGGGCGCCGAGGTGCAGCTGCTCGGAGAGCGCGACCCCGACGAAGGCCTGGCCGCCGGCGAACGGCCCGATCGCCGGGTCGAAGCTGGCGTGGCAGACGTCGTCGTTGCAGGGCGCGATGAGCTCGCCCTCCGGGACGTTGTAGCTGTACGAATAGGCGCTCAGATCGCCGAAGCTGCCCGAGTCCATCAGCCCGACCAGCAGGCCGCCGGCTGCGCCGACCTCGAGCACGAAGCTGCCGGAATGTCCCGGCGAGGCGCCCTGGGTCGACTCCGGCTCCTCGGCCGAGGGAGGCGTCTCGGGCTGCGCGGACTCCTCCGGGCCCGCAGCGGCCTGCTCCGGCGCCGCAGCGCCCTTCCCTGATCCGGCAGCCGCACCCTTCCCTGGTCCGGCAGCCGCACCCTTCCCGGTCCCCGCTGCGCCCTTTCCAGGCCCCGGCGCTGGCGCGCCCTTCCCTGGCCCGGCCGCGCCCTTCTCCGGCGCCGCGGCCGCCGGCGCTGCCGCCTCCTTCGCGGACGCCTCCTCCGCCTGCGCGGGCACGGGCGCCGCCGAGCCGTCCTTGGCGAGGGCCGGAACCGCCACGGCCTTCCGTTCGCCCCGCTTGATCGAGACCGAGCCCTCCCACGTCTTTCTGCCGGGGGCGCTCGCGCTCACCTTGTGCGCACCGGGGTCGATCGGCCGGGCCTGGCCCCAGATCGAGCTGTCGAGCGGCGCCCCATCGAGCGTCACCTCGAGCCCCTCGACGGCGGCGGCCCGCGGCACGTTCACCGTGAGCCGCGGGAGCCGCAGCTCGAGCTTCGCTCCCCGCGCCTTGGCGTCGGCCTCGAGGCGCTTGTTGCCCTCCTTGCGGGCCGCGGCGCTGAGATCGATGTACTCGGACCAGGCGGTCGCGAGCTTGCCCTGCTTCTCGTGGCAGGTGGCGAGCGCGAGGAGCGTGGCCGAGCGCGGGCTCAGCCGGTAGCTCTCCTCGATCTTGGGTCGGCCGGGCCTGGCCCCAGATCGAGCTGTCGAGCGGCGCCCCATCGAGCGTCACCTCGAGCCCCTCGACGGCGGCGGCCCGCGGCACGTTCACCGTGAGCCGCGGGAGCCGCAGCTCGAGCTTCGCTCCCCGCGCCTTGGCGTCGGCCTCGAGGCGCTTGTTGCCCTCCTTGCGGGCCGCGGCGCTGAGATCGATGTACTCGGACCAGGCGGTCGCGAGCTTGCCCTGCTTCTCGTGGCAGGTGGCGAGCGCGAGGAGCGTGGCCGAGCGCGGGCTCAGCCGGTAGCTCTCCTCGATCTTGGGGCACGCCTCCGCGAGCTTGCCCTTCTTCATGAGCGCCTTGCCCTCGTCGAGCAGCGCCGCCGCCTGGGCGAACGCGACGTCCGGGCTCACCGCCAGCGCCAGCGCCAGCGCCGCACCGGCGATGCGCGCCCACGGGCGCCGCGCGCGCCGGGCCGCCTCCCGGAAGAGGCCGCGGCGGAAGGAGCGCCAGGGAAAAGAAAGCAGGTTCTCGGAGGTCTCAGCGTCTTGCCGGTTCAAACGGATCGTCGCTCCAGGCGAGGCTCGTGAAGAGGGGGCGGAGCGTATCACGCCCCGGTTGAACCGATCAAAACCGCGCGGCGCGCGGCGGGGGACGGAGGCGCACGGCTCACGCGGCCCCGGAGCGCTCGTCGAGCAGCTTGATCCCGGCGGCGACCTCGCTGGCGAACGACTCGGCGATCGCCAGGGCCTGACCGAACCGCGGCGGGACCTCCCTGGCGGCGCGGGCGAGCGCCGCGACGGCGAGGTCGTGGGGCTGGCGCAGGAGGACGCGGTACGCGAGGCTCCGGCCAGGGGGGGTCGCGACGACCGCGAGCGTCGAGGACGACCACGCGAACGGCGGGCTCTTCCGGGTGGCGGTCGCGAGATCCGTGAGCGGCGTGCGCGTCATCCAGAGGGCGACCGCGTCGGTGAAGTCCGGCGGGGCGAGCCCCGGGATGCCATGGCCCATGTCGGCCAGGCCGACGCGCCGGGTCTCGACCTCGACGTTGCGCAGCTGCCGCCACCGGAGCAGCCGCGCGGGCGGGCGCTGGCCGCGAAAGCTCGCGCGGCCCGTCCACCAGGCGACGAGCGCGTCCGTGCGAAAACAGTCGAGCACGCGCGCGAACGTCGCGTGCCGCGAGAGCGCTGTCGCGACGTCCGCCGGCGCGGGCACGAGCTCGCAGAGGTCGCGCACGCTCGCGAGCAGGCGGGGGTAGCGGCTCCGCGTCAGGACGCCGGCGAGCTCGTGGTTCGTGAGCTGGAGCAGATCGTTCAGCGCGGCCAGGAGCGCCCAGTCGGCGGAGGTGAGCTCCGGGAGCGCGTCGACCGGGGCGACGAGGCGGGCGACGCGGACGCGTACCAGATCGATGCGCGAGCCGAGGTCGCGATCGAGCACCGGCGCGCCGTCGCCGACGAGGAGCGCGAGCCGGACGCCGAAGGGACGCACCGGGTGGAGAGGGCCGCCGAGGACGAGCGGGGCGAGCACGTTCGCCTGGAGCTCGGAGAGGCGCTCGGCGATCGCTTCGGGCTCGGTCATTGGGGCGTCCGACCGGTGCCCGGCGGGAGCGCCCTCGGCTCGGCGCTCCCGTCGGGCGGGGCGAGGTCGCGCAGGGGCCGGATGCCGACGCCGCCGAGGACGACCTCGGGCAGCTCGGTCGCCAGCGCGGCCGTGAGGCCCGCGGACCGCGCGGCCACCGGCGACCACTGCTGCGCCTCGAGGAGCGCCGTCTCCAGGGGGACGAACGCCTCCTCGGGCACGCCGATCGCTCGGCCGTCGCGCCCGATGAACAGCGCCTGCCCGGCGGGGGCGCCCATCGCGCGGAACAGCACGCCGGGCGCGACCGCGGGGACCGCGTCGTAGCCGGCGGGGATGTAGAGGCCCGGGTGGACCTCCCGGAAGAACTCGCCGACCGGGATCCCCTCGATGCCGGTCGGGTGGCGGAGAAAGGCGCCGGCGGCGGTGAACGCGATGCGGGCGCGGCGCAGGGTCTCGGGGCCCAGCGCGTAGGCGACGTGCCGCAGCAGCTGCATCTCCTCCGGCCGGATCCACGAGGCGGTGACCGTCCTCCACGGCTCGGAGCTCGGGACGAGGCGGAGCGACAGCACCACCGACGCCGGGCGCAGGGCGTCGCCCTCCGGCGTCGCCCGCGCCACCGCGGGCTCGCGGCTGAGCTCGACCCGGGCGAACGCCGAGACGTCCCCCATCGCCGGCAGCTTCGCGATCTCCAGCGCCTCGCGGCCCTTGCCGCGGAAGAGCACGAGGCCCGCCTCGCTGAACACCGGACAGGCGCGGAGGTTGACCGGATGCCGGAACCCGACCTCCACCGCGGCGCCCGGCGCGACAGGGACGAAGTACCCGAGGCCCGGCGTGCTCGTGAGCAGCGGGACCATCCGGCCGGGGATGGCCGGTACGCGGAAGAGGTACCGGAGGACCGGGGCGTCGTCGAAGCTCGACTCCGGCGGCCACTCGCACAGGCCCACCTCGGCCTCGACGCTGCTCCGGGACAGGTAGCGGATCAGCGCAGGGCCGAGCCCCGACTCCGCGAGGAGCCAGCGGGGCCCAGGCTCGCGTCCGGCGGCCGGATCGAGGTGCGGCTCGAGCCGGAGCAGCAGCCCGCGCACGTCGAGGCGCCGCTCGACCTCGTACGTCTGCGAAAAGGCGTTGTGGTAGAGCGAGAGCGCCGCGTCGCTGGGCAGGATCTGCGGGATGTCGTACCCGAACGGCGCGGCGGCGTCGCGGTACTGGACGAAGTGCCGGCTCGTCCCGGTGAAGCAGTAGCCGCCGGCGAGCCGCGCGATCTCGGCGACGCGGTCGAGCCGGTCGCTGCTCTCCGCGGCGAACAGGAGGGTGACCTCCCGGGCGCCCAGCTTCGATCGCACGATCTCGACGACGAGCGAGCGGATGATGTCGCCGAGCGAGCCCTGCCGCGTGTAGAGCGCCAGGAAGGCGACGAGCCGATCGACCGACGGCAGGAGGACGAGCCCCTTGGCCCCGAGCGCGACGCCCTTGGCATCCAGCCCGAGGCCGGGCGTGCGCAGCCGGGTCTGGTGAACGGCGACGCGATCGAGCATCGAATGGCTCCCGACGTTAGCGCAGAGCCGCAGACCGTAAGAAGCGCATTCGGATCCGTCAAGCGAGGCCCGGCGCCACGCGGCGAGGTGAACGGCGCGCGCGACGCGGCGAGGTGAACGCCGCGCGCGGCTCCGTCGTGTACGGCGCACAGCGGCCGCGGAACCGCGCGCAGCGCGACCGCGACGCTGGAACTACCATGGACGACAGCGTAGTCTCCTTGGCCAATGCGCCCTGTCGGAGCACCGCAGGCCCACCCGGCCCGGCGCCATGAGATCGCCTCCCCGCCGCGCCGGGCGCCCCCGGCGCCCATCCCACGCATCACGTTGGCTAGCGCATGAACACCGCGCGCATCGAGCCCGCAAGGCCGCTCATCGCAGGCCGATTCCACATCGAGCGCGAGGTCGGCCGCGGCGGGATCGGCACCGTGCACCGCGCGTTCGACGTGCAGACCGAGCGGTGCGTCGCGCTGAAGCTGATCACCGCGCTCGGCGTCGACGCCGAGAGCCAGGCCCGGCTCTCCCGCGAGGGGCAGATCCTCTCGGAGCTCGATCATCCAGGGATCGTGCGGGTCGTGGCGTTCGGGACGCTGGACTCGAGCGCGACGGACGGGGAGGGGCGGCGGATCGAGGAGGGGGCGACGTTCATCGCGATGGAGTGGCTCGACGGGGAGGACCTGGCGTCGCGCCAGCGGCGCTCCCCGCTCTCGCTCCGCGACGGGCTCGAGGTCGGGCGCCAGGTGGCGAGCGCGCTCGCGGCCGCGCACGACGCGGGCGTCGTCCACCGCGACATCAAGCCGTCGAACATCCTCCTCCTGCACGGGCCGCCGGACGCCGAGATCCGGGTCAAGCTCGTCGACTTCGGGGTGGCGGCGTCGAAGGAGCTCGTGCTCACGACCGACGCGGGCGGCCTCGTCGGCACGCCGGCCTACATCTCGCCGGAGCAGGCGCGGGGCGACGCGACGGTGGACGCGCGCAGCGACCTCTACTCGCTCGGCGCGACGCTGTTCGAGCTGGTCGCCGGCCGGCCGCCGCACATGGGGCCGACCTCGATGGCGACCCTCGTGCGCCTGGCGACCACGCCCGCGCCGCGGCTCTCGGAGTTCCTGCTCGACGTGGTCCCGGCGCTCGACGAGCTGATCCACGCGCTGCTGCTCGCCGACCGGGAGCTCCGGCCGGGCTCGGCGCGCGAGGTGGCGGAGAAGCTCGCGGCGCTCGTCAGCGAGCCGCACCTGCCCACCCCTTCCCCGCTGCGCGTGAGCGACAACCCGCCGGGCGTGATGGGCATGCGGCTCGTGACCACCATCGTGGCGCTGCACGTGGCCACCGGCGAGGAGCGGCAGCGCGAGCTCGAGGCGCTGCGGCGCCGCGGGGCCGACGCGCTGCCGCTCGGCGCCGACTCGATCGCCGCCCACCTCGGCGTGCGGCAGGCCCACGGCGACGAGGCGTCGCGGGCCCTGGAGCTCGGTCTCGCGCTCGGCGATCGCGGCGGCCGCGTCGGCGTCGCCTCCGGCCGCATGCGCGTCGACCGGACGCGATCGGCCGGCGAGGTCGTCGACCGCGCGGTCGCGCTCGCGCGCGAGGCGGGCCCCGGCCGGGTCCTCGCGGACGCGACCACGGTGGAGCTGTCCCGCGGGCGCTTCCTGGGCGAGACCCAGGACAGCGGCGCCGTGCGGGTGCTCTCGCGCGCGCCGAAGCGGCCCGACGCGCAGACGCCCTTCGTGGGGCGGGACGCCGAGCTCATCACCACCGTCGCCGCGTTCGACCGTTGCGTGGAGGAGCGGACGCCGGTCGTGGTGAGCATCTCGGGACCGCCGGGCATCGGCAAGAGCCGGCTCGCGCGCGAGTTCGTCGCGCGCATCGCGGACCGGCCGGATCCGCCGCGGCGCGTCCAGCTGCGCTGCGAGTCGTTCGGCCGGGTGCAGGCGCTCGGCGTGGCCACCGACGCGCTGCGCGTCCTCACGGGGCTGCCGAAGGGCGCGTCGCTGGAGCAGGCCGACGACGCGGTGCGCGCGCGGCGCATGCTCCACGGCGACGGCGGGCTCCTCGCGCGCCTCCTCGCGAACCAGCCGTTCCCCGACGGGGTCGACCTGCGCGGCGCGCGCGACGCGCTGTACCTCTCGATGACCGACATCGCCGTCGGCGCGGCCTCGATCGAGCCGTGCGCGCTGCTCGTCGAGGACGCGCAGTGGGCCGACCCGGAGAGCGTCGCGTGGCTCGATCACCTCCTCGGGCGGGCGGCGGGCCGGGCGCTCTTCATCATGCTCATGGTGCGCCCGGCGTTCTGGCGCGACCAGGGCCAGCGCTTCACCGGCCGCGACCACGTGCGCGTGGAGCTGCGCCCCATCGCGCGCCGGGCCACGCGCGAGATCGCGCGGGCCGTCTTCAGCGCGGCCGCGGCCGCGCGGCCCGTCGACGACGCGACGCTCGACCGGGTCGCGCAGCAGGCGGCCGGCTCGCCGCTCTTCGCCGAGGAGCTCGCGCGGGTCATCGCCTCCGGCAAGGACGCGGCCACGGCGCCGACCATCGAGGCGGCCATCCAGGTGAGCCTCGACGCGCTCGACGAGCCCACGCGCGAGGCGGTGGTGCGCATGAGCGTCTTCGGCCTGTCCGTCTGGGACGTGGGCCTCGCCGAGGTCGGCGTGGTCGAGCCCGAGATCGCGCTGAAGAAGCTCCTCGCCGCGGAGCTCCTCGTCGAGCAGCCCGCGTCGCGCGTCCCGGCCGCGCGCGAGTTCCTGTTCAAGCACGCGCTCGTCCGCGACGTCGCGTACGCCTCGGTCGGCGACGAGCTCCGCCAGAAGCTGCACGCCGCCGCGGCGCGCTGGCTCGACCGGCACGGCGAGGACAGCGCGACGGTGGCGCAGCACTTCGACCTCGGCGGCGAGCACGAGGAGGCCGCGATCCGCTGGGAGGCCGCCGCGCGGCGCGCCCTGGCGACGAACTCGCTCCGGGACGCGGTCACCATGGCCGATCGCGCGCTCGTGTTCTCCCCCGACAAGCCGACGGGGTTCTCGCGCGCGGTCCTGCTCGAGGAGGCGTACTCGCGGCTCGACGCGCGCTCGCCCGATCGCGACTCGGCGATCCGGGCGATGTGGGAGAACGTCCACGACGAGGCGAGCGAGCTGCGCACGCTCACCGCGCGCGCCCGCTACGACCACGCGTGCGGCTCCGGGATGGACCTGGAGGGGCGCCTGACGGCGCTGCGCGACCGCGCTCGATCGATCGATCGGGTCGAGGAGGAGGCGCAGTGCTCGGCCACGCTGGCGCAGGTCCACGCGTTCGCCGGGCAGCTCGCGATGGCGGAGCAGGAGGCCGCGCACCTGCTCGACCTCGCGGCGCGGCGGGGCCTCGTCTGGGCGGCGGTCGACGCCTGGCAGACGCGCGCGGTCGCCCACCAGACGCGCGGCGAGCCCGCCGCGGCGCTTGAGGCGCGCCGGAACGCGGCGCGGGCGGCGCGCCGCGCGGGGCTGCAGGAGCGCGAGGCGATGCTGACGATGAACGTCGGCTTCGCGCTCACGACCATCGGCGCGCGGGCGGAGGCGCTCCAGGAGATCGAGGGGGGCATCGCGAGGGCGCAGGCGATCGGCAGCTCCGGGGCGGCGCGGCACGGGCAGATGATCCTGCTCTGCTGGGCGGCGACGTTCGGCCCCGAGCCGCAGCTCGACGCCGCGCTCGCGGAGCCGCGCGCGAGCGCGGACGAGGCCGCGGGGAGCATGTGGGTCGTGCGCGACCGGGTGACGCTCGGCATCCTGTTCTACCGGGGCTGCGAGCTCCTGCGCTTCGATTCGTCGGGCCTCGCGCGGGCGCGCTCGTTGCTGAAGAAGGCGACGGAGGCCTACCGCGTCACGGAGAACCGCGACGTCCTCCCCGTGGCGCTCGGGTTCTGCGCCGAGGCGGAGCGCCGCTTCGGCAACGCCGAGCAGGCCCGCGAGATCGCGCGCGAGGCGGCGGCGCTCGTCGAGGCGGGCGCGCCGAGCCTGCTCAACGAGGCGCCCATCTACCTCGCGCTCCACGACGCCTGCGTGGACATGGGCGACCTGGAGGGCGCGCGGGACGCGATGGAGCGCGCGATGCCGCCGCTCCTGCGCCGGCTGAAGGGGCTGGAGGGGACGCCCTACGCGAGCTCGTTCCTGCTCAACCTGCCGCAGAACTCGGCGCTGCTCGCGGCCGCCGAGGCCTACGGCTGCGTACCGCCGCCGCTCGAGGCGATGATGAGCGGCAAGCTCTAGGGCGCGCTCGCGCCGAACGTGGCGATGCGCGCCCGCGCCGCGCTGAACGTGGCGACGCGCGCCCGCGCCGCGCTGAACGTGGCGACGCGCGCCCGCGCCGCCCTCCGGCGGCTACGGCGAGCCAGCGGCCCCGCCCGTCACTTCCGGGGCGCGGCGCCGCCGCCCTGCTTGGGGGACGTCGGCTGCACCGGGCGGAGGTTGATGGTCAGCACCTCGTCGCGCGTGAACACCACGAAGCGCGCCTCCGGGGTGTACCCGTCGGCCGCGACCCGGATGCGGTGTCCGGTGCCATCCCGGCTGAACCGCGCGAAGAACGGGTTGCTGGGGAGCTCGACATCATCGAGGTAGATCTTCGCGTCCAGCGGCGTGGCGATGATCCGGAGCTCGATGAGATTGGCGACGACGGGCGGAGTGAAGGTGGGCGTCGGCCCGGGGCCGGTCGTGTCGACCGGAACAGGATCCGGCTCCGGCGACGTCCAGGGAAACAGCGAGATGACCGCCCACGTGCCGCCGATCAGCAGCACGGAGAGCACGGCGATCCCCGCGCTCCACAGCGCCTTGCGCCGGGTCGACTTGGCGTTGGCGACCATGATCGTCGGGATCGTCTGGCGGTTCGAGATGCTGTCCTCGCGCGAGCTGTCGTCGCCCAGCATCGGGTCCGCCACCGGCGCGGCGAACTGCTGCGACATCTGCGACATCGTCATGCGCTGGGACCACGGCACCGCGGCGCGCTCCTCGAGCACCGGCAGGACCTCGAACTCCTCCGCGCCCTCGCCCGCGACCGAGTGGAGCCGCCCGAGCTGGTCGCTGATCGCGGCCCGCACCTCGGCCCGGCGGTTCGCGAACGTCTCGCCGATGAGGCGGCCGATCTCGGCCGACGACGGGCGCCGGCCCATCGTCGCGAGGTAGGCCTCGACGTCCTCGCGCATCAGGGCCGCCGTCGCGTACCGGTCCTCGGGCGCCATGGCGAGGGCGCGCGAGCAGATCCGCTCGAGCGCTTCGGGTGCCGCGGGCCACCGCTCGCGCAGCTGCGGGATCTCGCCGAACGTGAGCCGCTGGAGGATCTGCACGTCGGAGAGATCTCCCCAGAAGCGCTCGCCCACGACGAGCTCCCAGAAGATGAGGCCCATCGAGAAGACGTCGGCGCGGCGGTCCACCATCGTCGCGAGGGCCTGCTCCGGCGCCATGTACCGGATCTTCCCCTTCACGACGCCGGTGCTGGTGTCCGCGTCGCGCGTCGCCCACTTGGCGATGCCGAAGTCGACGACCTTCGCCTGCCCGTCGTAGGTGACGAAGATGTTGTGCGGGCTGATGTCGCGGTGGACCACATGGAGCGGCTGCCCGTTGAAGTCCATGAGGTCGTGCGCGTAGTGCAGCCCGGCGAGCGCGTCCGAGAGGATCGCCAGGTAGACCGCGCGATGACGTGAGGGGTCGATCTTCCTGCAGATCCGATCGAGCGAGTGCCCCTCCAGGTACTCCATCACGATGTAGTACTGGTCGTCGATCTGACCGCACTCGTACGTCTGCACGACGTTCGGGTGGTTCAGCCGCGCCGCGAGCCTCGCCTCGTCGAGGAACATCGCGTTGACCTCGGGCTCGGTCGCGATGCCCGGCCTGAGCCGCTTGATCACGACCAGCTTCTCGAAGCCGAGCGGGCCGCGATGCGCAGCGAGGAAGACCTCGGCCATCCCTCCCTGCCCCAGCTTTGCGATCAGCCTGTATCTCCCGAAGCCTCTCGCGGACTGCACGGGGAGCCGGACGATCATCGATGACGAGGTCACAGCACCCGATCGTTCGTAAGGATTGCTGACTCGTCAAGCAGACTCATGGAGATATGCCTCCCGAGGACGCCGGAGAGATGTGGGGCCGGAAGCGGATGGCTCCCGGCCCCAGATCTCCGATGTTGAGGTGAATTCAGCTACTTAGGGCTCGCAGTTGCGCGCGCTCACCCCTCGCCGATGGCGATGCCGAGCGCCTGACGCAGCGCGAAATACTGATCGCTTGTCGAGAAGATGATCAGCTCCTTGAGCTTGTCCTGGGGCGGGAGATCCCCGGGCTGCTGCGGCTCGGCGGCGATGATCTTCTTCGCGATCTCGAGATCGCCCGAGAGGAGCAGGCCGGTGCGCGCCGCGGTGATGTCGACGCACTGGACCCACCGCTTGATGTTCGCCTTCGCGCCCTCCGCGAGGAACTTCTTGACCACCATGCGGAGCCCCTCGAGCTGCATCGGCTGCATGAAACCGCGGAGCGTCTGCGCGGTGGCCATGATCTGCTTCTCGATGTCCTGCGGCACCGACGTGTCGGGCGCGACGAGCTTGATCCCGGCGAAGAGGAGCACCGTCAGCTCGGTGACCGTCGGGAACAGCGTCTTGATGTAGTGCTCGCCGCGGTACATCGCGAGGTGCTTGCCGACGATGAACGTGAGGTCCTGCGGCGAGAACCCTGTCAGGACGGTCTGCCCCGCGACGGACGCCGGCTGCTCGTTCGCCACCGCGACGAGCGCGCCGGGCACGTCGCTCCGCACGTAGAGCCGCGGCGCCGGGAGGCCGAGGACGTTGGCCGCCCAGCCGAAGGTCCGGGCGAACGTCACCGTCGAGGTCGCCGGATCCTGCAGGAACCGCTGATCGAGGACCGGCAGCTCCTTCCTCTGCTTCAGCGTCTCGATCTTCGCCCTGAGCGCGGCCCCCGCGATCATCTCGAAGATCTTGCCGACGTAGAGGTTCTCCTCCTCGTGGAACAGGTTCCTGATCCACTGCTCGTTGTCGAGCCGGCTCTTCGCCGGGATCAGCCCCTGCGGGCGGTAATCCTCGAAGTACTGCTGCTCGTCCGGATCGGCCTTGCGGAGGAACGCGAGCGCCGCCGCGACGCACCAGGCCTGGTCGTAGCGCTTGCCGTCCACGTACAGGCGGTAGAGCCGCTTGTACGGGTCGATCTTCATCGGGTCGATCTTGACCATCGCCTGGAACTCGCCGGTCGCCAGATCGAACTGCTCCGACTGCTCGTAGAGCTCCGCCAGGATCAGGTGCTCGGTCGCGTCCTCGGGCTTGAGCCGCGACGCCATGCGGAACGTCTCGACCGCGGCCGTCCGGTCGCCGAGCCGGTCGCGGTAGATGAGCCCGAGCGCGTGCCAGAGGCTGTACTCGAGGTCCGTGTTCCCCTTGCCGGCGACCCGGTGCAGCATCTTGCGGTACGCCCGCTCGAGCTGCTTCCACTCCTTCTGCGCCGTGAGGATCTTGTTGATGCGCTCGAAGGCCTCGAGGGAGTGCGGGTTCAGGTCCAGCGTGTCGTTGAACAGCTCCACCGCGCGCGCCGGGTCCTCCAGCTTGTCGCGGTAGATCTGCGCCATCGTGTAGAGGTAGCGGCTCTTGCGATCCGGCTGCGTCTCGAGCTCCGCGATCCGCTGGAGGCAGTCGACCATCTGCTCCCACTGCCCCGTGCGCTGGTAGAGCTGGAGCAGCTTGTGGAGCAGGACGTGGTTCTGCGGCTCGAGATCGAGCGCCTCCTCGAAGGCCTCCACGCCCTTCGAGATGTTGTTCTCCTTCTCGACCCAGATGTCCCCGATCTCGTTCAACATCTTGAACCGCTCGGGGCCGTCCATGATGTTGTCGAGGATCAGCCGCTTGTAGTGGCAGACCTGCTTGTAGTCCTTGAGCGCGTCGTAGACGGAGACCATCGCCTCGAGCGTCGGCCGGTGCGCGGGGTCGGCCCCGAGCGCCTTCTCGAAGTTGTTGACCGCCTGCTTCGACTGCCCCTGCGCCTGCTTGATGCAGCCGAGCTTGTAGTAGACGGTGGCGCGCTCCTCGGTCTCGGCCTCGTCGAGGCTGGTGAGCACCTTCTGGTAGTTCGTCAGCGCGCTCGCCCAGTCGCCGAGCTTGAAGCTCACGTCCGCGAGGCCACGGATCGTCTCCTGGTCGGTCAGATCGAGGTTGTGCGCGGCCGTGTACGCCTTGAGCGCCGCCTCGTCCTTGCCGAGCCGATCGAGGACCCTGCCGAAGGTCCGCTGCAGCCGGTGCTGCTCTGACCGGTCGCGCTTACCGCTCTTCCTGACGAGCATCTCCGCGAGCGGCTCGGCCTGGGCCCACCGCTCCGTCGAGACGTACTCGTTGAGGAGCGGCATCGCGGCGTCCTCGTTGTCGGGGTCGCTCTGGAGCGCCATCTCGTACGCCTGCACCGCGAGCGTGTGCTCGCCGAGCATGTCGTCGCGGAGCTTGCCGAGCTCGACGAGCAGCCGCGCCTTAGCGCGGGGCGCGTCGGTGTTCATCTGCTCCTGTTCGAGGTAGCGCGCCGCGCGATCCCAGTCGGCCGCGTCGATCGCGATCACCCGCAGCGCCGCCAAGGACGGCACGTGGGCGGGGTCGAGATCGAGCGCCATCTCGAAGCGCTCCTGCGCCAGCGTCCGCTCGCCGAGCTTCTCGTCGAGTTGCCGGCCGATCCGGAAGTACATCTCGACGCGCTGCTTGCCGTCGGCGGTCAGGTCCGCGACGCGCGTCATGTACTCGATGGCCTTCGCCGAGTTGTCCTGCTTCTCGTAGAGCTTCGCCAGCGCCTCCAGGGACGGGATGTGCGTGTCCTGGATCTCGACGATGTTCAGGTAGGCGTCGATCGCGCGGTCGAGGTCCTCGATCTCCTCCGCGTAGACCTTCGCCGTGTGGGACCAGAGCTCGATCTTCTTCTGGCGCTCCTCCGCGGCGTTGATGTGCCGATCGTACGTGTTGATGAGGTCGTGCCACTGCCGGAGCCGGCGATAGCAGCGCTCCAGGGCCTCGAGCGCGGGCTCGTGCGTCGGGTCGATCTCGACCACCTGCTCGAGCCGCGCGGCCGACAGATCGGGCTTCAGGAACTGCTCCTCCTGGAGGGTCGCGATCTTCATCAGCACGTCGATGCGCTCGCGCTCGGTGGTGACCACGTCGAGCTGCATCTCGAGGACGCGCACGAGATCCGGCCACTGCTGCGTGGTCGTGTACACGCGCTCGAGCCCCCGCATCGCGAGGAGGTTCGACGCGTCGATCTCCAGCACCTCGCGGTAGACCGCGCCGGCCTTGTCGATCAGGCCGAGCTTGGTCTCATAGAGGCCGGCGGTGCGCAGCTTCACGGACGCGACGACGTCGGGCTCGCTGACGGCCCGCGCCTTGCGGAGCAGGACGTCGACGAGGTCGTTCGACTGATCGCGATCCGTGTAGATCCGCTCCAGCGCCTCGAGGGCCGCGAGGTGCAGCGGATCGACGTCGAGGGCGCGCCTGTAGAAGCTGAGCCCCTGCTCGACCTCGCCCATGTGCTTCTCGAGGACCTCGCCGAGCTCGGTCAGGATCTCCTTCCGGTCGACGTCGATCACCGCGACGTTGAGGGCGTTCGTCAGCATCTCGCCCTGCCGCTGCCACTGGCCGGTCTTCTTGAAGAAGTTCGCCATCTGGCGCAGCACCGCGACGTTGTTCGGGTCGTACGCGTAGATCTGCTGGTAGTACGGCTGGGCGTACTCGGGGTGACCGAGGTCCTCCGAGTACCACTTGGCGAGCCGCAGGCAGAGCGTGATCTTCTGGACCGGGGACGTCTGCTGCTGCAGCCACCCGTTCACCGTCTGCACGAGCTCGGGCCAGCGGTTCGTCGCCTGCGCCATGCGCTCGAGGTACCGGACCGTCTCCATGTCGGAGAAGTCCATCTCGAACGCGGTGAGCAGCGCGTCGAAGGCCTGGGGCCTGTCCTCGAGCTGCTCCTCGAAGACCCGGGCCACCTTGCGGAGGATGTCGGTCTTCTCGTGGACCTCCTCGCGCGACTCGAGCCGCGCGAGGTAGAGCTCGATGAGCGGCTCGCTGCGCCGGGCCGCGTCGTGGAGCTCCTCGAGCGCCGCGAAGGCCTGATCGTGCGTCGGGTCGAGCTCCAGGACCTTCTCGTACGCGAGCGTGCCCCGGTCCTTCTCCTCGACCTGGTGCTCCCAGATCTGCGCCACCTCGAGGTACTCGCGCACCTTGTCCGCCGGCGACTCGTAGGCCGCCGCCCGGCCCATCTTCACGTCGATGACCTCGACCCAGCGCCCCTCGGCCCGGAGCAGGTTCTCCAGGGCGGCCATCGCCTCGAAGTCCTTCGGGTCGACGTCGAGCAGCTTCCTCCAGGCGTCGATGGCGTCGTACGACTGCCCGAGGACGTGCTGGTAGGTCGTCCCGAGCTCGCGGTAGAGCGCGATCACGTTCTCGGCCGGCAGCACGTCCCGCGCCCGATCCACCGTCTGGTGGAGCGAGGTCACGATCTGCTCGGGCTCGTTGCGAAGCCGCCAGATCGCCGCGATGGCGTAGAGCGCCTCGAGGTTCGCGTAGTCGATGTCGAGCACGCGCTGGTAGTCGTCGAGCGAGGAGTCGTCGCGGCCGAGCTGCTCGTGGAACAGCTTGGCGCGGCGGAGGAGCACCGCGACGCGCGACTCGTCGTCGAGCGCGATGTCGTAGTGTCGCTCGAGGACGTCGCAGAGCTCGGCCCACTGCCCGACCCGCTCGTACAGGTTGGACAGCGCCCCGAGCGCCTCCGGATCCTCGCCGCGGAGGTCGAGGACGCGCTTCCACGTCTCGACCGCGCCCTGGACGTCGTTCAGCCGATCGGCGAGCAGGTGCGCCATCTTGGCGCGGATGTCGGCCTCCTGGCTGTCGCCCATCGCGTTCTCGAGCTCCCGCTCCAGCACGACCTTGAGCTGGGTCCAGGCCCCCTTGGTCGTGTAGATGCGCTCGAGGGCGCTGATCGCCTGCTCGTTCGTCGTCTCGAGCTCGTCGAAGATGCGCCGGAAGGCGCGGATGGCGTCGTCGAGCTGCCCGAGCCGCTCCTCATACGTCTGGCCGAGCCGGAGGTACAGGTCGACGAGCTCCGGGCGATCCTCGGTCGCGCGCACCCGCTGCTCGAGGACGCTCGCGAGCTCCGGGTACTGCTCGAGCTGCGTGTAGATCCGGTCGAGGTTCGAGAGCGCCTCGGCCTCGAGCGGCTCGATGCCGAGCACGTACCGGTACGTCTCCTCGGCCTTGGCGACGTCGCTGAGGTCGGTCTCGAAGACCCGCGCGAGCCGCTTGCCGATGCTGGTCTGCACGTCCTTGTCGGCGTGGATGCCCAGCACGTCGGCGTACGCGTTGGCGAGCAGCTCCCAGCCGCCGTCGACCGAGCCGGCGAGCCGCTCGACCTCCTCGATCGTCTTCTCGTCGCCCGGGTACTCCTTCAGCGCCCGGATGAAGACGGCGAGGGCCCCGTCCGGCGAGATGAGGCGCTCCTCCTGGAGCTCGCCGAGCCGGTAGTACATCGACAGCCGATCCGGCTCCTGGGTGAGGTGGGTGAGCTCCGCCTCGAGCACCCCGCCGAGCTTCTCCCACTCCGCCGCCGCCTGGTAGAGCGGCTCCAGGATCGCGCCGATCTCGATCTGCTTGATCCCGGCCGCGAAGAGCCCCTCGAGGGCCTCGAGCGTGGGCGAGTGCTCGGGGGCTGCGGTGAGCACCTCGCGGTACGCCGCGATGGCCGCCGGCAGGTCGTTGAGCCGCGTCTGGTACACAACGCCGAGCCGGTACTTGAACTCGAGGATCTCGTCGGGCGACTGGGCGACCTCCGACTCGCGCGAGAGGATCGTCACGAGGTCGCTCCACCGCTCCGTCGCCGTGAACAGTCGGTCGAGCGACGCGATCGCGGTCTGGTTCTCCGGCTCGACGTCGAGCACGCGCCGGTAGCGCGCGACGGCGCTGTCGATGTCGTCGAGCTGCGTCTCGAAGATCTGCGCGAGCCGGAGCCCGAGCTCGACGAAGCGCGACGGCTCCTCCTCGAGCCGGCCGAGCTCCGTGTCGTAGAGCGCGGCGACCTGCGGCCAGCGGTTCACCATCATCGCGAGCCGCTCGAGGTTCGCGAGCGACTCCTCGTTGCCGATGTCGAACGTCACCGCCCGCGCGTACGTCTCGAAGGCGGTCGCGTGGTCGCTCAGCATCTCCTCCGAGAGGCGCGCGATGCGGTGGAGCAGGTCGACCTTCTCGTACGGGTCCTCGGCCACCTTGACCCGGACCTCGAGCACGCTGATCAGCTTCTGCCACTCGCCGGACGCGTCGTAGATCGGCTCGAGCACCAGCGCGGCGCCGAGCGGATCGCGGCTGCCGTCCTTGATCTGCTCGAGCGCGCGGAGCGTCGGCTCGTGGTCGGGCATCTGCTGCAGGAGATCGCGGTAGAGCTCGATCGCCCGCGAGACGTCGTCGAGGTGCTTCTCGTAGAGCTCCGCGATCCGGTACTGGTAGCTGATGCCCTCGGCCGGGTCCGCGGTGATCTCCGCCTCGTGCTGGAGCACGCTGAGCAGCTCGAGCCAGTTCTGCGAGGTCTGGTAGAGGACGTCGAGCCGCCCGAGCGCCTGCAGGTCGTCCGGATCGATCTCGAGCACCCGCTGGTACGTGTCGATCGCGCTCGCGACGTTGCCGAGCTCGCGCTCGTACACCGCGCCGATCTGGTAGTAGATGCGCTTCTTCTCGTTCGAGTCGAGGACGAGATCGGCCTTCTTCGCGTAGACCGACAGCAGCTCCTGCCAGCGCGAGAGGCTGAGGTAGAGCTTGGTCAGCGCGTCGATCGCCCGCAGATCCTCGGCGTCGAGCTCGAGCACCTTGCCGTAGACGGCGATCGCCTGGTCGTGCCGATCGAGCACCTCCTCCTCGATGCTCGCGGCCTGGAACAGGGCGAGCTTCTTCTCGCTCAGGTCGTCGAGGATCTCCGCCTTCTGCTGGAGGATCTGCGACAGCTCGTTGTACCGCTCCGACGTCCGGAACAGCCGCTCGAGCGACTCGGCCGCGTGCAGGTTGCGCAGATCGATCTCGAGCACGCGCCGGTAGTGCCCGACGGCGCTGTCCATGTCGCCGAGGTCGCCCTCGTAGATGCGCGCGCTCATCGTGTAGAGCGTGCTCGCGAGCTCCGCGTCGGTCTGCTGCGCCGCCAGCGTCTCGAACACGCGCGCCAGGTCGGCGAAGCGACCGGTCGCGCGCGCGAGCCGATCGAGCCCCTCCTGCGTCGACTCCGAGGCCGGATCCTGGCTCAGCGCCCGCGCGTAGGTGTCGAAGGCCGAGTTGAGGTCGGCGCCCGCGTCCTCGTAGAGCACGGCGATCTGGTGGAGCAGCTCGACGCGACGGGTCACGTCGTCGCTGCGGCGCACCTGCACCTCGTGCACGCCGATGAGCTTCTGGTAGTCGCCCGACTGGCGGTACAGCGGCTCGAGGATCTCCGCGATCGCGACCTCGTGCTCGGGGAGCTTGCCGAGGCGCTCGAGGGCCGCGAGCGCCTCGACGTTCGTCGGCTCGCGCTCGAGCACCTGCCGGTAGATGTCGATCGCCGAATCGACGAGCCGCATCCGCGACTCCCGCAGCGCGGCGAGCCGGAGCATCAGCCGGATCTGCGCCTCCTCCTCGGCCGCGATGCTGAGCTGCGCCTCGAGGTTGTCCGCCAGCTCCTCCCACATGCCCTGGCGGCTGAAGAGCCCGTCGAGCGCCGAGAGCGCCACCAGGCTCGTGTTGTCGATGGAGAGGACCTCGCGGTAGGCGGCGATCGCCTCCTCCGGCTGCCCGAGGCGCTGCTCGTAGACCTCGGCCATCTGCGCGTAGAGGCCCTCGCGCTCGGCGGGCTCGTGCACGAGCTCGATGCGGCGCCGGTAGACGCCGATGAGATCGCCCCAGCGCTCGGTGCGCCGGTAGAGCGCGTCCATCGCCTCCAGCGACTCCGAGTCGGCGGGATCGATCGAGAGCACGCGGAGGTAGCCGTTCGCCGCGTCCTCGACCTTGCCGAGCCGCTCGTGGGTGCTCGCGAGCCGCATCCAGTACTCGCGGCTCAGCCGGGTGTCGCTCAGCGAATCGGCGATCTCGCTGAAGATGACGTCGAGCCGATCCCAGGCGCCCGCCTGCGCGGCGAGCGACTCGAGCTCCGCCCGCGTCTCGGCGTGCGACGGGTCGTCCTTGAGCGCCCGCGACTGCGCGTCGAACGCGCGGTTCAGGTCGCTCAGACTCTCGGCGGCCGTCCGCGCCACCTTCCGGAGCAGCGAGACGCGCGTCGCCGTGTCGCCCTCGGCCGCGGCGAGGATCTCGAGCGCCTGGATCAGCTTCTCCCAGTCGCCGCGCCCCTCGTAGATCTCCTGCAGGATGGCCGCCGCCTCGGCCCGCAGCGACTCGTTCGTGAGCAGCGCCTCCAGCGCGAGGCGCGCCGCGTCGTTGCCCGGATCGAGGATCAGGATTTCCTTGTAGTTCTCGAGCGCTCCAGCCGCATCGTTCAGGTGCTTCTCGAGGGTGCTCCCGAGCCGGAACTTGAGGTCGATGAGCGCCTCCTCGTCGAGCGGGGAGTCGATCCGCTTGCGGAGCACGTCGACGTAGGACTCCCAGTTCTGCTGCTCGCGGTAGAGCTTGTCGAGCGCCGCGAGCGCCTGCGGGTCCGTCGGCTCGTCGTCGAGCACCTGGCGGTACGTCGCGATCGCCTGCACCGCGTCGCGCAGCTCGCCCTCGTAGAGCTCGGCGATGGCGTAGAGGATCTGCTTGCGCTCCTCGGGCTCGGTGACGATGCCGAGCTTCTTTTCGTAGATACCGAGCAGCTCGCCGAAGCGGCCCGTCTCGCGGTACAGCCGTTCCAGCGCGCTGATCGCGGCCTGATTCTCGCCGTCCGCCTCGTACACGGCGCGGAACTGCGAGAGCGCCTCGTCGATGCGCTTCACCTCATCGAGCAGCACGCGCCCGAGCCGGAGCCGGAGATCGACCCCGAGCGCGATGTCCCCCTCGCTCTCGCCGCGCGCGATCGCCGTCGAGTAGGCGTCGATGAGGGCGTCCCACCCCTCGGTGGAGCGCGCGGCCCGCTCGACGTCATCGATGCACTGCTCGTCCTGCGGCGCGATCTGGAAGGCCGAGAGATAGCGCTCGAACGCCTTCTGCGGCTCCTTCAGCCGCGTCTCGTAGAGCGCCGCGACCTGCCGGTAGAGGTCGAGCCGGGAGGCGTCGTCCTGGTCGTGCGAGAGCTTCACCTCGATGGCGCCGGCGAGCCCCTTCGAGTTGTTCGCCTGCGTGTAGAGCGGGATCAGCGCCTCGGCCGCGGCGAGGTGCGCGACGTCGATCGAGAGCACCTTCTCGTAGGCGCGCGCCGCGCGATCCGCCTTCTGCTTCTGGACCATCCAGAGCTCGGCGATCTTGAGCAGCAGGCTGATCTTGGCCGCGTCGTCGGTCTCCTTCGCCTCCTGCGACTCGAGGACGCGGATGAACTCGTCCCACTTGCCGCTCTCGGCGTAGAACACCTCGAGGTCGTCCCAGCGCTGGAGCTGGAGGTACGCCTTCTTGAGCGCCTCCTGCGCCTTGCGGTCCTGGGGGTTCAGCGCGATCACCTCTTGCCAGGCCTTGACCGCGGCCTCGTCGTCCTTGAGGCGCTCGCCGTAGAGCTGCGCGAGCTTGCTGAGGAGCGCGAGCTTCTGGGTGCTGTCGTAGGTCGTGTCGACCTGCTTCTGGAGCACCCGCGCGAACGCCTGGTAGTCCTTGTTCTTCTCGTAGAGCCCCGCCAGCGCGTTCAGCGCCTCAGGGTTCTCCGGATCGTTCGCGAGGACCTCGTCCCAGAGCTCGATGCAGAAGTCGACCTTCTTCACCCGCTCCGACGCGAGCTTCGCGATCTCGAGGTACTTCGCGGCGCGCTCGCCGCCCTCCGGGAGCGCGGCGGCCTCGCGGCGGAGCAGCCCGATGAGCTTCTCCCAGTCGCGTCGCTTCTCGTAGCTCTGGCGGAGGAAATCGATCGCCTGCGCGTGCTCGCCGTCGATCGCGAGGATCGCCTCGTAGCTCTTCACCGCCTCGGCCGCGTTCGAGAACTTGCCCGAGTAGAGCTCCGCCGCCTTCGAGTAGTTCTCGATCTTCTCGGCGGGATCCGAGACCGCCTCGGCGATCTCGATCAGCGTCTTGACGTACTCGTTGTACCGCTTGGCCTGCTCCTGCTTCTGAGCCTTCGCCTTGAGCTCCTCGACGCGGCCCGCGACCTCGGCGGCCGGGGGCGGCGGCGCGGTCGGCCGCCGGCCGACCTCGGAATCGGCAGGCCTGCTCTCGGCGGGAGCGCGCGGCGGCGGCGCCGGCTCTGCGCCGACAACCGAGGACCTCGCGTTGCTGTCGTCGTCCGACGCGGCATCGACCGGAACGTCCGCAGGCGTGCTCGCCCTGCCGCTCAGGGGGGCAGGCGCGCTGACCGGAGCCTGTGCGCTCACGGGCGCCGCTGCGCTCACGGGCGCCGCTGCGCTCACGGGCGCCGCCGCGCTCACGGGCGCCGGCGTGCTCACGGGCGCCGGCGTGCTCACGGGGAGCGGCGTGACGTCCGCCGCCCGCTCGACCGGCGCGACGGCAACCGGCGCAGCAGGCGCGGCGGCCGTGAGGCGCTCGCCGATCTGCGCCTCGAACGCGCTGACGCTCGGGTGCGTCGGCGCGACCGCCGAGAGCCGCTCGAACCAGCTCCTGGCCCGGATGAGGTTGCCGAGCTGCCGCCAGGCGATGCCGCCCGCCTGGGCGATCATGAACGGGGAGTTGCCGTTCTGGTTCGCAGCGCTCTCCGCCAGCGCCGCGACGCGCTCCCAGTTGCCCTCCTTCGTCCCCCAGAGCTCGCGCAGGTAGGCGAACGCCGCCTCGTTCGAGGGGTCGTACCGGAGCGATTCCTCCAGGAGCTTCGAGCCGATCTCGACGTTCTGGTGCCGCGTGGCCCAGCGGACGCCGAACTTGAACGCCGCCTCGCCGCGCGCCACGCCGGCGCGCGACTCGAGGATGCCACGCTGCGTCTCGACGATCGCCTGCGGCCGCTCCTCCTCGGCGAGCAGCCCCTCGAACATCGCCGCGGCTTGCTTGTCGGAAGGCGCCGTCTCGTACGCCCTCCGGAGCAGGCCCTCGAGCTGGCCGCGATCGAAGCGCTTCGCGAGGCGCGCCGCGCGCAGCAGCAGCCGCTTGCGCTCGCTCGTGGTCGCGGCGGCGTCGGCCGCGTCGACCAGCTCCGCCATGTGCGCCGCCCACGACGACTGATCGACCTGCATGTCGCCGAGGCATGCGCGCGCCTCCTCGCTCGTCCCGCCCGAGGCGCCGAGCGCGCGCGCGTACGTCGCCGTCGCTCGCTCGAAGTCGCCCGCGTCGCAGAGCACGTCGCCGAGCTCGACGAGGAGCTCGGCGGCCGAGGTCCCTTCGGGGGCGTTCCTCAGCTCGAGCTCCAGGAGCTTCAGGACCATGTTGGTCTTGCCGAGGTCCCAGTAGATGGAACGAGCCGACTCCAGCGCCTCGAGCAGCGCTGGATTCAGCTTGTACGCGTCCTGGAAGTGCTTCAGCGCCTTGACGGCCTGAAGGAACTTCTCCTCGAGCAGCCGCCCGAGCTTCAGGTGATATGCCGCCTTCCGGGTCGCGTCCCCTTCGGCCGCAATCCCCTTCTCGAGCTCCTCGACGAGCCCTTGCCAGTCATGAACCGACTCGAGATGATTGAGACGCTGCGCAAGATCCATTGATTATCGACCCTCGGCCCCGACCTTCGAACGGATTGAAACGCCTTACGTGTCCCGCGCCACGCGCGGCATCACGGCTACTGGCCACCGAGCCGCGCGACGAGCGTGTTCGCCGTCTCGCACTCGGTCTTGAAGCTCGCCGCCCTCGATCCCTTGCAGGCGCGCGCTGTGAACCCCTTGAGCATCTGGATCGCCTCCTGCTTGCGCGGCGGCTCCAGGGTCGCGTACGTGCTCCCGAGACTCCAGAGGATCTGTACCGACTCCGGACCATCCGCCGGAGCAACCGCCCGAGCGGCCTCGAGCTCGGTCACCATCTCCGCCGTGGACCCGCGCTCCTGGTAGACCGACGCGAGCAGGCTGTGGACGCCGAAGAGGTACTTGTCCCCCGGCTTCGCGAGCGACTTCGCCTCCTTGAGCACCTGCTCCGCCTCCTTCGTGTAACCGAGACGGGTGTACAGGTCGGCGAGCGCCGCGTAGTAGCGAATCTCGCTCGGGTTGTGCTCGATCGCCTTGGTGAGGTTCTCGAGCGCCTTCTGCTCGTCGTCCGTCCAGAGGTAAACGTTCCCGAGCTGCGAGTAGCAGTCCGCGAAGTTGGGATCGTTCTCGATGCACTTCTGGTAGGGCTCTTTGGCCTCTTCGTACGAGATCGTCTTCTTCTTCGCCTGCTGCTCGAGCGCCCAGCCTCGCTCGAACCAGTAGTTGGCGAACTTCGGAGCGATCTGCGTGGCGCGAGCCAGCGTGGAAGCGACCTTATCCCACTCCTCTCTCTTCTTGTGCGCCATCGCCAGCTTGAAGAAGATGCGGTGGTTCGTGGGGTCGAGCTTGGTCGCTTGCTCGTACTTGTTGGCCGCCCCCTCGGGGTTCACGGCGACCTCCTTGTCGGCGTGATTCGCCAGGATGACGGCCTCCTGCCGATTCCGGGAGCAGCCCAGCCCCGCCGCGCCCGCCGCGACCAGCCCAACCATCAAGAATGCCCCAAGCTTCATCTGCTCACCTTTCGAATGGGATCGGCTCTGCCGGCGTCCAAGTGTCCGCGGGGTCACGCCGCCCCTCTCCATCAATTCCCGGAGTCGGCTGCGCCGCTCCTCCAACAGTTCCCGGAGCCGGCTGCGCCGCTCCTCCAACAGTTCGCGGAGCCGGCCGCGCCGCTCCGTCAGCAATCCGGAGACGGGCTGCGCCGCTCCGTGTGGCACCGTCACAAGCGTCCTGAGGTGGCGCGCGTTCAACCTCGCGCGGCGTCGCGAGAATAGGCGGAGGCTACCGCGGAAGTCCAGGGCTTCAGACCCCGCTCATGCGCCGGCCGGCAGCGCCTTCCGGCGAGCCCCCGCCCCCTCCCCCGCGACGGCGCACGCCGACCTGGTGGTCCCCCCACGACCACGGCGCGGCGACCGCCGGAGACGCCGAGCGGCGCCCCGCTCCTGCCGCGTCCGGCTCCCGAAATGGCAAACGCCCCGCACAGTGCGTGCGGGGCGCTCGCGAGAGCCGACCGGCGAGACGAGCTCAGCCGCCGGGGCTGAGCATGATCGGGTAGACGACGGTGACGATACCGCCCTCGGGCTGCGGGAACGACAGGCCGTAGAACGCCCGCACCACGCAGGAGACCACGCCGTTGTCCGGCAGATCCGAGCCGCCGTTACCGACGTTGGAGACCGCGCCGTCGCGCCCGATGACGAAGCGCACAGCAACGCGGCCCTGCAGATTCGGGTTGTTCCTGAGGCCGTTCTCGTAGCAAAGCCGGAATCGGCCGAAGTTCTGGCGAACGATACGCTGAATGACCTCGGGCGGCAGACGGCCGCTCACGCTCGTCGCACCCATGCGCACCTGCGGTGGCTTGGTGCGATGCGACCCGCCGAGGCGGCCGTGGCCGGAGCCGAAGCCCTGGCCCGTGCCGGTGCCGGCGCCGTGACCGATGGTCCCGATCGAGCCGAGGCCGATACCCTCGCCGCGCCCGCCGCCGCCCTCGCCGATGCCGGAGAGGCCGAGGCCGCCCGCGCCGAACGAGTCGCCGATCTGATCGCCCCACATGTTGCCGCGGGCGCTCAGCGCATCGTTGCCGAGCGAATCGTCGCGCCCCCACGGCGCAGTCGGGGCGTTCGGGTCGCCGCCGGCGCCGGCGTTCAGCAGGCCGATCATGCCGAACTCCGCGGCGTCGCGCAGCGCGGCCTGGCGGGCGATGTGCGGATCGGCGTTGTCCGCAGGGCCCTGGACGCCGTAGCGGTTGCCGGTGGCCTTGGTGTTCGGGTTACCCATCGAACCCTCTTCACCCTTGGCGCGCGTACCGGTGCCGCCCTCCTTGTTGTCCGCCGCGTTCTCGGCGACCTGCTCGGTCTCCTTCTCCTCCATCTCCTTCTCGGCGGCCGCCGCGAGGTACTGCTGGATAAGGAACTGCTGGTCCGCCGAGATCCCGTCCTCCCCCGTGTCGCCCAGCGGCGGCATGAAGAAGGCCATCGCCGCGAGCAGCCCGAGGTGCACCGCCATGGAGAGGCCCGTGTACAGCAGGCCCTGCGTGTCCAGCTGGAAATGGCCGGCCACGACCTTGCCCGCGTTCACGGCGGACACCTGGAAGACGATGCCGTCGAGCTCGACCTTCGCCTTCGCGCCGGTCGGAAGCGCCATCTGGTAGGCGCCCGACAGCTCGGAGCAAGGCTGCGCGCGGCCCTGGTCGATCGCCTGCTGCACCGTCATCTTCGGCGTCCCCGGGACATCGATCGTGCCGGTGGCGCGGGGAAGGAGCACCACGGAGACCGAGCCCGTGCGGTCGGCGAGGACGATGGGCGCCCGCGTGGTGCCGAGCTTCTCCGAGGGGATGAAGTAGTCGCACTTGAAGTTCTTGCTCTCCTCCTCACCCACGTAGAAGGAGCGCGGCGGCGTGAGGTGCGCGACGTGAAGCACCGCGGCATCCCACAGAATCATGATCTCGACGGAGGCCGCCGGGACCTCGACTTCCTCGCTCGGCACGTCCGGCCCGTTCTTCACGAGCGTGTACGTGTACGAGCCTTCCGGCGCGTCGTGGGGCACCTCGTCGACGGCGGCCGCCGACTGCGCGAACGGGTTGTTGTAGGCAAACGGGTCTGCCCCGCTCGCAGCGGTCGCGGCGAACGGATTCGACGGCGCGGCCGCGAACGGGTTCGACGGCGCGGCCGCGAACGGGTTCGACGGTGGCGCGGCGGCGAACGGGTTCGCGGGGACCGGCTTCGCAGGGCCCGCTGCCGCGGCCACCGCCACCGGCTCGGCGCGCTCCAGCATGATCTTCGTCCCGCCGATCTGGAGCTGATCGCCTGGGCTGATCTTGCACTTGTTGACGCGCGCCCCGTTCACCATCGTCCCCGGCTCGTTGCCGAGATCGATGAGCGTGATGTCCTGCGGGGAGGCGACCTCGATGACCGCGTGCATGCGCGAGGCAAGCTCGTCATCGACACGCAGATGGCTCTTCGCGTCCTTGCCTACCTTGACGATGTCCTGCGTGATCGTCTCTCGACGGACGAGCGCTTCGTTTTGGTAGAGCGCAAATGTGAGAGCGACCCTTTGCTTGCCTTCCATCTCCGCCAGCCTTCCCTATACGCCCCGCGGCGCACGCCCCCGGCACCGGGGGATAAATCGATAGGGCAGGCGTCAACCTGCCCGGCACATCAGAGGTTCTCGACCGACTTGAGCATCTCCGGAACGAACGAGGTGCGGGGCCGGATCAGCGTCGTCCGGACGGGGCCGGGCCGCACGCGGATGGTGGCGTCGTTGGGGCCGAATCCACCGGCGTTCAGCGGATCGTCGGAGAACTCGTACCCGTAGCCCTCACCCTTCCCACCGCCGGCGCCGCCCGGAGCAGCCTGCGCGAACGCCGATGAGGCGACCACGCTCGTAAGAACGGCAGCCACGACTCCCGCACCCAATCGGGTCAACCCTCTCATTCCAGCCTCCTCACAATGTTTCGACGCGGTTACAGTGCCATTGTACCGCCGGACGCGGCGGCCGGTCAACCAGCTTCGCATGCCATCGAGGCGCCGGAGAGCATGACCCACACTCGCCTCGACAGCCGAATCAACCCAAGGTTCCCAGATCGTCGCGAAGAAACGACGAACCCCCCTCTCCTTACGTGCAACGTGTTACGTGCAGCGAGAGAGGGGGGCTCGGAGCACTGTCTGACGCACCGCTACACGGCCCGGGACGTCGGTTGAGCTCGCTCGGAATACTGCAGTATCCCTGGCTTGCTCTCCCTGGGCCTCGGGCCGCTCGCGACGTGCGTCAGACGGTGCCTGGGACAAGGATCCTTCGGCCTAGGGCGCCGGAGTCGCCCCTTCTCCCCCTTCGCCCTCGTTCCCGGCAGCGGCCTCCTGCTCGGCTTCCTTCGTCTTCATGTCAGCCTCGGCCGCCTTGCGCTCGGCCTCGGTCTGCTTGTTGAAGGCGATGATCTGGTCGATCTCTTCCATGCGCTCCTTCGAGCGCTTCACCGCATCGACGAACTCGGCATTGGAGCCCGCCTTCTGGATGAACTGGCCGAACAGCCCCTTCGCCGACTGGAGGGCGCCCTCGGCGGACTTGCCGCCCGATTTCGCCTTGTACTCCTGGGTCAGGATCGCCTCGTTATAGTAGGTCTCGGGGCGCTCGGGGGCGAGCTTCTTGGCGGAGTCAAGCTCGGCGCTGGCGGCCGCCACCAGCTTGTCGAAGTTCGAATCGTCGATCTGACCGCGCAGGGCGAGCGCGAGCCCCAGGTGTGCGTCGAAGTCGTTCGGACGCATCTTCAGGGCCGCACGGTAAGCCTCCTCTGCCTGCTGGAACCCGCGGAACTGGAGGTTCACCGCCGCGTAGTTCATCTGCGCTTCGTAGAAGGTCGGGTCGAGCTTCCTCGCGAGGTTGAACTCCTGCACGGCGCCGTTCAGGTTCGCGAGCTCGACCTGGATCATGCCCGCGGTGTTGTGGATCGGCGCGTAGTTCGGGTTCTTGCGGATGGCCTGAGAGCAGACCAGCGCGGCGAGCTCCAGCGCCTGCGTGTCGACCTTCTTCTGCTTGCTGACGTTGGTCGCGACCCCCTTGCCCGACCTCCGGCCCGCCTTCTGCTTCGCCGTCTCCAGGTAGTAGATGGCGAGCTGGTTGAACGCGGGCATGAAGGCGTCGTCGACGGCCAGCGCGCTCTGGATGTACCGCTTCGCGCGCTGGAAGTCGTTGGGGCCGTCGCTGTCGGCGACCTGGTTGCCACGCTTCATGTACAGGAGCGCGAGGTGCACGAGCGCCTCGACGTTCTTGTACTGCGCATCGACGACGGCGGCCTGGCGCATCTCGCTGATCGCCGCGTCGATGTTCCTCTCGCCCGACTCCGCCAGGTTGTAGAGCGCCACCTGGACCCGCGCCGGGTGGAACTTCGGGTTCTTCTGGAGCGCCTGCTGGAAGTACTTCTTCGCCTCCGAGTCCTTCTTGCAACGCTGGTACGCGAGCCCCGCGTTGTAGATGGCCTCGGCGAACGTCGCGTCCCCTTGCTCGTCTGCCGCGTCCAGGAACAGCTGGGCCGTCGAGCTGCAAGTCGCCTCGCTCCAGTCCCCAGCTTTGTCGTGCTGGACCATGGTGTCCATGGCGTTCTTGAACTTGTTGGCCGCCGCGACCGTCACGGCGTTGCCCTTGCTGTCGGTGAGCTCCTTGCCCGTCGTCGGATCCTTCGCCGCGCGAGTCGTACCGCTGACGCTCCCGCCGCCACAACCCGTCGCGGCCAGCAGGAGCACCGCAACCGCTGCCAATGAGGTGATGCTTCTCATATTTCGCTCCATCACTTCCTGGGTCGGGTCGTGGCCCGATCGAGCGCCGAGCCTTCCTTCGAGCCACCGGGCGCTGCCTTCTTGTCCTCACCCTCTTCCTTGGTCGCCGCCGGCTTGTCGGTGACGGTCAGCGCATCTCGGAACGGGGTCCCGTCGAGGTTCAGCGGCGCCGGACGATCGCTCAAGCCGGAGTTGACCCGCGACGGAGAGCCGCGGAATTCGTCGATGAGGTGGTACTCGGCGCCGTAATTCTTCGAGAGCCACACCTCGCAGGTGCGCGAGTAATCGTCGAAGTACTGGTACTTCACCGACAGGTCGAGGCAGGTCTTGAACGCGCCCTTCGCCATCTGCTTCTGCGGCTCGCTCGCCTCGTCCAGGCGCGAGTAGTACTCGCCGCGGATCTCGTCGTACGAGACGTCGGTGCCCGGCACTATGCCGTGCCCCTTCCACTCCTTCGGAATGGGAGCGGCCCGGAACTCGGCGACGAACTTGCCCCACATCTGACCGACGCGCGCACCGGCGGCGATGACCCACCTCGGCGGGGGCGTCGGCTCCAGCTTGAGGATCTTCTGGTACTCCGCGTCGGCCGCCTCGATCGCCGGGCGCTTCTTCTTCACCCAGTCGGCGACCTTGGTGTTGATGTGCTTGAGGACGTCCTCGCGGTTCCCGGCGCCCTTGTACTCGGGGAACTTGATCTTATCGACGTCCTTCCGCTTCTGCTCCGCGAAGTGGAAGTAGGCCTCGCCCACCGCGGTCAGCACCTTGCCGAGCCGGCGCAGCTGCTCCGGCTCCTCGCCGCCGATCGCGTCGAGCTTCTTCAGCGCGGCCGCGGGGTCCTTCCAGTAGCCGCGGACCTTGTTGTACTCGCCGTTCGCCGGGGTCACGCTCTTCGTCTGTAGCAGGACGCGCGCGTACATCGCGTGCGCCTGCACCTGGACGTCGAACGTCGCGTTGCGGTCGATCTGCGGCATCGCCGTCGACAGCCGCCTGCGCGCCTGGTCCCAGTCCTCGCGGTCGATGTAGTGCGCGCCGATCGCGAACGCGATCTGCGCGGTCTGCGCCGGCTTCGCTCTGCCGTAGTTCTTGTTGAAGAGGTCGGCGTCCTTGATCGCCTGGTCTTCCTGGCCGAGGCCGAGCCGCAACACGACCGCGTCCTGGAGCGCCTCCGCGGCCTTCTCCCCCTTCGGGTTCTCGCGGGCGTAGCGCTCGTACCAGTTCGCCGCCTCGTCATAGACCGCGATCGCCTGGTAGTTGCCGCCGATCTCGTAGATCGACGTCTTCGCCAGCTCGGTGTTGTGGAGGTTGTACCTCGGATCGAGCAGGATCTTGCGCGCCGAGATCGACTTGGCGATGAGGCGAGCGGCCTGGAACGCCTTCGCAGCGTTGTAGAGGACCTCCTCGCTCTTGTCGCACGCAGGCTGCTTCGCCTCGCACGCGGCCTCGCCGTACTTCTTCCACATGTCCATGTAGGCGACGGCGGCCTTCTCGTAGTTCTTGAGGGCCTCGACGCCGCCGGCCGCGTCCGCCGCCTCGACGAGCTTCTGGGCACGCAGGCGCTCGATGTCGCGCTGGATGCGGATCAGGATGCCGCACTGCTCGGCGTTCTCCTTCTCTTTGCCGCCCTTGCAGTAGAGGTCGATGAACTTGGGCACGTCCGCGGCCATGTCGTCGTAACAAGACGGACGCGGCGGGTCCATGTTCGCGCCGAGGACGTTGAGCGACTCGAGGTAGAGCTGGGACGCGTAGATGCCGACTTCCTTGTCGGCGTGGTTCAGCGCCACGTCGCGGAACGCGAGCGCGGCCTCCTCCCAGTGCTGCGCCTCGAAGTACGTGCGTCCGCGCGCGTACTTCACCTCGACGTACTGCTCCTGCGCCTCCTTGTCGTTCGCGGCGGGCTTGATGTAGCAGACGTAGCGGTTAAAGGCGGTGATCATGCCCTTCTGGCTGTCGGTGAAGTCCTTCGGCTGGAACTTCGCCTTGTCCGCCTTCTTGTCCTTCTCGCCCTTCTTGCCCGTGCTCGGATCGGGGAGGTTGCCGGCCCCCTTCAAGTGGGAGCCGTCCTTGTGGGTCTCGGTGTAGATGTTCTGGTAACAGAGCACCGAGGCGTACGCGGCCTCCGGTGCCTGCGGGCCGTTCGGATCCTCCGCCACGACCGAGTCGAAGGCGGGGCCGCACTTGGCCCAATCCTTCTGGAAGTACAGAAGGTCGGCCATCGCGTACTTGATCTTGAAGATGTTCGGCCAGTCCTCCTTCAGGATGCGGGGGAACTCGAACTTGGCGAACTGCTCCTGCTTGAAGTTGCTGACGACCTTGTCGTAGAGCTGCGCCGCCAGCTGCATCGTCTTCTTGTCGCTGGTGCCGCGCACGCCGCCCGAGCCAACCGCCTCGAGGTGCCACGCCATCGCCGTCTCGGTCATCAGGCCGGCGGTGATGTTGGAGCACTTCAGCTTGGCGTCCGCAGGGTGCCCGTCGCCCTGGAACTTGTTGTGAACGTCGAGCTGGCGCCCGAGCACGTCCACGATCTGGTCCTTGTTGCCAGACTTCATGGCGAGCGTCGCCTCGGCGATGTGCCCCTGGTAGACGCAGTACTTCGGGCCCCGATCGCGGGTCATCAGGTCGGTGTAGAGCTCGATGCCCTCCTTGTAATGACCGGTGTCGAGGTAGTTCTGCCCGAGGTCGTCCATCATCTTGAACGTCTTCTCGGAGCTGCCGCTCGAGTCGCCGCTGAGCGGCCGGAGGAAGTCATGGGACTTCCGCGGGTCGCCCGCCAGCGCGTAGACGGGGATGATGTCGCGCCGGGCCGAGATCGCGAGCTGCGCCGCGTTCGGCATCTGCTGGAACTGCTGCCCGTACTCGATCGTCTTCTTGAACTCGCTGATGGCGCGGGCGAAGTCGCCCTTGTTCCAGTAGACGTACCCGAGCTTGTAGTGGGCGTAGCCCCAGACCTTGTTCTCGGGCGCCGGGTACTGGGTGACCTTGACGTACGACTGCTCGGCCAGGTCCCACTTGGACGGGTCGCCCTGTGCCTCGTTGAAGAAGAGCTCGCCGAACGCGAGGTACGCGTTCGGGATGTACTTCGAGTTGGGCCAGTTCTTGATGAGCTCGAAGTAGACCTTGCGCGCGTCCTCGAGCTGCTGCGCCTGCTCGTACTCGTAGGCGAGGTAGTAGAGGACCTCGTCCGTGCAGCCCGTGCTCTTCGCGGGGTCGGACGCGTTGGTGCTCTGGCAGTACTTCGGGTACTGCGTCTTGAGCTGCGTGTAGTACTTGATCGCGCTCTTCCGCGCGGCGGCGAGGATCTTGTCGGCCTTGCTGACCTCGGCCCGGATCGCGGCGACCGCCTTCGGGTTCTTCCGCTTGGCCTCGTCCGCCTTGATCTGTCCCTCGGTCTTGTCGCGGAACGCCGCCGACTCCAGCTCGACGTAGCCCTCGGCGAGCCGCCGCATCAGCTTCGGTCGATCCGGCGCGTTCTTCGGCGTCGAGCGGTACAGGCCCTCGAGGCCCTGGATCTCGGTGATCAGCAGGCTCCTCACCTTGGGGGCGAGGCGATTCCGCCGCTCGTCGCGCTGCGCCGAGGCCTGCGAAGAGGTCGGGTTGGCCGGCTTCGTCAGGTCGTCGCGCTTCTTCAGTTGAATGCCCGTGGGGGCCGATTTGAAGCTGACCTGCGGCTTCTTGCCCGCCGACACCTGGAGCTTGCCGCCCGGACAGGCGGCGATCGCATCCTTCGCCGGCTGCGTGATGCATGCGTCGGCCGCCGACGCGGGGCTCGTCGTGACGGCGCACGCCGCCACGGC
The DNA here is from genome assembly GCF_051521455.1 of Sorangium sp. So ce887. Lineage (NCBI taxonomy): Bacteria > Pseudomonadati > Myxococcota > Polyangiales > Polyangiaceae > Sorangium > Sorangium sp. So ce887. The sequence goes on along the minus strand of NZ_CP150354.1, from coordinate 4,095,184 downwards.
CAGCGTGCCCGCCGCTGCGCGGAGCGCATGCAGTACATCGAACTTCGACTGCTTCATCTCCATCTCCGTCCCTCCGCCACGGACCCCCGTGAGGAAGCGCTGTCTGCCCCGCGGTCTCGTGCCGCGAGGCGAACCCTTAAGAAATCTCTCACTTGCTGCACTTCGAGGTCACGACCTGCCGGTAGAAGCCCAGCTCGTCGCGCCAGTACTCGCCGTCGAACGGCCACAGCACGTGCTCATCGTCGGGCTTGACGACGCCGTACGTGAGCGCGTCCTCCTTCGACAGCTGGCCGCTGACGACCTGCTGGTCGAGCTTGTTCCTCTCGGCCGCGGTGATGTCGATGAGGATCTTCGACGAGTCGCGGAGGTGCTCGTTGAGCTCGTCGAGGTTGCGCTGGTAGCGCTCCCGGCCGAGCGTGCCGGCGTTCCGGACCGCGAGGCTCCTCGCGAAGTCGAGGGCGTCGGTCACCTCGCTGCCCACCGGAGAGGTGCGGAAGTTGGCGGGCGCCTTCTTGAACCGCTCCGCCTCCTCGTCGAGCACGCGCACGTACTCCATGTTGCGGCGCAGCTGGCGGTCCGAGAGCGCGTTCTCGACGATCGGACGGACCGTCGGCGACAGGTTCGCCTTGCCGGCGCTCACGTCCTTCAGGAACTGGAAGAAGCGCTCCTCGTTCCCCTCCCCCTGGAACCGGTTCAGGATCGCCTCGAGCTCCTTCTTGATCGGCTCGTACTTCTTCTTCATCTTGGCGACGATCGTGATCGCGTCGCCGTACTGGCAGATCGTGAACGAGACGACCGCCTTCAGGATCTCGGCCTCGGGATAGAACGAGTTTGGGAAGTAGGGCGCCTCGATCGTATGGATGTTGCCGAGCGCCTGCGGGTACAGCCCGGCCATGAAGTACGCCCAGGACCCCTCGAAGAGGCTGTCCAGCCAGTACTCGCTCGCGACGTCGACGCGGTTCCAGTACTTGACGGCGGCCGAGAGCTTCGCAGCGTCGATCGTCGGGACGTTGTTGTCGTCCAGGCGGACAGAGGCCGAGTAGTAGGTCCGCGCCATCGAGAGGAACGCGAGGTCGCGCATGCGCGCCTCGTCCTCGAGGCCCTCGACGCCCTCGTCGATCGCCTGGACGATGCGCTGGAACGACTTGACCGCCGGCACCGACTTGCGCAGCTGCACGTACGAGATGCCGCTGAAGAACTGGGCCTGGACGTAGTACTTGCTGTTGGGGTCGACCTTGGCGAAGAGGGCGATGGCCTCCTCGTAGTTCCGGTTCCGGTACTTGTAGCGGCCGAGCAGGTAGTTGAGCTGCCAGTAGAGGTCGCGCTGCTGGGGGTTGTTGAAGCGCGCGATCTGCTCGGTCTTGTACTTGCCGACGCGCTCGATGATGTCCGCCGGCTCGGGGAGCTGCGTCGCGAGCTTGGACAGCCAGAGCAGCGTCTCGTTGAACTTGATGTGGCTCGGCTTGTCGGCGACCTGCGAGAAGATCGCATAGCTCGCCTGGTAGAACTGCAGCCGGTACAGCGCGATCGCGAGGTGGTACTGCGCGATCTGCCGGTTGCCCGCGTCGTCGCCGGTGTCGCCGTCGACGACGCGCTTCAGCTGCCGCGCGGCATCGCTCCACCGTTCGCCGTCGAACAGCCGCTTCGCCTGCGCCGCCTCCTCCGTCATCTGGCCCGCGGTCACGGGGCCCGCATCGTCGTCGAGGTTGATCTCTTTGTTGGGCTTCGTGCCGCCCTTGGCGTCCGCCTTTTCAGCCGCGACGGGCTTACCCTTGCCGGCCTGCGCATGCCCCACGGCGGGGGATAGCAAGAGGGCAGAAGCTACAAGGCAGATACTCGCCACCCGGTTCCGCATCGTCGTTCCTCGCTTTCGGCGACGTAAAATCGTGGCCCCTTCGCCCCGTTCGCGGCTCCACACACCGGAAGCGCGCGCCGTAGACCCCCGAGGCAGCTCGGTCGAGAACCAAAAAGTTCAATGAGAATCAACGGATACTTGCGTGTGGCGGGGGATGGTAGGATTGCGGCACGCGGCTTGTCAAGCGATGCCGGCTGTGGGCCTGCTCTACATTCCCGGCCTCAGACACCGGGCGCCGCGTCGACCTTGGGGTTGCGCACTGCGTAGGAGTTGAGGGTGGAATGTTCGAACGGAAGCGCGATCGCTTCCTTAAGTATGCGCGGCCGCTCCCTTCACCCGAGCGCCGCGGCGGCGCCGCGCGGCGAAGGCGTGGCCGCCGGCTGCCAAGGGACGGGCGGGCGCGGGGTCGAACGCTGTGCGCCGGGCACGGCCCCCGACCTCGTCGGGGCGCGCCCCATCCGGCTGTTGACGCTCAAGGCGCGCTTCGTCTAGGGTCCAACCGCTGACGTTGTGCCTTTGAGCACCTCGACTTGAGCGTTTTCTTGCCTCCCGTCCGCGCGCCTCAGCCGAGGCGATGGCGCGCACCGCCGCCGAAGGAGCACGTTCTGATGACCCGTTCCATTCTGTCCGGCCTGCTCGGCCTGCTCAGCGTCGTCGCTATGGCGAGCCTGCCCTCCGCGTGTGAAAGCGGCGGCGTGGGCGACCCGTGCCTGCCCGAAGACGAGTACGATCCGCAGTTCGCGGGCTTCAAGGTGACGGAAGAGAACATCGAATCGCGGTCCTTCCAATGCCAGACGCGGATCTGCCTGGTGAACCACTTCCAGGGGCGCGTGAGCTGCCCGCTCGGCCAGGAGGCGCCAGAGCCCTGCGATCCGAACAACGCGGCGTCCTGCGGCGGGAAGCGCGAGGCGTGCGCCCTGTCCGGGGCGGTCGAGCCGCCGAACTGCGCTGGGAATCAAGACTGCCGGTGCCAGAGCAACGACGACTGCTACGGCGAGGGCTGGAGCTGCGACACGGCCGACGGCATGTGCAAAGCGTACGTGTGCCGCGCCCAGAACGCCGACGGCAGCTTCAAGGGGTGCCAGGACCCGACCAAATCCGCGGCGGAGAACCAGGGGAAGGCCTGCTGCGTGCCGGGGACCGAGGATCCCGTCGCGTCGCCCGTCTGCGGCCAGTGCGCCGGCAACTCGCAACGGAACGCGGAGCAGGCGGTGTACTGCTCCTGCCGGTGCGGCGTGGCCGACGGAGAGCCGGACGACCCGAACTTCAACTTCTGCGAGTGCCCGCAGGGCTTCACCTGCTCCGAGATCCGCCCGAACGTCGGGCTCGGCGACGCGAACATCACCGGCAAGTACTGCATCAAGCAGGGCTCGCAGTTCGAGGGCGAGCAGGCCTGCGGCGACGTGCCCGGTCGCGTCAACTCGGACCAGTGCGAAGGCTTCTAGGCATCGGGTGACGGGCCGCGGCGCCTCGCGCAGCCCTCGACGTGCGCCGGTCGATCAGGCCGGCGGCTCCCTCCCCTCCAGCGACGATTCAGGCTCACACGACGGCCTGCGGCCCGGGCGCACGACGCGCCCGGAACGCGCAGCGCACGCCGGAGCGCCGACGGCCCATGCGACGGGCGATGCCGGCAGCGGTGGAGACGCGCGCACCGGGGGCTCCGCGCGGCGCGGCGCCCGTGGCGAGGCGTCGCCGAGGCGCGCAGCGCTCACGCCCGCTGCCGCTCCGCCGATGGACGCGCGGAGAGCGCTCGGGGTGCGCGCGGAAGACGCCGTGGTCGCCTACCTCGCGGCGCAGGGAATGGAGATCGTCGCGCGCAACGCGCGGGTCGGCCGCCTGGAGATCGACGTGATCGCGCGGGACGGCCCGGTCATCGCGATCATCGAGGTGCGGACGCGCGGCGCCGGCTCGTACGTTCGCGCCCTCGACAGCATCGACGCGGGCAAGCGCGCCCGCGTGCGACGCGCCGGAGAGCAGCTCTGGCGCGCCCGCTTCTCGCGCGTGCGCGGCGTGGAGCGGATGCGCTTCGACGCCGCGTCGGTGACGTTCCTCCCGAACGGAGAGGCAGCGATCGAGCACATCAAAGCTGCCTTCTAGCGCCGAGCGCGGCGACGCCGCGGTCGGGGAGAGGACGACGCGGCCACGCGAACGCCTGGCCAGCTCAGGTTCGTAAATTCGGGTTGATTCTGAGTTGGTTTCGAGCTGCTGCAGGGGCTGCTCGCGGGGGTGCGCAGCCGCGGGAGCGGCGCGCGGTCGCGGTCACGCCTCGATCTGCTCCTGCATCTCGGCGCGGAGGCGCTTCAGCTGCGCGAGGCCGTCGGGGTCGATCTCGGTGGAGACCTTCTGCGCGCGCGCGTCGGCCTCGATCTTCGCGAGGATGGCGTCCATCTTCTCGATCTTGGCCTGCTGACGTGTCCGCAGATCCTCGACCATCTTCTCGAACGCCTCGAAGAAGTGCTGGAGCTCGTCGCCCTTCCGCAGCCGCTCGCGAACGATGAGCTTGCCCTCGCCGACCTGACGGAGCAGCCGCTTCATCTTGAAGATCGGCCCGGCGATCTTGTGCGTGAAGACGATGCCGGCGACGCCGACGCCGAGGACGAGCAACGACAGCAGCGCGACGATGAGGCGGAGCAGCATCTGCTGATTGTCCGCGACGTCGGCGGCCTGCCGCTGGAGCGCCTCGGCGTGCTGCTGCAGCGTCGCCGCGTCGCGCTCGAGCCGCGCCTGCTCGTCCTTGAGCTTGATCTCGTCGCGCTGCGCCGCCTCGCCGAACGTCTTCGCGAGCTCGGGGTCGTCCTTGTACTCCTTCGCGATGTTCATCGCGACGACCTCGCTGACGCGACGGCTCTGGACGAGCACCTCCTGGCCGCGCTTGACGGTCTCCTGACCCTGACGGACCGTCTCCTGTCCCTGCTGCACGGCGCCGCGGCTCTGCTCGATGATCTTCGAGCTGGCGTTCCAGAGGAGCATCCCGAGCGCCACGGAGAGCGCGAGGCTGATCCCCACGAGGAACCCCGTGTATTTCAGCTGGAATTTCTGATCGAGCAGGTAGTTCCGCGCGCTCCGCTGGTAGCGCGCTCTGACCTCCGGCGCGGAGGTCTGCGGGGCCGTGCTGGAAGCGTCGCTCATGGGATCCTCGAAGCTGGCTGGAGATGACAAGGGTCGTGAGGCACGGGGAAAGCCAATATCGAGCAGCGATGGTGCGTCACAGCGAGGCGACGATCTTGTGGAAGGTCTCGACCGCGTTCTCGACGCACATCTTCATCAGGATGTCCTCGCTCTGGACGTCTTTCTTCGGGGTGCCGCTCTGCGTGAGCTTGGGCGCGAACTCGCCCTGGAGCGCCTTGGACGGATAGGTCCACATGCTGACGCGGACCACCTGCGTGAGGTTGCCGCCCTGGTACATGGCGGGCTCGACCGTGGCGAGGAGGTAGAAGCCCTTCATCTTCTTGCCGTTCAGAATCTTCTTGCCCTGGGCGAGCGTCTCGCCCTTGGGGGCGACCGCGTAGCCGGCCTTCCCGAGGATCTTCGACTGAATCGCGGCGCGCACGAGCGGCTCGATCTCGGACTCGGGGCGGCCGCTCTTGTTCGTGATCTCGATGGCCACGTAGTACTTCGTGTCGGCGCCCGGCGGAGGCGGCGCCCCCGGACCGCCCCCGCCGCCCGAGGACAGCGTCGCGATCGACTTCTGCATCTGCGACTTGACGGCCGCGCTCTGCTCCCGGCCCTCGGCCCGCTGCAGGCACGCGAGCCCCGCGGGCTTGCCGAGCCTGCCGAGCGCCGCGGCCGCCGCGACCCTGACGGACGTGTTGGCGTCCGTGAGGGCGTCGCAGAGCGGCTTCGTGGCGGCGTCGTCCGCCGACGCGCCGAGCGCGAGCGCCGCCTGCGTCCGGACACGGTAGTCGTCGTTGCTCTTGAGCTGCTCGGCGAGGTAGCTCGTGCGCTGATCCGCGTAGCTCCTCGTGGGCATCAGCGAGAGTACAAGCGTCAAAACCAGCAACACGAGCGCAGGAAAGGGCCGACGCATTCCACGTCCGACGATACACGAGCGCATCGCGGCCGTGGCGATCGGATCGGCGGGCCTGCACTCGAAATTTGGTGCGCACACGCTCGCACTTTTGCCTTGCATTCGCTCGCTCCTCGTTGCCACCGGACTGGACGGTTTGACGCGGCCTGCTCGCGGGGCTTCAAGACGTGAAACATGTTGGGCTCCAGGGCGAACACGACATCATCATCCACTTATCTACCCGTCTACGCGACGCTTACCCGACGCTTCCCCGACGCTCGGCCGACGTGTCACGTGCACGTCCGCTCACGTCCGCTCACGTCCGCGCTCGCCCTCGCCACCTCGTCTCGCCCGCACGCGCCCGGGCGGGCTCGAGCACAGCGCTGCCGCGGCTCGGCTTCCCCTTGCGCGGGCGCTGCCCGCGTGACGAATAATGCGCGACCATGACGAGGAGCTCGCCGGAGGCGTTCGGGAGATGCGTGGCTTGAGACGATGCCTGCAGGGGGCGCTCCTCGCGGCCACCGCGCTCGTCGCGGCGCTCCCGGCGCACGCGCAGGCGCAAGGTGCGCCGCTCCGCATCCATGTCCGGGGGAGCGCGCAGATCGACGCGGTCGCGTGGACCGAGCCCGACGGGTTTGTCGTGCGCGGCAGCGTCATCGACGACGCGCGGAGCCCGGTCGCGGAGGCGCCGCTCGCCATCGACGCCGTCACGGGCGGCGGAGCGCCCGTGGACCTGCCGACGGCGGAGGGGTGCGCGGCCGACGGCGCGGCGCGCGGCCGCGAGCACCGCGCCTCGCACGGGGGGTACGCGATCTCGACCGACGAGCGAGGCGGGTTCTGCCTCCGCGGGCGCGCGCCGCTCGCGAACGCGACGCTGCGCGTCCGCTTCCCGGGAGGGAAGCTCTACGAGCCGGCGGAGGTGAAGATCCCGATCGAGACGCACGCGGCCCCGCTCGCGCCGGTGATCCTCCGGTTCGATCCGCCGGTGGACGCGATCGATCTGGATCGCCCGACCGTCAACGTCACCGTGGCGCTCCGGATCGATCGCAGCGGCGCGCGAGGCGCCGCGAGCGGCGCGACGTTCGAGCGCGAGCGGCTCCCCGTCGTGCTCGAGGACGAGCGCGGCACGAGGCTCGCGGAGGCGCCGACCGGCGGCGACGGGCGCGCGCGCTTCGAGCTCGCGACCGAGGGCCTCGGTGGCGCCGGGCAGGGCGTGCTGCGCGCGCGCTTCGACGGGACCGCCGCGCTCGCGAGGGCGAGCGTCGGCCAGGGCGTCGTCCGGTACGCTCAGGTCACGCTCGCGCTCTCCCACCCGGTCGAGCCGGCGCGCGCGGAGGACGGCGTGCCGATCGACGTCGAGGTGCGCTCGTCCGGCGGCCCGGTCGAGGGCGGCGTCGTCGAGGCGCTGCGCGCGGGCGAGCCCGTGGGCACCGCGGCGGTGATCTCCGGCGAGGCGCGGGTGATCGCCGCGTTCACCGCCGAGCGCGAGGGGACCGTGCCGCTGTCGCTCCGCTACGTGCCCGCCGCTCCGTGGTGGATCCCCGGCGCAGAGCTCGCGATCGACGTGCCCGTCGCGGGCCCCGGGGTGTGGCGGCAGCTCGCGCTCGGCGCCGCCGTCCTCGCGATCGCGGGCTGGGTGCTCGGCGGCTGGCGGCGGGCTCCGAAGCGCGCGGAGGCGCGCGCGGGCGACGAGAAGCCCGCCGCGCCGCCCGGCCGCGCGGGCGTCCGGATCGTGGGGCCGATCGACGACGCCACCGGCTGGCGCGGCGCCGTCGCCGACGCGCACGACGGCACGCCCATCGCGCAGGCCGAGCTCACGATCGTCGTGCCCGCGTTCGACGACAGCGGCGTCGTCGCGCGCGCCGTGACCGACGACGCCGGCGAGTTCTCGATCGAGGCGCCGTACCGGAGCGACGCGAAGCTCGTGGTGCGCGCGCCGACGCACAGCAGCTACGAGCAGGCGCTCCCGCCGCCGAGCAAGCTGGGCATCGCGCTGGTGACGCGTCGCCGCGCCGTCCTCGATCGCCTCGTCCGCTGGGCGCGGCGGCAGGGCGCGCCGTTCGAGGGGCCGCCGGAGCCGACGCCCGGGCACGTGCGCCGCGTGGCGAGCAGGGTCCAGCAGCACGAGGTCGAGGCGTGGGCGACCCGGATCGAGCACGCCGCCTTCGGGCCCGATGCCGTCGACGAGCGGATCGAGCAGGACCTCGGCGCGTCGGAGCCGAAGCCCGGCATCTCGCAGCTCGCTCCGTGAGCCGAGCGCTCGGGGCGCGCGGCGGCGACCCTGCCGCCGCGCCGACCTGCCGTTTCGCTGGCCGGATCGGGCGACCGCGCGAGCGCACGTTGACGTATGGGGTACGTCCCATATAGTCGGCTCCCTCGCCGGAGAACGCCAACGTGGAAATCGCCCTAATTATCGTCGGCCTCGTCGTGGTGGCGGCGATCGTCTACTTCGTCACGAAGAAGGCGGCGCCGCCCGAGATCGAAGCGCCCCCCCAACCGAAGAAGCTCCCGGAGAAGGCGAAGCAGCCCACCGCCAAGCCCTCCGACAAGCCGCGTGTCCAGAAGAAGCCTCCGGCGGAAGAAGAGCCCCCGGCGAAGGCGAAGGAGCCCGCGCCGCGGGACGAGCCGCCCGCGGCGACGCCCTTCCCTGTCGAGGTGCCCGCCGTGCCGCCGCCCGCGGACGAGGCCGCGCTGGCCGCGTCCGCGGTCGCGGAGGCGCCCCTTGTCGAGGCGCCGGCCAAGCCGGCCCTCGCCAGGCCGGCACGGGAGACGACGCCCCCGGGCGCGCGCAAGCGCGACATCGAGGGGCTCCGCAAGGGCCTCACGAAGGTTCGGGAGAGCGAGGGGTTCTTCGGCCGGCTCAAGGCGCTGTTCGCCGGCAAGAAGGAGATCGATCCCAACGTCGTCGAGCAGATCGAAGAGGTGCTGCTCACCTCGGACGTCGGCGTGAAGACGTCAGAGCTCCTCCTCGACGAGATCCGCTCGGCGCTCAGCCGGAACGAGCTCGCCGATACCGACAAGGTCTGGGACGCGCTGCGCGAGCACGCGAAGCGGATCCTGCGCGTCGGCGCCGGCGGCGGGCTCTCGCTGAAGACGCAGCCCACCGTGGTGATGGTGGTCGGCGTGAACGGCGTGGGCAAGACGACCACGATCGGCAAGCTCGCGACGCAGCTCAAGGCCGAGGGCCGGACGGTGGTGCTCGCCGCGGGCGACACGTTCCGCGCGGCGGCAGTGCAGCAGCTCAACGTCTGGGGCAAGCGCGTCGGCTGCGAGGTCGTGCGCGGCAAGGACGGGGCGAACCCGGGCGCGGTGATCTTCGACGCGATCCAGAAGGCGAAGGACACGGGCGCCGACGTGGTGCTCGCCGACACCGCGGGCAGGCTGCACACGAAGACGAACCTCATGGAGGAGCTGGCCCGGGTCGCGCGCACGATGAACAAGGCGCTCGAGGGGGCGCCTCACGAGACGCTGCTGGTGCTCGACGCCACGAACGGACAGAACGCCATGCAGCAGGCCGCGCTCTTCAAGGAGGCGCTGCCCATCACCGGCATCGTGCTGACGAAGCTCGACGGCACCGCGAAGGGCGGCGTCATCCTCGGCATCTGCGCCGAGCACGGACTGCCCGTCCGCTACGTCGGCATCGGCGAGCGCGCGGAGGACCTCCGCGAGTTCGAGCCCGACGAGTTCGTCGAGGCGATGCTCGGCCGCGCGAGCGGCGCCGAAGACGCGGCCGCCTGACGAGCGCGGCGCCTCTCAGGCGCTGTGCCTCGCGCGCGGCCAGGCCAGACCAGGCCAGACCAGGCGCCACGGCGAGCGATCTGTACCTCGCCTCCCAATCACTCCCCTCGACATCGGTCAAAGAAATGGGCGATGGTCCGATCTCTCGGGCCGCCTCGCCCGCACAAGTTGAGCCGTCAGGAACCGCCACCGTGAACCCCCAGAGCAAGCACACCGGCAGATCCGGGTACGCGGTGATTGTGCGGCGAATTTGCGGATCGGCGCGAGTCCACCCGGGCGCGCGCCGTCTGGGGGCTCGGCGGTCGCCAAGGCAAAAGGATTTGGTTGTTGATCCTTTTATTTTCGCCGTGATATAGTCCGTCGGGCTTGGCGGTTGACCGAATTAATTAATGAATTCGCGTAGTTAGGAAGCTGTACTACCTGGGCGATCGATCGCTCACATCGCACGGACTTCGGAAGGGATGGCGATGAACCAGGCTCGCGTGGGGCTTCTCGTTGCGGCTGCGTTGGTCGCGGTGCCGCTTACGGCGTCGGCTCAGCCAAATGAGCAACCCAAGGAAATTAACCTCGACGAGCCAGAGACTCCTGCCGAGGGCACGGAGCCGGCGGAGGGGCCCGCGGTCCCGGCCGAAGGCGATGAGGAGGCGGGGCTTGGGGACATCTGTAAGATCGATCCGACCGCGTGTCCCACGATCGACTTGGACAAGGAAGCGGCGAAGGAGCTCAGGCCAGAGACCTACGCAGTGCAGCAGATTTATGCGCTGCGCTATCACCGCTTCGAGGTGAACCCGTACTTCGGGCTGACGATGAACGACCAGTTCGTCGGTCACAACGGTCCGGGGCTCGCGGTCAACTGGTACCTCACCAACGTCCTCGCGATCGGGGTCAACGGTAACTGGTACGCCGGCCTCAACACGCCGTCGGACTTCAACTTCCAGACGAGCAGGGCGGCGCGCATCGGTGAGCCGATCACCGAGTACCAGTGGAACGCGAACGCGAACTTCACGTACGTCCCCGCGTACGGCAAGTTCGCCGGGTTCAGCGACTTCATCTTCCACTACGACTTCTTCGTACTGGGCGGTGTCGGCGCGATCTCGACGCGGCCCATGGCCGTCGTCGATCCGGACAACCGCACCTTCGACTGGAAGCCGAAGCTCGCCTTCCACGTCGGCGGGGGCATCCGCATCTTCTTCAACCGCTGGTTCGCGGCCATGGCCGAGGTCAGCGACTACATCTTCTTCGACGAGCTCGAGAACCCCAGCGTCGATAGGGACAGACTCCAGGACAAGAGCACGTGGCTGGCCGATGAGAAGAGCTTCACCAACAACGTGCAGGCCCAGGTTGGGTTCTCGGTGTTCCTGCCGTTCTCCTGGGAATACCGGCTGCCGAAGTAAGGCCTTTGGACGTGGGGACGCGCAGACGCCGAGCGCGAGACATGGGATGATTCAGCCAAAGACGGGGACAGGCATGATGCGTCGATTCGTCCAAAGCCTTTGCACCGTGGTGGCAGGGCTTACCGGCTGTGCACTTCTGATGACGGCTGCGCCCGCGGAGGCGCAGGAGATTCAGCTGACGGGCCCTCTGGCCGGTGCACCCGCCGTGCGGAAGCTCCGGCTCCATCGTGAGGGACGGTTTGAGGTGGCTCCAGGCGCGTCGTTCACGCTGCTGGACGAGTACCGGCGAACGATCATGCCGGGGCTGCGCCTCACCTACCACCTCACCGACTGGATCGGCATTGGAGCCTGGGGCGGGTACGGGTTCCAGTACAACGCCGGGCTGACGGACGAGCTCCAGCGCGTCGCGATCGACAGCCGCGGCTGCGCCGACCGGCCGTTCACGAAGGCGTGCCAGCTGACCAGGGTCAACCTGACACGAGGCCAGCTCACGGAGGACCAGCTGGCCCAGATCCAGTGGGTCGCGGCGCCGCAGGTCACGGTCGTACCCTTCCGCGGCAAGCTGGCGCTGTTCGCCGAGCTCTTCGTGGATACCGACGTGAACTTCTTCGCCGGGGTCGCGGCGATCGGGGTGAAGGAGCGCAGGCAGTGCACAACGAACTGCGCGAACACCTTCGGGCTCGAGAGCCGCATGGCCTTCGCGCCGACGTTCGGCCTCGGCTTGAACTTCTATCCGTCGGACTTCATCGGCTTCGGCGCGGAGTGGCGCGCCCTGCCGTTCGAGTGGAATACTTCGGGCTTCGACAACCACGGGGCCGGCACGGATGAGGCGTTCCCGGACAACAAGGTGGACGACAAGGACCGCGAATTCCACTTCACCAGCATGGTCACCGTGAGCCTGAGCGTTCAATTCCCCACCGCCATCAAGACGACGGAGTAGACGGCTTCGCCGGCTCGGGTGACCGAGCCGGCTCGTCCGGGGCAGCTCGGACGGGAAGCCTCCAGTGCCGGGAGCAGCAGGCTCGGCCCTCGGCAGTGGAGCCCGGCGGCGATCGCCGGGCAGCTCGGACCGCGGCGGCGGGACAGCCACCAGAGGTCAGCGTTGGGTATTTTCGATTTTCTCCGCAAAAGCAATCCGCCGGCCGGCGGCGCCCCCTCCGGCAACAAGAAGGTGGCCGGTCCGGCCAAGGTCGTCGCGGACAAGCGCGCTCAGGCCTACGACCGCCTCGACGCCATCCAGACGCTCGCCGCGATGAAGAGCGCCGACGCAGCGGCGGCGCTCCTCAGGCGCTTCACGTTCTCGATCGACCCCTCGATCACGGACCAGGAAGAGAAGGATCTGGCGTTCCGGGGCATCGTCGACGCCGGCAAGGACGCGGTGCCGGCCGTGGCCGAGTTCTGCCTCAAGGCCGAGACCCTCACCTGGCCGCTCAAGATCCTACGGGCGCTGCTCGATGACGCAGACTACCGCACCGAGCTCGTCCGGCTGCTCGATCGATGCGACACGGAGTATGCGCGCAACGTCGAGCCGAAGCAGCAGATCATCGTCGCGCTGGGCGAGATCAAGGACGACAACGTGCGGGTCGCGGTGGAGCGGTTCCTCGACGACGTCAACGAGACGGTCCGGTTCCACGCCGTGCAGACCATCTTTTCCCAGGGCGACGAGGCGAGCGTGCCTGCGCTGGTGAAGATGCTCGCGGCCGAGGAGTCGGTCCGGGTGAAGAACAAGGTGGCCGAGGGGCTGCTGACCCACGGCTGGACAGTGCCGGCAGAGCTGCGGAGCAGCGCGAACCAGGCGCTCCAGGACTCGAACGGCTTCAGCGTGGGCTCGGACGGCAAGCTCCGGAAGGGCGCTGGATACAGCTGACCGGGCGTGCTTTTGCGACAAAGCTGTTCGTCCTGCGATCGGGTTGACAGCGTTGCCGCGCGTGGACGAAACTCCGCGCCATGCTTGTTCAGCCCTCGGCGGCAGCTGAGAGCGCGGGCCGCGTAGACCGGCCCGCACCAGCGGAAAGCGAGCGCAGATTTCGTGACTGAGCACCGCTCGTCGATGGCGGAGCTCCCGTCACGACGTCGTGAGCCATGCCCCTGCTCCGCCGGGGTGCGTCGTGGAGCGCGCAGACGGAGAGCACGGCGCACCTCGCTGTGGCGCGCGCTGGCCGCTGCCGGCCTGCTGCCCTTCGCGCTCGCCCCCCGCGGGGCAGCTGCAGCCGACTTCGAGGTCGAGTCGAGCACCGGCGTTCAGGCCTACGAGGTCGCGAGCCCCTGGGGAGCGACGAACATCGAGCGACGGCGTCTCCTGCAGACGCTGGGGCTCGCCGTCTACAACCTCCAGGGCGACTCTCTCCCAGGCGAGGCCGACTACTCGGCGACCGTGCGGCTCCGGCTGGACGCGGACTTCGGGGTGAACGGCCACCTCGAAGGCGCGCAGCAGGGCGGCGAGACCGACTACAGCGTCGCCGGCGGCTCGCGCTACATCCCGGGGCTGCGCGAGGCGCCGCTCGATCTGATGTACGCGTACGTCGAAGGCCGGAACGTCGCCAGCGGGTGGCTCGGCTTCCGCGTCGGCCGCCAGTACGTGAGCGACGTGCTCGGTTGGTGGTCGTTCGATGGCGCGCTCCTCCGCGTGACGACGCCCTACTACGTCCAGATCGAGGCCTACGGCGGGCTCGAGCAGCGCGGCGGCCTGCCGCTCTCCACATCGCGCTTCGAGCAGCAGGGGATCTGGCGCGGCAACCATCGGGGCTTCGGCGACGACCGGACGCTGCCCGGGAGCGCGGCCGACTACCCGTCCTACCAGGAGGCCCAGATCGCCCCGGCGTTCGGCGTCGCGCTGGAAAGCGCTGGTCCGAGCTTCGTCCACGGCCGGCTGACCTACCGGCGCGTCTACAACATGGGGCCCTCGATCACCCAGCAGTTCCCGGATCGCGACGGGAACGTCCAGACGACCGACGGGTCGCGCATCTCGCAGGACCGGCTCGGGTACGCGGCCGACGTCAACGTGCCGGCGATCGGCGGGCTCAAGGGCGGGGTGACCTACGACCTCTACAATCAGCTCGTCGGCTCGTTCTTCGGCGGCCTGGAGGTGTACGCGGGGAGCCGCGTCACGCTGGGCGCGGACGTCGACTACTTCGTTCCCACGTTCGACGCCGACTCGATCTGGAACTGGTTCACCCACGATCCCATCACCACGATCACCGGACGGGCGGCGGTCGACATCACCCGCGAGGTCGATGTCGCCGCCTCGGGCGGCACGCGGATGTGGATCGCCGAGGGGAACCCGGAGGAGTTCGGCGCCGGCCAGTGCCGGGAAGCGCAGCTCGGGCCGGATTGCGTCGGGACGACGACGCTCGATCCGTCGAGCGACAGCGACCTCGAGGACTACGCGCGTGATGAGGAGAACCGCGCCACGACGATCACGACCGACGTGCTCGCGAACCTCGCGGGCCGCTACCGCACGCGCACGACGTCGGTCGAGCTCCGCGGGATGCTGCAGACGGGGGAGCGCGGGCGCCGGACAGGGGCCGATCTGTCGGGGGAGAGGCGGCTGAGCGGGCAGCGCTACGCGCTCGGAGCGCGGGTGTCGCTGTACAACTGGGCGGATCCGCTCAGGCCGGACCGGGACGCGACGTCGTTCGGGTACGTCCTTGGGGCCGGGTACCGGCCGGGTGAGTTCGCAGACTTCAAGCTCGAGTGGGAGCACGACATGAACCGGCTGGTGGGCCAGCGCTTCCGCGTCGTCGGCCTCGTGAACCTGCGGGTGGCGCCGTGAGCGAGGATCGCATGGACGCAAGACAGGACGGCCGGCGCGGCGCGCGGCGGGATGACCCGAGGCTCGTCCCGGGGTGGGTCGCCATCATCGCGTGCCTGGGCGCGCTGGCGCTCGCGATCGTGGGTCCCGAGGCCGCCGCCCAGCCGAAGCCGCCGGCGACGGCCAACGACGACAGCGCGGACGCGGCGGAGGACGCCGAGGAGGGCGACGCCGAGGAGGACGCCGAGGGAGAGAAGGGCGCGCATCCGCCGCCGGGCGGGTACAGGTCGGGCCTCCACCCGATGCCCGACGACGCCGAGGTGCCGCTGGCCTGGATGCCGCCCGGGACGAGCGCGACACCGATCCCGAGCGACGAGATCTACCCCCCGCAGACGCTGACGATCCGCTTCAACCACAAGAAGCACGTCAAGGGGCTCAAGCAGACGTGCAAGTCGTGCCACGCAGGGGCCTACACGAGCGGCGCAGTGACCGACCGGCTGCTGCCGAGTCCGGCGCAGACCTGCGACAACTGCCACGACGTCGATCACTCCGACCTCACCCAGGTGAAGGCGGGAACGAACGAGAACGGACAGTGCGTCTACTGCCACATCGGCGACGACGCGGGCAGCGGCGGAAAGGTGGCGCCGCTCGTGCTGCCGCACGCGAACCTCCGGTTCCCGCACCAGAAGCACGTGAGCCGGAACATCAAGTGCAGCCAGTGCCACGGCCGGGTCGACCGGCTCGAGCTCGCCACCCGCGAGCAGCTGCCGCGCATGGCAGGCTGCTTCTCGTGCCACAACATGAGCGGCGCAGCCCAGGGCGACGCGAAGAGCGACTGCGACGTCTGCCACCTGACGCGCCCCGACGGGCGGCTCATGACCGAGTTCGCCACGGGCGATCTGCTGCCGCCCCGGTGGCTGCACAACGCGGGACACACCCCCGACTGGCTCGAGCGGCACAAGCAGGTCGCCGCGAACGACAGCGCCTTCTGCGGGACATGCCACACCACGAACTACTGCACCGACTGCCATGACGGGAAGATCCGTCCGCGCGACGTTCACCCGAACGACTTCCTCTCGATGCACGCGCAGGCGGCCCGGCAGGACAATCCGCGCTGCGTGAGCTGCCATCAGGAGCAGACGTTCTGTGCAGACTGCCACCGCCGGACGGGCGTGGCGCGCGACGCGCCGAGCGCCGCTCGGCCCTCAGGGCGCCGCTTCCATCCCCCGCCGGCGGAGTGGACAACCGCGCCGCGCAGCGCGAAGCACCACGCGTGGGAAGCAGAGCGAAACCTGAATGCGTGCGTTTCCTGCCACACCGAGCGGGACTGCGCGACCTGCCACGCGACCCGCGGGGTCTCGGGCGGGCAAGGGCTGAACCCGCATCCGCTCGGGTTCGAGAGCAAGTGCAAGACCGCGTTCTCCCGGAACCCGCGCCCGTGCCTTGTGTGCCATCAGTCGAGCGACAGCTTCCTCCAGCGTTGCCAATGAAAAGTCAAAATCGGTCAGTATATTCCTTGCCCTGGCCTTCCGGCGACGGGTATAGCGAGGTGCGCGCGGCTTCCCTAACGATCGCCGCGAACGCCAAGGAGAACGGGCGTGAAGGAGCTGATCAAGTACCTGATCGACAACCTCTATCTCGATTTCCAAGGGGAAATCACGCTGGAGACAGTGCGGGGCTTCCTCCGCGAAGACGACGGACGGGAGGCTCGCCAACTTTTGTCGAAGCTCATCGAGGAGAAAGGGGTCGACGACATGCTGATCACGCTGGCCGACTGTCTCAAGGAGCACATTCAGAGCGGGGTGAACGAGAAGATCGTCCGCGAGCAGCTCTCGCTCTACGCCGAAAGCTGAGCAGGCCGGCCCGCGCGGCGCGCATCGCTTCCCTCCCCTTCTTCCTCCACATGGCCCTCGCGACGGCCGGCTGCGACGTGGGGGAAGCCTCCTACCAGCCGATCGACGCCCCCCCTGTCCACCTGATCGAGGCGCGGGCCACAACCGGCCTCGACCAGAACTACCAGCCCGTCCGCACCCCACTCGATCCGAGCGGCGCCACCGAGGTGCTGTCGACCGCGAGCTTCGTGCTCAAGTTCGATCGCTTCCTGCTGCCCGGCTCGGTGAGCGGCGCAGTGGGGCCTGGGTCCCTGTGCGTCTCGGGCGATCTGGCCACGCAGGTCCGGACGTTCGCGGACTGCGTGAACCCGATCGCGCTGGCGCCGACGTACAACCCGGTCCAGCGCGAGGTCATCTTCCGTCAGGTCGAAGGCATGTCGGGCCTCCTCCCCGGGACCCGGTATGCGCTCACGGTCCTCGGGCCGGTGGACGAGGCGGCCGCGGCGGGCATCCGCGCGTTCGACGGCGCGCCCCTGGCCGCCAACGCGCGCATCGAGTTCACCGTCGCGGCGACCAACCCGCCCCAGGCGATGCCGGAGCGCCAGCCGAGCGGCGACTTCTACTGCCAGCGAGACCTCGAGTGCATCGGGAGGGCGCCAGAGTGCCAGGACAATCCGGACACGCCGGCGAACGACCCGGCTGATCCGGAGTGCCACACCTGCGTGAAGGGCGCAGCGAGCCTCCTCTACTCCTGCGTGCAATGCCACAGCGACGGCACCGCCGCCGCTGGGCTGAACCTGAACGTGGCGAACGTGGAACTGATGCCGGGGAAGGCGATTGTGAAGTACACGAAGTCCGACCCGCTCTACGAGACCGCGATCGGGCACGCCGCGCACCAGACCCAGATGGGTGAGCGCGCGCACGTGGGGGAGGAGACCCCGCAGCGCTTCGGCAGGGCCATGCCGCTCATCGACCCGGGAAACCCGGGGAACAGCTACCTCCTCTACAAGATGATCGTCGGGCAGAGCGCGCTCGACCCCTCCTTGCCCGCCGACCAGGCCGAGAAGCTCCGGGAGGAGACGGAGCGGCTGCGCGCCGCGTTCGTGATGGGGATGCCCATGCCGCCCCCGAAGCCAGGCCCCTTGTTCTGGTTCCACCCCCAGACGGCGAACGACCCGAACGTCACGGTGTACGTGGACGGGATGGATATCCTGTCCGCGTGGATCCTCGACGGCGCCGAGCCGCGCGATTGCTCCGTCCCGCCCCCGCCCTGACCGCGCCCCGTCACATCACCCGATTCCGTCCGCCCTTCTTCGCATGGTAGAGCCGCTCGTCGGCGCGGCGGTAGAGCTCCATGGGCGAGACGGGCGCGTCCGGCGTGATGCCGGCGACCCCGAAGCTCGCGGTGACGGCGATCTCGCCGTCCTCGAAGCGGAACGGCGTGCGCTCCACGAGCGCGCGCAGCTTCTCGGCGACGAC
This sequence comes from Sorangium sp. So ce887, assembly GCF_051521455.1. Taxonomy (NCBI): domain Bacteria; kingdom Pseudomonadati; phylum Myxococcota; order Polyangiales; family Polyangiaceae; genus Sorangium; species Sorangium sp. So ce887. The sequence goes on along the minus strand of NZ_CP150354.1, from coordinate 4,077,129 downwards.
GCGCGCGCCGTCGACGGCGAGCTCCGGGACGAGCAGCGCGAACTCCTCACCGCCGACGCGCGCGAGGACGTCGTCGCGGCGGACGTTCGCGGCGGCGAGCGCGGCCATCTGGCGGAGCACGGCGTCGCCCGTGAGGTGCCCCCGGGTGTCGTTGATGTTCTTGAAGTGATCGATGTCGAACATGATGAGCGCGAGGTGGCGATGGTAACGGCACGCGCGCGACACCTCCCGCTCGAGCGCGACCTCGAAGGAGCGCTTGTTGTGGACCTGCGTCAGCCCGTCGAAGGTCATCAGGCGGTAGATCTCTTCGTGGTACGAGAGCTCGACGTTCCCCCCCTGGATGAACTTGAAGATCGTCCGGCCGATCTTGACCTGATCGCCGTCCTTGAGGACGCGCTCGTCGACCGAGACGTCATTCACGTAGGTGCCGTTGGTCGAGCCGAGATCGCGGACGACGTAGCCCATCCCGTTCCAGGAGACGCGCGCGTGGCGGCGGCTGACCGCCTCGTCGTCGAGCGGGATATCGGTCTGTATGGCGCGCCCGCACTCGATCGCCCCGGTGCCGAGCGCGATGCGGCGCCCGAGCTCCGTGCCGTAGATCACGACCAGGCACGCGGTGCCAGGCTCCACCGGAAGCGCCGGCGGGGCGATGGACGTGCAGGTGACGAGCGTCTGCCGGTGATCGTTCTCTTGCTTCGCCACGCGGGAGGACCCAAGTACACCAGAGCCGGCGTTCCGGGGCAACGCACGTCGCGCGTCGGACATGGTAGGCTTCGACCATGAAACGCTGCGGTTTCGCGCAGATGTGTGTGGCCGCCACGGCGGCCGCCGCGCTCTCCGCTCCCTTGAGCGGGTGTGGTCAGAGCGCGCCCCCGATCGACGAGAGCGACGCCTCGCCGCCGCAGCCCGAGATCGTCTCGCGCTTCCCGGACGCCCCGCCCCTCCCGGGCGAGGCCGAGTGCAAGGTCGTCGTCCAGACGGGGATCCGCGTGACCTCCGCGCAGCACATGCCCGCGTGCACGCCCGTCCAGTACGAGACCAACCCGCCGAGCGGCGGAGATCACTGGGGCCTCTGGGCCAAGTACAAGCGCTACGAGGCCGAGGTCCCGCGGGAGCTCTACGTGCACAACCTCGAGCACGGCGCGATCGTCCTCGCCTACCGGTGCCCGCCGTCGGGCTGCGCGGAGGTGGAGGCGATGCTCGACGAGGTGCGGACCGAGGCCGCCTCGGATCCGAGATGCCTCACGCTGCCCGGAGGGCCCGAGGCGCGCCTCGTGATGACGCCCGATAGCGCGCTGGACACCCCCATCGCCGCCGCGGCCTGGGGCGCCACGTACACCGCGACGTGCCTCGACAAGCCGTCGCTCGCGCGCTTCGTGGCAGACCACTACGGCAAGGGCCCGGAAGACACGTGCAGCGACGCGTCGGCCGTCGACGTCGATCTGCCGGACGGCGGCGCGCCGAGCTGCGGTGACGTGTCGCCCGGGGAGGGCGCGGGCGACACGCCCGACGCAGCCGGCGGCGGTCCGCCGGGACCGTAACCCGGTTGACAGGTGGCTCGCAGCCCGGGAGCATTCCTGGAATGAGCGAGCCGTCGACCGTGACACCTCGGTTGGCAGAGCGCTTCCGGCTGCTGGATGTCGCGGGGTCGGGCGGGTCGGCCGAGGTCTGGAGGGCGGTCGATCAGGAGCGCGGCGGCGTGGTGGCGCTCAAGATCGAGCGACGCGACCGCGGCGCGCCCGGGGAGGAGCGCGCGGCCGCGCTGCGGGCGCTCGCCCGCGAGGCGTTGCACGCGGCGCTCGCGCTCTCGCCGCGGTTGCCGGAGCTCGTCGATGTCGGGTGGCTGTCGGCGCGCGCCGGCGTCGCGCGCGTCGAGGGCGCCCCCGGCGAGGAGCGGCGCGCGTTCGTGGCGATGCGCTGGATCGAGGGGCGCGCCGTCGCCGAGGCCGTACGCGAGCTGCCTCCGGGCGAGCGCGCGGCGCTGGCGCTCGCCGTCGCGCGCGACGCGGGCGAGGCGCTCGGCGACCTGCACGGCATCGGCCTGGCCCACGGGGATCTCAAGCCGGAGAACCTGATCCTGACGCCGGAGGGGCGGATCGGGATGATCGACCTGGGGCTCGCCTGCTCGATCCACGAGACCGCCGTGGAAGGGGCGACGCTCAGGTACCTCGCGCGCCGCGACGCGGAGCTCGGGGACGCGCGGGCGAGGGACCTGCTCGCGCTGGGGACGCTGCTCGCCGAGATCGCGCTCCCCAGCGTGGAGGCCGCGGACGATCCCATCGGGGCGGCGCGCGCCGCGGTGGCCGCGGAGAGCGCCGCCGGGCCCACGCTCGACGCGATCTGCAGGGCCCTCCTGTCGCCCTGCCCCACGGCGCGGCCGTCCTCGGCGTGGGTCACCGAGTCGGCCCGCGCCGCGCTCGCCGGCGCGCAGCCGGCGCGCGATCCGCTCGCCGGGAGATCGGCGCGGCGCGCGGGCGACGATCCCGGGACGCCGGGCGCGGAGCGCGATCGGCAGGACCGCGACGCGCGCCGCGTGCGCGCCGCCTACCTGCGCCTGCGGCGACACGAGCTCGAGACGGCGCCCGGGGTGCGCGACGACGTGGCCTCCTGGCTCGCGGACGCGTTCGCGGTGGTCCAGCGGGCGCGCGCGCTCTCCAGCGCGGGCGACGGCACGGCGCGCGCGGGCTCGCCGCAGGGCGAGGCAGCGTGGCTGGGGCGGCTCGGCCCGGACCGCGTCGCGCGGTGGCTCACCGCGCTCGTGGGGACGAGCGCCGCGGCGTGGCCGATGAGGACCCTCGCGGCGGCGCCGGAGCGCGCGCTGGCGGACGCGCTCGTCGCCCTGGCGCGGCAGATCCCGCCGCGGGCCTGGACGTTCGCGGACGTCGAGGCGGCCGCGCTGGGGGACGGCGCGCGACGGCGGGCGACCGCGGCGACGCGCGACCGCGGCGCCGCCGCGGCGCAGGCCATGGGCGCGGCGGAGGCGGCGGAGCTGGCGCTCGCGATCGCGCGGGTGCCGCCGGATCCGCTCGCGATCGAGGCGATCGAGCAGCGCGACGACGCGCCCGCCAGCCTGGTCGTCGCCGCGGCGAACGCGCTCCGGCTGCACGGCGATCTCGGTCGCGCGCGGAGCCTGATGCTGCGCGCGTCCGTGCGGGACGCGACGGAGGCCGCGGCGCTCGCCGCGGAGATCCTGCGGCGCGCCGGGGATCGCGCCCTCGCCGAGGAGCGCGCCCGCGCCGCCATCGACGCCGGCGCAGACCCGGAGGGGCGCGCGGCCGCGGTGCTCGCGCGCATCGCGATCGACGCGGGGACGCTGGACGCGGCCGAGGCGCTCGCCGGGGAGGCGGTCACCGCGCCCCTCTGCGAGGTGCGCGCGCTGATCGCGGTGCTGCGCGGCGACGCCGCGCGGGCGCTGTCCGAGGTGGCGCGCGGCGAGGCGCTCGCGGGCTCCGTCGAGGAGCTCGCGCGGATGGCCGCGGTGCGCGGCTATGCGTGGCACGCGAGCGATCCGGAGCGCGCGCACGCGTCGTTCAGCGCCGCGGTCGACTACGCCGTCCGCGCCGGGGCCGTGGTCGAGGAGGCGACCTACCGGACCGGCGAGGCGGCGGCGGCGGTGGATCTCGGCGATCTCGACGGCGCGATCGCGACATCGACCCGCGCGGCGCTGCTCTGGGAGCACCTCGGCCGGCCAGCCCAGGGGGCGCGCGCGCTGCTCGCGTGCGCGGCCGCCTACGCCACCGCGGGCCTCGCGCACGAGACCCGCCAGATGGCCGAAGACGCCATCGCCCGGGCGCGCGACGCGGGCGACACGAAGGCGGAGGCCTACGCGCTCTGGGCGATCGCGGACGTGGCCGCCACGCGCGGGGGCGGCGTTGCGAGCGCGGAGGTCGGCTCGCGGCTCGACGCGCGCGCGGCGGCGGAGCGCGCCGCGGCGCTCCTCGCCGGTGGCTCGGCGGACGACGCGCTCCGGGCGGCCGCGCGGCGCCTGCGCCACGGCGCGGGCGAGCTCGATGGCGCCCGCGTCGAGGAGCTCGACGAGCTCGCGAGCGGCCCGGACCTCGCCGCGGCTTCGCGGCTCGACTGGTGGGGGGCGCGCGCGGCGCGCGCCGCGGACGACGTCGGCGACCCGCCCCCCGAGGACAACGGACAGGGCGGCGCGGCGCGCTCGGCGACCCACGGCGGCCGCAGCGATCGCGTCCTCGCCGCGCTCGCCTCGCTCGCGGGCGCCCGCGCGCCGATCGCGTCGCGCGGCCCGGCGCTCGCCGCGGCGCACGCGCTCGCGGTCCAGACCGGGCAGACGGACGTCGCGCACCGGGTGCTCGCAGCGCTCACCGAGGCCGCGCGCGAGCTCTGCAGGCGCAACGCGGACGCGGGCTCGGAAGGGGCCTCCTCCGCCTCGCCGGGGCTCTCCGGCGCGGTCCGGTCGCTGCCGTGGGTCGCCCGCGCGCGGGCGCTGCCGGAGAGCGGCCTCGGCCCCGAGCAGGCGCGCGATCTGGAGGCGCTCGTCGGCGCGCTCGGCGAACGCGAGCGGCTCACGCCGCTGCTCGATCGGGTCGTCGACGCGCTCGTGCTGTGGACGGGGGTCGAGCGGGGGCTCCTGCTCATGCGCGCCCCGAACGGGCGCCTCGTCCCGCGGGCCGCGCGCAACCTGGCGCGCTCCCGCCTCGGCGCGGAGCAGCTCGCGCTGTCGCAGACGCTCGCGCGCCGCGCGCTGGAGGCGCGCGAGCCGGTGGTCGCCGTCGACGCCGCTGGGGAGCTGCCGAGCGTGCACCGCAGCGTGCACGCGCTGAAGCTCCGGAGCGTGCTGGCCGTGCCGCTCATCGCGCGCGGCGAGGCGCTCGGCGTCGTCTACCTCGACGATCGCGTTCGCCGCGGCGCGTTCGGGGCGCAGGAGCTCCGGTGGGCGCGCACCATCGCGTCGGTCGCGGCGCTGGCGATCGCCGACGCGCGCACCCAGGTGCAGCTGCGCCGCGCCGTTCGCCGCGCGGAGCGCGCGTCGTCGCGGCTCGCCGAGGAGCTCGCGCGCCGCGAGGCGGAGCTCGACGCGGCGGCGATCGAGCTCGCCAGGGCGCGTGGGGGCCGGGACACGCGCTACCGGTACGACGCCATCATCGGCGAGAGCGAGCCCGTGCACGCGATGCTGCGCCTCGTCGACCGCGTGACCGCGTCCGAGGTGCCGGTGCTCGTCTGCGGCGAGTCCGGCAGCGGCAAGGAGCTCGTGGCGCGGGCCATCCACCACAACGGCCCGCGCGCGGCGCACCCGTTCGTGGGCGAGAACTGCGGCGCGATCCCCGAGGGGCTGCTCGAGTCGGCGCTCTTCGGGCACGTGCGCGGCGCGTTCACGGGCGCGGATCGGCCGCGCGCCGGGCTCTTCGAGGTGGCGGACCGGGGGACGCTGTTCCTCGACGAGATCGGCGAGATGAGCCTCGCCATGCAGACGAAGCTGCTGCGCGTCCTCGAGGACGGCCTCGTGCGGCCGCTCGGCTCGGAGCGGACGCGCAAGGTCGACGTGCGCGTCATCGCCGCGACCCACCGCGATCTGGAGGCGCTGGTCCGCGCCCGCGCCTTCCGCGAGGATCTCTTCTACCGGCTGAACATCATCACGATCCGGGTGCCGCCGCTGCGCGAGCGCGCCACCGACGTGCCGCTCATCGTCCAGCACCTCGTCTCCAAGCACGGCCGCGGACCGGTCCGGGTCACGCGCGGAGCGATGGAGCGGCTCTCGGCCTACGGGTGGCCCGGCAACGTGCGCCAGCTGGAGAACGAGATCCGGCGGGCGATCGTGCTCTGCGATGGAACCATCGATCGGGAGCACCTGTCGCCCGAGATCGCGCAGGGCGGCGGCGCGGCGCCGCGCGAGCTCGGCCTCAACGTCCGCGGGAGGATCGACGCGCTGGAGACGGAGCTCGTGCGCGACGCGCTGGAGCGCACGCGCGGGAACCAGACGCAGGCGGCCAAGCTGCTCGGGCTGTCGAGGTTCGGCCTGCAGAAGATGATCAAGCGGCTCGCGATCGAGGCGTGAGGCGAGCCCGAGCGCGTCACCGCTGCTTCACGAGGGCGCCGGCGTCGCGCAGGATCGCGGGGATCCCCTCGTTGTTCGCCTCGTAGTAGCCACGGATCACGCCTTCCTGGTCGACGAGCACCAGGCGCTCGCCATGGAAGATGCTGAAGAGGCCAGGGCTCGACTCCGTCTTTCCCATCGCGATCTTGAAGCCCTTGATGATCGTCGACTCTATCTGATCGAGAGGGCCTGTCAGGAACGTCCAGCGATCGAGCGGGAGCTTCTGCGACGCCGCGTAGGCCGCGAGCACCTCCGGCGTGTCGTTCTCCGGGTCGACGGTGAACGTCACGAGGTGCAGCGCGTCACCGAGATCGCGCCCTCGCTGGTCGATCTCCTTCATGCGCTGCGTGAGCTTGGGACAGACCGTCGGGCAGGTCGTGAAGATGAAGTCGGCGATCCACACCCGGCCCCGGAGCTGCTCCAGGCCGAACCGCTGGCCCCGCTGATCCGTCAGCTCGAAGGCCGGCAGGGGGATGCGGATCGCGGGCGGCTCCGCGGCGTGGCCACGGATCGCGCGGCCGACGAGGAAGGGCACGACGAGCCCGACCAGCGCGACGAGCGCGATCCAGAAGAGCGGCCTGCCGGTGAGCGCCCCGCGCCGAGGTGCCGGCGCGGGGCCGCGGCCTTCCGGAAGCAGCTCGTCGGTCGGTTCCGCGGTCGGAGGAGCGCCGTTCGCCGGGCGCGTCGGCTCCATTGAAACCATCCGAGGACGCTTAAGGGCCGGTCCCTGGCGCGTCAAGGCGGCGAGGCGCCGCTCAGGCGCCGATCATCAGCGCGGCGAAGAGGAGCACCAGATACACCATCGAGGCGAAGAAGACCCGTCGTGCCCAGGGGGCGCCGGTGCCCGGCCGGAGACCGCTGACGCCGAGCCCGAAGAAGGCAGCGCCGAGCAGGACCGCGGCGCCGAGGTAAACGGGGCCCGCCGCGCCGAGCGGGAAGAGGAGCACCGAGGCCAGCACGAGCAGCGCGAGATAGCCGACGATGTGGAGCCGCGTTGTGCGATCTCCCTTCTCCAGGGGCAGCACCTTGAGCCCCGCGCGCCGGTACTCGTCCTGACGGAAGAGCGCAATCGCCAGGAAATGCGGGATCTGCCAGAGAAACATGACCGCGAAGAGCATGAAGCCGGGCGCATCGATCTGCCCGGTGACGCTCGTCCACCCGAGCAGCGGCGGGATGGCGCCGGGGATCGCCCCGATCGGCAGCGAGAGCGTCGTCCTGCGCTTGAGCGGGGTGTAGACGAGCACGTAGCTGAGCAGCGCCAGCGCGGCGAGCGCGCCCGTGACGGCGTTCACCCCGACGAACAGCAGCAGAAGCGACGTGGCCGAGAGCGCGATCCCGAACCAGAGCGCCACCTCCGGCGCGAGCCGCCGCGCCGGCAAGGGGCGGCTCCGCGTCCGCTCCATCAGCCGATCGGTGTCGCGCTCGATGTACATGTTGAGCACATTGGCGCCCGACACGACGAGGACCGTCCCGAGCAGCGCCAGCGCGAGCTGGGTCGCAGGCACGGCCGCGCGGTCGATCGCCTGTCCGCCCAGCCCGGCGCGGAGGTAGCGGCTCGCCACCCACATGCCGCCGAGCATCGTGGCGGCCACCATCCTCGTGATGCGCGGCTTGGTGAGGCTCACGAGATCGGCCGCTACCTTGAGCAGCGGGCGCGCGCTCGTGGGAAGCGCGCAGTCGTCGCCTTCAGAAGGCTCGGCCTGGCGGATGTAAGGGACCGGGGCCCGCTCCGCGGCCGGCTCGACGCTCATGGTCACGCGCGCACCTCGCCGCCGTGACCGGCGCTCGCGCCGCGTGCCCGCGCGACATCTCCAGAGACCCTTGTAGGCGGGATAGCCAGGCCGGAAAACGACGTCATCGCCTGAGCGCGGGTGGCGGGGGAGAACAGCATCTGGGCCGGGACACTAGCGCGCGCAACGCGGCTCGGGGAGTCGAGTTCGTCCGTTGTCGCCGCTTCCCTTTAGGGCACGAGTCGCCGTGCGGCAACCGTCACGGCGCGCCCGTCCGCCTACTTCTTCGCGTCGAGCGAGCTTCTTCGCGTCGAGCGCGGCAGGGAGGGTCGTTTCTCCGCGCGGCTCGCCGCCGGCCGGGCGACCCCGGGCGCGCCGCCGCCTGCGGCAGGCGCCGCCAGGGACCTCACCAAAGGCCCTTGAGCTCGTCCTTGTTTTCCGCCGGCTCAGGCTCGGTGCCGGCGTACGTGAACGTGACCTGGGCGGGCTTGTCGTCCGCGACCGTGACGTCGGCCGTCTTCAGCCCATAGCGGGAGTGCCACGCCTCGAGCTTGTACTTGCCGGCCGGGACCTTCTCGATCGTGAAGGAGCCGTCATCACCGCTCACGGCAAAGAACGGGTGTTCCGTCACCACGACAAAGCCGCGCATCCACGGGTGAATGTCGCAGGTGAGCTTGATGATGCCGTCGTTCCACGTCTTCGTGAGCGGATCGGCGCCCCTCGGCTGCGCCTGGTTGAACAGCGTCTCAGAGCCCTTGTAGGAGTGCACGTTGTGCAGCGTCCGGTCGCTGTTCTTGATGTCGACCTGCTGCCCGGAGACCACGCCCAGGATGCGCGGCTCATACATGCAGTCCTTCTGGTCGACCACGGCGTGGGTGTCGGGCGCCTTCCAGCTGCCCTGCACGCCCCCGACTGCGATGCGGACGAAGGTGTCCTTGAGCTTGCCGTCGTTGACGACGACGGCGTTGTACACGACGTCCTTGTCCTGGCAGATCGGGGCGTCCTTGCGCGCGGCCGGGACCTTCATCTCGACCGGCTTGCCGGTGAGCTTGACGACCCCCTGGATCGTCCCCTTGCCCTCGGGCGCGGCCGGCGCGGCCGCCTGTCCCGTCGCCTTCGGCGCTTCAGCCGCCTGCGGCGCCGCGCTGGGCTCCTCGGCCGAGGCCGCCGGCGCGACGGCCGTGGACGTCGCCGCCGTGCCGCCGGCGGGCCTCGCGGGCTCCTCGGGGCACCCGGCGCCGAGCGTCAGCGCGACGAGCGCGAGAGCGGACAGCGAGACGAGATCGCGACGATGCATGAGGACTCTCCCGTGCCCCACGGCGCGCCTCGCGAGCCTGGGTCGCGCCCCGCGGGGCCCGGTGAAGGAGAGACCGGCGGGACCGGATGGCTCCCGCACCGTCCCGGCGGCGAGCAGCAGGTGGAACGCTGCGCGCGGATCGCCCGCGCGGCGAGGGCGTGCTTAACGAGTGTCGTCGCTCGCGTCAACCTGACGCGTCCCCGGTGATGTCCGGTTTTCCGGCGCCCGGGAGGCGCTCGAGGTGCCCTCGCGCTCGGTCGCGAGCACGGCCGCCCAGAAGCCGCGCTCGTCGCGCGCGGCGAGCGCGACGCAGAGGGCGGCGATCAGCAGCGACAGCGCGTTGAGCGGCACCTCGGGGGCGCTGCGCGCGACGAGCAGCAGCGCGAGCGCGCCGCCCAGGACCGGCAGCCGCGGCGGCGCGATGAGCGCGAGCGCGACGACCACCACCGAGAGCGCGCCGACGAACAGCTGCATCGAGAGCGGCACGACCGGAGCGGGGCGCGTGAGCAGCCGATCGAGCGCGCGGCGGAGGAGCACCTCGAGCATCGACGCATCGTCGGCGGCGCCCGCGAGCGCCGCGCGGGTGACGAGCAGCGACAAGGCGAGCGCCGCGAGCGAGAGCGGGCTGACGAGGCGCGGCCGCGGCTCCTCGGCGTCGCGCGGCCGCGGCGGCTCGGCGTCGCGCGGCCGCGCCTCGCGGCGCGCGCCGAGCGCGACCGTCGCCACGAGGACGGCCAGCGCGTCGAGCGCGAACGCGGCCGTCGCCACGGAGCTCGTCGCGCCGGCGAGCGCCTTCGAACCGCGGTCGTTCGCCCAGACGGCGAGGAGGACGCCGGTGAGCCGCACGAGCGCGGAGGCGCCGACGAGCCCGAGCGCGGCCGCGACCGGCCGCATGAACGGGACGCGGAGCGCCTCCCAGGCGCTGCCGAGCGCGAGGATCGCCGCGCTCACGCCGATCAGCGCGGCGGAGAGATCGGGCACGCGCTGCGCGGTGGCGTGCAGGACGACGAGGATGACGAAGCTGCCCGCGACGATCGCGGCGATCCGCAGCGCGTACGGGACGCGGCTCCGCACGAGCGCGCCGATCAGCGCCATCGCGATCACGATCGCGCCGATCGCGAAGAGCTGCGATGCGCCGGCGCCGGCGAGCTCGACCGCGTGCGCGGCGCGCTCGATGCCCACCGCCAGGCCGACCATCGCGGGCGCGAGCATGCGGCCGAGGATCATCGCGAGCAGGGCGAGCACGGCGAGCGGCCGGATCAGCCGGAGCACGGGCAGGCCGGCGAGCGGCGGGCGCTCGGCGGCGGACGACCGGCGTTCGGCGGGCGGCGCGTCGCCGCCGTCCTCGCGACGGGGCGAGGCGGCGGCGTCCGGTGCGGCGGAGGGAGGAGGGGCTTCGGGGGGAAGATCGATGTTGAGGAGCATGAAGAAGAGCGCCCGTCGCTCAGCCCTTGTCCCAGGGGCGGGGGGCGTCGAGATCGGTGAAGACCGCGGCGGTCGCCGAGGCGTCGATCAGGTCCTGCATCCGCTGACCGCCGGCCTCCTCGACGATGCGGTCGTCGTACTCATCGGCGAGCACCGACAGATCCCGGAGGGCGACCAGGATCTCGTCGGCGTCGAGCGTCTCGCCGCCGAGGAGCGTGTGAACGATGACCACACACGAGCCCTGCGCGACGTAGCCGAAGGCGCCGAAGCGGATGCGCGCGTTCAGGCGGAGCAGCTTCATCGCGAGATCCGGCGTCATCTCGACGCCGCGGGCGAGCTGCGCGACGAGGCGCACGAGCGCGCGATCCGGCGCCCAGGGCAGGACATGAAGGTACACGTACGCGGTCCCCTGGCGGACGACGTAGAACTGCGGCTCGATCCGGGTGAACGCCGGGGAATCCGCGAGCGCCGCCTCGATGCGCGCGATGGTCACTTGAACGGCCGCGTCGGAATCCTTCGACATGCCGCCGAGAATACATCGCCGCGGTCCCTGTGCAGAGCCGGGACCTAACGCCGGAGCGGGAGCAGCGGTCCAGGCGGCGCTCGCATCTGCTCGTCGCCCGGGACGGGCCGCGGCGCCCTGCGCACCGGCGCCGGCTCGACCGGGGCGGCACCGGACGGCGCCTTCAGCAGGAAGGGCCGCGCGTTGCGGGTGGAGCACGCGTCGTACGGATCCCGGTGGAACTCCCAGTGCAGGTACACGTTGCCGTCGGGTGAGACGATCGCGTCCGGCGCCTTTCCGAACGGTGACGCGCGGTGCACCGAGTTGAGCGCGACCATGTCGAACGCCGTCATCCCGCTCGGCCTCGTGACCCCGAGGCGCACGATGCTGCCGCTGTCCTTGTTCAGCACGATCTCCAGGTGCGTCACCCGGTTCTGGTTGAACGCGTGCCCCGAGTGCAGGCTCTCGAGCGACGCCAGGAACTCCTCGGCGAAGATCGGGTGGAGCCGGTTGTGGATCATGTTGATGTACGTCGCGAACGGCACCCGCGCGGCGTTGAGGGACGTCTGGTTGCCAGGCTTGACCGAGGGGTCGTAGTTCTCGATCGCGGCGCGCCACTTCTTCCACTTGTCCGTCGTCTCCCACGAGCCCCGGTGCGCGCTCTTGCGGGACGCGCCGTCCGAAGCCCGTTCCGCCCTGAGCTTCTCGTTGCCCACGGCCGCCTGCACACCGGCCATGTTCAGGTTGAGGTTGGGCCCGCCGGGGAGCCCTGGAGCGCCGAGGCCGATCGAGCCGACGCGGACCGGGCTCTGGTAGGGCTGCGGCGTCGCCTTCTTTCCGGCGACGCGGCTCTTGCCGTCGCCGCCCGGGTTCGCCGGGTTGAGGGTGTAGCCCGCGCTCGGGTTGTCGACGACCTCGGGCGACGCCGGCCCGGAGCCGCCCGCAGCGCCCCTCTCCGGCGCCAGCATGCCGGGGGGCGCCTGCGCCACGCGGCCGCCGCCGCTCGCGCCCGGAACGCTCGCGGGCGGCGCCGCCCGAGAGGCCTGCGCTGCCTGCGCCGGGGACGCCGGGCTGTGGTGCTCCGCGCTCTCGCTGTCGGAGCTCCTCTCGCCGGGCGCGTTCTTCTCGTTGCCGGCGCGCTCCTCGCTGTGGCCGCTGTGATCGTGGTCGCTGTCGCCGACCATGTCCTTCGGCCCCCTCGGGCCGGTCGGGCTCCCGGGCGTCGGCGTGGGATCGTCCTGATCCTTCGAGCGGATCTGCGCCATGGTCTCCTCGGCGACCTTGTTGGCGTCGTCCGCGATCCGGTTCGCCTCGGGGTTGTCCTCCTGGTCCTTCTCGACGTGCTGGCGGACGGCGATCCGCCGATCCGCCGGCGGCAGCGGCGGCGGCGGCACCGGCTGGACCGGCACGACCTTAGCCACCTCTTCCTTGGGCGGCTTCGGCGGCGCGGGCGGAGGCGCCTTCGCCTGGCGCGGCGGCTCCGGCTTGGGCGGCTTCTTCTTCTCCGCCTTGGCCGGCTCGGGCTCCTGCTGCGGATCGGTCGGCGCGTCCTTGTCCGGATCGCCTTCCGGCGATCGCTCCGGCGGCGCGAGCGGGGCGGGAGGCGGCGTCGTCGCCATGCCGTCGGTCAGCACCTCGAACGTCGTATCGCCCGGACGGAGGCCCTCCCGCACCGCGTGGACCATCCGGCGGAGCTGCGCCCGATCCTCGATGACCTGCGCCACCTCGACCGCGCCCCCGCCGCCCGCCATGTGCGCCACGATCGCCGCGCAGATCCACAGGGCGAGCGGGATGTGGACGTCGCGCGACATGGTGCTCAGCGCCTCCGCGCTGCAGAGGCCGCACCGCGCGAGGAGGCGCAGCCGGAACAGCAGCGAACGACGGTCACCGGTGGCACCTCCAGACTCCGCGAGAACGACCTGCTCGAACAGTACGTCGATGCGCCAATCGCACCCCGGAAGCGCCTCGAACCTAGCATCCGGGGATCAGCACAGCAACGGTCGCCGCGCGCCGAGCCCTCGCTTCCGCCGCGACCGCCGCGTCCGCCGCGTCCGCCGCGCGCCACGTGAAGCGCGCGGCCCGCTGGGAGGAGCCCTGGGCCGCGGGATCGAGGCGGCGCGTTCGAGCCGCCGCCGGCCGTCGACGCGGCGCCCTCGCCGGCGCTGCGATCAGAGCTTGTTGATCGCGTCCCAGTGATCGGCGATCTCCTGCGCGGTCCAGACAGCGCCCTCGTCCTTGAACTTTCCGGGGCTCTGAACGACCTTGTAAATGTACATCTGCGCACCGGCGACGGCGAGGACATTGCCCGTCCGGTCGGCGCACAGGTTGGACGCGAGGAACAGCGCCGCGGGCGCGACGTGCGCCGGCGTGAGGGTGTCGCCGGCCGACTGGAACATGGGCAGATCCTCGGTCATGCGGGTCTTGGCGATGGGCGCGACCGCATTGACGGTGATCCGTTGCTTCTGCAGCTCGATCGCGGCGGTGCGGGTGAGCCCGTAGATGCCGGCCTTGGCCGCCGCGTAGTTGGCCTGTCCGAAGTTGCCGAGCATCCCCGAGACGCTCGTGGTGTTGACGATCCGCCCTCCATCGCCCTGCGCGACCATCTGCTTCGCGGCGGCCTGCGTGCACAGGAACGTCCCCTTCAGGTGAACGGTGATGACGGCGTCCCACATCCCCTCATCCATCTTGAGGAGCGTCTTGTCGCGGAGGATTCCCGCGTTGTTCACAAGGATGTCGACCCTGCCGAACGCGTCGACGGCGGTCTTCACGATCCTCGCCGCGCCCTCGGGGGTCGCCACGTTGTCGAAGCTCGGCGCGGCCTGCCCGCCCGCGGCCCGGATCTCCTCGGTGACCTGCGCCGCCAATGCGTCGCTCGATCCCGATCCGTCGCGCGCGCCGCCGAGGTCGTTGACGACGACCTTCGCGCCCTCCCGGGCGAAGAGCAGCGCTTCCTCGCGGCCGATCCCGCCGCCGGCTCCCGTGATGATCGCGACCTTTCCGTCGAGCAAGCCCATCGCAGATTCCTCCTGATCCGCGCGCCGGCGCGCCGCGCCGGGCCGTTTTCGGGCGGAGCTTCGCACAGCGGGCCGCGATCCGGGCGCAGATTCGTGCGTGCCAGCGGGCGCACGCTCGTCTGCCTGCCCGCGCGCGCTGCCCGCGCGGGCAGGCAGACCCTCCCGGCCGCGTCCGCGCGCGCTCGCCGCCCGCGCGAACGCGGCTTCTTTGCCCGATCGCGCGCGGCGATGATAACGCCGCGTTCGATGCAACTGCCCAGCCGCCTTTCCACGTCGACCCTGGGAGACCTGCTCGGCGCGCTGCACCGCGAGAGGACCACCGGGCTCCTGGAGCTCTGCGAGCTCAGGACGCCGAGCGGCTCCACGGTGCCCGGTCGCCAGCACCGGATCCAGCTCTTCTCCGGCCTGGTGACGGCCGTCGAGACGCCGCTCCGGGTGCCCCGCCTCGGCGAGATCCTCGCGCGGGAGGGCTCGGCGCCGGAGCCGTCGATCCAGCGGCTCGCCGCGCTCGTCGCCGCGCACCGGGGGCGCCGGACCGGCGAGGTGCTCGTGGCCGCGGGGCTCATCCCGGAGAGCGCGGTCGAGCGCGCGCTCCAGATCCAGCTCCGCGCCCGCCTCGAGGCGCTCTTCGCCATCGAGGAGGCGACCATCTGCTTCCACACGGCGAGGCCGCTCGCCGGGTCGCTCCGGCAGACCGGCCCGCTCGCGCCGAGCGATTTCCTCCACGGCCGCCCGCGCGCGCGGGACCGTCACCGGCGCGTCGCGGGCGCCGCGCGCGGCGCACCGTCGAGCGCGCCCCCGCGCGGCGCACCGTCGAGCGCGCCCCCGCGCGCCGTCCGGCTGGACGAGCCGCGCCGCCGGGCGCTCGAGGTGCTCGGTCTGCGCGAGGGCGCGACCGAGGCCGAGATCCGCCGCACCTTCCGCCGCATGGCCGCGGTGCTGCACCCCGACCGCGGCGCCGCGCAGCCCGGCGAGCGCGCCCAGCGCACCGCGCAGTTCGCCGAGCTCTCGGCCGCCTACCACCTGCTCGTCGCCTGATCGCTAGACCCTGCCCACCAGGCGCTCGACAAGGAACGACGCCACGGTGATCGGCTTCGTGCCGGGGCCGAAGCCGGCGTCGAAGCCGAGCTCGACGGCGAGGTTGTGGTCGATGCGCGGGCCGCCGAGGAGCAGGATCACCTTGTCCCGGAAGCCCTGGCGCGTCGCCAGTTCGACGAGGGCCGCCGCGTTCTCCTTGTGGCAGTTCCGCTGCGTGATCACCTGCGACACAAGGATGGCGTCGGCGCCGAGCGCCTTGGCCTTCTCGCAGAGCTCGGCGTTCTCGACCTGCGCGCCGAGGTTGTGGGCGTCGATGCACTTGAAGCTCTCGAGGCCCTTCTCTCCGGCAAAGCCCTTGTAGTTCAGGATCGCGTCGATACCCACGGTGTGCGCGTCGCTGCCGGTGCAGGCGCCCACGACGACGATCTTGCGACCGAGCTTCTTCGCCTGTTCCTCGATCTGGTCGCGCGTGAGCGGCTGGGCCGCGAGCTCCTCCACCTCGATGTCCGAGGTGTCGACCCCGTGCTGGGAGTGGCCGTAGACGACGAAATAGGTGTGCTCCCGGCTGGCCTGCTCCATGGCCGTGACCAGCGGCTCGCGCAGGCCGTGCGCCTCGGCGAAGCGCTTCGCCACCTCGCGCGCCCGGTCGCCCGGCAGGATGCGGAGGGTGAACGACATCTGGACCATCCCGTCGCCCTCGCGATCTCCATACGCACGCAGGATGTTTCGCTGTGTCATGCTCACCTCGGTCTGAAGGGGCGGAAGGAGCCGATCCCCCATCGACAGTAGCGCCGGGCGGCCTCTCGTGGCTAGAGCCATCGCGCGACGGAGAGCGATCACAGAGGCACGCGAGGCCAGGAAGAATGCCTTTTGAAGACGTCAGTGAGCTCGCTTTCGGAAGGGATTCCCGTCCGACTCCGGGACAGGCGCCGGTCCAGCGCGGCGCTCGGAAGAGAGGGAGATGAACCGCCAAGACGCCAGGGATGCCAGGAGAACCGGAGATCTCTTTTCCTGGCGCTTCTTGGCACGCTGGCGTCTTGCCAGCTTTCCTTCCGTTCCCGTCGTTCCGGCGCGTCAGCGCTGGAGGGCCGGGCGGCCTACGACCGCTCCAGCACCTCGAGGATCGGATTCAGGTAGTCCGGGTGGCGGGCCACCACCCCCGAGTACCCCTTCCCTCCCGTGCGCGCGCGCTTGACGTCGCCGAACGCGCCGCGCCCGATCGCGTCCCAGAGGGTCTCCCGCTCGACCTCGCGCAGGAGCGCGTGCGCCTTGTCGAGGACCTCGCGGGCGCGCGACTCGACGATGCCGCCCGGCTTCCACTGGATCTCATCGCCGAGGTGCCGCGCCGCCGTGAAGATGTAACGGGCGCTCTTCAGCGAGAGGTACCGGTCCATGAGCAGCGGCGTGTGAACGGCCTCGCTGAACATCCCGAGCAGCGCGATCGACTGGCCCGTCGTGATCCCGACCAGGTTGAACATCGCGTCGTGGACGTGGCTGTGGAAGATGTCGCCTGTCTTGAACTTCGTGGGCGGCATCCACTTGATCGGGTGCCGATCGAAGATCTGCCGGACGAGCTGGGCCTGGGCGAGCTCGAAGAGGAGGCTGTCCTCGAGCCAGGGGTTGATCTCGAAGGCGTGGCCGAGGCCCATCAGCTCCTCACGGAGGCCCGCGCGCCGGGCGAACGCCTCGTTGATGAACTGCGACGCGAGCACCGTATGGGCCTTCTCGACGGCGTCGGCGGTCGTGAGGTAGTTGTCCTCTCCCGTGTTGATGACGATGCCGCTCCGCGCGATGATCCTGCGGGAGAAGTACTGATCGATGAACGTCCGCTGCATGTTGATGTCGCGGAACAGGATCCCGTACATCGCGTCGTTGAGCAGCATGTCGAGCCGCTCGACCGCCGCCATCCAGGCGATCTCGCTCATGCACAGGCCGGACGAGTAGTTCGTCTGCGCGAGGTAGGTGCCTGTGTCGCGGGTCGCCTCGTCGGCGGCGCGGCGGATGATCCTGAAGTTCTCCTGGGTCGCGTACGTGCCGCCGTACCCCTCGGTGGTCGGCCCCTCCGGGACGTAGTCGAGGAGCGACTGGGCGGTCGCGCGGATCACGGCGACGATGTCGGCGCCGGCGAAGCCGGCGGCCTTGGCCTGGACGGCGTCGTCGTAGATGTTGCCGGTCGCGACGATGACGTACTTGAGCGGCGCTGTGCCGACCCGGTGCGCCGCCTTGTTGGCCTCGCGCTCGTCGCGGGCGCTGTCGATCCGGGCGATCGCCTCCCGCGTCGCCGCCTCGATCGCGCCGCGCGCCTCGGCCGCGGACGGACCCGGGCCGAAGTCGGCCGCCTCGCTGAACGCCAGCATCTCGGCGGCCTCCTGCACCGAGGCGGCGCCCTCGCAAAGCGCCCGGCCGAGGTGGTACGCGACCCCGCGGCCGACCTGCCCCACCTTGTGGATGCGGTCGACGAGCGCGTTGGCGAGCGGCGTCCCCTCCGCGTCGGCGCCGACCACGCCGTAGGCGCGGGCCACGGTGCGCTCGACGCCGACCGTGGTGTGGCGGTCGATGAAGCGCTGCACGTCGTCGGCGATGTCGGCGGCAAACGCGCGGCACGCCTCCACCTTTTCCTGCTCCACGGGGACAGTCGTCATGGATTTCTCCGGGGCAGGCGGTCTTAGCGCACTCTCACCGCGACCGGTACTCCGGCGCGGGATCCGCAGCGGAGCAGCCGACCGCGGGCGGCGCGGCGGCGGCGCGCGACCACGGCGCTGGCGGCGGCGCACGGCAGCGCGCGGCGCGCGGTCCCGCACGTGCGCGGCGCGACGGGCGGCGCTAGACGGGGGGTCATGGGCAAGCTCATCCTGCTCTTCACGGCGGTCCCGATCCTGGAGCTCTGGCTGCTCCTGTCGATCGGCGATGTCATCGGCTTCTGGCCAACGGTGGCGATCGCGCTCGGAACGGCCGTCCTCGGGGCAGCGCTCGCGAAGCGCGAGGGGCTCAAGGTGCTCGCCTCCTGGCGGGGCGCGATGGCCGAGGGCCGCGTCCCGGACGAGGGGCTCACCGGAGGGCTGCTCGTGCTCCTCGGCGCGGCGCTGCTCGTCACGCCGGGGGTGCTGACCGATGTGGCCGGGCTCCTGCTCCTGGTCCCGCCCGTGCGCCGACGGCTCGCCGCGGCCGTGCGCGAGCGGTTCGAGCGGCGGGTGGCCGCGGCGAGCGCCGCCGGCCTCGGCGGGGACGGCCCGGGCAACGGGGCGTTCTTCACCATGAGGGTCATCGACTTCGGCGGCGGGCCGTTCGGCGGGCGCACCGCGCAGCGCCCCGGCGCGTCCCGCGAGCGACCGGCGTGGCCGGCGTCAGGCCCGGTCATCGACGTCGAGGCGGAGGTGACCGAGGACGACGAGCGCGGCGGGCCGGCGCAGCAGACGCGACGACTGCCCCGCTGACATCCCGGTGACATCTGTGTTTCGGCGAGCCCATGCGCGCTCGCCCGCGCCCCCCGGGCACCAACGACTCTCGCGCTCGACGCCTGAACACCCGCGTGAGGGGCCGGCGAAACACGCGAGCAACAACGCGAGCAACAACGCAAGATGATGATTCACGCGCGGGCTGCATGAATGAAACGATAAAGAAACACAGGATATTGTAGGCTCCTGAACGTCGTCGGCGTGGTCCGACATCTCAGGAGAGGCGAGATGAAGATCTGAACCCGCACAACGTGACGCGACAACGCACAAGTAACCAACGCAGCAACCCCCTATGCTAGATCCAACTCGACACGCGATCCCATCGAACGAACCGCGCCGCTCGGATAGCGGCACGAAGAACGGCTCTGGTACGACGTCCAGCCCTGAACAGCAGCGCCGCGCTCGCCTGGGCGCGCCTCGCGCGGCGATGAGCCAGCGGTCGCACGGCGCGCCCTCGCGGAGGGTGCAGCGATGAGGCTCATCCGAACCATGGCCGGCTGGCTGCTCGGGCACATCGATCCAAGGGAGCCGCTCGGCAGCTCGCTCATCAACGCGATCTCCCGGCTCCCCATCCACCTCGCCGCGGACGCCGTGTGCCTCCGAAGGAACGCGGACTCTGGCGCGCTCGAGGTGCTCTTGACCCGGCGAGGAGCGTCGGAGTCGGGCCCAGGACAGTGGTGCTGCCCCGGGAGCGTCCTGTCGCCGGGCGAGCAGCCCGAGCAGGTCCTCCACCGGGTCGGGATGACGATCTCCGATTTCACGTTCGTCGGCGACTACTTCTCGGCCGCCGCGCGCGGCTGGATGCTCTCCCGGGTCCACCAGGCGAAGCTCGCCGAGGTCCCGGCCACCGGCGCCTGGTGGCCCGTCGAGCAGCTGCCGAACAACATGGTGCCCAAGCATCGGGAGCAGGTCATCCCGATGGCGATCAAGGCCTTCCACGCCCAGCGCGCGAAGCTCGCGCAGAAGGTCGCCCCCGCGCCGCTCACGTGAGCCGCGCGCCGCGGGGCGCTCGCCGGCGCCGGCCGCGCGATCGGGCCCCGCGCCCCGCGGGCCCTTTACGCGACGCCGCGCTGACGCCACCCAGCGTACGCCAAGCGCATCTCCTCGGCGTATTCCGTCCTGGTGAGCAGTCCACCCCAGCAGATGGCGACCGGCCACGGCGATGTAGAGCCCGCACACACCGGTGAAGGAACCGTGGGGGGTCCGCGCCGACCGTCCGCTCTGGGCGCGCGCAGCCGGCCACTAGGGTTCGCGCGCCGCTTGGGCTATTCTGCGGGGTACGGCTGCGGATCCCGGCGGCGGCGCTCTCCGCGGGTGATTCCGCAGGAACATGGAATCCATGACGGTCGACAAGACAGCTCTCATCGTGGGAGGAACGGGCCTGGTCGGCGGCCACTGCCTGCGCCTCCTCGTGCAGCAGCCCGCGTACGCGCGGGTCGTCGCCCTGCTACGCCGCCCGGCCCCGATCGAGGATCCGCGGCTCTCCCAGCGCATCGTCGACTTCGAGCAGCTGGACGGCGCGGACTTCGCCGGCGTGACCGACGTGTTCTGTGCGCTCGGGACGACCATCGCCAAGGCCGGCTCCGAAGAGGCCTTCTACCAGATCGACTATCGTTACCCGATCACCGTCGCCAGGCTCGCCGAGAAGGCGGGGGTGAAGCAGCTCATCCTGGTCTCCTCCGTGGGCGCCGATCCGCGCTCGACAAGCTTCTACCTGCGCGTGAAGGGCGAGCTCGAGCAGGAGCTCTCGGCCGCGAGCTTCGCGTCGGTCCACGTCCTGCGCCCGAGCCTGCTCCTCGGAGAGCGGGGCGAGGTCAGGAGGGGCGAGGCCATCGGCGTCGCGGCGGCGCAGACGCTCCGGTTCACGATGAAGGGCGGCCTCCGCAGGTACCGCCCGATCGACGCGAGGACCGTCGCCGGCGCGATGGTCGCGGCCGCGCTCCAGGGGAACCCCGGCCGCCACGTCTATCACTTCGACGACATGGAAACGCTCGCCAAGGGCATCGGCGTCGTCCAGGCCTGATCGACCGGCCCGCAGGGCGGCCCCCGCGCCGCCATGGCGCCGCCACCGCCGGCGCGACGCAAGCGCGCGGAAGTGCTAGGGCTCGCGGCGGGCACGGCGCTCGCTCGACGCTGCCGCCATGGTCTTCGCCGAGCCCCCTTTGCCGATCGTGACCGAGCGCCTCGCCTCCTCCCTGCTGCGCCCCCCGGAAAACCCGCCCCCGTCGATCGACGCCGTGCTCGCGGATCGGTTCGGCATCGCGGCGTTCCGGCCGTGGCAGCGCGAGGCGATCGACGCCCTGCTCGGGGGCGCGGGCCGCGTCCTCGTTGTCGCGCCGACCGGCGGCGGCAAATCGCTCTGCTACCAGCTCCCAGCCGTCGCCCTGCCCGGCACGACGCTCGTCCTGAGCCCGCTCATCTCCCTGATGGAAGATCAGGTGCGCGCGCTCGATGCACGGGGCATCCCCGCGACGTTCATCGCCTCCAGCCTCTCGCGCGAGGAGAGCGGCCGGCGCCTCGGCGCCCTCCGCCGCGGCGAGTACAAGCTCGTCTACGCCGCGCCCGAGCGCCTCGCCCTCGACAGCTTCCTCGATGCGCTCGCCGCGAGCCGGCTCTCGCTCGTCGCCGTCGAC
This sequence comes from Sorangium sp. So ce887, assembly GCF_051521455.1. Lineage (NCBI taxonomy): Bacteria > Pseudomonadati > Myxococcota > Polyangiales > Polyangiaceae > Sorangium > Sorangium sp. So ce887. The sequence continues at coordinate 4,055,974 of NZ_CP150354.1, read as the reverse complement.
GAGGCGCACTGCATCGTCCAGTGGGGGCACGACTTCCGGCCCGACTACCTGCGCATCGGCGCCGCGATCGCGCGGCTCCGCCCGCCCCGGGTCCTCGCCTGCACCGCGACCGCGACCCCCGACGCGCGCGACGAGATCATCCGGCGGCTCGGCTGGCCGCTGCGCCCGTCCGACGGCGGCGCCGCGGGCGGGCACGGGCCCGAAGGGCCGCCGCCCACGGTCATCCTGCGCGGCTTCGCCCGGCCCAACCTCCACCTGCAGGTCTCCGCGGTGGACGGCCCGCGCGAGGCCGGTCGCCGCACGGCGCGCGCGCTCCTGGACGCCCTCGGCGACCCCGGGCGGCCCCGCGGCGCGGGCATCGTCTACGCCGCCACCCGCAAGGGGGCGGAGCGCCTCGCCGAGACGCTCCGCGACGCCGGCTGGAACGCCGAGGCCTACCACGCCGGCCTCGCCCCCGAGTCGCGCGCGCGCCTCTCGGCCGGGTTCGCCGATCGCAGCCTCTCCGTGGTCGTGGCCACGAACGCCTTCGGCATGGGCATCGACCGCCCCGACGTGCGCCTCGTCGTGCACGCCCAGCCGCCGTCGTCGATCGAGGCCTATTACCAGGAGGTCGGCCGCGCCGGCCGCGACGGCGACCCGGCCCGCGGCCTCCTCCTGTTTGCGCCCGCGGACATCGCGCTGCGCCGCCGGCTCTGCCAGCTCGGCGACGGCGGCGCCGAGGCGAACGCCGACGACGCCGCGCGCGCGTGGGGGCTCTTCCGCGAGCTGCTCCGCTACGTCGACGCCGCGACGTGCCGGCACGACTTCATCCTCCGCTACTTCGGCGACGAGGCCGAGTCGCTCGGCGGCTGCGGCCACTGCGACGTCTGCCTCGAGGTCGACGCCCTCGAGGCGAGCGACCCGGCGGCGCTCGCCCGCGACAACGATCTCGTGCGCCGCGCGCTCGCCGGCGTCGCGCGGGTGAAGGGCGGCGCCGGGATGCAGGCGATCGCGTCGATGCTCATCGGCGAGTCGAACGAGCGCGTCCGCCGCATGGGGCTCGATCGGCTCTCCACCTTCGGTGTCCTCGAGGGGAAGAGCCTCGACGAGGCCATGTCGATCCTGCGCGTGCTGCTCGCCAACGCCTGGATCGACCTCACGACCGGCGAGTTCCCCGTCCCCCTGATCACGTCGGCCGGCTGGCGCGTGATGCGCGGGGAGGTGCCCACCCGGGTGCGGCTCCCGCCCCCCGCCGCGCGCCGCAGGCCGCTGCGCCGCGCGGCGCCGGTCCCCTCGCCCGCCGCGCGCCGCGCGACGGCCGCGCTCTCCGCGCCGGCGCGCACGCCGCCTGCCGCGCAGGCGTTCCGCTCGGCGGCAGCCCACGGCGATGCGGCGCCCCTCGAGCCGACCGCTCCCGGAGCCTCCTCGCCCGCGCAGGAGGCGCCCGGGGCCGATCTGGAGGAGCGGGATGTCCCGCTGTTCGAGGCGCTCCGCGCCCACCGGGCCACGCTCGCCAAGGAGAAGTCGCTGCCCGCCTACATCATCGCGCACGACCGGACGCTCCGCGAGATCGCCCGGATCCGGCCCGCGTCGCTCGACGACCTCGCGCTCGCGCGCGGCATGGGGCAGGCGAAGATCTCGAGCTACGGAGAGGGCATCCTCCGCGTGGTGCGGGAGTTCGCGGGCCCCTGATCGCCCGAGGCGAGCCCGGGCACGGCAGGTCGCTGGAGCGGCCGGCAGGCGGGCGCCCGGGAGACGTGGAGGCGGGGAGAGCGCTCGAGTCGACTCACCCCGTCTCCACGCCTCCCGGCGCGATCGTGCGCGCTCTTCACGCGTGACCCGCGACGCGGAGCTCCGCGATGAGCTGGCCATCCAGGCTGACGAAGGTCGTGAGCCGGCCCTCGACGTTGATGAACACGTCGAGCATCACACCGGCGCCGAGATCCACGACGTGGAGGTCGTCCTTGAGGACCACCACCGGGGCCTCGCCTCCCCTCGGCGGGCGCCTGGAATCCCTCTCCATGGCCTTCTTCGAGTTCATGCCCCCCTCCGCCCGCCCGCCCGTCCTCGCCGCGCGCCCCCGGAGCCGCCTCGGCGCGCCGCGCCGCCGACCCGGGCGCGACCCGGCGCGCGAGACGCCGTGCTCGCCGGCGGACACGACAAGCGCGTTCCATGCCGTGCTCGCACGGCCGAAGTGATCCTTCCCTTCACGCAGCCCCCTTTCTCTCCGCTCCTCGCCCGACCGGCGGTGCCTCCATTTCATCGGATCGGTCTGGCGGGAAGGGAAGAAGTTCAGGGGACAATCCGACTTTTTTTCCCGGCTTCCCGTCCTCGCGCTCGGACCGGGCAACCACGGTCGGACCGGGCAACCACGGTCGGACCGGGCAACCACGGTCGGACCGGGCAACCACGGTGGATCAGCTCACCCGCGCCCAGGACGCAAGCGACGCCGCGGCCCCCACGGAGACCCTGCCCGAGGCGAGCACCGGGCCGAGCGCCGGCTGCTCCAGGAGCATCGCCTCGACCCGCAGCAGCGCCGGCAGGTAGACGACCTCCCGCGCCAGGCCGCCCCCCCGGTGGACGCGCGCCGCGATGCGCAGGGCGTCGGCGGTGGAGCACGCGCCGCGCGCCTCGATCAGCCGCGCAGTCTCGACGAAGCCGGCGCCGCGCTCGACGCTCCGGGCGGCGAGGTGGCGCAGCCCGAGCTCGATCCGGCGGGCGCCGACCAGGTATCCCTCGGCGCGCTCGCGCGCGAGCGCCCAGCCCTCCTGATCGTCGCCGCCGTTCGCCGTCCCGATCGCGAAGATCCCGAGCGGGAGCGCCGCGGCGCGCACGCTGGGCGCCGCGTGCCCCTCGATCTCGTGGAGCACGGTGCGCTCCACGTCGTCGCGCGTGAGCATGCGCCCCCGCGCGATCTGGATCACCCCGTCGCCCGTCGCGGCGAGCGGCGCGATGTCGACGATCACGACCCGGAGAGGCAGGCGCCGCTCCCCGATCTCGCGCCGCATCCGCGACACGAGCGACCGGGGCGAGCGCACATCGTCGCTCCGCACCCGATCCTCGTCGCCCACCGCCGCGCCCGCCTCCCGCTCGACCCAGGTCGCGGCGAGCGCGTCCGCCTGCTCGTCGAACGCGTCGCGCGCCACGTAACGGCGGCGCGCGGCGGCCCAGCACCCCGCCCCGCCCGCGGCCTCGCAGATCGCGGCCTCGGCGGCGAGCTCGACGGCGCGGCCAGCGTAGACCACGCCGAGCTCCCCCTGCCCCGCGAGCCGCTCGGCCGCCGTGTCCATCGCCTTCCGGAGATCGCTGTGGTCCTGCGCGGGCGCGTAGGTGAACCGCGGGAGCTCCCCGCCGCCCCTCCCCCACGCGACGGCGAGCCGCGCGAGCTCCTCGACGAGGTTCACCGGCGTGCTCGATCCGACCACGCGGATCCGCCGCGCCGCGGCGCCGAGGAGCCGATCCGCGTCCGGCACCCAGGCCGGCGGCCCCGCCGAGCTAGCCCGAGGACGCCGCGCCACGACCCTCCGCTCCTCTCGCGCTCGCCCTCGTCCCGCTCGCCCCCACCCGGCTCACCCCCGCCCCGCTCGCCCCCGTCCCGCTCGCCTCGCGAACGCGCCGCGCGCCCCGTGCCGCGCGCCTCAGAGCAGGTTCGCCGCGAGCTCCGCGAGCTCGCTGCGCTCGCCCTTCGCGAGCACCACGTGCCCCGCGATGCGCTCGCGCCGGAACCGCTCCGCCACCACGAGGAGGCCGTTCGACGCGTGGTCCACGTAGGGGTTGTCGATCTGCTGTGGATCGCCCGTCAGCACGATCTTGGTCCCCTCGCCGCACCGCGTGATGATCGTCTTCACCTCGTGCGGGGTGAGGTTCTGGGCCTCGTCCACGATGAGGTACTGGTGCGGCAGGCTGCGCCCGCGGATGTAGGTCAGCGGCTCGACCTGGATCCGCCCGCTCTCCAGGAGCTCCACGAAGCCGCGCGCGTCGCGCCCAGGCTTCGCGCCGCCGTTCGAGAACAGGAACTCGAGGTTGTCGAAGATCGGCTGCATCCACGGGTTCAGCTTCTCGTCCACGTCGCCCGGAAGGAAGCCCAGATCGCGCCCGAGCGGCATGATCGGCCGGCTCACGAGCAGCCGGGTGTAGGCGTTGTCCTCCGTCGTCCGCTTGAGCGCCGCCGCGAGCGCCAGGAGCGTCTTGCCCGTCCCCGCCTTGCCGATGAGCGTGATCAGCCGCACCGAATCGTCGAGCAGGAGGTCGAGCGCGAAGGCCTGCTCCTTGTTGCGCGGCCGGACCCCCATCACCCCCTCCCGCCCGACGCGGAGCGCGACGATCTGCCCGCGCGCCGCGTCGAAGCGGCCGAGCGCCGTGTGGCTCGGCGCGCCGGCGTCGCGGAGGAGCACCGCTGAATTTGGCAATAGATCCGCCAGGTTGGCACCGGTGAGGACGCCGCTCTGGAAGAAGGCGTCGACCTCGGCGCCGGGCACCTCGAGCTCGACGACCGCCTGCCCGACGGCCGGGTCGTGCACCCGCTCGTTCTCGTACGTCTCCGCCGGGATCCCGAGCGCGTCGGCGCGGATCCGGAGGTTCGTGTCCATGGTCACGAAGATGGTCGGCCGATCCTTGTGCCGGTCGCGGATGTCGATCGCCGTCTGCAGGATGGCGCTGTCCTGCGAGCCCGACTCCAGCCCCACGAGCAGCTCCGGCCGCCGCTCCGGGATCGCGATGCGCAGCGTGCCGCCGTTCTCCAGGAGCACGCCGGTCGCGAGCGTGCCGGCGCCGCGGACCTCGTCGAGCAGCCGGGCGATGGTCCTCGCGTTGCGCCCGCGCTCCGAGCCCTCCCGCTTGAACTGGTCGATCTCCTCGATCGCGTAGATCGGGATGATGACGTCGTTGTCTTCGAACTTGAAGATCGCGTGGGGATCGTGGAGCACGATGTTCGCGTCGAGAACGTAGTTCTTCTTCATGGGGGGAGCGCGACGGCGTAGCCGCCTGCGGCGACGGGCGCAAGGGAGTGTTGAGTCGCCCGCCCGAGGATGCCGTCACCCGGTGATCGGCAGGAGCCCGGACATCGGGAGAGATACCGAGCTTCGACTCGGCCGGATCTGGAACATCGCCCACGCCGTCCGCGCCGTCCACGCCTTGTTCCAGGCGGCCCGCCGCGATCACAGATCGATCCGGTAGTCCTTGATCTTGTAGAGCAGCGCCCGGTGGCTGATCTCCAGCACCTCGGCCGCCTTGGTCCGGTTGCCCTTCGTCTTCTGGAGCGCGCGCCGGATGAGGATCTCCTCGATGACGCGCGACGTCTTCTTGATCGACAGCTCGCCGCTCGTCAGCTGCATCTGGATCGGGTCGCGCGCCTCGCGGATCCGCTCGGGCAGGTCGGCCTCGCCGATGCGCTCGCCCTCGCAGAGCACCATGGCGCGCTCGACGGTGTTCTCCAGCTCCCGGACGTTGCCCGGCCACCGGTACTCCAGGAGCAGCCGGCGCGCCTCGGGCTCGAAGCCGCGGATGTTGATCCCGAACCGCGCGTTGTTCCTCGCGAGGAAGTGATCCATGAGGATCGGGATGTCCTCCCGCCGCTCCCGGAGCGGCGGGATCGCGATCGGGAGCACGTTGATCCGGTAGAAGAGGTCCTCGCGGAACCGGCCGGCCTGCGTCTCGGCCAGCAGATCGCGGTGCGTCGCGGCGAGGATGCGGACGTCGACCTTGAGGTCCTTGTTGTCGCCCAGGCGGCGGATCGTCTCCTCCTGGAGCACCCGGAGCAGCTTCACCTGCAGCGGCAGCGGCAGCTCGCCGATCTCGTCGAGCAGCAGCGTGCCGTGGTTCGCCTGCTCGAACAGCCCCGCCCTGTCGTTCACCGCGTCGGTGAACGCGCCCCGCTTGTACCCGAAGAGCTCGCTCTCCAGGAGGTTCTCCGGGATGGCGCCGCAGTTGACCGCGACGAACGGCCCGCCCCGGCGGCCGGACCTCCTGTGGATCGCCCGGGCCACGAGCTCCTTGCCGACGCCGCTCTCGCCCGTGATGAGCGCCGTGGTCTTGTAGTCGGCGACCTTCGCGATCGTCTTGAAGATCACCTGCATCGGCGGGCTCTTCGCGAGGATCTCCTCGAAGAGGTTCTCCCGCCGGATCTCCTGGCGCAGGGCGCGGTTCTCGCGGCGGAGCGACTCCCGCTCCTCGGCCTTGCGGAGCGTGAGCAGCATCTCCTCCGCCTTGAACGGCTTCTGGATGTAATCGTAGGCGCCCGCCTTCATCGCCTCGATGGCCATGTCGATGTTGCCGTAGGCGCTCATCACGATGACCGTGGCATCGTTCCCCTTCGCCTTGAGCGTCGCCAGGAGATCGAGGCCGCCCATCCTGGGCATCCGGACGTCGGTGAGGATCACGTCAGGCCCGAACGTCTCGACCATCGCGAGCGCTTCCTCGCCGCTCGAGACCGCCTCGACCTCATACCCGTCCCGCTTGAGGAACGTGCGCACCACGAGTCGCAGGTTTTCTTCGTCGTCGACGACTAGGACACGGCGCATAGACCCTGAAAACTTTTCCTACACCGGCGCGCACCACTCCGCAACGAGTTGCATCTCGCCGCATGCCGCGGTGCGGCCATCCGCCGGGAAGACGGCCTCGGTTGCAGGGCGCGTCGCGCCGCGCGGCGGGCGGGCTCTGCGAAGGATGCCGCGCACCGCGCGAAGGCCGCTGCGCGACGCGGATCGCGCCTGCGCGGCGGCCGTGCTGCGCGGCGCGCGCCCGCGGTGGTATCCGTTGACGCAGGTCGCGCAGGCTGCTTTAGCGGCGCGACGCGCACCGGGAGCGAGCTGGGCCGCGCGCGGCCCGACACGACACGCCGGAGCGGCCTTCGCGGGCAGGACCGCGTCCCTTAATACGATCGCGTGAGGAGCCAGGGCATGAGCATGAAGGATCGTCTGGTCGACCAAGCAAAGAAGCTCGCCTCGTCGGGCAGGGTCGTCCGTGTCGTCAGCAACGATCGCGTGATGCGGCTCGCCACGGGGGTCATGGATGCGAAGAACCGCCTGCGCGCCGCCCGGGAGCTGGCCGCGGAGGCGTGGGACATCCTGCTGAACGGACACGCGCTCCCGAACCTCGATCCGGCGCTCGACGACGAGGCCGGCGTCCACGTGGCGACGCCGGCCCGCGCGGCGTCGCCGCGGCCCGCCGCGCCCGCCTCGGGCGGCGCGGGGCTGTCGGCCGTGGAGACGACGGCGAGCGCCGCGCCCGAGCGGGCCGCCGCCCGCCCGCACGTGAACGGCGTCGGCGCGAACGGCGCGGGCACCTACGTGGCGGCGGCGGCCGAGCAGCAGCTCGCGACCCAGATGGCGGCGCGAACGTCGCTGTCGCGGATCGGCGGGCGCGACGTGTTCGAGAAGGCGTACAAGTTCATGACCGCGGACAACGCCCGCGCCATGGGCGTCTACCCCTTCTTCCGCCCGCTCGACTTCAACAACGGCCCCGAGGCGCAGCTCGAGGGACGGACCGTGACGATGCTCGGCTCGAACAACTACCTCGGGCTGACGACCCACCCGAAGGTGCGAGAGGCCGCGCGGAACGCCATCGACAAGTACGGCACGAGCATGACCGGCTCGCGGCTCGTGAACGGGTCGATGCGCCTCCACAACGAGCTCGAGGAGAAGCTCGCCGCCTACCACGGCAAGGAGGCCGGACTCGTGTTCACGACGGGCTATCAGGTGAACATCGCGACGATCTCGGCGCTCCTCAGCAACAAACGGAGCGTCGCGATGATCGACAAGGACGATCACGCGTCGATCTACGACGGCGTGCGGCTCGCGCAGGCGTCCGGCGCCCGGATGGTGCGCTACAAGCACAGCGACCCCGCGTCGCTCGACAGCGCGCTCTCCGAGATCGCCGACACCGAGGGCGCGCTCGTGATCACCGACGGCGTCTTCAGCGCGCAGGGCGAGATCGCGAGCCTGCCCGGGATCGTCGAGGTGGTGAAGAAGCACAAGGCGCGGCTCCTCGTCGACGACGCGCACGCCCTCGGCGTCATCGGCCCGGGCGGCCGCGGCACCGCCGCGCACTTCGGCCTCGACAAGGAGGTCGACCTCATCGGCGGCACCTTCTCGAAGTCGCTCGCCTCGATCGGCGGCTGGCTCGTCGGCGAGCGCAAAGTACTCGATTATATTCAACATTTCGCCTACAGCTTCCTCTTCGCGGCGAGCGCGGCGCCGCCCTGCGTCGCCGCCGCCATGGCCGCGCTCGACGTCATGCAGGAGGAGCCGTGGCGCCAGGAGAAGCTCCGCGAGAACTTCACCTACATGCGCACGGAGCTCCAGAAGCTCGGCTTCGAGCTCGGCAAGACCGAGACGGCCGTGATCCCCATCTACATCCGCGACGACCTCAAGACCGTCATGATGTGGAAGTCGCTCCTCGACGACTACGCGCTCTACGTGAACCCGTTCATCACGCCGGGCGTCCCGCCCAAGCAGCAGGTCCTCCGCACGAGCTACATGGCGACCCACGAGCGCAAGCACCTCGATCGCGCGCTCGAGGCGTTCGAGAAGGTCGGGAAGAAGTTCGGCGTGATCTGAGCCGGAGCCGCGCCGTCGGGCTCGCCGGCCGCCGGCCGGGCGGGCCCGAGGGGCGCCTCCGCCAGCGCCCGCCCGTGGTATCGACGGGCGATGACGATCGTCCTCCATCGCTTCCCGCTCAGTCACTACGCCGAGAAGGCCCGCGCCGCGCTCGACTTCAAGGGGCTCGAGTACCGGATCGAGGAGCACCTGCCCGGCCCGGGTCAGATCGCCATCTACCGCCTGTCGGGCCAGCGCAAGCTCCCCGTGATCGAGCACGACGGCGCGGTCGTCGCGGACTCCACCGAGATCGCGCTCTACCTGGAGCGCACCTTCCCCGACCGGCGGCGCCTGCTCCCCGAGGATCCCGAGGAGCGGCGCGAGGTCCTCGCGCTCGAGGCGCACCTCGACGACACGCTCGGAAAGTACGCGCCGCGCGTCTGGCTGCGCCACGCCCTCCGCGAGGATCAGTACCTGGACGCGCTGGGCCGCGCGCTGGGGTCGTTCGGGCACGCCGGGCTCGGCGCCCTGGCCGCCGTGGTCCCCCTGGCCGAGGCGCGGGTGGGCGCCGTCCAGCGGCGGCTCGACGAGGCGGAGCGCGCCGTGCGTGGCGCTCTGACCGACCTCTGCGCTCGCCTCGAGACCTCACCGTACCTCGTCGGCGACGAGCCGTCGCTCGCCGACATCGCCGCCGTGAGCCTCGTTTACCCGTTCAAGTTCCCACCGTCGAAGCACCTCTTCAAGCCGGAGGTCGAGGGCGCGTCCGTGCGCAGCATCGCCGAGGATCCCGCCCTCGCCCGCTTCTTCGACTTCCGGGACCGGTTCTACCGCGACCACCTCCGGTGAGCGGCGCCGCCCGCTTCGGCATTTTCGCCGGACCACCGCCGTGATGAGGTGAGCGATCATGGATCTTCGACCGTTCATGCAAGGGGTCGCGGCGGCGCTGGGGCCTGCGATCCGCTCTTTCTTCCTGACCGCGGCGGCGATGTCGCTCCTGGCCGTCGTCCTCGCCGCGTCCTCGTACGCCATCGCGGCCGACGGCTCGGCGCTGCGCGGGGCGCTCGCGGCCGTCGCGGCGCTCGCGCTGTGCGCCGTGCTCGGCTTCACGCTGTCGTGGAAGCGGGCGCTCGGCGCCGGCATCCTGCAGGTCGTGCGGTCGAAGCGGCTCGGAGGGATGCTCGTGACCGCGGTGTTCGACCGGCTGCTCGGCCTCTCCGAGCAGGCCGAGGCGGGCGCGCGCGGCGGGCGCATGGCGCAGGCGGTGGAGGGCGTGCCGATCAACGAGGCGGCGAAGCGGCTGCGGCTCGCGGTGATCCATCGGGTGCAGGCCGCGCCGCAAGGGGGCGGCGTGCGGGGGTTCCTGCGGCGCCAGATCGAGGCGCGGCTGCTCAAAACCATCGAGACGCTGACGCTGGCGCGCTTCCGGAACGAGGCCAACCAGAAGGGGGGTATCGACCTGCTCAAGGCGCGCGACGAGCTCGCTCAGGGCGTGGACGACCTCGTCACGGACGAGATCGAAGGGACGCTGCTCTTCACGACGCTGCTCCTCGTCGGCGCCGCCGCGATGGCGTCGCTCGGGGCGGCCGCTGGCATCCAGTACATTCCCCTCTGAGCCGGGACATCCCCCCTCCGGGGGGCGAGCGCACAGCGCCGCCGGCGCTGCGGTGTTGCCGGCAAGCGCACTGCCTCGGCCGCGGGTCGCGGCGAGCGCGCCGCCCCGATCGCAGGCGCGGCGTCGATCTCTCACGGCCATGCACATCGGCTTTGCCTAATTGCTCACTACTACGTTACTGTCATCCCGCTGCCGTTACTTTCCGTGTTGCTCTCACGTTTCATGTGGCTTTCACGTCATGTTGCGCAGAGGTCATGTTGCGCAGAGGAGGCAGTTCGATGATGGAGAACGGTATGGGAAAATGTTGCTCGGCGCTCGCTTGCGTCGTGGGGTTGCTCGCGTCGCCGGCCGCCTGGGCTCAGGATCCCGCGCCCCCCCCGGCTGATCCGGGCGCAGCGGCGGCCCCGCCGGAGACCACCGCGCCGGCGCCCCCGGTAGAGCCGACTGCGACGGCGGGCGACGCGGCGACAGCAGGCCAAGCGGCGCCCGTCACGCCGGCGCCCGTCACGCCGGCGCCGGGCACCACCGAGCCGGTCGGAGAGCCGGCGGCGGAGCCGAGCCAGATCCCGAGCTGGTTCCGGTTCGATGCGGACAACGTCGGTCTCCAGGTCTGGGCCGGCGCCTCGCACCAGCTCGGCCCCATCAGCCTCTCGAGCGACATCTATGTCACCACGCTGGGAACCGCGGAGTTCGACATCGGCCCCGCCTTCACGATGGGTCCGGTCACCATCAACCCGATGGTGGGCTTCGCGTTCAACTTCGTGACGCAACAGCCGGCGGCGCTGGTCGCTCCGCAGCTGTTTACCTACATCGACGCGAAGCCCGTTTACTTCGAGTCGTGGATCCTGGGGTCGTTCTCCAGCATGTTCGACGAGACCGTCCAGAACTACCTCTACTCGCGGGACTTCCTCCTCTTCTATCCGACCGACGACTTCGGCATCGGCCCGCACCTCGAGCTCTCGATCGACCTCAACGAGGTCGTGCGCGCCGTGGATGACCCGACCACGGTCGGTGTGGACGAGGGGGACGTCGACAACACCGGTCTCGCCAGCCTGCAGCTCGGCGGTGTGATCGGGCTGAACTACGGCACGGGGAACAAGCTGCTCCTCTACCTCGGCTACGAGACGCAGAAGGAGAGCCAGCTCGGCGACAAGATCGCTGGCCGGTTCACGTTCATCCACAACTTCTGAGGCGCGCCGCGCCGAGCCACCGGCCGGAGCGATGGGCGCACACGTCCTGTCGCCTCTGGGTCGGGCTTCCCATCGGCCTGGCGCGCTGGTACCGGAGCGCCATGGCCCAACGGATCTCGTTCATCACGACCGCGCTGTGCACGCTGCTCGGACTCGGGTGCCAGGCCCAGGACCGCGTCCCGCCGGCCTCGCCAGACCCGGGCGCCTCGGCATGCCAGCCCGCCGACTGCGGCCCGCTCGCAATGATCGCCCGCATCTGCGACGACGGCTCCACGGGCGCATCGCAGTGCATGCGCACCGAGGGCGGAGCGTGCCGCTGGGAGCACGTCTGTCCCGGCGAGAAGTCGCCCGCCGGCCCGGCGCCGACCCGGCCTATCCCCCAGCCGACCCAGCCGCCCGGGCAAGAGTCGCCCGCGGAGCCGCCGCGCCCGAACCAGCCGGCCGCGCACCAGCCGGCCGCGCAGCCGCCGGGCGCGGGCTTCGCCGACGCCAACGCCGCGTTCGCGCAGCGGCTCTACGGCAAGCTCGCCGCCACGACAGGCAAGCTCTTCTTCTCGCCGGCGAGCGTCTCGACCGCGCTGGCCATGACCTACGCCGGCGCCCGGGGCGAGACGGCGGCCCAGATGGCGAAGGCGCTCGAGTTCACCCTCCCGCCCGAGGCGCTGCACCCCGCGTTCGGCGGGCTCGTCAAGGAGCTCACGCAGGCGGGCGGCCCCAAGGCGCCCGAGCTCCGGATCGCCAACCGGCTGTGGGGCCAGGCCGGGCTGCCGCTCGATCCGGCGTTCCAGAGCACCACCCAGCAGCACTACGGCGCGGGGATCGAGCTCGTCGACTTCAAGGGCGGGAGCGAGCCGGCGCGCGAGCGCATCAATCGATGGGTCGAGCAGCAGACGAACGCGAAGATCAAAGACCTGATGCCGGCGGGCAGCATCACGCCTCTCACGCGTCTCGTCCTCACGAACGCCATCTACTTCAAGGGGAGATGGGCGACGCCCTTCGACAAGCAGGCGACAAAGAACGAGCCGTTCACGGTGAAGCCCGGCACCGCGCCGGCGGTGCCGATGATGCGCAAGACCCTCCAGGCGCGCTTCGGGCAGGCCGCCGATGCGTCGGTGCTGGAGCTCGCCTACGAGGCGCAGAACCCCGACCGACCGCTGGCCATGGTCGTCATCCTGCCCGCGCAGGTAGACGGGCTGCCCAAGGTGGAGCAGCGCCTGTCGGCCGGGCAGCTCAAGGGGTACGTGGAGGCGCTCCGGCCGACGCGGGTCGACGTGGCGCTCCCGCGCTTCAAGATAACCGCGGAGTTCGAGCTCTCGAAGACCCTGGCGGCGCTGGGAATGCCGCTCGCGTTCGACGACGCGAAGGCCGATTTCTCGGGGATCACGAGGGCGGAGCCGCTCTTCATCTCCCAGGTCCGCCACAAGGCGTTCGTGGAGGTCAACGAGGAAGGGACCGAGGCCGCCGCGGCGACAGGCGTCGCCATGGCCACGCGGTCGGCCCCGGCGCCGTCTCCGGTGTTCCGCGCGGATCACCCGTTCGCGTTCCTGATCCGCGACGTGGCGACAGGCGCGGTGCTGTTCATGGGCCGCGTGACCGATCCGCGATGACCCGGCCGTCCTCCCCGAGCGCCGGGGGGTGAGCTCGATTCCACAGGCATCGATGTGGGCATCCATCCCCTCGATCCCCTCGATCCACCGCGCGATTCAAGCTCGCGCGCAGGCCTGCGGACGGAGCCGAATGTCCGCGCTGCGCTGGAGAACCGCGGTACGATGAGCCGTTTTGCCGGGGCCTTCACCGGCTCCGCCAACCCTCGATGTCAAGGAGCGAGCGATGAAGAACGAAGACGCGGCGAAGGTGCTGCATGCCGTCCGTGACCTGGCCCCCGCGATCGCCGCGCGGAGCGCGGAGATCGAGGAGGCGCGGCGCCTCCCGGCGGACCTGCTCGGACAGCTCAAGGCGGCGGGATGCTTCCGGATGTTCCTGCCGAGGAGCCACGGCGGCCACGAGGTCGATCTGCGCACGGGGATGGACGTCCTGGAGACGCTCGCCCGGGCGGACGGGGCCACCGGCTGGACGGTGATGATCGGCTCGGAGAGCCCGCACCTCTTCGCGCTCCTGCCGCGCGAGCGCTTCGACGCGGTCTACTCCGCCGGGCCGGACGTGATCATCGGCGGCGGCTTCAACGCGCAGGGCGAGGCCCACGCGACCGAGGGCGGCTACCGCGTCACCGGGCGCTGGAGCTTCGCGAGCGGCTGCGAGCACGCCAGCTGGCTGTTCGGGAACTGCGTGATCCTGGACGGCGGCCGCCCGCGGATGGGCCCGGCGAGCGAAGTGCGCGAAGTGCGCGAGGTGCCAGAGATGCGTGGAATGCTGTTCCCCGCGAGCGAGGTGCGCATCCTCGACACCTGGTCCGTGCTCGGCCTGCGCGGCACGGGCAGCCACGACATCATGACGGAAGGGGCGTTCTGTCCCGCGGCGCACAGCTTCGATATCTTCCAGGGCCAGTCGTCGGTGGCCGCCCCTGGGTTCGTCGCGCCGGTCCTGCACTTCGTGCTCCACATGGGGGCCGTGGCGGTGGGCATCGCCCAGGGGGCGCTCGACGATGTCGTGACGCTCGCGAGCTCCGGCAAGAAGCGGCTGTACGCGCGCGCCCAGCTCGCGGACTCCCCGGTGTTCCAGGTCCACCTCGGCCGCGCCGAGACGAGCGTGCGCGCCGCCCGCGCCCTGCTGCGCGACACGGGGGACGAGCTCTGGGCCGCGTGCGTGAACAACCCCGGCGCCGCCCTGGCGATGACGCCGCGGATCTCGGGCACCCTGGCCTGGGTGACGGAGGTGGCGGCCCGGGCGGTGGACGCCTGCTATCAAGCCGGCGGGGGCGGCGTCGCCCGGAACGCCTCGTCCGTGCAACGGCGGTTCCGGGACATCCATACCCTCTCTCAGCACGCCGCCGCCGCGGAGGGGTGGCTCGGCCAGGCCGGCGCCGCGCTCCTCGGCCAGCCGACCGGCTTCTGGACCTGAGACGCCGCGACCCGGAACGCCGCGCCCGCCGCCGCGTCGCGACCAGGTCACGCCGCGCCGCCACCGCGGTATAGGTGGTCGCGCCTTGCGCTCCGCTCCGCTCGCCCCGCTGGTCCTCGCCGCCCTGTCGTTCCTCGCCTGCGCCGGCGCCCCGCGGCCGGCCGCGGCGCCCGCGCCGCCGCAGCTCAGGGAGGGCGCCTGCCCGCCTCGCCCGGCCTGCGACGCGCCGCCGCCGGTCGTCCTCCCGCGCGGGTTCAGGCACACGCGCTCGCGCCTCGTCGCGAGCGGGTGGCCGCGCCACCGCGGGCGCGACCTCTTCGCGCGCCCCGAAGGGCCCCAGTGGGCCATCGCGAAGCTCGCTTACGGGCCGCAGGACGACGATCTCGAGGACGAGGACGTCGAGGCCCATCTCCTCCGCGGCTGCAGCGGCCCATGGGAGAGGCTCGGCACCTTCCGGACGAGCGACGATGACCACCTGCACCCGACCGCCGAGGGCATCCCGGACACCGGCGGGCGCGTCTATCTCGATCTCACCGCGGGGCGGCGCCTCGAGGTCGGCCGGCACCGTGTCCACCTCGCCGTGGTCGGCGACGGCACGAGCGCGGATCTGTTCATCGAGGTCCTCCCGCCCGGCGCGCGGGTGGCCGTCACCGACGTCGACGGGACGCTCACCTCGAGCGAGGTGGCGGTGGTCGGCGAGCTCTTCGGCGGCGCCCCGCCGGCCGCCCACCCCGGCGCGGCCGAGGCGATGCGCGCCCTCGCCGACAGCGGGATTTACCTCTTCTACGTGACCGCGCGCCCCGAGTGGCTCGTGGGCAGCACGCGAGCGTGGCTGAGACAGCAGGGCTTCCCGCCGGGCATCCTCCACACCACCCTCGGCGTCACCGGCGCCATGGGCCGGGCCGCGGCCGATTACAAGACAATCGAGCTCGGATGGCTCAAGGCGCGGACGGGCATCGTGCCGTCCTTCGGCTTCGGCAACATGCCGAGCGACGTCACGACGTACACGGCCGCGGGGATCGCCCCTTCACGAAGCTATTATCACAAGCTCGGCGGCGACCTCCGCGGCGGCGTGCCCCACGAAGACTACCGGGCTCTCGTCCCGGCGCTCTTCAGCCCACCTGCCGCCTGCGCGCCCTGAGGGAGGCGCTCGCGCTGCGAGCCTGCGCGCTCGGGCCGCGGGGCGCGCCCTTTTCAGGCGGCGCCCCGCCCGGGGGCGCGCCCTGCGCAGGGGCGCCCCCGCCGCCGATCACTGCGGGACATCGATCACGTCATCGCAGGTGAAGTCGACCGCCAGGGCCGCCTGGGGATCGGACTTCACCGCGTTGCACGCGCTCTCGCAGAGCTCGATCTGCGTCGGGTTCGCGGGGTCGTCGTAGCGCCAGGCATCATCGCTCGCGCACTCCTGATCATACGCGAGGGCCTTCGGCTCGTCCGCTCCGCTCGTGTACGTCACGCGCACCCGCTGCTTGTCGAACGTCCTTCCATCGGGGGCCGGCGGGATCGCGACCGTGCACGACACCGAGGCGCCGCGGATCTCGTCGATGGCCGCCCTGAACGTGGTCGCCGTCGCGTCGGGGTTGCCTGTCTCGATGATGAAGGCCTCCCCCGTGCCACCGGCCACGGCGATCTCGCGCAGGTTGTCGACGTTCCCCGGCCCGTCGTCCGGCGGGTTCGCCACCCCGATCACGTAGGTCGGGATGTTGTCGGCGAGCGCCTCGTCGACGTGCTCGACGACGGCCTCGATCGAGTCGGACCCTTCGCACAGCTGCGGGTAACCGTCGGTCACGAGCACGAGCGCGTACTTCCCGGGGTCCTCCTGGCGCTGCGCCTGGATGAATGAGATCGTCCCTTCGACCACGAACGCCGTCGGCGTGCCCATGCGCCAGTCGTCGTCGGTCGCCGGTGTGACCTCGTCGATCGCTTCGGCGAACGCCTCGGAGGGCAGCGGCGTCATCTCGACATCCGGCGCCTGATAGGTGCGGGCCGAGCACATGCGCCGCCGCTCGCCGCCGGGGAAGAACGTGAGCGAGGCGGTGAGCCCTGCCGACGCGGGATCCGCGAAGAACTGCTTTGTCGCGCTGACGACGGGATCCCACTTGAGCTCCTTGCTGTGCGAGGGCCGATCGTTCGCGCCCATGCTGCCCGACACATCGAACGCGACCGCCAGGTACACGGGCTGGAGCTCGGCCTTGGCCGTGTGCGTGGCGCAGGCGTCGCCGGCGCCGGTCGAGCCGCCGACACCGCTGGGGCCGCTCGGGCCGCCCGGGTCGATGCTGCCGCCCACGTTCAGACCGCTCCCCACGCCGAATCCGTTGCCGGCGCCTCCGCTCCCATCCCCCGAGCTGTTCGCGGCCCCCGAGCCGCTCTGGGAGGTGCCCTCGCCGTCAGCGCTCGATCCGCCGCCGCACGCCGCACCGAACGCAGTCACCATGGACAAGGCAATGGCTATCGCAGGCAATCTCATGGCCTGACTCCTTATAAGCAAGTGCCGGCGCCGTGCGCCGGTAGAGAGAAGCAAACTAGCAACTGAGGTTTCAGGAGCCGACGCACCGCCGAGCCGCGCTCCAGAGACCTCGCCACCCATGAATACTATAAGCCAGAAATATGCTCATTGCGAGACATGGTTTTTCAAATACCGTGTCAGTCGCGTCGCTCGCGTCGCTTTCAACGCGCTGAGAGCGCAACTCACCCGTGTGACCGCAAAGCCTGTGCGCCGGTGTATCCTGCGTGCTCACACGAGCGCTCGCCGGTGCTACGCTCCACACCGTATGGTCCGCGCGGTGTGTTTCGATCTGATGGATACCGTCCTCTACGACCCGTACCGCGAGGCGCTCGCCGCGGCGATCCGGGCCGCCGCGCCGGCCGAGGTCGCCAGGCACCGCGACCGCACCTGCTGGCCCGCGTTCGAGACCGGCGAGATCGATGAGGCCGAGTTCGCCCGCCGGTTCTTCCGCGAGGGCGCCGAGGGCGTCTCGTTCGATATCGACGCGTTCAACCGCGTGCGCCGCGCGGGATATCGCTTCTTGCCCGGCGTCCGGGAGGTCGTCGAGGCGCTCCGGGGCCGCGCGCTCCGGTTCGTGGCGAGCAACTACCCCGTGTGGGTGGAAGAGCTGCGCGAGACGTTCGCGCTCGATGCCCTGTTCGAGGGTGTCTATTCGAGCCATCACCTGCGCGTGCGCAAGCCGGCGCGCGAGTTCTTCGATCGCCTGGTAAGCCGCATCGGGGTCGACGCGGGCGAGTGCCTGTTCGTCGACGATCGCGCGGAGAACTGCGACGCGGCGGCCGCGGTCGGGATGCGCGCGCACCTCTTCGACGGGGCCGCGGGGCTGCGCGCCCGGCTCGTCGGCGAGGGCTTGCTCGACGATGGAGGGCGCTAGGCCCGCTCTTCCGCCGCGCCGGCCAGGGCGCCACAGAGCGGGCACGACGCGCCGACGTGCGGCGCGTCGCCGCGATGCAGGTCGAGGATCGCGCGCGAGATCTGCGCGAGGTCGCGCCGCACCTCGCGGCGCATCCCCTTCACGCGCGCGATGGACATCGAGTCGTAGGCCGTGGTCTGGTGCCGCATCCAGGCGATCACCGCCGACTCGGCGCGCCGCGCGACCGGGATCCGCTCCGTGCGCGCGACGGTGCCGCTGCCCACGGGGGTCGCGTGCGCCGTCACGCGGGTCGCGAGCGTCCGCGCGAGCGCCGCGTAGCGCGGCGAGAACCGGAGGAACGCCGCGACCTCGGCCTCGAACTCGCGCACGTACTCTTCCTGGTCGCGCTCCCGTCGCCGGGCGTCCGCCTCCCGCTTCTTCGCGTAGGCGGGCGTGCTGCGCTCCGCCTCGAGCGCGGCGCGGGCGGCCTCGATGGCGGCGGCCGGCGCCCAGAGGCCCCGGGAGAACGTCTTTCGCCCGCGCTTCTCGACCACCATCCAGGACGGGCCCGCGAGCTTCACCCGGCGGGTGAGCCCGGCGTCGCCCGGGGGCAGGCACGCCCACCCCTCGGGGGGCGAGAGCAGCGCGCCGTCGGGCGCGCGGAAGCGGCGGGGATCCTCGGTCGGGGCCAGGGTCAGGCACTCGGGCATGGCGGCGCGGCCGGCGTGGTAGGCCAGGTCATCCCGCGTGTCCAGCCGCCGTCGCCCGCGCCGCGCTGGAACCGCCGAACAGGGCGATGGTACGCTCTGCGCCTGCGAGGGGCCCGCCCTTCCGCCCCGGCGCGGTCAACGGGACAGGAGGCCAGCGTGTCGGACGACGATCGCACCAGGTGGGACGCCCGCTACCGCGAGGGCGGCGACGATCCAGGCGAGCCCTCGGCGGTGCTCACGGCGCTCGAGCCGCTGCTGCCCCGGCGCGGGCGCGCGCTCGATCTGGCGGGCGGCGCCGGGCGGCACGCCCTGTGGCTCGCGCGGCGCGGGCTCGACGTGACCCTGGCCGACATCGCCGAGGTCGGTCTCGGCGTCGCGCGAGGCGCCGCGGCGAGGGAGGGGCTCGCGCTGCGCACGGTCGCGCTCGACGTGGAGCGCGATCCGCTCCCCGGCGGTCCGTGGGACCTGATCCTGATCTTCTATTTCCTCGAGCGCAGGCTCGCGGCCTGCGCGGCGGAGCTCGCCCCGGGCGGCCACCTCGTCGTGGTGCATCCGACGCGGTCGAACCTGCTGCGGCACGCGCGCCCGAGCGCGCGCTGGCTGCTCGAGGACGGCGAGCTCCCCGGGCTCCTCGGCGAGGCGCTCGAGGTGGTCCGTTACGACGAAGGGTGGCTGGAGGAAGGGCGTCACGAGGCCCGCCTCGTCGCACGGCGGCGGGGCGCCGCGGCGCCTCATCCGTGACGGCATGGCGCGCGCGCGCGCGATGGCGCGGCGCCTGTCCGTGACGGCGCGGCGCGCGGGCGCGATGGCGTGGCGCGCGGGCTTGCTGCGACGCGATGAACGCGCTTTGCTCTCGCCATGCGCTTCGCCCGACTCGCGCCTCCGGATCAGGATCGCCCGGCCTTCTTCGCCCGCCTCGAGGGCGCAGCCGCGCTCGTCCTCGACGCACCTCCCTGGCTCGGCGGCAAGGCCACCGGCGAGGCCGTGGCGTGGACCGAGGTGGACCTCGTCTGCCCCGTGGCCCCCACGAAGATCGTGGGTGTGGGGCGCAATTACGCCGCGCACGCGCAGGAGCTCGGCAACGACGTCCCGGTCGAGCCGCTCCTCTTCCTCAAGCCGCCCTCGGCGCTCATCGGTCCGGGCCAGTCCATCGTGCTCCCGCCGGAGAGCCAGCGGGTCGAGCACGAGGCCGAGCTCGGCGTGATCATCGGCCGCCGCTGCAAGGCGGTGCGGCCGGAGCAGGCGGGGGATCACGTGTTCGGTTACACCTGCGTGGGCGACATCACCGCGAGGGATCTGCAGAGGAAGGACGTGCAGTTCACGCGGGGCAAGGGGTTCGACACGTTCTGCCCGGTCGGGCCGTGGATCGAGACAGAGCTCGACCCGGCGGCGCTCCGCGTGCGGGCCGTCGTGAACACCCAGGTGCGGCAGGACGGGATGACGGCGCAGATGCTCTGGAGCGTGCCCGCGCTGGTCGCGTACATCAGCCAGGTGATGACGCTGGAGCCCGGCGACGTCATCGCGACCGGGACGCCCCAGGGCGTGGGGCCGATCGTGTCCGGCGACGAGCTCGTCATCGACATCGTCGGCGCCACGGCCGGGGCGCGCGGGCTCGGGGCGCTGCGTGTGTCCGTGGCGGCGCAGGGCAACGGCGCCGGCGACCGCTGAGGGACCGAGCGGCCCCTCGGCATCGCTCTCCGAGCCCGCGAGGCCCTACTAGCTAGAGCGACAAACGGGTTGAAATCCCGGGAAAAGCAGAAATTTCACAGGGAGGCGGGAAGGCGGGGAGGGAGAGACGGCGAGGGAGAGATTCTTTTTTTTCTTCCTCCCCGCCTCCCCGCCTCCCTGTGAAATTTCTCCCGGTTTCAACATGATTGGTGCTCTAGGCCCGGCCGTCCGCTGCCCGGAGCTCGGTGACGGTGCGTGATGCCTGATCGACTCAGCCGCCCGTCGACCCTGCGGCGTTCCGCCATCGAGCGAGCGCCCGCTTTCTCGCATTCACGGCGGTGATCGGCGGCCAGACCGGCCAGCGCTCGCGCTGCCCGGCGTGGCAGGCTCTGTGCACTGACCCGCAGGCGAACGCATCCTCCCCACCGTCGTTGCGGTCGCCGGAGCGCCCCCCTGCCAGGGGGCCGCGCGCGCCGCAGCAGATCTCCGAGGTCACCGATGACATCCCCTGCGACTGCGAACTCCTGGCCATGGCACCCCATCGCGCTCCTGGCCTTCGGCGTCGGCGCGGCCCCGGGCGCGGCCGCCCGAGGCCCCGCCCCGCCGAAAGAGGCCTCAGAACGGTTGCCCGTCCCGGAGCACGATGGTCACGTGCGAGAGCCCGGTGCCGCCGAGGAGCATCGCCTTCACGAGGAACTCGACCATCGTGTCCAGGCACTCGGCGGGTGAGAAGCCCGCCCGCCCGGCCCCGAGCAGGGGCAGCGCCATGCTCCGGAGCTTCATCGTGTTGGCGTGGTAGAAGCACCCTTCGAGGAGCCGCACGATGAGATCGCGGGTCGGCCGGTAGGTCGCCACGTGATCCCAGTCGAGCGTGATCGCGTGGAAGACGAACCGCGCGCTGAGCCTGCCGGCGGAGCTGACGACCACCCCGCCGTGACGCACGGGCACATACTTGCGCGTCTCCAGGTGGCACACGCCGCCGCTCGCGTGGTTCAGCGCCATCGCCACGCCGGCGGACATCGTGAGCTGCCCGTCGTCCGCGCTCACGAGCGCGTCGGCCGACACGCCCGCGATGTTCGCGCGCACGATCGCCAGCGTCCTGTCCCCGTGGAACTGGAACGCGGTGACCGGCCCGACCGGGCCGCCCGCCAGAAGCACGGAGCGGACGCGCTGGTACTGCTCCAGGTACATGCGGAGCGTCAGATCGTGCGGGTCGCCCCAGCGCGTGCTCTGCGCGCCCACGAGCGCCGCCTCGATCTCCTCGAAGGACTGGAAGCGGTCCTTCGGGTCCTTGGCCAGGCAGCGCTCCAGGACGGCCTGCACGTCCTCGTCGAGCTCGGGCCGGAGCGCCCGCGGCCGGGTCGGGATGTCCTGCCGGTGCGCGAGCAGCAGCGGCAAGAGCTCCTGCTCCTCGAACGGCCGCTGCCCTGTGGCCGCGTGGTAAAATGACGCCCCGTAGCTGTAGATATCCGCCCGCGTGTCGCTCTCCTGCGGGCTCCACGCCTGCTCGGGCGCCATGTAGAACGGCGTCCCGAGCACGGTGCCCATCGCCGTGAGGGGCTGCTCGCGCAGGGCCGTGGGCCCCGTCGTGGCGGTCAGGCGCGCGAGGCCGAAGTCGGCGACCTTCAGCTCTCCGGACGGCGCGATCAGCATGTTCGACGGCTTCAGGTCGCGGTGCATCACCCCGAGCTCCGTCGCGGCGGCCATCCCCCGCGCCGCGTGGAGCATGTAGCGCCGCAGATCGTCGAGCGGCAGCGGCCCGCTCTGGAGCCGCGCGGCCAGCGATGGGCCGCCCACGTACTCCATCACCATGAACGGCGAGCGGTTCGAGAGGAAGCCGAAGTCGTGACAGCTCACCACGTGCGGCGACTTGATGAGCGCCGAGATGCGCGCCTCGCGCAGCATCCGCTCCCCTGCGTTCGGGTCCGCGTGCCCCGTGAGCACCTTGATCGCCACGACCCGCGCGAGCGCGAGGTGGCGCGCGCAGAACACGGCGCCCATCGAGCCCACGCCGAGCAGCCCCTCCACGCTGTACCGGCCCGCGAGCTCCTTACCCAGCGTCAACGCGTCGATCATGGCCGAACCATCGCTTGCACCACCGAGGATGTTCGGAACCCCGCGCGCCGCGGTCAAGGGGCACGGCGCGACGCGCATTTCCCGAGCGCGGCGTGACGGTCCGGCAAGAGATCGCCGTCGGGCCGGGACGATGTGGTGAAGACGGCGTGCGTCAGACG
Source organism: Sorangium sp. So ce887 (assembly GCF_051521455.1). NCBI lineage: Bacteria > Pseudomonadati > Myxococcota > Polyangiales > Polyangiaceae > Sorangium > Sorangium sp. So ce887. The sequence continues at coordinate 4,033,670 of NZ_CP150354.1, read as the reverse complement.
GCGTGGGCCGACGGGGCGCCGCCCTGCGCGCGCTGCCGCGGCGCCTCGCGCAGCCTCGCGAGCTCGGCCTCGACGCGGGATCGGAGGCGCGGATCGTCGGCGAGCCGCCTGGCCCAGAGCCGCCTCATGCGCGCCCACACGGTGCGCCGGATCGCGCGCTCATCGAGCGCGGCGGCGGCCCCGTTGCGCTCGGTCGCGACGAGCAGTCGGGCGTAGTCGGCCGCGCTCAGGGCGCCGCGGACGGCCTCCCACGCGGCAACATAGGCCTTGTCGAACCGGTCGCGGAGCGCTCGCTCGCGGCGCCTGGCCTCCTCCGCCATCGACTCGCGCCATCGCCGCTCGGCCTCGTCCCAGCGCGCCACGGAGAGGCCGTGCGCCCTGAGCACCTCGGCGCGGGGGATCGGCCTCTCCTCGAGCTCCGCCGCGACGGCAGCGCACCGCTCGAGGCTCACCTCGTCGCCATCGCCGAGCGGCACGATCCCCTCGGCGGGCGGCTCGCCGTCGCCCCGGAGGACATGAAAGAAGCGGGAGGCGGCCGGCGGTTCGGGTTCGCGCGAGAGGGCGCCCGGGGCCGAGGCGGCGTGGAGAGCGACCTCGACGAGCGGAGGCGAGGCCTCGTCCAGCGCGAGGGTCGCGAGCCCCGCGGACAGGTCGGGCGCCGGCGAGGCGCGCTCGCCGGACCACGGGGCGCCGAGGATCGGCGCCTCGGGCGCGAGGCGGGGCGCCGGCATCGGGCGGATGAAGAACGGGATCGCGGGCCGCTCGCCGGCGCGCGCCTCGTCCGCGTCCGACAGGGCGAGCGTCAGGCTCGCGGCGGCGGCGACGTCGCCCTGCTGTGGCGTGAGCCCCGGCCGGCTCTGCCGCGCCGCTCCCGGCGCGGACGCGAACGGCAGCGCCGGCGCGCGCACCGCCGCCTCGCCCTGCTCCTCGGAGAGCGCGAGCGTCTCCAGGGGCGACGGGCCCTGCAGCAGGTCGATGAGCTCGATGTCCTCGTCCGAGAGGTGGATCGTGCGTCCCGGATCCCCCGCCCGCTGGCCCGCCGGGCCGCAGGCATCGGGCGCGTCCTCCATCAGCACGGTCCCTTCCGGACCGTTCCGGGGAGCGGGCGGCTGCGCTGCCTCGACGCGCCGGGCTCGCCCGAGGCGCAGCTCGGGCCACGCGACCTCCTCGCCGTCGATCGCGACGCCGGCGGCGATCCGCACGGCCGCGAGGGCGCCCTCGCCGGGGACGGGGATGATCTGACGCCAAACGACCGTGCAGCGCTGCTCGGCTCCGTCGATGCGGAGCGTGTCGGCGCTCAGCGCGAGGGTCTCGCCCCCTGTCGCAGCGGACGCGGCGAGCCCTTCGATCCGCGCGACCCCGCGCGCCCTCGGCAGGCGCATCTCCAGCCGCGGAGCGGCCGGGTGCAGGTTCTCGAGCACGATCCACTCGTCGCCGCGCAGGAAATCGATCCGCTGGTCCGGGGGCGCCGCCTGGAAATACGACCAGTCGAAGCCTGCGGGGATCTCCGCGTTCGGGCCCTCGAGCGTCTCGCGCCGGGTCTTGCCGAGCAGCCGCTTGCGCGCGGGCCAGGCGCGCGCGATCGGGCCGAACCCCGCGGGCCGCGCTGGGTCCTCTGGATCGACGAGGATGGCCTCGCCGCCGTTCGGGTCGATGCCGAACGGGTTCTCGCACCCGTTCGCGCCGCGGACCGCCTTCTCGTAGACGAGCGGCATCCGCTGGAACGGCTTACCGTCGCGGACCAGGAGGCGTTTGTCGAGCGCGCAGCCGCTCGCGCCGAAGACCGCGACCCGCACCGGCAAGGACTGGACCTGCGCGCCGTCAGGAGCATGCGCGTCGCCCGTGAAGAGGACGTCGGTGCGGCCCAGGTAGGGCGCGAGGTCGCCGGTGAACCGCACGCTCCGCGCGGGGTTCTTGCCGTGATGGACCTCGGCGCGGAGGATCTCCTGCGGCTCCGTCCGCCACATGGCCGCGCCGGGCGTGAACGCGAAGCTCGCCTTGACGAGGATCGTGATGTACCGCCGGCCCTGCGTGCGCCAGGAGATGGCGGCGGCCTCGGCGCCGGGGAGCGCCGTCACGATGTCGGGGGGGAGCGCGCTCACGCTCGCGCGCTCCGGCAGCTGCTGCCGGCCTTGGCTCGCCTCGTCGTCACGCATTGCTTCGCGACAAGGAGTACCTCGCGGGTGGTGACGGACGTGTTGCAATCCCGTGATCCGCTCGTGGAGCCAGCGCCCTCGCGGCCCGCCCGGCGCGGAGCACGGCGATGACGGCGCGCGCCGCGCCGCCGCTCACCCGCCGCGCGTCCTCGCCCGACATTCCCGGACGAAGCCGATCTCGCTCTGCCCCGCCTCGATCCGCTCGATCCACCAGGCGAGCCCCGGGTAGGTGCTCCGGATGAGCTCCGCCTGCTCCGCCAAGCGCGCCGCGTCTCCCCGCGCGGTGTGGAGCTCGGCGCGGAGCGCGTGGGCCTCCGGCGCGTAGACGCCGTCGAGCACGTCGAGCACGGCCGGGTCCACGTCGCAGAGCGACTCCGGCCCGTACATCAGGTAGCGCAGGACGCGGTTGAAGCGGATCGGATCGCCCGGATCCACGCGGGCCTCGACCGGCGCGCCGCCGTCCGGGGGCAGGCTCGTCCAGCGGCCCCAGGAGCCTGTGCGGGCGAGCTCGGGCGCGAGGCGCTGCAGCTCGCGCTGCTCCTCGAGATCCGGCGCCGCGAGCTCGATCGACACCGGCGGGCTCTCCACGCGGTCGGGCGGCCCCTCGTAGACGATCGCGAGCGTGTGATGTCCTGGCTCGAGACCCGAGGGCAGATGCGAGGAGACGTCGATGAGCATGCGCCGGCACACCCCCGGCGAGAGCAGGAACACCGGCGTGCCGAGCTCGCGGATCACGACCGGCGAGGGCTCGGTCCTCACGACCTCCTCGCCCGAGCCCGCCCTCGTGAGGCGAACGCCGATCGCCCCGGCGTTGCCTGCCCAGCTCGCGCGCGGCAGCCGCCTGATGCAGGTGCCGGGGCGATCGGCGCACACCGTGATGGCCACGTGCAGGGGAAAGCCGAGCACATAGCGGCGGTCGTGATCGATCGAGCGCAGCGCCAGACCGGGCGGGCCGGCGGGCTCTCCCTCGTTGCGCGCAGGATTATCCGACATGACGGCTCCTCATCTCCATCGCAGTCCTCTGTTCTCCTCGAGGCGCACGCGCCGGGTCTCCTTCACGTGGCGCCCGCACAGGTCATCGCCGACCAGCCCGGCGGTCCCCGGGATGAGCTGCTGGTCGGCGTCGATCATCCAGTGGGAGCGGTAGTTCATGCAGCACGTGGTCCGCCGCGGCGTCAGGTAATCGAAGTAGCCGCACTTGTGCGGCATCCCGAACGCGTGCGTGAGCTCGTGAACGATGGTGTGGAGCGTGCCTTGCGCGTATCCGCGCCGGGGCTGCCCGCGCTCGGGGTCCCACCACGCCCTGTGATGGGTGAAGAGGATCGTCCTGCCGGCGAAGTATCTCGCGACACCGACGTCGATCGTGGGGCTCATGCCGGCGGTGTAGGCGGCGCCCGGCCCCCGCACGACGGCCTCGACGCGCGCGGGGATGCCATAGCCCGGGGGCTCCCACGCCGCGCCCCTGCGGCGGGCGCGAGGGAAGAAGAAGAGGCGGTCCCTGTACGCATGCGCCACGGACCCGTCGCCCGCGGTGAACCGGCCCTGGATGTCGTGTGGATCGAGCCAGAGCTGGGTTCGCGGCGGGTCGGACAGGACGGACGCGATCGCGACCGAAAATCCGATCTGCTGGCCATTCCAGCGGAACGTGACGTGGCTCGCGTCCGGGTGGTCGCCCGGGATCTCCACGTACTCTCTGCGCCTCTCTCCCTGCCCGCCGTCCAGGATCGTCACAGCCCCGGTGAACAGCAGCGCGCCCTGGACCTCGGGTAGAGGGTGCGGCTCCAGCGCGGCGATCAGGCAGAACCAGCCCGGCTCCCCGGCGTGGGAGAAGATCTCGCTCACGAAGCGGGACGCCTGCTCGCCGAGCGTGCTCGCGTCGAGCGAGAGGTGCTGCAGGTCCTGGATCACCCGCTCTTCGGAGAAGTCGAGCTGGGTGAAGACCGGCTCGAAGTGCTTCGGCACCTGCGCAAGCGGCAGCGCAGGCGCGCTCTCCATCCTTATGTACTCGACGTCGATCCGGCGCCAGAGCGTCATGATCCCGGTCTCGTCGGCGGCGGCTTCCGCGAGGCCCTCGGCCTCGATCTCGGCGCGGACGATCAGGTTGTCTCCGGCGATATCGGTCATGTGCCGCCGGATCGTGCTCCGCCCCCCCACGATTGCCGTGCTCGCGCTGGTCTCCGCGGCGTCGGACAGCGGGTAGCCCTCCACCTCTTCCCAGCTCACGCTCCTGTCCGGCGTCCCCTCGTTGTCCCCTTCGACCGGCCCCGCGTACCCGCCCGCGGCGTCGTAATCGTTCTCGTCGAGGGTGGGGCCCCAGTCCGGGTGCACCTCCGGCCGCTCGTTGGACGGGTCGTCCGGATCGCGCGCGCTCCAGCGGATCCGCGCTCCTTCCGGGAGCTCGCCGTCGGGGCTCGTCACCTCGGCGGTGATCTCGATGAGCTGCGTATTCCTTGCCCAGCGCCCGTCGAGATCGCGATTGATGTAGACGCGTCCCTGGTTATCCAGGCTCGTGTAGCCGGGCCTGACTCCAGCCGCTCGGGTCGTCCCCGGCGGCGCCGAGCTGTCCGGAAAGCCCGGGAGATAGAGACCTTTGATATCGACGATCCGGACGGTGACCATCGGTATGAAGCATTGCAAATGTCGCGCTCAGCCCGGCCGCCTCCGGACGTCTCATTCGCGGCAACGCGAACGGGGTGGAAGAGCGGAGCGGTCCTGGGAAGCGCGCCGAAGTCGAGCCCCTCGGCGGCGAGCCCCGCCCGAGGAGGAGCGCCGCCGCGGCGACAACGGAGGACAGCGCGGCGCTCCGCGGCGATCCACCCGGCAGCCTTCAACGTGGCCTGGAGGCCCCATTGCCGCTTTCTCCCGGCGCGCGTTCGTGCGTAGACTCCGCGCCCTCATGAGCTTCGAGCCAGTTGCAGGGTTTCGCTTCGGCGCCATCAGCGCGGGGATCCGAAAAGACGGGCGTATCGACGTCGCGCTCGCGGTGGCGGATCAGCCGGCGGTGGTCGCCGGCATGTTCACCCGGAATCTCGTGCGCGCCGCGCCCGTGGACATCGCCATGCAGCGCGTCCTGTCGGGGCGCGCCCGCGCCGTCGTCGCCAACAGCGGATGTGCCAACGCCTGTACGGGCGAGGCCGGCTGGAAGGCCGCTCTCGATACGACGCGCGCCGTCGCCGAGGCCATCGGCGCCCAGGAGGACGAGGTCCTGCCCGCCTCGACCGGCGTCATCGGCGCCGTCTTGCCGGCGCACCGGATCGTCGAGCGAGTCCCCGAGCTGTCGGCGCGCCTGTCGCCGAGGGGCTACCTCGACTTCGCCCAGGCGATCTGCACGACCGACCGCTGGCCGAAGCTGTCTCAGCGCAAGCTGGGCGGGGGCGCCACGCTGCTCGGCATCGGCAAGGGCGCCGGGATGATCCACCCCGACGTCGGGCCGCCTCACGCGACGATGCTCGTCTTCCTGTTCACCGACGCCGTGCTCGACCCGGGCGAGGCGAACGCGGCGCTTTCGGCCTCGTGCGACGTGACGTTCAACGCGTGCACCGTCGACGGGGACACCAGCACCAACGACACGGTGCTCCTCCTGTCCTCCGGCGCGTCCCAGCGCCGCGCGTCGCGCGACGAGCTCACGGCGGGCCTCACCGAGGTCTGCGGCGAGCTGGCGCGCTCGATGGTGGCCGACGGCGAGGGCAGCACGCACGTCGCCGAGATCCGCGTCCGCGGGCTCTCGACGCGCGACGGGGCGCGCACCGTGGCGCGCACGGTGGCCACGTCGATGCTCGTGAAGACCGCGCTGTTCGGCAAGGACGCGAACTGGGGGCGGCTGCTCGCCGCCGCGGGGCGCGCCGGCGTCCCGTTCGATCCGCGCGAGGTCCAGATCCTCGTCGGCGGGATCCCGATCGTGCAGAACGGCGCGCCCGTCGGGGCGGAAGCCGAGCTCAAGGCGAACGAGGTGCTCGCGCGCGACACCTACGTCATCGAGCTCGTGCTCGGCAGCGGCCCCGGCGACTTCTCCTACCTGACGAGCGACCTCGGACACGGCTACGTCGACGTGAACGCCGGCTACCGCTCGTGAGCCGCGCAGGGCGACCGGCCGGGCGGCTCGCGGAGAGCGTGCCCACGTCTTCGCCCTGACCGGAAGCGCCTGCTGCGTCCGGCGGATCCATGCCGGCCCCGGAGCGACGACCACCCGCCGCCTCACGTTGTGCGCCCCTCGGTCCAGCGAACGTCGCGCGACGAGACGCGAGCGAGGCCAGTGAACCTCGCGCGACGAGAGCTGGTGAACGCAGGTTCACAATGCGCGAAGCCGGTCGGGCTTCCCCGCGATCCTCTCCCGCGGCCCCCTGGCACGCTGCGTGTTAGCGCGCGGCATGGTAGTCGTGCGGGAGGGCCGCGCCGGTGCCGGCCGCCGCTGGAGGACTTCGATGCTTCTTTATTCCCCCCTTGCGAAGATCCTGGGTCAAGGCGCGCTGTTCCTGATGATCGCCGCGACCGCGGCGGGCTGTGGCGGCTGTGGTGACGCCACGCTCCAGTGCGACCGCGACGGCGAGAACTGTTTCCTCTGCGACGGCTACGGGTGTCGCCCGGCGGAGTCCGACGTAGGCGCTGGCGGCGCCGGCCAGGGCGGCGCTGGCCAGGGCGGCGCCGGCCAGGGCGGCGCAGGCGGCGAGGAGGTCGCCTGTGACGCGGAGCTCACCACGTGTCCCTGCGACGGCGACGACGCGTGCGAGGACGGCACGCGGTGCGTCGAAGGGCTCTGCATCGCGGCGTGCGAGTTCAGCTACGAGTGCGGCGCGGACCGGGTGTGCGTGAACGGCGAGTGCGCCGACGGCTGCTCCGACAGCGCCCCCTGCGCGGCGGCCGGCACGCGCTGCGACCGCGGTGTCTGCGTCCCCGACCCCGCGAACCCCGAGTGCAGCGACGCGGCGCCGTGCGAGGGCGGCGCGCTCTGCGTCGACGGCGCCTGCACCGCCGGGTGCACGACGCACGACGACTGCGCCGCCGGCGAGGTGTGCAATGCGGTGACCGGCGCGTGCATGGCCGACCCTTCGCCGCAGCCCGGATGCGCCACAACGGCCTGCGCGGCCCAGGGCCAGGAGTGCATGGACGACGGCTACTGCCACTACCCGTGCGACAGCGAGCGAGCCTGCCGGCTCATCGACAGCCGCTTCGTCGGCTGCGCGGACGGCTTCTGCAAGACACGGGAGGAGGTCGCGCCCGAGTGCACGCTCGACGAGCCCTGCCCTGACGGCGAGAGCTGCATCTCCGGCGAGTGCCTCTGATCCGCCGCCGCTGACCGAGGCCCCTCGCGCCGCCGTTCCGCCGCGGCGGACGAAGGGCCTCCATCGACGCCCCCTCACCTTCCCCGGTCCTGCCCCCGCACACCTTGACCGTCCGTCATGCGGCGGGTAATCGCCTCGGATGGTCGCCCGCTCCCCCGTGCATCGGCCCGCGCCGCTCCTCGTCCGGCTCGCCCGCGCCGCCGTCGTCTCGCTCGCCCTCGCCGCGCCGAGCGTCGCCGCCGCCGAGACCCGGATCGCCGTGGTCGACGTGCAGCACGCCGTGATGCAGACCGAGGACGGCATCCGAGCGCAGGCCACCCTGAAGAAGCTCTTCGACCGGCGGCAGCAGGAGCTCGACGCGAAGCAGACCGAGCTCCAGCGGGCGCGCGAGGACATCGAGAAGCAGTCGCGCGTGCTCTCGCGCGAGTCGATGCAGAAGCGGATGGAGGACTGGCAGCGCCAGATGGTCGAGCTCCAGACCGTGTTCGTCGACTACAACAAGGAGCTGCAGAAGAAGCAGGGAGAGCTGACCGGGCCCATCGTCAAGAAGATGATGATCATCGTCGCCCGGATCGCGAAGAAGTCGGGTTACGAGATCATCCTGGACAAGCAGGCGGCCCCCTATGTGCGCGCCGACCTCGATCTGACGGAGCAGATCATCCAGCTCTACAACACCGGCGGCGGCGAGGACGACGCGGGCGGCGACCCGGCGGAGAAGAAGGACACCGCCAAGTAGCGCGCTGTCCGCGCGCTCCACGCCGCGGAAAGGAGCCGGACTTGCCCGAACGAACCCAAGAGCCCGTCACGCTCGAGATCCATCAGATCCTGTCGATCCTGCCGCACCGCTACCCGCTCGTGATGGTCGACCGCGTGACGGAGGTCACCGCCAACAAGAGCATCCGCGGCTACAAGTGCGTCGCGTACAACGAGCCCTGGTTCCAGGGGCACTTCCCCCAGCGGCCGATCATGCCCGGGGTGCTGATCCTGGAGTCGCTCACGCAGCTCGGCGGCATCCTCGCCTACGCATCGGACCCGTTCGACGCGACGTCGAACCTCATGTTCTTCCTCGGCATCGACAAGGCGAAGTTCCGCCACACCGTGACGCCCGGCGACCGGCTCGATCTCTACGTCGAGGTGCTGCACCACCGCTCGAACGTCTGGAAGCTGCGCGGCGAGGCGAGCGTCGACGGCACGCTCTGCGCCGAGGGGGAGATGCTCGCCTCCGTCGTCGATCGCGAGCCCTGATCCGAGAGGAAGATCTCACCATGAGCCGGAGCCCGTCGCCGTCGTTCGCCCGCATCGCCGCTGTCGTCCTCAGCGCCTCCATCGCCTTATCGCTCCCGGCCGGCTGCGGCGGCGCCGCGCCCGCCGCCCCAACGGCGCCTCAGGCGGGCGGCGGCCTGATCGGCTCGGCGGCGCCCGAGCTCGCGGCCGAGGTCGTGAGCGGCGAAGGGCCGTCCACCCTGAAGGACGCGAGCGGCAAGGTGGTGATCGTCGATTTCTGGGCGACGTATTGCCACCCCTGCAGGAAGTCGTTCCCCAAGTACCAGGAGCTCGTCGATCGCTTCGGCGGCGATCTCGCGGTGCTCGCCGTCGCCCTCGACGCCCCCGAGGACGTCTCGAAAGAGCAGCTCGTGGAGTTCGCGGACGAGGCGGGCGTCAAGTTCAAGATCCTCTGGGACAAGGACCAGAGCGCGGTAAAAAATTACAACCCACGGAGAATGCCGACCGCCTTCATCGTCGACCGGAGCGGCGTCGTGCGCCACGTCCACGCGGGCTACGAGGACGGCGAAGAGGAGAAGATCTCCCGGGAGATCGAGGCGCTGCTCGGCGAAGCGGCCGCTCCGCCGGCGGCACCTCCCCCCGCAGCTGCTCCGCCGGCGGCACCTCCCCCGGCCGAGACGCCCGCGCCGAGCGGCGGCGGCCGCTCCTCTCCGTGAGCCTCGTGCGAAGGCGGCGATTGCCCTCATGTCCCCTACCCTGATCCGGCGCGTCTCGATCGAGACGCTCGACATCCCGCTGCACGAGCCGTTCGGCATCGCTGGCGGCGCGCAGGAGCGCGCGGCGAACCTCCTCGTCACCGTGGAGCTGGCCGACGGGACGCTCGGCTTCGGCGAGGCCGCGCCGCTGCCGGCCTTCAACGGAGAGACGCAGGAGGCCTCGCGCGCCGCCGCCCTCTCGCTGCGCGCGGCCGTGGTGGGCGCGGACGCGCGCGCGTGGCGCGCCATCGCTGTCGCGCTCCGCGCCGCGGCGGGCGGCGGCGCCGGCGCGGCGCGCTGCGCGATCGAGACGGCGATCCTCGACGCGCTCGCGAGGCGCGCGGACATGCCGCTCTGGGCCTTCTTCGGCGGCTCGGGGACGGCGCTCACGACCGACATCACCATCACCACGGGCTCGCCGGAGCGCGCGGAGGAGGCCGCGCGGCGCGCCTCGGCCATGGGCTTCCGCGCGCTCAAGGTGAAGGTCGGCGGCCGCCTCGCCGCGTCGGACCCCGCGCGCATCGAGGCGATCTACGCGGCGGCGCCGGAGGCGTCGCTGATCCTCGACGGCAACGGCGGGCTCACGGCGGGCGAGGCGCTCGCGCTCGTCGCGCACGCGCGCCGGCTCGGCGCGCGCGTCGCGCTCCTGGAGCAGCCCGTGCCGCGCGACGACTGGGACGGCATGAAGGAGGTCACGCGCCGCGCCGGCGTCGACGTGGCCGCCGACGAGAGCGTCGCCTGCGCGGCGGACGTCCTCCGCGTCGCGTCGGAGCGCGCGGCGACCGTGGTCAACATCAAGCTGATGAAGGGCGGCATCGCCGAGGCGCTCGACATCGCGGCGGTCGCCCGCGCGGCGGGGCTCGGGCTGATGATCGGCGGGATGGTCGAGTCGATGCTCGCGATGACCGCGTCGGCCTGCTTCGCCGCCGGCCTCGGCGGGTTCTCGTTCGTCGATCTCGACACGCCGATGTTCCTCGCCGAGAACCCCTTCGACGGCGGCTTCGTCCAGCGAGGCCCGGCGCTCTCGCTCGAGGGGATCCGGGCCGGGCACGGCGTCACCCCGAAGCACCGCGATCCGGAAGCCGGCTAGCTCCGTGCTTCAGTTTGGCAGGCGGAGCTAGCGCGCAGAGACGCAGGCGCCGGCGCGCTCACGCCGCCGGCGCCGCGCCGATCGACGCCGGCACGCCCAGCTGGTCGAACGGCCCTCGAAGGTCGTCGGGCAGCGGCGCGGCGAGGCACAGGGGGGCGCCCGTCTCGGGGTGGGCGACGGCGAGCTCGGCCGCGTGCAGCGCGAGGCGGTGCAGCGCGTAGCGCTCGCGGAAGAGGCGGTTGTGCTCGCCCTTGCCGTAGTTCACGTCGCCGATGATCGGGTGGCTGATGTGCTTGAGGTGCCTCCGCACCTGATGCAGGCGCCCCGTGCGCGGGCGCGCCTCGACCACGGCGTAGCGCTCGAGCGCGTGGAGGCGCTCGAAGTCGGTGACGGCCGGGACGCGCGGGCCCCCCTCGCGCCGCGGGATCGGGTGATCGATGCACCCGCGCTCGGGGGGCACGCCGCGGACGAGCGCCAGGTACCGCTTCCGCACGAGGCCCTGCTCGAACTGCGCGCAGAGCAGCGCCGCCGCGGCCGCGTCGAGCGCGACGAGCAGCACGCCGCTCGTCGCGCGGTCGAGGCGGTGGACCGGAAAGACCTTCCGGCCCAGCGCCCGCTCGGCGAGATCGACGAACACGACCGGCGCGGTGCCCCAGCCGCGGTGCACGAGCAGCCCGGACGGCTTCGCGAAGGCGGCGACGCGGTCGTCCAGGTGGAGCAGGGAGAGCTGCATCGCGGAGGCGGCGCTCAGCCGGTCCCCAGGGCGAGGTACCGCGCGAGCCGCTGGTACAGGGCGGCCGCGAGCTCGGCGTCGTGGTCGCACACCTCGGCGAAGTCGTCCTTGCGGATCCGGATGAGCCGCGTCCGCGCCGCGGCCACGGGCAGATCGCCCTTGCGACGCGCGCCCACGAGCGACTCGGGGAAGAGCAGGCCTGAGGAGACGATCCGCCGCCCGTCGGGCAGGTCCACGGCCCCGTCGAGCACCAGGTAGGCGACAAGATCGCTCGCGACGTCGCGCGGGATGCGATCGCCCGCGCCGAGCTCCACCTCCACGCCCGCCGCGAGCGCCCCGAGCACGGCGGCCGGGCTCATGCCGGCGAGGAGCGGGCAGGCGGAGATCACCGAGAGGTCACGCGAGGACGGACCGGCGTCGTCCGCGCGCTTCACGAAGCGCTCCTTGATGTCGATGACGATCACGCTCGCGTTGTCGAGCCCGCCCCGGTCGCGCGCGTGCTTGAGGAGGCCCGCGGCGACGTCCTCGGGGCCGCCCTTCGCGCAGAAGCGGGAGAGCGACGCCTCGCTTTCGATCGCGTTGTGCACCCCGTCGGTGCAGAGGAGGATGCGATCGCCGCGCGAGAGATCGACGAACAGGGTGTCGACCGAGACGGTGCCCGCGAGCCCGATCGCGTTCACGAGCGGGTTCCGCTGCGGCTTCCTGGCCGGCGTCGGGTTGCCGGCCGCGCGGAGCGTGTCGTAGAGGGCGTGGTCCTGCGTGAGCTGGACGGTGGTGGTCGGGCGAACGAGGTACGCGCGGCTGTCGCCCGCGTGGGCGAAGAAGGCCCGGCTGTGCGCGAGCACCACGAAGTCGAGCGTCGTGCCCATCCCCTGGTAGCTCGGCTCGGTGCGGCGCGCCTCCAGGATGGCCGCGTGCGCCGCCTCGCCCACGCGGCGGAGCAGCGCGAACACCTCGCGGCGCGCCTCGATGTTCGGGTCGGCCACGTACGCGTCGAGGATGGCGGCCGCGGGCGGGCGGAGCACCTCGTCGCGCAACGTGTCGATCGCGATCTGGGCGGCGACCTCCCCGGCGGCGTGGCCGCCCATCCCGTCGGCGATGCCGAAGAGAGCGAGCTCGGGGCAACAGAGGATCCGGTCCTCGTTGCTCGGGCGGACGAGGCCGACATCGGTCGATGCGGCGAACTCGATACGATAGTCGAAGCGCGGGAGGATCTGGGACACCGCGACCAGGATAGACACCGTGCGGGCGGCGTCAAAATCGCGCGGCTCTTGACGACCGCGCGCCCGCTCGCCCGCGCTCGCCCCCCGGTCCCTGCGCCGCGCCGCGCGATCGTTGCCGGGGACACGCCGGCGGCCCGGCGCGCCGTGCGCACCGGCCGCGGCGAGGCCGTGCCCCCGGCAGACACACCAGCGTGCAACGCGCACGGATCCACGGTTGGCCCGACTCTCGCGTCTCCCGGGGGCATGCAACTCATCGAGGTGGACGTCGGGCGCTTTCGGCTCGAATTCGGCGGTGGGCTCGGGCTGGAGGTCATCCTCCTGTTCAGCCGCTCGGTGGCCTTCTGGCGCTGGGGTGGCGAGCTCGTTGCGGAGGTCAGCGTCGGCGTGAGCTGAGCCGGACAGCCGTCGTCTCGGCCCGCGCCCACCGGCCGGAGCAGATTCGGGGCGCGCAGCGAAAGAGCCCCAGACGAAAAATTCCGGTAGGATTCGGCTCGACCGCATGAGGCCTTGCTGCTGTCTGCCATCCACCACGCTCGCTCCTGCCGCGGCGCCGCCGCAGGCTCGCACAGCGATTCCGCCGTTCACGCTCGAGCCCGGCGGGCCGGCGCGGCGAACGATCGCGCGCGCGGCTTGGCGCATCACCTGGAGCGCGCGATGACCGTGCAACCGCGGATCGACGTCGCCGCCATGCGGCGCGCCCTGTCCACCGCCGAGGCGGTGATGGCGCTGAACCCGCCCGAATCGCCGATGATCGATGGGTACCGGCTGTTCCGGGTGTCGGGCGGCGACGTCGCGTGGCTGGACATGCCCGCGAACGCCGGGGCGTACGCCGTCTTCGGCTCGCACCCGCGCTGTGACGTGAAATTCGCGTCGGGCGACGACGTGTGCGTGCGCCACCTGGTCGCCACCTGCTGCAACCTCCCCGACGGCGCCTTCGGCCTGCGGCTCATGGATCTGCAGACCTCGATCCCGTTCTTCGTCGACGACGACGTGCCGCGGCGGTCGATCGTCGTCAGCGGCCCGCTGCTCGTGCGCATCGGCAAGCATGTGGTCGGCGGGCTCCCGGTCGGGCCGCGCGCCTCGTCGCGCGTGATGCAGGTGAGCTCGTGCGGGATGAGCGAGCCGCCGCGCGGGATCGAGAGCATCGCGGAGAAGCCCGCCGACAGCGCCGCGCCCCAGGCGCCGACCGAGGGCATCACGACGAGCCATCGGTTCGCTCGCGGGGAAATCTCGCACATCACGTCGGTCCGACCCGTCTCGCACATCGAGGAGATGGTCGCGCCGCGCGCGAAGACCGGGTACGTGCGGCTCACGCTGCAGTCGAGCGAGCGCAGCGCCGCGGTCGAGCTGCCCGAGCAGGCGCTCGACGACGGCGTGCTGCTCGGGCGCGCCGACAACTGCCTGGACCGCGGGCTGCGCGCCGTCCTGAGCACCCACATCTCGCGGACCCACCTGCTGCTCCTGCGCGACGGCACCGAAGTCATGGCCCTCGATCTCTGCTCGACGAACGGGACGAGGTACGCGGGCCAGAAGGTCCGCCGCGTGATGATCCCCACCGAGGGTCTGGCCCTCACCCTCGGCCCGGAGCTGACGCTGATCTGGCACCCGCAGACGTGAAGCCGGTCGCCCTCGCGGCGACGAGGGCCGAGGCCGGCGTCCTTCCGGCCTCGACGCTCGCCCCTCGCCGCCGCGCGGCGTTCGCTACGACAGGAGCTGGCGCGCGATGACGATGCGCTGGATCTGGCTCGTGCCTTCGTAGATCTGGAGGACCTTCGCGTCGCGCATCATCTTCTCGACGGGGTACTCCTTCACGTAGCCGTTGCCGCCGAACACCTGGACGGCGTCCACGGCGGTCTGCATGGCGCTGTCGGCGCCGTAGGCCTTCGCGAAGCTCGAGACGATCGGGTCGCGCACCCCGTGATCGAGGTTCCACGCGGCCTTCTGGTAGAGCAGGCGCGTCCCCTCGACGCGGATCGCCATCTCCGCGAGCATCCACTGGATGAGCTGGTGGTTGCCGATCGGCTGGCCGAACGTCTTGCGCTCCTTGGCGTAGGCCACGCACTCCTCGAGGCAGCGCCGCATCAGGCCCGTCGCGGCCGCGCCGATGTCGGGGCGGGTCTGGTTGAACGTCTCCATCGCGAGCTTGAAGCCGTGGCCCTCCGGCGCGAGGAGGTTCTCCTTCGGCACCTTCACGTCATCGAGGAACACCTGCGCGGTGTCGCTCGCCCGCTGGCCGAGCTTGTCCTCCTTCTTGCCGACGCGGAGGCCGGGCGAGTCGCGATCGACGATGAACGCCGCGATCCCCTTGTGCCGGAGCTCCGGGTTCGAGGTCGCGAAGATGACGTAGTAGCGCGCGTAGCTCGCGTTCGTGATCCAGCACTTCTGCCCGTTCAGCACGTAGTCGTCCCCGTGCTTCACGAAGCGGGTCTTGAGCCCCGCGACGTCGCTGCCCGCGTCCGGCTCGCTCGTGCAGTAGCTCGCCATGATCGGCTCGGCGGTGAGCATGCCGAGGTACTTCTTCTTCTGCTCCTCGCTGCCCGCGAGCTTGATGGGCGTGAGCGCGAGGCCGTTCGCGAGGAAGCTCGTCTGGATCCCGGTGCACCCGTACGAGAGCTCCTCGGCGAGGAGGGCGTTCTCGAGCTCGCCCATCCCCGGGCCGCCGTACTCGGCCGGACAGGTCGGGTTGACGAGGCCGAGGTTCCAGCCCTCCACGAAGACGTCCATCGGGAAGTACGACTTCTGATCGCACTCGGCCGCGATCGGGGTGACGCGCTCCTTCGTGAAGCGCCGCGCCGTATCGATGAGAGCCTTGTGCTCTTCGCTCACAGAGAAATCGACCACGTGACCTCCGGCTAGTGCGGCGGGGACGGCGCTCACCGAGCCCGCCGGCAACGCGGGACGAGGGCTCGCGCCCCCGTCACTCCTTCATTCTGCGCTTACGTCGCTCGAGCTCGGCGCGCACGGCGCGGCTGCCCAGGATGTAGCCGACGATCAGCCCCAGCATCAGCACCACGGGGATGTAGAGCGCGTGCTGCGGGGTCATCTCCCCGAGGTTCGGCATCAGCTCGTCCCCTGGCCCGCGCCGGCCCGCGCCTTCTGCACGGCGGCCTCGAGCGCGTCGATCCGCCGGTCGATCTGCTTCTGCCGGCGCCAGGAGAGGAAGACCATCGCGAAGATGATGAGCCAGATCGCGGCGTAGGCCTCGACGAGCAGCTTCTCTCCGCTCTGCATCTCGTTGCCGCCCTCCACGGGGCGGAACGCCTGCGATCGATCGTCCGAGGCCGTGCCCGTCGGTTGCTGCAGGGCCGCGTGGGAGAACAAGGAATGAAGGGATTTCACGTTATCAGTCCTCTCCGATGCCGACTTCGAGGGCCTCTTGCTCGAGCTCCGCGAGCCGCGCCGACGCGAGATCGACGCGGAGGCGCGCCCACAGGAGCGCGAGGGAGAGCAGGGTGAAGGAGAGGAAGCCGAGGCCGAGCGCCAGCTTCATGTCCGGGTGCCCGAGGCCGCCGCCCTTGCCCGTGATGACCGTGGGGTGGTTGCCGCCCCACATCTTCACCGAATAATGGATGATCGGCAGGTTCGCCGCGCCGAGGACGCCGAGGGCCGCGGCGAACTTGCGCTCGGCATCGCTGTCGCCCGTGAAGGCGCGGAGCACGACATAGGCGATGTAGATAAGGACGCTGAGCAGCGAGGTCGTCAGGCGCGGGTCCCACGTCCAGTACACGCCCCACGCCTTGGCGGCCCAGAGCGGGCCGGTGATGAGGACGATCAGGCCCATCGCCACGGCGACCTGCGCGCCGGATTTCGCCAGCGAGTCCCACCACTGCGTGCCGCGCGCGAGGTAGCCGGCGGAGCCGATGAAGCAGGCGGTCGCGCCGAGGTACATCGCGTACCCGGCCGGGGCGTGGAAGTAGAAGATCTTCTGCACGATCCCCATCGAGGCCTCCGTCGGCACGACGTAGGCGACGAAATGGAGGGTGCCGATGATGGCGAGGGCCGACGCGGCGAGCAGGACCGAGAAGGCGATGCTGGAGCCTCCCGACGCGCCGCGCACGCCGCCCGCCGCCGCATCCCCGCTCGCTGCCAAAGCCACCCTGCGCGGCACCCGCTCGTCGTTGGCTCCCATGCTGGCGCGCCACCGTAGTGCCAAGGACGGTCGCGTTCAAGCCGCGGTTGGGGTCGGACGCGGGGCGGGCGAAGGGCGGCGAGGCGGCGGCGAAGGTCGGCGAGGGGCGGCGAGGGGCGGGAGGCCGAGGCGAGGCGATCCCCGCGCTCAGCGCGGCCGCCCCCTCGGTCAAGTACCGTCCGGAGCGATCGCGTCCCAGCCGGTCGCCTTCGCGAGGCGCGACATCGCCATGTCGAGCTCCATCGTCGCGTTCAGCTGGCTGAAGCGGTTCGTGGCGTACGCCTTGGCTGGATCAATCAAGTCCTTCTCCGCCATCGTCCCGACGTCGATTCCTGTCTGCACCATCACGAGCCAGCGCTTCCCGTACCTGGCCGCCTTCGTGTAGGCCGCGAGACGCTTCTGGGCCTCCACGACCTCGGCGTAGGCGGTCTCGACCTCGGTCGCGACCCCGCCCATGGCGAAGCGCTGCGTCGCGGCCATCTCCTCGAGCTGCGCCTCGGCGAAGCGGATGCGCGCCGACTGCGGGAGCAGGTCGAGCTTCCATTGCAGCACGAGCGCGGCGCCGTAGTGGAAGTAGTTGCCGGGGTCGCTCGTGAACGGGTTCAGCTGATCCGCGACCTCGGGCGCGGCGCTCACCCCGGCCTGCAGGCCGATGCCGATGTCGGGGAACAGCTGCGCGCGCGCGAGCCGCACCTGCGCGGACCTCGCGTCGAGGCCCGCGCGCGCCTGCGCGAGCTCCGGCCGGTACAGGCGCGCCGCGGTCAGGTATCGGCTGACGTGCCCGAGCCGGTGCTTCGGCGGGCGGATCGGGACGTCGGGGATGTCGAGGTCCGCGACGCCCGTGTAGAAGCGCAGCCCCGCCAGCGCGACCGAGACGTACTTTTCGACCTCCGCCCCGCGCGCCTCGAGCTCGGCCCCGAAGGTCTGGAGCTTGAGCAGCTCGATCGGATCGCCCTCGTCGCTCTCGACCTGCTCCTCCAGGCGGCGGAGCGCCTTGTCCATCTCGGTCCTCACGTCCGTGAGCAGGCTCCGCGAGTCGCGCGCGAGCTGGAGGCCGAAGTAGGCCTTGCGGACGTCGAGCCGCACCACGTCCCGCTCCTTCTCCACGTTCGCCTGGTTCACGCGGACGTTCGCCTCGGCGGCGTCCCAGAGGCTCGTGATCTTCCCGAAGGTCCAGAGCGGCACCACGCCGTCGATGTTGGCGCGCCAGGCGACCCCGAGGCTCGAGGTGAGCGAGACGTCGGTGTTCGGGCTGAAGATGTTGTTGCCGCGGACGGTCGGCGCGAGCGCGACGCCGCCGGTCAGCTTGAACTGCGAGAACGGGGCGTAGCGGGCCTCGTCGAGCTGCGCGCGGACCTGGTTGAGCTTCGCGCGGGCGGCGAGGACGTGCGGGTGATTGCGGTCGGCGAGCGCGAGGACGCGGGGGAGATCGTGGATCATCGCCGCCTGTCTCGGGGGAGCCCCGCCGGTGTCGGCGGCGGCAGCGGGGAGCGGGGCGAGCCGGACCGCGAGGGAGACGGCGGCGGCGGCAAGGGCACCTCGTGCAGCGCGTCGGGCCATTTTCGGCGCAACGTAGCACGAGCCGGCCACGCGCTCGCGCGGCGCACGGCGCCCGCCGCGCGCGTCAGCCCGCCTCGTCCCCGTCCGGCGCCGCCGCTGTCCCCGCCTCTTCCACGTCCCCCGCCCCGTCCCCCTCGGCCGCCTCGTCTCCCCTCGACGCGACCTTTTTCTTGAGCCTCCGGAAATTCGAGCGGTCCATACCCGCCTGGCGCGCCGCCTCGCTGAGGTTGTTGCCCGTGCGCTGCAGCAGGCGCCCGATGTAGATCTGATCGAACGCGTCGATGGCGCGCTCCTTGGCCTCCGCGTACGGGAGCTCGCAGAGCTGCGCGGGCAGGACGAGCGCGTCCCTCGGAGGGCGCCGATCCGGCCCCGCGCGCCCCGACACCGAGGGCGGCAGATCCGCGGGCAGGATCGCGTCGCCGCGCGCGGAGAGCACGGCGTGCTCGATCGCGCTCTCGAGCTCGCCCACGTTGCCCGGCCAGGCGTGCTCGCGCAGGAGGCGCGCCGCCTCGGGGCCGATCCGCTTGACGTCCCGCTCGTGCCTGCGCGCGCACCGGCGCAGGAAGTGGCTCGCGAGCAGCGCGATGTCCTCCCGGCGCCGCCGGAGCGGCGGCAGCTCGATGACGATGACGCCGAGGCGGTACAGGAGATCCTCCCGGAACTGGCCGGCGGCGGCGCGCTCCCTCAGATCGGCGCACGTCGACGCGATGACACGGACGTCGACGCGGCGCGGCTCGCCCCCCGGCCCCGCGACCTCGCCGCGCGTGAGGACCCGCAGCAGCCTGGCCTGCGCCGCGAGCGGCAGCGCCGAGACCTCGTCGAGGAAGAGCGTGCCGCTGTCCGCCGCCTCGATCAGGCCCCCGCCGGCGCGCCCGTCTGGCGAGGTC
This sequence comes from Sorangium sp. So ce887, assembly GCF_051521455.1. Classification (NCBI taxonomy): domain Bacteria; kingdom Pseudomonadati; phylum Myxococcota; order Polyangiales; family Polyangiaceae; genus Sorangium; species Sorangium sp. So ce887. The sequence continues at coordinate 4,014,634 of NZ_CP150354.1, read as the reverse complement.
TCGCGCTCCCCGCCGAAGAGCTCCTCCTCGGCGCGCGGCGCCGGGAGCGCGCTGCAGTCGACCGCGACGAACCGCCGCCCGGCGCGCGGCCCGCGCCGGTGGACGGCGCGCGCGACGAGCTCCTTGCCCGTCCCGCGCTCGCCCGACAGCAGGATGGGCGCGCCCACGGACGCCACGCCGAGCGCTCGCCGGGTTGCGTCCTGCATCGCGGCGGAGCTCGCGATCACCTCGCCGAGCTGCTCGTGCTCGCCGACGCGCTCCTCGAGGGCCCTCGCGCGCTCGGCGAGCCGCCGGCGCTCGATGGCGCGCTCGATCGCGATCGAGAGCGCCGCCTCCGGCTCGACGGGCTTCATCACGAACGCGTATGCGCCGGCGCGCACGGCCGCGACCGCGGCGTCGACCTCGTCGTGGCCGGCCATCACCACGACCTCGACGTCGGGGTACGCCGCCTTGATCTGGTCGAGCACCTCGGCGCCGCTCATGCGCGGCATGGCGAGGTCGAGCAGCACCGCCTCGACGCGGGTGGTCGCGAGCAGCCCGAGCGCCGCGGGGCCGTCCTCCGCGGTGAGGACGTCGAAGTCGCGCACGAGCGCGCGCGCGAGGCCGCGGCGCTGGGCCGGCTCGTCGTCGACGAGGAGGATACGGGCGCGAGCTCTGGCGTTCACGAGGCGGGGCGGCGGGGCAGGATCAGATGGGCTTGCGTGAGGTGAGCGGCGCGAGATCGGCGCCCCGGCGCGTCTGCGGCTCCCTCGGCTCGTCCTGGACCGCGGCGAAGGCGGGATCGCTGGACCGCCGGAGCTTGCCCGGGGGCGGCGGGGGCGGCGGCTCGGCGCTCCCGGTCGGCGTGTAGATCTGGCCGTGCTGCTGGAAGACGCAGATCCGGTTGCCGCCCTCGCGCTTCGCCTGGTGGAGCGCGCTCTCCGCGGCGCGGATGAGCGCGTCCTTGGAGCGGACGTCGCGCGAGGGGTAGAGCGAGACGCCGATCGACACGCTGCACGGCCTCGACGCGCCGCCGAACTCGACCGGGTTGCCGGAGGCCTCGCGCCAGATCCGCTCGGCCACGGTCAGCGACCCGGCGAAGTGCGTGCTCGGCAGGACGATGAGGAACTCCTCGCCGCCGTAGCGCGCGATCACGTCGACCTCCCGGACCGAGCGGCGGATCCCGTCGGCGACGCGCCGGATCACCGCGTCGCCGAGCGTGCGCCCCCCGATCTCGTTCATCGCCTTCAGCCGGTCGATGTCGACGAGCACGCAGGCGAACGGCTCGTGGTAGCGCTCCGCGCGCTTGAACTCCTCGTTGAGCCGCGTGAAGAGGTAGCGGTAGTTGTAGAGCCCGGTCATCTCGTCGTGGATGGAGAGCTGCTCCAGGTAGGCGCGCTGCGCCGCGACGTGGTCGTGCAGCCGCTTGATCCGGAGCATCGCCCCGACCCGCGCGAGCAGCTCCTCCTCCTCGAACGGCTTGCACACGTAATCGTCGGCGCCGATCTTGAGCCCCTCGACCCGGCTCGCGGTGTCGGTCTTCACGGTGACCAGCACGACGGGGAGGAACGTCTCTGCGGTCATGCTCTTGAGCAGCCGGCACGCCTCGAGGCCCGTGAGCCGGGGCATCACGATGTCGAGGAGGGCGAGGTCGACCCCTCCCCGGCCGATGAGCTCGATCGCCTCCTGGCCGTCGTCGACCGCCTCGACCTGGAAGCCGGCCTTCTGGAGGATGCTCACCAGCATCTGGCGCGCGAGGCGGTCGTCGTCGGCGACCACGATCCTGGCCGGTCGGCTGCTCAGGAGCTCGGCCGGCACAGAGAGCGGAGCGCCACGGATGTCCTCGCTGTTCGGCACGGGCACATCCTCCCTTCGGGCGGGGCCGGGCGCAACGAGATCGCACGACGGCGGAAGCCGCCTCGTCGCCGGTCACGCGGTCCGCTGGCCGGCGCCGCGCCGGCGCGCCGCGCCGGCCCTCGCATGGATTGCGCGCGCGTTGCCTGTCGCGCGCGGGCTGTCATCGCCCTGGTTTCGCGGTAAGGACCCCCGCATGAATCAGGCGCGGTTCTGGAAGCTCGCGGCGGTCGCGCTGGCCTTCACGCTCGGCGTGATCGTGTGGGGCGCGTTCGTGCGCGCGACAGGCTCGGGGGCGGGCTGCGGCAGCCACTGGCCGACGTGCAACGGCGACGTCATCCCACGTTCTCCGAGCGCGGCGACCTTCATCGAGTTCACGCACCGCGCCACCTCGGGCGTCGCCTTCCTGCTCGTCGCGCTGCAGCTCGTCTGGGCCCTGGTCGCCTACCCGGCGGGCCACCCGGTGCGCGGCGGCGCGGCCGCATCGATGCTGCTCATGGTCACCGAGGCGGCGGTCGGCGCCGGCATCGTCCTGCTCGAGTACGTCGCCAACGACGCGTCGGCGGCCCGCGCGCTCTGGATGGCCGTGCACCTCATCAACACGTTCCTGCTGGTGGGCGCCATGACGTGCACGCTCTACTGGGCGCGCGGGGGCCGGCGCGTGCGCCTGCGCGGCCAGGGCGCGACGGGCGCGCTGCTCGCCGCAGCGCTCCTGGGCGTCCTCGCGGTGGGGGTGACGGGGGCCATCGCGGCGCTCGGCGACACGCTCTTCGCGGCGGGCTCGCTCCGCGAGGGGCTCGCGCAGGATTTCTCGCCCACGGCGCACTTCCTTGAGTCGCTGCGCGTGCTGCACCCGGTCGTGGCGGCGGTGGTGAGCGTTTACCTGCTCTACGCCCGCGGCGCGGTCGCGGCCCGGCGCCCCTCGCCGCTTGTCGAGCGGCTCGGGGCGGCGACCGGAGGGCTCGTTCTGCTGCAGATCGGCGCGGGGGTCCTCAACCTCCTGCTGCTCGCGCCGGTGTGGATGCAGCTCGTCCACCTCCTGCTCGCCGATGCGCTGTGGATGGTCCTCGTCACGCTCGCGGCCGCCGCGCTGAGCGAGCCGGCCGCGGCGGCGGACGCGGGCCCGCGCGGGGAGAAGGCGCAGCCGGAGGCGGTCGCCACCCTGGGGTAGCCCGACGCGCGCGCTAGAACTCGGTCGAGCTCTCGTCGCTGCCCGCGGGCTCCTGCGAGATCGTGCGGCGGACGGCGCGCTTTTGCTTTTCTTCGGCCTGCGCCGGGGCGCGCTGCTCGGGGATGGACGGGGGGAAGTCGACCTGGAGCACGATCCCCTGATCGGTCTCGACCACGCGGTAGGTCGCGTCGGTCTGCGCGCGCAGGTCGATCACCATGTCGAGGTCGTTGCCCTGGTCGACGAGCTGCACCTGGGCCACCGGGGTCGCGAAGAACGAGGTGACGAGAGGGAAGCGGTTCGTCTGGATCGCCCCCGCCCCCTTCATCCGGTAGACGAGGCGTCCCGCGGCCTTCGACTCGGCGACGTCGACCTTGCCGCCCTGGATCTGCACGAAGACGCGCGAGCCCCCGGTCGGGAGCATGCGGAAGCCGGGGAAGGTGGCGACCGGCCGCCCGGTGAACTCCAGCGGCGCCTCCTTCGGCTTCGGCTTGCGCGCGCGGGGGGCGCGCTTCCGGGTGGCCTGCGCGGCGCCGGCCGCCGTCTTCTGCGGGGCGGCGGGCTTCGCCGGCGCCGGGGCGGCGGCCTGCGTGGCGGCCGGAGCGCCCTGCGCGAGGGCCAGCGGCGAGGCGAGACCGAGGGCCAGCGAGAAGCTCAGCGAGAGATGCCGGGGAGGTCGCACCGAACCAGTACAGCACGACCGCCTGGCCCGGAGAAGACGGCAGCACGTTAAGCTCGACACGTGCCGCCTCGCGTCGCCCGCCTCTCGCACGTCATCGGCGTCGACGACGCGCCGTTCGCCCGCGACCACCGCGGCGACGTGCCGATCGTCGGGACCGTCTTCGCGGGGCTGCGCCTCGAGGGGGTGCTCTCGACCCGCGTCCGCCGTGACGGACGGAACGCCACGCCGGCGATTGCCGCGATGATCCGCGGCTCCCGCTTCTACGCTCAGGCGCAGGTGGTCATGCTCCAGGGCATCGCGGTGGCGGGGTTCAACGTGGTCGACATCGCGGCGCTGCGCGACGCCCTCGCCCTCCCGATCGTGGTGGTGGCGCGGCGCCTCCCGAACCTCGACGCGATCCGCGACGCGCTCCTGACGCGCGTCCGGGGAGGGCGCCGCAAGTGGGCGCTCATCGAGCGCGCCGGCCCGATGGAGCCCGTCTCGGGCGTGTACGTGCAGCGCGCCGGGATCTCGCTGGAGGACACGAGCGCGCTGATCTCGCGGCTCTCCGTGCACGGCCATCTCCCCGAGCCCCTGCGCGCCGCGCACCTCATCGCCGGCGGGCTGACCACCGGCGAGAGCCGCGGGCGCGCGTGACGGGGCGCTAGAGCTGCCGCCGGCTGGGGGCGCTGGCGGTGCCCGGCTTCTCGACCTTCTTACCGCGCCCGGTCACCTTCGAGTAGATGACGTCGAGGTTGGCGGTGATGTCGAGATAGAACTGAGCTTCGGGGCTGTAGAAGAAGTTCCGCCGCTGGCCGTCATAGCCGAGCTGCAGGTTGGTGTTGTTGTACCCGAGTGTGAGGTCGACAACCTCGAAGATCGGGTAATTCAAGCTGACGTCGAAGGCCGTCTGGGGAGCGTAGGTGGGCCCTTGGGAGCTGTCGAACGGGGCGCAGCCGGTCGCCGTCGTGACACATCCCCCCTTCAACTCGTGCTTGAAGTCGCTGAGCAGCGCGAAGCTCGTCCCCAGGGAGAGGTCCTTGTAGAGCGGCAGGTCGACCTGGAGGCTCGTGGACAGGCGATCGAGCGCCAAGGAAGCCCCGGTCAGCTGGTCATCGGGCGCCACCTCACCGCTCGGGGTCATCCGCTCTCGCACGGGTTCCCCGTTGACCGCCGTGTACGACTCCGAAAACAGGTGGGCGTAGCTCACGCCGAACGTCGCCGTCACGTTGTTGAGCCCGTCCGCCTTCGAGCCGAGGAGCTTGATCTTCTGGATGATCTGCGGGCCGACCGACACCGTGAAGTACTTGCCAGCGTTCCAGCTCGCCGGGGAGGTCGGCAGGATCAACCGCAGCCGCATGGCGGCGTCGGTCTTGTACTCGCCTCGGTTCGCGCCGCCGCTCTCCCAGAGTTCGCGGCTGTACCGGCCGTTGAGCGCGACGTCCTTGAACTGCGGCTCTCGGTAATACGTCGTGATGTCGCTGTTCGTGAGCTCGGTGACCCAGCCGATCTCGGCGGACACCGACACCTTGTCCTTCGGCCGATCGAGCACATAGAAGTTCGGCCGGAAAGTGAAGTCCCAGCCGTAGACCTGGTCGGCAGGGATGTACTCCCCGCCAACGCCGAAGAGGGTCGTGCTGCCGCCCTGGTTCCAGGTGAACGTCGACGCGCGCCAGCGCAGGGTCGTCTCCTCTTCCTCCTCCAGCACGGCGTCGGCCGCGGTGCCCTGGCTCCACTGCACCGCGGGCGAAGGGACCGGCCCTGCGTCGGGTACCAGCGTCGTCCTGGGGGACGGCGGCTCCACCGGAGGCGCCGGCTCCGCGGGGGGCGCCGGCTCGGCGGGCGGAGCAGCAACGGGCCCGGCAGCAACGCCAGGGGCACCGGGAGCGGTAGGGGCACCGGGAGCGGCTGGGGCACCGGGAGCGGCTGGGGCACCGGGAGCAGGCGGGGAGGCTTCCGGGGCAGCAGGCGCCGGAGCGGTCGGCTGAGCTTGCTCGGCGGGCGGAGCCGGATCGGCCGGCGGAGCTTTCGGCGGCTCGGGCGGCGTCTGCGCGGACGCCACCGAGATGCTGCCCAGGATACCGGCAGCCACAAGCAACGATCGGAACGTCATCTCCACTCCCTCTCCTGGTCGCTTCGGACCCTCACGCTCCACCGCGCGCCCGGCCAGACGTCCGCCCGCGGTCCGCACAGCCCCCGGCGTTCAGCCCGCCGGGAACCCTGCTCGGTCGGCCCCCTCTGCAGAAAACGTACCCTGCCTCAATCGGACGTCAAATACTCGAAACAATTGAGCATTTTTGGCTACAGCCGAGGGCGCGTTACCCCGCTGACGCGCGCCCCCGTTGCGAATGTGACGATGCCTGAAGTAAGCCAACGGGCCATGGAGCCGATGTCCTTCCCGGGCGACAGGGACTCGCCCCTCTCGTCGCCATCCCCCGGAGGCCGCCGCGGCGACGACGCAGGGGGCCTCCGACCCACCGAGATCAACGCCCTCCTGGGCCGCGGCACGCACTTCGAAGGCAAGCTCTTCTTCGAGGGCCGGGTGCGCATCGACGGCAGCTTCCGCGGGGAGATCCGCGGCGAAGACGTGCTCGTGATCGGCGACGGCGCGCTCGTGATCGGGGAGATCCACGTGGTCACGTGCATCGTCACGGGCGGCGAGGTCCAGGCGAGCATCCGCGCCCGCGACGCCATCGAGCTCTACGCGCCCTCCAAGGTGACCGGCGCGCTGCACGCGCCCGCCATCTTCATCGATCGCGGCGTGCAGTTCGACGGCTCCTGCAAGATGGCGCCTCTCGAGGAAGAGCCGGGCGAGCGGCCTCTGCGGCCGCCCGCGGCGTCCTCCGAGCCCGACGCCGACGCCATCGGACAAGCTGCGAGGGCCGCCGAGGACAGCGGCAGCGCCGCGCAGCGCGGCGCCGCCGCGAAGCGCTCCGACGCCGACCGCTGAATTCCGACCTCCGTCGAAGATCGCACAATTTCTGTAACGTGCAGGGGTGCGGCTGCCCGCTCAGCGAGGTACATGTAGTGAGTGGCTGCGCTCTCGCCCGCCCGAGGCGCACGCCCACGACGTGGCCGGCAGCCCACACACCGACGGACGCTGCTCGCACAGGAGAGTCCATGAAGAAGTTGTGGTCCCTGTCCCTGATCGCCTTCTCGCTCGCCGTCCTCGCCCTCTCGCTCTCGCCACGCATGGCCCGCGCCGCCGACGCCGAGTCGGAGAAGCTCGCGTCGCTCGGCAAGGCGCTCCGGTACACCCTGAAGACCACCGGGCCGGCCTCCGCGATCGACACAGGGGGCGCAGCGATCCTCGTCAAAGCGCCCCTGCCGGCCGTCCGGAAGCTCGTCACCTCCTACGGCAGCTACAAGACCTTCATCAGCTCCTTTGACCAGAGCCGCGTGCTCGCGAAGCGCAAAGGCACGAGCGAGGTCTATCTCCAGGTGCCAATCCTGAACGGCGCCGCGCACATCTGGACCGTCGCCGACATGTCGCCGCCCACGAAGGACGGCGCCGACGAGGTGATCTCCGGGCGTTACAAGCGCGGCAACGTCTCCGATTTCCGCGCCCGGTGGCGGCTCCGCGCCGTCGATGAGCACCACACCATCGTGAAGCTCGAGCTCTTCGTCGACCCGAAGCTCCCCTTCCCGGCCTCGGTCGTCACCACGCAGCTCGCCAGGGCGGCCGACAAGGCGGTGACCGCGGTGCGGACTCGCGCACAGGCCGCGGCGCCCGCCAGCGCGCAGGCGAGCACCACGGCCGCCGCCCCCGGCGCATCGCCCGGCGCCGCCGCGAGCGCGCCCGCGACCGCCCCGAGCGGCTCCGCCCCGGTCGCGCAAGCCGGCGAACAGAACCTCACGCCGGCGGCTCCCGCCCCGCCGCCAGAGTCCGTGTCCGACCGGCCGCCGGCCGATGGCGACAGCGTGCGCCGCCAGAAGGACATGGCGCGCCGGTAGCTCCCCTTCCGCCGACTGGGCATCTCCCGACAGAGCGCCCAGGCCACCCGCCTTCCCCCCCTGCCGCCATCGAGGCTGCTCATGACTCCCGTCGTGAAGCCCCGCCGCCGCCGATACGCCGCCGCGCACCGCCGAGCCTGTTGATAACCGAGGAGCGCCCCGGGCGTGCCCCGATGCGCCCGGTTGCTTGCAATTCCGCAGGCCTACAGAGGATCGCTGCCCGGACCGTCCGTGGTTCTCAACAGGCTTTTCAACACGCTTTCCGATCTTCCCACAAGAATTCCCACATTCTGCGGGAGTTTTTCAACAAGCCATGCGCCCGGCAGAGGTTGCGAGGGGACGGATGCATGAAGTAAAGCCTGTGCGGTGAGGTATCCCTTGCCGGACGAGCATCCAGGCGCGCCGGCGCCCGCCCAGCGTCCTGCCGCGTGGGGCGCCTGCGCTTCCCAGGAGCGGCAGCTGGCCGTCTCGTGGTGGTGATCAGGACATCCCTCCTCATCGTCCCGACCGAGCGACACGTCGAGCGCGAGCTCGCCGCGCTCGACCTGCGCGACCCGCGCGCCGCGGCTCAGGAAGTCCGTTCACGGTGGAGCTTCGTCTCCGAGGCGCTCGCCCTGCTCGCACCGGACGTCGCCATGGCGAGCCCGCAGGCGACCCGCCTCGCCACGCGGCTCGCCCTCGATGCGCTGCCGCCGGATCGGCTCCGGCAGCCGGCCGAGCCCGCCGCTCGCGTCGCGCTCGCGCACGCCCTGGACCGCGCCCTCGGGAGCTTCCGGCGCGCCGGGACCTCCCCGGCGGATCTGCGGGCGCTCGGCACCGCCTATGCGCTCGCCGTCGCCGAGGTCCTCGAGCGGGCGGACGCTGCCCTGCAGGTGGCGCACCTCGTGGACCCGCGCAGCGCAGGGTTCCTGCTCGCGCGGGCGCTCCGAGCGGCCGGCGCGGCCAGCGCGCTGCCGCTCCCGCGCAAGGTCACGATCCGCGGCGCCGTCGCCTGGGAGCCCGACGATCTCGCCTGGATCGAGGCGCTCCACGCCGCCGTCCGCGCGCGGGACGGCGCGGGCGTGACCGTCGAGCTGCCCGCGCTCCAGGGCGACGGCGCGGCGCCCGTGGCCGACGCGCTGGAACGACGCTGGGCCTCGCTCGACGATGCGCCGGAGATCGCGTGGGTGCCCGACCGAGAGGCGGAGCCGCTCGCCGCGATCAGCGCGAGGACCGCGGAGGGCGAGGCGCGCGCCGCCGCCGCCGAGGTGGCCGCGGCGCTCGGCCGCGGGGTGCCGCCCGAGCGGATCGCCGTCGTCGTGCCCGCGCTCGACGACGCCGCGCTCGAGCCGCTCCGCGCCGCGCTGGCCGACGCGGGCGTCCGCTTCTCGGAGCCGCGCGGCCGCGCCGCCGCGAGCTGCCCCGACGGGCGCGTCGCGCTCGCGATCCTCCGCCTCGCCGTGGGCCCGGTGCGCCGCGAGCAGGCGATCGAGATCCTCCGCGCGCCCGGGGTCCACGCCGGCGCCTGGATGGACCGCACCTCCGTCGCCGAGGCGGAGAAGCGCTCGGCCGACCTCGCCCACCGGCTGCGCGACGTGCCGGTCGAGGTGGATCGCACGGGCCGGCTGCTCATCGAGAGCCTCATCTCGGTCGTGGCAGCCCGCCGCGCCGATCGCCGCGCGGGGCCGCCGCGGACCGCCGGACGGGACGCGCTGATCGAGGAGGCGGAGCTCGATCTCGGCCTGGCGGCGCTGCACGGCGTGGGCGACGCGCACGGCGACGACGATGAAGCGTGGATGCCGCACGCGCTCGAGCGGCTGCTCGCCAGCGCCCGCTGGATCGGCGAGGCGACGACGCGGCCCGAGATCGTGCGGCGCTTCCTGTCGCTCCTCGACAAGCTGAGCTTCGGGGAGCCCGGCGTCGAGGAGCTCCGCGCGGCGCTGCGCGGCGAGCGGCGGAGCGGCGGCGCGATCGCGCTCGAGGCGATGGACGCGATGGGCCAGGGCGCGCGGGCCGCGCGCGCGATCCGCGAGCAGGCCGAGGCGCTCGCGCGGGCGGCGCGCGAGCTCGGCTGCGAGGACCGCCCCGCGTCCGCGGCGGAGGTCTACGCGGAGCTCGATCGGGCCGCCGGCGAGCAGGGCGCGGGGCCGCGCGGCGACGCGGGCCGCGCCGGCGCCGTGCGCGTCGACGTCGCCGCCGGGGTCACGGCGCTCGAGCACGACGTGGTGGTGGTGACCGGGCTCGAGGCGCGCGCCTACGGCGGCAGCCCGGGCGCCGACGAGACGCTGCTCGGCGAGGCGCTCCGCGCGAGGCTGCCGGCGCCGTGCCGCCCCGCGTCGGGGCGCGAGCGCCAGGCGGCCCAGGGCGCGGAGCTCGGCTGGGCGCTCGCCGGCGCGAGGAGCGTCGCCCTCTGCTTCACGCGGGGGGACGACAGCGAGCCGAACGAGCCGCACCCGCTCTTCGCGGCGGCCGTCGCGGCCGGCGCCCCCCAGCGGACGGAGCCGGCCTCGCGCGTCGCCCCGGACGCGGCGACGCTCGGGCCGCGCGACGCGGAGCTCATCGCCCTCGCGGGCGGCGGGCGGCCGGCGGCGGACATCGCGGAGCGGATCCGGATCGAGCGCGCCCGCGCGGACTTCTTCCTGGATCCGCGGGCGCCGATCGACCTCCACACGGGGCGGGTCTTGCTCGACGAGGATCCCGCGCTCGGCGCGCAGCTCCGGGCCGCGATCGGCGGGGCGCACCCCGACAGGCCGATCGCGGTCACCCACATCGAGCGCGCGGTGGGCTGCGCGTTCGCGGGGTTCGCCCGCCGCGTGCTGCACGTGCGCCGCGCAGAGGACCTCGCCGAGTCGGCCGACGCGCGGGAGCGCGGCACGCTGATCCACCGCGCCCTGCAGGCGTCGTTCGAGGCGCTGCGCGAGCTCGGCCCGGACCGCGATCCGGCCGAGCAGCTCGCGGCCGCGCGCGCGGCGGCCGAGGCGGCGCTCGGCGTCTCGGCACCCATGGCCCCGCTCCGCCGCGAGGCGGTCGAGAAGGCCATCGCCGACGTGCTGGAGGTCGTGGTCCGCGCTGTCGACGGGGAGGAGTCGTCGCCGGAGCTCCGCTTCTTCCTGGCCGAGCGGCGCTTCGGCGCGGGTGAGCCGGCCCCCTGGCAGCCGCTCGAGCTCCCCCGGTCGGACGACGAGGGCGAGGGCACGGCGGGCGCGTCGAGCGTGTGGGTCGACGGCCAGATCGACCGGATCGATCGGTCGACCGACCAGCGCGTCGTGCGGGTCGTCGACTACAAGACCGGCAAGCTCCCCGAGGCCAAGGAGCGGCGGCGGGCGCTCCAGCTGCCGCTGTACAGCGCCATCGCAGCGCGCGCGCTGGGCGCCGAGGAGGTGCGCGCCGTCTACATCGGCGTGCGCCAGCGCGGGCTCATCGAGCTGTGGCCGCGCACGGCCGAGGAGCAGCGCGCGCTCGCCGAGGGCTGGGCGGAGGCCGCGCGCACGGCGCGGGCGGCGGTCGTCGCGCTCTGGGAGGGCAAGGCCGCGCCGCGGCCGGCGCTGGCGACGATGTGCGCGCGCTGCGACGCGCGCGATGTGTGCCGGCGCCCCGCGGTCGTGCCGATGGACGAGGCGGCGGAGGAGGTCGCGTGAGCCCCGCGCCGCACGGGGCGGAGCTCGCCGAGGGCGACGCGCTCATCTACGCCTTCCGCCGCAACGTCGTGGTCGCCGCGAGCGCCGGCACCGGCAAGACCCACCGCCTCACGGCGCTCTACGTGCTGCTCACGCTGGGCCTCACCTCCCTCGGCCAGCCCGACGCCGCGTCCGCCGCGCCGCCGGTGCCGCCGGACCGCATCGTCGCGACGACGTTCTCGCGCGCGGCGGCGCGCGAGATCGCCCACCGCATCGAGCGGTCGCTCCGGGAGATCGCCCGCTGGGACGGCGAGGCGGACATCCCCTTCGCCGACATCCTCCGCGCGCGGCAGGCGGCGGTCGCCGCCCCGCGCGGCGCGGCGCTGCCCGTGGCCGAGCTGCGCAAGCGCGCGGAGGAGGCGCTCGCCCGCCTCCCGGCGGGGCGCATCGACACGCTCCACGGCGTCGCCAAGCAGATCGTGGACCGGCACGCGATCGCGATGGGGCTCTCGCCCTCCGCCCGGATCCTCGACGAGGAGGAGGCGCAGGCGCTCAGCGATCTCGCGGTCGACGAGGCGCTGAGCCGCGCGTTCGCCGAGGGGGGCGAGCGCGCCGATGCCGCGCGCGCGCTCGTCGCCGCGACGGGCAGCGTGGAATCCGCGCGGAGCGAGGTCACGCGGCTGCTCGACCGGCTCGACGAGGACGGCCTCACGCCGCGCCGGCTCTCGCTGTCCGACCACGCCGCCGAGGCCCGCGCGCTCGCGCTGGAGCTCCACCGCCTCGCGGCCGAGAGCGCGGCGCTCGGCAGCGCGGCGTTCCGCGAGCCGGCGGCCGCGCTCGTGGCGGCGCTCGGCCGCGACGGCGGCGGCGCGCCCTTCCCCGCGAGCGCGGCGAGCGCCCCGCTGGTCGAGCTGCTCACGCAGCGCAAGCCGCACAAGAGCAAGTGCACGCCGGCCGACGAGGCGCTCCTCGCCTTCCGGGAGGCGCTGGCTGGCGAGACCCACCGCGACAAGGCGCAGCAGCTGCTCGGCTTCCTCCGCGAGGCGCCGGCGCTGTCGCGCCGCGAGGCGCGGATCGTCGATCTGCTGGAGGAGATCCGCGAGCGGCTCTCGGCCATCCGCCGCACCGAGGGCGGCCTCGGGTTCGGGGACCTCCTGCGCGCCGCCCGCGACGGCCTGCGCGACGATCCGGCGATCGCCGATGCGGTCCGCGGGTCGGTCGACGTGCTGCTCGTCGACGAGTTCCAGGACACGAGCGCTGTGCAGCGCGATCTCGTGTACCTCCTGCGCGAGCAGGACGACGCTGCCCGGGCGCGCCCGGCCGGCGTCGCCCCGACGGCGGCCGGCCTGTGGGGCCATGGGCTGTTTCTGGTCGGCGATCGCAAGCAATCCATCTACGGGTTCCGCGGGGCCGACGTGTCGATCTTCTGCCGCGTCTGCGCGGAGCTCGCGGGCGCCGCCGCGGGCCGCGCGCTCGAGCTCTCGCCTTCCCTGTGGTCGCCCGAGCCGAGCGCCGACTTCGTCGCGCTCCGCGAGAGCCGCCGGTCGACGCCCGAGCTGCTCGCGTTCATCAACGCGTTCTCGGCGCGCGATTTCGCCCAGGATCGCGCCCCCGAGGCGCGCGGCGGCAGCCCGGGCGCGCCGCGCGAGTTCGAGATCGCCTACAGCGCGGCGGAGCACCTCGTCGCGGCGCCGGGCGGGGCCGCGCAGGGCCCGACGGAGGTCGCGCTCATCGACGACGACGGCAGCGCCGCGGACGGGGTCGACGCGCTCGTCCGCGACGCGCGGGGGCAGCTGCGCGAGGCGCTGATCGCGGCCGCGTACATCGCGCGGCGCGTCCGCGGCGCGGGCGCGGCCGAGCCAGCGGGCGGCGATCTGCGGTTCCGCGACGTCGCCGTGCTCGCCCGGCGCCGGAGCACGATCCCGCTCGTCGAGCTCGCCCTCGCGCGCCTCGAGATCCCGTACGTGGTGGCGGGTCGCGCGCTCTTCGATGCGGCCGAGGTGCGCGACGTGGCCGCGATCCTCCGCCTGCTGCTCGATCCGCGCGATCGACTGGCGCTCGCGACGGTCCTCCGCGGCCCGATGGTGGCGCTCTCCGACACGGCGCTCGCGGTCCTCGCGCCTCCTGGCCGCGGCCTCACGGTCCCGCTGCTCGGCCGCTGGCCGAGCAGCGCCGGGGCGCAGGGGGGCCGGGCGCCCTGGCCGGAGGACGATGGGCCCGGCGGCGCGCGCCCCCTCCCCGCGCTCGCGCGGCTGTCCGCGGCGGATCGCGAGCGCCTCGAGGCGTTCCGCGCCCGCTTCGCCGGGCTGCGCCGCGCGGCGCTCCGCTCGACGCCTGGCGAGGCGATCCGCGCCGCGGTCTCCGCGTTCGATCTCGACCGCGTCCTCGCCGCGCTCCCCCGCGCCCAGGCCCGGCTCGGCAACGTCGATCGGCTGATCTCCATCGCCCGCCGGCGAGGGGGCTCGCTCGCGAGCTTCGCCCGCTGGCTAGAGCGCCGGATCCGCGACGAGGCGGACGAGCCGGAGGCCGCCGTCTTCTCACCCGAGGACGACGCCGTGCGGCTCACGACGATCCACGCCAGCAAGGGGCTCGATTTCCCGGCCGTGGTGCTCCTGGATCTCAACGCGGAGCCCCGCGCGGATCAGCCCGGCCTGAGCTACATCCCCGCCGCGGTGGACCGCCCTGCCGCCCTGCTCGTGCGCCACCACGCGCGGCGCGTCGACCGGCCGTCGCGGCTCGGCTCGCTCCACGACGTCGAGGGGTCGGCGCACGGGCCGTCGTTGCCCCTCAGCACGCCCGCGCTCCAGGCGGCGCGCGCCGAGGTGCGGGCGCGGGAGCGGGCCGAGCGGCAGCGGCTCACGTACGTCGCGATCACCCGCGCCCGCCGCGAGCTCGTGCTCGTCGGCGCCGCGGTCAAGCCGCGCAGCGGCTCGGCGTGGCTCACGCTGAAGGGGACGGCGAACGCCGAGGATCCCGCGCCGCTCGCCGGCACGATCGGCGCAACGCTCGAGGCCCGCGCGTTGCTCGCGGAGGCCAGGCCGCCGGCCCCTGGCACCGACGCTTACGCGCGCGCCGCGCCGCCCCCCCGGACGGCGCCGGCGACGGAGCCTGCGCGCGCGCAGACCGTGCGGATCGCGACCGCGTCGCTCGCGACGTTCCAGGCGTGCTCGCGCCGCTTCCGACTGAGGCACCTCCTCGGGATCAGCGAGCCCCCGGGCGAGGGCCAGCTCGGCCTGTTCGACGTCGAGGGCCCGCCTGAGCTGCCGGGCGAGGAGCGTGTCGAGCTCGACGACGGCGCCGACCCTCGCCCTCCTGGCCGCGCCGCGCACCGCGTGCTCCAGCGCTGGCCGCGCGCGCGCTGGGGTGAACCGACCGAGGCTGCGGACGTCGTCGCGCGGCTCGCCTTCGAGGGGCTCGCGCCTCATGGCCCGGACACGCCGCGCGTCGCCGAGGGCATCGCCCGCTTCCTCGGGGGGCCCTATGCGCGGGAGGTGCGCGGCGAGGAGGCGGCGCTCCTCCGGGAGGAGGCGCTCGTGCTCGACATCGACCCCCAGAGCGCCGGAGAGCGGCGCGGGGCGAGGCTCGCGCTGGCGCTCGCGCTCGATCTGGTGGTGCTGCATCCGAGCGGGCTCGTCGATGTCATCGAGTACAAGCGCGCGCGACCTCGGGCGGATCTCGCGCCCTACGAGCTCCGCCTGCGGGCGTACGCGCTCGCGTTGCGGAGGCGCCATCCGGACCGCCCGATCCGCGCGGGTGTGCTGTTCGTCGGCGCCGAGGTGGAGCCCGTGTGGCTCAAGGCCTCGGGCCCCGTGGGCTCGATCGCCGACGAGGAGCATGCGCGGTTCGAGCGCGAGCTCGCCCGGCTCGCCGAGCGCTTCTCCGAGGCGAGGGCCGAGGGTCGCTTCGACGGGATCCCGGTCGAAGCGTGCCGCAGGCTGCGCTGCGGGTTCGTGCGCGCGTGCCACGGTTAGCCGCCTCGCGGGCGCGGGCCGTGGCGCGCGCGACGCCGCGCTCCTGGGCTGCCCCGCTCGGAAGCCCCCCGGCTTACGCCCCGGCCTGCTCCTCGACCTCGTCCGCCGACGCGCTCTGCGCCGGCGCGCGCCGCGGCGGCTCCAGGACGATCGGCAGGATCTCTTCCATCGAGGACACCATCGTGATCTTGACCTGGTCCTTGACGTCCTGCGGCACATCCTCGTGCCGGATGCCGGCCCGGTGCGCCGCGAGCAGCTTCTCCTTGATGCCGCCGACCGGCATCACCCGCCCGCGCAGCGAGATCTCCCCCGTCATCGCGATGTCGCTGCGCACCGACACGCCGAGCAGCAGGGACGCCACCGCGGAGAACATCGTCACCCCCGCGCTCGGCCCGTCCTTCGGCGTGCCGTGCTGCGGGATGTGCACGTGCAGATCGATCTCCTTGAGCCACTCCGGATCGAGGTGCAGCCGTTCGGCCTTGCTGCGCACGAAGCTCACCGCCGTGCTCGCCGACTCCTGCATCACGTTCCGCATGTTGCCGGTGAGCACCACGTTGCCCTTGCCCGGCATCTTCGTCGCCTCGATGAAGAGGATCTCGCCGCCCGCCGGCGTCCACGCGAGGCCGGTCGCGACCCCGGGCTGGAGCGACCGCTCGGCGAGCTCGGGGCGGTGCTTGTGCGGACCGAGCACCTGCTCCACGTGCTCGGGCGCCGCCACCTCGCGCACGTCGTGGCCCTCGGCGACCTTCACCGCCGTCGAGCGGCACACCGCCGCGATCTGCCGCTCCAGGCCGCGCACCCCCGCCTCGCGCGTGTAGTGATCGATGATCGCCGCGATGCCCGGCTCCGTGAACTCCAGCCGCTCGTCCGTGAGCCCGTGCGCCGACAGCTGCTTCGGCACAAGGAACTCCCGCGCGATCCCGAGCTTGTCGGTCCGCGTGTAGCCGGGCACCTCGATGACCTCCATGCGGTCGACGAGCGGCCCCGGGATGCCGTCCCAGTTGTTCGCCGTCGCGAGGAACATCACCTGCGACAGATCGAACGGCAGGTCGAGGTAGTGATCCTGGAAGGTCGAGTTCTGCTCGGGATCGAGCACCTCGAGGAGCGCCGCCGCCGGATCGCCGCGCAGATCGACGCCCATCTTGTCGACCTCGTCGAGCACGAGCACCGGGTTCTTGGTCCCCGCCTTCTTGAGCGCCTGCAGGATGCGCCCGGGCAGCGCGCCCTCGATCTCGTCGTCGTCGCCGCCCTCGCCGAGCTCCTCCTTGATCGACTTCATCTGCTGCCGGAGGATGTACTCGCGCTGCGATTTGCCCATCTCCTCCTGCACCATGGAGGAGATCTCCTTCTTCACCCGCAGCACCTCGAGCTGCCGGCCGACCATCGCGAGCACGAGGCGGACGCGCGCCTTCACGTCGAACGCCTCGAGGATCTCCTGCTTGTCGCCGACCGAGGCCTGCGCCTGCGGGAAGTTCGAGGCGATGAGATCCGCGAGCGCGCCGGGCTCGCGCACGTTGTCGAGGATGCCCGCGGTGTCGCGCGGCAGGTTCGGCATGAGGCCGAGCACCTCGCGCGTCGCCTCGCGCAGGCCCGCGCCGAGCGCCTCGAGCTCCACGTCGCGCACGAGCGACTCCGGGATGCGCTCGATCCGCGCGCGCATGTACGGCTCCAGCGAGAACGCCGCCTTCATGCGGAAGCGGCCGAGCCCGTTCAGCACGACCGAGTAGTTGTTCGGGCCGAGCCGGATGACCTTCACGACGCGGGCGATGGTCCCGACGGAATAAAGCTCCTTGAACGTCGGCTCGTCCACGTCCGGCGACCGCTGGCTGATCACGCCGACCAGCGCGCGCTCGCGGCCGAGGAGATCCTCGACGAGGCGCACGCTCCGCGGCCGGCCGACGTTGATCGGCACGACCGACATGGGGAACAACACCGAGTTGCGGAGCGGGAGGATCGGGACGCTGTCCGCGTCGGGCGAGGGGGGCGTTCGCGAAGGAGGATCGCCGGTCGGCATGCAGACAACCCTAGTACAGCGCTCTTCTCGAAGCCATGACGCGGGCGAGCCGCTAGAAGTCCTTGATCTTCCAGACCCCGTGCTCGCGCGTGAAGGCGACCGTGCCACCGGCGCCGTACGCCATCGAGGCGCTGTCCCCCGTCTCCTCGATGGTCGCGCTCGGCAGCGCCGCCTTGATCGCCTGGACGACCCGGTTGATCTGCTCCTTCTGCGGCCCCTCCCAGGCGGCCTTCAGCTTCTCGGGGGTGAGCTGCGCCGCGCCCACCGCGCCCCTGACCGTCCCGGGCCGACCGCCCGGCTTCTGCGCTGCGTCAGCGCCCGCGCTCCCCGCCGCGCCTCCGGGGGCTGCGGGCTGCGCCGTGCCCTCCCCGCGCAGCGCGCCCGCCTCGCCGAGATCGCCCGCCTCGCCGGGCGCGCCGCCCGCCGGCTCCACGAGGCCTTCCTTCTCGGCGTCGGGAACGTAGCGCATGATGATGTCGTAGCGCCTTCGCTCGAACGCCCGCAGGAACCCCACCAGCGCCTGCCGGGGCGTCGCCTGGCCGTAGAGATCGACCGCCGCCGCGTCGAGCCGCCAGCGGCCCCCCTCGAAGACGAGCAGGAGCTCCTCGCCGTTCGGCATGGTGACCGTCGCCGTCACCACCGGATCGGCCGCGGGCCGCGCGATGGCGCGGGCGATCTCGAGCGCGTCGTCCGGGTTGTCCCGGACCGCGCGCCGGAAGGCCTCGAGCGACATCGACCGCTTGGCCTCGTCCGAGAGCAGCCGGTAGGCCGCGTCGACGCGCCCCTCCTGGAGCGCCTGCGCGTACGCCCGGAGCGTGTCGCTCGGGCCCTGCTGGGCGTAGCTCGATCCGCACGCGGGGAGCGCGAGGGTGAACAGGAGAAGGGCCGTGCGCTTCACGGGTCGGGCCATAGCACACGCGGCGCCGAGCGCGCAGGCGCCGAGCGGCGCGAGCCCGCCGCGAGCCCCGCGCTGCGCGAGCACGCGCCCCCGCGGGCCGCGGTCGCCATCACTTCGCGCGCTTCAGGATGGCCCCGTCCTTCACCGGGGTGCCGTCCTCCTGATCCGGCGATCCCTCGTTGATCCAGTAGACCGTCGTCTCGTCCAGCGCGATGTCGCCGGGGCGCGTCTGCTGCGAGGCGAGCACCTCCTCGTCCCCGCCGCCCTTCGGCATGCGCACGACCGTCCCCTCGTCGCGGCGCGTCCAGTAGACGTGCTCCGCGTCGACCGCGACGCCGTTCAGCTGGCCCTGATCCGACACGACCTCCTCGGGCTCGCCGACCGCCTCTCCGCTCAGGTCGACCCGGAAGACGCTGCCGCCCTCGAAGCTCGCCCAGTAGACCGCCACCGTGTTCCCTTGAGCGTCCACGTCGAGCGCGATCTCCCGCGGGGTGAGCTGCTCGGCGGCGACCGTATGCGTCTCGCCTCGCACGCGGCACGCCACCGCGCCGTCTTCCTGGCCCAGCGTGCCCTGGTAGGTCCAGCACACGGCGTCCGCCGCGCTGGCCACGCGGTACGGGGACGCGAACTCCGAGCCGGGCGGCATGAGGTCCTCCGGTGTGCCGAGCGCGACCTCGGCGTCGCTGCCGCTCAGCAGCGCCCTGAAGACGCCGCCTCCCCAGAGCT
This sequence comes from Sorangium sp. So ce887, assembly GCF_051521455.1. Classification (NCBI taxonomy): domain Bacteria; kingdom Pseudomonadati; phylum Myxococcota; order Polyangiales; family Polyangiaceae; genus Sorangium; species Sorangium sp. So ce887. Next base: position 3,995,813 of record NZ_CP150354.1, on the reverse strand, counting down.
CGGTCCAGGTGAGCGCGTCGCCGGAGAGCGAGAGCCCCTCGGGCTGCTTCAGATCCGCGAGCAGCACGCGCGGCTCGCCGCCCGCGAGCGGGGCCGCCATCAGGGTGCCGTCCCCCGCGTTCGTCCAGAAGGCGAGCTGCCGCACCTCGTCGATCGCGAGGTCCCTCGGCGAGGCCTGCGCCGCGCCGAGGGACAGCGGCTCGCCGCCGCCCGGCGGCGCGGTCTTCAGCTCCCCGTCCGCCCGAGCCATGCCGGCCTCGTCGAAGGTGGTGCCGGAGATCCAGGCCACGCCGCCCGCGGTCACCCGCAGCGACACCGGGTGGACCTGCGCGACCGCGACCGGGATCGGCGCCGATGCGTCAGGCTCCGTGTACTGGCCTCCACCCGACGCCGACCACGGGCCGCACGTCGGCAGGTCCGTGCCCTTCTTGCGGCACGTCCCCTCGCCCTCGCCCTCGCCCTCGCCCTCCGCGATCGCGATCGCGATCCCCGCGAGCTTGCCCTGTTGCGCTCGCTTGCACACCTCGGGGGGCAGCCGGAGGACGTTGCCCTCCTCGACCCGGAAGCCCGCGTCGCTCTCGGCGTCGAGCGGGACGTAGCACGCGCTCTCGCCGCAGATGCCGCCGCCCTGCGTGAGGAGCGCGACGTTCACCTCGCCGCCCGGCGCGTTCGCCACGCAGTCGCTGGGGTTCGCGGCGAACCTCTCCAGATCGACCGGCGCGGACACGGCGGCGGCGAAGCACCGGACGGTGTCGAAGCAGAGCCCGTCGCTGTCGCCGTCGCCGCCGCCGAACACGGCCTTCGCCTCGAACTCGGGCAGGGCGCGCGAGTCGATCTCGCGCGGCACGCACGAGCCGGCGACGCAGCTCTGGCCCTCGGGACAGCTGTTCTTGACGAGCACGTTGCCCTGCGCGTCGCGCAGCGCGTTGCCCTGGTCGTCGCGCTCGACCTCGGCCGAGCCGTCGCACAGGAACTGGATGGGCATGTGGAGGGTCGCGGTGCGACCCTCGGGCACCGTCGTGAGCACCTCGCGGAGCAGGCGCACCCCGTCCTTGCCGCCGCGGCTCGCGATGACGCGCACCCGGAGCGCCTGCGCAGGATCGTCGGAGGCAAGGAAGCCGAGCGTGGCCGGCAGGCGGATCGAGCCCTCGCCCCCGAGTCGCTCGAAGGTCTCGTCGTAGACGATGGACCCGTCGAGCGTCGCCTCGACCCGGATCGTGTCGATGTCCTTCGGCAGCGACATGTCCGTCTGGAAGACGACCATGAGCTGCCCCTTCTCCCCGCCGCAGGACGCGACCGCCGCCGCCCCCGCGAGCGCGAGGAACGCCGCCGCCATCGACACCGAGCTCGTCCGCTTCGTGCGCATCAACGTCTCCCTCCAAATCCGAGCGGGACCGTGCCGAGGCTGCCCTGCTCCGCCGGCGTCCCCGGCTCGAAGAGCAGCGCGCCCGCGACGAGCGCGCCGGCGAAGATCGCCGCGCCGCCGCCGATCCAGAGCCACTTGCTCGCGCCGCCCGGCCCCGGAGCGCGCTCCAGGGAGACGTCGATGCGGCGGAGCTCCTCGTCGCGGACCAGGACCTGCACCTCGTGCGGCGTCATCCCGGGCGCCGTCACGCGCAGCGCGTGGGTCCCGCTCGCCACCGGGCCCTCCCAGCGGCCCTTGCCCGCCACCTTGCCGTCGATCGCGATGAGGTCGTCCCGCCCCGCGGCGACCACGAGCCGACCCCGGTGCACCGCCCGGTCGAGCCGCGCCACGAGGGCGATGCTGCCGCCGCCGACCACCTTCTCCCGGCGAACGAAATCGACGAAGCCGGGCTTCGACACGCGGATGCGGCGCTCGCCGATGTCGATCGGCACCGGCGCCGCGAGCGGCGTCGTCCCGACCGGCTCGTCGTCCACGAACACCGTGGCCCCCGGCTCGCTGGCCGTGATCTCGAGGCGCGACACGAACGCCCCGGCGGCCTGGATCAGGTCGGCGATGTCCTTCTTGTCGCGGGCCGACAGCGCGGCGCCCGCCTCCGCCTCCATCCGGCGCAGCGTCGCGAGCATCTTCGCGTAGCGCCGCAGGTTCTTCTGGCAGAGCGCGATCTTCCAGAGCAGGCGGTGATCGCGCGACAGCTCGTAGGCGCGCTCGAACCGCGCGAGCGCGCCCGCGTAGTCGCCGTCGTCGAACAGCGCGGCGCCCGCCCCGTGCTCGGCCCTGGCCATCCCGGTCAGCGACGCCGCGAGCGGCTTGTCTGCGGGCGCGGCGGGCGCGGCGGGCGCGGGCTGGGCCGCCGCGTCGCCCGCCGCGAGCGCCACGCTGAGCGCGGCCACGATGGCGCACCCCCACTGGCCCAGAGGCTTCCCTCGCATCGATGCTCCTTGCTGGCGGAGGCAGGCCTCGCAGGGCCGCGCTCCGGTCAGCGCGATGCTAACCGATGCGCGCGCCGGGCGAGCAACATGGAAACGTCGCGGACAAATCGCCTTTGCTCCGCTTGCGCTCGCGAGGATACCATCCGGCGCCCATGAGAGGCCTCATCACGGTGGGCGCGGCGCTCGCGAGCGCGCTCCTCGGCATCGCCCTGGGCGCATCGTCCGCCCGCGCGGAGGGGCCCGGCGCCGTCGCGCTGAGCCGGTTCGAGCCGACCCCCGCGGGCGACCCGCTCTTCGGCGTGCCGTCGCCGTTCATCGGCGGACACCTGGTTCCGCGCGGGCTCGTCCTGTTCGATCACGCGGAGGACCCGCTCACCCTCTCGGACGGCGCCTCGCCCGAGCGGGTGATCGTCGGCAGCCAGTCGCACCTCCACGTCGGCGGCTCGCTCTCGCTCTGGGATCGGCTGCTCGTCTCGGCCTCTCTCCCGCTCGCGCTGGCCCAGAGCGGCGACGGCCCCGCGTCCGCCGCCGGCGCGGGCGCGCCCGAGGCGCCGTCGTCCCCCGCGCTCGGCGACCTGCGCCTCGGCGTGCGCGTCCGGCTGCTCGGCGACGAGCGCGACGCGCTCCAGATCGGCACGAGCGCGGCCCTGCACCTGCCCACGGGCAGCTCGGACGCGTACGTCGGCGAGGGCGCGGTGCGCGTGACGCCGCAGCTCCTGCTCGGCGGGCGGGTCGCGCGGGTGGTGTGGAGCGTCGCGGGCGGCGCGGTGATGCGGAGCTCCGAGAACCCGTCGACGCTCGCGTACGGCGGCGGCGCGGCCGTGCTCCTCTGGGACGAGCGGCTGCAGATCGGCCCGGAGGTGTACGCCGAGACGATGCTGCAGGGCGGCTCGCTGTCGCTCACCGCGCGCGAGCGGGTCGCGGTGGAGAGGACCACGAGCGCCGAGCTCCTGCTTGGCGCCCGGCTCCGCCCGCTCGCGGGCCTCGTCGTCGGGGCGGCCGCCGGTCCGGGCCTCGGGGAGGCGATCGGCGCGCCGTCGTTCCGCGCGATCGGGACCGTGGCGTGGGCTCCGCCTGCGCTCCCTCCCGTGCGCGCGGCGGACCCGGATCCGGACGCGGACGGCATCTCCGGCGCCCAGGACGCGTGCCCGTACACGCACGGGCTGGCCAGCGCCGACGCGCGGCGAAACGGCTGCCCCGTGGAGGACCGGGACGAGGACGGCGTCGCCGATCCGGACGACGTGTGCCCCGACACGGCCGCAGGCGGCGGGGGCGGCGATCCGGCGCGGCGCGGCTGTCCCGCGGACCAGGACGGCGACGGCCTGCCCGACGCGCTCGACGCGTGCCCGGCGGAGAAGGGCGACGCGGCGGGCGGCGCGACGCGGCCGGGCTGCCCCCCTGCGGCGCCGAGCAAGCCCGCGGATCAGGACGGCGACGGCCTGCTCGACGACGCCGATGCGTGCCCGCGCGAGAAGGGCCCGGCGAGCGAGGACGCGGCCGCGCGCGGCTGCCCGACGCGGGTGCGGGTGCAGGGGGAGCGGGTCGTGCTGCTGGAGCCCGTCGTGTTCCGCGTGCTGAAGAACGATCCGGCGCCGATCGATCCGAAGAGCGAGGCGGTGCTCGCCGAGGTGCACGACGTGATCGCGCAGCACCCGGAGTGGGTGAAGATCGAGGTCTGCGCGCACACGGACGGCGCCGGCAACGCCCGGTTCAACGAGACGCTCTCGACGGCGCGCGCGGAAGCGGTGCGCAGGAGGCTCGTCGAGAAGGGGATCGCGGCCGAGCGGCTGGTCGCGAAGGGATACGGGGCGAGCCAGCCGATCGCGGACAACAAGAGCGCGGCCGGGCGGGAGAAAAACCGGCGGATCGAGCTCCTGGTCCTGGAGACGAAGTGACCCGCGGGCGGGTGAGGCCACCACCCAGATAGAGAGAGAGAATGAAGCGAATCGTCATGGCCACAGGGCTCGGCGTCACGCTGGCGCTCGTGGCTGCCCCGCGGAGCGCGGCGGCGCAGTGTGGTGCCTCGGGCCCCCTTCAGGAGCTCGTGGATGGCCTCACCTTCGTGTGGGACGTCGGGACGGACGGGGTGGTCAACAACGGGACCATTGACGCCTTCGACACCGGCATGGTGCTGCGGGTGGACGGGGCGAGGTTCCCTCCCTCGACCCGGGTGGCGGAGATGGACGGGAGACAGCTCGCCCACGGGCCGGCGCTCCTCGGCAGCCTCGAGGTCACCAGGAAGGTGTACGTGCCCACCGACGAAGGGTGGGCGCGGTTCCTGGAGATCCTCCACAACCCCACCGCCTCCGAGCTGCCGGCGGTCGTGCGGATCGAGACGAACGTCGGCTCCGACAACGACACAACGATCACGCAGTCGCACAGCGGAGATCTGGAGTTCACGCCGGTGGACCGGTGGCTCGCCACGGACGACGTCGACGCGGGCGCGGACCCGAGCCTCCATTTCAATTTCTACGGGCCTTCGGCGGCGATCGCGCCGGGGAGCGTCGGGATGACCACCGACAACTGCGCGGCGACACAGGGGCCCACGGTCGAGTTCGCCCTCACGGTGCCACCCAGGGGGACGCGGATCCTCATGCACTTCGGCGGGCAGCACGCGAGCCAGGCCGACGCGCACGCGAGCGCGATCCGCCTCGATGCCCTCCCGGCGGGGGCGCTGCTCGGGATGACGGCGACCGAACAGGCCGGCGTGGTCAACTGGGACCTCAACGACGACGCTGACGGCGACGGCGCGAACGACGACGGCGACAACTGCCCGTCGGTGCCGAACTCCGACCAGACCGACACGGACGATGACGGACCGGGCGACGCGTGCGACGACGACGACGACAACGACGCCTTGGACGACAAGGCCGACAACTGCCCGTCGGTGCCGAACTCCGACCAGACCGACACGGACAATGACGGACTGGGCGACGCGTGCGACGGCGACGACGACAACGACGCCTTGAGCGACGAGGCCGACAACTGCCCTGTCGTCCCCAACCCCGATCAGGCCGACATCGACGGCGACGGCGCAGGCGACGCCTGCGACGCGAGCGCGCTCGACAGGGATGACGACGGTGTGGAGGACGGCGCAGACAATTGCCCCTCGACCCCCAACCCCGATCAGGCCGACATCGACGGCGACGGCGATGGGGATGCGTGCGACGGCGACGACGACGACGACGGGGCCCCGGACGGCTCGGACAACTGCCCACTCTCGGCGAACCCGAGCCAGAGCGACACCGACGGCGACGGCCAGGGCGACCGGTGCGATGACGACGACGACAACGACGGCGCGCTCGACGGCGCCGACAACTGCCCGATCCTGGCGAACCGCGGGCAGGAGGACGCGAACAGCGACGGCGTGGGCGACGCCTGCGACTGCGACGCGCCGCCGAAGCCCGACGGCACGCCCTGCGACGACCGCGACCCCTGCACCCTGGCCGACGCCTGCGACGACGGCGTCTGCAGGGGCAACGAGCCGGTCGCGTGCGCGCCCTCCGGGAACGCCTGCACCTCCGCGCAGTGCCATCCAAGGTACGGCGAGTGCGCGCTGTTCCCGAACGAGGGCGCCCGCTGCCCCGGCGGCACCTGCGTGGCCGGCGGCTGCGTGCCCGACGATGCCGGAAGCGGGGGCGGCGGCGCTGGCGGCGATGCGGGTGCCGGCGGCGCTGGCGGAGGCGGCGGCGCCGGCGGCGATGCGGGTGCCGGCGGCGCTGGCGGGGGCGGCGGTGACAACGGCGGCGGCGCTGGCGGCGACGGCGACGGCGCGACTTCCCGGCCCGGAGGCGGCGAGCCGCAGGCGCACGGCAACGGCTGCGGCCTCGCGGTGCGCGCCGACGCGTCGGCGATCTCGGCTGCGGTGTGGCTCGCCGCTGCGGCGCTCCTCGCCGGGTGGCGGCGACGGCGGGGGTGACCCACCGCGCCGCCGTCGCGCGGCTCGCCCACCGCCGCCGTCGCGCGGCTCGCTCACCTAGCCGCGGTGATCGCTGGCGGGGCGGGAGCGCGAAGACGAGCGTTCCCCCTCGATGCTGACGCTGCCGGGCGCGATCCCGGCAGCGATGTGCCCTTCGTCAGGGCTCCTGCGACCCCGACGCGAGCCACGGCCCGCACGTCGGCAGCCCCGTGGTCTTCTGGGCGCAGTCCGTCGCCGGCGCCGTCAACACGGCCGCGATCTTGCCGTTCGCCATCTGCTTGCACACCTCCGGTGGCAGCTGGATCTGCCCGTCTTCCTCCACCCGGAAGCCGTCATCGCTGGCGGCGTCGAGCGCCACAAGGCAACGGCGCTCGTCGCCATCGCCGTCGCATATGCCGTCGCCAGCGACGGTCTCCAGCGCCACGTTCCGTGGAGCCCCGCCGTCGCCCGCGATCGTGCAAGCCGCCGCGTCGACCTCCGCCGCCGTCGCCTCCTCGAAGCAGGTCGTCACGTCGAAGCAGTCCCCGTCCCCACCGCCGTAGACGTCGCCGGACGAATAGTCAGGGAGCGTGCTCGAATCGATCTTGTTCGACACGCATGCCCCCGCGACGCAGGTCTGCTCGTCGCCGCAGAGCGTGTTCTCGACGTCGTTCCCCGCGCTCTTCCCTGAGCCGTCGCAGAGAAAGTCGAGCGGTAGGGTGAGCAACGCGACGCGATTCTCCGGGATCGTCGTGACCGCCTCACGCACGATGCGCACCGCGCCAAGCGCGTCATCGACGCGCGCGCTGACCCTGATCCGGATGGATTCACCCCCGCTGTTCGAGGAGTAGAACCCGATTGTCGCCGGGAGCTGCGCGTCGGCATCGGACTCGCCAAGCCGCAGGTAGGCTTGATTGAACCCGCCTCCGCCGCTCTTGAACACCTGGACCTGGAGGACATCGAAGTCCTTGGGAAGGGCGAGATCCGTCGAGATGGCGACGACGATCTCGTCCGGCGAAGAACACCCTCCGCACGCGAGCGCGAGGAGCGCGGCGAGGACGAACCGGCGGCCGCGGATCATCGGCCTCCTCCGAAGGGGATCGCGAACGAGGCGCCGCCCCGCGCGGACAGGGCGACCGAGCCGGGCGACAGGTTGCCGTCGACCGGCGGCTCCGCTGCGAAGACGCCCAGGCCGACCAGGAGCGCGCCCGTGAGCACGGCCACGCCGCCGCCGATCCAGATCCAGCTCGCGATGTTGCTTTCCTTGGGCTTCGGCACCAGCGAGACCTGCACGCGGCGTGTCTGGTTATCGTGGATCATGACCTCGGACTGGTGCGACACCATGTCGGACGCCGTGACGCGGAGCGCGTGGCCGCCGCTTGGCACCGGCCCGTCATAGGTGCCGCGACCGACCACGCGGCCGTCGATGGAGATGACGGCGTTCGACGGCGCCGCGACGATGAGCCGCCCCTGGTGGACCTCGCGCTCGAGCGTGGCCTTCACCGTGACCATGTCGCCGCCCGCCACCGGCTGGGAGACCTCGACGTCCTTGAAGCCCTTCTTGGTCACCCGGATCTTCCGGGTGCCGACGTCGAGCAGCACGGGCTCGCGCAGCGGGGTCCGGCCGACCTCCTCGCCGTCGACGAAGACGGCGGCGCCCGCCTCGCTGGCCTGGAGGTCGAGGCGGCTCACGTAGGCCTTCGTCGCCTCGACGAGCGCCGCGGCGTCCTTGCGATCCTGCTCCGTGAGCTGCGGGCCGGCCTCCTGGAGGAGCTTCTCGACCGTTCCGAGCAGGCGCGCGTAGCGCTTGAGGTTCTTCTGGCAGAGGGCGATGTTCCAGAGCAGCCGCGGGTCGCGGGAGAGCTCGTGGGCGCGCTCGAACTTGATGATGGCGTTGCGGTAGTCGCCGTCGTTGAAGAGGATCCGCGCGGCCTCATACTCGGCCTTGGCCTCCCCCGTGAGGGTCTCGGACAGCGGCCCCTGGGCCGCAGGAGCGCTCGCGGCGGGCGCGGCGGCCGGCGCAGGCTGGGCCACGACGGGCGCGCCGGCGGCCGGCGCAGGCTGGGCCGCGGCGGGCGCGAGCCCCGCCAGCGCGGCGCCGCCGAGCGCGAGCGCGGCACAGACGCGCGCGCTCTTGCGGCTCCGCAGCGGGAGTCGTTCGCTTCCAGGCCAATTCATCTGGGCTTACCTTTGTCGTTCAGCACATCGAAGATGCTGGGGCTGTCGTTCCCCTGTGACGCGGTCGTGGTCGACGCGGCCGAGGGCGCCGCTGTCGACGCCGGTGGGGCCGAAGGCACCGCGGAGGCCCTCGGCCGAGGCGCCGTGGGGGTGGACGTCGTGGGCGCCTTCGCGGTCGCCGTCGTCGATGTTCGGGCGCTCGCCGACGGCGCCGGGGCCGTTGTGGCCACCGCGGTCGTCGTCGGCGCCGGGGTGGCGACCGTGGCCACGGCGGAGACGTCCGGAGGAGGGACCGGCGGGGGCGGCACGGACGTCGTCGCGGGCGGCGGGGGCTCGGCGGAGGTGGTCGCGGCCAGCGGATCGACCGCAGGATTCCCCGCGTCGCCGCGGAACGTGACGAAGCGCAGGACCCCGCCGATCACCGCCGCGAGGCCCACCCCGGCGATCGCGAGCGCCACGCCGCTCCGCCTGCGGCCGGCCGACACGGGGCTCGCGGCCGTCCAGCCGGGAGCCGAGCCCACCGGGCCGGCCGTGTGGCCGACCGCGGCGCCTGACGTCACGCCGGCGGGCGGCGCGCTGGACCGCCCCTGCGCGGTCGCCGCGGGCACGCCGCTCACGCGCTCCTGCGTCGTCGGCCCGGGGGGAACGCTCATCCGATCGCGCGCCGAGCTCGCCCGGTCGCGCCAGCTGACCGCGGGCACGAGCCCCAGCGTCCGCTCGATCCGCTCCAGCGACGCCAGCGCGAGCGGAGGGCCGAAATCGACGATGGCGCCCGCGAGCTCGGCGACGGACCTGAAGCGCTTCGCGACGTCCCTCTCGAGGCAGTGCAGGATCGCCGCCTCCAGGCCCGGCGGCAGGTCGCGCCGGAAGGTGCTCGGGGACGGCGGCGCCTCGGTGTTGATCATCAGGATGAGCTCGGACAGCGAGGTCGCGTCGAAGGGCACCCGCGCCGTGAGCAGCTGATAGAGGATGGCGCCGAGCGACCAGATGTCCGCGCGCGCGTCCACCGAGCGCGCCGAGCGCATCTGCTCCGGCGCCATGTAGAGCGGCGAGCCCAGCACCATCGCCGTCTTCGTCAGCCCGAGCTCGGGCTCGGCCCCGGCCGACTCGGCGAGCGCCTTGGAGATGCCGAAATCGAGCACCTTCACCATGCCGCTGCCGTCCGCTCCGCGCGTGAGGAAGAGGTTCGCCGGCTTGAGATCGCGGTGGATGATGCCGGCCGCGTGCGCCTCGGCGATGGCCTCGCAGGCCTCGAGCACGTAGCCCACGGCCTCCTCCAGCTCGAGCGGGCCGCGCTGCCGCAGCGTCTCCTGCAGGTCGCTCCCCTCCAGGTACTCCATCACCATGAACGGCGCGCCGGTCTCGAGCGTCCCGACGTCGAGCACGCGCGCGACGTGCTCGCTCTTCAGGCGCACCGCCGCGCGCGCCTCGCGCACGAAGCGCTCCACCATCTCGGCGTTGGCGCCGGGGTGGAGCATCTTGATGGCGACCCGCTGGTGGAGCTGCTCGTGCAGGGCGGCGACGACGACGCCCATGCCCCCTTGCCCGAGGATGCGCTCGACCCGGTATTTCCCCGACAGAACTTGACCTTCGGCAACCGGTGCGCTCACGGACACTCCTGCGCTGGGGCGGCCGTCAGGGCGCGCCACCACCGCCACGTTATCCAGGGGGCCACCTTATTCCATCCGCCGCTTTCGTCCAAGGCCTCGCCTCGGCCGCTCAGGCCACGTCAGGCCACGTCAGGGGCCGCCACGGTCGGTCGCCGTGCTCGCCGTGCTGCCGGCCGTGCGCTGGACCGACGCGGGGCGGGCAAGCCGGGCGGCCGGCTCATCCGTGGTGCTCCCCATCGTCGCCCGGGGCGACTACCCTACGCGCCATGCCCCGCATCGCCAAAGTCGAGCGCAAGACGCGCGAGACGGACATCCGCATCGAGATCGATCTCGACGGCCAGGGCCGCTCGTCGATCAGGACGCCGCTCCCCTTCCTCACGCACATGCTCGATCAGATCGCCCGCCACGGCCTGTTTGACCTCACCATCCACGCCGAGGGCGACATCGAGATCGACGGCCACCACACCACCGAGGACTGCGGCATCACCCTGGGCGCGGCCGTGCAGCAGGCGCTCGGCGACAAGGCGGGCATCGCGCGCTACGGCGAGGCGACGCTCCCCATGGACGAGGCGCTCGCGCAGTGCGCGCTGGACCTCTCCGGCAGGCCGTACTTTGTCTGGCGCGTGCCGCTGCCCAAGGCGAAGCTCGGCACGTGGGACGTCGAGCTCGCCCCCGTGTTCTTCGAGGGCTTCGCGCGCGGCGTCGGCGCGAACCTCCACGTCCGCCTCATCGAGGGGGACAACCTGCACCACATCGTCGAGATCTGCTTCAAATCGTTCGCCAAGGCGCTGATGAAGGCGACCCGCATCGAGCCCCGCGTCGCCGGCATTCCGTCCACCAAGGGGAGCCTCTGAGCCATGCAATCGATCGCGCTCGTCGACTTCGGGATGGGCAACCTGCGCTCCGTGGAGCGGGCGCTCCTCCAGGCCGCCGGGGACGCCGGCGAGCCGTGCGCGGTCACGCGCACGGGCGATCCGGAGGTCATCGCGCGGGCCGACAAGGTGGTGGTGCCAGGCCAGGGCGCCTTCCGCGACTGCGCGGCCGCGCTGCAGAGCGGCATCGGCGAGGCGCTGCGCGAGCAGATCCGGAAGGGGGCGCCGTACCTCGGCATCTGCCTCGGCATGCAGGCCCTCTTCGACTCGAGCGAGGAGGCGGCCGGCGCGCGGGGGCTCGGCGTGTTCCCCGGCATCGTCAAGCGTCTCACGCCGGAGCCGAGCGCGGCCGAGGCGACGGCGGTGGCCGGCGAGCCCTGGGCCGGGATCAAGATCCCCCACATGGGGTGGAACCGCATCGCGATCACGCGCGACGTGGAGGGCCCGCTCGGCGTGTTCGCTGGCGAGCGCCCGTTCGTCTACTTCGTCCACAGCTACCACGCCGTCCCGCTCGACCCGGCGCTCGTGGCGGCGACGACGGAGCACGGCCCGCACCGGATCACCGCGGCGATCGAGCGGGACAACGTGACCGCGACGCAGTTCCACCCCGAGAAGAGCCAGGAGACGGGCCTGCGCCTGCTCGTCCGCTTCCTGAACGGGTGAGCCGACCGCGGCGCTGGCCTGTCACGGGTGCGGGCGCTGCGCCCGGTGGTACAGGTGCTTCACGTGCGCGAGCTTGAGGTGCGCGCTCAGGGGCAGCTCGGACGGCCGCCGGGCGAGGCCGCGCCGCGAGGGGCGCGCTCGGCCCGCGCGCCCCTCGCGCTCCGGCAACCGCGGCGCGAGGGGGAGATCGACGACGAACACCGCGCCCCGGCCGAGCTCGCTCTCCACGCGGATCGCCCCGCCATGCGCGCGCGCCGCGGCGTGCGCGATGTAGAGGCCGAGCCCCAGGCCGCCGAAGCGATCCGGGACCGCCCGCTCGAATCGCGCGAAGATCCGCTCCTGGTCCTCCCTCGCGATCCCCATGCCGTGATCGCGCACGATGAGCCGCGCCCGCGCGCGCGTCGCGCGCACCTCGATCGAGATCGGCTTGCCCTCACCGAAGGTGATCGCGTTCTTGATCAGGTGGAACGCCATGCGCTCGATCTGGGGCCGGTCCCAGCGGCCGATCACCGCGCCCTCGGCCGCGACCGCGATGGCGCCGCGCGCGGCCGGCCGATGCGCGACCGCCGCCGCCACCACATCGCGGACGAGCACGACGAGATCGACAAGCTCGCGGGCCGGCGCGCGCCGGGCCGGATCGGCGCGCCGGACCTGGAGCATGTCGTCGCACAGCCTGGCGAGCCGGCCGAGCTGACGGTCGAAGACGGCCAGCATCGCCGCCGCCCACGCCGGGGTGTTCTCCGGCTCCCGTTCGCTCATCCGCTTCGTCAGCTGGAGCTGCAGGAGGAGCGAGGTGACAGGCGTCCTGATCTCGTGCGCGGCGAGCACGAGGAAGTCCTCCCGGAGCCGGGCGGTGTCTTCCCGGATCGGAACGGCGGGGACGCGGTCGTCGAGGTCGTCGCAAAGCGCGGTCATGGCAGAGCCTGCTGGCAGAGTTCGGTCATGATCACGCAAAGCATGGCTCGTGCCGTTCATGGCGGTTCGCAGTTCGGCACTCCCGGCGGCAGAACAGGGCCACTTCTGCCGGGCGGACGCGCGTCGAGGCGTCGCACCGCGCTGCCGACTGCGCAAAACCTCGCGGCGTGAGCCGCCTGGACGGGCAGGGCCGAGCGCGGCGCATCAGGCGGCTCCGGAGCGCTGCCGGGCCGTGGCGCAGGCGGGTCCGGGCGCCCCCTTGCTTGCGGGCCAGGGCCCGCGGAGCAGCTTTGTCCGCATGCAACACCAGAGCGGAGAGCAACACCAGAGTGGAGAGCCAGGAGCCAGGGCTCAGGACCGCGGATCCATGGGTGAGCTGCACGCGCTGCTCAGGGAGTTCGACACGGCCATGCTCGTCACCATGACCCCGGAGGGGCTGATGCGGGGTCGGCCGATGGAGATCCAGGAGCCGGCCGAGCTGATGGACTGCGATCTCTGGTTCGTGACGCAGGAGGAGACGGCGAAGACCGGCGAGATCACCCGGGAGCAGCAGGTGGCGGTCTGCTGCTACCGGCCGCGGGATCGGGCGTACATCTCGATCTCGGCGCGCGCGACGATCGACAGGAACGAGGAGAAGATCCGGAGCCTCTGGAAGCCCTCGTGGAAGGCGTGGCTGCCGGACGGCCCCGCTCACCCTCACGCCGCGATCCTGAGGCTGAACGTGGAACGCGCCGAGTACTGGGAGCCCGAGGGCGGGCGGCTCCGGATCCTGTACGAGAAGGCCAAGGCGCTCGTTCAGAGAAAGCCGGCGAACGACAAGCTGAATCCGCCGAAGCACATCTGAGCGCCGCGCCCGCCGCGGCGGCCCGGCTCTCCCGCGCGGCCGCCCGATCTAGCGCGCCGCTGCCGCCCCGAAGATGCGGCTGAGCGCGTCGGTGAGGGAGCTGTCGTCGTTGCTGCCGACGACCAGCTCGGCCACCTGCTTGAGCGCCTGCGGGCTGTGACCCATCGCGATCGGAAGACCGCAGGCCTTCAGCATGGGAATGTCGTTCTCGCCGTCGCCGACAGCGACCATCTCCCGCGCGGACAGCCCTCGCCTCTCGGCGATGAACGCGAGCGCGCGCCCCTTGTCGATCCGGCTGCGCGTCATCTCGATGTAGTTGTCCTTCGAACGCGCTACCGCAATGCCGTCGTCGAGCGCCGCGAGCTCCTTCGCGAGCCGAGCGTTATCGCAGTGCCCTTCGTCGGTGATCATCAGGAGCTTCTCGGTCACGGGGCGGCTCGCGAAGCCGGCATCGACCGTGGGCGCGAAGCCGACGATGTCGGCCTCGGCCCTGACGCGCCGGTCCGCCGCCTGAACGATCCAGTCGAAGCCGGCGTAGAGGTTCAGGCTGACCCGCTCGTCGCGTCCATAGCGCGCCAGGATCTGCTCGACGGTGGCCTCCGGCAGGGGCGAGCGGTCGAGTATCCGCCTGCCGGAGCTGAAGACGACGGCGCCGTTCAGCGCCGCCCACGGGCCTTGCAGCTCCAGGCTGTCGGCGATCTGCTCGACGGAGCGAGGGGGCCGCGAGCTGATCAGCGTGAGCAGGAGCCCCCGCCCGGTCAACGCCGAGCACAGCGATCGCATCTCGGGTGAGACCGAATGGTCGGACCGCAGCAGGGTCCCGTCCAGATCGAAGGCAACGCCGCGAAAGCTTCCTGGCACCATGCGCGCTCTCCTGTCGTGCCCCTCGCCCGTACCACAGCCGAGCGCACGCGCCCGAGCTCTCCGGAGGTCGTTCGCCGCGCGCGCCGGTGGGCCGGGGCGCTGAGCTGGGAGCTCGGCGGAGCCGGCGTGGCTCGACGTCAGGCCTTCTTTCGCGGATTGAACTCGGTGACCGTGTGAAGCGTCTGGGCCACCTTCTCGCCTCTCCTCGGCGGCGTGAGCCCTTCTCCATCCAGCTCGGCGACGATGGCGGTGATGTTGTCCTCCCCGCCGCGCTCGCTCGCCAGCGCGACGAGCCTCTGGCATGAGGCCTCGATCGACGGGCCCCTCTCGATCACGGCGAGCATGTCGCCGGCCGAGAGCTTGTTCGAGAGTCCGTCCGAGCAGAGCAGGAGGCGATCGTCGCGCCGCAGCTCGAGCCGGGCGACGCTGGCCTTGACGTCCGGATCGAGGCCCATCGCCTGGAGCAACATGCTCCTCATCGGGTGCTGCTCGGCCTCCTCGGGTTGAATCATCCCTGCGTCGATGAGCGCCTGCACGAAGCTCTGATCGTGCGTGATCTGGAGGATCTGCCCGTTGCGAATCAGGTAGGCGCGCGAGTCGCCCACCTCGGCGACGTGCGCCTCGGTCCCGTGCACGCATATCGCGGTGAGCGTCGCTCCCATGCCCTGGCGGCCCGGCTGCTGCGAGGCTTGCCACACCTCGCGGTTGGCTCGCTGAACAGCCAGGAGGGTCGCGTCGTCCCAGTTGCCGCGCGCCGTGGCCATCGCCCGTCGAAGCGCCTCCACGACCAGGGCGCTCGCGACCTCGCCGGCCGCCGCGCCGCCCATGCCGTCGGAGACGGCGAGCAGGACGGGATAGGAGGCTTCGAAGGTAACCGCATGAGCAGGCGGCGCGGTCTTGGCGACCGATGTGAGGTGCGCGATGAGGAGCGTGTCCTCGTTGTTCTTGCGAACCCGCCCCAGGTCGGTGATCCCGCAGGCTCGCACCGTGCTGTCCCCGGCTCCCAGTGTCGTTGCTGTCATGTGATGTCTCCTGTTTCCTTGCTTCCACCCACAAACCGACCTCTAGATGGGGCGGGAACGCACAAAATGTAACATCGAACACATCTCATATCGCTTGGAGTTCCCGTATGCCGTGGGCGCGTCGCGGATCGCCGCCATCGCTACTCGTCTGGTGCGGCGGTGGGCCACGTCAAGCAGGGCCTGGCGGCCTGATCGGCGGGGGCTGACCCGGGTTCGGTGGGGGCTGACCCTGGGGGCTGACCCGGGTTCGGTGGGCGGCGGTGGGATCGAGGTACGTCGGCCGGCGGTGTGCCCCGGGTTGACCTGACGGCTGCCGGCCGTCCGCCCCCGGACGGGTCCCCGACTCAGGTTGAGGTCCCCGACTCAGGTTGAGGTCCCCGACTCAGGTTGAGGTCCCCGCGGCGGGTGGCGGGCGGCAGCGGATGGCGGACGGCGAGTCGCAGTCAGGGTCGGTGAATCGCAGTCAGGTCGGCCGTCAGCGGCGGTCGACTCAGGGGATCGCTGCGGACGTGAACGGTATCGGGAAGATCTGCCCCGCCCTCCACGCCTCGGCATGATCCGCGTAATGGCACGTCCGCGGATCCCCGCTGATGCCCGTGCTCATCACCCCGAGCGAGCCGTCGAGCGGCGCGAGGTTCCAGATCAGCCGCGTCGCGCTGAGCGAGTCCTGATCGAGCGCGGCTCGCACCCCGCCTGCGTCCTCGAACTCGCCGGGCGGGAGCGCCAGGATCCCGACCTTCGCGAACCACCCGCCGATGTTCACCGTCTCCACGTCGCCGGTCGCCGGGAAGGTGCCGATGTCGAAGCGCGGGTCCTCGCTCGCGAGCGGGTGGTTGTAGGTCAGCTCGTGGATCCCGCCCCAGGTCCACGCGCTCACGTCCGACCCCAGGGCCCCGCGGAGCATCGCGTCCGCCTCGCCGAGCGCCGTGCGCACGGCCTCATCCCGGGCGACCCCCGGATCCACGCCCTCGCTGATGCCGAAATAGGGCGCGCGCGGGTTCTCGAGCACGTCCATCAATCCGTTCAGCTGATTCGTGAGGAACACGTTGGACGCGAAGTACGCGTACTCATCGGGACCGATCACGCCCCTCACCGTGTTGCGCAACAGGATCAAGGTGAGCATCTCGTAGACGGCCGCGCCGCGGCTGCTCGCCGCCGCATTGCCATCCCACTGTTGCAGGGCCTCCGCCGCCGCGAGGGCGCTCGGATCGTCCCCAGGCAGCCCGACGCGCCCGAGCGCGGCCAGGTAGCTGTCGCGCAGCGGCAGCCCGATCGTGGTCTGCGTGTCGAGCTGGATCGACGCCATGTCCTGCGGTGTGAGCGGCTGCGTCGCCGTGGTCAACCGGGTCATGATCCGCTGAGCGCGCCAAGGCATGTCCCAGTAGTTGGCGAGGTGCACCGTCCGCCCCTGCGGCGCGTAGCTGCGCGGGACCATCCGGTTGTTCGCCGTCACCAGGATATGCGACGGCGGATCGTAGACCGAGGGCAGCTCGGCGTTCGTGGCGTACCCGGTCCACTCGTGTCCTCCCGTCCCCGGCACCGGATAGAGCGCGTTCAGCGGGCTCTCACGTTGCGGCGCGAGACCCGAGTTCTGGTAGCCGATGTGGCCGTGGGCGCCCGTGTAGTCCGCGAAGATGAAGTTCCAGCCGATGCTCTGCTTCAGCGCCGCCGATTTGAACTGCGGCCAGCTCTGCGCCGCCGGCATCTCGAAGTAGCCGTCGACCTTCCACTCGGGTTGAGCCGCGGTCGACTTGAGCGCGAGGGTGCCAAACGCCTCCAGCCCATCCAGGCCGTCGTTGAGGATGGGCCCGTGGGGCGTCGAGCGGAACGTCCGCTGCACATTCGGCTGCCCCTTCACGCGGATGGTCTCGACGCGCTTGGTGACCGGCCTCCACTGGCCGTTGATGAGCACCTCCTCGCCTCCTCCGCTCGCCTCGCGGAGCGTCTCCACGTACAGATCGACGCTGTCGAAGAGCGAATACGTCGGCACCCAGGCGATGTGGTCGGTGTGGCCGCTGATGAACCCGGGGAACCCAGGCATCATCCAGCCCGCCACGTTGTACTGACCGTTCACCTTGAGCTGGGCCATGTAGACGGCGGACGGGGTCGCGTGGGGGAAGTGCGGATCGGTCGCGAGGAGGGGCTTTCCGGTCGAGGTGAGGTGCCCGTCGACCGCCCACGCATTGCTCGCGCGTCCGCTCGCAGGCGTCATTCGCAGGAGCTGCTGCGAGAGCTGACGCGACCCCTCCAGGCAAGACGGCGGCGGCGGGTTGACGACGGTCGCGGACGGCGCGGTCGGGCCGGGCGGCACGAGGAACTGCGAGACCGGATTCAGGTTGCCCTGCGCGTCGAACATCGACACCCCGTCCGCAGCCTCCTTGATCAGGGTCGTCGCGACCTCCGTGCCCGCGATGGTTGCCACCGTCGCGCGCTCCAGCTTGGTGAACCACGTCAGGGTGTCGAACGTGACGCCCACATAAATGTAGGCCAGGACGCTGTCCTGGGGCGTCCAAGGAGCCGGCTCATAACCGAGGGTCTGGAACTCGATCGGCAGGCCGTCGCTCGATGTCTTGGCCACGGAGATGTACTTGT
This sequence comes from Sorangium sp. So ce887, assembly GCF_051521455.1. Taxonomy (NCBI): domain Bacteria; kingdom Pseudomonadati; phylum Myxococcota; order Polyangiales; family Polyangiaceae; genus Sorangium; species Sorangium sp. So ce887. The sequence continues at coordinate 3,978,000 of NZ_CP150354.1, read as the reverse complement.
TCACGCCCTCGGCGCACCCCTGCAGCACGCGCTTCGTCCGCGAGGCCGCCGCTGCATAGCGCGCCGCCGCGAACGCGGGCAGGTTCTGCGCGCGGACGAGGAGATCCTGGCCGAGAATGCTGTCGTCGTCCCCGGGCCCGTAGATCTCCGCGAGGCGCCCCTGAGCGCTCCGGCGCAGCACGTCCATCTGGAAGAGCCGGTCGCGCGCCATCGCATAGCAAAGGCCGGCATAGCCTGCCTTCTCGTCCCACGCGGTGACGTGCGACATCCCCCGATCGTCCACGCGGATGTACGCCGCGTCGAGCCCACTGATCTGAACCGCGGTTTCCTTCGCCGCGGTTTGCTCTGTCAACACCTGTTCATCCTGGGCCACGCTGCACGCGGCAGCAGACAGCAGGAATGCCACGCCGGTCATTCGCCTGATCATGCCGATCTCCTTCTGCTGGCCCTCTCGCAGGGCCGCAGTTTGCAGGTCACGTGCGCCACGCTCACCCTGAGTCGCGGCCGCCTCCCATGAGAGTGCGCGGCGAGCGACTGTCAGTACAAAATGCCGCCCGAAACAAATCAGGCGAATTGCAGAGTGATCGCTGACAAGCAGCGGACAAGACGAACGGGCGCGCCTCCTACGTTGCTTTCACATGCACGAGATAAGCGGATAAGAATTAACTAATGCAGCTCGAAAGTCAAGCTATTCATTATCCACATCTCTTGTACAGCCATGCTGTACACCGGCGCTCACAGACACCTTCTCAAGCGATCTGGCAAGCGATCTGGCAAGCGATCTGGTTTGCCTGGTTGCGCACGGACTGCCCGTAAAATCAGCAACCTAGCACTCAGCTGACATGCGCGCCACGCGGCGCGGGGCCTGCGCTGGATTCGGACGGTGGGATGGTCGGATGGTCGGATGGCCGGGCGGACAGGCGTCCGGTCAGACGCTCATCGTTCCGCATTCCGCGCCCGGCCCTCGCACATGGCAGTCCGGCGCTTGTCTCGTGGCGCGTGGTGCAAGTTGCCGCCGCCGACAGATCGTCCGCGGCGCCGCTCGACGCAGGAATCCGTCGTCGGGGCGGGAGGTCGCCCCGGGAGAACCCTTTACCCGCAACGCGTTCTGGGACGGCTGACCGGCCCGGCGTCGCGACGCCCGAAGAGAGCTGATCTCGCCCGTCAGGACGTCAGGACCCTTCGAGCCACGGCGAGGACATCGTGAGAGAGCCCGGGCGAGCTCGCGTCACCCGCGTCCGGGAGATCGCTCTCCGGCATCGGCCGCGCCCGGGGGGCGCTCGCCGCCGCGGGCGCCGCCACCGTCGAGCGCCGCGCAGATCTCGGTGAAGCTGTCGAACGGCGTGCACGGGATCCCGTCGCGCGCGCAGAGCGCGTCGAGGGCGCTGCCCCGCACCGCGAACACGCGGTCGCAGCACCGCGCCGCGGGGTAGTCCAGCCGACCGTCACCGATGTAGACCGCGACGGTCTCGCCGGTCGCCGCCTTCAGCTGGTCGAGGACGCGGATCTTGAAGTCGTCCCCCGGACCGAGCGACACCGCCTCCGGCACGGTCACGCGCCAGCGCCCGTCGAAGACGGCATCGAAGCAAGAAAACGCCGTGCCCGGGGGCAGGAACTCGCGGATGTAGAACGGGAGCCCGTGGCTGACCACGTGAAACACCCACCCCCGGCGGGCACACAGCGAAAGCAGCTCCTCGAAGCCCGGGCGCAGCCCGGCGTGGGGACGGAGCTCGGCCAGGAGCTCGTCCTCCGAGCGATCCACATCGGCATAGCCGCGCCGGAGGAGCTCGAACGGCGTGATCTCGCCGCTGGCAGAAGGCGTGAGCAGCGCCTGCCGCCAGTCATAGCGGAGGTGGGCGTCCCAGATCTGGTTCGTCAGGTCGGCGCAGGTGATGGTTCCGTCGAAGTCGCTGAGGATGAGCACGACCGACGATTGTGCACCTCTTCACGCCGTCCCGCCAGCACCGACGGTCAGATCGCGACGGGGAACGGGTTCCGCTCGGCGAACCCGGTCTGGTGAAAGTAGGGATACGCCAGCCTGGTCTTGCTCGCTGCGTCGAGCTTCGCGATCTGCTCCGGCGCCAGGGTCCACCCAACGGACCCGAGGTTCTGTCGAAGCTGCTCCTCGTTCCGGGCGCCGATGATCACGTTCGCGACGCTCGGTCGCTGCAGCAGCCAGTTGATCGCGATCTGCGGGACGGTCTTGCCCGTCTCCTTCGCCACCGCATCGAGCGCGTCCACCACGCGATAGAGATACTCGTCGTCCACCTGCGGCCCGCCCTCGACAGACAGCTTGTTCCGGAGGCGGCTGACCTCCGGCAACGACTGTCCGCGCCGGACCTTGCCGGTGAGGCGCCCCCAGCCCAGCGGGCTCCAGACCACGGCGCCGACCTTCTGATCGAGCGCGAGCGGCATCAGCTCCCACTCGTAATCGCGCCCGATGAGCGAATAGTACGCCTGGTGCGCCACGTACCGGGAAAGACCGTACTTCTCCGAGACGGCGAGCGACTTCATCAGGTGCCAGCCGGAGAAGTTCGAGCAGCCGAGATAGCGAATCTTCCCCGCCCGCACGAGGTCGTCGAGCGCGCCAAGGGTCTCCTCGATCGGCGTGAGCGCGTCGAAGCCGTGAAGCTGAAAGAGGTCGATATAGTCCGTCTGCATCCGGCGCAGGCTCCCCTCGACCGATCGGATCAGGTGGTGCCGCGAGGAGCCGACGTCGTTCGGACCCGAGCCCAGGCGGAAGGTCGCCTTCGTGGAGACGATGACCCGGTCGCGCCGGCCCTTGATCGCCTGGCCGAGGATCTCCTCCGCCAGCCCGTCGGAGTAGACATCGGCCGTATCGAACATGTTCATCCCGGCCTCGAGCGAGACGTCGACAAGCCGGGTCGCCTCCGCCACGCCGCTCGAGCCCCAGCCCTGGAAGAACTCGTTGCCTCCGCCGAACGTCCCCGTCCCGAGACTCAGCACCGGCACCTTGAACCCTGACCCGCCAAGCAGCCTGAACTCCATGTATCTCCTCCGCGCTGTGCCCAATGGGGATAACCTTCGACGCAGGGGAGAGGGATGCCGGACACCAGGCTCTTGCCCCTTGGCCGCGGTCGTGCACGGTTAGGAACTCCAGGGCGATCCGGAAGTCAAGCGCCATCGCGACGCGCGGACGGCGCGGCCGCGGTCGCGAGGCGGGGCGCGCGCCGGAGCCGCTCACAGCCCGATGTCGCTCCGGAACGCATGCAGGGCCTCCGCGCTCGCGGAGCAGCGGAGCCGCTCATCGCGGGGCATTTGCCCGAGCGTCCGCGTCTGCCCGGCCGGGATGAACATCGGCTCCCAGTGGGTGCCCTCTTCGCCCCGCCGCTCGCAGGCGATCTCCCCGAGGACGCTGCCCGTGTAGACGCGGAGCGTCCGGCCGTCGCAGTAACAGACCTTCTGGACGACCCACGCGGCGCGAGACACCCCCGGGGGAATGAGGCCGCAGATCCGGTCCTGCAGCCGCTCCCAGAACGGCCTCACGAGCGGGCCCGGGAAGCCGTTCAGATGCTCGATGAACAGCCCGCCGTGCTCCACGAAGAGCGGCACGAGCGCCAGCCGGTAGGCGGCGAGGGCCTTCTCCCGCACGACGACGTCGAGATCCGAGGAGAGGACCTCGGGCACCTCGAGCCGCAGGACCCGAAGCAGCGTCGGCCCGTCCTTCCAACCATGGGCCATGTCCTCGAGCTTGTGCTCGTTCGAGGAGACGAAATAGACCATGACCCGCGCCCCTCACCCGTCCAGCGCATCGAGCAGAGCCACCACGCTCTGCGTCTTGTCGTTGGGGTCGAGCTCGATGACGTCGACGTGCCAGGCCTCGAGCAGCGCCGGCTGGACGAGCCCGGCGCCGAACGTCGCCCAGTAGCCGCGGCGGTTCGGCGCTCGCTGCGCGCCGGGCGAGCTGCCCTCGATGCGCATCTGCTCCATGCGATACCAGATGTAGCGGATGTCGACGTCGCCGAAGCTGTAGCCGAGGAAGAGAAAGCTGTTGCTGAGCAGATCGGCCCGGAGGCGCTGATCGGGCGCGGCTTCGAGCCTCAGGCGGCTGAAATACTGGGCTTCGGTCAGCACCACGGTCTCGGGCCGGTTGAGGTCGCCATGGAACTTGATGACATGGCATGCCCCCTGGGCCGGGCACCGCGCGAAGTCGTCGAACGTGGAGAGCGCCACGGCCTGCTTGCCCGCGTCCCGGAGCGCCTCCTCGATATGGTGCTCGAAGTTGGTCGTGTAGATGGTCGGAAAGTGGCGGCGCGCCAGCGCCTTGTGCTGGCACGAGCCCTTGCGGCGCTCGTCGACCTCACGCGCGTGGAAGCGCGCGCGCATCTCGGCGATGAAGCTGTCGAGGCCGCCCGCGCGCTCCCGGGCGAAGAAGCCGGCGAGCTGCGGGGGCAGGCCGTGCAGCTCGAAGAGCGCAGGCTCGAAGCCGAGCGCCTCGCCCATCCACCCCACCAGCTCCTTCCACATGGGCAGCTGGAGCGGGGCGGAAAAGCCTGCGCCCAGAAAAGGAATGAGGCGTCCTTCCCGGTACGCCTGCCGAAGCGGGACCGCCGCTTGCTCGAGCGTCAGCACAGCCATCGTCGCGAGCGATGGTATCCGCTCGTCGACCTCACGCAACCGGCGCCCGCTCGGCCAGGGCGCTTCGCCGCGCCGCCGGACCGCTCGCCCATGGCAGCGCTCGGCCACGATGCTCGGGACGGGAGCGACAGCGCCCGGCGGGTCGGGCGAGGCGCTCGCCCGAGGTGCCCATCGCTGGTCCCTGAATCCTTGACGCGACCGCCGCCGCGCGCGACCCTCCCGCCGTGTCGGCCACGCTCGCGGACGGAACGGTCTTTGCGAACCGCTATCGCGTGGTGCGCCTCCTCGCCGTCGGCGCGATGGGATCCGTCTACGAGGCGGTGCACATCGAGACCAACCGCCGCCGGGCGCTGAAGGTGATGCACGCGTACCTCTTCCAGAGCGAGGAGATGCGCGGCCGCTTCAAGCGCGAGGCGCAGATCACGGCGGACATCGAGAGCGAGTACATCGTCGACGTCTTCGACGCGGGCATCGACGAGGCGACCGGGATGCCGTTCCTGGTGATGGAGCTGCTCCGCGGCGAGGAGCTCGGCCAGCGCCTCAAGCGCATCGGCAGGCTGCCGCCCGGCGAGGTCTCGACGTACCTCCAGCAGACCGGGTCGGCCCTCGACCGGACCCACGCCGCATCCATCATCCACCGGGATCTGAAGCCCGAGAACCTGTTCGTGACCCAGCGGGACGACGGGACGCCCCGCATGAAGATCCTCGATTTCGGCGTGGCGAAGCTGCTCGCCGAGGGGGGGAACGCGGCCGGCGTCACGCGGAGCCTCGGGACGCCGCTCTACATGGCGCCCGAGCAGTTCCGCGTCGACACGAAGCTCACCAGCGCCGTCGACATCTACGCGCTCGGGATGATCGCGTACACGCTGCTCGTGGGAACGCCGTACTGGAGCCCGGAGGCGCTCAGCGCCGGCGACGTGATCGCGTTCGCGCTGGTGGTCGTCCACGGGCCGCAGGAGCCGCCGGTGCAGCGGGCGAGGGGGCACCGGGTGCTGCTGCCGCAGAGCTTCGATGCGTGGTTCGCCCGGGTCGCGGCCGTCGACCCGGCGGCGCGGTTCCGCACCGCGAGCGAGGCGGCGCAGGCGCTCTCCGAGGTGCTCGGCTTCGCCACGGCCAGCAGCGGACCTGTGCCCCACCCGAGCGCTCCGCCCTGGTCCCTGGCGAGCGCCGGCATGGGGGCGCTCGCCACGCCGACGCCCGGGACGATGACGCCCACCTCGACGGCGCCCGGCACAGCGCACGGGATGCCGGCGCCCGGCATGACGGCGCCCGTGCTGATGACGCCCGCGATGACGAGCGTCGCCCCGCTCGGTCCGGATCACCCGGCCCGCTCGCCGGGCGTGCCGCTCGCGGCGACCATGACGGAGACGTCGATGACCTCCATCCCCGCAGGGGCGCTCGTCCCTGCGAGGCCGAGCCGGACGCCGCTCGTCGCCGCGGCGGTCGTCGTCGGGCTCGGGGCGCTGGGCGCGGGGAGCTGGCTCCTGATCCGCGCCGGGGCCGAGCCGGCGGTGGCCGCGTCGCCGGAGACCGCTGCGCAGGACGCCGCCACGGCGGGCGCCGTCGTCACCCCTGCGCCGAGCGCGACGCCGCCGGTGATGGCAGAGCCCTCGGCTACGGCAGCGCCCTCGGCGGCGGCAGAGCCCTCGGCGGCGGCAGAGCCCTCGGCGGCGGCGCCCACCCCCAGCGCCAGCGCGAGCGCCGTCGCGGGCCCAGCCCCGCGCCGGCCGGCGAGCGCTCCACCGAAGGCCGCGCCGAAGCCAGCCCCGAGCGAGCGACGGGGCTCCTCGACGCGCCCCAAGGTCCCCTTGCTCGGACGGGATTGAGATCCATGTCCGCCGCGATGCCGGACCCCTCCTCGCCCACGCCGGCCGACCTCTCGCCCTGTGGATGCGCCAGAACATGACACGATGCCTGCGCCGGATTGCCCCTCTCGCCCTCGTCCTCTGCCCGCTCGCCGCCGCGGCCCCCGCCGCGGCGCAGGACGGCGCGGCGGCGGAGGCCCTCTTCAACCGAGGCCTCGCCGACATGGAGGCAGGCCGGTACGAGACGGGCTGCAAGGCGATCGCCGAGAGCCATCGGATCGAGCCCAAGCTGGGGGCGCTCTTCACGCTGGCGATCTGCGAGTCGCGCTCGGGCCGCATCGCCGCCGCGTTCACGCACTTCGGCGAGTACCTCGCGCAGGTCGATCAGCTGACGCCGGAGCAGAAGAGCCGGCAAGGGGAGCGACCGAAGGTGGCCAGGCAGGAGCACGACAAGCTGGCCCCGCTCGTGCCGGAGCTCTCGCTCGCCCTCCCGCCGGGCGCCCCCGCAGGGACGGTGGTGAAGCGCGACGGCCGCGTGGTGGACAGCGCCGCGCTCGGCGCGGGCGCGCCGGCGGAGCCGGGAGAGCACGTCGTGTCGACCCAGGCGCCGGGAGGGCCCGTCTGGGAGACGCGGATCCAGCTCGCCCAGGGCGAGAAGAAGCGGGTCGAGCTGCAGGTGAAGGACGCCTCGGCGCCCCCCGCCGGCGGCCTTTCGGGCCGGCGAGCGGCCATGGTCGTGGCCGGCGGCGTCGGCGTGGCGGGGCTCGTGATCGGCGGGATCACGGGCGCGCTCACGCTGGGCAAGAAGAGCGTCGTCGAGGAGCACTGCGGCAGCGGGATCGGCGTGAGCGACGAGACGGCCTGCGATCAGGCCGGGATGGACGCCGCCGACAGCGCGAGCACCACGGGGCTCGTGAGCACGATCGGCTTCGGCGTGGGGCTGGCCGGGCTCGGGGCGGCCGCGGTGCTCTACCTGACCGAGCCGGCGCAGCGCGAGCCGACCGTCGGCGCGACGTCAAGGCGGATCCGCGCAGGGGTGCTCGCGGCCGGGCCGCAGGGCGTGGTGCTCGGGGCGAGCGGGGCATGGTGACGCGGCGGGTCTAGCGCGCCTTCGCCGCCTCTACCCGCCGGCGCGGAGGCGCGCTAGACCCGCCGCGTGCAGCTCATCCCCGCCATCGATCTTCTCGGAGGCCAGGCCGTGCGCCTCCATCAAGGACGCTACGATCAGGTCACCGTCTACGACCAGGACCCGGCCGCGCTCGCCGCCCGCCTCCGACGCGCCTGCGATCGGCTGCACGTGGTCGACCTGGAAGGGGCCCGGGCCGGCCGTCCCGTGCAGGCCGACGCGGTCCGCGCCGTCGTCGCCGCGTTCGGCGTGGACGGGGGCAGCGTGCAGGTGGGCGGCGGCATCCGCTCCGCCGCCGCGGCCGAGAGCTACCTCGAGCTCGGCGCCGATCGCATCGTGCTCGGGACCGCCGCGGTGAACGATCCCGCGCTCGTGCGCGACCTCGCCGGCCGCTTCCCGGGGCGCGTCGTGGTCGCGGTCGACGCCAAGGACGGGCGCGTGGCCGTGCAGGGCTGGGAGCAGGTCTCCTCCGTCACGGCCCTCGACGTCGCCCACGCGCTCGCCGGCTCCCCCATCGCCGCGCTCCTCTACACCGACGTCTCCCGCGACGGGACGCAGGTCGGCCCCAACCTGGAGGCCACCCGTGAGCTCGCCGGCTCGTGCGGCTTCCCCGTGCTGGCCTCCGGCGGAGTCGGCTCGCTGGCTCATCTGCGCGCGCTCGCGCAGATCCCGGGCGTGAGCGGCGTCATCGTGGGCCGCGCACTCTACGAGGGGGCCTTCACGCTCGCCGAGGCGATCGAGGCGGCGAGCGCCTGACGGCGCGTGTGCGTTTTCGTGTACGCTCCACCCGACGATGCCCGAGCGCGACGACCCCCGGCCTTCCACCCGCGAAGTCGCAGCGGAAGAGTTCCTGTTCCACCTGCACCGGGGCAGCGAGCTCCTGCAGGACAACCGGGTCCACGCCGCGAAGGCGGAGCTCGAGCGCGCCCTCTCGCTCCAGCCGAGCGATCCCAAGGGGCAGGACCTCCTCGGGATCGTCTACTTCCGGCTGGGGCTCTATCCGCGGGCGATCGCGATCTATGAGCGGCTGATCCAGGCCCACCCGGACGCGGTCGAGCCGCGCATCAACCTCGCGCTCTCGTACCTCAAGACCGGACAGCCCGCGCAGGCGCGCTCCGAGCTCGAGAGGGCGCTCGAGCAGAACCCGAAGCACCAGCGCGCCTGGGGCTATCTCGGGCTCGCGTTCCAGCGCATGGGCGACTACGAGCGCGCGAGCCACGCGTTCGCGGCGGGCGGCCATGACGCGATGGCGCGCCGCCTGCTCGACATGACGAGCGGCGCCACGGGACGGTACCCGGTCGAGCCGCCCGACACCGAGGACCAGCCGCCGGTCGAGGCCAAGGCCGAGGCGAGGGCCGAAGCGAGGGCGGAGGCGAGGGCCGAGGTGCAGCGCGCCGCGGGCGAGGCGGTGCAGGCGCTGGATCGCGCGAGCGCGGGCTTCCGGCACGACTCGGATCTGCCGCGCATCCCGTCCGGGACCTGGTCGGCGATCGAGCCGGGCCGCGAGACGATGCCGACCATCCCGGCGCCGCCGTCGCTCCGGAGCCTCGGGGCGGACGGCCGCGCGGCCGGCGCGGCGAGCGCGGCCGGCGCGTCCCGATCGCCTGGCCCGCGGGGCGGCGCGGCCCCGACGGTCCCGTCCATGCCGGCGGTCCAGGCGCCGCCCGCAGGGGGCGCTGCGCCTGGCGTGCGCCGCGGCTCGATGGCCCCGGAGGAGCACTCGATCACGGGCCGCTTCGCGGTCGCCGTCCCCGCGACCGGGGACGCGGCGCTGGCGAGCAGGAAGGCCGCCGCGCGCTCGTCGTCGCTGCCGCCCCCCACGGTGGCGCCTGGCACGCCGCCGCCGTCCACGACGCCGCTCGAGGTGCAGCCGCCGGAGACGCTGCTGGCGGTCGCGCGCGAGCGGCAGCTCATCTTCCCGCGCGACGTCGCGGTCGCGCGGCACGCGAGCGGCGTCGTCCTCGTGCAGGCCACGAAGGGCTTCGTGGTCCGGCTCGACGCGCTGCGCACGATGAGCATGCACCCCGGGACCGCCACGCACGTGCTGAAGCGGCAGGCGCGCGGCCGCATCTTCGACGAGCCGCTCGGCGGACCGAGCACGCCCTTCGTCGAGATCGCCGCGCGCTGCGAGCTCGTGCTCGGCGCGCCGGAGGGGCGGCGGCTCCACGCCGTGACGCTCGGGGAGGAGCCGATCTACCTGCGCGAGGACGTCCTCGTCGGCTTCGAGCTGCCGATCGGCTACGAGAACGGCCGCCTGCCGGCCGGCGACGGCGAGGCGGTCGCGATGGTGCAGCTGCGCGGCCGCGGCCACATGGTGATCTCGGTGCCCGAGCGCGCCGCGGCGCTGGAGATCACCCCGTCGCGGCCGACGTCGACGCGCGCGACCGCGGTGCTCGGGTGGATGGGCCGGCTCCTGCCGCGCACGCTGCCCGCGGCCGAGGCGCCCGGCGGGCTGCAGGGCTTCGTGACGTTCGGTGGAGAGGGGATGGTTCTCGTCGATGGTCGCTAGCGCGGGCACGTCCCTGCGGGGCATCAAGGCGCAGCGGCGGAGGACGCTCTGGGAGGACGCGAAGAACGTCCCGAACCTGCTCACGTTCGCGCGGGTCCTCATGATCCCCGCCGTCCTCCTGCTCCTCTCGAGGGGCGCGCCGCGGGACTGCTTCTGGGCCGCGTGCGTCTACTCGCTCGCGGCGATCACGGACATGCTCGACGGCTACCTGGCGCGGCGGCAGGGCCTCGTGAGCGTGCTCGGCAAGTTCCTCGATCCGCTCGCCGACAAGCTCATCGTCGCCGCCACGCTGGTGTGGCTCGTCCCGATGGGCCGGATCCCGGCGTGGGCGGTGGTGCTGCTCATCTCGCGCGAGATCACGATCACGGCGCTCCGCTCGATCGCGTCGACGGAGGGGCTCGTCATCGCGGCGGGCGACGGCGGGAAGATCAAGACAGCGCTGCAGATGATCGGCATCGTCTGCCTGATCCTCGGCTACCCGTACCACATCCACCTCGGCGTCGACTTCGGGGAGGTCGACGTGGTGCACGTCGGCCGGCTGCTCATCTATCTATCGCTCGTCTTCTCGATCACGAGCGCCGCGCAGTACATGGGCCTGTTCATCGACGCCATCGACGCGAAGAACCGGGCGGCTCCTCCGCCGTAGATGGGCAATAGGCAAGCCCGCCTGGTTCTGCTAGACCAGCGCGCGTGAAAGCCCTGAAGACATCGCGCAACGCCTTGCGCCCCGCGCTCCTCCTGGCCGCGCTCGCCGCGGCGCTCGTCGCCTCCGCCGCGAGCTGCAGCGAGCAGCAAGAGGGCGAGCCCTGCGAAATTGCGAACGGCAACGAGGACTGCGCGAATGGCCTCGAGTGCAGGGGTATCGGCCAGCAGCAGCAACAACACCGTTGCTGCAGGCCCGGCGTGATAACGCAGGTCTGCGATCCCAGCCAGGATCCGACGACGAGCACCACGACGACCAGCGCGAGCGGCACGGGGGGTGGTGCAGGCACCGCCGGCGGCGGCGCGGGCACCGGCGGCGGCGGCGGGGCGGGCACCGGCGGCGGCGGCGGGGCGGGCACCGGCGGCGGCGGCGGGGCGGGCACCGGCGGCGGCGGCGGGGCGGGCACCGGCGGAGACGGCGGTGCTGGCGAGGGCGGCGGCTCCGGCGGCAGCGGCGGCAACGGCGGACGCTAGCGCAGCGGACGCAGACGTCGCGGCACGGCCACGGAAGCAAGGCGCACGAGCGCTCCGTGCCATGCGCCGGCCGTCCTGGCCCGCCTCGTCAGGGCGTCTCGCTCCGCCGGCAGGCCGCTCCCGGCGCGCGGCGCGGCCGCCTCAGGCCCGAGACGCCGGCTGCGCGAAGGCCTGCCGCAGCGACGCGCCCGCGAAGGCGAGCGCCTCCTTGCCCTGCGCGAGATCGACGAGGGGGGCCACCAGGACGAAGCCGTGGAGCACGCCGTCAAACCGCTTGAGCTCCACGGGGACGCCCGCTTCCTTCAGGCGGGCGGCGTACGTCTCGCCGTCGTCCCGCAGCGGATCGTACTCCGCGGTGATCACGGTCGCCCCGGGCAACCCCCCGAGGTCGCGCGCACGCAGCGGGCACGCGAGCGGGTTCTCCCGGTCGGCGTCGCTCGTGAGGTAGCTGTCCCAGTACCAGCGCATCTCGGCGGCCGTGAGCATGTAGCCTTCGCTCAGCGACCGGCACGACGGCATGTCGCAGCGCGCGTCGAGCGCCGGGTAGAACAGCACCTGGTGGACGAGCGCCGGACCGCCGCGCTGGCGCGACGCGACCGCGACGGCGGCGGCGAGGTTGCCCCCCGCGCTGTCGCCGGCCACCGCGACGCGCGCCGGATCGCCCCCGAGGCGCTCGGCGTTGTCGGCCACCCATCGCACCGCCGCGAGGCAGTCCCCGAGCGGCTCCGGGAACCTGTGCTCGGGGGCGAGGCGATAGTCGACGGACACCGTGATGCAGCCGGCGAGGTTCGTCAGCGAGCGGCAGACGCCGTCGTGCGTGTCGAGGTTGCAGAGCACCCAGCCGCCGCCGTGAAAGTAAACGACGATCGGCAGGGCGCCCGCGGTCGCGCCCGCGGGCCAGTAGATCCGCGCCGCGATGTCACCGAGCGGGCCCGGGATCGCGCGCTCCTCGACGCGTCCCACCGCCTCGCTGGCCGGCATCGCGGCGGCAAGCTGGCTCGCGGCGGCGCGCGCCTCGCGGACCGGCACCGAGAAGATGGGCGGTCCCGAGAGCATGTCCAGCAGCACCTGGGACTTGGGATCAAGAGGCATGGGCGCTCCCGTGTCGAGACGAGGGGGAGGCCGCACTCTATCCGAGCGCGCGCCCCTCGCGGTAGGGGGCAGGCGCCGCGAGGGGCGGCGCGCCGGCGCGTCGCACCTCGCACGCCGCGCGGCCGCCTCAGCCCCGCGTCCGTCGCGCGCGCACGCGGCGCCTGAGCACAGCCGCTCCGGCCAGCGCGACCCCGGAGAGCGCCGTCCACGGGGCGAGGGGCGCGCTCGGCTCGGCGGCGCGGCACGCGCACCCCGCTGCAGGCGGCTCCTTGGCCGGGTCGGTCGGGTCCGGCGTCGCGCCGCCCGTCGCGCCGGGCTCCGGCTCCGGCTCGACCGGGTCCGCCGGGTCGACCGGCGGCGGCTCGACCCCGAGATCGGCGCTCTCCACCGTGACGGCGGTGGCCGGGCAGTTCCCGTGACCGATCACCATGTAGTACGTCTGCGTGGGATCGAACGGCGGATCGGACTTCTCGTCGATGACGATCTCACCGTACGTGTCCGTGATCGCCTCGACGCTGTAATCGTAGCTCGTGGCCTCCGGCAGCATGTCGCCCATCGTGAAGCCGACGTGCCGGGCGGTCCTCACGTAGATGCTCCACTCGAGGTCATCGCCGCCATGGGGCTGGAGCTGCACGGTGAAGCGGATGCCCTTCGCGGTCCGATCCGGCGTGCTCTTGAAGTGGAAGAGGCTCTGGAGGCTGAGCTGCCGGCGCCACTCCGTGCACGACGCCCCGGTCCCGTAGACCAGCGAATCGATGCCGAACATCTGCGTCCTGCGCAACTTGCCCCCGCTCAGGTCGAGCACCTCCTCGCAGTCGTCCAGGCCCCGGCTCTCGATCAGCGCCTCGACGGCGCTGGCGTCCGCCGCCGTGAGCTCGCCGGTGCTCACCAGCTTGTCGGCCGCCCTCTTCAGCCCCTTGGCGAAGTCGCCGAGCGAGGCGTTGCGGGTCAGCAGCGTCAGCGCGCTCCACACGAGCCTGTCGCCCAGCTCGGCCCCGAATTTGTCGTGCAACGACCACGCGAGGCTGCCGATGAGCTCGCCGTCCTCGTGCACCTCGCCGACCAGATCGTCGGGGCATGTCTTGATGTTGTCCGAGAGATCGCGCTCCGCGCCGAAGGGCACGAGCGACGCCTCACCGAGCGTGGGGTCGCCGTTCACGGTGCAGGCGAAGTAGTCCGCGATGCCCTCATCGATGCTGCCGGCCCAGGGAGAGAGCCCGTACTCGTTGACGGCGAACTGGCCATCGTTGTAGCCGATCGCGTTGGCAGTGACGTAATGGGTGAACTCGTGGAGGAACACGTCGGAGTCGTCCGAGAAGTCGAAGGACGAGCCCTGGCCGATGGCGATGAGGTTCGGCGCGCGGAAGGGCGCCTCCGTGCCCTGCGGCGAGAAGAACGCGTTGTCCATCGGCCGGCCCGACTCCAGCATGTTGGCGACCGCGACGAGCTTCCAGCCCGGCGTCCCCATGTCGAGCTGGTGGGCCTTCGTGAAGTAATCGCGCATCCGGGTGAGGTGGTAATAGACGCCGACCTGCGCGAACTGGTCCTTCACGTCGTCCGCGCTCGTCGGCGGATCGTAGAGGAAGTCCTCCCCCGCGTTCGGCCCGACGCTCTGCTCCAGGGTGAGCGAGACGCCACCCACGAGGTCGCCAGCCACGTAGTTCGCCACCTTGAAGTTGCCGTTCCAGCCGCTCAAGGTCTGAGGGTCCGCCGCGTCGAGGCCGACGAGCTCGCGATCCTCGAGCTGCGGCGTGACCGCGGAGCTGATCGGGTAGACGCGCCCCCGCGCGTGGACGGCGAGCGACCGCCGGTGGACGATCTTGCCGGCGTGCGCGTCCACGAGGAAGCGCTCGCCGCCGAGCTCCGACCGGACATCGACGACCCAGACGAGCTTGCCGCCCGTCTCCGCCTCGGGGAACACCGCGAGCGCCGCGCTCGGCCGCTCCGCCAGCGTCATCCCGTAGGTCGCCTCGACCGCGCTCCGCGCCGACTCCTCCCTGTATTTCGGCGCCGTCGGGACCGACAGGCCGCGCGCCACGTCGAGCACCACGACCTCCACGCGGCCCTCCGGGGCGACCTGGACCGCCGCGGCGCCGCCGAGCACGGGGTGTCCGGCGTGGAACTGCGCGAACCGGACGGTGCGGTGATCGCCGTCCTGGAGCTCGCTCTCGTAACCCAGCGAGACGCCCTCGATCCGGAGCTCGGAAGCCGCTTGCTTCAGATACGTCTCCGCCGCGCCGCGCGCGCCGCTGGTGGTGCGGCGGAAGGACAGGTCCGCCGCGGGCGAGCCCGGTGCTACGGTGTGCCAGTCGGACGCGGCAGCCGACCCCGCAGCGGCCAGAGTTGCGAGCGCGGTCAACGGAAGCAAGATCGGCTGTCGTCTCATGGTTCTTCTCTCCGGCTGGATTTCTGCTTGCGGCGCTCGCGTGAGGCGCGGCGGGGCCGGACCGACGAGCGCGACCAACGTATCGAGTTACGTTGGGTCATCAAGGAGGCGCCACGCGGCGTTCTCCCGGAAAAATAACAAGTTGTAGTGGCGGTTGGCTCCTTGCCTGACGTCTTTGGCCAACATGCGTGTTATGTCTCCGGCACACCCGGCGCAGGATCCCGTGGCTCTCCCCGAAACAAACTTCTTGACTGGGTTCCCGTCGACGTTCGCTCCGAGCGACATCGCCTCCGCCGGTGCGACGTTGCCCGGCAGGGTGCGCGTCGGCGGCCGCGTGCTCGAGGTCGCGGAGGGCGCCGTCGTGCTCGGGGACGCCTTCGGCGCGGTGCGTGTCGCGCTGGAGGGCGCGCCCGCGCCGCCGCTCGAGGCCGGCGACCTCGCGGTCGTCGAGGGGGCGCCGGCCGGCGGCGCGCTCGCCGCGGCGCGGCTCGTCGAGCGGATCGCGCCGCGGAGGCCGCCGCGGGGGCGCGCGGGGGCCGCGGCGCCGCCGTCGAGCGAGACCGAGCGGGCGATCCACCGCGGTCGCGGCGCGGCGCTCGCGCGGCGCGCGGCGGCGCTCGCGGCGGTGCGGGCGCTGTTCGCCGAGCGCGGGTTCCTCGAGGTGGAGACGCCGAGCATGGTCCCCTCCCCCGGGCTCGACCTGCACCTCGACGCGTTCGCGGTCGAGGCGGCGCGCCCGACGTTCCTGATCACGAGCCCGGAGTACCAGATGAAGCGGCTGCTCTCGGGCGGCGTCCCGCGCTGCTTCCAGCTCGCGCGCTGCTTCCGGCGCGGGGAGCTCGGGGACAGGCACAACCCGGAGTTCACGATGCTCGAATGGTACCGCGCTTTCGCCGGGGTGGACGACGTGATGGCCGACACGGAGGCGATCGTGCAGCGCGTCGCGGCCGCGCTCGACGCGGACGGGACGCTCTCGGCGGCCGGCAGGCAGGTGCGCCTCACGCCGCCGTTCCCGCGCATCTCGGTCGGCGACGCGTTCGCGCGGTGGGCGGGCGTGCCCGCGGACGACGCGATCGCGCTCGCGTCGCGCGACGAGGAGCGGTTCTTCCGCCTGCTCGTGGACCAGGTGGAGCCGGCGATCGCGGCGCTGCCCCACCCGGTGTTCCTGGTCGATTTCCCCGCGCCGCTCGCGTCGCTCGCGCGGCTCAAGCCGGGCGATCCCCGGGTGTGCGAGCGGTTCGAGCTCTACGTCGCGGGCGTCGAGCTCTGCAACGGCTTCGGCGAGCTGACCTGCCCGGTCGAGCAGCGCGCGCGGCTCCTCGCCGATCAGGCGGCGCGGGCGGCCCAGGGCAAGCCGGTCTACCCGATCGACGAGCGCTTCCTCGACGCGCTCGAGGAGGGGATGCCGCCGGCGGCGGGCAACGCGCTCGGGGTCGATCGCCTCGTCGCGCTGTGCCTCGGCGCCGCGTCGATCGGCGACGTCCTCGCGTTCCCCCACGGCTGGCTGTGAGCGCCGCGACGCCCCCCGACGGCGGCGAGCGCCTCTCGCCGGAGGTCCTGTCGCAGCTCGCCCGCAAGTACCGCACGCTCGCGGAGCTCCGGCGCGCGCGGGCGGCCGGCGAGGCGATCCCGGCCAAGGAGGTGTTCCGCGCGCTCGCGGGGGAGTTCCCCGGCGCGCTGAACGAGCTCGACAACCTGCCGTTCGACGAGATCGAGCGGCGCCACGACGCGCTGGCGCGGGCCCTCGCCGGGGGCGCGGAGGAGCGCTGGATGGCGTGGATACACGGCTATCACACGCTGATGCGGGCGGCGCTCTACGTGAAGATCCGCGTCACGCGGCGGCAGGAGCTCTCCGAGAGCGAGGCGGCGGCGCTCGCGGAGCGGGCGGCGAGGCACGCCGGCGTGGCGGTCGACGCCGCCTTCGTGATCGCGGTCAAGACGCCGCCGGACGGCCGGCTGAACCGCCTCGTCCTCGGCCGCCTCGCGGCGCAGTCCGGCGCGTCGACCGCCGAGATCCGGGAGACGATCTTCCCGCGGCGGCCGGCGCAGGGCGGCTGACGCGCCTCGCGCTCCCGCTTGTCCATGTCGACGAGCCGTCCTCCTGCGCCTCGAAGGTCGACGCGAGCCCGTCCCGGTCGCGTGGAGGTCGAGCGCGCCTCGTGACGCGCTCCGGTCATGGACTAAGCTCCGCGCCCGATATGGAACGGCTCTTCTTCCTGCTCTCGGGCGTCTACGGGTTCCTCGGGGTGGCGCTCGGCGCCTTCGGCGCTCACGGCCTCAAGGCGAAGCTGGACGCGCTCCCGGACGGCGCGCTGCGCGCTTCCTGGTGGCAGACGGGTTCCCTGTACCACCTCATCCACGCGCTCGCGCTGGCGCTCGCCGCCCACCTCGCCGCGCGCACCGGCGGGTCGGCGGCCACCACCGCCGGCTTCTGCTTCGCGGCCGGCGTGCTGCTCTTCTCCGGCAGCCTCTACGTGATGACCTTGACCGGCGTCCGCGTACTCGGCGTGGTCACGCCGATCGGCGGGCTGTTCCTCCTCGCCGGCTGGGGCGCGGTGGCGGTGGCCGCGCTCGGGCTCGCGAAGGGCTGAGGCGCCCCCGCCCAGCGCCCCGCCTACGTCGTCCTGCGCGCGCGCGCGACCAGCCGGCCGAGCCGCGCGGACGCCCGCTCGCGGAAGGAGGCCATGCGGGCCCGGGCGCGCCCCCAGCGCTCGCTGTGCGCGAGATCGTCGAGCAGCGAGTACGAGACCGGCGTGACGATCAGGGTGAGCAGCAGGCTCAGGGACTGGCCGCCGATGACCACCACGGCGATCGCGTGGCGCTCCTCGGCCCCAGGCCCCGTGCCCAGCCAGAGCGGGAGCATGCCCGCGACCAGGGCCAGCGTGGTCATCAGGATCGGCCGCAGCCGATCGCGGTTCGCCTGGAGGATCGCCTCCGCGCGCGGCATGCCCTCGGCGCGGAGCTTGTTCATGTGGTCGACCTGGAGGATCGAGTTCTTCTTCACCACGCCGAACAGCACGAGGAAGCCGAGCGCCGAGTACAGGTTGAGGGTGTTCCCGGTCGCCCACAGGCTGAGCAGCGCGAACGGCACCGCCAGCGGCAGCGAGAGCAGGATCGTGACCGGGTGGACGAGGCTCTCGAACTGCGACGCCAGGATCATGTACATGAGCACGATCGACAGGAGGAACGCCCAGATGAACTCCCCGAACGTGCGCTCGAGCTCCGCGCCGCGGCCGCGCACGCTGGTCGTGTACGCCGCGGGCATGTCCATCTCCCGCGCCGCCCCGCGCAGCGCCTCCAGCCGGTCGGCCAGCGCGTAGCCGGGCGCCACGCCGGCCCGCAGGCTCGAGACCCGCTGGCGGTCGAGCCGGTCGATGCGCGACGGGCTCCTCGCCTCCTCGATGCGCACCAGGTTGTCGAGGCGCACCAGATCGCCCCGGAGCAGCGGCGATCCAGCCGACGCGGTCGCGTCGCCGGAGCCGCCCGCCTGCGGCGCCGCCGGCGCGCGCACCGACCGGGGCACGTACAGGCGGCGGACGGCCGACAGCCGATCGCGGTCCTCCTCGACGAGCCGCAGCTGCACGTCGTAGTTCTCGTTGGCGGCCTCGTCCCGGAAGCGCGAGACCGCGTCGTCTCCCCCCACCATCAGGCGCAGCGCGGTCGCGATGTCCTGCGTCCGCACCCCGAGCTCCGCGGCGCGCTCGCGCTCGATGAGCACCCGCAGCTCGGGCCGGTCGATCTTCAGCGTCACGTCCGCGTCGACGATGCCGCCGAGCTGCGCTGAGCGCTCCCGGAGCTCGTTCGCGTAGCGCTCGAGCGCCTCGATGTCGGGCCCCTGGATCGCGAAATCGATCTCGAAATTCCCGCCGCCGATGTTGAACGACGGCACGTTGCGGACCGAGATGCGGAGATCGGAGTACTTGCGCAGCTTGCGCCGCACCTCCTGCATCACCTCGTTCTGCGAGTAGTTGTCCCTGAACGCGCGGAGGGGGTTGCCGGAGAACGTCTCCCGGAACAGCCGCGTCAGGGAGAATGTGCGCTCGTCGTGCGGGGCGATGCGGACGAAGGCCTCGCCCGAGCTGACCCCGCCGATGAAGCCGCCGCCCGCCGTGGCGAGCACGCTCCGCACCCCGCGCACCCCACGGACATCGTCGCCGATGCGCCGCATCACGTCGTCCATCGCGTCGATGCTCGCGCTGAGCGGGGCCGTGACGCGGATCTCGAACTCCGCGTCGTCCGCGCCGGAGGGGATGTACTCCTGCTTCACGAGCCCGTAGAGCGGCACCGCCGAGGCCATCACCAGGACGGCGCCGGCCGAGACGAGCACGCGGTGCCGCATCGCGAACGCGAGGGCGCGCAGGTACCTGGCCTCGAGCCGCCCGTAGAAGCCCGGGCGCGCCGCCGCCTCGCCCCCGCCCCCCGCCTCGCCCGCGCCGTGGGCGTGGGTCCCCTCCTTGCGGAGCAGGCGCGCGCTCATCATCGGGGTCAGCGAGAAGCTGACGAGGAGGCTCACGAGGATCGCCACCGTGGCCGTGATCCCGAACTGGAACAGGAACCGCCCCGAAATCGACGACATGAACGACACGGGGACGAAGATGACGACGAGCGACAGCGTCGTCGCGAGCACGGCGAGCCCGATCTCCTGCGTGGCGGCCCGCGCCGCCTCGAAGGAGTCCATCTTCTTCTCCTCGACGAACCGGAAGATGTTCTCGAGGACGACGATGGCGTCGTCGATGACGATGCCCACCATCAGCACGAGCGCCAGCATCGTCACGCTGTTCAGGGTGAAGTCGAGCGCCCACATCATGCCGAACGTCGCGACGACCGACGTCGGGATGGCGATCCCCGCGATGATCGTCGACCGCCACGACCGCATGAACAAGAGGACGACCGCGCACGCCAGGATGCTGCCGAGCACGAGGTGCACGTTGATCTCGTGCAGCGCGGTGTAGATGTAGCCCGACTGATCGCGGATCACCTCGAGCCGCACGTCCTCGGGCAGCTGCTCGGAGAGCGCCGCCAGGTTGGCCTTCACGGCCTCGATCACCGCGACGGTGTTCGCGCCCGACTGCCGCACGACGTGGAGGACGACGGTGGGCTTGCCGTCGAGGCGGGCCAGCGAGCGCTGCTCGTAGGTGCCGTCCTCGGCGCGGCCGACGTCGCGCACCCGGACGGGCCGCCCGTCGACGCTGGCGACGACCATGTCGTTGAAGGCCCCCGCGCTCTCGAGGCGGCCCATGGTGCGCAGCGTCCGCTCTTCCTCCTTCCCCGTGACGTTGCCCGCAGGGATGTTCGCGTTCTGCTGGACGATGGCGTCGCGGACGGCCGTGACCGGGAGGCCGTACGCGGCGAGCCGGTCAGCGTTCAGCCAGATCTTGATCGCGCGCTCCTGCCCGCCCACGACGCGCACCTCGCCGACGCCCGACGAGCGCTCGAGCTGCACCCGCACGAGCTTATCGGCCACCTCGGTGAGCTCCCGGATCGATCGATCGGCGGAGAGCGCGATCGACATCACCGGGGTCGAGTCGTTGTCCTGCTTCGCGATGATGGGCGGATCGGTGCCCACCGGCAGGCGGCGCAGCGCAGCCTGCACGCGATCTCGCACGTCCTGCGCCGCCGAGTCGACGTCGCGATCGAGGTTGAAGGTGGCGATGACGACCGAGGTGCCGCTCGACGAGATCGAGCGGAGCTCGGTGATCCCCTCGACGGTGTTGACCGCCGCCTCGATCTCCTCCGAGATCTCCGCCTCGACGTCCTCGGGCGCGCCGCCGGGGAGCGTCGTGCGGACCGAGACCGTCGGCAGATCCACGGCGGGGAAGCGGTCCACGCCCAGCTTGAAATAGGCCACCGCGCCGACGACCACGAGGGCGAGCGCCAGCATGGCGGCGAACACGGGCCGCTGGATGCAGATCCTGGCGAGCGTCTGCATCCTAGCCGCCCTCCACCACGCGCACCGGCTGCCCCTGCTGGAGCGACCCGGGCCGGGCGACGACCGACTCTCCCACCGCGAGACCGGACACGATCTCGACCCGATCACCCGCCGTCTTTCCGGTGGTGACCTGCTTCTCCTTCGCCTTGCCGTCCTCGACCGTGATCACCTTCGCGAGGCCGGCGAACCGGACGATGGCGGTCGCCGGCACGGTCGGCACCGGCCTCGCGGTCACGGCGATCTGCGCGCTGACGAGGCTGCCAGGCCGCAGGTGGCCGGGGTTCTTGATGTCGCTCTCCACGAGCAAGGTCCGGCTCTGCGGGTCGAGCGCGGGCGCGAGGCGCGCGACCGTCCCCTCGTAGCTCACGTCGTCTCCCGGGATCTTCACGCGAACCACCTGCCCCGCGCGCACGGCGGCCGCCTCGAGCTCCGGGATCGCCACGCGCAGCCGCAGGGGGTCGATCCGGACGACCTCCACGATCGGCGCCCCCGCGGCGAGGTACTGGCCGACGCTCGCCCTCCGCACCTGGACGACGCCGTCGAGCGGCGACCGCACCATGGCGTCGGCGAGCTGCTGCCGCGCCATGCGCAGCTCCGAGCGCCGCTGGCGCACCGCCGCCTGGCGGATCCGCACCTCCTCCCGCGCCGACTGCACGGCCGCCTCCGCGCGGACCGCCGCCGCCACGGCCGCGTCGAGGTCCATGCCCGACATCAGCCCTTCCTTGGCGAGGCTCCGCGCGCGCACCTGGTTGGCCTGCGCCTCCTTCAACGTCGCGAGCGCCTCCCTCACGATCGCCGTGCCCTCGACATCGAGCTCTTCATCGGGACCGTCCTGCGGCAAGCCGAGCTGCGCGCGGCTCTGCGCCAGCGCGGCCCCGGCCTGCTCGATGCGCAGCTCGTAATCCCTCGCCTCCAGCTGAGCGACGACCTGATCTCGCTTGACCGGGCTCGCCAGGTCGACCGAGATCGAGGCGAGGCGGCCCGGCACCTTGGCCCCGAGCGTCACCTGCTCATCGGCGTCCAGGGTCCCCGAGATGTCGATGGTCTGTTCAATGACGAGCTCCGTCACCGGCGCGAGCGTCACCTCCTTGGCGCCGGCCCCAGGCTTCTCCGCCTTGGCGCCGTCAGGCCGAGGCGCTGCCTCCTTGTCGCACGCAGCGCACTGCAGAAGCACAGCCAGGAGCGCGGCCCAGGATGTCCAGAACACCCTGAGCTGACTGGGGCAGCGGCGGACGGAGGTGAAGGAACGGCGGAGCGCGGGGCGGGCAATCCACATGTCGGTGGCCTCGAATCACCAAGAACGCCCCCCCGAGCGTGTGTTGCGACAGGATATTGACGCATCAGCGTTGGGGCGCAACGTACGCGCAGGCACGCCGAGGCGGCGGTCGCCAGCGCGCGCAACGCGCTGGCCGCGCTCGCGAGCTCCGGTCGGGCGGCGGAGAGGCAGCTCCGGCGGCGGGCGGCGCTCAGGGGCCAAGCTTCACCAGGTAGCCATCGGACTCGCCGCGCGTGGTCACGGGGCCGCCGCCGAAATCCACGGTGCCGCGGAACGAGCCGACGGCGAACACCTCGCCTTTGGGGCCGAGGGCCACGCCCCCCGCCGCCTGCTCCACGGGATCGCCGATCTGGCGGCTCCAGAGGTGCTTGCCGTCCAGCCCGAGCTTCGCGATGTAGATATCGCCTCCGCTGCGGGATCCGTTCGGATCCTCGACCGTGCCCTGGCTCTCGAGGACGGTGCCGTCGAAATCGATGCTCCCGAGGAAGGTCCCCGTGATGACCGCGTTGCCCGCCGGATCCACCGCGATCGACGCGACGTCCTGCAGCTCGGAGTCGCCGAAGCCCCGGCTGTAAAGGTGGTTCCCCGCCGGATCGAACTTGGCGACGAAGAAGTTCGGCTTCGTGCCGAGCGCGACGAGCGGCCCGCCGCCGAAATCGACGCTCCCCTGGAACATCCCGGCCAGGAACACGTTCCCTGCGGCGTCGAAGGCCACCTGAGAGGCCGCATCGTAAAGGCTGTTACCGAACGCCTTCTGCCAGAGCAGCGCGCCCATCGGATCGACCTTGGCAAAGAAGATATCGCGCCCTCCCTTGGAGACGAAGGGCATCGCGTTCGGATCGAGGTTGAAGTTCTGATCGAACGTGCCCGCGATCGCGACATGGCCCGCCGCGTCTGCGGCCAGCCCGCCGGCCCCGAGCGACGCCCTCGCGTCATCGATGTATATCGTGAAGACGTGATTGCCCGCCGCGTCCAGCTTGGCGACATACACCGCATTGCCATTGATCTCGTCGCCGATCGGCCCGCCGCCGAAATCGGCCGTGCCGCCGATGGATCCGGAGATGATGACGGACCCCATACCGCCGAAGGCGACGTACTTGAGCTCCTTCACGTACTGATCGCCGAACCCCTTGCTCCAGACGTGGTTGCCGGTGCCGCTCTCGAACTTCGCGAGCCCGAGCCCGCCGCTGCTCTCGGGCAGCGGCCCGCCGCCGAGATCGAGGTTCCGGAAATAGCTTCCTCCCACGAAGAGCCCGTCGCCGATGCCGTGGGCGACATGCTGGCCGCCGGCGAGGCTCAGGCCGAACGACTTGCTCCAGACGTGCTTGCCGTCGCGATCGAACTTCGCGAGAAACGAGCCGGAGCCGTCCTGCGCGACGATGGGGCCGCCGCCGAGATCGATCGCGCCGGAGAACCGCCCGATGACGATCGGGTTCCCGTCGGAGTCGACGGCGACGCTCGAGGCCGAGTCGAAGCCGTTCTCGCCGATCTGGAGCGCCCATTGAAACCGCCCCGGCTCCACCGCGGCGCCGCCCTCGCCGCCGCTGCCGCCATCTCCGTCGCCCGCGCCACCGCCGCCGTCTCCGCCGCCGCCTCCGCCCTCACCAGCGCCGCCGCCCTCCCCACCCTCACCGAGGCCACCGCTTCCATCGCCGTAATTTCTCACCTTGGGCGAGCACGCCACGGCGCCGAGGGCGGCGATCGAGAGCAACACGAGGGCGCGAACATGAGTGCCGTTGTCGAGTGAACGCATCCCTGGAGTATATAAAGGGTGCAGGCGCGGGGTTTCCTTGAAACCGCGCGCTGCCGCTCGATGCTGTCGCGGAGGAGGCGATGCGCGCGGCGCGCAGCTCACACCGCGGCTCGCGAGAACGCCGCCAGCGCCCGGGGCCGCTCGTCGGTCGCGGGGGCGATGGGCGCGAGCGGGACTCCATCCCGGTAGATCACCCCATGACCGAGCGCGGCCGGGATGCGCGGCCCCGGCGTGACGATGCCCACGAGGTTCAGCGGATCGCACGCGCTCAGCTGGACGATCTCGCCGGACGGGGGCGCTCGCCGGACGGCGCGGAGCGCGTCGAGCGCCTCGGGCAGCGCGAAGTGCTCGCCCACGAAGCCGGCGATGAGGTGGCCGCCGCGGAGCTCCCCCGCCATCTCGAGCCGCCGGTAGACCCGGAGCAGATCGCGCCACGCGGGCGGCCGCGGCTCGCGCGCGAGCAGCTCGCGGCAGACCACGCCGTAGCGGCGGAGGTACTGGTGCGCGAGCGCCTCCACCACGTCGGGGCCGTCGGTCCCGTCCCCGGCGGCGCCGGTGGCGGGCGCGGACGCCTCCGGGCGCGCCCGCAGGAGCGACCACCTGCCCGACGCGACAGGGCCCGCCCGGCGCGCCCCGCCCCGCAGCCGCCCGGCGCCCAGCGCGACGGACGCGGCGCCGCCGCCGAGCAGCGAGCGCAGCGCCGCGAAGCCGTCGCCGGTCACGAGCCCGGCGGCGACGAGCTCCCAGAGCACCTCCTCCACCTCGGACCGGGACCGGCCCGCGCCCGCGACGATGTCCTCGAAGAACGACGCGCCCGCGCGCGACAGGAACGACAGCACGCCCTGCGCCGCCTCCGAGAGCGACGCCGGCGGCGGCTCGCCGTCGGCCTCCCGCGGCGCGAGGAGCCACGGGAGATCGCGGCGCAGCGCCAGCGTGATCGGCGCCGCGCGCGTGGGCGCCGCCGCGTCGCGCGGGACCACGCGGCCCCAGGCCACCTCGCCGGACAGGCAGAGCGCGTCGAGCAGCCCCGCGTCGTAACCGGCCACGCGCGCGGGCAGCACCTCCCGCTCCCACGCCCCGGCGGCGAGCTCGAAGCCCTGCAGCTGCTCGATCACCCGCCCGAGGCCCCCCGGCCCGCGCGCCTGGGTGCCCGGCGCCACGCCCTGCCACGCAAGGAGGAACCGGAGGAGCTCCGCCGCGGTCGCCGGCTCGATCGCCTTGCGCAGGCCCGTGACGGTGCGGCGGTGGATGCGGGCGAGGAGGCGGCGGTCGCACCATTCGATCGACAGATCGCACAGATCGCGCCGATCGCCCGGCGCGCCCGGCGAGCCTGGCGCGCCCGGCGAGCCCGCGCCGGCCTGCGGCGCCCGCACCGGCGCGCTCGGCCGGAAGCGCCCGCGCAGCGCGCCGCCCGCGAGCTCGATCCGCGCGAGCGCGGACAGCGCCTCGTCCGCGGGCACGTCGAGCCGCCGGACGAGCTCCTCGGTCGAGACCGGCCCCGCGGCGCTCAGGAAGCCGCGCACGAGGGCCGTGATCGCGGCGCCGCGGTCTTCCGCCCCCGCGGCCGGCCGCAACGCGGGCGGCACGGCGACGTCGGGCGCGAACACGGCCTCCGGCCAGATCGCCTCGACCAGCGGCCGCCGCTCGGTCGCGACCCAGCGCGGCTCGCACGGCGAGCCCGAACCCGCGCCGGCAGAAGCGCGCACCTCCGCCGCCCGCCCCGCGGCGCAGAGCGCCTCGAAGAGCCGCGCGAAGCCGCTCCGGCCCCCTTCCTCGGCGGGGAGCGCGACCCGGTCGAGCAGGAGCTCGTGCAGCTCGTCCGCGTCGCGCGCGTCCGGCCGCGCCTCGGCGATCACCTCGGCGATGACCTCCGGATCGAGCCCGCCCAGCCGCTCGGCGACCTCCGCCGGGAGCCCGCGCCGCACCCGGACCGCGCGGGCGCGCCGCTCCTCCAGCGGGGCGTCGTCGAGGAACGCGTAGGGGTTCGCGTTCAGGATCTCGTGCGAGAAGACGCTCGGCTCCGGCGTGTCGAGCGCCACGACCCGGATCGCCCCGCTGCGCAGGCCGACGAGCAGCCCGCGCAGCCCCTCGACATCCATCAGCTCGGTCAGGCAGTCGCGCAGCGCCTCGCGCACGAGCGGGTGGTCCGGCGGCTCGACGTGCGCGAAGAGCCCGTGGTTGTCCTGGCACCCCTGCTGCTCGGGGAAGATCGAGAGCAGCAGGTCGTCGGCGCGCATGCGCTGGAGCGCCGGCGGCACCCGCCGGCCCCCCCGGAAGCGGAGCAGCGCCAGCGCGCGGGACGCGGCCCAGCGGAAGCGCGTGCGGAACATCGGGCCCTGGAGCGCCGCCTGGACGAGCACCTCCTCGAGGCCCTCGGGGCGGACGAGATCCAGCACCTCCTCGATCGGGATCCCGTGCTCCGCCGACAGCGAGAGCAGCACGCCGTCGTCGGTCGCCGCCGCCTGGAGCTCGAAGTCGAACGAGCGGCAGAAGCGCTTGCGGAGCGCGAGCCCGAGCGCGCGGTTCACGCGGCCGCCGAGCGGCGAGTGCACGACGATCTGCTGCCCCCCGGCCTCGTCGAAGAAGCGCTCGACCACGACGGTCGCGCCGCCCGGGACCGCGCCGAGCGCCGCGCGCCCCGCCTCGATGTAGTCGCGCACGAGCAGCGCCCCGCGCGCGTCGAGCGCGCACTCCTGCATGAGCCAGCGCGCCGCCCGCGATCGCGCCGCGCGCGCGTCCTCGCCGCCGCCCTCGCCGCGCGGAGCCCCGGGCCGCGCGCCCTCGGCCCGCTCCTCGTCGAGGCGCGCGGCGATCTCGGCGCGGAGCGCCGCGACCTCGGCCGAGAGCTCGGGCGTGCGCGCGGGCGCCTCCCCGAGCCAGAACGGCACCGTCGGCGCGGCGCCGTGGGCGTCCTCGACCCACATCTGCCCGCCCTCCAGCCGGAGCACGCGCCACGACGTGTTGCCCAGCAGGAACACGTCGCCGCCGGACGACTCGATCGCGAAGTCCTCGTCGAGCGTGCCGACCTTCGTGCCGTCGGGCTGGAGCACCACGTCCACGGCCGCGATGTCCGGGATCGCCCCGCCCGACGTGAGCGCCGCGAGCCGCGCGCCGCGCCGCCCGCGCAGCCGCCCCCCGATGGCGTCGCGGTAGACGAGCGCCCCGGCCCGCTGCCGCGCGCCCCGGGCGGCGGAGGCGCCCTCGTCGCCCGAGCCCGCGGCGCCGCCCGACACCATGGCCACGACCGCGTCGAAGTCGCGTCGCGACAGGCCTTCGTACGGCGCGGCCCGGCGGACGAGCGCGTAGAGCCCCTCCTCGTCCCGCTCCTCGCACGCGCACGCGGCGATGATCTGCTGCGCCAGCACGTCGAGCGGCCCCTCGCGCGACGCCATCCGGTCGAGCTCGCCGCGCCGCGCCGCGCGCACGATCGCCGCGCACTCGACGAGCTGGTCGCGCGTCAGCGGGAAGAGCCGCCCGCGCGGCGTCGCCGCGAGCGCGTGGCCCGAGCGGCCGATGCGCTGGAGGGCGACGTTGATCGACCGCGGCGAGCCCACGAGGCAGGCGAGGTCGACCGCGCCCACATCGATGCCGAGCTCGAGCGACGCGGTCGCGACCACGACGCGGAGCTCCCCCGCCTTGAGCCGCCGCTCCGCCGCGAGCCGCCGGGCCCGCGAGAGGCTGCCGTGGTGGGCCGCCACGACGTCCTCGCCGATCCGCTCGGCGAGCGCGTGCGCGACCCGCTCGACGAGGCGGCGCGTGTTGACGAAGACCAGGGTCGACCGCGCTCCCGCCGCGAGCGCCGCGATGCGGTCGTAGATCTCGGTCCACTGCTCGTTCGTGCAGACCGCGCCGAGCTCGTCGCGGGGCACCTCGACGGCGAGGTCGAGGTCTCGCCGCTGCCCGACGTCGACGATCCGGGGCAGCTCGCGCGCGCCGGCGACGAGCCGGGCGGCGACCTCGATCGGGCGCACCGTGGCGCTGAGGCCGACGCGCTGCGGCCGGGCGCCGCCGCGGCTGACCACGAGGTCCTCGAGCCGCTCGAGCGTGAGCGCGAGGTGGGCGCCGCGCTTGTCCCCGGCGATCGCGTGGACCTCGTCGAGGATCACGGTGCGCACCCCGGAGAGCGCGCGCCGCCCCGACTCGCTCGTCAGCAGGATGAACGCCGACTCCGGCGTGGTGACGAGCACGTGCGGCGGCCGGGCGGCCATGGCGCGCCGCTCCTGCGCGGGGCTGTCGCCGGTCCGCACGACGGCCCGGATGCCCGGCGCGGGCAGGCCCGCTTCCCGCATGGCCGCCGAGATCTCGGCGATCGGCTGCTCGAGGTTGCGGTGGACGTCGTGGGAGAGCGCCTTCAGCGGCGAGATATAGAGGACGTCGGTGCGGTCCTCGAGGGCGCCTCGCGTCGCGTCACGGACGAGCCGGTCGAGGCAGAAGAGGAAGGCCGCGAGCGTCTTGCCGGCGCCCGTCGGCGCGCTGATCAGCGTGTCGTGTCCGGCCGCGATGACCGGCCAGGCGCGCTCCTGCGCGGGGGCGGGGGCGCCGAAGCGACCGCGGAACCACCGGTCCACGACGGGGTGAAACATCCCGCCGAGGGTAGCCGGGGCGGCCGTGGGGCGGAAGCGGGAGGGCGGGAGGAAGGGCGGCAGGAAGGGTGGGAGGAGAAGAGAGCGCCGGGCGGCCGCTGGGCCGGGACGAGGTGCTCCCGGAGGCCGACGACGGCGTGCTACGCTGGACACCGTCGTGATGGTGCAGCGCGCAGTCGTGATCAGGCAGAGCGCGGACAGCGAGGCGCCGGCCAGGCCAAGGCTGACCCTCGCCGGCTGGACCTGTTTGCCGGAAGACGAGCCGGGCGAGCTCGTGGATGGCGTGCTTGCGGAGGAAGAGGTGCCGGACGCGGTTCACGAGGTCATCGTGACCTGGGTCATCGGGGTGCTCCGGAGCTGGCTTATCTCGCGGGGCGGGCTTGTGCTGGGCTCCGAGGCGAAGTTCGCCGTGACCTCCTCCTCCGGCCGGAAGCCCGACGCCTCCGCGTACCTGCCTGGGAGCCGCAAGCCGCCGCGCCGCGGCGTGATCCACGTCCCGCCCGACATCATGGTCGAGGTGCTCTCTCCCTCGCCGCGCGACGCGCGCCGGGACCGCGTGGAGAAGCTGCACGAATACGCGCTCTTCGGGGTGCGCTGGTACTGGCTCATCGACCCGCAGGCAGCGACGCTCGCGCTCCTCGAGCTCGGCCCGGACGGCCGCTACGTGCACGCGCTCGCCGCGGCGGACGGCGTGGTCTCCGGCGTGCCGGGGCTCGAGGGGCTCACGCTCGACCTCGACTCCCTCTGGAGCGAGGTCGAGCGGCTCGACCCTGAATCCGGCGAGGCGCCGCTCGGCGGGCAAGAGACCGAGTAGCGGCATCACCGCGCGGTCACTTGCTGGCCGCCGACACGCCGGGACCGACGGGTGGATACTTCTGGAGCTCGGGAGTGCGTTCAAGCCGCGTCGACAAGCCGACCAGGCCAGGGTGATGCGAAGCCGGAACGATCGACGCCAGCATGGACTGCGTGAACTGCCATGCCACGGCGGCCGAGATGGATGCCTGGCAGCGCAAAGCCGAAAACACCTCTGACCTGCGCTGGACCTCGCCCTCTAACCCTGAATACGCCGCCAGCAGCTGGCCCGTCACACGCTCCAACCACGGCTCGTACTGCGCCTCCCTGGGACGGAGATTCCGCTCATAGATCAGCTGCACGCTCTTCTCACAGGCCGCCAGCGCCAGACCTACAGCCCGGAACTCATGCTGCCTTACCATGGGATCTGCGGACCACAAGGACCTTCCTTGGGCCGCCGAGGCCTCGATGAACTGAAGAATCAAGGACGAGTCCATCAGGATCTCGCCATCGTCGCAGACGAGCGTCGGCGCCTTCACAACCGGGTTGATGCTCTGGAACTTCTCGAACGTAGCGAGCACCGAGACCGCCTCGTGCTCGAACGGGACGCGGAGACATTCCAGAGACACGGCAACCCTTCTGACATACGGCGAATCGAGCATTCCTATCAGTCGCATGAGTCTCTCCTTCGGCGGCTAACGGCCGGCCGGCCGCGCCGCGCTGTCAGCGCCGGCCGCGACCCTGCCGCGCCGCGCGATCCGCCTCGTCTTCCTCTTCCTCGCCGCGCGCCTCGGACTCGGCGCCGTCCTCGTCGAGCGGCGCGATCCGCTGCCGGCGCGCCGCGTCTTCCGCCGGCGGCGGCGGCGGAGCGCTGCCGCGGATCTCCTGCGCGATCCGCGAGAGCACCGTCGCGACGCCCTCCTCGACGGCGTGCCCGAGCTCCTCCGCGCTCCGCTCGAGGCGCTGCTTGCGCTCGAGGCGCTCGACCCTGCGCTGCTCCTTCAGCCGCCGCTCCTGCTCCCGCCGCGCCCGCGCGGCGCTGCGCTCGAGCTCCCGCCGGAGCCGCCGCGGGGACACGTCGCTGGAGAGCGCGGCGCGCGCATGGAAGGCGAGCCCCAGGCCCCATGCGAGCAGCGGCCAGAAGAACCACCACGGCCCGGGCGTGAGCGCGTTGACCGCGAAGAGGAACGCGTTCACGGCGACGAACGAGAACAGGTGCGAGCGGAAGCCCCTGCGCCGGCGCGCGACGATCTCCGCGCGCGCCTCCTCCTCCCCCCGGACATGCTCGACGTCGCGCGACGCGACCTCGATCGCGTCCCGCGAGATGCCGATCTCCTCGGCCGCCGCGACCAGCTCGTCATGGCTGACGTCACGCGCCTGCGCGTCCCGCAGCGCGCGCCCCAGGATGGCCCGCACCTCGGCCTCGGTGTACCGCCGCCCGCTCTGCCTGTCCGGTTTCGCCATCGCTCTATGACCTTCCCGCGCGCGCGGAGCATATCCTTGACCGCGTGCGGCCGCGCCGCTTCCATGGGCGCAAGGACCTCATGAGCAGCGACACGGCCCTACGACGCGTGGGGATCACCATCCGCAACAAGTGGACGCTGGAGCGGCTGCTCGGCGCCGGCGGCATGGCCGCGGTCTACGTCGGCGTCCACCGCATCGGGCGCCGCGACGCGCTCAAGATCCTGCACCCCCAGGCCGCGAAGTCGAAGGAGATCTGCGACCGGTTCGAGCGCGAGGCGCACGCCGCGAACCGCTTCCATCACCCGGGCGCCGTCGAGATCCGCGACATCGACGTCGCCGAGGACGGCGCGCCGTTCCTGGTGATGGAGCTGCTCGAGGGCGAGTCGCTCGCCGAGCGCGAGCGCCGCCTCGGCGGCATCCCGCTGGCCGAGGTGCTCCGCTTCACCGCGCAGGTGCTCGACACGCTCGGCGCGGCGCACGCGCAGGGGATCATCCACCGCGACATCAAGCCGCCCAACCTGTACGTCGTCCGCGACGACGCCGCGGCCACGCCCCTGCCCGGCGCCGGCGTGCGCATCAAGGTCCTCGATTTCGGGCTCGCGCGCATCCGGCAGGACTCCAGCCTCCAGGGGGAGCTCACGCGGATGGGCCTCGTGCTCGGCACGACGCCGTACATGCCGCCGGAGCAGGCCAAGGGCCGCGACATCGACACCCGCGCCGACCTGTTCGCGGTCGGCGCCACCATGTTCCGCCTGATCGCCGGCCGCTACGTGCACGAGGCGAGCACCGACTTCGACCTCCTGCTGAAGATGGGAAGGGAGCCGGCGCCGCCGCTCGCGCAGCGCGCGCCGCACGCGCCGCGCGACGTGTGCCTCGTCGTCGACCGCGCGCTCGCCTTCGACCGCGACCAGCGCTACCCCGACGCGCGCCGCATGCTCGAGGACGTGCTCGCCCTCCTGCGCGGCGAGCCGCCCCCGTACGCGTCGCGGTTCGCGCACGCGCTCGATCCCGACGCGATCACGCTGCACGGACAGCGATCACCGGCCGCCTCGGACGAGGACAACGGGCCCATCACGATCCCGACGAGCCCCGCGAGCCGCCCGACCGTCGCCGACGCCATCGCCGTCGACTGGAGCGAGGATCCGTCCATGAGCGGCAGCTCGGTCACCGTCGAGTGGGATGGCCCCGCGAGCGCGAGGGAGGACTCGATCGCGGTCGACTGGAGCGACGAGCCGCAGGACGCGGGCGCGCCCGCGTCGCACCGCGCCCGGCGCTGACGGCCCGGGGCCCCTCGGACCGCGGCCCCGCCAGACGCGCCCGTCAGCCGCGGCCCCCTCAGGCCGCGGCCTCAACCGATCCTGCCCCTCAGGCCGCCCTCCGGCGCCGCCGCAGCCCGAGCATCGCCATCGCCAGGAGCGTGCCCAGCGATCCCGCGGTCGTGGTCGCGCCGCCGCCCGCGACATCGCAGCCGCAGCCGTCGCCCTCGGCGACCACCCTGGGGCTGTCGGTCGGCGCGTCGGCCCCGCCGCTGCCGCCTGCTCCGCCCTCGCCGCTCGGGGCCCCTCCCGCACCGCCGGCGGCGCTCTCACCGCCGCCCTCGCCGCCGGCGCCGCCCTGGCCGACCGGCGGCTCGCCGCACCCGGGC
Source organism: Sorangium sp. So ce887 (assembly GCF_051521455.1). NCBI lineage: Bacteria > Pseudomonadati > Myxococcota > Polyangiales > Polyangiaceae > Sorangium > Sorangium sp. So ce887. Next base: position 3,945,865 of record NZ_CP150354.1, on the reverse strand, counting down.
GCGTCGGGCACGAGCGCGCCGAACGGCTTGTTCTCGATGCCGCGGACCTCGATGTCGTCGATCTCCCAGCCGAAATCGCCCGAATAGGCGTCGGTGCCGATGCGGAAGCGGACCTTCACCGTCTTCCCCGCGAACGCGGCGCCGAGATCCAGCGTGACCGGCTCCGGATCCGGCCAGGCCTCGTTCTCGCCGACGAAGCCCTGGCGGCCGGCGAGCGGGTTCACGGACGGCTCGTCGACCGTGTTGCCGATCGCGCCGCGGTACCCCGGGGCCGCATAGGCCGCGACGTCCTCCCACGTCGCGCCGTCGTCATCGCTGATCTCGATGAGCCCGCCGTCCCAGTAGACCGCCGCCTCGGCCTCCGTCTCCGGCGAAATCTCGAACGAGTACCGGTGGTTGAACGCGATCACGAGCGGCTCGCCCTCGCCGACCGAGAGCGGCGGTGAGACGAGCTGCGTGTCGGACAGGCTCGAGCTGTCGACGCCGCGCCACGCGTGGTTCGTCAGGTCCGTCTTCTCGCGCGACCAGATGGCGTCCGCCTCCTCGCCCTCCTTCGCCCAGACGGGCGCCTCGCTCTCGACCGAATCGACGGTCGACGCGCCCGGCACGTCGTCGACGTTGAGGCGCGCCCCGGCCACGCCGAGGACCGTCGCCTCGCACGCCCCGTCGGCCGCGACCTCCACGTGGAGCTCCAGCGTCTCGATCCCCTCGGCGGCCTCGTCCACGCTCAGCTCGACCTCGACGGTCCTGGCCCCGAACGGCGGCACCTCCGGCACCGCGAACGTGGTCCCACCCGGGAAAGACACGTGGCCGTTCGTCGAGGAGACGGTCGCCTCGGCCCCGACGAGTGGCACGGGGCCCGCGTTCCGCACCTCGAGGGCCACCCGGCCGCGCTCGCCCGCGTCGAGGAAGCCGTCCTCGTCGCACGCCTCCACGCCGTCGTCCGGCTGCCCCACCGACACCGCGCTCGACGGCTTCAGCTCGAACCCCTCGACGACGCCGGCGAAATCGTTCGAGTCACGCGGCGCGGACACCGCGCACGTCCCCGCCCCGCGCCGCGCGAAGCCGGCGGCGAGCGCGAGCATGTCGGCCTCGCTCCGCGCGTACGCGGCCGCGAGCAGCGCGTCCCGCTGCTCGGTGTAGGTCGCGTCGGCCGGCGCGAGCTTCATCCCCGCCACAACGATGTCCGACATGAGCCGCCGCGCCTCCTCGTACATGTAGACGCGGCTCCCGTCCTCCTCCCGCGTGAGCAGCCCCACGTAGGCCTCGAACAGCATGAGCGCCCAGACCTCGCCGGCGTTGTGGGCCTCGGAGTTCGGCAGCCCGAGGCCCTCGTACATCGGGTGCGCCGGGAGCTCGACGCCATCGGAGATGTGCCTGAACGTGAGCCCGTTCTTCGCGAAGTCGACCGTGTAGGGCGCCCGGCGGCCGCCGTAGTAGGCGCTGTCGCCGCTCTCCTCCGCCGCGTAGATCGCGGTCGCGAAGGTCCCGCCGAGGTCGTCGCCCTCGCGGAGCGCCATGTGCAGCGCGATGAAGTCGCCCCAGCCCTCGCTCTGCGCGTCGCACTGCGCGGAGCCGCACCGGGTCAGGCGCCGGTGGATGAAGTGCCCCCACTCGTGGGCGGTGACGGTGTTGTCGATCGTGCCGTCGCGCACGAGCCCGAGCACGCGCTCCATCGCGGCCGTGACCGGCCCTTCCAGGAGCGCGGCCTTGAGGCTTGTCCCCTCCTCGAAGGAGGTGGAGAGCACCGGGAGGGTCACCTCGACGTCGGGCGCGCCGTTGGACATGCCCGGCGCGGGGTCGCCGGGCGCGTTGTTGGCGAGGACGAGCGCGACCGCGCCGGCGGCCTCGGCGTTCACGGCCTTCTGCTTGAAGGTGCAGACGCCCCGATCAACGAGCAGGATCTTGCCCGCGACGTTGGAGAGCGGCGCCTCGCACCCGTCCCGGGTTCCATCCACCGTGTCGTCGGGGGTGTCGTCGACGCCGTCGTCGACAAGGACGATCTCGGCGGTGACGTTGAAGCTCGCGGCTCCGAACTCGGCCGTGTTGGTGCTCAGGCTGGCGCCGCCCGGATCGAGCGTCAGCGTGCGCCGGAGGTCCTGGCTATTCCACAGGTACATCTGCATCCGCGGCGAGGCGCCGTCGGACATCGCGGTCATGTTCGCGTTGTTGCGCTCGGCGCCCGGCATGCCGGCGCCGTCCTGCGCCTCGGCGTGCATCGGATCGCCGCCGAGGCCGCCGCGGCCCATGTTGTCCTGCTGGGCGTTGCCGGCGGCCTCGTCGAAGCCCGAGTCGTAGTACCAGTCGTGCAGCCAGTTGTTCACGTAGAACAGCTGGGTCACGGCGGCCATGATCTGCGTCTCGCTCGACACCGGATCGAGCAGGGGGTCGTAGACGTGGTCGAACGTCTTCGCTGCGGTGAGGGTCGCCCGGAGGTCGCCGTTCGAGTAGCCGTCGGGGTCCTTGTGGTCCGCGTAGGCGTCCACGTTGTTGCCGAGGCTCTCGACGGCACCCGGCGGCAGCCAGGGGTCGACGGCGCCGCCTGGGCCCTTGTTGAACCCCTCCATCGAGACGAGCGGCGCCGGGATGAACGCCGGCTGGGACCCGTCCGGCGTGCCGCTCGGGTGCGGCAGGAAGTCGGCCTGGGGCCCGTCGAGGGGCCGCCTGTCGCCCGTGGTCTCGGCCCAGACGCGGTAGGTGAACGCGTCGCTCTCGACCAGGTTGCGGCGGTAGAGGATGCGCCCGTCGTCGGCCGCGATCACGTAGTCGTAGGCGTCCGAGGAAACGGACTTCACCTCTCCCGAGATGAACTCGACGAAGTACGCCGGGACCAGCGTCTCCGGCATCGGGAAATAGACCTTCTTCACGCGGGCCGGCTCGACCAGGTGGAGGCTCGCGGCCCGGAGCGCGCTGCCCGGCGCGAGGTCGAAGGTCTGGTAGTCGCCTGCGGGGCGCTGAACGTCGACGAACTCGACGACGCCGCCCGGCCCCGGGTGGATCCCGTAGAGGTCCTCGAGCGCCCGCGCGAGCGCCTGCCCCGGCGAGAGATGGAACGCGCGGCGGCCCGAGCTCGCCTTCGCGGCCACGGCGGCCGGGTGCAGGTTGCCCGAGATGGCGACGAGCTCGAGGTTCTGCCGCATGAGCACCTTCACCTCGGTCTGGAAGAGGTCGACGCCGTCGACGCGCTGCCGCAGGACAACGATGACGGGCCCCTGGCCCTGGTCGTGGACGTGGACCCCCTGCGCCGTCCCCAGCGCGGCCCGGGTGAGGCCGTAGGCCGCGGCGAAGCGGCCGAGGTGGAGCCGGGCGGCCGCCTCCGGGGTGGCGCCTGCGACGACGGCCGCCGCGGCCCCGGCCGGCGCGGCCCCGGCCAGCGCGGCCCCGTTCGCGGCCCACAGGAAGGTCGGGGCGCCGCGCTGCTCGTCGATGGACGTGACGATCCCGCCCGCGCGCGCGGCGCGAGCGCCGGCCGAGGCGCGCGCGTCGGCCGGGGCGCTCGCCGCCTTCGGCGCGCGCAGGTAGGCGTTGAGGTCGGGCCGCTTGCCGGGGTGCGCGTGCGCGAGCGAGCCGGCGAAGAGGGCGAGCGAGAGCGTGAGACAGCGAATGGAACGCTTCATCCGATCTTCTCCGTGCGTGACTGGATAGCGGTCTTGCCGCCGGATCGCGTCGTTCCCCGGGGGAACCGGCCCAATGAATGAAGATCCCTTGATAAACGTTCCCGCCGCACGAGGGAAGCCGCTCTGCGGCTCCGGACGGGTCTTACCCCGGCTCCAGAGGCCACGACGGAGCGAGGCGGCAGCGGCAAGCGGGCTCTGCGCTACCGGGACGTAGCCCGGGCGAAACGAGGCCTGTGCCGCGCGCGGAGCGGCTTCCTTGGGGCCCCGGCGGTTTGTCTCCTTCTCGCCGGACCGCCCGCTCTAGGATGCGCCCGACATGCTCGGCGAAGCGAAGCGGATCTACCTGGCCACGCGGAAGAAGCACGATCAGCTCTTCAACACCTACGTCATGCGCCCGCTCGCCGGCGGCGTCGTCGCGCTGCTCGCGCCGACCTCGATCACGCCGAACCAGGTCACGCTGCTCAACCTCGCCGTGTTCGTTGTCGCGGCGGCGTTGCTCGTCGCGCTGCCCACGGCGGCGGGGGGCCTCATCGCCATCGGCGTGCTCGAGCTCAGCTACCTCCTCGACTGCGTCGACGGGATGCTCGCGCGCCACAAGAAGATCGCGTCGAAGGAGGGTCACCTCTTCGACTTCTTCACGGACGAGCTCAAGGCGGTGCTCCTCTCGGGCGCCCTCTCGGTGCGCTTCTTCCGCGGCGGCGGCCTCGGCCTCGACGGTGTCCTCTGGCCCGCGGGCGACCCGCGCTTCCTGCTCGCCGGGGTCGTCGGGGTCGCGGTGATCGCCTCGGCGATCTCGCTGACGAACTTCGTCCGCCGCCCGGAGATCAGCGGCAAGGAGACGTCGGTCTCGGCGTACTACGAGACCGCCTCCGAAGCGCGCCCCCGGTCGCCCGCCGCCCGGGCGGCGGCGCTCGTGACGACGTTCCTGCGCTTCTTGAACCACTACCCGAGCCACATCTGGGCGTTCGCGCTCGCGGACCGGCTCGACGTGTTCTTCTGGATCTATGTGCTGATCAACGGCCTCTACCTGGCGCGGGGCTGGCTCGGGCTGCTGCTCAGGTTCGGGCGGTCGTAGAACACCGATCACGTTGATCGAGCGAGAGATGAACCGCCAAGGCGCCAAGGTCATGTTCTTTTCTTGGCGTCCTTGGCGCCTTGGCGGTTCGAAATGCTGCTCTCTGTCTGGCGGTTTCAACCCGTTTGTCGCTCTGTAGCGGGGTGCGGGTTCAAGGTGAACGCGGTGGGCGCAGAACGCCTTGATTTTGGCTAGGTCGCGTCTTCCGTCGTACCCCTCTGACCTGCTCCCTGCTCCAGTACCGCGTCGCCCGACGAGAGGTCCCGGCTCCGGCTTGCCTTCGCCCCTCGCCCTCGGTAGCTTCGGCCGCGGGTAAAATTCTCGTGGCGGCCCCGATCGTCGTCGACATCGCGTCGGGCCCTGCCGTGCACGGCGAACTCCCGGCGCTCCTCATCGAGGCGTGCTCCGGCGCCGCCGGGGGCGGCGGGTGCGCGCTCGGCGACCCGAAGCGCACCGGGACCCCGATCCGGGCGCTCGCCGTGGTCTGGCTGGACGGGCCGGACCATCGCCGCTTGCGGGTCGACGTCGCCTCGCTCGGCGCCCCCGGAGGCACGCTGTCGTCGCGCGAGATCGAGTTCCGCGAGGAGGATCCCCTGCCCGACCGCTACCGCACCGCGGGGCTCCTCGTCGCGGCCCTGGCGGCGGAGCGCGCCGCCGCCCCGACGCCGCCCGACCCACCTCCCGCGCCGGAGGACGCCGAGCCGGCCGCGGGCGCGCCGCCGCCGCGCCCGCTGGGCTGGTTCGTCGGCGCCGGTGGGCTCGCCGGCAGCGGGCTCGACGGCGGCCCCGCCCGCGCCGGCGCCTGGGTCATGGCCACGGCGCTCGACCGGCGCTCGGGGTTCTTCGGGGTGCTGTCGGCGTCCTACGCCACGGCCCTGGGCGAGCCGGCGCCGGGGGTGTCCGTCCAGTGGCTCGCGCTCGGAGGCGGCGGCGGCATCGCCGCGCCGATCGCGCCGCTCGACGCGCTCGCGCGGGCGCGGATCGAGGGCACCGTCGACTGGGTGATGGCCTCCCCCCGCGACCCGAAGAAGCCGGAGGAGACCGGGCACGGGTGGGCCTTCGGGACCCGCACGGCGATCGATCTCGTGTGGCCCGCCGAGGGCAGCGTCGCTCTCCTCGGCAGCGCCGAGGCGTTCGTGCGGATCCATCAGACCGACCTCCACGTACACCCGAAGCCCAAAGCGACGCTGCCGAAGGGCGGCTTCACGGGGATGCTGGGGGTGCAGCTACGCCTCCGGTAGGCCGGCGGCGCGGCGGACATCCAGCAGGGCGGCGGCGCGGCGACATCGAGGAAGATCCGCGGCTCAGCCTGCTTTCGGACGGACCGGCTACTGCACGAGAATGGGAACCGTCGAGCCACGACCCGCAAGCCGCCGGCTCAGGCTGGTCTCCACCGGGGAAGCCGAGCCCCCCGTGCCCGCGCCCGCGCCCGCCAGCGACGAGGAAATCCTGCTCGCCTTCCAGCGAGGCGAGCGAGGGATCGGGCTGCGCCTCTATGAGCACCTGCTCCCGGTCGTCGACCGGACCCTGTACCGGATCCTGGGTTGCCGCGAGCAGGACCACGTCGACCTCGTGCAGGGCGCGTTCGAGCAGATCGTGAGCACGCTCACGAAACGCCGGTTTGCGGGGGAGTGCAGCCTGGCGGGCTGGGCGTCCGTCATCGCCTGCCATGTCGGGCTGAGCGCGCTGCGCGCCCGCCGGCGCGAGCGCAAGGTCATCGATCGCACGCCGGGGCCGCCGGAGATCGACGCCCGGGCCGAGCCGCCCGCGCGCAGCGCCGACCCCGAGCGGGAGGTGAGCGCGCAGCGCGATCTCGAGGCCCTGCGCCGGCACCTCGCGGCGATGGACGGCGACCGCGCGACCGCGCTGCTGCTCCACGCCATGGGCTATTCACTCAATGAAATCGCGGACTTGACCGGCGTCTCCGTGGCCGCAGCCCAGTCGCGGCTGTCGCGCGGGCGGCGGGAGCTCCAGGCGCGCTGTGAACCCGACGCGGCGGCGCAACGCGACCCCGCCCGATCCGAGGAGCCACGATGAAGCAGGACGACGTTGACGCCACCCCGGAGGATCGCGCCGCGGAGCCCGCCGTGGAGGCCTCGCTGCGGGCGCTGGTCGAGCAGCCGGTGCCCCCGCTGCCCAGGGCCCAGGCGAGGTACCTCCAGCAGCGGATCGCCGGCCGTATCGATCAGCTCGCAGCCGAGGCGGCGGAGCGGCGCGCCCGCGTCGCCCGGCGGAGGCGCTCGGTCCTCGCCGCGACCGCGCTGGCGGCCGCCCTCGCCGCGGCGGTCGCCGGCGTCTTGATCGGGGTCCGGGGGCGCGACGCCTCGCCCGCCGCGGCGCAGGTGACGGCGCTCGAGGGCTCGGTCGAGATCGCGGCCGGCGGCGCGACGCGCTCGCCGCCGTCGCTCGCCCTCGTGCCGCTCGCGAGCGACGAGGAGCTGCGGACCGGCGAGGGCGCGCGGGCGAAGGCGTCGCTCGCGACGGGCACGACCGTCGAGGTCGGGCCCTCGACCCGCGTGAGGTTCGCGCCGGCCGGGGACGGGCGCGCCCGATTCGGCGACATCGTCACCCTCGATCAGGGCCGGATCGCCGTCGAGGTGCCGCCGCTGCCGGCGGGCGTGAGCCTGTCGGTGCGGACCCTGGACGCCGTGGTCACGGTCCACGGGACGCGCTTCTCCGTCGAGCGGCGGCCCGGCGCGGCGGGAGAGCCCGCCGAGACGCGCGTGTCGGTCGAGGAAGGGCGGGTCGCCGTGCATCGCGGCGTGGTCGAGCGTTTCTTGAGCCCGGGCGAGACGTGGTCGTCCCGCGACGAGGAGCGCCGGCCGGATCGGCCCGCCGGGGGGCGGCCGGGCGACGCGCAGGCGCCGCCGCGCGAGGCCGAGCAGGACAGCGCCGCCCGCGAGGGCGGCGGGGGCAGCCGAGGCGGCGAGGGCGGCGGCGTCGAGGGGGAGCCGCGCGCGCCGCGCGACCCGCGCGAGGCCCCGGCGCGCACCTCGCTCACGGCCGAGAACGAGCTGCTCCAGAGCGCGATGGCGGCGCGGCGGCGGGGGCAGCCGAGGCGGGCGCTCGAGCGGCTCGACATCCTCCTCGGCCGCTACCCGGACTCGCCGCTCGCCGAGATCGCCCGCGTGGAGCGCCTGCGCGCGATCGAGATGCTCGGCGACAAGGACCGGACCGCCGCGGAGGCGCGCCGGTACCTCAGGGACTACCCGCAGGGCTTCGGGCGCGAGGAAGCCACGTCCGCCTCCCGCGCCGGCGGCGCTCGCCCGTGAGCGCCCGCGCGTGACAGCCGCCTCTTCGATGTCTCGCGACAGCCGCTCTTCGATTTCTGACGAACCCTGCCTGCTCTCGGCGCCTCCGGCGACTTCCACTTCATCGAGGAGATCATCGCGCCGGCGATCGGGTTCGCCGGCCGCGCTCCAGGTCGTGCTTGCTTTCGAGCAGGAGGATGCCGATGCGTTCTTTCGTGTTGACGGGGTGGTTCTGTGGTGGGCTGTTGTCTCTCGCGGTCGTCGGCTCGGCCTGCACCGGGCTGACCACGGGGCTTGCCGGCGGCAGCGTGGTCTCCGGGGAAGACGGGGAAGACTGTGTCCCGTCGGACGAGGGGGGGAGCGCGCCCGCGCCGAGCTTCCCGGGGTCTGGCACGTGGGGCGCCGGCGATCCCATCACGGCGGACCTCGATCCGATGTCGTGCGGGGCGAGCCGCCGGGGCATCCCGGTGGACGGGACCGCCCAGGTCGACTGCTATTATACGAACAGCGACCAGACGACCCCGATGGCCTTTGTCGAGCGGGTCGTCGAGATCGCCGAGAGCGTCGAGCTCGTTCACGTGCGGCTGACGCTCAACCCCGCGTTCGTCGACAACACGTACGGCGCGACGGCCGTCGGCTGGGGCGGCGACGCGCAGCCCGGCGGCCCGCAGCCCGGCGGCCCGAAGCCCGGCGACGGGCCGAAGCCGAAAGGCCATGGGGGGCACACGTTCAAGGATCTCGTGGGCAGCGACAAGGCCCAGTTCCAGATGACGGACGGGAGGGGAGAGCTCGTGCTCGACTTCTTCGTCGACTACCTCTCGGCCGCCGAGGCCATGCCCTCGGGCTACGGGTCGCTCGGCGTGCTCGGTGGAGAGGGCAAGATGCTCCTAGGAGACCCGGGCGCCATCGTCGCGGCGACCACCTCGCTCGACCGCGATCTCAACGCGTGCGGGTACGGCGCGTACGTCGTCGACTCCCCGGAGACGGACGAGGAGTACACCCCCAACCCGGAGACACCGGGCTGGGATTACCGCGTCGTCTATGACGTGTGGGTGAGCGCCTCCGCGTTCGGCGCAGCGGGCTTTGGCGACGCGACCATCAGCTACGTGCACGCGTCTCCGAGCAAGTACCCGTCGGACACGATCACCGTGACGCCGGGGCCGTGCCTTCCCACGACGTGCGAGGACGAGGACCCGCCGGCCGGCGACGGGGGCGGAGATCCAGGGGAGGATGCGGGCGGGGGCGAGGCCTGCAAGGAGTCAGGTGGAGAGTGCACGGAGAACGCGGACTGCTGCTCGGACAGCGACGGGTGCTTGAGCGGCGTGTGCCAGTCGTTCGAAATCCCCCAGTGAGGCCGGCTTCGGAGGCCCTCCGGAGCCCGCTCCGGCACGTCGCGACCTGCCCCCGCCCCCTCGCGAGGGGGTCTGGCTGATCCAAAACCGAGCATGAGGAACAAGACGGCTCACGCCTCCGCGGCTTCGAGCTCGCCGAGGACGAGAGCCGTCGCGACCGCTGGCTCGAAGAGCTCGGCGCGCGCTGCGCGGTACTACGCATCGGCGAAGAACCGCTCCCGCGTCGCGCGGTCGGGGAACAGGAGCGTGAAGACGCGGTTGATGCGCGCGTCCCCCTTCAGCACGCGCGCCACGATGAAATCGTGGCCGAAGGCGCCGCCGTAGGACGAGAGGATCGGCGTCACGCGGGCGCGGTAGCTGGCGTAGGTCGCCTCGTCCGTCACCTGGAGCCCCATCAGGAGCACGTGCTTCCGGCCCTCAGCGCCCATGGGAGTAGCCTCCATCCACGTCGAGCGTCGTGCCGGTCACGAAGCCGGCTCTGGCCAGGAACAGCGCTGCGTCCGTCGTGTCCCTCACCTCGCCGATCCGCCGCAGCGGGTGGATCGAGGCCATCGAATCCGCGTTTTCGCCGATGAGCGGCGTACGAATGATGCCGGGTGCCAGCGTGTTCACGCGGATGTCGTGGCGGGCGAGCTCGGCCGCGAGCGAGACGGTGAGCGCGTGGACGCCGCCCTTGCTGGCCATGGCGGCCGAGACGGGCATCCCCATCATGGCCTGCTGGACGAGCACCGTGCCGACATTGATGATCGAGCCTCCGCCGCCTTCGATCATCAGCGGCACCGCGGCCTGCGTCATCAGGAACGTCCCTTTCAGGTTGGTGGCGAAGAACCGGTCCAGGTCCTCCTCCGTGCTCTCGAGGAACGGCTTCACGCCGAAGATCCCGGCGTTGTTGATCAGCACATCGACGCCGCCGAAGTGCTCCCGCGCGGCGGCGACGACCGCCCGCGCCGTGGCCCGCTCGCCCACGTGGCCCGGCACGGCGACGACGCGCGCGCCGCCGTCGAGGCTCCGCCGCGCCCGGTCGAGCTTCTCTGGGTCACGCCCGTTCACGACGAGGCTCGAGCCCTCGGCCAGAAAGCGCCTCGCGAGATCGAGGCCGATACCGCTGCTGGCGCCGGTGATGATGACGCGATCGATTCGGTTGGACATGGAGTGTCGTTCCTTTCTGGTCGACAACCTAGGACCGCTCCTCGGACCAGGAAAATGGTATGTTTCTATGGACTCCATAACCCCAGGTTCTGGACTCCGCGCGCGCCGCCATGACCTACGACCAGCTCGTCGCCTTCCTCGCCGTCGCGGGCGAGGGCTCGTTCAGCGCCGCCTCCACGCGGCTGCACAAGTCCCAGCCGGCGGTGAGCAAGCTGGTGCGCAACCTGGAAAGCGAGCTGGGGGTCGAGCTGTTCGATCGCCGGGAGTACCGCGCCACGCTCACCGATAACGGCCGCCTGTTCCACGAGCGTGCAGCGGCGGTCATCGAGAGCACCGAGGCGCTGCGGAGCTTCGGGATGTTCCTCTCGGGCAAGGTGGAGCCGATCGTGCGGCTCGCCGTCGACGCGGTGACGCCGCTCGGGCCGATCATGGACATCTTCCGCGGGGTGCAGGCGCGTTATCCGCTGGTGCGCATCGAGCTCGGCACCGAGCGGCTGGCGGGCGCCGCCGACGCGCTGCGCGAGCGCCGCGCCGATCTCGCCGTCGCCACGAGGCTCGGGATCGACGCCTCCGAGGTCTCCGAGGTGGAGCTCGCGCGCTTCTGCGACGTGCGGGTGTTCCCCGTGGCGCGCTTCGATCACCCGGTGGCCACCTGCGGCACGCCGATCCCGCCGGCGCTGCTGCGGGCGCACGCGCAGATCGTCCTGCGCGACAGCGCGGGAGGGAGCGCCTCGCCGTCCCTGAACGTGCTGCAGGGCGGCCTGCGCTGGACCGTCACCGACGTTGCGGCGAAGAAGGAGGTCATCCTCGCGGGCATGGGCTGGGGCGGGCTGCCCGAGCACATGGCCGCCGACGCGCTCGCGACGGGCGAGCTGGTGACGTTGCAGGTGCCCGAGTTCGAGGTCGACCTCATGGAGCTGTTCGTGATGCGTCGCCGTGACCGCCCGCACGGCGTGGTCGCGCAGGCGCTCTGGGAAGCGCTGCGGCGGCGAGGAGCCTAGCGTCGTTGTGCGGCGATCGCGGTCAAAGGCGGCCGCCGATAGGGTGCCTTCACGGTGCTCCAGATCTCCTGATCGAAGATTGGATGTCTCTGCAAGAGCTCTCGCGGCAGTCCGTGGTGAGCGCCACCATCCCACGAGGACCGGGCGATGTGCGGGAGCGGACCGCCCCCGGCGCACGCCCCGCCGAAAACTGGCCCCCCTCCCCCTCCTGTGCATTACGGTCTGCCCGCCATGGACACGCCGCCCCGACCGCGCGCCGCAGCTTCACCCGCGGCGCGCCGCCCTGCGTTCGCGTTCCTCGCCCTCGCCGCGCTCCTCTCGGGCTGCGGCCAGTCCCAGTCCGGGAGCACCCCCGACTCCCCGGTCGAGGCCCACGGCGGCGCCGGTGGCAAGGAGGCCGCCGCGCAGGGCCCCGCCGCCACCGCGTCTCCCTCCCCCCCGGGCTCCCCCGAGCCGGCCGAGGACGAGCCGCCGCCCGGCCAGCCCGCAGCCCCGCCCATCGTCTCGCTGAGCGGCGTCTCCACCCCGCCCCAGCCGGCCCGCGAGGGCAGCCCGCGGCTCGCCAGCATCGCGATGCTCACCCGCGTCTACGCCCGGCCCAGCACCGACGCCAAGCGCGTCGGCTTCCTGCGCGCCGGCACGATCGTGGAGATGGATCCCGAGCCCGCCGGCACCGCCGGCTGCCCCGGCGGCTTCCGCAAGATCAAGCCGTTCGGCTACGTGTGCCTCGGCCCCGACGCGACGCTCGACCTCGATCACGAGATCGTCCGCGCCGCGGCGCGCCGCCCCGACGTCACCCACAAGCTCCCGTACATGTACGGCACCGTCACGCGCGGCGGACCCGCGTACGCGCGCATCCCCTCCCAGGACGACGTCGCGCGCTTCGAGCCGAGCCTCAAGAAGCACCTCGACCGCTGGGCCAAGGACGAGGAGAGCGGCGCCACCTACGGCCTCGACGTGTGGCTCAAATGGAGCGCCGAGCCCGCCCCGCCCGCGCTCGACGCGCTCGCGCAGCGCATCACCGATCGCGAGATCCCCTGGTTCCTGCGCGACGGCCGCCGCGCCCCCAACCTCTCCGGCCTCATCAAGTCCGACGACGCCGTGAAGATCGACGAGGTCTCGCGGCGCAACGGCATGGCCTTCATCGAGTCGTTCCTCCACGAGGGCCGGCGCTACAACGTCACCACCGATCTCCGCGTCGTCCCCGCCGACAGGTTCCGCCCCATCCGCGGGTCCGACTTCCACGGCGTCGAGATCGGCAAGGACATCGACTTCCCGTTCGCGCTCGTGCGCCGCCAGGGCGGCAAGCGGTGGCGCGTGGAGGGCAAGAAGCTCGTCGACGGCGGAGAGCTCGAGTGGCGCTCCGCCGTGCCCCTCACCGGCAAGCAGCAGTTCTTCGGCGGCAAGCTGCACTACGAGACCAAGGACGGCGACTGGGTCGACGATCGCCACGCCGGCCGCATCGACCCCGCCAAGAAGATGCCGGCCTGGGGCAAGAACGGCGAGAAGTGGCTCGACGTCAGCCTCACGAAGCAGGTGCTCGTCGCCTACGAGGGCACGAAGCCCGTCTACGCCACCCTGATCTCGAGCGGCGAGGCAGGGCTCGAGGACCACGAGTCCAGCACCGCGACCAAGCGCGGTATCTTCCGTATCCACACGAAGTACATCTCCATCACCATGGACTCGGACGCCGTCGGCGAGGAGTTCGAGCTGCGCGACGTCCCCTACGTGCAGTACTTCGAGGAGGGGTATGCGCTCCACGGCGCCTACTGGCATGACAAGTTCGGCCGCCCCAAGAGCCACGGTTGCATCAACCTCTCTCCGGAGGACGCCCGCCGCCTCTTCTTCTGGACCGAGCCGGCCGTCCCGCCGGGATGGCACGGCGCGGCGCGCTCGCTGACCGGAACGGTGGTGTTCGTGCACCCCTGAGCCACGGTGCGCCCGGGGACCGCGCGCCCGGCGGCCGCGCTCGCTGGCAGCCCCCCGCCCCGCGCGAGCGCGCACGCTTGAGGAGCAGGACAGATCGATCGCGGATCACACTTCGCGCGACTGCCGGCTCGAACAGCAGCAGAGTCGTGGTAGCGTCCGGCCCATGCAGCTTGCCGTCGTGGGAACAGGGTATGTCGGCCTCGTGGCCGGCGCGGGGTTCGCGGATTTCGGGAACGACGTGGCGTGCGTCGACGTGTCCGCTGCAAAGATCGAGATGCTGAAGCGCGGAGAGGTGCCGATCTACGAGCCCGGCCTCGACGTGCTCATCGCGAAGAACGCGCGCGATGGCAGGCTGAGGTTCTCCACCGACGTCGCCAGCGCCATCCGCGACGCGGAGATCGTCTTCATCGCCGTCGGGACGCCGCAGGCCGACGACGGCTCCGCCGACCTGTCCGCCGTCGATGCCGTCGGCGAGACGATCGGCAAAAACATGAACAATTTCAAGGTGATCGCCACGAAGAGCACGGTCCCTGTCGGGACGGCGGACCGGCTCCGGCAGATCATCGGCGCGCACACCGCCCAGCCGTTCGCCGTCGCGTCGAACCCGGAGTTCCTGAAGGAGGGCGACGCGGTGAACGACTTCATGAAGCCCGACCGCGTGATCATCGGGTCGGACGACCCGAAGGCGCGCGAGATCCTGCGCCACCTCTACAATCCGTTCGTCCGGGCGAGCGATCGCATCCAGCTCATGGACGCCCGCTCGGCCGAGCTCACCAAGTACGCGGCCAACGCCCTGCTGGCGTCGCGCATCTCGTTCATGAACGACCTGGCCGTGCTCGCCGAGAAGGTCGGCGCGGACATCGAGCTCGTGCGCAAGGGCGTCGGGGCCGACCCGCGCATCGGCACGAAGTTCCTCTTCGCCGGCCCGGGGTTCGGCGGGTCGTGCTTCCCGAAGGACCTCTCGGCCATCCTCTTCACCGCGAGCTCGGTGGGGCACGACCTGGAGATCGTCCGGGCGACCGAGCGGGTCAACGCCCGGCAGAAGCGGCTCCTCGCGAGCAAGGTGAGCGCCCACTTCGACGGGGCGCTGAAGGGCAAGACGATCGCGGTCTGGGGGCTCGCGTTCAAGCCGCAGACCGACGACATCCGCGAGGCGCCCGCGCTCACCCTGATCGACGCGCTGCTCGAGGCGGGCGCGACCGTCCAGGCGCACGACCCGCAGGCGATGCCGAACGTGCGCGCCATCTACGGGAACCGCATCCTCCTGAGCGACAACATGTACGGCGCGGCCGAGGGCGCGGACGCGCTGGTCGTCGTCACCGAGTGGCACGAGTACCGGCGCCCCGACTTCCACCGGCTGAAGCGCATCCTGAGCTCCCCGGCGCTCTTCGACGGGCGCAACGTCTGGGAGCCCGACGAGCTCCGCGGGATGGGCTTCGTCTACACGGGCATCGGCAGGAAGTAGCGCGCCGCGCGCCGCGTGGCGTCGAGCAGGGCGCGGCTCAGCTGTCGCGCCGTCAGCGCCGGCCGCGGCTCAGCTGTCGCGCCGTCAGCGCCGGCCGCGGCTCAGCGCGCCGCGCCGTCAGCGCCGGACGCGGCTCAGCTGTCGTCCGCGTCCGGCGACAGCGAGATCCGCCGGCTGCTCGGCGGCTCCTCGCCGAAGTACCGCTGCGCGTTCGCGGGCGTGAGCCGCCGGCTGCTCGGCGGCTCCTCGGAGAGGTGGCGCGCCGCGGTCGGCAGCGACATCCGCCGGCTGCTCGGCGGCTCCTCGCCGGTGTGCCGATCCCAGCGCCGCTCGAGCATCTTCCGGTCGACGCCGATGAGCCGCGCCGCGGCCGCCTTGTTGCCGCCGCAGCTCTCGATCGCGTGGTGCAGCACCGCGCGCTCGATCACGCGGAGCTTCGAGCCGAGCCGCTCGGGCAGCGCGAGCAGCGCGCGGGCCAGCCGGTCGATCTCCGCGGTGGCGTCCACGATCGGCCGCTCGCGCGCGAGCTCCTCGAGCGTCGGGACGTCGATGAGATCGTCGTCGGCGAGCAGCCCCAGCCGCTCGACGACGTTCCGGAGCTCGCGCACGTTGCCGGGCCAGGGCCGCCGGACCAGCCACGCGATCGCGTCGTCCGTGTAGCGGAGCCTGCGCGGGACCTCCGCGCTGAAGGCGAGCAGGAGCTCGATGAGATCGGCGTCGCGCTCGGCGAGCGACGGGACGTGCACCGTGACGACGTTGAGCCGGTAGAAGAGGTCCTCCCGGAAGCGCCCCTCGCTGATGCGCTTCTCCAGGTCGACGTGGGTCGCGGCGAGGACGCGGGCGCGCAGCGGGATCTCCGCCTCGGCGCCGAGCGGGCGGAAGCGGCGATCCTCGAGCACGCGGAGGAGCTTCGCCTGGAGCTCGCCGGGCATCTCGGCGATCTCGTCGAGCAGGATGGTGCCCGCGCCCGCGAGCTCGAGCTGGCCGCGCATGCGCTTCTCGGCGCCCGTGAAGGCGCCGCGCTCGTGCCCGAAGATGAGCGACTCGATGAGCGTCCCCGGCAGCGCCGAGCAGTTGACGGCCACGAACGGCTCGCCGCGGCGCGAGCTCATCTCGTGCAGCGCGCGGGCGACCATCTCCTTGCCGCAGCCGGTCTCGCCGCGGATGAGCACGGTCCTGCTCGACTCGGCGACCCGCTCGACGATCCGGCGCACGCGATCCATCGCCGCGGACGAGCCGAGGAGCGCCTTCGTGCCGAACGTGCGGTCGACCCGCTCGCGCAGCCGCACCACCTCGCCCTTGAGGAGCAGCCGCTCGCGCTGCCCCTCGATGATCGGCAGGAGCATCTCGGGGCAGAGCTCGTCCTTCAGCACGTAGTCCTGCGCGCCGAGCCGCATGGCCTCCCGGATCTCGGAGAGCTCGCTGACCGAGGTGACCATCAACGCCGGCGTGCTCCGCCCCGAGGCCCGCACCCGCCGCAGGATCTCCAGGCCGCCGCGGTCGCGCGGATCGTCCGAGAGGCGCACGTCGAGGAGCAGGAGGTCGGGCGCGCTCCGCTCCACGGCGGCCATGGCGTCGTCGAGGCCGACCGCCTCCAGCACCTCGACCTCGTCGAGGGCGCTCAGGATCTGCCGCAGCGTGCGGCGTCCGCTCCGCTGATCATCGACGATCAGGATCTTCACGCGACCTCGTCCTCTGCGGTCATGGTGACATCGGTGGCCGGGATCGAGATCGCGAACCGCGTCCTGCCGTCGCGCCGCTCCGGGTCGATGGACCACCCGTGGGCCCGGACGATCCGGTGCGTGATGGCGAGCCCGAGCCCGGTCCCGCCCGGCTTCGTCGTGTACCAGGGCGCGAAGATCCGCGAAGCGTCCCCCGCGATGCCCGGCCCCGTGTCCCACACCACGAGCTCGGCGCCGTTCTCCGAGGGCTCCCAGATGACCCCGACAGTCCCCTTGTCCCCGGCCGCGTCGAGGCCGTTCGAGAGGAGGTTGACGAGCACCTGCGTGGCCTGATCGGGGTCGCAGTGGAGCCTCGGCATTGCGCTCACCCGCGCATCGATCCGCCGCTTGCCGAGCTGATCGCGCAGGAGCATCTCCGCCCGGCTCACGAGCTCCCCGACCGCGAGGCGCCGGCGCTCGAGCTTCCTGTGCGTCACGCGGCGCAGGCCCATCACGAGCCGCTCCAGGCGCTCGACCTCCTCGCAGCCGATCTCGACCTCCTCGGCGTCCAGGCTCTGGTTGCTCGAGCCGCGCTTGAACACCGAGCGGAAGAAGTTGATCGGGTAGCGCACCTCGTGGGTGATCTCGGCCGCGAGCGTCTCGATGAGCGCCGCGCGCTCGTCGCGCCAGGCGGCGGCCTGCTCGCGCCGCCGCCGCTCCAGCTCGGCGTAGCTGTGGGCGTGCGCGAGGGCGAGGGCGGCCTGGTTGCCGATGGTGCGGAGCAGGTCGAGGTCCTCGCTCGTGAACAGGGCGCCGCCGCGCTTCTTGCCCACCTCGAGGACGCCGAGCAGCCGGCCGCGGAACATGACCGTGAGCGAGAGCTCGCTCGCGCTCTCCTCGGGCGGATCGATCCCGATGAGCCGCTCGCCGCTCGGCTCGGCGGCCCTCGAGTCCTGCTCGCCGGGCGCGCCGGCCGCGTCGACGACCTCGACCGCGATGCGGCGGAAGGTGACCCGCTCGCAGGACAGCCAGCGCGCCACCGTGCGCTCGACCGCGTCCGAGACCTCGTCGGGATCGGCGACGAGCGTCAGCTCCTCGCTGAGCTGCTCGACGGTGGGTTTGTACTCGGCGCGCGCCGGGAAGAGCGTCCGGTCGCCGGCGCCGAGCGCGAACACGACGAGCGCGGCGCTGACGATCGCGGCCGGCACGGCGACCTTGATCGCGCCGAGCAGCGGCAGGCCGGCGTACCCCGCGCAGGCGGAGCAGAGGATCACCGTGAGCGCGACCATCATGGCGGCGATGATGATCCGCGTGAGCGGGCGCGACAGGAGCGCGCGGCTCCCCCAGAGGTCGTAGCGGATGAACGCGACGACGCTCGAGACGGGCGTGAGGGCGAGCGCCGGTACCGCGAACCACGCGAGCGCCGACGCCGGGACGCCGAGCATGGCCAGGATGAACCCGATCGCGATCACGACGTGCGGCGGCGCCATGGCGAGGAGCAGCGCGCGCAGCGTGCGGCGGCGATCCCCCTTCGCCGCGGCGAAGCGGAGGATCAGGGTGATCGCGAAGAAGAGGAACGAGGCGACGACCAGGGTCGCGCAGATGCTCCGGATCCCGACGGTGGTCCAGCCCATGGCGTGCGAGGCGAGCAGGGCGGCGGCGAGCAGGCCGCCGATCCCATGCGCGATCCGGGCGAAGACGGGGTAGCGCGCGATGAGCGCGACGTCGTCCGGCAGCCGCAGCGCCAGGGTGAACAGGCTCATCGGGACGAGCGCGTAGGCGACGTGGAAGAACGGGACGAGATCGCGCGAGCTGTGGTAGTCGAACAGCGCGAGCTGGAAGAGCGCGGTGAACAGCGCGGCGGTCGCGAACGCGCGCGCGAGCTTGCCGCGCGGGCTCGCGCTGAGGGCGATGAGCGCGGCGCCCACGTAGAGCGAGGCGACGACCATCAGCCCGCCGGCGTAGAACCACCACGCGAGCGGATCGAAGGGGACGAGGGAGAGCTCGACGTCGCGCACCCCCGCGCCCGTCTCGACGCGGATGCGCACCGAGCGCTCCCCCGCGCGCGCCGCCTGCTCGATGGCGGCGTCCCAGGTGCTGGCGCGGTAGCGCCCCGCCGTGCTCTCGAGGGGCCAGCCGTTGACCTCGACGACGCGATCGGGGAACCGGAGGCCCTTCTGGAAGCCCTCCCAGGAAGGCAGGCCCAGGCTCGAGATCACGCCATCCGGGTCGACGAGGACGCCAGGAAACGGGCGTTCGTACCAGCTCAAGGCGCTGCTGATCCCGGAGCCGCCCAGAACGAGCGCCGCGATGACGACCGCTGCAAGGAGCCAACGCCGATTCTCGATAGCTGGCATCGGGAGACTCGACGGCGCGTAAATTGCGCCACGAGCCACCCACGATACGCTGGAACCCTGGGTGAACCAACGGGGCTCACGCGCTGGGCGGCACGCGCCGCCGCGATGGCCCGCGTAACGGCGACCGCGGCGGCGCCGTTACGCGATGTTCATTACGTTTTCACGCGGAGATGAGAGGGGGATCACGCCGTGAAACGGGTGAGGGAGCGCGCTCAGGCGGCGCCCTGCCGCGCGCCGCGCTCCGCGGCGTCCGCGAACACGGCGTCGGCCAGCTCGCCGAAGCGTGACTCGACGGCCTGCACGGCGGCGGCGTCGGTCGCCGAACGCTCGAGGCGGTCGAGCAGGGCGGCGACTTCGTCGCGCACGCGCGGCGCCGGCGCCGGCGCCTGGCGGCTCGCGGCGAGGCCGCGGACGAGGACCGAGAGCTGCCGCAGGATGACGCCCGCGCCGTGGGCGCGCCGGCGTACGGCGTCGCCGGCGGTGAGGCGGGCGTGGCGCGCGAGCGCGCAGACGCCGTGGCAGAGGCTCGGGTCGGCGAGCAGCACCCGGACGGCCCAGCGCGCGAGGCGGCGCGAGTAGAGGCCGCGGGCGAGCGGATCCGCGGCGCGGGCGTCGTGCCAGGCGCGCGCGGCGTCGTCCTCGCCGATCAGCAGCAGCGCGAGCGCGAGGGGGTCGCCGGCGGCGAGGCAGGCTCGGCCCGCATCGACACGGCCGTAGCCGTGCTTGGCGCTGTGGCCGTCGCGATCGCGCCCGTCGGGGAGGAGGTCCCACGGATCGGCGATCGGCTCGGCCGACGCGGGGGCCGCGGGGGGCACCGGCGCGAGCGTGCGCCGGACGAGGGCGTCGAGCTCGGGCAGGCGGAGCGCGGGGTTGCGCGACAGGACGAGGAGCAGGACGCCCGCGGCGAGGGCCGAAGCCCCGCTCGACTCGGCGTGGCAGAGCCGCTCGGACACCGGAGCCGCGCCGGATTCGGGCGCAGCGCTGGATGCGGGCGCAGCGCCGGACGCGGGCAACACGCTGGACGCGGGCGGCGCGCTGGACGCGGGCAACACGCTGGACGCGGGCGGCGCGCTGGATGCGGGCAACACGCTGGACGCGGGCGGCGCGCTGGATGCGGGCGGAAGCGGGCAGGTGATATCGTCGCCGGGCGCTAGCCACCGCACCGCCGGGCCGCGGTTGGCGAAGGGGCGGCTGCGCCCCCGTCGATCCCGCCAGAGGAACCACCCGTCGCCGCGGGCGCCCGGACCGACGCAGAACACCCGCGGGTCGCTCGCAGGCTCGCCGAACCCGAGCGAGAAGCTCGCGTGCAGCGACTCCGGCGGGCTCGAGGCCTCGCGGCCGGTGGGGAACACGACAGAGCAGCCTCGCCCGCGGCGCCCGAGGCGGGCGGCGAACTCGAGCGCGTCGTCCAGCATGGGCGTCGTCGAGCCCTCGACGTATGCGGCGCAAACAACGACGTCGGCGCCGTCGCTGACGGCCTGGACGATCGCGACCGGGAGGGCGAGGACGCACGAGCCCGGCTTCGGGATCAGGTAGAGCCGCGGCGACGCGTCCGGCGCGACGCCGCGGAAGCCGCCGGGGCGACGGCTCCCGACCGCCCACGCGACCATGAACGAGCCGTGCGGCTGGCTGCGCGGGGGGTGCTCGATCATGACGAGCACCTCGCGGTCGAGGCCGAGCTCGTCGGCCGCCCAGGCGTCGTCGTCGATGACCCCGAGGCGCATGCCGGCGCCGCCCCCGCAGCGGCGGCGGTCGACGCCGATCCCGCCCTCCTCGTCGCGCAGGAACCAGCGGCCGGGCGTGACGGGATCGTCCTCGGACGACGCGCTGCGGATGGTCCACCCGTCGGGGCGCGCCGCGGCGCCAGTGGCCGCGTCGAAGCGCGGGGCGACGGCGGCGCTCGGGCGCCGGGCCGACGCGACGTAGCGCACCGGGAGCGCCGCGGCCGAGAGCGCCGCGGCGACCTCGGCGCGCCGCCCGCGGTCGGGAGACCGGACGCGGAGCCAGAAGATGGGCGGCCGCTCGATGACCCGCTCGACCTCGACCGCGGACCAGCGCGCCGAGAGCGCGCCGGCCAGGTCGCCGGGGGTCACGGCGCAGCGCAAGGCCACGACGAGGTCGAGGGGACCTCCGTCGTCGTCGCCCGCGGCGGTGGGCACCGGGGCATAGCCGAAGTCCCACGGCGGGCGCGGGGGGCGCGCCCTGGGTGAGGCGGTCGACGCGGGGGGCGGCGCGCTCGGGCGGCCGCGCGCGGGCCCCTCCTCCGGAGCGCCCGCTCCCCCCCCCGAGGCCGCGTCGCGGCCCTGGCTCATGCCAGGACGGCCTTGGCCCAGGCGTTGAGCGCGTGGGCGCGGTTCGCGAAGCCGGGGCTCTCGGCCTCGCACTGCGCGAGCTCCTGCGCCTGCGCCTCCCTCGACGCCGCCCAGGCGGCGATGCGGCGGGCGCCGAGCGCCGCGGCGCGCCGGCGCGCGGCGCGGAAGCACCGGCGCTCGCCGTCGAGCATCGCCGCGAGGACGCCCGAGTCGAGGACCATGCGGCGCACGGGGAGGAGCGACGAGATCGCGGCGGAGGCCGGCGGCTCGCTCTTCTCCCTCGGGGTCGCGGCGATGCCCCAGGGCGGCGTGCCGAGCGGCCCGTACGCGACCGCGCCGCGGTGGTGCGACACGGCGGCGCGGTCCTGATCGCGCGCGCCCGTGGACGTGACGTCGGGCTCCCCCTGCGCCCGCGATCGGAGCTCGGAGGCGAGGACGACGGCCCAGGCGCCGCCCCGCTGGTAGTCGTCCTGCCAGTCCATGACGTCGTCGTGGAGCTGCAGCCCGAGCCACACCGACGAGAGCAGCCGCGCGAGCACCTCGCGCTGCTCGGCCGTCCAGCCCGCGGCGTGCGCGAGGGCGATCGACGCCGGGAAGCCGACGCTCTGCTTGCCGAGGGAGAGCGCGTAGTAGCGGCTGAAGCCGGCGGGCTCGCCGCTCGCGAGGAGGCTGCGCTCGGCCTCGATGGCGAGCAGCGTGGCCTCGTCGGCGCGGGCGAAGTCGATGGCCGGATCGTCGACGCCGGGCGCCACGCGGCGCAGCGCCTCGTCGCGCGCCCGGCGCGCGTGGGCCAGGACGGCCTCGAGCTGCCAGGTCGGGCGGACCTGCGCGTCCTGGATGCGATCGGTGCCGAACGCCTCGATGACGGCCAGGAGGTGCGCGAGGAGGGCGTCCTGCACGGTGGCCCCGCGGATCCCCGGCATGGCCTCGGCGAGCAGCGCGGGCGCGGCCAGGGTGATCTCGTTGCTGAACACGGCGCTCCAGGGCACGTCGCGCGACGGCGCCAGGCCGAGCGTGTAGGCCAGGCCCTGCGCCTCGGTGTGGAGCATCCCGGGGAGGGTCCGCCAGAACGCCTTGTAGAGCTCGTCCACCCAGAGCGCGTCATCCATGGGCGGGCACCTCCGTGGCCGGGCGCGGCGCGGCGCTCGCCGGGCGCAGCGCGGCGCTCGCCGGGCGCGCCGCCGCGCCGCGCCGGCGCCGCGAGCGCCGGGCGCCGGTAGATGGCACCGGGGCAGAGCCGCGCCGGTGGGACGTACGCCGATGGCGGTGCAACCCCGCCTGTCGCCTGCGCCGCAGCATCAATAAATGTTCGACTCCTTCCAGGGCGACAGGCACACGTTGATGCGCTCCTCGACCACGATCGCGCGCCACTGGAGCACCTGGGAGGCGCTCAGCCCGTCGAAGAAGCCGCCGATCCAGGAGCGGATGCGGCTGTTGAGCAGCGCGCGGACCGCGGCCGCATCCACCGGCTCCTCGTCGGCCTCGGCCGAGACGATGTAGAGGGAGAGCAGCTGCTTGAACTCGTCGAAGTGCTCCTGGTTCCGGAGCAGCGAGATGTAGAGCGCACGCAGCTGCGCGTGCGGGTCGACCGTATTCACGGTTTGCATGGGCCTCCGTCGCCGGCTCGCGCCGGCTTCGGACGGCACATTGCACGTCACGGGCCGCCGCAGGCCAGCATGTAAGCCGTTGAAATCACTCGACCGCCGGGAGCAGCCGGCGGCGACCGATACCCGAAACTGACCATCACCTGCCCGGATTCGACCGTTCCATTCGAGGTGAGGTCGCTCTCGCTGGAGCAGTGGACATAGATATGTCCACTGCCCCGCACGCGTCCGACTCGACACCACCCGGGATCACGCCAGTCGCGCCCCCGTGATGCCGTTCAATTCAAGTTCAACCGAATCGGGTGGTGAAGCTGGATCACTTCCCGCCCCCGAAGCTCGGGCTGCTCCCGCCGGTCGGAACGAAGAGGATGCCGCCGGGGCCACCGCCTCCACCACAGTCGCTGAGCGAGGTGAGGATAAGGAGGGCGATGATCAGGACGACGATGAGCACGATCACCGTGCCGCCGCGCAGGCTCGTTCCCCCGCCGACCCCGGGCCTCGGCGGAGGCGGCAGGTGGAAGGCGGCGGCGAGCTCCTTGCCCGGCAAGGGTGAGCAGAACGACACGCTGACCTCGGTCGGGGCCTGCTCGATGCTGACCTTGCCGTCGGCGCCCTGGTACTCGGTGGCTTGCACCCCCTCGCCGATCTCGACCTTCCAGTAGAACTCGCCGATGACGTACTCCACCTCGGCGTGGACGCTCTGCTTGAGCGCGTACGTTCTCCCCTGGTAGCTCGCGCTCGCCCCCATCGGCTGGACCTCGCCGGGCGAGAGCGGGGTCACGAGCTGCCACGCGCCGTCCTCTTCCATGAGCCACAGGTAGCCGACGCTCGGCCCGCCGTAGAGCAGGTATTCCCGCCAGCGGTAGCGCTCGCCTTCCACCGTGCAGCCGCGGATGACGAAGCCGATGCAGAGCACGCGCATGCCGCGGAGCTGGCCCTCGGCGCCGAGCGGGACGTACGGCTCCATGGGCGGCGGGGGCACCTGGCCGAGCGCGACGAGCGCGCCGTTCGTGAGGTCGCTCGCCGTGCCGCAGTACCGGCAGACGATGCGCTCCGCGGTGCCGGGGGCGGCGAGCGGCAGGTTGCCGCCGCAGCTCGGGCACGCGACGGCCGCCACCTGCGCCGCGGGCTTCTCCACGGGCGCGCCGGAGTCGAGCTGCATCACGGCCGGATCGATCTGCCGGCCCAGATAGAGCTTCGGCGGGATGATCCGCCCGTCGCCGTAGTCGAGCGTGCCGAACTCGCCCCGCGGCCCCGCGATGTCGACGAAGCCCGTCACAACGCCCGGCGCGGCGACGTAGGGCATCTCCCCCTCGGCCGAGATCACGCGCCGGCGGCCGACCTCGACGACGGTGAACATGCCGTGCCCCTCGAGGTGGACGCGGCCGCCGGGCTGGAGGGAGGTCCACGGGGGCAGGCCGTTCAGCGGGAGCGGCGCCTCGGTGGTCGCGTACCAGCGCCCCTGGGCGAAGGCGACCCATGTCCAGCGACCGCTGGCCGGGAACGCGATGAAGATCTCCTGCCACGGCGCGCCCGGCGCGCTGGCGCGATCGAGCTGGATGCGGCCGTCGACGACGAAGGGCTCGTTGCCCCAGCGCCCCGTGGCCCCGAGCTGGAGCGGCGTCGGGATATCGACAAGATCGGCGACGCGCCCGACGGCGCGGAGGTCGCGGTCGGTGCGTGCGACCACGAACTTGCAGTGCTTGCACACCTGGGCCATCGCGCCCGCGAAGCGAAACGTGATCGGCGCGCCGCACGAGGGGCACGCGGCGGCTCGGTCGAAGGGCGTGCTCACGCGAGCACCATACTAGAGGCCCCGGTCAGGGAAGAGGAAGCGTTTCAAGCGTCGCTCCGGCGTGGCGGGGCGGCGCGATGGCTGTCGCGATGGCGGTCGCGATGGCGGTCGCGATGGCTGTCGCGATGCCGGCGCCAGCGCGATGGCCGCGCGGGAGCTCGCCCGAACGGGCTGTGGTCCAGCGCGAGCGGTGCTAGGACCGCGCCGATGCCGGCCACCGAGGAGAGCTCGACGGGAGCTGCGGGCGCCCCGCGCGGGGACGCAGCGGCGCCCTTCCCTGCGGCGCAGGCGCTGCCCCGGCTCGTGCATCCGGCGCTCCTCGCGAGCGTGTTCGTCATCGCCACGTCGGGGCTCATCTACGAGCTCATCACCGGCACGCTCGCGAGCTACGTCCTCGGCGACTCGGTGACGCAGTTCAGCTTCGTCATCGGCCTCTACCTGTTCGCGATGGGGATCGGCTCGTACCTGTCCCAGTACATCGAGACCCGCCTCCTCGAGCGCTTCGTCGAGATCGAGCTCGGCCTCGCGCTCGTCGGCGGGCTCTCCGCGCCGATGCTCTTCCGCGTCTACACCTCGCTCGGGGCGTTCCGCGCGCTGCTCTACTCGCTCGTGCTGCTCATCGGCATGCTCGTCGGGCTCGAGATCCCGCTGCTCATCCGGCTGCTCAACTTCTCCCTGGATCTCAAGCGGCTCGTCGCGCGCGTGCTCACGCTCGACTACATCGGCGCCCTCGCCGCGAGCCTGCTCTTCCCGTCGCTCCTCCTGCCGCGCCTCGGGATCCACCAGACGAGCCTGTTCTTCGGCCTTCTCAACGCGGCGGTCGCGCTCGCGAGCACGTTCCTCTTCCCGCTCGAGCGCGCCGTCGTCATCCGGCTGCGGGCGCTGTGCGTGGTCGTGATCGCGGGGCTCGTGGTCGCCCTCGCGCTCGTCTCGCGGTTCGTCGAGCGCTCGGAGGCGCTCTACTTCGGGGCGCCCATCGTCTACGCGGCGCAGTCGCCGTACCAGCGCCTCGTCATCACGAGGAGCCCGCGCACGACGCGCCTCTTCCTGAACGGCAACCTCCAGTTCTCGTCGGACGACGAGCACCGGTACCACGAGGTGCTCGTGCACCCGGCCGTCGCCGCGCTGGGCCGCGATCCGCGGCGCGCGCTGATCCTCGGCGGCGGCGACGGGCTCGCCGCGCGCGAGCTGCTCCGCTACCCGTCGATCGAGCAGATCCTCCTCGTCGACCTCGACGGCGCCGTCACCGGCGCCTTCCGCGACCTGCCGCTCGCCGCGGACCTGAACGGGGGCGCGCTCCACGATCCGCGCGTCGCCATCCGCAACGAGGACGCGTTCAAGTACCTCGAGGAGTCGACCGAGTCGTTCGATCTCGCGGTCGTCGACTTCCCCGATCCGGGCAACTACGCCGTCGGCAAGCTGTACACGGACGCCTTCTACCACCTGCTCCGGCAGCGGGTCTCCGTGCGCGGGCTCGCCGTGATCCAGGCGACGTCGCCGCACTACGCGCGCGAGTCGTACTGGTGCGTCGTGACGACGCTCGAGGCGGCCGGCTTCACGACCGCGCCGCTGCACGTGTACGTGCCGAGCTTCGGCGAGTGGGGCTTCATCCTGGCGGGCGGCGAGGGGCTCACCGCGCCCGGCGCCCTGCGGATCGACGCGTCGAGGCTCCGCTACCTCGACTCGAGCGGCCTGCCGGAGCTCTTCCGGTTCCCGCGCGATCTCGGCCGCGTCGAGGCGCCGATCAACCGGCTGAACGACCAGAAGCTCGTCTCCGTGTACACGCGCGAGTGGGCGGAGTGGTCGCGGTGAGCCCGTGAACCGCCGCGCCTTCCTGAGCTCCGTGGGCGCGGGCTGGCTCGTGCACACGGCCTCCCCGGGGCGGGCGCCGCTCGCCGGCGAGATCGTGGGCGCGGCCCACGGCGCGGGGCACCTGCTCCGCGGCGGCGCGCCGCGCGCCTCGACGTTCGGCCCCGCGGAGCGCGCGGACGTCGTGATCGTCGGCGGCGGGGTGAGCGGGCTGTCGGCCGCGTGGCGGCTCGCCGGCGCCGGGCTCGACCTGCGGGTCCTCGAGCTCGAGCCGCGGCCCGGCGGCACGAGCGCGTGGGGCGAGGACGGCGTCGTGCCCTACCCGTGGGGCGCGCACTACCTGGCCGCGCCGAACGTCGAGGCGCGCGCGACGCTGCGGCTGCTCGATCAGATGGGCGTCGTCACCGGCTGGGACGCGGCCGGGCGCCCCACGTTCGATCCGCGGCGGCTCTGCCACGCGCCGGGCGAGCGGCTGTTCTACGAGGGCGCGTGGCACACCGGCCTCGCGCCGGCCGACGCGCTCCCGGACGACGCGATCGAGGAGCTCGAGCGGTTCCACGCGCTCGAGGAGGAGCTCACGGAGCTCACCGGCCGCGACGGGCGCGCGGCGTTCCAGATCCCGCTCGAGCGCTCGTCGCGCGACCCGGAGCTCCTCGAGCTCGACCGGATGAGCATGGCGGCGTGGCTCGATCGCGAGGGGTACCGCACGCCGTTCCTGCGCTGGTACGTGCGCTACGCGATGCTCGACGACTTCGGCGGCACGCCCGAGGAGATCTCGGCCTGGGCGGGGCTGCACTACTTCGCGGGGCGGAAGGCGCGCACCCCGGAGCTCGCGGGCAGCCACTACCTGATCTGGCCCGAGGGCAACGGCCGGCTCGTGAAGGCGCTGCTCGAGCGCGCGGCGCCGCGCGTGTCGCTGGGCGCGCTGGTCACGTCGGTGCGCCCGCAGCCGGGCGGCCGCGTGGAGGTCAGCTACGTCGACGTGCAGCGCGGCGAGGCGCGCCGCGTCGAGGCGCGCGCCGCGATCCTCGCGGCGCCGGCGTTCGTCGTGCGCCGCATCTTCGAGGGGAGCGCGGCGGGCGAGCTGCCGGCGCGCGTCGCGTCGGCGTGGCTCGTGGCGAACCTGCACGTCGAGCGGCGCATCGATCCCAACCACGCGTGGGATTCCGTCCTCTACGGCGCCGAGGGGCTCGGCTATGTCGACGCGCGCCACCAGCTCACCGATCTCGCCGCGGGGACGACGCAGCGCTCGCGGCTCGCGGCGCCGATGCAGCGCACCGTGCTCACCTACTACCGCGCGTACGGCGGGCCCGACGTGGCCGGCGCGCGCGCGGCGCTGCTCGGCGCGCCGTGGGAGTCGCTCGCCGAGGGCGTGCTGCGCGATCTCGCGCCGGCGCACCCGCACCTGCGCGACGACGTCGAGCGGATGGACGTCATGATCTGGGGTCACGCGATGCCGCGCCCTCGCCCCGGCTTCCTCGGCCCGCGGCCGTTCGAGCCGGTCTGCGCGCTCTCCGAGCGCGTCGCCTGGGCGCACGTCGACCAGCCCGGGATGGCGCTCTTCGAGGAGGCGCAGGCGTGCGGCGTGCGCGCCGCCGAGACGATCGCGGCTTCGATCGGGCTCGCGATCGGCGAGAGCTGGCTCTGAGCGCGCGCGCCCGTCGCTCGCGCCCGCCGCTCCGGTAGGCGCCACGCGGCGGGGAACCCCACGTCCCCTTTCATCTTTCAAGAGCAAAGTGCGTCCGGCGAGCGGACGCCTCCGGGCGGGGCCGCCGCCCCCTCGCCGGCCGCTTCTTGCCGGCGTGAACCGGCTGCTCTGGGAGATCCGGCCCAGGATTTCAGCTTTGCCCTCGCCTTGAACTTGCGCTGCCCCCCTGCTCCGCGTCTACTCTCTGCCCATGTTGCGGACCCGGTTTGCCGGGATGACGGATACCGGGCTCCTCCGGGACCACAATGAGGACAACCTCCTCGTCAGCGAGGAGTACCGTGTCGTGGCCGTGGCGGATGGCATGGGCGGACACCGCTCGGGCGACGTCGCGAGCCAGCTTGCCGTGAGCACCCTCTCGGACTTCCTGTCCGTGACGGTCGGGAGGGACGCCACCTGGCCGTTCCCTGCCGATCCGAACCTCACCGAGGAGGAGAACTACGTCGTCACCGGCCTCAGGCTGGCGAACCGGCGAATCTTCGATCGCTCGCTGAAGACGCTCGCCGACTTCGGCATGGGCACGACGATCGTGGCGGCGATGTTCTCCAAGGACGCCGAGCACGTGACGGTGGGCCACGTGGGCGACAGCCGCTGCTATCGCCTGCGCGACAGCCAGATCACGCAGCTCACCCGCGATCACTCGCTCGTCAGCGACGCGGCGCACA
Organism: Sorangium sp. So ce887; assembly: GCF_051521455.1. NCBI lineage: Bacteria > Pseudomonadati > Myxococcota > Polyangiales > Polyangiaceae > Sorangium > Sorangium sp. So ce887. Next base: position 3,917,118 of record NZ_CP150354.1, on the reverse strand, counting down.
TGGCGCCGTGGATGACCGAGGAGGAGGTCCGGCAGCTGCCCGCGAACGTCATCACGCGCGCGCTCGGCATCCGCGAGGACGTCCTCGTCGATCTCGTGACGGACGAGACGCGCCACGGTGACGTGTACCTCCTCTGCTCGGACGGCCTGTCCGGGATGGTGAGCGACGATCAGATCCTCGAGCTCGTGATGTCGAGCGGCTCGCTGGACGCGGCGTGCAAGGCGCTCATCGATCGGGCGAACTACTTCGGCGGCACCGACAACATCACGGTCGTCCTCGCCCGCGTCGAAGAGGTCCCCGACGGCAAGCGCGCCTTCACCGACGAGCCCACCCAGGAGAGCCGCTAGCCCCGCGGCTCGTCCCCGGTCACGCGGCAGCGCTGGTTGCCCCGTGGAGGGGTCGATGCCTGCTCAGGCGAGCCCGGCGGGGTTCCCGCGCTGCGCGACGACCGAGGGGCTCCTCGGGCCGGGCAGCTCGGCACGGCCTCTCACCGACGCGCCGGTTACAGGACGAAGTGATCCATGAGCTGAAGGACCTCGAGGTTCAGCCCCTTCAGCGCGGCGCACTCCCGCTCCACCTCGGCCTGGAAGACCGGCTTGATGTGGTAGAGCATCGTCGGCAGATCCTTCGGCGCGTGGAATTTCTGGAGCTCGACGGCGAGCGTCTGCGGCGTGTGGTGGCCGCTCACGGTCGCGAGCCGCTGCTCCCGGTCGGGGAAGCTGACCTCCATGAGCAGCGCGCGGAGGTTCTGCTGCTGGTTCAACACCTCCCAGAGCCGCTCGGTCGGCCCGGTGTCGCCGCTGTACGCGATCGCGCCGCCGCTCCCCTCGATCACGAACGCCGACGCGTCGATCGTGTGCGTCACCTGGACCGCGCGCACGAGCCGCCCGGCGACCATCGTGGGGCGCTCCGGCTTGAGCTCGAGGTACTGGATGGTCGGCTGCGCGGGCGTCGGGATCACCGCGAAATCGGGCCACAGCACGTTGTTGAAGAAGTGCTTCTTGAGCGTGCGCAGCGTCTCGCGCGTGCCCGCGATCACGAGCGGCGGGCACCCGAGCTGGCAACGGTTGTCCGCGATCGTGGCCAGATCGCGGATGTGATCGAGGTGCGCATGGCTCACGAGGCACGCCTCGATCCGCGCCTGCTCCTTCACCTCGAGCCCGCTCGTCAGCGAGCCCGCGTCGATCGCGAGGACGTCGTCCACGACGAACGCGCACGTGCGATGCCTGGGAGTCTCTCCGCCGTGGCAGCCGATGACGCGCAGCTCCACTGGCTCAGCTCTCTCCGCCGAACTTCTGTGGCGTCTCCAGGAATTCTATAAAATCCCGGAATCGCCGCATGTCGGTCACCATGATCGCCGCGTGCGCAGGCGGCCCGTCCGAGAGGAGCTTCAGCCGGCGGAGCCGCGCCATGACCTCGTCCACCATTCCTTGCTCGACGTCGACCTCGCGCGCGATGTCCGCGGGGGTGGCGCGGAGGCGTATCCCTTCCGGCGTCTCCTCCCCGAACGCCTCGGCGTGGCGCGCGAGCGCGAGCATCACCCGCGCCTTCGGGTCCCGGTGCATGAGGATCTCCACGAGCGCGTCCGCCGCGTCGAGCCGCTTCGCGAGCTTCTTGATCAGCCGGAACGCGATCTCGGCGTCCCGCTGCAGCATGACCTCTAGCTTGCGCGCCTCGACCACGAGGCAGCGGGACGGCTCGCTGACGGTGGCCGTCGCGATCCGCGGCTTGCCGTTCAGGATCGCCATCTCGCCGACGAACTCGCCGGGCCCGAGCACGGCGAGCACCTTGTCCTCGCCCTCGACCGATTTGGTGATCCGCACAGCGCCGGTCTGGAGGACGAACATGACATCGCCGGGGTCGCCCTCGCGGAAGAGCACGTCGCCCGGCGCGTACGCGCGGCCATAGCGGGCAAACGACGACTCCGACATTGCCCGAGAGTCTAGCGCCCAGCGTGACCGCCGGTCAAAAACCCAGGCAAAAGCTCTCGCCCTCACAAAGCGCGAGGGGCCCTCCAAGCCAGCATGCTTTGGAGGACCCCTCGGCCCGCTTCGTCGGGAGCGGCGCGCCCGGGGCCGACGCCGCCGGAGAGCGGCGACAGCCCGAGCGCGGCCGGACAGGCGATCAACCCATGTCGAAGTCGCCCATGCCGCCCATGCCGCCCATGCCGCCCATGCCGCCCATGCCGCCCATGCCGCCCATGCCGCCGCCGGGGGCCCCGCCGGCCGCGGCCTTCTCCTTCTTGGGCTTGTCGGCGACGAGGGCCTCGGTCGTGAGCATCAGCCCCGCGACGCTGGCCGCGTTGGAGAGCGCGTGCCGCACGACCTTCGCCGGGTCGATGACGCCGCCGGCGAGCAGGTCCTCGTACTTGTCGGTCGCGGCGTTGTAGCCGAACGTGGGCGCGCCCGACCGGACCTTCTCCGCGACCACCGACCCGTCGACGCCAGCGTTCTGGGCGATCTGGCGGAGCGGCGCCTCGAGGGCGCGGCGCACGAGCCGCACGCCGACGTCGCGCTCGTCGTTGAACTTGAGCGCCTCCAGGGCAGAGGCCGCCCGGAGCAGGGCCACGCCGCCGCCGACCACGATGCCCTCCTCGACGGCCGCGCGGGTCGCGTGCAGCGCGTCCTCGACGCGCGCCTTCTTCTCCTTCATCTCCGTCTCGGTCGCCGCGCCGACCTTCACCACCGCGACGCCGCCGGCGAGCTTCGCGAGCCGCTCCTGGAGCTTCTCGCGATCGTAGTCGCTCGACGTGTCCGCGATCTGCTTGCGGATCGCCTCGATGCGGCCCTTGATCGCGGTCTTCTCGCCCTGGCCGTCGACGATGACCGTGTTGTCCTTGTCGATCTCGACCCGCTTGGCCGTCCCGAGGTCGCGCACGGTGGCGCTCTCGAGCTTCTGGCCGAGGTCCTCCATGAACGCGGTCGCGCCCGTGAGGATCGCGATGTCCTTCAGCATCTCCTTGCGGCGATCGCCGAAGCCGGGCGCCTTCACGGCGGCGACCTTGATCGTGCCGCGCAGCTTGTTCACGACGAGCGTGGCGAGCGCCTCGCCCTCGACGTCCTCGGAGAGGATGAGCAGCTCGCGCCCCTGCTTCACCACCTGCTCGAGGAGCGGCAGGAGGTCGGCCATGGACGAGATCTTCTTCTCGTGGACGAGGATGAGCGGGTTCGTGAGGATCGCCGTCATCTTCTCGGGATCGGTCACGAAGTAGGGCGAGAGGTAGCCGCGGTCGAACTGCATGCCGTCGACGGTCTCGAGCTCCGTCGTCATGCGCTTGTTCTCCTCGACCGTGATCACGCCCTCCTTGCCGACCTTCTCCATGGCGTCGGCGAGGATCTGGCCGATCTCCGTGTCGCCGTTCGCGCTGACGGTGGCGACCTGGGCGATCTGGTCCTTGTCCTTGGTCGGCTTGGCGACCTGCTGCACGGCCTCGATGACCTTCGCGACGGCCGCGTCGATGCCGCGCTTCAGGTCCATCGGGTTGTGCCCGGCCTCGACGAGCTTGAGGCCCTCGCCGTAGATCGCCTGGGCCAGCACCGTCGCCGTCGTCGTGCCGTCGCCCGCCTTGTCGCTGGTCTTCGAGGCGACCTCGCGCACCATCTGGGCGCCCATGTTCTCGAGCTTCCCGGCGAGCTCGATCTCCTTCGCGACCGTGACGCCGTCCTTCGTGACGACCGGCGAGCCCCAGCTCTTCTCGATGACGACGTTCCGGCCCTTGGGCCCGAGGGTCACCTTGACCGCATCGGCGAGCGTGTTCACGCCCTTCAGGATCGCGGCGCGGGCGCCGCGGCTATACACAATCTGCTTCGCAGCCATCTCTCAATCCCCTCGCGGCCGCGTACGGCCGCATCTGCAACGCTCGGCCGCGCACGGCCGCATCTGCAACGCTTGCGTTCGGTTGCCCTGGATCCGGATCACTTCGCGGCGGAAGCGGCCTCGGTCACGGCGAGCACGTCGTCCTCGCGGAGGAGCACGTGCTCCTCGCCGTCGAGCTTCACCTCGGTGCCGCTGTACTTGCCGAACAGCACCTTGTCGCCGACCTTCACCTCGAGCGGCCGAACCTTTCCGTCCTTCAGGACCTTGCCGTTGCCCACGGCAACGACGCGCCCCTCGATCGGCTTCTCCTTCGCGGCATCGGGGATGATGATGCCCCCCTTGGTCTTCGTCTCGCTCTCGACACGCTTGACGACAATCCGATCCTGCAGCGGCCTGATTTTCATGGTGGCTCCCTCGTCCTCGGCTGGTTGACTGACCATCGGCTCGCCGGAGGTCCCGATCGCCCCCCCGCAGGGGCCTTCCGCCCACACGACGAGAGCTAAGTGCCCAGGATCACAGTCGCTTGGCACTCTCCTAGGCCGGTGGCTAAACCGCGGCCGAAGGTAAATCAGTCGCCCGGCGCGTCAAGGGCGCGTAGCAGACAGTCGCGACTTTTCCGCGGCCGGCGCCCACACGCCGTAAAGCTGGAGACCCTGGAGTGGGCGACCGGACCCGCGCGATCTCGCGGGCACCGTCCGCCACCCGCCACCGTGGAGCCATGCAGCGGGAGGCGAGCCAGGTCAATGGCAAGAGGGTGGTGTAAGCGGAATTTGTTGGCAGCTTGGCCGCCGGTTACGATGCGCGCGATGCGCGCGATGAGCGCGACGAGCCGACAGAGGGCGGCGCGATGGAGACGGGGGCGGCAGGGGCGGGGCAAACAGCGCGAAACACCGGGGATTTTCGGCCCGGGGACTTTTTCTGGGGCGGGCCCGGTTTTGATCGCTTGACATACCAGACAGCCCGAGTAGATTCCGCGGCCCGTGGCGCTGATGAACACGGCGCTGACCCCTTGGGGGATCGTCTAACGGCAGGACGCAAGATTCTGGCTCTTGCTATCAAGGTTCGAATCCTTGTCCCCCAGCCAGGTCGATCAGCTCTGCTGTCGACCTTCTCGACAGAACAAGGTCCCATCGTCTAGCGGTTAGGACATCGGCCTCTCACGCCGGTAACGCGGGTTCGATTCCCGCTGGGATCGCTACTTTCTCGTCGTTTTTTCTTGCCAGCCTCTCGCTGGGCAGCCTGAGCCGCCGCGGGCCGCCGGCCCTTCTCGGAGGGGCCCGCTGACGCGACGAGGAACCCTTCGGCCCGGTGCGGGGTGAGGCCGCAGCGCGCGTTCATGCGCTTCGCGATCTCGTCGCCGGCCCGGACGAGCGCGTAGAACCACCGGATCCCGAAGCGATCGTGCCCCTGCTGGAGCGCCAAGGCCTGGAGCGGGGCCCCGAGCCCGCGACCGCGGTACTCCTCGCGCAGGCAGGTGCAGATCGGCATGCCCGTCCACGAGGGCGCCTCGCCCACATCGGAGATCCAGAGCGGCGGGGCGCCCATCAGCCCGAGCTGCCCGAACTGGGAGAGCGCTCGATGCCCGCCGTCCTCGGCGGCGTCTGGCCGCGTCAGGACGCACAGGGTGGTGCAGCCGATCAGCGCGCCCCTGCCGTCGCGCAGCGCGAGGGTCAAGGAACGCCCCTCGCCGCCGCGCAGGGTCCAGCCCGGGAGCGGCGCGTGGCCGCTCTCGGCCTGGAGCTCCTGGATCGACCGGATCGTGACGTCATCGTCGTCCGGCGACACCCGGGACACGCGGAGGCCCGCGGGAAAGGAGCGAAACCGGTCGAGCCCCTGCACGGCGGCGCGCACCTCGCCGGCCGGGGCGCCCATCACCGAGAGCCCCTCGTCCACCGCGAGGCCCGCCTGGCGCAGCGACGCGGCGAGCGCAGGGAGCTCCGGTCGGGGGGCGTGCAGGAGCACGCGCTCGAAGCAGCGCACGAGCGCCTCGCGCCGCTCCGGCGGCGTCCTCTGGGCGTGCAGCAGGATGAGCGAGCGCCCGTCCGTGGTGATGCCGTCCTGCTCCGCGATCCAGCCGCGCGCGGCGTACAGGATCCGCTGAGCACGGTAATCCGCTGCCTCGCCGCAGCAGCCCGGTCCGTCCGCCGGAGCGGGGCCGCGCTGCTGCGGGGCGTCGTCGCGATCGAGGTCGAAGGCAAGCATCATGGCGGCATTCCTCCTGTCGAGAGGGAACGGAGGCTCCCACGAGAGCCGAAAGCCGGCCGGAGCGGCCCGCGCCCTGCGCCCGGACGAGCCCCTGCCGCGCCGCCGAGGTCCACCGGCGAGATGGCCTGAAGCGGCGGTGCGTGAATTCGGGAGAACCCCGCTCAACCGGCGGCTGGTTCAGCCCGCGTGTCGAGACTTCAACTTATCCTCGCTCGGCGATCGCGCAAGGCGCGACATGCCATGATCCGGGCAGCGTTCCAGCCGGGGCGCGCACGCTCACGCTCACTTATAAATATTTGTAATCATTAATAAAAGCTACCAATAACCGGCTTTGTCCACAAGGCATCTCGCCGTCCGACGGCGCCGAGGTGTGGACATAGAACGACCTAGCCTGGAGCGATGCGTGGCGCGGCCCGTAACGCCGGGGGGGGGAGGCGCGCGCCGGGGGCGGACCGGCGAGGCGCCCTGGGCCCGGGAGATCGCCGGCGATGACCTCGGCGGTTGAGGACGATCGCGCGCCCTGGTAGGTTGCCGTCCAGTATTGCGCGATGAGCACCGCCCTTGTCACCCAACCCGACAGCGCCGCGCCCCTACCACCACGTCCGTTCCTCAAATGGGCGGGCGGCAAGGGCCAGCTGCTCCGACAGTTCCAGCCGCTCCTGCCGACGTCGTACGGGCGCTACTTCGAGCCGTTCGTGGGAGGAGCCGCGCTCTTCTTCTGCCTGCAGCCGAAACGCGCGGCGCTGACGGACGTCAACGCCGAGCTCGTCGACTGCTACCGGGCGGTGCGCGACCGGGTCGAGGAGGTCATCGCCGAGCTGGGCAGCCACGCCTACGAGGAGGCGCATTATTACAGGGTTCGCGATCTCGACCCCGCCTCGCTCACGCTGCCCGAGCGCGCCGCGAGGACCATCTTCCTGAACAAGACGGGGTTCAACGGGCTCTACCGGGTCAACAGCTCCGGCCGCTTCAACGTGCCTTTCGGCCGCTACGTCAAGCCGGCGATCTGCAACCCACCCCAGCTGCGGGCCTGCTCGGCGGCGCTGCAGCACGTCGAGCTCGAGGTCCGCGACTTCGAGCGCGTGCTCGACCACGCGACCGAAGGCGACTTCGTCTACCTGGACCCGCCGTACTCGCCGGTCTCGTCGACCGCGAACTTCACCTCGTACAGCGCGGGCGGCTTCAGCTTCCGCGACCAGGAGCGCCTCGCGGCCCTGTTCGCGGCGCTCGACGAGCGCGGCGTCCAGGTGATGCTCTCGAACTCCGATGTTCCCGAGATCCCGCCGCTCTACAAGAGGTTCAAGATCGACCGCGTCGCGGCGCTCCGGAGCATCAACGCGAAGAGCGACGCCAGGGGCCGCGTGGGAGAGATCGTGATCCGGAATTACGCGACCCGGCGGAGCCGCAAGGCGGCGGCGGACAAGGCGGGCTGAACCCGGCGCCGCCGCGGGGCGCGCGCCTCAGTCGACGGTCTTCGACCCGTGCTTCTTCGGATCGGGGGCCGCGAGCTCCTCGGCGTACGCCATGGCCACCTCGATCTCCTCGTGGATCTCGCTCGATGTGACCTTGTTTCCCGAAGGATCGACGGCCTCCCACACGAAGCCGCGGAGGTCGCCCGGACGCTCGGGTATCCAGCGGACCCGCAAGGTCCAGCCGTTCATCTCGGCCGTATACCCACCGTCCTCGTGATCTCGCTGCCATGCGGAGACGGTCGGGTGCTTCAGCATCGCGAGATCTCCTGAGCAGGTCGAGAGGACAAAAGAACTGTTCCCGAATGGCCGCGCTCCCCCCCCGAGCAACGCCGCCGTCCGGGAACACAGGGAAGATAGCAGGCGCCTGGCGCCGGGCGATCAGGCAGGCGTGTGTTCCTCATGGGGGTGCACCTTACTCCAGTCCCAGCGCGAGCCGAAAGCTCCTCGCAGGCGCGATGGGCTGTCGGTAGGAACCGCATGAACAGCGCAGGCGTGATCGCACGGACGGGCGGCGCCTGCGACACGCGCCCCATGCTACGAAGCCTGGATGGGGGCAGGAATCGTCGTCTTTTTCGGGCTCGCGCTCGCCGGCTATCTCCTGGTTGCCCCGCTGGTGGCCTTCGTGTTCGCCGTCCGGGCCAACCGGCGCAACGAGGACTTGCTGCTGCGGATCCACGCGCTCGAGCACCGGCTGGCCGAGCTCTCCGGGCAGCGCGGCCGCGCCGAGCTGACCCGAGCGGCGCAGCGCCCGCGCAGCGCGCAACCGCTGGAGCCGGAGCAGACTGCCCAGGACGCCCTCACGACCCCGGCGGTCGCGCCATCCGCGTCCGCCGCCGGGGCCGCGGGCGCGCCGCCCGCGGTCGACGAGGGGGCCGCCGGGGCGCAGCCCGCGATCGCGTTCCCGGACGCCGCCGTTGCGCTGTCGACGGCCGCGCCCCCCGCGCTCGCCCCCGGCGAGGCCGGCGCTCTGCCTGCGGTCGCATTCCCGGATACCGCCGCCCCCCGGGAGCCTCGCCCCGCCGCGACGCTCGGCGAGAGCGCCGCTGGCACCGGCTCAGCCGCGCGCCACGGAGCCCAGGAGACACCGCCCACCATCGAGGAGCGGCTCGGCCTCACCTGGCTCACCCGCGCAGGCGCGGCGACCTTCCTGCTCGGCGCGCTCTTCTTCTTCAAGTACGCCTCGGACAACGCCTGGATCGGGCCCCTCGGGCGCGTCGCGATCGGCGCCGCGACCGGCGCTGCGCTCCTCGCGGCGGCCGAGGTGCTCCGCGGGCGAGCGCAGCGCCGCTTCGTCCACGCGCTCATCGGCCTCGGGCTCGCGGTCCTGATCGCGTCGGTGTGGGCGAGCGCGGTGCTGTACGAGCTCATCCCGATCCCCGCCGCCTTCGCGGCGGACACGGTGCTCCTCCTGCTCGGCGCCGCGCTCGCGCTCCGCCACCGCGGCGAGGCGATCCTGATCCTCTCCCTCGTCGCCGGCTTCCTCAACCCCGTCGTGCTGTCGACCGGGCAGGACCGACCGCTCGCCCTGTTCGGCTACCTCCTGCTCGTGACGAGCGTCGTCCACGCGGTGGCAGCGAAGCTCGGCTTCCGCGTCGCCCCCTGGCTCGCGCTCGCTGGCCACACGGCGCTGTTCTGGGGCTGGTACAATCGGCACTTCGACGCGAGCGCCCCCCGGGACGGGGGAGACCCGATCGCGGCGCCCTGGCTCGACCAGCCGGCCGAGGCGCTCGCGGGGCCCTACCTCCCGCTCGCCGCCCGCGCCGTGCCGCTCGCGTTCGTCGCGCTCGCGGCGCTGCAGGGCATCCTGCGCGCGCTGTGGGTGCGCCGCGCGCTCGCGCAGAGCGCCGCCGCCGCCGCCGGCGCCGCGCCCGCCCCGAGCGCCGGCGCGGCCCCGAGAGGCCCCGCGCCGGCCGGCCGCCTCCCCGGAGCGGCGTCCGCGGACGCCACCGCGTTCGCGGTCGCCGCGCTCGTGCTCGCCCACGCAGGCGCGGGCGCGCTGCTCTTCGACGCCCCGCGCGCGCTCGCCGCCGCCGCCGTCGCGCTCGCGATCGCGGCGACCGTCGCGCTGCGCGCGCTCGGCGAGCGCGGCTGGCTGCTGGCGCCGATGGGCTCCGCCTTCCTCGCCTTCGCCGGGACGTTCGCCGACGCGCCGGCGCCGCACCGGACGACGCTCGCCGCGCTGGTCGCGGTCTCGACCGTCGTCTACCTCGCGGGCTGGCTCCGCGGCGCCGGGCTCGCGGGCCGCCTCGAGCGGAGGATCGCCGTCGCGTGCTCCGCCGGCGCGGCGCTGTTCGCCTGTACCGCGGGCATGCTGCTGCTCGAGACCGAGGCGACGCTCTTCGCGCTCGCGATCGCGGGCGCCGCCGCCGTCACGGCGTGGATGGCCGCGCGGGCCGAGCTCCCTGCGCTGCTCCTCGTCGCGGCGGCCGGCTCGGCGGGCGCGATCGCGGCGGCGGCTCCAGGCGCGCTCGCGCCGGACGGCGCGGCCGCGGCGGCCGTCGACGCGGGCTTCCTCGGCGCATCGTCGCTCGTCATGCTCGTGTTCCTCGGCGCCGTGGGCGCCTCCGCGTGGCGCCCGCGCGCGCCCGGCGCGCCGGCGCTCCCCTGGTACGGCGCGCTCGCCGCGAGCGTGGCGACGCTCGGGTTCGTCGCGGCGGCGCTGGGCGCGACGTCCGAGGAGACACCGACGCTCCGCGCGCTGCTCACCGCTGCCGCCGGCGCCCTGGATCTCGCGCTCGGCGCGGCGCTCCTGCGCGCCGGCGCGGCCCGCGCCCCCGCCGCGCCCCCGGCCGCCGATCGCATCGCCCTGCTCCTCGGGCAGGCGCTCGCCCTCTTCGCCGCGGCCGTCGCGTTCGGGCTCGGCGGGGCGACGGTCACCGTGGTCTGGGGCATCCTCGCGGCGGTGGCGGCCGCGATCGCGGCGCGCACCGGCGAGCGCGCCTGGCTCGCCGTCACCCTGCTGCTCTTCCTCGCCGCCCTCGCGCGGGCGCTCGGCGTCGATTCCCTCGAGGCCGAGGCGCTCGTGACGACCTGGTTCGAGACGCGCGGCCGCGACGGGGCGATGGCCGTCCCCGTCCTGCTCAACGCGAGGGCCTACGCGTTCGTGGGCGTGAGCGCGGCCCTGCTCGCCGCGGGCCGGCTGCTGTCGCGCGCCGGGGCCGCGCGCCCCGCGAGCGCCGTCGGCCCCGTGAGCGCCGAGCTGCGCGCCTCAGGGCTCGCGGCGGTCGGCGCAGGGTATGCCCTGCTCCTCGCGACCGTGGTCATCGAGGTGCGGAGCGCGGTCACCTCGCTGCCCCCCGCGCCCCCTGCCCCGCTCGACGCGGCCGAGTTCACCGAGCTCGCCGTGCAGCACCGCGCCGCCCTCGAGGACCAGCAGGGGAGCCTCGCGATGGCGACCACGCTCGTGCTCGCGCTCGCCGCCATCGCGCTGCTCACGGCGGGGTTCGCGGCGCGCGACGCCTTCCATCGCTACGCCGGGCTCTCGCTGTTCGCCGTCACGATCGCGAAGCTCGTGGCCTGGGACGTCTGGCACGTCGAGCGCATCTACCAGATCGCGCTCTTCACAGGCGTCGGCGCGCTGCTCGTCGGCGGCGGCTTCCTGTACGCGCGGTTCGGCCGGCGCCTCGTGACGCTCCTGCGCGCCGGGCCGAGCGGCGCGGTCGGGCTGCTCGCGCTGCTCACGGCGACCGGCCTCGCGCGGCCCTCCGAGGCGCAGACCGGCGCGGCGCTGCCGACCGAGAAGCACGCGCTCGTCCGGCCCATCGACGGCGTGGACGCGGCCGGCGACCACCGCATCGACGTCGATCCCGACCTCTACCGCGAGAGCCGCGCCGAGGAGCTGCTCGCCGACGTCCGCATCGCCGGCCCCGACGGCGCCGAGGTGCCGTACGTGCTGCGCGAGGCAGGCGCCGCGCCCTCCTCCGGGCGGATCGCCGCCACGATGCTCGATCCGGGGGTCGACGCCGCCGGCGTGGCGCACGCGACCTGGGCCCTCGACGCGCCCGGCACGCGCCACTGCCGGATCGAGCTGAGCGTCCTCGGCGGCAGCTTCCTCCGCGAGGCGCGCGTCGACACCGGCGCAGACCCGCGGTCGCTCAGCGAGGTGGCGCGCGGCGCCCACGTGTACCGGATCCCCCAGGGCTCGGAGGCCGTCGAGCACCTCTCGGTCGCCTATCCCCTCTCGCGCGCCGCCCTCGTGCGGATCCGCCTCGTCCCCGACGGCGCCCCGGCGCGCGGCGCGGCCGCGGACGTCCGGATCACGGGCGGCACCGTCGCGTGCGAGCCGCCGGCCGCCGCCCAGAAGGCCGCGCTGCTGCCGCTCGCGATCATCGAGACGCAGCGGGACAGCGACGCGCAGGTGACCCTTGTCACGCTCGACGCCGGCGCCGACGGCGCGCCGCTGCAGGCTGTCCTCCTCGACATCGCCACACCCGAGTTCAGCCGCCGGGTCGACGTGGCCTCAACCACCTACCGCGCGGTCTGGCCCTCCGTGGGAAGCGGCCGGATCCATCGAGTCCGTCCGCTCGGCGAATCCGGGCCGGCGCTCGCGTCGACGCGGGTCCCGTTGAGCCCCACCCGGAAGCGCTTTCTCCGCCTCACGATCCACGATGGCGACTCGGCGCCGCTCTCCCTCTCGGGCGCGCAGGGCGAGGTGCGGGCGCGCGAGATCGTGTTCCGCGCCGGCCAGCCGGGTCCGCACTGGCTCTACCTCGGCCACCCCCTCGGCCAGCGCCCCAGCTACGACCTGGCCGACGTGCTCGACAGCGTCGAGCGCGAGCATCCGCCCGCCGCGGCGCGGCTCGGCGCCGCGCAGGCCAACCCGAGCTTCGGCGCCGCCCGGCTCGCGCGCGATCTCCCGTTCACCGAGCGACACCGCGCGCCGATCGGGGCCGCGCTGGCCCTCGGGCTGCTGGCGCTCTCGGCGTGGGCCGCGCGGCTCCTGCGACAGGGGGCGCGACCGCCCGACAACGAGCCTGTGCCACCGCAGCAGGGAACAGCAGACAATGAGCCCCGGCCATGATGTGATTGCATGTGCGATTGGCCGCCGGGGACAAGAGGGCTCGCCGGCGGTCGCGAGCCATTGTCGAGGTCGATGCACCATGAGAGGCCGGCGCTCTATCTACTTGGGTCTCTGTGCGGGCGTCGGGGCGGCGCTCTGGATTTCGGGCGGGTGCTTCGCTGTATCGCCCAGCCCGCAGCCGCCCGGCGCCGACGGCGGTGGGGGCGCGACAAGCGCCACGACGGCGGAGACCGGCGCCGGCGGGAGCCCCGCATCGACGAGCTCGGGGGACGATTTCGGCAAGGGCGGCGCGCCGGTCGACGAGGTCGACAAGGATGGTGACGGCTTCACCGTGGCGGAGGGCGACTGCAACGACGACGACACGAACGTCAATCCGGGCGCCCTCGAGGTCGCGATCACGGAGCCAGACGACACCGGTCTCGTGCCCGAGCCGGCCGACGAAGACTGCGACGGCGAGATCGATAACGTGCTGCCGACGTGCGACAGGAACATCGCTCCCGCCGACTTCGACGCCATTCACGGGGCCCACGCCGTCGACCTCTGCGCCAAGGCGTCGCCCGGCGACAGGAAGTGGGGCGTGCTGAGCGCGGAGTACGTGCGCGGCGACGGCTCGCCCGCGGAGCCCACGCCCGCTGTGGGCGTGCTCGATTCCTTCGGCCCCAACGTGCACGCGCAGGGCGGGACCCGCATGCTTGTCCTGTCCACGGGTCGCGCCCGGATCGCCCACTGGCCAGGCGCGTGCAACACGTCGAACTGCACGAGCTATGGGCCGGGAGAGGCGCCGCCCGGCTTCCCGCAGGACAACCCGGATTGCCCTCCTTCGTCGACCATCAACGACGACATCGGCCTCGAGCTCATCATCCGCACGCCGACGAACGCGACCGGCTACGAGTTCGCGTTCAAGTTCTACACCTTCGAATACCCGGAGTTCATCTGTAACCACTTCAACGACCAGTTCCTCGCGCTGGCGACGCCGGCCCCGCCCGGGTCGCTCAACGGCAATCTCTCGTTCGATAGCCTGGGCAAACCCGTCAGCGTCAACATCGGCTTCTTCGATGTCTGCGAGGGGTGCGAGCTCGGGCCGGACGAGCTCGAGGGCACCGGCTTCGGGCTATGGGACGACGCCGGCGCGACCCGCTGGCTGCGCACGCAGGCCCCGGTCACCGGCGGCGAACAGCTCAAGCTGCGGTTCATGATCTTCGACACCGGCGACGACGCGCGCGACTCGACCGCGCTCGTCGACGGTTTCAAGTGGGTCGCGAACGGCGGCACGGTCGCGGTCGGGACCACGCCGGTCGAGGATCCCCAGTAGCGCCGCGGGCCCTCTCCCGCGCGCACGCACGGCCTGCAGTGCCCCCGCGTAGCGCAAACGGAGTTTTCACGGACGGGATTGTTGCGGTGGACGATACACTGCGGCCATGCTGCTCCCGTCGTTGGAGAACCTCGCCTGCTTCGAGGCTGCAGCGAGGACGCTGAACTTCCGGACCGCGGCGCGCGCCGTCGCGCTCAGCCCCGCGGCGTTCGGGCAGCGCATCCGGCAGATCGAGGAGCAGGTGGGCGCGCCGCTGTTCGAGCGGACCACCCGCCGGGTGCACCTGACGCCGGTCGGGCTCGCCTTGCTGCCGCGCGCCCGCCAGTGCCTGGCGCTCGCCGAGGACTGCCTCCGCAGCGTGATGAGCCCCGCGCCCGCCCCGGTCGAGCTGACGCTCGGCACGCGCTTCGAGCTCGGGATGTCGTGGCTCGTCCCCCAGCTCGGCCCGCTGACGCGGCGGCGCCCGGAGGTGATACTCCACCTCTACTTCGGCGCCTCCGAGGATCTGCTGAGGCGCCTGCACGACCGCAGCGTCGATTGCGTGGTCACGAGCGCCCGCTGGAGCGCGGCGAGCCTCGCGGCGGAGACGCTGCACGAGGAGCGCTACGCGTTCGTGGCCGCGCCCAGGCTGCTGCGGCGCGAGGCGTTCTCCCGCCCGGAGCACGCGTCGCGGCACTGCCTGCTCGACATCGACGCGACGATGCCGCTGTTCCGGTACCTCGCGGACCAGATGGGCGGCGTGGGCCGCTTCGCGTTCGCGCGCCATCGCTGGGTGGGGCTCGGCGCCGCCATGAAGGCGCTTGTGCTCGCCGGCGAGGGCGTGGCCGTGCTGCCGCTCCACATGGTCGCCGCCGAGCTCCGCGGCGGCAAGCTGAAGCGGCTCCTCCCGTCGGCGGCGCTCGCGCGCGATCACTTCCGGCTCGTCTACCGGCGCGACGACCCGCGGAGCTCGCTCTACGCGAAGCTCGCCGAGTCGCTGCGCGCGGCGCCGATCCAGTGAGGCGCTCCGGGCGCGGCGCGGCGCGGCCTCGGGTAGACTCGCGGCGAAGGACCATGAGCGAGCTCCCCCACGGCGACGCGTGCTGCCGCAAGACGCCGATCACGGCGCAGGACATCAACGGCGGACCGGACCCGAGCCACCGTGTCCCCTTCGTCATCACGGCGCCCGGCCAGTACGCGCTGGCGGAGGACGTCGACTGGGTGGCGTCGGGCGAGGACGCGCGGGCGATCACGATCGCGAGCGACGATGTCACGCTGGACCTGTGCGGGAGGACGCTGCGGCAGCTCGACCCTCCGGCGCCCGTCCTCGCCCAGGGCCCGAGCGCGAGGCCGTGCCGGGGCGAGGTCGTCTCCGGGAACGTGGGCGTCTACGCCGAGGGGCGGCGGCGGCTCGTCATCAAGAACGGCAGCGTGCTCGGGATCCAGGGGGTGGGGATCGCCGTCAAGGCGTGCAGCCAGGTGGATCTGCTCGCTCTGTCGGTCAGGCGGTGCGGCGGCGACGGGGTGTTCGACACGAGCTTCCTGCGCCGGAACGGCGGGATCTTCGTGATGGGCGCCCAGGACGCGGACAGCAACATCGCCTTTGCGTCCGACATCCGGATGCTCGACTGCGTGTGCTCGGAGAACGCGAGCCGGCTCGACTTCGTCGTGACGCTCGGCGCGCTCGTCCTGTTCTGCGACAACGTGGAGGTCAAGCGGTGCGTGTTCAACCACACGGCGAACACCAGCGCTCGGCCGAGCGGCGTGCAGTTCAACGTCGTCGGCGCCGACTTCGTCATCTGCCGGAACGTGCTCGTGGAGGACTGCGAGGCGCACGACAACACGTCCGGCGGAGAGCCGGCCGGCTTCTTCGCGTGGGGAGAGAACTACAAATTCCTGCGCTGCCGGGCGAACCGGAACTTCACGCTCACCGGCAACCGGGCGTGCGGATTCAACATCTCGACCACGAGCAACCTGGAGATGGTCGACTGCGGGGCGGACGGGAACTACAACGCGAACCCGGTCGCGTCCACCGATGTCGTCCGCGATTTCTCCGCGCTCGGCTTCCGCATCGGCCGGGCGGTGTACCGCGGGCTGCTCGATAACTGCCGCGCGATGGGCAACCACAGCGTGGGCGCGAACGCGCCCGCCGCCGGCTTCGCGCTCCACTCGACCCGCCAGGTGGTGCTCCGGCGCTGCGTGGCTGTGGGCAACAGAAACGCGAGCGGAGCCGCCGAGAATGACGGGCTCGCGGCCGGGTTCATCGCGTCGGCGCCGCTCGCGGCCCCCGAGGGCGGCCTCGTGGGAGGCGAGGACAACGCGTTCATCGACTGCATCGCCGACGGCAACACGGTCCACCGCACCCCCCTGTTCGTGCAGCCGCCGGCCCCGCCGGTCGACGCCGGTCCGTCGCGCGGCGACCCGCAGAAGGGGGCGGGGTTCCTGCTCGATCGCCAGAAGGACGCGCGGATCGTCGGGTGCCAGTCCGCGAACAACGATGGCAAAGGGATCTGGTTGCGGGCCTGCGCGCGCGCGCTGGTCGAGGGAAACACGCTGTCGAGGAACACGCTCTACGGCATCCAGAACGAGGACCCCGCCGGGCTGAGCGCCTTCACGGGCAACCGGGCGCACCTGAACGGGTCCCGCCATCGCCACAACTACGTCGGTCTTCCCCCCGGGACGCCGGTCCGCCGATGGACGCTCGGCTCCCCTCCCCCCGACGGCCCTTCGGGGCAGATGGATAACCTCAGCATCCGGCTACCCTGAGGAGAGCGCGTACGCCGCCCGGAGCAGCGCTCGCCCGGAGGCCCCCGAGCGCGCGCCGCCGGGCTCTCTGCCTCGCTCCGGCGCGCGTCAGCGGTCCCCGTCCGGTGCTTGCTCGACGCGCGCCCGGATGGCCGCGACGGCGCGCGCCGATCCGTCCAGGTTCTCCGCGTTGAGGAGGCTCTTCGGCAGCGGCAGCTTCGGCCGGAGAAAGACGTCGAGGGACAGGCGTGTCGTCCGGGCGTCGATCTTCTCCAGCCGCCAGGTGGCCTGCAAATCTTTCACGTTGCCGGAGACGAAGCGGGACGAGTAGGTCTCGACCCCGTCCGCGAGGACCGGCTTCTGGATCTCGATGCGCGCCCACATCGTGATGGCGCCCTGCAGCGCCGAGACTTCCATGTAGATATCCCATCCGCCCGCGGGCGTGCGCCCGAGCAAGCGGCACTTCTTGTAGTGCGGCATGAACTCCGGATAGCGCTCGAACGAGAGCACCGTCGCGCGCACGCGCTCCACCGGCGCCTTGACGACCGCCGTCGCTCGACCGCGCGAGAACCCGGTGCTGCCGATCGGGACCGCCACGCTCGCGATCCCTGCCGTGTCGGGCGCCGGCTGCGCGCGCTCGCTCCTCCCATCGTCCCCCGCGGCGGCCAGGAGCACATCGCCGCTATCGCGCTGCGCCAGCGGCAGGCGCACTGAATCCAGGTTGCTCCCCCGTTCACCGGCCCCGCACGCCGCCGTCGCGAGAGCGAGTCCTCCGGCGAGCGCGGTCCGTCTCAGGGCGCGCTGGACGGCCTTTGTCGAGCGAATTCTCCCCATGCCCGCCGAGCTTGCCAGCGACGTGCCCGCCGCCGCCCCCCCCGACGCTGATACCGCTCCGCACATCCACGCTCAGGCCCCGCCCCCCCCGCCACCCCGAACGGATCCCCCTCCCCCCCATCGAGCGCCGACCGCGCACCGAAATCAGCGCCCCCTCCCCCCCGCCGCCCCCCAACAATCCCGAAGTCCCCCTCCCCATCCCTCCGCCCCCTCTTCCCACCCCCCTCTCAATCCATCCCCCCCAACCGTTGCCGGGGCTCACCCGCACAGGAGACGGGCCCAGATCGGCGTTTTCGGCGCGGAGGCGTACTCCCGTACGCCGAGCACCGAAAACGTCGAGATGGGCCCGTATCCGAAGCGGGTGAGCCCCTAAGATTCACCCGAGAGGTAGGAGATTAGGGTGGGGATCGGGGTGCCGGTGGGGCGGCCGAACTGCCAGTCGGCGGACTCGACCCCGACGCCGCCGATGTCGAGGTGGATGAACGGGAGCGTCCCCCCCTTGAGCCCCGAGGCGATGTCGAGGAACGCGAAGGGGAACTGATGCCCGCGCGGCGTGTTCACCGAGGGGAGGCGGTTCGACGAGACAACGTCCTCGGCGCTCGACCGGGGCGCGACGAACGCGTAGTCCTCGCGCCGCGGCCGCACACGCTCCATCGGCTCGCCCCAGCGCTCCGCGAGGACGTCGAGCCGGTCGAGCTCGGGCCGCGCCGAGGAGTTGCAGATCGCGCCGGTGTAGGGCCCGTGGGCGCGGTAGACGTGCCCCGTCAGCGTCGCGACCGAGAACAAGATCGGGTCGGGGGCGCCGCTCATGGCGAGCTCCCGCGCGAGCGCGAGGAGGTCGGCCTGGATGAGGCGCCCCTCGGCGTCGGTGTTGCCGATCCGCACGCGCACGCCGGCGCGGCTGCGGATGATCTCGTCGCTGACGTAGGACTCCTCGCCGATGCTGTTGCGCACGAGCCCGAGCAGCCCGACGATGCGCACGCCCTCCAGGCCGAGCGCCGCGGCCGCGCGCACGAGCCCGGCGACCGCGCCGGCGCCGCCCTTGTCGCGGGACATCCCGGCCATGTGCCCGTCGGTCTTCAGGTCGACGCCGCCGGTGTCGTAGGTGACGCCCTTGCCCGCGAGCAGCACGGTGCGCCGGATCTCCCCGCGAGGCCGGTAGTCGAGCCGCACGACGCACGGCCGGTGCCGCTCGACGACCCGCGACGCCCGCGAGACCGCGCTGATGAGCGGGTAGTCGTCGACGTTGCGCTCGATCTTGACGAGCACGCCCGTCCTGGCGAACGCCGCCTCGCACAGCTCGGCGACGCGGCGGGGCGCCATCCGCTCCGGCTCGGTGCCGGTGATGTCGCGGCAGAGCGCGCGGCCGACCTCGATGGCCGCGATCTCGCGGGCGCGCGCCTCGGGCAGCCCGAGCACCGCGAGCGACTCGGCCGAGCGCGGGGCCATCTCCGCCTCCCGCGCCTCCAGCGGGGTCCACTGGCTCCCGAGCGCGGCGAGGGCGGCCACCTCGACCGCCCGCGCGAACCGCGGCGCGGCCGGCGCGCGCACGACGAGCAGCGGCCGGCTCGCCCCCGCGTCCACCGCCCGCGCGAAGCCGGCCGCCGCCGCCTCGGCGACGGAGCGGACGTCGTCGACGTCTTCCGAGAGCGCCCCTGTCGGCGCGAGCACCAGGCGCCCGCCGGGCACCCCGGGCGCCGGCAGGACGATCGGCGCACACTTGCCCTCCAGCGCGCCGTCGACGCGCGCGGCCGCCTCGACCACTGCGCCGAGGGCGGGCCCGAGCCCCCCCGCGTGCTTCGCGATCGGCGACGGCGCGACGAGGACGACAGCATCGCAGCCCGCGGTCGCCGCGGTCGACTCGACGAGGGCGTTGGCGGGCAGCCCCGCCAGGGAAGTGACATGGACCATGGCGGCGGATGATGTCACAGGGGTCAGCATTTTTGCAGCACCAGTCGCCGCCGGCAGAGAACCGACATCGTCCCCTCAAGGCAGCTTGGCGGACGGGGCCGGCCGCCGCGCGCCCGCGCCGCGACCCTGACCCGCAGGGCGCGATCGCTCGCGCGCGTCCGCCCCGGCCGTCACGCGCGCAGCCGGCGGCGCCGAGCGCCGCGCGCCACGTCGACGGACCGCCCTCCCGCCTCGCGCGGGACGGGAGAGCGCTCGCGATGGAAGCAAGGAGAGCGGAAGGGAGATGAGAGACGGAGAGGCGCGCTTCAGGAGAAGAGCACGACGCTGCGGATCGACTCGCCTGAGTGCATGAGGTCGAAGGAGCGATTGATGTCGTCGAGCGGCATCGTGTGGGTGATGAGCTCGTCGATCTTGATCTTGCCCTCCATGTACCAGTCGACGATCCGCGGAACGTCGGTGCGCCCCCTGGCGCCGCCGAACGCGGTGCCCTTCCAGACGCGCCCGGTGACGAGCTGGAAGGGGCGCGTGGAGATCTCCTCGCCGGCCCCGGCGACGCCGATGATGATGCTCGTTCCCCAGCCCTTGTGGCAGCACTCGAGCGCCTGGCGCATCACCTTGACGCTGCCGATGCACTCGAAGCTGAAATCGGCGCCGCCCCGGGTCAGGTCGACGAGGTAAGGCACGAGGTCCCCCGCCACCTCGTTCGGGTTGACGAAGTGGGTCATGCCGTACTTCTCGGCCAGCTCGCGGCGCTTCGGGTTGATGTCGACGCCGACGATGAGGTCGGCGCCGGCCATCCGGGCGCCCTGGATCACGTTCAGCCCGATGCCGCCGAGGCCGAAGACCACCACGTTGTCGCCGGGCCGCACCCGCGCGGTGTTGATGACGGCGCCGATGCCCGTCGTCACGCCGCAGCCGATGTAACAGACCTTGTCGAACGGCGCGTCCTCGCGGATCTTGGCGACGGCGATCTCGGGCAGGACGGTGAGGCTCGAGAAGGTCGACGTGCCCATGTAATGGTGAATCCGCTCGTTGCCGATCGAGAAGCGGCTCGTTCCGTCCGGCATGAGCCCTCGGCCCTGGGTCGCGCGGATGGCCTGGCAGAGGTTGGTTTTTCCGCTGGTGCAATAAGAGCACTGGCGGCACTCGGGCGTGTAGAGGGGGATCACGTGATCGCCTTTCTTGAGGCTCTTCACGGACGGGCCGACGTCGACGACGACGCCGGCGCCCTCGTGGCCGAGGATCGCGGGGAAGAGGCCTTCCGGATCCTTGCCCGAGAGGGTGTAAGCGTCGGTGTGACAGATGCCGGTGGCCTTGATCTCGATGAGCACCTCGCCTTCGCGAGGGCCCTCCACCTGGACGTCCTCGACCGTGAGCTTCTCGCCGGCCTTGTGGGCGACGGCTGCGCGCGCTTTCATGATCGGTGGTTCTCCTCCCGCAAGCGGGGCGTTCGGGGCCTGAGCGGCGCCCGAGCCCCTCCAATAGCCGGCCGGGGAAGCAGGTTTCAAGGGGGACCCGGCCGGCGCCGCGCCGCGCCGCCGCCCGGCTTGCTCGCATCGCGGCGCCCGCCGACGCGGCCCGCTCGCCCCCCTCCGCGACGAGGGCCCCGCCCGCGCGCCCGGCGAGGCATGCTCCCACTCCACCCCACAGGCGACGCGCGCCGCGCGTGGGGCAGACAACCTCTGTTGCGCGGGGGCATTGCCCGCCGTTCAGGCGGCGTCACGAAAGGTGGCTCTCGGCCAGCTTGGCAGTGAATCGGATGGCGCTCGTGGACCGGCGCGCGTACCATCGCTCCGTTATCCTTATGCGCACCCCCCCTTGTCCACTCGGTCACCGCGCTCTCATCACAGCAGCCGGGCTGGTCCTCGCCGCCTGCTCTGGTGCCCAATCGCCTGACGGCGTGGCGGCGGGCAAGGACGGCGGCGGGGGGAGCGTCTCCGCCGAGGGCGGCCATGAAGGACAGGGTGGCGGGCAGGGCGGCCAGGGCGGCGTCATGGAGTGTGTCGACGAGTGCCCTGCGGAGAAGGGTGGAATCAAGATCGGCTGCGAGACCCGCTTCATGTTCGGAATGAACTATGCGTGGCACAACTTCGCCGGCGACTTCGGCGGCATCGCCGCGTGGGACAAGCGCGGCGTCGCGGCCGAGGCGGAGACGCATGCGAAGAACCTCGCTGGCATCCGCGCTCACGGGGCCAGCGTCGTGCGGTGGTGGATGCTGCCGGAGCTCCGGGGCGAGAGCGTCGTGTTCGACGCGGACGACAACCCCATCGGCCTCGGCGGGACGACGCGGAGCGACGTCGAGAAGGCGCTCGAGCTCGCCGAGCAGGCGGACGTCCACCTCATGTTCTGTCTCTTCTCCTTCGACAACTTCCACGCGACCCGGGTCGACGCCGACGTGAAGACCGTCGGCCTGGCCCCCCTCGTGACGGACGCCGAGAGGCGCGCGGCGCTCCTGGAGAACGTCGTCAAGCCGCTCGCTCAGGCGGTCGAGCAGAGCCCTTACCGCCACCGGATGGTCGCCTGGGACGTGATCAACGAGCCCGAGCTGGCCATGACCGGATCGAGCCCGTACGGCGACCCCGACTACGACCCGGACCCCCAGGTGGAGCCGATCGCGCACGAGCAGATGGAGACCTTCCTCCGCGACACGATCGGCGTACTGCGCGCGGAGAGCAAAGCGCTCATCACGATCGGCTCGGCCTCGATGAAGTGGGCGCGCGCCTGGACGACCACCGACCTCGATTTCTACACATTTCACATGAACGACCGGGTCAACCGCTACTGGCCTTACAACCAGTCACCCGCGGATTACGGCATCACCGACAAGCCGGTTGTCATGGCCGATTTCCCCATCGCCGGCCTGGCCACCGCCACCTTGTCAGTACTCCTCGAGAGCTGGTACAGCCAGGGATACGCCGGCGCGATCGGCTGGGCCTACGGCGACGCGACCACGACCGAGCTCGAGACGATGAAGGCCTTCGCCGATTCGAAGGGCTGCGACGTGCAGTACTGAGCCGGGTAAAAAAACGAGGCACCGAGGAGCTCTTCTCCTCGGCGCCTTGGAACACCGTCGGCGCCGCAGCGCTGGACTACGAGGAAGGCAGCCAGTAGTCGACGAGCGACGCCCCCGTCACATCGTGGGCGACCCCGCTCGCGATCGCCCACTGGGCCAGCGCGCGCCCCAGCGCCGCCATCGTGGGAAAGCGCCCCTCGGGCGCCTTGGCCAGCCCCCGCTCGATGATCTCCCAGAGCCGCGGGTGCGGCTCGAGCACCTCCGGGCGCTGCGGATCGACGCGCAGCACGTCGTGCACGATGGAGATGCTCGCCGGCCCGCCGAACGGGCGCCGGCCGCTCACGAGCTCGTAGAGCACCACGCACACGCTCCACACGTCAGAGCGCGCGTCCGACTCCCGCCCGCCGCGAACCTGCTCGGGCGCCATGTAGGCAGGGCTCCCGACCAGTTCCTCCCTCGGCCCGTCGTCGAGCGCGCGGGTCGCCGTGAAGGCGATGCCGAAGTCGATCAGCTTGGGGACGATCCGGCGGCCGTCGCGCACGAGCACGATGTTCGCCGGCTTCACGTCCCGGTGCACGACCCCGGCGGCGTGCGCGGCGTTGAGCGCCCCGATCACCGGGAGGAGCAGCTGGACCCCGGAGATGGGCGACATCGCGCCCGACTCGGCCAGCACCTGGGCCAGCGACCGGCCCTGGAGGAGCTCCATCACCACGAACGGCTCCCCCTCCGCCGTGAAGCTGAGATCGAACACCCGCACCGCGGCGCGGTGGGACACCCGCGCCGTCGCCTGGGCCTCCTTGAGCAGCCGCGAGGCAGCCTCCGGCACCGCGCAGTCACGACGGATGAGCTTCAGCGCGACATCGAGGTTCAGGGCGAGATTCCGAGCCTTCCACACGGCGCCCATGCTGCCCTCCCCGAGCATCTCCGTGAGGCGATAGCGCCCCGCCAGGACGTCGCCTGGGGCGTAGCGCCGCAGCGCGACGGCCGGCGCATCGGTCGCCGGAACCGACAGGGCGGCAGCGGGCGACATGCCGGCAAGCCCGGCCCGCAGCGTGACGGGCGACACGCTCGCCGGGGCGGCCGGGGCGTCGCTCGCCGGGTCCAGCGGCACGACCTCCCCACCAGGGCGCCATGCCGAGCCGGACGGCCGCGACAGCCTGCCCGGCGTCCAGATGTCGACAGGCTCGAACGGAGGGCGGTGCGCCGAAGGCCAGCGCGAAGATCGCGGCGAGCGGTACGCGCGCGGAGAAGAAGCTCTGCCCCCGCTCGGGGGACGGGATCGATTCGACGCGGGTTCCATCGATGCGCCATGTGGCGTCGTGGAGCTGTCAGTTCGTCGGGTGTCCATGACCTTGCCTTGCCCACGGGTACTGCAAGGAACAGGCCGACAGAAAACGCCGCAACTGCGCCTCGTTCGCGCCCGCTCGGCGCCGCGGTGCGGGGCCGAGGCCTCACATCCAGCGCCCTTCGCCGTCAGTTCGCCTCAGACCAGCGGCGCGGCACCGGCTTCAGCGGCCCGGGACAGCGCGCGACCGATCCGCCGGCGCAACGGTTGTAGCGCAACGCATTCCCTGCGCACGGTGCCTGGGGGCGGCGAGCACATCGGCGTCGGGCGTCAGCCCCGTGCCCCTCAACGGGATCGCGAACGTGCGGGCCAGGTCGTTGCCTGTCCCGAGCGGCACGAGGCCGAGCTGCGCGCGATCCTCGCGCCCATCGCCGCCCATCGCGCCTCCCGCGCGCCTCGTGCGGCTCAGCGGGGCGCGCCTGACACGACGCGCCCCTTGAACGCGATCGGCACCTCGAGCGCCCTGGCTGCTTCGACGAGCAGCACGTGCTCGCTCTCGTGGATCACGCCGTCGGCGGCGATCAGCCGGACCGCCAGCTCGATCGCGGCCTCGCGCATCCGCACGTCGGGCAGGCGCGCGCGGAGGGCCGAGAAGCGACCGTGCCTGCCCTCCTCGCGCACCGACCGCTCGATGATGGCGATGAGCGACTCGACGACATCCGCCCCGATGCGGCCCGCGCTCATCGCCGCCGCGTGCGCCGTGAGCTCGGCGCGCTCAGCCTCGTTGATGGATCCGTCAGCGTACGCGGCGAGCAACATGATCTCGACCATCGCCTCGAGCTTGCTGATCTCGAGGTGAGGAAAGGAAAGCTGCGTTTCTTCCATCATAAGGTCCTCAGGCTAGCGTATCACGACCCCGCCGGACACGGCGCCCGCGCGCCCGCTCGCTCGACGCCACCGGGGCGCTCGGATTTGCCCCGGAGTGAATCCCATGAAGGCGGGAAGGCTGGAATATCATTGATCTTTTCTTCCCGCCTTCCCGCCTTCATGTTCAAATCCGGCCACCACCACCGCCGGTTGGTGCTCAACTCCTCCTCCAGATCAGCCCCTCCACCTCGGTCCTTCCGCCCCGGCCTCGGTCTTCCCCCCCAACCTCGGTCTTCCCCCCCAACCTCGGTCCTTCCCCCACCTCAACTCCCCGACCATGAGCTCCACCACCCCGACCGACCTCTTCCTCTCGCTGACCCCGCACAAGGTGATCGAGGCCGTGGAGGCCGCAGGCGTCCTCTGCAACCGCGTCTGCTATCCGCTGAACTCGTTCGAGAACCGCGTCTACGAGGTCGAGCTCGAGGACCGCACCCGCATCATCGCGAAGTTCTACCGACCAGGGCGCTGGACGCGCGAGCAGATCCTGGAAGAGCACCGGTTCCTCGCGGAGCTCGCGGACGCCGAGATCCCCGTGTGCCCGACGCGCCTCTTCCCCGACGGCGAGACGCTCCACCAGATCGACCACATCGAGTACTGCCTCTTCGAGCGCATGGGCGGCCGCGCCCCCGACGAGCTCGGAGACGAGCTGTTCGTGCGCCTCGGCAGGCTCGCCGCCCGCATCCACAACGTGGGCGCGCAGAGGACCGCCGAGCACCGCGTCCGGCTCTCCGCCGACACGTACGCGCGCGAGGACCTCGGATGGCTCGCCGAGCGCAAGGTCCTCCCCGCCGCCGTCGCGCCGCGGTACCTCGCGGCCGCGCGCGCCGTCGCCGACGCGGCCGAGGAGCGCCTGCGCGGCGTCGACGTGCACCGCATCCACGGCGATCTGCACCCGGGCAACCTGCTCCTCCGCGACGGCGCGCTCCGCGTGCTCGACTTCGACGACATGGTCGTCGGCCCCGCCGTGCAGGACCTCTGGCTCGTCCTCCCCGGCCGCGACGCGACCGCTCGCCAGCAGCGCGAGCTCTTCATCGAGGGCTACGAGGAGCTCCGCCGCTTCGACCGCTCGACCCTCGGGCTGATCGAGCCGCTCCGAGGCCTCCGCATGATCCACTACGCCGCCTGGATCGCGCGGCGGTGGCACGACCCCATTTTCCCGAGGACTTTCCCGCACTTCGGCACGGAGGCGTACTGGCGCGACGAGGCGAACTCGCTCGAAGAAGTGCTCAAGTTGACCCGTTCCGAAGACGGCGGAGGCCCCGACGGAGGCGCAGACGAGCCGCCGCCGAGCGGGGGCAAGTACTTCTGGGACCTGAACTGACCGGCGCGCCGCGCGGCGCTGACCGGACGCCGCGCGGCGCTG
Source organism: Sorangium sp. So ce887 (assembly GCF_051521455.1). Taxonomy (NCBI): domain Bacteria; kingdom Pseudomonadati; phylum Myxococcota; order Polyangiales; family Polyangiaceae; genus Sorangium; species Sorangium sp. So ce887. The sequence continues at coordinate 3,891,236 of NZ_CP150354.1, read as the reverse complement.
ATCGGCGCGCCTCCGAGCGCCCGCGCGCTCAGAGGCGCTGCAGCACCAGGATCAGCCGCCACGCCGCGGCGCGCTCGAACGGCACGTCGACGTTGAAGTCGCCGAGCGTCGCGACCAGGGAGAGCTCCGGCACCCGCTCCGCGACGCGCCGCCAGCCGGCGAGGTCCGGGATGTGCCAGGTCGCCACCTGCCGGAACGACGAGAGCTCCCGCGGCGCACCGCCGTTGCGCCGGGCCGAGCACACGACCTCGAGGCTCACGGGCACCACGCGATCGGGCGTCGCCTTCTCGATGTGGATGCGAAACCGCGCGTCGATCGACTGTTCGCCGCGCAGCTCGGTCCACTCGGTCCGGTTCACGCCGGACGGCGTGAGATCGACCGGGTGGGTCGCTTCGATGACGTGGACGCCACCCGGCAAGAGGAGCGAGGCCGCGAGGCGGAGGTGGCGCTCTAGCGCCGCCGGCGTGGCCAGCTGGTGGATCGCCGACAGCGGCACGAACGAGAGATCGACCGGCGCGACGTCGGGGCGCTCGTCGAGCTCCGCACGGCAGAAGCGGATGCCCGCCCCGGCGCCGCGGGCGCACGCGGCGCGCTCGGCATAGGCGATCATCGCCGCGGAGCCGTCCGCGCCGGCGCAGCCGACGCCGAGCTCCGCGAACGCCTCCAGGTGCCGCGCAGGCCCGCAGGCCCACGAGAGCACGCGCTGCACCGGGCGGGCACCGAAGCGGCGCGCGCACGCGAGCAGGAAGTCGCGCTCCGCAGCGTAGTCGCGGTAGCTGAAGGCCGCATCGTAGAGCGCAGGCTCGCCCGGCGCGGGCGCCTCGCCCGGCGCGGGCGCCTCGCCGCGCGCTGGCGCCTCGCCGCGTGTGGGCGCCTCGCCGCGCGCGGGCGCCTCGCCGCGTGCGGGCGCCTCGCCGCGCGCGGGCGCCTCGCCGCGCGCGGGCGCCTCGCCGCGTGCGGGCGCCTCGCCGCGTGCGGGCGCCTCGCCGCGCGCGCCCGGCCAGGCGGCGCGCGCCCCCTCGACGGCCGGGGGCGCAGCCGAGGCGCGCACCGGGGCGACCCGCTTCGTGTAGATCATGAGATCGTCGCCCGGCGCGTAGAAGTCGGCGATGACCGCCGCCCGCGTGAACTGCACCGCGTCGTAGAAGCGCACCGCGGCGCCGTGCCCCTCCCGGCTGCCCGTCTCGACGCGCACGAGGCCGCCGCCCTCGCGCGCGATCTCGCTCTCCATGGTCGAGACGAGCCCGCGCGCCACGCCCGACCGCGCGAAATCCGGCGAGGTCGCGATCCAGTACAGGTCATACGTGGACTGCGTCATCGGCGTGCGGCCATAGCAGAGATACCCCGCCAGCCGCGGCGCCCCGCCGTCGCGCGGCGCGCCGTGGAAGCTCAGCACGAACCGGTAACCGTCCGACGAGGGCTGGGCCAGCGCCACGTCGACGAGCTCCAGCGCCACCGCGCGCTCGTCGTCGGTGAACGCCGGGAGCGACTCGAGCAGCTCCGCGATGAGCGGCCGGTCTTCGGGGCAGAGCCCGCGCTGCGTGCTCACGGCGCCTCGGGCGCGGCGGCGATGGCGCCGCGGGCAGCGGGGCGCACGGCGGCGCGGCCGCGCGCCGGAGGGCGGCCCCGCGCACGCAACAGATCGCCCTGGCGCGCGCCGCGGGCGAGCGCGGCGCGGAGGATCTCCCAGACGACGTCGGCGTACGAGAGCCCGGCGCGCGCCGCCGCCCGCGCGAAGCCGGCGTCCGGCGAGAGGTCGCAGTTCGGGTTGACGTCGATGACGTACGGCGTGCCGCGCTCGTCGAGCCGCACGTCGACGCGGCCGTAGTCGCGCAGCCCGAGCACCTCGAACGCGCGGCGGCCGATGGCGACCACCCGGCGCAGGTCGAGCGGCCGCAGCACCGCCGCCATGGAGGGTGTGCCGAGCGACGCGGCCGTCTCCGGGCGCCACTTCGACTCGTACGTGACGACATGCGGGTGCCCCTCGGGCAGCCCCTGAAAGAGGATCTCGCCGGGCGGCAGCACGCGCGGCGCCGGCCATCCGAGCAGCGAGACCGAGAGCTCCCGCCCGTGCACGTAGCGCTGCACCACGACCGGCTGGCGGCACTGCGCGACGACCGCGGCGACCTGGTCGCGGAGCGCGGCGCGATCGTGGACGACCGAGCCCCGATCGATCCCGGTCGAGCCGTCCTCGCGCTCCGGCTTGACGATGACCGGAAACGCGACGTCCGGGATGCGATCCGGGCCGTCGACCCGCACCGTCTCGGGCACGCGCACGCCGGCGCGCGCGAGGATCCAGTTCGCCTCGGCCTTGTGAAGGCAGCTCCGGAGCGCGACGTGGTCGCTGCCCGTGAAGCGGATGTCGAGCCCCGCGAGCAGCCACGCGCACATGACCTCGCGGCGGCTGTCGCCGTCGAGCGCCTCGCACAGGTTGAAGATCACGTCGGGGCGATGATCGCCGATGGCCGCGAGCACCTCGCTCGGCCGGAGCACCGGCCGGTGCGCCACGCGCACGCCGGGGGCCGCGGCGAGGGCCGCGAGGACGCTCTCGGCGACGGCCGCGCTGCCGTCCACCCGGCCGAGCCGGAGCCGGCCGCTCCCCACCCGCTGCGCGAGTGGCGGCTCGTCGACGGCTTCCTCCGGGTCTCTGTTGGACAGGAGCAGTATCCGGGGCTCAGGCACTGCGCGCCTCCGCGCCACAGCGCCGCACGCCCGCGCGGGGCGGAAGAGCGCGCGACGGCGGCGCCGAGCACGAGGAGCGACCCGCGGCAGGGCTGTCCGAGCCGGAATGTGGAGAGAGCGCCCCGTCGGAGGACATACGAACGCGACGGAATCCGTGCATGCAAGTGGCGCCACTTCACCAGCTTGCCCGGCAATCGCAAGGGGAGATTTGCGCTCTCTGGACGGAATGAACGATGCAGCGCGCCATGGTTCAGAAGCGCCGCGACGCATTCAATCCGGCGCGATAGGCCCCCTGGCGAGCTCTTCTGCGCGCGGAAGGCCTGAGACAGCGGGCGTCTGGTGAGCCCGCCGCCAATCCAGGAGCCTCCGTGGCGGATCCAGGAGCACCGGTGACGGGGGAGAGGGCTGGAGTGGAGGGGAGAGGGGAGCCCGGCAGAGCGCGGATGAGCGGACCGTGCGGAGGTGAATCGCTGGAGCCGCCGGGGACGCCAGAAAGGGGCTTCCCTTCCCGGCGCCCTCGAGCCTGCGCGGCCTCAGGCGGTCTGGTGGGCAGCGCGCGGCCGTCGATCGGCCGGGAAACAGGCCTGGATCTCGTCCATCCCGAGCGTCTCCTTCTCGAGGAGCGCCTTGACGAGCGTGTCGATCTCGCCCTGCCGGGACTTCACGATCTCGACGGCGCGCGCGAGCTGGGCGTCCGTGAGCGCACGCGCCGTCTCGTCGACGCGGTCGAGCAGGGCCGGGCTCCGCGCGGGGTGCCCGTCACCGACACAGATGGGGCCGAGGTGGCTCATGCCGAGCTCCGCGACCATCTTCCAGGCGATCGTCGCGGCGCGCTGGATGTCGTCCGAGGCGCCGGCCGTCATCGTCCCGAGGATGACCATCTCGGCGGCGCGGCCGCCCATCAGCATGCAGATCTGATCCTCGAGGTACTCTCTCCGGTACATCAGCCGATCCTTCTCGGGCAGCGCCTGGGTCACGCCGAGCGCGCGGCCCCGCGGCAGGATCGACACCTTGTGCACCGGATCGCAGCTCGGCGCGAGCAGCCCGACCGCGACGTGCCCGGCCTCGTGCACGGCGGTCGCGTAGCGCTCGTCCTCGTCGACCAGCACCCCCTTGCGCTCGAGCCCCATGAGCACGCGGTCGCGCGCGCGGTCGATGTGCGTCGGGTCCACCGCGTCGGCGCCCTCGCGGGCCGCGAGGATGGCCGCCTCGTTCAGGAGGTTGGCCAGGTCGGCGCCCGAGAAGCCCGGCGTGCTGCGGGCGATGGTGCCGAGATCGACCTCCCCCTCGAGCGGGATCGGACCGGCGTGGACGTTGAGGATCTCCTCGCGGCCGCGCACGTCGGGCAGCGGCACGGTGACCTTGCGATCGAAGCGCCCCGGCCGGAGCAGCGCGGGATCGAGCATGTCGGCGCGGTTGGTCGACGCGATCACCACGATGCCGGTCGCGTGGTCGAACCCGTCCATCTCGACGAGCAGCTGGTTCAGCGTCTGGTCGTGCTCCGCGGAGGCGGAGTCGCCGTGCCCCTTGGCGCGCGCCCGCCCCACGGCGTCGATCTCGTCGATGAAGACGATGCACGGGGCGGCCTTGCGCGCCTCGGCGAAGAGCGCGCGGACGCGGGAGGCGCCGACGCCGACGAACATCTCCTGGAAGCTCGAGCCGGACGCCGAGAGGAACCGCACGTCCGCCTCGCACGCGACGGCGCGCGCCAGCAGCGTCTTGCCGGTCCCCGGCTCGCCCGTGAGCAGCACGCCGCGCGGCGGCCGGCCGCCGAGGCGCGCGAAGCGCTCGGGGAACTTCAGGAACTCGACCGTCTCGGCGAGCTCCTGCTTGACCTCGTGCATCCCGGCGACGTCGGCGAACCGCACGGGCGACCGCGCGACCCCGGCCTTCGCGTCGGAGAAAACCTTCGGGCTGCGGCGCCGGCTCACCGTGAAGAGCGCGAACCCGACCGCGGCGAGGACGACCACCGGCAGCACGGCGGACGCGGCGCGCGACGGCTCCTCCCGGGAGACGAAATCGACCGAGGCGCCGGCGCCCACGAACCGCGAGACGAGCTCCTGCCGGAGCGTCGGCTCGTCGACGACGGCGGTCACCATCACGCCGCCCGCCTGGCGCACGAAGAAGCGATCGCCGCTCACCTCGACCGCGGTCGCCTGCCCCGCCTGCGCGATCTGGAGCAGCTCGGTGTACGTCGCCGTGCGCTCCGTCGGCGCCGCGCGGAGCGCGAGCGCGAGAGTCACCGCAAGCACCACCCCCATGATCCCGAGTACCCAAAGCCGGCGACCCGCGGGCCCCAGCCGCCTACCCACGTGCAAGAACCAGGAATTCACTGCTGCGCCACCTCACTACCCCAGCATTGGGCCGGAGCGGATCTAAGGTGTAGCAAGGATAGGAACCTCAGGAAGTTCCTTCTGCGATCATTCTGAGCGGCCTGAGCGCAGAATACTGCGAAAGGATGGTGGTGCCGAAAAACGGAATGTGGAGAAGGGACATCGAGGTAACGAAACTCCCTTCACACCCCTGAGGGGCAATTGCCGAGCTCGCTGACCCCGAATTGACGAGCTCGCCGCGGGCGCTCTCTCCGGGACGAGGGGGAGCCGGCAGGGGACGCGCTACGCGCCGGCGGCGCGCACGACACCCGCGAACGGCAGCGAGAAGCGGAATGTCGTCGTGGCCCCCCCGGGGCTGCTCTCGACGGAGATGCTGCCGCCGTGGGCCTCCACGAGGCCCTTCGTGATGTAGAGGCCGAGACCGACGCCGCGGACGCAGCGCGGATCGCCCTCGGCCGCCCGCCAGAAGCGCTTGAACAGGTGCGGTAGAGACGCTTCCGCGATGCCGCGGCCCCAGTTGGTCACGCAGACCTGCGCGCTGGCCTGGTGGACGCTGACAGAGACCACGATGTCGCGCTCCGGCTGGCCGTACTTGGCCGCGTTGGAGAGCAGGTTGGTGACGATCTGCTCGAGCCGCCCGGGGTCCGCCAGGACGGCGGGCACGTCGCCCTGCAGCTCCAGACGCACGGCGTGGCCCGCGGTCGCCGCGGTCGACCTGTCGATGATCTCCTGGAGCTGCGCGCGGAGATCGACCGGAACACGCTCCAGATCGAGCTGCCGCGCCTCGATGCGCGAGGCGTCGAGGAGGTCGTCGATCATGCGGCGCAGCCGCTCGACGGACGAGGCGATCCTCCCGAGCTGCTTCTGGCCGTCCGCGACGAGCGGCTCGCCGGACCGGACGCGCAAGAGCTGGCTCGCGGTCGCGATGACCTGGATGGGCTGGCGGAGGTCGTGAGCGATGACGCCTACCCACTCCTGGCGCTGCCGTTCCATCTCCTTGAGCGCCGAGATGTCCTGAAAGACGGCGACGGCGCCCTGGAGCTCGCCGTCGTCCGAGCGCACCGGCGCGGCGTTGACCAGCACCGGGACGACGGCGCCGTCGGCGGCGCGGCGCATCTGCGCCTCGGCGCTCGTCACGACCTCCCCGCGCCTGAGGGCCCGGATCAGCGGGCGCTCGGGCCAGTCCATGGGCTCCCCCGAGGGGTACCGGAGTTCGAAGCTCACCGCATTGCCCCAGGAATCCACCTCGCCCTCGCGACAGGCCGCGTACTCGAGCGCGAGCCTGTTGCACGTGATGAGCCGCCCCTCGGCGTCGACAAGGATCGCCGCCTCGGGCATCTGGTCGACGACCGCGTGGAGCCGCTTTCGCTCGTTTGCCTCGACCCGGTAGAGGCGCGCGGTCTCGATCGCGCCGCAGGTCCGGTCGGCGAGCAGCTCCGCGACGCGCTCGTCGTCCTCGGTGAACGGCGGACGGCCGGGGCGCTTGCCCAGATAAAGATTGCCCACGCTCCGGCCGTGAAAGCGGAGCGGCACGCCGAGAAACGCCTCGATCGGGTGGTGGTGCGGCGGTAGCCCGGTGAACTCGGGGTGCGCGCGGACATCGTCGAGCCGGATCGACCGACCGCCGCGGGCCACCGCGCCGAGGACGCCGATGGGGCGCGGGAGGGCGCCGATCCGCGCGATCTGCTCCGCGGTGACGCCGCTCGGGACCCAGGCATCGAACGGCCGCCCGCAGTCCTCTCCGATGCCGAGCGCCGCGTAGTCGGCGCCCGAGATCTCCTTCGCGTGCCGCGTGATGACCTCCAGCACGGAGCGCACCCCCGACTCGGAGCGCGGCAGCCTCGCCAGCGCCTCCGAGACCTCCGCGCTCGCGGCGCCGACGGCCTCGATCTGCGAGCGGATGCGCCGCTCCGTCTCGTGGGCGCTCGCGACCTCGGCCTCCATCGCCTTGCGGCGCGCGATGTCGCGGCAGATCGCGGAGAAGCCGGTGATACGCCCCGCGTCGCCCGCGATCGGCGACACCGTGATCTCGATGTCGAGGATCCTCCCGTCCTTGGTCAGGCCTGCGGTCTCGAAGTGATCGAGGTGCTCGCCGAGGCGCAGGCGCGCCAGGTTCTCCTTGGCTTCCTCGACGCGCTCGGGCGGGTACAGGGCGAGCACCGCGCGCCCGATCGCCTCCCCGGCGCTGTAGCCGTACAGGCGCTCCGCGGCCGGGTTCCAGCTCTGGATGGTCCCGTCGAGGTCGGAGCCGATCACGGCGTCGTCCGAGGAGTGCGTGAGGGTCGCGAGGAAGGCGCGCGCCTCCTCGGCCCGGCGCCGCGCCTCGTCGAGCAGGTCCAGGCGCGCCGCGCTGACCCAGAGCAGGGCCCCGAGCAGGAGCGTCGTGATGGCCGAGGAGAGCGAGAACGACGCCGCGAGGGGGTAGGCCCCGAGATCGGCGCCGATCAGGAAGAGACGGCCGATCACGAGCGGTGCCAGGACGACGAAGGGCAGGAAGCGCCGCAACAGGACGCCTCCGGGCCCGCTGGCCGTCAGCGCGGCGAACGCCCCGCAATCCGGCCGCGCCATGAAGAGCCCGGCGCAGAGCGCGAGGAAGGCGATCGCGGCGTGGAGCGCCATGCCCGTGAACGGGAACAGCGGCGGCAGCCCGTAAGCGTAGCCGACGCCGAACACGTAACCGGTCAACGCGGTCAGCGCGAGCGCCGCGGCCGAGAGCGCGCCGCCGTCCGAGAGCCAGCAGGCCCGCCGCGTCTTCACGGGCAGCGAGAGGAGCGCCGAGCCGATCAGGACACAGCAGAGCGCGGTGTTCGGCGGGGGCCTGCCGGGGAACTTGATCGAGGACTCCACGCGCGCCGGGAACAGCAGGCGGTCGAGGCCGAGATCCCACCCGAAGACGTACTGCGCGACGACCACGACGCCGTACGCGATGACGAAAGCGGCGCACACCTGTCCGAGCCGGCGGAGCGGCGCCGGACGCTCCCGCGCGCCCAGCGCCCAGAGCGACACCCCCGCGAGGACGAGGGCGATCGCGGTGTTGGGCACCAAGCTCGGCAGGCCTTCCACGATGGAAATAAGGGGGGTCGCCTGGATCCACCAGCCGAGCAGGGCCGAGCCCCCAAGGGCGAACGAGCAGGCTGCCGCGATGGCAACACCGCGCGGCGCGCCCTTCAAAGGCGCCGTCGCCCCGCCGTCTCTCATGGTGCCCTCCCGGCCACACCATAGTACCGAGGGCATCGGCGCGGCGCGGTTCCCCAGGCGCAAAATAGGCCGGGCGCTCACTGTCCGCTCTGGATGGAACCGCGCGCTCCAGGGTATGTCGGCCTCCTGCGCCGGGCCGGACGGAGCAGGCGGCGAGGCTCAGATCTGCCGCCCGAGCTCGGTCGGCGACGCCCTCGCGCGGTCGATCGAGCGAGGGCGCGCGGAGGAGCTCAGCGCTTCGTCCCGAAGATCGCGGCGTCGGCGGAGAGCCTCCCCGGCCCGACGAGGAGGAGCACGAGGGAGATGGAGAGGTAGACCGCCGCCACCTCGTAGGAGGAGCCGCCCATCGCGAAGAACGGATCACCGCGCATCACGTGCGTCGCGACCGCGACCGCCATCGTGGCGGCGATGCCCAGCGACGCGAGCGGCGTCAGGAGGCCGAGGATCCAGGCGAGGCCTCCGCCGACCTCGGCGATCGCGGCCAGCGCCTGCAGGAATCCCGGAACGGGCGCGGTGGGCCCCATCCAGCTGAAAGGGGCCTGGATCTTCCCCCAGCCGTGAAAGATGAACGCGATGCCGGTGACGACGCGAAGCACGAGCAGCGCGGCCGAGGCCGAGAACGGCACGTCGGTCACCCGCAGGAATCTCTTGAGCATCGGGGAACACTCCTCTCGGCTCGTTAGTAAGGAAAAACGCAGGGAACATCAAGCGCGCTCACCGGAACTCGACGCGCCGCGATCCGGGGCGTCGCGCCCGGATCCCCGCTGGCCGGGCCGGGCGAGCCGGCGCGCCCGGTCCGCGCTTCAAGCGCCGGTGTGCTGTTCGCGCCCGCGCGCGGGGGCCGCGGCGCTCGCTCGCCCGTCGCCGAGGGCGTCGAGGCACCGCCGCTTGATCGCGGCGAACTCGCTCGATCCCACGATCGCGGCGCTCCTCGGCCGCTCGAACGGCACCGCGATCTGCGCGCCGACGCGGCACGGCCGGCGGGTCATGAGGGCGATGCGGTCGGACAGGAAGATCGCCTCGTCGATGTCGTGCGTGACGAACAGCACCGTCGTGCGCACGTGACGGATGACGTCGAGGAGCAGCGCCTGCATCGAGAGCCGGGTCTGGGCGTCGAGCGCGCTGAACGGCTCGTCCATCAGCACGACGCGCGGCTCCGCGATCAGGACGCGCGCGATCTCGACCCGCTGCTGCATGCCGCCGGAGAGCTGCGCCGGATAGGCGTCCTCGAACCCCGACAGCCCGACGAGCTCGAGCAGCCGCCGGGACGCCTCCCGGCGCTCGCGCTCCGGGACGCCGCGCATCTTGAGGCCGAAGCCGACGTTGTTCAGCACCGTCTTCCAGGGGAGCAGCGAGCACTGCTGAAAGACCATGCCGCGCTCCGGCCCGGGCGCCTCGACCCGCTCGCCGCCGACCGCGATGCTGCCGCGCTCCGGCGCCACGTACCCGGCGACGGCGTTCAGGATCGTCGACTTGCCGCATCCGGAGGGGCCGAGCAGGCTCACGAGCTCGCCACGCTCGACGGTCAGATCGAGATCCCGCACCGCCTCGACGCGGCGGGAGCCCGTCCCCAGCGCCACGGACAGGCCGCGGATCTCGACGGCACCCCCCGGGCTCTCCCGGCGCGGCGCGCGCGCGGCGGACGTCATCGGCCCTTCTCCTCCGGCCGGTGCCAGGGGGTGAGCCACGCGCCGATCCGCTGGACGAGCGCGCTGCTGAGCATGCCCATCAGGCCGATGAGCAGCATGCCGAGGACGATGTCCGGGTAGCGCTGCAAGTTGTACGACTCCCAGGTGAAGTAGCCGATGCCGTACTGGCCCCCGATCATCTCGGCGGTCACGAGGCAGAACCAGGACGTGCCCATGCCGATGCTCATCCCCGTGAGGATGCTGGGCAGCGCGCCCGGCAAGATCACCTCGAGGAAGAGGCGGAAGGGGCGCGCGCCGAGGCTGCGGGAGCTCGCGATGAGCCGCGGATCGAGGGCCCCCACGCCGTGGATGGTCGCGAGCAGGATCGGGAACAGCGCCCCCAGGGTCGTGATGAAGATCATGCTCAGCTCGGCCGACGGGAACATCAGGATCGCGAGCGGGAGCCAGGCGACGCCGGGGATGGGGCGCAGGACCTCGAGCGGCGGGAGGAGCGTGTCCTCGGCGAGCCGCGACCTGCCGATGAGGAGCCCGAGCGCGACGCCCGTGACGCCCGCGACGGCGAAGCCCGCGAGGACGCGGAGCACGCTGCTCCAGAGGTGCCGCCAGAGCTTCGGCGAGCCGAAGAGCTCCCGGGCCGCGACGAGGACCTCCGTCGGCGCGGGCACGTTGACGAACGTGACGAGGCCGAGGTCCACGCGCGACGTCGACGCCCACTGCCAGAGGCCGATGCACGCGGCCACGGACAGGGCGCGCAGACAGGCGCGGCCGAGGTCGCGCCGCGGGCGCCGCTCGCGGAGCGCGCCGCCCGGCGCCGGGGACGCGCGCCGCAGGGCCGCGCTCTCCAGCGCGGGCGCGGGCGCGAAGGCGGCGCGGCCGGCGAGCTCCGGCCCGGCCGGCGCGCTGCGCTCGGAGAGCATCGTCATGGCGCCGCCGCCGTGAGCTTCGTGACGTCGCCCCGCAGGGTCGCGAAGTCGACGACCGCCGCGGCGTTCTCCGCGGCCCATCGCTCGGCGTCCTCCTTCGCCAGGAACGCCGAGAGGCCCCCGCCGGGATCCCTCGCGTACCACGCGCGATCGGCCAGGAGCTTCACCCCGCTGAGGCGATCGTGCACGAAGACGACGCGGATCTCCTTGCCCTCGGCCGTGAGCTGCTTCAGCGCGGCGAGCGCGGAGCCCGGGCTCCCGTACGCGCGCACCTTCGGCTCGCCCCCGACCCAGATCTGCGCGGCCAGCGCCGGCTCGACGATCGGCCCGCCGGACAGGGCGTCGCTCCCGGACAGCGGGAGCTTCGCGTGGCTCGCGAGCCGCGCCTCGTAGTCGAGCCCGAGCTCCTGGGCCGCGCGCCGGATGTACCGGTCGTCCACGAACGCGCCCACGTCGAGGGTCGTGTCCGTGCGCTTGAGCAGCGTGAGCGTGTCCACGGCCACCTGGAGCGCGCGGCGGACCTCGGGCTTGATCGTGAAGTCCCGCGTCTGGATGCCGAGCGGCCCGTGAAACATGTAGGCGACCTCGGCGTCCACGCCGGTCACCTTCTCGATGAGCTCGCTGTATTTCTCGGGCTCCTCCGCGAACAGGCGGTCCGCCTCGAGCGCCGCCTTGAGGAAGGCCACGACGATCTCCGGGTGCTCCTCCGCGTACGCCGCGCGCACCAGGACGCCGTGCGCCGTCGGCACCTTGACGCTGGAGCCGTCGTAGATCTTCCGGGCGAAGCCGCGGAAGGGGAACAGCTCCGCGAACGGGACGAAATCGGCGTGCGCGTCGATCTTCTTCGCCTTCAGCGAGGAGCCGCCGACCTCCGGGGACTGCGACACGAGCGTCACGTCCTTCTCCGGATCCCAGCCGAGATCGCGGATCGCCCGGAGCAGCATGCCGTGGGCGGACGAGCCGAACGGGACGGAGATCTGCTTCCCCTTGAGGTCCTTCAGGCCCTGGGCCGGGGCGTCGCTCGGCACGACGATGCCGTTGCCGCTCCCCAGCGCGCTGCCGGAGAGCGTGGCGATGTAGAGGCTGCGGCTCCCCTGCTTCTGATGGGCGACGCCGTTCAGCACGCCGGGGAAGTCGGCCATCCCGCCGATGTCGAGCTTCCCGGCCACCATCTCGGTCGTGAGCGGCGGCCCCGAGGTGAAGTCCTTCCACTCGATCTCGTAGGAGACGTCCCTGTACTTGCCGTCCTTCGGCAGGTGCTTCTCGAGCAGCTTGAGCTCCCGGATCAGGAGCCCGCCGGTGGCGCAGTTGATGGTCGTGTCCTGCGTCCCGATCGCGATGCGGATCGTCCGCTTCGCGTCCGGGGTGCACGACAGGCCGACGAGGATCGCCGCGAGGAGCAAGAGCACGCGCGCTGCCTGGATCATCGACTCAATCCCTCGCGAAGGTTCCATGTCGTCCGGCCCCGGCCCGGATCGCCTCGAGGGCGCGGGCCGTCGCCTTCCGCACCTCGGCGTCGGTGTCGCCCAGCAGCCGCTGGAGCGGCGCCTCGGCGGCCGCCGCCGCGAGCTCGCCGAGCGCCTGCGCGGCGGCCTTGCGCAGATCCGGGAGGTCGCTCCCGAGCAGCGCGACGAGATCCGGCGTGGCCGAGGCGGCCCGGAGCCGCCCGAGCGCGAGCGCCGCCTCCTTCCGGACCTGCCAGGCGCCGTCCTCGAGCGCGCTCCGGAGGTGCGGCGCGGCGAGGCCGTGCGCCGAGCGGCCGAGCACGATGGCGGCCTCGACGCGGACCCGCCAGTCGGGGTCGGAGAGCAGCCCGACGAAGTCCTGGACCTGCGCCGCCGCGCCGAGCGACTCGAGCGCGCCGATCGCGACCTGCCGCACCCGCGCGTCGGGGTCGCGCAGGCTGCCGCGGAGGGCAGCCGCCGTCTCGGGCCGCCGCAGGTAGGCCAGGGCGACGACCGCCTCGCGCCGCACCTCGGGCGCAGGATCGAGCAGCGCACCCTCGAGGTGCTCCAGCGCCCGCGGATCGCGGAGCTCGCGGAGCGCCACGATCACCGACATCCGCACGAACGGGTCATCATGACGCATCGCATCAATCAGGTCCATGGCGGCGTCCGTCGCGCGGAGCTCGCGGAGCGCCGTGGCGGCCGCCTCGCGCACGTGGGTCTCCTCGTCGTCGAGCGCCTGGAGGATGGCGGGCACCGCGCGGGGGTCGCCGAGGTCCTCGAGGTGCCCCAGCGCGAGCGCCCGCACCGTCGGGTCCCCGTCGCGGACGGCCTCGATGAGCGGGTGGAGGATCTCCGGATCCGAGAGGTCCTCGATCTGCGTCAGCGCGAGCTGGCGCGCGCCAGGGTCTGGATCCCTGAGGACGCTCACGAGCTCCTGTGCGAGCGAAGGCTGTGTCATATCGTCTCTCCGCCTCCAGGACGCTACCGGATGAGAAAGGGGATCTTCACGGTGATGGCCTCTTTGGGGCAATCGATCTCGCACGCGAGGCAATACCAGCACTCGTCGTAGGCCATGCGCGCCTTCTTCGTCTCTGGATCGATGGCGAGGCAGTCGACCGGACACGATTCGATGCAGATGCGGCAGCCCTTGATGCAGGACGCCTCGTCGATCACGACCGGCAGATCGAGCCGGACGGCGGCCTCGGCGTGCCCCACGGTCCTGGCGCGCTGCGCCTTGACGGATTCGCGGTTGAGAAGGTGAGCCATCGATTGAACCTCGTTGCTCGTCAGAGCGGCGCGCGCTGCTCTTCGGCCGGAATGCGCATCTGGCGGTAAGTCTTGAGCTCGCCGTCGTCGATCGGGAAGAGATAGGGATCGACGGGCCTCTTGAAGGCGACCATCTCGCCGTCATCGCCCTTCTTCAGGTTGACGTGGACGAACCAGCTGCGGTCGTCCATCTCGGGGAAATCGAGCCGGTAATGGTAGAGGCCCCAGCGGCTCTCGGTCCGGTACAGCGAGGCGCGCGCGGCCATCTCCGCGCAGTCGCGGATGAAGTGGCACTCCATCACCCGCATGAGCTCGTGGGGGCTCGTCGCCGTGACCTCCTCGAGCTCGTCCTTCGCCCGCAGGAAGTACTCGAGCCCGAGCGCCATCCGGTTCCCCGTCTTGGGCGGCTGCAGGTAGTCGTTCACGAGGCGCCGCACCTTGTATTCGTACTGGTGGGGCGCCACCCCGCTCCTGCGCGAGAGCGGGGCGAGGATGCGCTCGCGCTCGGCGTCGACCGCGGCGGGGAGCGGCTCGACCGCGGGCGCGCGATCGAGGTAGTCGAGGGCGCTCTGGGCGCAGATCTTCCCGTAGGTGAGCGCGCCGAGGAGGTAGTTGTGCGGCACGCACGCCATGTCGCCGGCGGCGTAGAGCCCGGGCACGGTGGTCTCGCCCTTCTCGTTCACCCAGACCCCCGACGCGCTGTGGCCGCTGCACAGGCCGATCTCGGAGATGTGCATCTCGACGAGATCGCTCCCGTAGCTGTGCCCCCTCCCCTCGTGGAAGCGACCGCGGCTCGGCCGCTCCGTCTGGTGGAGCACCCGCTCGACCTCGGTGATCGTCTCCGGGGCGAGGTGGGTCAGCTTGAGGTACACAGGGCCGTTCGCGGAGTGGAGCTCCCGGTAGAACTCGAGCATCATCTGCCCGCTCCAGTAATCGCTCTCGATGAAGCGGTGCCCCCGCGCGTTCACCGTGTGTCCGCCGAGGGGACCGGTCACGTAGGCGCACGCCGGACCGTTGTAGTCCTTGATGAGCGGGTTGATCTGGAAGCACTCGATGCCCGAGAGCTCGGCGCCCGCGTGGTAGGCCATCGAGTAGCCGTCTCCGGCGTTCGAGGGGTTCTCGTAGGTCCCGTGGAGATAGCCGGACGACGGCAGCCCGAGCCGCCCGGAGGCGCCGCAGCAGAGGATGACCGCCCTGGCCTTGATGACCTCGATGTGGCCCTCGCGGGTGTCAAAGCCCATCACGCCGGCGACCTGCCCGTCGGCCACGAGGATCCGTGTGGCCATGACGCGGTTGATGACCCGCACCCCGGCGCGCTTCACCATGCGCGTAAGGATCTTCTTGAGATCGTAGCCCTCGGGCATCGGGAGGACGTAGCTCCCGTTGTGGTGGACCTTCTTGACGTCGAAATCGCCAGAGCGCGTCTTCTGGAACTTGACCCCCCACGAGTCGAGCTCCTGGATCATCGCGAAGCTGTTCCGAGCATATTCATAGATGGCGCGCTGGTTCACGATGCCATCGTTGGCCACCGTGATCTCCTTCACGTACTGCTCGGGCGTCGCATGTCCGGGGATGATCGCGTTGTTCAGCCCGTCCATGCCGATCGCGATCGCGCCGCTCCGCTTGATATGCGCCTTCTCGAGGAGCACCACCCTCCCCCGCGGCAACCGCTGCTGCGCCTCCACCGCTGCAGTGGAGCCTGCGCTGCCGCCGCCCACGACGACGACGTCCGCCTCTGTCACGCGAATGTCCATTGCGAATCCTCGAGGTTTCAAGCGCGCACACGACGACCCCGCCGCCGATCAGCCCGGCAGCCAGGGGTCGGACGCGCTGCGTCTTCCATCACGGACGCAGCATCCGTTTTAACAGACGACGCCTCCCTGGGCAATCGCTTTGTGGCCCTCGCCCGACCGCAGCAGCCCGGGGGCCCGCGTGAGGGCGCCTTGCAAGCGAAAACTCAGGGTCGATCGTGGACGGCGCCGCGGCCGAGGAGCCGCTGCGCGCAGGCGGGCTCACCGCCCCTGCGGATCTCCGACCCGCCCAGAAAGATTCGCCTTTCCACCATGGTTGTCTCCCCGAAGACGCGGGCGGGACGCTACCATGCGGGTCAACCCGTAGTCCTCCCATGGATCGGGGGAACCGCGCGCGGTCCTTCTTCTCATCGGTCCCCCCCGATCCACCGCGCCCGGCGCCTCCAGCCACGGCGCCCGCGCGCCGCTTCGCTGCATGGCCAAGCACCCGTCCCAGCTCGCCGACCTAGAGATCCAGCGCCGCCTGGGCGCTGGCGGCATGGCGGAGGTCTTCCTCGCCAAGAAGCGCGGCGCCGAGGGGACGTACAAGCTCCTCGTCGTCAAGCGGATCCTCCCCGCGCACGGGGCCTCGCGGCGCTTCCGCGCGATGTTCGTCGAGGAGGCGCACCTCGCGACGCGCCTGAACCACCCGAACATCGTCCAGGTCTACGAGTTCTCCGACCACGGCGAGGACGGGCTGCTCCTCTCGATGGAATATGTCGAGGGCTACGACCTCGGCAAGCTGATGCGCGCCGCCCAGCAGAAGGAGTCGCGGATCCCGCCGCTCGTGTCGGCGTTCGTCGTCTCCGAGGCGGCCAAGGGGCTGCACTACGCCCACGAGCGCAGGGACGAGGGCGGCATGCCGCTCGCCATCGTCCACCGCGACGTCTCGCCGCAGAACATCCTGCTGTCGTTCGAGGGCGTCGTGAAGATCGCCGACTTCGGCATCGCCAGCGCCAACCTCTTCCGCGAGGAGCCCGGCGTGCTGAAGGGCAAGTTCGGGTACATGTCGCCCGAGCAGGCGCGCGGCGAGCGCGTCGACCGGCGGAGCGACATCTACGCCCTCGGCGTCGTGCTCTACGAGCTGCTCGCCATGCGCTCGCCCTACGGCAAGCTCGATGACGAGGCGCTGCTCCAGGCCGTCAAGGAGGGCCTCTTCGAGCCCCCGTCGACGCACGCGCGCGACATCCCGGCGGAGCTCGAGGCGATCGTGATGCGCGCCATGGCGCAGGCGCCCGAGGACCGCTTCCAGACCGCGCGCGACCTGGCCGGGGCGATCGCGCGCGTCCTGCTCGCGAAGCAGGAGCTCGTCGACAACGCGTCGGTCGAGCAGACCGTGGCCCACCTGCTCGGCCGCGACCGCGAGCAGGAGGCGCGCGAGAACGCCGCCGGCGGCGCGGAGGGGCCGGCCGAGGGCGACGGCTCCGTGGCGCAGCCGCAGACGCTCGCGGCGGTGCCGGCCGCGCGCACGGGCGGCGAGCACGAGAACACCGGCGCGCCGCGCGTCGTGCGCGAGGTGCGCCACGTGGCCGTGGTGACGATGCGCATCGAGGGCGTGGACGAGCTGCTCGGGGCGCAGGGGCGGCTCGCCGGCCGGCGCAGCGGGCGCTCGATCCGCACCACCCTCGACGCGATCGCCTTCAAGCACGGGGCGATCTGGTCCTGGGAGTCGCACGCGAGCGCGCGCGCGGTCGTGGGGCTGCTCGCGAACCCCTCGCGCGCCGCCGCCGACTCCGCCTCGCTGGCGGTCGACGTGCACGAGGCGCTCGCGGGCGCGTCGGAGGACCTGCCCGTCGAGCTCCGCGCCGCCATCGGCATCGTCCGCGGCATCGCGTACGGCGAGCGCGACGAGCAGGGGCACCTCATCAACCACGCGCTCAAGGAGCCCGCGAACTTCCTCGCCGAGCGCCTCGGCGGCCGCACCCCGTTCGGCAAGACCTGGGTCGCGGGCGGCGTCTACCGCCTCGTCCGGCGCGACTTCCGCTGGGGCGACGCGCCGTCGCTCGATCTCAACGACGCCGGCGGCTACCAGGTCCCGCACCAGATGCGGCTCTACGCGCTGCAGCGCCCGCTCACCCGCGAGGAGCGGATGGCCGAGATCGCGCTCTCGCCGAACGACCTCGTGGGGCGCGACGCGGAGCGGGCCGACCTGCACGCCGCCTACCACCGCGCGGTCTCGCCGCCCGTGAAGGGGCTCGCCGAGCCGCCGTCGCCGCGCTACGGCGAGAGCGAGCCGCCGCCGCCGCCGAGCAGGCAGAGCAAGCCGCCGCCGCCGAGCAGGCAGAGCAAGCCGCCGAGCCCGCTGGGCGGCGCGCTCCGGGGCCAGTCGGTGGCGCGCGTCCTCGTCGGCGAGATGGGCATCGGCAAGAGCGCGCTCATCTCGACGTTCCTCTCGGAGCTCCCCGGCGAGGCGCGCGTGCTCCACGTCGAGTGCTCGCCGGTGAAGAGCGAGCTGCCGCTCGCCACGGTCTGCGACGTGCTCCGCGACGTCACCGGGATGGGGCTCGACCACTCGATCGACGACGCCGCCCACGTGATCCGCGCGCTGCTCGGGCCCATCGCCCGCTCGCCGCTCGGGGCGCGCATCGTCACGCGCCTCGCCGAGCTCGTCACGGGCAAGCAGCTCGACCACCCCGAGGAGGACGCCACGGCCTACGGCCGCGACGTGGTGGTGCGCGGCGTGAAGTACCTGCTCGGCTCGCTGGCGCGCCACCAGCCGCTCGTCGTCGTCATCGACGGCCTCCAGTGGGCCGATCGCCCGAGCCTGGAGCTCATCTCGGAGCTCCTGAAGCAGCGCTCGGAGCGGCTCCCGATCCTCGTGCTGCTCCTCACCCGCCCCGAGGAGCGCGTGACCCCGTTCATCGAGGGGCTCGTGCGGATCGAGCTCCGCGGCCTCAGCGCCGAGGAGCAGATGCGCCTCGTGGAGGCGCGGCTCGGCGTGCGCGAGGGCGTGGCGACCGTCTGCGGCGAGCTCGTGCCGCGCGTCGCCGGCAACCCGTTCTTCCTGCTCGAGATGGTCGACGCGCTCCTCGAGCGGGGCACGCTCGAGATCGTCGAGCACCCGGACGGGCGGCACGAGCTCGTCCGCCACGACCGGACCGGGGACCGCGGCGAGCCGCTCCCCTCGACGCTGGAGCAGCTCATCGGCGATCGCCTGCGCGAGCTGCCGCCCGCGGAGCACGACGTCGTGAACTGGCTGGCGGTCGCGGGGGGCCCGCTGCTCAAGGACGACATCATGAACCTGACGCGGCTCGCCGACGACGAGGCCGTGACGCGCCTCTGCGCCCGCGGCCTGTGCGATCGCCGCGCCGGGGCGGTGGACTTCCGGCACCCGCTCGCGCGCGACGTCGCCTACCTCGCGCTCGACGGCCCGAGCCGCGTGCGCATGCACCGGCGGCTCGGCGAGCACCTCTCGACGACGCCGCTCGCGCAGGGGCTCTCGGCCGCGATCGTGGCGCAGCACCTCGCGCGCGGCGAGGCGCCCGGGCCGGCGGCCGAGCTCTACCTCGACGCGGCGCGGGCCGCGCGCGCCGGACACCAGGCGCAGCTGTCGCGCCGGTACTACGAGCGCGCGCTGGCGCTCCTGCCGACCGGCGACACCCGCGTGATGATCGCGCACGAGGCGCTGGAGGCGATCTTCCGCCACCTCGGCCGCCGCCGCGAGCGGAGGAAGCACCTCGCGGCGCTGCGCCAGCTCGCGAAGGAGAGCGGCCAGGCGCGCTGGGCGGCGCTCGCGCTCGTGCGCACCGCGCGGCTCGACCTCGACGACGGCCACCTCGCCCGCGGCCTGCCGGTGGCGCAGCGGGCCGCCGAGATCGCGCGCATCGCGCGCCGCCCCGCGCTCGAGGTCGAGGCGCTCACGATCCTGTCGGAGGTGCTGCGCGAGCTCGGCGACGTCCAGGGCGCGATCAGCGCGGCCGACCGGGCCCTCCGGGTGACGCAGATGGGCGGGCTGACGCCGCGGGCGCGCGCGGAGGTGCTGCGCACGAAGGGGGTGCTGCTGCGCCGGGTCGGCCGCGTACAGGAGGCGGTCGAGGCCTACGCCGAGGCGATCGCGGTGTTCCGCGCCGTGGGGGCGCGCCGCAGCGAGGCCCGCGCGAAGAACTCGCTCGCGGTGGCGATGTTCGTGCTCGAGCGCTTCGAGGACGCGATCGCGGTCGGGCTCTCGTCGATCTCCATCGATCTCGCGATCGGGGGTCGGTTCCAGATCGCGAAGACGCTGAGCAACATCGGCCACGCGTACGCCAAGCTGGGGGACATCTTGCGCAGCCTCGCTTACATGAAGCGGGCGCGGGAGGCGCACGAGCGCTATGACGATCAGGACGCGCGGGCCGACACGCTCCTCTGCTCGGCGGGGATCCTCCTCGAAGCGGGCGACCTCGACGCCGCGCACACCCTCTGCGCCGATGCGGGCGCGCTCATCGCGGTGACCGGCAGCGTCTACGACATGATCCACGAGCGCAACGTGCGCGGCCTCCTCGCGAAGGTGCAGGGCGACGTCCAGGGCGCGATCGCGAACGCCTCGGAGGCGCGGCAGCTCGCCGAGTCGCAGGGGCTGATGAGCTACCACGCGTACGCGACGGCCATCGAGGCGGGGGCGCGGGTGGACGCGGGCGAGGTGCACTCGGGGGTGCTGCTCGCCCGGACGGCGCTCGGCGCGGTCGAGGCGGGCAGCTCGGAGTACGGCATCGAGGTGCGCGACCTCTGCTGCGAGGCGCTGCAGAAGGGCGCGCCGGCGAGCGCCGGGGACGCGTACCACCGCGCCGGGATGCACGTGCGGAAGGTGGCGAGCTACATCCGCGACGCGCGGCTCCGGGCGCTGTTCCTGGAGCGCACGGTGGTGCGGCGCATCCTCGCCGCGGAGGCTGAGGGTCCGGCGGCGGGGCTGGACCCGCTCCGCCGCGGGGAGATGGCATGAGCGGCACCGGCGGAAGGACAGGGACGAAGCCGCGGCGCAAGGTCGCGGTGATCCTCTCGGGCGGCGGCGCCCGGGGCGCGTACGAGGTCGGGGTGATGTCGTACGTGCTCGACGCGTTCGCCCGGCTCCGCGGGGCGCCGCCGCGCATCGACATCCTGTGCGGGACGTCGGTCGGGGCGGTGAACGCGTGCTACCTCGCGGCGCACCTCGACGATCCGACGCTGGGCGTGCGGCGGCTCGTCAACCTGTGGACGCAGCTGAAGCTCGAGACGGTGCTCGGCTTCGGGGTCCGGCAGGCGATCTCCCTGCCGAAGCTCATGTTCGGCGGCGGCTCGGAGGGCGTGGGCCTGTTCGACGTCTCGCCGATGCAGAGGCTCGTCGAGCGCGAGATCCCGTGGCGCGCGATCGCGCGCACGCTGCGCCACGGCCACCTCTCGGCGGTCAGCGTGTCGGCGACCGAGATCGGGACGGGCCGCACGGTCATCTTCATGCAGACCGGCCCGGACGGCGCGCTGCCGACGACGGCGCCCCCGCGGACGATCATCCGCGGCGCGCTGATCGGCCCGCCGCACGCGCTCGCGTCGGCGGCGATCCCGATCCTGTTCCCGCCGGTGCGCATCGGCCGGGATCTCTACATGGACGGGGGCGTGCGGCAGAACACGCCGATCGCGCCGGCGCTCCGGCTGGGGGCGACGCACGTGCTGGCGATCGGCCTGTCGCGGGAGGTGCGGAGCATCGACGCGGGGGACAGCGGCAAGCCGCCGGGGATGGCGCTGGTGCTCGGCAAGGTGCTGAACGCGTTCCTGCTCGACCACATCCAGACCGATTTCGAGGTGATGACGCGGGTGAACCACATGATCGAGGACGGCGAGCAGGCGTTCGGCCCGGATTTCCTGCACTCGATCAACGCGGCGGCGGCGCAGCGCGGGGCGCTGCCGTACCGGCGGGTGGAGACCCTTGTCGTGCGGCCGAGCGTGGATCTCGGCCGGCTCGCGGCGGAGCACGTGAGGGCGGGCAAGGTGCAGGGCGGGCCGGCGATGATGCGGCGGCTGCTCTCGCTGGTGGACGTGGGGGCCGCGAACGACGCGGATCTCGCGAGCTATCTCCTGTTCGACGGGTCGTTCACGCGGAAGCTGATCGAGCTCGGGCGGGCGGACGCGGAGGCGAGGCGGCACGACGTGGCGGATTTCTTCGGGAGCGCGGCGGAGGAGGCGGAGCCGAGGCTCTCGGACAGCGCGGAGTGGTCGATTCCGCCGCCGGTGGGGCCGGGCGGAGCCTAGAACACCAATCATGTGAAACCCGGAGAATTTTCACAGGGAGGCGAGGAGGCGGGGAGGAGGAAGAAAAAAAGAATCTCTCCCTCTCGCCGTCTCTCGCTCCCCGCCTCCTCGCCTCCCTGTGAAATTCCTGCTTTTTTTCGGGATTTCAACCCGTTTGTCGCTCTAGCCAGGCGCGTCCCCGGCTGCGCGGGAGGCCGCGCCCCGCGCCGCGCCACGAACACGGTCTCCGAGGGACTATCCTCGTCGCAAGACGCGTGACCGGGGAGAAGCGCGGCGCCCAGCGCGGGTGTTCGTCGACCCACTCCACACCTCGCCGGTGGTGTGCGTGAACAGGCCATCAAGGACGAGTTGACCGCAGCCCGTCGGGCTCTCGTAACTGACGCAGAGACGCAGAGACGCGGAGATGCAGAGACGCGAAGCACATCGCCGCGCGCCTGGCGAAGCTCGCCTCATGGAAAGGAAATACATTTTATTTACCGAGGCGCTCGAGCACGTATGATATGCTCTGGGCGTATCGATCACTGCGGCCAGTGGGCTTGTTGTCACTCCAAGAGTGAATCTTCCCCATGCACAGCAGCACACATTCGGTCTTCATCGCAGCTTCGGCGGAGCGTGTCTTCGGGGTGGTCTCCGACCCGGCGCAGATCCCCCGCTGGGGGGTCCATTTCTGCTCGAGCGTGCGCGCCGACGGGGCCGCCCTCTGGGCCGCGACCCCGCGCGGCGAGGTGCGCTTCGCCATGCGCGCCGACCGCGCCCTGGGCGTCGTGGATTTCGGCCACCTTGGAGCCGACGGCGCGTGGCGCTATTCGCCGACGCGGGTGATGCCGGCGGAGGGCGGGGCCGTCTTTCTTTACACCTTCTTCCAGAGGCCGGGGATCTCGGACGAGCGCTTCGCGGCGATGAAGCGCGAGATGGAGGAGGAGCTCGCCCTGCTGAAGCGGCTCGTGGAGGGCCCAGCCGTCTTCACGACGAGCTCCCCGGGGCCGGCGAGCGCGGAGCCCGCGCATTCGCTCGCGCGTGAGGCGCTGGCGAGCCCCGCGTGGCGCGAGCGCCTCGAAGCCGCGCGCCGTCGCGACGCGGAGGATCCGCTCGCCGCGCTGCGGGGGCGCTTTCATCGGCCGCCGGGGCCGGACGGCGTGGGGGCGGCTTATTTCTGCGGCAATGGGCTGGGGCTGCTCTCCAGGGACGCGGAGTCGGCGCTCGCGGGGGCGCTCGACCAGTGGCGCGACCTCGGCTTCCGAGCGTATTTCGACGCGACGCCGAGGTGGCTGGACGCGGACGAGCTGCTCGCCCGCAGGCTCGCGCCCATCGTGGGCGCCGCGCCCGAGGAGGTGGCCGTGATGGGCAGCGTCACCGCGAACCTGCACCTCCTGATGCGCAGCTTCTACCGTCCGACGCCCGGACGTCACGCCATCCTGCTCGAGCCCGATGCATTCCCGTCCGACCGCTACGTCGTCGCCTCGCACGCGAGGCTCGCTGGCGTCGATCCGGCGGCGAGCGTGCGCGAGATCCCCGTGCCAGCAGGGCAATCGTACGCGACCACCGAGGACGTCGTCGCGCACATCGCGGCGCACGGCCACGAGATCGCGCTCGTCCTGCTGGGCGGCGTGAATCACTTCAGCGGACAGGCCTATGATCTCGAGCCGATCACGCGAGCCGCCCACGCAGCCGGTTGCCTCGTCGGGGCGGATCTGGCGCACGCGATCGGCAACGTGGCGCTGAGATTGCACGACTCGGACGTCGATTTCGCCGTGTGGTGCCATTACAAGTACCTGAACGCCGATCCCGGCGGCGTCGCCGGCCTCTTCGTGCATGAGCGTCACGGGCGGGACACGCGGCTGCCGCGTCTCTCGGGCTGGTGGGGGCAGCGGAGGGAGGCGCGCCTGGCCATGCCGGACCCCTTCGAGCCCGAGGTCGGCGCGTGGGGCTTCCGGCAGAGCGGGCCGCCGATCGCCAGCATCGCCACGCTGGCAGGGGCGCTGCAGCCGTTCGAGGAGGCCGGGATGGAGCGGCTGGTCGAGAAGCGCGAAGCGCTGGTCGCGGAGCTCCTCGCCCACGTGGACGGGCTGCCGCGGGAGCGGGTGGAGGTGATCACGCCGCGGGAAGCTCGAGGCGGGCAGATCTCGCTGCGCGTGCGCGGGAAGAGCCCCGCCGAGATCTCGCGGGGACTGTGGAGCCACGGGGTCCTCGTGGGCACACGGGCGCCGGACGTGGTGCGGATCGCTGTCGCGCCGCTGTATAGCAGCTTCGAGGACGTCTGCCGGCTGGGGCACGCGCTGGAGAAGGGGATGGTTCTTGACCATGGATAATCGCATCAAAGACGTCGTCATCCTCGGTGGAGGGACCGCCGGATGGATGGCGGCCGCATACCTCGGCAAAGCCCTCCAGGGCAGCGTGCGGATCACCGTGTTGACGGCCCCGTCCATCCCCAGGATCGGCGTCGGCGAGGCCACCATCCCCAACCTGCAAAAGACCTTCTTCGACTATCTCGGCCTCGCCGAGGACGAGTGGATGCGCGAATGCAATGCCGCCTTCAAGATGGCGGTCAAGTTCATCAACTGGCGCACCCCCGGCGAAGGCGCCGCGACGTCCAGGCCCCTCGACGGCAGGTCGGACCACTTCTATCACCAGTTCGGCTTGCTGCCCGAGCACGATCACATCCCCTTGTCGCATTACTGGTACCATAAGCTGTCACGAGGACAACCGGTCCAGCCGTACGACTATGCCTGCTTCTCCGAGCCGCCGATCATGGACGCGAAGCTCGCCCCGCGCTGGCTCGACGGCCAGCGGGCGACCCGATATGCCTGGCATTTCGACGCGCACCGGATCGCGGACTTCCTCCGGCGCTTCGCCACGACGCGGCAGGGCGTGGAGCTCGTGGAGGACGAGCTCGAGGGCGTGAACCTCGGCCCGGGCGGCGCCATCGCGAGCCTCGTGACCCAGGGCGGGAGGGTCCTCGAGGGCGATCTGTTCATCGACTGCTCGGGCTTCAGGGGTGCCTTGATCAACAAGGTCATGGGCGAGCCGTTCATCGACATGAACGATCACCTGCTCTGCGACAGCGCCGTGGCCACCGCCGTGCCGCACGACGACGAGCGGCACGGCATCGAGCCGTACACCTCGGCCATCGCCATGAACGCCGGCTGGACCTGGAAGATCCCGATGCTGACCCGCTTCGGCACCGGCTACGTCTACTCGAGCAAGTTCTCCCGGGAGGACGAGGCAGCGCTCGATCTCTGCAGGCTGTGGGGCCTCGATCCCGAGCGGACCCCGCTGAACAGGATCCGCTTCCGCGTCGGCAGGAACCGGCGGGCGTGGGTGAAGAACTGCGTCAGCATCGGCCTCGCCTCCTGCTTCCTCGAGCCGCTGGAGTCGACCGGCATCTATTTCATCTACGCCGCCATCTATCAGCTCGCAAAGCACTTCCCCGACAGGCACTTCGATCCCGTGCTCATCGATCGCTTCAATCGCGAGATCGAGACGATGTTCGACGACACCCGGGATTTCATCCAGGCCCACTTCTACCTCTCTCCCCGCGCGGATACGCCGTTCTGGAGGGCCAACAAGTCGCTGGCCCTGACAGACGGCATCAAGGAGAAGATCGCGCTTTACCGGGCGGGCATGCCGGTGAACGCGCCGGTGACGGACGAGACGACCTATTATGGGAACTTCGAGGCCGAGTTCCGGAGCTTCTGGACCAACGGCAATTACTACGCCATCTTCGGCGGGCTGGGCTTCCTCCCGGAGCGCCCGATGCCGGCGTTGACCTACAAGACAGCGTCGATCGCGGAGGCCGAGGCGGTCTTCGCCAGGGTGGCGCAGAAGCAGCGACACCTCCTCTCCACGCTGCCCTCGAACTACCAGCTCCTCCGGCAGATACACGGCCAATGAGGGGCGCGACGGACCCGGCCAGCGCCGCGGAGGGGGCCCCCTCGGCGGCGCCGTTCGACGAGGGCGCGCTCGACGACCTCGCGTCGTTCGACATGGATGCGGCGCGGGGCTATCTCCCTGCCACGGATCCGGTCGTCCGGCTTCCGCCTGCATACGATGCGTGGGAGCGCATCGCCGCGAGCCTCCCCGCGCTCCTCTCGGCGGAGAAGCTCGGAAAGGCGCTGGAGCGAATGCCCCTCTTGCCGCTCGACCGGCTCGAGGACGTCGGCCAGGTCCGGCGCGGCCTCTTGCTCGTCTCGATGCTGGCGTCGGCGCACGTCTGGGGTGGGAGAGAGCCAGCCACTGTCCTGCCGCGCAGCGTCGCCGTGCCGCTGTGGGAGCTCTCGGAGCGCCAGGGTCTGCCGCCGACCCTGGTCCACGCCACGATGACGCTCTGGAACTTCCGGCGCCTCGAGGACGACGCGGGCATCACGCTGTCGAACCTCGCCATCCTGCAGCTGTTCCACGGGGGCATGGACGAGCACTGGTTTTTCCGGATCGCTGTGGCCATGGACGCCGCGTGCGCGCCCGCGATCCAGGCGATCGTGCAAGCCCTGTGCGGCTGCGCGAACGGGCGCGTGGAGGGGGTGGCGCGCGCCCTCGACGTCATGACAGCGGCCCTGAACGATATCCGCGAGCTCCTCGCCCGCATGCCGGAGCAGTGTGATCCTTACATCTTTTACCGGCGGCTCCGTCGCTTCCTGAGCGGCTGGCCCGAGCCGGGGGTCATCTACGCGGGGGTCGACGACTCGCCACGGCGCTTCGGCGGATCGAGCGGCGCCCAGAGCCCCCTGCTACAGCTCTTTGACGCGATCCTCGGGGTCTCGCCCTCCGACGGGGTGCGCTCGTTCCTCCTCAAGATGCGCGCCTCGATGTTACCGGGCCACCGCCGCTTTCTCGAGGTCGTCGAGCGCGGCCCCTCGCTCCGGGGTTTCGTTCGCCAGCACGCGTCGAGCCACCCCGCGCTGTGCGACGCGCACGACGCGTGCGTGAACGCGCTCGTCCGCGTCCGGGAGGTGCACGCCGAGATCACGGTCCGCTATATCCTCCGGGAATCGGACGAGAAGCAGGCTCAGGGCACGGGCGGCAGCAGCCTCGTGGAATTCTTGAACGAGATGTGCGACGCCACGCGCCGACGTGCCGTCGGTGCAGACACGTCGCGGACGGCGCGTGCGTGACGTGTGTGACGTGTGTGACGTGTGTGAACCGACAGCTTCCGGGCGCCCCTCGTCGCCTGCTGGGCGCGTGCCGGCCGGGCGCAGGCAAAAGTCCTTACTAACCCCTTGCCTTTTCGTGACGCGCACTGGCAAGATGCGATGTCCTGGGCCTCAGGCGACCGCCGAACGCGCGCCGTCCTCCGAGGAGCGGGCAGCTCCACCTTCGAAAGAAGCGGATATGACAACGGAACAGGTGATCGATCCCTCTGTCAAGCCCTCGGACCGATCTCGCTGGAACGACGCGAAGCTGGCGGTCATGGCCGAGGTGGCGCCGGTTGCGATGATCGTGTGTGACCGTGAGCGCGTCGTGCGCTTCTGGAACCGGCAGGCGTCGCGGCTGTTCGGGTGGACTGAAGCGGAGGTGCTCGGCCGCGAGCTGCCCTGCCTGCGCCATGGCGATGTCGACGCGTGGTGGGAGCGCCCGGGCGACGAGGAGGCCCCGCTCGCGGCGCAAGGTCTCCGCAAGGACGGCGCCCGCATCGATCTGGAGATCACGCCGGTGGTGGTGGAGCGCGACGCGTCCGGCGCGGCCGCCGGGCTCATGGCGGTCGTCAGGGAGGCCCGCGAGAAGCACGCGCCGGAATGCTCCGCCGAGAGGATGCGTGCGAACGACGCGCTCCGCGAGAGCGAGGAGCGCTTCCGCATGGTCGTCCTCGCCATCCAGGATGCGATCTACGATTTCAACGTCGCGACCGGCGCGGTCTGGCGCAGCGATACCTTCGAGAAGGTCTCGGGCGCGCCCAAGGAGCTCTATGCGGATGCAGGGTGGTGGCGCGAGCACATCCACCCTGACGACGTGAACAACGTCACCGACGCGCTCGGGTCGGCGATGGGCTCCGGCGCCAGCACCTGGAGCGCAGAGTACCGCCTGCGCCGGGCGACCGGCGAGTACGCCGTGCTCATCGACCGCGGCGTGATCCTCCGTGACGCGGAGGGCAAGCTGGTCAAGGTCGTCGGCGCGGTCTCGGACGTGACCGAGCAGCGACGGCTCGAGGCGCAGGTGCAGGAGTCGATGATCCAGATCAAGGCAGCCGCCGAGGAGGTCGAGCAGCAGAATCGGCTCCTCGAGAACGAGATCCTCGAGCGCATGCGCAGCGAGGACAGCCTGCGCACCCAGAACGAGGCCATCCGGCTCATGTCGGCCCCCGTGGTCCAGGTCTGGGAGCACGTCCTGGCCCTCCCGCTGATCGGCGCGATCGACGATGTCCGCGCGTCGCGCATCACGGAGACGCTCCTCAACGAGGTCGTGCGCACGCAGGCCAGGGTCGCGATCATGGATCTGACCGGCATCGAGAGCGTCGATATCGCGACCACCAAGCACCTCCTGGACATGATGCGAGCCGTCCAGCTGCTCGGGACGCGCGGGGTGGTGTCGGGGATCTCGCCGCAGATCGCGGCCACCATGACGGAGCTCGGCGCCGAGACGCAGGGGCTCGTCACCTTCGGCACCCTGAAGGACGCGCTCCGCCACGCGGTCGCCTCGACCACGCGCGCCGCGACCGCACCCCGCTCGCCGGGGCCGAGCGCGGCAGCGGCGCGACCCGCAGGCCCCCAAGTCCGGCGGTAACCCCCGCGCCACCGAGGGGGTCCGTCGGCGCGGGCTGCCCGGACGACGGCGCGTGGCCGCCGTCCGGGCGCGGCGTCAGAGGACCTTCAGGAACGCGATCAGATCCGAGCGCTGAGCGCGCGAGAGGCGGATCGGGAACCGCCTGCCGTCCTTCGATTTGTTGTAGAAATCGCCGTTGAAGTAGTCGACGACCTCCTCGAGCGACATCGCCGAATTGTCGTGGAAGTACGGGGCGTTCCGCGCGAGGCGCCGGAGCTGCGGGACCTTGAAGCGGCCGACGTCCTCGAGCCGCCCGGTCGTGGCCGCCAGCCCGATATCCTTCGTGACCTTGAAGGGGACGATGACGCCGTCCTCGCGGACGAGCGGGAGAACGATGGGCTCGAAGACGCCCCCTCCGGCGTGGTGAGAGAACCTGAGACCGTGCCTGTTCCGCTCGGACACGCCCACGTTGAACGTCCGTGTCACGCTCGGCCCGAAGACCGGGTTCTTGACGTCCGTCTCGCCGTTGCCGAGCGCCTCGACGTTCGAGAGGTTGTTGAACACGTTGGGCACGTTGTGGCACGTCATGCACGAGCGCTGGAACACCTTCTTCCCGCGCTCCTCCGCCCGCGTCCGGATCCGGACCGTGTGGAAGGGATCGCGCGCCAGCACGCGGAACATCGGGTGCGACGGGTCGCGGAGCGCGGCGAGGCGCGGATCCGAGAGCTGCGAGAACTGGAACGCCTCGAGGTCGTTGCCGTCCTGGACCGTGAAGAGGTCCTCGAAGCGCCTGTCCGACTCCTGCGTGTGGCTGAAGACGGCGCCCCGGTCGGTCTCGAACATGGTGCGCGCGCGCGCGTCATGGAGGAACCCGTTCGAGAAGGCCAGGTTGACCAGCCGGATCGACTTGCGCCAGAAGAACACCTTCCGGAACGGGTCGTCCTCGGCGCGCTGGAGGTTGAAGCGGTTCGGGCGATACTTGATGAGGGCCAGCTCGTCGAGGTTGCGCATGCCGTCCGGGTCGCCCTGCGCGTCGCCGTGGAGGCCCGTGAACAGCGCGTCGTCGAGAGACACCGACGCGGACAGCGGGGGGGGCGGGAGCCCGAGCTCCACCTCGAGCCCGCGATGGCACGTGAAGCACGTGCGCTGGTTGCTCACGACCGTGCCCCCGAAGGCCACCGACGGCCCCTCGAAGATCGCCTGGCTCTTGTCCTCCGCGTCGCTGTCCGGGGCCAGGCCGAAGAGGGCGCGGCCCCGCACCGGATCCGCCCCCGGCTGGGTCGGATTGAACCGCAGGGACTCCTCCAGGTGCAGGTTGTGGGTGCCGCTGTTCGTGACCTTGATCTCGGACCCTGCCGCGCCGAGCAGCTCCAGGTCGTCGCGTGCTCCGGTGCACGCCGAGAGGGACGCCGTGAGGCCGGCGGCGAAGAGCAGTCGCGAAGGTCTCGTCGTCATGGCTAGCTCCCCTCCGGGCTGCAGAAGTTCAGGCCCTTGGTGTGCACCCCGGTGAAGAAGTCCTCGCACGTCCCGGCGCCTGCGAACGGCCGGATCGGCGGCGCCACGTTGCCGAAGGTCGCGTCGATATCCCAGGCATACCCCCGCGGGATGACGCCGCCGAACTGGGTGCCATTGCTGTAGGTGGAGAACAGGTGATCGAGCGGCGGGAACGTGTAGTACTCCGGTGGCTCGATGGTGATGCTCAGGAAGAAGCCGCTCCGGAGGTAGTCCGCGAAGCTGACCGCCTCCGAGGCGGGGAGCGTCTTGGCGTAGCCCCGGATCGTCGACAGATCGATCCGGTTCGGGTCCGACAGGCACAGGTTCGGCGGCGGGAACCCCTCGACGACCTGAGCGTACTCGGGCAGGTCCGCGCGCACCGTTTTGTCGTACGCGAGGGTGAACTCCAGATCGACGTCGCCGTCCTCGTCGGGCTGGAAGAGCGGCGAGCCGACGGCCCTCACCGTCGGCAGCTCGATGGCGATCGAGCCGGGCGGAGGCGACGCGAAATCGAGCTCGCTGCCGAGCAGATCCCGCGTGGTCGCGTCGTAGTAGAACTTGAGGAGCCCTGCCTGGCTGATGATCCAGAACTGGTATCGCCCGTTCACGATATCCTCGATCTCGGGCCAGAAGGGGTTTGGAAAGAAGTTCACCCCCGGGGTGCGATCGACGCTCGGGTAGGGCACGAGCACCCCTTTGCCGGTGACCTTGATCCGGACCGAGTTGTCCTCTTCGCTCCATCGCAGGGTGGCCTGCATCTCGCGCTCGCAGTTGTGTGGCAGCGCGATGACCGTGGCCTCCGGCGGGACGCCGGCGCCGCGGTAGAGGGGGACCTTCATGAAGCCTTCACGATGATCGCCTCCCGACTGCGCCTGCACAGGGGAGCCGGCGACGCCGGACGAGCCGGCCGTCAGCACGCCGGCGCCGAGCACAAGCACGAACCCGACGTGACGCGGTCTCAGATGACGTGGTTTGGACATCGAATGCTCCTGTCCGCAGAGGGGCGCCCGCGGGGGTAGGCGCTCGCTCCGCGCGCGAAGGGCAAAGTGGGACCGAGGCGAGGCAGCGGCTTCACCGGCCGTAGCCGAGCCGTCAGCCGCCGCGCGACCGATGCACAGCCTGCGAGGACCAGCGCCTCTCGCCCCCACGGCGCAGAGGCACCCCTCGAACCCATGTATATATCCGAGACAGACGTAATTCAAAGACCAAATGAAATGGTCTTTACTCCATGACAGAGCCTCCGGAGACGCTCACGTCTCGTCACCGGACATCACAACCTGCTGAACTCGACGACAGCGTGGCTCGGCTGAGCATCGCAGCGGCGGAGTCCAGGCCCTGTCAGGCAAAGCTCGCGGGGAAGCTGGGCAACCGGGGGAGTCGACGGGGCCATGCCTCCGTGTCCGCCTCCCTGGTCAACTGCAGGTGATGGTCGGATTCATCGAGAAGGCGTGAAGGCGAGAAGGCGAAAGCGAGAAGGCGAGAAGAACATGTGTCTGTTCTTCTCGCCTTCGCCTTCCTGTTCGTGGAGCGGGGCCGCCCGGGCAGGGAGGCGCCGAGGGTCCGCTCAGCGCCTCGACCCGCCGGGGGCGCGCGAGCGCGTCAGCGCTCCTTGTCTTTCTTGTCGCTCCCCTTCTCGCCCTTCTTCTTCTTCTTGTCGTCGTCCTTCTTCTTGGACTTCGACGCCACCTTCTTCGGCTCGTCGCGGCCGAGCGCGATCTCCAGGCGATCGCCGCGCGCCTTGGCCTTGTAGGCGGGCACGCCGTCCTTGAACTGCAGGGTGATCTCCGCGCCGTGCGGCGTGTTGACCACGCGCACCGACGCGAGGCGCTTGTCCTTCCGGGCGAGGCCGCTGCCGGAGGACAGCGCGCGACGGTCGGGCAGCGACACCGTGAAGCCCATCGCGCCGGCAGCGCCGTTCAGCTCCTCGATGGGGCCGTCCATCTTCAGCTTCAGCACGACGGGGCTCCTCACGGTCCCTTGACCCCACTCCTTCGGGCCCTCCTGCGCGTCGTCGTCCGCCTCCGCCTCGTCGTCCTCGCCGGGGCCGCCCGGGACCGCGGCCGCCCGCGCGAGCGGGTCGTCGGCCAGGGCGCCCGGGTCGGCCGGCGGCGTCGGCGGCACAGGCTCCGTCGTCGACAGCGGCGTCGCGCCGAACAGGGGGACGTTCGCCGTCAGCACGCCGCCCGGCGCAGCCGCCGCCCCCGCGGCCGCGGCCGCCGGCAGCGCAGGCGCGCCGGGCGACGGCAGCGCCGGAGCGCCCGCAGCGGTCTCCGCGCTCCCGGCCGAGGGCGCGTCGCCGCCCTGCAGGCCGAGGAGGCGCGCGGCCCCGAAGACAAGGAGCACCGCCGCCAGCCCAAGGAAGCTCCCGGCCACGGCCGCCTTCCTGTTGAAGCGCGGCGGCTCGGTCCCCTCGCCCGCCGTCTCCTCGGCCTCCTCGCGCACCAGCCGCCGGCCGCCGGACTTCAGCGCGCCGGCCGGCGGCAGCGCCGTCGTGCGGCGATGGCCGCCCTCCTTGGACCCGTCCCCCTCGCCTGCCGCGCGCGCGGCGCGCCGCTCCTTGATCCGCGCCACCATGCCGGCCATCGCGGTGACCGCGCGCGTCCCGGCGCCGGCGAGCGCCGGGGCGATCTTGCCCGCCACG
This sequence comes from Sorangium sp. So ce887, assembly GCF_051521455.1. NCBI lineage: Bacteria > Pseudomonadati > Myxococcota > Polyangiales > Polyangiaceae > Sorangium > Sorangium sp. So ce887. Next base: position 3,858,921 of record NZ_CP150354.1, on the reverse strand, counting down.
GCCTTGCCGGCCATCGCGGCCTTCTCGCCGACGTCGCGCAGCCGGCTCGGCTGCGCGTCGGCCGCCGGCGCTGCGCCCGCGTCCTCCGACCCTTCCCGCGCGGAGGGGGGCGCCGCGTCCTGCGCCGAGACAGGCGCCGCGTCCGCCGCGCGCGCCTCCCCCGCCGAGGGCGCCGGCGACAGGTCGCCGTCGTGATCGTCGTCCCCCTCGACCGCCGCACCGCCGCGCGCGGCGCTCGCGCCGCCCGCGCCAGCCGAGGCGCGCTCGCCCTGCGGATCGCGCGCAGGCGCCGCGGACGGCCGCGCCGGCGCGCGCTCGCCCGGATCGCGCGGCGGCGGCGCCGACGACGTCCGCCCCGGCGCGCGCTCGCCCGGATCGCCCGGCGGCGCCGACGACGCTCGCCCCGGCGCGCGCTCGCCCTGCGGCGCCGACGACGCCCGCGGGCTCTCGCCCGGCGGCGGGACCGACGGCGCCCGCGCGGGCGCTCCCGCGTCGAGCGCCGCCGCGGGCCTCGCCGGGGGCAGGGACTCGGACGACGCCGCGCGCGGGCGCGACGCCCTGGCCGCGCGGGGCGCCTCGTAGCGCAGCGTGACCACGAGCTGCGGCACGCTCGTCGCCGGGTCGACCTCGACCTTTACGTGGTCGATGTACGCCTCGCGGCGCGTGCCCTGCTCGACCTCCTCCAGCTCGAGGGAGCGGCCCACCTTGAGGAACTCCAGGTTGGAGCCGACCTCGAGATCGTCGAGCCCCCCCGCGCGCACGCGCGCCTTCATGGGCGAGCCCAGCCCGTCGATGTGGAGCCGCACGCGCGCGCCCCGCTGCGCCGCGCCGGAGGGGACCGCGAGCGCCGGCGCGGCGCCGGCGGCGCCGGCATCCATCGACGAGCACATCGAGCGCACCGCCTCCTCCGCCTCGGCGTCGAGGCCGGTGAAGCGCAGGCCGAACTCGCCGCCGCGCGCCTCCTCGGCGCGCCAGCACACCTCGCCCTCGACGACGAGCTCCTTGCCGAGCCCGTCGAAGCGGCAGATCAGCGCGTCGCCGACCCGCGGCAGGTACGCCGTGCGCAGGCGCATCCCCTCCGGGGACATGTCGATCGATTCGGCCTCGAAGCCGCCGCCCGACGTCTCGCCGATCGCGACGAGCGCCTCGATGCGGACCCGCTGCCCGGCGCCGGCGCGCCGCTCGCCGCCGCCGCTCTCGCGATCTCTCTCCAAGGATTCCGGCGCCTTGCGAACGCCATCTCCCTCTGCGCCTCGAACGTTCATACGCCCACTCCTCCGCTTCGCCGCGAAGCCGCGTCCGCGATCGCGGGACCTCCGCGGTGCAGAGGGCCCTCTGGCCGGCAGTACGGCCTAAGCCCGGCGCTGGCCAAATTTTGGAGGCCGCGCGAGGCGGCGAGACGCAGGCGCGGCATGGAGATCGGCCGCTCGCTTCGCCTGGCGCCCCGGGGGGCAAACGTGGGAAGCTTTCGGTGATGGGCAAGGACGAGCCGCCGCAGAACCGGGACAAGCCCGCGCCGCCCGCGAACCAGGACGTCGTCTTCATCCACAGCCCCGTCGAGCAGGGTGAGGGCTTCCGGGTCATCCGGAGCCGGGAGGACCGGCTCGAGATCGGCGAGCTGCGGCCCACCGAGCACGGGCGCCCGCTGGCCGGAGAGCTCGTGAAGCTGACGCAGCGGTCCGAGCATACCCGGCTCTTCGACGTGGAGGTGCTGCTCCCGGCGCCCCACGGGGCCGACGCGCCCCGGTCCGGCCCCGCCCAGGTCGCGACCGACGCCTACCGCTCCAACTGGGAGGCGATCTTCGGCCCGCGCGAGGAGAACAAGCTCGCCAACTGAGGCGCCCTCGGCGACGGCGCCGGACGCCGCGCTGGCGAGCCGCGGCGCGTCGCGCAGGCTCGCCAGCCGGGCCGCCCTCAGCCACGGCCGCCGGACGCCACGCTGGCGAGCCGCGGCGCCTCGCCGGTCCTCCGGATCGCGTAGGCGATCCCGCGCTGGAGCGTCCCCTGGACGACGGTCTCGCCGAGATCGATGCCGAGGCCGACGAGCGTCTGCGAGACGCGGGGGGCGATCCCTGTGATCACCGCCTCGGCGCCGAGCAGGCGCAGCGCTGTCGCGGTGCGCAGGAGCGTCGCCGCGACGCCGCTGTCCACGCCCCGCACGCCCGTGATGTCCAGGATGACGACCTGGGCCCCCGTCTCCGACACGCCGCGGAGCGCCGCGGCGAGCGCCTCGTCCGCGCGCTGCGCGTCGACGGTCCCGATGAGCGGCATGACCATGATCCTGTCGGTGATCGGGATGAGCGGCGTCGACAGCTCCGCGAGCCGCTCGCGCTGCATGCGGATGAGGTCCTCCTGCAGGCCGGCGCGCTCCTGCTCGGCGCGCGACCGCTCGGCGAGCTCCTCCTCGAGCTGCGCCTTCGCCGAGGAGAGCTCCGCTGTGCGGGCGGCGACAGCCGCCTCGAGCGCGCCGTTGGCGCGGCGGAGCTCGTCGCTCGCCGCCTGGACGCGCGCGTAGAGCAGCGCGTTCTTCACGGCGATGGCGGCCTGCGCGGCGACGAGCTCGAGCACGTCGAGGCGGGCGCGCGAGAACACGTCGGGCGCGGCGTTGTTCTCCAGATAGAGGATGCCCGAGACGTCCCCCTGGCTCACCATGGGCAGCGCGAGCACGGATCGCGGCTTGCGCGCCGCGACGTAGGGATCGCCGTCGAAGCGCGCGTCCTGCGCGGCGTCCGCCACGACGACGGCGCCCCCGCTGCTCATCACGAGCTCGATCACCCGCGCGGCCGCGGCGCCGCTCTCGCGCACGGGCGTCGACGGGCCGACGCGCACCTCGCCCTCGTCCTCGACGACGGCCTCCACGCGCGGCCCGCCCTCGTGGTCCAGGATCAGCGCGCCCCGCTGGGCGCCGACGCTCTCGATGGCGAGCCGGAGCAGCCGCGTCATGACGCGGCCGAGGTCGATCTCGCGCGCCACGGCCTGCGCGGCGCGGATGAGCGCCGCCGCGTCGAGCAGCGCCACGCGCCGCGCGACCATCTCGGTCGTCGACGAGGCGACCGAGGTCAGGTTCGACAGGAGGTCCGCGGACGCGGGCTGGCCCGCCGCCGCGCGGGGGAGCAGCTCGACGTAGGCCTCCTCCATCTGCCGCAGCTTGGCCGTGGCGCCCCAGCGCGCGTAGGCCTGGTAGGCCTCGACGAGGCACGACCGCGCGAGCCACGGCATGCGCCTCGAGGCAAGGAACCTGCCGCAGAGCTCGCTGACGAGCGCGCGGTAGCGCACGTACCCCGCCTGCTCCGCCGCGTCGCTCGCCTGCTGGTAGAGCTCGAGGATCGGCTCCAGCGCCTCCCCGGCGACGCGCGCGCGCTCCGCCCGGACGAGCAGCTCCAGGTGCCGGAGCTCCGGGCAGTCCCGCGCGAGGACGGCGACCTTGTCGTGGCTCGACGCGAGCATCTCGGCCAGCGCGCCGCCCTCCTCCCCGCTCGCCCGAGGGCCGAGCGCCAGGATGGTGAGGCAGGTGTAGAGCGGCAGATCGACGATGCCGATGTACTGGCCCGTCAGGGCGCGGGCCCGCTCGTGCGCGCGGCACGCCATCCGGAGCGCGCCCTCGTGATCGCCGTAGAGGTACGCGAGCGCGAGCTTGTTCGTGTAGTAGAAGCCGGCGACGATCGCGAAGCCCACCGCCTCGAGCTTCGGCACGAGGGCGTCCTCGTCGAAGCCGGCGTCGCTCAGCGTGCCGCGGTTCAGCGTGCGCCCCTCGAGGTTCTGGATCACCTGCCGCGCGACGGTCTGGACCGCCGTCGACAGCGCGTCCTTCGTGCGGGAGGTGAAGCGCAGGAACCCGCCGACGTCCTCGCGCACGCGCCGGAGCTCGCCTTCCAGGCTGAGCTTCATCTGGGCAAGGATGTTGGAGGACGCCGACGCGAACATGAAGTCGCCGGTCTCCATCCCGGCGATCCGCGCCCGCTGGAGGACCTCGAGCGGCTCGCGCTGCGGCCTCGAGAGGTTCATGACGACCCCGTAGTTGAAGTCGAGCTTCGCCCTGAGGGCATCGACCTGGTACCTGTCGTTCAGGGCGACGCCCATCCGCGCGATCCTGTAGCCCTCGTGCGGCTGGCCCCTGAACGCGGCCAGGTAGAAGCCGTGGTACACGTACGCCACGCTGGCCATCGGCGAGCTCCCGTGCCGGAGCGACAGGTTCGTCATCCTGACGGCGAGGAGCTGGGCCAGCGGCGGGTTGAGGAAATACGCCGATGGCGAGCCGTGGCCGAGCATCTCCACCACGACCCTGACGCGCGGATCGGCGAGCTCCGGTTCCGCGCCGACGTCCTCGCCCCGCCGGGCGGCGAAGCCGCGCTCGGCCTCGGCGAGCTCCGCGCGGAGCGCGGCGGCGAGCGCCTCGCCCTCGGTGGGCACCTCCATGCCGAAGCGGCGCAGGCCCTGGAGCGCCACCGCGAGCGTGTCCGCCCAGCGGTGCTGCGCGTTGTAGAGGACCATCCGCATGCAGTAAACGCGCGCGCGCTCCACGTCCGAGGCGGCGCGCTCGAGGAGGGTGTCGAAGAGCGCCTCCGCCTCGTCGCAGCGGCCGCTCAGGTGCGCGCACTCGGCCTTTGCGGCATGGATGTCGAAGACGTCGAAGGCGAGGCCAGGCTCGCCGGCCCATGGATCCGGGCCGAGCGCGGACGCCGCGGCGCTCAGGTAGCCGAACGCGGCGTCGTACGCGGTCGCCGCCTGCGCGCGCCGCCCCGCGGCCAGGTTGAGCCGCACGAACTCGCCGCGCTCCGCCGGATCCTCGATCAGGGCCGCGGCGACGTTCAGGTGGCCGACGACGACGAACAGCTCCTCGTCGCTCGGGTCCTCGCCGAGGCTCGCCGCGAGCAGCCGGCCGATGCGGTGGTGCAGCCGCTTCCGCTCCGGCTCGTCGATGAGCGCGTACGCCGCCTGCTGGACGCGATCGTGCAGGAACCGGTACGAGACGCGGAACGAGGGGTCCTCGAGCAGCCTGCCCGCGACCGCCGCGTCGCCGGCGTGGACGAAGCGGTACTCGGGATCGAGGGGTACGACGAGGCCCTCCCGCAGGGCCTCCCAGAGGGCCGCGGCCACCTCGCCCGGGGGCTGCTCGGCGACGAGCGCGAGCGTCCTGAGGTCGAAGCGGTGGCCAACGCAGGCGGCGAGCCGGAGGGCGCGCTGCGCGCCGGGCGCGAGCCGCCGGATCTTCGCGGCCATCAGCTCGACGACGCCCTCCGCGCCCTCCGCGCTCCGGGCGCGGTCGAGGCTCCACGCCCACGCCCCCGCGGCCGGATCGAAGCGCACGATCCCCTCGCCGGCGAGGGCGTGCAGGAGCTGGTGGATGAAGAACGGGTTGCCCGCGGTCCTCTCCAGGATCAGCGCCGCGAAGGCGTCCGTGTCCTCGAGGCGGCAGCGCAGGGCGTCGGCGAGGAGCCGGCGGATGTCCTCGAGCTCGAGCGGCCTGAGCCACACATCGGAGACGGGCGCGTTCGCCGCCCGCAGGTCGCGGACGAGCCTCGCCAGCGGGTGGGCGTCGTCGATCTCCTGGTCGCGGTAGGCGCCGATCACGAGCATCCCGCGGCCGTCCGGATCGGTCATCAGGAGCTCGAGGAGCTTCAGCGAGGCCGGGTCGGCCCACTGGAGGTCGTCGATGAAGAGCACGAGGAGGTGCTCCTCCGTCACGGCGCGGACGAAGGTCTGGAACGCCAGGCTGAAGCGGTTCTTCGACTCGTTCGGCCCGAGCGGCTGCGCGGGGGGCTGGGGGCCGATGATGCGCGCGAGCTCGGGGATGACGTCGACGACGACCTGCCCGATCGAGCCGAGCGCGGCGCTCAGCCGGGCCTTCCAGCGCGCCACGGACGCCTCGCCCTCCGACAGCATGCGCTCGCACAGCTCGCCGAACGCCTGCGCGATGGCCGCGTAGGGGGTACGCTGCTTGAGCTGGCCGAACTTCCCCGAGACGAAGTATCCGGGCCGCCGCGCGAGCACCTTGTAGACCTCGCGGACGAGGGCGGACTTGCCGACGCCGGCGTGGCCGGAGATGAGGAACAGCTCGACGGCGCCGGCCGCCACGCGCTCGCACGCGGCCACGACCGCCTGCGTCTCGGCCTCGCGCCCGTAGAGCTTCTCCGGCAGCCAGAGCCGGCCGCCCGCGTCGCGCTCGCCGAGCGGGAAAGGATCGACGCGGCCGTCGGCCTCGTACCTCCGGAGGCACTCCTCGAGATCGGCGCGCAGCGCCTCGGCGCACGGATACCGATCCTCGGCGGCCTTGGAGAGGAGCTTCATGACGAGATCGGAGACGACGCGCGGGATCTCGGCCGACGCGGCGTGCGGCGGCGCCGGCGTCCTGGCCAGGTGACAGTGGACGAGCTCCATGGCGCTCGGCGCTGTGAACGGGGGAGCGCCCGTGAGCATCTCGTAGAGGGTGACGCCCAGGGAGTAGAGGTCCGTCCGGCAGTCGAGGCTGCGGTTCATCCAGCCCGTCTGCTCGGGTGAAATGTACGCCAGGGTCCCCTCCGCGGCGTCCGGGCTCTCGGCCCGCGGCGCCTCCTGCGACAGGCGCGTTGCGATCCCGAAGTCGGAGAGCTTGACCACCAGCGGATCGAGGCGGACGAGGATGTTGTGCGGCTTGACGTCCTTGTGAATGACGCCCGCGTGGTGCAGCGACGCGAGGGCGTCCGCAACGTGGATGCCGATCCGCAGGATCGTGGCCAGACCGAGCCTGTTGCTCCGCAGGACGATGTCGAGCGACGCGCCGCCGAAGTCCTCCAGGACGAGCACGGGCCCCCCGTCGCTCTCCTCGACGTCGAGGATGCGGAGGACGCCCGGGTGCGCGATCTCGCGCGTGATCACCTGCTCGTGGCGGAGCCTCGCGATCGCGCGCGGCGACGCCCGCCCGGCGCTCGGTCCCTTCAGCACGACGGGCTGCCCGTCCGACGCGCGGCGCGCGCGGCGCACGGTGCTCATCGGCCCCTCGTGGAGGATGGCGTCCGCGGCGTAGCCCTGCAGCGGGCTCGCTGATCCGGTAGCATGAACCGCGCCGAGCTTCGTCATGCTTTCAGGTTACAACCGATACGACACCTTCCGTGACGGCGTTCGACGTCGCGGCTCTTCGACGTGGAGGTGCTGCTCCCGGCGCCCCACGGGGCCGACGCGCCCCGGTCCGGCCCCGCCCAGGTCGCGACCGACGCCTACCGCTCCAACTGGGAGGCGATCTTCGGCCCGCGCGAGGAGAACAAGCTCGCCAACTGAGCCCCGCGCGACGCCGGGCCGCCGGAGTGTCGCGCGACGCCGCCGGAGCGGCTCCGGAGGTCGCGGCCGAGCCGCTCCGTCCACGTGTTGAATCTTGAGCCGCGGAGCCCCCCCGGGGAGCACTGCTGGGCGTGATCCGAACGCGCCGCTCGACCGTCCCGCCCTTGACAGCGGTCGCGCCCTCCACGCAAAGGGGGAGCGTGCAGGCGCTACCGCTGTCCGCGACCGACGACGTGGCGCTGGCGCGCGCCGCGGCGCAGGGACACCCGGGCGCCGCGCCGGTCGTGTGGCAGCGGTTCGCGCCCCTCGTGCGCCGGATCCTGACGCGCACCCTCGGGCCGGGCGACGAGGTCGACGATCACGTGCAGGACACGTTCCTGCGCTTCTTCCGCGTGGCGAAGGACCTGCGGGATCCGTCGCTGCTCTCGAGCTTCATCATCGGCATCGCGGTGCGCGTCGCGCGCGCCGAGCTGCGGCGCCGGCGCCTGCGCCGCTGGCTCCAGCTGTCGCCCTCGGGCGAGCTCCCGGACGTCGGCGGCGCGCAGCAGGATCCGCAGGGGCGCGCGGCGCTCACGCGGCTCTACGGCATCCTCGACCAGGTGGACGACCGGTCGCGGACGCTCTTCGTCCTGCGGTTCATCGAAGGGCTCGAGCTCACCGAGATCGCCGACGCGCTCGGGTGCTCCCTGGCCACGACGAAGCGCCACCTCGCGCGCGCCACTCACCGGATCCTCACGGCCGCGCAGCGCGATCCCGCGCTCTCGGCCTACCTCACGAAGGCCCCGCAAGCGCTCGATCAGCCCGGGAGCCTCCTTGCCTGCGGAGGAGAGCACGATGAATGAAGCGGAGAAGTTGAGCCGGCTCGCCGATCTCGCGCGGGAGGGCATCCCCGCCGACGTCGACGCGGCGCACGACGCCGCCGAGCGCGCCCGCTTCGTGGAGGCGGTGAACCGCGGGGCCGCCCGCCGCCGCGAGGGCGACCTGGCCCGCGTCGCGTCGTGGCTGCGCTCCCTCGGGCTCTGGCCTCTATACGCGGGGCGGGCGCGGTGGGGCTTCGCGCTCGCCGGCGCGGCGGCGCTCGCGCTCGCGCTCGTCGCGCTCTGGCCGTCGCGGCGGCTCGACTACGCCGTCGAGGGCGCGCCCGGCGCCGCGGGCGGCTACATCGCCGCGGCGGGCGAGGAGGCGCGGCTGCGCTTCACGGACGGCACCACGGTCGCGCTCTCGCCGGGCAGCGCGCTGCGCGTGGCGGAGGTCGACGCGGTCGGGGCGCGCATGCTGCTCGAGGACGGCCGGGCGTCGCTGCGCGTGACGCCGCGGCCGAAGGCGCGCTGGTCGGTCGAGGCGGGGCCGTTCGCGGTGCTGGTCACCGGCACGGCGTTCGACGTGTCGTGGACGCGCGGCGACGGCACCCTGCGCGTCGATCTGCACGAGGGGAGCGTGACCGTGCGCGGGCCGCTCGCGCCCGACGGGCTGCCGCTCCGCGCCGGACAGCGGCTCGTGGCGCGGATGCGCGAGGGCGACGTGCAGATCTCGAGCGGCGACGCGGCCAGCACGGTGGGCAGCGCGGCGGGGCCGGCGCAGCAGGGGCCGTCGTCCGCGGGGGCGGCGCTGCCCGGCGGAGAGAGGAACACCGGACCTGGCGACGAAGGCGACGCCGGGGCCGCACGGCCGGAGGGCTCGCGGGCTGAAGGGGCGCCCGCGGGCCTTCCGCCGGACGGTTCGGCGGCGGAGCCGGACGGCGCGGCGGCGGCGCCGAGCTGGGCGAAGCGCGTGGCGGAGGGGGATTTCCGGTCGGTCCTGGCCGAGGCGGAGCAGCGCGGCCTGGGCGGCGTGCTCGATCACGGCCCCCTCGACGACCTTGTCGCGCTGGCGGACGCGGCGCGGTATGCGCGGCGGGGCGACGTCGCGCAGCGCGCGCTCACCGCGACGCGTAAGCGGTTCCCCGGGACGAGCCACGGGAAGGCGGCGGCCTTCCTGCTCGGGCGCATGGTCGACGACGGCGGCTCACCGGGGGCGGCGGTGGCCTGGTACGACGCGTACCTCGCCGAGTCGCCGGGCGGCCCGTTCGCGGCCGAGGCGCTCGGCCGCAAGATGGTCGCTGTCGAGCGCACGGGCGGCCGGTCGGCGGCGCGCCCGGTGGCGGAGCTCTACCTGAAGCGCCACCCGCGCGGCGCGCACGCGCCCGTGGCGCGCGATCTCGTGAAGCCGTGACGCGTCTCCGCCCCCGCCTGCGATCTGATAAAGCCCTGGCCGAGTGCGCTCCTTTCCCCTTCTGACCTGGCTCTTGCTCGCCCCGGCGCTCGCCCCCCTGCGGGCCGAGGCCGCGCCCCCGCCGGAGGCCGCGGCGGCCGCCTCGCGGGTCGTGATCGTCGAGGCCGACGCGGACGACCCGCTGGTCCGCGAGGCGGCCACGCGGCTCCGGGCCGAGCTCGGCGCGGCGGGGTTCGAGGTGGTGCGCGTCCCGCGGGCGCGCCAGGGAGACGCGCACGACGCGCGCGACGCGCTGGAGCGCGCTGCGCAGGACGAGGGTGCGTTCGCGGCCGCGGCGATCTTCCGCTCCCGCGCGGGCGCCACGGCGGACCTCTGGATCGTCGACCGGGTGACGCAGAAGACCGTCGTGCGCACGGTGGAGGTGTCCGGCGCGGCGGCCCCCTCGGTGATGGCCGTGCGCGCCGTCGAGCTCCTGCAGGCGAGCCTCCTGGAGGCCAACCTGCTCTCGACGCGCGCGCCGCCCGAGGGTGCGGCGGGCGGCGAGCGCGTCGCCGTCCCTGACGACGTGCGGCGGTGGATGGCGCCCGTGCGGCGGCAGGCCGGCGCGGATCCGGCGGCGGCGCGGGCCGGGATGCTCGCGGGCGTCGGCGTGGAGGCCGGGCTCGTGGCGCTCCTGAGCGCGGGCGGCATCGGGCCGGCGCTGGGGCCGGCGCTGCGGCTGTCGTACGGGGCCGACGCGGGCGGCGCCGGGGGCGCGCTGCCCGCGGGGCTCGCGGCGCGGCTGACGTTCGCGGGGCCGGCGCTGGGGCCGGCGCTGGAGGGCGCGCTCGGCACGGTGTCGGTCCGGCAGGAGATGGCGCTGCTGGAGGCGGTGTGGGCGCTGGAGACGGGCACCGCGGTCTCGCCGGTGCTCTCGGCCGGCGTGGGCGGATTCCACCTGTTCATCAGCGGCGACCCTCTGCCCCCGCTCCGGAGCGCCACGGGCGAGGTCTGGTCGATCGCCGCGACCTTTGGCGGGGGCGCCGGGCTGCGCCTCACCGAGCGCGCGGCGCTCCTGCTGGACGCGCACGCGATCTTCGCCGAGCCCCGCGCCGTCGTGACGCTGGGCGGCGAGCGGCTCGGCACGGCGGGAAGGCCGACGTTCGCGGGGTATCTGGGGCTGCTCGTGCGGCTCTGAGGCGAGATCGGGTCGCCGCCGGCGGCGACATCGGAAGACGGCGCGAGGCCGTTTGCCAATGTTGGAGCAGCACCGATTCCGTTACTGTCTCGAGATCAGTCGAGGGCGCGCCCGCTGTGGGCAGGGCCTCCTGGCGCGGGAGACATCGATGAAAACGCGAACAATTTCGACCGTTTTGCTCACCACGCTCGCCTTCTCGACAGGGTTCCTCGGTTGCTCTGACGACCCGGACGACGGCACGGGAGGGAGCTCGCCGAGCACGAGCTCCGTTTCCGGGAGCGCCAGCTCGGGCGTGGGCGGCGACGGCGGCAGCGGCAACGGTGACGGCGGCGACGGCGGCGGCGACGACGGCGGCGGTGACGGCGGCAGCGGTGACGGCGGCGGCGACGGCGGCAGCGGCGGCGACGGCGGTGGCGGCGACGGCGGCGGCAATGGGGGGCTCGGCGCTCGGTGCGAGGTGGACGCCGACTGCGGCCCGAGCGGCCTTTGCCTCTCCGAATCGGGCAACGAGTTCTTCGGCGGAGGCCCGGCGGGCGGGTACTGCACGACGTCGTGCGGTGCAGACGGCGATTGTGAGGGCGAGGGCAGCGCGTGCCTTGAAGGCATCTGCCTTCTGGGATGCCCCCAGGGAGAACCTCCGCTCGTCAGCCTCGACGACGAGCTCGATCCGGCGAAGTGCCACGGCCGCGAGGACCTTCGCTGTGACAGCATCGGTGATGTGACCGTGTGCATGCCGGGCTGCGGCTCGGACAGCCAGTGCGCCGGCCGCGTGTGCGACCCCCGGATGAGCCTTTGCGTCGACGAGCCGACGGCCGGGCTCCCTGCGGGCTCAGCGTGCGAGATCGGGGACGAGGGCACGGATCCCTGCGCGGGGTGGTGCATCGGCTTCAGCCCGGCGCTCTCCGTTTGCGCGGGGCTGTGCGCGCTCGGCGGGGACATCGCGAACGAGGACTGCGGAGGGCTGGAGAGCGGTCTGTGCACCTACGCGCTGACGGAGGATCCCGGCATCGGCGATATCGGTGTCTGCGCCAAGGCGTGCACGAGCCACGGCGATTGCCTGATGCCGCACGCCTCGTGCGCGTTCGTGGGGCTGGACGGCAACGGCTTTTGCCTCTTCGGACCGACGGCTTGCCCGCGGGGCCAGAGGCAATGCACGGAAGAAGGCGAGGTCTGCACGGTGACGCCTCAAGGCCGGCTGTGCCTCGACGAAAGATACCCGCTGAGCAATTCAGGCACGGGCGGCGCGGGCGGTGAAGGTGGTGCGAGCGGCGCTGGCGGCGCGGGCGGCGCGGGCGGCGCGGGTGGTACGGGCGGTACGGGCGGTACGGGCGGTGCCGGGGGTACGGGCGGTGCCGGCGGTGTGGGCGGCGCGGGCGGTGCCGGCGGTGCCGGCGGTGCCGGCGGTGCCGGCGGTGCCGGCGGTGCCGCTGGAGCCGGTGGTGCCGGTGGTGCGGGCGGCGCCGGTGGTGCGGGCGGTGCCGGCGGTGCCGCTGGTGCGGGCGGCGCGGGCGGTGCCGCTGGTGCGGGCGGGGCGGGCGGCGCCGGCTGACCGGTAGCTCTCCATCAGACCGCCTCCCCATCACGGATCCGGTGCTCGCGGAGCGGTTCCACCGCCCTCCCCAGGGTGTTCTCGGTGCTCCTGGGGCGGTTCCACCGTCCTCCCCAGGGTGTTCTCGGTGCTCGCGGGGCGGTTCCACCGCCCTCCCCAGGGTGTTCTCGGTGCTCGCGGAGCGGTTCCACCGCCCTCCCCAGGGTGTTCTCGGTGCTCGCGGAGCGGTTCCACCGCCCTCCCCAGGGTGTTCTCGGGTAGTGCTGCACTTTGGATTTGAGTGCTGCACTTTGACTCCGGCCCTCGCGTGACGGGCTAAGTTCGGCCGTAAGCAAGTGCTGCCCGCGGGTGTGCAACCACCCCGGGCAGCGTGGCCGAACCCCGCAGCAACGAGGTCCGACAGTGCAGCTATACCTGATCCCACCCGACGGTGGGCAAGGCGGACGTGCGCCCGCGCGTCGCCAGCGTCTCACACTTACACCCACACAGAGCAAGCGTCTCCGGGCGACCCTGCGGAACCTGCGCGCCGCGTACGGAACATGGGACTGCTTGGCCGACGTCATGGGCGTCTCGCGGAGCACCCTCCGCAACATCGTGAAGGGCCACGACGGCGGCTCGCTCGCGATGGCCATGCGCGCCGCCAAGGCGGCCGGCGTCACCGTCGAGCAGCTCCTCGGTGGGCTCGTCGCCGCTGACCGTTGCGCCCACTGCGGGAGGAGCGGGTGAAGCGCCCGCGGAAGGGGGCGCAGAGCCCGCCTGCCGCGCGACATCGAAGCCAGCGACCGACGATGCAGGCGATCCTCGCCGAGCGCTCGGTCATCGTCGCCGTGCTCATCGCGAGCGGCGTCCCGTCGCGCGACCGTGCCGACGTGGAGCAGCAGGTGCTCATGGGCGCGTGGCGCTCCGTGCGCCGTGGCATGTACCGGCCGGACCCCACAGAGGACGCCCGCAGGGCGCTCCGGAAGTGGCTGTACGGCATCAGCTGGCGCAAGGCCGGCCACTACATGAACAGCGCGTGGGTGCGGCGCGCGGTGCTTCATGCGCAGCCTCTCGGCAGGCTGCACGAGCCCGCCGGTCCGAGCCTTGAAGCGCAGCTCCAGGCCCGCGAAGTACTGGAAGCGCTGGCGAGCCTGCCGCCCTGGCAAGCCGAGGCGCTCCTCGCCGTGGACGACCCGGAGTCGCTCGTCGCGTACGCCAAGCGGCGCGGCATGAGCCCCGGCACGGCGGCAAGCCGCTTGCGCATCGCCCGCGAAGCGCTGGCGCTCAAGATCCGGAGGTGGCGCCGATGAGCGCCCGAGCCGAGCGCGAGAAGCGCCGCGTGCTGACCCCGGAGGACCTCCTCTACCTTGCCGAGCGGGTGCGCGCCCTCGATGCCTACGCTGTCTACCCATGGGACCGCGAGCGCCTCTGGGCCGACGTACTCGCCGCTCAGATGGAGGCGAGGACCCGCGCCGAACGCGAGGCTGTCGCAGAAGCACGCGGCGCCTTGCAGATCCTCGACGCCGTAGAGCGGCACTTCGTGCGGCGCGAGTAGATCCCCCCGACCGACAGCCTAGCAATCTCTCCGCCGCGCACCACGCACATCGTCGCACAGTGGACAAAGGAACCGGCGGCATTTGAGCAGGTTTGCTCGGGAGGCCGAGCCAGATATAAGCTACTAGATGAACTGGCTGGATCAAGTCTTGGCCGTGCCTACCGTGGGCTTTCTCCTGGATCCGGTTTTGCTCACGTCGCATGAGCATGCTGCCGCCCTTCGTCCGCTGCTAGAGAAATGGATCGCGAAGAACGGTGCCGTTGGCGTGGACGCGAAGCAACTCTACCAGCTAGCCATCTCGGTAGGGAGCTACCAGTACACCATCTCTCACGAGAGCATCAGCGCGCAGTTCCTGTACGGGACACCTGTCGTCGAAAAAGCCCGCTCTTCACCAGAGCGCTCCGCGGCAGAAGCGCTGACGGTGTATTCGTCGCTGCTCCAAAATTGCATAGAAGAGTTCGTCGGACTGGCCACGGTGTTAAATAGGCATCATAGCAGAAAACTCAAGAGGATTGGCATCATGACGGCCGCTACTCTGTCGATGGACCAATTGCCTCCTGGGGTTGAGACGCTTCTCCGTCACATCGCCAGCCCATGGTCCTGCGAAGCCACGGCAATCGTGGGCACGATTCTCGTGGACGTCCACAAAAACGACAGATGGACAGATCGGTGTCATCACACGATCGACTTTAATCGTGCAGATCGCCCTGGTCGTATGGAATTGAAGTTGGATTGGCAGCGTGTCTTCGCAAGCGAAGTACCCATCAATGCTAGCACGATTGCCACGCAGTTCACGGAGTGGTCGGACGCCGCACTGAAATATTTCGACCTATTTGGCGCTGGAGATCTCAGCTATGTCCAAGGCTGACGCAACCGCAGAACGCATTGTCCACGATTCGAGCATCGATGCAGCGGAGATGCTGCGTGCCTCAGGCACAAAGGCAGAAGCCGCCACGGCCTTGTCCGGTGCCAGCACTGGACATCTATACTCAATAGGGTCCAGCATGCCGCACACCGGAGAAAGTCATCCAGTCTCAATGCAGTACGAAGTAAGCGCAAGACTCGCCGGAAGAGCGGTCGCCAGAAAAATACCCAAAGAGAGATACGCTGAATTAATGTCGGAGCACCAGAGGCTCGCGATGAAGGAGGTGTTAGGAAATATTTCTACGTCCGAGTCTAGACAGTTGCGCCTCGTCAGATGGCAGATAGATCGAGTCGAGGACGCAAGGCACGGACAGGACATCGATCGTCTTGAGGAAATCGCTAGAGTGCATCAGACACTGGCTCATGACATAAATGCGCTGGTGTCACAGCTTGGTCCTGTCAGCGGCAAGGGCAAAGGCAGGAGCAAATCGCGTGGCTGAGCCGTCGTCGGCATGTCTAGTTGCACGATCCGGTGTGCGCCCTGTATCGAACTATCTGGAATACCGCGATCAACTACGGGAAGATTTCTGGTTTTCATGTGCATACTGTAGTGTATCCGAGATAGAAGCGCGAGGAATTGCGTTCGAGGTAGACCACTATCGACCACAGGCGAGATTTGGCGCGCTGCGTGACGATTACTCGAACCTGTTCTGGTCTTGCGATATATGTAATGGGCTGAAGGGGGATCTTCCGCCAGACGAAGATTACGAGCGTGGATTCAGATTCTTGAAGGTTGACGAAGATGACCCGACGCAGCATTTGGAGCTGGAGGAGACATTTCGCGTCAGACCACTCACCCCAATTGGCAAGTTGACAGAGGCTGCGCTGTACCTAAACAGCGATCGACTGTTCCGGCTACGCCGAGCTCGCGCTGAGCTTTATGATGCAGAAAATCAGATCCTAATCGGCCTTCGCGCCCTGAAGGGATACCAGATCGAACGTGTGCGAAAGCAGGCGCGTGCGTACTTTGAACGCGTCAGGCGCGAACTTGGCGACAGGGCCGAGGAACTTAGTCAGTTTACTAAGGCAACGTTTGTTGTCGCCGACTGGAATAGGTCGCCTCTCATAGATCGCGACGAGGATGAGCGAAGAACTGCTAGCGCCGAGCGGCGTCGTTTTCTAAAGATTGAGATGAAAGCCTATAAGCCAGAGACATGGACGGCGGATGCGCCGCCCGCTGCAAAACAACTGGGCCAGTCAGCCAAGAAAAGCCGACGTCGGCAGCGCCGATAAATCAACCTACTCAATCGCCAAACAAGCTCAGTTGCAACATGCGCCTCGGCTTCGGCGCTGGCGGAGGCTCCGGCCTGCCCGCCACGGGCGGCGTAGGCGCCACAGGCGCAGCCGGCGCGCTGCCGACCAGCCGGAGGAATCCGCGCCCGTTTGGCAGGGCCCTGGCGGCATGCGCACATCTGAACATGTGCGTAGTTACGCGCGATCAACGGTCCGTGTATTCCTGGTGCAACACCAGGAGGCCGAGGTGTCTAAGTACGACGAGTTGGAACGACTGTCGGTAAACGTCCATGAGACGATGGGCGTCATAGAGAAAAACGAGCAGAAGCTGCTCCATGAGCTCATGAATGGACTTGTCAAGTACCTTGAATGCCCATCCGCACAATGGGCAATCTTGCGCGCGGAAGCCAACAAGGCAGCTGGCGAGGTGCTAATATCACCGCATGCGATTCGAGACAAGAAAGGACGGGCAGTTGGGCGCATAAAGATTGTCCTGTCCAACCACATGTTCGAGTTGGCTGCGAGAGTCCGCTATGCGGGCGGCAAATACGATGTGTCTTGCTTCGATGCAACGTCATTGGTCGACCTCGACGACAGCAGTGCGCACGAGGCGTTTCATGAAAGCGTATTCCAAAGGCTCAAAGACCACATTGAGCAACCCATAAAGAGGGGGCTGATACACCAGAGTGACGAGGCTCAGCAGGCGCAATTTGCCGCTAGTTCCAGCGATGACGAGAGCGCTGGCGACGACGAACATTACCGGTTCGGCAAACCGCGTGGGTTTGGCTGACCTCGGTCGAGCCGACGCCTGCGCACGCGACCGATAACGTCGCCGTTCCCGTCGCGAAGTTCAATCAATTCCCAATTTGACGCGTCCACACACGCCCCCCCCCTGCGCCCGCCAACAATCAGTTCCAGCCAACCGCGCCCGTTCGGCAGCCGACGCCGCGCCATTATGCGCCCACCGTATCACTGAACGTCTGCCGCTGAACGGACGGCGAGTAGCGCCGTCGTACGAGCGCGTGCTCACATCCACGATGTCCTTTGCTGACGGGAGATGACATGTCCGAAGAAAAACACGCGGTGCGTAAGTACATAGACACCGTCAAAACGGCTTGCGATTACGCCGACTCAATTTTCAACACCCCCAAGGTGTCGCCCGAGTACGTGGAGTCTGCGGCCAAACTGGTCGCTGCTGCAACAGATGGCCTGAAACTCATCATCGATAACACGAACATGCTAGGCGATGATGACTATCAGGCCGTATACGGACGACAGCGCAAGCGCTAGTCGCTAGCCGCTTCCCACGCGCGGATTGCACAGTCGAGCGATTTGCCATCGCTACTATCGCGAGCCTGCTGCAAGAACATCTCCGCCACTTCGAGGAACATGGACCTGATGCGCGACACGCGCTCAACATCGGTCGGCTCCTTGTTCTCTGAACGGATTCCATCGTCGTTGCTATCCATAGCGATCTCCTCCACCGCAAGGTGGTCGGTTCGCCGCTATGACGCCATCTGTCCTAGCGCCCCCTCTTTCGAGCCGTTTCGAGCGGTTTCCCCGCTGAAAATCCGTATAATCAGAGGACCTTAGACGAAAACGCCCCGCCTCCGGATGGTACCCGGAAGCGAGGCGGCAGAAGCCGAGCGGTGCGACCCGTCCGACGTCCTGGCAGACCGGATCGTGGGCCCTCCGCTGGAGAAAGGCAAGGGTCCCGTGGCGAACGTGCTCCCGGCGGAGAAGCGCATGCGTGTCCTGGCTGCCCTGCTGGATGGCAACAGCATCCGGGCAGCCGAGCGCATGACCGAGGTCAACCACCGCACCATCACGCGCCTCCTGCTGGCGCTTGGTGCCGGCGCGGCGCGCCTGCATGACCGGCTCGTGCGAGACGTGCAGTGCAGCCTGGTCCAGGTGGACGAGATCTGGTCCTTCGTCCAGAAGAAGCAGTCGCGCGTGACCGAGGCCGACCCGCCCGACGTGGGCGAGGCGTACACCTTCGTTGCCATTGACGCCACCAGCCGCATGGTCATCTCCTGGCGTGTCGGCAAGCGCGACCAGACCACCACAGACGCCTTCATCGCCGACCTGCGCGCCCGCATGCTGGTCATGCCGCAGCTGACCAGCGACGGCTTCGCCCCGTACGTCCACGCCGTCGGCGAGTCGTTCGGTAAGTCGATTGACTACATGCAGACTGTCAAGAACTACCGCTCTGGCAGCCGTGGCCGGCGCGATGACCACCGGTACGAGCCGCCGCGCGACCCGTTCATCACGAAGTCCGTGGTCTACGGCGCTCCCGACCCGGCCAAGGCGTCCACGTCCTACGTCGAGCGCCTGAACGGCTCCACGCGCCACAGCAACGGCCGCATGCGCCGGCTCTGCTACGCCTTCTCGAAGAAGGGCGGGCACCACGCCGCCGCCGTGGCGTTGAACTACGTGGCGTACAACCTGACCCGCGTCGTGCGCACGCTGCGTGTCACGCCCGCGATGCAGGCCGGCATCACCGACCACGTGTGGACGCTGGACGAGCTCCTGGAGACGCTCATGACCGAGGAGGAGGCAGCCGCCCCCGAGGCGAAGCCGCTCACTCATCGCGAGCCTCCCACGCCAGCGAGGGCGCTCCCGAACAACCGGGGCTTCCTGAGGCTCGTGACCGAGCCGACGCCCGCGCTGAAGCAGCGCCGCCGGAGCGAACCTCCGCCCGCACCGGCACCGCCGGTCCACGCTGCTCCGCCGCCCGCGCCGGATGGCCCGATCCAGCTGTCTCTGTTCGACCCCCCGGAGGGGTCGTGAGTGCTGCACTTTGCTTCCGCAGGGTGCTGCACTTTGAGCGCGAGTGCTGCACTTCGGGGCAAAGTGCAGCACCACCTGTTCTCGGTGCTCGCGGGGCGGTTCGGCCGCCCCTGGCTTACCTGCCGCCGCCACCCCCGGCCCTCGCGCCGCCCAGCAACCGGATGCACATCCGCAGCCCCTCGCGGAGGTTCCGCTGCGTGGCGACGGCGGACATGTCGAGGCCGAGCGACGTCATCAGCACCGCCACCGCGGGGCGCACGCCGGTGATGACCCCCTTGGCGCCGAGCAGCCCGACCGCGCGCACGATCCGGATCACATGGTCGGCGGTCGCCTCATCGATGCCGTCGACGCCGGTCATGTCGAGGATCGCATAGCGGGCGCCGGTCCGGACGATCGCGTCGAGCAGCTCCTCCGTGATCACCCCGGCCCTCACGCCGTCGAGCGTGCCGATCAAGGGGAGCGTCAGCACGCCGTCCCACACCTGGATGATCGGGGTGGCGAGCGCGCGCAGCTCGTGCTGCTGCCGCTCGATCAACGACAGCTTCTCGCGGAGCTCCTGCTCGGTCTTCTGGAGCTCCTCGGCGATGCGGACCCGCTCCTCGACCTCGCGTTTCAGCTTGTGCAGCGCGATGGCCAGGTCCGCCTTCGTCGCCAGCTCCTCGTCGAACAGGCGCTGCAGCCGCTCCTCCAGGGTGATCGTCGCGCAGCGCACCGTGAACTCGTCGTGGAGATCGCCCCGCGCGGCGAACGACGTTTGCTCGACCTCGCACTCCTGCCCGAACAGCCTTGTGCAGTATCCAGCGAGCTTGCCCGCCATCATGCTGCTCCCCCAGCAGACATCCAGCTCCTTCTGGTAGAGCGCCTCCCACCCGTTCACCACGCGAAAGCGCGCCTCCTTCCGCTCCCGGTCCACCGAGACCGCCTGCCACCGGCCCCAGCCCGCGGTGGCCGCACCGATCCCGAGCGCCCTGAAGCCCTCCTCGAACGTCGGGTAGCCGGAGAGGAACGTCCAGTCGTCCTCGATGCTGAGCCGCCCCCCGCTCTCCACGGCGAGGTTGAAGCGCTCGGTCCCCGCCATCCGCTGGAAGCCGGACATCAGCCCGAGCACGCTGCTCGGCACAAACATGGACACCGACGGGACGCCGGCCCAGGTGCACTGGCCGTTGTCGACATCCCATTCGATCGGCATCCCCCCAACGTCGACGCGGATCTTCTCGCCCGAAAGCTGAGAGCTTGTGCTCATAAATCCTCCGAGTCCACGAGCTCGCGTGCCCGCCTGCCGCAGTGTACCGGCTCAGCCCGCCACGCGTCGCCCCCGACGGGCGCGCCGCGACTGGCACCGATCCGGCCAAGACGGCAATCGGGGATTCGCGCAGGCGCGCACGTCCGTGACAGCCCCTCGGGGATGAGGCCGAAGCAGCGGTGGCGAGGGCTAGAGCGGACCGGAGAGCGGCCGGCTCACTCGCACGTCGAGAACTGGGAGGACGCGGTCTGCTCGGCCGTGCTGACCTGGACCGTGGTCTCGATCATCTCGCCGAAGACGTCGGTCACACGCACGCGCCACGGCCCCGGCGTCATGTTGCCGTTGCCGACGCGCCAGTAGTTGTAGGACTGCCGCGTGGCCTCCCTCCACGTCCCGCCGAGCTGGACCTCGACCCGCTCGATCGGGTTGCGATGGCCCTGCACGCGGAACTCGTTCCACCAGCTGTTCTGCTCCTTGAGCGAGATGGAGAGGTTCCCCTCGACCGGGCACGCGACGTACTTCCAGGAGATCTTGCCCCTCGCCCCGCCGTTGCCGGTCCCGAGATAGCCCTCCTCGGTCGACCCGATCTGCTGAAAGGCCTCCTTGCTCAGATCGATGTGCCCGGCCGTGCACTTCGGGTTGCTGCCGATGGGACACTGATCGACGACCGTCGCCACGACCTTCCGCCCGTCGTCGCGGCTCACCTCCACGCACGCTCCGCACGCGGCCGCGGTGTCGTAGTCGGCCGTGTTCATGGCCGCGAAATACCGGCCTCCGCCGGTCGCCACGTGCGCAATCCTGTCCGGGCTGCGCCCGAGGACCGGGAAGCTGCAGTTCACCGCGCCCGAGCCCTGGCTGAGCGTGTACCACGTCGCCGATCCGTCGCCGTCCTCGTAGCTCGGGAGCGGGATCGAGCAGGTCCCGCCGCCGTCGGAGCTGCCGCCGGCCGAGCCGCCGGCGCCGCTCGTCGCGCCCCCACCGCTCCCCCCTGCCCCGCCCGCGCCCGAGCCGCCGGCGCCGGTCGTGGCCCCCGAGCCCGTCGTCTGACCCGAGCCCGTCGTCTGACCCGAGCCGGTCGCGCCGGTCTGGGTCATGGACACCATCACCGGTCGATAGTCGCCCCCGGTCGCGTTCGCGCAGAACCCGAAGCTGGTCAAGCCCCCCACCGGGATCGGCGCGTTACCGGAAGGCGGGGTCACCGTCAGGATCGAGCCGCTCCGGCTGGACTGAGCCCCCCACAGGCTGGACACGGCGGACTGCTTGAGATCGATCACCACGGTCCACGACGTCACCGGCGTGATCCCCTCGTTCACGACGTTCACGTTCACGCAGTAGCCGCTGCCCCAGTCGGACGACCTCGTCAGCGCCGCGACCCCGAGCCCGTCGGTCGTCACCACGGCGCTGGTGAGGTCCCCCGCGACCTCCTCCTCGCCCGGCACCTCGGCGGTGCACGCGGCGGCGAAGAGGCCAAAGAAAGATAGCGCGACAGCAGATCGATAAGCCAAAAATCGCATCCTGAATCTCCACGTCATGGGCGCACCGAGAGAGCGCGACCGGCAGCGTCTTCATGAATGCAAACTCATGAGCTCGCCATCGCTCGGACACACAGAAAAGTCATTTTGACAGACAAGCACTCTGGAATGATCTCTTCAGACCGGAGAAAACGGCTGCTTCATCGAACATTTCACCTCTGGCAAAAGCACCTGCACAGGCGCCGATTCCCCACATCGCGCTCACGAGCGCCCACATCACCACCGTCTCCCCCTCGAGCATTCGACTTCAGCCAACCCAGCTGGAGAGATCCTCTGTCTGCCGCGCCGGGAGCGGCGCGCGCTGCGCGGCGAGCGCCGCGCGACCACGATTGTCGCGAGTTGCCCCGCGCACGTAGACTGCGGCCCCCGATGCTCCTCACGCTCACCACCACGCACCGGCCGGCGACCGATCTCGGCTACCTGCTCGTCAAGAACCCGGCGCACACGCAGTCGTTCGCGCTCTCGTTCGGCAAGGCGCACGTGTTCTATCCGGAGGCGACCGAGGACCGGTGCACCGCGGCGCTCCTGCTCGACGTCGACCCCGTGGACCTCGTGCGCGGGCGCGGCGCGGGCGAGCCGGGCACGCTCGCGCAGTACGTCAACGACCGGCCCTATGTCGCCTCGTCGTTCCTCTCGGTGGCGATAGCGCAGGTCTTCGGCTCGGCGCTCGGCGGCAAGTGCCGCGACCGCCCGGAGCTCGCCGACGTGCCGCTCCCCCTCTCCGCCACCCTCTCGGCGCTGCCGTGCCGCGGCGGCGAGGCGCTGCTCCGGCGGCTCTTCGAGCCGCTCGGCTACGAGGTCGCGGCCGAGCGCCTGCCGCTCGACGAGACGTTCCCGGAGTGGGGCCAGAGCGCCTACCTGCGCGTCTCGCTCGCGAGGACGTGCCGGCTCCAGGAGCTGCTCGCGCACCTCTACGTGCTCGTGCCCGTGCTCGACGACAAGAAGCACTACTACGTGGGCGACGCCGAGGTCGACAACCTCCTCGCCAAGGGCGAGGGCTGGCTCGCGGAGCACCCCGAGCGCGAGGCGATCGCGCTCCGCTACCTCAAGCACAGCCGGCCGCTCTTCCGCGCGGCGCTCGCCCGGCTCGTGGCCGACGAGGCGGCGAGCCCCGAGGAGGCCGAGGACGAGAAGGCCGCGCCCGAGGACAGGGCCGAGGCGCGGATGAGCCTCGACGAGGAGCGGCGCGCGGCCGTCGTCGCGGCGCTCCGCCGGGCCGAGGCGAGGAGCGTGCTCGACCTCGGCTGCGGCGAAGGCAAGCTGCTGAAGCGCCTCGTCGACGAGCGCGTCTTCGAGCGCGTCGCCGGCGCCGACGTCTCGATGCGCAGCCTCGAGATCGCCAGAAACCGGCTCCGCCTCGACGACCTCCCCGACAAGCAGAAGCGGCGGATCCAGCTCTTCCAGGCGTCGATCACGTACCGCGACGCGCGCTTCTCGGGCCACGACGCCGTGACCCTCGTCGAGGTCATCGAGCACGTGGACCTCTCGCGCCTCGGCGCGCTCACCCGCGCCGTCTTCGAGCACGCGCGGCCGCGCGTCGTCATCGTGACCACGCCGAACGCCGAGTACAACGTGCGGTTCGAGGGGCTGCCGCCCGGCGCGCTCCGCCACGGCGACCACCGCTTCGAGTGGACGCGCGCCGAGTTCCACGCCTTCTGCGCGGAGGTCACGGCGGCGCACGGCTACGCCGTCGAGCACCTGCCCATCGGCCCGATGGACCCGTCGCTCGGCGCGCCGACGCAGATGGCGATCTTCACGCGCGCGGCCGGCGAGGGCGGCGAGGGCGACGCGAACGGCGAGGGCGACGCCGGCGGCGCGGACGGCCAGGGCGCCGCCGGCGCCGCGGCGCCGGCGGCGGAGGTGGCGTCGTGAGCGAGCCGAAGCCCCTCGTCGTCCCCTCGCTCTCGCTGGTCGTGCTCGTCGGCGCGTCCGGCTCCGGCAAGAGCACGTTCGCGAGGGCGCACTTCAAGCCGACCGAGATCCTCTCGTCCGACCACTACCGCGGCGTCGTGTCCGACGACGAGAACGACCAGGCCGCCAGCGCGGACGCGTTCGAGGTCCTGCGCTTCATCGCGGGCAAGCGGCTCGCGGCCGGGCGGCTCGCCGTCGTCGACGCGACCAACGTGCAGCCCGACGCGCGCAGGCCGCTCGTGGCGCTCGCGCGCGAGCATCACGTGCTGCCGGTCGCCATCGTGCTCGACCTGCCCGAGAAGCTCTGCCGCGCGCGCAACGCCGGCCGCCCGGACCGGCAGTTCGGCCCGCACGTGGTGCGGGGCCAGAGCCGCGAGCTCCGCCGCTCGCTCCGGGATCTCCGGCGCGAGGGCTTCCGCTACGTGCACGTGCTCTCCTCGCCCGAGGAGGTCGAGGCGGCCACGATCGAGCGGCAGCGCCTGTGGACCGATCGCCGCGACGATCACGGGCCGTTCGACATCATCGGCGACGTCCACGGCTGCTTCGACGAGCTCGTCGAGCTGCTCGAGGCGCTCGGCTACCGCCTGGAGGGGCTGCCGGACGCGCCGCGCGCGTCGCACCCCGAGGGCCGGCGCGCGCTCTTCCTCGGCGACCTCGTGGACCGCGGGCCGCGCTCGCCCGACGTGCTGCGCCTCGCGATGGGGATGGTCGAGGCGGGCGCGGCGATCTGCGTGCCCGGCAACCACGACGTGAAGCTGCTGAAGAAGCTGCGGGGCCGCGACGTGCGGGCGACCCACGGCCTCGAGCTGACGCTCGCGCAGCTCGAGGTGGAGACGGACGAGTTCAAGGCGAAGGCGGCGGACTTCATCGACGGGCTCGTCAGCCACTACGTGCTCGACGACGGCAACCTCGCGGTCGCGCACGCGGGGGTCAAGGAGGCGTTCCAGGGCCGCGGCTCGGGGGCGGTGCGCGAGTTCTGCCTGTACGGCGAGACCACGGGCGAGACCGACGAGTACGGCCTCCCGGTGCGGTACAACTGGGCCTCGGAGTACCGCGGCAAGGCGATGGTGGTTTATGGCCACACGCCGACGACCGTGGCCGAGTGGGAGAACCGCACCATCTGCATCGACACGGGGTGCGTGTTCGGCGGCGCGCTCACGGCGCTCCGCTACCCGGAGCGCGAGCTCGTCGAGGTCAAGGCGCGCCGCGTGTACTACGAGCCGCAGAAGCCGCTCGCGCCGCGCGGGGGCGACCCGAGGGCCGGATCGCGCGGGCAGGCCGGCGATGTGCTCGACATCGACGACGTGAGGGGCCGGCGCGCGATCCGGACGCGGGTGCACGGCATGGTGACGATCCGCGAGGAGAACGCCGCGGCGGCGCTCGAGGCGATGAGCCGCTTCGCCGTGGATCCGCGGTGGCTCATCTACCTGCCGCCGACCATGTCGCCGAGCGAGACCGCGAAGGACGGGGACCTGCTCGAGCACCCGCGCGAGGCGTTCGCGTACTTCCGGCAGAACGGCGTGGGCCGCGTCGTCTGCGAGGAGAAGCACATGGGGTCGCGCGCGGTGCTCGTCGTGTGCCGCGACGAGGCCGCGCGGCAGCGGCGGTTCCGCGTCGACGACGGGCCGCTCGGCGTGTGCGTCACGCGCACGGGCAGGCCGTTCTTCCCGGACGAGGCGCGGAGCCGGGAGCTCATCGACCGGGTGCGCGCGGCGATGGACCGCGCGGATCTCTGGACCGAGCTCCGCACCGACTGGGTCTGCCTCGACGCGGAGCTCCTTCCCTGGTCCGCGAAGGCGCAGGACCTCTTGCGCGGGCAGTACGCCGCCGTGGGCGCGTCGGGCCGCGCGTCGCTCGGCGCCGCGGTCCGGGCGCTCTCGATGGCGGCCGCGCGCGACGAGAGCGCGCGGCCCTTGCTCGAGCGCCACGCGGCCCGGGAAGCGGCGATGGACGGGTACGTGGCGGCCTACCGGCGCTACTGCTGGCCGGTGCGGTCGCTCGCCGATCTCCGGCTCGCCCCGTTTCACCTGCTCGCGAGCGAGGGCGCGGTGCACGCCTCGCGGGATCACGGCTTCCACCTGCGGCAGCTCGGGCGGCTCTGCGAGGTCGATCCGGGGTTCTTCGTGCCGACCCCGCACCGCGTTGTCGACCTCTCGGACCCGGAGAGCGAGGCGCAGGGGGTGGCCTTCTGGACCGAGAGGGTCGAGCGCGGCGGCGAGGGGATGGTGGTCAAGTCGTGGGAGTGGGTGGTCCGCGGCCCGCGCGGGCTCGTCCAGCCGGCGATCAAGTGCCGTGGGCCGGAGTACCTGCGCATCATCTACGGCCCGGAGTACCTGATGCCGCCGCACCTCGCGCGGCTGCGGAGCCGGAGCGTCGCCGGCAAGCGCGCGCTCGCGCTCCGGGAGTACGCGCTCGGCCTGGAGGCGCTCCACCGCTTCGTGGAGGGCGAGCCGCTCTATCGCGTGCACGAGTGCGTGTTCGGCGTGCTCGCGCTGGAGAGCGAGCCCATCGATCCTCGGCTGTGATCGAGGGCGAGAGGTCGATCGAGCGGTGCTCAATCGACCTCGCCACGACAATGCACCGCGTCAATTCGCGTGCACCTTGATCATCCGAGCGTCTTGCGGGAATCTTTGCGATCGAACTATGTTGAACCTATCGCGATTCCGCCACCTCAGAAATTTTACTGCATCATCGTCACCAGTGCTCGGTGCGATGCTGCTGTTAGGCGCGCTGCACTGCACCGGCTGCGGCGATGACGGGGGGGGTGGGGGTGACGGAGGCGCCGGCGGCAGCGGCGGCCAGCCGGCGACGAGCGGCAGCGGCACGACGGGAAGCGTCACAACCGGCGATCCCGGCGGCACGACCTCGGCGTCGACCGGAGGCACCGGCGGCGCGAGCACGAGCACCGGCACCGATACCGGCACCAGCACCAGCACCAGCACCGGTACCGGCGGCGACGACGCAACGGGTGGAGGAGGATCGGGCGGCGGAGGGACGCCGGTCGATTCCGGCCTCCCGACGCCCCCCGGCGCCGACAACGTGGCGAAGCCGTCCGGCGCGGCCGGCGGGTTCAAGGTCATCGACTGGGCCGGCTTCGCGGGCGCCGTGACGTACACCTTCGACGACGTGAACCAGACCCAGATCCAGAACTACGATGCGCTGAACGCGCTCGGCGTGCCGTTCACCTTCTACGTCTGGACCAACAAGGCTGAAGCGAACAATCCGGTGTGGAAAAAGGCCCTGATGGACGGGCACGAGCTCGGCAACCACACGAGTCGCCACGACAGCAACGACAACGGCTCCGATACGGACGCCGCGACGAAATTCATCAAGGACACGTTCGGTATCACGCCGTATACGATGGCGGCTCCGAACGGCTCGGATGCGTATACAAGCATCTCCCAGTCGCGCTTCCTCATCAATCGCGGCGTGTCCAACGCCCTGATCAGCCCGAACGACTCGAGCAATCCGTTCAAGCTGCCCACCTACATTCCCCCGACCAACGCCTCCACGGCCGCGATGGACGCGGAGGTCACGAGCGCGCGGACGGGCAAGAAGTGGCGCACCTTCTGTATCCACGGCTTCACCGGCGGCAGCGACGGCGCCTATCAGCCCATACCGCTCAATGCCTTCCTCGAGCACGTCAAGCACGTCAAGGATTTCGGCGACGTGTGGATCGACAGCATGGTCGCCATCGGCTCCTACTGGCGCGGCCAGAAGGCGGTCACCGGAGGCACAAACACGCAGTCCGGAAGCGACACGACCTACACGTGGCAGCTCCCCGAGAACTTCCCGCCGGGCAAGTACGTGCGCGTGACGGTCACCGGCGGCACGCTCAAGCAGGGCGGCGTTCCGCTCGCCTGGAATCCGCACGGCTACTACGAGATGGCGCTCGACCCGGAGTCCGTCACGCTGTCGCCGTGACGCGAGCCGCCCGAAGCCCCGCGCCGTCACCGGCGCGGCTTCGGGCCTAGCCGACCCCCACCCGTCCATGCCAGGATGGCGGCCCCGCGCAGCCGCGACCAGCAAGCGGCGACCGCGCCGATGGCGTGGAGCGCGGCCCCCGCAGGCTGTGATTTACTTCTCCCTCAACCAGAGCGCATCCCATGCCTGACACCAGCGGGAGCACCACGCGGAGCTTCGCTCGGTTGCTCCGGTTGCTCCGCGAACCGGTCATTCATTTCCTCTTCATCGGCGCGCTGTTGTTTCTCGCCCACCGGCTCATCGTTGGCGACCCGAGGGTGGTCGTCGTCAGCGCGGGGCTGAAGGCGGACGTGGAACGGCGATTCCGCGATGAGACGGGGCGGGCGCCGACGGAGGCGGAGCTGACGGCGGCGCTCGACGGGTGGAAGCGGGACGAGGCGCTCTACCGTGAGGCGCTGCGGGAGGAGCTCGATCGGCAGGATGCGACGGTGCGGACCGTGCTGGCGGACAAGCTGCGGGCACGGGCGGTTCAGCAGATGCCGGCGCGGGAGCCGACGGATGCAGAGCTGGACGCGTGGTTGGCTTCTCACCGGAGCCGATACGAGACGCCGCTGCGGTACACTTTCGAAATCGTGGCTTTTCCCAAGAGCGACGCGGCTGCAGAGACGCAGCGGTCGACGTATCGACTTGCGCTGGCCGACGGTGCAGACCCAAGGACGCTCGGTCGTCCGATCGTGGGTGGCAACCTCACCCGCGATAACCTCGCAGCCAAGTTTGGACCTGCGCTCGCCGAAAGCATTTGCAACTTGCCGTTCGCAGCGTGGCAGGCCCAGGAAACCGAGGACAGCCTGCTGCTCGTGCGGGTCAACCGGATAGATGGAGGGCTGCCCGGTCGCGAGGAATTACGCCCGGCCCTCACCGCTGACTGGGCCGCCGCGAGGAAGAAGCAAGCCACCGACGACTTCGTCGAGAGCGTCCTCGCGCGGTACAGGTTCGAGGAGAAGCCTTGAATCGCTTGAGTCTGCTCCGGCTGGCTCGGGCCCTGCCGTTCTTGCTGGCCGTGCTTCTGGCGTCTGCCCCCGCAGATAGCCACGAGCTCAGTTCAGCGTCTCTTTCGCTGACGGAGGTGGAGGGGCACGAGGGGCGGTTCCTCGTGCGCTGGGAGGCGAGCTCGTCCACGCTCGAGTCCGAGCTCGCGACGCCCGCCGTGTTCCCCCCGCCCTGCAAGCTCGACGGAGCATTTCTCGACTGCGGTCCCACCGGCTTGGTCGGCACCATCGAGCTCCCCTGGCTCGAGGGGACCGAGACCAACGTGATGGTGGCGATCGAGTGGCGGAGCGGAAGCCGATCTCTTCGGGTGTTGACCGGCAGCGACCCGAGCTTGGTGGTGTACGGTATTCCCGCCTCCGCCGGGCTTCGCGCGCTGAGGCCGATCGTGGTCGATTACACGCGGCTCGGCATCGAGCACATCCTGACCGGGTTCGATCATCTTCTCTTCGTCGTTGCGCTCACGCTCCTCGTGCGCGGCGGTCGGAAGCTGGTCGGCGCCGTCACGGCCTTCACGGTCGCGCACAGCCTGACTCTGGCCTGTGCCGTGTTCGGCTGGTTGACGCTGCCGTCCCCGCCGGTCGAAGCGACCATCGCGCTCTCGATCGTACTGGTCTGCGGCGAGTGCCTGCGGCCGGCCGACTCGCTTGCCCGCCGGGCCCCATGGGCCGTCACGTTCGCCTTCGGGCTGCTTCATGGGCTCGGATTCGCGTCGTCGCTGCTCGACATCGGACTGCCGGAAAAGCATGTGCCGACTGCGCTCTTGTTCTTCAACGTGGGCGTGGAAATCGGTCAGCTCGGCGTGATTGCGCTGGTGGTTGCGCTGGGCCTCTTTGCCGCGCGGATTCCCCTGCAACCAGCGACGGTGCAGCGTGGCTTGGTGTACGCGATGGGCGGAATGGCAGGCTACTGGTCGATCGAGCGCATCGTAGCGACCCTGACGGGCGCGAGCTTGTAGCGAATCCCGCAGGCTGCGGAGTCCGGGGCGCGGTCAGCCGGAGCTGGTTCAGCCGATCGCGCGCCTCGACGGGCCCGCGAGGGTCAGACGTCTGGCCGTCCTGGGTCAGACGTCTGACTGCCCGCGCTCGGCAGCGAAGATCTGGATGGATACGCCCTGCCGGCGCGCCTCAGGGCACCGACATCTCGAACGCCACCGCGTAGTTCGGCTGCGCGGTTCCCGTCATCGAGCCGACGAAGGGATCGGAGTCGCGCAGCTGGCCCGAGCGCCACGTCCGGCCCGAGAACGCCGAGCCGTCGCTGGTCATGGCGTAGCCGACCCAGAGGCCCGTCGAGGGGAGATCGCTGCCGACGGTGATGCGCACCGTGTCGCCCGAGATCGCGACGGAGCTGATCGGGATCCGGGTGCCCGCCGTGCGGACCTCGAAGCCGCGCCCCTGCGCCCACTCGGTGAGCGAGCTCTGGTGCGGCGAAGGGAGCGAGCTGTCCCAGGCGAGCGGCGGCACCGGCACGTGGAAGTGCACCGTGATCACGCGACCGCTGCGCTCGACCCGGGTCGGCTGCAGAGGCTGCCAGTCCTCGCCCAGCACGACCTTCTCATGGTAGATTTGCCCGAGCTTCTCGCCGAGCCGCTCGTAGCCGACCGCCGTCATGTGGATGTTGTCGCTCGCGTACGGATACTGATACTTCGGCCCGGAGCAGAGGATGTCGCCCGGACGGTCGAGCCCGGCCTGCCACTGCGCGAGCGTGGCGGCCGACCGCTGGTTCGCGCCGGTCGGATAGGCGTGCTGCTGCGACACGAACATCGGAATCGACCGGGTCTGCCCGGTCAGCGGCCGGAGATCGGCGTTGTAGTCCGACCAGAGCTTGATGAGGTCGTTCCTGTAGCTCGAGCTGCCGGCGTCGGACTCGCCGTGGGTGATCACGATCGCGCCGATGCCGTACGTCTTGCCCGACGCGCCGGCGAGGCGGGCGATCGCGGCGGCCTCGAACAGCGACGCCGCGTACGCCCGACCCGTGGAGCCGGTGTCGCTGGCGCCCTTCCTGATGACCGACATGGCCTGTCCGCTCTCGCCGACGACCGTGTGCACGCTGACGTGATCGCCGCCCGTCGCCGACTTTACCAGCGACGAGATCTGGTCGCCCATGGCCGTGTGCGGCGTCTCGCCGTAGATGTTGCGCGGATACGCGCTCGGGTAGCCCGTGGCGAGCGGGCGAATGGGCTCGACGAGCGGCACCATCGAGAGCGCGCTGCTGCTCGGATTGAACGGAGGTACGGACGCGCTGCCCAGCGAGAGCTTGAGGTTGTGGTGGCGCTGGGTGGTCGCCCTGGCCGGCCCCTGCGCTCCGACCGACAGGCTCTGACCCGTGCCGATGATCCCGGCCCAGTCCCAGCCAGGGCCCACGGGGCCTCCCCCGCCAGAGCCGCCTCCGCCTCCCGCGCCTCCGGCACCGCCGGAGCCCCCGGCGCCTCCCGCGCCGCCGGCACCAGAGCTTGCCGAAGCGCTGCTGCTGGAGCTGCTCGAAGCGCTGCTGCTGGAGCTGCTCGAAGCGCTGCTGCTGGAGCTGCTCGAAGCGCTGCTGCTGGAGCTCGCCGAAGTCGAGCCTCCGGTCCCGTTGCCGCTGACCGAGATGAGCGAGGCCCTTCCGGTGCCGTTCGCGCAGAACCCCCAGGTCGTCGACCCTTGCGCTGCCAGCGAGCCGTTGTGCGACGCGTTGGTGACACTCAGCTGCCCGCCCGACGGCGTGCCGGTCGCGTTCCAGCTGTTGGTCACCGTGGAGCCGTTGAGCGCGACCACCACGCCCCAGCCGGTGATCGCGCGACCACCCACGTTCTTCACGGTCACGTCCGCGCAGTACCCCGTCTGCCACTGCGACTGGAACTTGAGCTCCGCCGACATCGTCGAGTCCGGGCTGAGCAGCTCGTTCTCCAGGGAGACAATCTCTTCGTCGTCGGAAGACATGCCGCCGCAGGCGACAAGGCAACAAGCGAGCGCGACCGAGCAGCGGCTCAGTAAGCTAGTAGAGCGCATGAATTTTCTCCTAGAGGCGGCCGAGAAGGCCGCAAGTCAAGTCAGCAAGATGCTCACGCCAGTGTGCTGCGCGCGAAGCGCATGACACGGCGCGTTCAATCTGTATTCCCGGTCAACGGCTCTACGATCACGACACATGCTGAATCCAGCATGGTTGATCTCTCACCCTGACGACGCTTCACCTACCATGCCAGGTTGCTCCTCCCGCGGTTGACGTGGAACGTCATCGGGAAGCCCTCGGCCTGGAGCGACGCGTAACGGGTGATGTGCGACGGAGGGGAGTCGTGGAGCGCGTCCGAGACGGGCGCCCTGCGGGTTCGAGAAACCCAGGTCCTCGACACGCGGATTCGCGAGCGCGCGAGGCGCGCGGATGGGCATCGGGCGCGCTGCGACGCGATGCCGCCGATCTCGGCAGGAGCATTGCGGTCCCGCGGGGGCGGCGGTCCGCTTCGGTCATCTCGGGGCTAGGCGGGGGCGACGGCGCGCGGCGGCGCGCCGTCCGGCGAGGCGTCGCGTCCTGGCGTCAGGACTCGCGCGCGTTATCGAGCTCGTCCCAGATGCGGACGTCGCTCCGCTCCTTCAGGTAGATCCCACCGACGACCACCGTGATGAGCGCCACCGTGATCGGGTAGAGGAGGCCCGCGTAGATGTTGCCGGTCGCGACCGTCACCGAGGAGGCGATGAGCGGCAGCATCCCGCCGAACACGCCGTTGCCGATGTGGTACGGGATCGAGAGCGACGTGTAGCGCACCTTCGCGGGGAAGGCCTCGACGAGGTAGGCCGCGATCGGGCCGTAGACCATCGTGACGAAGATCACGAGCACGAACACGAGCGCGGTGAGGATGACCGGGCTGTCGGCGTTCTGCTTCATCAACCAGAACACCGGGAAGAACCCGATCGCGCCGCACAGGTTGCCCGCGAGCATGATCTTCTTCCGGCCGATGCGGTCCGAGAGCGCGCCGAAGAACACGAAGAACGGCATGCCGAGGGCGAGCGCGGCGGCGATCACGACCGTGGCCGTGATGAACGGGACCTTCAGCGTGTTCTGCAGGAAGTAGAGCGCGTAGAACTGCCCCGTGTACCAGACCACGCCCTGGCCGGCCGTGGCGCCGAAGAGGGCAATCAGGATGACCTTCCAGTTGCGCTTGTTGCCGAGGCTGTCCTTGATGGGAGCGGACGACGTCTTCCCCTCCGCCTTGAGCTTGGCGAAGATCGGCGACTCCTTGAGACGGACACGCACGTAGAAGGACACGCCGACGAGGAGGACCGACAGGAGGAACGGGACGCGCCAGCCCCATTCCTTGAAGTCCTCCTCGCCGAGGAGGAGGCGGGTCCCGAGGATCACCGCCAGCGAGACGAACAGGCCGAGGGTCGCCGTGATCTGGATGAACGAGGTGTAGAAGCCGCGCTTCGCGTCGGGCGCGTGCTCGGCGACGTACACCGCCGCGCCGCCGTACTCGCCGCCGAGCGCGAGGCCCTGCACGAGCCGGATCAGGACGAGCGCGATCGGAGCGAGCATCCCGATGCTGTCGTACGTCGGCAAGAAGCCGATGAGCGACGTCGCGCCGCCCATCAGCAGCAAGGTCACGAGGAACGCATACTTCCGGCCGACGATATCGCCGATGCGCCCGAACACGAGCGCGCCGAAGGGGCGGACCACGAAGCCGGTGGCGAACGTGCCCAGCGTCAGCAGGAAGCCCGCTGTCGGGTTGTCCTTCGGGAAAAAGTGCGTGGAGATGATCGCGGCGAGGCTCCCGAAGATGTAGAAGTCGTACCACTCGATCATTGTGCCGCCGGCGGACGCGAAGATGACCTTCCAGAGCGTGCGGCTGTCGACGACCTCATGCGCGCCCTTGCTGGCGCTGCTCGTGGGGGTCACGGCGACGGTTGCGGGAGACGTCTGTGCCATGGGAGCGGTTCCTCGAAGGAGTTCCAGCGCTTGTCGGGAGGGCTGAAGTCGGGCCTAGAGCCGGCGTCGAGCCGTGGAGAGGGAGCCACTGTGTCGTTCATGGCCTCTCGTCCCTCGCGCCCGACGGCGTAACCGTCGCGCGCGGGGGACGAGAGGCCGGGCAGCGCACGGCAACGCGTGGTTCGATGCCATGTCACCCTACTTTCCGTCTCCTGATCTCCAGGATCCGAATATCACGCAAAGAGTCGAGAGAATACCCGTTCCGTCACCGGCCGATCACGTAGGCCGGCTCGTCCGGTGACGCTCCGTTACGATCGGTAACACCCAGCAGCGCTCCAGATGACCATCTCGTCCTCGACGCGCAGGCTCGGGCTCATGGCGCCGCCTCGGGCCCGCGCCGCGCCCCGGTCGCGCCCGCGAGCGGGAGCCGCACGACGACCGTCGTCCCCTGCCCCACCGCGCTCCGCAGCGTGAGGGTGCCGCCGTGATCCTGGACGATCGAGCGCGAGAGCGGCAGGCCGAGGCCCGTGCCGCTCGGATCGCGCTTCGTCGTCACGAACGGCTCGAGCACCGCGGCAAGGAGCTCCTCGGGGATGCCGCTGCCGTGGTCCTCGACCTCGACGACGATCTCGCCGGCCTCGAGCCGCCCCCGGACGGCGATGGTCGCGCCGGCCCCGGAGGCGTCGCGGGCGTTCGCGAGCAGGTTGACGAAGACCTGCACGAGCTCGCGCCGATCCCCGATGACGACGAGCGACTCCGGGCAGGCCTGCTCCACGAGGACGTGCGGCGCCGCGCGGTCGAGCCGGAGCAGCCGCTCGGCCTCGGCGACCACCTGGGCGAGCGGCACGCGCCCGACCCGCGCGCGCGGGCTCTCGCCGGGCGACGGCACGGCGCCGGTGCGGCTGTGCTCGAGCAGCGATCGCAGGATGGCCTCGATGCGCGCCGTCTCGCCGAGGATGAGGCCCGCCCGCGCGCGGATCTCGTCGCTGTCGGCCTCGGCCCGGAGGTTCTGCGCGAGGCAGGCGATGCCCGTGAGCGGGTTGCCGACCTCGTGGGCCACGCCCGCGGCGAGGCGGCCGATCTGGGCGAGGCGATCTCGGTGGGCGAGCTGCGCCTCGAGCGCGCGCTGCTCGGTGCGATCTTCGACGAGGAAGACCACGCCCCCCGAGGCGGCGCGCGCGTCGAGCGGGTCGAGCGCGGCGCGGTGCACGCGCAGCGAGCGCGCGCGCCCGGCCACGTGCGCCTCGATCTCCTCGGCGCCCGTGCCGGATTCGCCGGCGGACGCCGCGCGCGCGGCGCGGGCGAACAGCTCCGCGAACGGGGCCGGCAGCCGGTCGAGCGGCGCCCCGACGAGGTCGCGCTCCTCGACGCCGACGAGCGCCTCGAGGCGCCGGTTGACGAGGCTGATCGCGCCGTCGGAGCCCACGGCGCAGACCCCGAGCGGCAGCTGCGCGAGGACCGAGCGGAGCCACCGCCGCAAGAGGTCGAGCTCCCGCGCCGCGCCGACGAGCCGCGTCTCCCCGCGCGCGAGCCGGCGCTCGAGCCACCGGAGCTCCTCGGTGAGCGCGCCGCTCACGGTTCCACGCGGCGCCGCCGCGGGGGCGTGCGCCTCCTCCGCCTCCGCGGCCGTCCTCGCGAGCACCGGGCCGACCAGCGGCGACAGGTTGCGGTGCAGGCGCTCCTGCAGCGCGTGGAGCTCGGTGGGGCGCGTCTCGTCGCGCGGGATGTCGAGCTCGATCCGGGCGCGCGTGACCTCGATGCCCGCCGCCTCGCGGCCGAGCAGCCGGGCGAGCCGCTCCTCCAGCGCGCCGACGCTCGTGGCCACGGTCGCGCGCTCCACCGACGGGCCGATCTCGCGCCGCCTGCACAGGCGCGCCGCCTCGCGCTCCGCCTTGGCCGGCGGGCGCAGGAGCGAGACGAGCCCGAGCGTGGCGCCGTTGACGGCGAGCGACACGAACGTCGGCAGCGACCAGGTGTCCGGGGAGGTCGCGTGCGCCGCGCGCGCGGCGCGGCCTCCGTGGTCCGCGCCCTCGCGCAGGAGGTCGAGCCACGCCGGATCGAGCCCGGGCATGCCGGGCAGGAGCGGCGCGAGGCACATGGCCGTCCAGATGCCGATGCCGGCGAGGAGCCCGGCGATGAACCCCGCGCGCGTCGCGCGCTCCCAGAAGAGCACGGCGAAGAGCCCTGGCAGGAGCTGCGCGAAGGCGATGAACGACACGATGCCGCTCTCGACGAGCAGCCCGCGGTTCGGCTGCGCGCGGTGAAAGAGCCACCCGCCGACGAGGATGGCGGTCAGGAGCCCGCGCCGCATCCACAGGACGCGCGCGTAGACGTTGCGGCGCAGCGTCCTGCGGGCGAGCGGCAGGAGCAGGTGCGTCGCGCTGTCGTTCGCGAGGGCGACGGCGGTGACCATGACCATGGCGCTCGCCGCGGAGATGCCGCCGATGAAGGCGGCGAGCGCGAGCCAGGGCAGGTCGAGCAGCTGGGGCACGAGCAGCACGTAGCTGTCGGCGGGCCCGGTCGGGGCGATGCGGGTCCCCGCCCAGAGGATGGGCAGCACGGGCAGGTTGAGCGCGAGCAGGAACAGCGGGAAGGCCCAGGCCGCCTTCGCGAGCGCCCGGCCCCCGGCGACGCTGGCGAAGGCCAGGTGCCATTGCCGCGGCAGGAGGAAGGCCGCGGCGAAGCTGATGACGAGCATCGAGGTCCAGCCGCTGTCCTCGCGCACGGGGCGGCCGAGCGCCTCGACCTCGGCGGCGTGATCGCCGAGCCAGTCCGCGAGGCCGCCCAGCCCGCCGAACGCCCCGAGCACGGCGATGAGGCCCACGGCCGCGAGCACGGCGAGCTTCGCCGCCGACTCGAAGGCGACCGCCGCCGCGAGGCCGTCCTCGCGCCCCTGCTCGGCGGACGGGCGGGCGCCGAAGAACGCCGTGAAGAGGGCGAGCAGCACGCAGAAGACGGCGCCCACGGCCTCCTCGTGCCCCGGCCCGGACAGCACGCGGACCGACTGCTCGGTCGCGCGGAACTGCTGCGCGACGTAGGGGAGGCTGGCGACGAGGGAGAACGCGGCGACGAGCGCCCCGGCGGCGGGGCTCTGGAAGCGGAACGCGAGCAGGTCGGCGAGCGAGGAGAGGCGCTGCTCGCGCGTGATGTGCAGGACGCGCGACCAGAGGAGCGGCGTGGCCACGCACGCGAGCGTCGGGCCCAGGTAGACGGCGAGGAAGACGAGCCCGTGGCGCTGCGCGAAGCCGACGCCGCCGTAGTAGGTCCACGACGAGGCGTAGACGCCGAGCGAGAGGGCGAGGACGAGCGGGTGCCGCGCGAGCGCGCGGGGGATGCGCTCGCGCTGCGCGGCGAGCGCGATGGCGGCGAGCACGGCCAGCCAGGCCACCGTGGCGAACAGGAGGACGCCGACGTCGATCACGGCGGCGGCTCCCGCTCGCCGCGGCCGGCGTCGCCGCGGCCGGCGTCGCCGCGGTCGGCGTCGCCGCGGCCGGCGTCGCCGCGGCCGGCGCGCGTCGCGAGCCAGGCGAGCGCGATCAGCGCGACCCACACCGCGAAGACGGCCGCCACCGCGAGCGGGCCGCGCGCCCAGAGCAGGCGCGCCGGCGACACGAGGAGGACCGCGCCCAGTAGCACGAGCACGAGCGCCCGATCCGCCGCACTGGCCTCCGCGTCGTGTCCTCCGCGCATGGGAAGAGGCTACCCAGGGCCGGGTCGCGCTGTCATGCGAACTTGGAGGTGGGGAGATAGGAGGAAAATTTGAATGATTATCGTTGGTTACAGCTCACATGAGCCGCTCACCCGCTCTCGGACGCGAGCTGGTCGAGCATCGAGCGCGCGTACGCGATCACGCCCTCGTTGCCCGACTCGACCCCCCATTTCGCCGCGAGCGCGGGCCACGCCGCCCAGCGCTCGGCGGCGTGGGCCGCGAAGCCGGGCCATGTCGTGCCGCCGGCCTCCTCGAAGCGCGCGATGCACGCGTCCAGCGCGGCCTTGCTGAAGGCGCCGGCGAAGAGCGCGAAGTCGACCGCGGGATCGCCGAGGTGGGCCTCGGTCCAGTCGAGGATCCCGGTGAGCCGGCCGCCCTCGTCGAGGAGCATGTGCCCGGGGTGGAGGTCGCCGTGCACGAGGGCGAGGTGGCGCGGCCACACCGCGTCGTTCGCGAGCCAGCGCTGCCACCGCGCCCACAGGACGTCCGGCGGCGCCAGCGCGGCGCGCGTCTCGTCCATGGCCCGGGCGTGGAGCTGGCGCACGTCATCGATGGACTTCATGGGGACGCCCGCCGCCTCGATCGCCGCGGCGTTCACGCGCTGCAGCGCCGCCAGGGCCTCTGCCATCGACGCGATGAACGCCGCCGAGGGCGCCGCCGGATCGACGCGGTTCCAGCGCACGCCCGCCTCGGGATCCACGGAGACCGCAGGGACGTCGCCGAGCCGTGGATAGGCGATCACCTGGTCGGTGTGCACGCGCCAGTCGGGCACGGCCACCGGCAGGTGCTCGCGCACCAGGGCCAGCACGCGCGCTTCGACGCGGGCCGACTCGACGACCGCGAGCCGGCGCGGCGTGCGCACGACCCACGGCACGCCCTCCTCGTCGTGGGCGTGCACGACGAGGAAGTCGAGCCCGGTCTGGTCGAGGTCGGGGTGCGACGTGACGAGCCGGAGCCCCTCGCGGCGCGCCGCATCGAGGAGCGCGCCGACGGAGTCGATCGGCGCGAAGGAGGAAGAAGCCGGAGACGGGGTGCTTGTACGTTCGGTCATGATCGCGAGCCTCTTCGCGCGCCGTCGAGCCAGGCGGCGGCGCGCGTGCATGGGGAAGACTCGCGGCGCGAGCTCACGACCGACCAGGCGTGCGTGGCGTGTTCCTTCCAGGCTGCCGGGCGTGAGGCTCCGCGCCCCGGTCTTCCACGTTGCAGGGGAAGACAGGGCACGGACAGGCACCCGCGCGCTCGCCACGTCGCCCCGGCCGCGCCGGGGCTAGAGGGAGGACGAGGATGCCGAGCTCAGCGCAGCCGGGAGAATGCCACGGCCGGAGCATCTCATGCAGCGCCCGGCGCCGCAACGCCCTCGTCCCCCGCGAGCTCGAGGAGCCGCGCGAGGACGACCTCGAGCCACCCCACCGTGCGCCCGCACCGCCCGCTGCCCCGCGGGACCGGCTCCCCGGCCTGGAGCGCCCGCGCCCCGTTGGCGATGCCGCCGGGCCGCCGTCGCAGGTGCCGCGCGCAGAGGTCGCGCAGGTCGAGGAAGGGCGCGCGCCCGAGGCCCTCCTGCGCGAGCAGGTCCACCGTGAAGGCGCCCCAGGTGGCCAGCACGCCGCCGTGGCCGACGAAGGCGCGGAGCCGCGCCACGGCCGCGCCCGCGTCCTCGCCGTCGCGCAGGCGGGCCTCGGGCACCTCGAGCTGGTGCGCGACGCTCTCGCCCAGCGGGCGACGCGGGCGGAGGAACGCCTCGAAACGCTCGCCCGAGGCGCGGCAGGCCACGAGGTGCACGAGCTCGGTCCTGGGCTCGGCCGCGCCGGCGGCTGCCGGCCACCCGGCGTTGGCGCCGCCGTCGACGAGCACGACCTTCGCCGGATCGGCGAGGTAGGGGCGCAGCGGCGAGAGCGGCGGGGCGGCCTGCGCGCGCCGCCGCCGCGGGGCGTCGCTCGTCGCCTGGTGCTCGATCTGCCGGTCGACCATGAACTCGAAGGCCCGCAGCATCGCGTCGAAGCGCGCGGGCTCGCCCTCGAGCGCGCCGAGCGCGCTGGCCACCGCCTCGACCGTGGCGAGGCACTCGGGCCGCGGCTCCTTTCGGATGCGGTAGTTGCCCGGGGCCCGGGGCGTCACGCCGATGCGGCGCACCGCGGCCAGACGGGGGTTCAGCGCGAGCATCTTCTTCGCCTGCCACCACGTGCCGTCGACCACGATGAGCGAACGCACCGGCGCCCCGTCCGCCGGATGCGCGTCGCCCCCGGGATAGAGCACGGCCGTCGTCGGATCGGCGGCGAGGGCGGCGATCCGGGGGTCTTCCTCGAAGACCACCCCTTCGTGCAGCTCGGAGTTGGGCAGCGACAGGTGCGTCATGAGCGCCGTGCCGATGCCCACCCGCCGCTCGCGCGGGTGCTGGAGGAGCACGACCCGCGTCCTCGTCGACAAGGAGGGCAGGAGCGCGCAGTAGCAGACTGAACGGGGGCGCCGGCAGCGCCAGCAGACGTCGCGCATCGTCAGTCCTTTCCGGCCGGATCCCAGGCCGCCAGCAGCTGCCGCGCCGCGCGGAGCGGGCTGAGCGCGCCGGCCTCGACGAGGCCCTCCAGCCCGGGCATCCGCTCGCGCACGGCCGCGCTGCGCAGGAACGTTTCGCGCAGGTGCCCCTCGATGAGCTCGACGAGCCAGCGGCGCGCCTGCGCGGCCCGGCGGCGCAGAAGCCAGCCGCTCGACTGCATGTGCGCGCGGTGGCGCAGCACGAGCTCCCACGCCTCGCGGACGCCGCGGTTCTCCTGGGCCGAGCAGACGGAGACCACGGGCGTCCAGCCGTGAGGCGCCGGCGGGAACAGGTGCAAGGCGCTCTCATAATCGCGGCGCGATCGCGCGGCCCGGCCTTCGCTCCCGCCGTCGGCCTTGTTGATGATCACGAGATCGACGAGCTCCATGATGCCCCGCTTCACGCCTTGCAGCTCGTCGCCGGCCCCGGGCAGCATGAGGAGCAGGAAGCAATCCGTCATGTTGGCGACGGCGACCTCGGATTGCCCGACACCGACCGTCTCGACCAGGATGTTGCGGTAGCCGGCCGCCTCGCAGAGAACGATGGCCTGGCGCGTGGCCCGCGCCACGCCGCCGAGCGAGCCGCCCGACGGCGAGGGGCGAATGAAGGCCCGCGGGTCGCTGGCGAGCCGCGGCATCCGGGTCTTGTCACCAAGGATGCTCCCGCCGTGAACAGGGCTGCTCGGGTCGACCGCGAGCACGGCGACGGTCTCCTCCCGCTCACGCACGAGGTGGACGCCGAGCGCGTCGACGAACGTGCTCTTGCCGACCCCAGGCACACCGGTGATGCCGAGTCGCGTGGCGCCGCCGCCGTGAGGCAAGCAGAGCTCCAGGACCTCCTCGGCGAGCTCCTGGTGGCGGGGGAGCGAGCTCTCAGCCAGCGTGATGGCGCGCGCGAGCGCCGCGCGGTCGCCCGCGAGGAGACCGTCGACGAGCTGCCTCGGGCTCGGCTTCAACCTAGCGAGCCTCCTGCGCGGAGAGGCGCCCGATGAGCGTACGGACGATCCGCGCCGCGGCGTCTGGGATGACCGTCCCGGGCCCGAAGACGCCCGCGACGCCGCGCTCCTCGAGATAACGATAATCCTGCGGCGGGATCACCCCGCCCGCCACGACAAGGATGTCCCCGCGGCCGGCCGCCCCGAGCGCGTCGATCAGCTGGGGCACCAGGGTCTTGTGGCCGCCCGCGAGGGAGGAGATGCCGACCACGTGGACGTCGTTCTCGACGGCGTGCCGGGCCACCTCCTCCGGCGTCTGGAAGAGGGGGCCGATATCGACGTCGAACCCGAGATCCGCGAAGGCGGTGGCGATCACCTTCATGCCCCGGTCGTGCCCGTCCTGACCCATCTTGGCGACGAGGATGCGCGGGCGGCGGCCCTCGAGGGCGGCGAACTCGCGGACGAGCGCCTCCACCTCGCGACCAGCGCCCGCCTCGCGGATCTCCGCGCCGTAAACGCCGCTGACGGTGCGCACCGGCGCCTCGTAGCGGCCGAAGACGCGCTCCAGCGCGTCGGAGATCTCGCCGAGCGTCGCGCGGCGTCGCGCGGCGTCGACGGCGAGCGCGAGCAGGTTCCCCTCGCCCGTCGCGGCGCAGCGGGTGAGCGCGGCGAGCGACTCGCCCACCGCGGCCTCCGCGCGGGCGGCCTTCACCGCGCCCAGGCGCGCGACCTGCGTCTCGCGCACCGCGGTGTTGTCCACCTCGCGGAGCTCGATCGGCGCCTCCCTCTCCAGCCTGTACGCGTTGACGCCGACGATGATGTCGCGGCCCGCGTCGATGCGGGCCTGCTTGCGGGCCGCCGCCTCCTCGATGCGCAGCTTGGGCAGGCCGTTCTCGATGGCCTTGACCATGCCGCCCAGCGATTCCACCTCCTGGATGAACCGCCACGCGCTCCGCGAAAGCCGCTCCGTGAGGCGCTCGACGAGGTGGGAGCCGCCCCACGGGTCGATGACGCGGCAGACATCGGTCTCCTTCTGCAAGAAAAGCTGCGTGTCGCGCGCGACCTTGGCCGAGAAGTCCGAGGGGAGCGCCAGCGCCTCGTCCAGGGCGTTCGTGTGGAGCGACTGGGTGCCGCCGAGCACGGCCGCGAGCGCCTCGATGGCCGTGCGGGTGATGTTGTTGAACGGGTCCTGCTCGGTGAGGCTCCACCCCGACGTCTGGCAGTGAGTCCGCAGCGCCATCGATTTGGGGTTCTTCGGGTGGAACCCCTTCACGATCTTCGCCCACAGGAGCCGCGCCGCCCGCAGCTTGGCGATCTCGGTGAAATGGTCCATGCCGATCCCGAAGAAGAACGAGAATCGACCGGCAAAATCATCGATATCCATGCCCGACGCGATGCCGGTGCGCAGGTACTCGAGGCCGTCGGCGAGCGTGTAGGCGAGCTCCAGCTCGGCGGTCGCGCCCGCCTCCTGCATGTGATAGCCGCTGATGCTGATCGAGTTGAACCTGGGTGTCTTCTCGGCCGTATAGCGGAAGATGTCGGCGACGATCCGCATCGACGGCGCCGGCGGGTAGATATACGTGTTCCGGACCATGAACTCCTTGAGGATGTCGTTCTGGATGGTTCCGGAGAGGAGCTCGGGCCGCGCGCCCTGCTCCTCGGCGGCGACGATGTAGAACGCCATGACGGGGAGCACGGCGCCGTTCATGGTCATCGACACGCTCATCCTGTCGAGCGGTATCTGGTCGAAGAGGATCTTCATGTCCTCCACGGTGTCGATGGCCACGCCGGCCTTCCCCACGTCGCCGACCACGCGCGGGTGGTCCGAGTCGTAGCCGCGGTGGGTCGCGAGGTCGAAGGCGACCGAGAGCCCGGTCTGCCCGGCGGCCAGGTTGCGCCGGTAGAACGCGTTCGACTCCTCGGCCGTGGAGTACCCGGCGTACTGGCGGAGGGTCCACGGGCGGACCACGTACATGCTGGTATACGGCCCGCGCAGGAACGGCGAAATGCCGGAGGAGAAGCCGAGGTGCTCGGGAGGCGCGGTGTCCTGCGGGGCCGCGGGCGGCGCGGGGAGATCCACGGTGTCATCGAGCTGCCGCATCGCCGCCCGGGCGAGGCTCTGCGAGAGCTGCTCGATGTACCAGCAGCCCGCGGCGGGGCTGCCCTCGGCCTCGAAGCGGGCCTCCTCGCGGAGGATGACCCGGGCGTTGCCGAGCAGGCGCTCGGGCGGGGTGATCACGACGTCGTCCGCGCCGCCGGCGACGGCCGCCATCATCGCCACGATGCCGCGGAGGAGGTTCTTGTGCTGCTCGTCGCCGGGCACGGCGGCCGACGGGATGACGGCGGTGAGGGTGGCGCCCGGCCGCAGGCGCGCGGCGAGGAGGCGCGCGGCGCGGAGGCGGGCGATCTCGAAGAAGTAGCTGCAGCCGAGCGTGAAGCGCAGCTCCGGAGCGCCGCTCCGGAGCTCGGCGACGAGCGACGCCACGAGCGGCCCGCCCTCGGCCGCGGGGAGCGGAGGGCTGTCCGGCGCGAAGATCGGCGGCACGAGGAGACCCTCGGCGCTCGCCCAGGAGAGATCGTCCGCGGTCTTGCCCTTGAGATCCCGCTGGAGCGCCTGCTTCCAGGTCTCCAGCGCGACCGGCGCGAACTCGGCGAAGAGCCTGTCATCCATGGGCCTGCACGACCTCGATGAGGTGACCGAACGGCGCGTCTTCACGCGACTTCGGGTGCATGAAGAAGATCGTGGTGCCCCGGGAGCCGGGCCGGGGCGCCGCGTCGACGAGGCGGAAGCCCCTCGCCTTGAGCTCGTCGAAGGCGGCCTGAACGTCGCCGACCCGGTAGGCGACGTGGGCGAAGCCCCCGCGTCCGCCGTTCTTGTCGATGAGCTTCTGGACGGGAGACTCAGGAGAGAGGGGCTCGAGGAGCTGGATGTGGTTGTCGCTGTCGCCGACACGCAGCATCACCTCGCGGACCTGATCCGTGCCCCGGACCTCCTCCCGGTGCACCTCGCGAAAGCCGAGCAGCTCGTAGGCCTTCACCTGCGCGTCGAGCTGCCCGGCGGGCACCGCCATGGCGATGTGGTCGATGAACAGAAAGCCGGGAATCTGGTCCTTCATCGCTCTCCTTTTCAG
Source organism: Sorangium sp. So ce887 (assembly GCF_051521455.1). Taxonomy (NCBI): domain Bacteria; kingdom Pseudomonadati; phylum Myxococcota; order Polyangiales; family Polyangiaceae; genus Sorangium; species Sorangium sp. So ce887. The sequence goes on along the minus strand of NZ_CP150354.1, from coordinate 3,815,389 downwards.
GTTCAGGTCAGGTTCGGGTCAGCGAGCCGCATCGAGCAGCGAGGCGTCGAGCGGATCGCCACCTCGTGAAAAAGCAGAACGCCGGAGAAATGCCAAGCCTCCGGGCTCATCGGACCCGCCAGGCCGGGTGCTCGTCCCCGACGGCGGGCGCCTCGACGAGGCCGTTCTCGACCGCCCCGTCGTCGCTCTCGGGCTCGCACAGGTACACGGCGATCGCGCCGAGCGGCTGCTCGGTGTCGACCCGGGACCAGCCCTCGGGGGCCCGCCGGGCCTCCTCGCGCCACTGCACGGCCACCTCGCCGACCCGGGCCGCCTCCAGGATCGCGCGGCCGCCCTCGGCGCCGAGCGACGCCACCCGCGCGACCTCGACGTCGTGGACGCCCTCGGCCGGCTCGACGCGGAGCCCGTGCCGGCGCAGGGCCTCGGCGAGCGCCGGCGGCACGAGGTAGGCCCGTGGCCGGTCCACCACGGTGGTCCCGACGAAGCGCGCGTGGTGCGGGATCCGCACGGTGACGGGCTCGCCGTCGAACGCCCGCGGGCTGCGCGTGAGGATGTCGATCGGGGTCCCGGTCGGCTCGAGGCGGTACCGGACCGCGACGCGCTCCGGCGGCCGCGCGCTCGCGGCCACGACCTCGCGGATGGCGCCGTCGTGCGCGGCGGCCCAGGAGAGGGCCTCGATCTGCCACGCCGAGGCGGTCTGGACGCGCTCCTCGAACGGGAGATAGCTGTAACACTCGAGCAGCAGGTCGAGCCGGCCCGTGAGCCCGCGGTAGTTGGAGCCGAACCGCGGATGGTGCGGGTACGTCATCCAGCCGAGGCCGACGGGCGCCGTCGGATCGACGTCGCCGCCCGCGTCGATCACGCGCTCGTCCTCGACGAAGTTGCCGTACCAGCCGCTCTCGAAGCCGCGCTTCCGGACCGCCGCCATCACGTCGGGGACCAGGCGATCGCGCATCATCGCGATCGGCTCGGCGCGGCCGGACTCGAGGGTGTGGGGCACGTCGACCGTCATGTGGAACCGGTGCACCGAGCCGTTGGTCGCGTGGTTGTCGATCGTGAGATCGGGCGCCCACGGGATGCACACGCGCTCCTGGAGCAGGCGCATCTCGGGCGCGGCCTGGCGGAGGTAGTCGCGGTTCAGGTTGATGCCCTGGCTCTGCGTGCGGGTGCCCACGACCGGGCCCGGCTGGCCGGCGAGCTTCTTCAGGTCGAGGCGGCGGTTCCGCGGGTCGAGCGCGTCGTTGCCGTCCGGGTTGAACAGCGGCGCGACGAGGAGCACGAGCGTGTCGAGCCAGTCGGGGTGCCGGCCGTCGAGCAGGTCGCGGACGAGCGCGAGGCTGGCCTCCTTGCCCTCCACCTCGCCGGGATGGATCCCGTCGAGCATCAGCACCACGGGGCGTCCGGTGCGGCGGGCCTCGGCCGGGGAACGCACGCCGTCCTTCGACAGCAAGAGCAGCGGCAGCTCCCGTCCGCCCGGGCTCGTCCCGAAGGTCGTCACGGAGAGGCGCGGATCGTTGCGGGCTTCCAGCGAGCGGACGAACTGCATCACGTCGGCGTGCAGGGAGGTCTCGCGGAATCCGGTGGCTTCGGCGCGGGTGAGCAGCATGAGCCCGATCTCTACCCCGCCGTTCGCCGGACGGGGCAGCTATCGGCGCCGAGGGCGCGCCTCGCAGGAAGAGCACGCGCGCGTCGCTGTTTCAGGAGCTACGCTCGAGGCGTGGGCCCCTCTCCTGCGGCCCGGCGAGGACAAGCATGAGCACCAGCGAAACCAGGACGATCACCCGTGAGCTCAAGCTGCATGCGGCGCTGCTCGGAGGCCTCGTCGCGCTCCTCTGGGCCATCGAGATCCTCGACTTTCTGATGTTCCGCGGATCGCTCGATGCCCTGGGCATCCGCCCTCGCACGATCCCGGGCCTCCTCGGGATCGCGCTCGCGCCATGGCTGCACGGCGGCTTCGCCCACCTCATGGCGAACACGGTCCCGTTCGTCGCGCTCGGCTGGCTCATCCTGCTCCGCAGGACGAGCGACCTCGTCCTCGTGACGCTCCTCTCGGCGCTCGTGGGCGGCCTGGGCGTCTGGCTCATCGGGTCGAGCAGCTCGGTGCATATCGGCGCGAGCGGCGTCATCTTCGGCTTTTTCGGCTTCCTGCTCCTCCGCGGCTGGTTCGAGCGGAGCGTCCTCTCGATCGCGCTTTCGCTGGTCGTCGGGTTCGTCTACGGCGGGATGCTCTGGGGCGTGCTTCCGACGCAGGTGGGCATCTCCTGGGAGGGCCATCTCTTCGGCTTCCTCGGCGGTGTGCTCGCGGCGCGCCTCCTCGGGGGGCGCCTGCGCGCGCAGGCCGCGCAGGCCCCGGGCGCCGGAGGGCGCTCGATGTCGACGCGATGAGGGGCCCCGCGATCCGTCTTCCCGTCCTGAGCTCGGAGGAGAGGCTCGCCGCGCTGCACCGCGAGCTCGAGGCGTGCCGTGCCTGCCCGAAGATGGTCGGCCCGGTCGTCCATGGTCCGGCCGTCCCGAGCCGGATCCTGCTCATCGGCCAGGCGCCCGGCCCGCGCGAGGGCAGCTTCGGCCGCCCGTTCGCGTGGACCGCGGGCCGCACGCTGTTCCGCTGGTTCGAGGCGGCGCTCGGCGTCCCCGAGGAGGAGCTCCGGCGGCGCGTCTACATCTCGGCCGTCGCTCGCTGCTTCCCCGGCAAGGCGAAGGGCGGCGGCGACCGGAAGCCCGATCCCGAGGAGATCCTGCGCTGCCGGACGCACATCGAGCGGGAGGTCGGGATCCTGGAGCCGAGGCTGATCCTGCCCGTGGGCGGCCTGGCGGTTGAGCAGGTGCTCGGCCACCGAGGGCCGCTCGCGGGCGTGATCGGTGAGGCGCGCCGGGCGCGCTTTCACGGCGTCGAGGCCGACGTCATCTGCCTGCCGCACCCGAGCGGCGCGTCGACCTGGCACAAGACCGAGCCGGGGATCTCGCTCCTCGGCCGCGCGCTCCGCCTCATCGCGGAGCACCCGGAGGCCGTGCGCGCGTTCGCCGGCGCCTTACCCGCCGCTCCCGCGGCGCCTGACGCGCCCCCGAATCCGCGCTGAGAGGCATCTCCCGACGAAGCGGCGGACGCCTCGTCGATGAGGGTCAGGTCGACAGGACGGGAGGCGCGCCGAGAGCACGGAAGGCCTGGCAGCTCCGTCGGGCGTACACCGTGTTCCGTGCGCCACGATCGCCGGACACGCCGCGATGGCGGCGCTCCCGAAGAACGGATTGTCATTTTGGCAGGATGCGCCATTGTACAGGTCGCCGACGTGTCCACTTTGGCAGAGCGGCACCAGAGGCCTTGCGATCCATGCGGTACTTCCAGCGGGTGGTTGATGGCACGACGCTCGCATTCACAGGAGATGTCGCAGAGACGCTGGCGGCGAGCGGGCGCTCGCGAAAGAGGCAGGTAGCACGATGTTGAAGATCCTCCGGAAGTTGAATGAAGGCAGCCTCCTCCAGCGCACCATGATGCATATCGCGGTGTTCGTCGCCGGGTCGGCGAGCGTCGTCGCGCTGACCAGCGTGCTGCTCGTGTCGACCGCGAAGGCCGTGCTGCCGCCTCACGACGCGACCGAGACCGGCGCCGACAAGGCGGAGGACAAGACGGATGAGGAGCAGGACGCCGACTCGGATGCTGATCCGAGCTCGCCGGAGGCGGCGGTGGGGAACACCGGCGCGAGAGGTGGGGCAAGGGCGCTGGCGCAGGCGCGTGTGGCGAAACGCCGCGAAAGCGCGGTCGCACAGTGACCACCGCGCGGGCGCGGCCGCTCCAGGGAGCGTCACGATGTCGGTGAGCGCCCGGTTCCATACAGCATCTTTGCTGTAGGTCTCTTCTCCTCTTCTCCTCTTCTTCTCGATATCCTGCGACTGCCGCCGGGCGGTGCCGGCTGGATCTGCTCGGCGCGCACGTGGTAGCACCTTGGCCCATGAGCCAGCCCCCGAGCCCCCTCGCCACCCCCGTCGCCTGGGACATGGTCGCAGACGATTACGCGGTCGATATCGTCCCTCACTTCGAGAAGTACGCCGCCGACGCCCTCCGTTTGGCCGGCATCGGGCCGGGCGCCCGCGTGCTCGACGTGGCGGCCGGGCCAGGCACCCTGTCCCTCCTCGCCGCCGGGGAGGCGCGCGTGACCGCCATCGACTTCGCCCCGGCGATGGTCGAGCGGCTGCGCGAGCGCGCCGCGCGCGCGGGGCTCGCGGTGGACGCCCGCGTCGGCGACGGCATGGCGCTGCCGTTCGAGGATGGCTCCTTCGACGCCGCCTTCTCGATGTTCGGGCTGATGTTCTTCCCCGATCGCGATCGCGGCTTGCGCGAGCTCTTCCGGGTGCTCGGCCCCGGCGGCCGGGCCGTCGTCGGGAGCTGGGCGCCGATGGACAGGACGCCGATCCTGGACGAGCTCTTCTCGGCGCTCCGCGCCGAGCTGCCCGGGCTGCCCTTCGGCGACGGCAAGGCGCCGCTCGGAGACCCGGGCGAGTTCCGCGCCGAGATGGAGGCCGCGGGGTTTCGCGACGTCTCGGTGCGCGAGGTCGAGCACGCGCTGGAAGCGACCTCGACCGAGGAGCTCTGGCGCTCGATGCGCCGGAGCAACGCGCCGCTCGTGCTCCTGCGGGACAAGCTCGGCGCGGAGCGCTGGGACGAGCTCGGCAAGGCAATCCTCACCCGGCTGCACGCGCGGTTCGGCGAGGGTCCTCAGCGCCTCGCCATGGTCGCCAACCTGGGCGTCGGCACGCGCTAGCACCGCGTCGCCAGCGATGAGGCAGCCCGCGCGTCAAGGGCTTTAGCGCTACCCTCTCCCGCACAAAGCCAATCCAGAGCACCATCCACACGCGCGAGCTGAGGACTGGTAGGTTCTAGAGCGGTTTTCGTTCGGGTTCGGTGCAAGCAGAGCACGTCCGGTAGGGTGATGGCACGCAGGCTGCGTGGGCTACGCGCATGGGACCGTACAGTGTCGACCTGCGACAGCGGATCGTTGATGCCTACCGCAACGGCGAGGGAAGCATGCGAGAAATCGCCGCGCGTTTCGCCGTCGTTCTCAGCACTGTGCAGGAGTATCTCAGTATCGAGCGGTCGACTGGGAGCGTAGCGCCTCGGCCGCACGGTGGCGGAAGGGCCTCGAAGATCGACGAGGCCGGAGCGCAGCAGCTACGAGCGCTCGTCGACGACAAAAACGACCGAACCCTGGATGAGCTCATCGAGCTGCTGGAGCACCGCACGGGTGCGCGCGTGAGCCGCCCGACGATGTGCCGCGCGCTGATGCGGCTCGGTTTGACACGAAAAAAAAGACGCTATGTGCAAGCGAACAGGACAGGCCCGATGTCCAAGTCGCGCGTCGGAGGTTCCGCCGCCGAGCGCGGGCGGCGGGTGCGCGTCGGCTGATCTTCGTTGACGAATTCGGCGCTAACCTGGGCATGGCGCGCCGTTATGGGCGTGCGCCTCGCGGGAGGCGTGCGTACGGCAAAGTCCCCGCCAATCCGGACCCGAACATCACGCTGGTGATGGGGCTTGGCTTGCGAGGTGTCGTTGCACCGTGGGCCTTCAAGGGGGCGATGAACGGTGAGCACTTCGAGGTTTACGTGCGCCAGGTGCTCATGCCCGAGCTGAAGCGCGGAGACGTGGTCATTGTCGACGGCCTTGGCGCGCATCGCCTACGTGGCGTGCGCCAGGCGCTTCGTGCCCGAGGCGTCCGCTACTGGATTCTGCCCGCCTACTCGCCGGACTTGTCGCCGGTGGAGAACTGCGGCTCCAAGGTCAAGGAGGCACTTCGCGCCGCCGCTCCGCGCACCGTGCCGGCGGTTTACGACGCGATGGTCCGTGGGGTCGACAAGGTCTTCCGACAGGACGCGCAGGGCTGGTTCGCGCTGAAAGGCTACGTCCGACGACCTCGTCGTCCTACTCGGCGGCGCCCAGTCCGGTCGCAGGCTCCTGCGCGCGTTGGTCGAGCCCGTGCCCCGCCGAATGCTGGGTGTACCGCACTCGAACGAAAACCGCTCTAAGTGGGTCTTCACCGCTGATTTGAAAACCAGCACGCGTGGAGCGTGATGGCGGACTTCCGGAGTGGGCGGGAGCGCTATTTCTTTCTGGGACGGGGCCGCAGGGTCTAGAATGCGTGGCGTTGCTTGATCGCGCGATGAGGGCGTGGTGGGCTCGATCGGGTTCGACGCGAGATGCGTCCGCGAAGCGAGTGAGGTGAGGGATGCATCGGGTTGCCTTCAGAACATGCGAATGCCTGGCCGTGGGGTGGCTGCTTTCGCTCGTGGCTTGCGGTGGCGGCGAGTCCGTTGAGAGACCGTCGATGTCCGGAAGTGGGGATGCGGGCTCTGGAGGCTCGGCGACCTCGACAGGCTCGGGCGGCGCGGGCGCGTCAGATGAGGGAGGTGCGGGCGGCGCGGGCGGCGGCGACGTGACGGGCTGTCCCGCGTTCGCTGGCCGCGGTCCCGTGCCGGAGCTCGGGCCATGGATGTATGGGTCGCTCCCCGGACCGTGCGCCCAGACGGAGACGTCGAGCGACACGGGAGCGGAGACGTCGTTCGTCTACGAGTACGATGGCGAGCGTGTCGTCGGAGCGGTCGAGACGCAAGGCAGCGACACCCACACGCACAGCTTCGAGTACGAAGGCGGGCGTATGGTCCGCATGATCCGGAGCGGCCCGGCCGACACCCGTGTTCTCAGCGTCGCCTACGACGACGACGCGCCGGCGATCACCATTGGCAACGACGACTACTTCATCAGATACGATTATGACGGCCAAGGGCGCCCCGCGCGAGCGACGTTCGACCACTTCACGGATGAGCTCCCGACCATAACGACAGCGTTCGTCTATGATGGTTGTCGGCTCCTCCGTCGGGAGCAGGGGGTGAGCCCGCTCGACGGCACCCCGAGCCCATCCCTGCCGGCCTTCACCTACGTCTTCGACGGCGATCTGCTGGTCGAGCGCGTCGGGGAAAAGCTACGTTCGGTGTACGACTATAGCTGCTGGTGATCGAGCCCTCGAGGGCGGAATGCTCGGGGCAAGGAGGTGGAAGGTTCCTCGCGCGAACCGCCTTCTTCCTGGGCCGGCTCCGGATCCGAGCGCTCCTCGCGGCGCGACGGCGCGGACTACGGAGCGACGCGGAGGGTCCGCGACGCCACGAGCGCCCGGCAGAGGGCGATCCGGTCGTCCAGGTCGAGCCCGGGGAGCTCGCGCACGTAGAAGATGCCGTGCCGGGCGATGAAGCGCAGCGCAGGCTCGCCCCAGGCATCGACGCGGACGAGCACCGCCTCGCCGTCGACGAGCTCCGCCTTGCCGTCGTTCAGCCGGACCGACACGTCGCGATCGCGGATCACGCGCCGCGGGCCGCAGACGGACGCCGCGTCGTTCCACACCTCGGGCGGCGGCTCACCGTGAAGAGCGCTGTACGCGGCCGCGAACTCGTCCCACGTCGCCTCGGGGGCCGTGTGCGTGACGGGCGCGTTGGCCGGCGCGTGGTGCAGGAAGCGCCCGAAGAAGCGCTCGCAGAAATCGGCGTACTCGATCGTGAAGAGGACGAACTGGTGCCAGGCCTCGTCGACGCGCAGCGAGAACATCGGGTATGCGCGGGTACGGTCGGACTCGACGAGCCAGAGATAGCGCGCGAGCTCCCGGAACAGCGCCTCCGCCTCGCGCTCGGTGGCCACGGTCTTGTTCATGAGCAGCTTGTCGATCACGAAGGGCGCCCGGTAGGCGAAGAGATCAGGCCGCCTGCGCGCGCTCGCGGTCACCAGATCCGTTTGCATGGGTTGCATGGGTTGCATGGTCAGTTCTCCTGGGCTGCGAAGGGCTGAAAGGTCCCCCAGTCGACGAGCGCGCGGGCCAGCGCGAGCTGCTCCGCCTCCGCGAGACCGGGGATGTCGCGGGGCCTCATCTCGCGCGCCGCAGCGAGCGCGCGGAGCGCGGGCTCGGCCCACGCCTCGATGCGCAAGAGGAGCTGCGCTCGCTCGCCGCAGCGCGCGCGGAGCTCGGCGCGACCCGCGCTCCGGGTCACGTCGAGATCCACGCCCGGCCAGCGGCGCACGAGGACCGTGCGCGGGTCGAGATCCTCGGGCCGGCCGAGCGCGCGGGCGGCGCGCTTTCGGGTGCCGGCGTCGCCGCGGGCATGGAGGCGCGCGAGGAGCGCGGCGGCCCGCGGGCCCCGCTGCGCGAGGGCGTCGATCTGCGCCCGCCGCACGCACTCGCGCTCATGCGCGAGGAGCGCCGCCGAGAGCGCATCTCCCGCGGCGGCCCGCGGCGCCGCGGGGGTCAGCCCGTCGATGGGGCCCACCTGCTCCTCGAGCACCGGACCGTCGTGAGGGCCGAACAGGTGCAGCGAGATCGACCAGCTCCCGGTCGGGTTCCGCGGATCGTGGATGCAGGGCCCGTAGATGTGGCCGACCCGGCCCGCCTCGGCGGAGAACAGGCGCTTCGGCACGAGCCGCCGCGCGCGGACCGTCGCGTCCCAGTCGAAGGTCGCGACGTCGAGCGTGTTGTGGAACACCGCCGTGACCGTCCAGTCCGAGTGCTCGTGCGCGCCGGCCGCGCGCCCGGGCCGCCAGTACGCGAACGCGATGCGGACGCCGAGCTCGGAGACCACGTGGAACGGCGCGAGGCCCGGCGCGCCGTCCCGCCGCTCGATCTCGAGCGCGAGGAGCTCCAGCGGGAGCTCGTCGTCCGAGAGCCCGACCCGGATCGCGGCCTCGACCGTGCGCACATGATCGCGCGGCGGCCGGACGCGGCCCTCGGGACGCGGGAAATCGAGCTGCCCGAGGAGGGCGGTGAGGTCGGCGAGCCTCATGGCGCGATCCGGAGCACGTCGCTCTTCACGAGCGGACGGCAGAGCGCCACGCGATTCGGGTCGTCGAGGCCGGGGAGCTCGCGGACATAGAAGTGATCGCAGTCGACGATGAACTGCAGCGCGTCCTTCGCCCAGGCGTCGATGCGCACGAGGACGCGCGGCGGCTCCAGCGACCACACGAGATCCGCCTTCCCTTGCTCGACCCGCACGAAGATGGGCCGGCCGAACTTGACGCGGATGAGGCGCGTGTCCGGCGTCACGGCGAGCTCGTCCCGCCACGCGCCGGAGATGGGCCCGAAGAGCGCCTCGACCTCGGCGCGGTACTGGTCGAAGGTCATCGCGGGGCGCGCGCCGAGCTCGCCGCGAGGGGCGGTGTTGGCGGTGTGGTGAACGAACTCGCCGAAGAAGCGATGGCCGAACGCCGCGTACTCCTCGGTGAAGAGGACGAGCTGGTGCCAGACCTCGTCGATCCTCCGGGAGAACATGGGGATTTGCCGGGTCCGGTCCGCCCGGCAGATGAAGATGTATTTCTTCACCTCGTCGAAGAGCCGCGCCGCCTCCTCGCGAGAAGAGGCCATCCGGTCCTTGACCAGCTTCTCTTCGAGCCACGGCGCACGGAAAGAGAGCAGCTCGGGGATGATTGACGTGTCCATCGCCCGTGGCTCATTGCGAGCTTCGTGCCGAGTGGCGCTCACCCGCTTCGGGGACCCCATCGCGTGTACCGGAGCTCGTTGGAAGGGAAGGTCGATTCCAGAGGGGCTTCCCCAACTGGGAAAGGAGTTGCTCAACAGAGGTCGCGGCCACGCAAAAACAGAGGTCGCGGTCACGCAGAAACAGAGGTCGCGGCCCGCAGAAACCGCGGTGGCACGGCGACTGCAATAGCCCTCCTCGCGGGACGTCGAGTCCGCAACTGGAAATAACCAACGCACCCACGGAGCAATCACCATGAACGAGCAAATCAAGGTCGAGGTCGAGGTCGAGACGAAGCAGGAGATCAGCAAGGAGCGCCCTGCGCGCCTGACGGTGGAGGTCCCCACGGAGCTCCAGGCCGGTGCCGCGCCCGTCGGCCCCGTCTGCACCTGTCCGCCCGGCTGCTGCTGCTGACACGCCCGCGAGAGGCCGGGGACCGCGACCCGCGGCGACCGGCCTCTCGACCCTGACAACACGACCGCGAGAGGCCCGCGCCGCGATGAGCAGCGTCGGGCCTTTCGCGTCTGGACCGCATGAAACGCCGGCGGAGCCGGCCGTCCGCGCAGGCCGATCAAGCGGCCTTCGCGCGGGCGCCGGCCGGGGCGGCTCAGGGGTGCGCGATGACGATCAGCGCCGGGGCCCGCTCGAGCACGGCGCCCACGCAGTCGCGGACGGTGAGCGGATCCAGCGCGCCGAAGCTCTCGTCGAGGATGACCACGTCCGAGCGCTGGAGCAGCGCGCGCGCCAGGAACAAACGGCTCCGCTCGCCGTGCGAGAGCTGCCACCCCGTCTCGCCCACGACCTGATCGAGCCCCGACGGCATGCGATCGAGCAGCGGGCCCAGGCCGAGCTTGCGGCACACGAGCTCCGCCTCCCGCCGGTCCTCGGGCGCGGCGGGCCACGCGCGGCCCATCAGCAGGTTGAACGCGAGCGTCCCGGAGAGCACGTGGTTGTCGTGGAACTGCGGCGCGCTCGCGACGCGGCTGCGCCACGCGGCGCCGCCCAGCGTCCGCCGATCGAGGCCGCGAAGGAGCACGAGCCCCGACGCCGGCGCGTGAAGGCCGCTGAGCACGGCCGCGAGCGTCGACTTGCCGCCGCCGGAGCGCCCCTCGAGCAGCAGCCGATCGCCCTTCGAGAGGACCAGGCCGCAGTCGCGCAGGACGGGCTCGCCGCGCTCCCCGCCATAGCGGAACGAGACGCCCCGCGCCTCGAGGACGACGTCCGAGGTCGCGGGGCGCCCCAGCACGGCCTGCGGGATCCCGGGCGGCTCGCGGCCCTCGGCCGCCGTGAAGAGCCGGGCGATCGAGCGCCACGAGACAGCGGCGGAGAGGAGCGCGCCGAGGCTCGTCGCCAGCGTCGCGAACGCCGCCTGCGCCTGCAGGATGCCGCCCGTCGCGACGACGAGCGGTCCGACGCTCACCCCGCCGAGGACCGCTGGGAAGAGGCCGAGCAGCCCGAGCGCGAGCCACCCGCGCGCCGGGAGCGACGCAAGGAGATCGCCCACGCTGTCCATCGCGCGCGAGGCGTCGTGGTAGCGCTCGAGCACCGCGTCCTCCTCCACGTGATGGAGGTGCGGGGCCTGCTGGGCGACGCGCGTCCGGTGCCCGACGACGTTCTCGACGAAGGCGGTCGTGATCGCGAACCGCTCGCCCGTCCACGCCGCCCGCTTTCGGGCGAACCGGCGGGCGAGCAGCGCCACGGCGATCGTCCACCCGACGAGCAGCGCGACATGGAGGCCGCCGCCGGCCCCGGCGGAGAGGACCACCGCGGCGCTCGCGAGCTGCACCAGCGCGACGACCGCCCCGAGGGCGCCGCCGAGCCCCGCCGTCTCGACGGCCTCGGACTCGGACACCATGGCGAGGAGCTCGCCCGAGCCGCGCGTCCGGATGGCGGCGGGATCGAGGCGGAGCGCGCCGCAGAGCAGGCGCTGCTTGAGGAGCGCGGCGACGTCGATCGTGAGCCGCCCCCCCGTCCAGGAGGCGAACAGCTGCACGAGGATGGCCGAGAGCGACAGGAGCACCCACGCGAACAGCCACCCCGGCTGCACGGCGCCGTCGAGCGCGCCCGCGCCGATGAGCCACCAGGCGAGCACCCCGAGGGCGATCTGCGCGGTGGCCGCGGCGAGGAAGATCGCGCCCCGGCGGAGCACGCCGCGCATCGAGAGGAGGCGCCGGAAGCTCGACCCGGGATCGGGGCGGAGCAGCCACATGCCGTCGATCGGGCGATCCGCGACGAGCTGGCCGAGGAGCTCGGCGCGCGCCCGCGCGGCGCGCCGCGGCGGGATTCGCGCGGCGGCGAGCCATTTGTCGACGTGCGACGCGGGGCGGTCCTCGAGGTGGGCGGAGAGCGCCCGGCGCACGGTCTCCAGCGGGATCCGCGCCGGCGTGAGCGCCGGCGTCAGCACCGAGAGGCCCCGATGGCCCGCGGACATCACCGCGAGGTAGCCCTGCTCGAAGCGGATGAGGGAGGGACCGAGCGACGCGATGGTGCGCGGAAGGTCGGCGAAGCTGCACTGGACCGCCTCCGCCTCGATGCCCATGCAGCCCGCGTACGCCTCGATCCACGCGGTGGGATCGCCGTCCGGCGGCGCGCCGGGCGACGGCGCCGCGCCGCTCGCGAGCCCGCACGCGGCCGTGAGGGCGCTCATCGCCTGGCCGAGCGCGGAGGGCTGCCACGCGAGCTCGGCCAGCGCCGCCGCCCGCTCGGTCTCGTTCGCCTTTGTGTCGCTCGCCTTCATGCAGCCCCCTCGATGAGCCGACCGCTCTCCATCGTCGCGCTCCGGAAGCGCCCCTTCGACCAGACCTCGTCGCGCGCCCGCGCGTCCGCCTCGGCGAGCGCGCGGTAGCGGCTCCGCGGATCCTCCATGAGCGCGCGCGGCGCGCCGTCCTCGACCACCCTGCCCCCCTCGATCACGAGCACGCGATCGAAGCCGAGCGTGTCCATCACGTCGTGGCTGACGAAGACAAGCGTCGCGCGCGCCCAGTGCTCGCGCGCGCGGGCGAGGAGCGCCCGGCGACGCTCGCGCTCGAGGCCGCGGAACGGCTCGTCGAGGAGCACGAGGCGCGCGTCGCCCTTCATCAGCGCCCGCGCGAGGCGGACGCGCTGCCCCTGCCCCCCCGACAGGCGCGCACCGCCCTCGCCGATCGCCGCCTGCAGCCCGTCGGGCAGGCTCTCGAGCACGCCGGTGAGATCGGCCTGGCCCATCGCGAGGGGCACGCGCGCGAGGGCGTCGCCGGCGTGGCCGAAGGTGATGTTCTCGAGGAGCGTGCGGTTCCAGAGCTGGATGGCCGGGTCGACCCACGCCGTCGCGCGGCGCAGGCGCCCGACCGCCGCGTCGTCGAACGGCCGCCCGTCGACGAGCACCTCCCCCCGGGACGCCCTGAGCCACCCGAGCAGCAGCGAGAGCAGCGACGACTTCCCGGCGCCGGACGTGCCCACGATCGCGACGTGCGACCCCGCCGCGAGGCGCAGCGAGACCTCGGACAGGAGCGTGTGCCCGCCGGCCTGGACGCTGACGCCCGTGAGATCGATCGACGTGGCGCACGCGGCGCCCGGCGCGGCGTCCTCCACGTCCTCGGCGACCGGCGCGCGGGGGAGGTCCATCTCCGGCGCCGCGAGCGGCGCGAAGAGGCGCACGGAGGCGTTGCGCACGTTCCTCCAGCCGAGGAGCGCGGCGACGAGCTCCTGCGCCGCCACGGGGAGGCGCAGCGACCAGAACACGAGCAGGAGCAGCGCTGCGGCCGGGCCGCCGGAGGCGACGTAGCCGCCGACGATCGCGACCGCCACGGCCGTGCTCGCGAGCCCCTGGACGGCCTGCATGGCGGTGGACTGCGCGTGCACGAGCCGGCCGGTCCGCGTCCACTCGACGAGCAGCGCCTCGTGCTCGCGCCGCACCGCGCGCTCCGCGCCGTGGACGCGGATCGGCACCACGCCGAGCAGCGCGTCGAGGTAGAACCGCTCGAGCGACGCCGCGTGCGTGCGCAGGCGCATGAGGCTCTCGACGAGCGGCCTCCGCGCGAGGTACGGGGCGGCGAGCGCGACCGCCGCCGCGACGAGCGAGAGCCACGCCCCGCCCGGGTACAGCCAGAGCACGCCGAGGAGCGTCGCGGCGAACGACAGCGCCGCGCGCGCGATGCGAGAGAAGAGCGCCGGCGCCTCGCGCATCAGGTGCATCGCGTGGCCCCGCGCGGTCATGTCCGAGGTGGGCCGGCTGCGCAGGTAGCGATCCTCGAGCCGCGGCAGCTTCTCCAGGAAGGCGGCGCGGAAGCGCACCTCGAGGGCGCGGCCGAGGCGCGAGACGGCGTGGGCCACGAACAGCTCGAGCAGGAGGCCCCCGGCGGCGAAGGCGACGAGGGCGAGGAGCCCGAGCGCGCGCTGGTACTCGACCGTGATGTTCTTCACGGCGTCGAACAGCCCGCGCAGGACGACCACGTCGATCGCCGCGATCGCCGCGCTCGCCGCGAGCGCCACCCCGACGAGGGCGAGGGCCCGGCCCGCGTCGGCGCGGAGCATCCAGAAGAAGAGGCGCGACGCGGACGGGGTCGGCAGCTCGAGCTCGCGACGGACGGACGCCGGGAGCACCGCGGTCGCGACCGCGCGCGGCGCCTGCTCGACCGGCGCGGCCGCCGGCGTCGCGCTGTCGCGGTAGCTCGGCGGAGGCGGCGGCGCGGCCGGACGCGCGGCCGCAGCGGGGGCGCTTGCGCCGGCCGCGCGGGCGGCGAAGTGGACGATGACGGCGCCGTGCACGAGGAGCTTCCCCGGCGCCTTGCCCTCCGCGGCCCAGAAGAACCCCTTCGGGATGGCGCCCGCCTCCCCGGCCAGCGCGCGGTCGAAGACGCCCTCGAGCACGCGCTGCGCCTCGCCCCCGCGCGAGATCGCGCCGCCCCGGACGAGGCGCGCGACCATCCGCACGGCGGCGTCGAGCGCCGCGAACGGCCGCCACCCCGGGTCGGCGTCCGCCCGGGCGATGAGCGCCTCCCCCTGCGCGCCGAGCGCGCGCAGCCTCGCGCGGAGCGGGCCGAGCGAGTCCTCGGACGAGACCCACCGTCTCCACCTCTCGATCGAGATCGGGATCGGGAAGTGCGGCATGTCCTCCATGAAGCGATCCGCGCGCACCCAGCGGCGCCCGCTGCCGGGGTCGAGGATCTGCACAAACGGCCCGAGCCGGCGCCAGACGACGAGGAAGTGGAGCGCGTCGCCCGCGCCGCGCTTGACCACGATCGCGGGCAGGCAGTCGGCCTCGGGCAAGAGGAAGCTGTCGTGCGGGACCACCACCTCGGCGGTCGCGAGCCCGAGCTCCTGCCCGAGCGCGGCGAGCGCGTCGATCGAGGTCCCGTCGACGTCCGTCTGGCATCGGTCGCGGAGCCACTCGTAGTGCACCTCCACGCCGAACCCCTGGAGCACCGCCTTGAGCGCGGCGGGCCCGCAGTCCATGAGCGACGCCTGCAGCACCTCGGGGACGAGGAACGCGCGCTTCATCGCGGGCCTCCCGGCGCCACGGCGCGCAGGAGGAGCGTCCAGGGAGAGACGCGCTCCACCTCGACCTCGGTGGTCCCCGGCATCCCGTGCTGCACCGGGATCGACGCCGCGCTGCCCGGCCGCACGAGGAGCTCGACGCGGATCGCGCCGTCGTACGGCTCGCTCGCGACGTGGGAGACCTCCCCCTCGAGCATGCCGAACTGCGTCCACGCGAACCCGTCGAGGCGCATCCGCGCCTTCTGCCCGGGGACGACGCGCCCGACCGCGTCGGACGGCGCGAAGAGCGCGACCGCGTGCACGTCCTCGCCCGGGACCACCGTCGCCACGAGGTCGCCGGGCTTGAGCACGTCCCCCACCTGGAGCGCGGCGATATTCCCGAGCTTTCCGGCGATGGGCGCGCGGAGCTTGCGCCGCTCGATCTGCGCGAGCGCCGTGTCCACCGCGGCCTCGGCCGCCCGCTGCTCGGCCGCGAGGTCGCCGAGCGCGCGCTCGAGCTCCGCGAGGTGGGCTGTGGCCTGCCGCTCGTCGTGGCGCCGCGCGACCGACAGCCGGTGGAGATCGGCGCGCGCCCCCTCCGCCTCGAGGACCTCGTCGGCGGCGCGGGTCTTCGCCTGGAGGTGCTCGGCCGTCGACGCGAGCTGCTCGTGATGCAGCCGCTCGGAGATGGCGCGGAGCTCCTCGCCGTGCGCGGCGGAGAGGTCGCGCTGGCGCAGGTCGATCCTGGCGCGCGCGATCGAGGCGTCGGAGAGCTTCTCCTGCCACGCGCGCACCTCCTCCTCGACGGCGATCTGGCGCCGCAGCGCCCCGAGCTTCGGCGCGAGCACGGCCACCTTCGTGCGCTCCTCTTCCAGGCGCTTCTCCTCGACGGCCGCGTCCAGCTCCACAAGCACCTCGCCTTGCTCCACGTGGCGCCCGAGCTCCACGCGGACGACCGCCACGCGCCCGGCCTCGGCGGCGGCCACGCGGTGGGCCATCCGGCTGACCTCCAGGCGCGCCTTCGCGGTCGTGGCGTAGACCGAGACGCGCGCCGCGTGCATCCAGGCCGCCCAGGCGCCGAGCACGGCGAGGATCACGGCGAGGCGGATCCAGGTCCTCGCGTCGCGCTCGAGCTCGAGCGACCGCATCGTGCGGAGGAACGGCGAGGCCACGTCAGCACTCCTCCAGCGCGACCTTCTTCCGGGGTCGCGCGATGCCGTACGCGTTGAGCTTGTTGGTGAGCGTGCGCCGCGACACGCCGAGCAGCTCGGCGGCGCGCGTCTGGTTCTGGCGGGTCCTGTCGAGCGCGGCGACGATGCGGTCCCGCTCGAACGAGCGCAGGTCGCCCCTGATCCCGGCCTCGACCTGGGCGCGCGGCGCCTCCAGCATCAGGTGGTCCGCGAGGATCGCCCCTCCCTTGGACATGACCACCGCGCGCTCGAGCACGTGGCGCAGCTCCCGGATGTTCCCCGGCCAGGTGTGCGCGAGCAGCGCGGCCGTCGCCTCGGGCGCGAGCCGCGGCGCCGGGCGCCCGAGCCGCTGCGAGAGGCGCGCCGCGAAGAGCTCCGCGAGCGGGAGGATCTCGGTGGTGCGGGCCCGGAGCGGCGGGATCCGCAGCGTGATCGCGTTGAGGCGGAAGTAGAGGTCCTGGCGGAAGTCCCCGTCACTCACCATCTGCTCGAGATCGCGGTGCGTCGCCGCGATCACCCGGACGTCCACGCGCCGCGGGCGCGTGCTCCCGACGCGGACGATCTCGCCGTACTCCAGCGTGCGGAGGAGCTTCGCCTGCGTGCGCGGGGACAGCTCCCCGACCTCGTCGAGGAAGAGCGTGCCCTCGTGGGCGGCCTCGAACAGCCCTTCGCGCGGCGCCACCGCCCCGGTGAACGCGCCCCGCTCGTGGCCGAAGAGCTCGCTCTCGACGAGCGACTCCGACAGGCTCGCGCAGTTGACCTTCACGAACCGCTCGCGCGGGTGCCGCGACATGCCGGCGATCCACTCCGCCACGACCTCTTTCCCCGTCCCCGTCTCGCCGAGGATCAGGACCGGCAGCGGCGTGGGAGCCACGGTCTCCAGGGCGTCCCGCAGGCGCCGCATCTCCGGATCGATCGCAAGAAAACCGGGTTGACAGTCATCCACCATGAACGCTCCTCATCACGACGAAAGGGCGTGATTCACATCTCTCAAGTTCCGTAGCCGTCGACGCCGCACGGCCCCCCGGCCACGCGCGCGTCGCCCCTCGGCGGGGCACGACAGAACCCTAGGATATAGATCGTTTTTCTCATCTGCTGACCTACCGCGCACGGATTCGACGTCGCCGCCTGACCCGAGGTATCATGAGGAGCCTTGCGCCACGCCGGGCGGCTCCCCCGCGGACCCCACGCACGCCGCTGGCAATCCAGTCCTTCGGTTCCAGCCCGGTTCCTGTTCCGATTCTGACTCTGATTCCGATTCTGATTCCGATTCCGATGCTGCGAAGGGACTTGTCCGGCGTGTGGACGGCGCCTCCGCGCGAGCCGCGCTGGCGCGCGGGGTGGTGCGGCGGCGACCGGGGCCGGGGACGACTCAAAGCAAGTCGGTGGCCAACGCCTCAGCCCGCCGGCAGACGCGCCTCGGAACCAGCGGGGCCATCAGGTCGAGCCTGTACGACGACTCTTGCGAGGACGGCGCAACCTGGCGCAAAGCCGCACTTTCGGTGATCCCCTCGCCGAACGCCGCGCCTCGGCCCCTGGACGGGCCGGGATCGCGCCGGTGCTCCGGCGCTGCCTGGTGGCGCGGAACACCGCCGCTGAGGGGAGCGCGTATCGTGCGAGATGTCCCGCGCGGCACCCGTGCGTCGAGACGCGTCGCGCGCCGTGGAGGCCAGAGCCTCCACCTGAGGGCGGACGCCACCACCGGGAGGGGGCGGGAGACCAGGCGCATGTTCCTCGCCGGCGTGCGAGCCCGCGTCCGTCCTCGCGCTACGCGGCCGGCGCGCTACTCATCGCACTGCGGCTCGGCGTCATCCACGGTGACCTCCAGGCTCTGGACGTGCCCGTACGGGCCCGTCCAGCGGATCACGCCTGAGTCGACGTCCATGGTCGGCCCTTGGGGCACCTCGTACACGACATATGCCTTATTGACCTGGTTCGGCTTCAGCCAGCCATAGGCGCCGGCGCGGTTGCCGCCCAGCTCGTAGAGATGGAGGTCGACCGCCGGTATCTCATCGAGCTGGTCGAGGGACACATAGAGCAGCCGATTCTGCATGTTGTAACAAGCGCCGCACGGAGTCGTGGGGGGCTGATACTTGTCCGGTGGGGTCTGAAGGACCACCGGTCCAGTCTCGGCCGCGATCGCCGCCTCGGGACCGGCGAAACCGCCGAGAGCCGTCACGGCGCCCCCGGCGAGAAAGAGACCAGCTGCTTTGATGCGGTGCAGAACCATGATTGGATCCTCCTGGCGTTCGCTCGAGGGTCGTTCCGTCCCTCGCCGGTCGCCGGCGCTCCTCGTTCCGCGCAGCGGGCCAATCCCGCGGCGCGGCCCTTGAAAACGCGGGGTTTGACGTACCGAACCACGCGTTCGATACGCGCCGCTGCATCGGATCCTTCCGCGGCTCGCCCCGCCGCGCCGGAGCCGCTCCGACGAGCCGGACGCGGCCCTCCAGCGCGCTCCTCCTGCCGCGCCGGCCGCGGCGCGGCGCGCGGGCCACTTCACGGCACCAGCGCGCGGAAGCTCGCCCAGTCGGACAACGGGGTCGCGCGCAGCGCCGCGAGCGTCGCCTCGCGCAGCTGCGCGCCGGGCGCCTCCTGCCCGGCGGCGACCAGCGCCACCATCATCCGCTCCGCCAGCGCGTCGTCGACCGGGCGCGTCGCCGCGATCACCGACCGGGCGCCGGCGACCAGGAACGCCTGCGCCAGACCGAGCCCGAGCCCCCGAGCCCCCGGCGCGGCCCCGGTGCGGGCCGTATCGCAGCCGGACAGGACCACCTGCGCAGGCGCTCGTCGCAGCGCCAGGATGTCGCTCACGGCGAGCTTGCCCCCGCCGGCGAGCGGAAGGCTGCTGTCCCAGCCGTCGACCCCGCCGAAGAAGCCGTGGCCCGCGTAGTGGAACAGCGCGATCCCGGGCTGCTCCAGCGCGCCGGTGACCGCGGCGTGCGTGGCCAGGCCGCCCGACAGCCGCTCCACCGCGCGCCCATGCCCTTCGAGCGCCCTGGCCACGGCGTCGGCCTCGCGCCGCGCGGCCGGCAGGTCGCGCTGCGGATCGGCGACGACGAGCGCGCCCCGCGCCGCGCCGGCGCCCTCCGCCCCCGGGGCGGCGCGGCCCGGCAGATCCAGGCCGTACACGACGGGCATGCGCGCGACGAGCGGCGCGCCGTCCCAGGGCAGAGCGTGGACGTCGATCAGATCGAGCTCGCCGTACGGCGCAACGCGCAGGCGCCCGGCCGCGCGGAGCGGGACCTCGAACGGCGCGAGCAGCCGCGCGGCGAGCTCGCCGGCGGGGGCCGCGAGGTCGAGCGCCGGCAGCCGGCGCGCCGCGACGCCGTCCCGGGTGACGGCGAAACCGGCCCACCCCGCGCGGATCGGGTGGAAGACCAGCATCAGCTCGCCCTCGTCCAGCGGCGGGGCCTCCCCGGGCTCCGCCGCAGCCGGCTCTCCGCGCCTCACCAGGAGCAGCGCCTCGTCGAACAGCGCCCGGATCGACCGGCTGCGCGCCGCCCGCGCCGCCCGGGCGGCGTCGAGCTCGTCCGACGACAGCCGCCAGTCGTCGCGGCCCTCCTCGTCGAGGGCGGCGCGCTCGCGACGGTACGCGGCGAGCGCGCTCTCCCAGCGCGCCCGCGCCTCGCCGTCGAGCGACTCGATGCGGTCGACCCACCGGAGCGCCGCGAGCGCGAGCGCGCGCGACCGCCGGGCGGCCGCGAGGGCGCGCGCCGGATCGCGCCGGAGCAGGAGGTCCACGCAGCGGCGGGCGCCCTCCTCGAGGCGGCCGAGGAAAGCGCCCCTGCCCTCGCCGAGGGGCGCGAGCAGGCTGAGCTCGCTCCGTATCGCCTCCGCGGCTTCGTAGGCCGCGAGGGCGCGGTCGGGCTGCCCCAGCGCCTCGAGCGCCTCCCCGCGCCCGAGCGCCGCCCGGTAGCGGCCCTCGGGCAGCGCGCCCGCCTCCGCGAGCCGCGAGAGCCGCTCGTACAGCCGCAGCGCCCCCGCGGGATCGCGGCTGTCCAGCGCGATGCGCCCCTCGATATCGAGCCAGTAGATCGCGACGCCGGCGTCGGGGCTCGCGTCCGTCCGACGCGCCTCGTCGAGGAGCGCGCGCGCCCTCGCCGTCTGCCCCGCCGCGAGCTTCGCCAGCGCGAGGTTCGTCAGCGCGTTCGCCCGCTCGGCCGGCCTCGGGCACGGCCCGTCGTACAGCGCGAGCGCGGCCTCGAGCGGGGCCTCGGCGTCCGCGAGGGGCCTCCCGGGCGAGGCGCTCGCCCACGCGACCTGCAGGGCGCTCCAGCCGATGTTGTTCAGCAGGACAGCCTGGTCGCACGGGGGGCTGCCGGCGGGCATCGACGCCTCCACCTCGCGCAGGAGCGCCTGCGCCTCCAGCGGCCGCCCCAGCATCTGGAGGCCCTCGGCGCGCTTCTGAAGGACGTGGCGCCGGTGGTCGCTCAGGCCCAGGCGGCCTCCGGCCGCGGCCGACGCGTCGAGCTGCCGGAGCGCCGCGCGCAGGTCGCCGGACTCGAACGAGAGCAGCGCGGCGTAGTACAGCTTCAGCGCGCGCCCCTCCGGGTGGCTCGCCTCGAGCGGCGCGAGCGGGTCGAGCGCGGCGCGCGCCTCCGCGAACCTGCGCCCGTTGTAGAGCAGCGTGTAGGACAGGGCGAAGCGATCGAGGAACTCGTCGGACAGCCGACCGGCGGCGCGGTGCGCCCGGATCGACGCGTCGAAGCGCGCGATCGCCTCCGGGATCCGCCCGCGCGCGAGATCCACGCGGGCGAGCTTGCCGATCGCGAGGGCCTGGAGGGTGGGATCCTGGCCCGACGCCAGGGCGCCGAGGGCCGACGACGCTTCGTCGAGCTTGCTCTGCCGGCGCAGCGCCTCGGCCTCCTTCAGCGCGGGCGCGACGAGGGGCGGGAGGAGCGGCAGGCGAAAGGCCGCGCGCCCGCCGTTCCGCTCGGCGGTCACCGAGAGGGCGGCGGCGCCGGCGGGCACGGGGACCCGGACGAGCAGGCCTCCCTGGACCGGCGCGCCGTCGAGCGGGACCGGGGTCGCGTCGGCCGCGACGGCGACGCGAGCGTCCTGGGGCGCCTTGATCCAGAGGCGGATCGTCCTGTCGTCGGGCAGGGCGCAGGCGGGGCCGGCATGCACGGCGCCGCAGCCGGCGAACTCGACCTCGAGGGGCGGCGGCGGTGATGCCGCGGGGGCTGCCGGATCGCGCGCGTCGCCGCCGGAGGAGGCTGCGCTGTCGCGCGCGTCGCCGCCGGAGACGAGCGCCACCGCGCCGAGCAGCGCCACCGCGCCGAGCAGCGCCCCGCCGAGCCCGGCGATCCGGAGCGCCCGGCGGCGCCTCATGGAGTCTTCGGCGGCGGGAGGGACGGAGCCTCCCTCGGGAGCAGGCGCACCTTGAGACGTAACATACGAAATATATTGGATTTTTCGCCTTCGCTCCGCGGCTCGCCCGCGAGCTCGACGGGCCTGTCCGGCAGGGCCTCGAGCCGCCCGATCGCGATCGCGATCTCCCACTCGCCCTCGGGCACGCCGTGGAAGAGCGTCTCCGTGTCGCCTGCGATGCGCGCTGCGCCCTGCGCCGACACCTCGGCGCGCACGTCCCAGGGGAGCGCCCTGTCCCCTGCGATCAAGAAGGCTCGCACCGCGACGGGGCCCTCGACCCGGGTTGCGGGCCTGAGGGCGATCTCGAGCCTCGACCCGGGGCCGAGGCGCACGGTCTCGGGCGCGCCGGCGTCGCCGCTCGCGGACCGTTGTCCGACCTCGCCCCCAGCGACCGAGAGCGTGTAGGCGGGCACCGAGGCCAGGGCCAGCGCGCCCGGCTCTCCGGTCGCGCCGCCGGGGTGACGGCCAGGGTCCTCCGTCGACGGCCGCGCGACGAGGAGCCACGCCGCGGCCGCCGCCAGGAGCGCCGCGGCGGCGAGCCACCGTGCCCGGCCAGGCGTCGCCGCCAGCGGAACGACCCGGCCCGCGGGGGCTGCCTCGGTGCTCGCAGCCGACCGCGGCTCGCCCATCATGCCCGCGTGCGGCGCGCCCGCCGCCGGCGCGCCGGTCGCCGCCGCGCGCGGCGCGCCGGTCGACGCCGGCACGCCCGCGCTCTCCCCCGCCTCGCCCGCGCTCGCCGCCGTCCCGCCGCGCTCCCCCCCGTTCGCCTGCAGCCCGGCCAGGAGCCGGTCGGCGATCCGCGCCCGCGCCTCGCTGTCCAGCGGCCGCGACGCTTCCCAGGCCGCGCGATCCTCCACGGAGCGCTCCGCGAGCGCCTCCAGCGCGTCGATCTCGCCCTGCGCGAGCGTGCCGTCCACCCTCGCCGACCAGCGCGGATCGCTCGCCCGATCCTCCGCGCGCGCGGCGCTCGCCACCGCCTTCAGCAGCTCGTCGTCCCTGTCGGTCATCTTGCGCGCTCCGGGGTCGTTGACTCTGCCGAGGGCGTTCGTCTCGGCGCCTCGGCCTCGGCGGCGAGCTCCGCGGCGATCTGCCGGACCAGCCGGGCGATGCGGCTCCGCCAGGCATACACGGCGTCCGCCGTCATGCCGGTGATGGCACAGGCGTCCTCGGTGGATCTTTCGTCGACGAGCAGGAGGTAGAAGAGCTCGAGCCCGCGCTCGCTCAGCCGGTCGCGGAGCCGGTCGGCGAGGGCCGCGAGCAGATCGCGCGAGATCGCCGCCGGCTCGGGCGAGACGGACGCGCCGTCGACGCGCTCGAGCGCGTCGTCCTCGGTGGGCTGCTCGGTCCAGGGGTTCCGGCGGCGGCTGCGCAGGATCGAGCACGCCTCGCGCTCGGCCACGAGCCCCACGAAGCTCGTGAGCGAGAGCCCCCGCGCGGGGTCCCACTGGCGGAGCGTGCGCCCGCCGTCCGCGAAGAGGGCGAGGAACACGCTCTGCATCATGTCCTCGACCTCCTGTCGCACATCGCGGTGCCCCGCTGCCCGGCGGCGGCGGAGCAGCGGCCGCATGACCCGCTGCTGGATGGTGGGCGTGAGCAGATCGACGAGCGCCCTGACCGCCGCCGGCTCTCCCCCCACGGCCCGCGCGATCAGCGCGAGCGCGAGCTCGGAGGTCGCCGCCGCCCCGGGCTCCCGCCTGGCGGCGTCGACGAGCGTCCACGGCGGCTCGGGCGGGTGGGACATCGATGGCACCAACGCACACCGATAGACGCGCGCAACGTGCCCGTCAATCCAGGCAGTCTCTCGCCGGACGACTCGACCCCTGCGGGCCCACGGCGGCGCTGCGGCGCTGTTCGATCCGGAGGCGCGGCGCCGGACAGCAGCGAAGTGGACTGACGTCCTCCAGGAGAGCGTGTCTTGCGGGCAGGAGAGCGTGTCTTGCGGGTCTCGGCGCCCGGCGCGCCGCGGAGCCTATCGCAGGATGCCGAGGGCGGCCTCGATCTGCTGGCGGGAGACGACGCCGTGGTCGTCGACGGAGTAATCGTCTGCCTCGAGCCGGAAGGTGCGCGTGGCCGTGACGTCGGCGCGGCCGCTGAAGCGGTACGGGATGACGGGCGAGGAGAACGACTCGCGGACCAGCTGGAAGCCGAGATCGACGGGGAGGCTGACGGGGACGCGGACCTGGGTCGTGCGGTCGGAGGGGAGCCAGACCCCGTCGCCGCTGGCGCGGAAGTCGACCGGCATCGTGTAGCGGCCGGCGAGCACGACCTGACCGCGGACCGCGCGCACGGCGACGTCGTACGAGTTCGGGTTGTGGACGTTGACGACCACGGTCATCAGGACGCCGAGGCTCGGCGGGAAGGCGATGCGGATGCCGGTGATCTCGGCGTGATCGAGCTGCATCGTCGGCTTGCTGACGCAGGCGGGACCGGCGATCGCCGCCAGCGCTGCGAGCGCGAGCGCGGGCAGGCGGCGCAGGGGGTTCATTTTCCGGGGGCTCGGCACGGGCGAGAGCTTAGCCGCGCAGGGGCGCGCCGTCACCTCGCAGCGTGGCGGCGCGCGAGGCGCCGGCGAGGGGGTCAGGACGAACGCCCGGCGGGAGCGGCGGTGAGGGCGTCGTGCACCTCCTCGCGCGTCCCGGTGCCGGCAAGGACGAGCCATGTCCGCAGCGTCGGCAGGTCGCGCATGGCTTCGACGGCGGAGCGCAGCGACGGCGGCATGGGGCCGAAGCGAGCTTCGTACAGCTCGATGGCTCCCTGCGCGATCCCCTGCGCGATCCCCTGTGTGCGTCCCTGCTCGATGAACTGATCGACGAGCTCCTGGGTGGTCATCACGAACTCCTCTTCCTCCGGCGTCGCCGGCCCGCGCTTGGCGACCTCCGCGCGGAAGCGTAGCAGAGGACCGAGCGCGATGGCCCGCTCCGGCGCATCCTCCGGCAACTGGCGGAAATCGTCGATCGCCTCTCGCAGCACACGCCCACCGCCCATCAGCCGGATCAGGACGGTCGAGCGCACGCGGGGCAGCTCGGCGAGCACGACGACGGCGGTCCGCAGCAGGCGCGGGCCTTCGTACACTCCCGCGGGCCAGCCGGTCATCGTCTCCGAGCGCAGGCCGTCGAGCACGGCCGTGGGGCGGCCGGTCGACAATATCCACAGGAACGGGGGCTCTGCCGCGCGATCGCGGGCTCCGCAGCTTCGCCATACGGCGAGGTGCTTCTCCACGCACGCGCGCGCCTCATCGGCGCTCGGCGTGTCGCTGTAGGCCTCGATGGTGCACGCCGTCGCCGCGAGGCGGCCGAGGAGCCCAAGCCGCTCTCGTCCCGATGCGCGCGCCGGATCGGGCTCGTACCACACGTCCGCACGCTGCGGATCTCCGGCGACCTCCGCGTCGGTCACCACCTTGCCTGTCGGCGTGAGCCCCTCTTGAGCGATGTCCTTTGCCAGCCGATCGAATCGGTTTCGCATGACGGGCGCACGCTGACATGCCGCGCGGACGAGACCAACAAAAAGGCACGCTCCGCGGGCACGACGGCGCCGCGATGAGCGCTTACCTGCTGTCAGCGCGATGCGTTTGGAATTCGACGCATCCTCTGCAGCCGATGGCCTGAGCGTGCCGCAGGCAGACGTCTGGCCACGCACCGCCAGACGTCTAACCACGCACCGCCAGCCCGCCACCGTCGACGCCAATCACGGTTCAGCGCGCCCGAAACGGATCCTGCGGAATCCATCGCGGGTGATCTGCTCCACGATGACCTCGTCGCCCGACGCGATCCATTGTACGACGCCCCCGTCGTCCGAGAGCGCGACCGCGCCGGTCGCACCGCCGTCGTCCCACCGCTCATACGGGACGCCGGCCGGCATCTCGGGCGCCGGCGCGCCGCTGCGCTCCTCGCCCTGCGCCCCGCCGACGCGCACGCTCAGGCCGAGATCGGGGAATCGCTCGCGCACCGCCGCGACGAGCGCACGCACGCTCTCGGTGTCGCTCGCCACCGCGGTGCACGGCGCCACGCTCATCTCTGCGAACGAAGGAGGAGACCAGATCGCGAGATCGCCCTTCTGGAACACCGCCTGACAGGCGTCGCTGAGCTCGTCCACGCGCTCGGCGCCCATCGCCGCGGCAAGCTCAGCCGCGACATCGACCGTCATATCCACGGCGACGCGCCCGGGCCAGCTGAAGGCGGCCACCGGATACTCCTGCCCGATCGCGAACCGCTCGAAGAGGTGCCGCGCGTCCTCGGCCAGGACGAACGACTCCACCACCCCGTCGTCGATCACGACCCGACCGCGCGCGTCCATCCAGTACGTTCCCTGCGGGAAATCGCCCATCGCCGCCCGCCCCCCCCGCGGGCGCACGCCGCGCTCGATCTCCAGCCCGATCCCGAACCACAGCGCCTCTCCCTCCGCCGACGGGACACAGACGCCGCCGAAGACCTCCTCGAACCGCAGCAGGGCCTCCACCTCCGTCAGCCCCCGGCGCGCGAGGTGCTCGCGGAGGACCTCCGGCGCCATGACGCGACCGGGATCGCGCACGGCGCCGCGCTGCCGGAGCCACCCCACCGCTCGGGACGAGACCGTGAAGACCCGCCCCGTCACGATGTCCACGGGATCGCCGGCGGCCGTGCCTCCGTTTCCGCCGTGGCGGGAGTTCGTGCAGGCGGCGGCGCCGGTGCCCTGCCCGCAGGCGCCCCCGCCCTTCCCTCCTCCGTCGGCGTTCTGGCCGCCGCTGTTGCCCCGGCGCCCTGCCGGTCGCCGTTTCCATTGCCCCCGCTCCCGCCCTTTCCTCCGGCGCCGCCGCCCCCGCCGAGCACGAAGACGCCCGGGTTCATTCCGGGAATGGCAGGGATGTTCGGGACCGGAGCTGTTCGAGCCATGGCGACGATCTTTCCCGGGCGCGATGCGCGGATCAAGGGGAGCATGCAGGGGTAGACCTCCCGAGTCGCTCGTCGGCAGACGCGTCGAGAGGGCACTCCCCGCGAGCGCGGACATGTCGAATCGGCAAGCAGAGCCGCGCGCCAGCGACTCCTCGACATGGGCCCCTCCGCCATGGCATGAGGGCTCCATGCCCGAGCGAGCGCTCTCGATCCCCATCGCAGGCGGCAACGCGGTCTCGGGCGTGCTCCACGCGCCCTCTGCGCGCGCGAAGCGCTCCGGCGTGGCCGTGGTGCTGGGCCACGGGGCCGGCGGCGACATGCACGCGCCGCTCCTGGTCGACGTCGCCAGGGGGCTCAACGACCGCGGGCACACCGTGCTGCGCTTCAACTTCCCGTACAAGGAGCTCGGCCGCAAGGCGCCCGACAGGCCGGAGAAGCTCGAGAGCGCCTACGAGGCGGCCATCGCGCGGCTACGGAAGGAGAAGCCGGATCGGCTGGTGATCGGCGGCAAATCCATGGGCGGGCGGATCGCCTCGCTCCTCGCGGCGCGGGCCGTCCCCTGCGACGGGCTCGTGTTCCTCGGCTACCCGCTGCACCCCGCGGGCAAGCGCGCCCCGCTCCGCGATGAGCACCTCTCGGCCATCAAGGCGCCGATGCTCTTCCTCCAGGGCACGCGCGATCCTCTGTGCCAGCTCGATCTCCTCCGGCCGGTGCTGAAGCGCCTCGGCAGGCGCGCGAGCCTGCATGTGGTGGAGGGCGGCGACCACTCGCTCGAGCTCCTGAAATCTGCGGGCCGGACGGGGGACAGCGTGCTCGCCGAGATCCTCGCCGCCGTCGACGCCTGGCTCGTGAAGCAGGCCTCTGGCAAGAAGCCATGACCACGGATGGAGGATGTGAGCCGATGATCCCGCAAGCACTGTTCTTCCTGACCCTCGGGTCGACGCTCGGGTGTGGGCTGATCGCGGGGGCGTTCTTCGCGTTCTCGAGCTTCGTGATGCCTGCGCTGGCCAGGCTCCCGCCGGCGGAGGGGATCGCGGCGATGCAGTCGATCAACGTGGTCGTGCTGAATCGATCGTTCCTGGGCGTGTTCGTGGGAACGGCGGGGGCGTGCCTGGTCCTGATCGTCGTCTCGGTGCTCAGCTGGTCGGAGGCGGGCTCGAAGCTCCGCATCGCCGCGAGCGCGCTGTACCTCATCGGCACATTCCTTTGCACGATGACGCGCAACGTCCCGCTCAACGATGCGCTGGAGCGGGTCTCGCCGGAGACCGCGATGGCCGCGGAGACGTGGTCTCGCTACGTCCCCGCGTGGACGACGTGGAACACCGTGCGGACGCTGGCGGCCCTCGCGTCCGCCGCCCTGTTCACGCTCGCCCTCGTCCAGCGCGCGCGCGCCGAGTGACCGCGATTCAGACACGGAGGGAGGCCGATGCGGTGGAATTGCCAAAACTTCTGACCGTGGCATATTGGACGCCCCTTCGCCACCATGCCCGGTCCATCATGTTCACCCCCGACGAGTACCCGATTGCCCCCGGAGACGTGCTCCTCGGCAAGTACCGCGTGGAGAACGTCCTCGGACGGGGCGCGATGGGGCTCGTCGTCGCTGCGCGCCACCTCGCGCTCGACGATCGCGTCGCGATCAAGGTGCTCCTGCCGAGGTACGTGCAGGACGCAGAGGTCCTCCAGCGCTTTCTGAGAGAAGGGCGCGCCGCCGTGCGCATTCGCAGCCCGCACGTCGTGCGCGTCACCGACGTCGGCACGCTGGAGAACGGCGCGCCCTACATGGTGATGGACCACCTCGAGGGGAAGGACCTCGCCGCCGTGCTCGCGGAGAGCGGATATCTCCAGGTGCCCCTGGCCATCGAGCTCGTGCTCCAGGCGTGCGAGGCGCTCGCGGAGGCGCACGCGCAAGGCATCGTCCACCGGGACGTGAAGCCGAGCAATCTGTTCCTCACGCGGAACGCGGATGGCTCGCCGTGCGTCAAGGTGCTCGACTTCGGGATCTCGAAGATGACGCACGCAGAGGACCACGCGCTGACGCGGGTCGGGGGCGTGCTCGGCTCGCCTCTTTACATGTCCCCCGAGCAGCTCCGCTCGGCCAGCGACGTTGACGGCCGCGCGGACATCTATTCGCTGGGCGTCGTGCTCTTCCAGCTGCTCACGGGGCGAACACCGTTCGTCGCGCAGGAGCTCGCGCAGCTGGTCTACCTGGTCACGCAGGGCGAGCCTCAGAGTCTGCGGGCGCTGCGCCCGGACATCCCGGAGCCCCTGGAGCGGGTGATCCTCACGGCGATCGCGCGGGATCGCGATCGCCGTTACCCGACCATCGCGGACCTCGCGCTCGCGCTTGCGCCCTTCGCCCCGCCGCACCTGCGAGCGACCGCCGAGCGCGTCTTCGGCGCGCTGCGCGGCGCGCTCCCGGTCGCGGCCCCGCGGGGCGGCGCTCCTCTCGCGGCCTCGACGGCCGGGGCGGCGATCTCCGCGGCGACCCTGCCCCTCGACGGGGGAGCGCTCACCATCGCACCGCTCGGCACGACGACCGGGAAGCAGGCATCGCGCGAGAGGCGCACCTTGCCCATCGCGCTCGGGCTCGGCGTTGCGATCGTGAGCTGCGGCCTGTTCCTCTGGCGCCTGTCACCCCGAGCACCGGCCCCCGTCGAGCGTGAGACCGCGCCGGCAGCGGGCCCTCGGGGCGCAGCAGCGGAGCCCCGCGCCACGCCGCCGAGCGCCGCGCCGCCCGCGGCGATCGCGCCTTCCGCGAGCGACGCGCCGCCCCCGGCGATCGCGCCTTCCGCGAGCGACGCGCTGCCGCCGAGCGCCGCGCCCGGCGCGTCGGCCGAGGGGCCGCGACCGGACGCGCGCGCCACGGCCACCGCGGCGCCGAAGGCCGCGAAGCCGGGCGGCGCGGCTCCCCCGAGGCGCAGCGCGCCGCCCGTGAAGCGCCCTGCCAGCGCCGACCCCTTCAATCGCGATGTCTTCTGAACCCCTCGCAGAGACGATGACGCCCCAGCAGACGACGAAAAGCCGAGCGAGGCGCGGGCGCAGGTGGGTCGCGTGCCTCTGCGCGATCGGCGCCGGCCTGACGGCTGCGCTCGCGGGAGGCGGCGCGGCGAGGGCCGAGGACAAGGCGGGCGCCGTGGCGCTGTTCAGGGAGGCGGGAGAGCTCATCGATGCTGGCCAGCCGGCGCGCGCCTGCCCCAGATACGAAGAGAGCCTTCGCCTCTATGACAGCATCAACACCCGCTACTTCCTCGCCGATTGCTACGAGCGCATCGGCAAGATGGCCTCCGCGTGGGCGCATTTCCTCGAGGTCGCTGCCCGGGTGCGCGCGAGCGGCGACCGGGAGAAGGAGGCGAGGGCGCGCGAGCGCGCGGCGGCCGTCCAGCCGAAGGTCTCCCGCCTCACGGTGGTCGTCGAGGACGCGAGCACGCCGGGCCTCGAGGTGAAGCGCGGCGGCACGCCGGTCGGCCCCGGCCAGTGGGGCGTGCCCATGCCGGTCGACGCGGGGACCCATGTCATCGAGGCGAGCGCGCCGGGCAAGCGAACGTGGACGGCGCGGGTCGAGGTCGGGCCGGGCGGCGCGACGTCGACCCTCGTCGTGCGCCCGCTGGAGGACGGCCCCGCTTCGGATGACGCGGGCGGCGCGGGCACGGGGCGCCGCACGCTCGCGCTCGTCACGGGAGGCGCGGGGATCGTGACCGCCGGCGTCGCGACGGCGCTCGGCTTCGCGGCCAGGTCGAGGTTCGACGAGTCGAGCGCGTTCTGCAACGGCGACCGCTGCGATCGGCGCGGCATGGACATCCGCGACAGCGCCGTGGCGCGCGCGAACGTCGCGACGGTGGTCTTCGGCGTCGGCCTCGCGGCCATCGCCGGCGGCGGCGTGCTCTGGCTCACCGCGAAGAGCCCGACGACGGGCGCGTCGGTCAGGCTGACGCCCACGGTGGGCGGCGCGCTCGTGCGAGGCAGCTTCTGATGCGTCTCCAGGTGCTCATCGTCGGTCTCTGCGCGTCGATGGTCGCGGCCGGATGCGGTCTCGTCCTCGGCATCTCGTCCGGCGAGTACGACCCCGATCCGTTCGATCTCAATGGGGGTGCCGGGGGCGCCGCGGGTGCCGCCGGTGCCGGGGGCGCCGGCGCATCGGACGCCGGGGCCGAGCCGCCTCCCTGCACGGCGCTCCTGGATGACCTGGAGGACGGCGACAGCGCGATCCTCCGGTGTGAGGGCCGCGTCGGCAGCTGGTACACGTACAACGATGGCACCCGGAGCGGCACGCAAACGCCGCTACCCGGTCGCCCGTTCGTGCCCGTATCGCCCGGGCACGACCCGAGCGACTACGCCGCCCACGTCGCCGGAAGCGGCTTCATCTCGAGGGGGGCCGGGATGGGGTTTGACCTGAACCTCGCCCCAGGGGGCGCGAAGCTGAGCTACGACGCTTCCGCCTACGCGGGCCTGACCTTCTGGGCCAAGGCGGCGGCGCCGACCCACATTTACGTGAACCTCCCCGACCGCAACACCGATCGCGAAGGCGGCGTGTGCGAGGGATCGGGCTGCGGCGACCACTTCGGCGAGGGGCTCGACCTCACGACGGAGTGGGCGCAGTACACGGTCATGTTCTCCGCTCTCAGCCCGGACGGCTGGGGCGTGCCGGCGCCCTCCGCGCTCGACGCCGCGCACGTCTACTCGGTGGAGTTCCACACGGCGAAGTCGACCGTGTTCGATCTGCTCGTCGACGACATCGCCTTCGTCCCGTGACCGCCGGCGGCGCGCGGCGGTGACGACCGCTCGCGGCGCTCGCTCAGGGAGGCGGCGAGTCGACGCGCATGAACGAGAGGGTGCGGAACGTGCGCTTGCTGAGCTTCCAGCCCGAGGGCGTCCGGACCGCCTCGTTCTCGTACGTGCCGTACGCGATGTGGGCGCTGCTGACCGGGTCGTAGACGTGCGTCGCGATCAGGTAGGAGGTGATCTTCGCCCGGTGGCCGCCGGGGAGGATATCGATACGAACGTTGCTGATCAGGTGCTGCGTGCCCACATAACCGGAGTCAGCGAACAGGACGTCGATGAGATCGGCCCAGGCCGCGGCGCTGGGCACCGAGATCACCGGCGGATCGCCCGGCGCGGCGCCGGCTTCCCAGATCAAGACGGGGGCGTCCGGCGTGAAGCACTTCGCGTAGATCTGCTTGCCCGTCGCCAGATCACCGCGGCCGATCGCGTCGGTCCCGGCCGCATAGCAGTACTCGAGCTGCTCGATCTCCTGCAGCGCCTTGAGCTCTGGCAGGCCGTTCGGGGACGTGCCCTCCGCGGGCGTCGCGACCGACACGATGACAGCGCCCGCCAGCGCGAGCGTGGAGGCCACCGGCAGGACACGACGCAGAAAGCTGCTGAAACGATCGCCGTTCGTGCTCATAGATCTCACCTCTTTCGCTGGGCGCGCGCACGTCGCCAAGGATCAACAATATTATATAAATGTCTTAACAAATCGAGTCAAGCACAGTTCTTCACGAATGCTCGTGACTCGGGCGCCAGGGCTTCTTGCCACATGTTCCTGTCGCACACTCGACGTTGGCGCCCTGCTGGTTCAGGCGCACGTGCGGATTCATCGCCTGTGCGGCGCTCGCCGGCGACGTCGACGCACGCTGGCAGACCGCGCGCCTGCGCGGCCGCGCGGTCGCGCGTCCAGCGCGGGGACGCTGGCGGGAGAGCTCGCGCCGGGCGGCCGGCGAGGGTGAGCCGCGCTACCTGGCCTCGCGGCCCATCCTTCGAATGCAGTGCTCGAGACCCTGCCGCAGCGTCGAGCGCGTCTCGATCGACGAGAGATCCACGCCGAGCCCGACGAGCGTCTGGGCGATCGCCGGGTGGATCCCTGTGATGATCCCCTCGGCGCCGAGGAGCCTGATGGCCGAGGAGAGCTTCAAGAGGTGGTTCACCGTCTCGGTGTCCATCACCTCGATCCCGGTGAGATCGAGGATGGCATAGTGCGCCTGCGTCCGGACGACCTCGCGGAGGACGCCCTCCATCACGTCGGCGGCGCGCGTGGTGTCGAACATGCCCACGAGGGGCAGCGTGAGCACGCGGTCCCACACCTGGAGGATCGGCGTCGACAGCGCGCGGATGACCTGCTGCTGCCGCTCGATGAGCTGGAGCTTCCCGCGGAGCTCCTGCTCGGTGCGCTTCGAGGCCGTGATGTCGAGGGTGACCCCCACGACGTGGGTGACGTCACCGCGCTCGTTCTGGATGGGCAGATACCAGGACTCCCAGTGGACGCCGTCGATCTCGACGACGAAGTAGGACATCGTGCCCTCGAGCGCCTTGCGCACCATCGCCGTGCCCTCTTCCGGGTAGAGCTCGAAGAGGTTGAGGCCGACGAACTGCCCCGGCTTGAACCCGGCGGCCGCGAGCCCCTTCCCCTCGTGGAGGACGAAGACCCCTCGCTCGTCGATCGCCCACAGGCAGATGGGGAGGTGGTCGTTGATCGCGTCGAGGAGCTTGAGCTTAATCTCGTGCTTGATCCGCTCCTCGGCGTCGCGGAGCGTTCCATACACCTCTTCCTTCTCGGGCACCCATCGCGCGGTGCACTGGAAGTACCTGAATGAGCCGTCCGCCGTCTTCAGCCTCACATCGACGGCCATGGGCTCTGCCGCGGCGCGGAGGCCCTCCCACGCCTCGTCGAACGAGCGCCTGTCGTCCTGGTGGACCAGGGGGGCGAGCCCCGCTCGCGAGGACGCATCGAGGAGCTCGGCGCTCATCGCGCTCGTGAGCGCGCGGCTGCTATGGAGGAGCGCGCCGCTCTCGCTGGCGATGAAGACCAACTCCGTACAATGCAGGAAAAAGTCGTCAAGCGTGCTGGTCGTGCTGTCGGGCTGGCCCATGTCGAGTTTGACACGCTACATGGATCAAGCCGCCAGTGTCGAGGACCAGAGCCCCGGCCTCTCGCCTCTGGGGAGCTCCCGCCCGCTTGCCCGCCGCGCTGCGGCCACGCGCAGCAGCGAGCACGCCCGTCTCGCTCCCAGGCGCGCGTCGTCGACCGCCGCTTCCAGTGTGTTGCCGTACACGTGGCAGGACCCTTTCGCCTGTAATGGGGATTCCCGGCGTCGCCGACCTCAACCTCGAGTACGGGCGCGGTCACACGGCGCGGGGTGAGTACGAGCTTCGCGTGACGTCGCGCTGAAGCGCCGCCGGTCCCGGAGCCGCTGACATCGACCGAGCGGACAGCGTGCACCAGGGTGCGACAATGGCGCACTCTATCTCTCTGTCACCGGCTCATGCCCGCAGGTTGTGGAGCGAAGACAGGCACACGACAACTGTGCAGCTTCGCCGATGTCGGAGGCCGCCCATCCGCGATCCGTGGCAGAGCACTGACGAAGACACGAGGCGTGGCAAGGGCATCGAGTGAGGCGTTTCTGCTCCACGCAGCGCCCCCTGAGGCGATTTTGCTCCATGCAATGCTCGCCGACCAACCCGCGTCGGAAGAAAACAAGCGCTGGAGCGCCATAACACCACCGCCGGACGCCGTCGGAGCGAAACAAGGTGCTGAGAGTGCATCGCGGACGGCTTCGTGTAATCGAGCAACCGAAAACCCGTTGCGCGCAGGGTCGAGCATGGTAGGAGAAGCAGGCTTCATCGTCGTAGCCGCGCGATCACCGTCGATTGTCAAATTCCGTCGCGAGCCAGGTCGGACGAGGCCCTACGAGATCGATTCCAGGACGTCGCTTTGGCCTCGTCTGGAGATGACCGTTCGGCGAGCACAGCGGACTGCCAACATGGATGGGACGATCATGAAGAGACATGTGCGATCACGGTACTGGATAACCGGAGTGGCCACGGTGGCGCTCTTCCCTGCCGGCTGCATCGACGGATCCAGCGACGGCGTGGAGGCGCTCAGCACCGACGAGGTGCCGCTCGTGACGGGCGCCCCGTTGATCGGCGCCGCGTCCGGGCGCTGCCTGGACGTGAAGGGAAGGAGCACCACGCCCGGAGCCGTTTTGCAGATCTACACCTGCAATGGACAGGACAACCAGGGATTCAACTTTACATCCGCCGGTGAGCTCCAGGTCTACGGTGGCACCCGTTGCGTCGAGGCGCAGAACGGTCGGACCAGCCCGGGGACCAAGGCGGTGATCGGCAATTGCAACGGCCAGGCCCGCCAGCAATGGACGATGAGCTCGGCCGGCGCCATCGTCCACCAGCAGTCCGGGTTGTGCCTGGACGTCGAGGGCCGGCGGACGACCAACGGCACCGCCGTGCAGCTGTGGACCTGCAACGGCCAGACGAATCAGCAATGGTCGTCGCCCGCAGGAGCGGACACCCAGGCGCCGACGCCCCCTTCGGGCGTGAGCGCCAGCAACGTGACGTGCAGCTCGGCGACGCTGTCATGGGCGGCGTCGACGGACAACGTCGGTGTCGCTTCCTACGACATCTACCACGACGGCCAGCAGATGACGTCGGTGAGCGGCTCCACGCTGTCGACGAGCCTCACCGTGATGCCGGGCGTGAGCTGGGGGGTCTACGTCAACGCGCGCGACGCCGCGGGGAACGTCTCCCAGGCGAGCGAGACGCTGCGGCTCGCCACGCCGCACTGCGAGGCCGACAATCAACCGCCGACCGCTCCGACGAACCTGACCGGCAGCGCCTCTGGAACCAGCGTGACGCTCCAGTGGGCTGCGTCGACCGACAACGTCGCGGTCACGGCCTACGACGTCCACCGCAACGGCGCCAAGGTCGGCACGGTCCCCGGCACGGCCTCGAGCCCCCCTGCGAGGTCCTTTGTCGACAGCGGGCTCTCGGCGGCGACGGCCTACACGTACCACGTGGTCGCGCGCGACGCGCAGAGCAACGCGTCGCCTGCGAGCGGCTCGATCTCGGTGACCACGGGGTCGGCCTGCAGCACGGCGGTCTGCGAGGTCGTCCAGGTCGCCACGGACAACGACCTCCCCTGGGGCCTTGTCTCGCTGCCGGACGGCACGGTCCTCTACAGCCGGAGGGACGCGGACGACATCGTCCACCTCGACCCGAGCACCGGTGTGAAGACCTCGATCGGCACGGTGCCGAACGTCGCGGGCACGGACGGCGAAGGGGGCCTGATGGGGCTGGCCATCGCGCCGACGTTCGAGAGCGACCGCTGGCTGTACATCATGCACACCTCGTCCACGGACAACCGGATCGTGCGGATCAAGGTCATCGGCAACCGGCTCGACACGTCGACCGAGCAGGTGCTGGTCTCGGGCATCCTCCGCAACAAGTACCATAACGGCGGCCGGCTGCGGTGGGGGCCGGACGGCAAGCTCTACGCTTCGACGGGTGACGCGCAGAACGCGAACCTCGCGCAGGACACCAGCAGCCTCAGCGGCAAGATCCTGCGGATCGAGCCCGACGGCAGGGTCCCGTCGGACAACCCGTTCGGGAACTACGTGTGGAGCTATGGCCACCGGAATCCGCAGGGGCTTGCGTTCGATTCCCAGGGTCGGCTCTGGGAGCAGGAGTTCGGCAACACCGTGATGGATGAGACCAACCTCATCCAGAGAGGCGGGAACTACGGCTGGCCGAACTGCGAGGGCACGACCTCGCAAGGCGGCAGCGGCTGCGGCACGTCGGGCTACATCGCGCCCAAGCTCACGTACAGGACCGCGGAGGGGTCGTGCAGCGGGATCGCGATCGTGAACGACGTCTTCTACGCCGCATGCCAGCGGGGGACACGGATGTACCGCGCGGTCATCAGCGGGAGCAGCCTCACCGGCGTGCAGCAGCTGTTCGTGGGCACCTACGGTCGCCTCCGCACCGTCGAGCCCACCCTCGACGGCGACCTCTGGCTGACCACGACCAACACCGGGGGCACGGACAGCGTACCCAACAACAGCAACGAGCAGATCTTCCGCGTCATCCTGGGCGACTGAGGGCGGCGTCCACCGGACAGGCGTTTGCTCGACCGAAAGCGGCGTGCGGTCGTCCGCGCGCGATCGAGCAAACGCTCTGTCTGGGCGAGATCCCGCGGGCTGTCGAGCGAAGGCGGCCGCCTCGATGCGTGGAGTTGCCGTCGATCTGGATCAGAACGGCGCGTCCCCGTCCTCCGGGACGATGATCGACTTCAGCGCCCCGTCCTGGCATTCCGCCTGCAGGCGGAAGCCCTTCTCGGCGTTTGACAGGTCAAAGCGGTGGGTGACGATGGAATCGACGTCCACCGCCCCCTCGGCGACAAGGCGGATGGCCCGCGGGTACACATGCCCCATGCGCCGGGAGAACTTGATCTTCAGCCCCTTGCGACGGCACAGCGCCGCCGGCAGCGAATAGCGATCCCCGTCGGGGATGCCCGCCAGCAGGATCCGCCCGCCGATGCGCGCGGACTCGGCCGCGTGGTGGAAGCCGTCGGGCGAGTTCGTCGCCTCGAGCACGAGATCGACGCCCCGGCCGCCCGTCCACTCCGCGACGGCCTCGAACGTGGGCGCCGCGTCGTGCGCGCCCAGCCGGCGCGCGGCCTCCGCCCGGTAGGCGACGGGGTCGACGGCGAAGACGCGGTCGGCGCCCGAGAGGCGCGCGAGCTGGACAAGGCACAGGCCGATCGGCCCGCAGCCCAGCACCACCACCGTCTCCTGCAGGCGGGGCCGCGCCAGGTCCATGGCGTGGACCGCGACGCCCAGCGGCTCCAGCATCACGGCCCGGCGCACCGAGAAGCCGCGCGGGACGGGCACGACCTGGTCGGGATGCACCACCACCCGTTCCGCCATGCCGCCATGCAGCGGCGGCGCGCCCAGGAACTCCACGAAGGGGCAGAGGTTCACGTGACCTCGCTGGCACCACTCGCAGCGCCCACAGGCGTGCGCGGGGTCGACGGCGACGAGCTGCCCCCTGGACAGGCCCAGCTCCGGGGTGTCCTGGAGGACCCAGCCGGCGAGCTCGTGCCCCGGCACGAACGCGTGGTGGATCCTCGCCGGGCCGATCCCGCCCTCCAGGTAGTAGTGCAGGTCGCTGCCGCAGATCCCGCAGCCCGCGACCTGGATTGTCACCATGCCCTCGCGCGGCTGCGGCGGTTCTACCTCGCCGAGCCGGACGTCGCGGATGCCGTGAATGAACGTTGCGCGCACCGATTCACTCTCCCTTTCGCAAGCCCGCCGGTACCCCGGCCGCGCCGAGGCGGACAATTGTGCCGGCGCGGCTCCGCATGTAATCTGCCTCGGTGATCGATTGTCAACACACGTTCCGGGTTGCTGATGGCCTGAGCGCGGGAGAGCGCTGATGACGGCGGTGCGCCTGGCCGGGATCGACGAGCGCCGCGGCGATCCGGCTGCGGGCGGCGGGGATTGAGGGGCCGATTCGCCATGCCAGCCGACCTCGTCCTCGGAATCGACCTGAGCACCACCGCCGCCAAGGCGGCCGTCTTCGACGCCGGGGGGCGCTTGCAGGCCGCCGGCCGGGCGCCGCTCTCGCTGGAGCGTCCGGCGCCCGACCGGTTCGAGCAGGATCCCCGGGCGTGGTGGGGCGCCCTGTGCGCGGCGCTCGCCGAGGTCACCGCCGCGGTGGACCCGGGCCGCATCGCGGGGCTCGCCATCGCGCACCAGCGCGAGACCTTCGCCTGCCTCGGTCCTGACGGCGAGCCGCTCCGCCCCGCCATGCTGTGGCTGGACGGGCGCGCGCGGGGGCACCTCGGCTCCCTGGTCCGCCGCATCGGGGAAGGCCGGCTGAGGGCGCTGTCCGGGAAGGCCGCGGATTTCGGCCCGGCGCTGCCCAAGATCGCCTGGCTGGCCGAGGAGGAGCCGGAGATCCACCGCCGCACCGCCCTCTTCTGCGACGTGCAGGCCTATCTCGTGCAGGCCTTGACCGGGCGCGCCCGCACCAGCTGGGCGAGCGCCGACCCGCTCGCGCTCTTCGACATCGGCGCGCACCGCTGGTCGGACGAGCTCTGCGGCGCCGTCGGCATCACGGCCGACCGGCTGCCCGAGGTGTTCCCCCCCGGCGCGCTGCTCGGCGCGGTGTCGGCGGCCGCCGCGGCGGCCACCGGGCTGCGCGCGGGCACGCCGGTGCTGGCCGGCGGCGGCGATGGCCAGGTGGCCGGGCTCGGCGTCGATGCCCTGGATCCGCGGCGCGCCTACCTGAACCTCGGCACGGCCGTGGTCTTCGGCGTCTTCTGCCCGGAGCCGCGGCAGGACCCGGCGTGGCGCACCATGACCTGCGCCTCCGGCCGCGGCTACGTGCTGGAGAGCAGCCTGCGCAGCGGGGCCCTGCTCTCGGACTGGTTCCTGCGCCGCCTCCTGGGCGTCGATCCGCGCGATGAGGCCGCGATGGGCGCGATCGAGGCGGAGGCGGCGTCGCTGCCGCCCGGCAGCGACGGCCTGCTGCTCTTGCCCTACTGGGAAGGCGCGATGAACCCCCACTGGGACCCCGACGCCCGCGGCGCGATCCTGGGCCTGACGGAGGCGCACGGGCGCGGGCACGTCTACCGCGCGCTGATCGAGGGCGTGGCGCTGGAGCAGGCGCTGGTGCTCGATCGGATGCGAGGCGCGGCGGGGATCGAGGTCGCCGAGTTCGCCGCGGTCGGGGGCGTGGCCGCCAGCGACCTCTGGTGCGCCGTCATGGCCGACGCGACGGGCGTCGTCGTCGAGCGGTCCGACACGGTCGAGGCGGCCTGCCTGGGCGCCGCCATGTGCGCGGCCGCGGGCGCCGGCCTGGCCGGGAGCATCGAGGCGGCCGCGAAGGCGATGCGCGGGGCCGCCACAGCGACCTTCCAGCCCGAGCCCGAGCGCCGGCGGCGCTACGCGGCGCTGCTGGAGATCTACAGGGACATGTATCCCCAGCTCTCCGGGCTGATGCGCCGCCTGTCGGGTTTCACCAGGGAGTAGGCGCGGCCCCTCCCGCTCTGCGCAGCCCCCGGCGTCTTTGTTGTTCGCCCGTCGACGGACGAGTGACAGGATCAGCTGGCGGGAACCCAGGTTCCGTGAAAGCCGGCGGTGTCGCAGCCCATTTCCTGCTCACGCGTGACGAGCGTGGCCTGCACGAGCATCTTCCGATCTGACGGCTTCAAGAGACGCGGCGAATTCGCGATCGAGGCCCACCTCGTCAAGGGGGAACCTCTTCAGGAACGCGCGGTGCGCGCCGCCGAAGCGGGGCCGATCCGAGCGCAGCCGCGCGAACTCCTCCCGGGACACGACGACCGCCACGGGGCGACCCCGGCGCCTGAACCTCGAGAGCCCGAGACGCGTCCAGGCCCGGGGAGCAGGCACCGGACGATCGTGGAGCACCTCCGCTTCCATGGGCACGGCTCCCCCAAGCTGGTGAAGGTCATGGCGCAGCTCGTCAGTGGCGACTGACGGCCTCGCTCTGCTGGACCACGGTAGCGCCGAGGCCGCCGCGGGAGAGCATGCGGACGCTGCACTCGCCGTGGTGGACGTCGAGCGCCGTCAATCCAGAGCTGCTCCTCGTACACGAGCCGTGCGAGCATGGATTCGAAGAAGCGGGCGATGTCGCGCGGCGAGCGCAGGCGCCTTGTGCGGCGCGAGCGCGCGGCGTCGACGCGCCGGCCGAGCTCGAGGGCGGCGGGCAGCCGCTGCGCGTCGTGGAGCGCGAGCTCGGTCCGCTGCGCGAGCGCGTAGGGCATCAGGCGCCCGAGCTCCAGCAGGCGGCGCATGCCGAGCACGCGCGAGGCCGCGCCGGTGCCGAGCACCAGGTCGACGAGCGTGGCCTCCGGGGCGGTCGGTACGTCGACGAGCGTGGCGGCGGGGGGGCCGGTCACTCGCCGCAGCAGGCGCGTGGCCGGATGTGCTGCGGGTCGCCGCTTGCTCATGCAGGGGCCTGCGCGCTACCCTGTCCCTCGTGGAGCCCATCATCCCGACGAGCGATCAGGCCGATCCCTCACGTCCCGACGAGGACGACCGCGTGCGCCTGCTTCGTGCCGCTGCACAGGGGCTGGCCGACGACGCCGCGGGCCGGGTGATGGACACGAAGGCGCTCATGGACTCGCTGGAGCGCGCGGTTGGGCCGATCGTGTGGCCGTAGTCTGGACGGAACGATCACGCGACGATCTGGTTGACATCTTTCGCTTCATTGCGCGCGATGATCGGAAGGCTGCTGAGCGCTGGACCGCGCGCCTCGTTGAGCAGGCGGAGCTCGCCGCGATGACGCCGTTCGGGGGGCGCGTTGTGCCGGAGCTCGGGCGCGACGACGTCCGCGAGGTCTTCCTGAGGTCCTATCGAATCATCTACCGCGTCGCCGGTTGACGACATCCGGATCTTGACGGTGTTCGAGGGACACCGGCGCCTGCGGCTGGATGAGATCGAGAAGGAATAGTCGTCACCTACCTGTGCCGAACGAGGTGGCGGCCATATCCAGGGCGGCGCGCAGCACGTCGGTCTGCTGGACGACGGTAGCGCACGACGCCGACCACCACGGCCTCTCGCACCGGAACGGGTCGTTCGCGGTGGGCGGGACATGCAAGAACGGCGTTCTCGACATGATCGCGGAGATCGACGCCTGGTACTGATGCTTCGTGATCTCCTCGGCGGTCGGCACGGCGCGAGTATAGGCATGCCGCGCTCTGTATCCCGTGGAAAGATGGACTCCAGCGTTGCGCCCGTCGTGACGGAGCGCGAGATGAGGCCCGCGACCGCCGAGACCGCGATCAGCGGTGGCGCGAGGGCACGGCGGCGAGGTAGGCGAGCAGCTCGCCCTCGTTGTCGCTGATCAGGCGATCGATGCCGTCCTCGCGGCTATGGCGCCGGACCTGCAGCGCACCGGCGGGCGTCCCCACGAGGACGGCCACGCACCCGAAGCCGCGCACGGCCGCGGTCCGCAGCTGCAGCGTTGCGTCTTCGAACCTGGGATCGTTTCGCCCCGGGGCCGCCCGGATGTCCAGGAGCAGCGACATCGCGCTCCGGTCGACCGGCGCGAGCGTCGCGGTGATCTCCAGACACTCCTGCTCGATCTGCTCGATGGAATCGAATGGCTCGGCGGTCCGCGTGACCCTCACGATCTTCGCGATGCGATCGACGGCCACGATGAAATGAGCGTTGCGCAGGACCTCGGGCATGAGCCTTGCGACATGCTAGCGTGAATCCCCTTCCGAGCCGAGCGGCGGCGCGCGATCGGGAGCCCGCGCCGCGCGGGTACGCGGCATCACACGCGGCCGACCCGCGCGAGGTGGAGGCGCGCTGGAGCCCCGAGGGGCGCCGCAGCTCCACCGGGGTCGGGCCGCCCGCCCCCGCGCTGCACGGCCGCGCGCACGCTCGCCGAGCTATCGAGGCTTTGCGGCGACGATGAACGCGATGATCGGCTTGGCCCCGACGTCGGGCTGCAAAAGGTCGATGAAGCCGGTCCGACGCAGCTCGTTCTCGAGCGCTGCCTTGGGCAAGATCTTCACCGGCGGGGCCTTCCCGAACCAGCGCATCACCTGCAGGATCGGACCGTAGGGAACCCACGACTCGCCCAGGCAGACCGTGGACGAGATGAAGAACCCCCCGGGCTTGAGCAGTCGATAGATGCGGCCCAATGCGGCGGGGAGGTCATCGACCAGATGCAGCAGGCTGTACGCGCAGATGCCGTCGAGACTCTCGGCTTCGAAGGCCGTGAAGCTGTCGTCGAAGGGACCGGTGTGGAAGGTGACGTTGTCGATCTGCTGGGCACGGGCCTTGCCGTTGGCGATTCGTATCATCTCGCTGGACAGGTCCAGCCCGTGGATGTGGGCGGCAGACGGGGCCAGGCGCAATGCCAACGACCCCGTTCCGCAGCCGATGTCGAGGACCACGTCGCGTGAGGTCATCCGGGAGGTGGTGACGGCGATCTTGCGCTCGAACGAGTCAGGGTCCGCGAGAGGCTGGCGCGAGTACTTCTCGGCGAGGTTGTTCCAGAAGGCGGGGTCGGCGGTCATATTGGCTCCTTGGGGGGAGGAAATCCAAACGTCTCGGAAACGTCAAGCCCCAATCGCGGGACCTGCCCCGGGTCGACAGTACCTTTTCTATGCGAACCACCGCTCTCCTGAAAAGGCGACGCTCTCTCAACAGGAAGCTCGGCGCGCGGCAGCTCGACGACACGATTGAAGGAGAGCGTCCCGTCCAAAAGGGACACAGCGACGAGTGAACCTTCGAGCCGAGCAGCCCGATGCGCGCGCTTGACAACCAATAAGCGACAGCTTATACGTAAGGGATGCAGAGCGCGGCCGTGGCCGAGGACAAGATCTTTCAGGCGCTGGCGGACCCCAGCCGCAGGGCGATCTTCGAGTCGCTCACGCGTGGCGAAGCGGCCGTGAAGGAGCTCACGGCGCGCTTCAACATCTCGCAGCCGGCGGTCTCGCAGCACCTCGCCACGCTGAAGGACGCCGGCCTGGTGAACGGCCGGCGCGAGGGGCGCTGTGTCTACTACCGGGTGGAGCCGCGCGGGATGAAGCCGCTCATCGACTGGATCGCGCACTACCGGGCCTTCTGGACCGAGCACGTCGATCGCCTTGAACAACTGCTGGAGAAAATGGACGAATGACTCCCACGGACAGGACCGCACAAGCGCAAACCGTCGATGCTCGATGACATGATGACGAACATGACCTCCCAGAACCAGCACTCCGCAGACAGCCACGACCTGATCCGCATCCAGGGCGCCCGGGAGAACAACCTGAAGGACGTCAGCGTCGAGATCCCCAAGCGGCGGCTGACCGTGTTCACCGGCGTCTCGGGATCGGGCAAATCGTCGCTTGTGTTCAGCACCATCGCGGCGGAGTCGCAGCGGCTGATCAACGAGACCTACAGCGCGTTCGTGCAGGGATTCATGCCGACGCTGGCCCGGCCCGAGGTCGACGTGCTGGACGGGCTGACGACCGCGATCATCGTCGACCAGGAGCGGATGGGCGCCGACCCCCGCTCCACGGTCGGCACCGCCACCGACGCCAACGCCATGCTGCGCATCCTCTTCAGCCGCCTCGGCAAGCCGCACATCGGCTCGCCCAACGCGTACTCCTTCAACGTCCCCTCGGTCCGGGCGAGCGGCGAGATCACGGTCGAACGCGGCGCCGGCAGCAAGGCCGTGAAACAGACATTCACCCGCGCCGGCGGCATGTGTCCTCGCTGCGAGGGCCGGGGCTCGGTCAACGACATCGACCTGTCTCAGCTGTACGACGACAGCAAGTCGCTCAACGGGGGTGCGCTCACGATCCCCGGCTTCAGCATCGACGGCTGGTACGGCCGCATCTTCAACGGCTGCGGCTTCTTCGATCCGGACAAGCCGATCCGCAAGTTCACCAAGAAGGAACTGCACGACCTGCTCCACAAGGAGCCGACGAAGATCAAGGTCGACAACATCAACCTGACGTACGAGGGTCTGATCCCGAGGATCCAGAAGTCGTTCCTGTCCAAGGACGTCGACTCGCTGCAGCCGCACATCCGCGCCTTCGTGGAGCGGGCGGTCACGTTCACCACCTGTCCCGAGTGCGGCGGCACCCGGCTCGGCGAGGCCGCCCGGTCCTCCAAGATCAAGGGCAAGAACATCGCCGATGTCTGCGCGATGCAGATCAGCGACCTGGCCGAGTGGGCGCGCGGTCTGGAGCAGCCGTCCGTCGCGCCGCTCCTCGGGGCGCTGCGCCACACGCTCGAGTCGTTCGTGGAGATCGGGCTCGGCTACCTCAGCCTCGATCGGCCGTCCGGCACGCTCTCGGGCGGTGAGGCGCAGCGCACGAAGATGATCCGCCACCTCGGGTCGTCGCTCACCGACGTGACCTATGTCTTCGACGAGCCGACGATCGGGCTGCACCCGCATGACATCCAGCGGATGAACGACCTTTTGCTGCGGCTGCGCGACAAGGGCAACACCGTCCTCGTGGTCGAGCACAAGCCGGAGACGATCGTGATCGCCGACCACGTCGTCGACCTCGGCCCCGGCGCCGGCACCGCGGGCGGCAAGGTGGTCTTCGAGGGCACCGTCGACGGGCTGCGGGCGAGCGGCACGCTCACCGGGCGTCACCTGAGCGACGGGGCCTCCCTGAAGCCGTCGGTGCGGAAGCCGTCGGGTGTGCTGAAGGTGCGGGGCGCCCGCAGGCACAACC
This sequence comes from Sorangium sp. So ce887, assembly GCF_051521455.1. Taxonomy (NCBI): domain Bacteria; kingdom Pseudomonadati; phylum Myxococcota; order Polyangiales; family Polyangiaceae; genus Sorangium; species Sorangium sp. So ce887. The sequence continues at coordinate 3,771,008 of NZ_CP150354.1, read as the reverse complement.
TGAAGAACGTCGACGTCGACATCCCGCTCGGCGTGCTGGTGGTGGTGACCGGCGTGGCGGGGTCGGGCAAGAGCTCCCTCATCCACGGCTCGGTGTCGGGTCGAGACGGGGTCGTGTCGATCGACCAGAGCGCGATCCACGGCTCGCGGCGAAGCAACCCGGCGACGTACACCGATCTGCTGGAGCCGATCCGCAAGGCGTTCGCGAAGGCCAACGGCGTGAAGCCCGCCCTGTTCAGCGCCAACTCGGAGGGCGCCTGTCCGACCTGCAACGGCGCCGGGGTGATCTACACCGACCTCGGGATGATGGCCGGTGTCAGCACGGTCTGCGAGGAGTGCGAGGGCCGGCGATTCCAGGCGTCGGTGCTGGAGTACCGGCTCGGCGGGCTCCACATCGCCGAGGTGCTCGACCTGCCCGTCGAAGACGCGGTCGCCTTCTTCGGCGCCGGCGAGGCGCGTACGCCGGCCGCGCACGCGATCCTGCAGCGCATGGCCGACGTGGGGCTCGGCTACCTGCGGCTCGGCCAGCCGCTCCCCACGCTGTCGGGTGGCGAGCGGCAGCGGCTCAAGCTCGCGACGCACATGGGCGCCGACGGCGGCGTTTACGTGCTCGACGAGCCGACCACCGGGCTGCACCTCGCCGACCTCAAGCAGCTGCTCGGCCTGCTGGACCGACTTGTCGACTCCGGCAAGTCGGTCATCGTGATCGAGCACCACCAGGCGGTGATGGCGCACGCCGACTGGATCATCGACCTCGGGCCGGGCGCGGGCCACGACGGCGGGCGGATCGTGTTCGAAGGCACCCCGGCCGACCTTGTGGCGGCGAGGTCGACGCTGACCGGCGAGCACCTGGCGGCGTTCGTCGGTGGCGTCGTCAAGCCCAAGAAGGCGCCGGCGCGAGGCAACGGGAGTACGCGGCGCACCTAGCGCCGCAGCGTGCGTACGTGCTCAGTACCGCTCGCTCTCGCTCTGCGGCACCATCGGCAGCGCCGGCGCGCTCTCGCCGTTGATCGTCGTGCCGCCGTTCATGAACGCGCCGGCCATGCGCAGGAAGCCGGCGGGGAAGTCGAGCACCGGCGCCGAGAGCGCGTCGAGCGCGGCCACCTGATCGGGCGCGAGCTTGACCGCGAGGGAGTTGAGGTTGTCGTCGAGCTGCGCCAGCGTGCGCGCGCCGATGATCGTGGAGGTGACGCCCGGCCGGGCCACCACCCAGGCAAGCGCCACGCGCGCCGGCGTCGTGTCGAGATCCCTGGCGATCTCGACGAGCTTGTCGACGATCTCGTACGCCTTGTCGGTGAGCGCGGAGAGCACGAAGGGGCCGCGATCGGACCTGTGCTTGCCGGCGTTCTCCCGCGTGTACTTGCCGGAGAGCACGCCGCTCTTGAGGGGCGACCAGGGCGTGACGCCGAGGCCCAGCTCGCGCGCCATGGGGATGAGCTCCCCCTCCACCGTGCGCTCGAGGAGCGAGTGCTCGATCTGCAGCGCGATGAACTGCGCCCACCCGCGGAAGCCCGCCAGACCGTGCGCCTGCGCCACCTTCCACGCCGGCGTGTCGGAGACGCCGACGTAGCGGACCTTGCCGGCCGCCACGAGATCGTGGAGGGCGTGCACGGTCTCCTCGATGGGCGTGTTCTTGTCCCAGACGTGCATCCAGTAGAGGTCGATGTAGTCGGTCTGCAAGCGGCGCAGCGACTGCTCGCACTGCGCGAAGATGGCTTTCCTCCCGGCGCCGCCGCCGTTGGGGTCGCCGAGGTAGAGGTTGGCGGTGAACTTTGTGGCGATCACCGCCCGGTCGCGCTTGCTCGGATGGCGGCCGAGGTGGTCGCCGATGATCTTCTCGGAGTGGCCCTTGGTGTAGAAGTTGGCGGTGTCGATGAAGTTGCCGCCGCGCTCGATGAAGCGATCGAGGATCGCCTCGGACTCCTTGACGCTGGATCCGAAGCCGAGGTCTTCGCCGAAGGTCATGGCGCCGAGGCACAGGGGGCTGACGCGCAGCCCGGAGCGGCCGAGGGTGACGTAGTGGTCGAGGTTCATCGTGGTTCTCCTGGGGGCTCCGGCTGAAGAGCCCTTGCTGGACCCCACCGTGCGCCCGTGCCGGCGTGCAATCTTGGAGGAAACGGCCAGGACGGGGCCGGGAGGGTTGATGGCGGCCAGAGGCGAGCGCACGATGGCATCGTGCTGGGATCGATCGAACAGGCCATCGCGCGGCGCGCCTCGTCCCCGGAGGTCGGCGCGCCGGCGTCGCGTGCGCTCCGCAATCTCGTCGTCGCCGTTCGCGCCATAACGCCGCCGGTCACGAGCCTCGACCTGCTGCCCGATGGCACGACGTCGCTGGTTTTTCGCCTCCACGACGCCGACCGCGCCGACCTCGTCGTCCTCGGGCCTCAGACGCGGGCCGTGTACAAGCGCGTGTCGCGCTTCCTGCTCGCGGTGCAGGTGGTTTTTCGACCCGGCGGCGCGTACCCCTTCTTCGGTGTGCCGATGGACGAGCTCGCCGATCGCCTCGTCCCGGCGCGGGATCTCTGGGGCCGACGCGCCGACGCCCTGCTCGATCAGCTTGTGGCGATCGGAGCCGGCGTCACGCTGGACCCCACGCGCGCTCGCCTGGACGCGATCGAACGCGCCCTCGAGGACCGCATGCTCGGTCCCGACGTGTTCGAGCCCGCATCGGCGGCCGTCGCGCGCGCCGCGGTCCGGAAGCTCTCGCTCGGAGGGATCACCGTGGAAGAGGCGGCGAGCGCGCTCCACGTCAGCCCGCGGAACCTGCGACGCGCCTTCGTGGCGACCGTCGGCGTCTCGCCGAAGCAGTACGCGCGCATCACCCGCTTCCAGCGCGTCGTCTCGAACGTGCAGGTCGCCCGCGGGTCGTGGTCGGAGGTCGCCCTCGCGAGCGGCTACTGCGATCAGCCGCACCTGGTCAGGGAGTTCCGCGAGCTCGCGGGGCTCTCGCCGGTCGCGTTCATGAAGCGGCGCTCGACCCCCGAGATCGAGCGCACGCGCTAGTCGATGGCGCGACCGCGAGGACGAGCATCCCACCGGCACGTCGGACCGCCGCCGCCAGGCGCATGCGGAGTGGTCTTTGGACGCGAGCTCGTCACGAGTGTTCAGGCTCTCGCCCCGAGAGCGCTCAGGCTTTGAGCTCCGTGAACTCGCCCGGATCGTGGATCGTGGCGCCGGCGACCGCGCCCTTGCCACCGATGAAGTCCTCCGTCCTGTCGGAATAGCCGAACTTTGTCACTTCCGCGGAGCCACCCTTCGCAGGGAAGCCATCCGCACCCGCCTTCACGCCCATGGCGTTCATGATGTTGCAGAAGTACTTGTTGATCGGCGCGTTGGCGACGCTCGGATCGGTTCCGGTGGCCTGAGTGACGCCGTTGGCCTCGCCCGTACCGTCGGCGCACTGCGCCATACTGTTGCCGTTCGTCGGGGTCCACGCGGGGTCGACGTTGATGATCTGGCCGGTCTTGAAGTAACCGCCGGCGCTACCGGCTTGAAGGATCGGAGCGTTGTTGAGGTTGTGCGCGTTGCCGTCCGACATTTCGCTGAACCAGATGACGGCGCTGTCGTCGAGGACCGTCGTCCCGTTCTCCTGGGGGATGCTGTCGAGCATTCCGACGAGGTTCGCGAACTTCTGCGCGTAGTAGGCGTCAATCTGCAGGAGCCACTTGATCGCGTCGGGCAGGCAGTCGCCTAGCATGCCTGCATTGTCGAGGCGGTGAGAGAGGGAGTGCGACTCCGTGGTGATGCCGAGCCCCGCGAAGACGTAATTTGCCGGATATTTCAAGAAGATCACGGGGTTGACGTTGCAGGCGGCCGCGAGCGCTGCGATGGCCGAATAGATATCCGCTCCATCCAGATCGCCGGAAACCTTGGTCGTGAGGGCGTCACTGCCCGGGACAGGCGCCTCCACGCTGGAGGCGTTCGCCGCCGTCGCACCGAGCCTCTCGGCGAGCTCCGCGTTGCACAGCGCGGGAACCATCACATCTCCTGTCGAGCTGAGGAGCTCCTTCCAGGCTTCGAGCTTCTGCTTGTCGGCCTTGCTCATGTCGAACCGCTCGAGCGTCTGCAGATCATCCTTCACGAGATCGAGGATGCTCTTGCCGCGAATCGCCGCGTAGGTGTCCGGGTTCATCGGCGTCCCCGTGTGGAAGAGGCCCGTGAGGCCGCTGAAGGCCTGCGACGCGTCGAGGCCGTTGTACATGACCTCGGCGGCGGAGTAGGAGATCGCCGACTGAGGGTGTTGACTCTGGCCGGCCATGTTCAAGAGCAACGGAGCGCCTTGCGGGCTGAGCTGCTGGGCCATGACGTGATCCAGCGAAGGACCGACAGGCATTGCCTTGAACTTCGTCGCCCCGTCGAAGCTGAACGGGTCGTTGCTGTTCGGGGTGATCGGCTGGCAGCTGAAGAACGACCCTACGGTCTGTGTGTGGGGGTCGTTCCCCTGTCCACGCACCCTGTTGACGGTCCACTCGTTCATCGAGCGGATGCCGCGCGGCATGAGGAGCTTCTTCGCATGGGGAGCGAGGGGCGCGAGGCTCGTCGGCGTGAGGTCAGCAGCCGTGAGCTCACCCTGGGTCTTCGCGGGAAACCAGTTGTTCGTGATGCACCCATAGTGCGTGAACATCACGATAAGCGACTTCCCAGGTGCAGGGGTGTCGCCCCTTGCGGTGCGCTCCCACACGGAGCTGAGGAACGGCGCAGCCAGGACGGCTCCGCCCATGCCACGAAGGAAGATCCTTCGGTTCAGCACCTTGCTCATGTTCGACGTTCCTCAGCTTTCATGACGTTTCACGGACTCAGAGGTCCGCCCTCCTCGGCATTGTCCGCGATGGTGCCGGTGCAGCCAGCGAAGAGAGGTGCTGAGGTGCGAAACTTATTGCACCGATGTACGACAGGTGCCTTGGCGTTCGCATGTGTATGCACCTCTTGTGCCTGGTCTATGCCCGGTCCGTGTCGAAATGATCACGAGAACGAACCAACAAGCTCGATGCACGGTGACCAGCGTACCCGAGATCACCGACCCGGCCGACGCGGAGACGGCGACCGAGCTCGCGGTGCTCTCGGCGGTGGCGCATGGCAAGGGGCCGAACGGGCTCACCGTGGTACAGGCGGCGCTCGTTGCCCTCGGCCGGCTCGACCAGGAGCACGCGATGGTCTATTTTCAGCTCATCTGGAACGGGTTGCGTGAGCCGATGCGGCAGGCTCTGAGGGCATTGGTCATGGAGCGGCAGACCTAAGACGAGGCGACTTTTCCCCAGGCCGCAGCGACCGTGGAACGTATCGTCCCAAAGAGAGTGGAGGAGCTTCAGATGTTCGAGTACATCCCTGCTTGGCCGCATGGCAGGTTACGGATCGCGTTTCCCGAGATCTTCTTCGTTATCGGTACGAACAAGACACAGCATGACGGCGTCGGGATCCAGACCAGTCGGACCATGGTCGTCGTGCGTGAGGACGGCGCGCTGACACTGCTGAACACGGTGCGGCTCACGGAGGAAGGGTTGCGCGACCTGGAAGGCCTCGGAGAGGTCCGAAATGTGGTCCGGCTCGGCGCCTTCCATGGTCGCGACGATCCATTTTATCGCGATCGCTACGGCGCCACGCTGTGGACCTTACCTGGTGCAGAGCCTCTCGACGGTCGAGGCCCCGATCGAGAGCTCGCCTCGGGTGGAGCGTTTCCAGTACGCACCGGCGAGGTCTTCGTCTTTTCGTCGGCACGTTTCCCCGAAGCGGCGGTGCTGCTACACCACGAAGGCGGGATCCTGATCACCTGCGACGCCGTTCAGAACTGGACGCACATCGATGAGTTCTTCTCTCCCCAATGCGGTGAGCTGTTCGCGGAGCAAGGGCTGATCCGCGCCGCGAACATCCCATCCACCTGGCAACTCGCGTGCCACCCGGATGTCGACGACTTCCGCCGCCTGCTGGCGCTGCCCTTCCGGCACCTGATCAGCGCGCACGGAGAGCCGCTGCGCGACGAAGCCCACGCACTATTGCAGGCGCGCACGGACGAGGTCTTCTCGGCGTGAGGTCGCATCGACTCACGATGGCGTGGTATGCTCCCGAATTCGCGGAGGTCACATGACAGCGTCAGGACTCAAGATTCGACCGGCCAGAGCGGAGGACGCTGCTCGCCTCGATGAGATACGTCGAGCGGCGTTTGCTCCTGTATTCGCGTCGTTCCGCTCGATCCTGGGCGACGAGATCTATGCTGCGGCCCAGGCGCGCGGGGACGAAGCTCAGGAGGGTCTTCTGGCTTCCATGCTGACAGCGGGGTCACCCTGGGAGCTGTACGTGGCAGAGGTCGCCGATGACGTCGTTGGATTCGTCTCCGTGCAGCTCAACCACGACACGAAGGTCGGAGAGATCGGGTTGAACGCAGTCGACCCGGCGCACGCCGGCAAGGGTCTCGGCACCGGAATGTACGACTTCTCGATCGGTCGAATGAAGGAAGCCGGCATGAAGGTCGCCACGGTGGGTACGGGTGGGGACCCGAGCCATGCGCCCGCGCGACGCGCGTACCAGAAGGCAGGGTTCTCCGTCGAGATTCCCAGTGTCTGGATGTGCCGGATGCTGTGATCGCGCCGCGGGCGGCATTCGCGTCTCGTTGCGCGCCTGAGGCCTGCCCGGGCACGGCTCGTCAGGGGCCCGCCTGAGCGGGGCCGGGCTCGGGGCCAGCAGCCCCAGGTCAGATCCAGGTCAGATGTCGACGAGGACGTCGAACCCGCCGAAGATCATGCGCTTTGCGTCGAAGGGCACGTCATCGCCCATCTTCATGCGCGGGTCCTCCATCACCTTCTTGTTACCCTCGTCGCGAGCCTCCTTCGAGGGCCAGACGATCCACGAGAAGACGACGACCTCGCCCTCTTCCGCCTTCACCGCGCCCTTGAAGTCGGTGATCTTGCCGTCAGGCACGTCGTCGCCCCAGCACTCGACGACGCGCGTCGCCCCGTGCTCCTTGAACAACGCCGCGGCCTTCGCGGCCAGATCGCGATAAGCCTGCTTCTTGCCCGCGGGCACGGGCACAACGAAACCGTCAACGTAGCTCATCGTGGTTCTCCTCTCGCTCTGGCCCGCTCCGGACGGGCCGCCGCCTCGAAGCCGCCCGGCGGGGGGCGCCGACCGGATCGAGGTTCTGGGGTGATGCCCCACCCGATTGCAGAAGGCAACCATGGGAGCTCGCCGGCGAGCGGCCCGACGACCTTGCCGTGATTGCCTCCCGCCGGACCGCGGTGCAGCGCACGCTCGGCCGCTTCGCGGCGCAGGCGCCGACCCCGCTGGGGCTCCTGGGGGCCACGTCGCGGCCTCTGTCGCGTCCGCCCGCGATGCCCGCCCGCGTTCCTCGCCCGCGATGATAGAGTCGCGCGATGAGCCGCCGGGTCACCAACGACGGGACCGGGACCCTCCAGATCCACTTCGCCTTCGATCGCAGGCTGGTGGAGGTCGTGAAGTTGCTCCCCGCCCGCCGCTGGAATCCCGAGCAGAAAACCTGGTGGGTCCCGGAGACGCACGTGGTCGCGGTGGTGGACAGGCTGCACCTCGAGGGTTTCGCCTTCTGCGAGGTGACGCAGCGCCTCTACCGGGAACGCGGCGGCGCCCGCGCCCTCGACGAAGCGCCCGTCGCGCCGGTCCGCACCGCCGAGCCCATCCGCTCCGATGCGCCGCGCGACATGATGGCCCCCCGGCCAAGCTCAGCCACCCAAGCCACCCCAGCCGCCTCCGACTTCACCGTTTCGCAGCTCAACGGAACGGTCCGCGCCGCCCTCGAAGCAGCGTTTCCAGCCTCGATCTGGCTCGTCGGAGAGGTCTGCAGCTACAACCGGGCCGCCCACAAGAGCACCGTCGGCTTCGAGCTCGTCGAGCGCGACGCTCATGGCAAGACGATCGCCGAGATCAAGGCAACCCTCTTCGACCGCGCTCGCTCCGAGATCGAGCGGCGGCTCGCCGCGGCGGGCAATCCGTTCCAGATCGAGGACGAGATCCAGATCCGCGTGCGCGGGCGCGTGGAGCTGTACGTCCCGTGGGGATCGTACCGATTCATGGTCGAGGATCTCGACGTGGGCTACACGCTCGGCGAGGCCGCCCGGCGGAGGGACGAGATCCGCCGCCGGCTCGCCGAGGAAGGGCTCCTCGAGCGCAACCGCTCCCTCCCCTTCCCCACCCTGCCACTCCGCGTCGGCCTCGTGACGAGCCTGGGCTCGGACGCCTACAACGACGTGCTCGGCACGTTCAAGGAGTCAGGCTTCGCGTTCCGCGTCGTGGCGCACGGGGTGCGTGTCCAGGGGCGGCAGACGGAGCCATCGGTCCTGAACGCGCTCGACTATTTCCGGGCGCATGCCGCGGAGCTCGACGTGCTGCTGATATGCCGCGGCGGCGGCTCACGCACCGATCTCGCCTGGTTCGACTCCGAGCCGATCGCCCGGGCGGTCGCCACATTCCCGCTCCCCGTGGTGGTCGGGATCGGCCACGAGAGAGACATGTCCGCGCTCGACTTCGTGGGCTGGCGCGAAAAGACCCCGACGGCCGCGGCCGCATCCCTCGTCAACCGGGTCTCGGACGCGAGGGATGTTGTCGAATCGTCCCTCCTGAACATCCTCGACCAGGGCCGGCGGGTCCTCCGGTCCGCCTCATCGGATCTCACCCGCGGGGCGGCCCGGGTCCCGCGCACCGCGTCGCTGCTCATCGCGCGCCGAGCGGGCCAGCTCCAGGAAGCGGTCCGCCAGCTTCGCCAGGGAGCGAGGCGCGATCTCGACGCCGCCTCGCATCACGTCGGCGAGATGGCCTCTCTCCTCGGCCCGCGCTCCTCCCGGAGGCTCGCGCTCGAGTCCGAGCGCGTCGATTCGCGCGGGCGGCGCCTGCGCCTCCTCGACCCGCGGCGCGTGGTGGAGCGGGGATACGCGATCCTGCGCACGGAGGCGGGAACGGTGCTCACCGACGCCGCACGCGCGCCCCGCGGGACGACGCTCACGGCCGAGCTGAAGCAGGGTGTGCTGCGGCTTCGCTCGGACGGGTCGGAGGAGAACTAGGACCATGGCAAAGCCGAAGCGCGAGAGGAAGGAACCGTCCACCGGGAGCACGGCAAGCCCGCAGGGCGCCACGAAAGAGCGCTCCTATGGAGAGGCCTCGTCGCGCCTCGAGGAGATCTTGCAGGACATCGAGGAAGGTCAGGTCGACATCGATGAGCTCTCCGCGCTCGTGAAGGAGGCGGCAGATCTGGTGACGCTTTGTCGCCAGAAGATCCATGCCGCGGAGGTCCAGGTGAAGACCATCACCGAGCAGCTCGAGCGCGAGGCCCCGGCCACCACAGACGAAGAGGAAGAAGAAGACGACGACGAGGACGAGTAGGCGGCCGCGCGGCCGCGCGGCACGTCCGGCGTAATCGCCCGGCCGAGGGCGTTGTGACGGTCCCTGCGGCGCCGGTTACCCGTCCCCATCGCGACGAAGGAGGAAGCGATGGCGATGAGGGCGGTACCCTCCGGCCGTCTCGGCCTGAACGGATGATCCGTAATCTGGGCGTCCTCGCCCCGCCGCCCCTTCCAGCATGTATAGCGGAACTGGCGCGATGATACGATGATAAATCGCGTCCCCGGTGCGATCGTCGCCTCCGTCATCCGCGCAACACGCGTGGTGAAAGGGAGAGAGACGATGCGCGTATTGCTGACTGGAGTGGGGACTCGCGGTGACGTGCAACCGGTGGTGGCCTTGGCCGCCGAGATGCGGCGTCGGGGGCACGACGTGAGGCTGTGCGTTCCGCCGAACTTCATCGACTGGGTGGGCAGCCTGGGCTTCACGGCGGCCCCGATCGGGATCGCGATGCGTCAACCGAGCGGGGTTGCCGGCACGCAGGCCTCCCTGCCGACGCCGGAGCAGATCCGCGCGCTGGTCGAGCACCTCGTGAGAGACCAGTACGACGCGACCGCGTCGGCCGCCGAGGGATGCGACGTGATCGTGGCCGGCGGAGCGCACCAGTACGCCGCACGGTCCATCGCGGAACGGCTGGGGATCCCGTCCGTGGTCGCCGTGTATGCGCCGGTGACCCTGCCGTCGCCGGATCATGGGCCCGACGGGGAGCCCGGGGGCGACCCGGAGTCCAACCTCCGACGCTGGCAGGATGAATCGCGGAGCTGGAACGAGCGCGTTCTCGAGCGGCTCAACGAGAATCGGGAGCGACTGGGCCTGGGTCCGCTGAGCGATGTCCTCAGTCACATCCTGGGCGAGAGTCCGTGGCTCGCGGCGGACCCGGTCCTCGGGCCGCTGCCGGCGACGCCCGGCCTGCAGGCCACGCAGACGGGCGCCTGGCTCCTTCCCGACAAGACGCCGCTCGTACCCGAGCTGGAAGCGTTCCTCGCCGCCGGCGAGCCGCCCGTCTACGTCGGCTTCGGCAGCATGCCTGTGGACCCGCAGGCCGGCCGCATCGTCATCGAGGCCGTGCGGGCTGCAGGGCGCCGCGTCGTCCTGTCGCAGGGGTGGGCCGAGCTCGGTCGGGTCGACGACGCCTTTGACGGCATCGCGATCGGCGACGTCAACCAGCAGGCGCTGTTCCCGAGGGTCGCCGCGGTGGTGCACCACGGCGGGGCGGGTACGACCACGACCGCGGCGCGCGCGGGCGTCCCGCAGGTGATCGTCCCGATGTTCTCCGATCAGCTTTACTGGGCCTGGCGCGTCCGAGCGCTCGGGATCGGGACGTCCATGGCTCGTGGAGCGCTGAACGCGGCGTCCCTCCTGGCCGCGCTGAAGGGCGCCCTCGATCAGGGGGTCGCGGCTCGCGCGGGCGCGCTCGCCGGCACGGTGGCGGAGGATGGCACGGCCGTCGCTGCCGAGCTCATCGAGCGGGCCGCCGCGTGAACCTCGGGTACCCGGGCTCGGGGCGGCCCGACCCAGGTTGGGGCGACCCGACCCGGGTTGGGGCGACCCGACCCAGGTTGGGCGACCCGACCCGGGTTGGGCGACCCGACCCAGGTTGGGGCGGCCGGCGGCCCGACCCAGGTTGGGCTTGCGGGGGGCAGCCCGACCGAGGCTGGGCTTGCGACCCAGGTTGGGCTTGCGGCACGTCCGGCCGCAGGCCGGCCGCAGCCCGACCCAGGTTGGGCTTGCGGCGCGTCCGGCCGCAGGGCCGGGCGACCGGCCCCTGACGGGTGACACTACGTAAGGTTCGGCAGGTACAGATCTGCCTGCGAAATGACACTACGTGTGCCCATCCGTTCACAGATCTGCCTGCGAAATGACACTACGTGTGCCCATCCGTTTACAGATCTGCCTGCGAAATGACACTATGTGACCCCCGGTAGCCTCACCCCAGGCTCCACGGACGCGACCCGACCCAGGTTGAGGGCCCGGACGCCGCCAGGAGGTCTCCGTCCCCGGCCGGTCGCCTACGTCGCTCGGGCAGAGGACACGCCCCCTGCAGGCGAAAGCGGGCAGGAGATCCCGGGCGCGGTAGCCGGATCGTACGTCATCGCCGGTCGCGGGTCGCGGCGGCGCGTCGGTCAGGGCAAGGCGGTGGTGACCACGTCCTTCGTGGTCGCGGTGCTCTGGCCGGGGCGGTCGACGCAGGACGGGTAGTACTGGCCGGCACCGTTGAGGGTCTGGCAGACCCGGTCGCATGGCCCGGCGATGCGGATCACACCGCACTCCACGATCTGGTCCCCGGAGGTCAGGTGGCCCGCGGCGCAGTCGCGCTGGTAGGCGCGCGAGTTGTTGACCGTCGCGCTGTTGTAGCAGGCGTTGAGGTAGGGCTGCGCGGCGAACAGGTTGCCCCAGAAGGCCCCCTCGACGTCCGGATAATCGATGAGCTCCTGGCTGGAGGAGAGCGTCTTCAGCGGAGTCCGCAGCGAGCGGGCGGAGAGGACGACCGGTACTTGATAGTAGTTCACGCGCGCCGCCACGCAGCTGGTGACCATGCGCTGCCCGAGCTCGTCGAGCGGCCCGCTCGCCCAGGTGGGCGCGACGCCGAGCAGCCCTGGGTAGCTCTCGCTGTGCATGTTGCCGCTGGAGTCCGTCCACGAGAAGTCGAAGGACGCCGCGCTGCTCAGGGCGCAGTTCGTCGCATAGCGCACGAACTCGCGCGCCAGCGTGCCGTTCGGCCCGGGATCCTGGATCGTGGCGAGGTTCTGCGCGCTGAGACCATTGAGGTTCAGGGCGTTGAGGTTCAGGGCGTTGAGGTTCAGGGCGTTGAGGTTCAGGGCGTTCGCGCTGAGCGCATTGCCGCCCAGGAGGGCCCCCTGGGATTCCCCCACAAGCTCATCCCGCGCACCGGTGTCCCCCACCTCGGCGATGCAGCCCGACAGCGCCCCAGCCCAACCAAGCACGATGAATGTCCGCTTGAGAGACATGGATTCCCCCCTGTTCCTGGCGCATGACCCGGCGGCTCCCTGCGCGCAGCGCGGCGCGCGCGGGCCCACCAACCACCTCCCTCGATTCGCTGATGAGTTAATATTCTACTTTTTCCCGCACTGCCGCGCCGGTGAAAGGCGATGGTGCAGCGGCAAGGTGGGTGTCCGGAGCGTCCGTTTCTGTCAGCTTCGTCAGCTCCGCGTGCCAGCGACGGAGGCGACCGCCCATGACGGTCGGAATGGTGGCGGCGGCCGCGAGGGCGCGCTCGATCTGCGCCCGGGCATCGACGTGCCGGCCGCGGCGGAGAGAGGCGAGGGCCCGTGCCTCGAGCACCTCGATCCGCTCCTGCCCTACCGAGCAGCGCGCGGACCGCTCCTCGAGCGCGGCCCACGCGGCGCCGTCGTCGTCGCGGGTCGCGAGCTCGATCATCGCGCAGAGCACGTCCTCCGAGGGCTTCAGCGCCTCGCAGCCGGCTTCATCTTGCGCCGCGCGGAGCCCCAGGGCGAGCCCGCGAGCGCCCGCCTCGTCGCCCTGGTAGAGGCGCAGGCGCGCGGTCAGGAGCGCCACGGCGATCGACGCGTGGCGATCGCCGCAGCGCGGCGCTGTCGCCTGGACAGCGCACGCATGGGGCGTCGCGGCCGCGAAATCGTCCATCAAATACAGGTACTCGGCGAGGTTGTAGCGGCCGACGAGCTCGAGCGCGGGCTGGCCGAGGTCGTGCCCGAGCGCGATGGTGCGCTCGAAATCGGCGATCATCCCGGCGCGGTCGCCCTGGAGGGCCCGCGCGAGCCCGCGGTTGTTGAGCGCAGCGCCGAGGTGCATGAGATCGCTGCGCTCCTCGCAGCTGAGGATCACCGCGTCCAGGTCCCGTGCCGCCTCCTCGACGCGGCCAAGGCTGGCCAGGATGAAGCCGAGAAGGAGCCGGGCGATGAGGTGCGTCTCGTGCCCCTCGTCCCCGAGCCGCGCAGCTTGCGCCGCGGCGCGCGTCAGCACCGCGGCGGCCTCGTCCTCGCGGTCGACGCGGTGGAGCGAGCGGCCCACGCCGAGGAGCAGGCGGGCGCCGAGCAGGGGTGAGACCACCCGGTCGGCGAGGCGCTCGGCGGCCGCGACCCGCTCGCTCGCGGCCCGGTACTCGCCTGTCCAGTCGAGGATCATCGCCTCATCGAGGAGGAGCTCGATCTCCGCCCCTGGCTCCGACGCCGCGGCCGCCTCGTCGCGCGCCGCGGCGAGGTCGGCGAGGGCCTCCGTGTAGCGCCCGAGCCGGAAGCGAGCGAGGCCCCGCGCGCGGCGCGCCGCGGGGAGCAACGCGCCGAGCAGCGCCTCGACGCGCCCGTAGCAGACCTCGGCGTCGAGGTAGGCCCGGCGCGCGGCCGCGAGCTCGGCGCCGCGGACGAGGAGCGACGCCGCCCGGGCGGTCAGGCCGCCGCGCTCGCAGTGCGCCGCGAGCACCAGCGGATCGGTCTCGCCCGCGGCCTCCAGCCAATCGGCGGCGAGGCGGTGGCCGAGCGCTCGATCGTCCTCGGTGAGCTGCGCGTAAGCGCCCTCGCGCAGGAGCGCCTGGCGGAAGGAGTACGCCTCCTCGCCGGGGAAGCGGCCCTCGCGGTGACGGACGCAGAGCTCCCCGGCGACGAGCGCGGAGAGGTGATCCGCGAGCGGAGCGGCCTCGCCGCCCCCGAGCAGGTGCGCGACGGCGCCTCGCCAGAACACCTCGCCGAGCACGCTGGCGGCGCGCAGGATCCGGCGCGCGGGGGGCGAGAGCGCCTCCAGCCGAACCTGCACCATCGCCACCACCGTCTCGGGCAGCGCGTCGCCCCGGCCTTCCGCCGTCGCGCGGATCAGCTCCTCGAGGAAGAAGGGTTGGCCCTCGGACTGGGTGACCAGACGATCGATGACGGCCCCGTCGGCCGCGTCGCCCAGCGCCTCCCGCGCGAGCCGCGCGCACGCCGTCGTCGAGAGCTGCCTGAGGCAGAGCTCCTGCCGCCCGTGCTCGGCCCAGAGATCGGGGTACGCCTGCTTGATCTCCGGGCGCGCGGTGGCGAGCACGACGAGCGGCTGGTCCGCGAGCTCGCGCAGCGCCGTGTCAATGGCCGCGACGGAGGCGCGATCGGCCCAGTGCACGTCCTCCAGCGCGAGCACCACCGGCTGGGCCGCGCACTCGGCGCGCAGGAAATCGCGGAGCGCGCGCTGCATCTGGTCGCCGAGCAGCTCGGGATCCTGCCGGGCGGCGCGGAGCGGGAGGCTGTCCTCGTCGGGGAAGGGCACGCCGGCGAGCTCGCCGAGGAACTCCTCGATCCGGCGCCGATCCGCCTCGGGCACGCGGCGGGCGACGCGGGCCCGGAGGAGCGCGCGCCGCTCCTCGATGGGCTCGCCGCCCTTGATCCCCGCCGCGCCCCGGAGCGCCTCCGCGAGCAGGCCGCCGATGGATCCCGCGCGCAGCGGATCCCCGAGCCCCGGCCAGATCTCCGCGGGCGCACCGGCGCGCCGGAGGGCCGCGAGGTGCTCCTGGAAGAGGCGGGACTTGCCCATGCCCGCGGCGCCGATGATGAGCACCGCCCGGGCGGCGGGCTCGCCGGCGCACGCGGCGAAGGTCTGCTCCAGCAGGCGGAGCTCGTGATCGCGGCCGAGGCAGGGCGTTGGCCTGCCGAGGAGCGGGCGCCACGGCTCGGCGGCGCCGCGCTCGCCGCGAAGCTCGAGGGCGCCGGACGTGGTGATCGCGGCCTCGAAGCGGGCCTCGATCAGCCCGGCCGTGATCTTGTCGAGGAGGATCCGCGGCGCGCCCGTGCGGCCCGCGCTCCGGAGCAGCTCCACCGCGCGCTGGATGGCGTCGCCGACCGGCAGGCCGCACCCGAGCTCGCCCCAGCCGACGGTGATCGCGATCGGGCGATCTGGGACGCGCTCCCGCAGGGCCAGCGCGCAGCGCGCGAGCTGCGCGGCGACGTCGGTGGGCACGTGCGGGCGGCCGAAGATGAGCACCGCAGTACCGTCGGCGAGCAGCTCCAGGCGCCCCTCGAAGCGGGCGGCGACCTCCCGGAGCGTGCCGTCGTCCGCGCCCACCTCGCCGACCGAGAGGGTGGCGTCCAGCGCGGAAGCTGGCGCGCGGCCCACCACCGCGACGCCGTGGAAACGGCGCTCGCTGCTGGTGAGCGCGGAGCTCGCCGGTGCCGGGATCAACCCGCCGTGGACCTCCTGCGTCGCCAGCGCGGCGTGGGCCGCGGCCCCGTCGCGCGGGCGCCGCGCCGGATCCTTCTCGAGCATCTGCGAGAGCAGCGCGTCGAGCCACAGGGGCGCGCCGGGGCAGACCTCCGACAGGCGCGGCGGCTCGTCGAAGATGATCCTGGCGAGGAGGGCGATCAGGTGATCGGCCTGGAACGGCGGGGCGCCGGTGAGGCACTCGAAGAGCACGCAGCCGAGCGAGAAGATGTCGGCGGGCGCGCCGACATCTTCGCCGCTGCGCGCCTGTTCCGGGGCCATGTACTCGGGCGTGCCGACCAGCACCCCGGCGCCGGTGATCGGGACCCTGCCCGGAAAATGGGCGATCCCGAAATCGAGGAGCTTGGGCTCCGCGATCCGGCCGCCGACGAGGAAGATGTTGGCCGGCTTGAGATCGCGGTGGACGATCCCCCGCGCGTGGGCGGCGTCCAGGGCCGCAGCGACGCGCGCCCCGAGCTCCACCGCCTCGGCGACCGTGAGCCGCCGCCGCGAGAGGAGGCGGGAGAGGTCCTCTCCTTCCAGCCATTCCATGACCAGGAAGGGCGTGTCCTCGCGCGCCGCGTTGTAGGCAATGTACCGGACGATCCCCGGGTGCGCGAGACGGGCGAGGAGCTCCGCCTCCCGCGCGAAGCGCTCGAGGTGGTGCGGCGACGGATCGTGCAGCACCTTGGCGGCGACCCGCCTTCCGGTGGTGACGTCACAGGCGCGGTAGACCGCCCCCATCCCTCCGATCTCCGCGAGCGCTTCGACGCGGAAGCGCCCCCCCAAGAGCTCCCCCGAGCGCACCCGTCGAGGATAGACGGAGAACGCGGTTCGTCCAGCGATGATCTGGATTCTGGCCGCGGTTCCTGCGCGCGCGGCGCCCCGGACGCATCGATGGTTTACCCCGATTCCGACCCAGGCCGATCATCGACCCGGGTTCATCTGGTGGACTGTTCGACGGGTCTTTCAACAGGGTCGCGGAGCGCGCGGGATTCGCCGATCTCCGCGACGAGGTTGCGCCGCAACGCGTGCTCGGGGACGCCGCGCACGTCCCACACCAGGCCGATCTTCTCGAGCGCCTTCAGCCCGTAATAGGTAAGGTCGATCTCCCACCAGAAGAACCCCTGACGCGCGCTGCTCTGGTAGTGATGATGGTTGTTGTGCCAGCCCTCCCCGAGGCAGAGCACGCCGAGAAGCGGGTTGTTGCGGCTCGTGTCGGTGGTCGCATAGCGGCGCGAGCCGCTGACATGCGCGACGGAGTTGATCGCATAGATGACGTGATGCAAGAGACAGGTCGACACGCAATAGCCCCAGAGACCCACGTCGAGGCCACCGAAGATCAGGAGCGCAGCGACCATCGCCACGATTGAAAGAGCGTGCCACCGGTCGAGCCAGCGGAGCTCCGGGTAGCGAGCGAAATCAGGGATGAGCGAGAGATTTGTCGACTCGTGCTCCCGTCCCATCCACCAGCCCATGTGCGCATACCAGAAAGAACGGCGCGTGGGGCTGTGGACGTCGCGATCGGTGTCCGAGTATTTGTGATGCACCCGGTGAGTCGACGCCCACCAGAGCGGGCCTTTCTGCGCAGCCGTCGTCGCGACGAGCGCGAGCAAAAACTGGAACGCGCGGCTCGTCTTGAAGGTGCGATGCGAGAAATACCGGTGATATCCGGCCATCATCGCGAACAGCCGGATCAGGTAAGCCACCGCGGCGAGCGCGACGAGCTCCCAGGTCACCCCCCGGACGAGGGCGAGCACGGCGCCGGCGTGGATCGCGGCGATCCCGAGGACGTTGAAGCACTGACCGGGCGTCAACCACGCGCCTCGGTCGGGGGAGAGAGACCCAACGGGTTTCGGCACTTGTTAAAGCCTGGCTGGGTGCGCGACGCTCGTCAGCGAGGTGGGCGCGCGGCACCCGGAAGGGGGGGAAATCTGGAGCGGGTGCCCTGTGAATAACACCGTCCGGGGTGCTTCGTGAACGGGATTCGATCAGCGCGCCAGCGGGGTGTAAACAATATTACGCAGCCGAGTGAGCTTCGGGAAAGGGGGACTTCCGCCGTACATGCCACGCTTCGCAGGCGAGCAAGGGGCAAAGAACGCGAGCGTCGTCGAGAAGCTCCACGCCTTCGCCGGCGAGCGACGTCGACGTGTGGGTCGCGGTCGGCTTCGAGCTCGTTCAGCTGCTCGTCATACCAGCCTCGATCTTGGCCATCACCTGTTCGAGGCTGAAGCTCGCCGGCCTCTGCCTGGCCGGGAACTCGACGAAGGTCTGGAGCATCTGGGCGACGTAGGCCTGGATCGGTACGAGCAGCCAGGCGTGGTCGAGCAACCAGTCGTAGTAGATGTTCGACGTGATGTCAGCCCGCTCGTACGGGTCTGTGCGCAGGTTGAAGATCTTCGGGACGCGCAGGTGCACATAGGGCTCGGCCCAGATCTTCAAGGTGCCGACAGCGCGCTGCTCGAGGAACACGAGCTTCCAGTTGTCGAACCGGACTGAAGTGAGGTCGCCGTCGTCGGACACGTAAAAAAAGTGTTTCCGCGGGCTCTCGGTCGCTTCGCCCGTGAGGTACGGCAGCTGGTCGTGACCGTCGA
Source organism: Sorangium sp. So ce887 (assembly GCF_051521455.1). Taxonomy (NCBI): domain Bacteria; kingdom Pseudomonadati; phylum Myxococcota; order Polyangiales; family Polyangiaceae; genus Sorangium; species Sorangium sp. So ce887. The sequence continues at coordinate 3,752,896 of NZ_CP150354.1, read as the reverse complement.
GATGCACCTTGTACGGCGTGCCGTTCAGCTCGGCCCCCGCCTTCAACTGCTCGACGATATCGGGGACTCCTGCGGCGGAGAGGAGCGTGGGGAACCAGTCGTTCTGGCTGACGATGCCAGTGAGCACGCGACCGGCCGGGATCCTGCCCGGCCAGCGCACCACGGCCGGTACCCGGTAGGCGCCCTCCCAGTTCGAGTTCTTCTCGTTGCGGAACGGCGTCATCCCGGCATCGGGCCAGGTGTTCATGTGCGGTCCGTTGTCCGTGGAGTAGATGACGATGGTGTTCTCGGCGATGCCGAGCTCGTCGAGCAGATCGAGGAGGTCACCCACGAGGTCGTCGTGGTCACACATCGTGTCGTGGTAGACCGACTGCCACCGGCCCGCCCGGCCCTTGCTTCCTGGCTTTCCGCGGGTGCGGAAGTGCATGTGGGTGCTGTTGAACCACACGAAGAACGGGGTGCCGGCCTCGTGCTGGCGCTTGATGAAGTCGATCGCCGCGTCGCGGAACTCCTCGTCACAGGTCTCCATGCGCTTCTTCGTGAGCGGGCCGGTGTCCTCGATCCGCTGGGTACCGTCGCCGTTGGCCCACGCGCGGAGCACGCCGCGCGGGCCGAAGCGCTTCTGGAACTGCGGGAAGTCCTCCGGCGTCGGGTAGTCTTCGAGCTCGGGCTCTTCTTCGGCGTTGAGGTGGTACAGGTTGCCAAAGAACTCGTCGAACCCGTGCATCGTTGGCAGGAACTCGTCGCGATCACCAAGGTGGTTCTTGCCGAACTGGCCGGTGGCATAGCCCTGGGCTTTCAAGGCCGTGGCGATCGTTGGGTCCTCGGCGCGCAGCCCGATGTCGGCGCCGGGGAGGCCGACCTTGGTGAGGCCTGTGCGGTACGGGTTCTGCCCCGTGATGAACGCCGCCCGGCCAGCCGTGCAGCTCTGCTCACCGTAGGAGTCGGTGAAGCGGACGCCTTCGGCCGCGATCCGATCGATGTTGGGCGTGCGGTAGCCCATCAAGCCGTCGCTGTAACAGCTGAGGTTCGAAATGCCGATGTCGTCACCCCAGATGATCAAGATATTCGGCTTGCTCGGCATTCGTGTCCCCTTGTTGGATTGTTTCCTGCTAGGCATGCGACACTCGGATCATGTCCGTTCCCTTCTCGCCGATCATGATGCATGCCGCGTTCGTGTTTCCGCTGACGACGGCAGGCATTACCGACGCGTCGATCACCCGGAGTCCTTCGACGCCGTGCATACGGAGTCGAGGGAGGACGGGCGCGAATGTAAAGCCCGGGTCCGGGTCGCTGCCCACAGTTATCATGAGCCGAGCGCCTGGACATCTCGTCCGTCAGCACGATCTCGATGAGGAGCGGCCCGGAGAGGGGCACCGAACCCGGGAAAACCATAGCACGACCGGTTCAACAGTGGCAGTGGCTTCACTGCCACTTGCTGTCGGCGACGGGGACGAATTCGCTGGTCGGAATCGGGCTCTCGCCGCTGTCTATGACGGTTCATTTCAGCTCCGTCACGTTCGCGCCCCGGATGAAATTGGCCCGAGACACGGCGGGGTTCGGGACGCCGTCGGTGCGACCGATAGCCTGCGTCCTCAGCGCAGCGCTCACGGGCAGACGACGAAATCCGCGATTCAACCCTCCGGACCGCGTGCGCAGAAGAGCAGGTCATGAGCGACCAGAGCGCAATCGCGTGGACAGACGCGACGTGGAGCCCGGTGCGAGGGCGTGTGCCCATCCGTTGACAGATCTGCCTGCGAAATGACACTACGTGACCCCAGGTAGCCTCGCACCGGGCTCCGCGGCCGGGGTGTGCACCTCCCAGCGCCAGCGACACGAGAGGCTCGCCGCCGGCGTCAGCGCGGTGGAGCGGAGCCCCTTCCCATGGCTGGACGCCCGGGTAGTCTCGGCCACGAGGAGGTGGGTCACGAACACGAACCGCGTATCGAGCCCGCGCGCGCGGGCGACGAGCACGAAGACCACGGCAGCCCGGAAGAGCAGCGCCGAGGAGCCCAAGAAGGCCACCGCGACCCGGAAGGCCGCCGCGACCCGGAAGGCCGCCGCGCCGAAGGAGAAGGCTCCCGCAAGGCAGAAGGCTGCGGCGAGCAAGAAGGCTCCGTCGCCCTCGCCGGTAGTGAGGCTCCTCGGGGTCCTCGAGTCGCAGAAGCAGCTCGGCGGCGCGTCGTACCCGCCGACGCTCGAGCGACTCGCCGAGCTGACCGGTGACACGCCCGCGGTGACGGCCAAGGCGCTGACCACCAGGGAGGCGAAGGCGCGCGTGCTGCTTTCCCGCGGCGTGGGAGGCAAGAAGAAGCCAGCGCCCGGTACCACGCTCGTGCTGCTCGCGGACGACCTCCAGGCGGTCGCGCAGTCCGATCGGCTCCTGGAGCTGCAGCTCCAGTCGGCGCGCACGGCCGGCGCGCCCGCGGTCGCTCTGGCGCAGCTCCCCAAGGGCCTCCTGCCGGCCTTGAGCCGCGCGTTCAAGGCGGCGATCGAGCGGCGCATCGCCGAGCGCCGGCTCCCCCGGACCCTGGGCGCCTTGACCGGGAAGAAACCGCTGTTCTTCTTCATCGCAGACGCCGTCCTCCCGGCCGCCGGTGCGCCGGCGCGCCCCGCCGCGCCCGCGCCCCACGGCGCTCCCCGCCACGCGGCCCCCGAAGGCGCTCCCCGCCACGCGGCCCCCGAAGGCGCTCCCCGCCACACGGCCCTCGACGGCGCCCACCACCCCGCGGCCCTCGACGGCGCCCACCACCCCGCGGCCCCCGCCGCCGCTCCCCACCTCGCGACCCCCGACGCCGCCCCCGCGCCCGCCCCCTTCGCCGCTCGCTTCGACGCCGCCTTCGCCGCCCTCGACCGCGACGCCGGCGGCCACAACTACGTCACCCTCCACGCCCTCCGCGCCGCTCTCCCCGACGTCCCGCGCGCCGTCTTCGACGCGGAGCTCGCCGCGCTCCGGCGGCAGCGGCGCTACTCGCTCGACCCGTCCGACGGGCGCCACCACCAGATGGCCGAGGCGGAGCGCGACGCCGGCATCATGGAAGCCGGCAACCTGCTCGTCTACGTGGCGCAGAGGCACGACGCATGAGCAGCGAAGAGCCCACCTTCGAGCGCTTCCTCGCGGCGGTCCGGGGCACCAACCCGTTCCGCAGCCACCGCATCACCGACGTCGGCAGCACCGAGGCCACCGTCGCGTCGATCCACAAGAACGCCTTCAACAAGCTCGTGCGCGTCGTGCAGGACGCCGCGAAGGAGCCGACGAGCCTCGGCGCGCTGCTCATCGGCGCGCCCGGCGTCGGCAAGAGCCACCTGCTCGCGCGGCTGTTCCAGTGGGCCGGGGAAGACAAGGCGACCATCGTCTACCTGCACAACATCCTCGCCTCGCCCGAGCGGATGCTCCGGTACGTGCTCAACGCGACCGTCAGCGACCTCGCGGGGCACCGCGGGAGCGACTACACGCAGTCACGCCTCTACTCCATCCTCAACCGCGCCCTCATCAAGACGGGCGAGCTCAAGGGCCGCAAGATGATGACGGGGCCCAAGGCGATCGAGGCGCGCAAGGAAGCGCTGGCCCGCCTCGGCGCCCAGATCGACCCGCAGAGCGCGGTCATCCCCGTGCTCAACGCGTTCCTCACCGGGACCTCGCACGGGAGCCTCGGCGACGCCGGCGCCGAGAAGCGCGCCCACGCGGCGGTGCTCTGGCTCGCCGGCGAGACCCTCGGGCCCGACGAGGCGCGCCTGCTCGACCAGGCGGCCGGAGACGACGGCCTCGCCCTCGCGGACGACGCCGCGGTGGAGCGCGTCCTCCACGTCCTCTCGCACCTCTGCGCGCTCGCCGAGCTCCCGCTCGTGCTCTGCCTCGACCAGATCGACAACCTCGATCCGGACGCCGTGCGCGCCCTGATGTCGTACGCGCACGCGCTGCTCGACAGGGCAAAGCACCTCGTGATCATCGTCTCCGGCGTGAAGCAGTCCATGCTCTCCATGCGCGCGGGCGAGGTGATCCCGGCGGCCGCGTGGGACCGGATCGCCGAGCGGATCCTCGAGCTGCACATGATCTCGCCCGAGGAAGCCCGCGCCATCCTCGAAGGGCGGCTCGACGCCGCGCTCTCCGGCTTCGAGGAGAAGGAGATCGAGGAGGTCATCGCCGCGCGGAAGCGTGATCGGCTGTTCCCGCTCGGCGGCGAGTGGCTCGATCAGCGCCTCGACGGCGTGCAGGAGCTCCGGCCGCGCGACGCGATCCTCTGGGCGCGGGACCGCTGGGAGGCACAGCAAGATCGGCTCGCGACCGCCGGCGGCAAGCGCTGGCTCAAGGAGTGGCCCGGCCCGGGCGACGACCGACCGAAGCCGCCCGTGGCGAAGCTCGAGGACGTCATCGACGCCGAGGTGAGGAAGAAGCTCGAGGAAGGCAAGAACCGCCGCCGGCTGCAGCAGGCGTCGCTGCCGCCCGACGAGGACAACCTCGCGAGCCTGACGCACCACCTGCTCGCCAGGTGCGCCGGCCAGGACGGCTCGACGCTCCTGAGCGTCGAGCACCTCACCCCGAAGAAGCGGGGCAAGGCCCCGGCGTATCACCTGCTGGCCAGGGAGAAGCGCGCCGACGGCGTGATCGTGAGCACCGGCGTGACGTTCCTCTGCGCGCCGAGCGGGCACGGCGCGCGGATGCCGCTCCAGCGCATGGTCGACGACACGAAGCACACGGACAAGCGCATCCTTGTCACCGACGAGGAGCGCCGGCCGCTGCGGCTGGGGGGCGCCGGCAAGGCCGCGTACGACGCGCTCAGCAAGCTGGGCCGCCAGCGCTTCCTCCACCTTCACCTCGACTTCTCCGGGCACGCGGAGCTCGACTCGCTGGCGGGGCTCCTGGGCGCCGCGAGGAGCCAGGACCTCGAGATCGAGCACCCGCGCGGGCAGTACCGCAAGGTGACCGAGGCCGAGGTGATGGCGTCGTTCCACCGCCAGAGCCTGCTGCTGGCGCCCCCGCTGCTTCGCGAGCTGCTCACCGAGGAGATCGTGAAGGGCGGCACGGACTCGGTGCCGCCGCCGGCGTGGGATCCTCAGCAGACGCGGGAGCACATCATGGCCGAGCTGTCGTGGCGCCTCGGCCTGATGGCGAAGGAGCTCGCGCAGATCTTCGCGACCCGCAAGAAGCTGCCGGAGAAGCGCTTTCCGGAGGTCTGGTCGCACCTCAAGAAGACGGCGCAGGCGCTCCATGACGAGGGCCACGTCCACGCCACGGCGACGGACGACGACCTCTTCGTCCAGCTCCGGAGCAGGAAGTGAGGCTCGTCCACGTCAACGTGACCCAGCTCCGCGTCGCGGCGACGTGCCCGAGGCTCCACTGGTTCGACACCCGCGCCACGGCCGAGCGGCAGGACGGGAAGAAGGTCGTGAGCCGCATCTGGCGCAAGGGCGGGGCGACGCCCGGCTGCGGCGCGCTGTTCCACACCGCGGTGGAGCGCTTCAACGCCGCCGCGCGGAGCTCGGACGAGGTGCTGTCGGCGCTGGAGGCCGCCCGCGACGCCGTGAGCCTCCAGCAGGCGCTGATGCGCTGGTTCAACGCCTCGTGCCTGAACCTCGACGCGCTCGCGGCGCGCCCGGTGCCGCTGCGGCTCGGCTTCATCTCCGCGGTCCAGCTCTACATGGAGGAGCTCGCGCGGCTCGCGGTGCACGCGAGGGCGGACGGCCTGCCCGCGGCGGAGCTCCGGAACCAGCTCTTCGGGGACTCGCGCAAGCGGGTCGATGTGACGTTCCACGTGGGGGAGGACATCCACGTCCACGTGACCGGGGCGATCGATTACGTGTACTTCGATCCGCGGCTCGGGAAGCACCGCATCGTGGATTACAAGCTCACGCCCGCGACCTCCCCGAACAGCGATCTGTTCCAGGTCTTCACCTACGCGCTGATGCACCATCACCAGCACGGCACGCAACCGGACGTGGCGGTGTTCTATCTGCACCCCACGCGCAGCGTCCGGGAGGCGCGCTGGGAGGAGATCGAGGCGAAGCGCGGCAAGGTCCACGAGCTCATCGCCAGCATGGTGGCCTGGTCCGACCACGCGCTGGGCGCCGGGGGGCTGCCGCCGCCGGGCGACCGCGCGAGCTGCGACGGCTGCAAGCACGAGCGCTCCGGGGCGTGCGTCGCGGAGCTCGGCCCCAAGGACAGGGGCGCGTGGGACCGCCGCTGGACGGCGCTCGAGGCCACCCGCGGCGGCGGCGCGCGCGACGCGCACGAGGAGCGCGAGCGCTTCGCCGCCGGCGCGGCGGCGGATGGGCCGACGGCGGACGAGCCGATCGCGGACGAGCCGATGGTGGAGGACGATCCCGAGCTCGAAGAGGCGCTGGCGGTCGTGAAGCCGGCGGGCGAGCGCCTCACGAAAGCGAGGCCGCCGGGGGCCCGGGCCGCGAACGTCAGCGGCATGCTCCTCGGATTCGACGACGGCGGCTCGCCCGTCTGCATGGACCCTGCGGTGCTGCGGACGCACGTCTCGGTCGTCGGCGCTGCGGGGAGCGGCAAGACCTGGATGGCCAAGATCATCGCGGAGGAGGCGCTGCGCGCCGGTGTTCCCGTCCTCGCGATCGACCCCCAGGGCGATCTCGTCCAGATGATGGAGGCGCGCCCGCCCGCCGACGTGCCGGCGGAGCTGCGCCGCGCTTGGGAGGAGCTCCAGGAGCGCATGGAGCCGCGCATCCTCACCCCCGGGTCCTCGCACGGCCAGCGGCTCTGCCTCGACCCCCTGCGGCTCCCGAGCGCGAGCGAGCTCTCGCACATCGCGAACCCCGCGCTCCGCGCCGAGGAGGAGGAGGGCTTGCTCGTGGCGGTGGCGGCCAACCTCGTCAGCCTGTGCGCGTGCGGCGGCGAGGAGGAGTCGCAGCGGACGTTCCTCTATCAGGTGCTGCGGCACCTGCCGCGCGCGGCGCCGGTCCGTCTGAGAGACATCGTGGCTGCCGTCACCGCCCCCGAGGACCTGGGCATGGACGAGGTGGATAGCCTCATCCGCAAGTCCGAGCGCGAGCGGCTCGCGCGCCGGCTCAACACGTTCGTGCAGGGGCCGTCGGCGCGGCTGTTCTCGGGGGGAACGCGCCTCGACTTCACCGAGCTGCTCCGGCCCTCGAAGCCGGGGCGCGTCCCGCTCAACATCGTTTACCTGAACGCGCTCAGCAACGACGACGAGAAGCATTTCTTCCTCGCGGCCCTCGCGACCGAGCTGTACCGCTGGATGATCACGACCGTCGACGCGACCTCCGGCGGCGTGAACCTGCTCTTCTACATCGACGAGGCGCGCGACTGGATCCCGGCCGGCGGCAGCAAGCCCCCCGCCAAGCAGCCGCTCATCCGGCTGTTCACCCAGGGCCGGAAGTACGGAGTGGGCTGCTTGCTGTGCACCCAGAGCCCTCGCTCGGTGGATTACAACGTGTTCGGCAACACGAGCACGAAGCTCATCGGGCGGCTCGAGGCGTCCCAGGACGTGGATCGCGTGATCGACTGGTTCACGATCGAGGGCGGGGCCCCTCCCTGGGTCGCCGCGCGCAAGGGGGCGCCGAAGGGGAGCTTCGTCGCGCGCTGGCCCGACATGCCCGCGGAGCTCGCGGGCCGCGCGTTCAAGGGGCGGACGCTCTTCACGCGCCACGCCGGCGCGTGGTCGCCCGACCTCGTGGAGCGGGCGGTGACGGCGGCGGGGCTCCGTGGCCCGGGCGGGTGACGCGCCGGGCGCGGGCGGGGTTCATCACGGCCTGCCTCCCCCATCCCGATCAGCGGTCCGCCGACCTCACAGAGCGGAAGTGATCGTGCAGTGCATGCATTGTAGAGGCGAGATGAGCACGCTCCCGTGCTCCGTTCAGCGTGGACCGCAACAGTCGAACCACCTCCCACCCGGGCAGCGCTCCGGCAAGCCGAACGCGAACAGCGTGTTACCCGGCGTGCCGATACCGAAGCTCTCGTAGCCGCTCCCCCAGTACACCGTGCCGTCCACCACCGCCGGCCCGGCGTTGACGGAGCCGTCGGCCGGATGGCTCCAGAGGACGGCGCCCGTCGCGGCGTCGAGCGCGTGGACGTTGCCGCTCATCGAGCCGCCGTAGACCAGGCCGTTCGCGACCGTCAGCGGCCCCCTGGTCTGCGCTCCCGGCGTGGGATCGGGCGTCTGCCACAGGATGTCGCCCGTGGCGGCGTCAAGCGCGCTCCACGATCCCCAGTGGATGACCTCCCCGGACGGCTGCAGCGTGTACTCGACCTGGCCGTTGTTGCCGATCGGCACGTAAATCCTGCTCTCGTCCACGGCGACGCCCCACATGATGCCGCCCAGCTCCCCGCCGGGGCCGACCAGCGTGCTCCACACCACGCTCCCATCGTCCCTGTCGAGCGCCCAGAAGATACCGCTCTTCTGGCCGGCGCCGACCAGATCGCGGCGCTCCGCCCCCGCGCCGGCCGTGAAGAGCGTGGCGCCCGTGCCGAAGTCGTAATCCGGGCCCGCCGGATCAGGGCACCAGTCGCCCCCGAAGTAGCACGCTCCCGTCCAGGCGTCGAAGCCCTGGAGCCGCCGCGCCCACTTCAGCGCGCCGGTGCGGAGGTCGAGCGCGAGCACGGCGTCGATGTAGTTGTCTTCCGCGAGGCAGGCCTCGGCGGCGACGGCGTCGTCACCGGCGGCCTCCACGCACGCGGAGACGGACGGCGGCACGGTGTAGTTGTTGCCGGTCGCCACGTACAGCGTGCGGCGCTCGAGGTCGATCGCGGGCGCGCCGCCCCAGACCGCGCCGCCGGTGTAGCCGGCGGGCACCGTGTAGCGCTTCCAGAGCAGCGCCCCGGTCCCCGCGTCGAGCGCGACCACGCTGCCGCGGAAGCTGCAACACGGATACGCGTTGTCCGCCGCGAAGAGCTCCTCGCGCGAGGAGACGCCCACGTACACGCGGCCGCCATGCACGACGGGAGACTGCGTGATGATCGCGGCGGGGTGCGGGTCGAGCTGCGTCTTCCACAGGAGATCGCCGGTGCGGCTGTCCACGGCGAGCATGTGCGCGCCGGCCTGGGTGCCGAGGAACAGCGTGTGGCCGTGGAGCGCGGGGCTCGTGCGCGAGACGGCGCCGGGCGTGCCCGTGAGGCCTGCGATCGTCCGCGTCCAGAGCGGGAGCCCGGTCTCGGCGTCGAGCTTGTACAGGTTGCCACCCCCGTCCGGAAAGTAGAGCGCGCCGTGGTCGACGGCCGGCGTCGCGGGCACGATGCCGCTCGTGGTGAAGGCCCACTTCACGGCGAGCGACGCGGCGTTCGCTGGCCCGATGTCGTTCTCACCGCGCGCGTAGTGCGTGTTGGCGAGATCCCTGCCGTGGACGGTCCAGCGCCCGGCCCCCCTGCCCATCGCCGTGCGGCCCAGGACGACACAGAGCACGGCGAGACATGCGGCCGCCACGATCGCGGACCGCACCCAGAAGATGCGCTTCATGATGATCCTCCTGGGACATCGATGTGAGCGACGATCGGCGGCCCGACACGTCAGCTCCGTCGCCGCTGCAACACGAAGCCCCGAGGATACGTCACGCGGAATCGAGCAGCGCGTCAATCGGGTAGCGAAGATTGACGAAGCGCGGGAGCGATCCGGAACAGTTGAAAGGCAGGCTCGCCCCGCTGAGGGCCCAGCGCGCCGCGGTGATGTAGTCGTCAGAGGCGCCTTGTCATCAGCGAGGCGTGTGCGTGGGCGCTCGCCGCCGGCCTGCGCACCACCGAGAGACCGTGGACGCGACCTCCGGCGGCGCGAACCTGCTCTTCTACATCGACGAGGGGCGCGACCGGATCCCGGCCGGCGGCAGCAAGCCGCCCGGCCGACAGCGGGAGACCCAGGGCACGATGCGCCTACGGGGCAGGTCCGTGTCGCCGAGCTCGGCGTCGACGTCGGCCCACCAGGGCGCGAGGAGAACCGGCGAGCTCACGCACGTCGGGAACAGTAGCGCAGCAAATCGCACCGGCTTACACTCCGGGTCATGTCCACCGTGACGATGAGCAGCGAAGGCCAGCTCACGGTCCCCGCTTCGCCGACAGATGGATGAAACGACTCGATCCACAGCAAGCCGCCATGGAGCTGCCGAACGAACGGCTGGTGCCGGCCGCGCTCCGCGTGGCGGCACCCCCGCAGATCGTTCAGCCCCTGCGGCGACGAGAGAGGCGATGATAGAAATTGGGCATGCAACCAGCGCCGAGCAGATAGCGCAGGCCCGTGCGCTCTTTCTTGAGTACCAGGCCTCGCTCGATGTCGACCTGTGCTTTCAAGGCTTCGCCGAGGAGCTCGCGGGCCTGCCTGGCGCCTACGCCCCGCCGTCGGGTCGACTCCTGCTCTGCACCGTCGGCCAGGTCCCGCATGGCTGCGTCGCGCTGCGAGCCATCACCGCCGAGGACTGCGAGATGAAGCGGCTGTATGTACGCCCGGGGCAGCGCGGCCTCGGGCTCGGGCGGCGGCTCGTTGCTCGGGTGCTCGACGAGGCTCGCGCGATCGGGTACCGGCGTATCTACCTCGACACGTTGCCGTCGATGGCTCGTGCCGCGGCGATGTACGAGGCGCTCGGATTCAAGGACGTCCCTCCCTACCGGCACAATCCGGTCGCCGGCACCCGCTACATGGCCCTTCCCTTGTGACGGGCCGTCGACCGAGGCACCGCGCGGCGGAGATCCCGAAGGAGCTCGAGGACCGTCACTCGGTTGTGCAGTCGGGCGCCGCGCTCGGGTCGGCCACCCACGCCGCGAGGCGCGCGGTTCCGGCATCGCCCCACGCATCGTGAGCGAGCTGGTTGAGCCGGCACCACTCGTGGCGTGTCTGCTGGATCGCGAGCGACTTCGCCGCCTCATGTTGCGCCGTGCGATCCGACAACGAGCTCTTGTCCTTGCTGAGCTCGTCGTGCGTCATCGCGACCGGGGCCGGACAGTCGTCGCCTGGCTCGTAGTGGACCGTACCCGAGACGAGCCCATAGGCGGTCGTCCGCCGGTGGCGGACCGTCACGATCGCGTACTCCGGGTACGGGGCATCGGCGTCGCGAACCAATGCCGTCTGCTTCGGCTTGTCGCCCTGCACGACGAGGAAGCCCGTCGACGGAACCGAGGAGTACGGCGCGAGCACAGGGAAAGCGGTGAGCGACTGGTCCACGAGGACGTCGCCGCCGAGCTCGACCCAGTTCGTGTGTGCGTAGAAGTCCTGCACCGCGTGCAGGGAGCGGGAAAAGGCCAGCATGGCCAGGGCATCTCCATCCAGGAGCGCGATGCCCGGGCCCAGCGCTTTCACGGCCTTGGCCTGGTACTCGGCGACGAAGGCGGCGCCGCCGCTGAAGTTGCAGTCATCGAAGTGGGCGGCATTGAGGAGAAGGAACGTGGGGTCCGTGGACACGTTGCCGGCGATCAGGGCCTTGAGCACGGCAGGCTTCAGGAACGCCAGCGCCGTGCTGGTGATCTCTTCGTGGTTCGGCTCCCCCGGCGCCGTCGAAAATTCATGGGCGCTCTCTTCGAGCGCCTCGACCGTTCCAGTCTCGCCGGCGCAGCCGAGCGTCAGCGCGAGACCCATGACTCCCAATCCGAGCGCAGCGTGTTGATGCATGATGCGTGCGATTGCAAAGCGCGATCCAGGCGTTCGAGCTGAGCGTTGGCTGGATGAAACGCACGCGAGGAGTTTGCACGAACGCGCCGGCGGCCGACGACGGCACCTCATCCCCCGCCGTTACCTTCCACGCGCGGCCTGCACACCTGCCCCACTGCGACATTTCGCCACGCGCTTCCGCGGAGGAGGCGATGATGAGAGTCGACGTCCACCTGCCGCCCATCGCATTCGATGCGAGCATCCTGGAGTGGCTGCCGTCCGCCGCGATCGACAGGACAAAGCTGCGGGACGCGCTCACCTCCGACGGACGGCGTGGAGCCCGCACGCTGCTGCGTCGGCCTCCTTGACAAACGGGGACAGCCGTAAGGTACGCTGCCTTGCCATGAGGAGTGGGGACGGCTCGACGGAAAGAAGGCGGTGGCCTCTCGCGCTGATCGCAGCGCTCTGCGGATGCCGAGGAGCGTCCCCACAATCGAACGAGACGCCAGTCGCGAGCGCGACCGCCCCGGCCAGCGGTACGGGCGCCGTCGCGACGTCGCACGCTCCACCGGTCATGGGCCAAGCAGCGCCTTCGAAGGACGAGGTGGCCAGACGATTGGCCGACATCGGCCCGGGAGAGGAGCGTGAAATCGGCGAGGGCGTCTTCATGACAATGCACAGGTTGCAGGCCATCCAGCCGCTCGGAGATGGATGGCACCGCGCCCAATCGACCGAAGGCTCGTTCTCCGTGGAGTTGCCACTACCTTTCAACGACTTTCGAGTGCGCGCCCAGGCGACCGACAACGTGGAGATGCGCACGCATACAGTGGGCGGAAAAACCCCTGGACTGCTCGCATGGTCCGCGAGCTGCCTGGCGCGGCGAGATGGCAAGCTCGGGCCGGAGGCTCGCGCGCCCGGGTCGGACAAGATCGAGGTGAAGGGCACACCACCGGTGGCACACTCTCGGTCGGTGGATCTCGATGACATGACCTGCATCCTCATCGTCGAGGCCCAGGGCTCGGATCCGGTGCCGCCCGAGGCCGATCGGCTACGCTTTCTCCATTCACTCAAACGGACGGGGAGGCCGGCATGGTGAGGCGAGCTGCTCGGCAAGACCGGCCGGCGATAGCGCTCCGGCCAGGGCGAGTGCTAAACACCTCCCCGTGACCTCACCGCTGCTCTCTCCTTTCTCCTTCCCGAACGGCCTCACCGCCAGAAACCGCGTCTGGCTCGCCCCGCTCACGAACGGGCAAAGCCACGACGATGGCTCCCTGGGCGACGACGAGCTGCGCTGGCTCTCCTGCCGCGCGCAAGGCGGCTTCGGCGTCGTCGAGACCTGCGCCGCCCACGTCGCCGAGGACGGCCAGGCCTGGCAGGGCGAGCTCGGCGTCTTCGCCGACCGGCTGCTGCCCGGCCTGCGCCGGCTCGCGACCGAGATCGCCGCCCCCGGCGCGCTCGGCCTCGTCCAGCTCTTTCACGGCGGCCTCCGCGCCAATCCCCAGGTGTCCGGCGTGCCCACGTGGAGCGCCAGCGCCGTCGCCGAGCCGGACCTCCCCGTCCCCCGCGCCGCCACCGAGCAAGACATCCTCCTCGCAATTGACCGCTTCCGCGACGCCGCCACGCGGGCGCTCTCGGCCGGCTTCGCGGGCGTCGAGCTGCACGGCGCCCACGGCTACCTCCTCGGCCAGTTCCTGTCCGCCACCCAGAACCGCCGCACGGATCGCTGGGGCGGCGCGTGGGAGAACCGGGCTCGTCTCCTGCGCGAGACCCTCCGGGCGGTCCGCGCCGCGGTGCCCGCGTCCTTCGTGGTCGGCGTACGCCTGTCGCCCGAGGACTGGGGTCAGGCCAAGGGGCTCGACCTCGACGAGAACCTCACGCTCGCCCGCTGGCTCGCCGAGGACGGCGCCGACTTCCTCCACCTCTCGCTGTGGGACTGGAGCAAGCCCTCGCAGAAACGCCCGGACACGCACCCGCTGCCGCTGTTCCGCGAGGCGGTGGGGGCGAGCCTGCCGCTCGTGGTCGCCGGCGGCGTCTGGACGCGCGCCGAGGCCGAAGCGCTCCTTGACAAGGGCGCCACCGCGGTCGCGCTGGGGCGCGCCGCCATCGTCAACCCCGACTGGCCGCAACGCATTGCCGACCCCGCGTGGCAACCGCGGCGGCCGCCGCTCACGCGCGCCGAGCTGTACGAGCGCGGCGTCTCCGAGACCTTCGCCGGGTACCTGCGGCGATGGAAAGGCTTCGTGGCCGACTGACGGCCCCCCTCAGCCGAGACGTCGACCGGAGGGAGCGAGACACCCCCGCGCACGATCCGCCGTCACGTCCCGCAGAACGTGTGCTGCACGCGCTCGTCCAGCTGCGGGGGCTCGCTCAGATGGGCGTTCTCCGGCTGATCCTCGTACGGCCGCGCGAGCACCCGCACGAGCGTCTCGAAGGGCTCGAAGTCGTTCCGGAGAACGGCAGCCTGGATGAGCGCCTCGATCCGGTGATTGCGCGGGATGAACGCCGGATTGACGAGCCGCATCGCGCTCGCGCGCGCGCTGTCGTCGACGCGCGCGACGTCCTCCCTGGCGAGCCGCCGGCGCCACCCCTCGGCCCAGTCGCGGAAGGCGCCGGGCTCCGCGAACAGCGAGGCCACCTGCGCGTCGGCGGCGGGGTCGGCCGCGGAAGCGCAGAGCCGGCGAAAGAAGACCGTGTAATCGACGCCGTTCGACGCGAGGCGCTCCAGCAGATCGGCGGCGAGCGCGAGGTCATCGTCTTCCTCGCGCACGAGCCCCAGCTTGGCGCGCAGGACGCGCTCGTGCGCCTCCACGAACAGGCCGGTGAAGCGCTCCACGCGCTCGGTCGCCACGCGGATGGCCTCCTCCTGGTCGTCGGCCAGGAGAGGCAAGAGCGCCTCGGCGAGCCGCAACATGTTCCACTGGGCGATGCGCGGCTGGTTCCCGAAGGCGTAGCGACCGCCCCGATCGATCGAGCTGAACTTCTTCGCAGGATCGTACTCGTCGAGGAACGCGCACGGCCCGTAATCGATGGTCTCGCCCGAGATCGACGTGTTGTCGGTGTTCATCACGCCGTGCACGAAGCCGACCCCCAGCCAGCGCGCGACGAGGTTGGCCTGCGCCTCGACGACGCGATCGAGCAGCGCCAGCGCGTCGTTGCCGCTGCCCACCGCCTCGGGGTAGTGCCGGGCGAGCGCGTATGAAGCGAGGATGGCCAGCGCCTCGCGGTCATTGCGCGCGGCGAAGAACTGGAACGTGCCCACGCGAATGTGGCTCGCGGCCACGCGCGTGAGCACCGCGCCGGGGAGCACCTCCTCGCGATAGACCGGCTCGCCCGTCGTCACGGCGGCGAGCGCGCGCGTCGTCGGCACACCGAGCGCCGCCATGGCCTCGCTCACGACGTACTCGCGCAGCACGGGCCCGAGGGCGGCGCGCCCGTCTCCGCCGCGCGAGAACGGCGTCCGCCCTGCGCCCTTGAGCTGGATGTCGCGTCGCCTGCCGTCCTTGCCGACGACCTCGCCGAGCAGGATGGCCCGACCATCCCCGAGCTGCCCCACGAAGCTGCCGAACTGGTGCCCCGCGTACGCGAGCGCGATCGGCTCCGCGCCCTCCGGCAGCGCGTTGCCCGCGAGCAGCTGCGCCCCCTCCGCCGAAGCGAGCTGCTCGGCGTCGAGCCCGAGCACCTCCGCGAGCGCGCGGTTGACCTTCACGAGGCGCGGCTCGCGGACCCTGGCGGGCGAGACGCGCGCGTGGAAGCGGTCCGGAAGCCGGGCGTAGGTGTTGTCGAAGGCGAACTTCATCGGCGAACCTCGTGGCGGGTGGGAGCCAGCAGCGTCCTTTGAGCCGTCGTTCTACAGCAATCCGCGCCTCCGCGCCGCCCGGCAAACGAGGGAGCGCAGCAGGCCCCGCCCGCGCTCACTCGTACCACGTCGGCACGATCGCCCGCACCTCGGGCAGCGCGGCGATGCGGCAGATCTGGTCCCATGGCGCGTCCGCGAGCGCGCCATGGTGCGCGACGCACTCGGCGTCTCCCGTGGGGAAGAGGTACAGCGTCTCGGCGGGCACATCGCACCCGGCGCGCCCTCGCGACGAGCCCGCCTGGATCGTGGGTGCGATGTCCCGCACGCGGGCGAGGAGCGCCTCGTCGCCCGTCGGCAGGCAAAACTCCACGGATCCATCGTTCACGCACCCCGTGTCCCTGGTGAATGCAAGCTTCTGGCTCGGACACGACGCCGCGGCGGGAAAAGGCCCCTCGACAGGCCCCTCACCCGGCGTGGACGGCGGCGCGGACGTACAGCTCGACAGGCACGTTACCAGCAAGCTGGAGATGGCGAATCGTCGCATGGTGCTCCCTCGGCGGCTGAGCATGCCACGCCTGCGCGCGCGGCGCCGGCAGGGTGTCTTCCCGCCTGCCATCGAGGATCATCGCGGTCGGCTCCTGAAATGCCGAGCGCGCCGCCTCGAGCCGCTCGCAGAGCGCGCCCGGCGGGCGGCTCGGGGAAGCTCGCCGGTGCGGTGGTCGTCACCCGGCGCCCGGTCTGGTAGCGTACGCGTCGAGGTGCCTGTGCTCAAGCTGCCGAAAGATCTCGTCGCCGATCCGCGCCACGACGCGGTGTCCACGCTCCTCACGAAGCATGCAGGTTTGCTGTGGGAGAGCGGTCGAAACCGGGTGGCGAGCCTCCCGATGACCGAGGCGCTGGCCACGGAGCTCCGCCACGCGCTCCTGGCCGAGCACGCCTGCCACGGCCTCGAGCTCATCGCCGACAAGCTCGCGAGCGAACAGAAAGGGCTGGATGCGCTGGCCAGGAAGGCCCCGGAGAATCCGCAGAACGCCCGCGCCTCTCGCCTCCTCTTTCTCGCGAACGATGGCAGCACCCGCTTCTATCGCGACTGCGACGCGCTCCTCTCCCGGTACCGGCAGCGCCTCATGGCCTGCCGGCTCGAACTTCCGGGCGAGGCGCTGGGCGAGAAGATCACGGGGAGCCCGAGGCTCATCCGGAGCGTGCTCGTCTTCGACAAGAAGGTCACCGCCAGGGCGCTGCTCGCCCTCCTCCCGCCAGGCTGACCCTGGGCGACGGGAGAGCGACAGGTGAGCGATGTCAGTTCGACGTGGTGACCGGGTAGCGGTAGAAGCTCTGCGCCCATTCGATGGTCCAGATGGCGGGCTCCACGTACACGTTCTTGTCCTCGCCCAGGATCATGTCGCGCTTGATCTTCGCCATCGCCGCCAGGAAGCCGCGACGGTCGCCCTCCATCTTCGGCCTCATCACGCTGGAGGGGGGGTACAGCTCCCTGACCTGCGCCACGGTCTGCTCGTCGTCGATCCACCGGTCGACCCCGCGCTCTCCGGCCGGGAGCGGGCCTCCGCTGTCCAGCCAGTCGCGCAGATCGTTGTCCCCGCGGCTCACGCCGTCCGCGTGGCAGCCGATGCACGAGCTGCCGACGTTCTGGCGGCGGTCCGGGACGGCATAGCCGATCTCGCTCGCCAGCTTCGCGTCCGTGAGGCCCCGGTGGAGGCGGGGATCTCGCACGGCGTTGACCATCGAATCGATCCGGCGCTGGCCGAAGCCGCCCCAGAGGGCGTACCCTTGCAAGCCGTTCGGTAGATCCCAGATGACCTCTTCCTCGGACTGCTGCATCCCGTCGATCCCTGTGTAGTAGCGGCAGTTGGAGAACTGCGCGCCGACGTAGCTCGGCTGCGGGTCGCACCCGGGCGGCTCCGAGTTGAACGGCTGCGCCAGGGTCGCGATGAAGCTGAACGTCTCGGCCACCACGCCGCCGCCTGTCCCGCTGACGAACTTCGGGATCGGGTACGCCCAGAAGGGGAACCGGATCTGCCCCGTCGCGTACGCGTCCTCGATCGTGGTCACGCCGTCGGCGAGCTGCCCGGTCCAGACGTCCCACGTCTTCCAGTAATACCCGCCGCTCGTCGTCCTGGCGCGCCAGTACATGCGGGAGTCGATGGGGTGGGCCTCCTTCGTCACCATGTACTCGTACGACTTCATGCCCTCGTCCTTGATCACGCCGAGCTCGGCCTCGAGATCCTGCGAGTACCAGGGGATGGCCATGATCGCGCTGTACACGTCCGGACGGGTCAGCGTGAACACCAGCTGGCTGGCCTCGATGTAATCCGTCTTGAACCCATCGACGAAGGGCGGCAGCGGCTCGCCGGCCGAGGCGCCCTCGACGTTGCCCGCGAGGACGCGCCCCCACACAAGCCGCGCGAAGCTCGGGTCTTCCTGGACCTCCGCCGTATAGCTGTATTTCTCCTTCGTCGTGACGTCGCTGCCGACCGGCTCGCCCAGGTAGTTGACGGTCGTTTCCCCGAAGAAGATGTCGTCGTCCGAGCCGCCGAAATGGAGCTTGGTGACGCCCTTGTTGTAGCCCCAGTAGTCGCGGGTATCGAAGCGGTACACGATGCCCTTGCCGTTGATGTCCACCGGGTTCGCGACCTCGGGCGCCCAGCGCGCGGTGGAGTTCAGCGCCTTCGACAGCGCCACGCGAGCCACGTTGAGCTCGTCGGCGGAGACGCCGGCGTTGTGGAGCTCGTGCAGCGAGGCGTACTGGATGAACTCCGCGTCGGCCGCCGGGATCCCGGCGCTGTCCGCCTCGATCCAGCCCGTCACGTCCATCTCGGAGATCTCCTCGTCCATCGGGACGGGGCGCGGTGTCTCCGGGAGGCCCGGCGCGACAGCGGCGGCCCACGCCTGGACGGCCTCGAGCATCTCCTGGTTCGCATCCATGCAGTCCGATCCGAAGCAGGCGTGCCGGTCGACGCCCATGCGGACGACGAGCTTGGAGTCCGCCGGCTGCTTGAAGTTCACGCGCGTGAGCGCGTATTCGTGCGCCAGCGCCGCGTCGACATCGGCGATGAGGGGCGCGCTGGCGCGGGTCTCGGTGCTGTGGCAGCTGGAGCAGTTCGCGCGCAGCAGCGGATAGATGGCCGACGTGAAGGCCGCCAGCGAGACCGACCTGTCCACCAGCAGCGGGCAGACCTGCTCGACGTTCACACCGCCTCTTCCATCGCTGATCTCGTTGTACCCAGCCTCGCAGTCCGAGATCTCCACCGAGCCAGCGCCTGTGCTGCCTCCGGTTCCCGGGCCGCTCTGTGTGCCGGTGCCATGGTCACCGCCGCCGCCGTCATTGCCGGGGCCATAGCCCAGGATCGAGATCCCGCACGCAGCGTTGAGCAGCGGGAGCGCCGAAAAGCAGCAGAGTGAAGTCAGGGCATGGAAGAGCCTCATGACAGAGCGTCCTGCCGCATCAATCTCCGAGCTTCTTCCTCGGGATGACGCTCTCGCCGCGCGCGTTGATGCCGGCTGCCGATTCGACACGATCGGCGTGAGGGCTGCCTGGATGCTCCTGGAGGAAGCGCCGCGCCGCCGCGTTTGCGCCCGCGCGATCTCCCTTGCTCGCCAGCGCCTCGACGCGGATCACGGCGGCCTCGTCGGCGAGCTGAGGGTCGGCGAACTCGCGCGCGTGGCGCGCCAGCAGCGCGAGGGCGGCCGCCGGATCGCCGCGTCGCAGCGCGCGCCGCGCCTTGTCGAGCAACGAAAGCTCGGAGGCCAGCGTCCGCGCGCTCCTTTCGCGCGCCCGGGGGCTGCCCGCCGCCGCGGCGGCGGGCGGGGGCGGCTCCTCGGCCGCGCGCTCCTCCGGGACGCGCGCCGGCTCCGTCCTGGCCGCGCCGGATGCGGGCGGCGCGGCGAGCGATGCCGGCGCGCCGAACGCTTTCTGAGCCTGGATCGCCGGCGCCGGCTCCGGCGCGCCGACGCTCGTCCATTCCGCGACCCCGAACGTGAGGATCCCCGCTACCGCGCCGATGCCGAATGCGCTCAAGAGCCCGCCCAGGCCCGCCACCTTCAGCGCGGCGGCCGCGCCCGCCACGACGCCGCCCGACCCCGCGACGCCGCCCGCCCCGGCGACGCTGCCCGCCCCCACCGCGCCGCCCACCCCTGCGACGCTCCCCGCCCCGGCGACGCTGCCCGCCCCGGCGACGCTGCCCGCCCCCATCGCCGCTGCCGCGCTGCACGCGCCCGTCGCGGCGACCGTGACGCCGAGCGCGACGAGCGTACGCCGGGTCAGGCCGATCGGCGGGCTCTCGTCGAGCGCCGCGCGGAGGAGCGTCGTTTGCAGCTCACTCTCCTTCTGGTCCAGGAGGCGCTCAGGATCACTCATTGCACTCACCTCGAAAATGGGCCCGCGCCTCGAGCCGCCGCACGGCGGCCTGGAAGTGCTCGCGCGCGCGGCGAAGGCGGGAGGCGACCGTGCCCGCCGGGAGCTCGAGCATCACCGCGATGCCCGCCATCGTCATCTGCTCCAGCTCGAACAGCACGAAGACTGCGCGCAGATCGAGCGGCATCGTGTCGAGGATGGCATCGATCGCCGCGCGGGCGCGGGCGCGATCCATCATCTCCTCGGGATTCGGCGCCGGGTCGACGCTGTCGCGGGGCTCCTCCTCGAGGACCTCCCGGCGCCGCTGCTGCGTCCTCCGCGCGCGCGAGGCGATCCGCAGCGCCGTGCCGAACAGGAACGCCGATTCCCGGCCGAGCTCGATGTCCCCCAGCCTCCGGGCCACCACGAGGAAGACCTGCTGCACCGCGTCTTCCGCGTCGGCGCGCGGCACGCCGAGCCGCACGAGCGAGCGCCACACGAAGGCCGAGTGCTCCGCCACGAGCGCGGCGAGGCGCCCCGCCGCCACCCGGCTCTCCGGTGGAACGGCGGCAGGGAGATGCACCACGGTCAGCGCTTCGCCACGGCTCACACCTCCTGCAATCTCCGGATCGCCGCCTTTTGATCATCAAATCGAAAGGCGGGCGCCGATGTTAGAGCGTCCAGGTGACCTCGGGCACATCGTGGACGCGCTGCGCCAGGCTCTCGACCACGAACCTCGCCGCACCAGCAGCAGCGGAAATTGCGGTCCCTCTTGCGCTCTGACCACGGACACGACCCGCCGATACGGTCTCGCATGCCGATCTCACTGGCTGAACGGCGCCTCGCTGCGCGCCGCGAAGGGGTTCAACAACGACGGCGTTCGGGCGCGCGGGTCCTCAGGGCACGGGCATCTCGAACGAGACGGCGTAGTTCGGCTGCGCAGCGCCCGTGGTCGAGCCGACGAACGGATCCGAGTCGCGGAGCTGGCCCCAGGTGGGGAACCCGTTCGGCCTGGCCGCCGCGTGGGTGGTCATCGCGTAGCCCACGGTGACGCCGCTCGCGGGTGGGTCGCTGCTGCACGTGATCTTCACCGCGTCGCCGGCGATCTCGACGGAGCTGATCTCGATCTTCGTGTTCCCCTGGCGGACCTCGAAGCCGCGCCCGTTCGCCCAGACGGTCGGCGCGGGGAGCACCTCGTCCCACACGAGCGGCGGCACCGGCACGTGGAACTGCACCGTGATCACGCGGCCGCTGCGCTCGACGCGCGTCGGCTGCAGCGGCTGCCAGTCGCGGCCCATCACGACCTTCTCGAAGTAGATCTGCCCGTACTTCTCGCCCATCTGCTGGGCGCCGACCGACGACAGGTGGACGCCGTCGCCTCGACCCGGGAGGTGATATTTCGGGCCGGTGCACACGATATCGCCGGGGTGCTCGACGCCGAGCCGCCACTGCGCCAGCGTGGAGACCGCCCGCTGGTTCGCGCCGAGCGGATAGCCGTGCTGCTGCGAGATGAACAGCGGGATCGTCTCGCTCTGTCCGGTGAGCTCCTCAAGATCGGCGTTGTAGTCGCTCCAGAGCTTCACGAGCTCATCTGCGTAGGTCGAGCTGCCCGAGTCCGTCTCGCCGTGCGTCAGGAAGATCGCCCCGACACCGTAGGTCTTGCCCGCTGCCTGGGCGAGGCGGGCGATCGCGGCGACCTCGAACAGCGTCGCCGCGTAGGCCCGGCCCGTTGTGCCGGTGTCGGTCGCGCCCTTCTTGAGGGCGCGAATCCCCTGCCCGTTCTCGCCAACGACCGTCTGCACGCTGATGTAGTCGCGGCCCGCCGCCTCGTCGACAAGGAACGAGATCTGGTTGGCCAGCGGCGCGTGCCCCGTCTCGCCGTAGATGTTGGCCGGGTAAGCGGGCGCCGGATTGCCGTTGGCGAGCGGACGGATGGGCTCGACGAGCGGCACCATCGAGAGCGCGCTGCTGTCCGGATCCCAGGGAGGCACGCGCGCATTCCCCAGCGAGAGCTTGAGGTTGTTGAACGGCTGGGCGGTCGATTGGATGGGCGTCGAGCCGACCGACAGGCTCTGACCGGTGCCGACGATGCCGGCCCAGTCCCACGGGATCCTGGGCGCGCCGCCGGCCGAGCCGCCCTGGCCACCCGTGCCTCCCGTGTTGGCCCCCCCTTCTCCCGCGCTCGCCGAGCCACCTTCGCCCCCGCTCCCTGCGCTGGCGGGGCCGCCCGCGCTGCCTCTACCGGCGGGAGATCGCGCGGAGTATCCTGCCTGGCGAGGGCGCGCTACGTCCGGTAACACCCGTCGGCGCGGCGCTACGATCGGTAACGCGCGGGTCGCAGCGGCCCGCGCGGCGCGGCGCGGTCGACCGGCGGATCAGGAGCGCGGCCGAGGGATGCCGAGGCGCTGGCGCCGCTCCCAGAGGGCCTTGCGGCTGATGCCCAGGCGGCGGGCGATCTCCGTCTCGGTCAGCTCGTGCTGGTGCTCGAGGACGAAGCGGCGGAAATAGCCCTCGAGCGAGTCGGACGGGGGCTCGCTCTCGTGCGCGGCCGAGGCGGGGGCGGGCGCCGCGGGCTGCGGCGCGTCGTCGAGCCCGAGCAGGGCCACCCCGATCTGGCTGCCCTCGGCGAGGACCATGGAGCGGTGGATGGCGTTCTCCAGCTCGCGGACGTTGCCCGGCCAGGGGGCCGCCGCGATGGAGGCGCGCGCCTCCGGCGACAGCGCGAGCGGCAGGTGGCCCGTCGTCCGCGCGCGCCGCGTGAGCAGCGACTCCGCGATGCGCACCGCGTCGCCCGGCCGCTCGCGCAGCGGCGGCAGGCGGATCTCGAGGACCCGCAGCCGGAAGTAGAGATCGCTCAGGAACGACCCCTGGCGCACCATCGCCGCGAGATCCCGGTGCGTCGCGGCGATGAGGCGCACATCGACGCGCCGGGCCTGCGTCGCGCCCACGCGCCGCACCTCGCCCGTCTGCAGGAAGCGGAGGAGCCGCGCCTGGACCCGCGCCGGCAGCTCGCCGATCTCGTCGAGCAGGAGCGTCCCGCCCTCCGCGGCCTCGCAGAGCCCCGCGCGCGCCGAGAGCGCGCCCGCGAAGGCGCCGCGCTCGTAGCCGAAGAGCTCGCCCTCGATGAGCCCCTCGGGGATGGCCGCGCAGTGGACCCGGACGAACGCGAACTGCCGCCGCGGGCTGAGCCGGTGCACGGCGCGGGCGAGCGTCTCCTTGCCGGTGCCGCTCTCGCCGAGCACGAGCAGCGTCGCCTCGCTCGGCGCGACCTTGCGCACCCGCGCGAACACCTCCCGCATGGCCGCCGAGCCGCCGATCATGCCCTCGAGCTCGTCGTCGTCCGGGGCGGGCGGCATGGAGGCCGACGCGGGCGGTATGGAGGCCGACGCGGGCGGCATGGATGAAGGCGGGTACGAAGGCGCGGGCGACGACGGGCGCGCCGCGCTCTCCGCGGGCGCGCTCTGCCCGGAGCGCACGCCGGCGAGGTGGTGCTCGACGAGGGCGACGAGCTCGGCGTGATCGAACGGCTTCGAGAGGTAATCCGCGGCGCCGCGCTTCACCGCGTCGACGGCCGCCTTCACGGTGGCGTAGCTCGTCATGAGCACGACCGGCGCGCCGCCGCACCGGCCGACGAGCTCCGTGCCCGGCGCGCCGGGCAGGCGCACGTCGGCGAGCACCAGGTCGAACGCGCGCAGATCGTCGGCCGCCTCGGCCTCGGCGATCGACCCCGCCTCGACAACGTCGTGCCCGTGGCGCGCGAGCAGCCGCCGGAGCTCCGTCCGGATGACCACCTCGTCCTCGACAAGCAGGATCCGGCTCACGGCGCCACCTCGGGCCCGCGCCGCGCCCCGGGCGCGCCCGCGTGGACGCCGCGGCGCGGCGCCTCCCGGACGAGCGGCGCGAGCTCGCGCGTCGCGCCGGCCTCCGCGTCGTGTCCTCCGCGCATGGGACCAAGGCTACTCAGGACCGGAACGTCTGAACACGTGCGGAAATACGTCGCAGCGCGTCAAGATGAAACAGCTCGGTTTCCTGCGTTACCGATCGTAGCGCCACGCGAGGGCCGAGGCGCTTTCCCCGCCGGCGGAGCGGGGGGTCTTCAGCCGGGCGCGCGGGAGCTCGGAGCTCCGCGCGCCCGACCGACCGGGCTCCCCCCGCGATCGGCCTCCGCTTTACTTGCTTGTGAACAGCGAGAGGTCGACGGCATTCGCCATCGCCTCCAGGCCAGTCGGGTTCAGGTGCAGCCCGTCATTATCGAAGTCGAGGCTATCCTGCAGCTTTGTAGGATCGTTGGGGTCGACGACCGCCGGATCCATATCGATGACGGCGTCGAACTTCCCGCTCGTGCGGATCCAGGTGTTGACCGTCTGACGGGTGGCCTCGTGCGCGACGGAGTAGTACCCGTTGCCGTTGAACGGCAGGATGGGCACTCCGTAAACGAGCATCTCTTTCGCGTGCGCCTTGTCGATGAACTCGCCATAGGCCGCGATCAGACCTTCGGCGACGGGCGGCGCGCTATCGTTGCCGATGTCGTTCACGCCGATGAAAATGATCACCCAGCGAGCCCCACGCTGGTCGAGGATGTCGCGCTGGTAGCGCAGTTTGGCGGTCGGCCCGAGCCCGCCGGCCAGCACGGTGCCGCCGCCGATCCCCAGGTTCAGCACGGCGACGTCCTCGGTCCCGGGATTGGCCCGCAGCCGGCGAGACAGGAAGTCTGGCCAGCGCGTGTTCCCGTCCGTGACCGAGCCGCGGCCGTCCGTGATCGAGTCGCCGAGGATAGCGATCGCCGCGGCCGAGGGATCGGCCATGACGTCGAGACCCGTGATGTAGTACCAGTGAGCGGTGCTCACCGGCGACGACAGCGTCGGCGACGAGACCCCATCGCCGGTCTGGATATACGAGTTCGTCCGTGAGCCCGGGTGCCCGGTGATGCCGGCCGGGACGCTGCCGAACCGGATGGTCACCGCGAGCTTGCTGATGGGCTTCAGCGCATAGTCGATCGGATCGGAAAAGACGGCTTTGCCCATCGGGATGGTCACCGACTCGGCGCCCTCGAAGGTCAAGGCCTTGTCGGTGCTCGCGTTGATGCCGTCGGCGGTCGTCGAGTCCGCGATGTGCACGGAGCTCATCGTCACCGGCCCGTCGCCGAACTCGTTCGAGAGCAGCAGCCGCACGTTGCTGCCTCCGATCGAGGTGTACACGACCTGACGCAGGGTGTTGTTGGCGAGGCCCGGAGCGGGCGGGTTGTTGCCCGTCTCGGTCAGCTGCGGACCGGTCGTCCAGGTCCCGACCCAGCGCTTCTCACCTTCGCCGCCGCCGCTGCCGCCGTCACCGCCGCCTTCGCCGCCTTCGCCACCGTCGCCACCCGCTCCGCCGGTCCCGGTCGCGGTCGAGCCGCCCCCTCCGGCGTCGTTGCCGCCAACTCCGGTACTGCCGGAAGCCTCCGTGCTGCTGGAGCTCGCCGCGCCTCCCGAACCGGTCGTCGCGCCGCTCGTCGCCGCGGTTCCGGGCGAATCATCGCCGCAGGCGGTGATCGATAGAAACAGAAGTGCGTAAAGAATTTTCCGCATGATCCTCGTCCAATGCTATGACACTTACACTCGCAGCCCACGGTGCCACAACGGGGCTCAAGCGACTACATGTTTCATTCCCGGGAGAGGCGCGGCTGATCTCGATGCCACGATGTGGCGTTACGATCGGTAACACCCCGGCGAGATCGCGTTGCGCTCGGGTCCCCGCCTCGCCGGCGTGTGAACGGTCACGCGGCGGCGCCGCGTGACGCCGGCGCGGATGCCTGATGAGATGGGGGGATGCCCCCGTGGAACGACGACGACGCCGCAGCCACCGAGCTCCTGCCGGGGCCGACGCGCCCCGCCGCGGCCGCGGCCGAGAGCTTCGCCCTCTCCGTCATGGCGGGCCCGGACGAGGGCCTCCGGTTCACCGTGGCGCCGGGGCTGCCCGCGCGTGTGCTCGCCGGCACGAGCCCCGCCTGCGACATCCCGCTGACCGACCGGCTCGTCTCGCGCCGCCACGCCGCCTTCGAGCTCGCCGGCGCGCGCCTGCGCGTCACGGATCTCGGCTCGACAAACGGCACCTTCGTCCAGGGGATCCGCGTCGGCGACGCGTACCTGCAAGGCAGCGAGCTCGTCCGGATCGGCGAGACGGTGCTCCGCGTCGAGGCGCTCGGCGTGACGCAGGCGGCGGAGCTGTCGCGCGCCGTGCGCTTCGGCAAGCTCGTCGGCGCCAGCGAGGAGATGCGGCGGCTCTATCCGCTGTGCGAGCGACTCGCGGCCTCGAGCGTCCCTGTCGTCATCGAGGGGGAGACGGGGACCGGCAAGGAGGTGCTCGCGGAGGCGATCCACGAGCAGGGCGTGCGGGCGGCCGGGCCGTTCGTCGTGTTCGACTGCACAGCGGTGCCGCCGACGCTCGTGGAGTCGGCGCTCTTCGGTCACGAGCGCGGCGCCTTCACCGGCGCGAACGAGGCCCGCCGCGGCGTCTTCGAGGAGGCGCACGGCGGCACGCTGCTGCTCGACGAGATCGGCGATCTCGATCTCGCCCTGCAGGCCAAGCTCCTGCGCGCCATCCAGCGATCGGAGGTGCAGCGCGTCGGCTCGAACCGGTGGATCCGCGTCGACATCCGGGTGCTCGCGGCGACGCGGCGCGATCTGGAGCGCGAGATCCAGGCGGGCCGGTTCCGGGACGATCTGTTCTTCCGGCTCGCGGTGGCCCGGATCGAGCTGCCGCCGCTGCGCAAGCGGCGGGGCGACGTGACGGTGCTCGCGCACCACCTCTGGCGGCAGCTCGCGGATCGCGGGGCGCCGATCCCGCAGGGGTTCAGCGAGCGGCTGGAGGACTACGACTGGCCGGGCAACGTGCGCGAGCTCTACAACGCGGTGGCGCGCCGCGTGGCGCTCGGCGAGGCCGCGCCGATCGAGACCACCCGGGCCGGGCTGATCTCGGCGGGCGCGCCGGCCTCGTCGGCCGGGCCCGCGTCGACGCCCCAGCCGGCCCAGGCGGCCGGGCCCGCGTCGACGCCCCAGCCGGGCGGGCCCGCCTCCGCGGCGATGCCGCCGTCCACGCCCGTGCCCCCGGCGTCGGCCGCGGGCGCCGGGGCCGGCGAGGGCGCCGAGCCTGCGACATCGGACGACATCATCGAGGAGATCCTCGCGCTCGACCTGCCCTTGCCGCGCGCGCGGGAGCGGATCGTCGAGCACTTCGAGCGGCGCTACGTGCAGCGCGTCCTCGCGCAGCACGGGGGCAACGTCCGGAGCGCGGCGGCCGCGTCGGGCATCGCGCGGCGGTACTTCCAGATCCTGCGCGCGCGGCGTTCCACCTGACGATGCGGCGCGCGCGGCGCTCGACCTGACATGTCGCCGCGGCCTCCGCCTCGGGCGTGGTATCGTCGCGTCGATGTTGCGGGCTCAGGGCGGCGCGTCGGCTGTCGTCCGCTACCTGCTCTTCGACGAGATCGGGGCCGGCGGCATGGCGACGGTGCATCTCGGCCGCCAGCACGGCGCGGCCGGGTTCCGGCGGACCGTCGCGATCAAGCGGCTCTACCCGCAGTTCGTCCGGGATCCCGAGCTCGTGGCCATGCTCCTCGACGAGGCGCGTGTGGCGGCCCGCATCCGGCACCCGAACGTCGTCTCGACGATCGACGTCGTGTCGAGCGGGGGCGAGGTGCTGCTCGTGATGGAGTACGTGCACGGCGAGTCGCTGGCGCGCCTGCTCCGCGCGGCGACGAGGGACGGCGGCGCGCCCCCGCCGCGCATTACGTGCGCGGTGCTCGCCGGCGCGCTCCACGGGCTGCACGCGGCGCACGAGGCCACAACCGAGGACGGCGCCCCGCTCGGCCTCGTGCACCGCGACGTATCGCCCCACAACCTGCTCGTCGGCGAGGACGGGGTGACGCGCGTGCTCGACTTCGGCGTGGCCAAGTCGGCCGGGCGCGCGGAGATCACGCGTGACGGGCAGATCAAAGGGAAGCTCGCGTACATGTCGCCCGAGCAGATCGCGGGCGAGCCGCTCAACAGGCGCGCGGACGTGTACTCGGCCGGGGTGGTGCTGTGGGAGACGCTGACGGGCGAGCGCCTGTTCGAGGGGCGGGGCGAGGCGCTCTCCATCCTGCGGCTGCTGCAGGCGGGCGTGGATCCGCCGAGCGCCCGCCGGCCCGGGGTGCCGCCGGAGCTGGAGGCGATCACGCTGCGCGCGCTCGCGCGCGGTCCCGAGGACCGGTTCCCGACGGCGCGCGCGATGGCGCTCGCGCTGGAGGCGACCGGCCTCGCGGCGTCGACCTCGGAGGTGGGCGGGTGGGTGGCCTCGCTCGCGGGCGAGTCGCTGGCGCAGCGCGCGGCGCTGATCGCCGCGATCGAGCCGAGGGCGTCGACCCCGAGCGCGGCGCCCGAGCTCGGGACCGGCCCGGCGGAGGCCGCCGCAGGCCCGGCGGAGGCCGCCGCGGGCCCGGCGGAGGCCGCCGCAGGCCCGGCGGAGGCCGCCGCAGGCCCGGCGGAGGCCGCCGCGCCGAGCGCACCGCAGGCCGCGAGCCGGCGGCGCTGGGGCGCGGTCGCGGCGACGGGCGCGCTGCTCGCCATCGCGGCGGCGGCGATCGGCCTCGCGCGCGCCGAGGCGCCGCTGCGCATGCGCGCAAAGGCCGGCGTCGCGGCGGCGGCGCGGGCGCGCGGCGCGGCGCGGCCGGATGCGCTCGCGCATCAGGCGCCCTCCTTGGCCGGCGGTGCCAGCACGGGCGTGCCGGGGACGTGGGCCGCGGTCGTGGCGCCGGGCACGTCAGCCGAGCCGGGCACGGCGAGCGCGCAGGCCACGCAGGCCGCGCCCGCCGCGCGGGCCGCGCCGGCCGCCCGCCCCGGCCCGCGCCGGCCGCCGCGCCGCGAGCCGGCGCGCGACGGGTGCAATCCACCGTTCGTCATCGATGGACAGGGCCACAAGCGCTACAAGCGCGAATGCTTCTGACGGAGGCCGGATGAACCAGCGCACCCCTCGTCGCTCCCTCGTCGCCGCCGCCGCCCTCTCGGCCCTCGCGTGCCTCCACCCGGCCCGCGCCCTGGCCGGCGACGCCGAGGCATGCTTCACGGCCTCCGAGGAAGGCCAGCGTCTGCGCGACGAAGGCCGGCTGCGCGAGGCGCGGGCGCGCTTCATCGCGTGCGGCGGCGCCGCCTGTCCCGACCTCGTCCAGTCGGACTGCGCGGGCTGGCTCTCCGACGTCACCTCGCGCGTGCCGACGCTGATCGTGAGCGCCCAGGACGAGCGGGGCCACGACGTGGCCGACGTGCGGCTGACGATCGACGGCGCGCCCCTCGCCGCGCGGCTGGACGGCAAGGCCGTCGAGGTCGACCCGGGCGAGCGCGTGCTCCGCTTCGAGCGCGCGGGCAGCGCTCCCGTGGAGCTGCGGCTCGTGGTGCGCGAGGGAGAGAAGCTGCGCCGCGTCTCGGCCCGTCTCGCCCGCTCCGCCGCGCCGGGCAGCGGCGCGGCCACGCCGGGAGCGGGCGCGATCGCGCCCCGCGAGGACCGAGCCGCGTCGTCGCCCGCGAGCGCGCTCTTCCTGCCCCTCGCGCTCGGCGGCGCCGCGGTCGCCGGCGGGGTCGCCTACGCAGCGCTCGGCCTGAGCGCGCGCGCCGACACCGACCGCCTGCGGACGACCTGCGCGCCGCGCTGCACCGAGGCGGAGGTCGACGCCGTGCGAACCAAGGTCCTCGCCGCGAACATCGCGTTCGGCGTCGGCGTGGCGGCGCTCGGCGGCGCCGTGGCCGCGCTCCTGCTGCGCCGCCCCGACGCCGCAGCGCCTCCCGCCGCCGCCGTGTATGGGGTCCTCTTGCCCGGGGGCGCCGCCGCGGCGCTCAGCGGCCGGTTCTGAGGCTGAGGAATCCCCTCAAATTTTTCGGAAAATTCACAGGGAGGCGGGGAGACGGGGAGTAAAATCTCAGAAAAACTCCCCACCTCCCCGCCTCCCTGTTCAATTTCCCGCTGTAAATGGGCACAAAAAGGAGATTCCCCAGGTTCTGAGGGGCGGAGGCTCCGGGAGAATCTCGCCAGGTAGTGCTCAATCGAGTTGACCGGTGGGCCATCTCCGGGAGCCAGCTGGCGTCCCATTTCAGCGGATCGACGTGGCCACGTACAGCATTCCGCTGCGACATCGCCGATCTGCGATAAACGGCCCGCGGCGGCTCTTCCCTGTCTTCTCGGCGGAGGGTGGTGGGGTCATTTGAACATGAAGGCGGGAAGGCGGGAAGAAAATCATCAATGATCTTCCCGCCTTCCCGCCTTCATGTGACATCCATCTGGGCAAATGCCCCCACCACCCGGCGGAGCCGTTTCGCCCCCTCGATTCGACCTCGAGACAACCCCTCCGCGCTCGCGCGGTCACTTGCGACCAGGGAGCCGTAGCTCAACTTGTTGAGCGTCGACAATGCACGCCCTCGTCGATGGAATGCGACATTTATCGTCATTTCCCGCCGCGCGCACCGACGAGCCACAAGGTCTGTGCACAGGAGGTCCGACCATGACAAATCGATGGGTCATCTCAATCGTGGCGCTTTTCTCCGCGATAGCGATGGGCGCCGCGGGCCCCGCAGCGCACGTGGAGGAGCCGACGGCGAACAATCCGGCATCCAGCGAAGCTCCGGCGAACGGCGCATCGGCGGACACCCCGAGCGTTGATTCGCCGATCGAGACGCCGGACCAGTCGTGCAAGCTGGACAACTGTCTCCGCCGTCATGACCCCTGCACGTGCAGCAATACAGGGTGGGCCGGATATTGCGGCACCGGCCCGCACCACCCTGGGTGTCTCTACTGCCGCTGCGATTGACAGCGGCCGGTGGGGTCGGGCGAGGGGCTCACTCTGCAGGGGACCGGGGCACCTTTGACGGTCGACGCCCTTCCGGCACGATGGTTTCACCGCGCGCCAGCATCGCCACGAGATCCGCGATCTTCTTCGCGCGACCCGCGGGCGTCTTCATGTTGCTCATGCGGAACGCCAGCGCGAACAGGTTCTGCCGCCCAAGCGTCCGAAACGTCTTGTGAGCTCGCGGGTTCGCCGCGATCGCGGCGCGCAGATCGGCAGGGAGGGTGTCCTCGGTTGCGCTGCGCATCGGCGCGTACGCCGCATCCCAGCGGCCATCGGCCTTGGCCGCGTCCACCTGCCGCTGCCCGTGGGGCGTCATGCGCCCCGCGGCGGTCAAGCGGGCGATGTTATCGCGGTTGATCTGACTCCAGACGCTCCGCGCCTTGCGCGGCGAGTACCGCTGCAAGAACGAGGCTTCATCCAGGGCCTTTCGAATTCCGTCGATCCATCCCCAGCATAGCACCACGTCGAGCGCTTGCGCCTGGGTCACCGTCGGCACGCCGGAGCCCTTCTTGTACATCCTCAGCCACAGCTCCGTCTCCTGCGCGTGGTTTGCGGCCAGCCACGTCTCGAACTCGGCTTCGGTACGGAAGCTCTTGATCTTTTTCTTGTCGGGGACGATCGGCGCCATGCGGTCTGCCTCGCAGTGCGGCCATCCTATGGCGTCCCAGCCGAAACGGCTAGCGCCGAGCTCGTCTGGTGAGGGGGTGGCACAGCGCTCGCGCGCCTCCAGGCGCTTCGCCCCGCATGAACCATGAACAGGACGCCGAAGGAGGCTGCCGCCGTGGTCAGGCCGATGCCGGTGATGCGCAGCGTCTGCCCACGTGCGCGAGCGCGCTTGGCGCGGCGAAGATGATCTTTTACCGTCGAGCCGTCGCTTTCTCCGGAAGCCCGAGAGCGCTCCTCCGCGCGCGTCGAACGAGGAAGATCGATCGCGACGCCGAGCATCAGGCATATCCACAGTGAATGCGCGACGAGACGCATGCATGAACGGTACTTACGCCCGCCGTACGGTGTCAACTGTTACAAATCGCCATGGAACGACCGGTTGGTGGAGAATGGACCGGTCGATGACGGAAGGCAGCCCTCGATGCTCTCGTACCAGAAAAATGTGAAGCGGTGGAGGGCCTACCTACATGCATCATCTTGGAATACCAATGATCGTGGTACCGTGCATGTTGTTGAACCCGTTCGGGCCACTCAGGTGTTCTACCGGGTATGGGCGAGCCAGGCAGCAGCTCCACCGGCTTCGAGTTCTTCCGGCGCCTCGCGAGGCGTCTTGGTGTTCCAGCGCGACATGCCGAGGACGTCGCGCAGGAAGCGCTGCTGCGGGGCCTGGAAGCGGACCAGCCGGTCGATCTCCGGCAGGCCCGGACGCCTTACGGTGCGACGATCGTCCTGAACCAGGCGCGAAATCACGTCCGGAACGCACGTCGCCGGGGAGAGGTCTTGACGTCCTTCGACGAGGATGAGCTTCGAGACGAATCCCCGAGTCCAGAAGACCTGCTCCGCGGACAGCAGCGCGAGGCGCTCATGCGCTCGCTGATCAACGACGTTGACCCCGAGTACCGCGATATCTTGATCAAACACGAGCTCGAGGAGATGTCGCTCGCGGACATCGCCGCCGAGCTGGGCTCAAGCTGGAGACGGTGAAGACACAACACCGCCGAGCGCTCGATCACTTGGAGGCGGCGGCGCGACGCCGGATGGCGCAGCAACGCTCGCGCGGATGGGCCTGGCGCAGCGTGGAAGCCGGGCGCTTCCAGCCGTCACCACAAGTTGCGGCTGGGAAGGCCCTCGATCGCTGGCTCTTCGCGGTCGCGTGGCATCACATGGGTGATCCCTGGGTCGATCCTGGGAAATCCTGGCCCTTTCTGGGTGGGTCATGGCGCACGACCAACTTCGGCACCGACAGCCCGAACGGCAGCCGCTTCGTGGAGCGCATCCTCACAGTCGTGACCACCCTGCGGATGCAGGGGCGCAACGTGCTCGACTACGTGACTGCCGCGTGCGAGGCATCGCTCCAAGACGCCGCCGCCCTCTCTGCTGCCCGCCTGACCACCAGGACATCACGCGTACTCCCGCGCCGATCGCAGGCCGGTCCGTGAACGCTTACCTTCGATCTTCCGCTTGGCGTGATTCGCTTCGACCTCGAAGGTCAGGCGTGGGCCTCGCTCGACGAAGACCCACCGCGTGTCGAGCATCGCGCTGACGACGCGCAGCGTCTGCCCGCCATCCATCATGGTGGAACACGCTCCGCGGATACCGTACGCGCTGACAGGCGGCGAACTGCCAGCAACGGCAGCGGAGCTCGATCGACGTGTGCGCGACGCTACCGCCTTCGGCGCGCCTCGCCGTCCGCGATGGCGTCGGCGACGCGCGCGAGCACCCAGGCGCGGTGGGTATCCATGAAGAAGTGCCCTGCGTCGATCTCGCGGACGGGGGCGCCGCCGCGTACGAGCTCGCTCCACTTCGCGGCCTCGCCCGCGGGAAGGGCCGCGTCGCGGAGCGCGCGAAGGACAGTGACCGGCAGGTCGAGGGGCTCGCCGTCGATGTGGAAGTGCGTCTCGATCGCTTCCATGTCGGCGCGCAGGGGTGGAAGCGCGAGCTCCATGAGATCGCGATCGCGAAGGAGGGACCACGGTGTCCCGTAGCTCTCGTGCAATGCGGCGAGGAGCTCAGGCTCAGGCAGCGCGTACAAGCTCGTGTGCACGTGCGGCAGGTGCGGCGGGCGACGCGCGGCGACGACGAGCGCGATCGGCGGCGCGCCCAACGCGGAGAGGCGCCGCGCGAGCTCGAAGGCGACGAGTGATCCGAAGCTGTGGCCATAGAGTGCGAGCGGCGCTGGGGGAAGCGCGCCTAGCGCCGCGACGATACCGTCGACGATCGGCGCGATGCGCGTGAGCGGACGCTCGCGCAGGCGCGACTGACGCGCGGGGAGCTGCACGGCCCGGACCTCAACGTCGGCGGGGAGGCCCGACGGCCAGGCGTGAAACAGCGTCGCGCTCGCCCCGGCGTAAGGGCAGCAGACGAGACGGACGCGCGGCGACGGTAGCGCGCGGTACGCGGGGAGCCAGAGCGACGGCTCCGGTAGCGCGGGGACCGAGGACAATGCAGCAACCACAATGGCCTCTGCCCGCGCGGTGCGCGAGCGTCAGATTGCAATCGTCGAATCGTGAATTGATGTCGCCGCTATGTAGGGGCCGACATGACGAACGTCCAGTACAAGACCTCGCGCTCGACGAGGCACCGGTATGTCTTCGAGCTCGGCGTCACGAAGAAGTCCTCGGCGGTGCCCAGGAACGTCTCGGCGGTCTCTTCGGTCACGAGCGTCTGCCACGCGGAGAGGAGCGCCTTCGACTTCAAGAACGCGTTGATGTTCGTTGCGTCCTGCGAGCGACGATCGATCGCCCGCACGACGTTCGCCGTGATGTCTTGCGTGCTCGCGATGCGGAAGCCCGCCGCCTCGAACGCGCGCCCGAGCTCGGGCATGTCTTGCGCGGGGCGCAAGTCCGTGAGGAGGACGACGCCGCCCGGCCGTAGAACACGTTTCAACTCGGACGCGAACGTGTCGATCGAGTCGTAGCAATGCGACGACTCGACATTGAGCACGGCGTCGAAGCTGCGGTCGGCGAACGGGAGGTTGAGCGCGTCACCGACCTGGTAGCTGAGACCCGGAGCTTTGTGCGCACGGCGCGAGAACTCGACCGCGTTCTCGGCGAGGTCCATCCCGATCATGCGCCTTGGGCGGTGATAGCGCGCGACGTACGAGCTGCCGCCACCGCGCCCGCTGCCGACCTCGAGGACATCCTTCCCCTCGAGCGGCGCCTTGGTCGCGAGGTGGTGATAGAGCTGGAGCGACGAACGGCCCGCTTCGTCCTCCGGCCCTAGCATGGGGGCGACGTCGCCGGCCGCGATCGGCTCGTAGCCGTGGTTCAGGAAGCGCCAGTCGAGCATCTCTCGCCCGGAGATCTCGTGCCCACGGATGTTGAGCCACTTTTCGCTGCCGGAGAGGAAATTGTACCACTTACGCCACTGCGCTTGCGACGCTTTGAACTGGGCTGAATCCACGAGAGCTCCATTGCGTTGATGGCGGCGCGCTCGGCCGCGAACGTGCGCGGCGCGCGCCGCTCGGCTACAAATTGCGGCAGACGCGCTTGCACGCGCCGCCGCCCGCGTCCGGCTCGAGCGCGATGCAGCTCGCCAGCGCGCGGTATTTCTCGACGGAGTCGGGGTGAGCGCGCTCGCATGCGTCGCACGCTCCGGTGCTCGCGCACGTGTCGGGGCCGATGCCGACGATGCACGTGAAGAGGAGCTCGCAGTCGGACGGTCCGCCGTTCGACGACGCGAAGCAGTCCGTCATCTCCGTGCAGCAGCGCGTCGCGATGCAGGTATCGCACGCTTCGCATGGCGGGTCCTCGAGCGTGACCGTCTCGAAGATGGGGCACGACCTGGCGACGGCGCACGTCGCCGCGTCCTCCACGCTCGCGTCCGCGCTTGCGTCCGCGCTCGCGTCGACGCCGGAGTCTTCGGCGGACGGCACGCACATGGGCGCGCTCAACAACGCGCACGCGGCCACCAGGGCGCTCGCCACGACGGGCGGCGCCGGCACACGAAATAGCTTGAACATCTCCAGTGGCTCTTCGCGGCGTTCGTCGCCGCTGAACCACTACTACGAGGGAGCGCGCCGAAGGGTGTCGCGTCGCGCGTCGGATTTCGACCGCGGGTGGCTCGCCGTGGCGCCTGCGCTCGCGGCCCGCGTCGCGGCGACACCGATGGGCAAGCACAGCGTTAGTGCGGACCGAGAGCGATCTGCAACTCCCTAACGAGACCCTATGAGCGACAACGGCAACGACGCTTACGAGACGCCGCGAACGCGGCTGAACGCGATGGGCCTGCGGCCGAGGCTGCGCCGGGGCTCGCTCCCTCTCGCTTGCGCCGCGGCGCTCGTGGGCGTGCTCGGCACGACAGGCGGTTGCGGTTCGGAGGAGGCGGTGGCGCCCGCCGACCCCGGCGCCGAGTCGCGCGCCGCGAAGGCCGAGCACGGGTTCGAAGTGTCGCCCGTCGCCGTGTCCACCGAAGGCCTCACCCCCGCCGAGCGCGAGCAGGTGGGCTACGGCAGCTATCTCGTCAACGCGGTCGCAGACTGCAACTCGTGCCACGTCAAGTTCACGCCGACGGGCGCGTACGACGTCGCGTACTACTCGAGCCCAAAATTCTTCCTGGGCGGCGGCCTGCCGCTGCCCTTCCCGCCCGCGGAGCAGCCGCTGTACGGCACCCTCGTCTTCGCGACGAACCTGACGCCCGATCCGACGAACGGCATGGCCCTCACCGAGGACGAGTTCATCGAAGCGATGCGCACAGGCAAGGAGAAGTCGACCGGGCAGACGATGTACTTCATGGCCTGGCGCACGGCCTACCGCTGGATGACGACCGAGGACATCAAGGCGATGTACGCGTACTTGACGCGCATCCCGCCCCTCGAGAGCGTCGTCGGCGCGGACCAGAAGACGGAGAGCACGCCGGTCCCGATGCCC
Source organism: Sorangium sp. So ce887 (assembly GCF_051521455.1). Lineage (NCBI taxonomy): Bacteria > Pseudomonadati > Myxococcota > Polyangiales > Polyangiaceae > Sorangium > Sorangium sp. So ce887. Next base: position 3,716,820 of record NZ_CP150354.1, on the reverse strand, counting down.
GAGACGTACGACATGGGCGACGTCGAGAGGCCGCTTCCGCCCGACTCGGAGCCCGATAAAGACGGCAGCGCGCGCGGGTTCGCAATTCAGCCCCTCGCGGAGCCCGCGGGCCTGAGCGGCATGACCGAGGAAGCGCAGCGTCAGTACGCGCGCGGCAGCTACCTCGTGAACGCCGTCGCGGGCTGCAACACGTGCCATGGCAACTCCGGCGCGGTCGCGACCCCGCCAGGGAAGCTCGACACGGCGAACTACCTCGCCGGCGGGCGCGTCTTCTTCATCGGCGACGGGCTCGACGCGACGTACGGCGTCCGCCGCACGATGGGCGCGAACCTCATCGGCGAAGAGAACGGCTACAAGGCGCCGTTCGAAACGTTCTTCTCGGTGCTGACGGAGGGGAAGCACGTCGATCAGCCTGGGTCGCCCGTCGTCGGTTACCCGATGCGCTGGAACACGTTCCGCAACATGACGCGCGACGATCTCGAGGCGATCTACGCGTACATCACGAAAGCGCCGCGGCAAACCGGGGCGAGCGACAAGAAGACGCAGAAGCACGTCCCGGCGTGCATGGCCGATGCGGACTGCGCGTCGGGATCGTGCAACGTGGAAACGCACGAATGCATCGGGACCGCATGCGAGGTCGACTCCGATTGCCCCGTTTGCCAGGTGTGCACGAACGCGGCGTGCGCCTCACCGCCGGAGACGTCGACCTGCTTGACGCACGGGATCTGAGCCGACACCACGAATGAGCGACGTTCGCCGAGCGCGGCGCTCCCCTGCCTCACGAGCGCGCCTCGCGCGCGCACGAGGAGCGCCGGATCCGACGCGGCGCGCTGACGGCGGCTTTCCGCGACGCGGTCATCTGTCGCGCCGCCGTTACATCGCCGCAGCGCGCCCTCGCGCGCTTGCCCATCGAACTTCGAACGCACGGATCTTTCATGTCGCACACCACGGATACGGGCGGCGCGCCCGCGCGGCCGAACGAGGGATCGATTCACGACTGGCTGCGCGCGACGCTCGGCGAGCTGCTCGGAGTGCCGCCGCCCGAGGTCGATTTCGGCGTTCGCTTTCGTGAGCTCGGGCTCGCCTCTCTCCAGGTAACGACGCTCGTCGCCCGGCTGTCGGCGCACCTCGGACGCGCGCTCGCGCCGACGTTGCCCTGGCAGCACCCGACCCCGAGCGCGCTCGCGCGGCACCTCGAAGGCGCGACGCTCGATGGACGCCCGCACGCGGCCGAGGGGGCGAAGGCCCGCTCGCACGGCGCGAGCGCGCCCGCCGCGAACGAGCCCATCGCCGTGGTCGGAATGAGCTGCCGGTTGCCCGGCGGCGCGACGTCGCCGGCGGCGTTCTGGGAGCTCCTCTGCGAAGGACGTCACGGGATCCGTGAGGTCCCCGCCGAGCGCTGGGACATCGAGGCCTTCGTCCACGACGACGTCGCGGCGCCCGGAAAGATGACGACGCGCTGGGGCGGCTTCCTCGAGGAGGTCGACGGCTTCGATCCTGGATTTTTCGGGATGTCGCCGCGCGAGGCGCAGCAGACCGACCCGCAGCAGCGCCTCGTCCTCGAGCTTGCGTGGGAGGCGATCGAGGACGCGCGCGTCGACCCGGTCCGCCTCCGAGGTCGCGACGTCGGCGTCTTCGTCGGCGCGATGGGCAGCGACTACGCGAAGCTCACCGCGACGGAGCCGCGCCTCATCGATCAGCACACGGCGCCGGGCGTCGACACGTCGATCCTCTCCGGGCGCGTGAGCTATCAGCTCGGCTTGCAAGGGACGAGCATCACCGTGAACACGGCGTGCTCGTCGTCGCTCGTCGCGGTCCACCTCGCGATCCAGAGCCTCCGCTCGGGCGAGAGCACGATGGCGCTCGCGGGCGGCGTGCACCTCGTCTTGTCGCCGCACGGCACCGTCGGGATGACGAAGTTCGGCGCGATGAACCCGGCGGGCCAGTGCCGCGCGTTCGACGCGTCGGCGAACGGGTACGTACGCGGCGAAGGCGGCGGCGTCGTCGTCCTCAAGCCGCTCCGCGCGGCGATCGCCGACGGCGACCGCATCTATTGCGTCCTCCGCGGGAGCGCGTCGAACAACGACGGCTTCTCGAACGGGCTCACGGCGCCGAACCCGAAGGCACAGGAGGAGATGCTTGCGCGCGCGTACGAGAACGCGGGCGTGGAGCCCGGCTCGATCGACTACGTCGAGGCCCACGGGCCCGGGACGATCCTCGGCGATCCCATCGAGGCCGGCGCGCTCGGCGCCGTGCTCGGGCCGAGTCACTCGGCCGATCGCCCGCTTCGCATCGGGTCGGTGAAGACGAACCTCGGCCACCTCGAGGCCGCGTCGGGGATCGCGGGGCTCCTCAAGGTCGCGCTGTCGCTGCAGCACGGCCTCTTGCCCGTGAGCTTGAACTTCGAAGCGCCGAACCCGCACATCGCGTTCGACGCGTGGCACCTCGCGGTGCAGACGCAGCTCGAGGCCTGGCCGCTGTCGAGCGGGCCCGCGCGCGCGGGGGTCAGCTCGTTTGGTTTCGGCGGGACCAACTGCCACGTCGTGGTCGAAGAGGCGCCCGGGAGCCGGGCGCTCCTCTTGCCCATTTGCGCCGAGAGCGCCGAGGAGCTGCGCGCGCGCATCGCGGCGATCCTCCCCGTGGCGCGGCGCCTCCGCGGCCCGCACGAGGCTGCGGCGATGTGCCGCCTCGTGGCGCGCAGCTGGGGTAGCGGCGGCACGTGTCGCGTCGCGTTCGTCGCGCGCTCGGCCGGCGAGCTCACCCGAAAGCTCGAGGAGGCGCTCGCGACGGAGGCCTCGCCTCTCCCGATCACGTCGCCGAGGCCGCGCCTCGCGTTCGTGCTGCCCGGGCAGGGCTCGCAGTGGATCGGCATGGCGCGCACGCTCCTCGCGGAGGAGCCGATTTTCCGCGCGGAGCTCGAGGCGTGCGACCGCATCGTCCTCGTGCACCGCGGCCTCTCGATCGTGACGGAGCTGCTCGCGGACGAGGGTGTCTCGCGGGTCGAGGACCTCGACATCGTCCAGCTTGTGCTGTTCAGCGTCGAGGTCGCCCTCGCGGCGCTCCTCAGCGCGTGGGGCATCGCGCCCGAGGTGCTCATCGGGCACAGCTTCGGCGAGGTCACCGCCGCGTACCTCGCCGGCGTCCTCTCGCGGGAGGACGCGCTCCTCGTGATCGCCGAGAGGTTGCGCCTCGTGCGCGACGCGGGAGCGGACGGCGGCGCGATGCTCGCCGTGACCGGCGCGGATGGCGCGGCGATCGACGCGGTCGTCGCGGCCATCGAGGGGCTGTCGATCGGCGTCTACAACGGCCCGGGGTCGATCGTGCTCTCGGGCACGCCCTCGGCGATTGCCCAGGCCGAGACGGAGCTCGCGCGCGACGGCGTGCGGGTCGATCGCGTGAAGGTCAGCTACGCGTCGCACAGTCCGCAGATGGATCCGCTCATCGCGCCGCTGCGGGCGTGCCTCGACGCGGTCTCGCCGCGCCCCGCGCGCGTGCCGCTCCGCTCGACGACGCGCGACGCATGGCTCGCGGGCCCCGAGTGCGGCGCAGACCACTGGGCGCAGAACCTGCGCGCTCCCGTGCTCTTCCGACAAGGGATCGAGGCCATCGCGTGCGAGGCGCCGACGGTGTTCGTCGAGCTGAGCCCGCACCCGGTGCTCGTCAAGTCCATCGAGCGCACGGTGAAGGCGTGCGGCGCGAGCGCTCGAGCGCTCCCGTCGTGCTTTCGCGGCGAGGACGAACGCGAGGGCCTCTACGCCTGCCTGGCGGCGCTCTTCGCGCTCGGCTTCCAGCCAGCGTGGGGCGCGGCGCTCGGACGCGGCGAGCCCGATGCGCTCGCCCCCGCAGTGGAGCGCGCGCTCGCCGACCTCCTCGGCGCGCCGCTTGGCGCGGACCGTGAGGCGCCTGACGGGCCGCCCGCGCCGATCCCGTTCGTGCTCTCTGCGAAGAGCGACGCGGCGCTGCGCGCGCAGGCGGCGCGGCTCCACGCGCACGTGCTCACCTCGCGCGACCTCGCGCTCCCGGACCTCGCGCACTCGCTCGCGACGACGCGGACCTGCTTCGACCGGCGCGCGGCGGTCGTCGCGGACGATCGCGCCACGCTGCTCGCGGGGCTCGAGGCGCTCGCCGAAGGATCGGGGACCCGCGATACCGTCACAGGCTCGTCTGTTCCCGAAGGCGGGCTCGTCTTCGTCTTCCCGGGGCAGGGCTCGCAGTGGGCGAAGATGGCGGCGGCGCTCCTCGACACGTCGGCCGTCTTCCGCGCGGAGATCGACGCGTGCGCGCGCGCCCTCGCGCCGCACGTGGACTTCTCGCTCCTCGCGGTGCTCCGCGGCGAGGGCGCGGCCGCGGCGCTCCTCGACCGGGTCGACGTCGTCCAGCCGGTGCTCTTCGCCGTCATGGTGGCGCTCGCCGCGACGTGGCGCGCGATGGGCGTCGAGCCCGACGCCGTCGTCGGTCACAGCCAAGGCGAGATCGCCGCGGCCTACGTCGCGGGTGCGCTCTCGCTCGACGACGCCGCGAAGGTCGTCGCGCTGCGCGCGCGCGCCATCACCAGGATCGCCGGACGCGGGGCGATGGCGGCGATCGAGCTCGGGGCGAGCGAGGTCGAGGCGCGCCTCGATGGGCTCGCCGGCCGCGCGTCGATCGCCGCGATCAACGGCCCGCGCGCGACGCTCGTCTCGGGCGACAACGACGCCGTCGAAGCGCTCGTCCGCGAGCTCTCGGCGGCGCAGATCTTCGCGCGCAAGATCCGCGTCGACTACGCGTCGCACTCCGCCCACGTCGAGGCGATCGAGGACGCGCTCGTCGCAGAGCTCGCCGAGATCGCGCCGCGCGCGAGCGTCGTGCCGCTCTACTCCGCCGTCTCGGGCGCGAGGCTCGACGGCGCGGCCCTCGACGCCGCGCACTGGTACAGGAACCTCCGCGAGACCGTCCGCTTCGAGGCGGCGACTCGCGCGCTCCTCGCCGATGGCCATCGGTTCTTCGTGGAGGTCAGCCCGCACCCGGTGCTCACCCTCGCGCTCGAGGAGACCATCGACGCGTCCGGCGCCTCGGCCGCCGTCGTCGCGACGCTCCGCCGCGACGAGGGGACCGTCGCGCGCGTGGTCCTGTCGCTCGCGGAGCTCGTCACGCGCGGGCACGCTCTCGACGCGAAGGCGCTCTTCGACGGCGCGCGCCGTGTCCCCCTCCCGACGTACGCCTTTCAGCGCGAGCGCTGCTGGCTCGATGCGCCGCGCGACTCCGACGCCAACGTCACGGCGGCGGGGCTCTCGGCCGCCGCTCACCCGCTGCTCGGCGCGGCGATCGCGGTCGCCGACTCGGGTGCGTACCTCTTGACGGGGCGCCTGTCGCTCGGGGCTCACCCCTTCCTCGCCGGGCACGCGGTGTTCGGCGCGCCGATCCTCCCGGGCACGGCGTTCCTCGAGCTCGCGCTCGTCGCTGCGCACGGCGTGGGGCTCGACCGCGTCGAGGAGCTCACCCTCGACGCGCCGCTCGCGCTGCCCGCGACCGGGGGCGTCGCCGTGCAGATCCACGTCGGGCCGCCCGACACGCGCGGCGCGCGGTCGTTCGCGCTGCACGCGCGCGACGACGCCGCCGCGCACGACGCGCCCTGGACGCGAAATGCGCGCGGGATCCTCGGCGCGCGCGCCGCCGCGCCCGCGGTCGACCTCGGCGCGTGGCCGCCGCCCGGGGCCGAGCCGATCGCGATCGACGGGCTCTACGATCGCCTCGCCGAGGCGGGGCTCGCGTACGGGCCTGATTTTCGAGGGCTGCGCGGCGTGTGGAGGCGCGGCGCCGAGCTCTTCGCCGACGTCGCCCTCCCCGACGCGGCGGCGCGCGAGGCACCTCGCTTCGCGCTCCACCCGGCGCTCCTCGATGCGGCGCTCCACGCGCTCTTCGCCGAGGACGCGGCGAGGGGCGACGCGCGCGTGCGGGTGCCGTTCTCGTGGTCGGGCGCGTCGCTCGACGCAGTGCACGCCTCGTCGCTCCGCGTGCGCTTCGCGCGACGAGCGGACGACAGCGTGTCGCTCGCGATCGCGGACGCCGAAGGAAACCCGCTCGCGTCGATCGACGCGCTCGCGATGCGCGCCGCGTCGGAAGGGGCGCTCCGCTCTGCGCTGCGCGCGCACGCCGAGACGCTCTATTGCGTGACGTGGAGCGCGGCGCCGGGCAACGCCGGCGTCACCGAGTCGCGCGGCGCGTGGGCGTTCGTGGGGAGCGACGTCGCGCTCGCGGAGGCGCTCGAGTCGCGCGCGCACGTCACGACGTACGCCGATTGGGCGACGCTCGGCGACGCGCTCGCGGGCGGCGCTCGGCCGCCGGTCGCCGTCGTCGTCCGCTGCGCTTCGCACGACGCGCCGCGCGACGTCGCCGCCGCGGCGCACGACGCGACGGCGCGCGCCCTCGCGCTCGTCACGGCATGGCTCACCGACGAGCGCCTCGCGACGTGCGCGCTCGCGGTCGTCACCGAGAGCGCCATCGCGACGCGCACCGGCGAGGACGTCGCGGACCTCGCGCACGCGCCGCTCTGGGGGCTCCTCCGCACGGCGCAGACCGAGAACCCGGATCGCGCTCTCGTGCTCGTCGACGTCGACGGTACGATCGCGTCGCGCGGCGCTCTCGCCGGGGCGCTCGACGTGGCCCTCGCCACGGGCGAACAGCAGCTCGCGCTCCGCGACGGCCGGCGGCTCACGCCGAGCCTCGCACGCGCGGGCCGCGCGGAGCTCGCGACCCGCCGCGCGCTCCCCGCGGACGGGACGGTCCTCGTCACCGGCGGGACGGGCACGCTCGGCGCGCTCTTCGCGCGTCACCTCGTGCGGGAGCACGGGGCCGCGCATCTGCTCCTCACGTCGCGGAGCGGTCGCGCCGCGCCCGGGGCCGACGCGCTCGCGCGCGAGCTCGAGGCGGAGGGCGCCTCGGTGACGATCGCCGCGTGCGACGTCGCCGATCGCGCCGCGCTCGTGGAGCTCCTCGCGTCGATCCCGCGCGAGCGGCCGCTCGCCGCGGTCGTGCACGCAGCGGGCACGCTCGACGACGGCGTCGTGACGTCCCTCACCGCGCCGCGGCTCGCGTCCGTCTTGCGCGCAAAGGTCGACGCGGCGGTTCACCTCCACGAGCTGACGCGCGACATGGATCTCGCGGCGTTCGTCCTTTTTTCTTCGGTCGCGGGCGTGCTCGGGACACCAGGGCAAGCGAGCTACGCCTCGGCCAACGCGTTCCTCGACGCGCTCGCCCACCACCGCAAGGCGCGAGGCCTCGCCGCGCTCGCGCTCGACTGGGGCTACTGGGCCGAGCGGACCGGGCTCACCGCGCACCTCGGCGACGCGGACCTCGCGCGGCTCGCGCGCGGCGGGCTCCGGCCGCTCGCGAGGGGCGACGGGCTCGCGCTCTTCGACGCCGCCCTCGGCCGCGCGGAGGCCGCCCTCGTGCTCGCGTCGTTCGACGTGGCAGCGCTCCGCGCGCGCGGGAGCGGGCCGCTCCTCCGGAGCCTCGCCGGCACGAAGGACGCTCGTCCCGTCGCGGCGAACGCGAAGGCCGCGGCGACGCTCGCGCAGCGCATCGCGCGGCTCTCGCCCGAGGATCGCGAGCGCGCGCTCCTCGACGTCGTGCGCCCGGAGCTCGGCGCCGTCCTCGGGCTCGGGGCGTCGCGGGCTCTCGACGTGCGCCGGCCGCTCCGCGAGCTCGGACTCGACTCGCTCATGGCCGTGGAGCTGCGAAATCGGCTCGCGGCGGCCGCCGGGCTACGCCTCCCGGCGACGCTCCTCTTCGATCATCCCACGCCGGCCGCGCTCGCGCGCTTCCTCGCGGGCGAGCTCCTCGGGCGCGACGAGGCGCGCGACGTGCCGCGCGCGCGCGCGCCGTCGACCGGCGACGCGATCGCCATCGTGTCGATGAGCTGCCGCTTCCCCGGCGGCGTGTACACGCCGGAGGATCTCTGGGCGCTCCTGCGCGACGGGCGCGACGCGATCGCCGGCTTCCCCGAGGGTCGCGGGTGGGACACGGGCGCGCTGTACGATCCGGACCCGGACGCGCTCGGCAAGAGCTACACGCGGCAAGGCGGCTTCCTCTACGACGCGGACTGGTTCGACCCTGGGTTCTTCGGGGTGAGCCCGCGCGAGGCTCTCGCGATCGATCCCCAGCAGCGCCTGCTCGTCGAGACCGCCTGGGAGGCGATCGAGCGCGCCGGGATCACGCCCGCGTCGCTCCACGGGACGGACGCGGGCGTCTTCGTCGGCCTGATGTACGGCGACTACGGCGGGCGCCTCGCGGGGACGCCGTGCGAGCTCGAGGGTTACATCGGCACGGGCAGCGCGGCGAGCGTCGCGTCGGGCCGGATCTCGTACATGCTCGGGCTCGAGGGGCCCGCGATCACCGTCGACACTGCGTGCAGCTCGTCGCTCGTTGCGCTCCACCTCGCGTGCAGGGCGCTCCTTCAGGGCGAGTGCGCGCTCGCCCTCGCGGGCGGCGTGACGGTGATGGCGACGCCGGCAACGTTCGTCGAGTTCAGCCGGCTGCGCGCCGTCGCGCCCGATGGGAAATGCAAGTCCTTCTCGGCCGACGCGAACGGCGCCGGGTGGGCCGAAGGCGCGGGCATGCTGCTCCTCGAGCGCCTCTCGGACGCGCGACGAAACGGGCACCCCGTGCTCGCCGTGCTGCGCGGCTCGGCGGTCAACCAGGACGGCAAGAGCCAGGGGCTCACGGCGCCGAACGGGCCGGCGCAGGAGCGGGTCATTCGGATGGCGCTCGCGCAAGCGGAGCTCGCGCCGCGCGACGTCGACGTCGTGGAGGCGCACGGCACGGGCACGATGCTCGGCGATCCGATCGAGGCGCGGGCGCTCATGGCGACCTACGGGGAGGGACGCCCGAGCGACAGGCCGCTCTTCCTCGGGAGCCTCAAGTCGAACATCGGCCACACGCAGGCGGCCGCGGGGGTCGCCGGCGTCATCAAGATGGTGCTCGCGCTCGAGCACGGCGAGCTCCCGAGGACGCTTCACGCGGCGGCACCGTCGCCGCACATCGACTGGTCGGCGGGGACAGTTCGCCTCTTGACCGAGGCGGCACCGTGGAAACCGAACGGGGTCCCTCGGCGCGCGGCGGTGTCGTCGTTCGGGATCTCGGGCACGAACGCGCACGTCATCGTCGAGGAGGCGCCGCGCGAGGCGGACGCCACCGCGAGCGGCGCGACGGCGGAGGCGGCTCCCGCGCGGGAGCTCCCGTTCGTGCTGTCGGCGAAGACCGACGCCGCGCTCCGCGCGCAGGCCAAAGTCCTCCACGCCCACGTCGCCGCGAACGGCGAGCTCGCCCTCGCGGACCTCGCGTTCTCCCTTGCGACCACGCGGTCGCATTTCGACGAGCGCGCCGCCGTCGTCGCCTCCGACCGCGACGCGCTCCTTCGCGGGCTCGATGCCCTCGCGCGCGGAGAGCCGGCGCCCGAAGCGGTCGCCGCCTCCACGGTGTCTTCCGGGAAGCTCGCCTTCGTCTTTCCCGGACAGGGCTCGCAGTGGCCCGAGATGGCCTCCGCCCTCCTCGACTCCGACCACGTCTTCCGCGACCAGCTCCTGGCCTGCGAGCGCGCGCTCGCCCCGCACGTCGACTGGTCGCTCCTCGCGGTCCTGCGCCACGGACGCGACGGCGACGCTTCCCTCGACCGCGTCGACGTTGTCCAGCCCGTCCTCTTCGCCGTCATGGTCGCCCTCGCCGCCATGTGGCGCGCCCTGGGCGTCGAGCCCGACGCCGTCGTCGGCCACAGCCAGGGCGAGATCGCCGCCGCCTACGTTGCCGGGGCGCTCTCGCTCGAAGACGCCGCCAAGGTCGTCGCGCTCCGCGCCCGCGCCATCACCAAGCTCGCTGGACGCGGCGCCATGGCGGCCATCGAGCTCCCCGCAAGCGAGCTCCACCGCCACCTCCTCGGGTTCGACGGCCGCGTCGCCGTCGCGGCCATCAACAGCCCGCGCACCACGCTCGTCGCCGGAGACGTCGAAGCGGTCGAGGCCCTCGTCGAGTCCCTCTCCGCCGCACAGATCTTCGCCCGGAAGGTCCGCGTCGACTACGCCTCGCACTCCGAGCACGTCGCCGCCATCGAGCACGAGCTCCTCCGCGACCTCCACGGCATCGCCCCGCGCGCCAGCGCGCTGCCCATCTACTCCGCCGTGACCGGCGAGAAGCTCGATGGCGAGGCCCTCGACGCCGCCCACTGGTACCGAAACCTTCGTCACACCGTCCGCTTCGAAGACGCCACGCGCGCTCTGCTCGCCGACCAGCACCGCTTCTTCGTCGAGGTCAGCCCACACCCCGTGCTCTCCCTCGCCCTCCGCGAGACGATCGAGGACGCCGCCGTCGACGCCGCCGTCGTGTCGACCCTCCGGCGCGACGAAGGCCACCGCGCGCGCTTCCTCCTCTCCCTCGCCGAGCTTCACGCGCGGGGGCACCGCGTTGTGTGGAGCGCCCTGTTCGACGGCCATCGACCCCGCCGCGTCCCCCTCCCCACGTACGCCTTCCAGCGCGAGCGCTTCTGGCTCGAGCCCCCTCGCGCCCGCGCCGATGTCGCCGCCGCCGGGCTCGCCTCCGCCGACCATCCGCTCCTCAAGGCCTCGGTCCCCCTCGCCGGCTCCGACGGCTACCTCTTCACCGGACGCCTCGCCCTCGCCGAGCACCCTTGGCTCGCGGGGCATGCCGTCTTCGGCGAGCCCATTCTCCCGGGCACCGCCTTCCTCGACCTCGCCCTGGCCGCCGCACACCGCGTCGGCCTCGACGCCGTCGACGAGCTCACCCTCGAAGCCCCCCTCCCGCTCCCCGCGACCGGCGGCGTCGTCGTGCAGATGGTGCTCGGCGCCACCGACGACGACGGGCGGCGATCGCTCGTCGTGCATGCGCGGCCGGACGACGCGGGCGACGACGCGGCGTGGACGCTCCATGCGCGCGGTCAGCTCGGATCGCGAAGCGCGCGCGCCGATGCGGCGACCGCGTATGACCTCCGTGCGTGGCCACCGCCGGGGGCCATCCCGGTCGCGATCGACGGGCTGTACGATCGCCTCGCCGGCGCGGGGCTCGCGTATGGGCCGGATTTCCGCGGATTGCGCCGCGTCTGGCGGCGCGGCGACGAGCTCTTCGCCGACGTGTCGCTCACGGGCGGCGCCGCGAATGAGGGCGCACGCTTCGGCATCCATCCGGCGCTCCTCGACGCCGCGCTCCACCCGCTGCTCCTCCAGGTCGGCGACACCACGGGGGTCGTCATGCCGTTCGCGTGGAGCGGCGCCGTGCTTCACGCGGTCGGCGCGTCGACGCTGCGCGTGCGCCTCGCGCGACGCGGCGGCGGGGACGGCGCGGACGAGGGCGCGAACGCGACGATATCGATCGACGTCGCCGACGCGGCGGGCGCGGCGGTCGCGACGGTCGAGGCGCTCGCCGTCCGCGCCGTCTCGAAGGGAGCGGCGGCGCGGCGCGGCGCGCGCGAAGACGCGCTCTTCCACGTCGCGTGGACCGAGATCGCTCGTGCGACCGGCGAGAGCGGCGCGGGCTTCGCGCCGGGGGAACCCTGGGCGATTCTCGACGACGGCCGCGCGTTCGCGCGGGCGCTCGCTGGCGCGGTCGGCGCGAACGCGACGAGCTACGACGACGTCGGCGCGATCGCGGGCGCGCCCTCCACGCGACCCGCGCCCGCCGTCGTGATCGCGCCGTGCGCCGAAGACGCGGCGAACGCGGACGCGCGCGGCATCGTCGAGGCCGCGCACGTGGCCACGGCGCGCGCGCTCGCGCTCCTTCACGCGTGGCTCGCGGATCCGCGCCTCGCGACGTCGGCGCTCGTCATCGTCACGCGACACGCCGTCGCGACGTCCGCCGACGAGGACGTGAAAGACCTCGCGCACGCGCCCGTGTGGGGGCTCGTGCGCGCGGCGCAGGCGGAGCATCCCGATCGCGCGATCGTGCTCGTGGACATCGACGCCGCCGACGCGTCGCTCTCCGCCCTCGCGACGGCGCTCGACGCGAGCGAGCCGCAGCTCGCGCTCCGCGAGGGGCGCCGCCTGGTTCCGCGCCTCGCGCGGCCGCGCGGCGACGACGCGCTCATCCCGCCGAGCGCCGCGGCGTACCGCCTCCACGTCCTGGAGAAGGGCACGATCGAGAGCCTCGCGCTGGTGCCCTACGAGGAGGCGACGAAGCCGCTCGCTGAGGGGCAGCTCCGCGTCGCGGTGCGCGCGGCGGGGCTCAATTTCCGCGACGCGCTCGACGCGCTCGGCATGTACCCCGGCGACCCCGGGCCCCTCGGCGCAGAGGGGGCGGGCGTCGTCCTCGAGGTCGGCCCGGGCGTCACGGACCTCGCGCCAGGCGACCGCGTGATGGGCCTCCTCAGCGCGGCGTTCGGGCCCATCGCCATCGCCGATCACCGCATGGTGATCCGCATCCCCGCGGCGCTCTCGTTCGTCGAGGCCGCGAGCATCCCCGTCGTCTTTCTCACCGCATACTACGGCCTCGTCGATCTCGGCCGCCTCCGCCCAGGCGAGCGCGTCCTCGTTCATGCGGCCGCAGGCGGCGTCGGCATCGCCGCCGTCCAGCTCGCACGCCACCTCGGCGCAGAGGTCTTCGCCACCGCGAGCCCGCCCAAGTGGGCCACCCTCCGCGCCCTCGGCCTGGACGACGACCACATCGCCTCCTCGCGCTCCGCCGACTTCGAAGCGCACTTTCGCCGCTCCACCGGCGGGCGCGGCGTCGACGTCGTCCTCGATTCGCTCGCCCGCGAGCTCGTCGATGCCTCCCTCCGCCTCGTCGCCCTCACGCCCGACGGGCGCTTCGTCGAGATGGGCAAGAGCGACGTCCGCGACCCGCTCGCCGTCGCCGCCTCGCACCCGAGCGTCGCGTACCGCGCCTTCGACCTGGCCGAGGCGGGCCCCGAGCGCATCCAGGCGATGCTCGCCGAGCTCGTCGCCCTCTTCGAGCGCGGTGTTCTCCGCGTCCCGCCCATCACCCCATGCGACCTCCGCCGCGCGCCCCAGGCCTTCCGCGCCCTCGCCCAAGCCCGCCTCGTCGGAAAGGTCGTCCTCACCATCCCGCGCGCCCTCGACCCGCGCGGCTCCGTCCTCGTCACCGGAGGCACCGGCACCCTCGGCGCCCTCGTCGCGCGCCACCTCGTCCAGCGGCACGGCGTGCGCAGCCTCGTCCTCTCGTCGCGAAGAGGCCCGGCCGCGCCCGGTGCTGACGACCTCCGCCGCGAGCTCGAAGCCGCAGGCGCCTCCGTCGCCATCGTCGCCTGCGACGCCAGCGATCGCCCCGCCCTCGAGCGTCTGCTCGCCGGCATCCCCACCGACCGCCCCCTCACCGCCGTCGTCCACGCCGCCGGGACCCTCGACGACGGCGTCCTCACCTCGCTCACGCCAGAGCGCCTCCGCTCCGTCATGAGCGCCAAGGTCGACGCCGCCGCACACCTCGACGAGCTCACCCGCTCGCTCGACCTGTCCGCGTTCGTCCTCTTCGCGTCGGTCGCCGGCGTGCTCGGGACGCCGGGGCAAGCGAACTACGCCGCGGCAAACACCTTCCTCGACGCGCTTGCGCACCAGCGCCGGTCCCGCGGTCTCCCCGCGGTGTCGCTCGACTGGGGGTACTGGGCCGAGAAGACAGGGCTCACCGCGCATCTCGCCGGGGCCGACGTCGCGCGGATGGAGCGCCTCGGGCTTCGCCCGATGGCGTCGGACGTGGGGCTCGCGCTCTTCGACGCCGCGCTCGCGCACCTCGACGCCGCGCTCGTCGCCGCGCCGTTCGACCTCGGCGCGCTGCGCGCCCACGCGGTCGCGCCGATCCTCCGCGGCCTCGCGCGGGCCACAGCGCCGCGGCTCAAGGTCGCGACCAACGCTGCCTCGGAGGCCACGCTCGCCCAGCGCGTCCGCGCGCTGGCGCCTGCGGATCGCATGCGCGCGCTCGTCGACACGGTGCGCGCCGAGGTGGGCGTCGTCCTCGCGCTGCCCGCGTCGAAGGCCGTCGCGCCGCAGCGCCCCCTGAAGGAGCTCGGGCTCGACTCGCTCACGGCCGTCGAGCTGCGAAACCGCCTCGCCACGATCGTGGGGACGCGCCTGCCCGCGACGCTCCTCTTCGATTACCCGACGCTTGACGCACTCTCGGCGATGCTCCTCGCAAAGCTCGTGGACGACGAACCCGCGTCGCCTCCCCCGCTCGTCGTGGAGCTCGATCGCCTCGAGCACGCGCTCGGGACGCCCGAAGGGGACGACGCGACGCGCGCCCTCGTGGCGACGCGCCTGCGAACGCTCCTCGCGCGATGGAACGGTGGGACACACGGCAACGGAGCGAGCGCCGTCGCCAAGGATTTCGAAACTGCGACCGATGAGGAGCTCTTCGCGCACCTCGACGGGGGATTCGGGGGATCGAGCCAATGAGCACGACCGAAGAGAAGCTGCGTGCGTACCTCAAGCAGGCGATGGGCGAGCTGCGCCAGGCGCACGATCGTCTGCGCGTCGTCGAAGAGAGCAAGAGCGAGCCGATCGCGATCGTCGCGATGGGCTGCCGATTCCCGGGAGGCGTTCGATCGCCCGAGGATCTCTGGGCGCTCCTCGTGGACGGCACGGACGCGATCTCGCCGTTCCCCGCGAGCCGCGGGTGGAACTTCGACGCGCTCGCCGGCGGCGGCGACGCGGCGCGCGAGGGCGGCTTCGTGGAGGACGCCGACCTCTTCGATCCGGCGTTCTTCTCGATAAGCCCGCGCGAGGCGCGCGACATGGATCCGCAGCAGCGCGTGCTGCTCGAGATCGCGTGGGAGACGATCGAGCGCGCGGGGATCGATCCCGCGTCGCTGAGCGGCACGAACGCCGGCGTCTTCGTCGGGGTGATGCAGGGCGACTACGGGAGCTCGTCGCCGCGCGCGACGCGCGGTCACGACGGGTACGCCGTCACGGGGCGGGTCGCCAGCGTCGCGTCCGGGCGCATCGCGTACACGCTCGGCCTCGGCGGGCCGGCGATCAGCATCGACACGGCGTGCAGCTCGTCGCTCGTCGCCCTCCACCTCGCCGCGCGCGCCCTCCGCGAAGGCGAGTGCTCTCTCGCGCTCGCCGGCGGCGTCACGATCATGGCGACGCCGGACGTCTTCGTCGAGCTCGGCACGCAGCACGCCGGCGCGCCCGACGGGCGATGCAAATCGTTCGCGGCCGGAGCGGACGGCGCGGGCTGGGCCGAAGGCGCCGGGATGCTGCTCCTCGAACGCCTCTCGGACGCGCACAAGAACGGCCACCCCGTCCTCGCCGTGCTCCGAGGCTCGGCGATCAACCAGGACGGCAAGAGCCAGGGGCTCACGGCGCCGAACGGCCCTGCGCAGGAGCGCGTCATTCGCGCGGCGCTCGCGAGCGCACGCCTCGCAGCGAGCGACGTGCACGCCGTCGAGGCGCACGGTACCGGCACGACGCTCGGTGATCCCATCGAGGCGCAGGCGCTTCTCGCGACGTACGGCCAGGCGCGCTCGAAGGAACATCCACTCTGGCTCGGGAGCCTCAAGTCGAACGTCGGGCACATGCAGGCGGCCGCGGGCGTCGGCGGCGTCATCAAGATGGTGCTCGCGCTGCGCCACGGTCTCCTGCCGAAGACGCTGCACGCCGCGAGCCCGTCGCCGCACGTCGACTGGTCGCCGGGGACGGTGCGCCTCCTGACCGACTCGGTCCGGTGGAACCCAGACGGGCTTCCTCGGCGCGCAGGCGTCTCGTCGTTCGGCATCTCGGGCACGAACGCCCACGTCATCCTCGAAGAGGCACCGGCGGACGCGGCGCCTCCGGCCCCCGACGCGCGCCCCCCTGCCGGCGCTCTGCCGTTCCTGCTCTCGGCGAAGACCGCGGCCGCGCTGCGGGCGCAAGCCGCGCGTCTCCACGCGCACGTCGCGCGCGATCCCGAGGTCGCCCTCGTCGACGTCGCGGCGTCGCTCGCGACCACGCGGTCGCATCTCGAGCATCGCGCCGCCATCGTGGCAGACGATCGCGCCGCGCTGCTCTCGGCGCTCGCGGCGCTGGCCGAGGGGCGCGCGGAGACAGGCACGGTGGCCGGCGAGGCGATCCCGTCGGGCAAGGTCGCGTTCGTCTTCCCCGGACAGGGCTCCCAGTGGCCAGCCATGGCGCGCGCCCTGCTCGCGTCCTCCGCCGTGTTCCGCGCCGAGATCGAGGCCTGCGAGCGCGCCCTCGCGCCTCACGTCGACTGGTCGCTCCTCGCCGTGCTCGGTGACGACGACGCGCGCGGCGCGCCCATGCTCGAGCGCGTCGACGTCGTCCAGCCCGTCCTGTTCGCCGTCATGGTCGCGCTCGCCGCCACCTGGCTCGCCGCCGGCGTCACGCCCGACGCCGTGGTGGGCCACAGCCAGGGCGAGATCGCGGCCGCTTACGTGGCCGGCGCCCTCTCCCTCGACGACGCCGTCAGGGTCGTCGCGCTCCGCTCACGCGCCATCACCAAGATCGCCGGTCTCGGCGCCATGGCCGCCGTCGAGCTCACCACCGCCGACCTCGAGGCGCGCCTCGCGCGCTTCGGGGGACGCCTCGCCATCGCGGCGATCAACAGCCCTCACGCTGCGCTCGTCTCCGGAGACCCCGACGCGATCGACGAGCTGGTCGCAGAGCTCACCGGCGCGCAGCTCTTCGCCCGTAAAGTCCGCGTCGACTACGCCTCGCACTCCCCCCACGTGGAGGCCATCGAGCGGACGCTCCTCGACGCCCTCGACGGCATCGCGCCGCGGGCCGCGAAGGTCCCGCTGTACTCCGCCGTCACGGGCGAGAGGCTTGATGGCGAGGTCCTCGGCGCCGCCCACTGGTACCGGAACCTCCGCCACACGGTCCGCTTCGAGCACGCCACCCGCGCCCTGCTCGACGACGGCCATCGCTTCTTCCTCGAGGTCAGCCCTCACCCCGTCCTCACCGTGGCCCTGCGCGACACGATCGAGGCCTCGGGACACGACGCGGTCGCCTCCGCGTCGCTTCGCCGCGACGAAGGAGACCTCGCGCGCTTCAACCTCTCGCTCGCCGAGCTCCACACGAGAGGCCTCGCCGTCGACTGGTGCGCCTTCTTCGCCCCCTTCGCGCCGCGCATCGTCACGCTCCCGACCTACGCGTTTCAGCGCGAGCGCTTCTGGCTCGATGCGCCCGAGGCGCGCCCCGGCGACGCGACACGCTCGGCGACGAGCGCCGCCGACGACGCGCTCTGGCAGGCGATTGACCGCGGCGACGTCGACGCGCTCTCCGAGACGCTCGGCGTCGACGGAGACGAGGCGCGCGCCGCGATCACCGCCGTCGCCCCGGCGCTCTCGACGTGGCGGCAGAGGCGGCACGCCCAGAGCACGGCCGACGCGTGGCGGTACCGCGTCGTGTGGAAATCGACGAGCGCGCCGCAAAACGCCGGTGTCGAAGGGACGTGGCTCGCGATCGCGCCGGCGGCCGGGGGCGAGCTCGCCCGCGCCGTGACCGCCGCGCTCGCCGCTCGCGGCGCGGCGGTCGTCACCGTCGACGTGACGCACGACGATGCCGACCGCGGTCGCCTCGCGACGCGCCTGCGCGCGGCGATCGCCGACGGCGTCACCGTGCGAGGCGTCCTGTCGTTCGCGGCGCTCGACGAGACGCCGCTGCCCACGCACACGGCGGTGCCGACCGGGCTCGCGCTCACGCTCGCCCTCGCGCAGGCGCTCGGCGACGCGGGGATCGCCGCGCCGCTCTGGCTGGTCACGCGCGGCGCCGTCTCGATCGGGAGCGCCGACCGGCTCACGCGTCCTGCGCAAGCGATGACGTGGGGCCTCGGGCGCGTCGTCGGCCTCGAGCACCCCGAGCGCTGGGGCGGCCTCGTCGACGTCGGAGAGTCGCTCGGCGCGGGGAGCGCGCTCGACGCGAGGGCGCTCGCGCACCTCGTCGCGTTGATCGCGCAGCGCGGCGACGAGGACCAGGTCGCGCTCCGCCCCGCTGGTCTCTTCGCGCGGCGGCTCGTGCGCGCGCCGCTCGGCGAGGCCCCGGCGATCCGCAAGCTCGCGCCGCGCGGGGCGGTCCTCGTGACGGGCGGCACCGGCGCGATCGGCGCGCACGTCGCGCGCTGGCTCGCCGAGCACGGCGCCGAGCACGTCGTCCTCACGAGCCGGCGCGGCGCGGCCGCCCCGGGAGCCGACGCGCTGCGCGACGAGCTCACCGCGCGCGGCGCGCGCGTGACGATCGCCGCGTGCGACGTCGCCGACCGCGAGGCGATCGCGGCGCTCGTGCGCGACGTCGAGGCCGATGGGCCCGTGACGGCCGTCTTCCACGCCGGCGGCGTCGGCCCGCAGGCGGCGCTCGCGGCGACCGATATCGCCGATCTCGCCGACGCGGTCGCCGGAAAGGCCGGGGGTGCTCGGCACCTCGACGAGCTCTTCGGCGATCGCGCGCTCGACGCGTTCGTGCTGTTTTCGTCGGGCGCGGGCGTCTGGGGCGGCGGGCAGCAGGGCGCGTATGCGGCCGCGAACGCGTTCCTGGACGCGCTCGCAGAAGAGCGGCGCGCCCGCGGGCTCGCGGCGACGTCCGTCGCGTGGGGCGCCTGGGCCGGCGGAGGCATGCTCGCGGAAAACGTCGAGGCGGACGCGCGCCTCCGCCGCGTGGGCTTTTCGCCGATGGCGCCGCCGCTCGCCGTCGCCGCGCTCGCGCGCGCCCTCGAGCACGATGAGACGAGCGTCGCCGTCGCGGACATCGACTGGGCGCGCTTCGCCCCGTCGTTCGCGTCGGCGCGCCCGCGTCCCCTCATCGGTGAGATCGCCGAAGCCCGTCGCGCCCTCGACGCGCTCGCGGAGCCGGCGGCGGCGTCGCACGGCGAGGCTCCGCTGCTCTCGGCCCTCCGCGCGCTCGCCGAGGTCGATCGCCTCCCGCACCTCGTGGCGCTCGTGCTCGCGGAGACGGCCGCCGTGCTCGGGCACGCGGACGCCTCGCGGATCGAGCCTCATCGCGGCTTCTTCGATCTCGGGCTCGACTCGCTCATGTCCGTCGAGCTGCGCCGCCGCCTTCGAAGAGCGACCGGCGTGGCGCTCCCCGCGACGGTCACGTTCGACCACCCGTCGCCCCGTCGCGTCGCGACCTTCTTGCGTAACACGCTCGCCCACGCGCTCGGCGAGGTGCACCCCGAGCGCGACGCCGGCGCGCCCGAGAGAGAGCGCGCGCCCCTCGACGAGCCGATCGCGATCGTCGGGATCGGCCTGCGCCTCCCCGGCGGCGTGACGGACACCGACGGGCTCTTCCGGTTCCTCGAAGAGGAGCGCGACGCCGTCGGTTCGATCCCCGCGCAGCGCTGGGACGCGGACGCGGCGTACGATCCCGACCCGAACGCGCCCGGAAAGAGCTACGTCCGGCGCGCGGCGCTCCTCGATCGCGTCGACCTCTTCGACGCGGCGTTCTTCGGCATCAGCCCGCGCGAGGCGAAGCACATCGATCCTCAGCACCGCATCTTGCTGGAGACGGCGTGGCAGGCGCTCGAGACCGCGGGGATCGTGCCGGGATCGCTGCGAGACACGCAGACAGGCGTCTTCGTCGGAGCGGGCGCGAGCGACTACGCCGCGCTCCGCGGCAGCCTCGAGGCGGCCGAGGCGTACGACTTCATGGGGACGATCTCGTCCTTCGCCGCGGGGCGCCTCGCCTTCACGCTCGGCCTCCAGGGGCCGGCGCTCTCTGTCGACACCGCGTGCTCGTCGTCGCTCGTCGCGCTCCACCTCGCGTGCCAGTCGCTGCGCCGCGGCGAGTGCGATCTCGCGCTCGCCGCGGGGGTCCAGGTGATGGCGCACGCCGAGCCGTTCGTGCTCCTCTCACGGACGCGCGCGCTCGCGCCCGACGGCCGCTCGAAGACGTTCTCCGCGAACGCCGACGGCTATGGGCGCGGCGAAGGCGCCGTCGTGCTCGCGCTCGAGCGCCTCGGCGACGCGCGCGCGCGCCGGCATCCGGTGCTCGCGGTCGTGCGCGGGAGCGCCGTCAACCACGACGGCGCCTCGAGCGGGATCACGACGCCGAACGGGACGGCGCAGCAGAAGGTGATCCGCGCCGCGCTCGCCGACGCGCGGCTCACGCCGGCGGACGTCGACGTCGTCGAGTGCCACGGCACGGGGACGTCGCTCGGCGATCCGATCGAGGTGAACGCGCTCGCAGCGGTGTACGGCGAAGGGCGGCCGGCCGAGAGCCCGCTCCTCGTCGGCGCGCTGAAGACGACCCTCGGGCACCTCGAGTTCGCGGCCGGGCTCGCCGGCGTGGCGAAGATGGTGGCCGCGCTGACGCACGCCGTGGTCCCGGCGACGCCGCACGCGAGCCCGCCGAACCCGCACATCGACTGGGATGCGATCCCGGTCCACGTGGTCGACGCGAAGCGCCCGTGGCCGCCGCTCGGGCGCCCGCGCCGCGCCGGTGTCACGGCGATCGGGCTCTCCGGAACGAACGCGCACGCGATCCTCGAAGAGGCGCCGCCGCCCGCGGAGGCTGAGGTGGGCGCACAGGGCAATGACGGTGCGGGCGCTCCGGCGCTGGTGTTCCTTCTGTCGGCGAAGACCGACGACGCGCTGCGTGCGCAAGCGGAGCGCCTTCGCGCGCACCTCGCCGCCGCCCCCGACCTCGCGCTCGCCGACGTCGCGCTGTCTCTCGCGACGACGCGCTCGCACTTCGACCGCCGCGCCGCGATCGTCGCGAAGGACCGCGACGCCCTCCTCACGGCCCTCGACGCGCTCGCGCGCGGCGCTCCGGCGCCGGGAGCTCAGATCGGCGACGCGGCTCCCAGCGGAAAGGTCGCCTTTGTCTTCCCCGGCCAGGGCTCGCAGTGGCCCGAGATGGCCGCGTCCCTTCTCGAGACCGACGCGGTCTTCCGCGAGCAGATCGAGGCGTGCGAGCGCGCGCTCGCGCCGCACGTCGCGTGGTCCCTCGGCGCGGTGCTCCGCGGAGAAGCCGTCGGGGGCGAGACCGCCGCGTTCCTCGACCGGGTCGACGTCGTCCAGCCGGTGCTCTTCGCCGTCATGGTGGCGCTCGCCGCGACGTGGCGCGCCATGGGCGTCGAGCCCGACGCCGTGGTCGGCCACAGCCAAGGCGAGATCGCCGCCGCGTACGTCGCGGGCGCGCTCTCGCTCGAGGACGCCGCGAAGGTCGTCGCCCTCCGCGCGCGCGCCATCACCAAGATCGCCGGACGCGGCGCGATGGCCGCCATCGAGCTGGGCGCCGACGAGCTCGACGCGCGCCTCGCCGCCTTCGACGGACGGGTCTCGATCGCCGCGATCAACAGCCCGCGTGCGACGCTCGTCGCCGGCGACGTCGACTCCATCGACGCGCTCGTCGGCGAGCTCGGCGCCGCGCAGATCTTCGCGCGCAAAGTGCGCGTCGACTACGCGTCGCACTCCGCGCACGTCGAAGCCATCGAGGCCGACCTCGCGACCCAGCTCGCGGGGATCACGCCACGCGCGTGCGTCGTGCCGCTCTACTCCGCCGTCACGGGCGCGAAGCTCGACGGGACCGCGCTCGACGCCGCACACTGGTACCGAAACCTCCGGCAGACGGTGCGCTTCGAAGACGCGACGCGGGCGCTGCTCGCCGACCAGCACCGCTTCTTCGTCGAGGTGAGCCCGCACCCCGTGCTCGGCCTCGCGCTCGGAGAGACGAGCGAAGCGGCCGGCGTGAGCGCCGCCGTCGTCGGCACGCTCCGGCGCGACGAAGGTGATCGCGCGCGCCTCCTCCTCGCGCTCGCCGAGCTCCACACCCGCGGGCGCGAGCACGACTGGGAGGCGTTCTTCGAGCCTCTCGGCGCCCGCCGGGTCGTGCTGCCGACGTACGCGTTCCAGCGCGAGCGCTTCTGGCTCGATCCGAAGGCGGCGCGCGCTGCCGACGTCGCGTCGGCCGGGCTCACACCCGCGGATCATCCGCTCCTCAGGGCCAGCGTCGCCCTCGCCGACGCGGACGGGTTCCTCTTCACAGGTCGCCTCGCGCTCGCGGAGCAGCCCTGGCTCGGGGGCCACGAGGTCTTCGGCGCGCGCATCCTGCCGGGCACGGCGTTCCTCGAGCTCGCGATCGCGGCGGCCCATCGCGCCGGGCTCGAGCGCGTCGAGGAGCTCTCGCTCGAAGCGCCGCTCGCGCTTCCGCCGAAGGGCGGCGTCGCGGTGCAGATCGCGATCGGCGCCCCCGACGAGACGGGGCGGCGAAGCATCGCGATCCATGCGCGGCCCGACGCCGGTCCGGACGAGCGCGCGCCGCACGACGGCGCGTGGGCGCGGCACGCGAGCGGGACCCTCGCGCCGCAGGCCGAGCAGGCCGCGTTCGATCTGCGCGCGTGGCCGCCTCCCCTCGCCATCCCGATCACGACCGACGGCTTCTACGACCGCATCACGGACGCGGGGATCGCGTACGGCGCGGAATTCCGCGGGCTGCGCGCGGCGTACCGCGGCGGCGACGACATCTTCGCCGAGGTCGCGCTGCCCGAGGAAGCGGAGGGCGACGCGCATCGGTTCGGGCTTCACCCCGCGCTGCTCGACGCCGCGCTGCAGGCCCTCGTGCTCGAGATCCCCGCAGATTCCGCGCGCGTGGCGATGCCGTTCGCGTGGTCCGGCGTGACGCTCCACGCCGTCGGCGCGAGCGCGGCTCGCGTGCGCCTCACGCGGCGCGACGACGAGACCGTCGCGATCGCGATCGCCGACGCGACGGGCGCGCCGGTCGCGTCGATCGAAGGGCTCGCGATGCGCGCGACGTCGCCCGAGAAGGTCCGCGCCGCGCTCGGCGTGGGGCGCGACGCGATCGCGCGCGAGGCGCTCTTCCGCGTCGACTGGACCGAGCTGCCCTCCCCCATGGACGCGCGCGGCGCAGGCCCCTGGGCGATCCTCGGCGGCGACGACGCGCTCGCGCGCGCCTTCGCGAGCGCGGGGATCGCTGTCGAAGCGCACCGTGACGTCGCCTCGATCACCGGCGCGCTCGCCCGCGGCGCCGCGCCGCCGAGCGTCGTCGTAGCGCCGTACGCGAGCTCCGAAGCGGTCGACTCCGCGGCGCGCGCGCACGAGGCCGCCGCGAGCGCGCTCGCGCTCCTCGAGGCGTGGCTCGCCGACGATCGCCTCGCGCCGTGCGCGCTCGTCGTGCTCACGACGCGCGCGATCGCCACGCGCCCCGACGAAGACGTCCGCGACCTCGCGCACGCGCCTCTCTGGGGGCTCCTCCGCGCGGCGCAGGCCGAGCGCCCGGACCGCGCGATCTTCGTCGTCGACACCGACGGCGAGGGCGCGTCGCACCGCGCGCTCGCGACGGCCCTCGACGGGGCGGAGCCGCAGCTGGCGCTCCGCGACGGACGGAGGCTCGCCCCGCGCCTCGCGCGCGCCACGACGGCCGCCGCCCCCGCGCCGCGCGCGCTCGATCCGAACGGAACGGTGCTGGTCACGGGCGGGACCGGCACGCTCGGCGCGCTCGTCGCGCGCCACCTCGTCGAAGGGCACGGGATCACGAACCTGCTCCTCACGTCGAGGACGGGCCCGGATGCACCTGGCGCCGAGGCGCTCCGGCGCGATCTCGAAGCCCGAGGCGCGCGCGTGACGATCGCCGCGTGCGACGTCGCGAGTCGCCCCGCGCTCGACGAGCTCGTCGGGTCGATCCCGCGCGAGCACCCGCTCACGGCGATCGTCCACGCCGCCGGCGCGACGGCAGACGGCGTCATCGGTGCCCTCACGCGCGACGCGCTCGCGGTCGTCTTCCGCGCGAAGGTCGACGGCGCGCTTCATCTCCACGAGATCTCGCGCGAGCGCGATCTCGCGGCGTTCGTCCTGTTCTCGTCGGTCTCGGGCGTGATCGGCGGCCCTGGGATGGCGAACTACGCGGCGGCGAACACGTTCCTCGACGCGCTCGCCCAGCGGCGACGAGCGCTCGGCCTGCCCGCGTCGTCGCTCGCGTGGGGCTACTGGGATCAGAGCACCGGGATGAGCGCGCACGTGGGCCCCGCGCTGCGCGCGCGCATGGCGCGTGGCGGTCTCCGCGCGCTCTCAGCGGAGGACGGGCTCGCCCTCTTCGACGTCGCGCTCGCGCACCCGGACGCCTCGCTCGTCCCCGCGCGCTTCGCGGCGAACGCCGACGGGACGGACGCGCTCTCGCCGCTCCTCCGCGGGCTCGCGCGCCCGAGGGCCGCGCGTCGCTCGGGCAGCGCGGGGACGGCGCGGGCCGCGCTCGCATCGGAGCGGATCGCCGGCCTCTCCGAGGCCGAGCGCGAAGGTGCCGTCGCCGACGTGGTGCGCGGCGAGATCGCCGCCGTCCTCGGCTACCGCACGCCGAGCGCGCTCGACATGAACCGTCCGCTCCGTGAAATCGGGCTCGACTCGCTCATGGCCCTCGAGCTCCGAAGAAGGCTCGCCGCCGCCTCGGAGCGAAAGCTCCCCACGACCCTCCTCTTCAACCACCCGACGCCCGCCGCGCTCGTGCGCGTCCTCCTCGCCGAGATCGCCGCGCACGGGAAGGCTCCGCCGCCCGGCGCGAGCGACGGAAGCGACGCGATCGATCGCCTCGAAGGCGCGCTCACCGCGGCCTACGCGAACACGGCGATCCGCGATCGCCTCACGGCGCGCCTCCAGGCGCTCCTCGCGACGTGGGACCGCGCGCGCGACGCCGTGGCGGACGGCGAGCTCGCGGACCGCGTGCGGGCGGCGAGCGACAAGGAGCTTCTGAGCATGTTCGACCGAGAGTTCACGACCGACGCAGGGACCGCCTCATGACGACCATGGAAGACGAGCTGCGAAAGCGCCTCCAGCAAGCGATCGTCGAGCTGAATCAGCGCCGTCAGAGCCTCGCGCTCGCGACCGAAAAGGCGCACGAGCCGATCGCGATCGTCGCGATGAGCTGCCGCTTCCCGGGCGGCGTCGCGACGCCCGAAGATCTCTGGCGGCTCCTCGAGGGGGGGCACGACGCGATCTCCCCGTTCCCGGACGACCGCGGCTGGGACCTCGGCGCCCTTGATGCGCGCGAGAAGGCCGGGAACGCGTGCACGCGCGAAGGCGGGTTCCTCCGCGACGCCGACAGGTTCGACGCGAGCTTCTTCGGGATAAGCCCGCGCGAGACGTTGGCGCTCGATCCGCAGCAGCGCGTGTTCCTCGAGATCGCGTGGGAAGCCATCGAGCGCGCGGGGATCGACCCGACGACCCTCCACGGCACGCAGACCGGCGTCTTCGCCGGCGTGATGTACAACAGCTACGCCGCGCAGCACCTCCACGCGCCCGACGATCGCGACGGCTACGTCGTGACGGGCACCGCGCCGAGCGTCGCGTCCGGCCGGATCGCCTACGCGCTCGGCCTCGAAGGCCCCGCGATCAGCATCGACACGGCGTGCAGCTCGTCGCTCGTCGCCGTGCACCTCGCCTGCCACGCCTTGCGTCAGGGCGAGTGTGCGCTCGCGCTCGCCGGCGGCGTCACCGTGATGGCGACCCCCGGGCTCTTCTATGAGTTCGGGCCGCAGCACGCGGGCGCTCCCGACGGCCGCTGCAAGTCGTTCTCGGCCGACGCGAACGGCGCGGGCTGGGCGGAGGGCGCGGGCATGGTGCTGCTCGAGCGCCTCTCCGACGCGCAGAAGAACGGGCACCCGGTCCTGGCCGTCGTGCGCGGGTCGATGATCAACCAAGACGGGAAGAGCCAGGGGCTCACCGCCCCGAACGGCCTCGCGCAAGAGCGCGTGATCCGGTCGGCGCTCGCGGGCGCGCGCGTCTCGGCGAACGAGGTCGACGCCGTCGAGGCGCACGGGACGGGGACGAGCCTCGGCGATCCGATCGAGGCGCAGGCGCTCCTCGCGACGTACGGCAAGGCCCGCTCGGAGGGCGACCCGGTGTGGCTCGGGAGCCTCAAGTCGAACATCGGACACACGCAGGCGGCGGCAGGGGTCGCGGGGATCATCAAGATGGTGCTCGCGCTCGAGCACGGGCTCCTGCCGAAGACGCTCCACGTGAGCGCGCCCTCGCCGCACGTCGATTGGTCTGCGGGGACGGTCCGCCTCCTGACGGATGCCGTCCCGTGGCCGCGCGGCGTGCGACCGCGCCGCGCGGCGGTCTCGTCGTTCGGCATCTCGGGCACCAACGCGCACGTCATCGTCGAGGAGGCGCCCGCGCCCGCGGCCTCCGCCGCCGCGGCGGTCGAGCCGGTGCCGCGCGCCCCCGGCGCGCTGCCCATCGTGCTGTCGGCGAAGAGCGACGCGGCGCTCCGCGCGCAGGCGGCCAAGCTCCACGCGCACCTCGCGGCCGCGCCCGACGTCCCGCTCGTCGACCTCGCGTTCTCGCTCGCCACGACGCGCGCGCAGCTCGACCATCGAGCGGCCCTCGTCGCGCACGACCGCGCGACGCTCCTCGGCGCGCTCGACGCGCTCGAGCACGGACGCTCGACTTCCGGCGCCGCGCTGGGTCGCGGCGCGCTCGGCGGGAAGCTCGCCGTCCTCTTCACAGGGCAAGGGAGCCAGCGCGCCGAGATGGGCCGCGGCCTCCACGCCGCGTTCCCCGCGTTCCGCGGCGCATTCGATGCGGTCTGCGACCATCTCGATCGCGCCCTCGATCGGCCGCTCCGCGACGTCCTCTTCGCGCCGCGAGGGACGGAGCTCGCCCGGCTGCTCGACGAGACCCTCTACACGCAGACGGCGCTCTTCGCTGTCGAGGTGGCGCTCTTCCGCCTGCTCGAGGCGTGGGGGATCACGCCCCACGCGCTCCTCGGCCACTCCGTCGGCGAGCTCGTCGCGGCGCACGTCGCCGGCGTCCTGTCGCTCGAGGACGCGTGCGCGCTCGTCGCCGCGCGCGCGCGGCTCATGCAAGACCTGCCGGCGCGCGACGCCGCGATGGTCACCGTGCACGCGTCCGAGGGCGAAGCGCGCGCCGCGATCGCCGCGGTCTCGGGCGACGTCGCGATCGCCGCGATCAACGCGCCGACGTCCGTCGTCCTCTCGGGCGACGCCGACGCGGTGCTCGCCGTGGCGGCGCGCTTCGAGGCGCTCGGGCGCAAGACGACGCGCCTCCGCGTGAGCCACGCGTTCCATTCGCACCACATGGATCCGATGCTCGACGCGTTCCGCCGCGTCGCCGAAGGGCTCCGCTTCCACCCGCCGCGCATCCCGATCGTCTCGAACGTGACGGGAGAGCGCGCGCGCGACGAGGACATCTGCTCGCCGAGCTATTGGGTCCGCCACGCGCGAGACGGGGTGCGCTTCGCCGATGGGCTGGAGACTCTTCGAAGCATGGGAGTTTCCACGTTCCTCGAGGTCGGTCCGCACGGCGTCCTCTCCGCGCTCGGGCAGAGCGCGCGCACGGCCGACGCCGGCGACGAGCACGCGTTCATCCCGGCGCTCCGCGCCGACCGCTCCGACGTCGACGCCATCGCGAGCGCGCTCGCCGCGCTCTTCGTCCGCGGGCAACGCGTCGACTGGGCGGCGTTCTTCGCGCCGCTCCGGCCGCGCCGCGTCCGGCTGCCGACGTACGCCTTTCAGCGCGAGCGCTTCTGGCTCGACGCCGCGCGCGCCTCCGCCGCTGCCCCCGTCACCTCCGAGGAGACACGCTTCTGGCAGGCGGTCGAGCAGCGCGACGTGGAGGAGCTCGCGGCGGCGCTCCGCGTCGGCGGCGAGGGTCGGGCATCGCTCGCGGCGCTGCTCCCGGCGCTCGCGGCGTGGCGGCGCGAGCGTCACGAGCAGGGCACGGTCGACGCGTGGCGCTACCGGGTCGTCTGGAAGCCGATCGAAGCGCCGCCCGCCGGCGACGTCGCCGGGCGGTGGCTCGTCGTGGCGCGCGCCGGCGTGGCAGAAGACGTCGCGGCGAGCCTCGCGCGCCTCCTCGAAGCGCGCGGCGCCGAGGTCGTTCACCTGCGCCTCGGCGGCGACGACGTGAGGCGCGAGCGCGCCGCCGCGCGCATCGGCGAGGCGATCGGGGATGCTGGCGCGGTCCGCGGCGTGCTGTCCCTCGCCGCGCTCGACGAGGGGACGCGCTGGCCGGACGCGGCGCTGCCCGCAGGGCTCGCGTTCACCCTCGGTCTCGTGCAGGCCCTCGGCGACGTCGGCGTCGCCGCGCCTCTGTGGCTCGTCACGCGCGGCGCGGTCTCGACGGGGCGCGCGGACCCGCTCGGGCGCGCGACGGACGCGATGATCTGGGGCCTCGGACGCATCGTTGGGCTCGAGCACCCCGAGCGCTGGGGCGGGCTCGTCGACATCGCCAGCGGCGTCGACGCGACCGCGCTCGACCGCCTCGCGCCGCTGCTCGCCGCGCGCGGCGGCGAGGATCAGCTCGCGCTCCGCCCGACCGGCGTCTTCGCGCGAAGGCTCGTCCGCGCGCCCCTCGGCGACGCTCCGCCCGCGCGCACCTTCACGCCGCGCGGCACCGCCCTCGTCACCGGCGGAACCGGCGCCCTCGGCGCCCACGTCGCGCGCTTCCTCGTCGGACGCGGCGCAGAGCACCTCGTCCTCGTGAGCCGCCGCGGCGAGGACGCCCCGGGCGCCGGCGCGCTCCGCGCCGAGCTCGAAGCGCTCGGCGCACGCGTGACGATCGCCGCCTGCGACGTCGCCGATCGCGCCTCGGTCGCAGCTCTCCTGGCCCGCCTCGACGCGCAAGGCGACCACGTCCGCGTCGTCGTCCACGCGGGCGGCGTCGTCGCGCAGGCCGCCCTCGCGTCCACCGATCTCGACGACGTCCACGCCGTCGTCGCCGCAAAGGTCCGCGGCGCGCTCCATCTCCACGAGCTGCTCGGAGACCGCGAGCTCGACGCCTTCGTCCTCTTCGCCTCCGGCGCGGGCGTGTGGGGCAGCGGGCAGCAAGGCGCGTACGCCGCCGGCAACGCGTTCCTCGACGCGCTGGCCGAGGTGCGCCGCGCCGCCGGTCTCACGGCGACGTCGATCGCGTGGGGCGCCTGGGCGGGCGCCGGGATGCTCGCCGAGCACGCCGACGCCGAGGAGCACCTCCGTCGGCGCGGCCTCGCGCCGATGGCCCCGGCGCTCGCGCTCGTCGCGCTCGCGCGGGCCCTCGATCACGACGAGACCACGATCACCGTCGCCGATATCGACTGGGCGCGCTTCGCCCCCGCGTTCGCCTCCGCGAGGCCGCGCCCGCTCCTCTTCGATCTGCCCGACGCGTGCGATGCGCTGGAGCCGCCGTCCGAACCCGCCGGCGCACGGGCCGCTGGCGAAGACAGAACGCTCCGCGACGCACTGAGGCCGCTCTCGGACACCGAGCGCGCGCGCCACCTCGTGGAGCTCGTCATCGCCGAGACCGCCGCGGTCCTCGGGCACGCCGATGCGTCGGCGGTCGAGCCGCACAGGGGCTTCTTCGATCTCGGCCTCGACTCCATCGTCGCCGTCGATCTCCTCCGCAAGCTCCACGCGCGCACCGGCGTCAAGCTCCCTGCGACGCTCGCATTCGACCACCCGACCCCGGACGCGCTCGCGCGGCACCTCGACGCGGAGATCGCGCGCGACGGAGGAACCGAGGACGCTGTCTTCGCCGCGCTCAACACGCTCGCGTCGCGCCTCGCGGCGATCACCCCCGGCGACCCGCGGCGCGCCGCGGTGGGCGCGCGCTTGCGCGGGCTCGTGTCGCGCTGGACGAGCGCCGAGGCCGCGACGGAGGAGGCCGTGTCCGAAGATCTCGGCGCGATCAGCGACGACGAGCTGCTCGCGGTGATCGAACGCGAGCTCGACGGAGAACCTCGCGCCGCCTCGATCTGAGGAGCGCCCGCGCAGAGTGCAACGAGGCCGCCGCCGCGGTGGAGGGCGCTCTCGCGCTGCGCGTGTCTCCCGGCACGCGCAGCGGGTGCGCGGCTGGGTCCGGGGTCAGGGCCTGGGGCCTGGGCCGAGCACGCGGCTGGTGCCGGAGTCAGGGCTAGCGCTGGCCTGGATTATTCACCGATGCAGGACGGGCGATGCCGATCCGACGTGGATTTCCGAGTGGCCTCATCGTTGGGCCCGCGCAGCCTGCCTTATCGGCGAACACGACGAGAAGACACCGGAAAGATATGAGGAACGGCATCGGACGGACAAGGAGGGGAATAAGCCGCGCTAGGCCAGGGATCAGTGGCCAGGGGCCTGCGCGCGCGGCGGCGTGTGGAGACTGGGCCCCCCGCCGCGCACGGGCCGCGCGACACCATTTGCCTGCTTCGCCGCTACTGGATCAAGGCGGCCGCTCGCGCGAACCGCGGCGACTTCGCGACGTTGTCGCTCGCACGCGCTTCGCGTTAGCGCGGCGCGTTTTGGCTTCTTTTTCGGCGTGGGCCCCGTGGCTCACGGCTCCGCGGGCTCCGGTCGAGCTCGACACTCGATTGGACCATCGATGACCGGCGAGAAGAATCTGCGTGCGTACCTCGAGGGGCTCACCACGTCGCTCCGCCAAGCTCGCCGGCGGCTTTCGGACATCGAAGGCAAGCAACGCGAGCCGATCGCCATCGTCGGCCTCGGGCTCCGCCTCCCCGGCGGCGCGGTCGATCCCGAGAGCCTCGGGAGCTTCCTCGAGCGCGGCATCGATGCCGTGGCGCCGATCCCTGCGAGCCGCTGGGACGCGGACGCGGTCTACGACGCCGACCCGAACGCCACCGGCAAGAGCTACGTGCGGAGCGCGGCGCTCCTCGACCGCGTCGACCTCTTCGACGCGGCCTTCTTCGGCATCAGCCCGCGCGAGGCGAAGCACGTCGATCCGCAGCACCGCCTCTTGCTCGAGATCGCGTGGCAAGCCCTCGAGGACGCGGGGATCGTCCCCGCGTCGCTGAAGGACACGAAGACGGGCGTCTTCGTCGGCGCGGGCGCGAGCGAGTACGCGACGCTGCGGGGCGACGCGGAGAAGGCCGACGCGTACGCGACGATGGGCACGTCGACGTCCTTCGCGGCGGGCCGGCTGGCGTTCACGCTCGGCGTGCAGGGGCCTGCGCTCTCGGTCGATACGGCGTGCTCGTCGTCGCTCGTCGCGCTGCACCTCGCCTGCCAGTCGTTGCGGCGCGACGAGTGCGACCTCGCCCTCGCCGCCGGCGTGCAGGTGATGGCGTCGCCCGAGCCGTTCGTGCTCGTCTCGCGCACGCGCGCGCTCGCGCCCGACGGCCACTCGAAGACGTTCTCCGCGAACGCCGACGGCTACGGGCGCGGCGAGGGCGTCGTCGTCCTCGCGCTCGAGCGCCTCCGTGACGCGCGCGCGAACGGGCACCCGGTCCTCGCCGTGATCCGCGGCAGCGCGATCAACCACGACGGCACGTCGAGCGGGATCACCGCGCCCAACGGCAGCTCGCAGCAGAAGGTCCTGCGCGCGGCCCTCGACGACGCGGGGCTCGCTCCGACCGACATCGACGTCGTCGAGTGCCACGGCACGGGTACGTCGCTCGGGGACCCCGTCGAGGTCCACGCGATCGCGGCCGTCTACGGCGAGGGTCGCCCCGCCGAGCGACCGCTCCTCCTCGGCGCCGTGAAGACGAACATCGGCCACCTCGAGGCCGCCGCCGGGCTCGCTGGCGTCGCGAAGGTCGTCGCTGCGCTGCGACGCGCGACGCTCCCGGCGACGCTCCACACGCTCCCGCCGAACCCGCACGTCGCGTGGGAGACGCTCCCGCTCCGCGTCGTCGACGCCGCGCAGCGCTGGGACGTGCGCGCCGACGGAGCGCCACGGCGCGCCGGGGTCTCGGCGTTCGGCTTCTCGGGCACGAACGCGCACGTCATCGTCGAGGAAGCGCCGGCGCTCGAGGAAGCGACGGCGCACTCGGCCGAGCGCGCGCGCGCCCAGGCGTCGCCGCTCCCCGTCGTGATCTCGGCGAAGACCGAGGCCGCGCTCCGCGGGCAGGCGGAGAGGCTCCACGCGCACCTCGCCGCGCGTCCCGAGCTCGCGCTCGCCGACGTCGCCGCGTCGCTCGCGACGACGCGCTCGCACTTCGAGCATCGCGCGGTCGTCGTCGCGCACGACCGCGAGGCGGCCCTCGCGGCGCTCGATAGCCTCGCGCGAGGGACGAACGCGAGCCCGCCACCGGGCACGCTCGTGGGCGGGGACGCGCCGAAGGGAAGGCTCGCCATCCTGTTCACGGGGCAAGGCGGGCAGCGCGCGGCGATGGGACACGGGCTCTACGAGGCGTTCCCGGTGTTCCGCGACGCGCTCGATGCAGTCTGCGCACATCTCGATCGCGACCTCGATCGCCCCCTCCGCGACGTTCTCTTCGCGCCGAAGGGCTCGGAGCTCGCGAGCCTCCTCGACGAGACCGTCTTCACGCAGACAGCGCTCTTCGCGCTCGAGGTTGCGCTCTTCCGGCTCGTCGAGTCGTGGGGCGTCGTGCCCGACGCGCTCCTCGGCCACTCCGTCGGCGAGATCATCGCCGCGCACGTCGCGGGCGTGCTCTCGCTCGAAGACGCGTGCACCCTCGTGTCGGCGCGCGCGCGCCTCATGCAAGCCTTGCCCGCGCTCGACGCGGCGATGGTCGCGATCGCTGCCTCCGAGGGCGAGGTCGCGGCGGTGATCGCCGCGCGCGAGGACGGCGGGGCGCGCGCGACGATCGCGGCGATCAACGGTCCGTCGTCGACCGTGGTCGCGGGTGACCAAGACGCCGTTCTCGAGGTCGCCGCGCGCTTCGAAGCGCTCGGGCGCAAGGTGTCGCGCCTCCGCGTGAGCCACGCGTTCCACTCGCACCACATGGACGGGATGCTCGACGCCTTCCGCCGCGTCGCCGAGGGGCTCACGTTCCATCCGCCGCGGATCCCGATCGTGTCGAACGTGACCGGCCAGCGGGCGGGCGACCGGGAGCTCTGCTCGGCCGACTACTGGGTCCGTCACGCGCGGAGCGCCGTCCGCTTCGCCGACGGCCTGGAGACCCTGTACACCGAACGGGTTTCCACGTTCCTCGAGATCGGGCCGCACGGCGTCCTCTCGGCCCTCGGGCAGAGCGCGCTCGAAGCCGGCGCGCCGACCCAGGCGCTCTTCGTGCCCGCGCTCCGCGCCGATCGAGACGACGGCGCCGCGCTCGTCACGGCGCTCGGCGCGCTCCACGCGCGCGGCCACCACGTCGACTGGAGGGCGTTCTTCGCGCCCCTCGGCGCGCGCCGCGTGCCGCTCCCGACGTACGCGTTCCAGCGCGAGCGCTTCTGGGTCGACGAGGCCCCGCGCGAGCCGCGCGAGGCTGCGCAGCTCGCGCCGGACGAGGCGCGCTTCTGGCGCGCGATCGAGGAGAGCAACGTCGACATGCTGCGCGACGCGCTCGGCGTCGCGTCCGAGGGGGAGGAGCGTGCGGCGCTCTCCACGCTGCTCCCGGCGCTCTCCGCGTGGCGGCGAAAGGGACAGCTGCTCGGCCTCGTCGACGCGTGGCGCTACCGCGTCGCGTGGAGACCGATCGCGGCCACGTCACGCGGCGACGCCCTCGGGACGTGGCTCGTCGTCCGCGTGGCGGGCGCGTGCGACGACGTCGTCGAGGGCGTCGTGCGCGCGCTCGAAGGGCGCGGCGGCGACGTCGTCACGTTGGACCTGGGGGCCGACGCGTGCGCGCGCGCGGAGCTCGCGGCGCGCCTGCGGGAGGCCGTCGCGGGGCGCGGGGCGCTCCGCGGCGTGCTCTCGTTCGTGGGGCTCGACGACGGGCCCTCGCCGTCGCATCCGGCGGTGCCCGCGGGGCTCGCGCGCACGCTCACCCTCGTGCAGGCGCTGGGCGACGCGGCGCTCGACGCGCGCGTGTGGCTCTTCTCGCGCGGCGCGGTCTCCGTCTCCCCGGCCGACGCGATCACGAGCCCGGCGCAGGCGGCGACGTGGGGGCTCGCGCGCGTCGTGTCGCTCGAGCACCCGGAGCGTCTCGGCGGGGCGGTCGACCTCGCGTCGAGCCTCGGCGCGTCCGGAGCGCTGGACGCGGCGGCGATCGACCACCTCGTCGCCGCGCTCGGCGGCGCGCTCGCGGGCGAGGACGAGCTCGCCCTGCGCCCGGAGGGGCTCTTCGCGCGACGCCTCGTGCGCGCTCCCCTCGGCGACGCGCCGCGGACGCGCGCGCCGCGAGGCACCGTCCTTGTCACGGGAGGCACGGGGGCGCTCGGAGCGCACGTCGCGCGGCTCTTCGCGCAGCGGGGCGCGAAGCACCTCGTCCTCACGAGCCGGCGAGGGCCCGACGCGCCCTCCGCGCGCGCGCTCCACGACGAGCTCACCGCGCTCGGTGCGCGCGTGACGATCGCCGCGTGCGACGTCGGCGATCGCGCGGCGCTCGAGGCGCTCTTCGCGGCGATCCCGGCGGACGCGCCGCTCTCGACGGTCGTGCACGCCGCGGGTGTGCTCGACGACGGCGTGCTCGAGGCGCTGACGCCGGAGCGGTTCGACGCGGTCCTCCGCGCGAAGGCGCTCGCCGCGCGCCACCTCGACGAGCTCACGCTGTCGCGCGATCTCGACGCGTTCGTCCTGTTCTCGTCGGCGTCGGGCGTCTTCGGCAGCGCCGGGCAAGGCAGCTACGCCGCGGCGAACGCGTACCTCGACGCGCTCGCGGAGGCGCGGCGCGCGCGCGGCCTCACGGCGACGTCGATCGCGTGGGGCCCGTGGGCAGGCGGCGGGATGCTCGAGGACGCGGTAGCGTCGGACCTCCGGCGCTCGGGCCTCTCGCCGATGCGTCCCGAGGTCGCCATCGCGGCGCTCGCGCACGCGTTCGACCACGACGACGACGTCGTGACGATCGCCGAGATCGACTGGGCGCGCTTCGCGCCGTCGTTCTCCTCCATCCGCGCGCGCCCGTTCGTCTCCGAGCTCCCCGAGGCGAAGCGCGCGCTCGACGCGCTCGCGGCGAACCAGGCGCGCCCCGACGAGAGCACGCTGCTCACGGCGCTCCGCGCGCAGAGCGACGGTGATCGCCTCCGCCACCTCGTCGCCCTCGTGCTCGGCGAGACCGCCGCCGTGCTCGGACACACAGACGCGTCGCGCGTCGACGCGCGCAAGGGGTTCTTCGATCTCGGCCTCGACTCGCTCATGGCCGTCGAGCTTCGCCTGCGCCTGCAAAAGGCGACGGGCGTCCGCCTGCCGTCGACCATCACGTTCGATCAGCCGTCGCCCGAGCACGTCGCGACGTTCTTGCGCGACGCGCTCGCGCGCACGCTCGGCGAGCGCGGAGACGTGGACGCGGCGCTCGTCGCGCGGGCGCGCCACGACGGCGAGCCGATCGCGATCGTCGGCCTCAGCCTCCGCTTGCCGGGCGGCACCGGCGACCTCGCCGGGCTCTGGGACCTGCTCGAGCGCGGCGTCGATGCGGTCGGGCCGATCCCCGCGAGCCGCTGGGACGCTGATGCCGCGTACGACCCCGATC
Organism: Sorangium sp. So ce887; assembly: GCF_051521455.1. Lineage (NCBI taxonomy): Bacteria > Pseudomonadati > Myxococcota > Polyangiales > Polyangiaceae > Sorangium > Sorangium sp. So ce887. The sequence continues at coordinate 3,681,640 of NZ_CP150354.1, read as the reverse complement.
CGGACGCGAAGGGAAAGAGCTACGCGCGGAGCGCGGCGCTCCTCGACCGCGTCGACCTCTTCGACGCGGCCTTTTTCGGCATCAGCCCGCGCGAGGCGAAGCACGTCGATCCGCAGCACCGCCTCTTGCTCGAGACCGCGTGGCAAGCCCTCGAGGAGGCGGGGATCGTCCCCGCGTCGCTGAAGGGCTCGAGGACGGGCGTCTTCGTCGGCGCGGGAGCGAGCGACTACGCGCTCCTGCAGCGTGACTCCGACGAGGACGACGCGTACGCGGCGATGGGGACCGCGACCGCGTTCGCGGCGGGGCGGCTCGCGTTCACCCTCGGGTTCGAGGGGCCGGCGCTGTCGGTCGACACGGCGTGCTCTTCGTCGCTCGTCGCGCTCCACCTCGCGTGCCAGTCCCTGCGCCAGGGCGAGTGCGACCTCGCGCTCGCCGCAGGCGCGCAGGTGATGGCGTCGCCGGCTGCGTTCGTCCTGCTCTCGCGCACGCACGCCCTCGCGGCCGACGGGCGATCGAAGACGTTCTCCGCGAACGCCGATGGGTTCGGCCGCGGAGAGGGTGTCGTCGTCCTCGCGCTCGAGCGCCTTGGCGACGCGCGCGCGAACGGCCGGCCGGTGCTCGCGGTCGTCCGCGGCTCGGCGATGAACCACGACGGCGCGTCGAGCGGGATCACCGTCCCGAACGGGACGGCGCAGCAAAAGGTCCTGCGCGGCGCGCTGGACGACGCCGGCCTCGCCCCCGCGGACGTCGACGTCGTCGAGTGCCACGGCACCGGCACGTCCCTCGGCGACCCGATCGAGGTGAACGCGCTCGCCGCCGTGTACGGCGAGGGGCGCCCGGCAGATCGCCCGCTCCTCGTCGGGGCGATCAAGACGAACATCGGCCACCTCGAGGCGGCGGCCGGGCTCGCGGGTGTCGCGAAGGTGGTCGCGGCGCTTCGCAAAGGCGCGCTGCCCGCGACGCTGCACACGAGCCCGTTGAACCCGCATGTGGCGTGGGACGAGCTACCCGTGCGCGTCGTCGACGGCGCGCGCCCGTGGCCGCGGCGGGCGGAGGAAACCCCACGACGCGCAGGAGTTTCCGCGTTCGGCCTCTCGGGCACGAACGCGCACGTCATCGTCGAGGAGGCGCCGCGCGAGGCGGACGCCTCCGCGAGCGACGCGGACGCCACCGCGAGCGGCGCGACGGCGGAGGCGGCTCCCGCGCGCGAGCTCCCGTTCGTGCTGTCGGCGAAGACCGACGCCGCGCTCCGCGCGCAGGCCAAAGTCCTCCACGCCCACGTCGCCGCGAACGGCGAGCTCGCCCTCGCGGACCTCGCGTTCTCTCTTGCGACCACGCGGTCGCATTTCGACGAGCGCGCCGCCGTCGTCGCCTCCGACCGCGACGCGCTCCTTCGCGGGCTCGATGCCCTCGCGCGCGGAGAGCCGGCGCCCGAAGCGGTCGCCGCCTCCACGGTGTCTTCCGGGAAGCTCGCCTTCGTCTTTCCCGGACAGGGCTCGCAGTGGCCCGAGATGGCCTCCGCCCTCCTCGACTCCGACCACGTCTTCCGCGACCAGCTCCTGGCCTGCGAGCGCGCGCTCGCCCCGCACGTCGACTGGTCGCTCCTCGCGGTCCTGCGCCACGGACGCGACGGCGACGCTTCCCTCGACCGCGTCGACGTTGTCCAGCCCGTCCTCTTCGCCGTCATGGTCGCCCTCGCCGCCATGTGGCGCGCCATGGGCGTCGAGCCCGACGCCGTCGTCGGCCACAGCCAGGGCGAGATCGCCGCCGCCTACGTTGCCGGGGCGCTCTCGCTCGAAGACGCCGCCAAGGTCGTCGCGCTCCGCGCCCGCGCCATCACCAAGCTCGCTGGACGCGGCGCCATGGCGGCCATCGAGCTCCCCGCAAGCGAGCTCCACCGCCACCTCCTCGGGTTCGACGGCCGCGTCGCCGTCGCGGCCATCAACAGCCCGCGCACCACGCTCGTCGCCGGAGACGTCGAAGCGGTCGAGGCCCTCGTCGAGTCCCTCTCCGCCGCACAGATCTTCGCCCGGAAGGTCCGCGTCGACTACGCCTCGCACTCCGAGCACGTCGCCGCCATCGAGCACGAGCTCCTCCGCGACCTCCACGGCATCGCCCCGCGCGCCAGCGCGCTGCCCATCTACTCCGCCGTGACCGGCGAGAAGCTCGATGGCGAGGGCCTCGACGCCGCCCACTGGTACCGAAACCTTCGTCACACCGTCCGCTTCGAAGACGCCACGCGCGCTCTGCTCGCCGACCAGCACCGCTTCTTCGTCGAGGTCAGCCCACACCCCGTGCTCTCCCTCGCCCTCCGCGAGACGATCGAGGACGCCGCCGTCGACGCCGCCGTCGTGTCGACCCTCCGGCGCGACGAAGGCCACCGCGCGCGCTTCCTCCTCTCCCTCGCCGAGCTTCACGCGCGGGGGCACCGCGTTGTGTGGAGCGCCCTGTTCGACGGCCATCGACCCCGCCGCGTCCCCCTCCCCACGTACGCCTTCCAGCGCGAGCGCTTCTGGCTCGAGCCCCCTCGCGCCCGCGCCGACGTCGCCGCCGCCGGGCTCGCCTCCGCCGACCATCCGCTCCTCAAGGCCTCCGTCCCCCTCGCCGGCTCCGACGGCTACCTCTTCACCGGACGCCTCGCCCTCGCCGAGCACCCTTGGCTCGCGGGGCATGCCGTCTTCGGCGAGCCCATTCTCCCGGGCACCGCCTTCCTCGACCTCGCCCTGGCCGCCGCACACCGCGTCGGCCTCGACGCCGTCGACGAGCTCACCCTCGAAGCCCCCCTCCCGCTCCCCGCGACCGGCGGCGTCGTCGTGCAGATGGTGCTCGGCGCCACCGACGACGACGGGCGGCGATCGCTCGTCGTGCATGCGCGGCCGGACGACGCGGGCGACGACGCGGCGTGGACGCGGCACGCGACGGGCGCACTTGGGCCGCGCGCCGCGGGCGCACCGCTCGACGTCGGCGTGTTTCCGCCCGGAGACGCCACGCCGCTCGCGATCGACCGGCTGTACGATCGCCTCGCGCGCGCCGGGCTCGCGTACGGCACGGATTTCCAGGGGCTCCGCGCGGTGTGGAAGCTCGGCGACGAGCTCTTCGCCGAGGTCGTGCTCCCGGAGGCGACGGCGCGCGACGCCGCGCGGTTCGGGCTGCACCCCGCCGCGCTCGACGCCGCGCTCCACGCGCTCGCCGCAGAGGTGCTGGACGGCGGCGAGAAGACGCACGTGGCGATGCCGTTCTCGTGGAGCGGCGTGTCGCTCCACGCCGTCGGCGCGTCGACGCTGCGCGTGCGGATCGTGCGTAAGAGCGACGACACCGTGGCGCTCGCGATCGCCGACGCTGCCGGGCAGAAGGTGGCGAGCGTCGACGCGCTCGCGCTGCGCCCCGCGTCGGCCACCCGCGTGCGCGGGGCGAAGCCGCGAACGGGGCCGGTGCACGACGCGCTCCTCCGCGTCGACTGGATCGAGCTGCCGAGCGGTCCGGAGGGCGCGGCGCCGCGGGAGTGGGCGATGCTGGGGAGCGACGCGCGACTCGCGAGCGCGCTCGAGGCGGCCGGAGCTCGCGTCACGCGGCACCGCGACCCCGGCGCGCTGATCGACGCGATCGGCGGCGGCGCGGCTCCGTCGATGGTCGCCGTCCTCACGTGCACTACACGCCCCGATGCGCCGAGCGACGCCCTCGCGGCCACGCACGGCGCCACGGCGGGCGCGCTCGCAGAGCTCCAAGCGTGGCTCGCCGAAGAGCGTCTCGCGTCGTGCGCGCTCGTCGTGCTGACCGAGCGCGCCGTGGCCACGCGGCCCGACGAGGACGTGCTCGATCTCGTCCACGCGCCGGTGTGGGGCCTCGTGCGCGCGGCGCAGGTCGAGAACCCGGACCGCACGTTGCTCCTTGTCGACGTCGACGCCGCCGACGCTTCGCGAGCCGCGCTCCCCGCGCTCGTCGCCGCCGCGGTCGCGCGCGCCGCCGACGCGCCCGAGCCGCAGCTCGCGCTCCGCGAGGGGCGCCGCCTGGTTCCGCGCCTCGCACGGCCGCGCGGAGACGACGCGCTCGTCCCGCCGAGCGCCGCGGCGTACCGCCTCCACGTCCTGGAGAAGGGCACGATCGAGAGCCTCGCGCTGGTGCCCTACGAGGAGGCGACGAAGCCGCTCGCTGAGGGGCAGCTCCGCGTCGCGGTGCGCGCGGCGGGGCTCAATTTCCGCGACGCGCTCGACGCGCTCGGCATGTACCCCGGCGACTCCGGGCCCCTCGGCGCAGAGGGGGCGGGCGTCGTCCTCGAGGTCGGCCCGGGCGTCACGGACCTCGCGCCAGGCGACCGCGTGATGGGGCTCCTCAGCGCGGCGTTCGGGCCCATCGCCATCGCAGATCACCGCATGGTGATCCGCATCCCCGCGGGGCTGTCGTTCGTCGAGGCGGCGAGCATCCCGATCGTCTTTCTCACCGCCTACTACGGCCTCGTCGATCTCGGCCGCCTCCGCCCCGGCGAGCGCGTCCTCGTTCATGCGGCCGCAGGCGGCGTCGGCATCGCCGCCGTCCAGCTCGCACGCCACCTCGGCGCAGAGGTCTTCGCCACCGCGAGCCCGCCCAAGTGGGCCACCCTCCGCGCCCTCGGCCTGGACGACGACCACATCGCCTCCTCGCGCTCCGTCGACTTCGAAGAGCACTTTCGCCGCTCCACCGGCGGGCGCGGCGTCGATGTCGTCCTCGATTCGCTCGCCCGCGAGCTCGTCGATGCCTCCCTCCGCCTCGTCGCCCTCGCGCCCGACGGGCGCTTCGTCGAGATGGGCAAGAGCGACGTCCGCGACCCGCTCGCCGTCGCCGCGTCGCACCCGAGCGTCGCGTACCGCGCGTTCGACCTCGCCGAGGCGGGCCCCGAGCGCATCCAGGCCATGCTCGCCGAGCTCGTCGCCCTCTTCGAGCGCGGTGTTCTTCGCGTCCCGCCCATCACCCCATGCGACCTCCGCCGCGCGCCCCAGGCCTTCCGCGCCCTCGCCCAAGCCCGCCTCGTCGGAAAGGTCGTCCTCACCATCCCGCGCGCCCTCGACCCGCGCGGCTCCGTGCTCGTCACCGGAGGCACCGGCACCCTCGGCGCCCTCGTCGCGCGCCACCTCGTCCAGCGCCACGGCGTGCGCAGCCTCGTCCTCTCGTCGCGAAGGGGCCCGGCCGCGCCCGGTGCTGACGACCTCCGCCACGAGCTCGAAGCCGCAGGCGCCTCCGTCGCCATCGTCGCCTGCGACGCCAGCGATCGCCCCGCCCTCGAGCGTCTGCTCGCCGGCATCCCCACCGATCGTCCCCTCACCGCCGTCGTCCACGCCGCCGGGACCCTCGACGACGGCGTCCTCACCTCGCTCACGCCAGAGCGCCTCCGCTCCGTTATGAGCGCCAAGGTCGACGCCGCCGCACACCTCGACGAGCTCACCCGCTCCCTCGACCTGGCCGCGTTCGTCCTCTTCGCGTCGCTCTCGGGCGTGCTCGGGAGCCCAGGGCAGGCGAACTACGCCGCGGCGAACACGTTCCTCGACGCGCTCGCGCACCAGCGGCGGTCGCGCGGTCTCCCCGCGGTGTCGCTCGACTGGGGGTACTGGGCCGAGAAGACAGGGCTCACCGCGCACCTCGGAGACACGGATCTCCAGCGCATGGCGCGCGGTGGGCTCCGTCCCCTCACGACCGACGACGGGCTCGCGCTCTTCGACGCCGCGCTCACGCACGTCGACGCCGCGCTCGTCCTCGCGTCGTTCGACCCCGTCGCGCTGCGCGCCCACGCGGTCGCGCCGATCCTCCGCGGCCTCGTGCGCGCCGGCGCCGCGCGGCGCAGGCTCGCGAGCAACGCGGCGTCCGCGACGCCCCTCGCGCAGCGCCTCGCCGGTCTCGCGCCGAAGGAGCGCGAGCGCGTGATGATCGACGTCGTCCGCCCGGAGATCGGCGTCGTCCTCGGCCTCCCGCCGTCGCGCAACCTCGACGGCGACCGCCCGCTGAAGGAGCTAGGGCTCGACTCGCTCATGGCCGTCGAGCTGCGCAACCGCCTCGCCGCGATCGTGGGGACGCGCCTGCCCGCCACGCTGCTCTTCGATTACCCGACGCCGACGGCGCTCGCGCGCTTCCTCGCGACGATGCTCGTGGGGCGAGGCGACGCGGCCGCCGCATCGATCGCGGCCCGCGCAGCTCCCGCGGTCGCGTCCGACGACGCGATCGCGATCGTCGCGATGGCCTGCCGCTTCCCGGGCCGCGTTCACACGCCCGAGGATCTCTTGCGGCTCGTCCGCGAGGGGGGCGACGCGATCTCCGCGTTCCCCGAGAACCGTGGCTGGGATCTCGACGCGCTCTCCGACGGCGCGGCCCGCCAGGGAGGCTTCCTCCACGACGCCGATCTCTTCGACGCGGCGTTCTTCGGGATCAGCCCGCGCGAGACACTCGCGCTCGACCCGCAGCAGCGCCTCCTCCTCGAGATGACGTGGGAGACGATCGAGCGCGCCGGCATCATCCCCGCGTCGCTCCTAGGCTCGAAGAGCGGCGTCTTCGTCGGCGTCTTCGGGAGCGACTACGTCGCACGTCTCCTCCACGGCCCGAGCGGCGCGCAGGCGATGGATTCGCTGCGCGGGTACATCGGCACCGGGAGCGCCTCGAGCGTCGCGTCGGGCCGCATCGCGTACGCCCTCGGCCTCGAAGGCCCGGCGATCAGCATCGACACAGCGTGCAGCTCGTCGCTCGTCGCGCTCCACCTCGCCTGCCACGCGATCCGTCGAGGCGAGTGCTCGCTCGCGCTCGCCGGCGGCGTGACCGTGATGGCGACCCCCGGGATCTTCGGCGAGTTCAGCACGCAGCACGCGGGCGCGCCGGACGGGCGGTGCAAGTCGTTCTCGGCGGACGCGAACGGCGCGGGCTGGTCGGAGGGCGCTGGGATGGTGCTCCTCGAGCGCCTGTCGGACGCCCGGAAGAACGGGCACCCCGTGCTCGCGATCGTGCGCGGATCGGCCGTCAACCAGGACGGCAAGAGCCAGGGGCTCACGGCGCCGAACGGCCCCGCGCAAGAGCGCGTGATCCGGGACGCGCTCGCGAGCGCGGGGCTCGCCCCCGCCGACGTCGATGCCGTCGAGGCGCACGGCACCGGCACGACGCTCGGCGATCCCATCGAGGCGCGCGCGCTCTTCGCGACGTACGGCGCGGCGCACGCGGAGGATCGCCCGCTGTGGCTCGGAAGCCTCAAGTCGAACCTCGGGCACACGCAGGCCGCCGCGGGGATCGGCGGCGTCATCAAGATGGTGCTCGCGCTGCAGAGCGGCGTCCTCCCGAGGACGCTCCACACCGCGAGCCCGTCGCCGCACATCGACTGGTCGTCCGGCGCGATCCGCCTCTTGACCGAAGAGGTACCGTGGAAACCAAACGGGCATCCCCGGCGCGCGGCGGTGTCGTCGTTCGGGATCTCCGGCACCAACGCGCACGTGATCCTCGAGGAAGCGCCGCGCGCGACGGCGGGCGACGGCCAGGCCGCGGAGTCCACCCGCGCGCGCCTCGCGCCGCCGGTGCCGGTGCTCCTCTCGGCGAAGAGCGACGCGGCGCTCCGCGCCCAGGCGGGCAAGCTCCACGCGCACCTCGTCGAGCACGAAGACGTCGCCGTCGTCGACATCGCGGCGTCGCTCGCGACCACGCGGTCGCATCTCGACCACCGGGCGGCGATCGTCACGAGCGATCGCGCCGCGTTGCTCTCGGCGCTCGCGGCGCTCGCCGAGGGGCGCGCGGAGGCAGGCACGGTGGCCGGCGAGGCGATCCCGTCGGGCAAGGTCGCGTTCGTCTTCCCCGGGCAGGGCTCGCAGTGGCCAGCCATGGCGCGCGCCCTGCTCGCCTCCTCGGCCGTGTTCCGCGCCGAGATCGAGGCCTGCGAGCGCGCCCTCGCGCCTCACGTCGACTGGTCGCTCCTCGCCGTACTCGGCGACGACGACGCGCGCGATGCGCACGGCGCGCCCATGCTCGAGCGCGTCGACGTCGTCCAGCCCGTCCTGTTCGCCGTCATGGTCGCGCTCGCCGCCACCTGGCTCGCCGCCGGCGTCACGCCCGACGCCGTGGTGGGCCACAGCCAGGGCGAGATCGCGGCCGCTTACGTGGCCGGCGCCCTCTCCCTCGACGACGCCGCCAGGGTCGTCGCGCTCCGCTCGCGCGCCATCACCAAGATCGCGGGCCGCGGCGCCATGGCCGCCGTCGAGCTCACCACCGCCGACCTCGAGGCGCGCCTCGCGCGCTTCGGGGGACGCCTCGCCATCGCGGCGATCAACAGCCCTCACGCTGCGCTCGTCTCCGGAGACCCCGACGCGATCGACGAGCTGGTCGCAGAGCTCACCGGCGCGCAGCTCTTCGCCCGTAAAGTCCGCGTCGACTACGCCTCGCACTCCCCCCACGTGGAGGCCATCGAGCGGACGCTCCTCGACGCCCTCGACGGCATCGCGCCGCGGGCCGCGAAGGTCCCGCTGTACTCCGCCGTCACGGGCGAGAGGCTTGATGGCGAGGCCCTCGGCGCCGCCCACTGGTACCGGAACCTCCGCCACACGGTCCGCTTCGAGCACGCCACCCGCGCCCTGCTCGACGACGGCCATCGCTTCTTCCTCGAGGTCAGCCCTCACCCCGTCCTCACCGTGGCCCTGCGCGACACGATCGAGGCCTCGGGACACGACGCGGTCGCCTCCGCGTCGCTTCGCCGCGACGAAGGAGACCTCGCGCGCTTCAACCTCTCGCTCGCCGAGCTCCACACGCGAGGGCTCGCGGTCGACTGGCGCGCCTTCTTCGCCCCCTTCGCGCCGCGCGTCGTCACGCTTCCGACCTACGCGTTTCAGCGCGAGCGCTTCTGGCTCGATGCTCCAAAAGCGAGCGGCGTCATCCCCGCCGCTGCGTCACCGGCGGAGGCGCGCTTCTGGAGCGCGGTGGAGGACGGCGACGTGGCGACCGTGACCGACGCGCTCGACGTCGGCGACGACGAACACCGCGCGGCGCTCGCGACCATTCTCCCGACGCTCGCGACGTGGCGGCGCGCGCGTCGCGCGCAGAGCACGCTCGATACGTGGCGCTACCGCGTCGTGTGGAGAGCACTCACCGCGCCGCCGAAGGGTGACGTCGCCGGGACGTGGCTCGTGGTCGCGCCCGGGGTCGCCAGCGCGCTCGCGGACGGCTTCGCGCGCGCGCTCGAAGCACGCGGGGCGCGCGGTGTGCTCGTGCCCGTCGATGCCGAGGATGCGGCGCGCACGCCGCTCGCGGAGCGCCTCCGTGCTGCCGCGGGCGGCGAGGCGATCCGCGGGGTGATCTCGTTCGCGGCGCTCGACGAGCGCCCGGCGCCGTTCGAACCGGCCGTGCCCCTCGGGCTCGCCGTCTCGCTCGGCCTCGTGCAGGCGCTCGGCGACGCGGCGATCGACGCGCCGCTCTGGCTCGTCACGCGCGGGGCCGTCGCGGTCGAGGCATCCGAGCGCGTCACGCGCCCGCTCCAGGCAATGACGTGGGGCCTCGGGCGCGTCGTCGCCCTTGAGCACCCCGATCGCTGGGGCGGGCTCGTCGATCTCGGCGAGGAGAGCGCGCGCGACGCGAACGTGCACGATCGCCTCGCCGACCTCGTCGCGCGCCGTGACGACGAGGACCAGCTCGCGCTGCGCGCCGCGGGGACCTACGTGCGGCGCCTCGTCCGCGCCCCGCACGACGGCGCGCACGCCCCCGCGTTCGCGCCGCGTGAGACGGCGCTCGTCACGGGCGGGACCGGCGCGATCGGCGCGCACGTCGCCCGCTGGCTCGCGCGGAGCGGCGCCGAGCACATCGTGCTCGTGAGCCGGCGCGGAGCCGCGGCCCCCGGCGCTGGCGCGCTCGTCGAGGAGCTCTCGGCGCTCGGCGCGCGCGCGACGGTGGTTGCGTGCGACGTCGCCGATCGCGAGGCGGTCGCGGCGCTCGTGCGCGACGTCGAGGCCGGCGGCGCGACGGTGCGCGCCGTGTTCCACGCGGGCGGCGCGATGCACGAGGCGCCGGTCGCCGCCATGCGTACCGAGGAGCTCGCCGACGCGATCGCCGCGAAGGCTCGCGGCGCGCAGCACCTCCACGACGTCTTCGCGCAGCGCCCGCTCGACGCGTTCGTCCTCTTCTCGTCGGGAGCGGGTGTGTGGGGTGGCGGGCGGCAAGGCGCGTACGCCGCGGCGAACGCGTTCCTCGACGCGCTCGCCGAGGCACGTCGCGCGGACGGCCTCGCGGCGACGTCGATCGCGTGGGGCGCGTGGGCGGGCGGCGGGATGCTCGCGACCGACGCCGAGCGGCGCTTGATGCACCGCGGCGTCGCGCCGATGGATCCGGAGCTCGCCGTCGCGGCCCTCGCGCACGCGCTCGATCACGCCGAGACGTGCCTCGCCGTCGCCGACGTCGACTGGGCGCGCTTCGCCCCGTCGTTCGCCTCGGCGCGCCCTCGCCCGCTCCTCGACGAGCTCGCGGAGGCGCGATCGGCGATCGATGCGCTGCACAAGCCACCGGACGACGCGAGCACGGCCGCCGGCCCCGAGCCCGCAAACACGCTGAGGGCCACGCTCGCGGCGCTCCCGGAGGGCGAGCGCCACCGCCACCTCCTCGCGCTCGTGCGGATGGAGACGGCGGCGGTGCTTGGGCACGCGGACGCGTCGCGCGTCGAGCCGAACCGCGGATTTTTCGACCTCGGGCTCGACTCGCTCATGTCCGTCGAGCTTCGCAGGCGCGTCCAGCGCGCGACCGGCATCAAGCTCCCGGCGACGCTCGCGTTCGACCACCCGACGCCGAGCGCGCTCGCGAGCAAGGTGCTCGCCGCGATCGTCCTCCACGACGCGACCCCGCACGCCTCGCCCTCCGCGGAGCTCGCGCGCCTCGAGGGGACGCTCTCGGCCATCTACGCGGACGAAGCGCTCCGCGACGACCTCACGGCGCGCCTCCACGCCTTCCTGGAGAAGCGGGCGGCCCGCGCCGAACGCCCCGACGACTCCGCGTTCGCCGAGAAGCTCGGCTCCGCGAACGCCGACGAACTCATCCGCCTGATCGACCAGAAGCTCGGAGATCGCATCGATGTCGACCGTTACTAACGACACGCTCACGGAGTACTTGCGGCGTCTCACCCAAGAGCTCCACAAGAGCGAGACGCGCCTGCGAGCGAGCGAAGAGAGGCGGCACGAGCCGATCGCCATCGTCGGCATCGGGCTCCGACTCCCGGGCGGGATCCACGACAGCGACACGCTCTGGACGCTCCTCGAGGAGGGCCGCGACGCCATCGCGCCGATCCCCGCGAGTCGGTGGAACGCCGACGCGACGTACGACCCCGATCCGGACGCCGTCGGCAAGAGCTACGTGCGCGACGCCGCCATGCTCGATCGCGTCGACCTCTTCGACGCCGATTTCTTCGGGATCAGCCCGCGCGAGGCGAAGTACGTCGACCCGCAGCACCGTCTCTTGCTCGAGACGTCGTGGCAAGCGCTCGAGGACGCGGGGATCGTGCCGGGATCGCTGCGAGACTCGAAGACCGGCGTCTTCGTCGGCACGGGCGCGAGCGACTACGCGTTCCTCCAGAGCGATCGCGACGCCTCGGAGGCGTACGCGTTCATGGGGATGATCTCGTCGTTCGCGGCGGGCCGCATCGCGTTCACGCTCGGGCTCCAGGGCCCCGCGCTGTCGATCGACACGGCCTGCTCGTCGTCGCTCGTCGCGCTCCACCTCGCGTGCCAGTCGCTGCGGCAAGGCGAGTGCGACCTCGCGCTCGTCGCGGGTGTGCAGGTGATGTCGACGCCGGAGGTGTTCGTGCTGCTCTCGCGCACGCGCGCGCTCGCGAGCGACGGGCGCTCGAAGACGTTCTCGGCGAACGCCGACGGCTATGGCCGCGGCGAAGGCGTCGTCGTCCTGGCCGTCGAGCGGCTCCGCGACGCGCGCGCGAAAGGGCGCGCGGTCCTCGCGGTGATCCGCGGCAGCGCGGTGAACCACGACGGCACGTCGAGCGGGATCACGGTCCCGAACGGGCCCGCGCAGCAGAAGGTGCTCCGCGCCGCGCTCGACGACGCGCGGCTCGTCCCCGCCGACGTCGACGTCGTCGAGTGCCACGGCACGGGGACCTCCATCGGCGATCCCATCGAAGTGAACGCGCTCGCCGCCGTCTACGGCGAGGGGCGCCCCGAAGACCGCCCGCTGTTCCTGGGCGCGCTGAAGACCAACATCGGGCACCTCGAGTTCGCGTCGGGCCTCGCCGGCGTCGCGAAGATGGTCGCCTCCATGCGCCACTCGACCCTCCCCGCGACGCTGCACACGAGCCCGCTCAACCCGCTCGTCGACTGGGGCGCGATCCCCGTGCGCGTCGTCGACGCCGCGCGCCCGTGGACGCGCCGCGACGACGGCGCCCCCCGGCGCGCTGGCGTCACGGCGATCGGCCTCTCCGGCACCAACGCGCACGTGATCCTCGAGGAGGCGCCCGCCGAGGCCGAGCGCCCGGCGCCCGGCGCCGCGCCCGCGCAGGCGCTTCCGGTCGTGCCCGTTCTCCTCTCGGGCAAGACCGACGAGGCGTTGCGCGCGCAGGCGGCGCGCCTCCACGCGCACCTCGCGGAGCGTCCCGACGCGCGGCTCGTCGACGTGGCCGCGTCGCTCGCGACGACGCGCACGCACTTCGATCGACGTGCGGCCGTCGTCGCGGCGGATCGCGACGAGCTCCTCGGCGCGCTGGACGCGCTCGCGCGCGGCGAGGCAGGCCCGGGGTCGGTCGTCGCGAGCGCGATCCCCGCCGGCAGGGTCGTTTTCGTGTTCCCCGGCCAGGGCTCGCAGTGGGTCGGGATGGCGCGCGCGCTCCTCGCGTCGTCGGCGGTCTTCCGCGACGAGATCGAGGCCTGCGAGCGCGCGCTCGCGCCGCACGTCGCCTGGTCGCTCGGCGCCATTCTCCGGGGCGACGACGATGAGGCGACGCTCCTCGGCCGCGTCGACGTCGTGCAGCCGGTCCTCTTCGCCGTCATGGTCGCCCTCGCCGCGCTCTGGCGCTCGATCGGCGTCACGCCCGACGCCGTCGTCGGGCACAGCCAGGGCGAGATCGCCGCGGCGTACGTCGCGGGCGCGCTCTCGCTCGAAGACGCGGCGAAGGTCGTCGCGCTGCGCGCGCGAGCGCTCACGAAGATCGCGGGGCGCGGGGCGATGGCCGCGATCGAGCTCGGCGCACCCGACGTCGAGGCGCGCCTCGCGGCGTTCGGCGACGCCATCGCGATCGCGGCGATCAACAGCCCGCGCGCCACGCTCGTCGCGGGCGACACGGACGCGATCGACGCGCTCGTCCGCGACCTCGAGGCCGCGCAGATCTTCGCGCGGAAGGTGCGCGTGGACTACGCGTCGCACTCGGCGCACGTCGAGGCGATCGAGCGCGAGATCCTCGCGGATCTCGCGGGGATCAGGCCGCGCGCGGGCACTCTGCCGCTCTACTCCGCCGTGACGGGCGCGAAGCTCGACGGGAGCCGCCTCGACGCCGCGCATTGGTACCGGAACCTGCGCTCGACCGTCCGCTTCGAGGACGCCACGCGCGCGCTCCACGACGACGGCCACCGCTTCTTCGTCGAGGTGAGCCCGCACCCCGTGCTCGCCCTCGCGCTCGACGAGACGCTCTCGTCGCTCGGCGGCGATTCGGCCGTCGTGTCCTCGCTCCGCCGCGACGAAGGGGACCTCGCGCGCTTCCTCCTCTCGGCAGGCGAGCTCCACGCGCGCGGGCACGCCATCGACTGGGGTGCGTTCTTCGCGCCGGTCGGGGCGCGCCGCGTGACGTTGCCGACGTACGCGTTCCAGCGCGACCGGTTCTGGCTCGACGCAGGCGACGCGTCGGACGACGAGGGCGTGGCGCCGGGCGCGTCCGCCGAGGAGGCCGCGTTCTGGCAAGCCATCGAGCGCGGCGACGTCGCGGCGCTCTCGGACGCGCTCCACGTCGCCGACAGCGGGCAGCGCTCGGCCCTCGAGAGCCTCGTGCCCGCCCTGTCGACGTGGCGGCGGAGCCGCCGAGAGCAGAGCACCGTGGACGCGTGGCGCTACCGCGTCGAATGGAGGCCCGTGAGCGCCGCGTCACGCGCCGACGTCGCGGGGACGTGGCTCATCGTGATCCCGGCCGGCGTCGCGAGCGATCTCGCGAGCACCCTCGCGGCGGCGCTCACCGAGCGCGGCGCCGACGTCGTCCCGGTCGCGCTCGAGGCGAGCGACCTCACCGCACACGACGCCGCGTCGCGCCTCCGCGACGCGATCGCGGGCCGGCCGGCGATCCGCGGCGTCCTCACCCTCACGGCGCTCGACACCACGCCGCTCGACGGCCGCCCCGCGGTGCCCGTGGGTCTCGCGCGCTCGCTCGCCCTCGTCCAGGCGCTCGCCGAGCTCGCCATCGAAGCGCCCCTCTGGATCGTCACTCGAGGCGCGGTCGCGATCGGTCGATCCGACCGGATCGAGAGCCCCGCGCAAGCGATGGCGTGGGGCCTCGGGCGCGTCGTCTCGCTCGAGCAGCCGGAGCGCTGGGGCGGGCTCGTCGATCTCCCCCGCGCGCACGCCGACGGCGCGCTCGACGCGGCGGCCATCGAGCGCCTCGTCGCCGCGCTCGGGAGCCGCGACGGCGAGGACGAGCTCGCGCTCCGCCCGACGGGCCTCTTCGCGCGGAGGCTCGCGCGCGCGCCTCTCGGCGACGCTCCCGCGCAGCGCTTCGAGCCGCGCGGGACCGTCCTCGTCACGGGCGGCACGGGAGCGCTCGGCGCGCACGTGGCGCGATGGCTCGCGCGTCACGGCGCCGCGCACGTCGTGCTCACGAGCCGCCGCGGAGCCGACGCCCCGGGCGCCGAGGCGCTCCGCGCGGAGCTCACGGAGCTCGGCGCCCGCGTGACGATCGCGGCGTGCGACGTCGCGGACCGCGCGGCGCTCGAAGCGCTCTTCGCGGCCCTCCCGGCCGAAGAACCGCTCACGGCCATCTTCCACACGGCGGGCGTGATCGACGATGGCGTCCTGGGATCGCTCACGCCGGAGCGCCTCGAGACCGTCCTCCACGGCAAGGCCGACGCCGCGCGGACGCTGCACGAGCTCACGAAGACGCGCGACCTCGCGGCGTTCGTCCTCTTCTCGTCGGCGGCGGGCGTCTTCGGAAACGCGGGCCAGGCGAGCTACGCCGCCGCCAACGCCTTCCTGGACGCGCTCGCGGAGGAGCGCCGCGCGCTCGGGCTCCGCGCGACGTCCGTCGCGTGGGGCGCGTGGGCCGGAGCCGGGATGCTCACCCTCGACGTCGCGCAGGGCCTCCGCCGCGGAGGCTTCACGGCGATGGAGCCCGAGGTCGCCGTCGCGGCGCTCGCCAGCGCGCTCGATCGCGACGAGACGAACGTGACCATCGCGTCGATCGACTGGGCGCGCTTCGCGCCGTCGTACGCCTCGGCGCGCCCGCGCCCGCTCATCGCCGATCTGCCGGACGCGCGCCGCGCGCTTGACGCGCAGCCGAGCGCGTCGGCCGCGCACGACGAGACCGCGCTCGTCGCGACCCTGCGCGCGCTCTCGGGCGAAGCTCGCCTCCGCCACCTCGCCTCCCTCGTCCTCGCGCAGACGGCGGCGGTCCTCGGCCACGCCGACCCGTCGCGCCTCGACCCGCAGCGAGGCTTCTTCGACCTCGGGCTCGACTCGCTCATGTCCGTCGAGCTTCGCCGGCGCCTCCAGAAGGCGACCGGCGTCAAGCTCCCGGCGACCATCACGTTCGATCGCCCGTCTCCGCACAAGCTCGCTGGCTTCCTCCGCGACGCGCTCCCCCTCGGCGGCGCCGCGCCGAGCACCGATGCCCGCCCGCACGCCGCCCGCGCGGACGCGAGCAACGAGCCCATCGCGATCGTCGGCGTCGGCCTGCGCCTCCCAGGCGGCGTCGACGACATCGACGCGTTCTTCCGTCTGCTCGCGGACGAGCGCGACGCGGTCGCTCCGATCCCGGCGAGCCGCTGGGACGTCGACGCCGTGTACGATCCGGACCCCGAGGCGAAGGGGAAGACGTACGTCCGCCACGCGGCGATGCTCGACCGCGTCGACCTCTTCGACGCGGGCTTCTTCGGCATCAGCCCGCGCGAGGCAAGGCACGTCGACCCGCAACACCGCCTCTTGCTCGAGACCGCGTGGCAAGCGCTCGAGGCGGCGACGATCATCCCCGCGTCGCTCCGAGACTCGGCCACCGGTGTCTTCGTCGGCGCGGGCGCGAGCGACTACGCCGTCCTGCAGGGCCGCGCCGACGACGCCGAGGCCTACGCCGCGATGGGCACCGCCGCTTCGTTCGCGGCAGGTCGGCTCGCGTTCACTCTCGGCCTCCAGGGGCCCGCGCTCTCGATCGACACCGCGTGCTCGTCGTCGCTCGTCGCGCTCCACCTCGCATGCCAGTCGCTGCGGCAAGGCGAGTGCGATCTCGCGCTCGCCGCGGGCGTCCAGGTGATGGCCTCGCCCGAGGTCTTCATGATCCTCTCGCGCACGCGCGCCCTCGCTCCGGACGGGCGGTCGAAGGCGTTCTCGGCGGACGCCGACGGGTTCGGCCGCGGCGAAGGCGTCGTCGTCCTCGCCCTCGAGCGCCTCCGGGACGCGCGCGCCCACGGCCACCCGATCCTCGCGGTCGTCCGCGGCACCGCCGTCAACCACGACGGGGCGTCGAGCGGCATCACCGCGCCCAACGGCACCTCGCAGCAGAAGGTCCTCCGCGCCGCGCTGGACGACGCGCGCCTGGCCCCCGCCGAGGTCGACGTCGTCGAGTGCCACGGCACCGGCACGTCGCTCGGCGATCCCATCGAGGTCCAGGCCCTCGCCGCGGTCTACGGCGAGGGGCGCGCCCCCGAGCGCCCACTGCTGCTCGGCGCGGTGAAGACCAACATCGGCCACCTCGAGTTCGCGTCGGGCCTCGCCGGCGTCGCCAAGATCGTGACGTCGCTCCGCCACGGGACGCTCCCTGCGACGATCCACACGAACCCGCGCAACCCGCTCATCGACTGGGACGCGCACCCCGTCCGCGTCGTCGACGCGGCCGAGCCGTGGGAGCGGCGCGCCGACGGAGCTCCGAGGCGCGCGGGGGTCTCCGCGTTCGGGCTCTCGGGCACGAACGCCCACGTCATCGTCGAAGAGGCGCCCGAACGCGACGCCCCGAAGGCCGCGCGCGGCGCGCTGCCCCTCTCGGGCGCGCTCCCCTTCGTGCTCTCGGCGAAGAGCGACGCGGCCCTCCGCGCGCAAGCCGCAGCGCTCCACGATCAGCTCGCGCGAACGCCCGACGCGGCGCTCGTCGACGTCGCCGCGGCGCTCGCCACGACGCGCTCGCAGTTCGACCACCGCGCCGCGATCGCCGCGGGCGATCACGCGACGCTGGTCGCGGCGCTCGAGGGCCTCGCCGCGGGCGTCGCGGCGCCGGGCACGTTCGTCGGCAAGGGCGCCGCCGACAAGCTCGCCGTCCTCTTCACGGGCCAGGGCGCGCAGCGCGCTGCGATGGGGCGCGGCCTGTACGACGCGTTCCCCGTCTTCCGCGACGCGCTCGACGCGGCCGCGAGCCACTTCGACCGCGAGCTCGACCGCCCGCTCCGCGACGTCCTCTTCGCGCCGAAGGGCTCGGAGCTCGCGAGCCTCCTCGACCGGACCGAGCTCACGCAGCCGGCGCTCTTCGCCCTCGAAGTCGCGCTCTTCCGCCTCGTCGAGGCGTGGGGCGTCACGCCCGACGTGCTCCTGGGGCACTCCGTCGGCGAGCTCGCCGCCGCGCACGTCGCGGGCGTCCTCTCGCTCGCCGACGCGTGCGCGCTCGTCGCCGCGCGCGCGCGCCTCATGCAGGCCCTGCCCGCGCGCGACGGCGCGATGGTCACGGTGCACGCGACGGAGGCCGAGGTGCTCGCCGCGCTCGAGGGGCAGGACGGACGCGCCGCGATCGCCGCGATCAACGCGCCGTCGTCGACGGTGATCGCCGGCGACGCCGACGCCGTGCTGCGCGTCGCCGCGCACTTCGAGGCGCGCGGGCGCAAGACGACCCGCCTCCGCGTGAGCCACGCGTTCCACTCACACCACATGGACCCCATGCTCGACGCGTTCCGCCGCGTCGCAGAAGGGCTCACGTTCCATCCGCCGCGCATCCCCATCGTCTCAAACGTCACGGGGAGGCTCGCGACGGACGAGATCCGTACGCCCGACTACTGGGTCCGCCACGTGCGAAGCGCCGTCCGCTTCGCCGACGGCATCAATACGCTGGAATCCGATGGCGTTTCTTCGTTCCTCGAGCTTGGGCCGCACGGCGTCCTCTCGGCGCTCGGCGAGAGCGCGCTGGCGAACGCGCAGCGCGGAGTCGCCTTCATCCCCGCGCTCCGCGACGGCCGCGCCGATGTCGACGCGCTCATGGCGGCTCTCTCGTCGCTCCACGCGCGCGGGCATCGCGTCGATTGGGCGGCGTTCTTCGGCCCGTTCGACCCGCAAGAGGTCGCGCTCCCGACGTACGCGTTCCAGCGCGAGCGCTTCTGGCTCGACGCCCCCGCGGGCGCGACGCGCGACGAAGCCGCGACCGCCGCGCCCGAAGACGCCGCGTTCTGGCGCGCGGTCGACGCGGGGGACGTGGGCGCGCTCGGCGCGACGCTGAACGCCTCGGGCGAGGACCACCTCTCGGCCCTCGCGACGCTGCTCCCCGCGCTGTCGGCGTGGCGAGGCGCCCGCAACGAGCGGAGCCTCGTCGACGCGCTCCGCTACCGCGTCGTGTGGAAGCCGCTCGCTCCGACCGCGGCGCACGACGTCGCGGGGACGTGGCTCCTCGTCACGCTCGCGGGAGCCAAGGACACGCTCGCGAGCGAGCTCGCGAGGGCCCTGACCGCGCGCGGTGCCGAGGTGATCACGATGCCGATCGCGGCGGCAGAGGCCGATCGCGTCCGCCTCGCCGTGCGCGCGCAGGAAGCTCTCGCGGACGCGGGCGAGCTCCGTGGCATCGTGTCCTTCGCCGCGCTCGACGAGACCACGCTCGCGACGCACCCGGCGCTGCCCGCGGGGATCGCGCTGACGCTCCGCCTCGTGCAGGCGCTCGGCGACATGGGCATCGAGGCGCCACTGTGGCTCGTCACGCGCGGCGCGGTGTCGACGGGGCGCTCCGATCGGCCGGCGAGCGCGGCGCAAGCGATGACGTGGGGTCTCGGGCGCGTCGTGGGGCTCGAGCACCCCGAGCGCTGGGGCGGGCTCGTCGACGTCGCAAACGGCGACACGATCGACGCGAAAGCGCTCGACCGCCTCGTCACGCTCCTCGCGTCCCGCAATGGCGAGGACCAGCTCGCGCTCCGCCCGACAGGCATCTTCGCGCGAAGGCTCGTCCGCGCGCCCCTCGGCGACACCGCGCCCGCGCGCCCCCTCACGCTGCGCGGCACCGCCCTCGTCACCGGCGGAACCGGCGGTCTCGGCGCGCACGTCGCGCGCTTGCTGGTGCGCCGCGGCGCAGAGCACCTCGTCCTCGTGAGCCGCCGTGGCGAGGACGCCCCTGGCGCCGGCGCCTTCCGCGCCGAGCTCGAGGCGCTCGGCGCGCGCGTGACGGTCGTCGCCTGCGACGTCGCCGATCGCGCCTCGGTCGCAGCTCTCCTGGCCCGCCTCGACGCGCAAGGCGATCACGTCCGCGCCGTCGTCCACGCCGCCGGCGTCGTCGCGCAGGCTGCCCTCGCGTCCACCGATCTCGACGACGTCCACGCCGTCGTCGCCGCGAAGGTCCGCGGCGCGCTCCACCTCCACGAGCTGCTCGGAGACCGCGAGCTCGACGCCTTCGTCCTCTTCGCCTCCGGCGCGGGCGTGTGGGGCAGCGGGCAGCAAGGCGCGTACGCCGCCGGCAACGCGTTCCTCGACGCGCTGGCCGAGGTGCGCCGCGCCGCCGGTCTCACGGCGACGTCGATCGCGTGGGGCGCCTGGGCGGGCGCCGGGATGCTCGGCGCACACGCCGGCGCCGACGCCGAGGCCGAGCTCCGGAAGCGCGGCCTCGTGCCGATGGCCCCGGCGCTCGCGATCGCCGCGCTCGCGCAGGCCCTCGATCACGGCGAGACAGCGGTCACGGTCGCCAGCATCGATTGGGCGCGCTTCGCCCCCGCGTTCGCCTCCGCGAGGCCGCGCCCGCTCCTCCTCGACATCCCCGAGGCGCAGCGCGCGGTCGAGGTCGCGTCGGCGCCCGCCGAGGCTGATGGCGCGAGCGCGGATCGCGCGCTCGTCGAGGCGCTGCGGCCGCTCTCCGAGGCCGACCGCGCGCGCCACATCGTGGAGCTCGTCGTCGCCGAGACCGCCACCGTCCTCGGGCACGCCGACGCGTCGGCGATCGATCCTCACAAGGGCTTCTTCGATCTCGGCCTCGACTCGCTCGTCGCCGTCGAGCTCCTCCGCAAGCTCCGCGCGCGCACCGGCGTCGAGCTCCCCGCGACGGTCACGTTCGATCACCCGTCCCCGCACCGCCTCGCGATGTACGTGCGCGAGGCGCTGCCGCTCGACGCGCCCCTCGCGCCGGCCGACGCGACGACGCCGCGCTCGTCGAGCGCGCACGCCGCGAGCGACGAGCCGATCGCGATCGTCGGCCTCGGGCTCCGCCTCCCCGGCGGCGTCGAGGATCGCGAGAGCCTCTGGTCGTTCCTCGAGCAAGGGCGCGACGGCGTCGGCCCGATCCCGAAGGACCGCTGGGACGCGGAAGCGATCTACGATCCGGATCCCGAGGCCAAGGGGAAGAGCTACGTGCGCGAGGCCGCGCTGCTCGATCGCGTCGACCTCTTCGACGCGGCGTTCTTCGGCATCAGCCCGCGCGAGGCAAAGCAGGTCGATCCGCAGCACCGCCTCCTGCTCGAGACGGCGTGGCAAGCGCTCGAAGAGGCGACGATCGTCCCCGCGTCGCTCAAGGACACGAGCACCGGCGTCTTCATCGGGATCGGCTTGAGCGACTACGCCCTCATGCAAGGCAGCGCCGAGGACACCGACGCATACGCCGCGATGGGCACGCTCTCGTCGTTCGCGGCGGGGCGCCTCGCCTTCACGCTCGGCCTGCAAGGCCCCGCGCTCGCGATCGACACCGCGTGCTCGTCGTCGCTCGTCGCGCTCCACCTCGCGTGCCAGTCGCTGAGGCGCGGGGAGTGCGACCTCGCGCTCGCCGGCGGCGTCCAGGTGATGACGCTCGCCGAGCCGTTCGTGCTCCTCTCGCGCACGCGCGCGCTCGCGGCCGACGGGCGGTCGAAGACGTTCTCGGCGAACGCCGACGGCTACGGGCGCGGCGAGGGCGTCGTCGTCCTCGCCCTCGAGCGCCTCCGCGACGCGGAGGCGAGGGGCCACCGGGTCCTCGCGGTGGTGCGCGGGAGCGCCGTCAACCACGACGGGGCGTCGAGCGGCATCACCGCGCCCAACGGCACCTCGCAGCAGAAGGTCCTCCGCGCCGCCCTCGACGACGCGCGCCTGGCCCCCGCCGAGGTCGACGTCGTCGAGTGCCACGGCACCGGCACGTCGCTCGGCGATCCCATCGAGGTCCAGGCCCTCGCCGCGGTCTACGGCGAGGGGCGCGCCCCCGAGCGCCCGCTGCTGCTCGGCGCGGTGAAGACCAACATCGGCCACCTCGAAGCCGCTTCCGGGCTCGCCGGCGTCGCCAAGATCGTGACGGCGCTCGAGCATGGCGCGCTGCCGGCGACGATCCACGCGCGCCCGCGCAATCCGCACGTCGACTGGGACGCGCTCGCCGTCCGCGTCGTCGACGCGGCGGAGCCGTGGGCTCGCCGCGACGAGGAAACTCCGAGGCGCGCCGGAGTCTCCGCGTTCGGCCTCTCGGGCACGAACGCCCACGTCATCGTCGAAGAGGCGCCGCTCGCGCGTCGATCCGCCGCCGCCGCCGCGGACGCTCCCCCGCCGGCCGTGCCCGTGCTGCTCTCGGCGAAGAGCGAGCGCGGCCTGCGCGCGCAAGCCGAGCGCCTCCGCGCGCACTTCACGGGGGGCGCAGGCGACGCGCTCGTCGACGTCGCGGCGTCGCTCGCCACGACGCGCTCGCACTTCGAGCACCGGGCAGCGATCGTCGCGCGCGACCTCGGCGCCCTCGAAGAAGCCCTCGCCGGGCTCGCCGAAGGCCGTTCGCCTTCGGGCACCACCGTCTCACGGAGCATGGGCGGCAAGCTCGCGCTGCTCTTCACGGGTCAAGGCGGGCAGCGCGCGGCGATGGGGCGCGGCCTCCACGGCGCGTTTTCTGTCTTCCGCGACGCCTTCGACGCGGCGTGCAGCTACCTCGATCGGGATCTCGATCACCCCCTCCGGGACGTGCTCTTTGCGCCGCGCGGCTCCGACCTCGCCGCCCTCCTCGACGAGACCCTCTACACGCAGACCTCCCTCTTCGCCCTCGAGGTCGCGCTCTTCCGCCTCGTCGAAGCCTGGGGAGTCTCCCCCCACGTCCTCCTCGGCCACTCCATCGGCGAGCTCGTCGCGGCCCACGTGGCCGGCGTTCTGTCCCTCGAAAACGCCTGCACCCTCGTCGGCGCGCGCGCGCGCCTCATGCATGCCTTGCCGCGGCGCGACGCCGCCATGGTCGCCATCCACGCCAGCGAGCTCGACGTCCGACACGCCCTCGATGCTCTCGACGGGCGCGCGTCCATCGCCGCCGTCAACTCGCCGTCCTCCATCGTCGTCTCCGGCGACGAGGAAGCCGTCCTCGCCGTGGCCGGCCGCTTCGAGGCCCTCGGCCGAAAGACCTCGCGCCTCCGCGTCAGCCACGCGTTCCATTCGCACCACCTCGACCCGATGCTCGATGCGTTCCGGCGCGTCGCCGAGGGGCTCACGTTCCACGCTCCGCGCATCCCGATCGTCTCCAACGTCACCGGCGCGCGCGCGTCCAACGACGAGCTCTGCTCCCCCGACTACTGGGTGCGCCACGTACGCAGCACCGTCCGCTTCGCCGACGGACTGGAAACTCTCCGCGCCGACGGAGTCTCCACCTTCCTCGAGCTCGGGCCCCACGCCGTCCTCTCCGCGCTCGGGCACGAGGCCCTCGCGAGCGAGGCCGTCGCCTTCCTCCCCGCCCTCCGCGACGGCCGCGATGACGTCGACACCCTCACCGCGGCGCTCGGCGCGCTCCACACCCGCGGCCACCACGTCGACTGGGACGCCTTCTTCGCCCCCTTCAACCCGCGCCGCGTCGCCCTCCCCACGTACGCCTTCCAGCGCGAGCGCTTCTGGCTCGACATGCCCAAGACGAAGACCTCGCGCGTCGCCGCCGCCGACAGCGCCGGCCGCTATCCGCTCGCCGGCACGCGGCTCGATCTCCCCGACGGCTCCGCTGTCCACACCCTCGACATCGGTCCCGGCGCGCAGCCTTACCTCGCCGATCACTCCGTCTACGGGCGCATCGTCGTCCCGGGCGCGTTCCACCTGGCGATCCTCCTCGCGGTCGCCGAGTCGCACTGGCCCGATAGCCCCCTCGAGCTGCGTGACGTCGAGTTCGTCCGAGCGCTCACGTTCGGAGAGCCCTCGGAGACCGTCGCGGTGCGCGTGCACCTCACGCCGGCAGGCGGCGATGGCAAAGGCTTCCACGCCACGGTCTCGACGCAGACAGAAGGCGCGTGGACCACGCACGCGACCGCGTCTCTCGGCGCGGCGCCGCCGAGCGCGCTCGCGCGGCACACCCCCGCGGCGCACGAGTCTCTCGCGGGCGACGAGTCGTCGCGCGCCGTCGCTCGCTTGATGGCATCGTTCGAGGCGTTCAACGTCGAGTGGGGCCCGAAGTGGCGCTGGCTCCGGCAGACGATGCACGCCGGCGACCGGACGGGCGTCGGCTACCTCGCCGCGCCCGACGGCGTCCCGACCGACGACGCGCCGCTCCCCGGCGGCCTCGTAGACAACGCGTTTGCCGTCGTCGGCAGCGCCGTCACGGGGCTGCCCGCCCACGGCGATCGCTCGACGAGCAACGTCCCGCCGCTGCCTTTCTCGATCGAGCGCCTCGTCTGGTACGGACGCGCCGAGACGCCCTGCTGGGCCGACTTCGTCATGCGCGGCGAGATCACGCCGGACGCCGACCGCTACGTCGGCGACATCACGCTCTGGTCACGTGAGGGCGCGTCGAGTGAAGGCGCGTCGCGCGAGGGCACCCCCGTCGCCACGATCGACGGCCTCGCCTTCCGTAGAGCCCCCGCCGACAAGTTCCTGCCCGAGCTCTCCGCCCGCAATCTGTACGCTCTCAGCTGGCCCGAGCAGCCCTCCGCCACGCGCTCCCCCCGCGGCAGGTGGGCTCTCCTCGGAGAGGACTCCCTCGGCATCGCGACCGACAGCTTCCCCGTCGACGCCTACGCCGACGTCGACGCCTTGCGCGATGCCCTCGACCGCGGCGCGCCGTGCCCAGACACCATCGCCCTCTCTCTCTCGACCGCGCTCGGCCTCTCCGACACCAGCGATACCCAGCTCGTTTCCTCGGTACACTCCGCCGCCGCACGCGCGCTCGCCTTGCTCAACACCTGGCTCGCCGACGAGCGCTTCGCCTCGTCGACGCTCGTCCTCCTCACCCAGCGCGCGGTCGCAACGCGCGCCGGCGAGGATGTCGTCGATCTCGCCTCCGCTCCTCTGTGGGGGCTCGTCCGCTCGGCGCAGGCAGAAAACCGCGACCGCGCCATCGTGCTCGTCGACCTCGACGGCTCCGACGCCTCGCGACGTGCCCTCCCCAACGCCGTCGCAAGCGCGCTCGACGACGCGGATCCGCAGCTCGCCCTCCGCGACGGACGCCGCCTCGCTCCGCGCCTCGCCCGCGTCGTCTCACCCACCCCTGCGACCACCAACGGGGCCACCAACCCGGGCGCCACGGCGCGCGCGCTCGACCCCCAAGGCACCGTCCTCGTCACCGGAGGCACCGGCACCCTCGGCGCTCTCGTCGCGCGTCGCCTCGTCGACCGCCACGGCGTCAAGCACCTCCTCCTGCTCTCCCGCCGCGGCCTGGATGCTCCCGGCGCAGCCGAGCTCGCCGCCGAGCTCGAAGCCCGCGGCGCCTCGGTCGTCCTCGCCGCCGCAGACGCTGCCGATCCCGCCGCCCTCCAGGGTGTCCTCCTCGCCATCTCGCCCGACAGGCCCCTCACCGCCGTCGTGCACGCCGCAGGCACACTCGACGACGGCGTGCTCTCGTCGATGACGCCCGCGCGCCTCAGCGCCGTCCTGCGGGCCAAGGTCGACGCCGCCGTCAACCTGCACGAGCTCACGCGCGACTGCCCGCTCCGCGCCTTCGTCCTGTTCTCGTCGCTGTCCGGCGTCCTCGGGAGCCCCGCACAGTCCAACTACGCCGCCGCCAACGCCTTCCTCGACGCGCTCGCCCACCGCCGGGCCGCGGGCGGTCTGCCTGCCGTGGCGCTCGACTGGGGCTACTGGGCGCAGACCTCCGAGCTCACAAAGCACCTCGAACACGCCGACCTCCGTCGCATCGCGCGCGGTGGGCTCAAGCCCCTCGCCTCCGAAGAAGCGCTCGCGCTCTTCGACCTCGCGCTCGCCCACGACGCGCCGTGCCTCGTCCCCGCAGCGTTCGACGCCGACGCGCTCCGAAAGAGCGGCGACGCACTCGCCCCGATCCTCCGAGGCCTCGTCACCGGCACCCGCGCTCGCGCGCAGCGCGCCAGCGCCTCCGCGCTCAAGCTCCGCCTCGCCTCCCTCGCTCCCCAGGAGCGCCAGCGGATGCTCCTCGACGTCGTGCGCGCCGACGTCGCAACCGTCCTCGGCGTCGCCTCTCCCCTCGACATCGATCCCGGACGACCTCTCCAGGAGCTCGGCCTCGACTCCCTCATGGCCATCGAGCTCAGAAACAGGCTCGCCGCCGCCACGGGGCTCAGGCTGAGCGCGACGCTCCTCTTCGATCACCCCACGCCGGAGGCGCTCGCGAAGCTCGTCTCCGGAAAACTGCTCCACGACGAGGCCGCCCCGCCGAGCACGAGGGCGGCGGAGATCGACCGGATCGAGGGAGCCCTCGCGAGCGCGTACGCGAACGAAGCGATCCGCGACGAGCTCACGATGCGCGTCAAGGCGCTCCTATCGAAGTGGATGGCGGACCGTGAGCCCTCGCCCGACGACGGGCTCGCGAGCCGCCTCGACGCCGCGAGCGACGACGAGCTGTTCCGCATGATCGACCACGTCCGCGTGGAGGCCGCTACATGAGCGCGTCGCCTGGCACCGAAGCGAAGCTTCGCGACTACCTGAAGCAACTCACGCTCGACCTTCAGCGGAGCCAGACGCGTCTGCACGCGGCCGAGAGCAAGGCGCACGAGCCGATCGCGATCGTCGCGATGAGCTGCCGCTTCCCCGGCGGCGTGCGCTCGCCCGAGGATCTCTGGCAGCTGCTCGAAGGTGGACGCGACGCCGTCTCCGGCTTCCCCGAGGACCGCGGATGGAGCGTCGAGCCGCGTGTCGACCCGCGCGCCGACGTGACGGGGAAGACGCCCGCGCTCGAAGGGGGCTTCCTCGAAGGCGCGGAGCTCTTCGACGCGGCGTTCTTCGGGGTGAGCCCGCGCGAGGCGCTCGAGATGGATCCGCAGCAGCGGCTCTTGCTCGAGACGACGTGGGAGGCGATCGAGCGGGCGGAGATCGACCCCGCATCGCTCCAGGGCTCGCAGACCGGCGTCTTCGTCGGCGTCATGTACAACAACTACGCGAGCCATCACCTTGGCGGCGACGGCGACGCGTCGGGGTACGTGAGCCTCGCGAGCTCCGCGAGCGTCGCGTCGGGCAGGATCGCGTACACCTTCGGCTTTCACGGGCCCACCGTGACCGTCGACACGGCGTGCAGCTCGTCGCTCGTCGCCGTTCATCTCGCGTGCCAGGCGTTGCGAAGCGGCGAGTGCGCCCTCGCCCTGGCCGGCGGCGTCACCGTCATGGCGACGCGCGAGGCCTTCGACGCGCTCTCCTTCGCCGGCTCTCCCGACGGCCGCTGCAAGTCCTTCTCCGCCGACGCCAACGGCGCCGGCTGGTCCGAGGGCGCCGGCATGCTCCTGCTCGAGCGCCTCTCCGACGCCCAGCGAAACGGACACCCGATCCTCGCGGTGGTCCGAGGCTCCGCCGTCAATCAGGACGGCAAGAGCCAGGGCCTCACCGCCCCCAACGGGCCCGCGCAGGAGCGCGTGATCCGCCAGGCGCTCGCCGCCGCACGCCTCGAGGCGCACGACATCGACGCCGTCGAAGCCCACGGCACCGGCACCCCCCTCGGCGATCCCATCGAAGCGAACGCCCTGCTCGCCACCTACGGGCTCGCCCGCCCTGCCGAGCGACCTCTCTGGCTCGGCAGCCTCAAGTCCAACCTCGGACACACCCAGGCCGCCGCCGGCGTCGGCGGGATCATCAAGACCGTCCTCGCCCTGCGAAACGGCCTCCTGCCCAGGACCCTTCACGCGGACGCGCCGTCACCGCACGTCGATTGGGCCGAGGGCGCCGTGCGCCTCCTCGTCGACGCCGTGCCGTGGACGAAGAACGGACGGCCGCGACGCGCCGCGGTCTCGTCCTTCGGGCTCTCCGGCACCAACGCGCACGTCATCGTCGAAGAAGGACCGCGCGGCGACGACACGAGCCCCGCGCGGAGCGCGCGCGATCAGGCGCTGCCCGTGCTCCTCTCGGCAAAGAGCGAGGACGCCCTCCGGGCGCAAGCCGCTCGCCTCCAGGCCCACCTCGCCGGCGACCCAGGCGTCTCGCTCGTCGACGTCGCCGCCTCGCTCGCCACCACGCGCGCGCACTTCGACCACCGCGCCGCCTTCGTCGCGCGCAGCCGCGACGCGCTCCTCCCCGCCCTCGACGCCTACGCGCACGCGACCGGCGCGCCGGCCTCCGTCGCGCGAAGAGCCTCCACCAAGCTCGCGTTCCTCTTCACCGGCCAGGGCAGCCAGCGACCCGCGATGGGACGCGGCCTGTACGAGGCGTTCCCCGCGTTCCGCGACGCGCTCGATGCGGTCTGCACCCATCTCGATCGGCACCTCGAGCGCCCTCTGCGCGACGTGCTCTTCGCGCCCGGCGGCTCCGAGCTCGCCCCTCTCCTCGACGACACGCTCTTCACCCAGCCCGCCCTCTTCGCCCTCGAGGTCGCGCTCTTCCGCCTCGTCGAAGCCTGCGGCCTCGTCCCAGACGCCCTCCTCGGGCACTCCATCGGCGAGCTCGTGGCGGCCCACGTCGCCGGCGTCCTGTCCCTCGAAGACGCCTGCACCCTCGTGGCCGCGCGCGCGCGCCTCATGCACGCCTTGCCGCGGCGCGACGCCGCCATGGTCGCCCTGCACGCAAGCGAGCGCGAGGTCCTCGACGTCCTCTCGGCGCACCCGACGGGCGTATCGATTGCCGCCGTCAACGGCTCCGCCTCCGTGGTCGTCTCCGGCGACGAGGACGCCGTGCTCGCCGTGGCCGCCTCGTTCCAGGCGCGCGGGCGAAAGACCTCGCGCCTCCGCGTCAGCCACGCGTTTCACTCGCACCACCTCGACCCGATGCTCGACGCCTTCCGGCGCGTCGCCGAGGGGCTCACCTTCCACCCGCCGCGCATCCCCATCCTCTCCAACGTCACCGGCGCTCTCGCCGAAGAACGCGACCTCTGCTCCCCCGACTACTGGGTCCGCCACGTCCGTGGCGCCGTTCGCTTCGCTGACGGCCTGGAGGCTCTCCGCGCTGACGGAGTTTGCACCTTCCTCGAGCTCGGTCCTCACGGCGTCCTGTCGGCCCTCGGGAGCGTCGCACTCCAGAGCGACCGGCCGGCCGCCGAGGACGCCGCCTTCGTCCCCGCCCTGCGCGCCGAGCGCCCCGACGACGACGCCTTCGCCGCCGCCCTCGGCGCCCTCCACACCCGCGGGCTCCCCCTCGACTGGCGCGCCTTTTTCGCCCCCCTCGCGCCTCGCCGCGTCCCCCTTCCCACCTACGCCTTCCAGCGCGACCGCTTCTGGCTCGAGGCGGCGAGCGCGCAGCCCACCGAGCCCCGCGCGGCCGAGGAGACGGCACTCTGGCAGGCGATCGATCGCGGCGACGTCGACGCGCTCTCCGCCGAGCTTCGTGTCGACGACGCGGATCATCGCGCAGCGTGGGCCACGCTGGTCCCGACGCTCGCGGCGTGGCGCCGCGAGCGGCGCGCGCAGACCACGCTCGACGCGTGGCGCTACCGCGTCGTGTGGCGGCCGTGCACGATCGCGCCTGGCGCCAGCATCGAAGGCACGTGGCTCGTCGTGATCCCCGACGCCGCTGGCGACGTCGCGCGAGCGCTCGCGCGCGCCCTCTCCGCGCGAGGCGCCGCCGTCGTCGAGATCGCCGTCGACGGCGAGGGCGTCGATCGCGAAGAGCTCGCCGCGCGCGTGCGTGCCGCGTCCGCCGACACGCGCGCGATCCGCGGCGTGCTCGCGCTGACGGCGCTCGACG
Source organism: Sorangium sp. So ce887 (assembly GCF_051521455.1). Taxonomy (NCBI): domain Bacteria; kingdom Pseudomonadati; phylum Myxococcota; order Polyangiales; family Polyangiaceae; genus Sorangium; species Sorangium sp. So ce887. The sequence goes on along the minus strand of NZ_CP150354.1, from coordinate 3,652,339 downwards.
AACGCCCGCTCGCCGCGCACCCGGCGGTCCCGGCGGGGCTCGGCGCAACGCTGGCGCTCGTCCAAGCGCTCGGCGATCTCGCGATCGACGCGCCGCTGTGGCTCGTCACGCGGGGGGCCGTGTCGATCGGTCGCTCCGACCCGATCGCGAGCCCCGTCCAGGCGATGTCGTGGGGCCTCGGGCGCGTCGTCGCGCTCGAGCACCCCGCGCGATGGGGCGGCGCGATCGACCTCGCGGCCGGCGATCCCGCCGCCACGCTCGACGCGAGGGCGCTCGAGCGCCTCGTCGCAGCGCTCGCCACGCGCGACGGCGAGGACCAGCTCGCCCTTCGCGCGGCGGGTCTCTACGCACGGAGGCTCGTCCGCGCGAAGATCGGCGACGCCGCGCCGGCTCGCGCGTTCGCCCCCTCGGGGACCGTGCTCGTCACGGGCGGGACGGGCGCGCTCGGAGCGCACGTCGCGCGGTGGCTCGCGAAGAGCGGGGCCGAGCACCTCGTGCTCACGAGCCGGCGCGGAACAGGCGCGCCCGGCGCCGAGGCGCTCCAGGCCGAGCTCACGGCGCTCGGCGCGCGTGTCACGATCGCGGCGTGCGACGTCGCCGATCGCGACGCGCTCGGCGCCCTGCTCCGCGATCTCGAGGCGCAAGGCTCGCCGGTGCGCGCGGTCGTGCACGCCGGCGGCGTCGCGCAGGGCACGCCCCTCGACGCGACGTCGCTCGACGATCTCACCCTCGCCATCGCGGGCAAGGCCGCGGGCGCGCGAAACCTCGACGAGCTCACCGGAGATCGCGTCCTCGACGCGTTCGTGCTCTTCGCGTCCGGCGCAGGCGTCTGGGGCGGCGGGCACCAAGGGGCATACGCCGCGGCGAACGCGTTCCTCGACGCGCTCGCAGAGAGCCGCCGCGCGCGCGGCCTCACGGCGACGTCGATCGCGTGGGGCGCGTGGGCGGGCGGCGGAATGCTCGCCGAAGACCCCGCCGCCGAGGAGCACCTCCGCCGCCGAGGCCTCCCGCCGATGGCCCCGGAGCTCGCGATCGCCGCGCTTGCGCGCGCGCTCGATCACGACGACACGAACGTCACGATCGCCGACGTCGACTGGGCGCGCTTCGCGCCGTCGCTCGCGTCCGCGCGCTCGCGGCCGCTGCTCCACGATCTGAGCGAGGCGAAGCGCGCGCTCGACGCCCGGCCGGAGACGGCGCAAGGCCGCGACGGCGAGCCCGAGCTCCTCGCGACGCTGCGGCCTCTCGCGGCGGGAGACCGCCTCCGGCACCTCGTTGCGTTCGTCGTGAAGGAGACGGCGCTCGTCCTCGGGCACACCGACGTCTCGCGCGTCGAGCCTCGGCGCGGCTTCTTCGACTCGGGCCTCGACTCGCTCATGGCCGTCGACTTGCGCGTGCGCCTCCAGCGCGCGACCGGCGTCACGCTGGCGGCGACGGTCACGTTCGACCACCCGTGCCCGCACGATCTCGCGGCGCACCTCTGCGACGCGCTCACGCTCCCGCTCGACGGCGCGGGCCGCGACGACGTTCGCGCGGTCGCGGCCGCGCGCGCGCCTTCTCCGAGCGACGAGCCGATCGCGATCGTCGGCCTCGGTCTTCGTCTGCCCGGTGGCGTCGGCGACACGGACGCGCTTTTCCGCCTGCTCGAGGAGGGCCGCGACGCGGTCGGCCCGATCCCGAAGGAGCGCTGGGACGCCGACGCGATTTACGATCCCGACCCCGAGGCGAAGGGGAAGAGCTACGTCCGCGACGCGGCGCTGATCGACGGGGTCGATCTGTTCGACGCCGCGTTCTTCGGCATCAGCCCGCGCGAGGCGAAGCAGATCGACCCGCAGCACCGCCTCTTGCTCGAGACCGCGTGGCAAGCCCTCGAGGACGCCGGGATCGTCCCCGCGTCGCTCAAGGACACGAGCACCGGCGTCTTCGTCGGCGCGGGCGCGAGCGACTACGCCTTTTTGCAAGGCACGCCGAGCGACGCCGAGGCGTACGCCGCGATGGGCACCGCGTTCTCTTTCGCCGCGGGGCGCCTCGCGTTCACGCTGGGGCTCCAGGGGCCGGCGCTCGCGATCGACACCGCGTGCTCGTCGTCGCTCGTCGCGCTCCACCTCGCGTGCCAGTCGCTGAGGCGCGGGGAGTGCGACCTCGCGCTCGCCGGCGGGGCGCAAGTGACGGCCTCGCCCGACGTGTTCATCCTCCTGTCCCGCACGCGCGCGCTCGCGGCCGACGGGCGGTCGAAGACGTTCTCGGCGAACGCCGACGGCTACGGGCGCGGCGAGGGTGTCGTCGTCCTCGCCCTCGAGCGCCTCCGCGACGCGGAGGCGAGGGGCCACCGGGTCCTCGCGGTGGTGCGCGGGAGCGCCGTCAACCACGACGGGGCGTCGAGCGGCATCACCGCGCCCAACGGCACCTCGCAGCAGAAGGTCCTCCGCGCCGCCCTCGACGACGCGCGCCTGGCCCCCGCCGAGGTCGACGTCGTCGAGTGCCACGGCACCGGCACGTCGCTCGGCGATCCCATCGAGGTCCAGGCCCTCGCCGCGGTCTACGGCGAGGGGCGCGCCCCCGAGCGCCCGCTGCTGCTCGGCGCGGTGAAGACCAACATCGGCCACCTCGAAGCCGCTTCCGGGCTCGCCGGCGTCGCCAAGATCGTGACGGCGCTCGAGCATGGCGCGCTGCCGGCGACGATCCACGCGCGCCCGCGCAACCCGCACGTCGACTGGGACGCGCTCGCCGTCCGCGTCGTCGACGCGGCGGAGCCGTGGGCTCGCCGCGACGAGGAGACTCCGAGGCGCGCCGGAGTTTCCTCGTTCGGCCTCTCGGGCACGAACGCCCACGTCATCGTCGAAGAGGCGCCGCCCGCGCGCGCGGCCAAGCCCTGCGCGACCGCGGCGGGAGCGGACGGCGTCGCGCCGCGCGACGGAGGGCCCGTACCGGTCCTCCTCTCGGCAAGGACCGAGGCAGCCCTTCGCGCGCAAGCCGAGCGCCTCCGCGCGCACTTCACAGGGCGCGCAGGCGACGCGCTCGTCGACGTCGCGGCGTCGCTCGCCACGACGCGCTCGCACTTCGAGCACCGGGCGGCGATCGTCGCGCGCGACCTCGGCGCCCTCGAAGAAGCCCTCGCCGGGCTCGCCGAAGGCCGTTCGCCTTCGGGCACCACCGTCTCGCGGAGCACGGGCGGCAACCTCGCGCTCCTCTTCACGGGTCAAGGCGGGCAGCGCGCGGCGATGGGGCGCGGCCTCCACGGCGCGTTTTCTGTCTTCCGCGACGCCTTCGACGCGGCGTGCAGCTACCTCGATCGGGATCTCGATCACCCCCTCCGGGACGTGCTCTTTGCGCCGCGCGGCTCCGACCTCGCCGCCCTCCTCGACGAGACCCTCTACACGCAGACCTCCCTCTTCGCCCTCGAGGTCGCGCTCTTCCGCCTCGTGGAAGCCTGGGGAGTCTCCCCCCACGTCCTCCTCGGCCACTCCATCGGCGAGCTCGTCGCGGCCCACGTGGCCGGCGTCCTGTCCCTCGAAGACGCCTGCACCCTCGTCGGCGCGCGCGCGCGCCTCATGCATGCCTTGCCGCGGCGCGACGCCGCCATGGTCGCCATCCACGCCAGCGAACGCGAGGTCCTCGACGTCCTCGCCGCGCACCCCACGCGCGTAGCCATCGCCGCGGTCAATGGCCCCGCCTCCGTCGTCGTCTCCGGCGACGAGGAAGCCGTCCTCGCCGTGGCCGGCCGCTTCGAGGCCCTCGGCCGAAAGACCTCGCGCCTCCGCGTCAGCCACGCGTTCCATTCGCACCACCTCGACCCGATGCTCGATGCGTTCCGGCGCGTCGCCGAGGGGCTCACGTTCCACGCTCCGCGCATCCCGATCGTCTCCAACGTCACCGGCGCGCGCGCGTCCAACGACGAGCTCTGCTCCCCCGACTACTGGGTGCGCCACGTACGCAGCACCGTCCGCTTCGCCGACGGACTGGAAACTCTCCGCGCCGACGGAGTCTCCACCTTCCTCGAGCTCGGGCCCCACGCCGTCCTCTCCGCGCTCGGGCACGAGGCCCTCGCGAGCGACGCGGTCGCCTTCCTCCCCGCCCTCCGCAGCGGCCGCGATGACGTCGACACCCTCACCGCGGCGCTCGGCGCGCTCCACACCCGCGGCCACCACGTCGACTGGGACGCCTTCTTCGCCCCCTTCAACCCACGCCGCGTCGCCCTCCCCACGTACGCCTTCCAGCGCGAGCGCTTCTGGCTCGACATGCCCAGGGCGAAGACCTCGCGCGTCGCCGCCGCCGACAGCGCCGGCCGCTATCCGCTCGCCGGCACGCGGCTCGATCTCCCCGACGGCTCCGCTGTCCACACCCTCGACATCGGTCCCGGCGCTCAGCCTTACCTCGCAGATCACTCCGTCTACGGGCGCATCGTCGTCCCGGGCGCGTTCTACCTGGCGATCTTCCTCGCGGTCGCCGAGTCGCACTGGCCCGATAGCCCCCTCGAGCTGCGCGACGTCGAATTCGTCCGAGCGCTCAGCTTCCAGCATGCATCGGACATCGTCGCCGTCCACGTCCACCTCACGCCGTCGCGGGGCGAGGGCGGGGGCTTCACGGCGACGCTCTCGACGCGCGCGGACGACGTGTGGACGACGCACGCGACGGCGTCGCTCGCCCCGGTTGCCCCGAGCGCGCTCGCGCGGCGCGTGCCACCCGAGGCGCTGTCGCGGAGCGGCGACCCGGGAGTCGTCGGGCACCTGATGGAGTCGTTCGAGTCGTTCCAGATCGGCTGGGGCCCGCAGTGGCGCTGGCTGCGCCACGCGACCCACGTGCGCGCGCGCACGGGGCTCGGCTACCTCGAGGCACCCGCCGGCGTCCCGACCGACGACGCGCCGCTCCCCGGCGGGCTCATGGACAACGCGTTCGCCGTCGTGAGCGCGACAAGCCCGCCGGAGGAGGCCGCGCGCGCGCGCGAGGCCGAAGGCACCGCGAGCAAGGCCCCGCCGCTGCCTTTCTCGGTCGAGCGCCTCGTCTGGTACGGACGCGCCGAGACGCCCTGCTGGGCCGACTTCGTGCTCCGCGACGACGGCACGCGCAACGCCGATGGCTACGGCGGCGACATCACGCTCTGGTCACGTGAGGGCGCGTCGAGTGAAGGCGCGTCGCGCGAGGGCACCCCCGTCGCCACGATCGACGGCCTCGCCTTCCGTAGAGCCCCCGCCGACAAGTTCCTGCCCGAGCTCTCCGCCCGCAATCTGTACGCCCTCAGCTGGCCCGAGCAGCCCTCCGCCACGCGCTCCCCCCGCGGCAGGTGGGCTCTCCTCGGAGAGGACTCCCTCGGCATCGCGACCGACAGCTTCCCCGTCGACGCCTACGCCGACGTCGACGCCTTGCGCGATGCCCTCGACCGCGGCGCGCCGTGCCCAGACACCGTCGCCCTCTCTCTCTCGACCGCGCTCGGCCTCTCCGACACCAGCGATACCCAGCTCGTTTCCTCGGTACACTCCGCCGCCGCACGCGCGCTCGCCTTGCTCAACACCTGGCTCGCCGACGAGCGCTTCGCCTCGTCGACGCTCGTCCTCCTCACCCAGCGCGCGGTCGCAACGCGCGCCGGCGAGGATGTCGTCGATCTCGCCTCCGCTCCTCTGTGGGGGCTCGTCCGCTCGGCGCAGGCAGAAAACCGCGACCGCGCCATCGTGCTCGTCGACCTCGACGGCTCCGACGCCTCGCGACGTGCCCTCCCCAACGCCGTCGCAAGCGCGCTCGACGACGCGGATCCGCAGCTCGCCCTCCGCGACGGACGCCGCCTCGCTCCGCGCCTCGCCCGCGTCGTCTCACCCACCCCTGCGACCACCAACGGGGCCACCAACCCGGGCGCCACGGCGCGCGCGCTCGACCCCCAAGGCACCGTCCTCGTCACCGGAGGCACCGGCACCCTCGGCGCTCTCGTCGCGCGTCGCCTCGTCGACCGCCACGGCGTCAAGCACCTCCTCCTGCTCTCCCGCCGCGGCCTGGATGCTCCCGGCGCAGCCGAGCTCGCCGCCGAGCTCGAAGCCCGCGGCGCCTCGGTCGTCCTCGCCGCCGCAGACGCTGCCGATCCCGCCGCCCTCCAGGGTGTCCTCCTCGCCATCTCGCCCGACAGGCCCCTCACCGCCGTCGTGCACGCCGCAGGCACACTCGACGACGGCGTGCTCTCGTCGATGACGCCCGCGCGCCTCAGCGCCGTCCTGCGGGCCAAGGTCGACGCCGCCGTCAACCTGCACGAGCTCACGCGCGACTGCCCGCTCCGCGCCTTCGTCCTGTTCTCGTCGCTGTCCGGCGTCCTCGGGAGCCCCGCACAGTCCAACTACGCCGCCGCCAACGCCTTCCTCGACGCGCTCGCCCACCGCCGGGCCGCGGGCGGTCTGCCTGCCGTGGCGCTCGACTGGGGCTACTGGGCGCAGACCTCCGAGCTCACAAAGCACCTCGAACACGCCGACCTCCGTCGCATCGCGCGCGGTGGGCTCAAGCCCCTCGCCTCCGAAGAAGCGCTCGCGCTCTTCGACCTCGCGCTCGCCCACGACGCGCCGTGCCTCGTCCCCGCAGCGTTCGACGCCGACGCGCTCCGAAAGAGCGGCGACGCACTCGCCCCGATCCTCCGAGGCCTCGTCACCGGCACCCGCGCTCGCGCGCAGCGCGCCAGCGCCGCCCGCGACGCCTCCGCGCTCAAGCTCCGCCTCGCCTCCCTCGCTCCCCAGGAGCGCCAGCGGATGCTCCTCGACGTCGTGCGCGCCGACGTCGCAACCGTCCTCGGCGTCACCTCTCACCTCGACATCGATCCCAGACGGCCTCTCCAGGAGCTCGGCCTCGACTCCCTCATGGCCATCGAGCTCAGAAACAGGCTCGCCGCCGCCACGGGGCTCAGGCTGGGCGCGACGCTCCTCTTCGATCACCCCACGGTCGGCGCCCTCACCGATCACGTGCTCTCGAAGATGATCGATCTCCCGGGCGCCGGCTCCCCCGCGCCCGCGAGCGACGCCGAGCTCCGCGACGCGATCGCGTCGATCCCGCTCGACCGGCTCCGCGAGGCCGGGCTGGTGAGCGCGCTCATGCGCATCGCCCGCCCGCGCGACGCGGCCTCCGCGGACGCAGAGACGAAGCCCGAAGCCACGGCGACGGCGATCGACGCGATCGCGTCGATGGATGTGAACGACTTGGTCCGGATGGCCCTCGACAAGGCGAAGGCGCCTCGCGTCTCGGGCGGCAGCGGCGAGGATTTCGATGAATAGCTCGAACCAGGAGCTCGTTGAGGCTCTGCGCGCGTCGTTGACCGACGTCGAGCGCCTCAAACAGCGCAACAGGGAGCTCGTTCGCGCGTCGCGCGAGCCGATCGCGATCGTCGCGATGAGCTGCCGCTTCCCCGGCGGCGTGCGCTCGCCCGAGGATCTCTGGCAGCTGCTCGAAGGTGGACGCGACGCCGTCTCCGGCTTCCCCGAGGACCGCGGCTGGAACGTCGAGCCGCGCGTGGATCGCGACGCCAGCGGCGGGCGAGCCCGCGCGCGCGAAGGCGGCTTCCTCGCGGACGCAGGCGCCTTCGATGCCGCGTTCTTCGGGATAAGCCCGCGGGATTCGCTCGAGATGGATCCGCAGCAGCGGCTCTTGCTCGAGACGACGTGGGAGGCGATCGAGCGGGCGGAGATCGACCCCGCGTCGCTCCAGGGCTCGCAGACCGGCGTCTTCGTCGGCGTCATGTACAACAACTACGCGACGCGCCTCTTCGAGCCCGACGCGGACGTCGAGGGGTACGTGAGCTTCGCGAGCTCCGCGAGCGTCGCGTCGGGCAGGATCGCGTACACCTTCGGCTTTCACGGGCCCACCGTGACCGTCGACACGGCGTGCAGCTCGTCGCTCGTCGCGGTTCATCTCGCGTGCCAGGCGTTGCGAAGCGGCGAGTGCGCCCTCGCCCTGGCCGGCGGCGTCACCGTCATGGCGACGCGCGAGGCCTTCGACGCGCTCTCCTTCGCCGGCTCTCCCGACGGCCGCTGCAAGTCCTTCTCCGCCGACGCCAACGGCGCCGGCTGGTCCGAGGGCGCCGGCATGCTCCTGCTCGAGCGCCTCTCCGACGCCCAGCGAAACGGACACCCGATCCTCGCGGTGGTCCGAGGCTCCGCCGTCAACCAGGACGGCAAGAGCCAGGGCCTCACCGCCCCCAACGGGCCCGCGCAGGAGCGCGTGATCCGCCAGGCGCTCGCCGCCGCACGCCTCGAGGCGCACGACATCGACGCCGTCGAAGCCCACGGCACCGGCACCCCCCTCGGCGATCCCATCGAAGCGAACGCCCTGCTCGCCACCTACGGGCTCGCCCGCCCTGCCGAGCGACCTCTCTGGCTCGGCAGCCTCAAGTCCAACCTCGGACACACCCAGGCCGCCGCCGGCGTCGGCGGGATCATCAAGACCGTCCTCGCCCTGCGAAACGGCCTCCTGCCCAGGACCCTTCACGCGGACGCGCCGTCACCGCACGTCGATTGGGCCGAGGGCGCCGTGCGCCTCCTCGTCGACGCCGTGCCGTGGACGAAGAACGGACGGCCGCGACGCGCCGCGGTCTCGTCCTTCGGGCTCTCCGGCACCAACGCGCACGTCATCGTCGAAGAAGGACCGCGCGGCGACGACACGAGCCCCGCGCGGAGCGCGCGCGATCAGGCGCTGCCCGTGCTCCTCTCGGCAAAGAGCGAGGACGCCCTCCGGGCGCAAGCCGCTCGCCTCCAGGCCCACCTCGCCGGCGACCCAGGCGTCTCGCTCGTCGACGTCGCCGCCTCGCTCGCCACCACGCGCGCGCACTTCGACCACCGCGCCGCCTTCGTCGCGCGCAGCCGCGACGCGCTCCTCCCCGCCCTCGACGCCTACGCGCACGCGACCGGCGCGCCGGCCTCCGTCGCGCGAAGAGCCTCCACCAAGCTCGCGTTCCTCTTCACCGGCCAGGGCAGCCAGCGACCCGCGATGGGACGCGGCCTGTACGAGGCGTTCCCCGCGTTCCGCGACGCGCTCGATGCGGTCTGCACCCATCTCGATCGGCACCTCGAGCGCCCTCTGCGCGACGTGCTCTTCGCGCCCGGCGGCTCCGAGCTCGCCCCTCTCCTCGACGACACGCTCTTCACCCAGCCCGCCCTCTTCGCCCTCGAGGTCGCGCTCTTCCGCCTCGTCGAAGCCTGCGGCCTCGTCCCAGACGCCCTCCTCGGGCACTCCATCGGCGAGCTCGTGGCGGCCCACGTCGCCGGCGTCCTGTCCCTCGAAGACGCCTGCACCCTCGTGGCCGCGCGCGCGCGCCTCATGCACGCCTTGCCGCGGCGCGACGCCGCCATGGTCGCCCTGCACGCGAGCGAGCGCGAGGTCCTCGACGTCCTCTCGGCGCACCCGACGGGCGTAACCATCGCCGCCGTCAACGGCTCCGCCTCCGTGGTCGTCTCCGGCGACGAGGACGCCGTGCTCGCCGTGGCCGCCTCGTTCCAGGCGCGCGGGCGAAAGACCTCGCGCCTCCGCGTCAGCCACGCGTTTCACTCGCACCACCTCGACCCGATGCTCGACGCCTTCCGGCGCGTCGCCGAGGGGCTCACCTTCCACCCGCCGCGCATCCCCATCCTCTCCAACGTCACCGGCGCTCTCGCCGAAGAACGCGACCTCTGCTCCCCCGACTACTGGGTCCGCCACGTCCGTGGCGCCGTTCGCTTCGCTGACGGCCTGGAAGCTCTCCGCTCTGACGGAGTTTGCACCTTCCTCGAGCTCGGTCCTCACGGCGTCCTGTCGGCCCTCGGGAGCGCCGCGCTCCAGAGCGACCGGCCGGCCGCCGAGGACGCCGCCTTCGTCCCCGTCCTGCGCGCCGAGCGCCCCGACGACGACGCCTTCGCCGCCGCCCTCGGCGCCCTCTACACCCGCGGGCTCCCCCTCGACTGGCGCGCCTTTTTCGCCCCCCTCGCGCCTCGCCGCGTCCCCCTTCCCACCTACGCCTTCCAGCGCGACCGCTTCTGGCTCGACGCTCCCGCGTCCCTCACCGCCGACGTCGCCTCTGCGGGGCTCGCCCCCGCAGGCCACCCGTTCCTCGTCGCCGTCACTCCGGTCGCTGGCGAAGACGCCGTTCTCTTCACGGGGCGCATCTCCCTCACCGATCACCCATGGCTCGAAGGCCACTCCGTCTTCGGCGCCCCCATCCTGCCGGCGACCGCGTTCCTCGATCTCGCCATCGCCGCCGCGCGCCACATCGGACTCGCGCGCGTCGACGAGCTCACCCTCGAAGCCCCGCTCGCCCTCTCCGAAGGCGGGCTGCTCCTCCAGCTCCACGTCGCACCTCCCGACGCGCGCGGCGTCCGCGCGATCGCCATCCACGCACGCCCCGAGGCCGACGAGGACGCCCCGTGGACGCGGAACGCCACCGGGCTCCTCGCGCCGCCCCGCGACCTCGACGCCCCCGCGAGCGACCTCCGCGCGTGGCCACCGCCCGGCGCCGCGCCGCAATCCATCGACGGGCTCTACGCGCGCCTCGCCGACGCGGGCCTCGCTTACGGGGACGCCTTCCGAGGCCTGCGCGCCGTCTTCACGCGCGGCGACGACGTCTTCGCCGAGGTCGGGCTCCCCGCCGAGATCGCCCTCGACGCGGCGCGCTTCGAGCTCCACCCGGCGCTCCTCGACGCCGCGTTCCACGCGCTCCTCCGGAAGCGCGTCGACGACACGGGCGACGTCACGCTGCCGTTCTCGTGGACTGGCGTGTCCCTCGCCCGGCGCGGGGCCGCGACGCTGCGCGTGCATTTCGGCGCGACGCGCGACAGGCGCGGGCTCGCGCTCACGCTCGCCGACGCGGCCGGCGAGCCGGTCGCGACGATCGAGGCCCTGCACGGGCGGCCCGCCTCCGAAAAGCAGATCCACGGCGACGAGGACGTCGATCGCCTGCGCTACCGCGTCGCGTGGAGATCCATCGCACCGTCCGAGCTCGCCGCGGCGCGCGATCTCCGCGGGGCGTGGCTCGTCGTCGCGCCCGAGCACGGTGAAGGCCCGCGGCTCGCGCGCGCCGTCGGTCACGCGCTCTCGGCGCGCGGCGCGGAGATCATCGAGCTCGTCGTCGGCAGCGACGACGTGACGAGCGACCGCCTCGGCGCGCGCATGCGCGACGCGCTCGCCGGCCGCCAGGCTCTTCGCGGCGTGCTCTCGTTCGCGTCCCTCGACGAGACGCCGCTCGCCGCGGACGCCTCGATCCCGCGAGGGCTCGCGGTCACGCTCGCCCTCGTGCAAGCGCTCGGCGACGTCGCGGGCGACGCGCCGCTGTGGCTCTTCACCGAGGGCGCCGTCTCGACCAGCGCGACCGATCCGATCGCGAGCCCCGCGCAGGCGATGACGTGGGGCCTCGGGCGCGTCGTCGCGCTCGAGCACCCGGAGCGCTGGGGCGGGCTCGTCGATCTGGGGAAAAGCGCGCTGGATCCGGCGGGCGCGCTCGATCGCGTCCTCGCGGCGCTCGCGACGCGCGACGACGAGGATCAGCTCGCCGTACGCCCGTCGGGGCTCCACGCGCGGAGGCTCGTCCGTGCCCCGCGGAGCGAGGCCGCCGAGCTGCGCGCGTTCGCGCCCCGCGGCACGGCGCTCGTCACCGGCGGCACGGGCGCCCTCGGCGCGCACGTCGCGCGATGGCTCGCGAAGAGCGGCGCCGAGGCCATCGTGCTCACGAGCCGCCGCGGGCCCGACGCCCCGGGCGCCGACGCGCTCGTCGCCGAGCTCACGACGCTCGGCGCGCGCGTCACGATCACCGCGTGTGACGTCGCCGATCGCGCGGCCCTCGCGGCGCTCGTAGCGCGGCTCGACGAAGGCGGGACGCCGATCCGCGCCGTCTTCCACGCCGGCGGTGCGATGCCCGAGGCGCCTCTCGCCGCGACCGGCGTCGGCGACCTGTCAGCCGCGATCCGCGGGAAAGTCCAGGGCGCGCGGCACCTCGACGAGCTGCTCGGGGACCGCGCGCTCGATGCGTTCGTCCTCTTCGCGTCAGGCGCGGGAGTGTGGGGCGGCGCGCGCCAGGGCGCGTACGCCGCGGCGAACGCGTTCCTCGACGCTCTCGCGGAGAGCCGCCGCGCGCGCGGCCTCACGGCGACCTCGATCGCCTGGGGCGCCTGGGCCGGAGGCGGCATGGTCGCGAGCGACGCGGCCACCGCGCGGCACCTGCGCCGCCGAGGGCTCGCGCCGATGGCGCCCGCGCGCGCCATCGCCGCGCTCGCTCGCGCGCTCCGTCACGACGACACGAACATCACCGTCGCGGACGTCGACTGGGCGCGCTTCGCGCCGTCGTTCGCGTCCGCGCGCCCGCGCCCGCTCCTCCGCGACTTGCCCGAGGCGAAGCGCGCCCTCGCCCGCTCCGAGAAGCCCGACGCGCGCGCATCGACGCTGACCGACAGGCTCGCGGGGCTCGCCGCGCCCGAACGCGAGCGCGCCCTCTTCGACGTCGTTCGGGCCGAGGTCGCGTCCGCGCTCGGCCTCGCCGCGAGCGCGCTCGACGCGAGCCGCCCGCTCCAGGAGCTCGGGCTCGACTCGCTCGTCGCCATGGAGCTGCGAAACCGGCTCGCGGCCCTCGCCGGCGTGCGCCTCCCCGCGACGCTGATCTTCGATCACCCGACGGCCTCCGCGCTCGCGCGCTTCCTCGCCGGCACGCTCTTCGGCCACGACGCCGCCCTCCCCGCGGCGCCCGCTCCGGCGGCCGCGCGCGGCGACGACGACGCCATCGCGATCGTCGCGATGAGCTGCCGCTACCCCGGCGGTGTCCGCACCCCCGAAGATCTCTGGCAGCTCCTCGAAGCCGGACGCGACGCGATCTCGGGCTTTCCCACGAACCGCGGCTGGGACCTCGACGCGCGCGCCCCGATCGCTTCCTCCGCGGCGAGCCCCGCGCGCGAAGGCGGCTTCCTCCTCGACGCCGACAGGTTCGATCCGGGCTTCTTCTCGATCAGCCCGCGCGAGGCGCTCGACATGGACCCGCAGCAGCGGATCTTGCTCGAGGTCGCGTGGGAGGCGATCGAGCGCGCGGCGATCGATCCGGCGTCGCTCCAGGGCACGCCGACCGGCGTCTTCGTCGGTGCAATGTACAACAATTACTCCGCGCGCGTCCTCGCGGGGGACGACCGCGAAGGCTACGTCGGCCTCTGCAGCTCGGCGAGCATCGCGTCCGGGCGGATCGCCTACACGCTCGGCTTGCAAGGCCCCGCGCTCTCGGTCGACACCGCGTGCAGCTCGTCGCTCGTCGCGCTCCACCTCGCCTGCCAGGCCTTGCGAAGCGGCGAGTGCACCCTCGCCCTGGCCGGCGGCGTCACCGTCATGGCGTCGCGCGGCGCGTTCGACGGGCTCGCCTTCCTGGGAGCGGGAGCGCCGGACGGTCGCTGCAAGTCCTTCTCCGCCGACGCCAACGGCGCCGGCTGGTCCGAAGGCGCCGGCATGCTCCTCGTCGAGCGCCTCTCCGACGCCCAGCGAAACGGACACCCGATCCTCGCGGTGGTCCGAGGCTCCGCCGTCAACCAGGACGGCAAGAGCCAGGGCCTCACCGCCCCCAACGGGCCCGCGCAGGAGCGCGTGATCCGCCAGGCGCTCGCCGCCGCACGCCTCGAGGCGCACGACATCGACGCCGTCGAAGCCCACGGCACCGGCACCCCCCTCGGCGATCCCATCGAAGCGAACGCCCTGCTCGCCACCTACGGGCTCGCCCGCCCTGCCGAGCGACCTCTCTGGCTCGGCAGCCTCAAGTCCAACCTCGGACACACCCAGGCCGCCGCCGGCGTCGGCGGGATCATCAAGACCGTCCTCGCCCTGCGAAACGGCCTCCTGCCCAGGACCCTTCACGCGGACGCGCCGTCACCGCACGTCGATTGGGCCGAGGGCGCCGTGCGCCTCCTCGTCGACGCCGTGCCGTGGACGAAGAACGGACGGCCGCGACGCGCCGCGGTCTCGTCCTTCGGGCTCTCCGGCACCAACGCGCACGTCATCGTCGAAGAAGGGCCGCGGCCCGACGGCGACGACACGAGCCCCGCGCGGAGCGCGCGCGATCAGGCGCTGCCCGTGCTCCTCTCGGCAAAGAGCGAGGACGCCCTCCGGGCGCAAGCCGCTCGCCTCCAGGCCCACCTCGCCGGCGACCCAGGCGTCTCGCTCGTCGACGTCGCCGCCTCGCTCGCCACCACGCGCGCGCACTTCGACCACCGCGCCGCCTTCGTCGCGCGCAGCCGCGACGCGCTCCTCCCCGCCCTCGACGCCTACGCGCGCGCGACCGGCGCGCCGGCCTCCGTCGCGCGAAGAGCCTCCACCAAGCTCGCGTTCCTCTTCACCGGCCAGGGCAGCCAGCGACCCGCGATGGGACGCGGCCTGTACGAGGCGTTCCCCGCGTTCCGCGACGCGCTCGATGCGGTCTGCACCCATCTCGATCGGCACCTCGAGCGCCCTCTGCGCGACGTGCTCTTCGCGCCCGGCGGCTCCGAGCTCGCCCCTCTCCTCGACGACACGCTCTTCACCCAGCCCGCCCTCTTCGCCCTCGAGGTCGCGCTCTTCCGCCTCGTCGAAGCCTGCGGCCTCGTCCCAGACGCCCTCCTCGGGCACTCCATCGGCGAGCTCGTGGCGGCCCACGTCGCCGGCGTCCTGTCCCTCGAAGACGCCTGCACCCTCGTGGCCGCGCGCGCGCGCCTCATGCACGCCTTGCCGCGGCGCGACGCCGCCATGGTCGCCCTGCACGCGAGCGAGCGCGAGGTCCTCGACGTCCTCTCGGCGCACCCGACGGGCGTAACCATCGCCGCCGTCAACGGCTCCGCCTCCGTGGTCGTCTCCGGCGACGAGGACGCCGTGCTCGCCGTGGCCGCCTCGTTCCAGGCGCGCGGGCGAAAGACCTCGCGCCTCCGCGTCAGCCACGCGTTTCACTCGCACCACCTCGACCCGATGCTCGACGCCTTCCGGCGCGTCGCCGAGGGGCTCACCTTCCACCCGCCGCGCATCCCCATCCTCTCCAACGTCACCGGCGCTCTCGCCGAAGAACGCGACCTCTGCTCCCCCGACTACTGGGTCCGCCACGTCCGTGGCGCCGTTCGCTTCGCTGACGGCCTGGAAGCTCTCCGCTCTGACGGAGTTTGCACCTTCCTCGAGCTCGGTCCCCACGGCGTCCTGTCGGCCCTCGGGAGCGCCGCGCTCCAGAGCGACCGGCCGGCCGCCGAGGACGCCGCCTTCGTCCCCGCCCTGCGCGCCGAGCGCCCCGACGACGACGCCTTCGCCGCCGCCCTCGGCGCTCTCTACACCCGCGGGCTCCCCCTCGACTGGCGCGCCTTTTTCGCCCCCCTCGCGCCTCGCCGCGTCCCCCTTCCCACCTACGCCTTCCAGCGCGACCGCTTCTGGCCCGACGCCCTCGGCCCCCGCGCCTCGGCGCGCGATCGCGACGGCGCGAAGCCCGCGCACGACGCGCTCTTCCGCGTCGACTGGGCGGAGCTTCCCGTCCCGTCCCGCGCCGAGGCGCTCGGCCGCGTCGCGTTCGTCGGCGGCGATCCAGCGACGCTCTTCGATGCAGGCGCCGCCGAGGCCGCGGTCGCCCACGGCGACCTCGCGGCGATGACCGACGCGGTCGCGGGCGGCACGACGCCGCCCGACGTCGCCGTCGTTTCGCTCGTCTCGCCGGATGAAACCAGGGAAACCATGCACGTTTCCTCCGTGACCGCGGCCTCCGCCGTGCATGACGCCACGGCACGCGCGCTCGCGCTCCTCAAGGCATGGCTCGCCGACGAGCGCCTCGCGTCGTGCGCCCTCGTCGCGGTCACGCGGCGCGCGGTCGCGACGCGCCCCGGCGAGGACGTCGAGGACCTCGCGCACGCGGCGCTCTCGGGGCTCGTGCGCTCGGCGCAGGCCGAGCACCCCGACCGCGCCATCCTCCTCCTCGACGTCGACGGCACCGACGCGTCGCGCCGCGCGCTCGCGGGCGCCATCGCGACCGCGCGCACCTCGCTCGAGCCCGCGCTCGCGCTCCGCGACGGGCGCTGCCTCGCGCCGCGCCTCGCGCGGGTGGCGCAGCAAGACACGGCGCGCGCGACGCGCCCGCTGCGCGAAGGCGGCACGGTCCTCGTCACGGGCGGCACCGGGACGCTCGGCGGCGCGGTCGCGCGCCACCTCGTCGAGCGCCACGGCGTGCGGCACCTCGTGCTCACATCGCGACGCGGCTCGGCGGCCGACGGCTCCGCGGCGTTGCAGCGCGACCTCGAGGCCGCCGGCGCCTCGGTGACGATCGCCGCGTGCGACGCCGCCGACCGCGACGCGCTCGCGCGCCTCGTCGCCTCCATCGACCGCGAGCACCCGCTCACGGCGGTCGTCCATGCCGCGGGCGTCCTCGACGACGGCCTCCTCACGTCGCTGACCGCCGAGCGCCTCCACGCCGTCCTGCGCGCGAAGGTCGACGCCGCGCTCCACTTGCACGACCTCACGCGCGCGCTCGACCTCACGGCGTTCGTCATGTTCTCGTCGGTCGCGGGCGTCGTTGGCGCCCCGGGGCAAGGAAACTACGCCGCAGCCAACAGCTTCCTCGACGCGCTCGCGCACCACCGCAGCGCGCACGGCCTCGCAGCAGTCGCCCTCGACTGGGGGTACTGGGCGCAGGCCTCCGGCCTGACGGGGCACCTCACCGGGGCCGACCTCCGCCGCATGGCGCGTGGTGGCCTCCGCGCGCTCGCGACCGACGAAGGCCTCGCGCTCTTCGACCTCGCCCTCGGACGCACCGACGCCGCGCTCGTGCCGGCGCCGTTCGACCTCGCCGCGCTCGACGCGGACACGCCGCGCGACGTCCCCGCGCTCTTCCGCAAGCTCGTCTCCCCGCGCGCCGAGCGAGAGACGCCCCAGGGCCCGCGCCTCCGCGCACTGCCGCCGGCCGAACGCGGGCGCGCGCTCGCCGACGTCGTGCGCGCCGAGATCGCGAGCGTCCTCGGCCACACGGCCGCGAGCGCCATCGAGGCGCACCGCCCGTTCCTCGAGCTCGGCCTCGACTCGCTCATGGCCGTCGAGCTCCGCGCCAAGCTCGCCGCGGCCACGGGCCTGCGCCTGGCTGCCGCGTTCCTCGTCGACCACACGACGCTCGACGCCGTGACGCGCGCGCTCCTCGCGCGGCTCGAGCAGGACGACACGCGCGACGCGTCCGCGGCGGAGCCCTCGGGCGACGCGGACGAACGCCGCGACACCGCGCTCTTCGGCCTCTTCAAGCAGGCGATCCACGCGGACGAGTCCGACCTCGCGCACAGCCTGCTGTTCGCCGCCGGAGAGATCCGCTACCGCCACGAGCGCGCGGCGCGCACCGCCCCGAAGGTCCTCGAGGCACCGCGCCTCGCGCGCGGCCCGCTCGGGCCAGGCCTCGTGTGCCTCCCGTCGTTCTATCCGCCGGTCTCGGTCTACACGCGCTTCGCGGCGGCGCTCCGCGGCGAGCGCGACGTATGGCTCCTCCCGCCGCCCGGCTACGCGCGCGGCGAGCACCTCGCGCCCGACATGTCGGCGCTGATCGAGCACCAGGCCGCGGCCATCGCCCGATGCACGGCGGGCTCGCCGTTCGCGATCGTCGCGTACTCGTCGGGCGGGTGGCTCGCGTACGCGACGGCGAGCCACCTCGAGAGCAAAGGCGTCTCCCCGCGCGCGCTCGTGCTCCTTGACTACGTGGATCAGAGCATCCCGCGGGAGCTCAGGCACCAGATCTGGCGCGAGTGGGTCGACTTCCCGGTCCCTGCCCGCGACGACGTGGAGATGAGCGCCCTCGGCCACTATGTGAAGCTCCCGCTGGCCGAGACGCCCGCGCAGATCGCCGCGCCGATCCTCCTCGTGCGCCCCGCGACGCTGTCGGCGACGGACGTGTGGCCGCCGCACTGGCGCGCCCCCGAGACCGTCGTCGAGGTCTCCGGGAGCCACTCGACGATGCTCGTGACGCACGCCGAGAGCACGGCGCGCGCCGTCCACGAGTGGCTCCTCTCGCGCCCCGCGTAGCGAACCACGAGGCGCTTCACACGCACCCTCATCGCCGTCCCATCCGCCCCATCACCGCCCCACGATCCGGAGAGTCCAGATGAACAAAATCCAGGAAGCCTACAGCATCGCCATGAACGATCCCGCGTACGAGAAATTCGCGGGCGGTTACGTGAACTACGGCCTCTGGACGAGCGCCACGAAGAGCCCCGCCGAGGCGTGCCACCACCTCGTCGACACGCTGCTCGCGAAGTTCCCCGAGCGAGGGAGAGTCCTCGACGTCGCGTTCGGAAAGGGCGTCTCAACGAAGCGGCTCGAAGAGCGCTACGGCGCGGAGAACGTCGTCGGAATCAACATCGACCCCGACCAGGTTCGGATCGCGCGCGACCGAGGCGTCACCTGCGATCTCCGCGTGATGGACGCGGCGCAGCCCGATCTCCCGAGCGAATCGTTCGACGCGATCCTCTGCGTCGAGTCGGCGTTCCACTTCCAGAGCCGCGCGCGGTTCCTCGCCGAAGCGCACAGGGTGCTGCGGCCGAACGGCGTCCTCGTGATGTCCGACGTCCTGTTCCGGACGGGCCACGGCCTGGATCCCGAGGTCTTTCCGCTGGAAAACCAGGTGAGCTCCGTCGACGAGTACCGCGGCGCGTACATCGCCGCGGGCTTCTCGCCCGACTCGGTCGCGATCGACGTCTCGACCCGCCAGCAGATTTACGCCCTGTCCGCGGCGGTCGCGGGGGCGTTCAACTTCTTCCGCGGGCGGCCCCCCGGGGCCGAACCGCAGGCGAACGAAAGCCAGGCGTTCGCGGCCGCGGAGCGCTTCTGGGCGTCCTTCATCGTGAGCCGGCTCGTCAACATCCAGGAGTGCGTCTTGGTCGCCGCGCGCAAGTGAGCGCGCGGCGCTGCTCGATCGACCGACACCAACGAACACCGGACTCGATATAGGACCTCAGCGTCGGGCGATCTCCTTCGCCTCACGGCTGCGCGGAGCGGAGAAAGCACACATGATCTCCATCTCGGAATCCCAGCGGAAGCTCTTGCCCCCGGGGCCCCGGTCGCCGATGGCACTGCAGACGTTGCAGTGGCTCAAGAACCCGGTGCCGTTCCTCGAAGCGTGCGGGGCGCGCTACGGCGAGATGTTCACGCTGAAGCTCCCGACGCAATGGCCCGTCGTCGTCGTCCAGCACCCCGAGGCCGTCAAGGAGGTGTTCGCCCTCGACTCGAACGCCGGCCACGCGGGCGAGGCCAACAACATCCTGAAGCCGTTCCTCGGCGAGCACTCGCTCCTCGTGCTCGACGGGGAGGCTCACATGCGACAGCGGAAGATGATGATGCCCGCCTTCCATGGCGAGCGCGTGCAGGCCTACGGTCAAGCGATGATCGACGCCGCGCACGCGTCGATCGACGCGTGGCCCGTCGGCAGCCCGTTCGCGGTCCACGCGCCGATGCAGGCGATCACGCTCCAGGTGATCCTCCGCACGGTCATCGGCATGATCGATGGGCCGCTCCTCGCCGAGCTCGAGGAGCTCTATCCGCAGGTCATCGACGCCGCCGCAGCGCCGGCGATGCACTTCAAGCTCTTTCGCAGGGACCTCGGGCCGTGGAGCCCGTGGGGCAAGTTCAAGCGCCGCTCGGCCCGTGGAAAAGAGATCATGATCCACGAGATCCGCCGCGCGCGCGAGAAGGGCACGGCGGGCCGCACCGACGTGCTCGCGATGATCATCGACGCGAAGGACGAGAACGGCGAGCTCTTGACCGAGGACGAGATCCACGGCCAGCTCATGACGCTCCTCGTCGCCGGCCACGAGACGACGGCGACGGCGCTCTGCTGGGCGCTGCGGTGGCTGCTCCGCGACGCTGCGCTCACGCGGCGCGTCGCCGAGGAAGCCGCTGAAGTGGCGGACGATCCCGTGAAAATCGCGAAGAGCGAGCTCCTCGATCGCGTCGTGAAGGAAGCGTTGCGCCTTCAGCCGATCGGGCCGGTCGTCGCGCGCGTCCTCAAGCAACCGCTCACGCTCCAGGGCCGCGAGCTCCCGGCGGGCGTCATGGTCGCGCCGTGCGTCCAGCTCCTGCACCACCGCCCGTCGCTCTATCCGGATCCGGCGCGCTTCGACCCGGACCGCTACGCCACGTTCAACCCGAAGCCGTGGGAGTTCATTCCGTTCGGCGGCGGCCTGAGAAAGTGCATCGGCGCCGCGTTCTCGATTTACGAGATGAAGATGGTCCTCGCGACGGCGTTCTCGCGCCTCTCGATGGATCTCGCGACGGACGACATCAAGATCGTCCGCCGCGGCGTGACGCTCTCGCCGAGCGGCGGGCTCCCCGTTGTCATCCGAAAGAAGAACCCGCGTGCGACGAAGCCCATCGCCGCCTGACCACGACGCCGCGGCCGCGGATCGACTCCCGCAGCGCCGCACCCACGGCTCGGCGGGGCGGCCGCCGTCGTGAAGCCGTTCAGGACTACGCGTCGAGGAGGCTCTCGTCCAACGGGGCCACCTCGACGCCGTGCTTGGCCGAGATCGCGGCGCGGAGCGCGAGGCACGCGCGGTGGCGGCGGAGCTTCGCGGCGTTCACGCTTATGCCGAGCACCTCGGCGATACCGCGAGTGGACGAGTCGTCGTCTTTGATCAACGTGACGATGACGCGCTGGGTGTCGGGGAGCATCGCGAGGGCATATTCGAGCGCCCGCGAGCGCCGTGAAGCGTCGAGGAACTCGTCGGTCGACTGCGCCGTCGACGCGACATCGTCGAATGAGCTCGGGTCCACGAGGGACTCGGCCTTCTTACGGGAGTGATCGATGACGACGCGCCGTGCGAGCGAGTATGCCCACGGCGAGACGTCGCTCCCGGCGACGAAGCGGTGCCGCGTCGCGTGGATCTGCAACATCGTCTGCTGGAGAAGATCCTCGGCGAGCGCCGCGTCGCGCGTCCGCCGCAAAATATAGCGAAAGAGGCGAGGGGCGAGCTCTCTATAGAGCTCGCGAAAAGCGGCGACCTGGCCGCTGACGTACCGATCCATTGCGGATTTTTCGCGCCCTCGCTCGTCGCCGGCCGGCAGATCCGCTTCGCCGGCCGGCGTTGCTCGGGCCTCCGCGGGCATCAGCCCGCTTTCGTCCTCGCGCCTTGGCCAGCTCGCGTCTCCTTGGTGGGCCCGGTCCGATTTTGTTCGGCGTTCTAAGACTGAAATTTCCCCCTCGTTCGAGTCACGATCTGCATTCATCGCAAATTCCCGGGTTGCCCTTGAATGTTTGTCATGATCGTCTCCACCTGGTTGGGTGGGCAGTCGGATTATCGCGCAAACCCGATTAGTCCCGGGTTGCCCTTGAATGTTTGTCATGATCGCCTCCACCTGGTTGGGTGGGCAGTCGGATTATCGCGCAAACCCGGTTAGGGGCAACTTCAGCTCGCGCTCAACAGGACTCACGTAGTCGATGCGTGAGGGGTGCCATCACCAATGCTCCGCCACTGCATAGCGCGACTGTACTCATTGCCTTTAACTTCACAAAACACAACAATCCGAACTAGGATTCACCTTACCACGAGCGTTCTAGTTCACAAGCAGGATCGTCCTGGAGCTCACAAAAAAGTGTGGGTCTGTGTCGGCCGGATCGAGCTCGGAGTGCGCCAGGCGCGCACCGGAATCGCCGTGGCCTTGGCATGCAGTCTATTTCTATGACGTTTCGTCTTTGAGAGTCGATACATCCATTGAGGTATCGTCGCGGTGGAGGCCTGGCGATTGCATCGGAGCGCCTGGTCGCCGGCAACGCCGCGGGTCTCTGGCAGCTCCGGTGGATGGAGGCGCGGCGCCGACGAGGTCGGCCGACCGGTGTGCCAGGTGGGATGTGTCGTGCTCACGAGCGCCGGGGAGCGGCCGCTGTCGTCCCCGCTCCTCGTAAAGAGAGACGGTGGGGACCGCGGAGGCGCTCGACGTGGCTGCCACCGGTCGGATCGCTCGGCAGCTCACGCCCGAGGTGGGCGTCACGGGAGATGTCCCCCTTTCGCTCACCGCCCCGCACCGCGTGCGAGGCCTGTCTCGCCGGGTTGGCGAGCGACGGCGCGAGACGCGGTGGGGCCGACGAGGAGCAGGCGGCGGTTTCCCTTGCATGACCGGGCTGCAGAGCATGGACTAGAGCGGGGAGCAGGTCCGAGGGACACAGTACCCGCAGTGGTTGAACCAGCCGCGAGCGTCCGCCGGAGTGATCGCGCCGATCGCATGTCCCATCGACTTGTAGACGGCTGAGGGCGATCGCGGTGCATCCGTTCGGATCGACTCTTTGATCTTGGAACCACAATTCTCGACCGGAGAAAAGTCCGGGGAGTAGGGCGGCAGGTACATCAGCTTCGCGCCAGCGCCTTCGATCGCTTCGCGAACACCCCGCGCGCGGTGCGCCCCGAGGTTGTCCGCGATGACGACTTGGCCTGGCCTCAGCGCCGGTACGAGCTGTCCCTCGACGTACGCGCGGAAGGCTACGCCGTCCATGGTGCCCTCGAACGCGAAGGGAGCGACGACACCATCGAGGGCCAGCCCGATCGTGAGCGTGATCATAGGGTCGGTGTTGATCGGCACCGCGCCGTGGGCACGGATTCCCCGGGGCGCCCATGCGTGCCTCCGCGTCATGCCCAGATTGGTCCCAAATTCGTCAATAAAAACCAGCTCTTGTGGATCGAGCCGAGCGAGCTTCTTTGCGAAGGCCTGGCGAGCCGCTGTCACATCTTCCGTGTCGCGCTCGGCTGCGTGGAGCGCTTTTTTTTCCGGGTGATGTTCAGCCGCCGTAACGCCCGGCCGACGGTATGGCGGCTGGCTACGATGTGATCACGGCGCGCGAGCAGGTCAGCCAAATCGTCCAGGGTCGCGTCGGAGGACGTCGCCACGAGCGATCTCAGGTCATCCAGGGCTTGCCCGTTGATCTTCGGCCGCGGCCCGTTCGCGCGAGGGCGCGGCGCAACGCTGCCGGTCGTCCGGTAGAGCGTGAGATAGGACTGCACGGTTTTCGGTGCGACTTCGAACTGCTCAGCCAGGTCGCGTACCGATCCTTCCCCATTCTCGTACGCCTTGACGATGCGCTCTCGAAGGTCGAGTCCGCAGGGTCGCATCCTTGCTGCCCTCCCGCCACGGGGATGCAAGCAGCGTGCACCTCTGTCAAGCGACAGTAACTTCTGACCCCCTTACGACAGTAAAACTGACCCCCCCGCGCTCCTGGATCACCTGGCCGGCGCGGCGTTCCCGCCGAGCAGCCCCGCCTTCTTTTTCTGCTTCAGCCTGTAACTGTCTCCCGAGATCATCAGGGTGTGGCTGTGGTGGAGCAGACGATCGAGGATGGCGGCAGCGAGGACTTCATCCCCGAAGACCGTGCCCCACTGCGTCACCACCTGATTTGTCGTGATCAGGGTGCTGCTCTTCTCGTACCTCCTGGCAACGAGCTGGAAGAAGAGATGGGCGCTCTGCCTCTCGAAGGGCAGGTAGCCCAGCTCATCGACCACCAGCAACTTCGGCTTCGTGTAGAAGAGGAGCTTGTCCGCGAGCTGCCCTTCGGTTTCGGCCTTCGAGAGCGTCGCCAGCAGCGCGGTCGCGCTCGTGAAGAGCACCGAGTGCCCCGCCTCGACGGCGGCCCGCCCCAGCGCGATGGCCAGGTGCGTCTTGCCCACGCCGGGAGGGCCGAAGACCAGCACGTTCTCGGCTTGGGCGATGAAGCGTCCGGTGGCGAGCTCGCGGACGAGCTTCTGGTCGATCGAGGGCTGAAACTTGAAGTCGAAGTCCTCAAGCGTCTTGATGGTCGGAAAGTGTGCGATCTGGATCCCCATCGCCACCCGCTTGCGCTGCTTGGACCCGATTTCCTCGGACAGCAGCTTGTCCAGGAAATCGAGGTAGGTCGGCTCGGCCCTGGCCGCCTCGGAGAGCAGGGCGTCGAGCCGCTCGGCGATGGAGCGCATTCTGAGCCGGCTCAGGCTCTCAACAACGCGCGCATGCACCAGCTCGCGGCTCACGAGGCCACCTCCCCGATGACGGCCGCGTAGTCCGACAGGCTGCGTCCCATGGCCTCCAGGGCGCTCAGGGGCGCCTCCGGCTGCGTGGGCGCGGCAGGCCTGCGCCACAGCCCGTCGAAGTGGCTGGGGTCGGTGACGCGAGCATGAGGCTCGAAGGAGCGCTCGTGACGCGCCACCAGCTCCGTTCCCCGGTAGATGCGGACCTCGCGCTCACCGACGACGACGTCCACAGTGTCGCGCACAAGCCGGTGCGGGACGCTGTAGCGGACCGTGTCCACGTCGACGAGGGCGTCGTTGGCCACGCGTCGGCGAAGCCGCTGCTCTCGCACCGGCAGGGGCCGTGACGGCAACGGCCGGAGCGCGTGCCGCTCATCGCGCTCGAAGCGCACAAGCGGCGCCTCGTGGGTCGTGCCGTGGATGCGCTGGTCGGCCTCGGCCATCCACCGGACCAGATGGCCTTCCAGCGCGGCAAAGGACTCGAACTCGCGCCCCGCCAGCCCGTTGCGCTTGACGTACTTCACGCCCGACTCCGTCTTGCCCTTGGTGCGCGCCCGGTAGGGCCCGCAGGCGCGCGGGGTGACGTCCCAGTCGCGGCAGAAGGCGAGGTAAGCCGGGTGGAACGTCACGGTGCCTGTCTCGCGCTCGCGGCCGAGCACCAGCGAGCGTGCATTGTCCCCGAGCACCGTGCGCGGGACACCGCCGAAGTGGCGGAAGGCTTCTGCGATCCCTTCGCGCCAGTCGTCCTGTCGCTCGCTCAGAAAAGCCTTGACGAAGAGCCGCCGTGAATGACTCAATACGGCGACCAGCAGGTGCACCCGGACGAAGGTGCCGGCGATGCGGACCTGCTTCTGACCGAAGTCGATTTGCATCTGATAGCCAGGGTCGGTCTCAAACCGTACGCTGGCCACGTCGGCAGCCCTCTCCTCGCGGCGAAGATCGGCAACGATGCGCTGCACGGTCCTCGGGCTCACCGAGACGCCGCGGTTGACAAGCTCGCCGGCGACGACCACGGCGTTGCCCTCCGCCAAGCCGGTGAAGAGTTGCTTGGCCTCAGCGCGGCCGTCCTCGTCCAAGCAGCGCCGAGCAGGGCGTATCTGCGCCTCCGCAGCGGCTCCACCGCGCAAATAGCGGCGGACTGTGTTGCGAGCAACGCCGAGCTCCGCGGCAATTCGTTTGGAACCCCACCCGCGACCCGCTAACTCGCGAATCTGCCGGATAATGTCCGGCTCGATCATCTTCAGCACCTCCGAACGGAGAGGTGCCACGTCCAAGTCCCTATTTTCCATACCATTTCCTCCGCTCTGGCGCGAGGGAGGGGGGGTCAGTTTTACTGTCGCCAGGGGGTCATTATTACTGTCGCTCTACAACCTCGGACCTGCTCCCCGCTCTAGACCTCTCGGCGTGGATGCGCCGTTGCTCGAGCCGCCGGTCCAGCGAGGAGGGGCGGTTCCACCCCTTGTATGTTGGCAAGCCCCGCCACTCTTCACGGATTCGTGCGCGGTCGCGTCGATTCACTTTACAGCGTTGGTGCAATCATGCGCGGCACGCGTGCTCGCGGACGCGCCTGCTGGTCGGCAGGGATCGCAGGCTGGTCCTCCCCCGCTTCCGCGGACACCCCCGATGGCACCAGGAGGCAGGGATGCCTTCTTCAGCAGTCCCCCGCTCGCTCGCTCTTCCGCGTCGAGGATCCGCGCGAGGCGTGCGCGCCGGCTCCGGCCACGAAGGTCGACCACCTGCGCGAGCATCACCTCGGCCGCTTCGCCGCTGCGCTCTTCAGGTAGGGTCGCGGTAGGGACGGCCCTTCGTCTCGAACGGGGATCTTGTTCGTGCTCAAGACGGGGATCCCTTGGGAATATCTCCCGCAAGAGCTCGGCTGCAGCGGCATGACGTGCTGGCGCAGGCTGCGCGACTGGCAGCAGGCTGGCGTCTGGGATCGGCTCCACGAGAGCTTGCTTGATGAGCTCGGCGGAGCCGACAAGATCAACTGGGAGCGTGCTGCGCTGGATGCCTCGCTGGTTCCGGCAAAAGCGGGGTGAAGAGACTGGACCGAACCCCACGGATCGCGGCCGGCCGGGCACGAAGTATCACCTCTTGGTCGATCAGAATGGTATCCCGCTCGCCGTCGAGATGACGCCGGCGAACGTCCATGACTCGAAGATGTTCACCCCTAGAACGCCAATCATGTTGAAACCCGGAGAATTTTCACAGGGAGGCGAGGAGGCGGGGAGGAAGAAAAAAAATGAATTTCTCCCTCTCGCCGTCTCTCGCTCCCCGCCTCCTCGCCTCCCTGTGAAAATCCTGCTTTTTTTCGGGGTTTCAACCCGTTTGTCGCTCTAGGATCGATGCGGTGCCGCCGATCGCGCGTCCTTGCGGCCGACCGCGGCGCCGCCCCAAGAAGCTGCCCGCCGATAGGGCCTACGACGATTCGGCACTGCGCTTGGCTTGCCATCTGCGCCACAGGCGGACTTCGTGCATGGTCGCTGCCGCACTACGAACACCCCGGCGCCCGGCTCGGCTGGACGCCGCGCTCCTGCACGAACCCGCAGCCCTCAGTGAAGTCTGGGCACGCGGCTGGGCGGGCTTCGTCGAACGCGTGGGCAGCCACTTCGCACGCGCCGAGGTTCGTGCCCACGTCGCCGCCTACCTCAAGGGATTGCTCAGCCCGATCGAACGGAAGAACAGCTGGCAGTTCGCCGAGGCTGTCGGCGACCAGACCCCGTACGCGATGCAGCACCTGCTCAGCCGCGCGCGGTGGGATCCGGACGCTGTGCGCGACGATCTCCGCGCCTACGTCGTCGAGCATCTCGGCCATCCAACGGGCGTGCTGGCGATCGACGAGACGGGGTTCTTGAAGAAGGGGACACACTCGGCCGGAGTGCAGCGGCAGTATAGCGGCACGGCCGGTCGGATCGAGAACTCTCAGGTGGGGGTCTTTCTCTCCTACGCTACGCCACGCGGGCGTACCTTCCTCGATACGAGCCCTCTACCTGCCGGTGTCCTGGATCGAGGACCGTGCGCGCTGCAAGCGCGCAGAAGTGCCCGAGAATGTGACGTTTGCGACCAAGCCGCAGCTTGCGGTGCAGATGCTGCAGCGGGCCTTGGAAGCAGGCGTGCTTGCCGCCTGGGTAGTGGGCGATGCGGTGTACGGTGACGACAGCAAGCTGCGGCGCTGGCTGGAGGAGCGAGAGCAGCCGTATGCGCTGGCGGTCTCAAGCCAGCACCGGATCTGGACGGAGTGGCGCCAGATCATGGTGCGCGAGCTTCTGCAGCAGGTGCCTGCCGATGCCTGGCATCGTACGTCATCGCTTCCCCCTGGCCCAGGCTTCGCCTGGCGCACGTGAATTGCAATTCAACCCGGAGGCTCCCGGCAGCCTCCGACCGGGCGGGTGTCTCCGGCGAGCGAGTCGAGCAGGAGGCCGAGCGCCGCGGCCGCCCCGGCTGAGCACGCCGGCCAGCAGCCCCGCCGCGCGGTCGACCTCGTCACCGCGGTTGTCCGGGAGGTGGTGGCACCCCAAGAGCGCTGGCCCGAGCTCTCCAGACGGGCCCTCCTTGCCTCGTCGTCGGGCATCACCCTGCCGAGCGCTGCCCAGAACTCCCGCCCATGGTGGGCGTGGATCAGGTGCGCAAGCTGCGCCGCACGCGGGGACCGAGCGCGTGCTCTTCGTCGGGCGTCAGCCGTCGTAGCCGCATGCGCTCCTCGAACACAAGGACGAGGCCGCAGACGCAGACGCAGTAGTTCCCGGGCTCGGCGTCGATCAGTCGGATGCGACCGGCGCGGGAGAACACCCGGCCGCTTGGAGCTACCCTACAAGAGGGGCAGATGGCTTGGATTCGACCGGTCATCGGTGGCACCTGCGGGTGACCATAGCCGGATTGCCGACCGTGTCGAGGTGGTACAGCTGCCATCTCGCTCAGGATGCCCCGGCTTCCGCTGCCCCCGCGTGCATTACGGTGAACGAGCTCATTTTGCCTCGCGGATCGGTGTTCGCGACCCCCGCCGCTCGCGATGCGGTCGCCGCGGGGGCATCCTCGCGGTGCGTGTGCCGCGGCGCCGACGGTGCCGGCGAGCAGCGCGAGCTGCGACGGCCGGCAGCGTGGCCGACGCGCCCGGGCCTGCCGCTTTCGTCCGCTTCCCGGACAGCACGGCCGCCGCTGCGCGGCGTGCGCTCAGAACAGGCCGTAGCTGCTTGGCCAGCTTGCCGCTCCCGTAGTCCCAGCCGAGCGCGCGGCCGGGCACCGTCGCCGGGAACGGCGGGGTCTCCATCAGGGTGGCGGTCGTCGGAGGCGAAGTCGATGCCGACCCGATCGTCGAGGGTCCCACCGGTGGCCACGGTAAACGCGACCGGCGCGCCGTAGGCGCCGAGGTTGGGGAGGCGGCCGCCGGGCAAGGTGTACGGCACGGGCGCGGTGTAGTGGTCGAGGTCCTTGCTGTAGCCCGAGCTGACGGTGCCGTCGGCGAGCCAGGCGTAGACGTGATCATTGGCGGTGGCGATGGCGAGGCCGACGATGTCGATACATCGCCTGGCCCGGCGGCAGCGCGAAGCCCCCCTCGGCGGCGTAGGCGTCGAGATCGACGCTGGTGCCGACGAGCAGGGAGCCGAGGAGAGCCGAGAGCCGCGGGCAGGAGGGTGATCGTCTTCATGGTCGTCTCCACGTGTCGTTCATCGCTCGTCGCTTCGCACCCGTCGAGTACCGTGGTGCGCTTGCAGCAGCGTCTTCGAAGCGGCGGCAGAGCAAGCCAGGTGCCGGAGGTGCGCAGAGCGCGTGTTGCGCTCGAAACGCCGTTCTGCGCGGGGAACAGCCCCGGGGAAGCGGAGATGAGGTGTAACGCGAGGGGGTCACGCGCTGGAATGCGCGCGTGTCACGTGGGATGACACGGCGACACCGCCCGCCATGCGCCGGTCGCTGGCTCTCCGGTACGGCCCCCGAGGGCGCTGGGGGGGCTTTCAGCTGCTTCAGCCGGACGTGGCCGAGCCGCACATAGAGACCGCCACCGGAGGACTGTGCTACACCAGGGAAAAGGCACAGGCGTTCCCAGGTCGAGCCTCCGGGCACCCCCCAGCCCGCCGCCGAACCCACCCTGATGGTCAAATTCAATCTCCTCCCCGCCGTCGCGACGAAAGCTCGCGAGCTGACCGACGACGAGGTCGCCCAGCTCCGGGAGGACCTTCGCCACGGCCCCGTGGACGACGGCACGTTCGACGCGCTCTACGCCGCGCCGATTCGCGACAAGTCCAAGCGCTACTGGACTAAGGCGGAGGTTGCCCGACAGGCGGCCGCGCTGTTCGCGCGCTACAACGCCCGACGGGTGCTCGACATCGGCTCCGGGCCCGGCAAGTTCTGCCTCGTCGCCGCCTGCGCCCGACCGGACCTCGACTTCACGGGTGTCGAGCACCGGGCCCACCTCGTCGAGGCCGCTCGGGCGGCTGCGCAGCGCCTCGGCATCGACAACGTCCGGTTCTTCCGGGCCGACGCGACCGACCCTGCCTGGTTCGGGTTCGACGGCTTCTATCTCTACAACCCGTTCGCCGAGAACCTCTATTCGGCCGACGATCATCTCGACGATACCGTGGAGCTCTCCCGGCGCCGCTTCATGAACGAAGTCGGGCGAGTGACTCGCTGTCTCGCCAACGTGGCGATGGGCACGTGCGTCGTGACCTACAACGGCTTTGGCGGACCGATCCCCTCGGCGTTCGAGCTCATGCACGCCGAGCCGGCGGGCAGGGACTGGCTCCGCCTCTGGGTGAAGCAGCACGAGACGGCGGATCCCGGGGGTTACTACCTGGAGGAGGACGACGGCGTGACGCTGGTCCGTGGCGAGCTGTCGGACCTCAAGGAGAGGATCGCCGAGCTGCTGTGAGGGCGGGTCCGCCCGTGAGGCGCACGGAGCCGCGGCCCCCCCGCGTGCCGCCACGTCACGCACCGATCGTGGAGGGCTCGTAGCGCGTCACCCAGACCTTGAAGTGCAGCTCGCCGAAGATCAAACGAGGCGCCACGAGGCCTGCCTGGGCGAGGAGCGCGAAGACCTCGGCCTCCGAGGCCGGGACCCGCAACGACGCCATGGCCTTTCGTCGTAGCTCCGCCACCTCGGACGGCCGCGCGACCGCGAAGAACCGCCGCTCCTCGACGGCCATCAGCAGCGGATCGCTCCCAGCCCGACAGCCGATCACGAAGGGCGCCCCCGGCTTCAGCCGCCCGGCGATCTCCCGCAAGAGCTCCAGGCGAGCCTCATCCCCCGGGAGGTGGTGCAGGACGCCGATCATCTGGGCGCCGTCGAACAAGGGCCCGCGCGCGAGATCGCGCAGCTCGCAGGCATGCAGGCTCGTCCTCTCCAGGAGGCCTTCCGCCGCGAGCCGCTCACTCGCCACGGCGAGCATGTCCGCCGAGGGATCGACGCCCGTGAAACGAACGCCGGCCCCCGCGTAGCGCGCGAACGGCGTCACCTCGCTCCCGGTTCCGATGCCGACCATCAGCAGCGACGCGGCCTCCTTGTCGGGGAGCGCCGCGGCGATCACCTCGGCGACGATCTGGTGCATGGCGCCATAGGCCGCCCACATGCTTTGCACGAGGCCGTCGTAGCTCGATGCTCGCTCGCGATCGAATGTCACTGCGTGCTTTCCGTGCTCGTCCGTCTTCATCACGACTCCTTCGCTGACGGCCGCACGGACCGCCTGCAGCCAAGGAGTACCGCCCTTCGTGCAGCCCCGGCAGGGCGAGACTTTCGATCCGGTCGGCGGGGCTTTCGATCCGGTCGGCGGGGCCCTCTGTCGCGATCCCCCGAGCTTTCAGGCGCCTGGCGCAGGTCCCGCAGTCGAGGCTTGACATTTTGAATCGACTTGGATTTCCTTCCACTTCAGGGACACTTTGACGTCCAACTTTTTATCCGGACGACGCCGCGTCTCGTTCGAGCCGGTGCGCGTCGATCTGTAGATCTGGGAGCATGGATCTATTCCAAGTCTCGGCGGCGCTCCTCTCGCTCGCCGCGGTCTTCAGCTTCGTGAACCATCGGTTCCTGAAATTGCCGACCACGATCGGGTTGATGCTGATCGCGATGACGGCGTCCCTCGTCATGGTGGCCGTCGGAGAGCTGTTTCCGGCGGTGGAGGCCGAGGCGAGAGAGCACCTCTCGGGCGTCGACTTCAACAAGACGTTGATGCAGGGGATGCTCGGTTTCCTGCTGTTTGCCGCCGCGTTGCACGTCAACCTGGCGGAACTGAAGAAGCAGCGGCTCGTCATCGGCGTCCTGGCCACGGGGGGTGTGCTCATGTCCACCGTGCTCGTGGGCGGCATGACCTACGCCCTCATGACGATGATGGGCGTGCACATCCGGCCGGTCTACTGCTTGCTCTTCGGCGCGCTGATCTCCCCCACCGATCCCATCGCGGTGCTCGGGGTCCTCAAGCACGTGGGCGCGCCCAAGGAGCTCGAGATGAAGATCGCCGGGGAGTCGCTCTTCAACGACGGCGTGGCGGTGGTGGCGTTCATCGGGCTCCTGGAGATCGCTTCGGGGACGTCGGGCATCGATCCACAGAGGCTCTCGCTGCTGTTCCTGCAGGAGGCGATCGGCGGCGTGCTGTACGGCCTTGCGCTCGGCTTCGTGACGCTCGCCATGTTGCGGAAGGTCGACGACTACAAGGTCGAGGTCCTGATCTCGCTGGCGACCGCGGCGGGCGGCTACGCCCTGGCGTACGCCCTTCATGTCTCCGGCCCCATCGCCATGGTGGTGGCCGGGCTCTTCATCGGGAACGAGGCGCGCGCCGGCGCCATGAGCGAGAAGACCCGCGAGCACCTGGACGACTTCTGGGAGCTGATGGACGAGATCCTGAACGCGGTGCTGTTCGTCTTGATCGGCCTCGAGCTCCTGATCGTCGCCTTCGACACCCAGTCGCTGATCGCGGGGCTCCTCGCGTTTCCTGTCGTGTTGATCGCGCGATTCATCGCTGTCGCGCTGCCGGTGAGCCTCATGAGGAGGCGCAGGGTCTTCACCCCGGGGGCGATCCGCATCCTCACCTGGGGCGGCCTGCGCGGCGGCGTCTCGGTGGCCCTCGCGCTCTCCATCCCCGGAAAGCTCGCGGACGGCACGCTCGTTCATGAGCGTGAGATCCTGCTGACCATCACCTATGTCGTGGTGGTCGTCTCCATCGTGTTACAGGGCCTGACCATCGGCCCATTGCTACGCCGGACGATCGCCGCCGCCGCCGTCGAGCCGGAGGAGCGGCTCCCCGCAAAAACCGCCTGAACGACCTGGAGGCGGCGCTACCTCCATCCGGGCACGCAACGAGCTCGGACGACAGACACAGCGCTACCGCGGCACGCGCACCACACGACCGCCGTCGGCCTCGTCGACCGCGTAGACACAGGCGCCCTGCACCGCCACGGCCGCGGGGCGCGTCAGGCCCTCGGCGAGCACCTCGGGGTAGCCGGGGCAGCCCGCGGCCGGGCAGCGCAGGACCGTGCCCGCGCCGCGGTCCGCCCAGTACACGTCCGCGCCGTCGATCACGAGCGCCGCGGGCTCGCGCAGCGGCCGCGCCGGCTCGGTCTGCGGCGCGAGCGGCTCAGGGGCGCACGACTCCACGAGGTCGCAACGGGAGACGCCGGCCGCCGACCCGTCCGGGTGGGCCCAGGTCCAGAGCACGTCGGTGTCGCCGAGCGCGATCTGGTCCGGGAAATCCAGCAACACCGCGATCTGCGCCGCGAGGGTGCCCGGGGGAGCGCCCTTGTCGAGGCGGTGCACCCGGCCGAAGGCGGCGCCCGTGCCGTGCTGGACCCACACGACGTCGCCTGCGTCGCCCGGGGCGACCGCCACGCCGCGCGGGTGGGACTGGCTCGGCGCGAGCAGCTCCGGGGTCGCGCCGCAGCCCTCGGCGACGGGGCAGCGCAGCAGCTCGCCGGCGGTGCCGCTCGGCTCGTCGCGCGTCCAGTACACGTGCCGCCCGTCCGTCGCCAGGCCGCGCACGGCCTCGGCCTCGTCCGGCGCGAAGGCGAGGAGCGACGTCGCCCCCGCCGCGCAACCGTCGGCCGGGCACCGCCAGAGCCCGTCGGCGGCGACCCAGACGACGAGCCCGCCGGCGACCGCGAGCAGGCCCGGCGACGGCGTGAACGACACGAGGTCGTCCACCCCGCCCGTCGCGGGATCGAGGCGGCGGACGCGATCGCCCGCGCGGCTCGTCCACACCACGTGCGGCCCGACCGCGGCGATCGCGGCAGGACCGCCGGCCTCCTCGGCCGCGGCGACCACGCACGGGCCATCGCAGCCCGCCGGTGCGCAGCGACCCGGGTCGTCGGGGCCGGCGCCGCCCGTGGCCCCGCCGGTCAGGCCGTCGAGATCGATGTAACAGCCGGGCAGCAGCGCGAGGAGCGCCAGCGCGGCCCCCCGCTGCGCTGCGGTCGTCGAGCCGCCCCTCACCTCACCTCACCGCCCGCCCGCGACCCGACGCGTCCGGTTCGAGGACCGAGGTGCGGCTGCCACGGCCGCGCGTGTCGAACGTCCTGAGCTTGACGACGCCGCTCACCGCCACCGGCCCCTGATAGAGGGTCGAAGCGGCGTCGGGCTCGGCGCCGTCGGTCGTGTAGCGGATCTGGAGCCCCGGGAAAGCGACGTTCGCCACGAGCTGGCCACCCTCGATGCGCGCGCCCGGCAGCGGGAGCCGGTAGTCCACGCCGCCGCCCAGGTGGTCGAGCCGCGGCAGCTCGCGCTGCCCCAGGCTGTTGGCGAAGCGATTCCACGCCTCGGCGAGCAGGCTCGCGCGCGCCGCCCCGTCGTCCTCCGCCGCCCACGCCGGGTCCGGCGCCCAGGCCCGCTCCGCGAGGCCGAGCAGCTTCGGGAAGATCAGGTACTCCATCGCTCGCTGCCCCTTGGCGTTCTCGCCCCAGAGCTGCCCCTGGATGCCGAGGATGTTCGCCCGGCCTGCGTCGGTCAGCCTGACGTGGTCCCGGAACATCGCCGCCTGATCGATCGGATTGCCCATGCGATCCGCGTGGGCGCTCCTGTAGATGTCGAACGGCACGAACTCGTAGGGCTTCCGCGTGTCCACGAACCCGGCCCAGTAATACCCAGGCTCCGAAGGATCCTTGTCGTAGGCGAGGTCGAAATACAGGTTTGTGGCGTTGGAGAGGACCACCGGATAACCCGCGTTGGCGAGCTTGTAGCCGTTGTCCTCGTCCCCCCAGCCCCAGACGTTGTTCCAGACGTACGGCCTGAAATGGCTGCTCAGGAACTCGGGGTTGGCCTCCTTGTCGACGCCGCCCTCCGCCTGCACCTTGCTCAAGGCGATCTCCTCCCAGCCGCCGGTCACGAGGTCGTGGGACGAGAGGATCGCGCTGACCTTGCGGAGGAAATGGCTCGCCAGATCGTCCACGGAATCGACGCCTTCCTCCTGCGCCTCGGCGAGGAGCGCGCGGCACGAGGGGGACTGCTCCCAGACCCCCTCCGGCACCTCGTCGCCGCCCGTGTGGAAGGTGGTGAGCGGCGCGCCGGCCTCGGCGTACATGGCGACGATGTCGTCCACGACCACCTTCAGGAACCTGTAGGTCGACTCCCGGCAGGGATTCATCACGTTATCGTGCCACATCTGCACGGACATGTACTGGGACGCGTCCTCCAGATCGCCGAGCAGGAACTCCTCGGCCTTCGCGAGATCGCCGGCGGCCGCGAGCCTCGCATAACGCGACTCCATCGCCTTGACCGCCGCGCGGGCGTGGCCCGGCATGTCGATCGCGGGGATCACCTCGATGTGGCGCGCCCTGGCATGACGCAGGATCTCCACGAACTCGGCGCGGGTGTAATGGCCGCTGCCGTTCGACGCCGGAGAATCCGGGTCCGGACCGGAGCCGAACGAGGGGACGAGCTTGTCGCGGTCGTCCAGGGTATGGCCGCGCCGGGCGCCGACCTCGGTGAGCTCGGGCAAGCCGCTCACCTCGAGGCGGAACCCCTCGTCGTCGGTCAGGTGGAAATGAAACTTGTTCAGCTTGTAGAAGGCCATGACGTCGAGCAGCTTCAGCACGGCCTCCTTGCGCTGGAAGTTGCGCGCGACGTCGAGGTGCATGCCGCGGTACGCGAAGCGCGGGGCGTCCTCCACCGTCACCGCGCCGATCGCGAGCTCGGGCTGGGCGGCCCGGTAGGCCTCCACGGGCGCGAGGGCGCGCAGGCTCTGGATCCCATAGAACACACCGGCCGCGTCGCTGCCCACGATCTCGACGCCCTCCCCGGTGACCGTGAGGCGATAGGCCTCGTCGCCCGCCTGCTTCGGCTGGCCGCCGACGTCGAGCGCGCCCGTCGTCAACACGATCGCCGCCGTCCCCGCGGGCGGCGCGCCCTCGCGGACCTCCGGCGCGCCACCGAGGAGGACCCCGAGCGCCTCCGCCAGAAAGGCCGCCTCGCCCTGGAGCCCCGCGGCATGAACGACGGGCACGGCAGACGTCAACACAAGCTCTCCGGCGCCCGCCTCGAGGAGCACCGGCGAGGGCACGACCCTGTCGACGTCGCCCGCCGGGAGCAGGCGGACCGCCTGGTTCTCGTCATGGCGAGACGCCGCCGTCGGCACGGGCGTGATGTCGCCCGGGAAACGGTCCGTCTGCTTCTCCTCCAGGAACGGCTGGACGGTCTCGGAGCCAACCGCCTCCGGCGCAGAGGCCACGCCCTCGGCGTCCGTGAATACGAAGTAATAGCCCGCGGGGGCGTCCGTCTCCTTGATGGCCCAGTACGATCCATCGAAGGGAATGACGACGCTCTGCCCCGGCTCCACCGGCTGGAACGCCTCGGTCGGCTCCATCTTGAAGAAGTCGCCGTTGAGCTGGGTGACCTTCACCCCCGCCGGCAGGCTCTCGGGGAGGATCGCCCGGACGAAGTTGAAATAGAGCGTCCAGCCGCCGTTCCCGAGCGGGACCGTCCCATGGTTGGTGATCGTCAGCTCCGAGCCGAAGCTCACCGCGGGGTTCTTTGTGTTGTCCAGAACTCCCCAGCTCACGGCGAGATCGGCGCCCGACGGGCGCTGCTTCGCCGAGCCGCCCGCGCCGCCGTCCCCTCCGGTGCCGCCACCACCACCGCCGCCGCCGCCACCCTCATTGCCCGTGCTGGTGCTCATCGTGGTGCTCCCGGCGGACGAGGGCGTCCCGTCGCCGGCGCACCCTGCCACAAACAGGGCGGCGGTGAGCAGCCCAAATCGGAAAACAGGCCTTCTCATGACGCACTCCTACAGTGTTTTCGTGACCTTCTTGAGCCGCCTCGGCGCGTCGGGATCCAGCCCTCTGGCCTCGGCCAACGCAGCGGCGGCCAGATAGAACGCCTGGATCTGACAGAGCGGGTCGAGCAGCTCGTGGGGAGACGCGGGCACCACGAGATCCACCCCCGGCAGCCCGGCCGGACCGACGAGGATCACCTTCGCGCCCTGCCCCCGGAACTCCTCCGCCATGCTGGCGAGGCCGGCCTGCGCCGGGCCCCGCGGGGCGAAGATCAGGAGCGGGAACCGCTCGTCGATGAGGGCCATCGGCCCGTGCTGCACCTCGGCGACAGTGAACGCCTCGGCGTGGACGCCGCACGTCTCCTTGAACTTGAGGGCCGCCTCCAGCGCGATCGAGAAGCCCGGGCCCCGCCCGAGCACGAGCAGGCGCTCCTCGCCGGCCAGCGCGCCCACGAGCGGGCTCACGTCGCTCTCGCTCGCGGCAGACAGGGTGTCCGGCAGCGCCTTCAGCGCGTCGAGCAGGACGGCGTCCTCTCTCCAGCTCCCCACCACCCTGGCCATGGCGCTCAGGCTGGCGATGAAGCTCTTCGTGGCGGCGACGCTGCGCTCGAGACCGGCGCGCAGGGGGATCGTCGACCCGGCCGCCTGGGCGAGCGGCGAGCCGAGCTGGTTCACGAGGGCCGCCGTCACCGCGCCCGCGGCGCCGCACGCCGAGAGCGTGGTCACGACATCCGGGCTCTGCCCCGATTGCGACACAGCGACCGCCAGGCTGCCCGGGAGCCGCAGCGGCGCGCGGTAGAGGGTCACCACCGACGGAGGCAGGCTCGCGACCGGACAGCCGAGCTGCGTCATCACGAGGTAAGCGAGGTAGCCCGCGGCGTGATCCGAGCTGCCGCGGGCGATCGTGACCACGGACGGGGGAGGCGCCGCCCGCAGGCGGGCGCCCAGGTCGCGGTAGGCAGGCTCGTCCTGCGTGAGCTGCTGCGCCACGATCTCCGCGGCGGAGCGGGCCTCCTCGGCCATGATCGAGCTCGTTCGATTACTCAAGGGGCTCCCCTTCCACGAGGACCTGCCGCAGGGCGAGATCCTCGTCCAGGACCAGCAGATCGGCGAAGCAACCCGGCGCGACGCGCCCTCGATCCTCGAGGCCGAGGTGCTCGGCCGGAAACTGGCTGCACCGGCGCGACGCCTCCGGCACGGAGAGCCCGAGGCCGACAAGGTTCTTGAAGGCCTGGTGCATGGTCAGGCAGCTCCCTGCCAGGGTCCCGTCGGGGAGCCGCACGCTGTTCTGGCACTTCGTGACGGCGTGCGCGCCGAGCCGGTACGGCCCGTCCGGCATCCCCGAGGCCGCGGTGCCGTCGGTCACGGCGTAGAGCCGCGGGATGCAGCGCAGGGCGGCCCGGATGGCGCCCGGATGCACGTGGACGAGATCCGGGATCAGCTCGGCGAAGTCGCCGTGGGCCAGGGCCGCCCCGACCGCGCCGGGCTCGCGGTGGTGCAGCCCGTTCATCGCGTTGAAGAGGTGGGTGAAGCCGCTCGCCCCCGCCTCGAGGGCCGCCACGACCTCGTCGTAGCTGGACAGCGTGTGCCCGATCTGGACCCGCACCCCGAGGGCGCACAGGTCGCGGATGAGCGCCAGGTGGCCCGCGAGCTCCGGCGCAAGCGTGAGCACGCGGATCGGCGCCACGGCGTGGAGCGCGAGCGCGACGCCGAGGTCGCCGCCCACCACGCTCGGAGGCTGCGCGCCCAGCCGACCCGGGTTGAGGAACGGGCCCTCGAGGTGGACGCCGAGGACGCGCGCCTCGCCGCGGCGGCGCGCGTTCATGGCGGCCCGGATCGCGCGCAGGGCGGAGACGATCTCCGGAAGGGGCGCCGTCATCGTGGTGGCGAGCAGGCTGGTGGTCCCGGTCGTGGCGTGCGCGCGGGCCATCACCCGGGCCGCGTCCCCGCCCTCCATGACGTCCCGGCCGCCGCCGCCGTGCACGTGCAGATCGATGAAGCCGGGCAGGATCCGCGGCCCCCGGGCGGGCTCGGGGGCCGGCGCGCCCTCGATCTCCTGGATCCGCGCGTCGAAGCAAACGCGCCCGCGGAGCCAGCCGTCCGGCGTGAGGAGGTTGCCTTCCAGCTCCACGCCCGTCACCCCTCGAGCTTCCGCGCGAGCGCGGCGGCGTATTGCGGCGCTTCCGGGCCGACAAGCAAGTGGACAACCCGGTTCGGGAGGCGCATCACCCCCATCACGTCCGCGGCCTCCAGCGCCGCGTCGTCGACCGTGTCCACGTCGGCGAGCTCGACGCGCACGCGCCCGCTCGAGAACCCCTCCACGGACCGGACGTTGGCGGCGCCGCCGAGCGCGGCGAGCCAGCGCTCGATCTGCATTGCTGGCTGCGCCGCGGGCGCGCCGGGCTGCATTGCCGGCTGCGCCGCGGGCGCGCCGGGCTGCGGCGCCGCGGCCGGCGCGCCATCCCTGAGCTCCCGCATCTCCCGGGCGATCGACTCGGCCATGGGGCCGAGGATCACCTGCAGGCTGTCGGTCCCCGGGCGCACAACGCCCTTGGCGCCAAGCGCCTTCAGGTCCGCGTCCTTCACGCGATCGCGATCGACCATGACCAGCCGCAGGCGGGTGATGCAGGCGTCGATCTCGCGGAGGTTGCCGTGGCCGCCCAGCGCCCGCAGGAGCTGCCCGGCGAGCCCGCCGGCCTCGGCCCCCTCCCCCGGCGCGCCCTCGGACG
This sequence comes from Sorangium sp. So ce887, assembly GCF_051521455.1. Taxonomy (NCBI): domain Bacteria; kingdom Pseudomonadati; phylum Myxococcota; order Polyangiales; family Polyangiaceae; genus Sorangium; species Sorangium sp. So ce887. The sequence goes on along the minus strand of NZ_CP150354.1, from coordinate 3,613,525 downwards.
GGACCGCGGAGGGCCCCGCCGCGGCCTCGCGACCCGGCGTGGCCAGGTTGAACCGCTCGATGAAGACGACGAAGAGGCCATAATAGACGACCGCGTAGACGAGGCCGACAGGCACGATCATCCAGCCCTTGGTCGAGAGGCCGTAGTTCAGCGTGTAGTCGATGAACCCGGCGGAGAAGCTGAAGCCGTGCCGCACGCCGAGCACGTCGAGCAGCGCCAGCGAGAGGCCGGTCAGCACGGCGTGGACCGCGTACAGCGCCGGCGCGAGGAACATGAACGCGAACTCGATGGGCTCGGTGATGCCGGTCAAGAAGGCGGTCAGCGCGGCCGAGAACATCACGCCGAAGGTGGCCTTGCGGTTCTCGGGGCGGGCGGTGCGATAGATCGCCAGGCACGCCGCCGGCAGGCCGAACATTATCACCGGGTAGAAGCCGGCCATGAACACGCCCGCCGAGGGATCGCCGGCGAAGTAGCGGTTCAGATCGCCGGTCGCGGCCCCCTTGGCGCCCGGGAATGAGCCGACAACGAACCACGCGAGGTTGTTGAGGATGTGGTGCAGCCCGGTCGGGATGAGCAGGCGGTTCAGGACGCCGAAGCTGAAGGCACCGATCGGCCCCGAGGCCACGACCCAGCCGCCCAGCGCGTCGATGCCGGCCTGGATGGGCGGCCAGACGAAGCCGAGGACGAGCGCGAGGGCGAGGCTCGCGCCGCCGGTGACGATGGGCACGAAGCGGCTGCCGCCGAAGAAGCCCAGGAAGGAGGGCAGCTTCGTGTCGCGGAAGCGGTTGTACATCGCCCCCGCGAGGACGCCGGCGAGGATGCCGGCGAGGACGCCCATCTTGACCTTCTCGTCGATGCTCTTCACCCCGTTCGTGATCACCAGGTAGGCGATCATCCCGGAGAGCCCGGCCACGCCGTTCATGTCGCGCGCGAGGCCGACCGCGATGCCCACGGCGAAGATCAGCGCCAGGTTGTCGAAGATGGCGCCGCCGGCCTGGGCGACGAACGCGATGTCCAGCACGTCGGGCTGCCCCAGCCGGAGCAGCAAGCCCGCGACCGGCAGCACCGCGATGGGCAACATCAGCGCCTTGCCGACGCGCTGCAGCTCGTTGAATCCTCTCATCCGAAGCTCCTTCTCCGTTGGGCGGGGCCGTTTTCGCGTCGCGCTGGCGGCCGGCCCCCGGCCTGCGTGCTGCGCGGGTGAGATCATCCGGATCGCGCGCCGGGCGAGAGCAGCGCCCGCACCTCGGCCGCGGTCCCCAGATCGAGCGCGGCCCTGGCGATCTCGCGGCACCTCGCGGCGTCGAGCTCGCGGATCCTCGCCTTCACCTCCGGGATCGCCTGGACGCTGACGCTCAGCTCGGTCACGCCGAGGCCGATCAGCACGGCCACGGCCTCGGGATCGCTCGCCACCGCGCCGCAGATCGCCACGTGGCGCTCGCGCTTCCTCGCGGCCTGCACGGTCGCGTCGATGAGCCGGAGCACCGCCGGGTGCAGCGCGTCCTGCCGGCCGGCGAGCCGCGGGTGCGTGCGGTCCATGGCCAGCGTGTACTGGGTGAGATCGTTCGTGCCGATCGAGAAGAAATCGACCTCCGCCGCGAACCGGTCGGCCTGGACCGCGACCGACGGCACCTCGACCATCACCCCGAGCTCCACCGGGGGCGATCCGGCGCGCCGGCGCTCCTCCTCGAGCACCTGCCTCGCCTCCTTGAGCTCCTCGAGGCTCGCGACCATGGGCAAGAGGACGCGGTGCCCGGCCGGGGCCCGGACCGCCAGGATGGCGCGGAGCTGGCTCCGCAGGATCGTCGGGTGGAGCGCGCCGATGCGCAGGCCGCGGATGCCGAGGAGCGGGTTGTCCTCCGCGGGCAAGGGCATGTACGAGAGCGGCTTGTCGCCGCCGACGTCGAGCGTGCGGATGACGAACGGGCGCTCGCCCAGCGCGTCGGCGATCTCCTGGTACGCGGCGGTCTGATCGGCCTCGGTCGGCGCGCTGTCGCGATCGAAGAACATCAGCTCGGTGCGCAGGAGGCCCACGCCCTCGGCCCCGAGCCGGACGGCCTTGCGGGCGTCGTCGGCGCTCGCGATGTTGGCCAGCACCGCGACGTGGACCCCGTCGCGGGTCACCGCGCGCTCCCCCGCGGCCGCCTCCTGCCGCTCGCGCAGCGCCTGGCGCGCGCCGAGCCGGCCGCGGTAGGCGTCGAGCTCGGCCGCGCTCGGGTGGAGCAGCAGCACCGCCTCGTCGGTGTCGAGCACGGCCGCCGCCCCCGCCTCGACGGCGAGCAGCGACGGCGAGGCGCCGACGAGGTACGGCACGCCGAGCGAGCGCGCCAGGATCGCGGCGTGCGAGGTGGTGCCGCCGAGCACGCTGACCAGGCCGGCGATCCGCTGGTCGGCGAGCCGCACGACCTCGGAGGGCGTCAGGCTCTCCGCGACGACGATGCTGCCGGCCGGCACGGCCTGGGCCTCGTCGACGCCGGCGAGGTGCCGCAGCGCGCGGCCGCCCACGTCGCGCAGATCGTTGGCGCGCGCGGCGAGCAGCGGGTTCGAGAGGCGAGCGAGCTCCCGGTACGACGACATCACCGCCTCGCGCCACGCGAACGCGGCCGACTTGCCCTCCACGATGGCGACCTCGGTGCGGGTGATCATCTCCGGATCGTCGAGCATCGCGAGGTGCGCGCTGAAGATCTGGGCCTGCTCGACGCGCTTGCCCGACGCGGCGACGAGCTGCTTCAGCTCCAGCCGGGTGTGCAGCAGCGCCTTCTGCAGGCGCGCGAGCTCCGCCTCCGTGTCGGTCGCGCCCTCGTCGACCGGGGCGGCGAGCGGGTCGATCGTGCAGATCGGTCCGATGGCGAGCCCCGGCGAGGCGCTCACGCCGTGGAGGTGCCGCGCGTCGTCGCTCGGGCGCGGCGCGGCGGCGGGGGCGGCGCGCCCGGGATCGGCCGGGGGCGATGGAGGACGCGCGGCGGAGAGATCCTCGCCCAGCCCGCTCCGGACGAGCTCGACGAGGCGGGCCACCGCCCGCGCCGCCTCGCTGCCGCTCGCGACGATGCGCAGCTCGGCGCCCGGGCCCGCGCCGAGCTTCATCAGCGCGCCGACGCTCTTCGCGTTGGCGTTGCGGCCGGCGAGCTCCACGCTGATGTCGGCGGCGAACGACTTGGCCTCGGTGGCGAGCACCGCGGCCGGACGCACGTGCAGCCCGTGCGGGTTGGGCACCACGACGAGGGCGGACGTGATCCCGACCGTGGCCCGCGGCGGCGGCCTGGACGCGCTCGTCTCCCCCGCGCTCGACGCGCGTGGCGCTTCCCCGCCGGCCCGCCGCCTGGGGCTCACCGTCATGAGGCGGCTCGCGCCGGCTTTGGCCACGCCGCTCGCGCGCTCGACGATGGCGCTCGTCTCGCCGCTCAGGACGATGATCTGCGTGAGCAGGCTGGGCGCGTTGCGGAGGAGGTGATCGGCGTCGAACTCGATGAGCGCCTGGCCGGCGGAGACCCTGTCTCCCTGGCTCACCCGTGCCCTGAACCCCTCGCCCTTCAGGCCGACGGTGTCGATGCCGACGTGGATCATGATCTCGACCCCGCCCGCGGCGCTCAGGGTGATGGCGTGCCGCGCCGCGTGGAGCTGGGTCACCGTCGCGTCGCACGGGGCGAGCAACGTCTGGGAGGTCGGATCGATCGAGATGCCGTCGCCGACGATCTTGTCGGCGAAGACCGCATCGGGAACCGACTCGATCGGCACGATGGGACCGGACAGCGGGGCGAGGAGCGTCAGCGGTTCGCTGGTGTGCATTTCGACCGCGATCCTATCCGGATGTGGCTCGACAGGTTCCTGGCCGAGGGGCTCGATGGTTCCATCCACGGATCCCGACAAGAGCAAGCGTCATGCCCTGCTCCGGGGCCGCCTGCTGCGGGAGGGAGGAAGCGAAGAAGAGCGCTGCGCCGGGCGATCTCCAGGGGATCGCCGGGAGGCCCCGGGGGGCGATCCGGGAGCTCTCCCGCGATCGGGAGGATCGCCCGGCGATCTCCCGGATCGCCCCCCGTGCGCGCCGGGATCGCCGGGCGCGATCACGGCGAGTGTCCTCCTCTGGGAGCGCAAAACGCGCTGAGGCGGCTCATTGACATCGATCATCGAGGTCATTGCCGCGAGCGGTACGCCGGTTGCTGATGAGGTTTGCAACGACCGGAAACCGGGACACTCAAGGAGATCTGCCATGAAGCATTATCCTCTCACGACCCTGCCGCTCTTTGCTGTGATGGCTCTGGCCGCGTGCGGCGGCCTCGATGGCGACGACGTGGGGCGCATCGGCCCGGATGGAGCAGAGATCGAGGAGACGGAGCAAGCCGCCCTCGCCGCTGCCTGGGCGCCGTACACCGCGTATGCCGTGAACTCCGAGGTGACCTACGGCGGCGTCACGTACAGTTGCATTCAGGGGCACACCTCCCTTCCGGGCTGGGAGCCGCCGATCGTCCCGGCGCTGTGGCGGGTGGTCAGCGGCAGCGGCACCAGCACCAGCAGCTCCACCAGCTCCAGCACGAGCGGTGCAGGCGGCAGCGGCGGCTCAGGCGGCAGCGGCGGCTCAGGCGGCAGCGGCGGAGCCGGCGGCTCGGGCGGCAGCGGCGGAGCCGGCGGCTCCGGCGGCGAGGGAGGCAGCGGCGGCGCGGGCGACGGCAAGAAGGTGATTGGCTACTTCGCGGAGTGGGGCATCTACGGCCGCAACTACCACGTCAAGAACATCGACACGAGCGGTTCGGCCGCCAAGCTCACGCACATCAACTACGCCTTTGGCAACGTGGTGGGCAACCGGTGTGCGCTCGGCGACACCTATGCCGATTACGACAAGGCCTACAGCGCCGCCGACAGCGTCGACGGCGTCGCCGACACCTGGGACACCGGCGCGCTCCGCGGCAGCTTCAACCAGCTCCGCAAGCTGAAGCGCAAGCACCCGCACCTCAAGGTGATGATCTCGCTCGGCGGCTGGACCTGGTCCGCCGGCTTCTCCGACGCCGCGCTGCCCGCGAACCGCGCCTCGTTCGTCTCTTCGTGTGTCGATCTCTTCATCAAGGATCCCCGCTGGGGCGGCGTGTTCGACGGCATCGACGTCGACTGGGAGTACCCGGCCGCCTGCGGCAGCACCTGCAACCAGCGCCCCGAGGACACCCAGAACTTCACGGCGCTGCTCGCCGAGTTCCGCAGCCAGCTCAACGCGGTGCGCCCCGGGCTGCAGCTCACCATCGCGGCGCCCGCCGGACTCGACAAGATCGAGAAGATCCAGGTCGGCGCGATCCACCGGCACCTCGATTTCATCAACCTGATGACGTACGACATGCACGGGGCGTGGGAGCGCACGACGAACTTCCACTCGCCGCTCTACAACTCCGCCTCGAACCCCGCGAAGGCCCTGAAGTACAGCACCGACGAGGCGGTCTCGGCCTGGCTGAACGGCGGGACGCCGGCGAGCAAGCTGGTCGTCGGGGTGCCCTTCTACGGCCGCGGCTGGACCGGGGTCACGAGCGCGAGCCAGGGGGTGTGGCAGTCGGCCGCCGGCGCCGCCCCGGGCACGTACGAGGCGGGCATCGAGGACTACAAGATCCTGAAGGCCAAGGGGCACCCCGGCTACACCCACCCGGACACGAAGGCGTTCTACACCTTCAATGGAACCGAGTTCTGGAGCTACGACACCCCGGCGTCGCTCGGGGTCAAGATGCGTTACATCAAGGACAAGGGGCTGGGCGGCGCGATGTTCTGGGAGCTGAGCGGCGACACGACGAACGGCGAGCTCATCGCGGCGGTGAAGAGCGGCCTGCGGTGACGTCCTGAAGGACCGAGGGGCGAGCTGGTGACTAGTACAGCGTTCCCTAAGTTCCTCCCGGGTTATCGCGGCCAGAAAGCCTCATGCTTTCGCGCAGATATGACGTCTCGGACCCCCGGGACGAACTTAGGGAACGAAGTACTAGGACACCGATCACGTTGAAACCCGGAGAATTTTCACAGGGAGGCGGGGAGGCGGGGAGGAAGAAAAAAAATGAATCTCTCCCTCCCGCCGTCTCTCGCTCCCCGCCTCCCCGCCTCCCTGTGAAATTCATGCTTTTTCTCGGGGTTTCAACCCGTTTGTCGCTCTAGCTAGAGCTTGGCTCGCGCGGCGAGCAACGCCGCCCGGCGGTCGGCAACAACCTTTGCCGTCTGCTCGCGCACGAGGGCGACCAGCTCGGCCGGTGCCCTGTCGGGCGACCCCGCCGCGAAAGGCGGCTGCGGATCATACTCGGTGTAGAGCTGGATGCGTTGGGCCACCTCTGGCCCGGCCAGCTCCGCCACGAGCGTGAGCGCGAAGTCGATCCCCGCCGTGACACCGCCGCCCGTGATCACGTTGCCATCGCGCACGACCCGGGCGTTCTCAACCTGCACGCCCAGCTCGGCCAGCAGCGGGCGGAACGCCCAGTGGCACGTGGCGCGCTTGCCGTCGAGCAAACCGGCGGCCGCGAGCAAGAGCGACCCGGTGCAGACGGACGTGACGTAACGCGCGTCTTGCCCCAGGCGCCGCACGGCGGCGATGAGCTCGGCGTCAGCGAGCGCTTCCGTCATCCCCGACCCGCCCGGCACGCAGATCACGTCGGCAATGGCCACCTCGTCGAGCCGCGATAGGCCCGCAAACTCGAGGCCGCTGTCCGCTTTCAGGGTGCCCCCGTCGCGCGAGGCGACCACCACACGCGCGCCGGGCAGGCGCTTCAGCATCTCGAAGGGCCCGGTGAAGTCGAGCTGTGTGATACCCGGAAACAATACGAATACAATCGTCAGTGGATTCGTCATCGAGCACCTCCTCGCACGTCAGCCGAAGCCATTGATTGCAGGCAAGCTGAGCCGACGGAAAGGGCAAAAGGCGCCCGCGCCTCGGCTGCGGCCCGTCGCGTGCTCAGTGGGGAAGGAGAAAGGGAAAGCAAAACGATTCGAAGATGTCAAGGGAGAATCACCGCGCTCACCTCAAATGGCAGAAGGTTCCATACGCGATCCGCCTTCCTCCTGGAAAAGTGACGCTGTATCAATGACTTGGCCATGCATCGAAGGGACCGCGGTCACTCCACAGCCTGCGGGCAGATCGCGCAGTCGGGGCTTGTCATGTCCGAGCTGCTTTGGATTTCCTTCTCCCCGGCGCGGCGCCCGCCCCTACCTCGTTCCCCAGGCGCTCGACGAGGAGTTCCACAAACGCGCGCACCTTGGTGGGCTGGTGGAGGTGGTGAGGGAAGACGACGAAGATCGATATCTCTTGCCCGACATGGCTCAAGAGCACAGGCTGGAGCCGGCCGGCTGCAAGATCCGCTGCGACGGCGAAGTACGGCAGCATCGCGAGGCCGAGCCCGTCCACGAGCGCTTGCCTGAGCACGACGACATTATCCACGACCAGATTGCCCCTGACCGGCACGGCGAGCGTCTCCGCGCCGGACTCGAAGACCCACTCGCCCGACTGCCCCGAGAGACGGATGCAGTTGTGCCTGACGAGATCGCCGGGCACCTGCGGCGCGCCGTGGCGCGCGAGGTAGCCGGGCGAGGCATAGACCATACGACGGTAAGACCCGATCTTGCGCGCGACACGCGCCTCATCGAGCTGCCGCGCAAAGCGCACCACGACGTCGAAGCCCCCGCCGACGACATCCACGAGGCGGTCGGAGAGGGAGAGATCGAGGCGCACCTGCGGGCAGCGCGCCGCGAAGTCGCCTAGCAAGGGCGCGATCTTCAGTATGCCGAACGAGATGGGCGCCGACACGCGCAAGAGCCCCTCGGGGACCCGGCTCACCCCGTGCATCGCGGACGCGGCCTCGTCGGCGGCCGTGAGGATACGCTCGCAGCTCTCGTAGAGCCGTAGGCCGTCCTCGGTGAGCGCGAGGCGCCGCGTCGAGCGGTGGAGCAGCCGTACGCCGAGCCGCTCCTCGAGCGCCGCGAGCCGCGCGCTGACGACCGACTTCGAGAGCCCGAGCACGCTCGCCGCGCCCGTGAAGGACTTGCGCTCCACCACGCGCGCAAAGATCGCCATCGAGAGGAGATCGTCCAGGGAGGTGGTCAGCATTGTCCTCTGGGCAGAACAGTTTAACCGGCCTAGGACTCTACCGCAACGACGAAAGCCGCGTCATGTTCAGGCCGTCCACAGCTCGCGGCGCTACCGACTGTCGCGGGCACCGGCGAGCCCTTGCGGCGCAAGGGCAGAAGCTCGTTCGCGCGGGCACGACCTTTCACGGTCCTTACACGTCCCACCGAGCGGCGGCAGCCGCCCTGATAGTAAAGACACTTTACCTAAGGAATTCTCATGAAATTGACCATGGTACTCTCCCGCTCGATCCTCCTGACGGCGCTGGGGCTCAGCGCATCTCTCGTCGCCTGCGGCGGAGACAACACCACAAGCAGCAGCAGCAGCAACGGTGGCGGCGGCGACAGCGTCTCGACGCCAGAGCTCAATCTTCTCGCCGAGCTCGATGCAGCGAAGTCCCAGCTCCCCGAGGGGCTCTGGGTCGCCGCCGACAGCAAGACGGCGTATATGAGCTATGCCCTGACCGGCGAGATCGTCGCCGTCTCGCTCGCTGACAACAAGGTGTCTGCCTTCGCCACCGTGCCGGCGCCGCCCGCGAACACGGGCTTCGTCACCGGCATCACCCAGTCTGCCGCCGGCGATCTCTACGTGGCCGCCGCGTCACTCAATCCGGCCTCGTACGCGCCCGGCATCTACAAGATCCCGGCGGCGGGCGGTCCGGTGACCACTGCCTTCGCCACCGACGCGGCCATGAACCTGCCCAATGGGCTCGTCTTCGACGAGGATGGCAACCTCTTCGTCACGGACTCGGCCCTGGGCGCGATCTTCAAGATAAGCCCCGACGGCAAGACGGTGACCAACTGGCTCACCGATCCTTTGCTCAAGGGGGACATCGCTGCGACGAACCCCTGCAAGACGGTCCTCGGCGTCCCGTTTGGCGCCAACGGCCTCGCGCTTTCGCACAGCGCCTTCTACGTGGCCAATACGGACAAGGCGGCGCTCATCAAGGTCCCGATCAAGGCCGACGGGACACCGGACGTCGCGGTCGAGTTCTCCACGTCGGATCCGGCGACATGCCTGCCGCTCCAGGGCGCCGACGGCATCACCGTAGACGCCGACGGGAGCATCCTTGTCGCGGGCAACGGGGGCAACGCGCTCGTCCGGGTCGGGACAGACGGCAAAGCGACCGTGCTCGCCATAGGCGGCTTGCTCGATGGGCCCGCGAGCGTCGCGCTCGCGACGTTGGGCTCGGAAAAGCACGCCCTCCTCACCAACTTCGGGCTTATCACGCTGCTGGCGATGAAGACCCCGAAGGTGGGCCTGCTCTCCTACGGCCCGCTCCCGTGATTGTCGCGAGCGGCGTTTCTCGGGCGACATCTGAAACGCCGATCCCGGTGTGATGGATGATCATGGTCGCACTCCTTTGCGCTTAACGCTCAATCACCTTGAAACTGGGCTTGTGGGTGGCGAAGAAGAGGCCCGGCAACACAAGCGCCGCGCCGAGCCAGTGGTAGAGGGCAAACGCCTCGCCGAGGAGCAGCCAGGCCATCACGGCGGTATAGACCGGCGACATGTAGAGCAGCAGGCCGGTGCGGCTCGGGCCGAGATGCTGGGTGATGTAGCCGTAGGTGGCGTAGGCGGCGACGCCCGGCACCAGGACCAGGGTCAGCACGGCGGCGACGGTGCGCAGGTCGAAAACCGGCGGACCGCGGGTGGCCAGCTCCCAGCCGAGCAGCGGCAGCAGAACGATCACCCCGGCCAGCGCGATCGCGGTGAGCCGCGCGCTGACCCCCAGCGGAGCGGGCCAGCGCTTCAGCAGCACGGTGTACAGCGCCCAGGAGATCGCGGCGACGAGGATGACAAGGTCGCCGGTGCTGAAGCTGAGCGCCAGCAGCGCCGCCGGGTCGCCGCGCAGCACGATGACCAGCACACCGGTCAGCGCCAGCCCGGCGCCCAGGCCCTGGCGCCGGCTGAGGCGCTCTCCGAACATGGCCCGCGACAGCAGGAGGATGATCACCGGCGACGCGGCGTAAATCAGGCCGATATTTGTGGCCGTGGTGCTGGCGGCGCCGTAGTAGACGCCGGCGCCGCAGATGCCCATGCCCAGCAGGCCGAGCAGGGCATACCGGGCCCAGTCGCGCCGCAGCGAAGCGCGGCCGCGCCACAGCTCGCGGCCGCAGAAGGGCAGCAGCACCAGCACGACGCCCAGCCAGCGCAGCTCCGCCAGCGCCACCGGCGGAATGAAATCCGCCGTGGCGCGCGCCAGCACCATGTTGGCCGTGAACAGCGCCGGGGTGACGAACAGCAGGACCTGGGCGATGCGCTGGTCGCGGGACTCGGCGAGGCCGAGCGGGGTGGAAGAAGCCATCGGCGGCGGACATTAGGCAGGATCCGCTGCCATGGCCAGAGCTTGCCCCTGACGCCGCCGTGCCGTCAGCCCATGCCCTGCGCCCCTCTCCCGAGCAGCTCGCCGGCCTGCTGGCGCCGGGCTGGCGCCGGGAAGCTCGGCCGCTCCCGCGCGGCCCATCGAGATCGAGCGGCCTTCGAGCTCGAGGGCGTGAGCTTCGGCCTCACTTCCAGTTGACGGTGGCCCATCCGTGGGCAGGAATGCTGAACTGGAGCTTCTTGCTCGCCACGCCGAGGACGGTCGTCTTCTCTGCATTGCCGGAATTGTAAAGAATCGTGACGAGGGTGCCGTCAGGGTTCTTGAAGGCCAGCGCATCGCCGCCGGTCGTGCCGACGCGCACCGCGCCGGGATCGACGTATCCGGAGACGTGGCGAAAGACGTGGTAGGCGGGAGTCACGTTCAGCGTGCTCGTCCCCGTGTTCACGATAAGAAGCGCGTTCTGGGGCCACGGCCGCTGCGAGTCCAGGTTCTTCCCCGCCGTGTCCAGCACCATGTTCCAGGCGCTGTACGAGGTCACCCCTGCCTGGATCCAGTCGCGGATGAGCTTCCAGCTCTCCTCGGCGTAGGCGTGATCGTTCGGCGGCATATTCGCGTTGAACGGCGGCATGCCCGCAGGGTTCCAGGGGTAGTTGCCGCACTTATGCTCCGTTTGCACGATCGGCAAGTTGCGCGACCGCAAACCGGAGACGCTGCTCAACATGTTCCACTGCAGCCCGAAGCCCTTGACGTACTTCATCGCGGTGGAATCGCCGGTCACGGCGCTGAGGATCGTCCCGTCTTTCCCGCTGTCGGCGTTGGACATCGTGCCGACATAGATCTGGGTCGTGAGCCCTCGTTCGTCGAACGTCGGCCCGAGGTAGGTGCCGATGAACTTGGCCATGAGCGGCCCCGTCCACAGGCAGCTCGGGTACCTCGTCTCGTAGTTCGGCTCGTTCTGAGGGTGAACCGCCTCGATGGTGATGCCCTCGTCGGCGTACGCCTCCACGAACTTCGCGAAGTACAGGGCATACGCCTCCAGGACGCTCGCGTCGTCCTTCATGCGGCCGCCATCCATCGCGCCGTTGCTCTTCATCCAGGTGGGGGGCGTCCAGGGGCTGGCCCAGAGGTGGAGGTCGGGCCTCACGGCGAGCGCCGCCTTGATGTACGGAATCAACCTCTCCCTGTCCCGAGCGACGGAGAAGCTCGCCATCGTCGTATCGTTCGGCGTCTCGTTGAGGGTATAGCGATCCATCGCATAGTCGCTGGCCCCGATCGGGATGCGTCCGTAGGCGAACGCCGCGCCCTCGTGCGTGTCGAAGAGCAGCTGGATGGCTCGCCTCCTCTCGGCATCGCCGAGCATCGAGAGCACGTGCCATCCCGCCTCGTTGAAGGTGCCGCCGAAGCCGTCCCATTGCTGGTACGTCGTCGCGTCGTTGACGGTCACGTCGGCATTGCCGCTCGTCACCTCCGTCGGCGCCCCTGTCTTCCAGTAGTCGTTCGGCCCGGAAGTGACCAACACGGGCTCGATCACGGGGGGCCCGCCTCCGGTCGACGAGCCGCCGGCGCCGCCGCCTCCGGTCGGATCGCCGCCGGCACCGCCCGAGCCGGTCGAACCGGTCGAACCGCCCCCCCCTGTTCCGTCCGAGCCCGTCGAGCCGCCCGAGTCGGTTGACCCGCCCGCTCCCGCCCCCGCCCCCGAGCCGCCCGCCCCCGCCCCCGAGCCGCCCGAGCCCTCAGGTTTTGTCGTGCTGTTCGAGGAACCGCACGCCACGAAGAAAAACGCGAGCAATACGCCGGTCGTCGAACCTCGTGCCCAGTTCATCGCTGAAATCCTCAATCGTAGGGGTGCGGACCCGTGGCGGTGCCCGAAGCAGGCGCCCGCTCGCGGGCGTCTTATATGCCCGAGAGGCCCCGCGGTGATCCGCGCAGAGCCACGTTTCCTCACAGTGCCATTCGCGCGAGCCCCGCGGGACGCGGCGCGTCAAGCAGGCGACGTCGCCGAGCGTCGCCGAGCGTCGCCTCCGTCGCGAAATGCCAGTGTCAGCCGACAGGTCCTGGCCTCCTCCGTCCGCCGCCACGCACGCTCACGCGACCCGCCTCGCGCTGATTTCTGTACATCGCACTGGTGAGCCATGTTAGCTTTCCAGGTCATGGTCGCCGCTCTCTGGGCGCTGACCATCCAATCCCATCGCCGAGCCGGCGCCGGGAGGCTCGGACCGCTCATCGCCCTGAACGTGCCGCGCGGCGCCGCGAGGCACAGGTCCAACCTGCCTGCGCGTCGCGCGCGAGCCGGAGGTGTCCATGACCGCGATGCGACAGATGCGTATTCTCTATTTTGCCCCTCGCGCCTGCTGGCCGCTCGACACAGGCGCCAAGCTACGCAACTGGCATTTTGTCCGGCAGCTGTCGCGCTTTGCGCGGGTCACTTACCTGAGCTTCGCCGACGACGGCGCCGTCAGGAACGGGCGAGCGCGGATGGGCGGCGCCGGCCCCGCTCCTCAATCGATGAACGATATCGCGCAGATCACCGACCAGGTGCTGACGCTGACCCAGGAGCGGCCGAACTCCCTGGGCAAGATCCTGCGCGGGGCCGTGGGGCAGCTGCCGCTCGTCGTCCTCAATTACACGACGGACGCAATGCGCCAGGAGCTTGCGCGCGTCCTCGACGCAGGCCGGTTCGACGCCGTGCAGGTCGAGAGCGTCCATCTCGCCGGTTATCTGCCCTTGCTGCGCGCGGCGCGCAATCGACCGCTGCTCCTCTGCGACTGGCACAACATCGAGTCGGAGGTGCTCTCTCGTTACAGCAAGCACGCGCCCGATCCCCTCCGCGGGCTCGCGGCGTTCGCGCTGGCCTCGCAGCTCGCCGGCTTCGAGCGCAAGGTGCTGGAGCAGTTCGACGCGCACCTCACGGTCAGCGAGCGGGATCGCGCGAAGCTCCTCGCGCTCCGCCCCGGACTGCGCGCCTTCGCCGTCGACAACGGCGTCCACGTCGACGCCTTCCCCGCGGGCGCGGGCGGCTCCGAGCCGCGCCGCCGCATCGTCTTCGTCGGCTCGATGGATTACCGCCCGAACGCGCAGGCCATCGTCGCCTTTGCGCGCGACGTCTGGCCCGCCATCCACGCCGCGCGGCCCGCGTGGCGCCTCACCGTGGTCGGCAGGAGCCCCGGGCCGGAGGTGCGCGCGCTCGGCGCGCTGCCCGGCGTGGAGGTGACCGGGACCGTGCCCGATGTGCGGCCCTACTATGCCGACGCGCTCGCGTCGGTGGTGCCGCTGCGCATCGGGGGCGGGTCGCGGCTGAAGATCCTGGAGGCGCTCGCGGCCGGCGTGCCCGTCGTCTCCACGCAGCTCGGCGCGGAGGGGCTCGCGCTGCGCGACCGCGAGCACGCGATCATCACCCGGACCGTCGAGGAGATCCGCGGCGCGCTCCTCGAGCTCGACGCGGATCCGGCGCTGCGGGCGCGCCTGGCCGCGGCCGGCCGGGCGCTCGTCCAGAGCCGATACGACTGGCGCGTGGTGGGCGACACGCTCGCCCGCATCTACAAGCAGCTGATCGAGCAGCGCCGCGGCGCCCCCGCAGCGCCCATGCCCGGGAGCCTCGCCACGCCGCCCAGCTGACCCGCTCTCCCCGGGAGATCTGCCGCGCTCCGCGGCGGCGCGGGCGCCGTCCGCCGCCCGCTCAAGCCACCGGGGCGCCGGTCACCGCGGCGAACGCCTCGAGCCACGCGTCGGCCTGCCGCTCCGCCGTGAACTGCGACAGGAGCCGCGCCTTGGCCCGGGTCGCCCGCGCCCCCGCCTCCTCCGGCCGCCCGAGCGCGTCGAGCAGCGCCCGCGCCAGCGCGTCCGGCTGCCCGGGCGGGACGAGCCACCCGGTCTCGCCGTCCAGCACGAGCTCCGGCACGCCGCCGACGGCGCTCGCGACGACCGGCGTCCCGTACGCGAACGCCTCCAGCACCACGTTCGGCAGCCCCTCGGTGCGCGACGGCAGCGCCAGCACGTCCAGCGCCCCGATGAGCTGCGCGCCATCCCGGCGCAGGCCGAGCAGCCGCGCGCGCTCGCCGAGCCCGCGCGCCGCCAGTTCCTCCCGCACCACGGCCTCGTCCGGCCCGTCGCCCACCAGCACGAGCGCGGCCTGCGCGTCCGCGCGCGCCACCGCCGCGAACGCCTCCACGAGCGAGCGCTGCCCCTTCTCGGGGCTGATCCGCCCCACCGCGCCGATGAGCCGCGCCGACGCGCCGAGCCCGAGCTCCGCCAGCAGCTGCGCGCGGGGGACGGGGGGCGGCATCCGATCCACGTCGATCGCGTTGGGCACCCGGAAGATCCGCGCCTCGCTCACCCCGCACGCCCGCACCGGCGCGCGCTGCGCCTCCGACACGACAACGACCCCGTCGTGCCAGCGCAGCGTCCGTCGATCGGCCCACTCGAAGAGCCGCACCTTCAGGTCCTCGCCCGTCCACCCGCGCGCCACGGCCAGCACCCGCGGCGCGCCGCGCCCGCGCAGCCCGAGCGCCAGGAGGTCCGCCTTGTAGCTCACCGTGCAGACAACGTCGGGCCGGAGCCGCGCCGCGATCGCGCGGAGCCGGCGCGCCCCCTCGAGCAGGTCGTAGCCCCGCTCCATCGCGAGCGGCTCGGCCTCGAACCCCTCGGCGCGCGCCCCCACGACGAGCGGGTTGTCCGCGACCTTCGCCTGCCGGTGCGGGATCACGGCGAACGAGACGTCGCACGCGCCGCGATCGCGCAGGATCCTCGCCGATTGCACGGTCTGCCGCTCCGGGCCGCCCCAGAAGCGACAGGGCATCAGGTGGAGGATCCGGAGCCGCCGCAGAGCCCCCGCTTTACATGATCGCCGCGCGCGCCGCACCCGATTTCCCCGGCGCCGCGGCGCCATGGTACGACCGCGGCAGGCGGGCCCCATGCGGAAGATCAGCGTGTGCACGGTGGTCATCAACCTCGACGTCGGGGGCCTCGAGAAGGTCGCTGTCAGCCTCCTGAACGGCCTCGATCGCGCCCGCTTCGACCCGTCGCTCGTCTGCCTGGACGCCCCCGGCAAGCTCTTCGATCAGGTCGACCTCCCGCCCGAGCGCCGCCTCGTCCTGCGGCGCCGCCCGCGGCTGAACCTCGGCTTCGCCCGCGTGGATCCCGAGCTGCCCCTCGCGATCCGCGGCTTTCTCCGCAGCGTCCGGGCCGACGTCGTGCACGTCCACAACTTCGCCCCGCTCATCTTCGGCGGCTTCTCGTCGCGCCTGCTCCTGCCGCGCCCCCGCGTCGTCTACTCGGAGCACAACGAGATCAACAGCGCGAGCCCCCGCTCGCTGCGCAAGTTCAGGTACTACGTGCGCCTCGCCGACGCGGTCATCGCGGTCTCGGACGATCTGGCGACCAAGCTCCGGCGCGATCTCGGCGTCCAGCGGCCCATCCACGTGATCCGCAACGGCATCGACGGTGCGCGCGTCCGCGCCGGGCGCGGCGACCGCCTCCGCGCCGAGCTGCGGCTGCCCGAGGGCGCCCGCGTGCTCGGCACGGTCGCGGTGCTGTCGCGCCAGAAGGGCATCGACGTCCTGCTCGACGCCGCCGGCGAGGTCCTCGCGCGCGACCCGCGCGTCCACTTGGTGATCGCCGGAGACGGGGCGGCCCGGCCCGACCTCGAGGCCCGGCGCGCCGGTATGGCGGCGCGGGAGCGCGTGCACTTCCTCGGGCTGCGCAGCGACGTGCCCGACGTGATGGCGAGCCTCGACGCCTATGTCCTCTCGTCCCGCTGGGAGGGGCTCCCGCTCGCGGTCCTCGAGGCCATGGCCGCCGGAAAGCCGATCGTCGCGACCCGCGTCGGCGGCGTCCCGGAGGCGATCGAGGACGGCGCGAGCGGCTACCTCGTCGCCCCCGAGGAGCCCCGGGCGCTCGCCGCTCGGCTCCTCGCGCTGCTGTCCGATCCGGCGGCCGCCGCCGCGATGGGCGCGCGCAACGCGCAGGCGTTCGACGCGCGCTTCAGCCTCGGGGCGATGCTCGCCGCCCACGAGCGGCTGTTCACCGAGATCGCGCCCGCGCGGTAGCGTGGGGCGATCCCGGAGATCGCCCCACCGATGCTGGCCGAGCCATCTCCGCCCGGGGGGGTGATCCCGCGGATCCACCCTTCATCGCGCTGCATCGCAAGGATCCGCTGAGCCGGTGCTCCGAGAGCGCACGGGCCCCGTTCGCCGGCGGCATGCATCCTGCTTTGTTCGCGAGCTGCGGGACGGCGGTGGATCTGGAGCTCGCGGAGACCAGGCGCTCCACCGCGTCCATCATCCTTCAACTTTCAACCTTTGCGGTTCGAATGAATCGCATTCGCTTCGAGGGAGACATCATGATCCGGAACCCTGCAAGCGGCTGTGTCTTTCTGCTGGTGGCGTGCGGACTGCTGGTGGGCGCCTGCGGAGCCCCCGACGAGGGGAGCCCGATTGAAAGCGCGCAGAGCGATGCGGAGCCCGTCATCGTATCGAATGTGACGGACGGCACGTACATTCTACGAGCGGTCCATGCCAGCAAGTGTCTCGACGTCTCGGGCGCCAGCAAGGCCGACGGCGCCAGGGTGCAGCAGTGGTCCTGCAACGGGACGGGCGCGCAGCTGTTCCGGTTCAGCTCGGTTGGAGGCGGCCATTTCAGCATCACCAACGTCAACAGCGGCAAGGCGGTCGAGATCGCCGACGGGAGCACCTCGGAGAACGCGCAGGTCGTGCAGCGGCAGCACCACGGCGGGCAGAATCAGCGGTTTTCCTTCGTGAACCGGGGCGGCAACGAGTTCAGCATCCACGCGGCCCACACCGGCATGGCCCTCGACGTCACCTGGGGGCGCGCCGCTGACGGGACGTCGGTCGTCCAGTACCCGTATCACGGCACGAGCAACCAGCGCTGGACCCTGGACAAGGTGAGCGGCGGTGACACCGCGGGCGACGGCGGCGCGGGCGGGACGTGGCGCACGGCCACCTTGACGTGGTTCGAGTCGTACCCCGACCCTGGCAGCGAGGAGTGCATCGAGTACAACGGATGCACGTGGGCAGGTCAGTTCGCGGCCCTCGACGGCCAGCAGCCCGAGAGCTGGGTCAGGGCGAACAACATCGCCGCTGTGCACTCCAAGGACTTCGCGGCGTACAGGCTCAAGACCCTGCGCCTTCGCAAGAATGGCAGGGAGATCGACGTCAAGGTGTACGATATGTGCGCCGACTCCGATTGCAGCGGATGCTGCACCCAGAACGCCCGGCCGTCGGGGAACCTGATCGACCTCGAGAAGCACACGGCGGAGCGGTTCGGCGTGCCAGCCGAAGGCCAGGTGGAGTGGAGGTGCCTCGACTGCGACTGAGGGCCGTGGCTCAGGCGCCGTGAGCCGCACGCGGCCCAGGCGCGCTCGCCTTCGACCCCCGGCCGGCTCACCTCAGGTAGTCGCTGATCGCGTCGTACCAGACGCCCGCCATCCGGGCGTAACCAGCCTGATTGGGGTGGACCCCGTCGCCGAGCTCGGACGTGGGGAAACCCTCGAACTGATCGACGTAAACGATGTGCGCGCCCGCGCTGGCTCGCTCCTCGACAAGCCCGGGGACGGTGGCGTTGAACGTATTGACCGCGCTTGCGCCGCTCGTAAAAGGAATGATGTTGCTCACGACGATCAGCGCGTCGGGCGCCTCGGCGATCAGCTCGTCCAGGAGAGCGCCCAGGCGGGTGTTGGCGCCGTTCGGGGATTGATACATGTCATTTGTGCCCGCGTGGAGCAGCACGATGTGCGGCATCTCGTTGAGCGCCGGGCTCGGCACACGACCGGCGATCTGGGCGATGGTCTGTCCGCTGATCCCCTCGTGATTGCGGGGGAACGGCGCGCCATCGACCATCGCCGGTCCGTTCATCTGCTGCGTGCCCGTGAAGGTGATCTCGTGGTCGTCTTGCCGGGCCAGGCGGAAGAGCTCGACCCGGTACCCGCCATCGAAGCCGAGACCGAAGGTGATCGAGTCCCCGAGGGGCAGGACCTTGCAGGGGCCCGTCGCGGGGCAAGGCTGGAACCCTGGATCGGGAGAGCCCCCACCCGCGCTCGAGGCTCCCGTCGCGCCGCCGCTGCCTCCTCCGTCCCCGCCCCCTCCGGCTCCGGCTCCGCTCGAGCTGCTGGAAGCGGAGCCACCGGTCCCCGTCGTGCTGCTCGCTCCGCTCGAGGTCGAGGCGCCTCCCGTGGCCCCGGCCGCCCCCCCGCCCGTCGTGGCGCCGCCGGAGGAGGCCTGTCCAGACCCACCCGAGCCATCGGACGACCCATCCGAAGAGCTGGAGCAGGCCACGGAACCGACCAGGAGAAGGCTCGCGAGCGAAATCCCGCGGGCAAAAGCGCCGGATGCACCACGGCGGACGAGCAGCGGAGAGGTCGAGGTAGACATGTGAGCAGAGCTCCCGGTCGCAGGCGACCGAAGGTAGAAAATTGTATTTTGAACAGAAGACTGGCGGGCGCCTGGCTCGATGCCACACCGCCCGCGCGGCCTCTGCTGAGGAAGTGGTGGAAGGCTATGCGGCGCTCGCGGCGACGTCGTTCGAATTCCCGGCGAAGGTTTTCAGGATCTCGACGCGCGGGCTCCGATCCGCTCGACGCTGGCGCGCCGAGGTGCGGGTTGGGCACGTCCCGTGCCTGAAAGGCTTGACCCCTGTGTTCCTCGAGGTCGACGATGCTCTGGGTCGACCCCGGGCATGACAGCGGAATTTTCAGCGAAATACGGAGCGGCTCTCACCGGATCGGACTGGGTTGGGCTGCCTCTCCGGATCGGGTACATGCCCGAAAGCGGCCGGGTCGAGGGACTCTCCAACGAGTCGGATGCGGTCCTGGTCTGGGCGGGAGGCCCCTCGCAGATCGACATTCGCTTCGCGGAGCCGACCTCGGGAGAGGTTCGGGAGCATTCCTTCGAGCGGCTCTCGGGCATGATGGACCTCTTGCCGCGGAGGACCAGGCTTCACAGCGTCGAGTGGCGGGGGCGGCCGTCCGTGTGCACGTCGGTGAACTTTCCCGAAGCCTCCATGTCCGCTCTTTGTTCGTCTCCTTCCGCCGTCCTGGCTCCGGAGCGGGGCCCACGGTTTGGTTTGATGGACGCCCACGTGGTCGACCTGGTTCATCGCCTGCAGGCGCAGGCCGAGGGGCAGGAGTACTTTGGCGCCGTCTACGTGCAGTCGCTCTCCCTGGCGCTGGCTTCCTACCTTTCGGCTCGGTACGGCGCGGGGGCCAAGGCGGAGATCTCGCTGCGCAACGCGAGCCTCTCGAGCAGCCAGCGCGCTCAGATCGAGAAGTTCGTGGACAGCGAGCTCTCCTCGAACTTCGGGCTCGTCGATCTGGCGGGGATGGTGGGCTATTCGCCGGACCATTTCTCGCGCTTGTTCAAGCACGCCTTTCACCAGACTCCCTATCAGTACGTGCTCTCACGCCGCATCGAAAGGGCGATGACCATGCTCCGGGACGAGCGGCTGTCCATCGCCGAGATCGCCCTGGAGTGTGGCTTCTCCAATCAGGGGCACCTCACGACGGCGTTCAAGCGTCGCACGGGAACGACGCCCGGCGCGTATCGAAAGAAGTGATCGCCCGGCCGGTCTCGTCTCAACCCCGGTCGGGTCGCTGTTGCCGTCCGGCTCAGGGCGGGAACGCGAGCAGATCGGTGTGGCCGACCACTCCGCCGGTGCGCCTGAGCCGCGACCAGGCATCGAGCGTTCTATCATCCAAGGCATCGAGGGCATCGAGGGCGTCCACGTCGCTGACGGCCTGCGCGAAGCCGCTCTGCAGCTCCCCGAGGAGCGCCGCGTCGGCGGCGCCGAGCACCCAGGGGCTGTCGCCCGCCAGCACCTCGTAGCCCTGCCGCCGGAGCTGCTCGGCGAGGTGCTGCGGCGCCGCCGGACCGGCGGCCGCGCCGAAGCCCTTGTCCGTCCTCTGATGGCGGTGGAACGCGGCGGCCATGGCGCTGTCCGCCGGATGGCTCGGCGACCAGCGCTGGACGCCGTTGTAGGTGAGCGCGACGTAACAGACGGCGCGGCGCGCGGCGACCTGAGCGGCGAAGTGGGCGATGCGCTCCGGGGAGACGAGATCGAGGAAGGCCGACGCCGTGACGAGGTCCGGCGCGCGGCCCAGCGCGGCGGGGAGATCGGCGGCGAGGTCGGCGCGCTGGAACGAGATCGTGATGCGTCTGCCCGCCTTCTCGACGACCAGCGGCTCGCCGTCCTCGACGGTTGTCTCGGCCCATCGCGCGAGCGCCGCCCGCGCCGCCGCGAGGAGCGCGCTGTCGTGGTCGACGAGCGTCCAGCGCTGCTCAGGCCCGAGCAGCGGCGCAGTCGCGCGCAGGTTGGAGCCGGTGCCGGCGCCGAGATCGACCACGGAGACCTGGGCGCGCGCCCCAAGGCGGGCGGCGAGCGCGCTCGACAGGTCCCTGCTCCGCGAGCGATGGTCCACCGGCTCCCGCAGGGCGAGCCACTCGACAGCAAAGCCACGCATGCATCCCTCCCCCGGTCGATCGCGGCGACGTGGCGCGCGACCTCGGCGGAGGATCTGCCGCGCCGCGGAGACCTGTCAAGCCGGGACCCTCCCGCGCCACGATCGTGGCAGTTCGCGCCCTCGCGCCTGGGCTTCCCGAGCCAGGCCGACCGCGCTCAGAGCCCCAGGCATCGGGCGATGATGGTGCGCTGGATCTCGGAGGTCCCCGAGTAGAGGACGCTGCCCATGGCGTCGCGCAGATCCCGCTCGACCTCCTGCTCGACCATGTATCCATAACCGCCGAAGACGCGGATCGCGTCGACGCTCGACTGCACGTAGCTCTCGGAGACCTGCAGCTTGGCGATGGCCGACTCCATGAACGACGGCAGGTTCCGATCCTTCAGGTAGCCGATCCGGTACACCAGTGGCCGGCACGCCTCGATGCGCACCTTCATATCGACGATCAGATTGGCGACGGACTGGAACTTCCCGATGGGCTGGCCGAACTGCTTGCGCCCGCGCGCGTGCTCGATGCACGCCTCGAGCTGGCGGCGGAGGACGCCGAGGCAGCTCGCGAGGATGGCGCCGCGCTCCCACTCCATCGAGCACTCGAAGACCTCGACCCCCCTGCCCTCGCGCCCGAGCCGGTTCACCGCGGGGACCCTGCAATCGTCGAAGATGACCTCGGCCATCGGCGAGGTGCGGAGGCCCATCTTCTTGATCTCCTTCCCGACGTGGAGGCCCGGCGTGTCCCGCTCGACCAGGAAGGCGGTGACCCCCATCGCGCCGAGCGAAGGGTCGAGCGTGGCATAGACCACAAACAGGCCGGCGACAGGGGCATTTGTGACGAACGTCTTCGCGCCGTTCAGCACATAGTGGTCCCCGTGGCGCTCTGCGCGGGTCTTCATCGCGAAGATGTCGGATCCAGCGTCGGGCTCGCTGGCGCCGTTCGCGCCGATCAGCGCGCCGCTCGAGAGCGGCTCCAGGTACCTGCGCCGCTGCTCCTCCGTGCCGTGGAGCACGAGGGGGATCGAGTTGGTCCAGAGGTGCGCGTTGAGCGAGAAGAGGAGCCCCTGGTCGCGCGCGCCGTAGCCGAGCCCCTCCATGAGCGCGATCGTGCCGGAGAGGCCAAGCCCCATGCCCCCGTGCTCCCTCGGGATCGGCGCCCTGAGCAGCCCGAAGTCGGCGCACTTCTGCCAGCCTTCCCGGTCGAAGCCGTCGCTCCGATCTCGCTCGATCATGTCGCCCGACAGGGCGGACCGGGCGAACCTGATCGCCTCGTTTTGAAGGGTCATCTGCTCTTCGGACAGCAACCACTCCATGGCACCCTCATCGCTCCGGGCCGATCGGCTGGCCAGCGTCCGCGGACAGGCGCCGGGCGAGCGCTCGATAATCCACCTTCCCGGTCGACGTCCTCGGCAGGGCGTCGACGAAGACGAAGGCATCTGGGCTCATGTACGAGGGGAGCACGGCGGCGCAGAGCTGCTTGAGCTCGATGATGGTCGGGCGCGCGCCCGTCCGGCTGACGAGGAAGGCGACGATCCTCACGCCCTCGGGATCGGCCACGGCGACGACCGCGGCCTCGCGCGTCTGCTCGTGCCGGTAGAGGCCGCTCTCCACCTCGCCGAGCTCGATCCGGTAGCCGCGGCGCTTCACCATGCGATCGAGGCGCTCGACGTAGGTATAGCCCGAGCCGGGATCGAGGCGGACGACGTCGCCCGTGTTGAACCAGCGCTTCCCGTCCCGCTCGACGAAGCGAGCGGCGGTCTCCTCGGGTGCGCCCCAGTACCCCGCGAAGACGGACGGACCGCTGATGTACAGGAGCCCGCACGCCCCAGGCTCCACCGGCCGCCCCTCCACGTCGAGCACGAGGGCTGCGCAGTGCGAGCAAGGGTCGCCGATGGGATACGGCTCGGTCCGGTCCTCGGGGACCGGCGTCGGGATACGAGCGAACGTGCAGACGTTGGTCTCCGTCGGACCGTAGAGGTTGTAGTAGGCGGGGCCGGGCCAGAGCTCGACGAGGCGCCGGAGGTGCCTGACGGGGAACACCTCGCCCGCGAAGAGGACGATGCGGAGCGAGCTCGCGTCGACGCGCCCGAGGTTCCCGAGCTGGGCCATGAGCGCGAGGATCGACGGCGCCGAGTACCACACGGTGAGCCGTCGATCGGCGATGAACCGCGCGAGCGCGCGCGGATCCTGGCCGACCTCCTCGGCGATCAGGTGGACCTCTGCGCCGTGCCGCAGGCTGACGTAGATGTCGAAGACCGAGAGGTCGAAGTGAAAGGGGGCGTGGCTGGAGACGCGATCTTCCGGGGTGAGCGAGAAGGCCTCGGAGCACCACTCCACGAAGCTCACGGCGTTCTCGTGCGTGATCATGACCCCTTTGGGGACGCCGGTGGAGCCCGAGGTGTACAGGATACAGGCGAGATCGGCCCCGCGGCGCGCCCCTCGGTCGAGCGGCGCGCGCTCGTGCGCGAGCACGTCGCGCAGGGGGACGGCCAGGCCGGCGCCACCTCGGGACGCGCTCCCGCCCTGGACCGCACCGCCGCCGGGGGGCGGGACCACGACGACCGTCTCCGGCAGCGCCGAGGGCCCGGCAGACACGAGCGCCTCGAGGTTGCGCGGGGCCGCGAACAGCGCCCGTGCACCGCAGCCGGCGAGGATCGAGCGGCTGCGCTCCGCGGGGGCGCCGGCGTCGATCGGCACGTAGGCGGCGCCGGCCTTCAGGGCGCCGAGCATGACGGCGAGCGCCGCGGCGCCCTTCGAGAGGACCAGGGCGACCCGATCGCCCGGCCGGACGCCTCTGGACCGCAGGAAGGCCGCGACCCGCTCCGCGCGGTCGTCCAGCGCAGCGAACGTGAGGGGCGCGCCGTCGACGTCGACGACCGCGACGCGGTCCGGCGCGCGGGCGGCGCTGGCCTCGAGATAGGCCGCCAGGTGATCCGGGGGATGAGGCGGCCAGACATGGCTCACGTCGTCGCCTTCTTCGCGGCGACGTAGGCGGCGACGCTGTCGATGCTGTCGAAGTTCGACGAGTTGGCGTCACCGATCGAGACCTCGATCTCGAACCGGGACTCGACGAACTGGATCAGCCTCAACGTGCTGATGGAGTCGAGGATGCCGCTGCTCCGGAGCGGGGTATCGTCCTTCAGGTTCGCCGGGGACTCGCCCGGAAGGATGTGGGAGAGAATGAAAGCCTTTACCGTGTTCTTGATTTCTTCCATAAGCTCCTCCTGGCTCGCGGCGTTCACGGGACGATCTCGCCCGCAGGGGCGTCGGGCCCGAGCGCGACATCTCCCCATCGGAGGACCACCGCGGTGCTCTCGGACTGTCCGCCGAAGCCATAGATCAAGACGAGATCGTCGCGGCGAACGAGGCCGGTCCGGGCGGCGCGGTGCAGCCCGACCGGCAGCATGGCGTTCGCCATGTTGGCGTAGTGCGGATAGGTGTCGAACGTGCGCGCCGGGTCGATCCCCAGCGCGCGGACGCAGAACGGGGTGAACCAGGCGACGGAGCTGCTGAAGAGGAAGAAGCGGATGTCCTTGAGCTCCACGCTGGCGGCCGTGAGCGCTCCCTCGACGGCTCGATGGAGGCTGGGCTCGTAGATCCTGCGGAAGACGTGCAAGATGGTCGGCTCCGAGCGCAGCCGGATCTTCCGCCCGCCCTCGGTGGTGCCCGTCTCGTCGGGCGCGGTGTCCAGGATCCAGGTACCGGCGGACTCTCCCGTCTGGAGGCTGTACGTGCCGAGCAGGCCATAGCCGGGCTCCACCTCGCTGACCACGAACGCGCCGGCGCCGTCGCCCGTGAGCGGCGAGGTCGGGTACGACTCGTCGATGGCCCTCGAGAAGTTGCACGCGGCCGTGGCCAGCACGCGGCGCTTCAGGCCCGCGCCCACGAAGGCGCTCGCGATCACCAGGGAGACCAGCGACCCGTTGCACGTCGCCTCGACGTGGAAGCAGCCGCCCCGCTGCTTCAGCTCCTTCGAGATGAAGCCTGCATCTCCGATCCCGACCCGGTCCGGGAAGATCGAGCTCGAGACGAGCTGATCGATGTCGTCGGGGGAGAGGCTGGCCGTCTCGAGCGCCTGCCGCGCCGCGGCCACGGCGAGCGTCACGGACGACTCGCCGGGCCCGACCACGCGCCGCTCCACCGCGCCGAGGAACGGATCGTCGAGGTAGCGATCCATCTCGATGTCGTAGGCGCTCCGCGAGACGTTCGGCAGGGGACCAGCCGCCCGCGGCCTCCCGTCCGGCTTGCGCTCATAGCGCTCCGGGTACCTCTTGCGCCAGTAGTCGTTGGTCCTGATCCACCTGGGTAGTACGGCCACGAGGGCGGTGATGCCCGCGCTCCGTGGCTGCCTCGCTCCGGGTTCACTCATGTCGCCGTCCCCTGCGCATCGCGCGCTCGAAGGCTTCGTCCGTGTCGAATCATTGACGGTGGTGTTGCTTGATGGGGAGCATACCAACCGACGGCATCTCGACGATGGGGCTCCCATGAACGCCGTCCGAATTGCTCGGATAGGCGAACAGGATGTCGTCGCGCTCCCGAAATGCATGGACGCTTGGTGCGTGGAGCAAGAGCGGATCGAAGACCAAGAGTACTCCGGGGGCGCAGCATCGCGGGTGCAGCCGGCGCGTGTCCTGTCCGACGCGTCTATGGGCCTGTTCCTCTTTACTTCCGCGAGGACGTCGCGCGGGCGGAGCCAAGACCGAACATGCTCCTCGAAGGTATCACATGCGCGGGAGCGACGTCGAGCACATCGTGGCGCAGCGGACTGACCTGGCTTACCTAGCGGGGAACCGCCCGGTTCGAGGTGCTCACGCGTCTGGCAGGCTGCCGCGGAATGCGGCATTCGCGGGCGAGTGCCCGGCGGCATCGTCGGCGCGTGGGACAGGGCTTCCACGCTGCGAGCTCACGTTCATCGGCTCACCTATCCTGCACCGAGGATCCCGACCTTCACGCGCCCTCCGCCCGCGTGCGGCGAACGCGCGCGCCGAGCTCCTCGAGCCGCGCCATCACGCTCGCGGGGTCGAGCACGCTCTCCGGGTGGTAGAGGCCCGGGCCGACAGGGGGACCGCCCGCGAGCCCCAGCAGGCGCTCTGTCGCGATCGCCGCGCCGTACGCGCTGAGGCGCGAGAGGCTGTCCGCGTCGATGATATCGTAACGCAGCCGCGCGACCGATCCGTCGTGACGCCGCCCCGACACCTCGACGATGAGGTCCGTCACGTGCCCCGCGCCGCCCGTCGCCCTGTCGCGCGCGGCCATGTCGGTGCGGATCGATCGCGCGTCGGTCGCCGCCGCGAGGCTGACCACGTCGAGGAGCGGCAAGGCCTGGCCGACGTGCGCCACGCCCTCGGCGTCCACGATGCGCCGGGCTGTCGCGTCGCCTCGCACCCAGGTCCATTTCCCGTCGTCGAGGAGAAGCGCGGCCCCCCCTGTCTGCTTGAGTCGCTCGAAATCGGCATGCGCCGCGGGTCCGCCGCCATCGTTTGCGTCGATCACGCAGGCGATCGCGATGGCGTCGACGCTCCGGAGCTCCTGCGCGAGGTGCAGCGCCGCCAGCGTCGCCGTGCCGCCGAGGGTGTGGCCCAGCATCAGGATGGGAGCGCGCGTCGGCCGCGCGACGTAGTGGGCGACCACGGGACCGATCTCCGAGACGAAATCCGAGAAGGCGACGTACGGCACGCCGTCCGCCTGCGCGCGCTTCATCGCGTTCGACCCCTCGTCCTTGACGAACGCGACGACGGCGCTGAACGACGCGCCCCGCTCGAGGCCGAGGTCGTCCCGGCCGACGTCGACGGTCGTCGCCGTCGTCGGACCGCCGACCTCCGCGGCGACCGCCGCCGCCCTGCGCCCGTCGCGTCCGGCGATCGCGATCGGGAGGTCCGGATGCAGGCGCCGGAGCGCCGTCGCCGCGCGCGCGCCGACCTGACCTGAGCCGCCGATCAAGAGAGCTGGTGACATCGTTCGTATGGACATTGGAATGGACTCCTCCCGCCGGGTCGCGCGAGCGCCCGTGGCGTGATTGACATAACCTACCATCAGTAAGTTACCTTTGGTAATATGCGCCGACCCGTGGTAGTGTCAAGGCGCATGGCGAGGACGAACGCAGCGCGACCCGCGACCCGGCCGAGGGGCGAGGGCTCCGGCAAGCGCCTGCCGAAGGCGGAGCGCCGCGAGCAGCTGCTCGAGACGGCCGAGGCGATCGTGCGCGAGGAGGGCACCGAGGCGCTGACGCTCGGCCACCTCGCCGAGCGCGCGGGGGTCAGCAAGCCGATCGCGTACGAGCACTTCGAGACGCGGTCCGGGCTCCTCATCGCCCTCGCGCGGCAGATCGACGACCGTCAGGTCGCGGCGCTGATCGACGCGCTGAAGCGGACGCGCCGGCGCCTCGAGGACGTCGCGCGCGTCGTGAGCGCCGCGTACATGCACTGTTGCGTGACGGTCGGCCCCCAGTGGCACGCGATCCTCGCGGCGCTGAAGGGCGACGAGCAGATGGACGCCGTCGAGCGGGAGCTCCTCGATCGGTACGTGGCGATCTACCGGGACGCGCTCGCGCCGTGCGTCCAGCTCTCGAAGCGCGAGCTGCATCTCCGCTGCGTCGCGATCATCGGCGCCGCCGAGGCGCTCGCGGCCGAGATGCTCCACGGCCGCACCGACGAGGCCGCCGCCGCGAAGGCGCTCGAGTCGCTGATCGTGCAGTGGCTCTCGAAAAGCGCCTAGAGCGACAAACGGGTTGAAACCCCGAAAAAAAGCAGAAATTTCACAGGGAGGCGAGGAGGCGGGGAGCGAGAGACGGCGAGAGGGAGAGATTCTTTTTTTTCTTCCTCCCCGCCTCCCCGCCTCCCTGTGAAATTTCTCCCGGTTTCAACATGATTGGTGTTCTAGGACGACGAGGTGCGGCTCAGGGTACGTGCGACGAGGGGCGGCGGCGACCGAGGCCGAGCCCTCCCTCAGAACCGATAGAGGACGTTGCCCTTGTCGCCGGAGACGTAGATCGCGCCCGACGCGCCGACGGCGACGCTGCTCATTCCATAGGTCGGCACCGTCCCGGTGATCGCCTCGAGCCCCACCGCGAGGTGCTTTGCCACGATCGAGGTGTGTCCCGTCGACGGGTCGACGCGCAGGAGGCGGCGCCTCCCGCTCTCCACGACGAGCAGGGAGCCGTCCAGATCGACCGCCATTCCCTCGGGCTGCCACAGGCCGGCGGCCACCTCGAGCGGCGGAGAGAGCGTCACGCCGCCGGACACCAGCTGGAGGACCGCGCCGGCGGCCCAGTCGGCGGCCCAGAGGTCGCCGCCCGCGACGGCGAGGCCCGACGGGACGGCCACCGGCGCGAGCGTCACGCGCCCGCCGCTGGTCTGGCGGACGACGCGCCCCGCGCCCGGCCCCGCGCCGAGCTCGGCCACCACGAGATCTCCCTGGAACCGGACCGCGTTGAGCGGCGTCGCGAAATCGCTGTAGGTCTCGACGACCGAGGCCGTCGTCGTGTCGTAGACCTGAACCACGCTGGCGAACCACGAGCTGAAGATCAACTCCGCGCCGTCGGCCGACACCGTGGAGGGCCCGTGCAGCTCCGAGAAGCCCAGGAACGACGGCTCGACACCGAGCTGCTCGCCCGTGTCGCCGTCGAACCTCCGGAGCGAGGCCGTGTCGCCGAGATAGACCGACTCCGCCCCTCCCTCGCTCAGCACGGCCACGCCGCCGGGCAGGACAAGGCCGCCCCGGAGCAGCGTGCGCACCTGCCCGTCCGGCGCGATCCGGACGACGAAGCCGTCGGCGGCGCTCGAGACATAGAGGTTATCCTGCGCGTCGAAGGCGAGGTTGTCGAGGCCGACCGGGAGCACCGCGAGGACCTCCTTGTCGCCGGTCGCGACGTCGATCCGCACCACCTCGCCGTCCTGATCGACCGCGTGGAGCCGGCCGAGCCCGTCGAACTTGACCGCCGCGGGGATGAAGAAGCCGTCGGCGACCGTCTGGAGATCGCACTCCACCTCCGGGTCGACCGCGCCGATGCAGGAGTCCACATCGATGCTGACCACCCTGCCCTGCGTCCAGATCGGCCCGTACAACCTGCCGTCAGGACCCCAGTCCATGCCGTTCAGGAAGCCGAGGTTCCCCGCGATGAAGCGCGGCGGATCCGACAGATCCGGATCGAGCTCGTAGAGCCCGTCCCCGAGGAAGTCGAGCGCCACGAAGAGCCTCCCCGTATCGGAGAAGGTGATGGGATTGACCCCCAGCGCGACGTGCTGCTGGGTGATGGCGCCCGACGACGAGCGCCGCACGACGTTCCCGGTGAGGAGCGACGTCCAGTAGAGCGAGCCATCCGGGCCGAACGTGAGGTCGTCCGGACCGTCGACCCCGTCCGACCCGTCGAGCCGTCCCACGACGGCCCCGCTCTTGCGGTTCACGACGGCGATCTCATTGCCGAGCAGGCTCGCGACGTACAGCCGGCCGTCCGGTCCCACGTTCATCCCGTTGGCGCCGTGCAGCCGCGCCCCCTCGACAAGGACCGACGACGTCGCGTGTGCCGGCGGCGAGATCCCGAGAACTACCGTACCAGCAAGCACGAATGCAAAGGACCTGGGCATGGCTCTCCTTTCACTGTCGTGCACCGTCGCGCGGGGACCGCAGACCCCAGGATCACGATGACATCAGGCGCGGGACCGGCGTGACGGCGCGAACCCCCGGTGGACTCTTGAATCAATAAGGCTGACTTGACACGATAGCACGCTCCGTGAGCGAACTCCAAGGACAAATACCATTCAATGGATCGCGCGGCGTGCGCCACCGGGGCGCTTCACCGCGGCGCTTCGACCCGGCCAGGCGGCGCCAGCCAACCCTGTCCTGGTCTTTCCCGGGGGCCACGCCTCGTCGGGCGCCGGGCCGGGCGTTCGAGGACACCGTACATGAACCCAAAGGGGCCAGACGATCCGGCCCGATCGAGCGGCCAGGAGCCGAGCTTCCGGGAGAGTCATCACAACGCGGAGCGCCTCGTCTGCGCCGTGCAGGATCTGTGGCGCGCGCCGGATCTACAGACCCTCCTGACAATCGCGGCCCGAGCCGCCAGGGAGCTCACCGGCGCCGACGGTGCGTCGCTCGTCCTCCGCGACGGTGAGCTCTGCCATTGCGCCCGGGAAGATGCGATCTCCTCGCTCTGGCAGGGAAGACGATTCCCGATGTCGAGCTGCGTCAGCGGGTGGGTGATGCAGAATCGGACGCCGGCGGTCGTCGACGATATCGCGCTCGATCCCCGCATCCCCCTCGACGTCTACCGGCCGACGTTCGTGCGGAGCATGGCTCGAGGCGCACGGCGGCACGATCGAGGAGAGGGACAACGAGGGCCGGGGGAGCTGCTTCCGCGTCCTGCTCCCGGCGTGCTGAGGCGGCGCCGCGCCATCGCCGCGCGGGCCGCGGAGCGAGGGCGCGCTCTTCGCTCGATCGAGCGCGGCGCGTACCCGCGCGCGACAGCTCCGGCTAGGGCCCTCGATGTCCGAGCTTCCGGACGAGCCGCACAAGGTCCTCCGGGTTGACCGGCTTTCCGAGGTGCTCGTCGTAGCCCGCCTCGAAGGCGAGCCGCTGGCTCGCGCCGCCCGTGTAGGCCGTGAGCGCGATCGCCGGCGTCTCCCCCCCGGCGTCCCGCGGCATCGCCCGCACGCTCCGCAGGAACGTGTAGCCGTCTTGCTCGGCCATGCCGATGTCGCTCACGATGACGTGCGGCCTCGCCGCGGCGAGCGCGCCGAGCGCTTCGGACGCGGAGCCCGCGACGTGCACCTCCGCCCCGCGCTGGCAGAGCACGGCGTTGACGAGCTCGCGCGCGTCCGGCTCGTCGTCCACGACGAGCACGCGGAGGCCGTCCAGCCGCGCTCGCGTCGGCCTCCGAGCGGCCGCATCGAGCGGGGTGTCCGGGTCCTGCTCGGCGAGGGGCGCCGCCGCGCGCACGGGCAGCGTGACGAAGAAGCTCGCCCCCCGGCCCAGCCCGGCGCTCTGGGCCGAGACGGTGCCACCGTGGAGCTCGACGATGTGGCGGACGATCGACAGCCCGAGCCCCAGCCCGCCCAACCTGCGGGTGATCGAGCTGTCGGCCTGCCAGAACCGCTCGAACACGTGGGGGATCAGCGCGGGCTCGATCCCGCGTCCGTCGTCGTGCACGGCGAGGTCGATGCTCGCCCCGACCTGCTCGAGGCGCACGCGGACATGTCCCCCCGTCTCGGCGAACTTCACCGCGTTGGACAGGAGGTTCCACACCACCTGCTGGAGCCGCGCCGGGTCGCCGAGGAGCAGGAGGGGGCGCTCGGCGCCCTGCACCGAGAGCTCGATGCTCTTCGCGTCCGCGGCCGGGCGGACGACCTCGAGCGCTTCGGTCACGATGGCCGCGAGGCTCGTCGGCCTGGTCTCGATGCGCATCTTGCCGGTGATGATGCGCGAGACGTCGAGCACGTCCTCCACGATCCTGGCCTGCGCCTGCGCGTTTCGCCGGATCGTCTCGAGGGCCTTCGCGGTCTCGGGGTCGGTCACGCTGTCGCACAGGAGCGACGACCACCCGAGGATCGCGTTGAGCGGCGTCCGGAGCTCGTGCGAGACCGTCGCGAGGAACTCGTCCTTCATGCGATTCGCCTCCTGCTCCTGCGCGAGACGGAGGCGCTCCTGCTCGGCGCGGCGCCGCTCGGTGAGGTCCCTCGTGACCTTCGCGAACCCGACGAGCTCCCCGCCGGGGCCGCGGAGCGCCGTGATGACGACGCTGGCCCAGAACCGCGTGCCATCCTTGCGGATGCGCCATCCCTCATCCGCCACCCGCCCATCGCGGTCGGCGGTCGCGAGCTCCCACTCGCATTTGCCGGTGCGGACTTCCGCCTCCTGGTAGAACCGCGAGAAATGCTGGCCGACGATCTCGTCGGCCTTGTAGCCCTTGAGCTCCTGCGCCCCGAGGTTCCAGGTCGTGATGACGCCCTGCGGATCGAGCATGAAGATCGCGTAGTCCTTCACGCTCTCGACGAGCAGCCGGAAGCGCTCCTCGCTCCGGCGGAGCGCCTCCTTCATACCGGGCTCGGGCAACGCGCTCGGCTGTAATAAAACAGACATGGCGCAGAGAGGATGCTCTATTCACGCGCCGTCGGCCACTTTCGGGAAAACCGTGAGCCGCTCGAATGGCAACGCTTTCCCTCCGGAAGCCGTGTCCCGCGCAGGTCCCACCTCGAAGCACCGCGGCATGCCGCAGAGCGGCAGCGGTCGCCATCAATCCGCTCTGTACAGAATATTCAACACCCACCGCAGGGCTGCGCCGCGCGCGGCCTGCAGCTCCAGCAACAGCAGGCCGGCGCGCGGAACAGGCGCCATGGCTGGCGGGGAGCTCGCGGCCAGGGTGAAGCGCACAGAGAGCAGCCGCCCTCGTCAGCGCGGCTCTGGCGCCGCGACATGAACAGGAGAGGAGATCCAGACACGAGGACACGCAGGGGGACAGAGGCGTGATGAATGAGAGAAGAGACAGGATGGAGGTTGCCGGCGTCCTCTGCTTTCATGAGGCTCGGCTCGTGCGCCTCACCGGAGCGAGCGATTGTTGAGGCGACGCGGGATCAGGTGCTGGAAACGCTCCGGGGAGAGGACGGCGTCTTCCTGCGGCCCGTCGCGCTTGCCGTCGCATCGGCGCCGCCACGGACGGCGGCTCGGTGTACCCTGCCCCGCCGTGCGACTGTTCGAGAGCGCCGTGCTCCACCCGCGCTGGCTCGCAGCCGCCGTCGTGCTCGCCGGCGCCCTGGCCGGGTCCGACGCGCGCGCGGAGGTCCAGCACCTGCGCATCGCGTACGAGGCCCACGAGGGGTGTCCCAGCGCCGCGGCGTTCCTGCGCGAGCTGCTCGCGCGCACGAGCCGCGCGCGTGCCGCCGCGCCGGACGACGCGGCGCTCGAGGTGCGCGTGCGCATCACGCGGAGCGGGGGCGCGAGCCGCGGCCGGATCACCCTCGGCACGGAGGAGAGCGCGCGCGTCCGCGAGGTCGGCGGCTCGACCTGCGCGGAGGTCGTCGCGGCGCTGGCGCTCATCACGGCCCTCAGGATCGACCCCACCGCTTCCCTCGCCCCGCAGCTGCCGGCCGCGGCGCCGAGCTCGTCCGAGGTTCGGGAACGCGCCGGGGCGGTGGATCCCGCGGCGAACCCCGCCGCGGCGACGAACTCCACGACGGATCCCGCCGCGGCAGCGAACCCTGCCGGGGCGGCGGCTCCCGTGGGCGGTGAAGCGGCGGGACCGGCGAGCCCGCCGCGCGCCGCGCCGCCGCCCGCCGCCCCGCCGGCCCGCCCAGCGTCACCGGCCGCCGTCGCCCCGCGCTCCCCGCCGCTGCCGGTGGAGCGCCGGTGGACGCTCGGCCTCCAGGCGAGCGCGGCGTCCGGGATCGCCCCCGAGGTCCTCCTCGGCGGGGGAGCCTTCCTCGAGCTGCGCGCCGATCTCGGCGTCAGCGCCTCGCTCCGCGTCGCGGCCGAGATGGCCGCCTCCGGCGCCGTCGACGCCGGGCCGGGCGGCGCCCGCTTCACCCGAGGCATCGGCCGGCTCGACGCCTGCGCGGACCTCTTTCGCCCGACGCGCTGGCTCGCGCTCGCGCCCTGCGCGGGCGCCGAGGCCGGCTTTCTCCACGGTAGCGGGCTGGTCGGCGAGACGATCGCCGAGGTGAACCAGGTCACCGTGCCCTGGGCCAGCCTCGGGCTCCTCGCGCGCGTGACCGTCTCGCCCGGCGCGCTCGTGCGCGTCGACGTGCAAGGTGGACCGCAGTTCTCGCTGGTGCGGCGCTCGTTCGTGTTCGAGAACCCGACGCAGCTCATTCACGAGGTGCCCGCGGTCACCTGGATGCTCCACCTCGGCGCCGGCCTCTCGTTTTGATGATCAGGCCGCTTCGCGCCGGAAATTGCACGGAGCGTCAACCGTGGTGAAGCGCTGATCTCGGGGCTGGCCGCCGGGATCGACTCCGCGAAGAAGCCGTCGGGGGTCCTGGAGGCGCGCCCGCGGGCGCCAGGCTATCGGCCCTCGTTGCGGTAGGACAGGAAGCGCCGGAGCCCGTGCTCGAGGCTCGCAAAGATGGGAACGTCGTCGAAGCCGAGATCGCTGTCGATCAGCACTTTCGCCATGGCCGGCGAGATACCGACGATGACGCACTGCGCGCCCAGCAACGAGGACGCGCGCACCGTGTCGCGCAGGTGATGTGCCCCGTCCGCGTCCACGAAAGGCACGCCGGTGACATCGATGATCACGTGCTCCGCCCGCGTGTCCACGATGGCCTGGAGCAGCACGTCGAGGATGCGGGCGGCGCGAACGGCGTCGATGCGGCCAACGAGCGGCAGCGCGAGAATGCCGTTCCAGAGCCGGAGCACGGGCGTGGACAGCGCGGCGATGGCGCGCTGCTGCTCCTCGCTCACGCGGAGCTGCTCCTCGATCCGCCGGGTTCGCTCGTCCACCGCGGCCTCGAGCTGCGCGGTCTGGGCCCGCAGCTCATCCTCGCTCTGCTTGATCTCGCCGATATCCACGTGGATCTGCAGCACCTCGCGCACGCCGCACGCCGCGTCGTTGATGGGATGGAGCGAGGAGGCGACCCAGCGGGCCACTCCCTTCTGGAGCGTATCCGCCTGGACCGGATCATAGCGTATGGTAGGCAACGCCGTGGACTCGCCCCGCAAGAACGCTCGCTCGACGAGGGGCATCGACCCGTTGGCGGATACCTGCTCATCCGCCAGCAACCGCCACTCGGTGAGATCCCCGAGGCGCAAGTGCCATAGCTGCTCCCACCGACGATTCACCTCGATCGCGCGGCTCTCGCGATCGTAGATCATCATGCTCACGATGCCCCCGTCGAGCAGCGCCTGATAGCGGCGCGCGGGGATCTCCAGCTCGGCAACGCGCTGCCGCAGCGCATCAATCTCGTGCTCGAGCTCGGCGATCGTCGGAGTTGTCTTCATATGAACCGCTCTGGGCAAATGACGGCACCCCCACATCAGGCGAGATACGAGCGCACGTCGAGGATACGAGATGTAAATATTTGATGCAAGCGGAAGCAAGCGGCACGACTCTTGGGGTGCATTCGACCCGTCCCGAGGTGCCGTCTGGCGTCAAGCGCGCGCCGTGGGCGGGCGCCGGCGTCCCCTCGCCCGTCGAGCGCCAGCCTGTCCACGTGCTGTGGATGGGGACGCTGATTCCATGGATTCATGGATCACGCCGGAGGAAACCTCGTTTCGGGTAAGCTCGCCGGGCGGCATGCCCACCACGACACTGACCCGAAAAGAGCTCAACCGGGCCACGCTCGCGCGACAGATGTTGCTCTCGCGGGACCGGGCCACGGCCGTCCAGGGGATCGAGCGGCTGGTCGCCCTTCAGGCCCAGCTGGCGCGGCCGCCGTTCATCGGGCTCTGGTCGCGGCTGGTGGGGTTCCGGCGCGAGGAGCTCGTCCAGCGGTTCCTGCGCCGCGAGGTCGTCCGGGCGCCGTTCCTGCGCGGCACGCTGCACCTCGTGAGCGCGAAGGATTACCTGGCGTTGCACCCGGTCATCGCGCCGGTGCTCCACGCGGCGGCGCGGTCGATCCTCCGCGCCCGCGCCGATACGCTCGAGGTCGCGCGGCTGGTCGCCGAGGCGCGCGCGTATTTCGACGAGGAGCCGCGGACCATGGACGAGCTGCGCGACCACCTGGCCGCGCTCCACCCCGAGGGCGACGTGCGGGCCATGGCCCTGGCGGTTCGCATGCACCTGCCGGTCGTCCAGGTGCCCGCCGAGACCCCGTGGGCCTACCCGGGAACGGCGGACTTCGCCCCGGCGGCGTCCTGGCTGGGCAAACCGCTCTGCGAGGACGGCGGACCTCGGTCGCTCGTGCTCCGTTACCTCGCGTCGTTTGGCCCGGCGACCGCGACCGATGTGCAGACGTGGTCCGGCCTGACCGGGATCAAGGACGTGCTCGGATCCCTGCGGGAGCGGCTCTGCACGTTCCGCGACGAGCGGGGCCGGGAGCTCTTCGATCTACCCGACGCGCCGCGCCCGCCCGTGGACACCGCCGCGCCGGCCCGGTTTCTGCCCGATTACGACAACCTCCTGCTCGCTCACGACGACCGGACGCGGGTCATCGCGGGCGAGCATCGCGCGCGGATCGTCCTGTCCGCCAACCTGCGCATTCTGCCGACGTTCCTCGTGGACGGCTTCGTGGCCGGCACGTGGGGGGTCGAGCGGAAAAAGCGCCTGGCCACGCTCGTGATCGAGCCGTTCGAGGCCCTCTCCAGGGAGGCGCGCGGGGAGCTCGCCGAGGAGGGGGAGGCGCTCCTCCGCTTCGTCGAGGAGGACGCCGGCGCGTTCGATGTGCGCTTCGAGAAGGCTGGACCCGCGAAGACGCCGGCGGCACGGGCGAAGGGCAATGGCGCCGCGAACGCGCCGGCGGCACGAGCGAAGGGCAATGGCGCCGCGAACGCGCCGGCGGCACGGGCGAAGGGCGGAGCAAAGGAGCAGAGACGACGATGATCTTGTATCGCCCCGTGGGCCTCACCGAGCTCCGGCTGATCGCCGGGGCCGGTTTTCGGACCTTCCCGCCGCGCCTCTCGCGCGAGCGCTGAACGGGGCCCTCCGCGCGCAGGAACGCGCAGGAACGCGCAGGAAGAAGCCATGCTGGACAGGATCTGGGATCGTTACCGCGCCGCCGGGCTCGACGAGGCGGCGGCCGCCGTCGCCGCGCCGTCGCCGGAGGACCTTGGCTACCTCGCGATGCTGGCGTTCTCCGACGAGCGCTACGCGGACGCCGCGGCCTTCGCGGCGCGCGCCCGCGAGGCCTCGCCGGAGGATCTCTTGTTCCAGGCAGCCGCGGCGCACCTCGAGCGGGTCGCCCGGGAGGGGAAGCGCAACGTCTACGTGTCCGCGGAGGGATTCGCCGCCTTCATCCGCGGGGGCGGCAATGTGCCGCTCTACCGGGAGACCAGCGCGGCGCTGGCCAGCCAGTACCCGGAGGCGCCGTTCGATCTGCTCGATATCGGCGCCGGCGATGGAATGGCGCTGCTGCCCGCGCTGACGCCGACGGTGCGGCGGGCAACCGTGGTGGAGCCGGCGGCGCCGCTGCTCGAGCGATGCGCCGCGGCGCTCTCCGCGCGGGGGGTCGACTTCGAGGCATTCCCAGGGCGACTCCAGGAGCTCGCCGCCGACCCCGACATGGCGTCGCGGCGCTGGGCGGTGGCGCAGGCGACCTTCTGCCTGCACGCGATCGA
The DNA here is from genome assembly GCF_051521455.1 of Sorangium sp. So ce887. Lineage (NCBI taxonomy): Bacteria > Pseudomonadati > Myxococcota > Polyangiales > Polyangiaceae > Sorangium > Sorangium sp. So ce887. Next base: position 3,576,472 of record NZ_CP150354.1, on the reverse strand, counting down.
TCCGGCCGAGAGGCCGGCGCTGCTCCGCTGGGCGCGCGCGCATTGCGTTCTGCTGCTCCTCGCCGAGTTCGACGCGCCGCGCATGGACGAGCCGCTGTCGCCGGACACCGCGCGGCACGTGCTCGAGCGCTACCGCGATGGGCTGGCCGAGTACGCCGGCGCCGACCTGGACACGGTGGCGCAGGGCTTCCTGATGCCGGTGCTCTTCGGCTATGTGGACCGCGGCGCGACCCGCACCACGTTCGAGCACCCCATCGACGACTGGGCGGCGCTGCTGCACGAGGCCGGCTTCGCGCAGGTCGACCGCCGGCTGCTCCACCGGTACTGGTGGGCGCCGGCCTGGATGCTGGCGGCGCGCTGAGAGGACGCCGCCGCGCCCGCCACCGGAGCGCGGCGGGCGCGGACGGGCGACGATCACCGTCCGCCCGACGCGTTGCGCGCCCGGTACGCGCGCTGCTGGCAAGCCCGCGAGCAGTAAGCCCGCGGCCGCCCCGTGGCCGGCTGGACGATCTCGCCGCCGCACTGCGCGCACGCCGGCCCCTCGTCACGCCGAGGGGCATCGCCGGGAGTTTCGTCACATTCGGACGTCGCAGATCGTGACGATTCATGGCTTTCGTCACACTGCCCGGCGCGCGCGCGGACGAGCGCCTCGATGCCGTCGAGCACGCGCTGCAGGCCGAACAGGAAGACGTCCTCCGCGAAGGGGTGCGCGTCGAAGGCGCCCGAGCGCATCAGCTTCGCCATCGTCGGGAGGCGGCTCGGGTCGAAGAGCTTGTCCCAGAAGTACGCGCGCTCGGACCACCACTGCTCGTCGGTGACGCCGGTCTCGTGCTCGGCCTCGACCGCGTCCACCGAGAGCCTCGCCGCGCCTCGGGTGTACCCGTCGACGAGGTGGACGGCGGCGAGCACCTCGCGGTCGGTGAGGCCGACCCCCGAGACCGCGCGGAGCTCCGCGTCGTACGCCGCCATCCCGTTCGGGCCCATCACGGGGCGCACCGGCGTCACGAGCAAGAACCACGGGTGGCGGTGGTAGAGCGCCCAGTCCGCGAGCGCCGACGCCTCCAGCTTGGCCCGCCATCCCCCGGGGACGCCGTCGACGAGGGGCAGCTCCCCCGCCACGGCGTCCAGCATGAGATCCAGGAGCTCGGCCTTGCTCGGCACGTACCGGTAGAGCGACATCGTGGTGAACCCGAGCTTCGCGGCGACCCGCTGCATCGACAGCGCAGAGAGCCCCTCGCCGTCGGCGAGCTCGATGGCGGCCCGCACGATCTGATCGAGGCTCAGGCCCGGCTTGGGCCCCCGGTTCGGCCGCTTCCTGGCCCCCCAGAGGAGCTCGAGGCTGCGCACGGCGTCGCCGCCCCCGCTGTACTCCGTCGCCGTCTTTCGACGCCTCTTTGGTTTGACAGCCATCGCTCAACTGCGTATACCACACACATAACAGTGTACGTTATACACAGACCAGGGAGGTCCGCTTGAAGCTGCACGACCCGAGGCCATCGATGCGAACGACGACCCTACCCCTCCACGCGCGCGGCCTCGCGGCCCTCGTGCCGCTCGCGTTTTCCCTCGGATGCGCGGCAGAGGAGCCGGAGACGGCGCCGGAGCCGACGTTCTGGCAGGACGTCGCGCCGATCACGGCGTCCAAGTGCACCGCATGTCATCAGGAGGGCGGGCTCGCGCCCTTCCGCCTGGACGACTACATCTCGGCGAAGGCGCGCGCCGGCGCGATCGACGACGCGGTGCAGGGCGGCCATATGCCCCCGTTCCTCGTGACGCACGACGGCTCGTGCGGCGACTTCGAGGACGAGGAGACGCTCACCGCCGAGGAGCTCGACATCATCCATCGCTGGGCGACCGGGGCGCGCGCCGAGGGGGATCCCGCGGGCGCGCCGCCCGCCCCGCCCGCGCCCACGCTCGAGGGCGGGGTCGACTACATGACACCGCCGATAACCCCCGTGGCCGACCCCGAGAACCCCCTCGCGGCGCACGACGAGTGGAGGTGCTTTCAGGTGGACCCGGGCCTCGACGCCGACCGCTTCATCACCGGATATCAGGTGACGCCCGGGGTCCGGGCCATCGTTCATCACGTCACGATCTATCGGGTGACGCCCACGGAGGCGTCCCTGGTGGAGGGCAAGACGAACCAGGATCTGATGACGGAGCTCGACGACGCCTCGCCGGACCGGCCCGGCTGGGAGTGCTTCGGCGGGCCGGCCGAGGGGATGCCGTTCCAGCCCTTGCTCGCCTGGGCGCCCGGACAGGTCGTTGTCGAGTTCCCCGGCGGCACCGGGGCGCCGGTCAGCGCGAAGGACCATTTCGTCGTCCAGGTGCATTACAACATCCACGATCACGCGGGCGCCGGAGCCGAGGACTCGACGCGCGTCCGGCTCCGCTACGAGGACACCGTGGAGCGGCGCGCCGTGTTCATCGGGGACGACGGCTTCCTCACGAGCCTCTTCGAGCCGGACGGCCCGGACTCGCTGCCGCCCGGCCAGAAGGACGCCGCCACCACGTGGCGCAGGACGCGGGCGGAGCTCGCGCTCGACCCGGCGCTGCCCCCGATCGAGGTGCTCGGCGTGATGCCGCACATGCACGAGCGCGGGCGCACCTTCGACACGCGCGTGACGTCGGGAGAGCAGGAGAGCTGCATCGCGCGCGTGGAGGACTGGGACGTCCACTGGCAGGGCATGTACTGGTACCGCACGCGGCCGCTGCTCGACCCGAGCTCGTCGCTCGAGGTGACATGCACCTTCGACACGCGCGACGCCGAGGCCCCGGTCCTTCCCGGGTGGGGCACGCAGAACGAGATGTGCAACCTGAACATCCTTGTCGCGCTGCCGATGACGCCGTGACGTCGCGGCCGCCCCGTCCCCCGCGGCGACCCGGAGAAGCGCAGGTCACCGCGATGCCTGCTCAGCCCGCGCCAGCCCCTCCCCCTCCGCGCGCAGCGCGCGCCCCCCGCGCCGCCCCGGCCCACAGCAGGCCGAGCGCCGTCGCCGACATCGCCCCGCCCGCCGCGCACACCCCGAGCCACCCCCAGCGCGTCCAGGCCGCCGTGCCGAGCCACGCCCCGGCCGCCCCGCCCACGAAATACGTCGTCATGTAGATCGTGTTCATCCGGCTGCGCGCCTCGGGACGCAGCGAGTACACGCGCGCCTGGTTCGAGATCTGGTTGGCCTGCGCCCCCAGGTCGAGCAGCACCACGCCGAGCGCGATGCCCCACAGCCAGGATCCGAGCCCGAAGAGCACGCCGAAGGACGCGAGCAGCACCCCGATCGCGAGGGCGTTGATCCAGCGATCGCCGCGCACGTCCGCGTACCGGCCCACGAGCGGCGCCGCGGCGGCGCCGGCCACGCCCACGAGGCCGAAGAGGCCCGCGACCTGCGGGCCGTGGCGCTCGGGCATGCTCTGGAGATAGAGCGCGAGCGTCGCCCAGAACGCGCTGAAGGCGCCGAATGTGAGCGCGCCGAGCGCGGAGTGCAGCCGCAGCGCGGGCTCGGTCCGGGCAAGGCGCCCGAGCGAGCGCAGGAGCTCCGGATACGACATCGCCGCGACCGGCGGCTGCGCCGGCAAGGCCAGGCGCAATATCGGGCCCTGCGCGAGCATCAGCCCCGCCGCCACCCAGAACATCGCGCGCCAGCCGAGCTGCGTGCCGACGAAGCCGGCCACCGTGCGCGACAGGAGGATGCCGATGAGCAAACCGCTCATCACCATCCCCACCACGCGCCCGCGCTGCTCGTCCGGCGCGAGCTGCGCCGCGAACGGCAAGAGCAGCTGGGGCACCACGCTGGTGATGCCCACCGCGAAGCTCGCCGCGATGAGCCACGGCAGATCCGGCGCGAGCGCCGCGCCGAGCAGCGCGAGGCTCGCCAGCGCCGCCATGACGACGATGAGCCGCCGCCGCTCGTGGCTGTCGCCGAGCGGCACGAGGAGGAGCATCCCCGCCGCGTAACCCACCTGCGTCATCGTGGGCACGAGCCCGAGCGAGCCGCCCGAAGCGCCGAGCTCCCGGCCGATGTCCCCGAGCAGCGGCTGGTTGTAATAGAGGTTCGCGACGGTGGCGCCGGAGGCCGCCGCCATCAGCCAGACCAGCCCGAGGCGCAGCGACCGGGGAGGAGGCGTGGAAGAGGTCTGCATGGGAGAAGGAGGGCAACGCAGGCATACGCCGCGCGCCCTCCCGGTTCAATCACCCAGACCGGTCCGGCGTTCCCCGATCAGGCGGGGGCGGGGCTCTGCCGGAGAGCCCCGCGAAGGACGAGACGCAGGACCTGTCGCGTCGGCGTCACGGGAGGCGCGGCGCGGCCGGCCCCTATCGGCGCTCGCTCACCGGCGCTCAGGGCACTCGCCGAGCAGCGCCACCGACACGCCCGCCGCGTGCGCGTTGCACGCGTTGCTGTACGTCTTGTCGTCGCAGCCGCAGACCGGGGTGTAGTCGTCCGTGACGCACACCTCCGGGATCGTCTCGCAGACGCCCGTCTGATCGGCCGCGCCGCAGAGGGCCTCCAGGCTGTAGTTGCAGAACTCCCCGCGGTCGCACGCGAGGCCCGCGATGCCGCCGCAGTGCTGCACCGGAGCCGTCTCGCACTCGCCGCGCGACGCCACCGACATGCCCGCCGAGGCAGCGGAGCACGCGTTGCCGTACGTCTTGCCGTCGCAGCCGCAGACCGGATCGTACTGGAACGTGCACGCCTCCGGCATGGGCGCGCAGGTGCCCGGCTTGTCGGAGATCCCGCACTCGGCCTCGGGCGGGAAGCTGCAGAAGAGCCCGGGCCCGCACGCCTCGGCGCCGCGGGTGCCGCACACCGCTCCCGGAGCCTTCTCGCACTCGCCGGGCGACGCGACCGAGACGCCCGCCGCGTTCGCGACGCACGCGGTGCTGTAGGTGTTGCCGTCGCAGCCGCAGACGGGGTTGTACTCCTTCGTGCACACCTCCGGGATGGGCGCGCAGCTGCCCATCTGATCGGCCGCGCCGCACATGGCGTCGGGCGCATAGTCGCAGAAGAACCCGGGGTCGCACGCGAAGCCCGCGATGCCGCCGCACTGCTGCACCGGGGGCGGTTCGCACTCGCCGCGCGACGAGACCGACACGCCCGCCGAGTTCGCGGCGCACTCGTTACCGTACGTCTTGCCGTCACAGCCGCAGACCGGGTTGTACTCCTCCGTGCACGCCTCCGGCATGCGCTCGCAGGTGCCCGTCTGATCGGCCGCGCCGCACATGGCCTCGAGCTCGTAGTCGCAGAAGAAGCCCTTCTTGCAGTCGAGGCCGAGGAGACCGCCGCAGGCACGGCTGCCGCCCCGCACCTCGTCGGAGTCGGAGCCGGTGTTGTCGCCGGTCATCTCGACCTGACAGCCCACCGCGAGCGGGATCATCGACAGCGCGAGCCAGAGAACGGAACCGATACGGCTGCTCTTGATGCGATTCTGAACGTTCATGATGTTCCTCCAACATGGCCTCGCCGTCACCGGCGAGGCGAAAGACATGCACGAGCCCCTCCCCTCGCGAGGAAGGGCGCCTCTGCGCCGCGCACGGGCGCGGCGCGTGATCCGTGGGTCGCTGCCCCGACCGCTCAGTCGGGGAGCGTGAGCGTCAGCGCGCGGCGCCCTGGCTCGGGCGCCGTGACGTCGAGGAAGAGCACGTCCTCGAGCTCGTCCCCGTCGCCGTCCGCGCGCACGGTGACGACGGTGGACCCGCCCGCCGGCACCACGAACGGCGCCTCCGGGCTGACGCTGAACGGCCCATCGCCGCGGCGCAGGCGCGGCGCCTCGATGGACACGTCGCCGGCGCACGTGTTGCGGACGACCACGTCGCGAGAGCCGCCGGCGCCCTCGAACGAGACCCAGGCGTCCGGCTCGACCTCGAGGCACAGCAGGTGATCGAGCGTCTTCTGGGTCCCGCTGATGGGCGACCCCGCGAGCAGCAGATCCGCCGGCTCGGACCGGAGCTCGCCCTGCTTCACCTGCATCCGCAGGACCTGCTCCGTGCGGGCGGTCAAGATGGCCACGAAGCTCCCGTCGGGGTTCACGTCGGCGAGCACCGGCGCGTCGAGCGTGTCGAGGTTCGTCACCACGATCACGCCCCCCGCCGGCGTGACCGCGCCCGCCTGGCCCAGGAGCCTGATCTGGTCGACAAGCACCATGACGTCGCCCGACACGCCGACGAGCCCCCCGTCCAGGATCGGCTCGTGGACAGGCGGGCTCGGCTGCGGGCTCACGACACAGCCGCCGAGGAGCACCGCGAGGAACGCCGAGACGACCGCGCCCCGCCGGTCCCCGTGTCTGCCTGTCGTCCGCGTCGCCATGCTTACCCCTTCAGCAAACACGATGCCGAACGGGGTTACGACGGAAAAACGGCAGAAATCATCGTGAAACCTCAGGCACAGGTGTCTCATTAACTGTCTCACTGTCTCGGATGGCACATCCGTGAGACACTGTGCGGATGATCCCAGCCGAGGGGAGCCTGGTCGCCCGCCGCTACCGCCTGCTCCGCCCCCTGGGGCGAGGGGGCCTGGCGACGGCGTGGCTCGCGCGCGACGAGGCGCTCGGGCGCGACCTCTGTCTCAAGCTGCTCCGGCGCGCGCGCACCGCGGAGCGGGCGGCGCTCCGCGGCGAGTTCAGGATGCTGGCGGGCCTGTTCCATCCGCACCTCGTCCGGGTGCACGACTTCGGCATGCTCCGGGAGACCGGAGAGGCGCGCTTCTACTTCACGTCGGAGGCGGTGCTCGGTGCGCCGCTCGACGAGTACGTGACAGGCCGGCGCTTCGAGGAGGTGCGGGCCGCGATCGTCGACGTGCTCGACGCCCTGCGCTTCCTCCACCGGGCGCGCATCCGGCACGGCGACGTGAAGCCGGCCAATATCCTCGTCGGCGCGTCGGGGCGCGCGGTCCTGATCGACCTGTCGTGCGCGGCGCGGGTCGGCGGGAGGACCGACGACGGCGTCTCCGGCACCCAGGGCTACGTCGCGCCGGAGGTGATCCGCGGCGAGCCGGCCGACGGCCGCGCGGACCTGTTCTCGCTCGGCCGCACCCTCGGCGCGATCGCCCCGCTGCTCGCGGAGCCGCTGCCGGCGTCGGCCTCCGCGCTCGTCGAGCGCCTCGTCCGGCCCGAGCCGCGCGACCGCCCGGCCGACGCGGGCGAGGCGCTCGACTGGGTGGGCGCGTCGCCGCGCGCCCTGGCCCCGCCGCCGCCGGAGCCGCCCCACCTCGTCGGCCGCGACGCCGAGCTGCGCGCCGTCGCCGAGGCGCTCGCCGCGCTCGAGCGCGGGGAGAGCGGGCCGCGCCTCTGCGTGATCGCCGGGGAGCCCGGCTGCGGGAAGAGCCGGCTGCTGCGCGAGGCGAAGTGGAGCGCCGAGCTCAGGATGGAAGCCGTGGAGGGGTTCGCGCGGGCCGGCGCGCCGGTGGCCTCGATGCTCGGCCGGGCGACCGGCGAGGAGGCGCTCCCCGCCGGCGCGCTCGGCGCCCTGCGCGCGCACGAGCGCCTCACGCGCGCGCGGGCAGGCTCGGGGGCGGAGCCGCTCGTGCTCGTGCTCGACGACGCCGACGAGGTGACCGGGGCGGACCGGGAGATGCTCGAGGCGCTGGTCCGGCTGCTGGGCCCCGACGATCCGGTGCTGGTCCTGGCGGCCGAGCGCATCCCGCACGGCGGCGGCCGGGCGCCGCTCGCCGCCGTGGCCGCCGAGGCGGGGCGGAGCGCCCGCGAGGTGGCGCTGCCGCCGCTCGGGCGCGAGGCGGTGCAGCGCTGGATGGACGACATCGGGCTGGGCGACGCGACCGAGGTGGTGCTGCGGGCGAGCGCCGGGTGGCCGGCCGACCTCGTGGTGATCGCCGGGCGGCTCGCGGAGAGCGGGGACATCGCGGGGCTCGACGCGACGACGCCCGGGGCGAGCGCGCGCTACGCGCTGCGGCTGCGGGGGCTGGGGCGGCCGCTGCGCGACGCCGTGGCCACGCTGGCCGTGCAGGGCGGCGCGGTCGCCGACGAGGAGCTGCCGTCGCTCGGGCTGCCGGTCGCGCACCTGGCCGAGCTCGCCGCCCGCGGCGTGGCCGCGCGCGCCGCAGGGGGCTGGACGCTGACGCGCGCCGGGCCGATCGCCGCGCTGCTGGCGGCGCTCGGCGGCGAGGCGGTCCGCGCGGCGCACGCGCGGGTGGCGGCGGCGTTCCCGGCGCGGGTGGAGCAGCAGGTGCTGCACCTCGCGCTGTCGGGCGACGCGGCGGCCGCCGAGCGTCTTTTCCTGGGGCGCCGCGCCGAGCGCGAGGCGGACCCGGGGGCGTGGGCCGCGGCGGCCGAGGCGCTGCTCGAGACGGCGACGGCGGCGGAGACGCGGCTGGAGATCGCGTCGACGTTGCAGCGCGGGGGCCGCGCGGCGCGGGCCCGCGAGGTGCTGGAGCCGCTGCTCGCGGAGGGCCAGGCCGCCGCGCTCGGGGCGCGGCGGGGGCAGGCGCTCGTCCGGCTGGGCGCGTGCCTGCTCGAGCTGGGCGATCCGACGGCGGCGCTCGCGCGGGTCGACGAGGCGGAGCAGGCCTGCGGGGAGGCGTCGCCGCTGCCGCCGTTCAGTCCGCGCGAGCGCGCGGGCCTCGCCGACCTCGCGGGCCGGGCGCTGCTGCGGCTCGGATCCCACGCGGAGGCGCGGGCCCGCGCCGAGCCGGCGCTCGCCTGGTGCGACGACCCGGAGGTGCTGGCGAGCCTGCACGAGGACGTCGGCGTCGCGGCGAGCTACCTGGGCGAGCGGCGGCTCGCGGGGCTGCACCTCGGGCTCGCCGCCGGGCTGCACCGCGACCGGCGCGCGCCGCGGGCGCTCGTGCGGGCGCTGTCGTACCAGGCGATCGACGCCTTCCGCGCGGGGGAGGTCGAGGCGGCGCTCGCCGGCTACCGGCAGGCGCTCGCCACGGCGGAGGAGCACGGCCTCGGCGACCTTGTCGCGCGCTGCAGCCTCAACGTGGGTACGGCGTGCCACCAGTCAGGCGAGCTGGGCGAGGCGCTCGCCGCTTACGAGCGCGGGGCGCGGCTCGCGTCGGCCCTGGGCCAGGCGGACCTGGTCCTCGTGCTCGACTTCGATCTGGCGAAGCTCTGGGCGGACGTGGGGGCGTTCGAGCGGGCCGCGCGCGTGGCGTCGCGGGTGGAGGCGGAGGCCGCGCGGCGGGGGGCGCCGTTCTTCGCGGCGGCTGCGGCGTCGGTCCTCGGGGACTGCGCGCTCGCGGCGGGCGACGCCGAGGAGGCGGCGCGCTGCTTCGAGCGGTCGCGGGGCGGCTTCGAGGCGCAGGGCGCGCAGCGCGAGGTCGTGGAGGAGGAGCTGGAGCTCTGCCGGGCGCACCTCGCGCGGGGCGCGCTGGGCGACGCGCGCGCCGCGCTGGCCCGGGCGCGCGAGCACGGGGCGGTCCGGGAGGCGCCCGACCTCGGCGCGCGCGCGGCGCTGCTCGAGGGGCGGCTCGCGCTGCTCGACGCCGAGGGCGGCGCCAACCCCGGTCAGGGCGGCCTCAACCCCAGTCAGGCCGGTCTCAACCTGGGTCAGGCCGGCGCCAACCCCAACCTGGGTGGGTCCAACCCCGGTCAGGCCGGTCTCAACCTGGGTCAGGCCGGCCCCAACCCCAACCTGGGTGGGCCCAACCCCGGTCAGGCCGGTCTCAACCTGGGTCAGGCCGGCCCCAACCCCAACCTGGGTGGGTCCAACCCCGGTCAGCCCAACCCCGGTCAGGACCTCGCCGCGGCCCAGGAGCTCCTCGAGCGCGCCCTCGGCCTCGCCGAGCGCGCGGCCCAGCCCGACCTCGTCGCGGACGTCCGCCTCGCGCTCGCCGACGCCGAGGAGCTCGCGGGCGAGCCCGAGGTCGCGGCGGCGCAGCGGGAGCGCGCGACCGCCGCCTGGACCGCCATGGCGCGCTCGCTCCCGGAAGCGCTCCAGCACGCCTTCTGGATGCACCCCCGCCGCCGCGCCGCCCGGCCCGCGCCGGCCGAGGCTGCGGCGCCGCCCGGGGCCGCCGGCGCGCAGGCGCAGCCCGCGGCGGAGCGCGCGGCCAAGCTCGAGCGGCTCCTCGCGATGTTCCGAAAGCTCAACTCCTCCGTCGAGATCGCCGACATCCTCGCGATGGCCATGGACGCCGCCATCGACCTCACCGCCGCGGAGCGCGGGTTCCTGCTGCTCGAGCAGCCGGGCGGCGAGCTGCGCGTGACGGTCGCGCGCAACGTCGACCGCGAGAAGGTCGGCAGGAGCCACCTCAAGTTCAGCTACAGCATCGCCGAGCGCGCCATCGCGACGCAGGAGCCCGTGGTCACCGTGGACGCGCAGGACGACCCGCGGTTCCGCGAGCACGCGTCGGTGCACGCCATGCGGCTCCGGTCCGTGATCGCCGTGCCGATCCGCTCGCCGGACGGCGTGCTCGGCGCGCTCTACCTCGACAACCGCTTCCGGCGCGCGCGCTTCGCCCCCGACGACGTCGACCTGCTCCTCGCCTTCGCCGACCAGGTCGCGCTCGCGCTGCGCAACGCGCGGCTCGTCGACGACCTGCGCCGCCGCACCGTGGAGCTCGAGGCCGAGCGGCGCCGCGTCGAGGAGCTCCTGCGCGGCCAGGCCGCCGAGATCGACCGGCTGCAAGAAGAGGTGCTCGTCCGCCAGCAGGCCCTGGAGCACCGCTACGACTACGGCGCCATCGTGGGGCGCGGCCCCGCGCTCCGCGCCGTGTTCGCGACGCTCGACCGCGTGGTCGACACGCCGGTCAGCGTGCTCGTGACCGGCGAGAGCGGCACCGGCAAGGAGCTCGTCGCGCGCGCCATCCACTTCGCCGGCCCGCGCAAGAGCGGCCCGTTCATGGGGATCAACTGCGCCGCGCTCCCCGCCGCGCTGCTCGAGTCGGAGCTCTTCGGGCACGTCCGCGGCGCCTTCACGGGGGCCGACCGGGACCGGACCGGGCTCGTGGTCGCGGCGCGCGGCGGCACGCTGTTCCTCGACGAGCTGGGCGAGATGCCGCTCGAGGTGCAGGCGAAGCTGCTCCGGGTGCTCCAGGAGCGGGAGGTGCGCCCGGTCGGCAGCGCCGAGGCCGTGCGCGTGGATTTCCGCCTCGTCTGCGCCACGAACCGCGATCTGCTCGCCGAGACCGCGCGCGGGCGCTTCCGCGAGGACCTCTACTACCGCGTCGCGGTGGTGCAGATCCGGCTGCCGCCGCTGCGCGACCGGCTGGAGGACCTGCCGGAGCTCGCGCTCCACTTCGTGCGCCGCGCCGCCGAGCAGCTCGGCCGCCCGGCCCCGCAGCTCTCCCGCGAGGCGCTGCGGCGCCTCAGCCAGCACGGCTGGCCGGGCAACGTGCGCGAGCTGGAGAACGTGATCACGAAGGCGGTCGTGTTCTGTGACGGCCGCAGGATCGGCCCCGACGACGTGGAGCTGCCCCGCGCGCGGGAAGGCAGCGGCCGCGGCGCGCCGCGCCCCCTCCAGGACGAGCGCGCCGCGCTGCTCGCGGCGCTCGAGGGCACCGGCTGGAACGCGCTGCAGGCCGCGCGCGAGGCGGGCATGTCGAGGGCGACCTTCTACCGGAAGCTGCGGCGTCTCGGAATCCAACGTCCGACAGAACGTCCAACGGACCGCTCAGCAGAACGTCCGACAGAGCACCCGAGCAACCGCCCGGCGAGCCCTCGCGACGACTGAGCGCCTCCGCACGCAGGTCCGTGTCCGCCGCAGGCATAACAGCACAGCTCCGTTTCGTCCGAGAAGTCAAGCTCTCCTGACTTGGCGCGGCCGGCACGGGGCAGTTCGCCTCACCTGGGGCACTCCGGCCTCGATCCACGCATGAGGCCACGCATGAGGCCACGCATGAGGCCACGCATGAGGCCACGCATGAGACTGCCAGTCGCTTCGCGTCGCTGCCACGCGCGCGGGCGACGCGTCCACGGTGCAGCGCGAAAAAGACAACTCGTTATCAGAAGTGACGGGGTTCATGGTCCGCCCCGACCGCAGCCGTGCACCGACAGGCGCCCTCTGCCCGAGGTGGCCCGGACCTTGCGAGGGCATCGGGTCATGGACACAGTGAAACTCTTCTTCATGACGTCTCTCTCGATCGCTGCCGCGGTCGGCTGCGACAGAGCAGAAGGCACGCCTCGTTCGGACAACAACACCGCGACGGTGCCGGGTGAGGTCGCCCAGCGGGCGAACAACCCCACGCCGGCGGCCGCCGACAACACGGACAAGAACGATCGCGATCGCGACCCGGCCGCGCTGACCCCCGGGGATCAGGGCGAGAACGAGGCCGACCGCACGATCACGCAGAAGATCCGTCAGGCGGTGGTCGCGAGCGACGCGCTGTCGATGAACGCCAAGAACGTCAAGATCATCACGAGCGGGCAGGTCGTCACGCTGCGCGGCCCGGTGAAGAGCGACAAGGAGAAGGCCGACATCGCCGCGATCGCGCAGGGGATCCCGGGCGTCCAGCGGGTCGATAACCAGCTCGAAGTTGACGTTGACTGAACCAGTCCGAAAGGAAGACACCATGGCAACCAAGAAAGCGGTCCTGGGCCTCGTGAGCACGCTCGCTCAGGCAGACATCATCGTCGGCGAGCTCCAGCGCGCCGGCTTCATGACCAGCGATATCTCGGCGCTGTTCCCCGACAAGCACGGGACGCGGGACTTCGCGCACGAGAAGAACACGAAGGCGCCCGAGGGAGCGACCGCGGGCGCCAGCGCGGGCGGCGCGCTCGGCGGGACCATCGGCCTGCTCGCGGGCATCGGCGCGCTCGCCATCCCCGGGCTCGGCCCCTTCATCGCGGCTGGCCCGATCATGGCGGCGCTGAGCGGCGCCGCGGCGGGCGCGGCGGTCGGCGGCGTGACCGGCGCCCTCATCGGGCTCGGCATCCCCGAGGTCGAGGCGAAGCAGTACGAGGGCAAGATCAAGGGCGGCAACATCCTCATCTCCGTCCACGTCGAGGACAGCAACGAGCGCGCGCTCGCCAAGCAGGTCCTGGAGCGGGGCGGCGCGACCGACGTCGCGGTCCTCAGCGAGGAGGGCATCTCGTCGAAGCAGCGGGCGCTCGCCTGAGCGTGACGCCCTGACGCAACACGTGACCTCGGGCAGCTGCCCGCCGGACGCCCGGCCCCCCCGGAGGCGTCAGGCGGGCAGCCGCTCGAGGTCGACCTCGTCCGACGGCGTGATGTCGGCCTTGAGGAAGCGCTGCATCTGGCGGAGCGCATAGCCGTTATCTTCCTCGCTCTCCGAGGCGATGCAGTCCGACGGGACGAGCAGCCGGTAATCGCGCATGTAGGCGTCGTTCGCCGTGAACAGGACGCAGATGTTCCCCGCCATGCCGGTGAGGATCAGCGTCTGCACGCCGAGCGACTCGAGCAGGATCTCCAGCGTGGTGCCGTAGAAGCCCGAGTGCTTGGGCTTGAGCACGAAATAATCGTCCTCTCCGGGCCGCAGCAGCGCCGCGATCTTCCGGCCGCGGGTGCCCTCCTCGAGGCAGTGCTCGATCTGCCGGTGGAAATTGGATTGCCAGCGGCCGAAGTTGTCGTTCACGTAGACCGCGGGGATGCCGGCATCGCGACACCGCTGCTTCAGCGCGCGAATGCGGTGCGCCATCGGGAGGGCATGGGCGAGCAGCCGGTCACCTTCCGGGAAGTCCAGGTCGTTGATGACGTCGATGAGGAGGAGCGCGGTCCGGCTGTTGTCCGGCGCAGCTCCGTGGAGGTCGTGGGCCCGGCGCGGCATGTCGATCGCTGTTTATACAGCGGGCCCAGACAAGCGGGGCAGCAATCGCCATGTCCGAGGCCCGCTGTGGCGAAACGCGACGCCGGCCCCGGCGGCGCCGCGGCGCGGCCGACGCCGAGCGGCCAGGACGGGCGCGACGCGCGGGCTCGGCGGGATCGAGCCGTCGGCCGCCGGCTTGCATCGTCTCCTGTCACGGACCTGAAACGGACCTCTTGGGTCGCCTCTTGGGTCGCCTCTTGGGTCAAAGGAGAGCGCATGCCTCGCAGCATCTGGAAAGGGAGTATCAGCTTCGGGCTCGTGCAGATCCCGGTCGCCCTCTACGCCGCGGAGGAGCCCAACGAGCTCCACTTCACGCAGCTCGACAGGCGCAACATGACGCCTATCCGCTACGAGCGCGTGAACCGGGAGACGGGGGAGCCGGTGAGCTGGGACGATATCATCCGCGGCTATCCCTACGAGAAAGGCGAGTATGTCGTCATGTCCGACGAGGACCTGCGCCGCGCGAACGTGGAGGCGACGCAGACCGTGGATATCCTCGACTTCGTCGATGCCTCGGAGATCGACCCGATGTACTACGAGAAGCCGTACTACCTCGCCCCCACGTCGCCGAACAGCAAGAAGAAATCGTCGGTCACGGCGTACGTGCTCCTGCGCGAGGCCCTGCGGAAGACGGGCAAGGTCGGGATCGCGAAGGTCGTGATCCGGACGCGCGAGCACATCGCCGCGGTGCGGCCGCACGGCCGCGCGCTCGTGCTGAACCTGATGCGGTTCGCGCACGAGCTCCGCTCCGATGAGGAGCTCGACCTGCCCGAGATGGATGTCGAGGGCAAGGGGCTCGGCAAGCGAGAGCTCGAGATGGCGGAGCGGCTCGTGGCCGAGATGGCCACCGAGTGGAAGCCGGAGAAATACAAGGACGAGTACCGCGATGACGTGATGAAGCTCATCGAGAAGAAGGTGAAATCCGGCCAGACCACGACGCCCGCGGAGCCCGAGGAGGAGGAGGACCACCGCCGCGACACCGGCACGGTCGATCTCATCGCGCTGCTCAAGAAGAGCCTCGGCGAGAAGGGCGCGAAGGGGGCCAAGGTCGCAAACGACGACAAGCGCGCAGACGACGCCGGCTCGAAGGTGCGAAAAGCAGAGACCCCGAAGAGAAAGGGGAGCGGATCGCGCCGGGCCGCGTGATGCCACACGGTTCGCCTCGTAAAGATTCGTGAGAATGCGTAACAATACCGGTCTGCGCAGGCGTCGCTGCGACGCTGAGAACGAGCCCACACGCAGCGTCGGCCTGACCGGCGGCGCTCGGGATGATAGAACGAGCTCATGCGCCTCAAGTATCCTGCGGATGTCACGGCCGCATTTCTCGAGCTGCAGGAGCAGCCCGAGCTCACGGCGCAGAAGCCGGCTTGCACCGCCAGCGTCGCCCCCGACGCGGCTTCGCCGCCCCCCTTCGCGACGGTCCTGACCGATTTGATCGAGACGATGTTCTTCGCGTCCATGGCGACGGAAGAGGGGCGGCTGAACCCGGTCGGCATCGTGTTCGCCGGGAGCCTCGCCGACCTCGAGCTCGACGAGCCCGCGTGGGACCTCGTGCGGTTCGGGTCCGCCATGGCGTTCGACGTGGAGCACGTGGCCAACCTCGCCTCCGCGTGCGCATGGCCGCGCTCCTTCCTGTCCGTGGTGCCGCTCGACGGGTCGCTCGTGATCGCCGGCATCGCGACGCCGCACGGCCGGCGTTCGTTCGACAGCGATCAGCTCGTGCGCGTCGTCGTCCCGAAGCCCGGTGTCGTGGCCGTGTACCGCGGCGAGTGGGAGATCGTCCGCTACGAGCGCGGCGCCGTGCGGACATGGATGTCCAAGAGCCGGCCGCAGCTGGACTCCATCGCGAGGACCGTCCTCGGGGACCACGGCAGGCCGCTCATCCGCCAGGTGCGCAGCTATCTCCTCCGCATCGTCGACGGGATGGTCGAGCTCGGGCGCGGCGGGCTCGTCGCCGTCCTGGGCCCGGGCGAAGGACTGCCGCAGCTCTTCGGCGAGGAGGGGAATCAGCTCGACACCGAGGTCAAGCGGCTGGATCCCGCCCTGTGCCTCGGCGCGGCCATCCTCGACATCCACGAGAGCCATCCGCCGAGCGAACGGCGGCAGGTGCACGGAAAGCAGCCCGCGGCACCCGGGCAGGCGCGCGGCACGGATCACGCGATCAAGGGCGCCGAGCGCATCAACCGGCTGCTCGACCTCATCGTGCGGCTGACGACCGTCGACGGCGCGGTGGTGATGAGCCATCCCCTCGACGTGCTCGCGTTCGGGGCGAAGCTGCCCCCGCCGAGGGCGATCATCTCCGAGGTCTTCGCCGCGACCCCCGACCAGAGGATGGATGCGAGCCTGAGCCTCGACGCGCGCGGCACCCGCCACCGCGCGGCGGCGGCGTTCGTGGCGGGGTACCCGGAGCGGATCGCCTTCATCGTCTCCCAGGACGGCAACGCGGCCACGTTCCAGGAGATCGAGGGAAAGGTCGTTTACTGGCCGCTCTGACGGGCGCGACGCGCGACGTCACCCGCCGTCAGAGGTGCCGCACGATGGCCGCGGGCATCTCGTCGATCGGCGCCTGCGCCACGGCGAGCCCGGCCTCCAGCACGCGGCGGGGCATGCCGTAGACGACGCAGGACGACTCGGCCTCTACGAGGATCTTCCCGCCGGCCTTGTGGATCGCCCGGGACCCCTCCAGGCCGTCGTCCCCCATGCCCGTCAGCACGACCCCGAGGACGCCCGACCCGAACTCGGCCGCGGCGCTCGCGAAGAGCAGATCGACCGACGGGCAATAGAGGGACGCCCTGGCCGTCAGGGCGAAGCGGACGCTGGCGCGCTCCCGCTGGCGCCGGACCTCGAGGTGCGTCCCCCCGCGCGCGATGACCGCGAGCCCGGGCCCGAGCTGGAGATCGTCCGATGCCTCGACGATCGAGAGCGCGCTCCCGTCGTTGAGGCGGCGCGACAGCGACTCCGTGTAACCCGGGGGGATGTGCAGCGCGACGACGATGGGGACCGGGAAATCGCCGGGCATCGCCGCGAAGAGCCGCGTCAGCGCCTGAGGGCCGCCGGTCGACGTGCCGACCACGACGAGGCGCGTGCGCGGCAGCGCGGGGATCGCGCCGGGCAGGGGCGGCGGCCGCGGGCGAGGCGCTGCCTGGTGGACCCTCGCCTCGGCCGCGGCGAGCACCTTGCGGACCAGCTCGTCCGAGAGCTCGAAGAGACGATCGGTCGCGAGCGACGTCGGCTTCTCGACGAGATCGACCGCGCCCTGCTGGAGCGCCTCGACGCCGAGATCGCTGTCCGCCTCGGAGTTGCTGACCACGACGACCCGCGGCGCGCCGTCGCGCGGCAACGACCTGAGCACGCCGATGCCGTCGAGGTTCGGCATCACGAGATCGAGCGTGACCACATCCGGCTTGTAGCGCTCGATCTTCTCCAGCGCGTCGAGGCCGTCCATGGCCGTATCGATGACCTCGATCGAGGCGCTCGCGCCGAGGACCTGCCGCAGCACCTTGCGCACGAAGGCAGAGTCATCGACCACGAGCACGCGGACAGCCGGGATCTTCATTGCGCGGTCTTCCGATAGAAAAACACGCCGCCCCGCTCCTCGCAGCGGAGCGCGGTGCCGAGCCGCAGCAGCGACTCGGAGACCCCGACCAGGAGGAACCCGCCCGCGGCGAGCGCCCCCGAGAGGTTCTTGACCACCCACCGCGCCGTGTTGTCGTGAAAATAGATGAGCACGTTGCGGCAAACGATGACGTCGAACTGCCCGAGCGACGTGACGTCGGGCGCCGCGAGCAGGTTGATCCGCCGCCAGTCGATCGCCCCCCGGAGCTCGGGCCGCACGACGACCCGATCGGGCGTCACCTCCAGCCACCGGCCGGCGAACGGAGGCGGCGGGGCGTTGCTCCGGAGCGAGCGCGGCCCGAACACGCCGGCCCGGGCGCGCGAGAGCGCCCGCTGGCTGATGTCGCTCGCCACGAGATCGACCTTGTCACGCAGGCCCCGCTCGGCCAGGAGCATCGCGATCGTGAACGGCTCCTCGCCGCTCGAGCAGGCCGCCGACCAGATCCGCGGCCGCTCGCCCGCCGCCACGCGGGGCGCGATGAGCTCCGAGACCGCGACCTCGAGCTGCGCGAGCTCGCGGAAGAAATACGTCTCGCCCACGACCAGGGCGTCGATCAGCGCGTCCATCTCGGCCGCGCCCGCCGGGTCGTAGCGGAGGAAGTAGTAGTAATCGAGCAGCGAGTCGAAGCCGGCGTCGAGGGCGCGCACCGAGAGCTTGTCGCCGAGCAGCTCGCGATCGCCGGCGTCGTAGTGGATGCCGATCTTCTCGGCGACGAGGGCGCTGAAGATCGCGAAGATCTGCGGAGAGATGGGGAGGCGGCTCGTCATGCCCACGGCGTCATGCCCACTGCGAGAGGACGGACGCGGCCACGCGTCGCACCTCCGGATCCGGATCGGCCCGCGAGGTGAGCTCGACCGCCGCGAAGCCCTCCCGCGTGGCCACCGCGGCGAGCGTCGTGGCCGCCGCCTTCCGCGCCGGCGCGTGCGGCAGCCGGAGCGCCTCGAGGAGCGCCGTGTGCGCCGCCGGCAGCCGCATCCGCGCGAGCGCCGCGGTCAGGACGGGCGCGAGCTCGTCGTCCGCCGCCGCGAGCGCGTCGAGGATGCCCTCGATGCGCCCCGGCACCGGCGTGGACAGCGCAGCGGGGAGCGGTCCCTGGGCCTGCGAGGCGACGAGCAGCGCGATGAGGCTCCTCGTCGCGTCGACCCCGGGCCGCCCCGCGATGAAGCTGGTCGCCGCCGCGCGCACGCTCTCGTCGGGGTCGCCCGCCGCGCGCACGAGCGCCGGCAGGACCTCGGGCGACGAGAAGCCGGAGACCGCCGAGACCGCGACGAGCCGGGTCGCCACGTCCGGGGACGAGAGCGCGCCGAGCAAGGTCGGCAGCGACGCCTCCCGCCCGGCGATGCCGAGCCCGATCAGCGCCGAGCGCCGCATGTCCGTGTCGCTGGCCTGGGCGGCCTGCTCCAGCGCCGCGAGCGCGAGGTCGCCCTTGATCGCCGACAGCGCCTCGATCGCCGCCACGCGCACCTGGCCGCTCTCGTCCCGGAGCCGCTCGGCGATGAGCCCGGCCGCCGCCTCCCACCCGAGCTTTCCCAGCGACTGGCACGCGTAGTAGCGGACCCACGCGTCGTCGTCGCGGAGCCCCACGAGGAGCGCCTCGACGACGCGCGGCGCCCGCTGCGACTGCCCGAGCGCCCGCATCGCCACCGCCCGGACCCGCTCCGAGGCGTCGGCGGCGAGCACGACGAGCGCCTCGATCGCCTCCGGCTGCGCGAAGGACGCGAGGCCGTGGATCGCCCGCTCGCGCGCCCGCAGATCGGGATCGCGGAGGCCGTCGAGGAAGATCGGCAGCGCCGAGGGGGGCGCGAAATAGCCGAGGATCCGCAGCGCCGTCCGCCGCGCGGCCGGGGTCCCCTCGCGGGCCGCGGCGAGCGCGAGCGCCTCGACGTCGGGGCCGCCCAGGCACTGGATCGCGGTCGTCGCGGCGTGGACCACGCGGGGGTTCGGGTCGTCGAGGAGCTGGAACAGCGCGCGCGCCGAGCCGGGCTCCGAGATGCGCGCGAGCGCGTCGCACGCCGCCGCGCGGACCTCCGGGTCCGGATCCGCGAGGCACTGCTCCACGTCACCCGCGGCCGCGACGCCCCGGACGAGCGGCAGGAGCAGGAGCCTGCGGGAGCTGTCGCCGTCGCGCAGCGCCGCGAGCACCCGGGAGTCCGCGCTCCGGGAGAGCTGGAAGAGCGCGTCCGCCGCGGCGCTCGCGACGGGGGGCTCGGCGTCGAGCAGGCGCGTCAGATCGAGCAGGACGTCCTCGCCCCCGATCGCGCCGAGCACGCTGCAGATGACGGCCTGCTCGGCCGGATCCGCCCCCGCGAGGCTCTGCGAGAGCCGCCGCGCCGCGCCGGGCGCCGGCGCCTCGGCCCGGAGCGCCTCGTCGACCGGCGCGGCCGTCCCGTAGCGCTCGCGGTACCGCTCGCGCAGCTCGGCGAGCGCCACCGCCGCGACGCGCGCGACCGCGTCGCTCGGGCGCCCGAGGAGGCGCATCAGCGGCGCCACGGCGCTCCGGCTGCAGGTGCGGCCGAGCGCCCGCGCCGCCTCGAGCAGGTAACGCGGATCGTCCAGGAGAGCCACAAGCGGTCCGATCGCGCGCGGGTCGCCGCTCCGGCCCAGCACGTCGATCGCCGGAAAGATACGGAAGAAATTTCCGCTGGTGACGGCCCCCACGAGCGCGTCGACCGCCGACCTGCCGCCGACGCGGCCGAGCGCCTCGATCGCGGCGACCGCCACGTTGTCGTCGGCGTGCGACGTGAGCTCCGCGAGCCGGGAGACCGCCTTCGCGCTGCTGCGGCGCCCGAGGACCTGCGCCGCGTCGGCGACGATCGCCGGGCGAGGGTCCCGCGTCAGCGCGAGCACGGCGTCGTCGACGTCGCCGAGCGACGCGACGAGCGCGTCGACCGCGGCGGCGATGCGCGTCTCGCTGTCGCGCCGCGCGGAGAGGCACGCGCAGAGCGGCGCCACCGCCGCGTCGCCGAGCGCGGCGAGCGACGCGACGACCGCACGCCGCACGGTCCAGCTCGGATCCCCGAGCATCTCGACGAGCGACGGCACCCCCGGCGTCCCGGAGGCGGCGAGCCGATCCACCTGATCGACGCGCCGCCGCTCCGCCTCCGAGACCGCGAGCGCGGGCCGCCGAGAGATCACGAGGTCTCCGGCGCGGCGTGGGGCTGCCTTCCGTTCGCCCTGAGGTGCGCGATCGCGGCGGCGACGCCCGCGACCGCGTCCACGTGCTCGGCGCTCGCGTGCCGGATCCTGCCGACCTGCTCGAGCACGTGGCCGGCGTCGGCCGCGACCGCGCCGGATTCCCTCGCCTGCCTCGCCGCGGCGGCGACGATCTCCCGGACCGGGTCGCGCAGGCGGGCGAGCGACGCGGCGTGCTGCTCGCTCCGGGCCGAGAGCTCGGCGGCCCCCTTGGCGATGCCCTGGAGCGACGACGCGTGCCGGCTCGCGCCCGACGCGAGCGCCGCGACGGACTCCGCCTGATCGGCCACCGCCCGCGCCGTCTGCTTGGCGATCCGGCGCACGGACTCCCCCTCCTTCGCGAGGGACGCCGTCGCTTTGCTCTGATCCGCCGTGGCGGCGGTCACCGTCGCCGCGAGCCGCGCGACCTGGCGGGCGGACGCCTCCAGCTGCTTCGCGGCCCGCGCCTGCTCGCCGCTCCCCCGCGCCGACTGGACCGACAGCTTCCGGATGTCATCCATGGCGCGCGACACCTCGGTCGCGCCGCCGGCCTGCTCGGCGAGGCCGGCGACCATCCGCTGCGACGCGCCCGAGACCTCCTGCGTGAGCGCCGTGATCCCGGCCAGGGCGCGGGTCTGCTCGACCATGGCGGTGCTGGTCTGATGGGTCAGCGCGCGCATCTGCGCGGCGACCTTCGCGAGCTGGGACGCCCCCGTGGCCTGCTCCTCCATCGCCCGCGACACCCGCTCGGCGCTCGACGTGAGCTGCGCGTTCACCTTCACGGCGTCGCGCAGCGCGCGCGCCTGCTCGGCGGTCGCCTCCTTCGTCTGCCGGGCCATGCGCCGCATCTCGGAGCTCGCCTGCGCGAGCGCCTGGACCGCCTTGGTCTGCTCGGCCGCGGAGCGCGCGACCGCCCTGCCCTCCTCGCTCATGCGCGACGCGGTCTGGGTGAGAGAGCCCACCGCCTGCACCTGATCGGCGTTCGCCCGGTCGATCTCGCGGATCGAGCGGCCGAGCTCCTCGACCCCCTGCAGGATGGACGCGAGCGCCCGCTCGGCGTCGCCCGCGAGCCGGGTCCCCTCGTCGGCCACCTTCACGCCCTCGGTCGAGGCGGCCACCGCCTCGCGGGCGCTCGACTGGAGCGCGCGGACGATCTTGGCGATCTCGGCGCTCGAGACGGCCGCGCGGTCCGCGAGGTTCCTGATCTCCTCGGCGACGACGGCGAAGCCCCGGCCGTGCTCCCCTGCCCGCGCGGCCTCGATGCTCGCGTTGAGCGACAGGAGGTTCGTGCGGTCGGCGATCAGGTTGATCGTCTGGACGATGTCGCCGATCTCCTCGGCCCGCTTGCCCATCTCCTTCATGACCGCCGCGGAGTCGGCCATCGCCTGCCGGATGCTCCCGAGGCCGGCGATGGACCTGCCCACCGTCGCGGCGCCCTGGCGCGCGGTCGCGACCCCCTGCTCGGCGGTCGTGCGCGCGGTCTCGACGATGGCGACGATCCGCCGCGTGGAGGCCTCGACCTGCGACGAGGCGGCGGCGTTGCCGGCCGCGAGCCCGCTGATCTGCTCGGCGCTCTGCGAGACCTGCTGCGCGGTCCGCGCGAGCTCCTCGGCGGCGACCGCGTTGGCCTCGATGGTCGCCGCGTTCTTCTCGGCCGTGGCCGCGACCTCCTCGACCGAGCTCGCGATCTCGGTGATCGTGCTCGCGGTCAGCGCGGCGCTCGCGTCGAGCGCCTTGGCGCTCTCCGCCACCCCGCGGATCGATCGCGCCATCTGCTCGGCGGTCGCGGCGGTCTCCTCGACCGCGCTCGCCATCTCGATGGCGTCCTGCGCGACGCGGTCGAGGGAGCCGCTCACGCCCGCGACGGTGCCGGCCATGGTCGAGATTTGCGCCCCGACCGCCCTGGCGTCGGCCGAGAGGCGCGCGACGCCCTTCGACATCTCCTCGATGGTGGCCCCGATCTCCTCGATCGCCGCGGCGCTGCTCTCGCCGCGGGCCGCCGCCTCGTCGGCGGCCCCGCTCGTCACCGAGACGGAGCCGAGGAGCTCCTCGCTGGAGGACGCGAGCTCCTCGACGCTGGCGCTCACCGCCTTCACCGAACGGGCGAGCTCCTCGAGCGCCGCCGCCGTCGTCTCCGCGGAGCCGGCGAGCGCGTCGGCGTCGCCCTTCACGCCGGCGAACGCGGGGGCGAGCGCGCCGAGGCCGCTCGTCATCACCTCGGACCCCTGCGCGACCTCGGCGACGGCATCGCTGATCCGCTGCCCCGATCGGGCGAGCGCCTGCGCCGCCGCCCCCGCCTCCTCGAGCTCGCCGGCGAGCGCCCCCGCCGCGGCGCCCTGCTGCCTGCCGGAGGTGGCGTGCTCGGCGCCGACGGCGGCGAGCCGCGCGGCAGCCTGCTCGGCGCCGGCCACGGCCGTGACCGCCTGACGGAACGAGTGCTCGGTCTGCTCTGCCCGCGCGAGCGCTCCGTCGATGTCCGCGATTGCATCAACTGCCATGATCCTGCTCCTCACCGATGATCCTGCCGACGTCGACGAGCATGACGAGCCGCTTCCCGAGCTTCGCGACCGCCCTCACGAACCCGGCGCTCTCCTCCGCCATGACCTCGGGGGGCATCCGCAGCTCGTCGGCGCCGATGTTGACGACCTCCCGCGCGCTGTCCACCAGGAGGCCCACGGTGCGGCCGCCGCTCTGGACGACGATGACCCGCGAGTCCAGCGTGGGCTCCACGGTCGGGAGCCCGAAGCGGGCGCGCAGATCCACGACCGGCACGACGCGGCCCCGGATCTGGATGAGGCCGCCGACGTACGGCCGCGTCCCCGGCACCCGGGTCGCCCCGGTGAACGACTCCATGTGGAGCACGTCCGCCGCGGAGATCGCGTACTCGGTGTCCGCCACCTTCAGGACCACGTGCAGGTCGTTCATGAGGCCACCCGGACGAGGCCGGCGCGGCCGCCGTGGCCGGAGGAGAGCCTGCCGCTGAGGTTCACGAGATCGAGGACGAGCGTGGGGCGCCCGTCGCCGAGATCGGTCGAGCCGCACACGCCCGGCACCTTGACGAGCGGGTCCTCGAGCGGCCGCACGACCACCTCCTGCTGGCCGAGCACGCGGGTCACGCCGAACGCGAAGGGCGCGCCGTTGCGCCGCACGACGAGCGCCCTGCTCGCCGACGAGGCCCCGAGCTCGAAGAGCGCGGCGAGGTCGACGAGCGGCACGACCTCGCCGCGGCGCTCGATCAGCTCGGTGCCGCCCCGGGCGCGGCCCGCGGCAGGCCCCCGGTCGCGGCCCGCGGCGGGCAGCTCCGCCCCGCCCCGGGTCGCGCCGGCGACCGGGCCGCGGAAGATGCGGGCCACGTCGATCTCCAGGACTTCCTCCACGCCGGCGACGGGCGTCACGAACGGCTGGCCTCCGCACAGGAAAGAGAAGGCGTCCACGATGGTCAACGTGAGCGGGACCCGCAGGATGAAGGTCGTGCCGGCGCCGCGCGCCGTGCTCACGGAGAGCTCGCCGCCGAGCTGCTCCACGGCGATGCGCCGCACGATGTCCATCCCGAGGCCGCGGCCGCTGGTCTTCGTCGCCTGGTCGAGCGTCGACAGCCCGGGCAAGGTGATGAGATCGAGCAGGGCCGCGTCGCCGTCGGGCGCGGGGCGGCCGGCCCGCGCCGCCACCCGCGCGCGGTCGATGCCGCGCCCGTCGTCGGCGACGCTGAGCTCGAGCTGGTTGTTGGAGCGCTCGAAGCAGGAGACCCGGACGACGCCCTCCTCGGGCTTGCCCAGCCGCCGCCGCTCGGCGGGCGGCTCGATCGCGTGATCGACCGCGTTGCGGAGCAGGTGCACGATCGCCGGGAAGATGCGCTCCGCGACCGCCTTGTCGAGCTCCGCCTTGCCCGCGTCGATCTCGATCCGGACCTGCTTGCCCGTCGCGCGGCCGAGGCCGCGGACCACGAGCGGCACGCGCTCGAGGAGCTCCGTCACCGAGATCATGCGCGCGCGCATGATGGCGCCGCGCAGGTCGCGCAGCTGGCGGTCGTGCTCGCGCAGGATCTCGGCGAGGTCGCGGGTGTCCACCCCGCGGGCGCGCAGCTCCGCGGCCGCCCGGGCGAGCCGGAACCGCGTGACGACGAGCGCCGACAGCTTGTCGAGCGCGTCGTCGAGGCGCGCCACCTCGACGCGGACGACGCCGCGGAGCTGGGGCTCCCGGTCCGCCGGATCGTCCGGATCGTCCGCCGTGAGGGCAGCGACGGCCAGCGGGACGGGGGGCTCCACCGTGAGCGCGCGGACGCCATCGGCGCCCGCCGCCCGCGCGAGCTCCTCGTCGGTCGCGCTCGTGAGGACGAGGAGCGCGAAGGTGATGCCGCCCGGGGCCCTGTCGCTGGCCGGGACCGAGAGCGGGACGACCTTGACGATCTCGGCGAGCTTGCCGACGCGCTCGCGGACGGTCGTGATGTTCATCCCCTCGGCCGTGCGCGCCGGCGACGGGGTGAAATCGACCCGCAGCGCGCGCCGCCCGCCGGCCACGCCCTGCGCGAGCTGCACCCGCTCGCCGGGCCCGAGCTTCGCGAGGATCTCGGGATCGGCGCTGATCGTCGGCCCGGGGGGCGACGGCGAGGCGGCGAGATCGAGCGCGGAGAGCGCGTCGAGGAGCGCGGGCGCCGCGGGCGGCACCGGCTGCTTGCCGGCGAGGGCGCGGGTCCGCTCCTCGATGGCCCTGAGTCCGCGGAGCAGCACCTCGATCGACGACGAGGAGAGGCTCCCGGCCGCCCTGTCCGCCGCCCGGAGCACGGTCTCCATCGCGTGGGCGATGTCCACGATCGGCTCCACGCCGACCATGGCGGAGAGGCCCTTGATGGTGTGAAGAGATCGGAAGAGCTCGCGGATCGCCCTGGGGTTCGACTCCCCGGAGCGGAGGGCCGCCTCGACGGCGAGGAGGTTCGCGGTGGACGCGGAGAGGTGCTCTTCCACCTCGACGAGGTAGCCGGCCACGAACTCGTTTACATCGAGCGCGTCGCTCATCCGGTGCTCGCGACGCCCTCCCCCAGGAGCGCTCGCACGCTGGCCAGGATGGCGTCGGGAGTGAAGGGCTTCGTCATGAAGTCCGAGGCCCCCGCGCCGAGCGCGCGGGCCCGGGACTCCTCATCACCCCGGGTGGTCACCACCAGAATCGGCAGGCTCCGCAGCTTGTCCTGGCCCCGGATGAACTCGATGACCTCGAGTCCCCCGATATCGGGCATGTTCAGGTCGAGCACCACGAGATCGAACGGCCTCAGCGATAGCGTCTCAATCGCCTCGAGCCCGCTCGCCGCGTGCGCGAACCTGTACTGCTCGGCCCGCAGGCAGGCCACGACCATCTCACGCATCACCCTGCTGTCATCGACGACGAGGATCTCTGCCACAGCGGTACTCGGCCGAGGGAATAGCTGGCATGCCCGCTGGGTGTCAATTGCCCACCGGAGCAAACCCGAGCGAATCAGGGAATTCCTGTCGGATCGGACCCGAGCGCCGCGATCGAGGCGCGGCGGAGACGCGCTCGTCCGGCGGCGCGTCCGGCCGGCGCCGGGGGTGGAAGGGCGCGTTCGCGGGCGGCGCGCGGCGCGCGGCGGGAGCGGAACGTAGCAGAACGCGACAGCACGCATTTCAGCGCATCGTGCTTGCGTCGCCGCAGGCGCTCGATCAGATGAGATTGGGCGGTAGCGACGCTTGGAGAGCCAATGCCTCTCCGCGCCCCGGTTCAATCCGGAGAGCGGCTCCTCGCGGGAGGAGGAGTCTCACGGCCCCTGCTGCTCCTGGAGAACGATGAATCGGCCGACAACGATGGATTCCGTGCTCGCCGACGCGACGCGCGAAGCGAACGCCACGCCGCGGCGCCACGCGGCTCCGGCCGCGCGAGGCGCCCGGGACGGGGGCGCGGAGCCGCCTCCGAGCGAGCGCGCGCCGCGCGCGGTCGTGTGGATCCTCGACGACTCGCCGCTGGAGGCCGAGATGGCGGCGTGCTCGCTCGCGGCCGGGTACGAGGTCCAGCTCTTCACGGACGCCGCGGTGATGCTGGAGCGCGTGACGGGGAGCGATCTCCCGGACGTCCTCGTGCTCGACCAGGTGATGCCGGGCATGTCGGGCACCGAGATCTGCGGCCTGCTCCGGTCGCGCCCCGCCACGGTCGGGCTCCCGATCCTCATCTTGACCGTGGCCGGGCACGAGCAGGACCTCGTCGAGGGGCTCACCGCGGGCGCCGACGACTACGTGGTCAAGCCCTGCCCCGCGGCCGCCTTGTCGGCGCGCGTCGGTGCGCTCCTCCGCTCGAAGCGGCTCCGCGAGCGGGCCGAGCGCGCCGAGCGGATCGCGGCGGTGGAGCGCGATCTGCTGCGCGCGCTCATCGAGCAGAGCGGCGACGGCATCATGGCGACGGACGAGCGCGGGGCGCTGCGCATCTGCAACGTGGAGGCCCAGCGGCAGCACGGCGTGTACGCGCGCGACGCGAGCGCCGCGATCGAGGCGCTCCGGGCGAACGGGCTGCTCGCGCTGGACGGCCGGTCGCTGCGGCCCGACGAGGACCCGCTCTACCGCGCGATCCGGGGCGAGAAGGTCGAGAACGCGCGCTGGCTCGTGACGCGCCCGGACGGCTCGATCCGCGCGCTCGCCGGGACCGCGTCGCCGCTGCGGCACGCCGACGGATCGCCGGCCGGCGCCGTGCTGATCACGCGCGACGAGACCGACGCGCTCGAGGCGGAGCGGGCGCTCCGGGACAGCGAGGAGCGCTATCGCGTGATCATCAGCGCGCTCGAGGAGGGCATCACGCTCCAGGACGAGCGCGGGGTCATCCGCACCGCGAACGCGAGCGCCGAGCGGATCCTCGGGCGGCCTCTGGCGCAGCTCGTCGGGTCGACGCTGCTGGATCCGTCGAGCAAGATCGTGCGCGAGGACGGCTCGCTGTTCCCGTTCGAGATGTACCCCGCGCAGGTCGCGCTCCGGACCGGCGCGCCCCAGTCGGCCGTCCTGCTCCGCATGGAGCGGCAGGACGGCTCGGACCTGTGGCTGTCGGTGAACGCGCAGCCGCTCCGCAGCTCGGACGGCGCGGTGGTGGGCGTCGTCTCGTCGTTCTTCGACATCACCGCGCGCAAGCGCGCCGAGGAGGAGCGGCAGGGCCTGCTCGCCGCGGCGCAGGTGGCGAGGCAGGAGGCCGAGGCCGCGAGCCACCTGAAGGACGAGTTCCTGGCGACGATGAGCCACGAGCTTCGCACGCCGCTCACGGCGGTCCTCGGCTGGATCCGGATGCTGCGTACCGGCAAGCTCGCCGAGGATCGTCGCGAGAAGGCGCTGGAGACGGTGGAGCGCAACGCGCTGGCGCAGGCGCAGCTGATCGACGATCTGCTCGACATCTCGCGCATCATGGCCGGCAAGCTCCGGCTGGAGGTCCAGCCGATGGATCTCGTGGCGGTGATCGACGCCGCGCTCGAGGTGGTGCGCCCGGCCGCCGACGCCAAGGGGGTGCGGCTGGAGCCGCTCCTCGATCCCGGGGTGGGCCCTGTCGCGGGGGACGCGGGCCGGCTGCAGCAGGTCATCTGGAACCTCCTCAGCAACGCGGTGAAGTTCACGTCGCGGGGCGGGGTCGTGCGCATCCGGCTCGACCGCTCCGAGGCGTCGGCCGAGATCGTCGTGTCCGACACCGGTCAGGGCATCGATCCTGCGTTCTTGCCCTTCGTGTTCGAGCAGTTCCGGCAGGCCGAGAGCGGCACCACCCGCAAGCACGGGGGGCTGGGCCTCGGGCTCACGATCGTGAAGAGCCTCGTGGAGATGCACGGCGGCACGGTCCAGGCGCTGAGCGACGGGGAGGTGCGGGGCGCGACGTTCATCGTCCGGCTGCCGCTCGCGGTGGTGCCGAGCCACGCCCGGGATCGCCGGATGATGTCGCTGCCGGGCACCTCCGGCGGGAGCGATCGTCCTCCGGAGATCGAGGGGCTGAACGTGCTCATCGTGGACGATGAGGACGACACGCGCGAGCTCCTCGTCACGATGCTGGAGCAGTGCGGCGCGCACGTGACGGCCGTGGCGTCGACCGCCGAGGCGCTGCTCGCGCTCAAGGCGCTGCGGCCCGACGTGCTCGTGTCGGACATCGCCATGCCCGGCGAGGACGGCTACGCGCTGATCCGCAAGATCCGCGCGTTCCCGGCGAGCAGCGGGGGGCGGACCCCGGCGATCGCGCTCACCGCCTATGCGCGCACGGAGGACCGCATGCGCGCCCTGCGGGCCGGGTTCAACACCCATGTCCCCAAGCCCATCGAGACGGCGGAGCTGCTCGCGGTGCTCGCGAACATCGCCGGATCGCGGGGGGAATCCTGATATGCCCCTCGACCCCACGCCGGCCTTCCGCGGTCCTGCCGAGCGGATCTCCCGCCCGGTCGGCCTTCCAGGCGCTGGCGGCTCAGTCTCTCCGGCAGCTCCGCTCGATGGTGTCCATCAGCTTCAGGACATCGAACGGCTTGCTGATCACCGCGTCCGCGTCGATGCCGGCGCGGTCCGTCCCGCCGCGCGCGGTCATCACCACGATGGGCATCGAGGCGAGCATCGGGTCGCTCTTCTGCTCGGCCCGGAACTGGAACCCGTCCATGACTGGCATCATCAGGTCGAGCAGGACCAGCGAGATCGACGACGGATCGTCCCGCAGATACTCCAGGGCCTCACGCCCGTTCGCGACCGACGCGACCCCATAGCCCTCGTCTTCCAGGAGCTCGCTCAATGTCCGGCGGATCGCGGCGTCGTCATCGACGATCAAGATGCGCTTGCTGGGGCGGCTCATCGTCATGCGCAGTCGCTCTCTTCCCGAAGCACCAGGGTCCAGCGGCGCTGCGCCCGCGGGCGGGCCCGCGAAGCCCGCTCGCGAAGGTCGCCTCAGCCGATCCCCGAGTCCGGCCGGTCCCGCGGGCCCGAGGCGCCAGGGCCGGCCAGCGGCAAGGTGACCTTGAAGGTCGAGCCCTCGCCCGGGACCGAGCTCACCTCGATCGAGCCGTCCAGCGCTTCGACCAGCTGCTTCGTGATGTAAAGACCCATTCCCAGACCGCCATAGTGCCGCGCCGACACGGCCCGCTCGAACCGCCCGAAGATCCGCCCGAGGTGCTCGGGCGCGATCCCGATACCGTGATCCGCAATCGTGAACGTGGCAATCGAATCCGTCGAGGTGACGGCGATCTCGAGGGGTTTGCCCTGACCATACTTGAGCGCGTTCGAGACGAGGTTGTCGACGACCTGCTCGAGCCGCAGCCGATCCCAGTTGCCGGCGGCGTCGTCGTCCGCGTTCACCGTGACCCGGGAGCCCGACTCCGCGATCTCGCCGCCCTCGTGGAAGCGGGACACCACCTGCCGGACGATCTCGGACAGCCGGACGGGCTCCAGCTCGAGGGCGATGCGCCCCGCGGAGATGCGGGAGATGTCGAGCAGGTTGTCGACGAGCCGCCTCAGCCGCTCGCCCTGACGGCGAACGAGCCCGAGCCGGTCCGTGAGCCACGCGAGGCGCTCCTTGTCGGGGCACAGCTCCGGCGCCCGGCGCGTCAGGATCTGGATCTGCAGCGAGAGCGGGGTGAGCGGCGTCTTCAGCTCGTGAGAGGCGATCGAGAGGAACTCGTCGCGCAGGGCGATCGCGCTCTGGGCGTCCTTGTACAGACGCGCGTTGTCCACGGCCAGCGCGCAGCGGCGCGCGAGCTCCTCCGCGGCCGAGAGATCCTCCCGGGTGTACCGGCGCCCGGATTGCGCGGCGATGAACGTCAGCGTCCCGAAGAGCCGCCCCCGCCGCGCCAGCGGGATGCACATGGACGAGCGCCCCCCCATGGCCTGGATCACCCGGAGGTGCTCCTCGTCATGCGCGATGGCGCGCATGTCCTCGTCCGTGAAATGCTCGATGAGCAACGACTTCCGCTCGATGAACACCCGGGTCGGCGGGTGCGCGCGGTTGCCG
Source organism: Sorangium sp. So ce887 (assembly GCF_051521455.1). Lineage (NCBI taxonomy): Bacteria > Pseudomonadati > Myxococcota > Polyangiales > Polyangiaceae > Sorangium > Sorangium sp. So ce887. Next base: position 3,546,028 of record NZ_CP150354.1, on the reverse strand, counting down.
TCGAGCCTGGGCGTGAAGCGCTTCGCCTCCTCGGCCAGGGCGGCCTGCGCGGGATCCGCGCAGGCCACGCCCACCCGCCGGAAGGCGCCCTCCTCCTCGTCGAGCAGGTCGACGAGGCAGAAGTCGGCGAGGACGGGCACCGCGAGCTGCGCGACCCGGGCGAGCGTCGTCGGATAGTCCAGCGAATCGGCGAGCACCACGCTCGCCGCGTCCAGGAAGCGCGGCAGCTCCAGCGCGCGCTCCCGCTCCGCGGCCTCGGCCGCCCTCCGCCGCATCCGGGCCATCTCGATCTGCGTCCGGACGCGGGCGAGGAGCTCGCGCGCCGAGAACGGCTTCACCAGGTAATCGTCCGCCCCCATGTCGAGCCCCTCGACGACGGCCTCGTCGCCCGCGCGCGCGGACACGAGCACCACGGGGACCATGCTCGTCCTCGGGTCCGCCCGGAGCTCCCGGACGAGGGCCACGCCGTCGAGCCCGGGCATCATCACGTCGCTCAGCACGAGGTCCGGCGGGCGCGCCAGCGCGGCCGTGAGGGCCGCCCGCCCGTCGGAGGCCACCTCCACGCTCCACCGGGGCGCGAGGAGGTGGACGAGGTACTCGCGCATGTCCGCGTTGTCGTCGGCGACGAGGATCCGGCCCTCGCCCTCCCGCGGGCCCGGCCCCGGCGCGGCCCCGGCGCGCGCGTCCGGGCCCGCGGGCGCCGCGCCGTCGCATCCGCGCGGAGACCACTGCGACGCCTCGATCACGTGGAGGTTCGCGCTCGCCGGCGGGGGCGCGGGCCCCGCCGCGGCGGCGACGCGCTCGGGCGGCAGGTGCGCGCGGCCCCTCGGGATCGACACGGTGAACGCGCTCCCCCGCCCCGGCTCGCTCGAGGCGCGCAGGGAGCCGCCGTGCACCTGGACGAGCTCCTGGACGAGGGCGAGCCCGAGCCCGGTGCCCTCGATGCTCCGGCAGCGCGCGCCCTGCACGCGGTGGAACCGCTCGAAGATGCGCGGGAGCTCGTCCGCCGGGATCCCGGTGCCGGTATCGCGCACGCACAGCTCGACGTGGGCCGGCTGGGGCAGGAGCGAGACCACGATCTCGCCTTCGAACGTGAACTTGAAGGCGTTCGACACGAGGTTCGACACGATCTTCTCCCACTGCGCCCTGTCGACGTAGACGGGCTCCGGCAGCGGCGGGCAGTCGACGACGAGCGACAGGCCCGCGCCCTCGACAAGCGAGCGGAAGGAGCTCGCGAGCTCCGCGGTGAGCTGCGCGAGGTCGGTGAGCTCGAACGACCTCTGGAGGCGCCCCGCCTCGATGCGGGAGAAGTCGAGCAGCGTGTTGACGAGCCGGAGGAGCCGGAGGGTGCTCCGGTGCGCGGCGGCGAGGGCCTCGCCCGAGAGCGACCCCGCCGGGTGGGACAGGGCGTCCTCGACGCGCCCGAGGATGAGGGTGAGCGGGGTGCGGAACTCGTGGCTCACGTTGGCCACGAACTCCGTCTTGAGGCGATCGAGCGTCGCGAGCTCGTCCCTGTGCCGCGCCACCTCCCGCTCGAGCCGCCGCTGCTCGGTGACGTCGCGCCCCTCGGCGATCATGAAAACGACGTTGCCTCGACGGTCCTTGACGGGCTTCAGGTTGAAGTCGATGGTGATGATCTCCTCTCCCTCGCTGCCCCCGAGGATCTCCACGTCGTACCGGACGAACTCGCCGCGCGCCGCGCGCCGCACCGCGTCCTTCAGTCGCTCCTGGGCCTCCGGCGCGCCTTGCCACCAGCGGCAGTCCCAGAACGGCACTCCGTGCACTTCCCTCCGCTCCACGCCGGCGCCGCGGACCGAGGCATAGTTCGACTCCCAGTTCGTGCCGTCGGCGTCGAGCAGGCCCCAGAACTGGAAGGCGCAGTTCATCGCGACCCGCGCCGCGAGGAGCCGCATCAGCCCGGACTCGCGCCCTGAGCTCGCGCGCGTGAGCTCCTGCTTCAGGAGCTCGGTGTCCTGGAGGAGACGTTCCTCGGAGTCGTCCACGGGTCTCACGATCGTGAGGTCTTCCAGGCGTTCGATGAAGTCGCGCCCTTCCGCTCGTTCCTCGCTGCACCGCTGTTTCATCCCGTCGCTCATCACGCCTGCGGTCTCTCCGTACGCAGGAAACAACCCATCCTGAAACGCATAGTGGAGATGGAGAACCGCGCAAGGTCTGATCGGCTTGCTCCGGGCGGGCGAGCCTGTGTGGAGTTGGCCTGCGCCGAGGGGCGCGGGCGGGCGGGGCATTGGGGCGCGCGAGCGGGCGGGCTTTGGGGCGCGCGGCCGGCCGGCGGCCTGGCGGGCCGGCGGAGGCGCGCCGGGAGGGGCGTAGTCCCTCGCCGCTTACGGGCGAGCGGGCTCAGTCAAGATGCGTCGGAGGATCTTCAGGGTCGGCGCAGGGGTAGGCGCTGACCACGATGCTCACGCCGTGCTGTGCTACCGCGCGCAGCACGCCCGGATCGAGCCGGATGGATCTGGCGCTCATGGCCTCGATGAACAGCGCGAAGTCGATCACGGCCGTCGCCCCGGATTGCACCAAGGCAGCAATCCGTGGCGCGAGCGAGAGAAACACACTCATCGCCTCTTCGATCGCGATCAACGCATCTTCGTTCTCCGACAACAGAAGGTTGAATCCGGATGTGGTGCTGATTCTGCCGCCAATTCGCCTTTCGCCCACGCGCCAAACTGCCTCGATCGCCGTCTCTGGAATCCACGTCAGGCACTGCTCCACATCGAGATGTTCACCTTGAACTCTGAGCACAGCCGTAGTCATACTGGCGCCTGAGCTTCGGGCACGCATCCGCAGGAGGCAGGATTGAGCAGGCAGATCGGCGCGGGCGGGAACGGGATCAGCCAGTCGAAGAGGTCGCCGCGGCCGCAAAAACTGTCGCCGCCGTCACGGTCACGCTTGCCGCGGGACCTCTTCCTGTCCGGACCAGGCTCGCCGAGCTCTTTCCAGTGCTTGTAGAGGTCATCCGCCTCCTCCTTGCTGAGATCCTGGAAACCACGGCCCTTACTATCCCTGTGGTCCCATTTCCAGAACTTATTGCCCGGCGCGAGAGGGGCGCTGAGCTTCATCTGGGCCTCCGGCGTGGCGGGCGGCCCGGCGTCCGGCCGATCCGGCGGATTTCCTCCGCGGTGAGCCGTCTTGCGATGCTGCCGTGACTTCAAGGGGTCCGGTCGGCTCACGAGGCGGCATGAGGCGTTCGGTCATTTCCAGCGGAGCCCTACGATCATGGTGATGCGCGCCCGAGCCCTTGCCCCCCCTCGACGACTCGGCGTGGTCGCCTATGCGAGCGACGAGGCGCTCGTGGAGGGTCTCCGCGCGAGGCATCCTGCCGCGCTCTCCGCCTTCCACGAGCGCTTCTCCGGGCACGTGCTCCGCGTCCTCGGCCGGCTGCTCGGCGGCAGGCGCGACCTCTCCGACGCTCATCACGACGCCTTCGTCCGCGCGCTGTCCTCCCTCGACACCCTGCGCGATCCGGCCGCGCTGAAGGCGTGGATCACGTCGGTCGCCGTGTTCACGGCGCGGACCTGCATCCAGCGGCGCGCACGCCGGAAATGGCTCCTCTTCTTCGCCCCCGACGAGCTCCCACCCCTCGTGGAGCGCCCGTACGAAGGCGAAGCGCACGAGGCGCTGCGCGCGACCTATCGAGCGCTGGAGCGGCTCCCGGCCGACGAGCGCATCGCGTTCGCATTGCGGCGCATCGAGGGGATGGACCTCCAGGAGGTCGCCGACGCGTGCGGCGTCTCGCTCGCGACCATCAAGCGAAGGCTGGCCCGCGCGGAGGCCAACTTCCTCGACGCGGCGCGGGACCAACCCGCCCTCGAAGAGTGGCTGAAATGAGGCTCGTCATGGGCGATCGTCCCTCGCTCGATCGACTTCGTGAGCTCAGCCGCGCCCAGGATGAGGAGCTCGCGGCGCAGGACATCGAGGGTGCGCGCGAGCGATTCCTGGAGAGCGCGGCCCGCGGATCCACCCAGCCCGGGGCTGCCCGCCTCGGATCGTCGCGTCCTCGGTGGATCGCGCCCGCAGCCTTCGCAGCGCTGGCAGCAGCTTGTGCGGTGCTGCTCCTCGTCCTGCTCCCATCGTCGAGGCCGCTCTCGTTCGCTGTCGGATCGGGGCAAGGGCAGGTCGGGACGTGGATCGCCGCCACCGCGGAGGCTCCTCTGCCGGTCCGCTTTTCGGACGGCACGTCGCTCGCGCTCGACGCGAACGCCCGGGCGCGCGTGGTGGCCGCCGACGCTCGTGGGGCGCGGGTGCTGCTGGAAGGCGGCCGGCTCACGGCGACGGTGACCCACACCGCGACGAGCGCCTGGAATTTCAACGTCGGCCCGTTCGACGTGCTGGTGACCGGCACGCGCTTCGAGCTGAGCTGGTCCCCGGTGAACGAGGAGCTCAAGCTGGTGCTGCGGGAAGGATCGGTGTCCGTGTCGGGGCCGCTCGTGGGGGGGCGGCGCACCGTCGTTGCGGGAGAGACGCTCGAGGTCTTCTGCAAAGAGCAGCGCTTCGAGCTCACGCGCGGGGAACCGCGCGCCGACGCCCCGCCTCCGCCGTCTTCCCCGCCCATCGCTCCGGCGGCCTCCGGGCCGGCCCCCGCGGCGACCGGCGACAGCGCGAGGGTCGCGAAGGCCGCGGACGCCTCCCCGCGCCGGCCGAGCTGGCGCGACCTCGTGGCCGCCGACAGGTACAACGAGGCCACGACGGCGGCCGAGGCCGAGGGCTTCGACGAGCTCGTTGCCCGCGCGAGCGCGGCGGATCTGCTGATGCTCGCCGACGCCGCGCGCTTCTCCGGGAAGCCGGCGCGCGCCGCGGCAGCGCTCACCGCGACGCGGAGCCGATTCGCGGGCTCGGTCGAGGCGGCGAAGGCCGCCTTCCACCTCGGCCGGATGGCGTTCGACCAGCGGCGATCGTACGCCGAGGCCGAGCGCTGGTTCGGCGTGTACCTCGGAGAGCAACCGGACGGCTCCTTTGCGCCGGAAGCGCTCGGGAGGGTCATCGAATGCCGGGAGTTGATGGGCGCGGCCAGCGGGGCCCGCGAGGCCGCGCGCCGCTACCTGACGCGCTATCCGGCGGGGCCCCACGCCGCGCACGCCGAGAGTCTCCTCGAGGAGGAGTGAGTGCGACCTCGAAGGCCGGCTCGCGCGGCGCACGGCGGAGCCTGGACGCTCGGGCTCTGCCTCCTCATCGCATCCGAGGCGCGCGCGGCACCACCGGAGCCTCCGCGCCCGAAGGTCGTCCTGATCGCCGATCGCCGGACGGACCCCATCATGGCCCGCGTCTACGCCGAGCTCGCCACGCTCGGATTCACGGTGGTGGTCGTGCGGGGCGGCGCCGATCCGCCCTCACAGGGGCCCATCGAGGCGAGCGCGCGCGAGGACGGAGCGGCGGCGGTGATCCGCGCGACCGAGGTGCCGGGTGGCGTCGATCTCTCGATCGCCGAGGGTGTGACGGGCCAGTCGGTCCAGCGCACCGTGATGGCCGACGATCCCGCCACGGTCGCGATTCGCGCGGTGGAGCTCCTGCGGGCGAGCCTCCTGGAGGTGCGCTCGCCGCAGCCGTCGCGGGGCGAGGTCGAAGCCGATCCGGAGGCCCGCGCCGCCGTCGACGCGCAGGAGCCGCCGCCGGCCAAGCCTGCGCCCATCGCCGCCGCGCGCCCGCGAGCCGGCGGCACCTCCCACGCGCCCCCTTCTCCGCCATCCAGGCCAGGCGCGACCCGAAGAGCACCGACGACGTTCGGCGTCGGGGCGGCGCCCGCGGTGCTGTGGAGCGCAGGCGGCCTGCCCGCCTCCCCGATGCTGGACGTGTCGGGGTACGCGATGATCGGGTCTCGACTGGGGCTCTCCACCTTCGTCCAGATCCCGCTCGCCAGCGCGAGCCGCGAGGGCAAAGAGGGCACGCGGCGCGCGCGGGTGGCGCTTGCCGCCCTGGGGGTGCGCGTCCCGGTCCGCCCCACCGACGCCGTGTGGCTGCCTTCGATCGGCGCGGGGCTCGCCGCCGCCTGGCTGCACGTCGAGGGCGAAGGCCGCTCGCCCGAGTACGTCGGCACGTCGAAGGACGCGTTCGCGCTCGCGCCCTACCTGCGCGCGGGGCTCTCGTTCGCGCCGCTTCCGCGCCTGCGAATCAGCGAGCACTTGCTCGCCGGGATTGCGGCGCCGCGCATCGTGATCGACGCCGCAGGTCGTGCCACCGAAACGTGGGGTCGCCCGTTCTTCGGCGCATCTCTCGGGGTGGAGGTCGTGCTGCCATGAGCCGAAGAGGGCAGCTGCCGTGACCTCAGCGCAGGACATCTTGACGCCGGGCGCTCCGGCGCTCGGCGTGGAGGACCCAATGAAGATCATGGTGACGAAGCTCTGGACTCTTGGCTTGTCGATGGCCTTCGCGTCCGCACAGGCGGCGTGCGTCGACAGCCATGTCGATCCGATCGTGGAAGTTCACCTGGCGACCTCCGTCGAGGGGGCTACCGAAGGGCCGTGGGCTGCCTGCGTTGCCCCCGGGGGCGAGGACTTCCTCCCCACCCTTTGCCCGGATCCCGGACCGGGCGGCGCAGAGCGCGCATGCATGGTGTCGAGCGTGACCGAGAGACAAGACGATGGATCGATGTGGTGCGATGTGGCGGCGCTCTGCATCTACGAGTGTGAAGCGGCGGAGGACTGCCCGCAGCCGCAGAGCGGAACCGCCAGGCCCGCGTGCAACTCGATCTGCTCGTTGCCCTGCGACGAGAACGCCACGTGCCCGAATGGAATGACGTGCTGGCACCAATACCACGGGTCCGGCCTCACGGACGAACAGGGCGTCTGCATGTGGAAGTACGAATGTGACTGAAGATCGAGGTCGACGAGCCTGGCGAATCCGTCTCGGTCCGCCCGCGGACCCACGCGCGCCCCGCCCGGCCGCGTCGTCGTGTCGCGCCCTGCAAGGGCAGCCTGGTGCGCTCGTGCAGCGCGCCCGGCTGCCGTTGTGGTCGAGGCCGGGCGTCGGCGCTCCGCGACGGCGCGCCGCGCGATGGGGCGGACGCCGCGCTGCGGCGGGCGGTCGTGCGCGGCTTGGTCCACGGCCGACGTGTCGGCGAGCGCGCGGGGGCCGACTCGCCCCAGGATCTGCCGCAAACCCGCAAGAACGGCTCCCGGGGAGGGGCGAGCTCTGCTAAAAGCTGCCTGTCGCGCCGGGGGCTGATCGCGCTCCGGCGCGCGCAGCGGTTTCACTCAGGACTGCCGGCGAACGTGCCGCGCTGCGGCAGCGCGCATCTTCGGTGGACGGGTCCCTTCACCTTCGAGCATTCACATGACTTTTCATCGCGAGACTGCACGCTTTGCTTCGGGTTGGATCTCCTGTGTTGCCCTCGCCGGGGCGATGTCCGTCGCGGCGGGCTGCGACGGCTCGGGCGGCGGAGGGGACGGCGGCGCAGGCGGCGCAGGCGGCGCAGGCGGCTCCGAGAGCGTGAGCTCGGGCACCCCCGTCGCGGGCAGCGGCAGCGCCGGCAGCGGCGGCGGCGCCAGCAGCGGCGGCGCCAGCAGCGCCAGCGGCAGCGCCAGCAGCGCCAGCGGCGGCGCCAGCAGCGCCAGCGGCAGCGCCAGCAGCGCCAGCAGCGGCTCGGGGGGCGCAGCCAGCACGTCGAGCAGCGGCACCGGGACGCCGACCGGCGCGTGCCCGCCGAGCGCGACGTTCTGCTCCGGGTTCGAGGATGCGGGGCTCCCCGAGGGCGCCACGTATCGCCCCTCGTACGAGGCGGCTCAGGCGGCGAACAACATGGTGATCGACACTGCCACCTTCCGTGCCGGCGCGAGCTCGCTGCACGTGAAGCCGGGCGACAGCGGATACGACTGGAGGATGCTCTCCGTCGAGACGCCCGGGCCGACGTTCTGGGTCCGGCTCTACGTGCGCAGCAGCGTGGATATCGGCCAGTCCGGTCACAACGCCTACTTCCAGGCGATGACCGGCGACGGCGATCCCAACGCGGGCGACAACGTGGAGATCGCCGAGCAGTTCTGCCAGATCCTCTTGAACCTGCACGACGACCTCGTCCTCTCCGAGGGGGCCACCGCGATGTGCGGGAGCGGCACGAAGCTCCCCAAGGACACCTGGCATTGCATGGAGGCCTACTTCGACGGCCCCCAGGGCAACGTGCAAGTCTACGCCAACGGCGACAAGATCATCGACAAGACCGGCTGGAAAAAGCTCGATTTCAAGACGTTCAGCTTCGGCTACCTCGGCTTCCACGGCCCCGCGCGCTCGATGTGGTACGACGACGTGGCGGTCGCGTCGGAGCGGATCGGCTGCGCCCCCTGACCGGTCGAGTACCACGCCCGCCGCAGATGTTTTGCGACTCAATCGAGACATAATCGATCAGGGTGACAGGCGTAATTTCTCGCGCTCGATGCCACGGGAATTGCCAGCGGCACCAAGGTCGCATATGCGTGGCGCATGCTCTCTATCCGAAATGCCCAGATCCGTTTTCTCACCACCACTGGCGCGCTGCTCCTCGCGCTCGCGGCGTGCGGCGACGACGACTCAAACTCAACCTCGGCGAGCACCACCACCACCAGCGGCACGGGCGCGGGCGGCGAGGGAGGCGGCACGGGCGGCGGTGACGGCGGCACGGGCGGCGGTGACTCCGGCAGCGGCGGTGACGGCGGCAGCGGCGGTGACGGCGGCAGCGGCGGCGAGGGCGGCAGCGGCGGTGACGGCGGCGCGCCCGCGGACGCCGCGACGTGGGCGGACGTGGAGCCCATCCTCACGGCGCGCTGCGCGCCCTGCCACACCACAGCTCCGGCGTACAACGGCGCTTTCGAGATCGCCTACGAGTCCTCGCAGCTGGACGCGAGCTTCGCGGCGTGCAAGAGGGAGGGGCTCTCGAAGGGCGCGTGTGCCCTCATGCGCGTCCTCGACGGCTCCATGCCGGCCGTCACGGCGGGCATGACCGCGTGCACCGGCGACCCGGAGCAGGACGCCGCCAACGCCAAGTGCCTGACCGCCGACGAGCAGCAGACGCTCACCTGGTGGGTCGAGGGCGGCGAGCTCCAGTGACCAGCCGAGGCGCGGCCTCGCCCCGCGCGGCGACGGCGCGCCCGCTCGGCGGCTCTCCCCTCCACATCACCAAACCCTGCCGCTGACGCTCCCTGATCTCCGGAGAGCCGGCCAGGCAAGCAGACCTCGCCGCGCCCGGCCTCGCTGCAGCCAGGACACCTGCGCGCTCGATGACGGATCACGCCTTGCAAAGGGGAGGCGCATGCTTTGGATCGGACGCGCCTTGCCGCGCGCAAGACGCAAAGGGCCGCGCGCAAGGCGCAAAGGATGCGTGTCCCCGGCGCGCAGCGCCGCAGAGATTGCGGTTTTCCTGCTGCTCGTGGCCCTGCTCGCCGGTTGCGGCGAGGAAGTCGCGCCGCCGGACCTCCGGCAACCGGCGGGCTGGGACGACGCGCTGCGCCTGCCGGACGCCGAGGACCACGACCCCGCGCCCGACGTTGTCGAGGTGCACCTCGAGGCGAAGGCGGTCGAGCTCGAGGTGATTCCGGGGCTCACGACCGAGGTCTGGACCTACAACGGGATGCTCCCCGGTCCGACCATCCGCGCGAAGAAGGGCGACCGCGTGGTGGTGAAGGTCCAGAACCACCTGCCCGAGGCGACGACCGTCCACTGGCATGGCCTGCGCGTGCCGGCGACGATGGATGGCACGGAGCACGTCCAGAAGCCCATCGAGCCGGGTGAAGGCTTCGAGTACTCCTTCGACGTGCACGACGCGGGCACCTTCTGGTACCACCCGCACATTCGCTCGAGCGCCCAGGTCGGCGCCGGCCTCTACGGCGCGTTCGTTGTCGAGGAGGCCGCGGAGGAGGCGCCGCTCGGCGACGATCTGCTGCTCGTGATGAGCGACATCAGCATCGAGAAAGACGGCTCGCTTGCCCCTGCCGACGAGAGCGGATGGTTCGGCGATTACTTCGGGCGCGAGGGCTCGACCGTGCTGGTCAACGGGAAGATCCTGCCGACGGTCGCGGCGCGGGCGGGTGTGCCGCAGCGCTGGCGCGTCGTGAACGCGGCGCGCGCCCACTACTTCCGCTTCGCCGTGCCCGGCCAGCCGCTCGTGCAGATCGGCGGAGACGGAGGCCTCTTGGAGCGCCCGCTACCGGTGGACGAGGTGACGCTCGCGCCGGGGGAGCGCGCGGAGCTCTACATGCTGCCCGTCGAGGGCGAGTCGGTGGTAATCCCGCTCCTCGACGCGAACCGATTCCACCTGCCGGCCGAGGAGGCGCCCAGGGACCTCATGCGTCTCGAGCTCGTCGACGAGCCTCCGGGGCACGGCGCGCCGCCGCTTCCCGTGCGTCTGGCCGAGATTGCCTCGATCGACACCACGGGCGCGCGAGGACAGGCGGTGGAGTTCATGGAGCAGGGCAGCGCCGACGGATCGGTGCTCGGGATCAACGGCCAGACCGACGGCTCGCTCATGCTGCTTGCGGAGACGAACACGGTCGAGGTCTGGACGCTGACCAACACCACCAACTACGATCACCCATTCCACCTGCACGGGTTCTTCTTTCAAGTGCTCGCCATCGACGGCGCCGAGCCACCCGTGCGCGCATGGCGCGACACCGTCAACCTCGTGCCTGGAGAGACCGTGCGGATCGCCATCCCGTTCGACGACCGCGCCGGCATGTGGATGTTCCACTGTCACATCCTCGACCACGCGGACATGGGGATGATGGCGATGCTCCACTTGATGCCGTGAACGGCCCCTTCGCGGCCGCTCGCGGCGGTCAGCGCCCCTCGTCACCGCATGCCGACAGGTCCTCCGCGCAGCAGCGGAGCATGGCTGACGTGGCGGGGCTCATCGCGGCCGCGCGCGCCTCGGCCCGCCCCGCCACCACCGCGCCTCCACGACGAGCACCCCGTACGCGAGCAGGAGCGGGACCACCGCGAGATACGACAGCAGCGCGAGCACCAGAAGGACGCCGTTGACGCCGTCGTCCGCGGTCTCGCCCCGCTCGCGCAACCCACCCATGATCGAGATCACACCGTCGGCCAGGTTGAAGTACGTGAGGCCCGTCACGATGAGCGCGAGGGGCAGGAGCGTCGCGACGATCACCGCCGGCCAGCGCAACCCCACACCGCGCGAGAGATAGTGGACGAGCAGCGCGACGCGCCAGCTGGCGACCACGGCGAGGAACCCGAGGTTCACCTGGATGGCCGCGCTCATGGAGATGAAGCGCTCGACCGGGATCGCATAGAGCGCCGCCGGGGGCGCCGTCATCGTGATGAAGGTCAGGAGCTTCGTGTACGAGAGCCGCGGCTCGCCCGGGCGCCGGAGCGGCGCCACGACGATCCACAGGAAGGCGCACAGGGCGGCGGCATAGACGATCGAGCCGAGGCCGGTCTTGCGCCAGACGCTGGCCGCCGGGTCGTCCCAGTACCGCCCGACGCCGACGAGCCAGGTGCAGGCCAGGCCGAGCGCGAGGTGCCGCCCGTCGAGGCGCGCGAGCTCCTCGCGCGAGAGCCGGAAGGTGAGCAGCAGCCCCGCGGCGCGGGCGAACGAAGATCGATCAGGGTTGCGCATGTCGTCCTCTGCGGGCGCGCGTGGCGCGCCGAAACCGGCTCCGCCGGCGCGCGGTCTCCGCCGGACTGTAGAGCTCGCCCATCAGCCAGCGGAACCCCTGCTCGAGCTCCTCCACGCTCATCCGCGCAGGCCTGAAGGTCACGTCGAAGAGCGTGCACGCGTCCCAGAACACGGGGCGGAGCAGCCGCCCCTGCGCCTCGAGCGCGCGGTGGAGCGCGGTGCCCGGGAACGGCGTGAGCACCGTGATCTGCACCTCGGCGAGATCGCACTCGCGGGCGAACGCGAGCGTGCGCTCGAAGACGCCGCCGTCGTCCTCGTCGAAGCCGAGCACGAAGCAGCCGTTCACCGGGATCCCACGCTCCTGGATGCGGCCGACCGAGTCGACGTAGCGGGCCCGCTCGGCGGCCTTGAACCCCCGCGGCTCCGCGGCCCGGAGCGCGGCGGGGTCGGTCGACTCGAGGCCAATGAGCAGCTCGGCGCAGTTGGCCTCGGCGAGCAGGTCGAGGAGCTCCGGATCGTCGGCGACCGAGATGTCCGTCTCGGTGAACCACGCGATCGCATGCGTGCGCCGCGCGTTGTACTCGGCGAAGAGCCGCGCGAGCTCCCGCGCCCAGGGCTTCTGCACGAACGTGTTGTCGTCCGCGAGCTCGATGAACGGCCGCGGCCACACCTCGACGATGGCGTCGAGCTCGCGGCGGATGAGCGGGATCGGCTTGCGCTTGTAAGGGCTGATCAGCCGGGAGGCGGCGCAGAAGGTGCAGGCGAGCGGGCACCCGCGCGTGGTCTGGAGCGTGAGCCGATTGTACCGGGCGATATCGAGCAAGTCGTAGCGCGGCGCCCGCGCGTCCTCGAGCCGGAACGCGGGCGACGCGCCGCTCCGGGCGCTGTAGCGCGGGCGCAGCCGGCCCTCGTCGAGGTCGTGGAGCAGCGCCGGCCAGAGCAGCTCCCCCTCGCCCTGGACGACCGAATCGGCGTGCTGCGCCGCCTCGTCCGGGAGCGCGGAGGCGTGCAGGCCGCCGAGGACCACGGTCACGCCCTCGGCGCGCAGCCGGTCGGCGAGCGCGTACGCGTCGAGCACGCGCGCCGCGAGCGACGAGACGGCGATGACATCGTACCGGCCGTCCACGAGCTGAGCGACGTCCGCCTCGGTCACGGCGTCGAGCTCGCGGTACTCCACCTCCCAGCCCTCGGGCGTGTGCGCGGCGAGCGTGAGCAGCCCCAGGCTCGGCAGCGACGCGATGACCTCGCTGCGCTCGACGAAGCCGGGCAGCGTCAGCCCCAGGCGCGCGAGCTCCTCGTCCTTGACCCGCACGCCGCTCATCGCGAGCAAGAGCGCGCGACGCGACCTTCGCCCCGTCCTCCGCATGGAAGGCATGTCTCGATCCCTCCCGGCGGAGACTACGGCACAAGCGCGAGGCGAACCATCACCGGCTGGCAGCGGGCAAGTCGAGCCAGCGCCGTGATGCCGCTTCGACGCAGTTGCCGGCGCTCGGTGAGCAGGCATGGGTCTTCGGAGGCGGCGTTCGTCAAGCGCCTGGAAAAGGACGTCAACCAACGCACGCGGACGATCGCCGAGCGGGCGCGGGCGCTCGCGCCGTTCTGCACCGAGCATTCGTATGTATCGGTCGAGCGCATCATCCAGTTCGGCCCGCGGGCGGCGAGGCGCGCGCTCTGGTCCGACGCTGGGCCCGGGAGCGGCTGGGGCGCTGAGGCTACAGCCCGATCGTGACGACATCGTGCCCGGCGGGCGTAGACCAGCAGGCGATCTCGCCGCTCGCGAGGGCGGCGCAGGCGCCGTCGTAGATGACGCCGACGGTGCCGACGGAGAGGTGAACGGCCTCCGGGATACCGATCTCCTGCGGTGTTGTCCCCCAGCAGACGACCTTGCCGCCCTGCCGGACCGCGCAGGACCATTGGCTTCCGGCGCTCACCTGGATGGCATCGTCGAGCCCGAGCACCTCGACCGGCTCGCTGCGCGGCTCGCGGGTGCCGTCGCCCAGCGCGCCCTGCTCGTTGTAGCCCCAGCAGAGGACCTTGCCCGATGCGAGGCGGGCGCAATCGTGATTCCAGCCGGCCGTGATCTCGACGGCTCCCTCGACGCCCTCGACGCGCACGGGCGTCACCGCCGCCCCACCGGTGGTGAGCACGCCCCAGCACACCACCTCTCCGGTGGCCCGCAGCGCGCATGTGTGCTCGAAGCTGACTGCGACCTGCACCGCGTCGTCGAGGCCGGTGACCGTGACCGGGACCGTCGTGTTCGCGACGCCCTCGACGCCGAGCAGCGGCATGCGCGCCGACCTGCCCCAGCAGATGACCTTGCCCGAGCCGAGGAGGCCGCAGATGTGGTGCTCAGCCGAGGCGAGCTGGACGACACCTTCGACAGCCGGAAGCACTACGGGCACCGCGCTGGACTCCCCAGGGGGACCGGCCAGCCCGAGCTGCCCGAAGTTCGCGCCCTGGCAGGAGACGCGCCCGTCAGCGTGGAGGAAGCACATATGCAAGGACGAGCCAGACGCAGCGACGACATCGTCGAGGCCCTCGACCGGGCCGGCGGCGGCCAGGCGTTCGTTCAGCAGGGCTCCGCCCCACCAGCAGAAGACCTTTCCGGAGGCGGAGACGGCGCACTTCGGGGGGCCCTCCGCGATGCGCACGGCGCAGTCTGCGGCGGAGCACGAGGGCGCCGGCCCCGGGCCGGTAGATGCACCGGTCGAGCCGGTCGAGCCGGTCGAGCCGGTCGAGGAAGCATCCTCACCGCCGGCAGCTCCGCCGCCGGTTCCCGTGACGTCAGCTCCGCCGCCGGTCCCCGTGACGGCAGGTCCGCCGCCGGTCCCCGTGGCGGCAGGTCCGCCGCCGGTTCCGCCCGAGGTGCCGTGCGGGGCGATCTCGACGAACCCGCAGGCGGCGAGGGCGGCGGGAAGAGCAAAGACATAGAGGAAAGATGCGACGATGGATCGGGGCATAGGATTCTCCGTCCGGCGGGCGTTTTCGCCGAACGGAGGAAGCATGAGAGCGGGCGGCGGGGGTGCTCCTTAATCAGTCCTTAAAGCAATGCCGGTCAGCCAGGAATGCCGCTGGGGAGGGGAGAAGGAAAAAGAAAACGATTCGAGGAGGTCATGATCGAAGCGCCGCTCGTCTCAGCTGACAGAAGCAAGTGTTTCTCTCGTCTAGCCGTTTCTGCCGGCCGAGCGAGGGGCGGCGGGCTCAGGGACGCTGATCGCGCAGCATCGCGTTGAGCATGGTCAGGAGCTTGTGCATGCAAGTCACCAGGGCGACCTTCGGCTCCTTGCCCCGCGCAGCGAGCCGCCCCTTCCCGTCTCCCCGGCCGCGTTGCCGCTCCGTGCCCCACCTCCGCCGCTCGCCTCCCCGCCTCCGCCGCTCGCCTCCCCGCCTCCGCCGCCGTCGCCAGCGATCCTGCGCTTGCCGCAGCAGCCGATCACCACCGGCTGCTGCCACGGCAGCAGCGGAGCCACCCGCCGCGCCTCCACGGCGGCGACCGCACTGGCCCGGTTGATGCATGCGCCGGCGGCGGCACCGGCGGACTCTCGTCCCCCTGGGTCGCGCCTCGCCGGCCTCCGCACCGGCCCGCCCCATCGGCCCCCCACCAAGGAGACCTCGCGTGATCGAGCTCTTGAGCGACGCCCGCTGCATCGACGGCAATTTCCGCGTCATGGTCTGAGTGCAGCGTGACGCTCCCCGCGCCGGCGCTCTCCCCCGCGCGGGGCGAGCTCCGCCAGGAGAGCCAACGACCGTCGGCTCATGAGGGCGCGCTGGGCGCCCAGGACAACTCGGTGGAATCCAAGACCTCTCTGCAGCGCGCCCCCGGCGCTCCGGCGCTCCCGGATACGCCCTTCCGGTTCATCGTTCACTTCGTCGGTCGTTACCGCGCCTGGTATCTGGCGATGTTCGTGTTCGAGTCGGCCCACGCCTCGTTCGGGATCATGATCCCCTACGCCATCGGGCAGGTCATCAAGGGGGTGACCGAGGCGTCGGACGCCGGCCGGGCCGCGCTGAGCGGACGGCTGCGCGACGCGCTGGCGCTGTTCGTCGCGCTCATCGCGGGCGAGTTCCTGTTCAGCCGCGCCGCGGGGCTCTGCCAGATCCTCGTCGGGCCGTGGCAGCGCCAGAACGTGACCCGCAACCTCTACGCCTACCTCCAGCACCACTCCCATCGATATTTCAGCAACAACTTCGCCGGGGCGCTCGCCCACCGCATCAGCGAGACGTCGATGGGGGTCTCACAGACGCTGTGGGCCATCCTGTTCGACTTCTGGCCCATCGCCATCGTCTTCTCCGTCTCGATCGGCCTGCTCTACCGCGCTCACCCGGAGCTCGCGGCGCTCGTCTCGGTCTGGGCGGTGCTGTTCGTCGGCATCTCCTACTGGCTCGCGACGCGCTGCCAGCCGCACGCGGTGCGCGCCGCGGGCGCGCGGAGCGAGACGACGGGCAAGCTCGTCGACTCGGTCGCAAACCTCACGAGCGCGCGGCTCTTCGCCCGGTTCGGCTTCGAGCGCGAGTACCTGGACGAGCAGCTCGCCAGGGAGCTCCGGGCGGTGCGCCGGTCGAACTGGTACTCCGAGCGCGTGCGCTGGTTCCAGTTCGCGTCGGCCGCGCTGCTCAAGGTGGGGACGCTCTACTACGCGCTCAGGCTCTGGCAGCGCGGCGCCATCGGCGTCGCCGAGTTCG
This sequence comes from Sorangium sp. So ce887, assembly GCF_051521455.1. NCBI lineage: Bacteria > Pseudomonadati > Myxococcota > Polyangiales > Polyangiaceae > Sorangium > Sorangium sp. So ce887. The sequence goes on along the minus strand of NZ_CP150354.1, from coordinate 3,529,797 downwards.
TCATGGCGACCAGCCTGTCGCTCCTCATCATCAACGAGGCGCGCAACCTCAGCCGCCGCTTCCTCGAGTTCTTCGAGTTCGTCGGCAACGTCGCGAACGGGGTGAACACCATCATCCGCTCCCACGAGCTCGTCGACCGCCCCGATGCCGTCGCGCCGAGCCTCGATCGCGGCCGGATCGAGCTCCGGAACGTGACCTTCGGCTACACGCCCGATCGCCCGATCTTCGAGGGCCTCGACGTGACGATCCCGCGCGGCCAGCGCGTCGGGCTCGTCGGCTTCTCCGGCTCAGGCAAATCCACCTTCGTCAACATCCTCCTGCGCCTCTACGATATCAACTCCGGTCAGATCCTGATCGACGGCGTGGACCTCCGCGACATGACGCAGGACGCGCTGCACGCGCAGCTCAGCCTGATCCCGCAGGACCCGAGCCTCTTCCACCGGACGCTCCTCGACAACATCCGCTACGGGCGCCTGGACGCGACCGACGAGGAGGTCGTCGAGGCCGCGCGCAAGGCGCGCGCCCACGATTTCATCCTGCAGATGAAGGAGCACTATCGGTCCATGGTCGGCGAGCGCGGCGTCAAGCTCTCGGGCGGCCAGCGCCAGCGCATCGCCATCGCGCGCGTCATCCTGAAAGACGCGCCGATCCTCATCCTCGACGAGGCGACGTCGAGCCTCGACTCGATCACCGAGAAGGCCATCCAGGACACGCTCGACGGGGTCATGAAGGGCAAGACGGTGCTCGTCGTGGCCCACCGCCTCTCGACGATCGTCCACCTCGACCGCATCCTCGTGTTCGAGGACGGCCAGATCATCGAGGACGGCACCCACGCCGAGCTGCTCGCGCGGAACGGGGCCTACCAGCGGCTCTGGAGCAAGCAGTCGGACGGCTTTCTGGTGGAGAGCCCCACCGGGGAGCCGGCGCCGAGCGAGGCGCCGCCGAGCGACGCGCCGTCTGTCCGCGTCCAGGAGGCGCCGCGCCCGCAGCCGTCGGCCGGGAGCGCCGACGGGCTACCGCTGTCCGCGCCCCTGAAGGCGTGGGAGGCTCCGCTCGCCTGAGCGGCGCCGGCCCGAGCAGGCCGGGAGCCACGGGCGCCTCGGGCGGGGCCGCGCCTCGGCGGTCGGCCTACCGTCTCCGCGCGCAGGTGGGATGGGCCGAGCTCACCTGAAGCTCCACGGCTGCGGCTGGTCCATCCGGGCCCGGAAGCCCTCCTCCCAGCGGACGAGCCGAGGCGTGAGCCACGCGACGCCGACGGCCAGAGCGACGCCGGCCACCACGTCGACCGCATAGTGCCAGCGGAGGAGCATGGTGGAGATGATGATGTTCAGGGAGAAGAACGCGGCCACCACGGCCGGCCAGAAGAGGCGCCTGTCCGTGCGGGCGCGGTGGAACGTGTACAGGGCGAACCAGAGCGGCGCGGCCGTGTGCAGGGAGGGAAAGACGTCCTTCATCGCGCCGCCGGCCTGCACGACGCTGCTCACACAGCCCCAGAAGAAGCCGCCGTCGAGCGGCCCCTGATAGAGGTGGCTCAGCGCCTGGATGGGACCGTAGGCGGGGACCGCCATGTAGCCGAGCTGGCCAATGCAGTAGACGAGCGAGGTGCCGACCGCGTACTCGGTCGTGCCGCGGCCGAGGCGGGCGACCCAGACCGCCAGCGCCATCGAGAGGAAGCAGATGAAGAAGTAGCTGAAGTAGAAGAAGGAGAACCACTCCACGACAGGACGCGTGTTGAAGCGCTCCATCCAGAGCGCCGGCTCGACCCGGAAGAGGAGGAGGTCGAGGTGGAGGAGCTCCGCGTCGAGGCTGTCGCTCCGGACCGTCGGCAGGAGGGTCCGGAGCGAGAGGTAGTTGAGGAGGAAGGCGCCGACGAGCGAGAGCCGGTAAACCACGCTCCGCAGCAGGCGAGGGACGAACGTCGCGCGGCGCACGAACACGCAGAGGGACACGAGCGCGGCGATGCCGGCCAGATTGCGGAGCACGCACTCCGCTCGCACCTCGCTCGGCGGCGCGCCGAGCAAGCAGACCGTCGTCACGGCGAGGTAACCGATGAGGATCGCGTCCTGGAGGGCGAACATGGCGACCAGGCCGCGCAGCGCGTCCCTGAGGAGCGCCCCGGCGCGCTCGACGTCGACCAGGCCGCGGGAGCCGGCGTCCTTATCACAGTCCGTTGTAAGCCTCTCTTGCATACAGGAAGGTTCCAGGGATGGCGTGGTGCGGGCGCGGGTCGCTTACGTCAGTTGGCGTCAGTTGGCGTCAGGTGCGTCCGTTGCGTCAGGTCGCTCTGTATCACGTGTGGCGTCGCCGTGACATCCGCGACGCACCAGCAAGTCGGGGGAGCAACCCGGGGGCCACGCGGTCGTCGAGTTTTCGACGGGCTTGCTTCGCGGTGCGTGACAGCCGCAAGGCGCCCGCCGCGCTCCGGAGCGCCCCCGGCGCAGCCTACCGCCGCGGCGGCGCAGCCCACCACCGCCGCAGCGGGCCGCATGCGCGTTCGCACGCGCACGACGCCGCTTCGCGCGCGTGCGAACGCGGCGACGCAGCGGAGCCGCTGCTACGCGTCTCACCCCCTTGCTCTGTCGCTTCCGGCACCGCGCTGCCGAGCTCCAGAGCGCGCAGAATCTGCGCGACTGCGCGCTCCGCAGGATCTGCGCGCGTGCCGCACCCACCGCGCCAGTCGGAGGCCGGTGATGGCGATCGTGAACAGCTCAGTGACGTCTGGATCACCCCGTTCGCGGCCACGCCGGCCTTCTCCCATCGGCCGACCGGCGCGCGCATCGAGGTGGACGGCGAGCCCCTGCCCCACGAGATCGTCAACGGCTCCTGGTCGATCCCCGTGACGGCGGCGCTGTGCAGCGTCCATTGTTTGAACAGGGCAGGAGGGTGCGAAGACGGGTGAGACTCCGATGATTTCACATCTTCCCGTCTTCTCGCCTTCATGTGAGATCTCTCCGGGCGAACGACCGCGCACCGCGACTGCGCGGCGCCGATGCGAGCGGATGACCGGGCTCGTCTGCGCCTGAAGAGCGATGAAGGCCAAACGCAATGCGCTGAGCTCGCGAGCTCGGGTGCATCCGCTCGACGCGGATCTCGGGGCGGATCGCGCTGCGGAACGAGGCGCGATAGCCCGCGCGCCCACGGCCGGTGAGGCAGTCTGCCGCGTGGCGGATCCTTGGCTGGAAACCGGGATCAGCCAGGCTGAGCAGCGCACGGTGCAAGCTGAGCAGCGCAGGCCGGCGGCGGGATCGCGATCTGGGCCGCGACGCGCTTGCGCCCGCACGCAACCTTGTCGTTCGAGGCGGGTGGGACGCATCCTGGACGCTCGCGAGCTCGCACGGAAATCCGCGGGTGCCTCGCAGGATCTGCGCCGGAGAAGCCCAGTAACCCTGGGGTCTTCTCCATGGCATCCACGTTGCAGTCACCCCTCCCGCCGACATCGTTCAGCGGAGATCCGACGGGCACGCCCCTGGGTTGCCCCGTGACGGTGCTGAGCGATGCGCCAGACACCAAGGAGACATCTCATGGCACAGCAACAAGGACAGAGCAGCAGTCGTGGGTTCGCGGCGATGGATCAGAAGCAGCAACGCTCGATCGCGAGCATGGGCGGCAAGGCCGCGCACGAGAAGGGCACGGCCCACGAGTTCAGCTCCGAGGAGGCGCGCGCGGCCGGCCGCAAGGGCGGCGCGGCCGTGAGCCGGAACCGCGAGCACATGGCCGCGATCGGCCGCAAGGGCGGCGCGGCCGTGAGCCAGAACCGCGGGCACATGGCCCAGATCGGCCGCAAGGGCGGCGAGGCGCGGGGCGACGGCGCGAGCGCCGCGCAGGGCGAGGGCGAGGACGAGCGCGAGCAGGGCGGCCGCGACGAGCAGCACGTCGAGGCCGGCCCGCAGAGCCGCGCCCACTGATCCGCGCGGCTGCCCGGCGGACGCCGGCGCTCGGGTGCGCGCGGCAGCTGGATTCACCAGCTGCTCGCGCGCACCGCCGCGATGCGGCGCGCGGAGCGCACGGCAGCGCCGCGCCCTCGATCGGATGCGTCAGGGCGAAAGGGTGACGAGGAAGACGTCGCCGTTGCCGCGATTGCGCGCAGGCGCGCTGTGCTCGAGGGCGGGGAAGCCTTCGCCGAGATCGAGCCGCTCGCCGAAGAAGAGGCCCGCCACGACCGTGTTCCCGCCGCCGGTGATCGCCTGAGCGGTGGTGTACGAGAAGAACTGATCCCGGTAAACATCGGACCAGAGCTCCTCGGAGAAGTCCGGGCTGAGCTTCGCGACGAACGCGTCGCCCGTGGCGGGCGCCCCGATCGAGACGGGCGCTCCGCCGAGCGCCAGCGACCGGGTGAAGTAGCCGCTCAGCACGTGGTTGCCCCAGGGATCCTGCGAGAAGCCCCAGACGAACTCGTCGCCGTCGGACAGGAACGCGCGCGCGGCGAGCGGCTCGCCCGCCGCGGCGTCGAGCCGGGCGACGTAGAGGTCGTATCCCGCCGCCTCGGTGTGCTCGACGTCGGTGGAGCCGACCCGGAACGCCGATCCGTGGTTGCCGAGGACGACGGGATGGCCGTCGAGGCCCACGCTGACGAACTTCGCGTACTGCTCGCCGGCGGCGCCCAGCGGGCGCGCCCAGACCAGGCTGCCCGACGCCAGATCGAACCGGACGACGAGCCCGTCGATGCCGTAGATCGGCTCGACGCCGCCGTCGCCCCCGGCGCCTCCGGCGCCGGAGGTCTCGCCGTCGACGGCGCTCTCCACGATCTGGCCGTCGATCTCGAGGATGCCGCCGAACGCGCCGGTCGCGTAAAGGGCCGAGTCGCTGACCGCGATGCTGCGGAAGCGCTGCCAGCTGTTCGCGGACCCGAATCGCTTGCTCCAGAGGTGGCCGCCGGCGGCGTCGAGCCTCGCGACGACGACGTTGGCGCTGCCGGTGCCCGTGAGCGCGGCCCCGGGATCCTCGCTGAAGTTGATGGCGCCGTCGACGATGCCGAGGACCACGATCTCGTCCTCCGCGGTGACGGCCACGGCCGTGGCGGACTGGCCGAGCGCGTCGCCGAAGCGCTTGCTGAAGAGGTGATTGCCGTCGGGGTCGAGCTTGGCGACGAAGAGGTCCCGCCCGCCGGCGCTCACGAGCGCCGTGCTCGGGTCCGCGCCGAAGTTGAGGGTCCCCTCGAACTCGCCGGCGACGACGACGTTGCCGCTCGAGTCCGTAGCCACCGCGAGCCCGTACTGTTCGGACCCGTCGCCGAAGCGCTTGCTCCAGACGTGGCCCCCCGCCGCATCGAGCTTCACCACGAAGAGGTCGTGTCGGCCCTCGCTCACGAGGCGGTCGGCCTCGTCGCCGAAGTTGATCGCCGACTCGAAGCCGCCGACCAGGACGATGTTCTCGTCCTGATCCGCCGCGATCGCCTCGATGCTCTCTTTCTTCTCCTCGCCGGCGCCGAACCCCCAGAGGGCCTCTCCGAGGAACGCGGGAGGCTCGCCGCCGCCGCCGCTGCCGTCGGCGCCCCCTGCGCCGCCGCTGCCGCCCGCGCCGCCGACGCCGCTCGGTCCGCCGGCGCCGCCTTCGCCGCTGCCGCCCGCGCCCCCTGCGCCGCCGGCGCCGCCCTCGCCGATGCCGCCTGCGCCGCCTTGCCCGCCGATGCCGCCTGCGCCGCCTTGCCCGCCGATGCCGCCCGCGCCGCCGCTCCCGCCTTGCCCGCCCGCGCCGCCGCTCCCGCCTTGCCCGCCGGCGCCGCCCTCCCCGCCGGTGCCGCTGCCGCCCGCGCCACCTTCGCCGCCGACGCCGCCTTCGCCGCCGTCCCCGCCGGCGCCCCCGGCGCTGCTCGACGACGCGGTGGTTCCACCGCCAGGCTCCGAGTCGCAGCCGTCGCAGCCCAGGGGGAACCCCATGCTCGTCAGAAGAGCAATCTGGGCCACTCTCGTCACGATGTGCGCTCTCATCATTCCTCCATGTCTCGACGAAGAACCCGCGCCGCGCGGCGTTCGGTGGAGCCGAGGATGGTCCGGTACCCATCGCTGTGGGGTGTCGAACGTCCTATCCGCTGTGTCGTGGAGCTGGAGTACGCGTGCCCGCCGATCGAATCAACAGCTGTCTCGGCGAAATCCGGGGCGACAACCTGCTACCTCCCGGTTCCGCCTCCACAGCACGTCCCGTCTCCACAGCGCGCCCCGCCTCGACAGCGCGCCCGCGCGTCGCTCTCCCACACAGGAGATGCGCTCCGGCGCGCGACAGTCACGCGCGCCCCGCCCGGTGCAGGTTTGTCTCATCGTGACGGAATGCCTCACCGCGGGCGCGCGACAAGCGCGGCGACTTCGGCCGAGCGCGCCGTGCTGGAGCAGCGGGCGGTCACGGTATGCGATCTGCATCGTCCAGCAGCCTGATGCAGACGGCCTGGCTTCAGCGCGCGACGATCCTCTGTGCGCTCGCGCTCTCCGCGTGCAGCGGCGACAAGAGCCGCGCCCGCGAGAGCGTCGGCGCCCCCGAGGGCGGCGTCGCGCCGCAGGCCGGGGCGCCGCAGACCGGAGCTCCGGAGGACGCGGCGCGCGAGAGCGCCGGGCCAGTGCGGGCGTCGCCGTTTCGCGTGGCCACCTACAACGGCGGGCTCGCGATGGGTGTGCTGAAATATGTCGACGAGCGGGCGGAGCCGCTCATCCGCGCGCTCGCCGAGCAGCCCGTGGACCTGCTCTGCGTGCAGGAGTTCTGGCTCGAGGAGCACTGGCAGCAGCTCGCCTCCGCCACGTCCAGCACGTTGCCGAGCACGTTCAGGCTGCCCCCTGGCCACGAGGACGGCGGCTGCACGCCGCAGGAGACCGATCCGCTCGTCGCGTGCGCCGCGAAGAGCTGTGCCGGCTTGACCCAGCACGCCTTGCTACCATGCCTTCTCCAGCGCTGCGCGGCGAGGCTCACCAGCCTGTCGCCCGGTTGCTTCAACTGCCTCTCTGCGAACCCGCGGCAGGGGCCTGATGAGCTTGCTCGAGCGTGCCTTCGCGCGCGAACGAACAGCAACGCCGCCGGCGCGCGTCCCCCCGCGCGCGCCGGCGGCGCGGCGGCCGTGGAGGCCTACTCCGGGGCCTCCGGCACCGCCGTCCTGACGAGCGCCGAGATCCTCGAGCGGGACGCGCTGGTGCTCCCGTCCGCGATCGATCGCCGCGCCGTGCTCTATACGCGGCTCTCGCCCCCTTCCGTCGGCGAGCTCCACGTCTTCTGCACCCACCTCACGGCGAGCCTGGAGGGCGTCCCGCACCCCCGCAACGCGTCGTGGCAGAAGGACCAGTCCGCGCAGATCGACGCGCTCCTCGACTACGTGGACCGCAAGACGGGCGGCCGCGGCGCGACCCTGCTCCTCGGCGATCTCAATACCGGCCCCGCCATCGCGCCCTCGATCTCGGCGCGCCTGCCCGCCCATTACAACCGGCTGCTCGCGCGCGGCTTCGCGAACCCCTACGCATCGCAGGGGGACGCGCAATGCACGTATTGCTTCGACAACCCCCTCGACGGGGGGAAGGGCACCCGCGGGCTGCTCATCGACCACGTGCTGCTGCGCGGCTTCGAGGGCGACGCGTACGGAGCCCAGATCATGCGGTCGAGCCTCACGATCGAGGCGGGCAAGAAGAAGGTGAAGAGCGGCTATTCCGACCATTACGGGCTGCTCGTCACCCTGTCGAGGCGCGACTCATGACGCGCCCGGCGCGCCGCCCGGGCGTTCTTCTTCAACGCGCCGCCCCGGCGGCGACAGAGCACCACGCCTCGCGGGAGGCGGGCGAGACGACCGATCACCGAGACCGAGCGCCGGGATGCAGCCCTTGGCGTCCACACGCGGAGAGTTTATGACGGATCGAGCCTGCGACAAGAACACCGCCTGGACCCACGCCGTTCTCCCTCCGATGGCCCCCCTCGCGACCGACCACACGGCGGACGTGTGCGTGGTCGGCGCCGGGATCGCCGGGCTGACGACGGCGTATCTCCTCGCGAAGGCCGGCAACCGCGTCGTCGTCCTCGACAACGGCGCGATCGGCGGGGGCGAGTCGGGCCTCACCACCGCGCACATCACCCACGCGCTCGACAGGCGCTGGGCCTCGCTCGCGAAGCTCCACGAGGTGAGCCGCCTGCGCCTCGCCGCGCGGAGCCACACGGCGGCCATCGACACCATCGAGCGCATCGTCAAGGAAGAGGAGATCGACTGCGATTTCCGGCGTGTCCACGGCTATCTCTTCGCGGCCCCGGGGTCGCCCTCGATGACGCTCCGCGACGAGATCGAGGCCGCGCACCGCGCCGGGCTCGGCTCGACCCATTACGTCGACCGGGCCCCGCTGCTCGATTTCGACACGGGCCCCGCGGTCTGTTTCCCCGATCAGGCGCAGTTTCATATCCGCAGGTACCTCGCAGGGCTCTCGCGGGCGATCGAGCGCGACGGCGGCAAGCTCTACACGCTGGCGCACGTGGTCGACGTCGACGAGGACGCGGTGCCCCACAAGGTCGTCGTCAGGACGGCGCGGGGCCTCGAGGTGGTCGCAGGCCAGGCGGTGCTCGCCACGAATTCCCCCTTCATCCCGCGCATCAGCGTGCACATGAAGCAGGCCGGATACAGGACCTACGTCATCGGCCTGCGCATGCCCCGGGACGCCGTCCCGCCGGGCCTCTACTGGGACACGGCCGAGCCGTTCCATTACGTCCGCCTGGCCAACGTCGACGGCGCCGACGGCCCGGACGAGGTGCTCATCGTGGGCGGAGAGGACCACAAGACCGGCCAGGCCAGCGACGCAGACCAGCGCTACGCGCGGCTCGAGGCGTGGGCGAGAGAGCGCTTCACGCAGGCCGGCGAGGTGCTGCACCGCTGGTCCGGCGAGGTGATGGAGACGGTCGACGGGCTCGCGTACATCGGCCGCGTCAAGAGGGACTCGAGGATCCTGATCTCCACGGGCGACTGCGGCAACGGCATGACGCACGGGACGATCGCCGGGCTCGTGATCTCGGACCTCGTGCAAGACCGGGAGAACCGGATGGCGTCGCTCTTCGATCCCTCGCGCGTCAACCTGAGCCTGGCCGCGGTCTCCGAGTTCGTGAAAGAGAACGTCAATGTCGCCTGCCAGTACGCCTCGTGGCTCGGCAAGGGCGATGTCGGCGACGTGGCGCAGATCGCGCCGGGCACCGGCGCTGTCGTGCGCAGGGGCCTGAAGAAGCTCGCCGTCTACCGCGATCCGCAGGGGCAGATCCACGAGAGGTCGGCCATGTGCTCCCACCTCGGCGGCATCGTGTCGTGGAACCCCGCGGAGCGCAGCTGGGACTGCCGCTGTCACGGCGCCCGGTTCGACGCCATGGGCCGCGTCCTCCGCGGGCCGGCGACGGCCGATCTGGCGCCCGTCGCGCCGGTCGAGGCGCCCGCCGGCGCCGGAGAGTCCGTGACGCCGCCGAGGGCGCCGGCGGTCGTCGCCGTCCCGGTGACGGCCGTGAGCCTGCCCCAGAATCGCCCGGCCAGCTGATCGGCGAGCACGCGACACACGACATACGATGAGCGCGCCACGAGCGCTTGAGCGCGTCATGAGAGATTGCGCGCGATGCGCGGGCGAGGGCGCAGTTGACCCCCGCGCGAGCCGCGTGCGATCATGACCAGGTGATCCGGGACGGTCCCCGGCAGCTTGGTGATGAGATGAAATTGCTGCGCCCTCGTGCCTCCCGCGCCGCAGGCATAGCCCTGGCTGTCCTCTCGGTCGCCGGGGCGCTTCCGGCGTGGGCCGAGCCCTCGGCGGCCGATCGACAGACAGCGCGGACGCTCCTCATCGAGGGGCGCAAGAAGCGCGACGCGGGGGACGTCGCGGCCGCCCGCGCGGACTTCCAGGCCGCCCACGCGCTCGTGCGCGTCCCGACGACGGGGCTCGACCTGGCGCGCGCCGACGAGGCGCTGGGCCGCCTGCTCGAGGCCCGCGAGACGGCGTACGAGGTCGTCCACCTGCCCCTCGCGAAGGACGAGCCCTCGGCGTTCACGCAGGCGCGGGCGGCGGCCGCGGCCATGGTCGAGCAGCTCGACGCGCGCATTCCGTCGCTCGTGGTGCGCGTCGACGGCGCGCCGCTGGACCAGCTCGATGCGCGGGTGGACGGCCAGCCGATCCCCCGCGCGGCGCTCCCCTACCCGCGCAAGCTCAACCCCGGTCGCCACGAGGTGGTGGTGGCGGCGCCCGGCTTCCAGACGGAGCGGCGCGAGGTCACGCTGAAGGAGGCGGAGCGCGCCCCGGTGGAGGTCCGCATCGCCCTCGTCCCGGGGCGCGGGGCCGAGCCGGAGGCCGGCGGGGGTGGCGGGCAGCCGCCGCCCGAAGGCGCGCCGCCGGTGCCCCGCGCGCCCGTGCCGATGTGGGCCTGGGCGGCGGGCGGCGTGGGCCTGGCGGCGCTCGCGGGGAGCGCGGCGTTCGCGATCGACCACGCGGCCGCGCGCGACAAGGTCGAGAACGACTGCCCCGGGGCCGTGTGCGATCGGCGCGCCCACGACTTCGAGAGCATGGAGGCGCTCCGGGGGCGATGGAACCGGAGCCTCGGGCTGTCGGTGACGCTCGGCGCGGTCGGCCTCGCCGGCGTCGGCGCGGCGCTCGGCGGCATCCTGCTGCGGCCCAGGACGGGAGACGAGCGCGCGGCGGCGTCGCTCGTGCCGCTCTTGACCCCCACGACGCAGGGCGTGGTGTGGCAGGGAACGTTCTGATGTTAACGCAAAATTACATTATCATTGTAATCACGACGGTGTTTGGCGGCGTGGTGCTCGGCGGCGCAGCGCTCGGTTGCGCGCCGGACCTCAGCCTCTCGGCCGCGACGGGCTCGGGGGGCGCCGGGGGTGCCGGGGGCTCCGGGGGTGAGGGCGGCCGCGCGCCGCAGTCGGGCGGCGAGGTGCAGTGGGCGCGCGCGCTCGGGGGTGACGGGGAGCAGGCCGGAGCGAGCGTGGCCGTCGCGGACGACCGCAGCGCGGCGCTCCTCGGCCGGCTCACGGAGGCGGAGGGCGTGGCCCTCGACGACGAGCGCGTGACGCCGATCGGCGTGGAGAACGTCTTCTGGGCGCGGCTCGCGGCGAGCGACGGGGCGGGGCTCGGGCTGAAGCGGTTCGGGGCGTTCGATCCGCAGATCGTGAACGGGCTCGCGACGGACGGGAACGAGGGCCTCCTTGTCGCGGGCGAGTTCTCCGGCAAGCTGGAGTTCGGCGGCGCGCCGCGGACGAGCGCCGGCGGGCGGGACGGCTACGTCGCGCGGCTCGACGCCGAGGGGCGGGAGCTGTGGCTGCAGCCGCTCGGGGGCATCGGCTTCCAGGCGGCGACGGGCGTGGCGGCGAGCGCGACGGGGCGCATCGTCGTGACCGGCCGCTTCTCCGGCGCGCTGAGCCTCGGCAAGGACCGGCTCCAGAGCGCCGGCGGCAGCGACGTGTTCGTGGCGAGCTTCGAGGCCGACGGGACGCCGCTCTGGAGCGAGCGGTTCGGCGACGGCTTCGATCAGCAGGCGCGCGCGGTCGCGATGGACGAGCTCGGCAACGCGATCGTGGTCGGGGACTTCGCCGGGACGCTCGACCTCGGCGGCGATCCGCTGAAAAGCGCCGGGGATCTCGACGTGTTCGTGGCGAGCTTCGACGCGCTCGGCAAGCACCGCTGGAGCAGGCGCTTCGGCGACGCGGGGCTGCAGCGGGCCAGGGCCGTGGCGGTGGACGGCGCGGGCAACGTGATCGTGGGCGGGGAGTTCGGCGGGGCGATCGACCTCGGCGGCGGCCCCCGGGTGGCCGGAGCGCGCCCGGCGGTGTTCGTGGCCAAGCTCGATGCGAGGGGCGGGCACCTCTACAGCCGGGTCATCGGCGAGGAGGGCGCGACGCTGGGCCAGCTGCTCGTCGACGGGACGGGGGACGTGCTCGTGGCGGGGGGGTTCCGCGGGGAGGCGTCGCTCGCGGAGGGGCCCGTGACGAGCGCGGGAGACGACGACGTGTTCGTGGCCAAGCTCGATCCGGAGGGCGGCTACCGGTGGAGCCACCGCTTCGGCGGGGCGGGCGCGGACCGGGCGACGGGGGTGGCCATCGACCGGGAGAGGCAGGTGTTCGTCACGGGGGCGTTCACCGGGAAGGTGATGTTCGGGGAGAAGCAGCTCGAGGGCGGCGAGGGCACGGACGTGTTCGTGACCAAGCTGTCGCCATGAAGCGGCTGTCGCCAGGAAGGATGGAGGCGCGATGAAACGTGCGATGACAAGGGGCGTGCGGTCGCGCGGGCGACGGCTGGCGATGGGGCTCACGGCGGGCGTGATCGGGCTGATCTTGCCGGTCGCGGGGTGGGCGGGGCTGGATCTCGATTCTGACGGGGTCGCCGATCCGAACGACAACTGCCCGTCCGTGGCCAATCCGGATCAGGGGGACACGGACGGCGACGTCGTCGGCGATGCCTGCGACAACTGTGAGAGCGTGATCAATCGGGATCAGCGGGACTCGGATGAAGACGGCCTCGGCGACCTCTGCGACAACTGTCCTGTCGCGGTGAACCCGGACCAGGGGGATGCGGAGGGGGACGGCGCCGGCGACAGCTGCGACGACGATGACGACAACGACGGTGTCATCGACGCTGACGACAACTGTCCTGTCGCGGCGAACGCCGACCAGGCGGACGCCGATGGAAACGACATCGGAGATGCCTGTGAGTCCGGGGACGACGACGGCGATGGCATCGCGAACGACGTCGACAACTGTCGCGACGTCGCGAACCCGCTCCAGGAGGACAGGGACGACGACAAGCTCGGCGACGTCTGCGACAACTGCCCCGCGACGCGCAATCCGAACCAGGAGGACAGAGACGGCGACGGCATCGGCGACTTCTGCGAGCCCGACGTCGACGCCGACGGCGACGGGCTCGTCAACGCCGAGGACAACTGCCCTGCGGATCGGAACCCGGACCAGGAGAACACGGACGGCGACAGCCTCGGGGACGCCTGCGATCCGGACAGCGACGACGACGGCCGAGACGACGAGGAGGACAACTGCCCCGTCGACTCCAACATCTTCCAGGAAGACACGGACGGCGACGGCATCGGCGACGCCTGCGAGGAAGACGACGACAACGACGGCATCGCGGACGAGCGGGACAACTGCCCCCACGTGTCGAACCAGGATCAGTCCGACGGCGACGCCGACGGCCGCGGCGACGCCTGCGACCTCGACGCCGAAGCCGATGGCGACGGCGACGGCATCCCGAACGACGTCGACAACTGCCCGGAGGTCCCGAACCCCGATCAGACGGACGCCGACGAGGACGGCGTGGGCAACGCCTGCGCCGACGGCGACGGCGACGGCCTGACCGACGCGGCGGACAACTGCGACGAGGAGCACAACCCCGCTCAGGCCGACAGCGACGGGGACGGGCAGGGCGACGCCTGCGACGAGGACGACGACAACGACGGTGTGCCCGACGCGGCGGACAACTGCGGCGCCGTCCCGAACGCCGATCAGGCCGACGGCGACGACGACGATCTGGGCGACGCCTGCGACGTCGATGACGCGGACGACGACGACGACGGCGTCCCGGACGGCGACGACAACTGCCCGCTCGCGGCCAACGCGGATCAAGCGGATGGCGACGCCGATGGGCTCGGTGACGTCTGCGACGGAAGCGGCAGCGTGGGCGGCGGCGGGACGGGCGGCGGCGAGATCGCGGCGCCGGAGGTCTCGTCCGGCCTGGTCTGCGCGATGCAGCGAGGCGAAGGCGGCGGTGCGCTCGTCGGCCTCGTGGCGCTCCTCGCCGGCGCGCTGGGCCTGGGCTCCCGCCGGCGTCGCGGTCGGGCGGCGTGATCGCCGTCGCGCGCGGCACGGCGGCGCAGCGGCGCCAGGAGCCCTGAAGGGCTGTCGGCGCGCGGCACGGCAGTTCCGTCATCTGGACACGAGGGCGAGAAGGTAGGAGTTACGCCAACACCGTATCGCCCACGCTCGTTCCTTGTTTCCTGAGAGAAGAAACCACAGAGAGGCACAGAGGAGAGAACAAGGAAACGCTGTGTCCTCTGTGTCCTCTGTGCCTCAGTGGTTCAAATTCCTCCCTATCACATGACCAGGAATCGGGGAGCGACGCGAGCGCCCGCTCGGTGACTACCTGGGAATTGCTGCAAGCAAGGGGTGGGTTATCACCCATCACCCCACGCGGGTTCCGGGCGGGCTTCGCCATGATCTCGGTCCGCGCATTTTTCTGAGCCGTGATGTCGCGTCGGTGTAACTGCTCCGGCTGAACGCGCCGGTACGCCCGCTGCGCAGCCCGCGCTGCGGGCGGGGGCGGCTTGAGCCACCTTTGGAGACACCATGCGCCTTGCTCTCCCGCTCTCTCTTTCATTGCTGATGACCACGCTGTTCGGAGTCCACCTCGTCGCCGGCTGCAGCGACAGCGCCGTGGATGGCGCCGCCCCGTCCGGCGGCGCAGGCGCAGGCGACAGCGGCGGAGGCGCCGCAAGCGGCGGCGGCAGCGCGAGCGGCGGCGGCAGCGCGAGCGGCGGCGGCAGCGCGAGCGGTGGCGGCAGCGCGAGCGGCGGCGGCGGGGCCGGCACGGGCACCGCGGGCGGCGGAGGCGTCGCGCTCCCGACCAGCATCGTCGAGTGCCAGGGCAAGACGTACCAGTGCGGGGATCTCATCGACAACGATGAGGACGGGCTCCTCGACGCGCAGGATCCGGACTGCCTCGGCCCGTGCGACAACACCGAGGACAGCTACTACGGCGGGATCCCCGGCCAGGCAGGGCCGGCGTGCACCGTCGATTGCTATTTCGATCAGGACTCCGGGGCCGGCAACGACGATTGCCACTGGAACCATCAGTGCGATCCGAACGAGGTCGCGCCCGGATATCACCCGGAGTCGAGCAACGGGGCGATGTGCGCCCATGACCCTGGCGCCTCGACGCCGGGCGCCGACGGCAAGAGCTGCAGCCAGCTCAAGAGGGAGCAGTCCGATACCTGCCACGACGTCTGCGGTCCGCTCACGCCGAACGGCTGCGACTGCTTCGGTTGCTGCGAGCTGCCGGCAGGCAGCGGGGCGTATGTCTGGCTCGGCTCCGACGCCGACGGCACCGGCGAAGGCTCGTGCTCGCGCGACGGCATCTCCGATCCGAGCCGCTGCGAGCCGTGCATGCCCGTGGACGCCTGCCTCAACGACTGCGGCCGCTGCGAGCTGTGCCTCGGCAAGGACACGCTGCCCGCCGACTGCTTCGAGGCCGGCACCGGCGCCGGCGGCGGCGGGGCCGGCGGCGCGGCCGGGACCGGCGGCGACGGCGTGGGCGGCGGCGCGGCCGGGACCGGCGGCAGCGGGACCGGCGGCGACAGCGGAGGCCAGTGCGCGCCGGAGGTCCAGCCGTGCGGGCTCGCCGGCCAGGAGCCTTGTGACGCGTACCACTACTGCATCACCGGCTGCTGCCAGCCCATTGTGAACTAGCGATCGTATCGCCCACGATCATCCCTGGTTTCGTGAGCGAAAAAGTCTGAACTATAGAGACACAGAGTACACGAACGTCCTCGTTCTCTCCTCTGTGCTCTCTGTGCCCCTGTGGTTCCTTCCCTCGTGAAACCAGGGAAAACCATGAATAACACAGAATACACAGAGGTCTGTTCTCATGCTCCTCTGTTCCCGCTGCGCCTTCGTGGTGTAGTCCCTCCGCACGGACCGGAGACGAGCTTGGGGGACGCAGCGCCGAACGCCCGCGAGCTGAGAAGTTGTGCCTGCGGTGACGACACTTGGTTTGAAAGGAGACGAGTCAATGGGGATGCGCTCGATGGCTGTTGGGATGCTCTGCGCCGTGACGGCGATGGGGTGTGGCGGCGACGACGACGAGGACCAGCCGAAGAGCTGCTCGGTGGCCGAGCAGACGGGGTGCACGGCGCCGCAGGTGTGCGAGGAGGTGGAGGGCGCCGAGCCCGCTTGCTTCGACCCGGTGACCCTGAAGGGCCGCGTCTACAACTCGCTCGATGACAAGAGCATCGCGGGCGCGCGAGTGCTCGCGCGGGACCCGAACGACGCCGTGATCTCCCGGGTGGCGATCACGGGGGCCGACGGCAGCTACGAGCTCGCCGTGCCGGCGCGGCGCGACGCGAGCGGGGCTCCGGTCAAGACCGATGTCACGCTGCGCGCCGACGCGCTCGCTCACGAGACCTTCCCGAAGGCGCCGCGGGTCGCGTTGCCGATCGACCTCGCGACCGCGTCGGGCAAGCCGCTCGCCATCGCGTCGGCGGCCACCGAGATCGCGCTGTTGCCGCTGTCGGACAGCGAGGGCCTCGGCTCCATCTCCGGGGTCGTCCTCGCCGACCAGCCCGGCGGGACGCTGGTCGTCGCGGGCGGCGCCACCGGCGCGGCCGATCTCGACGGCAGCTACACGATCTTCAACGTGGCCGCGGGCGAGGTCACGGTGAAAGGCTATGGCGCCGGCCTCGCGCTCGACACGGCGAGCGCGACCGTCAGCGCGGGCAAGGAGACGACCGGCGTCGATCTGCACGCCACGGGAGACGCCACGGCGATCGTGAGCGGCAAGGTCGAGATCGTGAATGCGTCCGGCGGGAGCGGGACCTCGGTCATCCTGGTCGTGGCCGATACGTTCGATGAGATGACCGCCCGCGGCGAGACCCCGCGAGGGCTCCGGCAGGGCAACGTGACCGGCGAGTTCTCGATCGCCGGGGTGCCTGACGGCGAGTACGTGATCCTCGCCGCGTTCGAGAACGACGCGCTCGTGCGGGATCCTGATACGTCGATCGGCGGGACCGAGATCGTGCGCATCACGGTCTCCGGCGAGGACCACCCTGTCCAGGAGTCGTTCAAGGTGACCGGCGCGCTCGCCGTCGTCTCGCCCGGCGCGAGCTCGCTCGACGAGGTGAGCGGGACACCGACCTTCGTCTTCGAGGACGATTCCAGCGAGGATCTCTACGAGGTGACGCTGTTCGACGCGCTCGGGGCGAAGATCTGGGAGAACCTCGAGGTGCCCAGGGTGTCGGGGAGCGAGAACGTCTCTGTCGCGTACGACGGTCCAGCGCTGGACTCGGGGATGATCTATCAGTTCAGGGCGACCTCGAAGAAGGACAGCACGCCCATCGCGCAGACCGAGGACCTGAAGGGGGTCTTCCTCTACAAGTGATCGCGGGGGCGCGCGCGGCGCGGGGGCGCCGCCGTCAGCAGCGACGGCGGCGGGCGCGGCGCGCGCTGCCGAGCGAAAGGAGGAGGCCGAAGAGCGCGAGCGCGCGGGAGGTGCCCGGCGCGTGCTCCGTCTCGCCGCCCACGGCGGCAAGCGTGCAGTTGAAGCTGAAGCAGCAGCTGCACGCCCCCGGCGGCGCTCCTCCCTCGGCGTGGTCTCCTCCCCCTGCCCCGCCCGCCGCATCCCGGCCTCCGCCGTCGCCGCCGACGCTCACGTCGCCGCCCACGCCTGCGTTGCCGCCGCCCGCCGCATCCCGGCCTCCGCCGTCGCCGCCGACGCTCGCGTCGCCGCCCACGCCTGCGTTGCCGCCGCCTGGCGCGTCACGGCCGCCACCGCTGTCACCGCCGCTCACGTCGCCGCCCACGCCTGCGTTGCCGCCGCCTGGCGGGTCACGGCCGCCACCGACGTTGCCGCCGCCCGAGCCGCCACCGGTCCCGTCAATGGGAATGTCCGGCGCCGTGCCCGGTAGATTGCGGCAGCCGAAGAGAGGGTGACACTCGTCCGTGGTCGTCAGATCCCCATCATCGCAGTCGAGGGGGATGTCGCTCACGCAATTCCCCTCGAAGCAAAGCTCGATGCCATTGCAGAGGTCGAAGTCGCCGCAGATGGACCCGTCCGGCAGGACCACGTCCGCGGGGCAGCGCCCGGCGCCGTCGCAGTACTCCCCGGGATCGCAGGACGAGCTCGCGATGCGGCAGAGCACCGTCGTCGGCGCGGCGGCGCACAGCGACGAGCAGCAGTCCCCGTCGAGGAGGTTGCCGTCGTCGCACGGTTCACCCCGCCCGAGCACGCCGTCCCCGCAGATCGCGGGCCTCACCGTGAAGACGGTCGGATCGGTCGCGCCGGCGAACAAGGGCTCGTCGGTCAGCACGCTCGACTCGTTGACCCCGTCCGAGTCGGCGTCGAAGGAGATCGTGCCCTGGTTCGTCACGACGAGCCCGTCGGTGAGCGGCCGGAGCGCCGCTTGCATCGTGAGGATCACCCACTCCCCGGGCGCGACATCGCCGTCCCAGCCGATCGTGTTGGTCACGGGGTCGGACGTGACCGCGCCCTTCTCCGCGACCGCGCCCTGCAGCAGGAGCTCCGGCGGGAGCACGTCCTCGAACTCGAACCCTGCGTTGTCGCGCTGCAGGCGGCCGCCCGTGTTGTTGATGAGCAACGTGTAGGCGACCTCCCCGCCGGCGGTGCGCTCGCTGAGCACGGTCAGGAAGCCGATCAGGCGCGTCGGCACGGAGACGGTCGTCTGCGTCTCGCCCTCGTTGTTCTCCGGCGCCGGATCGTGCTCACTCGCGGTGACCTTCGCCTTGCCGTCGATCTCGAGGGCGACCGCGGGCGGGGTGAGCGCGGGCGCGACCAGGGTGACCGCGATCGACGAGCTCTCCCCCGCGGCGAGCGACGCGCGCCGGCACACGAGCCCCTCGGTCGCCGGGTCGCACGTCCAGCCGGTCCCGGAGGCGCTGGCGAGGCTCGCCCCGGACGGCAGGACGTGCGTCACGACGAGGTCGCTCGCGTCGCCCGGCCCCGCGTTGGAGACGCTGAGCGTCGTGACGAACTGCGCGCCGGGCGACACCGGATCCGGCGCATCCGCCGTGATGGCGAGATCCGCCCCGCAGGCCCCGGACGCGACCGGCACCGCCGCGAGCACGACGTTGTCGATCGCGACGCCACAAGGCCCGGGACGCCCGATGTCCGTGCAGACCAGGCTGTCGTCCTGCGTGTAGTCGAAGCGGAGCTGGACGGTCCGCCCGCGCAGCCCCGCGCCAGGGAAGCGGATCGACACGCGCTTGCTCCCGCCGGAGCTGCCGGACCAGACCGAGTGATCCCCGAGGTAGCCCGGGTCGTCCCGGGCGGGCAGGTGCTTGGGGAAGTGGTGGCTCGCACCGGTCATGATCCGCTCGGCGAACGCCTCGGCGAGGACCGCCCGCGGCGCGGCGCCGGCCGTGAGATCCTCCAGGCGCAAGGTCATTCCGTCGAACGCCTGGACGAGCCGGTGCGGATCGTCCTCCAGCTCGTAGGTGAGATCGAAGTCGAGCGTGACATGGGATTCCCCGGGGCTCTCCGGGATCGTCACGGCGGGAGACAGCAGCGCGACGTGCGACGTCGCCGGCTCCTCGCCGTGAAATGCCGCGTTGTTGCCGGGCGTCAGCGTCTGCGCGACGACCCACGGCGCGGCGGAGGCCGGTCCGCCGTCGCGCACCGACTGCCAGCCGGAGGGCAGCGCGGGCGCGCTCGCGGCGTCGAAGTCCTCGCGAAGCAGGACGTCCGCGGCGCCCGGCACGCCGGTCTCGAGCGCGATGGGGAGCGCGATCGTGCCCTGAGCGGAGCGCACCGTGAGCGTCAGCTCGATCGGCGATCCCGGGGTGAAGTCCCGGGTCGTCGTGAGGAGGAACGGCGCGTCGCTGGCGGCGACGCGGAGCGGCTCGAGCTCGGGGTAGGTCGCGCTCGCCCTCACGACGGTGACGGAGGGCGTCTCCGTGGCGAGCGTGGCCGTGATCTCGGAGAGGGTCGTCCTGCCGGAGACCGGGTTGGCAACGTAGTTCTCCAGGTAGACGCCGACCTCGATGAGCTCTCCCGGATCGATGCGCTCGTTCGCGAGGGCGCCGCACGCCGTATCCGCAACCCGGGTGCCGGCGGCGCGCAGCGGCGGGACGCGCGCGAGCTCGTCGAGGACATCGAGGTGAACGTTCGGCGCGATCATGGAGGTCGACGTCGGCTGTCCCTCATCGAACCGCGGTGGGGCGGCCGTCCTGCTGAAGACGCTGTAGAGCTCGCCGGCGAGCGCCACGCCGCCGATGCGCTCGCCGAGGTTCTGCCGCGAGGCGTCGTTGCCGTGGCCCGCGTGAAACGGGCGGTCCGAGATCGGCGCAGGCGGGCTCCAGGAGGCGCCTTGATCGCTCGACGCGGTGTGCATGAGCTCGGTGAGGTCGCCCGAGCCGGCGACGTCCTGGTCGTAATAGACGACGTGTGCGGTGCCGGTCGATCGGTCGACGGCGACAAAGGGGAAGAACTGGGCCCGATCGCGCCCTGGATCGCTGTTGAGGAGGACGGCGCTGCCGGCGGCGCACCGTTCCGTGAAGGAGCGCAGGGCGATGTCGCCCGTCCCGCCGTCGCCGCTCCGCTGGTAGACGACGTAGACCTGCCGCGTGGCCTGGTCGATGTCGATCGACGGGGAGCTCCTTGCGTGGTCGACGCCGAGGACCTGGTCTTCAGGGGGGTAGCTTGTCGCATCGAGGAGGACGAGCGGCTCCCAGGTGACGCCTCCGTCGGTCGAGCGGCGGCATCCGAGGTTGCGCAGCGAGGTCCCCGGCTCCATCGCGCGGAAGACGACATAGACGACCGAACCCCGGTCGGTCGGCCCGGGGAGGATGCGCGCGCCCGGCCCGTCGAGATCGCCGCCGGCCGGCGCCTGCGCGAGCACGGCTGCGGGCGACCAGGTCAGGCCGAGGTCGTCGGAGTGGCTGTAGAGGATCCTCGGCGACGCGCCGCCGCGCTGGACCCAGGTGACGGACAGGCGCCCGGTCGCCCCGTTGACGTCGATGGAGGCCTGCTCGGCGCTCTCCCCCGCGACGAACGTGGGAGCGACCTCCACCGGCGCGGACCACGAGGTCCCGGCCGCGCTGCCGGGGTTCGAGCCATGGATGCAGAGGCCCTGGAGGCCATCGGCCGGGCGAACGTAGGTGGAGGCGCTGATGAACACGTCGCGGCCCGGATCGTGGACGACGCGGGGCGCGCCGAGCACCTGGCCGCCGGGCGCCGAGGGCAGCGTGCGCTCGCCGTTCGGGCCGACCAACTCGGCGAAGGTCCTGCCCCCGTCGGCGGATCGCGCAACCCCGGACAGGCTGGGCGGGCTCGCGAGCGCGCCGCGCGGATCGGTGTAGGTCGCGACGAGGAGGCTCGCGTCCGCGTTCGCGGCGATCGCCGCCTGGTTCTGGGCTCCGAGCGCGTCGGGGGAATGCACGGCGCGGTCCGCGCTCGCGGCGATCGCGAGCCGAGCTGCGCCAGGCGCCTCCGGTTCGTCGCTGCCGCAACCCACGCCGGCGGTGAGCAGCCCCCCACCGAGCAACCAAGCGACCCAGCGTCGCGCGCGCATAAGCACCTCCGAACCGAGATAGATGCCGCGAGCTCGCAGGACGTGCCGATTTCCCCGACATTGCACGGCCCGTCCAGTGGAGCGGCCCGATGCGCCGCGGTCGTTTTCGGGCAACATCGACGCAGGCCGCGCGTCGGCGCGGCAGATGCGCCCGGCGCGAAGGCTCGCCTCGACGCCCTTTCCCATTTTTCCCGGCCGTGGAGAGAGGGGCGCCCCGTGCGTCGCGTGCGGATGGCGGGTCGGGTCCTCGGGCGCCGGCGGTTGCCTGAGAGGGCCGGCTCAGGCGCTGCGCCGCGGGCCGCGGCCGTCGATCGCCTGCGCGGCGGGCGGGTCGGGGGGACGGGCGGGG
The DNA here is from genome assembly GCF_051521455.1 of Sorangium sp. So ce887. Classification (NCBI taxonomy): domain Bacteria; kingdom Pseudomonadati; phylum Myxococcota; order Polyangiales; family Polyangiaceae; genus Sorangium; species Sorangium sp. So ce887. The sequence goes on along the minus strand of NZ_CP150354.1, from coordinate 3,508,223 downwards.
AGCACGAGATCCGCGAGGCGGCGCGCCGCGGCGAAGGCCACCTCCTCGTCCGGGGCGAGGTCCTGACCGAGGTTGGCGGCGAGGTCCCGACCGAGGTTGGCGGGGCCCTCACCGGGGTTGACGGGGCCCTCACCGAGGTTGGCGCGCCCGCTCAGCGCGAGCATCGCGATGCCGTGGAGGCCCGCGAAGAGCACGTGGGTGTCCTCCGCCGGACACGCGCTGCCGTAGCGGCGCAAGAGCTCGACGAAGCCGCTCCACAGCGGGCGCGCGAGCCGCAGGCGCCCCTCCTCGCGCAGGCGGGCGCGGTCGAAGCGGCGCTCGGCCATCAGCCAGTAGAGATCCGGGTGGCGCAGCGCGAACTCGACATAACCGACGGCGAGCGACCGCGCGTCGGCGCCGGCGCGCGCCCGCGCCTCGAGGAGCTCCGCGAGCCGCCGCCACCCGGCCCCGTCGACGCGGATGAGGAACCCGTCGAGCGAGCCGAAGTGGTGATACAGCACCATGGTCGTCTGGCCCAGGAACGCGGCGATCTTGCGGGCAGTCAGCTCGTCGCGCGCCAGCCGGCCGTCGCAGAGCGCCTGGAACACGCGCTCCACCGGCTCATCTGCGTCCATCACACCCATACCCACGATCCTGCCACGTCCGCGCTCCGCCTGTTGACGCACTCAGCATAACACTGTTATCCTTGAAGGGTATGGGATTGCTTTGCGGCGAGACGGCGGCGTTCGGGGCCCAGCGCGGCTGCCGCCGCCTGGCGGTGGGGTTGGCGCTCGCGGTGGGCGCGCTCTCGGGAGCGTGCACGTCGCGGCCGCCGGTGGCGGACGACGCGCCTGCGGGGCCGTATGAGGTGGTGGACGGGTGGCCGCGTGTCCCGGAGGGGATGGTGTTCGGGCCAGCGCTCGACGTGGCGGTGGACGCGCGCGGGCGCGTGCTGGTGAGCCATGCGGCCGGGCGCACGTCGGGGAACGACGCGCCGATCAGCGAGGCGACCATCCTGGTGTTCGATGCCGGGACGGGGGAGCTGCTCGATGCGTGGGGAGAGGGGTTGTTCGTTTATCCGCACGGGATCGAGGTCGATCGGAACGACTTCGTGTGGGTGACGGACTCCGAGCAGAACCGGGTGTTCAAGCTGACGGCGGAGGGGAAGGTGGTGATGACCCTCGGCGAGGCGCCATGAAGGGACGAGACGCGTGGATCCTCGTGTCGCTCGCGGGGCTCGGGTGCGCGGCGAGCCCGGAGCAGCTCGATCGGCCAACGAACGTCGCCTTCGGCCTGGACGGCGACGTTTACGTGGCGGACGGCTACAACCATGCTCGCATCGCGCGCTTCTCCGAGGACGGCGAGTTCTTGATGGAGTGGGGCGAGAAGGGGTTCGGGCGGGGGCAGCTCGACACGCCCCACGGCATCGTCACCGACGACGAGGGGCGGGTCTACGTGGCGGACCGGGAAAACGCGCGCGTGCAGGTCTTCAGCGCAGACGGCGACTACCTTGCGCAGTGGAAGAGCGCCGCACTGGGGCGGCCGTGGGCGATCGCCTTCGGGCCCGATCGGCACATCTACGTGGTCGACGGGGGGGACCAGGATCCGGAGCGGCCGCGGGGGCATGTAGTGCGGATCAACCTCGATGGAGAGATCGTGGACCGGTGGGGAACCTCGGGGGACGGCCCCGGGGAGATCGACTGGGGACACGGGATCGCGGTGGGTCAGGACGGGAGCGTCTACGTGACCAGCCTGCGGGGTCGCGGCGTGCAGAAGTTCAGGAGGACGAGGTGAGCGGGCGCACGCTCGCGTTGACCGTGGTTGCCACAGTAGGAGGCGCCCTCGCGGCGGCGCCGAGCTGGGCGCAGGGGACGGGCGAGCTGCCGGAGCGGCTCGAGGACCGCGGCCATGTTGCGCTGTACGGCATTTTTACGGCATCGCCGCAGGACAGGGAGCTGGCGACGATCCATGTCGCGCCGCAGGTGTCGGCGGGCGTTCGTCTGAACGGCTGGCTGAGCGCAACCACGGACGTGACCTCGGCCTGGACCACGTTTCAGGTGGAGGGCGAGGCGAGGCGCTCGTCGTTTCGCTTCGGGAACCCGTTCGTTACCGTGCAGGCGGCGTTGGTCGAGGAACGCCAGCGCTCGTTCCGCGCCGGGATCGGGGTTGCACCGCCGTTGACAACCTTCCCTGGCACGATCCCGGAGAATACGGAAACCGAGTACAACTACGCGGTCGCGACGGCGGCGCGCGGGTTCGCGGATTACTGGCTGTGGGCGCCGAATGCGATCCCGATCGCCTTGCTGCTCCGCTGCCGGATGGATCTGTCTGCGCCGGTGGTCGTTGGCGCCGAGCTGGATCCGGCCGTGCTCATTTCCGTGAACTCCAATCCGTCGCGGCTGGCGATGGTGGCCGCCGCGTACGCGGGCTTCAGGATGGGTCCGCTGACGCCCGGGCTGCGGGTGCAGATGTTCGCGCAAACGGCACCGCTCGCCGGACGGGATTTCTCGCAGTGGGCGGCCATCTTGTACGCGAACGCAGAATTCGAGGCGATGTTCGTGCGCTCCCAGGTTGCCGTCAACCTGGATGCCCCCTCCGGGCTGGCTGGCCAGCGAGGGGCGACCGTGTGGGGGGCGTCGCTGGGAGGCGGGGTCCGCTTGTAGAGAAAGGCAGGCCGGGGGCGCGGCGCGGCGCAACGGCGCGGCGCAACGCGGTCGATCCCGGACCCCGACCCGACCCACGTTGCGTGTGCGGTCGCGGTCGACCCCGGATCCCGGACCCCGACCCGACCCACGTTGCGTGTGCCTGTGCCGGACCTGCCGTGCCGGACCTGCCGTGCCGGACCCGACCCATGTTGCGCGACAGCGGCGATAGCTGGCGGAGAGGGTGGCGGCCGCCACCCGCCCAAGCGCGTCAGTCGCCCGGAACAGCCGCGTTCTCGCATGGCACGGCTCTTGATATCGCCGATGAACATGAGCCAGCCCCGCGCTATCGTCCCCGGCGCTACCTACCTCCTCACCCGCCGTGTCCTGCGGAGACACTTCCTCCTCCGCCCCGATTCCGCCATCACACAACTCGTGATCTATACCCTGGCGCTCTCGGCCCAACGCTATGGGATCCTCGTGCATGCGCTCTGCGTGATGTCCACGCATCTTCATCTTGTCGTCACAGACACGCGTGGCGAGCTCCCACGATTCCTTCAGCGGTTTCACCGCCTCGTCGCGCTCGGGACCAAAGTCCTGCGAGCGTGGGAAGGCCCGGTATGGGACCACGGGGCGACAAGCGCGGTACACCTAGCAACAAGGGACGCGCTGGTTGAGAAGATCGCCTACACGCTCGCGAATCCGGTGGTCGCCGGCCTCGTGCAGCATGCACACCAATGGCCAGGAGCGAAGGTGCTCGTCGGAGAACTCGGCTGCGGTACACTGCGAGCCCAACGCCCTGAGATATACTTCAATTCGAAAAACACCGAATGGCCGGAGGAAGCTGCAATTTCGATCACAGTTCCACCTGTGATCGCGAACAGCGATGCTGATAGGTTTCGCCACGAGATCGCGGCAAAGCTCGATCAATACGAGCAACGGGCTCACGCGACACTGGAACAACAGGGGATCGGCTTCCTCGGACGTGCACGTGCAAGCAAGATTTCCCCTTACAAGCGCGCGAAGACCATCGAGCCGCTTCGCGAACTCAATCCGACATTCGCGGTTGGTCGCGGGCGAACCGACGCGCTAAACAATGCCATTGCCGCCGTGCGCGCCTTCCGCGCCGCGTATCGCAAATCAATCGAACAATGGCGTGCGGGCGCGCGCAGCATAATCTTCCCTGCAGGGACGTGGTGGATGCGCGTGTTCCACGGAGCTGCCGTTGACGAGGGCGAGCGCGCTGCAGCATAGGCGCAGAGCGAGCACGGCTCGAAATCGGCGAGGGGCGAGCGGGTGCCACGGGTGGTGCCTCTCCCGTCGTACAACCAGGGTCTGGGTCGTATTGCCGTACTGTAGGGGTGGTGCGCAGGGCCACACGTTCACGCTCACTTGGGCTTGCTCACGGGCTCACGACGTCCGTTTCAGGTCGCGTGATCACAGCGGTTCGGCGTAGCTACCCGTTCACCTTACTCGGTCTGGGCACCGGGATCTGGACTGGGCTCGGCGTAACCAGGCTACGGGTCACAACCACGGTCAGACGGCACGGCCGGCGAGTTTGAGTTTGAGTTTGAGTTCGAGTTCGAGTCGCAACCACGGTCGGGTGGGCCGCTGGGCCCGGTCGGGTGGGCCGCTGGGCCCGGTCGGGTGGGCCGCTGGGCCGGGCCGGGTGGGCCGGTGGGCCGGGTTGGGTGACGGTCGGGTGGGCGCGATCGGCGGCAACCGTGCAACCGCGCAACCACGGTCGGTTCGGGTGCGCGCGGTCGTTCGGGCGCGCGGGCGCGGGCGGGGGCGCGCGGCGCGACGGGCGGCCGGCGCGACGGGCTAGCGCGGGGCGAGGTCGACCCCTCGGCTCCGGTCCGGCCGTACCCACGCCCACGCGCCCAGCACGGTCGGCTCACGGCTCACGGCTCACCCTCGCCATGCTAGACCGCGCTGCGCCGATGCCCCCCGAGCGCTCCCTCCTCTCCTCCACGAACTCCTCACTCACCGCCACGATGGGCGAGCTCGCAGGCGACCTCGACGAGCTCGCCTCGAACGACACCGCCGCCAGCGGCCCCCCCGCCTCCACGCCGGGCGACCGCGAGCCGCTCCCGTCGTTCGACCTCCCCGCGGACCGCCGCGTCGTCACGCCCCGCGATCTCGCCGCAGAGCTCGCCGCAGCGCCGCCTGGCACACGCCACGTGACGGGCTCGGCCGGCTCGGCCGGCGCCCTCGTCATCCGTCGCCTCGCCGCGGCCGCCGTCGGCCGCCCCATCGTTGCCTTCACCCCCGACGTCGACAGTGCCCGCGCCCTCGCGGCGGACACCTCGTTCCTGCTCGCCGACCGGGACGCCGACGCCGCCGAGGCCGCCGGCGCCACGGCATCCGGCCGCGTCCTTCTCTACGTGCCCAACGAGGCCAGCCCCTACGCGGACGTCAACCCCGACCGCCGCGGCGCCCAGACCCGCCTCGCCACGCTCTTCCACCTCGGCATGGACCTACCGTGGTCGGTCCTCGTCTGCCCCATCGCCGCGCTCGCCCGCAAGGTCGTTCCCAAGGACGACGTCACCGAGCACGCCGAGCTCGTCATCGCCGAACAGGAGATGGATCGCGACGCGCTCTCCGCCCGTCTCGGCGCCTCCGGCTACGTGCGCAGCCCCCTCGTGGAAGACCCCGGGACGTTCGCCGTCCGCGGCGCCCTCCTCGATGTCTGGGCGCCCTCCGCCGAGCTGCCGGTGCGCATCGACTTTTACGGAGACGTCATCGCGTCGATCAAGACCTTCAACCCCGACGATCAGCGCACGGTCGCCGACGTGAAGGAGGTCTGGCTCCCGCCGGCGCGCGAGGCAATCCTCACGCCGGACAACGTCGAGCGCGCCCGCCAGCGTGTCCGCGCCGCCTGCGACGCCATCGACTTTCCCTCGACCAAGGCGCGCGCCCTGGTCGACGACGTTGCCAGCGGCCGCGCCTTCTTCGGGGCCGAGGGCTACCTGCCCGCCTACGTCGACCTCGCGCCCTTTGCCTCGTACCTGCCCAGCGAGGCGCTCGTCGTCCTCGAGGACCCGGCCTCCCTCACCGCCGCCCTGCGCGACGAGCTCGGCCGCGCCGCCGCCGACCGGAGCCACAAGGATCGCGAACCGCACTTCCCGCTCGGGGCCTTCTACGAGGACGAGGCGCACGTCGCATCGTGGCTCGGGGACCGCACCGGGGTTGCGCTGCACCGCACCGGGGTTGAGGGTGCCGTGGAAAATCAGGACTCGCTGGAGCGCTTCGAGATGGTCCCCGAGGACGCCCCCTCGCTCGCCATGCGGGACCAGTCGGACCTCGAGCGCGCCATCAAGGCGACCCGCGCCTCACGCGGCAAGCACGGCGCCCTGGACCCGCTCGTCCGCCGCGTGGTCGCCTGGCAAGAGGCGGGCCTGCGGGTGCTCATCGCCGCGCGCGCACAGACCCAGGTTGAGCGCCTGGTCACCCTGCTCCGCCACCGAGACGTGCGGGTGAAGGCCAACCTCGGTCCGTTCGACCCCGGATTCCTCGATGGCAGCAGCTCGGCTTCTCCGCGCGACACCGCCCTCGTCGTCACGGGCTCCCTTGCGCGTGGCGTCATCGCTCCTGCCGAGGGGCTCGCTCTGGTCACGGAGGAGGAAATCTTCGGGGCCCGCGCCCACCGCCGCGCCGCTCGCGCCGCCGCCTCGTCCACGAAGCCCGCGCAGGCCTTCCTCGAGGACCTCCGCAACCTGGGTGTCGGCGACTACGTCGTCCACGTAGAGCACGGCATCGGCCGGTATCTCGGCCTCGTCCACAAGCAGGTCGGCTCAACCACGGTCGACCTCATCGCCGTGGAGTACGCCGGGGGCGACAAGCTCTACCTCCCGGTCTACCGCCTCAACCAGATCCAGAAATTCAGCGGCGGCGAGGGCGCGCCCAAGGTCGACCGGCTCGGTGGGCAGACCTTCGCCAAGACGAAGGCCCGGGTCGAGAAGAGCGTCCGCAAGATGGCCGACGAGCTCCTGCGCCTGTACGCCGAGCGCCGCGCCGCCACCGCCGAGCCCGTTCCGCCCACGGACGACGATTACCACGCCTTCGAAGCGACCTTCCCCTTCGACGAGACGCCCGACCAGGCCCGGGCCATCACCGAGGTTGCGGCCGACCTCGAGTCCGGCCGTCCCATGGACCGCCTCGTCTGCGGCGACGTCGGCTTCGGAAAGACCGAGGTTGCCATCCGCGCCGCCTTCCGCGCCGCCTGCGCCGGCAGGCAGGTCGCCGTCCTCTGCCCAACCACGGTGCTCGCGCAGCAGCACTACCTCAGCTTCAAATCCCGCATGGCCTCCTACCCCATCGAGGTCCGCGCCATGTCCCGCTTCCAGAGCAAGCAGGAGCAGGACGAGGTCTCCCGCGGCCTCCGGGACGGCAGGGTCGACGTCGTGATCGGCACGCACCGCCTCCTCTCCAAGGACATCCACTTCAAGCGGCTCGGCCTGCTCGTCGTCGACGAGGAGCAGCGCTTCGGCGTCACCCACAAGGAGCGCATCAAGGCCCTCAAGACCAACGTCGACGTGCTCACGCTCTCGGCCACCCCCATCCCCCGCACCCTCCAGATGGCGGTCTCCGGCCTCCGCGACATGTCGATCATCACCACCCCGCCGGTCGACCGCCGCGCCATCCGCACCGTGGTGACCCGCCACGACGAGGCCGTCCTCCGCGAGGCGGTCCTCCGCGAGCTCGGCCGCGGCGGCCAGGTCTTCTACGTCTACAACCGCGTCGAGGGCCTCTACGAGCGCGCCGCCCGCCTCGCCGAGCTCGTCCCGAGCGCCCGCATCTGCGTCGCGCACGGCCAGATGAGCGAGCACAACCTCGAGCAGGCCATGCTCGACTTCGTCGAGGGGCGCTACGACGTCCTCTGCGCCACCGCCATCATCGAGAGCGGCCTCGACATCCCCCGCGCCAACACCATCCTCATCGATCGCGCCGACATGTTCGGCCTCTCGCAGCTCTACCAGCTGCGCGGCCGCGTCGGCCGCGCCAAGGAGCGGGCCTACTGCTACCTCATCGTCCCGCCCCCCAACGCCATGACCGACGAGGCCCGCGCCCGCATCGAGGCCCTCGAGCGCCACACCGAGCTCGGCTCCGGCTTCCACATCGCCTCGCTCGACCTGGAGCTGCGCGGCTCCGGCGACCTCCTCGGCGCCGAGCAGAGCGGCACCGTCGCCCAGGTCGGCTTCGAGCTCTTCTGCCAGATGCTCGACGAAGCCGTCCACGAGCTCCGCGGCGAGCCCGTCATCCACGACGTCGACACCGAGCTCTCCTTCGACGCCGACGCGCTTCTGCCAGAGGAATACATTTCCGACGTAGGCGTACGCCTCTCCCTCTACAAGCGGTTCGCCGGCGCCGGCTCGGCCGAGGACGTGCAGGATCTCGCGATCGAGGTGGAGGACCGCTTCGGCGCGCCACCGATCGAGGCGCGCCGGTTCGTGCATCTCATGCGGCTCAAGACCGAGCTGCGCCGGCTGAAGGCGCTCGCGTGCGAGGCGAGCGCCAAGGGGGTCACGCTGCACCTGCGCGAGGACACCCCGCTCGACCACGCCAAGGTCCTCAGGCTGGTCCAGCCGAAGGGCTCGCCCTACCGGATCTCACCCGACATGCGGCTCTCCCGTCGCGCCAGGGACGGTGAGGTCTTCACGAGCGGGCTGGAGGCGACCGACAAGCTCCTCAGCGAGCTCGCCAGCTGCCTCAAGGACGGCGCCTGATCGCGCGCCGCCGTCGCGGCTTCCCTGGTCGTCCGGCTTACCCGGGTGAGCTCGCGTCGCGCGATTGACAACGATGCCGCCGCGCAGCCTGGCGGCTCGCGGCGCGGAGGCGACGCCGCGCTCCGGCGGTGATAGCGTCGAGCGACGGGGAGGGGATAGATGACCGATCGCCCGGATCACGAGCAGCTCGAGAGGCTCCAGGCGAGCTCGATGACGAGCTGGTACAGCCCCTTCCAGCTGGCCCGCTCTGCGCTCGACATGGCCGTCTCCCACCTGATGGGCGCGCGCGGCGACTTCCGGCTCATCGAGGCGATCGCCGGACCGCAGCCGCCCTTCGACTACGCCGTCCGAAACGGCCTCCCGCGCGACGAGATCTGGATCGATTACGTGGCGGACATGGGCGACGGCTTCAACCCCACCTATGCGATCGCGAGCCTGCTCGCCCGGCCGACGCTCTCGCTCGGCGGCCGCGAGACGAGGCGCGGAGAGGTGCTGATCATGGGCGGGGACCAGGTGTACCCCTCGGCCACGCGCCAGGCGTACTGGACGCGCCTCGTCGAGCCCTACGCGGCTGCGCTCCCGAAGGCCGACGTGAAGGAGGCGCCGCAGCTGTTCGCGATCCCCGGCAACCACGACTGGTACGACGGGCTGATGAGCTTCATGCGCCTCTTCGGCCAGAAGCGCACGCTCGGCGCGTGGAAGACGCTCCAGTCGCGGAGCTACTTCGCGCTGAGGCTCCCCCACGGCTTCTGGCTGCTCGGCGTGGACATCCACCTGGAGTCTGACATCGATCAACCGCAGATCGAGTATTTCTGCAAGCTGGCGAGGCACGACATGCGCGACGGCGATCGCGTGGTCCTCTGCACCGCCGAGCCCGACTGGGTGAAGGGCGCCATCTACAGCACCGATCTCCAGAACAACCTCGCGTTCTTCGAGAAGCAGCTCAAGGTCGCGCGGCCCGGGGTCGAGGTCGTCGCGCGCATCGCCGGAGATCTGCACCACTATCGACGCCACGAGTCCGCGGACGGCCGGCAGAACATCATCGCCGGCGGCGGCGGCGCGTTCCTCCACCCGACCCACGGCGAGTCGGTCGCCGTGGTCCGCTCCGGCGAGGGCGCGGACGAGCGCCCCTATACCCTGAAGGCCTCGTTTCCGTCAGAGTCGGAGTCGCGCCGGCTCACCTGGCGCAACCTCCTGTTCGCCCGGTACAACCTCGGCTTCTGGCCCGCCGCGGCCTTCGTCTACATGCTCTCCTCGCTGACGCTGCCCCGCCCCGGTCCGGGCGCCGTCGCGTGGGTCCTCGTCGTCCTGCTCGTGTTCATCGTCTTCACCGACACGCACAAGAGCTGGTATCGCTACCTCGCCGGCTCGCTCCACGCGCTCGCGCACCTCGCGGCCGCGCTGGGGCTCGCCTACGCCGGCGCCGCGCTGCTGGGCGTCGATGTCCGGGATCTCCAGTCCATGTGGAGCCTCGTCGGCGTGATGCTCTTCGTCGGCGTGACCGGCGCCGTGGTCGGGTCGACGCTGATGGGCGTCTATCTCCTGATCTCGCTCAACCTCGCGCGGCGGCACGGCAACGAGGCGTTCTCGGCGCTCCAGATCGAGGACTACAAGAACTTCTTGCGGATTCACGTCCACAGCGAGGGGCTCACCGTCTACCCCGTCGGACTGAGAGCGGTGCCGCGCACGTGGAAGGTGGCCGAGGATCGCAAGCCCGGCGAGCCGCGCTTCGCCCCCGCCTGCGGCGCGCTCGCGCCGGAGCTCATCGAGCAGCCCGTCACGATCCCGGCCGCGCCGCAGCATCGCCGGACCGGCCAGCCCACCCCCGCCGCCGCGGCCGCCGGGCTCCGCGAGTGCCCCGCCGGCGAGCCGCGGAGCCGCCCCTCGGCGGCCGGTTCCACGGCGGAGGCCGGCGCGCCCGAGCTGTAAGAGGGACGAGAGCCCCAGGCGATCGTTCCTGCTGCATGAGGCAGTTCGCCTCAGCCGCGACATTCTGCCTTTCTGTGACGAGCGCAGCGGTGCGCGACCGGCTCACGGTGCGCGACCGGCTCCCTGCATGAGAAGGGCCTCTCGGCCGCCGCGCTCGGGGCGGGCTCCTGCGCCCGCGCGAATGGGCGCGTCCGTGCGAGCGGGCGCGTCCGGAGGCCTTCTGCGAGGCCTTCTCCGGCGCGCCACAGGTGGTCAGGGCGAGGCGGCGATGTTGGGCATCGTCGGCGGAGCGACCTTGGGACAGATCTCGCGTTGCTCCCCGGGGGGCGCGAGCGGATCCTGGCCTTCCCTCGGGCACGAGCGCGGGCCGTTCGCGATGGCGTCGTGCTCGCGGTCGTCCGGGGTCCATTCGCGGTTGATGCTGGGCGCGTTCGCGAGCCCCTCGGCGCACGCCGCGGAGGCGGCGACGAGGAGCAGCGCGAGCGCGCCGCGGAGCGAGGAGCCAAGAGAGCGTTTCATAGGCACATCCCATCTCCCCGCGGCGCCGGCGCGGGTCGCGCCGGTCCACGGAAGCTGTCAGGGTTTCCCGACAGGGTTCACGGTCCGTGCCAGGTCGAGGTTGCCGGGCCGATCGCGCCGTCGGGCCGCCGCTCCCGGCCGACCGCCGCGGCCTCCCACCGGGCCGTCGAGCCGAGCGCGGCCAGGGCGGCGCCCGGCTCGGCTCGCAGCCTGCGCACGGCTTGCGTCCCCGCGCAAATGCCCAAGGTGGTCGGCGAGGGGGTCCGTGCGCGGAGCGCGACCCCGGAAGGAGTGTCGATCATGGCGAGAGACGTCATCGAGGTGCTCAACGATCTCATCCAGCTCGATCGCGACGCGATCGCCGCTTACGACCAGGCCATCGAGGCGTGCGAGCACGCTCATACGAGGGAGATGCTCGCAAGGTTCAGGGACGATCACGGGCGTCACGTGGTGGATCTGAGCGCGCATGTGGCGTCGCTCGGCGGCATCCCGGCGCAGACCCGCGACCTCAAGGGCAAGCTCATCGAAGGGTTCACGGCGATCACGAGCATGGGAGACCAGAGCGCGCTCTTCGCGATGCGCGGCAACGAGGAGCTCACGAACCGGCAGTACCAGGCGGCGCTGGACGAGACGCTCACGACCGAGGCGCGGGTCATCGTCGAGCGCAACTACGGCGATGAGCAGCGGCACCTCGCGTGGATCAAGGACGCGCTGTCGAGGAAGGTCTGGGAGCAAGCCGCGTAGTGGGCGATCGGCCCGCGACGGTGGCGAACACGATCGGAAGCAGGTTCCACGGGGGGTAATATGAAATCGAATCGGTCCATCCATGTCGCGCTCGTCATGGGCGCGCTCGCGGTCGCGCCGGCGCTCGCGGCCGCTCAGACGGGCAGCACGAGCCCGCCGCAGCAGCGCGAATCGGGCGCGCCGGGAGCGGCGCAGGGCGGCGCGCAGCAGGGCGGCGCGCAGCAACAGCAGGGCGGCGCCCGCGGGACGGCGCAGGGCGGCGCGCAGCAGCAGCAGGGCGACAAGCCTGGCGCGAGCAGCGGGCAGCGCGCGCAGCAGCAGCAACAGGGGCAAGGCCAGAAGAAGCAGGCGATGAAGCTCCAGGAGCAGATCGCGTTCCAGGTCGAGGAAGGGTGCACCTACACGGCCTCCGTGAACGGCCGGATCGAGCCCGCCGCGGCGGGCAAGGCGCAGCAGCCGTCGGGTGGCCAGCCTGGTGGCGGCAGCCAGGGACGAGGCGGCACGGGTGCGCAGGGCCAGACCGGCGGCGCCGCGCAAGGATCTGCGGGCGGCAGCCAGGCCCAGGCCGGCGGCGCTCAAGGCGGCAGCCAGGCCCACGCAGGCGCCCAGGCCGGCGGTGCTCAGGGCGGCGGCCAGGCCGGCGGTGCGCAAGGCGGTGGTCAGGCTGGGTCAGGGGCTGGCGAGCAGGAGCGGGTGAAGCCCAACCTCACGGTCTCCGCCTCCATGAGCTGCCCGAATGCGCCCGAGCTCCGGGTCACGGACACGCTGAAGACGGACACGGCCGTCACCCGCTCGGAGCTCGAGGGCATGATCTCGCGTCGAGCGAGCATCGCGACCGAGAAGGGCGGCCGCTTCTGCATGTATGTGCCGCAGTTCGAGCTGACGCGCGAGAAGCTGAGCGGGAAGGGCATCGCCCAGCTCTGCCGCGTGCCCGCGGCAGATCAGAAGCAGGGCATGCGATAGGCCGCGTCTGACGGGGCACGTCGTGCCACGAGCACCGGTCTCGGACCGCTCGCGGCGTTCGTCAGAGAGAGCCGCTCCGGAGAGCGTCTATTCCCGCCGAAGAGGGCGCCAGAGGGTCATCCAGGAGGCACGAGCCTCCTGGATGACGCAGCTCGTGGAGGAGAGGCTCAGCTCAGAAGAGAGGACAGGGCGTCACCCGACCGATCACGTAGGGCCGCGTACTGGCCTCGTAAACGGTCGCGCCCGAGGTGACGCTCCAGCTGTGGCCCTGGCCCGACAGACTTCCCGTGAGACCCGACAGATTTCCCGAGAGATCGCTGTAGATCCGCATATACGCCGTCCCCAGACCAGGGGTGAACGTGCCGCCGGCGCAAGTACCCGTCCACCGGCTGTCGGGATAATCGGGGTTGCAACCATGGGTTGTGCTGGTGGAGTCGGCGATCGGCAGCGCCCACTGCCTCGTGCTCGCCTTGATCGGATTCAACGCCGGGTTCGCCACCGTATTGAGCTCAAGCGCCGCACCCGTGACGATCACGGTGTGCCCGCCGTACGATCCCGTCGTGCCTCTCCCTATGACGAGGACGTCGCCCGCCGCGATACTGGTGGCGTTCGTGATCGACGTCGCATGGGTCCCGAGGACGAATTCGTCGTAGTATTTCAGCGAGGTCGGGCTAGTCGAGTTCCAGAGGTTGTTGATATCCTGCCCCGAGACCCCGTACACGAGCCTCTGAGTCCATGTGAACAACCCAGCCCCGACGCCGATCGTCACGCCCGGAGGGGTAGGTAGGGCACCACTGATGATATCGAGCGCGCCGTCGGAGATATCCGAGCACGCATCCGCGGGGGTGGAGCCGAAAGCGACGAGCGAAACAGCAGCAGACGCCATCAGGAAACGAGCCACATTGCTGAACATGAATTACCTCGGTTGACGGTTACTACGTTGCAGTTCCGCAGGCCGAGCAGATTCGGTAGAGGATGTCGATTGGTTGTAGCCAGAGAATCGCACCTGGTCGCGTCGAGCCTAGCGTCCAATGTTTACTTCCCAAACATGGTCTCCGTCAACACACTTCGAACATTTCCCGATTCACTGATTCATTTTCATGCGCTCATGTAGGACACAAGAGCTCTTCAGCCGGCACCGCCGGATAGTGTCCACCGTATGATCGCCGCCGTGAGTCATCGACTCAGACATCTTTTGGCACCTTGCGGCAGACGCCGCGCGCCGGCGTCCGTGAGGGACGACCTCGTGAGACATCGATCCCGGAAACAGGTCCTGCTGGAATCCAGCAACACTCCACTCGCTCTACGCTGGGGCTCAATGGGGTGGGTCCCAGGGCGCGAGAGGAGCGAGGGGCGGTTGGCGGTGAGTCGCGCGGCTCCAGCCGCCCGAGAGATCGATCGAGGTCCACGGGAGATCCACGATTGAAGAAGCAGTCGAGCCGTCCTGATGAGAAGGATGCGCGCTTCTCTGGCCCGGCGACGAGCCGGTCCCTGGCAAGCGATCCAGCGAGCAGGGAAGCCGCCGCAAGAAGCCCGCGAGCAGGGACGGAGGGGTCGGGGTCGACCGGGAGGAGGCCCAGCGCGAGGCCGAGCGGGCGGCGCGAAGCGCGGAGGCCGCCACCGAGACGAAGAGTAGCTCGCCCAAGGTGCGCGCCGGGGGGGGGGGGCGGAGCGTGGCGAGGCGATCGGGCAGCGTGAGGAGCAGGAGCGCGGCGGCGAAGCGCGCGCCCGAGAAGAGCGCGGCTGCTGGGAGCGCGGCCAAGAAGGGGGCCGCGGCGAGGTGCATGGCCGGGAACAGCGCCGCGGCGAGGTGCATGGCCGGGAACAGCGCCGCGGCGAGGTGCATGGCCCAGCGCGGCGCGAGCTCCCGGTCAGCGGCGCGCTCCGCGTGAGCGCAGGCTCGCGAGGCGGCCTGCGACAGCCGCCTCGCCCGTCTCTCCTCCGCCCTCAGTACGGCAGCTCATCCAGCACGGGCACCTCCGGCGGCCGTCCCCGCGCGCCGTTCATCCCGAGCCGCGCGGTGGTCGGCACCCCCACCCCGGGCTGCGTCGCCTCGCCGTCGTCCTCCAGCTCCGGCGGCGGCTGCGCCATGGACCGGCGCCCGGTGAAGCGGAGATCCCGCGCGATCACCTCGGTGCGGTAGCGCCGGATCCCGTCCTTGTCGTAGCTCGATGTCCGCAGCCCGCCCTCGATGAGCACGCCGTCGCCCTTGGTCAGCACCTTCGCGAGCGCCTCGGCGCGCGGCCCCCAGAACACGATGTTGTGCCACTCGGTGCGCTCCTTGGACTCCTTGTTCTTGTCGACGAACGACTCGTTCGTCGCCATGCGCAGCTGGAGCACCGGCGTGCCGTTGCCGGTGTAGCGCAGCTCCGGATCCGAGCCGAGATTGCCCATGAGAATCACCTTGTTCAGTCCTTCGTTCATGACGTGCTCCAGATCGTAACGTTGTTGTCGTTTGAAGTCGTTTGACGTCGTTGCCGTCGTTTGCTGTCGTTGCTGTCGTTGCCGTCGTTGCCGTCGTTGCCGTCGTTGCTGTCGTTGGTGTCGTTGCTGTCGTTGCCGTCGTTTGCTGTCGTCTTCCGCCCGCTCGGGCTCATGCATCCATCGCCGGGGCGGCGCCGGGGCGCGGCGGCGCCGCCGCGTCGACGGCGGCGCGGAGCGAGGTGGCGAGCGCCGGCTTGCCGATCAGCGCCTCGCGGGCGCGCTCCCTCCCCTGCCCGATGTGCTCGCCGCCGAACGACAGATGCGCGCCGCTCTTCTCCACGACCCCGAGCAGGCAGGCGTAGTCGATGAGGTCCGCCGCGCCGTCGATGCCCGCTCCCCAGCGGATGTCGAACTCGGCTTCTCTGAAGGGCGGTGCCATCTTATTTTTGACCACCTTGACCCGTGTCCTCGATCCTATGGCCTCATCGCTCACCTTCACCGGACCCACCCGGCGCACGTCGAGCCGCACACTCGCGTAGAACTTGAGCGCGTTGCCGCCGGTCGTCACCTCGGGGTTGCCGAAGACGACGCCGATCTTCTGCCGGAGCTGATTGATGAAGATGAGCGTCGTCTCCGTCCGGTGGCATATCCCCGTGAGCTTCCGCAGCGCCTGGCTCATCAGCCGCGCCTGGAGGCCCATGTGCGACTCGCCCATGTCCCCCTCGATCTCGGCCTTGGGCGTCAGCGCAGCCACCGAGTCGACGACGATCACGTCGACGGCGCCCGAGCGCGCCAGCATCTCGACGATCTCGAGCGCCTGCTCGCCGTTGTCCGGCTGCGAGACGAGGAGCCTGTCGATGTCGACGCCGACCGAGCGCGCATACGTGACGTCGAACGCGTGCTCGGCGTCGATGAACGCGGCGACGCCGCCCATCCGCTGCGCCTCCCGCATCGCGTGGAGCGTGAGGGTGGTCTTCCCCGACGACTCCGGGCCGTAGATCTCCACGATGCGCCCGCGCGGGTAGCCGCCGACCCCGAGCGCCGCGTCGAGCGACAGCGATCCGGTCCGGATCAGGCCGATGTCCCGGGTCTCGTTCTCATCGTTCAATACCATGATTGCCCCTTTCCCGAACTGCTTCTCGATGGTGCCGACGACGGTCTTCATGGTGCGGAGCTTCTCAGCGATCTCGGTCATCATCTTGGTCTCTGCCTTTCGACGTGCGTTCATTGCGTGTTGCGTGTTGCGTGTTGCGTGTTGAACGTGCGCGCCCCCGAGCGCGCGAACAGCCGATTCAGCGCGGCCGTCGGGGCGGCCGCGATCGCGCCTGCGTCGCCGCGGGCGCAATGGTCTTGGATCGCGCGGCAGGCTCAGGCGCCCGCTGCGGCGGTGGCAGGCGGCGGGCCGGAGGCGGCCTCGCGGTCGAACAGCCGCGCGCCGATCGCCTCGGCCACGTGCGCTGCGCGCACGGCGCAGGTCCTGTCCATGTCGGCGAGCGTCCGGGCGACCCGCAGCACCTTGGTGTACGCCCGCGCCGAGAGGCCGAGCCGCTCCACGGCCGACGCGAGCACGCGCGCGCCGGAGACGTCCGGCATGGCGACGCGCGCGAGATCGCGCGGGCCGAGCTCGGCGTTGTGCGTCGCCGCGACCTCCCCCGCCTCGAAGCGCGCGCGCTGCGCGGCCCGGGCCTCGACCACGCGCGCTCGCACCGCCGCGGAGCTCTCGGGCGCGTGCAGCGACGACCGGCCGTCGGCCCCCGACGCCCGGAGCGGCGCGCACAGGTGAGCGACATCGACGGGAGGCAAGGCGATGTGCAGATCGATGCGATCGAGCAGCGGCCCGCTCAGCCGCGCGCGGTAGGCGCGCACCCGGTCGAGCGAGCAGACGCAGCGGTTCCCGCGATCGCCGTGGAAGCCGCACGGACAGGGGTTGATGGCGGCGACAAGGACCGGACGCGCAGGGAAGATGACGCGGGCGCGGGCGCGGCAGAGGGCGATCGTGCCCTCTTCGAGGGGCTCGCGCAGGGCCTCGAGGACGCCGCGGCGGAACTCGAGGAGCTCGTCGAGGAACAGGCAACCATGGTGGGCCAGGGAGACCTCGCCTGGGCGGATCGGATCTCCGCCGCCGACGAGGCCCGCGGCGCTCACCGTGTGGTGCGGGGCGCGGAAGGGGCGAGTCGCGACAAGGCCCCTGTCCGGGGAGAGCAGCCCGGCGACCGAGTGGATCGCCGTGATGTCCAGCGCCTCCTCGTAGGACATGGGCGGCATGATGGTGGGCAGTCGGCGAGCGAGCATGGTCTTCCCGCTGCCCGGCGGGCCCATCATGATGAGGTTATGTCCACCGGCAGCCGCGATCTCGAGGGCGCGGCGCGCCCCGTGCTGGCCGCGGACCTCGGCGAGGTCCACCGCCGCGGCTCCCGGCTCGGCGGCGATCGTGGCCATGGATCCGGCGCCGGGAAGGGCCTTGTTGCCGCGGAGGTGCGCGACGACGTGGCCGAGGTGCTCCGCGATGAGCACGTCGACGCCGGCCACGCTCGCCGCCTCGCGCGCATTGCCGTGGGGCACGATCGCGCGCAGGATCCCCTGCTCCGCCGCGCCCCGCAGCGCCGGCAGGACGCCGCGCACGGGGCGCACCGCGCCGCTCAACGAGAGCTCGCCGAGCAAACCGATCTTGTCGAGCCCCTCGGCGGGGACCTTGCCGAGCGCCGCGAGCGCGGCGATGGCGATGGCGAGGTCGTACGCGCCGCCGCTCTTCTTGAGGTCTGCCGGGGCGAGGTTCACGGTGATCACGTATTCGTCGAGCTCGACGCCGAGTTGCTGGAGCGCGGCGCGGACGCGCACGCGGCTCTCGCGGACGCTCGCCTCGGCGAGGCCGACCATCTGGAAGAACGACGGGCCGCGGCCCGAGTCGACCTCCACGCGGATGGGGTGGGCGTCGAGCCCGAGCAGAGAGAACGTGAGCGCCGTGGCCTGCATGCCGGAGCCCTTTCGCGAACAACGTGCCAGGCGGGGATGGACGCGATTTCAGGGACTTACGGGGCGGCAGGGGTGGCGGACGCGGCGGAGGGGGTGGCGGCCGCCAGGGGAAGTCGCCGTGACCAAGGCGCTCGTCCCCAGCCCGGCGAACCAAGGCTGGCTTCGCGACAGAACCGCGGAGCTCGATCGATGGAATGGTGCGCTCACCCCCCTGATCATCAACGCCCTCACCGAGCGCATCCAGGAGACCACCGGCTCGCGATGCCCCGCGCGCCGGGCGCACCGTGCCACCGCGCGCCGGGCGCACCGCGCCACCGCGCGCCGGGCGCACCGCGCCACCTCGATCGGTCGCCGCGATGCTCGATCCCGGCCGCCACGAGCCGCCCCCGCGCGCTGCTCGGGCGCTACTCGGGCGCGCGATACCTCGCCACGACGATCGTGATGTCGTCGTCCGGGCTCGGGCACCAGCCCTCTACCTCCTCGAGGATCCGGTCGCGGATCGCGTCGACGGGCGCCGTCTGGACAGCCTCGATGACGGCGCACAGCCGCTCCAGCCCGAACTGCTCGTGATGGGCGTTGCGCGCCTCCGTCACGCCGTCGCTGTAGAGCACGAGCACGTCCCCGTCCCCCAGGAAGAGCTCGTCATCCCGCGTCATCGCGCCGATCTCGGGCAGCGCCCCGATCCAGACCCCGGAGCTCGGGATGCACGCGCAGCGCCGCGTGCGCGCCGAGCACACGATCATGTCGTCGTGCGCGCCGGCGAACGTCACGCGCCCGTTGCGCTCGTACCGGAGCAACACGAGCGTCGCGTGCTCGTCGCGGTCCAGGCGATCGCGGACGTTCTTGTAGACCGCCTTGTTGAGCACAGCGACGATCCTCGCCGGGCTCGCGCTCGGGTCGTTGCACGTCAGCGCCGACACCATGCTCTGGATCATCAGCATGATGAGGCCCGCCGCGAGGCCGTGCCCGGCGACATCGCCGATCCCGAGCCACCCGCCCCCGGGCGTCGCGATGACATCGTAGTAGTCGCCGCCGACCTCCGCCGCCGGCTTCATCACCGCGCAGAGCTCGAGCCCCTCGATCGAGAGCTGCTTGGGCACCAGCGTGGTCTGGATGCGCGCCGCGACCTGGCTCTCCTGGCGCACCCGCTCCTGCTCCAGGCGCTCGCGCAGCTCCACCTCCCGCACGACCTCCCGGTGCAGCGCCGCCGCCTTGACCGCAGAGCCGAGCTGGAGGCGCAGCACGTCGTAGCTCATCTCGCTGGCGTGGCTGTCGAGCACCGCGACGCCGAACTTCTCCACATCGCCGAACGCGACCGGTAGGAGGACCATGCTGCTGCGCTCCGCGTCGTCCAGGAACCCCGGGGGCGCGAGGTGGCGCGCCGGGAAGCTCACCGGCGGCGCCTCCACCTCGCGGCCGTCCTCCATCAGGAACAGCGGCTTCAGCGTGGCGCGCTGGGCATCGTCGTAGAGCGACACGGCCACCTGCGAGAACTGCATCCTCGGCAGCTCCGACGCCAGCAGGCCCTTGAGCACGGGCAGGCTCAAGCACGCGGAGAAGCCCCGCGCGCCGTACGTGACGTCGATCGCGGCGAGCTCCACGCTCAGCCGCTGCTCTCCCTCGACGTGCACGGACTCGCTCCCGATCAGGATCCGCGCGGCGTGCCAGAGCTGCTCCAGGGCCGCCGCGTCCCCGCCCGCCGGCGACGGGTGCACCCGCGCGCGCAGGAGCGAGATCACGGCCTGGAACTGGTCGAGGAGCACGCCCTCGTGCCTCGCCTCGTCGAGCAGCTCCTGGAGCGCGCGCAGGAACCGGCCCCTGTCGCCCGCGAGCTCCTCCTCCAGCGCGACGAGCAGATCGCCCGCCCAGCCGTCGAGGGCGCCGATCGGGATCGCCACGCTCCTCCTGAGCGCGCTCTCCAGCGACGCCCGCTGCTCGGCGACCGCGCCCGGATAGCCCCGCGACGACGGAGCCGGCGGCAGGATCGTGTCGCCCGCGTGAACCCAGCAGCCGCAGGACTCGCGCCGCGTGAGCTCGACCTGGACGAGCTCCAGCGCCGGGACGGGCTCGCCGTCGATCATGCGGAGGACCGTGCTCACGGCGATCCTCCCGAGCCGCTTGATGGGCTGGTGCACGGTGGTGAGCGACGGCTTCGTGAAGCGCGCGATGCCGACGTCATCGAAGCCGCACACGAGGACGTCCTCCGGGATGCGGTGCCCCTCCTCCTTGAGCACCTCGATCGCCCCGAGCGCCATCCTGTCGTTGGCGGCCACCACGGCGTCGAAGCCGACCCGGCGCGCCAGGATCTCGCGCATCGCATCGCGCCCGGTCGGTATCGTGAACGCGCCGACCGCCATGAGGCGCTCGTCGCACGGGAGGGCCCGCGTCGAGAGCGCCCGCCGGTACCCGCCGGCGCGCAGCTGCGCCTCCTCGCTGTTGAGCGGCCCGCCGATGTACGCGATGCGCCGGCGCCCGTGCTCATCGGCCAGGTGCGCGACCGCGATCTCGCTCCCGAGCGCGTTGTCGACCATCAGGCTCGGCACGCCATCGATCGCCATCCCGAGGCTGCACACCGGCAGCGGCGCGAACGACCGGCAGAACGCCCGCATGACGTCGACGCCGCCGTAGTGGTGGGAGAGCGTCGACGAGGCGACGATGACGCCGTCGGCCGTATCCTGGCCGATGAGGTGATAGAAAGTGCTCCGGTCCGCCTCGTCCGGCCGGAGGCCGCTGGACGGGTCGCCGAAGGCCGTCAGGAGGTTGACGTCGTGCGCCTCGGCGGCGCGCTCGACCCCGGCGCGCAGCTCCGACTGGTAGTCGCCGACGACGTTGTTGATCAGAAACGCGATCGTCCGGCGCTTCCTCGACATGACCTCAGGCTCTCGGCTCATGCGTCGGCGATCGAAGATGGTGGGTCCGGTGGTCGATACGGGCCCTCCAGCCTACGGCGTCCTCGGGCTGGATCCAATCCCCTCCCGCACACGCCGCCGTTCGGTGCGCCTGCGGGTGGGACGCGCGTCGGAGATCCCTCGGCCGAGGCGCGACCCGTGAGCGCCATCCGTATTCCCCGACACAGATGAGCCCGTCCCCCCGCTCCGCCTGTGCCCCACCGCGGCCGGTAGGCGGCGGGGCACAGGCGACTCGAGGCGGGACACCGGCGATCCGCGCGGTGCCCGCGACTGACACGTTGACGAGCAACCGCGCCGCCTCACCTCCGCGCCTCCCGCCTCACACACGCGACCAGCCGCGATGACGCGTCATTCCTATCGACGCCTACATCAGCGGCGTGGATGTGGAAGCGGACATGGAAGCGGACATGGAAGCGGACATGGACTGACGCGAGATCGCTCATTTGCAAAAATTCGCATCGCGCTTCGTTGCATGCTTGAACAATCATTTGAATTTGTCTTACAGTCTTGGATTGTCGTTGCATGGCCGCGGAGCCACTCGACACACGGAGGCATCCATGACTCGATTGCCCGGTTCACCGTGGGCGACGTTAGGCGCTCTCGTCGCATCCCTGACTGCAATATCGCTCTCCGGAGCGCCGGCGCTCGCGGCGCCGTCGTTCACCGCCTTCGAGAGCGGCCAGGTTCGCCCGCTGGCCATCTCACCGGACGGGAAGCTGCTCTTCGCCATCAACACGCCGGATAACCGCCTCGAGGTGTTCCGCATCGGGAGCGGTGGTCTGGAACACCGAACGTCGATATCGGTCGGCGTGGAGCCGGTGGCCGTCGCCGCCCGCAGCAACAGCGAGGTCTGGGTCGTCAACCATTTGTCGGACAGCGTGAGCGTCGTCCACCTGGGCCTCGGCGGCTACACCGGGCGCGTCGTGCGCACGCTCCTCGTGGGCGATGAGCCGCGCGATATCGTGTTCGCCGGTCCGGAGCGAAACCGGGCCTTCATCACGACGGCCCACCGCGGCCAGAACAGCCCCCTCGACCCACAGCTCACGACGCCCGGCGTGGGGCGCGCCGACGTCTGGGTCTTCAACGCAGCCCAGCTCGGGTCGTCCCTCGGGGGTAATCCGCTCAACATCATCACCCTCTTCAGCGACACCCCGCGCGCCCTGGCCGTGACCCCGGACGGCAGCAAGGTCTACGCGGCGGCGTTCCACTCCGGCAACCGCACCGCCGCCGTCAACGAGACGCTGGTTCCCGACGGCTTCGGGCCGAACGGCGTGCCCGGCCCCAGCACCAACGTCGAGGGAGAGCCGGCGCCCGAGACCGCCATCATCGTCAAATACGACGGCGGACACTGGTACGACGAGCTGGGTCGCACCTGGGACGACCAGATGAGGTTCTCGCTGCCGGACAAGGACGTCTTCGTCATCGACGCCAACGCGAACCCCCCGGCGTGGATCAGCGGCAATGAGGGCTTCTTCGCCGACGTCGGGACGATCCTCTTCAACATGACCGTCAACCCGGTCAGCGGGAAGGTCTACGTCGCGAACACCGAGGCGTTCAACCAGCAGAGCTTCGAGGGGCCCGGCATCTTCGCCGGTGAGACAGCGCGCGGCCACCTGCATGAGAGCCGGATCACCGTCCTCAGCCCGGGGGGCGTCGCGCCGAGGCACCTCAACAAGCACATCAACTACAGCACGTGCTGCGCGCCGATCCCCAACGCCGAGAACGCGAAGAGCCTCGCCTTTCCCCAGGAGATGGCCGTGACGAGCGACGGCTCGACGCTGTACGTCGCCGCGCTCGGCTCGAGCAAGATCGGCGTCTTCAGCACCGCCGCGCTCGAGAACGACACGTTCGTGCCGAGCACCGCGAACCAGATCCCGGTGAGCGGCGGCGGGCCGACCGGCATCGTGCTCGACGAGAGCAAGAATCGCCTCTACGTGCTGACGCGCTTCGACAACTCGATCTCGGTGATCAACACCACATCGAAGATGGAGGTGGGGCACGTCGCGATGCACAACCCCGAGCCGCCCAGCATCGTGAACGGCCGCCGCTTCCTCTATGACGCGTCGTTCTCGTCGAGCCACGGAGACTCGGCCTGCGCGAGCTGCCACGTGTTCGGCAACCTCGACGACCTGGCCTGGAACCTCGGCAATCCGGACGGGCTCGTCGTGACGGATCCGGGCCCCTTCCCGTTCGGCCTCTACGACGTCATCTTCCAGCAGGAGATCACGGATCCCATCTTCCACCCCATGAAGGGGCCGATGGTGACGCAGAGCCTCCGCGGCCTCGCCAACCACGGCCCGATGCACTGGCGCGGCGACCGCACGGGGGGCAACCTCGAGCCGTCCACCCAGCCGGACGACGGGGCCTTCGATGAGCGCGAGGCGTTCCGGCAGTTCCAGGCGGGGTTCACGGACCTGCTCGGACGCAGCGAGTTCCTCGAAGAGGAGGACATGGAGGCGTTCACCGACTTCATGCTCCAGGTCACCTACCCGCCCAACCCGATCAGGGCCCTCGACAACTCGCTCACGCCCGATCAGCAGGCGGGAAAGACCTTCTTCAACGGTCCCGTGGTCAACTCGATCGCGAGCTGCGGCGGCTGTCACGTGGTCGACCCCGACGCGAACCCGGGCGACGACTTCCCCGGCTTCTTCGGGACCGACGGCAGCTCCGTCTTCGACTTCCAGACGCAGCTCTTCAAGATCCCCCAGCTCCGCAACGTGTACACCAAGGTCGGCGCCTTCGGCCTGCCGGATGTCCCGTTCGTGTTCTTCCCGCGCGACAACAACGACGTGGGAGACCAGATCCGCGGCTTCGGTATCCTGAACAACGGCACGGTCGACACGATGTACCGCTTCTTCTCCGCGATCGGGTTCTCCGACCAGTTCACGAACAACCCCACGGGCATCCCCTTCACCCCCGCGGGCGACGTGCTGCGCCGGCAGCTCGAGTCCTACGTGCTCGCCATCGAGAGCAACATGGCGCCCGTCGTCGGTCAGCAGGTGACGCTCAGCCATTCGAACGGCACAGTGGCCGCGCCGCGCATCGACCTGCTCATGGATCGCGCCGATGTCGGGGAGTGCGATCTCGTGGCGAAGACCCAGGGGTTCCTGCACGAGATCGGGTTCCTCTACGTGGGCAATGGCCACTTCCTCTCCGATCGGCAGATCCTCCCGCCCATCAGCGACACGGTGCTCCGCCTGCTGGCCACCCAGACACACCACCATCTGACGTACACCTGCATGCCGCCGGGCTCGGGCGCGCGCGCCGGTATCGATCGCGACAGCGACGGCTTCCTCGACGGCGACGAGCGGGACGCCGGCAGCGACCCCGCCGATCCGAGCAGCACGCCCTGACCCACCCCCGCCGGCGCTGCCGCGCGCGTCACATCGACCGCGCGCGGCAGCGCTGCGCGGTCACGCCTGCCGCACCGCCCCCGCCCGCCGCGCGACCGAGCCCGACAGCCCGTTCGGCCCCAGCGCATACGCGATGCTGCTCTGCAGCGTCCCCATCGTCACGATCGAGCCGAGGAAGACGTTCTGCTCCACAAGCGCGCGGGCCACCTCGGGCCGGACCCCCGAGAGCACCGTCCTGGCCCCGAGGAGCTGCAGCGCCTTGGCCGTCTTGATCAGCGCGTCGGCCACCGTCGCGTCGACCTGCGCCACGCCGGTGATGTCCAGGATCACCACCTTGGCCTGCCTCGAATGGAACCCGTTCAGCGCCGTCTCGAGCACCTGCTGAGCGCGCTCGCCATCCATCGCTCCGACGATCGGCATGACCAGCACGTCGTCCGTGATGGGGATGATCGGCGTCTGCCGGCGCAGCATCTCCTGCTGCAGGAGCACCCGCTCCGCCTCGGACGCCACGCGCAGCTCGAGCTCCCGCTGCAGCTGGTCGTTCGAGCGCTGCAGCGCCTCGGTGCCCGCGCGGATGCTCGCGATGAGCAGCGCGTTCTCCAGCGCGATGGCCGCCTGCGAGGCGAGGAGCCCGCAGACCTCGACCCTCCCCGGCGTGAACGCCCGCTGCACCACGTTGTTCTCCAGGTACAGGAGCCCCGCCGAGCGCCCCTGGTGCGCCATGGCCAGGCACAGGATCGAGCGCGGCCTCCGCTCCGCGACGTACGGATCCGCCGCGAAGCGGCTGTCCTGCCGCGCGTCGTTCACCACGGCGGGCTCGCGCGTCCTCGCGACCAGCTGGACGACGCTCGTCGCGACCTCCTTGCTCTCGAGCGCCGGGATCGACAGCCCCGTCTCCACCACGTCGGGATCGACGCGCATGGAGGCCACGATCACGAGCTTCCCGTCGCGATCGAGGATCAGCGCGCCGCGCTGCGCCCCCGCGTTCGCGACCACGCTCCGCATCAGCCGGTCGAGCAGCCGATCGAGCACGTTCTCGCTCGCGACCGCCTGCATCGCCTTGACCACCGTCGCGACGTCGAACGACTCGGTGCTCCCCCTGCGCGTCACCGTCGTGCCGACGACCCGGGTCTGCTGCGCCTCGCCGAGGGACGCCGGGTCGAGCAGCTGCTCGTGCTCCTTCGCGAGGCGCTCCGCCTTCGCCGTCGCCCCCCACCGGAGGTACGCCCTGTACGCGTCGGTCATGTGCCACCGCGCGATCCGATCCCGCCCCCGCTGCAGGTAGAACCGCGCGCACAGCTCGTTCGCGAGCGCCTCCTGGTGCGTGAACTGGCTCTCCCGCGCCCCCTGGATGGCCTGATCGTAGAGCTCCGCCGCCTCCGCTTCCTTGCCGAGGACGCGCGCCATCTCCGCCCCGATCAGCCGCTCCTTGTGCGCGTAGTTCTCCGGCGCGTGCTGCGCCCAGCCCGCGATCTTCGCCCGGTGCTCCGCGACGGCCGCGAGGTGCCGCTCCCGCTCTTCCTCGGTCGCGGTCGCGCACAGCGCGAGCAGCGCGAGGCTCAGGTAGAACGGGATGTCGTTCGCGAGGAACAGGCCCATCGCGCTCGCGCTGTGCTTCTCGGCCCGCGCCGCCATCAGCAGCGCGCCCGCGGGGTCGCCGTACAGCACCGCGAGCACGAGCATGTTCACGAAGTACCAGCACCGCGGCAGCTCCTGCGCGGGCGCGAGCCCCGCGAGGAACGCGCCCTCGTCGAACGCCCCGTCGCTCAGGCTCTGGCGCCCGTTCGTCCTGCCCTCCAGGCACGCGATCATCTGCTGCGCGACGACGAGCACCGGCGTGCCGAGCGGGTCCTGCGTCCGCTGCAGGAACCGCAGGAACCCGGTCAGCTCCTCGCGGAGCGCGCCGAGCTCCTGGCCCGAGGAGAGCAGGATCGTCACGATGTTCAGGCAGGCGTACGCCCCGAAGCTGAAGTCGCCCGAGCTCAGCCCGGCCTGGTACGCCTTGGCGAGGCACGCGACCGACGCGCGGACCGGCTCGAAGAGGTGGGACGGCGCGCCGCACACGACGTACGCCTTGCACTGCAGCTCCACCCCCTCCCCGCGCTCGCAGAGCGCGAGCGAGACGCCCTGGAACTGCCGCGCCGCCTCGGGCCTCCCCATCCCCCCCGCGAGCAAGAGGCAGTAGAGGCCGTACGCGCACGCCGCCGCGGGCGAGTTGCCGTACTTCAGCGAGAGGTTGACCTGCGTGACCGCGATGAGCGCGAGCAGCGCCGGGTTGAGCGTGTACGCCCCGGGGATCATCGCCGCCAGGAGCCGCAGCGCCGCCAGCTGCTCGTCGTCGCCGACCCACGGCGCGTCCGCGAGATCCTCGACCCGGCGCCCGGCCAGGTGGATCGGCACCTCCGCGAGCGCGGCCCCGAACGCCGCATGGATCGCGTCGAGCGGCTCCGGCAGCTCGATCCCGAAGAGCGCCACGCCCTCCCGGCCGACCCGCAGCACGTCCGCGAACTCCCCGCGCATCGTGTGCACGAGGATCCGGAGATTATAGACCTCCGCGCGCTCCAGGCGCGAGCGCGCGTGCCCGAGGAGCTCGTGGATCGAGGCCTCCGCCTGCTTCTCGTTGCCGCTCAGCCACTCGGACTCAGCCCGCTCCCGGTGCAGGGCGAAGCAGAGCGCGTAGTCCTCCTCCCATCCCCCCGGCCCGAGCAGCGACAGGCCCGTCTTGAAGTGCTCGGCCGCCGCGGCGTTCGCCATGGATGCCTTGGCCCGCTTCCCCACGGCCAGGTTGAGGCGCGCGAGCTCCAGCTGCTCTGCCCGGTCCTCGATCAGCGCCGCGCCGAGGTTGCAGTGGCTCACGACCTTGAACAGATCCTCGTCGCGCGGCTCGCCGCCCAGCTGCGCCCGCGTGAGCCGGCCGATCCGGAGGTGCACCTCCTGCTTGCGCGCGTCCTCGATCAGGCTGTAGGCCGCCTGCTGCCCCCGGTCGTGCAGGAACCGGTACCTCACCGAGAGCGGCAGCTCCGCGGGCGCGCCGTCGGACGTGTGGAGCAGCCGGTAGTCGGAGTCGAGCGGCAGCACGAGCCCCTCGCGCAGCGCCTCCCAGAGGTCGGCCGCGATCTCCGCCGGCGGCACCTCGCGCACGGTCGACAGCGTCTTCAGGTCAAACTGGTGACCGATGCACGCGGCGAGCTGGAGCACGAGCTGCGTCGCCGGCGCGAGGCGCTGCATCTTGTCGACGAGCAGATCGTGCACGTTGACCGCGCCCCAGCGCTGCCGGATCGGCTCGAGGTCCCACGTCCACCGCCCGGCCCCCGGATCGAAGGACACGAGCCCCGCCGCGTACAGCTCCTTGAGCAGCTGGCTCAGGAAGAACGGGTTGCCCTTGCTCGTCGCGTTCAGCACCTCCGCGAGCGCCTGCACCTGCTCCGGGCGCGCGCACAGCGCGTCCGCGACGAGCTGGCGCACGTCGGCGAGCGAGAGCGGCGGGAGCAGGAGCTCGCGCCGCGGGACGCCCGCGGCCCGCAGCTCCCCGAGCCAGGTCATGAGCGGCTGCCCTGCGATCGCCTCCTGGTCGCGGTAGGCGCCGATGATGAGCAGGTAGGCCCCGCCCGGATCGGTCAGGACGACCTGCAGCAGCTTCAGCGAGGCCGGGTCGGCCCACTGGAGGTCGTCGAGGAAGAGCACCACCGGGTGCTCTGCCGTCGTGATCACGCGCAAGAAGTCCTGGAAAACGAGGTTGAAGCGGTTCTGCGCCTCGTTCGGCCCGAGCTCCGCCACGGCGGGCTGCGGCCCGAGGATGAGCCCGAGCTCCGGGATGAGCTCCACGAGGATGCGCGCGTTCTTCCCCGCGACCGCGAGGAGCTTGTCCTTCCATTGCTCGAGCGACTCGGCCGGCTCGGTCAGGAGCTGCCGGACGCGCTGGCGCAGCGCGCCCGCCACCGGCGCGTGCGGCATGTTCCGGCTCAGCTGATCGAACTTCCCCTCGATGAAGTGCCCGCGCCGCTGCGCGACCTCCTTCTGGATCTCGTTCACGAGCGCCGATTTCCCGATCCCGGCGCCGCCCGCGATGAGCAGGAGCTCGCACCTGCCCCCGCGCGCCCGCTCGAAGGCCGCGAGCAGCTCGGCCATCTGCGCGTCGCGTCCATAGAGCCTCTGCGGGAGCCTGAGCTCGCTCGCTATGTCGCGTGACCCCAGCTCGAACGGCGCGATCCGGCCGGTCGCCTCGAGCGTCGAGAGGCACGTGTCGAGATCGACCTTGAGCCCGGTCCCGCTCTGGTACCGCTCCTCGGCGACCTTGGACATCAGCTTCTGCACGATATCGGACACCCCCCTCGGGATGTCCGGTGAGCGCTCGCACAGCGGCGTCGCGACCCGCGCGATGTGGCTGT
Organism: Sorangium sp. So ce887; assembly: GCF_051521455.1. Classification (NCBI taxonomy): domain Bacteria; kingdom Pseudomonadati; phylum Myxococcota; order Polyangiales; family Polyangiaceae; genus Sorangium; species Sorangium sp. So ce887. Next base: position 3,479,671 of record NZ_CP150354.1, on the reverse strand, counting down.
GCATGAGGTCGACCGGGTCGGTCGCCTGAAACGGGAGCACCCCGGCGAAGACCTCGTAGAGCGTCACGCCCAGCGAGTAGAGGTCAGTCCGATAGTCGATGACGCGGTTCATTCGACCGGTCTGCTCCGGCGACATGTAGGCCAGAGTCCCCTCGAGGAGCTCTGGGCCCTGCGTCGCCAGCGCCTCCTCCGAGAGTCGCGTCGAGCTCCCGAGGTCCGTCAGCTTGACCTGCCACGTCTCCGGGTTGACCAGGATGTTCTGCGGCTTGACGTCCTTGTGGATGACATGCTTGCCGTGCACCGCCGCCAGCGTGCCGGCCAGCGACGAGGCGATACGCAGCTTCGTCCTCAGGTCGAGCGGCGTCGAGCGCGCGAGCTTGTCGAGCGGCACCCCGGCGAAGTACTCCATGACGAGCGCCGCCCCGCCCGGGATGCTCTCCAGTCGGTGGGCGCGAACGACGCTATCGAGATTGAGGTGGCGCGAGATCTCGAGCTCATGCCGGAGCTGCGCGACGTGCCGCTGACCGGGGTGCTCACCCTTCATCACCTTGATCGTCACCGGGGTACCGTCTGCGTCGCGTTGTGCGCGGTAGATTACGGTATCAGCGGTTTCGTACATCAGCTCAACCAGTGTGAAGGGCAGATCTCCGATCCTGGTCTTGCGCATGGTTTGTCGATGGTTGCATGGGCGGAACGCCTGTGGCAAGCGTGTAAGTTCGCTGCGGCAAGGATGGTGATGTGCGCTGCGGTGCGGTCATCGCGAGTCCGGTCGGCGCGATACCGCGGCTCGCGGAGCGTGGGTGAGCCAGAGAACGGTTGGCCTCGGCTCGAGGCGAGTGAGCACGTCGGCAAGATCGGTCGCGCCGAGGATCACGCCGGCGATCTTCGCCGACGGCTTGCGCGCGGACAGGCCGGCGAGGGCGACGATGAGGCCGTTCGAGTAATCGATGGCGGAGTGGACGTCCCGGGGACGATGCGTGCGAGGGGCAGGGCGCCAGGGACGAGTCCCTCCGGTGGCGCGGGAGAGGCGATCCGCAGACCGGAGCACACACCCACGCCAAGCGGGCGAGCCGGCTCTCCCGGGCGCGGCCTACCCCGCGCCGGCGGCGCGGCGTGGGCCGGCGCCGATCGGGCCGCAGCCGGCGCGAGGGCCGGTCGCGCGCGCGGCGATGGCGGCGGGGGAGTATTCGCGCGATCGAGGATGCTAGGCTGCGCGCCCATGGGAGTCCGGATCATTCCTCTCGGCGGCCTTGGCGAGGTCGGGATGAACGCGATGCTGATCGAGGAGGGGGGCCGCCGCGTGCTCGTCGACTGCGGCGTCATGTTCCCCAACGACCAGGTGCTCGGCGTGGAGGTCGCGATCCCCGACCTCAGCTACGTGCGCGAGGCGGGCGGGGTCGACGCGGTGCTCGTGACGCACGGCCACGAGGATCACATCGGCGGCCTGCCGTCGCTGCTGCGCGAGTTCCCGGTCCCCGTGTACGGGACGCGCTTCACCCTCCGGCTCGTGCGCGAGCGCCTCGTCGAGCACGGCATCGAGGTGCCGCTCCGCGAGGTCGAGCCGCAGCAGCACTTCACGGCGGGCCCGTTCCGCGCCGAGCCCCTGCGCGTGACCCACTCCATCCCCGACGCGGTCGGCTTCGCGATCGAGACGGGCGAGGGCATCGTCATCCACACCGGCGACTACAAGATCGATCTCACCCCCGTGGGCGGCGATCGGCTCGACCTCGGCCGCTTCGCCGAGTACGGCCGCGCCGGCGTGGTGGCCCTCCTGTCGGACTCCACGAACTCCGAGCGCGACGGCTGGTCGGTGAGCGAGACCGCCGTGGCCGAGGGGTTCGTCCGGCCGTTTCGCGAGGCGAAGGGGCGCATCCTTGTCGCGCTCTTCGCCTCCAACGTCCACCGGGTCCAGAGCGTCCTCGACCTCGCCGCCCAGCTCGGCCGCAAGGTCGTGCTCGCCGGGCGCAGCCTCGCGACCAACACGCGGATCGCCCAGGAGATCGGCATCCTGACCATCCCCCCCGGCGTGCTCGTCGACGACGCCACGGCGGCCACGCTCCCGCCCAAGCGCCTCATCGTGCTCGCCTCGGGCGCGCAGGGCGAGCCGAACAGCGCGCTCGCGCGCATGGCCGTGGGCGACCACCACCGGCTGCGGGTCGACCCGGGTGACACGGTGATCTTCTCGTCGCGCGCGATCCCCGGCAACGAGATCGCCGTCAGCCAGCTCGCCAACCGCCTGGCGAGGCGCGGCGCCGTGGTGATCGATCGCGGCCTCGATCCGATCCACGCGAGCGGCCATGCCCAGGCCGAGGAGCAGAAGATGCTCCTCGACGCGGTCCGGCCGGAGCACTTCGTCCCCATCCACGGCGAGTACCGGATGCTGCTCGCCCATGCGCGCACGGCGCTCCGGATGGGCGTGCCGGCGTCGGGGGTCTTCGTGATCGAGGACGGCGAGTCGCTGGTCATCGAGGCCGGCCAGATGCGCACCGGGGACGCGGTGAAGAGCGGGCGGGTGTGGCTCGACGCGCGCGGCGGGCTCGACGTCTCCCAGATCGTGCTGCGCGAGCGCGAGCAGATCTCGGATCAGGGCCTCGTGATGGTGCTCGTGGTGGCCGACCGCAAGACGGGCGAGATCCTGCGCGGCCCCGAGCTCCTCGGGCGCGGCGTGGCGCACTTCGAGGAGGGCGGCCCGCTGTTCGCTGCCGCGCTCGAGAGCGCGCGCGACGCGCTCGCGGCGCTGTCGCCGGCGGCGCGCACCCTGGGACCGGCGCTGGAGGACGCGCTCAGCCGCGGCGTGCGGCGGGTGTTCCGGCGCGAGGCCTCACGGCGCCCTGCCGTGCTCCCCCTCGCCGTGCTGCTGTGACGTCCGGCGGCTCTCGACCGGGCGGACCAAGGCGGACGCGAGCGCGGACGCGAGCGCGAACGCGAGCGCGAACCAGGAGCGACCTGGCGCGGGGCTGCTCTGGCAGGCAATCTGGAGCCTCCATGCGCTGGCCCCTTTCCCGAGCGCGGCGAGTGATTACGGTGCACGGACCGGCGGAGCCCCTTTGCTCTGCCGTGGCACGGCCGGCGTCGTTTGGTGGTCCCTCCTGGGGATTGTCCCCCAGGGCTTCGTGCTCCGGTGCGAGGCCGGGCGGACCACCGCGGCGCGGCACCATGGTGGAGCGATCGAGATGAAGGAGAGGCCCATGAGCTCGCTCCTGGCGGGCGAGACCGAAACGACAATTCCAGAGGAGCGGGACGCGCGCGCCGAGGTGCAGCTCGACGCCGGGTTCGGCCGGGTTGCGCCGTCGCGACGGGAGCCGCCTGCTGGCGGGCAAGCTGCGCCGTCGGCGCGGCCGGGCGAGGACGTGACCGAGATCTACCTTCAGGAGATCTCGCGCAACGCGCCGCTGAGCCGGGATCTCGAGGTGGAGATCGGCCGGCGGATCGAGTCGGCGGATCGCGCGGGGATCGAGGCCTGGGTCGCGTCGCCCGTGGCGCTGCGCGAGCTCGCGGCGCTCGCGGACGACCTGCAGGAAGGTCGGTTGGGCGCGAGCGATCTGCTGCTGAACGCGGACGCGGACGACGAGCTGCGCGACGCGGCGTCCGTGCGGCTCGCGCGGCTGCTCGGGCTCGCGCGGTCCGCGGCGGAGGCCGGCCAGGCCGAGCCGGGCGGGCAGCGCGCCCGGGCCGACCTGTCGGCCGGGCTCACCGACGTGCGCCTGGGCCCCGCGGTGGAGGAGCGCCTCCAGCGCGCGCTGTGCGAGGCCGCGGCCGCGGCCGACGGGCCCGGCCGGGAGGCGATCGAGGGGACGCTGGCGGCCATGCGCGGCGCCCGCCGCGCGGCGGCGGCGGCGAGGGCCGACATCGTCCGCGCGAACCTGCGGCTCGTGGCGGCGGCCGCCCGGCAGCTGCGGCACCGCGGCGTGCCGCTGCTCGACCTCATCCAGGAGGGCAACCTCGGGTTGATGCGCGCGGCGGAGAAGTTCGATTACCGGCGCGGTTATCGGTTCAGCACGTACGCCACGTGGTGGATCAAGCAGTCGCTCGCGCGCGCGCTGATCTATCAGGGCCAGGTCATCAAGGTGCCGGTCCACTTCGCCGAGACCCGTCGCCGGGCGCTGCAGGCGCGCAAGGAGCTGGAGCAGGAGAACGCGCGCGAGGCGGCGCCGGAGGAGGTCGCCGAGCGGAGCGGGCTGTCGATGGAGAAGCTCCAGACGTTGCGGGAGATGGCGTTGCCGCTCGTGTACCTGGACGCCCCGGTCGGGGACGACGACGACGGTGCGCGCGCGGGCGACTTCTTCGCGAGCGAGGATGCGGCGCCGGACGAGCTCCTGGTCCACCGCCGCCTGCACACGCAGGTTCGCTCGCTGCTCGAGTCGCTGACGCCGCGCGAGCGCGAGGTGCTCCGGCTCCGGTTCGGCCTCGACGGCGAGCAGACGCACACGCTCGCCGAGATCGGCGGCATGTTCTCGGTGAGCCGGGAGCGGGTCCGGCAGATCGAGGAGAACGCCCTGAGCAAGCTCCGGACGCTGTCGCGCAGGCAGGCGCTCGACACGCCGCTCGGGGGTTGACGATCCGGGCGAGCGGGTGCCGCGAGGGTGCTCCGCTGCACGAAGCCCGTGAACAGGAGCTCTCCTGCGGGTGATGGTAGCGCTCGCTCACCCGAAGGACGCTCATGAAGGACATCCTCTCTGCTCGCCTGGAATCACGCGCTTTCTCCGCCGACGCATAGGGCACTGCAGCTGAAAGAGCCGCCAGCAGTTCGTTAGCGAACTGGACACGAGTTGGCGGGAGTACGACCAGCTTTACGCTCACCCGTTCAGATGCTGCTGCACGCGGCAGAAGATGCACCGCTGGGTTGAGCGGCATGCTTCGTGATTACGTTAAAGAAAGTTATCGAACAGTCCACCACGGAACAAGTGGAGGCTTGAGCTCGGTGAAAGCTCCTGTCGCGGCGCGCGAGCGGGCGGGCGTGGGCAGCGCCAAGCCCCGGTGGTGCGGCCCAATCCCTGTGCCAAGTCTCCCCTCCCGCCTATATTGGGTCGCGTGAGCTGCATTACGCTGGCGAGCGAGCAGGGGTGTCGATGATCGTCGGGACAGGCTATGCACTCCGCGAGAAGATCGAGGAAACCGCCGATTTTAGCCTGATTCGCGCGTGCCGCGAGGGTGAGGACGTCCCGGTCTTGCTGAAAGTCCTGCGCGCGGAAAGAGCCACTCGGGCCGAGGTCGCGCGCTTCAAGCACCAGTGCGAGCGCATCGCGCAGCTCGCCTCACCCCGCCTCGTCGCGCTGCGTGGCGTCGAGGAGCGCGCCGGCGCCCTGATGGTCGTTCTCGAGGACTTCCCGGGCCGCGATCTCGCGCGGATCCTCGCCGCGCGCCCGTCGTGCAGAATGCCGATCTGCGAGGCGCTCGATCTCGCGGCGGCGCTCGCCGAAGGCCTCGCCGCGGTGCACGCGGCGGGGCTCATCCACCGCGATCTGCGCCCGCACAACGTGCTCGTCGGTGCGCGCGGCGCGGTCAAGATCACGAGCTTCGGCGTCGACGCCGAGATCACCCGCGCGCACGAACGGCTCTACGCGCCGGCGGTGATCGCCGACGTGCTGCCCTACGTCTCCCCCGAGCAGACAGGCCGCATGAACCGCGGCGTCGACTACCGGACAGACCTCTACGCGCTCGGCGTCATCCTTTACCAGATGCTCACGGGTCAGCGCCCCTTCGAGTCCCTGGACCCGATGGAGCTCATCCACGCGCACCTCGCCCTCGCGCCCGCGCCGCCGTCTCGCGTCGACCCGACGATCCCCGAGGCCGTCTCCGGCGTTGTGCTCAAGCTGCTCGCGAAGAACGCCGAGGACCGCTACCAGAGCGCCGAGGGCCTGCTCGCCGACCTCGACCGCTGCCGCGAGGCCTTGCGCGGCACAGGGACGATCGAGCCCTTCGTCGCGGGCCAGCGCGATCGCCAGGACCTGTTCCGGATCCACCAGAAGCTTTACGGCCGCGAGCAGGACATCGAGGCGCTCACCGCCGCGTCCGGGCGCGCGCTCGAGGGCAGCCGCGAGAGCGTCCTCGTCTCCGGCTACTCGGGCATCGGCAAGACCTCGCTCGTGCTGGAGATCCTGCGGCCGCTCGCGCGGCAGAAGGGCTATTTCACGAGCGGCAAATCAAATCAGTACAACCGCGACGCGCCCTACAGCGCGGTGATCCAGGCGTTCGACGGCCTCGTGCGGCAGATCCTCAGCGAGAGTGAGGCGCGCATCTCCCGGTGGCGGAGCGCGATCCTCGAGGCGCTCGGGCCGAACGCGCAGGTCGTCTGCGACGTCATCCCGTCGCTCTCCCATGTGATCGGCGCGCAGCCGCCCGTCCCGACGCTCGGCCCGCTCGAGGCGCAGAACCGCCTGAACCGGTGCTTCTTGCAGTTCGTCTCGGTGTTCGCGCGCCGCGCCCACCCGCTCGTCCTGTTCCTCGACGATCTGCAATGGATCGACCCCGCGAGCCTCGGGCTGCTCCGCGAGCTCCTCGCCGACACCTCGCTCGAGGCGCTCTTCTTCTGCGGCGCTTACCGCGACAACGAGGTATCGCCCGCGCACCCGTTCGTTCGGGCCATCGAGGAGGCCGGGCTCGTCGTATGCAACATCGTCCTCGGCCCGCTCGCGCGCCCGCACCTGATCGAGATGCTCTCGGACAGCCTCAAGCGCAGCGACTGCGGGCCGCTCGCCGATGCGGTGCAGACGAAGACCGGCGGCAACCCGTTCTTCGTCAAGGAGTTCGTCCGGTCGCTGTACGACCATGGCGTCCTCGCGTATACGACCGGATCGGGCTGGCGCTGGGACCTCGCCGCGATCGACGCGCTCGGGTACACGGACAACGTGGTCGACCTCATGGTGCGGACCATCGCGCGCCTGCCACCGGCGACGGTGAAGGCGCTCAAGCTCGCCGCGGCGATCGGCAACCGGTTCGACCTCGACGTGCTCGCCGCGCTGAGCGAATGCTCGCCGAAAGACGCGTACGCCCGCCTCGATCCCGCGGTGAGCGAGGGGCACGTGATCGCCGGGCGCGAACGCTACCGGTTCGCCCATGACAAGGTCCAGGAGGGCGTCTACGGGATGATCCCGGAGGCGTACCGGCCCGCGTTCCACCTCCGGATCGGCCGGCTGCTCGCGGACAAGCTGGAGCTCTCGGACAGCCAGAGCCTCTTCGACGTCGTCGGCCACCTGAACAGCGCAGGCGACCTCGTGTCGGCCCCCGCGGAGCGCCTGCAGCTCGCTCGCATGAGCCTCGAGGCCGCGGGCCGCGCCGCGGACTCGGCGGCCTTCGGCGCCGCGCTGCGCTACCTGCAATTCGGCCTCCTGCGCCTCCCGGAGGACGCCTGGGCGTCGCAGCACCCGCTCCGCCTCGAGTACGCGAAGAAGACCGCGCTCATGCTCTCGCTCAGCGGCCGGCACGACGAAGCGCTGGCGATCCTCTCCGACTGCCTGGAGCGGGTTGCGAGCCGGCTCGATCGCACCGAGGTGCTGCGGCTCAAGATGAACGTGCAGGTGCTCAAGAACGACCTGCCCGCCGCGCTCGCGGAGGGACTCGCCGCCCTGCGCCCGTTCGGGCTCGACCTGCCCCTCTTCCCCGACCAAGCCATGGTCGACGCCCAGATCGACGCGACGATGGAGCTGGTCCGGGAGCGAACGGTCGAGGCGCTACGGGGCCTGCCGCCGCTGCGGGACCCGGAGATCGGCGCCATGCAGGACGTGCTCCTGGAGCTGTTCGTTCCCTGCTACTTCCTCGCCTCGCGCAACTTCGGCATCACCGTCGCCAAGATCCTCGATAACACGCTCCGCCACGGGCTGTCGGAGACCTCGATCTACGGCTGCGTGAACTTCGGGATGTTCCTCTGCGCGCGCGGGGACATCGAGCTCGGCTATCGACTCGCGCGAATCGCCGTAGAGCTCGCCGAGCGGTACCCGGACAAGAAGTCCGAGTCGATGCTCTGCAACATGTGGGGTGCCTTCATTCAGCACTGGAAGGAGGGTTACGCCGCCTACAGGGAGACGCTGCGCGTCGGCATGCACGCCGGACTCGAGACCGGCCAGTATATCTGGGCGTTCTACAACACGGTCAACCTGAGCACGAACAGCCTCCTGCGCGGCCTCCCGCTCTCCGACCTCCTCGCCGAGACGGCGGGCTACCAGCCGATACACCGGCTCGACAAGTCCAACGCCATCACCTGGGTGACCGGCGCGGTCGGACAGCTCGCGCACCAGCTCTCGGTCGAGACGGCGCGCCCCGCCGCGCTCAAGGGCGAGTGGGTCGATATCGACGAGGTCGTGGAGGAGGCCCGCCGGATCGACAACCAGGCTTCACTCTTCTTCGCCCACTTCTTCGTCGTGCTCCTCGGCGTGTTCCAGGGCGCGTTCGAGGACGCAGCACGCCTCGCGCTGACGCTGAACATCGAGATCCCGGCCGTGGCGGCCTGGCACGCCAACCCCGCGTTCCATGGCTACGCCGGCATCGCGCTCACACAGGCGGCGGACAGGGTCTCCTCGGACGAGCGCGCGCTCTTCCTCGCCCGCGCGGAGTTCTTCGCGGAGAGGCTCTCGCGCTGGGCGAGCCTGTGTCCGGAGAACCTGGCGCACCGCAGCGTGCTGCTCGGCGCCGAGCTCGAGCGCGCCCGCGGTGACGCGCGGGCCGCCGGCGATCGCTACGACGAGGCGATCGCCCTCGCGCAGCGCGGCGGCTACCTCCATGACGAGGCGCTCGCCAACGAGCTCGCCGGCCTCTCCTTTCGCGCTCTCGGCAAGACCACCATCGCCCGCGCCTACCTGACCGAGGCCCACCGGCTCTACGGCCGCTGGGGCGCGACCGAGGCGATGCGGCGCCTCGAGCGCGCGTACCCCGACCTCGTCCCCAGCGAAATCCTCCTCGGCGCGACGTGCCCGGAGGCCGCCGCGCCCGCCAGCACCGCGCTCGATCTCGGCTCGGTGCTCAAGGCCTCCCAGGCCATCTCGGGTGAGATCGTCCTCGACCGCCTGCTCGACGCGCTCATGCGCATCCTGGTCAAGAACGCCGGCGCGAGGCGGGGCTGCCTGCTCCTCGCCCGCGCCGAGACCCTGTTCTTGGCTGCCGAGGCGAAGGCGGAGGGGCCCCAGATCGACGTGCGTATTCCCCACGAGCCCGAAGCCTCCCCTTCGGACCTGCCGGCGTCCCTCCTCAACTACGTCCGGCACAGCCGGGAGAAGGTGATCCTGGACGACGGGACGGCACGGAATCCGATCATCGCCGGCGACTACCTCTCTCGGCGCCCCAAATCCGCGCTCTGCCTGCCCATCCTGCGGCAGGCGGAGCTCGTGGGGCTGCTCTACCTGGAAAACGACCTCGTCGCCGGCGCGTTCACCCCGGACCGGCTTTCAGTGCTGGAGCTGCTCTCGGCCCAGGCCGCCATATCGATCGCCAATGCCACGCTCTACGCCGACCTGCTCCAGGAGAACAGCGAACGCCGGCGAGCGGAGCAGGCCGTGCGGGACAGCAAAGAGCTGCTGCAGTCGATTGTAGATAACTCGACAGCGGTCATCTACCTCAAGGATCTCGAGGGGCGCTACCTGATGATCAACCGGCGCTACGCCGAGCTGTTCCACGTCAGTGAGCAAGCGATCGTCGGCCGGACCGACTACGATGTCTTCCCCAGGGAGCGGGCCGATGCCTTCCGCGCCGTCGACCAGGAGGTGCTGGCCACCGGAGCGGCGCTGCAGGCCGAGGAAGAGGTCCCCCAGGACGAGGGGCTGCACACCTACATCGCCCTCAAATACCCGCTGTGCAACGCGGCGCAGCAGCCCTATGCCGTCTGCGGCATTTCCACCGACATCACCGAGCGCAAGCAGGCCGAAGCGGAACGCCAGGCCCGCAAGACGGCCGAAGCCGAGAGCCGTGCGAAGACCGAGTTCCTGAGGAACATCAGCCACGAGCTGCGCACGCCACTGAACGCCATCCTCGGCTATGCCCAGATCCTCAAGCGCTCCCCGGGGCTCGAGAGCCGCGAGGCGACGGGGCTGAATACCATCCAGCAGAGCGGCCAGCACCTCTTGACCCTCATCAACGACCTCCTGGACCTGGCCAAGATCGAGGCGGGCAAGTTCGATCTCTGCCCCGAACCGATCCATCTCTCGACCTTCGTCACGGTCGTCGCCGACATCATCCGCGTCAGAGCGGAGCAGAAGAGCCTTTACTTCACCTATGAGACCACGCCCCACCTGCCCCAGGCGGTGCTGGCCGACGAGAAGCGCCTGCGTCAGGTGCTGCTCAACCTCCTGGGCAACGCGGTGAAATTCACCGATCGGGGGCGGGTGCGCTTCGGGGTGCAGGGGCTGGCCCAGGATGGGACCGCGGCGCGCCTGCGCTTCGAGGTGGAGGATACCGGCGTCGGAATGACGCCGGAGCAGCTGGCGAGGCTCTTCCAGCCCTTCGAACGGGTGGGGGATGTGCGGCGCCGCGCCGGGACCGGCCTTGGGCTGATGATAAGCCGCCATCTGGTGCACCTCATGGGCAGCGAGATCCACGTGCAAAGCCGGCCCGGCGAAGGCAGCCGCTTCTGGTTCGAGGTGACCCTGCCAGTGGCCGAGATCGCAGCACCCCTCCGGCCCTCCGAGCGGGACGCCATCGGCTACGAGGGGCCGCGCCGGAAGGTGCTGGTTGCCGACGACGTGGTGGTCAATCGGGCGGTGCTCTCGGACCTGCTGAGCGGCCTGGGCTTCGAGGTCTGCGAGGCGACCAATGGCCCGGAGGCCCTCGATCAGGCGATGGCGGCGTCGCCGGATCTGGTGGTGATGGATCTGGTCATGCCGGTGATGGGCGGCCCGGAAGCCATCCATTGCATTCGTCGCGATCGCCAGGCTCGGGGGCTCGCGCGGCTGCCGTTCATCGCGGTGTCCGCGAGCGCCAACGAGGAAGACCAGACTGAGAGCGTCGCAGCCGGCGCCGACGCCTTCCTCGCCAAGCCGATCGACCAGGAGAGCCTGCTGCGGATCATCGGCGCCCAGCTCGGGTTGACCTGGGTCTATGGCAGACCGGCCGAGGAGCGAGCCGGGGACGGGGCGGACGCGGAGCTCCTGGCGCCGCCCCGAGAGGAGATGGAAGTCCTGCATGCCCTGGCCCTGAACGGCAACATGCGCGACATCCGAAAGCGGGCGGCCTACCTGACCACCCTCGACGAACGCTATCGCCCCTTCGCCGACCGCCTGCATCGCCTGGCGCAGGGCTGCCAGTCCAAGGCGATCCGCAGCTTGGTCGAGGAGCACCTGCAGGGGGTGGAGCCGAAGGCGAGGCTGGGGGTGGAGCCGCGGAGCATCGGGGGCGACCAGCGACCATGAGCAGAGCCACAGCATCCGATGCTCGCACCTACACTATCCTGATCGTGGATGACGTGCCAGCCAATCTCACCGTGCTGATGGATCATCTGGAATGCATGGGTCATCAGGTGCTCATCGCTGAGGACAGTGAAGAGGCTTTGGAGCGGGCCCGCCTCATGCAACCCGACCTGATTCTGCTGGACGTCGTGATGCCGGATATCGACGGTTTCGAGACGTGCCGGCGCCTGAAGGCAGCTGAAAGCACCCGGGACATCCCGGTGCTCTTCATGACCTGTCTTTCCGACGCGGCTGACAAGCTCGTGGGGTTCGAGGCGGGGGGCGTCGATTACATCACCAAACCATTCGAGACTGGAGAGGTGATAGCGCGGATCAAGACGCACTTGAGCCTGCGCGAGGCGCAAAATGAGCTCGAAGAAAGGAACGCGGAGTTGCAGCGTACCCATCAAGAGCTGGAACGACGGGTGCGAGATCGCACGGCCGAGCTGGCCAGATCGAACGCCGCTCTCCGCGAGAGCCAGCATCTGCTTCAGGCCATCGTCGACAACACGACCGCCGTCGTCTTCGCCAAGGACATCGAGGGGCGCTACATGCTCGTCAACCGCGGGTTCGAAGAGCTCTTCCAGATGCGCCGCGAGCAGGTCATCGGCAAGACCGACCGCGACGTCTTCCCACGCGAGCAGGCCGATGAGTATCGCGCCAACGATTTTCTCGTCCTGCAGCAGAATCGGGCCATCGAGCTCGACGAGCTGGCCCCCAAGAGCGACGGCGTACGCACGTACATTTCCCTCAAGTTCCCGCTCCGCGGCCCCGCCGGAGAACCTGAGGGCATTTGCGGTATCTCGACCGACATCACCTCCCGCAAGCACGCCGAGGACGTGCTGCGCCATTCCTATTCGCTCCTCGAGGCTACGCTCGAATCGACGGCGGACGGCATCCTGGTCGTCGACGGCGCGAGGCGCATCGTGCGCCATAACCACAGGCTCGAGCAGATGTGGCGCATTCCCACCGATGTCCTCGCCAGCGGATCGGCCGACGTGTTCCTCGCGTTCGCCGGCGGCCAGCTCCGCGAGCCCGAGCTATTCCTGCAAAGCGTCCAGGACCTCTATACCGATCCCGAGGCGAGCGCCTTCGATACGTTCCCGCTCCGGAACGGGCGGATCTTCGAGTGTTATACGCAGCCCCAGCGCCTCGGAGGGCGCGTGGCCGGGCGGGTCTGGAGCTTCCGCGACATCACCGCGCGCGTGCACGCCGAGCAGCAACGCGATCGGCTCCTCCTGGACGAGCGGCGCGCGCGCGCGGCGGCGGAGGAGGCCATCCGCCTGCGGGACGAGTTCCTCCTCATCGCCTCGCACGAGCTCCGCACTCCGATCACCACCCTGCAGCTCTCTATTCAATCGCTGGGGCAAAGGCTCTCGCGGGGCATGGACGTCGCGCGTGTGCGATCGGCGGTCGCCCTCTCCGGCCGCCAGATCAAGCGCCTCGCCAACTTCGTCGACATGCTCCTCGACGTCTCCCGGATCCAGGCGGGGAGGCTCGAGCTCGACCGGGCGCCCGTCGATCTGCGCGAGCTGGTCGCCGAGATCGTCACCCACCTCGGCAACCAGCTCGAGCAGTCGGGCAGCGCGCTCGCTGTGCGCGCGGAGCAGCCGGTCACCGGCTGGTGGGACCGGTACCGCCTGGAACAGGTCGTGACCAACCTCCTGACCAATGCCATCAAGTTCGGGGAACGCGCGCCGATCGAGATCACCATCACCGCGGAAGGTGAGGTCGCACGGCTCTCGGTGACGGACCACGGGATCGGGATCCCGGCCGAGGTGCGGACGCAGCTCTTCGAGCGATTTCGCCGCGGCGTCTCGTCGCGGCATTATGGGGGGCTCGGGCTCGGCCTCTTTATCGCGCGCACCATCGTCGAGGCGCACGGCGGACGAATTCGCCTGTCGAGCGAGGTCGGCCTGGGCTCGACCTTCTGCGTCGAGCTGCCGCTGTCGACCGAGGGCGCGGGGCACCACTACGCATAGCCAGGGCAGCCGGCCGTGGGCATCCACCTGACCACCGCGGCGCCGACGACCGTGGCCATGCTGCGCCTCGCGGCGTGATCCACGGGCGTGCCCGGGTCGCCCCGCCGGACACCGGCGCCTGATCCTGCGCTCGTGCGGCTTGGGAAATCATAGAGCTCTCACACAGGTCAAGCGCCTCGTCGGGCACCTGCATTGGTCTTCTAATGCGGGGAACGGGAGCCAGTGGAGTCCGGCTGGGATTCCAGGGCAGCCGCGCGGGCCTCCTCGACGCGGCGCAGGCAGGCCTCCCGGTCGGCTCGGGCCATGGGTTCGGGCACGCGAAGGAGCTCTACCCTCCGCTCGACGGGCATGCAGTAGGTTAGACGACCGCGAGCCTGCTCTCCCGGAACAGGGAGAGGATCTCGTATCGGCCCTGGAAAACCGTCCTTGGAGCGAGGGTCTCCTGGTTCATCACAGCCCCTCCGGTCGCTGCCGCCTCGCGCGCTGGTGGAGGCGACGGACGCGGGCGCTCCCGTGCTCTGGCGCGGTGCCCGCCTACTCAAGCCTGAATCGGAAGATGGCTGGCTGGGCCGTACCTAGCTGCGACGCCTCCACGTAGTTGGCCGGAGAGTGATCGCCCCACGAGAACGGCACCGGCACCCATCGGATGATGGGCAGCTGATCCTTCACCCAGGCGAAGATGCCGACCGCCGCGCTCACGAGGAGCGTGCGCGTCTGGCCCGCGATCTTGCCCTCGTACGTCCACCCTTGCCCCCTCGAGCGGTACGCCCTCCCGAAGTGCACGAAGTACCCCGTCGAGAGCGGCGGCAGGCGCGGCACGATGTCGTTGGCATACACGAATCGAAACAGCCTGTCCCCGAAGAGCTCTCCGGCCTTGGCAGCGAAGCCCGCGTCGCCGATCATGGGCTGCCCGAAGGTGTAGACACCGCGGAGCCGCTGCCGGAGCTCCCCGTACCTGCTGTCCGTGAACAGGCGCGCGGCGATGAGGGCCGCCATCGCTGCGCCCAGGCTGTGACCGGTGATGAAAAGCGCCTCCAGCTTGCCCTGGGCCTCGGGCGCAGGCCCGGCAGCAGGCGTCGACGCGACGTCGGGGCGCGGGGATACCTCGGTGCCCGGGAGGACATCACGGATGTGCTCGCCGCGCAGCGCCGCGCCGAGATGCTTCTCGATGATCGACCACATCACATCGACGTTGCGGGCGAAGCCGCCGTGGACGTGTCCGAGCGAATAAAATCGCTGCGACGCGACGCTCGCGTCCGTGAGCCAGTTGAAGAGGTTCCCCGGGTCGGTCCCCTTGACGCACAGGATGAGAAGCCGCCTGCACCTGCTCTGGATGAAGCACACGTCGCTCGCCAGGAAGAGCGCATCGTTCCGCACGCTGATCCTCGCGAGGTCCCAGTCGCCGTAGACGGCCATCGCCTTCTCCAGCGTGTCCAGATCCGAGTACATCCACGCCGATGCCAGGGACAGGATGAGCGTCGCCTCGGCGTCGGGCTCGCGCATCGCCGGGTCCACCCGCAACATCCTCTGAATCGTGCCTTGTTCAGCGGATGGTTCGGCCTCGGCATCCGGTCCGGGGGTCGCTGACGGCCCCGCTATCTCCAGACACGGCGTGGCAACGATGGAATCGGTCATGAGCCCTCCCGTCATCAAGCTGCCTGGCCTCCCAG
Organism: Sorangium sp. So ce887; assembly: GCF_051521455.1. NCBI lineage: Bacteria > Pseudomonadati > Myxococcota > Polyangiales > Polyangiaceae > Sorangium > Sorangium sp. So ce887. Next base: position 3,464,650 of record NZ_CP150354.1, on the reverse strand, counting down.
TACGCCGCTTCGTGCGAGCCGGGCGGGCAAGCACCTTGCCACGGATCCTGTGTGCGCGCTCGACGAGCCTACCCCCGGCAGGTCCGCGATGCCAACCTGCGTGCCTGCGCGCGTCAAGCGACCAGGGCGGACGGGGCGGCATGGACGAAGCCGCGTCGCGACCGTGTCGAACGAAGCCGCTTCGCCGCGGCGAACAACAGCCCCACCGCGCTCTCTCCCCGGCGGGGCTGACCCATGCCGCTCAAGGCCTCGTCGGGTGTCTCGACGCGCCCAGCCTCAAGAGCAGCCTCAGGCTGCTCGTTCGCTGCATCACCGACGCTGTGTACGGCGCGCCGGCGTGCTCGCGTGCTCCACGTAGAAGCCCGCGTCCTTCAGACTCTCTATCATCATATTGCTGATGCCGGTCACCTGTTGGATTTGCTCCCAGCTGCTGAACCCCCCCAGCTCCTCGCGCTTCTGAACGATGATCTGCGCGCCTTGCTCGCTCACCTGGCTCACCCGTTGAAACTCATCCGCGCCCGCCTTGTTGATGTCGGTCGTGTCAGCCATTCGCGCCCTCCGGCCAAGCTCTATGACTGCGGTCGTTTGGCCCTTACCCACCCAGAGCCTGGTGCAGCGTGCTTGCGATGGGGAGGGGCTCCGCGCCGTCGAACAGCGGGACCGGACCGACCAGCCGCTCGGCGCGGGGGCTGCACGGCGCCGGCGGCGACTGCCAGCTTGCTCAGGAGTGGGCCAGGCTTGGCTGCGGGCCCTGGCGGCGCCATGGCGGGGAGCACTTCGGCGACTGGGCTCAGCGCTGCGCGTCGCCGCGGCGGAACTCCGCCGTCGCCTCGTCGAGCCGGGCCTTGAGCTGCGGATCGAGCGCGAGCTCGGCCGCGGCGAGCGTGGCGTCCAGCTGGTCGGGCCGGCTGGCGCCGATGATGGCCGAGGTGATGACCGGGTTCGCGAGCACCCACGCGACGGCGACGGTCGTGAGCGACTGGCCTGCTTCGGCGACGATGCCCTGCAGCTTCTCCACGGTCGCGAACGCGCGCTCGTTCCAGTAGCGTTGCTGGTAGTTCGTCGCCGCCACGCCGAGCGTGAAGCGCGTGCCCGGCGTCGGCTCGCCGCGGCGGTGCTTGCCCGTGAGGAACCCGCCGGCGAGCGGGTTGTACGGGATCACGCCGAGGCCCTCCTCCTGCGCGAGCGGGAGCAGCTCGCGCTCGATCTCCCGGAACAGCAGCGCATAGCGCGGCTGCACGGACACGAGCTGCGCGAGCCCGCGCGCCTCGGAGCGGCCGAGCGCGCGCGCCAGGCGGTACGCCAGGTAGTTGGATACGCCGATGTACCGCGCCTTGCCCGAGCGAACCACGGTGTCGAGCGCCTCCAGCGTCTCGTCGATGGGCGTGTTGCGGTCGTCGGAGTGGAGCTGATAGAGATCCACGTAGTCGGTGCCGAGCCGGCGCAGGGAGGCGTCGATGGCGTCCAGGATGTGCTTGCGCGAGGCGCCCTGATCCCACTCGTTCGGGCCGACGCGGCCGACGCACTTGGTGGCGAGGATGAAGCGGTCGCGCTTGCCCTTGAGCCAGCGGCCGACGATCTCCTCGGTGCGCCCGGCGGCCTCCAGGCCGCCGCCCAGCGGATAGACGTCGGCCGTGTCGAGGAAGTTGACGCCGGCGCCGGCGGCCTTGTCGAGGATGGCGCGGGAGGTCTCCTCGTCCGTCTGGAAGCCGAACGTCATCGTGCCGAGACACAGGCGAGAAACGGTGAGGCCGGTACGGCCGAGGCGGGTGGTCGGGAGGGTCATGGTGTTCCGTGATTTCTTCGGGAGTTGCCCGTGGAGTTTCGGGCAGGGTGGCTCGGGATGTCAACCGGGCACGCCGAGCGGAGTGAAGCGTCTTGGGAAGAAAGGAGAGAGACAGATTCAACCATAGAGACACGGAGAGCTCAGAGGGAGAGAGGGAGAGATGCCGAGACCTGTGCTCTCCGTGCCTCTGTAGTTGTTCCGCCGGGGCTCCGTGCCGCTCGGCGTCACGGTCCCCTCGATGGCCGAGCGGCGGCAGATCAGTAATAGATCGGCCCGACGCTCCCGCCGCCGGCGACGACGGCATCGCCGTTGATCGCGACGCTCCTCGGCGAGGCGAGGAACGTGACGACCCACGCGACCTCGCGGGCGTCCACGATGCGACCGATGCTCACCGAGGCGGCGAGATCCTTCTCGGACTCGGACCGGGTGCGCTCGGTGCGCGTCGCGCCGGGGTGCACGACCGTGACGTTGATCCCCTTCGGGCCCAGCTCATCCGCGAGGTTCTTCGTGATCGCCGCCACGCCGACGTTGCGCAGGGTGGCGACCGGACGGCCGGTCTTGCGCACGGCCAGCCCGCCGATGTTGATGATGCGGCCCCAGCCGTTCGCGATGAGGTGCGGCGCGACGGCGCGCGCGGTCCGCAGATAGCCCACGACCTTGATGTTGATGTCCTCGATCACCTGCGCGTCGAGGATCTGGTCGAGGCGGGTGGCGGGCGAGATCCCGCCCGGCAAGGCGGCGTTGTTGACCAGGATGTCCACGCCGCCCAGCGCGGCGACGGCGCGCTCGACGAGCGCGTTGACCGAGGTCTCGTTGCCTGTGTCGACCACCAGCGGGACGACGCGGCGGCCCGTCTCCGCCGAGAGCTCGGCGGCGGTCGCCTCCAGCTTGTCCTTGCCGCGCGCGGCGATCACGACGTCCGCGCCCTCGCGCGCCAGCTCCCGCGCGATGGACTTGCCGATGCCACGGCTACCGCCGGTGACGATGGCCCGCTTGCCGGTGAGTTCGAGGTCCAAGATCAGCTCCCTTTCATCCGCAGACACGACGCATGGGTCTTCGCGCGTCGCGGGAGTCGCGGCAGAGCACGTTTCATTCCATGCTCTTCTCCCCACCTCCGCAGGTGGAATGGCGCACGCCGGCCTGCGCGTCGCCCTGTCGTCCTGCGCGCGGCGCGCCTCCGGGCGGCGTCGCGCCATGCAAGCCCGCCCGGCGGCTCGCCTGTTTCGCAGGCAGCAGGCTGCTGCCGCTGTGCTGCGGGCAGAGCAGCCCGCCTATCGCGATCGGAGCCGATCGACGGCCGCGAGCACGCCCGCCGCGATCGCGAGGATCGGCGCGAAGACCACGCCGCCGAACCACGAGAGCGCGTAGGCGACGCCGAGCGAGGCGTCGCCCCCGCTGCCGGGCGGGGCGGTGCCGCTCAGCACGGAGACGTGCTCGCGCAGGCCGAGCAGGTGGCAGGCGGCGAAGGCGGCCACGAGCAGCGCGGCGCCGAGGGCGAGCAGGCGGCTCACGGGGCGCCTCCCGCGGCGGCGATCCGCTGCCAGAGCGGGCCGAAGCTCAGCGCATAGAGCAGCGCCGCGTCGCCGACCTGGTTGCTCGCGGCGTAGCGCAGCCGGCCGCCCTCGCGGATCGGGAACGCGGCCAGGTCGAGCGAGGTGAGCAGCGCCCCGAGGTACGGCGCGTCGCCGAAGGCCGCTGCGCCGAGCAGCGCGAGGCCGCTCGAGCCGGCGCTGGCCCCGACGAGGGGCACGATCGGGCCCGAGTCCACGTCCTCCGGGCCGGACCAGGACCGCGGCCACTCGCGCGCCCAGCCGAAGCCGAGGAGCTCCGCGCCGAGCTCACGGCGCGCCCGCGCGTACTGATCGCGCGCGAAATCAGGGTCGATCAGGAGCAGCGCGTGCGCGACAGGCCAGAGGGACGATCCCTCCGGGCCGTCCAGGATCCTGCCGTCGTGGGTGTAGCTCGACACGAGCAGCCCCGTCGTCGGGTCCACCAGGCGGGCGCGCGCCACCGCGAGCCAGCGGCGGCCGAGATCCAGGCCTCGGCGCTCGCCGCGCAGCGCGTCGGCCATGCGCATCGCGCCGAGGGCGAGCGTGTTGCAGAAGGTCCAGCACTCGTCGGGGTAGCTCTCGGCCGACAGCATGGGGCTCCGCTCCATGCGCGACCGCATCTCGGCGACGCGCGCGTCGAGCTCGGCCTCGTGATCGGCGCGGCGCGCGACCAGCGCGCGGGCGCCCAGCATGAGCGCGATCTCGCCGTCCACGAAGAGGCTGCGCGCAGGCTGCTGCACGAACGGCCCCCGCGTGGCGTAGGGCATCATGAAGTGCAGCATCCCCCGCTCGCGCTCGAGCGCGAGGGTCTCGTCGACGATCCGGTCGATGACGGCGAGGTGGCGCGCCTCGGCGCCTGGATCCCGCAGCGCGGCGTTGGCGAGGCCGAGGACGAGGAAGGTCCGTCCCATGAAATCCCACTCGGCGTTCGTGGCCCGCATCCGCGCGAGCGCCGCGTGCTGCGCGGCGCCGTCCTCGTCCCAGAGCGAGAGCTGATGCGCGAGCAGCGCCTCTCCGCGCGGCGAGAGCGCGCCGGAAGCGCGGTGCTCGCCCGGCTCGTGCCGGAAGAAGAGCTGGAGACTGGGAAGCCAGACGGCCGTCGCGACGAGCAGGGACAGCGCGGCGGCGCCGAGCCGGCGCAGGCGGCCAGCGGCCCCCGGGCGGACCACGACGCCGGTGGGAGAGAGGTCGGTCATGAGACGGAGCGTGGCGCGGCGCCGTGGCCGGGCCGCGCGCGAGATGTGGCGGATCGGAGGAGGTCCCGGGGATTTTCGCGCCGGATGGCCGATCCCGTACAGCGCGAGGGTGGCCGGATTGGAGGATCGCCTGTTCCGCAGGGCCATCGCGCCGCCATCGCGATACGCTATCGAGCGTCGGGCGGCGGATGGCCGGGGGCGACTCGGCGGAAGAGCTTCCTCACGACCGCGCGGGTCATGGCGAGGAGGTTATCACTGGTGAAGCGGAACCAGAAGCCGACGTAGCAGCCGTTCGTGCGGAAGCCGGGGTTGACCGCGGCGTAGCGCCTCGCGGCAGGGCGGTCGAAGTAGCGCGCTGGATAGCGGCGCAGCGTCTCCTCGGTCATGAAGATGTCGACGAAGACGAGGCCGGTCTCGTCGTCCACGCGGTAGTCGCTCTCCCTGGCCAGCGTGAGGAGCGCCTCGCGCACGGCCTCGTCCTCGGCGGTACCCCGGCGCTTCGGATCGAAGAGCTCGTAGCGCGCGAGCGCCTCGGTGATGGAGACGAACCCGAAGAGGCTGGCGAGCGAGAGCCGGTACAGGCGAGTCCGCGGCGCGCGGCGCTTCGTCTCGATCAAGAACAGGAGTCCGGAGGCGAGGTGCAGCCCGCGGGTCCGGAATTCGGGCGAGATCCGCAGCTTCCCGCCGACGATGGCCCGGCTGCGCGGCAGGGCGAGGGGCGCGGTCTTCCAGAACTGGAATCCGACGATCGCGCCCGAGTCGGCGCGGCGGAAGACATGGACGACATCGTTGGTCTCGGCGTGGACGCGGAAGTGATCGAAGTCCTCGGCCATGAGCGCGTTGGCGAGGGTGTGGAGCTCGCGCAGGCGCTGCTCGGTGAAGTCGCGCCGCTGGACGGTCTCGAAGCGAACGGCGGGGCGGAGCGGGGAGAGGCGGAGAAGGGTGTTCAGCATGGCTGGGGAGAACGGCCTTCTGCGCGGTAGCCCATGTACTTCAGGAAGCCGCGCGGGAACGGCGCGCCGAGGGAGACGATGCCGTCGCGCAGGGCGCCGCGGTCGGCCGTGACCGTCACCGGCACCTGGCCTCGCTGCGCCGCGGGCCTGCTCCCGGCGAGCGCCGCGCGGTCCGGATGGCCGGGGGCGCTGCTCGGGCTGGCGGCGCACCCCGCGAGGAGCACGGCGAGCAGGACGAGCGCCGGCGAGCCGGGGCCGGGGCGCGTTCGCTTGCGGTCGCGTGGGGTCGACATCGGCCGGGCGGCGTCCAGGATAGCCGAGATGCCGCGGGAGAATACGGCATTCGGTCATCCGAACGATGCCTCGGCCAGGAGCAGAGGTTCGTCGACCCGGGCATCGGGCCGACCACCTCGTCGAGCCCCCCCCGGCGGAGGCGCAGGGCGAGCTGAGCAGCCGAGATCGCCGCGGCCATCTGGCGGCGCGTGATCTCTCGCCCGAGGCTGCCCCGCGAGGAGGCAGCGACGAGAAGGGCTGTGATGAACCAGGAGACCCTCGCTCCACGGACGGTGTTCCAGGGCCGATACGAGATCCTCTCGTTGCTCCGGGAGAGCCGGCTCGCCGTCGTCTACGAGGGGCGGCAGATCGCGAGCGGGCAGCCGGTCGTCCTCAAGATCATGCGCCTCTCCCGGGACGACGGCCCCGCGGATCTGGCGCGCCGTCGCAGCACGCGATTTCTGCGGGAGATGCGCCGCTGCGCGCGGCTTCACCATCCCGGCATCGTCCGGCCCATCGACGCGGGGCAGGCCGACGAGGGTCAGCTCTATGCTGTCTTCGAGCGCGTGCCCGGACAGAGCCTGGCCGAGCTGCTGTCGGCCCAAGGCCCGATCGAGCCGCCGGAGGCGCGGCACCTGATGAGGCAGGTCCTCGACGCGCTGGGCTGCGCGCACCGGCAGGGTGTCGTCCACGGGGATCTCAGGCCGGCGCACGTGATGGTCGTGCCCTCGGAAGCACAGCGGAGCGCCCTGGTGCTCGGCTTTGGCTTCAGCGCGGTCGCCGCCGTCGCGCGAGCAGGCCAGGAGGAAGCGCCCGTGTCCGGCCGCGAGCTCGTGGGCTCGCAGGCTTACCTGGCGCCCGAGCAGCGCCGGGGGTTCCCGCCGACGGCGCGCTCGGACCTGTACGCCTGGGGTCTCGTGTTTCTCGAGTGCCTCACGGGCAGGCGTGCAGGCCGCGGCGGGCCGCCGGAAGGAGCGGCTCTCCAGCGAGATGGCCGTGAGCCCGTGAGGATGCCTCGAGCGCTCCTCGAGCACCCGCTCGGCCCCCTCTTGCGACGGGCGACGGCCGAGGAGATCGCGGCGCGGGACGTCACGGCCGACGGCCTGCTGCGCGAGGTCGACGCCTGCGAGGTGGCCGGGCTCCGCCGGGAAGACCTGGTGAAGCCGGACGCGCTGGCGATCGGAGCCGCGAGAAGGATAGAGGAGCGAGCGGGCGGCGCCGCGCTTCCACCGGGACTGGCAGCGGCACGGATGCCAGAGGAGCGAGCAGGCGACGCTGAGCCCTCCCAGGAGGAGGCGGCTGCGCCACCGTCGGCTGGGCCCGCAAGGGGCGTCATGCCCCTGGAGGCCGGCGACCGCGTCAAGCATTACGAGATCATCCGCAAGCTGGGCCAGGGCGGCATGAGCGTCGTGTACTTGGCCCGCGACACGCGGCTCGGCCGCCTGGTCGCGCTCAAGCTCCTCCTCCGTTACACCGGCCAGAGGGTCGAGCGCTTCCTGGACGAGGCGCGGGCCACGGCGCGCTGCAGGCACGAGAACATCGTCGTCATCCACGAGGTCGACGAGATCCGTGGATGTCCCTACCTCGTGCTCGAGTACATCAAGGGCCGCTCGCTGCGCGAATGGATGGCCCAGCGCGAGCAACCCAGCGCGCCCGGGTCGCCCGGCGCCCACACGCCGCCCGGCCCGAGAGCGCCAAACGTCGTGATCGAGCTCATGACGCCGGTGGTTCGCGCGCTGGTGTGCGCGCACGAGCACGGGATCGTGCACCGCGATCTCAAGCCGGAGAACATCCTCCTGGATGACGCCGGATGCATCAAGGTGGTCGATTTCGGTATCGCCAAGCAGCTCGAGGCCAAGGTGGTCTCGACAATGACGAGCGCCCGGGCGGCGCTCGCCGGAGGCGCTGGCCAGCGCCGGAGAAGCGCGGCTGCCGGCACGCCACGGTACATGTCCCCCGAGCAACTGCTGGGCGGGGACGTCGATCATCGCGCTGACCTGTGGGCCGTGGGCATCCTGCTGTACGAGCTGCTCACGGGGAAGCACCCGCTGGAGCCGTTCTCGCGCGCGCGGCGCTCGGACATCGCGAGCTTCGATGTTCCGATACCCAGCCTCAGCGAGAAGCGCCCGGATGTGGGTGCGCTTGGCGCCCTGGTCGACCATTGCTTGAAGAAGAGAAAGGCCGAGCGCATCGGCTCGGCCAGGGAGCTCCTTGCCGAGCTCGAGGCGCTCTTGCCCGGTCGAAAGGCGCTCGACCTCCGCGAGGAGGAGAGCCCATTTGCCGGCCTGTGCGCCTTCCAGGAGGCGGACGCGGCGCGCTTCTTCGGCCGCGATCGTGAGATCGCCGCCACGACGGCGCGGCTGCGCAACCAGCCGCTCCTGGCCGTCGCCGGGCCCTCCGGGGCAGGCAAGTCGTCGTTCGTGCGCGCGGGGGTGATCCCGGCCTTGAAGGGATCCGAGGGCCGCTGTGAAGCGTTTGTTCTGCGCCCAGGGAGCCGTCCCCTGTCCTCGCTCATCGATGTGCTCGTGCAGGTCGCCGGGGCGGAGTCCACGAGCAGCGCGGCGACGGGCTCGCCCGAGCTCCCCAATCACGACGAGCTGCTCGCCACCCTGCGCACCCAGCCGGGCTATCTGGGTGTCCGGCTGCGCGCGCGCTGTCGCCGTGCGGGACCCGGGCACCGTATCCTGGTCTTCGTCGATCAGTTTGAAGAGCTCTACACGCTCGGCGCCGCGCCCGAGGAGCGGGCGGCGTTCGTCGCCTGCTTGGAAGCTGCGGCTGACGACGCCTCGTCGCCCCTGCGCGTCCTGCTCGCCCTTCGCTCGGACTTCCTCGATCGGATGGCCGAGGATCATCATTTCATGAACGACGCGACCCGCGGGCTCTGGTTCCTTCCGCCGATGAGGCGCGACGGCCTGCGCGAAGCCTTGACGAGGCCGATCGAGGAGGCCGCTCATCGCTTCGAGACGGCGGAGATGGTCGAGCACATGCTGGGAACGCTCGAGAGCACGCGGAGCCCCTTGCCGCTCTTGCAGTTCACGGCCGCTCAGCTCTGGGAGGCGCGGGATCGCGCGCGCCGGGTCTTGACGCGGGACAGCTATGACCAGCTCGGCGGCGTCGCCGGCGCCCTGTCCGCCCACGCGGACGCGGTGCTCTCGGCGCTCCCGTCTCGCGAGCAGCGCCTGGCCCGGGCGGTGCTCTTGCGCCTGGTCACGCCCGAGCGCACGCGTGCCGTGGTCAGCCTGGATGAGCTCCGCGAGCTGGCCCAGGACGGCGAAGGCGATGCTGGCGACGCGGTCGTGCAGGTGGTCCAGCGCCTGGCCGGCGCGCGGCTCCTGCTCATCGAAACTGGCGAGGAGACCGGCGGTGCGCGCGATCGCGCGACGGTGGAGCTGGTCCACGAGTCCTTGATCGAGAGGTGGCCGAAGCTCGGGCAGTGGCTCGCCGAGAGCGAGCAAGATGCGCAGTTCCTGGCGCGGCTGCGCTCCGCCGCTCAGCAGTGGGAGGCGAGCGGCCAGGCCGAGGGGCTGCTCTGGCGCGATCGCGCGGCGCAGGACGCCAGGGCGTGGCACGAGCGCCGCGGCGCTGCCCGCGGAGCCGATGGGCGCGTCGGGCTCAGCAGGCGCGAAGAGCGCTATCTGCTGGCCGTCGTGGACCACGCCGACCGCGCGCGCCGCTTGCGCCGGCGGCTCACCACAGGCGTGACTGCCACGCTCGGCGCGGTAGCGATCATGGTGTCGTACCTGGCGATTCGCGCCGACCGGCAATCCACGCGGGCCGAGCAGCAAGCAACGCGCGCCGAGCAGCAAGCAATGCGCGCCGACCAGGAGGCGGGTCGTGCGCGAGCCGAAGCACTGCAAGCGCGCAACGCCACCCGCATGGCCGCGGCGCGCGAGTTGCAAACCGATCCCACGACAGTGCTCGCGATCCTGCGCGAAATCGAGCCACCCGATGTGCCGCGAGGGTGGTCCGTACTCGCGCGCTGGGCTCTACACAGCGGGCTCGCTTGGGCGGTGCTCATCCATCCGGATGGAGTCAGGCATGCAGACTATAGCCCCGACGGCAGCCGCATTGTCACCGCGTCGGATGACGGTACCGCGCGCGTGTGGAACGCCGATGGCACGGGCGAGCCCCTGATCCTTCGGGGTCACCAGAACGGGGTCCGTTCTGCGGCGTTCAGCCCCGACGGCAAGCGCATTGTCACCGCGTCGCATGACGGTACCGCGCGCGTGTGGAATGCCGATGGCACGGGCAAGCCGCTGGACCTACGCGATCACGAGGACGGCGTCTTTTCGGGTGCATTCAGCCCTGATGGCAAGCACATTGTCACCGCGTCGCACGACGGTACCGCAAGGGTATGGAACGTCGATGGCACGGACAAGCCCCTCGTCCTTCGTGGTCACAAGGCAGGGCTCTTTGATGCGGCGTTCAGCCCCGACGGCAAGCACATTGTCACTGCGTCAATCGACAAGACTGCGCGAGTATGGAATGCCAATGGCACGGGCAAACCCCTCGTCCGTCGTGGTCATGCGGCGGATGTCTTTTCGGCGGCGTTCAGTCCCGACGGCAAGCGTGTTGTCACCGGGTCAGGAGACGGCACCGCGCGGGTGTGGAGCGCCGATGGCACGGGCGAGCCCCTGGTCCTTCACGGTCACGAGGATCTAGTCTTCTCGGCAGCGTTCAGCCCTGATGGCAGGCGCATTGTCACCGCGTCATGGGACAAGACCGTGCGGGTATGGAACGCCGATGGCACGGGCGAGCCCCTGATCCTTCGTGGTCACGAGGATGGGGTCTTCAGCGCGGTGTTCAGCCCCGACGGCAAGCGCATTGTCACCGCGTCCCACGACAAGACCGTTCGGATCTGGAAGACCGACGGCAAGCAAGAACCACTGGGACTTCGTGGCCATCTCGATGAGATCGTTTCGGCGGCGTTCAGCCCCGACGGCAAGCGCATCGTCACTGCCTCATCGGACAACACCGCGCGAGTGTGGAATGCCGATGGCACGGGCGAGCCCCTCGTCCTTCGTGGTCACGAGGCTCCGGTCGCGGCGGCGGCGTTCAGCCCCGACGGCAAGCGCATCGTCACCGCTTCAAAGGACAAGACCGTTCGGGTATGGAAGGCCGATGGTCGTGGCAGGCCTCTGATCCTCCGTGGCCATGAGCATCAGGTCTGGGGGGCAGGGTTCAGCCCTGACGGCAAGCGTGTTGTCAGTGCGTCCCAGGATAAGACTGTGCGGGTGTGGAACGCCGATGGCACGGGCGAGCCCATCGTCCTTCGTCGTCACGACGCTCCGGTCGCTGCGGCGGCGTTCAGCCCTGACGGCAAGCGCATCGTCACCGCGTCTTGGGACAAGACCGCGCAGGTGCTGAACGCTGACGGCACGGGCGAGCCCATCGTCCTTCGTGGTCACGAAAGTATCGTCGTTGCAGCAGCGTTCAGCCGTGACGGTCAGCGCATCGTCACCGCGTCACAGGACAAGACCGCGCGGGTGTGGAACGCCGACGGCACGGGCGAGCCCATCGTCCTTCGTGGTCACGAGCATTGGGTCAACGCGGCGTCGTTCAGCCCCGACGGCATGCGCATTGTCACTGCGTCCCAGGACACGACCGCGCGGGTGTGGAATGCCGATGGCACGGGCGAGCCTTTGGTGCTTGTCAACTCCGATTCCCCGGTCGAAACCGCGGCGTTCAGCCCGGATGGCGCGCGCATCGTCACCGCATCGCACGACAACATCGCGTGGGTGTGGACCAATCTTGAGCCGCTCCGCGGCGTCGACGACCCGAGGCTGTGGACCGCGACCACCTACTGCATGCCCATCGAGCGGAGGATAGAGCTATTCCGCGTGCCCGAGGCCATGGCTCGAGCCGACCGGGAAGCCTGCCTGCGCCGCGTCGAAGAGGCCCGCGCGGCGGCCCGGGAGCAGCGGTGAGCTGTTTCCGCCCTTCGGTGGCCATCCATTCCGGTCTCGGATCCGCCGCCCCCCTCGCCCATGGCACGCTGCCGCGTCGCGACCTCCTCGCGCCCCCTCCAAGGCCGCCCGTTTCGGTTTCAGACCGACCCGACCCCCCTCGCGAGGCCGCTCCGCCACGTCGCGACCTCCCCGCCTCCCCTCCGAGGCCTCCCGTTTCGGTTTCAGACCGACCCGCCCCCCCTCGCGAGGCCGCTCCGCCACGTCGCGACCTCCCCGCCTCCCCCTCCGAGGCCTCCCGTTTCGGTCCCGACCCACCCGCCCCCCCTCGCGAGGCTGCCCCACCCCATCGCGACCTCCCCGTTCCGCCTCCCCTCTCGCGCCGCCCTACGCCCTCACGGCGGAAACCCCGCGACTCCCCTTCCTCCCCGTCGTCTCCGCCGGAGCCCAGCACGTCCGGGTTCGCCCCCTGCCCTCCGGCGCCGGCGACCGCCTCGATCGAGCCTCGGGGCCTCGGCGCGGCCCTGCGCGCCGAGGGTCAGGCCGGCGACGAAGAAGAGCCCCGCCGTCGCACGCGCGGCGGCGAGGCGAGGGCGGCAGCGCACGAGGCGAGAGCGAAGCGGGACCGGGCAGGGCACGCCGAGCGGCCTAGTACAGCGTTCCCTAAGTTCCTCCCGGGTTATCGCGGCCAGAAAGCCTCATGCTTTCGCGCAGATATGACGTCTCGGACCCCCGGGACGAACTTAGGGAACGAAGTACTAGTCCTGCAGCGGCTGACGCCACAAGGCCAGGCCGGAGCGCCCGCTGCGCTGCGCCGCGCGCGTTCTGCCCCAGGCGCCCTCTGCATCCGCTCCCTTCGCCAGCTGGCTTGATGCCATGCTCGTCCGGCAGGGCGGCTGGCGGCACGCGCGCCGTGAGGTGCGCCGGGTACACGCTTGTGCCGGACGAGGGGCGGAGACGACTCTATAGAAGAAGCGATGGGCAGCGAGGTTGGCTGCCCGAAGAAGAAGCGATAGGGCAGCGAGGCTGGCTGCCCGAGCATCGGGCCGGCCACCTCGTCGAGCTCTCCCGGCAGGCGCGGGATGGGCTCGACCGCGGGATGGGCGCGTTGACCCGATGTTCCCGTGATGAGGGCGTTTCGCCCGCAGCTGCCACGCGAGGCGCCGCGACCGGAGGGGCCATGATGAACCAGGTGACCCTCGCTCCAAGGACGTTGTTCCAGGGCCGCTACGAGATCCTCTCCTCGCCCTGGGAGACCCCCCACGCCGCGATCTATCACGGGCTGCAGATCGCGGGTGGGCAGCCCGTCGTCCTCGAGGTCGTACGCATCCTCCCGGAGGGGGTCTCCGGGGGCATCGCGCGACGCCGCCGCGCGCGCTTCCTGCGGGAGATGGACCGCTGCGCGCGGCTCCGCCATCCCAACATCGTCCGGCTCATCGACGCGGGACAGACGGACGAGGGGCAGCTCTATGCCGTGTTCGAGCGCGCGCCCGGGCAGAGCCTGGCCGAGCTGCTGTCGGTCCACGGCGCGCTCGAGCCGCAGGAGGCGCGACGCCTGATGAGGCAGGTCCTCGACGCGCTGGCCTGCGCGCACCGGCAGGGCATGGTCCACGGGGACGTCAGGCCGGCCCACGTGATGGTCGTGCCCTCGGGGGCAGAGCGGAGCGCGCTGCTGTTCGGCTTCGGCTTCGCCGCGGTCGCCGCCGGAGCGCGCGGCGGAGAGGACGGAGCGCACGCCTCCGGCACCGAGCTCGTCGGCGCGCAGGCCTACGCGGCGCCCGAGCAGCGCCGGGGGTTCGCGCCGATAACGCGCTCGGACCTGTACGCGTGGGGGCTCGTGTTCCTCGAGTGCCTCACGGGCAGGCGGGCAGCCTGCAGAGTGTCTCCGGACGGAGACGCTCTCACGCCGGAAGGCGGCGAGCCCGGCCGGATCCCGCGCGCGCTCCTCGATCACCCGCTCGGGGCCATCTTGCGACGGGCGACGCTCGAGGAGGTCGCGGCGCGGGCCGGCACGGCGGACGGCCTGCTGCGCGAGCTCGACGCCTGCGAGGTGGCCGGGCTCCGCCGGGAGGACCTGATCCTGGACGCCGCGCCGAGCGGCGCCGGAGCGAAGAGCGTGGAGGCCGCCGGCCGCGCCCTGACCGCCTCGGGACGGGAGGCGGCGATCCACCCTGACGACCTGGGCGCGCCCGGGACCTCCGGCGAGGAGCCCGCGCGCGCGCTCGCCGAGGTCCCGGCCAGCCCCACATCCAGCGGGCAAGCGCGCGACGCCGTGCCTCTCCGGACCGGTGATGCGGGGGCGCCGGCGGAGCCCATCGCGGGCCGCATGCACCTGAAGGCCGGCGACGTCCTCAAGCACTACGAGATCATCCGCAAGCTGGGCCAGGGCGGCATGGGGGTCGTGTACCTGGCCCGCGACACGAGGCTCGGCCGCCTGGTCGCGATCAAGCTCCTCCTCCGTTACACCGGGCAGAGGGTCGAGCGCTTCCTGGACGAGGCGCGGGCCACGGCGCGCTGCAGGCACGAGAACATCGTGGTCATCCACGAGGTCGACGAGATCCGTGGATGTCCCTACCTCGTGCTCGAGTACATCAAGGGCCGCTCGCTGCGCGAATGGATGGCCCAGCGCGAGCAACCCAGCGCGCCCGGGTCGCCGGCCGCCCAGTTACCGCCTGGCCCGCGGGCGGCCCGCACCGTGATCGACGTCATGGTGCCTGTCGTTCGCGCGCTGGTCTGCGCGCACGACCTCGGGATCGTGCACCGCGATCTCAAGCCGGAGAACATCCGCATGGACGACGCCGGGTGCATCAAGGTGCTCGACTTTGGCCTCGCCAAGCGGCTCGACGCGAGCGTGGTCGCCTCGGTCAGGAGCGCGCGGGCGGCGCTCGCCGGAGACGCCGGCCGGCACCGGAAGAGCGCGATCGTCGGCACGCCGGGGTACATGTCGCCCGAGCAATTGCTGGGCAGCGACGTGGATTGTTGCACCGACCTCTGGGCCGTGGGCATCCTGCTCTACGAGCTGCTCACGGGGGAGCACCCGCTGCACCCGTTCTCGTCCGCGCGGCTCTCGACCATCGTCGACGTCGATGTCCCCATGCCCAGCCTGAGCGAGAGGCGCCCGGACGTGGGCGCGCTCGGCGCCCTCGTGGACCGCTGCCTGAAGAAGCGCAAGGCCGAGCGCATCGGCTCGGCCAGGGAGCTCCTCGCCGAGCTCGAGGCGCTCCTGCCCGGCCGGAGGGCGCTCCTGCTGGGCGAGGACGAGAGCCCGTTCGCCGGCCTGTCCGCCTTCCAGGAGGCGGACGCCGCGCGCTTCTTCGGCCGCGATCGGGACATCGCCGCCATGACGAGGCGGGTGCGGAGCCAGCAGCTCCTCGTCATCGCCGGCCCCTCCGGGGCGGGCAAGTCGTCGTTCGTGCGCGCGGGCGTGATCCCCGCCTTGAAGGGAGCCGAGGACCGCTGGGAGGCGTTCATCCTGCGGCCGGGGCGCCGCCCGCTGTCCGCGCTCGCCGATGTGCTCGTGCAGGTCGCCGAGGCGGAGTCCACGCCTGGGGCGACGGCGGGGAGCGGGGCAGCGACGGGCGCTCCCGAGCTCCCCGATCATGACGCGCTGGTCGCCACCTTGCGCACCCAGCCAGGTGTCCTGGGCGCCCGGCTTCGCGCGCGCTGTCGCCATGAAGGGAAAAGGCGCCGTATCGTGCTCTTCGTCGACCAGCTCGAGGAGCTCTATACGCTCGGCGCCCCCTCCGAGGAGCTTTCGGCGTTCATCGCCTGTCTGGAGGGCGCGGCCGACGACGCGTCGTCGCCCCTGCGCGTCCTGCTCGCCGTCCGCTCGGATTTCCTCGAGCGCGTGGCCGAGGACCGCAATTTCATGACCGACGTGACTCACGGGCTCTGGTTCCTGCGGCCCATGGGGCGCGATGGCCTGCGCGATGCCCTGACGCGGCCGCTCGAGGCGGCCGGGGTTCGCTTCGAGACCGCCGGGATGATCGAGCACATGCTGGGAACGCTGGAGGGCACGCGGAGCCCGCTCCCGCTCTTGCAGTTCACGGCCGCGAAGCTGTGGGAGGCGCGAGATCGCGAGCGCCGGCTGCTCACGCGGGACAGCTATGAACACCTCGGCGGCGTCGCCGGCGCGCTGTCCGCCCACGCGGACGCGGTGCTCTCGTCGCTGCCGTCGCGCGAGCAGCGGCTGGCCCGGGCGGTGCTCCTGCGCCTGGTCACGCCCGAGCGCACGCGCGCGGTGGTGAGCCTGGACGAGCTCCGCGAGGCGGCGCAGGACGGCGAGGGCGCTGCCGGCGACGCGATCGCGCAGGTGGTCCAGCGCCTGGCGGGCGCGCGGCTCCTGCTCATCGAGGCCAGCGACGAGGAGACCGGCGGCGCGCGCGATCGCACGACGGTGGAGCTGGTCCACGAATCCTTGATCGACAGGTGGCCGAAGCTCGGCCAGTGGCTCGCCGAGAGCGAGCAAGACGCGCAGTTCCTGGCCCGGCTGCGCGCCGCGGCCCAGTCGTGGGAGGCGAGCGGTCGGGCCGAGGGGCTGCTCTGGCGCGACCGCGCGGCGGAGGACGCGAGGGCGTGGCACGAGCGCCGTCGCGCCGACCGGGGAGCCGATTGGCACGTCGGGCTCGGCAAGCGCGAGGAGCGATACCTGCTGGCCGTCGTGGGCCTGGTCGAGCACGCGCGGCGTCTGCGCCGGCGGCTCGCCGTCGGCACGGCCGTCGCGTTGAGCGCGATCGCGGTCATCGTGTCGTGCCTGGCGATCCGTGCCAATCAGCAGGCCACGCGCGCCAATCAGCAGGCCATGCGCGCCGACCAGGAGGCGGCTCGCGCGCTGGTCGAAGCCCGGGAGGCGCGCAACGCGACCCGCATGGCCACGGCCCGCGAGCTGCAAGCCGATTCCACGACCGTGGTCGCGATCCTGCGCGAGGTCGAGCCGCCCAATGTGCCGCGAGGGTGGGACGTCCTGGCGCGGTCGGCGCTGCACAGCGGGATCGCTCGCGCGGTGCTCAACCATCCGGATGCGGTCATGCATGCGCGCTATAGCTCCGACAGCAAGCGCATCGTCACCGCGTCATGGGACAAGACCGTGCGGGTGTGGAACGCCGATGGCACGGGCGAGCCCATCGTCCTTCGTGGTCACGACGATCTGGTCGCTTCGGCCGCCTTCAGCACCGACGGCAGGCACATCGTCACCGCATCATGGGACAGGACCGTGCGGGTGTGGAACGTCGACGGCACGGGCGAGCCCATCGTCCTTCGCGGCCACCAGGGAGTGGTCTACTCGGCGGCGTTCAGCCCCGACGACAAGCGCATCGTCACTGCGGCACGGGACAGGACCGCGCGGGTGTGGAACGCTGATGGTACAGGCGAGCCCCTCGTCCTCCGCGGCCACGAGGACGGGGCCTTTTCGGCGGCGTTCAGCCCCGATGGCAAGCGCATCGTCACCGCGTCGCAGGACGGTACCGCGCGGGTGTGGAACGCCGACGGCACGGGCGAGCCCATCGTCCTTCGCGGCCACCAGGGAGTGGTCTACTCGGCGGCGTTCAGCCCCGATGACAAGCGCATCGTCACCGCGTCCTACGACAAGACCGCACGGGTCTGGAACGCCGACGGCACGGGCAAGCCCATGGTCCTTCGCGGCCACGAGGATGCAGTTTACTGGGCGGCGTTCAGCCCCGACGGCAAGCGCATTGTCACCGCGTCCTATGACAAGACCGCGCGGGTATGGAACGCCGACGGCACGGGCGAGCCGCTGCTCCTTCGTGGTCACGAAGAAGCGGTCGTGTCGGCGGCGTTCAGCCCCGACGGCAAGCGCATCGTCACCGCGTCCTATGACAAGACCGCGCGGGTGTGGAACGCCGACGTCACGAGCGAGCCGCTGCGCCTCCGTGGCCACGAGAATGGAGTGCTGGGGGCGGCATTCAGCCCGGATGGCAGGCGCATTGTCTCCGCATCCTATGACAAGACCGCGCGGGTGTGGAACGCCGATGGGACGGGCGAGCCCCTGGTGCTTCGCGGTCACCAGGAGCGGGTCCACTCGGCGGCGTTCAGCCCCGACGGCAAGCGCATCGTCACCGCGTCGGCGGACAAGACCGTGCGGGTGTGGAACGCCGATGGAACGGGCGAGCCCCTGGTCCTTCGTGTTCACAAGGATCGAACCTATTCGGCGGCGTTCAGCCCCGATGGCAACCGCATCGTCACCGCGTCGGGAGACAGGACCGCACGGGTGTGGAACGCCGATGGAACGGGCGAATCCCTGGTCCTGCGCGGCCACGAGGCTGGGGTCTACTCCGCGGTGTTCAGCCCTGACGGCAAGCGCATCGTCACGGCGTCGTACGACAACACCGCGCGGGTGTGGAACGCCGATGGAACGGGCGAGCCCTTGGTCCTTCGCGGCCACGAGGGTGGGGTCTACTCCGCGGCGTTCAGCCCTGACGGCAAGCGCGTCATCACGGTGTCCTACGACAAGACCGCACGGGTCTGGAATGCCGACGGCACGGGCGAGCCCCTGGTCCTCCGCGGTCACGAGCATTGGGTCCTGGGGGCGGCGTTCAGCCCCGATGGCAAGCGCATCGTCACCACTTCCCAGGACAAGACGACGCGGGTGTGGAACGCCGATGGCACGGGCGAGCCCCTGGTGGTCCTCCGCGGCTCCGACTCTCCGGTCAATGCGGTGGCCTTCAGCCCGGATGGCAAGCGCATCGTCACCGCGTCCGACGACAAGCTCGTGCGGGTGTGGACCGACCTCGAGCCGCTCCGCGGCGTCGACGACCCGAAGCTGTGGACCGCGACCACCTACTGCATGCCCGTCGAGCGGAGGATAGAGCTCCTTCGCGTGCCCGAGCCCATGGCCCGAGCGAACCGAGACGCCTGCCTGCGCCGTGTCGAGGAGGCTCGCGCCGCTACCCCGGAGACCCGACCAGAACCGGCTGTCCGTCCGAGCGACTCGGCCGACCGGTGATCCCAACCTGGGTCGGGTCGGCGAGTTCTTCTGCCGGTTCCACCACGGCGAGCGCGAGGAGCCGCGGCTCCCGTGCCGGATCACCGATCCGGGCGGCGGCGGGCGGCGGCTCGAGAGCCTCTGGGAGCCCCGGCGCATCGAGGGGGTGGTGACCCCGATCGATCACCGCAGCTTCCGGTTCGAGAGCACGTTCGCCCCCGCGCCGGGCGCCGCGGCCGAAGCCGTTTCGGCCACGTTCGAGGCCGTGGACTACCACCTGTACCGCGGGTCGATGCGGGCGGCGGAGGGCGAGACCTGGGTGACGCTCGAGTACCTGCCCACGCCGCAGGACCTCGGCGGCCAGCCGGCGGAGGCCGCCATGCCCAGGGTACCGCCGGAGAGCACGAGGCGGCGCTAGCCAGGGACAGTTTTTCTCGTCCCAGCGGATTTTCGCACCGCCGGCGGCCTCCGCCCGCATGCTCTACGCCACGGCGAAGCCGGCGCTCAGCAGGTCCTGTGGCCGGGACGACGAGCCGATGTGGACGCGGAACTCCCCCGGCTCCACCACGCGGCGCCCCTCGGCGTCGATCAAGGACAGCGCCGAGGCGGGGACGTCGAACCGCACCGTGCGCGCCTCGCCCGCGGCCAGGCGCAGGCGGCGAAACGCCTTGAGCTCCTTCAGAGCCCACGTGGACGACGTCACCCGATCTTCGATGTACAGCTGGGCGATCTCGACCCCCTCGCGCTCTCCAGCGTTGGTGATCGTCACCTCGAAGGAGGCCACGCCGTCTCGCCCCACGCTGGGCGTCAGGACCTTCAGGTCGGCGTACGCAAAGCGCGTGTAGCTCAGGCCAAAGCCGAACGCGAACGCCGGCTCCTGCGTGAGGTCGGCGTAGCGGCTCCCGTGCTGGCCGCGGGCCTGGTTGTAGAACACCGGCTGCTGGCCCACGTGGTAGGGGAACGAGATCGTCAGCTTGCCCGAGGGGTTGATCCGCCCGAACAGCGCCTCGGCCACCGCCCGCCCGCCCATCATCCCCGGATTGAACGCCTCGACGATGGCCGACGTGCCGAGCACCGAGCGCGGCATCACCAGCGGCTTGCTGTTGACGAGGACCACGACCGTGGGCACGCCCGTCCTGGCGATCGCGTCCGCCAGAGCCCTTTGCCCGCCCATGAGCTCCAGGGTCGCCGTGCTCTTCGTCTCGCCGATGAGCTCGATCCGATCCCCCAGGACCAGGACCACCACGTCGGCGCCCCGGGCCAGCTCGACCGCCGCGGGGATGCCCGACTCGTCCTCGCTGACGATCGAGCAGCCCGCAGCATGGACCACCTCGCACCCCGAGGGCGCGAGCTCCCGTATCCCCTCCACGATCGTGACGATGCTCGAGCGCGGGTGCTGGGGACCGTTGCCGCCGCTCATCTGGCCCGACCCGAGCGACCAGTCGCCCAGCTGGGCGATCGGGTCGTCCGCGTTGGGTCCGATCACCGCGATCCGCCGCAAGGGCCCCGGCGCCGCGCCCGCCCCGCGAGCGGCGTCGCTCGCCGCCGGGGACCCCGCGCCGTCCGCGAGCGGCAAGAGGCCGTCGTTCTTCAGCAGCACGAGCGACGCCCGCGCCACCTCCAGGTTGAGCTCCCGGTGGGCCGCGCACCCGATGATCTCCTTGATCCGCCGCTCGCTGCTGTACCCGGGGTCCTCGAAGAGCCCGAGGGAGATCTTGAGCGAGAGGACGCGCCGCACCACCGCGTCGATCTCGGCCTCGGCCAAGAGCCCGCGGCGCACCGCCTCCTGCGCCCCCTCGTAGAACTCCGGGGTCGCCATCATCAGGTCGTTGCCGCTCCGGATCGCCACCGTGGCCGCCTCGGCCATGTCCTCGCAGACCTTCTGATCGAGCACGAGATTCCCCACGTTGTTCCAGTCGGTCACGACGATCCCCTCGAAGCCCCACTCTTCCTTGAGGACCTCGGTCAGGAGCCAGCGGTTGGCGGTGGCCGGTATCCCGTCCATGGACTGATATCCTGTCATGAACGCCATGCAGCCGCTCTGCGCGGCCTTCTCGAAGGGCGGCAGGAAATACGAGCGCAGGTAGCGCCGCGAGATGTTCGCCTCCGACGCGTCACGGCCGCCCAGCGTCTCCGAGTAGCCCGCGTAGTGCTTGGCCGTGGCCAGCACCGCGTCCGGATCGTCGAGGCCCTTGCCCTGATAGCCCTTGATCATCGCGCACGCGAGCTCGCCGATGAGGTAGGGATCCTCGCCGAACGTCTCCCCCACCCTGCCCCAGCGAAGATCACGCGTCAGGCACAGGACAGGAGAGAACGTCCACTTGAGCCCGGTCGCCCGCATCTCGGCGGCGGTGACCCGGGCGACCTTCTCCAGAAGGCCCGTGTCCCAGCTGCACGCCATGCCGAGCTGCGTCGGGAAGATCGTGGCGCCCGCCCAGAACGAGTGACCATGAATCCCGTCGTCGGCCATCAGCACCGGAATGCCGAGCCGGGTGCCCAGCGCGCGCCTTATCGCCGCGTCCGCGTCCTTCCCGTTGCAGTGCAGGAGGCTGCCGACCTTCATGCGCCCGATCGCGTCCTCCAGATCTCCCTGCGCGTCCAGCTGCATGAGCTGGCCGACCTTCTCGTCCAGGGTCATCCGACTCAGGAGGTCTTCCACCCGCTTGCCCACGGGTTGCTTGGCGTCTTTGTAAAGGGGAGCGTCGCTCATGAGTTCTCCTGATCGGGATGGAGGGCGCACGATAACAGGTCCGACCGTCGGAGCAAGATCGGGCCTCTTACCGTGCACCGTGCATCGCTCGGAGATCAGGACTGAGGCTCACGCCGCCGAGAGCTTGAGCGCCACCTCGCACATCATCGCCTCCGCGGCGACAAGCTCGCTCCACCCACGCCCCTCGGGGAAGCCGTCGAGCGCTCGCCCCAGCACGTCGCGGATCTCGCCGGCTCGCCCCTCCTCGTCGAGCAGCCGCGCCAGGTGGAGCGACGCTCGCAGCGCGGTGGGCCGCGCGCCCTGGCGCCTCGAGAGCTCGATCGCCTCGCGGTAGCTGCGCTCGGCCGCGCGCTCGTCCCCCAGGCAGCGCAGGCAGTCACCCTTCAGCCGGTGGAGCTCCGCGAGGTAGCGAAGCTCCTTGACGACCCCGGCCACGAGGAGGCACCGGTCGAGCCGGGCCAGCGCCGCGTCGAACCGGCCGAGATCCATCTCCGACTCGGCGGCGAGGGAGCTCCAGCGGGGATAGGGCTGTTCCATGCCGGCCGCGCGCATGTCCGCGAGCAGCCGATCCGCCCTCTCCACATCCCGGTCAATCCACGCTT
This sequence comes from Sorangium sp. So ce887, assembly GCF_051521455.1. Lineage (NCBI taxonomy): Bacteria > Pseudomonadati > Myxococcota > Polyangiales > Polyangiaceae > Sorangium > Sorangium sp. So ce887. Next base: position 3,442,734 of record NZ_CP150354.1, on the reverse strand, counting down.
GCAGGAGCCCGCCGTGCAGCAGCCACTGCGTGAGGCCGAGGGGCTCCGCTATCTCGAGGAGCTGCTGCGCTGCGCGCCTGACCGCATCGCGGTCCCGCCGGCCATGGTGCACGGAGGCCGAGTGAACGAGCAGAAAGCAGGTGCTGTTCGCGTGTCGCAGCGCCCCGGCGATGGCCTCCGCGCTGTTCAGCCATGCCGCGGATCGGTCCAGGTAACCCCTCGACCAGAGGACCGCCCCGAGCGCGGCCTGGGCGCCGACCGCGAGATCGAAGCCGAACACGAACGCGGACTCGCGGTGCTGAGCGGGGTCGTACAGCGCGGCGGCGCGCTCCAGGGCGGCCTGCGCCTCGTCGAACCGCGCAGCGATGAGGAACGACGATCCCAGCGCCAGGTGGGCTGCGACCCTGTGCTGCGCGTCGCCGGAGCGGTCGCTCAGCGCGACGTACTGCTGCGCCAGCGCGTACGCCAGATCGGCGTTGCCCCGCTTCCAGTGGTGGTTGAACCGCGCCCACAGCGTCGTGAGGGCGTGCGGCCCGTCGCCGGCGCGCTCGAGGAGCAGCTGAGAGCGCCGCGTCGCCGACTCGACCTCTTCCGCCGCGAAGCTCCGGATCGACGCCACGGCGGAGATCATGATCTGGTTGAGCTCGAGCTCCGCCTCGGCGCGCTCGCGCGGGTCCCCGAGGGCGTCCAGCCAGGAGATCGCCTGGAGGGCATACCCGACCGCCTCCGCGTTCATCGACCGACGGAGCGCGCCCCGCGCCGCCACCCGCCCGTAGGCGATCGCCTCCCGCTTCTGCTCGGCCTTCGCGTGGTGCATCGCGAGGAGCCCCGGCCGCTCCACGGCCGTCTCGGGGAAGCGCCCTTCCAGCACCCGCGCGATGCGCGCGTGCGCGCGCTGGCGCGCCCGCTTCGGCAACGACTCGTACGCCGCGTCCCGGATAAGGGCGTGCCTGAACACGTAAGTCGACTGCCGCGCCCGCCGCCTCAAGAACAGGATGTCCGCAGCGACGAGCCGGTCGAGGTTCTCCTGGACCGCGGCCTCGCCGATCGCGCTGATCTCGGCCAGCACCTTCCCGCTGAACTCGCGGCCCAGGGCCGAGGCGAGCTGCGCCGTCTCCCTGGCGTGCCCCAGCCGATCCAGGCGCGCCGTGAGCGACGCCCGGAGGGTGGTCGGAATCGACAGCTCGCAGCACGACCGCTCGAGCGTATCCCGATCCTTGCCATCGGCGTGGACGTCCAGCGCGCCCGACTCGAGGACCGCTCGCGTGAGCTCCTCGACGAAGAGCGGCACGCCGTCGGCCTGCTCGATCACCCGCTGGACGACCGCAGGAGGGAGCTCCTTGCCCGCGGCGAGGCTCGCGATCAGCGCCGTGACATGGCAGCTCTCCAGCTGGCTGAGCTGGATCTGCAGCGTGCCGGAGAGCGGCCACGGCGGAGAGAACTCGGGGCGGGCGGTGAGCAGCACGCAGATTCGGGCCGTCGGCACCTCGGGCAAGAGCCGCGTCAGGAGCTCGAGCGTGGTCGGGTCCGCCCACTGCAGATCTTCGAGCAGGAACAGCGCCGGCCGCCGCTCCGCGGTCTCGATCAGCAGCGACACCAGCGCGCCCAGCGTCAGCTCCTTCTGGCGCTGCGGAGCCAGGTCGAGCGGCGCGGAGCCGTCGCCCGGCGGAATGCAGAGCAGCGACGCGAGCAGCGGCATCGTGTCCCTCACGCTGAAGCCGTGCGCCGTGAGCAGCTCGCTCAGCTTGCCGGCCCTCTCCTCGGGCGCCTGCCGCTCTTCGATGTCGGCCATCTGCTCCAGCGCCTCGATGATGGGCCGGAGCGCGCTGTTGTGGTCCTCGGGCGCGCAGCGGCACTCGATCCAGGAATGCGCCTCTCCGGAGATCGCGCGGTAGAGCTCCATCGCCAGGCGCGATTTACCGATCCCCGGCTGCCCGGTGATGAAGACGCTCTGGCCGAAGCCCTCCCGGACACGGCTCCAGCGCTGCGAGAGGAGGGCCAGCTCGTGCGTCCGCCCGAACATCGGCGGCGGCTCGACCGCGGCGAACGCCGGGCGCTCGCCCTCGATGCGATGGACCTCGATCGGACCGGCGCCGCCCCCGAGCTGGCGAACGCCGAGCGCCTCCTGCACGAAGCGATCGCGGAGCAGGCGGCACGTGTCCCCGCTGACGAGCACCGCCCCCGGCTGAGCGATCCCGCTCAGGTGCGCAGCGACGCTCGCCGTCGTCCCCATGAGGGCCCCCGAGCCGACGGTGCTCGCGTCGCCGCCCTCGGGGACGACCACGAGCCCCGTATGCACGCCGAGCTGCACCCCCACGCTGAGCCGGCGCTCGGCCTCGAGGCGGAGGCTCAGCCCGCCGATCCTCGCCGCGATCTCCAGCGCCGAGCGGGCGGCGCGCTCGGCGTCGTCCTCGCCCGCGACCGGGTGGCCGAAGCAGAGCAGCACCCGCTCGCCGAGCACGCCGGCGACGGTCCCCTGGAAACGCCGGGCGACGTCGGCGCAGATCTCCTGGTGCACGCGGAGGAGCTCGTCCCGCTCCTCGACATCGAGGCGTTGCGGCTCGGGCGCGGACACCTGCAGCGAGCAGCACACCGCCGTGAGCACCCGGCGCTCCCCTGCGGCTTCCCGCGGAACGCGGGGCTCCGTCGGCGGCTCGCGGCGGGCGCCCGTCGCCGCCGCCTCCTGCCCCGGGCGGGCAGCGGCGCCCGGCTCGACCTCCGGCCCGGAGAGCAGTCCCCGCGGGAGGTCGCTCACCGCGCACACCTCGAGCTCTCTCAGCAGCCCCTTGGCGGTGACGTTGCGCGCCTCGACCTCCTTGACGAGCACGCGCGACAGCAGCTGACCGACGGGATGGCGGAGCAACGCGGCGGGCACGGGGACCGGCTCGGAGCCGAGCTGCCTGGACAGCACCTCGGCCACCCGCCGCCCGGCGAAGACCGGACGTCCCGTCAGGCACTCCAGAAAGACGAGCCCCCAGGCGAAGAGATCGGCGCGGGGCGTCGCGACGTGCCCCTGAAGCTGCTCGGGCGCCGCGTACGCCGGGGTGCCCAGCATCTCGTCATCGCTGGTGAGGTCGGCCTCGCCCGCGATCCCGATGTCCTCGGCGATCGCGCCGATCCCGAAGTCGAGTACGAGCGCGTTTCGCCGGGCGCCGGTCGGCAGGATCATGATGTTGGAGGGCTTCAGATCCCGGTGCGTGATCCCCTGGGCGTGCGCGGCCGACAGCGCGTCGAGGACCTGGAGCATGAGGTGGCGTGCCTCCTGCGGATCGAGCGTCCCCTCCTGGCGCAGGACCTCCTTGAGATCCTTGCCCGGGACGAACTCGAACACGAGGTAGATCTGCCCGTCGCGCGTCTGCCCCGAGTCGATGAGCCCGACGATATTGGTGTGGTGCAGGAGCGCGCCCAGCCGCATCTCCCGCTGGAAGCGCGCGACGCGCTTCGTGGCCGCCGTTCCCTCCCGGCCGCCGACCTTCAGGACCTTGACCGCGACCAGCTGGCCCGTCGCGACCTGCCGCGCCTTGTAGACGACGCCGAACCCCCCGGCGCCGATCCTGGACAGGACCTCGTAGTCCCCATGGAATCGAACCTCTCCGACGACCTTCTCCCCGCTGCGGCTGCTCATGGCTCGTGTCCCGCCGTGCCGCTCGCACCTCGGCAGGCCGCCCAGCTGGCCTGAGACGAAGCACGGGCAACCGGCGCCCGCCGCCCCGCGGCGGCGATCCGGCGAGAGGCGCCGGCTCACGGTGGCTTGTGTCATCTTGCCCCGATCGCCAGTGGCGCGCAGCGCAAGAGCGCCGCGGCCGCCCGGGGAGCGCGCCGCAGGCAGCCGCGCTGGAGAGGGCACGTCACCGGACGAGGCCGGCGCCGCTCAGGAGCTCAGGGGCGATGTCGGCGCCGCGCCGGTGCGCGCCCCGGCCTTCAGGCCACCAGGCGGAAGCTGGAGAGCGGCATGCCGTACACCCGCTGCGACCCCTGCACGTCGACTTCGGTGATCTCGAGCTCGGGGTTCCCCACGCCGCCGCAGAAATAGTGCATCACCGACCTGGGATCGTAGGCCGTGAGGTCGATCGTCTGCGACGTGTCCTCCCGGCGGCAGACGGGCGGAGCGCCGCTCCGGATGTGCTCATGCCGGAAGCCGAGGACGTGACCCAGCTCGTGCCGGAGCACGCCGACGGCGTTGAACCCGAGCGAGGGCGAGAAGTACGAGGGATTGATCAGGATCTGCCTTCTCCCGACCGGGTCGTTCGGGAAGAAGGCCGCGGCGATGAAATCCCCGCCGGAGAGGTTGAGCCGCACCGGGAACACGACCTCTGCGGGGCGGGTCGTGCTCCCGTCGAGCTCGGCCACGTGGCGGAACGACACGCCGCAGGTCTCCTCCCAGTCGCGCGTGGCCGTCAGCATGTTGGCGCGCACCGTCGCGTACTGGCTCTCGTCCCGGAAGGTCGCCCTGAGCACGCAGTACGTGATCACGAACCCCGGACGCCAGCGCACCGGCCTGCCGTTCTGCAGGATGCCCACCAGCCCCTCCCCTCCGGGGCCGGCGTCCAGGTTCGGCGGCTCCACGTTGGCGGCGTGAGGCACGTAGTCGGCGAGCTGCTCCTCTTCCAGCAGGAGGTCGCCCTCCGCGACATACATCAGCTTCCCATCGAGCTCGAACGTGGGGAGCCTCGTCTTGAGCGCCCCTACCTCCTGCGCGATGGCCGGGTCGGTGATGGCCATGGCGATTCTCCTTGGCCCGGAGCACCCGGGCTCTTGGGTGATGGTTCCTATCGCGTGAGACCACGGATCACCTCCTGAAGGTGTCCGGGCAGCTCAAGGAAGAGCGCGCGGCTGAGCGGGTCGGCGCTCTCGGGCGCGGAGCCGCGGACGAGCGCGTCGATGAGCAGATCCTCGCGCGAGCCGAGCGTGTCTCCCCGCACGAGGTAGAGCGTTTGACCTTCGATCTCGATGCGATGGCGCTCCTCGATACGGCGGAAGCTCTCGGACCGGTCGAGGAGCGCCCGCAGCTCGGCGTGAGCCTCCAGCAACGAGGGTCGCGGCGGCTCCTCCGGCCTGATCGCTTTCATATCGACCCCGGCGCGGCCTCATGGCAGCGGCACCACGATCGCATTGTTCCAGCCGCACAGGAACAACCTCGGTTCGGATGCGAGCGCGTCAACCCGCAACTCGTACACGGCGGGGAACACGCCGGGCAGCGTCAGGTCGACCTCGAACAGCGGACCAGCGCCGAGCGTCACCGGCTCTCCGGAAGGGCTGGACGCGACGAACCGCACCTCGCCCGGTTGATCCAGGGCGAAGAACGCGCGCAGCCCCGCGGCCTTGAGCGCCGACGCCGGCCGGGCTGCCCGCACCGTGATCGCCTCGGCGAAGGACAGCCGTCCTTCCAGGCGCGACACGGAGACCGACCCCATGTGCTGGACAGACACCTTCACGGTATCGCCGGGCTTCGCCTCGTTCCGCGTAGGCCACACCAGGGTGGCCCCCCGCTGCCGCCTGCGGTCGAGGAACGCCGATTCCACCGTGTCGAGCAGAAAGCTCGAGAAATGTCGGGCCTCCGGGGGCAGCGTGGCCGGCAGCTCGCTCCGCGTCTTCCAGGCCTTCTCTCGCAGCGCCTGGTCGTGCTCGTCGAGCGGGTCGAACGCGGTCGGCGCGGTGCACAGGAAGTCGAACAGCGGCTCCACGTTCGCCGCGCGGAAGACAACGGGCGCCGACCAGCTGGGCGGGTACGGCTTCTGCGCGAACATCTCCTCGCGTCCCGCCCGCACGGCCCGTTCGACGTCGCCCGGGCTCTGCTTGAGCAGGCTGAGGACGAACGCCTGGAGGAAGCGCTCGGCGTCCGCCGCCTCCAGCCGGTGACGCATCCCGATCGCGCACTGGACGCCGGACTCGCCGTGGATCAGCGAGTGCGCCACGTTCTGGTTGCCGCGCATCCACTGCGGCAGCCGCTCGCGCAGCACGTCGCCCGCCGCGGTCATGCAGCCCGCGAGCACCACGACCGGCACGGGCCGGTTCAGGAGCTCGCTCCGGAGCTGATCGGCGCGGATCGGGTTGGCGAAGTCGCTGCCGTCGAGCTCGAACAGGAGGACGCCGATCGGGGGGAACCCCTCGAACCCGACCTCCTGGAGGTCGCCGTGCCCCAGGTAAACGAGGAGATCGTAGCGCACGTTGCGCAGCTCGGCGCGGAAGGCATCGTAGGTGACGGGCCCGCCTGCGCCCGCCTCGCTGCTCAGCACAGCGACCTCCACGACGTCGGCGAGCCCGCACCCGCGCGCGATCGCGACGACGCGATCGCGGATGGGCAGCACGGGCGGCACGTCCCCGCCGAGGTCCTTCGGGTTCGTGCGGACGAAGAGCACGCGGAAAGGCCAGCTCCAGCGCAGCGCCGGCGGCGCGGCCACCCCGCGGTGGCGCTTGTACGAGTGGACGATCCCCCGTACCCAGGGGTGCAGCGCGAGCCGGTCGGCGTCGAGCTTGAGCAGCTCGAAGGGGACGTCGTGCAGGTACGGAAGCACCGCCGGGTGCGGCCGGAAGACGATCCGGAAGGGCTGAGTCGCCGCGTTCACCGCGGTGCCCAGGTGGCCGCGGAGATCGCTCTGGAGCAGCCAGCCGGTGACCTGCTCGGCCAGGGACTCGGTCATCCGCTCCGACCCGTAGCCGCTCCGCAGCTCGTCGAGCTCCGCGGGCGGGAGGCTCGGAAAGGGCCGTTCGAGCTCGTCATCGATGGGCGCGAGGTGGCTGGCGTGGACGCACAGCCGCAGGCGCGAGCCCCCGCCAGGCTCGATGTCGACAACGAACTCGGGGGCTCTCATGGCTCCGTGTCCTCGGACAGGGATTGCTCGAGCGCCTCATCGAGGGCGGCCTGCCGCTGGCCCTCACGCTCGATGAGGCCCTTGCCCGGGAACTCGAGCCCGAGCGACGCGTAGCGGGCCTCCAGCATCTTCGCCGCGTCGAGCAGGTCGCGGGAGCACGAGAGATCGGCGGTCACCTGCGCCGGCGTGAGCGGCACGTCGCCCTCCGGGGTCTGCCCCGCGCCGAACGTCGGCCACGTGGGAGAGCGCCGCGCCTCGTCGCCCTGCCGGGTGAACTGCCGGCCGAAGCGGTGCCGGAGGAACAGGACGACGGGCGTCAAGAGGGGGCGCTGCGACGCCGCCATCATCGCGTCCTCCACGTCGAGCGACGCCGCGAGCCGCTCGTAGAACGCGCGCCAGAACTCGCGGTACACGCGGGGATGCATGGGACCGAGCTGGGCGGCGATCGTGGGGCCATCGCCGCTCTGGTGGCCGAAGTGCGCGAACGCGTGGTACACGGTGGGCATGCCGCCGTGGCCCACGCGGGGGATCTCCGGCGGGGTGAGCGAGAGGATCGTGACGCTCGACCCGCGCAGCATGGCGGTGAGCTCCAGGGGCGAGAGCGTGTCGTCCTCGTCCCCCGAAAACTCGAGGAGGCCCTCCAGGCCGAGCGGCACCATGCCGTCGGCCACCACGTGGATCACCTCGAATCCCGCTTGGATCGCCGCGGAGAGCGCGTTGCGCGCATCGTCCTCCTCGATCCAGGCGACCTCGATGCTGGAGCCCAGGCCCTCCAGCGCCTCGGAGAGCGAGGTGGGCGCGCCGCCGGTCGGGTCGACCACGGCGACGCGCAGCGGCTGTCCCTCTCGCAGGGAGAGCGGCGGCACGACCCGCCCCGGGGTTCCCCGCACGACCGAGAGACACGGCGGGCGGTGCACGCCGAGGAAGAGGATCTCCCAGGGAAGCTCCTCGAGCTCGGGCGATTCGGTCGACCACCAGATGCGCAGCCGCCGGGGCGCGTGCGGCCGGAGCCGCAGGATCGCCTGGAGCCCGCGGGAGATCGACCCGACGAGGCGGCGCCGCAGCTCGAGCAGCGCCTCCTCGCCCCCGTAAAAGATGCTCAGATACTCGGCGTAGCTGAGCCAGGTGACGGAGATCTCTTCATGGCCGATGAGCGGCAGCCCCTCCATCTCGGGCGGCGGCGGCGCGCCGCCCGGCTCGACCGCGCCGGGGTCCCCGAGCAGCAGGGAGGAGATATCGAGCTTCGTGTAGATCCACGCGTGGTAGCGCCGGCGCACGCGGCGGCCGGTCGCGCGCGGCGTGACCGGCTCCGCCTGGCCGAGCGGGGCGATGCGGACGAGGATCTCTGGATATCGAGAGAGCTGCGCGCTCGGCCTCGTGGTCATCCGCCATCTCCGGCGAAGTCGACCGACCGCGCGATCCGCGCGTAGGACGCGGCGCGCTGCGGGGACAGCGACGCCGCGCCCGCCAGCATCGGCGGCCGCGGGATCGCCGCGAAGAACTCCATCGATCGCCGCTGGACGGCGCCGAGATCGACCGGTGACGGCGCCGAGGCGACCACGAGCTGCGCCGCGACCGGCACGAGGCGGTAGGGGAAATACGAGGGTTTGTCCGGCGCCGGGCGGAGCTCACCGCTCCTGAGAAAGCGCGCGAGCGCGTCTGCCCGCTTCACGTCGGCCGCGACATCCGGGTGGAGCTCCCTGAGCGCGCGACCGCCGAGCGCGTCCAGCTTCCTCTCCAGGAACGTGCCCGCGATCGCGCCGAGGTCGCCCAGGAACGGCGCGGCCCAGGCCGGCGCGGGCAGCGCCCGCCAGTCCTGCTCCATCCGGTCGGCCGCCTCGGCGAGCGCCGCGACCCCGAGCCGCCGCAGCAGCGCGCCGAGCAGCGGGACGCGGATCATCGGGTGCGGGTGAGGATCGTGCCGGTCAAGCTCGCCTTGCTGGCTCCCGGGCGCGAGCACGAGGCTCAGCGACGCGAGCGCCAGCGCGAAGCCGGCGTTGCCGAGGAGGACACCGATCGCGTCGGCGAGGATCTCCCGGGTCCAGCCGAACCAGATCGCCTGCCGGTCGGACGGGATCTCCCCGTCGGTGCCGAGGAGCAGCGCCCTCGTCAGCTCGCTCGAGAGCGCCAGATCCTGATCGACGTTGTGGCCGACCTCGTGGCAGAGCATGGTCAGGAGCCAGGCGCACTCGGTCTGATCGGCCGGCAGGAGCACGATCGGTATCGGCAGCCGGAGGTCGCGGTAGCTCCGGAGCGAGCTGCGGAGGACGCGGAGCGGGTTCTGGCGGCTCACGGCGACCGGCCCGTAGTGCGCCTCCAGGCAGACCAGGGGCGGCTCGCGCATCCACTCGCGGGGGACGAGGCCCCAGTTGCGCGCCCTGTTCATGCACGCCTGGTAACACTCGGCGGCCACGAGGTCGGCCGCGTCGAGCGGGGGGGCGAGCGCCGGCTGCTCCCGCTGCGCGAGCGTCTGAGAAAAGATGCTCCACACCCCGTGCGCGCCCGCGATCTCGACGAGGAGCTTGACGAAGCCGTCCGCGAAGTCGGCGTCGGACAGGTCCGCTCCGAGCCGCTCCAGGATGCCTCTCTGGCGCTGGATCAGCTCGTCCATGAGGATCTTCAGCGCCAGCACCTGGCTCGTGTGAATCCCGAACCCTCGCGCGTTCGCCGCGGCGGCCGCCTCGAACCGCGCGACGTCGCGCGGGAGCACGTCGATCCGGCGCTGGAGCTCGGCGGTCGCCCTGGCACGCAGAGTGGACACGGCCCCTCCTCTCCAGGTCTGCTTAACGGCGCAGGGCAGGATGTAAAGCCTGCGCTTCGCTTCTCCCGACGGTGCACGAGCTCGGCAGCACCGCTGTCAGATGAGGGCGCTCGACGCGGGCGGCGCCTGCGCGGGCAGGCCGAAGAGCCCTCCGAAGAGCCCCGGTCCTGAATAGGCGATCAAGAACCCGACGGCGACACCGCCCCAGAAATCCTCGATCGCGAGGATGGGCTGCACGTCCCTCTTGCGCGCGAGCAGGACGACCGCCATCGCGACCAGGACGAGCGACACGGCGAGGCTCAAGCCGGCCTCTGCGTCGAGCGGCGCGGCGCCGCCCCGCGCGGCGAACCAGCCCCCGACGCCCCCGAGCACGGCGCCGCAGATCATGCTCGCCAGCGACGAGCTCACCTCGAGGACGTGCTCGATGGTGTCGACGTTGCTCGCGCCGTCGATCTCGTACTCGACCTCGATGAGCAGCCGGTACGACGCGGTGCGGAACCACAGCGTGCGCCGCGATCGCACGGTGAAGCTCCGCGCCGTCGAGTTCCCGGCCTGGAGCACCGTGGGAGGATCCGGGGCCCACAACGACAGGATGGCGCCCCGGACCGCGCCTGCGTCGTCGCCGAGGAGCCCCTCGGGCGCGGCGCTCCCCTCCTCGCCGTCCTCGTTCCACGCGCCCGCCGTGGGTCCCCGGCCCCGGAGGCCCGCGCTGTGCCGGAGCGGCGGGTGGAGCGTCGCGAGCGCGGCCTCGCCGCCTGCTCCGCGGAGATCGCGCGCGATCGCGGGCGCTCTCGGCGCCGCGCCGCGCCCGGGCGGGCGGCGCCGCAGCAGCCGCCGGACGGAGCGGCGCAGCCGCGAGCCGAGGGAGTCGCCGCCCGGCGCGAGCGCCCGCGCGGCGCCCTCGATCCCGGCGAGTCGGTCCTCGAGCCTCTCGATCCGCTGCTCTGTCCACTGCCGGTCGACGTCGATGAGCTCGGCGGGCAGGCTCGTGCTCACGCGGCACAGCGCGAGCGGCGCCTCGAACGGGTTCTGCACCGTGACGAAGAGGGAGAACTCCTGTCCTGCGACCAGCCCGTCCGTCGATGTCGACACCGAGGTCCGGATGGCTCCCCTGAACGGCTTCGCTGGCTCCGGTCCTGCCATGAGCTCGTTGGATGAGCGCACGTCGGGCGGCGTGCCGGGCGCCGTCTCCGAATCTCCGAGGATCACACGGGATGACCTCGGCAGGCTGCAGCAGGAGCGCACGCTCCTCCATGCTCGCTTCCAGCGGTCGATCGGGTCCACAGGGGGGAGTCGCGCGGCCGTGCGATCGGCGTGCTAGGGTGCCCGCTCAGGGGGGTCGTTTCATGGAGGACAGGTGTCCTGCGATAAAGCACCACCTGCGCGTCGAGCCCGGCGATGATGAGACGGTCTTCCTCATCGGCGAGCGGGAGCGATTCATGCTCCGCGGTCGGATCTACCGCCTCCTGGTGCCGCTGCTCGACGGGCGCCGGACGGAGGCCGAGCTCATCGCGGCGCTCTCCGGCGCGGCGTCGGCCGCCGAGGTCCGCTATGCGCTGGACAGGCTGGAGGAGCACGGGGACCTCGCCGCGCCCGCGCCCGCGCCCGATTGCGCGGGGTTCTGGCAGGCGCTCGGGGAGAGCGCCGGGCGCGCGGCCGAGCGGCTCGCAGCGACGCCGGTCTCGGTGATCACGGCCGGGGGAGAGGATCCGAGCGCGCTGTGCGCGATGTCCCGCGCGCTCGCGGGGGCGGGCGTCACGGTGGTGAGCGCGTCGGCGCTCGTCGTCGTCGTAGCCGGCGATTACCTGGCCGCCGAGCTCGACGCCTGGAACCGGCGGGCGCTCCGGGAGGCGGTGCGCTGGGTGCCGGTCAAGCCCGGCGGCGTGGAGCCCTGGGTCGGGCCCGTGTTCCGGCCTGGCGCGGGGCCTTGCTGGGCGTGTCTGGCGCATCGCCTGCGGCACAACCGCCCCGTGGAGGCCTACCTGGAGCGGTGCCGCGGCCTCTCCGGGCCGCTGCTGCCGCCCCTCGTGGGCCTGCCCGCCGGTCGCGCCGCCGCGCTCGGCCTCGCCGCGGTCCTCGTGGCCCGGTGGATCGCCGCCGGCGGGGCCGGCCTGCTCGACGACCGGCTCGTCTCGCTCGACCTCGCCCGCGCGCAGACCGCGGAGCACGTCGTGGCGCGGCGCCCCCAGTGTCCCGCCTGCGGCGATCCGGAGGGCGCGCGGGCGCGCGCGGGCGCGCCGGTGCGGCTCGAGCGGCGCCCGAAGCGGTTCACCGACGACGGCGGCCACCGCGTCATCTCTCCCGAGGAGACCCTCGCGCGCACCCGGCACCTGGTCAGTCCGATCAGCGGGATCGTCGCCAGCCTCGGGCCCGTGGACGGGCGCGATCACCCGCTCCGGCCGGTGTACGGGGCCACGTACCGCGTCTGTCCCGCGGCGGGCTCTCCGTCGTTCGACGATTTCCACCGCGCGAGCGGCGGCAAGGGCAAGACGCCCGCGCAGGCCCGCGCGGGCGCGCTGAGCGAGGCAATCGAGCGTTACAGCGCCATCTTCCAGGGCGATGAGCCGCTCATCCGCGCGCGGCGCGCCGAGCTCGGGGGCGCCGCGATCCATCCGCACGATCTCCAGAACTTCAGCGAGGCGCAGCGCCGCGGCCGGCAGGCCGTGAACGCCTCGGTGGCGGATCCGCGTCAGGCCGTCCCCCTCCCCTACCACGATGACGCGGCGATCGACTGGGCTCCGGCGTGGTCGCTGACGCGCGAGGAGCGGCGCTTCCTGCCCGCCGCGTACTGTTATCTCGATCTCCCGGTGCCCCCGGAAGAGCGGTTTGCCTCCCTGAGCCCGAGCGGCCACGCGGCGGGCAACTGCCTCGAGGAGGCGATCCTGCAAGGCTTCCTGGAGCTCGTGGAGCGAGATGCGGTCGCGCTCTGGTGGTATAACCGCGCGGAGCGGCCCGCGGTCGATCTGCAGCGCTTCGAGGAACCCTATTTCGAGGCGCTCGCGGCGCATTACAGCTCGCTTGGCCGGCGGCTCTGGGTGCTGGACGTCACGACCGACCTGGGCATCCCGGCGTTCGTCGCGGTGGCGCGGTCGGCCGACACCGGCCGGCTCACGATGGGCTTCGGCTGCCATCTCGAGGCCCGGCTCGGGGTGCAACGAGCGCTGACCGAGCTGAACCAGCTCTTCGATCCGCGGGATCGCGCCCGCGCCGCGTGGCAGGACGCCGTGCCCGGCGACGCGGCCTACGTGCAGCCGGCCGAGGGGGCCTCGCCGCGGGGGCGCGGCGATTACGAGAGCGCGCCGGGCGACGATCTCCTCGACGATGTCCGCGCGTGCGTGGAGCGCGCCGCCCGCGCTGGCCTGGAGACCGTGGTGCTCGATCAGACGCGTCCGGACACCGGGCTCTCGGCGGTGAAGGTGGTTGTCCCCGGGCTGCGGCACATCTGGCCTCGCTTCGGCCCAGGGCGCCTGTTCGACGTGCCGGTCCGTCTGGGGTGGCGTGCTCGTCCGGCGCGCGAGGAAGATCTCAATCCGGTGCCTCTCGTCGTTTGACGAGGCGGCGACAAGGGTGGTGATGGGAGGAAAAGCGCATGCGCGAGGGGTATCGCATTCTCGACGCGGATCGCCATGTCATCGAGCCGCTCGACCTCTTCCGGGCTTACCTGGAGCCGGAGCACCGCTCGCACGCGCCTCGCTATGCGTACGTGGGCGAGGGCGACCTGCTGGATCGCGTGGCGTGTCGAGGCCCGGACGGATGGCTGCCGCTCCCGCCGCAGCCGGTGGTGGACGGGCGCCCGCTTTTTCACGGGTTGAGCGCGCGGGCCTCTCGCGAGCTCGCCCTGGCGGCCTGGCGGCGGCGTGGGCAGGACGGACCGGTCGAGCGGCCCGAGACGCAGCTCGCGGACATGGACCGGGAAGGGATCGACGTGGCGTTTCTCTACCCCACCCTCGGGCTGTATCTGGTGGGCATGTCTCCGCTGGATCCTCCCCTCGCGACGGCGTTCGCCCGGGCTTACAATGCGTGGTTGCGGGACTTCTGCGATCGCGATCCCGTGCGGCTCCGGGGCGTCGGCCTGATGAGCCCTCATGATCCTGCGTCGATGGTGGTCGAGCTCGCGCGCGCGGCGGCGCTCGGCTTCGGGGCTGTCGTAGTTCGACCCAACCCGGTCCGGGGCCGGACGCTGGGCGATCCCGCCTACGAGCCCTTCTGGGCCGAGTGCGAGCGGCGCTCGATCGCGGTGGCCGTGCACGAGGGCACGCACGCGCACCTGCCGGCGGCCGGGGCCGATCGTTTTCACAGCCGCTTCGCCCTGCACGCCTGCTCGCACCCGATGGAGCAGATGATGGCGCTCCTCGCGTTGATCGAGGGCGGCGTGCTCGAGCGCCACCCGGCGTTACGGGTCGCCTTTCTCGAGGCCGGCTGCGGGTGGCTGCCCTACTGGCTCTGGCGGCTCGACGAGGTCGAGTACCGCCACCTGGCCGGCGAGGTCGCACCGCACGTCCAGCGGGAACCGTCCGCCTATTTCCGCCGCCAGTGCTTCGTCGGGATCGAGCCTGACGAGCCTTATCTGCCGGAGATCGTCCCGCGCATCGGAGAGGACAACCTGCTCTTCGGCACGGATTACCCCCACCTGGACCACGGCGCGGGCCTCGTCGGGCAAGCGCTCTCGCTCCGCGACAAGCTGCCCGGCGAGGTCGTTCGCAAGCTGCTCTGGGACAACCCTGCCCGCTTCTACGGGATCGAGGGCTGAATCAGCAGCATAGAGGCGGCAGCTTGTCGGGGTCACCGAGCTCGGCCAGCGCGACCGCCTGCTCGGCCAGCTCCGGCGGAGGCGGGATGTAAAGGGTGACCTGTGCCCTTGGCAGACTCCAGATGCCGTGCCGGGCGTCCCATCCCCAGCGGCGGCCTGCCGGAGGGACCTGCTGTGAAGCGCAGACGGTCAGCTCGACGTTCCGAGGAAGATCATATTCGCACGACGTCCTCAGAAAACGCCTCGGATCGCTCTTCAGCAGCTCCAGGTTGTTGGGGTCCTTCCATACGAGCGCAGTCGCCCGCAGCCAGGCAAGCTGGAAAGCTTCCAGCGCGTTCGCCGACGATCCTCGCTCGCACGGGGACGCCCGGTCGCAGGGCGCAGGAGAGTCCGGATCGTGGAACCCTCCCGAGTTACCATCTACCTCCGATACCTGGCTTTCGCGCACCGTAGATTCGTCCTTGAACATGCCTTACCTCCCGTGCAGCCGTCGGACACACCACACAACCGAGGTACTGTATCGAGCTGCCGGCACGGCGCCGTAAGTGTGCGCCACGCTTGTCGGGCGTCGCAGGTCTCAACCGGAGAGCTCTCGCAGCAGCGCTCGGGCCTGCCCGAGCTCGGGCACTGCGACGTGCTCGGCTGGCCAGCCGTCGATCTCGCTCAGCAGGGCGCGCCCGTCATCGCGCCTCCCCTGCGCCAGCAGGACGCGGCAGAGCGCGAGCATCGCGCGAAGCTCCAGCAGCCGCGCTGACTGGACGCGGGCGAGCGCGATGGCCTTACCGAGGCATGCCTCGACCTCGGAGGCGCAGCCGTCGCGCGCCAGCAAAGACGCCGCCTTCAGGCGGTAAATCTCCGGCGCATAGTACATCTCCCCCGTCTGCTCCGCGATCCACAGAGATGCATCGAGCTGCTCGATGGCCGCCTCGTGCTCCCCGCGTGCGGCCCTCAGCTCCCCCGCAAGCGAAGCGTAGTACGTCATGCCCAGCAGAATGCCTGAGCCTCGAAGCAACTCGACGAGCTGCGTGAGCCGTTCGAGGTTCCCCTCCACCCAGCAATGAAGGATCCAGCAGTAGTCCTCGAACCAGACCCTCTCCTGCTGGGGCGCCTCAGCGTGCAAGCGGCTCTCCTGGTTCAGCTTATCCCACGCCTGGGAGTGGTGGTAGACGAGGAGCCGATAGAGCACCGCCATGCCGGTGCTGGTCCAGTGGTCCATCTCAGCAGCCCACGACGCAGCGGCGTCTCCATGGATCAGAGCCTCGTCGGGGTATCCCATCAGGCACAGCACCACGGAGAGCGTGGCATGCGCGCAGACCCTGGCATCCACTCCGGAGACGAACACCCGTCCGCGATGCGCCGCGGGATCGTAGAGCGCGAGGGCGCGCTCGAGGTGCAGGCGAGCCTCCGGGAGCTCGCCTTCGATCCACAGACTCTGTCCGAGCGCCAGCAGCGATAGGAGGATCTGACCGGTATCCGCCGCTTGCTTGGTCGTGTTGACGAGCCGCTCGGCCACCGACCGTGCCTGCTGGCGGTGGCTCCGCATGTGGTGGTACTCGAACATCGCCCGCAGCGTGGATGTGGTCAGCGGGGTATCCCCGAGCGTGCCCGTCAGCTCCTCGCAGCGCCCGACTGCCGCGACGAGCTCCGGGGCCAGGTATCCCCAGCGCCCGAGCAGCGCCTGGATGAGCAGGTTGTTGAGGCGCAGCTCGGTCATGGCGCGCTCCCGGTCGTCCGGGAGCGCCGACAGCCAGCCCAGCGCGTTATGAAGATGCGTGACCGCCTCGGTCTCGTCGGCACTTCCGGCCGGCCGCTGGAGCGCGCGCTCGGCAGCGCGCTCCGCGTACGCGATCGCCTGCCGCTTCTGCTCCGCGGCCGCATGGTGGAACGCGAGCAGCTCCGGCCGCGTCTGGGCGATCTCCGGAAAGCGCTCCTCTATCACCCGCGCGATCCGCGCGTGCACCCGCTGCCGCTTGCGCCGCGGCAGCGACTCGTACGCCGCCTCCCGGAGCAGCACGTGCCTGAACATGTACACCGCGCTGCTCGCCCGGTGCCTGTGCTGGAGGAGGTCCGCGGCGACCAGCTTGTCGAGATCCTCCCTCACCGCCTCCTCGCCGAGCTGGCTCACCGCGCCGAGCACCTCCTCGCTGAACTCCCGGCCCCCGAGCACCGCCGCGGTCTGCGCGGTCTCCTTGGCCCGCCCCATCCGGTCGAGACGGGCCATCAAGAGCCCTCGCAGGGTCGTGGGAATGGCCATCTCCGACAGCGGCCCTGCCAGCGCGTACCGGCCGCCCTCCTCCCGCAGCGCCCCCGACTCCAGCACCATCCGCGTCAGCTCCTCCACGAAGAGCGGCACGCCGTCCGCCCGGCGCACGATCTGCTCCAGCACGGCGCCGGGCAGCGCCCTCCCGCCGGCGATCTGCGCGGCCATCGCTTCGACGTGCGCGCGTTCCAGCCGGCCGAGCTGGATCTGCAGCATGCCCGAGGTCGGCCAGGGCGGCACGAAGTCCGGCCGCGCGGTCATCAGCGCCAGCACCCGGGCCGAGACGATCTCCGCCGCGAGCGCGCCGATCAGCTCGATCGTGACCGGGTCGGCCCAGTGCAGGTCCTCGATCACGAACAGGACGGGACGCTTCTCCGCCAGCTCGAAGATCAACGACAGAATCGTGTTGAATGCCCGCTGCTTCTGTCGCAAGGGCGGGTCCGCGGGCGACGCATAGCGCTCCGGGAGCGGGATGGAGAGCAGCGCCGCGAGCACCGGCACCGCGTCCCGCAGGTCGAAGTCGTACCTCGACAGCAGCGCCTCGAGCCGCTCGAGCCTGCTCCGGGAGGTGTCGCCGGCGTCCGGCTCCAGGAGCCGCTCGAGCCAGTCGACGATGGGATGGAGCGCGCTGTGCCGCCGGTCGTTCATGCAGCGACACTCCAGCCAGTCGAGCGACTCCTGGCGGAGCCTGCGTACGAGCTCCAGCGCAAGCCGCGATTTGCCGATCCCCGGCCCGCCGGTCACGAGGATGCACTGCCCCGCTCCCATCCGGGTCTGCCGCCAGCGCTGGAGCAGGAGATCGCTCTCCTGCTCCCGGCCGAACAGCGGCGACGCCTCGCCGCCCGGGCTGAACCGCGGCGACGTCGGCCGGGAGAGCTCCTCCCGCACCCGGTAGACCGGGACCGGGCGCGCGCTTCCCAGGCTCACCCGCAGCTCGGTCTCCTCGATCGCGAAAGCGTCGCGGAGGAGCGGGCACGTATCGGCGCTGGCCACGACGGCGCCCGGGGCCGCGAGCGCGCCGAGCCGCGTCGCGATCTGCAGCGTCATCCCGAGGTGCTGGAGCTGCCGCTGTCCCTCCCGCGAGATCACGACCCCGGTATGGATGCCCGCGCGGACCGCGAAGGCGATCCCGCGCTCCGCCTCCAGGCGAGCGCTCCGCGCGCGGATCCTCGCCGCGATCTCCAGCGCCGCGCGGGCGGCGCGCGGGGCATCGTCCTCCTGGGCCACCGGGAAGCCGAAGTGCAGCAGCACCTGATCGCCGAGCGCGCCCGCGACGCGCCCGCGGTGCCGGCGCGCGACCTCGGCGCAGAGCTCCTGCACCTCGCCGAAGAGCTCATCGACCTCCTCGACGTCCATCGTCGCGATCCCCGTCCCCGTGGCGGTCAGGACGCAGCACACAGCGGTCAGCGGCCGCCGCTCCGCTTCCCTCGGGCGCGCCGCCGCCGCGGCATCGAGCCCTGCCGGCCGCACGGACGTCCCCGGCCAGCCCCCGTCGCTCTGCGCTGCGCCCTCCGTCTCGCCGGCAGGCGCGTCCGCGAGGAGCCATCCAGGCTGCCGCGGAGCTGCGGCCCACGACGTCCACAGCACGTCTTCCGTCGCTCCGGTCGCCCTCCGGCTCTCCTCCTCGTCCCCTCCTCCCTCCGCGCTGAGGAACGGCGCGGCTGGCCTGATCAGGTCCTCGCGGCGCAGCCCTTCCACGCCGCAATCGTCGAGCTCGCGCAGCAGGCCCTCGGCCGACGCGGAGCGCGCCCCGACGTCCTCGAGGATCGTCCGCCGGAGGAGCACGCCGAGCGGGTGCCCGAGGAGCGCCGGCGGGATCCGCACCGGCTCGACGCGCGCATTCTGGAGCGCTCCGTCCGGCGCCGGCCAGCTCATCGCCGCGGGCCTGCCGGTGAGGCACTCGAGGAACACGAGCCCCCAGGCATACAGATCCGAGCGCGCGGTCGGCGGGAACCCGCGGCGCTGCTCGGGCGCCGCGTAGACGGGCGCGGCGCCGGCAGATGTCTCGTCCGCATCGCCGCGCGCGCCCGCCACGGCCGCGCCGATGCCGAAGTCGAGCACCAGCGCGTTCCGCCGCGCCCCCGTCGGGACGATCATGATGGCGCCGGGCCGGAGATCCCCGTGGACCACGCCCTGGCTGTGCGCGCAGCCCAGCGCGTCGAGGACCTGCAGCATGAGGTGCCGCGCCTCCTGCGGCGCCAGCGCGCCCTCGGCCGCCACGAGCTCGGCCAGGCTCTGCCCTGGCACGAACTCGAAGACGGTATAGAGCTGCCCCGCGTCCGTCTGCCCCGAGTCGATGAGCCGGACGATGTTGGGGTGGTGGAGCCGCGCGCAGAAGCGCATCTCCCGCCGGAACCGCGCGCTCCGCCTGCGCGCCACGTCCGGAGACCTGTCGTCCCGGCCCAGGCGCACGACCTTGATGGCGACGAGTTGCCCGGTGGCGAGCTGCCGCGCCTTGTAGAGCGCGGCGAATCCATCCTTGTAGAGCAAAGAGAGGACTTCGTAGCGGCTCTGGAACACGCTCTCTGGAGCGACGGTCTCGATGCTCATCGTGCCCCCCAAGGCCGACGCCTCGACCTGCGGCGCCTTCGAGCGACCGGACCCTTGCCACGGAGCTCGTTTCAGGCTCCAGGGCCGACCCGGTGCGCATGCGGCGAAGCGCACGGCTCATCGTTGCTTTGTAATATCGCCCCGTCCTCGTGATGAGATGGAGGCGCCCCACCGGAGCCCCCAGCAGCGCGCCGACGCTGGCGGAGCCGTGCGCGCCCGGGCCCGGGCCGTCTCGCGGCCGCCCGGCAGCTGTTCTGCGGAGCGCAGCGCGCGCGCCTCCTCCAGGGTGCGCGCGCGCGCCGGGCGGGCCGCGCTCGGCCTCACCCCGGTCGAATCACATGCGGACGACCGCGCTGCCCCACGTGAGCCCGCCGCCGAGCGCGCACAGCAGCACGTGATGCCCGGGCAGGATCCGCCCGTCGCGGAGCGCTTCGTCGAGCACCATGGCGACCGAGCCGGCGTTGGCGCCGGCCGCGCCCTCGCCGTCGAGCGCGCCGAGGACGCGCTGCCGAGGGCACCCGAGGCGATCGGCGAGGTGCGCGGCGAGCTGGGGGTCGGCGTGGTGCGGGATCACCCAGTCGACGTCCGCGGGCGCGAGCCCGGCCGCCCCGAGCGCCGCGAGGGCCTGCGCGCCGAGGTGCTCCTCCGCCGCCTGCCGCAGCTCGGGCTGCTTCACGCGCAGGTACTGCCGCCGGTCGGCGAGCCGCTCGAGCGTGAGCGGCTCCGCGGATCCGCCGCCGGGCACCTGGAGCACGTCGGCCCTCTTCCCGTCGGCCCGGAGGCTGACGCTCAGGATCCCGCGCCCGTCGCCGGCCGCCGGCCCGACCACGACCGCGCCGGCGCCGTCGCTGAAGAGCTGGACCGAGGCCCGATCGCGCGGATCCATGCGGCGCGAGAGCAGGTCCGCGCCGATCACGAGGACGTGCTTCATGGTCCCCGCCATGACGAACTGGCTCGCCACCGACAGCCCGTAGAGGAGACCCGTCAGCGACGCGGAGAGGTCGAACGACGGGATGAGCTCTGCGCCGAGCTTCTGCTGCACGTACACCGCCGTCGCGGGCATCGGCGCGTCGCCGCTCGACGTGGCGAGGATGATCATCTCGAGGTCGCGCGGCCCGAGGCCGGCCGCGTCGAGGGCCGCCTTCGCCGCCCTCGTCGCCAGATCGCTCGTCGTCTCGCCGGCCGCGCCGCGGCGCCGCGCGTCGCCTGGGCCCGCGCCCGCGCCGCCCGCCGCGCCCGCGCTCGCGCCGCCCGCCGCGCCCGCGCTCGCGCCGCCCGCCGCGCCGTCCGCCGGCGGCGCGCCTGCGGGCGCGGCGCTCTCCGGGGCGGCGAGCGGCAGGGACCGGCCTGTGCCGAGGATGCGCGCGCGGGGATTTCTGGCATCGAAAGTCATCGGGAGCGCAGCCTACATCATGGGCTGCGCGTTGGGACCGGCGATCGCGCGCCGGGCCCGGTACACGGAATGCTTGAGTCGCGGACGCGCTCCGGTACATAAAGCGCCGCGATGGCTACGAGCTCCGAAGACAAAGACCGCCCCGACACGGACGACGCACCTTCCGGCGAGGCCGACGCGCAGGACACCAGCAGGGAGGAGGACGACGGCGAGGGTCGCGCCGACGCAGCGGCCCCCGCCAGCCCCACCAGGGCCTCGCATCCGGCGAAGCAGGCAAGCGCCGCCCGGCGCCCGGCGGGCAAGAAGCCCGGGGCGCGGCCGCGAGCGGCCACCCACCCGCAGGGCGGATCGCTCGGCAAGAGCATGATCCTGTTCCTGATCATCATCGGCGGCCTGGCCGCGGCCTTCGCCTATTTCGGGCGCGAGCCCGCGCCCGGCGCGGCCGGCCCCAAGTGGAAGCCCGGGGACAAGGCGCAGGTCGAGATCACCCTGGTGTCCAGCGATATCAAGGAGCTCGCTTGCTGGTCGGCCGAGGAGGTCGCCGGCCGGCACTGTGCGTTCGAATCGGCCACCAAGGGCTGGTCCAAGGGGGATGCGGACGATAAAAAGCTGCTCCGTCCTTACACCACGACCGACCGCGTCCAGTTCCTCGCCGCCGGCCTCTGGAGCGAGCCCGCCCTCACCGGGGGCAAGCTGCCGTCCGCACGGTTCGCGGTGAAGTGCACCTACACCGTCGAAGGCAAGATGAAGCGGCCCGGCATCCGCTGGACCAGCGAGGGCGCATGGCTCGACCGGACCGATGACTGGTACACGGGGCTCTTGTCGGATTGCAAGCTCATCAACCCCTGATGTCGCAGGCGCTGCTGCGTTCGCCCGCGTCACGCGCGCCGCGCGACGCAGCGCGTACAGCGCGCCGAGCGTCCTGCGCCATGCCCCTCGTGTGACCGCGACCCGCCGTGGTAGTGTCATGGTTGGTTTGGAGGTGCTCATGCCCTGTCATCGGGTGATCGCATTGATGTCGTTGGCCGCGTTGTTCGCCGTTGCTGGATGTGAAGCTGACCCGGGCACCGTGAACGTTCTGCCGAACTACATCAGCGTATCGAGCTCCTCCGGCGGGGGCGCTGGCGGGGAGGACGTCGGGACGACCACCGTCTCCACGACGAGCGCGGGCGGCGAGGGCGGCGCGGGAGGCATGGCCTGCACGTGCGAGGCCGGGCTCTCGTGCTGTGGCCCGGCCTGCGTCAACCTGGCCAACGATCCGCTCAACTGCGGCTCGTGCGATACGCGCTGCGCCGAGACGCAGGCGTGCATCCAGGGCGAGTGCAAGGATCCCTGCGACCCCGACTTCGGGTGCGAAGAGGGCATCTGCTGCGGGGTGACGTGCTGCACCGACGGCACGATCTGCTGCGACTACGGGACCAGCGCCGAGGCGCCTGACGTGCACTGCCAGGCGCCGGTGAACGGGACCTGCCCCCTTGCCTGCAGCGGCTGCGAGAACTGACGGACATCGATAGCGACGCGGCGGCGCGCGGCGTGCGCGGACGATCCGGGGGCGCAGCGCGTCGGCGCATTGCGTGCCGTGCGCGGGCCTCCCGGCCTGCTGCGCGCGCCGCGACGGCCTGTCGCGCGCGCCGCGACGGCCTGCTGCGCGCACGCTGCGCCCCCGTCCCGCGCGCGGCTCTCGCGCGCGGGTAGCTCACCTTTCCTGGAAGAGCTTGCCCGGGTATTTGCGCTCGAAATGGACCACGACGCCGCGGCCGATCGCCTCGATCGTGAGCCCGGCGATGCCCATCTTGATGACCGGCCCGATCAGGGGGACGAAGCCGACGGCCCGGGTGGCGAGGAATTTCAAGCCTTGCCCGAGGATCGCGAAGCTCCCGCCGGCGGCGGTCGTCACCACGGATCCGACGGTCTCGCCGTAGATCTCGCCGACCATCGCCATCATGTGGGTCTCGATCGCGACGAGCCCGGTGGACGTCGAGATCGGGAGCGGGAGCGCGGCGAACGCAGCGCCGCCAATCGCGTAGCGGTGAACCCAGCGAAGAGCTTCATCCCTGCACGTCGTCATGCCTCGAGGTTGCCGCAAGTCGCGCCGTCCGTCCATCGCGCACCGCGCTGATGCAGCGGGCGCGACGATCGGCCCGGGCGCACGCCGTGTCCTCTGTGCGCTGCCTTCCCGGCCGGCGGGAATCGCGCCTGCATGACCCGTCGTCCGGCTCGACCTCCGCGCTCACGCCGGAGGGCATCTATCCGATGATGTACTTCCCCCACAACCTCCATTTCCTCTCGGTCGCTGCGAGCATGGATGGGCGCAGCGCCGTCGCCGAGCGCGCGGCCCGCGAGCTCGACGCCGCGGTGCCCGACCACAACGTCCGGCACATGCCGAGGCTCGAGATGTTCCGGCCTGCGCTGCTGTTCGCGCTCGTCCGGTTCGGCCGCTGGGAGGACGTCCTCGCCGTGCCGGCGCCGCCGTCCGAGCAGCGTTACACGACGGGGACCTGACGCTATGCGCGCGGCCGCGCGCTCGCGTCGACGGGGCGCCCCGACGACGCTGCGCGCGAGGCGGCGGCGCTCCGGGCGAGCTCGTCCGAGCGCGCCGGCGTCACGATCGGCAGGAACCGCGCACAGGACCTGCTCGAGATCGCCTCGCTCGTGCTGGAGAGCCAGATCGCGTCGGAGCGCGGCGAGACCGGCGCCGCCGTTCGCATGCTCCAGGCGGCCGTACGCGTCGAGGACACACTGCTCTATTTCGAGCCACCGGACTGGCCCGAGCCGGTCCGCCACACGCTCGGCGCGGCGCTCCTCAAGGCGGGTCGCCCGCGCGACGCCGAGGCGACGTACCGGGAGGATCTGGCCCGGAACCCCGACAATGGCTGGTCGCTCCGCGGCCTCGAGCAGAGCCTGCGCGCACAGGGCAGGGAAGAGGAGGCAGCCGCCGCACACGAGCGCTTCGAGCGCGCCTGGGCGCGAGCTGACGTGCAGCTGTCCGGGTCACGCCTGTGAATGTCCGGTCTCGAGCGGCTGGGAGCGACGAGGAAAAGGGCGCATTACCGGCATGCGCGTCGGTTCATCTGCTACGTTGATGGGGTGTTGTGCGCAAAGCTTGGACTCTCAGCGCTGCTGTGTCTCTTCTCTTTCACTGTCAGCCTGTGCGCCGCATCGCTCCTCGGTTGCGAGGGCTCCGAGCTCCCGCCGTATTCTCACCTGCCGGGGGACGACGCCGGCGGACCCGGGTGTGCACCGGGGCAACTCAGCGGCGTGAACGGATGTGTCTCGGTGGGCATTCAGGGCTGCGCCGGCGACTTCGTCGGCGAGGACGGCTTCTGCCGTCCGGCGCTCGAGAAGTGTTCGCCCGGGACGGTCCCGAGGGTGGACGAGGGTTGCGTCGAAGTCGGGATCCCCGGCTGTGCGGCGGAGTTCGTGGAGGCCGACGGCTGTCATCCCACCATGGCCAGATGCCCGGAAGGGACCTTCGCGGTCCCGCAGAAGGGGTGTATCTCCATCGACGGCCCAGACGGCTGCGGCGCGGGGCCGTGGGGCCAAGTCGCCGAGGTGCCCGGCGACATCCATGTCGATCTGACCTACGCGGGTGGCGACGGTGACGGGTCGCGGGACAGGCCGTTCACGACGCTGGCGGGGGCGCTCTCGGCGGTGCAGGCGGGGGGGCGCGTCGTCCTGGCCGAGGGCGAGTACGACGAGCCGGTCGAGATCATGAAGTCTATCGAGCTCGTCGGGCGGTGCGCGTCCCGGGTCGTGCTCCGGGGCGAGCAGGACGATGCGAGCGGCAACGTCAGCGCGGTCTGGATTCATGATATCGAGGGCGCCGGCGTGCGCGGCGTGAGCGTGATCAGCCCTTCCATCGGGCTGTTCATCCAGGCAGCGGAGGTATCGGTGCGCGACGTCCGCGTGACGGGCGGGAGCGGCAACGGCGTCGTGGTCGCGCTCCCGGGCGCGAGCCTCGACATGTCGCGCAGCCTGGTCCAGGCGTCGTGGGCGGGCGAGGGCACGGGCGATCTCTGGACGAACGTGCTGGTCGCATCCGGGGCGCGCGCGCGGCTCACGGAAAACGCGCTGGTCGACGGCACGGTCAGCCTGCGGATCACCTCCGAGGCGGCGGAGGTGGTCGCGGAGGGCAACCTGCTGGAGGCCACCGCCCTGCAGACGGAGACGAGCGACGCGGTCGGCGTGCTCCTCGACGCGGGCACGCTCCGGCTCGACGCGAACGCGCTCGTCCACCACCGCCTGGGCGTGCTGGTGACGGGCTCCGGCGCCGAGCTCGTGGCGACGCGCAGCCTCATCGCCGCCCCGCCCGAGGGGGCGCCGGAGGCCGGCGACGTGATCGTGGAGCAGGGCGCTCGCGCGACGCTCGAGTCCAGCGTGCTGTCCGGCGCGTGCGACGCGCAGCTCGTGGTCGCGGACGCCGGCACGGCGGTCGAGGTATCCGGGACCCTCTTCCAGGGCGCGGCCGCCGCGGAGGAGGGCCGCCTCGGGTACGCCATCGAGCAGCGGGACGGAGCGCTCTCGCTGTCGTCGAGCCTCGTGCGTCAGGCCGGCGACGCGGGCGTGTTCGTGTCGGGCGGGACGTTCTCGGCCAGGGGCGTGGTCATCGCGGGCACGCGCGCGCGCCCGATCCACCGGGATCGCGCTGCCGGCGTGGTGGTGCAGGGCGCGCGGGCCACGCTGGCGTCGACGTATGTCCTGGAGGCCCATGTCGCCGGCGTGAGCGCATCCCGGGGGGCGGAGCTCGAGCTCACGGACAGCCTCATCGAGCGCGCGCTGTCGGAGGAGCGCGACGGCACCGGCGGCGTCGGCCTGCTGAGCGCCGGGGCGGCGGGGGTCGTCGTCCGGAGGTCGGCGGTGCTGGAGAGCCGCGTGGCGGGCATGCTGCTGCTCGCGTCGCCGAGCACGGTGGAGGACACGGTCATCCGGGGCGTCGAGAGCGGGACGTTCTCCACCCCGAGCGTCGGCGGGCAGGAGGAATCGGTGGCGGACATCGGCGACGGCCTCCTCGTCCTCCGCTCGGCGGCGCAGGTGAGCTCGGTGCAGGCGGAGGGCTGCGCGCGCGCCGGGCTGCTCTTCAGCGACAGCCACGGCGCGCTCGCGCACTCTCGCGCCACGGGCAACCGGTTCGGCCTGGTCCTGCAGGGCGCGCGGGCGCCGAAGCTCTCGGAGGACAACACCTTCGAGGGCAACCAGGAGAGCGATCGTGTCACCGCCGGCGCTCTCCCCGTCCCGAGCAGCGCCGCGTCCGCCCCGTGACGTGCCCCCGCCGTGTGACTAAAGCGAGAAAAATTGCCGGATTTTGCCGAGGAGCGCGGTCGTCTTGGCCTCCTCCGCGCCGGCGCGGGCGCGGCGCACCGACACGTTCTCGTCGAGCGCTGACTGGCGCGCGACCAGCACCTCGGTGATCTTCTCGGCGAGGCCCGGCGCCGCCGCCAGGATCTCGTGGAAAGCCTCCTTGTCGACCTTCACGAGCTCGCAATCGCTCACCGCCTGGATGGTCGCGCTGCGCGGCTCCCCGGTCATCAGCGACATCTCGCCGAAGAACTTGCCCGGGCCGAGGCGCGCCACCTCGGCCGTGCTGCCGCCCTCGCGCCCCACGATCACCGAGACCTCGCCCGACTGCACGATGAACAGCTCGTGCCCCGCGGCCCCCTGCCGGATCACGACCTCACCGGTCATGTAGCTGCAGGTCGTCGACAGCCTCGCGAGCTGGTCGAGGAGCGGCGGCGGGAGCGCGGCGAGGAAGTCGACGACGCGCAGCGACTGCAGGCGGCGCTGTCGCTCGTCGGCCTCGCTGCGCGCCTGCGACTCGGTCGACGTCTCGGCCATCCGGACGGTGCGGGTGGGGAACGGGACCGCGATGCCCTCGCGCTGGAACGCGTACCAGATCCGCTGACGAACATCCGAATCGACGCGGTCGCGGCGGGCGAAGTCGTCGGTGAAGAAGCAGACCTGGTAGCCGATGCTGCTCTCGTCGAACCTCGCGGCGAGCACGAAGGGCGGCGGCGCGAGCAGCACCCCCGGCGCGGAGGCCACCGCGCCGAGCAGCGCCTGCTCCACGAGCCGCGGCGACACGTCGTAGGGGCCCCGCACCTCGATCGTCCGCCGCGCGGTCACGGTGGGCTTCGTGAAGTTCCGGATCGTGCTCTTCGCGAGCGCGCCGTTCGGGATCGTCAGCTCGACCTGATCGTTCGTGAGGACCTTGGTCGCGCGCCAGTTGATCTCGACGACCTGCCCGATGAGCCTCGGATCCGGCTCGATCTGGATCCAGTCCCCCACCTCGAACGGCTGCTGCGCCTGGATCGCGAGCCCGGCGAACAGGTTCCCGAGCGTCTCCTGGAGCGACAGGCCGATCACCGCGGTGAGCAGCGCGGAGGTGGTGAGCAGCGAGCCCGGCTCGACCCCCGCCGCGCGGAGCGTGATGAGCGCGACGCTCGCGTAGACGAGCCCCTGGATGATGTCGCGGATGATCCGGGACATCGGCCGCCCGAGGCGCACCACGAAGATCAGGTCGACGACGAGGAGGAAGGCGGCGCGACCGAGCGCGGTCAGGAGAAAGAAGAGCGCGACGGCCGAGAGCCCCACGCGAAGCGACGAGGTCGGATCGAGCGGGAGCCGGGCGAGCAGCGCTGCCACGTGGAGGCCGAGCAGCGCGACCGGCAGGCGCAGCTTCCCGCGCTGCGCCGGCGGCATCAGCAGCCGCAGCGCGAGGAGCAGCGCGGCGGCGATGCCGATCCCGATGGCGCCCGACGACGCTACCCGCACGAGCACGTCCGAGATGGTTGCGGCACCCCGCATGGCGGCCGATGGTAGAGCGCCGCCGGCCCCTGTCACAACCGCGTCGCGAGCGGGCCGTGCGGGCGTCACGGCGCGCCTCGTCGTCGGCAGCGCGGAGGGGGGCGCGTCCTGTCGAGGTCGCCGGGAGCGCGCCGCGCTCGCCCGGCGCGCTCCGGGGCGCCTCGCGCAGCGGCGGAGGGCGTCGCCGAGAGCTTGCGTCGATGTCGCCGGAACGACGTCGGTCAGGTCGCACGATGGCGCCGATGACGACGATCGCCCACCTCACGGATTTTCATCTCCTCGAGGCGGATCACGACCGCCGCCGCGGCGCCGAGCGGTGGCGGCTTCGTTATCTTAGCTTCGGCCGCCCCATCGACGCAGCGCAACGCCGCCGTCGCGCCCTGGCCGTGCTGGTCGAGGCATGGCGGAGCGGGGCGGACCACCTGGTGCTCACCGGCGATCTCACGGAGGACGGGACGCCTGCCCAGTTCGAGGTGCTCGCCGCGGTGCTGGCGGAGAGCGGCTGGGACCCGGCCCGCGTCACGCTGGTGCCTGGCAACCACGACGCGTATGCCGGGGGCGACGCGTGGGAGCGCGCCCTTCGAGGCTGTCTCTGCCCCTTCGCGGCCACGAGCGGGCGTGAGACGGCGGTCGCCCTCCCTGGGGCCCTCGTGACCGCGGTGTCGACGGCCATGATGCAGCCGGTGACCCGCTCGGCGGGGGCGATCGCGGCCCGCGAGCTCTCGCGCGTCGCCGCGCTCGCCGCCGAGACGCGCCGCTCCGGCGACGCGCTCGTGCTCGCCCAGCACCATCCGCCGCTCCGGCATTCGATCGGCGCGATGCAGTGGCTGGACGGGCTGATCAACAGCGCCGAGCTCATGGCGCTGCTCCACGAGCACGATCATCTTCACGTGATCCACGGCCACACGCACCGCGAAAATGACGCGCCGGTGCGCGCCGGCGCGCCCCCTCGCATCTTCGGCGCACAGGCGCTCGTCGACGGAGCTTCTCCGCTGCGGTTCTACCGTGTGCGTCACGGGCGCCTTCTTTCGGAGCGGACGCGCGTTCGGCGCGGCGCGTCGGCGTTCGCGCTGGCGTAGAATCTCTCACATGCACTGGAGGCGCGGTGCCCCTCACCGCCCTCTTTTCGCCGGAGACGTGGCTCGTATAGAGTCCTCGCCGGATCATGAAATTCATTGGCTTGCTCAGGGGCACGGTCCCCCTCGTTGCTGTCTCGGCGTTCGCGGCCCTCCCGGGTTGCGGCGGCGCCGACCCCACGCCCGCGGCGCCGGTGATGCGCGACGCCGAGCCTATCGAGACGTCGCGCTCGACGATGAGCTCGCGGTCCGAGATCGGCGGCATGAACGAGGAGAAGGTGCAGGCGGCGTTCGAGCGCGCCGCTCCGCGGCTCTCGCGTTGCTACCAGAGGGGCGTCCAGCGGCTCCCCTATCTCGGCGGCGAGATCCGCTTCAAGGTCCGGGTGACCGAGGAGGGCACGGCGCGCTGGGCGTTCGTGAAGGACTCGACCCTGGGAGACCGCGAGACCGAGACGTGCATGCTCGGCGTCCTGAAGGCGACGCGCTGGCCGAAGCCGGTCGGCGGAGAGGGCCTGGCGGAGAACAGCTTCACCTTCGAGCCGAGCAGCGACGAGCGCCCGCCGGTGCCGTGGACGCCCGACCAGCTCGGGACGCCGTACAAGAAGGCGCAGCCGGCGCTCAACTCCTGCCGGAGCCAGGCGGGCGGCACCCAGCTCAAGGCGACGCTTTACATCGACACCGACGGCAAGCCGCTCAGCGTGGGCGTCTCCAGCGCCGACGAACGGGGCGAGGAGGCGGCCGAGTGTGTCGCCGGCGCGCTCCGCGAGATCACCTTCCCTTCCCCTGGCAGCTACGCCTCGAAGGTGAGCGTCGACATCGACTGACGCCGCTCGCTGCCGGCCGCCCGCCCGCTGGCCAGCGCCGGCGGAGGGGCCAGCCAGCGCCCCGCCTGCCGCCGTGTCCCGGCCCCGTCCGGCGCGGAGGGCTGTCGCTGGGCCTGTCCATTGGGCGCGAAATCTCCCGCCCTTGCTGGGGGCGCGCGCCACGGGACTGAGCTACGCTCCGGTCGTGGGCAAGGTCCTCCGGCAGATCCTGGTGCTCTTGTGGAAGGTGGCTCGCCTCGTCCTGTGGAGGTGGCTGAAGCCGCGGCTGACGAGGTTCATGATGCTCACCGTGGCGCTCGTCGGGGTGATCCTGCTCGTCGTGGCCGTGCTCGGCAGGCTGTAGGGCGGTTCTCCTGGGACAGGCGGGCGCCGCTGGCTTGTCCGCGGCGGCTTCCGGCAAGTAGTCTCTCCCGCTTGCATGGCTAGCTCAACTTCCTCCTTGCTCCTCGCCGCCCTGGCGTGCGTGATCGCGTCGGGGGGCACCGCCGCTTGTTCCGAAGAGAGCCCCGCCTTGGCGGCGCCGGCCTCGCTCGAGGCGGACGCGGCGCGCGCCGCCGCCGAGGCGCCGCGCGCCGCGGTCGTCGAGGCGGTGCACCTCGCGACGGCACCCGCCCCGGTCCAGGCGGAGGCCGGCGCGACGCCCTCGCCGAGCGCGGCGAAGGAAGGCGCGCGCATGCACTCGAAGGCGCGGTTTGCCTGGATCAACCCCGGCCCGTACCCGACACGAGGCTGGAGCGGCTACCTGGGGCTCGGCGGCTCCGTCGCGCTCCGCGGCGGCAGCGTCGAGGCCGCGCGGACGCCGGGCGAGGGCTGCGACGCGTGGTACGCCGTCGAGCCGCGGGGCTACGTCTGCGCCGGCGCCAGCGCCACGGTCGACCCGGACGACCCCGTCGTCGCCGCGCTGCGCCCGCACGCGCCCAGGCTCGACTCGCCGTGGCCCTACGACTACGCGGAGTCGACCGGCGCGCCGCGCTACCGGCAGCTCCCGAGCGCGAAAGAGCAGCGGCGCTCCGAGTGGGACATCGAGAAGCACCTCGCGAACGCCGCGAAGGTACGCGCCGCTGAGGGGTTGAGCGAGGAAGCCATCGGGGAGATCGACCAGGCCCTCGTCGGGGTCGATCTGAAGCTCGCGGGCGTCGCCGCGCCGGCGCTGTTTCCCTTCGGCGACCTCGTGCGCGAGGGGCGCGACAGGATCGTGAACGGCTCGACGGTGGCGTTCACCCGGGTGTTCGACGCGCAGGATCGGACCTGGGTGGTGACGTCGGACCAGGCGTACATGCCGAAGGATCGGCTGAGGCCGTACCCGCGCTCGAGCTTCCAGGGTGTGTGGCTGAAGGGCGAGCGTTCGCTCCCGCTCGCGTTCTTCCGCAAGACCGATCGACCGAAGTACCAGCGGGGCGCCGGCGGCCGCTTCGAGCCCATGGGCGCGTCGTTCGCGCGGCTCGCCTCCGTCGGACTCACGAGCCGCGCCGAGGTCGAGGACGGCGAGCGGTTCCTCGAGACGCAGGAGCCGGGGGTCTACGTGCACGCGGACGACGCCGTGGTGATCGAGGCGGCGAAGCGCTCGCCGCTCGAGGGCGAGAACGAGCCCTCCTCACCGCCGCGCAAGTGGATCGAGATCAGCGTGCTCGGCGGCTGGTTCGTCGCCTACGAGGAGCTCACCCCGGTCTTCGCCACGCTCATCTCACCGGGGCGCGGCGGCGTCCCGCAGAAGGGCATCCCCGCCATCGAGACCGCGGCGACGCCGACGGGGCGCTTCCGCATCGACGGGAAGTTCGTGACGGCGACGATGGTGTCGAGCTCGAACGACAACATCGTCCACTCCGAGGTGCAGTTCGTGCAGAACTTCCACGGCCCTCACGCGCTGCACGGCGCGTACTGGCATGACGCCTGGGGCGAGCTGAAGAGCGGCGGCTGCGTCAACCTCTCCCCCATCGACGCGAAGCAGATGTTCGCCTGGACCGACCCGCCGGTTCCGGAGGGGTGGCACGGCCTGCGGGCCTCTCGCGACGCCGGCCGCTCCACGGTCGTCCTCATTCACCGCTGATCGCGCGCGCCATCCGGTCCACGAGCCGCGGCGCGGCCTCCGCGAACACCTCCGTCTCGAGCAGCAGGCCGACCACGAGGAAGCCGTCGCGCGGCATGTCGAAGAAGTAGCCGGGGTGGACGATGATCCCCTCGTCGCGCACGAGGAGCTCGACCCAGCCGTCCTCGTCGTGCACGCGCGGGACCTCCAGCGTCGCGTACCATCCGCCGTCGATCGGAAGCCGCCGGACCGCGCCCCCGGCGCGCGCCGCGATCGCCGCGTCGAGCGCCGCCAGGTTGGCCTGCACGCGCGACAGGATCGCGCGCTGGACGGGCGCCTGCGCGGCGAGGATCTCCGGCAGCGCGAGCTGCACCGGGGTGCCGACCGAGAGGTAGGTATCGGCGATGATCTCGAGCCGCTCCACCGCCGCGGCGGCGAGCTCCGGCGGTCCCGAGACCGCGATCCAGCCGAGCTTGAGCTGCGGCAGCGCCATCACCTTGGAGAGCCCGCTCAGCACGAAGGTCAGCGCCTGCCGCCTTCCGGCGAAGCTCGGCAGGCGGTCCTGAGCGAGGTCTCCGTGCGCGTAGTCGCCGAAGACCTCGTCGACGATCAGCGCGAGGCCGCGCTCCCGGGCGCACGCCTCGAGCGCCGCGGCGTCGTCGCGGCGCACGAAGGAGCCGGTCGGGTTGTTCGGGTGGACGAGCACCACCGCGCGCGTCCGTTCGCCGGCGGCGCGCTCCAGCGCGCCGAGATCGATGCGCCACCCCTCTTCCTTGAGGAGCGGGTACGGCGTGAGCGCGACGTCCTCCAGGCAGGCCAGGTACTCGAGCAACGGGTACGACGGCACCGGGACG
The DNA here is from genome assembly GCF_051521455.1 of Sorangium sp. So ce887. Lineage (NCBI taxonomy): Bacteria > Pseudomonadati > Myxococcota > Polyangiales > Polyangiaceae > Sorangium > Sorangium sp. So ce887. The sequence goes on along the minus strand of NZ_CP150354.1, from coordinate 3,410,627 downwards.
AGCACGTCGTCGCCCCGCTCGGCGAGCAGCTTGAGCAGCCAGCCGTACGCCTCACTTGTGCTGGCCGTCAGCACGACGCCCGCCGGATCCACCTCGAGCCCGCGCTCCTGGTAGTAGCGCGACACCGCGGCGCGCGCGGCGGGGTCGCCGAGCGGCAGCGGCGCGTACCTGGAGCCGCGCGGCTCGCCCAGCCGCGCGATGAGGGGCTCCGTCTCGATGATCCCGCATCGCGTCGGGTTCGACTCGGTGAAGTCGACGAGCGCGCGCCCTGCCCGGCGGGCCTCGACGAGGACGGACGCGAGCCGGTTCTCCGAGAGATCCCAGCCGGTGCGCGCCGCGAACCGGAGCGGCCTCGGCGCGGGCATGCGCCCCGCGTCCGCCTCTGCCGTGGGAGGTCGATCTGCGTTCACCTGTCTCTCCATGGTCCCTTGATCCATCGTCGTCGTGGTCTGCCTGCCCTGCCCTGCCGCCCGCCCGGCCACGGTGACACGGACGCCGCCGGACTGCAGCCGCGCGCAAGCTCCTGGGGCCGCGGTCGAGCGCCGGCCCGGCGGGCGCTCAACCGCGGCGCCGCCGTCGCGCCGCGAGCGCCGCTGCGAGGGCGCCTGCGAGCCCGAAGGCGATGCTGCGGTTCGACGGCGGCGCGCGGTCCGCACCGGCGGCAGCGCAGGCGCACGCGCCGCTCGTTGCCTCGAGCTCCCCGTTCGCCATCCACACGTCGCTCCCGACCGGGAGCTCGTGCGCGCCGAGCGAGGCGCCGTCGTAGAGCACGTCGACGGCCAGCGAGGTTCCGCCGGAGCCGCGCGGCGCTGCGACCGCGAACCTCCACAGCCCGCGGCGCACCTCTCTGAGCGGCGTGTGCATCACCCCGCCGCGGAGCCCGACCGTGAGCTTGTCGGCGGGGACCCTCACCGGGGCTCCGTCCGCGCGCCGCAGCTCGATCGTCCCCCAGACCGGCCAGGACGGGTCGGGTCTCGCGTAGGTGCTCGACAGGACGTACCAGCTCTTGTCGAGCGCCGGCGCGGTGTCCCCGGTCTCGGCGGCTTCCAGCGCGAGACGCGCGCCCTCCAGATCGAGCACGCCGGGCCCGAGCTGCGCGTCGAACGGCTCGGCGTCCTCCGCGCGCCGCGCGCCGGCCTGGAGCACCTCCGTGACCTCTACCTGGCTCAGGTTCGGGTTGTTCTGGAAGAGGAGCGCGATCGCGCCTGCGACCTGCGGCGCCGCCATCGACGAGCCCGACGCGATCGCGTGGTAGTCGTCGACGACGAAGCAGGGCGTGTCGTCGGGGCACCCTGGCGTATCGAACAGCCCTCCGGGTCGGTCGCGCGGGTCGACCTCGCTCCCCATCGCGGCGGCGACAAGGCCGCCGGGCGCGCTGATCTCGGGCTTGGCCACCCCAAACGGCGTGGGGCCGGTCGCGCTGAAGTAGCAGGCGCTACCCTCCTCGATCGCCTCGCCGTCGAGGCTCATCAAGCGCACGATCGTGGAGCTCTCGTACGGCTCCCAGCGGACGCGGTTGATGGTGCATCCCACGGCGAGCAGGCCGGGGTGGCTCGCGGGCACGTTGATCGTCCCCTGCTTGATGCCGCGCGTGAACTGGAGCCCGAGATCGTGCGATACCGAGACGTCGCCGAGCCCCGTCACCCAGAGTTGCGCGTCCCCGTGGCCTTGCAGGCGGATCGCGAACTCGCCCGCCTTCCACGCCCCGCTGAAGGCCACGACGGCGCTGTTCGTGCCCGCCGTGATGGGCGACTTCCCGTTCGCGAGCCGGTTGATCACGGCGCCGGTCGTCTCGCCGTCGTCGCTGGTGTAGCCGGCGTCTTCTCCGGGATCGACCAGGCCGATCCACGTCTCGCCGCCCGGCCCCTCGAGGCCGACCGACACCTCGTCCCCGGGCATGAAGGTGATCCAGACGTATCCCTGCCCGTTCGACGCGCTCGGCGTGCGGATGGGCACGCGCGTCTCGCCGTACTTCGAGATGTGCGCCTCGGTGTGGATCCCCATCGGTCCTTCGCCGTCGAGCTCGTACATCGCGCCGCTGTTGCCGGCGGCCACGACGATCGCGCGTCCCGGGTGAGCGTCGCCGACCATCGCGGCGAGCCCTGCCTCGAGCGGGCTCGTCCCGTCGTGGGGCCCGAAGTCGCTGCCGACGCTCAGGTTGACGACCGCCGGCATGCCGAGCTCCTCGGCGCGATCGAAGATGAACCTCACCGCGTTGAGGATGTCCGGATCCTCGAAGCCCTCACCGGGGCGCGACGGTGCGGCGATGATCAGGGTCGCGGCGGGCGCCACCCCGACGTACCGCGACAGCTTCGGGAGCATCGGCCCGCCGTTTCCCGCCGCGATGGAGGCCACGTGCGTACCGTGCCCCGCGATGTCGCGGAGGATGCCCGTATCCCCCTGCGCGAGCATGGCGTCGATGTCGGCGCCGGAGAAGATCGCGCACGAGGACTGCGCCGGATCATCGCACCCGTAGTGCTGCTCGAGCGATTCGTGCAGCCCTCTGGGGCGCCCGGCCTGCAGCACCCATTTGATCCGTGTCTTGCCGTTCTTGTCCCGGAAATCCGGGTGGGTCACGTCGATGCCGGTATCGACCACGCCGACGATCACCCCCTGGCCGTCCGCTCCGGTGGCCTTCCGGTACGGCTCGAGGCGGATCCACCGCTTGGATCGATCGAGGAGGGGCTGTCGCGGCGGTCCCGTGAGCAGCGAGAGCTCCGGGTGCGCGGCGGCGAAGGCGCCGACGTCGCCGGGTGCGAGCCGGACGGTCCCGAAGCCCGGCGCGACCGGGAGCAGCCCGAGCGACCGCGCGTCGGCGCCGGCGGGCAGCGGCACCAGCACGGGGATACGCCCGCGCGGATCCGCGAGCGGGTGCCGGCCAAGGCGCGAGCTGAGCAGGCGCGCCACCGCCGGGGCCGAGACGTCGGCGCGCGCATCACCCGGCGCGAGAGCGAGGCCGAGCAGCGCTAGGGGGAGCGGGAGCCTGCGGGCAAGCACGCGACGAGTCTACACCACCTTCTTCTTCCCACGCGGCCGGGCCTGCGGAGCACGCCGCTCTCGCCGCGCGCTCTCCGGATCGCGCCGCGGAGCCACGCGCAACGCGCGGGCGCGCCGCTCACACCGGCGGGACGAGGTGCTTCTTGCGCGGCCGCTCTTCGACCTTGCCGGCGTATCGCTCGAAGCGGCGCGCCACCTCGCGGCGGAGGTTCGCCGTCGGGATGATCGCGTCGATCACGAGCTCGCTCGCGAGCTTCTCCAGGTCGACGTCGGCGCGGTACTCGTCGCGCAGCTTCTGGACGAGCGCCTCGCGCTCGGGCCCCGCCGGGATCGCCTGGATCTTGTTGAAGTAAACGGCGTTCACCGCGGCGCTCGGCCCCATCACCGCGATGGACGCCGAGGGCAGGGCGATGCACTCGTCCGGCGCGAACGCCGGCCCGCACATCGCGTAGAGCCCGGCGCCGTACGCCTTGCGCACGACGACGGACAGCTTCGGCACGGTCGCCTCGCTCACCGCGGCGATCATCTTCGCGCCGGCCCGGATGATCCCCTGTCGCTCGACGACCGTCCCGATCATGAAGCCGGGCACGTCGGCGAGGTACAGCAGCGGGATGTTGAAGGCATCGCACAGCCAGATGAACCGCGCGGCCTTGTCGGCCGAGTCCACGAACAGCACGCCGCCCTTGTATTTCGGCTGGTTCGCGACGATCCCGACCGCGCGCCCCTCGATGCGCGCGAGCCCCGTGACGATCTCCTTCGCGTAGAGCTTCTTGATCTCGACGAAGCTGCCCTCGTCGATGACCGCGTCGATCACGGCCATGATGTCGAACGGCTTGTTCTCGTCGGCGGGGATCACATCCTCGAGCGGCCGCTGCCCTGGCTTCTCCGGTCTCGGCTCGACGCGGGGCGAGGCCTCCGCGGAGCTCTGCGGCATCAGCGCGAGGTAGCGCTTCGCGAACGCGATCGCCTCCTCTTCGGTCTTCACGAGCACGTCCCCGCACCCCGAGACCGAGCAGTGCATGCGCGCGCCGCCGAGCTCTTCGAGCGTGACCTTCTCGCCGATCACCATCTCCGCCATCCGCGGCGAGCCCAGGTACATGCTCGCGTTGCTCTCGACCATGCACACGACGTCGCAGAACGCCGGGATGTACGCGCCCCCCGCCGCCGACGGGCCGAACAGCAAGCAGATCTGCGGCACCAGGCCGCTCAGCTCGACCTGGTTGTAGAAGATCCGGCCCGCGCCGCGTCGCCCGGGGAACATCTCGATCTGGTCGGTGATCCGCGCCCCCGCGGAGTCGACGAGGTAGAGCAGCGGGCACCGGAGACGCCGCGCGGTCTCCTGCACGCGCAGGATCTTCTCGACGGTGCGGCGCCCCCACGAGCCGGCCTTCACCGTCGAGTCGTTCGCCATCACGCAGACGGGGCGTCCGCCCATGGTGCCGGTGCCCGTGACGACGCCGTCGGCCGGGAGCTCGGGATCCAGCGCGTTGGCGAGCGCCGCATCCTCGATGAAGCTCCCTTCATCGAGGAGCAGCGCGACGCGCTGCCGCGCGAACAGCTTGCCCTGCTCCGCGTTCTTGTCGTGGTACTTCTGCGCGCCCCCCTTCTCGATGCGCGCCGTGAGCTCCCTCAGCTTCTGATCGAGCGACATGGCGCGACCCATAGCCCTAAGCGCGCCGGGCGACCACCTCCCGCGCCGCCGTTTCGAGCTCCCGCGCGGTCCGGGCCACCAGCACCTTGGTCGACGCTGCGGCGTAGCGCAGCATCGCGCTGTCTCCCGTCCCCCAGGCGCCGGGCCCCTCGGGGCACAGCCAGAGCAGCGCCCGCGCCCGGTCGCGGAGCCTCCTGACGGCCTCCGCCTCGTCCGCGAAGTAGTTCGTGCGCCCGTCGCCCAGGATCACGAGGGTCACCCGCCGGTCCACGTCACGCCCGTACCGCTCCTCGAAGGCGAGGAGAGCGCGCCCGTAATTCGAGTTGTGCGCGCGGCTCACCACCTCGCCGCGCTGGATGTGCTCGAGCGCCGCGCTCGCCGGCATCGCCGCGAAGAGCTCGGTCGTCTCGGCGAGCTCGCTCACGAAGACGAACGATCGTGTCCGGTCGAAGAGCTCCTGCGCCGCGCAGACGAACTCGAGCATGAAGCGCGCGGCGACGCGGACCGAGTCCGACACGTCGCAGAGGACCATGAGGCGCGGCTTGTCGCGCCGGCGCGCCCGCCGGGCCGGCTGGAAGGGCACGCCGCCGGTCTGGAGGCTGCGCCGCAGCGTCCGGTGGGGATCGATCCTGCCGCGCCGCGCGCGGCGCCTCCGGAGCCTCTCGGCGCCCCGGAGCCTCTGGGACAGCGCCCTCACGGCGCGACGCACCTCGTCCATCTCGCCTTCGCTGAGCGAGGCGAACGGCACGTCCATGCGGCCGAGGGCCGCGGGCTCTTCCCCCTCGAGGCGCCGGAGCGCCAGCGTCACGTGCTCGCGCACGCGGTGCCGCATCCGCTCCATCTCGGCGGCGAGCGCCTCGGCGAGGGCCTTCCCCCGATCCTCGCCGAGCGCCTCCTCGAGCGCGCTCCGGATCCTCCGCAGCGCGCTGGCGACGGCCGGTACCCCGAGCTGATCCATCACCCGCTGCGCGAAGAACCCGACCTGGAGCGAGCTCGTCATCGGCGCGAGCGCGCGCGCGATCCCCGCCGACCGGAGCGCCTGGTCGAGCTCCCCTGCGGTCCCCGCGAGCGCCTGGAACCCGATCGCGTCGCCGAACGCGCCGCTCCGCTCCGCGGCCGCGCTCAGCAGATCGCGCAGGGCCGAGAGCTCCCCGTCCGAGAACCCGCGCTCCCGCAGGCGCGCCCACAGGTCGCCGACGTGCGCGCCCTCCGGAGAGAAGAAGCGGTCGAAGGAGGCGTGGTACCGGCGGAGATCGGCGGCGCGCTCGACGACCACCGCGCCGATAGTGTCGCGCAGCCGCGCGCGGTCGCCGAACCCGACGAGGGCGCACGCGCGCGCGACGTCGATGGCCTGCGCCGTCGACACCGCGAAGCCGTCGCGCCGCAGCGCCCATAGAAATTCGTCGATGGAGAGGAGCATGGGGAGCTACCGGTCCCGCGCGGCCCCACGGCGGCTACGGCGCCGGCGCAGGCTCCGCGAGCAGCGCCTTGAGGAGCTTCTCGATCTCGGCGTGCCGGGACGGGTCGTACCCGACCACCACATCGCGGATGACGCCCTTCTTGTCGATCACGAACATCGTGGGGAGCGCGTTGACGCCGTACGCCGCGGAGGTCGACTCCGAGGCGTCCGCGGCGACCGCGTAGCGCATGGACAGGGCCTGCGCTGTCTTCGTCGCGACGCCCACGCTGTCGCTCGTCAGACCGATGACCCGCAGTCCCTGCGCGGCGTACGTCGCGTGCCACTTCGAGAGCTGCGGGGCCATCAGGCGGCACGGCGCGCACCACGTGGCCCAGAAATCGAGCAGCACCACGTTTCCACGCAGGGCCCCGACGTTCGCCGGAACGGCCCCCGCGACGGTGGCGAGCGGCTTCCAGGCGGGCGCGAAGGTGCCGATCTTGTCGAGGCGAAGGATCTGATCGCGCCCTGGGAACGGCACCAGCGTCGGCGCGACGTCCCGCTCTTGGCCGCCGCGCCGGATCCGGAGGTTCACCACGTTGCCCGGCCCCGCGAGCGCGACACGGGCGACCAGCTGCTTCGGTTCTTCGAGCGGGACGCCATCCGCCGCGACGACCTGATCCCCGTCCACGATGCCGGCCTTGGCCGCCGGCGAGCTGGTGACGACGTGCTTCGCGAGCACCCCCCCGGCCGGCCCGGGCTCCAGCTCCACGCCCAGCCAGGCGCGGCGGGACGCCTCCTCGGCGGCCGCCTGTGAGGCACCTCCCATCAGCGCGGCGCCCGACAGCGCGACCAGCGTCGCAGCGAAGAGGGCGCGCCAGGCGCGGCCTCGCCTGGAAGGGGCCAGGTGCATCCTGGCAGTGTAGCATCTCGACCGGTGCGGTCCCGACCCCGCCTCTCTGCGTGGAGCGCGCTCGCTGCGGCGGCCCTGGCCTTGCCGATGCTCTCGACGGAGGCGCGGTCCCCTTGGGGGTGGGCTCCCTTGCCGCTCGGGTGTGCGCCGACGCGTTCCCGGACGCACCCCGAGGGCGCAACGGCGTGGATCGGGCGCGGCTCCAGTCCCGCCGCCGAGCCGCGCGCGTTGACCGTTGCGCCCGCTGCGCCTGCGCCCGCGGCGCCGTCGGCCTGGGAGCTTGCCGGCCAGCTCGCGAGCTTCACGCCTGCCACGGGCCGGGCTCGTTCCCAGCACTTCACCGGCGAGATGGAAGCCGAGGTGCGGATCAATGCAGCCGCCGCTCCCTACCCGGCGCTCGGCCCGGCTCGCGTTCTCCCGCCCGGCGCGGCCGTCGTCGAGCTCCACTACCCGGTGGGCGCGTCGGAGCCGGTGACGCTGCTCGCCATGGTGAAGCGCTCGGCCGGCTACGACCCTGACGGCGGCGACTGGGAGTACCTCGTCCTCACACCGCAGGGCACGTCCACCCACCGCGGCGCCTTACCCCTCTGCAAGCGTTGCCATGCAGACGCCCCGCACGATCGTCTCTTCGGATGGCCGCGATAGCGCGGTGCGTCGCACCCCGCCGGTGGCCGGTGGCTCAACTCCGCAAAGATTGCGAAGCACGGCGCCCAGCGCGACATCGCCGCCCGAGCTCTCGTCGGAGGGGACTCCGTGACCACCGAAGAAACCGCGGTGAAACGTGACTATTCCGCAGGACGTTCCGTGCCGAGCGCGCACCGGGGTCGAGGCGCCGAAATGGCACGGAGGCTGCTCAAGGCGGAATTGACCGTGTTCTTCGCTGTGGGCTGCAGCGTGTCGCGGTCCTCCTCCCTCCTGACGGGCCTCATTAGCTTGCGCTTGGTCGTTCAGCTGGCGCTCTTTCGCCTCGTCCATCGCTCAGCTGCTGCTTGGCTTACGCCTTCTACCGTTCTGTCTGCTTGGCCTGCTCGCCCCTTCTAGCGCTTCAGAGCTTCGCTTGCCTTCGAGAGCGTGTGAGAGCGCGCGGCCATTCCGTGATGGAATCGCCGCGCGCCATTGTTTTTGTCCACCGGTCGGCTGCCCCGGCGGCCGGCTCCGTGCGCGTCGCCGACGAGGGTACTGCGCGGACCGCTCGCTCGCTCGCTCGGTCGGGCGGACGGCTCAACGACAAAGGCGAGCTCCGCCATGGGGACATGGCCCGCCACGAGGCGGGAGCAGAGCCACCCGAGGGAGCGGCGAGAAGAGCGACATTTGCCCGCGAAAGTCACGCACCTGAGCGAGCGCCCTCAGGCTCCGATCACTTTTCCTTTGACAGGCCGCTCGGGGGCGTATAAACGCCGGCACTCACTTCGCGCAAACGAGCGCGACGCGAGGAGTGCGGTGGCGTAGCCACGTCGTGCTGCTTGTCTTCACCAGAGCGCCCATAGCTCAGCTGGATAGAGCATCGGCCTACGAAGCCGGGGGTCGGAAGTTCGAATCTTCCTGGGCGCGCCTGATCGGTTGTGTGACAGATCCTGAGACCGTCATGATGGATGACGGAGCCGATGTGCTCTTCTCCGCCGTACCGCGATCGGAGGGTGCCAGCGACGAGGGTGCCGGCGGCATCGATGCGCTGCGGATGCGCGAGGCGCTCGCGGAGGCCGAGGCTGCGGCAGCTGCCGGCGACGTGCCCGTGGGAGCGCTCATCGTCGATGCGGAGGGGGTCGTGCTGGCGCGCGGCCGTAACCGGCGCGAGATCGATCAGGATCCGACCGGGCACGCCGAGGTGGACGCGCTGCGGGCCGCGGCAAGGCAGCTGGGTCGGTGGCGGCTCGAAGGGGCGACGGTCTACGCGACGTTGGAGCCGTGTCCCATGTGCGCGGGCGCGCTCGTCAACGCCCGGATCGCGCGGCTCGTTTACGGTTGTCCGGACCCGAAGGCAGGAGCGGTCGACACGCTCTTCGCGATCGGGCGCGACACCCGGCTCAACCATCGCTTTGCGGTCACGTCGGGCGTGCTCGCGGACGAGTGCGCCGCCCTGCTTCGCGCGTTCTTCGCGAAGCTCCGGACCGCTGCCCAGAGGCGCTGACGTCCAGGCCCGCCCGGGCGCGGGTCAGGGCGCCATCCAGGCGCCGCCCTGCTCCTCTTCTGGTCGCTCGTCGACGGCCTCGCTGCCGTCCCCGGTGGGTTGCCGGGGCGCAAGATGGGGCGCGGGGGAGCCTCGCACGACCGTCTCCTGCAGCCCCTTCTCGAGCTCCTCGTCGGAGATCCGATGGCGCCTGTGCGCAATCTGCATGAGCTTGCGCAGGTACCCGCTCCACGCGGGCGTAACCTCGCCGCTGGCATTGAAGTGCTGCACGCTCGGGTTCGGCAGGATCGACCCGATGTAGAGCGCCTGCCCGAGCGAGAGCTGCGCCGCCGACGCGTTGAAGTAGTGCCGCGCGGCGGCGCCGATGCCGTAGACCAGCGGCCCGAACTCCACCACGTTCAGGTAGAGTTCCATGATCTGCTCCTTGGTGAGCTCCTGCTCGAGGTACATCGTGAGCAGGGTTTCCTGGAGCTTGCGCGCCACGCTCTTGGTCCGCTCGAGGTAGAGGTTCTTGGCGAGCTGCATGCTGACGGTGCTCGCGCCCCGCACGAACCGCCTCTTCCGGAGGTTCTCGCGGATCGAGTTCTTGATGGCCTCCTCGTCGAACCCGTGGTGCCGATGGAAGCCGCCGTCCTCCGTGGTCAGCACGGCGACCTCCATGAAGCGGGAGATGTCCTCGTAGGGCACCCACTCGGCGGTGCCCGGCCCCGACTCGATCTCGACGCGCTGGCGGCCTGGCCCGTAGACCAGACGCCGGAACGCGCGCTTGAAGCGGTCGACGCTCAGCTCCGGCGGCATCTCCGTCACGCGGCAGGTGTTGGAGACGCCCCAGTCCAGCGCGAAGGTCCGATCCAGGCTGGCGGTGTCGAAGCGGAGCTTCCCTTCGATCCCGAACGAGCCGGCGAGCCTCATGCCGTGGAGCTTCGCCACGACCCCCTTGGGGACCGAGTCCAGCATCGACTGGCACGCCGAGAGAGGCACCTCGAAGCTGCCTCGGACCCGGTGCGAAGCCCCAGCGTGCTCGTATTCGCCGCGCGCGATCAGCCTCAGCGCGCCCAGATCGATCTCGGCGTCCTCGGCGACGAGCTTGGACAAGTCGAGCTTGCCGTTCGCCTTGGCTCGCCACGCCAGATCGAGCCCGGCGATGGGCTCGTCCGCCAGGGCCGTGCTCCGCAGGGAGAGGTTCTTCAGCCTCCCTTCGCCGTCGACGCCCAGTGTCTGACCGTCCGCCGACAGGACGACCCGCGCGCGGCTCACGATCGAGGTCCGCGCCACATCGAACAGCCCCATGTCGCCCTCGTGGACGCCGAGGGTCGAGAGCCAGATGGGCCCCCCCTGCACGTCGGCGACGATCTCCTGCGGGGTCTCCTTTGCGTCGCTGATGGGCACGCGAAGCCGGAAGGTGAGCGCTTGCTGGGCATCGGCGCCGGCGGTCGCGATCGCCGCCTCTCCGGGCGAGAGCTCCACCACGAGCGAGCCTGCCTCCCGTCGCACGGCGAGGCTGCCCGGTCCCAGGTTGAGCATATCGGCCCTGCGCTTGAG